>NZ_CP108215.1:5342304-10684609 GCF_045160825.1 Streptomyces sp. NBC_00104 | reverse complement strand
GCAGCGCTGGCGCGCTGCATAGTGACGCCCTCCGCTTCGCTTCGGGCGTGGCTCCGCTGACGCTCCGCCAGATTCCCCCGCAAGCGGGGGAATCGAATTCCGCAAGCGGAATTCTGAGTGCATGTCAATTCGCGCAGCGCGAATTGAGGGAATCCCGCAAGCGGGATTCCTGAGGCTGGCAGTAAGGGGTGGGTGCATCGCGCGCGGGACTGTGTAGGGCTTGGGATTCCCAGTCACCACCTCTGTAACGGATGTGACGGGTCGTCGGCCTGACGGAGTGCCGGCCTCGTTTGTAGTGACGGGTTCCGCTGCGCTCCACCCTGAACCCCTCCCCCCACTGTCTAACCTGTCCCGACGTGTTCACCAATGGCCTGTCAGCATACAGGGCAACCGGCCGTTCGTGAGTGAGATTGAGTCACTGTGCCACCTTCGGGTGCGAAGTTGGTGTGCGAGTGATGCATCACGAGTCGTGACTGTGTAGAGTCTGGGATCAGATGCTACACCCCTACCGTCGCGCACCTTGCGCCTTGGATTCCAATTGTTATTACGCGCCGCATTCCGCGAAATGGAGAGCACGGGGCATGGCCGTGAAGTTGCGTGATCACCAGATCGAGGCCGTTGCCGCTATTGTGCGGGGTCTTGATGTTCCGCCGGGTGGTATTCCCTGGAATGGTCTTCGTGGGCAGGTGCACGCGGCGTGTGGGACGGGGAAGACCATCATGGCTGCCGCGTCGGCGAGGCGGCTTGTGCCCAGGGGGCGTGTGCTCGTGCTGGTGCCGACGCTGGATCTTTTGGCGCAGACGGTGAGGGCGTGGCACGAGGCTGGACACAAGGGGCCGGCGGTGACGGTGTGTTCGCTCCAGGACGATCCGGGGCTGTGGTCGTTGAAGGTGCGCTCCACGACGAACCCGATCCAGTTGGCGCTGTGGCACGGGCAGGGGCCGGTGACCATCTACGCGACGTACGCCAGCTTGGGTGTCCTGGCGGAGGCTTTCGAGGGTGTCTACGGTCAGAAGCTTGATCCAGTAGACCTTGCGGTGGTTGATGAGGCGCACCGGACAAGTGGCTCAATGGGGAAGGCGTGGGCGGACATCCACGACCAGAGCGTCATCCCGGCCTACCGGCGGCTGTACCTGACGGCGACGCCGCGGATCTGGGAGGAGCGGCTGAACCGCGAGGTTACGGAAGGGGTGCGGGATCCGCTGCCGCGTGAGATGGCGGCGTCCATGGACGACGAGAGGGTCTTCGGGCCGGTCCTGTACAAGCTCTCGCTCGCCTCTGCCGTTTCCCGGGGCTTGTTGGCGCGGTACCAGATCATCGTCCTGGAGCTGAAGGACCCGGTCGTCACGCCGGAGCGGCTGATGGGCGAGGAGCGGCACAGCGAGGAGGTCCGCGGTCAGCGGCTCGGGGCGCTGCAGGCCGCGTTGCTGCACACGATGGCGCAGCACGACCTGTCGACGTGCATCACCTTCCACCACCGCACCATCGAGGCGCAGGCGTACGCCGAGGGCCTGGAGCGCGTCGCGGCGAAGCTGCACGCCGACCAGCCCGAGACATACCCGAAGCGGATCTGGGCCAACTGGCTGTGCGGCGAGCACGTCCCCGAACGCCGGCGGGAAGTCCTCGGCTCGTTCGGGACCACGGCGCAGCGGGCCGTGCTCTCCAACTGTCGGGTCCTGGGCGAGGGTGTCGATATTCGAAGCGTGGATTCAGTCGCCCTCCTGGACCCCAAGGGCGCGCCGCACGACATCGTCCAGGCCATCGGCCGGGCGCTCCGGCAAAAACCCGGGCAGGGCAAGCTCGCCTCTCTGATCGTGCCGGTATTTCTCCAGCCGGGCGAGCAGCCGGAGGACATGTTCACCTCGGGGTCGTATCGCCCTTTGGTGAAGGTATTGGAAGGTCTACGGGCTCACGACGAAGAGGCCGTGGAGTTGCTTGCGATTCCGCAGGAGCCGCAGAAAGACGTCGCGCAGCCGTCCGTGAACATCGGTGTCGCGCCGGAGGAGGGCGAGGAAGAATCCCGGCTGCTGCTCCGTTTCGCCGCCCCCAGGGATCCGGTGATGGTCGCGGACTGGGTGTCCTTCAACGTCATCGACACCGAACGCCAGGACTGGGCCCGCGGCTGGGCCGCACTCAAAAAATTCACCGAACGGGAGCGGCACGCCCGCGTGCCCTACGGACACCGCGAGGGCGCGACACCGCTTGGACAATGGGTCGCGGAACAACGACGGGCCTACGGGGCGGGGCAGATGACCGGCCAGCGCGCGAGGCGACTCGAGCAGTTGGGCATGGTGTGGTCCCTGGCCGATGAGCGGTTCCAGGAGAACCTGGAAGCCGCGAAGGCCTACTACGACCAGCACTGGACGCTGTGCGCGCCCCGGCCCGCGACCATGCTCGACCGGCCGTTGGGGATGTGGCTCGCGAATTTGAGGCGGCCAGGTGCACTCGACGGACACCCTGAGTGGAAGGCGGCGCTGGAGGCCGTGGACGAGGACTGGAACCCGGAGTGGCCGGCGGAGTGGCAGCGGCACTACGCCGCGCTGCGCGAGCTCGTACGCGACGAAGACGGACAGGCCGACGTCCTGCCCGGCCTCACCGTCCACGGCATGGACATCGGGAAATGGCTGGCCCGACAGCGGAAACCGGCAGTCTGGCAGGCCCTGACCGACGGACAGCGCGAGCGCCTGGAGCAGCTCGGCATCACACCGCTCGCCCCGGAGCCGGAGGAGCCCGCAAGGGCTTCTACGACGTTCGAGCGGGGCGTCGCGGCCCTCGCGCAGTACAGAGCCCGCACCGGCACCGTGACCGTCCCACGCGGGCACACAGAGTGGCTGGAAGACGGAACCGAGGTCCGACTCGGGGTATGGCGCAGCAACATGCGCAGCAGGCGAGACTCGCTGCCCGATACGCGGCGCCAGCTGCTCGCGGACCTCGGTCTGTTCGACTGAGGGATGGCTCAGTGGCTGGTCGACGCGCTGCGTGGCGGGGGGCTGCTGGACGGGACTTCTGATCGCAGAGTTCTGTCTACGTCCCCGCTTCGCTCAGGAAACCGGCTCGGGAACGTCACCCGGCTTGACCGGCACGATCTCGACACGTGTGCAGCCCACAGCTTTGAGTTCGGTGCGGCGACACTTCGCCGACCGTTTGTCGTACCTGCCGGCCGACGCCTGCGGGGCACCGTCAGGGTCGGTCCACAGCAGACCGTAGTGCTGCATCACGCTCGTCATGGCGATCACACTTCCCCTCCCCCGACGGCCATAAGCACGCTGCGCGAAGCTCACCGCCGGCAAACTCACCGCACCCGCCGCGCTGGAATGGGCGCAGAAAGGTTAAGGAGTGGGATAAGTTTGTGGTTAAGGACTGCCTGGAGCAAGGGTGCAGGGTCATGCCATCCGAGGAAGAGCTGTTCGCGTCCGTTGACGCTCTGCTGAACGAGGAGCCGCACCTGCCGCCACCGGCGGAGCGTGCCCGGCTGCGTGAGGCCGCCGGCATCACGCAGGCCCGCCTGGCGGCCGCGTTGAAGACGACGACCCAGTCGGTGAAGAACTGGGAGAACGGCCGCAGCGAGCCGAAGTCGCCGCGCCTGGATGCCTACCAGCGGCTGCTGAACGGGTGGGCGGCGAAGTACCCCGCCCCCGGCACAGCTCCGACAGCTCCGGTTGCCGCGACCGTGCCTGCGGCGTCTGCCGAACCGGGTGCGTCCAGGGCGGAGACGGCAGATGCCCCGGCCCCGCAGGCTTCCGCCGTTCCGGCTGCGGCGCCGGCACGCCCCGCCACCCCCCGGCCCGCCACCGCATCGCGGCGTCCGGCCACGAAGAGGGCGGCGCAGCCGGCAGCAGATCCGCGCTTCCCGCACGGCCCGCTCGCGGTCCTGGACGGTGACGGCTGCGCGTACGGCACGGGCGGGATCGTGCTGGACTGCCCGGCGGCCACCGTTCCGGAGTTGGTGGAGTGGACGCTGCGCGAGTCCGGCCTCGGTGCCGCGAAGCTCAACCGCTACGGCAAGGACTCCGACCCGCTGATCGTCCTCACCGCCGCAGCCGCCGTGAAACTCGGACTGCCCGAGCGCCTGGAAGGCCACGAACAGCGCCGCTCCCTGCGCCTTCCCGAGGATCACCCGGTGGTCAAACAGGTGGTGAAGGCGAAGTGGCGGCTCACCCAGCGCGGGTTCGGCCCGTGGGCAAGGATCTACCGCAAGGCCCAGGGCCGCGACCGGCAGTGCGTGCAGCTCGCGATCCTGTCCTGGGACGCGCTCGATGAGCGGTCCTGGCCCGGGGTGGCGGAGATGGAGCCGGCCGACGTCGCCCGCGTCCTCGGCGTGTACGCGACCCGGGTCATCACCCCGCGCGGCTCCACAGCCGTATCGGGCCTTGAGCTGATGACCGCGCTGCGCCCGCCCACCCGCGCGGTGCGCGACGAGGCGAGCGGGAACTGGGTGCCCGGCCACAACCCCGGCAGCCTTGGCACCGAGCCGATGGACCCGGCGCCGCCGGAGGCCACCCCCGAGCACCCGGTCGTCGTGGACAGCGGCTGGAGCGGCGGGTTCTTGAACGAGGAGGCGTACCAGTGGGTGCGGCCGGTGGACCTGCTGAGCGATGAGGAGTGCACACTGCCCTTCGCGGTCGGCCTGGACCTGAACACGGCGTTCCTCGCCGCCGCGGCCCGCCTGGTCGTCGGCCTGTCCGGCCCCGACCACTTCCACGCCCCGACGTTCAACCCGAAGATCCCCGGGAGCTGGCTGGTCGACCTGTCCCACGTCGAGGTGGACCCGCGCCTGCCCTCACCGTTCACCCCGGACGGCACCCGGCCGACCGGACCTGCCTGGTACCAGACACACACCGTCGCCTACGCCCAGGAACTCGGCCACAACGTCCAGCCCCTGGAGGGGTACCTGCGCCGCGAGACCGGCGCCTACCTGGACCCGTGGCACGACCGCCTCAAGGAGGCGTACATCGACACCCTCGCCGACCTCGGCGTCACCAAGGAACTCACGGACGTGCAGTTCCTGGCGGCGATGGAGCGGCACAAGGACACCGACCCGGCCATGGCGGCGGTGCTGGCCGCCATCAAGGCCACCGTCAAGGGCGGCATCGGCAAACTGCGCGAACGCCCCCAGGGCAAGAAATACAAGGAGGGCGAACGGTGGCCGGCCCTCCAACGCCCCACCTGGCGCCCCGACATCCGCGCCGCCGTCATCTCCAAAGCACGGGTCAACATGCACCGCAAACTGCGCAACATGGCCACGATGACGGGGCTGTACCCGCTCGCCGTACTCTCCGACTGCGTCGTCTACCCCTCGCCAGGGGAGAGCCCGCTGGACTTCCTGCCCTACGCCGCATCGGGCAAGCCCCAGCCCGGCGGGTTCCGCCTCGGACCCACCCCCGGCCTGGCCAAGCTCGAAGGCGTCCAGTCGATGCTCTGGGCGGTCGACCTCATGGAACAGGGCCACAACCCCGCCCGCCACATCAAGGGCGGCGACGCCGTCCACGACGAAGGAGAGTAGGCCAGTGCCCGACACCGGCCCGACGCACACGACCCGGACCCCGCCGGCCGACACGAGCGGCCAGGCCCCCACCGTCGAGAAGGGCTGAGCCGTGGCAGAGATCGACGACGCCATCGAACGCGCCGACCGGGAAGCCTTCACCCGCCAGCCGCCCAAGACACTCAAAGGGCAGATCGGCTACCTGATCAAGCAGCTCAAGACGACCCGGGCTGTCGCTGAGGAGATCGGGGTCAGCCAGCGGTCGGTGGAGCGCTACCGCAAGGGCGAACGCAAGCACCCGCCACGCGCCATCGCCGAACGGATCGACGCTGCCGTACGGACCCGCTGGCAGCCCCAGGTCCGCAAGCGCCGACAGAAGCAGGCCGCCACCGCGACCGGGATCACCGTGGAGACCCGGGCCCGGTTCGGGTACACCGCACCCGTCGGCACCACCGACGACGGAAGATTCCGGCGCCTGACGGTGCACCTCCCCCCGGCGTACGCACAACGCCTGTTCGACGCCCGCAACACAGGCGCCAGCGACCAACAGATGCGCGGGATCATCGCCGAGGGATTCAAAGAGATCTACTTCCAAGACGGCGGAACCCGCGCCACAGGACTCTCCGACGTCACCCTCAACGACATCGACTACCTCGACCTCGACTACTGACGTGACGCTGGCCGCAGGCCAACACCTGCTTTGTGACTCAGCGGCGGACGAGGGCGGCAAGTTGGGAGGTGGCCTCTAGCCTTGTGCAGTCGGCCCTCGGAACCCGGCCAGCCCGCCGGACGCGAGCCACCCAGGCAGGGGCCCGCAGGCTGGTTGTGAGGCGCGTGGGGGGCTGGCACTGAGCAGGAGCAGGAAACGGCATCGGGGGTGTGGTGTGGCAGCGGGCGTGTTGCGGACCGTGCCGCTGGCCGGGGAGCTGACCGCATCGTTGATCAGCCGTGTGGCGGCCCGCTACGGTCTCCCGACCGCCGGTGTGCTGCGGCTGTGGACATGCCGCAACTCTCCCGCCCGGCACGACGGCGGCGGTGCGCGGGCGGACGCGGAGGTCGTCCTCAACGGGGCCGGGCGGGGTGTGCTCGCCGAGCTGTGCAGGGTGGAGCCCAAGGTACTGGCGCGCGCTTTGCCTGCCTTCACCATGGACGACCCCAAGATCAGCACCGGCCGGGAGGCCGGGGTGGCACAGGCACGGTGGCGGGCGGCGGGCACGATGGCGGGTCCGGCCGCGTTCGGCTGCCGGCTGTGCACCGCGCGGCGCACCGGGCAGGCACTGCGAGCGGTGCGCTACCTGCCACGCTGGCATCGGGTCTGCCATAAGCACGGGCGCTGGCTGCTGGACGCGGACGCCGATCAGCCGCTGGAACACCTCGATCTGCGCCTGTCCCTCCCCTCGTAGCGTGAAGACCGTGACTGCAGGGGAAGTTGGGAGTCATGGCGGAGAAGCGACGGAAGTTCGATCCGGAGTTCCGTGAAGGTGCGGTACGGATCGTGACGGAGACCGGGAAGCCGATTGCCGAGGTCGCCAAGGATCTGGGCATCAACGAGACCACGCTGGCCAGCTGGGTCTCGCGCGCTCGCCGGGCAGGGACGGCGCCGGCCGGCGGGAGTGACGAGCTGGAGCGGTTGCGGCGGGAGAATGCCCAGCTCAAGCGGGACAACAAGGAACTGGTCATGGAGCGCGATGTCCTCAAACGCTGCATGGTCCCGTGGGTGAAGTAGCCGTGGCGGACCCGTCCCAAGTGGTCGGGGTGATCAGCGACTTCAGGACCGAGCACGGTATTTCGCACCGAGTCTCGTGCCGCGCCCTGGGCGTGAGCGAGTCGTGGTTCTACAAGCACCGCACCCGTCGGCCAACCCGGCGTGAAGTACGCCGTCGGCAGCTGGCCGAGGCGGTACGGGAGGAGTTCATCGATTCCGGTGGCACCTACGGCTCGCCGAAGATCTGGATCCAGCTGGTGCGGCAGGGCTGGCGGGTCTCGGTGAACACCATCGCCAAGCTCATGGCCGAACTCGGCCTGGTCGCCCGCAAGGTCAGCCACCGGCGCGGACTGACCCGGCCGGGAAGACGACCGGCCGCCCCGGACTTCGTCAACCGGGACTTCACCGCCGAAGCGCCCGACCTGGTGTGGTGCGGGGACATGACGGAGATCGAGACCGGCGAGGGCAAGGTGTATCTATAAGTTACGTGGAATCACGCTGACGGATGGACCTTACGGCCGGGGCGGTACGACGGTGCCAGTGTCGCGTTGAACGTGTCCGTGACGGTGTTGTCGGAGAAGTGGCCGGTCCTGGGGCGGCATGAGCGGGCGGCCGAGTGGCTGCAGATCTGGTCGGATCTGGGGCGGGCGCCTCGGACGATCGACGCCTATGCCCGGGGACTGGGTGAGTTCCTGCTGGTCTGTGAGCGGGAGGGGATCGCCCCGGAGGCGGCCAGTCGCGTCCATGTTGCCGCGTTCGTACGGGAGTTGAGGACACGACCGAGTCGCGGTGGTGCGAACGTTCTGGCCCTGGACTCGGGAGCGGGCCTGTCCAACGCCACCCTGCAGCAGCGGCTCGTGCCGGTGCGGCTGTTCTTTGACTTCCTCGTCGAGGAGGGCGTGCGGGAGTCGAATCCGGTGGGCCGCGGCCGCTACACCCCCGGCCGGACCGGTGGCGGGACGGCGCGGGGGCTGGTGCCGCGGATGGTGAAGCTGCCCTGGATCCCGTCGGAGGACGAGTGGTTGCGGATCTTGGAGGTCTTCCGGGCCGAGCCGGTGCGCAACCGGCTGATGCTGGCTCTCGCCTACGACTCGGCGCTTCGCCGCGAGGAGTTGTGCTCGCTGCGGACCGACGACATCGATCCGGCCCACCGCACACTGCGGGTGCGGGCGGAAACGACCAAGACGCGTCAGGAACGGGTGGTGCCCTACTCGGCGTCCACCGGCGTGCTGCTCGGCGAGTATCTGCGGCACCGTGCTTCGTTGTCGCGGGCGCGGGGGCCGTTGTTCCTGTCGGAGTCGCGGCGCAACGCGGCCCAGCCACTGACCTTGTGGACGTGGTCCAAGGTCGTACGCCGGATCGCGCTCACCGCGGAGGTGACACGGTTTTCCACGCACACCACGCGGCACCTGTGTCTGACGGATCTGGCCCGGATGGGCTGGGAGGTGCACGCGATCGCCTCGTTCGCCGGACATCGCAGCACCGAGTCGACCCTGCGTTACATCCACCTCTCGGGCCGGGAGCTCTCCGCCCGACTGAACGCCTCGATGTCGCATCTGCACGCCTGGCGGGTCGAGACACTCACCACTGCGGGAAGGTCCCCGTGGTGATCCCGTCCCAGGTCAGGCCGCTGATCTCGACACCCGAGGTGGGGACGCAGCGGCTGAGGGTGTTCGCGCTGGACGGCTTCGACTGCCGTCCGCAGCTGCTCGGCCGGGAGCGGGATGCGCTGGCGGCCATGGACCTGCGGGCCTTGCGCCGGCAGCGGGCTCACGGCGGGATTCCGCGTCGGACCGCCGTGCACTGGAGGGCCCTGACCCGGCTGGTGGACCCTCTCGACCAGGCCCGCGGCGTCCTGCACCACGACGGTGAGGTCAGCCACCGCCGGGCCGGAGCCCAGGCCGTGGCGATCGTACTGGCCAACTGCCGCACCCTGGACCGTTCTTGGTGGGGGTGGACGCCCTGGGACTGGGCCGGGCTGTGTTCCACCGGCAGTACCGCGTTCCGCACAGCCCAGCCACTGCCGACGGACACCGCAACCCGCCCGTTCCTGATCGCCCTGGCCCATCTCCTCGGCGGCTTCACCGACTACCAGCACCTGGGCTACTTCAACCGGTTCTACCTGGCCGAGCTGCTGTTCGGGCCACAGATGCTGCAGACGGCGATGGCCGAGGTCGCGAAGGTCTCGGAGGGCTGGGGCTACCGCAGCCAGAGCCGCGAGGATGGCCGCTACCGGCTGCCCGGAGTGCTGGCCCAGGCGCTGCTGATCAACCGCAGCCCCCGCCTCGAGGACTTGACCACCGAGGCGTTCGCCCGCCTGCAGGCCCACCCGGCCACCGGCCCCCGCTATGCCTCCGGGTTCTACGCACTGCAGAAGGTCCTGGCCGATCTCGGGCACTGCCGGGTCCCGGTCCGACCCGGCTTCAACCACGCTCCGGGCCTGGCCGGAGTGCCCGAGCCGTGGGCCGGCTATCTGCAACGCTGGTACGACACCTCCACGCTCACCACGGCCGTTCGCAACAACATCCGTACGAACATGGCCAAGACCGGCCGCTGGCTGGCTGCCGAACATCCCGACGCCGTCGATCCGGCCCACTGGACGCGGTCGACCTGCGCGAACTGGGTCGCCGCAGTCGACAAGATGGCCGTCGGAGACTACGTCCAGCGCACCGACCACCTCCACGAGCGTCTCGGCGACCCGATCGCCCCACGCACCAAATCCCACATCCTGATGGGCACCCGCACGTTCCTGCGCGACCTGCAGGAATGGGAATGGATCCCCAGGCGTTTCGACACGAACCGAGCCCTGGCGGTGCCCCGCACGATCGCCGCCCTGATCTCCACCGACCCTCGCGTCATCGCCGACGAGGTCTGGGCGAAACTGCTGTGGGCCGGACTCAACCTCCAGGCCAGCGACCTCCCCGGCACCTCAGCGGGCAGCTACTACCCCCTGGAACTGATCCGCGCTCTCGCTCTGACCTGGCTCTTCTCCGGCCTGCGCAGCGACGAGATCTCCCGGCTCCGGGTCGGCTGCGTCCGCTGGCAGCACGACGGACACCCCATCGACGGTGCCTCCCGTGAGGTCCTGGCCGAACAGGCTGTCTGCCTCCTCGATGTCCCCGTGAACAAGACCAGTACGGCGTTCACCAAGCCCGTCGACCCGATCGTCGGCCAGGCCATCGAAGCCTGGCAGGCCCAGCGGCCCACCCAGCCCAAGCGCCTCGACGCCAAGACCAACGAGCGCGTTGACCTGCTCTTCTCCGTCCGGGCCCACCCCGTCGCGAAGAACTACATCAACCGCACCCTGATCCCCTCGCTCTGCGAGAAGGCCGGAGTGCCCACCGCCGACGTCCGCGGCAACATCACCAGTCACCGGGCACGCTCCACCATCGCCAGCCAGCTCTACAACGCCAAGGAGCCGATGACGCTCTTCGAACTGCAGGCATGGCTCGGGCACCGCAGCCCGACCAGCACCCAGCATTACGCGAAGATCACACCGAACACGCTGACCAGGGCATACACCGAGGCCGGATACTTCTCCCGGAACCTGCGGACCATCGAGGTCCTCGTCGACCGCGACGCGGTCGCCTCGGGCGCCGCCGCAGGCGGCGAGCCCTGGCAGCACTACGATCTCGGCCACGGCTACTGCACCTACAGCTTCTTCGAGCAGTGCCAGCACCGCATGGCCTGCGCACGCTGTGACTTCTACACGCCCAAGGACTCCAGCCGGGCTCAACTCCTGGAAGCCAAAGCCAACTTGCAGCGGATACTCGTCTCCATCCCGCTCACCGATGACGAACGCGCCGCCGTCGACGACGGCCAGGCAGCCCTCGACTCCCTCCTCGACCGGCTCGCCGACACCCCCACACCCGCCGGCCCGAGCCCCCGCGAGCTGAGCGGACCCATCACCGCCCAACTGCTACCGATCATCGAAGTCCGGCAAAGCTCCCAGAACTGAAGTCGCAGGTCACAGATTCCACAGAATGGCCACGGTCATCGATCTGTTCTCCCGCCGCCTGCTCGGCTACGCGATGGGAGAGCGGCACGACGCGGGCCTAGTCGTGGCCGCCCTGCACATGGCCGCAGCCACCCGCGGCGGAAACGTGCGGGGCGTCATCTTCCACACGGACCGCGGCAGCGAGGGTGGATTCAACTGGTCGTCGCAACACTTTGATCTCGGAGGTGTGCGACGTGGCCACGGCGGACTGGAGTTTGAAGACCAGCGATGTTCCGGAGGGTCGGCGTCGGCAGTGGCGCGCTGATCGTGCGTTGCGGCCGGCGATGCGTTCGCCGGGGCGGCCTGATCCGTCTCGAGTCGTGCAGCGCCAGTTCTGGCGGCTGATCGCCACGGGGGTCACGACGGTGGAGGCGTCGTTGGCGGTCGGCGTGTCGTGGCCGGTGGGTGCGAGGTGGTTTCGTCACGCTGGCGGCATGCCTCCGATCTCGTTGGCCGAGCCCACGGGCCGGTACCTCGCGTTCGAGGAGCGCGAGGAGATCGCGATCCTCAGGGCGATGAACAAGGGCGTGCGCGAGATCGCCCGCGCCCTGGGGCGTGACCCCGGAACGATCTCTCGCGAACTGCGCCGCAACGCCGCCACGCGCGGCGGCAAGCAGGAGTACCGCGCGACGGTCGCCCAGTGGAAAGCACAGCAGGCCGCCAAGCGCCCGAGGACCGCGAAGCTCACAGGCAACGACAGGTTGCGTGAGTACGTGCAGGACCGGCTCGTCGGCAGTGTCCGCCGCCCCGACAACACGATCGTCGCCGGGCCCAGGACGCCCGCATGGAAAGGGCTGAACAAGCCGCACCGGCAGGACAGACGATGGGCGACGGCATGGAGCCCGGAGCAGATTTCGCACCGTCTCCATGTCGACTTCCCCGATGATGAGTCCATGCGCATCAGCCACGAAGCGATCTACCAGGCGCTGTTCATCGAGGGCCGTGGCGCGCTCAAGCGGGAACTGGTCACGTGTCTGCGCACCGGCCGGGCGCTGCGGACTCCCCGTGCACGGTCACAGAACAAACCGCAGGGGCATGTCACCGCGGACGTCATCCTCAGCGAACGCCCCGCCGAGGCCGCAGACCGCGCGGTCCCCGGACACTGGGAAGGCGATTTGATCATCGGGACGGGTCGCTCCGCGATCGGCACGCTGGTCGAGCGCAGCAGCCGCTCCACGCTCCTGGTGCACCTGCCCCGGCTCGAGGGCTGGGGCGAGAATCCGCCCGTGAAGAACGGCACCTCACTCGGGGGCTATGGCGCGATCGCGATGAACGCGGCGCTCACGACGTCGATGACGCAGCTGCCCGAGCAGCTACGCAAAACCCTCACCTGGGACCGCGGAAAGGAACTCTCCGGCCACGCCCAGTTCGCCATCGATACCGGGACGAAGGTGTTCTTCGCCGATCCCCACTCACCCTGGCAACGACCGACGAACGAGAACACGAACGGGCTGCTGCGTCAGTACTTCCCGAAGGGCACCGATCTGTCCCGGTGGTCGTCCACGGACCTCGAAGCCGTCGCCATGGCGATCAACAACCGGCCCCGCAAGACCCTCGGCTGGCGGACACCCGCCGAGGTCTTCGAAGAGCAGCTACGCTCGCTGCAACAGCCCGGTGTTGCAACGACTGGTTGAACTCGCCGAGTACGCCTCGCGGAGGTTCCGCCGGTCCTGCCGCAAGCTGGGCGTTTTCCAGTCCATGGGCCGGGTCGGATCTTGTTTCGACAACGCCGTCAGCGAGGCGTTCAGCTGGATCCAGCCGCGACGCATGCTGTGGCCGGTGATGCGGCGGACGGCGGCGCGGGCGGAACGCATCCTCGCGCGCCAGGTCTTGAGGATGGCGTTGGCTTTTCGGCGGTGGGTGCGGCGTCGGTGGCCGCGAGCGCCTCCTGGCCCGGGCGGCGGCGGCGCGCTCCGTACTCTCCAGTCAGCGTCACCGCACCAGTGATCATCCACGGGGCGGTGAAGGACATCACCGTCGAGGTGGTCCGACGCAACCCCGACGACGAAGGCAAGGGCTTCGTCCCGCAACCGAAGCGGTGGGTGGTCGAGCAGGTCAACGGCACCCTCATGCTGCACCGGGGCCTCGCCCGCAACTACGATCACCGACCCGACATCGCGGCCTACCGGGTCTACTGGGCCTCCACCGCCGGCATGCTCCGCCGCCTCACCACCCCTACCCCCACCGGGCGGGACGACGTGGAGCCGGCCGCGTGAACGCCAGCGAACTCCTGCGGCTGCTGCAGACCGAACACGATGAGACCGCAGCCCGCGCCGACAACCTGCGCGAGCAGATCGATCGGCTCACCACCGCCCTCGCCGAGACCGAAGCCCGCCTGGCCGAGCTCGCCGCCTGTCAACGGTCACGAAATTCTCCGCTTTCGGCCGGTTCCGCGTCACGAGATTCCCCGCCTTCGTGGTCACGGTTCCCCATGGGGACGGCGGTCGCGGACCTGTGCGCCATGCAGTCGTCGTTGGGGCGGGCAGCCGTCTCCTGCTGGCGATCGGACTGCCCACACCGGCGGAGGGCACCCGAAGCACCCCCGGTTGGTGTGCGGGCGGTGCTCTCACGGGTGCTGTGGCGTGGCCCGCAGTCCTTCGAGGAGTGCGGCCAAGTAGCGGTGTGCGGTGTCGAGCCGGTCGGCAGGTGTGCCGCCATGGACGTTGACGGAGTAGGCGATGCCGCACATGAGCGGGACGAGGTCGGTGGCGGCCAGGTCACGTCGAACCGCCCCGGCGTCGCGCGCCCGGTCGAGGAGTGCGGTGCCGACCGACTGAAGCGTCTCTTTGAGTTCCGTGGTGCGCGGCAAGGTGTCGGTGGCTGCGGCGGCGACCGGGGCCAGGGACGCGTCCGTGACCTGCGCTTCGACGGTGCGGAACAAGAAGGCTTCGAGCGCGCGCCGGGGATCGGTGTCGGCCAGCGCCTGCCGGCCGTGGGCGGCCAGGGCTTCCAGGCAGGGAGTGGCGACGGTCTCCAGCAGCGCCTCGGGGGTGGCGAAGTGGCGGTAGACAGTGCCGACTCCGAGTCCGGCGCGGCCGGCGACGTCGTTCAGTTGCAGGGGTGTGCCCTGGTCGACGAGGGCACGGGCGACAGCGACGATCCGGTCCCAGTTGCGGGCCGCGTCCTTGCGAAGGGGCGTCGTCATGGGGGACATGCTAATCGGATGACCCATCCGGATGATGTCGCCGCCGGTACCCGTGCCGCTCGGCGGGTCAGGTTGTCGTGAGGGGCGCGTGCCGTTCGCTGAGCCGGCGCACGTCCTGGGCGACGCGGGGGTCTGTGGCTGCGCGCAGAGGTTTCACCGGGTGGGTCTGGGCTCCGATGACGATGCCGGTCCGGCCCGTAAGGGTGGCGTCGGTGGCGGCGACGATCGAGGGCCGGGCAGCCAGGGACGCCGGACCCGAAGTAGAGCGTTCGAACTTGCGGCGTACCAGCGGCCAGAGCAGCCGCAGGGCTGGTGAGACGATCTTCGGATCGGTCATGGTGCCGTTGGTCATGTCGGTTGCGGCGCCTCCGGGGTCGGCGGCGAAGACAGAGACGGCCGTGCCTTGGAGCCGGGTGGCAAGGTCGAGCGTGTAGGCGAGGTTGGCGAGCTTGGCGCGGCCATACCAATGGAAGCCGTAGTAGCCGCCGGGCGGCTCAACGGTGTCGAAGGACCGCTTCGCAAGCCCGACTGCACTCGATGTCACGTTCACGATCCTGCTGGGGGTGTCGGCCGTCAGCGTGGGCAGTAGCAGTTCCGTCAGCAGGTACGGCGAGAGGTGGTTGACGAGGAACGACGCTTCGATCCCGTCCAGGGTCTGTGGCTGCGAGAACATCGCGCCGACGTTGTTGACCAGCGCGGTCAGGGGGTCGCCAGAAGTGGCATGTTCGGCGGCGATCTGGTCAGCGAGCGCGCGCACCTGGTCGAGCGAGCCGAGGTCGGCGGGCAGGAACCGCGCGGGATGGGACGGGTTCATCGCGTTGATTCGGTCGACCGCCTGAGCACCCCTGTCGGCGTTGCGTCCGACCACGGTGACGAAGAACCCGGCGTCGGCCAGCCCCAGGGCTGTCTCCAGTCCGATACCGGCTGTCCCCGCCGTGACCACGGCTGTCTTCTTCGTCATGTGCCCCTCCACCCGGTTATGCGGATAGCTCATCCGTTTACCGGGGACCGTAACACGCAATCGGATAAGCTATCCACTTATGTTTCCGGGCCGCGAAACAGGGCTGCAGGACGGCATGAAGCCGCTCCGATCCGAGCACGCCGGACGACCTGGGTGCCCGCCCATCGACCTGGCGGCCTACCAGCTCCACCACAACGGGCACCGGCCCCACCAGGCCCGCGACCAGCTACCACCCGACGCCCGCGAAAAGCCCGCCACCGTGCACGACCTCGACACCCGCAAAGTCCTGCACACCCGGATCACCGGTGGCCTCATCAACGAGTACGACGGATATACCGCGTGACGTGCAGCCACGACTTTTCGAGCGGCACAGGCGCCGGGGACCCTGCGAGGACGGGCTGACGACACCGAATCTCGCACCCCAGTAGTGGTTACCGAGGTTTTTATTCCGTTTTCGGTGGTGGCAGATGGTGATCCCTGTGGTGAGCGGCTGAGGCCGGGCCTTGTCGGACCCGCGTGGCCCGTGTCCAACTCCGGGGTCAGGGCCCTCTCCGTCAGCCTCCTCCCATCAGCCTGCGATCGCCCGCAAGATCGGCTGGCCGAGTGCGCCAAGCCAGCCCGCGAGCGCTCCGAGCGGCCCGATCAGCCCGGTGCCGGCCGTGACCAGCGCACCCGCCGAGGACAGCAGCCGGGTGATCCGGCCGAGCCGGCCCGCCACTGCCTCCCGGTCCGGCTCCGGCCGGGCGACCTCCTCGTCCAGCGAGTCCAGCTCGGCCCGCACCTCGGGCTCGATTGCCGGCGGCAGCGCCGTCCGCTCGATCGACGCCCTCAGTTCCCGGACCAGGCCGCGCACCTCCTGCCCGCCCGCCGTGAAGACGGCCGACTGGCCACCGTGAACGGTCTGGTTCCCGGCGACGTTGTTGACCACGCCGCCCTGCTGGTTGCCAATGTTGAAGGCCATGGCTCCCCATCTCCTCACCGCTGCCGCCAGGACGCCTGCCGCTCGGCATCCTCGAAGCGGCGGCGCCGGGACGTCGTCACGATGTGCAGAACGATCCCGATGACCGTCAGAACCGTCCCGATAGCCGCCATCGCGAACCCGACCGCCCCTACCGGCACCCCGGCCACCTTCGGTCCGAGCAGCTCCGGGGAAGAGTCGAAGGTCGAACTCCCCGACGAAATATCGTCGTTGGTCCCGGAAACGAATCGAATGATCACCCAGCCGTAGATCCCGCCCCCGACCAGAAAGAGCAGGAAGCCGAGCATGATCAGGTGTCGCGCCCTGGTACGGGTCGCGGCGATCTCCCTGAAAAAGCTCTCGCGCTGCGCCTGCTGAACGTAGTTGTACTGGTCCCCGGCGACATTGCTCAGCCGGTCGGCCTGCTGCTCCCCGATGTCGAACCGCCGCTCGCCGCCGGGCGGCGTACGGCCGGCCTCGCGCGGTGCCTGGCGGCCCGGCGGGCCGGAGGGCGGCGGCCCTGCGGCGGGAGCGCCGTGAGGCGTGGGCCCGGGCTCGGGGGCGGGGCCCCAGCCCGGCATGGTGTCCGAGGTACCGCCCGGGGTGCCGCCGGCTCCGGGCTTCGGGGCCTGAACGGTCCGGTCGGCGGAGCGCAGCTCTTCGTAATGCACCTCTAAGGGACCAAAATCCAGCACGTCACCCGAGTGCAGCACCTGCTGCCCGAGCACCGGGTGACCGTTCAGCATGGTGCCGTTGGTGGAGGCGAGATCCTCGACGGTGGTCCGGCCCGAGGCCCGCCACACCACCGCGTGCCGTCGGCTGACGCCCGGATCGCCCACCTGGATCTGGCAGTCGGAGTCCCGCCCGACCAGCATCGGCTGGTCGTCGAGGACGAAGACCCGGCCGCGCAGCCGGTCCGGGCGGTCGACCACGAGGTGCGGTAGGTCGCGCTCTCGCGGAGGAGGGTCCATGGCACGACCTCCTGCCTTGGCGAAGCATCCGGCGTCGGGCGAAACGATTCGGTCGCCTGTTCCGGTGATCCTCACCTTCCAGTAAAGGCCGATCGGCCCCGTCCTGCCACAGCATCCGGACGGCCGGAACTCGGCAGTGCGTTCGGCCGCCGTCCCCTCGGCCCGCAGCCCTCCGATCCCGACGGGCTGGTCTCCGCGACTCCGGCCCGTGCCCGTCCGGGCCGCCCGCCTCTCAGCGATCCACGGCGCCTTGATCCAGGACGCCGCAGCACCGCCGTGATCGCGCCGAAGGCTAGGCCGCGGGTCAGGTCACCGACTGTGCTGCCTGTCCGCTCGCCTCGGCCCGCTCGCCAGGCAGCCACGTCGGCGTCGGTGATCCGGTACAGCACCAGCGCCACAAGCAGCGTGAGGCGGATACCGGGCCGCTTGGCCTCCGGCACGTCGGCTGGGGCCGCCCCGGCCGGGTCCCCGCCCCATCGCTGGAAGCCGATGCTCTCCCACAGCGCGGCGATCTTCTTCTTCGCCTGGCGCCGGTACGCCTAGGTGAGCTGCTCGCGGTCCTCGAGGTATTCGCCCATGGCCGGGTACGCCCCACCGCGCAACAGCCGCCGGATCGCCTCGGCCGCCAGGATCAGTCCTGGTCCGAAGCCCCTCCATGCCTTGTCGAGATGGACACGGTCGAGGATCAGCAGATCACCGACGGGATGAGTGACCGCCTTCTCGAACGCGGCACTGTAGCCCGTGCGTCCGGACCGGCCGAGGACAGCTGAAGCGATGACCTCGAGATCGCCAGATTCGGCATCCATGCAGTGGTCCTTCGTGGATTTGTCAGATCGGTAACCAGCGCAGCCGGGCGGGGGCGCTTTCGCCGGAGCGGATGGAGCAGTTGTCCGCCATCGGTATGCGCTGGGTTCAGGCCGGTCCGGTGCGGTCGACGGGTGAGGGGGCGCCTGGTGTGGAAGGCCTGGTGCGGGAGGGGTGAGGTCGCGTGTGGCATCGGGTCGGCCGCTTTCGGTGGTGTCGGTGAGATGGGTGCGGAAAGGCGACACAAGGTGTCGGGTATGGGGGTGAGGATGGTGTCACCGGTTGGCGTCGATGGCGGACGTGGGCCGGCCGTACAGAGAGAAAAGGACTTTCATGGGATTGACGCCCGACACATCGACACCGGACCTCCGCGGAAAGATCGCGCTGGTTGCGGGGGGCACGCGGGGCGCCGGGCGGGGCATCGCCGTCCAGCTCGGGGCGGCGGGTGCGACGGTCTATGTCACCGGCCGTACGACTGCGGAACGGCGTTCGGAGTATGACCGGGCCGAGACGTTCGAGGAGACCGCGGAACTCGTCAGTGCCGCGGGCGGAACCGGTATCGCGGTGGCGACCGACCACCTGGTGCCGGAGCAGGTCCGTGCGTTGGCCGAGCGCATTGGCGCCGAGCAGGGGCGGCTTGATGTGCTGGTCAACAATGTCTGGGGTGGTGAGCGGCTGTTCGAGTTCGAGAAGCCGGTGTGGGAGCACGACCTCGACAACGGGCTGCGGCTGCTGCGGCTGGGGGTGGAGACCCATGCGATCACCAGCCACTTCCTGCTGCCTCTGCTGGTGCGGCAACCGGGTGGTCTCGTGGTGGAGATGACCGATGGCACGTCCGCGTACAACGGGGTGAACTATCGCAACTCGTACTTCTATGACTTGGTCAAGAACAGTGTGCTGCGTATGGCGTTCGTGCTCGCTCACGAGCTGAAGCCGCATGGTGGAACGGCGGTGGCGCTGAGTCCGGGCTGGCTGCGTTCGGAGATGATGCTCGACGCGTTCGGTGTTGCTGAGGACAACTGGCGGGACGCGTTGGCCACGGTGCCGCACTTCTGCATCTCGGAGAGTCCGGCGTATGTCGGGCGTGCGGTCGCGGCGTTGGCCGGTGATGTTGATGTCGCTCGTTGGAACGGTCAGTCGCTGTCGAGCGGGCAGCTCGCCCAGGAGTACGGCTTCACCGACCTCGATGGTTCGCGTCCGGACTGCTGGCGCTACCTGGTCGAGGTCGACGACGCCGGTAAGCCCGCGGATGCGACCGGGTATCGGTGAGGGGCGGACCGTCGGCGGGCCGCGGTGACCATGCTGCGGCCCGCCGGCGGTGCCTGCGCGGTCGTGGCCGGGTGAGCCCTTGTGCCTGTGGGGGCGGGCGCGGTCTTCGGTGCTGTCAGCTCCGCGCTGTCCGTGGGCGGTTCCCTCGTTCGGTCACGTTCGTCACGGTCTCGGCAGGCCGGTGGGATGACCGGTGGGATGACCGGTGGGTTCGTGGCCTCGGCGGTCTTCGTGGGCTGTGCGTGCGGCGCCGTTGCTGTCGCTGCTTGTGACGAGCACGCCGGGCCCGGCCTTGTGCCCTTTCGCCGGCCGGGGATGTCCGGTCCGCCCGGGGCGGGTTGGTCGTCTCACCTGGCCGCGAGGTGGGTGCGGCCAGGTGGTGGGTGGCTCAGTGGTTCATCACGCGCAGGCTGGTGGCCGGGGGTGCGGAAGCCGTCGAGCCGGCCGGGCATTGCCTTCTTGCTTCAGGGCGGTCGGGGACGGGGTCAGCGCCGCCTGGTCGCGCTCCGGGCGGAGTCGGGCGGGCTCGCTCATCGGTCGGGGTGGGGGGCGTGCACGGTGATGTGTGCGCCGGGGCTGAACTTGGCGAGCAGTTCGGCGAGTTCGGCTGCGGCCGTCTCGACGTCGGTGACGGGCATCGGCGCCAGGCTCTCCAGCAGGAAGATGCCCGAGGTGGTCTTCTCGGTGAGCCTCGTGCGCGGGCCCTGGCGCCAGTTCCAGCGGCGGCAGGTCACGCCGGTCTCGTCCCGCCAGATCACTTCGCCGGCGTCGGGGTGTTCGATGACCTCCTCGCCGCCGGTGACGGTCAGGAAGTCCTCGTCGCCGGTGGCGCGTACCAGGCGCATGCCGCCCTGGACGTGGTCGATGTCCTCGCCGCCGACGGGGATGAGGTGGGCGACGCTGATGGCGTTGTACAGGTCGACGAGCAGGTTGATGCGGGGCAGTCCCGCCGGCGACAGGGCTCGTTTCGCCAGCGCCTCCGCCGAGTTGCGGGTGCGGGACGGCTTGGAGCCGAACGCCGTGTAGACCTCGCGCCAGGCGGCGATGTGCGGGTCCTCGTGCGGGGCGCGTCCGTCCAGGCGTACAGCGAGGCGGCGGGCGGCGTCGTCTAGGAGGACGGAGCTGGCATCGGTGCTGGGTCCGTTGGTGAGGTCGTGTGCCTCGACGGCGACGTGCGTGAAGCCGGGCGCGAGGGTGCGCACCTCGTCGGACACGGTGAGCGAGAGGGACATGGCCTGCCTCGGAGTGTGGTGGGGGTCTGTGAGTGGTGGCGGCGGTCCGGGGGCGTCGTGAAGGCGCTCAGGACGGCCGAGCGAGGTACAGCATAGAGGACTGGATAGTTCATTTCATTCGATGTCGGGTCGGGTGTGCGAGCCGGGCGGGGGACCTGTGGGTCCGGGCCCGCTCTGTTCTCCTGCCTGGCCCCTGGTACGGGAGGCGGCCGTTGTCGGTGGTGGTTGGTGTTGTCCCGGGCGGGGCGGCGGGTACCGCTGTCGGTGCTCGGTGGAGGCGCAGCGCGATGGGCACGGTCAGGGCTGTCAGGGCTGTGCGGATGGTGCTGCCGCCGGTGGCGCTGGTTTCGCTGGTTTCGATCACGTCGCTCCTTCAGGGCCGGGGGCCCGGGGGCGGGGTCATGAAGAAGGTAACGGGGGGGACGGTCCGCGGCGCCGGTGCTGCGGGCCTTGGCTCTCGCCGCGCGCGGCGGCCGGCGCCGGGTTCTTTGTGACGGATCGCGTGGTCGGTGTCGTCGGCTGGGGTGCCGTCACCTGGGGCCCGCGGCGAAACCGCTCGTGGATGCGGTGCCCGCGGCCCCGCTTTCGCCCCGGAAGGGGGCTCGTCGTCGCACGCCGGACGGGGCTGGTCATCCGGCGTGTTCAAGTGGGACTCAAGTCGGGTTCGAGAGGGTCTCGAGCCGTCCTCGACCCGACGGCAACCGGGCTGCGAATCGCCCGTAGTAGCGTGATCGATCCGTTCGGGGTGCGTGGGGGTGACCTCCCCGCTCATGCCCTGCAACGTCTGAGAGGGTGGCGGGACTTGACTGAATTCGTGCGGGACGTCGCGAGCATGGGCCGCGAGACCATCGACGTCGTGGGGGCTCGTACCAACAATCTGCGGGACGTGTCGCTGAGCATCCCCAAGGGGCAGCTCGTCGCCTTCACCGGGGTGAGCGGCAGCGGCAAGACCTCGCTGGCCGTCGACACCCTGCACAACGAGGCCCAACTGCGGTACCTGGAGGGTCTTTCGCCGTTCGTCCGGCAGTACATCACCCAGCGCAACCGGCCGAAGGTCGACCGTATTCTGGGGCTCGGCCCGACGCTCGCGGTCGACCAGCGCCGTCTGAACCGCAACCCCCGTTCCACGGTCGCGACGATCACCGGTATCGACGGGCATCTGGGGCTGCTGTATTCGCGGCTTCCCGCGTTGGGCGCGGACCCGGTGGCGGTGAGCGGGGGCGGTCTTCTGACGACCGCGCACTTCGACCGGCACTCGCCGGAGGGGAGCTGTCCCGACTGTCACGGGGTGGGCGGGCGCTGGCAGGCGCAGGAGGAGCTGATCATCACCCGGCCGGAGCTTCCGCTCTTCGAGGGGGCCTCGCCCTGGTTCGCGAAGTGGCGGTCGGGGGAGCACGCGTTCGTACCGGCGCTTGCCGAGAAGCGGGGCGTGGACCTCGGCCGGCCGTGGCAGTCGCTGCCGGAGGAGTTTCGTCACTGCGTGCTGTACGGCACGGGGGACGAGAAGATCGAGGCGACCATCGACATGCCGAACAAGAACGAGACGGCGTCGATGACCTACCGCTCGACCCAGCCGCTGCGGGGCGCGCTCGCCGAGGTGGAGCGGGTGTTCGTGAACGCCCAGACGCCCAGTGCCAAGGAGCGCTATCTGCCGTACATGCGTAAGCAGCCGTGTGCCACGTGCGGTGGCAGCGGGTACGACGAGGTGGCCCGGTCCGTGCGGCTCGGCGGGATGACGTATCCCGGCCTGCTCGGGGTCGAGGTGCGGGAGGTGCGTAGCTGGGCGGAGCATGTGGCGGACGACCTGGGTGCCGGGCAGCGTGAGGTGGGTGAGCCGCTGCTGCAGGATCTGGTGCGCAGGCTCGGGGTGCTCGAGCGGCTCGGTCTGGCCCATCTGCAGCTGTCCCGGAGCGCGGCCACGCTGTCCGGGGGCGAGTTGCAGCGCACCCGGCTCGCGGCGCAGCTCAGCACCGAACTGAGCGGCATCATCTTCGTCCTGGACGAACCCGGGACGGGGCTGCATCCGGCGGACAAGGCGCATCTGCTCGACATCGCCCTGGAGTTGCGCGAGGCGGGCAATACGGTGCTTCTGGTCGAGCACGATCCCGAGCTGATCGCCCGGGCGGACTGGGTGATCGACATGGGGCCGGGGGCGGGCCGCCTCGGCGGTGAGGTCCTGGTGTCGGGTCCGCCGGCCGACGCGGCCGCCCATCCCACGTCGCTGACCGGGCGGTATCTGGCCGGTGACGGGCCGCGGCTGCGGCGCGGGCGCCGGCCGGTCGGGGACGGCACGGGCTGGGTGGAGCTGCACGGCCTGCGTGCGCACAATGTGACCGCGGAGCGGGTGCGTTTTCCTGTCGGCCGGCTCACCTGTCTGACCGGGGTGAGCGGCAGTGGCAAGAGCAGTCTGCTCGGCGCGCTCGGGGCGGGTGTGGAGGCCGCCTTGAACGGGACGGCGACCGACACGGTGCGCAAGGTGACCGGTCTGGGCGGGCTGAGCTGGGTCGCGGTCGTCGACCAGGAGCCGCTCGGCCGGACCCCGCGGTCCAATCCGGCCACCTACAGCAAGGCGTTCGACATCGTCCGCAGGCTGTTCGCCGAGACCGATGCGGCCCGCGGGCGCGGGGTCAGTGCCTCCTGGTTCAGTTTCAACACCGCGGGCGGGGGCCGCTGCGAGACCTGCACCGGTTACGGCCGCAAGCTGGTCGACATGCACTTCCTGCCGGACGTGTGGGTGGTGTGCGACGCGTGCGAAGGCCGGCGTTACAAGCCGGAGGCTCTGCAGATCGCCTACCAGGGGCTGACCATCGATCAGGTTCTGGAGCTGACCATCGCCGAGGCCGTGGAGCGGTTTCCCGCGCCGCGGCAGCTCGCGGAAACGTTGGAGGCCCTGAACCGGGTCGGGCTCGGTTATCTCCAGCTCGGGCAGAGTGCCACCGAACTGTCGGGCGGAGAGGCGCAGCGGCTGAAGCTGGCATCGGCGATCCAGCGTGGCGCGGCAGGCCGCGGCGCCGGTCTGGTCGTGCTCGACGAGCCCGTCTCGGGCCTGCATCCTTCCGATATCCAGCGCATGGTGGACGCACTCGATGTGCTGCTGGACTCGGGCAACACCGTCGTCGTGGCCGAGCACGACATCCCCGTCGCCGCGTCCGCGGACTGGGTGATCGACCTGGGGCCGGGAGCCGGCCCCGACGGAGGTGCCGTGGTCGCGCAGGGCACTGTGGACACCGTCGCCGACGCCGACACCCCGACCGCCACGTTCCTGCGCCGGCACGCCGCCGGCCTGCCGCTGCTGGAGGTGCGGGCGGCGGCCGGCCGGTCCCGGGTGTGAGGACGGGCCCCGTTCAAGGGGTGCAGGGGGTGCTGGGGTTCTGCCGCCGGGTACGGCGTCCGGGCCGGCGGCAGGGATCGTGGTGGCCCGTGGGCGGGGCGCTGGGGTTCTGCCGCCGGGTACAGCATCCGGGCCGGCGGCAGGGATCGTGGCCCGTGGGCGCCGCGCCCCCGGGGTTCGGTGCGTCCCGGGTCCGCCGTGATGTGAAGAGGGGGCCGGAGTGCCGGCCGTCCGACTGCCCGTGAAACAGAAGGCGGGCCGACCCGCCGCGGCGCCGCTCCCCACGACGACCTGTCGCGGCGCCTGCCAATGATCGTCAACAGCAAGGAGTCTCATCCATGTCCGAATTGAAGCGCCGGGGATTTCTCACCGGTGCCGCAGTCGCCGGGGCCGGTCTGGTGTCGGCGGACGTCCTGGCCGGTGCCCGGCCCGCGGCCGCGGCCGCGGCGGGGGCGGCCGGCGGAGCGTGCACACCGGCGTTCGGCTCCGTCACCGTGCAGCCCGGGGACACCCGGTACGACAGTTTCCTGCGCGGGCACAACACCCGTTTCACGGGCCGGCCCGACCAGATAACCATCGCGACTTCCCCCGGCCAGGTCGCCGAGGCGCTCGGCCGGGCCGTCGCGGCCGGTCGACGGGTCGCCGTGCGCTCCGGGGGCCACTGCCTGGAGAACTTCACGGCGTCCTCCGAGGTCAAAGAGATCATCGATCTCTCCCAGATGTCGGACGTCTACTTCGACGAGTCACGGAAGGCGTTCTCCGTGGGGCCGGGCGCGATCGTGGCTCCGACGCAGAACACGCTCTTCAAGGGCTGGGGCGTGATGATTCCCTCCGCGGGCTGCTCGGAGGTGGGTCTGGGCGGGCACATCCTGGGCGGCGGCTACAACTTCTACTCCCGCATGCACGGGATCGCCGTCGATCACCTCTATGCCGTCGAGGTGGTCGTGGTGGGTGCCGACGGAACACCCCGTACCGTCGTGGCAACGCGAGAGGCCAACGACCCCAACCGGGGCCTGTGGTGGGCGCACACGGGCGGTGGCGGCGGCAACTTCGGTGTCGTGACGCGGTATTGGCTGCGTACGCCGGGGGTGGTCTCCACCGATCCCGGCACACTCCTTCCCCGGGCCGGGAATCAGCGGGTCCGGACGGTGCAGTGGTCGTGGGAGTCCCTGTCGCAGCAGTCGTTCACCACGCTCATCCGCAACTACTGCCAGTGGTTCGAGCGCAACAGTGCTCCCGGGGCGAAGGAGACCCAGATCTGGGCCACGTTCTCCGGGTCGCACCGGTCGGCCGGCACGATCGGCCTGATGGCCGGTGTCGAGGACACGGTCGAGGGCGGGGAGGCGCTGCTCGACAGGCTGTTCGCGGACGTCACCTCGGGCGCCGGTGTCAAGGTCGCGTCGGACACGAGGCACGAGCTGCCGTGGCTCGACCGGGACAACTGGTACTGGGGTCCCCCCGGGCGCCAGAAGGACAAGACCTCGGATCTGCGGAAGAGTTACACCGATGAGCAGATAGCGACGATCTACCGCTATCTCAACGACGACTCCATCAGCAATCCGGGCGCCCAGGTGAACCTGGCCGCTCTCGGCGGGAAGATCAACACCATACGCCCGGACGCGACCGCCTATGTGCATCGGGACTCGGTCCTGCGCGTCTATTTCACCCCCGGTGTATGGAGAACGCAGAGCGAGGACGCCGCGCACGTGGCGTGGGTGCGCAAGCTCTACCGGGACGTCTACAGCACGACCGGGGGTGTTCCGGTGCCCAACGACATCAACGCCGGGGCGTACATCAACTATCCGGACGTCGATCTCGCCGACCCGGCGTGGAATACCTCCGACACACCGTGGCACACGCTGTATTACGGAGCGAATTACGCGCGGCTGCAGCAGGTGAAAAAGGCTTACGATCCGCGTGACGTGTTCCGTCACGCACTGTCCATACGCCCCGCCTGATCCGGCATCGGTACGGAGCGCTCACCGGCCGGTTCATGTCCCGGCCGGTGGGTGCCCCGTCTTCGGAGGCGGCGTGGGCGCTCTCGATTCGGTATCCGTTTCGGTTCCGTTTCGGTATCCGTTCCGGTGTCAAGGGCGTGCCGCCACGGGAGCTTTTCTCCGCCAGGTGGAATCGGGGGCTTCACATGAAGCCCCCGATTCTGAATCCCGGACCGTTCGGGGTGTGGCGGGACTGGATGGCTGCGTATGCGTCTGGCGTCGGGAAACCCGCGGCCGGACGGCAGGAGCGGGCCGGGGTGGTCTGTGCCCGTCTCTCGGGGGCCGGCCTTTCTCATGCCGCTGGCCGGTCGCTTTCGGCCGGACCGGCTCGGCCGGGGCTGATACGGAATGCCTTGACAGCCGATGCCGGCCGTGATGTTTGTTTACGCGTAAGAGCACCATGTATCGAGCACCCCGGGAAATACTGCCGGCCGGCCCCGTTCTTTCCGCAGTGGTCCTCATGGCCTCTGCGGTGGTCCGGCCGGTCGAGCGGCCAGGGGCAGGGTGTCGCAGACACGACAGGGAGATCAGAAATGGCTGACAAGCTGTTATCCGGCGTTGACGATGTCGCGGGTTTCTACGAAGGCCTCGGCCAGGTTCTCAACGCCGCCTGGGGCGAGAACCTGCACTACGGCTACTGGGAGGACGACGCCGACGACAGCAGCGTCGAGGTCGCCACGGCCCGGCTGACCGACCTGCTGATCACCCTGCTCGACCCCGCCCCCGGCGCCGCGGTCCTCGACATCGGCTGTGGTGTGGGCAAACCCGCGCTGCAGCTCGTCGCGGCCAGGGACGCGCACGTCACCGGCATCGCCATCAGCGACGTCGAGGTGGAGCAGGCCACCGAACGCGCCGTGGAGGCGGGCCGGTCGGACGTGACCGCCTTCCACAACGCCGACGTGATGGCGCTGCCGTTCGGTGACGACTCGTTCGACGACGCGTGGGCGATCGAGTCGATGCTCCACGTGCCGGACCGGGGCCGGGCGCTCGCCGAGACGGCCAGGGTGCTGCGCCCCGGCGGGCGGCTGGTGATCGCCGACACCGTCGAACGCCCGCCGGTGAGTCCCGAAGGCCGCAAGGTGCTCGACGACATCTGCGCCGCCTACCACGTGAGCCCGTTCGCCACCGCCGCCGA
Source organism: Streptomyces sp. NBC_00104 (assembly GCF_045160825.1). Lineage (NCBI taxonomy): Bacteria > Bacillati > Actinomycetota > Actinomycetes > Kitasatosporales > Streptomycetaceae > Streptomyces > Streptomyces sp. NBC_00104. The sequence continues at coordinate 10,657,622 of NZ_CP108215.1, read as the reverse complement.
GTACTCCGAGCTGCTGGCCGCCCATGGGTTCGTCGACGTCGAGATCCGTGACATCAGCGACCACGTGGTCCGGACAGGGATGATCATGGCCGATGTCGTCGAGGCCCGGCGCGACGAACTGGCCCGGCTCGACGGCCCGGAACCGGTCGACCAGTACATCGACCTCATGCGCCGCGCGGCGGCCAGCCCGGACAACGGATACCTCGTGATCGCCGCGACGCTGGACCCGGCATCCGGCTCCTGACCTCGGCCTGCCGTGCGGGTGCTGCCCGACATCCCGCTGCGGGTGTCGGGCAGTCACAGTTCGCAGCGCAGTTCGCAGTTCGCAGTTCGCAGTTCGCAGCGCAGTTCGCAGTTCGCAGTTCGCAGTTCGCAGCGTCAGTCGGTGGTGCGGCCGCCGGCTTCCTGCAGTTCCGCCGACGCCTCGCCGGGCTTGCCTGCCTTGCCGGGCTCTTCGGACGCGCCGGCCCTGCCGGCCTCGTCGGCTTCGCCCGCCTCATCGCTCCCGACGACCGCGGGCACCCTGCGCAGGCCCAGCGTCATGAACACGGTCACCACCGTCAGGACCCCGCAGATGACGCTCACCAGCACCATCCCGTGGGTGAACGCCTCCCGTGCCACATCCAGCGCGGCTGTGCCGAGGTCCTCCGGCAGACGGGAGACCTGGTCGACAGCGTTGCCGATGGTGTCCTGGATCCCCGCAGCGGCCTCCTCGGGCAGCCCGGCGGGCAGTTCGCCGGAGACCTGACCGCGGTATGCCGCGTTCCCGATGCTGCCGAGTACGGCGATGCCCAGGCCCAGGCCCAGTTCGTGAGAGGTGTCCGAGATGGCGGAGACCGCTCCGGCCTTCTCCGGCGGCGCGGAATTGATCATCATGTCGGTGCCGAGCACGATGGCGGGACCGACGCCGAAGTTCAGCAGCCCCAGCGCGACCATCACCGTGACCGGCCCGCTGTCGGCACCTGCCTGGGCCAGGACCACGAAGCCGACCGCGGTGATCGCGAGGCCCACGGTCATCACATGCGCCGCACGCGTCCACCGCAGAGCCACCGGGGCGAGCAACGCCCCCGTCACACCCCCGACGCTGCCCGGCAGCGACGCCAACCCGGCCTCCAGCGGCGACAGTCCCACCACCATCTGGATGTACTGCGCCATGAAGAACTGCGATCCCGACATCACGAAGAGGGCGAGCCCCATCGCACCGAGGGATACGGAGAAGGTCCGCTCGCGGAACAGCCCCATGTCGATCAGCGGGTGGGTGAGCCTGCGCTGGCGCACGACGAAGGCCACGCCCAGGGCGAGACCGGCGAGGAGGGCCAGGACGGGGACCGCGGCCATGCCGTCGCCGGCGAGCTTCTTGAGACCGTAGACGGTGGCGAGCAGGGAGAGCACGAGCAGGCCCGCGCTCGCCCAGTCCAGGGGGCCCGGCTCGGGGTCGCGGTACTCGGGGAGCAGCACGGGACCGAGGATCAGCGTGAGCACCATGGCCGGCACGCTCAGCAGGAAGACCGAGCCCCACCAGAAGTGTTCCAGCATCGCGCCACCGACGAGCGGGCCGATGGCGCCGCCCACCAGGAAACAGGCGATCCAGACGCTGAAGGCCACGGCACGCTGCCGGGCGTCGTGGAACATGTTGCGGATCAGCGACATCGAGGAAGGCGTCAAGGTCGCCCCGGCGATGCCGAGCAGCGCACGGCTGACGATCAGCATCTCGGCACTGGTGGAGAACGCCGTCAGCAGCGAGGCGGCACCGAAGCCCACCGCGCCGATCAGCAGCAGCCGGCGGCGCCCGATCCGGTCGCCCAACGTACCCGCGACGACCAGCAGGCTGGCGATCAGAAAGCTGTAGACGTCGACGGCCCACAGCAGTTGCAGACCGCTGGGGTTCAGGCTCGCGTTCAGGTGCGGCACGGCCAGGTGCAGCACCGTGTTGTCGAGGGTGATGAGCATCGCCGGCAGAGCGAGAACACCGAGAGCCGTCCATTCACGTTTTCCGGCGCGCGCGGGGGAAGAGACGGTCGTTTCCTGTGGAGTCATCGAGGAGAGCCCAGTCAGTGAGAGTGAACGTGCCCCCAGACAGGCCGGCCGGCGTCGAGGGCCGGCGATTCCCGGCCTGCGGGCGGGGCCGGAGGGCCGGGCACCGGGGGCGGCGTGACCTGCCGCGGTTCGGTGCCCGGCCGAGGGGGTCCTGCGAGGCCTGGACTACCGGGACTTGATGAACGGCTTGCCCAGCGGTATGCGCTTGGCGCCGGTGGCGCTGTGCACGGCGCTGGCGAAGATGTACATGCCGATGGCGATGAAGAGGAACATGGTGCCGATGCCCACGTAGACGAGCCACGGGTCGTCGGGCTTCGCCGGGTTGTTGATCATCTGGTCGATGGCCTGCTCGATCGACCCGAAGAGGACGAGCAGCGTCGTGGAGACCACCACGAACAGGAACGTGAACGCCTTGGGCAGGCGCAGGGTCGTCAGGGTCAGCAGAATGATCACAATGGCCCAGACGAGGACGAAGTTGGCCGTGGCCCTGCGCTGTTCGATGTTCTCGAATTCGCCCATCCAGTTGTTGTTCAGCGCGATGCTGAGCACCGAGAAGCTCAGCCAGAACGTGCCGAACAGGCCGTACACCGCGGCGAACACCCCGTCTCCCAGGCGCATGGCCCAGCCGGCGGCCATCAGCAGCAGGATGGCGCTGCTGAACACCATGATCGGCAACTGGGCGACCAGGGAGTTGGCCGGGATGCTGACATCCTTCAGGTAGAACGCCAGCGAGAGGGAACCGAGCAGGAAGCCGGCGAATCCCAGCATCGCGGGCTGCGGCGCGTAGAGGCCGGTGGAGGCATCCGGCTTGGGTGCGGCGGAGGTTGCGGGCACGGTCGCCTTGGCGTCACCGACGCCCGCGCCGACCGGGGAGGTGTGGAGTATGTGCTCTGTCTGACTCATCGTTTTCTCCTGGTTCGCGTGTTCCAGTGGTCCTGCTGATGGCTGTGTTGGCCGTGGCGGCCGTGGTGGTCCTGTTGGCTGTGGTGGTCCTGTTGGCCGTGGTGGTCCTGTTGGCCGTGGGGTTCGTTCAGCTCGATCCGGCACGTCCCAGGACCCGGCGTACGCGGGGAATGGCGGCCTGGGCCGGCCATGTCGCCGGATCGGGCAGCTGGGTGGCGAGGTCGGCGAGGACGGGGTACTCGAACAGCAGGTTCAGCGGGACGTCCATGCCCGTGCGCGTGGCGAGCCTGCTGGTTACGCGGCTGGCCAGGATGGAGTGGCCGCCGAGGGTGAAGAAGTCGTCGTCCGCGCCGACGCGGGGGACGTCGAGGAGTTCCTGCCAGATCCCGGCGATCAGTTTCTCCGCCTCGCTCTGCGGGTCCCGGAACACCGCCCGGGCAGCCTCGGAGTCAGGGGCAGGCAGTGCGGAGCGGTCGATCTTGCCGTTCGGGAGCAGCGGGAACTCATCCAGCGTCATGAACACCGACGGGACCATGAAGTCCGGCAACCACCGCCGCGCATGCGCACCCAACACCGCCACGTCCAGCGTGCTTTCGGCATCGGCATCAGCATCGGCGTCGGTTTTGGCGTCGGTGTCGGTGTCGGCCGCGACGATATAGGCGATCAGGCGGGTCGTGCCGGCCGCGCCCTCACCCGCCACGACCACCACCTCGCCGACCCGCCCGTGACGGCGCAGGACCTCCTCCACCTCACCCAGCTCGATCCGGTGACCGCGCACCTTCACCTGACCATCCGCACGCCCCAGATAATCCAGCTGACCGTCCGAACGCCACCGCACCAGATCCCCCGTGCGATACATCCGCCCACCACCGGAGGCGAAAGGATCCGGCAGAAAACGCTCCGCCGTCAGAGCAGCACGCCCCAGATAACCCCGCGTCACCCCCGCACCCGACAAATACAACTCCCCCACCGCACCCAAAGGAACCGGCCGCAGACCCCCATCCAGAACATACGCAGACGTCCCGTCCACCGGCACACCGATCGGCGTCCGCTCATCCCCCACACACGTCACCGCATGCGTCGAATACGTCGTATCCTCACTCGGCCCATAAAGATTGTTCACCACCTCCACCACCGGATGCGCATACAAATCCCGCACCAAACCCGGCGACAAAGCCTCCCCCGCCAAATTCACCGTCCGCGCCCCCGACGGAAAAGCATCCGCCGCCAACAACTCCCGCACCACCGACGGCACCGTATTAACCAACGTCACCCCCTCATAAAACGAAGGATTCACCAACAGATCCAGCACACTCCCCGGCGACAACACCACCGAACCACCCACCGACAACGGCGCAAAAATCTCGAACACCGACAGATCAAAAGACACCGACGTCCCCGCAAGCGTCCCCGACAACTCCCCCGCCGAAAACACCCGACCCGCCCAGCCCAACATCGCCACCACCTGACGATGCTCAATCACCACACCCTTAGGACGCCCCGTCGAACCCGACGTATAAATCACATACGCAACATCATCACCCCCACCCAAAACCGGCGGACGAGACGAAGAGAAAGCACCCCCAGCAAAACCCGGAACGTCGTCCAGAGAACGCAACACCACCGACACACCGGAATCCTCCAGCATGAACGCGACACGCTCCGCCGGATAACCCGGATCCACCGGCACAAAACCAGCACCCGACTTCAACACACCCAACAACGCCACCACCAGATCAGCGGTACGCGGCAAACACACCCCCACCAGATCACCCGGCCCCACCCCCAACCCCCTCAAACCCCACGCCAAACGATTCGCCCGCACCTCCAACTCACCGAACGTCAACACACCATCAACCGCACGCACCGCCACCGCACCCGGCACACGATCAACCTGCGCCTCCACCAACCCACACACCGACACCGGCGATGACGACGCCGGCACCCGCGACACCGACAACTCCCGCCAACGCCCCCACTCACCCCCCGACACCACGCTCAACTCCCCCAGCACCACACCCGAACGCTCCGCCAAAGCGGACACGGTCTCCGTCAGGCGGTCCACGATCAGCTGGGCCGTGGACGTCTCGAACAGGTCGGTGTTGAAGACCAGGTGTCCGGTGATGCGGCCGTCGCGTTCCTCGGCCTGGACCACGAGGTCGTAGGGGGTGGTGCCGATCGGCATCGGTGCGGGGTGCATCCGCAGGCCGGGGAAGTGGTACTGGGGCGGGGTGCCGTTGACCGCGAGGAGTACCTGGAACAGCGGGCTGCGGCTCCGGTCGCGTTGGGGGCGCAGTGCGCGGATCAGTTCCTCCAGCGGAATCCGCTGGTGGCCGCGGATCGCGTTCACGGCGTCCCGCGCCTCGCGCAGGGTCTCGGCCAGCGTGTGGCCCGGGTTCATACGCAGTCGTAGGGGCAGGGTGTCGACGACGTAGCCGACCACGTCTGCCGTGCTCGGGTTGTCGCGGCCGGCGGCCGGGGTGCCGATGGTGACGTCGTACTGGCCGGTGAGCTTGGCCAGGACGACGGACAGTGCTGTGGCAAGGACCGTGAACGCGGTGGTTCCCGCGGCCCGGGCCGCGGTGGTGAGCGCCTCGTGCGGCAGGGCCAGGGGTACTGCGGCGCCGTGGTAGGTCTGCTTCGGGGGGCGGGGCCGGTCGGTGGGCAGGTCGGGTGCCGAGGCGCCGGCCAAGTAGGTTCGCCAGAAGTCGAGTTCGGTGTGTGCGGTCTCCCGCTGCCAGTGCGCGATCTCCGCGTACTGGAAGGCCGCGGGCGGGGGCGGAGCCGGTTCGGTGGTCGGGGACTGGAGTACGGAGCCGTAGTGCACGGCGATCTCACGCAGGAGGAGGTCGAGGGACCAGCCGTCGGCGATCACGTGGTGCAGGCTCATGACCAGGACGTGGTGCTCGGGCGCGACGCGGACGAGCGTCACGTGCCACAGCGGTCCGGTGGTGAGGTCGAACGCCCGCTGGTTCTCGGCCTCGATCACCGATTCCCAGTCGGGAGTGGTGATTCGGGTCAGCGGTACTTCGGGGTCGGGTGCCACGACCTGGGACACGTGGTCCGCCACTTCGCGCAGGGACATGCGCAGGACTTCGTGGCGGTGCGCGAGGTGCCGCAGCGCGGTGTGGAATGCGTCCGCGTCAAGGGTTCCCTCGATGTGGACGGCGCCCCTGATGTGGTAGGCGAGGTTCGCCTGCTCGTCCAGGCGGCACAGCACCCACAGCCGTTCCTGGCCGGGGGACGCTCGGAACACCAGGGTGCCGTCGGGTTCGGGGACCCGGTCGACGACGGGGAGGTGCGGTGCCGGTTGCCTGTCCCCGTATGCGGCTGCTTCTGCGTCGGTGTCCTGGCCCGCGCCGGTTGGGGGGAGATGGGTGGCGAGGTCGGTGAGGGTGGGGTGCTCGAAGAGCAGGGGCAGGGGTATGTGGGTGCCGAGTTCTTCGCTGAGCCGGTGGGTGACCCGGGTCGCCAGGATGGAGTGGCCGCCGAGGGTGAAGAAGTCGTCGTCCGCGCCGACGCGGGGGACGTCGAGGAGTTCCTGCCAGATCCCGGCGATGAGCTTTTCGGCTTCCGTCTGCGGGTCCCGGAACACCGCCCGGGCAGCCTCGGAGTCAGGGGCGGGCAGTGCGGAGCGGTCGATCTTGCCGTTCGGGAGCAGCGGGAACTCATCCAGCGTCATGAACACCGACGGGACCATGAAGTCCGGCAACCACCGCCGCGCATGCGCACCCAACACCGCCACGTCCAGCGTGCTTTCGGCATCGGCATCGGCGTCGGTGTCGGTGTCGGCCGCGACGATGTAGGCGATCAGGCGGGTCGTGCCGGCCGCGCCCTCACCCGCCACGACCACTACCTCGCCGACCCGCTCGTGCCGGCGCAGGACCTCCTCCACCTCACCCAGCTCGATCCGGTGACCGCGCACCTTCACCTGACCATCCGCACGCCCCAGATAATCCAGCTGACCGTCCGAACGCCACCGCACCAGATCCCCCGTGCGATACATCCGCCCACCACCGGAGGCGAAAGGATCCGGCAGAAAACGCTCCGCCGTCAGAGCAGCACGCCCCAGATAACCCCGCGTCACCCCCGCACCCGACAAATACAACTCCCCCACCGCACCCAAAGGAACCGGCCGCAGACCCCCATCCAGAACATACGCAGACGTCCCGTCCACCGGCACACCGATCGGCGTCCGCTCATCCCCCACACACGTCACCGCATGCGTCGAATACGTCGTATCCTCACTCGGCCCATAAAGATTGTTCACCACCTCCACCACCGGATGCGCATACAAATCCCGCACCAAACCCGGCGACAAAGCCTCCCCCGCCAAATTCACCGTCCGCGCCCCCGACGGAAAAGCATCCGCCGCCAACAACTCCCGCACCACCGACGGCACCGTATTAACCAACGTCACCCCCTCATAAAACGAAGGATTCACCAACAGATCCAGCACACTCCCCGGCGACAACACCACCGAACCACCCACCGACAACGGCGCAAAAATCTCGAACACCGACAGATCAAAAGACACCGACGTCCCCGCAAGCGTCCCCGACAACTCCCCCGCCGAAAACACCCGACCCGCCCAGCCCAACATCGCCACCACCTGACGATGCTCAATCACCACACCCTTAGGACGCCCCGTCGAACCCGACGTATAAATCACATACGCAACATCATCACCCCCACCCAAAACCGGCGGACGAGACGAAGAGAAAGCACCCCCAGCAAAACCCGGAACGTCGTCCAGAGAACGCAACACCACCGACACACCGGAATCCTCCAGCATGAACGCGACACGCTCCGCCGGATAACCCGGATCCACCGGCACAAAACCAGCACCCGACTTCAACACACCCAACAACGCCACCACCAGATCAGCGGTACGCGGCAAACACACCCCCACCAGATCACCCGGCCCCACCCCCAACCCCCTCAAACCCCACGCCAAACGATTCGCCCGCACCTCCAACTCACCAAACGTCAACACACCATCAACCGCACGCACCGCCACCGCACCCGGCACACGATCAACCTGCGCCTCCACCAACCCACACACCGACACCACCGACGACGAAGACGACGATGACGATGACGATGACGATGACGATGACGATGACGACGGAATCAACGCCGGCACCCGCGACACCGACAACTCCCGCCAACGCCCCCACTCACCCCCCGACACCACGCTCAACTCCCCCAGCACCACACCCGAACGCTCCGCCAAAGCGGAGACGACGACGGCGAGGCGTTCCGGGAAGAGGCGGGCGGTGGTCTCCGCGTAGAGGTCGGTGTTGTAGGTGAGGTAGCCGGTGACGGCGGTGTCGGTCTGTTCCAGGTGGAGCGAGAGCTCGAACTGGGTTTCCGCCGGGGGGATGTCGAGCCGGGTGACACGCAGTCCGGGGAGGCCGAGGGTGCGCGAGGGGGCTTCGTTCAGGGCGAGCATGACCTGGAAGAGCGGGCTGCGTGCTGGGCCCTGCGAGGCCGGCGCGACGTGGCGCACGATCTCCTCGAAGGGCATGTCGGCGTGCTGGTGCGCCTCCATGAGGGCGTGGTGGGTGCCGCGCAGGGCCTCGGCGAGGGTGGCGTGGGGGTCGAGTGTGCGGCGCAGCGGGAGGGTGTTGGTGAAGAAGCCGAGGATGCCCGCGGTGTCCGGGTGGGTACGGCCGCTGGTCGGGATACCGATGGTGATGTCGTGGCTGCCGGAGAGGGCGCTCAGGGTGATGGTGACGGCGGTCGCGACCACGGCGAACTCGGTTGTTCCCGCTGTCCGGGCGGCCTTGGCGATGGCCTCGGCGGGCAGCTCGAGGGGAACGGCCGCGCCGCGGTGTGTGGGGCGGGCGGGGCGGGGGTGATCGGTCGGCAGGTCCAGTTCGGCTGCTCCGGCGAGTCGTTCACGCCAGTGGGCGAGCCCGGTCTCGGGGGTGGGCGTACTGCTCTGCCAGTGGGCGAAGTCACCGTACTGGAGGGCGGGTTCGGCGGCGGGGGGTTGGCCTGTGGACAGCTCGGCGTAGCGGCGGGCGATCTCGTCCAGCAGGAGTGTGAGCGTCCAGCCGTCGGCGATGGTGTGGTGCAGGCTCAGCAGGAGGAGATGCTGGTCGTCGGCCTGCCGCACCACGTGTGCCCGGAACAGGGGGCCTTCGGCGAGGTCGGCCGTGGAGTGGCGCCATTCTTCGATGAGTTCGGCCTCGTCCGGGGTCGTGGCCTCGTCGGGGGTCGTGGTGGGGTCCCAGCGCCAGGTGGGGTGGACGACCTGGACGATGTCGCCGTTCTCCTCGCGCAGTGTCGTGCGCAGGATTTCGTGGTGGCGGGCGACGTCGCGGATGGCCTCCGCCAGGGCCTGGGCGTCGAGGGGTCCGGTGATCTTCGCGCCTCCGTTGAGGTGGTAGGCGAGATGGGCCCGTGGGTCGAGTGAGCACAGCAGCCACAGGCGCTTCTGCCCGGAGGACGCGGGGAGGGTGATCGTGCCGTCGCGGTTGGGGGTGCGGGTCGCCACCGGTATGGGGAGGTGGCGCTCGCCGGCTTGGGGGAGGTGCGCGGCGAGGTCGGTGAGGGTGGGGTGCTCGAAGAGCAGGGGCAGGGGTATGTGGGTGCCGAGTTCTTCGCTGAGCCGGTGGGTGACCCGGGTCGCCAGGATGGAGTGGCCGCCGAGGGTGAAGAAGTCGTCGTCCGCGCCGACGCGGGGGACGTCGAGGAGTTCCTGCCAGATCCCGGCGATGAGCTTTTCGGCTTCCGTCTGCGGGTCCCGGAACACCGCCCGGGCAGCCTCGGAGTCAGGGGCGGGCAGTGCGGAGCGGTCGATCTTGCCGTTCGGGAGCAGCGGGAACTCATCCAGCGTCATGAACACCGACGGGACCATGAAGTCCGGCAACCACCGCCGCGCATGCGCACCCAACACCGCCACGTCCAGCGTGCTTTCGGCATCGGCATCGGCGTCGGTGTCGGTGTCGGCCGCGACGATGTAGGCGATCAGGCGGGTCGTGCCGGCCGCGCCCTCACCCGCCACGACCACTACCTCGCCGACCCGCTCGTGCCGGCGCAGGACCTCCTCCACCTCACCCAGCTCGATCCGGTGACCGCGCACCTTCACCTGACCATCCGCACGCCCCAGATAATCCAGCTGACCGTCCGAACGCCACCGCACCAGATCCCCCGTGCGATACATCCGCCCACCACCGGAGGCGAAAGGATCCGGCAGAAAACGCTCCGCCGTCAGAGCAGCACGCCCCAGATAACCCCGCGTCACCCCCGCACCCGACAAATACAACTCCCCCACCGCACCCAAAGGAACCGGCCGCAGACCCCCATCCAGAACATACGCAGACGTCCCGTCCACCGGCACACCGATCGGCGTCCGCTCATCCCCCACACACGTCACCGCATGCGTCGAATACGTCGTATCCTCACTCGGCCCATAAAGATTGTTCACCACCTCCACCACCGGATGCGCATACAAATCCCGCACCAAACCCGGCGACAAAGCCTCCCCCGCCAAATTCACCGTCCGCGCCCCCGACGGAAAAGCATCCGCCGCCAACAACTCCCGCACCACCGACGGCACCGTATTAACCAACGTCACCCCCTCATAAAACGAAGGATTCACCAACAGATCCAGCACACTCCCCGGCGACAACACCACCGAACCACCCACCGACAACGGCGCAAAAATCTCGAACACCGACAGATCAAAAGACACCGACGTCCCCGCAAGCGTCCCCGACAACTCCCCCGCCGAAAACACCCGACCCGCCCAGCCCAACATCGCCACCACCTGACGATGCTCAATCACCACACCCTTAGGACGCCCCGTCGAACCCGACGTATAAATCACATACGCAACATCATCACCCCCACCCAAAACCGGCGGACGAGACGAAGAGAAAGCACCCCCAGCAAAACCCGGAACGTCGTCCAGAGAACGCAACACCACCGACACACCGGAATCCTCCAGCATGAACGCGACACGCTCCGCCGGATAACCCGGATCCACCGGCACAAAACCAGCACCCGACTTCAACACACCCAACAACGCCACCACCAGATCAGCGGTACGCGGCAAACACACCCCCACCAGATCACCCGGCCCCACCCCCAACCCCCTCAAACCCCACGCCAAACGATTCGCCCGCACCTCCAACTCACCAAACGTCAACACACCATCAACCGCACGCACCGCCACCGCACCCGGCACACGATCAACCTGCGCCTCCACCAACCCACACACCGACACCACCGACGACGAAGACGACGATGACGATGACGATGACGATGACGATGACGACGGAATCAACGCCGGCACCCGCGACACCGACAACTCCCGCCAACGCCCCCACTCACCCCCCGACACCACACTCACGTCCGCGAGGTCGCGGTCGGGGTCGGTGACGATCGCGGTCAGGGCGGTCCGGAAGCGTTCGGCGAGGTGGGTGGCCGTTTCGGCGGCGAACAGGTCGGTGTCGTAGGCCAGAAAGCCGGTGATGCCGTCGTCGCCCTGCCAGAGGTACAGCTCGATGTCGTTGCGGATGGTGGAGGGGGCCATGAGCCGCGGGCGTACGGGGAGTTCTCCCAGGCGGGTCTCGGTGAGCTGTGGCTGGAGCACGAACAGCACGTCGAAGAGTGACTCGCCGCTCTGGCCGGCCTGGCCTGCCAGGGCCTCGAAGGGCACGTGCGCGCGGCTGTAGGCGTCCAGGCAGGTGTCGCGGACGGTGTTGAGGAGGTCCCGGACGGTGCGGGAGCCGGTCGTGTCGGTGCGCAGGGCGAGCATGGTGGCCAGCGGTCCGACCGCGCCGGGGGCGCGGTGGCGTTCGCGGGTGGCGATGGGTGAGCCGATGGTGATGTCGGCGTGGCCCGCGGTGCGGGCGAGGGTGAGGTGGAGGGCTGAGAGCAGCACCATGAAGGGGGTCATGCGGGCTGTGCCGGCGAGTTCTTCGACGCGTCGCAGGAGTTCGGTGTCGACGGCCAGGTCGACGTGTGCGGAGCGGAACCGGCGGGTGCGGGGTCGGAGCCTGTCGGTGGGCAGGGACAGCGGTTTGGCGCCGTCGAGCCGTTCGCGCCAGGCGGCCAGGTCGGCCTCGCTCGGGGTGGCCGCGACGGTGGGCAGCGGGGTGGCCGGTGCCGGGGTGCGGCCCTCGTACAGGGTGGTGAGTTCGGTGAGGAAGACGCCGAGGGACCAGCCGTCGGCGACGATGTGGTGGGCGAGGAGCTGAAGCAGTGACGTGCCGTCGGACAGGTGCCAGACGGCGACGCGCCACAGGGGGCCGGTGGCGAGGTTCATGGGTGCGGCGGCGCGGGTGTCCGCCTGGCTGAGGGCGGTGTCCCGGCCGGTTTCCGCGTCGTGGGAGGTCAGGTCGACGACCGTGAGGTCGGGGTCGGGTCCGGGGGCCGGGGCGACGACGCAGGTGTGCGGGTCGCCGTCGGGGAAGGTGGTGCGCAGGACGGCGTGGCGGCGGGAGAGTTCGCCGAGTGCGGTGGCGAGGCGGTCGGTGTCGAGGGGGCCCTCGACCTCGGCGTCGAAGCGCAGCACGTTGGCCGCCGTGCCGGGGTGGATCTCCTCGAAGAGCCGCAGGCCGAGCTGGATGGGGTTGACGCGGGCGGCACCGTCGGGGGTGTCGGGTGTGGCGGGGCCGGCGGTGCGGGTGCGCCAGCGGTCGACGAGGGAGCGGCCGAGTTCGGCGGGGAACTGGTTGGTCTCGGACACGGTCGTGGCCCTCCCTTTCGTCGTCCTGCGGTGTGGCTGGTCGAGGTGCGGTCCGGTCCGCCGCAGGCTGGTGCGGTACCGGTGGTGGGGGGGGTCAGGCGCCGTGCGGGAGCAGCGCCTTGACGCGTTCCAGGGCGTGCTGGGTGCGTATGCCGTCCTCGGCCCACTGCTGGGAGAGGGTGGCGGTCAGTTCGCGGGGCGACTGGGCGCGCAGGACCTCTTCGACGGGGACGGGGAGGGTGAGTGCGTCCTCGACCACGGCGGCGATCTCGGCGGCGCGCCGGGAGTCGCCGCCGATGGAGGTGAGGGTGTCGTCGGGGCCGCAGGCGGGGACCTGGCACACGGCGGCGAAGACGGAGGAGAGGAAGGCGGTGATCAGGCCGGCGTCCTCCTCGGCGGCGAGGGTCGTGTGGGCGGTGACGGCGTGGCCGCCCAGGTCGCCGGTGAGGTGGCGGGTGCGGGCCAGGGAGTGCTGGATTTTTCCGCTGGTGGTGCGGGGGATGGTGCGGGGCGGGCAGAGGACGACGGTGTGTACGCGGGCTCCGGTGGCGGCGAGTACGCGTTCGCGGATGTCGGCGGCGAGCTGTGCGGGGTCGTGGTCCTTGCCGGCCACTTCCACGGCGATGATGATCTCCTCGTCCGGGCCGCTGAACGCCGCTGCGGCGGGGCGGACGGCGGGGTTGTCCTCGACGGCGGCGGCGCACAGGTCGTGGGCGTGGTGGTTGACACCGTTCTGGATGAGGACGTCCTTGCGCCGGCCGGTGACGGTGAGGTGGCCGTCGTGGAGTCGGCCCAGGTCGCCGGTGCGCAGGTAGCGGGTGCCGTCGAGGGTGCCGAAGAGGTCGCTGTCGGGGATGCCGGTGGTGTTCCAGTAGCCGGTGCTGATGCTGGGGCCGCTGATCCAGAGTTCCCCTTCGGTGCCGTCCGGTACGGGGAGCGTGGTGTCGGGGTTCACCACGGCGAGGTGGTGGCCGTCGATGACCGGTCCGCAGTCGACGCGGCCGTCCTCGCCGGTCTCTTCGGGGCCCGTCCAGTGGCGGCCGGTGACGATGAGGGTGGCCTCGGCCAGGCCGTAGCAGGGCAGGAACGAGGTGGCGTGGAAGCCGTGCGGGGTGAAGCGCCGGGTGAAGTCGGTGAGGGTGGCGGGCCGGATCGGTTCGGCGCCGTTGAAGGCCAGGCGCCAGGTGCTCAGGTCGAGGCCGGAGAGGTCGGCGGTTTCGGCGCGGCGCAGGCACAGGTCGTAGGCGAAATTGGGTCCGCCGGTGTGGGTGATGCCGAGTTCGCTGATCTGTCGCAGCCAGTCGAGGGGCTTTTTGAGGAAATGCATGGGGGACATGAGGCGTACCGGGAATGCGCCGTGGACCGGGGTGAGGATGAATCCGATGAGTCCCATGTCGTGATACGGCGGCAGCCAGGAGATCACCCGTGCTGTTTCGTCGAGGCGGAACACGTCTGAAATCGCCTTGATATTGGCGAGGAGATTGCGGTGTTCCAGGACGACGCCTTTGGGTTGCCCGGTGCTGCCGGAGGTGTACTGGATGAGGGCCACGTCGTGGGGGGCGGGTGCGGTGTCGAGGAGGTGGTCGATGTCCCGCTGCGGGGGTTGGTCCTTCTCCGGTTCGCCGGTGCTGTCGAGGGTCACCACGCGGGGCAGTCGTCCGGCGGGGAGGCCGGCGGTCAGCAGGCCGAGGACGGCGGGGTCGGCGAGCAGGGTGGTGGCGCGGGAGTCGTCGAGGATGCGGGCGAAGCGGGCGGCGATGCGCTCGGTCGGGCCGAACAGCGGCGGGTAGCAGGGCACCGCGGGTACGCCGGCCAGGAAGCAGGCCCATACGGCGATGACGAAGTCCAGGCCGGGCGGGTAGAGCAGCAGGGCGGGCCCGCCGGGGCGGGTGGTGTCCGCCCGTAGTCGTGTCGCCGCCCTGGCCGCCCGGTCGAGGAGTTGTCGGTAGGTGAGGGTGTCCACTCGGCCGTCGTCGTGCAGGTACTCGTAGGCCGTCCGGTCGCCGCGGGTGGCGGCGTGTCCGGCCAGGGTGTGCACGAGTGTGGAGCGAGCGGGGGTCGACATCGGCGGACTCCATTTCCCTTGGCCGCTGGGGCCCTGTGTGTCTCGGTGGAGCGGGGACCGTGGGACGGCAGCACGGAAGGCGCCGGACGTGCCGCCGCACCATCAAAGGGGCCGTGTCTCTCGTTCGGGTCTCACTTCGTTTCTCACTCGGCTCTCAGTTTCTTATCGCTCGCCTATCAGGCGGGCGATGGGTCATTGACGTGCCCTCCCTTGGAACTGGTAGGCATTGATGGCCGCGTTGTGACTCGGTCGGGAGATCTGATTCCTGGGCCTGATCCGGTGGTGTGGGAGCAGTGCTTTTCGCGATTTACGTTCGTCATCTCCTGTGGAGGTACGCGTGGGCCCGGTCCGGCTGAGTTCGAGGTGGTTCAGATCCTTCGGTGAAGTGACGGAGCCGCTCTGCGAATTGGTCTGTCTGCCGCATGCCGGGGGCAGTGCGTCGGTGTTCGGGAACTGGCACCGTCATACGTCGGCGCTGCGGGTCACCGCCGTGCAGTTGCCGGGGCGGGAGGCCCGGATCCGGGAGCCGGCGTTCACCGAGGTGGGCGCGCTCGTCGATGCGGTGGTGCCGGTGTTGCGGCCGCTGACGGGGCGGCGTTACGCGTTGTACGGGCACAGCATGGGTGCCTTGGCGGCGTATGAGCTGGTCCGTGGGCTGCAGGTCCGTGAACTGCCGTTGCCGGTGGCGCTGTTCGTCTCCGGCCGGGATGCGCCGGGTTACGGCGACGCCGAGGAGATCCGGCATCTGCCGGACGAGGAGCTGCTCGGCCGGCTGCGGGCCTGGGAGGGGCTGGATGTTCCGGTTCTGCCGCAGTACGCCGATCTGATCGAGCTGATGCTGCCCACCATCCGGGCCGATCTGACGCTCGCGGAGACCTACCGGCATACGCCGGGGCCGCCGCTGCCCGTCCCCGTGCGGGTGTTGCGCGGATCGCGGGACCCGCTGGTGCGGGGCGGTGACGGCGGCTGGAGCCGGCATACGTCGGTGGACTGTGACGTACGCGAGTTCACCGGCGGTCATTTCTTCGTGCAGGACCACGAGAGGAGTGTCGTGGCGTACATCGAGACAGCCGTCGGCGCACTGCTGGGAAGGGAGGCGTGGAGCCGATGAGCAGTTCCTCGTATGTCGGCGGTGTCAGCAGTGGGGAGATCCGCGACTACAGCGACTACTTCGTGCTGCCGGCGGCGCCGGCTCAGCGGAGTCTGTGGTTCGTGTGCCAGCTCGCGCCGGAGAGCAACGCCGCCTACAACGTGGTCAGTGCGGTCGGTCTGGCCGGTGACCTGGATGTGGTGCTGCTGCAGCAGGCGGTCAACGAGGTGGTGGCCCGGCACGAGAGTCTGCGCACCGGCGTGGGTCTGGTCGACGGGGTGCCGCATCAGCTGGTGCTGCCCGAGGCTCTGGTGTCGGTGCCGGTGGTCGACTGCTCGGGCCTGCCGTCGCGGGAGGCCGGGGCGCGGGTGCAGCGTCTGGCGCGGGAGCAGGCGGAGCAGCCGTTCGCCCTGGACGCGCCGCCGTTGGTGCGTCTGGTCCTGGTGAAGGAGGGGCCGCGGCGGCACACCCTGATCGTGACGGTTCATCATCTGGTGTGTGACAGCTGGTCGATGGATGTGTTCTATGCCGATCTCGCGGCCGCCTACCGGGGGTTGAGCGAGGGCGGCGGTGCCGGTTGGGCCGAGCTTCCCGTGCAGTACGCGGATTACGTCGGCTGGCTGGAGCGGGAGGTCGCCGGGGAGCGGATGGAGCGGCTGCTGGGGTACTGGCGCGAGGCCCTGGCGGGCACGGAGCCCCTGCGGCTGCCGGTGGACCGGCCCCGTGGTGAAGGGGCCGGCGGTGCGGGCGGCCGGGTGGAGCAGCGGCTGGCTCCCGAGGTGGTGGCCTCTTTGGAGGGTCTGGCCCGGCAGTCGGGCGGGACGCTGTTCATGGTGCTGCTCACCGGGTTCATGGTGGCGCTGGCGCGGGTGACGGGGCAGGACGACGTGGCCGTGGGTACGCCGGTGGCCGGGCGGCACCATCCCGACGCCGAGCATCTGGTGGGGTTCTTCGCCAACACGCTGGTGCTGCGTGCCCGGCTGCCGATGCGGGAGGGGTTCGGTGCGGCCGCGTCCGTGGTCCGTGATGTGTGTGTGGGCGCGTTCTCGCACGACCGGATGCCGTTCGACCGGCTGGTGCGGGAGGTCGGGCAGGCCCGTGCTGTGGACCGCAATCCGCTGTTCGACGTGATGTTCTCGATGCCCAACACACCGGGTACGGCGGTGGAGTTGCCCGGTCTGACGATGAGCCCGGTGGAACTGACCGGCACGGCGGCGAAGTTCGATCTGTGGCTGACGGTGCTGCCGGACGGCGACGGGCTGCGCCTGCAGCTCGACTACAGCCAGGGGCTGTACGACGAGGAGACCGCGGCCCGTATCGGGGAGCTGCACCGGCAGATCCTCACCCAGGCGGTGCGGGAGCCGGAGACGCCGGTGGGGGCGCTGCCGTCGGGGGGCGGGGGCGGGGGCGAAGGCGTCGCCCGGCGCGTCCCCGACGCCGTTCCCGTTCCCGACGCCGTTCCCGTTCCCGGTGCCGGGCGCACGGTTCTTGACCTGCTTGCGGGGCGCGGCGCGGAGGAGGTGACGGTGTCCGCCGCGGACGCCGTGGTGAGTCTGGGTGAACTGCGTGACTGGGCCGCCGCGCTGGCCCGGGCGCTGCGCGCGGAGGGCATCGCCGGTCCGGGGACCGTGGTCACCACTCCCCCGCAGGCGTCGGCGGGTCTGCTCGCCGTCGTCCTCGCGGTGTGGGAGGTGGGGGGTGTGGTGGCGTACGGCGATCGCCACGACCGCGACGGCGCCTTCGTGCGGCGGGACGAGGGCGAGCCGGGTGGGTGGCTGATCACCACCGGGCCGCGTTTCGATCCGGTGGGGGCCGGTGCCGTGCCGGGCCCCGGCGCACCCGCGTGGCGGGGGGCGGGCGGTGGGCCGGCGTGGACGCACGGGGCGCTGGCCGCCGCGGTGGCCGCGGTGGCCGAGCGGCTGTCGGTGAGCGCCGAGGACGACGTGCTGCTGCTCGGCGATGACGTGCCGCCGTCCCCGCTGGACCTGCTGATGCCGTTGGTGCACGGCCGCAGCCTGATGCTGTCGGGGCCGGCGCCGGCGCCGGGCGGGCCGCCCGGGGCGCTGGTGCTCGCCGCTCCCCCGGCGTGGCAGCGGGCGCTGACCGCGGGGTGGACGCCGCCTGCGGGGTCCCGGCTCGTCTGCGTCGGCGGGGTCCTCGACCCGGAGCTGGTGGACATGCTGGCGCGCACCGGCTGTCAGGTGTTCCTGGGCCGTCCCGCTCCCCGGCCGCTGGCCACGCCGCTGGCTCTGGCGCCGCTCGACGGCTCGCGGGGCCGTCACCTGGGGCCTGCCCTTGCGGGCACCGTCCGCAGCGTGCTCGACGTGCGAGGCGTTCCGGTGCCCGAGGGAGTGGTGGGCGAGCTGCATCTGGCCGACGCCGCGCATCCTCCGGTTTCGGCCGGGCTGCTCTGCCGTCGATCCCGGGGCGGTGCCCTGGAGGTCCTGGGGCCCGCGGAGGGACGGCTGTTCGCCGGGGATCAGGTGATCACGGCGGCGGCGGTCGAGCAGCGGCTGTGTGCCCTCCCGGGCGTGCGCGGCGCGGCCGTGACGGCCGATCGGCGTGGCGCTCTCGTCGCCTGGCTCGTCGCGGAGGGCACGCCGGCCGGGCGGGCGGAGCGGGAGGCGTTCGCCGCCCAGGTGCGGGCCCGGGCCCGGGCCGCGCTGCCCGCCTGCGAGGTTCCCGAGGTGTTCGTGGTGGTCGACGGACTGCCGCTGGGTGCCGACGGGGCGGTGGACCGCGGGGCGCTGCCCGCGCCGCCGGAGCAGCCGGCGCAGGGGCTGGAGGACGCCGCGCCGCGCAACGACGTGGAGCGGCAGCTGCTGGAGCTGTTCCGGGAGGTTCTGAAGCTGCCGCAGGTCGGTGTGCACTCCGATTTCTTCGGCCTCGGGGGTCATTCCCTGCTCGCCGCCAAGCTGCTCAGCCGGGTACGGGAGGAGTTCGGTCTCCAGGTGCCCGTCCGGGAGTTCTTCCGTCAGCCGACCCCGACCGGTCTCGCCGCGGCCGTCGAGGAACTCGAGCGGGCCCGCGAGCGGCGGCCCACCGTCGACGAGGCGGTGCTCAGCCAGCTCGCGGGGATGTCCGACGACGAGATCGACCAGCTGCTGCGGCAGCTGAAGTGATCCGCGCGAGCCACATTCGCACAACCGACCACCTCACATCACCAGGAGCCACGCATGGGTATCGACGACGCCGACACGGTCTTCCAGGTCGTCATCAACGAACAGGACCAGTACTCCGTCTGGTTCGCCGACCGGGCGGTGCCGGCGGGCTGGTCCGCCACCGGCCGGACCGGGAGCAAGCAGGAGTGCCTCAAGCACATCGAGAAGGTCTGGACCGATATGCGTCCCCGCTCGGTTCGCAAGCGCGCTGCCTGACCACCACCACAGCGAGGACGGGAGTCCGCACATGAGCACGGCGCATGAGATCAGTTCACTGTCCGCTGACGAGAAGCGCGCGGCCCTGGCCGGTCTTCTCGACGGCTCGGCATCGGCGTTCACCAGCAACCTCACCCTGGAGCAGCGCCGTCTGTGGCTGCTGATCCAGCTGGACGAGAAGCGGCCGTGGCAGACCAGCACCGCGGTGCGGCTGTCCGGCCGGATCAACCCGGCCGTGCTCCAGCAGGCGCTGGCGGCGGTCGTGCAGCGCCATGAGGTGCTGCGCACCACGTTCCGCACGGTGGACGGCAACGCGCTCGCCACCGTCAAGCCGGTGGCGTCGCTGCGGCTTCCGGTGGTCGAGGTCGATCCCGGCCGTCTGGAGGAGGAGCTGGAGCGGATCGCGGCGGCCGAGACCCGCCGCCGGTTCGACCTGGCGCAGGGCCCGCTGGTGCGGGCGAGTCTGCTGCGGCTCGGGGAGGAGGACCACATCCTGCTCCTGACCGTCCATCAGCTGGTGGCCGACCGTCCCTCGGTCGGGCGGCTCACCGACGAGATCCTGTCCGGGTACGCCGGGCAGCTCGGCGGCGGCGGTGCGGCCGGCGCCGGTGTCGCGGACATCCAGGCCCTCGGCTCCGCCCAGCAGGCGTGGCTCGGCGGTGACGACGCGGAGCGGGACGTTGCGTTCTGGCGCGGGCGGACGTCGGGTCTGAACACCCTGGAGCTGCCCACGGACCGGCCGCGTCCGCCGGTGAAGACCATCGACGCCGACGTGGTGAGCGTCTCCGTGCCGCGCGGGCTGCACGCGGCTCTCGAGGGGGTCGCGGCGGCGGGCGGCGGCACGCTGTCCGGGGTGCTGCTGAGCGGGTTCGCGGCGGTGCTCTCGCGCCATGCCCAGCAGAGCGACTTCGCGGTCGGTGTGCCGGTGCCGCCCACCTGGCAGGAGGGCGCCACCGATCTGGTGGGTCCACTGGAGAACACGCTGCCGCTGCGGTTCGAACTCGAGGCGGGCGAGTCCCTGTCGAGTCTGCTGCGGCGCTCGCAGTCGGTGCTGTCGCAGGCGCTGGGGCATGCGCGGCTGCCGTTCGAGCAGATCGTGGACGCGGCCAAGCCGGCCCGCGACCTGAGCCACACGCCGCTGTTCCAGGTGCTGTTCGGTTTCGAGGAGCAGTGGGCGGTCCGCGAGCTGCCGGGCGCCACCGCCCGCCCGGTCGACCTGCCGGTCACCTGGACGGCGCACGACATCGACCTGTACGCGGTGGTGCGCGACGGGGAGCTGGTGCTGCGCGCGCAGTTCAACACCGCCCTGTTCGACCGGGACACCGTCGAGCGGCTGCTGGGCAGGATGCTGCTGCTGCTGGAGTCGGCGGCCGCCGCTCCCGAGCGTGCCCTGGCGGACTTCCCGCTGCTCAGCCATGACGAGCAGGAGCGGCTGGCCGCATGGAACGCCACCGGTGCCGCGTACGGGGGTCCGTCTCTGCTGCACGAGCTCGTCGAGCAGAGCGCGGCGGCCCGCCCCGACGCGGTGGCGCTCACCTCCAGCACGGCGGAGCTTACGTACGCCTCCCTGAACCTGCGCGCCGAGGCGCTGGCCGCGCGGCTCGCGGAGCACGGAGCGGGTCCGGAGAGCCGCATCGGTGTGCTCGCCGACCGTTCGGTGCACACGATGGTGGCCCTGCTCGGTGTGCTCAAGGCGGGCGGCGCGTATGTGCCGATCGACCCGTCCTATCCGGCGGACCGGATCGCGGCCATCACCGAGGACGCGGGCATCGAGTGCGTCGTCGGCGCCGAGAGCGCGCTTAAGGCCCTGTCGGGCAAGCTGCCCGGCGTGCGGGGTGTGCCGCTGCCGGTCGCCGACCCCGAGCAGCCGGTCGAGCGGGCCGCGGTGGAGGTCGCCCCGGACGGCCTGGCCTACATCATCTACACCTCGGGTTCCACCGGCCGTCCCAAGGGTGTGGCGGTGGAACACCGGCACATCGTGCACTCCACGCTCGCCCGGTCGGCGTGCGAGCAGCCGGGGCTGCCGGAGCGCTATCTGGTGCTCGCCCCGTTCACCTTCGACGCCTCCGGCGGTGGCCTGTACTGGACGCTGCGGCGCGGCGGCACGCTGGTCCTGCCCAACGAGACGGAGGTGCTCGACCCGCGGCTGCTGAGCGAGCTGATCCGTGCCAAGCAGGTCACGCACGTCGACGGTGTGCCCTCGCAGTACGCCGTGCTGCTGGAGACGGACGACGAGGCGTTCGCGTCGGTGCGCACCACCGTCCTGGCCGGTGAGGTGCTGCCGCCCGGCCTGGTGGAGACGCATTTCCGTCGCTCGCCGGGGGTCGCGCTGTTCAACGAGTACGGTCCCACCGAGGCGACCGTGTGGGCGTCGGTGCACGCGGTGTCGGCCCAGGACGCGCGCGGCAGCCGGGTGCCGATCGGCCGTCCTATCCCCAACGCCCGTATCCATCTGCTCGACAAGGCGCTCAACCCGGTGCCGCCCGGGGTGCCCGGTGAGCTGTACATCGGTGGTGCGGGTGTGGTGCGCGGCTATGTCAACCGGCCGGCGATGACGGCCGGGAGCTTCCTGCCGGACCCGTTCTCCGAGGAGCCCGGGGCGCGTCTGTACCGGACCGGTGACCTGGCCTGTTTCCGGCAGGACGGCACCATCGAGTTCCTGGGCCGCGCCGACACGCAGGTCAAGATCCGTGGCTTCCGTATCGAGCTGACCGAGATCGAGAACGTGCTGCGGCGCCATCCGCTGGTGGCCGCCGCGACGGTGATGGTGCGCGAGGACCAGCCGGGTGTGCCCCGTCTGGTGGCCTACGTCGTTCCGGTCATCGGCCGGGTGGTGACGAAGGAAGCGCTGGTCAAGCATGTGCTGGAGCAGGTGCCCGACTACATGGTGCCCAGCGCGTTCGTGACGCTGGAGAAGATGCCGCTCACCCGTAACGGCAAGACGGACACCGCGGCGCTGCCCGCCCCGGACCTGGGTCTGGAGGACTTCGTCGAGCCGGGCACCGAGCTGGAGGCGGAGATCGCCGAGACGTTCTGCTCGCTGCTGGGGCTTGCCACGGTCAGTGCCACCGCGGACTTCTTCGAGCTGGGCGGCAACTCGCTGCTGGTGGCGCGGCTGACCGCGCAGCTGTCGCGGACGCACGGGGTGACGCTGCCGGTGGAGCAGATCTTCCGGGTGCCGACCGTGGCCGGTGTCGCGCAGGCCATCGAGGAGGACCGGCGCCAGCGCGACAACGTCGACAGCGAGGTCCTGTACGCCCAGCAGCTGGAGGAGCTGCACGCGGAGATCACGCTTCCCGAGGAGATCACGCCCGGGAATCTGCCGCGCGCCGAGCTGTTCAACCCGCGCCATGTCCTGGTCACCGGTGCCACCGGCTACCTGGGCGCGTTCATCGTGGTGGAGGCGATCAAGCGCACCGAGGCGATGGTGCACTGCCTGATCCGCGCGGAGAACGAGGAGGCCGCGTGGGAGCGCATGGAGCAGACGCTGCGCACCTACCACGCCTGGGACGAGTCCTACCGCTCCCGTATGCGGATGGTCATCGGTGACCTGGCCAAGCCCCGTCTGGGCCTGGACGACGAGGACTTCGCGGCCTGCGCGTCCGAGATCGACGTGATCTACCACAGCGGTGCCGTCGTCAACTTCACCTATCCGTACGAGGCGGCGCGGCCGGCGAACGTCGAGGGCACCAAGGAGGTGCTGCGGCTGGCCACCACCGAGACGCTGAAGTCGGTGCACTTCGTCTCCAGTGTCGACGTGTTCATGGGCACGGCCACGGAGCGCCCGTTCACCGAGGAGGACCTGGACCCGCGGCCCATCAAGATCCCCACGGGCTACCCGCGCAGCAAGTGGCTGGCGGAGAAGATCATGTACATCGCGCGGGACCGCGGCATCCCGGTCACCATGCAGCGCCCGTGGATGATCACCGGCCACACCGAGACCGGTGCCTCGCACCACACCGACTACCTGTACGTCTACCTGCGGGGCTTTTTGGACCTGGGGGTGCTGCCGCTCTACAACGACGTCATCAACGCGGTGCCGGTGGACTTCACGGCCGAGGCCATCGTCTACACGTCCCTGCGGGAGGAGAACTTCGGCAAGAACTTCAACATCACCAACCCGGCGCCGACCACGATGACGCAGTGCTACCAGTGGCTGCGCTCGTTCGGTTACGACCTGAACGTGATCGACGAGGAGGACGCCCGCCAGCAGGCCCTGAACGTCGACGAGGACCACATCCTGTTCCCGATGACGCCGCTGCTGCGCGTGGCCACGATGCGCCACGCCGCGCTCGACCCGGAACTGCAGAAGCAGATCAACCCGATGGACGAGTGCCGGATGCTCACCGAGGCGCTCGAGGGCTCGGGCATCAGCTGCCCTCCGGTCAGCGAGGAGTGGGCGCACTCCTGCTTCCGCTTCCTGGTCGACGCCGGCTATCTGCCGGCACCCGAGGACATCGTGCCGCAGGACGCCGCCAGTTGATCGCGGCGAAAGGGGATGTGATGAACATACGAGAATGCTTGCGTGTGCCGGGGCCGGGGGTGCGCGTGATCCGCTACGTGAACCTCGACGACGCCGACCGGAGCGCGCTGCGCACGCTCACCGCATCGGTGCTCGCCCGGTACGGGTCGAGCAGCGCACCGGAACTGTTCGACGACCTGCCGTCCCAGGGCCACCGGCTGCCGTCGTCCCTGGTCAAGGAGTTACAGGAGTTCCGGGCCGGTGAAACGGCGTCGGCCCTGGTGGTGCGGGGCGTGCCGGTGGGCGACGACCGGATCGGTCCGACCCCGCAGCACTGGCACGACGTACCGCGGGACACCGAGGCCGAGGCGCACGCGGTGTTCCTGCTGCTGGCCTCGGCACACCTCGGTGACGTCTTCGGATGGTCGACGTTGCAGGGCGGCCGGCTCGTGCACGACGTGCTGCCCATGCCGGGGCAGGAGGAGTCCCAGAGCGGGCACGGCACGGTGGAGCTCGCCTGGCACACCGAGGACGGCTTCCACCCGTACCGCTGCGACTACCTGATGCTCCTGGGGCTGCGCAATCACGATGCCGTGCCCACGGTGGTGGCCAGTGTGGACGATGTGGAACTGACGGACGGTCAGCGTGCCGTGCTGTCCGAGCCCCGGTTCCTCATCCGCCCGGACACGCTGCAGCTCAAGAACGCGCAGCAGCTGACCGAGCACCAGGGTACGGCGCACTCCATCCATCTGATGGAGGACGATCCGGAGCCGTGCGCCGTGCTGTTCGGCCATCCCGAGCAGCCGTACCTGCGCATCGACCCGGAGTTCATGTCGGCCCTGCCGGGTGATGGGGAGGCCACCGAGGCGCTGGACGCCCTGTGCCGGGAGCTGCAGCGCAACCTGGTCGACGTGCCGCTCAGTGCCGGGGATCTGCTGGTGGTCGACAACTTCAAGGCGGTGCACGGGCGCAGCGCGTTCAAGGCCCGGTTCGACGGCACCGACCGCTGGCTGAAGAAGGTGGTCGTCACCCGGGATCTGCGCAAGTCCCGCACGCACCGGCGCACGGCGCGGGAACGCGTCCTGATCTGACGCCCGTGACGAGAGCAGGAGGAACCGTGTCCGACAACACGAGGCCGGTGGCGGACAGTCCGCTCGCCGACGCCTGGCTCGTCGGCGGCCCGGCGGACGTGCCGGCGCTGCGCACCCGGCTCGCCGCGCAGCGGCCGCAGGTCACGCTCACCGTGCACGACCTGACGGGCGTGGCGGACGAGTCGGCGTGGGGCGAGCTGGTCCGGGAAGAGGTGGCCGCCGCCCGCGCGGACACCGGGCACGCCCGCGTGCTCCTGGGCCGGCTCACCGAGAAGCGGTTCCTCCTGGTCGTCGTCACCGCCGCCCCGCTGCCGCCGGCCGCGGTCATGCGGTGGCTGTTCACCCCGGGCTCCCCCTTTCCGCGGGCGGGGGCCGGGGACGTCGCGGCACCCCTGGCGGCAGAGCTGCCGGCCGCCCTGCGGTCCGGCGGTTCGCCGTCGGGGGTCGCGGCGACGGTGCACATCCCGGCCGGGCCGGTCGCCGACCGGCTGCGGGCGGCCGGGATGCCCGCCGAGGCGGCCCTGGCGGCCGCCGTGAACCTACTCCTCGCCCGGTACGGCGGCCCGGAGGAAAGCCGACTCCTCCTCGCGGGCGCCGACCCGGCGGCGGTGTCCCTGCGGGTGGACGAGACGCTCAAGGGGACCGCACTGCTGCGGCGGGCCGAGCGGGCGGTCGACGCGGGCACCCCCGTGCCCGCGCAGACCCGGGCGACGCTCGCCGTGGCCCCGGGCGGGCGGCTGGGGGCGCAGCGCGTCGGCGACCGTACGGTGGCGGGGGTACGGCTCCCCGACGCCGTGGCCCGGCACGGCCTGCTGGTCCTGCTCGACCCCGACGGGGACGGGCTGCGCGTCGACTACGACACCGGGCTCTTCGAGCCGGACGCGGTCGCCGCGTTCGCCGCGCGGCTGCCGGGCGTCCTTCAGGCGCTGCTCGGCGACACCCCGGTCCATGACATCGACGCGCCGACCGGCGCGGAGCGGGCCGCGCTCCAGGCGTGGTCACGCGGCCCGGCGCGCCCGGTGGAAGAGGTGTGCCTGCACACCCTGGTCGAACAGTGCGCCCGCCGCACCCCGGACGCGGTCGCCGTGGTGTGCGGCGACACCGAACTCACCTACCGTGAACTGGACTTCGCCGCCAACCGGGTGGCCCACCGGCTGCGCGCCGAGGGCATCGGACCGGGCCGCCTGGTGGCTCTGCTCACCGAGCGCGCCGCGCAGTCGGTGGTCGCGATGCTCGGCGTACTGAAGTCGGGCGCGGCCTACGTGCCCATCGAGCCGACCTATCCGGCGGAGCGCATCCGGCACATCCTGCGCGACGCGGGCGCCGACGCGCTGCTCGCCCCGCGGCCGCCCGAGGCCGACGTGCCGGTGCCGGTGCTGCTGCCCGCCGACATGGAGGGCCTGCCCGGCCACTGCCCCGGAGTGCGGGTCAGCCCCGACGACACGGCGTACGTCATCTACACCTCCGGTTCCACGGGGGTGCCCAAAGGCATCGCCGTGCACCACGGGGCGATCGTCGCGTCCACCGCGGCACGGGCCGCCGCCGGGCCCGCGCCGGGCCGTGATCTGGTGCTGCCGCCGCTGTGCTTCGACGGTGCGGCGGGCGGCATGTACTGGGCACTGACCGGTGGCGGCACCGTGGTGCTGCCCACCGAGAAGGAGGCGCACGACCCGATCGCGCTGCTGCGGCTGCTGGAGCGCGCGGACATCACCCATGTCCACGCCGTGCCCTCGCACTACCGGATCGTGC
This sequence comes from Streptomyces sp. NBC_00104, assembly GCF_045160825.1. NCBI lineage: Bacteria > Bacillati > Actinomycetota > Actinomycetes > Kitasatosporales > Streptomycetaceae > Streptomyces > Streptomyces sp. NBC_00104. The sequence goes on along the minus strand of NZ_CP108215.1, from coordinate 10,631,142 downwards.
TCCAGGTCGCGGACGCGACGGTGCTGAGCCGGTTCGCCATGGTGGCCGTGGGCGGGGAGCAGCTGACACCCGAGACCGTCGCCGAGCATCTGCGGCACTGCCCCGACGCGCCGCTGTTCAACGACTACGGGCCCACCGAGTGCGCCGTATGGGCGACCACGCACCGCTGCGGGCCCGCGGAGCCGGCCGGCGCGGGCATCCCGATCGGCCGCCCGGTGCCCAACTACCGTGCCTACGTGCTCGACGCGCGGCTGCGGCCGGTACCGCCGGGCGTGCCGGGCGAGATCTACCTCGGCGGTCCCGCCGTGGCCCACGGCTACCACCGTCGGCCGGCGCTCACCGCCGAGCGGTTCCTGCCCGACCCGTTCGAGGCCGGCCGGCGCCTCTACCGCACCGGTGACCGCGGCCTGTGGTCGCCCGGCGGGCGGCTGCACATCCTCGGCCGGGTCGACCACCAGGTGAAGGTCCGCGGGTTCCGCATCGAACTCGGCGAGGTCGAGGCGGCGCTGCGCCGGCATCCGGCGGTCGCCGACTGCACGGTGCTGCTGCGTCAGGAGAAGGCGGGCGAACGGCTCGTCGCCTTCGTGGCGCTGGACACCGAGGTCGCGGACGCGGAACTGCGCCGGAAGATCGCCGAGACGCTGCCCGACGCGATGCGCCCCGATCACATCGAGGTGCTGCCCGCGCTGCCGAGGACGGCGGGGGGAAAGGTCGACGCGCTCGCCCTGCGGTCCATGGCGATCGCCGGCCGGTGATGAGGCCACCGTGCGCTGCGCACGGGCGCCGCACGGCCATGTGATCGATCCGTTCGGGGTGGTGGGACCTCCGTGCCCCTGCCCTGAGACGTGGCGAGAGGGCGGACGGACGTGACCGGGTTCGTACGGGACGTCGCGGGGCCGGGACGGGCCGCGCCGCACGGGTCGTCGGGTGCGGGTGGTCGGGTGCAGGTGGTCGGGTGCAGGTGGTCGGGGAGGGAGTCCCGGGCCGGGATCTCCCCCGCGAGAGCCGCGCCGGTTACGGCCGCAGGCCGGTCGGCGTGCGCTTGACGGCCGTGCTCGACGAGGCCGCCCCGGGCCCGCGCCCCTCCGGCACCCCGCACCCCGCATCCGGCATCCGGCATCCGGCATCCGGCATCCGGCATCCGGCATCCGGCATCCGGCATCCGGCATCCGGCGCAGGGTGGACGCCCTCGATGTGCTCCTCGGCCCGGGCGGCACCCTCACCGGCGCCGGTACTCCAGGCAGCCGCCTTCCACTCCCGCCCCCGCCCCGCCGCGCCCCGCCGCGGGCGTGCCCCTGCCGCAGGGGCCCGAAGGCGCGCGGCACGGAGGGGCCGGGCCGGGTCTTCGTCGTCCTCGCCGCGCCGGACCGGCGTGGATCACGCGCGCGGCGACGCCAGTTCGACGACCGTGATGTCCGGGTCCGCGCCCACCCGCACCGGCGGCCCCCAGAAACCGGTGCCCCGGGTGACGTAGAGCTGGGTGTCGCCGTACCGGTCGAGGCCGGCGACGGTGGGCTGGGACAGGGCCGGGAGGTAGGTGAAGGGCCAGAACTGCCCGCCGTGGGTGTGGCCGGACAACTGCAGGTCCACATCACGCTCGGCCGCCTCGTGGACCTGCACGGGCTGGTGGGCGAGAAGGACCACGGCCCGGTCCGGGTCACGCCCGGCGAGGGCGGCGTCGTAGTCGGGGCCCTGGCCGTGCTCCTCGCCGGTGACGTCGTTGACTCCGGCGAGGTCGAACCCCTCCAGCGCGACGTGCTCGTTCTCCAGCGGGCGCAGGCCCAGATCCCGTACCAGGTCGAGCCACTGCTCCGCGCCGGCGTGGTACTCGTGGTTGCCGGTGACGAAGAAGCTGCCGTGGGCCGCCCGGAGCCGGGCGAGCGGTTCGGCGGCCCGCCCCATGTCCCGTACGGAGCCGTCCTCCACGAGGTCGCCGACGACGGCGACCAGGTCGGGTTCGGTCCCGTTGATGAGGTCCACGATCTGCTCGGTGCGAGCGCGTCCGGCGATGGTGTTGAGGTGGATGTCGCTGACCAGGGCGATCCGGAAGCCGTGGGCCCGCGGGTCGAGCCGGGTGAGCGGCACGGTGAGGTGCTTGAGCCGGGGCGGGCCGAGCGCGGTGCGGGCGCCGTGGCCGACCGTCGCGGCCGCCGCGGCCCCCGCGGCCAGGGCGATGCCCCGGGCGACGAACAGCCGCCGGGACGGATCGGGGACGGCTGCCTGTGCCGTGTGCGCCGTGCCCGCGGCCGCCGTGCCCTCCTCCGCTGCCGTCCCCGTCCCCGTTCCGGGCACGGCAGCGGGGGCAGGGGCGGGGACCTGGGCCGGTTCGGCTGCGGCGGCCGGCCGGTGCCGCGCCGCCCGCAGCAGGAGGGGGCGTACGGCCTCGCCGACGAGGAGCGCGAGGGTGAGGTAGAGGAGCACGGCCGCCCACAGGAAGCCCGCCCAGACCACGGCGACGGCCAGCGGCCTCGGCAGCGTCCACTCGCCCGGCGGCGCGAGGACCAGGCACAGCCCGAGCAGCATGATCACCGCGGTGCCGATGCGGCGCGGCCGGGAGCCGCGGACCGTGGTGTCACGGACCGTGCGCCGCCACACGTAGTAGTGGACGGCGGCGAGGAGAGGAAGCATCAGGGCTACGAAGAGCGCGGACATCGCAGATGTTCTCCCAGCCGCGCGCCCGGACGGACCGCACGGCAGTAGGGCCCGTCGTGGGCCGCGGAAGGCCGGGCGCAGGCGTGGCCCGGCCGTCGGTCGGCGCGGGTCAGCCGGCGGCCGGTCGCGGGGCGCCGCACCAGCGGTGCAGCGCGCCTTCCAGGCCCGCGTCCGGGGTCCGGCCGGCCCAGGCGACGTATCCGTCCGGCCGGATCAGGACGTGACGCGGCCAGCGGTCGCCGATCGGTTCGGCGAGCACACCGGTGCGCAGGCGCGCCGACCACGCGGTCGCGGCCGGTGGTACGCGGTCGTCCGGGCCGAGCAGGACGAAGTGGCCGTCACGGAACAGCTCGTAGAGCCGGCCCGCTGCCTGCGGCGCGGCGAGCGGGCGGTCGGGCACGCGGCGGCCCACCCAGCGGCCGCCCCGGTCGGGCGGGTACCGCAGGGCGTGTCCGGACAGGTGCTCGACGTTGAGCCGGTGCACCGCCCTGATCCGCATCGACCACATGGTGACCTTGCGCAGGATGCGGGCCGGCAGGCCGTCGGAGGTCTCGAAGCGGAAGGACAGGTCGGTCTTGCGCAGGGTGTCGGCGGCGATCGGGTAGCGCTCGGCCTCGTAGCTGTCCAGGAGGGCGTCGGGCGCCGCGCCCTCGATCACCAGCCGGAGTTTCCAGCCGAGGTTGAACGCGTCCTGGATGCCGGTCTGCAGCCCCTGGCCGCCGGAGGGGATGTGGGTGTGCGCGGCGTCCCCGGCGAGCAGGACCCGGCCGGCCCGGTAGTGCTTGGCGTGCCGCTGGGAGCTGCGGAACCGCGACAGCCACAGCGGGTCGTGGATGCCGGCGTCCAGGCCGAGGATGGCCGCGCAGCTCTCGCTCAGGTCCTCCAGGGTCAGCGGCTCGTCGGCGGGGACGGTGAACTTCTGGCGGTCGAGCACGATGATCCGGTACGTGCCGTCCTTGAAGGGGAAGAAGGCCGCCATGCCGCGCCGGGTGATCCGGGCGTATTCGGCCGGCCCGGGCGGGCTGCTCAGCCGGGCGTCGGCCATCATCAGGGACTGCTCGTAGTTCCAGCCGTCGTACTCCACCCCGATCGCCTCGCGCACGGTGCTGTACACGCCGTCGCACCCGACGACGTACCGCGCCCGCACGGTGAGGGGACCGGCCGGTCCTTCCATGCGTACCTCGACGCCCGAGTCGTCCTGTTCCAGGCCGGTCACGGACGTGCCGAAGAGCAGTTCCGCGCCCGCCTTCTCTGCCGCCTTCTGCAGCGCATCCTCGGTCCTGGACTGCGGAATCGACAGGCTGAAGGGGAAGTTGGTGTCGAGGAGGCCGTAGTCCAGGTGGCCGTCCTCGTTGCCGAGCGGCGGGTTGGGGCACTCCAGTCCCGCGGCCAGGACGTCGTCGGCCCGCCCCCGCATGTCGAGGAGTTCCAGGGTGCGGGGCTCGACGGTGCAGGCACGGGAGAGCGTGCCGCGCTCGGTGTGCCGGTCGACGACGAGGCAGGAGACGCCGGTCCCGGCAAGTTCCGCCGCGAGCGCGAGTCCGGTGGGGCCGGCGCCGACGATGAGCACCTGCGGCGAGTGCGGCATCTGCTGACTCCTTCGGTCGGGTGTCCCGCCTGGAGCGCGGGGCCGGCGGGCCGCGGCGCGCGAAGGCGCGGGGGTGCGGGGGTGCGGGCTTGGTACGGCCATGGGGCGGGAGACGCGCTGGGAAACGACGGCGCGCGAGGCAGGCGAAAGGGCGGTACGCGGGCCGCTTTCTCCGGGACGCACGACCAGTTAAGGGTGCGGCGCGCGGCGGCCGCAAGCAGGTGAGAACGGGGTGAGAGGCCCCTAAGAGCGGGCGGCCTGGCGGTGATACCGGTTTGAGAACAGGGCTCGTTAGCGTCACGCCCCGACGAGGCCGCGCCTTGTCCCGAGCCCGCTGGGGCCTCCCGTCCAGGGGGCCTCCGGAGGGTCGGTCCCGCCCGCGAAGAATTCCGTTGTCCAGCCCGCTGGGAGGCGTCAGGTATGACCGCTGAAGGGCGGGAACCGTTCCGCGCACCGGATGCCCGAGACCTCGAAGCCCTCCTGGGCATCCGCCACTTCGAAACCGTGCTGCTGAGGATGTTCTCCGAGGGGCGGCTGAACGGGACCACGCACACCTGCCTGGGGCAGGAGTACGTCCCGGTCGCCCTGGCGCCGCTCCTGGCGGGTGACTTCGTGCTCAGCAACCACCGGGGCCACGGCCACTACCTGGCCCTGTTCCGCGACCCCGCCGGCCTGCTCGCGGAGATCATGGGCCGGGCCGGGGCGGTGTGTTCGGGTGTCGGCGGCAGCCAGCACATCCGGCGCGAGGGGTTCCACTCCACCGGTGTCCAGGGGCAGAGCCTGCCGCTGGCGGTGGGGCTCGGCCTGCACTGCAAGCGCACCGGGTCCGGCCGTATCGCCGTGGCGTTCACCGGTGACGGCACCTGGGGCGAGGGCGCGGTGTACGAAGCACTCAACATGGCCGCGCTGTGGCAGGTGCCGGTGCTCGTCGTCGTGGAGCACAACGGCATCGCCCAGTCCACGCCGACGCACCTGGAGATGGCCGGTTCCCTCGCGGACCGCGCCGCCGCGTTCGGCATCGACTTCCTGGAGATCACCGGCCACGGCATACCGGAGATCCGGGAGCGGATGGCGCCGCTGGTGCGGCGGGTGCGCGAGGAACACCGCCCGGCGGTGGTGCAGTTCACCACGCGCCGCCTCGGCCCGCACAGCAAGGGCGACGACACCCGCCCCCGCGACGAGGTCGACGCCCTGTGGGCGGCCGACTGGCATCAGGAGCTGGCCGCCCGTCTGGGCCGGCCGTTCCTCGAACTCGACGCGCGCATACGAACGGAGATGGAGAGGGTGGCCGAGGAGGTGGAGGCGCGGCCGCCGGCCCAGTGGACGGCGGCCGGCCCGAGCGACACGAGGATGGTGAGCTCATGAGCGAACTGACCCGGCTGGTGGCCGACGTCCTGCAGGTGCCCGCCGAGGAGGTGACCGAGGACACCGGTCCGGCCACCACGGCGGCCTGGAGCAGCCTGCGGCACGTCCAGATCGTCGCCCACGTGGAGAAGAGGTACGGGATACGGCTCACCGCCCGTGAGGCACGCGCCTGCCGGTCGGTCGGCAGGCTGCGGGCGATCCTCGCGGAGAAGGAGAGGGAGAAGGAGAAGGAGAAGGGGAGCACAGGGTGACGACGCAGCCCGCGCCCCGGGTCGTGGAGGCCCTCAACAGCGCCCTGCACCGGCTCTTCGACGAGCGGCCGGCCCTCCATCTGCTCGGCGAGGACGTACACGATCCCTACGGCGGCGCCTTCAAGGTGACCCGGGGTCTTTCGACCCGCCACCCGGACCGGGTGCTGACCACCCCCCTGAGCGAGGCGGGCATCTCCGGGGTCGCGGCCGGCCTCGCGCTCGCGGGCGATCAGGCCGTGGTGGAGATGATGTTCGGCGACTTCGCCGCGCTCGCCTTCGACCAGATCCTCAACATGATCTCCAAGTCGGTGACCATGTACGGCGACCGGGTGCCGATGCGGGTGGTCGTGCGCTGTCCGGTGGGCGGCAACCGGGGCTACGGCCCGACCCACAGTCAGAGCGTGCAGAAGCACTTCCTCGGCATCCCGAATCTGGCGCTGTACGAGACGACGCCGTTCCACGATCCCTACGCGCTGCTGTCGCAGGGGCTGGATGACGGGCCCGCGATGCTGTTCGAGGACAAGGTCCTCTACACCCGGCGCCTGTTCCGCCACGGTGTCGTGGACGAGGCCCACCGGTTCTCCCTGCTGGACGGTCCGACCGGCTGGGCGCACGTGAGCGCCACGGACGACAGCCGCGCCGACGTGGTGCTGCTCTGCCCCGGCGGGGTCGCCCACCGTGCCCTGGACGCCGCCCGGCAGCTGCGCGAGCGGGGACGGGGCGTGCGGCTGCTCGTGCCCGCCCGGCTGTATCCGCTGGACCTGGAGCCGGTGCTGCCGCTGATCACGGGTGCCCGGCTCGTGGCGGTGGCCGAGGAGAGCACCGAGGGCGGCACCTGGGGGGCCGACGTGGCGGCCCGGATTCATCAGCTCGCCTGGCGCGAGCTGCACGCCCCGGTGCTGCTGCTGTCGTCGGCCGACTCCGTGGTTCCCACCGCGCCGCACCTGGAGGCCCAGGTGCTGCTCGGGGTCCGGCAGATCGTGGACGCGGTGACGCAGGCCCTCGCGCCGGACACGCGGCCGGCCGGACCGGCGGCGCGACAGACCGCCCCCGACACGCGGACAGCCGCCCCGGACACGCAGGCGGCCGAGCCGGACACGCGGGCGGCCGGAGTGCCGGTCGCGGTGCCCAAGCTGAACAACAACGACACCGCCTACCTGGTGCTCGACTGGCAGGCCGAGGACGGACAGTACGTGGAGCAGGGCGCGCCGCTGGTCGAGGTCGAGACCTCCAAGGCCGTGGAGGAGATCGAGGCACCGGCGTCCGGGTACCTCAGGGTGCACGCCCCGGCCGGCGTCGAGATCGGGGTGGGCGAGTTCCTCGCCGAGCTGTTCACCGCACCCCCCGGCCCGGCCTTCGCCCCGCCCCCCGGCCCCTCCCCCGCCGCGGCGGCCGAGGAAGCCGTACCTCCCGTGGCGGCCGAGGAAGCCGTACCCGCCGCCCGCGCGGCCGGGCCGGGCCGGCGTATCCATGTCCTGGACCGTGTCCAGCAGGGCACCGCCGCCGTGGTCTCCCGTGCGCACCGCGAGGTGCCCGCTGCGTTCTCGGCGGTCGAGGTCCAGGTGGACGCCCTGCTGGCGCGCCTTCGGACGCTGTCGGAGAAGTCCGGCGCGGACGTCGGCCTGCCGGAGGCGGTCATCAGGGCGGTGGCCGCGGCGCAGCCCGTCTTCCCGCACCTGTTCGGCACGCTCCTGGACGAGCGGACCGTGGAGCTGGCCGACGGCGCGGACGTGGCGGTGACCGTGGACGTCGGCAACGGCCTGTACGCCCCGGTGCTGCGGGACTGCGCCGACCGGCCGCTGACCGAACTCGCCGACGACCTGATGGACTTCCGGCTCAAGGCGTTCCGGGGCGAGCTCACCGCGGGAGAGCTCGCCGACGGGGCCATCACGGTGTCGCTGAACGTCGAGCCCGGAGTCGTCGTCGTCCAGCCGATCGTGATGTGGCCGCAGTTGTGCATGGTCTCGGTGGGCGGCCCGCTCACCCGGCTCGTCCTGGCGGACGGGGCGCCCGTGCCGGCCACGGTGGTCACCCTCGGTCTCGCCTACGACCACCGGGTGGTCAACGGCCGGGAGGCGGTCGCGTTCCTGCGGGCCGTCTCGGACTCCCTCAGCGACCCCGAACAGCTCGAGCGACTCGTCGACCTACCGTGAGGTGCGCCAATGGATTACGGGTTGAGTGCCTTCGGCGTCGCCCTGGGCGAAGAGATCGCCGTGAAGGACATCGTGGCCGAGTACACCGAGGACATCGAACGCGTCCTGGGATACGGCTACGAGTACCTCCACCGTGCGCTGCCCGAGGTGAGCGTCACCGACCTGGCCGTGGAGGCGGGCGCGCGGGCCCTGCGGGGCGTCGACCCGCGCGATGTGGATCTGGTCGTGGTGGCCCTCACCGACCTGGCCGACCACCTGTACTGGGACGCCGCGGCCCGGGTCCAGCAGGCGCTGGGCCTGGTCCGTGCCGAGGCCGTGCTCGTGGACCAGGGCTGTGTCGGCGGCGTCACCGCCCTGGACACCCTGGCGGGCCGGTTCGCCACCCACCCCGACTACGGCACGGCCCTGGTGATCGGCGCCAACCGCACCGTCGAGGCGTACTGGAACCGTCTGGACACCCACTCGCTGCTGTTCTCCGACGGCGCCGCCGCGGCGCTCGCGGTGCGGGGCGCGCCGGGTCTGCGCTGGCGGGCCTCCTACGCGGAGAGCGACGGGCGGTACGCGGACTTCTTCCGGATGGACGTCGGCGGCGGGCGGCACCCGTTCGTGCCCGGGACCGAGATGCCCGCGGTGCGCGACGCCTGGGACATCGTCGAGCACTTCGGCCACGACGCCGACCGGATGGCCGCCTTCGCCGAGGAGATCGACGAGCGCACCGCGCGCGCGGTGCACCGCGCCTGCCGCCACGCCGGGTGCACGGAGGAGGACCTGGCACGGCTGGTGCTGCTCAACGACAACACCCGGGTGCTCGGCGCCCAGGCCGAGCTGATCGGGGTGCCGGTGGAGCGGACGAACGCCCGCCTGGCGGCCCGCCACGGACACTTGGGCGCCGCCGATCACCTGTTCTGCCTGGCCCGTCTCGACGAGGCGGGCGAGCTGGCGGCCGGGGACCTCGTGGCGCTCGCCGCCAACGGCCGCGGGATGCACTGGGCGTGCGCGATCCTCCAGCGCTGACCCCTGCCCCGGCTTCTGCCGGGGACCCCTTTTCCTCTCTTCGTCTCTCGTGCCGAGCCGATGACCACCGGATAGATCGGAGCGCAACATCATGACCCGTCACCCCGTTCGGCGTGCCCTGGCCGCGGCCGCGGCGCTGGCGTGCGCCACCTGGGGAGCTGCCGCGTGCGGCAGTTCCTCGGCCACGGAGCCGCCGGCCTCCGACACCCCGGCCTGCACGATGCTGCGGCCCGTCGCGCAGGAGCTGGGCCTGAGCGAGCCCGCCGTCAGTTCCATCGCCGAGGACGGCTGCACCGCGCAGGAGCACGAGTACGGCACGCTCACCCTGAGGCCGGAGGACCGCCCGCTCGACGCCGCCGTCTCCGGCGACGGAAAGCGCACGAAGATGGAGATCAAGGGCAGGGACGCCGTGATGCTGGAGGGCGCCCTCAACGGCGTCTGCAAGGTCTTCCTGGCGGACGGGGACCGGTCCAGCGTCGAGCTGCGCCTGTCGCGGACCACGGCGATGACCCCGCAGATCTGCCGTGACGTGAAGAAGGCGGCCGGCGTCCTGGCCGGCCGCCTGCCCGCGCAGCAGCAGACGGGCTGACCCGTCGCCGCCCCACGACGGCCCGTGCGGCCCGTGCGGCGCGTGAGGCAGGAACGGCCCGGGCCGGGTGATCCGGCCCGGGCCGTTCTGTGTGGGCCGGCCGGCGGCCCGGCGGCGGCCACACCTTCTGCCCGGCGGCGGGAACTTCGGCGCCGGCGCACGCTGTCGGCTGCGCGCACCGGGGGTGGGGTCCGCCGATGTCGGTGCGCTGCCGGGGTCGGGGAGGCCCGCGGGGAGGCTTCACGGCCCGGCGTGGCCTCGGCCGTCGCGGGCCTCTCTAGCCGAGTGTGCGGGCGGTCATGACCATGGTGGCCTCGCTGAAGGAGGCCACGCCGAGGGCCGGGGGGCGGGGTTCGGACCGCGGCTGGTCCCCCGGGTCGGCCGGCGGTCCCGTCGTGCGGTCGATGACCCGGACGGTCACCGGTCCCGGTGCCAGCTCCAGTTCCAACCGCAGTCCGCGGTCGGGTACTTGGCGGACCCACAGCTCCCACGGCGGGTTGCCGGCCGGGGTGTCCCGGTGGTGTCCGGGTACGCCGGTGAGGGTGTAGCCGCGTACGGCCGCGCCCGTCACCAGGAACACCAGTTCCCGGGCGCCGCGCCGTGATGCGGCGGTGACGCGCACGCGCCGCCCGTCGGCGCCGTCGTCCCCGACGAGTGTCGTGGTGAGCTTGGGGGCGGCGAGCGGGCGCACTGCGGCCGGGCCGCGCCGGACCGGTACCTGCCAGCCCGGCCACAGGTCGGCCACCGAGGCCGGCTCGGCCCCCTGGGGCAGGAACCGCTCGCTGGACGCGTCCGGCGGGGAGCCGCTCAGCCAGTGCGCCCGGCGCCGGTCCGCGTCGAGGACGTAGAGCAGGTCGGCCCGGCCGGGGTGGTCGTCCCGCACGGGGAACAGGGCGGTGGCCGCGAGGAGCGCGGCGCTGACGGCCGCGGCCGTGGCCGGGACGAGCGGCAGCAGCCGTGGCCGCGGCGCGGGCGGCAGCACGGCGGGCAGCAGTGCGCTCATCAGGACCACGAACACCACCGGTCCGGCCACCAGGCCGAGCCCGAGCGCGGTCGGCAGGAGCAGTACGAGCGGGAGGACGAGCAGGCCGAGCGGGAGGACGCCGAGGACGGCCGCCAGGATCCGGTCCGCCGTTGCCGCGCCGGCGCGGGAGGTGAGCAGCGCGGCGGCGACGAGGCCGAGGGCGGGCCAGGTGAACACGTGGCTGGCGCCGGGCAGGAATGCCGCCGTGGCGCAGGCGAGCAGCAGCCAGAGCACGATCGCGCCCGTGACCTGGTCGCGGCGGCCGGCCCAGCGGCGGGTGAGCAGCGCCAGTGCCGTGCCGAGGGCGAGCGCGAGCAGCAGGAACCCGGTGACGGCCGGCCCGTGGCCGGGGATGTCGCCGTAGTGGCTGAACTCGGCGTGCCCGGACGCCGTCAGCGGTGCCAGGGCGAAGGCGGCACCGCAGGCGAGCAGCACTTGGCCCAGGACGACCGTCAGGCCGCGGGCGGTGCCCTTGACGGTGACCGTCGCCCGGGCGCGGAGCCGCAGGAACAGGGCCAGGGCGAGGCCGGTCACCGCGAGGGCGGTCGGCAGGGCCACCGCCGCCGGATAGGAGAGGAGCCGTCCGGCGACCTGGAAGTAGACGGAGTCGCCGCGCGGGGTGTGCGCGAGGTCGGCGGCGCCCAGGCCGCGGGCCAGGGCGAGGGCCTGGTCGCCCTGGTGCTGGACCGTGGCCGGGTCGACGTTCTCGGGGCTGTCGTCCGGCCCGTGGTAGTGGGTGTAGCCGTCGAGGTAGGCCAGGTTGAGTCCTTGGTGGCCGGCCCTTTTGAACACGGTGAAGTCGGTGAGGTTGGGCAGATAGCCGTAGGCGGCGTCGAGCAGGGAACTGGTGCGGGGGTCGGGGGCGTGGTCGGCGAGCGCGTCGACCAGCCAGGCGGCGTCGGGCCCGGTTTCGAACATCAGGCTGGGCCCTTTGCTGCCGCGTGCCTCGAAGTTCAGCACCACGGCGTCGCGCGGCAGCACGTCGGGTGAGTTCACCAGGGCCTGCGCGCCCAGCAGGCCGCTCTCTTCGGCGTCCGTGAGGATGAACAGCACGTCGTTGCGTGGTGGGGGGCCGGATCGCAGCGCGCGCGCCGTCTCCAGGAGCACCGACACCGGGACCCCGGCGTCGTTGGCGCCGGGGCCGGCCTCCACGGAGTCGTAGTGCGTGACCAGGGCGACCGGGCGGGTGCTGTCCGTGCCGGGGATACGGGCGACGATGTTGTCCAGGCGCAGGCTGGCGTACCGGGAGTCCGCTCCGGTGGGGGACAGATCGGGCATGTGGGCGGCGGCGGCTCCCGTGTGGACCCGGGTGTCGATGCCGAGGCCGGTCAGGGTGCGTACGAGGTGATCGCGGGCGCGTGACTGCGCGGCGGACCCGTGGGGGCGCGGTTCCTGTGCGATGGCGCGGACGTGCGCGGTGGCCCGCGCGGCGGAGAAGGTTCCGGCGGGCGCGTCGGGTCCGCGCGGCCCGGGCATCCGGCTGTCCCACGCGGCCAGGGCCAGGCACAGCAGGGCGAGGACGAGGGTGGCGGACAGCGGCCACCACGGCCTCGGCGCCGTGGTGCGGCCGTCGCCCGCGGCGGCGGGCGCGGGGCGCGGTGTCCGCCGCCGGAGCGCGGGCGGCTCAAACCACTTGACTGCCATAGCTCCTTGACTTTCCGTTCGGGTGGTGGCGGCCGGTGCCCGCGGCGGACAGCTGTCCCGGCCGCAGGGGGCGCGCGATCCGGTCGGCCGTGCCGCGTGCGGCCGGTCCGAGTTCCGCTTCGGCGCGCTGCCAGGCGTAGTCGCGCACCAGGGGGTTGAACCCGTAGGTGGGGCCGTCGGCCGCGTCGCCCGGGGCGACGGTCAGCAGGTGCTGGTTGACCAGGGTGTCGAGCATGCGCTGGGTGTCCTCGGCGGGCCGGCCGGAGAGGGCTGAGGCCGTCCGCTCCGGGACGGCCTCCAGGTCGCACTGGCTGAGCCGCAGCCACAGCTGGTAGCCGGCCGGGGAGAGCTGGTCGAGGGTCGAGGCCAGGCGCGCGCCCACGTCCAGGGAGCCGATGGAGAGTTCGGCCGTACGGTTGTGCCGGTCCTCCAGGCGGTCCACGAAGCTGCTCAGGGTGCCGTGCGGGCGGGTCCGCAGGCGCGCTCCGGCTGCCCGGATGGCCAGCGGGAGACGGCCGCACAGTTCGGTGATCTGCCGGGCGCTGTCCGCCTCCGCGAGGACCCGTTCGACGCCCGCCACCGAGGCGAGCAGGTCCAGTGCCTCCTCGGCGGGCAGCCCGTCGACGCGGTACTCGATCAGGCCGGGGATCTTCAGGAGGCTGGCCCGGCCGGTGCACAGCACCGCGCTCTCCCCGCTGGGCAGCAGGGCCTCGTACCGGGTGGACTCGGCGATGTCGTCGAGGACGATGAGCAGGCGCTTGCCGGCGGTGGTGCTGCGGAACAGCGCCGCCCGGGCGGCGAGGCCGGCCGGAATCCGGTGCTCGGGCACGCCGAGGGCGTCGAGGAAGCCCCGCAGGGCCTCCTGGGGCGGCACGGGCTCGCTCTGGCCGCGCAGATCCGCGTAGAGCTGGCCGTCGGGGAAGTGTTCCTCGACGCTGTGTCCCGCGTGTACGGCGAGTGCGGTCTTGCCGCTGCCGCCGCAGCCCGCGAGGGAGACCACGCGGGGTCCGCCCACCGCGCGCAGGTCCCGGGTGATGCGGTGGATCAGATCGTGCCGGCCGGTGAAGTCGCTTATCCGGGCGGGGAGCTGGGCGGGGGGACGGCCGGGCCGCGGGGTGCGCCGCGGTGCGGTGGGCGGTGGTGCGACCGGCTCGCCGGCGAGGATCTGCTGATGGACCTCCTGGAGCCGGGCGCCGGGTTCCAGGCCGAGCTTGTTGATCAGTGTGGTGCGGCTGTTGCGGTAGACGGCGAGTGCCTCGGCCCGGCGCTGGGAGAGGTACAGCGCCGTCATCAGCTGGGCGCACAGCCGCTCGCGCATCGGGTACTCGGCGACCAGCGGCTTGAGTTCGCTGATCAGCTCGGCGTGCCGGCCGAGGGCGAGCGAGACGTCGAGCCACTCCTCCAGGACGGTGAAGCGGCGCTCGTCCCAGTGGGCCGCGACGCTGTAGGCGAGCGGCCCGGTGAGGTCGGCGAGCGGCTTGCCCCGGAACAGGGACAGGGCGCTCTGGTAGCGGGCCATGGCGCTCTCCAGGTCGCCGGCCGCAGCCTGTTCGCGGGCCTGGCGCACGGTCGTCTCGAAGACGTGGACGTCGAGGTCCTCGTCGGTGAGCCGCATCCGGTAGCCGCCCTGGGCGGTGTCGATGAGCCCGGCCGGGGCGCCCGCGGCCGCGAAGGCGTTGCGCAGCCGCCAGATGCAGGTCTGGATCTGTTTGTCGGCGGTGGCCGGGGGTTCGGAACACCACACCGCGTCGACCAGGGAGCCGACGGGGACGATCTTGTTGGCGTTGAGGAGCAGCACGGCCAGGACGGTCCGCTGGCGGTTCCTGCCCATGCGGATCGGCTTGCCGTCGATGACGACCTGCAGGGGGCCGAGGATGCCAAAGGAGATGTCGCGGCCGGTGTCGTCGGTTTCCGCGAGGGGGTGGCCGCACGGCTGAGGGGAGTTTCCCGTGTGGGTCGGCAAGCTGGGCCTCCACGATTCGTCGAAGAGAGAGGAGCCGGCCGCCCGGGGCTTTGGGGCTGTCGGCCGCCTTGGCGCATGCGGGAGTCAGGGGCTGGTACCGGTCGGGCGGTGCGCGGGGGGCGCCAGGCCGCCCGGTGGGCGGTCGAGCCGGGCTCGACGCACCCGCCCCGGCCGCCGGTTCGCCGGCGCGCCGCGGAGCAGTACCGTTTCGCCAGACCTCATACCCGCACAGTGCCCTGACCGGCGGGAGGAGGGACAGGCCCACGCGCAGGGGTGCTAGGGAACGTCGAGCCGGGCTCGACCGTCCTTCCGGCGGCCGGCCGCCGGGGCACGCCGCAAGAGGCCGCGCCGCGGGCGCCTGGGGTGCACGTGGGGGTTGTCGTAGCGGGGCGTGGAGGAGCTGTTCAGGCGCCGTATCCAACCCAGCATCGGCCACATGGGAGGTCTCCGGTTCTCTGGCGGTGGGACGTGACGAAGGCGCCGAGGACTGTGGGGGGGAGCCTGGGCGCCGGGCGGGGCCCCTCCGGTCGAGGATCTTCAGGGGTGCGGCCCGAGGACGCCGTCCCGGCCCGGCGTGGTGGCGGGCGGAGGCGGGCGCGGTCGCCGGTCCGGACGCGCGGTCCCCTTCGGACGGGTGGTGCGTGGCGGTCGGGCCGGCCGGGTCCGCGACCACGCCAAAGGGCGAGGACACGGGGGGCGGTCCCGGGCCGGGGGGGTGCACCGTGGTCGGCTTTCGGGTTCGCCCTGTCGTCATGGTCCGGGCGGCTGCTCGAAGGCGCGTCGAAGGATGCTCGAGGTTCGCTGCCGCCGGGGTCGCGGAACGCCTCCCCTTCCCGCATGGGGCGGGTGGGTCCGCGGGACGTGCGAGCCGTGCTCGACCAGGATTCCGGGGCGGTGCCGTCGAATCGTGACCATGTGCTTGCCCCGGGTGGACCGTGGGCGGGCGCCCGGGACCGGCAGGCCTGACGTCAGGAGGCGACCGTGCGGCAACTCAACGGCGAGCAGCGGGAGGCGGCGGTTGCCTCCCGCAGGATGCTCTACGACCAGCTTCCGTCCCGGGCGCTGGTCGTCGTGGTCCAGATCGGCGTTCCGGACCTGCTCGCCGAGGGCCCGCTGGCCGTCGACGTGATCGCGGAGCGTACCGGTACCGACGCGGCCGCGCTCAACCGGCTGCTGCGCGCTCTGGCCGTTCTGGGTGCCTTCGAGGAAGTCGCCGAGCGGGTCTACGGGCTCACCGCGCTCGGCAGGGCCCTGACCCTGGACCACCCGGCTTCCGTGCAGCCGTCGGCGAAGCTGGTGGCGGGAGTGTTCGGGTCGGCCTGGGACGACCTTCTGCAGACGGTGCGCACCGGCACGTCGCCGCTCGAACGGGCGCGGGGAGCGTCCCTGTTCACGCTCATGGAGCGGGACGACGAGCTGCGCCGTGTCTTCGACGACTCCCAGGGCCGCGGGCTGGTGCTCGAACTCGACGAGCTCCTGCGGTACGTGGACTTCTCCGGGTACGGGACGGTCGTCGACGTCGGCGGCAGCGACGGCACGTTTCTGCGCCGGATCCTGGAGAAGCATCCGCAGACGCGGGGCATCTGCTTCGATCTGCCGGGCTCGGTGTCGCTGCAGGCCCAGCGGGCGGAACCCGATCCGCTCGCCGACCGCTACCGCGTCGTGGGCGGTTCGTTCTTCGACAGCGTCCCCGGCGGCGGGGATCTCTATCTGCTGTCGCACATCCTCCACGACTGGGACGACGACAAGGCCGTGCACATCCTGCGGACCGTCCGGGCCGCCATGACGGACTCCTCGACGGTGATGATCGTGGATCTGATCGGGGCGGGCCTCGGACAGCGTGACGAGTGGCTGCGCACCGCGGCCGTCATGGACCTCTACATGCTCTCGCTGTTCGGCGGCACCGGCGGGCAGGAACGCACCACCGCGCAGGTCGAGTCCCTGCTGTCCAAGGCCGGGTTCCGGGTCAGCCGGGTCGACGCCCTGCCCAGTGGCATGAATGTCATCCGCGCCGTTCCCGCCGAGGCCACCGGGGTGTGATGCGCCGCATCGCTGTCACCGGCTCCCGCGGCACGGCGCGGTGCGGTGCGGTGCGGCTGCCGGTTCCTGCCGCGGCCACCCGTACCCGCCCTCCGTACCGGCCGTGCCGCGCGAGCGCCCGGCTCCTCGTGCCCCGGCGGACCGGCGTCGGCTCTCGGGGGAGTTCCTGCGGCCACCTGGCGCGGTGCACCGGGCGCCGTCGCGTCCACCGCCTGGAGGCGCGCTGCTCCCACACCCGCCCGCCCCGGCCCACATCGGCCTGAAACCTTAGGAGTTCTTCCATGCCCTCGCCCACAGCCCACTTTTCGGACTTCAAGGTCGCTGACCTGTCCCTGGCCGAGTTCGGCCGCAAGGAGATCACGCTCGCCGAGCACGAGATGCCCGGCCTGATGGCGATCCGCAAGGAGTACGCCGAGGCCCAGCCTCTCGCCGGCGCCCGCGTCACCGGCTCCCTGCACATGACCGTGCAGACCGCCGTCCTCATCGAGACCCTGGTCGCCCTCGGCGCCCAGGTCCGCTGGGCCTCCTGCAACATCTTCTCCACCCAGGACCACGCCGCCGCCGCGATCGCGGTCGGCCCGAACGGCACGGTGGACAACCCGCAGGGCGTCCCGGTCTTCGCCTGGAAGGGCGAGACCCTGGAGGAGTACTGGTGGTGCACGGAGCAGGCGCTGACCTGGCCGGACAGCCCGACCGGCGGCCCGAACATGATCCTGGACGACGGCGGTGACGCCACCCTCCTCGTCCACAAGGGCGTCGAGTACGAGAAGGACGGCAAGGTCCCTGCCGTCGACACCGCCGAGAACGACGAGCACCGCGTCGTCCTCGAACTCCTGAACCGCACCATCACCGACGGCTCCCAGAAGTGGACCCAGCTCGCCTCGGAGATCCGTGGTGTGACGGAGGAGACCACGACGGGTGTCCACCGGTTGTACGAGATGCAGCGTGACGGTGTGCTGCTGTTCCCGGCGATCAATGTGAACGACGCGGTCACCAAGTCGAAGTTCGACAACAAGTACGGCTGCCGGCATTCCCTGATCGATGGCATCAACCGGGCCACGGATGTTCTCATCGGCGGCAAGACGGCCGTCGTGTGCGGTTACGGTGATGTGGGCAAGGGCTGTGCGGAGTCGCTGCGGGGGCAGGGCGCCCGGGTGATCGTCACCGAGATCGACCCGATCTGCGCGCTGCAGGCGGCGATGGACGGCTACCAGGTCACGACCCTGGACGAGGTCGTGGAGACGGCCGACATCTTCATCACCACGACCGGCAACAAGGACATCATCATGGCCTCGGACATGGCCAGGATGAAGCACCAGGCGATCGTCGGGAACATCGGCCACTTCGACAACGAGATCGACATGGCCGGTCTGGCGCGGATCCCGGGCATCGTCAAGGACGAGGTCAAGCCACAGGTCCACACCTGGACGTTCCCCGGCGGCAAGGTCCTCATCGTGCTGTCGGAGGGCCGTCTGCTGAACCTGGGCAACGCCACCGGTCACCCGTCGTTCGTGATGTCCAACTCCTTCGCGGACCAGACGCTGGCCCAGATCGAGCTGTTCACCAAGCAGTCGCAGTACCCGATCGGCGTCTACACGCTGCCCAAGCACCTCGACGAGAAGGTCGCCCGTCTCCACCTCGACGCGCTCGGCGTGAAGCTGACCACGCTCCGCCCCGAGCAGGCCGCCTACATCGGTGTCGAGGTCGAGGGCCCCTACAAGTCGGACCAGTACCGCTACTGATCCGCCCGGCGGCGACCGACCGACCCAGACCACCCAGTACCGACCGGCCCCGGCCCCGGCCCCGGCCCCGGTCCCGAGACGGAGTCCTGCCAAGGTGATCGGAATCCCTGAGCCTGTCGAGTCCCTGCACACCGTCACCGTGATCGGTGCCGGCCTGATCGGCACCTCGATCGCGCTCGCGCTCAGCGGGCAGGGCGTCGCAGTGCATCTGCAGGATGTCCGCCGCGAGTCCCTGCGCATCGCCGAGGCCATGGGCGCGGGCACCGCCCGCGCCCCCGGCCGCCCGACGGATCTGGCCGTGCTCGCGGTGCCCCCGCACCAGGTGTACACCGCCGTCGCCGAGGCGCAGCGCCGCGGTATCGCCCGCCACTACACCGATGTGGCCAGCGTGAAGGCCGCTCTCGCGGGGGGCGGGGCGGATGTCGAGGCCTCCCTCTTCATCGGCGGGCACCCCATCGCGGGGCGTGAGCTGCACGGCCCCGGGGCCGCCCGCGAGGACCTCTTCCGCGGCAAGCCGTGGATCCTCACTCCGTCGGCGAGCACCTCGGCCCAGACCGCCCGGGCCGCCCTGCTGCTGGTCGAGCTGTGCGGCGGGCATGCCGTGACCATGGAGGCCGAGGCCCACGACCGTGCCATCGCCGTCACCTCGCATCTGCCGCACCTGGTCAGTGCCGTGACGGCCCGGATGCTGCGCTCCTGTGACAGCAAGACGCTCGGCCTGTGCGGGTCCGGTCTGCGTGACTTCACCCGGATCGCGGCCGGTGACGCGGAGCTGTGGACCGACATCCTCGGCTCCAACGCCTCGGCGGTCCTGGACGCCCTGGACATCCTCGTCGAGGATCTCGGTCTCGTCCGGCGCTCGCTGTCCGCGCTGGCCGGCCGTGCCCCCGACGGGCCGGCCGACGAGGGGGCCGCCTACCGCGAACTGCTGCGCCACCTGCTCGACCAGGGGCGCGCCGGGCAGGCGCTGATCCCCCAGAAGTACGGTGCGCAGGGCCGCTCCTACCAGGATGTGCGGGTGCCGCTGGCCGACCAGGAGGGTGAGCTGGCCCGGCTGCTCGCCGATGTGAGCCGGCGCGGGGTCAACGTGGAGGATCTGCGGATCGAGGAGTCCCCGGCCTCCCCGACGGGCATCGCCGTCCTGTCCGTGCAGGCGTCCGCCGCCGACCCGCTGGGCGACTGGCTGCGCGTGCGGCGCGGCTGGCCCGTACTGCGCGACCACCCGACGCCTCCCCCCGCCCCCGCCCCCGGCGCCTCCTCCCCCGCCTCCCCTGGCGCCTCCCCTGCTCCCGGCGCCGAGAAGCCGGAGCCGGTGCGGACGGCTTCGTAGGCACGCCTTTCGGCCCGCAGCGCGGCGCCCCGGTCCACGCCCGGGGGCCGGCCCCCGCACACGAAGGGGCCCGGCCCCCGGGCGTTGGCGGTCCGGGGGCCGGGCGGTGCGCGGACCCGGTGGTGTACCGGGGGCGCGGTGCTTACTTGGTGGCGATGATGACGCCGTGCGGAGTCCAGCCCGGGAACTCGATCCGCTCGAAGGCGGACTCGTCGAACCCGGCCTTGCGCAGGGACTCCTCGTAGGTCTTCCAGGGGTAGATCATGCCTCCCTCGGCCGGCAGCGCGGCGAAGTAGACGCTGTCCAGGGCGGCCACGACGGGGCCGTCCCCCTCGTCGTTGGACATGGAGTTGAAGATGATGACGCGGCCGCCCTCGGGCAGCGTCTCGTACGCCTTGCGCAGCAGCGCCGTGTTCTCCTCCGGGGTCCAGATGACCAGCTGGTGGGCGAACATGACGGTGTCGTAGCCGGTGGGGAACTCGTCGGCGTGCATGTCGCCCGGCTTGACGTCGATGCGGTCGCTGAGACCGGCCTCCTCGATCTTCTTCTCGGTGATCGGGGCGGTCGCCGCGATCTCCAGGATGGTCGCGGACAGGTGCGGGTTGGCCTGGGTGAGGGCGATGGAGTTCACCGCGTCGCCGCCGCCGCAGTCGAGCAGCCGGCGGCTGCCCGACAGGTCGAGTTTCTCCACCAGGTGCTGGTTGGCCAGCTCCGACCAGGACCGCATGTACTTGTAGAACACCGACTCCATGTGCGGGTTCTCGCTGAGGCGGTGGTACAGGTCGCGGCCGGTGCCGCGGACACGGCGCAGACCGACGTTGCTGTTGGTGCGCAGCGACTCCGTGAAGTCGAGCTGGCCCTCGTAGACGACGTACTGCTCGAAGGCGACGGTGTCCTTGAAGCGCTGCCAGTCGGGGGTCTTGACGAGGTCCGAGAGGACGGCCGCCACCTGGTAGCGGCCGTCCTGGACGGTGAGCGTGCCCAGGGAGGCGGCGCCGAGCAGGAGGATGTCGGTGGCCCGCTCGGCCAGGCCCAGCTCGGCACCGATCTCCTCGCCGGTCAGACCCGGCTTCGCCTCGAGGAGCTCGTACAGGTTCAGTTCACAGGCCGCGTTCAGGTACTGGAACGCGGCGTGGCCGAAGAGGATCCAGGCCAGGCCGTCCATGTCCAGCGGGGTCCTGCCGGTGGGCGGGCCGCCGGCGGCGGCCGTGAGCGGGGACAGGTCCGGGGCGTTCAGGGTCATGTGATCTCCTTGTCGGTTCCTGCGGTGTCAGGTGGCAGCCGTCGGTTCGGGCCAGACGGACGCGATGTTCTCGAGGCAGGCGTCGCGCGGCCCGCTGACACCGGTGGCGCGCCAACCCTCGGGGATCGCGCGCTCCTGCGGCCAAATCGAGTACTGTCCCTTGTCGTTGACGACCACCGCACATGCGACGGAGTCGTCTTCTCCCAGGAAAGTGGGCACCCTCTGCGTTCCTCTCGAGTCTGGGTCGACTGTCATTGCGGGTGAGTCCGGGCCGGTATCCGCACGGTGGCCGCCACCAGTGAGGCGTTGCCCCAGGTGTCGACGTGCAGGGCGGCTGCCGGGTGGTGCTCCCCGGGGCCGGTGCCGCCCGCCGGCAGGCCGGCGGGTTCCCGGGGCAGTCCGTCCACCCGGTCGAGCAGCCTCAACCGCACCGGAGCGGACGGAAGTTCGAGTTCGACCCGGATGCCCGAGTCGGGTACGCCGTGCAGCCACAGCTCCCAGCCGCCGTCCTGGGGGCCGGCCGGCGCGTGGGGTGACGGGGTGCGGGCGGTGGGTTCGCTCCACGGGCCGTCCTCGACGCGCCAGCGCCGTACCCCGGTGTCCAGGGCCGCGAGCGAGAGCTGGCGGGCGCCCCGCGGGGAGCGCAGCAGCAGCCGTACGCTGCGGCAGCCCGCCTCGCCGGGAGCCTCGCCCTCGATGTCCGCCCGTGGTGCGGGCAGGTCGACGGTCGGGGCCGGGGCGTGGTGGAAGGAGTAGTTCCAGCCGGGGAACAGCTCGGGCAGCGGGCCGTGTTCGGGGGTGTCCCCCAGGGCGGCCCGGGCGCGCGGGGTGGGGGTGGCGTCGCTGCTGAGCCACAGTGCCTCGCCGCGCTCGGGGAGGTGGAGATGGCTGAGGGTCTCGGGCGGCGGGGTGCCTTTGCCGCGGCGGGCCAGGCGCCGGGCGGCGACGCCGGCGGCGAGCAGCAGTCCGCCCGCGACGGCGGTGCGGCGCACCCGGGGGTCGAGTCCGGCCAGGGCGGGTGCCGCGAGTTCCCCGGCGAGCTGGACGGCGACGACACCGGTCCCGGCCAGGCGCGGGGTGAGCCCGTCGAAGAGCAGCCGGGTCAGCGGCAGGAGCAGCGCGGCGGCGGGCACGGCGGCCGCGGTGGCGCCGGCGGCGTGCCGCAGATCGGCGGCCCGGCCGGTGTCGTCGGCGGTCAGCAGCCACAGGCCGGTGCCGGCGCCGAGCCAGGGCCACAGGGTCAGATAGCTGCCGCCCGGAAGGGCGCCCGCCAGGGCGGCGGACGCGGCCGTCAGCGGCAGGGTGGCGGCCGCGGCCCGTGAAGCGGCGCGGGAGCGGTCGCCGCGCTGGGCGAGGGCCGCGGCCGAGGCGAGGCCGAGGACGGCCGCGTACACATCGCCCGAGCCGTGGAAGTCGCCGTGCCGGCGGAACTCGGGGGCGGCCCTGCCGAGCGCCGCGGTGAACGCCGTGCCGGCGGC
Organism: Streptomyces sp. NBC_00104; assembly: GCF_045160825.1. NCBI lineage: Bacteria > Bacillati > Actinomycetota > Actinomycetes > Kitasatosporales > Streptomycetaceae > Streptomyces > Streptomyces sp. NBC_00104. The sequence goes on along the minus strand of NZ_CP108215.1, from coordinate 10,609,066 downwards.
GGCGCCCGCGAGGGCCTTGGCGGCGAGCAGGGCGCCGTCACCGGCGAGGCGGCGGCCGTCGAGGGTGCCGCGGCGCAGTGCGCTGCGCAGGCCGCCGGCCCAGACAAGTCCTGCGGTGGCGGTCAGCGCGGGCACCGCGGCTGCCGGGAGGCGGGCCAGGGTGCCGCGTTTGACGGGGAAGAACACCGCGTCGCCGCCGGTGAGTTCGGCGAGGTCGGCGTCGCCGAGGCGGCGGGCCAGTGCCAGGGCCAGGTCGCCGTGGTGCTGCAGGGCCCGGTGGTCGACGTGGTCGAGGTCGTCCAGGGGGCCGTGGTAGCGGGAGAAGCCGCCGATGTGGGCGAAGTTGAGGCCCGGCAGGCCGTGCTGCTTGGCGACGGAGAAGTCGGTGGCGTTGGTCATGCGCCGGTAGACGGCGTCGAACAGGGAGCTGGCGAAGACGGGGACGCCGGTCCGGGCGAGGTGTTCGAGGACGGGGCCGTTGCCCGGCCCGGCCTCGAACATCAGCACCGGGCCGCGGGTGCCGCGCGCCTCGAAGTTGAGGACGACGCCGACGGTGGCGGCGAGCGGGTGCTGGTCGAAGAAGGCCCGGCCGCCCAGGAGTCCGGCCTCCTCGCCGTCGGTGAAGACCACGAGCAGGTCGTTGAGGAGGGTGCGGCCGTCGGCGCGCAGTGCGCGCACCGCCTCCAGGAGGGCGGCGACCGGCACGCCCGCGTCGCTGGCGCCGGGGCCCTGCGGCACGGAGTCGTAGTGCGTCATGAGCAGGACGGACCTGCCGGGCACGGAGCCGGGCAGGCGGCCGATGACGTTGCGTACGCGGCCCGCGGCCAGGTACTCGGGGCCGTAGGGGGTACGGCCGACGGCGTGGCCGGCGACGGCGTCCTGGACCTCGGTCTCCAGGCCCAGTTCCTTGAGTTCGGCCAGGAGGTGGGCGCGTACCCGGTCGGCGGCCGGGGAGCCCGTCGGGTGCGGTTCCGACGCCACTTCGCGCAGGTGGCGCAGGGCGCGGGCGGCGGAGAAGTCGCGGTCGGGGGCGTCCTGGGGGCGGGGGCGCGGCGCGGTGAGGGCGGTGGCGGCCACCGCGGCGGCGGCGGTGGCGGCCGCGGCCGGGCCGAACCGGGTCAGGGCCCGCCGCAGGGCGTGGGTCGGGCGGCTCACGTGGGTTCCCCGTGCGCGGCGGGCGGGGCGGGCGGGGTGGACGCGGGAGCGCCGGTGCCGGAGTCGGCCGGGCACGCGTGAGGTGCTGCGGCGGCGTCCGGGGCGGTGGTGTGCGATGCGGCGTCCGGGTCGGCGGTGGCAGGGGCGGTGGTGTGCGATGCGGCGTCCGGGCCGGCGGTGTGCGATGCGGTGTTGGGGGCGGCGGTGTGCGGGTCGGCGGTGGCAGGGGCGGTGGTGTGCGATGCGGCGTCCGGGCCGGCGGTGTGCGATGCGGTGTTGGGGGCGGCAGGGGCGGTGGTGTGCGATGCGGTGTTGGGGGCGGTGGCGTCCGGGTCGGCCGGTGTCGGCAGGGCGCCGAGGCGGACGCGGCGCAGCTGGGAGAGGACGCCGACCGCGGAACGCGAGGAGCGCTGGGTGGCGAGCAGGCTGGGTGCCATGTCGCCGACGAAGTGCCCGCACACGCCGCGGTGCGCGTCGTAGGCCTCGCCGAGCACGTGCCGGAACTCGCCGAGCAGGCCCGGGCGCCGGGCCTCCAGCCACTGCCAGGCGGGGCCGCTGCGGCCCAGTTCCACGATGAGCGCCTCGTGGTCGCGCCAGTGCAGGCCGCTCATCTTCGGCGGGGCGACGGGCGGCATCAGGGTGGGCCGGATCTGCTCGTTGTACTGGTCGCGGTTGGCGCTGCCGGCGTAGGCGAGCGCGCCGTGGCAGCCGCGCATCAGTTCCACGGTGGCGGCGGCGGCCGCCGCGGCGGCGCCGGGGTCGGCGTGTTCGGCGCTGTTCTGCAGGACGCGGGCGGCGGTGGTGGCGGCCTGCGCGAACACCATGAACACGTGGTGTCCGCGCACCCAGCGGCGCAGCGCGTCCTGCGGTGCGGGGGCCGCGGGCGGTCCGGCGGCGGGCATCGCGCTCACCGCGGGGGCGCGGCCGGGGTCGGCGAGCCAGCCGAAGAGGGCGTCGAAGCCGCCGAGGAAGCGCTGCCAGGTCGGGGCGTCGAGGTCGCTGCCGTGGTCGGCGGCCACCTCCAGGATGCCGATGAGGGCGTGGACGCCGGCGTCGACGAGGAGTTCGGCGGCCGGGCCGCGGGTGCGGACGATGCCGAAGGCGAGGTCGTTGTCCCCGTTGGCCTCCGACTCCTCGGGGTCCTCGCCGACCGGTCCGGTGCCGGTGGGGGTCAGCTCGTCCCGGGCGGTGCGGGCGGCGGACAGGAGGCCGGCGAGGCTGTCCCGGGCGCCGGGCCCGGACAGCCGGCCGAGTACCTGTGCCGCCCGGCCGGCGGCGGCGTCGCGGATCCGCGGGCCGGTGGCGGGCAGTTCCTCGGGGCGGCCGAGCAGGAAGGGCACCGTGGCCACCTGGGCCACGTAGTCGGGCCGGCCTGAGGGCGCGGTGTGGTCGAGGTCGGTCATCGGGTCTCCCCTGCGGTCCAGGCGTCGGGCACGATGTCGGCGGGCGCGGGCATGAAACCGGTGCGGACCAGGTAGTCCAGGACGGCGTGCGCGTCGGCCTCGGTGGTCGGCGGGCAGTGCACGTCGCTGCCCTGGAGCATGCGCAGTGTCCGGGCGCATTCGAGGGCGGGCCGGACCTCGTGCAGGTACTTGGGGTCCAGGGCCCGGTGCGGCTCGGCCTCGGCGTCCTTGATCAGCGGTACCAGCGGGTACAGCAGGTGGCCCGGGCCGACGCCGAGGGCCCGCCGCCTGCCCTCCTCGAAGGGCACGGTGTCGAACTCGTAGCCGTAGCTTCTGATCCAGTCGCAGAAGGTGCGCAGCGGCACCGGTGCGGGGTTGAACAGGTGGTAGAAGCCGCCGAGGGCTTCGGGTTTGCCGGAGATGTGCACGATGGCCCGGGCGACGTGGTCGACGGGGATGACGTCGAAGATGCGGGGGTAGTCGGGCAGGATCCGCATCGGCAGGTAGCCGCGCAGGGCGACCAGCAGGTAGTCGATGGTCTGGGTGGCGCCGTTGCGGGTGTGGCCCAGGATGAGGCCGGGGCGGTAGACGCAGACGGGGATGCCGCGTTTGCGGGCCTCGTTGACGACTTTCTCGGCGACCCACTTGCTGCCGGTGTAGCCGGCCGGGACGCCGACCGCGGAGTTCAGCGGGGCGTCGGTCTCCAGGAACGGGCGGGGCATGTGGGTGGCGAGCAGGGTGTCGATGGTGGAGACGTGGTGGACGCTCTTCAGCCGGGTGGTGCAGGCCAGTTCGATGACCCGCTGGGTGCCGCCGACGTTGGCGGCCTTGAGCGCGGAGTAGGGGTAGACGAAGTTGACCAGGGCGCCGTTGTGGTAGATGACGTCGACGGTGGCCGCCAGGTCGTGCCACTGCCGCGGGGTCAGGCCGAGGCGTTCCTCGGCGAGGTCGCCGCTCACGCAGGTCACCCGGTGGAGCTGGTCGTCGATGTCGATCTCGTAGAGCGCGAAGCCGTCCCGGAGCCGCCGCATGGCGTGTTCGGCGTCGCGGGCCCGGCACAGCGTGACGACCTCGGCGTCCGTGCGGCGCAGGAGCTGCTCCAGGAGGTGGAGTCCGAGGTAGCCGGTGGCGCCGGTGAGGAAGACGCGCCGGGGGTTGTCCCAGTCGGCGCGGGGCAGCCCGTCGGGGGTGATGGACGCGTCCAGGGTGCCGTCGTTCTCCAGCGTCGCGGCGTGCTTGCGGCCGAGGACTCCCGCGATGCCCTCGCGCCGGTACACCTCGATGGTCTCGGCGACGCCGGCGGCGGTCGGGGTGCGGAAGAACTCGTGCAGCGGGATGTCCACGTCGTGCCGGTCGCCGAGCAGGGAGGCCAGCCGGGCGAGCATCAGTGAGGTGCCGCCGGCGTCGAAGAAGTCGGCGTGGAGGTCGACGGCGTCCACGCGCAGCACCTCGGCGAAGGCCTGGGCGACGGAGCGCTCCACGGCGTTGCGGGGCTCGGTGGTGCCCTGGGGTGTGCCGTGGCCCGGCTCGGGTGCGTCGGCGAGGAGTTCGGCGACGCGGCGGCGGTCGGCCTTGCCGTTGGGGGTGCGCGGCAGCTGGTCGACGACCAGGAACCGGTCGGGCACCAGATGGGCGGGCAGCTGCTGGGCGAGGGCCTCGCGGAGCCGCTCGGGCGTGGGACGGCCGTCCTGGCCGTCCTGGCCGGGCAGGACGACGGCGGCGGCCAGCCGGGCGTGCTCGGTGCCGGCGTCCAGGGCGGTGACGCAGGCGTCCAGGACGCCGGGTACGGCGGTGACGGCGCTCTCGACCTCGGACAGTTCGACGCGGTGGCCGCGGATCTTGACCTGGTCGTCGATGCGGCCGAGGAACTGGATGTTTCCGTCGGGCAGCCGGCGGCCCAGGTCGCCGGTGCGGTACAGGCGTCCTGCGGGGGTGTCGAAGGGGTCGGGCAGGAAGCGCCGGGCGGACAGCTCGGGCCGGTCGTGGTAGCCGGCCGCCAGGCCGGCGCCGGTGACGACGATCTCGCCGGGTATGTCGTCGGGTACGGGCCGCAGTTGGGCGTCGACGACGTGGACGCCGGTGTTGTCGACGGCGCGGCCGATCGGCAGCGGCATGGTGCGGGCGCCGGCGGGCACGGTGTAGGCGGTGGCGTCGATGGTGGCCTCGGTGGGCCCGTACAGGTTGACGACGTCCGCGGACCAGGTGGTGGAGATCCGCTCCAGGAGGGTGTCGGTGAGCGGCTCGGCGCCGGACAGGACGAGGCGGACGCGGGTGCAGGCTCCGGCGTCGCGGTGGTCGAGCAGCACGGTGAGCAGGGAGGGGACGCCGCCCAGGACGGTGACCTGCTCGTTGCGGAGGGTCTGCAGCATCGCGTTGGGGTCGGTCATCTGCTCCTGTGCGGCCAGGACGACGCACGCGCCGGCGGCCAGGGGCCAGAACACCGCCCAGATGGCGGGGTCGAAGCTGAAGCTGTGGTTGTGCAGGACCCGGTCGTCGGCGTTCAGCGGCCAGGTGCGCTGCCGCCAGCGCAGGTTGTTGACCACGCTGGAGTGGCGGACGAGGACGCCCTTGGGGCGGCCGGTGGATCCGGAGGTGTAGATCATGTAGGCGGGGGCGTGCGCCGGGACCCGTTCGGGTCTGGCGGGGCCCTGGGTGGGGGTGGCGGGCAGCCGGTCCAGGAGGAGGGTGGGCACGCCGGGGTCGGCGGATCCGGGCACCGAGCTGTCGCTCACCACGAGCGCGGGCCGGGCGTCGGCCAGGAGGTAGCGGACCCGTTCCTCGGGGTAGGCGGCGTCGACGGGTACGAACACGGCGCCCGCGGCGAGGACGGCGAGCAGGGTGGTGACGGTGGCGGGGGTGCGGTGCAGCCAGACGGCGACGCGGTCGCCGGGGCGCACGCCCCGGGCAGCCAGTTCGTCGGCGAGGCGGGTGGCGCCGGCCCACAGCTGGGCGTAGGTGAGGTGGGTGTCGCTCTGGCGCAGGGCGAGGGCGTCGGGGGTTTCGGCGGCGCGGTCGCGGACCAGGTCGACCAGGGAGTTGCCGCAGTCCTCGATGGGTGTTCCGCGTCCCGCCCGGACGGCGCGGGCGGCCGCGGCGTCGTCGTGCAGGACGACGGTGGCGGGGGTGAGCCGGGCGTCGCCGCCGGGCAGTACGGCGTCGAGGACGGCGGCGAACTGGGAGCCGAGGCCGCGCACGCGCTCTTCGGGGTGCAGGGCGCTGTCGTAGTCGATGCGCAGGTGCAGGGCGTCCTGGTCGGGGCGGAGGGTGAGTTCGAGGTCGTATTCGGTGCCGCCCGCGGCGCCCGGCACGGGGCGGGCCGCGCCGCGCCCGGCGCGGTGGGTGCGCACGACGGTCTGCAGATACGGGGTGCGGCTGAGGTCGCGGCGCGGTGGCGCGCTCTGCACGAGGTGGGCGAAGGGCACGTCGGCGGCGGGGGTGCGCAGTTGTGCGGCGACCTCGGTGAGGAGGTCGCCGAGCGGGCGGTCGGCGGCGTCGTCCACGCGGACCGGGCGCAGGGTGTCCAGCGGGCCGGCCACGGCGGCCAGTTCGGCGGGCCGGCCGGTGCGGACGCCGCACTGGGCGGCGCCCGTGGCCTGGTTGCGCAGGAGCACGGTGAGCCAGGCGGTGGCGGCGTGCGCGTCGAGGTCGTCGGTGTCCGCGGCGCGGGCGGCGAGGGCGGCGGGCAGCCGCAGTTCCACGCGGGCGTGGGCGTTCTGTTTGACCTCGGGGCGGGGTCCGTGGCCGGGGATGTCGGTGGCGGCGGGACGGGCGAGCTGCCCGGCCCAGGCGGTGAGCCGGGGTTTGAGGCCCTCGTCTGCCAGGGCGGTGCGCTGCGCGGCCAGGGCCGTGGAGAGGGCGTCGGGGGGTTCGGTGACGTCGGCGCCGAGGAGTTCGGCGGCGAGCAGGTCCAGGGAGGTGGCGTCGAGGGCGAGTCGGTGTCCGGCCAGGACGAGTTCGCTGTCCGTGCCGGCGGAGCGCAGCAGCAGGACGCGCAGGAGCGGGCCGTGGCCGAGCGGGAACTCCTCCTGGACCGTGTGGCGCACGAGTTCCTCGACGGCGGCCGGGTCCTGCCGGCCGGTGTCGTCGACGGTGCGCATCAGGGGCTGGGCGAAGGGCAGCACCAGGCGGGCGGGGCGGCCGGCGACGTCGACGAAGACGCTGCGCAGCGTCTCGTGCCGGGACACCAGGGTGGCCAGGCGCAGCTGCAGTTCGGCGGGGTCGGTGGCGGCGGGGATGCGGTAGCGGGCGCTGACCACCGCCCAGGCGCCGTCGGCGATGCCGCCCAGCAGCCACAGCCGTTTCTGCTCCGCGGACAGCGGGGCGGCGGCGTCCGCGCCGCGCTCGGCCAGCACCTGCTGCAGGGTCTGGCCGAATGAGGGGGCGTCCTGCTTGCTCACTGCACAACCTCCTGGTGAACGGGGACTTGGCCGGGCACGGTGCGGCGGACGGCGGGGAAGTCCCAGTCGTCGGCGGGGGCCGGCTGCCCCGGGGACGCGGGCTCGGTGTGCTGTGGCGTTCGGCCGTGGGGGCCGTGGAGTGCGGTGTCGTCGCCGTGCAGCTGGCCCACGGTCCGGGCGAGCCGGGCGACGGTCGGTTCGATGAAGAACTCGGCCACGGGCACGCGGGTGCCGAGGTCGTCGTCGATGCGTTGCAGCAGCCGGGCGGCGAGCATGGAGTGGCCGCCCAGGCCGAAGAAGTCGTCGTGGATGCCGACTTCGGGCAGGCCCAGGAGTTCGCACCACAGCCGGGCGACGGCGCGTTCGGCGCCGGTGGAGGGTGCGACGCGCTCGTGGCCGCCGTCCAGGCGCCGTCCGCTGCCGGGCAGGGCACGCCGGTCGACCTTGCCGTTGGGGTTGAGCGGCACGGCGTCGAGCGCGTACAGCTCGGTGGGGAGATACGCGGCGGGCAGCACCTGGGCGAGGCGGCCGCGCAGGGCCGTCGCCGCGTCGGGGGCGTCGAGGGCGTCGCCGTCGGCGACGAGGAAGGCGGCGATGCGGGCGGCGCCGCGCGGATCGAGGACGGTGGCCGCGGCGTGGCGTATGCCGGGCAGGGCGTGCAGGGCGGCCTCGATCTCGCCGAGTTCGATGCGGTGGCCGCGCACCTTGACCTGGTCGTCGGCGCGGCCCACGAACTCGATCAGGCCGTCGGGGCGGACCCGCACCAGGTCGCCGGTGCGGTAGAGGCGTTCGCCGGTGCGGTCGGGGTCGGGCACGAAGCGGGCGGCGGTGCGCCGCGGGTCGCCGAGGTAGCCGGTGGCCACGCCGGGCCCGCCGATGAGGAGTTCACCGCAGACGCCGGCCGGGACGGGGCGCAGTGCGGCGTCCGCGACCAGGACGCGGGTGCCGGGCAGGGGGTGGCCGATGGTGACCGGCTCGCCGGGGCGCACGGTGGCGGCGCAGGACCAGATGGTCGTCTCGGTGGGCCCGTACAGGTTGTGGACGTCGGCCGGGGTGCGGGCCAGGGCGTCGGCCAGGTCGGGCGGCAGGGCCTCGCCCCCGGACAGCAGGGTGAAGCCCTGTCTGGGCTGCCAGCCGGCGGACAGGGCGAGCCGCCACACGGCGGGGGTGGCCTGGGCGACGGTGATGCCTGCGGCGCTGAGCCGGTCGGCGAGTTCGACGGCGCCGCGCTGGGCGGAGGCGGGGGCGACGACGACGGTGGCGCCGGTGACCAGGGGCCCGAGCAGTTCGAGCAGGGAGATGTCGAACGCGGTGGTGGTCAGGGCCAGCCACCGGTCGCCGGGGCCCAGTTCGATCCGGCCGGTGAGGGCGTGCAGGAAGGAGGTGAGGCTGGCGTGGCTGACGGCGACGCCCTTGGGGCGTCCCGTGGAGCCGGAGGTGAACATCAGGTAGGCGGTGTCGGGCGGGCGGGCACCGCCGGCGGGCAGCGGCGCGGACGCGACCGCTGCCCGGGCGGCGGCGGGTGAGGGCCGGGCGGGCGGACGGGCGGGGTCGGGGGCCAGGGCGGCGGCGGGCAGGGTGCGGGCCCGGTGGGCGTCGGGGACGGTCGCCGGGTCGGTGGCGACGACGACGGCGGGGGCGGCCTGGTCGAGGATCATCGCGCGCCGCGGCGGCGGGGCCGCCGGGTCGAGGGGCACGTACACCGCCCGGAGCCGCCAGCAGGCGAGCAGGGCCACGACGGTGTCGGCGTCCCGTTCGACGCAGACCGCGACGCGGTCGCCCGCGCCCGCTCCGGCCCGGTGCAGCCGGGCCGCGGCCGTTTCGACGCGGGCGAGCAGGGTGGTGTAGTCGAGGGCGCGGCGCTCGTCGCGGACCGCCTCGGCGTCGGGGTGCCGGCCGGCGATCTCGACGATGCGCGGCCACACCAGCGGCCAGGGCTGCTCCAGCGGTCCGCCGTCGATGCGGGCGGTGGTGTCGCCGCCGACGCCGGTGAGGTCGACCGCGGAGACGGGCACGTCCGCGTCGCGCAGCAGCTGGTTCAGCACGCGGTGGAGCTGGTCGGCGAACCGCTCGACGGTGGAGTGCTCGAACAGCGCGGTGGCGTACTCCAGGAATCCCTCGAAGGCCCCGGAGCGGTCCTCGAAGAGGAACAGCGACAGATCGACGCGGGCGCTGCCGCAGTCGGCGTCGGTGACGTCGACGTGGAGTCCGGGCAGGTCCCAGCTGCGCCGCACGTCCTGCTGGAGGCCGAACAGCACCTGGAAGAGGGGGTTGCGTTCGGGCATGCGCGGCGGCGCGAGCAGGTCGACGAGTTCACCGAAGGGCAGGTCGGCGTGGTCGAGGACGCCGGTGAGCGTGGTGTAGAGCGTGCGGCTGAGGTCGCCGAGGGTCGGGTCGGTGCGCAGGTCGGCGCGCAGGGGGCAGGTGTTGGCGAGGTATCCGACGGTGCCGGACAGGTCGGGGTGGCCGCGTCCGGCGACGGGCAGGCCGACGAGCAGGTCGTCGCAGCCGCTGGTGCGGGACAGGACGACGACGTACGCGGTGAGCAGTGCGGTGAAGGGGGTGACCCCGTGGGCGGCGGACCAGTCGCGCAGCCGGTCGGCGTAGGCGGGTGCCAGGCGTACGGGGACGCGGGCGCCGGCGTGGGACTGCAGGGCGGGGCGGCGGCGGTCGGTGGGCAGTTCGAGGATGTGGGGGGCGCCGGTGAGGGTGTCGGTCCAGTGGTCGCGGGCCCGCCGGCGGCGCGCGGCCCACTGGGGGTCGGGGGTGCCGTCGTCGTCGGGGGCGCCGCTGTTCCAGACGACGTAGTCGGCGAACTGCAGGGGTTCGGTGTCCGGGTCGAGGCCGCCCTGGGTGTAGGCCTGCAGCAGGTCGCGCAGGACGATCTGCAGGGAGAGCCCGTCGCACACGGCGTGGTGGACGGTCAGCAGCAGCACGTGGTGGTCGTCGGCCAGGCGGGCGAGGAGGCAGCGCAGCAGGGGCGGCTGGGCGAGGTTCCAGGGGCGGCGGGTCTCCTGGCCGAGCAGCCGGTCGAGTTCGCGGCGCCGGCACTCGTCGTCGTCTGCGGCGGTGTCGGTCAGGTCGACCAGGGGCAGGCCGGCGGTGATGCCGGGCACGACGACCTGGGTGAGCCGGCCGTCGACCTGGCGCAGTGCGGTGCGCAGTGCTTCGTGGCGTTCCATGACGCGGTTGAGGGCGGCCTGCAGGGTGGTGTGTTCCAGGGCGCCTTTGAGGTCCAGCCGCAGGGCCAGTGTGTAGGCCCGGCTCGCCGTGGCGTTCATCCGGTCCAGGAACCACAGCCGCTCCTGGCCCGGGGAGGCGGGAAAGAGGTGCGCGTCTGGCGGTATCCGGTCTTTCACTGGGGCTCCAAGGCGTCGCAGCCGAATCGGGGCGGGCGGGCGGTGTCGGGCGGGCGGCGGGAGGCGGCCAGGCCGGGGACGCGGGTCAGGGGGTGCCGCGGCTCCGGCCGGCGGCCGTGTAGCGGCTGCGGTCCAGGCGGCGTGGGGAGCCGGGGGTGGCGGGGGTCGGCGGGGCGGGCTGCCGGGCGAGTTCGCTGAGGTAGGCGGCCTGTTCGGCGACGGTGGTGCGGGTGCGCAGCTCCGTCAGGGGTACGTGGACGTCGAAGGCGCGGCCCAGGAGGTGGGCGAGGCGGCTGAGCATCAGCGAGTGGCCGCCGAGGTCGAGGAATTCGTCGCTCACGGCGACTTCGGTGGTGGGCAGGACCTGCCGCCAGCAGGCGGCGACGCGCCGTTCGGGCTCGTCGCGCGGGGCGATCCGGCTGCCGGTGCGCAGTGCCGAGGCCGGGATGTGGGCGAGGCGGTGGCGGTCGAGTTTGCCGTGCCGGTTGCGTGGGAGTTCCTCCAGGACGGCGTACTGGCCGGGCACCATGTAGCCGGGCAGTTCGCGGCCGAGCCGGCGGCGGATGCCGCGCAGCCAGGGGGCGGGGTCGCCGTCGAGGGGCTGTTCGGGCACCAGGTAGGCGGCCAGGCGGCGGCCGGTGCCCTCGCCCAGTGCCAGGACGGCGGCGTCCTTGAGGGGGGCGACCGTGCGCAGTGCCTTCTCCACGTCGCCGAGTTCGATGCGGAATCCGCGGACCTTGACCTGGTGGTCGGTGCGGCCGATGAACTCCAGCTGTCCGTCGGGCCGCCACCGCACCAGGTCGCCGGTGCGGTACCGGGTGCGGCCGGGGCTGTCGGGGTCGGGCAGGAAGCGGGCGGCGGTCAGGTCGGCGCGGCCGGCGTAGCCGCGGGCGACTCCGGCGCCGCCGATGAGGAGTTCACCGGTGCCGCCCGGGGGCACCGGGCGCAGGTCGGCGTCGACGACGGCCAGGGTGGTGCCGCCGACGGGGCGGCCGATGGGCACCGGGTCGGTGGTGCCCGGCGGCAGTTCGGCGTAGGTGGAGTAGGTGGTGGTCTCACTGGGCCCGTACAGGTTGACCACGCGGACGCCGGGGAGGGTGTCGTGCAGGGTGCGCACCAGGCCGGCGGTGAGGGGTTCGCCGGCCACGTTGACGGTGCGCAGCGAGGCGGGCAGGGTGCCGCGCTCGGCGAGGGTGGCGACGGCCGAGGGCACGGTGTTGAGGAGGGTGGCGCCCCGGGCGTGGGCGGGGGCGTCGGACAGGTCCAGGACGCTGTCGAGGATGTGTACCTGGCAGCCGCGGGCCAGCGGCACGAACAGTTCGAACACCGACAGGTCGAAGGTGGTGGGGGTGACGGCGAGGGTGCGGGCCAGTTCGTCGTCCCGGTAGGCGCGGCCGGCCCAGCGGACCAGGTTGACGGCGCCGCGGTGGCGGATGACGACTCCTTTGGGGCGTCCGGTGGAGCCGGAGGTGAACAGCAGATACGCCGGGTCGTCGGGGCCGGTGGCGGTCTCCGGCACCGGGATGTGGGTCCGGTGTGCGTCGCGGAGGGCGGCGTCGAGGCCGACGAGGGTGACGGGCAGGAGGTGGTCGCGCTCCACGGCCACGGAGCCGGTGAGGACATGGCGGCAGCCCGCGTCCTGGAGGACGGCGGCGACACGGTCGGGCGGGGTGGCGGGGTCCAGCGGGAGATAGGCGGCGCCCGCGCGCAGCACACCGAGGAGTGCGGCGGGCAGGTCGCGGCCGCGGGGGGCGAGGACGCCGACGGTGCTGCCGGGGCCGCATCCGGCCGCGGCGAGGGCGGCGGCCACGCGGGCGGAGCGGTCGGCGAGTTCCCGGTAGCTGAGGCTGCCGTCGTAGGCGACGACGGCGGTGCGCCCCGGGTGGCGGCGGGCGGTGTCGAGCACCAGTTCGTGCAGCGTCGACTCGCCGTTCTCCGGCAGTGCCGGCCGGGACCAGCGCGCCATGCGGGCCCGCTGCTCGTCGTCGACGGCGCTGATGTCGTCGACGGCCCGGTCCGCTCCGGCGCTCAGGCCGTCGACGACGGCGGTGAAGGCCGTGGCGAACTGGCCGGCCAGCCAGTCGGCGTACCGGGCGGGGTCTGCCTCCACGCGGCCGGTGAGGGTGCCGTCGTTCTCGGTGAGGAGGGTGGTGAGGCCGAACGGGCCGATGCTCGGCGGGGTGACCGTCACGCCGAGGTGGAGGTCGCCGAGGCGCACGCCGGCGCCGAGGAGCCCGGTGCCGAGGCCGCGGGGGGCGCCGGGGGTGTCCTGCTGCAGCAGGAGGGCCGCGTCCGGTGCGGGGATGTCGGGGCCGTTGTCGGCGGCGGACAGGGCGACGAGTTCGGGGTGGCCGACGGTGTGGTGGGCGAGGGCGCCGCGCAGGGCGTGGGAGGCACGGGCGACCAGGTCGCCGACGGTGCCGGTGGCGGTGTCGAGGGGCACGGGGACGGTGGAGACGAGAAAGCCGACGGCGTGATGTGTGCCGGAGGTGCGGCCGTGCATCGGGACGCCGACAGGGACCCTGGCGGTGTTGGTGAGCCGGGCCAGGGTGAGGGACTGGGCGGCGAGCAGGACCGCGTACAGGGTGGCGCCGCATTCCTTGGCGAGGGCCTTCAGGGCCCGGGTGCGGGCGGCGTCCAGGGTGAGCGGGGCGTGGACGGCGGTGCGGGCCAGGCCCTTGCCCTCTTCGGTGTCCTTCTCGGGGCGGGTCTGGGCGGGCGGGAGCTGGAGAGGGTCGACGCCGTGGCCCCAGAGTTCGCGCCAGAACCGCCAGGCGCGAGCGGTGCGCCGGGGGTCGGGGCGGGCCGCGGGGGTGGCGGGCGGGGCGGGCAGTGCCGCCGCGGCGGTGGCGGGGTCCACCTCGGTGAGGAGGGCGGCGAGTTCGGTGGCGAGCACGCCGATCGACCACAGGTCGGCGACCGCGTGGTGGACGGTGACCGCGAGGTGGGCGCCGTAGGTGCCGCAGAGCACCATCTCGGCGTGGAACAGCGGGCCTTCGGTGAGGTCGGGGACGCGGCGGCAGTGTTCGTCGAGCAGGCCGAGGAGTTCGTCCTCGCCGGTGGCGAGGAGGCGGGTGAGCGCGCAGTAGCGGCCCCAGGTTGCGGCCGGGTCGGGGGCGGCGTCGATGACGCGGGTCCACTCCTGGCCGCGGCGCAGCAGGCGGCTGCGCAGCGCGGGGTGGCGGGCGACCAGGGCGTTCAGGGCGCGGGCGACGTGTTCGGGGGGGATCGCCTGCGGCAGGGCGAAGGCGATACCGAGGGACAGGCCGGGGGCGGCCGGGTCGAGTTCGTGGAGCAGGGCGAGGGACTCCTGGCCCGGGGTGAGGGGCGCCGGCCCGTCCGGGGCGGCGAGGGGTGCGCCGGCGGTGGGCGCGGACCGGATGAGTTCGGCGAGCCGGCCGGCGTCGACGCCGGCGAGCACGTCGGCGGGCGGCAGCAGGATCCGGAAGATCCGTGAGGTCTCGCCCGCCAGGCGGGCGGCGGTGAGGGAGTCCGGGGCCCACGCGGGGGCGTCGCCGCCTGGGCCCCCGGTGGGGGCGTCGCCGCCGCCGAAGTGGGCGATGACGGTGGCCGCGAGCGCGTGCAGCAGGTCGCCGTCGGCCGTGTGGGGGGCCGCCGGGTTCCCGGCCGGCCGGGGCCCGGTGCCGGGCGGGGGCGGGGAGGCGGCGCCGGGCGGGGGCGGGGAGGCGGCGCCGGGCGGGGGCGAGGAGACGAGGGCGGGCGGGGGCGGAGAGGCAACACCGGGCGAGAGCGAGGAGACGGCACCCGGCGGGGGCGAGGAGGCGAGGGCGGGCGGGGGCGGAGAGGCAACACCGGGCGGGGGCGGGGAGGCGGTGTCGCACCACAGTGTGTCGAGGGAGCCGTCGAGGTGTGCGGCGCGGGCGGCCCGGCGCCGCACCTTGCCGCTGGAGGTCTTGGGCAGGGTCGCGGGGCGGATGAGGTGGACGGCGGCGACGGGCACGGAGTGTTCGCGGGCCAGGGCCGCACGCACCGCGGCGGCGGTGCGGCGGGCTGCGGCCGGGTCGCCGGCAGCCTCCTTGCGCAGTTCGGCGACGAGGAGGATCTCCTCGCTGCCGTCGGGGCCGGGCAGTGCGCTGACGGCGACACAGCCCTTGCGGATCGCCGGGTCGGTGTCCTGCGCGGTGCGTTCGAGGTCCTGCGGGTGGATGTTGCGGCCGCGTACGACGATGACGTCCTTGACGCGGGCGACCGGCACCAGTTCGCCGTCGTCGGTGAGGAAGCCGAGGTCGCCGGTGCGGATCCAGGTCCTGGACGATCCGGCGACGCGCACGCCGAAGACCCGTGCGCTCTCCTCGGGTTCGTCGTGATAACCGGTGGCGACGCCGTCGGAGGCGACGAGGATTTCTCCGACGGTGCCGGCCGGGCGGCGGCTGCCGTCCAGGGGGTCGGCGATCAGCACGTCGGTGCCGGCGACCGGGGGGCCGCTGGTGACCAGTTCGGTGACGGCGGCGCCCTCCCGGGGCTCCTGGACGCGGCCTTGGGCCAGCGCGTCGGTGTCCGCGCGTACGGTGCGCGGCCCGGCGCCGGCCCGGGCGCCACTGACGATGAGGGTGGCCTCGGCCAGTCCGTAGCAGGGCAGGAAGACGTCCGGGCGCAGGCCGGCGGGGGCGAAGGTGTGCGCGAAGGCCCGCAGGGTTGCCGGGTCGACGGGTTCGGCGCCGCAGAAGGCGACCTCGAGGGCGCTCAGGTCGAGGGCGGCGATGTCCTGCCGCGTGGCGCGCCGGGTGGCCAGCGCGTAGCCGAAGTTGGGGGCACCGGTGTGTGTGGCCCTGGTCCGGTCGAGCAGCCGCAGCCAGCTCATCGGGTCGGCGAGGAACGACAGGGGCGACAGCAGGTGGACGGGGAAGCCGGTGAGCAGGGGGGTGAGGATGCCGCCGACGAGCCCCATGTCGTGGTAGGGCGGCAGCCACAGCGCGCCGGTGCTGGTGGGGCCGAGCCCGAACCGGCCGGTGATGGCGGCGACGTTGGCGAGCAGGTTGCGGTGCGCGACGACGACGCCGCGCGGGGTGCCGGTGGACCCGGAGGTGAACTGGATGAACAGCGGGTCGTCGGCGCGTACGGCGGGCTCGCGCCATGCGTCGGCGAGCGCGTCGTCGGCCGCGGTGTCGAGGAGCCGGGCGGGGTCGATGTGCGGCAGCCGCTCGGCGAACAGTGCGCGCAGCGGCTGGAGCAGGCCCGGTTCGGTGAGCAGGGTGGCGTCGGGGAGCTTGGCGAGGATCGCGCCGAGCCGGGTGAAGTCCCGCCGTACGTCTGCGGGGTTGGGCGGGTAGACGGGCGCGGCGGGCAGCCCGGCGTAGGTGGTGGCGAGGAAGGCGGTGAGGTAGTCGGGGCCCGGCTGCATCAGCAGCAGGACGGGCGCGTCGCCGTGGCGGCGCAGTCCGACCGCGAGTGCGCGGGCGGCGCGGTCCAGGCCGGCGCGGGTGAAGCGGGTCTCGTCGGGCCGGCCGAGCGCGGGCTGGGCGGGGAACACCGCGGCCACCGCGCCGGGGTCGCGGTCGCACGCCGACCGGATGGCGGCGAGCACCGTCTGCTCGTTCGTACGCGCATGCAAGGCGCTCGCCCTTTCCTCGATGCTTCTTCGCGGTCGTCGCGGCCCACGCGAAGGGGGCGTTCGGACGTGGCCCGGGACCCAGGACACCTGAACCGCCTTGCGCGGTCCCTGAGTGGAATTAGGGCGTCGCTGGACGAGGGGCTGAGCCTCGGTGCACCGCATGTTTCTTTTCCGGGGAATTCTGTTCGGCGCACCGTTTTCGGGTGATGGTTTGACGGGTTGGGACACGCGGCTTCCGTACGCGGGCACCCGAAATCACGAACGCACGTCATTCGGCACGTCGTTCGGCACTTTTTTCGGCACGTTTTTCGGCACGTTATTTCGAGAGGACAATCGCCATGCCTCGACCTTCTCCCGCCCCGGCCGGGGCGGGACGGCTTGCCGGACCGGCGGATGTGCTGGGGCTGCGCCGGATGGCGGCGGGGCTGAACCTGCTGCGCCGTCCGCTGCCCTTTCTGTGCCGGCTGCGGCGCGAGTACGGTGCCGTGTGCGCGCTGCCCGCGTCCCGGCCGCGCACGCTGTTCGCGTTCGGTCCCGAGCAGGCGCGTCAGGTCCTGACCGGCGCGGGCTTCGTGTCGGACTCCTTCCGGCACCTGCGGCTGCCCGCGGGCTCCCCGATGATGCTGTTGACCAGCGGGCTCCTGCGGTTGAACGGCACGGTGCACCGGCGGCACCGCCAGGCCATGCAGCGGGCCTTCTCGCCGCGGTACGTCAACGCCTACAGCGATGCCATCGTGCGGTTCACCGACGAGATGCTCGACCGGTGGCGGCCCGGCGCGCAGGTGGTGCTGCACGAGGAGCTGGCGCGGCTGGTGACCCGGATCTCCCTGGCCACGATGGCCGGGCTGGAGGATCCGGTGGCCGCCGAGCGCCTCAACGACAAGATGGTGCGGCTGGCCGCGGCGGCCGGTCATCCGCTGACCGCGCTGGTGCAGGTGCCGCTGCCGGGCACGCCGTACGCGCGGATGACCCGGCTGGCGGCCGAGATCGAGGAGATCCTGCGCGCCCTGGTCGCCGACCGTCGCGCCGGCGGGGCGGGCGGTGACCTGCTGGGCAGGCTGGCGGGGCCAGAGGGGCAGGAGGGGGAGCGGCTCACCGATGACGAGCTGCTCGGCGAGGCGTACACGGCGTTGTGCCACGACAGTGTGGCCTCCTCGCTGTTGTGGACCCTGGTCCTGCTCGACCAGCACCGCCCGTGGTGGCGGCGGCTGCGCGAGGAGGTGGTCCAGGTCGCCGGGCAGGCGCCGCCGACGCCCGCGACGCTGGCCCGGATGCCGGTGCTCGGCCGGGTCGTGAAGGAGAGTCTGCGGCTGATGCCGCCGGCGTCGTTCGGTGTGCGCTACGCCGACGAGGGGGCCGAGGTGGACGGGTGTCCGGTGCCGCGCGGCGCGATGGCGGTGGTGAGCTCCTTCGTGACGCACCGCGACCCGGCGACGTTCCCGCAGCCGCTGCGTTTTCGCCCGGAGCGCTGGGAGGACGCCAGGCCCGCGCAGCACGAGTACTTCCCCTTCGGGCTGGGTCGGCACAACTGCATCGGCCGGAACCTGGCGCTCCTGGAGATGCAGCTGGTGCTGACCCGGATCATGCAGCGGGCGCCCGTCGTCCTTCCGGCCGGCACGGTCATCGACCCGGTCGTGCGTATCTCCACGGTCCCCGGCGGCACGGTGCGGGCCCTGGTCACGGCGCCGGGAGCCGAGGCGCCGGCCTGTGTCCCGATATCCGGTTCGCTCACCGAGCTGGTCGCCCTGCCGCGCTGACGGCGAAAGTGTTCCTCAAGTAATTCTCAAGTGGCTTGCCGGTATGGCCCGTTATGGTGACGGGCGGCGTAAGAAGTGCACAGCAGGAAATTCGACGCCCGTGCCACGAAAGGGTTTGGAGACCAATGCTCGCCAACCTGTCCGAAGACGTCACCGACGTTCTGCGACGAGTACGAGTCTGTGAGCTCGCCACGCTTTCCAAGGAGGGGCGCTCCGTCGCCTGGCCCCTGGCGTATCTGTGGAAGCCCGAGCAGAACGAGATCGTGCTGAGCACGGGGGTGGCCTATCCGCGCAAGCTGGAGCACATCCACCGCGACGACCGGGTCTCCCTGCTCTTCTCCGACTTCACCGGCAGCGGTCTGCCCTCCACCACGGCTCCGGTGCTCGTCCAGGGCCGCGCCACCGCGCCGGACGAGCTGCACACCGCCGAGGGCCTGGAGGACTTCTGGGCCGAACTGTTCCGCAGGCAGCCCGACTCGCTGCACGGCGTCCTGTCCCCCGAGAGCCGGGAGATGACGCCCAAGGGCTACTGGTGGCGGGTGCGGATCACCGTCACCCCCGAGCGGGTGTGGACCTTTTCGAAGAACGAGACGGGCGAGCAGATCCTGGAGCGTGTGGCATGACGGCGTGGTCCGAACTCGACAAGTACCTGCACCTGTTCAGCCGTCCGGTGCTCTCCTTCGCGGACCTCGACGGGTACCCGTTCAGCCTGCGGGTGCAGCCGCGCCAGGACCGGGAGTCCTCGGTGATGGTGCTCGCGCTGCCGGAGGGCACCCCGGCCGCGGAGGGGCCGGCGTGGCTGCTCTGGCACAGCCACGACGAACGGCTCGGCTCGATCCAGCTGCTGTCGGTCACCGGCCGCCTGGCCCGGCACGGCGAGGGCTGGGGGTTCACGCCCGAGCGGGTCATTCCCGGGCCCGGTCTGGGCTCGGAGGGCTGGGCGGGCGTCGCCGAGGCCATGGAGCGTGAGACCGCGCGCTACCTCAAGGCGCGCGGGCTCACGCCTCCGGAGTCGATCCAGTGGGACAGGCTGGAGGAGATCGCCCGGTCCGTGCTGAAGGAGAGCCAGGACTTCAGCCCCTGACCCCGGCCCCGGCCCCTGCCCTGGGCCTGGGCCTGGGCCCGGCCACGGCGGGGCGGGCAGCCCTCACGGGAGCGGCGGGCCCCCTTCATGTGATGGGCCCTGCGTCTTGGTGATGTGCCCTGCGTCGACAGCGCCGGAAAGGCGGAGCAAGCCATGGCAGACCCCGGACACGTGCGCACCTTCAACCGGATCGCGCCGCGCTACGACGCCAAGTTCGGCAAGGACTGCGTGGCCGCCCACGACCTGGTGCTCGGCTGGGCCCAGCAGGCCCGTCTCGCCCCGGACACCGTGCTCGACATCGGCTGCGGCACCGGGCAGCTGCTGTCCGCGGCCGCCGAGCGGTGGCCGGGCGCCCGCCTGCACGGCGTGGACCCGGCCGAGGCGATGCTCGCCATCGCCGGCAAGCGGCTGCCCGCCGCTTCGCTCCACGCCGGCCGCGCCGAGAGGCTGCCGCTGCCGGACGGCGGTGTCGACCTGGTGCTCAGCACCACCTCGTTCGGCCACTGGACGGACGCGGAGGCGGGGCTCAGGGAGGTGCGGCGGGTGCTGCGCCCGGGCGGATCCGTCCTGATCGCCGAGCACGCCCCGCCGGGAGCGCTGCTCACCGTGGTCCTGAAGGCTCTGGGCCGGCTGCCCCGGCTGTACGGCGCCGAGGAGATGCGGGCCCTGGTACGGCGGGCCGGCCTCTGCCCGCGCCGGGCGGAGACCCACCCGGGCGTCTTCGTCGTCACCCACGCCGTACGCCCCGTATGACCGCTGCGGCCCGACAGGCACCTTCAGGAGCGCCGATGTCCACGTCCCCGTCCGTCCTCGTGGTGGGAGCCGGGCCCACCGGTCTCACGCTTGCCGCGGAGCTGTGCGCGGCAGGCCTCACCTGCCATGTGATCGACAAGCGGCCGGCGGCGTCCGACCGCTCCCGGGCCTTCGGTCTGCTCCCGCGCACCCTCGAACTGCTCGACCTGCGGGGCCGCGCCGAGCCGTTCGTGGAGCGGGGGCTGCCGTGGGCGCACGCCGCCCTGGGCGACGGCAAGGGCTGGCTGGACTACGGCAGGGCCGACACCCCCTTCCCGTACATGCTGGTCATCCCGCAACACCGGACCGAGGAGCAGCTGCGCCGCTGGGCGGTGGAGCGCGGCGCCCGCATCAGGCGTGGTGTCGAACTGACCGGGCTGCGGCAGGACGCCGGCGGTGTGAGCGCCGACCTCACCACCGCGGAGGGCACCACGGTGCTGCACACGGACTTCGTGGTCGGCTGCGACGGGGCGCACAGCACGGTGCGGCGGCTGGCCGGTATCCGGTTCGAGGGGTCGGCCTATGAGAGTTCGCTGATCGTCGCCGACGTGCGGCTCGCCGTCGAGCCCGACCCGGTGGTGTACGCGCGCATGGGGCGGCGCGGCATGGTGGTCCTCTTCCCGTTCGGTGACGGCACGTTCCGGCTGATCGTCCTGGACCGTGAGCGGATGGCGGTGCCGGTGGACACGCCGGTGACGGTGGCGGAGCTGCGGGACAGCTGCCGGTCGGTCCTGGGCACCGACTTCGGTCTGCACGACCCTTTGTGGATGTCCCGGTTCCGCAGCGAGCAGCGGCTCAGCGAGCGTTACCGGCTGGGCCGGGTGCTGCTCGCCGGTGACGCCGCGCACACCCATATCCCCTCCGGCGGCCAGGGGTTGCAGACGGGTGTCCAGGACGCGCTGAACCTGGGCTGGAAGCTCGCGGCCCATCTGCGGGGCCGCTGTCCCGCGCATGTCCTGGACACCTACCAGCGCGAGCGCCGCCCCATCGCCCGTGCCACGCTGCGCACGACGGATCTGCTCTACCGCTTCGAGGTGTCCAGGTCGCCCGCCGCGCGCGTGGTGCGTTCGCTGAGCACCCGGCTGATGGGGCTGCCCCTGGTGCAGTCCGCGGTCGTCGATCAGTTGTCCGGTCTCACGCTGCGGTATCCGCCGCTGCCCGGCGCCGTTGACGGCCCGGTGCACCGGCTCGTGGGGCGCCGGCTGCCGGATGCGGCGCTGCGGCCGGCCGGGGCCGGCCCCGGGCCCGGGGCCGGGCGGCTGTACGAGCTGTTCCGGGAGGGCACGTTCGTCCTGCTCGACCAGTCCGCGGGAGGTGTCTGCGCGGGTGCCGCCCAGGGGTGGGCCGACCGGGTCACCGTCGTACGGGGCCGGGCGGAGCGCACCGATCTGGCCGAGGCGCTGCTCGTGCGGCCGGACGGGTACATCGCCTGGGCCGGTCACGGCGGTGGCACCGGGCAGCTGCGGCACAGCCTGCGGTACTGGTGCGGCCCGGCCCGCCCGGGCGGCGGCGCCCGGGCGGGCGCCGGCGCCCGCGGGGGACGGCCCCCGCCTGAGGCGGCGGCGTGAGGACCCACCGGTGCGGTGCCCCTCGCCTTCGGGCCCGCTCGGCGAGCAAAGGCACGGGCCGGCCGGTATGGCCGGCCCGTGCCGGTCAGCGGACGGCTTCCTCGGCCGGGCCCGGCTTCGCGGAGCCGCCGTCGCCGGTGCCTGCGCCGTCCGGCTGCCCCGCCCGTTCGCGGGGCAGCGCCAGGACGCAGACGACCATGAGGACGGGCAGTGTGAGGGACCACAGGAAACCCGCCCGGAACCCGTCGGTCAGCGCCTGCGGGCCGCCGCCGGCGGCGACCGCGGCCACCACGGTGTTCAGGGCCGCGAGGAAGACGGCCGCACCGATCTGCTGCGAGGTGCCCAGGATCCCGGAGGCGAGCCCCTGGTCCTCGTCGGCGACGCCGGTGGTGCACAGGATCATCGCCGGGGTGAAGCTGAGCGCCGCGCCCAGGCCGCTGAACAGCAGCCCGGGAAGCACCTGCACCCAGTAGGAGCCGTCGACGGTGACCAGGCTGAGCAGCAGCGCCCCGATCACGAGGCAGAGCGCGGAGACATGCAGCAGCGTCCGCACGCCGAACCTCTTCACCAGCGGCTGGATCCGCATCGACACCACCAGGATCAGCGCGGTGACCGGGACGAACCCCAGGCCGGCCGTCATCGGGCTCAGGCCGAGCACCTGCTGCAGGTAGAGGGTGGTGAGGAACACCGAGACGGTGCCCACGCCGGAGGTGAGCATGCACACCAGGTTGCCGTAGGCCACGTACCGGTTGCGGAACATCGACAGGCGGACCACGGGGTGGGCGGCCCGGGATTCGTGGAGGGTGAAGGCCACCAGGACGAGCAGCCCGCCGGCGCCGGTGGCCAGGACACTGGTGTCCAGGGCGTGTTCGGCCGCCCGGGTCACCGCGGTCACCAGCAGGACGACGCCCGCGGTGAGCAGCGCCGCGCCCGGCAGGTCGATGCGTCCCTGGGCGCGGGGCCGGTCCTTGCGCACATACGCCGCCACGGCGACGATCACGGCGATGCCGATGGGCACGTTGATCAGGAAGATGGAGCGCCATCCGGCCAGGTCGGTGAGGACTCCGCCGAGCAGTTGTCCGGCGATCGCGCCGCCCGAGGAGACGGCCCCCCAGATGCCGAGCGCCTTGTTGCGGTCCTCGCCCTCGCCGAAGCTGGTGGTGACCAGGGTCAGCGCGGCCGGGGAGACGAGGGCGGCGCCGAATCCCTGTACGGCGCGGGCGACGAAGAGCAGGCCGCCGCCGGGGGCCAGGCCGCATGCGGCGGAGGCGAGAGCGAAGACGGCCAGGCCGGCCAGGAGGATGCGCTTGGGTCCGAAGAGGTCGGCCGCGCGGCCCGCGGCGACCAGGAAGCCGCCGAAGGCCAGGCCGTAGGCGGTGGAGACCCACTGGATGTCCGCCGTGGAGACGCCCAGTTGGGACTGGATCGAGGGCACGGCCACCGCGACGACGGCGAGGTCCAGGATCAGCATGAACTGAGCCATGCAGAGCAGTGCGAGGAGTATCTTGCCCGCACCGTTGCTCGTGCCGGCTCGTGGGTCGGCCATGTGTGTCACCTTCTTGGTCGGGTATCGGATTTCCACCGGGGGTCGTTCACCGGAGGGGCGTTCACCGGCTCCGGTGGCGCCAGTCGGGCCGGTCGCCGGTCACATCCGTGAAGCCGTGCTCCTCGGCGAGCTCCCAACTGGCGTACAGGTCTCCCGACCTGCCGGGTGCGTGCGGGTCGGCGGCCGGCCGCGCCACACCGCGCCGCAGGTGGCGCGGGCTCGCGGAGAACGCGAAGAGCGCGTCGGCGGCGATCGCCTCGCGCCGGTTCTCCTCGCTCACCCCGACGTGGTCGGGCATCGCCTGCGAGCGCGGGAGTCCCGGGGTGACGGCCACGGCCGCGACGTGGTGCCGTGCCAGTTCCGCGGCCTGGGCGCGGGCGAGCCGGACCACCGCGTGTTCGGCCGGGTCGCAGCAGAGGTCGTCGCGGTGGCCGTCGGTGCCGCCGGCCTCCTGGACCAGGGCCGCGGTCTCCTCGGTGGTCTCCGGGCGGCCCCTCTCGAAGGGGGTGCCCGGCACAGGTGCGGCCGGTGACGTACACGGTCGCGCCGGCTGCGCCGGGTCCGGTGGCGATGCCGCGGCCGCAGCCGCGTGGCCGTCGGCGACGACGGCCACGCGGCCTTTGAGCGGGTGCCTGGAGCTCACACGATCCCCTGTGCGAAGGAGAACAGGCGGTGCGGGTCGTAGGTGCGCTTGACGGTGGTGAGCCGCTCGTAGTTCTCGCCGTAGTAGGAGGACTTCCAGTCGGTGAGCGCGGGGTCGATGAAGTTCTGGTAGCTCTCCTTGTTGGAGAGCGGGTCGATGACCGCGAAGGCCTTGTCGTCCCAGGCGCGGGCGGCCGCCTCGTCCTCCGGGGTGGGGCTGGGGTCGGACAGCCCCACCGAGAAGCCGGTGTAGAACTCGGTGTCCCGGTGGACGTACGCCGCCGCGGTGCGCTCGACGTCGTTGGCGGCGCCGCCGAAGGCGAAGAGGCTGAGGTAGCGGAACTGCCCGGGGCGCCGGTCGGCGTAGAAGACGTTCAGCATGTCGTGCAGGCCCTGGTCGGGGACGGGGCCGGAGAACATCCGGTTGCGGTCGAGCGCGAAGTTCTCCCGGGGCAGTTTCGCCTCGGGGGTGTAGCCGACGGTGTGGCACTGCTGCGGTGTCAGGTCGGCGCAGCCGTACCAGGACATCATGGCGTCGCGGTAGGACAGTTCCTTGATGTCCCGGGTCGCGGGTGCCGAACCGGCCATGGAGATCAGCGAGTCGAGGACCGCCGGGAACCTGTCCGGCGCGCCCAGCCAGGCGCCGTAGACCATGAGGTCGACGGCGTCGCTGCCGGCGTCGGTCATCTGCAGGCCCAGGGCCGCCCCCAGTTCGCGGGGGCCGTCGATCACCCAGTTCTGCCAGGCGGCCATGAGCCGCTGGGCGGCGTCGGCCGGCCAGGTGAGCTGGAAGTTCACCATGGAGCGCACGTCGAACGCCCGCATCTCGTAGCGGGTGACGACACCGAAGTTGCCGCCGCCTCCGCCGCGCATCGCCCAGAACAGGTCGGGGTGCTCCTTGGGGGAGGCCCGCACGACGCGCCCGTCGGCGAGGACGACCTGCGCGGAGACGAGGGTGTCGCACGCCATGCCGTACTGGCGGGTCAGCCAGCCCAGGCCGCCGCCCTGCACGAAGCCGCCGGGGCACACCCCGGGACAGATGCCGCTGGCCACGGCGATGCCCTGGGGGGCGAGTTGCTGGAGGACGTCGACCTGCTGGGCGGCGGGGCCCACGTGGACGGTGCGCGTGCCGAGGCGGACCGTATCGAGGCGGGAGAGGTTGAGCACCAGGCCGTCGGAGACGGAGTAGCCGCCGAAGCTGTGGCCGCCGCTGCGGATCGTCGGCCGGATCGCGTGGTCCTGCGCGAACTTCAGGGCCGTGCGGACGTCCTCGGTGTTGTCCAGGTAGGCGACGGCCTGCGGTCTGACCCGGTCGTAGTAGCCGATGTAGATCTTGCGGGCGCGGTCGTAGTCCGCCTCCCCCGGCAGGACGACGTCCCCCGACAGGTGGCGCCGCAGCGCGTTCCAGTCGGGGCCCGCGGCGCGGCGGCGGCCGGACGGCGCGGCCCCCGCGGTGGGGGCGGACAGGGCACCGCCGAGTGCGGTGGCGGCGCCGGCGCCTATGCCCAGGCGGACGGCTCCTCTGCGGTTGATCATGGTTCTCCCCCGGTTGTCGGCTGTGGTGCGGAAAAGGGCGGTGCGGGTGGGACAGGCGGGGCGCAGGGCCGGTTGTGGGTTCCTCGCCGGCCGTCGGCCTTGAGCACCGTAACGGGCCGCGCGGGGCAAAACGCCGTTTTCCGCCCGGACTCGAGCGGTCGTCGAGCGGAAGTCCAGCGGGCCGCCGGATGCCTGCCCGGCGGGGGCGTCTCAGAGGGGGGCGGCGTCGTGGCCGTGCACCGGGTGTCCCAGGCGGTAGACGCCGCGCACCTCGGTCAGCGCCGCCATGTCCAGGACCGGGTCGGCCCCCAGGACGAGCAGATCGGCGTCGGCGCCCGGCGCGAGGCGTCCCTTGCGGCCCTGGACCCCGCAGGCCTCGGCCGCCTCGCCGGTGACCATGCGCAGCGCGGCGGCACCGTCGACGCCGAGCCGCACGGCATCGCGCACGCCCTCGACGAGTGCGTCGTGGGGCTTGGTCGGCCCGATCCCGGCGTCCGAGCCCAGGACGATCCGGGCGCCCGCCGCCCTCAGCGGCGGCAGCACCGTCGCCAGGCACTGGAGCATCTTCGCGGCCAGCGGCGGCGCGGCGGCCCGGTCCGCGCAGACGTCCCCGGCCGTCAGCGAGGCGAAGGTCCCGGCGCTCACGAGCGCGTCGATGACGGCGGCCCGCGGACGGAAGCGGTCGCCCGTCATGAACGAGACGTGTTCGACCGTCGCGAAGCCCGCGCGCGCCGCGTCGAGGATGGCGGCCGGGGCGTGCGCGTGCGCGGCCGTGTTCATTCCCAGAGCGTGCGCCTGTTCGGCCACGGCCCGCAGTTCGTCCGCGGTGAACTGCCGCAGGGAGGGGTCGCTGCCCGGGGTGACGCTGCCGCCGCTGGCCATCACCTTCACCGTGTGGCAGCCGCGGTCGAACCGCTCGCGCACCGCGCGCCGCAGCGCGTGCGCCCCCGCGGTGCCGCCGCCGAGGAAGTGGCAGTGGCCCCGGGGCGTGGTCAAGGGGGGCCCGGCGGCGAGCAGTTCGGGCAGTTCGTGCCGGCGGGGTGCGGCGGCGTCGCGTACCGCCACGACCGCGTAGTCGCGGTCGCCCAGGTCCCGGACGGTGGTGATGCCCGCCCGCAGGGCGCGGGCGGCGGCCGCCCGGACGTTGGCGTGCAGGGTGGCCTGCGGGTCCGCGGTGACGGCGGCGACGGCGTCGGGCCCGGCGTTCCAGCACAGATGGCTGTGGGCGTCGATGAGCCCGGGCAGCAGGAAGGAGCCGGGCCCCAGTTCATGGACGGCCGCGTCGCAGGGGGGAGCGGTGTTGGCCGTCTCGACGCCGGTGATGACCCCCTGCCGTATGAAGACGGTGCCCGGTCCGCGCACCCGGTCACCGTCGAAGATGTTCGCGGCCCGGACGGCGGTCAGGCGGCCGGGCTCGGCAGGGGCGGGTGGGTGCACGGTCGGCTCCGTCTTCTTCTCGCGTGCGGGCCGGGGCCCGGGGCCCGGTGGCGGACGCCGCGGCCGGGCCGCCGGCCCCGGGGGGGTGAGGGCCGGCGGCCGGCGGTCGCGGGGGGGGCTGGTTCCCCAAGTGAAGCGGGGTCCGCCCGGCAGGGCCACGGTCCCCCACCGGGGCTCGAGCGATCCTGGAGGGCACGGGGCGCACGGGGCGCACGGGGCGGGGGCGCGTCCGGCCGGCCAGGACACGGACGTCGGCCGGGCGGTGGCCGTGTCACCATCGGCCGGCGGTGGCCGCCGGCCCCGCTGCACCAGCGGTGCAGTTTCGCTCGGGGATCCGTCGAGCACGGCGCGGAATTCGCGGCGGATGTCCTCCTCTGTCCCGTGTGGGACCGCCTCCCCCCGGGGTGACGCACGTAGCGTGCCAGGCGACGCATGCCAGGGGAGGATCACATGGACAGCAGCACGATCGCGGTCGTCACCGGTGCGGCGCGCGGCATCGGCCGGGGCACGGCGCTCGTCCTCGGCGAGGCCGGCGCGACCGTCTACGTCACCGACCGGGAGTCCCGCGGGCGGCGCTACAGCGACCTGCCGGGAACCGTGGAGGACACGGCCGAGCAGGTGACGGCCCGTGGCGGCACGGGGATCGGGGTGGTCGTCGATCACGCCGACGACAAGGCGGTGGCCGCCCTGTTCGACCGGATCCGTGCCGAACAGGGCGGCATCGACCTCATGGTCGCCAACGCCTTCAACGGCAACGCGCTGCCCTTCGTGGGCGGGCCGTTCTGGACACTGCCGCTGGAACACTGGTCGAACATGGTCGACGTCGGTGTCCGCAGCCACATGGTCTCCGCCTGGCACGCCGCACCGCTGCTCATCGAGCGTCGCGGCCTGCTGGTCTTCACCGGCTACACCGATCCCGGCTCCGAGGTCCTGGGCGGGCACGTGTTCTACGACCTGGCGATGACGGCCGTGAGCCGGCTCGCCCGCACCGTCGCGCACGACCTGCGCCCGCACGGCGCCACGGCGCTGGCGCTCTCGCCGGGGTTCACCCGCACCGAGGCGGTCATGGCGGCGACCAGCGCGGACCGGATTCCGGCGGACACCGACTCGCTGGAATTCCCCGGCCGCGCAATCCACGCGCTGTTCGAGAGCGCGCACCTCGACCGGTACGCGGGGCGGACCGTTCCGGTCGCGGAACTCGCCTCGGCCTTCAAGCTCCGCGACATCGACGCCTAGGGGCTTCTGACGGAGCTCCGTGGAAGAAGGAGCGGCGGTCGGTGCGTGCTCCCGGCGTGCCGGGCGGAAGTCCTCGTAGCGGAGCTAGTCGGGCTTTCGTCCGGTGCGGCGAGAGTGCGTGCCGGGCGTCGCGACGCCGCGGAGATCCATCAGAAGCCCCCTAGCCGCCCGCACCGCGCTCCCGCGCGGTGCGGGTCCGGCGGCTCCACGGACGGTCAAGCCCGCCTCGACCGGCGCGGTCGTGACCGGACCGATACTGCCGATGTCCGTGCACCGTTCCGCCGTGCACGGCGACCACTTCGACCAGGGAGGGCCGCGGTGCCCCTGTTGACCCGTCCCCTGCCCCGTCCCCGAGCGCGGCGCAGACGCCTGGGCGCGCTCGTGGCCGCCGCCGGGCTCCTGTGCACGCTCCTGACGACGACTCAGGCGGGTGCGGCCCCCGGCCCCGGCACCACCGCGCCGTCCCCGGGCGGCGTCCCGGCTCCCGACGGGATCGTCCACTCGGCCAACATCGAACCCGTGGCCAGTCTCCCCAACCAGGCGCTGCCGGGCTTCAACACGGATATCGCCTTCCAGGGGAGGTACGCCTTCGCGGGCAACTTCGACGGTTTCCGGATCTTCGACATGAGCGTGCCCGCGTCCCCGAAGACCGTCGCCCAGGTCTTCTGCCCGGGCTGGCAGAACGACATATCCGTCTCAGGGAACCTGCTCTTCCTGTCCACCGACTCCTCGCGCAGCGACGACTCCTGCGCCAGCACCGAACAGCCGGAGACCGAGAAGTCCTCCTGGGAGGGCATGAAGGTCTTCGACATCAGCGACAAGGCGAACCCGAAGTACGTCGCCGCCGTCGAGACCCCCTGCGGCTCGCACACCCACACCCTGGTGCCCGAGCGCCGGAGCGTCTACATCTACGTCTCCTCCTACGGCCCCAGCGCCACCTACCCCGACTGCCGGCCGCCGCTCGACGGCATCTCGGTCATCAAGGTGCCGCGCGGCGCCCCGCACAAGGCCGCCGTGGTCGGCTTCCCGGTGCTCTTCCCCGGCGACGGACCGGACGGCGGCGGCAACCCGGGCGAGCCCACCCACCCGGGCGTCACCAAGACCACCGGCTGCCACGACATCACCGTGCTGCCCTCCGAGGACCTCGCGGCAGGCGCCTGCATGGGCGACGGCGTCCTCCTCGACATCGCCGACCCCGAGCGCCCCCGGGTCATCGACCAGGTCCAGGACAACGTCAACTTCGCGTTCTGGCACTCGGCGACCTTCAACCAGAAAGCCGACAAGGTCGTCTTCACCGACGAGCTGGGCGGCGGCGGCGCGGCCACCTGCAACGCGGAGATCGGACCCGACCGAGGCGCCGACGGCATCTACGACATCGTCGGCAAGGGCGACCGGCGCAAGCTCGTCTTCAGGAGCTACTACAAGATCCCGCGCCACCAGACGGCCACCGAGAACTGCGTCGCCCACAACGGCTCACTGATCCCGGTCAAGGGCAAGGACATCATGGTCCAGGCCTGGTACCAGGGCGGTGTCTCCGTCTGGGACTTCACCGACTCCGCCAGGCCCAGGGAGATCGCCTACTTCGAGCGCGGCCCGCTCACCACGGACGCCGTCGCATGGGGCGGCTCGTGGTCGGCGTACTACTACAACGGCCACATCTACTCGAGCGACCTGGTCAAGGGGCTCGACGTCCTGAAGATCAACGACAGGCGGACCGACCCCGCGCGGAAGATCCGGCTGCGCGAGCTCAACGTGCAGACCCAGCCGGACTACTTCGGCGCCGACGACTGACCGCGCACGGGGGCCGGCGCAAACGCGGCCGCGGGCACGGGTTCCGGCACGGACGCCCGGCCCTCGGCGCCGGGTGCCGGCGCCGAGGGCCGGGCGCTCACACGCCGCTGGCGGCGGGACGGTCGTCGCGGGGCGCGGCGGGCAGGCGGCGCGGGGACGTGCCGGCCCGGTAGCGGGCCGGGCGGACGGTACCGGGCAGGACGCGTGCGGGCAGCGGTGGCGCTCCGCAGTCGGCGGCCAGGTGCCGGGCGCGCCGCAGGACCCCGCCGGCGGTGAAGTCGTCCCCCAGGTCGTGCAGGCAGTCCCCCAGGTCGGCCAGCGCACGGGCGAGCTCCGGGCGGTCGGCGCAGGCGCGCAGTTCGACGATCGCCCGGGCGAGCGTGGCCGGCCGCCGGGCCGGTTCCTCGGTGGCCGCCAGCAGACGCAAGGCGACGCCCCGGTACCTGGGGCCGAGGACGGCGGTGCGGGCGAGCTGTTCGCGGACCAGTTCCGCGGCCTGCCGGCAGCGGCCCAGCCCCAGCAGGGCCTCGGCCGCGTCGGTCCGCCAGGGAAGGTGCAAGAACAGGCCCGCGTCGGGACGGTTCACCCCTCCCCCGGTCCGCCGGAAGTCGGCGAGGGCCTCCGCGGGGCGCCGCACGGCCAGGCGGTGCCGGCCGCGGGCCCTGAGGTACGGCAGGGCGTACGCCGTGGACGGCAGCGGTCCGCGGGCGGCGTCGCGCAGTTGCCGGTCCGCCTCCTCGTACCGGCCCGTCTCGGTCAGTGTCTGCGCCAGGACCGCCGCCGGCCACAGCACCAGGGCACCGCCGGGCGGGGCGGCCCGTACCGCGGCGGCGGCCTCACGCTCGGCCCACCCGGCGTCGCCCAGGCACAGCAGGGACTCCGCGCGCAGCGCGCCGAACGCGGCCTGCCAGCCGGGTGTCCTGGCGTGCGGGGCACCCCCGAGCAGGTGTGCGCAGCGGTCGGCCGCCCGGCGCGGGTCGCCGGACAGCAGCAGGGCCTGGGCGTCCCGCAGCCGGGGCTCGGACAGCATCGGGCACGGCGGGAGCTGCGCGTGGAGGGCCATGGCGCCAAGTGAACCCCGGGCCCGTGGCAGGGGCCACGGATCTCGAGCGCGGCTCAAGCGGTCCTGCGGGCCCCGCCCCGCCCCGTCCCGCCCCGTCCGGTGCGGCCGGTCCAGTGCGGTGCGGTGCGGCGGGGTGCGGTGCCTGCCGTGCGCGCCGCCCGTGCCGATCCGGTGTCAGCGGGCGGCCGAGAGGGCGTGGGGACCGCGCAGGGCGCGGTGGATGTTCCGGTGGATCTCCAGGGTCGCGGTGGACCGGTTGAGAGTGATGTAGTGCAGGCCGGGAGCGCCCTCGGCCAGCAGCCGTTCGGCCATGGCGGTGGCGTGCTCGACGCCGACGCGGTGTCCGTCCGCCGGGTTGCCGCGGCAGGCGTCCAGCCTTCGGGCGAGGTCGTCGGGGAAGGTGGCGTGGGACAGTTCGGCGAACCGCGCGATCTGCCGGACGTCGGTCGCGGGCATGATCTCGGGGATGACCGGGGTGTCGCAGCCCGCCGCCGCGACCCGGTCGCGCAACCGCAGGTAGTCCTCCGCCCGGAAGAACATCTGGGTGACGGCGTAGTCGGCGCCCGCACGGCACTTGGCCACGAAGTGGCGGATGTCGGTGTCCCAGTCGGGCGAACGGGGGTGGCGCTCGGGGAAGGCGGCCACGCCCACGCTGAAGCCGCCCGACCTGCGCACCAGCGAGACCAGTTCGTGGGCGTGGGTGAAGCCCCCGGGATGCGGGACCCAGGGCGCGTTCGGGTCGCCCGGCGGGTCGCCGCGCAGTGCGAGCACGTCGCGCACGCCCGCGTCCGCGTACTGGCCGATGATGTGTCTCAGCTCGTCGGCGGAGTGGCCCACGGCGGTCAGGTGCGCCACGGGCCGCAGCGTGGTCTGGGCGGCGATGCGTTTGGTGACCTCGATCGTGCGCTCCCGCGAGGAGCCGCCGGCCCCGTAGGTGACCGAGACGAAGGTGGGGGCGAGCGGTTCGATCCGGCGGATCGCGTTCCACAGCGTCCGGGTCCCGGCGTGTGTCTTCGGCGGGAAGAACTCGAAGGAGACGGAGTGGGCGCCGCCCGCCAGGATCTCCCGCAGGGTGCTCAAGGCCGGCCCCCCGCGCTGAAATAGCCCGCCTCGGGGTGGTGGACCACGAGGGCGTCGGTGGACTGTTCGGGATGCAGCTGGAACTCCTGCGACAGGCGCACACCGATGCGTTCCGGCTGCAGCAGTTCAGCGATCTTGGCGCGGTCCTCCAGGTCGGGGCAGGCCGGGTAGCCCAGGGAGTAGCGGCACCCCTGGTACTCGGTGCGCAACAGGCCGTCCAGTGAGCGGGCGTCGCCGGCGGCGATACCGAGTTCGGCGCGCACCCGGGCGTGCCAGTACTCGGCGAGTGCCTCGGCCAGCTGCACGGACAGCCCGTGCAGTTCGAGGTAGTCGCGGTAGGCGTCGGCCTCGAAGAGCCTGGCGGTCTCCTCGCCGATGCGGGAGCCGACGGTGACGACCTGGAGGCCGACGACGTCCATCTCGCCGGAGTCCTCGGGGCGGAAGAAGTCGGCCAGGCACAGCCGGCGGCCGCGGCGCTGGCGGGGGAAGGAGAAGCGGGTGCGTTCGTTGCCCTGCTCGTCCAGGATGATCAGGTCGTCGCCCTTGGAGACGCAGGGGAAGTAGCCGTGGACGACGGCCGCTTCGAGGAGGTTGCCGGTCTGGAGCCGGTCCAGCAGGCCGCGCAGGCGGGGCCGGCCCTCGGTCTCGACCAGCTCCTTGGTCAGGCCCCACTGGCCGCGGAACAGCGCGGTCTCGTCGAGCCAGGCCGCGTACTCCTTGAGCTGGATGCCCTTGACGACGCGGGTGCCCCGGAACGGGGGTGTGGGGACGGGGTTGTCGGTGGCCACGTCGGAGCGGACGTGCCCCTCCTCCGGGCGCTCCTCGACCGCGGTGGCCGTGGCCGTCGCCCGTACCCGGCGCTGCCTGAGCTCGGGCAGCTTCGCGCCCGGCACGCCCCGTTTGACGCCGATCAGGGCGTCCATCAGCCGCAGCCCCTCGAACGCGTCCCGGGCGTAGCGGACCTCGCCCTCGTAGATCTCGTGCAGGTCCTGCTCGACATAGGCGCGGGTCAGGGCGGCCCCGCCGAGGATGACCGGGTAGTCGGCGGCCAGCTTGCGCTGGTTGAGCTCCTGAAGGTTCTCCTTCATGATCACCGTGGACTTGACCAGCAGCCCGGACATCCCGATCACATCGGCCCGGTGCTCCTTGGCGGCGTCCAGGATCGCCGAGACCGGCTGCTTGATACCGAGATTGACCACCGTGTAGCCGTTGTTGGACAGAATGATGTCCACGAGGTTCTTGCCGATGTCATGGACGTCACCGCGCACCGTGGCCAGCACGATGGTGCCCTTGCCCTCGTCGTCGGTCTTCTCCATGTGCGGCTCCAGATGCGCCACCGCACTCTTCATGACCTCGGCGGACTGCAGCACGAACGGCAGCTGCATCTGGCCGGAGCCGAACAGCTCACCGACCACCTTCATCCCGTCCAGCAGCGTGTCGTTGACGATGTCCAGCGCCGGCCGCTCCCGCAGGGCCGCGTCCAGGTCGGCCTCCAGGCCGTTCTTCTCACCGTCGATGATGCGGCGCTTGAGCCGCTCCTCCAGCGGCAGCGCCGCCAGCTCCTCGGCCTTGCCCGCCTTCAGCGACCTGGCGGTGGCGCCCTCGAACAGCGCCATCAGCTTCTGCAGCGGGTCATACCCCTCGGCCCGCCGGTCATGGATGAGGTCCAGAGCGGTGGTGACCTCCTCCTCGCTGAAGCGGGCGATCGGCAGGATCTTCGAGGCGTGCACGATCGCCGAGTCCAGGCCCGCCTTCACACACTCGTCCAGGAAGACGGAGTTCAGCAGGATCCGGGCGGCCGGGTTCAGACCGAAGGAGATGTTCGACAGCCCCAGCGTGGTCTGCACCTGCGGATGGCGGCGCTTGAGCTCACGGATCGCCTCGATGGTGGCGATACCGTCCCCGCGGGACTCCTCCTGACCGGTACAGATCGTGAAGGTCAGGGTGTCGATGAGGATGTCCGACTCGTGGATACCCCAGTTCCCGGTCAGATCCGCGATCAGCCGTTCGGCGATCTCGACCTTCTTCTGCGGGGTGCGGGCCTGCCCCTCCTCGTCGATGGTCAGCGCGATCAGCGCCGCCCCGTGCTCCCGCGCCAGCTGCGTGACCTTCGCGAAGCGGGAGGCGGGGCCGTCACCGTCCTCGTAGTTGACGGAGTTGATGACCGCCCGCCCGCCCAGCTTCTCCAGCCCGGCCCTAATGACGGGCACCTCGGTGGAGTCCAAAACGATGGGCAGGGTCGAGGCGGTGGCGAACCGGCCGGCCAGCTCGGCCATGTCGGCCACACCGTCACGGCCCACATAGTCCACACACAGGTCGAGCATGTGGGCGCCCTCACGGATCTGGTCGCGGGCCATCTCCACACAGTCGTCCCAGCGGGCCTCCAGCATCGCCTCACGGAACTTCTTCGACCCGTTGGCGTTCGTCCGCTCCCCGATCGCCATGTACGCGGTGTCCTGGCGGAAGGGCACGCTCTGGTAGAGGGAGGCGGCACCCGGCTCGGGACGCGCCTCGCGCGGGGCGGGCGTGAGGCCACGGACCCGCTCCACCACCTGCCGCAGATGCTCGGGCGTGGTCCCGCAGCAACCGCCGACCAGGGACAGACCGTACTCGCGGACGAAGTTCTCCTGGGCGTCGGCCAGGCCCTTGGGACCGAGGGGGAAGTGGGCGCCGTCCCTGGTCAGTACCGGCAGGCCGGCGTTGGGCATGCACAGCAGCGGGATGCGGGAGTGGCGGGCCAGATGGCGCAGGTGCTCGCTCATCTCGGCGGGGCCGGTCGAGCAGTTCAGGCCGATCATGTCGATGCCCAGCGGCTCCAGCGCGGTCAGCGCGGCGCCGATCTCCGAGCCCAGCAGCATGGTGCCGGTCGTCTCGAACGCCAGCGACACCAGCAGGGGAACCTGGGCGCCCGCCGCCCGCATCGCGCGGCGGGCGCCCAGGACGGCGGCCTTCGTCTGGAGCAGGTCCTGCGTGGTCTCCACGATCAGCGCGTCCGCGCCGCCGGCGAGCAGGCCCTCCGCGTTGGCCTGGAAACCGTCCCGGATCGTCGTGTACCCGATGTGGCCCAGGGTGGGCAGTTTGGTGCCCGGGCCGATGGAGCCCAGCACCCACCGCTGCCGGCCGTCGCGGGCGGTGTACTCGTCCGCCGTCTCGCGGGCGATCCGCGCCCCCGCCTCGGACAGTTCGTGCACACGATCGGGGATGTCGTACTCCGCCAGGGCCGCGTGGTTCGCGCCGAAGGTGTTGGTCTCCACGCAGTCCACACCCGCCTCGAAGTACGCGGCGTGCACCGAGCGCACGATGTCGGGGCGGGTGGCGTTGAGGACCTCGTTGCAGCCCTCCAGCTGCTGGAAGTCCTCCATGGTCGGGTCCTGCGCCTGCAGCATCGTGCCCATCGCGCCGTCGGCGACCACCACACGGGTGGCCAGCGCCTCGCGCAGGGCGTCCGTCCGGGTCGTGTTCACTACGCCTCCCTCGGGCTGGGGCGGCCGGCCGTTTCAGAGGCCGGCCGCGTCCTTCAGGTGCCGGGCGCGGTCGGTGCGCTCCCAGGTGAAGTCGGGCAGTTCGCGGCCGAAGTGGCCGTAGGCGGCGGTCCGCGTGTAGATCGGGCGCAGCAGGTCGAGGTCGCGGATGATGGCGGCCGGGCGCAGGTCGAAGACCTGGGCGATGGCGTCCTCGATACGGTTCTGGGGGACCTCGCCGGTGCCGAAGGTCTCCACGAACACGCTGACCGGTTCGGCCTTGCCGATCGCGTACGCCACCTGCACCTCGCAGCGCTCGGCCAGGCCCGCGGCCACGACGTTCTTGGCGACCCAGCGCATCGCGTAGGCGGCGGAGCGGTCGACCTTGGAGGGGTCCTTGCCGGAGAAGGCGCCGCCGCCGTGGCGGGCCATGCCGCCGTAGGTGTCGATGATGATCTTGCGGCCGGTCAGGCCGGCGTCGCCCATGGGGCCGCCGATCTCGAAGCGTCCGGTCGGGTTGACCAGCAGGCGGTGGTCCTCGGTGTCCAGTTTGATGCCGTCCTCGGCCAGGCCGGCCAGCACGTGGTCGACGACGTGGCGGCGGATGTCCGGCGCGAGCAGTGTGTCGAGGTCGACGTCGGCGGCGTGCTGCGAGGAGACGACGACCGTGTCCAGGCGGACCGGGGTGTGGCCCCGGTACTCGAGGGTGACCTGGGTCTTGCCGTCGGGCCGCAGGTAGGGCACGGTGCCGTTCTTGCGCACCTCGGCCAGGCGGCGGGACAGCCGGTGGGCGAGCTCGATGGGCAGCGGCATCAGGGACGGTGTCTCGTCGGTGGCGTAGCCGAACATCAGGCCCTGGTCGCCGGCGCCCTGCCGGTCCAGTGCGTCGTCGGCGCCGGCCGTCCGGGCCTCGTAGGCGGTGTCGACGCCCTGGGCGATGTCGGGCGACTGGGCGCCGAGGGAGAGGGAGACGCCGCAGGAGGCGCCGTCGAAGCCCTTGGCGGAGGAGTCGTATCCGATGGACAGGACGGTGTCGCGGACGATCTGGGCGATCGGCGCGTAGGCCGTGGTGGTGACCTCTCCGGCGATGTGGACCTGGCCGGTCGTGATCAGTGTCTCGACGGCCACACGGGCGTGGGGGTCCTGGCGCAGCAGGGCGTCCAGGACGGCGTCGCTGATCTGGTCGGCGATCTTGTCGGGGTGGCCCTCGGTCACGGACTCCGAGGTGAACAGGCGACGGGACATGTCTCTCCAGGGGTGTAGGGGGGTCGCGTGACGGCCGGCCGGCCGTCCCTGGCTCATGGCGGCGCCGCCGGGGCCGGTCATCCGGTGCGTCCGGGGTGCCCGGCCTGGGCGGCGGCGGTTTCGAGCAGCCGGGCGAGGCGGTCCGCGCCGGTCGCGGCGCCGGTGAGCACCGTGAGCGGGGGCCGGCCGCCGGCCGCCGCGATACGCCGGGCGATCTCGTAGGCGGTGCTTCCGCCGCCGGAGAAGCCGCCCAGGACCAGGAGCCGGCCGGCGCGGGCCAGGGGGCGTAGCGCGGTGTACCGGGCGTGCGGCCCGCCGGGTACCGCGCGCAGCAGGATCACCGCTTCGGGGCCCTGGTAGGCGCGGGCGAGCCGGTCGTAGCGGGCGCGGGGGACGTGGGGGGTCTGGAGCAGGCAGACGGTGCCCGCCCGGGCGTCGGCGGCGGCCCGCAGCGGCAGCAGTGGGGGCTGCGCCTGGGCGTGTGGCCGGGTGTCCGCGCGGTGGGCGGCGCCGGTGGGTGGGGTGGGGGGTGACGCGGGCGTCGTGGTGGTGTCGGCGGCGGGCAGCAGCCGCAGCAGGTCGGCCACGGTCGTGGAGTCGTCGGCCACGTAGGGCAGTTCGCCCAGGAGCAGGGCGCTGTGGGTCAGGACGTCGGTGGCGTCGGCGATCCGGGAGCGGTCGTGGACGGCGGTCAGGACGAGCTGTTCGTCGCCGTCGTGGTGGGCGACGAGCGTGAGGGGGAAGGCCGTGGGGGTTCCCAGGGTCTCGGGGTGCTCCACGCGGATGCCGCGGGCGGCGAGGGCGGCGGTCAGGTCGTCCGGGTCGCGGAACCTGTTCTCGAAGACGAGGAGGGTGCCGTCCTCGGTGCCGGTGGGGCTGCGCGTGCCGTCCTCGGTGCCGGTGGGGCTGCGCGTGCCGTCCTCGGTGCCGGTGGGGCTGCGCGTGCCGTCCTCGGTGCCGGTGGGGCTGCGCGTGCCGTCCTCGGTGCCGGTGGGGCTGCGCGTGCCGTCCTCGGTGCCGGTGGGGCTGCGCGTGCCGTCCTCGGTGCCGGTGGGGCTGCGCGTACCGTCCTCGGTGCCGGTGGGGCTGCGCGTGCCGTCCTCGGTGCCGGTGGGGCTGTGCGTACCGTCCTCGGTGCCGGTGGGGCTGTGCGTACCGTCCTCGGTGCCGGTGGGGCTGTGCGTACCGTCCTCGGTGCCGGTGGGGCTGTGCGTACCGTCCTCGGTGCCGGTGGGGCTGTGCGTACCGTCCTCGGTGCCGGTGGGGCTGTGCGTACCGTCCTCGGTGCCGGTGGGGCTGTGCGTACCGTTGGCCGCGTGGTGCTGCGGGGCCGTCCAGGAGCGGATCTGTCCCGGTGAGAGCCATTCATAGGCCGAGCGTTCCAGGATCCGGTCGCGCAGATCGCTGAGCAGCGTCGCCACGGTGGAGTGGGGGGCGACCTCGACGGACAGCGGCCAGGCGGTGCTCAGCGCGGCCGGCATGCGGGGGGCGCCCTCGAAGGGGATGCCGCGTCCGGAGGCGGTGACGCTGAACCGGACGGGGGCCGCGGCCCGGGCCCCGCCGGCCCGGTACAGCAGCAGGGACCAGACGGCTTGCAGTGCGCCGCTCTCGGTGCTGCCCCAGCGTGCCGCCCAGGCGGCGAGCCGCTCGGTCTGGGCGGCACTCAGGCGCAGCCGGGTGCGTCCGACGGGGCCGGCCGGGGCGGGGGCGGTGTGCCGGGCGGGCCAGGCGGCCGCGGTGCGCGGCGGTACGGCCCGCGTCCAGAAGTCCCTGGCCGGGGCGGTGTCCTGACGGCGCAGCCAGCGGACGTAGTCGCGCAGATCGGGGCGCCGTTCACCGCCGGGCAGGCGGCCGTCCGCCAGGTAGGCGCGGTAGAACGCCCGCAGCAGCAGGCGTGCGCTCCAGTCGTCGAGCAGGGCGTGGTGGTAGGTGAGCAGGACCCGGGCGGGCTCGGCGGGGGGCGTGGGGGCGGGAGCGCCGGCGAGGACGGTGACGCGCAGGGCGCCGGGCCGGCGCGGGTCGATGCCGCGCCGGCGGTCGTCCTCCAGTACGTCGGGCCAGCGGGCGGTGCCGTGCGGCAGCCACAGCACCTCGGCGTCGGTGTGCTCGTGCCGTACGAGGAGGGGTTCGCAGCTGTCGTCGAAGGCGGTGCGCAGCACGCTCTCGTGGTCGACGACCGACTGCCAGGCGGTGTGGAAGCGTTCGCTGTCCAGGGGGCCGTGCCAGGCCCAGGCGAGCTGGGCGAGGTGCCGGCCGGGGAGGGCGTCGGCGTCGGCGAGCAGCTCGCGCTGCAGCGGGGTGGGCACCAGGGTGGGGGCGGGCCGTGCGGGCGTGGAGCGGGTGAGCAGGTCGGCGAGCAGGCCGTAGGGGAAGGCGTCGCCCGGTGTGTGCACGTCGTCGGCGGCCAGCCGCAGCGCGTGGTGCTCGTGGCCGAGGCGGTCGATCCGGTGACGCCACACCGGCGCGTCGGGGTTGTCGGCGGCGAGGTGGTCCAGGGCGGCCTCGAGCCGGGCCGGGCCCAGCGGGCCGCGCAGTTCGAGGGCGGGGGTGTCATAGGGGGGCCGGCCGAGGTCGACGACGACGGTCGTCATCTCCTCGGGCGGCGTGGATGAGGTGTGGTCGGCGGTCATCGGCTGTCCGGGGCGCGCACGTCCGCGTGGCCGCGCGTACGCCGCCCCTGGACGCGTACGGCTGTGTGCACGGCTTGTGCGGACGACTGCGGAGAACCCCCTGCCTCCCCTCTCTGCGAGCGCGCAACGAGTATGCGAAGGCCGGCCCATACGGGCCTGACACGGCGCTGACACGGCGGTGGTCCGGCGGTGGCCCCGCGGGTGCGGCGTGCCCGGCCGGGCACGGCGGGATGGCGCGGGTGCGGCCGGGCGGGAGCAGCGCGGGTGCCCTCCCCCAAGGCGACGGCGCGGGTGCCGTTTCGAAGGCGCGGCTCGTCCTGGCGTGCGGCCGGGCGGGAGCGGCGCAGGTGCCCTCCCCAAGGCGCGGCTCGTCCTGGCGGTGCGGCCAGGCGGGAGCGGCGCAGGTGCCCTCCCCAAGGCGCGGCTCGTCCTGGCGGTGCGGCCAGGCGGGAGCGGCGCAGGTGCCCTCCCCAAGGCGCGGCTCGTCCTGGGGTGGGCGGGAGCGGCGCGTGCACCGGCCGCTCGCCGTTGGGCCGGGAACCGGCGGGCGCGTGCCCTCGCCTGTCGCCCCGGTCGGGGGCGGAATTACCGGCCCTGCGTGGCGGTGCCGTCCAGCCGGGGCGGGGCAGCCCGGCGCCCGGGGGCGAGAGAGAGGGGTCAGCGCCGGGGCGGGTCGTCGGGGTGCAGCAGGCCGGCGACGGCGCTTATGAAGCCCTCGTCGAGCATGGTGTGGGGGGCGGTGTCGCGGGAGGTGTCGAGGCCGGTGTCGTAGCAGGCCACGCTGATGAGGTAGCGGCCGAGCACGCGGTGGGTCGCGAACGCCCATTCGTCCCGGGCCGCGGGCCGGCCGTCGGGGGTGAGCAGGCCGTTGCCGCCCACGCCGAAGCCGAACTCGGTGAAACCGAGCCGCATTCCCTGTCCGAGGGCCTTGGTGTAGGCCTCCTTCAGGGTCCACAGCCGCAGCAGTTCGGCGGCTCGCCGGGCTTCGGGCAGTTGTTGCAGTTCGGCGCGCTCGGCGGGTGTGCACACGTGGCTGTGGAGCAGGTCGAACGACATGGGCCGTCCGGCGGGTTCGGCGTCCACGCCGATCCGTCCGTTGCGGCTGACGCCGACGGCGATCAGGTCGTCGGTGTGGGTGAGGCTCACGTCGATCTGGTCCAGGCCGCGCAGATAGGGGCGTCCCCCGATCTTGTAGGCCAGGTCGAGTGCGGCCGGCTGTGTGCCCAGCGCGGCGGCGGCCGTGAACTTCGTGGCCATGCGGGAGGCCACGAACCGCAGGCGCACGACCGGTTCGGTGGTATGCCGGTAGCGCTGCCAGTCGCGGCCGAGCAGGTGCCGCAGCGTGGGGTCGGTGACGGCGGCGGTGAGCCATTCGCCCCAGGTGGTGTACACCACGGCGCTGCCCCGCAGGTCCATGTCCTCGCGCACCCCGTGCCAGGGCCCGTCGGGGCCGCTGACGTGGACCGGTTCGGGGATGCGGGCGGCGCCGGTCGGCCGGGCCGCCGCGGCCGGTTCGGTGTGCGTCAACGGGTTCACCCTGGCTGCCCTTCCTGTTCCGCGTTCTGCCCTTCCTTGCTCTGCCCTGTCTGTGCCGCCGGCCCCTTGGGCGGCCGGCGCCTTGGGCGGCCGGCGCCTTGGGCGGCCGGCGCCTTGGGTTTTCGGGGCCATCCGTCGGGCCGGCGCGCGTGCGGGGGTGCTGTCACTGGGCCAGGAGCGTGGCGTCCAGGTCGCAGCTGAGGCCGGTCCGGTAGCGGCGGAGCAGTTCTTCCAGTACCCGTGCCGCACAGCCGTCGGGCAGGTCGGGCACGGGGACGCCGAGCCGCTGGCCGATCCGGGACAGGGCGAGCACGGCCCAGGCCGGGTCGGAGAGGAAGGGGTCGCTGCCGTCCTGGCCCTCCCAGATGCCGAGGACCGCGGCGGCGCCGACGATCAGGCTGTAGCGGTCGCCGAGTACGCACACCGCGGGATCGGCGAGCGCCGGGGACCCGTACCCGGGCAGCCGCCGGCATGCCTCGCGCAGGGCCCGCAGTTCGGTGACGAACACCTCGGCCAGCGCGGCCAGCGCGGTGATCTGGCCGCCGGCGCGGCGGGCGGGGGCGAGCCGGGCGGCCGATCCGAGGAGGGAGGCGGCCATGAAGTCGCCGCCGCCGGCGATGCCCAGCAGCCGGTAGTCCAGCGGGGGCAGTTCGGCGCGTTCGCGAAACAGCGCGGGCGGCGGCTCCTCCTCGATGAACCAGGAGCTCTCGGCGAGGGTCCTGAGCTGCGGCACGATCACGGCCTGGCAGGCGGCGGTGCCGGCGTGGCCGAGTCCGGCGACGGGCAGGTCCCGCAGGAGCTTGTCGAGGGCGCCGTAGTGGGGGCTGCCGTGTTCGTAGCCGCGGGCGCCCAGCACGGTGGCGAGTTCCTCCAGGTCCTCCCGCAGCAGGTCGGGCACGACGTACTTGACGGCGGCGGCGAACAGATGGGCGGCTTCGGGCAGCAGCCCCAGGGCGCGCAGGGCGACCGTGGCCATGCTGTCGCAGGCCAGCAGGTCGGCGAAGACCCCGGTGAGCGGCTTGCCCCAGCGGCGGGCGACGGGGCCGCTGCGGCCGTCGGTCGCGGCCCGGACCGCGGAGTGCAGGACGGTGCCCGCGGCCGCGGTGAGGACCCCGCAGATCACGCTGCGGTTGACCTGGAACGTGCGCAGGGCGAGGGCGATGCCGTCTCCCGTGCCGCCGACGAGGGCGTCGCCGGGGACGGGGCGGCCGGTGAACTCCAGCCCGGAGAAGAGCGCCCCTCGCATGCCGGAGGTGGGCACCCGCGGGAGGTGGCGCACGCCCTCGCCGCCGGGCGGCCCGGCGTCGAACAGCACCGAGTGGCTGCGCGGGCCGCTGCCGGTGCGGGCGTAGACGACCCGCGCCGTGGCGCGTGCGGCGTTGATGATGACGTCCTTGCGTCCGTCGAGCCGGTAACCGCCGCCGGGCACGGCGCGGCCGGTGAACTCGTGCCGCAGGATCGCGTTGGCGTGGGCGAGTTCGTGGTGCAGGATCGCGGCCCGGCCGCCGGCGAGCAGCAGGCCGGCCAGGCGCCGGCGCTGTTCGGGGGTGCCGGCCGCCCAGACGGCGCCGGCGGCGAACAGCGAGGTGATGCCGTGGCCGAAGCCGAGGGCGACGTCGCGCCGGAAGACCGGGCGCAGGACGCGGGCGAGGAGATCGGCCCGGGTGAGCCGGCCGCCGTACTCGGCGGGCACGAACTCGGCGGCGAGCGCGGCCCCGGTGAGCAGTTCCTCGGTGGCGGCGGGCGGCTGACGGCGCTCGTCCGCGGCGAACAGGGCGCGCAGCCCGTGCGGGTTGGCGGGGTCGTAGGGGTCGCCGAGCAGGGCCTCGAGCCGGGCCGCGCGGCCCCGGGTGTCGGCCTCCCACTGACCGGGGCCGGCGGGCGTGGTCCCGATGGCGGTGGTGGTCATGGCTGACATCCTGACGAAGGCGGCTCAAAAGCGGTTCCAAAGCGGCTCGAAGACGACTCGAAGACGGCTCGGAGGCGGCTCGGAGGCGGCTCGGAGGCGGCTCGGAGGGCGGCTCGATCGGGCGCCCGGGTTCGGCCGGAGCACCGTTTCGCGCGCCTCCGGCGGCCGCTTGAGGACCTGCGCATGCGCGGGCCGGCACCGTCGCGGCCCTTCACCGCGGTCGACGGCACGGCGGAAAGGCTCCCGCCCGGTGCGTGCCGTCGCCTCCTGCCCGGCGACGGGCGGCCCGGTCACCGCGGCCCGGTCACCGCGGCCCGGTCATCGCGGCCCGGTCATCGCGGCCCGGTCATCGCGGCCCGGTCACCGATTCCGCGTGCCGGCGGGCCAGGTGGAGGGTGGCGGTGGAGTTGCGGCCCAGGGCCTCGCGGACGTGGCGGCGGGCCTGGGCGAGGTCCGCGTCGGGGCCCAGGACGCGCCGCACGGCCTCCTCGCGGAGCAGGACGCTGTGCTGCGCGACAGCCATCACTCCGTGTTCACCGTGCAGGACGTTCCACTCGCCGGTGTGCGCCTGCATGAGGGCCGGCGTGACGGTCTGCTTGTAGACGATGCGGCCGGCGTGCGGGAAGCACAACCGGAGCGAGGCGGTGGTGACCAGCCCGTCGGCGGTGAGCGTGTCCATCGTCACGACCTGCACCCCGGGGGTGTCCTCGGTCAGCTCCAGCCGCGACACGTGCGGGATCCGCCGGGGCCAGTCGCCGACCCGGTACAGGAAGTCGTACACCGGCTCGACGGGCGCGTCGATCGCCACCGCGTCCTCGAAGGAGAGCACCAGTTCGTCGAACCGTGTCCACCGCTCGGCGAGCGAGCGCAGACTGCCCAGCTCGGCCGGGGAGTTGACGCCCAGGGCCCGCTCCGTCCAGGCGACGTCCTCGGCCCGGTCGCCGTGGACCGTGAAGTCGTGCAGCAGGGTCAGCAGGCTGCTCCCGCCCGGACGTTCCTCGACGACCCAGGTGCCGTTCATGGTCCTCACGGGCGCCTGCAGGTGCTGCTGGCAAAACTGCACGCACCGGGTGCGCGGGTCCTGCACGCGCGTGGAGATCCAGGATCTGACCTGGCTGCCGGCGGTCGCCCACATGCGCAGCCGCTCGTTGGTCCCGTCGAACTCCAGCCGCTCCACATGCACGGTCGAGGGCAGGAGCAGAGGCCACCGGACCGCGTCCGAGATCAGTCCGTACACGACACCGGCCGGTGCGGCCACCTCGATCGAGTGCGACGTACGGTGCACGCGCTCACCCGTCACCACAAGCACCCTTCCCTTCGTCGTCGAGACCTCGGCCGCG
Source organism: Streptomyces sp. NBC_00104 (assembly GCF_045160825.1). Classification (NCBI taxonomy): domain Bacteria; kingdom Bacillati; phylum Actinomycetota; class Actinomycetes; order Kitasatosporales; family Streptomycetaceae; genus Streptomyces; species Streptomyces sp. NBC_00104. The sequence continues at coordinate 10,565,527 of NZ_CP108215.1, read as the reverse complement.
GTCGGCACCGCGGCCACATCCGCCGAACCCGCCGAACCCGCCGAACCCGCCGAACCCGCCGAACCCGCCGAACCCGCCGAACCCGCCGAGCCCGCCGAGCCCGCCGAGCCCGCCGAGCCCGCCCGGCCGTGGGGGCGACGCCGGGCGCGAGGCCCCGGGAGGCGCCGGTCCGGCTGCCGGGAGACCTCCGGCCCCGGAGCGCCCCGCCCCGCCCCCGCCCCCTCCCCCGTCCCGCCCGGTCCCGCCCGGTCCCGTTCCGTTCCGTTCGGTCTCGTTCTTGTTCCGTCGGTGACCGGTGCGGCGGGTGGCGGGCCGCGGTCAGTGTTCCCTGGGCCGGTATGTGGAGGCGGGCCGGGCGACGTCCGGTTCGGGGGGTGCCTGCCCGGCCAGCGGGGCGGCCGGGCGCAGCGGGGCCAGGGCCCGGTTCAGCGCGGCGCGGGTGAGCCGGTCCCCGCGTGCGGCGACATAGCCGTCCGGGCGCACCAGCAGCCAGCAGCCCGGGGCCAGTTGGAGCGCGGCGCGCAGCCGGGCGCCGGTGTCGGCGAGGGGGGCGGGCCCGTCGGGGCCCGTACCGCCCACCGTCCGCACCGACAGCCACTCGCCGTACTGGACAGCGGCCGTCAGGGCCACGCCGACGGGGGTGTCGCCGGGGCCGGTGCCGCCCGCGGCCAGCAGCAGCGACCAGCGGGGATCGCGCAGTTCGTCGTGCAGGGCGCGGCAGCCCGGCGCGCGCGGGTGGTGGACCGGCGCCGCCGTGATCCGTGTGCCGGGGGCGGGGGTGGCCGGGGGGATCCGCACGGGCACGGACATCGCCAGGAAGCCGGTTTGGGCGTCCTCGTCGCAGGCGGTGGTGGTCAGGCAGGACGCGCCGTATCCGATGCGCAGTCCGGACATGCCGCCGAGCACCTTGCGCTGGACGGCGCGGCGCAGCGCGGGCAGCGCCCGTACGGCGGCGAAGACGGCCGGCAGCGCGGCCGCGGCGAGCAGGTTCTTCAGCTGGACGAGGAAGGTGGCGGTGCGGGCGGAGCCGAGCAGCGCCTCGCCGAGGGGCACCCGCTCCTGGCTGTAGGTGGCCAGCAGTTCGCTTCCGGCGTGTCCCTGTTCCACCTGGGCGAGTTTCCAGGCGAGGTTGTACGCCTCCTGGATGCCGGTGTTCATGCCCTGTCCGGAGGCGGGGCTGTGCACGTGGGCGGCGTCCCCGGCCACGAAGACGCGGCCGTCCTGCATGCGCTGCACCATCCGCTGCCGGAAGGTGAACACGGAGGTCCACACGGGTTCGCCGACCCGGACCCGGCGGCCGAACCCGGCCGGCAGCCTGGCGCTCAGCCGCTCGGCGGCACCGTCTTCGCCGGATGCGCCGGGGGCCGGGGCGGTGTCGAGGAGGCGCCAGTGCCCGTCGCGGGCGTAGGGCACCGTCAACCGGGCCTGGCCGCCGGTGTGGGTCCAGTAGACGGTGTCGGGCGGCAGGTCGGTGCCTGCGGGCGCGTCGGCGAGCATCCACGTCTCGCTGCTGTGGCCGGGCAGTTCCGGACCGAGCAGGCGGCGCACGGTGCTGTGTCCCCCGTCGCAGCCGACCAGCCAGCCGGTCTCGGCGCTCTCCTGGCCGCCGTCGGCCCGTGCCAGCCGCACGCGCACCCGCTCGGTGTCCTGCTCCAGTCCCGTCAGCCGTACGCCCCACTCGATGTCGACCCCGCACCGGGCCACCGCTTCGCGCAGCACGGCCTCGGTCTCGGTCTGGGGGATGACCAGCGTGTACGGGTAGGAGGTGGGCATCGTGGAGTAGTCGGCCTCCAGGCGGACCGGCCGGCGTCCGCCGGCGTACATGGTGAAGGCCCGGTTCTTGCGCCCGCGTGCCGTCATGGCGTCGACGACGCCCATCTGCGCGAACGTCTCCAGTGTGCGCGGATGCACGGCCACGGCCCTGCTGGTGCGGGCGGGCCCGGCCGCGGCGTCGACGACCCGCACCCGCAGCCCCCTGCGGGCCAGTTCGTAGGCGGCGGTCAGTCCGACGGGGCCCGCGCCGACGACCATCGCCCGGGGCCGGCCGGGGTGGGCCCTCACGCGCTCGCCTCCACCGTCTCGTACCGTCCCCGGTCGGGCGTGGCCGGCGGGCGCAGGCTCTGGAGCAGGGTCTGGAACTCCTGGCCGCGCACGGCCCGGCGGTGGGCGGCGGTGTCCTGCCGGAGGGCCGGTTCCAGGAAGCGGCCGAGGCCGCCGTGCACGGTCAGCTTGTTGACGAAGGTCACCATGTTGACGGTCAGCTTGTTGACGAAGGTCACCATGGTCTGCTCCTGGCGGGTTCGGTCAGGGGGTGGGGGTGAACGGCCCGACGGCGGCCCGTGCCCGCAGCCGGGTGCGGACCAGGGCACGGGCCGGCTTGCCGGTGGGGGTGCGGGGTACGGCGTCGCAGGCTTCGGTGAGGCGGATCCGCCCGAAGGGGGCGAGGCGTTCGTCGGCGCGGGCCGCGATGGCGTGCAGGGGGCCGTCGCCGTCGTGGTTCCCGGGCGTCTCGCGCAGGACGATGCCCGCCCGGACGAGGTGGGCGAGCGCGGTCTGGCGGGCGTTGGCGACCGGATCGCGGTGGGTGAGCAGTACGCGTACACCCTTGGGCCGGCCGGTGGTGCCGGTGGTGAACTGCGCGCAGGCGACGGTGTCCCGGCCGGGGGCGGTGCTCGGCGGGGGCGTCGGGCGCGGTGTCCAGGGCGGTGCGCAGCGGCAGGCATCCGCTGGGCACCGTGCCGTCGGGCGGGCCCATCACCACCAGGGTGCGCAGCGCGGGCAGCGCGTCCCGCGTCCTGGCCGGCAGGCGGGCCGTGGCCAAGGACACCAGGGCGATCCGGGCGGCGGCCGCGGCCAGGACGTACCGCAGCCCGTCCTTGCCGGTCAGCGGGTTGACCAGGACAACCGTGGCACCGGCGCGTATCACTCCGTAGTAGGCGGCCGCGAAGACGGGGTCGTCGAGGACGCCCGCGACGGCGACATGCACGCCGGGCCGGCCGGCGGTCTCCTGCTGCACGAACGCGGCGATCCGGCCGGCCTGGGCGTCCAGTTCGCCGTAGGACAGCGCCGTGCGCGCGGCGCGGACGGCGACGCTGTCGGGGCTGCGGGCGGCGGCCGTGCGCAGCAGGCCGTCCACCGGGAGGCCGGGGTACGTCAGGTGCGCCACGGCTGGTGTCCTCCGGGTCTCGGCGGGCGGCGCGTGCACCGCTGGGGGCTCTCACGTTCTGCCTGTGCGCTCGAGGACCGTTCGAAGAGCGCTCGCGGCCCCTGGCGCACCCGGGTACGGCGTCCTCCGTGACGGCCTCCGTGACGGCCTCCGTGACGGCCTCCGTGACGGCCTCCGTGACGGCCTGCCGCCGAGGCGTCCGGCGGTCCGGCGGTCCGGCGGCGGGGCCGGTGGGCCGGTGGGGGCCGGCCTGTCCGGGCCGCCGCGGGCGGGGGTGTCAGGTGTGCTCTGTCCGGGGGCCTTTTTCGAACAGGTCGGTCAGGTCGGTGCGTACGGTGACGGCGTCGGCGCCGTGGGCGATGCGGTGGGTGCGGTGCTCGCCCAGCCGGGAGCGGGTGAGCAGTGCGGCGGCGCCGGAGCGCAGCTGTGCGGTCACGGGTCCGCCGCGGCCGAGCGGTGCCCTGGGCCTGTATCCGCTCCCATGCGGTGCACGGCCGCGGCCGTGCGGGCGCGCCGCTGCTGGTAGGGCGGCAGCCGCATCCGGCTGGTGTCGCCGGCGTGGAGCGCGTCGAGCAGCACGGGGTGGGCGGCGGCCGCGTCCTGCAGGGCGAGGTTGATGCCCGCCGGCGGGCCGGCGGTGCCGCAGCGCGCCGGGGGCGCGGGCGGGGCCGGTGCCAGGCGCCCAGCGACGCGGCAGGCCTCTCCCGGCGGCCGGGGTGGTGCGGGTCCGCGGACGAAGAAGGGGCCGCCCGGCTGTTCGTCGCGCATCGGCCGTTCCTCCTGGTGGGTCCGCGCCTGATGAGGGTGGCGCCGGCGCCTGGAGTGCCGTTGGGGTTCAGACCGCGTACAGGTTGAAGGTGGAGGTGCGGCGCGGCCCGCACACCACGTCCAGGGCCGGGTCGACGGTGAGCATCGCCTGGTGCAGCCGTTGCAGCTGCGGCGAGGGCTCGATGCCCAGTTCCTCGATCAGACGCATGCGCAGCCGGCGGTAGACGTCCAGTGCCGTGGCCTGCCGGCCGGAGCGGTAGAACGCCACCATGGCCTGGGAGTGCAGCCCCTCGTGCTTGGGGTGACGTGCCGTCAGGTCGGTGAGTTCGGCGATGAGTTCGGTGTGCCGGCCGAGTCTGAGGTCGGCGTCTATGCGCCGCTCGACGGTGACCAGACGGCTCTCCTCGAGCCGCATGACCTCGATCTCGAGGATGGGACCGACGCGTACGTCGACCAGCGCGGGTCCCTGCCACATGGCCAGGGCGTCGCGGAACAGGTCCGCCGCCCGTGTGTCCTGGCCCTCCTCGCAGGCCGACTGTCCGGCCGTGACCAGCTGTTCGTAGCGGTGGACGTCGACGCTCTCGGGCGGGATCTGCAGCACGTAGCCGCCGTGCCGGGTGGCCAGCACCTCCTTGGCCGTTCCGGGGGCGTCGGGGCCCATCGCGGTCCCCAGGCGGCGGCGGAGCTGGAGGATGTACGTCTGCATGGTGGTCATGGCGCTCTGGGGCATGTGGGCGCCCCAGATCTCCTCCATGAGCATGGACACGGGCATCACCCGGCTGGGGTAGAAGGCGAGCAGGGCGAGCATCTGCCTCGGCTTGCCCGCGGTCGGGACGATCGACACCCCGTTGACCTCAGCGCTCAACGGTCCCAGGACCTGCAACTCCATGGTTTCCTCCCCGTATCGATCGAGTTCCCTCGATGGCTTGAGAGCCGTCGGCCGTTCAGCACGCTAGCCCCGTTCCCGCCACCCCCCTCGGTAGCTCCAGCCAAGTTCGAGTGACCTTCCACAGCCGGGGCCCGCCCCGCCGGGCCGGTCCGCTCAAGAACGCTTGTACGGATGGTGGAACCTGCCTCGTGCGCCCGGCCGCCGCCCCGGCCGGGCGGATATCGTCCGACCGGCCGGGCGCCTCACCCGCGCTCACCAGGTGCCCGGGCGACGAGCACCGCGGGGCCGCCAACGGCCACCGCCGCCCGGCCGGCAGCCGACGGCCATGGCCATGGCGATGGCGATGGCCAGCCGCCCGGCCATCGGCTGCCGGCTGTCGGCTGTCGGCTGCCGGCTGTCGGCTGTCGGCTGTCGGCTGTCGGCTGTCGGCTGTCGGCCAGGAGGGGAGTCACGATGGAGCTGCGGCTGTTGGTGTTTCGCCACGCCGGTGGTTCCCCTGCGGCCTGCCGTGAGCGGCCGCGCCGGTTCCCCGGCGGCTCGCGGATCGCCGGGGGCGTCCGCCGGGCCGGACCGCACCGCGCGGTGGCGCGGTGAGCGTGCCGGGCGGGGGCGCGGCGTCCGCCGCCGGAGCGGACAGCGCCGGGGTTCTTGCCGTGCCCGCCGGGGGGACGGAGTTCCGGCTGCTGGGGCCGGTGGAGATACACGACGGCCGCACGGGCGAGGACATCGTGCCGCCGGGGTCCAAGCAGCGCGCCCTGTTCTCGGCGCTGGTGCTGTGTGCCGGCCGGCTGCTGTCCGCCGAGGAGCTCACCGAGGAGCTGTGGGGCGGGCACCCGCCGTCGAACGCGGGGAACGCGCTGCAGGCGCATGTGGCCCGGTTGCGGCGGCTGCTGCCCGAGCCGCGCCTTGCGGTGCCCGGCCACGAGTGGATCACCACGCTGCCGACCGGCTATCTGCTGAGCCTGGGCCGCGCCACCACCGATGTCGAACGGTTCTGCCGGCTCTCGGCGAAGGGCCGGGCGGCGGCCGCCACCGATCCGCGGTCCGCGGCCCGGCTGCTGCGCGGCGCGCTGGCCCTGTGGCGCGGGCCGGCGCTCCAGGACAGCCGGTACGGGCCGATCTGCACGAGCGAGGCGGACCGGCTGGAGGAGAACCGCCTGAGCGTGCTGGAGACGCTGTACGAGGTGTGTCTGCGCTGTGCGCAGCACGACGAGATCACCGGCGAGCTGGAGAAGCTGACGGCCGATCATCCGCTGCGCGAGCGGTTCTACGACCTGCTGATGGTCGCCCTGTACCGCGGCGGCCGGCAGGCCGAGGCGCTGGGTGTCTACGAGCGGGCCCGGCGCCGTCTGGTGGAGGCCCTGGGGATCGAGCCGGGTCCGGTGCTGCGCGGCCGGCTGGAGGCGATCCTCAACCATGCCCCCGACCTGTCCGTCCCGGCCCGCCCGGACCTGCCGTCCGCTGCGACGACACCGGCGCAGGCGCAGGCGCTGGAACTGGGCGCCGAGATCGCCCGGCTCCAGCAGCGTGTCGAGGAACTGGGCCGCCGCCAGGAGGTGTTGCTGCGCCGCTTCGACGCCCTGGCCACCCGGCTGCCGGGGACGACGTAGCCGCTCGCCGCAAGCCGGAGGCGGCGTGACGGCACGCGGCACGCGGCACGCGGCACGCGGCGTGGGGCGTGGGGTTCGGGGTGCGGGGTGCGGGGCGGTGGACCGTCCAGGAGCGCGGGAGCGGGGCGTGCCGGCTGGTCCTGCTGCACGACTTCACCGTGGGCGGTGACCGCGCCGAGGACGCCGAGTGGGTCCGCCGGGCCACCGACACCAACAGCAGGGCGGAACTCTGCCGGCTGAAGGACCTCGCCGAGCGGTGGGAGCGACTGGATCAGCTGGTGCTGTCCTTCGAGGACAGCATCCGGGTCCAGGGCCCGCCCGAGCCGGTCTACGGCTTCCTCCACCGCGTCGCCGACTGGCCCCGGCTCCTGCCCCGCGTCGCCCGCCTGGAGGTGGCCGAGGACACCCCCGGCGTGCAGGTCATGACCATGGACACGCGGACCGCCGACGGCGCCGCGCACACCACGCAGTCCGTACGCGTCTGCTTCCCAGACAGCGGCCGGATCGTCTACAAGCAGACCCGCACACCGGCGCTGATGCACTCCCACACCGGCCAGTGGTCCGTCGTCCCGGACGCGTCGGGTGTCACCGTCACCTCCCGGCACACGGTCCTGCTGCGGGAGGAGGCCATCGGGCCCGTCCTGGGCGAGGGCACCACCGTGGAACAGGCCCGCCGCTGCCTGCGCCGGGCACTGGGCCACAACTCCACCGCCACCCTCGCCCTGGCCAAGCGGCATACGCAAGCCACCCCACACGGCCCCCCACACGGCCCGGTGACAGCACCGGCTGCGCGCCCGCGCCCGGCGGGCCGGGCACCTCGGTGACCGTGGGCCCGCCGCCCGGCCCACGGCCGGCAGGCAGGCAGGCAGGCAGGCCAGCGGGCCGGACACCTGCCCCGCCCGCCCTGCCCCCCTGCCTGCCCTGTCCCTCTGTCCCTCTGTCCCTCTGCGGTCCTGCACCCGGCCTACACCCGGGCGCGGGCGGGTTCGGGCAGGGGCAGCAGCCGGGGAGCGGCTCGCCCCCACGGGAATCCGTGGTGCAGGTGGAGCACGGCCTGTGTGCCGGTGTCGGCCAGGACGGCCACGGCGGCCAGCACGCCGGGCACCGGCTCCAGTTCCACAAAGCGCCACCGCGGGTCGGCGTCGTTGTCGGGCGGCCGGAAGCCGGTCACCCCCAGGTCCTCGGCCAGGGTGAAGGAGAACGCGTCGAAGGGCAGTGCGAGGCCGAGGCCGCGGGCCTTGGAGTAGGCCTCCTTCAGTGTCCACAGCCGCAGCACCCGCCGGTCGCGGGCCCGGCCCGGCGCGGCCCGCGCCACCCACCGGCGCTCGTCCTCGGCGAAGGACGCCACGACGGCGTCGAAGCCCTGGCCGCCGCGGTCGAGCCGCTCCACGTCCACCCCGATGCGGTGGCGGCGCACCACGCCGAGCAGGTTGTGGCCGCCCGAGTGGGAGAGGTTGAAGTCCAGCTCCCGGCCCCCGCGCGGCAGCCCCTCGGGCGGTTTGTGCAGGAACGGCCGGCCGCGCGAGGAACGCCAGATCACCGCCTCGGCCTCCGGGATACCGCTCTCCAGTGCCAGGACGCGTCGTACGAGGGCGTGGGCGACGAGGTACTGGCGCCGGTCGCGTTCGAAGAGGAAGCGGCCCGCGGTCTCCCGCTCGTGCTCGTCCAGCCAGTGCGCGGCCAGGATCGCGGTCATGCCGGGGGCGAGTTCCTCGTTGGGGCAGAACCACAGTTTCACCGGCTGCGGCCCCTGCCGGGCAGAGGTGTGCCGCCCCGGGTCCTGGCCGGTCATCCGGCCCGCTCCGTACCGGACGCCGGGGTACCGGACACCGGAGAGCCGGACGCCGGGGTGGCGGGGGCCGGGGTGGCGGGGGCCGGGCCGGACGCCGGGGTGGCGGGCGCCGGGCCGGACGCCGGGGTGGCGGGCGCCGGGCCGGACGCCGGGGTGCCGGGGGCCGGGGTGCCGGGGGCCGGGTCCAGCCACAGCGGCCGGCGCAGGAACGCCGAGGGCGGCGGTACGGCGGCCGGTGTCCCGGCACCCGGACCCGGTTCCAGCGCGGCCCAGTCGACGTCGAGCCCGGACAGCCACAGCCCGGTGAGCTGCCGGAGGTGTCCGCCCCGCCACAGCGCGGCCAGGTAGGCGCCGGTCTCCGGCAGGGCGCCCAGGCCCATCGGGTCGCCGCCGTGCCCGCGCAGGTCGGCGTAGCGGACGTCGCCGCCGGCGGCCGGGTGTCCGGCGAAGCGGCGCAGCCCGGCGACGAGCCGGGGCAGGTCGGTGACGAGCAGCGCGATCCGGCAGGGCAGGGCGGCCCGGCCGGTGCGCAGGGCCCGCGCCACGTCGGCGAGGACCGGCCCGCCGGCCGCGCCTCCGCCTCCGCCTCCGCCGTCGCCGTCGCCGTCGGGCGGTGGGGTGGGCCGGGTGAGCCAGTCGGCGAGCCTGGCGGCGGTGGCGGCGAGGTGGGCGGGCGTGGGCGCGGACACCACCACCAGTTCCTCGCGGCCGGGGGTGTCCTCCGGTGCCGGGGGGCGGTGCGCCGGCGGGGGCGCGAGGTGTTCCTGGAGGACGACGCGTGCGGTGAAGCCGCCGTCGGCCGCCACCTCGACCGTGGCGGTACGGGGCGTCGGGCGCCCCTGTCCGTCGCGGGGGCGCGGCCACGGCCGGGCGGTGGGCCGGCTGGCCGCGGGGGCGAGGGTGCCGTGGCCGAGCTGGAGCACGGCGGCGGTCAGGGCCGCCAGTCCGGTGGCCGCCCCGGCGTCGCCGATGCGGCGCACGGTCGCCTCGCGGGTCTCGTGCAGGCCGGCGGCAGGCGCGGGCGCGGGGGGCGGGGCGAATCCGCTGGAGGTGGCGCGGATGACGGCATACACCCGGTCCCCGTCCGCGAGCGCCCGGCGCAGCGGTTTGACGACGGCCGCGCCGACGCCCTCCCCCGCGGCGTCCCGGGCCCGTGAGGGGTGCAGCAGCAGTTCGGCGGCGCCGACGACGGCGGCGGCGCATTCACCGCGGCGCAGGGCCTGCACGGCGAGGTGGAGGGCGGTCAGGGCCGAGCACTGGGCGGTGTCGACGGCCTGCCCGGGCCCGCTCAGGCCGAGCAGCGCGGCCAGCCTGCCGGGCAGGCCCCAGTGGCCGCTGCGGGGCACGGCGGGCCGGCCGCGGCTGAAGGACGCGGCGGCCAGCAGCGCGTAGTCGCCGGCGCTGGCGCCGACGAAGACACCGACCGCGCGCGGGGTGCCGTCCGGGCCGCGCAGCGCGTCCAGCCGGGCTCCGGTGCAGCCCGCGTCCTCCAGCGCTTCCCAGGCGGTCTCCAGGAAGAGCCGCTCCTGCGGGTCCGTCAGAGCGCCTTCCTCGGGGGCGAACTGGAAGAACTCCGCGTCGAAGTCGGCGGCACCGTCCAGGAAGTGCCCGCGCTGCCCCTCCTCCAGGGGGGAAGGGCCGGGCCGGCCGGCGGGCGCGTCCGAGGAGGTGTCACGGCCCTCGCGGAGGTTGTCCCAGAAGACGTTCAGGTCCGCCGCCGCAGGGTAGCGCCCGGCAAGGCCGACGACGGCGTAACCGTCCTCCACACCCGGGATGTCACCGCCCGCCGCCGGTACGGCCCCGGCCCCGGCCCCGGAGGGAAGGACCGGCCCGCACTCCGCCACGACGGGCGGAAAAGGCCGGGACACCGGTGCCCCCGGTGCGGGCGGTGCGGGCGGTGCGGGCGGAGACACCGATGCCCCCGGTGCCGCCGGGGACACAGGTGCGGCCGGGGACACAGGTGCCGCCTGGGACAGGGGCGCGGCCGGGGATACCGCAGGGGACACCGGTGGGGGCGGGGACACAGGTGCCGCCTGGGACAGGGGCGCGGCCGGGGACAGGGGCGGGGCCGGGGACGGGGGCGCGGCCGGGGGTACCGCAGGGGACACCGGTGGGGGCGGGGACGGGGGTGCGGGCCGGGGGGTTTCGGGTCCGCGCCGTGTCTGCCGCGTCAGCAGGCGGGTGGCCTGCTCGCGGTCGAGGGTTCCGGCCCTGAGCCGGGTGAGGATCTCGCGTTCGTCCATCGTCCGCGGCCGTCAGGCGCGCCGGGGCAGCAGTTCGAGCGCCTCGTCGACGGAGATCCGGTGGTCGGACACGGCGTCGAGGAGGGCAGCGAGTCCGATCGCCCCGGCGGCCGTACCGGACACCGGGACCTGTACCGGAAGCGAGACCGCGGGGACAGCCGCAGAAGCGGCCGCGAACGCGGGTGCGAACGCGGGTGCAGAAGCGGACACGGACGCGGGGGCGGGTGCGGGTGCGGGGACGGGGACGGTGGCGGACGCGGGTGCGGGGATGGCCGCGGGTGCGGGGACGATGGCGGCCGCGGGGGCGGCGACTGATGCGGATACGGGTGCCGGGACGGATGCGGATGCGGGTGCGGTGGCGGTGGCGGTGGCGGCGATGTGGGCGGCCAGCGCCGCGAGGCTGGTGTGGTCGTAGAGCGTGACGGGCCGCTCCCGCAGACCGTAGATGCGCCTGACCTCCGCCACGAACTCCGCCCCCAGGATGGAGTCCACGCCCAGGAGACTGAAGGCGGCCGTGGTGTCGATGTCCCACGGGTCGCAGCACAGGGTGCGGGCCAGTTCCTCGCGCAGCACGTCGAGGACCGCTTGCTTCGTGAACGCGGGCCCGGGCCACAGGAGCGCCGCCGGAGCGGGAGCCTGCCGGCCGCGGGCCGGGGGGCCGGAGGGAGCCGCGTGCGGGGTCTGCCGCTCGCCCGCCACGTACCGGGCGAACGCGAGGGGGGTGGGGTGGTCGAACAGGGCGTCGGCCTTGACGTCCGTGGCGTAGCGGGTGTTGACGGTGGCGACGAACTCGACGGTCAGCAGCGAGTCGAGTTCCAGCGACCGGAACGTCTGCCCGGGGTCGATCTTCTCGGCCTTCAGCCGCAGCACGGCGGCGAGGATCTCCACGAGTCCGGTCAGCAGATCGGCCGGCGGGGCGGGGAGCGGGGCGGCCGGGAGCGGCCGGCTGTCATCGATCATGTGTGACTCCAAGGGACGGTCCGTCCCGGCCGGCCGGCGACGGACGCTGCTGGGGGTGCGGGACGCGGCCGCCGGACGCGGCCGCCGGGGGCGGCGGGCACCGCGCCGAGGGGCGTGGCCGTTCAGGGCCGCTTCACCAAGGCCCCGCCCCCGGCCGGGGCGGGCCGGGGCGGGGCGGGGCGGCCGTGGGCGTCCCCGGGGATGCTCCGCCGCCGGGGACGGCGGCAGGCCCTCCCGCCACCCGCCCGCGTCGCGCCGGAGCCGGGGGCAGGACGTAGGCCGCTGCCGGACAGGACCGGCGCGGGCCGCCGCCCGCGCATCCGTGCGTCCGCCCCGGGGGCCGGAGCGGCGCCCGTACCGCCCCCGGCCCGGATCCCGCCCGCCTGCCCCGGGAGAGGTCACGCGCTGCTGAGGGCATGACGGCCGGTCAGCCGACGCGGGTGAGGCGCTCGTTGCGCACCGGCGTATCGAGCGCCGGCTCCGGACCGGCCACCAGGATCGAGCGCTGCAGCCGGCGCAGCCCGGCCGAGGGCTCCAGGCCCAGCTCGCGGACCAGGGCGTTACGCAGCCGCTGGTAGACGTCGAGGGCCTCACTGCGCCGGCCCGAGCGGTGCAGGGCCAGCATGAACTGGCCGTGCAGCTTCTCATGGGTTGCGTAGCGGCTGACCAGGACGGTGAGCTCGCCCAGCAGTTCGCGGTGGCGGCCCAGCCGCAGATCGGCCTCGATACGCTGATCGAACGCGCACAGCCGGGTCTCCTCCAGCCGCCTGGTCTCCATCCCCAGCTGCGGGCCGGTCTGTATGTCGGCCAGAGCGGCGCCGGTCCACAGCGCGAGGGCCTCGCGCAGGTGGCGGGCCGCGCCGGCGAAGTCACCGGCGTCCATGGCCCGGTACCCGCTGCCGGCCAGCCGCTCGAACTCCCCGACATCGCTGGCACCGCCCCAGGTGTCGAGCCGGTACCCGCCCGGCGTGGTGACCAGCACATCCTTGGCCGTACGCGCCGGGGCGCCCGCCGCGTCGCGCGCCAGGGCCGCGGAGATGAGCTCACGCAGCTGCAGCACGTAGGTCTGCAGCGTGGTGCGCGCACTGCGCGGGGGCCGCTCGCCCCAGAGTTCCTCGATCAGCGCGGCGACCGGCACCACCTGGTCGGCGTGCAGGGCCAGCAGCGCCAGGACCTGGCGCGGTTTCGGCGCCGTGGGAGTCACCGAGACCCCGTTCTCCCGGACGTCCAGCGCGCCCAGTACAGCGATGTCCATGCCGTCCCCCTCATTTGCTGCATGAAGTCCTGCACGAGTGCGAGCAAGTGGTCAGTCCTTTTCGCGCCTGGTCCCGGCGGAGCCGCTGCCGGCATGCCCCCCAGTAAAAAACGGCACGGACGGTTTGTCAATATCAAACCGTCCGTGCTGTTTTTTGTTCGCGCGACCGCCTCCGGCCCCACCCCGCAGACACGCCCCGGCAAACCCCCCGGCCACCGGGACGGCCGACGGCAAACGCGGGCACTTCACCGCACGCGGAGACCCACCGGCCTACCGGCGCGGGCACTTCACGGCGGGGAGACGCACGGGCGCACCGGCGCGGGCACTTCACCGCACGCGGAGACGCACAGGCGCACCGGCGCGGGCACTTCACCGCACGCGGAGACGCACAGGCGCACCGGCGCGGGCACTTCACCGCACGCGGAGACGCACAGGCGTACCAGCGCGGGCACTTCACGGCGGGGAGACGCACAGGCGCACCGGCGCGGGCACTTCACGGCGCGGAGACGCACGGGCGCACCGGCGCGGGCACTTCACCGCACGCGGAGACGCACAGGCGTACCAGCGCGGGCACTTCACCGCACGGAGGCGTACGGGTGTCCGGGTGTACGGGCAGGGGGCTTCCCGGCGGGGAGAGGTACGGGTGTCCGGGTGTGTGCGGGTGGAGTGCGCAGGGCCGGAGCGGTCCGGCAGGGTGTTACCGCCGCGGCCCGCTGTCGCCGGCGTCCCCGGGCACCAGGGCGTGCGGGGCGGTCAGCCGGGGCAGCAGCAGGCCCCACAGCCCCGTGACCTTCCGCTCGGAGAGCCACGCCCGGTCCGTGCCGGCGAGCACCTCGAAGCCGACCGTGGCGGCCACGACGGCGGTCGCGGCGTCATCCGCGGAGACCCCCTCGGCCAGCCAGCCGTCCCGTTCGGCGCGCAGCAGCGTCTCCTCCACCCAGCGCTGCCACTCCCCCCGCAGCGAGGAACCCTCCCGGCGGCGCGGACCGCCGCCCAGCTCGAACCCCGCCCGCACCACGACGTCATCGGCGATCCGGCCCATCAGGCCGTACGTCGCCTCCACCAGCACCCGCAGAGGGCCGCCGTCCTGGCGCAGGGCATCACGCACGACCTGCCGCATCCCTTCCAGCGCCTCGGCCTCGACCGCCTGCGCCAGCGCCTTCTTGCTCGCGAAATGGAAGTGCAGCGCACCGTTGCTGACCCCCGCCCGTCTGCTGATCGCCGACAGCGAAGCGGGCGCGAAGCCCTCCTGCGCGAACACTTCGGCCCCGGCACGGATGAGTGCCCCGCGGGTACGGGCCGCGCGCTCCTGCTTGACCATCGGCTGTCTCCTGGCTGGCACTGCGGTCCCGCGGCACCCCCGGCAACAGGGCGTGCGGCGTCCGGTGGATCATCGGTTCGCTCATCACACGAGGGCGGGTCGGGCGTGTCCGCGCACGGGCCGGCGCGCCACGCCCCACCCGCGCAGCACCGGACCCGGACGGACCGGCCACGCACCGGACGCCGACAGCCCGCCGCCCGGCGACACGGCCACGTCACCGGCCGTGTCACCGGCCGGTGACGTGGCCGGCCAGGCCGTGCCCCGGCCGCGCGGCCGGGGCACCCCGCCCCGGCCCGGCACACCGTGACCGCCCGCCCGCCCGGGGGAACCCCGGCTCCGGCACCGCGCCGACGCCGACGCTGGCACTGGCACTGGCACTGGCACTGGCACTGGCACTGGCACTGGCACTGGCAGACCGTCCCCGCACCCGCGTCCCCGCAGGTGCGTCCACGCGCGCGCCAGGCCCGTACCGGCGGGCACACCGTCCCTCACGACGCACCCACCACCGTAGGCCTTGCCACCGACCAGCCGGCGCAGGGCCCCCGCCCGCGCCGCACGCAGGAGTCCGCCCCCGGCCCGCGCCCCGGCACACACCCAGCGGCACCACGCCAACCCCGCCCCGCCCCGCCCCCGCCCGGCCCCGCCCGCGAAACCCCGGCACGCCACCGAGGACACCCACGCCCCGGACACCGGCAGACACCGCCCGCAGGCCCCGCCCCGCCCCCGCCCGGCCATCACACCAACGGGGTACGGCCCGTCCCCCCACCGGCCCGGCACCCGCCACACGCCGCCCCGGACCGCCCTGGCCCCGCCGAAGAGACCCGGACCGCGCGGCCGCCCGGCCCCACCGCCGGGACCCGGACGCGGGGCGGACCGCTCCGCTTACGGGCCGCCGCGCCGCCCCCCACCTGCCGCGCCGCGCCCGCCCTCCCGCCGCACGCGGCCCAAGCCCGCACACCGGCCCCCGGTGCCGCCCCCGCACACCGGACGGCACCCGCCACGCCAGACCCCTTCCGCGACAGACCGAAGGAGATCCCGCCCCCGCTCCCGGCCCGGCAGCCGGCCGCACGCTCCGCCGTACCGCGCAGCCGCTCCCCCTCACCGCCAACTCCCCGGCGGCCGGCAGCCATCACGCCCCCCGCACCAGCCCGGCCCGCCCCCCGCACCAGCACCGCCGGCCGGCCCCGCCGCCCGGACAGCCGGGCCGCCGCACAGCACGAACAGCACGAACAGCACCACGGCAACGGCCGCCAGTCCCCTCCCACCGGCCCCACCGCACTCCACCCGCAGCACCGGGGCCGCTCCACCACGCCCGTCCATGGATCCCTCCCGCCGGCCATGCTCCACCGCCGCCCTGGAGAAAACCCTTGGTTCCGCTTGAGCCCCGCCCGGCCCGCCGCGCCCGCACCCTCACCCCGCCCAAGTGCGCGGCAACCGCCGCCCGCACCCCCCGGACACACCCCACCGCACACCCCCCCGTTCCGGATTAGCGGAGTCCCGGCTACCGCTAGAAACAAAACCGGTTGGTATGTATGTTGGGGCGCCCAGAGGGCCCCAAGGCCCCCGCCAGGGGGCCGGACGGCCCACCTCCCACAGTCGTGTTCAAGGGGGATCAATGACCGCGAGCACATTCCAGGTCGAACACCCAACGCTCCGCACAGCACCGCCGAAAGCCCTCACCGGGGCCTCCAGCCTCCCCGGCGCCTTCGACCACCTCGCCCTCACCACCACCGTCCCCAAAGAGTTCGTCCACCGCGCAGCGGTCGCGGAAGTCCTGCTCACCGGCTGGGAACGCACCGACGACACCCGCTTCACCGTCAGAGCCCAATGGCCCCGCGCCCACAGCTTCTTCACCGCCGTCGAAGGCCGCCACGACCCGCTCATCGCAGCCGAAACAATCCGCCAGGTCGGCTCACTCCTGGCCCACGCAGAATTCGGCGTCCCCCTCGGCCACCACTTCCTGATGTGGGAACTCAACATCGCCGTACACCCCGAACAGCTCCACATCGGCGCCGCCCCCGCCTCCCTGGAACTCGACATCACCTGCCCCGACATCAAACGCCGCGGCCGCACCCTGGCAGCCCTGCGCTACGAAGCAGTGATCCGACGCGACGGACAACCCCTCGCCACCGGCAGCGCCTCCTACTCCTGCGCCTCCCCCACCGTCTACCAGCGCCTCCGCACCCCCCACACACCCCCCACCACACACCCCCGCCTCCCCCTCACCGCCCCCGTCGCACCACAAACCGTCGGACGCACATCCCCCACCGACGTCGTCCTCACCCCCCTCACCACACCCCACCACTGGCAACTACGCCTCGACACCCGCCACCCCGTCCTCTTCGACCACCCCGTCGACCACGTGCCCGGCATGGTCCTGATCGAAGCCGCCCGCCAGGCCACCGCAACCGTCCTGCCCCACCCCCTCCTCCCCCTCTCCCTCACCAGCACCTTCCACCGCTACGCCGAACTCCACACCCCCTGCATCATCAAAGCCACCCCCACCCCCAACCCCGGCCCCAACCCCGGCCCCCACACACCCGTCCAGATCACCGGCCACCAAAACGGCCAACCCGTCTTCCACTGCACCGTAACCCCCACCCCCCACTGACCAGCACAAACCACCCCACCCCACCCCACAGACACCAACCAACACACCAGGCACCCACACCACCACCCCACACCCAACAACCCACCCCCCCCACAGACACACCCCCAGCACCCCAGCACCCCAGCACCCCAGCACCCGAGCCGGTCTCCCCCTCCAGCCCGCACCCAGCCCCCAGCCCCAACTGCCGGAAGCCGGACCCAACACCCCCACAGACACACCCCCAAGGCAGACCCGACACCCCCGGCACCCCCACCCCCCGCTGCCGGAAGCCGGACCCAACACCCCTCAGGGCAGGCCCAACACCCCCCGGGACGGGAACCCAACACCCCCCAGGCACAGGTCAGGCACCCCGGGAGAACCCCCGCCACCGAAAAACCAAGCCCGCCGGACCCCCGGGAGCCCCCCACACCCGCGGGCGCAGGTCAGGCACCCCGGGGGAACCCCCGCCACCCAAGCCCGCCAAGACCACACACACCGGGAGCAGGCCCGACACCCCCCAACACCCCCGCGGGCAGAACCCCACACCCCCGCAGGCACACACCCCCAAAGACACGGCAACAAAACAACAGCGCCAGCCAGGAACAAACCAGCCACTACGACAGCCCCAAACCCCACCACCACACACACCACACACGAGCCAGCCCGAGCCAGCCCGAGCCAGCCCGACCCAGCCCGACCCAGCCCGACCCAGGCCAGGGCAGCCCGAGGCAGGCCGAGGCAGGCCGAGGCAGGCCGAGGCAGGCCAGGGCAGCCCGGAGCAGACCGGCGCGGCGGACATCACCCACACGAACCGGCCGCACCCCCACCCCCGGACAACCCACCACACCACCCGGGAAAGCACACCCCCACCACCCCACCACCCCACACCCCAGCACCCCGGCACCCCGGCACCCCGGCACCCCAACACCCCGGCACCCCAGCACCCCAGCACCCCAGCACCCCAGCACCCCAGCCGGTCTCCCCCTCCAGCCCGCACCCACCCCCGGCACCCGCACCCCGGCCCCCCGCTCACCGCACCCGGCACAGCGGACCACCCCACCCCCCACCCCACCCCCGCTGTAATATACGTACTAGGCGGTTTCTTTACCGGAGCCCGTCAGCCACGACACACACGGGGAGACCGCATGGCAAAACAGGACCGGGCCATCCGCACACACCGAACCATCCTCCTCGCCGCAGCCAAAGTATTCGAAGAACGCGGCTACCAAGCCGCCACCATCTCCGAAATCCTCAACTGCGCCGGAGTCACCAAAGGAGCCCTCTACTTCCACTTCCGATCCAAAGAAGAACTCGCCCTCGGCGTCCTCGACGCCCAGGACAACCACTTCCACATCCCCCGCAGACCCTGCAGAACACAAGAACTCGTCGACATCGTCATGCTCCACGCCCACCGCCTCCAGACCGACCCCATGGTCCGCGCCAGCGTCCGCCTCGCCATGGACCAAATGGCCACCACCCTCGACCGCACCGGCCCCTTCCAACGCTGGAGCCAACTCATCCAGGAAATCCTCGAAAACGCCCAAACCCAAGGCGAACTCCTCCCCCACATCCACCCCCCCACCACCTCCGACGTCATCGTCGGCTCCTTCGCCGGCATCCAATCCATGTCCCAAGCATTCACCGACTACAACGACCTCACCACCCGAGCCACCCACCTCCTACGCCACCTCCTCCCCACCATCACCCAACCCCCCATCATCACCAACCTCCACCTCACCCCCACCCGCGGCGCCCACGTCCACCAAGAAACCCAACAACCCCAAAACCAACCCACCACCACACACCTCGATGCCAGCGGCGGCACGCACTCCTAACACCCCACGCAGCACCGCAAAGCCGAACAAGCAACCCAATCCGCGCACACATCACACACACAAGCCCCCAAAACATACCAGGCGAGCGGTTTTTTCTGCGAAGCGGGTGAACATGAACACCACGCATACCCAGGAGGGTTGAGATGGCCTTCATTTCCCCTAGAAGTACGGCCGGGCCCACACGGACGTCGACGACCGACAACCGCGCCACCACGACGAGTACCGACACCGACGCGATCCTGGTGGTGGGCGGCACAGGATTCATCGGCAGCGCCGTACTGAAGGAGTTGGCCCGAGAACATCCCGCACACGGCCCGAGGCCCCTGCGCGTACTGTCCCGAAGACCGCCCCAGGCGGCCGAAGCCACCGGAGTGCGGCATGTGGCCGGCGATCTCGCCGACCCCCTCACCCTGCGTGACGTCTGCTCGGGAGTCGCGACGGTGATCCACGCCGCCAGTTACGTGGGACGCGACCGGCACAAGTGCCACGACATCAACCACCTGGGCACACAAGCCCTGCTGGCCGAGGCCCGCCGACACGGAGTCCGGCACTTCATCTACGTCAGCACGGCCTCAATCTACGGGATGGGCCCCCACCGCGGCCCGCACGAGGGGCAGTTGGAGCCTTCGCCGGTCTCACCCGCCAGCACCACACGCCTACGCGCCGAGGAAGCCGTACGGGCCGCAGGCGGCACTGTCCTGCGCCCTCACCTCATATACGGTGCCGGGGACCGCTGGTTCGTACCCACCGTGGCCCGCGTTCTTCGGCAGGTGCCGTCCTGGCCGGACGGAACACCGCCCCGATCCTCCGTCATAGCGGTCGAGGATCTCGCCCGAGTCATCGCAGCTCTGTCGCGGCAGCCCCGCCCGCACGGCAACGACGACACCTATCACGTGGCCGACCCGCGGCTGCTGCCCATGGACAGCCTGCTCGCACGCCTGCGGACCCTCCTGCGCCTGCCGGAAATCCAGCGGGTGCCGATCAGCGAACACCGCGGGCTGGTGAGACAACGGATACCGGAACTCTCCGCCCACCAGTACGCCCTGCTCACCGAGGACCACTGGTTCGACACCAGTCACATCTGGCACCACACGGAACTGGACCCGGGCCCGGGCTTCGACGAGCGCTTCGCCGCCTGCTCCGCCTGGTACGCACAGCACTTGAACCACGAAGCCTGACAGAAGCCACCCGAAGCCCCCGGGCAGACGCCCCCCGCCCCCCCTTGCAGCCGGGCCCCGGCCACCGCCACCCAGGCGGCGCGATCCCCCGCCGCCGCACCGTCGAGCACAGCGGGCCTCCCCCAGACCGCGCTGTCACGGCACCCATTGCACCGCGCCCCTGTGGGAGAGACGCGCTTGTTCCGCCCCAGGTCCGGACCCATGCCTCAGGACTCGCCGATGAACGGCCTGTACGGCCCCCGGCCCCCGGCCCCCGGCCCCCGGCCCCCGGCCCCCGCATGACGCCGTTGCGGCGCCGTTGCGGCGCCCCGGAGGCGTCACACCCGGTGCAGCCCACCTCCTCACTTCAGAAGCAACGAGCTTGCAGGACCATCCAGTTGAGAATGCCGGGCCCCTCTCCAGTGGCTTCGTAGGTGACGGTTGACGCCACCTGTAGGTCAGTTCTGACTCCACCCGGTGCCTGAGGGACCCGATTTTGTAGGTGAGAAATGACTCCACCTGGCGGGCCCGCTGCGACGGATTGAGCCCGTGCCGGGGCAGAGCCTGTTTCTGAACTCTGGGACTCGCGAGTGCATCCCGTCCGCAGGTGATGCGTTGGACAAGCCATGGGGCGAAATCAGCGGGGTCGGCTGAGGTGCGGGGCGCGTGTGCGGCTGTCGGCGAGGTTGATCACAGCGGGCGGTGGTCCGGAGCGACGTGGTGTGGTGGGGCAGAGCCGGTCGCGGCGCGAACAATTCACCGAAGGCGACGGCCCGGCCGCTGGGCAGTGCAGCCGGATCGCCCCCTCGCGTGTCCGGGCTGTGCAGCACAATGAGTCGCATGACAAGACTTCGCATCGCGCTCGCCAACCTCGAAATTCCCGAGAATCCAGAAGACTCCGTGGTGCGAGCCGAGCGCGCGGTCAGAGCCGCTGCTGCTGCCGACGCGCGTATCGTGTGCTTCCCGGAAGCGTACGTGCCGGGCTACCCATGGCCGCCGCGATCGCGTAAGGCCGTGAGCGCCAACTTCTTGGAAGCTGCGCACGAGCGCATCGCCCAGGCCGCGCGGGAGAGCCACATCTACGTGGTGCTCGGTACGGAGCGGTACGTTTCCGACAAGCCACGTCTGACCACGCTCGTGCTTCGGCCCGACGGCGGTCGAGCGGGTTATCAGGACAAGGTGCAGCTCGACCCAGCAGAAGATTCCATATACGAGGCGGGCAGCGATCGCCGGATATTCGAAGTCGACGGCTTCCGCTTCGGCATCGCGATTTGCCACGAGGGCTTTCGCTATCCGGAGACAGTACGCTGGGCCGTTTGCAACGGCGCCCAGTTGGTGTTCCACCCGCACTATAGCGAAGCAGAGACCGGCGCGTTTCAGCCAACTGAATTCGCCGACCCGAGAAACTCCTTTCACGAGAGGGCATTTCTATGTCGCGCCGCCGAGAACAATTGCTACATCGCCGCCGTCAACTGCGCGAGCCCGGGATCGCCCACGACATCCGCCGTAGTGCGGCCGGACGGCACGCTGCTTAGCCATCAACCTTACGGAAAGCCCGGGCTGTTGGTCTGCGACATCGATCCCGCCGAAGCCACGCCATTGCTCGCGCAACGCCTGAAAACTTGTTCGTGAGTTGTCGAGCAGGGTTCGGTTGAGTCGTTCGACCTTGCAGTTTGACTGGAGTCAGTGCCGCACGGCCCACAGATACGGACACCTCGATGAAGGGGCCCTCCGAGGCAGTTGACCCAGCCTGGCGGGGAACGATCACACACCTCACGGGAAACGACCTGCAAAGCGCCGGGACGTCCCTGATCAGAGGCACTCGTGAGCACCCGGGCGGGCGCGTCAACGCCTCGCCGGCCGGGCAAAAGAGCGCCGACGTGCCCGGGCCCCGTAGGACGGCGCCGTCTTTGTCAGCCCGCGGCGGCCCGGGCGGCCTGCTGTTCGGCGCGGGCGCTGGTGGCGGCCAGTCGGTAGGAGTCGGTGCCGGTCTCGATGATGTTGCCGCCGAACGGAACCGGATCTGTTCGGCTGACGGACGGGCCTGGAACGCCGGCCGGGCGGGCTCGGCGGCCCGACCGGCCGGGCGCTCCGTGCTACCGGTCCGGCTCAGGCCGACAGCGCGTCCGTACGGCTCACAGCGAGGGTCTCCAGGTGCCTGCCGGTGAGATCCAGGACCGCGCGGCTGGTTTCGGTGTCGCGGTCGATGAGCCAGCACATCGTGAGCCCGTCCAGGACCGAGTTCAGGTAGCGGGCGAGGACCGGGCCCGGGACGGTCCACCGGACGCCGGTCTTCGCGGCGATGTCCGTCACGAGATCCTCGTGGACGTCCAGGTAGTGCCGGTACTGACGGCGCGCCAGCTTCTCCATACCCGCCTGCCGCAAGGCGTAGTGGGCCAGTTCGTGACCGGCCAGATGCTCGCCGGGGCCGGCCTGCACGCCGTCCCAGAAGGCGCTCAGGCTCTTCTCGACGGCCGGACGCAGCTCCGTCTCCCCGGCACACGCCTGCCGGAAGGCGATCACGAAATCGTCCGTGATACGCGTGATCACCTGTTCGAGAAGGTCTTCACGTGAATCGAAGCAGTAGTGGAAGACGCCGAGGGTCATGCCCGCCTCGCGGACGATGGAGCGGGTCGTCGTCTTGGCGACGCCCTCCCGGGTCACCACCCTGATCGCCGCGGCGATGAGCTCTTCCCGCCGTTCCCTCAGCGCCATACGGGCCATTCGGCTGCCGCTCCTCCAGATCGGGTCGACCCACAGGCTACCACCGTGTCCAAGACGAACGTCTTGGACACTTGACTCACTCCTGAACGGTGAGCGACCGTATCGGGAACACGCGCGGGCATGATCACCTCTGGAGGCACCGTCGGCTTCCCCTTCTCCCGCGTCCCGCGACGCTCGCCCTACCTTCGAGAACAGGAACACCATGGCAAGGATCACCGACCGTACGATCCTGATCGTCGGCGCGTCCTCGGGCATCGGCGCGGAAGTGGCGCGCCAACTCGCCCCCGGCAAGAACCGGTTGGTCATCACGGCCCGGCGCGCCCCCGAACTGGCCAGGCTCGCGGAGCAGGTACGGGCCGCGGGCAGCGACTGCCTGGACATCGCGGCCGACGCCCTCGACGCGCGGGAGGCGGCCGACGTGGTGGCGGCCGCCACCAGGGAGTTCGGGTCCGTCGACATCGCGCTGCTCAACGCCGGTGACGGACCGGACATGGCCATGGACGAGGTCTCTGTCGCCGATGTCTCACGCATCATGGCGTTGAACTACGACGTCGTCGTCAACTACCTCATCCCGCTGACCGAACAGATGTTGCGGCAGCGCGACGGCGGCCTGATCGCCCACACCAACTCCCTCGCCGGGCTCATAGGCATTCCCCGCCAGGGCCCGTACTCGGCCGCCAAGGCCGCCGCACGCACCCTCCTTGACGCTGCGCGTGTCGAACTGGGGCCCCGGGGAATCCGGTTCACCACCATCCATCCGGGCTTCGTGGCCACAGCACGCATCAGCGAGGACGGGCTGCCCAAGCCTTTCGAGATCAGCGAGGAACGTGGGGCACGGCATGTCATACACGCCCTGGAGAACGAACCGGCCCAGGCGTACTTCCCCTGGCCCACAGCGGCTCTGGTCCGTACCCTGCGTGCTCTGCCGACACCGCTCGCCTCCCTGATACTCCGGAAACTGGCCTACGGATAGAGCGCTCCTCAGAGGCACCGCTCCGGACATCGGCGCCATCCGCGTCCAGGACATACCGAGCGCCGAGGACACCCAGCACCTGACCCGATACGCGACGAAGCAACCCACTCGGCGGCGCGAGTGCGAGAGCCGCACCACCGCCCGCTGTCACTCCGCGGTCCCGCTGGGCAGACGGCTCGGTGGGGCGCCGACCGTCGTCCGCCGCGTGACCGACTGCAGGCGAGGTCCAGTCCGGAGGCCCCGGGCCCGACGACCAGCACCCGGTTGCCGCGCAGCTCGTCCGGGCCTCGATACGTGTTCGCGTGCCGGACCTCGCCGCTGAATCCCTCCGGGCAGCCGGGGCATGTCGGGATACCACTGCGATCCCGAGCACATCAGCACATCAGCACATGGGTGTGTCGGCCGCGCTGCCCGTCCGCGCGCCCGACCGTCCAGCCACCACCGATCCGGCAGGTTGCGCGCCTTCAGCGCCCGCGCCGTCGCGAGCCCTGCCGGACCGGCACCGATGACACATGTGTCGCCCGCGTCCGGCTCATACACATGGCTTCTTCCTCGGTCTTCGCTCGGAGAGCGACGGCAGGCACAGAGAGAGGTCGGTCGCACTTGAGGACCTGCGCAGCCACACACCGGACCACGCGGTCACTCACGGACATGGCCGCGGGGGCAGGCCCTCGCGTGGCGGCTCCTCACAGGCCTGCCGCCTACAGGGCTTGAAGCGCCTCGGGAACCAGGCCGTCCACGCACCGGTATCCGTCGACCGCCATGATCAGATCCGCCTCGGCGAGTAGCGCGCGCAGGACGTGGACGATTCCGTCCGTGCCGCCCAGCGCGCAGCCGTAGGCGTAGGGGCGGCCGATGCCGACCGCCGTCGCGCCGAGGGCGAGGGCCTTGACGATGTCGGCGCCGCTACGGACCCCGGAGTCGAAGAGGACCGGCAGACCGGCCGCCTCGACGACGGCGGGCAGTGCGGCGAGAGCGGGGAGGCCGCCGTTGGCCTGGCGGCCCCCATGATTGGAGCAGTAGATCGCGTCCGCTCCGCCGTCCCGAGCGCGCCGGGCGTCCTCGGGATGGCAGATGCCCTTCACGATCAGCGGCAGGTCGGTCAGGGAGCGCAGCCAGTCCAGATCCTGCCAGGTCAGCGGGTTGCCGAAGACCTGGGTCCAGTGGAGGATCGCGGACTGCGGGTCCTCCTCGGGCGGGCGGGGCAGCGCCGCCCGGAAGACAGGGTCGGTGAAGTAGTTCGCCAGGCAGTGGCCGCGCAGCTGCGGGAAGTTGGACACCGCGAGGTCACGCGGGCGCCAGCCGGTGATCCAGGTGTCGAGGGTGACGACGATGCCCTGGTAGCCGGCGCGTTCGGCGCGGTGGACCAGGCTTTCGGCGAGTGCTCTGTCGGTGGGCGTGTACAGCTGGAAGAAGCCCGGGGTGTCACCGAGTTCGGCGACTACGGTCTCCAGCGGGTCGACGGACAGCGTCGAGGCGACCATGGGCACGCCGGTGCGCGCGGCGGCGCGAGCCGTGGACAGGTCACCGTGCCCGTCCTGGGCGCACAGTCCGATCACACCGACCGGGGCGAGGAACACGGGGGACGGCAGCGTCATGCCGAACAGCTCCACGGTCAGGTCGCGCTGTGCGGCGCCGACGAACATCCGCGGGATCAGCCCCCAGCGGGTGAAGGCGGTGACGTTGGCTCGCTGGGTGTGCTCGTCCCCCGCGCCACCGGCGACGTAGGACCACACCGATGGCGACAGCGCTGCGCGGGCCTTGGCCTCCAGTTCCGCGAAGTCCATCGGGAACGGGGGCAGAACCCCTCCCAGCCCGTTCAGGTAGATCTCGTTCTGGTAGTCGGCGAACGCCATGACGGCCACCTCATCGCTCGGCTGCGACACGCACAGGGAGTGTTGTGGGCGTCCAGAGTGCGACACTCTGCCGTACGGGCTGCCCAGGTGCAGGATTCAGCCTCAGTAGCAGCATCGTATGCAGGATATGGACAGGAGTGCTCGTGCTGAGTGAAGGCGATCTCGCGCTCATCCACGCCCTGCAGCTACGCCCTCGCGCCTCCTGGACCGGGCTGGGCCGGACCCTCGGTGTGGACGCCGTCACGGCGGCGCGCCGCTTCCGCCGGCTCGCCGACCAGGGTGAAGCCTGGGTCGGGGTCTCGCCCGGACCCAGGCTGCTCCATCGCCTCTGTGTCGCCTTCGTCGAGATCGACTGCGCGGCCGGCACGGCCAACGCCGTGGCCGGCACGCTGCGGGGTCACCCGCACGCGGTCACGGTCGAGCGGTCGGCGGACACCCACCGGCTCCTCGCGACCGTGGGCACCGCCGACGTCACGGCGATGGCGCACTACACCCTGGACGTCCTCTCGGCCGTGCCGGGCATCTCCGCCGTACGCACGAGGATCGTCACGTACATGTTCGCCGAGGGCGGGCAATGGCAGATCGACGCCTTGGATCCCGAACAGCGCTCGCTGCTTGGCACACCGCCCGGTGGAGGGGACGCCCGCCGGAGTACGGGCGGCGAGGAGATCACCTCGCGCGACCGCACCCTGCTGAGCCTGCTGCACGAGGACGGTCGTGCGTCCTTCCAGGCCCTGGCGGAGGCGCTCGGCACGACCGCCTTCACCGTCAGGCGGCGTCTCGACCGGCTCACCAAGCTCGGCCTGGTCCGCTTCCGCTGCGACTTCGCCCGCCCGCTCGGCGGCTGGCCCGTCGCTGTCACGTTCTGGGCCACGGCCCCCGTCAAGGAGCTGTCCGCCATCGGTCACGCCCTCGTCCGTCTCCCCGAGGTCCGCAACTGCGCCGCCGTCACGGGCGAGTACAACCTCGTCGTCCAGGCCTCTCTGCACTCCGTGAGCGATGTGCTGCGGCTGGAGACCCGTCTCTGCGACGTCCATCCCGGCCTCGTCGTCACCGACCGCACGATGACCCTGCGCCACGACAAACTCCTCGGCCGGGTCCTCGACCCGCGCGGCCGGTCACTCGGCGTCGTCCCGCCCGACGTGTGGTCCGAGCCGGGCACGTCCGCCACCGCGGGATGAGCTGTTCCGACCCGCCGGGCTCAGGCCTCCCGGGGCCGGGTGTGCTGGAGGAGGTGATCGGCAAGCAGTTCGAGGGCCGCCTGGCTGTCGTCGCTGTTGCGGTCGACGAGCCAGGTGATGTTGAGGCCGTCGATCGTCGACTGCACGTATCGCGCGAGCACCGGTACAGGCACCGTCCACTCGATCCCGGCATTGTCGGCGGCCAGGTCGAGCAGGGAGGCGAACGCGCTCAGGAAGATCTCGTACTGTCGTCTGGCCACGTTCTCGAAGCCGGGATTGCGCAGCGCGTACTGCGTGAGCTCGTAGCTGATCTGGTGTTCTCGCGGGTTCGCCTCGAACCCTTTCCAGAACGCGTGCAGGCTGTCGAGGATGCTGTCGCGGATCTCCCGGTGCGGCGTGAACAGGGCGCGGGCCTCCGCGACGTACCGCTCGGTGAGCGTCTGCGTGACCACTTCGAGCAACTGCTCCCGGGAGTCGAAGCAGTAGTGGAACACCCCGAGGGGCATGCCGGCCTCGTTCACGATCGCGCGGGTGGTGGCCTTGGCCACGCCGTCCCGCGTCATGACCCGGATCGCCGCTTCGAGGAGCTCGGCCCTCCGGTCGCTCGCCGCCATGCGGGGCACGCGCTCTCCTCTCTTCACCTGCAGGTTCGCACGCCAGGATAGCGGTGGGCGGGTACTCGACGTTTACCCGCGCGCTTCGCCGCTATCAGGTGCGTCCTCACTGCGCGCCGTGTCATGCCGCGACCGGCCGGAACGTCGCGGTGATCGCGCTCGTACCGCGATCCTCAGGGCCGTTCTCAAAGTCAGGTGCGTACTCCTTTGGGCGGCTGTGGGGCGTCCTGGACCGGGGACGTCGGCGCCGGACGCCGTTTCTGTCACTCGGCTGCGAAGCAGCCTTGTTCGCAAGCCACTTGGTGGTGACCGCGCGGCAGTATGGCTACGCCGATCGGCGGAAGGCTGCCTCGCTCGGAGCGCGGGATCATCGTCGCCAAAAGCCAGTTGCGATGGTGCCCTTGGTGGGGAAGGGTCTGTGGTCATGGAGTTCCTCTGCTACCACCGTGATCGGCCCGGCTCCCTCGCGTTACGCGAGGAGTTGCTGGAGGAGCACTGGTCCTACATGGACCGGTACGCGAAGGAGCTGATCGCTCGCGGCCCGACCTTCGCCGATGACGGTGAAACACCCACCGGCAGCGTGCACATCGTCGACCTGCCCGATCCCGCCGCCGCCCGCGCGTTCGCCTTCGACGAGCCCAACTACCAGGCCGGCGCGTACCGGGACGTGCTGCTGCGCCGGTGGCGGAACGTGCTGGGGCGCACCATGTGGGAATTCCCCGGTGGCCGGACCGGCGGCAACCGGTACCTGGTGCTCGGCCTCGGAGAGGGCCCGGCCGCCGACCTTGCCCTGCCGCTCGACCGGGACGAGCTGGTCGCGTACGGGCCGCTGCTGTCCGACGACGGCGACACCTGGCTGGGTACGGCGGCGCTGCTCAGGGCCCCGGATCCGGACACGGCACGAGCCGTCCTGACTCCGGGCCGGTACGCGGACATCGAGGTCCACGACTGGGAGTTCGGCGGGCGCCGATGAGGCGCGGAGGCACCGGGTTGCTGTCGTCTCCGGTCCACATTGGCCTCGGACAGGAGCGGTGACGGTGGCGATGCGGGCGGTTCCCCTGGTGGGCGGGCCGGTGGAGTTACGGGGTGCGCTGGACCTGGAGACCACCCAGGCAGGGGTGATGCCGCGCCGGTTGCCCGCGTGGACCAAGGAGCAGTACCAGGACCCGTCGGTCTACGGGGTGACCGTGATGCCTTCGGGGGTGCGGCTGGTGTTCCGCACCGATGCGCGCGCTTTGGAGTTCGAGGTACTCACCTCCACCGGCCAGCTCGACTCCGACCCCCACCCTCGCCCGACCGGGATGCTGGAGTTGCTGGTGGACGGCGCCTCGGCCGGGCGTCAGCAGGCGCCGGTGGGCAACGTGTTGCGGATGGCGGGCCCCGGGGCCGTACAGCGACTCATCCCGGGCGAGCCAGGGACCGTACGGTTCGCCGGGCTGCCGGCCGGCATGAAGAGCGTCGAGTTGTGGCTGCCGCAGCAGACCCCGACGGAACTGGTGGCACTGCGCGCTGACGGCGACGTGCTGGCACCGCTGCCGGACGGGCGGCGCCGCTGGGTGCACCACGGCAGTTCGATCAGCCACTGCATCGAGGCCGACGGCCCGACCGGGACCTGGCCGGTGGTGGCAGCCGCGCTCGGAGGGGTTGAGGTGATCAACCTCAGCCTGGCGGGCAACGCGCTGCTGGATCCCTATGTCGCCCGGACGATCCGCGATACGCCCGCCGACCTGATCAGCCTCAAGGTGGGCATCAACATCGTGAGCCTGTCCGCCTTCCGGCTGCGGACGTTCGGCCCGGCGGTACACGGATTCCTGGACACGATCCGGGATGGACACCCGGACACCCCGCTGCTGTTGATCTCTCCGGTGAGCTGTCCGGCCCTGGAGGAGGCCCCCGGCCCGACCGCGACCGGCCCGGACGGGAGGCTCGCTGCCCTGGGCGACCCGGCCGATGTGGCCGACGGGGCGTTGTCGCTGGCGGTGGTCCGTGCCGAGCTGGCCCGGATCGCCGCGGCACGGCAGGCGTCCGATCCCCACCTCCACCATCTCGACGGACGCGAGCTGCTCGGCCCGGACGAGGCGGATGACCTGGCCGATGGCCTTCACCCCACCGCCGCCGCGTACCGTCGAATGGGCAAGCGCTTCGCAGCCCACGCCTTCGCGACCGACGGTCCCTTCCGCTGAGTGAGCCGAAGCTCCACACCCTGCACCGGGTGTGGAGCTTCGGCGACCTGGCGTCCAGGGCCGACTCGGCTGGTCGGCGGGCTACGGGGCTACTGGTTCAGCCACAGGTCGGCGCTGGGCCCTGGAGGGCGTCGGCACAGGTGGCCGTCGCGCCGGCCCCTCACGCCAGGGTCTTCTCCAAAGCGGTGACATAGGCGTTGATGAAGTGGTCGCGCACCCCGTCGCCGGCCGGTGCCAGGGGATCGGTGGCCAGGCCTCCGGCCCGGTCGGTGAGTGAGCCGAGCAGCGGCATGCTCTCCCGCAGCCTGCCGCGGGAGTCGATGTAGCGCAGTGCGCTGACGTGGGTGTAGACAGGCTCGAGGGGGCATCTGGGGCACGATGTCGTTGTTGTTGACGAAGCGGTACATGCGGTTCTTGAAGCCCTTGTCGTAGGCGGCGGCCAGGAGTCGGTCGCAGGTGCGGGGCTGACCGTAGGTGTGCACGCCGTCCGCGGCCAGGCGCGGCTCCTCCAGGTACCTGCGGGCGTCGGCGAGCATGGCCAAGGCGCCGCCGAGGCTGTGGCCGGTGAACCAGCCGGTCTGGCCGTTGGTGCGGTACTCCGCGAGGGTGTCCTCGACGTCGGGGCAGATCGATTCCAGTGCGTCGGCGAAGCCGTGGTGGACGAATCCGGTGCCGCCGGGCCCGGGGCGGGGCGGTGTGGTGTGGTGTGGTGGCGTCCGAGAGCCAGTCCTTGATCTGGACCGGTTCCGTACCGCGGAACGCGGTGACGATCATGTGGTCGCTGGCCGCGGCGTAGGCCTGCGTGTCCTGCAAGGGGAAGGGCGGGCTGAACCGGGTCTGGTGGTGCCGTACCCGGTCGAAGCCCCAGGCGCGTGCCTGCTCCTCGATGGTGGCCTCGTCCTTATAGGCGAGGTCGGATGCTTTGGCCAGCCAGTAGGCGTGAGCCAGGCTGTAGCCGGTGGCCCGGTGATCAATGGTCGACGGCACAGACATCGCTGAAGTTCCTCGCACCTCGGCTGGGATACGCCCGCACGAGATCCGCCAGGCGCCTTGCCCTTCGCACACGGGCTCCGCCGCCCGATCGACGACACGCGCCCGGACCATCACCCGATCGACGACACGCGCCTGGACCATCACCCGATCACCTTGTGCAGCACTACGCGGGAACCCGGGGATCGGGGGTGACCGAGGCCGGTGGCGGTCGTTGAACGTGCCGGACACACCAGTGCACAGAGAGACCCCGGGAAGCCCCGTCCCGGGGTCTCGTGCTGTCGGCCGGCACACAGCGAGCCGACGGTGCAACGGTGTGCGGGTTCTCAGCAGCCCCGGCATGAGAGGGCCCCCTGCCCAGGTCAGGGGTGCCACGTGCTCACTGTTTCACTGCCGGTGTCGCCGCCGACGGCGCGGCGCTCGGCGCCCTGGCCGACGCGTATCACGGTCAAGCGCGCCCCGATCCCCGCCCGCGCCCGCGCTGCCCATCCCGCCCTCTCCCTCTCCCTCTCTTGGCTCAACACCCGCCGCAACACCGCCAGTTGCGGTCAGCGGTCCCGTGCGGGCAGGTGGGCCAGGCCGGTGTCGAGCATGATGCGGCCGACGGTCTCCTCCAGAGCACTGCCGACACCGATGACGGTCTCGACACCGTCGGGCAGCAGATCGCGCGGCCGGTACCAGTCGCGCAGCTGCGTCTCGCTGACGTCGTCCGCGATCGGCTTGGTGGCGTGCCGGGCGAGGGTTTCGGCGAACGGCACGTCCAGGTAGTAACCATGGGTCGGGCCGCGGTGGTCGGCGCGCAGCCGGGCGAGCATGTCGCCGTAGCGGTCGGCGTACAGGATGCCTTCGACGACGACGTGGAATCCGGCGTCCAGGGCGTAGCGGGCCGTCAGGTCGATGAGGCCGATGTTCGCCGCTCCCGGGCGGTCGTGTTCGCGGAGCACGACGCGGCGCAGGTTGTCCTGGCCGACCAGGGCCAGGCCCCGGCCGAACCTCTCGCGCAGGCCGGCCGCGACAGACGACTTCCCCGACGCACTGTTGCCGCGCAACAAGACCAGCCGGGTTTCATCAGAGCCCACCATCACGATTGCCACGCTACCGACGACAGGTGACAACGCCGGCACGTTCCCCGGCACCGATGGCGTCAGCAGCGCCGGGACGAGCAGCAGCGGATGGTCAGCTCGTGTGCTCGGAGGGCGTGACCTGGTGTGCTGCCGCCAGGCCGACCACCCACGCGATACCGGTGAGCGCGCGAGGCACCAACCCTCCAGCGGACGGCGGCCGGTGGTGCGCCGGGCAAAGGCGCGCAGCCCCAACCCCAGCGGCAGCGGCAGGGTGGCGGCAGGGTGGCGATCAGGAGCCGGAATACGTCCGGGCCTGGCAGGGCGAGGACCCCAGACGGCAGCGCCGAGGACGACGCCGGGCAGCGTGCCCGGCAAACAGGCGCGGGGCGAGGTCGCCGTGCAGGGCGCCGTCGTGGCGGTAACGCCACGGGGCGCCAGACCCGGCGACGACGTTGAACAGCAGTTGGTCGCGCGGAACGGCCGGGCTGGGCACGCCGAAGACGCTCAACCGGATGGGCAGGAGGGGCTCGTGATCAGCCGAGCGTCGTCGGGCGGGACGAGCAGCACTCCCGTGGCGCCCGTGCTCCGGGAGTCGACGATTCACCATTCCATGATTCACGATTCTATGAATTCAGGATTCTGTGTACTATCGATGGTGTGCTGACTCTCGCCGCCGACATCGAGGTGCTGACGCGGTTCGGCCGCGCCCTCGCCGACCCGATCCGCTGCCGGATCCTTCTCGCCCTGCGCGAGGCCCCGGCCCATCCCGCCGACCTCGCCGACGCCCTGGAGATCTCCCGGACCCGGCTGTCGAACCACCTGGCGTGCCTGCGCGACTGTGGCCTGGTCGTCGCGGTGCCGGTCGGCCGGCGTATCCGCTACGAGCTCGCCGACGAGCGTCTCGGGCACGCGCTGGGCCACCTGCGCACCGCCGTGGTGGCCGTCGAGGCGGACAAGACCTGCCCGGACGCGGAGACGAAGGGCTGCTGCTGATGGCCGCGGAGACATCCATCGGCACAGCCCCGTCCCCGGCCCGCCGAGACGCGCTGGCGAAGCGCATACGGCTGCTGGTCGCGGCCACCATCACCTACAACGTCATCGAGGCGGTCGTCGCGATCACCGCGGGCACGATCGCCTCCTCCAGCGCGCTGATCGGCTTCGGCCTGGACTCCGTCATCGAGGTGTCCTCCGCCGCCGCGGTCGCCTGGCAGTTCTCCGCCCGCGAGCACGCGGTGCGCGAGGCGCGGGAGAAGACCGCCCTGCGGATCATCGCCCTCTCCTTCTTCGCGCTCGCCGCGTACGTCAGCGTCGACGCGGCCCGGGCGCTGACCGGCACCGGAGAGGCCGCACGCTCCATCCCCGGCATCGTCATCGCGGCGCTGTCCCTGGCCGTGATGCCGTTCCTGTCCGCCGCCCAGCGCAAGGCCGGCCGTGAACTCGGCTCCGCCAGCGCGGTCGCCGACTCCAAGCAGACTCTGCTGTGCACCTACCTCTCCGCCGTCCTCCTGGTCGGCCTGGTCCTCAACGCCACTCTCGGCTGGTCCTGGGCCGACCCGATGGCCGCCCTCGTCATCGCAGCCATCGCCGTCAAGGAAGGCCATGACGCCTGGCAGGGCAAGGGCTGCTGCGCTCCCTCCGCCGCGACGGTTCCGGCCGCGGGCAAGGTGAGCGACGCGTGCGGCTGCCGTCCCGGGTGCGCCTGCTGCACATGATCGGCAGCTCCAGTGCTGCCGTGACTCGCTTGCGGCGGGGGTGAACGCGCTTCACTCAGCGGGCGGGTTCGAACAGTTCGATGAGGTTGTCGGCGGGGTCGGTGAGCAGGATCTGACGCCCGCCGGGGCCCGAGACCACTTCGCTGAGGAAGGTCAGTCCGGCGCCACGCAGCCGGTCGATCTCGGCGTCGAGGTCGTCGACGGTCAGGTGGACGCGGTTGCGCCCGGCGCCGAGGTCGCTGGGGGTGGCGCGGGCGCCGGAGCTGGCCGGGCCGGACAGCAGTAGCCGCAGCGGCCCTCGGGTCACGTCGGCGAAGGCGGGGGCGGGGTGGCTGCGGAGGGTGAAGCCCAGGTGGGTGGTGTAGAAGTCGATGGCCGCCTGGACGTCGTCGACGAGGTAGCGGACGCTGGCGAACTGGTCGAGCGTGGTCACGGCTGAACCTCCTGTGGCGTGAGGGTGAGCAGCGGCAGCAGGTAGCGGATGCTGGTGTCGATCTCTGCTGCTGTGCGAACGAACGCGGGGTGGCCGACCGGGTCGGGGCTGGTGGCCGCGGTGGGGTCGGGGATGCTCCAGTGGACCAGCCGTGGCTGGTCGCCGAAGTCGGGGCAGACCTCGCGGACCTTGTCGCACAGGCTGATCACATAGTCGAATCGTCGCCCGAGCAGGGTGTCCAGGTGCCGTGGAAGCTGCCCTGAGATGTCGATGCCGTGATGTTCACGCAGGACCTGTACGGCGTCGGAGTGGATGCGGGGTTTGGGGTGGCTACCGGCGCTTGCCACCTCGACGTGACCGTCGGTCCGGTGACGCAGCAGTGCCTCGGCGACCGGGGAACGGGGAACGGGCACTGTTGCCGGTGCATGTGAACAGGACGGCGGGCGCGGTCGCCCTGGCCGCACGGGGCATGTCCAACGACCAGATCGCCGACCGCATGGTGATCAGCCCGATGACCGCGAAGACCCACATCAACCGGGCCATGGCCAAACTCCGTGCCCGCGACCGGGCCCAACTCGTGGTCTTCGCCTACGCATCCGGCCTGGTCGCCCGGCGCAGCGGCTGGCAGCCGGCAGTGGTTGCCGACTTCGCGGTGGACGTCCGACGGTGCCCCGACCGCATCACCGCCACGGTGCCCGCGGCCCTGACGCCCCCGGCCCGGTACCCGAGACCTCCTGCGGGGCGCGCCCGTAACCGCACCGAGGAAACCACGACCACCACTAAGTCGATGGCCAGTTCGCCCGTACCGTGATCCCCCCCGAGGTACGGCGATCAGTCGGTGAAGGGCGGCGTCTTCCGCTGCACCGGAGACCAGCCGAGCTGAGCGGCCGGCAGCGCTGCGAGCGCTCCCCGGTCCGCCCTGGGCCGGGGAGCGGCACCGTTGCGGCTGCTCGCCCGTGAGACTTCGTCAGTGCGCTCTGTCGCTGTTCCTCGGCGGCAGGGCGCACCACCGTTCGCTCCGGTCCGCGCCAGGCCTACCGTTCGCTCCGGTCCGCGCCAGGCCTACCGTTCGCTCCGGTCCGCGCCAGGCCTGACGCGGGGACTACTGCGGCAGCGGTGCCTCGCCGGATACGGCGATACCTGCCTGGTGGAAGTCGTCCACGGCTGCGGCTGTCGTGTCCGGTGCGACTCCGACGGAGTAGTCGAGGCGTACCCGTGCGCGGAAGCCTGCTTTCACGGCGTCCAGCGCGGTGGCACGCACACAGTGGTCCGTGGCGATGCCCACCACGTCGATGTCCTCGACCCCGCGGGCACGCAGCCACTCCGCGAGGAGGGTTCCTTCTTCGTCGGCTCCCTCGAAACCGCTCTTGGAGGCGCTGTGGGCGCCTTTGAAGAAGACAGCGTCGACCTTTCCGCCGGTGACGGCGGGGGCGAAGTGGGGGTGGAACTCGCTGCCTTCGCCTCCTGCGACGCAGTGGACGGGGAAGCTCTCCTTGAAGTCCGGGGTCTCGGAGAAGTGGCCTCCCGGGTCGATGTGGTGGTCGCGGGTGGCGACGACGTACCGGTAGTCACGACCCGCGGTCCGCTCCACCAGGTCGGCGATCTTGGTCGCGATCCGCGCGCCGCCCGGTACGGGGATACTGCCTCCTTCACAGAAGTCGTTCTGCACATCCACGACGATCAAGCCTCGGCTCACCATGACCACCCTTCATCACGACGGAACAACTCCCCGCGTTCTACCGGCCCTCACTCGTCCCCCGGGGACAAAGGCGGCTGGGCTCACCCGCACGGCCCAGGTTCTTCACCGCAGCAACGATGCGCACCGGCCGAAGGCCCTGCCGTGCGAGCGACGGCTCGGACGGGCGGTGGACTCCAACGTGGAACGTGGAGGGCAGCCCGGCCGGTGTGTCGTGTGCCCGGTCCGCGCAGTGGACGTATCGAAGTCACGTCCCACGTAGCCTCTTCCTGTGCCTGCACCCCACCTGCATCGCGTCGCCGTCCTTGTGCTCGAGGGTGCGAAGCCGCTCGACGTCGGAATTCCCGCGCAGGTTTTCACGACCCGCGCGAGCATGCCGTACGAGGTGCGGGTGTGCGGGGCGACACCCGGTCTCGTGACCGGCGGCGACGGCCTCGCGTACTACGTCGCGCACGGCCTCGACACGCTGGCGTGGGCCGACATCGTCTTCGTCCCCGGCTACCGGTTCCCGGACCGCGACGACCCGCCACGTGCCGTCGTCGAGGCACTGATCGCCGCCCACGACCGGGGCGCGCGGCTCGCCGCCATCTCGACGGGCGCCTTCGCGCTCGCCGCCACGGGCCTGCTCGACGGCAGGCGCGCCACGACGCACTGGCACTACACGCGGGCACTCGTGGCCAGGCATCCGCTCGTCCAGGTCGACGAGAACGTGCTGTTCGTCGACGAGGGCAGCGTGCTCACCTCGGCCGGCGCCGCCTCCGGCATCGACCTGTGCCTGCACATCCTGCGCGGCGACCTCGGAGTGGCCGCGTCCAACCACGCGGCCCGGCGTCTGGTCGCGGCCCCCTACCGCAGCGGCGGCCAGGCCCAGTACGTGCCGCGCAGCGTCCCCGAGCCGCTCGGCGAGCGGTTCGCCGCCACCCGCGAGTGGGCGCTGCACCGGCTCGGCGAGCCCCTCACCCTCGACATACTGGCGCGGCAGGCGGGGGTGTCGCCGCGCACGTTCTCCCGGCGTTTCGTCGAGGAGACCGGCTACACGCCGATGCAGTGGGTGATGCGCGCCCGCATCGACCTGGCCCGCGAACTGCTCGAGCGCTCGCAGCTCAGCGTCGAACAGATCGCCGCCGACATCGGGCTCGGCACCGGCGCGAACCTGCGCCTGCACTTCCAGCGCATCCTCGGCACCACGCCGAGCGAATACCGGCGCACCTTCACCCGGGGCGAGTGAACCGCCCGGCACCGTGCGGTTTCGGGTGTGGCGGGTGTGGCGGGATCCTTTTGAACCGTGGCGATCCCGCCACTGTCAGCGGCGCCGGCCGCGGGCGAGCCTGGTGGGGAAGGGAAGGGACATCACTCATGACTCGCATCGCCATCAACGGATTCGGCCGCATCGGACGCAATGTGCTGCGCGCACTGCTGGAGCGCGACAGCGCCCTCGAGGTCGTCGCCGTCAACGACCTGACGGAGCCGGCCACTCTCGCCCGGCTGCTCGCCTACGACAGTACGGCCGGCCGGCTCGGGCGCCCGGTGACCGTCGACGGGGACGCCCTCGTCGTCGACGGCCGTCGGATCACGGTGCTGGCCGAGCGCGAACCGGGGCAGCTGCCGTGGGCCGAACTCGGCGTCGACATCGTCCTGGAAGCCACCGGCCGCTTCACCTCGGCCAAGGCCGCCCGGGCCCACCTCGACGCGGGCGCGAAGAAGGTACTCGTCAGCGCGCCGTCGGACGGCGCCGACGTCACGCTCGCCTTCGGGGTCAACACCGACGCCTACGACCCGGCCGTGCACACGATCGTCTCGAACGCCTCCTGCACCACCAACGCGCTCGCGCCGCTGGCCGCGGTCCTCGATGAACTCGCCGGTATCGAACACGGGTTCATGACGACGGTGCACGCCTACACGCAGGAGCAGAACCTGCAGGACGGTCCGCACCGCGACGCCCGTCGCGCCCGGGCCGCCGGCGTCAACATCGTGCCGACCACGACCGGCGCCGCCAAGGCGATCGGCCTGGTGCTGCCGAACCTCGAGGGCAAGCTGTCGGGCGACTCGATCCGCGTACCGGTGCCGGTGGGCTCGATCGTCGAACTCAACACGACCGTCGCCCGCGACGTGACGCGCGACGACGTGCTGGCGGCGTACCGCACGGCGGCGGAGGGGCCGCTCGCCGGCGTCCTCGAGTACTCGGACGACCCGCTCGTGTCGTCCGACATCGTGGGCAATCCCGCCTCGTCGATCTTCGACTCGGCACTCACCCGCGTCGACGGCCGTCACGTCAAGGTGGTCGCGTGGTACGACAACGAGTGGGGCTTCTCGAACCGCGTGATCGACACGCTCGAGTTCCTCGTCACCCGCTGACCTGTCGCCGGGGCGGTCCCCCATCTCCGGCGACAGGTCCGGGCAGTACTTCCTTTGGGCGCTCTGGTCGACCAGTCGGGCCAACCGGAGCGCCCGCTCAGCACCGCTTGCGGGGAAACCACGAAGCTCACGGTCCTGGAGAGGATGAACGTGCGCTCCGTACGACCTGAGCTGCTGGACCGGCTGCATGACCACGGCCCTGGCCTGGCAGCCGAACTGCTCCAGGATCCGGCCGTGCGGCGCCGTCATCGCATCGCCCTCGACCGGGACAGCGCCTGGCGCCTCGACACCGGCGGGTCCGATCAACCTGGAACGCGAGGTGATCGACGTCTCGGTCCGCTTCGCGGCGCGGATCGCTCTCCGGCCGGTGCGACTGATCGCTGAACGATGCGGCCTTTCGCGGGCCGAGGTCGAGAGGCCGATCACGGAGGGAAGCCTCGTTTCGGTAGTCAGGCTGAGCGGCAAGCTCTCCCGCGACTTCATCTTCACGCTAGAGCGCTGAGCCCTCCTCCAGACCAGCGGCCTGTCCGGCAAGTTCCGCCGGACAGGCCCTGGTTGGCGGGCTGAGCACTACGGCTGGTGAGCGAATGATCTCTGCTTGTCGACTATTGCTGCGGATGTCGTTGCAGAGCGGGCGTCTAGGATCGCCGGCATGGCGCTGCGACCTGTTCAGGTGAACATTAAGGCTCTTGATGCCCCGGCTGTCGGCCGGTTCTGGGCGGAGGCGCTCGGCTGGAGTGCGTACAGCCCCGGTGTGACCACCTACGTTGGCCCCGCCGGCGGCCTGGTTTGGCCGGATCCGGTCGCCGTCGGCGTCGACGTCGTTCCCGTCCCGGAACCCAAGACGACGACAAAGAACCGTGTGCACCTCGATCTCGCCACCACCTCTGCGGGCCATCAGGCGGAGTTGGTCGCGCGCCTCCAGGCTCTCGGTGCGACGCCCGCCCACGTGGGCCAGGGCGACGTGCCGTGGACCGTGCTCGCCGACCCGGAGGGCAACGAGTTCTGCGTGCTGGAGCCTCGGGAGGTCTACCGGGACACCGGGCCGATCGCCGCGGTGGTCGTCGACTGCGCGGATCCGCGGGCCATGGCCCGGTTCTGGGGTGAGGCGATGGACTGGACCGTGCACGAGGTGACCGACGATCATGCGGTGTTGCGCTCCGCCAAGGGCGTCGGCCCGTATCTTGAGTTCCTCCGCACGCCCGGCGGGAAGACGGTGCCAGACCGCGTCCATCTCGATCTGCTGCCGTACCCCGGTGACGATCAGGAAGCGGAGGTGGCCCGGCTGCGGGCGCTCGGCGCCACCGACCTCGACCTCGGCCAGGGCGACGTCCCGTGGACGTGCCTGGCCGACCCGGAGGGCCACGAGTTCTGCGTCCTCGCCCCTTCCTGACGCGGAACCTTGACGACACCCCGACCCGTGAACCTTGTGTCCTCATGCGCCATGCCCCCGGGTGGACTGGGCTGCGACGCCTCGGTCGGTTCGGGCGGCGAGAGTGTGCGTGCCGGGAGCGAGACCAGCTCGCTCGCCGACCACGCCACTCAACTCGCCAACCGAAGTGCTGACTTCGCTGCTGCCTTCTTCGTTCCTGGGCGCCGCGAAGCCACCTCGCCGGGCTTCACCTGCGTGCCTCGTGATCTGGATCAAAGACCTCACCCGAACCAGAGCCGAGAGCCAAGAGCACGAGAGCCGCGCAGGTCATCAAGGGGCGTAGTTTGTCGGGATCGCAGAGGTGGACTCTTGGCGGCGGCTGCTTTCCCGGATGCCGGGATTTCGGTGGCCCGCTGCCGCTCGGTCAGGAACGCAAGGAGCGCGAACGGGCGGGCCGCGAGCGCCTCATCGTGGCGACGGCCCGCGAACTCGCCGAGCAACAGGGCTGGGACGCGGTCACCACCCGCCGGCTCGCCGAGCGCATCGGATACAGCCAGCCCGTCCTCTACAGCCATTTCCGCGGCAAGCGCGAGATCATCGGCGCCGTCGCCCTCGAGGGTGCCGCCGAGATGGCCGCGGCGCTGCGGGCCGCGACCTCCGCCGCGGACGGCCCTCGCACCCGGGTCACCGCACTCGCCCGCACCTACCCCGACTTCGCCGAGCGCTACCCGGCGGTCTACGACGCCATGTTCCGGCTCGACGGCGGCCTGGCGTTCGCGCACGAGGACACCCCGGAGCCGCTGAAGGACGCCTTCGCCGACCTGCTGGAAAGCCTCGGCGAGGTCGCCGGGGACGGCGTCCACCCGGGACTGTTCACCGAGGTGTTCTGGGCGGCCCTGCACGGGCTGGCCACCCTGACCCGAGCGGGACGGCTGCCGCCGGAGGACACCGAGCGGAGGACGGAGCTGCTGGTGGACCGGCTCGCCATGGTCTGACACACCGTCCCGGCGGGCGCGCAGCCGGGACCCTCGTGAGCCGCTGCGTGCCTGCGGCATCGCTTCCGGTCACTCGTGCCCACACGCCGCAGCCGCAGATCGCCGGCCCCGTACTCCCGACGGAGCCCCCCCGCCCCGGAAGCTGCGGTGCTCATTGATCACGACCCGATACGCGCCCCAGTACTCCAGCTTTGGATCGTGATCCGAGAGAGGCGCGTCGGCGTGCGGCGGACACGGCCGGGCGCGATCCGGCGTCGGCGCGTCCTCCGCCAGGGCGGCCGTTATTCCAGCCACATCCCGTCGCTCATGATGACTCTCCCGCGTAGTTCCGGCTCGCCGCGCCAGGCGCGCACAGTCCTCGGGACCACTCGTACATACAGAAAGGACCCCTCTTCCACGCGTGGATCCCACCCGAACTTGTCGGCGAACGCCTCCGCTGCGCCTCCGGGCACCTCCTGGTCCGGGAAGCACTCCGCCTCACCCTGGAGGAGCACCACGTCGAAGGTGTCCGGTAGCGCCAGGCGCACGCGCGGCTCTTTGCGGACGTTCCGCGCGGTCACGGCAGTGGCGCTGGTGCACATCCACACTGCTCGTCCATCCCAGAAGAACCACAGCGGCACCTGGTGCGGCCCGTGATCAGGGTGAGCCGTCGACACCCATACATCCCGCTCGGTATCGAGCCGCTTCAGAGCGTCGCGCCTACGCTCCACCGTCTGGCGGCGAACGATTCCCGTGGTCTCCATGAGGGCCGACCCTAGCCAAGCAGGCGCGAAGCGCGCCTGAGGCGCAGGACCTACTCCCAGCGACCGATGAACCCCTCAACTTTTGGCTCGGGACGACCAACTTCGGTACTCAGAGTGGCCAGCGGACGTGCTCAGTCACACTGGTCTCCGGTAATGGCCCACTACTCGTGATCGCGCCTGCTGGCTGCGTCGCCAGGCGGACCAGCTGGGCCGGTGGGCCGGGCCGTCTGGGCCGGTGGGCCGGGCCGTAAACGGGCCGCGAACGGGTTGGACTACAACAAACCAAGCCCGGACCAGGGCGGTTGCCCAGGCGGGGGCGGTGCGTACCTTGCCGAGGACGCGCCAGCTCTTGA
This sequence comes from Streptomyces sp. NBC_00104, assembly GCF_045160825.1. Taxonomy (NCBI): domain Bacteria; kingdom Bacillati; phylum Actinomycetota; class Actinomycetes; order Kitasatosporales; family Streptomycetaceae; genus Streptomyces; species Streptomyces sp. NBC_00104. The sequence goes on along the minus strand of NZ_CP108215.1, from coordinate 10,524,697 downwards.
GGTGGGCGAAGCCTGCTCGACGGATGCCCGGACGGCCGCCAGTGCCGTGTTGGACGGTTTCTGATCTCGCGTCTCGCGTCAGGGGCCGGTTCCGGGCGGCCCCGTAGCCGGTGATCACCGGCGGGTCGGCGTCGGGGCGGCCGTCGTCGAGGCCGACGAAACCCAGGTCGGCGATGGCTCCGAGCCCGGCTTCCCGCAGTTTCCGGGTGAGCTTGTCATGTCGGCAGGCGTCGAACTCCGAGGTGCGCCCGGGGCAGGCCGCCGAGATCCACAGCAGTCGGCTCAGTGGAGAAGCCATCTCGATCGGTAGCCGGCCGTCGCCCCGTTTCGACTGCCCGAGGCAGCAGGCCCAAGTGCCCGCCGGAAGGCTCAGCCGCTCGTCCTGGCTGGGTGTCCCGCGTCACACCCGGCTCCTGTCAGCAATCGGGGCGCCGTCTCGTCCAAGGGGCACGCGAACGAGACAGGAGCAACGTCATGAAGCACCGCATTGTCGTACTCGGCGCCGGATACGCCGGGGCCTTCGCCGCCGGAAACCTGGCCCGCAGGCTCTCCCCCGCCGACACCGAGATCACCGTCGTCAACGCCGAGTCCGACTTCGTCGAGCGGATGCGGCTCCACCAGCTCGCGATCGGCCAGGACCTCGCGTTCCGCAAGCTCGCCGACGTATTCGCGGGCACCGGGGTGCGGCTGCGCCTGGCGCGCGTCACCGGCGTCGACCCCGAGCGCAGGACCGTCGCCGTGATCGGCGAGGACGGCGACGGCGAGCTCGCATACGACACGCTTCTCTACGCGCTCGGCAGCTCCGTGGCCCACCATGGCGTCCCCGGCGTGGCGGAGTACGCCTTCGATGTGACCGGCCGGTCCTCGGCGCTGCGTCTGCGCGAGCGCCTGGCCGGCCTGGGCGAGGGCGGCACCGTGCTGGTCGTCGGTGAGGGGCTGACCGGCATCGAAACCGCCACCGAGTTCGCCGAGTCCCGGCCCGACCTCTCGGTCGCGCTCGCCGCCCGCGGCGAGCTGGGTGCCTGGCTCTCCCCGAAGGCCCGCCGTCACCTGTGCCAGGCCTTCAACCGGCTCGGCATCACTGTGCACGAGCAGACCCGCATCGAAGCCGTCGAGCCGACACGGGCGATCGCCGCCAGCGGTATGTCCATCTCGGCCGACGTGACCGTGTGGTCGGCCGGGTTCGCCGTGCACCCCATCGCGGCCGCCAGCGGACTGGAGGTCGCCGAGACCGGCCAGATCGTCGTCGACCGAACCATGCGCTCGGTCTCGCACCCGGATGTCTACGCCGCCGGTGACTGCGCCAACGCGATCGGTGAGAACGGCCGACCGCTGCCGATGTCCTGCGCCTCGGCCGGCCTCACCAACATGCAGGCGACCGCCGCGATCATCGCACGGCTGACGGGGGGTGAGGTCCCGACCCTTGGGCTGAAGTACCACGGCAACCACATCAGCCTCGGGCGGCGGGACGCGATCTTCCAGATGGTGGACGGGGACGCCCTGTCGAAGTCCTGGTACCTGGGCGGCCGGACCGCCGCGCGGCTCAAGTCGGGCGTGCTCAAGGGAGCCGGGTGGGGCATCGCCCACCCGACCTTCGGCATGCCGAAGCACAAGCGCCGCCTGGCAGCCGCACCGGACCGGGCCGGTGTGAGTGTCTCTGCATAGGCTGTTCCGCGTGGAGAGCGTCGCCATCGAACGGTTCGAGGCCAGCCGGGGCCGGCTGGCCTCGCTCGCGTACCGTCTGCTCGGCTCGGCCGCCGACGCCGAGGACGCCGTGCAGGACACGTTCCTGCGCTGGCAGGCCGCAGACCGCAAACGGGTCGAGGTGCCGGAAGCGTGGCTGACCAAGGTCGTCACCAATCTCTGCCTCGACCGGCTCCGCTCGGCGCAGGCGCGCCACGAGCGGGCGGCCGGAGACTGGCTGCCCGAGCCACTCCTCGAGGGCGACCCGATGCTGGGCCCGGCCGACACCTTCGAGCAGCGTGAATCGGTGTCCTTGGCCGTACTGACCCTCATGGAGCGCCTCTCACCAGTCGAGCGGGCCGTCTACGTCCTGCGTGAGGCCTTCACCTACCCCCACGCCGAGATCGCCGGGATCCTCGACATCACCGAGTCCGCGAGCCAGCAGCATGTTCACCGGGCCCGGATCCGGGTCGCCGCCGAGCGCCACCGCAGCGGCGAGGCCGACCCCGCGGCCGCGCGCCGGGTCGTCGAGGAGTTCCTCGTCGCCGCCACATCCGGGCGCACCGAACGGCTGGTGGCTCTGCTGACCGACGACGTGACCGCGGTCTCGGACGGCGCCGGACTGGCCAGGCGGCTGCTGCGGTACAGGACGCGCGAGCGTGTCGCCTCCTACGTACGGGCCGGCTTCAAGCCCACCCCGGCGAAGCGGCGGCTGGCCGGCGGCTCGCCCGCGCTCCATAGCGCGCTGGTCAACGGCTCCCCGGCCGTCCTCGCCGTGATCGACGGCCGGATCGTGGGCGCCGTGGCGTTCGAAATCAGTGACGGCAAGGTCGCGTCCCTGCGCGGCATCGCCGCCGCGGACCGCCTCGCGCGCCTCAACACGGCTTGGCGGCAGCACGCGCCCGACGCTCCGGTCATCAACGCATGGTGACAGAGCCACCAAAATCCAGTGGCCTGAGAGTAGGAGTTGGGACAGCACTCGTTGAGCCCTCGCGCCGCACAGCAGCACGGGGGCCGAAGCACGTCGGTCTCCGAATCTACGGTCACTACCCGCTGATGGGGTTCGTCGACCGCGCGGGAGCGGCCGACGAGGACACCCTTGCCGTCGTCCTGACCCGCTGTCGTGCGAACCCCGCCCCAGTCCTCACGGACATCGCGCGGGATCTCGGGGTGGGCCGCACGCCCTGTACCGCGTGCTCGCCGAGCACGCGGAGCCGTCAGGACCGCCGACAGCCACCGACGACGCCGTACGCGGCTTCGCCTTCGCAGTGGTCCCGGTCTCGTGCAGTTACCGCTCGGTGGTCGTACCGCGCCATTCCGGCGAGACGTACGGCGTCACAGCGTCGAGTGGGCCCGCGACCGCGAGACGACGGGCACGGCGGCCGACCTGCGGGTCCTCGCAGCGCGGGCGGCCACGGCCCGAGTCGAGCAGCACGCCGTCGTGTCCGTGATGCGCGGACCAGGCCGGCAGGGTGCCTGCACTCGGCTGCCTATGCGGATGGGGGTCTTCGCAGCTTCGAAGTGAGGGCCGGGAGGGTGGGAACGTCACCCCGGGACGAGAGGGCCGTGGGTCGTGGGTCGTGGGCCGTGGGCCGTGGGCCGTGGGCCGTGGGCCGTGGGCCGTGGGCCGTGGGCCGTGGGCCGTGGCAACGAAAGATCAGACGGCGGATGCACCCCACTCGCCAGAATCGCATCCTTCCGGGTGATGGCCCGATCCCGATCCCGATCATCCGAGAGGACACCCATGTCGCCCAGCCCGTCCCGAGGCGCGCGCCGCACCGTCTCCGGTCTCGCCACCGTCCTGCTGGCCCTGGCCGGCCCTCTGGCGGCCCCGGCCTCACCCGCGGCGGCCGCCGCCGGAACCGGCCAGGTCAGTACGGTCACCTACACGGCGGCGGAGTTGGCCGCCGCCCTCTCGTACTGGACGCCCGCGCGCATGAAGCAGGTCGGCCGCACCGTCGACGTGGGACCGACCGGACCGCTCAGCAAGACCTGGACCGGCAAGGGCATCCCCAGCATCGGCCGGCTCTTCTTCGTCAACTCGAAGGGGCAGGACACCTGGTGCACGGCCAGCGCCGTCACCAGCGACAACCGCTCAGTGATCATGACTGCCGCTCACTGCGCGCGCCTCGGCTCCTCGCCCGTCAACACCTACAGCGACATCGTCTTCGTCCCCGGCTACGCCAAGGGCAAGGCGCCGTACGGCCGCTATGCCGTCAAGGCGACCATGACACCGCGCACCTGGGTCGAGGACACGGTCAACGACGTCGCGGCGATGGTCGTCGCCACCCCGGCCAAGGGGAAGCGGCTCACCGACGCGGTGGGAGCGCAGAGCATCGCCTTCGACCGTCCGGCCGGTGTGCGGGTCACCGCCTTCGGCTATCCGGCGACCACGCCCCAGCGGGGCGAGCAGCTGCTGTACTGCGCCGGTACCTCTCAGCGCGCCCCCGAAGGCGAGCAGCGCGTCCCGTGCGATCTCGGCGGCGGCGCGAGCGGCGGTCCCTGGCTCGCCGACTTCAACTCCTACACCGGCAAGGGGACCGTGGTGTCGGTCAACAGCCACGGCGAGCGCGACGGCGGCACCCCGATGTACGGGCCGACGCTCGACAAGACCGCGCGAGCCGTCTACGACGCCGCCCGACGCGGCTGAGCACCGGGGTTTCCGGCGGGCCGGAGTGGCGTGCCGTCCCGGGCCCGGGACCCGGAGACTGTCATGGCGACTTCTCCGGGCCCCGTAGCTGCGTTGGCAGGGAACAGTCCGTGGTCGACAGGTGGGGCCGAGGCGCCTGCCGGGCGTCTGTTTCGGCCGGCGCCGAGGCGGTCGCTCAACGGACGGTCGTGTGAGGTTGTGCCTGGACGTCGGGTCCGGGGCTACGTGTCGCGTTCTGCGGTGAAGCGCTGCAGCAGGTCGAGCAGGGTTGCCCGGTCCGCGTCGGGCAGGGCGGAGAAGCAGGCGCGAACACCTCGTCGACAACCTCCCGCACCGCACACAGTCGGCGGGGGCAGCCACCGGTGAGGCAGCACATCGATGGAAGACTTCTCTCCATGACCGCTCCGCACCCCTACACGCGCTACGTGGCGATCGGCGACAGCCTGACGGAAGGCCTCGGCGACCCCGACCCCGCGGGCGGGCACCGAGGCTGGGCCGACCGGCTTGCCGAAGTCCTGGCCGGGCACCAGCCGAGTCTCGCGTACGCCAACCTCGCCGTACGCGGCAAGACGGCCGCCCGGATCAGGGCCGAACAGCTCGGACCGGCACTGGAGTTGAAGCCGGACCTCGTGACGGTCATGGCCGGTATGAACGACCTGGTGCGCTCCGGGTTCGACGCCGCGTCGGTCATCGCCGACATCGAGGAGATGTTCGCCCGTCTCACCGCGTCGGGAGCGCGGGTGGCCACCGTGACCTTCCCCGACCTGGGGAAGGTGTCGCCACTCGCGCGCCGGGTGCTCCCCCGCATCCTCGACCTCAACGCCCGCCTGTGTGAGACCGCGGAGCGGCACGGCGTGGCCGTCCTGGACGTCTTCGCCCACCCCGTCACCACCGATCCCCGTCTCTGGGCCGACGACCGGCTGCACGCGAGCCCGCTGGGTCACGCGCGCATCGCCTCCGGCATGGCCCACACGCTCGGTCTGCCGGGTCATGACACCTGGGCGGAGGCGCTGCCCCCGCGGCCTCGCGTCCCCGCCCTGCGGGCCGTCGGCGCCGAGGTGCGCTGGGCCGTGGACTTCCTCGGACCGTGGCTGTGGCGGCGACTGCGCGGACGTTCGTCGGGCGACGGCTGCTCGGCGAAGAGGCCGGAGCCGGGACCGGTGAAGCTCCAGGACGCGGCCTGAGTCCGGAGCTTCAGCTGGCCGGTGCTTCAGCTGGCCGGTGCTTCAGCTGGCCGGTGCTTCAGCTGGCCAGTGCTTCAGCTGTCCAGAGCTTCACCGGGCCTACTTCACGGATCCCGCCATGACCCCCTGCACGAAGTGCCGCTGGAACGCGAAGAACACGACCACCGGCACGATCAGCGACAGGAACGCACCCGGCGCCAGTACGTCGATGTTGCTGCCGAACTGCCGTATCTGCGACTGCAGTTCCACCGTGAGGGGCTGTGCCGAGCTGTCGGCGAACAGCAGCGCCACCAGCATGTCGTTCCACACCCACAGGAACTGGAAGATGGCGAGGCTCGCGATGGCGGGCCGCCCGACCGGCAGGACGAGCCGTGTGAAGATGCGCCACTCGCCGCCCCCGTCCATGCGGGCCGCCTCCAGCATCTCCCTCGGTATCTCCGCGAAGTAGTTCCGCAGCAGGAAGATCGCGAACGGCAGTCCGTACGAGACATGGAAGAGGACGACGCCCGGGATCGTGCCGAACAGCCCCAGCTGGCCGAAGAGTTTGGCCACCGGCAACAGGCCGATCTGCACCGGCACCACCAACAGGGCGACCACCAGCAGGAAGAGCGGGTCACGGCCGGGGAAGTCCAGCCAGGCGAAGGCGTATCCGGCGAGCGCGGCGATGACGACGACGAGCACGGTCGTGGGCACCGAGATCAGCACGGTGTTCCAGAACGCCTGGGTGATGCCGGCGTTCCCCAGCAGCGCCGTGTAGTTGTCGAAGGACAGCTGGCCGGGACTGGTGAGGGCCGTCCACCAGCCGCCGGTGGCCGTGTCCTCGGTGGACCGCAGGGACGACAGGAGCAGTCCGGCGAGCGGGGTGAGCCAAATCAGCCCGACGAGTACGAGGAAGGCCTGGACGAGACCGCTGCCGAGCGCCCGCCTGAGCGCGTTGACGTTCATCGCTGACTCCCTCGGAAGCGGCGGACGTTGAAGACCATGGCGGGGACGACGAGCAGCAGGAGCAGTACGCCGAGCGCGCTGCCGAGTCCCTGGTCGTTGCCGCCGCCGAAGGACACCAGCCACATCTGCGTGGCCAGCACGGTGGCGTCCTCCTGCACCGGTCCGGGCGCGATGATGTAGACGAGGTCGAAGACCTTCATCACGTTGATGACGAGGGTCACGAAGACCACGGTCAGTACGGGGGCCAGCAGGGGCACGGTGATCCGGCGGAACACCTGCCACTCGTTGGCGCCGTCCATGCGCGCCGCCTCCAGGGTGTCGCGCGGCAGCGTCGACAGGCCCGCGCCGATCAGCACCATCGCGAAGCCGGTCCAGATCCACAGGTAGGCGCCGATGATCGCCGGGGTGACGAGTGTCGGGCCGAGCCAGGAGACGCCGTCGTAGGGCGGCGCGAAGTTCGAGCCGGGAAGCGTGACGGTGTACGAGCCGGCCTCCAGGCCCGGGAAGCGGAAGGAGCCGTCGGCCGCTGTGGTGGTGCTCGCGACCGTCTTCCCGTCGCGCACCGCCTCGACCTTCATCTCCGGCAGGCCGCTCTCCCGGCGGTCGACCGCGCCCTGCTTCCCTCCCCCGCCGGGGGTGAAGTCCAGGTAGACGACCCCGCGCAGTTCGTCGGGGCCTGCCTTGCGGGCGGCCGGCCCGTGGGCGGGTTCCGCGCCCTTGAGGTTCTTGGGCGCGACGCCCACCAGGCCGAGGGAGACCGTGTCGCCCGGTGACACGGGTGTGCTCGTACGGTACGAGCCGTTGTCGCCGGCGGTGAGGCCCTGGCCGTCACGGGCGCGGGCCGTCGGGTACGAGGAGGTGCCCTGGAAGGCGTCGTGGATGCCGACCGCCGCCGCGTTGAGGACGCCCTTGTCGGGGTCCTCGTCGTAGGCGAGCCGGAAGATGATGCCGGCGGCCAGGAAGGAGACGGCCATCGGCATGAAGAGCAGCAGCTTGAACGCGGTGGCCCACCGGATCTTCTCGACGAGCACGGCGAGGACGAGTCCCAGCCCCGTGAGCAGGGCGGGGGCCACGACGACCCAGATGGTGGTGTTGCGGACGGCCTTGAGGGTGGCGGGGTCGCGGAACATCTCGGTGTAGTTGTCACCGCCCACGAACCGTGTCCCGGAGGCGTCGAAGAAGCTGCGGCCGACGGAGAACAGCACCGGGTAGAGGACGAGGGCGCCGAGCAGGAGCAGCGCGGGGAGGACGAAGAGCAGGGCGATGGTCCTCCCCCGCCGCCGGGCGCGCCGCTGGTGAGCGGTGCTTCCGGCGGCGGGAGGACCGCCCGCCTTCGTGAACGTGGCGGTCATCGCGGTCAGCCCTTGTAGGCCTTGGCCGCGGCGGTCTCCAGCTGTGCCGCGGTCCCCTTCGGGTCGGACGGGTCGCGCAGGAAGTCCTGGAGGATCTTCCACTCGCCCGCGCCCTTGGTGCCGCCGAACGCGGCCGGGGCCTGGTCGGACATGTCGAAGCGGACGGAGTCCCCGGCGGCTATGAGGGACTTGGCGGTCGTCCGGGTGACGTCGTCTCCGTAGGTGGCGGGGTCGAGCTCCTTGTTCGGGGACAGGAAGCCGCCCGTCTCCGCCCACACCGCGGCGGCCTCCGGGGTCGCCAGGTACTCCAGGAGGGCCATGCCCGCCTTGGTGTTCTTGCCGTCCTTGAGGACGACGGCCGCGTCGCCGCCGCTGACCACGGGTGCCGCGCCACCGCCGACGGGCGGGAACGGGAAGAAGTTCGCGTCCTCGCCGATCTTCCGGCCGAACTGGTCCTTGGCCACACCGGCGACGAAGTCGCCCTCGTAGACCATGCCTGCCTCGGGCTTGGGCCCGAAGACCTTCTCGACGGAGCCCGGGAAGTCGGTGTTGAGGGCGCCGTTCTGTCCGCCCGCCAGGAGCTGCTTGTCCTTGAAGAGCTCGCCGAGCGTGGTGAGCGCGTCGACCACGCTCTGGTCGGTCCACTTCAGCTTGTGGGCGGCGAGGGCGTCGTACTTCTCGGGGCCGGCCTGGGAGAGGTAGACGTTCTCGAACCAGTCGGTGAGCGTCCAGCCGTCCTGGCCCGCGACGGAGAAGGCGGCGAGGCCCGAGTCGGAGACGGTCCGCCCGGCCTTCAGCATCTCGTCGTACGTCTTCGGCGGCTCGACGCCGGCCTGGTCGAGGGCGTCGGGGCTGTACCAGACGGTCGACTTGTGGGCGGCCTTGAAGTACAGCCCGTAGAGGGTGCCGTCGACGCTGCCGTAGTCCTTCCACACGCTCGCGTAGTTGGCGTCGACGGACTTCCGGGTGGTCGGGGACAGCGGCTTGAGCCACCCGTTCCCGGCGAACTGCTGGAGCACGCCGACCTGCGGGACCATCACCACGTCGGGGGCGTTGCCGCCCTCGATCTTGCTGCCGACGACGGTGGAGACGTTGTCGCCGGTGGACACGAACTGGGTCTTGGCGCCGGTCTTCTCGGTGAAGGCCTCCAGCACCTTCTGGAAGTTCTTCTGCTCGCTGCCGGACCAGACGCCGGCCACGGAGACGGTCTGACCACTGAGCGCCTTGTCGCCGCCGCCCGCGGCGACGGGGCCACCGCCACCGCAGGCGGTCGCGCCGAGCGCCAGGGCGAGGGCGGTGCAGCTCGTGAGCAGGGGGGTACGTCGTCGCATCATCGTTGATGTCCCTTCGGGGAGGGTGATTGACGGGGTGGAGCGGTGTGGGGTCTCAGGAATCGGTGTCGTCGCCGATCCACCAGGCGGCCGTGGAGCCGGGGAGCACCCCGGCCGGGCAGGGGCCGCTGGACAGCAAGGGGGTGCCGGAGACGGGCGCCGGGGCGGGCGCCGTACCGAAGTTGACGGCGCAGACCAGGCCGTCGCCGCGGACGAAGCCGAGGACACCGGGCTGGGTGTCCAGCCAGCGCAGCGTGCCCTCGCCGAGCTGGGGCAGCGCGGCCCGCAGCTGGAGGCCGTCGCGGTACAGGTGCCAGAAGGAGCGGGTGTCGGCGAGCGCGCGGTCGGTGGCGTACTCGGCGAAGTACTCGGGCTGCGGCAGCCAGGGTTTGGCGCCCTCGACGCCGGAGGTGAAGCCGAACGGCGAGGCGTGCCCGGACCACGGCAGCGGTACCCGGCAGCCGTCGCGGATGCGGGCGCGGCTGCCGGTGCGGCGGAAGATCGGGTCGGTGAGCACGTCGTCGGGCAGGTCGACGACCTCGGGCAGGCCCAGCTCCTCGCCCTGGTAGATGTACGCGGCCCCGGGCAGCGCCAGCATGAGCAGGGCGGCGGCGCGGGCGCGGGCGGCGCCGAGGCCGCTGCCCTCGACGGCGGGCTCGCCATAGCGGGTGACCGTGCGGACCTGGTCGTGGTTGTTGAGGACCCAGGTGACGGTGGAGCCCGTTCCCGCGATGTCCTGCATGGCCTCGGAGATGACCTTGCGGAAGGCGTCGGCGTCCCAGGAGGCGCTCAACAGGTCGAAGAAGAAGGCCTGGTGCAGTTCGTCGGGGCGTACGTACTTGGCGTGGTCGCGTGCCGTCGGGACCGAGACCTCACCGACCAGGAGCCGCTCGCGGCCGTCGTGTGCCGTGTACTCCTCGCACACCGCCCGCCAGTGCCGCCACACCTCGTGCACCTCGGGCTGGTTCCAGGCGAGCGGGTTGACCGAGTCGCGGGTACGGGCGTCGATCTCGGGGTCCGGCGAGTCGGGCAGCTCGGGATGCTTGAACAGGCCGGCGGCGACATCGATACGGAAGCCGTCCACACCCCGGTCGAGCCAGAAGCGCAGGACACGGTCGAAGTACGCGCCGACCTCGGGGTCGCGCCAGTTCCAGTCGGGCTGCTCGGGCGTGAACATGTGCAGGTACCACTGGCCCGGACGGCCGTCCGCGTCCGTGACGCGGGACCAGGCGGAGCCGCCGAACATGGCGTGCCAGTTGTTGGGCGGCTCGGCCCCGTCCGGTCCCCGCCCGTCGGCGAAGTGGAAGCGGGCCCGTGCCGCGCTCCCCGGCGCGGAGGCCAGCGCCTCGCGGAACCAGGGGTGCTCGCTGGAGCAGTGGTTGGGAACGATGTCGAGCAGCACCTTGACGCCCAGCCGACGGGCGGCCGACATCAGCAGGTCGAACTCGGCGAGGTCGCCGAAGAGCGGGTCGACGTCGCGGTAGTCGGCGACGTCGTAGCCGTGGTCGTGCTGCGGGGAGGGGAAGAACGGACTCAGCCAGATCCCGTCGACGCCCAGCTTCTTCAGGTACGGCAGTCCGGCCCGGACTCCGGCGAGATCGCCGACGCCGTCACCGGTGCTGTCCAGAAAGCTGCGGACGTACACCTGGTAGATCACCGCGTCACGCCACCAGCGATGTGTGTCGATGTGCTTGGAGCTCACCCGTTGGCCTGTCTGTGCGAGCTGACTGTTATGCATGCATGTTAGGTAGATGTTTCACGGAGGTGTCAACGAAGAGGACAGAGGGAATCCGCCAACAGGGATGTTATAAACGGATTTTTCATCCCAGAGAGACGCGAGTCGATACGCTGGCGTTACCTAACATGTAAGTAGGAGAAGTCGTGCCGGCCAGGAGGACGTCAGCCGCGGCGGGAGATGTCGGCCAGCTCCCGCGCCAGCCGACGCACCGCCGCCTCCGGCGTCGAGTGCCCGGCCATCGCATCGTGGACCACCGCCTGCACCACCATGCTGACCTGGTCGTAGCGCGGGCTCTTCGGGCGCGGTGCGGCCTTGAGGACGCTCGCGCGCAGAGTCGGCAGGTACGGGAACTCCCGCACCAGTTCCGGGTCCTGGTACAGATCCGCGCGCACGGGAGGCAGCGCACCCCGGGTGAGGACCTGGCGCTGGACGCGCTCGCCCGTGAGATAGGAGATCAGGCGTGCAGCGGTGTCGGGGTGTTCGGCGTGCGCGTTGACGGCCAGGTTGGAGCCGCCGAGCACGCTGGTTCCGGGCCCGTCCGGACCCGGCAGCGGTGCGGCGCCGATCTTCCCGGCGACCGCGGAGCCCTTGGCGGAGGCGCCGACGTACGCGTAGGGCCAGTTGCGCAGGAAGAGCAGCCGGCCGTCCTGGAAGGCCTGCCTGGACTCCTCCTCCTTGTACTCCAGAGCCTCCTTGGGGATCCAGCCGTCGCGTGCACCGCGGGCGAGGAACCCGATGCCCTCGCGCGCCGCCGAGCCGACGGTGACGCGTTGGCCCTCGTCGCCGAGGATCGTGCCGCCCGCCGAGTACACGGCCTCGGCCGCGTTGACGGTGAGGCCCTCGTAGGGCAGGAACTGGCCCGCGTAGCCGTCGAGGCCGTGCCTGGGCGCGATGGTCTTCGCGTAACGCTCCAGCTCGGCCCAGGTGCGGGGCGGCTGGACGCCCTCCTTGGCAAGGATGTCCTTGCGATAGAAGAGCAGGCCGGCGTTGGTGACGTACGGGACGGCGTACAGCTGTCCGTCGTACGTCGCGGTGTCCACGACCGGCTGGAGGAAGCTGCTCAGGGGAAAGCGGTTGCGGGGCAGCGGGCGGATCCAGTCGGCGGCGGCGAACTCCGAGGTCCAGGTGACGTCGATGTTGAGGACGTCGAAGCGGCCGCGTTCGCCCGCACGCAGGTCGGTGATCATCTGGGCGCGGGTCTCGTCGGCGGAGTCCGGCAGTTCGACGAGGGTGACCTTCTCACCGGGGTGAGCGCGGTTCCAGCCCTCGAGGAGTGGACCGAGGTAGCCGGTGAGGTCGCCCGCGGTGGCGAGGGTCAGCGGCCCGCGACCCTCGGGTCCGCCGGTGGCCTGTGCCCCGGACGCGCCATAACCGGCCAGAACGACCGCGAGGACGAGGAGGCCCCTACCGGCGGCGCGTATCCACCGCATAGGTTCCTCCCTGTACACCGGCGCCGGGCACCTTCGCCCGGAGTCAGAGGCCATGTATACCTGTTAGGTATGGGCGATACTAGGGCCTGGAACACAATACGAGGCTGCGAGGAGGACAGCTCGAGTGCGCCTGCCCCTCCTGGCCTTGCTGGCGCGCGGCCCGGCCCACGGCTACGAGCTCAAGCAGGACCTTGAGCAACTACTGGGTGCCGCGTACCCTCAGCCGAACGTCGGCCAGATCTACGTGACCCTCGGCCGCCTCGAGAAGTCGGGACTGATCGAGGGGGAGGAGGTCGAGCAGGCGAGCCGGCCGAACAAGAAGATCTACCACCTCACCGATGCCGGGCGGGAGGCGCTGCGCGCCTGGTACGAGGAGACGGCGGACGAGCCGCGGGTGCGGGACGAGTTCTTCATGAAGCTCGCGCTCGCCGAGCAGACCGGTCTCGCCGACAGAATCGCCCTGATCAACAGACAACGGCGCCACTACCTGAACACCATGCGCAACCTGTCGAAGCTCTCCACGGCCGAGAACCGGGACAACCGCATCTCCCGGCTGCTGATCGAGGGCGCCATGCTGCACCTCCAGGCCGACCTGGACTGGCTGGAGCGCTGCCAGGAGGAACTGGAGGAGCCGAAGTGAGCGACGCCCCCACTCCTGTGCTGCGGGCCGAGGGCCTCGTCAAGACCCACTACGGACAGGGTGCGCCCGCCCGTGCCGTGCGCGGTGTGGACCTGCGGGTGCGGCCCGGCGAGTTCGTGGCCGTCACCGGCCCGTCCGGCGCGGGCAAGTCGACGCTGCTGCACCTGCTCGGCGGACTGCAGCGACCGGACGGCGGCAGCATCTGGCTGGACGGCGAGCGCACGGACGCCTACAGCGAGGCGCGGTGGGCCGTGGAGCGTCGCCGCCGTATCGGCATCGTCTTCCAGTTCTTCAACCTCGTCTCCAACCTGTCGGTCGCCGACAACGTGGAGCTGCCCGCGCTGCTGGCCGGGGTCTCCGCCAAGCGGGCGCGCGCCGAGCGTGAGGAGCTGCTGGCCGAGCTGGGTCTGGCGGGCAAGGAGCGGAGCATGCCGGGCGAGCTGTCCGGCGGCGAGCAGCAGCGGGTCGCGCTGGCCCGGGCCCTGGTCAACCGTCCTCCGCTGCTGCTGGCCGACGAGCCCGCGGGCAGCCTGGACAGCAAGGGCACACGTGAGGTGATGCGGTTGCTGTCCCGTTTCCACGGACGTGGTCAGACGATCGTTCTGGTCACTCATGACGCACGACTGGCGAGTGCGGCGGACCGGGTGATCAGCTTCTTCGACGGCCGGATAGCCGACGACGTCGAACTGGACGGCACGCCGTCGCCCGGCGCGGGGGTTCCCGCCGTGCTGGAGCTGAAGGACTGACCGATGCGAGCCACGTTGCGCTGGGCGCACTCGGACCTGCGGACCCATCGGGGCGAGGCGCTGTTCCTGGTCCTCGCCACGGTCGGCATCGTCACCTCCCTGCTGCTGGCGACGGCGCTCTTCGGGTATGCGACGAACCCCTGGCAACGTGTCTTCACACAGTCCCGGGGCGCACACGTGTGGCTTCACACCGCTCCCTCCGCCGAGACGTCCGGGCTCGCCGGTCTGGGCGGCGTCGAGTCCGTCGCGGGCCCCTACCCCACGGCGTCCACCACGGTCACCTCCCGCGGCGCCCGCGCCTCCGTCGAGCTGCGCGGCACGTCCGAACGGCCCGTGGTCGGCCGCCCGTTGCTCGCCTCCGGCCGCTGGCTGGATCCCGGGAGGCCGGACGGTGTGGTGCTGGAGAGCACTCTCGCCCGGGCACTGCTGGCCGAGCCCGGGGACGTACTCACGCTGCCCGGCGGCACCGGCACGCTGACGGTCCTGGGCGTCGCCGACAGCGCCGAGCCGCGCTACAGCAAGGGGGAGCGACCGGGGCTCGTCTGGGCGCCGCCGTCCGCCCTGCCCCGCACCGGCTCCGACGGCGGCCAGGTGATCGGGCTGCGTCTGACGGACCCCTCGGACACCGACTACACCGTTCAGCGTGCCGTCACCATGCTGGGTGCCGGCGCCGTCAGTGAGGTCTCCGCCTGGCAGCAGGCGCGGGCCGAGGCCGAGGGCGAGGACCGGCTGCTCGGTCTGGTGCTGGGGTTGTTCGGGCTCGGCGCGCTGGTCGCCGCCGGACTCGCCGTGCACGGGGCCATCGGCACCCGCGTGCGAGGCCATCTCCGCGACATCTCGATCCTGAAGGCGATCGGTTTCACACCGGGCCAGGTGGTGCGCGTCTTCCTGGTCCAGCACCTCGCCTACGCGCTGCTGGGCGCCGTGGCCGCGGTGGCGCTCACCCAGGCGCTGGGCCCCCGGATGCCCGGGCGCCTCGGGGACGCGGTCGGCATGTGGCAGGGACTGCCGGGCCACCCGGTGGCTCTCGTGGCGGTGCCGGTGGGCGTGGTGCTGTTCATCGGGGCGACCACAGGACTCGCGGCCTGGCGGGCGGGACGGGTGCCCCCGGTTCCGGTGGCGCGGACCGCCGCGCCGGCGGGCGGACGTCTGTCGGGTGTGGCGCGCCGGGCTCTCGGCCTGCGGCTGCCGCCCGCGCTGGTCCTCGGCTGGCACAGGGCGTTCACGCGCCGCCCTCGCGCACTGGCCACGATCGCCCGTCTCGCGCTGCCGCTGATGCTGATCGTGGTGGCGATGAGCGCGTGGACGACCATGGACCGCTTCCACAGCCGACCGGAGCGGATGGGCCTCGCGGCAGCGCTCACCGTGCGCGCCGACACCGGTCTCGGCGACCCGGCGACCCGGGCCCTCCTGGCGCGCAGTCCCGAGGTCGCCGCCGCCTATCCGGGCGTCGAGGTGGCGGCCCTGGTGCCGGGCCAGACGGCCACGATCGCGCTGCGCGGTCTCGGCACCGACAAGGACCCGTACCCCTACACGCCGGCCGAGGGCCGTCCCGCCCATGGTCCCGACGAGGCGGTGGCCGGGCAGGGGCTGCTCGACCTGCTGGACGTGGAGGTCGGCGACTGGGTGCGTATGACCGTGGGCGGCCGGCCCCAGATCCTGCACATCGTCGGCCGTAGCATCGAGCCGGAGAACTCCGGCCGCGTCATCTCCACCTCGCTCGACACCCTCCGGGAGAACGACCCCGAACTCCGGCCGACGCTCTACCAGGTCCGGCTGCGTGCCGGCGCGGAGCCGCAGCGGGTCGCCACGGAGCTGACCGCCTCGGCCGGCCGGGGACAGCTGGACGTGCACGTCGTGACGAACCCCGCGGACGGACTGTCGCCGCTGCGCGGTGTCGTCGTCGGCCTGCTCGGCGTCCTCGCGCTCATCGGACTCGTCGAACTGCTGACCGCCATCGGCGGCACCGTCCGCGAGGGCGAGCGGGACCTGCTGGCGCTCAAAGCGATCGGACTGTCACCGCGGCAGATCACCGCGATCACCGTCACGGCCACCGGCTGCACCGCCCTGGCGTCGGTCGTGGTCGCCATGGCGCTGGGCATCCCCCTCGCCCGGTGGCTGATCGACGCCCAGGGCCGGTCGAACGGCATCGGGGCCGGCATCGCCCAGGTCCCCTCCCCCGCCGCTCTGTCCGCGCTGGCCGCAGCGGCGGTACTGGGTGCCCTGGCCCTTGCCGCTCTCCCCGCGGCCCGCGCCTCCCGCCGCCGCCTCGCGGACACGCTGAGCGCGGTGGCGTAGGTCTCCCAGGAGCGGTGTCGGCCCGGCCCGGCCGACATTCCAGGTCTCTCGACAGGATCGTCGAGCCCTTACGCCGAGGCCTCCCACCGTAGGGCCCCGTGGGCGTCAGGCGGGAGGGTGCGCGGGCGGCAGAGTCCGCCCGGAGCATTGACCCTGTGGCATGACCATGCAAACCTGCTGGATGGGAGCGCTCCCATGACCTCGCCTTTGGCGCAGGGGATTCCGTACAGCGGCCGCCCCTGCCCTTCCCCCCACTGGAGGCGCCCGTGCAGTCCCCCACTTCGTGTCGCCGACGCCGTTCCCGCGCGACGACCGTCAGCCTGCTCACCTTGGTCACCTTCGCCGGTGTGCTGACCGGCACCACCGGGGCGGCCGAGCCCGACCGCTCCGCCGAAGCTCGTACCGCCATCACCGCGGACTCCCCCGTCAGAGTCAACCGACTCGGCTACCTGCCGGACGGACCGAAGCGAGCCACGTTCGTCAACTCGGCCTCCCAGCCGCTGTCCTGGCAGTTGCGCAACGCCTCCGGGCAGACTGTGGCCTCCGGTTCCACCACCCCGCGCGGGACGGACGCCGCCTCCGGGGACGCCACTCATCTCGTGGACTTCTCGTCGTACACGGGGACGGGCAGCGGTTACGTCCTCGCGGTGTCCGGACAGAACAGCCCGTCCTTCGACATCCGCGCCGACCTCTACAACACCCTGCGCTCGGACGCGATGGCGTTCTTCTACCACCAGCGCAGCGGAACGCCCATCGAGGCGTCCCTGGTGGGATCGGCCTACGCGCGGCCGGCCGGTCATCTGGGCGTCGCTCCCAACAAGGGCGACACCCGCGTGCCCTGCCAGGCCGGTGTCTGCGACTACACCCTCGACGTCCGGGGCGGCTGGTACGACGCAGGCGACCAGGGCAAGTACGTGGTGAACGGCGGCATCTCCACATGGCTGTTGGTGAACTCGTACGACCGCGCCGCACGTGCCGGCAACGGAGCCGCCCTCGGTGACTCCACTCTGCGCATCCCCGAGCGGGGCAACAACACGCCCGACGTGCTCGACGAGGCGCGCTGGGAGCTGGAGTTCCTGTTGCGGATGCAGGTTCCCGACGGGCGGCCGTACGCCGGAATGGCCTTCCACAAGATCCACGACGCCCAGTGGACCGCGCTGCCCACCCGGCCCGAACAGGACGCGCAGCCCCGCGAACTGCACCGGCCTTCGACGGCCGCCACCCTCAACCTCGCGGCGACCGCGGCGCAGTGCGCCCGCGTGTACGCGCCGTACGACGCGGGGTTCGCGTCACGCTGCCTGACCGCCGCACGCAAGGCGTGGGCCGCCGCCAAGGCGAACCCCGGCGTCATCGCGCCGGATTCGGACGGCACGGGCGGGGGCGCCTACGGGGACGGTCGCGTGAGCGACGAGTTCTACTGGGCTGCTGCCGAGCTCTACGCGGCCACCGGGGAAGGCGCCTTCCGGGACGCTGTCACGTCCTCGTCCTGGCACACGGCCTCCGACGCCTTCACCTCCTTCGGCTTCGGCTGGGCGGATACCGCCGCGCTCGGCCGGCTCACGCTCGCCACGGTGCCAGGCGCTCTGCCCGCCTCGGACGTCACCCGGCTGCGCTCCTCGGTCGTCTCGGCAGCCGACGGCTACCTCGACTCGATGTCGGGCCAGGGCTATCCGGCGCCGATCCCGGTGTCGGCGTACGTCTGGGGCTCCAACAGTCAGGTCACCGACAACGCGCTGGTCATGGCTGTGGCGTACGAACTGACGGGCCAACGGCGTTACCGGGACGGCGCCTTGGAGTCGATGGACTATCTGCTGGGCCGCAACGCGCTCGGCCTGTCCTACGTCACCGGGTACGGCACGCAGTACGCCCGCAACCAGCACCACCGCTTCTGGGCGCGCCAGTACGACGCCTCGCTGCCGAACCCGCCCGCGGGCTCACTGGCCGGCGGTCCCAACAGCGCCCTGCAGGATCCGGTGGCGCAGCAGCGGCTCGGTGGGTGCAAGCCCGCGGCCTGCTACATCGACGACATCGGCTCGTACTCGACAAACGAGGTCGCGATCAACTGGAACGCCCCGCTGGCCTGGCTGGCCGCCTTCGCCGCCGAGCGGCCTCGGACGGCCTGAGCGCGCGCCGGTTCCCGCGCACGCCCGGGGTGCGTCACTTGGTCGCGCCCCGGGCGAAGCCGTTGTAGATGTACCGCTGGAGGAAGAGGAAGACGGCCGGTGTCGGCAGGACGACGAGGACCGCGCCCGCGGAGATGTTCTCCCAGTGCGCGCCGAAGGGTCCCGGGAAGCGGAACAGCGCGGTGGAGATCGTCCCCGGCTCTTCCGACGGCATGTACAGGAAGGGGATGCAGAAGTCGTTGTAGACCGTGATCCCCTTGATGATCACCACGGTGGCGACGGCCGGCTTGAGCAGCGGGAGGATGATCCGCCAGTAGATGGTGAGGGCGTCCGCTCCGCCGAGCCGCGCCGCCTCGTCCCGCGAGACCGGGATGCCCCGCATACCGCCGTCAAGCGGTGCTCGGCGGCGGCCCGTTGCCGCACCGGTTACGAACCGGCGGTCTTCGCGGCCTCGTTCCACCGCTCGCCGAGGTCCGTCAGGTAGTCGTCGAGGTCGCCCTTCTGCGCGCCGCGTGCCATGTCGACGAGCTTCTGCCGGTAGTCGGGTGTGTTGAGGCCGATCTCGGCGGCCTTGTCGATCGCGTTGACCGTGCCCGTCTCGCTCTGCGACACCTCGATGAGCCGCACCCCCGCGTCGGTGTACGGCTTCAGCGTCGCCGGCAGGGCACTGGACTTGAGCGTCGGCACGGAACCCTCGTTCTGCGCGAAGCCGGACTTGTCGGTGAACCAGTCGAGCCAGGCGCGGGCGGCTTCCTTGTGTTCGGAGTGGATGCTCACGGCCTGCACATAGTCGGCCGAGACGACGGAGCAGAACTTCCCGTCGACCTGGGCGGGGAACGGCATGAACCCGATGTCGTCCGGGTTGGTGCCGGCCTTCTCCGCGGCGTCCTGCATCTGCGTGATCGCCCACGACCCGAGCAGCATCGTCGCGATGTCGCCCTTGGCGATCATGCCCTTCGACGCCTCCCAGTTGGTGGTGCTCGGGTCCTTCTCCGCGAGCTTGCCGTGCACGATGTCGTACAGCAGGGTGTCGGCGACGGTCAGGTCGCTCCCCTTGGCCCACGGGTCGGCGGAGACGAGCTTGTTGCTGGCCTGCGGGTCGCAGGAGACCGATCCGAGGATGCCCGTCCAGGGCGAGGTCAGCGGCCAGGCGTCCTTGAAGTTCGTGTAGTAGGGCACCGCGCCCGTCCTGGCCTTGATCGCCTCGAGGTCGTCCAGGAACCGGGCGGGGGTGGTGGGCCAGTCGGTGATACCGGCCTTCTTCCAGACGGCCTTGTTGTAGACGAACCCGTTCGCGTTGCCGACCGTGGCCACGCCGTAGACCTTGCCGCCGACCGCGCTCTTGTCGATGAACCGGTACTTCCCGGCGAGTTGCTTCTCCCCGCCGAGGGAGGCGAAGAACTTGGGGTAGTCGTCCTTGGCTATCGCGTTGGGGATCATCAGGACGTCGCCGTACTGGTCCGTGTTCATACGGATCTTGACTTCGCCCTCGTAGTCGGTGATGGCCTCGAACGTGACCTTCACCTTCGGGTAGACCTTGTTGAACTCCGCCGCGTACGTGTCCATCGTGCCGTTCTGCACCAGGTCGGTCCGGTGTGTGAGGACCTTGATCTCGCCGGAGACCTTCCCCGGATCGGCGGGAGCGTTCGCGGCCTCCCCCGTCGTCGCGGCTCCCCCGCTGCACCCCGCGACGGCCAGCATCGCGGCGGTGATCAGCACGCCGGAAAGCGACTTCTTCCCCATGTGCCCAACTCCCTTCAGGGTTACGGCTCCGGACTGCGAGTGGGAACGACGGCACTATGGCAGCCACAGTTAAACCGGTATAGCTATCGATCTCCCCGCGATATAGAATCGTTACCTGCACCGTAATTCTCCCGGATCAATACCGCAGATATACAGGCATCTTGCGGGGATCAAACCTCTCCATGTGGAACTAAACCGGTTCATGGACAGCGAGCAAAGCGACCCGTTATCTTGTGCTCGGCCGATCACCGCCAGGCCCGAGTCGCTTCGATGGGAGCCGCGCATGAAGGACGTCACCCCCCTCTCCGAGGGCTGGAACCTGCTCCACGACGGGTCGCCGCTGCCCGCCCAGGTACCGGGATGCGTCCACACGGACCTGCTCGACGCCGGGCTGATCCCCGACCCGTTCATCGGGATGAACGAGCACGAAGTGGCATGGGTCGGCCGACGTGACTGGACCTACACCCGGCCACTGGACCTGCCGCCCTCCGCTCACGAGCGCACCGACCTCGTCTTCGAGGGGCTGGACACGGCGGCCGAGATCGCTGTGGGCGGCGATCTCCTCGGCCGCACCCGCAACATGCACCGCTCCTACCGCTTCGACGTCACCGGACGGAGCGGTGAACTGAGTGTGCGGTTCACATCGGCCTACACCGAGGCCGAGGCTGTCAAAGAGCTCGTCGGTGAGCGGCCCAACGTCTACCCCGAGCCGTCCCAGTACATCCGCAAGATGGCCTCCAGCTTCGGCTGGGACTGGGGGCCCACCGTGGTGACCGCCGGCATCTGGAAGCCGGTCCGGCTGGAAACCTGGTCGACCGCCCGCATCGACCGGGTCCGGCCCGTGGTGACGGTCGCGGACGGGGCGGGCCGCGTGGAGCTGCGCGTCGAGGTGGAGCGCACCGAGTCCGGCAGGTCCCGCACCGTGACGGCCCACGCCACGGTGGCCGGGGCCGAGGCGACCACCGTCGTGGAAGGTGACCGGGCCACCCTGGTCCTGGAGGTCCCCGACCCAGCGCTCTGGTGGCCGCGCGGCTACGGCGAACAACCTCTGTACGACGTCGAGTTGACGCTGCTGGGTGCCGACGACGCGGATTCCGGGCCGCTACCGCTCGACACCTGGCACCGTCGGATCGGCTTCCGTACCGTCCGCCTGGACCGGTCGGAGGACGAGCACGGCACCGGCTTCACCTTCGTCGTCAACGGCGTACGCGTCTTCGCCCGGGGCGTCAACTGGATCCCCGACGACGTGCTGCCCTCCCGCATCACATCCGACCGCTACCGTCGTCGCCTCGAACAGGCCGCGGCGGCCAACGTCGACCTCGTGCGTGTCTGGGGCGGCGGTCTCTACGAGAGCGAGGCCTTCTACGACGCCTGCGACGAGCTGGGCCTGATGGTCTGGCAGGACTTTCTGTTCGCCTGCTCGGCCTACCCGGAGGAGCCGCCGCTGCGCGGCGAGGTGGAGGCGGAGGCCCGCGAGAACGTCGTACGCCTGATGCCGCACCCCTCGCTGGTGCTGTGGAACGGCAACAACGAGAACCTGTGGGGCTTCCGGGACTGGGGCTGGGAGTCCGAACTCGCCGGTGCCACCTGGGGAGAGGGCTACTACCTCGGCCTACTCCCCCGGATCGTCGCCGAACTCGACCCCACCCGGCCGTACACCGCGGGCAGCCCCTGGTCCGGTTCCTGGGAGCACCACCCCAACGACCCGGCGCACGGCACCCACCACTCCTGGGAGGTGTGGAACCGCCTCGACCACGGCGAGTACCGGGCGAGCGTCCCGCGCTTCGTCGCGGAGTTCGGCTGGCAGGCGCCCCCGGCCATCTCGACGCTGCGCCGCGCGCTTCCCGGGGAGGACCTGGCACCCGGCTCCCCCGGCATGCTCCACCACCAGAAGGCCGAGGACGGCAACGGCAAGCTGAACCGGGGCGTCGCTCGCCACTTCGCGCTGCCCGACGGCGACTTCGACCGCTGGCACTACCTGACCCAGGTGGTCCAGGCGCGCGCCGTCGCCGCCGGCATCGAGCACTGGCGGTCGCACTGGCCGGTGTGCGCGGGCACGATCGTCTGGCAGCTCAACGACTGCTGGCCCGTCAGCTCGTGGGCGGCGATCGACGGGGACGAGCGGCTCAAGCCGCTCTACCACGAGCTGCGCCGCGTGTACGCCGACCGCCTGGTGACCGTACAGCCCGAGGTCGACGGCCTGGCCGTGGCCCTGGCCAACCAGTCCGCGGACGCCTGGGACACCGAGGTGCTCCTGCGGCGCCTGACCACCGACGGCACGACCCTGGCGCGGACGCGGCTCACCGCACGTGCCGGGGCTCGGAGCGTGACCCGGCTCGCCGTGCCGGACGACCTGCTGCCCACGCCCCACTCCCCCAAGGAGTATCTGGTCGCCGAGGCGGACGGCCTGCGCTCCTTCCACTTCGCCGCCCGGGACCGGGACACCGACTACCCCACGCCGCGCTTCGAGGTGGAGGTGCGGCCGGTCACCGGCGGCGGGGATAGGGTCGATGTCGTGGTGACAGCACACACTTTGGTACGGGACCTGCTGCTTCAGGCCGACAGGCTCGGTCCGGACGCCTCGGCGGACCGCGGTCTGGTGACTCTCCTCCCCAACGAGCAGGCCCGGATCACGGTCAGCGGCGTGTCCGGCGTGTCCGGCGTGTCCGGCCTGTCGGCGGACCGGGTACGAGAAGCGATCTTCTGCGTGGAGGGGTCGTGAGCGCCCCACCGGCCAGGGTCACCATCAAGGACGTCGCCGCCCGCGCGGGTGTGTCCAAGGGTGCCGTCTCCCTCGCCTTCAACCAGAAGCCCGGTCTCTCCGAGGCGACGCGCGAGCGCATCTTCGCCGCCGCACGCGAGCTGGGCTGGGAACCGAACCTGTCCGCGCGCAGCCTGTCGAACCAGCGGGTGGACGCCGTGGGCCTCGCGATCTGCCGCCCCGCCCGCCTGCTCGGGCTCGAACCGTTCTACATGGAGTTCATCTCCGGCATCGAGAGTGTGCTCACCGAGCACTCCTGCTCGCTGCTGCTGCGCCTGGTCCGTGACCTCGACGAGGAGGTCGCGCTGCAGGAGAGGTGGTGGCGCGGACGGCAGGTCGCCGGGTCCATCCTCGTGGACTTCCACGAGGGCGACCCGCGCGTCCCGGCCCTCAAGGACCTCGGTCTGCCCGCCGTCGCCGTAGGGCATCCGTCCCTCACCGAGGATCTGGTCTCGGTCTGGACCGACGACGCCACCGCCGTCGCCCAGGCCGTCCGCTACCTCGCCGCGCTCGGCCACCACCGGATCGCCCGCGTCGGCGGACCGCGCACGCTCGGCCACAGCGGCATCCGTGCCACGGCGTTCGAGTCCACCGTCGCCGAACTCGGCCTGGAGGAGGGTCAGCAGGTCGCGACCGGTTTCGCGGGTGAGGAGGGTGCCCGCGCCACCCGCGCCCTGCTGTTGTCCGCGCGGCGCCCGACGGCGATCGTCTACGACAACGACATCATGGCCGTGGCGGGCGCGGCGGTCGCCGCCGAAATGGGCCTGTCGGTACCGCAGGACCTGTCGCTCCTCGCCTGGGACGACTCCCAGCTGTGCCGGCTCACCCACCCCACCCTGTCGGCCATGAGCCACGACGTCCACGGCTTCGGCGCCGAGGTCGCCCGCACACTCTTTTCCGTGATCGCCGGGGAGGACGTGGTGTCCCACCAGGTGCCGACACCGGCCCTGACCCCGCGGGGGTCCACGGCGCCCCCGCCTGCCTGACGGAGCCGCGTCGGGGGCGAAGCCGGAACACACGCCTCGGCCGCGAACCGCGTAGGGTGCCGAGCCGATCGAGGGACAGGGACGGAGCCCGCGCCCATCGCCCGCGCCCATCGCCCGCGCCAAGAAGGGCGGACACCTGCGCGACGACTTCGCCTCAGGTACGCGCACGGCGCAACCTGGGTGCACGAGGCGTGTTTGGGCGCCACGCGAAAGGCTACTTGGCGTAGTGACACCGAGGTCAGACCTGTCAGGGAGTGATGAACGGTGGCACGAGAGCAGAAGGCCAAGGCGAAGAAGGAAGCGGTCAAGGGCAAGGCCAAGGAGGCGGCAGGCCGCGCCCTGGGCAACGAGAAGATGGAGGCCGAAGGCCGCGGCGGCCAGGCGAAGGGTGACGCACGCCAGGCGAAGGAGAAGACGAAGGACGTCTTCCGGCACTGACGAACGCTGAACCTTGGACGGACCCCCGCCGAGAGGCTGGGGTCCGTCGGCTGTTCTCGGCCGTACGTCCGTACGTCCGCTGTGCCGCGGGCGTCAGCGCCGCCCACGCCAGCGGCCAAGATCGGGCCCCGCCAGGTCGAAGGGTGGCAGCAGCCGGTAGCCGCGCAGCTGCCACTCGCCCTTGTGCGGGCCGTCGCCGGAGTCAGTGCTCGCTGCCCGCTGGCTGTCGGCGCCGTGGGCGCAGCCCGGGAGCGCACCGGGCAGCCGGTGCCGCCCTGCAGGCGTGGCCCGCTTGACCAGCCGCGCCGTCACCTGCAAAGTCGGGATGCGGCACCGCGGCACCACCGCCTCACTCTGCCGACCGGTCCGCCCGTCCACGAGTGGCAGACGGCCCTGACACCCAGGAGCGGCTGATCCCATGGTCCTCAACCTGGTTGTGATCGGTACGGCCATCACCCTGGGGCCGTTGCACAACAGCGCCTTCATCCTGCTGCTCTCCTCGCGGCGCGGCGTTCGCCAGGGCCTGGCGTTCCTGTTGTCCTGGCTGGCCAACCTGATGGTGGTGATCGCCTGTGTGGTGCTGCTGACCGGCGGTCAGCCCCCGGCACGTCACAGCGTGCCCTCGACTGCCGTGATCGCTGCGAAACTCGCCATCGGCCTGGCACTGGTGCTGTACGGCGCACACCGATACCGCCGACCGCCCCGCCCGCACGCCCCGCCACGCTGGACCGCCCGGATCGACAACGCCTCCCCGGTCACGGCAGCCGGCCTGGCATGGCTGCTCCAGCCCTGGGCACTGGTCGGCGCCGGCGCCGCGACCGCCGTCGACGCGGACCTCTCCACCCCCGCCAGCTGGGTGGCACTGACCGGCTACTGTCTGCTGGCCACACTCAGCCTCGTCGTCATGGAGATGTACGTGGTCTGGGCGCCCGCGGTCGCGAAGGCCCGGTTGAACTCCCTGCGGAACTGGCTCGCGCAGCAGCAGGAACAACTGATCGTCACGCTCGCCCTGCTCCTCGGCCTGTGGCTGACGGCGCGGAGCATCGCCGAGCTGGTCGCCTGAGACGCAGGGCCCTGGTATTCGCCCCCCGACAAGGGTGAGTTCTCCACTCGACGAAGGTGCGCACCGGCCGCACCCGAACCCCTGTCAGCCGACGGCATCGAGCTGGGCCTCCAGGGCAGTGACCTGCCCGGCCGCCTCCGTGCTTGGAGCTTCGGTCGGGACGATGCCACAGACGACGGGCCCGGCCAGTTGCGTCCATGGAGATGATGACCGCCGTCACCGCGACATACAGCCACTGCCCGCCGTCGCACACGGGTACCGGCACACGAAGAGCCCCGAGTCCTCAACCGCACTCGCGCACACCGCAGTACTTGCGCACACTGCGTAACAAGGCTCCGCCGGATCACGTGCCCCCCACATTGACACGGACCGTCGCCGGACATTGACTGTCGGCACGGCGTGGGACCATTGCACTCCGGACAACACGGCGGATCACTCCATTCCCGCCTCGCCCAGCCCCCACGGGAACCCGCGTACCCGACACAGGCGAGGCCGGCCACCGCTGTTGCACGGACGAGCAGGAACAGGGCACGGACACTGGAGGGGAGGACTACCGAAGACCTCGACCGGGCCACCCGCAACAGGCGACCGCGGTGCCGGGACAGGATCGGCCAGGGCTCCGAAAGCCTGAAACAGGCCGTCGAGAAGACCAAGGACGCCTTCGGGCGGGACGGAAGCGGCACCCGATGATGTACGACCAGACTCGCGCCCAGCAGCCTGCGGACCAGACAACGGGCTCCGGCAGACGCCGTACCCCGGGCCCGGAGCCGCTGCTCCCGTCGGCCGAGCGGGACAAGATCCTCTTGCGCCTCCGGCAGGCCCTCAACACCTTCGCCGACACTCCGCGCGAGGCGCTGGAAGAGGCCGAGAGCGCCTACGACGCGGCCACCGCCCAGCTCGTGAGCGCCCTCGCAGAACAGCGGCGTGTCCTGCGCGCCGGGTGGCAGGACCGGGACCCCGAGACGCAGTCCGACGAACTCCGGCAGGCGCTGAGGCAGTACCGGGAGATCACCCAACGGCTGCTCCACCTCTAGGCCGCCGCACGCGGGCCCACGGCGCTGCGGGGCGCCGGGTCGTGCGGACCGTACCGAGGGCATTTCCCACACCGGCTTCCACGCCGGGGCGTTCTCGGCGAGAGATCCGTCCCGGGGCCGCCGCTGAGGCGGTCCCGGGACGGTCCGGTCCGCACGGGCGGGACCTTGGCCCCTCGCCCGGGATCCGCTGAGCGAACTGCCGTTACTGACCGACGTGTTGACCCCGTGGTGGGCCATCACCTGCATCGCCGTCAACCCGATGCAACGGCCGGTCGCCCCCGCAAGATCCCTGCGGACGGCCGGCTCGTCAAAGTCGGTCCGGCACAGCCGGAGCGCGCATCGCCGTCGTTGTCACCCGCCTTGTCCCCTCCACGGCGACCGCCGATGGCCCGGAGCACAGCGGGCCCGCTCGCTCGGCCGGTGATACTCGGGGGAGGGCGCCTGCCGGGCCCGTTCACTGATGTGCACGGTGTGGCGGTGCGGCGGTGCGCGCCGTGGCCCACGTCCCGCCCTACCGACCGGGAAGCAGGACCGTATGAAGCCCCGACCGCGTTTCGCCTTGGGTGCGACCACTCCTGGGGGTGCGGTGCACCCGGTCGCAGCAGTGACTGTGCGAGGGCCGGTCCGTTGAGTGGACCGGGAAGCGGAAGCCATCATGGGGCCGACCGGGGGCAGCCGGATGCTGGTGCCACCGCGGGCCCCGGGGACGGCTGCTCCCGGGGCCCGCGGTGGTTCACCCGACGAGAGAAGTGCAGGCCTCGGGAGTGTGGGGGTAGGCGGCCTGACGGTGCTGGAAGGAGAGGATCTTCGGGTTCTGGACGACGCCGTCGCGGATCTCGATGGCCTTCCGGACCGTGGGGTCGGCGTCCCATGCCGTGGGACCGCTCATGACCTTGCGCAGGTAGGGAAGGAGCGCCTCGCTGATCTCCCAGGTGGCGGAGTTCCACAGGTGGGACGGGCTGTGATCCACCGCGTAGTAGTGGCACCCCGGCCCCACCGTGGGCATGGGCTCGCCGAAGGTGGTCGGACGGGCCCATGCGAAGCCCATGCCCTCGTCGCAGGCGACGTCGACGAAGAAGGTGCCCGGCCGGAACAGGGCGAGTTCCTCGTCGGTGACGAACATGAGCGGCGCGTCGGTGTCCTGGAGGACGCAGTTGACGATGACGTCGAACCCGGCCAGGTACTCCGCCAGCGGCATGGAACCGGCCGCAGTGACGGCCCGCAAGCGCGACGGATCGTCCTCCTGCTCCTCGAAGTGGGCCATCACGACCGAGGGCATCGGCGAGGCCACCGCCGCGGCGGCGCGCTGGGTGAGCACCGTGACGTCCGTGACCCCCATGGCGCCCAGGCCGGTGACCGCTCCGCGCGCCGTGGCGCCGAAGCTGATGACCACCGCGCGCAGGCGGCGGCCGTAGTGGCCGGTCAGCCCGCCGAGCTGGAGGGCGTGCAGCACCGAGCAGTAGCCGGCGAGCTCGTTGTTCTTGTGGAACACATGGACGCTGAAGGCGCCCGTGGAGGTCCAGTGGTTCATGGCCTCCCAGGCGATCAGAGTCAGCCGTCGGTCGATGCCGATCTGGGTCATCTTCTCGTCCTGCACACAGTGCGGCCAGCCCCACAGGACCTGGCCCTCGCGCAGCTCGGCGACGTCGTCGTGCATCGGTTTGGGCAGCAGCGCGATGTCGCACTCGGCGATGAGCCGCTCGCGGGAGCGCAGGCCGGCCACGAGTGGTCGCAGCGCGTCGTCGGCGATGCCGAAGCGTTCGCCGTAGCCCTGTTCGAGGAAGATCCGCTCGCGTACGTCCGGGGCGATCCGGTCGAGGTGGCGGGGGTGCAACGGGAGGCGGAACTCGTTCTCCTTGCGGGAGGAGGCGAGTACTCCGAGGCTCATCAGGCTCATGTGGGGCGGCTCATTTCCGACCGGACGCGATGCGCTCCGGGATTGCCGTTCCCCGAGGGCGACGCCGAAACGGATGACGGCGTGCGAGGTGCGCTCGGTACCGCCACAGTACTCCCGTCCCCGAGCCCCAGGGCGTCGCGGCGGTGGGGCGGGGCGCGGAGTGATGCCGCGGGTCCTTTCGGCTCCAGGGCTGCAGCCCCCGGCCGGTTCGCTCCCTGGCGGACACCGCGGGCAACCGGCGACAAGGTCAGGGCAAGGTACTGGGGGCGTTACTGACGGGCACGGTCCCAGTGCCGGTCCCGGTTCCGGTCCCGTGCCCGGTCAGGCGCGGTGCGGGGGTCGGCGCCGCGTAGGCGAGGTGCACGAGTCTGGACTGTTCCTGACGCATGTGCATGAGCGATTCGAGGATGTACCCCACGAGCAGGACGAGCGCCGCGATCGTCATGATCGCCGCTGCGAGGATCGCCGTGGGGATCCGCGGCACGGTGCCCGTGCGGATGAAGTCGGCGATGACCGGTGCGCCGAGGATGACCGACACGAGGGCGAGCAGACCCGCGACGACCGTGTGGACGAGCGAGGGCCGCTCGCGCCGGGCGAGGTCGAGGATGACCCGCAGGATGCGCCAGCCGTCCCGGCAGGTGCGTAGTTTGCTCTCGCTCCCCGCGGGCCTGACCCGGTAGTCCACCACCACCTCCGCCGTCGGCAGCCGCAGGTGGAGTGCGTGGATGGTCATCTCGGTCTCGGTCTCGAACTCGCGGGCCAGCGCGGGGAAGGATTTGACGAAGCGTCGCGAGAAGACCCGGTAGCCACTCAGCATGTCGGTCACGTCGTTGCCGAACAGGGACCGCACCGCACCCGTGAGCAACTTGTTGCCGACGGCGTGCCCGGCCCGGTACGCGGCACTGACCGTCTCTCGGCGGGCGCCGACCACCTGGTCGTACGGCCCCTCGAAGAGCAGGTCCACCATGTCCCGGGCACGGGACACGTCGTAGGTGTCGTCACCGTCGATGATGAGCAGGGCGTCGGCATCGACATCGGCGAAGGCCCGCCGGATGACATTGCCCTTTCCCTTCCGCGGCTCTTCCCGGACGATCGCACCCGCCTCGCGGGCGACCTCCACCGTGCGGTCCGTCGAGGCGTTGTCGTACACGTAGATGTCGGCCTCGGGGAGCGCCGCCCTCAGGTCGCGCACCACCTTGCCGACAGCCGCCTCCTCGTTGTGACACGGCACGACACACGCGATCGTCGGTTTCACGGCCACTCCTTACCCGAACCGGACCCGAACCGGCGCCGAAATGACGAGCCGAATCACGAGAGGAAACACTGCGAGACAGGCGCGTCCGGATGGTGCGGACGCGCCGTGTCGATACTCTCGCCGGGTGCCGGTCCTCGCATCTGTGATGCTGCGTATGCGTGACGCCGTCAGGGGCGTCTGGGGTGAGGCCGCCAAGTTCGGGGCTGTCGGGGCGCTGGCCTTCATCGTGGACAACGGCGGTTACAACCTGCTGGTCTTCGGTCTCCCCGGCGGTGCGGAGGGTGGGGTGATGCGGGCCGCCCCGGTCCAGGCGTCCGTCATCGCGACGGGCGGTGCGACGCTGCTGAGCTGGGTGGGCAACCGCTACTGGACCTACCGCCGACAGCATCGCGAGAAGGTGGCTCAGGAGCTGGCCCTGTTCCTGTTCGCGAACATCCTCGGTGTCGCCATCACAGCGGGCACGGTCTTTGCCTCACGCCAGCTGCTCGGGCTGGAATCCGTGCTCAGCGACAATGCCGCCCGCGTCTTCGGCTGGGTCCTCGCCACCCTGTTCCGCTTCTTCGCCTATCGGCGCTACGTCTTCGTCGCGCCCTGATCCGTGCGGTGCCGTAGGCGCTGCTAGCATCCGCCCATATGGGACAAAAAGCATTGATTCAGGGTGAAAGGCTCTGGGTCTGGGGGCTGGGTGCTGTCGCCGCGGTGTGCTGCCTGACCACGACCGCCGTCTTCGCCCCGGGGTACATGAGTCCCGACAGCGTCGACCAGCTGCGGCAAGCCATGGGCAGAAGGCCGCTGACCGACTGGCACCCGCCCGTGCTGAGCCTGGTGTGGCGTGCGCTCATCGCCGTCACCGGCATGCCCGCGTCCATGGCCGCCCTGCAGTCCGTCATCTTCTGGGGCGCATTGTGGGTGATCGCCTGGTGTGTCTGGGACCTGACCGCGAGCCGTGCCGGTTCCCTCGCCGTCCTCGGTCTCGGGCTGACTCCCCCCGTCCTGACGTTTCTCGGCGTGGTGTGGAAGGACGTCCACGCAGCCATCGCCCTGCTCGCCGCATGCGCGGTGGCGCTCGTGGGGCTGCGACTGCGAGAGAGCCGGCCTCCCACCGCGGTGCGCTGGGCTCTGCTCTGGCTGGGCGTGCTCTTCCTCGCCTACGCCATCCTCGTGCGCAAGAACGCGTTCCTCGCCGCGATTCCGGTGTTCGCCCTGCTCGTCCTCGCCCTGTGGCGGACCCCCGGCCGCCGCACCTGGGCCAAGTGCACTGCGGCACTCGTCGCCGGCCTCGTCCTGCCGGCCGCCGCGATCGCCTGGATCGCGCAGCCCGTACAGACGAAACAGGGCGCGCAGATCATGATCGACGACCTGATCCACGTCCTGAGCGTGGAGGAACTGAGGTCGGCCGACCTACCGCCGGACCTTCGCAACCGCCTCGTGGCCGCCGCGGAGGAGTGTGACCGCATCGGCGCCCTGTCGGACGCCTACTGGGCCTGCTACGAACGTCCGGCGGACGGGTTGATCGGGGACTCGGGCCCTCTCACATCCCTGTGGCTGCGTGAGATGAGCGGACACGCCCCCGGCTACCTCCAGTACCGGCTGCGGCTCTTCGCGGGCCTGCTCTTCGAGACCGGCTACCCGTACCAGTCAGGGGTCTGGAGCAACGACCTGGGAATGAAGGTGGCCCACCCCCGGCTGGAAGACACGCTCAAGGCGTACGTCAGCGGCGCGGTCACGGATCTGCAGCCGCTCTTTCGGGGGTGGTTCTGGCTCGCCGCGGCGCTCGTACTCGCCATCCGTCCTGGCCGGGGTACGTTCCGCCTGCCGATCCGGGCGTTGGGCATCAGCTCGGCCGTCTACGTCCTCGGCTACCTGCCCATCATGCCGGCGACGAACTACCGCTACCTCTACTGGCCGGCCCTCGCCTGCTCGCTCGGTCTCCTGCTGCTCTGGCTGGACCGTGACAGGACCGTCCCGCCCAGGACCGTGTCCGAGGTGGTGGGGCGGTCTCGAACCACCGTATGACGCGGGTACGGGGCTCCTGAGCGGCCCACGACACCGGCCCGGTCGGCCGGCGGCCCCTTCCCGGCGGCAGAGTGCGCGGCGTCCCCGCGGACCAGCGCACCAGCGCACCAGGCGACGCGGTCCCTTGCGGCAGGGCGATCCAGAAGCCCGAGGCCGGTTCCTGCTGGAGGTGCCGGGGTTCCCTTGCCGGCACAGGTACCGGCCCCGGGCCCGACCAGGCACGTACCCGGGGAGAGTCCAGCGATACAACCAGTTGTGTGTACAAGGCGTGAGAGACGGACGGACATGGTGGGGGGCGCACCGATGATCGGTGCGCCCCCACTCACATCCAGCGTCCTGGCCGGGACCGACGCGACTTACCAGCGATACCAGCGGCCTCGCTTCCCGCTCGGTCCGGTGGATCGCGCGAGGAAGCCGACCAGCCAGATCACCAGGACGATCACGGCGATCCACCACAGGGCCTTCAGGGCGAACCCGGCGCCGAAGAGGATCAGGGCGAGCAGCAGAACGAGTAGCAGGGGAACCATGGTTATCAACCTCCGTCCCGCCGTGTGCCCCACCCTGATCTCCACACACACCTAGAATTTATCTGTTTCTTATCCGCCGCTCGGGGCATCCGGCGGACCGCCGACGTCGGGGCGTAGCCGCTGCCCGAGCACCTGCGGGAACCGACTGACCGAGGCCGTGGACAGGGTCACCGAGATCACGCGTCTGCCGGCATGGCACGCGCTGGGGCGGGTAGGCGCTGGACGTTGACGAGGGAGCGGCGGGATGCCTGGGGAGGTCGAACGCCGCCCCCTCGTCCCTGCGGTGAGGGATCAGGCCGCACAGTCGGCCCGGAGAGTGCTACCCGGAACGGCGTCCGGTGACATCCCCGCAGGGGTCGTCGGGCGGGGCGACTCGGCCGTGGTCGGGTTGACCAGCCCCCACCCGGCACCCACGACCGGAAGGCCCTCGCCGTCCCGCGTACCGCGTGGCGCGATCCGAGCGGCTGAACACGGTGCTCACCTCCGTCGTCGCTCCGCACCCGCTCCCCGCCCGCTCCACGCAACGATCCGCTGGTCCGCTCCTTCGCCCGGATCGCCGCAGAGGGCTGTATGACACGGGCACGGGGCCACCTCGCGGTCGCCCAGCGGCGGCCCTGGTCAGGCGCCGGCTCCCGGTCCGCGATGGGCCCGTGCTCGACGGCGGAACCCACGACACGCTCCGTAGCCTGCCACCCACGACGCCCCCACCCTCCCCCCGCGCCCTCCCGTCCTGAAGGTCGACCAGAGCACATCCCGGTCTCCCCCGCCGACCCCGGCCTGCCGGCGATCCTCTCCCCCGCCACCGGGACCGCGCGCCGGCGCTCTCCCTGATATGTCGGGTAGCGAACTGATTGTCGTAGCGGTGGTGGCCATGCAGAATGCACGGGACCTCCTCGCCCCGCGCGCGAGGGCGGTCCTTGAGGAGGACGGGTCATGGTCACCGTCTGGTGGTTGTCGGTGGCCGCGCTCGGTGGCGCGGTTTCCGTCGGCCTGGCGACGTTCCTGCGGATGCGCGGGGCCGCCGCGGCCCGGGTCGCCGAACTCGAACATCTGGAGCAGCTCGTGGAGCGCCGGGCGGAGCAGGTGACCGCGCTCAGCCATGAGCTGCGAACGCCGCTCAGCATGATCAAAGGCGCTGTGGATCTGCTGCGAGAAGGGTCACCGGGCCCGCTGACGGCGGCGCAGGAGCGGTTGTTGCTGGTCGCCGACCATCAGTCCACGCAGGTCATCAGCCTGTGCGAGAGTCTGCTGATCCAGGCGAAGATCGAGGCCGGCCTGTTCACACCGCGTATGGAGAAGGTGGACGTGTCGGTGGTGGCGCGGGATGTCGTCACCGCGATGCGGCCGCTGTGCGCCCAGCGCGAGCAGCGGGTCAGCCTGGACGTGCCGCAGGTGATGCCGCGGATCCCGGCGGACCCGATGCTGCTGACCCAGGCGCTGACGAACCTGCTGTCCAACGCGAGCCGGTTCACCACCACGGGCGGCAGCATCGACGTCCGGGTCGCGCTCATCGACACCGGCGTCGCGGTGTACGTCACCGACGACGGCGCCGGTATGACGCGAGCCGAACGGCATCGGCTGTTCCACCGCTTCGCGACCGGGCGGCCCCTGGCCGACGGGACCGGCCTCGGTCTCGTGATCACGAAGACCGTCGTGGAGCTGCACGGAGGCGAGATCATGGTGCACACCGCGTCGTCCCGCGGGACGACGTTCCTGCTGACCCTGCCCGACGCGTCATGACGGCGGAGGAGCTGACGGCGGCGGGGCCGATCGCGCTGGTGGTGGACGACGAGCCACAGATGACGATCATCATCGAGTTCGCCCTGCAGACGCAGGGGTTCACGGTGCTCACGGCGCACGACGGGGCGACGGCGCTGAATCTGCTGCGGACCCGCGCCGTCGACCTGGTCGTGCTCGACGTGATGATGCCGGCGATGGACGGGCTCACCCTGTGCGGCCGGATCCGGGCCCGCTCGGACGTCCCGGTCATGCTGCTCACCGCGCTGTCCCAGCACGACGATGTCATCGCCGGCCTGGAGCACGGCGCCGACGACTATGTGACCAAGCCGTTCCACCCGCGCGAGGTGGCCCTGCGCGCCCAGGCCCTGGTCCGGCGCCACCGCCGGGGCAGCGGCACGGCGCTCCGCGTGGGACGGCTGGTGATCGACCCGGTGGCACAGTCTGCGACCCTGGGTCCGCATCGGCTGGACCTGCCGTTCACGGAGCTCAAACTGCTGACCCATCTGGCATCGCGCCGGGGTGTGCCGCAGTCCTGGCAGGAGCTGCTGCGCGAAGTGTGGGGTACGGCGGATCTGCTGGGCGGACGGGACGTGGTCAAGTCCACGGTGTACCGGCTGCGGTCGCGGCTGGCCGGGGTGCCGGACGGCTCCGCGTACATCCGCACCCTGCGCGGGGTCGGCTACCTGATGCCGGACCTGCCGGTGGAGGGACCGGAGAACGCTCCCTCCGACGAGCCGGACGAGCCGCCCGCCGGGTGAGGAGCGGGGAGACGGCTCGCGTCATGTGCTGGGTGACGGCGCTGTCACCGGGGCTCACCGCGCCGTCACCGGAGCCTCGTTCACACGCTCCTAATCTGGCCGCAACATCGCTCGGGCGAGCCGCTTCGGGCTCGGATACGCGGAGGTCAACGTCGTGACAGTCGTGACACAGGGAAGACGATCGCGCCGGGGCGCGACAGTGACGATGGCGCTGGCGGCCGTGGTCGTCGCGACCGCGAGCGGTTGCGCGCGTGACGCCGCCGAGGTCGGTGCCGGGCAGGACGGCGGCGTGGTGCACGTCGCCTGCGGTGCCACGGAGGAGTGGTGCGCCGCCACGACGGAGCAGTTCGCCGAGACCACCGGGGTGAAGGCCGACTTCGTCCGGCTCTCCAGCGGCGAAGCCCTGGCCCGCATCCAGGCCGGCAAGGGCAACGCCGAGTTCGACGTCTGGTACGGCGGGCCCGCCGACGGGTACGCCGCCGCGGGCGAGCAGGACCTGTTGGAGCCGTATGTGTCGGCGAACGCGAAGGTCATCCCCGCCAAGTACAAGGACGCCTCGGGTCTGTGGACCGGCGTCTACGTCGGCGCGCTGGGCTTCTGCAGCAACGGCGAACTCCTGAAGGAGAAGGGGCTCGACGCCCCGGACTCGTGGGCCGACCTGCTCGACCCGAAGCTGAAGAACGACATCGGCATCGCGCACCCGTCCACGTCGGGCACCGCGTACACGGCCCTGTGGACGCAGGTGCGGCTGGCCGACGGGGACCAGGACAAGGCGCTGGACTACATGCGCGAGCTCCACCCGAACGTGCTGCAGTACACCAAGTCCGGCGCGGCACCCGCGCAGATGACGGCGCGTGGCGAGGTGGCCGTCGGCGTGATCTTCTCCCACGACTGCATAGCCACCCAGGAGGCCGGCTTCCCCGACCTCGAGGTGACCTTCCCGTCGGAGGGCACGGGCTACGAGACGGGAGGTGTCGCGCTGGTCGAGGGCGCGAAGAACCCGACGAGCGCCAAGAAGTTCGTCGACTGGGCGCTGACTCCCGAGGCCCAGGAGATCGGCCCCGGCGTCAAGGCGTACCAGTTCCCGACCCACCCCGACGCCAGGGTGTCGGACAAGGTCGTGGACCTGGCGAGCATCAAGGTCGTGGACTACGACGCGGCCGCGGCAGGGGCCGCCAAGTCGGCGCTGACCAAGCGGTTCGACGAAGACGTCGCGCAGGCGCCGAAGTCATGACCGTGATTCTCTCCGACCGCGAGCCGTCCACCTCGGTCGAGGTGGCGGCTCCGCGCCGGCGCCGCCGGGCCGATCCGGGGGTCCGGGTCCTGATCGTGGCCGTCGCCCTGCTGGTGGTGATCGGCGCGGTCGTGCCGCTGGTCGCGGTGCTCGCCACCGCCTTCGCTCCCGAAGCGCTGCCCCGCTACGCGGAGTTCTTCACCTCATGGGTCGACCTCGCCGTCCTGCGCAACACGCTCGTCCTCGGTGCCCTCGTCGGTCTCTGCGGTACGGCGCTCGGCTTCCTGTTCGCGTTCGTCCAGGCCAGGCTCGATGTGCCGGGCAAGCGGATCCTGCACGTCATCGCCCTGATGCCGATCGTCAGCCCGCCCTTCGCGATCGCCACCGCCACGGTCGTGCTGTACGGCCGTCGCGGTGTCATCAGCAACGGTGTCTTCGGCGTGGAGTACGACATCTACGGCCTCGACGGGCTCGTGTTCGTCCTGTCGCTCTCGCTCTTCCCGGTGGCGTACCTGGGTCTGCTCGGCATGCTGCGGGGCCTGGACCCGGCACTGGAGGAGGCCGCCATGAACATGGGCGCGTCCCGGTGGCGGATCCTGCGGACGCTGATCCTGCCGCTGGTGGCACCCGGTCTGGTCGCGCCGTTCCTGCTCCTGTTCGTGGAGGCGATCGCCGACCTGGCCAACCCGCTGGTCCTCGGCGGCGACTACACGGTCCTCGCCAGCCGCGCCTATCTGGCGGTCACCGGCGAGTACGACATCACGGGCGCAGCGGTCTACTGCGTGATCCTGCTGGTGCCGTCGCTGGCGATGTACTTCGGGCAGCGCCGCTGGATGAGCCGGAAGGTCCGCACGACCATCACCGGCCGCCCCTCCGGCAGCATCCATCTGATCACCGGCTGGACCCGGTGGCCGTTCTACGCGCTGGCCCTGCTGGCCGCCGCGGTGATCCTCAGCCTCTACGGCACCGTGCTCGTCGGCTCGGTGACCCGGGTGTTCGGCGTCGACAACACGTTCACCCTCGACTACCTCGAGGAGGTCGTCGCCGGGGTGGGGGTCGAGGCGGTGCTGGACACGCTCAGGTTCGCCGCCATCGCCACACCGATCGCCGGCATCGTCGGTCTGGTGATCGCCTGGCTGGTGGTACGGCATCTGGACCGCACGGCCTGGCTGCTCGACCTCGGCGGCACCCTGGGCGTCGCCGTCCCCGGCACCGTCCTGGGCATCGGCTTCGTGCTCGCCTACCGGCCCGACCGGTGGATCGGCCCGGTCCACGCGGTGCCCAGCCTGGTCGGGGGCAGTGCCGTCGCCGGTGGCGCGGTCGCCATCGTGCTGGCGTACGTCGTCCGCAGCGTCCCTGCGGGCCAGCGCACCGCGGTCGGCTCCCTCACACAGCTGCACCCCCACATCGAACAGGCGTCGACCGACCTGGGGGCAAGCCCGCTGCAGACGTTCCGCCGGGTGACGCTTCCCCTCATCCGCCCGGCGCTGCTCACGGGGCTGAGCTACAGCTTCGCCCGCAGCATGACCTCCGTCTCGACGATCGTCCTGCTGGTCACCCCCCAGACGAAGATCATCACCTCCCAGGTCCTCAGCGCCGCCAGTACGGGCCGGTACGGCGTCGCCTTCGCCTACTGCACGGTGCTGACCGTGCTGGTGCTGGCGGGCTTCGCCCTCATCCGCGTCCTCGTCGGCACGGGCGCCGCACTGCAGCGCACCGCCACCTCCGAAAGGCAGAAGTCATGACCGCCGCCGCGCCCGAACTCACCACCGCGCCCTCGCGCGAGGCCGACAGCGGACACCTGCGGCTCGCCGCCCTGACCAAGCGGTTCACCGGCCGCTCCGGCACCGTGACCGCGGTGGACAGCGTGTCGCTCGACGTCGAGCCCGGGGAGTTCATCACCCTGCTCGGCCCGTCCGGCTGCGGCAAGACCACCACCCTGCGCATGGTCGCCGGCTTCGAGGACGCCTCCAGCGGCAGCATCCTCCTCGACGACCGGGCCATCGACGCCATGCCCCCGCAGCGCAGGCCCATGGCGATGGTGTTCCAGAGCTACGCCCTGTTCCCGCACATGACCGTGGCGGAGAACATCGCCTACGGGATGCGTCTTCAGCGGCGTGGTCGCGACGACATCGCCACCAGCATGCGGATGGCCGTCACCAGCATGAACCTGGTCGGCCTGGAGGACCGCAGCCCGCACGAGCTGTCCGGTGGCCAGCAGCAGCGGGTCGCGCTCGCCCGTGCCCTGGTCGTCCAGCCGAAGGTCCTGCTGTTCGACGAGCCGCTGTCCAACCTGGACGCGAAGCTGCGGGACGCGATGCGGGCGGAGATCCGGCGCATCCAGAAGATGTTCGGCATCACCAGCCTCTATGTCACGCACGACCAGGACGAGGCGATGAGCATGTCCGACCGGATCGTGGTGATGAACAAGGGCCGGGTGGAGCAGGCCGCCACCCCGGGCGAGATCTACGCCCGGCCGGCCAGCGTGTTCGTCGCCGACTTCATCGGCCGGGCGAACTTCCTGGAGGCGGTGCCCGAGCGGGTCGTCGACGGCAGGGGGACCGTGACCGTCCTCGGCCGACGACTCACCGTCGCCGCGCACCCCAAGGTGGCCGCCGGGGAAACCGGCGCCTACCTGATGGTGCGGCCGGAGACGGCCAGGCTGTCCGCCGTCACCGACGGCGGCACCGGCATCGGCGCGGTGCTGCGCTCCACCTTCCACGGCCCGACCATCGACTACGAGGTGGAGACGACCGGCGGCACCATCACGGTCACCGAGCCGGGCGTCGACCCCCGGGAGGCCCTGACCGAAGGCACCAACGTCGACGTCACCTTCGACCCGGACCGGGCCTATCTGCTCACCCAGGACTAGTACTCCAGCCGTACAGTACGGCTGGAGTACTAGCCGGCGCCCCCGCGACCTCCACACCGCCCCAGAGGCCGTATCGCCGTCGTGCGATACGGCCTCCGACCTGCCCCGTGGTCACTCCCCCCGCACTGGACGCGTGAGGTTCGCGCATGCGCATGGCCCCCTCGTCCGCGGTCTGTTGGCGGCCGGTGACGACGCCGGTCCAGGAGAGACACCCGGCCGCGGCCGTCCCTCCGACGGCGTCGCCGCCGCGGAGGAGGCGACCACCCTGGCTCGGCGTCTGAACGACCACGGCGCGTTCGTGGCCTCCGGCCACCCGGGGCCCTTCGCATGGTGGGGCCGCCCGGCGTGCCGGGTGCGGCTTTCAGTCGTGCACGGCCCCAGCCATGGTCTCGCGGTCGTGGTCCGCAGGGTTGCGCGACTGTCCGCGTGAGCGACGGTGGGCGGGTGTGGGAGTGGTGAGGACGGCGAGGCAGGTGATGACGAGGGCGATGCCGGTCCAGCCGGTGGCCGGGAGACGTTCGCCGACGACCAGGACGGCGAGGACGGCCGCGACGGCCGGCTCGAGCAACGACAGGGTGGTGGCGGTGCTGGCCGGTACGTGGGCGAGGCCCCAGCCGAACAGGACGTAGCCGGCGAACATGGGGATGATCGCCATGTAGGTGCCGACGGCCGCGTTGGACCAGGAGGCGACGAGCGGGGCGCCAGTGGCGAGGAGGACGGGCAGGAGGAGCAGACCGCCGAGCCCGAACACGGCGCCCATCGCCGCGCCGGAGGGGATTCGGCGGGTGATGAGCCGGTGCGCCGCCCAGGAGTACAGGGCGTACGTCGCGGCGGCGACCAGCCCGAGGCCGACGCCGAGCACGGTGCCGGCCATCGAGGCCCGGCCCGTGCCCTCGGCGGCGTGGGCGGCTTCGGCGACGCAGAGCAAGGCGGTGCCGAGCAGGCCGAGGGAGGCCGCGGCCATCCAGCGGCGTGTGAGCCGGCGGCCGTCCACGACACGTTCGATCAGAGCCGAGGCGAGCGGAGCCGTGCCGATCGACACCACGGTGCCCACGGCCACTCCGGCCAGGTGCATGGAGCTGTAGAACGCCAGGGGATAGACCGCCACCGAGGTGGCGCCTAGCAGGACCGTGCCGCGCCGGTCGCGCAGACCGGCGGTATTGCGGGCGATCTGCCGTGTGGCGGCGAGGGCCTGGAGGAGTCCGCCCAGGCCCATGGCGACGGCGCCGACGGCCAGCGGGCCCACATCCGGGGCGAAGGTGGCGGCCGTGCCCGTCGTCCCCCACAACACGGAGGCGGCCAGCACGCACAGGGCCCCGATCCCCGCGGTCCGGCCGCGGTCGGTACCCCTCACAGCCGGTCCAGCAAAGCCGCCGCCATCGCGCGGGCGTGCCGGACACGCGCGCCGTCGCCCTCCAGGCCGGCACGGGCCATCGCGCCCTCCAGGAGAAAGGAGAGGTGCTCGGCCAGAGCACCGGCCTCGTCGGACCGGCCGCTCACCAGCTCCTCCACGTGGCCTGCGATCAAGCGCTCCACCTCCTCCTTGTGGGCGCGCACCACGACCCGTCCCTCGTCCCCGACCGGAAGCTCGGCGGCGGCGTTGAGCAGGCCGCAGCCGCGGAAGCCGTGCTCGTACGCGAACGCCGCGTGATCGGCGTACGCGTCGAACACCGCCAGCACGCCCGCACGCGGACCCTCGGCCCGCTCCAGACGCGTCCGGTACAGGCCGAGCCACTCCTCGTGCCGGGCGTCCAGGTAGGCCCGCACCAGGTCGGCCTTGGAGGAGAAGTTGTTGTACAGGCTCATCTTCGCCACACCGGCCTCGGCGGTGATCGTGTCGATACCGGTCGCCGTCACACCGTCGGCGTAGAAGCGCCGGGCCGCCGCCTCCAAGAGCCGTTCCCGGGCGGGACGCCGACGCCTCCCGCTCTCAGCCTCATGCACATCGGGCCCGCTCATCACAGTCCAAAAATAGGTAGGTAGGTCTACCTAGACTAGACGGATGGGCAGAACCGCGGAACATGCGCGTGCTGATCGCGGCCGCCGCGCCGCCGTACCTCGTGCGGCTGGGGCCCCACGACCCGCAGGTCCGCGTCCGAGCGGAGACGGCACGGCCGTGGTGAGCCGCACCGCCCCGTCATCGGTGGCGCTACCCCTGCTCAGCGCCAGGCCTGGAAATGCTGCCAGTTGCAGGGGACGGTGCGCAGGTTGCCCAGGCCTCCGTGGTCGTCCAGGCAGCGGTCGGTCGCCACGCTCTTGAGCTGGATGGCGCCGCCCTCGTACGGGGCCTTCAGCCACTTCTGGAAGTTGGTGTCGTTGCAGGCGAAGGTGCGCAGGTTGCCCAGGCCCCCGTGGTCGTCCAGACAACGCCCGGTGGCGACGTTCTTCAGGACGCGGGCGTCGCCCACGGTGAAGACCTCCCACTTCTGGAAGTCGGTGTTGTTGCAGGCGAAGGTGCGCAGGTTGCCCAGGCCCCCGTGGTCGTCGAGGCAGCGCTTGGTCGCGTCGTTCTGGAATGTCTGACGCGGCGCCAGAACCGCGGTGGTGCCGGATGCGGCCTCGGCACCACCGGGCGCCGCCTCCACCGTGGCGACGCCGGCCACGGTGAAGGAGAGGAACGTCAGCCCCGCGGCCAGCACACGAACCGTGGGTGTGGGCAGGGCGATTCGTACGAGGTTCATGAGAGTGATCCCTTTCAGGGAGAGGTGAGTGGGCCGCCGGCGGCTGCGACGCCACAGCCATGGACACTGCGCGTCGTGCCATCGGCGGTTCGCCTTCGGTGGCTCGCAATCCACCCTTCCGGCCTGCGCTGTCATCCCGGTCACACCTTGGTCACTTCGGCCCGCTGGTCACGCTGGTCGTCCGCAAGCCGCTGGGGAGGCGTTGCCGTGACCGTCTGCCGGTCGATCTCCTGCGCGATCCCGAGTGCCGTGGCGATGCTGTCCTCGGCCGTTGCGCCTCGTTCCCACGCCTCGGAGTAGGCCTCGGCCGCCATGTGCTTGCGCACGAGGCCCTGGGTACGGGCATGGAGGGTGGCGAAGGGACGGAGCCCGGTGATCGTGGCCCCCGTCACCTGGCGGTGGCGGTGTGCCGCGCCCAGGACGACGGCCGCCTGACCGTGGTGCCCGAGGGCGCCGAGCGTCCATGCGAGGGTCTCCAGACTCCACGCGGGCCCCCAGTTGTCATCGATGGCGCGCTGTCGTACGAGCGCGTCGCACAGGGGCGGTAGCCCGCGGGACGGCTCTCCGTGCAGCAGTTCGGCGAGAGCCGTGCACCACTGGGCCCAGGTGTGTGCCCACTCGGCGCCGGCCGCCTCGGCCTCGGCGACGTACGTGTCGCACGCGAAGCGGGCGTCGGCGTGGTTGCCGAGGAAGACCGCGGCCATGGCCCAGAACATCGTCGCCATGTGCGCGTCACCGCTCTGGCCTGCCGCGATGAACTCCTCGCGGGCATGCGAGAGTTGGGCGACGCAGACCGGGTCGCCGAGCACCAACAGCGCGTACACGCCCTCGATGTAGAGGGCGGGCGCGGTTTTCGCGGACACGGGAGCCGCGCGGCACTCCTCCAGGAAGACCCCGGCTGCGGCCCGGTCTCCCTGGAGGATCGCGATGAACGCCTTCATGGTCGCCGTCAGTACGGTCGGCTCGCCGAGGGCGGGGTCGAGCAGCACGGACAGGCTCTCGAGCCAGTGGCGGGCCTCGCCGAGAGTGCTGCCGAAGAACCAGCAGCGGGTCCGCATCAGGTCGACGGCGATGGCTGCGCCGGTCAGCGCCCGGCCGGGGTGGACGCGGCAGAAGCCGAGCGCGGAGCGGAGGTTCGGCAGTTCCCGGCGCAGCCGCTCCAGCCAGCCGACCTCGTCGGGCCCGCACCATTCGGCGGCGGCACGGCCGGCGAGGGCCCGGTAGTAGTCGCTGTGCCTGACGAGCAGCCCTGTCTCGTTCCCTTCCGCCCGCAGGCGGTCCATACCGTACTGACGGACGGTCTCCAGCAGCCGGTAGCGGGTGGTACTGCGGCGCCGGCCGACCGGTGCGACGGGCTCGACGGTCACCACGGACTTGTGGACGAGACCGTCGACCAGGTCCAGCACGTCTTCCCGTGCGATGCCCTCGCCCGCGCACACGGCTTCGGCGGCCCGGAGGTCGAAGCAGCCGACGAAGACCGACAACCGGGCCCACAACAGTCGCTCCTCAGGGGTGCACAGACTGTGGCTCCAGTCCATGACGCCCCGCAGAGTGTGCAGGTAACGGCTGGCCGGGGGCGCCGATGCCGGTTCCGGCCCGTAGGCGAGCACCGCCGCCGAGCGGGAGTTGGACAGGAGGCGGAAGCGGTCCTCCAGGCGTTCCAGGACCTCCTCCACGGTCAGTGAACTCAGTCGCACGGCGGCCAGTTCAATGGCCAGCGGGATGCCGTCGAGGCGTCGGCACAGCTCGGCGGCGGACGCGCCGTGCCGGTCGCCCGTCGACAGCGTGGCCGCGCAGGCCGCCGCCCGGTCGACGAGGAGGCGTACCGCCTCGCACGGCGTGCCGTCCGGTCCGTCCTGGAGCGTCAGACAGGGAACCAGCAGCAGGTGTTCGCCCGGTACACCGAGCCGCTCGCGGCTGGTGGCGAGGACCCGTAGCTCCGGTGCGGCCCGCAACAACCGCAGCACCAGCAGGGCCACGGCGTCCACCATGTGCTCGCAGTTGTCCAGCACAAGCAGCAGGTGCCGCTCGCTCAGGTGGCCGACGACCGCGTCGGACGCGGCCTGCGTGGACTGGTCGCGCAGCCCCAGCGCCTCGGCGACCGCCCGTTCCAGCAGCGCCGGGTCGGTGAGCGCCGCGAGGTCCACGAGCCACACCCCGTCGGGGAAGGCCGCCGCG
The DNA here is from genome assembly GCF_045160825.1 of Streptomyces sp. NBC_00104. Lineage (NCBI taxonomy): Bacteria > Bacillati > Actinomycetota > Actinomycetes > Kitasatosporales > Streptomycetaceae > Streptomyces > Streptomyces sp. NBC_00104. The sequence continues at coordinate 10,481,394 of NZ_CP108215.1, read as the reverse complement.
GACCGCCGTGCGGCACGCAGCGCGAGCCGTGTCTTGCCGACTCCGCCCACGCCGGTCAGCGTGACCAGCCGGGACAGCCCCAGCAGCAGCTGTGTCTCGGCCATTTCTCTCTCCCGGCCGATGAAGGAGGTGGTCTCCGCGGGCAGGTTTCCGCGCCCGCCCCGCCCCGGGCCGGGTGTCCGGGGCGGGGCCGGGGCGAGGTCCGGCGCGGCCGTGAGCATCCGCTGGTGCAGGGTCTGAAGCTCGGTGCCCGGATCGACGCCCAGTTCCTCGGCGAGCAACCCGCTGATCTCACGGAAGCACTCCAGGGCCTCGCACTGTCGGCCGCACTGGTAGAGCGCCAACATCCGCTGGGCCCAGAAGCGTTCACGCAACGGGTGCAGGGCGATCAGTCGGCGCAGCTCCGGGAGCGCTTCTTCGTGCCGTCGGCACCGGATCGAGGCGTCGATCCACAACTCCTGTGCGGCAAGCCGCTGTTCACACAGGGCGGGGACGACGTCCGGGAACCGCTCCGGCGCCAGGTCGGCCAAGGGCTCACCCCGCCACAGCCCGAGTGCATCGCCGAGCAGCGCCACCGCCTGATCGGGCCGGTCCTCGGCGAGCGCGACCCCGCCCTCCCTGACGAGCGCGGAGAACCGACGCGCGTCCAGGTGGTCCTTGGCCCTCGCGTCCAGCGCATAGCCACGGCGCTCCGTCCGCACGACTTCCGGCCCGAGAGCCCGGCGCAGCCGCAGGACGTAGTTCTGCACAGCGTTCCGCGCCCCGCGCGGCGGATGTTCTCCCCACAACCGGCCTACCAGAGCGTCCACCGAGACGACGTGACCGGCGTCGACGAGCAGTGCCGCCAGCAGCGTGCGCAGTTGAGCAGAGCCAACGCTCACGCGCTGGCCGTCGCGGGTGATGGCAAGCGGACCGAGGATCCCGAACTCGTACAGCGTATCCATTCAGACAATGCTAGAACTTACAGTAACCGACACGCCACACTGAGTAGTTCCTGCACTGAGTGCGCGAAGCCCCGACCGTGACGGCCGAGGTCTGCTGCTGTCGAGCCGAGAGCCCGGAGGCGGGTTCACCACAGGAGTTCGGTGCCCCCCACGGGGGCGTAGCCGTCAGGGCGGGCCCGCTCCGGAGCGGTCGTACCAGCCGCCGGATTCCGCTCGAACCGCTCGCCCTCGTTCTCCGGGTGGGCCTGCCTGCCTCATGGCTCGGTCGGCGGGGCGACAACCAATTCGGTGTGGGGGTCGTGGTCGATCCGCGGAGGGCCGGCGACGATCATCGTGGCTCGGGCCCACGGCCGTTCTCGCACCATGAACGGCAGTTCCTCCCGCAGCCAGTTCGCCATGTGCTCCAGTTGCTCGCGGGAGTCACCGTCGCGGACGGCCAACAAGCGTTCTTGCTCATCGAGGTCGCCCTGCATCCACACCGAGGCGTCCAACCACGGGGCAAGCTCTTCGCGGATGATGCCGGTGCCCTCGACCCAGACGAAGTCGGCGCCGGCGGGGATGGTGATCGATCCGGGTCGGTCGTGGGTGATCCAGGGGCCAGGACGGAAGTCCACCGCCTCGCCCCGGTGGAGAGGTTGCAGGATGCTCTCGACGACGACGGCGCCCCAGTCGAAACAGGCGTGGTTCCAGGCGATGTCGTCGGTGTGCACGGTGGCGGAGTCGGGCACGGCCTTGCGTAGTCGATCGGCCAGGGTCGTCTTGCCGGCGCCGCCCCGGCCGTCGATGGCGATCACTCGCGGACGTCCGGTGACGTGGGGTGATGCATCGCGCAGCTGCCGGACGGCGTCGAGCAGGGGCACCACCCGCCAGCCAGCGGCTTCGGTCTCGCCTGGATGTAGACGCATCGACACCCTGCCTCCTCGGCTGAGGACACGGGTCCGGCCTGCCCGGACGGCCCGCCGATCGTCTGGCCCTGTCGACGTCATGGCCGAGAGGCCCACGTCGGTGTCGGGCGGCGACACGGACGACATCAAGCACGTGGACTGTCCCCACGGTGGCGCGGGCACCCTCTACTTCCTCGCCGGCCGGCAGAAGCCCCGCACTACACCGTCCCACCGCTCGCCCCCGGATCCGCCCGCCCCGCCGGCATCCGGGGGGGGCGAACCGCACGGTCGCCTCGACCTCAATCGACGGGGCGAGAGTGCACACTGACGGCATAGCCGCCGCCCTCACAGTAGGGCTCGCCGTCCCAAGTGGCGAAGCGCTGCCGCAGGGTTAGTCCGACCTGCGTGCACCAGCTGTCGAATTCCGTCAGCGTCACCGTCGGTTCCGGCAACGGCAGGTGTTCCGCGTCCAGTCCCATGCCGGTGATCAGCAGGCCGCCAGGACGCAGTACGGCGGCCAGGTGCCGGACGACTGCCGGTTCGGTGCCGGGTGCCAGCAAGGGGATGACGTTTCCGGCGGCGAGCACCAGGTCGAAGCCGGGTTCCAGAGTGAGACTGTCCAGGCGGACAAGGTCGCCTTGGAGCCATGCCAGCGTGGGGGCGTTGCGACGGGCGACGGCGAGCATGGAAGGGTCGATGTCCACGCCCGTGCAGTGGTGGCCCAGCTCGGCGAGCCGGATCGCGATCCGCCCGGTGCCGCAGCCGGCATCGAGTATGCGGGCGCCAGGGTTGAGCAATGCGGCGCAGAAGGCGGCCTCGCCATGGATGTCGTGGCCTGATTCAGCGAGTTTCGCGAACCGTCGGGCGTACTCCTCACCGGCCTGTCCGCCTGTCAGTTCCGCCCAGCGGTCGCGTTGCCTTGTCATGTCCTGCATACCTTCCGGTTGGCCCGGTGTGGGGGCGAGGGCGGCGCCGTCGCGCGTTTCCTATCGTAGGTCCGGAAGGAAGGTCTAGTTCGTCCGTAGATCATGGTCCGGCTGTCCCGTCGCGAGCGTGGGCTTGGCCAGGACCGCGTCGGCGTGGTCGGTGAGGTAGTCCCGTACCACTGATGCGAAGCTCGGGTCGGGTGCCAGCCCGAGCGCGGCGGCGCGCGTGTCGTCGAAGACGGCGGGCCACGAGCCCACGAGGGCCTCGATGGCGGGGTCGGGGTTGATCGTCACCAGGTCGGCGACGGCGTCGCCGGCCACCTGCCGCAGCGTGGCCAGCATCTCGGCGACCGAGACGGTGAGTGCCGGCAGGTTGACTGGCAGTCCGCCGTGGAGCCGCCCCCTTTCCGTCCCGCGCTCTACTTCCGCGATGCGGAGGATCGCCTCGACGGTGCGGCGCGGCGAGGCCAGGGCCACCCGCAGGTCGGGACGTACGGGGCAGATCGCGGGGTGGCCTGCGAGGGGCTCGCGGATGATGCCGGACAGGAAGCCGGAGGCGGCCGCGTTCGGCTTGCCGGGCCGCACCGACACGGTCATCAGGCGGGCGACACGTCCGTCGACGAAACCGCGCCGGGTGTAGTCCGCGATCAGCTGCTCGCAGACGAGTTTCTGGATTCCGTAGCTGGATCGTGGCGTGGGCAGGGTCGACTCGCTGACGACAGGAGGGAGCGGGAGCGCCGGGTCGGAACCGTAGACCGCCACGCTGCTGGAGAACACCATGCGCGGCGTCCGCCCGCCGACGGCCGACTGCGCTCGGGCGGCTTCGAGGAGCGCGCGGGTGGTGTCCAGGTTGGCGCCCATGCCGAGGTCGAAGTCGGCTTCGCACTCGGCCGAGACGGCGGCGGCGAGGTGGATCAGCACGTCCACCGGCTCCGCGAAGACCTCGTCGAGTCGGTCGGTCAGGCCGCCCCGCACGATCTCCACAAGCGGGTCGGAGGCAGACTGCGCCCCGGACGGCACGATCCGGTCGGCGAGCACCAGGCGATCGATCGGCGCCCCACCAAACGTCCGCGTCTCGAGCAGTGAGCTCGTGACCTGTCGTCCCAGGAAGCCGAAGCCACCCGTGATGACGATCCTCATGCGGTGCCTCCTCGGTATGCGGAGCCGGGAGTGCAGCATGCCCACGGACGCCTCCGGGAATCGGCGGACGGTTCTCCCCCTGCCGAGTCCGGGAGGTCGGGTTGCCGAGGCTGGGGCGGCCTCGCCTGTGGCCGCAGACCGGCCCCGCTGCGAAGAGGACCGCGATGAGCTGGAGGAACCGGCGTCGCGGTTCTTCGACGCCCTCCGCGAAGGCGACGTCGCCGGGCCTGCTCTCCGTAGCGGCGGAAGAGGGTGCCCTTTCGGACCCGGCCACCTCGGCGACCGACCGCGTCGTCGTGCTCGGTCATGGCGTCGTGACATGAGGCCCGGCGATCGAGGGCAGGCGCGAGGGATGCAGGGAAATCACCAGATGTACGCCATGACCAACGCGCACGGCCGACCGGTACGGGAAGGCTCGTTACAGCGGCGGGCCAAGGGAAGGCATCGGCGCTCCGGACGACGAGGGGGCCGGTGGCATCGCAGGCTTCTGGCCTACCGCGGCGTCGAGTTGCTGCCGACGTCCGCGCTGGAGGGTGCGGATGAGGAGTGCCTGCTGCTGGTGCATATCCGCAAGGTGATCGGGCGAGTGACCTATCGAGCGTGCGATGAGTGCGCCGAGGGTGTGATCACCGATGTCGTACTGGACGAACCGTTCCGCGACTGCGGGTTGGGCACGAGGGCGCTGTGTCATCTGCGCTCCCAGTATCCGGGTGTCACCTGGCGCACCACACTCGAATCTCGTCTCACTCGCGATCTGCTGCACCGGATGCGCATCCCCAAGGCTGCCGAGCAGGGCACCTGCCCCCACCTTCGGTCTACCGTCACCGCCCCTGCCGGTAGTTGAGAGCTGCCGACGGGCTTCGCGGCACGCACTGGCCGTCGTAGCCATCGCCCCGTTCAGCACCCGGCCCCGCGCACACCGGCCGGCCCGCCGGGCGTCCCGACGACCGGCGACGGGCGACGGGCGACGGGCGACGGGCAGGGCCGCATACCAGCAGCGGCAGCGGCAGGTCGGAGTACGCCCGGATCCACCGCCGCGTGACCGTCGGCGCGAGCATCGCCCGTCCAGGTCGAACGTCGTCAGCACGGACTTCCAGCCCGGCAAGGGCTGGGGCTGGGGCTGGGGCTGGGGCTGGGGCTGGGGCTATTCGAACATCGGCTACATCCTGCTCGGTACGGTCATCGAGAAGGCCGCCGGACACACCTGGCACGAGCGCGGGCGCCGCCCCGGAGCCGCCCTGCCCGGCCTCCGAGGGCTACGCCTTCGCTGCCATGCCGATCCGTCTACCCGCTCTGGATGTGGATCAACGGCCGACGGGACCACCAGTGTGGAGCCTCGCCGTGAAGGCACTCTTGAGGGCCTGCGGGCGATCTGCGCTGGACCGTCGCCGGACTAGGCCCGGGCGCGGAGCCGCCGACGGGCCACCCGATCGGGCGGCTTCACGTCCAACACCTCGGTCTGCGGAGTCTGCGGATCCCGGGACAGGGCTGCTGCTCCGGTAGCCGCCGCCACCTCCGCACCGGCCCGGCGCGCCGTGTCCGACCGCCCGGCCCGGCGGGAGCAGTTCGCGACAGCCGGCCGAAGTGGAGGAAGAGGTTCCGAGCCGAGCATCGTCCCCGGCGGGGAGAGCACGGCGGCGGCGTGGACATCCCGGTGGGTGTCCACGCGGAGGACGACCTCGCCTGCCCGCGGCGGAAGTTGGCTGGTGTCCGGGGGTGCTGAACGTTCGAGGCCGTCTTCGCCGACCAGCACAGCGACTGAGGCGACGGGGTTCCGAGCCGGGGCGGCCGCAACGGCTGAGCTCAGAGCTGTGAGCGGAGCACGCCCCCTGCAGACTGTTCCCGGTCCGGGCCGCGCGTGTCTGTCCGACCGTCCCGCGGGCCCGAGAAGCCGGGCGCGAGCAGAGCCGAAACCGTCCGGGGGCTGGGGGCGGACGCAGGACCAAAGTCTCCTCGCCGGGTCGGAGTCGGGTGGCTCGGCCTCTTCGGATGCCGTACGGCCCGTACCCTTCGTAGTGTCCATGGCGTCACCTAGCGGGCGCCAAACCACTGGAGGCAACACCTCGTGCTGATTGCTCAGCGTCCGTCCCTGACCGAAGAGGTCGTCGACGAGTTCCGCTCCCGGTTCGTGATCGAGCCGCTGGAGCCGGGCTTCGGTTACACCCTCGGCAACTCCCTTCGCCGTACCCTCCTCTCCTCGATCCCGGGTGCGGCGGTCACGTCCATCCGTATCGACGGTGTCCTGCACGAGTTCACCACCGTGCCGGGCGTCAAGGAGGACGTCACTGACCTGATCCTCAACATCAAGCAGCTGGTCGTCTCCTCGGAGCACGACGAGCCGGTCGTGATGTACCTGCGCAAGCAGGGCCCGGGTCTGGTCACCGCCGCCGACATCGCGCCCCCGGCCGGTGTCGAGGTGCACAACCCCGACCTCGTCCTCGCCACGCTCAACGGCAAGGGCAAGCTGGAGATGGAGCTGACGGTCGAGCGCGGCCGCGGTTACGTCTCCGCCGTGCAGAACAAGCAGGTCGGTCAGGAGATCGGGCGCATCCCGGTCGACTCGATCTACTCGCCGGTTCTCAAGGTCACCTACAAGGTCGAAGCCACGCGTGTCGAGCAGCGCACCGACTTCGACAAGCTGATCGTCGACGTCGAGACCAAGCAGGCGATGCGTCCCCGTGACGCCATGGCCTCCGCCGGTAAGACCCTGGTCGAGCTGTTCGGTCTCGCCCGCGAGCTCAACATCGACGCCGAGGGCATCGACATGGGTCCGTCCCCGACGGACACCGCCCTCGCCGCCGATCTGGTCCTGCCCATCGAGGAGCTCGACCTCACCGTCCGGTCGTACAACTGCCTCAAGCGTGAAGGCGTCCACGCCGTGGGTGAGCTCGTGGCGCGTTCCGAGGCCGACCTGCTCGACATCCGTAACTTCGGTGCGAAGTCGATCGACGAGGTCAAGGCGAAGCTGGCCGGCATGGGCCTGGCCCTGAAGGACAGCCCGCCCGGATTCGACCCCACCGCCGCCGCCGACTCCTTTGGTGCGGGCAGTGTCGCGGACACGGGCTTCGTGGAGACCGAGCAGTACTGAACACGGGCTCACCCGGTCAACCGGGCCGTGTCCCGCTCGATGACGGCGCGTGCGGGCCCGGTCACCGGAACGACAGCTGCTCGGTGGCCTCGGGCGGCTGCTCGGTGGCCCCGGGCTGCCGCGGATGGCGAGGACCGTGTCCACTGCCCGCGCGCCACGTCCGCAAGACGAGTCCGCGACGATCGATGCGGACCGGAACAGGTGACCGGGATGCGCTGATGCGCATCCCGGCCGAGCGGGAACGAGCGCTCCCTCTTGGGGTGACGCCACGCGGGGGCTGTGCTTGCGAGCGCGGCCCCCGCCGGCTACCCGTCGACCGCCGTCCCGCCATCGCTGTGTGGGCGCACCCCGCCCGTCACACGGAGACACGCGCAACGTCGGTCTACCTCGGCGCCACGTCGGTCTACCTCGGCCCCACGTCGGTTACCTCGGCCCACGACAGATCTTCCACGACAGCCTTCATGGGCCCGGGGTCACGGCCCCGGTCCCGGATCCGGCTGTACGGCCTCGGTGATCCCGGCCCGGGCCGCTTCGAGCTGAGCGGCGAACGCGATGCCCAGGAACAGCGCCACACCGGTCAGGTTGGCCCACAGCAGCAGAGCGACGAACGCCGTCAGCGGTCCGTACACGGCGCCGAACGATCCGCTCTTGGCGACGTAGAGCGCCAGCAGCCACGTGGCCGTGATCCACAGGACCAGGTGGACCGCCGAGCCGAACGCGAGCCATGTGTAGCCCGGCTGGTCCCTGCGCGGAGCCCAGCGGAAGATCACCGCCGACGCGACCCAAGCGAGGACCACGCCCAGGGGCACTTCGAGGGGCCCCCACCAGTCGAGCAGCTCCCGGGGCCAGCCGAGGGCCTCCACCACCGCGTTGCCGACTGCGTCCCCCGCGACGAGCACCAGGAACCCCAGGACCATCGGCGTGCCCGCCGCGAGGGCGAGGAGCAGGGACCGCCCGTACTTGCTCAGGAACGGCCGGTCGCGTTCGATGCCGTAGATGCGGTTGGCTCCTCGCTCGACCTGCCCCATCGCCGAGGCGAGGTTGAGTACGGCGAAGGCCAGTCCCACCCACATGGCGACCGCGTTCCAGACTCCGGTACCGGCGCTGCGCGCGGTGGCGTCCAGCGCGTCCTCGACCAGACTCGCACTGGCGCCGGGCACGATCTGGCCCAGGGTGAGTTCGATGATCCGCCCCACGCTCTCCGTGTGCACGGTGGTGGCGACGCCGACCAGCGCGATGGTGAACGGCACCAGGCCCAGGACCACTTGGAAGGCGAGCGAACGGGAGTTGGTGAAGCCGTCGGCGTAGCGGAACCGGGCGAACGCGTCGAAGAGAAGACGGCGGCCGCCGTAGTGCCTCAGCGCGGTGAGCGCCTCGTCTCCGGAGAGCTCGTCCCCGATCATGTCCCGCGTCTGCGGGACGTGCACAACGGTCCCCATCGAGAACGTCTCCTCGTGTCGTTCGTACGGCCAGATGAGGAACGCGATCTTTGCCGCCGGGAGAACCGTACAGCCGAACGACTGCGGACGACTGCGGCGGTCGGTCGTCAGGTGGATTCAGGGTGGCTGCCGGGCCCGCTGGTGCCGTGGGACAGAGGAGTGGGCGAGAGAGTGGTGTCCTCCTCGCCGGGCTCCAGGAGGGTGTTGGCGGCGCCGACGACGAGCGGGTCGGGGGTACCGACCGCCTCGGGATCCTTGCTGGTGTAGTCCATACGCCACAACAGACTGCGCATGGTTTCCAGCCGGGCGCGACGCTTGTCGTTGCTCTTGACGACGGTCCAGGGCGCGCTCTCGGTGTCGGTGGCGCGGAACATGTCGACCTTGGCCTCGGTGTAGTCGTCCCACCGGTCCAGCGAGGCCAGGTCGGTGGGAGAGAGTTTCCACTGGCGCACCGGGTCGACCTGCCGGATGGCGAAACGGGTGCGCTGTTCGGCGCGGGACACGGAGAACCAGAACTTGACCAGCAGAATGCCGTCGTCGACGAGCATCCGCTCGTAGGCCGGGCACTGCTCGAGGAACAGCTCGTACTGGTCCTTCGAGCAGTAGCCCATCACGCGCTCCACGCCGGCCCGATTGTACCAGGAACGGTCGAAGAAGACGATCTCCCCCGCCGTCGGCAGGTGTGCGATGTACCGCTGGAAGTACCACTCACCGGCCTCGCGCTCGGTGGGCTTGTCCAGGGCCACCACTCGTGCGCCGCGGGGGTTGAGCCGCTCGGTGAGGCGTTGGATCGTGCCGCCCTTGCCCGCCGCGTCGCGCCCTTCACACACCACGACCACACGTGCGCCCGTGTCCTTGACCCACCGCTGGAGCTTGAGCAGCTCGATCTGCAGAACACGCTTGAGCCGCTCGTACTCCTCGCGGCCGACCTTCTGGTCGTACGGATGGTTCTCGCGCCAGGTATCGAGGGGGCGGCCTGTCCCGTCCAGGAGGATCGGCCGCTCCTGCCGGCTGGTGTCCACGGTCAGTCCGTCCAGCAGTCCGTCGGCCTGTTCAGCGTTCATCACACCACTCCCGTACCGTCCCGTGAACTCAGTAATCGGTGTGCGCGCCCTCGACTGTCCAGGACAGCATCCGGCGCCCACCGCGGAGACCTCATTGCCCCGGGCAGACACGCCGGTCGGCATGGCCTCGCCGAGGTCAGAGGGGCATACGGCCACGGGTGCGACGACCGGCCGAGCCGCTGCGGCCCACGGCGCGGGAACTCGTCCGGAACGGCTTGCTGAAAAGCCTGCCCAGGACACCGGGCGCCTTGCCGCCGGCCCGCGCACCGGCACCGAGCGAGCGCTGCGTGCCGCGTTCGGGGTGCCGGGAGAGACGCGGGACGAAGAAGGCCAGTACGGCCAGGACCACACAGACTCCAACAACTACGGCGATGATCACGAGTCGGCTCCCTTGCTAGTCGGGCTTGATCGGTCGCTTGATCGGTCGCTTGATCGGTCGAGAGGACCGAGTGCCCCGTCACGTTCGCTCTATGTGACCGGCGCCCTGGGTGGCTCAAGGGTTGAGCTTTGCGCTTTCAAGCTCGCCGTTGATGGTGGGAGATGCCCGAGTCCGACTCGCGAGTCAGACCGGCCAGATAGGCGTCCAGGGGCTGAACACGTCCCGGGAGGAGCTCCCGAAGGCTCCACCAACGGACGGCCGCGATCTCCTCGTTGGCCTGAAAGTCCCGAACGACGGTGGTGCGGCCCACGAACCGCCATCGGTCGAGGACCATCAGGACACTGTCGGCGCGCCACACGTGCCCAGTCGCTTGGGCACCCGGGTGCGGGGGCGGATGTTCTGCGTCACAGTGGAATCGAGAGCGGATGGACTCACATGGCCATACTCCGAGTCCTCAGCGCACTTGTTCCGCGGTGACGGTGATGCTCAATGGCCTGGCCCGTTCATGGGCACATCGGCGGACAACGCGTCGCCTCTGACTGGCAATGGACGCTTGGGCCGACTCGCCCCCTGATCGGTCGGCCTCTCCGCAGTCCTGCCGCGGCTGCGTGCCGCTCACTTTCCTCGCCGACACCAGGAGGGTCCGAGAAATGAACTCTTTCCCCAAGCCCGTGATCGATTCCATGGCCGATCGCGCCATGCGCCTGCACCACATGCTGTGGCACACCGCGCGTGACAACTGGATGGTTCTTACGCCGGAGCAGCAGGAGGTCTTCCACCACCACGGCTGGGAGCCGCCACGCCCGTCCTTGACGGCGCCGGACCCTGTTACCGGGAAGCGTGACATCGAATTCAACAACGGCTCGGGCGAGGACTTCCTGTTCATGCACCGGCAGATGATCGCTGCGGTCAACGAGATACTCGCCGAACTGGGCGATCCTCAGTACCCCCGTGTGGAGGGGTGGCCGACGGTTCCTTCCCCGGAAGACACCGCGTACCCGGTGCCACCTCCGTTCGACATCCCGGGAGACACCGGAACGGCCGAAGCCATCCGGAGCGCCAAGACCCAGGAGAAGTTCAACCAGATTCGTGCGTGGGAAGCGGAGTTCACCGACCCTGCGAAACTGCGTCAGATGACCCTCGGTCGTCTCGGAGCCAGGATCGAGTTCGGTATCCACAACACCATGCATCTGCGCTGGTCCGCCCAGATGCCCGAATATCGGCCGGGCGGCGACGAATTCAGCATCGACCCTCGGTGGGACGACGCGAGCTACAACTGGCTCGCCGACACCTACTCCGCCCACGTGAACCCCATCTTCTGGAAGCTTCACGGCTGGGTGGACGCCCGGATCGACGACTGGATGGCGGCCAAGGAGCTGACAGGGCCGGTGCCGTGGAGTTTCGACCCTCCGTGGAGCGGCCCCGTGGGACACGACCCTCACCGTCACCCCGTGGCCGGGCTCGTCGTTCAGGCTCATCCGGGCAACGGCGAGGCCGCCGCTCTGCAGTCGATTCTCGGCGGCATGGAAACGACGGTCGAGCATCTGAAGCGAGCAGGCGTGGGCGAACCCGCTCGCTTCCCCGTCTCCGACGACGCCTGAGCACTCTGGACAGTCAGCCTGACCTGACGGTTGCGTCAGGTCAGGCGTCCCGCTTCACCGCGAGGAAACTGGCCGTCTGGCCCGCCCGGGCCAGGCTGGCACCGCTCCCGTGGTCCTTCGCGCGCAGCACGGTCCCGGCGAGCGTCATGCGCTGGTTGATCCCCGTCTCCCAGTGGCGCAGGACGCCGCCGTCGTACTCGTAGTGGAAGTCGGCGATGGGGGTGTCGGTGCGGCCCTTGCCCGTCAGGGTGAACGCCACGGGCGAGGCTGCCGGCACCTTCGACACCTTCCCGACGATGTCCATCGCCAGCGGTTCGGCACCCAGTGACCCCGGGAAGACCAACTCGCCGCTGATCGCCCCTTCCGGGTCGACGAAAAGCCTCAGCTCCAACTCCGCGAACCGGAGCTTGTTGAAATCCTCCACGGGTTCCGGCCTGTTGAGGAAACTTCTGTAGGTATAGGTCCCAGACAGCTCTGGCTCGCTCATCCGACCTCCTGAACAGTGCGATGGCACATCGGCGACACCCCGCGAAGCGTGCCGCAGAAGGGCGTCCCGCATGTGGGGGCTCGCCGACCTTGTCCGCAAAACAACCCCGAGCGTGCCGACACGCGGGCCGACCGGGGCCGTCGCAGCGCAAAGGTGCGGACTGGCCCGCCTCACCACAGCACCCGCTGGGGCGAGCCCCCCATCCCATCGGCGGCCCCTGCCGCCGTCTCCTGTCTCTCCTTACACCATTCCGGAATACCCCAGGGGGGTATATGGTTGGGCTGTGAAACCCGAAGCGGCGGGTCACACTGGACGGGAATGGGGATGACGGCCATGGATCACAGCGCCCACCACACCAGCACTGCACACACGCACACCGCCGACCAGGATCACGCCGGGCACCACGGACCGCACGCGCCAGGGGCATCCTGGTCCACGGCGGCGAAGGCGACGCTGCACTGCCTGACCGGCTGCGCCATCGGCGAGATCCTCGGCATGGTCATCGGCACCGCGCTGGTCTGGGGCAATGTCGAGACCATGGCCCTGGCCATCGCGCTCGCCTTCGTGTTCGGCTACGCGTTCACGCTGTTCGCGGTCCGCAGGGCCGGCCTGGACTTCAAGACCGCGATCAAGGTCGCCCTCGCCGCCGACACGGTGTCCATCGCCGTGATGGAGCTCGTCGACAACGGCATCATCGCCCTGGTCCCCGGCGCCATGGACGCCCACCTGTCCGACGGGCTGTTCTGGTCGGCCCTCCTGGGAGGCTTCGCCGTCGCATTCGTGATCACCACCCCGGTGAACAAGTGGATGATCGGCCGCGGAAAGGGACACGCCGTCGTCCACGCCTACCACTGACGCGCCTTCCGCCCACAGCACACGCGGACATCCCCACGCCCAGGCGACGACGGCCAGTCGGGCGGGCGGGCGGGCGGGCGGACCAGTCACATGGTGGGCCCGGACAAATCCTGGGGCCTGTGCAGGTTCTGTTTGCGATGCTTGTCGCCGGGTCCGGGTCTGAGGGAGAACGGTATGGAGCCGGTAGCACTCCGCCGCGCAGTTGAGGCAGGACGGACGATCGCTTCGGAGCTGGGCCTTCAGGTCGACGATGCGATCGTCATCCACGACTCGGACCGCGTCGCGCTGCGCCTGGTCCCTTGCGATGTTCTGGCTCGGGTCGCGCCTTCGGGGCATCTGGCTGATTTCGAGTTCGAAGTAGAGGTTGCTCGCCGTCTCGCCGACGTCGACGCTCCGGTGGCTGAGCTCGAGCCTCGGGTCGCGCCCCGCGTCCATGTCCGTGATGCCTTCGCCGTCTCGCTCTGGACCTACTACGAACCGGTGGGACCAGAGATCACGCCGGTCGACTACGCGGACGTGTTCCTGCGGCACCACGCCGCCCTGCGCCAGATCGATCTGGATGCACCCCATTTCACCGATCGCGTCGCCGTGGCGCTGAGAGAGGTGAGCGACCGGGAGCGGTCCCCCGAGCTGCTCGATTCTGACCGGGAACTCCTCAGCGACACACTCAGTGGACTGAGCGCCGCGATCAGCACCGACAAGGCCGGCGACCAGCTGCTGCACGGCGAACCGCATCCGGGCAACCTCCTGAACACGAGGAGAGGGCCGCTTTTCGTAGACCTCGCCACGTGCTGCCGTGGGCCGATCGAGTTCGACCTCGCCCATGCGCACGAAGAAGTGGGCCAGCACTATGCGGGGGCTGACCACGGTCTGATCCACCGGTGCCGCGCCCTGAACTGGGCGATGTTCTCGGCCTGGCGCTGGCGCCGGGACGACCAGATGCCTGACCGGGGCCACTGGAGAGTGGAGGGGCTCAACCGGGTTCGTGCTGCACTCGACCGCTGCGGACTGGGCTGAACTGGAGACAGGGGGCTGCTGGAACCCGACCCGCTGCGCCGTGTGCGGCATCCCAAGCGGTGCAGCTGTCGGGCTCGGCCGACTTGAGAGGACATCGGCTGTCCGGCCAGGGCCGATTGCATGGCCGCACCGAAGGGCCTCGCCGCAGTACCTGCCCTCGCCTCTCACCGGCCGGCTCGTCGACCGCTACGGCCGCATGACAGTCGCCGCCGCCTCCGCGGCACCACCCTCCTCGTCGTCGGCGTCCTCGTCGTCGGCGTCCTCGCCGCCACCGCGCCCGGTGCCTCCGTCGCCCTCCCCGCGCTCTTCCTGGCTCAGCTGAGGCTCGGCCGGAACCTCGGCCTTGTCTCAGGCACGGCGATCATCAAGCATCCGCTGTGAAGGCCGAGATCCAGCCTCACGCGCACGACACCGCCGCAGCCACCATCAGCCGAGGACCCGCAGCAGGTGCTCCACCGCCTCGGCCATGCGGGTGCGGGCGGTCGCCAGGTAGGCCCGCGGGTCGACGGTGTGCGTGTCCCCGGTGATGAAGTCGCGAATCGCTCCGGTGAAGGCGATGTTCAGCGCCGTACCGACGTTGATCTTCGTCATGCCTCCCCTCGCCGCACGGCGGAGTTCGTCGTCGGGTACGCCGGTCGAACCGTGCAGGACCAGAGGGGCTGGGACGGCGTGCGCGAGCCGGGCGATGAGTTCGTGGTCGAGTCTTGCGGTTCTGGTCGTCATCGCGTGGGAGCTGCCGACCGCGACGGCGAGCGCGTCGACGCCGGTGGCGGCCACGAAAGCGCGCGCTTCCTCGGGATCGGTGCGGACGCCGGGGGCGTGTACGCCGTCCTTGCCACCGATCGCGCCGAGTTCGGCCTCCAGCCACAGGCCCTGGTCGTGGGCCCAGTCCGCCGCGGCGCGGGTGGCGGCGACATTCTCCTCGTGCGGCAGCGCAGAGGCGTCGTACATCGCCGAGCCGAAGCCGAAGTCGCAGGCGCGGCGCAGCAGTTCCTCGTCGGTCACGTGGTCCAGATGCAGGCCGACCGGGACGCGGGCAGCCTCCGCCACGGCGGCCGTGGCGGAGGCGAGGGGGCCGAGTGAGCCCCCGTGGAAGCGGACCGCGTTCTCGCTGATCTGGCAGACGACCGGTGCTCCGGCAGCCTCGGCGCCCGCGACGATCGCCTCGGCGTGCTCGAGTGTGATCACATTGAACGCGCCGACGCCACGGCCGTCGGCGCGGGCCATGCGGACGAGTTCGGCGGTGGAGATCAGGGGCATGGGTGGTTATGGCCTTTCCTCGGCAGGGAGAGCCGTGCACGCTGAGACAGCCGTGCACGAATTCGCTTGTTTTGGCGAGATAACATGCTCAAACAGGCATCAGTCATCACATCCGGGCGCGGCACATCCGCTCTTCGGAGATCCGGTCTTCACAGATCCAGGCTCGGGAGATGCGGACTTCGAATGCGGACTTCGGATGCGGACTTCGGCCCGTGATGGTCATGGGCCCGGACACCACGAACAGGGGACGACGCATGGCGGCACCACAGGCCAGATGGAGCGCGTTGCTGGAGCTGCTGACGCGCGACGGGCGGATCGAGGTCGAGGCCGCCGCGGACGAACTGCGGGTCTCCGCCGCCACGATCCGGCGTGATCTGGACGAGCTGGCGCGCCAGCAGATGGTCACCCGCACGCATGGCGGCGCCGTGATCAACGCGATCGCGTACGACCTGCCGCTCCGCTACAAGGCCGCGCGCAACGCTCCGGAGAAGGAGCGGATCGCCGACGCGGCGGCGGGCCTGGTGAAGGCGGGCGCCGTGGTGGGTCTGAACGGCGGCACCACCACCACAGCGGTCGCCCGGGCGCTGGCCATCAGGCCCGAGCTGAGCACAGAGGGCGCCGGTCCCTCGCTGACGGTTGTCACCAACGCGCTGAACATCGCCAACGAGCTGGTCGTACGCCGCCATGTGAAGCTCGTCGTCACCGGAGGTGTGGCCCGCCCTGCTTCGTACGAACTCACCGGGCCGCTGGCCACCGAAGTGCTCGCACAGATCACGCTCGATCAGGTCTTCATCGGCGTCGACGCGATCGATGTCAGGCACGGGGCCACGGCCCAGGACGAGGGCGAGGCCGGCATCAACCGGGCGTTGGCCCTCCGCGCCGAACAGGTGATCGTGGTGGCGGACTCCTCCAAGCTGGGTCGGCGGGCCTTCGCCCGGATCTGCCCGGTGGAGGACGTCCATGTGCTGGTGACCGACAAGGCGGCGGGCCCCGACCTGACCGAGCCGTTTGCCGCTGCGGGCGTGGAGATCGTCCGGGCCTGAAGGTCTTCGCACGTGCCGGACCGGTGCCGACGGGCGTGCGGCCGAGGCCGGAGCCGGAGCCCCTGCAGAGGCCCGGTCGACCGGGGTCGGAGTCCTGGCCCCGACCCTGCCCCCGCCTTCGCCCCCGTCCCCGCCCCATGGGCCTGCCCGGCGGATCACTTGATGCCGCCGGCCGTCAGACCGCTGATCAGATAGCGCTCCACGAAGACGAACAGGACGACGACCGGCACGATCGCGATCAGCGAGGTGGCGAAGAGATACTGCCACTGCTCCTGGTACGCCGTGACGAAGCCCGGGATGGCCTTGGTCAGCGTCGTCCGGTCGCCGGACGAGGTGATGGTGAGCGCGACGACGTACTCGTTCCAGGCTCCGATGAACGTGTAGACGAGCGCGGTCACCACTCCCGGCAGCGCCAGCGGCAGGGTGACCCGGACCAGCGCGCCCAGCCGTCCCGCCCCGTCCATGTACGCCGCCTCCTCCAGCTCCCTGGGGATGCTCGCGAAGTACGCGTTGAGGATCCAGATGCAGAACGGCAGGTTGAACGCCGCGTTGACCAGGATCAGCCCCTCCGCGGTGTCGGTCAGATCGAGGCTGACCATCTCCCGGTAGATGCCCACCAGCAGCGCGGTCGGCGCGAACATCTGGGTGACCAGCACCAGCAGCAGGAAGGCGCCGCGCCCGCGGAACCGGTTGCGGGCGGTGTAGTACGCGGCGGGCAGTCCCACGGCCAGTGCGAGGAGTGTGGACATCCCGGCGACGTACAGCGAGAACCAGAGCGCGTCGCTGACGGGCGGATCCTTCAGCGACCAGACGTCGGCGAAGTGGGACCACTCCCACCGTGACGGCAGATAGGACGGCGGTGACCGCATCAGTTCCGGCGTCGGCTTCAGAGCCGTGAGCAGCATCTGAAGGTACGGCGCGAGGAACGTCAGGGCGACCAGCCAGCCCACCGCGGCGAGCAGTACGGTGCGCAGCCGGGGCGGACGCCGCCTCCGGGCGATGGTGCGACCACCCTTGGCCGCGGTTCCGGTCGCGGTTTCGGCTGTGGGCGCTGTTTCAGCCGTGACGGCGGACATCAGCCGGTCTCCTCTCGGCGGCGGACGACGCGCAGGTACACCAGCACCACCAGGAGGATCAGCGCGAAGTTCACCACGGCCAGGGCGGCCGACTCGCCGACGTCCTGGTTGTCGAAGGCGAGTTTGTACATATAGGTGGTGGTCGTGTCGGTGGAGAAGCCGGGGCCGCCTCGGGTCATCGCCCAGATGACCGGGAACGAATTGAACACATTGATGACGTTGATGATCGCGGCGACCAGCAGGGACGGGCGCAGCAGCGGCAGCGTGATGCCGAGATAGGTGCGGACCGGTCCCGCTCCGTCGAGGCGGGCCGCCTCGTAGACCTCGGCCGGGATGGTTCCCAGTCCGGAGAGGATGACGAACGCGGTGAACGGCAGGGAGACGAAGACCGCCACGGCCATCATCCAGGCGAATGCCTGGACCGGATCGGCGAGCCAGTTCACCGGCTTGTCCAGGATTCCGACGTCCATCAGTACGCGGTTGACGACGCCGTAGAAGTTGTTGAGCATCCAGCGCCAGGTGAGCGCCGTCATCAGTACCGACGCCGCCCAGGGCACGATCAGCGCCCAGCGGACCAGCCGACGCCCTGGGAAACGGGCGTTGAGCAACTGCGCCAGGCCCAGGGAGACGGTGATGGTGACCGTCACCACGCCCACCACCCAGATCAGGGTGCGCACTACCACGCCCGGCAGGTCAGGCTCGGCGAACAGCTCTGTGTAGTTGGCGCCGCCCGCGAAGCCCTGGGTCAGACCGGTGGAGCTGATGTCCATCAGGGAGGTGCGGACCATCTCGACGACGGGCCACACGACCACGGCCAGGATCAGTGCGAGTGCGGGGCCGACCCACAGCAGCGGCTCCAGCGCCCGCAGACGGTGTGCGGACCGGGGGCGGCGGGAGCCGCGTTCCGGTGCCGCGGGGGTCCGGTCCTCCTTCTCCCCCGCGGTGGGTGCGGTGACGTCCTGTACGGCCACCCCGTCAGCCGTCGTTCTCTGCGGTCTTCTGGATTTCACTGAGGACCTCTTCGGGCTCCGCACTCGACACGGCGGTACCGATGCGCTGCTTCACGGCGCCCTCGACGGTCGCCCAGTTCGGGTTGTCGGTGGGTGCGAACCGCGCGCCCGACAGCGCCTCGACGAACGGTTTGTAGTAGGCGGAGTCCGAACTCAGCGCGTCACCGGCCGACTTGGTGACCGAGAGGAACCCCTCGGTGGACAGGAACTTCGAGGCGTTCTTCTTCTGGTAGAAGAAGTCGAGGAACTTGTTGACGGCGTCGCGGTTCTTGCCCTCGTCCTTCTTCTTGAACGCCACCAGGTAGTCCTGGACACCGAGCGTGTTGTGCGTCGTACCGTCCTTGCTGGGCAGCGGCGCGACGCCGTAGTCCAGTTCCTTGTCGACGGTGTCGATGAAGCCCTTGCGCATGAAGACGGCGCCGTTGATCATGCCGATCTTCCCCTGGGCGAACTGGTTGAAGACGTCCTTGCGGTTGGTGGCCTCGGGGTTGGGCTGGGTCAGACCGGCCTTGGTGAGCTTCCGCAGGAAGTCCAGCGTCTCCACGTTGGCCCGCTGGTCGACGGCCCACCGTCCCGACTCGTCGGTCCAGCCGCCGCCGTTGTTCATCGCCCAGATGGAGAACTCGGCCTGGGCCTCCTCCGCACCGAGCGGCAGGCCCAGCGGGATGTCCCCGGCCTTCTTCAACTTCTCGGCGGCGTCCTCGACCTCGGCCCAGCTGGACGGCGGCTCGGCTATCCCGGCCTTGTCGAAGAGGTCCTTGTTGTAGAAGAAGAGCCGCGCGCTGGAGATGAACGGCAGACCGTACTGGACGCCTTCGTACCGCGCCTGGTCGGCGAAGAGCGGCAGGAAGTCGGCGAGCACCTTGGGCGACACGACGTCCTTGGCCCGGTAGATCAGATCGTCGCGCGCGAAGTCGGAGAACTTGTTGTAGTTGAGGACGTCGGGCTGCTGCCCGGTCTGGATGTACGTCTTGACCTTGGAGTCGATCTGCTCCCAGTCGACGACCTCCAACTCGACCTGGTAGCCGGGGTTCTCGGCCTCGAAGTCCTTGATGAGGTTCTCCCAGTAGGGCTGGGTGTCGTCGTCGTACTTCGCGGCCACGAATCTGATCGTCCTTCCGTCGGCGTCGCCGCCACCGGACGAACCTCCCTTGCCGCATCCGGTGAGGACCAGGGCGAGGGCCACACCTGCCGCGCTACCTACGAGGTGCCGTTTCACGGGGTACCCACCTTCACTGCAACCGAGTGATTGTTTCTGCTTGAAAGTGGCTAAGATCAAGCATCAATACCCATCATGCCCAACAGATCTCGCATGATGTCAAGGGCCGACGGCGACCACTCGGTTTCGCCGCGACCCCCATGAGCACCGAGACGGGAGCCCCTTCATGAGTCGGACCGAGATCGAGATCGCCACCCAGCCCGAGTGCTGGCGCCGCGCCATCGAACTGGCAGGGCGGCCGAACGACCCCTCGTGCACGGCCATGCCCCGGCCCGGCGAGCGGGTCGCCGTCGTGGGCTGCGGAACCTCCTGGTTCATGGCCCATGCCTATGCGCTGCTCCGGGAATCCGCGGGCCACGGGGAGACGGACGCCTTCGCGGCCTCCGAGATGCCGGCCGGCCGGGCCTACGACCGGGTGGTCGCGCTGACCCGGTCCGGCACCACGTCGGAGGTACTGGAACTGCTCGGCCGACTGCGCGGGCGGACGCCGACCGTCGCGGTCACCGCGGACCCGAAAACCCCGGTCATGGACGTCGCCGACGCGGCCGTCGTGCTCGACTTCGCCGACGAGACGTCGGTGGTGCAGACCCGGTTCGCCACCACCGAACTGGTGCTGCTGCGCGCGCTGCTCGGTGAGGACCTCGGCCATCTGGCGGCACAGGCCGCCTCGGCGCTGGTCGAACCACTGCCCGAAGAGCTCCTCGACGCCGAGCAGTTCACCTTTCTCGGGCGCGGCTGGGCGTACGGGATCGCCCAGGAAGCGGCCCTGAAGATGCGCGAGGCGGCCGGCGCCTGGACGGAGGCGTACCCCGTCATGGAGTACCGGCACGGGCCGATCAGCATCACCGGACCGGGCCGGGTGGCCTGGTGGTTCGGCGACCCGACGGCCGTTCCCGGTGGTCTGGCGGAGGAAATCGCGCGCACCGGCGGCCAGTTGGTCGCCCTCGGGCGCGACCCGGTGGCCGACCTCATCGTGGTGCAGCGGTTGGCCGCGGCCCTCGGCGGGAAGCGCGGGCTCGACCCGGACAACCCCCGCCATCTGACCCGCTCGGTGATCCTGACCTGACCCCTGCCCGGATCCGGCGGCCCTTGGCCGCCACCGCCGGCCCCCGGACCCGGCCACCGGACCCGAGCACCGGACCCGAGCACCGGAACGGAAACGGCCGGATCGGGCGCGGTTCACACGGAATTTACAGCCGTTTTCCCCGGGTCGGCGGCCTCCCGAGGCAGGGCGCTGACCCGGGAAACCAACCGCCACCAGGGCCGGTAGTGGCCCGTGATGCTCCTGATGAATCATGAAGGAGAGTGTTGACAGCTGACGTTTATCGCCAGAGCATGAACAGAAATACGCATGATCTTGCAGTGCTGCTCCATCACGCCATGCCCCGCCCCGCAGGAGGACGTGAGTGCGCACCCATCCGCTCAGACCACGCAGCCTCGGCACATTACTGGTCGCCGCCTCAGCCCTGACGCTCGTCCCGCCCGTCGCCGAACCTTTCACCACAGCGGCACGGGCAGACGCCGCAGCGCGGGCAGACGCCACGGCCCGGCCGAAGGTGACCGAGAGCGCGAACGGCCTCACCCTGTCCGTGCCGCGCACCGGAAAGGCCCCCGGCTACACCGTCGACATCACCACCGACGAACTCGCCCTGACCACCGAGCGCTCCGGCGAAACCGTGCTCGGCACCGCGTCCGGCGACACCGGAGGACTCCGCTTCCGCTCCGACGAGAAGTGGGAGCACGCCACCGCGGTCACCGACTGGACGTGGAAGGACGGCGTCCTCACTCTCACCACCGACACCACCCTCGACGACGCCACCGTCAAGGCCCGGCTCACACCCGAGGCGGACCGCTACCAGCTGGACTGGGACGTCGAAGGCGGCAGCCCCGAGCAACTGGGCCTCGCCTACGACCTGTCCTCGGCCGGCCACTGGTACGGCCACGGCGAGGCGGAGACCCCGCAGGGCGGTCCCGGCGTCAACCAGCCCTGGCCGCTGGACGCCGGTGAGGTCGACCACGAGACCTTCGGCCCGGCCTCGTACAACATGATCGACCCGTTCTGGTACACCTCGAAGTCGACCGGTCTCCATGTCGACACCGGGCACGTCATGGACGTGGCGATCGACAAGGGCAAGGACGGTCTCGGCACCTTCACCGTCGAGTCGCCCGACACCTACAAGGCCACCGTGTTCGTCGAGTCGACCCCGCTGGAGGTCTACCGCGACTACATCGGCATCGTCGGCAAGCCGGCCAAGTCGGACGCCACGTACGAGCAGTACGCCAAGCCGCTGTGGAATTCCTGGGCGCAGTTCTACACCAAGATCGACCAGGAGAAGCTGCTCGACTACGCCACCGACCTCCACGACAACGGTCTGGACGGGCACACCATCCAGCTCGACGACAAGTGGGAGTCGAACTACGGCAATCTGACCTGGGACCCCAAGACCTTTCCCGATCCCAAGGGCCTTTCCAAGAAGATCCACGACATGGGGTTCGACTTCGGTATCTGGGTCACCCTGTGGATCAACCTGGACTCCGACAACTACCAGTACGCGGTCGACAACGGCTACTTGCTCATGGACGCCGAGGACACTGCCAAGCCGTGTGAAGTGACCTGGTGGAACGGCCAGGCCGGGATCATCGACCTGGCCAACCCCGACGCCAAGGCCTGGTACGAGGGCAACCTCAAGAAGCTGATGGACACGTACGACATCGACGGGCTGAAGTTCGACACCCGGTTCTTCGACGAGAAGTGCGCGCCGCGCGAGGGCCACCAGGCCACCGACTACCAGAAGCTCGGCACCGAGCTCGCCGACGAGTTCGACCTCCAGGGCGCCGGCATCCGGGTGCACTGGAACCGGACGGCCCACGAGGCCGGCTTCGTCACCCGCCAGGTCGACAAGGGCACCGGCTGGGACTCCCTGCGCGCCTCCGCCACCCAGAACCTGGCCATCTCCACCATCGGCTACCCGTTCGTCGAGTCCGACATGATCGGCGGCTCCGGCGGCCAGCCCGCGCCGTCGAAGAACGTGCTGGTGCGGTGGGCACAGTCCGCCTCGCTGATGCCGCTGATGTACGCCTCGACCTCCCCGGTGGACACCAACGACACCACCACCGGGCAGAAGGTCGACTACGACCAGGAGACGGTCGACCTCTACCGGGAGGCGATCGAGACCCACGAGAAGCTCGCCCCCTACATCTGGGACCAGGTGCAGAGCACCCTGAAGACCGGTGACCCGATCATGCGCCCGCTGTTCTTCGACTTCCCTAAGGACGAGGCGAGTTACACGGTCACCGACGAGTGGATGCTCGGCCCGGCCGTGCTGGCCGCGCCCAAGCTGAGCACCGGCGCCACCCGCTCCGTCCATCTGCCGCCGGGCACCTGGTACGACGTCAACCAGGGCACCGTGATCCGCGGCCCGAAGACGCTCAAGGGGTACGCGGCGCCACTCGGCGTCACCCCGGCCTTCGTCAACCTCAAGGCCAAGGGTGCCGCCAAGGCCGTCAAGGCGCTCAAGCGCGACGACGCTCCGGCCGCCTCCGTCCTGATCGCCCCGGACGCCCCGTCCACCAAAGCCGGTACGCCGTTCGAGGTGACCACCGAGGTGACCAACTGGAGTACCGGGACCCTCAAGAACGCGAAGGCGGCGCTCGACCTGCCCGACGGCTGGAGCGCCAAGGCGACCGGCCCGACCACCGCAGCGTCCCTGAAGAACGGCGCCACACTCACCACCACCTGGACGGTGACCCCGGCCGACGACGCCCGCTGGGGAAGTCACGACCTCACCGGCACCGCCACCTACACCGGATCCAACGGGTCGCAGAAGGTGTCCGACACCGTGCAGGCGCAGGTGAAAGCCGCCCCGGGCAGTGTGCAGGCGCCGTACCTGACGACCGACACCACCTCCGAGGACCCCCAATACGCTCAGGCCGGCGACCAGTTCGCCATCTGGGCGGGCGGCCAGGACCTGTCCGGCTGGAAGGACGAGAAGGGCGTCATCTACCGCGACGACGCCGCCGGGGAGAAGGCCACCGTGCAGGCCCGGTTGGTCTCCCAGAACAGCGCCTCACCGGTCGGCAAGGCGGGCATCGCCTTCGCCAACGACCTGACGGCGCCCGAGAAGGGCGGTTACGCGGTGCTGGCCATGACCCAGAGCTACGGACTGGAGTTCATGACCGACAGCGACGGCGACGGGAAGCTCGACACCTGGGCGGGCGGTGGCTCCACCTACCACCCGGCGTATCTCAAGCTGACCCGGGACGGCACCACCTACACCGCGTATGCCAGCAAGGACGGCGAGACCTGGTCGCAGGTCGGCACAGCCCAGGTGCCGTCGGCCGCCGGCACCGGTGACGCGGGGATGGTCGCGAGCGCGGCCAACGTCAACTACCCCGGCGAGAACATCGAAGCCGTCTTCAGCGGATTCTCGGTCACCTCCTGACACACCGGTATCCCCGGCACCACCCCCGCTTCCCGGCAGGCCGCCACTCCCCTGGCGCCTGCCGGGGACGGGCCACTCCTCGCACGTCCGTGAGAGAGGGAACTCACCCCATGGCACGTACGTCCTCAGCTGTCGCCGGCTTCGTCGCGGGCGTGGTCGTGGCCGCGAGCACCACCGCGATAGCCGTCACCGGTACGACGACCACGAGCACCGACCTCAATTCCAAGGCCACCACCACCTGGCTGACCGTCAAGGTCGCCGACGCCCTGGGCACCAGGGACACCATCACCTGGGTTCCCACCGGCTCCTTCGCCGGTTCCGCGGAGGAGCGGGTCCCGCGTTACCCGATGACCGCCGTCCAGGGCAAGGACACCAAGGAGCTCAAGCTCTCCGCCGTCCGCAACGAGCAGGTCTCGGCGCAGCTGGCGATCGCCTCCGGCCAGGACCTCGACGACGTCAAGGCCGTGGTCGGTGATCTCACCGGTCCCGGCGGCGCGAAGCTGTCCGGCGCCGACACCAAGGTCCGGTTCGTCAAGTACGTGCCCGTGCAGCGATCCAAGAGCGAGGTCGACTGGTCCGCCACCATCGACCAGGTCAGCTCCGCCAAGGAGGTGTCCGGCGACCGCAACCCCGACGTGGTCGGCGACGCGCTCGAGGAGCGGTCCTCCGTGGACGTACCCGCGTACGCGGCCCAGCCGCTGTGGTTCACCTTCCAGATCCCCAAGTCGGCCGAGCCGGGCACCTACACCGGCACGGTGAAGGTCAACGCGGACGGCCGCACCCAGTCGACCTACCCGCTGACCATCGAGGTCGCGGACGCGAGCGTGCCCGACCCGAAGGACTACGACTTCTTCCTCGACGTGTGGGCGCAGCCGGAGACGATCGCGAAGAACCACGGCGTCAAGCTCTGGTCCGACCAGCACTGGAAGCTGATCGAGACGTACAACCGCGACCTGGTGTCGCGCGGCCAGAAGGTCATCAACACCACCATCGTCGACAACCCCTGGCACCATCAGTGGTCGCTCGGCACCCGGGAGTCGCAGACCGCCACGCCGTACACCAGCATGGTGGGCTGGGCCTGGAACGGTAAGTCGTTCTCCTTCGACTTCGGCCGCTGGGACAAGTACGTCCAGACCGCGAGACGCGTCGGCCTCGGCCCCGACATCGGCGCCTTCTCCATGCTGGCGTTCCAGGACCAGGAGCACCTCACCTACACCGACACCCGTACCGGCAAGACCGTCTACGAGAACGTCGGTCTGGGCGGCGACCGCTGGCGGGAGGCGTGGGGAACGTTCCTGCCCGCCTTCGAGAAGCATCTGAAGGCCAAGGGCTGGCTGGAGGACACCTGGCTGTCCTTCGACGAGCGGCCCATCGACACCATGACGGTCGTCAAGGACTTCGTCCACGAGGTCGCCCCGGTCTTCGACGACCGTATCTCCGTCGCCGGTTCGATCAGCACCGAGGGCGTCGCGTCCAACCTGTCCGTCGACTGGGGCGGCATCGACGCGATGACGAAGGAGAAGGTGGCCGAGCGGCGCAAGGCCGGCAAGACCACGACCTTCTACGTGTACGGCGCGCCGGCCCACCCCAACACGCTGTCGTACTCGCCCGCCGTCGAATCACGGATGCTGCCGTGGATCTCCGCCCAGCGGAACCTGGACGGCTTCCTGCGCTGGTCGTACAACAGCTGGACCAGCGACCCCTTCAAGCAGCCGGTGCACATCTTCACCCAGGGCGACGAGTACCTGGTCTACCCGGGCAAGGACGGCCCGATGTCCAGCATCCGCTGGGAGCAGCTGAAGGAGGGCATCGAGGACTACGAACTCATCGCCCAGCTGCGGGAGAAGGACGGCGGCACCGACAGCGACGCCCTGACCGAGGCCCTCACCACCGCGACCCGGAACCTCGACGGCCGGACGAAGGACGTGGGCGACATCGAGACCGCGCGGGCGGCCGTCGTGAAGGGGCTGACGTCATGAGGGTGAAGTGGAAATCGCTGCTGCTCGCCGGGGCACTGAGTGTCATGCCCCTGACCAGCACAGGTGCGGCCGCGGCACCGGCCCGGACGGAGGCGCAGGCCCAGGCCCCGCACACCGTCACCTACGACCAGTACTCCGTGCGGGTCGACGGCAAACCCCTCTACATCTGGGGCGCCGAGTTCCACTACTTCCGGCTGCCCAGCCCGGACGCGTGGCGTGACGTCCTGCAGAAGATCAAGGCGGGCGGATTCAACGCGGTCTCCCTGTACTTCGACTGGGGCTACCACTCCGCCAAGCCGGGCCGTTACGACTTCACCGGCATCCGTGACGTGGAGCGGCTGCTCGACGAGGCGGAGCGCGCGGGCCTGTACGTGATCGCCCGGCCCGGCCCGTACATCAACGCGGAGGTCTCCGGCGGCGGCATGCCCGCCTGGCGGAAGACACAGGCGGGCGTGAACCGCACCTCCGAGCCGGAGTACCTGAAGGCGGCCCGGGAGTGGATGAGCCGGATCAACCCCATCATCGCTCGGCATCAACTGACGCGCGGCACGGGCAACGTGATCCTGTATCAGGTCGAGAACGAGTACCAGGGCGGTCGCGAGGACGCCGACTACATGCAGACCCTCATCGACTGGGCGCGCCAGGACGGCATCGACGTCCCGACCTTCGTCAACGACGGTGGCGCCAACCAGAACTGGGTCAGCGGCAAGGGCGCACCGGACATCTACGGCTTCGACGCCTACCCGCAGGGCTTCGACTGCAAGGACCCCGACACCTGGAAGAACCTGCCCGACTACTCGTACGTCAACGAGTGGAAGCCCGAGTCCCCGCTGATCATCCCGGAGGCCCAGGGCGGCGCCTTCGACCCCTGGGGCGGCACCGGATACCAGGACTGCGCGAAACTCACCGGCACCGACTTCACCCGGGTGTTCAGCAAGATGAACATCGCCGCAGGGGTGAGCGGCCAGTCCTTCTACATGACGTACGGCGGCACCAACTGGGGGTGGCTCGCCGACCCGAACGCGGTCTACACGTCGTACGACTACGGGGCCCCGATCAACGAGTCCCGCCAACTCACGGACAAGTACCAGGAGTTCAAGCGCCTGGGCTACATGGTCAACTCCGTCACCTCACTGGCGCGCACCGACAAGGCCGAGGCGCCCGTCCCGTCCGACGACGCCCTGCGCGTCGACCGGCGCGTCAACCCCGACGACGGCGCCCAGTTCTTCACCGTCCGGCACGCCGACACCCGCGTGAAGGGCAAGGACGAGACGACCCTGTCGCTGACCGGCGCGGACGGCGACTACCCGCGCGTACCGCAGCAGGGCACGATCACCGTCGACGGCCGGGACGCCAAACTCCTGGTCGCGGGCTACGACCTGAGCGAGAGCCAGCGGCTCGTCTACTCCACCTCGGAGATCATGACGCACGCCGAGATCGGCGGCCGCGACGTGGCGCTGCTCCACGGGCGTGAGGGCGAGGCCGGAGAGACCGTACTGCGGTACGCCGAGCGCCCCGAGGTCACCGTCCTGGACGGCGAGGTCACCACCACCTGGGACGCCGAACGCGGTGACCTGCGGCTGAACTACACCCACAAGGGCCTGGCCCGGGTCCTGGTGAACGGGATGGAACTGCTGATCGCCGACACCGCCGAGACCGCCCACTGGTGGCAGCAGGACACCGCCGAGGGCCCGGTCCTCGTGCGAGGACCGTCCCTCGTCCGTACCGCCGAACTGGCGGGCGACACACTGAAGTTGACCGGCGACTCCACCAAGGCCGCGAGGATCGAGGTCATCGCGGACGCCAAGAGGGTGACGTGGAACGGCCGTAGGGTCACCACCACCCAGGCACCGCGCCCGGTCGAGCTGCCCACGCTGACGACATGGAAGTACAAGGAAGAGGCACCGGAGTCCGCCCCGGGCTTCGACGACTCCACCTGGACAACCGCCGACCGCCTCACCGCCAACAACCCGGAGCTGGCCGGATCGCTCCCGGTCCTCGCGATGGACGAGTACGGGTACCACCACGGCAACGTCTGGTACCGCGGCCGGTTCAAGACCACGGGGCGGGCGACCGGGCTCGCGCTGAACGCCAACACCGGCCCGACCGGCCAGTACGCGGTCTGGCTCAACGGCCGCTACCTCGGCTCCTCCGGCGACGGCGGGCACACCTTCGACGTCCCGGCGGACACGCTGAGGGCCAGCGGGGACAACGTCCTGTCCGTCCTCGTGGAGAACGCGGGCCACAACGAGGAATGGGGCCACGACTACTCCAAGGAGCCGCGCGGTCTGCTCGGCGCCGAGGTGGTCGGCGGGGCCTCCACCCTCACCTGGAAGATCCAGGGCAGCCGGGGTGGCGAGGACTCCGTGGACACCGCCCGGGGCCCGTACAACAACGGGGGGCTGTACGGGGAGCGGGCCGGCTGGTCCCTCGCCGGTCACCCCGACGGCAGCTGGAAGAACACCACCCTCGCCGGACAGAGCGCGAAGACCGGGACCGGCGTGCGCTGGTACCGCACCTCCGCCCGGCTCGACCTGCCGCAGGGCCAGGACAACGCGATCGCCCTCGATCTCGCCGAGGCCGAGGGCGGCGGCACCGGCTACCGTGCCCAGATCTTCGTCAACGGCTGGCTGATCGGCCGCTATCTGCCGGACACCGGACCGCAGACACGGTTCGTCATCCCCAAGGGCATCCTGCGCGAGCAGGGCAGCAACACCATCGCCCTGGCCGTGTGGTCCACCGAGGCCGGAGCGGGCCCGGGTTCCGCCAAGCTCGTCGACCTCGGCGCCTCGGCGGGCGGAATCAAGATCGGCCCGGTGGCCGCGCCCTCGTACGACGCCAAGACGTACGCCATGCCGGAGTCGGGCGCCCGTGTCACCGTCGACGCCGAGCCGTTCCTGAGCACCGGCACCGCCGCCCGGGTCCCCGTGAGCGTCACCGTGCCGAAGGACGCGCCGGCCGCCCGGAACGTCGAGCTGACGCTGAAGGTCCCGGACGGCTGGACCGCGACCACCGACGACACCACCCGTTTCGCCCGGGTCCGGCCCGGCGACACGGTGACCGCGGACTACACCGTCACCCCACCGGGCGACCCGGTCCACTACGCCGTCCTGTCGGCGACCGCCAAGCTCAGCCAGCCCGGCCGTCCGGGCACCGTCACGGGTGTACGGGCCGTGCAGGTGCCACCGCCCGGGCTGTCCGCCGACACCTATGTGAGCGATGCGACCCTGGTCAAGGCGGTCAACGGCTGGGGCCCGGTCGAGAAGGACGCCTCCAACGGGGAGGCCGCAGCCGGCGACGGACGGCCCCTGAGCATGGGCGGCACCACCTACGCCAAGGGTCTCGGCGTGCACGCCAACAGCCAGGTCCGGGTCTATCTCGGCGGCGGCTGCACCCGCTTCACCGCGACCGCCGGGGTGGACGACGAGGTCGGTGACAACGGCAGCGTCTCCTTCGCGGTGATCGCCGACGGCCGCTCCCTGTTCGACAGCCCGGTGCGGTACGGCTCCGACGGCGGGGCCACGGTCGACGTGGACGTGACGGGCGCCCGCTGGCTCGACCTGCTGGTCGACGGGGACGGCGATGTCTCCACCGACCACGCCGACTGGGCCGACGCCAAGCTCACCTGCGGCGGCGGCGCCTGATGCCCGCGGTGGGACGAGCCGTCCGGCACGGCACGGCGGCGCGGCTCCCGGCCGCCCCGCCGCTCGGCACCGCGGCCCCGGCGACCGCCGCCGAACCCGGACGGATCACTTTCGCGATGCCGCGCTACGCACTGCGGCTCGCGACCGACCGGTCGACCCTCACGACGGTTCGGGCGGGCCGGACCGTCCTGGCCAACGTCTTCCTGCCGACCGGGACTTGGCGTGACGTCACCAACGGCAAGGCCGTCCGCGGCCCCGCCACTCGCAAGGGACACCCGGCACCACTACACACGACCCCGGCGGGCGTGAGCCTCAAGGCCGAGGGTGCCACCAAGGCGTACCAGGCGCTCGCGCGCACCGGCGCGGAACGGTAGGGGGCGGCACATGCAGGCGATACGCGGCAGGCTCGCGGCTCTGCTCCTGGCGGTCTCGGCCCTCGTGGCCGGGACGGTGACCCCCGTCGAGGCCGGGGCGTCGGCCTCCGCCGAGGCCGGTCGGCAGGGCGCCCGACGCGGCTGGACGGGGACCTGGGCGACGGCGGCCAGTGAGCACTACGAGGTCTCGGGGATGTCCGAGGTGACGGTACGGATGCCGGTGCACACCAGCGTCGGCGGTTCATCCGTGCGCATCCGCCTGACCAACGCCTACGCCACCGACCCGGTGACGGTCGGGCACGCGACCGTGGGCCTGCGTGACGGGGGGTCCGCCGTGGAGCGCCCGTACGACGTGCGGTTCGGCGGACGGCGCGAAGTCACGATCCCGGCGGGTGGCGAGGCGGTCAGCGATCCGGTCCGCCTCGCCGTGCCGGCTCTGACCGACCTGGTGGTCAGTCTCCATCTGCCCGGTCAGGTCACGCACATCACCGACCACTGGTGGGCGCAGCAGACCGTGTACTGGACGGACTACGGGGCGGGCGACCATACCGCCGACACCGCCGGTGACGCCTACACCTGGACCACCACGAGCTGGCCCTTCCTCAGCGGCGTCGATGTGACCGCGCCGGGGGCCGGGTCGGTGGTGGCGCTCGGTGACTCGATCACGGACGGCTCCTTCTCGACGGCCGACACGAACCAGCGCTGGCCCGACCTGCTGTCCGCCCGGCTGAACGCCTGCCTGCCCGGCACCGGGGTGCTCAACGCGGGCATCACCAGCAACCGGATCACCGCCGGGACCGAGACCAACCCCTCGGCGCTCGCACGGCTCGAACGGGATGTGCTCTCCCAGCCGGGAGCGCGGACCCTGATCCTCTTCGAGGGCATCAACGATCTCGGCGGGGCGAGTGCCGAGCAGATCATCGCCGGCATGACGGAGATCGCCGACCGGGCGCACCGGCGTGGGATGCGGGTCGTCGGCGCCACGATCACCCCGTACAAGGACTTCACCTGGGGTGGCTGGACCGAGGAGACGGAGGCGCGGCGACAGCAGGTCAACGCGTTCGTCCGGGACTCCGGCGGGGTCTTCGACGACTACGCCGACTTCGACGAGGCCGTACGGGACCCGGCGGACCCGCGGCGGCTGGGCGCGGCCTACGACTCAGGTGACCACCTGCACCCCAACGACACCGGAATGAAGGCCTTCGCCGACTCCATCGACCTGGCCGGGCTCGGTCTCGGCCGCGCGTGTTCCTGAGGAGGACCAGTGTCCGGACCGTTTGAACATCTGCGTGGACACCTGCGGGAACACCGAAGACTCGCGGCCCTGGCCACAGCCCTGGCAGCCACCCTGGCAGTCCTGCTCCCTACGGCCCCGGCCGCGGCCGAGGCCAAGCAGTCGCTGTGGACGGGGACTTGGGCGACGGCGCAGCACGCCTCGTACGACCCGGGCACCTCGGAGGTGACGGTGCGCATACCGGTGCGGGTGAGCGCCGGCGGGTCGAGCGTACGCATCCGCCTGACCAACGCCTTCACCACCGAGCCGGTGACCATCGGCCACGCGACCGTGGGGCGCCGGGACGGCGGTTCCGCCGTCGCGAAACCGTACGAGGTCCGGTTCGGCGGCGAGGACGAGGTGACGATCGCCGCCGGGGAGCAGGCGGTGAGCGATGCCGTCAGGATTTCCGTACCGGCCCGCGGCGACCTGGTCGTCAGCCTGTACTTCCCCGGTCGGCTCACGCACATCAGCCAGCACTGGATGGGCCTGCAGACCGTCTACTGGACGCCCGACGGCGGCGGCGACCACGCCTCGGACCACGCCGGGGACGCCTTCACCAGGACCGAGTCCGCCTTCCCGTTCCTGACCGGCGTCGACGTACGCGGCGGTGACACGGCGGGTTCCGTGGTGGCGCTCGGCGACTCCATCACCGACGGGGCGTCCTCCACGGCGAACGCCAACCGGCGCTGGCCCGACCATCTGGCCGGGCGGCTGTCGGCCTGCTCGTCCACCGCCGGGGTGCTGAACGAGGGCATCAGCGGTAACCGGATCACGGCCGGGGTCGACGGCAACCCGTCGGCACTGGACCGGCTGGAACGCGACGTGCTGTCGCAGCCGGGCGCCCGGACGGTGATCCTGTTCGAGGGCGTCAACGACCTCAGCTGGGGCGGCGCCACGGGCGACCAGGTGATCGACGGCATGAAGGAGATCGCGCGCCGTGTCCACGCCCGCGGGCTGCGCCTGATCGGCGCGACGGTCGTGCCGTACCGGGGGTGGGGCGACTGGTGGACCGAGGCCAAGGAGGCCGAGCGGCAGAAGGTCAACGCGTTCGTGCGCGACTCCGGCGGCGTCTTCGACGACTACGCCGACTTCGACGAGGCCGTACGGGACCCGGACGACCCCACCCGCTACGCCGCCGCGTTCGACTCCGGTGACCATCTGCACCCCAACGACACCGGCATGAAGGCGTTCGCCGACGCCGTCGACCTCACCACCCTCGGGGCGGCCCGCGACTGCCCGTCGGCCCGTGTCCGGCTCACTCCGTACCGGCCGACCCTGCAAACCGGCGGCGAGGGCTCGGAGATCACGTCGACCGTTACCAACATCGGCACCGAAACGGTCACCCGGGTCAGCACACGCCTCGACCTCCCCGACGGCTGGTCCGCCGAACCGGCCGGCAGCACGCGGACGCGCTCCCTCACCCCGGGCGACAGCGCCACCGTCACCTGGACGGTGACCCCCGCCGCCGACGCGGCCTGGGGCACCCACGAGATCGGCGTACGCACGTCCTTCGCGCAGGACGGCCGCACACGGCACGACTCCGACAGCGTGGACGCCACGGTGACCCCCGCTCCGTCCGAGATCCGGGCGCCGTACCTGACGACCGCCACCACGACCGAGGAAGCCCGATATGCCCAGAACGGCGACCAGTTCGCCATCTGGGCGGGCGGCCAGGACCTGTCCGGCTGGAAGGACGAGAAGGCGGCGGTCTACCTCGCCGACGCCGCGCCACCGTCCGGCACCGTGACCGCCCGGGTCGCCGGTCAGACCGGCAGCGGCCCGTCCGCCAAGGCAGGGATCGCCGTCGCCAACGACCTCACCGCGCCGGCGGCGGGCGGCTACGCCGTCCTCACCATGTCGAAGTCGTTCGGCCTGGAGTTCATGACCGACAGCGACGGCGACGGACGGCTCGACACCTGGGCCGGGGGCGGCAGTTCGTACCACCCGGCCTGGCTGAAGCTCGTCCGCGACGGCTCCGCCTACACCGCGTACGCCAGTTCCGACGGCACCGCCTGGCAGCAGGTCGCCACCGCGACCGTGCCCTCCGCGAGCGGCACCGGCGACGCCGGTCTGGTCGCGAGCGCCGTCAACCTCACCTATCCCGGCCAGACCACGACCGCGCTCTTCGACTCCTTCTCCACCCACGAGTGAGAGGCAACCACGTTCATGGCAGTCAACCGCCGACATTTCATGACCACCGCAGCCGCCCTCGGCGGTGCCGTGCTCCTCGCGCCGCCCGGAACCGCCCAGGCCCTCGCCGGCGTGGCGGTGCCGGCCGGCTCCGGCATACCCGACTACCAGCCCACCAAGGCGTCCCTCGACACCCATCCCGTGCCGCGCTGGTACAAGGACGCCAAGTTCGGCATCTTCGTCCACTGGGGCATCTACTCGGTGATCGCCGGCGCGACGCCGAGAAGCGCCTCCGAGTGGTACCTCTGGTACCAGAGCACCAAGGACACCGCCGAGTGGAAGTACCACCGCGACACCTACGGCGAGGACGTCACCTACGACGACCTCATCCCGCAGTTCAAGGCCGAGAAGTACGATCCCGACGCCTGGGTGAGGCTGTTCGAGCAGGCGGGCGCCGAGTACTTCGCGCTGACCAGCAAGCACCATGACGGATTCGCCCTCTACCCCAGCAAGATGACGGACCGTCACTCCGTGGCGTACGGCCCGAAGCGCGACCTCGTCGGTGAGCTGATGACCGCGGCCCGCAAGCGCGGCACCGTGCGCCCGGGCCTGTACTACTCGCTCGGCGAGTACTTCAACCCGGCGATCGGCCGGCCGATGCGCAACTTCTACACCGACGAGGAAATCCCGATGACCGGCTACAAGCCGGTCGAGGACTACATCGGCGACTACGAGCTCAAGCAGCTCTACGAGATCATCGACCGCTACGACCCGGAGCTGCTGTGGGCGGACGGACAGTGGTTCCGGCCCACCGGCAACCCGCCGTGGCGCAGCGAAGAGCCCCTGGCCCACTACTACAACCAGGCCAAGAACCGTAAGCATCCCAAGGGCGTGGTGATCAACGACCGGTTCGACACCCACTTCGACTTCGCCACGTACGAGCAGCGCACCAACCCCACCATGGATCCGCAGAAGTGGGAGTGCTGCATGACCATGGGCTACTCCTGGGGGTACAACAAGCACGAGCCGGACGAGGACTACAAGACCTCCGAGTTCCTGATCCAGCTGCTCGCCGACGTCGTCAGCAAGAACGGCAACCTGCTGCTCAACATCGGTCCCAGGCCGGACGGCACGATCCCCGAGATCATGCAGGAGCGGCTGCGGGACATCGGCGCCTGGCTGAAGGTCAACGGCCCGGCGATCTACGGGTCGACGCCCTGGGTGCGGGCGGAGGAGGAGGGCGGCTCGCTCGGCATCCGCTACACCGTCTCCCCGGGCAAGTTCAACATCATCGTGCTGGGCGCGCCCAGCGGCACCCTCTCGGTTCCCGGCGACATCCCCATCAGCGCCACGTCCCGGATCCGGCTGCTCGGCACGAGCGGCAGTCTGCGGTGGACCCGCGGTGACGGAAAGATCAACATCACCGTCCCGTCCTCCCTGCCCAGCGACATCGCCAACGTCTTCACCGTCGACTGGGCCCGGTGAGCGGCATGGGAATCCGTGACGCCACCCGGTTCGACACCCTGGGCCCCACCCTCACCGTCACCACGCGGCCGGCCGAGCCGGGTGGCGGTGACGCGGTCACCGCCACCGCGGTCCTCACCAACGACTGTCCCTTCCCGCTCCGCAACGCCGTGCTCCACCTGATCAGCCCCGGCGCCACCACGGCGGCGAAGACCATCCCGCTCGGCGACCTGCGGCGCGGCGCGAGGACGACCCGGCGCTGGGAGACGGCGATGCCGGCCGACGTGGCCGGGAACGTGTCGTTCACCGCGCACGTGGTCTTCGACGTCGACGGGTACAGCAGCGACTGCGCGCGGTCCGCGAAGACGTTCACGGTGCCCTACGAGCCCAATGAGGTACGGGACCCGTACCGGACGTTCGCCACCACCGACGACGCCGGGTTCGGCCAGTACGGCAGCCAGTTGGTGATCTGGACGGGCGGCCGCGACTTCTCCGGCGGCACCGACGAGAAGGGGGGCATCCTCCTTCCCGGCTCCGCCGCCGAGTCGAGCGTGGTGCAGGTCAAGACGGTCAGCCTCACCGGCAGCGACAACCCCACCGCCAAGTACGGCATCGCGGTCGCGGGCGATCTCACCGCCCCGGAGAAGGGCGGCTACGCCGTACTCACCATGTCGAAGTCGTTCGGCCTGGAGTTCATGACCGACAGCGACGGCGACGGACGGCTCGACACCTGGGCCGGTGGCGGCGGCTCCACCCACCCCGCCTGGCTGCGCCTGGTCCGCGACGGCACCACCTACACGGCGTACTCCAGCACCAACAACGGCCTCTCCTGGACCGAGATCGCGCGTGTGAACGTCCCCTCCGCGAGCGGCGCCCTGGACGCCGGCGTGGTGGCGAGCGCCGTGAACCTCAACTATCCCGGCACCACGGTGCAGGCCGTGTTCGACCACTTCTCAGTGGAGACGAGATGACAACGAATCGCCTCGCCCAGGCCGCCTACCGCCCCGAACAGGACTTCCTCCCGCCGCCCGTCTCCCTCACCGTCACCCCGGCCACCCCCGGGCCGGGCCAGGCCCTGACCCTGACCGCCACTCTCAAGAACACGACCGGTATCACCCTGCGCAACACCGTCCTCTACCTCGCCGTGGGCGACCTCGCGGAGTCGGACGGCCTGGGCGGCATCGTGCCCGGACGGTCGGTCACCCGCACCTGGAAGACCCGGCTCCCCGACGACGCCGAGGGAGTGGTCCCCTGCATCGCGCACGCGCTCTTCGACGTGCACGCGTACGGGTCCGACTGCACCCGCGTCACCTCGTCGCTGAAACTGCCGTACCGGTCCCTGGCCAGTGCCTTCGACAACGCCGGCATCTCCTCCGACGACGCCACCACCACCGCCGACATCGACGCCTCGCGGTCCAGCCTGTCCGCCGAGGCGCTGGCCTCGGTCGGACTGACTCCCGGAGCTTCGGTCACCTACGGAGGGACGGCCTTCACCTGGCCGGACACCGGGCCCGGGGCCAAGGACAACGTGGTGTCCTCCGGGCAGACCGTACGGCTGTCCGGCACCGGCTCGCGGCTGGCCTTCCTCGGCACCTGCACCTGGGGCGCCGGCGAGGGGCCCGGGAGGGTCGTGTACGCGGACGGTACGGAGCAGGCCTTCTCCGTCGAGGTTCCCGACTGGTACGCGGCGCACCCCGCGGCGGCGGTGGTACTGCCGTACCGCAACACCCCGTCGGGCCAGGACAGGAACCCGGTCAGCCTCTACACCTTCGGCGTCGACCTGGAGGACAAGGAACTGCACTCCGTCGTGCTGCCGAAGGTCAGCGACGGCCTGACGAGCGGTGTTCCCGCTCTGCACATCTTCGCGATGACCGTCGCCTGATCCGGACCGCGGTGCGGTGCGGTGCGGTGCGGTGCGGTGCGGTGCGGCCACATCGCACCGCGGCTCGGAAGATCCGAAAAGTTTCGAGAGGACGTTCATGACAGGCAATCAACCACTCAGCCGCAGACGTCTGCTGACCGGAGCGGCCGCGTTGGGCGGAGTGGTCCTGCTGACGCCGCCGCCAGGTGCCCACGCCGCGCCGGCGGCCGCGGACACGGTCGCGAAGCCGTTCGGCACGACCCCCGCGTCGGTCGCGCTGCGACGGCTGCTGCCCGACCACCACCGTCAGGTGACGCTGCGCGCGCTGGACGCCGGCGGCACCGACCGGTTCAAGGTCACCGGCCGGGCCGGGGCGATCACCGTGGCGGGCTCCAGCCCGGCGGTGCTGCTCACCGGCCTCCACACCTATCTCGCGCGGGCGGCGAAGGCCGACATCTCCTGGAACGGCGAACAGCTGAACCTCCCCAGGCTGCTGCCCGCCCCGGACGGGGAGATCGCCGGGTCGGCGAACGTGCCGCACCGGTTCGCCCTCAACGACACCAACGACGGCTACACCGGCCCCTACCGAGACTGGGACGCGTGGGAGCGCGAGCTGGACGTGCTCGCGCTGCACGGCATCAACAGGGTGCTGGTCTACACCGGCGGCGATGCCGTCCACTACGACACCTTCCGGCAGTTCGGCTACTCGGACGCCGAGATGCGCGCGTGGATTCCGGCACCGGCCCATCAGCCGTGGTGGCTGCTGCAGAACATGTCGGGGTTCGGCGGTCCGGTGTCCAGGCGGCTCATCGAGAGGCGCGCCGATCTCGCCCGGAAGATCACCGACCGGGTGCGCGAACTGGGCATGACACCCGTGCTGCCCGGCTACTTCGGCACCGTGCCGGACGACTTCGTCGCCAAGCACGGCGGGGACGCGGCCGTGGTCCCCCAGGGCTCCTGGGGTGCCTTCAAGCGACCCGACTGGCTCGACCCGCGCACCACGGCCTTCGACGAGGTGTCCGCCGCCTTCTACCGGGCCCAGTCGGAGCGGTTCGGCGACAGCACGATGTACAAGATGGACCTGCTGCACGAGGGCGGCAACCCCGGTGACGTTCCGGTGGACGAAGCCGCGGCAGCCGTCGAAGGGGCGCTCCAGAAGGCCCACCCGGGCGCGATCTGGGCCATCCTGGGCTGGCAGTCCAACCCGTCCACGGCGCTGCTCGACGGGGTCGACAAGTCCCGGATGCTGATCGTGGACGGCCTGTCCGACCGCTACACCACCGTCACGGACCGGGAGAGCGACTGGGGCGGCACCCCGTACGCCTTCGGCAGCATCTGGAACTTCGGCGGCCACACCCCGATGGGCGCCAACGCCCCGGACTGGGTGGAGCAGTACCCCAAGTGGCGTGACAAGGAAGGCAGCGCGCTCGCCGGGATCGCGGCGATGCCGGAGGCCGCCGACAACAACGCGCCCGCGCTCGCGCTCCTCACCGACCTGGCGTGGACACCCGGCACCATCGACCTCGACGACTGGTTCGCCGCGTACGCCGTGTCCCGGTACGGCGGCGAGGACCCGCACGCCCTCGCCGCCTGGAAGACGATCCGCGACACCGCGTACAACATGACCCGCAAGGACGCGTGGAGCGAGGCGCCCGACGGGCTGTTCGGCGCCCGGCCGAGCCTGGGCGCCAACAAGGCCGCCGCGTGGGGCCCGGAGGCCGACCGCTACGACACCACGGCCTTCGACACGGCGCTCACCGAACTGCTCCAGGTCGCGCCGCGGCTGCGCGACAGCTCCGCCTACGCCTACGACCTCGCCGACGTGACCCGTCAGGTGCTGTCCAACCGCAGCCGGGTGCTGCTGCCCCGGATCAAGGCGGCGTACGAGGCCGGGGACCGCGTCGGCTTCGACCGGCTCACCGGGATTTGGCTCAGCTGGATGAAGCTGATGGACAAGGTGCTGGCCACGTCCCCGCAGCACCTGCTCGGACGGTGGCTGGCCGACGCCCGTTCCTGGGGTGCCACCAGGGCCGAGAAGGACCAGCTGGAGTACGACGCACGGTCGATCATCACCACCTGGGGCGGCCGGGAGAGCAGCG
The DNA here is from genome assembly GCF_045160825.1 of Streptomyces sp. NBC_00104. Taxonomy (NCBI): domain Bacteria; kingdom Bacillati; phylum Actinomycetota; class Actinomycetes; order Kitasatosporales; family Streptomycetaceae; genus Streptomyces; species Streptomyces sp. NBC_00104. The sequence continues at coordinate 10,442,693 of NZ_CP108215.1, read as the reverse complement.
AGGAAGGGCTGCACGACTACGCCAACCGGGAATGGGCGGGGCTGGTCGGCGACCTCTACCACACCCGCTGGAAGACCTATTTCGACGAGTTGTCCGCGGCGCTCGCGGCCGGTCGGCAGCCGGCCGAAATCGACTGGTTCGCGCTGGAGGACCGCTGGGCGCACCGGCACGACAGCTACCCGGTGAAGACGACCGGCGACATCCACAAGCTGGCCCGCCAGGTGCGGGACACCCTGGCCGCGGACCCCCACCAGGTGACACTGACCGCGTCCGCGGACCGGGGATCGGTGACCGGGGGCCGCCCGGTCACGGTCACCGTCTCGTTCACCAACCGCAATGGATTCGGGCCGGCGACGGAGCTGAAGCTGTCCGTCGACGCACCGGAGGGGATGACCGCCGAGCCCGTCGGCACGACCACCGCGGCGTCCCTCGCCCCGGGCGAGACTTTCTCGGCGACCTTCCGGGTCACCCTCACCGCGGCCGCCGACGCGCTGATCTCCCGGGTGCCGGTGAACGCGTCCTTCCGGACGGGCGGCTCGCGTGGCTCGGCTTTGGCGATGGTCCGGCTGATGGCGGGCACCGGAGTGACGGACCCCTACCGCAGCGCCTCCCTCAACGACGCGGTCTTCGGCCAGTCCGGTGACGCGCTCGCCATCGAGGGTGCCGGAGCCGACCTGTGGGGCGGCACCAACGAGTTCGGCACGGTCTACCGGGCCGCCGCTTTCGGTTCCGCCTCGAGCGCCACAGTCCGGGTCACCACGCAGGACAGCACCGGGCCCTGGGCCCGCGCCGGGCTCATCGTCCGCAACGACCTCTCCACGAACGGCGACGACTCGAACGGCGACGGCCAGGCCGGGTACGTGAATCTGGCGGTGACTCCGTCCAACGGATGTGCGCTGTCCTGGGACTCCGAGGGCAACGGCCGGTTCGACTCCATCGAACTGGCCGGCTCCGCCACCGCCCCGGTACACCTGCGCCTGACACGCTCCGGCGACACCTACACCGGCGAGTGCAGCACGGACGGCGTCACGTGGACGAAGGTCGGCACCGCCACCCCGGGCGGAGCTGCCGACCACCAGGACATCGGTGTCTTCATGACGGCCGCCAACGGCTGGACCGGTACCCGCGGGATCGCCGGGTTCGAGGACTTCTCCGTCAGCTGAGGGGGCGGACGGGAGCCGGACGGCTCAGCCCGGTGACACCGAGCGTGCCGGGCACCTGACGCCGTCCGGCCGGGGCCGGCCCGAGGTCAATGGCGTCAACGCCGACGCCCCTCCGCCAGAGCGCGGAGGGGCGGATCTCGGTGGTCCCGGTGGTCCCGGTGGTCCCGGTGGTCCCGGTGGTCTGGCATGAGCGTAGGCCGGTACAACGAGTTCCGGGCCGGTTGTCGATGGCTTGGGAGGGGGGCAGGACATCGAGGCGAACGCTTCGGCACCCGGTGCCGGAGCACGCCGAGGCGGCGCCGGTGGTACCCGGCAGCGAGCCCGGCCCGAGCGGCCGCCGATCACCGCCCCCTGTCCTGGGTCGTGTTGTCGGTCACTCGGCCGATCGTCCGGGCATGAAGATGAGCGCGACCAGCGCCAGTCCGACCACGCCGCCGACGAGTTGCATGCCGATGAAGCCCGCCACCGAGCCGGGCGCGATGCCCGCGAAGGTGTCGGTGAAGGCGCGGCCGATGGTCACCGCCGGGTTGGCGAAGGACGTGGAGGACGTGAACCAGTACGCGGCGCCGATGTAGGAGGCGACCGCGACGGGCGCGAAGCGCAGCTGGTTCGCCCGGGCCAGGCCGAAGATCAGCAGGATCAGACCGGCCGTCGCGACGACCTCACCCAGGAGCAGATGACCCGCCGACCGATCGTGCGTGGACCACTTCACCAGCGGTTCGCCGAACATCGCGTCCGCCAGGATCGCGCCCGCGATCGCGCCCAGGACCTGCGCGGGCACGTACACGGCCACCTCGCGCGGGGTGACGCCGGCGCCACCGCGCCGGGCGGTCCACCACTCGGCGAGCGTGACGACCGGGTTGAAGTGCGCGCCGGAGACGGGGCCGAGCAGGAGGATCAGGATGCCGAGGCCGAAGACGGTGGCCGTGGAGTTGGCCAGCAGTTGCAGGCCGACGTCCTTGGTGAGTTCGGTGGCCTGGATGCCGGAGCCGACCACGATCGCCACCAGCAGGGCTGTGCCTATGAGTTCGGCGGCGGCCCGGGCGACCAGGGGGTTGCGCGGCGGGGTGGCGCCGGGGGCGGGCTCGACGGATGCCGGTGCGGGAGCGGGCGGCGCGGACTCCGCGGTCGGGGCGGCTTCGGCGGGGGTCATGGACAGGCCCTCTTGTTCTCGGCTGCGGTGCGAGCGGACTCGGCCAGGTCGGCGAACCGGCCGGCGAGCGAGGCGATGACGTCGGGCTTGAGCCGGTAGTAGGTGAACCGGCCGCACGGCTCCGTATCGACGACGCCGGCTTCGCGCAGCACTCTCAGGTGGTTGGAGAGATTGGTCTGCCGGGCGCCGGTCTCCTCCACCAGGTGGGTGGTGCACAGCGTCTCTTTGGCGAGCAGGGTCACGATTCGGAGCCTGAGCGGGTCGGCCAGCACCCGGATCAGGTCAGTGTCGACTGACGTCATCATGCGCTGATACTGTCACATCAGTGGTGGCTGACACCACCGGATGCTGATGTCATCAGCACCTGATGCCGTCGTGAGACAAGAGAGACCTCTGATGTCCGACAAGCCCTCCGTGCTGTTCGTCTGCGTCCACAACGCCGGCCGCTCCCAGATGGCAGCCGCGTGGCTGACCCACCTCGCCGGGGACCGCGTCGAGGTCCGTTCCGCCGGCTCCAACCCGGGCGCCGGTGTCAACCCGGCCGCCGTGGAGGCCATGGCCGAGGTCGGCATCGACATCTCTGCCGAGGTCCCGAAGATGCTCACCGTAGACGCCGTGAAGGAGTCCGACGTCTGCATCACCATGGGCTGCGGCGACACCTGTCCGGTCTTCCCCGGCAAGCGGTACCTGGACTGGCAGTTGGAAGACCCTGCGGGCCAGGGGGTCGAGGCCGTCCGCCCGATCCGGGACGAGATCAAGGTGCTGGTCGAGGGTCTGATCAAGGAGATCGCCCCGAAGCCCCAGGCGTGAGCGCGGCGACCGCGGCGAGAGGCGACCGAGTCGGACGGTCGCTCCACAGGGCCTCATCCTGTCCCCTGCCGCGCGGTGGGTCCCTCCATGGCGTTGTCCAGATGAGTGATGACGGCCGGCACGTCATCACTCTCGGTGCTCCGGATCAGCTGCAGGGCCGGCCGGACGACGCCGCCCGGGCGCGCCACCAACCGTGCGAGCACGGCGGCCCGGATGTCGAGCCGCTCGATGGTGGCCTCGCGCTCCTCCTCGTTCTGGCCGGCAAGCAGGACGGCGTTGTACCACGCCTCCTCGCGGGACTGACGGACACTGAAGTCGAGGATCCGCTCGTCGGTCCGGGCTCCGAGCCGATCCAGCAGCGACAGCAGTGGCGACAGGGCGCCGACCGACTCCTGCACCTCCAGCACCACCCGGGCAAGAATGTCGTTGATCAGCAGGAAGTCGCGCCGCAAGGCGTGGATGGCCTCGCCGGGGCTGGTCCGCGCGGCCGCGATGGCCAGGTCGAGGTTGATGTGCGCGTTCACGCCGAGCAGCAGGTGCTGGACGATGACGGTGTCGGCGTCGTCCAGCAGCCCGAACGCCTCCCGCCAACAACGCGGCCCGCTCCGGTCACGGCGCCAGGCGTCGTACGCGTCGAAGTAGCGGTTGCCGAAGTGCGTGTCGAAACGGTCCATCCGGGCGCCGTCGTCGAACAGGCCCTCGTGAATGGCCGTGCGGACCTCCACGGTCACCTGTCGGTACAGCGCCGCGAAGTACCCGACCCGGTCACCGGCGCGGCCGGCCTCCCGTACGATCCCGGCAATCCCGTCCACGACCTCGTCGATGTTCTCTGCCGCCATGCCCAACTCCCCTTTCGCGGCCCCTCGTTCGGCCGCACCCTGACTGCTGACCGCAGTGCCGAGCACAGCCCCGTCCTACCACGAACGGGCCGGGTCCCCGCCCTACAGGAACCGGGATGGACCCCACTCGTCTCCCCACCACGTCCACGGCCACGGTGCACACCGGCCGCGCCTGAGCCTCTCTCCGGCGTCGGAGAAGTCCGCGGTCTGTGCGAACGTATCGCCTCGGGCGACACGCGGCGGCGGATCACGAGGTCGATCACCCGATGGCTCAGCGCGATCGTGCCACGCCGAGCTCGCAGCGGGTCCAGCGCGTTTCGGAGTGAGGGTCGGTCATGAGCCGGATCGTCAGGACCGTAAGAGCGGCACCGGCGACGATGAGCGGAGAACCCCCGAAACCGCCCTGCCCGGACCGTGCCGCCGACGCGTTCGCCGGTGGCCACCGGGCCGGTGTCAGTGAATGCGGCCGCCTTCTGTGACCAGCCATTCGCCGGTCTCCCAGTCGGATGGCCTGTCATCGATGCGATAGCACAGGTCGAATCGGACGCGTAGTCCGGGCCAGGGGTGAAGGATCGGGACGACGCGGAAGATCTCCTCCAGGCCGGGGAATGTGAGCCCTTCGGGCTCGGGAAACAACAGCTCCAGCTCTGTCCGGGTCAGGTCCGTCCAGAGCGCGAACTGCCACTCCGTCTGCGTCAGCCCATGGTCGTAGACGAGCTCGAACCGGGGCTCACGGCCGACGACGAAGTCACGGATGCCGCCGAGGAGCTCATCTGATGTCGAGGGAAGGACGAACGGCCACTCCTCGCCGGTGGGATAGCGGTACATGGTGGAGGCCGAGGCGAGTGCGCCGACCAGGCCTTGCCATTGCTCGGGTGAGGTGGCGCAGGCGGGCAGGTTCACACCTGTGTGATCGACCCGCTTGACGTGCCCGGCGAGACGGCGGGTCAGGTCAGCCATCTCGACCGTGGGCTGCGAGGGAAGCGCATCGGGGGTCTCACCGCCGCACAGGGTGATCGAGTGGCCTGTGTCGAGGACGACTTCGGGCGCGAGCACGTCGGTCAGCTGAAACGCAGTCACCGGACGGGCGTCGGCGGGCTGCGGCGGCGTGAGGGTCAGGCGGTCGCCAGCCCGGCCGGCCTTGCCCGCGGACGCGGACGCGGCGAAGTCGGCGTACGCCACCTCGGCGAGCAGCGAGCGCAACTCGCCGAGGAAACCGCGTGATTCCGGCGTCTCCGGCAGAAGAAAGGTGATCTCGGACAGGCGATCCATGAGCTCGACCGTAGCCGAATTCATGTCAATCTCGCGGCGGTCTCCCAGCCATGCCGCTACGACCAGCCGTGCACCTGTAGCCATGAGTTCGAGGCACGAGGAGAACCGGAAAGGTCACCGGTGCGGTGAAGCGCAACCCCTCTTCCAGCAGTTGCCGGACACAGGCACCGACCTGCGCCAGACGTCCTCGTCGTACGAGGAGCGGTTGACGTACGCGCGTTCGGCCATCACTCGGCCCGTGTCACCCCGGACTCGGAAAACGTAGGAGGGCCCGTTGTCGCGTTTGTTCAATACCCGTCTTCGTCGCCCTGTCCACGATGTCCGGCGGCGAGCGGGAAAGGGATGGCATGGAGACGAGATATGTGATGGCCCGGGCCTCGGAAGCCGCAGTGGCCATCGTGCGAGGGATCGGGCCGGGCGAGTTCGGCGGAAGCACACCGTGCCCGGAGCTGAGAATCGGGGCACTGCTCAATCACCTGATCTTCTGGACCAGCGTGCGGGGGCACGCCGCGGGACTGAAGCAGCCTCCGCAGGCCCTGGCGGACGAGGTGGCGGAGGGGCATGACTTCACCGCGGAACCGGATTGGGCCGAGACGTATGCCGCCCGGTCGGCGGCGACCGCCGCCGTCTGGAGCGATCCACGGGCGTGGGCCGGCGAGACGGCGTTGACCGGCAGCGGACGCATGCCGGCCCGCTTCATCGGCGGGATCGTGCTGGGCGAGTGGCTGCTGCACGGCTGGGACCTGGCGGCGGCGACCGGGCAGAAGCTGAACGTGGACGAGGAACTCGCGGCGGCGCTGTACGAGGACATCGCCGGCAAGGCCGACATGGCCAGGCAGTTCGGGGTGTTCGGACCCGAGGTCGGCGTTCCTGCGACCGCGCCGCTGTTTGACCGCGCTCTGGGACTGGCCGGCCGCGACCCGTCGTGGAGACGCCGAGCCTGACCGCATGCGAAGGTGCGGGCGGGGTGCCGTCCCAGGTGTGTCGGCGCATCGCTGGAGCTACTCACGCGCATCGCTGGAACTACTCACGTGGCACCTCTACGTTCGGTCGATCCGCTACGACGGCGCTGGAGTTGGGCGGAGCACGTCAGTCGGTGTACCACTCCCGCTGAGCGGGCCCTCCGCCCCGCTTCCGTGGTACACCGGAAAGATCACCGCGCCGCGAGCAGAGAGGGCACCGCCCATGGGCAAGCCGATGACGTCAGCACCTCTACCGAGGGACACGAAAGTACTGTCCATCGGGCTCCATCCGAGTGCGCTCGACTACAGTCGGATGCCCGACGGTTTCGACGAGGCGGCGCTCACCGCCCGGATCAAGATCGGGAACGCGGCGCTGCGTGAGGCGGGGTTCGATGTTGTCCCGTGTCTCATCGACACCTCCGAGGACCGTGCCGAAGCGGCTGTCCGGAAGCTTCTTCAGGAGCATACGTTCGGCTTGGCGATGATCGGCGGTGGTGTACGCATGCTGCCGGAGAACACCCTGCTGTTCGAGCGGCTGGTCAATGTCCTCAGCGACGCGGCGCCCGGGATCCGGCTGTGCTTCAACACGGCACCGGACAACACCGTCGACGCCCTCAAGCGGTGGATCCAGGCGTAGGCATGGCTGTGCGGCCGTGAGCGGTAGGGAGGCTGCTGGACACGGCCGTGCAGCGACGCGGTCAGGCGGTCAGGCGGTCACGGCCTGCTCGACAGTGGGATGGCAGGCAATGACCTCATCCAGGCCGACGAGCTGAAGGACCCGCAACACGGATTCCTGGGCTCCGGCGATACGCAGCCACCCCTGAGCCGCACTCACCTTCTGGTGGGCGGCGACGAGGACGTTGATGCCGCTGGAGTCCATGAAGGTCACGTCGCTCAGATTCACGACGGTCCGCGGCGGCCCCGCGCTGTCACAGGACAGCAGTGCCTCGCTGAGCACGTCCTTGACGACGTGGTCGATCTCGCCGCGCAGGATGACCACCCGGATGTCGCCGATGGCGGTGTGGTCGGCCGACAGCCGGCCGGACCGGGCTGCTCCTTGGGTGTCTGTCACCGGTTGTTTCCTCGACTGTGCTCGCTGATCGGTGCTCGGGTTCCCGACACGCTGTGCGTCGGCAGCCTGCCCCGATGCTACGGCGGACAATCGTTTGGCGCTTCAGCCGAGCTCGAGGAGCATGTGAGGCACGGTACGGGGTACGCGCAGGCGTGTGAATGGGGGAAATAAAGTGGACCCGGCGGAATCAGTCCCCGATGGTGAGGACAGCGTGATGCCTGGTGCCCGTCCGATACAGGACACCGTGGCCCTGGACGGCGACGGAACCTGCATCGCTCAGGCACGCCACCGCGCGGCCGACTTCCTGACCCGCGTCCAGGCTGAGCACGGCCTGCCGGTGTCCGCCCGCGCGATGGATCTGACCCAGCTCGTGGTCAGCGAGCTCGTCACCAACGCTCGCAAGTACGCTCCCGGACCGGTGCTGATGGAGCTGCGCATCGTCGGCGCCGTGGTGGAAGTGGTCGTGTGGGACAGCGATCCTGTCCTGCCGGTGGCCCGGGCCGCTGACGCGGGCAGAGTCGGACAGCACGGTCTGGAGATCGTCATGGCTGTCTCGCATGGCTTCGAGGTCCAGCGGGAGCCGGTCGGAAAGCGCGTCACCGCCCGCATCGCTCTGCCCGACGATCCCGGCGGGGACGTCACCGGTAGGCGCCCCCAGTAGCAGCCGTAGCCGTAGCCGTCCCACTCCCCCACCGTTTTCCTTGACGGCCTGCGCTGGGCGCACACCGCTTCACCGCTGACAGCCTGCGCTGGACGCACGGCGAACGGCCTCGCCCTCATCGGCAAGCGCGGCAAGGACCCGCGAGGCGACCTGTCTCACCTTCCCGGCGCGCGAGTACGCCGTGTGCGTCGCGAGCGCGGTCGGCCTGTTCGTCCGCCGCGTCGCCGCCGACGCCCCGCGTCTCGGACCGCACCGTGCCCGCGCTGTCGCATCCCTACGCTCAGGAGGCCGACGAGTTGGCCGCGCTGGACCGGACGCTGGTCACTACGGGCGCGGCGGCCACCAAGACGGTCTCCCGGCTCAGTCCGGCTCGGTCCGGCTCAGTCCGGCTCAGTCCGGCTCAGTCCGGCTCAGTCCGGCTCAGTCCGGCTCAGTCCGGCTCAGTCCGGCTCAGTCCGGCCCTCCGCCCGCGGACGGGCCACCGGATCACGGCTGCCGCTGGTACTACATCGCTCACGAAGAGGCCCCCTGTGCCTGCCCGGGGCCTGTTCCGCCGATGGGGACGCCGGCTGAGACGCCGAGCGGCTCGACCACGATCTGGTGGTGGTCCTCGTTCGCCGAACATCGCGGCGGCATCGGTCCGTTCCCGGACCACTCGCCGTGCGTCGGCCCACGCACCGGCCGGGCCCGCTGTGCCGACCCACCCCGGCCCGACTCCGGCCTGTCCCGACCCGACCCGACCAGCCAAGATGGGAAGTCGGGGTGATGTTGCGGAGAGTCGGGGAAGAAGTTTCGGCAGCCGATGGGAGGTTGCCGTGGAGGGTGGAGATCTGGAACTGGGTGAGTTGCTTGCCGCTGCGGAGGCGGCGCCGCCCGGTGAATCCGTCGATGTGGTAGCTCACGATCTGCACAAGCGGTTCGGTGCGGAGCGTGTGTCGTTCCTGTTCGTGGACCTCATCGGTCAGCGGCTGGTACGGCTCGCCGCGGCAGGCGGTGAGGTCCCGGACCATGCCGAGTCGATCGAACTGCAGGGCAGTGTCTACGACAGCGTTCTGCGGAGCCAGCGCCAGCATGTGGAACCGGACGGCCAGGGCGGACGGCGTGTGATCACGCCGGTCAGCAATCGCGGCGACTGTATCGGCGTCCTGGAGGTGACCCTGCAGTCCGCCGACGACACCGTGCTCCGGCAGGTCCGCGACGCGGCTCACGCGCTGGCCTACATCATCGTCACGGACCGCCGCTTCACGGATCTCTACCATTTGGGCCGGCGCACCACCGAGACGAGCCTGGCCGCGGAGATCCAGCACCAGTTGCTTCCCTCGGCCCCCTGCTGCGAGGCGGCCGAGTTCACCCTCGCCGCCGGGCTGATCCCGGCCGACGACATCGGTGGCGACACCTACGACTACACCCTCGACCGCGACACCCTGCACCTGTCCATCACCGACGCCATGGGCCACGACACGCACTCCGCTCTGCTGGCCACGTTGCTGGTCGGCGCACTGCGGCGGGCACGCCGCACCGGTTGTGACGCCCTCATGCAAGCCAACCACGCCCACCAGGCCCTGCTGCGCCACAGCCGCGGCCTGGCCACCGGCCAGCTGCTGTGCGTCGACCTGGGAACAGGCCTGTGCGAACTGGTCAACGCCGGCCATCCCTGGCCGCTGCGGCTGCGCGACAGCACCGTCGAAGAGGTCGAGCTCGCCGTCAACCTGCCCTTCGGTGTGGCGGCACCCGTCCCCTACCGCGTACAGGAACTGCAACTGCGCCCCGGAGACCGTCTGATCCTGCTCACCGACGGAATGCAGGACCGCGGCGCCGCGGCCGCCGACCTGGCCTCCATCGTTCACGAGACCCGCGCGCTGCATCCGAGAGAAGCCGTCCGCAGCCTGACCGCCGCCGTGCTCGACGCCTGCCACGGCAACCTCAAGGACGACGCCACTGTCCTGATACTGGACTGGCACGCCAACCGTGAGGGGTCGACCGACACCAGACCGGGACCGCGATGATGAGCCACAGCGGCCCGCCGTACGACACCGATGCGACCGCCATCGTCCTGACGGCGCCATCGTCCTTGAGGACGCGGGCGCCGTCAGCGATCGGCTGGAGAGCGGAGGAACCCGTCGATACCGGGCCGACCTGGTGCCGAAATGCCGTTCCGCAGGCATGGATGCGAGATGCCGGGGTATTCGCGCGTCGGCGTCGGCTGCAAAATCGGTCGGCAGCACAGTTGGCTTCGACGGTGGGAGGGGTATGTCATGGCGCTCATGAGCATGACGGCTACGGACACACAGGCGGGCGAGTTGCCGGAGGTCGCCGATCCCTCTCAGGTCGCGCCGAAGGACGCGCGCGAGCTGTCCAAGGTGTTCTTCGACCAGTTGGCGGTGCTGGAGGAGGGCACGCCCGAGTACAGCTACGCCCGGAACACGCTGATCGAGATGAACCTGTCCCTCGTCCGCTTCGCGGCCGGCCGGTTCCGCAGCCGCGGGCCGGAGGAGATGGAGGACATCGTCCAGGTCGGCATGATCGGACTGATCAAGGCGATCGACCGGTTCGACCTCTCCAGGGAGGTGGAGTTCACCTCCTTCGCCATCCCTTACATCGTGGGCGAGATCAAGCGGTTCTTCCGTGACACCACCTGGGCCGTGCACGTGCCCCGTCGGTTGCAGGAAGCCCGAGTCCAGCTCGCCCGCGCCACGGACGAGCTGCGCAGCCGCCTGGGCCGCACCCCGACGGTCCAGGAACTGTCGGAGCTGATGAGCCTGCCCGAGGAAGAGGTGTGCGAGGCACGCCTTGCCGCCAACGGCTACAACTCCTCCTCCCTGGACGCCACCATCGGGGGCAGCGAGGACGGCGAGGCGGCGTTGCAGGACTTCATCGGTGCCGAGGACCAGGGTCTGGAGCTGGTGGAGGACTTCCACGCGCTGGCCCCGCTGATCGCCGAACTCGACGAACGGGACCGGCAGATCATCCACATGCGGTTCGTGGAGGAACTCACCCAGGCCCAGATCGGCGAGCGTCTGGGTGTCTCGCAGATGCATGTCTCCCGGCTGCTGTCGCGCACCCTCGCCCGGCTGAGGGAAGGCATGCTCACCCAGCTCTGAGCGAGCGGGCGTCCCGAGCGTGGCGGGCACAGACGTCCCGCGGTGGCCCGGCGGCTCCCCGAGTCGTCGGGCCCGCGTTGCCGTGGAGACGGTCGCGAACGCCGGCTAGTTGGCGGGTTTGCGCAGGTGGAGGTAGGCGACGATCTGCTTGCCGGTTTCCAGGGCGACGGTCTGCAGCTGGTCGCACAGCCGACTGACCAGGTACAGACCGTGTCCGCCGACGCGGCGGGCGTCGTGTGCGCGCACTTCGGGCGGGCGAGGGGAGCTGTCACTCACGGCGATACGCAGCAGAGCGGCGTCGGGTGTCACTTCCAGCGCCAGACCGCCCGGGCCGGGTGCATGGCGCAGCGCGTTGGTGACCAGCTCGCTGACGACGAGCTGGGCGTCCTGGCTCGGCCGATGGTCGGGGTGGTGACCTGCCTGGACCAGCAGCGTGCGTACGGCCGCCCGTGCTTCGGCGATCGACGCGTCGGCCGTGTCCCAGGCGGCGGTGTAGCGCAGGGGTGCCGCGGGTTCCTGTTCATCCGATGCACGGTTCTTGAGCGGGGTGACCATAGAACTCTTCCCGTGGGTCGTTCCATATCGTTCATCACAAAGGTGTCGCCATGGCGTAATTTCGCCTACCCGCTGTCGTCTTCTTCATGGGGCCCGAATCGGCTCGGTCGACCAGCGGGGGCGGGCCGGCTGAGAAGGACGCTGTCGGCACGCTCGACGGATGGTGCTCTCGAAGGTGCGCGGAGAAGGCCGGTGCGGACGGCGATCGGCTGGTGGCGCAGGCCTGGCTCCGGAGCTGATCGGGGCAATTTGTGACGCCACCGAACTCACCACCCTGGGTGGTGTTCGCCGCAGCACAGCGAGTGCCTTCCCGGAGCTTTTCCGGAAGGGCACTCGATGAGGACAACGCCTCAGTGTTGGTGCAGCGCCTCAGTGTTTGAAGGCGTCCTTGGCCTTTCCCTCGGCCTGCTCGGTCTTGGCCTTGGCCTCCTCATAGCCTTTGCCTGCCGCTGTCGCGGTGACGCCGCTAGTGCCCTGACTGCCCCTTCATAAACAAGGCACTGTCAAGGAATGGAGATGCATTAGTAGGGCACACGGAGCCGCAGGAGGTCGATAACTATGGTTCCCCTGCTTCTTGTTCTGCTTCTCGCGGTCATCCTTTTCGGTGCGGGTTTCGCCGTCAAGGTTCTGTGGTGGCTGGCCATCGCCGTGCTGGTGCTGTGGCTGTTGGGCTTCGTGATGCGCTCCACCACCACCGGTGGTGGCCGCGGCCGCTGGTATCGATGGTGACCTGACCCGCACCACACCCCTCGTAGGGCCCGGCCGTCATGACGGCCGGGCCCTACGAGCCGGTCCCATACGCGACGGAACCGCGCGGGGCGGAACCGTGCGGTCTTGAGTGGGCGGGTCGCACCTCCGGGATGCCCTCGCGTGACGGTTTCCGGGGGCGCGGACCGCACGGCCTCACCCGCCGCCGTCGCCGTGGACACCGAGTACAGTCTGCTGGCCGTTCAGCCCGCGCCGGACCGGGCACCGCGGCCCGACACGCTTCCACCTCGCGTTCCGGCCAGGGGATGCCATGACCAGTACGCAGGAACCGCCCGAGCTGACTCCGCGAGTCCCCGAAGTGCCGGGCGCACCGTCCGTCGAGTACCGCGTGGCGCGGATACGTCGGCGTCTGGAGCGCCTGATAGGGGTCGCCGCGACCGAGGGCAACGCGCTCACCCCGTTGCGCAACGGAGACGAGATCTTCGCCGCGATGCTGGACGCGATCCGCCGTGCCGACCACACGGTGGACATGATGACGTTCGTGTACTGGAGGGGAGAGATCGCCCGCGAGTTCGCCCACGCCCTCGCGGAACGGGCCCGCGCCGGTGTGCGGGTGCGGCTGCTGCTGGACGGGTTCGGCAGCCGGCTGATCGAGGCCGAGCAACTGGAGACGATGGAGCAGGCCGGAGTGCAGGTGGCCTGGTTCCGCAAGCCGCTGTACCTCTCACCGCTGAAACAGAACCACCGCTGTCACCGAAAGGTCCTCGTCGTCGATGAGGAGACCGCGTTCACCGGAGGGGTGGGCATCGCCCAGGAATGGTGCGGCGACGCGCGCAACGAGAACGAGTGGCGCGACACGCACGTCGAGGTGCGCGGGCCCGCGGTGGACGGTGTGGCCGCCGCGTTCGCCCAGAACTGGGCCGAATGCCACGACGAACTCTTCGACGAACGGGACCGGTTCGTCGAGCACCGCCCGCAGGGCAACGCGATCGTGCAGGTGGTGCGCGGCTCGGCCAGCATCGGGTGGCAGGACATGCAGACGCTGATCCGCGTCATGCTGGAGTCCGCCGAGGAGCGCTTCCGCCTGGCCACCGCCTACTTCTCGCCGGACGCGTACTTCGTCGAGCTGCTGTGTGCCACCGCCCGGCGCGGGGTCGCGGTGGAGATCCTGCTGCCGGGTCCGCACACGGACAAACGCGTCTGCCAGATGGCCGGCCAACACCACTACGAGAGCCTCACCGCCTGCGGAGTGAAGATCTACCAGTACCAGCCGACGATGATGCACGCCAAGGTCATCACCGTCGACCAGGTCGCCGCGCTGATCGGCTCGACCAATCTCAACCGCCGCTCTCTCGACCATGACGAGGAGGTCATGCTCGCCGTGCTCGACGAGGAGTTCACCGCCGCCCTCGACGAGCACTTCGACGCGGACATCGCGGTGAGCGAACTCATCCGGGCCGACCGCTGGAAGAGACGTTCCGTCATACAAAGGGCTCGGGAAGCCGCCGTGCAGCCCATCCGCCGGTTCCTGTGACCCGCCGCCCACGCACGACCGACCCATGGGCGCGCACGTGCGGGCGCCCACAGACGAAGGCGCCGAAGGCGCCGAACCCGACCGACGACCCGGGAAAGCGTCGCGGGAGCGGTCCGTGGCGGGGCCCGCGTCATGGATCCGGCGCTGCGGATCCGTCCCGTGCCGGGGGCGAACCGACGCCGTGCCCGCGACGGCGACTCGGCGCCGGTGAGTCGGCGGTAATTCGGCCGCGACGGGGTATTGGGACGTCGATCAGACACCGTTGAGAAAGGGCCGAGGATGACCGACGACGCGTACCTGTTCCTCCTTGACGACGTATCCGCGCCCCTCGGCGTGGCCCCCGCGGCAGTCGAGGATCTCGCGTGCATGGAGACTCCCGCGGTACTCGCGTGGCTGAGCGCGCAAGGAAGCACGCCGACCTCCCCCTACCTGCGTCTCCTGCCGCCGGAGGAGACGGCGGCCATCCCCGAGACGGCGGAACGGCTGCCCGTCCCGCTGAGCGACGAGGAACTGAGCCGGGTCCGCCACCGGATGGCACCGGAGTCGCTCGCCCAGGTGGAGGAGGAACTGCTCGCCTACCGCGACTGCGCGGACGGCCGGGACGGCCTGATCGGACGCGCACTGGCCGCCGGCGTGCCACCGCACCGCGTCGTCGAACTGACCGGGGTGGATCCCGCGACGGTGGCTGCCGCGGCGAGCGGCTGACGCGCGGCTGCGCACGCGCGGTGGAAGTGGAAGGCGAGCGGCTGCGCCCGCGCGGTGGAAGGCGGCACCCCCGGGGAATTGCGTCTGATGCGCGATTCGGAGTCGTCCGAGCTGGGGGTCTGCGGCATCAAGGTACCTCCTGTATGAGCTTGTAGCGGGCTTCTGACCTGCCCTCTTGCTGTGACCCGTTCATCTGATGCGTGATTCGCGCACCTAGCGGGAGAGGGGTGCGTGAGCGACCGACCTGAGTGAGGGCTCCGCCCGGCTGGTGCTGCTGGACAGCGTGACGCTGCTGCATCCCGAAGACGCCGTGTTCGAGGCGATGTTGGAGGGCTGGACGCGTCAGCAGCGTGGAGGTCGGCGCCTGCAGCAAAAGACGATCAACGACCGGCTGTGCGTGGTGCGGCAGTTCAACGACTTCGCCGAGGCGTATCCGTGGAACTGGTCGGCCGCCGCCATGGACGAGTGGACGACGTACCTGATGGCGGAGCTCCACCGTGCGGAGTCGACGATCCGCGGCTATCAGACGGCCGTGAGCCTGTTCTGCGACTACATCACCTCGCCGCACTACCAGTGGCCGCAGGAGTGCGAACTGCGGTTCGGCACGCACCCGGTGCAGATCTGCCACGAGTGGAACACCGCTGCCCATCTCGTTGACTACGAGGGGGAGGCGAGCCGGCGGCCGATGGCGCGGGAGGAAATCCAGCTCTTCCTCGACTACGCCGACGCTCAGGTCGACCGCGCCATCAGACTCGGCCGAAAGGGTGCGCTTGCCGCCTACCGGGACGCCACGGTCTACAAGGTCATCTACGGGTGGGGGCTGCGGTGCACGGAGACGTCGAAGCTCGACCTCGCCGACTGGTACCGCAATCCCAAGGCCCCGGAACTGGGCCGGTTCGGATCCCTCCACGTCCGGTACGGCAAGAGGTCGAAGGGTTCGCCGCCGAAGCGACGGACGGTCCTCAGCGTCATGCCCTGGGCCGTGGATGCGGTTGACGACTACGTCGCCAACATCCGTCCGCGTTACCGGACTTCGGCCGGAGCGGCCCTGTGGCCGACCGAGCGCGGCGGGCGGCTTCAGGCCCGGGAGATCGAGGACCGCTTCGCCGAGTACCGCGATGCTCTCGGCCTGGATTCCGGCCTTGTGCCGCACTGCCTGCGGCACAGCCACGTCACCCACCAGATCGAGGACGGCGCGGACCCGGCGTTCGTCCAGCGGCAGGTGGGGCACCGCTTCGCCTCGACAACCGCGCTCTACACCGGCGTGAGCAGCGACTTCATGAACACGATGATGCGCAAGGTCTTGGACAAGGCCCTGCACAACGTACCGTCTCGCGCCGCCACCGCTTGACCCACGGGCAGGTCCACGGTGCCCGCGCCTACGTCACGCAGGTGATCCAACTGCTCAACTGGCTCAGCAGCCAGAACATCCCGCTCAGCGCGTGCTCCCAGGACCTCATCGACGCCTGGCTGGACGAGAACCCCGCCCGCGGCCCGCGCGTGCAGGGCTTCCTCGTCCGGACCAGCCGTAAGGGGCACACCCGGCAGCTGGCCGTGCCCCTCGGTACCCCCGCTTTCACCGGCCAACTCATCGCCCAAGACGCCCGCTGGAGCCTGGTCAGCCGCCTCATCCACGACGAGGAGATTCCGATCGTGGACAAGACCGCCGGCCTCCTCGCTCTGCTCTTCGCACAGCAGCCCCACCGCATCGCAGAACTGACTACCGACGACGTACACCTCACCGCCGATGCGGTGGCGCTGCGGCTCGGCAGCATCCCGGCCCAGATGCCTCCACCTCTGGACGAACTCCTGCTCGCCCTTCACGCCGATGCGGTGGCGGGCTCCACCGCGGCCGAGCGCTGGTTGTTCCCCGGCCGATACCCAGGCCGGCCCCTCAGCCGCAGCCAGGTGATGCGCAGACTGCACGCTCTCGGCATCCGGCCCCGGATGGCACGTAGCACCGCGCTGGTCGAGCTGGCCTCCGAACTGCCTGCTCAGCTGCGCTACTGCGTCGACACCGTGGGCGTGGATAGGATCATCCACGCCGTGGACTTCCCGATGATCGGCAACGAGGGTGCCGTGCCGTTCCTGGCCGATTCGGACCTGTCCGACGAAGACAAGGACAAGATCGCCCACGGCAACGCCGACAAGCTGCTCGGGCTCGACCGAATCCAGTGACTGGTCCCGCGTCGCGGTCGGTGCGGCGGTCCAGCGACGGCCTGGCGGGCCATCCGCCCGGTGACCGCCAGGCACGGGTCGGACCTGGCGTGCTGGCCGCCGCCACGTCCGACCCGTGTTCCACCGAAGCGTCGCACCTCGAGCAGTTCCGCCTCAGCCCCGTGACAGCGCATCGAGCCGGATGGCCAGGGGCAGTGTGCCGAGTCCGACCATGGTGACCAGCCGGAGTGCCTGCTGCCGTGCAGGGTCCGGCCAGCGGTCGGCCAGGGCCTCGGTGATGATCCGCTCCTGGCGCTCATAGTTGGAGTGCTTGCGGGCGGGAAGGGTCTCCGTCGACCGCATCAGCTGGTCGAGTGCTACCGGCCCGGCCGCTCGGGCTCCATCCGGAAGCAGACCAAGCGGGTCTTCGCGGCGGCCGTGCGCAGTTCGTCGTCGGTGGGCTGCCGGTCGCCCGGGAGGCCGAGCATCAGCCCCTTGGCGGCCTTGGGCCCTTTGCGCCGGCCGAACTCACCCAGCAGGGCGGCGACTTCCTCAGGGTCCTCGACGACCGTCGGGACGGCGGCGTGGTCCTGGCCCCGGATGCGCAGCCGGACGGCGGACCCTTCGCGCATGCTGGGGATCCAGCCGAGCTGGGAGGACATGGCGAGCACCGTGCCGGGATCCCAGTCGAAGTAGCCGATGGGGACCGTGAATTGGCGACCCGTTCTGTGCCCCTTGTACGTGAGCAGCATCAGGCGTCCGCTCAGCGGCTTGTGGAAGCGGGAGGCGAGCAGCGGACGTACGACCTTGTTGGCGGCTCGGAAGATCTTCACCATGGGTGGCCTGGTCGTGTTCGCCGCGGGTGTGCCGGAGGTGCTCACCTGATGCCGCCGGGGACGGTGTGGACGATCTCGGCCTGGTCGCGCTTGGTGTACGCGTTCCAGTAGTGCTCGGCGATGGTCTCGGGCTCGGTGCCGGGACCGCTGCCGATGAACACCCCGATCGCCACGTGCGCGGCGTGCACCCCGCGCTCGGCGAGGTCGATGCCCAGGGCCATGGCGTAGTTGCGCAGGGCCGCCGCCGCGACGCCGATGCTGCCGAACGGGCCGCCGCTCGGCCGGACCGAGGAGGCGCCCGTGGAGAACAGCAGGGTGCCACTGCCGCGTTCGAGCATGGCGGGCAGGACCTGACGGACCGCGGCGACCGCTCCGTACAGGTAGTAGTCGAGCTGCTTGTGGAGGTCCTGGGCCGTGGCGTCGACGGCGGCGGCGCCGGCGAAAGTGGGGTCGGCGGGTGAATACTCCAGTACGTCGACGGCCCCGAACCGGTCGGCGACCGCGGCGAGCGCCGACTGCAGCGAGTCGGGACGCGTCACGTCCGCGGCGAAGCCCGCGCCCTCGATGCCGTCCTCGGCGAGCTGTGCGGCGAGCGCGTCGAGCTTGTCCTGGGTCCGGGAGACCAGGGCGACCTGGAAACCCTCCCTTCCGAAGCGGCGGGCGATGGACAGGCCCAGTCCGGGGCCTGCCCCGATGACGGCGATGACGGGCATGGATGGTGCTCCTCCGGTCGACGGGCTGGACGGATGAGGGGCACCTCCCGCCACGACAGCGGTCAGGACTGAAAGTCGAGGGCAGCCTCATTTTCTTGGATCGTAGCAGAGAATATGAGGCACCCCTCCGGTTGGTAGGCTGAGTGACATGGCCATCGACCGTCCGTCCGCCTCTGCCGGGAACCCGGCCCCTGTCCGCCCCCTGCGGCGCGACGCGCAGCGCAATCGCGAGGCCCTGCTCACCGCGGCCCGCTCCTGCTTCGCCGAGCAGGGCCTGGAGGCACCCCTGGAGCAGGTGGCCAAGCGAGCCGGGCTGGCCATCGGCACGCTGTACCGGCACTTCCCCACCCGACTGGACCTGGTACAGGCGACCTTCGCCGGGAAGCTGGCCGTCTGGCGGGAGGCTGCCGAGAAGGCCGTCACCATGGATGACGCCTGGGCGGGGCTGTGCCACTTCCTGGAGACCATGTGCGAACTCCAGTCACAGGACCGGGGGTTCAACGACCTGGCCTCCATACGGTTGCCGGAGAGCGCCTGCCTGGCGGGCGCCCAGACCCGCATCCGCGAACTCGGTGTACACATCGTCGAGCGTGCGCAGGAACAGGGCAGCCTGCGCCCCGACCTCACCCCCGAGGACCTTGCCTTCGTCATCTGGTCGCACAGCCGCGTCACCGAGGCCACCCACACCATCGCCCCGGACGCCTGGCGCCGCCACCTCTACCTTCTGCTCGACGGCTTCCGAACCGACCGCGCCCACCCGCTACCGGCACCGCCGCTCACAGAGGAGCAGCTGTACCGCGCCATGATCAGCCTCGGCGGAAACGGGGCCTGCGGCACCTGACCGTCGGCACGCGTCGTCGTCCCAAGGCGCCGCGGGGGTGCCCCTTCCCGGCGACCAGGCCGAGCCGGTACGCCTCCGTCCCCGCGACGCAGAGTTCGCGGAGGCGCTTGGTGACCTCCGCGTGCACCGGCGACACGGCGTGCTCGAAGGCCGCGTGCTGGTCTCCCTGCCGACCATGCTGGTGGCCTTCGCCCGCTACAGCCGCGACGGCAGCTTCGCCGTCCTCGGCGCCAACATCCGCTTCACCACGATCATGGCCTCAGACTCCATCGCCGGCGCGGTGCTGGGCGGCCTGCTTCTGGGGATGTTCCCGAACCTGGTGCTGATTCCGCTGCCGGCCGTGATCCTGCTCGTCGTCGCGGTCAAGCTCGCCCGTCACGACTGACATCGGGCGGTAGCACAGCACCGCATTGCGCAACTTCTGATAGCCGGAACTACCAGCAATCGGCACACTCCTGAGCGAGCACGCGGCAGGCCACGTCACATCCCGGTCGCCCGGGTCGCCGGAATTCGCCCGCTGAGCGAAGTCGCCAAGTTCCACGCTCACTTGGCGGAGGCCAGGCCAGAGGTAGGGGGCTGCCAGAGGCCCTTGATGATCTGATATTTTCGGGTCCGCCGTGCATCACCGCGCAATGGAGGAGGTGAGTCCGATCAACGCTGTCACAGGTCGGGACTCCCTCCGTCGCATGGCCTAGGGAGCGCCCGCACAAGGCATCCCGAAAGGCTTGAAACGCTCATGCGCTTCACCTCCTCGACGTCGTCGAACGCCGTCACCGAACAGTTCTTCACCCTTGGCGAGATCCCCGGCGTGCTGTGGGCTCCGCAGGACGACCGCGGTACCCGTCCCCTGATTCTGCTGGGCCACGGGGGTGGACAGCACAAGACGTCCCCGGGCCTCGTGTCCCGCGCGCGCCGCTACGCCGCCGAGGGTTTCGCGGTCGTCGCGATCGACGCGCCCCACCACGGTGACCGGCCCAAGGGCGAGGAGTTCGGCCGGATCGTCGCCCGGATGCGGGCAGGCATGGCCGCCGGTGAGAATCCGGGCGCGCTGGTCGCCGGCATGCACAGCCACCTGGCCGGTCAGGCCGTCGCGGACTGGCAAGCGGTGCTGACCGCGGTCCAGCGTCTCGACCGGGTCGGCGTCGGCCCGGTCGGCTACTGCGGCATGTCGATGGGCTGCGGACTCGGCATCCCGCTCATCGCCGCAGAGCCCCGAATCCGCGCGGCAGTGCTGGGCCTGCTCGGCGTGGACGGGCTGGCCGAGGACGCCGCGCGGATCACCGTGCCGGTGCGGTTCCTCGTCCAGTGGGACGACCACATGGTTCCGCGGGACCAGAGCCTGGCCTTGTTCGACGCCCTGGCCTCGGACGAGAAGACGCTGCACGCCAACCCCGGCAGGCACGGCGACGTGCCGTCGTTCGAGGTCGACGACTCGTCGCGGTTCTTCGCCCGGCATCTGAGCTGACACAGGACCGCAGCGCTCGACGCGTCGGCCGGAACCGTTCCCGCCCGGCGCGTCGACCCGCCCTCCGGCCGGGGCCGCCGCAGCGTGGATCGCGGACCGGCCCACCGCGGATCCGCGGATCGGGCGCGCGGTGTCACCGTGCTCCGCGGGAGCCTGGCCATCGCCGCCATGCCCGCGCCACCGGGTGCGGTCCTGGGAGGCGAAGCCGTGCTGCGGTCGCCGCCGACGACAACGACACCGACACCGACAACGCAGCGATCGATGGCGAATCGCGGTCCCGTCCACCACGCCGGGAGGGCTCGCCGCCCCGGCATCCCGCCGCGCACGGCAGTGGTCTGATCGGCCAGGCTCACGGCACCGACGTGGCGGGCGGTGGCGGCCGGGTCGACGTCGACGCGGTGATCGTGGTGGGGCGTGAAGCGATCCGCCCCGGATGTGGGCCTGCCCGGTCGATCACGGCCGCGCATGGTCCCTTGCCTCAAGCGGCGTCCTGCCCCGCGCTCGCCGAGATCACGTCGGATGTGACTGGCGAGGTGGGGTCATGACCCAGCGGATGGTCCGGGTCAGGGCCCGTCCGGTGGGGCGTACGGCGAGATCCTCGACGACCGGCACCCGGGGCAGCCACAGCATGCCGCGGGCCCAGGGCGGGAGCAGGGCGACGGCGTTCGCGGCCAGCCCACCGTAGAAGGGCCGTATCGCAAGGGGCAGGGGAGGCTGGAACAACAGGAAGCGGGCGGCTGCCCGGGCCTCGGCCGTGGCGTGCAGTTCGTGCCGGTATGCGGTCAGGCACTCGGCCAGCTCGCGGCGGTCGCGTGGCGGTTCGCTCACCCCCAGCGCCTCGGCGACGCGCGCGGTGTCGGCGACGTAGGCGTCGTAGCCGGCGGCGTCCAGCGGGCGAGCCCCGTAGCGTTCGTGGGCGCGCAGGAAGCTGTCCGTCTCGGCGGCGTGCACCCAGCCGAGCAGTCGCGGATCGGCCGCGTGGTACGGCACGCCCTCGGCCGTCGTTCCGCGGATCCGTTCGTGGATGCCGCGAACGTGGTCGACCGCCCGCTGGGCGTCCGCGGCGGTGCCGTAGGTCGTCACGGCCAGGAAGGTGCTGGTGCGCTGCAGTCGGCCCCACGGGTCGCCGCGGTAGCCGGAGTGCCCGGCCACCGCCGCCATGGCGAGCGGGTGCAGGGACTGCAGCAGGAGTGCGCTCAGCCCGCCGATGAACATGGAGGCGTCACCGTGGACGACGCGGATCGGGCGGTCCGGTCCGAACCAGCGCGGGCCGGGGGTGTCGTGGATGCGGGCACGCGTCCGCGGCCCGTCGGGGCCGGCGACGCGGCGGAACAGGGCCTGGCCCAGCTGATCACGCACTGCGGTCAACACGGTCGGCCTCCCGTCTCCCCCTTACCCAGTGTCCGCGATGCCCGTCCGAACGCCGGCATGGCTCCAGCCCTGGCCAGGAGGCCCCACGCGCGAACGCCCGCCTCGGAAACGCGGGCGGGCGTTCGGCTGTCGGGCCTCCTGGCCCGCACCTGCCCGGCGTGAGCAGCGTGCCGGGCGTACGGGCTTCCTCCTATGTGGTGCGGCAGGCGTCGGTACGGCAGGCGTCAGTCCACGATCACCTCGGCACGCGCCGCCGGGGCCGACCCGACGAGCGCGCCACCGAAGTTCCCCTCGACCTCCGCCTTCTCCGCAGCGTTCGGATACGGGTTCGTGCACGCGGTGCCCGCGCTGGAACCGGACATCAGGCTCGAGCACGGTCCGGGCTTACGATCGGGCAGGCCCAGGATGTGACCGAGTTCGTGGGCGGAGATCCGAATCGTGTCGTAGCCCTGGTCGACGGCCTGGCGCCCGATGTAGACGGTTCCGTTGCCCAGGGTTGTGGGGAGGGCGCGCGGCCAGCCGTTGTCCGCGAGGACCCGAATGTTCGCGTGTTGCCCTGCGGCGGCCGGCCGCAGCTCGACGGCGTCGACGCTCTCGTTCCAGATCGCCGCGCCCCGGTCGACCGCGTTCCTGAACTCCGCGGAGCCACCCGCGTCGTAGGTGAACACACGGGCGGCCAGGGGAGCATCAGCCGCTTCGGACGGGGCGGCCACGGCCTGGCCGCCCGTCAGGGACAGGGACAGGGACACCATCAGGGCAGCGGCCAGGCCGCCGGTCAGCGTACGGACATGCATGATCGACCTCCTTGTGGGGGGAAGGGTAGTCGTGCTCATGACACTATCCGCTCGCTGCCCATGAGGAGCGGAGGCTAATCCGTCAATCTGAGGGCCCCGGCCGTGCGCCGTGTTCCGTGCGCCGTGTTCCGTGCGCCGTGTGCCGTACGCCGTACGCCGTGTGCCGTACGCCACCGACACCGCCGGAAGGCCGCGAGGTCCCTGCGGCCTCGGTTCGTCGGCCACGGCCCGATCTCCGGGCGCCGGGCGGGGCCGCGAACCGCCGCGGTGCCAGCCGTGGCGCCGGCCTTGGTGCCGGCCCTGGTGCCGCTATCCGCGCTGGTCGTGGCGCTGCCACTCGTGTCCGCCGTCGGTGGAGATCCACAGCCCTTCGCCCCGTACGAGGTCGTACGTCGCGGTCGTCGCGTCCGTGATGCCGTAAAGGGTCGTGCCGTCGACGGTGAGCGACGTGAAGGCCGCCGGCGTCTTCAGCGCGTGGAAGGCGCTGTTGGTGCGGTCGGCTGCGAGCCAGTAGCGGCCGCCCTCCTCGCCGACGAGCAGCCGCCCGTCCGCCAGCACCTCCAGGACGAACAGCTCCGAGCCACGCTTCAGGTCCTTCCAGGGGATGTCGCCGGCGACGACCGTCCGCCACCGCTCGCCCCCGTCCGTCGTCACCAACAGGCCGCGCACGCCCTCGTCCCGGGTGAGGGCGAGCGCCACGGTGCCACCCCGCGCGGCGAGGGCGCCGCCCGCGTAGGACTCCGGGACGGTCGTGGAGCCAAGGGTGCGACCGTCGCGCTGCCATACGACGCGGTCGGGGGCTTCGGTCAGGTGTTGTTCCAGGCTCCAGACCGTGCCCCCCTCGTCGACGGCGAGGCCGATGGCGTCGTCGGGCACCCCGGCCGGGGGCGCCACGGTGCGCGTGGCGGGGCGGTAGACGAGGGTCGGCTCCAGTTCGGCGAGCAGGACGTCGTCGGGGCGGACGCGCAACGGGGTCTCGGTGACGACGACTTCGTGCCGCTTGCCGCGTACGTCGAGGGCGTACGCTCCCTCGGTCCCCTCCCCCGGCGGCACCCCCACGAAGCCCCCGCTCACCCCCTTGAACGCGGGCCGCGTCGCCTCCGCGTCGGCGTGTTCCGCGTGCTCGGCGACCGTGCGGCCGTCGGGGCCGACGATGCGCCAGGCGGTGGCGGCCGGCCCCTCGTCGTCCTCGACGTTGCCGGCGTCGTACGTCAGCAGCAGCGAGCCATCGCCCGCGCGGACCGCGCCGGTGGGTGCGCCGGCCGCCTCGATGACATCGGCGGGGCGCGGGTGAGGGTCCTCGATGACGCGCTTGTACTTCGACTCCCGGTCCCCGGCGTCCCCCTCCGCGGAGCCACCCGAACCGCAGGCGGTCAGTGCCAACACCGCACCCGCCACGACCGCGAGCCCTGCCGCCCGCCCCCCGCGTTCCCTCAGCCACGCCATGGCCACATCCTCACATGGCCCGGAAGACCCGCCGGTCGGCGGCCAGGCGCCACGGCCTGGCCTCGGCCGACACCGTCGGACCGGCCGAGGCCGGTCGTGGCGCAGGACCGGAGAGGAGATCTCCGTGCTGCCGCTCGGCCTGCGGCTACTCCGGCTGTGTCACCGTCAACGCCCACCGGATCTCCTCCGACGAGGCGTCGACCCCGATGGTGAAGGAACCCCGCCGCACCACTCCGGGGTCCATCGTCACCGAGCCCACTCCGGCGGTCCCCGCCGGGCAGTCGACGGAGAACGCGGCGACCTCCGCGTCCTGCGACCGCATCGTCACCCGGACGTCACCGCCGCCTTCGCACGCCACCGTGAGGACGGTCGGCAGGCCCTCCCAGGCGCCTCCCGACGCGACCCCGCCGTCACCGGTCTGCTCCTCCACCCACACCAGACCATCCGGGCCGGGGTGGGGCAGCAGGGGATCTCCGGCCGCGGCTGCCGGCCCCGCTCCGGCACCCGCCAGCGCACAGGCGGTCAGTACGGTCACGGCCAGGACTTCTCTCGTCCGGTTCACGCTCACTCCTCACTGATCCGTCATGGACGCCACAGTCTGCAGGGGTGATCGTCTCCGGACCTGAGTACGCGTACTCAGGAACGAGCAGGTTGGCCGGAACCCGTCCGTCCCCGCCGCGGCGTCGCACAGCGCCGGAGCCACGCGTCATGCGCGAGGCCGCTGCCGCCCTCACCGTGTCCGGGACGGCCGTCCAGCCGGACCATGTTCGCCAGGCGTGCCAGGCGTGCCAGGCGCCATCCTGATCGCGGGTCAGGTGGTCTCGGCGGACCGCCCGGCGGACCGTGCGGGGAAGTTCCGCGGTGCCCCGTCGGTGCGGCTCTCGCCGGTACCGTCCGCGCGTTCACGGGGCTCGCACGGCGGCTCCTTCGACCGGGGCCATGTCGACGTCGTAGCGGTACGTGGTCGCGGGCGCAGGCGCAGGTGCAGGTGCGGGCGCGGGCGCGTCCCCCGCCGAGAGGCGGTGCGCTCGCCACACCGGGCCCCGCACGCGTCGTCGTGCGGGGCCCGGTGTCACGGAGGTGGCGTACGGGTCAGGGGCAGCTGATGCGGATGTCGCCCGCGTCCGTCGTACAGGTGTCCGTGTTGGCGCCGCCGTTGGCGGTGTCGTTGCCAGGGACGTTGTCGACGGTGTTGAGGTTGTCGGTGCCGAAGTTGCCGATCAGGTTGTCGTTTCCGGGACCCGCGTTGAGGGTGTCGTTGCCGGAGCCGCCGTCGAGGCGGTCGTGGCCGTATCCGCCGTGGACGGTGTCGTTGCCGCTGCCGGCGTTGACGGTGTCGTCGCCGCCGAGGACGCAGATCACGTCGTTGCCGAAGGTGCCGGTGATGGTGTCGTTGCCGCTGGTGCCGACGCGGGTGCAGCCGCGGGCGTTGTTGACCGTGGTGGTCGCCGTGGCGGTGTTGTCGGCGGAGTTCGGGTCGGTCTGCGTGGCGCCGACCGTGGCCCGGTCGGTGAGGGTGCCGGTGGCCCGGGGCTCCGCGGCGACCGTCACCGTGGCGGCGGCGCCGGGGGCGAGGGTGCCCAGGGCACAGTTCGCGCTGGTGGCGGTGGTGGTACAGGTGCCCGAGGCGGTGGTCGCGGAGACCACCGAGACGGCGACTCCGCTGAGCGTGTCGGACAGCGAGACGTTGGTGGCGGAGGTCGTGGTGCTGGTGTTGGTCACCCGCACGGTGTAGGTGGGCCGGTCGCCGATGCTGACCGTGGCGGGACCGGACTTCGTCACCGACAGGTCCACGCCGGCCGGCGGCGGAGGCGCCGCGCCGCCGCCCTCGAACCGGGCCAGGGCGAAGTCGTTGTCCGGGCCGCCCCAGCCGGCGGCGACGATCTTCCCGTCGGCCTGCAGGGCCACACCCTGGGCGGCGTCGCCGCCACCGAAGTCCGCGGCCGCGACGCCGCCGGTGCCGAATCCGGTGTCCTGGGTGCCGTCGGGGTTGTAGCGCAGGACGGCGACATCGCCGCCGGGGCCGTTGCTTCCGGCGACGACGATCCGGCCGTCGTTCGGTTGCAGCGCCACGTCCGCGGCTTCGCCGCCGGGGGTCAGCACCCTGCCGTTGCCGTCGAAGCCCGTGTCCAGCGGGCCGTCCGTGTTGTAGCGGACCAGGGCGAACCTGCCACTGCTGCCGCCGGCGGCGACGATCTTCCCGTCGGGCTGGACCGCCAGTCCCTCCACGGACTCGTACGCGCCGAAGTCGGTGCGCTCGATGCCGTCGCCGCTGAATCCGGTGTCCAGGGTGCCGCCGGGGTTGTAGCGGAGGACGACGAAGTCGAAGCGGGTCGTCCCGACCTGACCCCCGACAACGATCTTGCCGTCGGACTGGAGCGCCAGGGCCCGCCCGTCGCCGCCCTCCTCCGGCAGTCCGGGCGCCGGGTCGGTGCTCACCTGGCCGTCACCGCCGCCGAAACCCGTGTCCGGGGAACCGTCGGCGTTGTAGCGGGCCAGCGCGACCTGGCCGCCGGCGCTGCCGACGGCCACGATCTTGCCGTCGGGCTGC
The DNA here is from genome assembly GCF_045160825.1 of Streptomyces sp. NBC_00104. Lineage (NCBI taxonomy): Bacteria > Bacillati > Actinomycetota > Actinomycetes > Kitasatosporales > Streptomycetaceae > Streptomyces > Streptomyces sp. NBC_00104. The sequence goes on along the minus strand of NZ_CP108215.1, from coordinate 10,415,984 downwards.
ACCGCCACGGCCCGGGCCTCGTCCGGGCCCCCGAAGTCGGTGAACGCCCTGCCGTCACCGCCGCCGAAGCCCGAGTCCAGCGTGCCGTCGGTGTTGTACCGGGCCACCGTGAACCAGCAGCAGTTCTCGGACCCCCGCCAGCTGGTGCCCGCCACGACGATCTTGCCGTCGGGCTGCAACGCCACGGCGTGGGCCTCGCTCCACTGGAGGTCCGGGTCCATGTTGTTGATGGGGGTCGTCACCGTGCCGTCACCGCCGAAGTCGGTGTCCGGGGTCCCGTCGGTGTGGTGGCGGGTCAGCGCGAAGTGGCTCTCCGTCACCGAGTAATCGGCGGAGGCGCCGACAGAGACGATCTTTCCGTCGGACTGCACGGCCACGTCGTTGGCGCGATCGTCGTCGGCGATGCCGGTGAGCACCTTGCCGTCACCGCTGAAGGTGGGATCCAGGTCGCCCGGGGCCGCGGCCGCGGTGCCGGGGAGGGTCAGGACGAGTGCCACGACGGTGGCTGCGACGGTCCCGGTCCGGGCCGCCCAAGTCCGGCGGCGGCCGCCGCGACGCCGCGACGCTGGTCGCACATGAGGTGTATGCATGTGCGACAGCCTTCCGTCGTTCGCACACACGGGCGGACGCCACGAGCGGCGTTGCACTCACCGGACGCAGAGAATCCATCCGAGCGGGTGAGCACGTCCGGCGCGACCCAAGTCGTTACGCGAACAGGTGTCGGCGTGGCGGGTGCGGGACGCCGGAAGGGATGACGGCCCGCGCCGTTCCGGCGACTCGGTCAGGCGGCGCGGCAGAGAACCGACGGGACGGTGGGTGCCGCCGTACGGGCCTGGGCCGTGGGCACGGGGCGGGTGGCATGGACGGCGGCCGCGGCCCGTGAGCGGTTCCGTGTGAAGACGACGAGGCGCAGCACCGCGAACCGGGCGACACCGGCGAGTGCGGAGGCGGACAGGTAGACGATCTGCTCCAGCGTCGCACCGGGCGCCACCACGAGGCACTGCAGGGCAAGCATGGCCCCGCAGGTCACCGCGTACGCGGCCGCCGCCGACCCGGCCGACTGCACGTGCTGGCGCCAGGTCGCGCGCCTGCCCGCACCGAAGGTGAAGCGGGCGTGCAGCTCGGTGGCCAGGAGTGTGGAGACCACCGTGATCAGGGCGTTGGCCAGGACCCAGGGCATCCAGGAGGCGAGGGCCGCCACGGCGAAGCTGGACGCGAGCCCCACGCCGCCGCCGCAGAACACGAAGCGGGCGAAGGCGGTGCAGGCGCCGGGGGCCGCCTGTTGCCGACTCTGCACCGTGTCCATGGCCTGACCCCCTTGATCGCCCACTCCGCGAAACACGCGCCTCCGACCCGGTAGGCCATCGAGGCGCTGTTTCTTGATACGGAAACGCTACGTTGCATTCACATAAACGGCAACACAATTGTTGCGTATATTCTGGATGAGTGCAGGCCAAGGCAGGATTTTCGTTGCAACGAATCTGAAGCGAATGCAACAACCTCACCAGAGTTCATTGCAATGGTTGAAGCTGAACGCTATATCTCCAGGGCGTCCATGCCCGGGGCGCAGGTGTCCCGCAGTTCGGCGAGTTCGGCGGCGGGCAGGGTCAGGGCGGAGCCTCGCCGGCCGTGGTCGAGCAGGGTGGACGCCGTGTCCAGCCAGCGTGGCAGCGGGGCCACGCCGATGAACTCCGCCAGGCGGGACAGCTCTTCGACAGGGTGGTCCAGGAGGTTCTCGTAGGCGAGGGTGGTGCGCCGGTCGGCGGGGAGCCGGGTGAGGAACTGCGTTCCCTCGGTGACGAGTTCGGACCACAGGGTGCCGAACGTCCGCAGGGGGATGTGCCGGTCGCGTACGAGGGCGGGGTCGAAGCGTTCGTCGAGCAGGGGCGCCAGGTCCGGGGGCAGGGCCCGGACGTGCTCGGGGGTCAGGTCGGCGAAGCTGTCGATGCCGGAGCGGGTCCTGATCTCGCGGAGCAGGGAGATGGTGCGGTACCCGGGGTGGCGGCTCATGGACAGGGCACAGTCCGGGCCGTCGCGGAACATGTGCACGAACTTCGCGTCCGGGAAGGCCTCCCGCAGTCCCGGTGCCCAGCCGGTCGAGTACCCGGAGCGTTCCACGACGGCGGTGCGTCCGAGCCGGGCACAGAGCAGGCCGAACAGGGCCCGGTGGTGCTCGGCGGCGCCGCGCTCCGGCCACCGGACCACCGCTGCGCCGAGTTCGTCGAGGAGCCTGTCGGGATCGTCGGTGAGGTGGGGCAGCACCATCAGGGAGAGCGCGGGAATCCCCGTCGTCCGCGCCGAGTACCTGCCGGGGCGACGGGTGTAGAGGAACTCGGGCAGGGGCAGCCCGCTGCGGATCATCCGCTCGAAATGCGGCGCGGGCCGGAAGAGCGCCTGCCAGAACTCCTCGCCTCCCACCTTGCCCCCGGGGAAGGACGCGTCGCCCACCGAGGCCATGAACTCGTTCAGGCTCAGCACGTCCGGATGGGCGTTGAGGATGCGTGACAACGCCGTCGAGCCGCTGCGCCCCGTACCGAAGACGAAGGTCAGAGAACGCATGATCCCCTCTCGAATGGTGCGACCGGCGCGTCCACGGGGGCATGCACCGTACGTCCCGCACCACTCTGCCGGAACAGCGCCCTCGGGGGTGCGCCGGACGCGGACACCCGCTGACTTCTCGATCCCGAGGGCGAACCGCCGTCGGCTGCCGCCGAGGTGTCCGGCGTCCGTGTCATGAGAGTCCCCTCGCATCGCCGGCGGTTCGCTGGTCCTCCCCGTTCCCACCCTGTCATCAGGCCCTTACGAATCCTGGACCCTGCGGCTCGTCGCGGAGGCGAAGCCCAGCCAGGTGTGCCGGTTGCCCCACCAGCACCAGCCGACCTTGGGTGCGTCGCGGCGCTCGCGGCCGTCGCGCCCGGTGCCGTTGCTGATCCAGATCGCCGGGGTGCGGGCGTCCAGGGTGCCGTTCGCCTTGCGCAGCCGGGAGCCGATGGTCATGAAGCAGTGGTTGCGCTCGAGGACCTCGGGCTGCTGGAGCACCCAGTGGATGCCCTCGGTGAGCAGCAGCGGGGTGCGATCCTCCTTGGTGAGGGCCGGCAGTGCCTCGTCCGGGCTCCAGTTGGCCATGTGGTCCCCGCGGTCGAGGCCGGTGACGAGGTAGAGGCGGGTGTCGGGCAGCTCGACGCCGCAGGGGGCGAAGCCGTCGACGTCGGGCATGTCGATGACGACGAAGCCCGGCTTGCCGTTCCGGCGGAGCAGCGGCGCCAGGGCGGAGGCCGGGACGAGGTCAGGGTGAATCGCGAGCAGAGCGCCGTCGCCTTCGCCTTCGCTGTCACCGCCGGTGTCGCTGTCGGTGTCGCTGTCGCTGCCGACAGGCACCTCAGCCGACTTGGCCGCCTCGGCCGAGTCGGCGAAGGTACGAAGCTCACCGACGGACAGTCCGGCGAGCTCGTGCACGCCCAGCTCGATCAGTCGCTCGGCCTGCGCGCTCAGGGTCGGAAGTGCGGGGAGGACTGTGGCGGTGGCGGGCGTGGTTTCGGGCACGATGCTCCCAGGAACGGCGACGGAAACGGGCGCAGAGGCAACGAGACCGCCCACCAGAACGTTCCCGCCGCCGTATCCGTCCCCTCTCGTGATCACGACCCCGCACGTGTCCGGGATCCGGGATCCGGGATCCGGGATCCGGGATCCGGGATCCGGGATCCGGGATCCGGGATCCGGGATCCGGGCTCACCTCACTGCCCTCCTGACCTCCTGCGCCACCCGGTTGCACCGGGAGCCCGCCGACGAGCGAACCCCGCTGAGAGCAAGGCGAGTTGACCGTTTCAGGGCACACGCCCAGGCCATTATGATCTTGGGCATGACTGTGCAGAACGTCGACAGGACGCTTTCCCGTAAACAGCGGCTTCAGGAGAAGCAGCGCCGCCAGTTGTCGGTCGTCGACACGGTGGACAAGGCCGAGGGCAAGGTCCGCAAGGCAGAAGCCGAGCTGGCCGTGGCGGTCACCGAGGCTGTGCAGGTGTTCGGCGACGAGCAGTCCGCGTCCGAGGCGCTCGACATGTCGGTCGAAGCGATCCGGCGCTTTCTTCACATGGCGCGGGACGAGGCGGCCGACGCCGGCAACGCAGCCGAGGCCGCCAGCAAACCCTGAGCTGGGCGTTCCCTCGCTCCGGCAGGTCGGCAGGCTCTGTCACACCCTCTCGTCGGCCCCGGCCGGGACCGTGGTCGAGGTTCACGGTCCCGGTCGCGGAGGTCGCGGAGGCGAACGTGGCGACCGCGGCGAGAGGCGTCGGGCAGGCGAGTCGCCGTCCGAACGTGAGTCGCCGTCCGAACAGTGAGGCGCCGTCAAGAGCGGGGGAGCCGCCGTCAGGGTTTGACCGGTTTCACCTTGGTGTCGATGCCGTTCACCCGCACCGTGACCTTGCCGCGTCCGCGCGCCCGGTCGGCCACGATCTCGTAGGACGTGACCTTTCCGTCGCGCCACTCGCAGCTGACCTCGTAGCCGCCACGGGCGCGGAGGCCGGTGAAGGCGCCCTTGGCCTTCCACGTGTCCGGCAGGGCGGGCAGCAGGTGGATGACTCCGTCGTGGCTCTGCAGGAGCATTTCCGCCACGGCCCCCGAGATGCCGAAGTTGCCGTCCATCTGGAAGGGCGGGACCGATGCCCGGCTGGCGCGCTACGAGGCGGGCTTGGGATTCATTGGTCACAACGAGATCTCCCGGCCCATTCATCGGCTCTTTCACGGTGGAAGTGCAGCCTCACCGACGCCAGTCGGGGGCGTGATCATCGTCGCCGGAGAAGAGATCGGATGTCTAGGGGTGTGCGGCACTGACTCTCCCAGCAGGGTCCGTGCGGGCCGTCGGCTCGGGTCTTGATCGGCCGATTCCCCGACGCGGCAGAGAGCCGCAACGGCACAATGACGCCACGTCACGCCGCAACGGGCCACAACTGCCCACCGCCATCGGATCCTTGGGCGTGCGAGGAGAGGAAGACATGTCGGATCCTTGGGCGTGCGAGGAGAGGAAGACGTGAGCGAGAACCAGGCCACCGGCACCCCGCACGAGCGACCCGACACCGGCACGGCGCACAACGCCCGCGTCTGGAACTACTGGCAGGGCGGCACGGACAACTACGAGGTCGACCGGCAGGTCGGTGATCACGTCGCCGGCATGATTCCCGTCATCCGCGACATCGCGTCCGCCGACCGGCGGTTCCTCATCCGCGCGGTGCGCCATCTCGCCGAGGACCATGGGATACGCCAGTTCCTCGACATCGGCACCGGCCTGCCCGCCCTGGAGAACACCCACGAGATCGCCCAGCGCATCGCGCCCTCGTCGAGGATCGTGTACGTCGACCACGACCCTGTCGTTCTGGCGTACGCCCGCACCCGGCTGACCAGCACGGAGGAAGGCGCCGCCGCCTACATCGACGCCGACGCGCACGACCCCGACGCCATCCTGCGCATCGCCGGTCGGACACTCGACTTCACCGAGCCCGTCGCGCTGATGCTGCTCGGCATCCTCAACTTCGTCCTCGACGACACCGAGGCGCAGGCCATCGCGCGCCGACTCCTGGAGCCGCTCGCCCCCGGCAGCTTCCTCGTGCTGACCCACCCCACCGCCGAGCCCGAACTCGGCGGCGACCTCCAGCTGGAGGCGATGGCATTCTGGAACGCCCACGCCGAACCGCCGGTCACCGCTCGCAGCGCCAAGGAGATCGGCCGGTACTTCGACGGCCTCACCCTCCTGGATCCGGGCCTCGTCCCGTGCTCCCTGTGGCGCCCTGAACCCGGCGACGGGCCCACCGTCGTACCCCAGTTGGGGGCAGTGGCCCGGAAACACTGACACCGCCGCGTCGTGGGGTCAGGACCCGGCGAGCCCGGGGACGCGGGGCGGCGCTCACCGGCACGACCCGACCGGCGCCCGCGATGTCCCCGGCGGCGCGGACGGGGTCCCGGGTTCGACGCGGTTGATCCCGGCGTTGTCGTCCGGTCAGGTGGGACCGGGCCCGGGGGCGCGGCGGCGGGTCCCGGCGCGTCCCCATGTCGTGGTGGAGACGGCGAGGAAGGAGAGGAGGACGAGGGCGGCGGCCGGGGCGAGTGCGGTCCAGGGGGCCAGTTCCGCGTAGGGCTGGTTCTCGGAGAGCAGACGGCCCCACTCCGGGGTGGGCGGCTGTTCGCCCAGGCCGAGGAAGCCCAGGGAAGCCAGGACGAGCACGGTGGTGGGCAGCCGCAGCAGGGCGTTGCGCACCAGCGCGGGCAGGACCGCCGGCAGCAGGTGGTGGCGGAGGAGGTACGCGGGGCCCGCGCCGAAGGAGATCGACGCGAGCAGGTGGCCGCTGGCCCGTTCCTGTTCCAGCAGGGCGGCCGTCTGAGCGGCGTACGGGGTCCAGGCCACCACGCACACCGCGCACGCGGCGCCCCAGACCGACGGTCCGGTCACCGCGGTCGTGAGCAGAGCGGCGAGGACGGCCGGCAGCGTCGACACCACTTCGGTCAGGCCCGCCCCCAGCTGTGCCGTCGTACCGATCACCAGTCCGGCGAGAGCGCTGACCACCGTCACCGCGAGGGCCACGCCGACGGTGCGCAGGGCTCCGTGGCCCAGCCGGGCCAGCAGGTCGCGGCCGAGCGAGTCGGTGCCGAGGGGATGCGCGAAGGAGGGTGGCAGGAGCCGGGCCGTCGTCTCCACGTACAAGGGGTCGCGCAGGAGACCGGCCACGACGAGGGTGAGCAGGGCCGTGGCGCAGAGGCCGATGACCCAGGGCAGCGACCGCGGTCGCGTGAGCCGGGGCGGGTGCAGGGCGGGCAGCGCGCCGTCCCGCAGGGCCGGGCCGAGCAGAGTGTGACGCGCCGCCTGGATCAGGAAGCCGGCACAGACACCGAGCAGGACCAGGGCCAGCGTCGCGGTCTGCAGCGGCGGCATGTCCTGGGCGATCGCCGCGTCCAGCGCGAGTCGGCCGAGGCCCGGAATGTTGAAGATCTTCTCGACGGCGACCGCACCGCCGACCAGGGCGACGACGGTCGGCAGGAGTTGGGGGAGCACCCCGGCCAGGGCGCTGCGCAGCGCGGTGCGCGCGATGCGCCCGCCCGCGTATCCGTGGGCGCGCCAGGTCCGTGCCCACGGCTCGTTGAAGGCGGCGGGCAGGGACTGGTCGAGGAGACCGCCGATCATCGCCCCGGAGGGCACGCCGAGGGCGAGGGCGGGCAGCACCATCGACTGCGGTCCCGCCCAGCCCTGGGAGGGGAACCAGCCCAGCCACACCCCGAACACCGTCGCGAGCAGTGAGGCGAGCAGGAACTTGGGCAACGCGGCGAGGACGGCGGCGGCGGTGCCCGCCCGTCTCTGCCGCAGCCCTCGCCGGGAGCCGAGGCGGAGGGTGCGGGCGCAGACCAGCGCGGCCACCGCGGTCGTGACGGCCAGCGCGCCGAGCATGAGCGTGACGGAGACCGCGAGGGCGGTCATCACCTGGGGCAGAACCGGTTCGCCCGACACCCAGGAGGTACCCGCGTCCCCGCCCGCCAGTCCGGCCAGCCATCCCGAGAGATGGGCGAACGGCCCCTCGTCCAGGTCCAGTTGTTCGCGTACGGCGGTCAACTGGGCCGGGGTCGGGTCCTGGTCGGCGGAGCGGGCACGCAGGACGGTCAGCGCGGGGTCGATCCCGGACAGCCAGGGCAGGAAGGCCACGGCCGCCAGCAGCGCCGCTCCCGCGACGACACGGCCCGTCCCCGCGCGCCACCGGGTCGGATGGGCCTGGGCACCGGCCGACGACGTGATCCGCATCGGTGGTTACTTCAGGTGGGTGTCGACGTCGACCAGGGACCGCTCGCGGGGATCGAGGAGGACCCCCTCGACGTCGTCGGCGATTCCCTGCACGACCTTCTCGTGCACCAGCGGGACGACGGCGTCGGTGCGCAGGATCTCCGCCTCGGCCCGCATGATCCTCTGCTGCCGTTCGGCCGTGTCGCCTTCCTCGGCCGCGGACTTGATGGCCCGGTCGACCTTCGTGTCCTTCAGGCCCGCGATGTTGTAGACGCCGTCGCCGGTGTAGTCGCTGGCGAGATAGGCGACCGCGTCGCCGGTGTCGAGGAGCGTGACCCGGGAGAAGACGAGGGCGTCGTACTTGCCCGCGAGGAGGTCGGCCTCCATCTGCGTGTACTCGCGCACGTCCTGCTTCACGGTGAACCCGGCCTTCTCCAACTGCTGTTGGAGGACCGTCGCGGCCTCGGGGAGTTCGGCGCGGTTGGTGTAGGTGGCCAGACGCAGGGTCTTGCCCTTCGTCTCCGTCTTCACCTGTGCGGCGGTCGCGGCCTCGGCCCGGCCGGTGACCTCGGTCCGCCGGTCGGTGGCCCAGGAGACAGCCGGCCCGAACAGGCCCTGCGCGGGGTCGGCGTAGCCACCGAAGACCGAGTCGACGAGGACGCCGCCGTCCACGGCCTCACGGGCGGCGGCGCGCAGGCCGGCGTCGGTGAAGATGCCGCTGCCGGTGTTGAGGATCAGGCTGTCGGTGCGCACGGAAGGGACTTCGTGGCGCGTGTTCTCGTCGAGGAGCTTCGCCTGGGCGGTGGGGATCCACTCGGCGATGTCGACGTCGCCGCCGCGCAGGGCGTTGGCGCGGGCGGTGCCGTCGGCGATCCAGGTGACATCGATGCCGGGCGCCTTGGCCTTGCCGCCCCAGTAGCCGTCGTAGCGGCTGAGCGTGGCCTTGGTCTTCCCGGTGAGCCGGGTGATCGCGAAGGGGCCGGTGCCGGTGCCGACGGGGCTGACGGTGCCGTCGGCGGCGTACGCCTTCTCGGAGAGGATGCCGAGGGCGGGGCTGGCGAGCCGGAGCGGGAGCACCGGGTCGGCGGTCTTGGTGGTGATGGTGACGGTGTCGGCGTCGTCGGCCTTGGCGGTCAGCGTCACGTCGCTCAGCACGCGCGGCTTGGTCTCGGCCTCGTTGGCGTGGTCGAGCGCGTTGACGACCGACTCGGCGGTGACTTCGGTGCCGTCCTGGAACGTGGCCTTGCGCAGTTCGAAGACCCAGGTCGTGTCGTTCTTCCGGGTCCAGGAGTCGGCCAGGGCGGGTGCCGCGGCGCCCTCCTCGTCCAGGGCGGTGAGTCCTTCGGCCACGGAGAGCTTGCTGAGCACGGTGGCGTCGTTGCTGTACGGCGACAGGGCCTGCGCCGGTGGCACTGCGAGGGCTATCCGCAGACGGCCGGCCGCTCCCGACCCGCCACTCGCGCCCGAGCCCTCCTCGCCGGCGGCGAAGCAACCGGCCAGCAACGGGGTGAGAGCGAGAGCCGCGACGAGGTGGCGGGGAGTGGTGCGCATGGTCGGTCCTGTCGTGCGGAGGGCAGCTCACGCCCCCGGCGCGCGACAAGCGACATCCGGGGGCTCGACCACAGGATATAAGGTGAGCCTTACCAAGCTCTCACCAGGTGTGTGAGGTCTCAACCGTTGAGACTTCTCCCCGCATGACCGCGCGGGTGTGGGGAAGTCAGCGCTTTCGGGCGTCCGGGGCGTCGCGGTTTTCGTGGGCCTCGGCGAGGAGGAGGTAGCTGCTGGCGGTCCAGGTGTAGGCGCGGTCACGCAGGCCCGTTCCGGTGAGGGCGTCGAAGTTCTCCGCGAAGCCGTGGGTTTCGCACAGGGCGCGGAAGCGGGTGCTGATCTCGTCGGCCAGGCGGTGGTGGCCGCTGCGGCGGAGACCGTCCTCGATGAGGATCGTGGCGGGGGCCCAGATCGGGCCGCGCCAGTAGCCGTCGGGGAGGTAGTGGGGCGAGGTGGGGAGTTCGGTGGCGAGGCCGTGCGGGGTCAGGTGGGTCTCGATGCGGTCGGCCAGGGCGCGGCTGACGGCGTCCGGCAGGTGCTCGCCCAGCACGACGGGCATCAGGTCGAGGAGGCTGGAGCTGGGCCAGGTGGCGCCGCCGGCGACTCCCCGGGAGACGAAGCGGTCACCGGTCCAGAGCTGGTCGAGCATCGCCGACTGAGTCGCCTCGGCGTCCCGCATCCATCGGCGGGCCTGGTCCGGTCTGTTCAACTGCGTCGCCAGCCGGGCGAGTTCGTGCAGCTGGAGGACCAGGAAGGCGGCCAGGTCCGCGGTGACCACCACGCGTTCGGGGTCGAAGGTGGTGGCGTTGTCCCAGCCGCTGTCGTTGCCGTGCTGGTAGTGGGGCAGCGCGGCGCCGGGGGCACGTCGCGCGGTGAGCCAGAAGCTGGTCCAGCGTTCCAGCCTGCCGTACGTCTCGGTCAGTTCCGCCTCGCTCGGGGGCGTCGTCAGGCGACGGCTGAGGCGGGCGAAAGCCCAGCCGTGGATCGGGGGTTTGACGAAGTTGTGGAGGACTTCGGAGTGGGTGACCGAGTCGGGCAGTGCCCCGGTCTCGTCCTGGTGGTCGAAGGGCAGGTGGAACTGGTCCCGGGCCAGTTCGGGGAGGCCGGGGGCCAGGGCGAGGGCGTTGAAGCAGTGGTCCCAGCTCCAGACCTTGTCCATCCAGTGCTTGGACATCAGGACGGCGGGACGGGTGACCAGTCCCGCCGGGCGTACGGTCGCGGACCACACGACGTAGGCGGCGAGTTCGGTTGCCGGGGTGGCGGACGAACGCCAGGGGGCCACCGCGTCGACGAAGTCCGCGAAGGAGTTCCGCGCGGCTTCGACGATCTTGCCGAAAGGCGTGGTCGGCGTGTACGGGGGCCGGGCCGTGTCGAGTTCCTCGACCGCCATCTCCCAGGGGCCGTCCGCGTCGGCGCTGATGGTGAGGCCGCGGTCGGCGCTGCCCAGGGCCTGGCTGCCGCGTGTGTCGACCGCCGCGCCGCGGAGCACGGTGACGCGGTAGCGACGTCCGGTCTCGTACGACGTGAACACGTACGCGTCGGCGGCCGCGTCGTGGAAGAAGTAGGTGCCGGCGAAGGGGGTCAGCGTTCGGGCCGCCGCGGAGACGCTCAGCGGGTGCCCCGTACCCCGCAGGCGTACGGTGTCCGGCGACTCGTAGGCCAGTTCGACCCGGCCGGCCGCGCCGGTCCAGCTCAGCAGCGCCGGCGTCGCCTCCAGGCGGGTCTCGGCCCGCTCGCCCGTCGTGGCGTCGAGCGGCACGAGGCGCAGGACGGCGTGCATGCCGTTCTGGTGCGAGACCAGGTGCAGGTCCTCGGCGTACGTCTTCTCCGCCAGGACCGGGGAGATGTCGAACCAGGAGCCGTGCGTGCTGAACGGGATGTCGTGGAGGGAGAAGGCCGGGCCGGGTCGTGCGGCGGTCATGAAAGGGCTACTCGTTTCTTCGAGGGGGGAAGGGGCCGGTCAGTCCTTGACGGCTCCGGCGGTGACGCCGGCGGCGACGTAGCGCTGGGCGAGGACGAGGATGACCGCGGCGGGCAGCGAGGCCACGACGGCGGTGGCCATGATGGCGTTCCACTCCTGGTTGTTGTTGCCGATGTAGTGGTAGATGCCGAGGGTGATCGGTTCGTGGGCGCCGCCGCTCGCGAGGGTGCCGGCGAAGACGAAGTCGGACCAGGACCACAGGAACGCGAACAGCGAGACCGTGACGATCGCGTTGCGGCTCATGGGCAGGACGATCGACCAGAAGGTGCGCAGCGGTCCGGCGCCGTCGGTCTTGGCGGCCTGGAGCAGTTCGCCGGGGATGCCGGACATGAAGGCGGTGAAGATGAGGACGGCGAAGGGGACCGCGAGGGTGGAGTCGGCGATGATCAGGCCGGGGACGGACTGGAGCAGGCCGAGGCTGAGGTAGATGGCGTAGAAGCCCATCGCCATGATGATGCCGGGGATCATCTGGGCGGCCAGGAGGACGAAGTTGAGGATGCCGCCGCCGTGTGGGCGGAGTTTGGCCAGGGCGTATCCGGCGGGTGCGGCCAGGGCCACGGTCAGGACGACGGTGCCGAGGCCGATGACGAGGCTGGTGCCGAGGTAGGGCAGCTGCTCGTCCAGTACCTTGCGGTAGCCCTCCAGGGTGGCGTCGGCCGGGAACAGGCCGGGCGGGCTCTTGCGCATGTCCTGATCACGGGTGAGGGACACGTTGAGCATCCAGTAGACCGGGAAGAGCATGACCGCGGTCAGCAGGAGGCCGAGGGCCGTCTTCCACCACGTACGGTTGCCGCTTCGGGGCATGGCCTTGCCGCTTCCGCTCATGACAGTGCCTGCTTTCGCTGGACCCTCATGTAGACCAGGCCGAAGGCCAGGGCGGCGACGACGAGCAGGTTCCCGACGGCCGCTCCGGGGCCGAAGGCGGGCAGCAGGTTGCCGAAGCCGAGTTGGTAGGACCAGGTGGCGAAGGTGGTGGACGAGTCCGCCGGGCCGCCCTTGGTCATGATCCAGATGATGTCGAAGACCTTGAGTGTGTAGACCAGGCCCAAGAGCAGGGTGATCGCGGAGACCGGGCGCAGCAGCGGGAAGGTGATGCGCCAGAACCGCTGCCAGGCGTTCGCGCCGTCGAGGGCCGCGGCTTCGTAGAGGCCGGCCGGGATGGACTGCAGGCCGCTGTACAGCACGACCAGGTTGAAGGGGACGCCGATCCAGATGTTGGCGATGATCACCGAGGTCAGTGACCAGGACGGTGAGGTCAGCCAGTTCACCGGGCCGATCCCGACGGCGTGCAGGGCCGCGTTGACGATGCCGGAGTCGCTGTTGAGCATCCACGACCAGGTGGAGGCCGACACGATCAGCGGCAGCAGCCACGGCACCAGGAACAGCGCCCGCAGGGTGGCGGAGAGCCGGAAGTGCTGGTGGAAGAAGACCGCGAGAGCCAGACCGATGACGTACTGGAAGACCAGGCACACGGTGGTGAACACGACCGTGTGGAGCAGGGCCGGGGCGAAGGTGGGGTCGTCGAGGACGGTCCGGTAGTTCGCCAGGCCCGTGAACGGCGCGTCGCCCTGGACGAAGGAACGGACGGTGTAGTTCCGCAGGCTCAGGTCGAGGTTGCGGTAGAGCGGATAGGCGTAGAAGAGGACGAGGTAGAGGGTGACCGGGGCGAGGAACGCCCAGGCCGCCCACTGCGGGGAGGTCGGGCGGCGCCGTGTCCGGGGCGGGGCGGCGGGGGCCGCCCCGCTGTGGCCGGGCACGGGCCGACGGCGTGGCACTTGTGCCGTGTCAGTCATCAGAAGGCCCTCATGTGCGGTCACTTGACGGCGGACTGAGCGGCCGTGAGCGCGTCCTTCGGAGACTCGGCGCCGCTCAGGGCGGACTGGACGGCCTTCCACAACTGCTCGGAGATCTTGGGGTACTTGGTGCCCAGGTCGTCGCTGGTGCGCCCCTTGGCCGCCTTGACCGCCTCCACCCACGGCTTCAGCTCGGCGTTCGCGGCGACCTGCTTGTCCTGAACCTCGGCGGTGGGGGCCACGTACGACAGGGTCGTGTCGGTGTCGTACAGGTTCTCGGTGCTGGTCAGGCAGGCCACCAGCTTCTGCGAGGTGGCGTAGCGGCCGGTGTCGCCCTGCACCGGGATGGTGACGAACTCACCGCCGGTCGGGGCGGCGGCGTTACCGCCGCCGGAAGCGGGGACGGGGATGACGCCGTAGTCGAAGCCGGCCTTCTCCGCGCCCGCGAGCTGCCAGGTGCCGTTCTCCGCGAACGCGTAGTCGCCGCTCGCGAACTCCTGCCAGCTGGTCGTCTGCGTGTTGTTGATCACCGAGTTGGGGGCGTAGCCCTTGTCCAGCCAGTTCTTCCACAGCGACAGCGCGGACACCGCCTCGGCCGAGCCGATGTCGGTGAGCTGCGCGCCCGAGCCCCAGAACCACGGCAGGAACTGGAAGCTGCCCTCCTCCGTCCCGATCGCCGAGAACGTGATCCCCTTCTTCCCTGCCTTCTCGACCTTCGCCAGCGCCGCCGTCAGCGAGTCCCAGTCCTTCACCGAGGCGATGTCCACGCCGGCCTTCTTGAGGACCTCCTTGTTGTAGTAGAGGGCCAGGGTGTTGGCGCCGACCGGAGTTCCGTACGTCTTCCCGCCCGACTGACCGGCCCCGAGCAGGTTGGCGTCGACGGCCGAGGTGTCCAGCTTGTTGTCGTCGGTCGTGGTCAGCACGCCGGCCTCGGCCAGGGTGGAGACGACCGGGTTGTCGACTATGAGGACGTCCGCCGAGTTGTCCTGCTGCGCCGCCAGCAGCGCCTTGTTCGACAGGTCGCTGGTGTCGAACGCGGTCCGCTTGATCTTCACTCCGGCCTCGGTGCCGCAGTCGTCCAGCAGCTTCGCCCACGCCGAGCCCTTGGCGAACTGCGGGTACGGGTCCCAGATCGAGTACGTGCCGCTCTCCGCGCCCTCGGCGCCGGTGCCGCCCGAGCCGGATCCACAGGCGGTGGCACTGGTGGCGACGGCCAGCGCGGTCAGGGCTGCGGCGGTCAGACGGCGCTGTCTGGAGTAGCTGTTCATCGCGGGTTCCTTTGTGTCTGGCATGCGGGTGCCGAGGCGTTCGCGGGCATGCGGGTGCCGAGGCGAGGGATTGCCGAGGGCGGCGGGTACGCCGAACGGCACCGATGTGCGGGCCGGGTGTTCGGCGAGCGGATGAAGAAGGGCGAGAAGAGCGGGCGAAGGCAGCGAGGTGAGGCGGGCAGAGCGGGGAGAGCAGGTGGGGAGGGCGGGCGCGGATTAACCGAGTTGTGCGGTCAGGGCGTCGTGCTGGACCCGGTGTCCGCGTTCGGCGCGGCTCCCGCAGGACCGGTGCTGGCCCGCAGCGAGATCGGCGGGGCGAGCAGATGGTGCCGGGGCGGCGCGTCGGGGTGGTCGAGCCGCTCCACCAGCAGTTCGACGGCGAGACGGCCCATGTCGGCCGCCGGTACGTCCGCCGCGGTGAGCTGCGGGGTCACCGTCTCCGCCCAGCGGCCGGCCACGACCCCGGTGACGGAGAAGTCGCGCGGCACATGGCGGTCGGCCTGGGCCAGCCCCCGGTAGAGGCCGCCCAGCGCGGCCTCGTTCAACGTGACCAGGGCCGTGGTGGCGGGGTCGTCGTGCAGGATCCGTTGCACACAGGCCTGGCCGGAGGCGGCGTCGTCACCGCAGCAGTACGTCCGGACGGTCAGTCCGCGCTCGGCCGCGGCCTTGGTGAAACCGTCCAGGCCGCGGTGCGCGGACTCGTACCCGGCGCGCAGCAGCTGCTCGGGACGGTTGACGAAGGCGACCCGGCGGTGACCGAGATCCGCCAGGTGGTGGACGCAGCGCTCGACCAGGGCGGTGTGGTCGAGGCCCACCCACCAACCGCCCTCCGGGCGAGCGGTGCGGCCGATGGTGACGGAGGGGAAGTCCAGGGCGGTGAGGTGGTCGACCCGGTCGTCCTCCAGCCTGATCTCCATCAGGATCGCGCCGTCGACCCGCCGCTCCCCCATCACCCGCTGGAAGGAACGGTCGCTGTCCACGCCGCTGGGGGACAGCAGCACGTCGTAGTCGTAGGCCGCGGCCGCCTCCACCACGCTGCCGATGAAGTCCAGCTGCATCCCCGTGTAGTGGTTCCCGGCAGGCGGGAAGACCAGACCGATCGTGCTGGTCCGCCCGTTGGCCAGGGCACGGGCACTGGCGCTGGGCCGGTAACCCAGCTCGTCGACGACTTGCTGGATCCTCCGGCGCGTGTCCTCCGAGACCGGCCGCTTGCCGCTCAGCGCGTAGGACACGGTGCTCCGCGAGACACCGGCCCGCCGGGCGATCTCACCGATGTTCACGCCGACTCCTTGCTCGAACCGGTTCGATACCTCAGAAGAGAATACCGCCTGCGGGTCGTGAGGGGGTGGGATGGACGAGGGGCGCTCACCGGTCGTCGAACCGGTTCGCGTGAAGTGACGGTAAGAACTGTGGGAGCGCCTGTCAACACCCTTGCCCGCCTGGCCAAGATCCTGACAAAAGGCCTGGAAATCCTTGCGTTGAGGGGATTGCTGGTCGGGCATCTCGGTGCTAGCTTCGCCGAACCGGTTCGATGAAGTGATCCTTCCGGCCGCCGTGTGGGCCGCTCCGCGCGCCGCGCCACCTGCGCGCCTCCTCGCCGGAGACAGCCGGAAACAGCACGTGGACGAGCAGCCGACCGAGGTGGGCCGACCGGAACCCCGTCACCCGAGGATTGAGGACGCGATCCATGCCATCCGCTGACAGAACCGCACGGCGCCGAGCTCCCGCCGCCGTGGCCCTGACGCTCGGCGCGGGCCTGCTGGCCGTGCCCGCCGGCTCCGCTCAGGCGGCCGACACGCCCCAGCCCGTCGCCCGCTACACCTTCGACCAGGACGACCTCGCTTCCGGCAGGATCACCGACAGTTCGGGCAACGGTCTGACGGCGACCCTGGTGAACGGCTCCACCGCCCGGTCCGTCGAGGGCGCGGACGGAGGCAAGGCGCTCGCCCTGCCCGGCGGAGCGCCCACCTCGGACGGCGCGTACGTCCGGCTGCCCCGCGAAGTGCTCGGCGACGCGAGCGACCTGACGGTCTCCGCCCGCGTGAAGTGGAGCGGCGACAAGTCGGCCTGGCAGCGGATCTTCGACCTGGGCACCAACACCACCACGTACCTCTTCACCACCCCGTACAGCGGCAACGGCGTGCTGCGTTCCGCCGTCACCGCCGGCGGAGGGGGTGAGGCACAGGTCGACGGGTACGCGATGCTTCCCGCCGATACGTGGAAGACGGTCACCGTCACCCTCGACACCTCCGCCGGCCAGGTGACGACCTACCTCGACGGCGTGGCGGTCGCCTCGGCCGAGACCGGCGTCAAGGCCAGGGATCTGCTGGCCGGTTCGGCCACGGCCGCCGGTTACATCGGCAAGTCCTTCTGGCCGGATCCGCTGCTCAAGGGCGCGATCGACGACTTCACCGTGTGGCACTCCGCGCTCAGCCCGGAGCAGGTGGCCGGTACGGTCGGGGACGTGCCGACCGTCCAGGAGCCCTCGAAGACGTCCTTCGAGGTCCGTACCACGACCGGGACCGCCCCGTCCCTCCCCGCCGCCGTCCGCTCCTCCTTCTCCGACGGCTTCGACCGCGACACGCCGGTCTCCTGGGACGCCGTGCCGTCCGAGAAGTACGACCGGCCGGGGACGTTCACGGTGGCGGGAACGGCAGCCGGGCGCGCCGTGAAGGCGACCGTCACGGTGGTGCGCGAGGGGCAGCTCACGGTCGACCTCGGCTCGGACACCGGCGCGTTCCACGGCGGCGCCTCCGGCACCCTCTACGGCGTGTACGGACCGGACGTCCCCACCAACAACCTCATGGAGGGCATGGGCCTGCGCACGGTCTCCACGAAGGCGCAGGACGGCCCGCAGCACCCGGGGGCCGACGCGCTGGAGGTGGTGAAGCCGCTGGCCGACTCCACCGACGGTGATGTGTACATCTACATGACCGACATCCACCGCGGCTTCCCGTACCAGTGGCCGGGCGACACCCCCGAGGAGAAGCTGAAGCTCTACAAGGAGAAGATCGCGGAGCAGGTCGACCAGGTCCTGAAGCTGCCGGAGAAGTACCAGGACAACATCGTCTTCGTGCCGTTCAACGAGCCCGAGGGCAACATGTTCGGCACCGGCGAGTGGAGCTACGACAAGGTCAGCTGGCTCGACGATCCGGACGACTTCTTCGCCGCCTGGGACGACGCCTACCAGCTCATCAAGGGCAGGATGCCCGGCGCCCGCATCGCCGGCCCCAACACCAGCGTCCTGTTCGACCAGGTGAAGGGCTTCCTCGGCCACACCCTGGCCGCGGGCACCCTCCCCGAGGTCATCACCTGGCACGAGCTGAGCCACCCGGAGGCGGTGCGGAAAAGTGTCGCCAAGTACCGGGCGTGGGAGAAGGAGTTGTTCCAGGGCACCGGCAAGGAGGGCACCCGACTCCCCATCAACATCAACGAGTACGCCTTCAACTACCACACCTCCGTCCCCGGCCAGATGATCCAGTGGGTGTCCGCGATCGAGGAGTCCAAGGTGGACGCCGACATCGCGTACTGGAACATCGACGGCAACCTCTCCGACTCCGCGGTGGAGTCCAACCGCGGCAACGGACAGTGGTGGCTGCTGAACGCGTACGCCTCGATGAGCGGGCACACGGTGGAGGTGACCCCGCCGTTCCCCGGCGAGAACTACACCCTGCAGGGCGTCGGCACGCTGGACGAGAGGAAGAAGCAGGCCCGGCTGGTCTTCGGCGGGTCCACCGGCAAGGGCCACATCACCTTCGACAAGGTTCCGAAGAAGCTCTTCGGGGAGCGCGTGCACGCCTGGGTACGGGAGATCGAGTGGAGCGGACAGGTGGGCGACTCCGCCGGCCCGAAGCTGCTCACGGAGACGGACCTGAAGGTCGGGGACGACGGCACGGTCGTCGTCGGTTTCGGTGACGGCGGACTGCCCGCCCTGAAGGAGTCCTCGGCGTACGAGATCGTCCTCAGCCCGGCCGGCAGAGCGAAGGGCACTCAGTCGCCGTCCGCCTCCTGGCAGGCGTCGTACGAGGCGGAGGACGCCGCCCACACCGGGTCGGGCTACTCGAAGAACGGCCCCGAGGGCTCCCCGCGCGACGTGTCGAAGTTCTACACCTCCGGCGGCTACAACGTGGGCGGTCTGCGCACCGGCTCGGACGTCACGCTCGACTTCACGGTGGAGGTGCCCGAGGACGGCACCTACGACCTGGGCGTCTTCGCCAACTCCCTCAACACCTTCGACAGGGTGAAGGAACAGGGCCCCACCAACGTCTTCCTGCGGGTGGACGGCAAGGCGGACAGTGAGCAGGAGCTGTACCTGACGCTGGGCTACAAGTGGGTGGTGTGGGACCACACCGACACCAAGGTCCGGCTCACCAAGGGCAAGCACACCCTGACGCTCGCCGCGAAGAGCCTCGACGGCGAGCGCGCCACCCAGGGTGACGCCATCGTCGACCGCCTCACCCTGTCCCTTCCCGGGGCTTCGGCCGCCACCCAGGTGTACGAGGGCGAGCTGGCCTGGCTGGGCGGCGGGGCCCAGCCCGTCTACGACCTGCCGAAGCAGGCCGGAACCGCCGCCACCGGCTCGGGCGCGGCCCGCCTCGCGAAGAAGCAGACCGCCACGTTCTGGGTCTACTCCCCCGCCGACCGCGAGGCGACTCTCCGGGTCGACACCCTCGGCGGCTCGGGCGCCCGGCTCTCCGTCAACGGGCACGACGTCCTGCGCCTGGCCAAGGGCAGGAGCAGCGTGGCGGTCTCCCTCTCGGGCGGCGTCAACAAGGTGACGGTGACCGGGGGTTCGTCCGCCACCCTCGTCGACCGCCTCACGGTCACACCGACGCGGGGCGCGCTCCCGGAGCGCACGTACGAGGCGAAGGACGCGAAGCTCGCGGGCTCGGCCACACTCACGCCGCTCTCCCTGGCCACCGACGGGACGGCGATCAGCGGGATCGGCGGCGCCCCGGGCAACGGCAACACGGCGACGTTCACCGTCGCCGCGGACCGGGCCGGCCTCTACGCGCTGCGCGTGCGCTACTCCAACCCCGAGCAGTCCGAGGCCACCCACTACAACCCGGACCCGCTCGCCCGCCACGCCGACATCACCGTCAACGGCGGCGAGACGCGGCGCGTCGGCTTCCCGCACAGCTTCCACCAGAACAACTTCTGGGAGCTGACCGTCCCGGTCCAGCTGGAGAAGGGGCAGAACACGGTCGTCTTCCGCTCCGAGGAACTGCCGAACTTCGACGGCACCACCTACGCCTCGGACACCTTCCCCGGCGTGCTGCTCCGCTCCCGGTACGCGCCGCTGATCGACCGGATCACCGTCGCGCCGTACGCGGGACAGGTGCGATGAGGTGAGGTGCGAAGCGCCCGGTCCGTCGCGGTCGACGGGCCGGGCGCTTCACTCGTCGACGACCCGGGTTCAGCCCCTACGACGCGGCGTCGGAGCGCCGGCTCTCCGCCGGCGCTCTTGTCCGTGCCCCCCTTCTGAGTAGACGGGTCGCCTCACTGAGCTCGTTCAGATGTATTCCGTCGCCGCGTCCAGCAGCCAGTCCGTCAGATAGCCGGCGAAGGAGGAGCGGACCAGCACCCAGAAGCCGGACCCGGGTGCGTCGCGGGCGACCAGGATGACCTGGGTGCGGCCCACGGTGGTCTGGGCGCAGCGTCCGGGTTCGAAGGCGCGCGGGTGCAGGTCCAGGGCGCAACCGTGGGACAGGAGGTCGTGGGCGCGGGGGCCCGCGACGAGGAGGGCGGTGCGTTGGGCGGAGACGTCGGTGACGGAGACGGGTTCGTCGCCCGCGGCCGTTCGGATCCGGCTCTCCAGGTCCCGCTCGGTGCCGGGCGGCCCCACCAGCAGCCATTCGTCCGGGCCCAGCCACAGCGCGGTCAGCTGCCCGGCGCGTACGACGGTGTTGGGTTCGAGGGGCAGGGGGAGGTCCAGGGCGAGGCCGATGGCGTCGGCCGCCGCTCCCTTGGCGTCGAGGCGGATGTCGAGCTGGGTCAGGAAGGGGAGTTCGGCCAGCCGGATCGCGCCTCCGGAGGTGCGGGTGGCGGTGGCCAGGCGGTCGGCGGCGTGGGCCAGGGGGCTGCGGGGCGGGGCGGTGAGTGCGGTGTCAGCCATCGCGGCGGGCTCCCTCGGGGTCGTAGAGGACGGGGCTTGCGACGGTCACCGGGACCAGCCGGTCGCCGACGGGGGCGTACAGGCGCTCGCCGATGCGGTCCCGGCCGCCCTTGACCAGGGCGAGGGCGAAGGTCCGGCCGAGGGCGGCGCTGCGGTAGCTGGAGGTGACGTGGCCGAGCATCGGGACGGGCGGGGCGGGCAGGACGCTGTCGGCGACCAGGTGGGTGCCCTCGGGGAGGAAGGTGCCGGGGTCCTCCGGGAGCAGGCCGACCAGGTGTTTGCGGTCGGGGCGGGTGGTGTCGGCGCGGGCGTGGGAGCGCTTGCCGATGAAGTCGGGCTTCTTCTTCGAGACCACCCAGTTCATCCCGAGATCCTGGGGGGTGACGGTGCCGTCGGTGTCCTGGCCGATGATCGGGTAGCCCTTCTCGGCGCGCAGGACGTGCATGGTCTCGGTGCCGTACGGGGTGATGCCGTACGGGGCTCCGGCCTCGTACAGCGCCTGCCAGAGGGTGAGGGCGTCCCACGGTGACACGTTGATCTCGTAGGCGAGTTCGCCGGAGAAGCTGATCCGGCAGACGCGGGCCTCGATGCCGGCGACGGTCGTCTCGCGCCAGGCCATGAACGGGAAGTCGTCGTTGGACACGGCGAGGTGGGGTGCGAGTGAGCCGAGGACGTCGCGGGAACGGGGGCCGACCAGGGCGACGGTGGCCCACTGTTCGGTCACGGAGGTGCAGTGGACCTTCAGCTCGGGCCACTCGGTCTGGAGCCACTCCTCCATCCAGTCCAGTACGGCGGCCGCGTTGCCGGTCGTGGTGGTGACCAGGAAGCGGTCCCGGGCGAGGCGGATGACCGTGCCGTCGTCGAAGACCATGCCGTCCGGGCGGCACATGACGCCGTAGCGGATCATGCCGACCTTCAGGGTGCTCATCATGTTGGTGTAGAGCAGGTCGAGGAACGCACCGGCGTCCGGGCCCTGGACGTCGATCTTGCCGAGGGTGGAGGCGTCCATGAAGGCGACGCCGTCGCGGGCTGCGGCGCACTCGCGCAGCACGGCCGTCTCCATGTCCTCGCCGGCCTGCGGGTAGTACCAGGGGCGCTTCCACTGGCCGACGTTCTCGAAGAGGGCCCCGTGCTCCACATGCCAGGTGTGCAGGGCCGTCGTGCGGATGGGGTCGTGCAGCGCGCCTCGGTCGCGGCCCGCGAGCGTGGCGAAGGAGACCGGGGTGTAGGGGGGACGGAACGTCGTGGTGCCGAGCGCGGAGATGTCCACGCCGAGCAGTTCGGCGACGACACCGCTGGCCAGGACACCGGACGTCTTGCCCTGGTCGTTGGCGGTGCCGGCCGTGGTGTAGCGCTTGGTGTGCTCGACCGAGCGCATGCCGGCGCCGGTCGCCCGGGTCAGGTCGTCGACGGTCACGTCGCGTTGGAGGTCGACGAAGCGGGGTGCGCCGTCGGCGCCCGGGACGACGTACACATGCATGGGCGGCGTCTGCGGCTGCGCGGCCACGTGCGGCAGACGGGGCGCCTCAGAGGTGTAGCCCTCGGCCTCGATCGCGCGGGCACCGGCGCCCGCGCCCTGTGCGAGAACGCCGGCGACGTCGAACACACCGCTCGCGCTGCCCGCCACCTCGACCGCCTGCCGGCAGGTGTCGGGGACGAAGGAGCCCAGCGTCTCGTCGTAGCGCAGTGTGCCGCCCGCCTGGCTGAAGAGGTGTGCCACCGGGTTCCAGCCGCCGGAGACCAGCAGGAGATCGGCGGCGAACCGCCGCTGTCCCGCGGACTCCCCGTACGGGGCGACGGTCACGGCGGTGACGCGTGGGTCGCCCTCCGTACCGGTGACGGCGTGCCCGGTCAGCACCTCGATGCCGGCCTCGCGGGCGCGCCGCGCCCACTCCCCCGCGTCGGGGCGGGTGTCGACGATCGCCGTGACGTCGATGCCCGCCTCGGCGAGGTCCAGGGCGGCCTCGTAGGCACTGTCGTTGGTGGTGAAGACGACCGCGCGGCGGCCGGGCAGGACGCCGTGGCGGTTGGCGTGGGTGCGGGCCGAGGCGGCCAGCATCACGCCGGGGCGGTCGTTGTCCGCGAAGGCGAGGGAGCGTTCGTGGGCGCCGGTGGCGAGGACGACGCGGCGGGCGCGGATGCGCCAGACGCGTTCCCGGGAGACGTTCTCGGGGGCCTCGGCGCCGAGGTGGTTGGTGCGGCGTTCCACGGCGAGGAGGTGGTTGTCGTCGTAGTAGCCGAAGACGGTGGTGCGGCGCAGGACGCGGACCTCGGGGGCGGTGTCGAGTCGTTCGGCGATCTCTTCGGCCCAGTCGAGGTGTTCGCCCGTGCCCAGGAGGCTGCCGCCCAGGTGCGGTTGGTCGTCGGCGAGGACGACCCGGGCGCCGCTGCGTGCGGCCGCGGCCGCGGCGGCGAGGCCGGCCGGGCCGGCGCCGACGATCAGCAGGTCGCAGTGGGCGTGGACGGCGTCGTAGCGGGCCGGATCGGGCTCGGTGGCGAGGCGCCCCTGGCCGGGGAGGCTGCTTGCCACGAGGCCGTCGTACAGCTCGACGGCCGTCGCGGGGAGCATCGGCTCCGGGAAGGGGGCCTCGATCTGGATCACGGCGTTGGGTTCCTCGACTCCGGCCGAGAAGATGCCTCGGGGGCGGCCGAGTTTGATGCTGGTGCCGGTCTGGACGATGCCGTTGGCGAGGAGGGCGGAGGCGAGGGTGTCGCCCTGGTAGCCCTGGTAGGCGGTGCCGTCGAAGGTGAAGGTGAGGGGGAGGTCACGGTTCACTCGGCCTCGGGTGGGGTGGCGGAACGGATGCTCCTCGCCCCCGCCGCCCCTACCCGTCCCTCCCCCACTCTCGGCTTCGCTCGAGCGGGGGGACCCCCATCTGGGGGCTGCGCCCCCAGACTCCCCTTCGGCCTGAAGGGCCTCGTCCTCGAACGCCGGACGGGCTGATGATGCCGGCCCCGGCTCGGAAGCGGCCGGACAATCCGGAGACGCCGGACGTGACTCAGAAGTCGCCGAATGGCCCAGAGATGCCGCGCGTGGCGCGGAGTTCGCCGCGCGCCCCGGTTCCTCCACGGCCGGGCGCGGCTCCCCCGGCCGGTACACCGCCAGGATCTCGTTGGTCGCCGTGTTCCGGACCGCGTTGAACCACTGGCGGCAGCCCGCCGCGTGACTCCAGCGTTCGGCGAAGGGGCCCTTGGGGTTGTCGCGGAAGAAGAGGTAGCGGGCCCATTCCTCGTCGGTGAGGGTCGACGGGGTCTCGGGGTAGGGGACGTGGGCCTGACCGCCGTAGTGGAACTCGGCCTCGTCGCGGGGCCCGCACCACGGGCAGGTGATGAGCAGCATGGTTCGGCTCCCAAAGCTTCCAGTGGTCCTAGTGGGCCACCGCGGCCGCGCCGTGCTCGTCGACGAGCGCGCCGGTGGTGAAACGGTCGAGCGAGAAGGGGGCGTTGAGGGGGTGGGGCGTGTCGTGGGCGATGGTGTGGGCGTAGACCCAGCCGACGCCCGGGGTGGCCTTGAAACCGCCCGTTCCCCAGCCGCAGTTGAGGTACAGGTTGTCGACCGGGCTGAGGCCGATGATCGGGGAGGCGTCGGGGCTCACGTCGACGATGCCGCCCCAGGTGCGCAGGACGTGGGCGCGGGCGAAGACCGGGAACAGCTCCAGGGCCGCGGACATCTGCTCCTCGATGATGTGGAACGCGCCGCGCTGGGTGTAGGAGTTGTACGAGTCGATGCCCGCGCCCATCACCAGCTCGCCCTTGTGTGCCTGGCTGACATACACATGGACCGCGTTGGACATGACCACCGTCGGGTGCACCGGCTCCAGGAGCTCGGAGACGAGTGCCTGCAACGGGTGGCTCTGGACGGGCAGTTCGATGCCCGCCATGGCCGCCAGTACGGACGTGTGGCCGGCCGAGCAGAGGGCGACCTTGCCCGCCGCGATCGGGCCCAGGTTCGTCCGGACGCCGACCACCCGGCCGCCGACCACGTCCAGCCCCGTGACCTCGCAGTTCTGGATGATGTCGATGCCTGCGGCATCGGCCGAGCGGGCCAGGCCCCAGGCGACGTGGTCGTGCTTGGCGATGCCGGCCCGTGGCTGGTAGGTACCGCCCAGGACCGGGTAGCGCACGTCCGGCGAGACATTGACGATCGGACAGACTTCCTTGACCCCGTCAGCGTCGAGCCACTCCGCGTCCACGCCGTTGAGACGGTTGGCCTCCACCCGGCGCACGCTGTCGCGGACGTCCTGGAGGCTGTGGGCGA
The DNA here is from genome assembly GCF_045160825.1 of Streptomyces sp. NBC_00104. Lineage (NCBI taxonomy): Bacteria > Bacillati > Actinomycetota > Actinomycetes > Kitasatosporales > Streptomycetaceae > Streptomyces > Streptomyces sp. NBC_00104. The sequence goes on along the minus strand of NZ_CP108215.1, from coordinate 10,391,265 downwards.
GGTTCAGCACGCCGCGCTGGGAGAAGAGGATCGGGTAGTCGAGTTCCTCGGCCAGGCCTTCCCACAGCTTGAGCGCGTGCTCGTAGATGCCGGCGCTCTCGTCCCACAGGTAGTTGGAGCGGATGATGGTGGTGTTGCGGGCCATGTTGCCGCCCGCCAGCCAGCCCTTCTCCAGCACGGCGACGTTGGTGATGCCGTGGTTCTTGGCCAGGTAGTGGGCGGTGGCGAGGCCGTGTCCGCCGCCGCCGACGACGATCACGTCGTAGGAGCGCTTCGGCTCGGGTGTGCGCCACAGCCAGTCGGGATGTTCGGGCAGCTCGGCGCCGGGGGTACGGGGGCTCATCGGACGTCTCCGTCTTGTGAGAGGTGCGGACAGAGCGGGCGGTTGGGGGCCGGCGCGGTCAGTGCGGCTTTCGCGTTCATACGGCGTTCGCGTTCCTCTCGGCGGCCTCGACGACGTTGGCCAGGAGCATCGCCCGCGTCATGGGCCCCACGCCCCCGGGCATCGGCGCGAACCATCCGGCGACCTGGGCGGCGTCCGGGTGCACATCGCCGGCCAGCCCCTGGTCGGTGCGGGTGATACCGACGTCCAGGACGGCGGCGCCGGGGCGCAGCATGTCCCGGGTGATCAGCCCGGGCGAGCCGGCCGCCGCGACGACGATGTCCGCCTCGCGGGTGTGCCGGGCCAGGCCCTTGGTTCCGGTGTGGCAGAGGGTGACGGTGGCGTTCTCGGACCTGCGGGTGAGGAGCAGGCCGAGGGGGCGTCCCACGGTGATGCCGCGTCCGATCACGCAGACCCGCGCACCGGCGAGCGGCACCTCGTAACGGCGGAGCAGTTCGACGATGCCGCGCGGGGTGCAGGGCAGCGGGGCCTCGACGCCGAGGGTGAGCCGGCCGAGGCTGACGGGGTGCAGTCCGTCGGCGTCCTTGGCCGGGTCCATGCACTCCAGTACGGCGTTGGCGTCCAGGTGGCGCGGGAGCGGGAGCTGCACGAGGTAACCGGTGCAGTCCGGATCGGCGTTCAGCTCGTCGATGACGTCCTCGACCTGCCGCTGCGTGGCGTCGGCGGGAAGCTCCCGACGCAGCGAGGCGATCCCCACCTGAGCGCAGTCCCGATGCTTGCCGGCCACGTAGGCACGGCTCCCGGGATCGTCACCGACCAGGACGGTCCCGAGGCCGGGCGGACGCGCACCGGTGGCGGTCAACTTGGCGACGCGCTCGGCGAGTTCACGGCGGATGGCGGCAGCGGTCGCCTTCCCGTCAAGCACCTGTGCGGTCACGGACGGCACTCCTTCCAAGAACCCGAGCCGTAGCGCCCCTGAAGGGCGCGGGGCTGTGTCGATATGCGGCTCCGCCGCGATGGGGGTCCCTCCCGCTCGAGCGAGGCCGAGAGTGGGGGAGCGACCAGCCACCACCCACCCGAGGCCGCCCGACAACCCGTCCGGGCACCCCCTTTCGAACCCCTCACCCACGAAGACGGGACATCGTCGGATCGAACAACGGCTCCTCGGCCACGACCGCCTCGACGCGCTGGTCGAAGTACCCGATGTGCAACGTGGCCCCGGGCACCGCCGACTCCGTCGGCAGCCACGCGTAGGCGATCCCCTTGCCGATCGTGTAGCCGTACGCCGCGCTGGTGACGTAGCCGACGGGCCGGTCGCCGTCGTACACCGGTTCCTTGCCCATGACGACCGCCCGCGGGTCCTCGATGGTGAGGCAGGTCAGCTTCCGCCGTACGTCGGCCTTGCGGCGTTCCAGCGCGGCCTTGCCGATGAAGTCGTCCTTGTCGAGCTTGACGGCGAAGCCGACGCCGGCCTCGTACGGGTCGTGCTCGTAGGTCATGTCGGTGCCGAAGGAGCGGTAGCCCTTCTCCAGGCGGAGGCTGTTGAAGGCGCCGCGCCCGGCGATGACGCCGCCGAGCGGCTGGGCGGCGGCCCAGAGGTTGTCCCAGAGTTTCTGGCCGAGGTCGGCCGTGGTGTACAGCTCCCAGCCGAGTTCGCCGACGTACGACAGCCGCATGGCCGTGACGGGGACGGAGCCGATGTGGGCGCGCCGGGCGCGGAAGTACTTCAGGCCGTCGCCCGAGAAGTCCTCGTCCGTGAGCGGCTGGAGGACCTTGCGGGCGAGCGGGCCCCACAGGCCGATGCAGCACGTACCGGAGGTGATGTCGCGGACCTGGACGGTGCCGTCGGCGGGGAGGTGCCGGGTGAACCAGTCGAGGTCGAGATTGCCGTTGGCGCCGACCTGGAAGACGTCGCGGGCGAGGCGGGCGACCGTGATGTCGCTGCGGATGCCGCCGTCGTGGTCCAGCAGCAGCGTGTACGTCACCGAGCCGACGGACTTGGCGACCTTGCTCGTGACCAGTCGCTCCAGGAAGTCGGCGGCACCGGGGCCGGTGACCTCCAGGCGCTTGAGGGCCGTCATGTCGTACATCGCGACGGTCTCGCGGGTGGCCTGGGCCTCGGCGCCGACGATGGGCGACCAGTACCGCGCGGCCCAGTCGTTCGGGGTCGGGATGCTGCGGCCCTCGACCAGCCCTGCGTTGGCCTCGTACCACTGCGGGCGCTCCCAGCCGTTCGCCTCCAGGAAGACGGCGCCGTGCTCCCGCTGGCGGGCGTGGAAGGGGCTGGTGCGGATCGGGCGGGGCTTCCCGGAGGGCTGGAGGGGGTGGAGGATGTCGTAGACCTCGACGAAGTTCTGGCAGTCGCGGGCCAGGACGTACTCCGGGGAGAGCTGGTGCGGCTCGAAGCGGTTGACGTCGCACTCGTGCAGGTCGAAGGAGGAGCAGTAGCCGTCGACCAGCCATTCGGCTACGGCCCGGCCCACGCCCGCCGAGTGCGTGACCCAGACCGCCTCCGCGACCCAGAAGCCCTTGACGTCCGGGGACTCACCGAGGAGCGGGTAGCCGTCGGTGGTGAAGGAGAACAGGCCGTTGATGCCCTCCTCGACCTTGGCCTCCGCCGTCGCGGGCAGCAGGGACTGGGTCTCGGTCCAGGCGTCGGCGAAGTCCTCCTCGGTGAACTTCAGGACCGACGGCATCGTGTCGGCCTCGTCCACGGACAGGATGTCGTCGGCGGAGATGGGCATCGGGCGGTGGCCGTAGGAGCCGATGCCGATGCCGTCGAAGCGGTCGCGGTAGTAGAGGTCGGCGTCCTGGTGACGCAGGATCGGGCGGACCGCCTCCTCGGTCTGGCCGGCCAGGGCCGGGACCGGGCCGGTCCAGGCGAGCTGGTGGGCGAGCGGGGTGAGCGGGAGGTTCATGCCGACCATGCGGGCGATCCTCGGGCCCCAGATGCCGGCGCAGCACACGACGATGTCGGCGGGGATCTCGCCCTGGTCGGTGAGGACGCCCGTCACCTCGCCGTCGGTGTGCAGCACATCGAGGACCTCGTGGCGGGCGAGGAAGTTCACGCCGCGCTCGGTGGCCCGGCGGATCTGCGCCTCGACGGCGAGGACGGCCTTGGCGAGGCCGTCGGTCGGGACCAGGAGGCCGCCGAGGACCCTGTCGCGGTTGACCAGCGGGTGCCGCTCGACGCATTCGTCGGCGCTCAGCAGCCGGGACTCGATGCCCCAGGCGGTGATCCAGCCGTGGCGGCGGTGCAGTTCGGTCAGCCGCTCGGGGGTGGTGGCCACTTCGAGGCCGCCGACCTGGAGGAAGCAGGGCTCGCCGTCGACGTCGAGGGAGCAGAACTTCTCGACGGTGTAGCGCGCCAGCTCCGTCATGGTCTTGGACGGGTTCGTCTGGAAGACCAGGCCCGGGGCGTGCGACGAGGAGCCCCCGGTGGCGGGGAGCGGGCCCTGGTCGACCACGGTCACTTCGGTCCAGCCGCGCGCGGAGATCTCGTCAGCGAGTGCCGCGCCCACGACGCCCGCTCCGATGATGACCACTCGGGGTCCCGCCATCGCCGCACCTCCGATTGAAAACCAGTCCAGCCGGTTCAGTTGCTGTGTGCGCAACATGGTTCAGGTTGCGCAACTCAATGTGCCTGCCTCGGGGAGGGAGTGTCAAGGGGTCCGCGACCCGAGGAAAACGGGCCCGAACACGGCGATGCCCGGTGGGCGGCGCGCACCTGCGCACGCCGCCCACCGGGCATGTTCGACCGCCTACCGGCCCCGGGTCACTTGATCCAGGCGTCGACCTTGGCGCGGTTGGCTTCGACCCACTTCTTGGCCGCCGCCTCGGGCGTCATCTTGTCGACCGCGATGTACTTGGCCACCGTGTTCTGGTCGTCGTTCGTCCAGGTGAAGTTCTCGACCAGGTCATAGGCCGGGCTGCCCGACTTGGCGAACTTGGTGCTGACGATCTTGTCGAGCTTGTACACGGGGTAGTCGCAGGCGACCTTCTCCGCGTCGGCGTCGCAGCCCGCCTTGTACTCGGGCAGCTTGATCTTGACCAGCGGCACCTCGGCCATGAACCACTGGGGCTCGTAGAAGTAGCCGATCACCCATTCCTTGTCCTTCTCCGCCTTGCGGAAGGCCTGGATGAGGGCGGTCTCGCTGCCCGCGTACACCACCTTGAAGTCCAGCTTCAGGTTCTTCACCAGGGCCTCGTCGTTGGTGACGAACGACGGGTCGCCGTCGAGGAGCTGGCCCTTGCCCCCCGACTCCGATGTCCGGAACTTGTCGGCGTACTTGTCGAGGTTGTTCCAGTCGGTGATGTCCGGGTGCTCCTTGGCCAGCCACGGCGGCACGTACCAGCCGATCAGGCCTTCGTTGCCGGTCGCACCGGCCTCGACGGCGGTCTTCTGGTCGGTGATGTACTTCTTCTTGAGGTCGTCGTGGCCCCAGTTCTCGATGACGGCGTCGACCTCGCCCGTCCCGAAGCCCTGCCAGGCGATCTCCTCCTTCAGGTCCTTCTTGGTGACCTTGCAGCCGAGGTCGTTCTCCGCGACGTACGCGACGACCGCCGCGTTCGCCTCGTAGCCCACCCACGGGTTGACGGCCAGGTTGAAGGTGCCGCACTTGGCGGAGTCGCCCGAGCTGTCCGCGTCCGTGGAGCTGTCACCGACCTTCGCACCGCCGCAGGCGGTGAGGGCGAGGCCGAGGACGGCCAGTCCGGCCACGCCGGCTCTCCACTGTCGTACCTGTGTTGCCATGGTCAGTTGCTCCTTATGCGCTCACGCGTCGCGCGGCGGCCTGAGTGATCCGGTCGAACATGACTCCGAGAAGGACGATGGCGAGCCCCGCCGCGAGTCCCTTCCCGTACAGCTGCCCCTGGGAGAATCCGGCCACGACGTCGTAGCCGAGGGCGCCCGCTCCCACCAGGCCGCCCACCACGACCATCGACAGTACATAGATCAGGCCCTGGTTGGTGGCGAGCGTCAAAGCACTGCGTGACATGGGCAGTTGAACCTTGGTGATGATCTGCCAGGTGTTGCACCCGGCGGAGGTGGCCGCCTCGACGGTGGCAGCGGGCACGGCCCGCACCCCGTCCGCGATGATCTTGATGGCCACCGGTGCGGCGTAGACGATCGCGGCGACGATGGCCGTGAACCGGGTCGCGCCGAACAGTGCGAGGAACGGTACGAGATAGACGAACGGCGGCATGACCTGCGCCGCGTCCAGAGTGGGCCGCAGCAGCCGGTCCACGAGCGCGCTGCGTCCCATCCACACGCCGAAGACGATGCCCAGCACCATCACCAGCACCGTCGCGACGAGGGTCGACGCCAGCGTCGTCATGCTGTCCGACCACAGGCCCGTGCCGAGCAGCAGACCCACGCACACGGCCGCGGTGACGCCCGCGCGCCAGCCTCCGAGCACCGTGCCGAGCGCGATCAGCACCGCGGCGACGAGCCACCACGGGGAGTCGGTGAGCAACGACTGGAACGGGTTGAGGAGGCCGTTGGTGATGGCGTCGCGGAAGGCGTTGGTGAGACCCGAGAGGCTGTCCTGCACCCAGGTGGTCGTGGTGTCCGCCGCGCGCGCGATGGAGGAGCCGACGCCGCCCTCGCCGGGGAACTCGGCGGCCCACACGTAGGTGTGCGACATGTAGACGAGAACCGCCGTGACCACACCGCCGGCGGCCAGCAGCGGCCGCCGCCAGGTGACGAACCGGCCGTCCGCACGCCGGGCCGACTCCTCCCGCGCGCTGGCGGCGGTGGTGACCCGGTCGAGGACGATCGCCATGACGACGATGGCGAGGCCCGCGTTGAAGGCCGTGCCCACGTCGAGCGACTGCAGGGCCTGCAGGACGGTCTTGCCGAGGCCGGGAGCGTCGATCAGCGCCGCGATGGTCACCATGGCCAGGGCGGCCATGATCGACTGGTTGACGCCCATCACCACGGTCCGCTTGGACATCGGCAGCAGGACCTTCAGCAGCGCCTGCCGGCGTGTCGCACCGAGCGATTCGGCCGCCTCGGCCGTCGTCTCCGGCACCGACCGGATGGCATGCGCGGTGATGCGGATCGCGGGCGGCGCCGCGTAGATCACGGTGGCGATCGTGGCGGAGGCGCCCCCGATGAGGAAGAACAGGGTCAGCGGGGCGAGGTAGACGAAGGTCGGCATCGTCTGCATGAAGTCCAGGAACGGCGTCACGAACCGGTTGAACCGCTCGGACAGCCCCGCCCAGACGCCCAGCGGGATCGCGAACAGCAGCGCCACGAACACCGCGGAGAGGGTGAGCGCCAGGGTGTCCATGCTCTCCTGCCACAGGCCCTGCAGCCCGAAGAAGGTGAAGCCGGCCACGGCCAGGAGGGCGACCCGCCAGTTGCCGACGGCCCAGGAGACGTACCCCGCGATGCCGACGACACCGAGCCAGCCGATCTGCGGGAGGGGACGGTCGACGGAGGGCTGGGAGATCAGTTCCTGGATGAAGGTCACCAGGGTGTCGATGACCAGACGGATCTCGTTGAAGAAGTACAGGAAGAGCGGGTTGGAGTTCCGGTTGGCGCCGATCGAGTCGTTGAGGTCGTTGATCCACCGGTGCAGATCCGTGAGGTCGGCGGCGGCCAGGGTGAGGGTCTGCTTGCCGCGCAGCACGGCGAAGAGCACCAGCCAGGCGATCAGGATCGCCGCCACCACCGTGCCGCGTCCGACGCGGCGCACGCGGGCGGCGGTCGAGGTGGCCGGGGGCGCGGAGTCCGCCTTCCGGGGTGGTTCCGGCTTCCGCGGTTGGTCCTGTTTCTCCACGGCGACGGTCATCACACGCCGCCTTCCTGCCCGGCGACCACCGCGAGGATCTCCTCGTCACCGACGATGCCGAGCAGTTCACCGTTCTCGACGACCTTGACCGGCTTGTCGGCCGCCAGCACCGCCCGGGTGGCCTCCCGTACCACGACGTCCGGGCCCAGCTCGGGGCCGTCCAGGGCGTCGCCGTCCTCCAACGGGCGCATGATCCACCGCAGGGTGAGCACGTCGCCGCGCGGGACGTCCTTGACGAACTCACGGACGTAGTCGTCGGCCGGGGCCCCGACCAGCTCGTCGCCGGTGCCGCACTGGACCATCTTGCCGTCGCGCATGATGAGGATGCGGTCGCCGAGCTTGAGGGCCTCGGAGAGGTCGTGGGTGATGAAGACCATGGTCTTGCCGACCTCGTGGTGCAGCCGGATGACCTCGTTCTGCATGTCGCGGCGGATCAGCGGGTCGAGCGCCGAGAAGGGTTCGTCGAAGAAGAGGACGTCCGGGTCGCCGGCCAGCGCGCGGGCCAGGCCGACACGCTGCTGCATACCGCCGGAGAGCTGGTCGGGGTAGGAGTTCTCGTATCCGGAGAGGCCGACCAGTTCGACGACCTCCAGCGCCCGCCTGGTGCGTTCGGCCTTGCTCATGCCGCGGATCTCCAGGCCGAAGGCCACGTTGTCGACGACGCGGCGGTGGGGCAGCAGTCCGAAGTGCTGGAAGACCATGGAGAACTTACGGCGCCTGAGGTCGCGCAGGCGTTTGGCGTCCGCCTCTCGGATGTCCTCGCCCTCGAAGACGATTTCCCCGGCGGTGGGTTCGATCAGTCGGGTCAGACATCGCACCAGCGTGGACTTGCCGGAGCCGGACAGACCCATGACGACGAAGACCTCGCCCCTGCGGACGTCGAAGTTCACATCGCGCACGGCGGCGGTGCATCCCGTACGGTCCATGAGTTCTCGACGGGTGAGGCCGCACAGTTCCTCGGACTCCGGCACCCGGTCGGCCTTCGGCCCGAACACCTTCCACAGCCGGCGCACGGATATGACCGGAGTACCGTCCGAGTCCTCGGGGGTGCTGCGCCGCTGCGGCGCCTCGGTCTGTGTTGGGGTCACGATCGACCTCTTCTCGGCATTCAGCCGCGGAACCAGTGTTGCGGCCGGGGTTGGATGTTCTGCCAGATGTGTTTGGGCTCTCGGTACTCGTTCAGGCCGGTCGGTCCCAGCTCCCGGCCCACGCCCGAATGCCCGAAGCCACCCCATTCCGCCTGCGGCACATAGGGGTGGTAGTCGTTGATCCACACCGTGCCGTGGCGCAGTCGCCGGGCGACGCGCTGGGCCTTGCCCGCGTCCTGCGTCCAGACGGCTCCGGCGAGTCCGTACTCGGTGTCGTTGGCGATGCGTACGGCGTCGTCCTCGTCGGTGAAGCGCTCCACGGTGAGGACGGGCCCGAAGGACTCCTCGTGCACCACGCGCATGTCCTGCCGGCACTCGTCGAGCACGGTCGGCGGGTAGTAGTAGCCGTCCGCGAGGGCCGGGTCGTCGGGCCGGGCGCCGCCGCAGCGCAGTACGGCGCCCTCGGCGAGCCCCGCCGCGACGTACGCCTCGACCTTGTCCCGGTGCTGGGCGGAGATCAGCGCTCCGGTCTCGGCCTCGGGGTCGAAGGGGCCACCGAGCCGGATCTGCCGGGCGCGGCGGACGACCTCGTCGACGAACGCGTCGTGCAGGGAGTCCTCGACGATCAGGCGGGCGCCGGCCGAGCAGACCTGGCCCGAGTGCAGGAAGACGGCCGTGAGGGCGAAGTCCACGGCCGTCTCGAAGTCGGCGTCGGCGAAGATCACGTTGGGGTTCTTGCCGCCGAGTTCCAGCGCCACCTTCTTCACCGTGGCCGCGGCGGTGGCCATGATCCGTTTGCCGGTCTCCAGGCCGCCGGTGAAGGAGACCATGTCGACGCGCGGGTCCTCGGAGAGCGGGGCGCCCACCTCGGGGCCGGTGCCCAGGACGAGGTTGGCGGCGCCGGCCGGGAGTCCTGCCTCCTCAAGCGCCCTCATCAGCAGGATCGAGGTGGAGGGGGTGAGCTCACTGGGCTTGAGGACGATCGTGTTGCCGGCGAGGAGGGCCGGGGCGACCTTCCAACTGGCCTGCAGCAGCGGGTAGTTCCAGGGAGTGATGAGCCCGCAGACACCGATGGGCTCGTAGATCACCCGGCTGACGGCGTCGTCGCGCCCGGTGTCGATCACCCGGCCGGCGTCGGTGCCGCCGAGGCCGCCGTAGTAGCGGAAGCAGGAGACGACGTCGGCGATGTCGTACTCGCTCTCCACCAGCCGCTTTCCGGAGTCCAGCGACTCGGCGCGGGCGAACTCCTTGGCATCGCGCTCGATGAGGTCGGCGGTGCGCAGCAGCAACGCGCCGCGCTCCCGCTCGGGGGTGTGCGGCCAGGGCCCCTCGTCGAAGGCGCGGCGGGCCGCGTCGATCGCCGCGTCGGTGTCGGCGCGTGTCCCCTCCGCGACGGTCGCGGTGAGCGATCCGTCCGCGGGGCAGCGGATCTCCCGGCGGCCTCCGGCCACCGCGTCCCGCCACTTCCCGGCCATATACAGGTCTGCCACTCGCCAAGCCCTTCAGCTGCTGCGTTGCGCATCATGCATTCAATTGCTTGTGGTGGAACACCTTTGCGAACGCCATAGACCTACGTCAAGGGGTTGACTGATGACGATTTCGCCATGAGAGCACTTACCCGGCCACTCTTGACCGCGAGCGGCACCGAGCCGACCATGTTGCGTATCGCTCACCATGTTGTGCAATACGCACCGACGGAGGCCGCCGTGTCTGTTAGGTTCCCTCGACCGCAACCTGGCCGTGAGTACATCCTCACCCTCTCCTGTCCCGACAGCGCCGGACTGGTCCACGCAGTGAGCGGCTTCCTCGTCAGGAACTCGGGCAACATCCTGGAGAGCCAGCAGTTCGATGATCGACTCCAGGGCCGATTCTTCATGAGGGTCCACTTCGACGTCTCGGATCCGGACGCGAACGTGAAAACTCTGCGTTACCGGTTCGGTCCCGTGGCCGAGGCGTACCGCATCTCCTGGGCCCTGAGCGAGGCGGCGACCCCGACCCGGACGCTCATCATGGTGTCCAGGTTCGGGCACTGCCTCAACGACCTGCTCTTCCGCAAGCGCACCGGCGCCCTCAACATCGAGATCCCCGCGATCGTCTCCAACCACCGTGACTTGGAGGGGCTGGCGGAGACCTACGGCGTCCCCTTCCACCACATCCCGGTCACCAAGGACACCAAGGCCGAGGCCGAGGCCCGCCTGCTGGAGCTGGTCCGGGAACTGGACATCGACCTGGTGGTGCTGGCCCGCTACATGCAGATCCTCTCCGACGACCTGTGCAAGCAGTTCGAGGGCCGCGCCATCAACATCCACCACTCCTTCCTCCCCAGCTTCAAGGGCGCGAAGCCGTACGACCAGGCCTACGACCGCGGGGTGAAGCTCGTCGGCGCGACCGCCCACTACGTCACCCCGGACCTGGACGAGGGGCAGATCATCGAGCAGGACGTGGTCAGGGTAGATCACTCGCTCGACCCCGGAGACCTGGTCACCGTCGGCCGGGACGTCGAGGCCCAGGTCCTCGCGCACGCGGTGAAGTGGCACAGCGAGAGCCGCGTCATGGTGGCCGGCAATCGCACGGTGGTCTTCCGCTGAGGAACACGTGATCGCGGGGCGGGACCGGAATCCGGTCCCGCCCCGCGTCGTATACGTCTTCGGGTGCGGCACAAAGGCTGCGCGATCGGGCTGCCTATGGGGGCAGGGCGGCACCACCAGCCCGTCCGGCGTGTGAGGACGAGGCCGTTCAGGCCGAAACGGGGGGTCTGGGGGCGCAGCCCTCAGGGACGGGACGGGTAGGGGCGGCGGGGGCGACATCCCAGAGCTCAGCCCCCGAGCCGCTCCAGCACGGCACGGCGCCACGCCTCCGTCTCGGCGATCTGGTTGAACGTGAACAGGTGCAGCCCGGCCACCCCCGCCGAAGTCCCGGTGAGCACCCCCTCTGAGCGCGCCAACAGCCTCTCCGGCGAGTAGCCCCCGGGCGCCGCGAACCGCAGGAACCACGACGCGTGCTTCGTCAGGAACCGCGTCGACTCGCCCACGCCGATCTTCGTCGCCATGGACAGCAGCTTCGCCCGCTGCACGGGACCGGCGACGCCGACGTACACGGGCAGGCCGATGCCCCGGCCCCGGATCCGGACGATCCACTCCCCCAGCACACGCGGGTCGAAGCACAGGTTGCTCACGAGGTACGTGGCGTGCTCCCGCTTGTCCCACATGGCCTGGACCGTGACGTCGTCGTGGATGAGCGGATGGCTCTCGGGATATCCGGTGACACCGACGTGCGCGAAGGGCCCGCCCAGCTCGCTCAGCCTGCGGAGCACCGGCAGGGCACCCTCGTAGCCTCCGGCCGGCGGGTCGGCGTCGCCCGCCGGGACGAAGACGTCGTCCACGCCCGCCTCCCGGAGCCGGTCGACGACGTCCTTCAGGTGCGCGTCGTCCCGCAGCAGCCGCGCGGGCACATGCGGGACGACACGGTAGCCGTGCGCCGCGAGCCGGGCGGTCAGGTCGAGGGTCGGTTCCAGGCCCTTGACCGGCGACGCCGTCACGGTGACCACGACGTCGCGCGGAACATGGGCGAGGACCTTGTCCTCGGTCGCCTTCGCGGGCAGCACCTCGTAGCGGACGCCGCGCAGCAGCGCCCGAAGCCCTGTGGTGCCCAAGGTCTACCCGGCCTGACTCTGCGCGTCACGGTGGCGGTAGTACACGGCCGTCGACGGCGCCTGCGGCTCCTTGCCGAGGATCAGGTCGGCGGCCTTCTCGGCGATCATCATCACCGGCGCGTAGATGTTGCCGTTGGTGACGTAGGGCATCACCGACGCGTCCACGACGCGCAGGCCCTCCACCCCGTGGACCCGCAGGCTGTCCGGGTCGACGACGGCCATCTCGTCGGAGGAGGGGCCCATCTTGCAGGTGCAGGACGGGTGCAGTGCGGTCTCGCCCTCCTTCGCGACCCAGGCGAGGATCTCCTCGTCCGACTCCACCTTCGGGCCGGGCGAGACCTCCCCGTCGTTGTAGGGGGCCATCGCGGGCTGGTTGAGGAGCTTGCGGGCCACGCGGATCGCCTCGACCCACTCGCGGCGGTCCTGCTCGGTGGACAGGTAGTTGAACCGCAGCGCGGGGTGTTCGCGCGGGTCCTTGCTCTTGATCTTCACCGAGCCGATGGCGTCGGAGTACATGGGCCCCACGTGCACCTGGTAGCCGTGGCCGCCGGCCGGCGAGGAGCCGTCGTAGCGCACGGCGATCGGCAGGAAGTGGAACATCAGGTTGGGGTACTCGACGTCCTCGTTGCTGCGGGCGAACCCGCCGGCCTCGAAGTGGTTGGTGGCGGCCGGGCCCTTGCGGAAGAGCCACTGCAGTCCGATGAAGGGGGCACGCCACTTCGCCATGTACGGCTGCATGGAGACCGGCTGCTTGCAGGCGTACTGGACGTAGACCTCCAGGTGGTCCTGCATGTTCTCGCCGACGCCCGGGAGGTCGTGGACGACGTCGATGCCCAGGGCGCCGAGTTCCTCGGCGTTGCCGACGCCGGAGAGCTGCAGCAGTTGCGGGGAGTTGATCGCGCCGCCGCTGAGAATGACCTCCTTGGCGCGGACCTGCTGGAGCGCGCCGCGTCCGCGCCGGTACTCGACACCGACGGCCCGCTTGCCCTCGAAGAGGACGCGGGTGACGAGGGCGCGGGTCCTGACGGTGAGGTTGGGCCGCTTCATGGCGGGCTTGAGGTACGCCTTCGAGGCCGAGAGCCGGCGTCCGCGGTGGACGTTGCGGTCGAACTTGGCGAAACCTTCCTGCCGGTAGCCGTTGACGTCGTCCGTCGGCGCGTAGCCCGCCTCCTGGGTGGCCTTGAGGAAGGCGCCGAAGAGGGGGTTGGTCGCGGGGCCGCGTTCGAGGACGAGGGGGCCGTCGTGGCCGCGGAACTCGTCGTCCGGGTCGGCCGCGAGACAGTTCTCCATGCGCCGGAAGTACGGCAGACAGTGCGCGTAGTCCCAGTTCTCCATCCCCGCGTCGGCCGCCCAGCGTTCGTAGTCCATGGGGTTGCCGCGCTGGAAGATCATGCCGTTGATGCTGCTGGAGCCGCCCAGCACCTTGCCGCGTGCGTGGTAGACGCGTCGGCCGCCCATGTGCGGTTCGGGCTCGGACTCGTACTTCCAGTCGTAGAACCGGCTGCCGATGGGGTAGGTCAGCGCCGCGGGCATGTGGATGAAGACATCCCACGGATAGTCGGACCGGCCGGCCTCCAGCACCAGCACCCGGTTCGCCGGGTCCGCGGAGAGTCTGTTCGCCAATGCACAGCCGGCCGATCCGCCGCCGACGATGACGAAGTCGTATTGCAAGGAAGCCATGGTGCCTCGTCTCGCTCGCGCCATAGATACGCGAGCATGCTAGTCCGGTAGCGCTATACGCACCAGGTTGCGCGCATCGCAACTTGCAAGGTCATTGTTTCGATGCCGTTACTTGCAATGGTGTTGTTTACTACGCGTATAGTTTCACTGTGAGCAACTACAGCAACGACACAGAAACCTCGAACTCGCAGGCCGGCGGAGTGCAGTCGGTGGACCGCGCCATCAGCGTCCTGGAGATCCTGGCCCAACGGGGCGAGGCGGGCGTCAGTGAGGTAGCCGCAGAAATCGATGTTCACAAGTCCACCGCCTTCCGCCTGCTCGGCGCCCTGGAGACACGCGGGCTGGTGGAACAGGCGGGCGAGCGCGGCAAGTACCGCCTCGGCTTCGGCATAGTACGCCTGGCCGGCGCGGTGACGGGCCGTATCGACATCACCCAGCAGGGCCGCCCGGTCTGCGAGAGCCTGGCCGAGGAACTCGGCGAGACCGTCAACATCGCGGTGCTGCAGGAGCACTACGCGGTCAACCTCTACCAGGTGCGCGGCCCCGGGGCCGTGACCGCGCAGAACTGGGTCGGCCAGCTGACCCCACTGCACGCGACCTCCAGCGGCAAGATCCTGCTGGCCCATCTGCCCGCCAAGGACCGCGCCGCCCTGATCGCCGAGGCCGGCCTGAAGAAGGTCACTCCGCACACCATCACCGCGAAGACGAAGCTGGAGAAGAACCTCGCCGAGGCCCGGGAGGCCGGCTACGCCTGGGCGCGCGAGGAGCTGGAGATCGGCCTGCACGCCATGGCCGCTCCGATCCGCGATCGGGAGGGCACGGTCATCGCGGCGCTGAGCGCGTCGGGACCCTCGTACCGGCTCACCGAGGAGCGTCTGCACGAACTCTCTCCGGTCCTGCGCAAGGGCGCGGACGAGATCAGCCACCGCATGGGCTACCTGGGCTGACCCGCCCCTTGGCCGCTACTGCGGCTGCCGCATGCCCAGGCGCTCGTTCACCCAGTCGTGGAACGCGCCGATGTGGTGCTCACTCGGCACCAGCACACCGCCCTTGGCATACAGCCGTGAGTGCATTCCGGGCTGCGTGCGCTCGCACGCCTCGAAGTCCTGCCGGTTGACCCGGTCGAAGAGCTCCACGGACCGGCTGACGTCCTTGCCGCTGTCGACGACATGCGGAAGGTAGAGCCAGTCGCACTCGACGATCGTGCGGTCGACGGCCACCGGGTACATCCGGTGGAAGATCACATGGTCGGGGACGAGGTTGATGAAGACCTGCGGCCGGACGGTGATCGCGTAGTAGCGCCGGTCCTGTTCCTCGGAGACTCCGGGGATGCGGTCCAGGCCCTCGGAGCCGTCGACGGTGAAGCCCTGCACCTGCGCACCGAACTCCGCGCCGTGCCCGACGTAGTACTGGGCGGCGTAGCCGTCGGCGAACTCCGGGAGCACCTCGGTGAGTTCGGGGTGGATCGTGGCGCAGTGGTAGCACTCCATGAAGTTCTCGATGATGAGCTTCCAGTTCGCCTTGACGTCGTAGACGATCCGCTTGCCGACCGAGAGGTCCTCGACGCCGTAGTGCTCGATGGACTCGACGTCGCCGAGGCGGCTGACGACATCGGCGATGACGTCCTCCTCGAAGGAGGGCGGGTTCTCCGCCAGGCACACCCACACATAGCCGAGCCATTCACGCGTGGCCACGCTCACCAGGCCGTACTCGGTGCGGCCGACGTCGGGCATCTTGGTGAGGTTGGGCGCCGCGACGAGCTTGCCGTCCAGGCCGTAGGTCCAGGCGTGGTAGGGGCACTGGAAGGCCCGCTTGACCTCGCCGCTCTCCTCCGTACAGAGCTTGGCCCCACGGTGGCGGCAGACGTTGAAGTAGGAGCGGACCGAGTTGTCCCGGGCGCGGGTGACGAGGATGCTCTCGCGGCCCACGTCGACGGTACGGAAGGCGCCGGGCTTCGCCAGGTCGGACGAGCGGGCGACGCAGAACCACATCGTCTCGAAGATGCGCTCCTGTTCCAGGGCGAAGATCGCGGGATCGGTGTAGGAGGAGCCGGGGAGGGTGGCGATCAGGCTGTCCGGCAGGCTGGTCGAGGTCACGGTGCACTCCTCGGGGACGTCGTGGATCGGGCGGTCACGCGCCGGGAAGAGCGACTCCGGACGGCGTTGTGTGTGGAGCAACGCTGCGCATCATGCGAAACGACAGCATGAGAGGGCGCATGCGTGGTGTCAAGACGCGGCGGCGAGCTGCTTGCGCCAACGGGTGAACAGCCGCGGCTGGTTCATCCCGAGCACGGCGACCGGACGACCGGCACGCCGGTAGACCGCCAGGACGTTGCGGTCGTCGGGTGCGCCTTCCTCGACCGTCACGCTGTCGGCGCCGGCCGCGTGGCCGGCGAACTGGATCTTCACGCCGTACTGGTCCGACCAGAAGTACGGCGGCCGGGGCACACCCGGCTCCACCGCTCCCCCGGCCAGCAGGGTGGCGACGGCCGCGGCCGGGCGTTCCTGTGCGCCGGTCCAGTGCTCGACGCGACGATGATGGCCGGCCCGGGGGTCGTACCAGGAGGCGCAGTCGCCGACCGCGACCACGCCGGCCAGGCTGGTGCGGCCGTCCGCGCCGCACTTCACCCCGTTGTCGAGGGTGACGCCGGATCCTTCGAGCCAGTCGACGCACGGGCGGGCGCCCACCCCCACGACGACGATGTCGGCGGGGATGCTGCGGCCGTCCTCCAGCAGGACGGCGTCGACCTTGCGCTCCCCGCCGAGTCCCTTGACGCCCACGCCGCACAACAGCCGTACGCCGTGGTCGAGATGGAGAGCGGAGACGATGCCTCCCATGGCCTGGCCGAGCGGGCCGGCGAGCGGCGTCGGTGCCGCTTCGACGACCGTCACCTCCAGTCCGAGGGCACAGGCGGTGGAGGCGACCTCGGCGCCGACGAACCCGCCGCCGATCACGACCAGCCGGCCGCCTCGCGCCAGGTCGTCCCGCAGAGCGCGGGCGTCGTCCAGGGTGCGCAGGACGTGGACTCCGGCCAGGCCGTCGGAACCGGGCAGTTGCCGTGCTGCCGCGCCGGTCGCGATGACGAGGCCGTCGGCCCGGATCTCGCCGCCGTCCGCGAGCCGGACCGCACGCCGAGTGCGGTCCAGGCCGGTGGCGCGGGCTCCGAGCAGCCACTCCGCCCGCAGGTCCTCGCCGTCCGTCTCCAGGGCGAGATCGGCTTCGCCGATGCCGCCGGCCAGGAACTCCTTGGACAACGGGGGCCTGTCGTACGGACGGTGGGGCTCGTCGCCGATGACGACCAGCCGTCCGTCGTAGCCCTGCTTCCGCAGGGAGCGCGCCGCCGACAGTCCGGCCAGCGAGGCGCCCACCACGGCCACGGTCCTCACGCGGGACCTCCGGCGAGCCGCGCGGCGACGCAGGGCGGCAGGTTGGGGGCGTCCGTGGACACCCGGACATAGATCATGCCGTCCTCGATCAGGACGTCATGGGTCCGGACCGGGAGCTTGGCCGGCGGAGCGTCGACGGCACCGGTCCTCAGGTCGAACTTCGAAGCATGCAGCGGGCATTCCACCTCGCAGCCCTCCAGCCAGCCGTCGGCGAGCGAGGCGTCCTGGTGGGTGCAGGTGTCGTCGATGGCGAAGAGCTCGCCGTCGTCGGTATGGAACACCGAGACCGGCGGGTCGATGTCGAGCCGGAGGGCCTCGCCTCGCGGGAGATCTGCGAGACGGCACGCGGGAATCATCATGACACCTCGGGTGCGTATAGCGAAACGGATTGCGGTAAGCGCAACAACAGTCTGAGGTCGCCCAGAATCCTTGTCAAGGAGTCCAGGAGCCCGCTTCGGACGGGACCGCCGACCGTCGCCAGGGCAGCTCGAAACGCCCGTACCACCTGCGGAAACAGGCGGTACGGGCGCCGAGCCGAGGATGTCGCGGCGGCGGTCAGAAGCCGCGGTCGAGCCACTCCTGGAGGTACGGGGCCTCCGCGCCGACGGTGGTCGTCCCCCCGTGTCCGGTGTGCACGACGGTGTCGCCGGGCAGCGTCAGCAGCCGCTCGCGGATCGAGTCGACGATGGTCGGGAAGTCGCTGTACGACCTTCCCGTCGCCCCCGGCCCGCCCGCGAACAGGGTGTCGCCGCTGAAGAGTGCCGTCAGGTCCGGCGCGTACAGACACACCGCCCCGGGAGCATGGCCCGGGGTGTGCAGCACGGTCAGCTCGACACCCGCCACCGTGAGGGCCCGGCCGTCGACGAGTTCGCCGTCGGGTGCCCGGTCGGGGTGGGTCTGCTTCCACAGCGGCAGGTCGTCGGCGTGGAGCAGGATCGGGGCTCCCGTGCGCGCGGCGAGTTCGGGCGCGGCGTCGATGTGGTCGTTGTGGGCGTGCGTGCACACGATGGCCCGCAGGGTGCGGTCGCCGAGGGCTTCGGCGATGACGTCGGCATCGTGCGCGGCGTCGATGACGACGGCCTCCTCGTCGTCGCCGACGATCCACACGTTGTTGTCGACGTCCCAGGTGCCGCCGTCCAGCGAGAACGTCCCCGAGGTGACGAGATGCTCGATGCGGGCGGCCATCACAGGACCACCACCGAGCGCAGGACGTCGCCCCGGTGCATCCGCTCGAAGGCCTTCTCCACGTCGTCCAGCGCGATGGTCTCCGTGACGAAGGCGTCCAGATCCAGCCGGCCCTGGAGGTACAGGTCGATGAGCATCGGGAAGTCACGGGAGGGCAGGCAGTCGCCGTACCAGGACGACTTCAGCGCGCCGCCCCGGCCGAAGACCTCCAGCAGCGGCAGTTCCAGCTTCATCTCCGGGGTCGGCACGCCGACCAGGACGACCGTGCCGGCGAGATCACGGGCGTAGAAGGCCTGCTGGTACGTCTCCGGGCGGCCGACCGCCTCGATGACGACGTCGGCGCCGAAGCCGCCGGTCAGCTCGCGGATCGCCTCGACGGCATCCGTGTTCCTGGAGTTGACCGTGTGGGTCGCGCCCAGCTTCCTGGCGGTGTCCAGCTTGGCATCGTCGATGTCCACCGCGATGATCTTCGCCGCGCCCGCCAGGTTCGACCCGACGACCGCCGCGGCCCCGACGCCGCCACAGCCGATGACCGCGACGCTGTCACCGCGTCCGACGTTCCCGGTGTTGATGGCAGCGCCGATACCCGCCATCACGCCGCACCCCAGCAGGCCGGCGGCCGCCGCCGACGCGGCTCGGTCGACCTTCGTGCACTGCCCCGCCGCCACCAGCGTCTTCTCCGCGAACGCGCCGATACCCAGCGCCGGCGACAGCTCGGTGCCGTCGAGGAGGGTCATCCTCTGCTTCGCGTTGTGGGTGCTGAAGCAGTACCACGGGCGTCCGCGCAGACAGGCCCGGCACTGCCCGCAGACCGCACGCCAGTTGAGGATGACGAAGTCACCGGGGGCGACATCGGTGACCCCCTCCCCCACCGACTCCACGACGCCCGCGGCCTCGTGCCCCAGCAGGAAGGGGAACTCGTCGTTGATGCCGCCCTCCCGGTAGTGCAGGTCGGTGTGGCAGACCCCGCAGGCCTCGATCTTCACCAGCGCCTCGCCCGGGCCGGGGTCGGGCACGATGATCGTTTCCAGGCTGACAGGGGCACCCTTGCCCCGTGCGACGACAGCACGGACCTGGTGAGCCATGGCCACTCCTCGGCGGTATCGAGACCTGAGACTGAAGTTGCTTATTGCGGCACGCAGCGCGCGTACCGCAACACAGCATCGTGGAGCGCCGACCGGGGGTCAAGGAGTCGACGGGCAGTACGGCGCGGGGCGTGACCGCGACGGGCCCTGGGGCCCGGCCTCGCCGCACCCACGCTTCGCCCGGGGGCTACGCGTCCCGCACCGTGCCGGGGAGGGCCTGCTCGGCCCAGATGGTCTTGCCCGTGCGGGTGTGCCGCGTGCCCCAGCGCTGCGTGAGCTGGGCGACGAGCAGGAGGCCTCGTCCGCCTTCGTCGAAGGCTCGGGCCCGGCGCATGTGCGGAGCGGTACCGCTGGAGTCCGAGACCTCGCAGATGAGTGTGGTCTCGCGGATCAGACGCAGCTGGATCGGGGAGCCGCCGTAGCGGATGGCGTTGGTGACCAGCTCGCTGACGACGAGTTCGGTGACGAAGGAGACCTCCTCCAGCCGCCAGGCGGCGAGCTGCTCGCAGGCCAGCTTGCGGGCATGCCCGACGAACGCGGGGTCGGCGGGCACGTCCCAGGTGGCGACCCGGTCGGCGTCCAGCGCCCGGGTCCTGGCCAGGAGCAGGGCCACGTCGTCGACGGGGCGGTCCGTCAGCAGGCTCCCCAGAACCCCGTCACAGGTCTCCTCCAAGGGGCGGCCCGTGCCGCAGAGCGCCTGGCGCAGCCGGGCGAGCCCGTCGTCCAGATCGCGGTCGGGTGCCTGGACCAGGCCGTCGGTGTAGAGGGCGAACACGCTGCCTTCGGGCACGTCGAACTCCGCGGTCTCGAAGGGCAGCCCGCCCACGCCCAGGGGTGGCCCGATCGGCAGGTCGAGGAACGCGGCCTCGCCGTCCGGGGAGATCAGGGCCGGTGGCGGGTGACCGGCCCGGGCCATGGAGCAGCGGCGCGAGACGGGGTCGTAGACGGCGTACAGACAGGTGGCCCCGATCTCGCCGGGACTCTCCGCGTCCTCGGCCTCGTCCGCCGTCCGCTCGGAGTCCAGGCGCAGGACGATGTCGTCGAGCTGGGTGAGCAGCTCGTCCGGCGGCAGGTCCACGTCGGCCAGGGTGCGTACGGCCGTACGCAGCCGGCCCATGGTGGCGGACGCCTGGACTCCGTGGCCGACGACGTCGCCCACGACCAGCCCCACTCTGGCGCCGGACAACGGGATGACGTCGAACCAGTCGCCTCCGATCCCGGCGCGCGTGCTGGCCGGTTGGTACCGGGAGGCGACCTCCACGGCGGCCTGCCGGGGCGCGCGGTGGGGCAGGAGGCTGCGTTGCAGTTCGAGGGCGATGGCGCGTTCGCGGGTGTAGCGGCGGGCGTTGTCCACACAGACGGCGGCGCGGGCGGCGAGTTCCTCGGCGAGCAGCAGGTCGTCCTCGCCGAAGGGCTCGGGCGTGCGGTGGCGGGAGAGGATCGACAGGCCGAGGGTGATACCGCGGGCGCGCAGGGGCACGGCCATCATCGAGTGGATGCCATGGACCTCGATGCTGCGGGCCCGCTCCTGTGAGCCCGCCGCCCACAGCCCCGCGGTGACGTCGTCGACCTCGTACAGCAGGGCGCGGCCGGTGGTCAGCGCGCGGCCCGGCGGCGATCCTTCGTGGTAGGTGTGCCTGCTCCCGACGGGGACCGCGGCTTCGGGGCAGCCTTCCAGCACGGACCGCTGAGCGGTGCGGCGGAAGACAAGGGGAGCGGCACCGGGCGAGAGAGTGGCTTCCTCGCCGGCGAGCACCGAGTCCAGCAGGTCCACGACGACGAAGTCGGCGAGATGGTCGGTGCACACCTCGGCGAGTTCCTCGGCGGTGCGTGTCACGTCGAGGGTGGAGCCGATCCGGTTGCTGGACTCGTTGAGCATGGTCAGCCGTCGGCGGGCCAGGAACTGCTCCGTGCTGTCGATCGCCGCCAGGCACATGCCCCGGACGTCGCCGGCGCCGTCCTTCAACGGGCTGAGGGACACCAGCCACGCGTGTTCGTGGGTCTCGCCGGGCGCGCGCAGCCATGCCTCGTACGGCATCGGCTCACCCGTTCGCAGTACGCGCTGTACGGCGTCGTCGAGCTCCTCGAAACCCGGGAGCCGACGCATCCCGTCGGCCGACACCCCCACCCGTCGACCGAGCAGGTCCTCCTGCGGCCTGCCCATCACCCCCTCCATCGCGGAGTTCGCGGACACCGCGAGTCCGTCCTGATCGAAGAGCGCGATCGGAACGGGGAGCTGGTCCAGGGCCCACCGCCGCAGCCGCGCGGCAGGCTCCGGCACCGTGGCCGTCAGAAACCACTGGGCCTCCCCCGCCGAGCCCAGCAGCGGATGTGCCTCCAGCTCCAGCTCCACGTCGTGGCCGTCCCGGTGCCGCGCGTGGACGGGGCCACGCCAGTCGGCGGGCTCGGCGAGACGGCTGCGGGCCGAGTCCGGAAGGGCTTCGGCCAGCAGGTCGACCGCCCGGCGGCCGACCACCTCCCCGTGCGTGTAGCCGAGCACCCGTCGCGCGCCGGCACTCCACGCGATGACCAGCCCCCTGGCGTCGACCGCGGCCGAGGCGACACCGTGCTCGCCCATCGTTCCTTCTCTCCTACGACCGGAGCCGTCGTCAATGGGCTCACAGATCGACTGCAGGGCACTACTTCCAGGGTTCATTGTGCGCCGGGCACGCCACGCATGGCGCGCGACCATCCGAAACGCCCGGTCCCTACCCTGCCACGCCGCATGCCTCGCGGGCGCTCCCTTGCACCAGCGCCGACAGCGCGACCGAGGGGCGGGAGGGGGCGGGTGCCTCACCCGGCACGGTGCCCTTCGGCGCCGCGCCGGCGGTCCTCGCGCCGAATGGCGCCCGTACTTCCCCCAGTGGACGTACCGCCCGCCCTGCGGGAGTTGAGGGGCGGCAACGACCATCGCGTGGGACCCCGCGCATAATCGATTGCCTGTCGGTGACGGTGGTGGATGCAATGTCCGGCATGATCACCCAGGTGCGCCCGCCAGGGCGAGATGAGATGTACGCGCGCTACCGGGCCCTGCCACTCCGTGATGGGGGCAAGCGGCAGCCGATTGGCCACACGGGAGGCGCCCGCGCATGAGAACGCCATCATCACCTGCTGGAGCGGCGCGAGCTGACGGATCAGACGGATCGTCCGTCCGGATCGGTGTTCTCCTTCCCCTGACCCGGCCCGGCTGGGTCGGGGCGGGCCGACACCTGCTGGCCGGGCTCGAGCTGGCCGTTCACGAGGTCAACGAGGCCGGCGGGATCGACGGAAGGCCCCTGGAGCTGGTGGTCCGGGACACCGCGGCCGATCCGCGGACGGCCGAGGCGGCCGTGGACGAACTGGCTCGCCTGGGCGTGGCCGCCCTGGCGGGTGAGTACCACAGCGTCGTCGCTCGCGCCGCCGCCACCCGGGCCGACGCCCTGGGCCTGCCGTACCTCTGCTCGTCGGCGGTTCTCGACGCGCTCACCGAACAGCCGACGGAATGGGTCGCGCGCCTCTCCCCGCCGCAGTCCCGCGGCTGGCGGGTCTACGCGGACTTCCTCCTCGGCGCGGGCCACCGCCGCATCGCCGTGGCAGCCCAGCCGAGTGTCTACTGGGCGTCCGGGACCCGTATCCTGCGGGACCACCTCGCGGCACGCGGCGGCACCGTCATCGAACTCGACATGAACGCCCTCACCCCCACGGCCGTGTGCGACGAACTCGTCGAGCACCACGCGACAGCCCTCCTCCTGCTGGTCGGCCACCCGGAGCCGGCGGTGTCGATCGTCAAGTCCGTCCGCCACGACCCACGCCTGACCGAGATCCTGATCGGTGCTCCGGCCGGGCAACCGGAGTTCGCCGAATGGGCGACGCTGCTGGGCGACGACAGTGCGGCGATCCCGTTCCTGCGCTACCTGCCCGAGCGCCTCGGCCCCCTCGGCGCACGAGTCGAGACGGCCCTCCGCGAGCGGCTGACCGAAGCGCCCTCCTTCGTCGCGTTCGAGGGCTACGACACGGTCGTCGTCCTCGCCGACGTGCTGCGTTCCCACGGCACGGACGGGACGCACGCCACGGCCCCGGACCGGACGCACATTGCCGCATCCTGGCCGCGCGTCGCGGTCGAGGGCACGCGCGGGCAGATCCGGTTCTCCCGCACGCCAGGCATCGGCGTGTGGCAATGGGTTTGGCCGCCCGTCCAGGTCGTCGATCGGGATCCGGCGGAACCCGATCGCTTCCGGATCCTCCGCACCGGCTGAGAGCACGGAGATTCCTCGTGGAGCGGCTCCACAGGACAGCGGTTCGGCAGGAGGGTGAGGGCACTGTGGCGGAGACGGGGCATGAGCCGGTGGTGGGGCGGGGGGCTCCGCGAGGGCTGTTCGTCGGGTTGTGCACGCTCGATGTGATTCAGCTCGTCGACCACGCGCCGGGGGCGAACGAGAAGCTGACGGCTCGTGAGCAGGTCGTCGCCGCGGGCGGACCGGCGGCGAACGCGGCCGTCGCCTTCGCCCACCTGGGCGGCGCGGCCACGCTGCTCACCGCGATCGGCCGTCATCCGCTGGGGGTCGCCGTCGCGGCGGACCTGGACCGGCTGGGCGTGACCGTGGTGGACCTGGCGGCGGACTCGGTCGAGCCGCCCGCCGTCTCGTCCGTTCTGGTGACCGCGTCCAGCGGGGACCGTGCCGTCGCCTCGACCAATGCGGCGGGATACCGGATCGATCCGCCGGACGATCTCGACGCGTTGGTCGCGGCCTGCGACATCGTCGAACTCGACGGTCACCACATGGAGTTGGCCGTGGCAGCCGCCCGTGCAGCGCGTGCGGCCGGCCGTCGGACCGTTCTGGACGGGGGAAGTTGGAAGGCCGGTACGGAGAGGCTGCTGTCGTCGATCGACGTGGCTGTCTGTTCGCACGACTTCCTCCCGCCCGGCACCGACACGCCGACGAGCACGCCGACGGGGACCCTGCGGTTCCTGCGGGACCACGGGGTCGGCTGGGCGGCGGTCAGCCGGGGCGGGCAGCCCCTCGTATGGGCGGGCCCCGCCAGCGGGGGCGCGGTGGACGTACCCGTCGTACGGGTGGCGGACACGCTGGGCGCGGGTGACGTCCTGCACGGCGCCCTCACCCATGGCCTCGCGGCTCAGGACGACATGACGTCGCAGGACTTCGCCGAGGCCCTGCGCGGCGCCGCCGTCGTGGCCGCGCGGGCATGTGCCTCGTTCGGAACCCGGGCGTGGATGCGGGAAGGCTGAGCCGACACTCAGCCCACGTGCACATGCATGAAGGGGAGGAAGTCCGCCACCAGGAAGGCCACGGGCACCCGGAACCCGGGCCGTCCCGGTCACCGCACCGCACCGCACTCGGTCAGGGTGTGAAGACCTCGTCGAGCCGGTCGATGGCCCCGTCGCCGCCGAGGTGGTAGGTGAAGACCAGGCCGGAGTTCGGGTGTGCCTCGAGCCAGTCGAGGAACTCCTGGACGCCGATGGGCTGATTCTCGGTGCTTTCCACGATGGGGGTGGTGACGGTGATGTTCGCGGCCTGATCCATCGGGATGAAGGTCTCTTCGCCGACTGTCTCGAACGGCGCGCCGTCCGAATCGGGGGTGCCGCATCCCCAGTTGCCGTGCTTGACGATCAGGCTGAGGAATCCCCCTTCCGGGGTGTAGCGGTAGACCGCGATCTCGTCGGGGGAGATGGGCATCTTGTGGTCGCAGTCGTCGGCGTCGCCGTCCGCGCCCACGGAGGGCGACGCCGTGGGGGCCGGTGACTTGGAGGTGACCGGAACGCCCCCAGCGGTCTTGCCCCCGCCGCCCGGGTCCTTGGAAGCCGCCGCGCCGGGCTTCTTGCCCGTCGTGTCGGCCGACGCCCCCGTCTTGTCCTTGGTGCCGCTCGTCGCCGACGCGGTCGCCTTCGCGTCACTGTCGGCACCACCCGTACCACCGCCACCGGAGCAGCCCGTGAGACCCAACGCCCCTGCGGCGCATACGCTCAACACGGCTGCCTTGACGGCGCCCGGTCTGCGGCGGCTCTTCCTCGGCGTCAGGTTCATGATGCGTCCCCCATCGTGGGTGTTCGAGGTCTCCGTGAGCCTCGTCGGCTCGGGAGGAAGGGACGAGTTTCAGCCGTCGGCAGTTGCACGCCCTGGCCAGATTGTGCACGTTGACTTCTACGGCATACACGGCGACTCAGCCATGTCGGGCGTCACGCCCTCGGTCGGCGGTGCGGGGCCGGTCCGCGGCTTCGCGGTCCGGCCCCGCCGCGGGACTCACGCCTCGCAGGCGCTCTTCGTGTCACTCGTGTCGGCGGTGCACGTGTCGGAGTTGGTGCCCCCGTTGAGGGAGTCGTTTCCGAACACGCCGTCCACGGCGTCGAGGGTGTCGTTGCCGGCCCCGCCGCTGTGGGTGTCGTTGCCGGCGCCGCCGACGAGGGTGTCGTTGCCCGTTCCGCCCACCAGGAGGTCGTTGCCCCCGAAGCCGGACAGGATGTCGTTGGCCGTTCCCCCGGTGAGCGTGTCGCCGAACGGGCTGCCGTAGACGATCTCGACGTCCGTGAGGACGTTGTCGCCCTCCCCGCCGATTCCGTCGTCCGCGGCGTTGTCGATGTCCACGACGACGCCGGAGCCGCTCTCCAGGTAGCTGGCGATGTCGCTGGTGCCGCCCCCGCCGCTGAGCCGGTCGGCGCCGGTGCCGCCGATGAGCAGGTCGAAGGTGACGCCGCCGTTCAGGGTGTCGTTGCCCGTGCCGCCGTTGAGGATGTTGCTGCCGGGGCTGGGGCCGCCGTTGATGACGTCGTTGCCGGACTCGCCCTTCAGGTCACCGCGGACGTTTCCGGTCTTGGTGATGATGTCGTTGCCGTCACCGGCGTTGACCACGACCGTGTCGTTGTTGAGGTTCACCGGGCAGGCCACCGAGCCGTTGCCCTGGACCGAGCATCCGACACCGGCGGTCAGGGTGTCGGAGGTGTCCTGGATGACGACGCTGCTCCCGGACAGGCTGACCGTGATGTTGTTCGCGCGGCCCGCCGCCGCGTTCACGACCACGTTGGTCCCACTCTTGAACACACCGGTTGCCGCGCTGGCGGACCCTCCGGTCAGGGTCACCGCGGAACCCGCCATCGCGGTGACCACCATGACCCGGAGTAACGCTTTTCTGCCCATGGGCTCCCTCTCGCTCGCGTGATCGGCCTGGCCGCGCACCGCCGGTGCGTCGAACCGGTTCTACGGTGTCAGGCGATCCCGGGCGGTACATGGGGGCACGACCCCCATGTACCGCCCACGCGGTGGTGCGGCGCGGGACAGCCGCGCGACCGTGAACAGAGCAGGTGCCGATGCCCCTGCCGCGGAGCCGTCGGGCGCTCCGAGCCGTCGGGCGACCCGGCTCAGCCCTTGACCGCGGAGCTGGCGACGCCTTGGACGAACCAGCGTTGGAAGAAGACGAAGATGATCAGGACGGGCAGGACGAGCAGGACGCCGAAGGCGAGGGTCTGGCCGTAGTCCGGGGGCAGTTGGGCCTGGAAGACGCTCATCTCCAGAGGCAGGGGCCGGACCGAGGGGTCGGAGACCATCAGGACCGGCCACAGGAAGGAGCCCCACTGGGTGAGGAAGGTCAGGATCGCGACGGAGGCGAAGGCCGGCTTCGACATGGGGACGATGATGGCGAAGAAGGTGCGCCAGGGGCCCGCGCCGTCGAGGCGGGCGGCTTCCTCGATGCTCGGCGGGATCGAGCGGAAGAACGTGTGGAACTGGTACACGGAGAAGGCGTTGGCGATGAACGGGAGCGCCAGGATGTAGAGGGTGTTGCGCTGGTCGTTGAACAGGTAGAACAGCGGGACCGCCACCGACTCGAACGGGATCAGCATCAGCAGCAGGATGAGCGAGAAGACGGCGTTGCGGCCGCGCCATCGCAGGCGTGACAGTCCGTACGCGGCCATCGAGTTGACGAAGAGGCCGCCGGTGACGACGACGAAGGCCAGCACCAACGAGATGCCCATGAAGCGCCAGAAGTAGCCGGTGCTGTCGGAGTTGAGGCTGCTGAGGACGGCCGCGTAGTTGTCGAAGGACAGGTGGGTGGGCAGGAAGCCGGACAGGCCGTCCAGGACTTCGTCCGAGGGCTTGAGGCTGCCGATGAACAGGTAGATGGCGGGCAGCGCGAAGACGAAGGCCAACACGCTGAGGACGGCGTAGTCGAGGAAGCGGCGCATGGGTGTGCGGGTCAGGCCGCCCGTGTGCGTACTCATGGTCAGTCCTCGTTGTCGGGCCGGACGACGCGGCGCTGGATGAGGGTCAGGGCGACGACGATCAGGAAGAAGACGACGGTGATCGCGGCTGCCTGGCCGATGTTGTTCTGGTCGAAGGCGGTGGTGACGGCCTGGTACATCACGGTGCGGGTGGCGTCCTCGTCGAGGCCGCCACCGCGGATCAGGACGTAGACCTGGTCGAAGACGCGGAAGGAGAGGACCGAGGTGAGCATGACGACGAAGACGAGGGTGCCGCGGATGCCGGGCAGGGTGACGTGCCGGAACTGCTGCCAGCGGGAGGCCCGGTCGAGTTCCGCGGCTTCGTAGAGCTCGCCCGGGATCTGCTGGAGCCCGGCGAGGAGGATGACCATCTGGAAGCCGACGCCCTGCCAGATGGACAGCACGATGATCGAGGCCATCGCGGTGAGGCCGTCGCCGAGCCAGTCGAAGGCACCCCAGTTGCCGAAACTCGCCGCGTCCAGCGCGGAGTTGAGCATGCCCTGGTCGCTGCGGGCGAGGATCAGCCGCCAGATCACCGCGACCAGCGCCATCGGGAAGACCACCGGCATGAAGAAGAAGGAGCGGAACAGGCCGATCGCCTTGAGCTTGCGGTTGAGCAGGATCGCCAGGCCGAGGGCGAGTCCTGTCTGGAGGGGGACGACGACCACGGCGAAGGTCAGGTTGTTCAGCAGGGCCCTGAGGAACGGGCCGGAGAGGTCGGGGTCGGTGAACAGCCGCCGGTACTGCTCGACGCCGAAGAAGGTGGGCTCCAGCGGGGAGCCGAGGCGCACGTTGTAGAAGGAGAGGACGACGGCGTAGCAGAAGGGGATGCCGACGAAGGCTATGAGTCCGGCGACGGCGGGCGTGGACATGAGCAGTCCGTGCAGCCAGTCGCGATTCTTGCGCACGGCGCGCGCGGGACGCGCGGGCTTGGCGGAGGTCACGGGTGGGGCCTTCTCCCGGGCTTCGGGCGCGGGGCGCGCGGGCTTCACGGATGTCACGGGGGTCCTGTTCCTGACGGGGCGGGCGGGGCGGGCACCGCGCCCGCCCCGGCCGATGGGTCCTACGGGATCTCGTAGCCGGCGTTGTCGGAGAAGTCCTGGTCGATGGCGCGGGCCGCCTTCGACAGGGCGTCCTCGGGGTCGGCGCCGCCGTATATGGAGTTCAGAGCCTCACCGAACTTCGCGGTGACGGTGGGATATCCGGCGGTCACGGGGCGGGTGACGGCGACGCAGGAGGAGGTGATGTCGCTGTCGCCGCAGGGCTTGGCGAGCTGGTCGGCGAAGAGCTGGAGCGGGCCGCCCTGCTTGTACAGCTCGCTCGCGGCGAGAGCCGTCTTGGTGGCGGGCGGGGCGCCGTTGGCCTTCGTCATGGCGGCGACGTTGGTGTCGTTGAGCAGATAGTCCATGAAGGCGCCGGCGGCCTTGGCGTTCTTGGTGTCCGCGCCGATGCCCCAGGCCCACGAACCCTGGCCGGTCTTGGGTCCGTTGCCGAAGTCGGGCAGCGGCAGTACGACCAGGTCGTCGCCGAGGGCCTCACCGTAGGTGGGGTACATCCAGTGCCCGACCCAGCTGAGCGCCACCCGGCTCTTGGCGAAGGCGTTGCCGTCGGTGTTGGGGTCCACGTACGTCTTCCAGGACTGGAGGGTCTTCAGCGCGGACACCGACTTCGGCGAGTCGAGGGCGCCTTCGGCCTTGCCGTCCTTGAGCAGGGCGCCGCCGGCCGACCAGACGACCGGGGCGAAGCCGTAGGTGCCCCACTCGGTGGCGAATCCGTTGCCCTCCTGGACGTCGAGGACCTTTCCGTCGGAGTCCTCGGCCTTGAGCGCCTTGAGCGCGGCCGTGAACTCCTCCACCGTCCAGGCGTCGTCCAGAGTGGTCGGGTACTTCACGCCGGCGGCGTCCAGCAGCTTCTTGTTGCCGTAGATCCCGAGGCCGGAGTCGTACATGCCCAGGCCGTAGTGCTTGTCACCGATCTCGCCCTGCGACTTGCTCGCGTCGGTGGCGTTGTCCATCGTCTTGGCGGAGACGTAGTCGTCGACCGCGGCGAGCTTCTTGTTGTAGACGAAGTTCGCCATGGTCGGGCCGTCGAACTCCAGCACGTCCGGCAGCTTGGAGGCGTCGGTCGTGGTGATCGTCTTGGTGTAGTCGTTGCCGGGCAGCAGCTTCAGCTCGACCTTGATCTTGCTCTGTGAGGAGTTGAACGACTTCACCGCGGCCTGCAGGGCGGCGTCCTCGCTCTTCTGCCCCTGGTGGGCCCAGACGCTGATGGTGCCCGTGCCGCTGCCCGCCTCCGCGGAGGCGTCGGTGCCGCCGCCCCCGCCGCAGGCGGCCAGTGCCGCCAGGGGCAGGACGAGAGCCAGGCCCGTACTTGCTGTGCGGCGGTACTTTCTGCTGGTCGAGCGCATGATCTGTGCCTCCGTGCTGTGGCGAGGGTTCATGGTGCGGGGAGCTTTCGCGGCGTGGGGGTGTGGGCTGTGGGGGTGTGGGGGTGTGGGGCTCGATGGAGGGGGGTCACTGGGGCCCGCGGGGACGGGGTGGGGCGGTGGTCTCGCGCAGGACGAGGCGAATGGGCATCTGCACCTGTTCGGCGGGGCGCTCGCCGGCAGGTTCGTCGAGCTGGCGCAGCAGCAGGCGGGCGGCCTCGGCGCCCTGTTCGGCGACCGGCTGGGCGACGGTGGTCAGCCCCAGCACGTCGGCGAGTTCGTGGTCGTCGAAGCCGACCACGGACACGTCGTCCGGGACCTTCAGCCGGTGACGGCGCAGGGCGCGCAGCGCGCCCATCGCCATCTCGTCGGACTGGGCGAACACCGCGGTCGGCGGCCGCGAGGCGGCCAGTAGTTCCGTCATGGCCCGCTCGCCGCCGTCGACGGTGTAGTCGCCGTCGGCCTCCAGGGCCGGGTCGTGCGCGATCCCGGCGTCGGCCAGGACGTCCAGGTAGGCGTTGCGGCGTTCGACGGGGGTGGTCCAGTGCTGCGGCCCGCTGGTCCCACTGATCATGCCGATGCGGCGGTGGCCGAGGTTCACCAGATGCCGTACGGCGCTCTCGGTGCCGGCCCGGTCGTCGATGCCGACGACGGTGAAGCCGGGCCGGGTTCCGCCGACCGTGGTGGCCAGCGGCACCCCCAGTGAGCGCAGTGCGGCGGACTCCTCCTCGTCGGGGATGAGGAGGGTCAGCACCGCGTCCACCCGCTTGCGGACCGGCAGCTTGGTGAAGAAACGCTTGCGTGTCTCCGGCGAGCCGAGGTTGTACAGCAGCACGTCGTACCCGGCGGAGCTGAACACCTTCTCGGCCGCGTCCAGCACCGTGCCGAAGAACCAGCGGCCCACGTAGGGGACGACCACGCCGATGGTGTAAGTGCGGCCGCTGGCCAGGCTGGAGGCGGAGCGGGACGCGGTGTAGCCGAGCTGGGTGGCGACGGCCGCGATCCGGTCCCGCACCTCGTCGGAGACGCCCGGCCGGCCGCGCAGGGCGCGGGACACGGTGGACGCGGAGACGCCGACCGCCCGGGCGACGTCGTTGATGCTGGCCGTCACGGCTCAGTTCCTCCCGTTGAATTCACGTCGGTGTGATCTGTGGGTGACGTGACCGTAAACCCGACCTCCTTGTTGCGCAAGCGTTTGCGTTCATATTTACTTGGGCCGACTTCCGAGTGAGTCCGTTTTGATCGATGGTCAGCGCACGCGTTTGGCGCTGTGAGCCGACAGGAACCGCCCATGCGATACGCCCCGCCCGGACTGTGCGTGAACGACTTCGCCCTGCTGCGGGACGAGGACGGTACATACACGGTGCTGCACCTGCAGGGGCCCTGGACGGCCGAGTTCGACCACCTGCGGATGGAGACCTCGTACGGCCGGGCCACCTCCACCGACCTGGTCGGCTGGCAGCCGCAGGGGCCGGCCTTCGGGGTCGGGCTGCCCGGCCGCTTCGACCAGCAGGCGGTGTGGACCATGCACCCCGTCCGGCACGGCGACGGAATGGCGATGTTCTACACCGGGGTGTCCGGGCTGACGCCGGACGGCTGGCCGCTCCAGTCCGTCGGCCTGGCGTACTCCGATCGCACGGACGGCACCGGCTGGCGGCGCCACGGCACGTCGCCGGTCGTCGAGGCGGACCCGCGCTGGTATCGCACCGGCGAGCAGATGGGCTGGCGGGACCCCTTCGTCGTACGCGACGACGAGTCCGACGGCTGGGTGATGGTGGTCTGCGCCAACGACGCCGCGCTCCCCGTCGAGGCCGGCGGCTGCGTCGCCTGGGCCACCTCCGACGACCTGGAGCACTGGACCGTCCATCCGCCACTGATCTCACCCGGCGACGTGGACGAGTTGGAGTGCCCGGTCCTGGAACGCCTCGACGACGGCACCTGGCTGCTGCTCGGGTCCATCGGCGCGACCCGCGGCTTCGAGGCGTGGACTGCCCCGCGCCTGCGGGGCCCCTGGACCCGGCGCGGCCCGCTCGGTCCGACCGGCTCCTACGCCCCCCGCGTCATCGCCGCGCCCGACGGCTCCCGCGTCGTCCTGCACACCACTCCCCGCCAGGTCGGGCTGACCGACACCGGCGAACGCTGCCGCGGCATGCTCGCCCAGCCCAAGTCCCTGGTCGTGGAGGGTGACTTCGCGCCACGTCTGGAATGGTGGCCCGGCCTGGACACCTGGCTCGGCGAGGAAACCGAACAGCCCACCCTGCACGCGCTCGGCGACATCGACGTCACCGGACCCGTCGAGATCACCCTCCGCACGCGCACCCCGGACGACGGCCGCGCCGCCCTCGCCGTCGGCTGCGACGGCAAGAACCTGTGGATCACGGGCCCCGACGGCACCCGACTCGGCGAGACCGTCCTGACCGAACCCGCTTCCACCCTGCGTGTCCTCACCGTCGGCGAATACGTCGAGGTCTACGCCGACAACGTCTTCGTCCTCACGGCCCTGTGCTATTCCGGTCACCCCGCCCCGTGGACAGCCGTCACCGAAGGGCACAGCCGTACGATTCCGGTACGCCCGATCCGGCTGCCCGACCCCCACCGCGACGACGCCTCCGCCATCTGGCCCGGCCCCACATCCCGATGACCAGCGGGGGTCCGGGCAGGGGCCCCTCGCACGGAAGCCCCGACGGCACGGCAGGCCCACTCCGCACCACCCCATCACGCATACGATGACGCCGAAACAGGTTCCGGCGCGCGTAGGGGCGCATCGGCCGCTGAGAGGGTGACCGTTCCATGGCTTCGGCGACACCACCCGTCCCGGGCAGTCCTGACTGGTGGGCGAGCCGGCCGTCGGCTCCCGCCCATCGGCGCGGCCGCCCCCCGATGGACGTCGACCGGATCATCGAGACGGCCTTGCGACTCATCGACGAGGTCGGGGCCCAGGCGCTGACACTGCGGATGCTCGCCGACGCCCTGGACTCCGGCACGGCAACGCTCTACCGGCACTTCAACGGCAAGGACGAACTGCTCGCTCTGGTCGCCGACAGAGTCCTGGGCGAGGTCCGGGTCCCGCCCGAGGGGTCGGCCGACAGGTCCTGGCGGGAGGCGGCCACGGTCGCGGCGGAGGCTTTCCACGCCACCTTGTGCCGACACCCCCGTGCGGTGCCGTTGCTGGCGGCCCAGGTTCCCGTCGGCCCCAACGGTCTGCGCGCCAGGGAGCGGCTCCTCACGCTGCTCCTGAGCCACGGGTTCTCGGTCGGCCTGGCCGCCCGCGCCTACACCGCGCTGGGGCACTACGTGACGGGCTTCGCCATCCAGCAGTACGGTCCCGGCACTCCCCGTCCCGAGGACCAGACGCAGCTGCGGGGTTACTACCGTTCCCTGGACCCGGCCGCCTACCCGTCCACGACAGCGGCGGCCGACGACCTCACCTCCGTACCGCTTCACGAGGAGTTCCGGTTCGGCCTGGAGCTGCTCCTCGACGGTCTGGAGCAGGCCAGACTCAGGGAGTCTCCGGTGCGCGGCGACGCCGTCGGACACTGACCCCGTCAGTTCACGCGGTCCCCCTCGTCAAGCCCCCGCGTCTGTCCGGGCAGCCGTCGAGGCGCGTCCCGGCGCGGGCGCTGGGACGCGCCTCGACGGCACGCGCGGGCGCTGGCACCCGCGGGCGCCGGGACGCGCGTGTGCTTCTGGACCAGACGGCCGAGAGCCGGAAGCGAACGGGGGCACGGCTACGCGGCTCGATGCCCTCGTGGGCGGGTCGCCCAGCAGGTCGTCCAGCGGGCCGCCCGGCAGGTCGCCCAGCGGGCCGCCGCCTGCGCGGTGAGCCCGAAGGCCGCCGCCCAGCCGTACTCGGCGCCGCTCGGGCCGACGAGCGGCGTGGCGGCTCAGCCGAGCGGGATCGGCGCCTCCAGGCCCGGCTCGACCTGCGTGTCCGCGCTGTTGAGGAGTCCGGCCGGCATGACGTAGTGACCGGCCGGCATCACCGCTTCGACCGCCCCCTTCGTTCCGTACCGCGTTCGTTCCGTACCGCGTTCGTTCCGTACCGCGCGGACGGGCCCGCCCACTGCTGTGCGGTGAGCCGACTGGTGGCCGGCAGGGTGTCCACGGCGGCCAGCAGCTCCGCGTCCTGACGCTCCCAGCCGCCGAGGTCGTCCGACCCGCACGGCATCGCCCGGTCGGGCCGACGATTCCGGCGAGGCCGGCCGAAGCGTCAGCCGGCGACCAGAACAGGGCGGGGGCCCGCAGGAGCCGTCCACGCCTCGCCGACGCGGGAGAGTGGGTAGGCCTGCGCGTCCACCTTCACGTCGCCGTCGGCGATGAGCTGGAGGTAGGCGGCGACCTGAACGAAGTAGCGGCGCATGTCGAAGGACCCGATGCCGCTGCCACTGAGACGGAAGGGGCGACTGCGCAGCAGTGCGGCGGGCACGGCGGCCTGTTCGCCGGCGGCGGAGCCGATCTCCACGTAGCTGGTGGCGTGCGCGCCGGGAATCTCCGCCAGTGCCTCGAAGGCGGCCTCGGCGACGCCACCCCAGAGGAAGTCCAGCACGAGGTCGGGCGCGTGGCCGTCGAGGGCCGCACCGATGACCGCCGCGTCCACGCCCTGGTCGCCGACGATCTCGACGATCTCGGCACCGAGCCCCGCCACCCGCTTGAGGTCGTCCATGCCACGGCCGACGCCGATCACACGCCGCACGCCCAGCGCCAAGGCGTTCTGCACGGCGAGACCGCCGGCCGCTCCGGTCACCCCGAGGATCATCACCGTGTCCGGTGTGCCGAGCTCGTCGGCGTGGGCGGTCAGCGGCATCCAGGACGACATGCCCGGGTTCATGCCCGCCGCCACCGCGACAGGGTCGGCGCCGTCCGGCAGCGGCAGGGCCAGGGTGACCGCCATCCGCTCGGCGAAGGTGCCCCAGGGCTCCTCGATGTCGCCGGTGTACACCAGCGTGCCGTCGGCGGTGCGGGCCACCGCGTCGACGCCCGGCACCAGCGGATAGCGCCCGGTGCTGCTGTAGTGCCTGCCGGACGCCTTGGCCCGCACGATGGGGTGGATCGCCGACGCGACCAGGTCGACGATCTGCCGGCCCTCGCCGACCTCCGGGTCCGCGAAGTCGAGGCGTTCGGGGGCCGCACCCGCCGTCGTCACTACTGCTGCCTTCATCGCTGTTCTCCCTGTCTCTGGAACCGCACCGCGCTCCGCGGTGGCTCCGGACTGTGAAACCCATGCCGAAACCGGTGATCGGGACCAGCGGCGCCCGACTTTTCGGATACAAGGTATCCATAATTTTCCCCGATCTCCAATCCCCCTCGCGGTCCGCGCGGGCATCGGACGAAATCCCGCGGAGCGGCGCGAGGGGGTGGGAGGGAAGGGAATCCCCGTCGCACAGGCCGGTCACCACACGACCACTGCGCCGCCCGGCCTCCCTGATGGTCACAACAGCCCCGTGAGCGTGTCGTGGGCGGCGTCGGGGCGGGCCGGCGTGGTGACGGTGATCCGCGGCGTGTCAGCCCAGTGGCCGAGGGGCTGCCCGTTCGAGGGAAGGGACTCTTCCGCACCGGCCGAGCCAGCAGGCCGCTGGGTGAAATGGCGGGAGGCGGCCAGGAGAAGCAGCGCCAAACGGTCGCCTCGTCGGGGGCCCACCCGATCAGCACCAGCGTGGCGGCGGCCGTCAGCACGGCCCCGCGCGTGGTGGCGACGGGACCGGCACGGCGGATCGCGGCCAGACCCAGGAAGCTGCCGCCCCCTGCCGTCAGCGCCGCCGCGACCATCAGGGCAAGTGGTCAGGAGCGGGGCCGGTTCCAGGCGTTCGGTGACGGCGGGGACGGTCGTGTAGACGGCGGCGACGGACACCCCTTGTGCGGCGAACGCGAGGGTCGCGACCTTCGGGCGCCGGTCCTGGAGACCGGGTGCCCGCCCCCGCCCGGGCTGGAGCGTCAAAGGACATGCTCTGTCGCGCCTTCATTTCCTGTGTGCGCCGGAGTGACCGGTCGAGGAGCAGCGAGTCGCATGTCGGATGTCGAATGCGGTGCGGGTTGCGAAAACCGTAGCCGGGCGCCGAAGGCGGGCTCAGGACGTGAGGGGCCGTGCAGGGGACTTTGGGGGCCAGCGGGCGCGACCGGTGACGCCCGTTGCCTACGGTGGTCGCCGAGGAGAAAGTGAGTGCGATGTCCCTTGCCCCCGGCCCGGCGGATCCGCCCGGGACCAGCCGCAGCACGTCGGCGACGATCCAGCCGAACATCCTGCGCTATCTCGTCGTGGTCGCCGACGAACTCGGCGTCGATCTGCGGCCCCTGCTGAAGCAGATGGGTCTGGACGAGACGGTCATGCGCTCAGCCGCTCTGCGGGTGTCGTACCGGCAGGGCAGCGCGGTCATCCGTCGTGCGTTGGAGCTCACCGGGGACGAGCGCCTGGGGCTGAGGGTCGGCGCGGCGCAGCATCTGACCGCGTGGGGACTGCTCGGCTTCGCCCTGATGGCCGACGACACGCTCCAGCACGCCATCGAGACCGGGGTGACGTACCAGAACCTGTCCGGGGCGATGGTGGTGTGGTCGGCCGCTGCGGGCGAGGAGGACGACGCCTTCGTCCTGCGCGCCGATCTTCCCGATCCCGCCATGGACCCGGCCGTGGCCTCCTTCCTGAGCGAGGAGGCGTTCGCCTCCGTGGTCACCCTGTCCCGACTGGCCGTCGGCCCGGCCTTCACACCGAGAGCGGTGGAGTTCTCCTTTCCGCCACCGCGCCAACTCGACCTGCACGGCGCCCTGTTCGACTGTCCGGTCCGCTTCGGCGCCCCCGCCAACCGCATGGTCATCGACCCCGCGTGGGCCCGTGCCCGGATGCCCGGCCGGGATCCGGTCAGCTACGCGTCGACGCGGGAGCTGCTCGACGCGCAGCTGGCTTCCCGCCGTGACCAGCAGGATCTGCTGGAGGTGCTGGAGATCTCCGTCGCGCAGAGCCTCCCGGTGGTGCCTTCGTTCGGCGAGCAGGCGCGGCGGCACGCGACGAGCGAGCGGACGCTGCGCCGCCGGCTGGCCGACTGCGGCACGACGTACGAGGCACTCGTCGAGGGAGTGCGCCGGGAACGTGTCGAACAGCTGTTGCTCCGCCCGGAACCGACCCTGCGCGACATCGCCCGCCGGGCGGGATTCTCCGACGAACGGGCGCTGCGGCGCGCGGTACGCCGCTGGCACGGTACCTCTCCGGTCCAGCTGCGGGAGCGGATGCGTTCGGATCGCCTCTGAGGGCTCGCCTCTGAGGGCGGGGTCAGCGGGTGCGGATCCAGATCGTCTTCTGCCGGGTCCACTGGTCGAAGGCGTCGGTGGATTTCTCCGCTCCGCCGAATCCCGACTGCTTCCAGCCGCCGAACGGGGTGGTGATGTCACCCTCGCTGTAGGCGTTGACGGAGACCACGCCGGCCTCGATGCCGCGGGCCAGCCGCAGCGCGGTGTCGAGGTCGCGGGTCCAGACCGAGGCGGCGAGACCGTACTCGGTGGCGTTGGCCCCGCGTACCGCCTCGTCCTCGGAGGTGAAGGTCTGGAGGGTCACGACGGGACCGAACAACTCCTTGGTGAGGACGTCGCTGCCGTCGGGGGCTCGGGTGATCACGGTGGGCGGGTAGTACGCGCCGCGCGAAGGCAGGCCGTGGGGCAGCCCCCCGGTGTGGATCTGGGCTCCGCCGGCCCGGGCGGCCTCCACGGCCCCCGCCACCCGGTCGAAGGCGGCGTGGTCGATGAGGGGCCCCAGCCGCGTGCGCGGGTCGGCAGGATCGCCGATGACGAGGTCGTGCGCCGCGGCGGTGAACCGCTCCAGGACCTCCTCGGCGATACTGCGGTGCACCAGAACCCGGGAGCCGGCCGTGCAGTTCTGCCCCATCGTCAGGAACGCGGCCTCGATCATGTGGTCGATGAGCTCGTCGCCGTAGGAGAGCGCGTCGGCCATCAGCACCTGGGGGCTCTTGCCGCCCATCTCCAGCGAGACACGCTTGAAGTTGCTGTCGGCGGCGTCCTTGAGGATGCGGCGGCCGGTCGCGGTGGACCCGGTGAAGGAGAGCGCCCCCACGAGGGGGTTGCGGGCGAGGGCCGCGCCGGCTTCCCCGCCGTATCCGGGCAGCACCGTGAGCACCCCGTCGGGCAGGCCGGCCTCGGCGGCGAGGGTGGCCAGGTGCAGGGCCGAGCGTGGGGTCGCCTCGGCGGGCTTGACCAGCAGGCAGTTGCCTGCGGCCAGGGCCGGTCCGACCTTCCACGCGGTCATGGCCAGTGGGTAATTCCACGGCAGGATCGCCGCGACGACCCCGACCGGTTCGCGGCTCATGAGACCGAGACCGTCGGGCCCGCTCGGCGCGATGCGGCCGAAGACCTTGTCGGCCGCCTCGGCGAACCAGCGGATCGACTCGACGGCCCCCGGTACGTCGCCCGTACGGCACTCCGTGATCGGCTTGCCCGCGTCCTCGCTGTCCAGCCGGGCGAGGATCTCCGCGTCGCGTTCCATGAGGTCGGCCAGCCGCAGCAGCACCGCGCCGCGTTCCCGGACCGGCAGCCGCGACCACACCCCGGAGTCGTGGACCTGCCGGGCCTGCTCGGCGGCCTTGGCGACGTCGTCGGCGCTCGCGGCGGGCAGGGTGGTGATCGGCTCCCCGGTGGCGGGGTTGACGACGTGCAGCGTCTCGTTCGTGGTCATGCTTCCTCCACCAGCTCCCAGCGCCCGTCGGTCCGGCGGGCCAGGCCCCGTCGGCGGAGTTCCTCCAGATAGCGGGCCATGCCGCGGTCACCGCGCTTGCGGAACAGCGGGAAGACCCGGGGCAGCAGGTTCGGCACGAGCATCGCGCACCGCACCAGACGGGACTCGCCGGGCCGGGGGTAGGCCTCCAGCCGGGGCTTGTCCAGCAGGCTCACCACGGCCGCGACGACGTCGGCGGGTTGCTGGGGCGGGTCCTGGAACTGCATCGAGTTCCCGCCGTCCACGGCTTCCTGGCGCAGCATCCGGGTGTCGGTCGCCGACGGGAGCACCGACCCGGCCAGAATGCCCTTGCTCCTCAGATCGAGCCCGATGGCGAGCATCGCGCCCCGCAACCCGAACTTGGAAGCGGTGTAGATCGGGGTCTCGCCCAGCGGGAGGATCCCGCCGAGGGAGACCGTGGTGACCACCCGGGCGTCCCGGGCAGCCAGGAGAAGGGGGATGGCGATCCGGGTCGCGACCAGCGGGGAGGTCAGATTGAGGGTGATCTCCCGCTCGATGCTCTCGACGCTGCGGACGTCGAAGCGTTCCGCGCTGGTCATGCCCACGTTGTTGACGAGTACGTCGAGGCGACCGTGGTCATCGGCGACCATCTCGAACAGCCGCTCCACCTGGGCGCGGTCCGTCAGATCGCAACCGATGCCCGTGTGACCGGCGCCCGGAAGGTCCGCCGCCACCTT
Source organism: Streptomyces sp. NBC_00104 (assembly GCF_045160825.1). NCBI lineage: Bacteria > Bacillati > Actinomycetota > Actinomycetes > Kitasatosporales > Streptomycetaceae > Streptomyces > Streptomyces sp. NBC_00104. Next base: position 10,352,007 of record NZ_CP108215.1, on the reverse strand, counting down.
CATGGCGCGGATCGCGTCGATGTCGACGACTACGCAACGGGCACCGCCGGAGGCGAAGCGACGGCACAGCGCGCTGCCGATGCCGCCCGCGCCGCCGGTCACCAGCATGACCTTGTCGGTGAAGTCGAACCCGCTCATGCCGTCACCTCCGCGCGCCGCGGGGACCGCACGGGCGGCGGCTGGCCCTCGGTGCGCCAGCCCATCTCGCCCGCGACCTTGCCCAGGTACTTCACGAAGGCCCCACTGTCGACGTAGCCGGTGTGGCGGGGTGAGTCGACGAATCTCAGCCCGCCGGTCAGGTCCGGGCGGTCGGCGCGGATCATGCGGGCGAACCGCTCCGCGTTCGGCAGCCGGTGCCGCGCGTCGTGGATGTACCCGGCGATCAACTGCGCCTGGGAGTCGAAGAGCTGGTACGCACCGGAGTTGGTCTCGATGAAACCGATGCCGAACAGGCCCTCGTGTTCGCGCGAGAACGACGACAGATACAGGTCCGGATGCTGCTCGTCGCCGAAGTACCGCTGTGCGACCGGCACTTTGTGGACGTAGCCCGTGGCCAGCAGGACGAGATCGAAGTCGTCGCTCGTGCCGTCGGTGAAGTGGACGGTCCTGCCCTCGGTGCGGGCGATCCCGGGTTTGGCGGTGATGTCCCCGTGCTGGAGGTGGTGGATCAGCATGGAGTTGATGGCCGGGTGGGTCTCGAACAGCTTGTGGTCCGGCTTCGGCAGCCCCAGCCGCGTCGGGTCGCCGTTGATGATCCGCAGGAGAGCGCCGAAGACCCGCTGCGCCAGCCACATCGGCAGGTGGGGCCCGCTGTTGGCGATGGTGTCCACCGGCCGGCCGAACAGGTGCTTGGGGATGAACCAGTACCCGCGCCGCATGCTGATCACCGCGTGGTCCGCGGTCCGGGCCGCGTCGCAGGCTATGTCGCAGCCGGAGTTCCCCGCGCCCACGACCAGGACGCGCTTGCCCCGCAGCTCCTCCGCGCTGCGATAGCCGACGGTGTGCCGGATCTCCCCGCTGAACTCCCCCGGCAGTTCGGGGATGTTGGGGTGCCACTGCGAGCCCGTGCACACGACGACCTGTCCGTGCGTGCTTTCCCGCCCGTCGGCCCGGGTGACCGTCCACGTGCCGTCCGCGTTCTTCTCCACGCTCACGACGTCGACGCCGGTCTCGATGCGGTCCGTCAGCCCGTAGGTGTCGGCGAAGGACCGCAGGTAGGACAGGATCTGCCGGTGCGGCGGGTAGTCGGCGAAGTGGTCGGGCATCGGGAAGCCGCCGAAGCCCGACAGGGTTTTGCTGGAGATGAAATGGGCCGACTCGTACATCGGGCTGCCGGGGTTGTCGATGTCCCAGATACCGCCGGGCGCGGTGTGCCGCTCCAGATGCGTGTACGGCAGATTCCGCTCCGCCAGGGCCCTGGCGACCGCCAGCCCGGCAGGTCCCGCCCCGATCACGCACGTATCCAACTGGCTTTCCTTCACGGGCCTGCCTCCTCGTTCGTCCCGCTGCACGGGTCTTGGAGGAAACGTATGCAGGTGCCGTTCGGCGGGAACTGACCCGCGCGGCCACGGACCGGACCTCAGCGGCCGCGTCGGCACGAGACCGGACCTCAGCGGCCGCGTCGGCACGACGCAGGTCTGCGCGAAGTCCGGCTCGTTCGGACGACTTGTTCACAGGACCAAGTCAGTAGGATGCGGTCATGGCTCACGTTTCCGCGGCCGAGCGCCGCCCTCAGCTGATCAAAGCGGCCATCGACTTCATGACGAGGGAAGGGGTCGCGGCCGGGAGCACCCGCGCCATCGCCGCGGAGCTGGGGGTGGCCCAGGCCACGGTGCACTACACCTTCGGCACGAAGGAAGGGCTGTACCGCGCCGTCATGGAGCAGCTCACCCAGGATCTGATCACCCAGGTGGAGCAGGCCGCCCCGGCCGACGCCGGATTCGAGGAGACGGCCGCCACGCTGGCCTCCGCACTGTGGAGCACGGTGCGTGCGCAGCCCGCCAGCCATCAACTCCTCGCGGAACTGACCCACTTCGCGCTCCGCACCCCCGCGCTGAACGAGGCCCTGGAGAGTCACTACCGCCGGGTGATCGAGGTGACGGCGAGGCTGGTGACCGAGGCGGCCGAACGCACCGGCCGGCCCCTCGCCCAGCCCGCGGAGACGATCGCGCGGTTCTTCCTGGCCGGCTTCGACGGGCTCACCACGCAACGCCTGTCACTCCCCGACGAGGAGGCCGAGCACACCTGCCTCCAGGCCTTCGTGTCCGCGGTGGTGGCCATGGCCGGCGGTCGACTGGACCTGGTGTCCGTGCCGGCGAGCTGATTGGCCGGACCAGGGCGCACCCAGGCAGGCACGGGTGCGCCCTGCTGCGGCGCTCGGGCGATGAACGCCTGAGAAGGTCCATGAGCACGCCCGTTCTCCGCCGGGCGGAACCTTGCCGAACATGTCGCGGATCCAGTGATCCCGCTCGCAGCCGACCCGGGCCGCGCAGGCCGTCCGCCGCCGGATCGGCGTACCGAGTACGGCCATGAGCTTCACAGGCGTGCCGAAGAGCGGCCGCTGCCGGTCCAGCCGGCCACGCCGCCGCCGGGGACACCCTGCAGGCTGCTTGGCCGACGCGGGCGGCACATACATGGGCGCCCCCGAAGAACCGCCCGGCCGCACCGCCGCGTGCGCAGCCCCTCCGACCCATGCCCATCGGCCCGGTACGCACCGTCGGCCGGTCTCGGCCGCCCCCACCAGTACCGCACCGATCGACGACGCCGACCTCTCGGCCCCCGTGCCCGTCGACGGCTTGCGTGCCCCGCGTGCTGGGCGGCACCCAGAAGACGCTGTCACTCGACAAGGTCGATCGATTTCATCATCCGTGAATGGCCTGTGACCTGGACTTCCCGCAACCATTCCACCTCTCGATGTCGAATGACTCGGTCGTTCGACTTGAGCAGCTGATAAAGTCGCCCTATCGATCGAGGCTCCGTCGGCATCGGCCTGTTCACCCTGACCGGAGGCCGACCGGAGTCACCTCCTCTTCCCCTTCCCCCGCCCGTGTCCACGCCCGGGCCGGGAGATCCCCACCGTCCCAGGGAGTTCGTCATGGCCGTCCTGCTCCATCGGCTGGGCCTCAGCGCCTACCGGCACCGCAAGCTCGTCCTGGGCATATGGCTCTTCGTCCTGGCCGCGCTCATCACCTGCGTCAGCGTCTTCAGCGGCAAACTCGACGACCGCTTCGCGGTGCCCGGCACCGAGTCGCAGCGTGCGCTGGACAGCCTGAGCAAGACCCTCCCGGAAGCATCCGGCGCGAGTGCCCAGATCGTCTTCACCGCCCCCAAGGGCCACCAGGTCACCGAAGCCCGCTACGCCGCAGCCATCGCCCGGACCGTGACGGAGGCCGAGAAGGCTCCTCAGGTCGGCGAAGTCGTCGACCCGCGCGCCTCCGGCGCCGTCTCGGCCGACCGGACCACGGCGATCGTCCAGATCCAGTACCCCGTGCAGAACGCACAGGTCCGTGCCTCGTCGGTGGACGCGATCGAGAACGCGGCCGAGGCGGCGGAGCGGGACGGGCTGAAGACCTGGGTGGGCGGGTCCGTCTACAGCAGCAAAGGCGTCCACGTCGGCCCGTCGGAGATCATCGGCGTGGCCGTGGCCCTGCTCGTGCTCGTCATCACGTTCGGTTCAATGCTGGCCGCCGGCATGGCGCTGCTGCCCGCACTGATCGGCGTGGCGGTCGGCCTGGCCGGGCTGCTCGCTCTCACTCCCGCGGTCGGCATCTCGTCCACGGCCGTCACGCTCGCCCTCATGCTGGGCCTGGCCGTCGGCATCGACTACGTCCTGTTCATCCTCTCGCGCCACCGACAGCAGCTGGCCCGCGGCACCGACCCGAGGGAATCCATCGCGCTGGCCACCGGCACGGCCGGAAGCGCCGTGGTCTTCGCCGGCGCCACCGTGATCATCGCGCTCGCCGCGCTGAGCGTCATCGGCATCCCGTTCCTGACCACGATGGGTCTCGGGGCCGCCGGAGCCGTCCTCATCGCCGTTCTGGCCGCGATCACCCTCGTCCCCGCCGTCGCGGGATTCGCCGGCTCCCGTCTCACCCCCAGGCCCGGCAGCCGCACCGCCCGGCGGACCGCCGACACCGAAGGCTCCACCGGTCACACCACCATGGGCACCCGCTGGACCAAGTGGGTCATCGCCAAGCCGCTGCTGACAGTGCTGGCCGTGGCGGGCATCCTGGTGACCCTCGCCCTGCCCGCCACGGACATGCGCCTGGCTCTTCCCGACAACGGCTCCGCCCCCCAGGCCTCCACCGAGCGCAAGGCCTACGACACGATCAGCGACGAGTTCGGTCCCGGCTACAACGGCCCGCTCCTCGTACTGGCCGAGACCGAGAACGGCACGGCTGCCGCGAGCGCACGGGCCGGCGCTCAGGTCGCACGGAAGCTGCAGACCCTCAAGAACGTCAAGGCCGTCCTGCCACCCCAGCCCACCAGCGACCCGGCACAGAGCGTCATCACCGTCCTGCCCGCCTCCGGCCCGGACAGCGTCCGCACCGGCCAACTCGTCCGTGACATCCGCGAGGCCGCGCCCGACCTCCGTGAAACCACCGGTGCCTCCGTCGCGGTCACCGGCACCACCGCCGTCAACATCGACGTCTCCAACCGACTCAGCGACTCGCTGCTGCCCTTCGTCGCCATCGTCGTCGGCCTCAGCCTGCTCCTGCTGATGATCGTCTTCCGGTCACTGGTCATCCCGGTCAAGGCCGCCGTCGGCTTCCTGCTCTCGGTGGGCGCCTCGCTCGGGCTGGTCGTCGCCGTCTTCCAGTGGGGCTGGCTGGCCGACATCCTGGACGTGCCCCACAGCGGCCCGGTCGTCAGCTTCCTGCCGATCATCCTGATCGGCGTGCTCTTCGGACTGGCCATGGACTACGAGGTGTTCCTCGTGTCCGGGATGCGCGAGGAATGGACCCACACCGGCCGGGCCCGCCAGTCGGTCGTCGACGGCGCCCGCCACAGCGTGCGGGTCGTCACCGCGGCCGCACTGATCATGTTCACCGTCTTCGCCGGGTTCTTCCCCCTGGACGACTCCCTGATCAAACCCATCGCGTTCGCCCTGGCCGTCGGCGTGGCCATCGACGCCTTCGCCGTGCGCATGACGCTCGTACCCGCGGTGCTCGCCCTCGCCGGGCGGGGCGCCTGGTGGCTGCCGGCCTGGCTGGACAGGATCCTGCCCGACCTCGACGTCGAAGGGACCAGCCTGCAGAAGGCTCCGGCGACGGACCAGAAGGAACCCCAGCTCGTTTCCTGAGTCGTCGAATGTCTCGGGTGGGCTCGCGACGCCGACGGGGTCGCGAGCCCACCCCTTACCTTTGCGTCGCTACCTTTGCGTCGCTCCGCGATCGGGCTCGCCGACGACCTGGCCGGCGAAGCCACCGGGTCGCCGACCGGCTCCCCGCCGTAGCTCACCACCCCGGTCGGTGTCCGAGCGGAGTCCGACCGGCCGTCGCGTTTCCCGATGTCCTGAATCTGCAAGCGGCCAGGTCCGCCACGGGAAAGACGGCACCGATCCCTCTGGGATTCACTCCGGGAAGTCCGCGACGAAGGAGGCCGTCACATGCCCGACACGCCCACCGGAGAGTTCTGGAAGGACCTCAGGCCGATCGAGAACTCCTTGCGCCCCGATGCCCTCCCCGAGGTCTACCTGTCCAAGGTGGCCACGGACGACGACCGCTACTACGTGCCGTTCACCGAGACCGTCGGCTCCCGCCCCCTGTGGATCAACGTCAAGGACAACAGCTGGGCCGACATCCTGCGGGCCAAGGAGGCGGGGCTGGTCAACCGGCACTACCACCCGCACGAGGTGTTCGCGTACACGATCTCCGGCAAGTGGGGCTATCTGGAGCGGCCCTGGACGGCTACTGCGGGCGACTTCGTCTACGAGGCGCCGGGCGAGGGCCACACGCTGGTCGCCTATGACAGCGACGAGCCGATGAAGGCGTTCTTCATCGTCAAGGGCCCGCTCGTCTGGCTGGACGAGAACGGTGAGCCCGACGGCTTCTTCGACGTGCACGACTACATCAAGATGTGCCGCGAGCACTACGAGAAGGTCGGGATCGGCGCCGACTACGTCAACTCCCTGTTCCGCTGAGCCATGGCGATCAGCCGCCCGAGCCGTCGAGGGCAGCCGGCCACGACACCCATTCCTGTCCCACCCGCGCCGCCCCGACGGCGCGAACTCCCGGGACGCACTGAAGAAGGCAGGGCCGTATGAGGGCAGCGGTCTGGTACGGGGCCAAGGACATCCGCGTCGAGAACGTGCCCATGACGCCGCCCGGGCCCGGCGAGGTGACGATCGAGGTCGCCTACTGCGGGATCTGCGGCAGTGACCTGCACGAGTACGCCGACGGCCCGCACGCCGTTCCCGTGGGCGACCCGCATCCGGAGTCCGGCGTGGCCGCCCCGCTCATCCTGGGGCACGAGTTCTGCGGCACCGTCACCCGGGTGGGCGGCGGTGTCACCGCTGTCGCCCCGGGCGACCGGGTGGCGGTGGAGCCGCACTACCGGTGCGGCAGCTGCCCGCGGTGCCTCGCGGGGGAATACAACATCTGCCGGCATTTCGGGTTCGCGGGTCTGATGGGGCACGGCGGGCTGGCCGAGCACGCCACCGTGCCCGCGTACATGCTGCACGTACTGCCCGAGCGGGTCTCCCTGGAGCAGGCGGCGGTGTTCGAGCCGGCCGCCGTCGCCCTGCACGCGGTGCGGCGGGCCGGGATCCGCCCCGGCGAGACCGTCGCCGTCCTGGGTCTGGGCCCGATCGGGCTGCTCGTGACCCAGTTCGCGGCCCGGTACGGCGCCGGGCGCGTCGTGGCCGCCGACCGGTCCGCGGCCCGCCGCGTGGCGGCGCTGCGCCGGGGAGCCGCCGAGACCGGGGCGGACCTCACGGACGTGGTCGGTGGCGAGGGAGCGGATGTCGTGTTCGAGGCGGTCGGCTCGGAGGACACCCTGCGTGCCTGTCTGGCCGCCACCCGGCGGGGCGGGCGGGTGATGTTCCTCGGCCTGGCCGGCACGGTCCGCCTGGACGCCTTCGCCCTGGTGAACCACGAGCAGACGATCATGACCAGCGTGGGATATCGCGACGTCTATCCCGAGCTGATCCGCATGGTGGCGGAGGACGGCGTGGACCTGGCGGGGATCGTCACGTCCACCATTTCTCTGGAGCACGTCGTACGTGACGGATTCGAGGCGCTGCTGCGCGGCGAGGAGCAGGTGAAAGTGCTGGTACGACCAAGGGAGCGGCGTCCGTGAGCGGCGAGTTCGCGGGGCGGCGGGCGTTCGTGACCGGTGGCACCTCGGGGATCGGCGCGGCCACGGCCGTCCTCCTCGCCGAGCTGGGCGCCGAGGTGACCGCGCTCGGCCTGGCACCGGCCGACCCCGGCGACCTGCCCGACCACGCCCGCGTCCGCGTCGTGGAGCACGACGTGCTCGACCGCGCCGGGCTGACCGGTCTGCTGTCCGCGCACCAGCCGCTGGACGCCCTGGTGAACTGCGCGGGCGTCAGCCACGACCGCGAGGAGTACGACCTCGCCCGCTGGCAGCGGGTCATCGAGATCAACCTCACCGCCACCATGGCCGCCTGCCAGGCCGCCCGCCCGGCCCTGGCCGAGAACGGCGGCACCATCGTGAACGTCTCGTCCATGTTCGCCTTCTCCGGCAGCAGGGACCGGCCCGCCTACAGCGCGAGCAAGGGCGGCGTGTCCCAGCTCACGAAGTCGCTGGCCGCCGAGTACGCCGCCGACGGCATCAGGGTCAACGCCGTCGCGCCCGGCTTCGTGGTCACCCCGCTGGCGCGGGGGGTGCTCGACGACCCCGAGGCCACGGCCCGGGTACTGGCCCGTATCCCGGCCGGGCGCCTCGGGCAGCCGCACGAGGTCGCCTCGGTGGTGGCGTTCCTGTGCTCCCCGGCGGCCTCGTACGTCACCGGCGCGGTCGTCCCGGTGGACGGAGGCTATCTGGCCGTGTGACCCATCACCTAGGCTGAGCCCCCTGACATGGACGCACATGGGAGGTCACGTGTCCGCCCCCTCCGTGATCTCCCGGGCCACCACCGAGCACATCGCACCCGCCGAGCGCATCCACTACTGGGAGGACTACAACCGCAAGGCTCTGGTGGGCCTGTCCTGCACCTCCTACTCCGAGCAGGGTCTGCTGGCCAGGCAGACCAACATCGAGCTGGGCGCACTGCGTCTCGCCGAGATCGCCGGCAACGCCCACGCCATCGAACGCAGCCCGCAGACCGTCAGGTCGGCGCCCAAGGACTCGGTGTTCGCGACACTCCTGCTCAAGGGAGAGGCGGCGTTCCTGCACGAGAACGGCTGCCTCGCGGCCGCCGCGGGCGAACTGTTCGTCTACGACACGCGAAGGCCGTATCTCTTCGGTTTCTCCTCGTCGATGCGCCAGATCCTGGTGGACGTGCCGCGTGACATGTTCGCGCAAGCGTGCCTGGGAGGCGGGCTGCCCGGGCCGATGCTGTTCGGGCGGGGCACGGCACGGGAGGGCGCGCTCGTGGCCGCGCTGGGTTCCCACCTCACGGGGCTGACCTCGTCGCGTGGCGGGCCGCACGACCCCGCCGACGCCGTGGGGGCCGTACTCGACCTGCTCAGGCAGCTCACCGGGGAGCGTACGGGAGGAAGTCCGGGGTCCGACGCCTACCGGTCGCAGCTCATGGTGGCCGAGAACTACATCGACCGGCACCTGCACGACCCCGGTCTCGGAGCCGCGCAGGTGGCCGGCGTCATGGGCATCTCGGTACGGCACCTGGGGCGGATCTTCGCATCGACCGGCAGGTCTCCGGCACGGCACATCACGGAACGTCGCCTGGTCAGGGCGCATCAGGAACTCACCGGGCCCGGAGCGCCGTCGGCCAGGATCGCCGATGTCGCGCACCGGTGGGGGTTCTCCAGCCAGGCCCACTTCGCCCGTCTCTTCCGCTCCAGGTTCGGCCTCACCCCGAGCGAGGCCCGCGCGGAGACGACGCGGTAGCGCACACGGACGACGCGGTTCGAGCAGTCGCCGCGAACGACATCCGGGTGGGGACCTCGACCGCGTCGACCGTGGCCAGGCAGAGGGCGAACAGGAACACATGCCACAGCCGTACCGCCCCGCCGAGGTCCGGCACGGCGAGCGCGAGCGCGCAGCCGCCGGAGACGAGGTTGCACACCATCAGCGACCGGCGCCTGTCGTACCGGTCGGCGATCCGGCCGCCGTAGAGCGTGAGCAGCAGCATCGGAGCGAACTGCGCGGCGGTGACCGCTCCCGGAGCCGAACGCGAAGAGCCGGACGTTACGGACCGACAGCGAGCGGAAGGCTGTCCTGAGCACACCGGGCATGCTCAGGAGACCACCGCGGGCGGCAGGGGGCGGACGGCACGCGGTGGAGTGAGGGTGGTTTCGCGGGAGGTCAGGCAGTCTTCGAGGAAGGCGAGGGCGCGCAGATGGTAGGGGCGGGCGGCCCAGCCGAGACTGATGTTGTGCCCGGCCTCCGGCTGACGGTCGACGCTCACGCGCGGGGCGGCCGTGAAGTGTGCGGCCAGATCGGTGAGGGCCTCGTCGTCATGGCGCCACCAGGCCTCGTGTTCGGCGAAGGTCATCCGTACGGGCACGCGGACGCGGGGCGCGGTGTCACGGAAGAGCAGCGGCCAGCGGGCCAGCTCGGCCCGTTCCAGGGCGGGCACGGGCTCGACGATCGAGCCGCTGGCCCTGAAGGTGCCCGATGGGTAGAGGCGCAGCGGCCCCCAGCTTCTGCGCAGTCGGCCCCCGTCGTCGTGGACGGTGGGCAGTTCGTGCGGCTCCACGGCGTACAGGTGGCCGCAGCCGGAGATGTCCGTCCCCAGCAGGTGCGGCAGACCAGGGTCCGCGGCGGCGGTGAGTGCCACCTTGCCGCCATAGGAGTGGGCGAGCAGGAACAGGCCCGCGCCGGTGTCGTGGCGAGAGGTGAAGTCGTGCAGAGCCGCGCGCAGCGAGGCGGCCTGCTCCGCCAGGTCCTGGCCCTGGGGCAGCAGGGCGGCGGAGTGCCGGTAGCCCGGCCGGTCCACGGCCAGGACGGTGTAGCCGAGGTCCGCTCCCAGCGTCAGCAGCGACTGCCGGGGGTGGGCCCGGCAGTCGAAGTAGCCCGCGTTCATGCCGCCGCCGTGCACGGCGACGACGACGGCGCGCGCGGAGCCGTCGGGCGGCTCGCTGATCAGTGCCGACAGCGGTAGCCCCGCGGCGTCGAGGGTGATCCGGCGCACCCCGCGCGAGGATGCGTGGGCCGGTCGGGTCATGGTCGGTCTCCTCGGGGTGGTGGTCTCGGCGTCAGCGGGCCAGGGGTGCGGTGAACGCCGGCGCCGCGTCCGGGCGGGGTCCGTTCGATGCTCGGTAGGAGGTCGGCCGGAGGTCGGTCTGTGCCTGGGTGCCGACGGCCCGCAGCACCCCGGCGGCCGGCGCGCTGCCCGAACGGCCGGCCTCCGGGCCCGGCAGGCCCCGGACGACGGCCGCCAGGCACCCCGGCAGGAACCCCGGCAGGAGGTCTCGCCCGGAGGTCTCGCCCGCCCCGGGGGCTCGGCCACGACATCCGCGGACACCGTGTCGACGTACCGCCAAGGCTCTCCTCTCCGGCCGGTGTCCGCACCCGCGCCGCCACGGGTGACCAACGGGACGCCGGCCTGGTCCCACATCTGTTCCCGCGCCCGACCGGTGCGTTCCCGAAGCAGCGCGGCCTCGTACTCACGGGTGAACGGAAAGCGTGAGCCCCTCCCCTGGATGGCGGGTCCACGGCCCCTCGTTACGGATCGGCAGTTGGGGAAGGGTCGGCGGCGCAGGGGCCTCGCCGCCGAATTGGAGGGCGTCGCCGGGGTGCGGGGTGTGGCTGGATCTGCCGTGGCCGTAGACCGGTGAGGCGCGCGGGCGTCCGCCTGGGGCAGGGTCTGGCCGTGCGGGTGGAGGTTTCCGAGTTCGGGGTGGACGACCGGTCGTGTAGTCGTCCTGGGGGACGCCGACTTCGTGTTGGCCGCACTGATCGGTGAACTGCCTGCTGTCGGCCTGGAGTTGCCGGATCAGCGCGGTGGTGCGGGGGCTCTGGTCACTGTGAAGGGGGTGGACGGCGGGGGAGCATCGTCGGCCGAACCGGCGGGCCTCTTCCCGCAGCAACTATCCGCGCAGCCCGTGCCGTTCGGGAGAGGAGCGTTCATGTCACACGATGCAGCACTCCGTGATCGAGCAGTTCGCCGCGCGTCCGCCGCTCGACGGCACGCGGCTGCGGAAGCACCTGCGGGCCGCGGGGCGGGCGACGCCGCGTCGAGGCGCCTCAGTCCTGTGCCGTGAGTACGCTCAACCGGCGCCGCTTCTCACGGAGTTCGGCCTGTTCGGTGTCGAGGCGTCGGGCCACGGCGTCCAGCTCTGCCCGCAGGTCGGGGCATATCTCGAGGAACGTGCCGTGAGCGCCCGTGCGGACGCAGTCGAAGTACCGCTGGATGAGCGAGGTTCCCAGCCCGGCGGAGAGCATCGCCCTGATCTGGGCCACGCGGGTGACATCGGACTCGGAGTAGACCCGGTACCCGCTGGTGGTGCGAGCGGGTACCAGGAGTCCTCGGTCCTCGTAATGACGCAGCGCTCGTGCGCTCACGCCCGTCAACTCTGCCAGTTCGCTGATCAGCACCGTCGATTCCTCCCCACCGGCTTGACCTTCACGCCGGCGTGAACCCCTACCGTCCCGTGACATGACGACGGGAACAACCCAGCGGCGTGCCACGATCATCCACGGTTACGGTGCGACCCCCGAAGACCACTGGTTCGGCCGGCTCGCCGAGCAACTCCACGCGGACGGCGTCCGGACCACGATTCCGGCTCTGCCGAACCCACAGGATCCGCACCCCGCGCAGTGGGCGGACGCCGCACGTGCCGCCTTGGGGGCCGTCGACGAGAACTCGATCATCGTCGCGCACAGTCTGGGCTGTCTGACCGTGCTGCGCTGTCTGCGCTCCCTTGCCGGCCCCTGGCGCCTCGGCACCCTCGTGCTGGTCTCCGGATTCGTCGATCCGCTGCCCGCCCTCCCGGAACTGGACGCCTACATCGAAGACGGCTGCGACGTGGAGGGAATGAGCAGTCACATCGACCGGCTCACGATCATCAGGTCCGACGCCGATCCGTACGTTCCGACTGGTCACACCGACCGGCTTGCCGACCTCCTCGGAGTCCGTGCGAAGGTGGTTCCCGGAGCCGGTCACTTCCTCGCTTCCGACGGCGTCACTTCGCTGCGCCAGGCGGTCGAAGCCATCAGGTCGTGACGGACGGGGTCCCTACACCGGAGCGCTTCGACTCGCGGACTGGCGGACTGGCGGACTGGCCGACTGGCGGACTGGCGGACTGGCGGACTGGCGGACTGGCGGACAGCGCGGGTCAACCGCCTGCGCCGCGTGGGAGGCGCACGCTTTTGAAGCGGCGGCGTGGCTCCGGGGCGCATACCAGCCAGACGGCGAGAACGGCGGTGAGAACGGCGGCCCACAGCACGTGGGCGTCGTCCCACCGCGGGTCGCCCGGTGGTACGAAGAGGGCGAAGCGGGGTGGGAGGAGCGCACCGGCCGTGACCGGCAGGGCCAGCACGGCGCCCGCCACGGCCGGGCCCGGCACACGGACCGCGCTGAACCGCACCGTCGCCGCGGCGAGTGCGAGCGCCAGCGCGGACAGGGCACCGGCCTCGACCGTCACCGCGCCCCACGGCAGCGCGGCCCGTTGCCCGGGGCCGGCCCCCGCCCGTACGACGGCCAGCACCGTCGCCCACCATGCCGCGCAGACCGGCGACACGGCGGCCGCGCGCAACGCCTGCCGCAGCGGACGCGGCACGGGAGGGACGCCGGTGGTGTGCCGGGCCGGATCGTCCAGGAGGAACGCCATCCCCACGGCCCCGCACAACGCGGCCGCCCGTACCAGGTTGACCAGCACCTCAGCGGGGAGGTCCACCGAGAACAGCACCGGTACGGCGGCGAGGGCCAGCCCCAGCCCCCAGCCGGCGGCGAACAGGGCCCACGGCAGCGACCGCACCGTGGGCCGCACCAGGGCCGCGACCACCAGCAGCCGCTGTCTCATGCGCACTGGTACTCCCGGTCGTCGGCGGTCTCGGCCGGGGCGGTGACGCCCAGCAGGGCCGCCGCGCGGTCGGTGGTCGTACCGGGGGCGGAGAGCTCCTTCCACGACGCCTTCACCCTGCGCTCCACCTCCCCCTGGGGCTCGGCCAACAGCCGCTGCAACACGGCGAGTTCGCGGCCCCGCAGGGCGATCGCGGTCGCCGGAGCCTGAATCACGCCGGGACTGTTGAAGCCCTCCCCGGTCTTCTCGAACATGGCTTCGCCGTCCCGGGTCGCGCGGACCGCCAGCCAGACCATGAGGACGCCCCGCGCGTCGCAGTACGCTCCCCGGTAGCGCTCGTCCCCCACGACCAGCCCCCGGGCGACGCTCGCGGCGAACTCCAGTTCCCGTTCGCCGCCCCACGCCGTGGTCACCGTCGACTCGCCGGGCGCGGCGGGCGAGATCGCCGTGGTGCCCGACGGTCCGTCGAGTGCCGCGACCTTCTGCCGTACGGTCAGTGGCCGCGTCGTCGCCGGGTCGCCGGCCAGCGACCGCACCTTGTCCGTCACCCGGGCCCACTCGTCGGTCCAGGGCGTGAACTCGAGGAACGCACAGTACGTCGTCGCCCCGTGCCGCTCGCAGTCCTGCACCTTCGCCGGGTCACGGGTCGCCACCTCGCGCGCCTCGCGGACCGCGTCCGACGGCGCCGTGCCCTGGAGGACCACGGCGGTCACGACCGCGCCGAGTGCCCCCAGCGCGGTGGCTCGTACGGCTCGCGTCCGGCCGCCGCTCACCAGCACCGCACCCGCCGCCACCAGCACCGCGAGTGCCAGCAGGTACAGCGCGTGCCATCCCGCGGGCCGGCCCAGCAGGTCGGACGGCAGCGGCCGTGCGCCTTCGTCGAACACCACGAGGGCCATCCCGCGCAGCCAGGCCGCGCTCCCCGAGCCGGCGACGAAGACCACGGTCACCGCCAGGAAGGCGACCGAGGCCAGCGGTGCCACGAACGCCGACCGGACGACCCGGCCGAGCAGCACGCCCACGGCCGCGGGCAGCAGGATCAGCAGCGGCCCGGCCGCCAGCTCGAACACCGACGCATGGCCCACGGCCCCGGGCTTCAGCGCCGCGGCCGTGAACTGCCCGACCACGATCAACGCCCCCACCAGCACCGTCGGCAGCACCGACAGCACATGCGCGACCGTGCGCCGCCACGGAGACAGGACCAGCACCCCGAAATACGCGTCCGTGCCCCGCCGGTGCGAGCGCAGCACCGCCAGGTTCACGGCGATCATCACCGCCAGGCCCAGCAGCAGCTGTCCCATCTGAGTCTCGCGGTCGATGTCCTGCAGCACCGGATAGGCGTCCTCCGACTCACCACTCGGCCACAGCACCAGCGCCAGGTACGCCACCGACGCGACCACCACCAAGGGGTGCAGCAGCAGACGCCGCGCCTCCACCCGGGCCAGCGCGAGCATGGCCCGCCGACCGCCCCGGACCCGCACCGGCTTCGGTGCCGGCACGGCGACCCGAGTCCCCGCCACGGCCGTCATGCCGCCACCTCCGCCACCGGGTCGCCGCCGAGCGCCAGCAGATAGCCGTCCTCCAGCGTCGGTTCGACCAGCCGGGCGCCCGCCGGCGGGTCGCCGACATTGCGGAACTCGCCCGTCCCGGTGCGCCATCCGGCTCTGGCGCCCGGCTGCCGCTCCCCGCTGCTCCACACCCGGCCGGCCGCCACCGCCGTCAGCTCCGCGGCCGTGCCGTCGAACCGCACCCGGCCCTTGTCCATGACCACCACCCGGTGACACAGCATCGCCACGTCCTCCGTCTGATGGGTGGACAGCAGCACCGTCCGGCCCTCGCCGGCCTCCGCGATCAACTCCCGGAACCGCATACGCTGTTCGGGGTCCAGCCCGACCGTGGGCTCGTCCAGGACCAGGAAGCCCGGGTCGCCGACCAGGGCCGCCGCCAGCGCCACGCGCTGCCGCATACCGCCGGAGAGCCGTCGTATCCGCCTGCCGCGCTGCTCCGCGAGACCGACCGCGCCCAGGACCCGGCGGGCCTCGGCGTGCCGGGCCCGTCGGTCCGTCATCTCCTTGAGGATCGCCACGTAGTCGATGAACTCGAACGCGGTGAAGTCCGGATGGAGTCCGGGGTTCTGCGGCAGGTAGCCCAGGGCCCTTCGTGTGTCCTGGCGTCCGTGGACCGTGCTCGGATCGTGCCCGAGGACGGTGAAGGCGCCGTTGTCCGGGGGCGTCGCCGTCGCCAGGATCCGCAGCAGCGTCGTCTTGCCCGCGCCGTTGGGCCCGAGCAGACCCGTGACCCCTTCGGTGAGCCGCAGCGTCACCTCGTCCACCGCTCTCGTACCGCGAAAGCTCAGGGTCAGCCCGGCGGCCGAGACCGTGGGTCGTGTCATGACAGCCTCCTGGCTGCGAATCGAAGGGACCGGAAGGAAGGACCGAGCGGGCGGCCGCTGTCGAAGCGGTCCCGCGCCGCCACCAGCAGCACCGTCGCCAGCAACGCGACCACCGCCGCCGCACCCTGGCCCTCGGCGGTGAAGGGCAGCGGCGTCCCGGACGCCAACAGACGGCTCAGCACCACCAGGACGGTCCAGCCGGCGCCGACCAGTGCCGGTGCGAGTACGGGTCCCAGCCGGGCCGTCAGCGCGACGCCGGTCGAGGTCAGCGCGAGCGCCGGCAGCAGCCAGCCGAGCGCCGCCAGGCCGAACGACGGCAGCGCCAGACTCGCCAGCCCACTCAGCACCGTCGTCGTCGACAGCACCGCGACCGTGCGCACCATCAGCAGACGGAAGGTGTGCATCGGCGCGACCACGGCCATCTCGTACGTCGGGTCGAGCCCCGGCCCGAACGACACCGCCACCCCCGCCAGCGGCAGCAGCGGCGCCGTGGCCAGGAGCATCAGCGGCGACGCGGCCAGTCCCACACCGACCGCGAGCAGGAGGGTAAGCGCCACCGCGCCGAGCCAGGAGCGACGCAGCACCGGGGTCGCCGCCAGCAGCCGCGCGGTGTGGTCGGCGACCCCGATCCGGATCAGGAGCGACTCGGCGAAGCCGGGCCTCGGGGCGTCCAGTTCGGCGTCCAGCCGGGCCCAGCCCGCGCTGATCTCGGCGGGCGGGACATGGGCCGAGAGCGCGGCCCGGCAGTCGGCGCAGGCGGCGAGGTGGGTCTCGACGGACCACAGCCGGGGGGCCGCCAGCGTTCCGTGGGCGTACTCCCGCAGGTCCCCGTCATCGGCGTGCCAGCTCATGTCAGGCCCTCCCGCAGTTGCTTCCGGGCACGCATGGCCCGGGTCTTGACCGTGCCCGGGGGAATGCCGAGGAGGACCGCCGCCTCACGTGTCGTCAGGCCGTCGATCACCGTCGCCTGCAGCACCGCCCGCAGCTCCGGCGAGAGCCCGGCCAGCGAACCGGCCAGGTCGCCGTGCTGCACCCGGGCCAGCACCTGTTCCTCGGCCGACGCCTCGTCGCGCTGCCGCAGCCGGGCGAGTGCCTGGCGGAGTCGGCCACGGGCCCCGTCGCCCCGCAGCGCGTCCACCAGGCGACGCGATCCGATCCGCCACAGCCAGCCCGCCACGTCACCCTCACGGCGATAGCGGGCGGCTCCCCGCCACACGTCGAGAAACGTCTCCTGTACGACGTCGTCGACCAGCACCGGGTCGGCGCACCGCCCGCGCAGCCGCAGCACGAGCCACGGTGCGTACCGGCGGTACAGCTCCTCGAACGCCCGACGATCCCCGTCCGCGACCGCCCGCAACAGCTCGGCGTCGCCCGGACTCCCCCGTTTCATTTCGCTCACACCCCCTCATCGGACGAGACTCCCCCAACGGTTCACTCGACGGCGAACGGGGGCGCCCGGCGCGGGAGTCGAGCGCATGACGAAGGGCTCCCACAGTCCCTTCCCTGTGGGAGCCCTTCGTTGTGCCGCCTGCCCGGTGAAGGCGGAGAAGACGATCACGAGCAGGTCGTCCGCGGGGTGTTACGGCCTCACGGCCTCACGGGGCGAGCAGCAGGCTGTCGCCGCGTTCCTTGGCCGCGGCGTAGCGCCTGGCCACGTCCTGCCAGTTGACGACGGCCCACATGGCGTCGATGAAGTCGACCTTCTGGTTCTTGTACTGGAGGTAGAAGGCGTGCTCCCAGGCGTCGAAGACCAGGATCGGGGTGGAGCCCTGACCGACGTTGCCCTGGTGGTCGTAGACCTGCTCGACGACCAGCCGCCCGCTCAGCGGCTCGTAGGCGAGGACGCCCCAGCCGGAGCCCTGTGTCGTCGCCGACGCCTTGGTCAGCTGCGCCTTGAAGCCCGCGAACGAACCGAAGGACGCGGCGATCGCGTCCGCCAGCTCGCCCACGCCGTCCTTCTCCAGGGGCTCACCGCCGCCGTCGCCGGTCATGTTCTGCCAGTAGATCGAGTGCAGGATGTGGCCCGAGAGGTGGAAGGCCAGGTTCTTCTCCAGACCGTTGATCGAACCCCACGTCTCCTTGTCCCGCGCCTCCGCGAGCTGCTCCAGCGTGTCATTGGCGCCCTTGACGTACGCCGCGTGGTGCTTGTCGTGGTGCAGCTCGATGATCTCGGGGCTGATCACGGGCGCGAGCGCCGTGTAGTCGTACGGAAGCTCCGGGAGCGTGTAAACCGCCATGGCCGACGTCCTCACCTTATTGCGAATAGTGTGCAGCTGCAAGTTAATAGCAGAAGCGATCTGTTCTCGATGAGGCGTTGGACCTAGGACCCGACGCGGGAAGCGGCTGTGCTGTCATCCGATGCGGATCTCGGCGAGTTGGAGGCGGTACTTGGCGGTCTCGTCCGAGGCGGGTCTGCCGAGCTTCGTGACCTTCAGGCGCAGATGGCGGCCGGTGGTGGAGGTGAGGGTGTAGGTCTGGGCGGCTCCGTTGGGGTTCGGTTCACCGGTGATGGTGCGGGCGGTGGTGTAGGAGGTGGCGCCGTCGACACGGGTCTGGAGCGTGAAGTCGACGGGGAAGCCCGGCGTCCCGCCGCCCGAAGCGCCGGTGTCGGTGCGGGGGTGGAGGGTGACGGAGCCGATGGCCCGGTCGGCGCCGAGGTCGAGCTCGATCCACACGGGTGTGCCGCCGACGTCGGCGGAGGGGAAGTCGATGCTGGTGAAGCCCTTGGCCCCGGTCACGCTGGTGAGGGTGCCGTCCAGGACCCTGGTCTTGCCCCAGTCCCCGTTCTCCAGCGTGCAGTTGCCGGTGACGGTGGTCGCGGCGGTCGGGACGGCGAGTTCGGCGAGCTGGAGACGGTACTTGGCGGCCTCGTCGGACGCGGGGGTGCCGAGCCGCGTGGCCTGGAGCCGGACGTACCGGGCGGTGGTGGTACGGAAGCCGTACGTCTGGACCCGGCCGTCGGGGTTGGCCTGCCCGGTGACGGTACGGACGGTCGTGTAGGAGGTGGCGCCGTCGACACGGGTCTGGAGCGTGAAATCGACGGGGAAGCCCGCCGTGCCGCCCCCGGCTCCCCCGGTGTCGGTGCGGGGGAAGAGACGAACGGCGTCGAGGTCGGTGTCGGCCCCGAGGTCGACCTCCACCCAGACGGGGGTCGCACCGACGTCGGCGGAGGCGAACTCGTTGCTGGTGTAGCCCCTCGCCCCGCTCACGCTCGTCAGCTTGCCGTCGGTGAGCCGGTTCCGGCCCCAGTTGGCGTTCTCCAGGCTGTTGTTGCTGGTGACCGGGCGGCCCAGCGCGAGGTTGTCGAGACGGCCCGCGCCGGTGACCGTGAAGGTCCACGTGCCCGGCTGGAGCCGGAAGTAGACGTACGAGGCGTCCTTGCCGTCATAGGTCAGACCGCTGACACTCCCGGTGGAGGAACCACCGCTGAAGACCGTCGTGCCGCCCGCCTTGATGACGGGCTGGGAGCCGCCGTAGGTGGGCACGCCCACCCGGGCCGTCGTGCCGCTCGGTGAGGTGAGGGTCAGGGTCGCCTGGGTGCCGTCGCGGGTGATGCCGAAGCGAATGTCGCCCTTGACCGTGGGCACGACGGTGTTGATCTTCGTGAGGGTGCCGGTCTGGGGGACGACCTCGTACGTCTCCCAGCCGGGCTTGGTGGGGCGGACACCGGCGGCGTAGGCGGACAGGGCGTACAGCGGGCCGCCGTTCCAGGCGTGGTTGTCGGTCCCGTCGGCCTTGGTCCACAGCTCCCACAGGGTGTGGCAGGCGGGGTCGGCGACCTGGGCGGCGAACCGGTTGCGTATCCGCTCCTCGGCGACCGTGGCCGCGCCCATCAGATACAGCGCCTCCAGGACGTAGAACTCCATGTACGGGCTGGCGTTGAGGTGCGTGCGCAGCACCTCCGTCACCGCCCGGTGGCGGGAGGCGGGGACCAGGCCCGCGACGACGGCGAGGCCGTTGGCGCGGTCGTCGGTGTCGCGGGTGTAGCCGGGCGAGCGGTACTCGTTCTTCGAGGAGTTCCACAGGACGCGGTCGAAGTTGGCCTTGATGCTGTCGCGCCTGGACTTCCAGCCGGCCACGTCGCCACTGTTGCCGCTGAGGTCGGCCAGCTTGGCGGCGGTGTCCAGGGCGAGGTAGTACCAGCAGTTGTCCAGGACCCGGGCGTCGATGTCGGAGCCCCAGTCCTCCCAGTCCCAGTCCCCCGCCCGGTGGTTGACCAGACCGTCGCCGTCCAGGGTCCACAGGTCCAGGTACTTCTTCACCGCCGGGTAGGCGACGGTCACGGCGTCGGCGTTGCCCGTGTAGAGGTAGTACGTCCAGAACGACCACACCGAGGCCAGCATCTGCACGGGCAGTTCGGCGGTCCAGATCGTCGAGGGGACCGGGGAGTACAGGGCGCCGCTCGACTTCTGCCAGGCGGCGAGCTGGGCGATGGCCTTCTCACCGAGTGCGTGGGACTTGGTGTCGAAGGTGTAGAAGCCTTCCTTGAGCTGGTTGACCACGTCCCCCCACCACTGGGCACGCTCACGGGTGGGGCAGTCCATGTAGTTGTCCCGCATGTTGACGTACATCGTGCGCGCGGCCTTGGTCCACAACGTGTCCAGGAAGGGGTCGCTGCTGCTGAACGACCCGGCGAAGTCGGTGTCGTAGCCCGACTCCCGGTACTTCAGCTCCAGGATCGTCACGTCGGCGGGGATCGTGTACCGCACCGCCGTACCGCTCATCCACGCCAGCGACTCGAACTCCTGCACCCCGCCGGCGCAGATGTAGGTGGCGCGCATGTTGTACTGCGTGCCGGGCTCGATCCCGGTCAGGCCCGCGCCGTCGTCGTAGTGGTCGGTCTGGATGCCGATCACGGCTCCGGCCGGTGCGTCCACCTTCAGGAACGGCGTCACCTGGATGTTCGACGGCAGCGTGGCCGAGATCGCGGTGGATCCGCGCCCCGTGGTCGGCAGCGACGAGGCGTTGGTGTACGTCCTCAGGCCGGAGTAGCGGAACTGCGGGATCGGGCGCTCGACGAGGCCGTTCCAGGGCGCGGCGCCCGCGGCGCCGAAGTCGGTCGGCGCGGTCCAGGCGCTGTCGTCGAAACCGGGCGACCGCCAGCCGGACATGACAGCGGCGGCACGGGCGTCGTAGTGCACATTGGACTCGGGCAACCGGAAGTTGACCTGCGTACCGCTGGTGTTGTTCGAGTAGCCGGGGTGGACTCGGTGCTTCCAACCGGTGTCGCTGACCAGCCGGGTGGTGGTCGAGCCGGCCTCGATGTCCGACTGGAACAGCAGGCCGCCCTTGCCGCTGCTGTTGTGCGAGAAGCCCTGCTTGCCGAAGTACCACACCAGCAGCGCCACCGTGTTGCCGCCGCTTCTCAGGTAAGGGGCGAGGTCGATCTCGTCGTAGTAGGTGTCCGTACGGTTGGGGCCGCGCTTGAGCCCGCCCTCGAAGACCACCAGCGTGCCGTTCACCCACAGCCAGTACTTCGAGTCCGCCGCGATCCGCGTCACCGCCTTCGTCGGCGCCGCGCCCAGGGTGAGCGATCTGCGGAACGCCACCCACTGGTTCGTCGAACTGGAGGGGGCCCAGATCCATTTCGCGGTCCAGGAGACGGCGGCGGACGCCGTGGAAGCGAGTCGGGGCAGGAGGAGGGAACCCAGGGTGGGAGCGAGGGCGACGGCTATGGCCGAGCGCAGGGCGGACCGGCGGGTGAGGTCGGGCATGGTGGCTCTCCTACTTTCGAGGGGGCGGTCGTCGGACGGGGTGGCTCGGCGCGGGTCAGACGACCATCCACTGCTGGTTCGCGCCGGTGGTGCAGGTCGCCTGGGCCAGGGCCGCGCCGTTGGCGGTCGACGCTCCGGCGACCTGGAGGCACTTGCCGCTGTTGACGTTGGTGAAGGTGACGTAGCCGCCGATCACCGCGGTCCTCGTCCACAGTTGGTGCGAGGCCCCGGTGCACGTCGACTGGACGGCCACCGCGCCGTCGGTGGTGGAGGCGCCGGAGATCTGCAGGCACTTGCCGCTGTTGACGTTGACCAGTCGGTGGTGGGAGCCGACGGCGGTGGGCACCCACTGCTGGTTGGCGCCGGAGTTGCAGTTGCCGGAGTTCACCGGCGCGCCGTCGGCCGTGCTCAGGGACCAGACGTCCGCGCACTTGGCGCTGTTGCGGTTCAGCAGGTGGTTGTTCGCGGCTCCGAGCGGACTCGCGATGACGGGCCAGCCGCCCGCGAAGGTCACCTGGCGGATGTCGAGGGTCTCCCGCCCGGAGTTGTCGCCGTCGTAGTAGTGGTAGGCGAGGAACTTGGACGTGCCGTCGTCGTAGGCGTCGGCGCCACCGGCGGCCACCCTGGGGTAGGCA
The DNA here is from genome assembly GCF_045160825.1 of Streptomyces sp. NBC_00104. Lineage (NCBI taxonomy): Bacteria > Bacillati > Actinomycetota > Actinomycetes > Kitasatosporales > Streptomycetaceae > Streptomyces > Streptomyces sp. NBC_00104. The sequence goes on along the minus strand of NZ_CP108215.1, from coordinate 10,330,154 downwards.
CCGGTGAGGACGGTGGTGCCGCCGCCGGAGGCCATGTCGGTGCCGTTCTGGTCGAGGTACGGTCCCGTGATGCTGGTGGAGCGGCCGACCACGGTGTAGTAGGTGCTGTTGGTCCCGCTGCAGCACAGGCCCTTGGAGCCGAAGAGGTAGTAGTAGCCGCCGTTGAGGATGATCGTCGGGTTCTCGATGTCGACGGCGATGCGCCAGAGGTTGTGGTCGGTGGTGGACAGCTTGCCCGTGGACTGGTCCAGGACGTGCATATAGGTGCCGGAGCCGGTCCAGGAGCCCCAGGAGACGTACAGCCGGCCGTCCGGGCCCCAGTCGACGTTGGGGTCGATGGGGTAGTTGACGTCGGTGACCATGCCCTGGTCGGTCCAGGGGCCCTCGATGTTCGTGGCGGTGGCCAGGCCCATCACGGCGTAGTTGGTGCCCCAGCGGGAACCGGCGTAGTACAGGTGGTACTTGCCGTTGAAGTACTTGATGTCCGGGGCCCAGATGTTCGGTGGCGTCGAGCCGAGCTTCTCGGTGATCCAGGCCGGCGTCGCGCCCCAGACGTTCCCCACCTTCGTCCATCCGGATGCCGCGGTGCCGCCGCACGTCTTGCGGAGGGTGATGGCCCCGCTGGGGTTGAGCGGGTCGTTCTCGAACCCGGTGGAGAAGCCGTAGTAGCAGCTGCCCACCTTGATGACACTCGGGTCGTGCATGCGGAGGTCACCGCTGAGCGCCCGCGCGGGAGAGGCGGTGACCAGGCCGAGGACGGTCAGGAAGGCCACCAGGGCCGCCGCGAGTGCGGGCCGGCCGCGTCGTGCGCCTGCGCCGGGGCGCGGCCCCGGGTGGTTGTGGACGCGCATGCGAGACTCCTTTGTGTCGCTTGTGTCGCTTGTGTCGCTGTGGATGAGGCGGGGCGAGCGCTGTCCCCTGCGGGGCCCGGCGTGCGGTGGCGCCTCGTCAGCCCTTGACCGCTCCGGCCGTCATGCCCGACACGATCTGCCGGTTGAAGAACAGGAACATGACCAGCGGCGGGATCGTGATGAGCAGGATGTCCATGAAGAGCAGGTTGTAGCTGGTGCTGTACTGGCTCTGGAAGTTGAACAGCGTCAGCTGGACGGTGGCGTTCTGTTCGCCTGGCAGGAAGTACAGCGGGTTGGTGAAGTCGTTGAAGACGGCCACCGACTGCACGACGATCACCGTCACGATCACCGACCGCAGTACCGGGAGGATGACCCGGAAGAACAGCCGCAGCGGGGACGCCCCGTCGATGATGGCGGCCTCGTCGAGTTCGCGCGGGATGGTGGCGATGAAGGCGCGGAAGAGCAGGATGGAGAAGGACAGGCCGAACGCGATCTCCACGAGGATCAGCCCGGGGAGCGTGCCGAACAGACCCGCCTTCTGCAGGACCCAGATGGTCGGCACCACCGCCGGCGGGATGATCAGCCCGGACAGGACCAGGAAGTTGATCAGTCCCGTCCAGCGGGTGATCCGCCGCTGCAGCACGAACGCGACCATCGCCCCGAGGACGACCATCGCGGCCACACTGGCGACGGTCAGGATCACGCTGTTGATGAAGGCGATGACGAGGATGTAGTCCCGCGCCTGGACCACCTGGACGAGGTTGTCCACGAGTCGGAAGTCGCGCGGCCAGGAGAAGTCGAGCAGCGCGGCCTGCTGCGGGTCCTTCACGGCCGTGAGCACGATGAACGCGAACGGGACGACGAAGACGACGAGGCTGACGGCGACCGACGCAACGGCGAGCCCCGTACGGGCGGGCTTGTTCATCGCTCCACCTCCTTGCGGGCCAGGAAGCGGGACAGCGGGACGATGATCGCCGTCACGACGAGGAAGAGGATGACGTTGCCGGCGGTCGACAGGCCGTAGAAGCCCGCCTGGTACTGCTTGTAGATCACGGAGGCGACCACGTCGGAGCTGAAGCCGGGGCCGCCGCGGGTCATGGCCCAGATGAGGTCGAAGGACCGCAGGCCGCCGATGAGCGACAGGATGATGACGGTCGAGGTGGCCGGCCGGCTCAGCGGCAGGATGACGTTGCGGAACAGCTGCCACGGACCCGCCCCGTCGATCCGCGCCGCCTCGTAGTAGTCCTGCGGGATGGAGACGATGCCGGCGATGTAGATGACGGTGGCCAGGCCGACGCCCTTCCAGACGTCGACGAGGGCCACCGAGAACAACGCCAGTGAGGGGTCCGTCAACCAGCCCGGACCGTCGACGCCGAGCGCCGCGAGCGTCTTGTTGATCGCACCGGTGGACGGGTCCATGAAGGCGGTGAAGGTGATGCCGACGCCCACGGTGCTGACCAGCACCGGGAAGAACACCACCGAGCGCAGATAGCCGCGGGCGCGGATCTGGCTGGTCAGCAGGATTCCCAGGAGGAGGCCGAGGACCACCTTGAGGCCCGAGGTGACGACCGCGTAGAGGAAGGTGTTGACGAACCCCTTGACCAGGGCGGGTTCCTGGAAGAACTCGGTGAAGTTGTCCAGCCCGATGAAGGTCGACTTGAAGATGGTCCACCGGGTGAGGCTGAAGTAGAACGACGCGAAGGTCGGGACGAGGAACAGGGCCCCGTAGATCACCGCCGCCGGCAGGTAGAACCAGGTGGGATAGGCGCTGTGCGTCCGCGCGGACCGAGGCGGCTCGGTCCTGGTCTTCGCCTCGGGCCGCTCGGCCGTCGACGGCCCGGTCGGTACAACTGTGGTCATCGGTCGGCCTCTCTACCAGCCCGGCAGGCCGAGCTGCTGAGCCTGCTTCCGGACGTCCTTGTCGTACTGGGCGGCACCCGTCTTCGCGTTCGTGATGCCGGAGCCGACCTGGACGGCGATCTGGTCGAGGCTCGGGCCCTTCACCGGGGAGAGGAACTCCAGCGCCGGGCTCTGGGAGCCGTCCGTGAAGTAGGCGGCGACGTCCTTGGTGATCGTCGGGACGTCCGCCGGCAGGGTGCAGCCCTTGACCAGGTACGGCCCGGTCGGCGTGGAGGCCCTGGCCTGGGCGGCGCAGCCGGCCGGGCTCGCCGCGAACGCGAGGAGCTTCTTGACCGCGGCGAGCTTGTCTCCCGTGGTGGTCTTGGGGACGTACAGGGCGTTCGGGAACCACGCCGTCAGGCCGTTGTCGGCGGCGTCGTCGCCGGGCAGGGCGAAGAACCCGATGTCGTTGAGCTGGTCGGGGTTGCTCGCCTTGATCCCGCTGATGACGGTGGAGAGCATCGGGTACTGGGCGCCCTTGCCGGTGGCCAGCATCTGCAGGCCCTTGACGAGGGTGGCCGAGGCGAAGTCGGAGTTCTGCAGCTTCAGGTCGTGGATCTGCTGGAGGTGCTGGAAGCCCTTGATCGCGTTCGGGTCCGCGGCGAACTTCGCCTTGTTCTCGGTGTAGTTCTTGGTGAAGTCCGGTTCCGCGGCGGCCACGTTGTGGAAGTCGCCCAGGACGAGGAGTTGGGAGGTCCAGGTGTCCTGGTAGGTCTGGATGACCGGGGCGATCCCGGCGGCCTTGATCTTCTTGCTGTTGGCGATGAAGTCCGCCCAGGTCCTGGGCACCTTCAGGCCGAGGTCGGCGTAGACCTTCTTGTTGTAGAGGACGCCGCCGCCGAGTGCCGAGCCCAGCGGGACGCCGTACGTCTGGCTGCCGGCGGTGACCTGGCTGACGAACGACCGGTCGAGGTTCTCGACGTACGCGTCCCGGGTGAGCGGCGTGAGGTTCTTCGCCGGGTCGATCTGCTGGAACAGCGAACCCACGTTGTAGACGAAGACGTCACTCATGCTGCCCGTCTGCAGCCGCGTCTTGATGAGGTTGTCGCCGTCGGCTCCGCCGGGGCGTGTCTCCACGCTGACCCTGATCTTCGGGTTCTCGGCCTCGAAGTCCTTCGCCAGCTCCTTGGCTGCCTGAAGGTTGTCGGGCGCGTTGTCGACGAGCAGCTTGATCGTCGTGGCGCCGCCGTCCCCGCCGGACGAGCCGAGAGAGCCGGCGCTGCACGCGCTGAGCAGAAGCGGCAGAACGGCGGCCGCGGCCAGGGCCGCTCTTCTCTTGGCGAGGGTGCTTGACCTCATGACGTTCCTTAGTTCGGCAGGGATGAAACGATTCAATTCGTGAGGTGAATCCACGGTCGACACCCCGGTCACGGTCGACTGCCCCTGGGACTCCGGGCGGCCCGGCCGCGGCGCAGCCGACGCGATCCGCCTTCGTGTAACGTGCCACAACGGGACGACCCAAAGGTTGAGGCGAAGAGGCCGGAGCCGTCAAGCCATCTGCGAGTAACGTTCCCGAAACGCCGGACAGGGCGGAGCGGTCATGACGACGGAGGTGGGGACCCCCAGTGCAACCAGCGGGCGGCTCGAAGAGAGTCACGATCGCCGATGTCGCGCGCGTCGCCGGCGTGTCCACCTCGGCGGTGTCGAAGGTCCTGAACAACGCCTACGGGGTGAGCCCGGCGATGCACGACCGGGTACGGACGGCCATGGCCGAGCTGGGCTACCGCCCGCACGCCGCCGCCCGGGGCATGAGGGGCCGTACGTACACGCTCGGCGTCCTTCTCGCGAGCATCCGCAACGCCTTCTACGCCGACCTCCTGGACGGGATGAACGCGGCCCTGCGGAACACCGAGTACGCGCTGTTCCTCGGCTCCAGCGGCTCCTCCGAGATGGAGGACCAGACCAAGCTGATCCACGCCATGGTGGACCGGCAGATGGACGGCCTGGTCCTGATCGCGCCGGCCGTGCCCCGCACGGAGGTGGTGCGCGTCGCGACCGAGGTGCCGACCGTGGTGATCGGCCATCACGACCCCTCCCCGGCGTACGACTGCGTGGTCAACCAGGACGGCGCCGGCGCCGATCTCGTCGTCGACCACCTGGTCGCCCTCGGGCACCGCGACATAGCCCATGTATCGCATCCGACGGCGCGCGGCACAGAGTGGGAGCAGCGGCCCGAGCACCACGTCCGGGCCGCCTACCGGGCGGCGATGACCCGGCACGGCCTGGCGGACCTGGCCCGGGTGGTGCGGTCCGGGTACTCGGACGAGGGCGGGTACCGCGGCGCCATGGAACTGCTCACCTCCACGCGCCCGCCCACCGCGATCTTCGCCGGCGCGGACGTGGCGGCGACCGGCGTCTTCCGTGCCGCCTCCGAGCTCGGCCTGCGCATCCCCGACGACCTCTCGCTCGCCGGATACAACAACACCTCGGTCGCCGCACTCGCGCCGGTGAGCCTGACCAGCGTCGACCAGGCGGGCGCCGTGATGGGCGAGACGGCCGCCCGGCTGCTGCTGGAGCGGATCGAGAAGCGGCGTGAGCGCTCCCTGGTCATGGCGTCGACACCACACCTGGTGACGCGCGGCAGTACGGCACCGCCCCGCACCTGACCCGGGCCCCGACGCTCGGCCCCCGGTCCTCGCACGACCGAGCGGACGGTGGCCGTCGGGCGATCGGAGCCGCGGGATCCCCCGCGCCCCCTCTTGACGCGCCGGGCGTCTTCACCTCACGGTTGACTCGTTTCAAGCGTGGAACGTTCCACACGAGCAAGGAGCCGGCATGAGTCTTGAGCGTCCGGAACCCGGCACCGCAGTGGTGTCGATCCGTTTCGAGCACCGCGAGGACGCGCTCGGCGTCGGCACCCCCGAACCCCGCCTGTCCTGGCAGGTCCGCACCGACGACCCCGCCTGGCGGCAGACGGCGTACGAGGTGGAGCTGGACGGCGGTACGACGGCACGGGTCGAGTCGGCCGAACAGGTGCTGGTGCCCTGGCCCTTCGCGCCCCTGGCCTCGCGCGGCCGGGCGAGCGTCCGGATCCGGGTGGCCTCCGCGGCGCGCTGGAGCGACTGGAGCGCGCCCGCCACCGTGGAGACGGGACTGCTGCGCCCCGACGACTGGACCGCCCGCTTCATCACCCCCCGCCACCACGGCGCCCTGGACGCGCCGGCTCCGGAGCTCGTCCGGACGGTCGTGCTGCGGACGGACGTGGCCTCCGCCCGCCTCTACGCCACCGCCCACGGGGTCTACACCGCGTCCCTCAACGGCAGCCGGGTCGGCGACGAGGTGCTCGCCCCCGGCTGGACCAGCTACCACCACCGGCTGCGCTACCAGACGCACGACGTCACCGCACTGCTGCGCGAGGGCGAGAACACTCTCTCGGTCGTGCTCGGCAACGGCTGGTACCGCGGACACCTCGGCTGGTGGGGCGCCCGCGCCCGGTACGGCGACCGGCTGGCCCTGCTCGCGCAGCTCGAGGTCCGCTACACCGACGGATCGGTGGAGGTCTTCGGCTCCGACGAGGAGTGGCGGGCCCGGGACACCGGCATCGTCACGGACGACCTCTACAAGGGCCAGCGCACCGACCTGCGGTTCACACCGGGCGCCGCCGACGGCCCGGTGGACGTGCTGTCCGACGAGGAGGCGGACCTCGCCCGGCTCGTGGCCCCGGAGGGTCCGCCCGTCCGTGTCACCGAGGTGCTGCCGGCCCTGCGGGTCTGGCAGTCGCCGTCCGGCCGTACGCTCGTCGACTTCGGGCAGAACATCGTCGGCCGGGTCCGGCTGCACGTGCGTGACGCCACCGCCGGCGCGGAGGTCGTCGTCCGGCACGCCGAGGTCCTGGAGAACGGGGAGCTGTGCACCAGGCCGCTGCGGACGGCCGACTCCGTCGACACCTACCTCCTGGCCGACGCCGAGGAGACCGTCCTCGAACCCTCGCTCACGTTCCACGGTTTCCGGTACGCCGAGATCACCGGCGTACCGGACCTGGCCGGCGAGGACCTGCACGCCGTGGTGGTGGGCAGCGACCTGCGCCGCACGGGCTGGTTCTCCTGCTCCGACCCGGACCTGGAGCAGTTCCACGAGAACGTCGTCCGGGGCACACGAGGCAACTTCCTGGACATCCCCACGGACTGCCCGCAGCGTGACGAGCGGCTCGGCTGGACCGGCGACATCCAGGTCTTCTCCCCCACCGCCTCCTTCCTCTTCGACTCGGCCGGCTTCCTGTCCTCCTGGCTCGCCGACCTCGCCGCCGACCAGCACACCGACGGCGCGGTGCCCTGGGTGGTCCCCGACGTCCTGGACACCGAGGCCCCGACGGCGGCGGCCTGGGGCGACGCGGCGCCCGTGGTGCCCTGGGTGCTGTACGAGCGCTACGGCGATGCCGGCGTCCTCCGGCGGCAGTTCACCAGCGCCCGAGGCTGGGTCGACAAGATCGCCTCGCTCACCACCGACGGGGTGTGGGCGGGCGGCTTCCAGTTCGGCGACTGGCTCGACCCGGCCGCCCCGCCCGAGGACCCGTTCGCCGCCCGTACACCGCCCGATGTCGTCGCCACCGCCTGTCTGGTCCGGTGCGCCGACGTCGTGGCCCGCACCGCGGAGGTACTGGGCCACGCCGAGGAGGCCGCCCGGTACTCCGGACTCGCCGACCGGACCCGTGCGGCGTTCGCCCGCGCGTTCGTCACCCCGGCCGGGCGCGTGCTGGGCGACTCCCCGACGGCGTACGCCATGGCCCTGCAGTGGGATCTGCTGCCCACCGCGCGCCGGCGCGAGGCCGCCGGACACCGGCTCGCCGACCTCGTCCGCACGAACGGCTTCCGCATCGCCACCGGCTTCGTCGGCACCCCGCTGATGACCGACGCCCTCACCTCCGCCGGCCACCCGGACCTCGCCCACCGGCTGCTGCTGGAGAAGGGCTGCCCCTCCTGGCTGTATCCCGTGACGATGGGTGCCACCACGGTCTGGGAACGCTGGGACAGCATGCTGCCCGACGGCACGGTCAACCCCGGCCGGATGACCTCCTTCAACCACTACGCCCTCGGGGCCGTCGCCGACTGGATGCACCGCACCGTGGCGGGACTGGCCCCGGCCGCGCCCGGTTACCGCGAGATCCTCGTACGCCCGCTGCCGGACCGGTCCCTGACCCACGCCGCGGCCCGGCATCTGACTCCGTACGGCGAGGTGTCGGTGTGCTGGCGGCGCGAGGACGGCCGCTTCGACCTGGAGGTGGTCGTGCCCGCGGGAACACGGGCCACCGTCCACCTTCCGGGTCCCGGGGCACCTCCGGTGACCGTGGCGCACGGCACGCACGCGTGGACCGTCGACGATCCCTGCCTCGCCCCGGCGCCGCCCGAGGTGGTCACCGTGCGGGACCTGATGGACGAGCCCGGCCTCTGGGGGCGCACGGCAGCCGTCCTGGCCCGGCACGGTCTGGGGGACGACTCCGCGCAACTGGCCCGGCGGCTGGGGCCCTTCCTGGACCTGCCGGCCGGCCGGCTGCCCGCACTGCTGAACAAGGTCGTCTTCGAGGACGGCGGCGCCGACGCGACCGCCGAACTCGACGCCCTCCTGAGCGGCACGGCGGGCTGACGTCCAGGGATCGGGCGGTCGCGCGACCGGGCGGTCCACGGGCCATGCACCCCAGCTGTCCCTTCGACGGCTCTCACGCCGTCGAAGGGACATGTCTGGAGGGAGGCACTGCACCACGCGGTGGTGCGCAGGGGGACCACCGCGCCGGGAGCACCGTCGGTCCTTCACCGGTCCCGTCAGTCGCGGGTCCGGCCCTTCATCCACCGGCGAGGAACTCCCCCTGTGTCCATGTTCATCCACCCGTATGCCGGCCGTCGGGCCGGGCTCGTCGGTGCCGCCGCGTTGACGGCCGTGCTCGGGCCGGCCGCGTCGGCAGCCGCGCACCCGGAGTCCAGGCCGACGAGCCCCAGGCCCTCGCGGAGAACGTCAGCCTCACCGTCGCTCCGAGGCCGAGTCCGACGCGGCAGGCTTGACCGAACTGCGCGTCGCGCCGCCCGAGGGCATCGCTCCCCGTGCCGTGACGCTCGCCGAGGCGCCCAAGGACTGGAAGCTCAGGGCCACCGACGACGGCTACATCGTCGGCGGCCCGGCCAAGGAGACCGGGGTCGACGCCGCACGCGATCAAGGTCCGGTAGCTGCCGGACGCCAAGGATGTCGCGTTCAAGACCGTCGAGGCCGACGGCGACGGGAAGGCTTCGCGCTGGATCGAACTGCCCAGCGGCGGCTGGGAACCCGAACAGCCCGCGCCGGTTTCGATCCCACGGTGACCGTCCAGCACCTGACGAGCCCCGGCGACCCGGCGGTGGGACGCAGTGACCACGCCGGCTTCCTTGAGCGGGGATGGGCCGCCGTCGCCGTCTCCGAGGACCTTTTCTCCACCCCCGACGGCGCGACCGGGACCGGCACCCGGCAGTACCACACCCCGGGCGACACGCTCCTCGACGAGGACCACGACACCGGTTTCGCCGCCACCTTCGCCAGGTCGGTCACGGCGACCGCTCTGACCTTCGCCGGACTGTAGGACCCGACGGAATAAAGTTCACATATGGGCACGGACAATGACACGAACCCAGCCTCGGGCGAAGGCGGGCACGAGCACGACCACGAGCAGAACGACGAGGCCGAGCGCCGGGCGACCGAGAAGTACGTCAGCGATCTGCTGGCACGGGGCCAGGCGGTGTTCGAGGGCGAGGAACCGACGTCCCGGACGACCCACGTCGTCAAACGCGAGGACGACGGACGGCTCACCGTCCGCCGTCTGCGCTTTCTCGGCTACGGCTGACTTCCCGGGCGGCGGCTGCTCAGTCGAAGCAGCGCCGGACCAGGGCGAGGCCGTCGGCGGTCTCGCTCCGGACGATCTCGTGGGTCTTGAGGCGGGGGCTGTCGTCGACGATCGCGACGTGGGAACGGTTCTCGGCGGGGATCTCGACCCGGCCGCGCCGGAGGAGGTCCTCCAGATACGACGTGGCGACCTGTTCGGGGTCGGCGGGCCGCACCGAGCCGCCCGCGGGGTCGGAGCCGGCGACGCCGAAGCGTCGGGACTCCCCGGGGGCGTAGAGGGTGAGCGGTCCGGTGATGCCGTACCCGGCCCCCTGGACCGTGACGGCCGTCAGACCGTCCTCATCCCGGCCGCCCGGCGTCGCCTCGGCCATGGCGGCGCCCTGAAGTGCGATCTCCTGCGCGGTGAGGGACGTGGCGGCGTTCAGGGAGAGGATGCCGTGGCGGGTGAACGCCGAGCGCAGGGAGGTACCGTACCTGCCGCTGTGGCGACGCTGGTCCGCCGCGATCATGTGGCCCGCGACCTGCGCGTAGTAGCCCGCCACCACCGGCGCGGCCACGACGGCGTCCACCAGCAGCTGGCCGGCGATCCTGCCCGCCTCGGCCAGCGCCGCCTGGTCCTGGCTGTCCTGCTGGCGGAAGATCCCCGCGACGATCTTCAGGAACGCGCCGCTGAAGACGCGGGAGAACGAGTGCGGCCCGCTGGTGAGCATGTTCGCGGGTCCGCTCGGCGGCAGCTCCACCGGGTCACGGTAGAAGAAGCGGTTGGACATGTTGCGCAGGCAGTCGGGTTCGGCCGCGCCCGGTGCCACCTTGTCCAGCGCCCAGCCCAGTTGTTCGGCCAGCCGCGACATGCGGGAGGACTGCTCGATGCGGCCCTGCGTATGGGTCAGGACGGCGGTCCGCAGCGACTCCATCTGGAGTGCGGTCAGCAGGGCGCTGATATCACCGAACGCCTCGTGCAGGGCGTCGGCCTCGTGCATCGCCGCGTTCCACAGCTGGGGGCGCAGGGCGTCGAGGACCGCGTGACCCAACTCGTGCCGGACGATCTCGGGGCTTCCGCCCGAGAAGACGTCCACTCCTTCCACCCTCTGGTGGAAGAACTTGAGGCTCCGCCGGTCGTAGAAGGCGTTGAGGTCGACCCCCTCGTCGAGATGCACGGACAGGACGCGTCCGACCGACGGGACCCACTGAGTTCCCGTGGGAACCAGCGGACCCCAGGTCTGGCAACCCGTGCTCAGCGCGTCGGCCGCCACCCAGTAGCGGAAGGCCGGCGTGCCCGGCCCGGCACTGTCCGGCTGCGGCACGGCCTCGGCGATGACCGTCGGAAAGGGCTGCGTGTCGAGCTGGGGAACCGGGTGTCGCACCGGCACATTTTCCTGCAGAGGAGGTCCGGGATCGTCCTCGTACACGAGAACCGTCTGGGTCATCGCGTGCTGCTGCACGGTCATTGCCGCTCCAGGAGAGAGGGGAGGGGGAGCCGGCACACGGTGGATGCGCCACCGACCGAACCCCGGGGGAAAAGTCCTTTATGTCCAGTACGCGACGCATGCCTCCGCGTGTCAATTCGAACACGATGGGTGACCGTGGACCGGGTGACCGTGTTTCACGCGAGCACGTCGAGCCGCCTCACCTCCGCATCCGTGAGCCGGATCGCCCCGCCGCCACGTTCTCGACGAGGTAGTCGGGGTTTCCGCCGGGGACATCCGGCCGCCGCGTCCTCCCCCATGGGGTCGCCTACGGGCAGCACCTCCCTGGGCAGAGGGAAATTCGATACGCCCCCATGCAGACGGCCGAGCACCGGCTCACCCTCACTGCCTCACGCTCTGCCCCCTGCACCCCCTCGTCGCTCCTTGCGGGGCACGGGTGCGCCCCTCGCCGCTGCCTGCCTCGTTGACGGCCGGGCGGCAGCGGGTTGGTTCGGATCCCTTTCAGCGCATCCAGTGCCCGTCGGTGCTCCATCCCAGGAAGCGCCGGGCGCGGCCGCCGTCCGTGGTTCCGTCCCCGCCGAAGGTGCCGCCCTCGGCGACCAGGGCCAGGCCTGCCAGGGCGGGGGCCAGCCGGGTCGCGACCTGGGCGGAGTGGCGCGCCGTCTCCTCGTCCAGGTCGGCGATGATCCGCCGCTGGTCCTCCGTCGGGCACAGGGACAGGTGGAACACCATCTGGCGCCACGCGTACGCAGCGTCCTTGATCGTGCCCAAGGGACGCGAGTGGTGGTGGACACGGGCGGTCAGCCGGCACACGGTCACGAAACAGCGGCGCGCCAGGTCGGCCCGGCCGGGCCGCGGGACGATGCCCACCCGGTGGACCAGCGTGGCCAGGTTGTGGGTGGTGAGGATCTGCGCCTGCTCGATCACCGTGCCGTTCGCGGCGACCGACCAGGCCCCGGACGTCGTCCCGGCCCGTTCGGCGCACAGCCGCGCGAAACCGGGAGAGGTACGGGCGCCGTGAGAACGGATCAGGGCCGTGCCGGCCTCGGCGATCGCCAGATTACGGATCGCCGCGTAGTCGATGCCGTAGTAGCGCTCGTACAGCGTGCCGCCGAGCAGTTCGCCCGCGATCCGCGCCGCCGTGAGGAACTTCGGGCTGAACGTGCCCATGAAGATGTCGGCGGCCAGCTCCTCCACGAACGGTGCGCCCAGGTCGCACTCGCGCTCGAGGACACCGAGCTCACGGACCAACGGATTGGGCAGGATGGTGCCCGGGAAGGCCTGCACAGCCAGCTCGCCCAGCTGCCGCAGCACGGTGAGCGCACCTTCGCCGTCCGACGTGCCCGGCACCGCGGACCGCTGCCCGGACACCGCCCGTACCCAGGGCAGCTCCTCGACGCGCACCTGCCGTTCCAGGTTGAGCAGCAGCAGGGAGCGGCGGTCGCGGAACGCCCGGTAGTTCGCGGCCATCAGCGACCGCAGCGCCTCGTCGCGGTACGCCTGCGCGGTGGTGGCGGCGACCAGCTGAGGTACCAGCTCGGCCAGGACCTCGGCGGACGGGACGACGCCCCGCTCCACGAGTGTGCCGAGCGGTGCGCTCAGCGCGGACTCGACCACCTGGCCGATCGTGGGCGGTACGGCAGCCGCGGCGGGCAGCCCGGTCTCCCGGCTCTCCTCCTCGGTCACCGCGCGAAGAAGCGGGGCGACATCGCGGATGCCCGTCTCCTGCGGGAGTACGGCGAGCCGGCGCAGCATCAGCTGGGCCAGGGCGTGGTGGGAGGGGCGCGCCGCCTGCTCGGCCTGGCTCCGGCGCAGGGCCGTATGCCCGGCGGATCCGGGCAGACCGCGCCGCCGAACCATAGACGCCACCGCATGCCGCAGCAGACCGAGCCGGCGCGCGTCCAGCGGCCGTCCGGCGACGAGCTCCTCCAGCGCGCCGCGCAGAATGCCCAGGTTCTCCTTGGGGCTGCGGTGCTTGGTACAGCGGGTGTGCTCTGCGGCGAGCAGCCGGTAGCGGCCGAGCAGGACCTCGCCGCGCGCCAACCAGTCGGCGTCCGGGGCGAGTTCGAGGACCCGGCCGTCCCGCGCCGTCCGCAGCCAGTGAACGAGCAGTTCGTCGCCGAACGGCTGCCAGACGGCGAGCGCCTCGCGCTGGGTCTCGACGGCCTCGTTCGGCCGCCGCCGTATCAGGGTGTCGACCGCGTCGGAGACGGTGTGCCGGTGGACGGCCGCGGTGGCGTCCGGCGCGGGCCCGTCCGCCGGGCGTGGCAGGAACCGCAGCCGGTCGGCGAACGGCTCCAGTTCCGCCGCGAGGTCCAGCGCCGCGTCCGTCTCCCCGTGCCGCACCAGCCACGCCATGGTGAGCAGCGCCGCCTCCTCCGGTACGCAGATCTCGTAGTGGCCGCTGTCCAACCGGGCCCACAGCCAGGCGAGTCCGGATGCGGTGAGGCAGTGCGCGAAGAGCGCGCGCCGCTCGGCGGGCACGCCGAAACTCCGCGCGGCCTCGGTCTCGTACGGCTGGAGCGGACCGCCCCCGCTCGCGGTCCCGGTGGCGAAGCCACCCCGCACCACCTCGGGGGTCACCCAGGCCGGAAGCCCCGCGACCGGGGTACGTGAGCCGACGGTCAGCCGTCCCGCGGCCAAGCCCGCGAGAACCTCCCGCCAGCGCTGCCCGCGTGCCTCGGCGCGGCGCCGGGTGCCGGCGTCCTCGTGGGTCAGCGCGGTCGTGAAGGCCTTGGCCAGTTGGGCCGCCGCATAGGACGGGGCCGCGGTGAGGGGCTGCTGCTCAGCGTTGTCGTTCATAAGCCGACATGGCAGGTTCCGCCCCTGCGCCCTCCGGGTCCCGAGCCCGGTGCTCTGCTGCTGAGCTACACGCCGTTGACCGCCGAAGTTAGACGCTGGGATGGTCACCGTTCAACCGGGTTTCGGCAGGGCGTCACGGTGGCGAGCAGTACGCCTGTGGATCAGACGGGAAGCGAGGACGTTGCCCTGGTCGGCTGCGGCCATCGCGGTGTCGTCCAGGACGATGTGCACAGCGTCGCTCACCGGCTGGTCACCTGGGCCAGGCGCCGGTCCGGCTCGCTGTCCAGGTCCTGTTCCTCGGCAGCGGTCGGCGCGTAGCCGTTCCACTCCGTCAAACGCGGCCAGGGGCCTTCTCCGCCCTCGCGGCACGCTCGGCACGCTCGGCCGGAGTCAGCAGCGTCTCGGCGGGACGAGCGAGATACGCGCGCAGCGACAGCCCCTCAGCAGCAGCTACGGCGGCCAGCCGGTCCTCGACTTCCATGGGGTTCGGACGTTGGCATCGGACATCGTCGTGCTCCTTCCCCTCCCCCAGGGGTGGGGGAGGTACCCGTACCCCACCCGCCATGCCACTGATTCCAGTCACGACCCTGTTGCGTGGCCGAATCCGGTGCAATGCTGTGACCGCGGTGATCCTCCCAGTCCACCGACGGAGGTCCCGACCCTTGGCCCCGCCCGTGTGCTTTCACCTGGGCGGGGCCGCGCCGTCCCTCCCGTCCTCCCCACGGGAGGGCCGACGGCTGCGCAGACGCCGCGCTCCGAGATGCGACACCGCACACTGCCCCGGTGGACACCAGCAGCCCGACCGGCTCGTCCTGCTCACGGCTGCCGCTCAACTCGCAGGGCGGCCACCGACGCTGGCGGATGACCTGGTCGAGGCTACGTCGAGCACTGGTGGATGGCCCGGCGGCTCTTCGGTGATCAGCCGCCCGAGAGATCCTGGGCCAAGCCGGGTACCGCGCTGATCCCAACGGCCCCGGTTTCCCCAGAAAGCGGCAGACCTGGCGCGAAGAAGACCAGGGCTTCAAGATCCACACCAGCGGGTTGGCTCTCCTGCCCTCGACAGGCGGACCCACCCCGGCCATCGGGCTGTTCGTGCAAGGCGGATTCCTGGAGCAGGGCTCGAGAGCGAAGCCGCACCGCGTGACCTACGAATCCGGCGCCCGTCCCGCGCCCACAACGGGTCCCGCGCCCCAGTTGGCATGGGGCTTGTGGACGACGGCGCCTCGGCAGCCGAGTGCTCCCGGCCGCCGGCTCGTACGCCGAGCCCGCCGAATCCTGTTCCCCGGCTCTTGAAAGGTGCTGACATGCCGCCCGCCCCAACTGCCATCAGCGCTCTCGTCCGGACATACCTGGTGCACCACCCCGCCGAAAACGCCGTCATAGAAGCGCTGCCGGCAGTTCTCGACGCAGCGGGCGACCCCACGAGCCGTACGACGATGCCGACGCACATCACGTGCAGTGCCGTGGTGATCGACCGCGACCGGCGGGTGCTTCACCACCTTCACAGAGCGAGCGGCCTGGTCCTCGTCCCCGGCGGCGACTGAGCCGGCCCCGCGGCATTCCGGCCGACCGGCATCCACTGTCGCGACGGGCTCGGACCAGGGCGGCGGGAACAGCGTGAACGCGAACATGTCAGAGGGGATGGAGGCCGAGGCCGGGCCCGGAGGTCACCCCGTAGGGGCGCGGGCGGCCAGGGCCTCCAGGAGCAGGTCGACCGCTTCCTCGAAGGAACTGTCGCCCACGGTGCGCAGGTCCTGCCGCACGCTGGTCAGGGCGGGGTACGACGCCGGGTCCAGCCCCTGGTACACGTCCAGCCACGCCCGCTCGTCGGCCTCTCGCTGTCGCCGCGGCAGTGCCTGGAGCGCCGCGTCCATGGCCGCGTGGCTGAGCACGGTGTCGATGAACGTCAGGTACAGGCGGGTCGCGTCAGCCGGGCCGAACCCCGCGGAGAGCAGCAGTCCGATTCCGGTCTCGACGGCGCGGATCTCGTTCGGGCGCCGGGTGACCCGGTACGAGGCGAAGGCGGCCGCGCGCGGGTGGGCGAGGTAGCCGGCGCGGACCCGCAGGGCCATCTCGCGCAACGCGGCCACCCAGTCGTCCCCCGGGGCGAAGCCCGCCATGGCGTCGCCGATGATGCGGTCGGCGATGGCGAGCACCAGGTCGTCGGTGCCGTCGAAGTAGCGGTAGAGGGCGCTGGGGTCGCAGCCGAGGGCGGTGCCGAGCCGGCGCACGCTGAGTGCCTCCGGGCCGTGCTCGCCGATCAGCCGCAGCGCGGTCTCCACGATCAGCTCCTCCGACAGCAGCACGCCCGAGCGGGTGGGGCGACGGCGTCTGCGTTCCTGCGGGACACGGGTGGGCATTCCGGGGCTCCTGTCGGTCGGGACCGCGTACCGGCAGTGAAGGGGCCCGGTCCCCTTATGTCAACAGGATTGACGCATGACGAATGCCAGGTGTTCCATCACAGTCCCGCCGCGGCTCTACCCTCGTCACCCTCCCCACGAGGAGCCCTTCATGCCGTCCCTGCCTCCCCAACCGTCCATGTCGCCCATGGCCTCGCCCTCGCCCTCGTCCCCGTCCCCGTCCCCGTCCCCGGCCCCGGCCCCGGCCGTCGGACCGGGTTCCGGGCTGCGCCGTTCCCTCGGCGTGGTCGACGGCGTCGCCATCGCCGCCTCCAGCACGGCCGCCACCACCAGCATCGCCATCGGCATGGGCACGATCGCGACCATCGTGGGCCTGCAGGGCCCGGCGCTGCTGCTCCTCGCCTTCCTGCCGGTGCTCGGCATCGCCACCGCCTACGCCCGCCTCAACCGCTCGGAGCCCAACTGCGGCAACGGCTACACCTGGGTCGGCAAGACCCTCGGCCCCTGGCCCGGTTTCCTGACCGGCTGGGTCACCATCGTCGGATCGGTCATCTTCTGCGCCTACACCAGCGCCGTGATGGGCTCGGTCACCCTGGTCTTCGCGAACAAGGCAGGCCTGCACACCCTGGGGGGCGTCGCGCTCGATCCGGCGTCCACCGGCGTCAGTACGGCCGTGGGGCTGGTGCTCCTGCTCGGCCTCACCGCCCTCGCCGTCACCGGCACACGCGCCACGACCCGTTTCCAGTTCGCGCTGCTGGTCTTCGAATACGCCGTGCTGATCGGGTTCTGCGGCTGGGCGCTCGTCACCGGCGGGCAGTCCTTCTCCCTCTCCTGGTTCAACCCCTTCGAGATCGCCGACGGCACCACCTTCGCCCAGGGCATGGTGCTCGCGGTGTTCTTCTTCTGGGGCTGGGACGCGGCCTTCAGCGTCACCGAGGAGACCAGGAAGCCGGGCGACGCGGCCCGCGGCGGGCTGATCGCCCTCTTCGCCATGCTCGGCCTGTTCCTCTTCGCCTCGATCGCCTTCCAGCGGGAGATGAGCCTCGCCGAGCTCATCGGGAACGGCCCGCAGGCCCTGCCGTACCTCGGGCAGAAGCTGGCCGCCGAGCCCTGGGCCACCCTGCCCCTGGTGGCCCTGATGTTCTCCGCCGCGGCCTCCGTGCAGTCCACGCTGATCCCCACGGCACGCGGGCTGCTCGCGATGGGCCGGGACCGCACCATGGGCCCGGTGTGGACCCGGGTGCATCCGCGGTACGGCACCCCCGCCGCCGGCACGGTCGTCGTGCTGTCCATCGCCGCCGCGATCGCCCTGCTGGCCGTCGCCCTGCCTCGGCTGAGCGACATGCTGCTGGCCGCCGTCAACGCCATCGGCCTGCTCGTGGCCCTCTACTACGGCCTCACCGCGCTCGCGTGTGCCGTCCGTTTCCGGTCCGCCCTGCGCGAGGGGCCGCGGACGGCGGTGCTCGCCGTGGGTGTGCCCGGCGTGTCCGGCCTGGTGCTGCTGGGCCTCGGCGGCTACCTCGGATACTCCTACCTGACCATGAGCGACCACTTCGAACTGAGCCCCGACAACGGGTGGTTCATGTTCTCCCTGCCCGCCGTGATCGTCCTCGTGGGGCTGGTCATGGCCGCGATCGCCAAGTACGTCCGCCGGTCGCCGTACTTCGCCACCGGGCGCGGCACCGACGCCGAGGCCATCGACCTCCCCATGGACCGCACGCCCGTCTGAGCCCGCCGCCCGCTCCCGGCCGGCGACCTCACCCCGGCCGCTCGACGCCCCTGCCCGCGCCCCGACCCCCTCCACGGAGTCCACCCCCATGTCGCAGTCCCAGGCCACGGGCCCCGCCGACCTCGTCCTCACCGGCGGGCCCGTGCACACCGTCGATCCCGCCCGCGTCCGCGCCACCGCCGTGGCCGTGCACGGCGGGCGGATCACGGCCGTCGGCCACGACGAGGTGCACGCCCTCGTCGGGCCCCGCACCGAGGTCGTCGACCTCGCCGGAAAGCTGCTGCTGCCCGGCTTCCAGGACGCCCATGTGCACCCGCAGGGCGCGGGCCTGGAACTCGGCCTGTGCCACCTCGCCGACACGGTCGACCCCACCGAGTACCTGCGGCGGATCCGGACGTACGCCGACGAGCACCCCGACGCCGAATGGATCACCGGTGGCGGCTGGTCCCTGGAGGCCTTCCCCGGCGGCGCCCCCACCGCCGCCACCCTCGACGCGATCGTCCCCGACCGGCCCGTCTTCCTGCCCAACCGCGACCACCACGGCGCCTGGGTCAACACCCGGGCACTCGAACGGGCCGGCATCGACGCCCGCACCCCCGACCCCGCCGACGGCCGCATCGAACGCGACGCCGACGGCCGGCCGACCGGCATGCTGCAGGAGGGCGCCGTCCACCTCGTGGGCCGACTGGTGCCCGACCCCACCCCCGAGGAACAGCTGACCGCCCTGCTGCGCGCCCAGGCCGTGCTGCACGCCCACGGGGTCACCGCCTGGCAGGACGCCATCGTCGGCGCGTACGCCACCATGACGGACCCGGCGCCCGCGTACCGCACGGCTCTGGACCGGGGGCTCCTCACCGCGCGCGTCACCGGCGCCCTGTGGTGGGACCGTGAACGCGGTGCCGAGCAGATCCCCGAACTCGTCGCGCGGCGCGCGGAGTTGAGCGGGGGCCGGTTCCGCGCCGGTACGGTGAAGATCATGCAGGACGGCATCGCCGAGAACCGCACGGCCGCCATGCTCGACCCCTATCTCACCGGCTGCGGGTGCGCCTCGGACGGCAGCGGCCTCAGTTTCGTCGAACCGGGCGAGCTGAGGAAGTACGTCACCGAGCTCGACGCGCTCGGTTTCCAGGTGCACTTCCACGCCCTCGGCGACCGGGCGGTGCGCGAGGCGCTCGACGCCGTCGAGGCCGCCCGTACCGCCAACGGGCACCGCGACACCCGCCACCACCTGGCGCACCTCCAGGTCGTCCACCCCGACGACGTACGACGGTTCCGGGCACTCGGCGCCACCGCCAACCTCCAGATGCTGTGGGCCGCCCACGAGCCGCAGATGGACGAACTGACCCTGCCCTTGCTGGGCCCCGAACGCGGCGCCCGGCAGTACCCGTTCGGCGACCTGCTGCGCGCCGGGGCGACGCTGGCGGCGGGCAGCGACTGGCCGGTCAGCAGCCCCGACCCGCTCCAGGCCCTCCATGTCGCCGTCAACCGCGTCTCCCCGGACGCCCCCGACGGCACCCCGGAGTTCCTGCCCGGACAGCGCCTCGATCTCGGCACCGCCCTCGCCGCCTACACGGCGGGCAGTGCCTACGTGAACCACCTCGACGCCCTCACCGGCAGCATCACCGTCGGCAGGGCGGCCGACCTGGTCGTCCTCGACCGCGACCCGTTCACGGGCCCGCCCGAGGGCATCGCCGCCACCCGGGTCCTGCAGACCTTCGTGGAGGGAGAACGCGTGCACGCGGCTCCCGACGCGTGATGCCCGAGGCTCCCGGCACCCGACGCCCCGGTCGGGGCGGATGCGTCCCGACCTCTTGACGACAGCCGTGTGACTGCGTAGACATGACTACGCAGACATGACAGCGCAGTCAGAGAGGTGATGTCTGACATCATTGGGCTGGTTCGTACGGTCACCGGGAGGCAACCATGACGCGAGGTACGGGACGGGGCGGCAGCCCCGCGGCGCCGAGCAGCACGGATGTGGCACGGCTGGCCGGGGTCTCGCAGAAGACCGTGTCGCGGGTCTTCAACGACGAGCCGTACGTCTCCGCCGAGGTGCGCAGGCGGGTCACGGAAGCCGCCGAGCGGCTCGGTTACCGGCGTAACAACGCCGCCCGGGCACTGGCCTCGGGGCGGACCCGCTCCATCGGAGTGGTGACGCTGGGGACGGCTCTGTACGGTCCGGCCTCGCTGCTCATGGGAGTCGAGCGGGTCGTCCGGGACACGGGCTACGCACTCCGGGTGGTCAACACCGTGGAGGGTGATCCGGCGGGTGTCGCGGGCGCCGTGGACTCGCTCCTCGACCAGGGCGTGGACGGCATCGTCATCTCCGAGCCGATCGACGAGTCGGGAGAGGACGGTGACCCGACGCTGCGGGTCGCCGTGCCGGTGCTGGTCATCGGCGCCCCGCCGTTCGTCACCGCGCCCGCGGTGCTGAACGCGGGTGACGGCGCCGACCTGATGGCGCGTACCGCCACCGAGCACCTGCTGGGGCTGGGCCACACGACGGTCCATCACCTGGCCGGTCCGCAGCGCTGGTACGCCGCCCGGGACCGTCTGGAGGGATGGCGGGCCACCCTCACCGCCCAGGGGAGGGATCTGCCTGATGTCGTCCGAGGGGACTGGTCGGCCGCGTCCGGGTACGCGGCCGGGCGCGAACTGGCCGAGGACGGCGGTGTCACCGCGGTCTTCGCCGCCAACGACGACATGGCGATCGGCCTGATCCGCGCGCTGGCGGAGGCCGGGCGCCGGGTCCCGGAGGACGTCAGCGTCGTCGGCTTCGACGACATCCCGGTCGCCGCCTATGTGACACCTCCCCTGACCACGGTGCGGCAGCCGTTCGACGCCGTGGCGCAGGAGGGGCTCAAGCGACTCGTGCACGCCATCGAGAACCCCGACGCGGACCCCTTGCCGCCGAGCGACCCACCGGTCGACCTTGTCGTCCGCGCCTCGACCGCGCCACCGCCCAGCCGGAGGACCCCGGCTCGCGCACGGCGCACCGCCTCCCGCCCCCGAGGGGCCACATCCGCCCCGCCCGTTCCGTACGGAGGCGCCGCCCCACGACACTGACCGCCACCTGCCCGCCCGGACAGCACCACGCACGGCCGGCGCGTGACCCCTGAACGAGCCGCTGTACCCGTCACGCCCCGCCCCGGCGCGCCCCGCACGCAGTCGCCGTAGGGCCGCCCCCGTATCCAGCGGTGTGCCCGGAGCCGCGTCCCCGCACCTGCCCCGGACACCCTCGCCCCTCTCTCCCCGGCCACGATCCCCGCCGTGCCCGCAGCGCTCGGTGTGTGTCGTCGGCTCCGTACACGAGGACGCGATCGGCGACCACGTCGGCGTTCGAGCCCGGTCGTCGTCCGCCCCTTCGCATCACACACTTCCGCACGTCCTCATCAGGCGTGCCGCCACCCTCGCCACATGCCGGAGTTCACCATGTCCAGAAACACGTTCACAGCCGCTTCCTCCTCCATGAGCCGTCGGCTGTTCCTCACCACGACGGGTGCCCTGTCGCTCGGGGCCGCCCTCACCGCCTGCGGCGGCGGTGACTCCGGCGGCTCCTCCGGCTCCGCCGAGCCGGTCGGCCAGGCCGACATCGACAAGGCGATGAAGACGCCCACCGAGCTGACGTTCTGGACCTGGGTCCCGAACATCGCCAAGGAGATCGCGCTCTTCGAGAAGAAGTACCCGGCCATCAAGGTCAAGGTCGTCAACGCCGGCCAGGGCACCCCGCAGTACACCAAGCTGCGTACGGCGCTGAAGGCGGGCAGCGGGGCACCGGACATGGTGCAGATCGAGTACCAGGCCATCCCGACGTTCACCATCACCGACAGCCTGCTGGACCTGCGGCCGTACGGCGCCGACAAGTTGAAGGACCAGTTCGTCGACTGGACCTGGGGCCAGGTCAGCGGCAGCGACGGCGAGGTGTGGGCGATCCCCCAGGACACCGGCCCGATGGGCATGCTGTACCGCAAGGACATCTTCGACAAGCACGGCATCGAAGTCCCCAAGACCTGGGACGAGTTCGCCGAAGCGGCACGCAAGCTCCACAAGGCCGACCCCGACGTCTACCTCACCAACCTCGCGGCCAACCAGCCCGCCGCCTGGCACGGCCTGCAGTGGCAGGCCGGCGCCGAACCGTACGCCACCTCCGGCGACAGTGACATCACCATCAGCGTCGACGACGCCGCCTCCCGGAAGCTCGGCGAGTACTGGGGCGGACTGGCGAAGGAAGGCGTGATCAGCGTCGACCCGGACTTCACCGACGGCTGGTACGCCGGGCTCAACAAGGGCAAGTACGCCACCTGGCTCACCGCCGCGTGGGGCCCGGCCTTCCTCTCCGGCTCGGCCAAGGCCACCGCCGGCAAGTGGCGCGCGGCCCCGCTCCCCCAGTGGGACGCCGCCAAGCCCAGCGCGGGCAACTGGGGCGGCTCGACCACCGCGGTCATCCGCTCCACCAAGAACCCCATCGCGGCCGCCGTGTTCGCGCAGTTCCTCAACACCGACCCCGCGAGCGCCAGGATGTTCGCCACCGAGCAGTTCTTCTTCCCGGCGACCAAGGCCCTGCTCACGGACAAGGAGTTCGTCTCGGACGCGCCGTCCTTCTACGGCGGCCAGAAGGTCAACCAGCTGTTCGCCGACATCAGCGCCACCGTGGACCCCTCCTTCCAGTGGCCGCCGTTCCTCGACCAGGCGGCCACCGACTGGACCGAGACCGTCGGCAAGTCCCTCGCCGACAAGACCGACACCGTCCGCGCGCTCGGCACCTGGCAGTCACGGCTGACCACGTACGCCAAGAACCAGGGCTTCACCGTCAAGGGGAGCTGAGATGGCCGCCGCACGCCGTCACCGCTCGGCGGGACCACTGTTCGTCGCACCGTTCCTGGTGCTGTTCCTCCTGCTCTTCCTCGCCCCGCTCGGCTACGCCGCCTACCTCAGCCTCTTCCAGGAGCGCCTGATCGGCGGGACGGTCTTCGTCGGCCTCGACAACTACGTCAAGGCCTTCGGCGACTCCCAGTTCCTGCACGGAGTCGGCCGCGTCGCACTGTTCTTCGTGGTCCAGGTCCCCGTGATGCTGCTGCTCGCCCTGCTGTTCGCCCTCGCACTCGACAGCGGACTGCTACGGCTGTCGCGCGTGATCCGGCTGGGCATCTTCGTCCCGTACGCCGTACCCAGCGTGGTCGCCGCGCTCATGTGGGGCTATCTGTACGGCCCGGACTTCGGCCCGTTCGCCCAGCTGAGCCGGAACCTGGACCTGCCGGCCCCCGCCTTCCTCAGCGAAGGCTGGATGCTCGGCAGTCTGGCGAACATCGTGACCTGGGAGTTCGTCGGCTACAACATGATCATCCTGTACGCCGCCCTGCGTACGGTCCCCCATGAGCTGTACGAGGCGGCCGCGATGGACGGCGCCGGGGCCTGGCGCATCGCCTGGTCGATCAAACTCCCCGCGCTCCGCCCTGCCCTGCTGCTCACGCTGTTGTTCTCCGTGATCGGCAGCTTCCAGCTGTTCAACGAGCCGAACCTGCTGATGAAGATCGCCCCGGACGTCATCAGCAGCTCCTACACCGCCAACCTCTACGCCTACACGCTCGCCTTCACCGGCCAGCAGGTCAACTACGCGGCCACGGTGTCCTTCCTCCTCGGCCTCGTCATCGTGATCGCCTCCTACGGCGTCCTGCTCACCGCGAACCGCAGGAGGACCCCGTGACGACGACCACCCCGGCGCCCACGGTCACCGCCACGGCGAAGAAGCCGGCGCGCATCGCACACCGCAAGGGCCGCCCGGCCCGTCGCAGCACCCCGCTGACGATCGCCATGCTGGCCGCCCTGGCCTACTTCCTCCTTCCGCTGTTCTGGCTGCTGATCGCCTCGACCAAGAGCACCCAGGACCTCTTCAACAGCTTCGGCCTGTGGTTCTCCGACGCCCCCCAACTGCTGTCGAACATCAAGGCGACCTTCAGCGCGGACAACGGCGTCTTCGTGCACTGGCTGCTCAACACGGTCATGTACGCCGGAGTCAGCGCGGTCGGAGCCGCGCTGCTCGCGGCCGCCGCCGGGTACGGCTTCGCCAAGTACCGCTTCCGCGGCGACCGGGCCGCCTTCAACCTCGTCCTCGGCGCCGTCATGGTCCCGACCACCGCACTGGCCATCCCGACCTATCTGCTCTTCGCGCAGGCGGGCCTGGCCAACACCCCCTGGGCGATCATCCTGCCCTCGCTGGTCAACCCCTTCGGTCTCTACCTCATGCGCGTCTACGCCGAGGACGCCGTCCCGGACAGCATTCTGGAGGCCGCCCGCATCGACGGTGCCGGCGAGGCCAGGATCTTCTTCCGGATCGCGCTGCGGCTGATGGGTCCCGGCGTGGTGACGGTCCTGCTGTTCACCCTGGTGGCGACCTGGAACAACTACTTCCTGCCGCTGATCATGCTCAACGACCCCGATCTGTACCCGATCACCGTGGGCCTGGCCTCCTGGGCCGCACAGGCGCAGAACGGCGGGGCCGGCGCCAGCAGCGACATGCTCGCGCTGGTCGTGACCGGCTCTCTGATCTCGATCGTCCCGCTCGTCGTGGCCTTCCTCATGCTGCAGCGGTACTGGCAGAGTGGTCTGGCCACCGGCGGCGTCAAGCAGTAGGGCACGCAGCCCTCGTACCTCTCCCCCACCGACCCGGAGGTTTCCCTTCATGGCGGCTCTGCCTGCCCGCGTCCTGTTCGGCGCCGCGTACTACCACGAATACCAGCCCTACGAACGGCCCGCCGAACGCCTCAAGACCGACCTGGACCTGATGGCCGACGCGCATGTCTCCGTCATCCGGGTCGGCGAGTCGGTGTGGTCCACCTGGGAGCCGGAGAACGGGAAGTTCGACCTCGACTGGCTCCAGCCCGTCCTGGACGGTGCCCACGAACGCGGCATCTCCGTCGTGCTCGGCACCCCGACGTACGCGGCACCGCCGTGGCTGGCCCGCCAGTACCCGGAGATCACGGGCGAGCGGCGCACCGGTGAGCGCATCGGCTGGGGCGCCCGGCAGGAGGTCGACTTCACCCACCCCGCCTTCCGCTTCCACGCCGAGCGGATCATCCGCAAGGTCGTCGGCCGGTACGCCGATCACCCCGCCGTCATCGGCTTCCAGGTCGACAACGAGCCCGGTCTGCACCTCTTCCACAACCAGGGTGTCTTCCAGCGCTTCGTGGACCATCTGCGCGAGAAGTACGGCGACGTGGAGACCCTCAACCGCGAATGGGGCCTGGTCTACTGGTCCCACCGGCTGTCGACCTGGGCCGACCTGTGGACGCCGGACGGCAACGAACAGCCGCAGTACGACGTGGCCTGGCGGGAGTTCCAGGCCCGGCAGGTCACCGAGTTCATCGGCTGGCAGGCCGACCTGGTCCGCGAGTACGCCGGGCCGGAGCAGTTCGTCACCACCTGCATCTCCTACACCCGCCAGGGAGTGGAGGACGACGAGTTGACCGACCGCCTCGACATCGCCTCCGGCAACCCCTACTACGACATGCAGGACGGACTCCTTCTGCCGGACCCCACCCCCGACGACCACGAGCAGAAGTGGAAGACCACCGGGGTGTGGTCGCTCTACCAGACCGCCGACTGGATGTTCTCCTCCCGCCAGGAGCCGTTCCTCGTCACCGAGACCAACGCCGGCTCGATCGGCATGGCCTGGGACAACCGCCCCGGCTACGACGGCCAGTGGCGGCAGGCCGCCTGGGCGCTCGTCTCGCGCGGCGCCCGGATGATCGAGTACTGGCACTGGCACACCCTGCACTTCGGCGCCGAGACCTACTGGGGCGGCATCCTCCCCCACACCGGGCAGCCCGGCCGCACGTACGCCGAACTCGCCCGCCTCGGCGCGGAGTTCGAGGCGGCCGGCCCCCTCGTCGCCGGACTCGAACCGGACTCCGACATCACGATGGTGTACTCGACGCCCAGCAAGTGGCTCATGCAGAAGTACCCGCCGCTCGCCAAGCCGGACGGCGAGCCGGACCCCACCGCCTACCACCGCATCTTCGACCCCTTCTACCGCGGCGCCTTCGACGCGGGCCGCCAGGTCCGCATCGTCCACGCCCGCCAGCTGCACGACCCGAGCGGCGAGCGCGAGGGTCTCTCCCCCGAGGAGGCCGTGCGCCGCCACCCGGTCCTCGTCGTCCCGGCGTTGTACATCGCCGCCGACTCCACCCTCGACTGGCTCGCCGCCTACGCCCACGCGGGCGGCCACCTCGTCCTCGGCCCGCGCACCGGCTACGCCGACCACGAGGCCCGCGCCCGCGCCGAGCGGGCCCCCGGGCGCCTCACCGAGGCCGCGGGCGTCGGCTACGACGAGTTCGGCAACCTCGCGCGGGAGGTGCCCGTACGGCCGGTCCCGGGCGGGCCGCTCCGCCTCCCCGAGAGCGCGACGGCGACACGCTGGGCGGAGGGCCTGACCGCCACCGACGCCGACGTGCTCGTCACCTACGACCACCCGCACTTCGGCCGCTGGCCCGCCGTCACCACCCGCCGCCACGGCGCGGGCCGGGTCACCTGCGTCGGCACGGTCCCCGGCCGCGATCTCGGCCGGGCACTGGCCGAGTGGCTCACGCCGTCCGCCCGGCACGCCTGGGGCGACCTCCCGCCGTCCGTGACCGCCACGACCGGCACCTCGCCCGACGGACGCCGCGTCCACATCGTCCACAACTGGGCCTGGGAGCCCGCGCGCGTCCCCGTCCCGGCGTCCCTGGCCGACGTCCTGACCGGCACGTCCCTCCCGGCGGGAGCGCCGCTGGAACTCGGGCCGTGGGACGTCCGCGTGCTCGTCTCCACCAACCCCTCCACCACCTCCGAGGCCTGAGGCGGCGGGCCGCCAACCGTTCCGGTTCCCTCCCCGCTCGGTGGCTCGACGGGGTTTCAGCCGATGCGGGCGGCGACCGCCTGACGACGGCGTGGCGGCGGCTCCTGTCAGGCGCCGCCCAACCACTCCTGGAGCACGGTGAAATCCGCAGAGGTCAGGCCGACCTCGGGTTCGACGCGGTGGAGGAGGGCCCGCCCTCGGTGATGCCGTGACACCCAGGCGCGATCGAGGTCGGTGATCTCGTCGTCGACCCAGATGAACGGGCGTCCGGCGGCTGCCCGGACCAGGGCTCGGGTCTTCCAGTGCAACAGGTCCGTGCCGTCCTCCTCCGGCAGGTCCACGACCGGAAGCTCCGGCAGCCCGAGGAGCGGCGCTATGACCGCGTTGGCGTCGTCCATCCACGCGGTGGCCCACATCAGCGCACAGGGCAGTCCCAGCAGACGTGGACCGTGACTGAGGTCGATCTTCGCCAGCTGGGGATTCGACGTGTGCTGCCAGGCGTCCCACTCTTCGGCGACTGCCGGAAGTCGCGCTCCGCCGTAGGGCAGGAGGGTTCCGTCGACGTCCAGGAAGAGCAGCGGGGACCTCGGGTGATCGGTCATGACCGCATCTTCTCCGTTTTCCGGCGCGGCAGGTCGCCGGTCGGCACTCGACGGCGATCGGCATCAGATCACCTCGGCCCGCTCGGCCCGCTCGGCCCGCATCCGCGTCGCCGCGATGTCACGCGTGACGACCATCGGCAGACCTGGCGAGCCGTTCGCTGGTGGTGAGGTAGGCGTTCTTGAGCCGGTCGTGCCACGGGTCCAGGTAGGCGCCCGTGTCGCGACGCAGATACGCCTCGACCGGGCGGATCTCGCAGCCGAGCTCCTCGGCGTACGCCAGGGTCGGGGTGGTGTACCAGCCGGGCCCCTCGGGACGGAGGCCGCTGGGTTTCTCATCCCTGAAACACGGCGCCCCAGTACTGTGGCTTCGCATGACCGATTCCGAAATCAAGATCACCGCAGGCCTGGTCCATGACCTGCTGCGGGAGCAGCATCCGGACCTTGCGGGGCTGGCCATCCGCGAAGTGGCGGGTGGGTGGGGCAATCAGATGTGGCGCCTTGGGGACGACCTGGCTGTGCGCATGCCGCGTACAGAAGATGCCCCGGACCTCCTGCGCAAGGAGTACCGGTGGCTGCCCGTCCTGGCTCCGCGCCTGCCGCTCCCGGTCCCCCGGCCTGTACGGATCGGTGAACCGTCCGCCCGCTTCCCGAAGCCCTGGACCATCATGACGTGGGTTCCGGGCGAGCCACTGGACCACACCTCGATCAGCTGCGGCGACCACGCGGCCGACCATCTGGCGGGCTTCCTCAGGGCGCTCCACGTGGAGGCTCCCGCCGAGGCGCCGGCCAGTTCGGACCGCGGCGCTCATCCCGAGAAGTGCACGGACGGCTTCGACCACTTCTTTCGAGCCGTCGCACCCGGCGACATCGCCGACGAGGTCCGGGCCGTCTGGGACGACGCCGTCGCGGCCCCCGAGTGGGAAGGCCCGCAGGTATGGGTGCACGGTGACCTTCATCCCGCGAATGTCGTCGTCTCGGACGGGACGCTCTCAGGCGTGATCGACTTCGATGCCCTGTTCGCCGGCGATCCGGCATGGGACCTCGCGGCCGCATGGGTGATCCTTCCCGCGGGCGCCGCCTCACGCTTCTTCGACGTGTACGCGCACGCGGACGAGGCGACGATCCGGCGCGCCCGCGGGCTGGCTGCGATGAAGTGCCTGTTCCTCATGCTGATGGGCCAGAACGGGGACCGGGGACTTCCTGGCGGCAAGCCGACATGGGGACCCGCGGGCCGGGCAGCGCTCGATCGTGTGCTGAGAGACGGTTTGGTGTAGGCGCGCAGCGACGACGTCGGTTCGTGACGCCCCTCAAGCGCGGTTGCAGTTCACGCGATCGGGAGTCGTCGTGCGCCCGCACGCCGAAATCGGGGACCTCCGGTCCGCCGGGAACGAGGGCGTACGCCGCCCCGACGGGCCCGGGGCCGCGATGCGGCGGTGGTTCGAGAGTCCTGGGCCGACGGCCTTCCGGAAGGCTCCCACCCGCCCGTGCGCGCGCTCACGAAACAAGCCCTGACCTGGTGAGCGCGCCGAGTTCGCCGCGCAGGAGCGTCGAGAGGGCCGTCGGAACGGTTTCCCGGACTGCCGGTCCGTCGTTCCACTCCGTCAACAGCCACCGCGTCACGAAGGCGCAGGCGTCCGGCAGTTCGCGGGTGCCCAGGTACGCCATCGTGTCCACGTCGTACAGGCTCTCGCCGGCCGGCGACTGGAACGTCAGCATGCGCCCGTCGCCCACCGGCCACGTCCAGAGCAGCGGGGCGACGCGGTCCGGTGCCGTCCGCTGGGCGCGGGCGTGGGTGTGCCCCTCGTCGGCCTGTGCGGCGGTGGACACCTTGACCACCACGGCACCGGGGCGCGGGGCGACCAGTACCGCGGTCAGCAGGGCCCCACTGGCGCTCACTCCGGTCGGCCGCCAGCGGGGGGCGAGCGGCCGGACGGTGCCGCCGTGTCCTCCGTGGCGGGCCCACTGGACCAGGGCGTCGGAGGCCGGCTCGTCGTCGAACAGATCCCTGAGGCCGTCCTCGTTCTCCACCGCGCCTTCCCCCGTCCAGGAACCGTCCGCGCCCGACGCCGCGCTCGGCTTCGGCTTCGCGGGTGTCCGGACGACGCGCCCACCTGAGCAGACGCTGACGGTACATCACTTCACCGGATGGCCGTCACGGGAGCGTCGAGGCCTCCCCAGCCCTCCTGTCGTACCAAGTCGCCCCGTTGTCAGTTGGGTTGTGGTGTCGTGCGTGCGACGACGGTCTGCAGGTCGTGCATCGCTGCCTGGAAGTCGACCCGGTCCGCGCTCTTGAAGCGGCGGAAGAACCAGCCGGGCACACGGGTGTGCCGCTGCCGGGACTGGAAGATCACGTCCTGGACCTGCCGGGCGAAGAGCAGCAGGGCGGCCGTGTCACCGCCGGCGGCGACCCTGGCCTCCAGGAGTTCCATCACGCGCTCCCGGTCCGCGACCACCTGCCACTGCGTACGGCACACCTCCACGCCCATCATCACCGCGCCGAGGGAGGGCACGTACCACAACAGCAGCAGGTCGAGCAGGCTCATGCGTGCCGAGAGGCCGATGGCGAGCCCCGTGCCCAGCCAGAGCAGCAGGGCCGTCAGCACGGTCCGGGCGTAGCGGCGGCGGACCCGGGCACCCCACCCGAGGTTCTGCTGCTGGCAGGCGAGCACGTCGTAGGGGTGCGGCAGTTCGGGAATCTCGTAGTAGTCGCGCAGTTCGGCCTCGTCGCCCGTGAAGCGCCTGCTGAGGCTGCTGATCAGCTGCGGGGCGGGCGGGGATCCCGCCATCGCGCCGTTCCACTCCAGGTGGAACAGCCGGACGTCGAACGACTCCTGCAGCAGCGCCGCGCGACGGGACTCGCTGCTCTCCCACGAGGTGAGGCCGACGGAGTGCGCCACGGCCCAGACTCCGCCCAACACGGTCACGGTGACGGTGAGTTCGGGAAGGAGGGCGGTGCCGAGTCCCGCGGCGGCCAGCAGTACCGACACACCCAGGCGAGCGTTGGCCAGACGCTGGGCCCTGCGGTGGGAGACCGTCATGGCCCGCAGCCGGTGCCGGGCCGCCTCCTCGTTCTGTTCCGACAGGATGCGGGAGCCCCCGACCGGCTCACTGCCCATGACGTCCCCCTCGTCCTCGGCCGTACCCTCAACTGTGCCCGCCGCGCGGTCCGGTGTACACAGGGCATGGGCCGGCCGCCGCCCTCGGCGGTGCCACAATGGCTCCGATCGATGCGTGGCGAGCCATGACCGGCGTACCGGCGCCTTCGCGCGGGGGGACGATGACCGAACTTGTCGAGCTGACCGCGTGCCTGGGGGACGAGGACGCGGCACGGGCCCTGCTGCGGTGGGCCGACGGCAACAGGTCGAAGGTCACGCCGGTCAGGCCCCGGTGGAAACCGTCGGGGAAGGGCTACACGGGCGCGGCGCTCACGGCCGTGACGGTCATTCCGGGGCCGGGGATCGTCGTGGTCAAGCTGTGTCCCGCCGACCAGCACGCGGAACACGCCACGCACGAGCACGCGTTCCGCGCTTCCCGGCTCCGGGGGGACTTCGCCAAACGGCACCTGACCGAGCAGGCCTTCCCGCCGTACCCGGTGGGTGACGGACGGCTGCTCACCTTCCAGAAGCCCGCCGGCGGCAGCCTGCGCGATGTGGTGACGATGGCCCGCCTGGGCCCGGAGGAACTGCTGTCCGTCTTCCGTGCCGTGGTCACGGGGCTGGTGACCGACTGGAACAGAGGAGTCCGGGACCGGGAGGCCCAGGAGGTCCCCGTCTCCCGATTCCTGCGCGGTGAACTCGGGGCACTGGTCGAGGAAGAGGGGGAGGTACGGGCGTACGCCGCCGGAGTCGACGCGCGTCTGCTGGACCCGAACGAGCCGGGGTGGATCGAGATCGACGGTGTCGTCGTACCGAACCCGCTGCTCATGGCAGGGGAGAACCCCCGGCCGGCCGACCCGCTGTTCCACGTGGTGCACGGTCTGGCCCACTCCGACCTGCATCTGCAGAACGTCATGGTGCCCTCTCCCGGAGGGACGCTGCGCCCCGACTCCTATCGACTCATCGATCTGCCCGACTTCTCCGACGAGGCCCCGCTGACGCGGGACCTCGCGACGCTGATGCTGTCGGTCCTGGCCGACGAGAAGGTGCCCGTCGGCCTCGACCCGCGGCAGGAACACGCGCTGCTGTCCCACGTGGTGAACCCCCGGGATGCCCATGTCCCCCATCTCGTCCCCTGGTTGCGGGAGCTCGTGGACGGCATGCACACCGCCTGCGCCGACGTCGTCCCAGACAGCTGGCAGGACCTGTGGGCGGATCAGCTGCTCCTGTCCGTCCAGGCGACGGCCCTGCGCTTCACCACCTACACGAACCTGGGCGACACCTGCAGATGGCGGTTCTTCCGTCTGGCGGCCTACGCGGGCGGCGAGTTGCTGGCGCGGCACGAGGTGGAACGGCCACCGTCCGCAATGAAGATCGTGCCGCCTCCGTCCACGGGCGCCGTGACCGTGCCCGGCCGGCCCGCGCGCGGGCCGGGGGTGGAGGCGGCCCCGTCCTCCGGCTCGCGGCGGCCGAGGGGCATGCCGCACATGGCGCCCCCCGTCCCCTCGGACTTCGTCGAACGGCCCGAGCAGGGCGAGGACGTGGTCAGGTCGCTGCTGAAGGCAGCGGCGCCGGAGGGCGGGGCCGGTCCCGCCGACGCCCCCTCCGCCGTGGGCCTGACCTCCACCGTCACCGGCGTCCACGGCACCGGCGGGTTCGGCAAGACCACGCTGGCCGCCTGGGCCTGCCACCACCCCGACGTACTGGCGGCCTTCCCCGACGGCGTGCTGTGGGTACAGCTCGGCCAGGACGCGTCGCAGCAGCGGATCATCGCCGTGGCGCGTGACCTGGTCGCCCTCCTCACCGGCGCCGAACCCCCGGCCTACGCGACCGTGGAGGCGGCGGGCGTCGAACTGGGGGCGGCGCTCGACGGGCGGCGCGTCCTGCTCGTCGTCGACGACGTGTGGCGGCGCGAGGACCTGGAGCCGTTCCTGCGGGACGGCAGCGGCTGCGTCCGGCTGGTGACCACCCGCAGACGCGGGGTCCTGGACCGGTCGGCGCCGCTGATCCGCGTGGACCGGATGTCCTTCGCCCAGTCGCTGAACCTGCTGACGGCGGGAATCGACGGGGCCGACAACACCACCGTGCTGCCGCTGTCCGAGCGTTCCGGCCGCTGGCCGCTGGCACTGCGCCTGTTCAACGGCGTGCTGCGCAGCATGGTGCAGCGCAGCGGTATGGACCTGGCGGACGTCGTGCGCGCCATGACCGACGAACTGGACCGCCGAGGGCTGCGGGATCCGATCCACACCTACCCGGACCCCCACACGCGCACGATGGAAGCCACCGTCGACCTCAGTCTCGTCGAACTCGCCCGGATCCGGAACACCGGCCATGCCTCCCTGGCCCGGCTGCTGGCCACGGCCTGCTTCCCGGAGGACCAGCACATCCCGTACCGCTGGCTCGCCCGGCTCTGGGGAGTGTCCGAGCTGACCGCGCGGCAGGAGTGCCTCCGCCTGGACGACCACTCCCTGCTGGCCCAGCTCGACGCCGAGGGCGTACGGCTCCACGACGTCATCCGTGACGTCCTCCGCCGCCGCGACCCGCACGCGGTACGGCGGGCCCATCGCACCCTGCTGGACGCGCACGCCCCGCTGTGCGGCGGAGCGGGCTGGCACGCCCTGGCCGAGCCCGACGCCGACCCCGAGTTCCTGGACCAGGTCACGTACCACCTCGCCGCAGCCGACGACGGCATCGGCATCGGCCACACCACCACCGACTTCCGCTTCCTGGTGGAACGGGTCTGGCGCAGCGGCCCCACGGCCCTGGAGGCGGAAGCGGTGCGCCGCAGGCAGGTCTTCCTGCCCCTGGGCATGGACATCTACGCGGCGGAACTCGGTTCGCTGGTCTACGGGGAGGCCCATCTGCTGACCGGGCACGCGCGACGCGTCGACCTGGCCGTCACCCTGTACAGCCGCTGCCTGGCCTCACCCGAGGTGATGCGGCGGTTGCACCACTCCCATGAGGTCCTGGCCGGAGGGCTGATCGCGAAGGCGCCCTTCCCCGATGGTCCCGACGGGCGGTTGTTGCGGGTATTGACCGGTCATACGGGGTCCGTGCACGCCCTGTGCTGGAGATCGGACGGCCGGCTGCTGGCCACCGGCGGCGGTGACGGCACGGTGCGGATCCGCTGGGTCGACGAGGACGGCAGACCGGACCTCGTGGTGGACGCGGCGGGCGGCGGACCGGAACCCGGCGTGGACGCGGCGGGCGACGACGGTGCGGTGATCGGCCTGTCGTGGAGCCCGGACGTGGTGTTCCTGGCCGTGGGCACCGACTGGGGTGACGTCCTGCTGGTGGACCCCTCGGAGGGACGGATCGTGCGGCGGCTGACCGTCGGTGACGATGACCGTCCCCGGGTCCAGGTGGCCTTCGCTCCCGACTCCCGGGCCGTCGCCGTCGCCTGCGGGAGCGACGTGCGGCTCTGGCACGCGCCGTTCACCGAGGACAGTCTGGGGCCGCCTCTGCCCGGCCGACGCGACGCCACCTGCACGGTAGTGGGCTGGCACGAGCGGGGCGGGCTGGCCGTCGGCCTCGGCGACGGCGGGGTCCAGCTGTGGCGGGGGGAGCCGGCGGGCGAACCCGCGGTGCTCGGCAGCGGGCAGTCCGTGGTCCAGGCCCTGGACTGGCATCCGGAGGGGAACCTGCTGGCCGTCGCCGGGCACTCGGCGAAGGTGACCCTCATCGACTGCGCCGGGTCCGACGCCGTGGCCCGGATCCACGGAGAGGACCCCTCCCGGGCGACCTGGCTCCAGTCGCTGGCCTGGACGCGGTCGGGCGACACCCTGCTCACGGGCGACAACGACGGCACCGTCTTCGTCTGGAAGGTCTCCTGGTGGGCGAACACACCGCGGCTGGAGCTCACCGACAGCTTCTCCGCCCGTGGTGTCCAGGCGAAGGCTATCGCTCCGCATCCGCGCGAGGACCGGATCGCCGTCGGCACCCGTCAGCCCGTGGTGCGCCTCTGGATCCCCGAGCGACAGGACTCCCCCGACGCCGGACTGGCCGACCGGGTGAACACCGTGGCCTGGTCCTCCAGGGGTGCCCTGGCCGCCGGAAACACCGGAGGACAGCTGATGTCGACACCGGCGGGTGTCGCGGACCTGCCGGTCTGGTCGGAGTACGCGGTGTCCGCCCACGAAGGCGACCTGCGGGCCGTCGCCTGGGCGCCGGACGGGCGGCGACTGCTCACCGCCGGTGACGACAACCGGCTGGTGCTGTGGGACGCCGAACGGCATGAGGTGATCCGCGTCCTGGCCCGGAGGCTGACCTATCCGGGCGCGGTCGCCTGGAGCGCCGACGGCCGCTGGGTGGCCGCCGGGGACGGCACCGATGTGCTGCTGTGGCGGACGACCGAGTGGCAGCGGGCCGGCACCATTGCGGTGGGCGCCAGTGTCAACGCCCTGGCGTTCGCACCCGACGGGTCCCGACTGACCGTGGCCACCTCGTCCATGGAGCTGCGCATCGTCCCTCTCGACCCGACCGGCCGGCCCACGGGCACGGTCGGCGAGTGGGACGGTCATGTCGGTTCGATCAGTTCGGTGTCCTGGTCGCCCGACGGCCGGCACCTGGCCACCGCCGGGTACGACGGCTACACGCTGCTGTGGGATCCGGCGACGGGAGAGCCCCGCCGCGTGCTCGAGGGCGACGGCACGGCGGTGTGGTCCGTAGCCCTGTCACGCGACGGGAACCGTCTGGTCGCCGTCACCATGGAAGGCTCCGCCTTCCTTTGGGACACCGAGTCGGCGGCCGAGCCGTGCCGCCTTCGCGTGGACAACCACCTGTCCTCCTGCGCGTTCCACCCGCACGACGACCGCATCGTCCTCGGCGGCTCGGCCGGCCTCTACCTGTGCGAGGCCGCCGGGCCGGTGAGTGAGGTCGCGTACCCGGCTGTGTAGTCGTCGGACTCCGTGGTCGAACCGGACGGCCGAGCGCGGGCGCCACCCTCAGCCGGGCGTCTCCCCGTCCGCCCAGTCACGGATGAGCCGGATCGTGCGCTCGGTCCGCTCCTCGTGCAGATAGTGGCCGGTGTCGGGCCAGTGCTCGACCCGTGAGCCGGGCACCCGCAGTGTGCCGCGTTCCCACTCGGCGGCCTTGTCGAACGTCCACACGGTCAGCGCCGGCTGCGTTCGACGGCGCAGATACGCCTCGCTGTAGGGGCGGGCGCCCACCGCGCCGGGGTCGGTGTACATGCCCGCGTAGGCCTGGGCGACGACGTGGTCCGGTGTGCCGAGCATGGTGCGGATGTGCGCCGTACGAAGGCCGGGCGGGGCCTGTGGGGAGAAGGCACCGGCCACGAAGGAGGCGGCGGCGCGGGCGCCGTGCTCCCGGTACTCGGCGAGGCGGGCGGGGATCTTCGCGACCTCGGCTCCGTGCGCGCCGTGCGCGGGGTCGAGGGCGATGACCGACCGTACGGTTCGCGGGTGGCGGGTGGCGAGCAGGTTGACGACCTGCACGCCCATGGAGTGACCGACGGCGACGACCGGCCCGACGCCCAGGGAGCCGATCAGCGCGGCCAGGTCATCCGCCATCTCCGCCGGGGTGTTGCCCTCGTCCGGCACCTCGGAGCGGCCGTGGCCGCGCAGGTCGGGGACGAGGACGCGGAACCGGTCGGCCAGTGCCTCGGCGTGGGGCGACCACTCCCGTCCGTCGCCGCCCCAGCCGTGCACCAGCAGCAGCGCCGGGGCGTCGTCCGGACCGAGGGACGTGCAGAAGACACGGATGCGGCCGAGGTCGAGCAGGACGGGGTTGTGGATCACGAAAAGCTCCGCAGTGAGTGATCGGAGTCAGAGGGTGAACAGCAGGGTGCCGAAACCCGGGTGGTCGCACTGCTGGGGAGCGCCTTCCGGCCGGAGTCGGCTCGCCACCTGGGCGGTGTACGGGGCGGACTTGCCGGCGCGCTTCACGTAATGGTTGTGGGCGATCTCGTAGATGGCGCGGTAGGTGCCGCGCCCGTCGGTGGAGATGGTCGACCAGTGCCAGTCGCACCGTCCGAACGTGGCGTCGTACGGGACGGTGTTGCCGAGGTTGTACTTCGCCGTGTACTCGTAGCCCGCCAGCAGCAGGGAGTTGGAGGCGCCGAACAGGTCGAGGCCCTGGATCCAGCCGGTCTGGCAGATCTCGGCGAGCGAGCCGAGGATCAGCTGGGCGTACCCCTGGCTGCGGCCGGACTCGCAGCACTGGCCCGTGCCGGACTGGATGAGCTTGGTGAGTCCGCAGCAGGTGTGCGTCATGAAGGCGTTGTACGCGTGGTCGAACAGGGTGAGGTTGTCGCAGGCCACCGCGATCTGCAGCATGCCCTTGAGGCCCATCAGGCCGTAGGCGCCGTCGCCGTAGATGTTGATGAGCGGGACGAAGACGTTCTCGAACATGGCGACCGTGTCGGCGAGTTCGGCGGCCGTCCAGCTGCCCGCGGGGCCGGTGTAGTGCATGATCTCGACGGCGGCGGCGAGTTTGGCCCCGTAGATTCCGGCGGCGAGTCCGGCGTCCTTGCCGTTGATCTCCTGGAGGGCGTCGGTCCAGGACTTGATGATGCTCAGGGCCTTGGTGGCGTGCGCGGTGTCGCGGGTGATGTACCACATGAGGGCGTTCTGGTACGCGGCGTTGCAGTCGTACCAGAGCTCCGCGTTGCCGGGATCGCCGGCGGGGTCGCGGGTGACCGTGGCCCGGCCGCCCGCCACGGTGTAGGTGGAGCGGGAGAAGAAGTCGTTCTTGAAGACGTTGTAGCCGCTCAGCCAGGGTTCGGCGCCGGCCGCGACCTTGGCGCGCATCCGGTCGAGGTCGGCACGGCTGTGCAGCACCCCGGGATGGGTCAGGGAGGCCAGGCCGGAGGTGACGGCGGCGGCCGGGTTCGCCCCGGCGAGGGACGCTCCGGCGAAGCCCGCGGTGCCGACGCCGGCAGCGGTGATCTGGAGGAAGCGCCGACGGCCGGGGGTGCCCGGCGTCGTGGAGGGTCGCGGCTCTGCCATGGGCTGTCGGTCCTCTTTCACTCGACGTTGAGTGCGGAAGTGGAGGCGAACGGGGGCCGGTGCGGTCCCCCGCGCCGCACCGGCCCGCTGGTCGGTCAGCGGCCCCGGTGAAGCACCAGGGTGCTGAGGGGGCCGAGCTTCGGTCGCTGCCCGGCACCGATCGTCCTGCCGGTGGCCAGGTCACGGGCCGGGCCGAAGTCCTGACGGGCGGGCAGGGTGAACGTCCTGTCGGTGGTGGTGTTCATGGCGATCAGGTAGTCGCCGTACTCGCAGAGGTAGAACGGCGCGCGGCCGACGAGCATGGTCTCCACGCCGTCGAAGTGGACGCCCAGGGCGGGGTCGGGGATGTCGTCGGGGATCGGGGCGAGACGGTAGACGTCGCCCTCCTGCGACTGGTGGAGCGTGTCGCCCGGCGGAGGGAAACCGCCCGGCGGGAGATGTCCGGCGCCGGGGTCGTTGATGGCGTAGTCCCAGAGGATCCAGTCGCGGGCCGTGAACGTCTCGTCCGTCGTGCCCGCACTGCGCTCACGGACGGTCGCCGAGCGCTGGTCGACGGGCGTGAGGTGGTGGATGCGGGCGTAGTTGTTCACGCCCTGGCGGGACCGCCAGTAGAGGGAGGCGAACAGCAGCTCCTCGCCGTTCTTGACGGCCAGGCAGCCGTTCTCCTCGTCGGTGAAGACGAAGTCGGGCTGCTCCCAGGCGGTGGGGATGCGGGCGGGGCGGTTCGCGAGGGCCTGGAAGGCGTCCCAGTCGCGGGAGACCAGGCGCAGCGCGGAGAGGCCGACGCGGGTCCAGGTGTGGTTGACGAGCAGGCCCAGCTGCCGGAAGAACTGGCCGTCGTCCACCATCTCCTGGGTCCAGCCGACGATGTCCGGGTCCTTGAAGACCGCGGCGGACATCACGGGGTTGGAGTCCCAGGCGGTGCGGGACGCGTAGGCGATCTCGCCGGGGTAGACCTCGTTGCGCCAGCCGATGACCGTTTCGATCCGGGACACGCGGGCGCCCGTCTCGTCGACGTCCACGACCCGGAACCGGCCGCGCGCCTTGATGATCTTGACCATCTGTTCGCGCAGTTCGGGCGCCTCCTGGGCGTCGTGGCCGCGCGTGACGGACTCGTACATCATGACCAGCCAGTCGATGACCTCGCCGTAGCTGCCCACATAGCCCAACTCGCGGGTCAGACCGGCTTTGGTGACCTGATGGTAGGTCTCGCCGAGCGGCTTGGTGGGGTTGCCGTCCTTGTCCTCCCGGCCGAGGTAGGGCTTCATGCCGAGCGACTGGTACAGGTAGTCGCGGGCCCTGTCCTCCGGCAGTGCGAGGTCCGGGGCGAGGAGCCTCAGGCCCCGGTTGGCCTGGTACAGGCCGATGGCGCAGATCTGCGACTGGTTGGTGTAGTGCGGGAAGTGCTGCCGCCAGTAGTCCCGGCTGGACTTGAGCATGTCGGTGTACGCGGCGCGGCGCACCGGCTGTTCGGCGGTGCCGGCGCTCTTCGGCGGGGTGACGGTCAGGTCGTCGAACCAGGCGGTGCCGGGGCCGGACAGCCGCAGGTGGAACTCCACCTGGGTGGCGCCCGACGGGGTCTCCAGGTCGATCGAGACCTGCTCCCAGCCGTGGGTGCCGGTGGCCGCGAACTCGCGGTGGTCGCTGCCGACGAGCTTGCCGTTCGCGTCGTAGAACAGCGGGTCGACATGGGCACCGGTCCCGGTGACGCCGTCCGTTTTGATCCAGACGCTGTAGGTGTACGTGCCCTCGCCGACCTGGAACTTCGTCGTGTTGTAGGCGGTGACGAAGCCGTTCGACGCGGTCGCCGCGACCTTCAGCGAGGCGGAGCCGGAGCGGGAGACGTCCGTGACCCGGGACCAGGTGGCGTCGGCGGTCCTGCCCCAGCTGGGGACGGTCCAGCCCGTGGGCACGGTGGCGGTGCCCTGCTCGAAGCCGGGGTTGCGTATCTCGGTCGGCTCGACCAGCTCCACGGAG
This sequence comes from Streptomyces sp. NBC_00104, assembly GCF_045160825.1. NCBI lineage: Bacteria > Bacillati > Actinomycetota > Actinomycetes > Kitasatosporales > Streptomycetaceae > Streptomyces > Streptomyces sp. NBC_00104. The sequence continues at coordinate 10,290,813 of NZ_CP108215.1, read as the reverse complement.
TCGAACCAGGCGGTGCCGGGGCCGGACAGCCGTAGGTGTATCTCCACCTGGGTGGCACCGGACGGGGTCTCCAGGTCGATGGAGACGTACTCCCAGCCGTGGGTGCCGGTGGTCGCGAACTTCTTGTGGTCGCTGCCGACGAGCTTGCCGTCGGCGTCGTAGAACAGCGGGTCGATGTGCGCGCCGGTCCCGGTGACGCCCTCGGTCCGGATCCAGGTCCCGTAGGTGTAAGTACCCTTTCTTATACGGGTCTTGGGGCTGGAGTAGGTGTACATGTTGCCGCCGGAGGCGGGCACCTGGAGCTTCAGCGAGGCGGAGCCGGTACGGGAGGCCGTGGTGTCCCGCGACCAGGTGGCGCCGGAGGTCTGCCCCCAGCCGGGCGCCGACCATCCCATGGGGGTCTCGTCGCCCTCCTCGAAGCCCGGGTTGGTGATCTCGTACGGGGAGCCGGTGACCCGCTGGTCGAGGCGGTCGCCGAGGTGTTCCCAGAGCAGGGCCAGTGTCAGGCCGACGCGGCCGAAGCCCTGCCACTGCTGGTCGGAGCCGGTGAGGACCGAGGCGTCGGACTTCCAGGCCATGTAGCGGCCGTCGATGGCCCGCAGCACGCGGTCCAGGGCGGCCGGCTTCTGGTGGGCGGGGCTGCCGGACCAGAGATAGCCCTCGGCGAGGGACTGGAACGCGAAGGCGTCCATGCCGGCCGGGTTCGCCGTGGTGAGGTAGTGCTTCTGGTCCTTCGCGACGCGCCGGCGCACGGCCTCCAGCACCTCGGCGCCCTCGACCGCTCGCGGCTTGAACTCCGGTGCGGGTCCTTGCTGTTCGCCTTTCGGCGGCACGAAGTACGGCTCGGTGTGGGTGTAGACGCGATAGATGCCGCGCGAGGGCGTCGTCATCCTCCGGTACAGCTGCTCGGGGTTCTGGCCGTACGACCAGATGCGCCCCATGGCGCGGATCTCCAGCGTGACCTTCTTCTTCCCGGACGTCATGCTCTCCGGCAGCGGCAGCGTGTGGAAGAAGAAGCGGCCCGGGGTGCGCGGCGCGGTGTCCAGGATGTCGAGGCTGTCGACGGCTCCCTCGTCCTGGTAGCCGACCTGGCGGCCGTCGACGAAGAGCTGCAGCCGCCACATGTTCGTGCCGGAGCCGGCCTGTTCGGCGGTGTCGTCGTGGTCGTCGCCCCACAGGCGCACCGTGACGTAGGTGGTGTCGGTCGGGCTGACGGCGACGTCGAACGTCAGCGTGCCGCCCCAGTAGCTCGCCGGTGCGGTGGGGTTGAGGACGCGGGCGCTCTGGCCGAGGCCGCCGGTGACGGTGTCGGAGAGGGTGGCGGTGAGGTCGTGCGCGGCCTCGGACTCGGCATCGCCGAAGACGACGATGTCGAGGGGCTCGCAGACGGCCTTCTTGAACGCGGCCGAGTCGTCGGACTCGGTGACCGGTGCCGCGGCGACGGGCTGGGAGGTCAGCAGGCCGAGGCCGGCGGCGGCGACGCCGGTCGTCCCGGCGTACTTGAGCACTTCACGTCTTCTGGGGGCGTGGGACACGACACTGTTCCTTCTTACTTGAGGCTGCCCATGAGAATTCCGCTGCGCCAGTACTTCTGGAGCGTGAACATGAAGATCGCGAGCGGAACGATCGACAGCAGGGACCCGGTGAGCACGAGGGTGTTCATGTCGCGTGCGGTCTGCGCCTGCTGGAGCCATGAGTAGAGGCCCAGGGTGACAGGGAAGGTGCGCTCGCCGTTGAGCATGAACAGGGGGAGGAAGAAGTTGTTCCAGATGTTGATGAACTCGAGCATGAAGATGGTGATGCCGCCGGTGCTCATCAGCCGCAGCGCGACCGCGTAGAAGATCCGCAGCTCGCCGGCGCCGTCGATACGGGCCGCCTCCATCAGCTCGGTGGGCACCGAACTGTCGGCGTACACCTTGCCGAGGTAGACCCCGAAGGGGTTGATGAAGTACGGGATGAGCACCGACCAGATGGTGTTGGTGAGCCCGATCTCGGAGAACACCAGGTACAGCGGGAACGCCAGCAGCGTGCTCGGCAGCAGCGAGGCGCCGACGATGACGGCGAAGAGCGCGCCCCGGCCGCGGAAGTCGAACTTCGACAGTCCGTACCCGGCGGCGAGCGAGACGAGGGTGGAACCCGCCGCCCCCAGGGTGGAGTAGAGGACGGAGTTGCCGATCCAGCGCAGGAACACCCCGTCGTGGTAGGTCGCGATGTCCTGGAGGTTGTCGCCGAGGTGGTTGGAGGAGAACCACAGACCGAACGTGGAGTAGAGGTCGGTCTGGTCCTTGGTCGCGGAGACGATCAGGAACCAGGTCGGGGCGAGCGAGTAGAGCAGGAAGACCACCAGCAGACCGGTGGTGAGCACCACCGCGCGGCGGGAGGGGCGCACGCCGCCCCCGGAGGCAACACTGCTCATGACATCTTCCTGTTCGTGGCGCGGTAGAAGACGAAGGCGAGGATGCCGGTGACGACGGCCAGGACCAGGGACTCGGCGGCGGCGTACTGGTAGTCGCCGACCTTGAAGGCCTTGTCGTAGATCTCCATCATCGGCGTGAAGTCCGTGTTGATGGACTCCGGTGCGATCTGCCGCATGATCAGCGGCTCACCGAACAGCTGGAGCCGGCTGATCAGGGAGAACATGCCGGTCAGCACCAGGATCCCGGTGATGTTCGGCACTTTGATCGACCAGGCGATCCGCCACTCCCGCGCGCCGTCCAGCCGGGCCGCCTCGTACAGCTCGCGGGGCAGTGCCTGCAGCGAGGCGGAGATCAGGATCATGTTGAAGCCGATCCCCTGCCAGGTGAGCAGATTGCCCAGCGAGAGGTACGTGTTGAGGCCGCCGAAGAACGTGATCTCCGCGCCGAAACGCTCCGCGAGGTCCAGCAGCGGGCTGCCCGTCGGGCTGTAGAGGAACAGCCACATCAGGGTGGAGACCACGGCGGGGATGACGTACGGGATGAGCAGTGCCGCGCGGAAGAAGCGCACCGCGCGGGCGGCCACCCCGTCGAGCAGGAGTGCCAGCAGCAGGGCGATGCCCAGCATCACCGTGATCTGCGCCGCGCCGAACAGCAGGGTGCGCCCCATGCCCGTCCAGAAGGCGCTGTCCCCGAGAACCGAGGCTAAGTTGGCGAAGCCGGTGTAGACGACCCGTGTCGGGCCGAAGCCGAGGCCACTGCTCCTCTTCTCGTGCAGGCTCTGGCCGAAGGCGTAGCCGATCGGCACGACGTAGGTGGCCATGAAGCCCAGCAGGAAGGGGAGCATGAACAGCAGCCCCTTGTAGGCTCCCCGCCTCCCGGCCCGGCGGGGGAAGGGCCGCCGGACCGGGGAGTCGGTCGCGGCCTTCGCCGGTCGCGTCAGGGTGGACACGGGTGTCTCCAATGTCTCCGGGTGAGGGTGGGTCGGCTGTCGGCGGAGCGGGGCGCGACCGCGCGGCTCCCGGCGGGGGTCAGCTGCCCGCGACCGCCTTGATGCCCTTGTCGTTGAGGTCGTCGACGGTCCACTTCTCGATGCTCGTCAGCATCTCCTCGACCGTGATCTCCTTCTTCATGACCTTGCCCCACTGCTTCTGCATCTCGGAGTACATGGCCGCGTAGTTCGGGCCGTACTGCCACTGCTCCCCCACCCGGGAGGCGGCGGTCGTGATCACCTCGGCGCTGTCGGACTCGCCGTTGAACATCTCGGTGGGGATGATCTTGTCGACGTACGGCGAGACGTCCGGGACCGCCGGGAAGAGACCGGACTTGGAGGCGGGGTCGGTGAGCGTGGTCAGCGACTCCTCGCTGCTGGACAGCCAGGCGGCGAACTCGGCGGCGCGGTCCGGGTACTTGCAGCCCTTGAGTACGGCCAGGACGTCGAAGTTGCTGGAGGTCCGCGGCTTCGCGGTGTCGAAGACGGGCGAGTCCGCGAGCTGCCACTTGCCCTTCGACTTGGGGAAGTTGGTGTCGTAGATCGGCAGCTGCCAGGTGGACGTCGTCATCGCGATGGTCGTCCCGAGGTCCCAGGTCTTGAAGACGCCCGGGTCGGCGTAGGAGGCGTTGGAGGCGAGGTCGTTGTCGACCAGCCGCTGGACGATGTCACCGGCCCGCAGTGCCTCGGGCGAGGTGAAGTCGACGACCCAGTGGTCGCCGTCCACCTTGTACCACTGGGCGCCGGCTTCCCAGGAGAGGTCGACCAGGGTGCTCGGGTCCTCACCGGCCATGTTGAAGATCTTGACCTTCTTGTTCTCCTTCTGCGCCTTCTTGCCGGCCGCGATCAGGTCGTCCCAGGTCTTGGGCGCCTCGATGCCGTACTTCTCGAACAGGTCCGCGCGGTAGGCGGTGAACAGCGGTGAGGAGCCCATGGGGATGCCGAAGGTGGTGCCGCCGGGGCTGACCGCGTTCCACGCTGCGGGCGTGTACGTGTCCTTGTACGGCCCGGCGACCTCGGTGACGTCGGTGAGCAGGCCGTCGGCGGCGAAGTTCGCCAGGTTCATCCCGTCCATCTTCGACAGACAGGGCGCGGTGCCCGCGTTCACCGCGGCGCGCAGCTTCTGGTACGCCGTCTCACCCGCGGGGTTGACGAACTTGACCTGGGTGTCGGGGTGCGCCTTGTTCCACACCTCGGTCTGGGCCTCGATGCCGTCGGTCCAGCTCCAGAACTCCAGGGTGACCTTGCCCTTGGTGGTCTTCGCCGCGGAGTCGGAGTCGGCGTCGCCGCCCCCGCAGGCGGCCAGCAGGAGAGACAGGGACGCCGCGGCGGCGGCCGCGGCGAGGGCTCTGGCACGGAACTGGGACATCGGTCCTCCACGAACGGAAACAGGACGGCGCTAGGGCGTGTTTCGGAAGTCCCTTCTGCTCTGCGACGCCCGGCACGCACTCTCGCCGCACCGGACGAAAGGCCAAGTACGCCCAGTACGAGGCCTTTCGTCCGGCGCGCCGAGAGCACGCACCGGACGCCGCAGAGCCGCCCTTCGGGCGACGAAGGGACTTCCGAAACACGCCCTAGGGGTGGGGGAACCGGCGCGGTCAGCGGTGAGGCAGGGAAGGCAGAAACGCGGTGACGCCTCCCGAGGGGTAGTAACCGGTTGTTGTGGACCGTAGGACGTGAGCGGCCAGAACCACAAGAGGGGGCGGCCGGTTTGTTTCGTCTGACTTTCAACAGCGTTACCTGGCTACCAGTTCGACCTGCATTTTTCCCACCGATATCACTGGGAGTGAGCCCTCATCCCGATCGAGCGGCACCCCTCGCCGACCATTGACCTGAGGACCTATGGCTCTCTAGCGTAGAAACCGTTTACCCAAGCGAGGTTCAATCGGACCTCTCCCCCGCCCTCGTGCCCGAGCAGGAGCGCCATGCCCCCGCAACCGCTTCCACCCGCCGTGTTCGCCATGGACCCGGTCCATCTGCCGGAGCTCTTCCCGGCCCCGCTCATGACGCGGCTACGGCAGCTCGTGACCATCGATCCCGGTCTCGTCGTCCAGGACTTCACCGATCCGGCGGCCCTGCGCGCACTGACGCGGGCCGAGGTGCTGGTCACGGGGTGGGGCTGTCCGCGCGTCGGCGCGGACGTACTGGACGCGGCGCCCCGGCTGCGGACCGTGCTGCACGCCGCGGGCAGTGTGCGCGGCCTGATCGGCGAAACCGTCTGGGAGCGGGGACTCACCGTGTCCAGTGCCGTCCTCGCCAACGCGCTTCCCGTGGCCGAATACACGCTCGCCGCGGTCCTGTTCGCCGGCAAGGACGTCTTCGGGCTGCGGGAACGCTTCCGGACCGAGCACGTGTATCCCGCCCCGGCCGCGTACGCGGCCGTCGGCAACCTCGGGCGACGGGTCGGGATCATCGGCGCGTCGCGCGTGGGCCGCCGGGTGCTGGAACTCCTGCGCCCCTTCGACCTCTCCGTCGGCCTGTACGACCCGTACGTGGGCGAGGCCGAGGCGGCGACGCTCGGCGCGGTGTCACTGCCTCTCGACGAGCTGCTGCGGACCAGCGACATCGTCAGCGTGCACGCGCCCGACATTCCGGAGACCCGCCGGATGCTCGACCGCGAACGACTCTCGCTGATCCGGGACGGCGGCGTACTGATCAACACCTCGCGCGGTGCCCTCGTGGACCCCGAGGCCCTCACCGACGAGCTGGTCGGGGGCCGGATCAGCGCGGTGCTCGACGTCACCGAACCGGAGCCGCTGCCCGCGGACTCGCCCCTCTACCGCCTGCCCAACGTCTTCCTCACCCCGCACATCGCGGGCTCCCTCGGCAACGAACTGGCCCGCCTCGGCGGCACCGTCGTGGAGGAACTGGAACGGCTCGCCGCCGGCCTGCCGCTCGCGCACGGCGTGCGCCGCACGGAACTGGAGATCAGCGCTTGACGCGTCCGAGTACAGGCACGAACTCCCTGGTACCGCAGGGGATGGATACCGCGAAGGCGCTGGGCCGGAACCTCCGCGAAGACGCTGGGCCGGAACATCCGCGACGGCGCTCGGCCGGAACATCCGTGCACGCGACGAACCGGTCCGTGGGACCGTCGCCGCAGGGTGCGTCCCGGGAAGACGTACCCGTCCTGCTGGGCAACCGGCCGATGTCCACGTCCTTTCGGACACCGCCGACCCGTGGCGTTCGGGCGAGCTTGCACGGCCTCGCACGACTGCCCCCGCTGCCAAGGTCCGCCGCCGACGCGAGACGACCGTGGACAGTGGACGGGCTCCGCGGGCCCGGCCGAATGAGCGGCGCGCTCGCCCAGGGTGGCCCGAGGTGTACGCAGCGCGGCTCAATACGGGTCACCGCGACCGGCGGCCGGGGACGGTGGGGCCGACGCCCTCGGCGAGGCCGGGCGGCCTGGCCCTGGCGACGTCCCCGATGATCTCGGCCTGGGGACCCAAACCCGTGCCGCCTGGGTACCGGCACCCCCGTAGTTGAGTACGAGCACTCAGGCTCCGCGCGGCGAGCGGGCCGACGATGTGGATCTGCCTCGTCAAGCCCGGGAGACCCCATGTTCAGCCGCCTCGCCGACGTCCTGGTACCCGCCGTCGGTCGTCTCACGGTGACCGCCGACGCCGGATCCGCGGTGGCGCCGGGCAGCATCATCGCCGCCAACCACACCTCGCTCGCCGATCCCGCCATCGTGCTCGCCGCGCTGCACCGCCTCGGCGTCCAGCCGGTCGCCATGGGCGCCGCGGGCCTGTGGCGGATCCCCCTGCTCGGCCGTGCGCTCTCCCGCGAGGGGCACATCCCGGTGTACCGCGGGGACCCGCGCGCCGCCGACGCGCTCGATCTCGCCGCCGACGCACTGGCGGAAGGCCGGACGGTCCTCATCTACGCCGAGGGCGGCATCCCGCTCCGCAAGGACGCCGCCGAAGCCGCGCCCGAACCGTTCCGCAGCGGTCTGACCCGGCTCGCCGAGCGCACCGGCGCGCCCGTCGTGCCGGTCGGCCAGGCCGGGGCACGCCGGGTCACCTCCGGCAACACGGCCAAGCAACTCGCGGGACTGCTCACCGCTCCCCTGCGCCGCCCCGATCTGCACGTCCACGTCGGGGCACCGCTCACCCTCACCGGCGGCCACGCCGCGAACACGAGGCAGGCACATGCCGCGGTGACGGCCGCCTGGCGCACGGCGGCCGCCCGCCTCGGCGAACCGGCCGCACTCGCCGCGTAGCGGTCGGCGCCGGGCGGACGTTCAACGACCCTGCCCGGCTACCCGAGCGTGACCGCTCCCCCTTCCAGCCACGCCCGCAGGTGAGAATCGTCAAGCGGCCGGCCCCGGACCCGACCATTCCCTCCCCGTCGGCCTGGGCCGGTACTACCATCAGCGGCCCGCGTGGCAGAGCTGCGGCACCGGCCCGCAGCTCCCCGCCGACCTGCGGTGCGCGACGGTCACCGTGCCCCTCGACTCCTATGAACCTTCACCGCCTCAACGCATGGTGGAACGACACCCCAAAGGCCCGCACTCGAACATCACACGTGGCAGCCCTTCGGCCTGCTGAGTCGATTTCTGACTCGGCGGACAGTCCCTAGCTAGCCGTCCACCAACGAGGCCACCAGGCGCGTCATGGCGGACCGTGGGTCAGGCGTGCCGGGCCAGCTGGTCATCAGAAGGTGGTGGGCGGTACCTACGATCGCGAGAGCCATGGCGCTCGGGTCGACGGTCTCCGCCACCCTGCCGAGCCCCTGCTCGGCCTTCAGATAGCTGGTGATGGCCTCCTGGATCGCAGTGAAGCCCGGTGCCCCGCCTTGCAGGGCCGCGCGGATGCGCAACGCGGCGGCAGGGCGAGTCATGGCCAGGCCCGACAGGGCGGGGCCGCCGGAGTCGAACAGCGCGAGGACGACAGCGTCGAGGTTCCGCGCCACCGTGCCCTGCCCGGCGAGCACCGACAGCGCCTGCGCCTGCGCCGCCGTCCGCGCGAACCGGTCGAGGCAGAGCTCGGCCACGAACTCGTCGAACCCTGCGAAGTGCGCGTGCAACAGCCCCTTGGCGCAGCCCGCCTCGGTGGTGACGGACCGGCTGGTGAGCGCGCCGGGGCCGTCCCTTTCCACGACACGCTCCGCGGCCGCGAACAGCCGCTCGCGCACGTCCGGCGTCGCCACTCCGCGCGGTGACATGGGCCTCTCTTCCGTTCTGCCGCCATCGCCCACATGGGGCACAACTTCTTGAATGGTAGCTGGAATTGCCTATTTGGGCACGCGCCCATACAGTTTGGGCGCACGCCCATTCTCCGTCGTCCCACCTCAGGAGGCGCCCGTGTCAGACGTCGTCAACACCGACCAGGCAAAGGCATGGAATGGCCCCGAAGGCGCCCACTGGGCACGCAACCAGGACCGCTGGAACGCCGTGAACGAGGGTTTCAACGAACCGCTACTCGAAGCCGCTGCGATAACCGCGGCTCATCGGACCATCGACCTCGGCTGCGGCTCCGGGCAGACCACGCGCCTCGCCGCGCTCCGGGCACCCCAAGGGAGCGCGCTGGGCCTCGACCTGTCCGGCCCGATGCTGGCTGAGGCGCGGGCCCGCGCGGAGAAGGACGGCATCACCAACGTGTCCTTCACGCAAGGCGACGCGCAGGTGTACCCCTTCGACCCTGGCGCGTTCGACGCGGCGATCAGCCGCTACGGGGTGATGTTCTTCGCGGACCCCGTAGCGGCCTTCGGCAACGTCGGCCGGGCACTGCGACCCGGTGGGCGCCTGGCGTTCGTCTGCCCGGCCGATGCCATGCTCAACGGCTGGGTGACGGCGGTGGCGTCGCTGCGCGACTTCCTGCCGGTCGGCGACTTCGGGAAGTCGGGGCTGCCCGGAATGTTCTCCCTAGCCGCCCCGGACTGCATCCGTGACGTCCTCATCGCGGCTGGATTCACCGGCATCACCATCACCCAGGCGCAGGTGAACGGGGCATGGGGACGCGGAGCCGAGGACGCGGCGGAGTTCCTGCTGGGAACGGGCCCCGGTCGCCACCTGATGGAGCAGGCCGACGCGGCTGCACGGGCCCGCGCCCGCCGTACCCTGACGGAACATCTGCGCGACCACGAGGCGACGGACGGCACGGTCCGGCTGCGCAGCACATCGTGGCTGGTCACGGCAGATCGCCCGGCCGACCCATCGGACAGGCCCTAAACCAGCGGGTGCGTATTCTCGGGTCTCGGCTGGGTCGTCCCGGTGTGCGGGAACCCGGCGGGCCGGATTCGCCAACAGTGTCTTCTCAACCGTTTCTAAAGACTGAGCGGGAGTGAGTCCTGTTGCCAGGTCTCATGCTCGGCCGAACGCCCCGGACGGTGTTGGGCGTTCTGGTTGCCCGCGTTCACTCCGCACCCGGGCGGCACGGATCGTGTCCGTGGTCCGGGGATGCGGGGGCGGGGTTCCTCACGCCCAGGAACACCTGGTCGGGCCTGGACGGTCCGATGCCCCACCGCATCACTCCGGTGCTGTGGGGGCGGTGCCGTCCGTCGCCGGATCGGGTGTCCCTGGGCGCGCCTTCCGATCGCCACGGCGGCAGCGTCGTGGCGGGTGGTCTTACGGGTGGTTTTGGTGAGGGGTTTCTGCCAGTGCTGGGCGCCCCAGCGGCTGGTGTAGGCCGGGTCCACGGCGATGACCGCGATACCCGTCTGATCCGCCATCGAGGACAGGCGGGCGCGGAGCCTGCCGGTGGGCATGCCGGAGATCAGTTGCCGGAAGCGGGTGCGGCGGCCGTGTTTCTCGCGGGTCCGAGACCGTCGGCGAGGACAGTCGCGGATACGACGGCGGCAAGTCACGTGACGGGCGCAAACGCCACATCCTGACCGACACCGAGGGACTGCTCCTGGAGGTGACCGTGACCACAGCCGATGTGCACGACTCCAAGGCCGCTCCCGCGCTGCTGGAGACGTTCATGGACCAGCCGGGCCGGCTGCTGAAGCTGGTGTGGGTCGACAGCGCCTACCAGGGCCCGGCGCTCACGGCGGCGTTCGCCCGCCATGGAGTCCGGATCGAGGTCGTGCGCCGCTCCGACGGGCAACGCGGATTTGTCGTACTGGCCCGCAGGTGGGTGGTGGAGCGCACGCTGAGCTGGCTCTCCCGCTCACGCCGCCTCAACCGCGACCACGAACGCCGCCCCGACCACCACCAGCAGATGGTGTGGTGGGCAGCCGTTATCAGGCTGTCCCGGCGCCTGGCCGCAGACGCTCCGCGCTGGCCGGAGAAACGCCCCGGCCGACTGCCCCGGGCGCGGGCATGAACCGTCCGTCCTCCGCCCGCACCAGCCAGCCCCGCTTCTCCAGCACGTAGGCACGGTGACGGATCTTCTCCACCTCGTTCTTGATCTCCGCCTTCCGGCCCACCGCCCGCGTCAACTCCACCCCGTTCACCGGCCCCGAAGCAGCCACCGCAGCGGCGAACACCTCCCGATACACACCGCTGAGCACCTCCTCACCCATGCCCGACCGCCACACCGGCGGCCGCTCACCATGGCCCGCACCGGAGCCGCTCGAACCCCCAACCGCAACAGCCTCACCACCAGACGGCACGGAAGCCGGCGTATTCACCGGGCTCTCCTCGGCCAGCACCGACACGAGCTCCTCACGCCCCACCCGGGCCCGCTCGACGCGCTCCCGCGCGGCATCCACCTCCGCCTGAGCCTGCTCCAGGACCTCCGTCCAGGACTCCAGATCCTGCCTCGCCCGCGCCTCACGCTGTTCCATCAACCCCAGCACCGACGGCATCGCGACCTCCTCGATCAACAGCAAGCCGTCCGCTGCCTGCCCCTACCCCGTCGTGATCACGCCCCGCACACGAAGAAGCCCCTGCTCATCGAACAGGGACTCCCTTTGACACAACGCACTCAGTCGGCGCGTTGCCTGCCTCCCCGTCCCTGGAGAAGCCCTCAGGCGTCGCCGGAGGCCGTACCTGCCGGGGAGGATCCGGAACTGTGGGATAAGCGGCTGGCCCGGGTCGACGAACTCGCCGCCCCGATGATCGCGCCCCCGTAGAGGGCACTCATCCCACCCTGCCGCAGGCGGGGCGGAAGCGCTCCACCACCACTCCGGCCCGAGGCGCCAAGAAGGCGGCACCTCCATCACCGATACAGCGTCCAGCGCCCCCGCCCCATACGCCCGGGCAGGAGGGCAGTTCCGGTCCTCGGCTGTGCAGCAGGCGGCGATACCGCCGAGGCTCCCAGGCGTTGCTGGCCGACGACGGCCTTACCGGCATACGCCTCCCCCGGCGTCATCACTCAAGGTCGTCCCACGTCCACGAAGGGGCGATGCTCCCGTCGGGCTCACGCCCGAGCCGAAACTGTTCCGAGCTACCGCAGAGCTCGATGAATTCTTCGAAGTGCCCTGCGGCAGAAAGCCGGGAGACGAGGACGCTGATCTGCTCGATCTCCCCGGCCCGGCGAAGTTCGTCCAGCAAGCCAGCCACCCTGCTGGGGTCGTCAAGGGCCACGTGGGAGGCGGCCCGTGCGGCCAGAGTAGCGGCCTGCTCCTCCGTCCCGGACGAATGCAGCTCGCGCAGCAGCGCGGTAACCGCCGTGGGGTCGTCAAGGGCAACTTGAGCGGCGACCCGGACAGTCAGAGTGGCCGCCTGCTCTTCCGCTCCGATCTCGCGCAGCCTGTGCAGCAGCGCGATCACCGCCTTGGTGTCGTAAAGAGCCACGTGGGCGGCAGCCCGCGCAGCCAGGGCGGCAATCTGCGCCTTCGCCCGGGCCCCGCGCAGCCCGTGCAGCAGGGCGGTCACCGCCCTGGGGTCGTCGAGGGCCACGTGGGCGGCGGGGTCGCGGTCCAGCAACGCGGCAACCTGCGCCTTCGCCCGGATCCCACTCAGCCCGCGCAGCAGCACGGCCACAGCGCTGGGGTCGTCAAGAGCCACGTGGGAGGCGGGGTCGCGGTCCAGCAACGCGGCAACCTGCGCCTTCGCCCGGATCCCACTCAGCCCGCGCAGCAGCACGGCCACAGCGCTGGGGTCGTCAAGAGCCACGTGGGAGGCGGCCCGAGCGGCCAGAGCGGCAATCTGCGCCTGCGCCCCGAGCTGGTGCAGCCCGCGCAGCAGCACGGCCACCGCCCTGGAGTCGTCAAGAGCCACGTGGGCGGCAGCCCGCGCAGCCAAGGCGGCAATCTGCGCCTGCGCCCCGAACTGGTGCAGCCCGCGCAGCAGCACGGCCACCGCCCTGGAGTCGTCAAGAGCCACGTGGGAGGCGGCCCGAGCGGCCAGAGCGGCAACCTGCTCCTCCGCCCCGAGGCTGCTCAGCTCGCCCAACAGATCCGCCACAGCGCTGGGGTCGTCAAGAGCGACGTAGGTAGCGGCCCGGGCAGCGAGAAGGGCGACCTGTTCCTTCGCTCCGACCCAGCGCAACCAGTGCAGCAGCTCGGCCACAGCCCTGGGGTCGTCAAGCGCGACGTGGGAGGCGGGGCCGCCGGCCAATAGGGCAGCCTTTTGCTCATCCGCTCCGGGCCAGTGCAGCCTACGCAGCAGCGCGGTCACGACCCAGGGGTCGTCGAAGGCACCGAAGGCTGCGGCCCCAGTGATCCAATTGGTCCCTTGCCTAAGCGACACTCCCCAGTGCAGATTGCCCACGAAGTCAGCCACGGCACTGGGGTCGCTGAAGGTGGCGGCCCGAGCGGCCAGAGCGGCAACCTGCTCCTCCGCCCCGACCTCGCTCAGCCCACCCAGCAGATCCGCCACAGCGCTGGGGGCGTCAAGAGCGACATGGGCGGCGGGGTCTCGGGCCAGCAAGGCGGCAACCTGCTCCTCCGCCCCAACCTTCCTCAGCCCGCCCAGCAGCACGGCCACGGCCCTGGGGTCGTCAAGAGCCACGTGGGAGGCGGCCCGAGCGGCCAGAGCGGCAACCTGCTCCTTCGCCCCGACCTCGCTCAGCCCACCCAGCAGATCCGCCACAGCGCTGGGGGCGTCAAGAGCCACTGGGTCACAGTCCACTCGGCGGGTCGGCGATCAGTGAGATGCAGTCGTGAGAATTTACTGACAAGGGTGCGCGCCACGTAGGGGTCGCCGCCGTGAGCGGTGGCCTTCTTCAGGAGTTGGGCGGCGTCGCGGTACAAGCCGCGGTTCCAGGCGGCGATACCGAGGGTGCTCAGGTCGGTGGGGTGGGCGTGATGGGCGGCTGCGATCCAGAAGTCGACGGGCGGGATCTGGTCGGCGCGGTGGCCGCGGCCGTGCTGGTCGAGGTAGTCGGCCAGCAGATAGTGGGGCCCCTGAGTGCCCTGGACGGACGGGGGAAGAGAGGTGTCGTGGTGGCCGGGCGGTGGTTGCGTTGATTGCGGGTGGTGGTCTTGGCGGGGGTGAGGATGCCGGGGATGCCGTTGCATTCCTGGGTGACGTAGTCGAGGGCCTGGGTGAGCCAGTCCTTGTCGGCGGCGTTCCATTCGCTCTCGGTGAGGTAGCCGGGGGCGGCGTCGGCCAGCCAGGCCACCGGGATGTAGGGGCCGGCGCCAAGACGGCGGGCGTCCATGGCGGCATGGATCAGGGCCCGGGTAGCGCCCTGCGCTGTGTTGTAGCGGTCCATCAGGACGGGAACTCCGGCCAAGTACTGGGTGACCTGGGCATCCTGGGCACGTTCGGCGGCCTCGGTGAGCCGGGGATCGGTTCCGCCGACACCGGCGAGTGCGGCGAGGTCGGCGGGGGTGAACGCGTCCGGCACATCAATCTTGTGCCCGTCCAAGAGTTCACGGGCATGGGCGTACTGATCGGGGGAGGCGCGGTTGGTGAGGGTGTTCCAGTGTTCGGGCCACAGGGTGGCGAGCACGAGCACAGGAGCTCGTGACGGGTCGTGGAGCAGGCTGCGCAGACCTGCGGCGACCTGTGCCCCGATTGGGTCAGCGGCAAGGTAGTCCTGGGCCTCGTTCAGCCACACCACGGTGTACGGGGCAACGTCCTCAAGGTCGGCCAGGGCCGCATCCGGGCGGCTGGGGCTGATCGGATGCCACAGCCGCCAGGGCTTCGGCAGGCTGCGTACTGCCTCCCACAGAGCGCGGGTCTTGCCCGTGGACGAGCCACCGACCAGCACCGCGATTCCGCTGCGCCCAGCCTCCGCAGCGGCGGCGACCACCGTTTCCAAACGCGTGTCATGCTCCCGTGGGAGGTAGGTGGGCAGGGCCCCGAACCGTTGGCGGGCGTCACCGGTACCAAGGGCTGCGTGGACTTCCAGGTCGGCCAGGATGAGCTGGTCATCGAACTCGCCAATCGGGCGGCCGACGCCCTGCGCCATCCGGGCCCGGACCCACAGATCACGCACCCGCGCCGCCAGGTCCTGCTCATCCCACGCCGAACGGCGGGCCAGCACGGTGGCCACGGACACGGCATCAGCCTGCTTGGCTGGCAGGGACGGGGCGCTGATGCAGCGGCGTACGGTGTCCCGCTCCGGCGATCCCGCCAGATCGTCATCGGTGGCGATGGCCACGGTGATCTCATCCAGGCTGGGAGCGTCCGCCGCCAGATACACCTCATACAGCAGCTCTTTCAGCTCCCGCAGTGCACGAGGCCAGCCCACCCGCGCCCGCCCCAGCACCCGCGGCCGCTTCACGCTCACCCGTCCGCCGCCGTATCGCCACTCATCGCACCATCTTCTCCCCGCCCCGACTACGGCATGGCGTGAACAGCGGAAATTTCCGGACTCGTTGACGGCTTGTCGCAACCCAGAGTTGATCTTCGTACGGGGTCCAGCGTGGACAGCGAGCCAGCCGGCTACCCAGCCGCCCACCATGACCTCGTGGAGAGAAAGCCGATGTCCCGCACCCACTTGACCCGCCGCGAGCGCCTGCTCCTGGCCGCTGCCGCAGTGCGCGGCGCCGTCTCCGGCACCGTCCGGGCCGTTGTCGCCCGGCTCCTGGAACACCTCACCCCGTAGCCCTCACAGCGCAGACACCACGCCGGGGGCCGTGCGGCGCACGGCCCCCGGCACGTCGCGCAAGCACGCCTCCCGCACCGAAGCCGTGCCTCACGTGGACCTGGTCAGACAGCTGACAGCACCAGATGGGGGGTGCGAACATCGCCAGTCTGGCCGTGCACGAGCGGGCCGGGTTCTGGGGTACCGCGAGCGCATTGGCCGCCATAACAGCCAACGCGGCCGGATCCTGGTCGAACGCCCAAGCGCAGTTGTCAACTGAGCTGTCTGGAGGGTGCTTCACTTCAACACGGTGAATTTGACAGAGAATCCGTGACCGAGGTCGACGGCGTACGGGTGCCCGTGGTGTCCGGTGGTGCGCACTGGGGTGGCGGCCTGTGGATCAGTGCCCTCGATCTGGCCCGCATCGGCCGACTCTGCCTGCGCGGCGGGGTGTGGGGCGGGCGGCGGGTCGTCTCGCGGCGCTGGGTCGAGGAGTTGTGGACGCCCTGCCGGGTCAAGCCGAACTACGGCCTGTCCTGGTGGCTCAACGACGACCGCACGGTGTGGCCCTCGGCACCCGCCACCGCCGCGCTGCGCCCGCGGCAACGGCGGCAGCCATCTGCTGTGGGCCGACCCGGCGCGCGACCCGGTGATCAGCTCGCGCTGGGGCGCGGAGGTCGAGTCGCTCCTGGCGCGGGTGCCGCGGGCGGTGGCCCCCGGCGGGTGAGGTGCGCGTGTCCTTCTCGGCCGACGTGGGCTGTGACCTGTCCGTCCTCTCTCCGGGACCGCGGAAAATCCGGTGTGCGAGCGCCCTTCCCCACGTGACAATCAGGGACCAGCAAGGGGAGGAACACATGAGCCAGGCCTACCTGACTCTTCATGAGCTGCTGCCGCCTGAGGAGTTGGCGGCGGCGCTCGAAGCGGGGCACGTCACGCGCAAGCCGCACCCGGAACTGCCGCTGTCCATCTACACGTACACGAGGACATGCCAGTACGAGCGGGTGTGGAACCGGGTGACCACGCGCTGCCGCGGTCTCGTGGCCGACGACGGCACCGGTGAGATCGTCGCGCTTCCGCTGCCGAAGTTCTTCAACGTCGGTGAGCACGAGGCCGGTCAGCCGTACGCCCCGAGCCTCCCGGACGAGCCGTTCGAGGTGTACGACAAGGTCGACGGCAGTCTGGCGGTGGTCTTCCACTACGCCGGCCGGTGGCGGGTCGCGTCCAAGGGTTCGTTCGTCAGCGTGCAGGCCACCTGGGCGCAGCGGCTGCTCGACGGGAAGGACACCTCCGGTCTCGTCCCCGGGGTGACCTACCTGGCCGAGATCCTGTACCCGGAGAACCGGATCGTCGTCGACTACGGCGACCGTCGTGACATCGTGCTGCTGGCCGCGTTCGCCCAGGACGGCACCGAGGTCGCCCTGTCCGAGGCCGCGACCGGCTGGCGCGGCATCGGTTCCGTCGTCACCGTGTGGCCGGCGGTGCCGCTTGGCGAGTTGCTGGCCATGACGGACGCCAACCGGCTGCCCGGCGGAACGGCGGCCACGGGCACCGACGCGGAGGGCTTCGTGCTGCGCTTCGCCTCGGGCGTACGGGCCAAGGCCAAGTTCGCCGAGTACGTCCGGCTCCACAAGGTGCTCACCGGTGTGACCGAGCGGGACATCTGGCGCGGTCACGGCATCCAGCGGTTCGCGGGGCTGCCCGCCAAGCAGGTGGCGCAGGCGCTGAACTGCTCGGCCGAGGACATCGTCGCGACCGGAGGCCGGCCGCTGGACGCGCTGCTGGAGCAGGTGCCCGACGAGTTCGACGCCTGGGTTCGCGGTGTCGTCGCGGGCATCGAGAAGCAGGTGGAGGACCGGGAACGGGCGATCGACGAGGCGTTCCGGTCCGTCGCGCATCTCGCCGGCGACCGGGGCGCCTTCGCCCGCGCGGTGCGGGAACTGCCCGACGCGGCCGTGCGCCCCGCCATGTTCCTGCGCCTGGACGGCCGCCCGACCGAGCTCGTGACATACCGTTCCACCCGGCCGGAGGCGTCCGACCCCTTCAAGAACGACGAGGAGAACTGACCGTGCCCGTGGTACACGTCATGACGGGCCTGCCCGCTTCGGGGAAGACGACCGCTGCGCGCAAGCTGCAGGCGGAGTCCGAGGGCCGGATGCGCCGCGTCAACCTGGACGATCTGCGCACGATGCTCGACGTGCCGCTGCCCGAGGGGGCCGAGCGTCGGTCGTACGCGCACGAGCAGACCGTGCTGGCGATCCAGGACGCGGCGGTGCGGGCGGCCGTCGACGGTGGCTTCGACGTCGTGGTGGACAACACGCACATGACGCCGCACATCCCGAAGCGGCTGAAGGCTGCGGTGGCGGGGCTGGCCACCTTCGTCGTGCACGACTTCACCGACGTGCCGGTGGAGGAGTGCCTGCGGCGCGACGCCGGGCGGGAGCGGCCGGTCGGCGAGGAGATCATCCGGATCCTCGCCGACAAGCACGCGAAGTCCCGCAGGGGCGGCTGGCGGCTCACCGCGGAGTGGCTGAACGACGAGCCCGCCGTCGAGCCGTACGTCGCCGACCCGGCGCTGCCCTCGGCGGTCATGTGCGACATCGACGGCACGCTCGCCCTCAGGGGCGACCGGGGCGCCTACGACTTCACACGCTGCGAGGAGGACCTGCTCAACGTGTCGGTGCGCGGGGCGCTGCGCTCCTTCCGGAAGGCCGAGGGCGATGTCGTCGTCCTGCTCTCCGGCCGCGGTGAGGAGCACCGGGGCCGGACGGAGGCGTGGCTGCGTGCGCACGAGGTCCCGTACGACGAACTGTGGATGCGCGCCGCGGGCGACCAACGCCGCGACGACGTGGTGAAGGCCGAGCTGTTCGACCGGCATGTACGCCACCGGTTCGCCGTACGGGTCTCCCTCGACGACCGCGACCGGGTGGTCGCCGTGTGGCGCCGGATGGGCCTGCCGACCTGGCAGGTCAACTACGGCAGCTTCTAGCCGGCGGGCCGCCCGTGCGCGGGCCGGTCCACCGGTAGGCGTCCGCTGGTAAAATGGGGGTCACGCTTCGACACCGCCGGGGCCCGTACCGAGGGGTACGGGCCCCGGCGCGTTCCGGGCGCCAGACCAGGAAAGGTTCCCCATGAACGCGAAGCCGTCGGCCTCCGGGCTCTCCCCCTCCGACACCCCCCGGCGTGCGACAGCGCCGCGGGGCGACCTGTCGACGCCGGAGGCGGTGTCCCGGGACCTGCCGCCGGCCGAGTCCTTCGACGCGCTCGGGCTGCCGCCGGAGCTGCTGCGGACCCTGACCGACCTCGGGGTGACGGAGCCCTTCCCGATCCAGGCGGCGACGCTGCCGAACGCGCTCGCCGGCCGCGACGTCCTCGGCCGGGCACGGACCGGCTCGGGCAAGACGCTGGCGTTCGGGCTCGCGCTGCTCGTCCGGACGGCAGGCCTGCGGGCGGAGTCGAAGCGGCCGCTCGCGCTGGTCCTGGTGCCGACCCGGGAACTCGCCCAGCAGGTGAGCGACGCGCTGGAGCCGTACGCGCAGACGCTGAAGGTGCGGCTGGCGACGGTGGTCGGCGGGCTGTCGATCAACAAGCAGCAGGCGCTGCTGCGGACCGGGGCCGAGGTGGTCGTCGCGACACCGGGGCGGCTCGCCGACCTGGTGTCGCGCCGGGACTGCCTTCTGAACCAGGTGCGGATCACGGTGCTGGACGAGGCGGACCAGATGTGCGACCTGGGCTTCCTGCCGCAGGTCTCGGAGATCCTGGACCAGGTCCCCGCCGACGGGCAGCGGCTGCTGTTCTCCGCCACGCTCGACCGCGACGTCGACCAGCTGGTGCGCGGCTATCTGCACGACCCGGTGCACGCCTCGGTCGACCGGCTCGCGGGCTCGGTCACCACGATGGAACACCATGTGCTGAACATCCACGCCGCCGACAAGTACGCGACGGCGACCGAGATCGCCGCGCGGGACGGCCGGGTGCTGATGTTCCTGGACACCAAGGCCGGCGTGGACCAGTTCACACGCCATCTGCGGACCAGCGGTGTACGGGCCGCCGCCCTGCACAGCGGGAAGTCGCAGCCGCAGCGCACGCACACGCTCGGCCAGTTCAAGGACGGTGGGGTCACCGTGCTGGTGGCCACGAACGTCGCGGCGCGGGGCATCCACATCGACGCGCTCGACCTCGTCGTCAACGTCGATCCGCCCGCCGACGCCAAGGACTACCTGCACCGTGGCGGGCGCACGGCGCGCGCCGGGGAGTCCGGGAAGGTGGTCACCCTGGTCACCCCCAACCAGCGGCGCGACGTGAACCGGATGATGTCCGACGCCGGGATCCGCCCGACGGTCACCCAAGTGCGCTCCGGCGAGGCACAGTTGACCGCCATCACCGGGGCGAGGCGTCCGCCGAACGGGACGAAGTCCAGCAGCGGCAACGCCCCCTTCCGCGGCCTCGGCACCCGTCCGGGACGTCCCGCGAAGGAGTCCCGCAAGACCGCCGAGGCCCGCAGGACCGCGGAGGCCCGCGCGGCGGCCCGGGTACGCAAGGGCCGCTGACGCCGGAGGGATCCGTCGCAGCGACCCGCTCAGCGGCGGACGCGGTAGCGGGTGTGCGTGGCCTCCGGGGTGTCGATCACTCGGACGATCTCCAGCTCGGTCCGCGTGGGCAGGGCGTCGAACAGCCGGCGGCCGGTGCCGAACAGCACCGGGATCCGGTGGATCTCCACCTCGTCGAGCACTCCGGCCTCCAGTGCCTGCCGTGCCGTGTAGGCACCGTGGACCAGTACGTCCAGGTCCCCGGCCGCGGCCTTCGCCCGTGCCATCGCGCTCTCGATGCCGTCGGTCACGTAGGGCACCGACGGATGGCTCTCGTGAGGTGTGGACCCGGCGGAGCGCCACACCTCATCGGGGGTCACCGGGTGCGTTCAGCGGGAGCTGGGCGCGAGGCCGAGGGCGGCGAGTGCCGCCGAGCCGGCGGCGGTGTGGCCGTCGCCGGCGAGGAGGAGCGTGCGGGCCGACTGGTACGCGCATCCCGCCGCGTCGAACGCCCTGGCGGCCTCGAGTTGGCCGGGCAGGTCGCCGTCCAGGAGCGCCTGTGCCCGGTCCAGTTGGGCGGTGGCGACCGGGTTGCCGGTGACCAGGGCCCGGGCGGCGGCGACCCGGGCGCGGGCTTCCGGGTGACCGGCCAGGACCGAGGCCTCGGCCCGGAGGCCCGCGTACCAGTGCAGCCAGATCCAGGAGACCCACTTCCACACCTGCTCGGGCTCGGGTGCGACGCGTTCCAGGGCCGCGTCCGGGTCGCCGTGGTGGAGGAGGACCATGGCGTCGCAGACGGCGCCGTAGCCATGGTGGTGCTCCGACGCGGTGCCCGCCTCGTCGACGGTCGCGAGCCAGGCCGCCCGCGCGGCGTGGTCGCCCCGCAGACCGTGGACCATGGCGACCGACGCGGCGGCGGGGCCGAGCGAGAACGACCGGTGCCGGCCGCTCCGCCGCCAGGCGTCGAGGAACCGTTCGCTGCCGGTGAGTACGTCGGTGGCGTTGCCCGCGAACGCGTCCGCGACCAGCAGCCAGGACACGGCGTGGTGCTGCACCTCGGCGAGCAGCGGGTGGTCGGCGAGTTGCCTGCCCCACCGGTGGGCCCGCGGCAGATCACCCACGCCGAGGGCCGTCCCGGCGGCCATGGCGAGGGCGTCCATCCGCTCGTGCGTGCTGGCGGGGGTGCACGGCACCGAGGCCAGGACGTCGATACGACACCGGGCCGCGGCCGCCGCGCCGAAGGGCTCGCCGGCCCAGGTCCGGGCACCGGAGAGCGCGTCGAGAGCGGCGGACTCGGCCACCGGGTCGCCCGCCCGCCGAGCGAGGTCGACGGCTCGCTCGGCATACCTGACGGTCTCCTGCGCGGTGTTGTCCGCGTCTCCCTGCACCGCACCGAAGGCATCCGCGACGACCGCCGCTTCGGCCAGAGCGAGGGCGGCCGCGGTGGCGACAGCCGAGTCGGTCGGCGGATGGGCGAACAGGTCGGCCGGGAGGACGGCAGGGGGTTCGACCGGAAGGACGGCGGGGAGTTCGGCCGGGAGAGGGGTCGGTGGATCGGCCGATGGATCGGTTGACGCAGGGGGCGGCACGGCGGTCCGCGCGTCGGCCAGCCGGTCGGCCCGCGCGTCCGACGACGGATCGGCCCGCGCCACGACCGACAGGTCAACCCGCACGTCGGCCAGCGGGTCGGCCGGCACGTCGGACGACGGGTCGGCCCGCGCGTCGGACGACGGGTCGGCCCGCGCCACGACCGACGGGTAGACCCGCACGTCGGACGACGGATCGACGATCGCGTCCGACGACGGATGGGCCCGCGCCACGGCCGACGGGTCAACCCGCGCCTCGGACGGCGGATCGGCCCGCTCCTCGGACGCCAGGGCGACGGCGTCGGACAGTCGTCGGGCTGTCGTGAGCAAGGCGGTCACCTCGTCCACGGCGGGGAGCCGGGTGAACTCGCTGGAGAAGCGGTACGCGACGGTGGCGGCGGCCGCCAGGTCGCGAGCCGCGCCGGCGGTGTCCCCTGCCCGGCGGGCGGCCTCGGCGGCGGCACGATGCAGGCGGAACATGTCGTCGCCGAGCCGCCGACAGCCGGCCACCCCGGCGGCCTCCCGCAGCGCCACGGCTCCGGCGACAGCACCGGTCACTTCACCGACAGCGCCGACGACCTCGACGGTCTCCCGACCTGTGCCGGCAGCCCCAGCGGCCCCAGTTGCCCCACCCGCACCGCCCCCGCCACTCGCACCACCGGCACCCCCGGCCAGCGCCGCCGCCTGCTCGTATCGCTGCTGGGACTCGCCCAGCAGGTTGCGGGTGAAGGCCAGTCCGGCCAGGGCGAGGGCGAGGCGGTGGGCGGACGGCCGCTGGTCCGGCTGGTCGGCGGCCCAGGTGAGGGCCGCTCGCAGGTCGTCGGCCATGGCGTCGAAACGCGCGCGCCAATCCGCGCCCTCGGCCTCGGCCTCGGTGAGGGCGGTCGCGCCGGCCAGGCACCAGTCGACGTGGCGGGACCGGACGTCCGCCAGCTCACCGACATCGGCGAGCCGTTCGGTCCCGTACTGGCGGATGGTCTCCAGCGCCTGGTAGCGGGTGCCGGTCGCGGTCGGTGTCGCGGTGAGCAGGCTCTGCTCGGCGAGCCGGCCGAGTCCGTCGGCGACCCCGGCCGCGTCGAGCGGGCCGAACCCGGCCACGGTAGTGGCCGCCTCGGCGGTGAAGGGAACCACGAACACCGAGATCCGGCGCAGCAGCGCCCGGTCCGGCGGCTCCAGCAGGTCGTGGCTCCAGTCGAGCGCGGCCCGCACCGACCGGTGCCGGTCGTCCGCGCGGGGGCCTCCGGCGAGGATCCGCAGCTGGTCGGAGAGGCCGGCCGTGAGCCCGTCCAGTCCGAGGGTGGGCCACCGTGCCGCCGCGAGTTCGATCGCCAGCGCCATGCCGTCGAGCCGTTCGCAGATGGCCGCGATCCGGTCGCGTACGGCTGGTTCCGGTGGCAGGCCGACCGCCGCCGCCCGTTCCAGGAACAGGGTCACGGCGTCCGAGTCGGCTCCGCCCTCCCAGGAGAGCGGCGGAACGAGGAACACCCACTCGAACGGCACCATCATCCGGGCCCGGCTCGTCGCGAGGACCCGTAGTTTCGGGCAGGCGAGCAGCAGCCGTTCCAGGAACGGCGCGACCCCGTCGCGTATCTGCTCGCAGTTGTCCAGCACCAGCAGCGCCTGGCGGTCGACCAGGGCGGACACCACCGACTCGTCGATACCGCGGCCGGGTTGTTCGCCCACACCCACGGCCGCCGCGATCGCCGCCGCCACCCGTCCCGGGTCGGTGACCGGGGCCAGGTCGACGAACCACACCCCGTCGGCGAAGTCACCGGCCGCGTCGGCCGCCACCGCCAGCGCGAGCCGGGTCTTGCCCACCCCGCCCGGACCGACCGCGGTCACCTGCCGGCGTGTCTTGACCGCCTCGGCCAGCTCGGCGCGCTCCCGTACCCGGCCGATGAACGCGGTCAGCGGTGTGGGGAGGGCGGGTGCCAGGTGTGGCCGCTCGGCGCGGGCGAGTTCGGCCGCGCGCCGGGAGAGCGCCCGCCGGTCCGGTTCGTCGAGCTTGCGCAGCAGGGCGGAGACGTGTGACTCGACGGTGCGTACGGAGATGAACAGCCGCGCGGAGATCTCCGCGTTGCTGAGGTGCTCCCCGAGCAACGCCAGCACTTCGGCTTCCCGGGTCGAGATCACTGGACTGGACACCGGGTCATTATCCGTTGGTCCGTGGCGTCTCAGTGGTGGATTCCGTGCTCACCACGGAGGCGGGCCGTGGCCCCGCCGGGAGAGCCTGTGACCACGGCGATCGGACCCGGCGGACCCACCGGACCGGTCGCGGCCCCCGACCCCGGACCCCGGACCCCCGACCCCGGACCCCGGGAACTCAGGAACCGAGGAACTCAGGAACCCAGGAGTTCAGGAACTTAGGAGTGACCATGACCGGTTCGTCCGACCGGACGAGTGACGGGCCGCGCCCCCGTGCGGTGCGTCGCCGTGACACCGAGCGCCGGCTCGCCCATGACGTCGATGTCTGGGTGGCCAGTGCCTCGGTGGACGGGGTGCCGTATCTGGTGCCGCTGTCCTTCGACTGGGACGGCGGAACGCTGTTGGTGGCCACGCCGGCCGACAGCCCGACCGGCCGGAACCTGGCCGCGACCCGGACCGCTCGGCTGGCGCTGGGCCTCACCCGCGACGTGTCCATGATCGAGGGCGAGGTGGAGGTCCTCGGCATCGACGCGTTGCCGCAGGACCGGGGTGACCGGTTCGCCGCGCGCACCGGCTTCGACCCGCGTGCGTCGGTCACGCCGTACCACTGGTTCCGTATCACCCCGCGCCGTGTCCAGGCCTGGTGCGAGGCCGACGAGTTGACGGGGCGTGAGCTGATGCGCGGCGGCCGCTGGCTCGGCTGACCATCGCGTCGGCGCGTCCCCGGAACGCACCGACGCGCCGCCGGAACGAAGTCGACGCGTCCCGGAACGAAGTCGGCGAAACGACATCGACGATCACACAGCGCGAGGAAGGAAACCTGACATGACGAACACGCGGAAGGCCACCCGGAGCAGCGGCACGGCCGAGAAGAAGTTCGACGGGTTCACGGCCGAGGAACGCGACGCGATGAAGGAGCACGCGCAGGAGTTGAAGACGTCCGCGCGTCGCGGCCCGCGCACGGCCAAGGCGGACGGGGAGAGCGACGTGCTCGCGAAGATCGCCGGGATGACGGACACGGACCGTGCCCTCGCCGAGCGGCTGCACGAGATCGTCCGGTCCGCCGCGCCGGACCTGTCGCCGAAGCTCTGGTACGGCATGCCCGCGTACGCCAGGAACGGCAAGGTCGTCTGCTTCTTCCAGAGCGCGCAGAAGTTCAGGACCAGGTACGCCACGCTCGGCTTCAGCGACCAGGCACGGCTGGACGACGGCACCCTGTGGCCCACGACCTACGCCCTGACGGAGCTGACCGCCGACACGGAGGCACGGCTCGTCGAGCTCATCGGGAAGGCGGCGGGCTGACACCGCGTCCGCGCCACGCGCGCGGCACGCCGCGCCGGGCCGGATCCGACCGGCCGCTTCCTTCACGGAAGCGGCCGACTTCCTCCCCCGCAGACCCCCTTGACCGCGATCCGCCTCACTGGTTCCGTGGGAAGGCTGCTCATGGGAGCGCTCCCACTTCCGGTGAGAAAGGATCCCCATGCAGACCTCCCCCCACAGGTCCGGCAGACGCGGCCCGGCGGCCGTCCTCACGGCCGTTCTCGTCGCCTGTCTGCTGTCGCTGGCCGGCATCACCAGGGCCCACGCCGCACCGGGTGACGGCTCGGTCTCCGACCCCAACATCGCCTACGTCGGCCGCTGGGACACCAGTTCGGGCACGACGGCCGTCGCCAACTGGACCGGCGCGTACGTACAGACGTCCTTCACCGGCACCACGGTGAAGGTGAAGGCCAGGGACGCGGTCAACTTCTACGTCAGTGTCGACGGCGGGCCCGACGTCTTCCACGCGGGCGTACGCGGCACCGTGAACCTCACCCCCCAGCCCCTGGCGTCGGGCACGCACACCCTGCGGATCACCTACCGGTCCGGGGACACGGCCTTCCAGGGCCTGGTCCTGGACTCCGGGGCCCGTACGGTCGCTCCGGGGGCGTCGGCCGGGCTGATCGAGTTCGTCGGCGACTCCATCACCGCCGGTGCCCTCACCGACCGGCTGGCGCTCGACTCGTACGCCTGGAGGACCGGCGAGCGGCTGGGCATGCGGCACACGCAGATCGCCCGCTCCGGCTACTGCCTCGTCGCGCAGTCGGGCTGCACCGGTCTGAGCGGTCAGTTCTTCAAGTCGGCCAGTACGGGCACCACGGACTGGGACTTCGCCCGCTACCGCGCGAGCGCGGTCGTCATCAACCTCGGTACCAACGACATCGGACACGGGGTGTCCGGTGCCGCGTTCCAGTCGGCGTACACCGCCTTCCTGCGGGACGTCCGCGCCAAGTACCCGGACGCGGCCCTCTTCGCGGTGCAGACACTCAAGAAGCGGTACGTCACCGAGACCAGGGCCGCTGTCACAGCCCGCAACAACGCCGGTGACGCCAGGGTCCGTTACGTCGACACGACCGGCTGGCTCACCGACGGCACCGACTACGAGGACGGCAACGGGCATCCCAACGAGGCCGGCCACACCAAGTTCGCGGGCCGTCTGGCCCCTGTCGTCGGCGCCGCCCTGAACGGCACGGCGTCCGCCTCCGTGAAGGCGGCCGCTCCCGGTCAGCCCGGCGACCCGAACATCAAGTTCGTCGGACGCTGGGACACCACGACCTCCGCCACGGCCTACACGCCGTACTGGGCCGGTGCCTACTACCGTGTCGGCTTCACCGGGCGGACCGTCCAGCTGAAGCAGCGCGGCACGATCGACTTCTGGGCCCGGATCGACGACGGACCGGTGAAGTTCTACGACGACGTGAAGGGGACGGTGAACCTGACCCCGTCCGCGCTGTCGGCCGGCCGCCACACCCTTCAGGTCAACTACCAGGTGGTGGCGGGTTCCTACCGGGGTGACGCCGTCTTCCAGGGGCTGGTCCTGGACAGCGGGGCGACGACCTTCGCCCCGTCCGCGCCGACCAAGCTGGTCGAGTTCGTGGGCGACTCGATCACCGTGGGCACGACGACCTCGCAGAACGCCCGTACCGCGTACGGCTGGCTGATCGGGGAACGGCTCGGCACCGAGCACACGCAGATCGCCCAGGGCGGCGCCTGCCTCGTGGCCGCGGCGGACGGATGTGTGGGCCTGGAGCGGCAGTACACCAGGCTCAACCCCAACGCGGCGACACCCGACTGGGACCCCGCCCGCTACCGGGCCGACGCCGTCGTCATCAACCTGGGCACCAACGACGTGGGACACGGGGTGAGTTCGGCGCAGTTCCAGGCCGCTTACACCAGTCTGCTGCGCAAGGTCCGCGCCGCCCATCCGCAGGCCTGGATCTTCGCGTTGGAGACCTTCCGTGGACGCTTCGTCCCGCAGACCGAGGCGGCCGTGCAGGGGGCGATCTCGGGCGGGGACTCCCGGGTGTCCTTCGTCGACACCACGGGCTGGCTGGGCTCCGGCGACCTCACCGACTCCGTCCACCCCAACGACCAGGGACACCGCGCCATCACCGACCGCCTCGCCCCGGTCATCGCCGCCAGGATCGGCGCCTGACGCACCCCGCGCGACCGCACGGCACGCACCCCGCCCGCACCCGCCGCTCCCCCGGTCGAGGTGCGGACGGTGTGCGACCCCACGTCCACCCGGAACGCGGCGTCGACGCATGAGGCGGGGCGTCGCCGGGCCTACCATGGCGTCATGGCGGTCGTCCTCTTCGCAGGCATTCCGGTGAACGACTACACAGCGGCGCTCTCCTGGTACGAGCGGCTGCTCGGCTCCCCGCCGACGTTCTTCCCGAACGACACGGAGGCGGTGTGGGAGCTGGCGGAGCACCGCTATGTGTACATCGAGCATCGGCCGGGGCGCGCCGGCCACGCCCTGCACACCGTCTTCGTCGACGACCTCGACACCCGTGTCGCCGGGATCACCGATCGAGGGCTGGAGCCCAGCAGCCGCGAGACCTACGCGAACGGCGTACGCAAGGTCACCTACCACGACCCCGACGGGAACGAGATCGGTCTCGGCGGCGGCCCGCTCTGACCTGTCCGGGGGCGCGAAGGTGCCGTACGGGGCTTCACTTCTTCTTGCCTTCTTGCCTTCTTGCCTTCTTCCCGATACCGGCGGAGCGGGTCACGAGACGGGCGGCCTGGCTCCGCCCCTCCTCTCATCCCGCCGGTGCGGTGATCTCCCGCTTGAGGATCTTGCCGCTGGGGCCGGTCGGCAGAGCGTCCACGATCCACACCTCGCGCGGGTACTTGTACGCGGCCACCCGGTCCTTCACGAACTCCCGCAGTTCGTCGGGGGTGGCGTGGGCGGTCGGCCGGAGGACGACCGCCGCCGCGATCTCCTCGCCCAGGTGGGTGTGCGGCACGCCGACCACGGCGGCCAGGGCGACGGCCGGGTGCTCGTGGAGGGTCTCCTCGATCTCGCGCGGGTAGACGTTGTAGCCACCGCGGATGATCATGTCCTTCTTGCGGTCGACGATGTACAGATAGCCGTCCTCGTCCTGCCGCGCGAGGTCACCGCTGCGCAGCCAGCCGTCCGGGATCGCGGCCGCCGTCTCCTCGGGGCGGTTCCAGTACCCCTTCATCACGTTCGGCCCCCGTACGGCCAGTTCGCCGACCTCGCCGGGCGCGACGTCCTGGCCCTTGTCGTCCAGCAGCCGCACCTCCACGTCCTGGATCGGGGTGCCGATGGAGCCGGCCTTGCGAGGCCGGTCGGGATGGTTGAACGTGACCACCGGGCTGGTCTCGGACATGCCGAAGCCCTCCAGCACCGCACAGCCGAAGCGCCGCTCGAAGCCGTGCAGGATCTCCACCGGCAGCGAGGCTCCGCCGGAGACGCACATCCGCAGCGTCGACACGTCCGCCTCCGACGGGTGCTGCAGCAGCGCCGCGTACATCGTCGGAACGCCCTCGAAGACCGTGGCCCGGTCGCGGGCGATGGCATCAAGCACCGCCTGCGGCTCGAAGCGGGGGATCAGGGTGAGCGAGGCGCCCGCGCGCACGGCCACGCTCATGGTGCAGATCTGGCCGAAGATGTGGAACAGCGGCAGACAGCCGACCACCACGTCCTGTGGTGTCATCCGCTGGACATGGACCGTGTTGACCTCGGTGTTGTGCCGCAGTCCGCCGTGGGTGAGCGTGGCGCCCTTGGGGCGGCCGGTGGTGCCGGAGGTGTACAGGAGCACGGCCACGTCGTCGTCCGGCGTCGTTGCCACACCGGGCAGCGGTTCGTGTCCGGCCAGCAGGTCCGCGAAGGCCGCCGGTTCGACGGCCACATGCCGCACACCGGCGGCGGCCGCACCCTGCGCGCCCTCACCGGGCGCCTGGTGCCATTCGAAGAGCAGCACCGCCCCGGAGTCGCTCAGGTGGTACTCGGTCTCCCGTGTCTTGAGCAGCGGGTTCACGGGGACGACGACGCCTCCGGCGCGCAGCACGCCGTAGTACAGGACGACGAACTCGGGAACGTTGGGCAGCATCAGGGCGACCCGGTCCCCCGGCCCGACGCCCTCGGCCCGCAGCAGCGCGGCGGCGCGGGCACTGCGCTCGTCCAGTTCCGCGTAGCCGATGGTCCGGTCTCCCAGGCGGAGCGCGGGGCGCCCCGGCTGCCGCTGTGCCGTCTCCACCAGGTACTCCGCCAGATTGGCCATGACCCACCTCCACGAAAGTCGCCGTCGAAATCCGCTGTTCACTTCGACGACATCGTGCTGCCGTACACGGCGACGGCCTATGGACCGCACGACAGCAGCTCCCCCCTGGGGTTGTTCCGGGGAACAAAAAGAGAGCATTAAGCTGCGGTGATGGACATCTCGGGTGTGGCAGCGGCACTCCATTCCAGACTCCCGGAGCTGGGTGAGCGGATCGCACGGCGCATCCGCTCGGACGTCGACGCCTACGCGGACGAGTCACTGATCCCCTTCGACTCGCTGCGCCGCTCGTGCACCGCCAACGCGGACCTGATCCTGAACCACCTCCGTGAGGGTGCCACCCCCGACGCGAGCCCGGCTCGCGAGACGGGACGTGTCCGAGCCGAGCAGGGCGTGCCGCTGGCGGACACCCTGCACGCGTACCGGGTCGGGTTCGAACTCCTGTGGACGGAGATCCTGGTGGAGGCACGCACCCATCCCGAGGTCTCCGACGACCGGTTGGTGTCGAAGTCGGCGGAGATCTGGGCGCTGTTCGGCCTGTACGCGGAGGCGGTCGCGGCGGCCTA
The DNA here is from genome assembly GCF_045160825.1 of Streptomyces sp. NBC_00104. Taxonomy (NCBI): domain Bacteria; kingdom Bacillati; phylum Actinomycetota; class Actinomycetes; order Kitasatosporales; family Streptomycetaceae; genus Streptomyces; species Streptomyces sp. NBC_00104. Next base: position 10,261,148 of record NZ_CP108215.1, on the reverse strand, counting down.
CCGGGAGACGGCCGCCGAGTTGACCTCGCGGGGGCAGGCCCGGCGCTCGGCGCTGGTGGAGGCGCTGTTCACCGGTGTCATCGCGGACCGGACCACGCTGTGGGAGGCCGCCCGCGAGCTGGGCCTGCCCGAGCGCGGGCCCTACGCGGTCGCCGCGGCGGCGGCCGGCGCTCCCGGCGAGGAGCCGCTGGCGGGGGTCGAGGCCGGGCTGCGCCAAGCCCAACTTCCGTCGGCATGGCGGCTGTTGCCCGACCAGCAGATCGGTCTGATCGCCCTGCCCACGGCTGCGGCGGAGGGCACGTGCCTGGGTGTCCTGCGTGGCACCCGGGCCCGTGTGGGGGTCAGTCCGTGCTTCGACTCGTTGCGGGACACCCCGCAGGCGCTGCGCTTCGCCCGGCTGGCTCTGGCCGGGCTGCGGGGCACCGGTCCGGGTGTGGCGCGGTTCGACGACGACCCGTTGGCCATGGTGGTCGCCGCCGCTCCGGCCGAGGCGGCGCACCTGGTGGGGGTCGTCCTCCGGCCCGTGGTCGACCTCCCGGTGGTGGAACGTGCTCGCCTGCTGCAGACCCTGGAACACTGGTTCGCCGCCGCGGGCTCGGCCACCGACGCGGCCCGGAGCCTCTTCGTCCACCCCAACACCGTCCGCTACCGGCTGCGCCGCATCGAGGAGCTGACGAACCGGTCCCTCTCCGATCCGCGAGCGGTGGCACACATCGGCGCGGCTCTCCTGGCGGTACGAGATCCGGGTGCCGGGCCCGACGAGCAGCCCCCCGCCGGACCGAGCTGACGGCCGGACCGGGCGGCCACCGCACTCCGGCCAACGGATGATGAAGTGAGGACGCGGCTGTCGAACGCCGACGTACGGCTGTCGAAGGGAACCGGCGGGCATCGAACGCCGCCCTACAGGCATCGGGGGGTGGTGGGACACCGCCGTACGGCACGGCGTGGCGGCGGGACACCGCCGTGCCGGGCACCGCACGGCGCCGAGCCCCGGTGAGTGGCGAGCCCCGGTGGGCGGCGAGCCCCGGTGGGCGGCCTCACCGGCATGCTGCCGCGGCGCGGCAGGCGTATGGTCCGCATATGGGTGAGGTGCGGTGGCCGCCTGTTCGCTCCGCCGGACCGGTCCGGGGCAGGTGAGGGTGTGCATGAGGGCGTGCCCGGCCCTGGCGCCGTCGGTCCGGAGGCGCTGGAGTCCGTTCTGATCGAGGTGGCCCGGGAGAGCGCCACGTCGGTGACGGCGGTGTATCTGCTGGCGCCGGACGAGCCGGTGCTGCAGTTGGCGGTGCTGGGCGGGGTCCCCTGGGAGATCTCCATGCCCTGGGCGCGGGTGGCGCTCAAGGCCTCGTCCCCGGTGTCCGACGCGGTGCGGGGGCGCCGGCTGGTGTGGGTGAGCGGCCAGGAGGAGATGGCGCGCCGCTACCCACGGCTGGCGCTGGTCGCGCCGTACCGCTTCACGATGGCCGCCGCCCCCATCAGCACGGACTCGGACACCTGGGGCGGGCTGGTGCTCCAGTGGCCCGCGTCGCACCCCGCGCAGCCGAGCCCCCGGGAGCGGGAGGAGATCGCCGACGCCTGTCACCGTCTGGGACTGATCCTGCGGAAGGCGGCCGACGACGGCCACCCGGTACGACCCGCCGCCGAGCCGGTGATGCTGCCTCCGCTGCGGAGCCGGACGGCGGGACCGGCCGAGGCACAGGCCGCGGTCGACTTCGCCGAGCGCATCCCCGGCGGCTGCTGCTCGCTCGACGTGGACGGACGGATCGCCTTCGTCAGCACCAAGGCCGCCGAACTGCTCGGCGTCGACATCCCCGACCTGCTCGGCGCCAAGCCGTGGGATGCCCTGCGCTGGCTGGACGACCCGACCGCCGAGGACAGCTACCGGGCGGCCATGCTCAGCCGCGAACCGGTGTCCTTCATCGCCCTGCGCCCGCCGGACCGGTGGCTGTCCTTCAGTCTCGTGCCGGACGCCTCCGGCATCAGCGTCCGCATCTCGCCCACCCACTCGCCCCACGCCCACGCTCCGGTCACGGCTCCTCCCGGGCCTCGTCCGTACTCCGCCGCCGCGACGGGGCGAGCCAACACCCTCTACCACCTGATGCACCTGGCCGCCACGCTCACCGAGGCCGTCGGCGTACGCGACGTGGTCGACCAGGTCGCCGAGCAGGTCCTGTCGGCGTTCGGCGCCGCGGCCCTGGCCCTGATGACGGCGGAGGAGGGCCGGCTGCGGGTCATCGGCTACCGCGGCTACACCGCCGAGGTGATGGAACGTTTCGACGCCACCCCGCTCACTTCGGACACTCCCGCCGTACGCGCCCTCGCCACGGGCGTTCCCACGTTCTTCGCCACCTCCGCCGAGCTCAAGCTCGCCTATCCCCCGGCCGCGCTCCCGGACACCAGGGCCGCCTGGGCCTTCCTCCCCCTGATCACCTCGGGGCGTCCGGTCGGGTCCCTCGTCCTGGCCTACGACCAGCCCCACCCCTTCACCCCGGAGGAGCGTGCCATCCTCACCTCCACCGCCGGGCTGATCACCCAGGCCCTGGACCGGGCCCGGCTGTACGACACCAAGCACCAGCTCGCCCACAACCTCCAGGAAGGGCTGCTGCCCCACACCCTGCCCCACGTCGCCGGGCTGGACGTGGCCGCCCGCTACCTCCCGGCCACCCGTGGCATGGACATCGGCGGCGACTTCTACGACCTGATCCGCCTCGGCCCCACCACGGCCGCCGCGGCCATCGGCGACGTGCAGGGCCACAACGTCAACGCCGCCGCCCTCATGGGGCAGGTCCGCACCGCCGTCCACGCCACCGCCGGGGCGGCCCCCGACGAAGTCCTCGCCCGCACCAACCGGCTCCTCACCGACCTCGACCCCGACCTGTTCACCAGCTGTCTCTACGTCCACCTCGACCTCGGCGCGCACACCGCCTGCCTGGCGACGGCCGGACACCCGCCCCCGCTGCTGCGCCACCCCGACGGCACCACCGAGCCCCTCCGCCTGCCGCCGGGGCTCCTCCTCGGCATCGACCCCGACGCCGGCTACGCGTCCACCGAGATCCCGCTGCCCCCCGGGTCCGTCCTGGCCCTCTACACGGACGGACTCGTCGAAGCCCCCGGCATCGACATCGACGACGCGGTCGGCGACCTCGCCCGCGCACTCGCCCGCGCCGATCCGGCCGGCCCCCGCGCCATGAACGCCGTCGCCGACACGCTCGTCCAGCACGCCCGCCGCTCCGCGCCCCGCAGTGACGACATCGCGCTGCTCCTCATCCACCCGGCGTGAGAGATCGCCTCGTCCGTCCGCGGAACCGCCTCACCCTCCCTATCGTTCACATATGTGATCACGGAACCGACCCATTGACCCGGAGGCGAGCCCTCCGTAAGGTTCCCGCCATTCCTACGTACGTGATGACAGTTCACGCATGTGAACAGTCAGAGGGAGACAACGATGTCAGAAGTCGTGAAACCCGATGCCGAGCGCCGTGCCGTCAGCAAGTTCCTGCGCCGCATGCTGCCGATCCTCGTCCTGATGCTGCTGATCAACCAGATGGACCGGACGAACGTCGGCTTCGTACAGGACGAGCTGCGGGCCGACGTCGGGGTGAGCGCCACCGCGTACGGACTCGGCGCGGGCCTGTTCTTCATCGGGTACGCCCTCTTCGAGGTGCCGAGCAACATGCTCCTGGAGCGGTTCGGCGCCCGGGTCTGGCTGACCCGCATCATGATCACCTGGGGACTGGTGATCGTGGCGATGTGCTTCATCCACAACGTATGGATGTTCTACGGGCTGCGCTTCCTGCTCGGTGTCGCGGAGGCGGGCTTCTTCCCCGGCGTCCTCCTCTACTTCACCCAGTGGCTGCCGGACTCCAGCCGGGGCCGGGCGAGCGCGATCTTCCTGGGCGGCTCGGCCACCGCGTACATCGTGACCGGGCCGATCACGGGCGCGCTGCTGGAGCTGCACGGGGTCGGCGGATTCGCCGGGTGGCGCTGGATGTTCGCGCTCGAAGGGCTGCTGTCGATCGTCGTCGGCTTCGTCGCCGGGTTCTTCCTCGTCTCCCGTATCAAGGACGCCTCCTGGCTCACGGCGGAGGAGAAGGACGCGCTGGGCGCGGCGGTCGCACGGGACGAGGAGGCGCGCAGCCGGGCCCCGCGGGTGTCGCGGCTGAAGCTGTTGATCCACCCTCAGGTGGCGCTGCTGACCACGGTGTTCTTCGCGATGGCCCTCACCGGGTACGCGATCACCTTCTGGCTGCCCAGTCTGGTCGAGGAGATCGGCGGGCTGTCGCCGTTCCAGGTCGGTCTGTTGTCGGCCGTCCCGTGGATCTGCGCGGTGATCGCCATGTACTCGATGAGCCGGTTCACCGACCGCGCCCCCGACCGCCGCCCCTATCTGGCCGCCGCCCTGGTCCTGTCCGCCACGGGCACCTTCCTGGCCACGCTGGGCTCCCCCTGGTTCGGCCTGGCGGCCATCACACTGGCCGCGGTCGGCGGGAAGTGCGCGGCCACCCTGTTCTGGCCGATGGCGCAGTCGGGGCTCGACCTGAAGATCGCCGCGCCCGGCCTCGCGGTCGTCAACTCCATCGGAAACCTGGGCGGTTTCGTCTCCCCCACCCTCTTCGGCTACCTCAAGGACACGACCGGCACGACGAACGGGGGCCTGTACACGCTGTCCGCGGCGTCCCTGCTCGCGGTGCTCGGGGTGGCGCTGATCCGCAGGAGCGGCGGTGGCACGGGGTCGGATTCGGGGACGGGTTCGGGTTCGGGGACGGGTTCGGGTTCGGGCGAACCCGCCCGTGCGCAGGGCAGGTTGGCGACGGGTGACGCCCGGTAGAAGCAGGCGACGGTCCTCGTCCGGTACGAGCGGTGGCTGGTTCGCATGGCTGAGGGACCGGACGACCGCGCCCTCGAACTCACCTCGCTTCGGCTCCGTACCGCTCGCGGAGGCGCGGGCCGAGGGTCCGGGGCGGGGCCGTCACAGGGACGTGGCGTGGATCTGGACGGGAAGGCCCGAGCGGGAGGTGGCTTCGCGTTCGAAGGGGAGGCCGATCTTCTCCGCTACGCGCTGGGACGGATGGTTGTCGGGGCGGATGAGGGCGACGAGTCGCTTCGCCTGGAGGACGTCGCGGGCGTGGTCGCGGCAGGCCGCCGCGGCCTCGGTGGCGTAGCCGTTCCCCTGGAGGTCGGCCCGGACGTGGTAGCCGACCTCCAACTCGGTGACTCCTTCGATCTCCTGGGGTGTCAGGCCGCAGTCGCCGACGAACTCCCCGGTGGCGCGGAGGGTGACCAGCCAGAGCCCGTACCCCTCCTCCCGATACAGACCCTGGTTCCAGTCGATCCAGGCCAGGGCCTCCTCCCGGGTCCGGGGGCGGGGATAGTGGCGCATCACGCCCGGGTCGCCGAGCAGCGCGGCCATGTCGTCGAGGTCGTCCCGCGTCATCCGGCGGAAGGCGAGCCTCGGGGTGGGCGGCGGGGGCCGGTGGTGGCGGTTCACGGGTTCTCCTTCGCTCATCTCACCCGGCGGGCCCGTCGCTTCAGACGGGGTACGCGGTCGAAGATCGCGGCGAGTCGTGCGCCCTGGTCGAAGAGGGTGGCCGGGCGGGAGCGGTCGCCGTCGAGGTGGGTGAGGGTTTCCATGCCGAGGTAGAAGGCCACCGCCGCGCCGGCGAGTACGCGTACCCGGACGACGGACGCCAGGGGTTTGCCGCGCAGGAGGACCGTGAGCTGTTCCTCGGCCAGCTCCTCCCACTTCCGGGTTTCGAGGGCCAGTTGGGCGGCCAGCCGCGTTCCGGGCCGCGCCCCGGCGTACAGCTCCTGGACGGCGGCGATGTGCCCTGTCCCGGTGTCCTCGTCGTACAGTTCGCGCAGCCGCGCGATCGCGGGCACGGCGCGGTCGATGCCGGACAGTTCGGCTCGGTACCGGGCGATGCGGGCTCCGCTGGTCCGTTCCAGCGCCGCCACCAGCAGATCGTCCAGGTCCGCGAAGTGGTAGTAGATCACTCCGGGCGCGAAGCCACCGGCCTGGGCTATCGCCCGCGCGGTGGTCCCGCCGTAGCCGTTGCGGACCAGGCAGACGAGGGCGGCTTCCAGGACGCGGTCACGGGTGCCACGAGGGCTGCGGCCGTCACCGGCGTCACGTGTGTCAGACAACGCGCACCGGCCGTACACCATGGGCGGCGAAGTGGCCTTCGAGCCTGCGTGACAGCTCCGGGAGGTGGTGGCTGGGCACCCGCGGGTAGAGGTGGTGCTCCAGGTGGTACGTGAGCTCCAGGAAGACGGCGGGGATGATCCTCCCGCGCAGGGTGCGGGTCTGCGTCAACGGGGTGTCTCCGTAGTCGTGGTGCGGCAGATACACCGTCAGGAGGGGATACACCCAACTCCCGACGATCGCCATCACCGTATAGACCAACAGCCCCGGCGTGTACGGCAGGAGCAGCACTCCCCCGGCGAGCGCGGCGACCGGGGCCACCGCCTCCGCCACCAGCCAGCGACGGTCCCGGCCGCGCCGGTAGGACCAGAACCACAGGCGTACGAGGAAGACGGGGCCGTAGCAGACCGCGCCCAGGAGGGACAGTTCGGCGGGGTGGCCCTCCGGGTCGTCGGGGTGCGGGAAGAGGCGGTGGTGCTGGGTGTGCGTGGCGCGGTAGGCGTGCCCGCTCTCCAGCAGGACCAGTCCCGTCGCGAACAGCGCCCAGTCGGTGGCCCGGGGTGACAGGCCGATCGTGCGGTGCACCACGTCGTGGGTGACGGTCACGACCGCGACGAAGACCCCGAACACGATCACCGGGGTCAGCCACCACCAGCCGAGCCACACCGCGCCGGCGAACACCAGTACCCCGGCACCCGGGCGGACGAGCGCGACGATCCGCTGCCGGCGCGTGGTGACGAGCAGATCCTCACCGAGTTCGGCCAGGGTCGGGAGACCGGGGGCCGGGGGTCCCGTGGGTCCGGTGGGTCCGGTGGGTCCGGTGGGTCCGGTGGGTCCGGTGGGTCCGGTGGGTCCGGTGGGTCCGGTGGGTCCGGTGGGTTCTGGGGGTCCCGTGCGTTCTGGGGGTTCTGGGTTGTCGGATGCGGTCATCCGGCGCGTCCCCTCTCCTTCAGCAGTCCCTCGGCGACGATGCGGCTGCCCAGCACACAGGCGACCGTGCCGAGACCCGGCCAGGTCGAGTCCCCGACCAGCCACAGGCCGGGGCCGCCGAGGTCGTGCGGTACGGCGTGCTGGTTGGTGTTGGCCAGGCGCTGGCGTACGCCGCCGACCGCGCCCTCGGGACGGAAGCCGAACCGTTCGTAGCTGCGCGGTGTTCCGGTCCGGGCGAACACGGCGCGCTCCCCGAGACGGGGGTACGCCCTCCGTGCGCGGGCGAGGAGTTGTTCCCCGGTCTCCTTCTTGCGTTGCTCGTACGCCGCCGGGTCGAGGTCGCGCCAGTCGGCGAGGTCGGTATGGGTGGAGATCATCACGGCGCGGTGGCCGGGCGGTGCGCTGAGGATGTCTCCGGACGCGGACACGGAGACGAACATGTTGTTGCCGTCGCCCAGGGGGCGGTCGTAGGACTGCAGAAGTTGATGGTGAGTCAACTCCTGTCCGGTGACCTCGGATTCGGGGACGCCGAGGAAGACGACGGCCGCGCCACCGAGGGCATCGGCGTCGCGTTCCAGATATCTCCGGAGTCTGGCGGCCACGGGGAGCGCCGCGCAGATCGTCGCCGTGGTGGCGGCGGGGACCGCGCAGACGATCCGGCGGGCACGGAAGTCTCCTTGGCGGGTCGTCAACTGGTAGGCGCCGGGCCACCCTTGGACCTGTGTGACGCGGCAGGCGGTCCGGAGTGTGCCGCCCAGCTCTCTGTAGCGTCCGACCAGCACGCGCCAGAAGCCGTGCATGCCGCCGTTGTGTCTGCTCAGGCCCGCGCCCCGGATGGTCACCCCGAGCGCCGCGTTGATGAGGGGCGCGTCGTCGACACCCGTGTGGACGGTGTCCTCGACCAGCATGGCGAGCAGCCCGACCAGTGCGGCGTCCGTGCGCAGACCGTGCTCGCGCAGCGCGTCGCCCAGGGTCCGGTTCAGGTGGCGGGCGTACGGGAGTCCGGACCATCCGACCGCCCGCAGGTCGTGGAGGGCGTCGGCGGGGCCGCGGATCGGCAGCCGTACGCCCGCCCGGCTGGCGCGCCAGAAGGTGTGCGCGAGTCGGTCGAGCAGGTCCCAGAACGCGCGATGCCGCTCGCTGTCGCCGAGCGTGCGCAGCCGCTCCGCGTGCCAGGCGGCCTGGTCGCGATGGAGTGTGATCCGACGGTCCGGCAGATGAGCCTGATAGCCGGGGAGTTCCTGCGCGTCCAGTGGTGGGATCCCGACACTGTCCAGGAGTTCACCGCCGACTCCTCCGGGGCCGAAGTCGACCAGGGTGGTCGCGCCGACGTCGAAGGAGAAGCCGCGCTTGCGGTAGTAGCCCGCGCAGCCGCCCGCGTGGCCGTGCGCCTCCAGCACGGTCGTGGACAGCCCCGCCGCCTGCAGGCGCAACGCCGTCGCCATCCCGGCCATTCCGCCGCCGATCACCGCCACATCGGCGCACGCGTCGGCACCACGGTCGGCACGCCCGTCACCACAACCAGCCTCGTTCCGGGCCGCGTTCTGAACGTTTGTTCTGAACATGCGTTCAGGGTGAGGGAGTTCATCCTCCGCGTCAATGGTTCGGGCATGTGCGAAGAGACTCTCGGGAACCGCTCCCGCCGGGATTGCGTACCTCTGTACGATCACCGGTCACGCACGGGGAACTGCGGTGGAGGGGCGGCGATGGACGACAAAACGGCTGGACGAAGAGGTGGTTGGCGGCTGAGGGCCGCCGCGTCGGGGGCTGCGGCGGCGGTGCTCCTCGGCGGATGCAGTGCGGGGGCGTCGGAGCGGGCGGCCGAGCCCGGCACCAAGGCGTCGGACTCCCCGACGCCTTCCGCTTCCGCCTCCGGGCAGGTGGCGGCGGAGGGCGAGGAGCCGTCGGCGACACCGTCCACGACGCCATTCGAGGCGGACCCGGACCGCGTACCGGGTTCGAGGCGGAAGGGCGCCACGCTGGCGGAGGCGGTCGTGATGCGGCCGCAGGACTGGGGCGCGGGTTTCGAGGCGCAGCCGCTCGCGCGCAGCGCCGAGGGCACGGTCGCCGCACTGGACGAGGAGTGCCGGTGGCAGCGCCGGGCACTGCCCGACGGCGTGCTCGCTTCACTCTCCCTCTACAGCGAACTGCCGGGCACCGGGAAACGCGGCACCATCAAGGTGACGGCCTCGGTGACGGTCCACACGACGGTGCTCGGCGCCGACGACCAGCTGTCCGAGACGCTGGAGGAGGCGCTGCGCTGCCCGGAGCAGCAGGTACGCGCCGACGAGCGGATCGAGAAGCTGATGTCCGTGGGCACCCCCCGCGGCATGCGCGGCAACAACTACGCCGACGACTCGATCCTGGAGACGGGCGTCTATCTGACCGGCAGCGGCGAGGCCATGTACCGGTGGATGGTCACACGGCTCGGCCAGGTGAACGTGACGGTGTCGCTGAAGGGCGCTGAGGGATACACCGTCGCCGAACTGGAGCAGTACATGACGCGCGGCACCACCACCATGCTCGACCGGGTGAGATACGAGCTGGGCGGGGGCGAAGGCTGATGGAGCGACTGCGTTCTTCCGACCCGGCACGGATCGCCGACCACCGTCTGCTCGGCCGGCTCGGCGCCGGCGGCATGGGCGTGGTGTACCTCGCGCGTACGTCGGCCGGTTCGCTGGTGGCGCTGAAGGTACTGGCGACGGAGTACGCCGAGGACGCGGGCTTCCGGGCGCGGTTCCGGCGTGAGGTCGAGGTCGCCCGGCGCATCAGCAGTCCGTGGGCGGTGCCGCTGGTGGACGCCGACGCGGAGGCGGCGGCGCCCTGGCTGGCGACGGCGTACGTGCCCGGCCCGTCCCTGGCCGAGGCGGTGGCCGCGTACGGGCCGCTCGGCGAGCACGGGCTGCGGATCCTCGGGGGCCGGCTGGCGCTGGCGCTGGGCGAGGTCCACCGGGCTGGGCTGGTCCACCGGGACCTCAAGCCGGGCAACGTCCTGCTCGCCCCGGACGGGCCCCGGCTCATCGACTTCGGTATCGCCAGGGCGCCCGAGGACACCGCGCTCACGGCGACGGGGTTCGTGGTCGGCACACCCGGCTATCTCTCGCCGGAACAGGCCGACGGCCGGGACGGCCGGACCATCGGCGCGCCCAGCGACGTGTTCTCGCTCGGCTGCGTCCTGGCGTTCGCGGCGACGGGCCGTCCACCGTTCGGCACGGGGGCGCTCGACGCCCTCCTCTACCGGGCCGTGCACGACCCGGCCGACCTCGACGGCGTTCCGGGCCCGCTGGTCGAACTGCTGTCCCGCTGCCTGGAGAAGGACCCGGCCCGTCGGCCCGAAGTGGAGGAACTGGTAAGGGAGTTGCTGCCCGAAGAGGCGGCGGAGGGCTCGGCCTCCCAGGATGTGGCGGCGGGCTCGGCTCCCCAAGAGACGGCGGAGGGCTCGGCCTCCCGAGGGGCGGCGGCGGGTTCGGCCTCCGGAGCGGCGGTACAGGGTTCGGCCTCCACCGAGTCGGCGGACGGTTCGGGCGCAAGGTCCGGTGAGGACGGCGAGACGTCGGAGGAGCCCGCGGACGCCCCCGCCGACAGGCCCGGCGCCGTTGCCCCCGCCTCCTGGCTGCCCGATGAGGTCGTCCGGCTGATCGCCCGGCGTTCGACCGAAGCGCTCGCGCTGCCGGACATCGACCACACCGAGATCTCGGGCGACGCCTCGCGCGCGGCCGCCGTCCGGGGCGGCGACTCCCCGAGCGGGACCGGTCCGCAGCGCTCCGCCTCCGACGACGACACCGCGTCCCCGGCGCCCGGCGCCGGAGACACCGTGCCCACGGCCGCCACCGACACGCCCGAAGCCCCCGCGAGGCGCCGCGTCCTGCTCGCCGGCGCGGGCGCGCTCCTGGCCGCGGGCGGCGGGACCACCTGGTGGGCCCTGGGCCGGGACGGCGGATCGGGCGACAAGAAGCCGGCCGCCACCTCCTCCCGGCGCCCCGCCCACACCGTCGCACTGCACGGCGACCTCAGCGGCGACCAGCGCGCCACCGGCGAGGCCCAGGAACGCGGACTGCGGCTCGCCGTCGCGGAGTTCAACGCCCGGAAGGACGCCCCCTTCCAGGTGGACGTACGGGCCGTGGACGACGCCGGCGACCCGGCCGAGGCGGCCCGGCTCGCGAAGCAGCTCGCCGACGACCCTTCCGTACTCGCCGTGGTCGGTCCGACCACGGACGCGACCGCCCAGTCGGCGCTGGCGGCGTACGACGCGGGCCTCCTGCCCGTGCTCACCGTGTCCCCCGGCGCGATCAGCCTCGCCGTGCAGGGCTTCCGCTCGTTCCTGAACGCACGGCTGCCCGACACGGTGTTGTCCGTCTACCTCGACGCGGTCCTGCGCGGAACCCGCCCGCGCAAGGTCGGTGTCGTCGTCGACCGGGCGGCCGACAACTACGGCGCGGAGATCAGCAGCACCCTGAGCAAGCAGCTGAAGACGGCCGGGCAGCCGTTCCTGCCCCGGGTGGTCAGCCCCATGCGGTCCGGTTTCGGGGACGCGGTGGACGACCTGCTGGCCGCCGACATCGACTCGATCGCCTTCGCCGGACTGCCCGACCGGGCCGCGTCGTTCGCCCGGACACTGCACGAGCGCGGCTTCTCCGGTGCCCGCGCCTCCGGACCGGCCCTGCTCGACCCGCGTTTCCTCACGGAGGCGAAGGAGGCCGCCGAGGGGTGGACGATCGTCGCACCGGTCGTCGACACGGCGAACACGCCCGAGGCGAAGGCGTTCGTGGACGCCTACCGGAAGCGGTGGAAGCAGGCGCCGCCCCGGTACGCGGCCGAGGCCTACGACGTGACGTCCATGGTGCTCACGTCGCTCGCGGACCTCCCGTCCAAGAGCCGCACCCGCGAGGAACTGCTCGCCGCGCTGCGGGCCGCGAAGTACCAGGGCATCACCAGGACGTACGGGTTCCAGAAGAACGGCCTGCCGACCATCGACGGCACCGGTGGCTACCTCTGGCGCGTCGAGGACGGAGCGTTCGTGTACGGCGGCCCCGCGCCGCTGACGGCCTGATGGAGCCGCTGCGTACCGCCGATCCGTCGCGGCTGGGCGACTACCGTCTGCTGCGACGGCTCGGCGCCGGTGGCATGGGTGTCGTCTTCCTGGCCCGCGCGCCGGGCGGGGCCTTCGCCGCGGTGAAGGTCGTACGGGCGTCCTATGCGGACGACGTGGGCTTCCGGGCCCGGTTCCGCCGCGAGATCGAGGTGGCCCGGCAGGTGGACAGCCCCTGGGTGGTCCCGCTGCTGGGGGCGGACGCCGACGCGGAGGATCCGTGGCTGGCGACCGCGTTCGTGCCGGGTCCCTCGCTGGCGGAGGCGCTGGAGGGGCACGGGCCGTGGTCCCCCGCGTCCGTGTGCGTGCTGGGGCTGCGGCTCGCCGAGGCACTGGACGCGGTCCACCGGGCGGGTCTGGTGCACCGCGACGTGAAGCCGGGCAACGTGCTGCTGGCCCCGGACGGCCCGCGCCTGATCGACTTCGGTATCGCGCGCACGCCGGAGGGTACGGCGCTCACGTCCACCGGCGTCGTCGTGGGCTCGCCCGGCTTCCTGTCGCCCGAACAGGCGCGGGCGCGCGGCGCGGGGGTCGGTCCGCCCAGCGATGTCTTCTCGCTGGGCTGCGTCCTGGCCTTCGCCGCGACCGGCGTACGGCCGTTCGGCAGTGGCGCGGCCGCCGGGATGCTGTTGCGCACGGTCTACGACGAGCCGGAGCTGCCCGGTATCCCGGAGGCGCTGGAACCGGTCGTACGGGCGTGCCTCGACAAGGATCCGGCGCGGCGGCCGACCGCCGTCGAGGTCGGCCTGGCGCTGGACGCGGCCGTACCAGCCGACCGGGAGCGGTGGCTGCCGGAGCCGGTGACCCGGCTGATCGCGGACCGGTCCGCCGTGGTGCTCGCCATGGGCGCGATCGAGCCGACCCGGGTGCCCCCACCGGCCTCGACCGCACCGGCGGACGCGATCGCGGAGGCGAACGATCCGGCACACGCGGAAGCGAACGGGCCGGTGCGGTCGGACGCGGTGACGGTGACGTCCCTCAAGGAACCGGGATCCGGCGGCCCGGCCACGAGCCGCCGCGGTTTCCTGGCGCTCGGCTCCACAGGGGCGGTGGCGGGGGTGCTGGCGGTCGGCGGCGGAGCCTGGTGGTGGCGGAGCCGCGCCGACCGGAGGACCGGTGCGGGTGCCTCGCCCTCGTCCGCTCCGCGCACCGACCTCGTCGTGGCCTTCCAGGGCGACCTCTCCGGTGCGACCGGCGAGGTCGGACGCGCCCAGCTCAACGGCGCCCGGCTGGCCGTCGCGCGGGTCAACGCCGACGACGACCGCCCGCTACGGCTGAGGCTGCGCGCGTACGACGACGGGGGCGCGCCCGAGCGAACCCTCGACCGGGCGCGACGGCTGGTGGCGGACAAGCGGGTCCTCGCGGTGCTGGGCCCGACCACGGACGACTGTTTCCTCGCCGCGGAGACCACGTACACGAAGGCCGTGCTGCCCGTCGTCTCGGTGTCGGTGGGGGTGACGCCGCAGGTCAGGGAGGCCGGTCTGTCCACTCTCCGTTCGCATGCGCAACTGGGGCCGACCGATCAGTTGCTGGCCGCCCCGTGCAACGTCTATCTCACGGGCAAGGCCGACGCCCGCAAGGTGTTCCTGGTGGACGACCGGGCCGAGGGTGACTTCGCCTGGACCCTCTGCAACTTCATCCAGCGCGCGCTGGGCCGTGACGGGAGGGACACGAGCGTCACCAGCGTCGCCGCCGGGAAGCTCGACCACACCGCGCTCGCCCGGCAGGTGATCGCGGCCGGTTCGGACGCGGTCGTGTTCAGCGGGGGTCAGGAACGGGCGGGCGTCTTCGCGGCGGCGCTGCGCGAGGCCGGGTTCTCCGGGGTCCGGGTCGCGACCCAACGGGCCTTCGGCACACGGTTCCTGAAGAGCGCGGGCCCGGCCGCCGACGGCTGGGTGTTCGCCACCACGTTCATCGATCCGACGGCCACCCCGGCGGCCCGCGCGTTCACCGAGGCGTACGAGGCACGGTACGGGGAACGCCCCGGCCGGTACGCGGCGGAGGCGTACGACGCGGTGCTGTTCCTGGCCAAGGTGTGTGCGAGCGAGGCGTCGCCTCTGAGGGAACGCGGCGCTGTCGTGCGCCGGATGCACGAGGTGGCCTACCAGGGCATCAGCCGGACCGTCGCGTACACCTCCGACAACGGATACAACCACGACGCGCTGTTCCTGTTCCGTGCGGCCGAAGGGGAGTTCGACTTTCTCGGGCAGTACCAGGAGGCGGACGTGTGAGACGGGTCGTCGCGGCCGGTCGTCGAGGCTGATCGTCCGGGCCGGTCGTCGAAGGTGAGGGCGGGGCCGGGGGCGAGGGTGGTCATCGGGGGCTCGTCCGAGGGGCTATCGTGCCTTCATGTCGCAGGATTTGATTCGCATCGTCTCCCGAGACTCGCCCATGGCTCTGGCCCAGGTGGAGCGTGTACGCGCCGAACTCGCCGTACTGCACCCGGCGCTGCGCACCGAAGTGGTCCCCGTGAAGACGACCGGGGACAAGTGGATGGGCGACCTCTCCAAGGTCGAGGGCAAGGGGGCGTTCACCAAGGAGGTCGACGCCGCGCTCATCGCGGGCGAGGCCGATCTCGCCGTGCACTGTGTGAAGGACATCCCCGCCGACCGGCCCCTCCCGGCCGGCACGATGTTCGCCGCGTTCCTCAAGCGGGACGACATCCGCGACGCGCTCGTGGACCCCGCCGGGCGCACCCTGGACGAGCTGCCCGCCGGTACGCGCATCGGGACCTCCTCCGTACGGCGTACCGCGCAACTCGCAGCCTCCCACCCGCACTTGGACTGCATCCCGTTCCGCGGCAACGCCAACCGCCGACTGGAGAAGCTCGCCGCCGGTGAGGCGGACGCGCTGCTGCTGGCCGTCTCCGGTCTGGAGCGGATCGGCCGTGCGGACGTCATCAGCGAGATCCTCTCCGTCGAGACGATGATGCCGCCGATCGGCGCGGGCGTCCTGGCGCTCCAGTGCCGGGAGGACGACGCCGTCACCATCGAGACCGTCAGCGGCCTCGGCGACCCGGACACCCATCGGGAGACCCTCGCCGAGCGCATGCTCCTGCATGTCCTCCAGGGCCACTGCAACAGCCCCATCGCCGGCTTCGCCGGCACCGACCGCAGTGGTGAACTCTCCCTCCGCGCGTCCGTGTTCACCCCCGACGGCAAGACGGTCCTCAACGCCCACGAATGGGCCGGCCGCCTCGACCCGGCGACCCTGGGCACCTCCGTCGCGGTCGCGCTGCTCCGCCAGGGCGCCCGGGAGCTCATCGACGGCATCCCTCACTGACGGCGACCTTCTCCTCGGTGGCGGGGGAGAAGCTGTTCAGGAAGTGCGGGTCGGTGAGGTGGATCCCGAACGGAGTCCCGGGCCGCCGAGCGAGGAGTCGCATGGCGTCGGCCGCCGCCAGGTGGTGATCGCGGGACGCATGCCGAAGTCGTCGCGGTTGACGATCGGCGTGGCAGTCTGCGACCCGGCCGCCGCACGCGGCACGGATTCTTCCTTCGTCGGATGCCGCGACCGTCGGTGAGGGTCGGTGGCGCGGTCAGTCGACGCGGCGGGACAGTACCTGGCCCGGCCAGGTGTCGGAGAGGAACCGGGCGGTGGGGGTGAAGCCGTGGCGTTCGTAGAAGGCGACGAGACGGCCGTCGCCGCCCGCCCAGCAGTCGACGCGGAGGAGTCGTACGCCGGCCCGGCGGGTCTCCTCGGCGGCGTGGGCCAGCAGGGCCGCGCCGATGCCCAGGCCGGCGTGGCGGCGGTCGGAGACGAGGAGGCGGACGTATCGCTCGGGTTCACCGGCCGGCGCGATCGGCATCTGCGGGCTGGGGCCGGAGTCCAGGACCAGGGCGCCGACAGGTGTTCCGTCCAGTTCCGCGATGTACGGGGTGTTCTCGGTCGTGTACCGCTCGACCCGTGCCGCCCCGTCGGGCCGCTCCGAGTACGGGATCGTGCCCCACTGCTCGGTGTTGCCGCGGTCGTTCATCCAGGCCACCGCCGAGTCGAGCATGCCGAGGATGGCCGGAGCGTCGGCCGGGCCGCCGGGTCTGATGCGTATGCCGTGGGGGGTGTCGGTCACGGGGATAGCCTGGTGGGGGCCGGGTGACAGGTGTTCTCCGGTGCGCGGCCGGGGCCCCTTCACCCGGCCGTCTCCTGCATGGTCTCGTGCTGGGCGAGGCCGAGTTCGCGTGCGCCGAGCGGCTCGAAGAAGCGGTCCACGTCGGCTTCGGTGACGTCGGTGAGAGCGGCCGGGGACCAGCGGGGGTTGCGGTCCTTGTCGATGACCTGGGCGCGGATGCCCTCGACCAGGTCGGGGGTGGCCAGGGCGGCGCAGGAGACGCGGTACTCCTGGTCCAGTACCTGTTCCAGGGAGCCGAGCCGCCGGGCGCGGCGCAGGGCGGTCAGGGTGACCTTGACGGCGGTGGGCGACTTGGCCAGCAGGGTCTCGGCGGTCTCCTTCGCCGCCGGGTCGCCGTGGGCGAGCAGCCGCCGGACGATCTCCTCGGCCGTGTCGGCGGCGAAGCAGGCGTCGATCCACTCGCGCCGGCCCGCCAGCTCGCCGGGAGGCGGCTGCCGCACATGCCGGGCGACGGCGTCCTGTACGGGCAGGTCCGCGAGGTCGTCGAGGAGGTGCCCGAGCGACGTGGAGGGGACGTAGTGGTCGGCGAGTCCGCACAGCAGGGCGTCGGCGGCGCCGATCTGCGTGCCCGTGAGGGCGAGGAGGGTGCCGAGTTCGCCCGGCGCCAGGGCCAGCAGCCGGGTGCCGCCGACGTCGGGGACGAAGCCGATGCCGGTCTCGGGCATGGCGATCCGCGACCGCTCGGTGACGACACGGACGGTGCCGTGCGCGGAGACTCCGACGCCGCCGCCCATCACGATCCCGTCCATGAAGGCGACGTAGGGCTTGGGATAGCGGGCGATACGGGCGTTGAGGTGGTACTCGTCGCGCCAGAACGCCGCCGCGGCGCTGCCGTCCCCGTCGCGGGCGTCGTCGTGGACGGCGCGGATGTCGCCGCCCGCGCACAGCCCGCGCTCCCCCGCGCCGGTGATGACGACGCTCTCCACGGCCGGATCGTGTTCCCAGGCGGTCAGTGCCTCGTCGACGCGCCGCACCATGGCGTGGTTGAGGGCGTTGAGGGCCCTCGGGCGGTTGAGGGTGAGGTGGGCGGTCCGGCCGACGGTGTGCAGCAGGACGGGCTCGTCGCCGCCGGTCATCGGGCTGCCTCCACCGCGACTGCCTCTGTCAGGCCTCGGGCGGCCTCGAGAACGCGCATGATCTCGTTCGTTCCTTCCGGACGTGGCGACCGGCGGCCATCCGTCATGAGACGGCCCCCGCTCCGAACAGGAGCCAGGTGGGCGCGGCCGCCGCGCAAAGCCCCGAGCTTGCCGGCACCCTGGGCCAGCCGAGCCTACCCGTCGCGCTTCCGGACACCGTCACGGCCCGGCACTCCACGACGCACACCGTCACGGCCCGGCGCTCCACGAGGCGGGACCGTGTCTCTCGGGCGGGATCAGGCATCGCGGTGCCGGCTCTCCGCTGCCCGCCGGTCACCGTCCTCGGGCGTCCGCTTCTGCCAACAGTTCGTGGGCGCCGTGTCGACCGCCTCGACTCCGCCCTGGCGGTCGAAGCGGAACAGGAGGGTGCCGCTGGTCTGGGCCCAGGTGCGGGCCCAGGTGCGGGCCTGGCGGGGGTGTATCCGGCGGCGGAGAAGAAGACGGCCGTCCGCGCCGACGGGCGTCAGTCGATCTTTTCCCCGACCCGGGGGGGTAACAGCGGCCACCGACAGCGCCGCGGCCCGCCGCTGACTCCTCTGCTCACGCCGGCGGCTTGCGCCACGTCCTGATCTCGGTGGCCGGAAGGCGCTCCGCGAAACGGTTGTCGGGGGCCGTCTCCTCCAGGAGGGCACGCAGCTCCCGCTCGAAGTCGGGCAGCCGGTCGCCGAACAGGTGCGGCGCCGCGTCGGACCGGGAGAACGCCCACGCGACGATGTCGTCCGAGGTGCGGGTGACCACCTCCCCGGCCGGCACGACGAGTCGGCCGAAGTTCCCGAACCCGGCACGCGCGATGACGAAGGACTCCCCGCCCGGTGTGCCGTTGACGAGCTTTCCCTGTCCCGCGCGGCGCACCGGGCCCAGCCAGCGACGTACCAGGTCACCGATCCGGTCGTACGGCGGCGCGGGCGACGGCAGTCCCGTCGTCCCGGGAGGCGGGTCCTTCAGGTCGCTCACGTGGACGAACGCACCGCCCGGCTCCAGCATCTCCAGCACGGTGGCCGCGACGCGGTCACGATCGGTCCAGTGGAAGGACTGGGCGAACACCACGACCCGGAACTCCCCCAGCCCCGCCGGCAGGTCCTCGGCGCGGGCGGCCACCCAGCGCGCGTTGGTCACCCCTCGGCGTCCGGCCTGTCGCTCGGCCTCGGCCAGCATGTCCTCGTCCGGATCGACACCGACGGCCTCCGTGAAGAACCGCGCCATCGGCAGCAGCACGGTCCCCGGGCCGCAGCCGACATCGAGGAGTCTGCCCCGGCCGTCCAGAGCGAGGGCCTCCGCGAGCGACTCGGGAAAACCGGAAGCGTAGGGGAGCCGGCCTCGCTCGTAATGGGCCGCGCTTCCCCGGAAGAGCGTGCGGTCCCATTCCCACCCCTCGGGCATGCCGGTTCCCTTCACTCGCCCAACGCGTCAGCACGGGCACGCTACTCGGGTCGGGCGACTCCTCGACGTACTCCTCCGCAGGCCCCGGCTTGGGCCGGTCCCGCAACTCCAGCTCCCCGCCGAGGCGTTCCGGTTCGAGGAACAGACGAGGCCCTGGCTCGACCCCGGCAGCGCGAGGAAGGGGTCCGTGGGTGTGTCGACGTGCGGCGCCACGACGTCCGCCCACCGGGCGGCGGCCCCTCGCCGTCGTCGACCGTTCCCGGGCCTGTCAGAGAGCGAAGCCCAGCAGGGCGACTTCGAGAGGGAGTGCGGGACGCTCGGGGAGAGCGGGAGGGTTCTGGCCGCGGCCGGTGTGCGTGGGCGGGACGACGCGCAGGGCCTTGATGCCGTCGGCGGCCCATCCCGCGTCCGTCGGAGGCAGCGACAGGGTCATGCGCCGGCCGTCGGCCAGGGTGGTCTCGATCTTGCCCGGGTCGTTCGTCGTCATGGCAACCCACTTCCCTCGCGCACCAGGTGCGTGGAACCTCTACCCGAAGGACGCCAGTTCGAGCCGAGAAGTTCCCCCTGGTCCGTGCGCGAGCCGCAGCCACGGAGAGCGGACCACCGCTCCTGGTCGCGGGCCCCGGCTCGAAGAACCGCGCCCGCCCTCAGCGGATCACGCCCGATCTCGCGTCGGGACAACGGGGATGACGCCCAGCCGCGTCAGAAGTCCGCTCCCGGTGGGGCGGACAGGGCTCGTGCCGCCGCTCAGGGGCGAGGGCCAGGTGGGGTCGTGCCATACGGCGGCGGATGCGTGGTCGAGGAGGTGTCCTGCCGTGGCCGGGGCGGTGTGCTGCGGGGCCCCCGCTGTGATCAGGACCGTGGTGAGGTACGTCGACGCCTCGGTCGGCGGGGCAGGGTCGCGGAGCAGGGGAAGCAGGAGAAGGAGGCGGGCGGCCGGGTCCGTGAGGCCGTCCGCCGGGGCACTCGGGGTGTCGGCGGCGATACGGACCAGTTCGGGCCAGGTCACGGTGTCGCCCACCAAGTCCCCCTCCCAGGTGGCGAATTGCTGGGCGTGGTGCCCGCCGGGACGGGTGGCGACGTAGTCGATGCCGTAGTCCCCGACGATGTTGCGGTAGATCACCGCGATCCCGTGCCCGTTCGCGAGCGGCACCCGGAACACCGGCCGGCCCTCGGGGTTCCAGAGCACGTCGGACATGGCGTCGGCGTCGGCTCCGTCGTCGCCGAACCACTCCGGCTCGCCACCCGGTCCACGGGCGCACAGGCCCAGCAGTTGATTCGACCAGAAGCCCGGGCGAGCCGTCAGTGGCTCACCCGCGAACAAGGGGCCGCCGAGATCCTCGTATCCTTCGATCCGCACGCCACCAGGCTGCCATCAGCCTCCGCCGGCAGGACCACGGGGCCGCCCTGCCACCCTGCCACCGAGCCACCGACCGACACTGGGGCTTCGCTGTGAAAACCCCTGCTCGGGCCCACCGGAAATGTGAACTGGCGTACGGAACACGGGTGTCGGGACGTAGGTTGTGTCCGGAACTCCTCGCTTCGGCTGAAAGACGGACGGTAGACATGACCGACCACGCGACCACGCCCGGACCGGCGGCGCATCAGAAGATCGACACCTCGGTGCCGCACTCGGCCCGTATCTGGAACTACTGGCTGGGCGGGAAGGACAACTACCCCGTCGACGAACAGGCCGGCGACGCGTACACCGCCGTGTTCCCCGGCATCGTGACCATCGCGCGCAGCAGCCGGGCCTTCCTGCGCCGCAACATCACCTACCTGGTCGCCGAGGCCGGCATACGGCAGTTCCTGGACGTCGGAACGGGCCTGCCGACCGCCGACAACACCCATGAGGTCGCCCAGCGGATCGCCCCCGAGACCCGGATCGTCTACGTCGACAACGACCCGATGGTCCTGGCCCACGCCCGCGCCCTGCTCTACTCCACGCCGGAGGGGGCGACCTCCTACGTCGACTCCAACGTGCTCGACCCGGACCGCATCCTCGCGGCCGCCGCCGACACACTGGACTTCAGCCGACCGACCGCGCTGATCCTCAGCAACATCCTGGGCCACGTGGCCGACCACGACCAGGCACGCTCGATCATCGACCGCCTGATGGGGGCGTTGCCGTCCGGCAGCTACCTCTCCATCAACGACGGTTCCCGGGGCATCGACCCGATCTTCGAAGAGGCCCAGGACGGGTACAACGAGAGCGGCGCCGTGCCCTACAACCTCCGCACCGTCGACGAGATCACCTCGTTCTTCGACGGCCTGGAACTCCTGGACCCCGGCGTCGTCTCGGTCCCCCACTGGCGCCCGGCCCCCACCGACCCGACCCCGGCAGTCATCGCCGAACACGGCGGCCTCGCCCGCAAGCCCTGACGACACGTCGTGATGCCCGGGAGCGATCCGCGCCCGGGCATCCGCCTTCCCCGAGCCTCAGAGCGCAACGGGGGCGGGGCCTGAGCGCGTTGGCGCATTGGCGCATTGGCGCATGAGGGTACGAACGTGCGCGCCCGTACGGAGCGCCTCAGCCCTCTGGCCGATGATCGATCACTTTCCGGCCAAACACTTGATATGCCCCTGACATAGGCGGCCGACGTCTGTCACTCTGTGCGCATTCCGTCTCACGACGGCGCACGCGCACCCGCATCGCAGTACTCCCTGCACTACCCGGTGCCTCGACCCGTGCACCGGGTCCTTCGTACGGCCGCTCGTCCAACGTCGGCCGCAGCAAAGGAGTTCGCGTGAGATCCACCCCCCACAGACGTACCACGGCCACGGCCGCCCTCGTCGTCGCGGCGGCGGTCCTCGCCGTCGCCGTCCCGGGCGCCCCGGCGATCGCACGCGGTGACGGCGGCGAAGGCACCGCCCGTCCCGCGGCCGCGAAGCCGGACCGCGGGGCACTGCCCGCACAGCTCACTCCCGCTCAGCGAGAGACCCTGGTCCGGAAGGCCGAGAAGGCCACGGACAAGACCTCCGACCGCCTCGGCCTCGGCGGCCAGGAGGAGTTGCGGGTCCGTGACGTCGTCAAGGACGCCGACGGCACCGTGCACACCCGCTACGAGCGCACCTACGCCGGACTCCCGGTGCTCGGCGGCGACCTGGTCGTCCACGCCGCCAGGAGCGGCGCGGTCGAGAGTGTCACCCGGGCGTACAAGCCCGAGCTGAAGGTGTCGGACCTCAGCGCCGAGGTCAGCAAGGCCGCGGCGGAGAAGCAGGCGGTCGCGGCGGCCAAGGAGGAAGGTTCCTCCAAGACCGAGGCGGACAGCAGCCGCAAGGTCGTCTGGGCGGCGAAGGGCACGCCGACCCTCGCCTACGAGACCGTCGTGAGCGGCTTCCAGCACGACGACACGCCCAGCGAACTGCACGTCATCACCGACGCGCAGACCGGGAAGAAGCTGTACGAGTACGAGGCCGTGCACACCGGCACGGGCAACACCCGCTACAGCGGCACGGTCACGCTCGGCACCAGCCAGTCGGGTTCGTCGTACACGCTGACCGACGCGGACCGGGGCAACCACCGTACGTACAACCTGAACCGCGGCTCGTCCGGGACGGGCACGCTGTTCAGCGGGACCGACGACGTCTGGGGTGACGGGACCGCCGCCAACCTGGAGACCGCGGGCGCGGACGCGCACTACGGGGCCGCGCTGACCTGGGACTACTACAAGAACGTCCATGGCCGGAACGGACTGCGCAACGACGGGGTCGCGCCGTACAGCCGGGTCCACTACGGCAACAACTACGTCAACGCGTTCTGGCAGGACTCCTGCTTCTGCATGACGTACGGCGACGGGTCGGGCAACGCCAACCCGCTCACCTCGATCGACGTGGCCGCGCACGAGATGACGCACGGCCTGACATCGGTCACCGCCAACCTCGTCTACAGCGGTGAGTCCGGCGGGTTGAACGAGGCGACCTCCGACATCTTCGCCGCCGCGGTCGAGTTCGCCGCCGGCAACAGCGAGGACGTCGGGGACTACCTCGTCGGCGAGAAGATCGACATCAACGGCGACGGTACGCCGCTGCGTTACATGGACAAGCCCAGCAAGGACGGCTCCTCGCGCGACTACTGGTCCTCCACGCTCGGCAACGTCGACGTCCACTACTCCTCGGGCCCGGCCAACCACTGGTACTACCTGGCCTCCGAGGGCAGCGGCGCGAAGGTCGTCAACGGTGTCTCCTACGACTCGCCGACCTTCGACGGGCTTCCGGTGACGCCGATAGGCAGGGACGCCGCCGAGAAGATCTGGTTCCGGGCGCTCACCACGTACATGACGTCCACGACCAACTACGCGGCCGCCCGCACCGCCACCCTGCAGGCCGCCGCCGACCTGTACGGGCTCGGCTCGGTGACCTACAACAACACCGCCAACGCCTGGGCCGCGATCAACGTCGGCTCCCGGATCCTCGACGGCGTGACCGTCGTCCCGCCGGCCGCCCAGTACTCCCTGACCGGCCAGGCCGTCACCCTGGACGTCCAGGCGTCGTCCACGAACGCCGGCGCCCTGTCGTACGCGGCCGCCGGTCTCCCGGACGGGCTGTCCATCGACGCCACCACGGGCCGTATCTCGGGTACGCCGACCACGGCCGGGAACTGGACGCCGACCGTCACCGTGACGGACTCGGCCGACGAGACCGGTACGGCGAGCTTCGCCTGGCGGGTGGACGAGGAGGGGAACCAGTCGGTGTTCGAGAACACCGCCGACTACCAGATCCCCGACAACTCCACCGTCGAGTCCCCGATCAACGTCAACCGGGCCGGGGCGGCGTCCAGCGCGCTCACCGTGGATGTGGACATCGTCCACACCTGGCGCGGTGACCTGGTCATCGACCTCGTGGCCCCGGACGGCACGGCGTACCGGCTGAAGAACTCCGCCTCGTCCGACTCGGCCGACAACGTGGTCGCCACGTACACGGTGGACGCCTCCGCCGAAACCGCCGCGGGCACCTGGAAGTTGCGGGTCCAGGACGTGGCCAGCCTCGACACCGGCCACATCAACAGTTGGAAGCTGACGTTCTGACGATCGCTCTCTGACGATGCGTCAACTCTTCTTCCACTGAAGCCAGTCAGCTGCTGAGCGGCCGGTCCCGCCCCTGCGGGACCGGCCGTTCGGCCGTGTCCCCCTCCGCGTCGATGTGCGGCAGCACGCGGTCCAGCCAGTGCGGCGTCCACCAGGCGTGGCGGCCCAGGAGGGTCATCACCGCCGGGACGAGGAGCAGGCGTACGACCGTCGCGTCGATGAGGACGCTCACGGCGAGGCCGAGGCCGAGCATCTTGACGACGATGTTGTCGCTGATGATGAACGCGGCGAAGACGCTCACCATGATCAGGGCTGCGCAGGTGATGACGCGCGCGGTGATCTCCAGGGCGTGGGCGACGGCGGCGCGGGCGTCGCCGGTGCGCAGCCAGGCCTCGTGGACGCGGGAGAGCAGGAAGATCTCGTAGTCCATGCTCAGCCCGAAGACGATGGCGAACATCATCATCGGGACATAGCTCTCGATGGGCACCTTGCCGGAGACGCCGAGTGCCGGGCCGCCCCAGCCCCATTGGAAGACGGCGACGACCACGCCGTACGAGGCGGTGATGGACAGGACGTTGAGGGCCGCCGCCTTCAACGCGACCAGCAGGCCCCGGAACACGATCAGGATGATCAGGAAGGCCAGGGCGACGACGACGGCGATGATGAGGGGCAGCCGGCTCGCCACGATGTCGCGGAAGTCCACCTGGGAGGCCGTGGTGCCGGTGACGTACCCCTCGGCCTTGGTTCCGGAGACCGAGGCGGGCAGGGTGTCGTCGACCAGACGGTTCACCAGGTCCGTGGTGTCGGCGTCCTGCGGGGACTCCTTCGAATAGACCGTGCCGACCAGGACGTCCCCGTCCTGGGTGGCGGACAGCGGGGTGACCGCGTGCGCTCCCTCCACGGCGTCGAGGTTCTTCTGCGCGGTGCTCTGCAGGGTCTGACGGTCGGACGACGGGACGGAGGTCTGGTCGATGACGACGGTGAGCGGGCCGTTGGAGCCGGGGCCGAAGGCGTCGGTCATCAGGTCGTAGGCGCGCCGGTCGGTGAAGGAGGTGGGGTCGGCGCCGTCGCCGATGTGGCCGAGTTGGATGGAGAAGACGGGGATCGCGAGGATGGCGATCGTCGTGACGCCCGCGGCCAGGAACCGCCAGGGCCGGTGCTCCACGCGCTGGGCGTAGCGGTGCCAGGTGCCCTGGATCTCGGCCCCCTCCTCGACGCCGGTCTCGGCGACCGGTTCGCGCACGTGGTAGCGGTCGATCCGGCGGCCGATGAGCCCCAGCAGGGCCGGGACCAGGGTCAGGGCGCCGATGACCGCCGAGACGACGGTGACGGCGGCCGCGAGACCGAGTTTCCCGATGAAACTCACGCCGGACGCGTACAGCCCGCACAGGGCGATGATCACCGTACAGCCCGAGACGAGGACGGCACGGCCGCTGGTCGACGCTGCGTACCCGGCCGCGCGCACCGGGTCGGCGCCGTCCATGAGGTTCTGCCGGTGCCGGGTGATCAGGAACAGGGCGTAGTCGATGCCCACGCCGAGGCCGATCATCGTCGCCAGGGTCGGGGACACGGTGGCGAAGGTGAACGCGGAGGCGAGCAGCCCGAGACAGGCCAGGCCACCGATCGCGCTCAGCAGCGCGGTCACCAGGGGCAGCCCGGCCGCGATCACACTGCCGAAGCCGACGAGGAGGACGACGATCGCCACCGCGAACCCGATGAGTTCGCTCACCCGGTCGTCGGCCGCGGGCCGGGCCAGTTCGCCGAGCGGTCCGCCGTACTCGACCTCGGCGCCCGCCGACCGCAGCGGCTGGACGGAGTCGTCCACGCCGTCCAGATAGCTGTCCTGGAGGGTCGAGGGCTGCACGTCGAAGCGGATGGTGATGTACGCCGTCTTCTGGTCGGACGACAGCGGGCCGACGTTCGGCTGCTGCGACTGCCCCGACGACTGTGTGGCGGGTGCGGTGAGTGGATTCTGCACCGAGAGCACGTGCGGCAGCTTCTGCAGGTCGTCGACCGTGTCGGACATCTGCGAGCCGAGCGAGGTGAGCGCCTTGTCCTTGTCGTGCAGGACGATCTGGCTGCTGTAGCCGCCGGCCGCCGGATCGTGCTTCTGCAGCACCTCCAGGCCTTCCTGGGACTGCACGCCCGGGAGGGAGAAGTCGTCCGAGTAGTCGCCGCCGTAGGACCGGTTCAGCACCTGAAGGGCCGCGAGGGCGACCAGCCAGGCGACGATGACGACCACGAAGTGCCGGGCGCACCATTCGCCGAGTCGCCGCAGTCTGCCCGCCGCGGGCTCGGCGCCGCCTTCCCCGCCGGAACGACCTGAGCGCATCGTCTCTCCCATGGGAGCGATCTCCCGGACCCCATTACACGACGCTCCCGGCGGCCCGGCACGTCAGCGGAGGCCGGTCCCCCGGTTGGCGGCTCCGGCTTGACAGGCGGACGATGGGGAGGTGGGGCGGCCTAGCGGAAGGAGCCGTGATGCTGGAGATCAAGACGGTCGAGAAGCCGGACGAACGGCGCGATTTCCCACGGGGGCACCTTGAGGCCGTGCACCTCACGGGCCTCGACTTCGCCGTGGCCACCTTCGAACCGGGCTGGCGCTGGTCCGAGTCCGTGGCCCCCATCGCGGGCACGGAGAGCTGCCAGGTCCACCACAACGGCTATGTCGTGCGGGGACGCATGCACATCCGCATGGACGACGGTGGTGAGGGCGAGGTCGGGCCGGGCGACGCCTTCGTGTGCCCGCCGGGACACGACGCGTGGGTCGTCGGCGACGAGCAGTGCCTGCTGTACGACTTCGCCGGCCAGATGGCGCAGGACTACGCCAAGGCGAAGGACGACTGAGCCGATTCGGGTGCGAGAGGGAGCGGAGGCGGTGGCGTGCGCGCCCCGCCTCCGTCCGTCTGTCCGCCCGTCCGTCTGTCCGCCCGTCCGTCTGTCCGCCCGTCTGTCCGCCCGTCCGTCTGTCCGCGCGCGGGCGGACGGGCGGGCGTGCGTGCGCCCGGATCGGCTCTAGATCCCGTCGGACTCCCGCAGGTTGTCCAGCGTCGCGTTCGTGTCGCTCTTGAGCCACCCCTCGACGTCGTCCACGTCCGGCATGGTCACGTCGTCGTAGGTGGAGCCGTAGGCGCTCCAGCTCATCTCGTACGTCATCCAGCCGTCGCGCACCGCGAGAGTGGCCGCGCGGCTGCCGCTGTTGTCGTTGCCGGAGGTGGTGTCCTCGGTGACGAGGTACGCCTCGTCACCGAGGCCGGTGACCTTCTCGACGTCGTAGTCCTCGTATCTCTGGTCGTACTCGGACCACAGGGCGGTGAACTCGGGGCCGGGGTCGGTCTTCTTGTGAAGGTTCACCTCGACCGAGAAGTACGCGTCGGAGAGCGAGGAGGCCGAGGATTTCTTGAGGGAGATGCTGCAGTAGCTCTGGTCGAGGGCCGTGTGCTCCAGGGACTGGTCCACCGGGGAGGTGTCCTCCTCCGGGTACTCGTTCTTGAACGACGAGTAGTCCACCGAGGAGCAGAGGTCGGACTGGGCCCGGTAACCGCGCAGGTCCGCCTCGGCGTCGTCCTTGCCGAGCAGGAAGACACCGCCGGCCCACGCCGCGGAGGCCACCACGGCGCCCACCAGCGCCCAGAGCACGGCGCGTCCGCCGGCGCCCGTCGAGGGCGGGGTGCCGAGGGTCGGGTAGCCGCCCGGCGGATAACCGCCCGGAGGCTGGCCGTACGGATGGCCCTGGGCGGGTGCCGGCGCGACCGGGGGGCCGTAGCCGGCCGGTGACTGGGGATTCGGGTAGGGGTAGGCGCTCTGGGCCGCCTGGGCCGGTACCTGCGTCTGGGCCTGCGCCGGGACCGGTATCTCCGCCTGCGTCGGTGTCGGCACCGGGACCGGTATCTCCGCCTGAGTCGGTGTCGGCACCGGGGCCGGTGCCTGCGGCGGGGACTGTGCGGCGGGACCGGCGGGCAGGGCCGGCTGGGGCGCGGCCGCCTGCGGCTGGGCCTGGGGACCGGGCTGTCCCGGGGGCGGCCAGGCCGGGGACGCGGACGGCTGGTCCTGCGGCTGCGGTTGCGCCGGCGCACCCTCGGGGCGTTCGGTCATCGGCTTCTCCTCGTGTCGTGGTGGATGGGGCGCGACGGCTCGTGGTGGACGGGGTGCGGCGGCGGAGCCGGAACTCGCCCCGCCGGGCCGCCGGACGAGGCGGCGGAGTGTCGTGTTCGCACGCGTGGAGGAGAAATACCCGCGACCGGATCCCTTCCATGCGGCCCCACGGGCCCAGGCAGAATCTGAAGATCCAAGCCTCGCAGAACGTCTCCCGCGCGGTCGTCCGTAGAACTACGCACCCCGCCTACGCAACCTGGCGCGTCGGCCGGGGTGGTGGCCGTCCTGGGGCGGGTGTCGGTGCCCGGTGCTTTCATGGGAGTCATGACCAGCAGAAGTGTCGTAGTCGAACGGCGGGTCGCCGCTTCTCAGGGGCGGGTGTGGGAGGCCCTGACGGACCTCGGCGGGATGCATCGGATGCTCAGCGGTGTCACGAGGGTCGAGGTCCTCACGGACGGGGGCTTCGGGGTGGGCACGCGGTGGCGGGAGACCCGGCGGATGTTCGGCAAGGACGCCACCGAGGAGATGTGGGTGACCGTCAGCGAGCCGCCCGAGCGCTATGTGGTGGAGGCCGAGTCGCACGGCTCCCGCTATGTGTCGGAGTGGCTGCTGCGGGCCGACGAACCGGCCTCGACGACGATCCGGCTGACGTTCTCGGCGCAGTCGACCGGTGCCGTCGCGGGTCTGCTCACCAAGGTCATGGGCGGTATCGGTGCCCGGGCCGTGCGCAAGGCCGTCGCGAAGGACCTCGACGACGTCGCCGGGTGGGTGGAGGGCCGCAGGAGCTGAGCCGCCCCTGCGGCCCTCCGGTCACCGTGCCCGGGTGCGTCAGGAGTTCAGGCCGTAGCCCGAGGTCACGTAGGCGCACTCTGTGTAGATGTAGCCCGACTCCAGCTTGGCGGTGTCGGAGGCGGCGCTGGACGCGCTGTCACCCTTCGGCTTGTGCAGGAAGTACGTGGTGCCGACCGGGAGGCTGATCGTGCGCTGCGGGTAGTTGTCGTTGCCGCTGCACGGCTTGAAGCTGGGGTTCAGCGTGCTGCTCCAGTCGTAGCTGGAACAGCTGCCGCAGCCCTTCAGGGTGAAGGTGCCGGTCACCGGGCCCGTGTACATGACCTGGATCTCGTCGGGGCTGTCGTTCTTGACCGTGACGGAGATGCTGCCGCCGGAGCGTGTGGTGGGCAGCTTCTTGCCCGCCTCCGGGACCTCCTGCGCGATCTCGGCGGCGATCGCTATCTTCTTCGCGCGCGGCGCGTTCTTGTGCTTCTTGTTGGCGTCGACGAAGTCGTTCATCGAGGTCACCGCCTCGGCGAAGTCGCCGTCCCGGTACTGGTCCACGCCGCAGGTGTAGACGCCCGCGGACGCCGAGTCCTCGGCCCGTCCGGCGTCGGCGGCGAGGGCGTCGGCCACGCCGGCCTTGTCCCCCGGCAGCGCCTTGACCTGGGAGCCGAGCGTCTCCAGCTGGTCCACGGCGGTGCACGGGTCGTCGCCGCCCACGGCCTTGACCGCCTTGTCCACGGCCCGCTTGACGTCCGGCTCGACCTTCGCCGCCTGGTCCGAGTCGGGGAACGTGGTGAGGAGGTCGCTGAACTGGTCCTGCCAGCCGGCCGTGCCGCCCGCCAGACCGGCGGAGGCACACTCGTACAGCGAGGTGGCGAGCCGGTCGTCGGGCCAGGTCGCCAGCGAGCCGAGGTCCTTCTTGCTCACGGTCTGCGGGACCGTGCGCAGGTACTCGAGGGGAGCGACCGCGTCACAGTACTCCTGCTCCTCGTAGGGCGCGCCGACCGTCGTGTAGAAGGTCTTCATCCGGTCGGGGACCTTCTCGGCCGCTCGGGAGTCGGGGTGGTCGGTGCTGAGGTCGTCGTATGCGGTGAGGGCTTTGCGGTACTCGGACTGGGTCGTGGAGAAGGACTCGCCGGAGGCCTTGTTCACCAGGTCGTCGGCCTTCTCCAGCCGGTCCAGGAGCATCTCCTCGACGGCTTCCTTCCGCGCGGTCTCGTAGAGCAGACCGCTCGCGACCGGTACGCCGAGGAGGAGGACGCCGAGCACGATGGCGAGCGGGGACTGCGCGGGCCACACCAGGCGGTTGCGCAGGCCCAGGAAGGCACTGTGGACGGCGACGAGGAGGAGGAACAGGCCGTAGACGGTGAGGGTGGCGCCCGAGACGCCGTCAGGGTCGGCCGGCAGCACCGTGAAGAGCAGGAGACCGGTGGCCACCCAGCACACCAGCATCAGAAGGGGACGCCGCATCAGGGCATAGCCGAGCCCGAGACCGCTGAGGTTCAGCAGGCCCACCCCGACGGCCCGCCAGCCGTCCGCCGGGCCGGGCGGCGGCCCCGGTGGCATGGGCGGGACGGGCGGCACGACGAAGCTGTGGCTCCAGCCGTCCTGGTCTCTTACACCGTACTGATCCCCGGACATCTCGGATCCCCCCGTCAACTCCACCCGCATGCTTACGAATTGTCAGTGTACGGCCGAAACTCGATGCCGCGACAGGTGATTCTCGGGCGCCGGCAGAGATCGATTTCCATTCGTGACCACCGCCCGGGAGATGGCGCGAAAGCGTCGTCCGCACCGCCCGTCGGTGCGTGAAAGGTACAGGTCCCACAGCCTGTTGACGCACGGGGGTCACCGCCCGGTTCGCTCGACGAGCGGGGTTTTTTCCGCCCCCGGTCCGGGATCCGCACAGGGTCGTACGGGGCGCGGCCGGCGTGGGCGGTAGCGGTGACCGCTCCCAAAGGCGGCCTCCCCGAGGGTGGCCGATCCGACGGCCGGGCTTCCGGCGATCGCCGCGCCGAGCGCCGGTGTCACGGGCAGGGAGGTGTCTGCGCCGCTTTCCGAGCCCAGCCGTGCGGCCACCCTGGCCATGAGCACCACGGCGGCCGACGCCACATCGCCGAGCAGCGGCAGCCGCCGGGCCCGGACCTCCGCCATGCTCCGCCCCGAGTCCGAGTCATCGGATACAGGTCGATTCCCGTTCGGACCGACCAGGTTGGCGGAGCATGGGGATCGCGTCCGGACGGCCGTCCCGGGGTCAGTAGCCCCTGCGGCTGACCCGGCGGAGCAGGACGACTCCGGCGAGCACGGCCACGCCGCCGATCATGGTGGGCCACAACTGCGCCCCGGTCTCGGCGAGGTCGCCCGTAGCCGACTCGGACCCCTGCGATCCGGGCTGTCCGGCGGCCGACGGGATGTTGGCGACGGGCGTCGTCTGCTCGGGGGCCACGGCCGCGTCGCCGCCGTCCCCGGCGTTGTCCGCGCCCTTGTCGCCGCCCTCGCCCCCGGCGGCGTTGCCGCGCTGGGTCGCCTTCAACGAGCCGAGGACCTGGGGCTCCTTGTCGCCGCCCTGGTTCGCCTCGTCGTCACCGCCGCCGGGTGCCTGAGCGGTCTCGGTGGGCTCGGCCGTGTTCTCGTCCTGGTTCTCGTTCTGGCCCTGGTCCTGGCCCTGGTCCTGGTCGCCGCCGGGCTGCTCCTGGTCCTGGCCGTCGTTCTGGTCCTGGTCCTGGCCGTCGTTCTGGTCCTGGTCGTTGCCCGGCTGCTCCTGGCCCTGGCCCTGGTCATCGCCCTGACCGGCGTCGCCGCCGTCGCCCTGGTCGTCACCATCGCCCTGGTCACCGCCGACGTCGGCCGCGTCGCACTCGCGACCGTCGTTGATGCAGTCCACCATCTCCCGCATCAGGTCCTCGTCGAAGACGTTGATGAAGTCGCCGTGGTCGGTGACGGCCTTGTGGAGCTGCTCGGGGAAGGAGTCCACGGCGAACAGCGGGGTCGTACGGCCGCCGTCCTGGAGGCTCGGGGCGTCGACGTCGTAGACGATGCGCTGGACCAGCTGCGGAATGGCCTTGAAGCCGGCGGCACAGCTGCCGTCCGCGGCGGCGAAGGCCACGTGGGTGCGGTGGTTGGCGCTGTCGATGTTGCGGCCGTCCCAGCAGCTCTGGAACTTGAAGGTACGCACGACGTCGCTGCCGGAGGGGCAGAGCGGGTACTTGTCCTTCAGCTGCCGGTCCTCGAAGCCGGTGCAGCTCCAGGACGCGTTGGCGTTGGCCGTGCCGTTGACGAAGGCCTTGGCGTCGCCGGTGATGATGCGCAGCAGCCGCGGCATCTCCGCGACCTCACCGCGCGGGCTGCCCTCGAACGTCATCGTGACGTCCTTGGGCGTCACGATCTCACCGGCGTTGCCCTCGATGCCGCCGCCGGGAGAGTTGGCGTCCTGCTCGGCGGTGCCGTTCTGGAGGCGGATCACCGGCCAGAAGTACGAGGACTTGTCGCCCTGGTTCTCACAGCTGGTGTCGGCGGCGGCGAGGTCCTCGTCGCTGGCGAACGCGCTGTTGCCCTGGTTGCCGACGTAGTCGTGGAAGTGGTGGGCTCCGTTGGAGACACCCGGGGCGACGATGACGTTGTCCGAGTTGAACACGCCATTGGCGTTCACACCGCAGGCCGTGCTGAAGCTGCCGGTCGAGCCCTGCCGGCCGCCCTCGTTCCGCGCGTTCGGCTGGACGGAGGTGATGTCGGCGTAGTCCGCGGC
Organism: Streptomyces sp. NBC_00104; assembly: GCF_045160825.1. Classification (NCBI taxonomy): domain Bacteria; kingdom Bacillati; phylum Actinomycetota; class Actinomycetes; order Kitasatosporales; family Streptomycetaceae; genus Streptomyces; species Streptomyces sp. NBC_00104. Next base: position 10,228,701 of record NZ_CP108215.1, on the reverse strand, counting down.
CACCGGCCCGTTGCCCGCCTGACCGCCGTTGCCCTGCTGGTCCTGACCGTCCTGCTGGTCGCCCTGGTCCTGCCCGTCACCACCGTCGTTCTGACCGGCGTCGTTCTGGTCACCGCCGTCCTGCTCGCCACCGTTCTGGCCGGCGTTCTGGTTCTCGGCGGGGCGCAGTTCACAGGCGGCGAGGGAGTCGAGCCCGTCGGGGCGGTCCCCGACGCGGTCGATGGCGATCGCGATCCGCTCGATCGTCGCGCCCCGCTTCTCCTTCAACGGGTTCATGATCGCGTTGTCGGCGAAGCCGCTGTCCTGCTGCTGGGCCTGCACGGAGTTCTGCAGCCGCTGGTAGGCCTCGGCTATCTGCTGGTCCAGGGCGGCGAGTTCCTTGTCGACCTCCGCCCGCGCCCCGTCGGGCACCTCCGTCAGTTCGCCGCCGACGTCCGGGCAGTCGATCGTGCCGGCGGCGGAATTGACCTGCTGGACGGAGTCGTCGGGCGAGCCGTCCTCGGTGGCCGACGCGTAGACGTTGACGACCACGAGCCCGCCTCCGCCCAAGATCAGCGCGATCGCGGCAGAGGTCGCGCGCCGTGCTCCTGATGGGCGTCTGCGCCTGGTGGTGCGTCCCACGGATAGCTCCTACAACGTCGTGGCCGAGTCCGGGCATGAAGAACCCCAGCCCCATACGGAGCCGGACCCCGGTGCGTTCAAGCGCCGCGTGAATTCACAGGAATCTCATGGGAAGAGGCACGTCACAGGTGGTCAAAGCACCCACGGGTGTTCTCCCGGCCGTACGGGCGACGGCACCGACCGTGACAGGGCGTGACCCCCTCTCGCTTCAGGGCGCGGGGCAGTGTAGACATGGGCACATGGTCCGTCTCCTGGGTCGATCTCGCTCTCAGTCGACCCGCCGTCCCCAGGGCCGGCCTACGCAGGGCCGGGACGACCGCGCCCGGCGGGTACCGCACGGATCGAACGGCGGCGCAAGTCCGGAGCCGGAACACGGATGGGGCCCGCTCGCGGGGCTGCGATCGGCGCTGAGCGGCCGCAGTGTCGCCGGGCAGGTGTTCCTGCTGCAGGTCGTGATCGTGCTGGTCCTGGTCGTGTCGGCCGTGGTGGCGCTGGTCCTGCAGGTACGGCACGACAGCACCAAGGAAGCGCACAACCGTTCGCTCGCCGTGGCGGAGACGTTCGCCAACGCGCCGGGCACCCGGGAGGCGCTGAACGCGGACGATCCGACGGCGGTGCTCCAGCCGAGGGCCGAGGCCGCCCGGGTCCAGTCCAAGGTGGACTTCATCGTCGTCATGAACACCGACGGGATCCGCTACACCCATCCGAAGCCGGACCGCATCGGCAAGCAGTTCGTCGGCACGATCGAACCCGCGCTCAAGGGCGAGTCCTTCACCGAGGACATCAACGGGACCCTCGGCCCGCTCGTCCAGGCCGTGGTGCCGATCAAGGATCCCGACGGCACGGTCGTGGGTTTGGTCTCGGCCGGGATCACCACCGAGAACGTGGGCGGCGTCGCGGAACAGCAGTTGCCCCTCGTGCTGGCCGCCGCCGCGGCGGCCCTCGCCCTGGCCACGGCGGGCACGGCGCTCGTCAGCAAGCGGCTCCTGCGCCAGACCCATGGCCTCGGCCCCTCCGAGATGACCCGCATGTACGAGCACCACGACGCGGTGCTGCACGCCGTGCGGGAGGGTGTGATCATCATCGGCGGGGGCGGCCGGCTGCTGCTCGCCAACGACGAGGCGCACCGCCTGCTGGACCTGCCCACGGACGCCGAGGGGCAGGACGTCCTCGCCCTGGGCCTCGAACCGCACATGGCCGATCTGCTGGCCTCGGGCCGCGTCGCCAACGACGAGGTGCACCTCGTGGGCGACCGGCTGATCGCGGTCAACCAGCGTGCCACGGATCTGCAGGGCGAGCCCTCCGGCAGCGTCGCCACGCTCCGCGACTCCACCGAGCTGCGCGCCCTGTCCGGCCGCGCGGAGGCCGCCCGGGAGCGCCTGAGGCTGCTCTACGACGCCGGAGTGGGCGTGGGTACCGGCCTGGACGTGACCCGTACCGCCGAGGAGCTGGCGGAGGTGGCCGTGCCCCGGTTCGCGGACTTCGTCACCGTCGATCTCGCTCCGGCCGCGCTCAGCGGCGACGAGCCCGAGTCGGCCACCACGCTGCGCCGCACGGCGTTCAGCGGGATCCGCAAGGACGCGCCGCTGTACAAGGTGGGCGAGAGGATCGACCTGGTCCCCTCCTCGCCCCAGGCCGGCAGCATCGACAGCGGCAGTTCGACCCTCGTGGCCGACCTCAGCCGGGCACCCGGCTGGCGGGCGCAGGACCTGGAACGGTCCGCGCAGGTCGTCGAGTACGGCATCCACTCGCTGATCACCGTGCCGTTGCGCGTGGGCCAGTTGGTGATGGGTGTCGCCAACTTCTGGCGCTCGGAGAAGCCCGAGCCGTTCGACCAGGAGGAGCTGGCCCTCGCCGAGGAACTGGTCGCCCGCGCGGCGGTCTCCATCGACAACGCGCGCCGCTACACCCGCGAGCACACCATGGCCGAGACCCTGCAGCGCAGCCTGCTGCCACGCAACCTTCCCGAGCAGAGCGCCCTGGACGTCGCCTACCGCTATCTGCCCGCGCAGGCCGGGGTGGGCGGGGACTGGTTCGACGTACTGCCCCTGTCCGGCACCCGGGTCGCGGTCGTCGTGGGCGACGTCGTCGGCCACGGACTGCACGCCGCGGCCACGATGGGACGGCTGCGCACCGCGGTCCACAACTTCACCGCGCTGGACCTGCCGCCGGACGAGATCCTCGGCCTGTTGGACGAGATGGTCAGCCGTATCGACCAGGACGAGGCGGTGCTCGACGGCACGGCGCCCATCACCGGGGCGACCTGTCTGTACGCGATCTACGACCCGGTGTCGCGGCGCTGCACCGTCGCCCGCGCGGGCCATCCGCCGCTCGCGGTGGCCCGGCCCGACGGCACGGTCGACTTCCCCGAGGTGCCGGCCGGTCCGCCGCTCGGTCTGGGCGGGCTGCCCTTCGAGACGGCCGAGCTGGACCTCGACGAGGGCAGCCGACTGGTGTTGTACACCGACGGGCTCGTCGAGGACCGGGAACGGGACATCGACGACGGCCTCGAACTGCTGCGCACCGCGCTGGCCGGGGCCGACGCCTCACCGCAGGGCACCTGTGAGGCCGTGCTCGACGCGCTGCCGCCGAGCCGGGCGAGCGACGACATCGCGCTGATCGTCGCCCGCACCCGCGCGCTGGACACCGGGCGCGTCGTCGAGTGGGAGGTCCCCGGCGACCCGGCGGCCGTCGCCCGGGCACGCTCCGACGCCACCCGGCAGCTGGCCGAATGGGGTCTGGAGGAGCTGGAGTTCACCACCGAGCTGATCCTCAGCGAGCTGGTCACCAACGCCATCCGCTACGGTGGCGGTCCCATCCGGGTCCGTCTCATCCACGACCGCCAGTTGATCTGCGAGGTCACCGACGGCAGTCACACCTCGCCCCATCTGCGGTACGCCGCCACGACCGACGAGGGCGGCCGAGGCCTCTACCTCATCGCCCAGCTCACCCAGCGCTGGGGCACCCGCTACTCCCCCACCGGCAAGACCATCTGGACCGAACAGGCACTGCCCTGAAGGTCGTCGGACAGCCCTGTCCCGAAGGACAGGGCTCCCACCGCGCAAGGAGAGACCGGAGCATGCGTATAGGACTGCTCGGAACAGGGCCGTGGGCCGAGATGGCCTACGCCCCCGCGCTGAGCGCGCACCAGGAGCTGGACTTCGCGGGGGTGTGGGGCAGGCGCCCGGAGGCGGCCAAGGAACTGGCCGACCGGCACGGCGGTCTGCCCGTCTACGAGGACGTCGACGCCCTCTTCGCCGACGTGGACGCGGTCGCCGTGGCCCTGCCGCCCTCCGTCCAGGCACCGCTCGCGGTGCGTGCCGCCCGGGCCGGCTGCCATCTGCTGCTCGACAAGCCTCTGTCGACGGACGTCCAGCAGGGGCGGGCCGTCGTCGAGGCGGTCGAGGAGGCCCAGGTCGCCTCCGTCGTCTTCTTCACCGCCCGTTTCCAGACCGCGATCGACACGTGGATCACCGAACAGGCCGCCGGTGGAGGCTGGTTCACCGGCCGTGCGGAGTGGTTCGGGTCGCTGTTCGACGACGAGAGCGACAGCCCCTTCGCGGCCTCGCCGTGGCGACGGGAGAAGGGGGCCCTGTGGGATGTGGGCCCGCACGCCCTGTCCGTGCTGCTGCCGGTCCTCGGGGACGTCGAGAAGGTGGCCGCCGCCGTGCGCGGGCCGAGGGACACGGTCCATCTGGTCCTCCTGCACACCGGCGGGGCGTTCAGCACGGTCACCCTCAGCCTCACCGCCCCGTCCGCGGCCTCCGGCGCCACGGTCGAGCTGCGCGGCCGGACCGGGACGACCGTACTGCCCACGTCCGACGAAGGTGCCGTACCGGCTCTCGTACGGGCGGGGGACGCGCTGCTGGCGGCTGCCCGTAGTGGCCGCCCGCATCCGTGCGACGCCGCGTTCGCGCTGCGGGTGACGGAGCTACTGGCCACCGCGGAAGGGCAGTTGACCGGCTGATACGCCCGACTCCCGGGCCTGCGTTCAAGTTTGAGTTCCACCGATACCGGACATCGTTCGGTGGCGGGCACGCCTTCGCCTCGCGCGTTTCGGTGAGGAGGTGCCCGTGAGCGCGACGGACGGGAACGCCGCCGAGCCCCTGCGGCGCAGGGTGGCGGCCGGGCAGAAGGACCAGGACGCGCGGACGGTCATGCGGCTGCGCCTGGGGGTCGGGGCGATCGGTGTCCTGCTGCCCCTGGCGCTGCCGGCGGGCAACTGGATCGCGGCGCGGCTCGACGGCCGGACCGGGGAGGACGCCTGGCCCGGTTCCATGAGCGGCGCGTACTACACCGCCACCCGCGACATCTTCGTCGGCGCGCTGTGCGCCCTCGGGATCTTCCTGATCGTCTATCGCTTCAACAGGTTCAACGACGTCCTGGGCACGATCGCCGGAGCCTGCGCCCTCGGCGTCGCCCTCTTCCCCACCGCGCCGGGCTCCGGAGGCGACGCGGGTCAGCAGACGGCCTCCGTGTTCCACCAGGTCTTCGCCGTCGCCCTGTTGACCGCGATGGCGGCCTTCTGCCTGTTCATGTACGGGGCTCCGGGCATCAAGGAACGGTCCTATGTGCGGCGCCCCTACCTCGTGGCCGGTGTGCTGATCCTCGTCTTCATGGCACTCGCCGTCACCGCGGCGGCCACCAAGGTGGGCGACGACTGGCTGGTCACGCCCCTGTACCTGTGCGAGTGGCTCTCCGTCTGGTCCTTCGGCTTCGCCTGGACGGGCGCCGCCCTGTCCCTCGCCGCGGACATCGACCGGCTGCCCAGGACCCGCGCGCTCGTCGGCGCCGTACTCGGCCGGCCGCGCTCCCTCGGTGGCCTCCTCGGCCGGGGGAAGGCACGCTCGCGCGAGGCGGTGTGACCACACCCGGCCGGTCCCGGTCGACGGCGGGGCTCAGGGGCGGGCGCCGGTGAGGAAGCGGTCCAGGGTGGCGGTCAGCTCCGCCGGCTTCTCCACCGGGAGTTCGTGGCCGGCGTCCAGGATGCGCACTTCGGCGTCCTGGTAGGCCTTGGCCATGCGGAGCATCTGGGAGACGGGGAGCTGGATGTCGTGATAGCCGTGCACGAGGAGCGTGGGCGTGCCGATCTCGCCGAGGCGGTCGAGGACGTCGAAGGCGCGCATGGCGCCGTACAGGGTCATGACGACCTCGCGCGGGGTGGCCGAGGAGGCGCGGATGTACTCGCGGATCTCCTCGCGGGGGTAGCCGGGGGCGAAGGCCCGCTGGATGTTGGCGGCGACGAACAGCTTGAAGGGGACGCGGGCGGAGGCCGCCATGAGCAGGCCACGGCCCCGGCTGTAGGTCATGCGGCCGATGGAGTTGACCAGCACCAGGCGCTCCACCCGCTCGGGGTGGGCGAGGGTGATGGTCTGGGAGATCATGCCGCCCATGGAGTGGCCGACGAGGACGAACCGCTCGATCTCCAGGTGATCGAGGAGGGCGAGCACGTCTGTCGCCAGTTCCTCGATCGTGCGCACCCCGGCGCCGCTGCTCTCGCCGTGGCCGCGCAGGTCGAGCCGGATCACTCGGCGCTTCTCGGCGAAGTGCGCCACCTGGTGGTCCCAGCGGTGCCGGTTCGCGGTCCAGCCGTGGACGAACACCAGGGGCACGCCGTCGCCTTCGCGGGGGCCCTCGTCGTCGTACGTCAGCGCGGCGCCGTCGACTTCGAGCTTCGGCATGGGGCCTCCTGCGGTGCGGTTGCGATGCGGCTGCGATGCGGTGCGGTTACTGATCGGTACGGTATCCGGCGGGTCGGCCTCGCGTCACCGTCGTTCACCCAGGAATATGAGAAGCCGTGCCGGTGGTCGACCTGTTAACTTCCCCCGGTGTTCTCCCTGCGACAACCCCCGTTCTTCACCCGGCTGCACGACGCGCGCCGCGTGCTCATAGCCGGTGCCGGTGGCGGGTTCGACGTCTACGCCGGCCTCCCTCTGGCCCTCGCCCTGCGGTCGGCGGGCAAGGAGGTCCATCTCGCGAACCTCTCCTTCGCCGATCTGTACGGCCTGAGCCTGGACGTGTGGCTCGAACAGGACGTCGCGGCCATCGGCCCGGACACCACGTTCCGGGGCGACTACTTCCCCGAGCAGTCCCTCGCCCGGTGGCTTGACCTGCACCGGCTGCCCAGCACGGTGTACGCGCTCTCCCGTACGGGCGTGGCGCCCCTGCGGGCCGCCTATCGCGCGCTCATCGACCATCTGGGCGGGGTGGACGCCGTCGTCCTGGTGGACGGCGGCACCGACATCCTGATGCGCGGAGACGAGCACGGGCTCGGCACGCCGGAGGAGGACATGGCGAGTCTGGGTGCCGTCGCCGGTCTCGACGAGGTCCCGCACCGGCTGGTGGCCTGCCTCGGCTTCGGCGTGGACTCCTACCACGGGGTCAACCACTCGCTGGTCCTGGAGAACCTGGCCGCGCTGGACCGCGACGGCGCCTATCTCGGCGCGTTCTCGCTGCCGCGCGACAGCCGCGAGGGCGCCCTCTACCTGGACGCGGTGGCCCACGCCCAGCGGTCCACGCCGCGCCACCCGAGCATCGTCAACGGCTCGATCGCGGCGGCCGTGCGGGGCGAGTTCGGCGACGTCCGGTTCACCGACCGGACCCGGAACAGCGAGCTGTTCATCAACCCGCTGATGGCGATGTACTTCTGCGTCGACGCGGTCGGCCTCGCCGGCCGCAACCTCTACCTCGACCAGCTGGAGAAGACCGAACTCACCCGGCAGATCAGCTCGCTCATCGCCGAGTTCCGGGACGAGCTGCCCCGGCAGCGCCGGCCGCGCGTCTTCCCGCATTGACCGTGCGGAACAGGTGACAGACTGACGCCATGGAAGAACGCGCATTCGGTAGGTCGGGTCAGCACGCGTCGGTGGTCGGTCTCGGCACATGGCAGCTGGGCGCCGACTGGGGAGACGTCGACGACAAGGAAGCCCTGGGGGTGCTGGAGGCGGCGGCCGAGTCGGGGGTGACCTTCTTCGACACGGCCGACGTCTACGGTGACGGGCGCAGCGAGCAGACCATCGCCACGTTCCTGCGGAGCAGGCCCGACCTCCATGTGTTCGTCGCGACGAAGATGGGCCGTCGCGTGGACCAGATCCCCGAGAACTACGTCCTCGACAACTTCCGGGCCTGGAACGACCGGTCCCGCCGCAACCTCGGCGTGGACCGCCTCGACCTGGTCCAGCTGCACTGCCCGCCCACGCCGGTCTACTCCTCGGACGAGGTGTTCGACGCCCTGGACACCCTGGTGGAGGAGGAGCGCGTCGCCGCGTACGGCGTCAGCGTGGAGACCTGTGCCGAGGCGCTGACGGCGATCGCCCGGCCGAACGTGGCGAGCGTGCAGATCATCCTCAACCCGTTCCGGATGAAGCCGCTCCTCGACGTCCTTCCGGCGGCCGAGAAGGCGGGGGTCGCGATCATCGCGCGTGTTCCGCTGGCCTCGGGGCTGCTGTCCGGCAAGTACACGAAGGACACGGTCTTCGCGGAGAACGACCACCGCACGTACAACCGGCACGGCGAGTCCTTCGACCAGGGCGAGACCTTCTCCGGCGTGGACTACGGCACGGGTGTCGAGGCCGCCGTCGAGTTCGCCGCGCTCGCCCCCGAGGGCTTCACCCCGGCCCAGCTGGCCCTGCGCTGGATCATCCAGCTGCCGGGCGTCACGACGGTCATCCCGGGCGCCCGCACCCCCGAGCAGGCCCGCGCCAACGCGTCCGCCGCCGCGCTGCCGCCGCTGACCGGCGAGACGCTCACGGCGATCCGGGAGCTGTACGACCGGCGCGTCAAGGAGCAGGTGGAAGGCCGCTGGTAGGGCGGTGGGGGTGAGGCCGACGGTGCCGCCACGCCGGACACGGCCCGGATGCAGCCGGGATACGGCCCGGTGGTCCGGCCGCGCAGGTGAGGCCGCGCAGGTGAGGCCGCGCAGCGGGGCCGCGCCTGCGCGTCCCCGACGGCACCGCGCGCCGCGTGAGGTCGGCAGACAAGGCGACGAAGCGGCGGGCGTTCGGATCGGCGAGGCCGCGTCGGGGCCGCGCTGCCCGGCCCGGCGGTCCCGTCGCCCGGACGTGTCCCTGCCACGCCCTCGCGCCGACCTGGCTCTCAGGCGCCGTCGCGCGGGAAGGAGCCCGGTGGGCCGCTTCCCGCGCGTGGTGTGGACGGTACGGCGGGCGCTTAGATGCGGCCGCCCGTGAGCCGGGTGAGCGGGCCCTGGACCTGGCGTCCGGACCGGCGGCCGACCGCGTAGGACGCGGCGGTCAGGGCGGTCAGGCCCGCGCCCACGCCGGCGGCGACGAGCTTGCGGTGGGCGATGACGGTCATGGCCGTCTTGGCGGTGGCGGCCACCTGGCCGGAGGCCTGCACCACCGCCTGGCGGCTCGCCTCGACGCCCTTGACCGCACTGTGCACGGCACTGCTCGTGCTGTCGGCGGCGCGCTTGGTCACGTCGGCCGCGCGTCCGGCACCGGCCTTGGTGGACGACGCGGCGTCGTCCACCTTGATCGCGGCCGTCTTCGCGGACTCGGTGGCCGGGGCCGTGGCCTTGCTGGTGGTGCGGCGGGCCTTGGCCGCCGCCGTCTCGGCGGACGCGGAGTTCTCGTTCGGGTCCTTGTTCGGTCGATTCATGGAAACCGCGTTGCCGTTCACCGCCAGGGCAAACACATCACGTCGACCCGGTCTTCCCGGACGGGCCGCGCGCACCTCCCCGGCGTCCACCCATTCCCCCGCATGGCATAAGATCGCCTTATGAGGTCATAGACCCGACCCGCGTACCTGGTAAGGGTTACCTTAGTTTAGGGTTGCCGACGAGTCGCTTTTCTCCGCTCGAAGGGAACCTGAACATGCCCCGCCCTCTGCGGGTAGCCATTGTCGGAGCCGGACCCGCCGGGATCTACGCCGCCGACGCGCTGCTGAAGTCCGACGTGGCCACCGAGCCCGGTGTGTCCATCGACCTCTACGAGCGGATGCCCGCCCCGTTCGGACTGATCCGTTACGGCGTGGCCCCCGACCACCCCCGCATCAAGGGCATCATCACGGCCCTGCACCAGGTGCTCGACAAGCCGCAGATCCGGCTGTTCGGCAACGTCGACTACCCGACGGACATCAACCTGGACGACCTGCGCGCGTTCTACGACGCCGTGATCTTCTCCACGGGCGCCACGGCCGACCGCGCGCTCGACATCCCCGGCATCGACCTCGACGGCTCGTACGGCGCGGCCGACTTCGTCTCCTGGTACGACGGCCACCCGGACGTCCCGCGCACCTGGCCCCTGGAGGCCGAGAAGGTCGCCGTCCTCGGTGTCGGCAACGTCGCCCTCGACGTGGCCCGTGTCCTCGCCAAGACGGCCGACGAACTGCTGCCGACCGAGATCCCCGCGAACGTCTACGAGGGCCTGAAGGCCAACAAGGCGCTGGAGGTCCACGTCTTCGGCCGCCGCGGCCCGGCGCAGGCGAAGTTCTCCCCGATGGAGCTGCGGGAGCTGGACCACTCCCCCAACATCGAGGTCATCGTCGACCCCGAGGACATCGACTACGACGAGGGCTCCATCGCGACCCGGCGCGGCAACAAGCAGGCCGACATGGTCGCCAAGACCCTGGAGAACTGGGCGATCCGCGACACCGGCGACCGCCCGCACAAGCTGTTCCTGCACTTCTTCGAGTCGCCCACCGAGATCCTCGGCGAGGACGGCAAGGTCGTCGGCCTGCGCACCGAGCGCACCGCCCTCGACGGCACCGGCAACGTCAAGGGCACCGGCGAGTTCAAGGACTGGGACGTCACCGGCGTCTACCGCGCGGTCGGCTACCTCTCGGACAAGCTGCCCAAGCTGCCCTGGGACGTCGAGACGGGCACCGTCCCGGACAAGGGCGGCCGGGTCATCGAGGAGACCGGCGCGCACCTGCAGTCGACGTACGTCACCGGCTGGATCCGGCGCGGTCCGGTCGGCCTCATCGGGCACACCAAGGGCGACGCCAACGAGACCGTCTCCAACCTCCTGGACGACTTCGCGAACGGCCGGCTGCACGAGCCGTCCGCGCCCGCCCCGGAGGACGTCGACGCCTTCCTCGCGGAGCGGAACGTCCGCTTCACGACGTGGGAGGGCTGGTACCAGCTCGACGCCGCCGAGAAGGCGCTGGGTGAGCCGCAGGGCCGCGCACGCGTGAAGATCGTCGAGCGTGAGGACATGCTGCGGGCCAGCGGCGCGTAGCGCTCGCGAAGAGCGTGGGGGGCTGTGCGACCGTGGTCCGGCTACGGGTGGTTCGTGGCTGGTCGCGCAGTTCCCCGCGCCCCTTCGAGGGGGCCTGCGGCCCCAAGAGCAGGCGCGCGCCCCCCGGAGGCATAAGCTCGTCCAATGGCCAAGTACTACGACGTGCACCCCGACAACCCTCAGCCGCGTGCCATCGGGCAGGTGGCCGACAGCATCCGTCAGGGTGGGCTCATCGCGTATCCGACGGACTCCTGCTTCGCGCTGGGGTGCCAGCTGGGCAGTCGTGATGGCATCGAGCGGATCCGTACGATCCGGCAGCTCGACGACCGTCACCACTTCACCCTGGTGTGCGAGAACTTCGCGCAGCTGGGCCAGTTCGTGCACGTCGACAACGACGTGTTCCGTGCCGTGAAGGCGTCGACGCCCGGCAGTTACACCTTCATCCTCCCCGCGACCAGGGAGGTGCCCCGCAAGCTCCTGCACCCCAAGAAGAAGACCGTCGGGGTGCGCATCCCCGACCACCGGGTGGCCCAGGCGCTGCTCGCGGAGCTCGGCGAGCCGCTCGTCTCCAGCACCCTGCTGCTGCCCGACGAGGAGGAGCCGCTGACGCAGGGCTGGGAGATCAAGGAACGTCTCGACTACCTGGTCGACGCGGTGGTGGACTCCGGCGACTGCGGTACGGAGCCGACGACCGTCATCGACTTCTCCAGCGGCGAGGCCGAGATCATCCGCAAGGGCGCGGGCGACACCTCACGCTTCGAGTGACGGCCGGGCCCCCGGCGGCGCTCAGGTCTGCCGCAGCGGCTCGTACGCCTCGGCGCTCAGGCCGAACGTCCAGGCCACTCCCTCCCGGGCCGTGGTCGTCGTGGGCGGCACCCTCAGCCAGTAGGTGCGGCTCGTGCCGTCCGGCTCCGGCGTGGAGTTGACGACCTCGACCATCACCACGTCCTCGTCGCCGGGCAGGGCTGTCCGCCACAGCACGCCCGTCTCGTCGCGGTGCACCGGCTGCGCCCCGGACTCCTCCAGGTAGCGGTCGTAGCCGTAGAACTCCAGCATCACGCGACGCAGCTCCGCGTTCTCCTCCGCCCGGATCTCCGCCGGAGTCAACGCGTCCAGCCGGTCGAGGAACGCGCCGGGGACGGGCAGCCCTCGCCAGGCGTGCAGGGCGAAGCCGTCGGCGTAGGCGAGCGCGGGTCCGTCACCGCGGTCCAGTCGGCCCGCCTCGTCGCGGTGCAGCTCCACGGGCCGCTCGGCGACGATCGCTATGTGTTCGTAGGGCCACCACCAGCCGGCCGTGCGGGCCACCTCGGCGAGTCCGTCGAGGCCCGGGGCGGCGTCGAAGGAGGCCAGCCAGGCCGCGTCGTGCTGGCCCAGGACGGCGTCCAGGAGGAGCAGCCGGATGCCGGTCTCCTCCTCGCGGCCGGCGGGGGCCAGGGCCTCGACGACGCCGGTGCGGACGCGGTCGACGAGCGGCCGGGTCGTCTCCCAGAGGTCGGCGCCCGTCGCACGCCAGTGATCGCTCCAGCCGGCCGGGCCCAGCCGGGTGTGCAGCCGGGCGCGTTCGGCGGCGACGGGTCTGTTGCGGACCGCGTCGCGGACGCTCGCCCCGGTCGCCGGCAGGGCCTCGCCGCCCGCCGCCGGTGCTCCCGACAGCAGCCGTACCGCCTCCAGGGGCGAGCGGGCCCACACGATCCGCTCGGGCTCCCGCAGCCCCGCCCGCCGGTACGCGAGCCGTACGCCCGCCTCGGCCCGCGCCCGGTCGCCCGCCCCGGTGGCCGCCGCCACCGCCCGCCAACCCACCCGTTCCGTCACGCCGTTCCTCCTGGCTCTCGATGCCTGTCTGCGGCGGCCGTACACCACGGCCGCCGTTTCCCTCGCGGGTTCGGTCGGTTCGGCGGGTTCAGTCGGCGACGATCCGCACCGAGCCCGGTACGTACTCGCGCTGGCGTATGACGCGGTACCAGCCCTTGGGCAGGGAGATGGCCGCGTGCTCCTCGTGGACGACGCGGGCGCCCTCCGGCACGTGCAGCAGCATCGGTCCGAACGCGCCCGCCTCGCGGACGAGGCGGCCGGGGCCGACCACGGCGTGCGCGTGGCCGGTGACCTCGCCGAGGGCGAGGACGAGCCGGCCGCGCCCGTCGCGCGGTTCCGACGCGGCGTCGAGCGCGTCGCCGGGCACGGCGCTCTGCGCCAACGGCGCTATGAGGACGTCTCCTTGCCGGTACATGGGTCTCCCTCCCGTCGGGCACTCGCCGTGCCACGAGAAAAACCGTAGAGGCAGCCACTGACATTGATACTCGTAGCGGATTCCGGTGGTCGTGGCTCTGCCACTGACTGACACCCTGCTGGGTTGTCTTCAATCGGCCCGCGCACGACGGTTCGCCGGGTCGGGCACGACGGTTCGTCCACAGGACGGGGGTCCGCCGCACACGGTGTCAGTGGGGCTTGGTAGAACTCCGGTATCCGGCGGCGCTGTGCGCTCCGGGTGCGCAACGGGCGGACCGTGCACGGACTCGACTGCCGCCCATGGACATGGAACGAAGGGGCGGGGCGCACATGACCATCGGGAGCCATCTGGAGGAGTTCCACGACCTGCCGGTCCACCGCTTCCCCTCCTCGGTGAAGGGACCGGAGGGCGCCGGGCATCTGCCCGCTCCCGAGTCGGTGGCCTGGAGCATCGCCGTGGACTCGTACGACAGCGAGGAGGCGTGGGAGGAGGCGTTCGCCCGGTTCCTGGCCTCGGTCGACACCGAGAAGGTGCGGGCGCTGGTCGTGGGCGCCTGGAGCGACGCGTACGACAACGGCCCCGAGGAGATCGTCCGGGCCCTGGTCGCGGCGAAGGACCGGCTGCCCGCGCTGCGCGCGCTGTTCCTCGGTGACATCGTGATGGAGGAGTGCGAGATCTCCTGGATCCACCAGGGCGACGTGGGCCCGCTGCTGAACGCCTTCCCGGAGCTGGAGGAGTTCGGTGTGCGGGGCGGTCAGGAACTCGTCTTCCCGACGGTGCGGCACGAGCGGCTGCGGACGCTGACGGTCGAGACCGGCGGTATGCCCGTCGAGGCGGTCCGCGGGGTCGCGGGCAGCGATCTGCCGGCCCTGGTCCAACTGGACCTGTGGCTGGGGACGTCCGAGTACGGCGGCGACTGCGAGGTCGCCGACCTGGCGCCGATCCTCGCGGGCACCCGGCTGCCGGCGCTCAAGCATCTGGCGCTGCGCAACAGCGAGATGCAGGACGACATCTGCGCGGCGCTGGCCTCCGCCCCCGTGGTGGCCCGCCTCGACGTCCTCGACGTGTCGATGGGCGTCCTCACCGACGACGGCGCGACGGCGCTGCTCACGGGCCAGCCGCTCACCCATCTGACCACGCTGGACCTGCACCACAACTACCTGAGCCCGGCGATACGCGACCGCCTCCGGGACTCCCTGGAGGCCGAGGGGGTCCAGGTCGACGTCGACGCCGACGACGCCGAGTCGGACGAGGAGGAGGACGGCACGGTCTGGCGGTTCGTCGCGGTGGGTGAGTGAGCGCGTAGGCAAGCGCGGGCGGAGGGGGGTCGGTGTGGCCGGTCGGACCGGTGCGGTGGGTGCGGGGCTCGGCCCGTACAGGTGGGTGGTCGTCGGGAACGGGGAGAACCGGCGGGTCGGGCTGTTCGTCGCGGCGGCCGAGGCGGCCGGTGTCGGGACGCCGCGTGTCGTCGAGTGGCGGGACGTGCTGCGCGACGGCGGCCACCGGTTCGCCGACGACGAGGTCGTCCGGCTGGACTCGCCGGGTGAGAACGCCGAGGTGGACCGGCTGCTGCGGGGCGTCGACGATCCGACGCGGGTGGAGGGCTCGGCCACCTGGTACGCCCGCTTCCTGGCCGCCGTGGGCTCGTTGCGGGGCGGGGTGCGGCTGGACGACCCCGCGGATCTGGCGGTGCTGTTCGACAAGCGGCTGTGCCATGCCCGGCTCGACGCGGCGGGGGTTCCGGTGCCGCCGTCGCCCACCTCGGGCGACGCGTCGCCGGTGCGCGGCTGGGACGACGTACGGGAGGCGATGCGGGAGCACGGCATGGCGCGGGTCTTCGTGAAGCCGGCCCACGGCTCCTCCGCGTCCGGTGTGCTGGCCGTCGAGTCGGCGGCGAGCGGGCGGGTCAGGGCCACCACCTCGGTGGAGGTGGCGGTCGACGGCCGGCCGCACGCCCCGCTCCGGCTGCACAACTCCCTGCGGGTGCGCCGCTACACGGACGAACGGCTGATCACCGGGATCGTCGACGCCCTCGCGGCCGACGGTCTGCACATCGAGCGCTGGCTCCCGAAGGCGTCCGCGCACGGCAGGTCCGCCGATCTGCGGGTCCTGGTCGTGGCGGGCCGGGCCACGCACGCGGTCGTGCGCACCAGCCGTTTCCCGATGACCAACCTCCATCTCGGCGGGGCGCGGGGCGATCTGACGTCGGTCGTGGACGCGGCGGGTGACCGCTGGAGGCAGGCGCTCGACATCTGCGAGCGGGCCGCCGCCTGCTTCCCGGACACGCTGTGCGTCGGCGTGGACCTGCTGCCGGCGATCGGCTGGCGCCGGTTCACCGTCGGCGAGGTCAACGCGTTCGGTGATCTGCTGCCCCGGCTCACCGGGCTGCCGGGCGGCCCGGCGGAGGGCCTGGACACCTATGCGGCGCAGCTCGCGGCGGTGCGCCGCGCGACGCTCCCGGCGCCCTCGCACCACCCCCAGGCAAGGAAAGACCATGCACCCTTCTGAGCCGTCCGGCCCGGCCGGCGCACCCGACATGAACGAGGTGGTGGGCCGCGACGACCTGCTGCTGCTCACCCTCGACACCCTGCGGTACGACGTGGCCGTGGAGCTCGCGGCGGCGGGCCGGCTGCCGAACCTGGCCGCTCGTCTGCCCGGCGGCACCTGGGAGAAGCGGCACGCGCCCGGCAGTTTCACCTATGCCTCGCACCAGGCGATGTTCGCGGGTTTCCTGCCGACCCCGGCGGCGCCCGGACCTCATCCGCGTCTCTTCGCGGGCCGGTTCGCCGGCAGTGAGACGACCGAGGGGCGCACCTTCGTCTTCGACAGCCCCGACCTGGTGTCGGCGCTCGCCGAGCACGGCTATCGCACGGTGTGCATCGGTGGTGTCGGCTTCTTCAACAAGCAGGGGGCGCTGGGCAGTGTCCTGCCGGACCTGTTCCAGGAGAGCCACTGGGAGCCGGAGTTCTCCGTTGCGTCACCGACGTCCTTCGAGTCCCAGGTGGCCCGTGCCGAGCGGGTCGTGGCCGAACTGCCCGCCGGGCGGCGGCTGTTCCTGTTCCTCAACGCCTCGGCGCTGCACCAGCCCAACTGGTTCCATCTGCCGGGCGCCACCCGCGAGGCGGGCGACAGCCTGGTCACGCACGCGGCGGCCCTCGAGTACATCGACCGGCACGTCGGGCGGCTCTTCGCCGCGATGAGCGCACGGCGCCGTTGCTTCGCCGTCGTCTGCTCCGACCACGGGACCACCTACGGCGAGGACGGTTACACCGGGCACCGTCTCGGCCACGAGGCCGTGTGGACCGTCCCCTACAGCCACTTCTTCCTGGAGCCGTCCGCATGACCGTGACCGAGACCGAGAGCCTGACCGAGACATCGGGCCGTCCCTATCAGCACTACGTGTACGCCTACCCGCACAAGACGGCGTACCGGGAGCTGCCCGGCGCCCCGCGGCTGGCGGACCTGTGGGCCGGGGAGTCCCGGCAGGCGCTGTCGCTGTACGCGCACATACCGTTCTGCGAGGTGCGCTGCGGCTTCTGCAACCTCTTCACCCGGATCGGCGCGCCGGACGGGCTGACCGGCCGTTATCTCGACGCGCTCGAACGGCAGGCGATCGCGGTGCGGGAGGCGCTCGGGGACGCGGAGCCGGTGCGGTTCGCGAACGCCGCGTTCGGCGGTGGCACCCCGACCTATCTGGAGGCCGCCGAGCTGGAGCGGTTGTGCGACATCGCCGAGCGGCACCTGGGCGCGGACTTGCGGGCGATCCCGCTGTCGGTCGAGGCCTCCCCGGCCACGGCGACGGCCGACCGGCTGGCCGTCCTGGCCGAGCGGGGCACCACACGGCTGAGCCTCGGCGTGCAGAGCTTCGTGGCCGAGGAGGCGCGCGCGGCCGTACGGCCGCAGCGGCGGACCGATGTGGAGGCGGCGCTGTCACGGATCCGCGACGCCGGTATCCCGGTCCTCAACATCGACCTGATCTACGGCATCGACGGGCAGACGGCGGCCAGTTGGCGGCTGTCCCTGGACGCGGCCCTGGCCTGGCGGCCGGAGGAGGTCTACCTCTATCCGCTGTATGTACGGCCGTTGACGGGTCTCGGCCGCGGCACGGACCCGGAGACCGCGGACCGTGACTGGGACGAGGCACGGCTGCGGCGCTACCGCGAGGGCCGCGACCATCTGCTCGCGCACGGCTACGAGCAGGTGTCCATGCGGATGTTCCGCCGCGTGGACGCGCCGCCGCAGGGCCCGGACGACTACGCCTGCCAGACCGACGGCATGATCGGCCTGGGCTGCGGGGCCCGTTCGTACACGTCGAAGCTGCACTACTCCTTCGACTACGCGGTCGGCATGAGCCAGATCCGCACGATCATCGACGACTACACGGTCACCGAGGACTTCGGCCGGGCCGTGCACGGCCGCGAGGTCGACGAGGACGAGGCGCGGCGCCGCCATCTGCTGCAGTCGCTGCTCCAGGCGCAGGGGCTGCCGGTGGCGGACTACCGGCGGCGGTTCGGCTCGGACCCGTGCGCGGACTTCGCCGTGGAGCTGGACCTGTTGGCGGCGCGCGGCTGGCTGGCGGAGGCGGGCGCCGGGCGGCTGAGGCTCTCCCCCGAGGGGCTGGCCCACTCGGACGCCATCGGTCCCGGCTTCTTCTCCCCCGCCGTAAGGGCCGCGATGGCCGGGTACGAGCCGAAGTGACGGCGCCCATGGACCTGACGATCCTCTATCGGGGCCCCCTCGCCTCCTGCGACTACGACTGCCCCTACTGCCCGTTCGCCAAGCGCCGCGACTCGACGGCCCAGCTGCGGGCCGACCGCGACTCCCTGGACCGGTTCACCACCTGGGCGCGGGAGCAGAGCGGCGACCGGCTGTCGGTGCTGTTCACGCCGTGGGGCGAGGGGCTGGTGCGCTCCTGGTACCGGAAGGCCCTGGTGGACCTCTCGCACGAACCGCACATCGACCGGGTGGCGATCCAGACGAACCTCAGCTGCCGCACGGAGTGGCTGGCGGAGGCCGACCCGGACACGGTGGCCCTGTGGTGCACGTACCACCCCGGGCAGACCCCGTACGAGCGGTTCCTCGGCAAGGCCCGTCGGCTGGCCGGGACGGGGATCCGCTTCAGCGTGGGGATCGTCGGTCTGCCCGGGCATCTGGAGCACGCCCGCCGGCTGCGCGGGGAGCTGCCGGAGCACGTGTATCTGTGGGTGAACGCCGCCGAGGGGCACACGTACACCGACGAAGAGGCGGCGCTGTGGAGCGGGTTGGACCCCCTCTTCCCCTTCAGCCGCCATCCGCACCGCTCGGCGGGAAGCGCGTGCCGTACCGGCTCGACGGTCGTGTCGGTGGACGGCGAGGGGACGGTGCGGCGCTGCCACTTCGTCAAGGCCGAGCTGGGCAACCTCTACGACGGTTCCTTCCGCGCGGCACTCGCGCCCCGTCCGTGCCCGCTGGCGGTCTGCGACTGCCACATCGGATACGTCCACCTCGAAACGCTCCCCCTCTACGACGTCTTCGCGGGCGGCGTCCTGGAACGCGTACCGACGATGGAGGCGCGACGCGGGCTTCCTCCTCAGCGGGTGGATCTCGGGCGTAGCCTGTGAGCGTCGGTGCGTGCGCGGATCTCGACCAGGAACGGGAAGTGAGTTCGTCCATGACCTCAGCGGTCAACGGCGGCGCGTGGATACGTCGTTACCGGCCCGCGCCCGAAGCGGCGGTCCGGCTGCTGTGCCTGCCGCACGCGGGCGGCTCGGCGAGCTACTACCACCCCATGGCGCAGGCCCTCGCCCCCGCGGCCGATGTGCTGGCCGCGCAGTATCCGGGACGTCAGGACCGTTACGCGGAGCCGCCGGCGGAGAGCATCCGGGAGCTGGTCGAGCGGATCGTCGAGGCCGTCGTCGGGGACGACGACCGGCCGCTCGCCCTCTTCGGGCACAGCATGGGCGCGGTCGTCGCCTACGAGACGGCCCTCACGCTGGCGGCGGGCGGGCGGGCGCCGGTCCGGCTCTTCGTCTCAGGACGGCGTGCCCCCTCCACGCACCGCGTCGGCAGGAAGCTGCACGAGTGCGGTGACGCCGAGCTCCTCCAGGCGGTGCGTCGGCTGGGCGGCACCGACGGACAGGTCTTCGAGGACGAGGAGCTCCTCCAGCTCGTGCTGCCGGCGCTGCGCGGTGACTACCGTGCCCTGGAGACGTACGAGCCGCGCCCCGGCGACCGGCTGACCTGCCCGGTCACCGTCCTCACCGGCGACGACGACCCGGTGACCACGGTGGCGGAGGCCCGTGCCTGGACGGACCACACCGACGGACCGACCGAGCTGTGCGTGTTCCCCGGCGGCCACTTCTACCTCAACGACCGGCCGCAGGAGGTCGTCGACGTCGTACGACGGCACCTGGGGCTGTAGCCGCCGGGGGACGGCGGAGGGTACCGGCCGGTGCGTCACACCCGCCAGCTGTACCGCCGCTCCGGCCGCCCGGCCACGCCGTAGCGGAGGGAGACGTCCGCGCTGCCGGTGCCGTGGAAGTACTCCAGGTAGCGGCGGGCGCTGACGCGGGAGATACCGGTGAGGGTGGCGCACTCGGTGGCGGAGAGGCTGCCGTCCGTGCCGCGCAGGGTGCCTTCGATCAGCTCGGCGGTCTCGACGCTCATGCCCTTGGGCAGGGCGCCCGCCGACGCCGCCGGCGCGGCGGCCCCGGCGAGGACGCGGTCGACGTCGGCCTGGCCGCGGACGACGGTGGTCAGCAGACGGCCGCGCTGGGCGGCGTACCGCTGGAGCCGGGAGCGCAGTTCCTCGAACTCGAAGGGTTTGAGGAGGTAGTCGACGACGCCGTGGCGGACCGCGCCGCGCACGCTGTCGGCCTCCCGGGCGGCGCTGATGACCATGACGTCGCAGTCGTGGCCCGCGGTGCGCAGCCGGGGTATGACGTCGAGGCCGAAGCCGTCGGGGAGGTAGAGGTCGAGGAGGACCAGGTCGGGGCGCAGTTCGTCGACGGCGGTGACCGCCTGTTCGCCGGTGCTGGCGACGCCGACGACGCGGAACGGCTCGACGCGTTCGACGAAGGTGCGGTGGACCCGGGCCACCATGAAGTCGTCGTCGACCACGAGCACGTCGATGGTGCCGGGCGGGCTGCTCGTACCGTTCGTGCCGCTCATGGTGTTACTCCTTCCGCCACCGCGTCGGCGAGGTGGCTGACGGTCATGCGGGCGGTGAACATGGCACCGTCGGGGGTGTTGGTCACCGAGATCTCACCGCCGTGGCGTTCACAGACCAGCCGGGTGAGAGCCAGGCCGATGCCGCGTTCGCCTTCCCGCGCGGCCTTGGTGGTGAAACCGTGGGAGAAGACCTCGCGGGCGAGTTCGGGGGCCACGCCGGGGCCCGAGTCACGGACGACGATCTCCACGCTGGAGGCGTCCTGACGCAGTTCCACCTCGACCCAGGCCTCGCGGCCGTCGGCACCGCCCCAGGGTTCGGGGGCGTCGGGTGCGGTCGTGGTGGCGGCCGCGTCCACGGCGTTGTCGACCAGGTTGCCGACCACGGTGGCCACGTCGGCGGCGTCCTCCGGGGCGAGCCGGTCGAGTGCCGTGCTGTCCGAGATCCGCAGGGTGACCCGGCGTTCGGCGGCGAGGGACGTCTTCGCCATGAGCAGGGCGGCGACGGCCGTGTCGCGGACGCGGCGGCTGAGGGTGACGTCGAGGGAGTGGCGGCGCCGGCTCAGCGCGCGGATGTAGTGGACGACCTCGTCCTGCTCGCCGATCTGGATGAGCCCGGAGATGGTGTGCAGCTGGTTGGCGAACTCGTGGGCCTGGGCGCGCAGCAGTTCGGCGGAGCTGCGGAAGGAGCCGATCTCGCGTTCGAGGCGGGCCAGCTCGGTGCGGTCCCGCAGGGTGGTGACGGAGCCGAGGGGGCGG
The DNA here is from genome assembly GCF_045160825.1 of Streptomyces sp. NBC_00104. NCBI lineage: Bacteria > Bacillati > Actinomycetota > Actinomycetes > Kitasatosporales > Streptomycetaceae > Streptomyces > Streptomyces sp. NBC_00104. Next base: position 10,207,752 of record NZ_CP108215.1, on the reverse strand, counting down.
CCGTCCTTGGTGACGGTCATCCGGTTCATCACCAGGACCCGGCCCCGGCGTATGACGACCTCGTCGCGCTGGTGGGGCGCCTCTTCCTGCGCTCCGGCCAGGACGTCCCGCAGCCGTCCCTCGATGCCTAGGTCGGCGAGGCTCTTGCCGACGCAGTCCTCGGGCAGGTCGAGCAGGCGGCGTCCCATCTCGTTGACGAGGGTCAGCCGGTGGTGGGGGTCCAGGGCGATCACTCCTTCGGCGATGCCGTAGAGCATGGCCTCGCGGTGTTCGGCGAGGCCGGCGATCTCCTGCGGCTCCAGGCCGAGGGTCTGCCGTTTGACGCGCCGGGCGAGCAGCCAGGAGCCGACGAGGCCGAGGCCGCTGGCGATGCCGAGGTAGGCGAGGAGATAGGAGGAGGCGCCGCTGAGGCGCTGCCACACGGTCGGGGAGGCCTCGCCGATCATCACCGTGCCGAGCAGCCGCCCGAGGTTGTCGTTCGTCGTCGCGCCGAGCACGGGCACCTGGGCGACGAGTTCGCGGCTGCCGTCCAGGGCCAGCGAGCCGGACCAGCCGCGGCCCGCGACGGCGCCCTCGCCGGTGGGCATCGGGTCGCCGATCACGGTGGGGTCGGTGGAGCTGACGATCCGGCCGTCCGCGTCGGCGACGGTGACCGAGGTGACCCCCGACTGGGTCTGGGTGGAGTTCACCAGGGGCGCCAGGGCCTCGTGCGCGACGGGCTGGGCTAGCCGGTCGCGGACCAGGGGATTGGCGGCGAGCTGCTCGGCGAGCGCGGTGACGCGGCGGCCCTCCACACGGTTGAAGGTCGCCGCGGACTGGGTGAGCGAGACCGCCGCGACCGCCAGGAGCACCACCACGACGATGGCGAGCTGGAGGACCAGCATCTCGCCTGCGAGGGTATGGCGACGGAACACCACGACGGACTCTTCTCTCGTGCCGACGCCGCCCCGGGCGTCTCGCTCTTGTCTCGTGCCGACGCCGTCCCAGGCGTCCCGTTCTTCTCTCGTGCCGACGCCACGTCGGGCGTCCCGCTCTTCTCTCGTGCCGACGCCACGTCGGGCGTCCCGCGGCTCGGGCGCCGCCTTGTGCGGTGGGTCGCACAATCATGGCGCCCGCGTGCGATCCGGGAAAGAGAGGTGTGGGCGACGTGCCCATAAGGTGACAGGCTGCGTGACCACAACGACCACAACCTCCGTTGCCTCCGCAAGTGCGTCGGGCCCACCCCGCGCGGGCACGATGTGGCCCAGATCACTCTTCCCCTCGACACAGACCGACAGGTGGTGGCATTCGTGCAGCTGCGCACACCCCTCGCCCTGCTCGGGGCGGCCGCGCTCGTGCTCGTGGGGCCGCCGCTGCTCACGACCGGCAGCGGGGCCGAGACCGGCACACAGATACCGGGTCTGCGCTTCATGGTGCCGAACACGCCCGGCGGCGGCTACGACATCACGGCGCGGACGGCCGCGAAGAACGCCGAGGACGCCGGGCTCACCCACAACATCGAGGTGTTCAACCTGCCCGGCGCCGGCGGCACGGTCGGTCTGAGCCGGCTGGTCAGCGAGCACGGCAACGGCAAACTCGCGATGTCGATGGGGCTCGGTGTCGTGGGCGCCGTCCGCTCCAACGACGCGCCGAAGACCCTCGCCGACACCACCCCGATCGCCCGCCTCACCGAGGAGCAGGACGTCGTGGTGGTCGCCAAGGACTCGCCGTACAAGACGATCGACGACCTCGTCGAGGCCTGGAAGGACGACCCGGGCAAACTGCCGGTGGGCGGAGGGTCGGCACCGGGCGGGCCCGACCATCTGGCGCCGATGCTGATGGCGCAGGCCGCCGGGATCGCGCCGAAGGACGTCAACTACATCCCCTTCGACGGCGGCGGTGAGCTGCTCGCCTCGATCCTGGGCAACAAGGTGGCCTTCGGGGTGTCCGGGGTCGGCGAGTACCTGGACCAGATCAAGGCGGGCGAGCTGCGGCTGCTCGCGGTGACCGGCCCGGAGCGGGTGGACGGGCTGGACGCGCCGACCCTCCAGGAGGCGGGCTACGACGTGAACTTCACCAACTGGCGCGGCATCGTCGCCCCGCCCGGTCTCACCGAGGCCGAGCGGGACAAGCTCACCCGGCTGATCGAGGAACTGCACGACTCTCCCGAGTGGCGGCAGTCGCTGAAGCAGAACGGCTGGGACGACGCCTTCCTGACCGGCGACGGGTTCGGCGACTTCCTGGACGCCCAGGACAAGCGCGTGGTGTCGGTGCTGAAGGAGCTGGGACTGTGACCACGGAGACCACCGGCACTCCCCCGGCGCCCACGGCCGAACGCCGCTCCTGGCTGCGCGACCGCTCCGAGCTCGGCGTCTGCATCCTGCTGCTGGCGCTCGGCGTCCTGGTCCTGACCGACGCGCTCACCATGGACGTCGACATCGCGCAGCGCGGTCCCGTCGGCCCGAAGACCGTGCCGATCGTGGTCGGCGCCGGGCTGCTGCTGATCGCCGCCCTGCTCGCCGTGGACGTGCTGCGCGGCGGCCGGGGAGAGGCCGAGGCCGGTGAGGACATCGACCTGTCCGAGCCCGCCGACTGGCGGACGGTGCTGCTGCTCGCCGGGGTGTTCCTCGGCGCGGCCGTCCTGATCGAACCGCTCGGCTTCCCCATAGCCGGCGCCCTGCTGTTCTGGGGCGCGGCCTACGCCCTGGGCAGCCGGCGCCTCGACCGCGATCCGCTCATCGCGGCCGTCATCTCCCTGGTCACGTACGCGGTGTTCAACAACCTGCTCGGGGTGCCGCTGCCCGGCGGCCCGCTGATGGGAGTGCTCTGACATGGACGCCCTCACCTCCCTCCTCGACGGTTTCGGTACGGCCCTGACCCCGATCAACATCCTGTGGGCCGCGATCGGCGTCCTGCTCGGCACGGCGATCGGCGTCCTGCCCGGCATCGGACCGGCCATGGCGGTCGCACTGCTGCTGCCGGTGACGTACGGACTGAACCCGGTCGGCGCGTTCATCATGTTCGCGGGCATCTACTACGGCGCGATGTTCGGCGGTTCCACCACCTCGATCCTCCTCAACACCCCCGGGGAGAGCGCGGCCGTGGTCGCGGCCATGGAGGGCAACCCGATGGCCAAGGCCGGGCGCGGCGCGCAGGCACTGGCGGCCGCCGCCATCGGGCACTTCGCGGGCGGCATGGTCGGCACGATCCTGCTGGTGGCGCTGGCGCCGGCGGTCGCCGAACTGGCCGTGGACATCGGCGCCCCGGACTACTTCGCGATCATGGTGCTGGCGTTCATCGCCGTGACGTCCGTGCTGGGCTCGTCCCGCATCCGGGGCCTCGCCTCCCTGCTGATCGGCCTGACGATCGGCCTGGTGGGCCTGGACCAGATGACCGGACAGCAGCGTCTTACCTTCGGTTCCCTGCAACTGGCCGACGGCATCGACGTGGTGATCGTCGCGGTCGGTCTCTTCGCCATCGGCGAGGCCCTGTGGGTCGCCGCCCATCTGCGCCGCAGTCCGCCCGAGCCGATCCCGGTGGGCCGGCCCTGGCTCGGCCGCTCGGATGTGCGGCGGACCTGGAAGTCATGGCTGCGGGGCCCGTTCATCGGCTTCCCGTTCGGCGCGATCCCGGCGGGCGGCGCCGAGATCCCCACCTTCCTGTCGTACGTCACCGAGAAGCGGCTGTCGAAGCACCAGGACGAGTGGGGCAAGGGCGCCATCGAGGGGGTGGCGGGCCCGGAGTCGGCGGCGTCGGCCTCGGCGGCGGGCACCCTGGTCGCCATGCTGACCCTCGGCCTGCCCACCACGGCGGTCGCGGCGGTCATGCTGGCCGCCTTCCAGCAGTACGGCATCCAGCCCGGCCCCCTGCTCTTCGAACGCGAGCCCGACCTGGTGTGGGGCCTGATCGCCTCGCTCTTCGTCGGCATGGTCCTGCTGCTCGCGCTCAACCTGCCGCTGGCCCCGCTCTGGGCGAAGCTCCTGCGCGTTCCGCGGCCGTATCTCTACGCCGGCATCCTCTTTTTCGCCGCGGTCGGCGCGTACGCGGTCGGCGGTGAGGTGATCGACCTGGTGATCTTGCTGATCATCGGCCTGATCGGGTTCGGTATGCGCCGCTACGGTCTGCCGGTGCTGCCCGCCGTCATCGGCGTCATCCTCGGCCCGGGCGCCGAGCAGCAGCTGCGGCGCGCCCTGCAGATCAGCGACGGCAGTGTCTCCGGCCTGGTGAACACACCGTTCTCGGTGACGGTGTACGCGATCATCGCCGTGCTGCTGGCCTGGCCGCTGCTGAAGCGGCTGGTGACCCGGGACCGCGACCGCACGCCCGCCGGAACGCGGTGAGCCGGGCGCCGTCGGCGCGCGGGGGGCCGGGCATCGACGGCGCGCGGGGAGCCGGGCATCGACGGGGTCGGACACGCCGGTGGGGTGAGCCACCGCCGACCGATCAGCTCGCGCCGCGCTCCGCCTCCTCGTGGAGGAACGCGCTGATCTGTCCGGCGAGGCCCTCCCGGCCCGTGCCGGCCGCCTGGTCGAGCAGGTCCTCGTCGACGCCGATACCGCCGGTCCACAGATACCGCTCGGTCCACTCCTCGTCGGCGCGCAGCTGGACCTGGATGTCGAACTGCGTGAGGTGTGCCTCGGGGGCGGCCGCGTACAGGACGGAGGTGGCGCGGCGCAGGGGGTAGAGGTCGAAGCCCTCGATGAACCGGGAGTTGCGCCAGTCGAGGAAGGCGCTCTCGCCGTCGGGGCCGGTTCGGATGTCGAGCTGGCCGTCCTCCAGGTGGAGCCCGACATGGTCGGTGCCCCGGTTCTCCACGGTCACCCGGAACCGGAAGTACGTCAGGCCCTCGGCGGCGTCGTCGCGTCCCCGTGGAGGTTCCGCGCACTCGACGCCATGGACGCGCACGCGCAGGCCGGCCAGATCGCCGTCGTACTCCTGCCAGTCCCCGATCACGTTGGGCTCGCGCACCGTCCACCTCTCCACATCGGCGGGACATCTCCCGCGTTCGCGCGCACCACAGTGCCACACCCGTCAGACGTCCGGGTCTGGGGCGTTACCGCCGGTCAGAGGTGATCAAGCCGTGTTCAGCGACGATTCCCGGGCGGGCCCGCCGAAGGGGGTCCCTCACGTGCCGCACATCACGTTCACGGCCCACAGTGCGGATATGCGGTGGCCGACTTGCCGATTCCCCGCGCGGGCGTCGGCGCCGTACGCTACGTTCGATCACCGCCGGTTACCGCACCATCGGCGAGGTCGCGTGCAGGGAAGGTTCTGAGCGTCGCATGGGCAACTTCGGTTTTGCTCCACCGACGGGCCCGGTCATGGCCGGAGGGCTGGCCGATCCGCTGTTCGAGACGGCGGACCGTGATCCCGCTCTGCCGCAGATCGCGCGCCGCGACACCACCTCCCCCGGCACCTGGACACGGGTGAGCGCGGCCGAGGCGCGGGACGAAGTGGCCGCTCTGGCCAAGGGGTTGATCGCGTCCGGGATCCGGCCGGGCAACCGGGTGGCCGTGATGGCGCGGACCCGGTACGAGTGGACGGTGCTCGCCGTCGCGCTGTGGTCCGTGGGCGCCGAGATCGTGCCGATCTATCCGACGTCGTCGCGCGACCAGATCGAGTGGATCCTGCGGGACGCGGCCTGTGTGGGCGTGGTGGTCGAGGACGAGCCGGGCGTGATGACGGTCGGCTCGGTGTGCGCCAAGCTCCCGCTGCTGCGGCACGTCTGGCAGTTGGACACCGAGTCCCTGCCCCACCTCGTCGAGGCGGGCCGGGACGTGCCGGACGCGACGGTGGACTCGCTGCGCCGCATCGTCATGCCGGACTCCACCGCCGTGATCGCGTACACGTCCGGCACGACCGGCCGGGCCCGGGGCTGCGCGCTCTCCCACCGCAGCCTGGCCAGCCCCTGCGACGTCCTGCTCACCGGGTGGCGGCAGACCGCCGCGGCGCCCGGCGAACAGCCGGCGATCCTCGCCTTCCTGCCGTTCTCGCACGTCTACGGCCTGATGATCCAGGGAATGTGTCTGCGCGGCGGGCTGCTCCTCGCGCACGAGCCGGAGTTGACCGAGGAGGCGCTGTCCGCCGCGCTGCGGTCGTTCCGGCCGACGTTCCTCTTCGGTGTCCCCTATGTCTTCGAGAAGATCTACAAGAACTTCCTGCGCAAGGCCCAACAGGCGGGCCGGGGACCGCTGTTCGAGCGTGCGGTGCGCATCGCCCAGGACTACGCCCTCGCCGTCGAGCGGCAGCGGCTGGACACGGGCGCCGGTCCCGCCATGGATCTGAGGCTCCAGCACGCCTTCTACGAGAAGACGGTGTACCGCAAGCTGCGCGCGGCGCTCGGCGGCCGGGTGCGCGGCGGCTGTTCCGGCGGCTCTCCCCTCAACCGCGATCTCGCGCTCTTCTACGCCGGCATCGGCATTCTCGTCCACGACGGGTACGGCCTCACCGAGACCGCCGGGGGGATCACCGCCCAGCCGGTGGGCCGGGAGAAGTTCGGCACCGTGGGCCGTCCGCTGCCGGGTACGGAGATCCGGGTGGCGCGCGACGGGGAGATCCTGGTCAACGGGCCTTCGGTGTTCCAGGGGTACGTCAACGACGAGGCGGGCACCCGGGCCGCGCTCCAGGACGGCTGGCTGGCCACGGGGGACATCGGGCGGCTGGACTCCGAGGGCTATCTGTCGATCACCGGCCGCAAGAAGGAGATCATCATCACCAGCGGGGGCAAGGGCGTGGCCCCGGCGCCGCTGGAGGAGCAGCTGCGGACGCATCCGCTGATCCATCAGGCGGTGGTCGTGGGCGACAACCGGCCCTGCGTGGGTGCCCTGATCACGCTGGACCCGGAGTTCCTCGCGCACTGGCGGGGGTCGCTGTCCGCGCCGGGGGAGCTGCTGGGCCGGGAGGCGCGGGAGGAGAACGCGCTGCGGCAGGAGGTGCTGCGGGCGATCGCCGCGGCCAACAGCACGGTGTCGCGCTCGGAGTCGATCCGTGTCTACCGCATCCTGCCCGAGCCCTTCGACCTCGCCAACGGCATGCTCACCCCGTCGATGAAGCTGCGCCGGGACACCATCGTGCAGCGGTACGAGGCCGAGATCGAGGCGATGTACGCGACCTCGGCGCGGGCCGCCCGTCGCACCGCGTCGGAGGAGATGGCGGGCTGGGACGACTCGGACTCCGACGACGTGTTCCGCCGCGTCCGGCACTGACGACTGGGGTCGTGTTCACCACGGTGGCGGCACGGTATGCGGCGGGCCGCTGTTGACGAAACGGTCCTCCGGATGCGGAGATGCTCCAGGCGAAGCGGGAAACCGCTTGTCCGCGAGCGCTCCGCACCACCGTGAGACGAAGGCAGAGGACGAGGACCCATGGCACTGCAGATCAGCGCCACCAACCCGGAACACCCCGCGCTGTTGCTGGAACTGCCGTGGCACCTGCCGCTGGAGGAGTGGCCCGAGCACCACCTCGTGCCGCTCCCCCGCGGTATCTCCCGCCACGTGGTGCGCTACGCCCGCGCCGGCGACGAGGTCGTCGCCGTCAAGGAACTCGCCGAGCGCCCCGCCCTGCGCGAGTACGAGTTGCTGCGCGACCTGGACCGGCTCGGCATCCCCGCCGTGGACGCGCTCGGCGTGGTCACCGGCCGCCTCGACGGCTCGGGCGAGCCGCTGGAGCCGGTACTGATCACCCGGCACCTGGGCGGCTCGATGCCGTACCGCTCGATGTTCGAGACGACCATGCGTCCGGCCACCATGCACCGTCTGATGGACGCCCTCGCCGTCCTGCTGGTCCGGCTGCACCTCGCCGGGTTCGCCTGGGGCGACTGCTCCCTGTCCAACACGCTGTTCCGACGGGACGCGGGCGCGTACGCCGCCTACCTGGTGGACGCCGAGACCGGCGACCTGCACGCGCAACTCAGCAGCGGACAGCGGGAGTACGACCTCGATCTCGCCCGCGTGAACATCAGCGGCGAACTGCTGGACCTGGAGGCGTCCGGGGCGCTGCACCCCTCGGTGGACCCGATCGAGTTCGGCAACGAGATCTGCTCCCGCTACCACAAGCTGTGGGAGGAGCTGACGCGCAGGTCGGTGTATCCGGCCGGCAAGTACCACTACATCGAGCGCCGGATCCGCCGTCTCAACGACCTCGGCTTCGACGTCGCCGAGATGCAGATCGAGCACGCCGACAACGGCGACACGGTGACCTTCGTGCCCAAGGTCGTCGACGCCGGACACCACCAGCGGCAGCTGCTGCGGCTGACCGGGCTGGACACCGAGGAGAACCAGGCCCGACGGCTCCTGAACGACCTGGAGAGCTGGATGGCCACCCAGGACGACTACGCCCCGGGCGACCCCCTCGGCGCCCGCCCCGAGGTACTGGCCCACCGCTGGGTGCGGGAGGTGTTCCGCCCGACCGTGCGGGCCGTCCCGCTCGAACTGCGCGGCTCGATGGACGCGGCGGAGATCTACCACCAGCTCCTCGAACACCGCTGGTACCTGTCCGAGCGGGCCCAGCACGACATCGGCCTGGACACGGCGGTGAAGGACTTCATCGACAACGTCCTGCCGAGGACGCAGGCGCTGCTGCCGCCCACGGTGGACGACGTCACCGTTCCTGAAGACTGAGCAAGCAGTGAGTCCTGTTCAGCCGCGCGCCCCGAACGGTCTTGGGCGAGCTTGTCCCCGGCGTACTCGACCCCGGGTGGCGACACGCATCCTGTGCGTGGTCCGGGCCCGGGAAGCCCCCGCGGCCGGAGGCCGCTGATGAACACGGCCCTGCGCGACCTGGCCACAGAGGTACGGCCAGAGGCGACGGGGAGGCCCTGAACCATCACGCCGGTGGAGCAGGGGCCCCGCACACTGGCGCCGTACCCGGCGTCCCGGATCGCACGGCCACCGTAGCCCGAACGGCCCAGAACACCGCAAGCCCGCAAGCCCGCAAGCCCGCAAGCCGACCATCACACGATCGAGCTAAACCACCCTCGTGCACACTCCCCAGCGAGCAGCCGCCAACCCCCAGGTGAGCCGCCGGGCCCGGCTCACCGCCCGGTCACCTGTGGGGGACCACGGCCACCGGGCAGTGTGCGTGGTGCAGGACGCCGTGGGCCACCGAGCCGATCCGGGCGCCGACGGCCGTACGGTGGGCGCGGCGTCCGACCACCATCAGCTGGGCCCGCTGCGCCACGGACAGCAGGACCTGCCCGGCGCTGCCCATCTCGACGTGCTGGGTGACCGGCACGTCGGGGAACCGCTCCCGCAACGGCTCCAGCGCGGCGGAGAGGGCCTTCTTCTCGTACGGCTCCAGGCCCCCGGCCTCGTCGAGGAGCCTCAGGGAGCCCGGGCTGTACGCGTACAGCGGAGGCAGCGTCCACGCCCGGACCGCCCGCAGGGACGCCCCGCGGGCCGCCGCCGTCTCGAACGCGAACCGCAGAACGTCGGCGCTGTCCTGCGGTGTGCCCTGCTGGCCCACGACGACCTCGCGTCCGGCGGCCTCACCGGAGGGGCTGTCCTCGGCGCGGACGAGCACGACGGGACGCGGCGACTCGACGATCACCTGCTGCCCGACGGAACCCAGCAGGAAGCCCATCACCGCGCCGTGCCCGCGCGAGCCGAGCACCAGGGTCTCGGCGTGCTCGGCGGCGCCGACCAGCGTGTCGACGGGCGGTCCCTCCACCAGGTCCGTGGTCACCGCCAGCTCCGGGTGCCGCTCGGCGACCGCTCGCGCCGCCCCGGCGAGCGCCTCCCGGGCCCACCGCGCCTGTCCGTCCCGGTCCACGGTGATCGCCTCGTGCGGCTCCCACTGCCACGCGTGCACCACCCGCAGCGCCAGGCCCCGGCGTACGGCCTCCCGGCCGGCCCACGCCAGCGCGGCGAGGCTCTCGGTCGTACCGTCCACTGCGGCGGTGATCGGGCGCGTCGTCATCGGCCACCTCTCTGTCTCTCCATGGCTGACGTGCCCAGTCTTCACTACCCTCGACGCATGACCTTGGAGTGGGAGCAACTGCTGGTGGACTCGGCCGATCCGGTGGCCCTGGGACGCTGGTGGGCGGAGGCGCTCGGGTGGGTGGTGGTCGACGACTCTCCCGAGGAGTACGAGATCCGTCCGGCCGCGGACCGCCTGCCCGGCATCCTGTTCGGGCTCGTTCCGGAGGCCAAGTCCATCAAGAACCGCCTCCACCTCGACTTCCGCCCCGACGACCAGGAGGCGGAGGTGACCCGCCTCCTCGCCCTCGGCGCCCGGCACGCCGATGTCGGACAGACCGGTGACGAGCCGTGGGTCGTGCTCGCGGACCCGGAGGGCAACGAGTTCTGCGTACTGGCCCCGCGGAGGAGTTGAGGCCTCGGGAGGGCCCCGGCCTGCGGCTCCCCGGAACCGCGCGAACCCGGACGGTCGAATACGATGACCCCATTGGCTCGGGGTGGAGGCGTATGACTCAGGCTGTCGGTCCGGCACGGAACGTGATCCTCACCGTGGATGACGATCCGGGGGTGTCCCGTGCGGTCGCGCGGGACCTGCGGCGCAGGTACGGCGAGTCGTACCGGATCGTCCGGGCGGAGTCCGGGCAGACGGCGCTGGAGGCCCTGCGGGAGCTGAAGCTGCGCGGGGACCAGGTGGCGGTGATCCTGGCCGACTACCGGATGCCGGAGATGAACGGCATCGAGTTCCTGGAGCAGGCGCTGGACGTCTACCCGGCGGCGCGACGGGTCCTGCTCACGGCGTACGCGGACACGAGCGCGGCGATCGACGCGATCAACGTCATCGACCTCGACCACTATCTGCTGAAGCCGTGGGACCCGCCGGAGGAGAAGCTCTACCCGGTCCTCGACGACCTGCTGCAGTCCTGGCGGGCCGCCGACCGCACCTGCGTGGGCACGACGAAGGTGGTCGGGCACCGGTGGTCGGCACGGTCGTCGGGCGTACGGGAGTTCCTGGCCCGCAACCAGGTGCCGTACCGCTGGTTCTCGTCGGACGAGCCGGAGGGGCGGCGGCTGCTCGCGGCGGCCGGCGCGGACGGGCAGCGGCTGCCGCTGGTCGTCACCCCGGACGGTACGCCGCTGGTCGCGCCGGAGGACCCGGAGCTGGCGGAGCGGGTGGGGCTGGCGACGACGCCGGCCCAGGACTTCTACGACCTGGTCGTCATCGGCGGCGGACCCGCGGGGCTCGGCGCGGCCGTGTACGGGGCCTCGGAGGGGCTGCGGACGCTGCTCGTCGAGCGGTCGGCGACGGGCGGTCAGGCCGGACAGAGCTCACGGATCGAGAACTACCTCGGGTTTCCCGACGGGGTGTCCGGCGGCCAGCTCACCGGCCGGGCCCGGCGGCAGGCCACGAAGTTCGGGGCGGAGATCCTCACCGCGCGCGAGGTGAGCGGTCTTGAGGTGAACGGGGCGGCGCGGACCATCCGGTTCTCCGACGGTTCGGCGGTCGCCGCGCACAGCGTGATCCTCGCGACCGGAGTGTCGTACCGGCAGCTCGCCGCGCCGGGCTGCGCGGACCTCACCGGCTGCGGTGTGTTCTACGGCTCCGCGCTCACCGAGGCCGCCGGCTGCCAGGGGCACGACGTGTACATCGTGGGCGGCGCCAACTCGGCCGGGCAGGCCGCGATGTACCTGTCCCGTGGCGCGAAGTCGGTCACCCTCCTCGTCCGCGGCGAGTCGCTGACCGCGTCCATGTCGCACTATCTGATCCAGCAGCTCGCCGAGGCGCCGAACATCTTCGTGCGCCCCGGCACGGTCGTCGAGGCCGCGCACGGCACGAACCAGCTGGAGCAGCTGACGCTCAAGGACGTGGCGAGCGGGCGCGAGGAACTCGTCGACGCGCAGTGGCTGTTCGTGTTCATCGGGGCCGAGCCGCGCACCGACTGGCTGGAGGGGACCGTGCTCCGCGACGAGCACGGGTTCATCGTGGCGGGGCCCGACATGACCAGTGACGGGGGTCCGCCGGCGGGCTGGGAGCTGGACCGGCCGCCGTACCACCTGGAGACCAATGTGCCCGGTGTGTTCGTCGCCGGGGACGCGCGGTCGGAGTCCGCGAAGCGGGTCGCGTCCGCGGTGGGAGAGGGAGCCATGGCCGTGATGCTGGTGCACAGGTATCTGGAGCAGTCATGAGAACCGTGAGGGCGTCGTCGTGAGCGGGCAGCCGTCGCCGTGCGACCGGGCCGAGCTGGGCAGGCTGTTCCTGTTCGAGAAGCTGGACGGCGAGCAGCTGGACCGGCTGTGCCGTGAGGGCCGGGTGGAGCGGTTCGAACCGGGTCATGTCTACCGGGAGGGCGAGCCGGCCACCTGCTTCTTCGTGCTCCTGGAGGGCACGGTGGTGCTGTCGCGGCAGGTCGGCGACGACGACGTGGAGGTCAGCCGCAGCTCCCAGGTGGGCGTGTACGCGGGCGCCTTCCAGGCATATCTCGGCGACCAGGCGGACCAGGCCCGCTACAAGGGTTCGATGCGGGCCACCGTCCCCTCCCGCTTCTTCGTCCTCCCCGCGGCCGCCTTCGCCCAGATCATGCGCGACTGGTTCCCCATGGCCGTCCATCTGCTGGAGGGCCTGTTCTTCGGGAGCCAGAACACCCAGCGGACCATCAACCAGCGGGAACGGCTGCTGGCGCTCGGCTCGTTGTCGGCCGGACTGACGCACGAACTGAACAACCCCGCGGCGGCGGCCGTCCGGGCCACCTCGGCGCTTCGGGAGCGGGTGGCCGGGATGCGGCACAAGCTCGGGGTCATCGCCGCCGGGCCGTACAAGCGGGCCATGCTGGAGTCACTGGTCGATCTTCAGGAGCGGACGGCCGAGCAGGTCGCCAAGGCGACCCCGCTCAGTCCGCTGGAGGCCTCGGACCGGGAGGACGAGCTGACGGACTGGCTCGACGACCACGGCATCGCCGGTGGCTGGGAGCTCGCGCCGAACTTCGTGCAGGCCGGGCTCGGCACCGACTGGCTGGACCAGGTGGCGGCCGCCGTGGACGAGCACACCCTCGAAGGGGCGGTCCGCTGGCTCAACTACACGGTCGAGACCGAGCTGTTGATGAACGAGATCGAGGACTCCACGACCCGTGTCAGCCAGCTCGTCGACGCGGCGAAGCAGTACTCGCAGCTCGACCGCGCCCCCTACCAGAACGCCGACGTCCACGAACTCCTCGACAGCACCCTGCTGATGCTGTCCGGGAAGATGGGCGAGCGGATCGAGGTGGTGAAGGAGTACGACCGCACGCTGCCGCGCATCCCCGCCTACCCGGGTGAGCTGAACCAGGTGTGGACGAACCTGATCGACAACGCGGTCGCCGCGATCAACGACACGGGTGGCGCGGGCACGCTGACCGTACGGACCGCGCTCGACCACCGCGACCAGGTGCTGATCGAGTTCCGCGACACCGGCCCCGGCATCCCGGCGGACATCCGGGGCCGCATCTTCGACCCGTTCTTCACCACCAAGCCGGTCGGGCAGGGCACCGGCCTCGGCCTCGACATCTCCTGGCGCATCGTCGTCAACAAGCACCACGGCCACATCGAGGTCGAGTCCCGCCCGGGCGAGACCCGCTTCCAGGTGTTCCTGCCCCTGACGGCACCCGCGGCCGACCTGGACCTGACGCTCGCCGACGACCCCGACGACGGCCTTGACCACGCCCCCGACGCGCCCGAGGAGACCTCATGACCCTGCCCGCCGGAATCGATCCCGCCGTCCCGCCGAGCGGCGACGGATGCGTGGAGTGCGAGGCGGCCGGCGGCTGGTGGTTCCACCTCCGACGCTGCGCCCAGTGCGGCCACATCGGCTGCTGCGACTCCTCTCCCGCACAGCACGCAACGGCCCACGTGGGAGCCACCGGACACCCCTTCGTCCAGAGCTACGAGCCGGGCGAGTCCTGGTACTGGAACTACGAGACCTCCGAGATGTACGAGTCGGGGCCCGATCTCGCGCCGCCCCTCAGCCATCCCGCCGACCAGCCGACGCCGGGACCTTCGGGGCGCGTCCCGTCGAACTGGACCGAGCTTCTGCGGTGACGCCGGGGCGTTCTCGCCCCCGCCGCCCTTACCCGTCCCATCCCCAGGGGCTGCGCCCCTTCGCCCCTGGGGCTCTTACAGCGCGCGGGCGAGGGTGCGTTGGCGGGTGCGGGTGGTGTGTGGTTGTTCGCGCAGTTCCCCGCGCCCCTGAAAGACGAAAAGCACGGGGCGCAGCCCCTGCTTTTCAGGGGCGCGGGGAACTGCGCGACCAGCCCCCACCCGCCCGCAGACGAACAACCCACCTCTCGGGGTCGAAGGGGCGCAGCCCCTGGGGACGGGTAGGGGCGGCGGGGGCGGGAGAACTCCCCTTGACCTCAGGGCGTCGGTCGATCAAGGTCAGAAGTACAGGCGTCCGGATCGACCAGCGGTCGCCGGACCGTCGGAACGGGGTGGACGTGTTGATCGGGATCTCCGAGATCCGGGACGCAGCCGAGCGGATCGCAGGACATGTCGTGCGGACGCCGACGGTGCCGAGCCCGGGGCTGTCCGCGTTCCTTGGTGTCCCGGTGACCGCGAAGCTGGAGCTGTTGCAGCGGACGGGCTCGTTCAAGGCCCGGGGGGCGACGGCGAAGCTGCTGGCGCTGACGGACGCCGAGCGGGCGGCCGGGGTCGTGGCGGTCAGTGGCGGCAACCACGGGATCGCGTTGGCGCACATGGCGGCCGCGCTGCACATCAAGGCGACCGTGGTGATGTCGAGGACCGCGCCCAGGCGGGCCGCCGACCTCGTCGAGGCGGCCGGGGCCTCGCTGCGGCTCACCGACGGGATGGCGGAGGCGTTCGCGCTGACCGAGCGGTTGCGGTCGGAGGGGCTCACCCTCGTCCACCCGTTCGACGACCCGTTGGTGATCGCCGGTCAGGGCACCGTCGGCCTGGAGTTCGCCGAGGACACCGGAGGCAGCGGAGACGGCGGAGCGCTCACCGACGTGCTCGTCAGCATCGGTGGTGGCGGGCTCGTCGCCGGTGTCGCCGCCGCCTTCGGGGCCCTGCGTCCGGAGGTCCGCGTCTGGGGCGTGGAGACCGTCGGCGCCACGGCCATGACCGAGGCGCTCGCGGCGGGCGGCCCCGTCACGGTCCCCCTCTCCTCCGTCGTCACCACGCTCAGCGCCCCCTCCGCCTCCCAGCTCACCTACGACCACGTGGCCGCCCTCGTCGAGGACGTCCTGGTGGTCTCCGACGCGGAGGCGGTGCGAGGCGTCCTCGACTTCGCCGAGCACGCCAAGGTGTGGACGGAGCCCGCCGCCGGATGCCTGCTGCCCGCCGCCCGGCAGGTGCTGGAGCGGGTCGGCGACGGCGCCCGGCTGGGCCTCGTCGTCTGCGGCGGCAACGCGACCCCGGCCGACATCACGGACTGGGCGCGGCAGTTCGGGCTGACGTGACCCCGGCCGGCCCGGCCGCCGGGAGCTCTCAACAGCCTTGCCCTCCACGTCACTTGAAGCCGCTCACCGTCACTTGAAGCCGCTCACCCGGCACCCGGCATAATGCTCGGGTGACCACCCCCACCCCCCTCTCGGGCTCCGCCCCGGCCGAGCGCACCCCGGTCGTCATCGTCGGTGCCGGACCCGCCGGGCTGACCGTCGGCAACATCCTGCGGGCCGCCGCCGTGGACTGTGTGGTGCTGGAGACCGAGAGCAGGGAGTTCATCGAGCGGCGGCCCCGGGCCGGGTTCCTGGAGGAGTGGGCGGTGCGCGCGCTGGAACGGCGCGGACTGGCCGACCGGCTCCTGGAACGGGCGCCGGTGCACACGGAGTTCGAGTTCCGCTTCGCCGGTGAGCGGCGGCGGTTCCCGTACACGGAGATCACCGGCCATCACCACTACGTGTACCCGCAGCCGCTGCTCGTGACGGACCTGGTCAGGGAGTACGCGGACGTCCGGGGCGGCGACATCCGCTTCGGCGTGCGCGATGTCCGGCTGCACGACATCGACAGCGAGCGGCCGTCCGTGTCGTACGTGGATCCGGCGACCGGCGAACGACGCCTCCTGCACTGCGAGTTCGTCGCCGGCTGCGACGGCGCGCGCGGTGTCACCCGGGCCGCCCTGCCGGCCGAGCACGCCACTGTCGCCCGGCACGACCACGGCGTCGGATGGCTGGCACTGCTCGCCGAGGCGCCGCCGTCGTCCGACTGCGTCATCCTCGGGGTGCACGCCCGGGGCTTCGCCGGGCACATGGCGCGCAGCCCCGAGGTCACCCGCTACTACCTGGAGGTCCCGGCCGGCGACGACCCGGCGAACTGGCCGGACGAACGGGTCTGGTCCGAGCTGCACACCCGGCTGGCCGTCCCCGGCACCCGCCCGCTCACCGAGGGCCCACTCGTCGAGAAGCGGGTGCTCGACCTGCACAACTACGTCACCGAGCCGATGGCGTACGGCCGGCTGTTCCTCGCGGGGGACGCGGCCCACCTCGTCGCGCCGATCGCCGCGAAGGGCATGAACCTCGCGCTCCACGACTCCCTGCTTCTCGCGGACGCGCTGATCGCCTCCCTCGGCAAGGGTGACGACAGCGGGCTGCGCGGCTACTCGGAGGCCTGTCTGCGCCGGGTCTGGCACTACCAGGAGTTCTCGCAGTGGCTGGCGGAGCTGCTCCACGGGC
The DNA here is from genome assembly GCF_045160825.1 of Streptomyces sp. NBC_00104. Lineage (NCBI taxonomy): Bacteria > Bacillati > Actinomycetota > Actinomycetes > Kitasatosporales > Streptomycetaceae > Streptomyces > Streptomyces sp. NBC_00104. The sequence goes on along the minus strand of NZ_CP108215.1, from coordinate 10,191,203 downwards.
CGTCGTCCGGCGATCCGTTCCGGGCGGGCGCCGCGACCGCCCGGCTCCGTCGCGTCCTCGGCTCCCCCGCCGCGGCGTCGACGTTCGCGGAACTGTTCATCGGCAAGGAGACCGACCACTAGACCCTGGCAAGGCCGCGTCTCAGGGCCCTCGGCCGGCGACCGCCCGGGCTTCGGGCCCCTGAGGCTGAGGCGGACCTCCCTCAGTGGCCGTCGTGGCAGCAGCCGTCCCGGCGCATCAGCCGTCCGACCTCCAGCCAGTCCTCCTCGGTCCCGGCGGCCTTCACGCGCCGGGCCGTGGGCCGGTACGCGGCCACCAACTCCTCGGTGGTGTAAGGGGTTCCGCCACGCAGGACCGACACCGTACGGACGAGGTCGGCGAAGTCGGTGAAGGGGTCGCCGTCGACGACGGTCAGGTCCGCGAGCTTGCCCGTCTCGACCGTGCCGAGGTCGTCGTCGAGGCCGAAGAGACGGGCCGGGAGGGCGGTCGCGGTACGCAGGGTCTCGGCGGGGGTGAGGCCGCCGGCGTGCAGGGCGCGCAGGGCGATGTGGAGGAAGAGGCCGACGGGGCCGAGCGGCTGGTCGGTGCCGAGGGCGACGATGCCGTCGGCCGCCAGGATCCGCCGGTAGATGTCGGTCTCGGCGCGCAGTGCGGCGAGTTGGGCTGGCGTCGGCGGAATGCCCGCGCCCTGTCGCACGAGGGCGGCGTCCCAATCCACCACGTCCTCGTGGGCTCGTCCGCTCGCGGTGATGGCGTGGCCGAACTCGGCTCGCTGGGTGGCCTGGAGATGGGTCGTCAGGTCCTGGCCCAGCTGTACGCCCGGGGAGAGCAGGTGCCCGCCCGTGCGGACGCCGAGGCGGTCGTGGGCGAAGTGCGCGGCCTCGCTCATCACCCAGCCGGGCGCCCGTACATAGGTCTTGACGAAGTCCCAGTCGAGTGCGGCGCCGCGTTCCAAGGTGCGGCTCAGGCCCGCCTTCGTCCGGTGGGCGCGTCCCATGCTGTACGCGACCCGTGCGCCGTCGAGGAGTTCGCCGGTGGTGAGCAGCCGGGGTCCGGCGAGCCGGCCGGCGTTCACCTCCTCGCGGATGCGGACCTGTTCGTAGGCGAATCCGCCGAGGGACACGGCGGTGGTGATGCCGTACGTGAGCTGTCCGGTGGCCTGGCGTCCGCCGTAGGTGCTCTGCCAGGGGTGGGTATGGGTGTCCCACAGGCCGGGGAGCACGGTGTGCGCGGAGGCGTCGACCCGGCGGAGGGCGGCCCGGCGGTTGCCCCGGTGGGGTTCGACGGCGGTGACGCGGCCGCCGCGTACGACGATGTCGACGTCGTCGCGGACCGTCTCGCCGGTGCCGTCCCACAGGCGCCCGGCGTGGACGACGGTGTCGGCGGGTGTCGGCCGCGTGCGGTCGAGCGGCACCCGGACGGTTCGGGCGTGGTCACCGGAGACGTCGATGAGGCGCAGGCGGGTGCCCGACTGGTAGAGGAGGGTCCTGGAGTCGCCGGACCAGGTGGGGTGGTCGGCGGGTTCGGTGGTGAGGGTGCGGAGTTTCCCGCGCGGGGTGCCGTCGGGAGCGACGGGCAGCAGGCAGAGCGCGGATTCGACGATCACGGCCATCCAGCGGCCGTCGGGCGACCAGACGGGCCCGGAGTCGTACCGGTCGGCGATCGAGGTGTGGGGCGCGACCGCGTGCAGCCGGTCGGCGCCGGTCGTGGCGTCGACGATCCGGATCAGGTTGTAGCCCTCGCGGAAGCGGGCGCCGAGGCGGTTGCGATCGCACAGCGCGAGGGAGCGGCCGTCGGGCGACCAGCTCGGCCTGCCCGGGATTCCGCCCCCGCCGAGCGGCGCCACGAGGACGCGCTCCTCGCCGCTCGTCAGGTCCCGTACGACGAGTCGTCCGGCCATGTCGAGGCTCGCGAGGCGCTCACCGTCGGGCGAGAGTGCGGGCATGACCCGGCCGCCGGTGGCGAGCGCGGTCTCGTCGCCGGTGGCCAGATCGTGTCGGTACACGCCGAGGAGCCCGTCGCGGTCGTCGGCGTAGACGAGGGACCTGCCGTCGGGTGCCCAGGTGGGCGCGAGGAGCCAGCGGGTGGGCGGCGACTTCCGCAGCCTCTTCGGCGGGTGCCCGCCCGAAGTACCGGCCAGCCAGAGCGAGTTGAGTGCGGCGAAGGCGATTCTGCGGCCGTCGGGCGACAGTGCGGGCAGGTGGATGCCCCGCACGGGCCGTACGCGCGCCTGGCCGAGGTCGTACTCCTTGACCCGGTAGCGCGGCCGGTCCACCGGGAGCACGCCCTCGAAGGGGATGGCTTCGGGCCGCGCGGGTTCCTCGGGGCGTACGAGGGTGAACCGGCCGTCCAGCGTGAGCAGCAGCTCGCCGTCGGCCGTCCAGCGGGGCGGTACGGGGGCGAGGTCGCCGTCGACCGGGACGGGCTCTCCGGCGACGACGAGGGTGCAGGAGCCGTTCGGGGAGGCGGTGGTGCGCAGATAGGCGAGGCGGCCGTCGGGGGCGAGGGCGGGGGTCATGACCTGGGCGGCAGCGGTCTCGGTGTGCTCGACCGTCACCGGGCCGGTGCCGTCCGCGGCCACGGCGGCCACGGTGCGGGACTCGACGGCAGGGGTCGTGCCCGAGGTGACGACCTTGGCGCGCACGAAGAGGAGCCGGGTGCCGTCCGGTGACCAGGTGGGGTCGAAGTCCTCCCACGGGCCGTCCTGGAGGGGGCCGTCCTGGCCGGGCAGGCCGGTGACGCGGGTGATGTCGCCGGTGCCGAGGTCCAGGACGTGGACGCGGTACGGGCTTGCGTGGGAGGGACCGCCGGGGTCGCCGCCGCGTTCGGAGCCGAAGGCGAGCAGGGTGCCGTCGGGCGACCAGGCCGGGCCCCGGTCGTCCCAGGGCCCGTCGGTGCGCTGCTCCAGCTCGGAGCCGTCGGGGCGCATGGTCCAGATGTGGAAGCCGCCGCCCTGGTAGGCGCAGAACGCGATGAGACCGCCGTCCGGGGAGTACGTGGGCCGGTTGGGTTCGAGGCCGGCCGGAGTGAGGGGGACCGCCTTGCCGCCGCCGCGCGGCAGGGACCACAGGCCGCTCTGGATCTCGGCGATCAGTGTGTCGCCGGCGGGTGCGAGGGTCGCCGAGCCGTTGGTGACCCGGGTGAAGGTGAGGGACGGACCGGCGCCGGGGGTGTGGGGCCGGGCGACGGCGGGTGCCGCCGTACCGGTGGTGCCGAGGACCGCGGCGGCCCCGGTGGCCCCGGTGGCGGCGAGGAGTTGACGGCGGGTCAGGGGCGGGGTGAGGCGACTCTGGTCACGGTCCATGGCACCGCACGCTCGCGTACCACACGGCGCACGGGCAACACCGCCATTCACGCCAACGGCGGATGTCACCCGCCGGTGTGACGGCGCCCGGTGTCAGTCGCCGGCGTGGCGGCGGCGGATCGCTGTCGGGAGCACGAACCAGCACAGCAGGTACCACAGGAGCACGCATCCCACCAGCCAGGGCACGTACTCGTCGTGGGTGGCCACGCGCAGGATGAGCAGCAGCGCCGCCGTCATGGTGGCCAGCAGCAGGACCAGGCCGACGACGGTCAGCCGCCCCGCCCACTTCACGGCGGCCGGCTTGATGCGGCGTCCGGCGACGATCCGGTGGAAGGAGACGGGGCCGATCAGAGCCCCGGTGGCGGCGGCGCCGAGGACGACGGTGACGATGTAGATGGTCTTCTCGGTCTGCGCCAGGTCGTCGTAGCGCGGGGTGAAGACGACGGTGAGCAGGAAGCCGAACAGGATCTGCACACCGGTCTGGGCGACCCGCACCTCCTGGATGAGTTCGCTCCAGCGGCGGTCGGCACGCTCGTCCTCGGTCTCGTCCCGGCCTCTGCCCTGGCTGCCCTGCACCTCGGTCACGCATCCTCCCGGTTGGGTCGATGTTCCCTTCCCTCATTGGCGCTGTGCCCCCGATGACCAGGCACACACCCCCCTCGTTCACTCTCACGAGTGAATCCAGTTGGCGGATCGGTCACTTGTGTCAATTCCCGGCCTAGCGTGGCTGTGGTGACCGACTCTTCAGAAACGTCCCGCCGGGGGTTCCTCCTCGGCGCGGCCGTGCTCGCCCTCACCCCGCAGTTCGTCCGCCAGGACCCGGCCGCCGCAGCGGCCGAACTGCCCGGTTTCCCCTCGGACGTCGAGCTGTACAGGTCGGCGTACCGCAACTGGGGCGGGGAGATCACCGCCGCCGGGCTGTGGGCGTGCGCGCCCGCCGACGCGGACCAGGTGGTGGCGGTGGTCAACTGGGCCCGGCAGCAGGGCTGGACGGTCCGGGCACGCGGCCTCTCCCACGGCTGGTCGCCGCTCACCATCACCCCCGGTACCGGCTCCGGCGCCCCGGTGATGCTCGTCGACACGACCGCGCACCTCACCGGCGTGACTCTGGAGTCGACCGACCCCGCCGCCGTCCGCGTGGGCTCCGGCGCCACGCTGGAAGGGCTGCTGACCTTCCTGGAGGGCCATGGCCTCGGGGTGACGGCCTGCCCGGCTCCCGGGGACCTCTCGATCGGCGGCGCCCTCGCCGTCGACGCCCACGGCACGGCCGTACCGGCGGACGGGGAGACGCGGCCGCCCGGTCACACGTACGGCTCGCTCAGCAATCTCGTGCTGTCGCTGACGGCGGTGGTGTGGGACGCCGACAGCGGCGCGTACGTGCTGCGGACGTTCACGCGGGACGACGCGGACGGTGCCGCGCTGCTCACCCATGTCGGGCGGGCGCTGGTCACCGAGTTCGTACTGCGGGTGGGGGCGAACAGCAATCTGCGGTGCCTGAGCCGGACGGACATTCCCGCTGCGGAGTTGTTCGCCGCGCCCGGCGGCGACGGGCGTACCTTCGCGAGCTTCCTGGACGAGGCGGGGCGCCTGGAGGCGATCTGGTTCGCGTTCACCGAGTTCCCCTGGTTCAAGGTGTGGAGCGTCGAGCCGACCCGCCCGCCGGCCTCCCGCCGCGTGACCTCGCCGTACAACTATCCCTTCTCGGACAACGTGCCGACCGTCGTCGCCGACCTCGTCGGGCGGATGACGTCCGACGCCGCCTGGTATCTGGCCCCGGTGCTGGGCAACGCGCAGCTGACCACGGCCTCGCTGGGGCTGACGACCACGCTGTCTGCGGACATCTGGGGGCCGTCGAAGAACACGCTGCTCTACCTGAAGCCGACGACGCTGCGGGTGACGGCGAACGGGTACGCGGTGCTCACCTCGCGGGACCAGGTGCAGCGCGTGGTCTCCGAGTTCGCCGCGTTCTACCGCGAACGGCTCACCACGTACGCGGCCCAGGGGCGGTACCCCGTCAACGGCTCGGTCGAGATCCGGGTGACCGGGCTCGACGACCCCGCGGACGTCGGGGTGGCCGGCGCCCGTGCCCCGCTGCTGTCGGCGCTACGGCCCCGCGCCGACCGGCCCGCATGGGACACCGCCGTGTGGCTGGACGTGCTGACCCTGCCGGGAACACCGGACGCCGAGGCGTTCTTCCGCGAGCTGGAGCGGTTCCTGCTCACGACGTACGACGGTGGACATGCCCTCACCCGGGTCGAGTGGTCCAAGGGGTGGGCCTACACGGACGAGGCCGCCTGGAGCGACGAGGAGGTGCTCGGCACCGTCGTACCGGAGTCCTTCGACGACGGTGAGGGGCCGGGCTGGGACGGCGCGACGGAGATCCTGGACCGGCTCGATCCGCACCGGGTGTACGGCAACACCTTCCTCGACCGACTGTTCCCTTGAGCGAATCGGCTCCCTTGAGCGAATCGGCTCCCGACCCTCACCCTCACACCTTGCGCCAGCGCGCCATGGCGAAGGAGAACAGCCCGAACAGCATCAGCCCGAACGCGACGCACGCGAGGAGCGCCGGGCCGACGGGGGACTCGGCGAAGGAGCGAAGGGTGTCGTCGAGGCCCTTGGCCTCGTCCGGTTCGTACGCGATCGCGGCACGGACGGCGAAGACGCCGGCCGTCGCGAACACCAGGCCGCGCGCGACCCCGCCGGCCACACCCGTCACGTCGACGAGCCGGCGTGTCCGCCGGGACATCTCGCCGAACCTGAGGTGCTTGTGGTACGAGCGCATCGCGGCCCGTACGCCGATCCACCCGCCCGCGGCGATCACACCGACGCCCGCGGCGCCCACGAGCCACTGGCCGCCGGGGAGTTCGAGGGCCCGGGCCGTCACGTCCCGGGACTGCTCGTCGCTGGAACCGCCGCCCCCGCCGCCCTCACCCGCCGCGAAGGTCAGCACCGAGTAGGCGACGAAGGCGTAGAAGACGAAGCGCGCGGCGGACGCCAGGCGTTTGGTCCACTTGCGGCCGTCCTGGCCCGCCGCGCCGAACACGGCCTCCGACAGCCGCCACAGCGCCATGCCCACCAGGCCGATGCCCAGGGCCCACAGCATCACCGAACCCAGCGGCTTCTCGGAGATCTCCTCCAGCGCGCCCTGCCGGTCGGCCTGCTCCGAGCTCCCGCCGAAGGCGATCTGCAGGGCCAGCGCCCCGACCAGCAGATAGATGACGCCGCGCGCGGTCAGCCCGGCCCGGGCCGCGCCCTCCGTCACCGAACCCCGCGCGGCACGCCCGCGCCCCACCCCCAGAGTCGTCATCAGCCGCGCCCCTCCCGCCCCTCGACCCGCAGTTGGAGCTGAACTTCCTGGTCACCGGCGTCCACGCCCACCTGGCTGACGCTGTACGCCTCCTCCAGGGCCTCCCGCAGCAGCCGTACGGCCGGTGGACTGCCCTGGACCTCGACCGTGACGGGCGCGGACGGCGGCTCGGGGTGTTCCCCCGCGCCGGCGGCGACGGCCGCGGCCGTGTCGTACATCCCGGTCCACATCGTCGGCCGGTCGGTGCCGGTCTCGTGCGGCGGGTCGTCGGGGCTCCGGTCCGTCTCGAAGTGGGTGCGCAGACAGGCGAAGACACGTTCGGCGTCCTGGGCCGAGCAGTCGCAGAGCACGACCTCGACCTGGGACACGGGCAGACTGGGCAGGGTCACGAGCCTTCTCCCTCGTGTGAACGACAGGGTGCGGGTACCCCGGGTACCCCCATGGTGTGCCCGAAACGGGGTTCTCGCAGGTCGCGCCCGAGGGCACCCGGCCGATGGCGAAGCCCGCCCCGCCGCCCCGCCGCCCCGCCGCCCCGCCGCCCCGCCGCCCGGGAGCGTGGCCCGATCCGCCGGGGGCCGCACGGGCCGTGGGCTATGTTGAGTGCTCGTGGGAGACGAAGGAGGCACGCGGGTGCCATCGCCGCAGCAGGCACGTGCGCAGGCATCAGCGATCACGTCCGGACGGACCGCCCCGGAGACCGAGCAGTCGCCCACGTCCCGGCTCAGGGAACTGTTCGACGGCCCCCGGCTCTCCCCCGGGCAGCGGCGGATCGCCCAGTACCTGATCGAGCACATCACCGAGGCCGCGTTCCTGTCGATCACGGATCTCGCGGAGCGGGTCGGCGTGAGCCAGCCCTCGGTGACCCGGTTCGCCGCGGCCGTCGGCTTCAGCGGCTACCCCGCGCTGCGCGAGCGGCTCCAGGCCATCGCCCTCGCCACCCTCGGCAGCGCCCCGGGCATCTCCGCCGCGGACCGCAGCAACGAACTCCAGGCCGCCGTGGACGCCGAGATCGAGAACCTGGAGAACCTGCGGCGCGACTTCGCCGACCCCGACCAGGTGATCGAGATCGGCCGGGCCCTGTCCCGCTCGGCCCCGCTGACCGTCCTCGGCCTCAGGATCTCCGGAGCGCTCGCCGAGTACTTCGCGTACGCCGCCCGCCGTATCCATCCCGACGTCCGACTGGTGACCAAGGGCGGCACGGTCGCCTACGACGCCCTGCTGCAGTCCAGGGAGGCGGGCGGCACCTGGGTGCTGGCGTTCTCCATGCCCCGGCACGCGCAGGAGACCCTGACCGCACTGCGGGTCGCCCACGGTGCCGGGCTGAGGGTGGCCCTGGTCACCGACCTGGCGCTCGGGCCACTCGCGGACGAGGCCGACGCCGTCTTCGCCACCGGTACCGGCTCACGCCTGGTCTTCGACTCCTACGCCGCCCCCGTGATGATGTCCTCCGCCCTGCTCCAGGCCATGACCGACGCCGACCCCGAGCGCACCCAGGCCCGTCTGGAGGCGTACGAGCAGGTCTCGGAGCACCACCAGTTCTTCCTCCGGGACTGAGCCGGGAATGGGCCCGTTCTTCATGAATTTTTTCATGTTCTTGCAAACTCATCGGTATATATAAATACTGCTCCCGGATCGCGACCCGGTGGGATTCCGGATCGCGACGTCCACCCGGGTCCGTCCGCTCCTACCCGCAACGGCGCCCCGGGTGAGGCGGCCCCGGCCATCCCCTAGACCGGGGCCGCCCAGACTCCACACCCGCTGCACCCAATGGCGTCGATGCAAGACCGGAGCGTTGAACATGGCCCTCACCTCCTCGCCCCTCCGCACGGACTGGCCGTGTCAGGTCAAGACACCCGGCAGTTACGACTGGGAGAGGTCCGCGGCCAAGTGGCTGCGCGAGCTGGTGCCGGCCCGTTACGGCACCTACCCGGCGATGATGCGCCACCCCGTGCTGCTCGCCCGTCACGCCCAGATCCAGGTCCAGCACGAGATCCGGGTCGCCCGCACCGCCCTGCAGACCGCCCGCTCCGAGCTGCCCAGCCTCGGCATGTCCGAGTCGGTCATCGAGCACACCATCAAGATGTACGCCGCCGAGGTCATGCAGCTGAACCACATGGCCCGCTCCATCCGGGCCGTCAGCCAGGCCCTGGTGGACCACAACCTCGCCCGCGCCTCGAACTGACCCGGCGCCGCTCCCCGCGCGCCGCGGTACACGGCGCCTCCGGAGGGAAGACGATGGGCAGGGCACAGGCCGGGCACACCGCCCGGCCCTACTGAGGGGCGGACCGATGGATTCCTGGACATGGGGTGTGATCGTCGCGATCGCGCTGATCGCGGCCGCCGTCCTCGGCGTGGCCGTCTGGCTACTCCTACGGCTGGTCCGCACCCGGCGCGAACTGAACCGGGCCGGCCTGCCCACCGGCCCCAAGTGGGTCTTCTGGGGCGCCGTCCTCTATCTCGTCCTCCCGACCGACCTCGTACCGGACCCGGTCTACCTGGACGACATCGGCGTCCTCCTCCTGGCCCTCAAATCCATGCGCTCCGGCCGCCAGGACGCCCTGGCCGCCGAGCGGCAGGAGGGCACGGGAACCGCCCTGCGGGGATGAGACGTTGTCGGGCTGACGGTCACTGCGACGGACGGCACCGATGAGCGAGCTGACACCGGGGGGCAACCTCCCCCTGCCGAACGGCACCCTGACGATCAGGGTGCCGGGCCCCTTCGACCTGTCCGCCCTCATCACCGACGACACCGGCAAGGTCGGCGGCGACGCCGACTTCGTCTTCTACAACCAGCCCGCGGCCCCGGGCGCCCGCCTCATCGGCGACACCCTGACGGTGGACCCACCCCGACTCCGTCCCGGCGCGACCCGCCTCACCCTCGCGATCAGCCCGGCCGACCCGGACACGCCGTTGGGCCACCTGCCCGCCCCCACCCTGCTCGTCACAGCGCCCGCCGGCCGCACCGTCGCCCGCTTCACACCGCCGCGGCCCCAGCGCGAGACCGTACTGCTCCTGGCGGAGCTGTACCGCAGGGGCGGGGGCTGGAAGCTTCGGGCACTGGGCCAGGGCTACGCGGACGGCCTGGCGGGCGTCGCGAGGGACTTCGGCGTGGCGGTGCTGGAGGAAGAAGCGCCCACACCCGCGCCCCGACAGGGGCACGGGGAACCGCCGGACCGACAGGGGCACGGGGAACCGCCGGACCGGACCCCACCGGCCCGCACCGCGCGGACCGCCCCGCCCGCACCCGCCACGAACGGCTTCCTCGGCCTGGTCAACTCCACCCGCACCGCCGCGGGTTCCCCACCCGTCTCCCTCAACGCCCGGCTGTCGGCAGCGGCCCAGGCCCACGCCGCGGCGATGGCCGCACAGCGCCGACTCGCCTCGGAAGGCGGAGACGGCGTGTCCGTCTACCGACGCGTCACCACCGGCGGCTACGCCTATCTGACCATCGGCGAACACCTGGTCTCCGGCCCCCGCACCCCCGCCGAGTTCGTGGACTACTGCCTCTCCGACCGACAGGCCAGGCAGACCCTCTGCGAACCCACCTACAGCGAGACCGGCCTGGGCCACGCGACCGACCCCCGCTCAGGAACCGTGTTCTGGACGGCACTGTGGGCCCACCCCTTCTCCCCCGACGGCCTGCGCCGGACGGCCACGGAGGTCATCACCCTCACCAACGCCGAGCGTGCCGCCGCCGGACTGCCGCCGCTCGCCCCCGACCCCCTCCTCACCGACGCCGCCCAGGCGCACAGCGCCGACATGGTGGCGCGGGCCTTCTACGCGCACACCTCCCCCGACGGCAGCGAACCCTGGCACCGCGCGGCGGCGGCCGGCTCCACCCGGCGGTCCATCGGGGAGAACATCGCATGCGGCCAGCGTTCCGCCGCCGAGGTCGTGCGCGGCTGGATGAACAGCCCCGGGCACCGGGCGAACATCCTCAAACCCGGTTTCACCCATATAGGTATCGGCTTCGCCGGAGGCGGCGCGGCCGGCACGTACTGGACCCAGCTCTTCGGCGGCTGAAACCGATCCATCGGACTGTCCCTCTTTCGAGTCGCTCAACTCGCCTGCGCACCAGGCTACTTGACTCTCCGTGATCGCTCGACTCCAATGCAATCTGTCGATGACGGAAAGCAACGGGAGACGAATCAGATGGTTTCGAGAACGGTGGGCACGGGTGTGGCGACGCTGGGCGCGGTCGTGTTGTCCCTCCTGACGGTCCCCGCCCAGGCTGCCCCGGCCGCGGGCCCCGATACGGCCGGACTACGCAAAGTCCTGCGCACGGCGCTGTCGCAGGGGGCGCCGGGCGCGTTCGCCAGGATCGACGACAACGGCACGGTGCATCATCTGGCCGAAGGTGTCGCGGACCGGTCCACCAAGCGGGCCCTCGGCACCGGGGACCGCATCCGCGTCGGCAGCATCACCAAGACGTTCACGGCGGTGGTCCTGCTCCAGCTGGTCGACGAGGGCAAGATCAAGCTCGACTCCTCCGTCAACACGTATCTGCCGGGGCTGCTCCCCGACAAGCGGATCACCGTGCGCCATGTGCTCAGCCACCGCAGCGGGCTGTACGACTACGCCAACACCCTCTTCTCCCCCAGCGTGTCGGGCTTCGAGAAGGTGCGCAACAAGGTCTTCACCTACCGCCAGCTGATGGACCTGTCGCTCGCCGAGCCGCTCACCGGCAAGCCGGGCGCGGTCTACTCGTACTCGAACGCCAACTTCGTGGTCGCGGGCATGCTCATCGAGAAGCTCACCAAGAAGTTGGTGGCGACCGAGTACCAGAACCGGATCATCAAGCCGCTGAAGCTGGCCGACACGTTCTACGTCCACCCGAAGAACACGATCCCCGGCAAGCACTCCCGCGGCTACATGACCGCCGACTCCACCGGGAAGAAGATCGACTCGACGCTGCAGACGACGTCGTGGGCGCAGAGCGCGGGGGCCCTGGTGTCCAGCGCCAAGGACCTGAACAAGTTCATGGCCGCGCTGGTGCAGGGGAGGCTCACCTCGGCCGCCCAGCTGAAGCAGATGCTGAAGTGGACGCCGGTGAACAGCACCCAGGCGTACGGCCTGGGACTGCGCCGGCGTGATCTGTCGTGCGGCGTCTCGGTGTACGGGCACACGGGGACCGTGCAGGGCTATTACACCTGGGCGTTCACCTCGAAGAGCGGCAAGCGCAGCGTGACGTCGTTCGCCAACACGTCCAACAACAGCACGGTGTACACGACCGTCAACCGCACGCTGGAGTCCACGTTCTGCGGCTGACGGCCTGACGGGGCGAGGCCTGGGTCCGTTCAGTGGGCCGGGCCCGCGGGAACCGCTCACCGTCGGCTGATGCTGCCGCCGCCGTGGGCGCGGCCGAGGGTGTGGAGGTGTTCCAGGGCGTCCAGGACGACGGTCCGGTCGTACCAGGCCAGCCACTCGCCGACTTCGGCGCCCACGACGCTCAACGCCTTGGTCTGAGCGCGTGTCAGCCCCTGCGTCGGACGTTCGAAGTGGGCCGAGACCATGCCCACGCACAGTCCGGAGGGGGTGGTCAGCGGCACGCTGTGGCAGGCGCGGCTGCCCGCCCTGAGGATCGCCGCGCGGGCGTCCTCGGTGAACACCGGGTCCGTCGCCACGTCCTGGACGGTGACCTGGGTGAGGTCCCGCGCGGCCTTGGCGCAGGACGTGCCCTCCTCGCCGACGTACGCGAAGAAGTCGACGAAGTCCGCCGTGTGTCCCGTGTGCCGCTCGATGCGCAGTCCGCCCTCGGCGCGGTCGGCGACCTGGACGTTGCCCATGCCGGTGCCGACCACGGCGAGGGTCTGGCTGAGGAGGGCGGTCAGGACCTGGCTCCGGTTACCGCGTCCGACACGGCGGTTGCGGGCCTCCTCGAAGCTGAGCGTCGGCTCCGCGTGCCGGGCCCGGCCGGGGAACCACAGGGCGCTCCGGCCGTCCGGACGCGGTGCGCTCACCGCCGCCTCGGCCAGGGTGCGCAGCTTGACGTTGTACTGCTGCGAGGCCCGCTGGAGCAGCGCGAACGCGGTCTCGGCGTCCGGCAGGACATAGCGCTCCCGCAGCATGCCCTGGGCCTGGGCGACCAGCGGCCGGCCCTCCATCCGGGTGCGCAGCTGCCGTACCTCCGCGCGCAGCCGCGCCAGTTCCTCCCGCACCGCCCCGCCCTCGTCGTGGGGCTCCGACCAGGACCTCTCTCTCATCGGGCACCTTCCGCCTTTCTCGCTCCGACCGACGCAGGGCTCGTCTGCCCGGTCTCGTCCCGAGTACGCCGGATGGGGTCTACCGTCGTGCGCATGCCCCTGACCTTCGACGACCTGCTGCACCGGGCCGCCTCCCTGGCCCGCCCCGGTCATCGCGCCCTCCTCGGGATCACCGGCGGCCCCGGCGCGGGGAAGACCACGCTGGCCGAGCGGCTGACCCGGGAACTCAACGGCGACGGCGAGCCCTGGGTCGCCCATGTCCCCATGGACGGCTTCCACCTCGCCGACGTCGAACTCGACCGCCTCGGCCGCAGGAGCCGCAAGGGCGCACCGGACACGTTCGACGCGGCGGGGTACGCGGCCCTGCTGGAGAGGCTGCGCGGCGACGAGGACGACGTCGTCTACGCGCCGGGGTTCGAACGCACCCTGGAGCAGCCCGTCGCGGGCTCGATCCCGGTTCCGCCGACCGCCCGTCTGGTCGTCACCGAGGGGAACTACCTCCTGGTGGACGCGGGCCTCTGGCCGCGCGTCCGCTCCCGCCTCGACGAGGTCTGGTTCTGCGAGCTCGACGAGAGGGAGCGCCTACGCCGGCTCGTCGCCCGCCACGAGGAGTTCGGCAAGGGACACGACGAGGCGGTCGCCTGGGTTCTCGGTACGGACCAGCGCAACGCCGACCTGGTGACGGCGACCAGGCGTCACGCGGACCTGGTGGTGCCGGAGTCGGCGATGCCGGCGGTGGATGCGGGGGCGTAGACGAAGCAGCCCGACGTCCGCGGGGATCGTCGGGCTGCCCGGGTAGGGCCGGTGGTCAGGTGCGGAGCATCAACGTCGCCTCGCCCCGCTCGTCGCCCGCCGGGTCCCCGACGAGAGCGGTGAACGCCTCCGTGTGGACTCGCCCTCGGGCGTGATGCGCGCGAGTGCCTGCTCGACGACATCGGCGAGGACCGCGTCGTACGCCTCCGATCAGCCCTTCATGCCCAGGGTGGTCATGGCATGGTTCGTCGGAGTCACACGACGGGGGCGGGCCTGCGGGCGCGCAGTGCGACGGTCAGTGTGTGCGGGCCGAGTCCACCGATGTAGACACGGTTCCCGGTCGTCGCATCGGTGCCGCCCACCACGGTGTGGTCCTGACCCGGGTCGTACCGCAGCACCTCGCTCCGGTCCGGCCCGGCGAGCGGTTCGCCCGCCTCGACGCCGGCCTCGACCAGGATCTCGTCGTCACCGACCCGGTAGGTCATCGGCCCGTTCGTCAGGCACCAGCGTCCGTCGCCGATCGGTACGGCGCCCTCTGGCACACCGCCCGGCCGGAAGGTCAGTTCGAGGGCCCAGGGCACCCGTGGTCCGCTGATGTCGATCCGCAGGTCGGCGCCGTCCTCCCGCAGGTCCACCTCGACGCGGGTCGTGTGGGAGACCTCGTCCCGAGGCCGGTCCGGGAAGGCCATCGAGGCCGAGAAGCGTCCGTCGTCCACCAGCCGGTAGACGCCGTCGTCCCGCCTCTCGTCCTTCGGGAGCGGCTGGTAGTAGGCGGCCGTGAGGGTTTCGGTGAGCCGGTACCGGTTGTCGGCGAGCTGTTCCATGTCGGCGGCGCGGAACGGGCCCATGTCGAAGAAGCCCCGCGAGAGACGGACCGCGTCGAGGACGGCGTCGCCGGCGAACAGGCGCAGGAAGGTGGGGTTGCAGGCGAGGCCCGAGCGGATGCGCCGGTGCTCGGGCACGTCGGAGCCGCCGTACACCACCGTGTGCGCGGTGGCCGAGGCGCGTGCGGCGAGGCGTGCGGTGGTGAGGTACCGGTCGCGCGGAAGGGTCTCCGCGGTCGGGGCCGGCAGGGCGCGGCACAGGTCCGGGGTGAGGAGGGTCTCGGCGAGCAGGTCGGGGTCGTCGATACCGCCGGCAGCCGCCAGCCGCGCCACCCGGGCGAAGTCGCCCCGGCCGGTGCGGATCGCGAGCAGCCGGTAGTGCGGCAGGTAGGGCGCCAGCGGGAACGGGTGGTACTGGTCCTGCCGTCGCGAGTGGACGGTCTCCACCGTGCCGTCCGGCCTGATCAGGTCCAGGGTCGTGGCGAGATTGCGTTCGACGGCGTACAGCAGGTCGGCGCGGCCGAGCACTTCGGCCAGCAGCAGCAGCGACGGGTTGGACACATGGGCCGCGTAGTTGGCGCTCCGTTCCGAGTACAGGCCCTCCGCGTCGATGTCGACGCCCTCGGCGAGCCACTCCTCGACGCGGTCGAGCAGCCGGTCGTCCGGGAACGACCGGTGCAGCCGGGCCAGCGCCGCGCACAGCTCCCAGCGGTGGTTCGGGGTGTGCACCCCGCCCGTCAGGAGGCTGCCGGAGGCGGCGCCTGCGATCTCGGCGAGCGCGGCCGTGACGTCGCGCAGTTCCGGGCCCGCGTCGGCGGCGAGGACGTACGCGTCGCACACGTCGTTGACGGTGAAGGCGGAGTCCGGCGGTGACTGCACGTTGTCGCCGCCGGCGAAGAGGCCGGTGGTGGTCTGCGTGGCCCGCAGGGCGCGGAGATGGGTCGTCGCGGCGGCGACGGCCTGCCCTCTGCCGTGCAGTGCCGAGTCCGGGGAACGGTAGGCCGCGACCAGGGTCTTGACCCGCCGCGCCAGACCACGGTGCGGCACACCGGCGGGTTCCTCGTCGGGGCGTGCCGCGAGCGGGGCGGCCTGCTGGTCGGCGGCGCGGGCCGCCGCGCGGACGAACTCGTGGTCGAGCGGGGTGGGCAAGGTCAGTCCTTCAGTCCGGCGTTGATGTCGGCGTTCATGACGTACTTCTGGAACACCAGGAAGACGACGATCAGCGGGACCATGGAGATGACCGATCCGCCGAGCAGCACCGACCAGTTGATGTTCTGCGCGCCGACGAGGCTCTGGATGCCGATCTGCACCGTGAACTTCTCCGGGTCGTTCAGCATCAGCAGCGGCCAGATGTAGTCGTTCCACCTCCACTGGAACGACAGGATGGCGAGCGTCAGCATGATGGGCCGGGAGAGCGGCACCATGATCCGCATGAAGATCGACAGCTCACGCGCGCCATCGATGCGGGCGGCCTCGATGAGCTCGTCGGGGACCGTCAGGAAGAACTGGCGGAACATGAAGCACCCGGTCGCGGTGAGCAGGGCCGGGAGGATGATGCCGGAGAGCGAGTTGTAGAGGCCGAGGTCGCGGACCACCAGGAACAGCGGGGCGAGCATGACCTCGGCCGGCAGCATCGTGGTGGCCAGGATGCAGAGGAAGAAGGCCTTGAGCCATTTGTTGTCGTACTTGGCCAGCGCGTACCCGGTGCAGCAGCTGACCCCCACCGTGAGGATCGTCGCGATCACGCACACGATGATCGTGTTGATGAAGTACCCGGAGAAGTTGGCGCTTGCCCACGCTTCCTTGTAACCCGACACGGTGGGGTCGTCCGGGAACAGCGTCAGCGGAAGGGAGAACAGGTCTCCCGCCGGCTTCAAGGAGCTGAGGACGAACCACAGCACCGGCAGCCCGTAGAGGCCCGCCAGGACCCACAGCAGAGTGGTCGGGGCGATCGCGCGCCGAAGCCCTCCGGTTGCCGAGCCACGGGGCCTCTTCTTGGAGACGGCCCGTACGGAGTCGGCGTCGACCTTGCGCGGCATGTCTGTGGTTGTCATCGGTTCTCCACCCGCCGGTTGACCATCATCTGGATGATCGCGACGGCCATCAGGATGAGCATGAGCACGAACGACGCGGCGCTCGCGTAGCCGATCTGGCCCGACTTGAACCCCGTCTGGTAGATGTACTGGACAAGCAGGTTGTTCGACGTTCCGGGTCCACCGTTGTTGAGGGAGGCGAAGACCGCGTACTCCTTCATCGCGTGGATCGTGTTGAGCAGGATGACGATGAAGGACGTGGGAGCGATGCTAGGCAGGGTGATGCTGATGAACTGGCGCCACGGACCGGCGCCGTCGAGCGCCGCCGCCTCGTAGTACGACGTCGGTACGTTCTTGATCGCCGCGATGAACAGCAGCATGGAGAAGCCCGTCCAGGCCCAGGCCGCCGCCACCACGACCACGAGCAGTGACAGGTCCGCGTTCGACTGCCAGGGAACGGCGC
Organism: Streptomyces sp. NBC_00104; assembly: GCF_045160825.1. Taxonomy (NCBI): domain Bacteria; kingdom Bacillati; phylum Actinomycetota; class Actinomycetes; order Kitasatosporales; family Streptomycetaceae; genus Streptomyces; species Streptomyces sp. NBC_00104. The sequence continues at coordinate 10,174,313 of NZ_CP108215.1, read as the reverse complement.
TTCCGCCGACCTTCTCTATGAAGTAGTTGACCAGTCCGAAGTTCTCACCGAACAGCCACCGCCACAGGACACCCACGATGATGGGCGACAGCAGCCACGGGATGAAGAAGAAGATGCGGGCGACCGACGCGCCCTTGGCGTGCTTGCTCACCAGCACGTTGGCGATGAGCAGCGACAACACGAAGTTCAGCGGGACGAAGAGCACGGTGTACAGCAGCGTGCGGGTCGTCGCGGAGTAGAAGGTCGAGTCCCCGAGCAGCTTCTGGTAGTTGTCCAGTCCGACGAACTGGAACGCCCCTACGCCCGTGTAGTTCGTGAAGGAGTAGACGAGCCCGATCACCGCCGGCCAGACGAAGAACAGCGCGAAGAGCACGACATTGCCCGTGATGAGGACGAGCGGTGCGAGGGTGTACTTGCTTCGTCTCCTGGGCGGGCTCACGGACACGTCCGAAGCGTCCGAGGCGCGTTTTGTCATCTTCCTGACTCCGTGCTGGTGGATTGGATCCTGGGGGCTCAGGCCATGGGCCCGGCATCACGTGGGTAGGGTCCGCGGGCCCGGGCGGCGGTGTCTCGACCCGCCGCCCGGGACTGTCGGCCTGTGATCAGCCGCCGACCTGCTGGTTGTAGCCGTCCACGATGTTCTGCAGGGCCTTGTCGGCCGACTGCTCGCCGTTGATCGCCTTGCCGAGCTCCGCCTTGGTCGGGTCGTCGGCGAGGCTCTTGCCCTTCAGCACCCAGTTCGTCTGCGCGCTGTTGAAGTAGCCGGAGATGGGGTCGTACAGCGGGATCGACTCGTTGTAGAGCTTGAACGCCGCCTGCGCCGCCTCGGACTCGAAGGGGTACTTCGGGGTCAGACCGCTCTCGACCGGCAGGAAGCCGGAGGCCTCGCACAGCGCCTGGTAGTGGTCGGGCTCGTACAGCCAGGACAGGAACTTCTGCGCGGCGGCGGCCGCGTCGGCGTTGTTGTTGAAGCCCACCGTCATGCCGCCGCTGTTGACGTCACTGGCCTGCACCGGCTGGGCGGGGGTCGGGACGCTCGCCCACTCGAACTTCGTGATGCTCTCCGCGTAGGCGGCGACCTGCCACACGCCGGACCAGTAGGCGACGACGTCACCGCTCTGGAACATGGCCGACGGGTCGGCGCCGCTGGTCCACACCGACTTCGGCATGGTCTTGTCGTCGTTCCATCCGACGAAGGTGTTCACGGCCTTCTTGGTCGCCGCGTCCACCGAGAACTTGCCGGAGTCGTCGGCGTGGACGTACTTCCCGCCCATCTCGTACACCATGGCGCGCAGCCGGGACGGCGACTGGTCGAAGGTCAGGGAGTACTTGGCCTTGGTCTTCTCCCGGACCTCGTTCGCCGCCTTGATGAACTCGTCCCAGGTCCAGGTCTTGTCGGGCGAGGTCGGGTAGTCGACGCCGGCCTTCTCGAAGAGCGACTTGTTGATGAACATGCCGGACGCGGTGACGTCCGAGGGGATGGACAGCACCTTCCCGGACGAGTCCTTGGCGACGAAGTTGGCGTTGATCTTGTTCGTCTTGTTGTTGGCGATGTCCTTGAGGTCGATCAGCTTGTTCGACCAGATCGGGTCCAGCGCCGGCACGGCCGCCACGTCGGGCAGCGAGTTCGCCTGCGCGGAGTTGCGCAGCTTCGTCGCGTAGCCGTCGTAGGGGATGTTGACGAGCTTGACCTTGACGCCCGTTTCCTTCTCGTACTGCGCCACCATCTTCTTCCAGCCCGCGTCCTGCCCCGGAACCGTGGAGATCCAGAACGTCAGCGACTTGGAGGTCCCGCCCGAGTCGGAGCCCCCTCCGCAGGCGGAGAGCAGCAGGGCACCTGCCGTGGCAACGGCAGCGAGGGGAGCCAGGCGGCGCATACCGCCGCGGCCGAGTCGGCGGGAACGCCGCACACCCACAGTGGTCATCTTCGATCCCTTTTTTTCGGTAGGGGACGGAGCACGGGGCCGACCGAGGCGGCACGGGTGCATTTTGCAGGAAAGCTGCTTTCCGGGGGGCACGGCCTCGCCCGACCGCGTCGTCCACGCGGGGCGGCATCCCCGGCCGTTCTGGCCGTCACCGCACGGGCACGCCCTCGTGCGGTTGCCGTACGTCGAGTACGGGCGGGAGGCTCGCCCCAAGTCGGCGTCCCGGCCGACTTAGAAAGCGCTTGTCCGGACATTGGCAGATGCCGGTGGAGTCCGTCAATGCTTCACCGCCGCCCCTGCGGTCACGGTTTGGATTCCCCGGGCCACGGCCAGCCGACTGGCCCCCACGACGGTGCCGCTGTCGCCGAGCGCGCTGCTCACGACCTCGGTCGGCCAGCTCAGCCGGGCCAGTTCGGCCCGTACGCCGGGCAGCAGCCGGGGCTCGGAGCCGACGGCGCCGCCCAGCACGATCAGGCCGGGATCCAGGACCGCGGTCGCCGCGGCGGCGAGTCTGCCCACGTCGGCGGCGTGCCGGCCGACGACCGCGCACGCCGTGGCGTGTCCGGCGTCGGCCAGCGCGAACAGCCCGTCGACGGTGTCGGGGCACGGGCCGTCCACGCCCTGCCAGGCGCCCGCCGCCCGACGCAGCAGGGAGCCCGCTCCTATGTGCGCCTCCAGGCCCTCGTGGCGCGGTTCCCGGTCCGCGTCCCACGGGTAGGGCAGCCGGGCCACCTCACCGGCGGCGCCGTTCGCGCCGCGCAGCACCTGGCCGCCGATGACGACACCGAGACCGATGCCGACACCGATCCGCAGATAGCCGAAGGTGTCCCGGCCCCGGGCGGCGCCCTCGTGCAGCTCGGCCAGTGCGGCGCAGTTCACGTTGTTCTCGACGTGGACGGGCACACCGGGCGGGAGCGCGACGGCCAGGGCGTCGAAGATGGGACCCGCCTTGGCGGTGGCGGGGCGCACGGCCGTGCCCTCCCGGCTCTGGATGGTGACGTCGCCGACGGCGACGACGATGGCGCGCAGCGGCGCGCCGGCCGACAGCCGCGCGAGGGCCTCCGTGACCACGTCGACGGTGTCCGCCCGCAGGCCGGTGCCCTCGGCGAGCAGGGTGCCGTCCAGGGCGCAGACCCGCACCCGGGTGACGCTGGGGCCGAGGTCGACGGCGAGTACGGCACCGGCGGCGAGCCCGAGGTCGTATACGGCCGCCGACCTGCCGGTTCCGCCGGAAATCGTGCCTGAGCGGGCGGCGAGACCGGCGGCCTCCAGTTCCGCCACGGCGGTGGAGACGGTCGGCTTGGAAAGCCGTGCCCCGGTGGCCAGTTGGGGGCGGGTGGCGGTCCTCGACGCGGCCAGTACTGCGAAGACAGCGCGGGCGCTCTCGCTCAGTTGCATGCTCTCCCCAGTCGTGCCGCGATCATCCGGCCGCACGGTCGTGCGGTATCCGGGTCCGAACCCTTGACGCACTCTTATTCGTTAGTTAATTTCCTAACGAAGTCAAGCGGTACTCGCCTACCGCACCCGCAGAGGCCCGTCCCGGGGCTTCCCTAGCACCCCCCACAGACCCTGTGTGTCCAGGAACGGCTTCGCCCAGCCGTCGCTGCGCCATCGCAACGCAACGACGAAAGAGGCCTTTCGTGCAGGACTCCGGGCCCGTCGCGGTCGGTATCGACGTGGGCGGCACCAAGACCCATCTCCGTGCTGTCACGGGGACGGACCGCGTCGCCGATCACGTCCGTACGAGCCGTGGCTGGCGGCCGCACGACCCGGCTGCCGCGACCGCATGGCTGGCCACGCTGGTCGGGGAGGCGCTGCCCGCGCACACCCTCCCGTCCGCCGTGGCCGTCGGTGCTCACGCCTGCGAGACGCCCCGGCAGTGCGAGGGGATACGTCTCGCCCTCCAGGAACGGCTTCAGGTGCCGTGCCTGGTGGTGGGCGACGCCGAGCTACTGGTGCCCGCCGCCTGTTTGGACAGGGGGGTGGGCCTGGTCGCCGGCACCGGTTCGGTGGCCGTCGGCCGGTCCGCCGACGGCACTTCGGTGCAGGTCGGCGGCTGGGGCGCGGTCCTCGGCGACGAGGGCGGTGCCGCCGGCCTGGTCCGTGAGGCGGCCCGTGCCGTATGGGCGGCGCACGACCGGGGCGAGGCGCCCGACCCGCTCGCCGACCGTCTCGTCGCCGCCTTCGGGGTGAGCGAAGTCCCGGCGCTCGGCGGGGCGCTGGAGGCCGCCACGGACGTGTCCGCCGACTGGGGCAGACACGCGCCCGTGGTGTTCGAGGCCGCCGAGGAGGGCTCCGCCCCGGCCCGCCGAGTGATCGCCGAAGGGGGCCGCGCGCTCGCCTCGCTCGTGACGCGGCTCGCCGCCCGTGGCGTCGCCGTGGACGACGTGGTGGTGGCCGGCGGGACGATCCTCTCCCGGCCCGCCCTGTACGCGGCATTCGCCGAAGCGCTCGTGGAGGCTGTACCGTCCGCGCGACCGCAAGTGCTTCAAGTGCCTCCGGTCGAAGGGGCGTTGGCGCTCTCACGTACTCTCCTCCGACCGGTCACCCGCTGACCACCGTCCGGTCGCCGACCGGACATCGACCGGTCACCCGTCAACTCCACGCTCAGCCCGCACCCGATCATCACCTCGCGAAAGGAGCGGCGCTCCATGCCGTCATCTGCCGGGCACCACAGACTCAACCGCCGCGTCTTCCTCAGGAACTCCCTCGGCGTCTCGGCCGGCCTGATCGCCGCTCCGGCTCTCGCTCCCGTCTGGCATGCCTCCGCGGCCGAGAGCAAGGCCGCCACCGCGTTCGCCCCGTTCGTCGACGACTACACCACCAACACCACGGCGAACCTCACCCCCGAGACCAACGCCGTGGTCCGCGCCCTGGGCGGCTTCGCCGAGATCTGGAAGACGGGAAGCGCCTGGAACACCGGCACCCCGCTGCTGCCGGAGATCCTGCGCGCCAACATGCGCTACTGCGCGCGTGTCACCTCCCGGCGCACCGAGGCGCAGGCGCGCCAGGCGTTCATCACCGACCGGCAGCACCAGAGCTACTCGGTGATCACCGGCCTCGGCCCGCTCGCGGAGCTGTACAAGGCGGGCGCCATGGCGGTCACGGCGATCACCTCCGCCCCGGAGGGCACCCCGGCGGGCAAGATCAGCGACTCCGTCCCCGCCGACGCCCCCGCCGGATCCGCGAACGGCGCCGGGTCCACCACCTCCGAGCTCGGGAAGGTGGCCGAGCTCGTCAACACCGTGCGCGGGCCGTTCGCGTCGGGCAACCCCTCCAAGTTCTCGTACCAGTACCCGCGCCCCTGGCGGATGAACGAGAACAGCGAGGTCGCCGACACCGGCAGGACCGACGCGTTCGGGTTTCCGGTGTACGACTCCGACGTGATCGTCGTCCCGCAGCTGCTGCGCCAGCGCGGCGAGAACCCCGCCGAGGACGGCGGTTTCCCCAGCGGCCACACCAACGCCCTCCACCTGGCGGCCCTGGCCTACGCGTACGCCGTCCCGGAGCGCTTCCAGGAGATGGTGACCCGCGCCTTCGAAGCGAGCCACGACCGGATCATCTCGGGCATGCACTCCGCGGTCGACGTCCTCGGCGGCCGGGTCATGGCCACCGCGCTGGCCGCCGCCGCGCTCGCCGACCCGAAGAACGCCGCTCTGAAGGCCGCCGCGCGCAAGCAGGCCGCCGAGTACTTCCAGGCGAAGACGGGCACGACGGCCGACACGCTGTTCGCCTACGCGCACTCGGCGGGGACGGACACCGACCCGTACGCCGACCGCCGGGCCAACGCCCGCCTGGTCGAGCCGAAGCTGACATACGTGCTGACCCGGCGCGGCCCTTCCGAGGACCTGACCGTGCCTAAGGGCGCCGAGGTCCTGCTGGAGACGCGGCTGCCCTACCTCGACGCGGCGCAGCGGCGCGAGGTGCTGCGCACGACCGCGCTGCCGTCCGGGTACGTCCTGCTGGACGGCTGGGAGCAGTGGGGCCGGCTCAACCTGTTCGAGGCGGCGGACGGTTACGGCGCCTTCGACGCGGAGGTCACCGTCACGCTGGACGCCGCGCTCGGCGGCTTCCACGCGGCCGACACCTGGCGCAACGACATCGACGGCCGGGGCGGCCTCGTCAAGCGGGGCGGCGGTTCGCTGACGCTGGCGGGCGCCAACCGGTACACGGGCGGCACCGTCGTGGAGGCCGGTGTCCTCGCGGCGGGCTCGAAGGAGGCGTTCGGCCGCGGTGACGTCCGGGTCGAGGGCGGCACGCTGGCCACGGGCGACCACTCCGTCCGGGTGCGCGGCGGCTATGTCCAGGCCGGCGTGCTCGACGTGACGCTGGACCGGGGCACCGACCCGGCCCTCGTGGTGGACGGGCGCGCGGTCCTGGAGCGGGGCAGCGAGCTGGTGGTCCGCTTCGACGCCGAGCAGGCGCCGCGGTCCGGCAGCACGGTGGCGGTCATCGGGGCGCGGTCCCTGCAGGGCCGGTTCGCCGAGGTCTCCGTGGCCGTCGAGGGCTGGACGGCCGAGCAGGTCTTCACGGCGCACGGTGTGTCGGTGCGGCTGCGGAAGAAGTGACCTTCCTTCTCCGGTAAGGCTGTTGGGGGTGGCGTGAGCCGCCCCCAACACGCGTTCACGGGACCGGTGGCAGGGCCTGCTCGGCCCAGATGGTCTTGCCCGCGCCGCTCGGGCGGCTGCCCCAGCGGTCGGTGAGCTGGGCGACCAGGAGCAGGCCGCGGCCCCCCTCGTCGAAGCTGCGGGCCCGGCGCAGATGGGGGGAGGTGCTGCTGGCGTCGGAGACCTCGCAGATGAGGGTGCGGTCGCGGATCAGGCGCAGCTGGATGGGGGCGCCGCCGTAGCGGATGGCGTTGGTGACGAGTTCGCTGACCACGAGTTCGGTGACGAAGACGGCCTCCTCCAGGCCCCAGCGGGTGAGCTGTTCGGTGGCGAGGTGGCGCGCGTTGGCCACCAGCGCCGGGTCGTCGGAGAGGTTCCAGACGGCCACCTGTTCCGCGTCGAGGGCGCGGGTGCGGGCGAGCAGCAGGGCCACGTCGTCGGCCGGGGTGTCGGGCAGGAGTGACGTCAGCACGGTGTCGCAGGCGCTCTCCAGGCTGCCCACCGGCCCTCCCAGCGCTGCGCAGAGGGCGGCGGTGCCCGTGTCGACGTCACGGTCGCGGGCCTCCACCAGGCCGTCGGTGTAGAGCGCGAGGACCGAGCCCTCGGGCACCTCCAGATCCCTGGCCTCGAACGGGAGTCCGCCGACGCCGAGCATCGGTCCGGCCACCACCTCCACCACATCCACACTGCCGTCGGGCCGCACCATCACGGGCGGCACATGCCCGGCCGAGGCGATCGAGCAGCTGCGGTCCACCGGGTCGTACACCGCGTACAGACAGGTCGCGCCGATCTCCCCGTCTCCCGTGCCGTCACCGGCCGCGAGGTGCTCGACGAGGTCGTCCAGGTGGGTGAGCAACTCGTCGGGCGGCAGGTCGACGTCGGCCAGCGCCCACACGGCCGTGCGCAGCCGGCCCATGGTGACGGAGGCGTGGATGCCGTGGCCCACGACGTCCCCGACGACCAGCGCCACCCGGGTCCCGGACAGCGGGATCACGTCGAACCAGTCGCCGCCCACCCCGGCCTGCGACAGCGCCGGCAGATAGCGGGAGGCGAACTCGACGGCCGCCTGTCCGGCGACCGTCTTCGGCAGCAGGCTGCGCTGGAGCGCCAGCGCCGTAGTCCTTTCCTTCGTGTAGCGGCGGGCGTTGTCGACGCAGACGGCCGCCCGGCTGGCGAGTTCCTCGGCGAGCGACACGTCGTCCTGGTCGAAGGCGTCGGGATGCTCGGGGGTCAGGATGCGCACGAGGACGGCCACGCCGAGGGTCGTACCGCGTGCGACCAGGGGTACGGCCATCAGGGACAGGTCGTGGTCCTCAGCCTCCTGGAGCTTGGTGGAGCGGGCGCCGTGCCGCGCGAACCAGGAGTCGAGGGCGTCGTCGCCGGTGCGGGCGAGCACGGGGGACCCGGTGAACAGGGCCCGGGCGGGCGGCGAGGTGGGCGGGTAGACATCGGCGGAGCCCAGGCCGATCGCCGCCTCCGGGACACCCGGCGTACGGGAGTGATGCGCGGCCCGGCGCAGTTCCACACCGCCGTCCACGGGGCCCATCTCGGGTTCCTCGCCCTGGAGCACGGACTCCAGGAGGTCGACGCTGGCGAAGTCGGCGAGCCGGGGTACGACCAGTTCGGCGAGTTCGCGGGCGGTCTGGACGACGTCGAGTCTGGTGCCGATGGAACCGGCCGCCTCGTTCAGCAGGGCCAGGCGCTGGCGTGCCCAGAACTGCTCGCTGCTGTCGAACGCGGCGAGCGCGGTGCCGATCAGCTCTCCCGAGTGGCCGCGCAGTGGCCACATCTCGGAGGTCCAGGCGTGCATGCGCCGGCCGGAGGGCGAACGGGTCCAGCTCTCGTAGCGGACCGGCTGTCCGGTCTCCACGACCATCTCCAGATGACGCAGGAAGCCCCGGCTGTGCTCGGCGTCCTCCACGGTGTCGAGGAAGTACTGGTGCCGGAACTCCTCCTCGGGCTGTCCCATGACCTGGCACGCCCAGTCGTTCATCCGCAGATACCGCTGCTCGGTGTCGAAGACGGACATGGACATCGAGGCCTGCGCGAAGGCCAGCTCACCCAGCCCCCGCTCGGCCCGGTCCGGTGTCGCGGTGACGGCGAACCTCCGCCCCTCGCCCCGCGCACCCCGCAGCGGGCACATCCGCAGAGCCACCTTCTGCCGCCGCCCGTCCCGGTAGCGCAGGTCCACGACCGTGTCGCCGTGCGTCAGCAGCGTCCGCCACACCGTCGCCGCGTCCCCGTCGACGAGGTCCGCCGCCGGCCGCCCGGTCACGTCCCCGGCGGTGTGCCCGGTGAGTCGCCTGGCCCCCTCGCTCCACCCCGTGACCAGGCCGCGCGCGTCGACCACCGCCATCGCCTCACCGGCCGTGGCAGCCCGCGACGCGCCGGACGCCTTTGTCACCATATGGCCAGGATGGTCCGTTCGAGGCGGGGCAACAACCCGGATGCGCCCGTGGCGCACCGGATGCGCGGCCCCGCCGTGCGACTAGAACTACAGCGCGGTGCGGGATTCGAGGTCCTGGCGGGTGTCGTTGCCGTAGACGCCCGTTTCGTCACCCCGGATGCCGTACCAGAGCTGGAAGCGCGCCACCGCCTCCTTCAGTACGCCGTCGTACCGGCCCGAGGTGGAGCCGTTGTCGTACACGTTCGGGATGCGGAGCAGCCGTTGCTGGAGTTCGGAGACCTCGGGGCCGCTGTCGCCCTCGCGGAGGGTTCCGGGGCCGTCGGGGTCGGTGCCGTCGTTCTGGGCGGGGGCGGAGGTCGCGGGTGCCGACGGGGCGGGTGTCGGGGTGACGGTGCGCGCCTCCTTCTCCGTGCCGCCGCCGGGCAGCAGGAGCGCGGCGCCGAAGCCGAGGAGGGCGGCCGCGCCGACGCCGACGACGACCGCGGCGCGCTTCAGACCGGATCCGCCGCCGGGCGCCGGACGCCGCCGCCGCTCGCCGCTCGGGACCGTGTCGGAGCCGAAGTCCTCGCCGGCCATGACCGGGGGCAGTTCCTCGGTCTCGTACTCCGTCCGTGGCAGGATCCGCTCGGGAGCGGGTTTCGGCTCGGGTGCGGGTGCGGGTGCGGGCCTCGGTGTCGGTGTCGGTGGTACGGCGACGGTCTCGTACTCGTCGTTCGGGGCTGTCGTCCCCTTGTACTGCTCGAACTCGCGCAGCAGCTCGGCCAGGGCCTCGGTCCTGCGTCGGCGCATGACGTAGGTGGGCTCGATCGTGGGACGCTTCGTCGTCCGGCCCGGTTCGGGCGGTTTCGACACGCTGTTCTCCTTCCGTGCACGCGGTCTCCCGCCATCCCCGAGAGGAGATACGGGAAGCCGGGCCGGGAGGTTCAGCTCATCCGGCGGCCACGGGGGCGGCCGGGAGCACGGCGACCACCTCCCAGCCGGGTCCGTCCTCGCGCGGGCGGGCCCGGAGCCGGCCGCCGAGCGCGGTGACCCGTTCGGTGAGGCCGACGAGCCCGAAGCCGCCGCCCCGGGCCGCCTCCGGCAGCCGGGCACCGCCGCGGCCGTCGTCGCGCACCGAGACCTCCAGGTCACCGCGGGCGTAGCGCAGGTCGACGGTGACCTCGGTGGCGTCGGCGGCGTGCCGCCGGACGTTCGTCAGGGCCTCCTGCACCACGCGGAAGGCGGCGGCCTGCACCTCGTGCGGCAGGTCGTCGGGGACGGCGGGGTCGTGGCGCAGCACGGCCGCGTGGCCGTCGACGCCGCCGACACCGTCGAAGCCGCGCACCAGTTCGTCGATGCCCGCCAGATCGCCCACCGGGCGCCGGTCGGCGGTCCCGGTCCCGGCCCCGTCGTCGTCGTCGCGCAGCACACCGACCGTGCGGCGCATCGAGGCCAGCGCCTCGGTCGCGGCCCGCTCGATGCCCGCGAGGACGGGGTCGAGACGGTCGGGTTCGGTGCCGGCCATCATCCGCGCGACCTGGGTCTGCACCAGGATCCCGGTGACATGGTGGGCGACGAAGTCGTGCAGGTCGGCGGCCATGGCGAGGCGTTCCGCCCGGCGGGTCTCGGTGACGATCTGGGTCCGGCGGTGGTCCAGGGTGCGGAGATAGGCCGCGAGGGCTGCCGTGACCCCGCCGAACAGCAGCAGCAGCGCGGTCACGCCGGCGAGGCTGGCGTCCGGTTCGACGGCGTAGTACGGCAGCGGCAGCGCGAGCAGCACGAGACCGTCGAGGAGTCCGCAGGCCAGCGCCCAGCCGGGCGGGCAGGTGCGGACGGCGACGACCAGCAGGCACAGCAGTACGGCCGCCAGGCCCGGGCCGAAGCCGCCCTTCTCCCGGGCCGCGAGCAGGGTCACCACGTTCGCGGCGGCGGCGAGGGCGGGGGCACCCGTGCGCACCTGGGGAGTGAGCCAGGCGGGCCGGCGGCGCTCGGGCCACAGCAGCGCCGCGAGGCCGACCGCCAGCGCGAGCAGGTGCAGCCACAGGAAGGCGACCCCCTCCGCCCCCAGGAGGAGGACGTCGGACCCGCAGGCCAGCAACAGGGCCACGATGCCGCCGACGCGTACGCAGCCCGGCTTGGCGGGGCGCACCGGCCGTCCGGTGGCGCCGCCCGCGGGTTCCTTGGTGTCGAGCACGAGCTTCACGCAGATCACAGTAGGCAGCCCCGGTGGGTCCCGTATCGGCCGTACGGCTGAGGGAGCGCGTCCGGCGACCCGTAAGCCTGGCCGTTCGGCCGAGGCGGGCACTCCCGCCGCCGGGAGAGGTTGGGTGCCGCAACCCCACCCCTTCGCGCCAGGAGCACCTCATGGAACGCAGACCCCTCCTCATCACCGGCGTCGCGCTGGCGGCCGTGGCCGCCGGCGGCGGAGCCCTCACCTACGCGATGAGCGGTACGGAGTCGACCACCGGGCTCGACCGGTACAGCGCCGTGACCGTGGACGGCGAGAAAGGGCTGAGCGGCACCATCGCGGCCGGCCGCATCGCGTCCAAGTACAGCCCGCTGCCCTGGATCGGCGGCGAGACGTCCGACCTGAAGTGCCCCGACCTCAAGGCGGTGGCCGGCACCGAGGTGACGTGCACGGCGAAGGACGGCGACGGCAGGGACCTCTCCATCCCCGTCACCGTCGTCAGGGCCGACGCCTCCAGCGTCACCTGGAAGTTCGAGCGCGCCTAGTCCGACCGGAAAGGACCCGTCACCACCTCATGAGCACCGTCCTGGCCGGCAACGGCCTGATCAAGAAGTACGGCCCCATCACGGCTCTGGCCGGCGTGGACGTGGCGGTCGCCGAGCGCGAGTCCCTCGCCGTCATGGGCCCGTCCGGCTCGGGCAAGTCGACCCTCCTGCACACCCTCGCCGGCATCATCCGGCCCGACGGCGGCCAGGTGCTGCTGCGCGGCGAGCGAGGCGAGAAAGGGGTCCCCCCGGCCGAAGGCCGGGAGCGCATCGACCACTGGGGCGAGAACAAGCTCAGCGCCCTGCGCCGCAGGCGCTTCGGATTCGTCTTCCAGTTCGGCCAGTTGCTGCCCGAACTGCCCGCCGAGGAGAACGTCGCCCTCCCCCTGATGCTGGAGGGCGTGCCCCGCCGCCAGGCCGTGCGACGGGCCCGCCACTGGTTCGCCCCGCTCGGCCTCGCGGGCCTGGAGCAGCGCCGCCCCGGCCAGCTCTCCGGCGGCCAGGCCCAGCGCGTCGCCATCGCCCGCGCCCTCGCCGTGGAACCCGACGTCGTCTTCGCCGACGAGCCCACCGGCGCCCTCGACCAGTCGACCGGCGAGGAGGTCATCCGCCTCCTCACCTCGGTCACCCGCGACCAGGGCGCCTGTCTGGTCATGGTCACCCACGACGCCGGCGTGGCCGCCCACTGCGACCGCGTCCTCCAGATGAGGGACGGCCGGGTGATCGGCCACAGCCGGCACACGGTCGCCTGACACCTGGCATGTGGCCCCGGCCCGCACAGGTGCGCGGGGACCCGCGCGACCGGCCGCGAACGGCCCACACCCGCCCTCCCACCGATCCCACCGAGCTCTCAGGCACCGACCGTTCCCCGGAGACACGCATGCGTTCCCCCGTCCTCCCCTTGACCTGGCACCTGGCCCGCTCCTCCGGACGGCGTGGTCTGCAGAGCCACCTCCTGTCCGTCGGCGCGGCAGCGGCCGGCGCCCTGGTCCTGCTGACGCTCCTCGCCGCCTACCTGGGCTCCGGCGCCCGAGCCGACCGCACGGCCTGGCGCACCCCCGACGCCGTACCGGCCCAGCGGGCCACCGCCGTCCAGACCCTCGGCACGACGTATGTGGGCCACCGCCCCGTCACCGTCGTCTCCCTGGCCCAGCTCCCGAACCGACCGACCACCCCCGCCCCACCCGGCCTGGACCGATTCCCGGCCCCGGGCCGCACCTCCCTCTCCCCCGCCCTGGCGAAGCTGATGCGCGAGCTGCCCGCCGAGCGACTCGCCGACCGCTTCCCCGGCGAGACCGGCTACGGCACGATCGGCGAAGCCGGTCTCGCCGCCCCCGAGGAACTGGTCGCGGTCGTCGGCCGCACCCCCACCGACCCCGCGATCACCCACGCGGCGCGGGGCAGCGCCCTGGACACCCTCGCCGCCCGCGCCGGCGTGGACGGCTTCAGCGGCACCAGGCCGAGCGTGTTCACCTCCTTCGACCAGCAGGCATCGGTGCTCGGCGGCGCACTCCTCGTCGTTCCCGTGGTCGTGCTGGCCTCGGCCGCCGGGCGCCTCGGTGCCGCACGCCGGGAGCAGCGGCTCGCGGCCCTGCGGCTGGCCGGAGCGACCCCGCGGCAGATCCTGGCCATGACCGGCGTCGAGTCGGCGGCGGTGGGGCTGGCCGGCGGCTTCCTGGGCGCCGTCGCCCACATCCTGCTGGTGCCGGTCCTCGCGCGGGTGCCGTACGGCATCGGCACCTGGTACGCCGGACAGCTGTGGGTCGGCCCGACCCGGCTGCTCGCGGTGGTGGCGCTCGTGGCCGTGCTCACCTCGGTCAGTGCCATGACGACGCTGCGCGGGGTGGCCCGCTCGCCGCTGGGCGTGGCCCAGCAGGCCGATCCGCGCCGGACGAAGCTGATCCGGCTGGTGCTGTTCGTCGCCATCGGGCTGTACGTGGCGACGACCGCCCATGGCGGCGGGCTGAGCACAGGTCAGTCGCTCGCGCTGATCGTCCTGGTGTACGGGGCGTTCTGGACCCTCGGTCCCTGGGTCGTCGACATGCTGGGCCGGCTGCTGAGCCGCTTCGCGCGCCGCCCGGCGACGCTGCTGGCCGCGCGCCGGCTCAGTGACGATCCGCGCGGCGCCTGGCGCACGGTCAGCGGTCTGGTCCTCGCGGGGCTCGTCGCCGGGTTCTTCACCGTCGGACAGGTCGGGATCGTCGGCTATGCCTATCCGGGGCAGGTGGCGGTGCGCGCGGATCACGGGAACCCGCGTGAACTCGCCGTACAGGCACGGCGGTTGCTCGACGAGGCCCAGGTGCGCGCGACTGTGCGGACGGCGGACACCGACGCGTGGGACGGGATCCTGAACGGTGACCAGGGCGTCGTGGTCCGGGTGCGCGGCGGCCAGGAGCAGGTGGACACCGCGTCGACCGCGCTGTCCTCCCTCTCCCCCGGGAACCTGCCGTTCACCCAGGACTACGTCAACGCCGAGGGCGACACGACGACCCGGCTCATCGGCGAGATGGGGCTCGCGGTCCTGGCCCTGGGCTTCCTGGTCGCCGCCGCCTCCGCCGGGCTCACCGCGGCGGCCACTGTGCTCGACCGGCGCCGGGTGTACGGGCTGCTGCGGCTGGCCGGTACGCCGCTGAAGGTGCTGGACCGGGCGCGGATGCGGGAGACCGCGCTGCCCCTGGTGGTCCTCGCCGGCGGTACGACGGCGACCGGGGTCTACGCCGCGACGAAGGTCAACGAGATGTTCCACCTGGAGCCGGACGCGTCGGGGGCCGTGCGGCTCGCCCTCTGTGTCGGCCTCGGCGCGGTCACCATGTTCGCGGCGCTCGCCGGGAGCAGGCCGCTGCTGCGGAAGGTGACGGCGGAGCGCGCGCAGGACCCCGACTGACACACCCTCATCGAGCCACCCCGCCTCCTCCCGCCTCCTCCCTCCTTCTTCCTCCTTCTTCCTCCTTCTTCCTCCTTCTTCCTCCTTCTTCCTCAGGCATGATGCGCCCATGAACGACCGCCGCCCGATCCGGGTCCTGATCGCCGACGACCAGGACATGGTCCGCACCGGCTTCCGCTTCTTCCTCGACGCGCAGCCGGACATCACCGTGGTCGCCGAGGCCGCCGACGGCGAGACGGCCGTGCGGCTGGCCCGCGAGGTGCGGCCCGACGTGTGTCTGCTGGACATCCGCATGCCGAGGCTGGACGGCCTGGAGGCGACCCGGCTGCTGGCCGGTCCGGGGGTGGCCGATCCGCTGCGGGTGGTCGTGGTGACCACGTTCGACCTCGACGAGTACGTCTACGGGGCGTTGCGCGGCGGTGCCTGCGGGTTCCTGCTCAAGGACTCCGGGCCGACCCTGCTGGCCGAGGCCGTACGGGCGGCGGCGGTGGGCGACTCCCTGGTGTCGCCGTCGGTGACGGTCCGGCTCCTCAAGCACGTCACGGCGGAGAAGGAGGCCGCCCCCGGCCCCGAGGCCGCGCGCCCCCAGGAGCCGCTGACCGACCGGGAACTCGACGTCGTCCGTCTGGTCGCGCTGGGCCGCACCAACGCCGAGATCGCCGCCGCGATGTTCGTCTCCCTCTCCACGGTCAAGACCCACCTCGGCAGCATCCAGCTGAAGCTCGCCGCCCGGAACCGGGTGGAGATCGCGGCATGGGCGTGGCGAACGGGGCACACGGGCGACCGTTGACGACGGTCCGCCCGGAGTGCCAAGGGACCCGCGTTCCGTTTGTAAGGGTTGGGGTGTTTGCCGGGTGAGCTCCCTCTGTGCCGGTAGCGTGCCCATGTCACTGTTCGAGTGAGCGTGCACCCGGTGCACGAGGGGGGACATCCGACATATGAGAAGCGTGCGCGCACTGCTGGCGCGACTGGCCGTCGCCTTGCTCGCGGGGGCCGGCCTGGTCCTCGCCGGGCCGGGGTCGGCACAGGCCGACACCACGGTCGAGATCCCGGCACCCTCCCAGGGCGGCATCTCGGCCACCGTCGTGTTCCACCGGACCGTCGTGCCCCAGCCCTACAACCCGGACCCCACCGCCTCCTACGGCGACCGCCAGTGCCTGTTGCGGTACCACGAGTACTACGCGACGCCGGGCTGCGGCGGCTTCGCGCTCGGCGTCACCCTGCACAACGTCCGCGACCAGCCCGGCTATCTCGCCGGGCTGAGCAGCGCCGGCGGCTACTTCGGCGCGCACGCGGACACGGCCCGCACCTTCGGCTGTCTGCTGCCCGACGGCACCTTCGACCACAGCACGAGCTTCGTCGTCCGCACGGAACAGCAGCCCTTGTCGCCGGTGTACTACCAGCCGGACAGCAACTGGCTCCTGACCCAGTTCAGGAGCTATCCCGACCAGGACTTCGGCCCGCCCTTCTTCGTCAACTTCCCGCCGGTGGAAGTGAATTGCCCGGAGGGTACGACGGCGACCCAGTACGGCCTGAAGGTCACCGACGTGAAGATCAGCATCGACGACCCGAATGTCTTCGGCAGGACGACCTGGACGACACCGGGGCCGTTCTACGCCTGACGGGCGCTCACTTCGTCAATGTGACGCGGATGCCGATCGTGCCGTCAGCGCCCCGGCGCAGGCGGCTGCCGAGGAGGGTGAGGCGGCCGAGGACGCCGTACTTGCGGGCGATGAGGCGGCGGTAGGCGGCGGAGCCGGACGCGTCGAGGATCTCGGCGCGACCGGGAACCGAGTCGCCAGTGGGGTTTCCGCGCACATCGCAGGGGCCGACGAGGACGTCGGCGCGGTTCCGGATGCGCTTGACCTTCCAGGAGTCCGCGACCGTCCAGATGCCGAGCGCGTCCCCGTCCCGCACCACCCACACCGGTGTCGGGACGGTGGTGCCGTTCTTGCGGTAGGTGGTGATCAGCAGGTACTTGCCCGCGCCGAGCGCGTCGAGCGAGGTGTCGTCGGCCATGGCGGGAGTCTAGGTGTACGGCCGTCGGCGGGGACCGGCGGCCGTGCACACAGGACCGAACGGTGGAGCGGCGTCAGTCGAGCAGCCCGTCGTAGTCGGGCAGCTTGTAGGTGCGCTCGGCGTGGCCGCCGACGAGGTCGGTGGTGTTGTTGCCGACGTTGGCGATGATCGTGTAGCCGTCGGACTCGATGTCCGCGCGCGAGGCGGTCTTGTAGGCGGAGACCTCGGCGAACAGGTCGGGCAGGTCACGCACGTAGAGGCCGTCGACGGGGTAGCCGACGGTCTCCAGGTTCCACTCGGTGACGCTCTCGATGATGCCCGGCCGGGCGGTGACGAAGAAGACGGCGACCCCACGGGACTTGGCGTACTTGGCCAGCGCCAGGGAGGGCTTCAGCGCGGGGGTCGGCAGCTGGTACCAGGGCGTGTAGTGCGACTCCAGCGTCGTGTTGTCGATGTCGAAGACGATGGCGAGCTTCTTCCCCGCGGAGTTCGCGGTGCGCTGCTGTATGTAGGGCGTGGCCGTGTCGACGACGGCCTTCACGTCCGTCTGCCAGGTCGCGTAGTCCACCTCGGCGGCGGCCGCGACCGCGGCCTCGCTCGGCGCCGCGGCGGCCGGAACCGCCGCGGTCATCGACGCACCCAGGCCCAGCACGGCCACCGCGGTGACCGTCGTGATGCGGCGTCCCACACCGCTTGCTGTCATGTTCGTCCCCTTTTTTCTCATGTCAAAGCGGCGAGGTCACTGGAACCTTCGCCGCACTCGTCATGGTCATGCCCATTGATGGCCGAAAGACCACCTCCGAGTTACTGATTGGTAGAGAGGTCTTGACGATCGCTGTCCGGCGCCCGGGAAACCTGGATCGAACCTGAGCCCTGTGAAGATCGCCGAAGTGTCGGCAAAGGCCAACCGGCGGGTCTACATTGCCCGTTGGACGACAACACCTTCACAGAAGATCCAGGAGTTGATGCCGTGACGGACAACCCGGCAGCCTCGGACTTCCCCTCCTCGTCGCTGAGCGGCCGCATCGTCACCACACGGCCGGCGGCGGCGCGGATCTGGAACTACTGGCTGGGCGGCGGGGACTACTACGAGGTCGACCGGCAGGCCGGGGACGAGATACGCCGACTGCATCCGAGCATCGGGGACTACGCCCGCGCGGACCGGCTGTTCCTCGGGCGGGCCGTCCGGCATCTGGTCACCGACGTGGGTATCCGGCAGTTCCTGGACATCGGCACGGGGCTGCCGACGGCGGAGAACACCCACGAGGTGGCGCAGCGGATCGCGCCGGAGTCCCGGATCGTCTACGTCGACAACGACCCGCTGGTCCTGGCGCACGCCCGCGCCCTGCTGACGAGCACGTCCGAGGGGCGTACGGACCACGTCGACGAGGATCTGCGCAACGTCGACTCGATCCTCGAACACGCCGCCAGGACCCTCGACCTGACCCGGCCGGTCGCGGTGATGCTGCTCGGCGTGGTGATCTTCATCGGGGACGACGAGGACCCGTACGGCATCGTGCGCCGGCTCGTCGACGCGCTGCCCGCCGGCAGCCATCTGGTGCTCTCGCACACGATCACCGGTCCGGACCTGCCCGAGGTGGACGCCGCCGTCGAGTGGTGGAACGCGCACGGCACCCCTCGGCTCACCCAGCGCACGCCGGAGGCGGTCGCCCGGTTCTTCGACGGGCTGGACCTGCTGGACCCCGGTGTCGTCTCGTGCTCCCGCTGGCGCCCGGACCTCGCCGACGGGTGCCCCTCCGGGGAACCGGCGGAAGTGGCCATGTACTGCGGAGTGGGAGGCAAGCGCTGATGGCGATCGACTGGGTCCGGCTCCAACTGGACGTCACCGACTTCGACCTGGCACGTTTCCAGCCGTACGTCGACAAGTGCCGTACCTCCGGCGTCCGGCTGACGACCCTCTCCGAGCTCGGAGACACCCCGGAGCACCGCCGGGCGTTGTATGAACTCAACAAGGAGTGCTCGGCGGACATCCCGGGGCGCGGCGCCTTCTTCGAGTACGACGAGTACCACCGGCTCCGCTTCGAGGTGCCCGCCTACGATCCGCGCGGTGTGGTGCTGGCCCTCGACGGCGACAGGTGGATCGGTATGGCGGCCACTTCGGACCGACGGCGGTCCGGGTTCGTGTTCAACGAGATGACCGGGGTACGGGCCGCTCACCGGGGCCGGGGCATCTCGGTGGCCATGAAGACGTTCGGCATCGGGTTCGCCGGCATCTGCGGGGTGAGCACCGTCCGCACGGTCCACCATCCGGCCAACACACGTGCGATCGCCATGAACCGGACGTTGGGATACGTCGACGCGCTCTGGTGAACATGTGCCGACCGCGGCACGTATGGAAGGAGGGCGCTCAAGGACCGGACGCCCTGGCGGTGTTGACACCGTGTCGGACGGGGTTCGGGAGCCAGGTAATGAGGCACGCACGACGACGAGTCGTGAAGCGGGTGGCGCGGCTGACGGCCGCCGGTGGACTGATCTGCGGAGCCCTGATGGTCACCCAGGCGGCGATGGCGACCGAACCCGCCGTCACCCCGCCCGCGACCCGCAGTGCGGTGCTGGCCGCATCGGGCACCGGGAACGGTCTGGTGACCGAGCTCGGCTCCGAGCGCACGGCGGGCACCTGGATAGCCGATGACGGCAGCCCGGTCGTCGCGGTCACCGACGAGAAGGCGGCGGCCGAGGTCAAGCAAGCGGGTGCCCGCCCCAAGATGGTCGAGTACAGCGGCGAGGACCTGAAGTCCGCCACGGAGGCGCTGCGTTCGGCGCCCCGGGTGTCGGGCACCTCCTGGGCCGTCGATCCCGCCTCGAACGAGGTCGTGGTGCGGGCCGACAGCACGGTCTCCAAGAAGGACTGGGCGAGCCTGACCGACCTCGCCGAGGAGATCGGCGGGTCCGTGCGGATGGAGCGCACCGAGGGCACGTACACGATGCGGCTCAACGGCGCCCAGCCCATCTTCGGCACGGGCGGCCGCTGTTCGATCGGCTTCAACGTGACCGACGGCGAGAACGACTTCATGCTGACCGCCGGGCACTGCGGTCCCACCGGTTCCGTCTGGTTCGCGGACAACCAGGGGCAGCAGGAGATCGGCCGGACGACCGAGTCGAACTTCCCCGGCGGTGACTACTCGCTCGTCCAGTACCTCCAGGACGCGCCGAGCAACAAGACCAACGTCGTCTCGGTCGGCGACGGCCGCGGGGTGCGCATCACCTCGGTCGGCGAGGCGGCGGTCGGCCAGCGGGTCTTCCGCAGCGGCAGCACCAGCGGCTTCCGCAACGGCGAGGTGACCGGCCTCGACGCCACGGTCAACTACCCCGAGGGCACGGTCAGCGGCCTCATCGAGACCACGGTCTGCGCCGAGCCGGGCGACAGCGGCGGCCCGATGTTCTCGGAGGGCGTGGCCCTGGGGGTGACCTCGGGCGGCAACGGCGACTGCGACGAGGGCGGTACGACGTTCTTCCAGCCGCTGTCCGACGCCCTCGACGACCTCGGTGTCCAGCTGAACGGCGTGCCCCAGTCCGCCGCCCAGCCGTCCGCCGCGGCGGACGGCTCCGAGGACGAGGACGCCCAGGGCGCCGCCCCCGGCTCGGTCGAACCGGGCTCCGTGGAGCCCGTCGAGTCCATCGGTGTCGCCTCCGACCTCCTCGACCGCCTCGCCGACCCCCGCAACGTCGGCCCGGGCCTTCTGGTCATCGCGGGCAGCATGGTCGCCCTGGCGGCCACCCGCTTCATCCGCACGGAACAGGACAGGCAGGCATACCGCCGCCAGTACTCACAGACCTGGAGCTGAGAGGGACCCATGATCGGGCGCGCCCGCCGGGCGCGCCCACGAAGGGGCGCGGAGAGCCGCGCGAGCGTTCCGCACCGGCCCGGGGTCCACCGGCCCGCAGCCGATACCGATACCGATACCGATAAGGCTACGAGGCGGCGGCCCACTCGAGGACGAGGCGCTCGTACTCGCTCCGCTGCTCCCTGTTCAACGTCCCACCGCTCCGGAACCAGAGCGCCCGGATCTCCTCGTTGACCTCGGCGGCCGTTCTCGTCGGTACTTCCGATCTTTCCAGGACGACATCAGGGGGAGTGGACATGGTGTAAACCATATGTCCTCGAACGTGAAGCCGATGTGAGTAAAGGTGCCACTTCCGACATTACGGACCGTGAAGCTGATCACTCTGCGTTTACGGCTCCACGGTTCCGAGCACGAGGATCTGAATGGCCAGCACGGCCGCCCCGCGCGCCCAGTCATGGAAGTCGGACACCTTCGTCTCCAGCGGGACGGGCGCGGCCAGCGGATGCCGATGAGCCCGGACGGCCGCGTCCACGGCCTCCCCCGCCACTCCCATCAGCCCCACCCCCTCCCCCGCGAGCAGGATCTTCTGCGGCATCACGAAGTTGGCGATCTGGGCCACCAGCGTCCCCAGTGCCCGCCCCGCCTCCCCGACGACCCGCGCACACATCGGCTCCCCCTCGGCCGCACCGGCCAGGATCTCCTCGTACGTCACCTCGCGGCCGGTCGCCGCCTGGACCTGGTACCGGATGCTGGGGATGCTCAACAGCGAGACGGCGCTGCCGCGCTCCCCGTCGGGGGTGAGCGGGCCGGCGGGGTCCACGATCCAGTGGCGGCCGAACCCCCGGTCCTCCTCCGCGTACGCCACCCGCTCGCCGCCCAGGACGAGCCCGTAGCCGACGCCCGCGCCGATGGTGAGGACGACGAACCGGTCGAGGCCGCGCCCCGCGCCGAACCAGGTCTCGGCCTCGACGAGCGCGGCGACGTCGTTCTCGACGATCACCGGCAACCCGGTGCGCTCCTCGACGAGTTCGGCCAGCGGGACGTCACGCCACGACAGGAAGGGTGACTCCCCGACCACCGCGCGGCGCCGGACCAGACCGCCGACCCCGATGCCGATACCGGCGAGGGAGGGGTGCGAGCGCGCGAGCTCGGCGGCCATCTCGGCGAGCAGATCGGCGACCCGCTCCGGCTCGTGCGTGGTGAGCGGGCGGTCGTAACGGGTGACGATCTCGCTCCGGAGCGTGGTGACCACGCCGTACACCATGTCGTCGGTGATCTTGAAGCCGATGAAGGAACGGGACTCGGCGACGATGTCCAGCGGCTGCGAGGGGCGCCCCTGACGGACCTCGGGGAGCGCGGCTCCCTCGGCGGTCTCGATCAGCAGCCCCGACTCGATCAGCGGTTTGGTCAGCCGGGTGAGGCTGCCCGCGGACAGGCCGAGCCGCCGGGCGAGGTCCGTGCGCGAGAGCGGGCCGTGCACCAACACCTCGATCGCCACCGCGCGTTCCCCGGGACTGAGCGGCAGCCAGCTGGCAGCGAGTGCGGTCATAAGGCTCAGACTCCCACACCATGTTTCTTCCGTCACGGAAACAACAAGCTCACTCTAGCCCCATCGACGCTCCCCAAAAAGATGTCCGCACGCCTCTTGACGCCACAATTCTTTCGCGACAAAAGTAAGTGGCCTGAGTCTGAGGCACCGCCGCCGATGAGGGAGCACCGATGACCATCGCCTCCAGCAGTCCACCGTTCCGCAGGCGAGGCGACGGCGTCCTGGCCGCCGTCTTCATCGCCCCGGCGATGCTCGGCTTCCTGGTGTTCCTGCTCTGGCCGACGCTGCGCGGCATCTATCTGAGCTTCACCCGCTTCAACCTGCTCACCCCGGCCGAGTGGGTGGGCCTCGACAACTACGTCCGGATGGTCAACGACCCCATTTTCTGGGACTCGTTGACGGTCACGGTCGAGTACGTGGTTCTCAACATCGGTGTGCAGACGGTCGCCGCGCTCGCCATCGCCGTGCTCCTCCAGCGGCTGACCCAGTCGGCACTGCTGCGCGGCATCGTCCTCACGCCCTATCTGATGTCGAACGTGGTCGCCGGTCTGGTCTGGCTGTGGATCCTCGACACCCAGCTCGGCATCGGCAACGAGATCATCGGCGCCCTCGGTGTGGACCGCGTCCCCTTCCTCGCCGACGAGACCTGGGCCATCCCCACGATCGCCCTGATCAACGTGTGGCGGCACGTCGGCTACACCGCGCTGCTCCTCTTCGCCGGGCTCCAGGCGATACCGAACGACGTGTACGAGGCGGCCCGGGTGGACGGCGCGAGCGAGTGGCGGATGTTCTGGCGGGTCACCATGCCCCTGCTGCGTCCGGTGCTGGCGGTGGTGCTGATCATGACGGTGATCGGCTCGTTCCAGGTGTTCGACACCGTGGCGGTGACCACGGCGGGCGGTCCCGCGAACGCCACGAACGTCCTGCAGTTCTACATCTACGGCTCCGCCTTCGGCCGCTTCCAGTTCGGCTACGCCTCGGCGATGTCCGTCGCCCTGCTGGTCGTGCTCAGCGCGATCACCGTCCTGCAGTACCGGCTCACCAGGGCCGGCCAGAGCGACCTCGGCTGACGGAAGGGAGACACCGACATGGCTGCCGTGACGACCACTTCGACGCCACCGGCTTCGACACCGACACCGACTCCGGCCGTTCGGCCGGTGAGGCGCGGGTTCTCCGTCGGGCGGGCCGCCGCCTGGACCGTGATGGGTCTGATCGTGCTCATCACCCTGCTGCCGTTCTACTGGATCCTGCGCACCGCGCTCTCCTCCAACGCCGGGCTCAACGCGGACCCCGCGAACCCGCTGCCCGTCGATCTCACCGGCAGCGGCTTCGAACGGGCCCTCGGTCTGCAGTCCGCCGAGGAGGCGATCGCACAGGGCGGGGCCGGCGGCGGGCTGGACTTCTGGCGGTATCTGCTCAACTCGGTGATCGTGTCGACGCTGATCACCGGCTGTCAGATCTTCTTCTCCGCGATGGCCGCGTACGCCTTCGCACGGCTGCGCTGGCGGGGCCGGGACCAGGTGTTCGGGCTGTTCCTGGCCGGGCTGATGGTGCCGACCATCTTCACCCTGCTGCCGAACTTCGTGCTCATCAAGCAACTGCACCTGGTGGACTCGCTGCTCGGCATCGCGCTGCCCAGCCTCTTCATGACGCCGTTCGCGGTCTTCTTCCTCCGGCAGTTCTTCATGAACATCCCCCACGAGGTCGAGGAGGCGGCGCTGCTCGACGGGGCCGGGAAGGTAAGGATCTTCTTCCGGGTGATCCTGCCGATGGCGTCCACCCCCATCCTCACCCTCTCCGTGCTGACGTACATCACCTCCTGGAACGACTACTTCTGGCCGCTGATGGTCAGTTACAGCGACGGCTCCCGGGTGCTGACGGTGGCGCTGGCGATCTTCCGGGCACAGACCCCGGCGACCGGCGTGGACTGGTCGGGGCTCACGGCGGCGACGCTGATCGCCGCGCTGCCGATGCTGGTGCTCTTCGCCGCTTCCGCCCGCCGCATCGTCAGCTCCATCGGCTTCACCGGGATCAAGTGAGGAAACTCTGATGCGACTTCGTACGCTGACCGCATGGGCCGGAGCGCTGACGCTGTCCCTGGTCACCGGCTGCGCCCAGGGCGACGGCACCGGGGCCTCCTCGAACACGGTGACGTACTGGCTGTGGGACGCCAACCAACTGCCCGCCTACCAGGCCTGCGCGAAGGGGTTCGAGCAGGAGAACCCCGGACTGAAGGTGAAGATCACCCAGTTGGGGTGGAGCGACTACTGGACCAAGCTCACCGCCGGGTTCATCGCGGGCACCCAGCCGGACGTGTTCACCGACCACATCCAGAAGTTCGGCCAGTTCGCCGATCTGCGGGTACTCGAACCGCTCGACGACCTGGGCATCGAGGACTCCGACTACCAGCCGGGGCTCGCCGCCAACTGGATCGGCCAGGACGGGCACCGCTACGGCGCCCCGAAGGACTGGGACACCGTCGCGCTCTTCTACGACAAGGAGAGGGTGAAGGAGGCCGGTCTGAGCGCCGACGAACTCAACGACCTCTCCTGGAACCCGGAGGACGGCGGCAGCTTCGAGAAGGCCATCGCCCATCTCACCGTCGACGGCAGAGGCAGGCGGGGCGACGAGCCCGGCTTCGACAAGCACGACGTCAAGGTGTACGGCCTGGCCAGCAACGGCGGCGGGTACGCCGACGGGCAGACCCAGTGGAGCCCCTTCACCGGCTCGGCCGGGTGGAGCTACACGGACAAGGCGCGCTGGGGCACGCAGTACCAGTACGACAGCGAGACCTTCCAGTCCGTGGTCAAGTGGTACTTCGGGCTGGCGGAGAAGGGTTACATGGTTCCCTTCGCCGACTACAACGTCCAGTCCAACCAGGCCAACACCCAGATCGCCGCGGGCAAGGCCGCCGTCACCTTCGACGGCGCCTGGATGATCTCCACCTACGACGGCTTCAAGGGCAGGGACATCGGCACGGCCGTCACCCCGGCCGGCCCCACCGGCGAGCGCGCCACCATGATGAACGGCCTCGCCGACTCCATCACCAAGGCCTCCGAGAACAAGCCGGGCGCCCGGAAGTGGGTGGCGTATCTGGCCTCCGACGCCTGCCAGACCGTCGTGGGCCGGTACGGGGTCGTCTTCCCGGCCACCCCGGCCGGCACCGAGGCCGCCGTCGCCGCGTACGAGAAGAAGGGCCTCGACGTCTCGGCCTTCACCGAACCGGTGGCCGACAAGGAGAACTTCCGGACCTTCTCCTACCCGATCACCAACTACGCCGCGGACGTCACCGCGCTCATGCAGCCCGCGATGGAGGACATCTACGGCAACGGCGCTCCGGTGAGCGGCCTCGACGACACCAACGACCAGATCAACCTCATTCTCGACCAGTGACCGCGGCCGGACCCCGACCCGTCACTCGACCCGTCACTCGACCAGCGAAGGACATTCCCTCCATGACGTTCTCCCTCGGCATCGTCGGCGCCGGCCAGTTCTCCGGCCAGTTCGCCACGCTGTTCCAGGCCCACCCAGGCGTCGGCGACGTCTATGTCACGGACCTGCTGCCCGAGCGGGCCGAAGAACTCGCGGCCGCCCAGGGGCTGGCCGGCACCTTCCCGTCGTACGAGGCGATGCTGGAGTCGCCGGCGGTCGACGCGGTCGCGATCTTCACCCAGCGATGGACCCACGGGCCGCTGGTGCTCCAGGGCCTGGGCGCCGGCAAGCACGTGTACTCCGCGGTCCCCATGGCGATCACCGCCGACGAGATAGCGGCGATCATCGACGCGGTCAGGGCGACCGGGCTGACGTACATGATGGGTGAGACCAGCCAGTACAACCCGGCGACCGTGCACGCCCGCAACCAGATCGCCAAGGGCGCGTTCGGGCGGATCTTCTACGCCGAGGGCGACTACGTCCACGACATGGACCTCGGGTTCTACGAGGCCTACCAGTACAGCGGCGGCGAGAACTGGAAGCAGACCGCCAGCTATCCCCCGCTGCTGTATCCGACGCACTCGGTGGGCGGGGTGCTGGGCGCCTGGCAGACGCACGCGGTGAGCGTGTCGGCGATCGGGGTCGTGGACGGGCGCGGGGACGGCGTGTTCGACAAGGACGTCAGCCAGTTCGGCAACGACTTCTCCAACGCGACCGCGCTCTTCGAGGTCGCGGGCGGCGGTTCGTTCCGTACGAACGAGTTCCGGCGGGTCGGCTACCCCTCGCAGATCCGGGAGTCGCGTTTCCGGTTCTTCGGCACGGACGCCAGCATGGAACAGCTCGCCACCGTGGCGTTCTGGCAGGACAAGAAGGGGGTCGAGGACATCAGCGAACTCCTTGAGCCCAAGCCCACCCTGTCCCCGGACGATCCCTCGCTCCAGCACATCGCGCCGGATCTGCGGGCCGCCTTCACCTCCGGGTCGGCGCCGGTGCACGACCGGTCGCGGCTGCCGCGGGAGTTCGACGAGCTGCACAACGGGCACGAGGGCAGCCACCACTTCCTGGTGGACGACTTCGTGACCGCCGTCAACACCCGGACGCTGCCGTCGGTGAACGCCTGGGTGGCGGCCCGCTACACCCTGCCGGGCATCGTCGCGCACGAGTCGGCGCGGCAGGGTGGGGTGCGGCTGGAGATCCCGGACTTCGGGGACGCGCCCGAGGCGTGACGTTTCACCGTCGTCGCCGGGCCGGGCTCCCGACCGCCTGTCAGGTGCCCGGCTTGCGGCCGTACACGTAGACGTCGTCGCCCTTCTTCAGCAGCGACCAGTACTTCTTGGCGTCGGTCCTGGTCATGTTGACGCAGCCGTGGGAGCCGGGCGGGTTCCACATGCTGACGCCGACGGAGTGGAAGGCCTGGCCGCCGTCGAAGAACTGGCTGTAGGGCATCGGCACGTGGTAGATCGACGAGACGTGGTCGATGTTCCGCCAGTAGATCTGCTTCAGTCCGGTGCGGGTCTCGTAGCCGTCGCGGCCGGTGCGGACCGGCACGGGCCCGTAGACGAGCTTCTTGCCGTCCTGGATCCAGGTCAGCTGGAGGGTCAGGTTCACACAGGCGATGCGGCCCTTGTTGGTCGGGCACTTGCCGGCCTTGTTGGGGTTCTTGCCGACGGCCTTCTGCTTGTTCATCAGGTCCATCACGCCCCAGGTGACGGATCCCGCGTAGCCGATGTTCGGCGTGATGCCGTGCTTGGTCTGGAAGGCCCTGATGGCCTTGCAGTCGGCGGTGGACTGCTTGCCGTCGACCGGCCGGCCGAGGAACTTCTCCACCTGCTTCTGGTACGGCCCCGTCGACGTCGTACAACTCGCCGCCTGCGCGGGCGCGGTGCCCCACGCGAGCGTGAGCGGTGTCAGCAGTCCGGTGATGGTGAGTGCGACTGCGCCTCTTCTGCCTATGTCCCCCATGGCGGGCCTTCCCTTTCGCGCGCTCCGCTGGTCCTGCCTGCCTAGACAGCCGATAGGGGGACAACGGTTGTGGGAAAGCTCGCGTCGAGACGAAACAGTTACACAGCCGGGAATTCGGATATAGAGTTCTCCCCATGAGCAACAGCGATTCCATATCTCGTGTGGCCCTCAAGAAAATCACCCCCGATGTGTCCGGAGCGATGGGCTCCCTGCACGGCGCCGCCGTTTCCGCGGCCCGGGACGCGAAGGTCGAGCCCGAGATCCTCGAACTGATCAGAATTCGCGCCTCGCAGATCAACGGCTGCGCGTTCTGTCTGGACATGCACACCAAGGACGCCCGCGCGCAGGGCGAGACCGAGCAGCGGATCTACGCGCTCAGCGCCTGGCGCGAGACCCCCTTCTTCACCGCCCGCGAGCGCGCCGCCCTGGCGTTGACCGAGGCCGTGACCCTGGTCCACGACGGCCACGTGCCCGACGACGTCTACGCGGCGGCCGCCGAGGTGTTCGACGAGGAGCAGGTCGCGGCGCTGATCTGGGCGGCCACCGTGATCAACGCGTACAACCGGATCGCCATCGCGACCCGGATGGTCCCAGGCGCCTATCAGCCCGTCCAGAAGTAGTCCGGAACTCCCAGAGCCGCCTTCTCCGGTAATTCAAGAACGACTTTTGGCGCCGGGCCGAAATCCTTTCGGCCCGGCGCTTCTGCGCGCCCTTGTATCATGGTGAATTCAGTGGTCCGGCAGTGGCTCCATGAGCCCGTCCAGCCATTTCCGCCATTCCGGGGCGTGGACGGCCGGACCCGCGCTCATCGGGCGGCCGGTCCAGGCGACGACCGGGCGGATGCCGTGGAGGGCGTTGATCAGCCACACCTCGCGGCCGTCCAGCTCCGCGAGGGAGCGTTCGCGATGGGCCACCCGGACGCCGGTGCGGGCGGCCCGCTCCTGGACGAGCGCCATGGTCACTCCGGCGAGGAGGGGCAGGCGGGGCGGTGGCAGGCAGAGGGTGTCGTCCTCCCACCACAACAGGCTGGAGTTGGCGGCCTCCAGCACCAGGCCGGAGGGCGCGATGAGCACGGCCTCGTCGGCGTCGGCGCCGGACGCCCGTCTGCGTACGCGGGCCAGGGCGTCCAGGTCCGGCCCCTTGCGACGGGGAACGGTACGCGGATCGGGCTGGCCGGCCGCCCACACCCGGACCTCGGCCGTGCGGGGCGGCGCGGGGCGCAGCAGGAGCCTCAGCTCCAGTGACCCGGAGGCGAGTTCGACCCGGGGGAACCACTCTCCCGTGCGCGGCAGGGCGCGGGTCATGTCCTGCCAGAAGTCGACGACCTGTGCCAGGGGTGGTGCGCCGCACTCGCCGCAGGACCGCAGGAACCGTTCGCGGTGCCGGTCGAAACCGCGCACCCGTCCCTCGCGCAGCAGCCACGAGTCCGCGACGAGGAGGCGTCCGCCCTGTGCCTGGCCGGGGACGAGGCCGTGTTCGGGTGACCAGGTCAGCAGACCTTCCGCGATGGCGGGTTGTGTCACTCGGTGCTCCTGTCGGTCTTCGGGTCAGTACTTGCGGCCCGCGACGGCCGGGGAGCCGTGCCGGGGCCCGTAGGGCGCGTGCTCCAGCCAGGCGCCGCAGCGCGGCACCACGGGAGCGAGGGCCGCCGCCGCCCGCTGCTTGACGCGGACGATACGGCGCCGGGGCCGCAGATGGTCCAGGGCCGTGCCGGCGGCGGCGCTGTTGAACAGGCCCGCCGAGCGCCGGACCTCGGCGAAGGAGTCGGCCGCCTCGGGCGTGCCGTCGGCGATCGCGCGGGCCGCGGCGACCGCGTCCGCGATGCCGCTGTTCATCCCGCGCGCCCCGAACGGCGGGAAGAGATGGGCCGCCTCGCCGGCCAGCAGCACCCGGCGGTGTGGGTCGGTGAACACGGCGGCGACCTTGCGCAGGAAGCGGTAGGTGGAGACCCACAGGACGCGCTCGGCGTACCCGTCGCCGACGACCTCCGGCAGCCAGCGCCGTACGGCCTCCCGGGTGCCGAACTCCTCCGTCGCGTCGTCGTCCCGGCACTGCAGGTCGAGCTGGAAGCCGCCGGTGAAGGGCACCCGCATGACGCTGCGGCCGCCGAGGCCCGGATGTTCGTAGTGGAAGACCCGCTCCAGGGGCAGTTCGGCGCCGGGGATGTCGGCGATGTCCGCGACGACGTGGAAGCCCTCGCCGTGGGTGCCCTCCAGCGGGATGCCCAGTTCGCGCCGTACGGCCGAGCGGGCGCCGTCGGCGGCCACCACGTGGGGGCCCGTCCAGGTACGGCCGCCCTCGCCGGTGAGGGTCACTCCGTCCGGGTCGGTCCGTACGCCGGTGATGCGCGCGTCCCACACGAACTCCACGCCGGCGTCCCGGCAGGCGGCGAGCAGGAAGCGCTCGGTGTCGACCTGGCGGAGGCTGGTGAAGGGCGGGGTGCCGGTGGGCGGCGGGAAGGTGCGGGCGTAGACCTCGCGGCCCCGGTACAGGGTGCGTTTGGTGTGCCAGGTCCGGCCGTACGCGGAGATCTCGCCCGCGAGCCCCGGGCGGATCCCCTCCAGGAGCTCCAGGGTCTCGCGATGCACGAACAGGGCGCGGCTGCCGGGGCGTTCGCGGCCCTCGGGATCGGCTTCGAGCAGGGTGACGCGGAGGTCGTGGGCGCGCAGGGCGAGGGCGGCGGAGAGGCCCACGGGGCCGGCGCCCACGACGAGGACGGGGACGGGGACGGGGGTCGTCATGCGCGGGTGCTTTCGGTGAGCATGCGGGTGATCTCGACGCGCTTGACCTTCCAGGTGGAGGTCATCGGCAGTTCCTCGAACCGCCACTGCCGGGGCTCGGCCATGGTGGGCAGGTCGGCCGTGGCCTCGTGCCAGCGCCGCAGGTCCAGGGGCCGTTCGCCGCGTACGCACACCACGGGGACGGGTTCGCGGTCGACGCCGGGCACGATGACGACCTCGCGCAGCTCCTCCAGGCGGGACATCAGGGTGTCCTCGACCTCAAGGTTGCTGTGCACGGAGTCGATCTGGTCGATCTCCCGGTCGATGAGGTACAGCGCCCCCCAGCGGCTCTGGTAGCCCATGTCGCCCATCTGCCACCAGCCGCCGTCGAGTTGGCGCAGATAGCGCTCCCGGGCGCCGAGGTAGGTGAGGATGCGGCCCCGGGTGCGGGCCTCGATCCGGCCGGCGGTGCCGGGGGCGACCCGTCGCCCGGCGTCGTCGACCACCCGGACGCGGGTGAAGCCGGGGATGCCGATGCCGACCCGGCGGCCGTCCGCGCGGGCGGCGCTGCGACGGGTGAACCACTGGAAGGCGACCGGCCCCGTCTCGCTCTGCCCGTACAACTGGATGAGCCACGGTGAGCGCCGCTCGGACGCGTCGAGGAGCCGCTGCACGGTGCGCGGGTGGATGGCGTCGAAGGTGGACCCGTACGAGCGGACGCGGGACAGGGGGGCTCCCGGCGCGTCGGCCAACTCCTCCCACAGGACGAAGGTGTTGGGGTGGGTCTCGACGATGCCGGGGCGGTGGCGCGCCAGCAGCGGGCCCACGTTCGACGGTTCCGGGTCGGTGATCAGGACCAGCGGGCTGCCGAAGTGCAGCAGGACACCGAGCAGGTGGTAGAAGCGCGAGTGCACGAACGACATGTGCAGGGCGGCCGTCTCGCCGCGGGTGGGCCAGCCCATGGCCTTCTGCGGGACGAGCCGGTTCCACATGGTGTTCGGGCAGTGCACGGCCAGCTTGGGGAGGCCGGTGGTGCCCGAGCTGTGGGTGATGAGGGAGGGGTCGCGGGGGTGGAGGCGGACGGCGGCCGGGGTCGGGGCGCCCGCGTACTTCTGCAGCGGTTCGGCGCCGGGGGCGTCGTCGACCGAGAGCGTGCTCCGTACGAGGCCGGTGAGTTCGACGTCCTTCAGGGGGCCTTCGAGCTTCGCCCGGTCGGTGATCAGCCAGGGCCGGTGGAGGCGTTCGAGGAGCTGTCCGACCACCGGGCCCGCGAGTCCGGGCGACAGCAGGACGGGGACGGCGCCGATACGGGAGACCGCGCAGGTCAGCAGCACGATGTCGACGTTGTCCGTCTTGTGGACGACCACTTCCTCGGAGGGGCGGACGCCCGCTTCCCAGAGGCGGCCGGAGAGTTCGTCGACCACGTCGGCGAGGGTGGTGTAGGAGAGGTCGGTCCCGAGGCCGGGGTCGACGTCGAGCGGCCGGTCCAGGGTGACGAAGACATGGCCGTGACGCCGGGCGGCCTCGGTGAACATCGAACCCAGGTAGAACCCACGGCCGGCGAGGGCGGGCTGCCGATCGGCCTGGAGCTGGTCTCGCATGGGACCGGACCTTTCTGCGGGGGTGAGGGTGTCGGCCATGGCTCACCACGCCCCTTGGCGGACGAGGTGCCGGCGGAGCTTGCCGGTCGCGGTGCGGGGCAGCGTGGGCACGAAGCTGACGCTGCGGGGGACCTTGAAGGCGGCGAGCCTGCCGCGGGCCATGCAGATCAGTTCGGCCTCCAGGCCCACCCCGATGGGCGGGACGGGGATGACGAAGGCCCGTAGCCTGCTGGCGCCGCGCTCGTCGGTGACGGCGGCGACGGCGACGTCCCGGACCCCGGGGTGGGTGCGCAGCAGCGCCTCCACCTCCAGCGGGGAGACGGTGATGCCGCCGACCATCTCCATGTCGTCGGCCCGGCCCAGATGCCGGTAGGTGCCGTCGGGTTCGCGGACGGCCCGGTCCCGGGTGTTGAGCCAGCCGCCGACGAGGGTGCGCTCGGTCTCCTCGGGCCGGTTGAGGTAGCCGGGGGTCACCGTCGGGCCGCGCACCCAGAGTTCGCCCGCCTCGCCGTCCGCGACCTGCGCGCCCGAGCGGTCGCGGAGTTCGACCTCGAAGCCGGGGACGGGGCGGCCGACCGTGCCGGGGTGGTTGTGGTCGAAGCCGTTGGCGCAGAAGGCGTGGCCGGCCTCGGTGGAGCCGATCTGTTCGAGGACGGGGGCGCCGAGCAGTTCGGTGACCTGCTCGCCGAGTCCGGCGGGCATGCCCTCGCCGGCGGACACGGCCGCGCGCACCGAGGCGAAGCAGCCCTCGTGGCCGCCTGCCCGGTCGGCGACGAGGGCGGCGTACGCCGACGGCACCGAGTAGAGGAGGGTCACGCGGTGGCGGGCGACGAGCTCGTCGACCGCCGCGGGGGTGGGACGGCGGTCGGCGAGGACGGCGGAGGAGCCGGAGAAGAGCGGGAAGACGAGGGCGTTGCCGAAGCCGTAGGCGAAGTACAGCCGGGAGACGGACAGCGTGACGTCGTCCGGGGTGACGCGGAGCAGTCGGCGGCCGATGAGGTCGTGGTACGTCTTGGGGTCGCCGTGGACGTGCACGACGCCCTTGGGGCGGCCGGTCGTTCCCGAGGTGTACTGGATGTACAGGGGGCTGTGGGCGTCGACCGGGTGGGCGTGCGTGGTGGGGGCCGCCGTGGTGCTCAGGGCGATCAGCTGGTCGGACCCGAGGCGCCGGGTCGGGGCCGTGGCACCGCCGCGGGCCGGGCGTGGCCGGTCGCGGAGTTCCTCGCGTCCCTTGCGGGGCGACGGGATGTAGTTGTCCAGCCCCGGTCCCGTCACCCACAGGACCGCCTCCGTGTCCTCCGCCATGAACTGGAGTTCGGGTGGGGTGAGTTCGGGGTTGACCAGGACCGCCACCGCGCCCAGGCGGGCGAGGGCGAGGAAGGTGGTGACCCAGGTGACGGAGTCCGGGAGGGCGAGCAGGACGCGGTCGCCGGGGCGGACGCCGTGGTCGGTGAGGACGGTGGCGGCGCGGGCCGCGAGGTCGTGGACCTCGCCGTGGGAGTAGGCCCGGTGGCCCTGGTGGAAGGCCGGCCGGTCGGCCCAGCCGCGCCGCTCGACGAGGGCCACGAGATGGGCCGCGAGGTTGCCCGGGGCGCCGGCGTCGGCGTGGAGCCGGGTGGGCTGGAATGTCGTCGTGATCGTCATCGCGTCGGCTCCTCGGTGACGGCC
Organism: Streptomyces sp. NBC_00104; assembly: GCF_045160825.1. Classification (NCBI taxonomy): domain Bacteria; kingdom Bacillati; phylum Actinomycetota; class Actinomycetes; order Kitasatosporales; family Streptomycetaceae; genus Streptomyces; species Streptomyces sp. NBC_00104. The sequence continues at coordinate 10,141,021 of NZ_CP108215.1, read as the reverse complement.
GGGGCGGAGGCGTGTTCCCGGTGGGCCCGCATCAGTGCCGCGGTCTTCAGCAGCATCTCGTCGTACTCGGCGGCCGGATCGGAGTCGAGGACGATCGCGCCGCCCGCGCCCAGATGCATACGGCCGCCCTGGAACACGGCGGTACGGATGACGATGTTCAGGTCCGCGCCGCCGCTGCACCCGAGGTAGCCGAGGGCCCCCGAGTACACGCCCCGCGCCTCGGTCTCCAGCGAGTCGATGATCTCCATCGTGCGGATCTTGGGCGCCCCGGTCATCGACCCGCCGGGGAAGCAGGCCCGGACGCAGTCGACGGCGTCGGTGCCCTCGCGCAGTCTGCCCTCGACGGTGGAGACCAGTTGGTGCACGGTGGCGTAGGTCTCGGTGGCCATCAGACGCGTGACCTTGACGGAGCCGGTCCGGGAGACCCGGCCGAGGTCGTTGCGGAGCAGGTCGACGATCATCAGGTTCTCGGCGCGGGTCTTGGCGTCCGCCGCCAGTTCGTCCCGCAGCCGGTCGTCCTCCTCCGGGGTGCTCCCCCGGGGTGCGGTGCCCTTGATGGGCTTCGCCTCGGCGACGCCGTCGCGGGTGATCCGCAGGAAGCGCTCGGGGGACGAGCTCGCGATGTCGAGGTCGCCGAACCTGAGGAAGGCGGCGTACGGGGCCGGGTTGATGCGGCGCAGCACCCGGTAGAAGTCGTACGGGTCGTACGGCGCGGGTAACCGGGCCGCGTTGGTCAGACAGACCTCGTAGCTCGTGCCCGCGTTCAGCTCCGCCTTGCAGGCCTCGATGTCGGCGAGGTAGGTGGCGCGGTCGCGGACGAGCCAGGGCTCGGCGGCACGCGGGTAGGGCGGGGTGGCCGGCCGCAGGGGGACCGTGGCGTCCGAGGCGACGAAGGTCAGCTGGGCCAGCGCGGTGTCGAGCCAGTCGCCGGCCTCGCGGGACGCCGCGGGGGTGTCCTCGGACAGGCAGACCGCGTAGGTGAGGCCCTCCTCGTGGTCCACGGCGATCAGCCGGTCCGCGAACAGCCAGGTGGCGTCCGGGGTTTCGGCCTGGTGCCGGTTCGGGGAGCCGGTGTCGGCCTTGAGCTCGTAGCCGAAGTAGCCGACGTAGCCGCCGGTGAAGTCGAAGGGCAGGCCCGTCGCGTCGACCTTGCGGCTGGCCAGCTGACGCTTCAGATAGTCGAAGACGCTCGCCTGGACCCGGCGGGTGGGCCGCCCCGCCCGTTCGATCTCGCACAGGCCGCTGTCGACGTCGTAGCGGACGACCTCGGCGAGCGGACCGCTGCCGTCGCCGAAGAACGAGAACCGTGACAGGCCGGGCTCGACGCGGGAGCTGTCCAGCCAGAACGCGTGCGGCGCGTCGGCGTACATGCGCGTGAAGGCGGCCTCGGCGTCGACGGCGCCGGCGATCCGGCGGGTGTGCAGCCGGTAGGCGGACCCGGGGGCCCGCCGGGGGCGGGGGATCGCGCCGGCCAGAGGGGTTGCCGCGGTGTGGTTCGTACCGGCGACGGGGGCGACCGCGGTGTTCTTGGTCCGCGGGCTGCCGGCCCGTTCCGCCGTGAGGTTGCGGAAGTTGATCAGCAGCCGGTGGCCGTGGTCGGTGAGGATCGACTCGGGGTGGAACTGGACGCCCCACAGCGGCCGTTCGCGGTGGCGCAGGCCCATCAGGACGCCGTCCTCGGACCAGGCGGTGGCCTCCAGGGTCGGCGGCAGCGGCTCGCGCACGGACAACGAGTGGTAGCGGACGACCGTGAAGTTCTGCGGCAGGCCGTGGAACAGGTCGCGCCCGTCGTGCCGGACCGTGGACAGGTGCCCGTGGCGCGGCCATGGGGCGGGCTCGACATCGGCCCGCTCCCCCACGGCGATGCCCTGATGGCCCAGGCAGACACCCAGTACGGGGATCTCCGCCTCGGCGATCACCCGGGCGGCGATTCCGAAGTCACGCGGTTCCGAGGGGTGGCCGGGCCCCGGCGACACCACCACGTTGTCGAATTCCCGCAGCTCCGGAATGTCGCCGACCGGAGCGTCGTTCAGCACCACCACCGGCTCCTCGCCGTTGACCTCGGCGATCAGCTGGAACAGGTTGTACGTGTACGAATCATAATTGTCGATGAGCAGGGTCTTCACCCGCCCACCCCCCTCTGATCGTTCTCGGACCTAGGCGGTCCGTCGTTTGTGCCGGCCGCGCAGCGCCTGCAGCGGCGGGTACAGCCATTTCTTCAGGAATCGCTGGAGTCTCGGCATGAGAATCCAGGTGACGATGGCTGTCACGGACAGACACAGCAGAAGTGTACGGAAAAGCGGATTCAGGTCGTTGAGATAGGGAAGTATCGCAAGGTTGAATAAGAGCACGGGCGGGAAGACCGCACTCATATTCACCAACCACAGTTTCCATTTCGGGGGTGGCCCCGGCGGGGCGGCCGGCGCCGGGGCCCGGGAGGTCTGGGAGTCGAACCAGGCCCTGGACCCCACGATGCTCCGGCGGCCGGTCTCCCGGGCCAGTCCATCGACACGGGCCGACCACTGGGCCCAGACCACGGAGTTCTCCCAGGTCCGAGCCGAATCCTCGCTGTCGAAGCGGTAGACCACATGCCACTCCGCCTCTCCGTCGACGAGTACGCCACCCCCCAGAAAACCCGGCTGCTGCGCACTCGTACGCAGCGCGGCCCACCCCCAGGAATGGAAGTCGGCCTCACGCCCCGGCACCACGTGGTACGCGACGGTGACGGTAACGGGATTCCTGCTCACACCGTCGAATACGCGAAGGCACCGGGCCCCGTTCAAACCTTCAACGAAGTTTTTCAAGGTGTCCGGATCGTACACCTATGGCGACCTTTCGGCCGCCTTGGTCGACTCTGTCGAGGAGTACGCCGGAGTAACTTCCGGTAATTCCCGGAAGCGCTTGCCCGGGCACGCGAAACAGGCGCACCATCACCTACAGGGTCCGGGGGAATTGGCATGAAAGTGAAGGATACTCATGTCCAGGTACGACTGGGATATGAACCACGAGGGAATCGACCGGGCGCGCTCCGCGATCGAACCCGCACGGAAAGAAGTCACCGCACACCCGATCTACCAGCGCATCGAAAGCCGCGCCGATATGGCGGTGTTCATGGAGCACCACGTATTCGCGGTGTGGGACTTCATGTCCCTCCTCAAGTCCCTCCAGCGGGACCTGACCTGTGTGGACGTCCCCTGGGTGCCGCGCGGGTCCGAGGTCAGCCGACGGCTCATCAACGACATCGTGCTGGTCGAGGAGAGCGACGAGCTCAACGGCGGGTTCACCAGTCACTTCGAGCTGTACCGGTCGGGCATGGGCGAGGCCGGGGCGGACACCTCCCGGCTCGACACGTTCCTCGGGCTCATCGGCGAAGGACACGAGGTGCCGGCGGCGCTGCGCGTCGCCCAGGTGCCCGGTCCCGCCGCCGAGTTCGTCCGTACGACCTTCGAGATCATCGGGGAACGGCCGCTGCACTGCCGGGCCGCCGCCTTCGCGTTCTCCCGGGAGGACCTGATCCCGGACATGTTCGACCAGGTGATCAAGAAGGAGGGCACGGAGCGGTTCCCGTTGTTCTGCGACTATCTCGCGCGGCACATCGAGGTGGACGGGGAGGAGCACACGCCGATGGCGATGGCCATGGTGGCGGATCTGTGCGGGGGCGAGGACGCGCGGTGGCAGGAGGCCGTGGAGACGGCGACGCTGGCGTTGGAGGCCAGGTCACGCTTCTGGGACGGGATCGTCGCGGCGATGGGGTAGAGCGCGGTCGAGGTCGACTCCGCTCCAAGTCCAGTTCCCCCCAAGTGGACCGGGACCACGGCCGTCCTCCCGTCCTACGCTCCCGATCATGGACTCCGTACTCGCCGGCGATCTCTCCCGGTTTCCCGAACTGTTGCAGGCCGCCCGTGATGTCGCCGCCCGGGAGGTGGCGGGAGTCGTGGACCGGCCCGTCGCCGAAATCGGCGACCGGGCCGAGGCCGTGCCGCTCCCCGTCGAGGGCGTCGGGGCGCAAGGGGCGCTGGCGGGGTTCGCCGAGCGGTGGGCCGGCGGCTTCTCCGGATCGGCCGGGCCCCGGTACCTCGGTTTCGTCACCGGTGGGGCCACCCCGGCGGCCGTGGCGGGGGACTGGCTGACCAGCGCGTACGACCAGAACGTCTCCGGTGCCGCGGGCTCCTCCGCGACCGCCCTGGAGCGGGAGACCCTGGGGTGGCTGCGCGAGTTGTTCGGGCTGGGCGAGGAATACGGCGGCGCTTTCGTGACCGGCGCGACCGTCTCCAACACCGTGGGTCTGGCCGTCGCCCGCGAGTGGCTCGGCGAGCGGCTGGGCGTCGACGTGTCCCGGGAGGGCATGGCCGCCCTCGGCCCGGTGGACGTGCTGTCCGGCAGCCCGCACTCCAGCATCGGCAAGGCGCTCTCCGTGCTCGGCATCGGCCGCGACCGGCTGCGTACGGTCCCCCTCCTCCCCGGCGGCCGTGAGGCCGTGGACGTGGACGCCCTCGCCGCCGACCTGGACGCGCTCGACGGGCGCCCGGCGATCGTCGTGGCCAACGCCGGGACCGTCAACACGGTCGACTTCGACGATCTCCGTGCCATCGCCGCGCTGAAGGAGCGGTACGACTTCTGGCTCCACGTGGACGCGGCGTTCGGCGGCTTCGCCGCACTGTCGCCGACGTACGCGCATCTCGCCGACGGTCTCGACGCCGCCGACTCGATCTGCGTCGACCTCCACAAGTGGCTGAACGTGCCCTATGACGCCGCCGTCCAGTTCACCCGCCGCCAGGACCTCCAGGTACGCGTCTTCCACAACGCCTCCCCGTACCTCGGCCTGCCCACCGGCGACCCGGACTTCCTGCACCTCACACCGGAGAACTCCCGTCGGCTGCGCGCCCTCCCGGCATGGTTCTCCCTCATGGCGTACGGCCGCGCGGGGCACCGCGAGATCGTCGAGCGCAACATCGCGCTGGCCCGCTCCCTCGGTGAACGCCTCGCGAAGGCACCGGAGTTGACCCTGTCGGCACCGGTCCGGCTGAACGTCGTCTGCTTCACCCTCGCCGAACGGCCCACCCGGGAACGGGTACACGCCCTGGCCGACGCGATCGCCGCCTCCGGCGAGGCCTTCGTGACACCGACCGTCTTCGGCGGCACACACGCGCTGCGCGCCGCGTTCAGCAACTGGCGTACGACGGAGGCGGACACGGAGCGGGTCCTCGAAGCCGTGCTCGCGGCGACGGCGGCCACCGCGGCTGTCGCCGGGCCATGAGCTGCCCTACCCCTGATCCTGCTCCCGCCAGGCTCGTGCGGCCCGCTCGAAGGAGGTGTTGACGGCGAGCAGGCCGCCGTCGACGCGGAGGGTCGTGCCGGTGATCCAGGGGGCGTCCCGGGAGGCGAGGAAGGCCACGGCCGCCGCGATGTCGGCCGGCTCGCCGACGCGGCCCAGGGGATAGATCTCGGCGAGGTCGTCGAGGTGGGACTCACGGCCCGCCCAGCCGGGGGTGCGGACCGTGCCGGGGGCCACCAGGTTGACGCGGACGCCGCGGGGCGCGGCGTCGCCCGCGAGGGTGCGGGTGAGTGAGATGAGGCCCGCTTTGGCGGCGCTGTAGGCGTGGTTGCCGAAGTGCTGGAGGCCGTTGACGGAGCCGATGTTGACGATGGCGCCGCGTCCCGACGCCACCAGGTGCGGCAGGGCCGCGCGGGAGCAGCGGAACGCGCTGGTCAGGGTGAGGTCGAGGTCGCGGGCCCAGGTCTCGTCCGGGGTGTCCTCGAAGAGCGGCACGTCCGGGGTGCAGCCGAAGGCGTTGTTGACCAGGACGTCGAGCGAGCCGAAGGCCGCCACCGCGTGCGCGACCGCCGCCTCGACGGACTCCCGGTCCCCGACGTCGCACCGGTACGCCTCGGCCGCCAGCCCCTGCCCCCGCAGCTCCGTCGCGGTCTGTTCGGCCGCCGCCAAGTCCACGTCGGTGACGAGCACTTGGGCGCCCTCCTCGGCCAGCCGCCGGGCCGTCGCCGCGCCGATCCCGCGCGCCGCGCCCGTGATGAGAACCCCGTACCCCTCGAAGCGTCCCGTCGCATGCATAGGGCAGAACGTACCGGCAGAACGTACGGGCAGAACGTACTGCGCGACCGATCACCGGGACAGCTGCGACGCGATCTTCGTCCGAGTTACCGTGCGGGCATGTCAACCTTCGTTCAGCAACTCCCGGCCCTGCTCGGCGTGGTGATAGGCGCGCTCGGCTCGTATCTGGTGGTGATGCGGGGCGAGCAGGTCCGGTTCCGGCGCGAGCAGGCCGCCCGTTGGGAGGAGCGGCGGCTCACGGTGTACGCCGACTGGGCGCGGGCCCTGAAGCAATCCGTCACCCTGAGCTACCGGGTCTCCTCCCACCTCGGCAACGACCCGCACCCCCACCCGCTGTCACCGGAGGAGGCCGCGCCCCTTCTGGCGGAGGCGACGGTCGCCCGGGACCCCTCCGGTGAGGCGCTCCTGCTCCTCGGCAGCCCCGAGGTGGTGGCGAAGGCCCGGGCATGGGTCGTCACGGTGATGGAGATGGAGGGGTTCCTGCGCGCCGGGACCCGGGACCCTCAGGCCTGGCAGGCTCTGCTGGAGCGGCAGCGGGCCTGCCGGGACGGTTACTACACCGCGGTACGGGAGGACCTGGCGCTCCCGCCCGGCCACTCGGCACGCTGGCGGCTGTCGCCGGCCCCGACGCCCACGCCGTCGACTCCGGCGCATCACACGTGAGCGCGGCTCAGCGGTAGCCGGTCGTGTCCGCCGGTTTGCCCGTCTCCTGGACCTCGACGAGATAGCGCCAGGAGTCCGGGCGGCTGCCGTCGAGGTCGGTGAAGCCGTAGGTCTGGGCGAGGGAGCCGCTGGAGAGGGAGTCGCCGTTGAAGCGGGCGACCTCGGGGTCGGCGGCGAGCGCGACGACGGCCCGGCCCACGTAACGGGGTGTCTCGGAGATGGCGAAGTGGGGGACGCGGTCGAGGGCGTCGCGCCAGTTGTCCTCGGTGACGCCGAAGGTGTCGAGCATGATCTCCGAGCGCATCCAGCCCGGTGTGAGGGCGACGGCGGTGGCGCCCCGCGGGCCGAGTTCGTGGCCGAGGGAGAAGGCCATCCGCAGGACGGAGGCCTTGGCGAGGTCGTAGAAGAAGGAGTTCCGGTAGTGGGTGCCGTTGTAGTCGGCCGTGCCGTCGGTCATCTCCACCACCAGGCCGCCGGGGTGGCGCAGCAGCAGGGGCAGTGCGAGGTGGTTGGTGATGGCGTGGGTCTCGACGGCGAGGCGCAGGAGCCGCAGGCCGTTGTCGAGGTCGTGCTCCCAGACCGGGGTGTCCCACTCGAAGAGCTTCTCGCCGCCCCAGACGTCGTTGACGAGGACGTCGAGTCGGCCCCGCTCCTCGGCGATCCGGTCCACCAGGGTCCTGACCTGTGCCGGTTCGAGATGGTCGGTGGGTACGGCGATGCCCCGGCCGCCCGCCTCGGTGACCAGGTCGGCGGTGTCCTCCAGGGTTTCCGGGCGGTCGTACTCCGAGCGCCGCTCGCGCGTGGAGCGCCCGGTCACGTACACCGTGGCACCGGCCGCCCCCAGCTCCACGGCGATGCCGCGCCCGGCCCCGCGGGAGGCTCCCGCGACCAGTGCGACCTTGCCGTCCAGCGGCTTCGACATGTCCGACCTCCTGTGCGTACGGGCGCCACCTCGGCGGACGCCGGGGGTGTTTCGGCGTCCCCGGACACGAGGGTGTCGTGGAAGCCGGACATCCTCTGTCGGGTTTTCCGGTGGGCGCCCGGGAAATCGGTCGCACGGGTCGTCGGGCGACTGCGGGTTTGTCCGTGGCCGTCGCGCCGTTCCCCGGACCCCTTGAGGGTCGGGGCCCGGCTGCCATGCCTTCCCGGCAGCCGGGCCCCGACGAGGTCGTCAGCGGTCAGTGACCGCGCGCGATCCACTCCTCCAGATGCGGGGCCTCGGCCCCGATCGTCGTGCTGTCGCCGTGGCCGGTGTGGACGACCGTGTCGGGCGGGAGGGCCAGGAGACGGCCGCGGAGGGAGTCGATGATCGTCGGGAAGTGGGAGTAGGAGCGGCCGGTGGCGCCCGGGCCGCCGGCGAAGAGGGTGTCGCCGGTGAAGACGGTGCCGAGGCCCGGGTCGTACAGGCAGACGGCGCCCGGTGCGTGGCCGGGGGTGTGCAGGACGGTCAGGTCGGCGCCGGCGGCCTCGATGACCTGGCCGTCGGCCAGCCAGTGGTCGGGCAGCCGGTCGGGGTGGGTCTGCTTCCAGAGCGGCAGGTCGTCCGGGTGGAGCCAGATCTGCGCGCCGGTGCGCTCGGCGAGGGCGGGGGCGGCGTCGATGTGGTCGTTGTGGGCGTGGGTGCAGATGATGGCCGACAGCCTTCGGTCGCCGATCGCCTCGGCGATGGCGTCGGCGTCGTGGGCGGCGTCGATCACGACGACCTCGTGGTCGTCGCCGACGATCCACACGTTGTTGTCGACGTCCCAGGTGCCGCCGTCCAGCGAGAACGTCCCCGAGGTGACGAGGTGTTCGATACGGGCGGCCATCAGAGCGTCACCACCGAGCGCAGGACGTCGCCGCCGTGCATCCGCTCGAAGGCCTTCTCCACGTCGTCGAGTCCGATGGTCTCGGTGACGAACGCCTCCAGGTCCAGGCGGCCCTGGAGGTAGAGGTTGATCAGCATGGGGAAGTCGCGGTCGGGCAGGCAGTCGCCGTACCAGGAGGACTTCAGGGCGCCGCCGCGGCCGAAGACGTCGAGGAGCGGGAGTTCGAGCTTCATCTCCGGGGTCGGGACGCCGACGAGGACGACCGTGCCGGCCAGGTCGCGGGCGTAGAACGCCTGCTTGTACGTCTCCGGGCGGCCGACCGCCTCGATGACGACGTCGGCGCCGAAGCCGCCGGTCAGCTCGCGGATCGCCTCGATGGGGTCGGTGTCCTTGGAGTTGACCGTGTGGGTGGCGCCGATGCTCTTGGCGGTGGTCAGCTTCCGGTCGTCGATGTCGACGGCGATGATCTTCTCGGCGCCGGCCAGCCGGGACCCGGCGATGGCCGCGTCCCCGACGCCGCCGCAGCCGATGACGGCGACCGTGTCGCCCCGGCCGACGTTGCCGGTGTTGATCGCGGCGCCGATGCCGGCCATCACACCGCAGCCCAGCAGTCCGGCGACCGCCGGTGCGGCGGCCGGGTCGACCTTGGTGCACTGCCCGGCGGCGACGAGCGTCTTGTCCGCGAAGGCGCCGATACCGAGCGCGGGCGACAGTTCCTGGCCGGTCGAGGCGAGGGTCATCTTCTGGGTGGCGTTGTGGGTGTTGAAGCAGTACCAGGGGCGCCCGCGCCGACAGGCCCGGCAATTGCCGCACACCGCACGCCAGTTGAGGATGACGAAGTCACCGGGGGCGACATCGGTGACACCCGCTCCGACCGACTCCACCACACCGGCGGCCTCATGGCCGAGCAGGAAGGGGAAGTCGTCGTTGATGCCGCCCTGCTTGTAGTGCAGGTCGGTGTGGCACACCCCGCACGCCTGCACCTTCACCACGGCCTCCCCCGGCCCCGGGTCGGGCACGACGATCGTCTCGATCCGCACCGGTTCGTTCTTGCCCGGTGCGATCACGCCGCGTACTTCCTGCGCCATGGTGAACCCTTCCGTCGTTCCGAGATCGGGCGGTCGCCCGCCCATGGTCACCCTACGGACTGACCAGCGAGTAGGGCCTCCGGGGCGGGCGGAGCCGTGGCCGAAAAGGTGGCCCGCGACACCCGTGCGCCCTCCTCGCCGAACACGGCGTCACGGCCGCCGATCTCACCGGCGGTACGAACGCCTGGGCAGCCGGAGGCCACGCGCTGCACCGCCCGTCCGGCGGAGCGCGAGCCTCCTGGGCCATGGAGCGTCAGGTGCGGTTCACCGCCGGTGCGCTCGTCCTCGCCGGGCTGGGCCTCGGACTGCTGCACCCGGCCTGGCTGTCGCTGTCGGCCGGGGTCGCGGGCGGCCTCGTCGTCTCGGCGCTCACCGACACCTGCGGCATGGCGTCGCTCCTGAGCAAGCTGCCGCACAACCGCCCGCGCCCCGCGGATCTCGCCGCCACGCTCACCGCGCTCGCCGCGCCCGGGGGGCGATAGCCGGCCCCGTCAGCGCATGAGGTCCCGTACGGCCTGGGCGATCCCGCTCTCGTCCAGGCCGTCCGCGTCTGCCCACGGCCGGCAGGCTGTCCGGTCCGGCGGTGGCGCGCAGCACGGGGTCCGGGGCGGCGCCCACGGCGAGGACCCGTCGCGTGATCCCGCGCGCTTCGCGGGCGCGGTCGGCCGGTTCCGCCGGGCCGGGGTGGGGACGTACCTCGAACCGGGCCGGGCGAGGTCTCGGCGCGGATGATCGGCGAGCGGGCCGCCCGTCGACGACGGCGGCGACGAGGCGCCGGCCGTACGCGCCGGGCCCGGGACCGGGGGGCACCGCCGGGCGGTCGAAAGTCGTTCCCGGTGCCTCACGCCACCGACGTAGGCTGAAGCTCCGCGCCCCGTCCCCACTCCCCGACCGACCTGCCGAGGAGCCCTGTGAGCACCCCTGAGACCACGGCCGAGCGGCAGCCGCCCACCTGGCGGCTGCTGCTCGGCTATGTAAGGCCCCACCGTTGGGCGCTGCTGCTGGGCGCGCTGCTGTCCCTCGTCACCGGCGCCACCGGCCTCGCCCTGCCGCTGGTGGCCCGGGAGCTGATCGACGACCTGTCGCACGACCGGACCATCACCTGGGCGCTGGTCCTGATGTCCGTGCTGGTGGTCACCAACGCGGCGGTGGGCGCGGTCGGTTCGTACGTCCTGCGGCGCACCGCCGAGTCCGTGGTGCTCGGCGCGCGGCGCGCCCTGTCGTCGTATCTGCTGCGGCTGCGGATCACCGCGGTGGACCGCAGCGAGCCGGGCGATCTGATGGCGCGGATCACCTCCGACACCACCCTGCTGCGCGAGGTGACCACCGACACCCTGGTGGGCCTGGGCACGGGCGGGCTGACGCTGGTCGCGACGGTGGTGCTGATGGGTCTGGTGGACCCGGTGCTGCTGGCCGTGACCCTGGGCGTGATCGTGGGCGCGGGCCTGGTGTTCGGGGTGATCGTGCCGCGCATCAACAAGGCCAGCCGGGCTGCGCAGGACGCGGTCGGTGCCATGGGCGCGTCCCTGGAGCGGATTCTCGGCGCGCTGCGCACGGTGAAGGCGTCCGGTGCCGAGCACCGCGAGGAGGAGACGATCCACGCGGCGGCCGAGGAGTCGTGGCGGCAGAGCGTCCGGGCCGCCAAGTGGTCTGCCGCCGCCGGGAACACGGCCGGGCTGGCCATGCAGATCGCCTTCATCACCGTACTGGCGGTGGGCGGCGCCCGGGTCGCCACCGGCGCCATCGACGTGGGCACCCTGGTGGCGTTCCTGCTGTACGTGTTCTATCTGATGTCGCCGATACAGCAGGTCGTGGGCGCGATCACCCAGTACCAGACCGGTGCCGCCGCGCTCTCCCGCATCCAGGAGGCGCTGCGGCTGCCCGCCGAACCGGCCGCCCGTCCGGCACCGCTGCCGGCCCCGGACGCGGCACCCGCCGCGCTCGCCTTCGACGAGGTCCGTTTCCGGTACGCCGACGATCTGCCGTACGTCCACCACGGGGTGACCTTCGAGGTCCCGGCGCAGGGCATGACGGCGTTCGTGGGCCCGTCGGGCGCGGGCAAGACGACGGTCTTCTCGCTCATCGAGCGGTTCTACGACCCCGAGGCGGGCCTCATCACGGTCGACGGCCGCGATGTCGCCGAGTGGGAGCTGTCCCGGCTGCGGTCAGCGATCGGTTACGTCGAGCAGGACGCGCCCGTGCTGTCCGGGACCCTGCGGGACAACCTGCTGCTCGGCAATCCGCAGGCCGACGAGGCGGCCCTCCGGCGGGTGCTGAAGACGACCCGGCTGGACGGTCTGGTCGCGGGGCTCCCGCAGGGCCTGGAGACCCTGGTCGGCCACCGGGGCACCAAGCTGTCCGGCGGTGAGCGCCAGCGGGTCGCCATCGCCCGGGCCCTGCTGCGCCGCCCCCGGCTGCTGCTGCTCGACGAGGCGACGAGCCAGCTGGACGCGGTGAACGAGGCGGCGCTGCGCGACACGGTCGCCGATGTGGCCCGTACGACGACGGTGCTGGTCGTGGCCCACCGGCTGTCGACGGTGACGATGGCCGACCGCATCGTGGTCATGGACGCGGGCCGGGTCCGCGCGGTCGGCACCCACCGGGAACTCGTGGCCGCCGACCCGCTGTACGCGGAGTTGGCGGCCACTCAGTTCCTCGCGACGGCCGGGTAGCCGGGGCGCCGGACGGCTCAGAAGACGGCTCAGAAGGGGAAGTGCGCCTGCTGGGTGGCGATGGTCACCCAGCGGGTGTTGGAGAACGCCTCGATGCCCCAGCGGCCGCCGAAGCGCCCGTAGCCGGAGGCCTTCACACCGCCGAAGGGGGCCATCGGCTCGTCGGCCACCGACTGGTCGTTGACGTGCACGATGCCGGTGCGGATCCGGCGCGCGACGGCCAGTCCGTGGGTGGCGTTCTCGGTGATGATGCCGCAGCTGAGGCCGTTGTCGGTGTCGTTGGCGACGGCCACGGCGGCGGCGTCGGAGGCGAACGTCTCCAGCACGCAGAGCGGGCCGAAGGACTCCTGGTAGTAGAGGTCGGCGTCCTTGGGGACGTCGGTGAGCACGGTCGCCGGGTGCACCGCGCCCTCCGGCTGCCCGCCCCCGGTGAGCACCGTGGCGCCCTTGGCGACGGCGTCCTTCACCAGCGCCGCGATCCGCTGGGCGGCGTCGGCGCTGACCAGCGGACCGACCACCGTGTGGGGGTGGTTCGGGTCACCGGCCTGGAGGGTGCCGACCTTGGCGGTGAATTTCTGCGCGAACTCCTCGGCCAGCGACTCGTGGACGAGGATGCGGTCACCGGACATGCAGATCTGCCCGGCGTTCATGAAGACGCTGAAGGTGACGGCGTCGACCGCGTAGTCCACGTCGGCGTCGTCGAGCACGATGACGGAGTTCTTGCCGCCCAGTTCCAGTACGGCGGGCTTGAGATGACGGGCCGCGTGCTCGCCGATGATGCGGCCGACGCCGGTGGAGCCGGTGAAGTTCACCGCGCGCACCCGCTCGTCGGAGATCAGGGCCTCGGCGATCTCCGCGGCGTCCTCGGGCGCGTTGGTGACGACGTTCAGCACGCCGTCGGGCAGCCCCGCCTCCCGGAACACGTCCGCGACCAGCAGCCCGCAGGCGATCGGCGCGTCCTCGCTGGGCTTGACGACGACGGTGTTGCCGGCGGCCAGCGGTGCCGCCACGGCCCGTACGCCGAGGATGACCGGCGCGTTCCACGGCGCGAACGCGGCCACCACGCCCAGGGGTTCGCGTACCGCGAGGCTGAGCGCGCCCTCCTTCTGGCTGCTGAGGACCTCGCCGCGCGGAGCGGTGATCGCGGCCGCCGCCTCGCGCAGGATGCTCGCCGCGAGTGCCACGTTGAAGTACGCCCACGGCCGGGTGCCGCCCGCCTCCCGGGCCATGATGTCGGCGACCTGGTCGCCCCGGCCCTCCAGCAGATCGGCGGCCTTGAAGAAGATGGCCCGCCGGGCGAAGGGGGTGAGCGCGGCCCAGTCCTCGAACGCGGCGTCGGCGGCGTCCACGGCCCGCCGGACGTCCTCCGGCCCGGCCGCCGCGACGGTCGCGTACACCTCCCCGGTGTACGGGTCGAGGTCCTCGGCGGTGCGGCCGGACGTGGCGGGCACGTCCTTGCCGCCGATCAACAGGTCACGGGTCATGGCCATGGTGCGGCTTCCTCGGGGTACGTAGCGACGACGGTACGCGATCGAGCATGATCGCTCATGACCGCTCGTAGTGCGAAATTCAATTACTTTACTTTTCCGTGATGCTCTGCCCGGCCCCCGGGAATGTCAAGAGCCCCACCGCGGTGTCCACGCGGCGGGGCTCCCGGTCCGGTACGACCGGCTTCGCTACTCGATGGCGCCCAGCAGGCCGAGGGCGGGCGCGGCCATGTCGGTGACCTGGTGCAGCTCGTTCAGCCGGTTCAGCTCGTGGACCTGGTTGAGGCTCTTGAGCTGCTGCGAGGGACGCGGCAGGGTCTCCTTCTGCTCCTCCGGGAGATCACTGGCGGCGAGCGAGTCCAGCGCGGCCATCGGGCTGAACGTGGTCGCGTCCGCGGTGGCGTCCGCGTTCGCCATCGGTGCGGCCAGGCCCGTGACACCGACGGCGAGACCCACGGCGGCGACGATACGTCGAGTTGAGATCATGCCCTCAGCAACGGCCGCCGGCCCCGGACGGTCACGGCCGCTCACCCGTGAGGCGCATGCCTCCGGCCGCGCGGCGCACACCCCGACTGCGAGGCGCACGTCCCCGGCTGCGCTTGCCGGGTGCCGCGCGACGGAGGAGCCTTTCAGGGAGAGGCCTTTCTCGGCCCGCTCCCCCCTGCCGGGCCACGGCCTTCGAAGGAGGTCACCCATGGGCACCTCGACAAGCCCCGCCTTCGACACCGAGGCGCTGCGCCGGGGCACGGAGGAAGCGAACGCGGCGACACTGACGTCGCTCTACGCGGACGACGCCGAACTGCGCGTCGTGGACCGCAACACCCAGCCCAGCCACCCCAAGGTCATGCACGGCCGGTCCGAGATCGGCGCGATGTACGACGACGTGTGCAGCCGGGAGATGACGCACAAGGTCGAGCAGTGTGTCGTCCAGGGCGATCAGGTCGCCTTCACCGAGTCCTGCGAGTACCCCGACGGGGTGCGGGTCCTGGCGAGCTCGATGATCTCCCTGCGCGACGGCAAGATCATCGACCACACCATGATCCAGGCCTGGGACGAGTAGGACGAGTCACCGGTCAGGTGGGGATGCCCAGTTCGTCCAGGAGCCGGTGCATCTCCGCCACGGGAGCGCGGGGTCGGACGCCGCCTGTTGGGCCGTGTCCCACTGCCGCGGCAACTCGTCGATCCGGGCGGCCGGGAGCCGGGGATCCACCACCGCGGCCTTCTGTACCCAGGGGCCTCGTCATGGCAGTGGCGTTCGATCAACTCCGCCGCGGCGTCGGGGTCGTGCACGGCGAGCCGTCGTAGGGCCGGGTCGGGTCGTCCGCGTACCGGGCGAGGCCCTTCCTCGGGAACCGCGGCATGCGCACCATGTCGTAGGTGGAGTAGCCGTGCCACTCCAGGACCGTCCGCGGCAGCGTGTCCGCCGGTGCGTCCGGCTGGTTCTCGCAGATCATCAGCCGGACCACGAAGTCCTCGTCCTGAGCGAGCAGTTCGACGAGTCGGCCGGGAGCGCCGGGTGGGTGGCGGCGCTCCGGCGCAGTCGGCGGTGGGCGGAGGCCACACAGGCGCGCGGGGCCACCGGCGAGCGGCCCGCCGTACCCGCCGCACTGCCGCGCGCCCGGGCGACCGTCGTACCCGACGATCACCGCGCTCGCCGGAGCGGACGGTGACCGCGGCGGAGCACCGACCGGGGTGGTGAGGGCCGCCGATCGGCTCCCCCGGCCGGTAGGGGCACTTTCGGTCAGGGGCGCTCTCCGTCAGGGGCGCTTTCGGGTCATCGCGGTACGGTCCCCCTGTCTCGACGGGGTCGCGACGCCATACTGACGGGCGTGCGTGTAGCGATCATGACGGCGGGTTCCCGGGGTGACGTGGCCCCCTACACCGGGCTGGGACACGGGCTGGTGCGGGCCGGGCACGAGGTCACGCTGGTGACGCATGCCCGGTTCGAGCCGCTGGTGGCGGGTTCGGGGGTCGCCTTCCACTCCATGCCCGTGGATCCGCGGGAGGAGCTGGAGTCGGAGCGCGGGCAGGGGCTGCACCGGAGTTCCACCGGGGCCGGGAAGCTGTACCGGGCGGTGGAGATGGCCCGGAGCGTGGTGGGGCGGATGGCCGGCGATCTGGTGGCCGCCGCCCGTGGCAGTGACGTCCTGCTGCTGGCCGGCACCCTCGCGCCCCTCGGCCACACCATCGGCCAGGGGCTGTCGCTCCCGAGCCTCGGCGTGAACCTCCAACCCCTGGCGCCCACACGGGAGTTCGCCCCGCCGATGACCGGGGTCCGCTCCTGGGGCCCGGTCGTCAACCGGGCGGCCGGGCACGCGGTGAACGCCGCCGTCGAGTGGATCTTCGCGGAGGAGGTGCGCAGGCTGCGCACCGAGTACGGGCTGCCACACACCGGCCGGGTGGCCGCGCGGCGCACCCGGGACCGGCCGGGCCGGCCGGTGTTCCACGGCTTCAGCCCCCGGGTGGTGCCCCGCCCCGGGGACTGGCGGGCGGGGTTGGACGTCACCGGTTACTGGTGGCCGTACGACCGCGAGGACCGGCTGCCCGCCCCGCTGCTGGACTTCCTCGACGCCGGGCCGCCCCCGGTCTTCGTCGGCCTGGGCAGCGCGACCGTGCCCGATCCCGAGCGGATGAGCGACGAGGTCGTGCGGGCCCTGCGGGCGGCCGGGCTGCGCGGGGTGATCCAGCGCGGCTGGGGCGGACTGCGGGGCGAGGGCGACGACATGGTCACCGTGGGCGAGGTGCCGCACTCCCTGCTCTTCCCGAGGACGGCGGCCGTCGTCCACCACGCGGGCGCGGGCACCACGGCGGCCGGCCTGCGCGCCGGGGTCCCGGCGGTGCCGGTGCCCGTCCAGTTCGACGAGGGCTTCTGGGCCGCCCGCCTCGTCGCCCTCGGGGTGTCCCCCGCGGCCGTACCCCTGCGCGGCTTCACGGCCACCGCGCTGGAGGCCGCGCTGCGACGGGCGACCGGCGACCCGTCGTACGGCCGTCGCGCCCGGGCCCTGGCCGGGGAACTGCGCGCGGAGGACGGGGTGCAGCCGGTCCTGGCGGCGGTGAACCGGCTCGCGTGGGACCGGTGACCGGCTCCCCGAAAAGCGCCGGTCTTCCGCCTCAGCCCTCCTCCGGGCGCCACTCCGCCGGCCGCAGTATCCCCAGCAGCAGTCGGACCAGTTCGTCGACGACCTCGTCGAGGGGGGCGTCGACCCAGCCGGCCTGCCAGTCGTGGAGGAGACCGTTGACGCCGCCGATGAAGGCTGCGGCGGCGATGCGGTAGTCGCGGTGGGCGGCCTCGCCGCGCTCGGCGGCCGCGGTGGCCTCGGCGCAGATGAAGTCGATCCAGCGGGAGCGGCGTTCGAGGCGCTGGCGCTCCATGCGGGGGCTGACGCCGATGATCTCGGTGAAGGTGATGCGCAGTCGGCGCGGGTCGCCGGTGACATTGGCGGCGTAGGCGCGGAACGCGGCGGTGGCGCGCTCGGCGACCGGCCGGCCGTCCGCCGTGGCGAGACCCGTGAGCGCGGCCTCCTCGGCCCAGTCGTTGACCTGGAGGTGGAGGGCGGCCAGCACGTCCTCCAGGGTGTGGAACTCCTCGTAGAACTGACGGGTCGACAGTCCGGCGGCCTCGCTCAGCGCGGCGATCGTGGTGCCCCGGAAGCCGGGGCTGTCGCCGAAGAGCTGGAGGCCCGCGTCGAGGAAGCGGCCTCGGCGCTCGGCACGGCGCTCCGCCGCGGACCTGCCCCCGTAACGGCCGGTGGGCTGTTTGAGCCTGCCCGACACGCTTCTCCTCCCGACGGATCGCCACTCGACGCGACGGCCGGATCGGCCGTCGCCCGATTTTGTCGTGTCCCTGGTCTTGTGGTGAAGCGGGACCGTTCCTTACTTTCCAGTAAGTACATTTGAAAGCCAAGGTATTCAGACTTCCCGCTTCCCTTTTCTTCCCCCACGCCCCTTGAGCTCGTTGTCATGCCCTGAGCAAGCAGGAGGAACCGACCATGTCCGACACCCGCACTCCCCGCCGCCGCGGAAACCGCCACCTCGGCGCCGTCGCCGCCGCACTCGCCCTGACGGCCTCAGCCGCCGTGACCGCCACCCCGGCGAGTGCCGCGGCCGATCTGCGGGAGGTGATGTTCGTGGGCAACAACTGGGAGGGCACCGCCGACGTCATCAAGTCCTCCGGCGACTTCGCGAAGGTCGGCCGGGTCAACGTCATCCCCGACAAGGACGCGCGGATGGCGGAGATCAACGCCGATCCGATCCGGTGGATCGCCTTCATGACGATCCGGAACAGCGTCGGCGAGGGCCACGACCAGTTCGTGGACGACATGTACTCCACCCCGGACGGCGCGTCGATGGTCGTCTCCCGCCCGAGCTTCGCCGACGTGGTCTCCATCAACCTCACGACCGGCGCCATCAACTGGCGCTTCCCGGTGGCGGGTTACCGCTCGGACCATATGGCGGTCTCCCCCGACGGCAAGCGGGTCGCCGTCTCCGCCTCGACGTCGAACACGGTGCATGTGCTGGACATCGTCACCGGCAAGCAGCTCGGTTCGTTCAAGACCGGCGACAAGCCGCACGAGAACATCTTCACCAGCGACGGCAAGTACATCTGGAACATGGCGATCGGCGATGTGAACACCCAGACCGACGCGCCCTGGCTGGACTGGACGAAGGGTGACCGGAAGATCACGGTCGTCGACACGAGCACCTTCCAGCAGGTCAAGGTGATCGACATGCGGGAGCGGCTCAACGCCATCGGGCTGTCCGACTACTCGGACGCGGTCCGGCCCGCCGCGTTCTCGCCCGACGAGACGAAGCTGTACTTCCAGGTGTCGTTCTTCAACGGCTTCTTCGAGTACGACATCGCCACCGACAAGATCACCCGCACCAAGACCCTGCCGAAGTCCGCGGGGGTCAGCGACGACCGCACCACCTTCGTCAACGACTCGCGCCACCATGGCCTCACGATGAAGCCGGACGGCACCAAGCTGTGCATCGCCGGCACCATGGACGACTACGCGACCGTCGTGGACCGCGCGACCCTCCAGGAGGGACCGCTCGTCCCCGTCTCCAAGCCGTACTGGTCCACCGTCAGCGGTGACGGCAAGTCCTGTGTGGTCTCCGAGAGCGGTGCCGACCAGGTCACGGTGATCGACTTCGCCACCGGGAGGAAGACCGTGTCCGTCGCAGTCGGCGACCACCCGCAGCGAGTGCGTCTCGCGCAGGTGCCCGCCAACTGGACCGGACCCTCGGCTAACTGAACTCAGAGGTCAGCCAGTTCGACAGCTCCGTCCGTGCCGCGCTCAGTTGCGTGGCGGACGGGGCTGTCGCGCCGTTGGTGACCAGGGCGTAGTGGAGCTTGCCCGTGTCGGCGGCGGTGAGGAGCAGACGGCGACTGCCGGTGCCGCCCGGCTCCTTGGCGGCGGCGATCGGTGTGGACGTGGTGTACGCCGGGGGCGCGGCGGTCACCCCCAGGTCGGACACCACCGTGGTGGACGCGGTGGGGAAGGACGCCGGGAGGTGCAGCTCGGTCGGTTCGGTGCTGCCGTCCGAGCGCCAGACCAGCAGGGAGTACTGGCCGGAGCCGACGAGCGAGGAGACGTTCGGCAGGGAGCTGGGCACCGGGTTCCACGTCAGCGTCGTGGAGCCGTCGCGCGAGCGGTCCTCGTAGGTGAAGGCGACCGTGCTGCCCGCCGTGGCGCTCGGGTAGATCCGGTCCAGCATCCGGGCGTCCTGGCGGAGCACGGCCGTACCGGAGTCGTCGAGACGTACGGCGGAGAGGTCCTCGTCGTTCCAGGCGTCTCCCTCGACCTTCACCTCGTCGGGGTTGTCGTTCATCAGCTCGTGGTGGCGGCCCCAGTAGATGTCCCACTGCCACTGGGAGCCGGAGAGGACCGGGCCCGAGGAGGCCGGGTCCGACCACCAGTTGACGCCCTTCACCCGGGAGTCCAGCGCCTGGTACATGGCCTTGTAGACCGTGGGCGCCTTGTCGGAGACCGAGCCGCTGAGCGGGTGGCCGAACTCGCTGATGATCGCCGTGGTGCCGCCGGCGGTGGCCCGGTCACGCACGGTACCGAAGTCGTTCACGTACTGGCCGTTCTCCGCCTTGCCCCACATGAAGACACCGGAGATCGCCTTCTGGTCGTAGAAGTGGGTGTTGAAGACGTAGCGCGGTCCGATCGTGCCCGCGTCGAGGAGTCCGCCCTCCTGCTTCTGGAAGTCGATGTTGGCGTTCCAGAAGAGGTTCGGCTCGACGAAGGCCGGCTTGGACTGCCAGCCCGCCGCGTCCATCCGGGAGCGGAACTTGACGTAGAACGGCCACAGGACGTCCTTCTCCCACGTCCTGCTGGTCTGTCCCGAGTCGAGGATGCCGGGATGCGGCTCGTTCCACGGGTCGAAGCCGACGACGCCCTGGAACTGGGCGGACGTGAGGTTGGACTTCACGTACGTCATCGTCTTCTGGGCGGTGTCCAGGAAGGAGTCCTGGAGCCCGTAGGCGTTGTGCCAGAAGTCGTACGTGGACTCCGTCACGGCCGCGTTGGACGTGATGTTCTGGCCCCAGAACGGGCAGATCCCGCAGTACTCGTCGGGATAGTCGCCGAGGTCGACGGCCCACTTGGGGGCGCCGTCGCCGGTGTACCAGCTGTCGGAGTCGAACAGCCAGCGGGAGTAGAGGTCCTGGTGGAAGTCGGGGTAGACACGGATCCCGGCGTCCAGGAACGCTCCCATCTGCGCGGTGGCCGCCGCCAGGTAGGAGGTGCTCACCTGCCCGCGCACCGGTTCGGCGTACGCCCAGGACAGCAGGAAGCGGACGGAGTTGCCGCCGCCGAGCGCCCTGAGCGCGGTCGCCGACTTCTTCGCGTCGGCGACCGAGGCGAAGGGCAGACCGTTGTTCTCCTTGAGTTTCGTCTCCCCCGAGACGTTGTAGCCGCGCAGGACGACCTCGCGGCCGAGTCCGTCCTTGAAGCGGCCGCCCTCGACGGTGAGGGTGGCCGCGGCCTGCGAGTCGAACCAGAGTTCGTCCGTGAGAGCGGAGGCGGGCTGGGTGGGGCCCGCCGTGGTCAGGAAGCCGGTGACGAGTACCAGGACACCGAGCAGACGAGTGCGCAATCTTGACATGTCCGCCACATTCGACATGTGCACTACCGTCCCAATAGGCAGGCTGGCCGTCAATAGCAACTGACGCACGAGTAAGTACCCGTTTTAGCAAGAGAGTTCACCTGTCACGGCCGATTCTTTGCTCTGCGCGACCCGGTGGGGCCTTGCACGCCCGCGCGCGGACCCGATAAAGGCCCCTCGTGATCCTCCGGCGCCCCTCAGGCGCCCACCCGCCGGGTCAGGTGCAGCAGGTACTCCTTGCGGTCGAGGGGATTGTGGTCGGTGCGCGGCCGTTCGGGGACCGTCGGGCCGCCGACCGGCGCGTAGTGGTCGAAGGCGGTCTCCAACTCGCCCTCGCCCCCGGTCACTCCGGGCAGCCGCTGCTCCAGCGCGTGCACCCGGGCGGCCGGCACCAGTCCCTCCAGCCGTACGGCCGTCCCGGTCGTCCGCGTGTCCTGCGGTACGGCGCGCAGCGCGGCCAGCACCGGCAGGACGGCGCCCAGGGTGTCCGCCGGGGCGTCGAGACGGAAGCGGTGCATCGGCTCGTGCACGCGGGTACCGGCCCGCCGCAGCGCGTCCATCAGCACCAGCGGGGTCAGTCCGCGGAAGTCCGCGCCCGTGCTCGACATGCTCTTGTCGAAGCCCTGGTGGGCGTGGCTCTGCCGGGGCGAGTAACCGGAGTGCGTCATCGCCACCGCGCAGTCGGGGACCCGCCAGCCGTGGACGCCCTGCTCCAGGCCCTCCCGCACGGTGTCCTCGACGGCCTTGAAGAACGCGTACGGCATGGATCCGAGCTCCACCTCCAGCCGGAAGTCGACTCCGGAGCCGACCGGCGCCGGGTCCACCCGCAGCCCGACCGTCGCGAGGAACGGGTTGCCGTCCTTCTTGTTGAACTCGACGGCCGCGCCGGCGCCGACGAGGCGCTCGACGCAGATCGTCGTCGTCTCGCGGAAGGCGACGTCGATGCCGTACTCGTCGGCGAGCGTCGCCTGCACGACCTCCTTCTGCACCTCCCCGTACAGCGACACGGACGTCTCCTGCCGGAGGTCGTCGTGCCGGAGGCCGATCAGCGGGTCCTGCTCGGCGAGTTGGGTGAGGGCGAGGTGGAGGGCTCCCCTGTCCTCGGCGCGGGCGGGGAGGACGACCGTTTCGAGGGTGGGCGGAGCGAAGTGGTGCCCGGCCGGCGCCTGCTCGCGCGGTACGCCGACGGTGTCGCCGATCCGGATGTCGGCGAGGCCCCACAGCTGTGCGATCCGGCCGGCCGGGACGGCCGCCCCGCGAACGGCCGTTCCGCCTTCGAAGACGCTGATCGCGGTGACCTTGCCCTCGCGCCCGCCGTCACGGAAGGTCAGCCGGTCCCGGGTGCGCACCGTCCCGTCGAACATGCGCACGTAGGCGATCTTCTCGCCCGCCGGGCCTCGTTCGACCTTGAAGACCGTGCCGGATACCGGGGCGTCGGCTTCTGCGTCCGTCGCGGGCAGCAACTCCCGGATGCCGTCGATGAGTTCGCCGATGCCCGCGCCGGTGATCGCGGAACCGTGGAGGACCGGGTGGACCAGGGCCCCGCCGGTCTGGGCGGCGAGTGCCGCGCGCAGCCGGGCGACGGGGACGGCCGTCCCGTCGTCGACGTAGGCGGCGAGCAGACCGTCGTCGTGCTCGGCGAGGAGTTCGAGGAGCCGGGACGGAAGGGGGTCGTACGGGGTGAAGTGAGCCCGCGGTGTGCCGAGTTCACCGACCTCACCCATGGGCACGATCGCCGGGGTGAGACGTGCCGCGACGCTCTTCAGCAGGTCCTCGTGGCGCGCGCCCCGGCGGTCGATCTTGTTCACGAAGATCAGCGTGGGGATGCGCAGGCGTCGCAGGGCGCGCATGAGGACGCGGGTCTGTGCCTGGACGCCTTCGACGGCCGAGACGACGAGAACGGCCCCGTCGAGCACGTTCAGGACGCGCTCCACCTCGGCGATGAAGTCGGGGTGGCCGGGCGTGTCGATGAGGTTGACGGTGATGTCGTCGATCTCGAACGAGACGACGGCGGACTTGATGGTGATGCCGCGCTGTCGTTCCAGCGCGAGGGAGTCCGTACGCGTGCTGCCGTCGTCGACGCTGCCGATCTCGTCGATGACTCCGACGGTGTGCAGCAGGCGTTCGGTGAGGCTGGTCTTACCTGCGTCGACGTGCGCGAGGATGCCCAGGTTGAGTGTGCGTGACAAGCGTCATGTCCTTCGAGATGGGGGTGGTTCCTTCCTGGGTGGACATGAACGCGGCGCGCATCGGGGCTCCTTGGTCGCTCGGTGGGGCTTCTCCCGCAGTGCATCAGAGGGCGGTGAGCGGCCGCAACGGGATTAACCGTGGTCCCCGGACGCCGGACGGGCCGGGCGTCGCTGCCGCGCGGGGTCCGGGGCGGAGCCGCAGGATGGGACGGGTGGGGGCGGTGGTGGTGAGAGGAGCGGAAGGCATGCGTGAGATCCTCCCGGCGCTCGGCGAGTGGTACGCGGCGGGCGCCCCCTTCGGACTCGCCACCGTCGTCGCGGTCAGCCGCAGTGCGCCGCGCGGGCCCGGGGCCGCCCTGGCGGTCGGGCCCGGTGACGAAGTCGTGGGCAGTGTGTCCGGCGGCTGTGTGGAGGGCGCGGTGTTCGAGCTGGCCCAGGAGGTCGTGGCGTCCGGCGAGGCGCGGCTCGCGACCTTCGGGTACAGCGACGAGGACGCGTTCGCCGTGGGGCTCACCTGCGGGGGTGAGATCACTCTGCTCGTACGGCGGGTGACGGCGGCCGAGGACCCGTCGTTCGGGCCGGTCGTGGAGTCGGTGGGTGCCGGGCGCCCGGTGACCTCGGCGACCGTGATCGACGGCCCGGCACCGCGCGGCGCCACGCTCGCCGTGTGGCCGGACACGGCGTCCGGCACGCTCGGCTCGACCGGGCTGGACGCGGCGGTCGCCGCCGACGCGCGCGGGGAGCCGGCGCAGGGCGCCACCGGGCAGCGGCACTACGGGCCGGACGGCGAGCGGCGCGAGGACGCGGTCACCGTCTTCCTGCACTCCTTCGCGCCGCCGCCCCGCATGCTGGTGTTCGGCGCGATCGACTACGCGGCGGCGGTGGCCCGTATCGGTGACTTCCTCGGCTACCGCGTCACGGTGTGCGACGCCCGCCCGGTCTTCGCCACCCCGAAACGCTTTCCCGCCGCCGTCGAGGTGATCGTCGACTGGCCGCACCGATATCTGCGCGACACCCCCACCGACGACCGCACGGTCCTCTGCGTCCTCACCCACGACCCCAAGTTCGACGTGCCGCTCCTGGAGGAGGCGTTGCGCCGCCCGGCCGCGTACATCGGGGCGATGGGCAGCCGCCTTACGCACGACGAGCGGCTGCGGCGGCTGCGGGAAGCCGGGCTCGACGCGGCCGAGCTGTCCCGGCTGCGCTCCCCGGTCGGCCTGGACCTCGGCGCCCGTACGCCGGAGGAGGTGGCCGTGTCGGTCGCGGCGGAGATCGTCGCGCTCAGGTGGGGCGGCAGCGGGGTGCCGCTGACGGCGACGACCGGGGTGATCCATCCGCCGGACCCGTCCCGGTGACCGGGTGGGCGAGGGCCGGGCTCAGGTCCGGGCTCAGGTCCGGGGCGGCAGGCGGTGCAGGCGTACGTCCGTGAGCCGCTCGTCCGCCACCGTCGCGGTCATGTAGGTGCAGTGCGGCTGGCGGCGGCGGTCGGTCGGGGAGCCGGGGTTGAGCAGGCGCAGGCCGGTGGCCGTGGTCGTGTCCCAGGGGATGTGGCTGTGGCCGAAGACGAGGACGTCGGTGTCGGGGAAGCGGGCGGCGCAGCGGGGCTCGCGGCCCCGGGCGGGGCCGGTCTCGTGGACGACGGCCAGGCGCAGGCCGGCCAGTTCGGCGTGGGCCACCTCGGGGAGTCGGGTGCGCAGGGCGGGGCCGTCGTTGTTGCCGTACACGGCGATCAGCCG
Source organism: Streptomyces sp. NBC_00104 (assembly GCF_045160825.1). NCBI lineage: Bacteria > Bacillati > Actinomycetota > Actinomycetes > Kitasatosporales > Streptomycetaceae > Streptomyces > Streptomyces sp. NBC_00104. The sequence continues at coordinate 10,116,195 of NZ_CP108215.1, read as the reverse complement.
GCGGGACCGGGCTTCGAGGAGGTCGAGGGTGGCCTCGTCGACCCAGTCGCCGGCGTGGACGACCACGTCGGCCTCCGCGACCTCGGCGAGGAGCGGCTCGGGGAGCGCCTTCGCGCGCTTGGGCAGGTGGGTGTCGGACATGAGAAGCAGGCGCACGGGACCAGGGTCCCATCCGGCGAAGCGCCGCACGCGGGGGAGGTACGGCGCCACGCCTGCCGGAGGACGCGGCCGTACGACGACCCACGGGGTGGGGGTGAGCGGGGGCGGGGGCGGGCCGCGCGGTTCCCCGCGCCCCTGGAAGAGCAGGGGCCGCGCCCCTGCTCTTCCACCGGCCCGCAGAAGCGTGGGTTTCAGGGGCGCGGGCTCCAGGGGCGCGGGGAACCGCGCGAGCAACCACGCACCACCCGCACCGCACCCGCACCCGCAAACACACCCGCAAACACGCTGAACCGCCGGCCTCGCGGCCATCCGCGGCAGGCGGACAGCTCGCCCCGGCCCGTCGGCTCACTCGATCGGGATCTCCGCCCACACCTGTTTGCCGCCGCTGACCGGGACGCTGCCCCACGCGGAGGACACGGCCTCGACGAGGAGGATGCCGCGGCCGCCGGTGGCCTCCCAGCCGATGACGGTGGGTTTCATCGGCGTACGGGGTGAGGAGTCGGCCACCGCGACGCGCAGGCGGTCCGCCAGCAGGGTGAGGTCGAGGCGGACCCGGCCGTCGGTGTGGACGAGGGCGTTGGTGACGAGTTCGGAGACGACGAGGAGCACGGTGTCGGCCATGGACTCGACGCCCCAGCGGCGCAGGACGCGCCGGGTGTAGCGGCGGGCCTGTCCGACCGCCTGCGGGACGCGCCACACGCTCCAGTTCTCGCGCTGGGGGCGCAGGGCCATGCCGTCGTAGCGCACGAGCAGCAGGGCCACGTCGTCGTCGCGGTTGGCGCCGCCCAGCAGGGTGTCGGCGACCGTGCCGAGGTGGGCGGGGTCGGCGGCGGACAGTTCGGCGGCGAGGTGGTCGAGGCCGTCCTCGACATCGACGTCGGCGGACTCGACCAGGCCGTCCGTGGTGAGGGCCAGCAGCGTGCCGGGGACCAGGCGCAGCGGGCTCATCGGGAAGTCGGCCCGCATGACGACGCCGAGCGGCGGTCCGCCCTCCACCATGCTGATCTCGGTGCTGCCGTCCGGGTGACGCAGCACGGGCGGGATGTGTCCGGCGCGGACGTACCAGGCGGAGCCCTCCTCCATGTCGATGTCGACATAGCAGCAGGTGGCGAAGAGGTCGGTCTCCATGTCCACGAGGAGCCGGTTGGCGTGCGAGACGACGACGTCCGGGGGGTGCCCCTCGACGGCGTACGCGCGCAGGGCGGTGCGCATCTGGCCCATGATCGTGGCGGCGCCCGCGTTGTGGCCCTGGACGTCTCCGATGACGAGGGCCACGTGGTTGTCGGGCAGCGGGATGACGTCGTACCAGTCGCCGCCGACCTCCAGACCGGCGGTGGTGGGCAGATAGCGGGCGACGGCGACCGCGCCGGCCAGCTGCGGCAGCCGGCGTGGCAGGAGGGTGCGCTGGAGCATGCCGACGAGTTCGTGCTCGGCGTCGAAGGCGTGGGCGCGCATCAGGGCCTGCCCGGCGAGGCCCGAAGCGGCGGTGAGCAGGGCGCGCTCCTCGGGGCCGAAGTCGTGGGGGTTGTCCCAGCCGATCAGACAGGCCCCGGCCATACGGCCGCCGCCGGCGGGCAGCGGGAGGACGGCGAGGCCGCCGGGGCCGACGTCGGCGAGGGCCGGTTCCAGATCGGCCCCGGCGGGCCAGATCCCCGCGCGTCCCTCGCGGAGCGCGGTGGCGAGCGTCGGCATGGTGCGCACCGGCGCGTCCGGCCACTCGGAACGCCACTCGGAGCGCCACACCTCGGGCCAGATCTCCGGCTGCGGCGGATCGAGGACGGTGACGACGAGACGGTCGCCCTCCAGTTCGGCGAGGGCGATCCGGTCGGCCCGGAGGGGCTTGCGCAGGGCGGTCACGACGGCCTGGCTGACGTCACGCACGGTGCCCGCGGTGGCCAGGGCGGCGGCGAGGCGCTGGATGCGGGCCACGTCGCCGCGGCCGGTGCGCAGGGTGGAGGCGTCGGCGACGGTGCCGACGAGACGGGTGGGCCGGTCCCCGCCCCCGGACAGCATCCGGCCGCGCAGCCTGAGCCACCGCTGCTCGCCGGAGGGCTGCAGGATGCGGAACTCCAGCTCCCGGTCGCCGATCGACATGTGGTCCGCCTCCACGACGGACATCAGCGCGGGCAGGTCCTCGGGGACGGTCAGCGCGATCAGCGTCTCGACCCGGCCGTCGAAGTCGTCCGGTCCCATGCCGAACAGTTCCAGCAGTCCGTCGTCGACCACGACCCGTCCGGTGTCCATGGCCAGGTCGAACGAGGCGCCGGGCCCGGCGGGCGGGGCGGGGGCGACGCTGATGACCGCCTCGGCGAACAGGTCGAGGCAGTGGCGTTCCTCGGCGTCGAAGCCGTCCGTGCCGTCGCCGACGGCCACGAGGCAGCCTCGCTCGCGCAGCGGCAGCACGCCCAGCGAGAAGTCCTCGGCGTGGGCGCGGCGGACGTCGGCGTCCTGCTGGAGGTCGCCGGAGCCGAGCCAGCGCGGCCGGCCCGAACGGCAGGTCTCGGCGACCGGGGCGGTCCCCGAGGCGGGGTAGCTGTCGCGGAGGCCGTAGAGGGTCCTCGGTACCCCGGCCGCGCCTGCCAGGGACAGCGCGTCGCCCTCGCCGTCCGGGATGTAGACGGCGGCGACGGTCGCACCCGTGAAGACGAGCACCTGTTCGAGAATGGCATGCAGGCGCTCCTGCGGATCGAGCTCGCCGCCGAGCGTCTTGAGCGCGAGTTCGGCACGCAGCGTCCTCGTTCCGTGTTCCGCAGCGCCCTCACTGACCACGTCCGCAATTACAGCGCTTCCAGCCCGCGCGCGCAGCCCCTGGGACGGTTCGGCGGGGCCCGCGGGCCCCACTGGGCGCGCCCAGCCTCGAAAGGCGCCGAACAAATCTTTACGCATGCGTTTCGCACGGTGGTCGCGTGACAGCCGTGACGGCTTTGTGGTGACAGCCGTGACTGTCGGGCACTCCGGCGGGCTGGAAGGCTCGTCGTCACCAAGGCCCAGGGGCGACGGCACACGAGGCGGGGGGACTGGCGTGGACAAGCGGTACGAGGCCTACGCGCTCGCCGACAGACACTTCTACGAGACACCCGACCGGCTGTCGGCCGGTGACCGCGCGGGCACGGCGGCGCCGGGTTACGAGACGGCCGGCCGCGCGGTCCCCGAGGGCTGGCGGGCCGCCCGGATCGGGGACTGGCTGACACTGACCCCGGTCGACGACGGCGGACGGCCCCGTCCCGGACCCACCCAGGGATGGAAAGTGCACGCCTCCGCCACCCGGGCGAACGCGGACCGGATCGCGGCGATCGTGTGGGACTACTGCGTGCCCCGGCTGATCCCGTTCAAGTTCGTGCCGGGCCCGCATCTGCTGCATCTGCGCAACGCCAAGTACGCGGCCCGCGACACCAGCGGCAAGTTCGTGACGGTGTACCCGGCCGACGAGGAGCAGCTGCACCTCGTCCTGCGCGAGCTCGGCGCGCTCCTGGACGGCCTCGACGGGCCGTACATCCTCACCGACCTGCGCTGGAACGACGGACCGCTGTACGTCCGCTACGGCGCATTCGCCCGCTCCTTCGTCGTCGACGAGCGCGGCACGCTCGTCCCGGCCGTCCGCGACGGCGAGGGCACCCTGGTGCCGGACCAGCGGAAGCCGACCTTCCATGTGCCCGACTGGGTGACCCTGCCCGCCTTCCTGGAACCGCAGCTGGCGGCACGCAACACGACCACGGTCGGCGATCTGCCGTACCGCATCGAGAAGGCGCTGCACTTCTCCAACGGCGGCGGGGTGTACGTCGGCACCGACACCCGTGACGGCCGCCGGGTGGTCCTCAAGGAGGGGCGCCCGCACGCCGGGCTGGCCGCCGACGGGGCCGACGCCGTCACCCGGCTGGAACGGGAGAAGGCCGCGCTGGAGCGGCTGGCCGGGCTGGGCGTCGTCCCCGAGGTGCGCGACTGGTTCACCCTCGGCGACCACCGCTTCCTCGTCATGGACTTCGTCGAGGGCCGCCCGCTCAACTCCTGCGTCGCCGAACGGCACCCCCTGCTGGCGGCGGACCCCGAGCCCGGTGCGGTCGCCGCGTACACGGCCTGGGCGTTGCACGTCCACCGGGCCGTCGAGCAGGCGGTCGAGGCGGTGCACTCGCGCGGGATCGTCTTCAACGACCTGCACGTCTTCAACATCATGGTCGCGCCCGACGACCGGTCGGTGTCCCTGCTGGACTTCGAGGCGGCGGCGCCCGCAGAGGAGGACGGCCGCCAGATCGTCGCCCACCCCGGCTTCCTGGCACCCCCGGACCGCACCGGCCCGGCCGTCGACCGCTACGCCCTCGCGTGTCTGCGCCTGGCGCTGTTCCTGCCGGTCACGTCCCTGTTCGTGGTGGAACGGGAGAAGGCCGCGCATCTGGCCGCGGTCGTCGCGGGGCAGTTTCCCGAGGTGCCGCGCGCGTTCCTCGACGAGGCGGTCGCGGAGATCACCCGTGGGAGCGGGGCCCTGGAGCACACGCCGGTACGGCAGGAGCGGGCCCGGGCGCGTGCGGAGGGGGCGGGCGTCCTCGAAGGGGGCTGGTCGCTCGCCGAGCCCGCGGACTGGCCGTACAGCCGTGACTCGATGGTCAAGGCGATCCTGGCCTCGGCCACGCCGGAGCGCGACGACCGGCTCTTCCCCGGGGACGTCGCCCAGTTCTCCGACGGCGGTGGCCTCGGACTCGCGCACGGCGCGGCGGGCGTCCTGTACACGCTCGCGGAGGTCGGCGCCGAGCGCTACGAGGAGGGCGAGCGCTGGCTGCTCGACCACACCGACCCGGTGCCGATCGGAACCCCGCTCGGCCTGTACGACGGTCTCGCGGGCGTCGCCCACACCCTGGACCGGCTCGGCCACCGGCAGCGCGCCCTGGACCTGGTCGAACAGATCCTCTCCGAGAAGTGGCACAAGCTGTCGTCCGACCTGCGCGGCGGGCTCGCCGGGCTCGGTCTGGTCCTCGACGAGCTGGCGCGGACCACCGGTGAGTCCGCACTGCGCGACCACGCGGCCGAGGCCGCACGACTCCTCGTACGCCGCCTCACCGAGCCCCGCCCGGCACCGCCCCGCCGCCGCGCCGGCCTGCTGCGCGGCGCGAGCGGTCCCGCGCTGTTCCTGCTGCGCCGGTACGAGACGACAGGCGACCCCGCGTTGCTCGACGCGGCGGGCGAGGCCCTGCGGCAGGACCTGGAGTGCCTGGTCGAGCAGAAGAACGGCGGGCTGGCCGTCGACGAGGGCTGGCGGACGATGCCCTACCTCGGCGACGGGAGCGTGGGCGTGGGCATGGTGCTCGACGACTACCTGGCCGCGACCGGCACCGGAACGGACGAGCTCACGCGGATCCGTGCGGGCGTCCTGACCGCCGCGGCCTACCGCTTCTACGCGCAGCCGGGGCTGTTCGAGGGCCGCGCCGGGATGATCCTCCACCTCGCCCGGACAGGCGCCCCGCGCGCGGAGCTGACGCGACAGATCGCCGCGCTCGGCTGGCACTCGATGCCCTACCAGGGGCAACTGGCCTTCCCCGGCAACCACTTGATGCGGCTCTCCATGGACCTCGGTACCGGAACGGCGGGGTGCCTGCTGGCGCTCGGCGCGGCACACGCCGCCGCCGACGACGCCACGGCCCGACTGCCCTTCCTGCCGCCGCTGCGACGGCGGCCCCGATGACGCGGTTCCGCCGGCCGGCGGAGTCGTGACGCAACACCCCCGTCCCCAAGGGCCCTGTGCGGGCCACCGATCGAAAGGAATCGACATGGCACTTCTCGACCTGCAGACGATGGAAGCCGACGAGACGACCGGCACCGGCGGCCCCAGCTCCCTGAGCGTGCTGTCCTGTGTGAGCGCGGCCAGCATCACGCTCTGCCTCTGACCCGAACAGGGCGTCCGGCTCGTTCAGGACGTCCGTCGGACCGCAGCGGCAGCTGAGTCGCGCCGGCGGCTCCGGACGGTTCCTCTCCCTTGTCCGGGGAGGGGCCGTCCGGGGCTCACTCATCCGATCAGCCCATCCGATCAGCCCATTCCGATCGACTCATCCGCTCATTCATCCGGTCATCCCACGTCAGGACGGGTATGACGACGACCCTCACCGAAGCCGGCGCCCCGGGCCCGGCAGCCACGTCCGTCCCCCTGCTGCGCTCGACCGTGCGGCACTCCGGCCCCCGCTGTACGGCCCTGGCGCTCGTGTCCCTGGCCGCGACGGGGGCGAACCTGTTGCTGCCGGTCGCGCTGGGCGGGGCCCTGGATCTGCTGCTGGCCGGCGACCCGGACGGCTCGCGCCGGGTGCTGTGGTGCACCGGGCTGATCCTCGCCGTAGCCGCCCTGGACGCGGTCGAGACCGTACTCGGCGGGACCACCGACGCCCGGGCCACCGCGTGGCTGCGCCACCGTCTGGTCGGGCATGTGCTGGCCGCGGGGCCACGGGCCGTCGCCCGGTTCGGGCCGGGGGACCTGGTGGCCCGGCTCGTCGGGAACGCGGCCCAGGCGGGAACGGCACCCGCCACGGTCGCCGCGCTTCTCGCCGCGCTCGCCGGGCCGCTGGGCGCGGTGGTGGCACTGGGACTCATCGACCCGTGGCTCGCCGCGGTGTTCGTGATCGGGGCCCCGCTGCTCGCCCTGGTGCTGCGCACCCTCGCGCGGGACTCCTCCGCGTGCGTGACGCGCTACCAGCGGGCCCAGGGCCGTATCGCGGGCGGCCTGGCCGAGGCCGTCGCCGGGCACCGCACGATCGCCGCCGCCGGAACCGCCGACCGGACCGTCGCCCGCGTCCTGCGACCCCTCACCGAACTCTCCCGCGAGGGGCACCGCATGTGGCACGTCCAGGGCCGCGCCGCCGCGCGGGCGGCCGCCGTGGCGCCGCTGTCGCAGCTCGCCGTCGTGGCCACCGCGGGCGTCCTGCTCACCCGACAGCACCTCTCCGTGGGCGAGTTGCTGGCGGCGTCCCGCTACGCCGTGCTGGCCGCGGGCGTCGGCGTGCTGGTCGGCCAACTCTCCGGCCTGGTCCGCGCCCGGGCAGGGGCCGAACGCCTCGCCGAGATACTGACCGAGCCGCCGACCACGTACGGCGATCGCCTGCTCCCGCCTTCCGGCCCGGGGCGCCCGGAGTCGGACAACCCCTGCGGGCCGGGGCGGCTGGAGCTGTGTTCCGTGACCGTCCGGCGGGGTGGGCGCGCCGTGTTGGACGGTGTCGACCTCGTCGTGCCGGCCGGGACCACGCTCGCCGTCGTGGGCCGCTCGGGGGCGGGCAAGTCGCTGCTCGCCGCCGTGGCCGGGCGGCTCGTGGATCCGGACGAGGGAGAGGTACGGCTCGACGGGGTGCCGCTGCCCGAACTGGACCGCCGGGAGCTGCGCCGAGCGATCGTCCACGCCTTCGAACGGCCGGCCCTGCTGGGTGACTCCGTGGAGGACACCATCGCCTTCGGCTCCCCCCGCCCCTCCCCCGCCCGCATCCGGGAAGCCGCCCGCGCGGCGCACGCGGACGCCTTCGTCCGCCGCCTCCCCGACGGTTACGCCACCCCCTGCGCCGACGCCCCCCTGTCGGGTGGTGAGGCCCAACGCCTGGGCCTCGCCCGGGCGTTCGCCCGCGACAGCCGTCTCCTCGTCCTCGACGACGCCCTCTCCAGCCTCGACACCGTCACCGAGCACCACATCACCGACGTCCTCCTGCGCCCCACCACCGGCGGCAGCCGCCTGATCATCGCCCACCGCGCCGCCACAGCCGCCCGCGCGGACACGGTGGCGTGGCTGGACGGGGGAAAGGTACGGGCGACGGGCCCGCACGCGGAGCTGTGGCGGGTGGCGGGGTACCGGGAACTGTTCGGGGCGGAGGGTGACACCGAGGCGGACGACCGCGCCGACGCGTCCGGCGGCGGACGAGAGGCGGAGATCGGTGCCCCCACGACGACCGGCACCGGCGGCGACGGGACAGACAGCGAACCCGAGGCCCCGAACAGCACCCGCGCATCGGCCGACGCGCGGGTCGGGCCGGACCACGAGCGTGAGCCGGAGCGCGGCGCCCGCGCATCAGCCGACGCGGCCGGCCGGCCGGGCCGCGAGCGTGAGGCGGAGGGAGGTACCCGGGCAGGGACCGGCATGGGCGGGGCGGAGATCGCCCGGGGCGCCGCCGGGTCGCAGGGTTCCTCGGGTGGAGGGGGCCGGTGAAGGGCCGTCGGGAGGTGCCGCGGTCCGCCGGCCCGCTGAAGGCCGGAGCGGCGGCGGCGCCGGGTCCGACGTCGCGCCGTGCGGACCCCGCATCCGAGTGGATCGAGAGCTCCGCCGAACCGGCGGGTCCCCGTGCGGAGTCCGGAGTCACCCCGCCCCCGCCTCCCGCAGGGACCCGGGACGTCCACGGGGCGCCGCGACGTCACGTCCCCCCGCTCGGCCTCCCGCGGCGCGGTCTGCGCTATCTGCGGCGGCGTGTGCGTGTCGTCGTGCGGCTGGCCCTGTGGTCCGTGCTGGAGATGGGCCAGACGTTCCTGATGGGGTACGCCCTCGCGCGTGCCCTCGACGACGGGTTTCTCGCGGGGCGGGCCGGGGTCGGGCTGGGCTGGCTGGGCGTCGGGGCGGGGGCGGTGGTCGTCGGGGCACTGGGGACCGGGCCGGTCTACGGGTGCGTGGCGGGGCTGGTGGAGCCCTTGCGCGACCGGCTGGTGCGAGGGGTGGTCGAGCGGGGGGTGCGGGAGGCGGACGGCGGGGCCCTGTCCGGGCTGACCCAGCAGGTGGAGATCGCCCGGGACACCTTCGCCGGACTGGTGATGGTGTCCCGCTCGTTCCTGTTCACCTCCGCCGGGGCGCTCCTCGGCCTCTTCTCGCTGGCCCCGCCCCTGCTGCTCGTCGTGGGCCCCCCGCTGGTCGTCGGCGTGGCCCTCTTCCTGGCGACGCTCAGGCCGCTGGCCCGCCGGCAGGAGACCTTCCTCGTCGCCGACGAGGCCCTCGCCGACCGACTCGGCACCGTCTGCCCGGGGTTGCGGGACATCACGGCGGCCGGTGCGGAGGACATGGTCGCCGCCGACGCCGGTCGCCGTGTCGACGCCGAGCACCGGGCCGCACGCTCACTGGCCCGGTGGGGCGTCGTACGGGTCGCCGCCCTCGCGATCGGCGGCCAGCTGCCCGTCGTCCTGCTCCTGGCCACCACGCCCTGGCTGCTGGACCGTGGAGTCACCGCGGGCGCCCTGATCGGCGCCCTCGCCTACGTCACGCAGTCCCTCCTCCCCGCCCTCCAGAACCTGGTCCACGGCCTGGGCACCAGCGGCTCCCGCCTCGCGGTGGTGCTGCGCAGGCTGGTCCCATCGAGCGACCCTCCGCATACGGCGCACGCCCCGCCCCCGGCCCACTCCCCGTCCCCGGCGAACCCCTCGTCGGCCTCAGCCCGCTCGCCGCGGACCGCGAGCGCCACGCGGCCCGGCCCACTCACCGATCCCGGCTCCGGCCCCGGCCCCGGCGCGACCTCTCCCCCGCCCCACCCACCCCCCGACACCCCCGACACCCTCGACGCCCTCGTCCTCTCCTCCGTCACGTTCGCCTACGGCTCCTCCGGCGCCCCTGTCATCGACGATCTCGACCTCCGCCTCCCCCAGGGCACGCATCTGGCCGTCGTCGGTCCCAGCGGCATCGGCAAGTCCACCCTCACCGGGCTCGTCGCGGGTCTCCTGCGCCCCCGGCGCGGCACCGTCCGCTTGTGTGGGCAGCCGGTACCGGGCGCCATATCCCGCGCACACCGGGTGCTCATTCCGCAGGAGGCGTACGTCTTCAGGGGATCCCTCGCGGAAAACCTCGGCGAGCTGCGGCCGAAACCCGTGCCCGAGGAGGAGCTGTGGGCCGCCGCGGAAGCGGTGGGGCTCGCCGAAGTGATGGTCCGGCTGGGCGGTCCGGCGGCCGAGGTGGACCCGGGCGCGCTGTCCGCCGGGGAGCGGCAGCTCGTCGCACTGGCCCGGGCGTATCTGTCGTACGCGTCGGTCGTGATCCTCGACGAGGCGACCTGTCACCTGGACGCGGAGGCGGAGGAACGCGCCGAGCGGGCCTTCGCCCGGCGCCCGGGTACGACCCTCCTGGTGGTCGCCCATCGCGTCAGCTCGGCCCGCCGCGCCGACAAGGTGCTGGTCATGGACGGGCGGTGCGCCGCCTACGGGGAGCACCACGAACTGCTGGCCCGCTCGCCGCTCTACCGTGACCTGGTCGGCGCCTGGTCCCCCGTGTCGGGCTCGCCGCGTCCACGCGGCGGGCGTTCCTCAGAGCCAGCCCTCCCCCTGCGAGATCCGGATGGCGTCGATCCTGTTGCGCGCCCCCGTCTTGCGGGTGATGGCGGCCATGTAGTTGCGCACGGTCCCGTGCGAAAGGTGCAGGCTGCCGGCGATCTCCGCGACGGAGGCCCCCTCGGCGGCCAGGGATAAGACGCTCAGTTCACGGCGTGTCAGCGGCATCTCGGCGGCCTTGAGGAAACCGAAGCCGAGGGAGTCGTCGACGAAACGTTTCCCTCGGGCGACCTCGCGGATCGCGGACACCAGCCGCTGCGGCGAGCCCTCCTTGTCCACGTACCCGAGGGCCCCGGCCTCCGCCGCACGCTTCAGGAGCCCGGGTCTGCCTGCGTGGGCGAGGACCAGGAGGCCGGGGGCGGGGCCGCCCGCGCCGCGCAGGTCGGCGAGGGGCGGGATACCGACCGCGTCCGCGCAGTCCAGGTCCGCCGCGCAGACGTCGGGCCGCAGGGACCGTACGCGTCCCGGTGCCGCACGCCAGGACGCGTCGTACACCACCAGGTCGGGTTCCTGGCGCAGCCACTCCGCCAGTACCGACCTGACCAGACATTCGTCGTGCACGAGAAGTACCCCGATCACGTTCGCCCTCCGCCTCCCGGCCACCGATGTCCTTCGCCTCAGCGCGTGCCCATTGTTGGCGCCCCCGACCACGCCCGGGCGCGAAGAACCAGCCATCGGGGTGCGTGGGGGCGCACTCACAGCGCCCGCGCGCGTTGCCGCGCATCACCGAGGGGGCATGGCGCGGGAAAGAGGGGGTACGGCGGGCCGCCCGCGCACGGCGCTCGCCGTGCGCGGGCGGCCCGCAGGGGGGAGCCTTGACCCTGGGGCTGTCGCGCGGTCGTGCGAGGAGGTGGTCGGCGATGTCCGACGTCCACGCGTCCGGAGGGCGGACGACCGTCGAGACGTCCCGCGTCGGCCATCCCCTGCTGTCGCTGGCGCTGGCCGCGATGATGGACGACGTCGGGGCCCACTCCGGCGCGGTGTATCTGCTGGCGCCCGACGAGCCGGTCCTGGAGATGGCGGTCATGGCGGGGCTGCCGAGATCGTTCGCCGCGCCGTGGGAGCGGGTGGGGCTGAGCGCGCCGGTCCCGGTCTCCGAGGCCGTACGGGGGCAGCGGCTGGTGTGGGTCAACGGCGAGGAGCAGATGGCCCGCCGCTATCCCCGGATCGCCGTGGTCCTGCCCTACCCGTTCGCCCTGGCCGCGCTGCCGGTGGCGACCCGGGACACGACCTACGGCGCCGTCTTCCTGACCTGGCCCGGCTCCCACCCGCCGGAACTCAGCGACCGCGAGCGGGACCATCTCACCTCGGCCTGCGACCGACTCGCGGTCCGGCTGCGGCGCGCGGAGGAGGAGGGGCGGCCGGTGCGACCCGAGCCGGACCTGTCGGCGCCGTCGGCGACCACGGTCGCGGGGACGCTCGGCACGGTGGAGGCGGCGCGGATGGTGGCAAGGCTGCCGTACGGGATGTGCGCGCTCGATCTGCACGGACGGATCACTTTCGCCAACGCGGCCACGGCCGAGCTGCTCGGCATCCCGGTGAGCGGTCTGCTGGGCACCCAGCTCTGGGTGTCCGTGCCGTGGCTCAACGATCCCGCGTACGAGGACCGGTACCGGGCGGCGCTGATGAGCCAGCACGTGACGTCGTTCGTGGCACTCAGACCGCCGAGCGACTGGCTGTCGTTCCGCCTGTATCCGGGGACGAACGGGCTGAGCGTACGGATCTCGCGCGCCCGGGCGGTCGCCGAGGCCGAGCGTGCCGGGCGGGTGGAGGACGACGGGCCGGGCCGCCTGGTGACCATCCACCACGTACTGGCGCTGGCGAGCGCGCTCACCGAGGCGGTGAGCGTGCAGGACGTGGTGGAACTGGTCGCCGACGAGATCGCCCCGGCCATCGGCAGCCAGGCCCTCGTGATGTTCGGCTCGCGTGCCGGGCGCCTGCATGTGCTCGGGCACCGCGGCTACGCCGACCCGCACCTCGTGGAACGCTTCGACGGGATGCCCCTCACCGCGCCGATGCCCGGAGCGCACGCCCTGACCACCGGGGTGCCCGCCTTCTTCGAGTCCCGGCAGCAGTTGGAGCACCTCTATCCGATGCGGCGGGAGACCCCGGACGGGCTGGGCGCCTGGGCGTACATCCCGCTGATCGCCTCGGGCCGGCCGGTGGGCACCTGGGTCCTGGGGTACGCGGAGCCGCATCCCTTCCCGGCCGACGAGCGCGCGGTGCTGACCAGCCTCAGCGGTCTCATCGCCCAGGCGCTGGAGCGGGCTCTGCTGTACGACGCCAAGCACCAGCTGGCGCACGGGCTGCAGCAGGCGCTGCTGCCGCACTCGCTGCCGTCGATCCCCGGGATCGAGGCGGCCTCCCGCTATCTGCCCGCCACCCGGGGCATGGAGATCGGCGGCGACTTCTTCGACCTGGTTCTCTCGCACGGGCGGGCCTCGGCCGTGATCGGCGACGTGCAGGGGCACAACGTGACGGCGGCGGGTCTGATGGGGCAGATCCGTACGGCGGTTCGCGCGTACACGACCGTGGGGCAGGCGCCGGAGGAGGTGATGAGCAGCACCAACCGGCTGCTGATCGACCTGGGTTCGGAGCTGTTCGCCAGTTGTCTGTATCTGCGGCTGGACCCGGAGCACGGAACGGCCGTCATGGCGCGGGCGGGGCATCCGCCGCCGTTGCTGCGCCGGCCGGACGGGAAGGTGCGGGTGCTCGACCTCGCGGGCGGTCCGCTGCTCGGCATCGACGCGGCGGCGACCTATCCGACGACCGAGGTGGCGCTGACCGAGGGGTCCGTGCTGGCGCTGTACACCGACGGGCTGATCGAGTCGCCCGGCGTCGACATCGAGGACGCGCTGGCGGATCTCGGGGAGCGGCTGTCGACGGCCGGGGAACGGCCGTTGGACGAACTGGCCGACAGTCTCGTACGGGAGATCGCTGCGGCGGAGGAGCGGGCGGACGACGTGGCGTTGCTGTTGCTTCGGGCTACTGGCACCGGGTGAGCGTGAAGCCCGGGGGCCGCCGGTTCGTTCACCGGCCGCGGGTGCGTCGTGGCTGATCGCGTGGCTCCTCGCGCCGCTGGAGGGGATTCGCCCCCGTCCTGGGCCTGAGAGCCCCTGCGACGGCTTCCCGGATCCACGGGTCCCGGAACGAGAATCGGTCCGGCCCTCCCGCCGGAGAGCCGGACCGTTCCACCTGTCGGACGGAACCGCTGTGGTGTGGCCGACAAGTGGGTCGTGGGGCGACGGCCGGGGGTCAGTGGCCGCTGAACCCGGGGCCGTCGTCCACGTCTTGGGGTCTTGGGTGGCGTGCGCCTACTGCTCGACGCCCTGCTCGTCGACACCCTGCTCGTCGACGCCCTGCCCCTGCTCGTGGCCCGCGCCGGCGTCACCGGCACCGGCAGCGGCACCCGCGTCGCCCGCGTCACCCGCACCGGCGGCATCGCCGGCACCGGCCGCCGCGGCGCCCTCTTCCTCGCCAGCGCCCGCTGCGGCAGCGCCTTCTTCCTCACCGGCGCCGGCGGCTGCGGCGCCCTCTTCCTCGCCCGCGCCCGCGGCCGCGGCCGCGCCACCGTCGGCCGCTTCGCCCGCGCCCGCGGCGTCGCCGGCACCGCCGGCGGCTTCCTCACCGGCGCCCGCGCCGGCGTCGCCGAGGGTCGCGCCGACCGCCGCGAGGGCGGTGGTGACCGGCTGGAAGAAGGTCTCGCCGCCGACGGTGCAGTCGCCGCTGCCGCCGGAGGTCAGACCGATGGCCTGGCCGTCCTCGGTGAACAGCGAGCCGCCGCTGTCGCCGGGCTCGGCGCAGACGTCGGTCTGGATGAGGCCGGTGACCGTGCCCTCGGGGTAGTTCACCGTGGCTTCGAGGCCGGTGACCTGGCCGTCGGCGAGACCGGTGGTGCTGCCCATGCGGAAGACCTGCAGGCCGACCGCGGCCTCGCCGGCCGCGTTGATGTTGACCGTCTGGCCGTTGCCGAGGTCGACCGTGCTGGCCGCCTGCGTCGCCGGGTCGTTGTAGTTGACCAGGGCGAAGTCACCGGCGCCGGGGAACGTGGCGGTCGCCGCGTCGACCGTGGCGATCGGCGCGCCGCCCTCCTCCTCGGACCACTCGGCCTCGGCGACACCGCAGTGACCGGCGGTCAGGAAGGCCGGGGCGCCTTCGGCGTTGACGACGTTGAAGCCGGCCGAGCAGCGTGCGCCACCGCCGAAGATGGCGTCGCCGCCCTCCAGGAAGGTCTTGAACGTGCCAGCGGACTTCTTGATGGTCGCCATGCCCGTGCCGAGCGACTTGACGGTCGACTCGATGGTGTCCCAGTTCTCGCCCGTGACCGTGGAGTCGGCGGTGACCTGGAGCTTGTTCGTGCGGGGGTCGATCGCCCAGGCGGTACCCGGGACGCTGGCCTGCTCCTTCAGCGTCGCCGCGCCTTCCTGGAGTTCGGACCAGCTGTTGTCGACCTCACGGACCTCCGCGCCGGCCTGCTTGGCCTGGATGATCACGTTGTTGTCGTCGCCGTCGATCTCGAGGCCGTCGATGACGTTGATGACGAGCTGCTTCTCGCCCGAGTCGTAGTACGCGCCTGCGAACGCGTCACCGAGCAACTCCTGCAGCTGGGCGGCCAGATCCGGCGCGTCACTCGCGGCGAGCGTCTTCGGGGCAGCCTCGTTCGACTCCGTCTGCGACGCCATGGCGTTCGGCAGGATGAGCGCCGCCGCTCCGAGTGCCGCCACGCCGCCTGCGGCTATGAACGCCTTACGCTTGGTGGCTCGTTTGTGACTCAACTCTTGACCTCCTGGGGACGGGGTCCGTGCCGCCGTCCGGCGGGTGAACTGGGGGCGCCTGGTTGCCAGTTGGTACGGATGGTTCCGGTGGGGTGTTCAACGCTCCGCAAAAAGATTTCGATCTTCCATTTCGCAAAGTGCGCTACGCCCCCCGTTCGCCGGGCATGTCACGACTTCCCGCCCGTGCTCCCCACGGAGAATCGGCGGCGCCCGACGACCCGCCCCCGGGACGCCACGTACAGCGACCGGCCTGTAGCGGCCTGTTCCCCACTTCGGCCGGGAAACCGGCTTCAGCGAATCTCCACACCGAATGCCCAGTGAGGTCACGCCCGAGGGGGGTTCTGCACAAGGGCGACTCGCGCACCGCGCCTTTGAGGCGGGACTGTCCAATTCGTTTTCCGGCTGGCAATGAACGACCTATGACGATGCCGCGATCCGTGTGAAGAAGCTGCCCCCAACGCGTGCGCAGGCCTGCACCAATGAACCGTCATGGTCACCAAGTGCCCTGGTGAGGGGCCGTGTTGATTGGATGTGCGCGGCGGCGATCTGCTTTGATCCATCGCACCGCGGGGGCCGCCAAGCTCTCGGAAACGAGAAGTGGTTACCCACGTGTGCGGCCGTCGTTCTGTCCCCAGAAGGGGGCCGCTCCCCCCTTATGAATAGCTATACGAAGGGAAGTTCCATCATGAACTCCACCCCCCAGGTTGAGACCGCCGAGATCTCGGACTCCGCCCTCGACGCCGTCTCCGGTGGCCTGTCGGTCAACGCCGTCGGCACCGTCACCGGCCTGGTGGACGGCATTGCCCCGGTCTCCGGCCTGGTCAACACGGCCGTCGGCACGGTCGAGGGTGCCACCGGTCTGAACACCGCCCCGGTCACGAGCCTGGTCGCCGGTCTCTGATCGAGCCCTGGCGCCGCTGAGTCCCGGAACCGCCTGACTGGTTCCGGGACTCTCGGGTGCCCGAACGTCCGCTGTCCCGAGTCGCGCAGGTGAGGGAAGTCCCGTGCAGTTCCGCCAACAGGCCCTCGCCAAGCTCCAGTCGCCGGAGGAACTCGACCTTCCGGTGCGTTTCGCACGCCCACAGGGCTGGCTGGTGCTGTCCGTGACGGTGGTCGCCATGGCCGCCGCGTCCGTGTGGGCCGTCACGGGTTCCGTCGCGTCCACGGTCGGCGCCCCCGCCGTCCTCACCCACGGGCAGGGCAGTTACGTGCTGCAGAGCCCGGTCGCCGGCCAGGTCACCGCCGTACTCGCGAAGCAGGGCCGGCGACTGGCCGCCAGGGCCCCCGTCCTGAAGGTCGCCACCGCCGACGGCGAGACCGTCGTCCGCTCCGTCGCGGCCGGCCGGGTCTCCGCGCTCGCCGCCACCATCGGCCAGATCATCCAGACCGGCGCCGACGTCGCGGCCATCGAGAAGGTCGCCGACGCCGACGACCCGCTCTACGCCACGGTGTACGTCCCCGCCGAGAACGCCGCCTCCATCCCGAAGGACGCCGAGGTCGACCTGACCGTGCAGTCGGTCCCCACCCAGCGGTACGGCGTGCTGCGCGGCCATGTGAAGAAGGTGGACCGCACCACGCAGACCCCGCAGTCGATCGCCGCGTTCCTCGGTGACGACCAGCTGGGCGAGCAGTTCACCAAGAAGGGCCGGCCGGTGGCCGTCACCGTACGGCTGGACCGGAAGGCGTCGACCGAGTCGGGCTACCGGTGGTCCTCGCAGGACGGGCCACCGTTCGAGCTGACCTCCATGACCATGGCCACGGGCTCGATCCGGCTGGCCGACGAGCGTCCGATCGATTGGCTGCTCCCGTGACCGCATCCCAGGACACCGCCCCGCCACCCGCGCGCGGCAGACGCAAGGCCGCCCCGCAGAAGCGCCCGGTGCCCAAGGGCCGGCAGAAGACCGTCCGCACGCCGACCGTCCTGCAGATGGAGGCCGTGGAGTGCGGTGCCGCCTCCCTCGCCATGGTCCTCGGCCACTACGGACGGCACATCCCGCTGGAGGAGCTGCGCATCGCCTGCGGTGTCTCCCGGGACGGCTCGCGCGCCAGCAACCTGCTGAAAGCGGCCCGCAGTTACGGCCTCACCGCCAAGGGCATGCAGATGGACGTGGCCGCCCTCGCCGAGGTGAAGGCGCCGGCCGTCCTCTTCTGGGAGTTCAACCACTACGTCGTCTACGACGGCATGGGGCGCCGCTTCGGCCGGCGCGGCGTCCACATCAACGACCCGGGCAAGGGCCGCCGGTTCGTGCCGATGGAGGACTTCGACTCCAGCTTCACCGGTGTCGTCCTCGTCATGGAGCCGGACGACGGCTTCGAGAAGGGCGGCCGCAGGCCCGGTGTCCTCGGCGCCATGCCCGCCCGGATGCGCGGCACTTCGGGCACCCTGCCCGCCGCCGTCCTCGCCAGCCTCCTCCTGGTGGCGGTCGGTGCGGCGGTACCCGCGCTGAGCCGCACCTACATCGACATGTTCCTGATCGGCGGCCAGACCTCCCTGCTGGGCGTGCTGTTCGCGTCGATGGGCGCCTGCGTGCTGCTGACGGTCCTGCTGACCTGGCTGCAACAGGCCAACCTGCTGCGCGGCCGGCTGATCTCCTCGACCCTGTCCAGCGCCCGTTTCCTGCGGCACCTGCTCCGCCTGCCCGTCACCTTCTTCTCGCAGCGCAGCCCCGCCGACCTCGTCCAGCGGCTCCAGTCCAACGACGCGGTCGCCGAGACCCTGGCCCGCGATCTCGCGGCGGCAGGGGTGGACGCGGTCGTCGTCGTCCTCTACGCCGTACTCCTCTACACGTACGACCCGCAGCTCACCTTCGTCGGCATCGCGGTCGCGCTGCTGAACGTGGTGGCGATGCGGGTGGTGATCCGGCTGCGCGCGACCCGTACGGCGAAGCTGCGCGCCGACAAC
The DNA here is from genome assembly GCF_045160825.1 of Streptomyces sp. NBC_00104. Lineage (NCBI taxonomy): Bacteria > Bacillati > Actinomycetota > Actinomycetes > Kitasatosporales > Streptomycetaceae > Streptomyces > Streptomyces sp. NBC_00104. Next base: position 10,098,108 of record NZ_CP108215.1, on the reverse strand, counting down.
GCCCGGCTGACCAACACGGCGTACACCGGCCTCCAGCTGATCGAGACGATGAAGGCGACCGGCGGCGAGGAGGGCTACTTCCGCAAGTGGGCCGGGCAGCACGCCACCACGCTGGAGGAGCAGCAGCGGCTCGGGGTGCCGAGCGCCTGGCTGGGGGTCGTCGCCCCGACCCTCGCCACGCTCAACAGCGCGCTCATCCTCTGGATCGGCGGCATGCGCGCGGTCGAGGGCCACCTGTCCGTCGGCCTCCTGGTCGCCTTCCAGGCGCTGGTCACCCGGTTCACCGCGCCGATCACCCGGCTCAACGGCGTCGCGGGCCGCATCCAGGACTTCGCGGCCGACGTGGCCCGTCTCAAGGACGTCGAGAACTTCCAGGCGGACCCGCTGTACGCCCGCCCGGACGCCGCCGAGTCCACCCGCCGGCTGCACGGCCACGTCGAGCTGGAGAACATCACCTTCGGCTACAGCCCCCTCGACAAACCCCTGCTCACCGGCTTCGACCTCACCGTCGGCCCGGGCCGGCAGGTGGCGCTGGTCGGCGGCTCCGGCAGCGGCAAGTCGACGGTGTCCAGGCTGATCTCGGGCCTGTACACCCCTTGGGAGGGCGTGATCCGTATCGACGGCCGACGTCTGGAGGACATCCCCCGGGGTGCGCTCGCCGCCTCCGTCTCCTTCGTCGACCAGGAGGTCTTCCTCTTCGAGGGCACGGTCCGCGACAACGTGGCCCTGTGGGACCCGTCGATCCCGGACGAGGCCGTGGTGGAGGCGCTGCGGGACGCGGCCCTGTACGACGTGGTGACCCGCCGCCCGGGCGGTATCAACAGCCGGGTCGAGCAGGACGGCCGCAACTTCTCCGGCGGTCAGCGGCAACGCCTGGAGATCGCGCGGGCGTTGGTCCGCAGGCCCAGCATCCTGGTCCTCGACGAGGTGACCAGCGCGCTCGACGCGGAGACCGAGCTGACCGTCATGGACAACCTGCGCAAGCGCGGCTGCGCCTGCGTGGTGATCGCCCACCGGCTCAGCACGGTCCGCGACAGCGACGAGATCGTCGTCCTGCAGCACGGCACGATCGTGGAGCGCGGCCGGCACGAGGAGCTGGTGACACGCGGCGGCGCGTACGCCCAGCTGGTCAGGGAGCGATGAGATGACCTCCGTCCACGAAGGTCATGGGGACCAGGGCGGTCACGGGGGCCAGGGAGGCCACGGCGGGCCCGGCGGTCCCGACGGCGACCTCGTCCTCGGTGCGCTCGGCGCCATGGGCACGCCCCTCGACTGCGCCGGCCACACCCGCCTCGACCTCGAAGGCCCGCAGACCCTGTGGCTGGTGGCCTCCGGCGCCCTGGACCTGTTCGCGGTCGACGCCGGGCAGCAGGGCCACTGGCACCACCTGGGCCGTCTCGAAGCGGGCTCGTTGCTGCTCGGCCCGGTCGCCGGGCCCCAGCACACGCTGGTCGCCCGCCCGCTCCGCGACTGCGTGGTCCGGCGCATCGGCCTGCGCGAGCTGTACCAGCAGGTGAACACCGAGACCTGGTCGTACGACGCGTGGGGCAACCCCCAGCTGGTGCCCCCGCGGACGAGCCCCCTCGAATACGCCCTCGCCCTGGGCGTCGGCCGCGGCCTCTCCATCCTCTTCCAGGCGCCGATGGCCACCGAACAGGCCGCCGCGCCCACCGACGACGACATCTTCTGGATGCAGGTGCCGCCCGGCAGCGTCCAGTACGGCTCGCTGTACGGCGCGGAGGCGGCGGCCGATCTGCTGATGGACCCGGGGGTCTGGCAGAGCATGGTCGACCAGCAGTACCGGCTGCTGGCCACGCTGGACCGCTGGATCGAGCAGCTGGAGCGCACCCACGAGGACCGTACGGCCGCCGGTATCAAGGCCGGTGAGGCCGTACGCGTCCAGGCCGACCGCACACTGCTGGCGTCCATCGGCAAGTCCTCCGCGTCCCGGCGTACCACGGCCGCCGACGCGGACGCCACGTACGCGGCCTGCAAACTCGTCGCCCGGACGGCCGGGATCACCCTGTCCGAGCCCGCGCAGAGCGGCACCGAGAGCGACCGGCTCGACCCGGTGGAACGCATCGCGCTCGCCTCCCGGGTCCGCGTCCGCGCCGTACGCCTCGCCGGGAGCTGGTGGCGGGAGAACGTCGGCCCGCTGGTCGGGCACCGGGCCCTGTCCGGTGCTCCGGTGGCGCTGCTGTGGCGGCGCGGCGGATACGTGGCCGTGCAGCCGTCGTCCGGCCGGGAGACGCCGATCGAGAAGGCGAACGCGGCGGAGTTCGAGCCGCGGGCGGTGATGTTCTACCGGCCGCTGCCCGAACGGGTACCGACCCCGCTGCGCCTGATGCGCTGGAGCCTCCACGGCACCGGCGGTGACATGACGGGCCTGCTGCTCAGTGGCCTGGTGACGGTCGTGCTCGGTTCTCTCGTCCCCATCGCGACGGGCAAGATCCTCGGCGAGTACGTGCCGAAGGCGCAGGAGAACCTGATCGTGCAGGTCTGCCTGGCGATCATGCTCGCGAGTGTGGTGTCGGCCGCGTTCCTGCTGCTCCAGAATCTGACGATCCTCCGCATGGAGGGCCGTATCGAGGCGACCCTCCAACCGGCGGTCTGGGACCGCCTGTTGAGACTCCCCACGAAGTTCTTCGCCTCCCGCTCGACGGGTGAACTGGCCAGCGCGGCCATGGGCATCAGCGCGATCCGCCGCACCCTGGCCGGGGTCGGCCCGGTGGTCGCCCAGTCGGTGACCGTCGGTGCCGTGAACCTCGGTCTGCTGCTCTGGTACAGCGTCCCGATGGCCCTGGCGGCGATCGGGATGCTGGCGGTCGTGGCCGCCGTGTTCCTCGGCCTCGGTCTGTGGCAGGTCCGCTGGCAGCGCCGCCTGGTGGTGCTGAGCAACAAACTGAACAACCAGGCCTTCCAGACCCTGCGGGGTCTGCCGAAGCTCCGGGTGGCGGCCGCCGAGAACTACGCGTACGCGGCCTGGGCGGGCGAGTTCGCGCGCAGCCGGGAGCTCCAGCAGAAGGTCGGCGGCATCAAGAACCTCAACACGGTGCTGGGCACCGTGTATCTCCCCCTCTGCACCCTGCTGATGTTCATGCTGCTGGCGGGCCCGGCCCGGGGTTCGATGTCGGCGGCGGAGTTCCTGACCTTCAACACCTCGGTGACGATGCTGCTCACCTCGGTCACCCAGCTCACCGGCGCGTTCGTGTCGGCGGTCGCCGTGCTCCCCCTCTTCGAGGAGATCAAGCCGGTGCTGGAGGCGACCCCGGAGGTCCGCACGGCCAGCACCCGCCCGGGTGTGCTGTCCGGCGCGCTGGAGGCCCGCCGTCTCGCCTTCCGCTACGCGGACGACGGCCCCCTGGTGCTGGACGACGTGTCCTTCGCCATCGAGCCCGGCGAGTTCGTGGCGATCGTCGGCCCGAGCGGTTGTGGGAAATCAACCCTCCTGCGTCTGCTCATCGGCTTCGACAAGCCGGTCTCCGGGAGTGTCCTGTACGACGGCCAGGATCTGGGCGCCCTGGACCAGTCCGCCGTACGCCGCCAGTGCGGTGTCGTCCTCCAGCACGCCCAGCCGTTCACCGGCTCCATCCTGGACGTCATCTGCGGCACCGAGCCGTTCACGCCCGAGGAGGCGATGGCGGCGGCCGCGATGGCGGGTCTCGCCGAGGACATCCAGCGCATGCCGATGGGCCTGCACACCATCGTGCAGGGAAACGGCGCGATCTCCGGCGGACAGCGCCAACGCCTGATGATCGCCCAGGCGTTGATCCGCCGCCCCCGCATCCTCTTCTTCGACGAGGCCACCAGCGCGCTCGACAACGAGACGCAGCGGACGGTCATCGAGAGCACGCGGGCGTTGAACGCGACCCGCATCGTCATCGCCCACCGGCTGTCCACGGTCATGGACGCGGACCGGGTGGTGGTCATGGAGGACGGGAAGGTGGCGGAGGTGGGGGCACCGGGTGAGCTGCTGGCGAACCCGACGGGCCGCCTGCATGAGCTGGTACGCCGCCAGATGACCTGAGGGCCTCTACTCTCGCCCCCGCCGCCCCTACCCGTCCCGTCCTCCAGGGGCCGCGCCCCTTCGACCCCGAGGGGTTCGTCGTCGGGTGCGGGTGGGTGGGGGCCGGTCGCGCAGTTCCCCGCGCCCCTGAAAAGCAGGGGCTGCGCCCCGTGCTTTTCGGCCCGAAAGGGCCGTAGGCCCTTCAGGGGCGCGGGGAACTGCGCGACCAGCCCCCACCGGACCCGCGCCGGGGGGTCGAAGGGGCAGCGCCCCTGGAGGACGGGACGGGTAGGGGCGGCGGGGGCGGGAAAACCCGCGAAGTCACCTACGGCCGAGTGGAATGCCGTCGCGGCAGAAGCAGCACCGAGGCAACCGGAACCACCGCGAGCACCACCCACGGCACAACCCCCGGCACCTCCGCGTCCATCAAGGCCCCGGCCCCCGCACTCCCCACCAACACGATCAACCCCGAAACGGACGACAGCGCCCCGGTATAGAGCCCGAGCCGCCCCTCGGCCGCAAGATCCGGCACCCACGCCCGCGCGGCCGGAGCCACCAACATCTGCCCCACCGTCAGCAACACCACGAACCCGGCAGCGGGCAACAGCCCCGCACCCCCCGTCCACCCGGCGGGCAGCGCCACGGCCACCACCCCGAACCCGGCGGCTATCAGCAACAGCCCCACCGTCATCGACCGACGCAGATCCAGCCGCTCCGCCACCCACCGCGTCACCGGCAGCTGCGCCGTCACGACGAGCAGCGAGGACAGCCCGAACAGCCAGGCCAGCGCCGACTGCGACCCCGTGGCCCGCTCCACCTCGTCGGGCAGCAGAAGGTACAGCTGGTTGTACGCCAGCAGGTACGCCCCGTACGCGCAGCACAACGCCAGGAACCGCCGGTTGCGCAGCAGCCCGCCGAGGCCCCCCTTCACCTCGACCCGCTCCCGCCCCGGAATGTGCTGGGGCAGCAACCAGACGTGCCCGGCGAGGACGAGGACGAACACCCCGGCCCCCGCGAGGCACACCACGCGGTAGTCCACGGCCAGCAGCAACGCGCCGATCAGCGGCCCGACGAACGCCCCGGCCTGCCCGGCCACCGTGAACAGCGCCAGCACGCTCGTACGGGGACCGCGGCCCGACTCCTCCCACACCACCGCCTGCCGGGCGACCTCGGACTCGACGGCCGGGGAGAACAACGCGGCGGCGAATCCGATCAGCAGAACGGACCCGATGACCGACCAGTCCGCGTCCGCGTACCCGAGCCAGGCGAACCCGGCGATCCGCAGCACACACCCCGCCAGCACCACCGGCCGTACGCCGTACCGGTCGGCCAGCGCACCGCCCACCACGAACAGCCCCTGCTGGCTGAAGGTCCGCAGCCCGAGCACGAAACCGACCATCCAGCCGGCCATGCCGATCGCCGTGCCGAGATGCTCGGCGAGGAACGGCAGCACGGCGAAGAAGCCGATGTTGAAGGCGAGCTGGGTGAGAATCAGCAAGCGAAGCAGCGGATCGAGACGCGCCCAGGTACCGCGACGGGAGGGCTTGCCCTCACACCCCCCGGGCACGTCACGCGGCCCCGGCACCCCGCTCCCCGCCCGCGTCTCCGGCATCTCGTGCGCCGCCCGCGGCCCCGGCATCTCGTGCGCCGCCCGCGTCTCGTTCGCCGCCTGCTGATCGGGCACCTTGCTCGTCACCTTCCTCTCGACCTTCCTCTCGGGCACTTCACCCACCGCTCGTCTCTCCCGCTCCTCGCTCGGCGCCCACCTCGCGGCCGTCTCCCCGGCCGAGCGCCGCCGGGGCGTCCCGCTCGGTCGCCGCTCGGTCGGCTCGGTCATCCGGTCTCTCCGACGGTCGTGGCGACGGCGGGCTCGGGTCGGCGTACGGCTCCGGCGAAGCGGCGGCGCGGCCACCGCACCCCGCCCGCCGCCGTGACCGCCAGCGCGCCGAGGACGGCCAGGGCGGTGGCGGGGGCGAGGACGGCCCAGGGGGCGCGCTCGGCGTAGGGCTGGTTCTCGGCGAGGAGGAGGCCCCATTCCGGGTCCGGCGGCTGTGCGCCGAGGCCGAGGAAGCCGAGGGAGGTCAGGGCGAGGGCCACGCCGGGCAGTCGGAGGAGGGCGTGGCGGGCGACGGGCGGCAGGACGGCGGGGAGCAGTTCGCGGCGGAGCAGATGGGCACCACCCGCGCCGAGCCCCTTCGTGGCCGTGATGTGTGTCGTGGCCCGCTCCTGTTCGAGCAGGGCCGTGGTGTGCGCGGCGAGCGGCACCCAGGCGACGGCGGCCACGGCCAGCGCGGGTGTCGCCGCTCCGCTGCCGGCCACTCCGGCGACGAGCAGGCCCGCGAGGACCGCCGGTACGGCGTTGACGGTGTCGACGAGGGGTCCGCAGAGGCGGGGCAGCAGCCCGAGCAGGACGCCCGTCAGCAGCGCGGCCGCGCTGATCGTGACGGCGAGGGCGAGGGTGGTGAACGCCCCGTGGCCGATGCGGGCCAGGAGGTCGCGGCCGAGCGCGTCGATGCCGAACGGGTGGGCCCAGGACGGGGGTCGGAGCCGGTCGCCGGTGTCGAGGGCGAGCGGGTCGCGGGTCAGGCCAAACACGACGACCGCGAGCAGCAGGGTGCCGTGGAGCAGGGGCGTGCGGCGTGGTGCGGGCGGCTTCGGGCGGTGCAGGGAGTGGAGGGCGCCGTCGCGGAGGGCGGGGCCGATGAGTTGGCGGGCGGCGAGGCGGGCGAGGGCTCCGGCGAGGGCGGCCAGCAGGACGAGGGCGAGGGTGCCGGCCTGGAGGACGGGGAGATCCTGGGCGATGGCTGCCTGGAGGGTGGTGCGGCCGAGGCCGGGGATGTCGAATATCTGCTCGACGGTGACGGCGCCGCCGGTGAGGCCGACGACGAACAGGCCGAGGTTGGGCAGCAGTCCGGGTACACAGCGGCGTACGGCCTGGCGGGCGGTGGCCCGCCCGGGTATGCCGCGTGCGGCGGCGGCCAGTTCCCAGGGCTCGGCGAAGGCGCCGGGCAGCAGGTCGTCGAGCATGCGGCCGAGCAGCGCGCCGGCGGGCAGACCGAGGGCGAGGGCGGGCAGCACCATCCACCGCGGCCCGTACCAGCCGAGCGCGGGCAGCCAGCCGAGATGCACCCCGACGACGACGGCCAGCACGGACGCGGTGAGGAACTCGGGCAGCGCGGCGAGCATCGCGGCCACGCTGCCGCCGCCGCTGCGGTCGTCGAGGCGGCGGTGCGCGCCGAGCCACAGGGTGCGGGCGCAGACCGCCGCGGCCGTGGCCGTCGCCACGAGGAGCGCGGCGGCCATCAGCAGCAGGGAGACACCGAGGGCCTGGACGACGGAGGGGGTGACCTCGGCGCCGGAGATCCACGAGCGGCCCGCGTCACCGCGCGCCAGCCCGCCGAACCACTCCCCCAGCAGCTTCGACGGGCCGGCGTCGAGGCCGAGTTCGTCCCGTACGGCGGCCAGCACGTCCGGCGTGGGATCACGTTCGGCCGAGCGTGCCTTGAGGACGGTGAGCGCCGGGTCGGTGCGCGACAGCCACGGCAGCAGGCCGATGCCGCACAGCAGCGTGGCGGCGAGCAGGGCCCGCCAGAGTGCCCGTATCAGCGCCGGGTCCCCGTTCCGACCAGTGTGCGCTCGTAGGGGTCGAGGATCACGCCCCGCACCGAGCCGGCGACGCCGGTGATGATCTGCTGGTGGACGAGCGGGACGGTGGCGTCGGTGCCGAGGATGGCCGCCTCGGCGTTCATGGCCGCTTGCCGGCGCTTGGCGGTGTCGGACTCCTTCTCGGCGGTGGCGACGGCCCGGTCGACCTTCTTGTCGCACAGCAGGGCGAGGTTGTAGCTGCCGTCGCAGGTGAAGTCGCCGGCGAGGACGGAGACGGGGTCGCCGGTGTCGAGCAGGGAGTTGCGGGCACCGACGAAGGCGTCGAACGTCCCGGCCAGGGCGTCGCTCTCCAGCCGCGAGTACTCGCGGACCTCCAGCTTCACCTTGAATCCGGCCCGGCGGAGCTGCTGTTGCAGCACCTGGGCTACCTCGGGCAGTTCGGGACGGTTGTCGTACGTGGCGATGGTCACGGATGTGCCGTCGGGGTCGGCGGCCTTCGCGCGCCCGGCCGGTTCGACCCGCTTGCCGACGGCCCAGGTCACGGCGGGCCCGAAGACACCGACGCCGGCGTCGGCGTAGCCCTCGTACACGTCCTTGGCGAGGACGGAGCCGTCGACGGCCTCGCGGGCGGCGGCCCGGAGCTTCGGGTCCTTGAAGGCGCCGGACTTGGTGTTGAGGAGGAGGCTGGTGGTGCGGGTGGTGGCCGTCTCGCGCCGGGTGCCCTTGTCGAGGGTGGACGCCTGCGCCACGGGAACGGCCTCCGCGATGTCGACCTGGTCGGTGCGCAGGGCGTTGGTGCGGGCGGAGCCGTCGGCTATGAACTTGGCGTCGATGCCGGAGGCCTGGGCGCGGCCTCCCCAGTACGCGTCGTAGCGGTCCAGGGTGGCCGCGGTGGTGCCGGTGACCTCGGTGACCTCGAACGGGCCGGTGGCCGTGCCGACCGGGTTCACCCGCTTGCCGCCGTAGGCCTTGGCGGACAGGATCGCGAGGCCGGGGCCGGTGAGGCGCAACGGCAGGGCGGGGTCCGGGTCCCCGGTGGTGACGCGCACCTGGCGGTCGCCGCTCGCCTTCGCGGTGAGCGTGATGCCGGAGAGCGCGGCGGTGACCGGCTCGGCCTCGGCGGCGTGGGCGAGGGCGGCGGCGACGGTGGCCGGGGTGACCTCGGTACCGTCCTGGAACGTGGCCTCACGCAAGGTGAAAAGCCAGTTCCGGTCGTTCTCGCGCGTCCAGGACTCGGCGAGTGCGGGAGCCGCGGCGCCGTTCGCGTCCAGCTTGGTGAGGCCCTCGGTGACGCCGAGCCGGCTCAGGAGGGTGGCGTCGGCGCCGTAAGGGGAGAAGTTCTCGGCGGGCGGGAAGGCGAGGGCCACGCGCAGCCGTGAGCCGTCGGCGGAGTCGTCGTCGGACGTGCCACCGCCCGAGGCGAAGCAGCCGGTCAGTACGGGGGCGAGGAGCAGGCCGGCGGCGACGCGACGGCGGCGGGGAGAGCGCATGGTCCTTGGTTCTGTGTGGGGGACGCGGGTGGGGGACGGGAGCGGCGGGTGGGGCGCGACACAGCCTACATGAGAATGATTTTCATCTAAGCGGTGAGAGTGCGGGCCCCCGCGCGCACCGGGATCTCGAAGTGCACGACCCGTTCTCCGGTCACCTCGCGCTCGTCGCACACGGCCACGCCCTGCGAGCGCCAGAAGCCCTCGGCGCCGGGCACCCCGGGGTCGGTGTGCAGGTAGACGGAGCGGTAAGCACCGTCGGCCGCCGCGAAGTCCAGCAGCGCGGCGACCAGCCGCCGGGCCAGCCCCCGCCTGCGATGTTCGGCCCGCACATACACACGGCGCAGCTGGGCGGTCTCGCCGGAGGGGTAACGCTCGGCCAGCCAGCGGGGGTTGGGCGGATGAGCGGGGCCCCGGGAGTCCAGCGCGCCGGTGGCGACGACCGCGCCGTCCCGCCCGTCGACCGCGACCAGGAGGACATGCCGGTCGGGGGCGACGTACGCGCCGCGCAGATCGATGATGTCCTCGTGCCAGCGCGGCACATAGCCCGTGCCGAAGTCGCGGTAGACGGTGTCGAGCATCACCGTACGGGCGCCGTCGAGGTCGCCGGGTCCCGCCACCCTGATGTCATAGTTCTGCACCTGCGCATCATAGGCAATAAGTCTGATCATCCGACCAGCGGTCCGAGCGGCCGACCCTCCACCGGGATGGTGAGCGGTGGCGCACAGTCGCCTCGATGCGCCCCTGTGCCACCAGCCGCCGTGCGGAACACGCGTGTTGAGGCTGCCACCGGGTACTCCGTGGGGCATGCGGATGAGCGTGGTGGATGTGGGATCGAACACCGTGAGACTCGTAGTGGCGGACGCCGAGGGCGGTGTGCCGCTGCCGGTGCACACCGCCAAGTGGCGCCTGCGGCTGTCCCAGTCGGTGCCGCCCGGGGGCGAGGTGCCCGACGAGGCGGTAGGACAGCTGTGCGACGCGGTCACGGCGGCGGCCCGCACGGCGGAGAAATGGGGGGCGTCGACGCCACTGGCGTTCGCGACCGCCGTGGTGCGCTCCGCGCCGAACTGCCGGGACGTACTGCGGACCGTGCGCGCCAAGACCGGGGTGCTGATCTGCACCCTGCCCGGCGAGGTGGAGGCCGAACTCACCTTCCTCGGGGCCCGGCGGTGGATGGGCTGGCGGTCGGGGCCGCTCGCGCTGCTGGACATCGGGGGCGGTTCGCTGGAGGTGGCCTTCGGGCGGGGCCGGCTGCCGGACTTCGTGGCCTCGCTGCCGCTGGGCGCGAACCGGCTGACCCATGAGTTCTTCCAGGGGCAGGACCCGCCGTCGGCGGACAGCATCAAGGCACTGCGGCGCAAGGTCCGTCATCAGCTCCGGGACGTATCGGCGCGCATCCGCTGGGAGGGGCCGCGCACGGCCGTGGCCACCTCGCGCACCTTCCAGCAGCTCTCCCGGTTGTGCGGATCCGCGCCGGGCCGCCACGGGCCCTTCGTGGAACGGGAGTTGAGGTGCGCGGACCTGGGTCTTGCCATCACCCGCCTCGCCTCCCTCCCCGCGGCGGAGCGCGCCGCCCTCCCGGGCATCTCCGCGCCCCGGGCCACACAGAGCCTCGCCGGGGCGCTGGTCGGGCACACCACGATGAAGCTCGCCGGTCTGAAGGCCGTGACGATCTGCCCCTGGGCGATCCGCGAAGGCGTACTGCTGCGGCACATCGAGGACGGCCCGGCGTGGTGGTCGGAGGTGGCGCGGGACATCGAGGACACCGGGCGGGCCGGTTCGAGCGCGCCGGGCGCGGTACCCCTGCGCATCGCCGCACCGGCCCGCTGACCCGACCTCACACCTCCCTTCACGTCACCTCACCTCACCTCGCTGGAAAGAGCACCCTCATGACCCACCACGACCAGCGGAACCCGGACAACAAGCACTACGAGCACGACGGGCACGACGGGCACGACGAGCACAGCGGCCACGACAAGCCCGACACGTCTTGGGACGACGTCCTGCGGGAGGCGGAGCAGGCCGAGACGCGCGTCACCGACTCCGAGAGGTGACGGCGGCGCCGAGGCGAGGCGGGGAGGCGGGCGACGCGGTCACGCCCAACGAGCGCGCACAGGAGGATTCCCACCACGGCCAGGGGGCGATGCGACGATCCCGCACCGCATCCCCTGGCGCGCCCGCACCCCTCCGGCGCGTCCGCGCCGGTCGGGTCGCCGACCTGCGACAACAGACCTTGAAAGTCAATACGCGGAACAGGAATTCACCTTTTCGAGTGTCGTAGATCTTGCGCCGGGTGCGAAAGGGATGGGCGGGTCCGTGCCGGGGTAGTCACCGGGATCGAATGCGCCCTACCCCTGACGAGGTGGAGCCGCCATGACTCCGGATGCCCATGACCGTGCCGCCCCTCGGCCCGAGGACGCGGCCACCGGCCCCGGACCCGGCCCCGGCCCCGGACCCGAGCCGACGGTGGCGGCGAACCCGTACGCCCGCACCCGCCGGATCGGCCCGTTCACCGTGATCGAGGTCGCCGGCGAGATCGACATGGCGTCCGCAGGCCTGGTGGCCGAGCATCTGACGGCCGCCGCCACCGGGTCCGCCGCGCCGGACGTGCTCGTCGACCTGCGCCGCGTCTCCTTCTTCGACTGCTCGGGCCTGCGCGTGCTGTGCCGGGCGGAGGCGGCGGCCACGGCGCGTGGCGGCCGCCTCCGTCTCGTCGCCGACCAGCCCCGGATGTACCGGCTGCTGCGCGCCGCCCGGCTGCTCGGCCGCTTCCCGCCGCTCCCGGACCTTCCGCCCGGTCCCCCTCCGCCGTCCCCGCCGCCGCAACGGCCAAGTCTCAAGTAGCAGTTCAATGAAACGATTGAAGGACCTGCGGCAGGCACACACCGTTCCGGCCACCACCGGCACGGAATCCGAGCGATACAGAAGCGATACAGAAGTGGAGACGCGCGAAGTGAAGTTCCTTCTCGAAGTCGACCTGGACAGCACGGACTGGGACGAGGGCACCACTGTCCAGGAGTTGGAGCGCATCCTGCGCTACTGGGGCGGCAACCTCCGGCACTGCGAGATCAAACCCGGGGACGGCCAGCCCCTGTACGACTCCGGCCATCAGGAGGTCGGCCGCTGGACCGTATCCTCCGAGTGACCGACCGGCGGCCCCCGGCATGCGATGCCGGGGGCCGGCCTGCGGCCCCACTCCGCTTGGCCGGCCCCCGGACGGGGATCGCGTGACACACCGCGACAGGGCTCGCGCTCCCCAGCCACGGGCCCTCGCTCATCACTCACGGGGCCACGCAACCCCCGGTCTGTCGGCCGCGAAGCGGCCTGGTCCTATCCGACGCGGCGGCTAGAAGGCGTACAGGACGCTCGCGGCCGAGTCCTTCAGGCACTCGTTGGCGAAGGTGCGCTCGTACGCGACGCGCTTGCCCTGCCAGACGCCCTGGACGGTGACGATCACGGGGTCGTACTGCTTGCTGCACATCACCCCGGCACGGCCGGCCAGGGCGTCGAAGTCGCCGCCGCTGAGACGGAGTTCGGCGCAGGCGTCGACGGGCGCCGGGTGCGTGCCGGAAGGTTTCGGCGCACAGGTCAGGGTGACCGCGCGCTCGGGGGTGACGGTGGCCGAGGTCTCGCCGTGGCCCATGGTCAGAACCAGGGCCGAGGGGGCGTAGAGCCCGGACGCGGCGGCTTCGGGGGCGGCGAGCGCGGAGCCCGTGAGGGGACCGCAGACGGCGGTGGCCGTCAGGGTGAGAGTCGCTGCCCAACGCGCGGTCTTCGGCATGGTGTGCATCCTTCCGCTCTGTAGGAGTGCCCGGACGGCCCCGTCACATCGGTCGCGTGTACGAAGCCGGCCCGGACGGTGCCGGATCGGCGAGCGCGAGTCTGCCGGGTCCTGGGCCGGAACACACATCGAACCCACAGGTTTCGGTAACTTTGAGTATTGAATCAGTGGCTCGAAGTAACAGAACCCGACCGCGCGAACCCCGATTCTGAGCGGTTCCCGATCGCCACATGATCACGAATGGCCGGATCTCCCCGGCTGAGCAATCGGCCTGAAACATTCCGCTTCCCCTCGCGACCACCCCCCGAACGACCCCCGCGCGACCGGGGGTGATGGACGCTTCATCCACTTCGGCCCCGGAGAATGGACGAAGCGCCCTCTGGTGTCGGCGTGACGGGGCCCCTTAACGTCGCCTCACCCCCCTGAGGACGGCTCCCGCTCCTGTCGCTCACCCTGCGACACACCGGCCCCTCCCGCCCACCGCGCCACGACACGCCCCGCCGCCGGTCCTCCGCTGGAGCCCCCTTGTCCGAGACGTCCCCGACCACCGAGCACTCCCCCGCCGTAGCGCCTCCGCCCCTGACGGAGGTCGAGTCGCACGGCGTCGAGCGCATCCCCGACGCGGACCGCACCGCGACACCGCTCGACCTGTTCCGGCTCGCGTTCGGCGGCGCCAACACGTTCTCCACCTGCGTGCTGGGCGCCTTCCCGATCCTGTTCGGCCTCTCCTTCCGGCAGGGGCTCGCGGCCACCCTCCTCGGCGTCGTCGTCGGCGCGCTGATCCTCTGCCCCATGGCGGTGTTCGGCCCGGTCAACGGCACCAACAACGCCGTCTCCTCGTCCGCCCATCTGGGTGTGCACGGCCGGGTGGTCGGCTCCTTCCTCTCCCTGCTGACGGCCGTCGCGTTCTTCTCCCTCTCGGTGTGGAGCTCCGGAGACGCCCTGGTCGGCGGCGCGCACCGGCTCTTCGGCCTGGAGCGCTCGACACCCTCGTACGTCGTCGCGTACGCCCTCTTCGCGGTTCTCGTCCTCGCGGTGTGCGTGTACGGCTTCCGGTTCATGCTCCTCGTCAACAAGGTCGCGGTGACCTCGGCGAGCCTGCTGTTCCTGCTCGGCGCGATCGCCTTCGCCGGTGACTTCGACCCGTCGTACGCCGGTGTCTTCACGGACTCGGCGGACGCGGCGACCCAGTCGCTGTTCTGGCCGTCGTTCATCGGCGCGGCCCTGATCGTGCTGTCCAACCCCGTGTCGTTCGGCGCGTTCCTGGGCGACTGGTCGCGCTACATCCCGGCGAGCACCCCACGCCGCCAGGTGATCGGGGCCGCGTTCCTGTCGCAGATCGCGACGCTGCTGCCGTTCCTCTTCGGACTGTCCACGGCGAGCATCATCGCGGCGAAGGCCCCGGAGTACGTCGATCCGGCGGCTCCCGACTTCGTCGGCGGACTGCTGGCGATCTCACCGAGCTGGTTCTTCCTGCCGGTGTGTCTGCTCGCCCTGATCGGCGGCCTGTCGACGGGCACGACGTCGTTGTACGGCACCGGTCTGGACTTCTCCTCGGTCTTCCCCCGGCTGTCGCGGGTGCGGGCGACGGTGCTGGTCGGCGTCCTGTCCATCGGGTTCATCTTCGTCGGCCGGTTCGGGCTGGACCTCGTCCGGTCCATCTCCACCTTCGCCACGATGATCATCACCTGCACCACTCCGTGGATGGTCGTGATGATGCTGGGCTTCTGGACCCGGCGCGGCTGGTACGACCCCGAGGCGCTCCAGGTCTTCAACCGCCGCCAGCGCGGCGGGCGTTACTGGTTCGCGCACGGCTGGAACTGGCGCGGCATGACCGCGTGGTGGGTCTCGGCCCTGCTCGGCGTGCTGTTCACCAACATCCCGGGCCAGTTCGTGGGCCCGTTCGGCGACCTCGCGGGCGGCGTCGACATCAGCCTCCCGCTCTCCCTGGCCGTGTCGGCGGTCCTCTTCCTCACTCTGCTCCGCCTGTTCCCCGAACCGCGCGCGGTGTACGGCCCCGAGGGCGCCCGGCTGGTCCGTACGGCCGACGTGCCGGTGCCGCCGATCACCGGGCCGGGGGCACCGACGGACACCGCGGCGCCGGTACTCGCCGCCGAAGGAGGCTGAGGGGAGCCGAGGGGCGGTCACCGGCCCGGCGGGAGCGCGACAGGGCGACCTGGGGCCCCTTCCGCCCCGGCTCCGGCCGACCGTGCGCGTGCTTGGGTGCGTGCGTGCGTGGGTGCGTGCGTGCGCACAACGGTGGACGATGCCCGCCCGGCTCGTCAGGATCGTCGGCGAAACGGGGGCCGCAGGTGGCGGGCGGCGTCGGGGCCGCCGAGGCGCTGCCGCGGGTGGCCCGAGCGAGCGGTGGGCGACCGGCTGACCGTACTCTTCGACAGCGGTGTCCGCGCCGGTCACGATGTCTTCAAGGCCCTGGCGCTCGGGGCCAAGGCGGTACCGCTCGGCAGGCCCTACGTCTACGGTCTCGCCCTCGACGGACGGCCGGGCGTGGAACACGTCATCCGCTGTCTGCTCGCGGAGTTCGACCTCACGCTCGCCCTGTCCGGCCATCGCACGCCCGCCACGATCGACCGTGACAGCCTCGTCGACGGGGCCGTCTGAGGGCCGATGGCCACCCCCGCCGCCCCCTTCTCAGGGGCGCGGGGAACGACGCGGGCTACCACACCCGGCCCGCGCCCTCGCACCGGCCCCCCTCAGAGCCCGAGCCCCGTCAGAAGGTCCGGGAGCCGGACGGACGTCAGGGGCAGCACCGGCTCGTCGCCGGTCCCGGGCTCCGTGTCCGTGCTCGTGTCGTCGCCCACGGACATGATGGAACCGCCCTGTTCGGCATCCGGGGAGGCACCGGGCGCGGGAGAGCCGGACTTCTCCGCTCCCGGCGCCGGGGAGACGTCGTCCGCGTCCGGGTCCTCGGAGATCGGCTCGCTCTCGGGCGTGGGCGCCCCGGAGCCGGAGACGGAGAGGGACTCGGGGCTGGCGGTCACGCCGTCGGTGAGCCAGCGCTGCGTGGTGGAGTCGTCCCGAACCTTGACGACGACGTCGGCCTCGGTGCCCGTGGTGACGGGGGCGACGGCGAGTCCCTCGCTCCACCGGGGCAGCAACTCGCCCTGCACGGTGAAGTCGTAGCGCACGTCGTCGCCGCGCCGGGAGTCCTCGTCGGCGCACTTGTTGAGGACGACCACTCCGGCGTCGACCTGGGAGTCCAGGCACAGTTCCGGGTTGGCGACACTGCGCAGCAGCCCGTCCTCCTCGTAGGACCACTTCTGGGTCCAGGCGGAGTCGCACTCCGCGAGTTCGGTCGAGGCGCCCTTCTCGGCCTTGCCGCCGTGGATGTCGAGGCACAGGTCGGCGGCCTGGTTGCGCAGCCGCGTCTGCTGGGGTGCCGTGGGCCGTCCGGCCATGGCGGGCGGGGTCGGCGACGCGGTGTCGGTGGTGGTGTCGTTGCCGGTGTCCGGCGCCGTGGCGATGCCGCCGGTGGCGCTGGTCGAGGCGGCGGGATCGGCTCCGCTGCCGTCGTCCGAGAGGAACGCGGCACCCAGGACGGCCGCGAGCAGCGCCCCCGAGGAGATGCCGACGGTGATCAGGGCTCTGGGATTGCGCGTTCCGGAGGTGATCCGGCGGCGCTGCGCGGGGATCTGGGAGAGCAGGCGGTGCCGGCCGCCGCTCCCCGGGCGTCTCGAGTTCCCCTTCTGCGGCAACCGGCCGGGCCGGGAGTCGAGATAGCGCCGGGCGCCCCAGCCGAGTACGGCTTCGGCGATGACCCCGCCAAGTCCGCCCTCGAAATGGCTGAGTTGCTCGGCGGCGTAGCGGCAGTAGCGGCACTCCAGCAGATGCTGCTGGACATCCGGCAGCAGAGCGCCACCGCGGCGAATGGGTACGTCCAGCAGGCGGTTGTAGAAGCGGCAATCCTTGGACGGCGCGAGTTCCCGATGGGCGCGGACGCATCCCTCGCGGAATTTGTCGCGCGCCTGCTCCAGTGTGGCCACCGCGCTGTCGGTGTCCAGCCCCAGCAGACCAGTGGGTATGGTTATCATTTCGGCTTCTACTTCGGTGTGCCACAGCAGGCACTGGGCGACCGCCGGGAGCGCCTGGAATGAGCGCTCGACGAGCTTGCGGTTTTCGGGCGTCATGGACTTCGCCGCCCGCATACCGCGCCCGCCCGCGGGCTTCCTCAGATCCGGCAGAACACCGGAGACGCCCCCTTCCGCGGACCACTCCTTGACGGTGTCGCGCGCGGCCACCAGCAGCCGGGGCCGCAGGGCGACGCCCGACTCGCCCCGCATCAGGCCGTCGAGCACCCGGTGAAAGGCGGTCGCGGTCACCATCGAGGCGACACCGGACTGGGTGGCGAGGCAGATCACCGCGTAGTCGTACGTCGACTGCCAGTGCCGTGCCATCAACAGGGCGACGGGATCGCCGGTGCCCCCCTCCGGCCAGCCTCTCAGCCGGGCGGCGAGAGTCTCGTCGGACTCTCCGGGAACCGGCCCGGGAGCGGGCGGAAAAGCGGGACGGGGAGGGTGGGGGGTGTGCACAGAGCGGGTTCCTTCCAAGGCACAAGATGGCACACGGAGTTCTGGCCGCCGCAAAGGGCCCTGGATTGGTGCGTACCTTTTTGGCGGGCGCTGGGAAAGCGGCCGGGGACGGAGCCGCTCGATGACCGTGATCCTTGAGCCTTTTGGGCCCTTCGGCGACCGGAAAAGCCAAGTGGCCTTTCTGACCGGGCCATTGCCCTGCGCAGGAAGTTCACCCTTGCACAAGTTACTCATGACTAACAAGGCGCTTGTGCAACATCCGCATCACTAAAAGCAGGTCAGATGACCGGTACGAGCGATTCCGCTTCGCAGAACGAAGCCTTCCGGTTCCTGGATATTCAAGGGTTCAAGCACCCCGTGTGAAGCGTACGCACACCCCGACCGCCCGCGCACGCTCCCGGCGCACCGACGGTTCGTTGTTCACTTGGGGCGGCCAACTCGGAAGGCCCCGCGCGGAACGGCGGCTCTCCCGCGCGAAACGGGCCGCCGACCTTGATCCTCCCGCCCTCGGTCGGCGGCCCCGGAGACAGGTCGGCTCCGGCTCGCTCAGATCTGCCAGGACCGCAGCCGGTCCGCCGCCCCGTAGACGTCCGTCCTCCCGGAGATCAGGTCGCGCGCGAGGTCCACGAGGGACCCGTACGGCGGGTCGATGCCGACACCGCTGACGAACATGTACGCCACGGCCGTCGCACAGGCGAAACGGGCGTTGGCGGCCGGCAGGGGCTTGAGCACCGCGAGGGTGTGCAGCAGCGCGGCGGCCCGCCAGGCCGGGTCGGAGTCGACACCGAGACGCGGGGGGTCGACGCGATGCCGGGCGACGGCGGCGACGAGCGCGGAGAAGTCGTTGATGGTGGGCTGCTCGGGCATGACCTCTTCGTGTCGCTGGAGCAGCCAGGGCACGTCGATGTGGATGACGGGAGCCATCGGTCAGACGGCCCGTCCTTCCACCTTGGCGGCGGGTTCGTCGTCCGGGAAGGCGGCGGCGAACTCGTCGGCGTGCGCGGTGAAGAACTGCCGGAAGGCCTCCGCGCCCTCCTTCAGCGCCCGGTGTCGCACGATGTCGGCCGCGGCCGCCTCCCGCACGAGCGCCTTCATCGACGTACCGCGCTCCTTGGCGATCTGCCGCAGATCCTCTAGCTCGCGGTCGCTGAACTCCACATTCAGAGCTGGCATGCGCCAACGGTACCGCGCGGGTACTTACTCGTAAATAGCAGCAGGTCAAGTGGCATGTGGCGCGGTACCACAACAGGGCGGCCGACGCCCCGGAGGACGTCGGCCGCGTACAGGGGCAGCGAGGTGTCAGGTCTGGTCCGCCACGAACGAGGCCATGCGGGCCAGCGCCGCGTTCCAGTTGATCGTGTGTTCGTTGGTCGACCAGGACTGGATGTCGTCGATGTAGCAGAACTGGCCGACGCAGCCCTGGAGTTTACTCTGCGCGTAGGGGTCCTGGATGCTCGAGTTGGGGCCGCCCGCGAGGGTGCCGACCGGCGGGTTGGGCTGGTCCGGGTCGAGCTGGTGGGCGTACCAGCGGCTGTGCTGGTTGCGGGCGTCGACCTCGCCGTAGCCGGTGACGTAGGAGATGTTGAGGGCGTTGCGGCCGAAGAGGTAGTCCATGCTCTGTAGCGCGCCCTCGCGGTACTTCGACGCCCCGCTGATGTCGTACGCCGTGGCTATGACGACCGCGTTGTTGAGGATCTGGTGGTTGGAGCCCCAGTCGTAGAGGTTGTTGTCGGGTGCGTACGGCATGCCGTACGGGTGGGCCTTGAGGGTGGCCAGGTAGCGGTCGGCGGCCTTGACCACGGACCGGCGGACCTTGTCACGGCCGGGGAGCCTGTTCGGCACGGTCGCCAGGTCGAGGCGGCCTGCCGCTGCCGTGCGGCCCCAGTCGAAGCCGACGGGGCCGAAGATGTCGGCGGTGTGCACGGGCGAGGTGAGGACGTACTCCCGGAACGCCTTCTCACCGGTGGTGAGGTACAGCTGGGCGGCCGCCCAGTAGAACTCGTCGGTGACGTTGTTGTCGGAGTAGGTGCCGCCGCCGATGCCGTCGCTCTCGGAGGCGTGGACCGCGGGGTGTGCCAGGGCCGCCGCCCAGGCCGTGCGGGCCGCGTCGAGTGTCTTCGCGGCGAACGCGTGGTCGTAGGGGCGGTAGAGGCGGGCCGCCTGTGCGGCGGTGGCGGCGAGGTTCAGGGTGGCCGCGGTGCTCGGCGGGTGCAGTTCGCGCTTCTGCGGATCGTCCGCGGGCATCAGGGGCAGCCCGGTCCACTGCTCGTCGTGGATCTTGTGGTGGGCCATGCCGGCGAGCGGCTGCCCCTTCGGCACCTGCATCCTGAGCATGAAGTCGAGCTGCCAGCGGGCCTCGTCCAGCAGGTCCGGCACCTTGTTGCCGCTCTCCGGGATGTCCAGCGAGCCGTCACCGAGCTTCTCGGGCTCCCCGGTACGGGCGTACAGCGCGCGTTCGTAGGTGCTCAGCACCTCCCAGGTGGAGATACCGCCGTTGACGACGTACTTGCCGTGGTCGCCGGCGTCGTACCAGCCGCCGGTGACGTCGAGCGTGTAGTCGCAGACACCGGGCTGGCAGGGCACGTTCCCGTCGCCCCGGTTGGGTGCGACGTCGACATGCCCTGCGGCGCGGCCGTAGCCGGGGCGCAGTTCGTCGCTGATCGGGGTGCCGCTGCGCTGGGTGTAGTAGTACTTCAGCGAGTCGAGCCGCAGGCGTTCGTAGGCGCCCGGGTCGATGTCGAAGGGGCGGCTGCTCTCGCCGTCGACGACCAGGGTGAAGCCGGTGCCGCGCCCCCGGTACGCACCGAAGTCGATCGCGTGGACGCTCTGCCCGGAGGAGGCGTCGAGGCCGCGCGGGGTGGTCCGCCCGTGGGCGACCACGGCACCCGTGGCGTTCTTCACCTGCCAGGGCAGCTTCCCCGTGGCCTCGGTGACCAGGGTGGCGTTCTTCGGCCCGGCGGGCAGATAGGCGACCTGGTTGACGCGCACCCGGGGCCCGGTGTCGGGCTCGTACACCTCCGGCGGCACCCCGCCGAGCAGCGACACGTCGTCCATGCAGAAGGTGAACGGGTCGGCGTTGCCGCCCACTTGGAAGCCGACCTGGCCCTGCGCGGTGTCGACGGGCGAGGTGAAGGTGTACGCGTACGAGTCGCCCGAGACGTTCAGCTGCGGGCTCACCTCGAAGTACGTGTCGTAGGGGGCCGCCGACAGGCCGACGATGGCCCGCAGGACGTTGCCCTGGGGCGTGCCGGACGCGGAGAAGCTCAACCGGTACGACTCTCCCTTGACGAGGGTGATGTCGTTCTGGCCGACGGCGGCGTCCCAGCGGTTGGTGGTGCCGCCGGGGATGTCGGCGCAGAGGCGGCCGTCGGTGAGGCCGGCGGTGACGTTGCCGGTCGTCCACCAGGGGGCGGTGCCGGTGTCGAAGGTGCCGTTCTTGACCTGTTCGACCTCCTCGGCCTGGGCCGGACCGGCGGGCAGCGCGGTGAGCGCCGCCGCGAGGAGGGCCGTCAGGGCGAGCAGGGTGGTTCTGCGTCGTTTCACGTCTGGGCTCCTCGGGGGAGGTGGGGGCGCACAGCGTTGACGGGTCGTGTCGGATGGCGCAGGGGACCAAGAGGCGTGGGAGCGCTCCCAGATGCGGACGTTGGCCATGCTGTTAGAGACATGACAGCCCGTCAACGGTCCGGACGGGACTGGTTTCCCGTCCGGACCGAAGTGACGTCTCCCCACGCGGTCAGAGTGCGAGGACGTCCAGCCTGCTGATCCGCACGGCGCCGCGCGCCTCGCCCGGATGGCGGCTCGTCAGCGTGAGCCGGATCCGGGAGCCGCGCAGCGGAGCGAAGGTGATCACCGTGGGGGCGTCGGAGGTCGTGGCCCAGTCGGTCTTCACGCCCTCGGCGGGGACGTACCGCTCGCCGTCCCACACCTCCACGCCGACGGCCTCGGGCAGCGTGTGTCCCGCGTCGACGGTGAAGGAGGCCTCGACCCGGTCGACCGTCCCGGCCCGCCCCCAGTCGACCGACACCCAGTCCTCGGGGCGCGCCCCGCCGAACGCGGGCAGCAGTGCGGTGGCCGCCTTGAGGAAGGCGTTGGACCAGCCGGTGGCGGGGTCGCCGTCCAGCATGGCGGCGGGCAGGGTGTCGGGGCGACCGGAGTAACTGGCATCGGCGAAGGGATAGGTCACGGCGGCCGGGTGGTCGGGGGTGAACGCGGCAGCGGGGGTGGTGGACTCAGCGGGCGCCGACGTGGCCCGGACGCCCACCTTCCCGGTCCGCAGGCCCTCCACCCGCGCCGTCACCTTCACCGCACCGGGTTCGACCCCGGACCGTACGATCGCGAGCGCCTTGCCGCCGAACGCGGTACGGGTGGAGGCCTGGTAGCGCTCGGCGCTCTCCTCACGGCCGTTGTCGAGCCCGGCGAGGGACCCTCCTCGCACGTCGAAGGAGATCAGATGCTCGGCGTCGGGGACCACCACGCCCCGGGCGTCGACGATCTCGGCGGTGACGAAGACCAGGGAACGCCCGTCCGCCGCCAGGGACTTGCGGTCGGCGGTCAGGCGCACGGCGTGCGGCCGGCCGGCCGTGCGCAGGACGTCGGTGGCGACGGCCTTGCCGTTCCGGCGCGCGACGGCCTTCAACTCGCCCGGTGTGTACGGCACCTTCCAGGTGAGGTGGAGTTTGCCCGCGCTGCCGTTGGGGCTGGTGTAACTACCGGGGTAGGGGCCGTCGGTGAAGGTCTTGTCGTCGCCGGTCGCCTCGGTGGTCTCCAGGTAGGCTCGCCCGTCCACGGTCTTCTTCTCGTCGAACTTCCTTGTCCCGAGCGACTTTCCGTTCAGGAACAGCTCGACGGTGTCGACATTGGAGTACGCCCACACCTCGACGGTGTCGCCCTTGTCGTGGTTCCAGCTCATCGGCAGCAGATGAACCATCGGCTCGCCGACCCACTGGCTCTGGAACAGGTAGTACATGTCCTTCGGGAAGCCGGCCGTGTCGACCGCGCCGAAGAAGGAGGCCTTCACCGGGAAGACGTCGTACGGCGTGGGCTCGCCGATGTAGTCGATGCCCGACCAGAGGAACTGCCCGGCGAACCACTTCCGGTCGCGGTCCTTCTTGTGGCCGTACTCACCGCTCATGGTCCAGGAGGCGAGGTTGTTGTCGTACGACGAGACGCCCCGCTTGCCGGGGGTGTGGTTCTCCCCGGTGTTGAGGTGTTCGGGCTCCTGGTAGACGCCTCGCGTCGAGGTCTCCGAGGACGACTCCGACTCGAAGAGGAACAGGTTCGGGTAGCGGGCGTGCAGGGCGTCCACCGACTTGGCGGTGTTGTAGTTGAGGCCGAGGCCGTCGAGCTTGGCCAGGATCAGATCGCCCGGGGTGCCGGGGGCGGGGACGCTGCGGTGGCGGTGGGAGCCGATCACGACGGGGCGGGTGCCGTCGGCGGCCTTGACGGCGGCGATCAGCCGGTCCGCCATGGCCAGGCCGGAGGTGGAGGTGAACTCGGAGACCTCGTTGCCGATCGACCACAAGAGGACGGCGGGCGAGTTGCGGGCCGCCTCCACCATCTCGGTGACGTCCCGGTCGGCCCACTCGTCGAAGAAACGCCCGTAGTCGTAGCGGGTCTTGGGGCTCCTCCAGCAGTCGAAGGCCTCCACCATCATCACGATGCCCAGCTCTTCACAGACCTCGATCATCTCCGGCGAGGGCGGGTTGTGGGAGGTGCGGAAGGCGTTGACACCCATCGACTTCATGATCGTCATCTGCCGGCGGATCGCGTCGGCGCTGACGGCGGCCCCGAGCGCGCCCAGGTCGTGGTGGAGGTCGACGCCCCTGATCTTGTGAGCGGTGCCGTTGAGGTGGAAGCCCTCGTCGGGGTCGAAGCGGAAGGTGCGGATGCCGAAGGGCGTGCGATGGGTGTCGGTCGTTCTGCCGCCGACGCGCAGCTCGGTCCTGAGGGTGTAGCGGTGCGGGTCCGCGAAGTCCCACAACCTCGGCTCGCGAACGGTCAGTTCGTGGGTCTCGGTCGCGGTCTCGGTGTCGGTGACGGCGACCGTGGAGGAGGTACGGGCGACCGTACGGCCACGGGCGTCGACGATCCGGGAGACGACCTCGACGTCCGCTCCGGCGCCGGAGACGTTCACCACGGAGGTGCGGACGCGGACGAGGGCACGCTCGTCGGTGATGTCCGGCGTGGTGACGTACGTGCCCCAGCGCGCCACGTGCACCGGGTCGGTGACCACCAGGCGGGCCTCGCGGTAGATGCCGCTGCCGGAGTACCAGCGGCTGCTGGGCAGGCGGTTCTGGACCTTGACCGCGATGACGTTCTCGGTGGTGCCGTCGGCGTGCAGCAGGTCGGTGAGGTCGAAGGCGAAGCCGGTGTAGCCGTAGGGGTGGCGGCCGACCTCGGTGCCGTTGCAGTGGACGTACGAGTCCATGTAGACGCCGTCGAACTCGACGGAGATCCGTTTCCCGGCGAGAGACGGCGGCAGGGTGAAGGTGGTGCGGTACCAGCCGAGGCCGCCGGGGAAGAAGCCGGTGCCGCTGGTGGTGCCGTGCCGGGTGGTCGGGGCGAGTTCGATGCTCCAGTCGTGCGGGACGGCGACCCGACGCCAGCCTGAGTCGTCGAACGCGGGCTTCGCGGCGTCGGCGTACTCGCCGGTCGGGTCGGTGATGCCGTCCGGGTCGACGAGGGCGAAGCGCCAGCCGTCCCGGAGCGGGACGGCCCGGCCGGCGGACGAGGGTCTCGCCCGGGGGCCGGCGGCCGCGGTGCCCGCCAGTGCTCCCACCATCGGGGCGGAGGTGCCCGCGATGAGTAAGGACCTGCGTGTGACGGTCATGGTGTTCCCTTCGTCGAACGTGCGGGTGGACGTTCCGGGGAGCCGTGAAGCGCAAGGCCCCACAAGCCATCACAATTGATCGTGACCAAACAAAATCTGACGACGCGGCTCAGAGACGTCAAGAGCCCCTCACCTCACTCGGGGAACACGGGTGCGACAGATCCCGGGGGGAATACGGTTTCCAGTCCGCTTTCCCGGCGGAGCACATAGGCTTGAATTCACCCGTAAGCCCGTTCGGTCCGGCGGAATGGAACTCGCGACGATGAGGAGCCGCAAGGTAACGCACGGTGATGCCCCTGCGTATGCCCTGGACGGTGCCGCCACGGCGCGGGCGGCCATGGACGGCGACGGCACGATCGTCGAGTGGAACGAAGGCGCCAGACGCCTGCTGGGCTGGCCCGCGGCGGAGGTCGTGGGACGCCCCGCCGAAGAACTGCTCGCTCCGGGGCACCCTTTCCTGCCGCCCTCGCCGGGCAGCCCCAGCTGGAGCGGCACGCTCACCCTGCGTCACCGCGACGGCCGGACAGTGACCGCCTGGCTGCTCGCGCACCACCGCAGCCCGAAGGACGGCGACAGCACCGGTGGCTGGCTGGTTCTCTGCCCGCTGGACGACCCCGGCCCTCTGAAGCAGGACGATCCGCTGGCGGCGGCGGTCATGGTCCAGTCACCGTGCGCCATGGCGGTCTTCGACGACCGGCTGAGGCTGCGCGGCATCAACGACGTGATGGCGGACGCCGTGGGGATGCCCGAGGAGAATCTCCGGGGCCTGCACATGTCCGAGATCGTGGGCGGCCGGCGCGGCGAGCAGCTGGAGCAGCAGTTGCGCGAGGTGCTCGCCCTGGGCCGGCGCAAGGACGTGCAGACCTTCCTGCGGGCCGCCGACGAGAACCGCGCCCACGCCTGGTCGGCGGCGATCGCCCCGCTCATGGACGACTCCGGGGTGCCGATCGGGGTCTGTGTCACCGGGCACGACATCACCGAGCAGTACCTGGCACGGCAGCGGCTCCAGCTGGTGAACGAGGCGAGCATCCGCATCGGCACCACCCTCGACGTGCGGCGCACCGCCCAGGAGCTGGCCGACGTGTGCGTCCCGGTCCTCGCCGACTTCGTCAGCGTCGACCTCATGCAGTCCCTCGACCACGGCGACGAACCGCACGAGGGCCCGCTCTCCGCGCCGTTCACGCTGCGCCGCGCCGCCCATCAGTCGGTCACCCCGGGCTGCCCCGAGGCGGTCGTCGAGGTGGGCGGCACCGACGTCTACCCGGCCACCTCCCCGCAGGCGGCGTCCCTGTCGGTCGGGCACACGATCGTGGCGACGGACCCGGCGAACACGCTGGTGGACTGGCTCGACTGGGACCCGATACGCAGCCGACGGGTCAAGGAGCTGGGCGTCCACACCACCATGTCGGTGCCGATCCGGGCCCGGGGCACGACCCTCGGGGTGGCCGTCCTGACCCGCTTCAAGCGGCTCGACCCGTACACCGCCGACGACGAGCTGCTGGCCGAGGAGGTCACGGCCCGGGCCGCTGTCTGCATCGACAACGCCCGCCGCTACTCCCGCGAGCGGGAGACCGCCCTCGCCCTCCAGCGCAGCCTGCTCCCCCAGACCCTCCCCCGCATGCCCGCCCTGGAGGCGGCCTCCCGGTATCTCCCGGCGGCGCAGGCCGGGGTCGGCGGCGACTGGTTCGACGTCATCCCGCTCTCCGGGATGCGGGTCGCCATGGTCGTCGGCGACGTCGTCGGCCACGGCGTCCAGGCCTCCGCCACCATGGGCCGCCTGCGGACCGCCGTACGCACCCTCGCCGACGTCGACCTCGCCCCCGACGAACTGCTGACCCACCTCGACGACCTCGTCGTACGGCTGTCCGCGGAAGCCGGCAGCGAAGGCGTGACCGGCGAGGTCGGCGCCACCTGTCTGTACGCCGTCTACGACCCGGTGACCCGCCGCTGCACCTTCGCCCGTGCCGGGCATCCGCCGCCGGTCGTGCTGGACCCGGACGGGCGGCCGATGGAGGTGGAAGTGCCGTCGGGACAGCCCCTGGGCCTCGGCGGACTTCCCTTCGAGTCCGCCGAGCTCGAACTGGCCGAGGGCACGGTCATCGCCCTCTACACCGACGGGCTGATCGAGACCCGGGACCGGGACATCGACGCCGGTCAGGAGCTACTGGCCCGTGCCCTGTCCGGCCGCAAGGGACCACTGGACGACATCTGCCAGGACGTCGTCCAGTCCCTGCTCCCCGCGAACGGCGCCCCCGACGACGTGGCGCTGCTGCTGGCCCGTACCCGTGGGCTCAGGGCGGAGCGGGTCGCGACCTGGTCGATACCCGCCGACCCCGCGTTCGTCGCCCGGACCCGCCAGTACGTGCTGACGCAGATGGCGTTGTGGGGCATCAGCGAGTCGGCGTTCACGGCGGAGCTGGTGGTGAGCGAGCTGGTCACCAACGCCGTCCGGCACGGCGCCCCGCCGATCCAGCTGCGTCTGATCCACGACGACACCACCCTGATCTGCGAGGTGTCGGACGGCAGCGGCACCGCCCCGCATCTGCGCCGGGCCAAGACCTTCGACGAGGGCGGTCGCGGTCTGCTGCTGGTGGCCCAGCTGACCCAGCGGTGGGGCAGCCGGCACACCGAGGACGGCAAGACGATCTGGGCGGAGCTGACGCTGTCGGAGGAGTGAGAAGGGCCTCACCGTAGGGCCGCACGCGCGTTCGTCGACGGGCCGGGGGCAGTTGTAGGGTGCACCGGTCTCCGCGCCCCCGAACGTCCCGAAAGTCCCGCCGTGAACACCGCCCTCGCCGAGGTCCTGTCCGTCGTCCTGCTCGTCGTCGTCCTCGGCTGCGCGGTCGCCCGCCCGTTCGGACTGCCGGAGGCGGTGGTCGCCGTACCGGCCGCCGGGATCGCCGTCGCGGCCGGTGCCGTCTCCCTGGACCACGCCCGTGCCGAGGCCGAACTGCTGGGCCCGGTGCTCGGGTTCCTCGCCGCCGTGCTCGTGCTGGCCAGGCTCTGCGACGACGAGGGGCTCTTCCAGGCGTGCGGGGCGTGGATGGCGCGCGCCTCGGCGGGGCGGCCCCGGCACCTGCTGGGCTCGACGTTCGCGCTGGCCTCCGGCATCACGGCGGTGCTCAGCCTGAACGCGACGGTCGTGCTGCTCACGCCGGTGGTGTTCGCGACCGTGGCCCGGCTGGGCGCCCGCCCCAAGCCGCATGTGTACGCCACCGCGCACCTGTCGAACACGGCCTCGCTGCTGCTGCCCGTGTCCAACCTCACCAACCTGCTGGCGTTCACCGCGAGCGGGCTGACCTTCACACGGTTCGCGCTGCTGATGGCGGCGCCGTGGGCGGTGGCCGTGGCCGCCGAGTACCTGGTGTTCCGCCGGTTCTTCGCGGCCGATCTGGACGCCGGGGCACCGTCTGCCGAGGAGCCGGCCGAGGCGCCCGAGCTGCCGATGTTCGCGCTGGTCACCGTCCTGTGCACGCTCGCGGGGTTCGTGGTGACGTCCGCGCTCGGGATCGAGCCCGTGTGGGCGGCGCTGGCCGGGGCCGTGGTGCTGTCGGTCCGCGCGCTCGTCCGCCGCACCACGAGCCCGGGCGCGCTGTTCCGGTCGGTCTCCCTGCCCTTCCTCGCGTTCGTGCTGGCGCTGGGCGTCGTGGTGCGCGCGGTGGTCGACAACGGCCTCGCCGACGCGCTCGGCCGCGTGATGCCGTCGGGCACCGGCCTGCTCGCCCTCCTCGGCGTCGCCGCCCTCGCCGCGCTCCTCTCCAACGTCATCAACAACCTGCCCGCGGTCCTCGTCCTGATCCCGGCGGCCGCCCCGCTCGGCACGGGCGCCGTCCTCGCCGTACTCCTCGGCGTCAACATCGGCCCGAACCTCACCTACGCCGGTTCCCTGGCCACCCTGCTCTGGCGCCGGATCGTCCACCAGCACGACCACGACGTGGACCTGGGCGAGTTCACCCGCCTCGGCCTGCTCACCGTCCCGGCGGCGCTGGTCTCCTCGGTGGTGGCGCTGTGGCTGTCGCTGCTCGCCTTCGGGGGCTGAGACGACCACGCGCGAGGGGCTACGAGGGAGGTGACCGTCAGTCGTCGTCCCGCAGCCCCTGTCGGTACTCCCCCGGCGGCACCCCGTAGCGCTGTCGGAACACCCGGCTGAAGTGGAACGGGCTGCCGAACCCGGAGGCGGCGGCCACTCGTTCGACGGGCAGTTCGGTGGCCTCCAGGAGCCGGGCGGCGTGGAGCAGGCGGGCGTGGCGGAGGGCACGCATCGGGGAGTGGCCCAGTTGCTCGGTGAACAGGTGTGCGAAGCGGGACGGGGAGAGGGAGACGCGCTCGGCGAGGGAGCGCACCGTGTGCGGGGCTCCGGGGTCGGCGGCGATCAGGTCCTCCGCCCGGCGGATCCTCGGATCCGCCCCCGACCGGCGCGGCTCGGCCCGGGCGGCGGTGAGCAGCACGACCTCCTCCAGGGAGCAGAGGGCGAGTTCGCGGGCGGCGGTGCCGTGCGCCACGGCGACCTCACCGCCGAGCGGGACGGCCCCGGGCTTCGACGTCTCCGGCCCGGCGGGAGCGGCCGCCGACCGCGTGTCCTCGGCGCCCACCGAGGCGGTGACAGGCGTCGGCGGTGTGCCCTCACCGGTCCAGCGGGCGTCGGCGAGCATCCGGCGGAAGGCCGCGTCGACGCGTGCACGGACGCCGCCGGGGGCCGACGGCACGGCGTACAGCCGGTCCGCGGTCTCGTACGGGCGCAGCCAGGCCGTCCAGGACGCCCGGGCCTGGCAGTGCACCCACCAGAACGCCCAGTGCCCGGCGCCGGGGCGGACCGCGTAGCGCTGCGGCACACCCGGGCCGAGGACCACCAGGTCGCCGGGGGCGGCCGGCGTCGCGGCCGTGCCCTGCCGCAGCAGTCCCCCGCCGCCCGTGGTCCAGGTGAACAGCCAGCTGTCCGCGCCGCGCGGCCGGTGCACGGCGTACGGCGGCCGCTGGTCGAAGCGTCCGATGATCACCTGGCCGGGCGGCGGCGACGGATCCGCGGGCGCAGCAGTTCCAGGCAGGTCGTCAGCATGCACAGGCATCCTCCCCAAAGGGTCGCGGACCTAGCGTGAGGCACGTAGGACGACGGCGGAAAGGGATGCGCGGATGGCAGCCACAGACAAGGTGCGGTTCGAGGAGAACGGCTATCTGGTGGTGCGGGGACTGTTCTCGCCCGCCGAGATCGAGGAACTGTGCGACCGGTTCTCGGCCCTGCGGGAGGGCGGCCCGATCCCGGGGCACTTCCAGCCCCGCCCGCCCACGGCGGACGCGCCGGCCGACCCGCTGCACGTCCATCCCCGCGTCATGCACCCCCATCGCATCGACGACCTCTCGCTGCGGGTGCTCCTCGACGCACGGCTGCGGGACATCCTCGAAGGGCTGCTCGGGGAGGAGGTCCTGGCCGCGCAGAGCATGTTCTACTTCAAGCCGCCGGGCGCCCGGGGGCAGGCGCTGCACCAGGACAACTTCTATCTGCGGGTCGAGCCGGGGACGTGTGTGGCCGCGTGGATCGCCTGCGATGTGATCGACCGGGACAACGGCGGTCTGGAGGTCGTGCCGGGGACGCATCGTATGGATCTGTTCTGCCCGGAGGAGGCGGACGCGGAGGTGTCCTTCGTCCGCGAGTACGTGGCGCCGCCGCCCGGCCTGACCGCCGTGCCCGTCGACATGGCCCCGGGCGACGTCCTCTTCTTCAACGGCAGCCTCGTCCACGGCTCCCAGCCCAACCGCACCGCCGACCGCTTCCGCCGCTCCTTCATCGGCCACTACGTGGGCCGCTCCACCGAACGCATCGGCCGCTACTACGAGACGCTGACGATGAGCGGCGACTCCGTGTCGCTGCCGGAGAGCGAGGGGGCGGGCCCGTGCGGCACGGAGTTCGAGCCGATGGGCGCCCACTGACGGGGGCCCCGGCCCCGGTTCAACCCAGTTCGAGCAGTCCCCGCCGGACCGCCTCGGACACCGTGCTCGCCCGGTTCTCGGTGCCGAGCTTGCGGTAGACGCGGACCAGGTGGGTCTTGATCGTGGCCTCGGCGAGATGGAGGGAGGCGGCGATGGACCGGTTGCTGTGCCCCAGCGCCAGCAGCCGTACGACCTCGATCTCCCGGTCGCTCAGGGCGGTCCCGGGGTCGGCGAGGTGACCGGCGAGGTGTCCGGCGGCCTCCGGGGCCAGTCCCATGCCGCCGGCCGCGGCGGCGCGCACGGCCCGGAACAGTTCCTCGGGCGGGCCCGCCTTGAGGATGTAGCCGCGGGCGCCGGCCGCCATCGCCCGGACGACGTCGCCCTGGGTGGCGGAGCCGGTGAGGACGACGACCCGGCTGCCGGGGGCCTCGGCGGTGATCCGCCGCGTCGCGTCGAGGCCGTTGACCCGGGCGCCGGGGGCGGTGTCGTCGGTGAGGCGGAGGTCCATCAGCACCACGTCGGGGCGGAGTCGCGTGGCGAGACCGACGGCCTCCTCACCGTCGCCGGTCTCGGCGATGACGGCGAAGCCGGGTTCACCGGTGAGGAGGGCCCGCAGGCCGGCGCGTACGACGACGTGGTAGTCCACGATCAGGACGCGCAGCGGGGTGCCGTTCGGGGCGTTCACCGGCTGCCCGCCAGGGCGAGGGCGTCCACGGGGAGGCTGGCGCGGGCGAGGGTGCCGCGGCCGGGTGCGCCGCGGACGGTGAGCGAGCCGCCGAGGGCGCCCAGGCGCTCCCGGCCGGCCGTCAGACCGAGGCCCCGGTCTCCCGGCTTCGCCGTCGCCCTCGCGGTGTCGAAGCCCACGCCGTCGTCCCGTACCTCGACGGCGACGGTTGTGTCGTCGCGGTGGTCGAGGGTGATCCAGACGTGCCGGGCGCGGGCGTGCTCGCAGGCGTTGGCCAGCAGGCCCTGGGCGACGCGGAGCAGGGCGGCGGCCCGGTCGCTGGGCAGGGCGCCCGGCTCGCCCTCGGTGCGGAACACCACCCGCGAGGGCGTGGCCGTGGTGCGGGCGCAGAGGATGCGCAGCGCGGTACCGAGGTCGTCGTGCTCCAGGGCGGGCGGGGTGAGGTCGCTGATGATGGTGCGGGTCTCGGCGAGGTTGGCGCCGAGCGCGTCCACGACCGCACGGACCTGGGTCCTGGCGAGGTCGGGGCGGCGGTCCCAGTCGCGGTCGGCGGCCTGGAGGAGCATGCGGCTGCCGGCGCGTTCCTGGGCGAGCGTGTACCCCGTCCCCGCACCCCGTCCCCGCGCCTCATCCGTCACGGATCGATCACCCCGTACCGCTCTCGCCCGATGCCCGCGTGCGCCGGGGCGCGCGCTGATTGAATGAGGCGGCTCCACCAAAACCTCATACGGCCTTCACAGGAGGCCCCCGTTGAAGGGCGTCGGCGTGGTTCTCAAGGGGCGGGTCAGCGAACGTGAGCGGCTCAACCGGCTGGTGGCGGAGGTACGGCAGGGGCTGAGCGGGGTCGTGCTGCTGCGGGGCGACGCCGGGATCGGCAAGACCGCACTGCTCGATCACGCGGGCCGGGAGGCCGCCGATCTGCGGGTGTTACGGGTGGCGGGCGTGGAGTCGGAGTCGGGCTTCCCGTTCGCCGCGTTGCAGCGGCTCCTCGCGTCGTTCCTGGACGGGCTGAAGGAGCCCGGTGTGCTGCCGGCGTCGCAGGCCGAGGCACTCCGGGTGGCGTGCGGGCTGGCCGACGGGCCGCCCGCCGACCGGTTCCTGGTCGGGCTCGCGACGCTGACGCTTCTCGCGGAGGCCGCGAAACAGCGGCCGGTGCTGGTCTGCGCCGACGACGCGCAGTGGCTCGACGACGAGTCGCTGGGCGTCCTCGCCTTCGTGGGGCGGCGGGTGCACGCCGAGGGGGTCGGGCTGCTGTTCGCGGCCCGGACCGGGTTCGAGGCGCCCGCGGGCCTGCCGGTCACCGAGGTCGCCGGTCTTGAGGAGCCGTTCGCCCTGGAACTGCTGCGGGAAGCCGTCGCCGGGCCGCTGGACGCCCGGGTGGGCGCGCGGATCGTGGCCGCGACCGCCGGGAACCCGCTGGCGCTGGCCGACCTGGGGCAGGAGCTCACCGCCGACCAGCTGTCCGGCTCGCTCGCCCTGCCCGAACCGCTGCCCGTGGGCGGCCGGCTGGAGGCGCACTACCTCCGGCGGGTGCGCGAGCTGCCGGAGGCGGCACAGACCTGGCTGCTGCTGGCCTCGACCGCACCCGGCGGCGACGTCGGGTACGTCACGAGCGCGGCGCGGCTGCTCGGGATCGGGCCCGAGGACTCGGGTCCCGCCGAGGCGGCAGGGCTGGTGGTGCTGCGCACGGCCGCCGAGTTCCGGCATCCGCTGGTGCGGTCGGCGGTGTACGGCGGTGCCACCAGCGTGGAGCGGCGGCGGGCCCACCGGGCGCTGGCCGAGGTGACGGACCGGCCGGCCGACTCCGACCGGCGGGCCTGGCATCTGGCGGCGGCCGCCCTCGGGCCGGACGAGGCGGTGGCCGCCGAGGTGGAGCGCTCGGCCGACCGGGCGGGCTCCCGGGGCGGCTACGCGGCCCGCGCCACCTTCCTCGGCCGGGCCGCCGAGCTGACCCCGGGAGAAGTCGCCCGGGCCGGCCGGCTGCTGGCGGCGGCCGAGGCCGCGCTGTCGGCGGGGGCCCCGCTCCAGGCGGAGTCGCTGCTGGACGCGATCGACGTCGGGCTTCTCGGCGATGTCGGCCGGGGCCGGGCCCTGCTGGTGCGCGCCCACGCCGTCACGCTCCTCGGTGACGCGGGCTCGTTCGCCGCGGCGCCCGCGTTGTGTCTGCGCGCCGCGCGGGCCCTCGCCGACGGGGCGCCGGAGCTGGCCCGGGAGGCGCTGCTGCGGGCGGTCGACCGGGCGATCACCGCCGAGCACCTCATGCGGGACACGACTGTCGCCGACATCGCCCGTGCCGTGGACGACCTGCTGCCCCGCACGACGCCCGCGACCGGCGTCGACGTGGTGCTGCGCGCCTTCGCCGTCCTCGTCACCGACGGCTACGAGCGGGCCGTGCCCCATATGCGGCGGGCCCACGAGATGCTGCGGGACCCGCGGACCTCGGACGAGGACGTGCTGCGCGCCTATCTGCCCACCACCACTCTGACGATGATGCTGTGGGAAGAGGAGGCCCAGCGCGCGGTCATGCGCCGGGCCGCCGACGTCGCCCGCGGCACGGGCGCCCTGTCGCAGCTGGACACCGCCCTGTACTGCTCGGTGATGCACGAGACGAACCTCGGCGAACTGACCCTCGCGGACGAGCTGCACGCCCAGGGCCACCAGATACGGGCCGCGATCGGCGCCACCGACGACATGTGGGAGCTCTACCGGCACCCCGAGCTGCTCGCCTGGCACGCGGACGCCGAGGAGCTGGAGTCGGTCCTGCGCGGCTCGATGGAGGCCGGTACCTGGCTGGGCAACGGCGCGGTGGAGTCCATCGCCCGTATAGGCATGGCGGTCCTCGCGCTCGGCGCCGGCGACTACTCCCGGGCCCGCGCGATCACCCAGGAGCTGACCGGCCACGACGTGTTCGCCTACCATTCCCGGCTCCTCCCCCACCTGGTCGAGGCGGCCGTCCGCTGCGGCGACCGTGTCCTCGCGACGGCCACCCTGCGGACCCTCGCCTCGCGGGCGACGGCCACCGGCACCCCGTGGGCGCTCGGCCTGCTGGCACGCTGCCGGGCCCTGCTCGCGCCCGCGGGCGACGCCGACGCGCTGTACCGCGAGGCGATCGCCCTGCTCTCCGGCAGCGGCGCCCGCGCCGATCTCGCCGTCGCCCATCTGCTGTACGGCGAGTGGCTGCGCCGTCGCAAGCGCCGCAAGGACGCCCGTGAGCAGCTGCGTACGGCCCTGGCCCTGTTCGACGGCATGGGCGCCAAGGGCTACGCGGCGCGCACCGCGCAGGAGTTGGCGGCGACCGGCGAGCATCCGCGACGCGGTGCGGCGGGGGCGGGCAGCGCGCTCACCCCGCAGGAGCTGACCATCGCCCGGCTCGCCAAGGACGGCGCGACCAACGCCGAGATCGCCGCCCGGCTGTTCATCAGCGCGAGCACGGTCGACTACCACCTGCGGAAGATCTTCCGGAAGCTCGACGTCACCTCACGGCGGCAGCTGTCGCGGGTACCGAAGCTCTGAGGCCGCTGTGGCGGGGTGGGGAGCCGCGGCATAGCGTCGACGCACGGCCCGTGTCATGACTACGCGTTCCACGGGATTCGGCGCCGCCCCGGCCCGCCGGAGGATGCACGGGTCGGACACGCCCGCAGACGGGAGCACCCCATGCCGTACGTCACCGCAGCAGACGGGGCACGGATCCACTACAAGGACTGGGGTCAGGGCCGCCCGGTCGTGCTGAGTCACGGCTGGCCACTGAACTCCGACAGCTGGGAGGCGCAGCAGCTGTTCCTGGCCACGCACGGGTTCCGTGTCGTCGCGCACGACCGGCGCGGTCACGGCCGGTCCACCCAGACCTGGCACGGCAACGAGATGAACACCTACGCCGACGACCTTGCCATGCTGATCGACACCCTCGACCTGCGGGACGTCACGCTCGTCGGGTTCTCCACCGGCGGCGGCGAGGTGACCCGCTACATCGGCCGGCACGGCACCGGGCGCATCGCGCAGCTGGTGCTGGTCTCCGCCGTACCCCCGTTCATGCTCAGGACCGACGACAACCCCGGCGGCGTCCCCGTCGAGGTGTTCGACGCGATCCGCGCCGGGTCGCTCGCCGACCGGTCGCAGCTGTACCGGGACCTCGCCGACGGCCCGTTCTTCGGCAACAACCGGCCCGGGGCCGATGTGTCGCAGGGAGCGCGGGACTCGTTCTGGCTCCAGGGCATGCACTCCGGGCACCGGAACGCGTACGAATGCGTCGCGGCCTTCTCCGCGACCGACTTCCGCCCCGATCTCGACGCCGTCGACGTGCCCGCCCTCGTCATCCACGGCGACGACGACCAGGTCGTGCCGATCGAGGTGGGCGGCAAGCCGTCGGCGGCCCGGATCAAGAACGCGACGCTGAAGGTCTATCCGGGCGCCCCGCACGGCATCACGGACACGCACAAGGAGCAACTCGGCGCGGATCTGCTGGAGTTCCTCAACTCCTGAGCACACAGGCCCTGTTCGCCCTGGTCACCTCGTTCACCTCGTTCCAGCCCCTGGAAGGAAAACGATGAGCAGTCCCGACACGATCGTCCTGATCCACGGTTTCTGGGTGACACCCCGGAGCTGGGAGCACTGGATCGCCCACTACGAGAAGCGCGGCTACCGGGTCCTCGCGCCGGCCTACCCGGGCTTCGAGGTGGAGGTCGAGTCGCTCAACGCCGACACCACCCCGATCGAGAAGGTGACGGTCCCCCAGATCGTCGACAACCTGGTGACCCTCGTCCAGGGCCTCGACAAGCCGCCGGTCCTGATCGGCCACTCCGCGGGCGGCGTCTTCGTACAGCTCCTCCTCGACCGGGGCCTCGGCGCGGCGGGCGTGGCGATCAACTCGGCGCCCACCGAGGGGGTCGCCGTACTCCCCCTGACCCAGATCAAGTCGGCGTTCCCGGTGCTGAAGAACCCCGCGAACCGGCACCGCGCGGTCGGTCTCACCTTCGAGCAGTGGCACTACGCCTTCACCAACACCTTCCCGGAGGAGGAGTCGAAGGCGCTGTACGAGCGGTACGCCGTCCCCGCGTCCGGCAGCATCTTCTGGGACAGCGCCCTGGCCACCCTGCGTCCCGGCCATCAGAGCACGTACGTGAACTACCACAACGACGACCGGGCGCCCCTGCTGTTCGTCGCGGGCGAGAAGGACCATCTGATGCCGCCCAAGGTGCAGCAGTCCAACGCCAAGCACTACAAGTCGCACACGGTCACCGAGGTCAAGGAGTACCCCGGGATGCCGCATCTGCTGCCGGCCGCGCCCGGCTGGGAGGCGATCGCGGACCAGGCCCTCGACTGGGCGGTCTCGCACGCGCGGTAGCTCTCGTGCCTCGGGATGGCCGTCGGCACGGCCGTCCCGGGCCCTTCCGGAAGGGATCTCCGTATGACCGGTGTCCGTGTCACGCACATCGGCGGCCCGACCACCCTGATCGAGATCGGCGGGCTGCGCCTGCTCACCGACCCGACGTTCGACCCGCCGGGGCGCCGCTACGCCTTCGGCTGGGGCACGTCGTCCCGCAAGACGGCCGGCCCCGCGCTGTCCGCCGCCGAACTGCCCCCGGTGGACGCGGTGCTGCTCACCCACGACCACCACGGCGACAACCTCGACGACGCCGGCCGCGCCCTGCTGCCCGGCACGGAGACCGTGCTCACCACCCCGTCCGGGGCCCGGCGGCTCGGCGGCAACGCACGCGGACTCGCCCCCTGGGACACCTGGAAGCTCTCCTCCTCCGACGGTACGACCGTCGAGGTGACCGCCACCCCCGCCCGGCACGGCCCGCCCCTGTCCCGCCCCGTCGTCGGCGAGGTCACCGGATTCGCCCTCGGCTGGCCGGGCCAGCGGTACGGGGTGCTGTGGATCTCCGGCGACACGGTCCTCTTCGAGGGCGTCCGGGAGGTGGGCCGCCGCCTGACCGTGGGCACCGCCCTGCTCCACCTCGGCGGCGTCGGCTTCCCGGTCACCGGCCCGCTCCGCTACACGATGACCGCCGCCGAGGCCGTGAGCGTCTGCCGGCTGCTCCGTCCCCGTACCGTCGTGCCGGTGCACTACGAAGGGTGGAGTCACTTCCGCGAGGCCCGCGCGGCGGCCGAGCGGACGCTCTCCGAGGCTCCGGCCGCCGTGCGCGACGTCTTCCGCTGGCTGCCGATGGGGACGGCGACGGAGCTCAGCGTGTGAGGGCCGTCCCCTCGTCGTCGCCCGCCTCCAGCAGGTCCAGCGCCCGTTCCCAGTGGAACGTCTTGCGCCCGCCGTCCTCCTCGACCCCGCCGGCGTACGGATCGCCGAACCGGACGCCCATGCCGCGCAGCCGCTCCAGGCTCGCGCCGTACGCCGGGTGGGCGGCGAGCGCGTCGGCCACACAGGGCAGGACGGCGATCGGGACGCCGAGGCCGTACGCCTCGCACAGGGTGCCCAGGGCGAGAGTGTCGGCGGTGCCGGCGGCCCACTTGTTGACGGTGTTGAAGGTGGCGGGCGCCACCACGACGGCGTCCGGCGGCGGGAACGGGCGCGGGTCGCCCGGTGACCGCCAGGCGGAGCGGATCGGGCGGCCGGTCCGCGCCTCGATCGCGGCCGTGTCGAAGAAGCCGCCCATGGCGACGGGGGTCGCGATGACCCCGACCTCCCAGCCGCGCTCCTGGGCGGCCGTGATCAGCTTGCCGACCTCCACGGCGATCCCGGCGGCGCAGACGACGACGTAGAGGAAGGGCCTCCCGCCCTGTCCGGGCCCGGCTCCGGTCGCTTCTCCAGTCGCAGTCACCGTCGAACCCTATAGAACGGGGCTCGGCCTCCGGGTCACCTCTCGACGAAGCGTTCGACGTCCGCGGCGGTCGGCCGGAGCAGTCCGTCGCGTACGGCGAGGGCCGTGGCCTCGGCGCGGGAGGCGGCGCCGGTCTTGCGCAGCAGGTGCTCGACGTGGGTGTGCACGGTGCGCGGGGACAGGAACAGCGCCTGGGCGATGGCCTGGTTCGTCTGACCGGTGGCCGCCCGGGTGAGCACCTCCAGTTCGCGCGGGCTGAGGCCGTACGGCAGCGGGGCGGGCGTCTCGTGTACGAGGACCGCCCGGCGTACGACGGCCGTGCCGAGGGTGTGGCGGCGGACGGTGACCCGGTACCAGTCGGGCCCGACGGGCCAGAGCAGGCGCAGCCGGCTGCCGTGCGAGTCGGCGAAGGCACGCAGGACACGGTGGAACTCGGTGTCCTGGAGGACCACGGCGGGGTCCCGGCCGGGGAGTTCGAGGGTGTCGTCGGCGACGACCAGGCTCGCCCCGCCCTCCGCCGGGAGGTCGGGGAGGTCGCCCGCGTGCGCGGTGGGGTCCGCGAGGACGCCCAGGGCGGGCAGGAGGGAGGCCAGCAGGTGGCGGGTGCCGGTGTCGTAGGCGTCGGGGGTCGCGGTGGACAGGGTGATCAGGCCGACGAGGCGGCCGTGGTGGCGCAGGGCGCCCGTCACCGCGTCACGGACGCCCGCCGGGCGCATGCGCTCGGCGTAGAACCAGCCGTCGCGGTAGCGCTCGCCCGGGTCCTCGACGTCCTCGCAGATGGACGGCGGGATCTCGCTGCGCAGGACGTTGGCGTACCAGGGGGTCGACACGAACTCGGCGGCCAGGGCCTCGGAGACGTCGGCGTCGTAGCCGACGCCCGCGACCTGGACGTAGGTGCCGGTGATCGGGTCGATCTCCAGGAGGGTGGCGGCGTCGAGGGGCAGGGCGCGGCCGAGTTCGTGGAGGGCCTCGGCACAGGCGGAGGCGGTGTCGCGTTCGCGGGTGAGCATACCGATACGGGCGGCGGCCGCGATCTGGTGATGGGTGAGCATGCGAGCCTCCCGGGGCCGCCCCGAGACCGGAGAGGTCTTTTGGGCCCTAACGATAGAGGGGCTCGGATCGGTGGACAAGGCATTCACCGATCCGTGACGTACGGGCCCGCTGCCGGCCGCCCGCCGTACGCACTCGGTATTTGTACGGATGGTGGGGCGGGGCGCCGGGGTCTTTCCTGTTCGGCACAGCAGGACGCCCGCCGCTGACGGGCCCCGTCCCCCTTGGAGATCCCCGCCATGACCAGACGCCCCCTTTCCGTCACCCCGGCCTCGCGCAGGCAGTTCCTCGCGTGGTCCGCCGGAGCTATCGCCACGACCGGACTGGCCGCCACGGGCTGCAGTGCCCCGGAGAGCAGCTCCGGTTCGGCGAAGGCGGCGGGCGCGTCCCCCTCCGCGAAGAAGCTCACTCAGATCGGCCTCGACTACCCCTTCACCCAGATCCCGCTCTACAGCACCCTGGTGCAGCTCTCGACGACGGCCGCGAAGAAG
Source organism: Streptomyces sp. NBC_00104 (assembly GCF_045160825.1). Taxonomy (NCBI): domain Bacteria; kingdom Bacillati; phylum Actinomycetota; class Actinomycetes; order Kitasatosporales; family Streptomycetaceae; genus Streptomyces; species Streptomyces sp. NBC_00104. The sequence continues at coordinate 10,058,922 of NZ_CP108215.1, read as the reverse complement.
CACGACGTCAAGCTGCTGACGACGAGCGACGCGAGCAACCCCGACACCCAGGCCAGCAACCTCAACACCTGGGTCACGCGGAAGACGCAGGCGATCGTGTCGTTCCCGATGGTCTTCGAGGCCACCGAGTCGATCGCCAAGGCCGCGCTCGACGCGGGCCTGATCTGGGTGACGTACGGCGGGACACTGGAGAACCAGAGCGCCGACATCCGGTTCAGTTTCCGCGAGAGCGGCACGCTGCTGGGCGAGTCGGCCGCGAAGTGGGCCAACGACGAGCTGGGCGGGAAGGGGAAGATCGCGTTCCTGGTCGACAACACGATCGAGCTGGGCCGGGAGCGCACGAAGGGCATGATCGACGCGTTCACGAAGCTCGCGCCCGGTGTCGACGTGGTGGCGCAGGAGCAGGCCATCGACCCCGACACGGGGCTGTCGAAGTCCAACGCGCTCCTCGCCAAGCACCCCGACCTGAACATCATCCTCGGCATCACGGACGCGGCGGCGTACGGCGGGTTCAAGGCGTTGCAGCAGGCCGGGCGGAAGAACGGCGACAAGAAGACGTTCGTCGGCGGCCAGGACGGCTCGGCCCCCTCCCTCCTCGCCATCAAGCAGGGCACGTTCTACCGGGCCTCCGCCGCCCTCGCCCCGCTGGACATCGCCAACGCGATCGTCGACGTGCCGCTCGCGGTCGCCGCCGGGAAGGCGAACCCCAGCGTCGAGGTGCCGGTCAAGCTGATCCAGCGCGGCGACACGGCGGAGATCGACGCGCTGCTCGCCCAGAACGGGTAGGGCCGCGCGATGGCCGACACGAGCGACACGAGCGAAACCACCGGGACGATGGCAGCCGCCGGGACGATGGCAGCCGCTGGGGCGACAGCAGCGGCTGGGGCGGCCCCGGTGGCCAATCCGCCGAATCTGCGGATCACTTCCCTGAGCAAGTCCTTCGGTGGCGTGCGGGCCCTGGACGGGGTGGACCTCACCGTGCCCGCGGGGCAGGTCCACGCGCTCCTCGGGCACAACGGCGCCGGCAAGTCCACGCTGATCAAGTGCCTCGGCGGCGCCTTCCCGCCGGACGCCGGGACGATCGAGGTGGGCGGTGTCCCGTACACCCGGCTCAGCCCGCGCGAATCGATCGCGGCCGGGGTGGCGATCATCTTCCAGACGCTGAGCGTCGTGGACTCCCTGACCGTGGCCGAGAACATCTTCCTCGGCCAGGAGTGGACCCGGTACGGCCGGATCGACCGCCGGGCCCAGGAGAGGGTGGCCGCCGAACTCCTCGACCGTGTCGCCGCGAGCTGCTCGCCCCGCGACCGGGTGGGTGAACTGCCCATGGGCCAGAAGCAGTTGGTCGAGATCGCCAAAGCCCTCAGCCGCAGCGCCTCGGTCCTGGTCCTGGACGAGCCCACGGCCGCCCTCTCCGGTACCGAGAGCGACGCCCTCGCCACCCGGGTGGAGGATCTCCGCACCCAGGGCCTCGCCATCGTCTACGTCACCCATCTCCTGGCCGAGGTCGAACGCCTCGCGGACGCGGTGACCGTGCTCCGCGACGGCCGGGTCGCCCACCATGCGGCGACAGGGGGCCACAACCGCCGGGACCTGGTGGAGGCGATCACGGGAGGACGGGGAGCGGTGTCGGCGGATGCCGCCGAGGGCCGCCTGGCCGCAGCGCGTGGCCCGGCGAACGGGCCGACGACCGACGCGGGCGCGAGCGCGGGGGCGGGAGGCTCTGAGTCCGGGCCTGGGGCATCGGACGCACCCTCTACGGCGGCTGCGGGCGGCCCTGGCACCGGGGCCGCGGGGGACGCGGGGGACGCGGATCCTGACGTCCCTCGTCGCGGGAAGCACAGCCACGCCGGTCATGGCGACCGCGAGGACGTTCCGTCGCCGGGGGCGGACGCCCTCCCCCGGCGGTCCGTCGAGGGAGGGCGTCCGCCCGGCCTCGACAGGCCGGCGGCACGTCCGACCGCCGCATCCGGCGCAGCCGCTGCCCGCCCCACGCCCGGTATCCCCCTCCCCGCCCGCCTCACCGTCCGAGGTCTGTGCGGCCCCGGCTTCGGCCCTGTCGACCTGACCGTCGGTGAGGGCGAGATCGTGGGGCTGTACGGGCTGATCGGATCCGGGCGGACGCGGGTGCTGGAGACGCTGTTCGGCAGGCGTCGGGCATCCGGAGGAACCGTCCGCGTCGGCGAGCGGGCCGTCTCGCCCGTCCGGCCCGCCGACGCACTCGCCGCCCGGATCGCGCTCGTGCCGGCCGACCGGCGGGCGCAGGGACTCTTCGCGGGGCTGAGCGCGCAGGACAACGTGTTGTTGCCGAGCGTGCGGACGCTCGCCCGGCGCGGGGTGCGGGCGCTCGGGGCGGAGCGGCGGGTGTTCGGCTCGCTCGCCGAGGCGGTGGGGCTGCGGCCCGCGCGCCCGGGACTGCCGGCCTCCGCGTTCTCCGGCGGCAACCAGCAGAAGCTGCTGCTCGGCCGTTGGATCAACGAAGCGCGAGCCGTCGACGTGCTGCTGCTCGACGAGCCGACCCAGGGCGTGGACGTCGGCGCCCGTCAGGAGATCTACGACGTCGTCGCCACGCTCGCCGAACAGCGCGGCACGGCCGTGCTGTTCGCCTCCAGCGACCCGGAGGAGGCGGCCGTGCTCGCCCACCGCTGTCTGATCGTCGACCGGGGCCGGATCATCGCCGAGCTCTCCGGCACCGACCTCACCGAGGAGTCCCTGCTGGCGGCCGTGCACGACGCGGGCCCGGCAGCAGAGACCGCACCGTCCCACGAAGGAGCAGCATGACCACCGTGACCGCCGCCGAGCGCGTCGTCCCCGGCCCGCGCGCGCTGGCCGCGCACGGACTGACGACGGTGCGCCGCCATCCCCTGCTCGTCGTCCTCACCCTGCTGGTGCTGGTGTTCCAGCTGTCCACCGGCAGCTTCCTCGACGCCGGCAACCTGCGGGGGATCGCCACCGACGCGGCCGCCCTCGCGATCGTCGCCGTGCCGCTGGCCCTGCTGGTCATCAGCGGCTACCTGGATCTGTCGGTGGGCTCGACGCTGGCGCTCGGGGCCCTGACGGCGGGCTGGCTCGCGGGTGAGCAGGCCCAGTCCCCCGTGGTAGCCGTCCTCGGAGCGCTCGCCGTCGGCGCGGCGGTCGGCGCCGTGAACGGGGTGCTCTGCTGCTACCTGGGGCTGTCGCCGTTCATCGTGACGCTGGGCATGCTGGCGGCCGTGCGCGGACTGGCGCAGCAGCTCTTCCCGTTGCCGCTGAGCGGGTTCGGCGACGGTTTCGCGTGGCTGGGCGGGGCTCGGATCGCGGGGATCGCGGCGCCCGTGGTCATCGCCGCCGTCGTGCTGGTCGCCGGGGCGCTGTTCCTGGCGTACACGCCGACCGGGCGGCATGTGTTCGCCATCGGGGTCAACCGGGAGGCCGCGTACCTCTCCGGCATCGACGTCCGCCGTACGCCCTTCGCGCTGTTCGTGGTCACGGGTACGGCCGCCGCGCTGGCCGGGGCGATCAAGGCGTCCGTGCTGGACAGCGTGGTCGCGGGCACCTCGGGCACGGGCTTCGAGCTGACCGTGCTCACGGCCGTGCTGCTGGGCGGGGTGGCGCTGAGCGGCGGCTCCGGTTCGGTTCTCGGGGTCCTGCTCGGCGTGCTGTTCCTGGGTTGTCTGCAGAACGGGCTGACACTGCTGAGCGTGCCGACGTTCTGGCAGCAGATGGCCCAGGGTGTGGCCCTGGTGGCGGGCGCCGCGCTCGCCTACTTCGGTCCCCGCGCGACCCGGTGACCGACAACGCGCCCGCGCCTTCGGCTCCCGCCCGTTCCCCGCTCTCCCCCTTCTCCCTTCCCTTCTCCTCCCCCACTCGTTCAGACGCCCCAGCCTCCCCTGCTCGTTCAGACGCCGCAGCCTCCCCCGCTTGTTCAGACACCCCAGAGAGGTCCTCGTGAGCGACACTTCCCCCTCCCTCGTCCTGACCGGCGGTCAGGTCATCACCGTCGACGCCGGCTTCTCGGTCGCCGAGGGTGTGGCCGTGCGCGGCCGGGAGATCGTCGCGGTCGGCACGGACGCCGAGATGCGCGCGCTGGCCGGGCCGACGACGAGAATCGTCGAGCTGGCCGGGCGGACCGTGCTGCCGGGCATCAACGACTCGCATCTGCACGGCGCCGCGTACGGCCTGGGCAGGCCGCCGTTCGCCCTCGACGTCGGCCACCCGACGGTGGGGTCGATCGCCGACATCGCCGGGGCGGTGGGCGCGGCGGCGCGGGCCGCCGCGCCCGGCGAGTGGATCGTCGGCCTGGGCTGGGACGCCGGCTATCTCGCCGAGTGCCTCGCCGATCCGGGCCGTCTCCCGCGCCGCGCCGACCTGGACGCGGTGGCGCCCGACCACCCCGTCTGTCTGACCGACTTCTCGCAGCACATGGTGTGGGCGAACAGCGCGGCGCTGCGCCGGTGCGGGATCGACGCCGACACGAACGCGCCCGACGGCGGTGTCATCGACCGCGACGCCGACGGCCGGCCCACCGGCATCCTGCGCGAGGCCGCCGGTGTCCTGCTCCAGGCCGCTCTGCCCTCCCCCACCGTCGCCCAGCGCCGCCAGGCCATCCGCAACGTCGTCGCCGAACTCCACACGCGCGGCATCACCAGCTACACCGAGCCCGGCCTCGGCCCCGGTGGCTCCGAGACCCTGTTCGGCGGGCTGAGCACCGAGAACTGGACCGCGTACGCCGACCTGGCCGCGACCGGCGGTCTGCACGCGCGGGTCAGCGTCCTTCTCCTGCCCGCGCCGATGGGCGGCTCCGCCGACGACGTCCGCAAGGGCCTCGCCGAACTCCACCGCCCCGAGTCCGCCGACCCCCGGCTGCTGAACGCCATCGGTGTGAAGATCTTCGCCGACGGGGTGCCCCCGAACCGTACGGCCTGGATGAACGAGCCCTACCTCGACGGCGGCCACGGCTCCCTCTGCGTGCACGGGCGCACGCCCGAGCTCCAGGTCGACGAGCTGTTCGACATGATCCGTGTCGCCCACGAGGCGGGCTACCAGCTGGGCGTCCATGTGACCGGCGACCGGGCCATCGACATCGTGGTGGACGCGTTCCTGGCCGCGCAGAAGGCCGCGCCGCGCCCGGACGCCCGGCACTACGTCATCCACGGCGACTTCATCGGTGCCGACAGCCTCGGCCGACTGGCCACGCAGGGCTACGGCGTCAACATGAACCCGGCCATCAAGTGGACGATCTCCGACCTGATGGCGGAGGTCGTGGGCACGGAACGGTCGGCGTACCAGTGGCCCGCGCGCTCGGCCTTCGACGCGGGCGTCGCGGTGTGCGCCAGCTCGGACGCGCCGATCACCGAGCCCGACTGGCGGCAGGGTGTCGCCGGGATGCTGCTGCGCGAGTCGAAGGCCAGCGGCCGGGTCAGCGGACCGGAGCAGCGCGTGGAACTCGCCGAGGCGCTGCGGGCGTACACGATCAACCCCGCGCGGCAGGACTTCGCCGAGGAGTGGAAGGGGTCCGTGGAGGTGGGCAAGGTGGCCGACCTGTGTGTCCTGGACCGGCCGCTGCTGGACGTCGACCCGCGTGACATCACTCGGATCCAGGTCGACATGACGGTGTTCGACGGCGGGGTCGTCTTCGAGCGCTGAACCGGGGCACGCACGGCGGGGCCGGCGCCGCACGAGCGGCGCCGGCCCCGCTGTGCCGCCCGTCCGCCCCTCAGCCCGTCAGCCCGTCAGCCCGTCAGCGCCGTGACCCGCCGCATGACCTCCGCGCAGAAGGCGCCCACCCCGTCCGGGTCGTCGATGAACTGGTTCGGCTTGACGCAGAAGGTGGTGAACCCCTGCTCCAGCTGCTCCGGTATCGAGGCCAGGGCCGCCCCGAGGTCCGCCGGGGCGTGGTCGTCGGGGAAGACCGCCTGGGTGCCGCCGATCATCTCCAGGTCGGCGGCGTCCCGGCCGGCGGCGGCCATCGCCGCGTCGAGCGCCTTAAGGTCCTCGGGGGTCGGCCGCCCGAGCGGGTGGAAGCCGTGGCCGTACTCGACCAGCCGGCGCAGCACGGGACCGTGCAGGCGCTGTCCGCCGAACCACAGCCTCGGGCCCTCGGGGCGGTACGCCTTCGGCTCGAAGTAGACGTCGCGGAACGGGTAGTGCTCACTGTCGTGGGAGATCGGGGACGGTCCCCAGGCCTTCGCCCAGACCTCCAGGTGCTCGTCGAGGAGCCGGCCGCGCCTGCCGAAGGGCACGCCGAGCGCGTCGTACTCGTCCTTGCTCCAGCTGACCGTGGGCTGCACCAGCAGCCGTCCCTCACTGAGCAGATCGAGGGTGCCGAGTTCCCGGGCCATCAGCAGGGGGTGACGCAGCGGGGCGAGGACGGCCGCGGCGGCCAGTCGCAGGCGCTCGGTGACGGAGGCGATGGAGGCGAGGAGCAGCAGGGAGTTGGGCCAGGGGGTGTACGGGTCCTGATTGCCGGGGAGGGCGTAGTCGCGGGGATTGCCCATGATGCCGTCGACGGCGGCGTCGGGGCCGAGCACGATGTGTTCGCTGACCATGACGGAGTCGAACCCGGCGTCCTCGGCCTCGCGCGCCCACCGTACGGCGGCGGGCAGGTCGGCCCGGCCGCCGGTGAGCGTCCAGTTCTCGCTGAGGACCAGCAGCATGCGGGGGGTGGTGCTCATGGTGGATTCCCTCTTCTCCGTACAATTTGGTCCCGAATGACCGAACGACCGAATGTCCGCACGAACGACGGGCCGGGACCGGGGTGGCCGCACAGGGCCGTCCGGTCCGGCCGTGAGAGCGAAGGAGCGCCCGTGCCCGGCCAGCGATCCATCACCGAAGCCGAGAAGCTCGCCGCGGCGAAGCTGGGGGACTTCCCCATCCGCCGGGACCAGATGGCGGCGGTGGCGAACATCTACCGGGCCGCCTCGGCGGTGCGGCAGCACCTGGAGAACTCCGTACTGCGCGGCTCCGACCTGACCTGGACGGCCTTCGTGGTGCTGTGGGTGGTGTGGGTGTGGGGCGAGTCCGAGACCCGGCACGTCGCGGAGGAGGCGGGCATCTCCAAGGGCACGCTCACGGGCGTGGCGCGCACGCTGGAGTCGCGCGGGCTGGTGCGCCGGGCCGCCCACCCGACGGACGGCCGGCTGGTACTGCTCGCCCTCACCGACGAGGGTGAGGAGCTGATGCGGCGGGTGTTCCCGGCCTTCAACGAGGAGGAGTCCTTCGTCACCGGGCAGCTCAGCGACGCGGAGTGCCGGAGTCTCGCGGAGGGGCTGCGCAGTGTCGTGCTCCAGGTCGAGGAGCACGGCGAGGAGCGCCGCCGCACCCTGCTGAACGGCGCCGCGCCGGCGCCCCGTCGCAGCGGTCGGCGCCCGAAGGCCTGACGCCCGCACGGCCGGCGGTGACCGTGTCCACCCACGCCGCCACCTCCGACCCCATTTCGTTTGGATGCAAACAAAATAGGCAGGCACGGAACCATGGTCAAGAGCTGCCGGTAATTCGTTTGCGCGCGCGGAGCGCCCGGCCCCAGGATCCGCCCATGTTCCTCATCGACGCCTTCCTGCCGCTGTCCCTCGTCACCGCGTCGTCGGTGCGGGGTCAGCAGCGGCCCGGCCGACCGTGGGGGCCGACTCCGCCCCGGTCGTGACGGCCGCGCTCGTCGCGGGCCTCCTCGCCGGCTATGGCATCGCCATCCCCGTCGGAGCGGTCGCGACCTACCTCGTCTCCCTCACCGCCCGTACGTCCCCGCGCACCGGAGCCTGCGCCGCGCTCGGCGTCGCGACGGCCGACGGACTGTACGCCCTGCTCGCCACCCTCGGCGGCACCGCCCTCGCGGCCACGTTGCGACCGGTGCTGGTGCCCCTGCGCTGGGCCTCCGCCCTGGTGCTCCTCGCCCTGGCCGTACGCGGCGCGGTCACGGCCCTGCGCCGGTACCGCGCCCGGCGGCTCGCCACCCGCCCCCGGCGGGACCCGGTGAGCCCGGCACACGCCTATGTCGCCCTCCTGGGGATCACCCTCCTCAACCCCACCACGGTGGTCTACTTCGCGGCGCTCGTGCTCGGCAGCCGCGCCACCGACGCCGTGAGCGCCCTGGACCAGACGGTGTTCGTCCTTGCCGCGTTCCTCGCGTCCGCGAGCTGGCAACTGCTGCTCGCGGGCGGTGGCGCACTCCTCGGCCGGACCCTGACCGGACACCGGGGACAGCTGGTCACCGGGCTGCTGTCGAGTGCCGTGATCGCGGTGCTGGCGGTACTGGCGGTGCTCACGCCGGGGCCGGCATCCGGTGCGTGAAAGGTGTGCAAGTGCCGCGTGCGTGTGGCGCGATGAGGATGATTCCGGGACAGGCAGGTGTTGAATGCGGGGGACAGTCTGTACGCGAGAGCAAGGGACGGTTGCCATGCCTCTTGAGGGCGAGTACGTGCCCAGCCCCACTCAGTGGGTGCGCGAGCAGGTCGAGTTGTACGAGAGCTCGGGCGGCACGCAGGGGACGACGTTGATGGACACGGGTCTGCCGGTCATCGTGCTCACGACGCGCGGCGCGAAGAGCGGGAAACTCCGCAAGACCCCGCTGATGCGGGTGGAACACGACGGGCGGTACGCGGCCGTGGCCTCGCTGGGCGGCGCGCCCACACACCCGGTCTGGTACCACAACATCAAGTCCGACCCGCGTGTGGAGCTCCAGGACGGGCCCACACGCCGGGACCTGACCGCGCGTGAGGTCACCGGGGACGAGAAGGCCGAGTGGTGGGACCGGGCGGTCGCCGCGTACCCGGCGTACGCGGACTACCAGAAGAAGACCGACCGGGAGATTCCCGTCTTCGTGCTGGAGCCGGTGGAAGGGTGAGGACCCGCCGGTCGTAGGGCGTGTCGTGGGTGCCGGGATGCTCGGAGGAATTTCTTCGACGTGTCGCGCATGATCCCTCGCGCACCGGGCACCCGAGTCTCAGGCCCCGCCGCGTTCCCCCGTCGCGGCGGGGCTTTCCCCTGTCCGCTCCCCCTGCCCCGCCTTGTCCGTCACGTCGAGGAAGATCTGGTCGGCCTCCGGGACGACGTGGGCGATGGAGCGCTTGATGCGGACGGCGACCTCCTCGACCTCCTCGCTGTCCAGGCCGGGTACGAGGTCGACGCGGGCGGCCACGAGGGTGGAGTCCAGGCCGAGTTGCATGGTGAGCAGGGCCTCGACACTGTCGATCTCGGGCTGCGCCGCCAGCAGGGAGCGGATCTTCCGGCTCGGTTCGGCGTCCGCGGCGACCCCGATGAGCTGTTCGCGGGCGTCCCGGCCCAGCCAGTAGGCGACGTACACGAGCAGCGCCCCGATCGCGAAGGAGGCGGACGCCTCCCAGATCACCTGCCCGGTCACCATGTGCAGGGCCATCCCGGCGATCGCGAGGGTCACCCCGAGCACCGCCGTGCCGTCCTCGGCGACGACCGTGCGCAGCGCCGGGTCCCGGAGTCCGCCGACGCCGCCCTGCCGGCGCACCTGGTGCAGGGCGCGCAGCAGTGAGGCGCCCTCGGACAGGAGTGCCACGCCGAGGACGGCGATGCCGACGACGTAACCGTCGTAGGACTCCTCGCTTCCGGTCGTCAGGGCGTGGAACGCCTGGTAGAAGGAGAAGCAGCCGCCCATCACGAAGATGCCGACGGCGGCGAGCAGGGACCAGAAGAAGCGCTCCTTGCCGTAGCCGAAGGGATGCCGGCTGTCGGCGGGGCGACGGCTGCGGCGCAGCGCGGCGAGGAGGAAGACCTCGTTCATGCTGTCGGCGACCGAGTGGGCGGCCTCCGAGAGCAGGGCGGGTGATCCGGCGAGGAGTCCGCCGATGGTCTTGGCGACGGCGATCACGAGGTTGGCGCCGAGGGCGACGAGGACGGTGATCCGGGTCCTGTGGTCCGCGCGTGCCTTGTCCTCCCGGTCCTCCTGACGGGTCCCCGGTCCTTCGAGAACCGCCCCGCCCTGGTCGTCCGTCGTCTCGGTGTCTGCTGATGTCCGGGTCACCTTCGCCGATTGCCCCGACCGGTCGCGCTCACACCGTGGGGGTCGCGGAAATCGGGGAACTCATCAGGGCATACGTATCCGGACGGACCGGGAGGACGGACGGCATGAGTGTCGGCGAGGGCAACGAGGCGTACGGCAGGAAGGCGTTCAAGCGGTCCCGTAGCCACTTCACGGACCGGATCACGGCCGACGGCCGGGACGGCTGGCCGGTGGAGGCGGGCCGCTACCGGCTGGTGGTCAGCCGGGCCTGCCCCTGGGCGAGCCGGGCGGTGATCTCGCGGCGGCTGCTGGGTCTGGAGGGCGCCCTGTCGATGGCCGTCACCGACCCGATCCAGGACGACCGCAGCTGGCGGTTCACGCTGGACCCGGACGACCGCGACCCGGTGCTCGGCATCCGGTTCCTGAAGGAGGCGTACGACGCACGGGAGAGCGGCTACCCGGGCGGTGTCAGCGTCCCGGCGATCGTCGACGTGCCGAGCGGCGAGCTGGTCACCAACGACTACCAGCGGCTCACCCTCGACCTCGCCACCGAGTGGACGGACCTGCACCGCGAGGGCGCGCCCGACCTGTATCCGGCGGCCCTGCGCGACGAGATCGACACGGTGATGGAGGAGGTCTATCAGGACCTCAACAACGGGGTGTACCGGGCGGGCTTCGCCACGGGCCAGCAGGAGTACGAGGGGGCCTGCGCCGGGGTGTTCCGGCGGCTGGAGGCGCTGTCGGAGCGGCTGGCACGACAGCGCTATCTCGTCGGCGAGACGATCACGGAGGCGGACATCCGGCTCTTCACCACACTGGTGCGTTTCGACCCCGTCTACCACGGTCACTTCAAGTGCAACCGCTGGAAGCTGGCGGAGGACCGGGTGCTGTGGGCGTATGCCCGTGACCTCTTCCAGACCCCCGGATTCGGCGACACCGTCGACTTCGACCACATCAAGCGGCACTACTACCAGGTGCACACGGGCATCAACCCGACCGCCGTGGTGCCGCTGGGGCCCGATCTGGCGGGCTGGCTCACGCCCCACGGGCGTGAGGACCTGGGCGGCAGCCCGTTCGGCGACGGCACGGCTCCGGGGCCGGTGCCCGCGGCCGAGGTCGTGGCCCCGCAGGGTCGTCCCTGACCGGGCGACCTCACGACGTGAAGGAGGAAGACCAGATGTCCAAGAAGAAGAAGCTCCCCCTGGCCTATCAGCCCCTCGGCTTCGCCCTCGGCTGGGCGGGCGGTGCGCTGGCCTCGCTGGCGTTCCGCAAGACCTGGAAGCTGATCCGGCACGAGGACGACGCGCCCGACGCGCTGGACCGGGACCGCGGCTGGGGCGAGGTCCTGCTCGCGGCGGCCGTGCAGGGCGCGATCTTCGCGGTCGTGCGCAGCGCGGTGGACCGCACGGGCGCGAAGGCCATCGAGCGCTCCACCGGGGTGTGGCCGACCACCGAGAAGGGCGGCCGGGACTGAGGTCCGGGGCCTGTTCCGGCGGTTCCCTCGCGGATCGCCGGAACAGGCCCCGGACCTGGCCGTGCCGGGAGGGTGCTAGCCCTGCTTGGGGGCCGTGGGGTGTTCGCGGCGCAGGGTGAAGGAGTGGCCGGCCGGGTCGGAGTAGCCGCGCTCCTCGAACGGCCCGCTCGCGTCCTTGGTGTCCACCGGGCGTCCGCCTAGGGAGACGATCAGCCGTTCGGCCTCGTCCAGGTCGTCGACGTAGAAGTCCAGGTGGGCCTGGAGGGAGTTCTCGGGTCGGGGCCAGCTCGGCGGGGTGGCGTTGACGTCCCGGCGGAACGCCATGCGGGCGCCGCAGGCGCCCTCGATCTCGACGCGGTTGGCGGTCGCGTCCGTCTCCTCGGCGTCGAGCAGTTCCTTGTAGAACACCGCGAGTTTCTCCGGCTCGGCGCAGTCCAGCACCACGAGGCCCGCCTGTACCAGTGCCATGTCTCCTCCGTACGGGATCCCGGGCGCGGGGGACGGTCCGCCGCCGCCCATACGCTCCCCGGGTACCCGCCGACTACAGGTTCAGCCGCAGCGTGAGCGCCTGGGGCCGGAACGACTCCCGCTCGTAGAACCGGATACCGTCCGCGTTGGCCGCCGAGGCGGTCACCTCCGCGTGCACCGCGCCGTGTTCCCGGGCCCACGCCAGGAAGGTGTCGACCAGCCGGGCACCGACCCGGGCGCGCCGGTGCGCGGGACGGACGTAGAGCGCCATGAGGGTGGCCGACCCGACGGGCCGCATGGCGGAGGGTCCGGACAGGGAGCCCGACAGATGGCCCACCACCTCGCCGTCGTGCAGCGCGGCCAGCAGCAGCCGGCCGGGGTCGTGGAGGGCGGCCGTGAAGGCCTCGGCGCCGTGCCGGCGCGGCCAGTCCACGTCCAGGCTCGGGTCCCGCTCCCCGCCGTCCTCGGCGAACAGCCAGGAGCTGGAGACGACGATCCCCGGTACGTCCTCGGCGCGGGCGCGCCGCACGATCACCTCTTGCTCACTCATGGACGGGAACCTAGCGGCAGGCTCTGACAACCCGTCGGCGACGATCGTGGGCACCCCGGGTGGACTTCCTGGACAGCCGTCCAGCTATAGTGGACACCTGTCCAGGAAGTTCCGGGGCATCGAGTGACTACGGAGTCTGCTGACCATGGAGATCCTGGCGAACGTGCTGGTCGCGCTGGTGGCGGTGCTGCACGCGTACATCCTGGTGATGGAAATGTTCCTGTGGCAGAAGAAGCCGGGGATGTCGTTCCACGGGCTGGACCCGGAGATGGCGAAGCGGACGGCGGCGATGGCCGCCAACCAGGGGCTCTACAACGGCTTCCTCGCCGCCGGACTGGTGTGGGGCCTGATCGCCGGTGACCCGACCGGCTACCGCGCGCAGATCTTCTTCCTCGCCTGCGTGATCGTCGCCGGTGTGTACGGCGCCGCCACCGCCAACCGCCGCATCCTCGTCGCCCAGGCGCTCCCGGGCGCGCTCGCCCTGGCCGCCGTCCTCGTCGCGGGATGACCCCGGACGACCCCCGGGCCACGGACGACCCCCGGGCCACGGCGGACCCCCGGGCCGCCCGCACCAGGGCCAGGCTGCGGGAAGCCCTCCTCGACGAATGCGCCCGGCACCCGCTGCACGAGGTCGGCGTGGCCTCGCTGGTCCGCCGGGCGGGGGTCGGCCGGGCCACGTTCTACGTGCACTACCCGGACCTGGAGGCGCTGGCCGTCGACGCCTGCGCCGATGTCGTGCGCGACGCCGTGGAGGCCCTGCACGCCTGGCGCGGGCGCCCCGACCCGGTGCGGGCGCCCGCCGCGCTGCCGGAGTTCTTCGCCGGGCTGGCTCCGCACGCGGCCCTGTACCGCGCGCTGCTGGCGCCCGGTGGCGGCGGCCCGCTCGGCCGGGTGCTGCACCGGGACCTGCGCGCCTACAGCCTCCGCGAACGCGAGCTCGCGGGGGCCGCGGACGCCCCGCTGGTGGCCTCCGCCGTGGCGGCCACCTTCGCGGGGGTTCTCGCCGACTGGCTGCACGGCCTCCTCGACGGCACCCCTCAGGAGATCGCCGACCAGGCGTGGCAGCTGCTGGTGGCGTTGCACCGCAGCCGGTGAACACGCCGTCGGCTCAGGCGCAGCCCATGCCCTTCGCCACCTCGGGCCAGACCTCGACCCCGTCGGGCGTGCGGACGTACACCTTCGACGGGTCGCGCTCGACGAGCCACAGCGCCCGGTCCTCGTGGCGGTACCCGGTGTCGCGCGCGTGCACGGGCATGGGGACGTCACCGTCGTAGGCGGAGGTGAGCATCCCGTCGGGCAGGACGCCCTCGGGGTCGCGGCCGTACAGCCGGCCCTTCCCGTCGGCGTCGCCGCCCCTCGACAGGAAGTGGGCCTTCTGCCAGTCGCAGTGTTCCGAGCCCACGGAGGTGTGCACCTCGGTGATCGGTACACGGTCGCCGTCGCGGTCGGTCCAGATCTCGTACGCCCGGGAGTCGGTGAAGCTCGCGGGCAGCTCGGCCGGGTCACAGGAGGCACTGGTCTCCGGCCCCCAGCCGGGGCTGCCCTCGCGGTCTTTGGCGACGATCACGGCGACCTTGGTCCTGCCGTCGACGTCGTACGAGAAGAGGGCCCGGTCCTTCTCCCGGCGTTCCAGGCGGTAGCCCTCCTCGGGGACGTCGGGCACCTCGATGTCGAAGTACGCCCGAAGCCCTTCCTCGGGTGTCTTTCCCCCATCGTCCCTGCCCCAGCCGCCGGGCCCGCCGCCGCCCTCGTAGATCTCGCCGTCGCACTCCAGCGCCCGGCCTGCCGCGCCCGACTCGGTCCTGATCGCCTCGACGCCGTCCTCGTCGACCTCCTGGTGCGGCACGTACAGCGGCCCGGCGTACGGCGTGGCCGGTGCCGTCCCGGTCACCACGAGGTCGCCCCCGCTCCCGGCGCCGCACCCCACCGCCGCCACGGCCGCCACGGCCGCCACGATCACCGTTGCCGCGAGTCCCCTGCGCATCTCCAACCCCCGTGCTCGTCCACGAACTCAGTGTCCTTCCCCCTACGACGCCGAAGGGGCCAAGGACGTTCGACGGCCCTGTGGGTGACCTGGACAGCAGGTCACCCACAGGGCCGGGGTCACGCGGGGGAGGACGCGCCCCGGCGGGAGACGGCTCCTCGGAACGCCGGCGACGTCAGAAGGTCAGCACCGGCTTGATGCTCTTGCCGCCGCTCATGTCCGCCACCGCCTGGTCGATGTCCTCGAACTTGTAGCGGCTGATCAGCCGGTCGAGTGGGAGCTTGCCCTCCTTGACCAGCTGGACGAGGACCGGGATGGCGGTCTGGATCTCGTTGTCGCCGAGGGTGAGGCCGACGACGCGCTTGCCGCCGAGCATGCCGTTGACGTCGAGGGAGACCTCGGTGCCGAACGGCGGGGCGCCGACGATGACGAGGGTGCCGCGCGCGGCGAGGGAGTCGACGCCCTTGCGCAGGACGAAGACGCTGCCGGTGGTCTCGACGACGCCGTCGGCGCCGCGGCCGCCGGTGATCTCCATGATCGCCTCGGTGAGGTCGGCGACCTCGCCGCCGTTCACCGTGTGCGTGGCACCCAGCTCCTTGGCCAGCTCCAGGCGCTCGCCGACCTTGTCCACGGCGATGACCGTGGTCGCGGGGGTGAGGGCCGCCGCCATCACGGCGGAGAGGCCGACGGCTCCGGCGCCGAGGACGACGATCGTGCTGCCCGCGCGGGGCTCCAGGACGTTCCAGACGGCACCGACGCCGGTCTGCACGCCGCAGCCCAGCGGGGCGATGGAGTCCAGCGGTACGTCCGGGTCGACCTTGACGAGGCTGCGCTCGTCGACCAGGGCCCGCTCGGCGAAGGAGGACTGGCCGAAGAAGTGGCCGCCGAGGTCCTGGCCGTCGCGGCTGATGGTGCTGGTGCCGTCGGCGCGGCGGCCGCCGAGCAGGTTCAGCGGGAGCCAGGTGGCGCAGTACGCCGGGTGCCCGTCACGGCAGTTGTGGCAGGCGCCGCAGGAGGTGAAGGACAGCACGACGTGGTCGCCCGGCACGACGGAGGTGACGCCCGGGCCGACGGCCTCGACGACACCGGCGCCCTCGTGGCCGAGGACCCCGGGGAGCGGGAAGGGCAGCCCGCCGCTGGCGACACCGAGGTCGGTGTGGCACAGCCCGGCGGCGACCATGCGGACCAGGGCCTCGCCCTGGCCCGGCTGGTCGAGGACGACCTCGGAGAGGGTGAAGGGGGCGCCCCCGGACTCGACCACGGCGGCGCGTGTGGTGGTGGACATTCTCGAACTCCTTGTCTGTCCGTGAGCCGCCGGAGCGGTCCCGCGGCTCACGAGTGATCCCGGGGAGGCGCTCAGTCGAGCGAGACGACGACGGACTTGACCTTGGTGTAGGACTCCAGGGCCTCGGGGCCGTACTCGCGGCCGAAGCCGGAGGCCTTCACGCCGCCGAAGGGCACGGCGGGGTCGAGCATCGGCCAGTCGTTGACCCAGACGATGCCCGCCTGGAGGCGGTCGGCGACGCGGTGGGCGCGGGTGAGGTTGGTGGTCTGGATGCCCGAGGCCAGTCCGTACGGCGTGGAGTTGGCCAGCTCGACCGCCTCGTCCTCGGAGTCGAAGGGCTGCACGGTGAGGACCGGTCCGAAGACCTCCTCCTGGACGACCCGGGAGTCGTTGGCGAGGTCGGCGATGACGGTGGGCTTGTAGTAGTAGCCGCCGTTCAGGTCGAGGCGCTCGCCGCCGCAGACGATGCGGCCGCCCTCCTTGCGGGCCAGCTCGACGTACTCCTCGACCTTCTTCAGATGCCGCTCGCCCGCCATCGGGCCGATGACGGTCTCGGGCTGCCGGGGGTCGCCGAGGGGCACGCCGGGCACGGCGTCGGCGAGGATGCCGACCACGGTGTCGTAGAGCGGGCGGGCGACCAGCAGGCGGGGGCCGCCCATGCAGAACTGGCCGGTGTTGAAGACGAAGCCCTTGATGATGGCGCCGATGGCCTTCTCGATGTCGGCGTCCTCGAAGACGAGGTGCGCCGCGTTGCCGCCGAGCTCCATGGTGACCTGCTTCAGGCCCTCGCCGGCGACGCTCGCCGCGTGCCGGCCGGTCGCGGTGGAACCGGTGAAGGCGATCTTGTCGACGCCGGGGTTGCGCAGCAACGCCTCGCCCGCGACGGGGCCCGTGCCGGTGACGACGTTGTAGACACCGTCCGGGACGCCGGCCTCCTTCAGGAGCCCGGCCATGTAGAGGGCGCTGAGCGGGGTCTCCTCGGCCGGCTTGTGCACGACCGTGTTGCCGGCCGCGAGCGCGGGGGCGATCTTGGAGCCGGCCAGGATCAGCGGGAAGTTGAACGGGGTGATCGCGCCGACCACACCGATCGGGCCGCGCCTGGTGTAGGCGAGGCGGTTGTCCGGAACGTCACGGGCGGAGCCGTCCAGCGACCAGGCGAGGGAGGCGTAGTACTCGTAGTCGTTGGCCGCGTTCGTCACGTCCACGGCGTGGGCCAGCATGATGGGCTTGCCGACGTCACGGCTCTCGATGGCCGCGATGTCGTCGGCGTTCTCCCGGATCAGCTGGGCGACACGGTTCAGGATCCGGCCGCGCTCGCGACCGCTCAGTCCGGACCACGCGCCGTTGTCGAAGGCCTCGCGCGCGGCGCGCACGGCGGCGTCGACGTCGGCGGCACCCGCTTCCGCGACCGTCGTGACCACCTGGCCCGTGGACGGGTCGATCACGTCGGCGCGTGCCCCGTCAGTCGCCTCAAGCCACTGTCCACCGATGAACAGCCGCCCGGGCTCGCTCTCGAAGGTGGTCGTCATTGCCCACTCCTCAGCCTTGATCGCTAAGTCTTCAACCAACAGGATTCCTGTTGGTTCGCAGTTTCATTACACACAGGTTTCCTGTCAATGCCTTACGCTGACCCCATGGTCGGCACCAAGGCACCTCCCTCCCTCCTCTACATGGTCAAGCAGGTTGAGCTCGTTGTCCGCTCGCGCCTGGACGAGCTGGTGAAACCGGCCGGGATCACGGCCCTGCAGTACACGTCCCTCACCGTCCTGGAGCGGCACGACGGGCTCTCGGCCGCCCAGCTCGCCCGCGACTCGTTCGTCACGGCCCAGTCCATCGCGGATCTCGTACGAAGTCTCGAGAACCGCGGACTCGTGCGCCGGGAGCGCAACCCGCGCAACCGGCGCGAGCTGCTGATCCTGCTGACCGACGAGGGACGCGAGCTGCTCGCCCACTACGCCGAGCCCATGCGCGACCTGGAGGAACGCATGATCCGCGACCTCACCGCGCACCAGGCCGACCAGTTCCGGCTGGCACTGTCGAAGGCGTGGCACGCCCTGTCCTAGGGGGCTCTGCGCACAACTCCGGACCGATTGCCGGAGAAATCGAAGACATATGTCAATCGAACATGCTGAAATTCACTCCAACGAGGGTAACTTGCAGAGCGGGGACGGGACTTGCCCTCGCGCCTGTCCTCACAGAGTCCGGTTGGAGGCGATGCCGTCGTGTCGAGCGACCCCACACCGCCCACGATCGGGTACCTGCGCGTCCGCACGGACCGCGGCCGTACCGTGCTCGAACTGCACGGCGAGATCGACATCGCGGCGGCGGTGGAGATCATTCCGCACCTCGACGCGGCGACGGGCCGCCCCGGCGCCCGGATCGTGATCGACCTGAGGCACGTCGAGTTCTTCGACTGCTCCGGACTACGGCTGCTCTACCGGGCCCGGCAGCGGGTGCTCGACCGCGACGGCGAGCTGCGCCTGGTCTGCACCCACCCGCTCACCCTGCGCGTCCTCAAGGTCACCGGCCTGGCCCGGCTGCTGCCGCCCGCCCCGTCGCTGGACGCGGCCCTGGAGCAGCCCGAGGCCGCGTCCGGCACGTTATGACCCTGCCCGCCGGCCCTCTTCGCCCTCTTCGCCCTTCGCCCTCTTCGCCCTATTCGCTCGCCGGCGCGTCGAACAGGGCACTGACGGACTCGCCGTTGTGGATGCGGCGCACGGCCTCCGCGAGCGCGGGGGCGATGGAGAGCACCTTCAGCTTCTCGGTGCGCTCCTCCACCGGGACGGGCACGGTGTTGGTGCAGACGATCTCCAGGATGTCGGGCTGCTCGCTCAGCCGCTTCAGCGCCCCCGCCGCGAAGAGTCCGTGGGTGCACGCCACCCGGATCGAGCGCGGCCCCAACTCCCTCAGCCTCTCCAGGAGTTCCAGGACGGTGCTGCCCTTGGCGATCTCGTCGTCGAGGACGATCACATCCCGACCGGCGACCTCGCCGATCACCGAGCTGATGCTCACCCGGTCGTCCGCGAACCGCTGCTTGGCACCCGCGGCGACCTGCGCGCCGATCATCCGCGCGAACGCCGCCGCCTCCTTGGCGTTGCCCAGATCCGGTGACACGACCGTCGTACGCGTCAGGTCGTACCGCCGGAAGTGCGCGGCCAGCTCGCGCAGCGCGTGCAGATGATCGACCGGCACCGAGAAGAAGCCGTGCACCTGCGGTGAGTGCAGGGTCATGGCGAGCACGCGACTGGCGCCCGCCGACACCATCAGATCGGCGACCAGCCGGCCACCGATGGAGATCCGCGGGGCGTCCTTCTTGTCCGAGCGGGCGTACGCGTAGTGCGGCATGACCACGGTGATCCGGCCCGCCGAGGCGCCGCGCGCCGCATCGCACATCAGCAGCAGCTCGACGAGATGCTCCTGAACCGGCGCGACCAGCGGCTGGATCAGGAACACGTCCCTCTCCCGGCAGTTGGCCTGGAGCTGCACCTCCAGACAGTCGTTGGCGAACCGACTCACCCGGGACGGGCTCAGCGGTACCCCGAGGTGCGCGCACACCTCGTCGGCGAGTTCGGGATGGGCGCTGCCGGTGAAGACGGCGATGTCACGCACGGTCGGCTCCTCGTATGAACATGATCATTACGGGTTGCGCGGCTCATGCTACTGGCCGCCCGGCATACGCCGATTCGCTACGGCGGCCCGGACGAGCCGCACCCCCGCTCTACGGCGAAGTGCGGACAATCACCGACCCGGCGTTCTCCCTTGGCCTTTGAGGGCATTCGTTGAAAGAGGAAGGAGGACCGTCGACATGACGACGTCCATCAAGCGCACGCGTCTGCCCGGCTGGGCCAAGCTGCTCACCGCCGTGGTCATCCTCATCGTGGTGCTGCTGGCCGCCTTGCGGATGCTGGTCTTCGGGGGGCTGGACGACGTGTTCGGCACCGAGGAGCACGACCGCTCGGGGCCGACACTCCTGAAGTCCATCCAGGACATGAGCCGATACGACGCCGCCTCGGGCAACTTCCAGGTGGTCGTCGACCTGGAGAAGGACGCCAAGTACCTGCCGGACGCGATCCGCGGCACCCGCACGCTGTACGTCGGCGCGGGCACCGTCGACGCCTATGTCGACCTCGGCAAGGTCGGCGAGAACGACGTGAAGGTCAACGACGACCGCACGTCGGCCACCATCAACCTCCCGCACGCCCAGCTGGGCAAGCCGGCCCTCGACACCGAGCACTCCTACGCCGTCTCCAAGCAGCGCGGGCTGCTCGACCGCTTCGGCGATCTGTTCTCCGACAACCCCAACAGCGAACAGGCCGTGCAGCGCCTCGCCGTCAAGCACATCGGCGACGCCGCGAAGGACAGCAAGCTCACGGACCGCGCCGAGGCCAACACCACCGACATGCTCGAAGGGCTGCTGAAGTCCCTCGGCTTCAAGGAGGTGAAGGTGACGTACGGGTCCTGACCGGTCACCGGCGTCCTCCCCGCGCCCTCCCCGGGTTCGGGGAGGGCGCGTCGTACGTCGGCTCGTCCGCCGACTCCGCACGTCCGCGCCCTCCCGCGCCCGCCCACTCCCGGGCGCCTCGTCGGCGCCCCTCGAACGGGAGCGGACCTCTGTCGCTCCCCGCCCGGAGTGCCCAGGAAGGGCGAGGGAAAACCCGGCGAAGGCCGGCTGACGACTTCTCGCACCGGCGGGAGTCATGGGCCGCATCGGGGGTAACCACCTTGGGACAGAGGGAAGTTGAAATCGGGAGGGTTGCATGGCCCGTACCACGGCACGTTCCCGTTCCACGACCTCCGGCCGCCGTTCCCCGGCGGCCCCACAGGGTCGACGACCACTCCCGCTGCCCCTGCGGCTGCTGGCGATGGCGCTCGCCTTCATGGTCATGGTGGCGTTCGGCGCGGTGCTGGCCGGGCTCACCCTCCAGCCGTCCCCGGCGTCGGAGGCGCTCACCCACAGCAACCTCCGCCCCGGCAGCTCCCTGGAGCTCTACTGGCACCATCCCGACCCCCGCGACGCGCTCAAACAGGTCGGCGGGAACATCCTGCTGGGCCTGCCGTTCGGGATCCTGCTGCCCGTACTGGCGCCCGGCGCGCGCGGCCTGCTGCGTGTGCCCGCCCTGACCGCGCTGATGATGCTGCTGGTCGAGCTGGTGCAGGGCGCGCTCGTCACCGGACGCGCGTTCGACATCGACGACGTCATCCTCAACACGACGGGTGCGCTGCTGGGCTATCTGCTGCTGGGCCGGCGCCTCGGCCGGGCGGTGCACGCGCGAGCCCCGCGCGAACCGAAGGCCGCGCAGGCCCGGCGGAAGGCGCCGGCCCAGCGGAAGGACCCGGCCCGGCCGAAGGCTCCGCGCGGCCGCTGGACCCAGCGGCTGCGCGTCGGCCGCAAGGGGGCTAGCGCAGGGTCCAAGTGAGTTTGTCGCCACCCACCCAGCGAACCTGGTCGGGGTCGTCGAGGTCGTGGACGACGACCCCGAAGGCGGCGGCGGCCCGCAGCACGTCCGTCATCGTCTTCGCCTCGCCGACCACCTGGCCGTCGATCTCCACGATCCGGAACGGCGGCGTACCGGGCTGGACCCCGAGCACCATGACCCGAGGGTGGGAAATGTAGGGGCTCGCGCTTTCGGTCATGTCTAGAGCGTAGAGCGGTTCCGGCCATCGGTGCCGGGTGAGGTCCGGGCGGGTGAGTCCGGCCCGCCCGTGATCGTACGGCCGCCGTGCGGGTACCCGGGGGCTGGGCGACGCTGGAAGCGGGAGGCTGGAGGTGCCATGGATCCCGTCGAGGCCCTGGACCGGATCGCTTTCCTGCTGGAACGTGACCGGGCCCCCACCTATCGCGTGCGCGCGTTCCGTACGGCCGCCGCCGTGCTCGGCGCGCTGCCGGCGGACGACGTGGCCGAGCGGGCGGCGACCGGCTCGCTGGAGTCGTTGAAGGGGGTCGGGCCGAAGACCGCTCAGGTGGCGCGCGAGGCGCTGGCCGGTGAGGTGCCGGGCTATCTGCGCAAGCTGGAACAGGAGGCCGAGGCCCCGCTCACGGGCGGTGGCGCGGAGCTGATGGAGCTGATGGAGCTGATCAGGGGAGACTGCCATGTGCACTCGGACTGGTCGGACGGCGGCAGCCCGATCGAGGAGATGGGCCGGACCGCCGCGCGCCTCGGCCACGAGTGGACGGTGCTCACCGACCACTCCCCCCGGCTGACCGTCGCCCGGGGCCTGTCCCCGGAGCGGCTGCGGGAGCAGCTCGACGTGGTGGCCGCGCTGAACGAGACGTGGGCACCGTTCCGGCTGCTCACCGGCATCGAGTGCGACATCCTCGACGACGGTTCGCTGGACCAGGAGCCCGAGCTGCTGGACCGGCTCGACGTGGTGGTGGTGTCCGTGCACTCCAAGCTGCGGATGGACGCGCGCGCGATGACCCGGCGGATGGTCGCCGCGCTCCGTGATCCGCACTCCGATGTGCTCGGGCACTGCACGGGGCGGCTCGTCACCGGGCGAGGGCGGCCCGAGTCGGAGTTCGACGCGGAGGCGGTGTTCTCGGCGTGCGCGGAGACGGGGACGGCCGTGGAGATCAACTCCCGGCCGGAGCGGCTGGATCCGCCTCGGCGGCTGTTGCGGGCCGCGGTGGAGGCGGGGGTGTTGTTCTCGATCGACACGGATGCGCATGCGCCGGGGCAGTTGACGTGGCAGGTGCATGGGTGTGCTCGGGCGGAGGAGTGCGGGGTGCCGGCGGAGCGGGTGGTGACGACGTGGGGGGTGGAGGAGCTTCTCGGGTGGGCTCGGGACCGGGAGGTTCCTGGTCGGGTGGGGGTGGGGGGTGCCTAGGAGCTCGGGGGGTTCGTTGCGTTGGCGTGTGCGGGTGCGTCGTGGCTTGTCGCGCCCACGCGGCGGAGCCGCATATGGATACAGCCCCGCGCCTCTGAAGGGCGCGTGTGTCGGAGTTTCCAGGAAGGTGTGCCATGGGTAGGGCTGCTGTTTTCGATGTCGACGGGACCCTTGTCGATACCAACCATGTGCATGTCGTCGCCTGGTGGGAGGCGTTTCGGCAGGGTGGGCATCAGGTGGCCATGCATGACATCCATCGGGCGGTGGGGCTGCCGTCCGGGGATCTGATCACGCATCTGCTGGGTGAGGAGCGGGATCCGCAGGAGAAGGACGCGCTGAGTGCGGCGCACAAGGCGCTGTACGGGACGTACTTCGACCGGCTGCCCGCGTTGCCGGACGCGGGGCGGCTGTTGCGGCGGCTCGACGGGCAGGGCTGGAGCGTGGTGCTGGCGACCTCGGCGAGCGGGACGGAGCTGGCCGCGTTGCGGCGGGCGATCGGGGCCGACGACGCCATCACGGCGACGGCGAGCGCCGATGACGTGGCCGAGGGGAAGCCCGCGCCGGATCCGGTCGAGCAGGCCCTGGAGCTGGCGGGGGCGGAGGCCGAGCGGTCGGTGTTCGTCGGGGACACCGTCTGGGACATGCGCGCCGGCGCCCGGGCGGGGGTGCACTGCGTGGCGGTGCTCTGCGGCGGCATTCCCCGGCCCGAACTGGAGGCGGCCGGCGCTGAGGCGGTGTTCCGGAATCCGGCCCACCTGCTGGCCGCACTGGAGGAGAGCCCGCTGGGCCGGGAGGAATGACCTGGTGACGGCCGCTGTGGGCCGCCTTGCGCGACGTGACGCAGATCACCGGCAATGTCCGGATACGGAAGGAACACCCGCTGATACTTTCCCGTTAAATCAGCTGTGGGTGTGGATGGGACAGTGTCCCCGGGCCTCACCTTTTGCCCACAGGGACGATCGTTCGGCTGAAGCCCTGTGGAGCCTTTCGCCGAGAGGCGACCGCCATCCGCACCCACACACAGACCGCCCCGACCGTGATTCCCCCGTCCCGGTCGGGGCTTCTCCCTTTCCGCAAGCGCTCGGGTGCCTCGGAAGCGGGCAGGAGCGCCGGGAAGCGGTCAGGAGCGCCGGGAGCGCTCAGGCACCGAGTTCGCGCGGCCCGTACAGCGCTGCCGGAGCGCCGGTCATCAGGGCCCAGTAGCGGTCGCCGTACGACCAGTGCCACCACTCGGTGGGGTAGTTGACCAGGCCGGCCGCGGTGAGGGCGGCGCCGAGCGTCTCGCGGTGGGCGCGGGCCTCGGCGGAGATGCCGTCCGCCCCCGTACAGCAGGCGCCGGCGCTCTCCTCGGGGCTGGCGTTCACCCGTGTACCGAAGTCCACTTCACGGCCGTCGGCGTCGACGAGGGTCAGGTCCACGGCGGCGCCCGCGGAGTGCGGGGCTATCCCGGGCGGGGAGACGTAGCGGCTGGCCGCCGCGTGGATGCGGTCGGCGGGCCAGTCGGGGTGCAGGGCGCGCTGCTCGGCCGCGTACTCCTCGAAGTACGCGCGCTGCAGGGACGGCGGCCGGTAGCCCTCGACGAACAGCAGGCGCAGCCCGTCCGGCAGCAGGGTCTGGGCCTTGACCAGCCGGTCGAGCACGCCGACGCGCAGATGGGCGTAGGCGCCCGTGGCGTCGGCCTTGCGCTCGTCGACCAGCAAGGGGCCGGCCCGGCGTACGTCGACGAGCGGCTCGTCCAGGTCGTGGACGGGTACGGCCGCCACCTTCGGGTCGGACATCAGGATGATCTCGGTCATGAGCTGATCATCTCGTGCGGTCGGCCGGTTCCCGCCGGAATCGGCCAGGACGGTGGCCCGGCCCGTCCCCGGGGGTGTGGCCGGTTGCGGTCGCGTGCATCGGCGGCGCCCGGGTACTCGTGGGCGGCCCTGGAGGAACGGAACGCGCGAGAGGAGTCGGCTGTGAACGGAGAATCCGGCGGCAGGATCGTGGTCACCGGCGCCACCGGCAATGTGGGGACGAGTCTGGTGCGTCTGCTCGCGGAGGACGCGGAGGTAGGCCAGGTACGGGGACTGGCCCGTCGGGTTCCCGAGTGGGCGCCCGCGAAGACGGACTGGTCGGCCGTGGACGTGGGATCCGAGGAGGCCGATCTGGTCAAGGAGTTCGAGGGGGCGGACGCGGTCGTCCATCTCGCCTGGGCGTTCCAGCCGACGCACGATCCCGCCGCGACCTGGCGAACCAACGTGCTGGGCAGCATGCGGGTCTTCGAGGCGGTGGCGGCGGCCGAGGTGCCGACGCTGGTACACGCCTCGTCGGTCGGCGCCTACTCACCGGGACCGAAGGGTCACGCGGTCGACGAGTCGTGGCCCACCCACGGCTGGCCGGACGCCGCGTACTGCCGGGAGAAGGCGTATCTGGAGCGTGCCCTGGACTCCTTCGAGCACGAGAACCCCGGGGTGCGGGTGGTGCGGATGCGGCCCGCCTTCCTGTTCAAGCGGGAGTCGGCGAGCGAGCAGCGCCGCATCTTCGGCGGGCGTTTCCTGCCGGGACAGCTGGCCCGGCCCGAGCTGCTGCCGTTCCTGCCGGACATTCCCGGGCTGAAGGTGCAGACGCTGCACACCGACGACGCCGCGCAGGCGTACCGGCTGGCGCTGCACACCGACGTCCGCGGTGCCTTCAACCTCGCGGCGGAGTCGCCCGTGGACGCCACGCTGCTCAGCGAGGTGCTGGACGCCCGTCCGGTGAAGCTGCCCCGGGTCGCGGCCCGCTCGGCGGTCGCCGCCGCGTGGAACCTGCGGCTGCTGCCCGCCTCACCGCATCTCTTCGACGCCGTCCTGCGGCTGCCGCTGATGGACTGCAGCAGGGCTCGTGACGAGCTCCACTGGCGGCCCGAGCGCACAGCGGTGGAGGTGCTGGAGGAGTTCCTGGAGGGGCTGCGGCAGGGCGCCGGGGCGGAGACGGAGCCGCTGCGGGGGCGGAAGGTCGGCTGAAGCCGAGGCCGAGGCCGAGGCCGCCCATGAGGCCGGGTGCGCCCGTGAGCACGCGGCAGACGTGACGGCGCCTCCCCGGGTCCCACCGGGGAGGCGCCGAGTCTCGGGAATGCCCTGGACCGAAGGACCAGAAGGACCAGGGGCCGGGGGTCAGCCGGACGGCTCGTCGGGTACGGGCTGCTCGGGATTGACGGCGCCCGATCGCGGTGCGCCCTGTCGGCCGGTGCCGGCCTCGTCCGTGTCGGGCAGGTCAGCGGTGTCGTCGGCCGCGTCGATGTCCCGCTCGTCGTCGGTGACGCGCGTCCGAGCCACCTCCCACGGGTCCTCGCTCCCGTTCGCCTGCTGGTCGGGCATGTCCCTCGGTACGGGGTCCTCGTGCTCGCCGGGACCCTCCAGCCGGTGATCGGTCACGGCGTGCTCCTTCCTGTCGTCCACCGGGCGCGAGTACCTCCGCCCGATCGACTCAAACCCGGGTGTCCCGTGGTCGCGTGCGTCCGGTCCTGTGCGTCCCGTCAGGAAAGGTCGCGCAGTTCGTCCAGGGCCGCCGTCAGCTGCGGCGCCACCGCCTCCCGCCGCCAGGCGACGTCTCCGTCGTCCAGGGCGCGCGGCACCACCTCGACCAGCATGATCAGGTAGAGGTAGCTGCGGTAGAGGGCGTAGCGCCTGCGGACCGAAGCCGTGAACTCGACTTCTCCGCCAGCCTCCTGATAGCCCGTCAGGAAATCGGCGTCCTGCCGGATGTCGCCCAGGAGAGCCAGCGAGACGAAGTCCGCGACCGGGTCGCCCCAGAACATGCGCTCACCGTCGATCAGACCACCGACACGTGGAGTCTCCCCGCGCTCGACGAGGATGTTGCCCTGCCACAGGTCGAAGTGGACCAGCCGCGGCACGGTCACCTCGTCGAGGGCGTCGTACGCGGCCTTCGCGGTACGGGCCACCTCGTCCACGGGGAGGGGCAGCCAGGCCCGGAAGCGGCGGGCGTCGGCGAGGACACCGTCGTAGATGGCGGTGAAGGCGGTGCGCCAGTCGGCGGCGAGGGGGCCGAACGTGCCGGACGGGTACCCGAACCCGGGGCCGGTCACCCGGTGGAGCCGGGCCACCAGACCGCCCAACTCGCGCCGCAGTGACGCCTCCTGGGTGGGCTCCAGTCCGTCCCATCCGCCGCCCGGGCAGTACGTGAGCAGGAGGTGGCGGCCGGTCGGCGCGGTCTCGTCGAGGGCGGCTCCGGCCACCCGGGGCGCGGGGACGCCGACGCTCTCGGCGGCCCGGCAGAACTCGATCTCGGCACCGAGGAGTTCGCTCTCGTAGGCCAGGCCGGGGGTGGTGGACGGCGGGGGGACCTTGACGATCAGCCGGGTGCCGTCGGTGAGGCGCAGCTCTTCGACCGTGTTGTACGTGCCGCCATCGAGCGGCAGCCGCTCCGCGAGGCTCTCGGGCGGCAGCCCCGCCGCCGCCAGGACACGCCGCGCGCGCTCCCCGTCGTCCACCGTGGCCCCCTCGTCGCGTACAGCCGTGCCGGCCCACTCTGCCAGGTGGGCCGGCACGGCTGAAACCGCTTTTCAACGCTCCGGCGGCGGGGAGACCGGGTCCCGGTTCATCCGGCCGCGCAGACGTCCTCCCCATAGCGGCCCGAGGCGATCAGGTCCTCCAGCCACGGTCCGGAGTCCGCGCCGGGGTTCCGCTCGGCGTGGATCGTACGGAGGGCCTCACGGACGCCGGGTGCCCTGCGGAAGCCGTCACCGCGGACGTAGACACGGGCGCCGACGTCCAGCAGGGCCCACACCTCGTCGGCCTCGGCGGCGATCCGGTGCTGGACGAAGGCGGCACCGTCGACCGCCACCGAGGCCCGCCCCCTGGCCCTCCTCGCCGGCGGCGCCACCACCGCCCGCGCCTGTGCGCCAGAAAACCATTGGCCCCTCCCCAGAGAGACACGTACCTTAGGGCAATACCTAGTGCCACTAGGTTTCAGGTCCGGACACATAACCCCTTCACCGGAGGACCCACCATGAAGTCGCTCACCGAGCAGGACATCCGCACCTCGTTCGTCAACTGCTCGAAGGGGGAGGCGAAGCGGATCTCCGTGCCGCGTGATCTGGAGCAACGGCCCTGGGGGGACCTGGACTTCCTCGGCTGGCGTGACCCGGGCGCGCCCGACCGGAGCTATCTCGTCACCGAGCGCGGTGGGCGGCTCGTCGGTGTCACCTTGCGTTTCCCCTCCGCGCAGCGCGGCTTTCTGCACCGCAGCATGTGCTCGTTGTGTCTGACGACTCACCGGGGCGGCGGCGTCTCGTTGATGACGGCTCGTAAGGCGGGCGCGGCCGGGCGCGAGGGGAACTCCGTAGGCCTGTACATGTGCGCCGACCTGGCCTGTTCGCTGTATGTGCGGGGCAAGAAGGCCCTCGACGCGGGCAGCCGGTTCGAGGAGAGCCTCACGACGGACGAGCAGATCGCCCGGACGGTGGGCAATCTGTCCGCCTTCCTGGACAAGCTGTACGGCTGACCTACCGCTCCGGCATCCGCGCCGCCTCGACGTCGTGGAGACGGATGGCGGGCTGTCGCCACCTCCGGCGCCCTGACCTCCTCGTCCACCGGCCTTCTGCCGAATGACCCAGGTGACTACTGTCCTCGGTCAGGAGTTCGGTGGAGCGGCGGAACGGGAACAGCGCAAGGATGCGAGACGTACGTGGTGTGTGGGACCTGATCGGCACCCGGGTCGCCAAATGGCGGCAGGACCCGGTGATCGTGCAGTCGGTGCGGTCGGCGGCGGCCGCCACGGTGGCCTATGTGGTGGCGTTGCAGCTCAGTCCGGAGGCGGCGCCCCTGACGGCTCCGCTGACCGCGCTCCTCGTCGTGCAGGTGACCCTCTACGCCACGCTCACCACCGGGATCCGACGGGTGAACTCGGTGGTGGCCGGCGTGGTCATCGCCATCGGCTTCAGCGTCCTGGTCGGCCTCACCTGGTGGAGCCTCGCCCTGATCATCCTGGCCTCGCTCGCGGTGGGGCATCTGGTGCGGGTGAGCGAGTTCGTGCCCGAGGTGGCGATCAGCGCGATGCTGGTGCTCGGGGTGACCCGGGTCGGTGACACGGCGTGGGCGCGGGTTGTGGAGACGCTGATCGGCGCGGTCGTCGGGCTCGCCTTCAACCTCCTGCTCGCCCCCCCGGTGTGGGTGGAGGCGGCCGGTGAGTCCATCGAGGACCTGGCCCGGCGGATGCGGCGGCTGATGATCCGCGTCGGCGAGGAGGCCGCGGGCCGCACCCCGGCGGAGGCCGCGGCGGCCCGGCTCCACGAGGCCCGGGAACTCGACTTCGACATCGTCGAGGTGGACGCGGCCCTCAAGCAGGCCGAGGACAGCCTGAAGCTCAATCCGCGTGTACGGGAGGGTCTGCTGCACCGGGTGGTGCTGCGCACCGGGCTGGACACGCTGGAGATCTGCACGGTGGTCCTCAGGGTGCTGGCCCGCACCCTGACCGACCTCGCCCGTGAGCGCGAGCCGAGTCCGCTGTTCTCCGCCCAGGTGGGGGCGGCCATCGAGCAGCTGCTCGCCGAGATCGGTGACGCCGTGGTCAGCTTCGCGGTGCTGGTCACGACCGACGTCAGCCGGAGCGCCGAGTCCGCGGAGGACCGGCTCGCCGCCGAGCTGTCGACAGCCACCGCGACCCGCGACAAGCTGGCGCAGTTGCTCCTCGAAGGGGTCCAGCGGGACCCCGGTCACTGGCAACTGCACGGTGCCGTGCTGACGGAGGTCAACCGCATACTGGACGAGCTGGACACCGAGCACCGCTCCCAGCGGCTCCTGGAGGAGCTCGACCGCTGCACCCGTGAACAGCGCGAGCGCTCACCCCGGCTCACGCGCCTCCGCGACCGCGTGCGCATCCCACGCCCCCTTCGGCGGAACCGGTCGGGCCTCGCCGGTCGTGCTAAGTCACGTCCTACCAAGTGACACAGCACGAAGCGATATCGAGGGGAGCGTGCGGAATGGCCGAAGGCGCCGTGCGGATCGACGGGACCACACTGCATCTGCCGGGCGGTGTACAGGTGCGCTTCCAGCGGACCCTGCGTCTGCCGGAGACGGGCACGCACCAACTCCCGCCCGGCCTGGGCGACTTCCCGATCCGCCGGGTCGAGGACCACCCGCACACCGCTCCGCAGGAGATGCGGGCGCGCGGCGGCGTGATGCTCCCCGTGTACCTGCGCGAGGCGATGTGGCTGCACTTCGGCGGTTCCACGGAACCGGCCGCGCTCCAGGTCGGCGTCGGCAAGGTGTGCGCGGTGTCGGGCAAGCCGTGGAGCGGCACGCTCTCCCGTGATCCGCAGAACTACGTGGTGCTGCCGCGTCAGCCGTGGCTGGACGGCGTCAACTCCGGCAAGGGCACGGTCAGGCAGTTCGTGGCCGTCCCCCTCGGGCTGGGCGCCACGGTCGAGGGCCAGGTCACCGGCGAGGAGGTGTTCGGCGGGGTCCAGCTGCAGTCGTTCCCGCTGAACGACGAGCAGCTCGCCGTGTGGCGGCGGGAGGAGCGACTGCGCGCCGAGCGGGAGCGGAACATCGGCCCGGTCGGCGGCTATGGCGGCTACGGCGGTACGGGCGCGGTGCCGATGCCGCCGCCGGGTGCCGTCCCGATGGCGCCCCCGTCCACCGGCGCCCCCTTGCCCCCTGCGCCGGGCGGGCCGATGCCTCCGGGTGCCGCGTACCCGATGGCGGCCCCCGGCGCTGCCCCGATGCGCGGCGCGCCCGCGGCCCCCTCCCGGGCTCCGGCCGCGATGGGCCTCGGGGTCGGCGGCTCGATGCGTCAGGAGGTCTACCGGGACACCTGGCCGCGCGGCAGCTGGGCCGAGCAGCCGGCCGGGCGGATCTTCGTGCACCTCGTCACGCCGCCCGAGTGGCGCCGGATCACCGGGGAGGCCCCGCCGCCGTCGCCCGTGGACCGCGCGGCCTACACCCGGGCCGGGCTTCCGTGGTTCGAGTACTACGACGACGACCAGGACGCCCACGACCTCGCCCCGGCCGACGCCCTCGGCACGGTGAAGCCGGTCGGCGACTGGCTCGGCGACGACCTCGACCCATGGCAGGCACCCGCCCCCGGCCAGATCAAGCCGCTAGGTGACGCGCCGGGCCGTCCGATCCAGGACGGCGACTGGTAGCCGGTCCCGACGGCCGGCGCGAGGACGACGGCGGGTGTCGCATGGCGCGCGACGCCCGCCGCCGTCTTTGCGCCGGGGCGCTCGTACCCGTCAAGGTGGTGACGGCCGAGACGAGCGACACCCGAGGTGCACCTATGACGAGTGAGGCGGTTGGGGACCGAGGCGGCTGGAGCAGGCGCCATGTCCTGAGTCTGATGGCGGGGGCGGCCGGTACGGCCGCCCTGGCCGGCTGCGCGGGCTCCGACGGGACGAACGGGTCCACGTCGTCCTCGCCCGCTCCGAACGCCCCGACGGCCCCATCGGCGGAGGCGGAGACGGAGACGGGAACCGAGTCCGCAACCGCCTCGCCCTCCCCCACCGGCCCCCGACCCCTCTACATCGGCACGTACACCTCGGCCGAGGGGGGCGGCACCGGTATCGGTGTGGCGACGTACGACGCCCGCAGTGGCCGTATCGCGGGCAAGGGGACGATCACCGGTGTCGGCGACCCGTCGTACCTCGCCGTACACCCGAACGGCCGAACGCTGTACGCCGTGAACGAGCGGCCGGAGGGCGGGGTGACCGCCGTACGACTGTCCGACCGTAAGGTCCTCGGCACCCGGAGCAGCGGCGGCGAGGCACCCTGCCAGCTGTCGGTGCATCCGAGCGGGCGGTGGCTGCTGAGCGCGAACTACGGCTCGGGAAGTGTCGCCGTGCATCCGGTTCAGGCGTCGGGCGCACTGGGCGAGCGCACGGATCTGGTGGTGCACAGCAGTCCGGCGCCGGGCCCGGGGCAGGAGGGGCCGCACGCGCACCAGATCATCACGAGCCCCGACGGCGGTCATG
Source organism: Streptomyces sp. NBC_00104 (assembly GCF_045160825.1). Lineage (NCBI taxonomy): Bacteria > Bacillati > Actinomycetota > Actinomycetes > Kitasatosporales > Streptomycetaceae > Streptomyces > Streptomyces sp. NBC_00104. The sequence continues at coordinate 10,027,437 of NZ_CP108215.1, read as the reverse complement.
TCCTCGCCGTCGATCTGGGCACCGACACGGTCTACACCTACCGCCTGGACGAGTCCCGGGGCACGCTCGCCGAGGTCTCGCGGACGCGCACCCGGTCGGGCGCGGGGCCCCGGCACCTCACCTTCCACCCGGGAGGCCGGTACGCCTATCTCGCCAACGAGGTCGACAACACGGTCGTGGTCTGCGCCTACGATCCCGGCAGCGGGCGGCTCACCCCGGGCGATCCGCAGTCCACGGGCACGGGTTCGGGCACGAACTACCCGGCGCAGCTGGTGGTGACGCCGGACGGCTCGTACGCGTATCTCGCCAACCGGGGACACGACAGCCTGACGCGCTACGCGGTCGAGGCGTCAGGCGCGCGGCTGAAGCTGCTGGACACCGTGCCGGTCGGCGGGGACTTCCCGCGTCAGATCGCCCTCTCACCGGACGGGGGCCTGCTGTTCGCCGCGCTTCAGCGGTCGAGCGCGGTCGGCGTCTTCCGGGTCGACCCGGAGACCGGTGGACTGCGGAGCGCGGGCGGGCCGTTCGCGTCACCCGTCGCCGTCTGTGCGCTGCCGCTGTAGGGCGCGCGGGCAGGACGCGGCGCTCGCCTGGGAGAGCAGGATGTGCATCCGCTCGGTGAGCTGCGCCATGTCGTCGGCGGGCTTGTGGAACGTCAGCCGGACGTCGCCGTTGCCGCGGGCCCGCTCGACGCGCAGGGTCAGGCCGTGCCGGTCGACGGCGAGCGGCTGGACGCGGACGGCGCCGTGCAGGCTGTCGTGCGGGACGAGCCGGGTGAGGCGCTCGACGGCGTCGGGGTGCGCGTCGGCGAGGTGGGTCAGCAGCCGGGACTCGGCCGTGGCCAGTGGATCCGGCCGGGCGGCGGCGAAGTCGTCGAGGTCGACCACGACCGCGCCGGACGGCTCGCGCAGCACGATGCGGGTGGGCCGGAACTCCAGGTCGCCGTCCTTGGGCGCGAACCAGCCGGCGATCCAGAGCCGGGCCCGGATACGACTGCGGACGGGGACGGGTGCCACGTCGGCGAACTCCAGCACGGCGGACGGCTCGCCGCGCGGTGCGCAGATCGCGGCGGCGACGAGCGTGCTGTCCTCGGGGACGCGCAGGATCACCCGGCCGTCCTCGGTGACGGTGTGCGCGCCGACGAACTCCTCGCGGCCGCCCTCGGCGGTCACCGCGCAGGACCACGCCGCCGCGAGCACCGAGCGGGCACGCTCCGCCGCGGCGGGCGCGGCCGTCCAGGTGTGACGGTCACCCATCCCAAACCTCCCTCATTAGGTAAGCCTTGCCTAACCTATCGAAGATCGGGGCGTACGCCAACCACCGCCCGCCCTTCCGTGCGTTCCCGGTTCGCCGCGGCGCACCGCAGGCGGTTCGCGAGCGGGCCGGACTCAGGGCGCGAGCACCCCGAACAGCGCCCGTGCGCACAGGTCCCGCACCTGTTCCCGGGTCAACTCCGAGCCCCTCAGCCACTCCAGACAGACGGCGGTCGTGAACGACAGCCATCCGCGCACGGCGAGCCGCATCTCCGGCCGCCCGTCGAGCGCCGCCGCGAACTCCGCGTCCGACGCCAGCGCCGCCAGGATCTGCGCCTCCTGCGCGGCCAGCGCCCGCTGATAGACCTTGCGCACGGCCTGGTCGCCGGTGGCGTCGGCACGGTGGAAGGCCCGGAAGCCGTGGGCGTGCTCCTCGACGTGCGCGAGGAACGCGTCGAGCCCGGCCGCGAGCCGCTCGCGCGCCGACCGGCCCGGAGCGGGGGTCATGATCCGCAGCATCCGCTCGCTCTCGCGCTCCACGACGGCCGCGAAGAAGTCCCGTTTGTTCGGGAAGTAGTGGTACAGCAGCCCGCGGGAGACGCCGGCGATCTCGGCCACCTGCTCGATCCAGACGTCGTCGTACGGGCTCTCCGAGAAGAGCCGGGCCCCGACCGCGAGGAGCTGCTCCCGCCGTTCCCCGGTACTGAGCCGACGACGCGGGCGCTCTTCCTGTCCGGCTGCCATGCCGTCACCTTACTTGACGTGGGTTCAACAACGGGACGAGACTGAGCCCGCTATTGAACCCGAGTACAACAGCCGCGGCGGCTTCGGCACGGCGTACGCGCGAGGGAGATGTGGTCATGACGGCGACGACGGGGACCGCGACCGCCAGGGGTTTCCGCAGCGCGGAGCTGGGCTGGCCCGAGCTGCACCGCATACCGCACCCGCCGTACCGGCTGCCCGTGATCGGCGACGCGCTCGGCACGAACGTGCGGACGCCGATCCAGGACTCCCTGCGCCTCGGGCGGCGGCTCGGGCCGATCTTCCGGCGGAAGGCGTTCGGCAAGGAGATCGTGTTCGTCGGGGGCGCCGGGCTCGCGGCCGAGCTGGCGGACGAGTCGCGGTTCGCCAAGCATGTGGGCCTGGGGGTCGCGAATCTGCGCCCGGTGGCCGGGGACGGGCTCTTCACCGCGTACAACCACGAGCCCAACTGGCAGCTCGCGCACGACGTCCTCGCCCCCGGCTTCAGCCGGGAGGCCATGGCCGGTTACCACCCGATGATGCTCGACGTCGCCGAGCGGCTGATGGAGCACTGGGACCGGGCGGGTGCGGCGGGCGACACCGTGGACGTACCCGGCGACATGACCAAGCTGACGCTGGAGACGATCGCCCGCACGGGTTTCGGCCACGACTTCGGCTCCTTCGAGCGCACCCGGCCGCATCCCTTCGTCGCCGCGATGGTCGGCACCCTGACGTACGCCCAGCGCCGCAACGTCGTCCCCGACCCGCTGGTACCGCTGCTGCTGCGGGGCGCCGCCCGGCACAACCGGACGGACATGGCGTACCTGAACGAAACCGTCGACGCGGTGGTACGGGCGCGGCGGTCCTCCGGTGACGGCGGCACCGGCAGCGGTGGCGGGGGTCGCGCTCGTGGCAGCGGCGCCGGTGACGGTGGCGCCGGTGACGGTGGCGGTGACCTGCTCGACCGGATGCTGGAGACCGCGCATCCGGAGACCGGGGAGCGGCTGTCCGCCGAGAACGTCCGACGCCAGGTCATCACCTTCCTGATCGCCGGGCACGAGACCACCTCGGGCGCCTTGTCCTTCGCCCTGCACTACCTCGCCCGGCATCCGGACCTGGCCGCCCGCGCCCGCGCCGAGGTGGACCGGGTGTGGGGCGACACGGTGCGGCCCGGCTACGAGCAGGTGGCCAGGCTGCGATATGTGCGCCGGGTACTGGACGAGGCGCTGCGGCTGTGGCCGACGGCGCCCGCCTTCTCGCGGGAGGCCCGCGAGGACACCGTGCTCGGCGGGGTCCATCCGATGCGGCGGGGCGCCTGGGCGCTGGTCCTGACGGCGATGCTGCACCGGGATCCGGAGGTCTGGGGCGCGGACGCCGAGCGGTTCGACCCGGACCGCTTCGACGCGGCGGCCGTACGCGCCCGGGCCCCGCACACGTTCAAGCCGTTCGGCACGGGTGCGCGGGCCTGTATCGGCCGCCAGTTCGCGCTCCACGAGGCCACGTTGGTGCTGGGGTTGATGCTGCGCCGATACGAGTTGAGCCCGGAGCCGGCGTACCGGCTGCGGGTGGCGGAGCGGCTGACGCTGATGCCGGACGGGCTGCGGCTGAACGTGGAGCGGCGGGTGGGCACGGGGCCCGGCGCCCCGCGGGTGCCGTCGTCGCCGTCGCCTTCATCGCCGTCACGTCGTCCAGTGACCGGGGCGGGTGACTGACGTCGGCAGCCGGGTCCCGGCGCTGCCGCGTGCCGCGTTGAGCTGGGGCTGGGTCAGGAAGAAGGCGCCGGTCAGGTCCGCGTCGGTGAGGTCGGCGTCACGGAGGTCGGCGCCGATCAGGTCCGCGCCGCGCAGATCGGCGCCGGTCAGGTCGGCTGCGATGAGGTAGGCACCGCGCAGGTTGGCCTTTCTGAGGTCGGCGCCCTTGAGGCGCGCGCCGATGAGGTCGGCGCCGCGCCGGTTCCGCTTGCGTCCGGCGCCCGTTCGCATGAGGTCGCTGACCCTCAGCAGCAGCTCGTTGACGCGCTGCCGGTGCGCGGCGACGTCCAGCTCTCCCAGTTCCTCGGCCGTCCGCCGGGTCAGCCGCTCGGTCTCGTCGAGGGCCCGGCGGAGGTCGGCGTGCACCGGGCGGGCGGCGGGCAGGGTCAGCGACTCGGTCAAGTACCAGAGCAGTTCGTGGAGTTGGCGCACGACGGGGAACACGTCGAACATCCGCCGGGCGTGCTCGCGGCCGCCCGCACGCCAGTTCTCGCCTCCGAAGGTGACCTGGGAGACCTTCTGCCCGGCGCCGAAGCAGTCGTAGACCGTGCAGCCGGTGAAGCCCTCGTCCCTCAGCCGGGTGTGGATACCGCACCGGAAGTCCTCCCCGAGGTTTCCGCACGCCTTGCCCGCGGCCTTGTCGACGGCGAAGTCGGCCGAGGCGGTGAAGGGCAGGGCGACGCAGCACAGGCCGAAGCAGCCGGCGCAGTCCGCGCGCAGTTCGCGCAGGTCATGCAGAGGGAGGGGCTCACCGGATCGTTGTTCCATACGGTTCACCCTACGAGAATCGCCGAGGGGCCTGCGGGTGCGCGGCGGTCAGCGGGCGAACACCTCGAAGGCCACGGCCGGTGTGCCCCCGAAGCGCTCCCCGGTGGTGCGGGCGTAGCCGGTGAGGAAGTCGCGTACGTACGTCTCGGGGTCCTCCTTCGTCAGCACGTCCAGGTAGGTGCGGTGTTCCAGGAGGGAGGCGACCGCGCGGTCCAGGCCGGGGGTGGCGTCGACGGCGTGGGTGGGGGTGGAGGACCCCGCGACGGCGACCCAGCGGACGCCGTTCCAGGGTTCCAGGCCCTGCTCGACGAGTTCGGGGAAGATCCAGCGGTTTCCGGCGTCGCCGGCGGCGTCGAGCGTGGCGCGACCCACCGCCACGTGGTCGGGGGTGTTCCAGGCGACCCCGCCCCAGGTGTCGCGGTGGTTGAGGGTGATGAGCAGTTCGGGGCGGTGCCGGCGGACGGCCGCCGCGATGTCCCGGCGCAGGGCGGGGCCGTACTCGATGACACCGTCCTCGTGGTCGAGGAACTCGACCTCCGACACGCCCACGACGGCCGCGCTCGCCCGCTGCTCCCGCTCCCGAAGCGGGCCGCACCGCGCGGGCTCCAGGGTGTCGATGCCCGCCTCGCCCCGCGTCGCCAGGACGTAGGCGACCTCGCGGCCCTCGTCGGTCCACGCGGCGATCGCCGCCGAGCAGCCGTACTCGAGGTCGTCCGGGTGGGCCACGACGGCGAGGGCGCGTCGCCAGTCGTCGGGCATGGGCTTGAGCTGGTCCGGCTGGTCCTTCCGCGGGTCGGTCATGCCCGCACAGTAGCCCGCGGCGCCGGCGACCGCGCCGGACGGACACGGCCCGGCTCAGCCGCCGTCGCTCACTCCTCGTCCCGCGTCAGCGCCAGCAACCGGTCCAGCACCCTCGGCCCGCCGGCGCGTACGCCGTCGTGCTCGAACTCGTCCGTGACCCAGGTGCGCAGGCCCCGGATGGCGCGGGCGGTCCGCAGGGAGTGGGCCGTGTCGACGTACATGTCGTCGTGGTAGACCGCGGCGGCGACCGGGACCTCGTTGACGGCGAGACGATCCGGTTCGTACAGGGGGAGCCAGCCCCGCCGCGTCGCCAGGTCCTCCGCGGTCTCGCGCAGCGGGCGCAGGGCGGGGTCGTTGTCGAACATCCAGGGGTGCACGGACTCCCCCGTGAACAGCAGCGGGCCGTCGCCTGTCAGTGTCTTGGCGGCGTCGAACTGCGGGAACTCGTGGCGCACCCGCTCCGCCGCCCAGTCCGTGGCGCCCGGGTCCTGTCCGTAGATCGCCTCGTGGAGGAGCGCGTACAGCGGGTGGCCCGCGTACGACAGCAGCCCCTGGGCCTGCTCCTGGAAGGAGTCGGACAGGCCGGGGCCCCGCGGGGTGCGGACGAAGGCGTCCTCCAGCAGGAAGTGCAGCCGGTGGCTGCCGTCGCCGCGGCCGAGGAGGATGCCCAGGGACTGGAAGGCCTCGACGGTGAACCGGTAGCCGTTCGGGAGGACGACGTCGTGCTGGAGCAGGTGATCGGCGATCCGCCGGGCCCGCTCGACGTCCTGCGGGTAGCGGGCGTAGTGCGCGGCGACCTTGCGTTCGACACGCGGGTAGGCCGCCCGGTAGACGTCGTCGGCGTTGGCGTCCAGGGAGGGCAGTCCGCCGGTGATGACGGCGGTGCTCAGGCCCTCGGGCGCGCGGGACAGATAGGTGACCGCGCAGAAGCCGCCGAAGCTCTGGCCGAGGACGGCCCAGGGGGCGCCGCCGGTGACCTGGCGGCGGATGGCCTCGCAGTCACGGACGATGGAGTCGGCGCGGAAGTGGGCGAGGTAGTCGGCCTGTTCGCCGGGGCCGCCGCGCAGCGGGAGGGTCTGGCGGTTGGCGGGGGTGGAGGCACCCGTGCCGCGCTGGTCGAGGAGCAGGACCCGGTACTCCTTGAGGGCCCGGTCCAGCCACGCCTCGCGGCCGACGAAGCGGTTGGCCCCGAAGCCGGGGCCGCCCTGCAGATAGACCAGCCACGGCAGTTCGGCGTCCGCCTTGTCGCTCGCGACGACCTCGCGCGCGTAGAGCTCGATCCGCTCCCCCGCCGGGTCGTCGTGGTCGAGGGGGACGGTGAAGCGGCGGTCGGTGAGGACGACACCGGGCTGGCGGTAGCTGACGGACAACAGGGCTCCCTGAGCGGACGGATTCCGGGCCGTGGTCCAGTCCAGCACAGATTCTTCGCCCGGCCGACCCCCGTGGATCAAGAAATTCCCGGCAGCCCTACTGAACGACGGCTCAGCGTGCCGAGAGGCTGGAGCGCCGCACCACCAGCTCCGGCTGGAGGACGACCCGTCGGTGCTCGTGCGGGGCGGGCGCCGTGTCGGCCTCGGTCTCCTCCAGGAGGAGTTCGGCGGCCAGAGCGCCCATGGTGACGGCGGGCTGCCGTACGGAGGTGAGGGGGACGGCGGCCGCGGCGGCGAACTCGATGTCGTCGTAGCCGACGATGGCGAGGTCCTCGGGAACGCTCACGCCGGCCGCGTACATGGCCTGGAGCACGCCGAGGGCGAGCAGGTCGTTGGCGCAGAAGACGGCGGTCGGGCGGTCGGCGAGGCCGAGGAGCCGGGCGCCCGCGTCGCGGCCGGCGGCCACGTCGAGGCGTTCGGTGGGCAGCTCGCGCAGCGCGTCGGCGCCGAGTCCAGCCTCCCGCAGGGCGCCCAGGGCACCCGTACGGCGGTCGCGGACCTGGTTGAGGCCCGCCGGTCCGCTGACGTACGCGATGGAACGGTGGCCCGCGTCGACCAGATGGCGGACGGCGAGCGCGCCGCCCGCGACGTCGTCGACGGAGACCGAGCACTCGGTGGTGCCCTCGGCGACGCGGTCGACGAGGACGAAGGGGATGCCGTGGCGGCGGAACGCCTCGATGTTGCGTCCGGTCGCGTCGGCCGGGGTGAGCAGCACACCGCGCACCCGCTGTTCGGCGAAGAGCGAGAGGTACTCGGCCTCCTCGCCCGCGCTCTGCGCGCTGTTGCAGACCATCACGCCCAGTCCGGCGTCGCGCGCGGCCCGCTCGGCACCGCGCGCGACGTCGACGAAGAAGGGGTTGCCCATGTCGAGCACGAGCAACGCCATGATGCGGCTCCGCCCGGCCCTCAGCTGGCGCGCCGACTCGCTGCGGACATAGCCGAGGCGGTCTATCGCGGACAACACGCGGGCACGGGTCTCGGACGCCACCGTGTCCGGGCGGTTGATCACGTTCGAGACCGTACCCACGGAGACGCCGGCGACGCGGGCAACGTCCTTGATACCCACCGACTGGGCCATCGGGCAGGACCTCCAAAAGGGCTGGGGCGGCGGGTGCGCCCTCACATTACCTTCGTGCCCGTCACAGAAAGCCTGCGACCTGGGCACACCCGCCACGGGGACTGCGTCAGATCACGCGGGCAGGCTGAAGTTCAGGGAGCGGAGCGCCGAGGGCGTCGTTCCGCTGGACTTCACCTGATACATGACCGACAGGAAGTGGTCCTGACCGATCCGGCTCTCGTCGAACACGACTTCACCGAAGGCGTTCAGGCCGGCGCCGACACCGTCGTACAGCATCGTCCAGTCCGTATACCCCGAGGCCGCGGAAGCGCCGGCGATCCGGAGGAAGGGGAAGATCGCGTAGGCGTTGTTGTACTTGTCGAGGAACAGCTTGGTGCGCTGGCTGGAGTTCAGCGGCACCGGTATCTCGGTCTTCTGCCAGGTGCCGGAGGCGTTCTTGCGGACGTGGAAGGCACGGCCGTTGTTGGTGCGGTCGGTGACGTAGTTCGTCGTGCACTGCCCGAAACGGCCGGGGACGTAGCTGATGATCGCGTGAGGGCGTCCCGCCGAGTCGGTCCACTGGCTCTCCTGGTTCATCAGGGAGTGGTCCGGGTTCAGCGAGTCGATCACCAGACCGCTGTCGGTGACGGAGACCCGGTCGGAGCTACCCGTGGTGCCGACGACGGTGCCCGCGTTGTTGCGCCAGGTGCGGCCGCGGTCGTCCGAGTAGACGTAGCCGGTGTCGTGGTTGGTGATGCCGCCGCTGTTGCACATCACGGCGCCGTTCTGCTCACGCCAGGTGAAGAAGGAGTGCAGACGGCCGTTCGCGTCGTAGTCGATGCCGTGCAGGTACATGTTGCGGGCCGTGCTCGAGCCGTGCTCGCTGGTGTAGGTGCCGGTGGAGCTGGTCCACTCGCCGAGGTTGGTCCAGGACGTGCCGTCGTACTCGGCGATGGCGTTGCGGCCGTTGCCGGAGATGGCGACGCGGTAGCTCAGCTGGAGCTTGCCCTCGGGCGTGGAGATGAACTGCGGGTAGGTGAACTGCGAGGTGAGCGCGAGCCCGTCGAGGGTGGACTGGGGGGCGCCGAAGCGGCTCGTGGTCCAGCTCAGTCCGCCGGGGTTGTCCATGAGGCCGGCCACCGACTTGACGTAGGTGAAGCCGTCGCTGTGGGAGTCCATGTTGAGGTGCAGTCGGCCGTCGACCTTGGAGATGCCCATGGAGATGACGTTGTGGGAGTCGTCGTACCGCAGGGTGTGACCGACCTTGACGGTGGACCAGGTGTTCGAACCGAACACACGGCGGCCGACGACGGCGTTGCGGTCGGCGGTGTACCAGACGGCGTACTGGTAGCCCTTGTAGGTAAGCATCGCGTTCTTCTGGAACGCGTTGTTGTTGACCAGGCCGTTGTACGACACGAAGAAGAGGGCCTGGGTGTCGAGCGTGGTGGTGCCGGTCAGGGTGACCGAAGGACCGGGGTCGGCGGCGCGGGCGGTGGTGACGCCGAGGACGGGGGTCACCACGGCACCGGCGAGTGCGGCGCCGAGCAGCGTACGTCTCTTCATCTCGGGGACTCCATTGTCGAGCGAGGTGGGGAGGGGGAGGGTGCTGCGGCGTGGGGGGTCAGGCGAGGTGGAAGACCTCGGTGAGGGGTTTCATGGCCTCGTCGGGCCGGGCGCCGTCGAGGGACTCGAAGAACGGCGCCATCTCCTTCTGCCAGCGGGCGTTGACCTCGGCGGCCTCCATGCCGGCCAGGGCGGCCTGGAAGTCCTCGGTCTCCAGATAGCCGACGAGCAGGCCGTCGTCGCGCAGGAAGAGGGAGTAGTTGTGCCAGCCGGTGGCCGAGAGCGCCTGAAGCATCTCCGGCCACACGGCGGCGTGCCGCTCGCGGTACTCGTCGATCCGTTCCGCACGGACCTTGAGGAGGAAGCAGACGCGCTGCATGAGATACCGCTCCTGGGGTGAGGGGGGTGGCTGTAACGCGGGGTCGCGGATCAGAAGTTGAACTTGTCGATGTTGTCCTTGGTGAAGACGGTCGGCTTGCCGAGGCTGATGACGCCGTCCTTGCCGATGGTGTACTCGCCCATGTCACCGGCGGTGAAGGTCTCGCCCTCCTTGCCGGTGATCTGGCCGGAGACCAGCGCCACCGCGGTACGGGCGGCCAGCTCGCCGAGCTTCGCCGGGTCCCACAGCTCGAAGCCCTCGACCGTGCCGTCCTTGACGTACTTGCGCATGTCGTTGGGGGTGCCGAGGCCGGTCAGCTTGACCTTGCCCTTGTACTTCGAGCCCGACAGGTACTGGGCGGCGGCCTTGATGCCGACCGTGGTCGGGGAGATGATCCCCTTCAGGTTCGGGTACTCCTGGAGCAGGCCCTGGGTCTGCTGGAAGGACTTCTGGGCGTCGTCGTCACCGTAGACGACCTTGACGAGCTTGATGTCCTTGTACTTGGCGTCCTTGAGTTCGTCCTTCATGAACTCGATCCAGGTGTTCTGGTTGGTCGCCGTCTGCGCGGCCGACAGGACCGCGATCTCGCCCTTGTAGCCGATCTGCTCGGCGAGCAGCTGGACCTCGGTGCGGCCCAGGTCCTCGGCGCTGGCCTGCGAGACGAAGGCGTTGCGGCACTCCGGCTTGGTGTCGGAGTCGTAGGTGACGACCTTGATGTCGTTGCTCATGGCCTGCTTGAGCGCGGTGCACAGGGCACCCGGGTCCTGCGCGGAGACGGCCATGGCGTCGACCTGCTGCTGGGTGAGCGTGTTGACGTAGTTGACCTGGCCGGAGGTGTCCGTGGCGCTGGACGGGCCGACCTCCTTGTAGCTGGAACCCAGCTCCTTCAGGGCCGCCTCGCCGCCCTTGTCGGCGGAGGTGAAGTACGGGTTGTTGACCTGCTTGGGCAGGAAGCCGACGGTCAGGCCCTTCTTCAGCTCGGCGTTCGGGTCGGCCTTGCCGGTGGCCGCCGCGGAGGCGGAGTCGTCCTTGACGTCGCTCTTCGTGGTGCCGCCACAGGCGGTGGCGGCGAGGGCGAAGGAGGTGACGGCGGCGAGCGCCGCACAGGAACGACGGAGGGTTGCCTTGCGCATGACGAGGGTTCCTTTACGAGGAGGAGTGGTGTCACGCCCCTGTCTTTCAGGGGCGCGGGGCTGTAGTGAGGTGCGGCTCCGCCGCGTGGGCGCGACCGGCCGCTGACGACCGGCGGCTTTCAGGCGACGGATCTACCGACGGCCTTTGCGGTGGTATCGCCGGCGGATTTTCGTCCCGCCCTCGCGAGGGCGACCTGCCGTGCCACCCGGGGCCCGAGCACGGACAGCACGAGCAGGACGCCGGTGACGACGATCTGCGACTGCGCCGAGACGTCCTGCAGGCTCATCACGTTCTGCAGGGTGCCGAGCAGGAACACTCCGGCGATCGCGCCGCCGAGCGTCCCCTTGCCGCCGTCGAAGTCGATGCCGCCGAGCAGTACGGCGGCCACGACGGACAGTTCGAGCCCCGTCGCGTTGTCGTAGCGGGCACTGGCGTAGTGCAGTGCCCAGAAGATGCCGGTGAGGGAGGCCATGAGGCCGGTCACCGTGAAGAGGATCAGCTTCTGCCGCTTGACGCGGATACCGGAGAAGCGCGCGGCCTCCTCGCTGGCGCCGGTCGCGTAGAGGGAGCGCCCGAACGGGGTGAGGTGCAGGGCGACCACGGCGACCACGAGCAGCACCAGGAAGGGGATGAAGGCCTGCGGGACGAAGCTGTCGCCGATCCGGCCGGCCGCGAAGTCCAGGTACTGCGTGGGGAAGTCGGTCACCGCGTCGGAGCCGAGCACGATCTGCGCGATGCCCCGGTAGGCGGCGAGGGTACCGATGGTGACGGCGAGGGAGGACAGGCCGAGCCGGGTGACCAGCAGGCCGTTGATCAGTCCGCAGACCACGCCGAGGGCCAGACAGATCGGGATGATCGCCTCGATGGTCAGGCCCTGGTTCCACAGGGCGCCCATCACCGCGCCGGACAGGCCGGCGGTGGAGGCGACCGACAGATCGATCTCGCCGGCGACCACGAGAAGGGTCATGGGGAGAGCGACCAGCGCGATCGGCAGGGTGTTGCCGATGAGGAAGGACAGGTTGAGCGCGTTCCCGAAGCCGTCCACCGTGGTGAAGGACAGCAGGAGCACGACGATGAGGAGGGCGCCGACCACCGTGTCCCAGCGGATCGCGCGCGACAGGGTGGAATCAGCCATGGCGGGCGTTCCTCTTCTTCAGGGCGGTGGCCACCCGCAGCGCGACCACACGGTCCACGGCGATGGCGAGGATGAGCAGGATGCCGTTGATGGCCAGCACCCACACCGAGCTGACGCCGAGGGCGGGCAGCACGCTGTTGATGGAGGTCAGCAGCAGAGCGCCGAGCGCCGCGCCGTAGACACTGCCGGAGCCGCCGGTGAAGACGACGCCGCCGACCACGACCGCGCTGACGACGGTGAGTTCGTAGCCGTTGCCGGTGCTGGAGTCGACGTTGCCGAAGCGGGCCAGGTACAGCGCTCCGGCGAGGCCGGCGAGGGCGCCGCAGAAGGTGTACGCGACCAGGATCCGCTTGCGCACCGGGATACCGGCGAGCCGGGCGGCCTCCGGGTTGGAGCCGAGCGCGTACAGCTCGCGGCCGCTGCCGAAGTGCTTCAGGTAGTACGCCGTCGCCACCAGCACCGCCACCGCGATCAGTGCCAGATAGGGCACCGCGTAGATGCCGCCGGAGCCGAAGTCGACGAAGCCGTCCGGGAGGCCGGAGGCGACGATCTGGCGGGAGCCGACCCAGATCGAGTCGATGCCCCGGATGATGTAGAGCGTGCCGAGGGTGACGACGAGGGCAGGCACCTGGCCGAGGCTGACGAGCAGGCCGTTCAGCAGACCGAAGCCGATGCCCATCAGGACCGCGAGAGCCACGGCCACGACCGCGTTCCCGCCGCCCTGGAGGTACGTACCGGCGGCGAAGGCGCTGATGCCGAGGGTGGAGCCGACCGACAGGTCGACGTTCCTGGTGATGACGACCAGCGACTGACCGACGGCGACCAGCACCAGGATGGTCGCGTTGAGCAGCAGGTCCTTGATGCCCTGCTCGGTGAGGAACTCGCTGTTGCCCAGCTGGGTGACGACGATCATCACCAGGAAGACGACCAGGATGGCGAGTTCACGCATCTTGAAGACGCGGTCCACGAGCCGGGTGCCGCTGGACTTGGGCACCTCGGCGACGGGGGTGTTCTGAGGGGTGGTCACCGTCATGCGGCGGCCCTCCCGGTGGCTGCGGCCATCACGGATTCCTCGGTGGCTTCGGAGCGAGGGATCTCGGCGGTGAGCCGGCCCTCGTGCATCACGAGCACGCGGTCGGCCATACCGAGGATCTCGGGCAGGTCGGAGGAGATCATCAGCACGGCCACGCCGTCGGCGGCGAGCTCGCTGAGGAGGCGGTGCACCTCGGCCTTCGTACCGACGTCGATGCCCCGGGTGGGCTCGTCGACGATCAGCACCTTCGGCCCGGTGGCGAGCCACTTGGCGAGGACGACCTTCTGCTGGTTGCCGCCGGACAGGGTGTTGACGGTGTCGGCGATCCGGGCGTACTTGACCTGGAGCTTGACGGCCCAGTCGAGGGAGCGGCTGCGCTCGGCGCCCCGGTCCATCAGCCCGGCCCTGACGGTCGTACGGAGTCCGGTGAGGCCGATGTTCCGTTCGATGGACATGTCCATCACCAGGCCCTGGGCGCGGCGGTCCTCGGGGACCAGGGCGAGCCCAGCGGCCATCGCGGTGGAGGGGGCGCCGTTGGTGAGCGCCTTCCCGTCGATGTCGACCTCGCCCGCGTCCCAGCGGTCGATGCCGAAGACGGCCCGCGCCACCTCCGTACGGCCGGCGCCGACGAGGCCGGCCAGGCCGACGATCTCGCCGCGGCGGACCTCGAAGGAGACATCGGTGAAGACGCCCTCGCGGGTCAGTCGGCGCACGCTCAGCGCGACGTCGCCCGGCTCGACCTCCTGCTTCGGGTACAGCTCCTCCAGGTCGCGGCCGACCATGCGGCGGACCAGGTCGTCCTCGGTCATGCCGTCGATCGGTTCGCTGGAGATCCAGGCGCCGTCACGGAGGGTGGTGACCCGCTGGCAGATCTGGAAGATCTCCTCCAGCCGGTGCGAGATGAAGAGGACGGCGGAGCCCTGCTCGCGCAGCGTGCGGACGACGCCGAAGAGCCGGGCCACCTCGCTGCCGGTGAGGGCCGCCGTCGGCTCGTCCATGATCAGGACGCGGGCGTCGAAGGAGAGCGCCTTGGCGATCTCGACGATCTGCTGGTCGGCGATGGACAGGCCGCGCGCCGGGCGGTCGGGGTCGAGTTCGACACCGAGCCGCTGCATCAGCGCGAGGGTCGCCGTGTGGGTGGCCTTGTGGTCGATACGGCCGAGGGCGCGCCGGGGCTGGCGGCCCATGAAGATGTTCTCGGCGATCGACAGGTCGGGGAAGAGCGTGGGCTCCTGGTAGATGACGGCGATGCCCGCGTCCCGGGCGTCGGCCGGGCCGTGGAAGACCGTGGGGTCGCCGTCGAGGAGCAGCTGACCGGAGTCCGGTCGGTGCACCCCTGCGAGGCTCTTGATCAGGGTCGACTTGCCCGCGCCGTTCTCCCCGGCGAGTGCGTGCACCTCGCCCGGGAACAGTTCGAGGGACACGTCCCGCAGGGCGCGTACGGCGCCGAAGGACTTGGAAATGCCCTTCAATGCGAGAACGGGGGCCGGACCCGTGTCGGACCGGTGGGTCATTGGGGGCTCCTCGACGACGGCCGGTGGCTAGCGGAGAAGCTGCCTCACTGCGCCGTGAAAGGTTTCAACTGGGTTGCCGGGACGTTAGGCACCAGTCGCAGGTCACGTCAATGGGTTTCGGTCGAAATTCTTTCGACCGTTGAGGTCACGACCGGGTCACGGAGAACGGTGTTGACCTGGGGGGTTGACAGTCCGGCGAGCCGCTCATAGTTTCCGGTACTGAATCGTTTCAGACATCGAAGTCGGTAGGAGCCCTGACGTGACCGAGCTCGCCGCGGTGAAGGCCGCCCTCAAGACCCAGGCCGTCGAGACGCCGTCGTGGGCGTACGGAAACTCCGGAACCCGCTTCAAGGTGTTCGCCCAACAGGGGGTTCCGCGCAATCCCTGGGAGAAGCTGGACGACGCCGGCAAGGTCCACGAGTTCACCGGCGTGGCCCCGACCGTGGCCCTGCACATCCCCTGGGACAAGGTCGACGACTACGCGGCGCTCGCCAAGCACGCCGAGCAGCGGGGTGTGAAGCTCGGCGCGATCAACTCCAACACCTTCCAGGACGACGACTACAAGCTGGGCAGCATCTGCCACCCGGACGCGGCGATCCGGCGCAAGGCCGTCGATCATCTGCTGGAGTGCGTCGACATCATGGACGCGACCGGGTCCCGGGACCTGAAGCTGTGGTTCGCGGACGGTACGAACTATCCCGGCCAGGACGACATACGTGAGCGGCAGGACCGGCTGGCCGAAGGGCTCGCCGAGGTGTACGAGCGGCTCGGGGACGAGCAGCGGATGCTGCTGGAGTACAAGTTCTTCGAGCCGGCGTTCTACACGACCGATGTGCCGGACTGGGGTACCGCCTACGCCCACTGCCTGAAGCTGGGCGAGAAGGCGCAGGTGGTCGTCGACACCGGGCATCACGCGCCGGGGACGAACATCGAGTTCATCGTGGCGACGCTCCTGCGGGAGGGGAAGCTCGGCGCGTTCGACTTCAACTCGCGGTTCTACGCCGACGACGACCTGATGGTGGGCGCGGCCGACCCGTTCCAGCTGTTCCGGATCATGTACGAGGTCGTGCGTGGGGGTGGGTTCACCCCCGAGGTCGCGTTCATGCTCGACCAGTGCCACAACATCGAGGCGAAGATCCCGGCGATCATCCGGTCGGTGATGAACGTGCAGGAGGCCACGGCGAAGGCGCTGCTCGTCGACGGCGACGCGCTGCGCTCCGCCCAGCGGGCCGGGGACGTACTCGAGGCCAACGCCGTGGTGATGGACGCGTACAACACGGATGTACGGCCGCTGCTTCGTGAGGTGCGCGAGGAGATGGGGTTGGACGCGGACCCCATGGGGGCGTACCGCCGGTCCGGGTGGGCCTCGAAGATCGTCGAGGAGCGGGTCGGTGGAGAGCAGGCGGGGTGGGGGGCGTGACCGCTGCGCTGGGCTGAAGCCGATTGCCGCCTCTCGCCTGCCGGATTCCGCCGGTCGCGGGCTGCGGGCCGGTTCGTGGCTGGTCGCGCAGTTCCCCGCGCCCCTGACGGGGCGCCGCAGTCCCCCTTCGTACAAACGTCACTGTAAGGATTGATCTCGTATGGCAACCCATCCCGAAGCCGCTGCCCTTCTCGCCCGGTCCCGTCGGCTCGGTGCCGATCCGCGTAACACCAACTACGCCGGTGGTAACACGTCCGCCAAGGGGACGGACACCGATCCCGTCACCGGGGGTGACGTGGAACTGATGTGGGTGAAGGGGTCCGGCGGCGACCTCGGGACGCTCACCGAGGCGGGGCTGGCCGTGCTGCGGCTCGACCGGATGCGGGCGCTCGTCGACGTGTACCCGGGTGTCGAGCGCGAGGACGAGATGGTGGCCGCGTTCGACTACTGCCTGCACGGGAAGGGCGGGGCGGCGCCGTCGATCGACACCGCCATGCACGGGCTGGTGGACTCCGCCCATGTCGACCATCTGCACCCCGACTCCGGAATCGCGCTCGCCTGTGCGGCCGACGGGGAGAAGCTGACCGCCGAGTGTTTCGGGGACAGTGTGGTGTGGGTGCCGTGGCGGCGGCCGGGGTTCCAGCTGGGGCTGGACATCGCGGCGATCAAGCGGGAGAACCCGCAGGCCATCGGGTGTGTGCTGGGTGGGCACGGGATCACCGCCTGGGGTGACACCGCCGAGGAGTGCGAGAAGAACTCGCTGCACATCATTCGTACGGCCGAGCAGTTCCTCGTCGAGCGCGGGAAGGCCGAGCCGTTCGGGCCCGCCGTCGAGGGGTACGCCGCGCTCGCCGCCACGGAGCGCCGGGAGCGGGCCGCCGCGCTGGCGCCGCACGTCCGGGCGATCGCCTCGCAGGACAAGCCGCAGGTCGGGCACTTCACCGACGCGGAGGTCGTCCTCGACTTCCTGGCGAGTGCGGAGCACCCGCGGCTCGCCGCCCTGGGGACCTCGTGCCCCGACCACTTCCTTCGTACGAAGGTCCGGCCGCTGGTGCTGGATCTTCCGCCGACCGCCGATCTCGACGCCGCGATCGCCCGGCTCAAGGAACTGCACGCCGAGTACCGGGAGGAGTACGCCGCCTACTACCGGCGGCACGCCGACCCCGACTCCCCCGCGATGCGCGGCGCCGACCCGGCGATCGTGCTGATCCCCGGCGTGGGCATGTTCAGCTTCGGCAAGGACAAGCAGACCGCGCGGGTGGCCGGCGAGTTCTACGTCAACGCGATCAACGTGATGCGGGGCGCCGAGGCGGTGTCGACGTACGCGCCGATCGAGGAGTCGGAGAAGTTCCGTATCGAGTACTGGGCGCTGGAGGAGGCCAAGCTCCAGCGGATGCCCAGGCCGAAGCCGCTCGCCACGCGGGTCGCGCTCGTCACGGGTGCGGGCAGCGGGATCGGGAAGGCCATCGCCCATCGGCTGGTCGCCGAGGGGGCCTGTGTCGTCGTCGCCGATCTGAACGCCGAGAACGCCGCCGCCGTCGCCGAGGAGCTGGGCGGGGCCGACAAGGCCGTCGCCGTGACCGTCGACGTGACGGACGAGGAGCAGATCGGTGCGGCCTTCAAGGCCGCCGCGCTGGCCTTCGGCGGGGTCGACCTCGTCGTCAACAACGCCGGTATCTCGATCTCCAAGCCGCTGCTGGAGACGTCGGCGAAGGACTGGGATCTGCAGCACGACATCATGGCCCGTGGATCGTTCCTCGTGTCGCGTGAGGCGGCCCGGGTGATGATCGCGCAGGGGCTGGGCGGTGACATCGTCTACATCGCCTCGAAGAACGCCGTCTTCGCCGGGCCCAACAACATCGCCTACTCCGCCACCAAGGCCGACCAGGCGCACCAGGTGCGGCTGCTGGCCGCCGAGCTGGGTGAGCACGGCATCCGCGTCAACGGGGTCAACCCCGACGGCGTGGTGCGTGGTTCGGGGATCTTCGCGGCCGGCTGGGGTGCCCAGCGCGCGGCGACCTACGGGATCGAGGAGGAGAAGCTGGGCGAGTTCTACGCCCAGCGGACCATCCTCAAGCGCGAGGTGCTGCCGGAGCACGTGGCGAACGCGGTGTTCGCGCTGACGGGCGGGGAGCTGACGCACACCACCGGTCTGCACGTCCCGGTCGACGCCGGCGTGGCCGCCGCCTTCCTCCGATGAGCGGGACTGTGATGAGCACGGCCGTGAAGTCGTACGCGGCGGTCGACCTCGGTGCGTCCAGTGGGCGGGTCATGGTCGGCCGCGCGGGACGGGACTCGCTGGAGCTCGTGGAGGCCCACCGGTTCCCGAACCGGCCGGTGCGGACGCCCGAGGGGCTGCGCTGGGACGTGCTCTCGCTGTACGCGGGGGTCCTGGACGGGCTGAAGGCCGCCGGGCAGGTCGACTCCGTCGGGATCGACAGCTGGGCCGTCGACTACGGGCTGCTCGACGGTGACGGGGCCCTCCTGGGCAATCCGGTGCACTACCGGGACGCCCGTACCGAGGGTGTCGCGGAGAAGGTGTGGGCCACGGTGCCCGCCGCCGAGCTGTACGCGGCGACCGGGTTGCAGTACGCGCCCTTCAACACCCTGTACCAGCTGGTCGCCGCCCGCTCGTCCGCCCAACTGGCCTACGCCAAGCGGTTGTTGCTCATCCCCGATCTGCTGACGTACTGGCTGACCGGCGAGCAGGGCACCGAGCTGACCAACGCCTCGACGACGCAGCTGATCGACCCCCGGACGCGTGGCTGGGCCTCCGACGTGGCCGAGCGGCTCGGGATCGATCTGGAACTGTTCGCGCCGCTGCGGCGGCCCGGGGATCCTGCGGGGCTGCTCCAGGAGCAGGTGCTGGAGGAGACCGGGCTGACGGGCCCGGTGCCGGTGACGACGGTCGGGTCGCACGACACCGCTTCGGCGGTGACGGCCGTCCCGGCGGCCGGGGAGCGGTTCGCGTACATCTGCACCGGCACCTGGTCGCTGGCCGGCCTGGAGCTGGAGGCCCCGGTGCTGACCGAGGCGAGCCGGGCGGCCAACTTCACCAACGAACTGGGGCTCGACGGCACGGTCCGCTACCTCCGGAACATCATGGGGCTGTGGCTGCTCCAGGAGTGCGTACGGGAGTGGGGGGACCCGGATCTCGGCGAGTTGCTGCGCGCCGCCGCGACGGTGCCCGCGCGGCGGTCGGTCGTGGACGCCGGGGACGCGGCGTTCCTGGCGCCCGGCCGGATGCCTGAGCGGATCGCGCAGGCGTGCCGGGAGTCGGGGCAGCCCGTTCCGGGGACGCCCGCCGAGATCACCCGCTGCATCCTCGACTCACTGGCCCTCGCCCACCGGCGGGCCGTCACCGAGGCCCAGGCCCTCGCCGATCACCCCGTGGACGTCGTCCACATCGTCGGCGGCGGCACCCGCAACGCCCTGCTCTGCCAGCTCACCGCCGACGCCTGCGGGCTTCCGGTGGTGGCGGGACCGGCGGAGGCGGCGGCCCTGGGCAACGTCCTCGTCCAGGCCCGCACCCACGGCCTGGTGGGCGACCGGGCCTCGATGCGGCAGCTCCTCGCCCGCACCCAGCCGCTGGTGCGGTACGAGCCGCAGGGCGACCCGGCGGCCTGGCGCGCGGCGGAGGCCCGGCTCACCGAGCGGTGAGCCGGGTCCTCCCCGGCGGGGCCGTTTCCGGCGGCGATCGGCGCAAGGGTTCACCCGAGCCCGCCGATCCGCGGGCGAAGCCCCTCGCCCTCGGCGTGCTCACGTCGTACTCTGCACTCATCCGATGACCGACCCCCGAGGAGCCGCGATGCGTGTCGCCCTGTTCCTGACCTGTGTCAACGACACGCTCTATCCGGACACCGGCCGGGCCGTGGTGAAACTGCTGACCAGGCTGGGTGTCGACGTCGACTTCCCGATGGGTCAGACCTGCTGCGGGCAGGCGCACTACAACACCGGGTACCGACGGGAGGCCGAGCCACTGGCCCGGCAGTTCTCCGATGTATTCCGGGAGTACGAGGCGATCGTGACGCCGTCCGGCTCGTGCGGGGCGATGGTGCGGGAGCTGTATCCGCGGATGGGCGAACGGGCGCGGGCGGAGGGGCGGGGGGACACCCTGGCGCGGACGCTGGCGCCGGTCGTGCCGAAGACGTACGAGCTCACCGAGTTCCTGGTGGACGTGCTGGGCGTGACCGACGTGGGCGCGTACTACCCGCACAAGGTGACGTACCACCCGACCTGCCACGGGCTGCGGAGCCTCGGCCTGGGCGACCGGCCGCGCCGACTGCTCCAGGCCGTGAAGGGGCTGGAGCTGGTGGAGCTGCCCGGCGCCGACGAGTGCTGTGGCTTCGGCGGCACGTTCGCCGTGAAGAACTCCGATGTCTCGGCCGCCATGGGCGCCGACAAGGTGCGCAACGCCGAGTCGACGGGCGCCGAGGTGCTGTGCGCGGCCGACAACTCGTGCCTGATGCACATCGGCGGCACGATGACGCGGCTGCGCACCGCCGTGCGGCCCGTCCACATCGCGGAGATCCTGGCGAGCACGGAAGAGGAGCCGCCGGCATGAGCGGGACGTATCTCGGGATGCCGGCGTTTCCGAAGGCCGCGCACGAAGCCGTGCACAACACGACCCTGCGCGGCAATCTGCGGCACGCCACCCACACCATCCGCGCCAAACGCGCGGCCGCGGTCGCGGAGGTGTCCGACTGGGCCGCGCTGCGCGACGCCGGAAAGCAGATCAAGGACCACACGCTCCGCCATCTCGACCGGTATCTGGTGCAGTTGGAGGAGGCGGTCACGGCCGCGGGCGGCACGGTCCACTGGGCCGCCGACGCGGACGAGGCCAACCGGATCGTGACGTATCTCGTCAAGGCGACCGGGGAGAGCGAGGTCGTCAAGGTCAAGTCGATGGCCACGCAGGAGATCGGGCTGAACGAGGCGCTGGAGGCCGAGGGCATCCATGCCTACGAGACCGATCTCGCCGAGCTCATCGTGCAGTTGGGCAAGGACCGGCCCTCGCACATCCTCGTCCCGGCGATCCACCGCAACCGGGGCGAGATCCGCGACATCTTCGCGCGCGAGATGGGTGAGTGGGGCCGCCCGGCCCCGGAGGGCCTGACCGACACGCCCGCCGAGCTGGCGGACGCGGCGCGGCTGCATCTGCGGGAGAAGTTCCTGCGGGCCAAGGTCGGTGTCTCGGGCGCCAACTTCATGGTCGCCGAGACCGGCACGCTGGTGGTCGTGGAGTCCGAGGGCAACGGCCGGATGTGCCTCACCCTCCCCGAGACCCTGATCTCCGTCGTCGGCATCGAGAAGATCGTGCCGACCTGGCAGGACCTGGAGGTGTTCCTGCAGACCCTCCCCCGCTCCTCCACGGCCGAGCGGATGAACCCGTACACGTCGACCTGGACGGGCACGACCGCCGAGGACGGACCGCAGACCTTCCACCTGGTCCTCATCGACAACGGCCGCACCGACACCCTCGCCGACGAGGTCGGCCGCCAGGCCCTGCGCTGCATCCGCTGCTCGGCCTGCCTCAACGTCTGCCCGGTGTACGAGCGGGCGGGCGGCCACGCGTACGGCTCGGTGTACCCGGGCCCGATCGGCGCCATCCTCAGCCCCCAACTCCGGGGCACGGGAAGCGAGATCGACGCCTCGCTGCCGTACGCGTCCTCGCTGTGCGGTGCCTGCTACGAGGTGTGCCCGGTCGCCATCGACATCCCGGAGGTGCTGGTGCATCTGCGGGAGCGGGTCGTGCAGGGCGGCCCGGTGACGGAGCAGGGCAACAAGGTCGTGCTCAAGCCCGCGAAGGGGCACGCCGCCGAGCGGGCGGCGATGCGCGCGGCCCGCTGGGCGTTCAGCCACCCCGGCGCGCTGCGCACCGGGCAGCGGCTCGCGTCCCGCACCCGCCGCTTCCACCCCCGTACGCTGCCGGGCCCCGGCAAGGCGTGGAGCGCCAGCCGCGATCTTCCCGCGCTGCCGGCCGAGCCGTTCCGGGACTGGTGGCAGCGGACGAACGGCGGACGGACGAACGGCGGAGGAACCACCGGCAGAGGATCGACCGGCGGTGGAACCACCGGCGGACGGACGACCGGATCCACGAACGGCGGAAAGGACACCGGCAAGTGAGCAGCAGGGATCTGATCCTGGGCCGGGTGCGGCGCGCCCTCGCCGACGTGCCACGGGACGACACGCCGTACCAGCAGGCCGTTCAGCGGGACTATCTCCGTGAGCACGGCGGGCGGAGCGTGGCGGAGACGGTGGAACTGCTGGCGGAGAACCTGGCGGACTACCGGGCGATCGTGCACCGGTGCGCGGACGAGGAGTTGCCGGAGCTGCTCACGCGACTCCTGGCCGGGCGGGGTTCGCAGACCGTGCTGGTCCCGCCCGGCCTGCCGCCGTACTGGCTCAAGGCGGTCGACGCGGCACGCGTGCACGACCGCGCCACGAGCACCGCGCACGAGCTGGACCGGGTCGACAGCGTGGTCACCGCCTGTGCCCTCGCCATCGCCGAGACCGGCACCATCGTCCTCGACGGCTCCCCCGACCAGGGCCGCCGCCGGATCACCCTCGTGCCCGACCACCACATCTGCGTCGTACGCGTACCGGAACAGGTCGTGTCGTCGGTGCCGCAGGCCCTCGAACTGCTCGATCCGACACGCCCGTTGACCTGGATCTCCGGGCCGTCCGCCACCAGCGACATCGAACTGGACCGCGTGGAGGGGGTGCACGGCCCGCGCACCCTGGAGGTGGTGCTGGTGACCGGGAGCGGCGGCTAGAAGGCCCTGGGCCCGGGCCTCCTGGACGTGGCGTCGCGTCCGGGGCCGCCCGGCGGCGCGGCCAGGCCGTGGTCGTCCGGATCTCGACGGTGGACGGTCGTTCCCGTGACTGTCCGCTGATCAAGTACATGGCGATCTTGCTAGGTTGGGTGGCTGCTACAGGCGTCAACACGGGGAGTTTCCATGCCACTTGACCGTCCGGTCATCAACAGCACCATCCCGCACTCGGCCCGGATCTGGAACTACTGGCTCGGCGGCAAGGACTGCTACGAGATCGACCGGCGGGTCGGTGACCAGATCCGCGGGGTGAACCCCCAGATCGTCGACATCGCCCGCGCCCAGCGGGCCTTCCTGCGCCGGACGGTCACCCACCTCACCGAGGAGGCCGGCTTACGCCAGTTCCTCGACATCGGCACCGGGCTGCCCACCGAGGACAACACCCACGAGGTCGCCCAGCGCACGGCCCGGGACGCGCGCATCGTCTACGTCGACCACGACCCGACCGTCCTCGCCCACGCCAAGGCTCTGCTCACCAGCACCCCCGAGGGCGCCACCGCCTTCGTCGCCGCCGACCTGCGCGACCCGGACACCATCCTCGAACGCGCCGCCGACACGCTGGACCTCACCCGTCCCGTCGCCCTCATGCTGCTCGGCATCACCGCCCATGTGCCGGACGAGAGCGCGTACGGCGTGGTCGCCCGGCTCCTCGACGCCCTGCCCTCCGGCAGTCACCTCGTGCTCGGCGACAGCACGGAGGTGTACCGGCCCGAGGCGATGCGGGTGATGGTCGAGCACTGGAACGAGGCGAGCGACAACCCGCGCGTCAACCGCTCCCCCGAGCAGCTCATCCGGTTCTTCGACGGGCTGGAGCTGAGCGAGCCGGGGCTCGTGTCCGTGGCCCAGTGGCGGGCCGAGCGGGGCGGCTCCGACGAGCCGTGGGAAGTGGACAGTTTCGGCGGTGTGGGACGCAAGCCGTAAGGGTCGAGGGTCACCATGGGTCGAAGGGCGCCGGAATTACGGCTCACTCTTGGCCAAAGCTTCCGCGGCCACCTTCAGGTCCGACACCAGTCCCGCGTACGCGCCCTCGCGGTCGTCGGCGCGCAGAACGGCGGACGGGTGGAGCGTGGCCACGACGTGCGGCCCCCGCGATCCCTGGAATCCGCCTCCCTCCGGGGGCATGGACAGCAGCGCGCCGCGGTCCTTGGTGACCCGGAAGGAGCTGCCGAGCAGTGCCTTGCCGGCGGTCGCGCCGAGGGCCACCACGATCTCGGGCCGGACAAGGCGCAGTTCGGCGAGCAGCCAGGGGCGGCACGCGGCGACCTCGCGCAGGTCGGGGGCCTTGTGGATACGGCGTGTGCCCCCGCCCGGGGGCCGGGTGAACTTGAAGTGTTTGACCGCGTTGGTCACATAGGCCGTGTCCATGTCGATCCCGGCCTCCTCCAGAGCCCGCCGCAACAGCCGCCCGGCGGGGCCGACGAAGGGCTCACCCCGTCTGTCCTCCTGGTCCCCCGGCTGTTCACCGACGAGGAGGAGCCGCGCGGACTCGTCTCCCTTGCCGAAGACCGTCCGGGTGGCGTCCTCGTGGAGCGGACAGCCTCGGCAGTCGGCCGCGGCCCGGCGGTGGGCGGGGAGGCCGCCACGGCCGGGGAGATACGGCTCGGCGTCGTAGGCCCGCGGGCGCGGGCCGTCGTAGGCCCGCGGGCGCGGGGAGGGTGCTTGCGTGGGGCTCATCCGAGGCCACCTCCTTCGCGGGAGCCTGCCCGGAGCGGCTTCACGGGGAGCCTGACCCGAGCGCTTCGCCGGGGCCGGCTCGGGGCTCGTTCCCGGGTACCCCCTCCTCCGCCGGGCGCACTTCGCCACGCTCTCCCTGCTCCGCCTCTGGGCCGCACCGCTCCACCTCTGTGCCGCCGGGCGGCGGATACCGTCCGCGCCCGCTGTCGCCCTGCTCGCCCTGGATTGACGGCGCCCCGGGGCATGTGCGCGGAGATCGTCCCAGGTGGGAGGCCGTACGGGCGGCGCCATGGGGCTCGTACGGCGGTGACGGACGGTGGCCGGGGTCGCACGGCAAACTTGGATGGTTCGTTTTCTTGAACTGTTCGTGTTTATGAGGGTAGGTTGGTCCGCATGACCGCATCCCAGCCTCCGAACACCGCCGAGGAGCTGCGCGGTGCCGGCCTGCGGGTGACGGCCGCGCGCGTGGCGCTGCTGGAAACCGTCCGGCACGGCGACCACCTCGGCGTCGAAGCGATCGCCTCAGGGGTGCGCGATCGTGTGGGCCACATATCGCTCCAGGCCGTGTACGAGGCGCTCAGCGCGCTCACCGGTGCCGGACTCGTACGCCGCCTCGAACCACCCGGCAGCCCGGCCCTGTACGAGGGCCGTGTGGGCGACAACCACCATCACCTCGTGTGCCGCTCCTGCGGTGTCGTGGTCGACGTCGACTGCGCGGTCGGGCATGCCCCGTGCCTGACCGCCTCCGACGACCGCGGCTTCGCGATCGACGAGGCCGAGGTCATCTACTGGGGCCTGTGCCCCTCATGTTCCTAAGCCAGCAGTTCAGCACCGTGATCCACCAGTTCCGGAAGGACTCCCATGACTGAGAACCACGACGCGATCGTCACAGACTCGAAGCCCGAGGAGACGGGAGGCTGCCCGGTCGCTCACGGGCGCGCCGCGCACCCGACCCAGGGCGGTGGAAACCGTCAGTGGTGGCCGGAGCGGCTCAACCTGAAGATCCTCGCCAAGAACCCCGCCGTGGCGAACCCCCTCGGTGAGGAGTTCGACTACGCCGAGGCGTTCAAGAACCTCGACCTCGCCGCCGTGAAACAGGACATCGCCGAGGTGCTGACCACCTCGCAGGACTGGTGGCCGGCCGACTTCGGCAACTACGGCCCGCTGATGATCCGTATGGCCTGGCACAGCGCCGGCACCTACCGCATCAGCGACGGCCGTGGTGGCGCCGGTGCCGGTCAGCAGCGCTTCGCGCCGCTGAACAGCTGGCCGGACAACGCCAACCTGGACAAGGCCCGCCGTCTGCTGTGGCCGGTGAAGAAGAAGTACGGCCAGTCCATCTCCTGGGCCGACCTCATGATCCTCACCGGTAACGTCGCCCTGGAGCAGATGGGCTTCGAGACCTTCGGCTTCGGCGGCGGCCGCGCCGATGTCTGGGAGGCCGAGGAGGACGTCTACTGGGGCCCCGAGACCACCTGGCTCGACGACCAGCGCTACACCGGCGACCGCGAGCTGGAGAGCCCGCTCGGCGCCGTCCAGATGGGTCTGATCTACGTCAACCCGGAGGGCCCGAACGGCAACCCGGACCCGATCGCCGCGGCCCGCGACATCCGTGAGACGTTCCGCCGCATGGCGATGAACGACGAGGAGACCGTCGCCCTCATCGCCGGTGGTCACACCTTCGGCAAGACCCACGGCGCCGGCCCCGCGGACAACGTGGGCAACGACCCCGAGGCCGCCTCGCTGGAGGAGCAGGGTCTCGGCTGGAAGAGCACCTACGGCACCGGCAAGGGCGGCGACGCCATCACCTCCGGCCTGGAGGTGACGTGGACGGAGACGCCCACGCGGTGGAGCAACAACTTCTTCAAGAACCTCTTCGAGTACGAGTACGAGCTCACCCAGAGCCCGGCCGGCGCGAACCAGTGGGTGGCGAAGAACGCCGAGGCGATCATCCCCGACGCCCACGACGCGTCGAAGAAGAAGCTCCCGACGATGCTCACCACCGACCTGTCGCTCCGCTTCGACCCGGTCTACGAGCAGATCTCGCGTCGCTTCTACGAGCACCCCGAGCAGTTCGCGGACGCCTTCGCCCGCGCCTGGTTCAAGCTGACCCACCGTGACATGGGCCCGAAGTCGCTGTACCTCGGCCCGGAGGTCCCGGCGGAGACCCTGGTGTGGCAGGACCCGCTGCCGGAGGCCGAGGGCGCGGTCATCGACGCCGCCGACATCGCGGCGCTCAAGACCAAGCTGCTCTCCTCGGGTCTGACCGTCTCGCAGCTGGTGTCCACCGCGTGGGCGTCGGCCTCCACCTTCCGCTCCAGCGACAAGCGGGGCGGCGCCAACGGTGCCCGGATCCGCCTGGAGCCCCAGCGCGGCTGGGAGGTCAACAACCCGGACGAGCTGCGTCACGTCCTGAGCGTCCTGGAGGGTGTCCAGTCGGAGTTCAACTCCGGCGCCAAGAAGGTCTCCCTGGCCGACCTGATCGTCCTCGGCGGTGCCGCCGCGGTCGAGAAGGCCGCCAAGGACGCCGGCTACGACGTCGAGGTGCCCTTCACCCCGGGCCGCGTGGACGCGACCGAGGAGCACACGGACGCCGAGTCGTTCGCCGCGCTGGAGCCGACGGCCGACGGGTTCCGCAACTACCAGGGCAAGGGCAACCGCCTGCCCGCCGAGTACCTGCTGCTCGACAGGGCGAACCTGCTCTCCCTGAGCGCCCCCGAGCTGACGGCCCTCGTCGGTGGTCTGCGTGTCCTGGGCGCCAACCACGCCCAGTCCTCGCACGGCGTCTTCACCGACACCCCGGGCAAGCTCACCAACGACTTCTTCGTCAACCTGCTCGACCTGGGCACGACCTGGAAGTCCACGTCCGCCGACCAGACCCTCTTCGAGGGCCGTGACGCGGCCACCGGCGAGGTCAAGTGGACCGGCACCCGTGCCGACCTCGTCTTCGGCTCGAACTCCGAGCTGCGCGCCCTCGCCGAGGTCTACGCGAGCGACGACGCCAAGGAGAAGTTCGTGAAGGACTTCGTCGCGGCGTGGGCCAAGGTCTCCGACCTGGACCGCTTCGACCTGGTCTGATCGTCCTGGCCTGATCGACCCGATCACGGCGTCCGGGCCGGCCCTTCGCGGGGGCGGCCCGGACGTTTTTCGTGCTCGCCTCCGGCCTCCGGCCTCCGTCGTCCGACGCCGCCGCGTACGTCACCCCGCCCGAGGAACCGGACGCGGAGGACGCTCACGCACGCACCCGTCGTCTCAGTCCGCCGGGCGGGCGTCCGCCGGGGCCCCGGTCCAGCGGCTCGCCTCGACGTCGGCGGACGTGTCCCGCACCAGGGTGGGGGCGATGACCAGTTCCTCGACGACCGTCCGCGGTGGGAGGGTGGCGCACAGCAGTACGGCCCGTGCCACGTCCTCCGGCTGCACCATGACCGCCCGCCGCTCCTCGCTCGGCGGGGCGGCCCGGCTGTCCAGGATGGGGGTGTTGACCTCGCCGGGAAGGATGCAGGTGGCGCGGACGAGGTCGTTGCGGAAGGTGTGGTGCAGATAGGTCATGAAGTTGCGCACGCCCGCCTTGGCCGCGCCGTACGGGGCTCCGCCGAGGAGCGTGGGGCGTAGCGCGGCGAGGGAGGAGATCGTGATGATCGAGCCGCCGCCGCGCGCCAGCATGTCCGGGAGGACGGCCTGGGTGAGGAGATAGACCGCGGTGAGGTTGACGCCCAGGACGGCGTTCCACTCGTCCTCGCCGGTCCAGCGGACGTCGACCACCTTGCCGGCGCCGCCCGCGTTGTTGACGAGGATGTCGACGGGTCCGGCGGCCTCCCGGGTCCACTCGATCAACTCCCGTACCTCGTCGGCGCTCTCGACATGCGTGGAGTGGGTGAGCCCCGTGCCTCCGGCGTCCTCGATGACGGCGGCGACCTCGTCGAGGACGCGCTTGCGGCGCCCGACGAGGACCACCGTCGCGCCCGCCTCGGCGAGCATCAGCGCCGTCTCCCGGCCGATGCCGGTGCCGGCCCCGGTGACCAGCGCGGTCTTTCCGTCGAGCGGTCCCGTGCGCTGTCGCTGTCCGTCGCGGTTGCCCATGCCCGTCCGCCCTCCCGGCCGTGGGTGCGCCCCACGCGCCTCCCGGAGTGAGGATCCCCCTCCTCCGGGGCCCGTGGGGAGGGTGCGTCAGCGGGCGGGCAGCCGGACGCCCAGCTCGGCCGCCGCCGACCGCAGCAGCGGCACCATGGCGACCAGGTCGTCCATGCCTCGGCGGAAGGCGGGCGCGGCGGTGGACAGGGCGGCGAAGACGGTGCCGTCGGGGCGCAGGATCGGGACCGCCACGGCGCGCAGTCCGGGGTGGTGTTCCTCGTCGGCCGTGGCGTAGCCGAGTTCGGCGGCGCGGGCGACCTGGGCGCGCAGGACGTCGCGGTCGGTGATGCTGTGGGGCCCGTGCGGGGTCAGCTCGACACGGTCCAGGAGGTCGGCGCGTACGTCGTCGGGGGCGAAGGCCAGGAGGACCTTGCCCATCGAGGTGCAGTGCAGCGGACCGTGGCGGCCCGGCTCGCTGCGGACGCCGACCGGCAGGGGGCCGTCCACGTAGTGCACGTACAGATGCCGGGTGCCGTCGAGGACGGACATCAGGGTGGCTTCCTCGGTCTGCCGTGTCACGCGCTGCATCACGGGGAGGGCGGTGCCGGCGAATCCGTACACCTGGCCCGCCTGCTGGCCGAGTTGGAAGAGCTTGAGGCCCGGTTTGTAGCGCTTGCCGTCGGCCTCGAACTCCACCAGGCCCTCGCGGCGGAGTGAGGTGACCAGCCGGTGGGCCGTGCTGACGGGCACGCCGCTGGCTCGGGCCAGTTCGGACAGGGTGATGCCCTGCGGGTGCTCGCCCACCAGGACGAGCAGCCGGATCGCCCGTCCGACCACATCCGCCGGTACCTCGCCGCCACTCACAGCGGCAAATTACCACTGACCGGAAAGGCCTCCCGCTGAGCGGGGCACTCGGCGCTCGTGCACGGCACGCCACCCCGTGGTTGACATCGGCCACCCGCCACGCCGACGATATTTTCCATTGAGTAGACAGAGTTTCCACTCAGTGGGAAAAGAGGTCTTCGTGAGCCACCCCCTCTTCGACGTCACCGGCAAGGTCGCCCTGGTCACCGGATCGAGCCGCGGCATCGGCCGGGCGCTGGCCGTCGGTCTGCTGGAGGCCGGCTGCACGGTCGTTCTCAACGGCCGAAACGCCGTCGCCCTGGAGAGCACCCGCGCGGAGCTGGCCGAGACCTTCGGAGAGGCGGTCCTCGCGGAGGCCTTCGACGTCACCGACCCCGCCTCGGTCGCCGCCGCCGTCACCCGGATCGAGGACGGGGCAGGCCCCGTCGACATCCTGGTCAACAACACCGGCGCCCAACGCCGCGCCCCTTTCCTCGACTTCACCGACGAGGACTGGCACGGCCTGCTCGACACCAACCTCACCAGCGCCTTCCTCGTGGGCCGCGAGGTCGCCCGCCGTATGGTCCCCCGGGGCCACGGCAAGATCATCAACATCTGCTCGCTGCAGAGCGAGGCGGTACGCCCCGGCATCGCGCCCTATGCGGCGACCAAGGGCGGCCTGAAGATGCTCACCAAGGGCATGTGCGCCGACCTCGGGCCGCACGGCATCCAGGTCAACGGCATCGGCCCCGGCTACTTCGACACCGAGCTGACCTCCGCGCTGGTCGCGGACGAGGAGTTCAGCGCCTGGGTGCGGGGGCGGACCCCCGCCGGCCGCTGGGGCAAGGTCGAGGACCTGGTCGGCGCCCTGCTCTTCCTCTCCTCCCCCGCCTCCGACTTCGTCAACGGGCAGCTGCTGTACGTCGACGGCGGCATGCTGTCTGTCCTGTGACCCGGCCGCCCCCTCAAGGAGTCCCCATGCGCGCGTGTGTTGTCCACGGAGTCGGCGACCTCCGGGTCGAGGAACGGCCGTACGACGGTCCCGCACCCGGGGAGATCGCGGTCGCCGTCGCCCTCGGCGGGATCTGCGGTTCCGATCTGCACTACTACCACCGGGGCCGGGTGGGCGACTTCGCGGTGAGCGAGCCCCTGGTGCTCGGCCACGAGGTGGTGGGCCATGTCGCCGCCCTCGGCCCCGGCGTCGCGGGGCCGACCGCTCCGGAGGTGGGCTCCGCCGTCGCGGTCCATCCGGCGACGCCCTGCGGGGTCTGCCCCGAGTGCGCGCGCGGCACGCGCCACGTCTGCGCGCACACCCGCTATCTGGGCAGCGCGGCCCACACCCCGCATGTGCAGGGCGGGTTCGCGCAGCGCATCACCGTGCCCGCCGACCAGGTCAGGGCGCTCCCGCCCGGGCTCGATCTGCGCCGTGCCGTGCTCGCCGAGCCGCTGTCGGTGGCGCTGCACGCCGTACGCCGGGCGGGCGAGGTGAGCGGCAGGCGGGTCCTGGTCACCGGGGCCGGTCCGATCGGCTGTCTGGTCGTGGCGGCGCTGCGGCACGCCGGCGCCGCCGAGGTCGTCGTCAGCGACCTCCACGACGAGCCGCTGCGGATCGCCGGCGAGGTGGGCGCCACCGCCCTCGCACGGGCGGACCGGCCCGACGATCCCGCCTGGGCCGGTGTCTTCGACCTCGCCGTGGAGGCGTCCGGGGCACCGGCCGGACTGCGGAGCTGTGTGGAGCGGGTACGGCGGGGCGGCACCGTGGTCATGCTCGGGCTGCTGCCGCCCGGGGAGATCGGGCTGCTCGGCAATGTCGTGGTCACCCGTGAGCTGGAACTGCGCGGGTCCTTCCGCTTCGACACCGAGTTCGACGAGGCCCTGTCCCTGCTGGCCCAGGGCCTCCCTGTCGACCCGGTCGTCACGCACACGTTCCCGTTGGAGCGGGCCGTCACCGCGTTCGACACCGCTCAGGACCGCACGGTCGCGTCGAAGGTGCTGCTGGATCTGTCCGGGGAGGCGTGAGCAGACGTCGGGCCGCGGTGAAGGTCCCGGGGGCTGCGCGGCCCTCCGGACGCCGCCGCGCCGCAGGACGAGGCCTTGCGCGGCGGGCCGCTCGGCGCTGAGCCGTCGCAGGTCAGCGGTAGAGGGCGGGGCGTTCGACGAGTTCCACCTCGACGCGGACGCCCTCGGTCAGGGCGCGGACGCCCGCCTCGGAGACCGCGGCGACGGCGTACCCGTCCCAGGTGCTCGGTCCGGTGACCTCGCCGCGGCGGGTGGCGTCGACCCAGGCCTGGACCTGACGGTCGTAGGCGTCCTCGAAGCGCTCGATGTAGCTCGGCGTGACCGTACCGCCCCAGCGTCCCGCCGTGTTGACGAGCATGTCGTGTCCGTCGCCGATGCGGGCCGTGCCGTTCTCGCAGACCGCCTCCGCCTGGACCTGGTAGCCGTAGCGGGCACTGAGGAAGATCTCGACGTCGACCACGGCACCGCCGTCGGTCTCGAAGACGACGAACTGCGGGTCGCTCAGACCCTCGGGGGCGTACGCGGACGGCCGGGGCCGCAGCACGGTGACGGCGGTGATCTCCTGGCCGAGCAGCCAGCGGGTGACGTCCATCTCGTGGGCCACTGAGTCGTTGATCGCCAGGGCGTCGGTGAACCCGGGCGGGGCCTCGGCGTTGCGGTGCCGGTTGTGCAGCAGCAGCGGCCGGCCCAGCTCGCCGCTGTCCAACAGGGCCTTGAGTTTGACGTACTCGCGGTCGTAGCGGCGCATGAAACCCACCTGCACCCTGCGGTGACCCAGCCGCTGCTCGGCCTCCAGCAGACGCAGCGCGGAGGCGGAGTCCGGAGTGAGGGGCTTCTCGCACAGGACGGGAAGGTCGTGCTCGAAGGCGGTGAGCAGGGCCGCCTCGTGGGCGGGGCCCGGGGAGGCCACGAGGACGGCGGCCACGCCCGGTGCGGCCAGCGCCTCGGCGGCGTCGCCGTAGGACACACACCCCTCGATGCCGGCGGCGATCGCCTTGGCCCGGTCGGTGTCGAGGTCGACGACGGCGGCCACATGGGCGCCGCTGATCACGTCGGTGATCCGGCGCACGTGGTCGGCGCCCATCCGGCCGGTGCCGATGACGGCGACACCGAGTGAGCCCTGCTCAGACATCCGTTTCTTCCTTTCGTGGGGCCGCGCTCGCGGCGGTCGGCGGGTGCCCTTCGCGGCGAACTCGGCGAACTCGGCGAGCTCCGCGACCTCGGCGACATTGTCCTTGTCGACGAAGGCGGGCCCGGTGAGCACCGGCTGCTCGCCGCCGCGGTGGAGCTGTCCGCTCGCGTCCGCTGGGGGCGCGGTTTGATCCGCACCAGTCGTTTCACGCCGATCCGCCGCGCGGCGCCGTACGGCTCGTCGTGACCGCGCGCTCGGCGGAATCCCGTTTCCCCTCCTGACGATCACCGGTTAGGCTCCCCCGGCGCACGGGGGGGCGTGTGCACATCAAGGTGGGGGTATGGGGGACGTGGGGGACATGGCCGACGATTTCGCCGATTCCGGAGCGACTTCCGGAGCCGAATCCGGAACGGCGTCCGGAGCCGAATCCGGAGCGACTTCCGGAGCCGACGCCGGAGCGGCGTCCGTTACCGATTCCGGATCCGGTTCCAGATCCGGTTCCAGATCCGGTTCCAGACAGGAAATGGGCACGGGGGCCCAGGTGTTTTCGGCGGTGGCGACCGTCGGGATGATCGTGGGAGCCATGTGGTTCCTGACGGAGATCCTCGACCAGACGCCCGAGAGCGTGGGGCCGGCCGTCTGTTCGTCCTCGGACGACGCCTCGCCTGCGCCCCGGGGCAAGGCCTCCGGTGCGCAGCTCTGCACCGCGCTGAACCGCTCCGACCTGCCCAAGCTCCTCGGCACACCGACCGAACAGGCGGTGACCGCGTCGGGCGGCGAGAGCGAGTCCACCTGGGCGAGCGGCACCAAGACCGTCACCCCCGAGGCGACCGTCGACCTGGAGACCTACACCGTGGAGCTCTCGGCGTCCTACGAAGACCTCCCGGTGACCGAGTCGGTCGGCTACCTGGGCGCCGGAGCCGAGACCAGAACGGTCCTGGGACACCCGGCGGTCCTCTACTCGGACCGGACCATCGCCATCTCCTTCGGACTCGACGGCAGCGATCCCCAGTCCGGCCCCGGCGGCGTCGCCCGCCGGCTGCTGGTGGCGACCGACCCGAAGGACAGCGGCAGCACCTTCGAACTCGTCATCTGGCGCCAGGACTCCCAGACACCCGACGACGAGGCCCTGTTCCGCGTCGCGGAAAAGGTCCTGCCGACGCTCCCGGGCTGGAAGCCGGCCGCCTGACGAGTGGTCAGGGAGCCTCGGCACCGGACAGGTCCGCGTCCCGGGCAGGCCGCTGAGCTGCTGGGTCACCACGAGGTTCCCCGGTCACCGAAAAGTGCGTTCTTCCCGGTCGCCGGCCACTCTCCTACGGTTCCCGAGTAACCACAGGAGAGCACGTGGATCCCACGGACGCTCATGACAAGGAGGCGTACGACATGGCCATCACCCTGGTGAATCCCGGCGGACTGCCGAAGATCGACGCGTACCGGCAGGTGTCGATCGCGACCGGCTCGAAGCTGGTCTTCATCGCCGGGCAGGTCTCGTGGGACGCCGACGGAGTCACCGTCGGCGTGGGCGACCTGGCCGCCCAGGTCGAGCGGTGCTACCTCAACGTCGGCACCGCGTTGGCCGAGGCCGGCGCCTCGTTCGACGACGTGGCGAAGCTCAACATCCATGTCGTCGACTGGACGCCCGACAAGATGCCCGCCCTCATGGACGGGATCTCCCGGGCGACCGCGAAGCTGGGAACGACCCCGGTCCCGCCCGCCACACTCCTCGGCGTCGCGGCCCTGGACATCCCCGAACACCTGGTCGAGATCGAGGCCACCGCGGTCATCGACTGACGGTGGGATGACATGGCGGGGCGGAGGCGGGCAGGCGGGTAGCACGTCGTGGCCGCCGGCACCCCGCACGACATCCTCACCGAGTCACTGGTCGCCGACGTCCACGGCGCGGGCCACCGTCACCCGCGCCGGTCCCGACGACCGGCCGCACATCCGCTCCCCGGGCCCGCTCTCCCAGGAAGTCGGACTCCGTGGGACCGCGAGGGCGGGAAGGGACCCGAGCCTCAAGTCGCTTGGATCGGGCCCTCCTTGCCCGTCTCGTCCTGCGATGCGACGGGGGCGCGGGGCCCGACGACGGCCCTCGCCCCGATCCGACCGCCTCACCGCGGCGGGCAGGTCCTACGACGTCTGCTCGTCGAACGCGTCGACCCCCCACGCCGCCGCATGGGGGCCGAATCCGTTCTCGTCCGCCTGGGCGGCCAGGCGGGCGTTGCGGGCGTGTGCCTCCGGCCCGTCCGGCAGGTGGTAGTCCTCGCCGGCCCGCGCGGACCCGGCCTGCACCCGTGTGGCGGTGGCCAGCCGTCGGTTCGCATACCGGTCCAGCGCGTCGGGTACGTCGGCCGGTGCCGCGTCCGTGAGGCAGTCGCCGAGCACGGCCGCGTCGGCCAGGGCCTGCGCCGCGCCCTGGGCCTGGAACGGCACCATCGCGTGGGCGCTGTCGCCGAGCAGGGTGACGCGCCCGATGTTCCAGCGGGCGAGCGGGGCGCGGGTGTGGATGCCGTAGCGGAGCACCGTCCCCGTCCGGCCCAGGAGGCCGAGCACCCGGGGATCCCACCCGTCGAACGCGCGCAGTTGCTCCTCCGGCTCGGCCCGCGCCGTCCAGGACTCCTGTGCCCTGTCGGTGCCGACGACGCCCACGACGTTGAGCAGTTCCCCGCGGCGCACCCAGTAGTGCACGAAGTGCCGTCCCGGGCCGAGCCAGAGCGCGTACTCCGGCAGGTCCAGGTCGGCCACCTGCTCGGCCGGCAGCAGGGCCCGGTACGCGGCGGTCCCCGAGAACAACGCCTCGTCGGCGCCGAACAGCCACTGCCGGGCCGAGGACCGTACGCCGTCCGCCGCGACCACCAGGTCCGCCACCAGGTGCTCCCCGTCGGCCGTCGTCACCTGCGCCGCCTTGTCGTCCTGCCCGATGCCCACGACCACGGTGTTCAGCCGCACCGACGCGGGCGGCACCGCGGCGGCCAGGGCCTGGTGCAGATCGGCCCGGTGGACCTGGAGGTACGGCGCCCCGAAGGCGTCCTCGACCGCACGCCCGAGCGCGAAGTGGCAGATCTCGCCGCCGTCGGACCACGTACGGAAGCTCAGCCGGGACGGCCGGGTGGACCGGGCGGCGACCGCGTCGAGCAGTCCGAGCCGGCGCAGGACGCGGGTGGCGTTGGGCGCGAGCTGGATCCCCGCACCGATCTCGGTGAACTCGGGTGTCTGTTCGACGAGCGTCACCTCGCACCCGGCGCGCCGCAGACTCAGTGTCGCGGCCAGTCCCCCGATGCCCGCCCCCACGACGATCGCCCTCATGCCCCCACCTCAGGTCGACGTCGTTCCACGCTACCGGCGGACGAGGACCGGGGGCAGGCGCGCGACGACGTGAAGTCGCCGCGCGCCCGGCGCTCAGACCGGGGTCCGCTCCACCGGAATCCACAGTTCCGCGTCCGCCCGCGTCGCGTCCGGCGACAGCCGGGTCCGCAGGATCTCGGGGCCGGGGCGGCTCCGATACGGGTTGGACGGGAACCACTGGGTGAACACGTCCCGCCACAGATACTGCAGCGCCTGCGGGAACGGCCCGGAGTTCTCGAAGA
The DNA here is from genome assembly GCF_045160825.1 of Streptomyces sp. NBC_00104. Lineage (NCBI taxonomy): Bacteria > Bacillati > Actinomycetota > Actinomycetes > Kitasatosporales > Streptomycetaceae > Streptomyces > Streptomyces sp. NBC_00104. Next base: position 9,991,299 of record NZ_CP108215.1, on the reverse strand, counting down.
CGGCCCAGGTTCCCGCCGGGACGGTGAGCTCGTCCATGTCCTCGGGCACGGCGGCGCGGGTCACCGCCCCGTGGAAGTAGTCGAGTTCGGTCCCCTCGGCCCGGCCGGCGTCGAGGTTGTCGCTGATCGAGACGATTCCCTTCGGCTCCTGATCGGAGAGGCTCTCGATCCGGCCGAGGGTCTCCTGCCCGATGCTCCGGATGAAGTCGGCGATCGCCGGGTTCATCCCCTCGTGCACGAGGGGGACACGGGTCTTCCTCCCGACCACCCTGAACTCCTCCTTCTCCACGACTCGGTATTGCATGCTGCTGCTCCCTTCGACGACGAGGCGGAAGGACATCCGGGGCTGGGACCGCAGACTGGCACCGGTGCGCCGGGCCTCTCCGGGGCCGACGCCGTGCAGGGCACGGAACGCCCGCGCGAACGCCTCCCCCGAGCCGTAGCCGTAGCGCACGGCGATCTCCAGCAGGGTCTGCCCGTCGGCCAGTACCTCGGCGCCGGCGACCGTCAGCCGCCGACGCCGCACGTACTCCGACAGCGGCATGCCCGCGAGCGCGGAGAAGAGCCGCCGCAGGTGGTACTCCGACGTCACCGCGATCCGTGCCAGGTCGGCCACCTCGATCGGTTGGTCGAGATGGCGCTCGATGTGCTCCATGGCCTGGTTCAGCCGCTCCAGCACCCCGGCCTCCTTCCTTTCGATCACCACGTTAGGAAGCAGCCACCCTGCCGCACCCGACATCCTGTGCCCGCTCCGGTCGGGTACGGCGACCGCGGTCGCCGTCGACTCCTGGCGGGCCGTGCCGAAGTCCCGGGTCCTGGAGTTGCCGGACCGGACGAGGCCGACGCCGCCCTCCTCGAACCGGCGGCTCAGTGTGTTCGCGCGGTGGCCGCCGCTGTCCATCCAGCCGGCCATGACGCTTTCGGGCGTGGTGTGGCCGGAGGCTTTTCGCGCTCGTTCCTCATGCAATACCTCGCTCGACTTCCACGGCCGCACGCGAGCCCCTGCCACCCCACTTTGTTGAGACGTCCTGACATACCCGTTGACATCCCCGTTGGGGCGGCTCCATAGTCATGCCACTAGAGCGCACTAGTGAAGCGCGCTAGTCGTCGGACGTCAGGTCCGCACACCCACCCTGACCAGCACAGCGAGGTGCGAGGGACATGCACAGACACCATCGAGTCGCCGCTCTGACCGCCACCGTCCTGACCGGCACCCTGCTCGCCGCCGGCTGCTCCAGCGATTCCGGCGGCAAGAAGTCGGAGGAGGGCGGGGACTCCACGGCCGCGGGCAGGGCCGACACCCCGCGTATGACCGTGGCCATGGTCACCCACGCCTCCCCCGGCGACACCTTCTGGGACCTCATCCGCAAGGGCGCCCAGGCGGCTGCCGCCAAGGACAACATCAAGCTCGTCTACTCCGCCGACCCCAACGCCGGCAACCAGGCCAACCTCGTACAGAACGCGATCGACCAGAAGGTCGACGGCATCGCGCTCACCGCCGCCAAGCCCGACGCCATGAAGGACGCCGTCGCCAAGGCCACCGCCGCGGGCATCCCGGTCGTCGGCTTCAACTCAGGCGTCGACGACTGGAAGGAACTCGGCATGCTGGAGTACTTCGGCCAGGACGAGAACATCGCCGGCCAGGCCTTCGGCGAGCGCCTGGACCAGGCAGGCGCCGAGCACGCCCTGTGTGTCATCCAGGAGCAGGGGCAGGTCGCCCTGGAGGCCCGGTGCGCCGGTCTCAAGAAGGGTTTCGGCGGCACCACCGACATCCTCTACGTCAACGGCACCGACATGCCCTCCGTGAAGGCGACGATCACCGCCAAGCTCAAGCAGGACTCCTCCATCGACCGGGTGGTCACTCTGGGCGCCCCGATCGCCCTGACCGCCGTGCAGTCGGTGTCCGACGCGAGCAGCGAGGCCAAGGTCGCGACCTTCGACCTCAACGAGGATCTGGTGCGGGCGGTCAAGGACGGCGACGTCGAGTTCGCCGTCGACCAACAGCCCTACCTCCAGGGCTACCTCGCCGTCGACGGCCTGTGGCTGTACAGGAACAACGGCAACTTCAGCGGCGGCGGCACCGCACCCGTCCTCACCGGCCCCGCGTTCATCACCGAGGAGAACGTGGACGACGTCGCCGAGTTCGCGGCGAAGGGCACCCGCTGACCCCTGCGGCCCGCATCGGCTCGACGGCACCGCCAGGAGCGGCCGGCACCGCCCACGCGATGCCGGCCGCTCCACCTGCCCGGGGCCCGGAGCTACGCACCGTCAGCCGGAACCGGCCCACTGGTCCCGCGTACCACCAGCTTGGGCTCCAACACCGCCTCACGCGGCTCCAGTTCGGGCTTCTCCAGCCGTTCCACCGCGAACCGCACCGCGTGTTCCGCCATCAGCACCGCGTCCTGGCGGACGGTGGTCAAACCGATCGGCATCAGATGGGAGAGATGACTGTCGTCGTAGCCGACGACGGACAGGTCGCGGGGCACCTCGACGCCGGATCGGGTCAGGGACATCAACAGGCCCATCGCGCTGCGGTCGTTGCCGGCGAGGACGGCCGTCGGCAGGGGCTGCCCCCGGTCACGTTCGGCGAGGAGGAGTCGGCCGGTCTCGATGCCCGACTCCTCCGTGTGGTCACCGGGAACGACACGGGCCTCGGGCTCCAGGCCGTGGCGGCGCATCGCCGCCCGGTACGCACGCCGCCGCTCGGCCGAGCCGGGGCCCCGACCGCCGTCGAGGTGCACGATCCGCCGGTGCCCCAGTTCGACAAGGTGGTCCATCGCCTGCCGTACGCCCTTGCCCTCGGCGGAGTGCACGAAGTCGACGTGGGCGCGGGGGACCCGGCGGCTGACGGAGACGGCGACGGTACGACGCCCCAGGCCTTCGAGGAAGTCGGGCTCGGCGAAGGAGCCGAGCAGGATCAGGGCCTCGCAGCGGTGGCTGAGCAGCGCCTCGACGGCCTTCTCCTCGCTGCGGCTCCCGGTGGCGCCGGAGAGCAGGACCTCGTAGCCGAGGCGTTCGGCCTCGGGGTAGATGCCCTCGATGAGGTTGGTGTGGAAGGTCTGGTGGACGGTGAACATCACGCCGAGCGTGCGGCTGCGGCCGCGCGCCAGCAGCCGGGCCGCGCTGTCGGGCCGGTAGCCGATCTCGTCGGCGACCCTCAGCACCCGCTCCCGGGTCTCCTCGCTCGCTCCCGGCTGGTTGCGGAACACGATCGAGACGAGCGCCCGGGAGACGCCCGCCCTCGCGGCGACGTCCGCCATCGTGGGCCGCCGCCTGCCCGATGCATCCACCTGTGAACCCACCCTCCGTTCGCCGCCCACCTTAGGGCCTGTCCTGTGGATCACGCAGGAGTCGTGTGGATCACGCAGGACACGAGAGGTCCGTGGTCACGCGATCTCCCGACGACAGGCTATTGACATGACATTTGGACAGGGGCCATCGTACTCGAACTAGAGCGCGCTAGTAGAGCGCGACACCCTCCGGTCGTCCCTGCCCCTCTCCTCGAAGGACACACGTCATGGCAACGGCGCCAACCCCACTCCGCACCACCGCGGGCAACCTGTGCCTGGGCTCCGCCCCCGACTCCTGGGGCGTGTGGTTCCCCGAGGACGAGCACCAGGTGTCGTACCCCCGCTTCCTCGACGAGCTGGCCGAGGCCGGGTACCGATGGCTGGAGCTCGGGCCGTACGGCTATCTCCCCACCGACCCTCGACGGCTCAAGGACGAACTCGACGCCCGCGGGCTCCAGGTGTCCGGCGGTACCGCCTTCGGCGCGCTGCACCGGCCCGAGGCGTGGGACGAGACGCTCGCCCACGTCCGCCGGGTCGCCACGCTGACGGCGGCGGCGGGCGCCCACCACCTGGTCCTCATTCCGCCGATGTACCGGGACGAGAAGACCGGCGCCTTCACCGAGCCGCCGGAGCTGACCGCCGAACAGTGGGCCGGCTTCGGGCGCGCCGCCGACCGGCTCGGCCGGCTGCTCCTCGACGAGTACGACATACGCCTCGTCGTCCACCCGCACGCCGACAGCCACCTCCAGACCCAGCCGGAGATCGAGCGGCTGCTGAACGAGTCCGACGCCCGGTACACCAACCTCTGCCTGGACACCGGGCACGTGGCCTACGGCGGCGGCGACAACCTCGACCTGATCCGCCGGTTCGGCGAGCGCGTCGGATACGTCCACATCAAGCAGATGGACCCGGCCGTCCTGGCCCAAGTGACCGCCGAGGACCTGTCGTTCGGCGAAGCCGTCAGGCGCGGGGTGTGCGTCTCGCCACCCTCCGGGGTGCCGAACCCGGCCGACGTGGTGGCCGAACTCGCCCGGCTGGACGCCGAGTTGTTCGTGATCGTCGAGCAGGACCTGTACCCGTGCGCGCCCGAGGTGCCGCTGCCCATCGCCGTACGCACCCGTGAGCAGCTGTCGGGCTGCGGGCTGACGGGTACCCGGCGTCCGACCCTCGAACGGTAGGAGCGCCCATGGTTGTCAAGGACGGCACCGCCAAGGACGGCACGACATCCGCCACCACGGTCTCGGACGACGCGCCCCCGGCCGTCTCCCGGCGGCTGCGGCTCATCACACTCATCGCCACCTTCGGCGGGCTCCTCTTCGGCTACGACACCGGCGTGATCAACGGTGCCCTGCCGTACATGACCGACGACCTCGGTCTGACGCCCTTCACCGAGGGCATGGTCACCAGCTCGCTGTTGCTGGGGGCGGCCCTGGGCGCGGTCGTCGGCGGCCGGATGTCGGACGCGCGCGGGCGCCGCCGGACGATCCTCGTCCTGGCCGTGGTGTTCTTCGTCGGCGCGCTGGGCTGCACGCTGGCGCCGAACACGGCGGTCATGGTCGTGGCCCGCTTCGTGCTCGGCCTCGCGGTGGGCGGCGCGTCGGTGACCGTGCCCGTCTACCTCGCGGAGATCTCCCCCGCCGAGCGGCGGGGCGCGCTGGTCACCCGCAACGAACTGATGATCGTCACCGGGCAGTTGCTGGCCTTCACCTCCAACGCGGTCATCGCACGGGTCGGCGGCGAGTCCGGCGGTGTCTGGCGCTGGATGCTGGTGCTCGCGACGCTTCCGGCCGTCGTGCTCTGGTTCGGCATGCTGGTGATGCCGGAGAGCCCGCGCTGGCTGGCCTCCCAGGCGCGTTTCGGCGACGCCCTGGAGGTGCTCAGGCAGGTGCGGTCCCGGCAGCGGGCCGAGGCCGAGCTGAGCGAGGTGTCCGCGCTCGCGGTCAAGGAGGAGCAGGAGAAGCTCGGCGGCCTGCACGACATGCGGGCCACGCCGTGGGTGCGCAGGCTGATGTTCGTCGGGTTCGGCATCGCGATCGTGCAGCAGATCACCGGCGTCAACACGATCATGTACTACGGCACCCAGATCCTCACCGACGCCGGCTTCGCCTCCGACAGCGCGCTGACCGCGAACATCGCCAACGGTGTCATCTCGGTGCTCGCCACCTTCGTCGGTATCTGGCTGCTCGGCCGAGTCGACCGCCGACCGATGCTGATGACCGGTCAGGTCGGCACCACGGCCGCCCTGTTGCTGATCGGGGTCTTCTCCCTCACCCTGCCCGCCGGTGACGGCCGCGCGTACGCCGTGCTCGCGATGACCGTCACCTTCCTCGCCTTCCAGCAGGGCGCCATCTCACCGGTGACCTGGCTGATGCTGTCGGAGATCTTCCCGATGCGGATGCGCGGCTTCGGCATGGGTGTGGCGGCGGTGGTGCTGTGGCTGACCAACTTCCTGATCGGACTGGTCTTCCCGTCCCTGGTCTCCGGGATCGGCGTCTCCCACACCTTCTTCCTCTTCGTGGTGGCGGGAGTCCTCTCGCTCGCCTTCGTGAAGCGCTACGTCCCCGAGACCAGGGGGCGTTCGCTGGAATCCCTCGAAGCCGAACTCCGGGCGCGCTTCTCCTGACCTTTCGCTCACCTTGTCCAACGGATCAGAGGAAAACGACCATGACCGTACGTGTAGGCGTCATCGGCGCCGGCTGGATCGGCAAGGAACACATCCGGCGCCTCACCCACACCGTCACCGGCGCCCGCGTCACCGCCGTGACCGACATCGACGCCGCCCGCGCCGAGGAAGCGGCGGCACCGGTCGGGGCCCGGGTATCGCCCGACGGCGCGGCCCTGATCGCGGCGGACGACGTCGACGCCGTCCTCGTGACGTCCTGGGGGCCGACGCACGCCGAGCACGTGCGACACGCGATGGCCGCCGGGAAGCCGGTGTTCTGCGAGAAACCGCTGGCGACGACCGCCGAGGACTGTCTGCGCGTCGTCGAGGCCGAGACGGCGCTCGGCCGCCGACTGGTCCAGGTCGGCTTCATGCGCCGCTACGACGCCGGCTACCGGCAGATGAAGCAGGTCATCGACTCCGGCCGCATCGGTGAGCCGCTGATCGTGCACTGCGCCCACCGCAACCCGACCGTCCCGGAGTCGTACACCTCCGCCATGGCCGCCCTGGACACGGCGGTGCACGAGGTCGACGTGCTGCGCTGGCTGCTCGACGACGAGATCGTGTCCACTCAGGTGGTCACACCGCGTGCCACGAGCAGGCGGTTCGCCCATCTCAAGGACCCGCAGATCATGCTCTTCGAGACCGCCAAGGGTGTCCGCGTCGATCTCGAGGTCTTCGTCAACTGCCAGTACGGCTACGACATCCAGTGCGAGGCGGTGGGCGAGGAGGGGCTGGTCCGGCTGCCCGACCCGGCGACGGTCGGTCTGCGCAGCGCGGGGCGGCACAGCACGGAGGTGCTCACCGACTGGGTGGGCCGCTTCACGGACGCCTTCGACACCGAGTTCCGCGAGTGGATCGCGGGCGTCGCCGCCGGCGCCGAACCCACCGGCCCCTCGGCCTGGGACGGCTACGCGGCCACCGTCATCACCGGCGCGACCGTCGAGGCCCTGGAATCGGGCCGTGTCGTCTCCACCGACCTCAAGCCCCGGCCCGCACTCTACGGAGGCATCGCGTGAAGATCGCCCTCGACCCCTACATGTTCCGCGCGCTGCCCATCGACGACATGGTGCGCACGGTCGCCGAACTCGGCTACGAGTACCTCGAGTTGTCGCCGCGCGACGACTTCATGCCGTTCTTCCTGCATCCGCGGGCGGACGACGGACGCGTCGCGGAACTCAAGAACTCCCTGCGCACGCACGGCGTCCAGCTGTCCTCCGTGCTGCCGCTCTACAAGTGGTCCTCACCGGAGGAGACCGAACGGCGGACCGCCGTCCGCCACTGGAAGCGGATGATCGAGATCACCGCCGACCTCGGCTGCCCGCTGATGAACTCGGAGTTCAACGGCCGCCCCGAGCGGGCCGCCGAGAGCGAGGCCGCGTTCTGGCGTTCGCTGGAGGAGCTGCTGCCACTGTTCGAGCGGGAGGGCATCGCCCTGAACCTGGAGGCACACCCGGACGACTTCTGCGAGGAGAACACCCCGGCCGTCGACCTCGTCCGCGCGATCAACAAGCCCTGGGTGAACTATCTGTACTGCGCCCCGCACTCCTTCCACCTCTCCGGAGCCTCGGAGGTCGGCGCGGACATCGCGGCGATGATGCGGTACGCCGGCGACCGGCTGAAGCATGTGCACATCGCCGACTCCTTCAACCACAAGGGCTCCAGCGGGCTGCGCTACATCCTCAACCCGCCCGGCACGACCGCCCGTATCCACCAGCATCTGGACATCGGCCAGGGTGAGGTCGACTGGGACGCCTTCTTCGGCACCCTGCGCGAGCTGGACTTCGACGGTGTGGCCACCGCCTGTGTCTTCGCCTGGGAGGAGCGGGCGAAGGAGTCGTCCGCGTTCATGCGGGACCGCATCACCAAGGAACTCGCCCGCTGACGACGTGACTCGGGCACCGACGGGCATCTCCCCCGCCGGTGCCCGAGGGCGTGTCAGGCCAGGGTCACCTCGACCGGCAGCTTCTTGATGCCGTTGACGAAGTTGGAGCGGACGCGCGGGACGTCGCCGACGAGGCGGATGCCGGCGAGGCGCGGGATCAGCTCCTCGAACATGATGCGGATCTCGGTGCGGGCCAGCAGGTTGCCGAGGCACAGGTGCGGGCTGCCCTTGCCGAAGGTGACGTGGTCGTTGTCGGCGCGGGCGACGTCGAGGTCGTACGGGTTGGCGAAGACCTCCTCGTCGCGGTTGCCGGAGGCGTACCACATGACGACCTTGTCGCCCTCCTTGACCTGCTTGCCGCCGAGTTCGACGTCACGGGTCGCGGTGCGGCGGAAGTGGTAGACGGGGGACGCCCAGCGCAGGAACTCCTCGGTCGCCACCGGGATCAGGGACGGGTCCTCCTGGAGGCGGGCGAGCTGTTCCGGGTGCTGGAGCAGGGCCAGCATGGAGTGCGTGATGGTGTGGCGGGTGGTCTCGTTGCCGGCGACGACGAGGAGCAGGAAGTAGTTGTCGAAGTCCTGCTCCGAGAGCGGGATGCCGTCGCGCGGGGTGGTGTTGACGAGTTTCGACACCAGGTCGGTGCCGTCGCCGCCGCGGCGCCGCCGGGCCAGGTCGCGGCCGTACTCGAAGACTTCGAGGGAGGCGGGCGAGCGGAACGGCAGATCGCGGTACCGCTCGCTCTCCGCGCTGTGCAGGAGGACGTCGGCGTAGTCGGGGTCGGTGTTGCCGATGATGCGGTTGCCCCAGTCGATGAGCCGCTGGTTGTCCTCCGGCGGGACATCGAGGAGCCGGGCGAGGACGTTGATGGGGAAGTCGGCGGAGACGTCGGCGACGAAGTCGAAGGTGCCCTTGGCGAGGGCCGTGTCGAGGGTGGTGGCGGTCAGGCCGCGCAGGAAGTCGGTGTAGCTGTTGATGACGTTCGCGCCGAACTGGCGCTGGATCACGCTGCGCAGCGCGCGGTGGCGGACTCCGTCCAGCTCCAGGATGGAGGCGCGTTTCTTGATCTGGTCCTCGTCGACCTCCTCCAGGTTGACGAACTTCGTCGAGGTGAAGGTCTCCGCGTCGCGGTCGACTTGGGCGATGTCGGCGTGCCGGGTGACCGCCCAGAAGCCGGAGTTGGGGGCCTCCTCCGGCTGCCAGTGGACCGGGTCCTGGTGGCGCAGGGTGTGGAACATGCGCCACGGGGTGACGCCGTCGGTGAAGTTGTCGAGGTCGGCGAGGTCCACGTCGTCCAGTGCCATGGGCTCCTGGACGGCTTCGCTTACCGGAGGGAGGTGGGCGGAAGTGGTCATGGTCGTGGGTCTCCCGGGCGTCACAGGTGGTAGGCGTACTCGGTGAACTCCCAGTCGGTGACGTGCCGTTGGAAGCGTGCGACCTCGTCGCGCTTGTAGGTGAGGTACGAGGTGGTGAAGTCCTTGCCGAGGATCTCGGTGAGAGCGGTGTCGGCCTCCAGTGCGTCGAGGGCGGCCGGCAGGCTCATCGGCAGTACGGCCGCTCGGGCGGTGTCGTAGCCGTAGCCCTCCAGCGGGGCGGGGGGTTCCTCGCCGGCCCGGACGCCGAGCAGCGCGGCGGCGATCGTGCCCGCGATCAGCAGATACGGGTTGGCGCCGGCGTCACCGAGGCGCAGTTCGAGCCGGGCTCCGGGGCCGCGCTCGGGTGGGATGCGGAGCATGGCGCTGCGGTTGTCCAGCCCCCAGTCGATGAGCCAGGGCGCGAGGGTGTCCGGGCCGAACCGTTTGTAGGAGTTGACCGTCGGGTTGGCGAGGGCGGCGAGCGCCGGGGCGTGGGCGAGGACGCCGGCGATGGCCTGGCGGGCGGTGCCGGACAGCCCGTACCGGCCCGCGGGGTCGTCGAAGGCGTTGCGGCCCTGCTCGTCGTCGCAGGACAGGTGGAGGTGGAAGCCGGAGCCGCCCGCGTCGTTGAAGGGCCTGGCCATGAAGGTGGCGAGGCGGCCCTCCTTGCGCGCGAGTTCCTTGACCGCGGCCTTGAAGCGGAAGGAGCGGTCGGCGGCCGAGAGCGCCTCCGAATGCGTCAGGTTGATCTCGAACTGGCCGCCGTCGAACTCGTGGTTGCCGGTGGTGACCCCGATGCGCAGATCGCGGAGGTGACGCAGGGTGCGCAGCAGGTGGTTGTCGGGGTCGGCGCGCAGACCTGCCGTGTAGACGACGCCGGTGGCGCCCGAGTAGCGCTTCCAGCCGCTCGGGGACGCGGGGTCCTCGTCGCAGAGGAAGTACTCGAGCTCGGGTCCGACCACCGGGCTCAGGCCGTGCTCGGCACATTGGGCGAGCACCGAGCGCAGCAGGTCGCGGGGCGACTCGGGGGCGGGTGCCCCGGTCGCGGGGTCGATGCTCTCGCCGAGGCAGGTGGCGACTCCGGGCTCCCAGGGCAGTGCGAGCAGGGTGTCGAGGTCCGGGCGCACGTGGATGTCGGGCAGGCCGGCGTCCAGGCCTCCGGCCACTGGGACGACGTCCCCCTGGGGTGAGGTGTGGTAGACCGCCCGGCAGAAGGCGAGCCCGTGCTCGCACGCCGTCGGCAGCTGGTCGAGCAGCACGTCGCGGGCCCGGTCGGTGCCGATGAGATCGGGGTAGGTCACCCGGACCACGTCGATCCCCTCGGCGGCCAGCCGCTCCTGGTAGTGCCCGACGGCCGGTGTTTCGGATGCGCTCACCGTTGTCTCCTCGGCGGCTGAGGTCAATTGTTTGATGCCAAACGATAAGAACGACTCCATCGGCCCGCAAGGGGTCGGCCACAAAAAATTATCCACCTGGACAGGTATTGACCAGGGGAAGACGGCTTCCTATGTTGTTTGAAGCCAAACGAACTTCTTCTCCGTTCGCTTCTCCACCCCGCCCGACGCCCTGACTCCCAGGAGGACCGGCCATGAAGGTCGTCGTCGACATGAACAAGTGCCAGGACCACGGACAGTGCGTCTTCGCCGCCCCCGACGTCTTCCAGCTCGACGAGAACGGGCGCCTGGCCTACGTCAGCGACCCCGACGACGCGCTCCTCGACGAGGTCGAGGAGGCCGCCGACGTCTGTCCGCTCCAGGCCATCCGGATCGAGGGCTGAGCCCCATGACAGGAACAGGGACAGCGACAGGGACGGGGACGGGGACAGGAGCAGGGACAGGCCGCATCGTCGTCGCGGGCGCCTCCATGGCCGGTCTGCGCGCCGCGGAGCAGCTGCGGGCGGCGGGATGGACCGGGGCCGTGACCGTCATCGGCGACGAGCCCCACATGCCCTACAACCGGCCCCCGCTGTCCAAGGAGGTGCTGGCCGGGAAGGCGCCCTTCGAGTCGCTGGCCTTCCGTCCCCGCGCGAGCGTCGCCGACGTGGAGTGGCGGCTCGGCACGAAGGTCGTCGCCGCGCGCCTCGCCGAGCGGACCGTCGAGCTGGACGACGGCTCGACGCTGTCGTACGACGGTCTGGTCGTCGCCACCGGTATGCGGCCCCGCCGGCTCGGCTGCTCCGGCCCGCTCGCCGGCCGCCACACGGTCCGTACGCTGGCCGACGCCCAGGGTCTGCGGGACTCGCTGACCCGGCCCGGTGCCCGGGTGGTCGTGATCGGCGCCGGGTTCATCGGCTGCGAGGTCGCCGCCACGGCCGTGGGCCTCGGTGTCGCCGAGGTGACCGTGGTCGATCCGCTGCCGCTGCCCATGGTCGGTCCGCTCGGCGAGCTGCTCGGGCGCGCGCTGCTGCGGCGGCACGAGGAGCGCGGGGTGCGGTTCGCGCTCGGCACGGGCGTCGCCGGGTTCGAGGGCGAGGACCGGGTCACGGGTGTGGTGCTCGGCGACGGGACCGTGCTGCCCGCCGACGTGGTGGTGGAGTCGGTGGGCTCGGTCGCCAACGTCGAGTGGCTGGAGGGCAACGGTCTAGACCTGTCCGACGGCGTGCTCACCTGCGAGCGGCTGCGGGTCGGCGGGCGCCCCGAGGTGGTCGCCGTCGGCGATGTCGCCCGATTCCCCAACGCCCGCTACGACGGCGTGCCCCGCCGGGTCGAGCACTGGTCCATCCCCACCGACACGGCCAAGCACGCGGCGAAGGTCCTCACCGGCGTCGAGGTGCCACCCTTCGCGCCGCTGCCCACCTTCTGGAGCGACCAGCACGACTTCCGCCTCCAGTCCTTCGGCGCGCCGGTGCTCGGCAAGGGCGACGTGCGGGTCCTGGACGGCGACCCGGCCGCCGACGTCCTGGTCGGTTACCACCACGACGGCCGGCTGGTCGGAGTCGTCGCGCTCGGCGGCCCCGCCACCGTGTCCGCCGCCGCCCGCTACCGCGCCGAACTGCTCCAGCAGCCCGCCCTCACCGCATAAGGACCTTCCTGACCATGACCAGTGTGCGTGGATACTTCCATCCGAAGACGGCGAGCGGTGCCTCGTCGCTGATTCCGTCCCCTCCCTGGCACTACTCGGGCGACCTGCTCACCGTCGAGTACCGCACGGATCCCGCGCGGGTGCGTGAACTGCTGCCGGAGCCTTTGGAGTTGGCTGACGAGGACCCCGGTGCCGTCGCGCTGATCTGGGCCGACTGGCAGTCCTGCTCGGCTTCGGGGGCGGAGCTGCTCGACCCCGTGCTCTCCCAGTACAAGGAGGCCTTCGCGGTCGTCCGCTGCGCGTACAAGGGGCGGACGTACTCGCGGTGCGTCCACATCTGGGTCGACAAGGACTTCGCGATCGCCCGCGGGCTGCACCAGGGGTATCCGAAGAAGCTCGGGTCCATCCACCAGACGCGGCCCCATCCGTACGGGCCCGCTCCGCGGATCGAGGCGGGGGCGCGGTTCGGGGCGACGTTGGCCGCGGCGGATCGGCGGCTCGCGCAGGCCGTGGTGACGCTGCGGGAGCCGGCGGAGACGAACGGGTTCGTGAACGCGCATCCCATGGCTCATCACCGGTGGCTGCCGTCGATCGAGAAGGGGAAGGGGTTGGCGCTGGACGAGTTGATCGAGACCGGCGCGGCTTCCTTCCAGGGGGGTCAGCCGTGGGTCGGCGAGGCCGAGTTGGAGCTGTTCGAGGCGCCTACGGAGGAGTTGGCTCGCTTGGAGGTCCGTGAGCCGATCGCCGCGTACTACCGGCAGGTGGGGGTTGTCTGGGACGGCGGGCGGTTGTTGGAGTCCGGGTCGTCGGGGGCGAGCGCCGAGTAAGGCCGTCGTCGAAGTACGGGTTGTCGTGGGCTGGTCGCACCCACGCGGCGGAGCCGCATATCCACACAGCCCCTGCCCCTGCCCCTGGGTGAGTTGGTCTGGCCCTTCTCTGTAAAGGAATCCCCTTTCATGTCTGACAAAATCGTCGTCGCCGGTGTCCCCGTCGACACCCGGCACTGGATCGGTGGGCAGCGGATCGGCTCCACCAGCACTTTCACCGACGTCTCCCCCATAGACGGCCGTGTCCTCGGCGAGATCGCCCGTGGTGGTCCCGGCGAGGTCGAGGCCGCCGTCGCCGCCGCCCGTGACGCCTTTCCCGCCTGGGCCGCCACCTCCCGGGCCGAACGCGCCCGCGTCCTGCATGCCATCGCCGACGGTGTCGAGAAGCGGCTCGAAGAGCTGGCCATCGTCGAGACGAACGACAACGGGGCGCTGCTGCGGTCGCACCGGCGGGGGGTGATGCCCCGGGTGGCGCACAACTTCCGGTTCTTCGCGGACTGGCTGCTGACGCTGGAGCACGAGGACTTCGAGACGCGCGGGCACACCAATCAGGTGAGCTGGGACCCGGCGGGGCCGTCCGTGCTGATCACACCGTGGAACGCGCCGCTGATGCTGGCCACCTGGAAGGTCGCCCCGGCGCTGGCAGCCGGGAACACGGTCGTTCTGAAGCCCGCCGAGTGGACTCCGCTGACCGCGTCGCTGCTGGCGGACATCGCCGCCGAGGCGGGGCTGCCGGCCGGGGTGCTCAATGTCGTTCAGGGCTACGGCTCGGAGATCGGCGACGCCCTCACCTCGCACCCGGACGTACGGCGGATCAGCTTCACGGGATCGGTGCCGACGGCCCGGCGGATCGCCGCCTCGGCAGCGCCCCACCTCACTCCACTCAGCCTCGAACTGGGCGGCAAGTCACCGCTGTTGGTGTTCGCGGACGCCGATCTGGACCTGGCCGTGGACCTCGCGGTGGAGCAGTACGACAACGCCGGGCAGGTGTGCCTGGCCGCCACCCGCTTCCTCGTCGAGGAGACGGTCGCCGAGGAGTTCACCCGGCGGTTCGTCGAGAAGGCTTCGGCGCTGAAGCAGGGTGACCCGCGTGACGAGGCCACCGACATCGGGCCCACCATCCACCCCCGGCAGCTGGAGAAGATCGACGGGTTCGTGCGGCGGGCGGTCGCGGCCGGGGCACGGGCGGTCATCGGCGGACACCGCGAGGACGGGCAGTACTACGCGCCCACCCTGCTCACCGAGGTCGCCCAGGACTCCGAGATCGTGCAGGAGGAGGTCTTCGGCCCGGTCCTCACCCTGCAGACCTTCACCGACGAGGACGAGGCCGTCCGGCTCGCCAACGACACCCGCTTCGGACTGGCCGCCACCCTCGCCACCGGCGACGCCGAGCGCGCCGCACGGGTCACCGAACGGCTGGTCGCGGGCACGGTGTGGGTGAACTGCTTCTTCGTACGCGATCTGCGGGCGCCCTTCGGCGGTTCCCGTCAGTCCGGGGTCGGCCGGGAGGGCGGCACCTGGAGCTTCGACTTCTACTGCGATCTGAAGAACACCGTGACCGCACCGAACGGATGGAACAACCATGGGTGAGATCGTCGGGGCGGGACTCCTCGCGCACGTGCCCACCATCGTCCTGCCGGAGGCCGACCGGCTGGAGCTCAACCACGGCAAGGAGATCACCCTCGTCACCGGCCTGCGCCGGCTCCGCGAGGACGTCTTCGAGGGCGAGGCCGCCGACGCGTACGACACCGTCGTCGTGCTCGACTCGCACTGGGCGACGACCGTCGAGTTCGTGGTCACCGCGCAAGCCCGCCGCGCCGGTCTCTTCACCTCCGAGGAGCTGCCGCGCGGGATGTGCCGGATGCCGTACGACTTCCCCGGCGATCCCGAACTCGCCCGGAACATCGAGAAGTTCGCGGACAAGCACGGCACCTGGATCACCGCGATCGAGGACGAGTTCCTGCCGATCTACTACGCCACCATCAACCTCTGGAAGTTCCTCGGCGAAGGCCTGCCCGACAAACGGTGGGTGACCATCGGGGTCTGCCAGACCGGGGACATGGAGGACCATCTGCGGCTGGGGCGGGCGCTCGCCGACGGCATCGCCGCCACCCCCGGGCGACGGGTCCTGCTCATCGCCTCCGGCGCCCTCTCCCACACCTTCTGGCCGCTGCGCGAACTGCGTGACCACGAGGCCAGCGATCCGGTGCACATCTTCACGCCCGAAGCGCGGGAGGCCGACCAGGAGCGGATCGCCTGGTTCAAGGAGGGCCGGCACAACAAGGTCCTCGACACCATGGACGAGTTCTGGAAGTTCAAGCCCGAGGCCAAGTTCTTCCACTACCTGATGATGGCGGGCGCGCTGGGCGAGCGGGCGTGTGTCGCCAGGGCCCGGCAGTACGGGGAGTACGAGAACTCCATCGGCACGGGCCAGGTCCATCTCTGGTTCGACCGCCCGGCCGACGGCTGGACCGGCGACGACCGTGCCGGCACCCCCGCGGCCGCCGGCCCGCGCACCCCACACACCCACAGCTAGCCATATCCAGGAGCCCTCATGCCCGAGTACCGCCGCATCCTCCTCGACGGGGCCACCGTCCAGGTCACCGTCGACGGCGACGAGCTCGTCGCCGGTGACGGCCGCCGCGTCAAGATCGAGGAGGCCCACCACCTCCCGCCGGTCGTGCCGTCGAAGGTCGTCGCCGTCCACCTCAACCACCGCAGCCGCGTCGACGAGTTCCGGATCGACCTTCCGCGGACCCCCACGTACTTCCACAAGCCGACCTCCTCCCTCAACTCCCACCAGGGCGCCGTCGTCCGCCCCGACGGCTGCAAGTGGCTGAACTACGAGGGCGAGGTGGCCATCGTCATCGGGCGGACCGCGCGGAACATCGCGCCGGAGGACGCGGGCGCCCACATCGCCGGCTACACCGTCGCCAACGACTACGGCCTGCACGACTTCCGCGACACCGACGCCGGTTCGATGCTCCGGGTGAAGGGCTCCGACACCCTCTGCCCGCTCGGCCCGGGGCTCGTCACCGACTGGGACTTCCACGGCAAGCGGCTGCGGACGTACGTCAACGGCCAGGTCGTCCAGGACGGTTCGACGGACGAGATGAAGTGGGACATGCACTACCTCGTCGCCGACATCGCCCGCACCATCACGCTGTACCCGGGGGACGTCCTGCTCTCCGGCACCCCGGCCAACTCCCGGCCCGTACAGCCCGGCGACGTCGTCGAGGTGGAGGTGGAGGGCCTCGGCCGGCTCACCAACCACATCGTCACCGGCCCCACCCCCGTACGCACCGACGTCGGCGCGCAGCCCACCGAGTCCGAGGAAGTCCTCTCCACGGCGCTCGGCGGCGACTGGGAGTTCCGTGGCATCCGCCCGCCCCAGCGGTGAAGCCCGGGTGCGGAGACGGGCTGGAGGCAGGCAGGAGGCAGGCGGGTAGGGTCACGCGCATGACCGACTCCGCCGACGCCCCGAAGAGCCGACGGCCACGCAAGCGCCTCCACTACGGCGAGGGGCGCGAAGCCCTGCTGAACGCCGCCGTGCACGTGGTGGCGCGGGGCGGGCTGCGCAAGCTCACGTATCGGGCCGTCGCGGAGGAGGCGGGGGTCACCCACGGGCTCGTCGTGCACCACTTCGGATCGCGCGACGCCCTGATCGAGGAGGCCCTCGCCCACACCATCCGCACCTCGCTCAACACCAGCTCCCTCGAACCGGGCACCGG
Organism: Streptomyces sp. NBC_00104; assembly: GCF_045160825.1. Lineage (NCBI taxonomy): Bacteria > Bacillati > Actinomycetota > Actinomycetes > Kitasatosporales > Streptomycetaceae > Streptomyces > Streptomyces sp. NBC_00104. Next base: position 9,974,531 of record NZ_CP108215.1, on the reverse strand, counting down.
CAAGGTCGCGGACTTCTCCACCGGGCTCTCCGAGATGGTCACGGCCGATCCGGACACCCAGGCGTTCCAGTACGAGCTGCTGCTCGAATCCCGGCGCCGCCCGGAGCTGCTGCCGCAGATCCGTGAGCTGTACGACGAGTACTTCGACGCCGCCCGGCGCGAGCTCGGCCGGATGCTGCCGGCCGGCGCGGACAAGGCGCTGACCCGGCTGGTCTTCGCCGCGCTCGACGGGCTGGTGCTGCATCAGCTCGTCCTCGGCGAGCCCGACGTCACGGACGCCGCCCTGGAGGAGCTGCGCTCACTGCTGCGACTGCTCGACGCCAACGGCGACGGGCGCCAGGACGGCGGCGTGGGCGAAGCCCGCGCATAGTCTCTGACCTCAGCGGTTCCGGCCCCGGGCGTTCGGCGTCCGGGGCCTTTCGCCGTCCCGGCGCGCGACGGAGAAGCCGGGCGAAAATCTTCACGGGGCCCCTTGCCAAACGGATAGTTCAGGCCCACCATGAGGCAATTCGTTTGGGCCTAAACGAAATGAAACCATCCTCCCCGTCCCCCGACAGGTGATCCGAGTGGACAGTCAGACGGCGGTCGCCCCGCACAGCTCACACGATCCATCCACGGCAGGCAGGCTCAAGCCCGATTCCCTCGGCGTTCTGGGCATCCTCTTCTTCGTCCTCTCCGCCCAGGCCCCGCTGACCGGCATCGCCGGAGCCGTCCCCATCGCCGTCGTCATCGGCAACGGGGCCGGCGTCCCCGCCGCGTATCTCGCGGCCGGCGTCGTGATCCTGCTGTTCTCCATCGGCTTCGTCGCCATGGGCCGCCACGTCGTGGACGCCGGCGCGTTCTACACGTACATCGGCAAGGGGCTGGGCCGCTCGACCGGCTCCGGCAGCGCCGGTGTCGCGCTCTTCGCCTACTGCGCCATCCAGGCGGCCATGTACGGGCTCTACGGGGCGACGGTGAGCGGCCTCGTCGAGCACTACGCCGACGTGAGCATCGCGTGGTGGGTGTGGGCGCTGGTCACGATGGTGGTGGTCCAGGTGCTCGGCGCCGCCGGGATCGAGATGGGCGCCAAGGTCCTGGCCGTGTTCGTCCTGGCGGAGTTCAGCATCCTGATCGCCTTCGCCTTCGTGACCTTCTTCAAGGGCGGCGGCCCCGAGGGGCTCGGCATCGCCGACAGCTTCTCGCCGGACGCGGCGCTCCAGGGCGCTCCCGGTGTGGCGCTGATGTTCGCCGTGGCGTCGATGTTCGGCTTCGAGGCGACCGCCATCTACGGCGAGGAGGCCCGGGAGCCGAGGAAGACGGTCCCGCGCGCCACCTATCTGTCGGTCGCGGTGGTCACCGGCTTCTTCGCCTTCACCTCGTGGATGCTGGTCTCCGCGCACGGCGCGTCGCAGGCGACGGCCGAGGCGGGCAAGGCGCTGGAGAGCGGCGACGCCACCGGCTGGGTCTTCGCCCCCATCGCGGCGGAGTTCGGCGCGTGGACCGGCGATGTGCTGCCCGTCCTGCTGGCCACCTCGCTGTTCGCCGGCATCCTGGCGTTCCACAACTCCGCCAACCGCTACCTGTTCTCGCTGGGCCGCGAGGGTCTGCTGCCGCGCGGGCTGACCACGCTCAACCGGCGCCACTCCCCCGGGGCGGCGGGCCTCGTCCAGACCGTGATCGCGGTGGCCCTGGTCATGCCGTTCGCTCTGCTGGGCAAGGACCCCGTGCTGACGCTCTTCTCCTGGTTCAGCGGCGTGGCCGTCCTGGCGATGATGCTCCTCTACTTCCTGACCTCCGTCTCCGTGGTCGTCTTCTTCCGCCGCTCCCGTGCCGACACCCGGCCCTGGAACACGCTGATCGCACCGGTCCTGGGCGCGCTCGGCATCGCCGGGGCGATCTGGCTGATCATCGAGAACTTCACCACGCTCATCGGCGGCGACCGGGCCACCGCCGTGTGGCTCCAGCTGACCGTTCCGGCGGTGCTGGTCCTGGGTCTCGTCGTGGCACGGGTGACCCGGGGCGGTCGGACCGTCACGGACTGACCACCGCTCACCTCCACCGATTCGAACCCCTCCTTCACCCCCCTCCTTCACCCCCCTCACGACGAACCCCTCACCAGGACAAGAAGAGGAGAGCTGATGCCCGCCCTCGCCCACGACGACCTGCTCCGTCGCGCCAAGGCACTGGATCTGCCCGACCGGCACCACATCGACGGGGTGGACGAACCGGGCGGGGGCGCCTCCTTCGCCGTCGTGTCGCCCCGGGACGGGCACGTCCTCGTGGAGGTCGCCGACGCCTCAAGCGCCGAGGTCGACCTGGCCGTGGCCGCCGCCCGCCGCGCCTTCGACTCCGGCCCCTGGCCCCGCCTCGCGCCGGCCGACCGCGGCCGGATCCTGCTCCGCGTCGCCGAACTCCTCGAAGAGCAGCGGGAGAAGCTCGCCCTGACCATCACCCTGGAGATGGGCAAGCCGTACACGGAAGCGCACGACATCGAACTGCGTGCCGCGATCAACACCTTCCGCTGGTACGGGCAGCTGGCCGACAAGCTGACCGACGAGTCACCCCACACCGCCCCCGGCTCCCTCGCCCTGGTCACCCGCGAACCCGCGGGTGTCGTGGGCGCCGTGGTGCCGTGGAACTTCCCCCTGACGCTGGCCGGTTGGAAAGTGGCCCCGGCGCTGGCGGCCGGCTGCACGGTCGTCCTCAAGCCCTCGGAGAACTCCCCGCTGTCCGCCCTGCTGCTCGGCCGGATCGGCACCGAGGCCGGACTGCCGCCGGGCGTCCTCAACGTCGTCACCGGTGACGGGCCGACGGCCGGGCGGGCCATCGGACTCCACCCCGATGTGGACGTCCTGGCCTTCACCGGGTCCACGGCGGTCGGCCGGCACTTCCTGCGCTACGCCGCCGACTCCAACCTCAAGCGCGTCTGGCTGGAACTGGGCGGCAAGTCGCCGAACATCATCCTCCCCGACGCCCCCGACCTGGAGAAGGCCGCCGCCACCGCCGCCTGGGGCATCTTCTTCAACCAGGGCGAGATGTGCACCGCCCCCTCCCGGCTCCTGGTGCACTCCTCCGTCGCGGAACGCGTCACCGAGGCGATCGTGGCCCGCGCCCGGGAGCTGCGTGTGGGCGACCCGCTCGACCCGGCCACCGAGATGGGCGCGCTGGTCGGCGAGGCCCATCTCGACCGGGTCCTCGACCACATCGGCACGGGCGTCGCGGACGGCGCGCGCCTGCGGGCCGGCGGTGAGCGCACCCTCGCCGACACCGGCGGCAGCTATCTGCGCCCCACCGTGTTCGACCGGGTGGACCCCGGTATGCGGCTGGCCCGCGAGGAGATCTTCGGCCCGGTCCTGTCCGTCCTCACCTTCGACGACCTCGACGAGGCCGTACGGCTGGCCAACGCCACCGAGTACGGTCTCGCCGCCGGGCTGTGGACCTCCGACCTGTCCACCGCCCACCGGGTCTCGCGTGCGCTGCGGGCCGGCACGGTGTGGGTCAACTGCTACGAGGAGGGCGACCTGACCGTCCCCTTCGGCGGCATGAAGCAGTCGGGCAACGGCCGTGACAAGTCCGCCCACGCCCTGGAGAAGTACACCGAGTTGAAGACGACGTGGATCCAGCTGTGACCCGGCCCCTGATAGCGGTTCCCGCCCGCTTCTCCGCCACGACCTCCGCGCTGCGGTACGCCGCCGAGGTCAACGCCCGTGCCCTGATCGAGGCCGTGTGGCGGGCCGGCGGAGAACCGGCGAGCATCCACCCGGCCGACAGCGATGTCGCCGCGCGTCTCGCCCGCTTCGACGGGATCCTCCTCCCCGGCGGCGGCGACCTCGCCCCGCACCGCTACGGCGCCACCGACACCCACGCCGCCGTGTACGACGTGGACGAGACGCAGGACGCCTTCGATCTCGACATCGCCCGTGCCGCCCTGAACCTGGGCCTACCGCTCCTGGCGATCTGCCGGGGCCTCCAGGTGGTCGACGTCGCCCTGGGCGGCACCCTGGAGCAGGACATGGGCGGGCCCGGCCGCGAACACCGTCATCTCTCGCACCCGGTGGAACTCCGGCCCGGAACCGTGGTGGAGCGGGCCACCGGCGCGCACAAGGTGGAGGTGTCCTGCTACCACCACCAGCGGGTGGACCGGCTGGGCGAGGGACTGGAGGTCACCGCCCGCGCCGCCGACGGCACGGTGGAAGGGCTCGAACTCCCCGGCTCCCCCGGCTGGTTCACCGCCGTCCAGTGGCACCCCGAGGACACCGCCCACGAGGACCCCGCGCAGCAGGGCCTGTTCGACGCCCTCGTACGGGCCGCCGGCGACCGGCGCTGACATCCCCGCGCGGGAGGTGCGGGGAGGTGGACCGCCCCGCACCCCCGCCCGTCGTCAGCTGTCGCCGTCCTCCAGGTCGCCCTCGGTCTCCAGGTACACCTGACGCAGCCCCTCCAGCACCGCCGGGTCGGGCTTCTCCCACATGCCGCGCGACTCCGCCTCCAGCAGCCGCTCGGCGATGCCGTGCAGGGCCCAGGGGTTGGCCTGCTGCAGGAACTCGCGGTTGGTCTCGTCCAGGACGTAGGTCTCGGTGAGCTTGTCGTACATCCAGTCGGCGATCACGCCGGTGGTGGCGTCGTAACCGAACAGGTAGTCCACGGTGGCGGCGAGTTCGAAGGCACCCTTGTAGCCGTGGCGGCGCATCGCCTCGATCCACTTGGGGTTGACGACGCGGGCGCGGAACACCCGGGACGTCTCCTCGACGAGGGTGCGGGTGCGGACCGTCTCGGGGCGGGTGGAGTCGCCGATGTACGCCTCGGGGGCGGTGCCGCGCAGGGCACGGACGGTGGCCACCATGCCGCCGTGGTACTGGAAGTAGTCGTCGGAGTCGGCGATGTCGTGCTCGCGGGTGTCCGTGTTCTTCGCGGCGACCTCGATCCGCTTGTACGCGGTCTCCATCTCCTCGCGGGCCGGGCGGCCGTCGAGTTCTCGGCCGTAGGCGTAGCCGCCCCACACCGTGTAGACCTCGGCGAGGTCGGCGTCGGTGCGCCAGTCGCGGGAGTCGATGAGCTGGAGCAGACCGGCACCGTACGTTCCGGGGCGGGAGCCGAAGATACGGGTGGTGGCCCGGCGTTCGTCGCCGTGTTCCGCCAGATCGGCCTGGACGTGGGCGCGGACGTGGTTGGTCTCGGCCGGTTCGTCGAGGGACGCGGCGAGGCGTACGGCGTCGTCGAGGAGGCCGATGGTGTGCGGGAACGCGTCGCGGAAGAAGCCCGAAATGCGCAGGGTGACATCGATGCGGGGGCGGCCCAACTCCTCGGAGGGGATGGCCTCCAGACCGGTCACACGGCGGGAGGCGTCGTCCCAGACGGGCCGGACGCCGAGCAGGGCCAGCGCCTCCGCCACGTCGTCGCCCGCCGTACGCATCGCGCTCGTACCCCACAGCGACAGCCCGACCGACGTGGGCCATTCGCCGTTGTCGGCGCGGTAGCGCTCCAGCAGGGAGTCCGCGAGGGCCTGGCCCGTCTCCCAGGCGAGGCGGGAGGGGACGGCCTTGGGGTCGACGGAGTAGAAGTTGCGGCCCGTCGGCAGGACGTTGACCAGGCCCCGCAGGGGTGACCCCGAGGGGCCGGCCGGGACGAAGCCGCCGTTCAGGGCGTGCACGCTGTGGTCGAGTTCGGCCGTGGTCGCGGCGAGCCGGGGCACGACCTCGCGGGCGGCGAACTCCAGGATCGCGGCGACCTGTTCGCCGTGCTCGGTGGGGACGGCGGCCGGGTCCCAGCCCGCGTCCTCCATCGCCTGGACCAGCGTGCGCGCCTTCGCCTCCGCCTCGTCGGCGGTGGTGCGGGTCGCGGCGGACTCGTCGAGGCCGAGGGCCTCGCGCAGGCCGGGCAGGGCCGTGGTGCCGCCCCAGATCTGGCGGGCGCGGAGGACGGCGAGGACCAGGTTGACGTGGTCGGCGCCGGTCGGCGGGTTGCCGAGGACGTGCAGACCGTCGCGGATCTGGGCGTCCTTGACCTCGCACAGCCAGCCGTCGACGTGCAGCAGGAAGTCGTCGAAGCCGTCGTCCTCCGGACGGTCGTTCAGGCCGAGGTCGTGGTCGAGCCTGGCGGCCTGGATGAGGGTCCAGATCTGGGCGCGGATCGCCGGGAGCTTCGCCGGGTCCATGGAGGAGATCTGGGCGTACTCGTCGAGGAGTTGCTCCAGGCGCGCGATGTCGCCGTAGGAGTCGGCGCGGGCCATCGGGGGGACCAGGTGGTCGACGAGGGTGGCGTGGACGCGGCGCTTGGCCTGGGTGCCCTCGCCCGGGTCGTTGACCAGGAAGGGGTAGACCAGGGGGAGGTCGCCGAGGGCGGCGTCGGGGCCGCAGGCGGCGGACAGGCCCGCGTTCTTGCCGGGCAGCCACTCCAGGTTGCCGTGCTTGCCCAGGTGGATCATCGCGTCGGCGCCGAAGCCGCCGTCGTCGGCACGGGCCGCGATCCAGCGGTAGGCGGCCAGGTAGTGGTGGGAGGGCGGGAGATCCGGGTCGTGGTAGATCGCGATCGGGTTCTCGCCGAAGCCGCGCGGGGGCTGGATGAGGATCAGCAGATTGCCGAAGCGGAGGGCCGCGAGGACGATGTCGCCCTCCGGGTTGCGGCTGCGGTCGACGAACATCTCACCGGGGGCCGGGCCCCAGTGCTCCTCGACGGAGGTGCGGAGCTCCTCGGGGAGCGTGGCGTACCAGCGGCGGTAGTCGGCCGCCGGGATACGGACCGGGTTGCGGGCCAGCTGCTCCTCGGTGAGCCAGTCCTGGTCGTGGCCACCGGCCTCGATGAGCGCGCGGATCAGCTCGTCGCCGTCGCCGGAGGCCAGTCCGGGGACGTCGGCGCCCCCGAAGTCGTAGCCCTCGTCGCGGAGTCGGCGCAGCAGGGCGACCGCGCTGGCGGGGGTGTCCAGGCCGACCGCGTTGCCGATGCGGGAGTGCTTGGTCGGGTAGGCGGACAGGACGAGCGCGAGGCGCTTGTCGGCGTTGGCGATGTGCCGAAGTCGCGCGTGGCGTACGGCGATTCCGGCGACGCGGGCGGCGCGCTCTGGGTCGGCGACGTAGGCCGGGAGGCCGTCCTCGTCGATCTCCTTGAACGAGAACGGGACGGTGATCAGGCGGCCGTCGAACTCGGGGACGGCGATCTGGCTGGCCGCGTCGAGCGGGGAGACGCCCTCGTCGTTCTCCTCCCAGGCGGCGCGCGAGCCGGTCAGACACAGGGCCTGCAGGATCGGGACGTCGAGGCCAGTGAGGGCGCCCGCGTCCCAGGACTCGTCGTCGCCGCCGGCCGACGCCTCGGCGGGCTTGGTGCCGCCCGCGGCGAGGACGGTGGTGACGATGGCGTCGGCGGCGCGGAGCTCCTCGATCAGCTCGGGCTCGGGGGCACGCAGGGAGGCCACGTACAGCGGGAGCGCGCGGGCGCCCGTGTCCTCGATCGCCTCGCACAGGGCACCCACGAAGGCGGTGTTGCCGCTCATGTGGTGGGCCCGGTAGTAGAGCACGGCGACGGTCGGGCCGTCGGTGCCCGCGCGTGGGGTGCGCTCCAGCGGGCCCCAGGACGGGGCGGGCGCGGGCGAGTCGAAGCCATGGCCGGTGAGCAGGACCGTGTCGGAGAGGAACCGGGCGAGCTGCTCCAGGTTGGCGGGGCCGCCGTGGGCGAGATAGGCGTGGGCCTCGGCGGCGATACCGACGGGGACCGTGGAGGCGGCCATCAGCTGGGCGTCGGGGGCCTGTTCACCGGTGAGGACGACGACGGGGCGGCCGTCGGCGAGCAGCAGGTCGAGACCGTCCTGCCAGGCGCGGATACCGCCGAGGAGGCGTACGACGACCAGGCCGGCGCCGTCGAGGAGGGCCGGGAGGTCCTCCAGCGCGAGGCGGGAGGGGTTGGCGAAGCGGTACGGGACCGGGCCGTCGGCCGCGCGGGCGCTGAGCAGGTCGGTGTCGGACGTCGACAGGAGCAGGATGTGGGGCTGCGCGGAGCGCTCCCCGGGCGATGGCTGCATGCGGCGGCTGGCCTTCCTCGGGGTCCGCGCCCCGGGCGGTGTCGGATCGGAGTCTCCCCTGCTCGGGCGGGACCGAGGGGTACGGGGAAGGGAGTTCCTGGCTCGCCCGACCCTCCTGGGACGGGCTCACAGTGGCGGGACCGCGCCGGACTCACACCGGGCTTCCTCCCCTAGGGTCTGTCGTCACATTCCCGTCTGCCCCGCGGCGTCTGGCACGCACTCTCGCCGCACCGGGCGAAAGCCCAAGTACGTCCAGTACGAGGTCTTTCGCCCGGCACGCCGAGAGCACGCACCGGACGCCGCGGGGCCGCCCTTCGGGCGACGACGGGAATGTGACGACAGACACTAGCGCCGTGGTGGCGTCGGCGGACCGGATGATCCACCAAACAGCATAGTAAGGGTCGCCTCAAAAGGGCGGAGCATACGTCCGTGGGGACGGTGGGTATGCTCGCCGCCATGTCCACGCCTCCCCTGCGTTCATCGTCCCAGGCCACAGCGGTCACACGGGACCGTGGCGACGCCTGCCCGGGGACACTGCGGCTGCACGCGGCGGACGACGGGGCGCTGGCCCGTGTCCGGGTCCCCGGTGGTGTACTGACCGTCCGCCAGGCCGAGGCGCTGGCCGAGGCGGCGCGACGGCTCGGCGACGGTGATCTTCACCTCACCTCGCGCGGCAATGTGCAGCTGCGGGGACTGACCGACGGCTGCGGGGCCGCGCTGGCCGAGTCGCTGGACGCGGCCGGGCTGTTGCCCTCCGCCGGGCACGAACGGGTGCGCAACATCGTCGCCTCGCCCCTGTCCGGCCTCGACGGGCGGGGTCTGCGCGACGTCCGGCCCTGGCTGTCGGCCCTCGACGCGGCGCTGTGCGCGAGCGAGGCGGCGCGGGAGCTGTCGGGCCGGTTCCTGTTCGCGCTCGACGACGGGCGCGGGGATGTGGCCGGGCTCGACGCCGATGTGACCGTCCGGGCGGCCGGGGACGGCAGTGCGCTGCTGGCCCTCGGAACGGCCGACGAGGTCCTGTCGATGGCCGCCGAGGACGCTCCCCGGGCCGCGCTCACGGCCGCCGAGACGTTCGTGGAGGCCGCGCGGGAGAGCGGTTCCCGGGTCTGGCGTGTGACCGAACTCCCCTTCCAGAGCGAGTTGCTCAGCCTGATCCGCGCACGTCTGGCCGCCGACGGCATCGACGCCGTGAGCCGGGCCCGGACCGGGACGACCACGGTCGAAGCCGAGGGCCCGCCCCCCGGAGCCGCCGGCGACGCTCTGTGCGTACACGCACCCCTCGGTCGGCTGACCGCCCTCCAGTGGCGCGAGTTGACGCACCTCGCGTCCGCGACCTCCCGCCGTGAACTGCGGCTGACCCCGTGGCGCGGAGTCGTCGTCCCCACGCCGGGCATGAGCGAGGACGAGGCGTCCGACGCGCTCGCCCGGCTCTCCGTGACCGGCCTCGTCACCGATCCCGCCTCCCCCTGGCTGCGCGTCGGCGCCTGTATCGGGCGGCCCGGCTGCGCCAAGTCCCTGGCGGACGTACGGGCGGACGCGACCGGAAGCCTCGACGCGGCCGGACGCGCCGGACTCCCCCTGTACTGGTCCGGATGCGAGCGCCGCTGCGGTCACCCCCGGGGCGAACGGATCGACGTGGTGGCCGTGCCGGGCGGCGGCTACGAGCTCTCCCGCACCACCTCCGGCCAGGACCCACGCACCACGTCCATGGCCGACCCCGGCCTCCTCGACACCGCTCTGGCGGCGATCACCTCATCAGCCCCGAGAAGCGCACGACCCGCACGAACGACACCCGCACGAACGACACCCTCATGACGACCGAGAGCAGCGAGAAGACCACCGTGACCACGTACGACTACGAGAAGGACGGCCCGGCGATCTACCGGCAGTCCTTCGCCACCATCCGCGCGGAGGCGGACCTCGCGGCCCTGCCCGCCGACGTCAGCCAGGTCGCGGTCCGGATGATCCACGCCTGCGGAATGGTCGACCTCGTACGGGACTTGGCGTACACGCCCGACGTGGTGGCCCGCGCCCGTGCGGCCCTGCGCGCCGGCGCGCCCATCTTCACCGACGTCCGGATGGTGGCCAGCGGCGTGACCCGCAAGCGGTTGCCCGCCGACAACGACGTGCTGTGCACGCTCTCCGACCCGGCTGTCCCCGAGCTGGCGGCGAGGCTGGGCACCACCCGCAGCGCCGCCGCCCTGGAGCTGTGGCGGGACCGGCTGGAGGGTTCGGTCGTGGCCGTCGGCAACGCGCCCACCGCGCTCTTCCGGCTGCTGGAGATGATCGAGGAGGGCGCGCCCCGGCCCGCCGCCGTCATCGGCGTGCCGGTCGGGTTCGTCGGCGCCGCCGAGTCCAAGGAGGCGCTGGCCGCGCATCCGTCGGGCCTGGAGCACATCGTCGTACGCGGCCGTCGTGGCGGGAGCGCCATCGCCGCCGCCGCGCTCAACGCGATCGCGAGTGAGGAAGAGTGAGCGACAAGCCAGTGAGCGGCAAGCTGTACGGGGTGGGGCTCGGCCCCGGTGACCCGTCCCTGATGACCGTGCGGGCCGTCGAGGTGATCTCCCAGGCGGATGTGATCGCGTATCACTGCGCCCGGCACGGCCGTTCCATCGCCCGCTCGATCGCGGCGAAGCATCTGCGCGCCGACCAGATCGAGGAGCGGCTGATGTACCCGTTGACGACGGAGACCACCGATCATCCGGGCGGTTACAAGGGCGCGATGGAGGAGTTCTACGCTCAGGCGTCGGCGCGGCTGGCCGCGCATCTCGACGCGGGCCGTACGGTCGCGGTCCTCGCGGAAGGCGACCCGCTGTTCTACGGCTCCTACATGCACATGCACAAGCGGCTCGTCGACCGCTACGACACCGAGGTCATCCCCGGTGTCACGTCCGTGTCCGCCGCCGCCGCCCGTCTGGGTACGCCGCTCGTCGAGGGCGAGGAGGTGCTGACGATCCTGCCGGGCACCCTGCCCGAGGAGGAGCTGACCGCACGGCTCGCCGCGACGGACGTGGCCGTGGTGATGAAGCTGGGCCGGACCTTCACCAAGGTCCGCAGCGCGCTGGAGAGTTCGGGACGGCTGGCCGAGGCCCGCTATGTCGAGCGGGCCACCATGCCCGGGGAGCGGCTCGGCGAACTGGCGGACGTGGACGCGGAGTCGGTGCCGTACTTCTCGGTGGCCGTGCTGCCCAGCCAGGTCGACGCCGGGCGGCCCGAGGCCCGGGAGCGGGGCGAGGTCGTCGTGGTCGGGACCGGGCCGGCCGGTCCGTTGTGGCTGACGCCCGAGTCGCGGGGCGCGCTGGCCGCCGCCGACGACCTGGTGGGCTACACCACCTATCTGGACCGGGTGCCGCAGCGGGCGGGGCAGGTCCGGCACGGCTCGGACAACAAGGTCGAGTCGGAGCGCGCCGAGTTCGCCCTCGACCTGGCCCGGCGCGGGCGGCGGGTCGCGGTCGTCTCCGGCGGCGACCCGGGGGTCTTCGCCATGGCGACGGCCGTGCTGGAGGCCGCCTCGCAGCCGGAGTACGCGGACGTCCCCGTGCGGGTGCTGCCGGGGGTGACCGCCGCCAACGCGGCCGCCGCCCGCGCGGGCGCCCCGCTCGGCCACGACTACGCCACGATCTCCCTCTCCGACCGGCTCAAGCCGTGGGAGGTCATCGCCGAACGGCTGCGCGCCGCGGCCTCGGCGGACCTGGTGCTGGCCCTGTACAACCCCGGTTCACGCAGCCGCACCTGGCAGGTGGGCAAGGCGCGCGAACTGCTGCTGGAGCACCGGGCGCCGGACACCCCGGTCGTGGTCGCGCGGGACGTGGGCGGCTCCGGCGAGCGGGTGCGGATCGTACGGCTGGCCGAGCTGGACCCGGCCGAGGTCGACATGCGCACGATCCTGCTGGTCGGCTCCTCGCAGACCCAGGTCGTACGGCGCGGGGACGGCGAGCAGATCGTCTGGACGCCCCGCCGGTATCCGGAGGCGTAAGCGGGGCGGGAGCGCGAGCGGAGGCCGCTGGGGTTCAGCGGGTGGGAAGACGCTGTTCGACCCAGTGGGCCGCCGTCTCCGGGTCCGTCACCACGGTGACGCCCTCGGGCACGGGCGGTCTGCGCACCACGACGACGGGCACCCCGGCCTCACGGGCCGCGGTCAGCTTCGGCGCGGTGGCGGCTCCCCCGCTGTCCTTCGTCACGACGACGTCGACGCGGTGGCGGCGCAGCAGTTCCCGTTCCCCGTCGAGGGTGAACGGGCCCCGGTCGAGCAGGACCTCCATCCGGGCCGGGTGCGGGGCCTCGGGCGGGTCGACGGACCGTACGAGGAACCACAGGTCGTCCAGGGCGGCGAACGCGGCCAGACCCATGCGCCCGGTGGTCAGGAAGACGCGGCGGCCGAGCGTGGGCAGCAGCTTCGCGGCCTCCTCCAGGGAGCCGACGTCGTGCCAGTCGTCGCCGGCGGCCGGGACCCAGCCGGGCCGGCGCAGCGCGAGCAGGGGAACATGGGTGGTGGCGGCCGCCCGTGCCGCGTGGAAACTCATGGTCCCGGCGAAAGGATGGGTGGCGTCGATGAGCGCGTCCGCCCCGTGTGCGCGCAGCCAGGCGGCCAGCCCCTCGGCCCCGCCGAAGCCGCCGACGCGGACCTCGCCCGGGGGCAGCCGGGGGCTGGCGACCCGTCCGGCGAGGGAGCTGGTCAGCCGCAGGCCGGGGGTGCCGTGCAGCAGCTCGGCCAGACGGCGGGCCTCCGTGGTTCCGCCGAGAATCAGTATGTGCATGGGAGTCCGGGTCCGTTCATGAGCGGTGAAGCGAAAGACGTCGGCGAGGCCAAGGGTGGTCGTGCCGCCCAACTCAAGCACACCGGGCTGCGCCACGGCTGGACCACCGGCGCCTGTGCGACGGCGGCCACGACGGCCGCGTACACCGCGCTGCTGACCGGTGAGTTCCCCGACCCGGTGACCATCACCCTGCCGAAGGGGCAGACGCCGTCGTTCGCGCTCGCCGTCGAGGAGCTGACCGGCGGGAGCGCGATGGCGGGGATCGTGAAGGACGCGGGCGACGACCCGGACGTCACGCACGGCGCGCTGGTCCGGGCCACCGTACGGCGGTTGCCCGTCGGGGCCGGAGTGGTGTTCACGGCAGGCCCCGGGGTCGGGACGATCACCCGTCCAGGCCTCCCCCTGGCCGTGGGCGAACCGGCGGTCAACCCGGTCCCCCGCCAGATGATGCGCGACCACGTCGCCGAGGTCGCCGCCCGTCACGGCGGCACCGGCGACGTCGAGATCACTCTCTCCGTGGACCACGGCGAGGAGATCGCCCGCTCCACCTGGAACCCCCGCCTCGGCATCCTCGGCGGCCTGTCGATCCTGGGGACGACCGGGATCGTCGTCCCGTACTCGTGCTCGGCGTGGATCGACTCCATCCGGCGGGGCGTGGACGTGGCGCGGGCGGCCGGGCGCAGGCATGTCGCCGGGTGCACGGGGTCGACGTCGGAGAAGACGGTCGTCGCCGAGTACGCGCTGCCCGAGGAGGCGCTGCTCGACATGGGCGACTTCGCGGGCGCGGTGCTCAAGTACGTGCGCCGGCATCCCGTCGACCGGCTGACGATCTGCGGTGGCTTCGCCAAGCTCTCCAAGCTCGCCGCCGGCCATCTCGACCTGCACTCCGCCCGCTCCCAGGTCGACAAGGGCTTCCTCGCCGAGCTGGCCCGGCGCGGCGGCGCGGACGAGGCGCTGGCCGCCGAGGTGGCCGGCGCCAACACCGGGCTGGCCGCGCTCCAGCTGTGCATGGCGGCCGGGGTACCGCTCGGCGACCTGGTCGCCACGACGGCCCGCGACGAGGCTCTGGCCGTGCTGCGGGGCGCGCCCGTCGCGGTCGACGTCATCTGCATCGACCGCGCGGGCACGGTCGTGGGCCGCAGCACGGTCCGCTAGCGCTGCCTAGTTCTTGGCCACCGTCCGCAGGTAGGTGCCGAGGCGGGCGATGGCCGACGGGTTGCGGGGGCTCTCGACCAGGTCGACGTAGTCGAGGACGAAGATCCGCTTGTGCTTGATCGCGGAGACGCCGCGCAGCGGGGCGTAGGAGAGCAGGAACTTCTTCTTCTGCTCGGCACCGACGTCTCCGTAGTCGCAGATGACGATGACGTCCGGGTCCCGCCGGACGACGCTCTCCCAGCCGACGGTGGTCCAGGAGTCCTCGACGTCGTGCATGACGTTGGCCCCGCCGGCCTCGGTGATGATCTGCTCGGGGGCGGCGTAGCGGCCGGAGGTGAAGGGCTGGTCCTGGCCGCTGTCGTAGAGGAAGACCTTGGGCTTCTTCGCGGGCGCCTCGGCGCGCACACCCGCGATCTGCTTCTTGAAGTCGGCGATGAGGGTGGCGGCCCGCTTCTCGACGCCGAACAGCTTTCCGAGGTTGGTGAGGTCGGTGTACAGGGCGTCCAGGGGCGGCATGATGCCGCGCGAGGTCTCGGTCCGGCCGTTGCGGCAGGACTCGGTGAGGACGTACGAGGGGACGCCGAGCTTCTTCAGGGCGTCGGGGGTGAACCCGGCGTCCTCGCGGAAGCCGTAGTTCCAGCCGGCGAAGACGAGGTCGGCGCGGGCGTCGAGGGCGTTCTCCTTGGTGAGCTGGTCCTTCGACAGCCATTTCACCTTGTCGTAGCCGTCCTTCCACGGCACGCCGCTCAGATCGCCCTTGTCGTCGGGCATGGCGAACCCGGCCATGCGGTCCTCCAGACCGAGGGCGAACATCAGCTCGGTGATGCCGACGTCGTTGGTGACGACCCGCTGGGGGACCTTGTCGAAGGTCACCTCGCGGCCGCAGTTGGTGAGGGTGACCGCCTTCTCGGCGGACTTGGCGTCCTTGGCCGGCTCGACGGTCGCGCCGCATCCGGTGGCGGTCGCGGCGAGGCAGAGGGCGGCGGCGAGCAGCTTGCGCATGGGGTCCTCAGGTCGTGGGCGGGAGCAGGTCGAACAGGAGCTGTACGGCGCCGGTCGCCGGGTGCCGTACGGGATGCGCGCGGACCCCGAACACCTCGGCGAGCAGGTCGGGGTGGAGGACGTCGTGGGGCGGGCCCGAGGCGACGATCCGGCCGCCCGCGATCACATACAGGACGTCGCAGTGCGCGGCGGCCAGGTTCAGGTCATGCAGGGCGGCGAGCACGGTGACGCCGCTGTCGCGCACCAGGGACAGCACGTCCAGCTGGTGGGCGATGTCGAGGTGGTTGGTGGGTTCGTCGAGGACGAGCACCCGGGGCTGCTGGGCGAGCGCGCGGGCGAGCAGGACGCGCTGCTTCTCGCCGCCGGACAGGGCCAGGAACCCCCGGTCGGCGAGGTGGTCCACGCCGGTCCGGCGCATGGCCCGCGCGCAGATCTCCGTGTCGGAGGCGGCCGTCCGCTCCCGGTGCGGCAGCCGTCCCATGGCGACCACCTCGGCGACCGTGAAGTCGAACTCGGCCGACGACTCCTGCGGCAGCGCGGCCAGCACCCGGGCGGCGGCCCGGGGCGGCATGGCGTGCGCGTCCTCCCCGTCCAGCCGCACCACGCCGACGGCCGGGCGCAGCGCGCGGTACACACAGCGCAGGAGCGTCGACTTGCCGCTGCCGTTGGGGCCGACGAGCCCGACGAACGCCCCGCTGTCGGCGGTGAGCCGGATGTCGTCGACCAGGCGGGCCCCGGCGGCCTCGACCGTCACGCCGTCGATGTCGAGTCGCATGGTCAGCGGCCTCCGAACGCGTAGCCGCCGCGCCGCATCAGCAGCAGGAAGGCGGGCACCCCCACCATGGCGGTGATCACTCCGACGGGCAGTTCGGCGGGGGCGAGCAGCATCCGGGACAGCACGTCCGCCCACACCAGCAGTACGGCGCCGACGAGCGGGGCCACCGCCAGCACCCGGCGGTGGTCGGCGCCCACCAGCATCCGCACGACGTGCGGCACCATCAGCCCGACGAACCCGATGGCCCCGCTGACCGCGACCACGGTCCCGGTCATCGCGGCGGTGACGAGGAACAGCTCCCGGCGCAGCCGCTCCGGCCGGACGCCGAGCGCGGCCGAGGTCTCGTCGCCCATCGCGAGGGCGTTGAGCGATTCGGCCCGCCCGCGCAGCCACGCCCATCCCGCCGCCACGGTCGCGGCGACGAGCGGCACCTGCGCCCAGGTCGCCCCGCCCAGACTGCCCAGCAGCCACATCAGCGCCGACCGGGCCGCCTCGCCGCGGGCCGCGCCGAACACCATGACCGTGGTGACCGCCTCGAAGCCGTACGCCAGTGCCGTACCGGTCAGGACCAGCCGCAGCGGGGTCAGGCCGTGGGGCGAGCGGGCCACGGCGTACACCAGCGCCATGGCGGCGAGGGCCGAGAGGAACGCGGACGCGGACAGCGCCCAGATCCCGAGCCCGGCGAACGCGCCGAGCAGGATGACGGCGTTGGCGCCCACCGCCGCGCCGGAGGAGATACCGAGTACGAACGGGTCGCCGAGCGCGTTGCGCACGATCGCCTGCACGGCCACCCCGACGGCCGCGAGCCCGGCACCGACGACGGCACCGAGCACGACGCGGGGCAGCCGGATCTCCCAGACGATGGTGTACGAGGCGGCGTCACCGGCGTGCACGGTCCCGCCGGTGAGACCGGCCCACAGGAACCGGAGGACGTCCGGCCACCCGATGCCGGCGGCGCCCAGGCCGGTGCCGGCGACGAGCGACAGCAGCAGGAGCAGGGCGAGGCCGAGTATCAGTGGGGGCAGGGGGATGCGGCTGGGGGTGGGGCTGCGGCGCACGGTCAGGGCGGTCCTTCGCCTGGGGCCGCCTGTTCGGACGTCGGTCAGGAGCAGCCCGTACGGCGCGGGGGCCGTGCGGTCCCCTCTCGCAGTCCACGGCGAGCGTTCAACGGGTCGCACCACCCACGGGCGATCGGGCTCGCGCGACGGGCCGGTTCCGGCCGTCGCGCACACCGTTGCGGGTCAGCGCCGGGTTCTCACCGGACTTCCCCCGCGGGAGGCGAAGGGAGCGTAACACCGGGTACCGGGCGCCTTCGAGCTCGGGTGGCTTGGGTTCGTTGGCGACTGCGGGTCCGGTGGGGCTTCTCGCGCAGTTCCCCGCGCCCCTGAAAAGCCGGGGCTGCGCCCCGTGCTTTTCACGCCCACCGGCCCGTCGCCTTCACGCCCACCGGCCCGTCGCCTTCACACGCACCGGCCCGTCGCCTTCAGGCCACCGGCCCGTGGTCTTTCAGGCCCGCAGGGGCCTGAATCCTTTAGGGGCGCGGGGAACTGCGCGAGAAGCCCCACCGGAGCCGCACCCGACAACGCACCCAACCGGCCCGCTCAACAGCTGTGCCGGTCCCGTTCCGGCGAGTACAGGTGGCTGTCCCGGAACTGCCGCGCACCCAGCGTTCGGCCGACCATGATCACAGCCGTGCGCAGCACACCCGCCTCCTTCACCTGCCCGGCGATGTCCGCGAGCGTGCCCCGGATGATCAGCTCGTCGGGGCGGGAGGCGTAGGCGACGACCGCGACGGGGCAGTCGGCGCCGTAGTGCGGCAGGAGCTCCTCGACGACACGGTCCACATACCGGGCGGCCAGGTGAAGCACGATGAGCGCGCCGCTGCGGCCGAGCGTGGCCAGGTCCTCGCCCTCGGGCATGGCGGTGGCGCGCTGGGCGATCCGGGTGAGGATGACGGTCTGGCCGACGGTCGGCACGGTCAGCTCCCGCTTCAACGCGGCCGCCGCCGCGGCGAAGGCGGGCACCCCCGGCACCACCTCGTACGGCACCCCGGCCGCGTCGAGCCGCCGCATCTGCTCGGCGACCGCGCTGAACACGGACGGGTCCCCGGAGTGCAGCCGGGCCACGTCGTGGCCCTCCGCGTGCGCGCGGACCAACTCGGCGGTGATCTGGTCCAGGTCGAGCTGGGCGGTGTCCACCAGCCGGGCGTCCGGCGGGCATTCGGCGAGCAGTTCGCGCGGGACGAGGCTGCCCGCGTACAGGCAGACCTGGCAGGCGGCGAGCCTGCGTGCGCCGCGGACCGTGATCAGGTCGGCGGCACCGGGGCCGGCGCCGATGAAGTACACGGTCATCTGTCTGCTCCCGGAACGGTGTCAACGGTGTCGAGGGTCTTCTGTACGGTCCACTGGGTCACCGGCATCGCCTGCCGCCACCCGGTGAAGCCGCCCACGGGCACGGCCTGCGCCACCGCGAGCCGCACCAGCTCACCGCCGTGACGGCGGTGGGCGTCGGCGAGCAGGGCCTCGGACTCCAGCGTCACGGTGTTGGCGACGAGCCGCCCGCCGACGGCGAGGGCCTGCCAGCAGGCGTCGAGGAGGCCGGGCGCGGTGAGTCCGCCGCCGATGAACACGGCGTCCGGCGGCGGCAGTTCGGCCAGCGCACCGGGCGCGGCGCCGGTGACGATCCGTAGTCCGGGGACGCCGAGCCGGTCGGCGTTGCGGGTGATGCGTTCGGCGCGCACGGGGTCGCGTTCGACGGTGACCGCCCGGCAGGAGGGGTGCGTACGCATCCACTCGATCGCGATGGAGCCCGACCCGCCGCCGACGTCCCACAACAGTTCGCCGGGTGCCGGGGCGAGCGCGGCCAGCGTGGCGGCGCGCACATACCGTTTGGTGAGCTGCCCGTCATGCTCGTACGCCTCGTCAGGGAGGCCGGGTACGGCGCCCAGCCGCAGGGTGTCCGGGGCGCGCCGGCACTCGACGGCGACGATGTTGAGGGCGTCGCCGGGCGGGTGCGTCCGTGCCGCCCAGTCGTCGGCGGTGGTCGCGTCGCCCGTCCGCTCCCGCTCGCCGCCGAGTTGTTCCAGGACGCGCATCCGGCTCGGTCCGAAGCCCCGGTCCCGCAGCAGGGCGGCGACCTCGGCGGGCGTGCCGGCGTCCGCGCTGAGCACCAGGAGCCGTCGGCGGTCGTGCAGCGCGGCGGCCAGACGGGCGGCGGGCCTGCCGACGAGGGTGACGACCTCGGTGTCCTCCAGCGGCCAGCCGAGGCGGGCCGCCGCGTAGGAGACGGAGGAGGGGTGCGGCAGGACGCGCAGCCGGTCACCGGCCTCCTCGGCGAGGGCGCGGCCGATGCCGTAGAACATGGGGTCGCCGCTGGCCAGGACGGCGATCCGGCGGCCTGCGTGCGCGGTGAGCAGGGCGGGGACGGCGGGGCGCAGGGGCGAGGGCCAGGCGATCCGCTCGCCCGCGCACTCCGGGGGCAGCAGGTCGAGCTGCCGTGGGCCCCCGATCAGCACCTCGGCGTCCCGCAGGACCGCCCGGTGGGCGTCGGGGACACCCGGCCAGCCGTCGGCGCCGAGCCCGACGACGGTGACGGCGTACGGCGGTCCTGGTCGTGCGGGGGTCACTGCGCGGTACCTCGGCGGTTCGGGGGCGGCTCTCGGGGACGACAGAGGCGCACTCTACTGGGCGGTGACCTGCACGCCTGTGCCCGGGTGCGCGTCATCCGCCCCTCGCGGTCCGGCACCGGGCGCCATCAGCGCGTCCAGTACGCGATGTTGCGGAAGCGGGCCTCCGCACGGCCGGAGCCGTGGTTGTAGACGCCGTTCTTGAAGTAGCGGGTGGCGGGGCCCCGGTCGTCGACCGTGAGGACGAGGGAGTCGTCGAGGTAGACCTTGATGGTGCCGGTCCCGCCGCTCGCCTCGTGGGCGATCTTCACGTTGAACCAGGTGTCGTACGCGTTGGTCTTGAGCACGGTGCCGTCGTAGCGCCGCACGGTGCCGCCGCCGGTGTTGTGGGCGTTGAGCATGATGTCCGTGGCCGGGGTGCCCGAGGGGCGGCGGGTGCGCAGGATCTGGACGAAGGACGCGCGGTCGGTGCCGGCCGGCAGGTAGACGTCGGCGTCCCACATGTGGTCGCCGGTCGTGTAGTCGTTCTTCCAGCGCATCTCGGTGCGGGGGTCGGTGGAGTTGCCCTCCTCGAACGGCTCGTCGGTGGCGTACACCCACATGCGGTGGACACCTCCGCTGTAGCCGTGCCGGTCGCCGAGGTCGAGATTCCAGGGTTTCTGCCAGCTGTACGTGAACGAGGTCCGCGTCCAGCCGTCGGTCGGGTCGGCGGCCGGTGCCGCCGTCGCGGCGCCGGTGAGCGGGAACTGGGGCAGGGTCAGCGCGGCACCGCCGGCCAGGAGGCCGGCTCCCGCCCGTAAGACGGTTCGCCTCTTCATCATGGGTCCTTTCCGCTGCTAATACATCGGATGGGTCAAACGTCTGGACCATGTTGCCAGAGTGAGCATGGGGCCCAATCCCGCTCCCCCACAGCCTAATTTCGGCCCGGATTGGGCTGAATATCGCCATCACCTCCGCCATTGACAGGTACACGAACCCTGCCTAGGTTCGCCGATACACCCGATGTATCGATGGCCATGATGACCATCAGGTCTGGAGGACGATGATGACCTCGCAGTCCGGGAGGCACTCACCCCTGCCCCGCCGTGCCGTGCTCGGTACCGCGCTGGGCGGAGCGGCGGTGGCGGCCCTGCCCGGGACGGCCCATGCCGGACAGTCCTTACCCACGGCACCCACGGCACCCACGGCACCCACGGCGGCACCGTCCGCCGGAACCGATGCGCCGGCCTCGAAGGGCAGACGCCCGTGGAGTCTCCGCGACACCATGACCACCGACCGCTCCTGGGACCGCTTCCTGCGCGACCAGGACCTGCGCTGGAGCAGGCTGCCCACCCGCTGGTACGAGGGTCCGTTCCTCGGCGACGGGCTGCTCGGCAGCATGGTCTACCAGGATCCGGGCGCCAACCGGATCCGCTTCACCGTCCAGCACGGCCGCGTCCAGGACCACCGGCCCGAGTTCGGCAGCGGCTGGGGCACCTGCCGGCTGCCGGTCGGCCACCTCACCCTCGACCCGGTCGGCACCATCACCGCCGTCGACTGGCGGCTGAGCCTGTGGAACGCCGAACTCACCGGCACGGTCACCACCACCGCCGGCACCCTCACCCTCTCCGCCCTCATCCACGACGAGGTCCTGGCCGCCCGGGTGACGGCCGACGGCGGCGAACGGGTCGTCTGGACCTTCCACCCCGAGGAGGCCATCAGCCCCCGGAAGATCAGCGAGGCCCCGCCCACCGGCTACACCGCCCACCCGCCCTGGACGACCCGGACGACCGCCGACGGCACCGAGCAGGTGCTCCAGCCGCTCATCGGCGGCCAGACCGCCACCGCGTACCGTCGCGACGGCGACGAACTGCTGCTCGGCGTGGGCCACAGCGCGCCCTCCGAGACCGCGGCCGAGGCCGACTCGCTACGGCATCTGCGGCGCGCGCGGTCGTACGCCTCGCTCCGGAAGCGCCACCGCCGCTGGTGGCACGCCTTCTACCCGAAGAGCTTCGTCTCGTTCCCCGACAGGCGACTGCAGAGCTTTCACTGGATCCAGCTCTACAAGGTCGCCTCCGCCAGCCGCGCGGGCGGCCCCGTCATGGCCACCTCGGGGCCCTGGTTGGAGCCGACACCGTGGCCCGCGGTGTGGTGGAACCTCAACATCCAGCTGGAGTACTGGCTCGTCCACGGCTCCAACCACCTGGAACTCGACGCGCTCGCCACCACCGTGCGGCAGAACCAGGAACAGCTGATCGCCAACGTGCCCGCCGCCTACCGCGCGGACAGTTCCGGCGTCGGCCGCAGCTCCGACATGTTCGCCAACCGGGGCGTGGGCCGGCCGGGCAGCGGCACCGAGGTCGGCAACCTCACCTGGGCGCTGCACAACGTGTGGCTGACCTACCGGCACTCCATGGACGAGGCGCTGCTGCGCGACACGGTCTTCCCCGTGCTGCGCCGGGCGATCTCCTACTACCTGCACTTCCTCACCCCGGGCAGCGACGGCAAGCTGCATCTGCCGAGCACGCTCTCCCCCGAGTACCCGGTCGTACCGCCGCAGGACACCAACTACGACCTGGCGCTCATCCGCTGGGGATGTCGGACGCTCCTCGAGTCCGCCGAACTGCTCGGCGCCGACGACGAGTTGATCCCGCGCTGGCAGGAGGTGCTGACCCGGCTCACCCCGTACCCGGTCGACGACAACGGCTTCATGATCGGCGCCGACACCCCGTACGCGCAGTCCCACCGGCACTACTCGCATCTGCTGATGGTCTATCCGCTGTACCTCGTCAACTGGGAACAGCCCGAGAACCGCGACCTGATCACCAGGTCGGTGGTCCGCTGGCAGGCGCTGCCCAGCGCTCACCGGGGCTACAGCTACACGGGGGCCGCCTCGATGTACGCGATGACCGGCGACGGCGACACCGCGATCACCTATCTGCGGAAGTTCTTCGACCCCACCACCCGCTACCCCTGCCAGGCCAACACCCACTACACCGAGGCCGGTCCGGTCATCGAGACGCCGTTGTCCGCCTCGCAGTCGCTGCACGACATGTTCTGCCAGAGCTGGGGCGGCGTGATCCGCGTCTTCCCCGCCGTCCCGTCCACCTGGGCGGACGTCACGCTGCACGACTTCCGCACCCAGGGCGCCTTCCTGGTCAGCGCGGTCCGGCAGGCGGGGGCGACCCGGTTCGTCCGGATCAGGAGCCTGGCCGGCGAGCCGCTCAAGCTCCGGCACGGCCTCACCGGCCGTCTCACCGTGCTCCTCGACGACGGCACCCCGGCCCGCACCCACGACCTGGGCGACGGCACCCTCGCCATCGATCTGCCCAAGGGCCGCGAGGTGCTCGTCCACGCGGGCGCCCGGCCCGACCTCGTCATCGCGCCCGTCACCGTCGGCGAACCGGGCGCGGCCTGGGGACTGCCGTAACAGCCACCGTCCCAGGGACACGTACGCATCGACAGGGAGGATTCTCATGGCGGTTCCGATCAGGACCGCGGTCACCGGGCTCAGCGCCGGACTCTGCGCCGCACTGGTGGCCACACTTCTCACGACCGTGCCCGCGCGGGCCGAACAGCACGACCGCGCCTGGGCGGTGTCCGCGGCGGCACACGCGCCGCGCGCCCGGGTGTCCCTGGACTCCACCACCGGCGCCCTGAGCCTGTCGGTGTCCCGCGCCGGCCGGACGGTCGTCGAGCCGTCGCCCGTCGGCATCGTCACCGAACAGGCCGATCTGTCCCAGGGGCTGCGTTTCCTGCGCCGCGAGGACAGGGTGATCGACGAGCGGTACCGGACGAAGGCCGGCAAGCGGCTGGACCGCCGGGTGCGGATGAACGAGAGCCGTCTGTCGTTCGCGACCCCCGACGGTGCCCGGCTCGACCTCGTCGTCCGTGCCGCCGCCGACGGCGTCGCCTACCGGTACGTCCTGCCCGCCGGGTACGGCGACGTGCTCGGCGAGACCTCCGCGTTCAACCTGCCGGCGGACGCGAACGCGTGGCTCGGCACCTACCGGGCCGACAACGAGGGGCAGTTCGTTCAGTACACCGCCGCGAGCGCGCCCACCGGCGCGTACGCGGACCAGGCCCTGTTCGCGACCGACGGCGGCTACACCCTGCTCGCCGAGTCCGACCTCACCGGCGCCTACTCCGGCGCCCGGCTCACCCACGAGCAGGGCACCGGCACCTACCGCGTCAAGCTCGCCGACGACCGGGTCCGGGCCGACGGCCCCCTCGCCACCCCCTGGCGGGCCATGGTCACCGGCGACCTCGCCACCGTCACCCGCTCCACCTTCACCGACGACCTCGCCCCCGCCGCCGAGGTCGGCGACCGCTCCTGGATCCGGCCCGGCACCGCCCTGTGGACCTGGCTCGCCGGCGGCCGCCCGGCGGGCCAGAGCCTCGCCGCGCAGAAGGCCTACGTCGACTACGCCGCCGAACGCGGCTGGCCGTACGAGGCCGTCGACGCGGGCTGGTACTTCAGGTCCGACGCGTGGGACACCACCGACCCGGATTGGCAGACCAACAGCTGGATGCCCGAACTGGTGGAGTACGCGCGGGCCAAGGGCGTCGGGATCATCGTCTGGATCCATCAGCGCGACCTCGACACGGCCGAGGAACGCGCGCGGTGGCTGCCCACCCTGGAACGCTGGGGCGTCAAGGGCGTCAAGATCGACTTCATGGACTCCGAGGCGCAGGCCACGCTTCGGTGGTACGACGCGATCCTCCCGGAGACCGCCGCCCACCATCTCCTGGTCAACTTCCACGGCTCCACGATCCCCAAGGGCATCCAGCGCACCTGGCCGCACGTCATGACTTTGGAGGGCGTCGCGGGCGAGGAGAAGCGGACCAACACCGCCGCCCACCTCACCACCCTGCCCTTCACCCGCAACGTCATCGGATCCATGGACTTCACCCCCGGTGCCTTCCAGCGCGTCGGACTGCGCCCCAACTCCGACGCGGCCGAGGTCGGGCTCTCCGTCGCCTACGAGTCGGGCCTGCAGATGTTCGCGGGCACCCCCGAGTCGTACGACGCCCGGCCGCTCGCCCGCGCCTACTTCGACCAGGTCCCCGCCGCCTGGGACGACACCCGGCTGCTCGCCGGACAGCCCGGTCAGGAGGCGGTGCTCGCCCGCCGCAGCGGCGACCGCTGGTTCCTGGGCGGGGTGTACGCGGGCGCGGCGCGCACGGCAGAGGTCCCGCTGTCCCTCGGCTCCGGACGCTGGCTGGTCGAGACGATCCGGGACGGCGCCGACGGCCTCGTCCAGGACAGGCAGGTCCTGCGCGGCGGCGACACGTTCACCGTCGACGTCACCACCAACGGCGGCTTCGCCGCCCTCGCCTGCCCGTGGCGCCCGGGGGTCACCACCTGCTACCGCTGAGCATCACGCCGGACCGGTCGGAGCGGCCACGAACCGAGTCGCGAGACACGGGTGCGGCGCTCGTGACACGAGGGACGTTCCGTCGATGGGTTCCGGCGATGGGTCCCGTCGATGGGTCCCGTCGATGGCCGGAAGAGGCGCCGGTGCGCCGGACTCGGCCGGGTACTCGGGGAGTTCAACGGATCCCGTCGAGTCCGAGGAGGTACGTGCCGTGCGCTCCGTCAAGCGCTGGCTCGACCACAGTCTCACCGCACAGGCGTTTCTGATCTTTCCCGTACTTGTGGGTCTGGCCGCCCTGTTCCGCCCGAACGAGCATCCGGTGTACTGGGTGGTTCAGGGTGGGCTCCTGTCCGCCGTCACCCTCACCGTCCTGGCCGTCCAGCGCCGGAAGACCGGCCGTGCCGTCGGCACCGACGCCCGCGGCATCGCCGAGCTCCAGCGCAAGCTCCGGCGCCGCGAGGTGCCGAGGGAGCCCGAGGAGCGGGCGGCCATGCGCCGACTCGTCGCCGAGCAACTGGGGCAGATGGAGCGGGGAGCCCGGTGGCTGCCGTACTGGTTGGGCGTCATGGGCCTGATCGCGGTCGGCCTGCTCGTCCTCGGAGTGGCCTCCGGCTCCTGGGCCCCGCCGCTCGCCTTCGCCGTGGGCGTGTTCGCGTTCTGCTCCTGGATCCTGTGGATGCGTCGCCGCGCCCTCGACCGCTTCCGCTTCATGCGGTCGGCACTGCGGCAGGGCGAACCGGTGTCCTGACTCCGCCTCGCCCTCAGCCCCGGGCGCCCTGGCCCGGTGCGCGGCGACGGCCATGACGACCACGGAGGTCAGGGCGCTGCCGAGGGTGGAGGCGCAGACGTTCGCGTCGGCGGCCAGTGCCGCACCGTGGGCGCGGTCGGTGACGCGGTCGATCATGCGGGGTACGCCGACGAACCCGGCCACCCCCCATCAGGAACACCAGGAACACCAGGAACACCAGGAACACCGAGACGGCCCCGTCAGGCGCACCCGCGCCCGCCGGGTGCATGCCCAGGACCGGGACCTCGACGCCTCATCGCCCTCCCCCGGGAACACGGGCAGCGAACGGGCACACCCAGCGGGAAAGCGGGCAGCGGGCTCGCACTCCCCAGGGCCCTCCACCGCCTCGTCCAGGGCCTCCGGCCTTCGGCAAACGGGCACATTCGGTCATGAAGCGCTCCACTGAGAGCCTGGCCAGCGGGGTGGTCCGCCTGTAGAAATTAGCCACCGGATGCCCCAACGGGCAGGGCCTCCGGGAAATCAGCCGGCGTGGGCACACCGCGCGGAGCCGTGGAACGGAGGTGTCGCCGTGGACACCGAGGAACGAAGGCGCGGGATTCTGGAGACGGCACGCCGTGCCGGCTCCGTGGACGTCGGAAAGCTCGCCGCCGATCTCGGGGTCTCCAAGGAGACCGTGAGGCGTGATCTGAACGTCCTGGAGGAACACGGGCTGGTCCGGCGTACCCATGGGGGCGCCCATCCCGTGGAGAGCGCGGGCTTCGAGACCACGCTCGCCTTCCGCACCACCATGCACGTCCCCGAGAAGTCCCGGATCGCGACCGCCGCGGCCGACCTGCTCGGAGACGCCGAGACCGTCTTCATCGACGAGGGCTACACCCCACAGCTCATCGCCGCCGCCCTCCCCCGCGACCGGCCACTGACCGTCGTCACCTCCTCACTGGCCACGGCCGGTGACCTGGCCTCCGCCGAGAACATGACCGTGCTGCTGCTCGGCGGCCGGGTGCGCGGCGGCACGCTGGCCACGGTCGACCACTGGGCGACCCGCATGCTCTCCGGCTTCGTCATCGACCTGGCGTACGTCGGTGCCAACGGCATCTCCCGCGAGTACGGGCTCACCACCCCCGACCCCGCGGTCAGTGAGATCAAGGCCCAGGTCATGAGGGCCGCCCGGCGCCGGGTGTTCTCCGGCGTCCATACGAAGTTCGGTGCCGCGAGCTTCTGCCGCTTCGCGGAGGTCACGGAGTTCGAGGCGATCGTCACCGACGCCGGGCTCCCCGCCTCCGAGGCACACCGCTACTCGCTGCTGGGCCCCGAGGTCATACGCGCCTGAGCCGCGGTTCAGCTCCCTGTCCCACCCTCCCCGCCACCCTCGCAAGCCTGGGGGCCTGCTTCCCCACGCCCTCGAACACCCTGGAGTCAGTCATGCGTACACGGAGAATGATCCACGTCCTCGCCACGGCCACGGCCACAAGCTCGCTGCTGGTCGCCTGCAGCGGCGCGGGCGGCTCCTCGAGCTCCGGCGGTGACGGCGAGAGCATCAATGTGCTGATGGTCGGCAACCCGCAGATGGAGGACATCGCGAAGCTGACGAAGAGCACCTTCACCAAGGACACCGGGATCAAGGTCAACTTCACGATCCTTCCCGAGAACGAGCTGCGCGACAAAGTCACCCAGGACATCGCCACCCAGGCCGGCCAGTACGACGTCGCCACCATCGGCGCCTACGAGGTGCCCATCTGGGAGAAGAACGGCTGGCTGCACGATCTCGGCTCCTACGCCGACAAGGACACGAGCTTCGACAAGGCCGACCTGCTCAAGCCGATGGTGCAGTCGCTCACCGGCTCGGACGGCAAGCTCTACGCCCTGCCGTTCTACGGCGAGTCCTCGATGCTCATGTACAACAAGGACGTCATGAAGGCGAAGGGCATCACGGTGCCCGAGCACCCGACCTGGCAGCAGATCGCCGACATCGCGGCCGAGGTCGACGGCGCGGAGCCCGGCATGAAGGGCATCTGCCTGCGCGGTCTGGCCGGCTGGGGCGAGCTCGGCGCGCCGCTGACGTCCATGGTCAACACCTTCGGCGGCACCTGGTTCACCAAGGACTGGAAGGCCCAGGTCAACAGCCCCGAGTTCAAGAAGGCCACCAACTTCTACGTCGACCTGGTGAGGAAGCACGGGCAGGCGGGAGCGGCACAGGCCGGCTTCACGGAGTGCCTCAACGCCATGAGCCAGAAGAAGGTCGCGATGTGGTACGACGCGACCAGCGCGGCCGGGTCGTTGGAGGACGCCAAGTCCAGCAAGATCGCCGGCAAGGTCGGCTACGCCTACGCCCCGACCGTCGAGACCAAGAGCAGCGGCTGGCTGTGGAGCTGGGCGTGGGCCATGCCCAAGACCACGAAGAACGCCGACGCCGCCTCGCAGTTCATGCTGTGGGCCTCCAGCAAGAAGTACGAGAACCTCGTCGGCGAGAAGCTCGGCTGGTCACGCGTTCCGGCCGGCAAGCGGGCCAGCACCTACGAGAACCCCGCGTACCAGAAGGCCTCCGGGTCGTTCGGTGACATCACCCTGAAGTCCATCGAGGCGGCCGACCCGGCGAACCCGGGCGTCCAGCCCCGGCCGACCGTGGGCATCCAGTACGTGGCCATCCCCGAGTTCCAGGACCTCGGCACCAAGGTCACCCAGGAGATCTCCGCCGCCATCGCCGGCAAGACCAGCGTGGACAAGGCCCTCGACGACGGCCAGAAGCTCGCCGAGGACGTCGCCGAGAACTACCGGTAACCCGCCCGAACCGCCCGGCCGGCCCTCCCCCCGGCCGGGCGCCGATTCCCCCACCCCGGCCGTCATCGGCAGAGGAACCCTCATGACCGCGCTCAGCGCTGCACCCAAGACAGCCCCACCGCCCAGCCGCAAACGCACCTCCACCGAAGTCAGCAAGTGGAAGCGCCGCTTCCCGCTGCTGCCGGCGCTGGTCTTCACCATCGTCGTCACGCAGCTGCCCTTCGTGGCCACGCTCGTCATCTCCACCTTCCGGTGGAACATCCTCAAGCCGGGTGAGAGGCGCTTCGTCGGCCTGTCCAACTTCACGTTCGTCTTCACCGACGAGCGGCTGCGCGCGGCGGTGCTCAACACCATCGTGCTCACCGCCTCCGTGGTGCTCATCAGCGTGCTCCTCGGCCTCGGGCTGGCGATGCTCCTCGACCGCAAATTCGTCGGCCGCGGGCTGGCGCGCACCCTGCTCATCGCACCGTTTCTGGTCATGCCGGTCGCGGCGGCGCTGCTGTGGAAGCACGCCATCTACAACCCCGACTACGGCCTGCTCAACGGCACCCTGAACACCGTCTACCGGTTCTTCGGCGCCGACCACGGCCCCACCATCGACTGGATCTCGTCGTACCCGATGCCGGCCGTCGTGATCTCGCTGGTGTGGCAGTGGACCCCGTTCATGATGCTGATCCTCCTGGCCGGTCTGCAGGCGCAGCCCGGCGACGTCCTGGAGGCGGCCCGCGTCGACGGGGCCTCGGCCATGGCGACCTTCCGCCACATCACGCTGCCGCACCTGCGCCAGTACCTCGAACTGGGCATCCTGCTCGGCACGATCTACGTCGTGCAGACCTTCGACGCGGTCTACACCATCACCCAGGGCGGACCGGGCTCCCGGACGACCAACCTGCCCTACGAGATCTACCTGACCATGTTCCGCAAATTCGAGTACGGCGAGGCCGCGGCCGCCGGAGTGGTCGTCGTCCTCGGCTCGATCGTGATCGCGACCTTCGCCCTGCGCACCATCGCGTCGCTGTTCCGCGAGGAGGTGTCCCGATGACCGCGCACACCGCAGCCGCCCCCGGGGCGAAGCTCAGGAAACTCCTCCGCCGACGCGACGACCAAGGTGGTGCGCCCCGGCTCTCCCCCCTGTGGACGTTCGTCGCGTGGCTGGCCACGCTGGCGTTCTTCGCTCCGGTGGCGTGGATGGTCCTCACCTCCTTCCACCAGGAGGCGGACGCGGCGACCAACCCGCCGACCCCCCTCGCCGCCCTCACCCTCGACCAGTACGAACTCCTCTTCAGCCGGGACATCACCCCCTTCCTCCTCAACTCGGCCATGGCCAGCGTCATCTCGACCCTGCTGGTGCTCGCCCTCGCGGTGCCGACGGCCTACGCGCTGTCCATCAAGCCGGTCGAGAAGTGGACCGACGTGATGTTCTTCTTCCTGTCCACCAAGTTCCTCCCCGCCATCGCCGCCCTGCTTCCCGTGTACCTGATCGTCAAGGACGCCGGAATGCTCGACAACGTGTGGACACTCGTCGTCCTCTACACCGCCATGAACCTCCCGATCGCGGTGTGGATGATGCGCTCGTTCCTCGCCGAGGTCCCCAAGGAGATCCTGGAGGCCGCCGAGGTCGACGGCGCGGGCCTGCCCACCGTGCTGCTGCGGATCGTCGCGCCGGTCGCCATGCCCGGACTCGCCGCCACCTCGCTGATCTGCTTCATCTTCAGCTGGAACGAGTTCATGTTCGCCGTCAACCTCACCGCGACCCAGGCATCGACCGCCCCGGTGTTCCTCGTCGGCTTCATCACCAACGAGGGACTGTTCCTCGCCCGGCTCTGCGCCGCCGCCACGCTGGTCTCCCTGCCGGTCCTCATCGCCGGTTTCGCCGCCCAGGACAAACTGGTCCGCGGCCTGTCCCTAGGAGCAGTCAAGTGAAAGCCGCTGTCATCGAAGCCCCCGGCAAGGTCACCGTCACCACGGTGCCCGACCCCACACCCGGGCCGCGCGAGGTCGTGGTCGATGTGGCGGCCTGCGGGCTGTGCGGGACCGATCTGCACATCCTGCAGGGCGAGTTCGCACCGACGCTGCCGGTCGTGCCGGGTCACGAGTTCGCCGGGGAGGTCGTGGGCCTCGGCAGAGACGTCACCGAACTCGCGCTCGGCGACCGGGTCGCCGTGGACCCCTCGCTGTACTGCAACGAGTGCCGCTACTGCCGCCTGGGACGCAACAACCTCTGCGACCGGTGGCAGGCGATCGGGGTGACCCGGTCCGGCGGCGCCGCCGAGTACGCCGTGGCGCCCGTCGCCAACTGTGTACGGCTGCCCGACCACGTGGACGTCCAGGACGCGGCCCTGATCGAGCCGCTGTCCTGCGCCGTACGCGGCTACGACGTCCTCAACAGCAGGCTCGGCTCCCACGTGCTCATCTACGGCAGCGGGACGATGGGGCTGATGATGCTGGAGCTGGCCAAGCGCACCGGCGCCTCGTCGGTCGACGTCGTCGACGTCAACCCGGAGCGACTGGCGACGGCCGCGAAGCTGGGCTGCTCCCGAACGGCGCTCTCCGCCGAGGAGTTGGGGCGGCCGGCCGGCTGGGACGTGGTGGTCGACGCGACGGGCAACGCCGCCGCCATCCAGGACGGCCTGGAGCGGGTCGCCAAGGCCGGGACGTTCCTGCAGTTCGGCGTCTCCGACTACGCGACGACAGCCACCATCTCCCCGTACCGCATCTACAACCAGGAGATCACCATCACCGGCTCCATGGCGGTGCTGCACAGCTACGAGCGGGCGGCGGAACTCTTCGCCACCGGGGTGCTGGATCCCCAGGTCTTCATCAGCCACCGGATGCCGCTGTCGGAGTACCCGCAGGCACTGGACCAGTTCGCCGCCGGCCAAGGACGCAAGATCGTCGTACTGCCCTGACGCCACCTCGGCCGGTGCGCTCGTCGTCTTCCTCGACGCCTCGCCCGGTCGCACCTGTCGAGCGGGGGCCGGACCCGAGCGAAGTCCGGGTCCGGCCCCCACTGATTCCCCCCTTCGTCCCCGATCTCTTCGAGCCTTTCCGAGGGAGAGCAGCCCATGAGCCGGCAACGGATCACCGTTCTGGGAGAGTGCGTCGCGGACGCCTTCACCGAACCGGCGAACGCCGCGAACGAACTCGCCCTGCGGGTGCTGCCGGGCGGCGGACCCGCGAACACGGCGGTGGCCCTGGCCCGGATGGGCACGCCGGCCCGCTTCCTCGCCCGTCTGTCCGGCGATGTGTTCGGCCGCCTGTTCCGGGCCCATCTGGAGGCATCCGGGGTCGACCTGTCGTGCGCCGTCGCCGCCGGTGAGCCCAGCACGCTGGCCGTGGCGGAGCTGGACGCCACCGGGCAGGCCGCGTTCTCGTTCCACGCCCGGAACACGGCGGACTGGCAGTGGACTTCAGGGGAACTGGCCCGGGTGGATCTGTCCGGAACGGCCTGTCTGCACACCGGGTCGCTGGCGCTGATCCGGGAGCCGGGCGGGGCGGTGGTGGAGGAGTTCGTGGCGTCAGCGGCTCCGCGGGCCACCATCAGCATCGATCCCAACGTGCGGCCGCTGCTGGTGCGCCCCGAGGCCTACCGCGCCCGGCTGACGCACTGGTGTGGTCTCGCCGACATCCTGCGGCTGAGCGAGGACGACCTGGAACTGCTCCTGCCGGGCACCCCGCCCGAGCAGGCGTGCGACCTCTGGCACGCCGCGGGGGTACGGCTCGTCGTGATCACCCTCGGCGCCGACGGCGTCGTGGCCTCGCTCGACGGCGAACGGCTGCGGGTGCCCGCGGTGACCACCAGGGTCATCGACACGGTCGGCGCGGGCGACTCCTTCACCGCCGGCCTGCTGCACCACCTCGCAGCCCGCGGCCTCCTCGGTGGCCGGCTGACCCGACTCGGAATCGACGATGTCGCGGAAGCCTGCCGGTTCGGCACCCGGGTCGCGGCCCTGACCTGCTCGGTCGCCGGCCCCAATCCCCCGTGGCGAAGCCAGTTGACAGAGCTCGCGACCACCGACAGCGCCTGACGGCCGGTCGGCCAGGGCCCTTCTGATGGATCTCCGTGGAGGAAGGAGCGGCGTTCGGTGCGTGCGATCGGCGTGCGGCGTGGAGGGTCATGTGGCGGAGCCACCTGTCCCTTCGCGCCGCGCGGCGAGCGTGCGTGCCGGGCGTCGCGACGCCACGGAGATCCACCAGAAGGGCCCTAGGCCTTCTTCACCGGTACGCGCCACACCAGAGAGGTCCCGCCGTCGGTGGGTCGCGTCAGTTCGAGGCGGCCGCCCAGGTGCTCGGCCCTCTCCGCCATGTTGCGCAGGCCGCTGCGGCGGCCCTCGGGCGGAATGCCCACGCCGTTGTCCGCGACCGACAGCCGGACCTCGCGCCCGTCGGTCGCGAGCACCACATCCGCGTGGTCGGCTCGGGCGTGCCGGGCGATGTTGGTCAGGGCCTCGGAGAGTACGGCGACCACGTTGTCGGCGATCTCCTTCGGCACATCGGTGTCCAGGAGGCCCTCCATCCGCACGCTGGGGGCGAAGCCCACCACCGGCGCCGCTTCCCCGACCACCCGCACGGCGCGGGCCCGCAGGCCGCTCCCCTCGGTTCCCTCACGCGTACGCAGGCCGAAGATGGTCGACCTGATGATCTTGATGGTCTCGTCGAGGTCGTCCACCGCCCGCGACACGCGTTCGGACGCCTCCGCGTGCTCGATGAAACGGCCCGCGCTCTGCAGGGTCATGCCGGTGGCGAACAGTCGTTGGATCGCCAGGTCGTGCAGGTCACGGGCGATCCGGTCACGGTCCTTGAGCACCGCGACCTCCTCGGCCTCCAGGCGGCGTTCCGCCAGTTCCATCGCGATCGCCGCCTGCGCGGCGAAGCCTCTCAGGGGGTCGATCTCCTTCTCGGAGAACGCGGTCCGCCCCGCTTCCCTCACCAGGAGGAGCACACCTCGTACGCCGCTCTCGCCCGTTCCGACGGGAACGGCCACGGCCGGCCCTAGGCCGGTGAACCTCAGGGAGCCCGCCAGGACTCGTTCGTCATGGAGGACGTCCGCGCTGGTGACGGCGGTCGCACCGGAGAGAGCCTCGCCGATCAGGGTGCCGTCCATCGGCAGAATCATGCCCCGGATCGCGTCCGCTCCCTGGCCCAGGGCGAGCTCCACGGAGAGGGATTCCGTCTCCTCCATCGGCATCGCCACCACGGCCAGGGCCGCACCGGTGATCTCCCGGGCCTGTTCGGCGATCAGCCCCAGGACCTCGGCACGCGCCCCGCCCGCCATCAGCCGGTGGACGATCTCGGCGTTCGCCCGCAGCCACCGCTCCCGCAGCCGCGACTCCGCGTACAGCCGCGCGTTGTCGATGGCCACTCCGGCCGCCACGGCCAGCGTGAGCGTGACCGAGACATCCTCCTCGTCGAACTGGGCGCCACCCCGTTTCTCGGTCAGATACAGGTTCCCGAAGACCTGGTCGCGCACCCGGATCGGGACGCCCAGGAAGGTGTTCATCGGTGGGTGGTGGGGCGGGAAGCCGTACGACGCCGAGTGCTCGGAGATCTTCGCCAGGCGCAACGGCTCCGGGTGGTGGATCAGCTCGCCCAGGATGCCGTGGCCTTCCGGGTACGGTCCGATACGGGCGATCTGCTCCTCGGACACACCGACCGTGTGGAAGGCGGAGAGCCGCTTGCCGTCCGGGCCGATCACTCCGAGCGCCGCGTACTCCGCGTCGACCAGCACCGCCGCGGCCTCCACGATGCTGCGCAGAGCCTGCTCCAGGTCCAGCTCCCGGCCGACCGAGAGCACCGCCTCCAGCAGGCTGTGCACCCGGTCGCGGGTGCCGCGGGCCGCGTCCAGGCGCGCCTGGAGCTCGTCCAGCAGCTCGTCCAGTCTCAGCTGCGGCAGCCGTACGCGGGCCTCGTCGGGGCTTCCCACCTGCTGTTCCTCCAGATCCCCTGGTACGACGGACCCCCACCGGTCCGGTCACGTGCCAAGTTAGTCGTCGGCAGCCGGGGGCGGTAGCGGATCCCTCCGAGTCGCCCGGTCCCCGACGGCGGCGAGTCGGTCAGGATCGGGACCATCGGCCCTGGGGGGCGCGGGTGATCCGAGGGACACTGGAGGCAGGAGCGGCACCGATCCCCCGCGGTGTCGCTCCGTCGGCCGGAGATACGCGCCCGCGTTCCCGGTCACCACTTCCCTGGACGCACCTCGGCGGGGAGGGCCCACTGGCCCTGTCGAACACGGGGCGACAGGGACCGAACGGCCCTTCCGCGCACCCTGTCGGCACGGGTTGTCTCGTTCCATGGACGACAACCACACGAGGTCCGCGCGGTACCGCACGCATCGCACCGTCGGTGGCGCGACCGTCGTGACTCTGCGGGGCGAGATCGACATCGTGACGGCTCCCTCGCTCGCGGCCTGCCTGGATTCGCTGACCTCCGGTCCGCGCCCCGATCTGGTGCTCGACCTGCGTCCGGTCTCCTTCATCGACTGCGCCGGGCTGGGCGTGCTGTGCCGGGCGCGGAACCACGCGCAGGCCCGAGACGGCCGGCTACGGCTGGTCACGAACAGTGCCCCGTTCCTGCGCATCCTGCGCCATGCCGATCTGACCGGCGTCTTCGACATCCGCACCCGACTGCCCGAGGAGGCGGTCGGATCGCCGGTCGCCGACTCCGTCTCCGCTTCGGCCGGTTGAGTCCCGGCACCAGGCCCTGGCACCGGACCCCGGCAGGGGGTCGAGCGGGTCGCTCGACCCCCTCTGGGCCGCCGACCGGACCTTCAGGCGTTCCAGCTCCAGTCGGCGATCTCGGGCAGGTCGGTTCCGTGCTCGCGGATCCAGGCGTGGTGGCGGGTGCGGGCGTCGGCCATCGCCTGGCGTACGGCGGCGGCACGGACGGCGAGGCCGGGGACGCGGTCGATGACGTCCATGACCAGGCGGTAGCGGTCGAGGTCGTTGCGGACGACCATGTCGAACGGCGTGGTCGTGGTGCCGGACTCCTTGTAGCCGCGCACGTGCAGGTTCTTGTGGCCGGTGCGGCGGTAGGCGAGCCGGTGGATCAGCCACGGGTAGCCGTGGTAGGCGAAGATCACCGGTTTGTCGGTGGTGAACAGGCCGTCGTACTCGAAGTCGCTCATCCCGTGCGGGTGTTCCTCACGCGGGAGCAGCCGGGTCATGTCGACGACGTTGACCACACGCACGGCGAGCCGCGGCAGGTGGCGGCGCAGCAGTTGGGCGGCGGCCAGCACTTCCTGGGTGGGTACGTCTCCCGCGCAGGCCAGCACCACATCGGGCTCCCCGCCGTTCTCGCTGCCGGCCCAGTCCCAGACCCCCGCGCCGCGCGCGCAGTGCGCGCGGGCCTGCTCGATGGACAGCCAGTCGAAGCAGGGCTGTTTGCCGGCCACGATCACGTTGACGTAGTCGCGGCTGCGCAGGGCGTGGTCCGCGACGGACAGGAGGGTGTTGGCGTCCGGGGGCAGATAGACCCGTACGACCTCGGGGCTCTTGTTGAGGACGTGGTCGACGAAGCCGGGGTCCTGGTGGGAGAAACCGTTGTGGTCCTGGCGCCACACGTGCGAGGTGAGCAGGTAGTTGAGGGAGGCGATGGGGGCGCGCCAGGGCAGGTCCCGTGAGGTCTTCAGCCATTTGATGTGCTGGTTGACCATGGAGTCGACGATGTGCACGAACGCCTCGTAGCAGGAGAACAGTCCGTGCCGTCCGGTGAGGAGGTAGCCCTCCAGCCAGCCCTGGCAGGTGTGTTCGGAGAGGATCTCCATCACCCGGCCGTGCCGGTCCAGGTGTTCGTCGACCGGCAGGTGCTCGGCCTGCCATGCCTTGCCGCTGGCGTCGTAGACGGCCTGGAGCCGGTTGGAGGCGGTCTCGTCC
This sequence comes from Streptomyces sp. NBC_00104, assembly GCF_045160825.1. Classification (NCBI taxonomy): domain Bacteria; kingdom Bacillati; phylum Actinomycetota; class Actinomycetes; order Kitasatosporales; family Streptomycetaceae; genus Streptomyces; species Streptomyces sp. NBC_00104. The sequence goes on along the minus strand of NZ_CP108215.1, from coordinate 9,938,470 downwards.
GGGCCGACCACCCGGAAGTCCCGGCGGGAGCGGGTGTCCTTCATGACCTGTTCCAGGAGGTCGCCGAGGACCCGGGTGGGCTCGTGCAGCGTCGTGCCCGGCTTCTCGACCTTCACGGCGAAGTCGTCGAGGGACCGGATGGGCAGGTCGCGGACGAGGAGTCCGCCGTTGGCGTGTGCGGTGGAACCGAGCCGCTTCGCGCCGTCGGGGACGCAGGCGAGGACGTCCTCGGCGGGCCGTCCGTCCGGGCCGAAGAGCTCCTGGGGCCGGTACGAACGCAGCCAGGTCTCCAACTGCCCGAGGTGCTCAGGGTTTTCACGCACTCCGGCGAGCGGGACCTGGTGGGCACGCCAGGTGCCCTCGACGGGCTCCCCGTCGACCTCGGCGGGGCCGGTCCACCCCTTCGGCGTGCGCAGCACGATCACCGGCCAGTGCACACGCTCGGCGACCCCGCCCTCGCGGGCGGACCGCTGCATCAGGGCGATGCGGTCCAGCGCCTCGTCGACAGCCCTGGCCATGGCGCGGTGCACCCGCATCGGGTCGTCGCCGGTCACATGGATGGGCACATGGCCGTATCCCCGCAACAGCTCGTCCAGTTCGGCCTCGGGAATGCGGGAGAGCACCGTCGGGTTGGCGATCTTGTAGCCGTTGAGGTGCAGGATCGGCAGGACCGCTCCGTCGTGCACCGGGTCGAGGAACTTGTTGGAGTGCCAGGCGGCGGCCAGCGGCCCGGTCTCCGCCTCGCCGTCCCCGATCACGCAGGCCACGAGCAGGTCGGGGTTGTCGAGGGCGGCGCCGTACGCGTGGGCCAGCGAGTAGCCGAGTTCACCGCCCTCGTGGATGGAGCCGGGTGTCTCCGGGGCGACATGGCTGGGCACGCCGCCGGGGAAGGAGAACTGCCGGAAGAGCCGTGCCATGCCCTCCGCGTCGCGCGACACGTCGGGGTAGGTCTCGCTGTAGCTGCCCTCCAGCCACGAGTTGGCGAGCACCGACGGGCCGCCGTGCCCGGGACCCCACACGCACAGCGCGTCGAGCCCGCGCGCCTTGATCACCCGGTTGAGGTGGGTGTAGACGAGGTTGAGGCCGGGCGAGGTGCCCCAGTGGCCGAGCAGCCGGGGCTTGATGTGTTCCGGACGCAGGGGCTCGGTCAGCAGGGGGTTGCCCATCAGGTAGATCTGGCCCGCGGCCAGGTAGTTGGCGGCCCGCCAGTGGGCGTCCAGGGTGCGCAGCTCGTCGTCGGAAAGTACGGTGACGTTCTGGTGTTCGACCTTGGTCATGGGTGACTCCGGAACTCATCGACGGGGGTCAGAGGGCGGTGGAGGCGACATGGCCGACAAACAGGCGGCGAAGGTGCCGCGCGCGGCATACGAGAAGGAACTGCTGCGTCTGCAGACGGAGTTGGTGAAACTCCAGGAGTGGGTGCGGGCGGAGGGCGCCCGGCTGGTCGTGATCTTCGAGGGGCGGGACGCGGCGGGCAAGGGCGGCACGATCAAGCGGGTCGCCGAGCACCTCAATCCGCGTGTCGCCCGGATCGCGGCTCTCCCCAAGCCGACGGAGCGCGAGCGCACCCAGTGGTACTTCCAGCGCTACGTCGAGCATCTGCCGGCCGCCGGGGAGATCGTGCTGTTCGACCGGTCCTGGTACAACCGGGCCGGCGTCGAGCGTGTGATGGGTTTCTGCACGAAGGAGGAGTACCAGCTCTTCCTTCGCCAATGCCCGATCTTCGAGCGGATGCTGACCGAGGACGGGATCCTGCTGCGCAAGTACTGGTTCTCGGTGAGCGACACCGAGCAGCAGGAGCGGTTCCGCAAGCGGCTGGAGGACCCGCTGCGACGCTGGAAGCTGTCGCCGATGGACCTGGAGTCGATCGCCCGCTGGGAGGCGTACTCGCGGGCCAAGGACGCGATGCTGGTGCACACCGACATCTCCGAGGTGCCCTGGTACGTGATCGAGAGCGACGACAAGCGCCGGGCGCGACTGAACATGATGGCCCACCTGCTCGCCTCCGTGCCGTACCACGAGGTCCCGCCACCGGTGCTGGAGCTGCCCCCGCGACCGCCGTCGACCGGCTACCAGCGCCCGCCGCGTGATCTGCAGACGTACGTCCCCGATCACGCGGCGGGTCTCTGAGCAGCCGGTCACCGTACTCACTCCGGCTCGGGCACGATCACCACCGGGCAGGCGGAGTGGTGCAGCACCCCGTGGGTCACCCGGCCGAGCTGCAGGCCGAAGCTCCGCTTGCGGCGCCTGGCCCCGACGACCAGCAGGTCGGCCTCGCGCGAGGCGTCGGCCAGCACGTTCCGGGCGTGGCCCTCGACCGTACGGCGGTGCAGCCGGACATCGGCGGGAGCGTCCTGGAGGGCCGCCTCCAGGGCGTCCGCGGCCCGCTGCTCGTGCAGACGCGCGGGCTCCCCGGCCAGCAGCGGGTGGTCGCTGGTCTCGTGCGCGGGGCACCGCCAGGCCCGTACGGCGTCGACCCGCGCCCCACGTCGCCGCGCCTCCTCGAAGGCGAAGCGCACCGCCGCCGAGGACGTCGGCTTCTCCCCCACGCCGAGGACGATACGGCCGTGGGTGGCGGGCAGGGCCTGGTTGTCGTGGCTGCCGCGGATGACGATCATCGGGCAGTGCGCATGGGCGGCCACGGTCAGGCTGACCGAGCCGAGCAGCGCCTCGGTGAGGGCGCTGCGGCCCTGGGTGCCCGTGACCAGCAGAGACGCGTTCCGGCTCTCCCGCAGCAGCGTGTACTCGGGTTCCTCGGGCAGTACGTCGGTGGCGATCTTCACCTCGGGCCGGCGCAGGCGGGCGCGTCGGGCGGCGCCCTCCACGATGTCCTCGGCCCGTACCCGCTCGGCCGGCCTGTCCAGCTCCTCGGCGAGGTGGGCGCCCTCGTACCGCTCCCACAGCGAGGCGTACACCAGACGCAGCGGCGCCCCGCGCAGGGCGGCCTCGTCGGCCGCCCAGTCCACGGCCCGCAGGCTGGGCTCGGAGCCGTCGACGCCGACGACGATCGGCAGGTCCATCGTCATCTCCCTCACCGTCCCGCGCCGAGGTCGAACACGATCCGGGCCCTGACCTGGCCGCGCAGCACTTCGGCGATGGAGTCGTTGACGGAGTCCAGCGGGCGGGTCTCGCAGATGACCCTGGTCCGGCCGGCCGCGTGCAGTCGGAAGACCTCGGCGAGATCCTGTCGGGTGCCCACGATCGAGCCGATCACGCTCGTACCGTTCAGGACCGTGTCGAAGATCGGGACCTGGACGGTGCCGTGGGCGGGCAGGGCGACCATGACGAGCTTGCCGCCACGCCTCAGGCCCGTGTTGACGGCCGCGAAGGCCGCGTCGTTGACCGCGAGCGCGATGGCCGCGTGGGCGCCGCCGTGCCGCTTGAGCACCTCGCCGACGTTCTCCTTGCGGGCGTCGATGACGAGGTCGGCACCGAGTTCGGTGGCGAGTTCGAGCTTCTCGTCGGTGACGTCGATCGCGGCCACCGTGGCGCCGGCGATCTTGGCGTACTGCACGGCGAGGTGGCCGAGTCCGCCGACGCCGGAGATCGCGACCAGCTGCGCGGGCCGCACCTCGGCGACCTTGAGCGCCTTGTACGTGGTGACGCCGGCGCAGGTCAGCGGGGCGGCGTCGACGGCGGTGACGCCCTCGGGCACCGGCTGCGCGAAGTCGGCCCAGGCGAGCATCTTCTCGGCGTACCCGCCGTCGCAGCCGTAGCCGGTGTTGATCTGCTGCTCGCACAGCGTCTCCCAGCCGGACAGGCAGTGCTCGCAGCGTCCGCAGGCCTTGCCGAGCCAGGGCACGGCGACCCGCTGTCCGACGCTCAGGTGGGTGACGCCGTCGCCGAGCTTCTCGACGAGGCCGACGCCCTCATGACCGGGCACGAACGGCGGGTTCGGCTTGACGGGCCAGTCGCCGTGGGCGGCGTGGATGTCGGTGTGGCACAGCCCGGACGCCTCGACGCGGACACGGACCTGGCCGGGACCGGGCTCGGGGTCCGGGCGTTCCTCGATGACCAGGGGCTCGCCGAATGCTCGTACGACCGCTGCCTTCATGGTGACTGCTCCTCGGGGTGGGTCAGTGGTGGGGGACGACGGCGACGGGGGCGGTGGAGTGGTGCAGGACGGCGTGCGTCACGGGGCCGATGTGGGCACCGAACGGACTGCGGCGGACGCGGCGGCCCACGACGACCAGCGAGGCCTCGCGGGAGGCGTCGACGAGGTGATTGCCGGGGGTGCCGTAGTGGGGCTCCTCGGTGACCTCGACGTCCGGGTGCTTCTCGCGCCACGGGCGCAGGACCTCGGTCAGCGCGGTGGTCTCGCGGCGGGTGAGCTCCGCGTGGAGTTCGAGGTCGGCGGCGAGGCCGTAGGCGTAGTACGGGGGCGGGTTCCAGCCGTGGACGACGCGCAGGGACGTGCCGCGACGGGCGGCTGCCGCGAACGCGAACTCGATCAGCTCCTCGTTCGGGCTCTCGACGTCGAGGCCGAGGACGACGGGCCGGAACGGGGTCGCGGCGGACGGGATGCCGGCCGGGTCCATCTCGTGCTCGTCCGCGGCCAGCTCCAGGGCACGGACCAGTACCACGGGGCACTCCGCGTGGGCGACGACGGCGAGGCCCACGGAACCGACCATGAACCCGCCGATCCCGCTGAGACCCCGGGAGCCCAGGACGAGCAGTTCGGCGTTCCTCGTCGCCTCGACCAGGATCTCGCTCGGACGGCCGTCGACGTGTTCGCTGGTCACCTCGACGCCGGGGTGACGCAGTCTGATGCCGTCGGCGGCCTCGCGGGGAATGCGCTCGGTCCAGTGCTGGTGAGTCTCGGAGCCCAGGAGGGGCGCCTGGGCGATGGGGTCCGGTACCGGCTCCCAGATGTGGACGATCTTCAGTGCGAGGTCGCGGAGTCGCGCCTCGCGAGCGGCCCACTCGGCGGCGGCCCGGCTCTCGGGCGAGCCGTCGAGGCCGACGGTGACGGTACGGGGCATGCTCTCCACCTCCAGGGCGAATTCCTCCAGGGCGAGGAATTCGATTCCAGCGTGGTGTTCAGGGGCTCGTCCGGGCAGGGGCCAGTGGTCCCGATCCCGGGCCGAAGGACCCTCTGCGGGGCTCGGACACGGCCCGGCGCGGCGGGACCCCGTTCAGGGAGCCCGGCCCAGAGCCTGCCGAGGCCCGGGACGTCCCAGGCGGCGCCGCCGACGCCGCCTGCGCGGGCAGTGCCGGACAGCGCACACCGACGTGCCGCAGCCCGTTCGTGCGCCGTCGGCCGGTCGTGCGCGCCGGGCGGTCGGAGCCGGGCGGCCGTACGGCCCACGGAGTCCCGAAGGTCCCGGTCCGAGAGGCCCGTCCGCCCCGCTCCTCGGCCCCACTCCACGAGCCGGTGTCCCGGAACCCCGCCTCCGGGACCGACCGGCCCGTTCCAGGGCCCGAGTGGCCCATGGCCCGCGCCGACGCCCCGGAACACCCTGGTGATGGAAGTCCGTTCACCCGGCAGCGGAGGACATCATGAACGCTCCCCCCACCCCCAGCATGTTGCGCGCACTGACGGCCGAGCACCGTCAGCGGCTCATGCGTCTGGCCAGGGATGTGTCCATCCCCCAGGGAACGCGTCTGTTCGAGGAAGGCGGACACGCCGACCGCTTCTGGATCATCCGCACCGGCACGATCGAGCTCGACATGCGGGTGCCGGGCCGGCGGGCGGCGGTCATCGAGAGTCTCGGGCACAACGAGCTGGTCGGCTGGTCCTGGCTCTTCCCACCCCACGCCTGGCAGATGGGAGCCGAGGCGACGACTCCGATCCGGGCCTACGAGTTCGACGCCGTCGCCGTCCGGTCCATGTGCCGGGACGACCCGGCCCTGGGCAATGACGTCAGCCAGTGGGTGGGCCAGGTGCTGGCGCACCGTCTGCGCTCGGCCCGGACCCGACTGCTCGACCTGTACGCCCCCTACGGCGCCGGCAATGCCATCTGACCCCGCCCCGAAGCAGGGCACGAAGCCCGAAGCACGGCACGAAGGAGGGGCCATGCACGGCACCCCGCACATCGTCAGCGATGTCATGACCCACACGGTCGCCGCGGTCGGTCGCGGGGCGACCTTCAAGGAGATCGTGCGGCTCATGCAGGACTGGAAGATCAGCGCCCTGCCCGTCATCGAGGGCGAGGGCCGTGTCGTCGGCGTCGTCTCCGAGGCGGACCTCCTGCCCAAGGAGGAGTTCCGCGACAGCGACCCCGACCGGTATACGCAACTGCGCCGCCTGGGCGATCTGGCGAAGGCGGGCGGGGTGACCGCCGAGGACGTCATGACCTCTCCCGCGCTCACCGTGCGCCCGGACGCCACGCTCGCCCAAGCGGCCCGCACCATGGCCCGGGCCAAGGTCAAGCGGCTCCCGGTGGTCGATGCCGTGGGGATGCTCGAAGGCGTCGTCAGCCGTTCCGACCTGCTCAAGGTCTTCCTCCGCACCGATGAGGAGATCACCGAGGAGGTCCGCCGCGAGATCGTGTCCTACCTGTTCCCCGCACCGGGCTCGTCCGTGCGCGTGGAGGTGCGGGACGGCGTCGTGAAGCTCGTCGGCCGGGTCCGTGACACCTCGCTGGTGCCGGTGGCGGCGCGGCTGGTGCGGGCCGTCGAGGGGGTCGTGGATGTGCGGTTCGACGTCACACGGCCCGGCGGACCGGCCACGGCGGCGGCGTCCGCGGACCCGGCCGAGGAGGTCCGCCCTGCATGAGTTTCCAGGACACCCCACGGCTGTGGGACGGCACCGGACCGGTCGGCCCCGCCCACGCGGCCGCCCTCGGCGGGGGCGCTGTGTGAGTGGGGCCGATCGGCCCTGGTGCATTCGGCCCGGGCGCGTGATGATCGTCATCATGGACAGCCCGGGATCTGTCCTCTCACTCTCACTTCCACCGGGGAACGAGGGGCCGTGATGCCTGAGCCGCGTACGTACACCGAGCAGAACCCGATCCGCGTGTTTCTGCTGGACGATCACGAGGTCGTCCGCCGGGGTCTGGCCGACCTGCTGGACTCCGAGCCGGACATCTCGGTGATCGGCGACGCCGGCACCGTCGCGCACGCGCTCGTACGAGGTCCGGCGCTGCGCCCCGACGTCGCCGTCCTCGACGTGCGCCTGCCGGACGGAGACGGCATCTCGGTCTGCCGTGAGCTGCGCAGCCAGATGCCGGAGCTGGCCTGTCTGATGCTGACCTCGTTCGACGACGAGGAGGCCCTGCTCGACGCGATCATGGCCGGCGCCTCCGGCTACGTTCTCAAGCAGATCAAGGGCTCCGACCTCGTCTCGGCGGTACGCACGGTCGCCTCGGGCCAGTCGATGCTGGACCCCGCGACCACGGCCCGCCTGATGCGCTCGCTGCGCGCCGAACCCGTCAGCGCCCCCGCCGTACCGTCCGAGCTGGCGAGCCTGTCCCCGCGCGAGAGGGACATCCTGGCGCTGATCGGCGAAGGCCTCACCAACCGCGAGATCGGCAAGAAGCTCTTCCTCTCCGAGAAGACCGTCAAGAACCACATCTCCCGCCTGCTCGCCAAGCTGGGCGTCCAGCGCCGCGTCCAGGCCGCGGTCCTCGCGTCCCACCTGGATCAACCGGAGACGGACGAGCATCGCAGGAGGTAACCCCCGCCTCGCACCCGGCCACCGTGCCTCTGCCCGGCTTCGGCCCGGGTGGCCGACGCGCCCCTCCCCCCGGCCGATGATCCGCCGTTCGCGGTCGGCCCACCCGTCACACGCACGTCGTACCCCGTACGCCCCAGGCGCGGCCCAGGGCCACGAGGGACGCCTGTGCCGTGATGGACGGCGCCGCCGCCATGAACCGGAGCGGGGCCGGCATCAGCCGGTCCCGGCCGAGCACGCGCCTCCCGACCACGCACCGACGCTCTCCCTCGTCGACGACCGGACCACGGCACCCGTTCCGCAGCCACACAGGGACCCAGAAGAGGCCGACAGGCCCTACCCGTGTTCGATCGCCGCACTGACGATGGACGGATGGTTCAGAACGATGCTTTTCGCGCTCTCGACCGGCAGGAGTGCGTCAGTCTGCTGGCCAAGGTGCAGGTCGGCCGGGTGGTGTACACCCGACAGGCGTTGCCCGCGGTCCTGCCGGTCAATTTCGCCCTCGACACCGATGGCTCCGTCCTGCTGTGCACGTCGGCGACGTCCGACCTCGTGCGCGCGATCGACGGTGTCGTGGTCGCTTTCGAGGGGGACGAGTTCGACCCGGCCACCCGTTCCGGCTGGAGCGTCGTCGTCACCGGGCGGGCCGCCGTGGTGACCGACCCGGCCGAGCACGAACGTCTCTCCCGCAGCGGCCCCACCTCCTGGATGCCGATGCGGGACGAAGTCTTCGTGCGGATCGCCGCCGAGATGGTCACCGGACGCGAACTCGTCGGGGCACGAGCCGCCCTGTGACCGCCGGCCCGCAGCCCCACCACGCCTGTCCGGCAGGGGAGGGCAGCCGCACGGGAACTCAGTCGTCGTCTCCGGTGTTCTCGCGCGGCAGGAACGTCTTGCGTGCCCAGAGACTCAGCAGCACCGTCCCACCGACCAGCAGCGGCACCGGATCATGCGCGGAAGGAGCCAACACATAGCCCAGTGCCGTGACCGTGCAGACCGTCAGGGGAATGAACGCCGCCGCACCCTCCATCCCCCAGCGCAACGTCGGCCGAGCGGTGCCCAGCATGGTCGCCCCGCCGTTCACCCAAGGGCCGACGGCAGCCACCAGCAGGCCCGCGGTGGTGCAGGTGTCGACCAGCTGACAGGACATCGCCTCGGGACTGTGCGGGCCGACCGTCCACAGCCGCAGGGTGTCGCCGATCAGCATGAGGGACAGCCCGAGGGTCCCCACCCACAACGTGACTCTCTGGTCGCTCCGTACGAGACGGCGCAGGGCGAACAGAAAACTGAGGAACACGACCTCCGCGGTCCACAGGACACCGACCATCCCCGTCCCCAGCCGCCAGCCGTCACCGGCGCCCCGCAGCAGTACCCATCCCGTCATGAACACGGTCCCGGCCGTGACGACCCCGTCCAGCACGCGCCGCAGCAACACCTGCCGGCCTTTGCCGGCATCGGCCGCGACCACCAGACCGGCCATCCCCAGGCCGACCGTCAGTGTCACTCCGGTGACCACCACCGAACCGAGCAGTGATCCCCCGCCCCGTCCCGAACCCGGAGGGTGCGCCGACAGCACGTGGACCGCCCCCCGGTACACACCCCCGGCCACCGCCGAACCGCCCAACAGCAGCAGGCGCGTCCGCACCCGTCCACTCGTCCCCCAGGCGCGGAGCACCAGGGAGGCCGCCAACCCCCAGCAACCGGTGGACGGCCCGAAAGCCACCATCCGCGCCGCCACGCTCCCGTTCGCCCAAGGCCCGCTGAAAGTCAGCGCTGTTGCGACGAGACAGGCAACGCCCACCGCGCCCCAGACCCACGCCCCGTTCCGTTGACAGCGGCCCAGCCGGGCCCTGAGCACGTCCGGCGACTTCCCCAACCCCGACATCAGGTGCGCCTTTCCACCGGTCCCCCGCCCGCAGGGCCTTTCCCGCAACCCCGGATCCATGCAGAGACCGTAGAAGACTCACCACCCGCCCCGAACTGAACAATCAGCTCATTCACTCGTACTGCCTAAGGGAGGCTGCCCGAGGACGGAGAGATCACCGGCCCTCGGCTCCGCGCGGCCACCGTCGACGGCCTCGCCACCACCCGCACCCCTGCCGAACCGACAGGCGATGTCGGCATGTTCCCGTCCGGCCCGTGGTGTGGTCCGCCGCGCGCACCGGACGTCCGGCAGTATGCCCCTGTGCCCTTCATCCCCGGAACCGATGACAGCGCCGTCGAACCGGCACGGATCCGTCTCGCGGCGGCCGGGGCCGCGGTGGTGACCGTCGGCGCGGGGCTGGGGCTCCGGGCGGTGGCCTCGGGAAGCCTGGCCAAATACGGCGGAGACGCGCTGTACACCGTCCTGTTGCTCGCCCTCGTCGTGCTGGTGGCGCCACGAGTGACGCCCCTGACGGCCGCCGGTAGCGCACTGGCCGTCAGTTGGGGGGTCGAGTTCGTTCAACTCAGCGGGGTGACCGCGGAGCTCGCCCGGAACAGCGCCGTCGCCCGCCTCGTGCTCGGCTCCACCTTCAACCCACCCGACCTGTTCTGGTACGCGGTCGGTGCGGCAGCGGGCTGGCTCGTCCACACCGCGCTGGACCGCTGCCCGGCACGTCGGCGTACCGGGCCCGGTTGATACGTGTGGCCGCGCTGCCCGCGGGGGCGCGGCCCGGTTCACGGCGAGACGGCCCGGATCAGCGCGCGCCTGGCCCGACGCGGCCGGCCGCCGTCGCGAGGGGCGTCGGCCATTCTCGATCAACTTCCCGCAATTGCGGCGTAGTCGGCGCGGGGCCGCGCCTGTGAAGCCCACAATGGGTGGGAGTGTCCGCACGGACCCCGGCGACGCTCCGCACCGTCCTGCCGGGTCGAGGAGTCGATCTGTGAACCAAGAGCACAAGCGCGAAGCGCGTGCCGGTGCCCCGGTGAACCACCGTCTGTCCGTACGGAACGCGGACGTCACCCTGTGGGCCGGCGAGAGGGCGGTCGCCCACGCGCCGCGAACGGCCCCGCACTTCCCGCTGGTGGAGACGGCACGGGCCGTGGCCCGGCTCCATGAGCGGTCACGAGAGGCCCTGGACCCCGAACGGATCGCCGAGGCCGTCCAGTTGACCGACCGGATGGGGCAGCTGCTCGCCGAACGGGCCGGGAACGCCGTGTGCCGGGCCCTGTCCGACGCGGCGCGGGACGCGGTCCAGCGGGGAGAGACGCTGTCGCTCGCGCTGGACGTCGAGCCGGGACCGCTCGCCGGACTGCCCTGGGAGACGCTGCTCCTGCCCGGCGCATCGGCCCCCCTCGCCCTGCACCCCGTCATCCGCCCTTTTCGCACCGGCCCCGGCGACGCGGTCCCCCCTCGGGTGGCCGCCCCGGGCACGGCGCGCCCGCTGCGGCTGGTGGCGCTGCTGGCCGGTCCCTCCTCCGCGCACACGCCACAGGAGGGGCTGCTCGACCTGGAGGCCGAGACGGCCCGCCTGGCTGCCGCGGTGACCGGCTCCGCCACCCCGGTCGACCTGCGGCTGCTCAGTTCCGGCAGCCTGGACGCTCTCGCCGCGGCCCTGAAGGAAGCGCCCGCGGACCTCGTCCACATCGTCTGCCACGCCCGCCCGGGACACCTCCGGCTGGAGACCGTCGACGGGGCTCCGGCCCCGGTCACGGCCGAAGACCTGTACCGCGTGGTGTCCGCGGCCGGTCCGTCGGCGCTGTTGGTCCTGGCCGGCTGCTCGACGGCCTCCGCGCGACGCCTGCCGGGCCAGGACGGCGGCGGCACGGCCTTCCTGCCCGGAATGGCCGAGCAACTGGCCGCCTCCGGAATACCCGCGGTCGTCGCCATGTCCGCACCAGTCCGGGACGTGTACGCCGGCGAGCTGACAGCCGCCTTCTACACCGGCCTCGCCGCCGGGAGCGGCCCGCTCCAAGCCCTGCACTCCGCACGGGTCGCCCTTGAGGGGACCCGGCAGGAGACGGGTGGTGACGCCGCCCTTCCCGAGTGGCACATCCCAGTCCTGTACGCCGCCGCCCGCACGGCGCCCGTGTCCGACGTACGGACCGGAGAGACGGGGGACGTCCGGGACGCACGGCACAGCCGCAGGAGCCCGGCGACGACGCCTGCCGTACGGCCGCCGCTGGCCCTGCCCCTCGGCACGTTCGTGGGGCGCCGGCCCCAGCTGCGGATCGCCGCGCGCGCCCTGGGGACGGACGGGGCGGGGCTGGTCGTCCACGGCGTCGGCGGAGGCGGAAAGTCCGCCTTCGTCGGGGAGTTGCTGCGCTTCCACGCGGCCGACCGTCCCGTCGCGCTGGTGCGGGGCAGGACGGATGTCGAGGAGATCCTGCACGCGATCACGGCCGTGCTGCCCGGGGCGGTGGACGGGACCGGCCCCCTCACCGAGGCCCGACGACCGTGGCGGGACCGGCTGCGCGAACTCGCCCGCGCGGCGGCCGACCCCGACACCCCGGCGCCCGTCCTGGTGCTGGACGAGTTCGAGGCCAACCTCGCCCCCGGCACGGGCGGGGCCGGGGGCCTCACCGACCCGGAACTCGGCGCGTTCCTGGAGGCGTGGGCGGACCTCGACACGAGGACCCACGTACTCGTCACCTCCCGCCACCCACTCCCGCCCGCACGACAAGGCGCGGCACGGCTGCCGCACCTGGCCCTGCCACCGCTGACGTCGGCCGAGACGGACCTGCTCCGCCTCAGACTCCCGCAGACCCGGCGGCTGCCGCGGAGCGAATGGCACCGGTTCAAGGAAGCCGTGGGCGGCCATCCCCGCGCCTACGGCTATCTGGACGCCCTGCTCGGACGGACCTCCGTCACCGACACCGATCTGGCTCACCGGCTCCAGCGGCTGACCGGCGGCATCGACGCCACCCGGGCCCGGGTCGCGGGGCGTACGCGCAGCGCCCTGCGGGAGGCGTTACGGATCACCGCCGCCGACACCCTGCTCGGCGAACTCGTCGCCACCCTCGACGCCGGTTCCCGGACCCTGCTCACGTACGCGGCGGTCCACCGCTCGCCCGTACCGCAGCGGGCGTTCACGGACGCCGAGGACGTCGCGGACGCCCTCGACGAGCTGGTCTCCGCCGGTCTCCTGGCCCCGGACGGCGTCGGACGGGACGGCGAGCCCCTGTGGTCGGTACACCGCTGGACCGCGGCCGAACTCGCCGCGCTGGACGCCCGGTCGGCACGCTCCGGCCACGAACGGGCCGCGATCCACTGGGCGGACGTCCTCGACCGGCAGACACTGCCCCAACGGGAACGCGTCCACGCCGGGTTCGAGGCGATCGACCACCACGAGGCCTGCGACCGGCCCGCGGAAGCCGCGCAGGTGGCCCAGCGCGTGTGCCGGCTGCTGCACGCGGTGGGTCACTGGACCGCCGAGGAACAGCTGTGCCGGCGCGTGCTGGACTGGGTCGAACCCGGCTCCGAGCAGGCGGCACAGGCCCATCGACAGCTCGGTCTGGTCGCCCGCGACCGGGGACTGATGCACGAGGCACGGGAACACCTGGAGCGTGCGCTGACGGTGAGCGACGCGGCCGGTGACCTCCTGGGGATCGCCTTCGCCGAGCACCAGCTCGGCTCGGTGCTCCACGAACTCGGCGACTACGCCGACACCGAGAGACGCTACCGCCGGGCCTTCGACGTGTTCCAGGGTCTCGGGCTCAACCGGGACGCCGCCGCGTCCCGCTACCAACTGGCCATGCTGGACGAGTACCGAGGGAACGCGGCCCGGGCCCGGGCCGGCTACGAAGAGGCCCTGGCGGCCTTCGAACGGGCCGGCGACACCGGTGCCGTCGTCGCCTGTCTGCGCAGCCTGGCCTACGTCGCCCAGGACGCCCACGACGTGACCACCGCGATGGCGCACTGCCGCACGGCGGCCGGCCTGTGCCGGGACACCGGCGACGAGATGCAGGAGATGGAGATCCGCAACCAGGTCGGCACCCTGCACGTGGTCGCCGGCGAACTCGACGAAGCCCACACCGAATTCGACGCGGCGCTGCGCATCGCCACCGCTCGCGGCGCCACCGAGGAGATCGCCCGTTCCCACCAGCACCTGGGCATCTGCGCGGAGCGTCAAGGCTCTCTCGACATCGCGGAGGACCATGTGCGGGCCGCGCTGGACCTCAACACGCAACTGCGCAGGGTGGTCGGCCAGGCGCAGTGTCTGACCCGGCTCGCCACCCTCGACCGCAAACGCGGCCGTCCGCTCGCGGGGCTGGCCAAAGCCCGGGAGGCGCTCGCCCTGTTCCGCCGCACCGACGAGACACGCGACCGGCCCGACACCTATCGCGTCATCGGCGACTGCTTCCAGGACCTGGGCCGTCCCGCGGCGGCCGCCCGCTACCACTCCCGCGGCCCCCGGGAACCCGCGGGAACGCCGCTCACAGCCGGATGAGCCGACGCGATACGCCGCGCACCGTGTCGTGGACGCCCCCAACCCCGAGGGAACGATGACAGTGAGGTCCGAGGCCGGCCCGAACTCCACCGCACGACCGAACTCCGCCACGCGACCGAACTCCGCTGCGCGACCGGTCTCCGTCCTGGTGACCGTGACCCGCGGGGAGACGGCCGTGTCGGTCGACGGCACCCCCGTCGTCGCCCATGAGCATCGCGGGCTCACCCGCGCCGTGCAGGAGCGACTGTGGAGGCTCACCCGGTCCCGGGCCGGGCGCCCGTCGCTGACCAGGTTCGATCCGGCCACGAGCAGGACCACCCCCGTGTCCACCGCGTCCCGGTACGCCGTGCACGCGTTGGGCATCGCGATCGGAGAGGCGTTCTTCGGCGGGCCGGCCGGCGAAGCCGTCGCCCGCGCGCTGGACGGGAGCGGTCCCGAGCAGCCCGTGTGGATCGGAATCGCCGTGTCCGTACCGGAGTTCGCCGGGATTCCGTGGGAGACCGTGCTGCTGCCCGGGGCACCGACACCGCTCGCGATGTCGCCCCGGGTCCGGTTCTACCGCGCGCCGACGGGCCGGCCGGGGCCCGTACACGAACCCGCCGGGGCGGACGGCCTGCGGATCCTGGCCGCCTTCGCGGACCCGCTCGACGACCTGGAGGGGCCCGCGTTGGACCTGGAGGCGGACGCACGGCGGATCGTCGGCGCCGTCGAGGCCGGGGTGCGGCAACGGCACATCGACGTCGAGATGATCGACGGGCCCGACACGCTCACCGAGATCCGGCGGGCGATCCGGCGCCGGCCCTGCGACATCCTGCACCTGTCGTGCCATGCGCGAGCGGACGCACTGCTGCTGGAGGACGGCCGGGGCCGCACCCGCCCGGTCACCGCGCGGGACCTGGCCGACGCCTTCCCGGCCGACGGCGCGCCCCGGCTCGTGGTGCTGGCGGGCTGCTCCACGGGAGCCGGACGCCCCTCGGACGGCCCGGCACGGACCTCGGCCGACCACGAGGAACGGCTCACCGGACTCGCCGCCGAGCTCGTCGCGGCCGGCGTACGGTGCGTACTGGCCATGACCGCGGCGGTGAGCGACAGTTACGCCGCCGCCTTCTGCGCCGAGGTGTACGCCGTCCTCGGCCGACCGCGCCCGCGGGACGGCGTCGCGGACGTACAGGCCGTCCTCGACGCCGTCGCCGAGGCCCGGCATCGGCTGGAGAAGCGGCGCCCGGAGGACCACGGCAGCCCGACCGACCTGTGCGAATGGCCGACTCCGGCCCTGTTCCTCGGCGTGCCGCCCCTCCCCGCGAAACCCCGGCCGACGCCCCGGGACACCGTGCTTCGCCCCGGGCCGGCGACGCCCCCGAACCCACGGCGGGACGTACAGCCGGTGGCCCGCCGTGCCGTCCTGCGTCATCTGATGCGGCTCTGGGACGACGGCGGTGCGGGGCTGGTCGTGCACGGGCTCGCCGGGGTGGGCAAGTCGACGCTCGTCACGCAGTTCCTCCAGCGCCTCGCGCCCCGTGCCGAGGACGTGGTGCGGATCGGGGGTGCGGCGGACGCGTCCGTCCTGGCCGGGGCGCGCCGGCGGGTGGCCGAGGCCCCGCCCGGCGGGGCGCCGCTGATCGTGGTCGTCGACGACGTGGAGACCGAACCGGAACCCGGCCACCCGTACGCCCGGTGCGTCGACCCCCTGCTGGCCCGGCAGTTGGCCGACTGGGCCGACCGGCCGGACCGGTGCCGTCTGATCATCACCGGTCGGCACCGGCTGCGGCTGCCGACACGGACCGGCCGCGCGACGGCGACTTTCCACCTCGGCCCCTTGTCACCGGCCGAGTCGAGGCTCCTCATCGGCCGACTGCCCGGCCTGAGCCGGCTCCCCGACAAGGCCGTGCCGCTGATCCTCACCGAGATCGGCGGCCACCCCGCCGGCCTCGGCCTCCTGGACGCGCTGGTGCGCGGCGCCGCGCCGGTCCTCCCCGGGCTGGACGCCCGGCTGTCCGACTGGCTGGCCGCCGAGGGCCGTTCCCGCGCGGCGGCCCGTTCCCGCGGACTGGGTGCCGCGATCCGCTCGACGCGCCGGCTCCTGGCCCGCGACACCGGGGCGGACAGACTGCTGAGGGACCTCACGCCCGCGCAGTACACGGCCCTCGTCTCGCTCTCGGTCCACCGTCACCCCGTACATCCGGACGACCTCGCGGCCTCCCCCGGGACCGGAACCGCCCCGACACGCGAGACGCTCGCGGTACTGGAGAGCCAGGGCCTGCTGTCGTCCACCGCCGCCACCGACGCGGACACAGACACAGACACCGAACCGTCCTACTTCGTCTGCCGTTGGCTGGCCACGCTGCTCACCGGGTCCGAGCCGCCGGATCGGCTGGCCGCGGCCCATGAGCGGGCCGCACACCACTGGCTGGAGATCCAGCGGCAGAAGGGTGACACCCCCAGGATCGTGCGCGATCTGACCGAGAGCAGACACCACTTCCGGCAAGCGGGCCTGATCGACGACGCGTTCGCGATGACCGCCGCGTTGGTCGACCGGCTGCGGCCCACAGGCGCCTTCACCGAGATGGAGCGTCTGGCGCGGGAATCCCTGGAGTGGACACCGCTGACGGACCACGCCACCGCCGTCCTGCACGACGCGTTGGGCTGCGCCGCCCAGGACACCGGACGTTTCACCGAGGCCAGGAGCCATCGGGAGCGGGCACTTGAGCTGTTCACCCGAGCCGGTCTCGACCAGGAGGCCGCGACCGCCGACATCGAACTGGGCACGCTGGAAGAGGCGATGGGAGAGTACCCGGCCGCCAAGGAGCGCTACGAACGTGCGCTGGTGGCCTTCACCGGGTTCGACGACCTGGAGGAGGTGAAGCGCGCTCGGCATTATCTGGGCAGTGTGGCGATCTTCACGGGGGACACGGCCGCGGCCCGAGGGCACTACGAGGCGCTTCTCGACCTGGAGGCCTCCCGGCCCGACGAGGAGAGCCCGGCGGGTACGGCCGCCGCCCTGCACCAACTCGGCGTGGTGGAACACAACTGCGGCCGACTGGACGAGGCCGACGGCCACTACCGGCGCGCGCTGGCCGTGCACGAACAGCTCGGCGACCGGACGGCGATGGCCTCCGGCTACCTCCAACTCGCGCTGCTGGCACGGGAACAGGGCGACCTCGCGGAGGCGACCGCACTGTGCCGGCGCGCCATGCGCATCGGCGACGAGGTGGGCGACGTGGCCGGAACCGCGGCCGGTGAACACCTGCTGGGAATGATCGCCGCCGACGCCGGCGAACCCGAGCAGGCACGGGCCCACTACGAACGGGCACTGGCCTTTCTGACCCTGGCGGGCGACCGCGCGGCGGTGGGCACCGTCCACCACCAACTGGGCGTACTGGCTCAGGGCACGGGCGACATCGACCGGGCCCGGGACCTGTACCTACGGGCCCTCACCGTCGCCGAGGAGTGCGGGGACCGGTACGGCGCGGGCCGTTCCCGCCACCAGCTCGGACTGCTGGCCGCCATCGAGGACGACGCGGCCGGTGCGGTGTCCTGGCATCAACAGGCCCTGGAGACCTTCGAGGCGATCGAGGACCATGACGGCCAGGCGAGGGCCCTGTCCGCGCTCAGTGAACGGGAGCGGCTCGGGGGAAGCCCCGAGACCGCCTTCGGCCTGGCCCTGCGCGGTTTCGTCGCGGGGCTGGAGTGCGGACCGCAGACACCGGTGGCCACGATGGCGCTGTACGAACTCTCGGATGTGGCACGGGACTTGGGGGACCCCCGGTTCCGGGAACTACTCTCGGCGTCGGTCGAGTCCTCGGCGGCGGACGCTCTCGTCGAAGCCGTGCGCACGGCACACGAACTCGGCGACCAGGGCTGAGACGACGCCCTGCGCGCGTCCGGTCGGCGCGCCGCCCCGGTTCAGGCGGTACGGGTGGCCAGCAGCGCCAGCCGGCGCCGGATCGCCCGCTCCAGCTCACGGGCCCCGTCGATGTCACCGGCGGACCGGAGCTCCGCCGCGTGGACGGACGCCGTACGCAGGGTGTCGAGGTGCGACTCGCCCAGCAGGCGCAGCCGTCGCCGGTAGGTGTCCTCGATCAGCCGGGCGGACTCCTCTCCTTCGCCCGTACGGCGCAGACTCACCGCCAGCCAGTGGGCGTAGCGCAGGGTGTCGGGATGGTCCTGCCCCAGGACGGTCAGCGCACGACCGTGGGCGTCCCTCAGGAGAACGACCGCCGCCGCGTCGTCCCCGTGGCCGCCGAGGGCACGGGCGTAGCTGCAGGCGGACTGCAGTACGTCGGGGTGATGAGGGCCCAGGACCGTTCTGCGCCGCCGGTAGGTGTCCTCGTGCAGGTTCCTGGCTTCCGTGAGCGCCCCGGCGTCCCTGAGGCCGACCGCGTATCCGTGGGCCGCACGAAGGGTTTCGGGGTGGTCGTTGCCGAGGATCCGCGCCAGTCCCAGGTACGCGCCGCGGTGGGTGTCCCGGGCCTCGACGTCGTGGCCGGCACCCCGCAGGACGAGGGCCAGGTTGTACAGCGACAGCAGGGTGTCCCGGTGGTCCCCTCCGAGCAGCTCGGTACGGCGGGCCACCACGTCTCGCTGGAGCCGCAGGGCGTGGTCGCCGTCGTCGCTGTACAGCCCGGTGGTGTGGGAGACGAGGGTGATCAGGTCCGCCGCGAGGTTGTGCTCGGCGGTGAGGGTCTCGGCGTCCTGGGCGCCCGACCGGCGGGTGCGATGCTCAAGGACACGTCGGTCCAGTTCCACCGCCGTACGGTGGCCGCCGAGTTGGACGTGGGCGCGGGCCAGGTGCTCCGTGGCGGACACCGTGATGTCCGCCTCGGCCCCGTACTCGGTGCGCCAGCGTTCGATCGCGGCCAGGACGAGTTCCCGGGCGGTCCGGGCGTCGCCGCTGACGGTGAGGAAGTGGACCATCCGCAGGAACATCCGGTGACACGCGGGATCCGTGGCGGCGGGGAGGTCGAGTTCGAGGACGTGGGGCAGCAGCACCGCGTACGTCCGCCAGGTGCCGGGGTCCCGGGGATCGCCCGGATCGGTGGCCGACAGTATTCTCCGCGCCGCCGAACGGTCCATGTCCGCCTCGGGAGCCCATTCCTCACGGACGAGCCTGCGGAACAACTGGTGCATGTGGAGGTCACCGCGGTCGACCTGCACCAGGCCGGCCCGGGACGCGGCTATCACCAGGTCGGACAGCCGGTCAGGCGCCTGTGCGACGGCGCCGCGCAGTACGGGGGGCAGCAGCTCGGCGGCCTCGTCGAGGAGCGAGAACGGCAGCGGAGCGGTCGCGAAACAGGCCGTCAGCCGGACGAGACGAGCCGCGTCGGGTTCCCGCTCCTGGAGCCGGTCGACGGCGATCCGCACGACGGCGGCCAGGGAGGCGGGATAGACGTCCTCGTCGAGCCCGCGTGCCAGGGTGTCCTTGGCGTGTTTCTCGATGAGCGCGACGTATCCGTCCGCGCTCATCGGCGAGCCCTCCAGCTGCTGCGCGGCCTGGTCCACGGCGAGCGGCAGATCGCCCAGCACGGAGGCGACACGGTCGGCGTCGGGCACGGAGAGCTGTTCGACCCTGCGGGTGAGCAGAAGTGTGGACTGGGCGCGGTCGAAGTCACCGAGCCGGTGCTGGTGCCCGATCTGGGACCAGAGCGGGTTGCGTGAGGTGATCAGTACGGTGAAGCGCGACCCGGGTCGTGGGAGGTGGCGGCGGACGGCCGAGGGCCGGTCGGCGTCGTCGAAGACGACGAGCCAGCTGCCCATACGGCCCAGAGCCGCCACGACGGCATCGGCCCCGGCGGCGGCTTCGGCCTCGACACCGCAGAGCCGCGCCAGGTCGGAGAACACCTGGGACAGCAGTTCCTCGCGCTGGGCCGGCAGCCAGGCGACGAAGTCGTACGCGCCGCCGTGCCGGTCCAGGTACGCGAGGGCGAGCTGCGACTTGCCGGTACCGGGCGGTCCGGTGATGATCACCGGCTGTTCCCGCTGAGCGAGGAGTCGGCCGACGGCGGTCAGTTCCCGCTCGCGGGCCACGTGGTACCCGAGGGGGGCGGTGGGCCGTTCGGTCCGCCAGAACACCACAGGGGGGCCGGGCTCGGTAGCGATGTGGCGGGTGCCCCGCGAACCGACGGTGGTGGGTCCGGCAGGCCGCTCGGTGCGCCGCTCGTCCTGGTGACCGAGGTACGCCCCTGCCGCGCGCGCGGCGAGTTCGAAGAACCACTGTCTGTCCTCCGGGCGGAGCCGGGCGCGCCCGCTGAAGACGAGTGCGCAGGCGAGGTGGGCCAGGAGCCGGTGGCTCTTCCATTCCGCGTACAGCCCGCGGCCGTTGTTCTCGACCCAGCCCTTCTCCGCCTCGTGAATCGAGCGGATCACCTCGCGCAGACCGACGCGGACGTCGTGCCCCGGATGCCCGTCGGGGTCGATGAGATACCGGGCGAGGTCGGTGCGGACCTCGGGGGCCCGTTCCTTGGCCAACTGCGAGGCCACGATGGAGAGAACGAAGTGGGCGGGGTCGCACACCAGGGGCGCGTCATCGCTGAACCTCGACAGATCGATGAACCGGTGGGCGTCCGCGGCCCGCCCGGGCCGATGGCGGCACACCACGTTGCCCGGGTGCAGATCGCCGTGTCCCAGGCCCGCCAGCAGCGACAGGGTTTCGTCGCCGGCCATACGGGGCCCGGTCACCAGGGCGAAGGGATTGGGGAAGAGGCGGGACTCACCGGGCAGCGCGAGGTACGGGCGCGGATTCTCCAACAGACCGGGGTCGTGACGCGCCCAGGTGTGAAGTGTTCCGCCCTCCTCGATACGGGGACCGAGCAGCCCCGTGAGCACGTCCGAGACGGTTCCCCGGTGAAAGCCCAGGGTCTGTGGCGTGTTCCACTCGTTCAGGACCGACTCGACGACCCGCCCGCAGAGCGCGGCGATCGCGGGGCCGCCCACGGTCTCGGACTCCATCAGCGCGGACAACGACCGGTAGTCCGTCAGACTGCCGCCCGCGATCTCCTGGAACATGATCCAGCCGTTGCCGCCGAGGGGTTGGGGCGGATAGTCGGGCAACTGCCGTGCGAGACGGCGCTCGACGAAGTAGGGGTCGACAACTCTTCGGCGCGTGCGTGGCGTTGGGGTTCACGGACCGACGAGGCGCGGGGTGGCAGCACCTTGACGACGAGCTTGCGGGCGTCGGTGAGCCGCCCTTCGTGACGGCGTCGGGCGTAGACCGCGAAGACCTGGGCGCCGGAGTTCCCGGCGTCCTCCCAGCCCGCGTAGGACAGCACGGTCCCGGTCCTGGCCAGCCACGCCTCCAGCGTGCGGCGGGCCTCGGGGTCCCGTACCCGCCGCGGCACGTCGCTCCGCTCCGGTACGGGCGGTTCGCCGGACGCCTCAGTCACTGCCGGGCGGTGGCGTCACGGAATCGGTCTCCGGATCCTCCCGCATGGCGCTTCCGGCGTCGTCGCCGGGCAGGCCGAGGTGGACGGTCCACCGGGATCCGTCGAACACCTCCACCTCGCCCTCGTCGCCGAATCTGAAGTCACCGGTCTCCGGTTCGGGCTCGTCCTCGCCCACCGCACCGCCCCCCATCCGCAGCCCTTCCGTCAGGTAACTCTTCGCCCTCACACCGGGGTTGCTTCAGGCTATCGGCGCCGTCCCCGCGGCGCGGGCGGAAGACCCGGTATTCACCCGCCCTCGTGGATCAGGAGACCTGGAGGGAGGCCGCGTCGATGAACTCCTCCACCGCGTTCCGGGTCATGGAGCCGATGTTCTTGAGCTCCTCCAGGTCACCCGCCTCGTCGATGCGCGTCGCGAGGGTCATCGCCGTCTTGCCCAGTTCCACCAGGTCGCGTTCGCCCGCCGCGACCAGACGGACTCGGTAGAGCGCGTACCACGCCTGCGCCCTGTGCTGATGGGACTCGTACCGGGCCTCTTCGTAGGAGGGGCTGTCGTAGTCGTCCTGACGACGGCGCCAGCGCCGGTACTGGGACATCCTGAACTCCATCACCGTACGGGCGAACTCGGCGTAGGCCGTGATCCTTTCCTGCCGCAGCCGTTCGGCGGCGACGATCTTCTCGCTCCGGTCGGCACGCCTGTTCTGCTGCCTGTTCGTCACGACGACGCCGAGCAAGGTTCCCGCCACCGCTATCAGCGCTGCCAGCATGCTCTCCACAACCAGCAAGTGAACCAACGACAACTGCGTTGATCAAGACCGCGATCCCACCGGGCGTCATGCGACCGGCACGCAGTCGTCCCTCGGCCGGTCCTCCCTCGGCCGACTGCTCGTTGCGGCCCATCGCCTCTTGCCCAGGCCGAGGGCCCGCTCCAGAGCCCGGAAGAGCGCGACGCGTCAGTGAGGATCGCCCGGAGTGGCCGAGCCGGCCAGCCATTTCGCGCCTTCCTCGTAGAGGCGCTGCACGACGTCACCCGTCAGGCCCGGCAGCCCGGTCTTCACCGTGAAGCCCGCCTTGGTCTGCAGGTACCCGAGATGGCGGTAGCCGACGGGGAAACGGCCCAGCAACTCCCGGTCCAGGCTGAGCGTCGCGGACGGATCGACGAGGTCGAGACGGTCCTTCTCGTAGACGGGCTGCCGACGCACGATCTTCCACGCGCCCTCGTGACGCGCGCAGAAGTCGTAGAAGCGCCCGGTGCAGACGACATCGACCTCGACCCCATCCACCTCGGCCCGTTGGTTGATGGTCATCTTGGTCTGGGCGACGGCCCGGTCGCCCACGACGTCGGCGGTGTGTCCGCCGAGGAAGTGCAGGATGCTGACGCCGTTGTCGAAGCCCTCCCGGCTGACGGCGATGAAGTCCGTCGCAGGCCCCTGGAACCACGTGGCCGTCATCCAGCCGTCGAGGGGATGCCACACGGTGGCGAACCGTTCCCAGTCGCCGGCGTCGCGCCACAGTGCCCAGTTCTCGACGAGCCGGCGGAGCTCGTGCTGATCTGTCTCGGTTGTCGGCATGAGAGACCTCCATGGGTGTCGTACGACGGCGTCCGGATGGGATCGATCCGGGCTTGTCCGCCATCGGGTCGGCGACGAACGCAGCGGAATGTCGCCCAGGGGCTGCGTGGAGACGGCGTCGAGCAGGGCTGGAACGCCCCCGAGGCGGCGGCATCGGCCTGGGCTTGTGGACAGCCGAACGGTAGTACCTCACCGACCCTCGGTCGAATGATCCTTTCGCATGCGATATATAGATGAGGTGAATACCGAGTCCCGGCCGTCGCGCCCCATGGCCGGCCTGCATCGCGTCGATCTCAATCTGCTCCCCCTGCTCGCCGCCCTTCTCCAGCACCGCAGTGTCACGCGCGCCGCCCAGGCGGTCGGGCTGACGCAGCCGGCCATGAGCAACGCCCTGCAGCGGCTACGGCGCACGCTCGGTGACGAGCTCCTCGTCCGGGTCGGCCGGGACTATGTACTCACCACGCGTGCCGACGCGCTGATCGAACCGGTCAACCTGATTCTGGAGACCGCCACCAGCCAGGTCCTCACGCCTCCGACGTTCGATCCGGCGACATCGGGCCGCACCTTCCGCATCGCCGCGTCCAGCGCCTCGGCTCTGACGGTCCTGCCCGCCCTGAGCGCGATGGTCGCCGTGTCCGCTCCGGATGTTCGTCTCCACCTGGAGGCGCCCGCGTCGTCGATGGACCTCACCCGCGGTGAGGCGACCGCCGACGTGGCGTTGCTGCCGGACACCATGCCGACCTCGCTCCCGAGGGAACGGCTCTACGACGAGAGCTGGGTGGTGGTCGCCGACGCGAACAACGACCGCATCGGGGCGACGCTGACCGTCGATGACCTCGCCCGGCTGCCTCATGTGGTGTTCGAGTGGGAGCGAGGACGGGTCGGCGCACAGCAGGCCCTCGCCCGGATGATCCCCGATCTCATCGTGCAGGTCGTCGTCTTCGAGTTCCTGATGATCCCCTCGGTGGTGAGCGGCACGAACATGATCGCGTTGTTGCACCGCCGACTGGCTCAGCAACTGGCGCCGCGCAACGGGCTGCGCATCATGGAGCCGCCTCTCCCCCTGCCGCCCCTCGGAGTCGATCTCGTGTGGAACCCGCGCGGCGCCGGCGATCCCGGACTCGCGTGGCTGCGGGAGCAGCTGATCCGCGCAGTTCATTGACGACGGTTCATTGGCGACAGCCCATTGTCATCGGCGACAGTCCATTGACGATGTGATTGCGAATCATTTCCAGTATTCATTGGACTCATACCTCGTGGGTGCTTAGCGTGTCGGTGACCGGAGGCACCCCTCCCCCGAGGGAGCAGGTGGACACCGGCCTGGTGGCGTGACAACGAGACCGGCTCGAGCCGCGTGCCGGTCCCGTTCCCACCGCGCAGGTCGTGATCGCACGCCACCCGAATCCCCGTCGCCGCTCTCGCTCTGCGAGGGCGGCGCGTCACCAACCCGGAGGAGGAGAACCGTCATGTTCCCGCTGAATACCTGGTACGCCGCGGCATGGGACACCGAACTGGGTCGTACCCTGCTGCCGCGCACCATAGGCGAGCGCCCCCTCGTGCTCTACCGCACCACGTCCGGGGAGGCGGTGGCGCTCGCCGATGCCTGCTGGCACCGTCTCGTGCCGTTGTCGATGGGCGAGTTGCACGGTGACGACGTCGTCTGCGGCTATCACGGCCTCGCCTACGGACCGAACGGCCGCTGCACCCGGATGCCTGCCCAGGAGACCCTCAACCCGTCCGCCGCGGTCGCTTCGTACCCCGTCGTGGAGCGGCACAGGTTCGTCTGGGTCTGGCTCGGCGACCCCGCGGCGGCCGACCCCGATCTCGTCCCCGACCTGCACTGGAACGACGATCCGCAGTGGGCCGGGGACGGCGAGAGCATCGTCCTCGACTGCGACTACCGACTGGTCCTCGACAACCTCATGGACCTCACCCACGAGCAGTTCCTGCACGCCGACAGCCTCGCCAGCGACGAGCTCTCCGAGTCCGAGCCCGAGGTGGCCCACGACGACCGTTCGGTCACGCTCACCCGGTGGATGCGCGGAATCGAGGCACCCCCCTTCCTCGGCATGCAGTTGCGCCGGAAGGACCCCGACTACGAGGGGCCCGTCGACCGGTGGCAGGTCATCCACTACACCGCTCCCTCGACGATCACCATCGATGTCGGTGTCGCACCGGCCGGAACCGGTGCGCCGGAGGGCGACCGGAGCGCCGGCGTCAACGGCCGCGTGCTCAACACGGTGACACCCGCCACCGCCGGCACCTGCCACTACTTCTGGGCTTTCACCCGCGACTACCACCTCCGGGACCAGAGCCTGACCACCCTGCTCCGCCAGAACGTGTCGCACGTGTTCGGCCAGGACACCGAGATGCTCAACGCGCAGCAGCGGGCGATCGAGGCCAACCCGGGACACGAGTTCTACAACCTCAACATCGACGCCGGCGGGATGTGGGTGCGCCGGATCATCGACGCGCAGGTCGCCCGGGAACAGGGACGGGACCGCACGCCCCCGAGCCGCCTGGCCGCCGTCGCGTCCACGACGAGGGAGACGGCATGACGAGCGCCGCCGACACCTCGACACAGCCGCCCGGTTCCGGTCCGCATGGCGCCACCGCCCACACCGCGGTCGTGGTGGGACGTACCGAAATCGTGCCGGACATCGTCGAACTGGTGATGCGCCCGTCCAGACCGATTCAGTCGGTCCCTCCGGGCAGTCATCTCGACATCACCGTCCCCCTGCCGGGCGGGCCCGAGACGCGTTCGTACTCGCTGGTGGACCACGGCCGTGACGACGGGCTGCTCCGCATCGCCGTACGCCTCCAGCGGGACGGCCGCGGAGGATCGCGGTGGATGCACGGCCTTCGCCCCGGCGCGGAGATCACCTTCGCCGGCCCGATCGACGGGTTCCCGCTCAGCCCGGGGCGCCGACCGAGTGTGCTGCTCGCCGGAGGCATCGGCATCACACCCATCGTCGGGCTCGCCTCCGCCCTGCGTGCAAGGGGCGCCGACTATCGGCTCGTCTATGCCGGCCGGTCGCGCGAGCACATGGCCTTCGTCGAGGACCTGGAGCGGGAACACCACGGCAGGGTGCGGGTCGTCGAGGACATCGACGGCGACCTCGTCGACCCGGACGAGCTCGTCGCCTCCCTCGGCGACGGGGGCGTGCTGTACGTCTGCGGCCCGATGGGGCTGCTGTCGGCCGTACGGGCAGCCTGGGAACGCGCCGCCAGGCCACCCGGCGGACTCCGCTTCGAGACGTTCGGCACGAGTGGGGCCCTTCCCGCGGCACCGTTCCGCGTGGAGGTTCCCGCACGCGGGCTGAGCTTCGACGTACCCGTCGGCACGAGCCTCCTCGACGCCCTCGAAAGCGCCGGGGTGGAGATGATGTACGACTGTCGCCGAGGCGAGTGCGGCCTGTGCAGGGTCGCGATCCTCGACGTGACGGGCACGGTCGATCACCGGGACGTGTTCCTCTCGGAACATCAGCGGGCGGAGAACCGGGCGATGTGCTCCTGCGTCTCCCGCGTCGCGGGCGCCTCCCTCACCATCGACTGCTGAAAGCGACGCACCCGGCCGCCGCCTCCGGTCACTCTCCCGGCAGGGGAGGCGGCACGGGAACGCCTGTGGCTTCAGGATTCTCGGCGGCGTACGACGGCGGGAGGTCCTGCTCCGTCCAGATGCATTTGCCGTCGGAGAGATAGCGGGCGCCCCAGCGCCGGGAGAGAGCGGCGACGAGCTGCAGGCCACGTCCGCCTTCGTCGGTGTGACTGGCGTGGCGGATACGGGGGGTGGTGAGGCTGCCGTCGTAGACCTCGCAGATCAGGGAGCGGCTGCGCAGCAGACGGAGGCGGACGGGGCCCTTGGAGTGGCGGACCACGTTGCCGACCAGCTCGCTCGCCAGCAGCTCCGTGGTCAGCGTGAGATCGTCCAGTCCCCAGGCGCTCAGCTGTCGGCGGATGTAGTCCCGGGCCTGCCCGGCCGACCGGGGATCCTCCGGGAGGATGCAGGAAGCGACATCCCGGGCCGGGGTGCACCGGATGTGGACGACGAGCAGGCCGGCGTCGTCATTCGTCTGTTCGTGGTCGGGCAGCAGAGCCGACACGATCTTGTCGCACAACTCCTCCAGACATCGGACGTCGTCGTCCTCGTCGGTGGCCTCGAAACAGGTGGTGTCGGCCGTGGCACGGGAGACCACCTGGCGCAGTTGGGCCAGTCCCTCGTCGGTGTCCCGGGTGGCGGATTCGACGAGACCGTCGGTGCACAGGACGAGAAAGCTCCCGTCGGGCAGATGCAGCTGGTGCGTCTCGAAGGGCGGCCTACCGGCGCCCAGGGGCGGGTCCGGATCGACGTCGGGGCTGTGGACGGTGCCGTCGGGCTGGACGACGACCGGCGGGGGGTGGCCGGCGAGGGAGTACGAGCACGTGCGCGCGACAGGGTCGAAGACGGCGTAGAGGCATGTGGCGTAGAAGTCCTCGCCGAGGTCGGAGACCAGGTCGTCGAGACGGCTGAACAGCTCGTCGGGGGGCATCTCCAGGTCGGCGAGGGTGCGTACCGCCGTGCGCAGTCGGCCCATCGTGGCCGCCTCGGTGATGCCGTGGCCCATGACGTCGCCGATCACCATCGCGACCCGGTCGGCGGACAGGGGAATCAGGTCGTACCAGTCACCGCCCACCTCCTCGCCCCGGCCCGCGGGCAGGTACCGGGCGGCGGCGCGGGCGGCGGGCAGGCGGGGCAGCGTCCTCGGCAGCAGGCCGCGCTGCAGTTCCCGGGCTCGGGCGTGCTCCATGTCGTACAGACGGGCCCGCTCCAGCGACTGACCGACCAGACCGCTCAGAGCCGTCAGCAAGGAGCGCTCGTCGTCGCTGAAGGAGCGTGGCTCGCTGAAGGACACCACGCACAGGCCGATGACCCGTCCCGAGGCCATCATGGGCAAGAAGGCCCACGCCTCCTTCGGAGAGGCGTCGTTCAGACGCCTCAGCGTCGGATAGCGCCCGGCGATCTCCGCTCTCGACTCGATGAACAGAGGAGTACGCGTCCGCACCGCGTCCTGGATCGGGGTATGGGCGCCGAGCGTGATCCCGTCGACCATGCTGAGGTACTCCTGCGGATACCCGGCAGCGCCGACGACTGTCAGGCGGTCCCCTTCGAGCACCTGGAATATCAGCCCGTCGGCGCCGAAGGGAGCGAGGACGAACTCGGCGACGGCCCGCACGACGTCACGCGAGGTGACGGCCTCGGCGAGTGCGGCCGTCAGCTCCCCCATGCGTACTGATCGTGATCGCCCGGCGCCTGCCTCCGGGCCGGAGGCGGGCGAGGTCCCGGTCCCACCGCCCAGGCGCGAACCGGCCCACCCGGCCAACGCGCGCAGCAGGGACCGTTGGGTTTCGTCGGGCTCACCGGGTTCTGCCGTGAGCACGGACAGCACACCGGCCGGCCCGTCGGCGCCGGGAAGGGGTACGGCCGCCGTGCCGGACGCGCCGACGCCCAGGCTGTCTCCCGCGACGCTGACGAACGCACGACGCCGTACGGCGAGCGCGGGCGCCACATCCTGCTGGTCGAGCAGATCCGCCCACACTGCCGCGCGTTCCCGGGCGAGCCCGCCGGCCGCGACCAGGCGGAGCCGGCCGGCCGCACCGTCGTGCCGGTGCACCATGGCACCCAGGCCGCCCAGACAGGTCGTCGCGTGTTCGAGGACGACGTCCAGTGTCTTCGTGTCCCGCTCCCCGCCGCCCCAGATGTCGTCGCCCGGGGCCCACGGGAAGACGGGCCGGAGCCGCTCGGACTGCTCGGGGCCCCTCGCGGGTTCACCCTTCTCAGCCGTCACCGCACCTCCTGCCCGACTACGGACGCGCCCCGGCGATACCACCACTCTCGGAAGGAATCGCCCATACCATCATAATGACGGTGAGGCTGGCGCTCGTGCCGGTGCTCGTGACGGTGACGGCGCGGCTGGTGCTCGTGACGGTGACGGTGCGGCTGGTGCTCATGCCGGCCGCGGCCGGTTTCCGCCCACGATGACAGCGGCCGGGACGTGCGCTCAGGGCGTCGTCAGTGCCTCGCGCGCGGTCAGCTCCGCGTCGTGCCCATAGATCCACCCGTTGTGCGCGAAGGGGTCCGCGTTCGCGAACGACGCGTCCCTGGCCCGCTGGGCCGGCCCGTCGGGCAGGTGGTTGCTCTCCGCCCTGCCGCGGCTCAGCTGCTGCACCCGGGTGGCGCGCGGGCGGCGGATGTCCTCGTAGCGGCGCAGCGCGGCAGCCGGGTCTTCCGGCCGGTCGCCGAGGCACCCTGCCAGAACGGCGGCGTCCTCCATCGCCTGCGCCGCTCCCTGCGCGAAGAAGGGGAACATCGGGTGCGCCGCGTCTCCCAGCAGCGCGACGGGCCCATGGGTCCAGCGGGGCAGCGGGTCCCGGTCGAGCAGCGCCCACCGCCCGACGCGTTCCGCGGCCGCGAGCAGCGCCCCCAGATCGTCCGACCACCCGGCGAACTCGGCGCGGAGGTCCTCGATCCGCGCCTGCGCCGACCACGACTCCGTCGTCCAGTCGTGCGCCGGCCCGAAGGCGACGATGTTGATCTGCGTGCCCGCGGAGATCGGGTAGTGGACCAGGTGGCGATCGGGGCCCAGCCAGAGCGTCTGGACCGGACGGCGCGCGAAGGCCGGTGCGAGCTGGGCCGGTACGAGGCATCGCCAGGCACAGATGCCCGAGAGCCGCGGTGCTCCCGCTTCGGCCACGTAGCGGCCCACCGTGGTGTGGACGCCGTCGGCGCCGACCACGACATCGGCGAACTCCCGTGATCCGTCGGTGAAGGTCAGTTCGACGCCGTCGTCCATCCGGTGGAGGCCGGCGAGCCGCATCCCCAGGCGCAGTGACGGCTCGGGGACCGCCGCGCGCACCGCGTCGAGCAGATCGGCGCGGTGCGCGACGTAACTCTGCTCGCCGAAGCGCCGCTCGCATTCCTCGCCGAGATCCTGCGAGAACAGCACCCGCCCGTTCTCCCAGCGCCGGAACTCCCACCCGACCCGCAGCGGCACCGCGCGCTCGCGAAAACGGTCCAGCCGGCCGAGGCTGCGCAGCAGTCGCACCGCGTTGGGGGAGACGACGAGGCCGGCACCGACCTCGGTCAGCGCGGGCGCCTGCTCGTACACGGTCGCTTCGATCCCGGCGCGGTGCAGGAACGCCGCGGTGGCCAGACCGCCGATTCCTCCGCCGACCACGGCCACGCGCGGGCCCGGCGCGGATCTCTTGCCCTGGCTGGTCATTCACTGGCTCCTTCGGTGGAAACGACGCCCGGCCCCGCGGTGTGCGCGGGCGCGAGGACGATGTCGAAGCGGACGCTGGACCAGGCACGGTCCGCGAGATCGCGTCCGTCGGGGGCGGGGGTGCCCGCAGGGTGCTCCACGAAGTCGTGGATGAGCGATTCCTTGACACCGAACACGGCGTCACGGGTGAGGAGTTCGTCGCCGCGGACGAAGATGTGGGTGATCAGCGTTCGCTTTCCCCCGGCCCGGACGTCGAAGTGCAGGTGCGAGGCGCGCATGGGGGAACGGCCGACGGAGGCGAGCAGCGCGCCGACGGGGCCGTCGTGCGGGATGGGGTACGGGGTCGGGGTGATCGCCCAGAACCGATAGTGGCCGTTGTCGTCGGCGACGAGGTGACCCCGTGCCGCCACGCGGTCGTCGTCGTACTGCACGTCGTAGAAGCCGTCCTCGTCGGCTTCCCACACCTCGATGCGTGCCCCCGGGACGGGTGCGCCGTCGGTGCCGGTGACCGTGCCCTCGACCCAGCACGGCTGTCCGGCGGCGCCGAAGGAGATGTCCCCGCCCAGGGGGATCCCGGGCGAGCCCTCGACGAAGAACGGGCCGAGCACCGTCGCCTCGGTCGCGTTGGCGTAGGCCTCGTTGTTGATCGCGATCGTCTGCATGGACGCCCCGAGGACATCCGACAGCAGGATGAACTCCTGCCGTTTGTCGTCGGTGATGTGTCCGGCCGCGGTGAGGAACTCGATGGCGGACGCCCACTCCCCCTCGGTCAGGCGCACCTCGCGCAGGAACGCGTGCAGGTGCCGGGTCAGCGCCTGCATCATCTGCTTCAGCCGTGGGTCCTCGGCCGTCTCGAACGAGGCCACGACCTGCTCGACCAGGGCCTGCTCACGCGCCTGCTGGTCAGCGGCCGCCTGTGCGCCGGCGTCGCCGCTCTGCCCACTCATCATCAGTCCTCCTTGCCATCGGTCATCGTGCTCGGGTCCGTGCCGGCCCACGCCGAACGCAGCAGGCGCCGGAGATCGTGGGCCGTCACCGGACGGGGATTGCTGTCCGGGACCACGTCCAGGACCGCCTGCACGGCGTTGTCGGCATCGGCCTCCTCCAGCCCGTAGTCGCGCAGTGCCTTCGGCGCGTCCACGTCGTGCCGCAGCCGCTGCAGGCCTTCGATCGCCGACTCCGCGCCGAACGCGGCCGCGATCCGTTGCTCGGCTTCCGGGGCGGCGGATGCGTTGAACGCCAGTACGTACGGCAGCACCACCGCGTGGGTCTGGGCGTGCGGCAGGTCGTACATGCCGCCCAGGACATGGCAGATCTTGTGGTGCAGCCCCGAACCCGCGGACGAGAACGCCACCGCCGACAGATAGGTCCCGTACAGCGTCCGCTCGCGGCCCCACAGACCTGCCGGGTCGGTGACCACCGCGGGCAGTCCGGTCGCCAGCGCGCGGATTCCCTCTGCCGCCAGCGCACGGTCGATCGGATCCACGCGGGGGCCCCACATCGCGTCGACGCAGTGCGCCAGCGCGTTCAGCCCCGATGCGACGCTCATCGGTACCGGCAAGGACACGGTCAGGGTCGCGTCGTAGACGATGGACCGCGGCAGGACCCGCGCGTCCACACCTGTCGTCTTGCGCGCCTGCTCGGTGAGACCCCACACGCTGGTGGCCTCCGAGCCCGCGTACGTGGTGGGAACGGCCACGAGGGGCAGGTCCGTGGTCAGCGCGATCGCCTTCGCCAAGCCGGTGGTGGATCCCCCACCGACGCTGACCACGCAGTCCACGTGACCTCGGGCCGCGGCGGCGCGCGCCCGCTCGGCCACCTCCACGGGAACGTGCATGACCACCTCGCTCCACCGCAGCACGACCGGTAGACCGGCGGTGACCTGGTGCGCGAGCTCCGCCTCGGCGGCTGCCGCGATCACCATCACCCGTGCGGCGCCGAGCCGTTGCACCTCGGCCCGTACCGTCGCCGCCGCCTCGCCCGAGGCGAAACACACCCTCTGGGGCAGAGTCTCGTGCTCGAACCGCGTCGACGACCTGTAGGCCGAGTCGGCGTCATGGCCGCCGGGGGCTCGCGACGTCCCGGTCATAGGCATGTCTGACTCCTTTCATCCTTGAGCGGGACGGGCACGACGTCGCCGACCAGCGGCAGCGGCGGCTCGCTCGTCCGGCCAGGGGCCGCGTCCGGCTCGTCATCGGGCAGGACCGCTCGTCCCCGTCCGGAGCCCGGTCGGTCGGCGGGACCCGGCCGGAACATCACGTCGCGAGGGAGGCAGCCGACTCCGTCCGAAGTCCCGTTCCGGTCCGCCGTCCACGTCCCGCCCATCCCATGAGGGCCTCAGGGCCCGGGACAGAGATTGGGGCACCGACCCCCCGACGGTCAGTACGATGTCCGGTGAATGGACACTCTCCTGCGCGCACATACGTCCGCGAGCCAGGAGGAGGGACGGGCGGCAACCCCGTCACCGTGGGTGAGAGGAGCCGGAAACGGCCAACAGCAGCGACCGCGGCCGCACGGTCACCTCGCGAGCCCTGGCGATCCTGGGCGCGTTCACGCCGGAACACCCGGAGCTGACACTCGCCCAGGTGTGCCGGCTCACCGGCCTCCGCCACGCCACGGCCCATCGGCTGGTCGGAGAACTGACGGCGTGGGGAGCCCTGGAGCGCGTCGCCGGCGGCGCCTACGTCATCGGCCTGCGCCTGTGGGAGCTGGGCGCCCTCAACCCCCGTGGACTGCCGCTGCGGGTCCGGGCGATGCCCGTCATGGAGGACCTGCACGCCGCCACGCAGCAGCACGTGCAACTGGCCGTCCTCGACGGCACCGACGCCCTGGTCGTCGAAAGGATCTCCGCGACCGGAGCGGTTCCGGTGGTCTCCGGGGTCGGCGGCCGACTCCCCCTGCACGCGTCCGCCGTCGGCCAGGTACTGCTGGCCCACGCGGGCGCGGAGCTGTTCACCGAGGTCGTACGGGACGGTCTGGCCCGCTTCACGCCCAGGACCGTCACCGACCCGGCCGCACTGCGGGTGGCGTTGGCGGAATGCCGGCGGACCGGCGCCGCCGTCGTGCGCGAGGAGATGAGCCCGGACGCCTACTCGGTGGCGGCGCCGGTCACCGACTCGAAAGGCCGTGTGGTCGCGGCCCTGTCCGTGGTGGGCGCCGACGCCCGCACCCATCTGCTGGTGCCCGCGGTCGTACTGGCCGGCCGGGGCATCTCCCGGGGCCTGGGGTCCGGCGACGGGACATAGGAACCCCTGACGGGCCCACCTGACCACCCGGACCCGAAAAATGCACCCGCTTCCGGTTTCTTCGGGAGTACGCCGAGCCGATTCCCAGGCTGCGTTCGCCTGCACCCCCAGGCTGCGTTCGCCTGCGCCACCCCCAGGCTGCGCAAGCCGCGCTGCCGCCGCTCGGATCACGAAACGATCCGAGTCGCCCGGGGCTCTGCCGCCCCGTTCCGGGGCATGGCTCAGTGCCTCACGGATGCCTCGATGACCGCTGCGACCTGGTCGGCCGCCGGTGAATTCCGGCCCGCCAGGCGTGCCAGGCCCAGGTCGACGGTTTCGTTCTCGACGAGCGGCAGGTAGGTCACGCCGTCGACGCGGAGACTCTGTACCGACTCCGGAACCAGGGCGACGCCGTGACCCGCGGCGACGAACACGACCATCGTCGCCGTCTCGCCGACCTCGACCAGAGCGGAGGGCTCGAAGCCGGCACGGGCGCACGCTGCGAGAACCCGGCCGTGCATGGAGGAGCGGTCGCGCGACGGGTGGACGACGATCGCCTCGTCGGCGAGTGCCGCGAGGGCGATGTCGTGGCGGCCCGCCAGGGGGTGAGCGGTGGGCAGGACAGCCACCAGCCGTTCGGACCGGAGGGTGGTGACCTCCACGGCGGCGTCCACCGGAGTGCCGGTTCGCAACAGGGCGAGGTCGTAGGTGCCCTGGAGCAGGCCTTCGACCAGTTCCGGATTGAGCAGCTCACCGCGGAGTTCCAGGGACACGCCGGGCAGCTGTGCCCGGACCGTACGGGCGATCCGCGGAAGGACGTCGTACGTGGCGGTTCCGACGAACCCGATGGACACGCGGCCGACCCGCCCGGCGGCGAGCAGTGCCATCTGATCCTCCGCCCGCTCCACCTCGGTCAGGATCGACCGCGCGTGAGGCACCAGATGGCGGCCCGCCTCGGTGAGCTCCACCCTCCGTGTGGACCGGGTGAAGAGCGGCGTCCCGAGCTGTCGCTCCAACTGCTTGAGCTGTTGGGAGAGCGCCGACTGGGCCACGTGCAGGCGCTGGGCGGCACGGCCGAAGTGGCATTCCTCGACGAGAGCGAGGAAGTAACGGACATGCCGGAGTTCCATGACCACATCTTATCTCGAAGACTGATCAATCAAGCGGAACTGAATATTGGACGAGATCAATCCCGGAACCTACGGTGAGCCCATGGTTGAAAGCTTCGTATACACCGCGGTGAGAACACCGTTCGGGCGGTTCGGTGGAGCGCTCGCCGGAGTCCGGCCCGACGACCTGGCCGCTGTCGCCGTCTCGGGAACCCTGGCCCAGGCACCGTCCCTGGACCCCGCGCTGATCGGCGACGTCGTCTGGGGCAACGCCAACGGCGCGGGCGAGGACAACCGGAACGTCGGCCGGATGGCGGTCCTGCTGGCGGGGCTGCCGACCTCGGTGCCTGCCACGACCGTCAACCGGTTGTGCGGCTCCTCGCTCGACGCGGCGATCATCGCTTCGCGTGCCGTCGAGAGCGGCGACGCCGACATCGTCCTCACGGGCGGGGTGGAGTCGATGACGCGTGCGCCGTGGGTCCTGCCGAAGCCGTCACGCGCCTTCCCCGCCGGCGACGTGACCGCCGTGTCGACCACGCTGGGGTGGCGGCTGGTCAACGAGCGCATGCCGAAGGAATGGACCGTCTCCCTGGGCGAGGCGAACGAGCAGTTGGCCGAGCGGTTCGCCGTCCCCCGGGGCAGGCAGGACGAGTTCGCCGCGCGATCGCACCAGCTCGCGAACGAAGCCTGGAACTCGGGGTTCTACGACGACCTGGTGGTTCCCGTCGCGCCGGACGGCGAGGTCCTTCTCTCCCGCGACGAGGGCATCCGGCCCGGATCCACGCCGCAGAAGCTGTCCGGCCTCAAGCCGGCGTTCCGGCCCGGCGGCGTCATCACCGCCGGCAACGCCTCACCGCTGAACGACGGCGCGTCCGCCGTACTGATCGGCTCGGAGGAGGCGTCGTCGCGCATCGGCCTCGCACCGCTGGCCCGCATCGCGGGCCGCGGGGTATCCGCGCTGGAACCGCAGATGTTCGGGTTCGCGCCGGTCGAGGCGGCCGATCGGGCACTGAAACGGGCGGGGATCTCCTGGTCGGACGTGTCGGCGGTCGAACTCAACGAAGCGTTCGCCGTTCAGTCGCTGGCCTGCGTGGACGCCTGGAAGATCGATCCGGCCATCGTGAACAGCAAGGGCGGTGCGATCGCGATCGGCCATCCGCTCGGCGCCTCCGGCGGCCGGCTCATCGGCACGCTCGCGGCGCGGTTGCGCGAGTCGGGGCAGCGGTGGGGCGTCGCCGCGATCTGTATCGGTGTCGGACAGGCCCTCGCGGTCGTCCTGGAGAACGTGACGGAGCGGGCCCGATGACTGTTCAGGTGTGTGCGGATGCCGACGAGGCCGTGGCCGGGATCAGGGACGGCTCGACCGTGCTGGTCGGAGGGTTCGGCATGGCCGGTATGCCGGTCGAGTTGATCGACGCGCTCATCCGGCAGGGCGCGACCGATCTGACCGTGGTGTCGAACAACGCCGGCAACGGAGACACGGGGCTGGCCGCGCTGTTGGACAAGGGGCGGGTACGCAGGATCGTGTGCTCCTTTCCCCGCCAGTCCGACTCGTGGGTCTTCGACCGTCTCTACCGGGCGGGACGGATCGAACTCGAGGTGGTGCCACAGGGCACCCTCGCCGAACGGATGCGCGCGGCAGGCGCCGGCATCGGTGCCTTCTTCTCGCCGACGGGCGCCGGTACGCCCTTGGCGGAGGGGAAGGAGACCCGCGAGATAGAGGGCCGCACTCACGTCCTGGAGTACCCCATCAAGGGCGACGTCGCGTTGATCGGCGCCCACCGGGCCGACCGGATGGGCAACCTCGTCTACCGCAAAACGGCCCGCAACTTCGGTCCGGTCATGGCCACCGCCGCGACGACGGTCGTGGCACAGGTCCGCGACATCGTCGAGGTCGGTGCGATCGACCCCGAGACCGTCGTGACGCCGAGCATCTACGTCGACCGTGTCGTGCAGACGGGAGTGGGCGCGTGAACCCGATCGCTTCGCTGGTGGAGCACCTCGACCGAGGGCCGCTGGGCAAGGACGAGATGGCCGCCATGGTGGCCCGCGACATTCCGCACGGCTCCTACGTCAACCTGGGCATCGGCCAGCCCACGCTGGTCGCCGACCACCTCCCCGAGGGATCGGGGGTGGTGCTGCACACCGAGAACGGCATGCTCAACATGGGCCCCGCGGCCGAGTCCGGCCAAGCGGATCCCGATCTCACCAACGCGGGGAAGATCCCGGTCACCGAGCTACCCGGAGCGGCCTACTTCCATCACGCGGACTCCTTCGCGATGATGCGCGGCGGCCACCTCGACATCTGCGTGCTCGGTGCCTTCCAGGTCTCGGCTGTCGGCGACCTGGCCAACTGGCACACCGGCGCGCCCGACGCGATCCCGGCTGTCGGCGGAGCGATGGACCTCGCGATCGGCGCCAAGAAGGTGTTCGTCATGATGACCCTCTTCGCGAAGGACGGCGCACCCAAACTGGTACGGGAATGCGGTTACCCGCTGACCGGGCTGGGGTGCGTCGACCGTGTCTACACCGACCTCGCGACGTTCCGTGTCGGCCCCGAAGGCACCACCGTGCTCGAAACCTTCGGCATCACCTACGACGACCTCGCGGCACGCCTCGACGTACCCCTCGCACCGGCCGACGGCGCCAGCACTCCGCCGCTCGCTCCCTCATGACGCCTCAACCAGCAGGCCCGTACTGCATCCCGGACACCATCGACGTCCCAGGAGCCTGAATCAAACCTGACACTGCTCGTTGCAGAGGCCGTCGTCGGTGCGCGGCCACTCGCAGCAACCGCTGAAAGAATGCTCGGCTTTGTCTCGATCGACGAACTCCGTGACGATGCGGCCGTCCTCGATACGCCGGACCCCTACCTGCTTGCTGAAGTCGATTTTCAGTATGTCGACCTCCAGCCTTCTGCACTTCACCGCATATCTGTCAGCGGCCTCAGGGTATTTGGCGAACAGTTTGTCGACTTCCTCGAAGAAGTCAGGGTCGCGCTCGGGCCCACAGGCAGGCTTGGTGTTCATGATCACGCTCCCCGGCGTGGAGTGCTTGGAGCCCCTGAACCATGGTCTCTCAGCCTTGAACCCGGTGCCACCGAGACCAAGAACGTCACCCGTTCAACCGTGCATGGTCGCGGCCTTGGGAAACTCCGTACGTCCTTTGGCGCCGGCCATGGCGGAGGCCGGGTGAACCAGGCGGCGGAGCCGAGACTGGAGGGTTCTCCAGAAATCCGGAGGTGTCTCCTTCGGACGGGCCCGTAGAGTGGCCGCGGACGAGAGAAGAGATCCTCCGATGGACTCCCGTATATCGCGCATACGCTCCAAGCTGGCGAAGGTCCCGTACCAGGTGCGGCGCAGCCACTCGATGGGCGCCGAGCGTCACGCGTTTCGCGTTGGCCCGCGCATCAGTTCCGCGCGGGCGGACGTCTTCGAGGGCGAACACCACATCGAACTGCCGTCGGCCTACCGAAAGTTCCTTGTCGAGCTCGGGGGCAGCGGTGCCGGCCCCTTCTACGGTCTGCTTCCGCAGGCGGAGTGCAGGCTGTACACCATGGACCGGCAACCGCCGGACGGCACCCCGCGGGGATTCCATCACGTGGACCACCCGGAGGCGCTGCAAGGAGACCTGTTCCTCCACATCATCGAGATGGGCTGTACCGACCTGTGCCTCATCGGCGTGACCGGCCCCCTCACCGGCCGCGTGCTCACCGGGAACGCGGACGGCTTCTGGCCCCCGAACGTCTCCTCGGCCCAGGACTTCCTCTCCTGGTACGAACGCTGGCTGGACCACATGCGGGACGGCAAGGACAACGACGCTCTGGGGCTCATCTCCCCGGCGATCGTCGCAAGCGCCCCCTGGGGCCCCCGGGCCAGGGCCCGGAAAACTCTGTGGCCGCAAGCCGCAGAGTGTTGAGGCGACGGGACGCGAACCCGAGATCCTCGCAGCGCCCTTGTCCCATGAGACATGGCGAAGCCTGGAGAAGGACGGCCACCGGACCGTGCTGCGGCGGACCGAGGACGGGGTCCGGCCGCAGTCACGGACCGGCCGCGCAGTCCCGTGCGGTGTCCAGCCCCCCGCCCCGCGAGGTTGCTTGCCGACCGCCACCCCGCGACAGCCATGCCGTCCTCGCCCGGACAGACTCGCCCTGGCTCCTTCCTGGAGGCCGGCCCGGCCGCCCGACCAGTGCATGGGCCATGGGCCATGGGCGAACGGCTCCGCAAACTCCGCATCCGGCTCGGGGAACGCCGCTCGACCGCGATGTTACTGCTCACCACCGAGCTGCCCGCCGCTGCCCGCGCCCGCGCCCTCGGCATCGACATCGACATCACCGTCACCGTCGCCGTCGCCGTCGCCGTCGCCGTCGCCGTCAAAGGGCAGCGCACCGCCGCCGGAGACTGGGGCATCTACGCAGACGAGATCAGCCGCCGATCAACGGCGCAGGAGTGAAGGACATGCCACAACTCGCCTACGACGCCGTGCTCTGCGACATCGACGC
Source organism: Streptomyces sp. NBC_00104 (assembly GCF_045160825.1). Classification (NCBI taxonomy): domain Bacteria; kingdom Bacillati; phylum Actinomycetota; class Actinomycetes; order Kitasatosporales; family Streptomycetaceae; genus Streptomyces; species Streptomyces sp. NBC_00104. Next base: position 9,899,444 of record NZ_CP108215.1, on the reverse strand, counting down.
CGAGCGCCTCGGAACACAGGCCGACCGCTGCCTGTTCGTCGACGACACCGCAGACAACGTCGTTGCGGCCCGCGCAGCGGGGATGACCGCCCTCCACTACCGCCGCCTCGACGATCTCCGCCGGGCGCTCTCACCGCGGCTCAACACGCCGGGCTCCCAGGCGGATCGGTCCTGAACCGCAGACGGCGACAGCGCCCCCGTCCTGCCGCCCGCGAAACGCGACACCGTGCTGCGCCGTCCAGGCCGGTCATGAGGCAACTACCCCAGGACCAGTCGCCGTTATGAGCCGAACTCGCCCGCGCGCAGTCTCAGGTCACGGAGCACCTGAGTATCAGGTGCTCGTCCAGGGCGCCTTGTATGCCGGTTTCCGTTCTTGCAGCGGCAGGCGTGGGTCAGCAGCGCATCGGTGTCGAGAGCTGCGAGCACGGCCGGACAGATGTCTCACCCCGGGGTGTGCCCGCGGACCGTTTCGCGGAAGGTGATCGGGGTCTGGCCGGTGCGCTGGCGGAAGTACTTGCTGAAGTGGGTGGCGCTGGAGAAGCCGAGGCGGTCGGCGATTCGGGCGGCTGCCTGATCGCTGTGGGCCAGGAGGCGCTTGGCTTCGAGGACGACACGGCGGTCGATGAACTCCTTGGCGCCCAGGCCGGCTGAGGCGAGGGTGGCGCGTGCAAGGGTGCGGGCCGAGTAGCCGAGCGCTTCGGCGTAGTCCTCGACCCGGCGGGTGCGGGCGAAGTCCTTTTCCACCGCGTCACGGAAGCGGAGGTAGGTGGCGTCGGGTTCGGGGGCGGCGCTGCCGACAGGCGCGGTGAGGTGGGCCAGTCGCAGGACGAGAACGGCCAGCAGGTGGCGCAGGGCCGCGGTGTGAATCTCCAGGGGCAGGCGTCCGAGGGCGTGGAACTCCGCGGCGAGATGGTCGGCGGCCAGTCGCAGGGCTTGGGCGTCCGCGGACGGGGGCCTGCGCAGGATCGGCGCGTGCGGGTCTTCTACGTGGGCGCCGGCCGTGGTGGCCGGGTCGAGGAAGTCCTGGCGGAACAGGATCAGGGTGCCGTCGGCGTGGGTGGGGTCGCCCCACTGCTGAACCTGGCCGGGGCGAACCCACAGCCATGAGCCGGGTTCGAGGGCATAGGCGGTGAAGTCGACCGTGTGCCAGAGGGTTCCGCCCGTGAGGGTGACCAGGTGGTGGAAGTCCGGGCGCTGGGGGGCCGTGAGCCGCTCGTCGGGTACGCGGTGGCGCAGCTCGGTGAGGGACAGCACCTCGACCCCGGCAGGGGTGCCGGCGGGCGCCGCGAAGGAGACCTCCGGGATCCCTCGATCGACATCATGTCGGTTTTTGACCATCACCAGTCACCATCGTATCCGATTCAACCTGTTCAACCACTCTAGCTTGGAGCTGTCAGCCCATCCGGCATCAATCGTTGTCGGAAAGCGGTAAGAGCCTGGTCAGAGAGGAGGGCATGTGATGCCTACGGCGGAACGGGCCTCCCTGACGTACGTCTTCGACGCGTACTGCGCCTGGTACTACGGCTTCGGCCCCACCCTGCGGGCCTTCGCCGAGCACAACGCTCACCGCATCCGGCTCACTGTCGTGTCGGCCGGCCCCTACACCGGTGCCCGGGCGCTGCCGGTGGCGGCCTATCCGCACCTGTCGGCCGAACGCGGCACCGTCACGCGCCTGACCGGGGTCGCCTCGGCACGGGCTACGACCGCGCCCTGGCGCGGGGAACGACCGTGCTCGACTCCGCCGCCGCGGCGGCGGGGCCGGCCGCGCTGCGCGACCAGCCCGGCATCAGCGAACTGGACGCGGCCGAGGCCATGCAGCGGGCGTGGTCCATCGAAGGCCGCAGCCTGTCCGACACCGAGGTCTACCGGGACACAGCCGGCGAGTTCGGGCCTGGACTTCCCGACCTCCGCCCTCGACCAGCGGCTGACCACGACCATCCCTCACGTCCCCATCCCTCACGTCCCCATCCCTCAAGTCCCCATCCACGACCTGCCCTTGCGAGGAGAACCGTCATGAGCAACGCCAAGAACACCGTCCTGAGCGCAGCCGGCGAACTGTTCGGCCAGAAGGACCCGAGCGCGGTGGACCGCTGGGTCGCCGCCGACTACACCCAGCACAGCACCCTGGCCGCCGACGGCCCCGAGGCCCTGCGCCGGCTTGTCGCCGGTCTGCCGGAGGGCTTCCGCTACGAGGGCGCCCGGGTGATCGCCGACGGCGACCTGGTCGCCCTGCACGGCACTTACCACGGCTTCGGGCCCGACCCGCTGATCGCCTTCGACGTCTTCCGCGTCGACTCCGACGGCAGGCTCGCCGAGCACTGGGACGCCCTGACCCCGCTGGTCACCGACACCGCTTCCGGACGCTCGCAGACCGACGGCCCCACCGAGGTCACCGCGCCCCAGGAGGCCGAGGCCAACCGGGCCCTGGTCGCCGAGTTCGCGCAGAAGGTCCTGGTCGGCGCCGACTACTCGGTGCTCACCGACTACATCTCCACCGAGACGTACCACCAGCACAACCCGGAGGCCGCCGACGGCCTCGACGGCTTCGGCGCGGCTGCCGCGAAGTGGGGCGAGCAGGGCAAGAACCTCGTCTACCAGACCGTCCACAAGGTCATCGCCGAGGGCGAGTTCGTCCTGCTCCAGTCCGAGGGCGAGTTCGGCGTCCCCGTCGCGTACTACGACCTCTTCCGCGTCCAGGGCGGCAAGATCGTCGAGCACTGGGACATCATCACCCCGATCCCGGCCGAGCTGCCCCACGCCAACGGCCTGTTCTGAGTGGGCGGTTCGTGCACCAAGGCCGCACACCGCCCGCAAGGAAAGAAGCGCGATGAGTGAGTTCACCTACGCCGGGAAGTCCTTCATCTTCCACGTCGACAACGGGGTCGTCTTCCGCAACACCTACGCGGCCGACGGCACCACCCTCCGCTACGCGACTCTGGAAGGCCCGGCCAAGGGCGCCGAGGCACGCGGCATGGAGGTCGTAGGAGACGTACTCCGGGACGAGGCGCTGGCCGTGTTCCGCAACTACCGCAAGGCCGTCGACTCGGCCGACGGCATCGTCGTCTACAACGCCCGTGGCGGTGCCGAACGACAGCCGTGACACCGCGTTTCGCCACCGACGTGGTCACCTTCTACCACCCGGACTTCTGGGGGCTCACCTCCGCCGACGCCGTACGCGACTGGGCGTCGGCGAACCCCGAAGACTTCTGGGACCGGGTGATGGAAGCGCTCACCGAGGCCGGTGTGACGGGTATCGAGCTGACCTTCGCACCAGGCGACATCGAGTCCGCCCTGCGGGCGTTCGGCAGCGCGCCCGCCTTCCGGCGCGAGCTGGCGGGCCGGGGCCTGTCCGTCGTCAGCGCGTTCACCGCGGACAGCGACGCCCCCGACTGGCGCCGCGGCGACAACCTGCCCGCGATCGTCGCCGACACCGAACGGCGCGTGGCCTTCCTCGCCGAGGTCGGGGCGGACCTTCTCGTCGCCGGACTGCCCATGCGTACGACGTTCGGGACGCGCCCGCCCTTCTTCGTCGACGCCGCGTACATGACCCGCATGGCCGACATCGCGCACATGGTCGGCGAGGCCGTCAGCCGACAGGGCGTGCGGCTCGCCTTCCACACGGAGTCCAACAGCACGCTCTGGTACGAGCGCGACATCGACCTGTTCATGGCCCTGACCGACCCGCGCTACGTCTGGCTGTGCCCCGACTCCTGCCACATCGCCCTCGGCGGCGGCGACCCCGTCGCCGTGGCACGCCGTCACGCGCCACGCATCACCCTGGTGCACTGGAAGGACGCGGTAAAGCCCATCGACGTCGAACTCACCATCGACGAAACGGTCTTTGCCCAGCAGCAGCCCTACATGACCGAACTCGGCACGGGCATCGTCGACTGGAAAGGATGGGCCGACGCGATGTCCCGAACACCCGGCGCCGGCACGATACTCATCGAACTGGACGAGGCGGCCGATCCCGTCGCCGCGCTCAGGGCGGGTACGGCTGTGGCGAGGAAGGCCCTCGCGTGATCGACTTCTCCGCCTGCATCGAGCTGATGTTCCTCGAAGGCGACCGGCCGCTCGACGACCGGGCACGCGCCGCGGCCGACTCCGGGTTCCGCGCGGTGGAGATCTGGGACTGGTGGGACAAGGACCTGCCCCGGCTCACAACCCCCGCTTGGCCTGCACATGAGAGGCATCGATGGTGGCGCGCGAGAAGTCGAGACGGTCCGCCGCCCGTAGCCCGTCCAGCAGCACCCGCTGGAGTGCCTCCCATACCCCGGCCTCCTGCCACTCGGCCAGCCACCGCCAGCAGGTAGGACCGGAACCGAACCCCAACTCCTGCGGCAGGAACTCCCACTGGACACCTGTGTAGAGGACGAACAGCACACCCTGGAGCGTCTTGAAGTTCCCCCCGGGCCCTGGACAGCGGGTGTTTACGCTGCGGGGGTGAGGTCTTGCCTGAGCAAGGTTCTCGTTTCGAGTGGGGTGACGTACCCATGCTCGGGGTGTCTGCGGAGTCGGCTGCGGTTGTACTCGATCTCGATGTAGCGGAAGACGTCGGCCCGGGCGGCCTCGCGGGTCTCCCAGACGGTGGTTCCGATCTCCGCTTTCAGGACGGCGAACCAGCTTTCCGCAGCAGCGTTATCGTAACAAGAGCCGACACGTCCCATCGACTGTCGCATGCGCAACTTGCGTATCTCGGTGCGGAATTCATCACTCGTGTATTCGCTGCCGCGGTCGGTGTGCATGATGCAGCCGTCCTCCAGACCACCGCGTCCGGCCGCCATCCGCAGGGCGGCGACCGGCAGCTCGGCGCGGTGGTGGTCGGCCATCGCCCAGCCGATCACCTCCCGCGTCGCGAGATCAATGCAGGTCGCCAGATACAACTTCCCTTCCCGTGTGACGAGTTCGGTCATGTCACCGACCAGCCGCATCCCGGGACGGGGGGCGGTGAAGTCCCGGCCGATCAGGTCGGCGGCGAACACCGCCCGCCTGGCCTGCCTGGTCAGGCCCCGACGCCGGCGGCGGGTGATCCCGACGATCCGGTACTTGCGCATCAGCCGCTCGACCCTCTTCGGGTTCACCGCCCGCCCGGCCCGCCGCAGGGCGGCGTGGATCCGCGGGGCCCCGTAGGCGCCGCGCGATCCGGCGTGGAGCACCCGGATCTCGTCCACCAGGCGTTCCTCCTCGCGCCGCGCGACCCGGCGCGCTGACGCGGCCGCCCGGTGCGCGTAGTAGGTAGAGCGCGGCACTCCGAGCGCACGGCACAGCAGCGCGACGCTGTGACCTGCGTGATTGTCGTCCGATGTCTTCTCCGCGTCGATGAAGCGGCACCGCGTGGCGGTGTCTACCTCATCTTGTCCTGCGCGAAGAAGGCGGTCGCTTTTCCCAGGATGTCGACCGTCTTCTCCAGCTCGCGGACCTTACGCCGCAGCTGGGCGAGTTCTTCCCGCTCGGCGCTGGTCAGAGTCCCGGCGGGCCCCTCGCCCCGGTCGGCCTTGGCCTGCTTCACCCAGCCACGCAGACCCTCCGGGCTCACCCCCAGGTCCCGGGCGACCTCGGTGACCGTCTTGTCCGACGACAGCGCCAGCGCGACGGCGTCGCGTTTGAACTCGGCCGTGTACCGCTTGCTCATGTTGCTCTTCTTGCTCACTACCTGTGACTGCTTCCTCCGGGACCTTCCGTCCCAGTATCAGGCTGTCCAGGTCAAGGGGGGAGCTTCACACCCCACAAAAGACGGGATCACGTACATCTCCACCGTGCCACAACACGATCTTTCTGCAAGGACCCCTTAATGGCTGCGCACCCGGCAGACCCGCGGCCAGCAGGTTGATCACGACACGGCAGTGCGCGGCCACCCCCGGAGCGGGAGCGCGCCGGACAGACCCTGGTCCATCAGCGGCGAAAACGGCTTTCGGTCACCGCCGGCGCGGTGTCCTCACAGCCACCGTGTCAGTTGTACGGGCACCGCGTCCCGGATTTACTCCACAGTCAGATCAGGCTCGACGGGCGCGACGATGTCCACGATGGTGCCGCAGGGGGTCAGTGAGGACCCGGTCGGGCTGGGTCACGTCTCTGGCCGCGGGACGATCCGGGCCCGCTTGGGGCGGAACGACCCGACGCTGGTGTCGGCGTCGCCGACTGCCCGCTTCGGCTTGGCAGTCGAGGAGGCCGACGCTACTGGCTCGATGAGGTCGTCCATCGAGCAGTCCAGGATGTCCAGCAAGGCCATGAGAACTTTCAGGCTCAGTCGCTCGGGTCGCTCAGTCACCAGCCGGTAGACCTGGCTGGAGGACAAGTCGATGCCGCGTTCGGCCAGCGGAGGTTGCAGGGGCGGTGGACGGCGCGCAGCGTCACTTCGGCAGCCTGCTCGAAGCGGTCCGCGACGTCCTCGCTTTCGTGACCGGCCCCCGCCCCTCACGGGCCGGAGGGATCAGCCGCGGTGGACGGATCTCGAGGTGGCCGATGTGATCACGGTGTCGGAGCCGTCTTGGACAGTCCCGTTCTCCGGGCGGTCGCCGACAACGTCGTCGAGTTCGTCGCGCGCGGGGTGGCGACGGATCCCGGATCGGGCGGCGTGCTGTCTGCCGCCTACCGACCGGGTACTGATGGTGGCTGTCTACTACCGGACCTGACCATGCGGCAGCTCGCGCCGCTGTTCGGGGTCTGCCTGCCACTGCGTGCCGGGTGATCCAGCGACCAGGAATACCTTCGCCGCACGCCGTTCGCGTGGCGTCGTGGTGATGCGGCATCAAGCCAAAGTGATCCCCGCGCCGTCGGTCGCCTTCCGAGATCGGTGCGTCGCTCCTATCCTCGTGCGCCAACGGTTACCGAAGGTAAGGGGTGGGGATGAGCGGCACCACACGCAGAGGGTTCCTCAGTGCGGCCGCGGTCGCCGGCGGCGGAGTCGCCCTCGGAACGCCTCAGCAGGCCGCGGCCCGGAGCGGCGCCACCCCACACACCGTGGCCGTACTGGGCGGGGGCGTCGCCGGGCTCACGGCGGCGCACGAACTCGCCGAACGCGGCTTCCGGGTCACGGTCTACGAACGCAAGGCCCTGGGCGGCAAGGCCCGCAGCATGGACGTGCCGGACAGCAGCACGGGCGGGCGCGATCCTCTGCCCGGAGAGCACGGCTTCCGCTTCATCCCGGGGATCTATCACAACCTGCCCGACACCATGCGGCGCATCCCCTTCCCCGGCAACCCCAACGGCGTCCACGACAACCTCGTCGCCCCCAAGGAGATGCTGTTCGCCCGCTCGGGCGGCCGCGAGGACATCCGGATCCCGCTTCCCTGGCCCGACAGCACCCCGGCCGAACTCACCCCCGACGAAATCCGCCGGGCCCTCACCTCCGTCCTGGACACCGCCTTCAACCTCCCCCTCCACGAGGCCCTCTACTTCGCCAACCGCCTCCTGGTCTTCCTCACCAGCTGCGACGAACGCCGCGACGACACCTGGGAGCAGACGCCGTGGTGGGAGTTCGTACGGGCCGGGCGGATGTCGTACGACTACCAACGGATCCTCGCCGTCGGTATCACCCGCAACATCGTGGCCACCAAGGCGGAGGAGGCCAGCACCCGTACGGTCGGCACGCTACTGGAGGCGTTCGCCTTCAACCTCCTGGGGCGGGGCGCGGACGGACCGCTGGACCGGATCCTCAACGCGCCCACCAACGAGGCCTGGATCGACCCCTGGGTGACCTATCTGACGTCACTCGGGGTCGAGTTCCACATCGGCTGGACCGTACGGGACCTGACCCTGGACGCGGGCCGGGTCGCCGGGGCCGTCGTGGAGGATCCGGAAGGTGCCCGCCGGACCGTCACCGCCGACCACTACATCTCGGCCATGCCGGTCGAGCACGCCCGCCGCACCTGGAACTCCGCCGTGCGCGCCGCCGATCCTCAACTGGCCGCGTGCGACCGGCTGGAGACGGACTGGATGACCGGCATTCAGTTCTATCTGACCGAACGTACGCCGATCCTGCACGGCCATCTCGACCTCATCGACTCACCCTGGTCGCTCACCGCGATCGCCCAGGCCCAGCACTGGCCGGGCCACGACTTCCCCGCCGACTTCGGTGACGGGACGGTCGCGGACTGCCTGTCCGTCGACGTCTCCGAGTGGGACCGGCCGGGCATCCTGTACGGCAAGACGGCCAAGCAGTGCACCCGCGCCGAAGTCGCCCGCGAGGTGTGGGCGCAGTTGAAGGCGGCGCTCAACGACAGCGGCCGTACGGTCCTGAAGGACTCCGTGCTGCACTCCTGGTTCCTCGATCCGGCCGTGACCGGACTCGGTACTCCGAACCCGGCCAACGAGGAACAGTTGCTGATCCACCCGACGGGGACCTTTCACCACCGTCCGCGGTCGGCCACGAAGATCCCCAACCTCTTCCTGTCCGGCGACTATGTGGCCGTGCCCATCGACCTGGCCACCATGGAAGGCGCCAACACCTCGGCCCGGCAGGCAGTCAACGCCCTGCTGGACGAGATCGGTTCGGCCGCCGAACGATGCACCATCACCCCGCTGTACCGGGCCCCCGAGTTCGAGGCACTCAAACGCCACGACCGCACCCGTTACCTCCTCCGCCTGCCGAATCTCTTCGACGTCGGTTGACATCTCCGCATGGTGATGAGGCATCGGGTTCGCGACACGCGCGATGAGCATGATCTGTGATCTTGCTGGCGGCCTGTTCCCGCTTCGCGCACGACGACAGCGGGTGTGTGAAGGACCTGGACGTGCCGTATGCCTCAGTAGGCTTGTGCGTCGAGCAAAGGAGCCCTGCGCATGAGCTTTCGCCTGAAGGCGATCACCCGCGAGGATCATCTGACATTCGTGCGGGCCCGGCCTGCGGTGAGTCACATGCAGGTTCCTTCGTGGGGCGACGTGAAGCCGGACTGGCGGGCGGAGAGCCTGGGCTGGTTCGACGAGAGCGACCGTCTCGTCGGCGTGGGACTGGTGCTGCTGCGGCCGTTGCCGAAGCTGAAGCGGTACCTCGCCTACTTGCCCGAGGGGCCGGTCATCGACTGGGCTGCGCCGGATCTTCAGCGGTGGCTTGAGCCGATGCTGGCGTACTTGAAGGAGCAGGGGGCGTTCTCGGTGAAGATGGGGCCGCCCGTGGTGGCCCGCCGCTGGAGTGCCGAGGCGGTCAAGGCCGCGATCGCCGACCCGCGGGCGGGGCGGCTGCGGGACGTGGAGGCGACCGTGCACGAGCCGCGGGCCCTCGACCTCGCCGACCGGCTGCGCCGGATGGGCTGGCAGCGGACAGAGCCCGGCGGCGAGGACGGCTTCGCCGCGGGACAGCCGCGCTACGTCTTCCAAGTGCCGTTCGCCGGGCGGTCGTTGGAGGAGGTCCAGCAGGGTCTCAACCAGCAGTGGCGCCGCAACATCAAGAAGGCGGAGAAGACCGGCGTCAAGGTCGTCCAGGGCGACTACGAGGACCTGCCCGCCTTCTACGGCGTCTACGTGGAGACCGCCGAGCGGGACCGGTTCCTTCCCCGCCCGCTGGCCTACTTCCAGCGGATGTGGACCGCGTTGACAGCTGAGGACCCGGACCGCATGCGCCTCTACCTCGCCCACCACGAGGGCGAGGTGCTCGCGGCGGCCACGATGCTGATGGTCGGCGAGCACGTCTGGTACTCCTACGGCGCCTCCACCAGTCGCAAGCGCGAGGTCCAGCCGAACAACGCCATTCAGTGGCGGATGATGAGCGACGCCCACGCGCTCGGCGCCGGTGTCTACGACTTCCGGGGCATCACCGACACCCTGGAAGAGAGCAACCACCTGCTGGGACTGTTGCGGTTCAAGGTCGGCACCGGCGGCGAGGCCGTCGAATACCTCGGTGAGTGGGACTTCCCGCTCAACAAGGTGCTGCACAAGGCCCTCGCCCTCTACATGTCCCGCCGCTGACACCGGGGCCGCCTCGTGCCGATCGTCGACGCCGATGCGGTGAGCGGTGAGCGGTGAGCGGTGAGCGGTGAGCGGTGAGCGGTGAGCGGTGAGCGTGGAACGCCGACTGCGGGCGGGTGAGTCGGCCTGTCGGTCGTGCGGGGTGGCACTCGCGTGGACAGGGCGACCCAGTCCGGCCCCGCTGTCGTCGGGTCAGCCGAAGACGAGCGCCTCCTGGGCGAAGTCGGCCGGCACCGGGCCCTGATGGGGTCGCCAACGGCGTAGAGACACCTCTGACTCGGAGGGGAGGCGATCGGACCCAGGACGCGGCCGGAGAAGATCCACCGTCCCCTTCCAGGCCGATGCGCTGACCTGCGGCGGGGTGCGGGCCCGGCTCGGCGCGGCTTGCGATTTCAGCGTCGGTCTGTGCGGGGCCGATGGTGATCGGCTCCGGTGACTGTCCGTCTGCGGAGCACAGGCGGCGGCCGGCCATCGCTTCGTGAGGGTGAAGGGCGCACGACCATCCGGGTGTCGACCGCGCGGCGTGCTGTTGACCGTGGTGCGTGTGGTGTGCCCTGAGAGCTTGTGACGGCTCACCCGTGAAGGAGACACACGGCATGTTCGGACAGTCGCAGGCGTTCAGCGGCTTCGCGGTCGACGACCTTGGCGAGGCCCGCCGGTTCTACGGTGAGACCCTCGGTCTCCAGGTGGAGGAGACCGGGCAGGGGGACATGGGGATGCTGACCCTCACACTCGGCAGCGGCGCGCGCGTCTTCGTCTACCCGAAGGAGACGCACGTCCCCGCAACGTTCACGATTCTCAACTTTCCTGTGGACGACATCGAGGCCGCCGTCGATGAACTGGAGCGGCGCGGTGTGAACCTTGAGCGCTATCCCGGATTCGACCATGACGGGAAGGGCGTCGTCCGGGTCGGTGACGGCGGTCCTGCGGCGATCGCCTGGTTCACCGACCCCGCCGGGAACGTTCTCTCCGTGCTCCAGGAGCACTGACGATCGGGGCCCCGTGCGGCATTGCTCGGATGTCGCTCTCCGGCTGCCGGAACAAGGTCGGATACCCCACGGTGCCGCAGAGCCGCTGTGGTGCGAGTGGAGCCCCGGACGGCGGGCACGCGTGCTGTGGGTGGAGCGCGCGTGCCCGCCGTGGAAGCGTTGCGGGAGCTCTGAGCGATCGGCGTCACCGCCCCGGCCGGGACATCGGATTCAGGAGAGGTCGAACCGATCGAGGTTCATCACCTTGTCCCACGCGGCCACGAAGTCACGTACGAACTTGTCTCCCGCGTCCTGGGACGCGTAGACCTCCGAGACGGCTCGGAGCTGGGAGTGTGAGCCGAAGATGAGGTCGACCGCGGTGGCGGTCCACTTGAGCTCGCCTGTGGCGCGATCCCGGCCTTCGAACACGTTCTCGTCCGAAGTCGACGTCTTCCACTCCGTGCCCATGTCGAGCAGATTGACGAAGAAGTCGTTGGTCAGTGCCGCCAGCCGGTGAGTGAAGGCGCCGTGCGAGGATCGCTTGTAGCCGGTTTTCAGCACCCGCATGCCGCCGATCAGCACCGTCATCTCGGGGGCGGTCAGCGTCAACAGGTTGGCGCGGTCCAGCAGGAGCGTCTCCGGCGACAGCTTCTCTCCCGCGCGGACGTAGTTCCGGAATCCGTCGGCCCTGGGTTCGAGCACGGCGAACGACTCCACGTCGGTCTGTTCCTGCGAGGCGTCCGTACGCCCCGGTGCGAACGGGACGGTGATGTCGTGACCGGCGTTCCTCGCGGCTTGCTCGACGGCCGCGCACCCGCCCAGGACGATCAGGTCGGCGAGCGAGACCCTCGTGCCGGCGGCATGTGAGAGGTTGAAGTCCTGCTGGATCTGCTCCAGCCTCTGCAGCACCTCCGCCACCTCGGGCAGGTGGTTGACCTCCCAGTCCCGTTGCGGCGCGAGGCGAATCCGTGCCCCGTTGGCCCCGCCGCGCTTGTCGGTGCCGCGGAAACTCGCCGCGGACGCCCAAGCGGTGGTGACCAGTTGGGAGACGGACAGTCCCGAGGCGACGATCCTGCTCTTGAGAGCAGCGATGTCCTGGTCCGTGACGAGTTCGTGATCGACCTCGGGGACGGGGTCCTGCCACAGCTGCGGCTCGGGAACCCACGGGCCGAGGTAGCCCGTGACGGGCCCCATGTCGCGGTGCAACAGCTTGTACCACGCCTTGGCGAAGGCCACCGCGAGCTTGTCCGGATTCTCGTGGAAGCTCTTCGAGATCGGGCCGTAGACCGGATCCAGCTTCAGCGCGAGGTCCGTCGTCAGCATCATGGGAGCGTGCCTCCTCGACGGATCGTGAGCGTCGGGCACCGTGCCCTTGGCCGAAGGATCCGTGGGGGTCCACTGCTTGGCACCGGCGGCACTCGTCGTCAGCTCCCATTCGTATCCGAACAGGTTGTCCAGGTACCCGTTGTCCCACCTGGTCGGCTCGGAGGTCCATGCGCCCTCGAGCCCACTGGTGAGCGCGTCGGCTCCCTTGCCGCTGCCGTACGTGTTCCGCCAGCCGAGACCCTGCTGCTCGACGGGTGCGGCCTCGGGTTCCGGACCGATGTACGCGGGGTCCACCGCACCATGACACTTGCCGAACGTGTGGCCGCCGACGATGAGTGCGACCGTCTCCTCGTCGTTCATCGCCATGCGCCCGAATGTCTCGCGAATGTCCCGGGCGGCGGCCATCGGATCCGGATTGCCGTTGGGCCCCTCCGGATTGACGTAGATCAGTCCCATCTGCACGGCACCGAAGGGAGCGGAGAGTTCCCTGTCGCCGCTGTAGCGCTCATCTCCGAGCCAGATGTCCTCGGACCCCCAGAAGATCTCCTCGGGTTCCCAGATGTCCTCTCGCCCGAATCCGAACCCGAACGTCCTGAACCCCATCGATTCCATGGCACAGTTACCGGCGAAAACCAGAAGGTCGGCCCAGGAGATCTTCTGTCCGTACTTCTGCTTGACCGGCCACAGCAAACGGCGCGCCTTGTCGAGGCTCGCGTTGTCCGGCCAACTGTTGAGGGGGGCGAAGCGCTGAGCGCCGCTGCCGCCACCGCCCCGACCGTCGGCGACGCGGTACGTGCCCGCGGCGTGCCAACTCATCCGGATGAAGAGCGGCCCGTAGTGGCCGTAGTCGGCAGGCCACCATTCCTGTGACGTCGTCATCACCTCGAAGACGTCCTGCTTCAGTGCGTCGAGGTCGAGGGTCGCGAACTCTCTCGCGTAGTCGAAGTCCTCGTCCATCGGATTGGAGCGGGACGAGTGTTGGTGGAGAATTTGAAGGTCCAGCTGATTCGGCCACCAGTCCCGGTTCGTCCTGGGCCGAGTCGCCGTGGGGGTCGGGGAGGCGATTGCCGGGTTCTCGCTTTCGCTGCCGGACACGTCGTCCTTCTTTCTGTCTCGGTGATTCCACGCACCATGCCGATGAATGTGATGTCGGCGTCCGTATGGTCGCGCACCGCAGACGGCACCGCTACGAAACACGCAGAGCACCCCCGCATGACAAACGTGCGAGCAGAGGATTCTTCGCTGCCTGGAATTCGATTTCCAGGCGACGGGGCCGGGGCGCCTGCCCTGACGCTCGTGGAGCGGACGGCGCGGCACACCGCTGAGTTCGGCCATGCAGCCGGGGTCTTGCTCACGGCGGACTTGTGACCGTAGCCACCCCGGGTGGCCGACCTTACGTCGACGCTGCCCGGAGCCATCGCGGCTCGCACGGCCGAGCGCCGACGCGGACGCGGACTCGACCGACCCGAAGCTGCCACTTACCCCGCAGGCGACACAGCCGCGGAAGGAACCTCGCACCTTCACCTGACGGCACGTCAACAACGACCCGGGTGCGGCAGGCCATCGAGTGGTACGCGCACAGACACGGCACCGTCGACGGCTACCTACTGCGCCCCTGTACCGTCTGGCGAGCCGTCCATTTCGGCGGTTGGGGCCCAAGCCTCCTTCGACCCCGCGCAGCGAAGCAACCGCAATCAGTAGCACTCCTGGCCATGACGACTACAGGACATTCTTGATGACGTCCTCGTTCGTCCCCAACGTGGACGGTCTCGGCGACCGAAAGTCTGTAAGAAGCGGAGCATCACACACTCCTGCTGAACTGGTTCCGGACCGCGCGCCCCTGGGGCGGCGGTGGAAACTTCTACTTCGGCGTGGGCGGGGTCTGGCATGCCGATGAACGAGCCGGTCCGCGGTAGGCCGAATACCGCGCCCCGAACATCAACTTCACTGACCACCCAGACACCACAGAGTCCCCGTCAGAGATCTGACGGGGACTCATGAACAATCGAGGCCTGGTGAGCAGGTCCTGTTCGATCAGACGCGCTGATAAGTGGCGCGCCAGCCTTCTGCCGGATTCGGCGGTGTCAGGACGAGGGTGTTGCCCGATACTCGGAACGCGCGCGTCAGGCTCTGCCCGATGAGGTCACGCGCCAATGACGATTCGACGGTCACAACGAACGTCCTGGCGGCTTTGTCGATGGTAAAAGCCCCGTAGAAGGCTTCGTACCCGTTCTTCGTGTATGGCGTGTCGGGAGCGTTGGCGTCAGGGTTCATCGCCTGCACCGACATCGTGCCGGACTTGGTGAAAACGATCTGGCCGGAGTAGGGCACAGGTTGAAGGTTTCCCTCGGTGCCGACTTCCAAGGATGTCATACGCCACACGCCAACGAGGGAACCCGTACCGCGCTCAGTCGCGCTGGCCTGAGCGAAGAAAGGCACGGACACCAGGAGCGCAAGCGCCAGCGCCAGCGCCAGCCAGAGTCGCGGAACCCTGAGTTTTGTCATCATGCTTCGTCGATCTCCTCAGACTTCTCAGATGATAGAAGCGGCGAGTAGCAGATCCCCGCCATTCGTGAACATGCATGCGACCCCCGCGCAAACCGCCCGGATTCGACAGAGATCCCAGATTGCGGTTGCGGTTGCGGTTGCGGTGCACCGATTGCCCGGTTGCCCAAGTCATGGAATACCTCCCGCAAACGCAGCGGCGGTTCGGTTGCCATCGATCGGTGGGACACGCCTGGCCGTAACCGCTGACAACAGAATCCCCCGTATAGGGATTCGCTGCCCGGTCACGTCGAAAGAATCGCATCGCCCACTCTGTCTCCGGAAGGGAGAGTTTCCTCCCTGGATGCCTCAATCCCTGCAAAGAACAGACCAAAGACGGGCAAAGCGCCAGGAAAGGTTAATTGTCAAGAACACGCCATTCGATGATCGTCACCTGACGCCTTCGCATCCTCCGCCTCACAGCCCACCGGCGGGACCGAGGTGATCATGAACGACCAGGGCCGGCCGCCCGCCGCCCTGCCGCACCCGCCCGACCAGCACTCTGCCGTCCATGCGAGCAGCATCACCCCCGCCGGGGCCGTGGAACCCGGCGCCCATCCGACGCGGTAGACGGGGCCCTCAACTTGCCCACCGACCTCCGAACAAACCCAAACGGCCCGCCAGTCGAACCGGCGAGCCGTCACAAATTTCGAGGCTAGTGAGCCCCTCTCGCGGTGGGTGCGATCACGTACTCCAGCAGGACTTTACTGTCTGGCTCGACAACGCTTCCGGGACGGCTTGAGGATACCCGGTCGCCAGTCCTCTCTCGGCCGACTACCAACCGCCGTCGACCTGAATGTTCTGGCCAGAGATCAGGTCCGACACCGAAGTCGACAGGAATACGGCTGCGTTGGCGATGTCAACGGCCTCGATTCGGCGCTTGATACTTTGATTCTCGAGGATCCACTGGTGGTACTCTTCGCGCTTTTCACCTCGGTCCCGGAATTCAGCCTCCGAGACGACTGCACCAGGCGAGATGCCGTTCACGTTGATCAGGTATTCACCGAGCTCGCGGGCAAACCCTTTGATCAGGCCGTACATGGCCCCCTTGGAGGCGATGTACGGCACATAGCCGTCCCATCGACCTGTCAGGGTCAACGAGGTGATGTTGACGATCTTCCCGTAGCGCTTCATCTTCATCTGCTGGGAGCAGACACGTGACAGGACGAAGGCGGCCGATGAGTTCACCCGAACCTGGTCCTCGTATTCCTGGATGGAGAACTCATCGTGCTGCTTGAAGATAACCAGCGCTGCATTGTTGACCAGCACGTCGATTCCGCCGACCTCGTCGGCCAGCGCTGCCACATTGGCCTCCAGTCCGGCCAAGTCGTTCAGATCGGAGCCGAAATAACGCACGCCCTGAGCAATGCCGTCCAGTACCTTTTGCGGATCGGGCGCGTCCGGCCGATCCAGCGCGATTATGTTGGCACCCTCTTCGGCATAGCGGGCGACCAGCGCCTGCCCAATTGTGCCGAGGGCGCCAGTGATGAGGACATTCTTCCCGGAGAGTTCGGGCACGCGGTCTTCCATCCTCTTTTCCCTTTCTGTACATCACGTCGACTGACGTGGCTCTGGTTGAATCGTCCGGACAAATACGGAAGCTACCCTGATTGGCAGCGATTCAGTTACGTCGATATGGTTCACCATGTCCGATCCACCACGGCAACGCATTCTGGGTCGCTAGTACGGCTCGCGCACCGCATCTACGACATGACCATCCGGCCGATGGGGAAAGAGGCCGCCATCACACGAGTGGCTGCAAAGTCGTCGCCGACAATCGTTGATCAGGGCAACCGGTCATGGGCGGTTCTTTTTGCGGGGGTTACTACGGGATGAAGGCGCCCTTGCCCGACGTCTGCTTGTCGAACAGCTCATAGGCGTTCGCGTAATCAGTGAGCTTCCAGCGCTCGGTGAAGAGCTCATCGACATCGACGCCGCGTTCGACGACGAAGTTGGCGCAGGCCTCCATCGCCGGAATGGACATCGTCCACGAAGTCGTCGCGGTGATCTGCTTGTACAGGTGCTCGGCGAGGTCGAAGTGGATGGTCGAACCGACTCCGACCCAGCAGGCGGCACCCCACAGGTCCAACACGTGCAGCGCGGCTTGCGCGGCGGATGACGCGCCCGAGGTCTCCAAGCTCTTCGAGACGCCACGGCCGCCGGTGACATCGCGGACGGCGTCGGCGACCGACTCCACCTGCGCGGGGTTGATCGTCCGCCACGCACCGAACTCGTGCGCCCGTTTCAGGCGGGCGGGCGAGATGTCGAGGGCGACCACGCGGGCACCCATGGCGACGGCGAGCTGAGTGCCGGCCAGTCCGACCGGGCCCTGACCGAAGATTGCGATGGTGTCGTCGCCAGTCAGATTCAGGCGCTTGAGCGCCCCCCAGGCCGTTCCCGTGCCGCAACTGATGGCCGCAGCGGCTAGGTACGACAAACCGTCAGGCATGGGCAGGATCGCACTGAGCGGCACTTTGGCCAGGTCGGCGTGCGATCCGTGTGCGGTGTTACCCATGGCCACAGCTCCGTTGCGGCACATCTGGGTCCAGCCGGCGTGGCACTGGTCGCACTTGCCGCAGCCGAAGTAATGGTGAACCATGACCGACCGGCCGAGCCAGCTTCCGGGAACCTCCGAGCCCGCTTCGACGATCACACCGGCAGGTTCATGGCCGGCGATCCTGCCGTGCGTCCCACTCCTGGATCCGCGGTACATGTGCAGATCAGACCCACACATACCCGACGCCTCGATCCGGACGATGACCTCATCGGGTCCCGGTGTCGGGTCCGGAAGAGTCACCAGTTCGAGTTTGCGCTCGCCTCGAAACACGATCCCTTGCATGCCGCTCCTAAGGATGCGCTGCGATCGACAGGGCCGTTCCCGACCATAGTTAAAGATTTTACATACTGCGATTCAGTCAGACAATAGTCAGACTGTACCTTGCTTGGCAAGCCTTTCCCCTCATGCCCAGCACCAGCTGGCGATTCGAGCCCGCGGTCGAGACACCGAGGAGGGAGGGCGGTAGTCAGTGACTGACAGGCGCGGCATGCTCTTGGGGCTGATCACGTTTTCGACTGCGTCCGTCCGGACCTGGAAGCGCTGCCGCCCAGTGATGACGGGATCGCCACCAACTTGCGCCCCCTGTGGGCCCGGAGCGGTTGAGCTGCGTGTGCGGTCGATGACGCCGACCGAGTAGCTCGACGCTGCCATGGGGCCGCCACGCGAAGGGCGTAATGGCCCTCGCCGAGCTGGACGGGCCTCATCGAGGCGAGGTTCGCGAGCGTCCTGCGGCCGAGGTATCCCGCAGCCTGCTCTGCATGATGCAAAGCTGGGCGCCGAGTTCATCGCCGCAACGGGCAGCGACCTGGACGCATTCGGCAGTGCTGACCGGCTGGATGGCTTCGTGCCGTACGCCGAGTGGACCTCATAGGTGGGGTACCTCGGCCAGCCGCTCCAGCAGCGCGGGACCTCATCGGATACGGCCTCGGGTGCTCACGGAGTTGGCCAAGGGCCCGCCGGATCAGCGTAGATGCGCCGGCATGCACGGTCTTCCACGAATCGCGGGGCGCACCCCTGGTCTTGGCAGCACGTACCGAGCCGCGATCCTGGGCGCCACCGAGCTGACAAGGCCGCCACTCACCGGGCGTCACACGACGACACCGGAGCCCTGTTCGCGGAGCCAGGCCCCATGTCGGTCACACGTGCCGGTTCCATCCACCGTCGACATAGATCCGCTGTCCTGTGATGTACCCGGCCAGCGGAGAGCACAGGAAAGTGATGAGGTTGGCCGCGTCGGCGGGATCTCCGAAGCGCCCGGTTGGGATTTCCCGCTCGAGCCAGTCCTGCTGATCCTTTTCGGTAGGGACGAACTGAGGGATGAAGTTGTTCTTGATCTGGTCGGTCAGCAGGTAACCGGGCGAGACGCAGTTGACAGTCACGCCGTCCTTTGCCACCAGGCGGGAAAGGCCCTTCGCCCACATGAGGACGGCCGCCTTGGATGTGAGTGAGCCACTTACATGCTGCGGCTCCGATGTCGCGGTGAGATTGACGATTCGTCCGAACCCCCGTTCCCTCATGCCCGCGATGAATGGCGTGGTGAGCCTTCTTGGAGTCGTGAAGTTGAGACGGAACGCTTCGCTCCATTCCGCCTCAGTGGTCTCCAGGTCGAACGGTCGAGCCTGCCCCAGGTTGTTGACGACGATGTCGACGCCGCCGAACTCGTCCATGAGTCTCGCTGTGACACGGCCAAAGGCCCCGTCATCGAGGAGGTCGTCGATGATCAGCACGGGTGCCGGATCACCCTCCGCTCGAATCTCGTCGGCCAACGCCTCGAGTTCGGGGGCTCGCCGGGCGACCACGATGGTCTGTACTCCCTCGCGGGCCAGCGTCTTCGCGGTCTCTCGCCCGATGCCCGCGCTGGCTCCCGAGATCAGGGCTGTCTTGCCTCTCAGGCTCAGATCCACAGTGGCTCCTGTTTCCGTCCGCTTCGATGTGTGCTGACCACGGCCCGTCCTCGGACCTTCCCTGAGTGGGTACGCCCTTCGTCAGGCGCGTGGGTTGAACGGGTCGTTGATCGTTCCCCCGGTAGTGATCCACGCGGTCTTCACTTCGGTGTACTCGTGAAGCGCGTCGACGCCGTTCTCTCGCCCGGCACCCGACTCCTTGAAGCCGCCGAACGGGGCGACGTAGTTGACCTTGCGGTAGTTGTTGATCCAGACTGTGCCGGCTCGGAGCCGTCGGATCAGTCGATGAGCCCGCGACACGTCATTCGTCCAGACACCGGCGGCGAGGCCGAAAGAGGTGTCGTTGGCGATCTGCACAGCCTCGTCCTCGTCCCGGAAGCGAATCAGTGCCGCGACCGGGCCGAAGACCTCCTCCCGTGCGATGCGCATGTCGTTCGTGACCTCCGTGAACACGGTCGGCGCAATGAACAAGCCACGGCTCAGCGAAGGAGCGTCGGGACGTTTCCCTCCGGTGACAAGGCGTGCGCCTTCTCGCACGGCGATGTCCACGTAACCGAGGACCTTGTCGTACTGCGACCGGCATGCGACGGTGCCCATCTCACTCGCGGGGTCCATCGGATCGCCGATCTTGATCTCCGAGGCCCGCTGTGCAAGTACGTCGGCGAACTCGTCGTAGATGTCGTTGTGAACGAGCACTCGCGATCCCGCCATACAGGTCTGCCCGGTCGCCGCGAATATCCCCGCCATGACTCCGTTGACGGCGTTGGGAAGGTCAGCGTCCGGGAAGACGATGTTGGGGGACTTCCCGCCCAGTTCCAAGAACACCCGCGCCAAACGGGAGCCGGCTGTTGCCGCTATCTGCTTCCCCACGGCGGTGGACCCGGTGAACGAGATGTGGTCGACGTGTGGGTGCTCCACCAAGTGGCGCCCCGCTTACCGCCGCCCGAGACGACGTTCACGACACCCGGGGGGAATCCCGCTCTTTCGATCAGCCGGGCGAGATAGAGCGTGGAGACGGGTGTGATCTCCGAAGGCTTGGCAACCACAGTGCAGCCGGCCGCCAGGGCGGGAGCGAGCTTGGCGATCAGCTGGGCGATGGGGCTGTTCCACGGGGTGATCGCAGCCACGACACCGACCGGCTCGCGGAGCGTGAAGGCCTGCATGTCGGGATTGCTCACGGCGAGGGTATGGCCGATCGGATGCTCCGCAAGCCCGGCGAAGAAATAGCAGGCGTTGGCCTGCGCCTTGGCCTGATCCGCGACCTCACGCCATAGCTTGCCGTTCTCCTGGACCTGAAGCCGGGCGAGCTCCTCGGAATGCTCGCTGACAAGGTCCCCGAGTCTGCGCAGAAGACGCGCTCGCTCGAGAGGGGTGGAAGTCGACCAAGGTCCGTGCTCGAAGGCACGGCGCGCAGCGGCGACGGCGTCGTCCACGTCCTGCTTCGTGGCACGTGGGCAGGTTGCCCACGCCAGCCCCGTCACAGGGTTGAAGGACTCGAAAGTTCCCCGGTCGGAGGCTTGACGCCATTCGCCGTCGATCAGCATTGCGTCGGGCGTCATCGTGCTCGTATGTCCGGTGTCGGTCATGCGTCGTACCACTCGGCCATCATCCGGCTCTGGTCAGCGGTGGGGCCGAAACGTTCGATCGCCTGCTGTGTGAACTCCTGCACCAGGTTGCCGATCGGAGTCGAGTGGCCAAGGGCCTCCGCGAGCTCGTTCGCCAGGCGGACGTCCTTGAGCATGAGTTGGAGGGTGAACCCCTGTGGCTTGTACGCTTCTCCTGAGAGCAGCTGCGGAAATGTGTACTCCGTGGCGTAGTTCCGGCCGCTCGACCTGTTGATGACGTCGACGACGACCTCTTGCCTCATCCCTGCCGCGACTCCCAGACGGATGGTCTCCAACGCTGCAAAGCGGTTGCACGCGTTGAGCAGGTTGTTGACGAGTTTCATCGCGTGACCCGACCCGACCGGGCCGACATTGACCACCTCGGTCGTCACTTCATGAAGCAGGTCCTGGATCCCGGCAAAGACATCGGGGTCGGCACCAACCATGAGCGTGGCGGTTCCCTCGCGCGCCCTTCGCACGCCACCGGCGATCGGGGAGTCGACGTAGGTCACCTGCCGTTCCGAGAGCGTTGCCACCAACTCCGCGTCTGTGGCGGGGGTGCCCGTGGTGGTGTCGATGATGATCGTTCCCGCTGTGAGGCCGAACGCCAGGCCCTTGGGGCCCAGCAGCAGATCCTTCACCTGGAGAGGGCCGGGAAGGCAGAGGAAGATGGTCCGGCACTCCTCAGCGATCTCTTCCGGTGTCGCGAATCGAGCCCCCTGAGTCACCAACTCCGCGGCAGCAGCAGGGTTGTGGTCGCTGACCAGGAGGTCGTGACCGTTCACCAGCCGACTGGCGATCGAGGAACCCATCGCGCCCACTCCGATGAAGCCGATCCTGGCCATCCACATCTCTTTCTCGTCGAGTCCGAACCGCTCTCGGGCTGGACGGCGTCAAACCGTCTGCCCGCCGTCCACGACCATGGCGTGGCCCACGACGAAGGACGACGCATCCGACGACAACCACAGGACCGCGTCGGCGATCTCTTCGGGGGACCCCATCCGGCCGATTGGTTCTTGCGCTACAACCCGGGCACGGCCCTCGTCGGTGCCCCCAGTGAATCGGTCCATCATCGGGGTCTGGATGATCCCGGGGCACACGGCGTTGATCCGCACACCGAGCGCGGCGTAGTCGAGAGCCGCCGCCTTGGTCATGCCGACCACCCCGAACTTGGTCGCGCAATAGACGGCCTGGCCCGCGATACCAACCACGCCGGCGCCGGAGGCGGTGTTGACGATGGTGCCTCCACCTCCGGCGAGCATCGCGGGCACCTGGCTCTGCATGCACAGGAAGACGCCCTTGAGGTTGACCGCGATCAAGTGGTCGAGGTCGGTCGCGCTGATCTCGGCCAGGGGTGCGACCGGCTGCTCGATCCCGGCGTTGTTGAACGCTGCGTCGAGTCGGCCGAAGCTGTCGAGGGTCGCCTGGACCGCTCCCGAGACCGCCGCCTGAGAGGTCACGTCGCAGGTGAGCGCGATCGCGGTTCCGCCGCCCTTCTCAATCTGGCGAACGGTTTCCGCTGCACCCTCCTCGTCGATGTCGACCGCTGCCACCGAGGCACCGGCGCGCGCGAAGGCCGGCGCGGCGGCGCGGCCAATGCCCGCTCGACGCTCCGGCGACGAAGGCCACCTTGTTTGCGAAGTCCAGGTCATGGTCGCCCTCCAGCCTGGGACATTGCACCTTCACCAGGCATCACAACTATCACATCGGGGATACTGTCAGACCATAGACATATCGTAAAGTGTCTTGCACTCTCACGGAACGAGGTGCG
This sequence comes from Streptomyces sp. NBC_00104, assembly GCF_045160825.1. Taxonomy (NCBI): domain Bacteria; kingdom Bacillati; phylum Actinomycetota; class Actinomycetes; order Kitasatosporales; family Streptomycetaceae; genus Streptomyces; species Streptomyces sp. NBC_00104. Next base: position 9,876,867 of record NZ_CP108215.1, on the reverse strand, counting down.
GCATGCCCGGAACCGAACAAGACGCCTCTCACCACTTCGCAGCGATGGCAGCGACCGTCACCATCGAGGCTTTGGACAGCCCTGCGATCGAGGCGGCGAAGATGAGCATCCTCGACACCCTGGGTGTCGCCCTGGCAGCGAGTGGTGCGGAACCGGCGGCCCAAGCTCTCCTTGACTTGGTGAAGGGGGACGGCGGTCGGGGCGAAGCGTCTGTATGGGGGCTGGGTCTGCGGGTCCCGGCGGTGAACGCCGCCTTCGCCAACGGCGGCTTGGCTCACTGTCTGGACTTCGACGACCAAACGCCCTGGGGTCAACACGCCGCGAGTTCGGTGGTGCCGACTGCCATGGCTGTGTCTGAGCGCAAGGGTTCGGTGACCGGCGCCGACCTGATCGCTGCCGTCGCGGCCGGACAGGACATCTTCGCCCGCCTGCGGTGCCACGTCGGATGGCGCAAGGACTGGAACCTGTCCAGCGTTCTCGGCATCTACGCCGCGACTGCCGCGGCGTCCCGCGTGCTGGGCCTGTCTGGCTCCGCCCTCCAGCATGCGCTCGGCATCGCAAGTCAGCAGTCCGCCGGGGTCATGGAAGTCATCGCCGGCACGGGCAGCGACCTCAGGGCGCTCTATGCGGGATTCTCGGCGCGAGGCGCCGTCACAGCTGCGCTGCTGGCCGAAAAGGGCCTAACTGGCGTTGACCGACTGTTCGAAGGCCCCGTCGGCGTCTTCAACACCTTCTTCGCTGGTCAGTACGATCGCGAGCTGATGCTGGCCGAACTCGGTAGCGACTACCGAGGCGCAGGCACCTTGTACAAAACCTGGCCCTCGGTCGGAACATCGCACAGCCATATTCACGCGACGATCGAGCTCATGTCGGAACACGACCTGGAGCCAGAAGCCATCGAGGAGATTCGCGTCTTCGTGGGGGACTACCACAACCTCATGTGCACCCCTCTGGACGTCCGAAGGGCGCCGCAGACACTTGTCGACGCAAAGTTCAGCCTCCCGTACCTCATTGCACTGGCAGCCGTTCATGGGTCGGTCAGGCTCGCACATTTCACCGAGGAGGGAGTCCGCGACCGGCGAGTCCGCGCCACAGCCGCCAAGGTCGTCCCCGTCGAGGACAGTTCCCTCGACTGGAAGCTCGAACTCCCTCCGGGGCGCATCGAGATGACGACCACAGACGGCCGGACTTTCGCCAAGCACGGGGCCGGTTATCCAGGTAGTCCGGATAAGCCCACCACGTGGGATGACCTGTCAGGAAAGTTCCGGGACTGCGCAGCCGCTGCGGCATGCCCTCCTCCGCCTGAACAGGTCGAGGTCGTCATCGAACTGATCAAGAACCTGGAATCCGTTGCCGACGTTGCTGAGATCAGTCGGCGTCTCGCGTGAGGAGCCTGCTTCCTCAGCATCAGAGGGCGCATCGCATACCGCGGTGGACGCGCGCCACTGTGCCACTGCTCCCGAACGACGCCGGGAGGCAGGTCGGCGGCCGGCCTCACGTTTGCGCCATCGGCATTGCCCTCCCTGGCCAGGCTCGGCCGCTGCACGCGTGCGAATGCAGGTGATGGTCGCGTCCACGGCCCCCCAAGCCCGGGAAGCAAGGGAGGGGATGGACGAACAAGATCACCGGACGCTACAAAAGCCGGAGCAGCTCAGTCGCCAGTGGGCCCGGTTTCCGGCTCAGCGGCAAGCTGATCCAGCTCGGGGCCCTCGCATCCGCAAGCACTGATCTGGCGACCGTATCGGAACGCCACATGCAGGCGCTGGTCGAGGAGTTGAGCGAGACGTGCCACGTGGGTGTGCTGGAAGGGCACGCCGCCGTGACAGTCGCCCTAGTGGACGGCTCGTACGCCGTGCGCATGCACTCCTGGGTCGGCAAACGCGACGAGGCCCACACCACGGCGATGGGCGAGGTGTTGCTGGCAGCCCTGCCGGAGTCCGAGCTGCACGCGCTCTACCCGGACGGCCCGCTGATCCGGCGCACGGACACCATGATCTCCACCGCCGCGGAGCTCCGGAAGCATCTGACAGTGGTTCGCGATAGCGGGTTCGCGCTCGACGACGAAGAGTACGAACACAGCTTGCGCGCGGTGGCGGCACCCATCCACGACCGCACCGGTGAAGTGATCGCGGCAGTGGCCATCTCGGGCGCCGCTTCTCGGCCGGCGAAGCCGCAACTGGACAGCTCCGTCGAGAAGGTCCGAGGGTGTGCGGCGAAGATCAGCGCCGAACTCGGTGCCCCCTGAAGCGGCACCCTTGCCGGTCGGCGAGACCGGCTGACCGGGGCCCCAGGGCGTGTCGCGGCCTGCACCGGTCCCCGGCCCTCAAAGGCATCGAGGCGGCCATCGAGCCGACCAAAGCCCTGTCCGGAGGCGGCGCACGCAGGCTGTGTCCGCGATGATCAGAGAGTCTTTGGCGGCCGTTTTCCCTCGCCGCAATAGCCCTCGGAGGCCCGCTTCACGCTTCGGCGCGGCACATAGGTGACGTGCCGGCCGGGTGCGGCGAACATGACCGGTGGCAGGGCGGCGATCCTGCCCTGCAGGTCCACCGCCATCGCAGGCGCTCGGCCGCGTCGCGGACCGCGGCGATCAACCAAGGAGCGATGACCGCAGTCTCAACCAGCACGTCACAGCGTCCCGGAGGAGCAGGTGGCCATGCGACGAACGTCACCACACCGGCGTCTGGGCATCAGCCATGGCTGGTCCTCCCGAACCACCCCCGATTCCTGAGTGTGCGGTAGACGCATCCGGATGAGACTCGTGATGAGCTCGTGATCAACTCTCTGTGAAGTTCCCGCTGTTGCTTCCGCATGTGGAGACAAGAGGGCGGCAGCGGCTGCTGAGGCTCGGGAACGGGGACACGGCGGTGTCCGGGCCGGGGGGCGCACCCGAGGCGATCTACCGGTTCATCTACGCGATGCTCCTCGGAGGCTCGTCCGGCGCGGAATCTTCCTGCGTCCCCTCAGTCCCCTCAGCACTCTGACCCACTCCTGGTAAGAGGAACGGAGGTATACACGAACGTTGCCGGTCGGGTTTGCACATTTCGGAGATCATGCATGCTATCCCGCAATACGACCGAGTCTCCGACGCCGAGCGTCACCTCGCCGTCTTCCAGGATGACGATCAGTTCATCGCTGAGCATCGTGATCACATGCAAAGAAGGGCCTGTGTGGAGATCCGGTTCTGCGAGCTCGTCGCCGTTCGCGGTCGGCACCGTAAGGATCCGCACGATGCTCCTTCGGTCGGTGCGGCAGGCCCCAGCGTCCAGTCGGGCTTCGGCCGATCGTCCGCTGCGGCGGGGATACCTCGCTGTTGCCACACCTCCCGCAGCAGGATTCCATTGGGGAGCCGAGTGCAGGGCATGTCCCGCTCGTCGGCGACGACCGTGGACGCCCCGGTGTCGTTGATGCCCACGATCACGCGACGAGCAAAGGGGGACAGGTCAGGGTTCTCGCGGTGCATGGGGTTGTCCCTTCTGGTGGCGCGGGCATCCACGGGTGCACAGGTGCTCATCCGACGGGCGACGGGTTGGGAGCGTCAACCCACAGGTGGAGTAGCCGCGTTGTTCCCTGTTCTGCCGCGCTCGACCTGCCTCACGCCGTGGCCCAGTGGGTCACGGTGTCATCGTCACCCTGTTGTCGTTCACCGCCGCAGCCGTCCGCACCCTGTAGTGGCAACGCTGCAAGAGGTCAATGGAGGGTCAGCGGATCACGCTGATGTGAACCGCTGAGACCACGCAGGGCCTGTCGGTCCGATTTCGCCAGGCGTGCTTGGTGCCGCGCTGAATGATGGTGTCGCCCTGTCTCATGGTCGTCTCGCCCGCGTCGAGCAGAACGCACGCCTCCCCGGAAATCACGGTGACGATATCGATCGTGTCCGTCGTGTGCATACCGGGGGCATCCGTGGGATCGACCGCGTCCCCGGCACCCGACTCCGCCAGGATCCGCGCATAGCCTCCCTCGTAGTCCCATTCACTGTCGGGAGCAAAGGCCGTGATGACGTAGTTGTACCCGGCCGGCGGCGGCGGGATGATCGAGGCGCCGCCGGGACCGTTCGGCGCCATCACCGGCGTCGGCACTTGCGTCGCCTGCCACAGGTGATTGCGGGTGTAGCCGTCGGCGACGAGTCGGTCAGTCGTCGGACCGTCACTCACGAACGTCGACCTGCCGTCGGCATCAAGTGCGGTGACGATCAAGCGCGACTGAAATTCGCGATGCTCTCCAGCCATGATTGTGGACCCTTCCATGTTGTGATCTGTATTCCACCGAACGAGGCGGGGGCGGAGCACACTGTGAACGCACCGCCCGGCGGAGAGCGCGGGCATACCGCAGCCTCCGCCGTTTCAGGAGCACATCGCGCTCCTCAGGAATGGCGACGACTCGGTGACGGCCACGATCGGGAAGGAGCCCTCACCGACATCAAGGACAAGGGGCGCACTCCGCCCCGACGTCCGGAGGTCGCGGCTCCCTGGTGCGGGTCTGCTCCGGCGGACGACCGCGCCTCGTACGAAGTCGCATCTCGCGATTCCGTCGGCCTGAACCCTCGTGATGGGTCCGGACCGACGGACAGGCGCGAGTCAGATGCCGACCGTCTGGCCGCCGTCGATGACCATTGCATGGCCGGTCGCGAATGCGCCGAGATCAGAAGAAAGCCAGAGCACCGCGGAAGCGATCTCCTCGGGCCTGCCCATCCTGCCGACGGGTTCCTGACCGATCACTCGGGCCCGGCCTTCGGGGGTGCCGCCGGAAAACCTGTCCATCATCGGGGTCTCGATGATGCCCGGGCAGACCGCGTTGACCCTGACGCCCTGCGCGGCATAGTCCAGGGCCACCGATTTCGTCAGGCCGATCAGTCCGTGCTTGGCGGCGACGTACGCGGCCTGACCTCCGATACCGACGACGCCCGCGCCGGACGAGGTGTTGACGATAGAGCCGCCGCCGTTCTCGAGCATTGCGGGGATCTCATACTTCATGCACAAGAAAGCGCTACGCAGGTTGACGTCGAGCAGCCGTGACCACTCATCCTCGGAGATGTCGACGAGGGGGGCCGGCGGCTGTTCGATGCCGGCGTTGTTGAACGCGACATCGAGGCGACCGAATTCCTGGACCGTCCGATTGACAGCGGCCTGGATGTCGCTGGAGGAGGTCACGTCGCACTTGACGGCGAGCACCCGGCCACCGTGCTCGGCGGCGATCCGAGCCGTCTCTTCGTTGCCGACCGTGTCGATATCGGCCACCACCACGTCGGCGCCTTCGGCCGCGAACGCTGTCGCCGTGGCGCGGCCGATGCCGCTACCGGCCCCGGTCACGAAGACGACCTTTCCGGCGAACCTGCGTGCAGTCATCTTGGGTCTCACTTTCTGTCATGAGGGAACCCGGTATCTGCCGATCCGGCGGGTCGGACCGGCAGATACCGAGGAGGGCGGGGTGGCGTCAGGTCAGGGGCGCTCGGTAACCGTGCCGGTGTAACGGTCACGCAGTTCAACCTCGAGCTCTTCCAAGGTGCGTCCCTTGGTTTCCGGAATCCAACGAACTGCGAACAGCGCCGCCAGAACGTTGAGCACCATGAATCCGGAGAATACTGCCATCGATCCGATCCGCTCGGCGAGGATCGGGAAGAGGAACGAGATGAGGGAATTGGCGAGCCACAGCCCGCCGAGGGAAGCGCCCATGGCGAAGCCGCGGATCGGCAACGGGAACAGCTCCGAGAGCACGAGGAAGCCTGTGGTGCCCAGGAAGGTCACCATGAACGCCGTCACGAGCAGCATGAAGAACAGGATCAGGTACGAGCGCAGGTCCGAGTCGGGCAGCAGATACGTGACGAGGAGCCCCAGGTGTGAGGCGGCGACACCACCGAAACCGAGCAGCATCATCTTGCGACGCCCCATCACACCGAGAATCCACATACCCACCACCGTGCAGACGATCATCGTGATGCCGACGGTGACGGAGGCGAGCAGTGACGCGGATCGGGTGAGGCCGGAGTCCTCCAGCACGGTCGGCGCGTAGTACATGACCACGTTGATGCCTGTGGTCTGCTGGGCCATCGCCAGGATGATGCCGATCAGGATCAGACGCTTCATCCACGGCTCACTGCGCAGAGTGGCGAAGACGGAGATCTTGCCCTGGATCTCGTCCGCTTCGACGATGGCAGTGATCTGCTTGTACTCGGCCTCCACCCGGCTGGCGACGTGCGCCCGCTGCAGAGTGAGTCTTGCCTCCGACCACATCTTCTTGCTCGCGTACCAACGAGGGGTGTCGGGCAGGCTGAGCATGCCGACAAGAAGCCCGACGGCCGGAATGACAGCGACGCCGAGCATGTAGCGCCACACGACATGGTCGTTGATCAGGTTGGCGAGCACCGCGTTCATGACGAATGCCAGGAACAGGCCTATGACCAGCATGAGTTGGTTCACCGTGACGATGCGGCCCCGCTGCGAGGCCGGCGCCATCTCGGCGAGGTACAGCGGAACGACGACGGATGCGACGCCGACGGCGTAGCCGAGCGCGATGCGCGCCACGATCAGGAAGGCGACGCTGGGAGCCAGAGCACAGGCGACCGTACTGATCACGAAGATCACGCCGGCGATGACCAGCGACTTCTTCCGCCCCACACGGTCAGCGATGGGGCCGCCCAGAAGCGCACCCGCCGTCGCACCGGGGAAGAGCAGCGAGGTGACGACAAGCCCCTCGGTGACGGCGGTCAACTGGAAGTCCTCGTTGAGGTACACCAGCGCGCCCGCGATCACGCCCGTGTCGAAACCGAAGAGCAGACCACCCAGGCTGGCGATCACGGTCAGCCGGAGCATGAATGTTCTCGGGTCCTCGCGACCACCCGTGGGGGTCAGGATTTGTGTGGGGGTTGAGGTGTCGGACACAAGGTCTCCCTAGAGGTCGTCCCGTAACCACGAGGTGATGGTTGGTGCGTTGGTCGGGTATGGGCGGGGGTGTTCTCGGCTGAAGATCCGAAGTGGATCGGGCCGTTCTTCGGACTGATCAAGGTGCGATCGCCGAACTCGTCGCGCTGGTGCGGCGGCGTGGTGGTGATGATGTTCAGCCGGGCGGGGTGCGGTGGCTGCCGTTGGCCGACCGTGTGGTGCTCGTGGTGGCGACCTATCGGCGTTGCAACCGCGCGCTGCGGCAGGTGGCGCCGTAGTCCGAGGTGTCGAGGCCGGCGGCGGGCCGGATCCTCGATCCCTTGCCGGCGATCTCGCGGGCCGTCGGCTCCGCAAGGACGCCGTCTCCCACAAAAACGGCACGAACCATCGCTTTTCTACCAGCTCCCAGGTCGTCGTCGCCGTCGACAGCCGCTCGGCCATGGCGGTCGGCCCGCTTCCCGGCGGTCGAGCGACTGTCGGGCCTGCACGGAAATCCGGGATCGGCCGGGCCTGCCGCGGTGCACCGACGATCGCTGACGTCGGCTACCAGGGCGGGGGGCCTGCTCGGCATCGCTCGGCTCCACAACCTGGCCCTGACCCGATAACTCATGCCCCGCACGGGACAACCTTGTGGGCCGGGCTGAGGGTATGAGTTCCGCACGGGTCGATCGACATTGTTCGGTCATGCGTCTTACTGCCTTTGGCCTGGTGTTTCGGTGCCCAGTGGCACGGACGTGACGCCCTGTGGGTGCACGGCTCGTTCGCGCCGAGGTGGACCGTCTTGATCAAGGCAAGCTGCTTGCTCTGCCTTGACAGTTGGGGCGAAGCGCCCCCGGCTCAGCTGTGACGGTGCACACATTCCCTCGTTGCAAGCCGGACGTTATCCTGCATTGTGGGATTCAGTCAATGGTTCGACTGATCGGCCCGCCTGCGGCGGAGTGACAGGGGTTACGGACAATGCGGGCAGCCCGGCAAAGATCTACACGGAAAGGTCTGATCGCGTTGCGCGCAAGCACCGAAACAGTGAGGCTGCTGACCGAGTACTACGCGGCCATGGAGGCGAACAGCCCCCAGGAGTTCGGCTCCTACTACGCGGAGGAAATGACGCTGACGTTCGGAAACAGCCCAGAGATCAAGGGGCGAGAGAACATCATCTCCGCCTTGCGCGGCAAGCTCGACGAGGTCCTCTCGCTCGGACACGACCTCGTGAACGTGTGGGAGGAGGAGGGCGGGGTCGTCTTCTTCGAGTCCATCGGCCGTTGGACGCTTCACGATGGGACGGTGATCGAGATCAAGGCGGCTTCCAAGATCACCATTGCCGACGGCAAGTTCGTCGATCAGCGGATCTACGTGGACAACGCCCCCGTATTCGAAGCCTTGGAGCGACAGAACGGCTAGAGATCTTTAAGGGTGTGGGTTACGCGGGGTCGTGACGGCTGTCGTGGGCCGCGCTATGCCAGAGGGATGAGGTATCCCGATGGCGGAGGGCTGACAGCTGACGAGCGGGTTCGGCGTGAGCGGGTCCGGTTGGCGGCCGCCGATCTGATCGAGGCAGGTGCCAGTGACCGGGAGGTGGCCCGGCGGTTCCGAGTGACCCGGATGTCGGCGAACCGCTGGCGGCGGGCGTTGGCTTCGGGCGGCCAGCAGGCCCTGGTCCTCCAAGGGCCCGGCAGTGCCCGCTGTAAGCTCGATGCGAGTCAACTGCGTGTTCTGGAAATGGTGTTGGATGCCGGGCCGGTCGCTGCCGGCTAGAGCGACCAGTGCTGGACTCTTGCGAGGATCGCGGAGGTCGTGCGACGCCGGTTCGGCGTGGAGTACACCCTGGCCGGGCTGGACCTGCTGCTGCACCGCATCGGCTGGAGTGTGCAGGTCCCCTCACGCAAGGCCACCGAGCGGGATGAGGAGAAGATCGCCGCCTGGAAGGACGAGCAGTGGCCCGTCATATAAGGACGGCGGCGGACCTGGGCGCCTGGCTCTGTTTCGAAGACGAAGCCGGCCAGGGGCTGAGGCCGCCCAAGGGCCGTACCTGGGGCCGACGCGGGCACACACCCGTCGTGCGGGTTACCGCCGTGGGCAGCAAGCGCGTCTCCATGGCGGCGCTGATCTGCATCAAGTCCGGCCACCGGTCCCGGCTGATCTACCGCATCCACCTCGACCGCGGCCCCGCCAAAGACCGGCGCAAGGGCTTCAAAAGCTGACGCATGGTGTGGCTGACGAGCACCCGCACCTGGGGGTCGAGCCCGTGCTGCGGGAACTGCACATCCCCTCTTCCACCTACTACCGCTGGTGCCAGGCCGAGAAGGACCCCTGCGAGCGGATCCACCAGGATTCCGGCGGGATCTACGGATCGCCCAGGATCCATGCCGTCCTGAAGCGCGAGGGCGTCCATGTCGGCCGCAAGCGGGCCGGCCTGGCTCATGCGCCAGGCCGGCCTGGCCGGGATCAGCCCCCGCAGGAGCAAGAGCTTCACCCGCCGCGACCCAGACGCCGACCTCGCCCCTGACCTGGTGCAACGCGACTTCACGGCACACGCGCCGAACCGGCTGTGGGTCACCGACCTGACCATGATCCCCACCCTGGAGGGGCCACTGTGGCTGTCGGCGATCCGCGACGCCTTCTCCCGCAGAGTCGTGGGCCGCCCCGGCGACTTCATCGGCGACCGACCCGTCAACTCCGTCATCCAACCCGCTGGTCGTCCCACAACACACCTCTCTGAACAGGAGTGTTGCTACAAATGGTTGAACCCGGTCAATACACGTCCATCAAGCTCACAACACGCTTGGTCGGAGCAGGTGTTCAAGCGTCCATGGGCTCGGTCGGCGACTCTTTCGACAATGCCCTGGCGGAGAACCTGTGGATGCTGGTCAAGACCGAGTGCATCCGCGGACGGACTTTCGGCACCAGAGCCGAAGCGAATCTCGCGCTCTTCGAGTACATCGACGGCTTCTACAACCCCCGCCGCATCCCAAAAGCGCCTCGGCTACCTCAGCCCCATCGAGTTCGAAGAGAAGCACTACGCCGACCAGACAACGGCCGAACCAGTGAATCTGAAACCACGTCAACCCGCCCTGACCCGCTAGTCAGCCACTCCCGCGCAGCGGGGGAACCTCACTTATGACGCCGACAGCACACGGGGCCGCACGGTCACAGTTCCATGTAGACACTCTTGGTGTACAGATAGGTGTCCATGTGCGCGGCACTGCCCTTGGAGCCGTACCCGCTCAGCTTCGTTCCGCCGAATCCGACCAGTGGATCGATGTGGCCGTAACAGTTCACCCACATCGTGCCGGTGTGCACGCCGTGGACCACGCGAAGTGCGGTGGACAGATTCTGTGACCACACCGCTCCGCCGAGACCGTAGTCGCTGTCGTTGGCGACGGCGATGGCCTCGTCCACGTCATCGAACGGCAGGATCGACAGAACGGGGCCGAAGATCTCTTCGCGAGCGATCCGCATCTCATTGGTCACACCGCCGAAGACGCTCGGCTGCACGAAGTATCCGTTCTCGAACTCACCCCCGAGCCGCCCGCCGCCGCGGAGCAGTTCAGCCCCTTCGTCCCGCCCGACATCGATGTAGGACAGCACCTTGTCCAACTGGGGCTGGGAGACGACCGGGCCCAACGTGACGGCGGAGTCCAGGCTGTTTCCGACCCGCAAGGTATCCATGAACGTCAGCAGCCGCTCGGTGAACTCGTCGACGACGGACCGCTGGACGAGCACCCGAGTCCCGGCGAAACAGATCTGACCGGAGTTGGCGAAGACTCCCATCGCCGCTCCCGGCACCGCCTTGTCCAGGTCCGCGTCCGCGCACACGATGTCCGCCGACTTGCCGCCCAGTTCCAGCTGCAGCTTCTTGATGTTCACGGCGGATGCCCGGATGATGCTGCGGCCGGTCTCGGTCGAACCGGTGAAAGCGATGCGGTCTACATCGGGATGGGCCGCCAGCGCATGGCCGGCTTCCTTGCCCAGACCGGTGACGACATTGATGACCCCCGCCGGCACTCCGGCTTCGTGCAGGATCTCGGCCACCCGCAGCACCGACAGAGATGCCTCCTCGGACGGCTTGAGCACAGCCGTGCACCCGCTGGCCAGAACAGCACCGATGATCCAGAACTGCCCGTTGAGGGGGCCATTCCAGGGAATGATTCCGCCGACGACCCCGACCGGGGCCTTCAACGTCATCGTGGCGACATTGCCGGGGATACCGTTCATCAGGGTCTCCCCTGTGATGTTCGCCGCCTGAGAGACGAAGAACGACAACATCTTCATCAGGGCCGGCTTGCTGTTGCGCAGCCTGGAGACAGGGGCGCCCATGTCCATGGCCTCGATCTGAATCAGTTCCTCGAATCTCTCGTCGAGGATCTGGGCGATGCGCGTCAGCAACGCCTGGCGTTCGTAGGGAGTCCAGGTGCTCCACCGGCCGTTGAATGCCTTGCGTGCGGCGAGGACCGCGCGGTCGACGTCGGACTGATCGCCGGCGGCAAGCAGCGTCAGGACCTCACCGGTCGACGGATTGACGGTGGTCAGTGTCTGTCCAGACGCGGCCGGGACGCTCTGGCCGTCGATGAAGAGTTGGTGCACGTCGCGGGAGAAAAAGCTCCGGGCCTGCTCGCACAGAGGGGAGCTTTGCTGGGATGTGGTCATGGGTGTCCTCTCACCTAACCTGTGATGCTGCGTCAGTCAAAGATGAAGACGCCCTTGCCGATCTTTCGTCGATCGAACAGCTCGTAGGCCCGCTCCGCCTCGTCCAGCTGGAACTCATGCGTGAACAGCGATTCCACGTCCAGGCCGCGCTCGGCCACGAACAGGGCACACTCCTCCTGCAGGTTCTTGCTGAAGGTGAGTGAGCCTACGACGGTCTTCTGCAGCTGGATGAGTTCCTCGCTGTCCAGCTCGATCGGGCCGAAGACTCCGACCATGCACGCGGTTCCCCAGCGTCGGAGTGCCTGGACGGCTTGACGACGCACAGTGGGGTTGGCGCTGCATTCGAGGGACTTGTCCGCCCCTTCGCCGTCGCGGGTCAGTTCCCGAACAGCGGCCACAGGGTCATGCTCCTGCGCGTTGACGACGTGGTCGGCACCGAACTGTTTGGCCATATGCAGCCGGGAGGGCTCGACGTCGACGGCGACGACCCGAGCACCGAAGGCCTTGGCCAGCATGGTGCAACTCAGACCCACGGGCCCCTGACCGAAGATCGCCACCGTCTCGTCGGCGGACAGGCCGACCCTCTTGAGGGCCGCGAAGGCCGTTCCGGTGCCACATGAGATGGCCGCACCGGTCTTGAACGACAGTGCGCCGGGCAGACGGATGAGCGTGTGCGCGGGAACCTTCATGAAGTCGGCGTGTCCACCGTCGCCGTCCAGCCCGCCGTACACCGTGCGCGCATTCGGACAGTGCTGCGTCCAGCCGGAACGGCAGTATCGGCAGGTACGGCACCCGTCGTAGTGGTGGACCATGACCCGGTCCCCGTCCTTGGCCTCGCTGGGGCGCACGGCGTCACCGACAAGCTCGACGGTCCCACACGGCTCATGTCCTTCGATCACCAGCTCGGATCCGGTGCGCAGCGGGCCGTGGAGGTGATGGAGGTCGCTCCCGCACATGCCGGAGGCCTTCATACGGATCACCACTTCATCAGGCCCGGGCACCGGATCGGGGACCTCACGGAGATCGAGCTTGCCTTCGCCCAGGAAGAGAACTGCTTTCATGATCACAATCCCGTGTTGTCGAACGAGTCCAAGAACATGCGGGCGCCCGGGTCGACGGACGCGCGAGGTCAGCTACTGGTGTCGTGGTACTGACCCGCGGCGCGGGCCCGCTGCGTGGCCAGTTCGATCACTAGGTCAAGGTTGGGTACTGGGACCTGCGCCATTTCGGCCAGGTCGAGGGGGACCCGGAACATGGCGTCGATCTCCATGGGCCGGCCGGCCAGCATGTCCTGCGCGATGCTCTGGAGATGGCCGGACTTGGCCTGCTTGCTCAGAACCTCGTCGGGATCACCCGGATCGCAGCCCAGGGCACGAGCGATGGCGGCGCCCTCGGCTGCCATCGCCTTGGCGGTGCCGGCGATGGAGGGCTTGTCGAGGACGTCCTTCATGGCTGAGGCGGTGAGGATGCCCAGCGACCCCCCGATCAGGTTCATCAGCAGTTTGGCCCAGACCGCGTCACGGATCTCCGATGTGACGGTGACCTCCAGACCACTCGGGTTCAGAAGCGACGCCAGTGCGTCGAGCCTCGCGTCGGGCCGGCCGTCAGGGCGTCCGACGATCAGGCGGTTACGTGGATTCTCGGCGTGGATCACTCCCGGTGCGATCACGCTGCAGGCGGTGTAGGCCACGCCGCCCACGGCGCGCTGCGGACCGATGCGGTCCCACAGCGCCCGCTCGGGATCCAGCCGTCGAAGATGGGTGCCGTCCAAGGCCCCGCCGTGCGAGTGGAAGTACCACCAGGGAATGCCGTTGTTGACGAACAGCACCAGGCTGTCCTGGTGGAGCAGGGCACCGATGTGCACGGCGATGGCCGGCAGGGTGGGGGCCTTGACCGCGACAATGACGAGGTCCTGCGGCTCCAGCTCGCCGGGCCGGTCGGTGGCGACCGGGTGGGAGACCAGCTCTCCGTCACGGGTCTTCACCCGCAGTCCGTGCTGCCGGATCGCGGTCAGCTGCTCACCACGGGCGATCAGCGACAACTCGGCCTGGGCAGCGGCGAGGCGTCCGGCGATGTGCCCGCCCACGGCCCCCGCTCCGTACACGCAGATTTTCATGTGCGCTTCCTGTTCCGTGACGTACTGTTTCGTGACGCTTTGATCAGTCGAACTGCCGACGCTTCTGCGCCGCGGCGGCGCTCAGGAACGAGATGTCGTTGCCGGTCGAGACATAGCCGGCGCCGAGTTCCAGGTATTGACGGATGAGATCGGGCCGCCCTCCCAGGCCACCGATACCCGCGGTCTTCCCGTGTGCTCGGCAGGCTTCGATGACGTGGAGGAACGCCTTGTGCACCTGGTGGTGGTCCATCTGCCCCGCGACACCCAGCTCGACGCTGAGGTCATTCGCACCCACGAGGAGCATGTCCACGCCCTCTACCGCGGCGATGGCGTCCGTGGCATCCAGACCGGCCTGGGATTCGATCATCGCCACCACCATGGATGACTCGTCGAGTTCGCGGATGGTCTGATCGGCGGGGAAGGACCGGTAGTGCAGTTGGGGCGGTGCACCCGCCAGGGAGCGCTCTCCCAAGGGCACGTGCTTCACGGCACGGACCGCGGTGCGTGCCTCGTCAGCCGACTGCACGCCGGGCACGATGATCCCCATGGCGCCGGCATCCATGACTCTGGCGATGAAGGACGGGTCCAGGCCGGGGACACGGACGAGTGGAGTGACGCCCAGATGATTGCAGGCCATGCAGATCTGGCTCGCGGCTTCCAGGGAGAACGGGCTGTGCTCCATGTCGATGTAGACGGAGTCGAACCCGGCCGTGTGGGCGATGGCGGCGATGTCGACGGTCCGCACCAGCCGGACGGTCATCGAGTACACCGTCTCGCCCCTGGACAGCTTCTCCTTGACAGGATTGCGCAGCAGGCGGGTGGCTTCGTTGCTCATGTTTGACGGCTCCTGACCGACTCGGGGTGTCTCAGCCGAACAGAGTCGGCAGCGCTTGCGCCTCGTCCTCGAACCCGTACACGGATTTGACTTCGAGATATTCTTCGAGCCCGAACCTGCCCATCGAGCGGCCGGTGCCGGACTGCTTGTATCCGCCCATGGGCGTGCAGGAATCCGTGGGCGCGCCGTTGTAGCTGACGCGTCCGGCGCGCAGTCCGTTCACCACGCGGCGGGCGTTCGCCCGGTCGCCGCCGAAGACATAGCCTCCGAGCCCGTAGGGCGAATCGTTGGCGATGCGCAGGGCGTCGTCCTCGTCGCGGTAGGACAGAACCGCCATGACGGGGCCGAAGACCTCCTCCTGGGCGATCTTCATGTCCGGGGTGACTCCGGCGAACACCGTGGGCTGCACGAAATAGCCCCGGTCGAGACCGTCGGGGCGCTCGACGCCACCGGTGACGAGGCGGGCGCCCTCATCGAGAGCGCTCTGGATGTGACCTCGGACCGACATGTACTGGGCGGCGCTGACGAGCGGACCCATGGTCGTCGAGATCTCCAGCGGGTCACCCAGACGGTAGCTGCGTGCCTCGTCGGCCAGGAAGGGCAGCACCTGCTCCATCTGGCTTTCGTGCACCAGCAGCCGGCTGGGGGCGTGGCAGGACTGACCGGCGTTGAAGAAGCAGCGTTGGATGGTCCAGCGCGCGGCCCGTTCGAGGTCGGCGTCGGGCAGCACGATGTTGGCCGACTTTCCGCCCAGTTCGAGGCAGACCCGTTTCACGGTGCCCGCGGCGGCGGCGCCCACCTGCTTGCCGGCGCCGGTGGACCCGGTGAAGGAGATCATGTCGACGCCCGGGTGGTGGGACAGCGCGTCGCCCACCTCACGGCCAGTGCCGTTCACCAGGTTGAACACGCCGGGCGGCACATCGGCCTCGTGCAGCACCTGGGCCATGAGCACGCCGCTCGCGGCGGAGTTGAGACTGGGCTTGGCAACCACCGTACACCCGGCGGCCAGAGCGTAGATGGTCTTGATGATGCCGGTCTGGACCGGCCAGTTCCACGGTGAGATCAGCGCGCTGACACCGATCGGCTCGCGACGGACGATGGCGCTGCCCACCCGCGATTCGAAGGGGTAGTCGCGCAGGAGGTCGCGGGCCACCCTCATGTGCTCAGCCGGGCCCGTGACCTGAGCGCGGCTGCTGACGGGGATGCCGACCTCGCGCGCGATCAGTTCGGAGAAGTCGTCGATGTACGACTCGTACACGGCGATGACACGGTCGATCAGAGCGATCCGTTCGTCCGCCGAGGTGGTGGAGAAGCTCTCGAACGCGCGCTGGGCCGCGGCGACCGCACGGTCCACGTCCGCGGCGCTCCCCAGAGCCACCCGGGCGAAAACCTCCTGACGGGTGGGGTCGTCGAGCTCCCGCTCGTGGGGTTCGATCGGTTCGGTCCAGCGACCGTCGATGTATAGGTGCGGGTACTGCTTCATGGTCGGCGACGTCTCCTCGGGCTGCGTGGTGGCTTGTCGGACGGGTCAACTGCTGTGGGTGTAACCGCCGTCGCATGCGATCGTCTGGCCGGTGACGAACGCGGACGCCGGTGCGGCCAGGAAGAACATGACGCCGACCAGGTCGGTGGGGACCATCCCCCGTGGGATGCACTGCTGTGACGCCGCGCGCTCACGGGCCTCGACCGTGGGGTTGGCGGTGCGCTCGACCTCCGTGGCGACCATGCCCGGCCGCACGCAGTTGACGGTGATCCCGTGACCGCCCAGCTCACGCGCCAGGGAGTTGGTCATGCCGATCAACGCCGACTTGGAGGTGACGTAGTGCAGGTAGTTGACGACGCCACGGGTCACCGAATCGGATGAGATGTTGATGACGCGGCCGAAGCCCGCCGCGCGCATATGAGGGGCCACCGCCCGAACGCACAGATAGCTGCCGGTGACATTGACCTTCAGCACCAGTTCCCACTGCGCCACGGGGATCTGGTCGAACGGCCCCTTCTCGAGGGTCGCGAAGATCGAGGCGTTGTTGATCAGCACATCGACCCGGCCCCACCTTTCGATGGCGGTGTCGACCATCGCCTGGACGGACGCCTCGTCGGCCACGTCGACCCTGACGGCCAGACCAGCCCCACCGGCGTCATGGATCTCCTTGACGACGGCCTCCGCCTTGTCGATGTCGAGGTCGGCCACCACGGCAAGGGCTCCGGCCGCCGCGAACTGCCGCGCCAACTCGCGGCCGATGCCCTGGGCGGCACCGGTGACAAGGACCACCCGCCCTTCGACGCTGAAGTCCCGCGCCAACGCCGGCACGCCGGAGTCATAGGGGGTGTGAGTCAGGGGTGCCGTCATGGTCGATCCTCGTGGCTCGCGCTTCGTGGTGGACGTGCGGCAGGGGGTGGACAGAGGGCGTTGTTCTGGCCGCCACGCTCCCGCCTCACCTGGCCCGCCTCCAGACAGCCGCAAGTTCAATCTGTCTTGCATCGTGGGATCTTTTCAATCCAGTGGAGAGGCACCCCTAGCAGCTCTTGAACAGTATCCCGTATTATGGGATATCGTCAACGACAGGCGACTGGCCCTGAGCTGATGCAGGACACCTGCGGGCGGACGGGACGTCACAGCCCGTCGACTCTCGCCGCGGGGTGAGATCAATTGCGTGAGGGAGCAGAGATGCGCGTAGGCAAGGCATCGGACACCGGCGTCGAGCAGGTCGGAAGCATGCGTGAGGGAAAGCTCGACCAGAAGCACCTGCTGTTCGGCGAAGACGGCTCACCCAACAACTACGACCTGAACATGGGTCTCACGGGCGGTGGCGGCTGGCGGACCCCTCGCCACCGGCACAACTTCGACCAGATCCGCTACGTCATCCAGGGCACGCTGCCTTACACCGAGAACGACGTGCTGAAGGAAGGGTGGGTGGGGTACTTCCCCGAGAGCATCCACTACGGCCCCCAGGAGCGTGCCGAGGGTCTTCGGACCATGGTCCTGCAGTGCGGCGGCGCGAGCGGTGCCGGCTACCTGAGCGTCGCGCAGCGTGAGGCGACGAACGCCGAGCTGGCCAAGACCGGCGAGTTCAAGAAGGGCATGTACCACTACACGGACGGCAACGGTGTGCCCCAGACCGTGGACGGCTCGCTGGCGATCTTCGAGCATGCCATGGGAGGCAAGCTCGAGTTCGCGACCCCGCGGTACACCGATGTCATCGCGATGGACCCGGATGCCTATGACTGGCTGCCGCAGGGCGAGGCGGGCGTCTCGGAGAAGTGGCTGGGGAACTTCACGGAGCGCGACCTGCGGATCGGGTTCGTGCGCCTGGAACCCGGCGCGGTGTACCAGGCGGGCCAGTTCCCCTCCATCGAGATCCTGTTCCAGACCAAGGGCAAGGTCACGGCGGGCGGTGAGGAGTACGGCCCCGAGACCGGATACGAATTCCTCGCCAACGAAGGTCCGGTGCCCGTCGAGGCCATCGAGCCGACCGAGTTCCTGCGCATGGTCCTGCACACGTTCTGACTCGCCACGGGGCAACGCGGTCCACGGCCCGCGTTGCCCCGTGGGCACCGTCCTCACGGCCAGGCCCCCCGCGATGCGCATACCGCTGTACTGGACATGTGCCGAAAGCCGGGCAAGCCGACGCTCGCGTGGGCAGACCTCTGCCGTTCTCGGGACCCGCAGGAACACCGTCGCGTGCCACGAGGCGGCATCGGCCGCCCGAGAGTCCGGCGGTCCCGCGTCCGCGGGACCGCCCTGGACGGCCGTACGAATGCAGGCCGCGGACGACCTGCGCATCGCACCCACGTGATCAAGCGCGATCTCGACTGACGTTCCCCCCCCTCAACTACTCGGAACAGGCCAGGAATTCGCCATGTCTCTCCCCCTCCACACCCAGACGCGGACCGTCCCCGAGGCCGCAGTGCTGGAAGGTCTGCCTCCAGTCCGCGAAGTGAGCGCCGCGGAAGTGGCCGCCCGCCTGTCCGGCGGCCCCCGTCTTGTCGTCCTCGACGACGATCCGACCGGCACCCAGACGGTCGCCGACGTGCCCGTCCTGACTTCCTGGACGGTGGACGACCTGCGCTGGGCGCTGCGCCAGGACAGCACCGCCTTCTTCGTCCTCACCAACACCCGCAGCCTGTCCCCGCAGGACGCCGCCGCCCGCAACCGCGAGGTGGTCCGCGCACTGCACGAGGCCGCGGCGGCCGAGGGCACCGGCTACGTCCTGGCCAGCCGCGGCGACTCGACCCTGCGCGGCCACTTCCCGCTGGAGACCGATGTCCTCGCCGAGGAGCTGACCGAGCTGGGCGTCGGCGCGCCGGACGGAGTGGTACTGGTCCCCGCCTACATCGAGGCGGGCCGACTGACGGTCGGCTCACAGCACTGGATGCGGACGGCCGACGGGCTGCTGCCGGTCGGCGAGAGCGAGTTCGCCCGCGACGCCACCTTCGGCTACCGCAGTTCGTCGCTGCCCGAGTGGGTCGAGGAGAAGACGGGCGGGCACGTGCCCGCGGACGAGGTCCTGCGCATCACGCTGGACGACCTGCGAGGTGGGGGCCCGGCGCACACGGCGCGACTGCTGTCCTCGCTGCGCGGCGGACGCACGGCCGTGGTCGACGCGGTGTGCGACGACGATCTGCGGGTCCTCGCCCTAGCCCTCGCCCAGGCGGAGGAGAACGGCACGCGGCTGCTGTACCGGGTCGGGCCGTCTTTCGTCAGGGCCCGCGCCGGACAAGAGGGGCGGGCCCCGCTCAGCCCGGCGGAACTGCGCCCGCTGCGCGGGGACGCACCGCACGGTCTCATCGTCGTGGGGTCTCATGTCGCGCTGACGACACGGCAGTTGGACCGGCTGCGGGAGCGGGGCGGGATCGCCGAGTACGAGCTGGACGTGGCCCTCCTGCTCGACGAGCAGCGGCGTGACGCCCACATCGCCGAGGTCGCGACCGCGGCCGCCGGCGCGCTGGACTCAGCCGACGCCGTGATCCGCACCTCTCGTGTGCTGGTGCCGGGTGTCGACGCGGACGACAGTCTGGCGATCTCCCGCCGGGTCTCCGCCGCGCTCGTGGAGGCCGTGCGCCAGGTGAGGGCCACCCGGCGGCCCGCCTTCGTCGTCGCGAAGGGCGGTATCACCTCCAGCGACACCGCCACCCACGGCCTGGAGATCCGTCGTGCCTGGGCCCGGGGCACGCTGCTGCCCGGCATCGTCTCGCTCTGGGAGCCCGCGGACGGCCCCTCCGTCGGCATCCCCTACATCGTCTTCGCCGGAAACGTCGGGGGCACCGACGCCCTCGCCGACGCCCTCGACCTGCTCCGGAGCGCCTGATGCTGCTGCACGGAACCGATGCCCTGAAAGAGGCCGCGGCCTCCGGTCACGCGCTGCCCGGGTTCGTCACCTACAACCTGGAGACACTCCAGGGGATCGTGGCCGCCGCCGAGGCCGCCGGGCGGCCGGTCCTGATCCAGGCAGGGTCCAGCCCCTTCAAGCACGCCGGGCGCCAGGCCCTGATGTGGCTTGCGCTGGACGCCGCCACTCACTCCGCCGCCCGACTCGGTGTCCACCTCGACCACTGCCGGGACCTGGAAGAGATCACGGCCTGCCTGGAGGCGGGTTACACCTCCGTCATGGTCGACGGCTCAGACCTGTCGTTCGCCGAGAACATCGCTCTGACGAAGGAGGCGGTTCGGCGGGCCCGGGACCACGGGGCCTGGGTGGAGGCCGAACTCGGTGCCCTGCCCGGTGACGAGGACGTCTCCACCGACGCCGTCGCCCAGACCGCGGCAATGACCGACCCTCGGCAGGCGGGCGAGTTCGTGGCCGCCACGGGAGTGGACGCCCTCGCCGTGGCCGTCGGCAACGTCCACGGCTTCACCAAGGAGCCGGTCCGCCTCGACCTGGAGCGGCTGGCCGCCCTCCACAAGGTGGTACCGGTCCCGCTCGTCCTGCACGGCGCCAGCGGTCTGCCCGTCGAGGAGCTGCAGGGCGCCCTCGCGCGGGGCGTCGCCAAGGTCAACGTCAACGCCGAACTGCGCCGCGCCTATCTGGAGGCCGTCCGCGCGGCCCTCCCGTCCACGTTGCCCGGCTCCGACGTCGTCTCCCTGTGGGCGGCGGGCCGCGACGCGGTCCGGGACGCCGCCCTGGAGGTCATCGGCCGCCTGAGCCCCCGCGCCGAGGGGGAAACGCTCTCCCTCCAGGGCGAGGCGGGCCACGTCCCGCCCGCCGCGTACGAGACCGGCCACCCCATGCGATCGACGAAACCCCAGGGCACCACCACGCTCTGACGTCTCTGTCGAACCCGGGGCGGTTCGCGCCGTCTGTCCCACGCTCTCGTGCCCTCCTCGGCACGCGGGCCGATGCCGCATCCTGAAGGAGCCACCATGTCCACCACTCCCTCGATCGCCGTGCTGCACACCAGCCTGGTGTTCGTCAGCGTCGAGCCGGTCATCAACAACTACCTCGCGGAGCTCGCGCCGGACGCCAAGGTCCTGCACTTCGTCGACAGCGACGTCCTCGCAACCGTGATGCGCGACGGTGAGATCTCACCTGCCAGCACGCAGCGCATGGTGCACCTGGCCCAGGCCGCGGAGGCCGCGCGGGCCGATGTCATCTTCTCCGCCTGCTCCTCGCTCGGTCCGGCCATCGACGTGGCCCGACGCCTGGTCTCCGTCCCGATCGTCAAGATCGACGACGCGATGACCGCGTCAGCGGTCAAGACCGCGGACACCATCGGCCTCCTGGCGACGGTCCCCACGACACTGCCGCCGACCCGTTCCCTCGTCGAGGAGAAGGCACGGGCGGCCGGTCGCGACGTCACCGTTCGGGAGCGGCTCTGCGAGGGCGCCTTCTCGGTGCTGATGTCCGGTGACCGCGACCGCCACGACACGATGGTGCTGGACGGCGCGCGGGCGCTGGCCGCAGAGGTCGACACGATCGTGCTGGCCCAGGCGTCCATGGCACGGCTGGCCCCCACGATCGCCGAAGCCGTCGGCAAGCCGGTTCTCTCCAGCCCGCGCAGCGGAGCGGAGAACGCGGTACGTGTGCTGCACGAGCAGACGGCTTGAATCAGGCTCTAACCTGTCCATGCCACAGAAGCGGTCTTTCCCGCCAGGCGGAGGCCGTGGTGTAGCGGGTGGTGGGATCGCGGTTGGTCGCGGGCGCCCTGGAGGGTCTCGCCTTTCAGGGGCGCGTGGCAGCTCTCGCGGGCGACAAGGTCCGCGCGGGCGCCTACCGCGCCTGCCGAAGGGGGCGCCCACCCCCAGAGACCGTTGCTCCAAGCAAGCCGGGAATCTCTACACAATATCCCATATGGTGAGATACCATGTCATGGTGACAGTGACTCAAGGCAGCGCGAGCCTGGCCAAAATGCTCCACATCATGGAGCTGTTCAGCGAAGCTGAACCCGTTTGGTCCACAACGGCCATCATCGAGGCTCTGGAGACCTCCAGGTCGACAGGCTATCGCTATATCAAGGCCCTACATGAGGCGGGCCTGCTCGAGGCGGTGCGCAATGGCCACTACACCCTCGGCCCGCGGATCATAGAGATGGACCTGCAGATGCGTCTGACGGACCCCCTGCTCCTGGCGGGCCAAGGCGTACTCAAGGATTTGGTGGACCGTATCGGGCACTCGGCCCTGCTGTGCACCGCGTTTCGTGATTCGGTCCTGTGTGTCGACGAATACCGCGCTCCACTGAGCCCTGAAAACCGGTTCAGCCGTGGGCAGCGGCGCCCGTTGTTCCAAGGGGCAATTTCCAAGATAATCCTGGCCCATCTCCCTCATCACCGCCTGAAAGCAATTTACGCTCGCCAGCAGAGCGAAATTGAGAATTCAGGGCTGGGCGGCACGTGGAGTGACTTCCGCACTACCCTGGGGAAGATGAAGAAAGACGGCTACGCCTTGACCATGGGAGAGTTCAACCCAGGCGTCTACGGCGTCGCCGCACCCATTCTCACCGATCAGAAGACCGCTTTGGGCAGCGTGGGTGTCGCCTGGAACGAGAGCGAACGGCGCGATGTCGAGGTCGAGCACGCAGTGCTCGCCGTCAAGCAGGCAGCAACGACTATTTCGGAACGCCTGATGGAGAACCAGCGCCGCTGATGTGTCCAAAGGTGCGGAATGATCCGATGCCGCCCAGCGCCATGTGCTGCACGACGGGGTATTCCTCTGGACCCGGCGAGCACGCGCGCGGTACTCCGCGGCCCGGGGCCGCTTTCAGCCGGGGGCGAACCCGTCCTCGCGTCGGCGGGATCGACGTCCTGGAATACTCCCCGGTCGGCAGATCCGACTCCACCGTACTGACCACTCCGGCCGACACCGAACCGTCTCATGTGCAGCACGAGATCGAGTTCCAGCTCTACGGGGCCATCACCACCACCAAGGCGGTGCTGGCCGCGAGGCGGGAGGCCGGAGCTGGAACTCCGCTGTACACCACCGGCGCCGGCTCGATCGACCCCGTGCCGCAGGTCGGCAATGTCAACGCGGCTGCGGCGGCGCTGCGCAACTGGGTGATCAACTTGCAGAAGGAGTTGGCGGGCATCGGTATCCAGGCGGCCCACGTCGGTATCGACGTGTCGATCGGCACGTCGGCCGTCCCCGGATTCCCGACGGCCCAGCCCGAGGAGATAGATCTCCCCCGTCTACTGGTACCTGCACACCACCAAGCGCGACCAGGCCGAACTCGTCTTCCGCCTCTGATGTACACCAGCTCCCAGGTCACACCCTGAACAGGCCCGGACTGGCAGCCGAGGCGCGATCGAGGAGAAGTTCGCGCTTCGTCGCGCGTGTTCCTGCGCATCGTGCTCGTTTGCTGGTCTCGGAGGTCGCGGCCTCCGGTGTCCTGGAGTCCACTCAGCGTTGGCACGGGGTCACCAGCGACTCGGCTCCGTCCGCTGGACTCGGCTCCGTCCGCTGTGGCGGTCAGGTGTAGGCCAGGAGCCTTCCCGCGATCGTGACACCCGACCACGACGTGAGGGAGACGACCGCGGCGAGCCGGGCGGCGGCAGGCGTCGGCTGGTCCATATCCCAGTCGGCCACGCTGCGGTAGGTCCGTCGATGGAAGATCAGGATGTTCAGACCTGCGAGCAGGATGAGGCCGAGCTTCCACGGAGCACTGCCACGGTCGGCGATGAGGCTCGCGCCGGGCAGGAACATGGCCATGCCGGTGGCTGCCGCGATCAGGAAGCCGAGGTGCGACAGGCGGAGCAGGTAGTTGGCCGCGGTCGTCACCCGCAGTGCCCGTCGGCCGAGCCCCAGCAGCCGAAGATCGAATGCTGCGGCCGGCCCTATGAGGAGGGCGATGCCGATGATGTGGACGCTTTCGAGCATCGGGTACAGGTAGGCCGTGCCACGGACGGCCTCGGCGAACCAGCCGTCCTCCAGCCAGGAGAAGACGTTGTCCATGACGAGCGCCATCACGCTCGGGGCGAGCGTCGTCGCAGGTAGAAGGCTCCACCTGCGATGACGGCGACCAGTACGCCACCGACCGTGGCCCACACCGCGACCGGTGACGTGCCCTCGGAGTCCGCTGAGGCAGACGGGGAATCCTGGTCGGCGTCGGCGGACGGTGCGTCGCCCTCCGGATACGGCACCGGCAGCGGCGTCGCCGGGAGTTCCTCGTTGAGCACCTGGTTGACAGGTTTCCCCTCTTCGTACCAGAACACGACCGGACGGAACTCGTCGGTGTGACTCCTGCCGACGTAACCGACGGCTTCGATCCGTTCGCCGTCTTCGAGCTCGCGGTCCAGGCCCCACATCCCCGTGAAGCTCGGCGGCGCGATGGTGACCTCCAGCTCCTCGTGAGAACCGCTGTAGGACGGTGCGGCGTTGATCGGGTCGCTGTCGGCGGCGTCCCGCAGTCCCTCAGGCAGATCGCGCTCGGGGGTGTCAGCGGGGAGATCGCTGTCGATGGTCACGTTGAAGTAGGAGTGCGGCTCGCCCCAGCGGACCTGCGAGACGGTACCCGAGATGTAGTAGAGGCGATCGGTATCGAAGTCGTCGAACCCGTGGTGCGCCTGTGCGGCACCCGCCGAAAACATGATGAGCATCGTCGCGGAGACCAGAGACGCTGTCGCCAGCCTGACGCGACGGGCGCCGGTGCGAGCCACGGGTGCGGCGATGGTGATGAAGTGCATACCGAGTCGATCCTTTGGGAGGGCTTGGGGTGTGCCGCAGTCAGTGAACCTCAACAGACGCCCTGCGAAGGAGGGTCAATTTTCTCCCAGGATCAGGGAGTCCCTGCCGTGAGAGGTACGTCCAGGGCACCTTCAGTGACTGACCTGGCACCTTCAGCAGGAGCTTGGTCGTCAGTCCTCCGTGCGAGGGTCCGAGGCTGTGGTCGGCCGGCTCGGTGGCGACTTCGACACACGCCCTGACAGCCGTCGCCTGGTGCGGAGCGAAGCAGCACGACACGGGCTACCTGACTTCAGCAGGCCGGCTCTCCATCGTCCCCGTTGCCATCCCCACCGACACGCGCGTCGTCAGAATCCTCGCCTCGGTCGTGCTCCGGCGTTCCTGCTCGTCGAAGTTGGGTGCGGCGCAGATGAACATGGTGTGGCCGTCCTCCCCTCCGATGACGGACGAGAAGGGCATCATGCCGGGCACGATCTCGTCGATCACCTCGCCCCCTTCGCGCAGGCGCAGGACCTTTTCGGAACCGAGGTCGGCGATCCACAGCGCACCCTCGGCATCGACGCACATGCCGTCAGGCCACACGAGGAACTCCGCCTCGGCCTGGGCGAACTCCGTCGTTCTGGGCAGCGGACCGAACTCGGCCCACACCCGGTGATTGACGAGCCGCCCGTCGTCAGTCAGGTCGAAGGCGGAGATGCGGTTCCCGAAGGTTTCGTTGACGATGAAGACGTTGTCTTCGGTGATGACGCAGCCGTTCGGGAACCAGAGGTCGGTGGCGACCCGGGTGATCCGGCCGTCCGGATCGATCCGGTGAAGCGAGCCTGGTGCCATCGGGGCCCGGTGGTCCAGGTCGAATCCGAAGTCGCCGACATAAGCCCGGCCGTGCCGGTCGACGATGACTTCGTTGCAAAAGCCGTTGACATGTCCGCTCAGGTCGGCATGCACCACCATGCTGCCGTCGGCCTCGCGACGCAACAACGTGCGATCCCTCATCGACGCGACGAGCAGTCGGCCGTCGGGCAGCCAGGCCAGGCCGGACGGCTGTGCCGGGACTGTCGCCTCGACGCGAAGGTCGGAGCCGTCCTCCCTGGCCGACATGACGCTGCATGTGTACAGCTCTGAGAACCAGACCCGGTTCTCGTGCCAGCGGGGCGCCTCCACGAAGGTCCGACTGGGGATCAGTGTGTTGATCTCGTAGGTCACCGTTGTTCTCCAGTGCGAGCCGATTGGGTTGTCAGGCTGTGCGGACGCCGCGGTTGCGGGCGCGCTCGAGCGAGGCGTAGGCAGCGACGGCCACCAGCAGAATGCCCCCGTAAAGGATCTGCTGCCAGGCGTCCGGGATGTGCAGCAGCGGTGTGACGTTGTTCAGCAGGCCCAGGAACAGCGCCCCGAGCATGGCGCCGACGAACGAGCCGCGGCCACCGCTGAGCACCGCTCCGCCGAGGAACACGGCGGCGAAGCAGGGAAGGGTGTAGCCGGCGCCTACCGCGTTCGACCCCAAGCCGGTCTGGCTCGCGAGGAAGACGCCACCGATTACGGCGCCGAGGGCACAGAGAATGAGGCTGAGCACACGTACCCGGACGACGCGTGTCCCCACACGACGAGCGGATTCGCCGTGGAATCCCACAGCGCGCAGGGCGAGCCCGCCGCGGCTTCGACGGAGCCAGAGCTCTGTGACGCCCGCGATGACCACCAGCATGATGAACGCGGCCGGAACAAAGCCGATGCCCTGAGCGACGAGTGTGACGAGTTCCGGGGCGATCGCACCGTCCGGTTGCGGACGCAGGACGATCGCGATGCCCTGAACGATGCCCATGGTCGCCACCGTCGCGACGATCGGTGTCACTTTGAGAACTTCGATCAGTAGAACGTTGAACAGGCCGATCGCCAGGACTTCCACTGTCAACAGGCTCAGCGTGGAGAGGAGCGATGACAACCCGAGGTCGGGCAACGTCATGGAGACGATGACGACCGTCAGGCTCATCGTCGAACCTATGGAGATGTCCAGCAGGCCGGTGAACATCACGAACTGTTGACCGATCGCGACGAAGGCCAGCGGCAACGTGAGGATCAGCAGGTTCGCCAGGTTCGTCTTCGTCCAGAACACGTCGGACTGCGTGCCGGTGTAGAGCGCGACCATGGTGATCAGCAGCAGCAGGATGGCGATGGGCAGGTGCGCCGACACGCGGCCGACCAGCCGCCGCAGCAGTCCCTGGCCCTGGATCAGGGCGGGTCCCTGCTCTTCGGCCACATCGGTCGCGCTGACGAAGCCGCGCACGATCTCGGTCTCGGTCGTCGGCCCGCTGAGTTCCTGGACGACGCGTCCGCGCGACATGACGTACACACGGTCGCAGAGCCCCGCGAGTTCAGCCGAGTCGGAGGAGTTCACAAGGACCGCGATGCCCTCGTCGGCAGCGGACGCGAGGACGCGGTAGATGTCCATACGGGCCCGCGCGTCGACGCCCTGCGTGGGCTCGTCGACGATGAGCACCTTCGGCTGGCGCAGCGCGGGCCTGGCGAGCACGGACTTCTGCTGGTTGCCGCCCGACAGTCCGCTGACGGGTTGATACGGCGACGCCGCGACGATGCCCAGATCACGTTTCGCCTGCCGGAAGGCAGGCAGCAACCGTCGACTGAGCGACAACCCGGCGGGCCCGGCATCGGGGCCCAGCTGGATCGTGGCGTTGTCCATGACCGACATCGACTCGAAGACCGATTCGGCCGCCCGGTCGCCGCTCTGGAAGCTGATGCCGGCGTCGAGCGCGGTCGCCGGCGTGACGCGGCGCAGCTTCTTGCCGTCGACGCTGCTGGATCCGCCGGTCCGGTCGATGCCGATGACGCCGCGGAGCAGCGCTCGCTGGCCGTTGCCTTCGGCCCCGGCGACGCCGACGATCTCGCCCGCACGCACGTTGATCGACACCGGCCCGAACCCGCGACCGGAGAGCTCTTGGATGTCCAGCCGGACGGGCGACGAAGACGGCGGCGTACGCGTGGGGAACTCGAGTTCGGTCGGCGCGCCGACCATGAGTTCGACGATCTCGTCGACGTCCCAGTCCCGCGATTCGTGCGTACCCTGGATGACGCCGTCGCGCAGCACCGTGACACGGTCGGCAAGGCGCTTGACCTCGGCCAGTCGGTGGCTCACGTACACGATGGCGGCGCCCTCGTCGCGGGCCTGCTTGATGAGATCGCTGAGCTGCTCCGCCAAGCGCATGTCGAGCGCGGCGGTGGGCTCGTCGAGCATCAGTACGCGGGGGCGGTGGGCCATCGCTCTCGCCACTTCGAGCAGTTGGCGGGCGCCCGGGCCGAGAGCGGAGACCAGGTCCGTGGGCTTGAACGGGAGGTGGAACCGGGCGAGCATCCGGTCCAGGTCGGGCGGCCGCGACTCGCCGACGGCGTTGAAGCTGAGGGTGATGTTGTCGGCCACGCTCAGCTCGGGGACCAGTGAAGTGTCCTGGTAGGCGGTGATGAGTCCCAGGCGCCGGGCCCGCTGCACTCCGCCGGCACCGAGTTCCTCGCCGCCGATGAGGACAGTGCCCTCGTCCGCGCCCAGGACACCCGACGCGATCTTGATCAGGGTCGACTTCCCGGAGCCGTTCTCGCCGACCAGGGCGTGGACCTCGCCCGGGCGACAGTCGAAGTCGACGTCGGACAGTGCGCGAACGCCGGGAAACGACTTCGTGACCCCGGTGAGGGTGACGGCGGGGACGCTGCGCTCCACGTCCGTAGTGCCGGGGGTCCTGTCCTCGGCGAGATCGTCTGTACGCGGCATGATCTTCTCCATCAAGGATTCCTCCGCTGGCTGATTCGATTCTTCGGTTCTGGCCGGACCGGGCCTCGCCCGGTCCGGCCAGAACCACCAGGTCGTTCAGGAATCACGAACCTGCCGCAAGAACCGCGGCCGCCTGCTTGGCATTGAAGAGGGTGGGGACCGGTGCGTTCGCCGGCATCGCCGGGTCGTAGCTCGGCATCACCTCGCTGATGTCCACCATCGGGTACGGAATCGACACCTCGTGGTCGACCTTCTGGCCCTGCTTGGCCATGATTCCGGCGGTGACACCGATGCGGCCGTACCACACACGGCTGTTGGCGACGAACGCGGTTGCCTTGACGCCGTCCTCCTGCGCCTGCTTGAACTGCTTGAGGAAGGCGTAGTTCACGACGTCCGACATCAGAATCGGCGGCGTACGGTCGGCCTTGAGGTACGGGGCCATGAAGTATTCCAGGGTGTAGTCGTAAGCCACCGCCTCAGGGGCCCGGCCGGAGGCGTACAGGGAATTACCCGCCTGCGTCATGCCCTGGGGTGTCCACTGCGTGAAGCCCTCGATCGACTTGCGCCAGCCCGCGTCCTTCAGGCCCTTCTGGAGGCACGGCTGCCATGCCGCCGCGCTGGCGTTGCCGGGAACACCGGTGTAGAGACCGTAGGTGCCGGGCTTGCCGACCATCTGGGCCACTTGCTTCGCACCGTCGGTGTAGGCACCGCAGAGGTCGGCGGGCGCGTAGACGTCCACCGCCTTCGCGACCGCGTCCGGAACCGGTGTCTCCACCTGGACGACGGTGATGCCGGCCGCCTTGGCCTGCTGCACCACGGGCAGTACGGCGGCTCCCCAGATCGTGTCCATCACGATGATGTCGGGCCTCTGGGCGATCATGCTCTTGAAGTTCGCCAGGTAGCTCGCGACATCGGAACCCAGGCTGTAGATGATCCTCGAGACCTGGCCCGAGGAGATCGCCTGGGCGGTGAGTTCGGCGCGGAAGGTCTGCCGCCACGGATTGATGTTGTCGTTCGGGAAGCCGATCGTGAGCGAGCCGGTGCCGGTCTCACAGACGTTCTTCGTCAGACACTCCTGGAGCTTGGACTCCATCTTCGGCGTGAACTTGACGGCGGCCGTCTTCATGGCTTCCTGGACGACCGGGTCCATGGTTTCGACCGGAATGTCCTTCAGGAACATGCGCGTGATGGTCGTGGCGACGGCCTTCTCGTCGACCGGCGCGGAGGACCCTGCGGACGCGTCCGCCGAGCCCGCGTTGTTCGCGGAGTTGCTCGCTGTCGTGCTGGAACAGGCGGTCAGCGCGAGTATCGCGGCGACTGTGGTGATGGTGAGCCTTTGGCGGGTCTTACGACTACGCACGCAGGCCTGCTTGCCCATCGTCATTGATGTGCTCCTATCGGCATGGCAGGTAACGGAGATGCGGCGGATGACACTGCTTGGGGTCAGCCGCCGGCAACGGGGCGTCCGGCCTTCTTGAAGCCACGCCTGAAGCTCGAGGCGCCGTACTGACCAAGGGTGATGGCAGCGACGGCGACCACGAGGGCAAGTCCTTGGATCACCACGCGCGCCCCGGCCGAAAGGCCCATGAGGGAGAGCGCCTGGTCGAGAAACTGGAGGAAGATTGCGGCGATCACGACGCTGGCGACGCTCGCCGGCCCTCCGCTGAAGATCACTCCCGCGATGCCCGCCGCCGTGATCGTGGCCATTTGGTACGGTGCGCCCGCGTAGACGTCCGGCGTCCCTATGTACCCGGCCAGCAGCACGCCCGCGATGCCGTAGAGCAGCCCGGCGAGGGCGTACGTCGACAGTTCGACCGCGGTGACCCGGATTCCGAGTGCGCGCGCCGATCGCCGATTGGCGCCGACGGCTGCGATCCGGCGGCCGAAGCGGGTCTTGGTCAGGATCGCGGCGAGTATCACGGCCACGACCAGCGCGAACAGGAAGACGACATTGACGCCGAAGAACGTCTTCTGTGCGAAGTCCTGGAGGGACTGTGGCGCCTGCCCGGAGACGGACAGCGACACGCTCGTCCAC
Organism: Streptomyces sp. NBC_00104; assembly: GCF_045160825.1. Classification (NCBI taxonomy): domain Bacteria; kingdom Bacillati; phylum Actinomycetota; class Actinomycetes; order Kitasatosporales; family Streptomycetaceae; genus Streptomyces; species Streptomyces sp. NBC_00104. Next base: position 9,846,478 of record NZ_CP108215.1, on the reverse strand, counting down.
AGCGTGATCCCACCGGAGATCATGCCGAACGTCGCCAGGGTGACGATCAGTGCGTTGAGCCGGAAAACTGCGATGAGCACTCCGTTGACCACACTGAACACGACCGGGATCACCAACGCGAAGGCGATCACCGTCGGCACGCTCGCCCCTGGGCCGCCGTAGTGGACGATCATGCCGGCCGCCACGGACATGATGGCCGAGACCGACAGATCGATCGAACCCAGCATGATGATCAGCATCTGTCCGATCGCGGCGATCGCCAGCACACCGGCGAGCGCGGTGACCATTTCGAGCGACGCGCTGCTGAGCGTGCGCGGTGCCGCGAAGAGCACCACCGCGGCGAGCATCAGGAACGCGGCCCAGCTCGCCCGGTAGCGAGCGGGCCAGCGATATTTCAAGTCTGTGAGCCGGCCCGCACGCTCAGCCGCAGCCACTGCGGCGGCATCGGCAGAGGGGGCGTCCACGGCCACCCTCGGCAGATCCCAGCGCGTTACCTTCATCAGCACACCGCCTCATTGCAGAGCGCCTGGCCCAACTTCTACCAAGCGAGCTAATGTCAGACTGCATTCAAAGCTGCGTAACAACTGTCCGTCAAGAGGCCTGGCAGTGACATTCGGGTCTGTTGCCACCTCGTGATGGACGCGTTTTCCTCGACCTCACCGTCGAACGCCGCATCGTTCCCTACTGCCGCAGGAGTGCCCACCGCCACGGGCCGTCCGAACAGCGCCTGACGAGCACGGGTGGCTCTGCGGCCAGCGGAGTGGCCGGCCAGCCGGGGGGCGTTGGTGACGCGGCTGTACAAGATCACGTCGAGGGCAGGGGCTGCCGGTGGGCGACAGCAACTCGGAAGCGCGTTCAGTCGCCGGTCTGCCGGATCGAGAACGTCAGGACGTCGCGGCGTTCGTCGATGACGGAGATCGAAACACTTCCGACACCGTCCGATACACCGGCGTCGTCAGAGCCGAGGAAGCAACGGTCGAACCGTTCGGTGCGACGTCGTCGTGTACGGCCCCGACGAGGAGGGAATCCGGCCGGACACTCAGGAAGGGTCCCCTGACACGACCGTCACGGGCCCTCCGTTCACCGTGCCAGGCCACACAACCGTCACTGCCGGTGTGTCGATCAAGGCTGACAGAAGACCACAAAGGCCCGCCCTTCTACCGGCACGCACCAAAGAAGAGCGGCCTGCGGCCGGACCCAGCACCGCCAACCGGCGTCGCCACCGGAGCACGAGTTCCGGGGGCGGTCACGCCCGCGCGGGCAGACTGCGCTGTCGCGGCTAGGGCGACCGTCGACTCCGCCGGCTGCCATCGCCGCTCACACGGACGACACCCGCGTCCTGCAGTCGGCCGATCTCCTCGCTCGAGAGGCCGAGGAGGTCGGACAGCACGTCCTCGGTGTGTTCGCCGAGGCGTGGAGCCGGCACGGGAGGCGCCCCGGTTCCGGCCCACCGCAGTGGTCGGCCAGTAGCCAGCAGAGGGCCGATCCCGGGTTGGTCCATCTCCGCCGCCACCGACGTCTCGTCAGCGCGTGCGGCGCGAGCCGCCTCGGCCATGTCCAGATACGGACTCCACAGGACCTTCGCGCGCTCCAGCAGTTCGCGCACCGTGCCGAAGTCCCGCTGGGCGAACCATGGCCTCAGCACGGCGGCGATCGTCTCCCGCAGCCGATACCTGTCGCCCTCCTGGCTCAGGTCCGCGCCCAGGGCCCGCTCCAGCGCGGCGAAGACGGCACCCGTCTCGGTGACGTCGCGCAGTGCGCGCCATTGCCCCTCGGTCAGGGCGACCACCATCAGCCGACGACCGTCCGAGGTCTCGAAGTCCACGCCGAAGGAGCCGTACATGTGGTTTCCCTGCCGGCCCCGCGGACCGCCCCTCATCTCCGCTTCCGCCAGCCATCCCATGCTGCCGACGCCGGCCAACGCCACGTCCGCCAGGGCGAGTTCGAGCTGGGCTCCCTGCCCCTCACGCTCACGATGGAGGACAGCGGCCAGGATTCCCGAGGCCACGACCATTCCGGACAGCAGGTCCCAGGCGGGCAGTACGTGATTGACCGGCTGCTCCCCGCCCTGGGGGCCGGTCATCTGCGGTACTCCCACTTCCGCGTTGATCGTGTAGTCGACGGCCGGGGACCCGTCACTCCTGCCCTGGAGGTGCACGTGGATGACGTCCTTGCGCCGAGCACGCAGTTCGTCGTACGTCAGCCGGTGCCTGCCGACCATGTTGTCCAGGAAGATCCCGGCCCCGCTTCCGGGCGCCGTGGCGAGGGCGAGCAGCAGTTCCCGTCCCTGCTCAGTACGGTGGTCGATCGTCACGGACCGCTTGCCCTTGTTCAGGCCGGCCCAGAACAGACTGTGCCCGGTGGAGGAGAGCGGCCAACGAAGGAAGTCGCTTCCACCGCCCGGAGGGTCGACCCGGATGATGTCCGCCCCGAGCTGGGCAAGAGCCAGGCCCGCCGAGGGGCCGGCCACGAAGGAAGCGCCTTCGACGATGCGCAGGCCGCCGAGCGGCCGGGGTGATGGCGTCAACGTGATTCCCTTCTGCGGAACGGCGCACTGCAGGTGCTTCCACAGCACACAAGAACCGCTGGACACCCTGGACCAGAGGGAACCGGTCAAGAGGAATCAACCGCCCTGCTTCCAGGCTGGGCGGGCATTTTCACCGTGCGCCCACAAGCGCCCCTCTATTGACAATCATGTAATTGTCTTACAACTATGTCAAGGTCGTCAGTCGACGGGCCGGGCCCATCAGCGGCGCAGCGCCCGCGTGCACCCCACCGCTCCCAAGGACGGACCGATGCAGCTCAGTACGAGTCCTCTGCAAGCGCACGTGGAGTCATGGAAGCCGGGCTCGGTCACCTGCGAGGACCCGCTGCTCCCAGGACCCGTCGCGGCGCTGGCAGCGCTGCTCGACAGACCCGAACCGGTCGCAGGCTCGGGGGCTCCTCTCCCGGCGCTGTGGCACTGGCTCTATTTTTTGGACTGGCCCGCCCAGTGCGATCTCGGGCCCGACGGCCACCCGGCTCACGGCCACTTCCTGCCCCCCGTCCCTGACCGTCAGCGGATGTTCGCCGGAGGGCGCTGCACCGTCTCCGAACCCCTGCGTCTCGGTGAGAAGGCCGAGCGGGTCAGCAGCGTTCAGAGCGTCGAGGTCAAGCACGGCAGAACCGGTGAACTGCTCTTCGTGACCCAGCGCAACGAGTTCCAGCAGGGGGGCCGGACCTGTCTCGTCGAGGAGCAGGACATTGTTTACCGGTCCGGACGCGGCCCCACCCGGAGCACTCCCGCGGCGCTCGAAGCGTTGGCGGAACCCCAGGCCGACGACGCGTGGCAGCTCTCACTGCAGCCGGACCCGCCCCTGCTGTTCCGCTTCAGCGCGCTCACCTCCAATGCCCACCGCATCCACTACGACCTGCCCTACGCCCGGGACGAGGAGGGCTATCCGGGGCTGGTGGTCCACGGCCCCCTTCTGGTGCTGCTCATGATGGATCTCGTCCACCGCAACGCCCCGGCCCGACAGGTGCGATCCGTGTCCTATCGTCTGCGCAGCCCGGCCTTCGCGGGCGAGCGCCTTCTCGCCGCCGGCACTCCGGTGGGCGGCCGGACGGAGCTGCGTATCGCCTCTGGCCGAGAGGCCCAGCACGCCACCGCCGAAGTGACGTTCGCATGACCATCGGCAGCAGGTACATCTCGTCGGCTCGTAGCTGGCTCTTCGTCCCAGGACACCGCCCGGACCGCTTCTCCAAGGCCGCCGCTGCTGGTGCGGACCTGGTCATCATCGACCTCGAAGACGCCGTCGCGGCTGAGGACAAGGCGCAGGCCCGCGCCAGTGCCGCCGCCTGGCTCGCTCAGGGGAACGACGCGGTCGTCCGGATCAATCCGCCGGGAACCCCGTGGTTCCAGTCCGACCTGGCGGAAGCGGCCCGCCACGGCTGCCCCGTCATGGTGCCCAAGGCGGATGATCCGGCCGTACTCACGGAAGTCGCCGCCCGGGTCGCCGGACGCTGCGAGCTCGTTCCCCTCATCGAGACGGCGGCGGGTGTGGAGCGGGCGTGGGAGGTGTGCGCCACGGTGGGCGTCGCCCGTGCGGCCTTCGGCAACGTCGACCTCGCCGGGCAGCTCGGTGTCGCCTGGGACGACCATGCCGCCCTCGCGTACGCGCGCTCCAAGCTCGTCTCGGCCTCCGCCGCGGCCGGCATCTGCCCACCGGTCGACGGGGTCACCACCGCGGTGAAGGACGCCGAGGTCCTGCACGAGGACGTCATGCACGCGCGCCGCCTGGGCTTCACCGGGAAACTCTGCATCCACCCGGCCCAGGTCGAGGCAGTCGGCCGGGGATTCGCCCCGTCGGAGGCCGAGTTGGAGTGGGCGCGCACCGTCATCGCCGCGGGGGACTCCGTCACCGCGGTCGACGGCCGGATGATCGACAAGCCCGTCCTGGAGAGAGCCAGGCGGCTTCTGGGCCAGACCCACGACTCCCACCCCGCGCCCTGATCCACTGGCTTCCGGGCCTCGCCCCGCACCGCGAGGCCCGGAACGCCGGGCGCGGTGGTGCGAGCCGGAGGCAGGCGGTAACTGAGGGTGACCGCCTGCCTCCGGAACCACCCCTTTGACGCTTGGCACCGCCTCACGAAGATGTTCGGCGGAGCTTCGTCGTCCGCCGATCACCACGCTGATCGCGGACGGCGATCACGGTAAGCGAAGTATCCTGGCCGTTCCCGCGGGAGATCCGGCCCAGGGCCGCCCCCAAGTACGGATCCTCGGTGTCGAGCCACTCGCCGCCGTCGGGTCGGGGCCGGCCCAATAGCCGCCAATGTGCAGCCCATACCTCGTCATACGGTGCCCCCATGTGCTCGCCGTGGCTCTCAGCCCGGGCTCACTCCTGTTCGACTCGTGGAGTGGTCTCTTGAGCCGCCCGCAGTCGGCGGCAGGTCAGGCCAGGAAGACGGCCGTGCATCCGACAAGACTGGTCAACACCATGTACCCAGCGGCCGCCCCACAGAGTTCACCCAGGGCAGCAGGGCCGTGGCGAGCATAGGTGTCAGGCCTCCCCCACCTTCGTCCCGCTCTCACGGCCGAGCCAGACACCGCTGCAGCGTACGCGCGTACCGAACAGGCCGGTGAAGAAGGCGGATTGGGCGGCATCGTGACGGCCGCTCCCCCGGCGACTCCGTCGTCACGGCCAAAAGAACTCCAACCCCGCACCGTAGGTCGCGAAGGCCGCCATCGTTCCGACAGCGGGACTCACGTAGAGGAAGAATTCCTCGTCGAACACGAGGGCGGCGCCAGGTCGTCGCACCTACGGCGCATGACGTGACCGGCCCTGGTGGCCCGGCGGTGGGTTGAGGGAAGCTCGGGAAAGACAGCGTGATGGATATCGGACGAGGCCGCGTCGCGGCCGGCCGAGACTGTGTCAGCGGCCGGCCGCGACTGCGTCAGAGTGCGCGCAGGATGTCCTCCACACGCTCCTTGGCGTCGCCGAAGAGCATCGCCGAGTTCTCCCGGAAGAACAACGGGTTCTGCACGCCGGCGTAACCGGAGGCCATGGACCGCTTGAAGACCACCACGTTGTCGGCCTCCCAGACCCGCAGCACCGGCATACCGGCGATCGGGCTGCCGGGGTCGTCCGTCGCCGACGGGTTGACGGTGTCGTTGGCGCCGATGACGAGCACCACGGACGTGCCGTCGAAGTCGTCGTTGATCTCGTCCATCTCCAGCACGATGTCGTAGGGCACTCTGGCCTCGGCCAGCAACACATTCATGTGGCCGGGGAGCCGCCCGGCGACCGGATGGATCCCGAAGCGGACGTCCTTGCCCTTCTCCCTCAGGATGCGGGTCAGTTCGGCCACACCGTGCTGCGCCTGCGCGACCGCCATGCCGTAGCCGGGGGTGATGATCACCGAGTCGGCGCCGGTGAGTATCTCTGCGACGCCTTCGGCACCGATCTCCCGGTGCTCCCCGAAGTCCCGGTCACCACCCGGGCCCGCCTCGATCCCGAAGCCACCGGCGATCACGGAGAGGAAGGACCGGTTCATCGCTTTGCACATGATGTAGGACAGGTACGCGCCGGAGGAACCGACCAGAGCACCCGTGATGATCAGCAGGTCGTTCTCCAGGAGGAATCCCGACGCGGCCGCGGCCCAGCCGGAGTAGCTGTTCAGCATGGACACCACGACCGGCATGTCACCGCCGCCGATCGAGGCCACCAGGTGCCACCCGAGCAGCAGCGCGATCGCGGTGACCGCCACCAGGAGCCAGAGGCTCGGCTCGATCACGAACCAGGTGGTCAACATGGCGAACACGAGGAGGGCGCCGACGTTGAGGGCGTTCTTGCCGGGCAGCGTCAGCGGCGCGGACTTCATCCGTGCGGACAGCTTGAGGAAGGCCACGACGGAACCGGTGAACGTCACCGCGCCGATGAACACACCGATGAACACCTCGGCATGATGGATGCCCAGGGTGTCCGTGACGCGCAGCGCCTGCGCTCCGCTGCCGTCGAGGTCCGCCTCGACGTGAAGGTATCCGTTCCAGCCGACCATCACCGCGGCCAGCCCCACGAAGCTGTGCAGGAGCGCGATCAGCTCCGGCATACCGGTCATCTCCACCGCCTTGGCCCGTCGGAGCCCGATGAGGGCGCCGACGGCGGTGGCGCCGATCAGCAGGCCGAGGCCGGAGTTCTCCAGGTCCTGGTCGATGGCCAGCGCGACCGTCGCGATCAGCGCCACCGCCATGCCGACGATGCCGAAGGTGTTGCCGGCCTTGGCGGTTTCGTGCCTCGACAGACCCGCCAGGGCCAGAATGAACAACAGTGCCGAGACGATGTATGCCGCCTGTGCGGCGGTGTCGACAGCCATGCGGGGTCAGCTCCTGGAGAACATGGCGAGCATGCGCCGGGTGACGGCGAACCCACCGAAGATGTTGATGGCGGCGAGCAGGATCGCGACGGACGAGACGGCCGTGATCGCCGTGTCCCCGTGGCCGATCTGCAGCAGCGCCCCGACCACGATGACGCCGGAGATCGCGTTGGTCACCGACATCAGCGGAGTGTGCAGGGCATGGTGCACATGCCCGATCACGTAGTAGCCGACCACGATCGCGAGAGCGAAGACGGTCAGATGGCCCTGCAGTGCACGCGGCGACAACGCGGCCGTCACGAACAGCAGTGCGCCGACTGCCGCGACCGCCGTGAACCGCTTGGCGGGTGAGGCGACTCGCGGAGCCGCGCTGTCGCCCCGAACCGCCGTCGCCGCCGCAGGCGCCGCCGCCGGAGTCGCCGACACCTGCACCGGCGGCGGGGGCCAGGTCAGCTCCCCCTTGCGCACGACGGTCATCGAACGCTGCACGACATCGTCGAAGTCCAGCACCAGCGTGCCGTCCTTGTCCGGCGTCAGCAGCTTCATGAGGTTGACCAGGTTGGTGCCGTACAACTGGGAGGCCTGGGCGGGAAGCCGGCCCACGAGGTCGGTGTAGCCGATGATGGTCACCCCGTTGTCGGTCACCACCTTGTGACCCGCGACGGAGCCCGCCACGTTGCCACCGTTGGACGCGGCCATGTCCACGATCACGCTGCCCGGCTTCATGTCGGCCACCATCTCGGCGGTGATCAGTCGCGGCGCCGGCCTCCCGGGGATGAGGGCGGTGGTGATGACTATGTCGACGTCCTGGCACTGCGTGGCGTACAGCTCCACCTCACGCGTCTTGTAGCCGTCCCCCATCTCCTTGGCGTACCCGGTCGCGCTGACCGCCGCCTCGGGAGACTCGATCGCCAGGTACTCGCCCCCGAGTGACCTGACCTGGTCGGCCACCTCCGGTCTCGGGTCAGTGGCACGCACCACTGCGCCCAGACTGCCGGCGGTGCCGATCGCCGCGAGGCCGGCGACACCGGCACCGGCGACCAGCACCTTGGCCGGAGGCACCTTGCCCGCGGCCGTGACCTGGCCGGTGAAGAACCGGCCGAACTCATGGGCCGCCTCGACCACGGCCCGGTAGCCGGCGATGTTGGCCATTGAGGACAGCACATCCAGAGACTGGGCACGTGAGATCCGCGGTACGGCGTCCATGGCGAGCACGGTGATCGGCCGCCCGGCCAGGTCCTCCACCCGGTCGGGCTCCCCCGTCAGCCCCAACTGGCTGACGAGCGTGGCGCCTTCGCGCAGCTCGTCCAACTGGTCTACCGACGGCGGGTTCACCCCGAACACGATGTCGGCCGCCAGGGCATCACCGATGGTGGCGCCCGCCTCGACATACGCGTCGTCGGGAAAGCTGGATGCCTCACCCGCACCCGGTTCGACCACCACGTCATAGCCGAGCTTCAGCAGTTGCGCGGCGGTCGTCGGCGTGGTCGCGACCCTCGTCTCGCCCGGTTTGGACTCCTTCACCACACCGATGAGCACGGCGTCCTCCTTTACGTCCGGCACGCCCGGTGTCGAGGCATCCACGGGCGTTGGCGTGAGCCGCCCAGCCATGGCCGATGCGTCGGTCCGTAGGGGTGCTTCGAGAGCAGTCAGTATTGATCTAACTAGGATTTAAATGTCATACTCTTCTCGCATTGTCAATAAAGAGCACGACTGTAGAGATCGTTTGTGAAGGGGCATGCATTGAGCTTGAGGATCGTTGTCACTGTGAAGTACGTGCCCGACGCCACTGGCGACCGGCACTTCGCCGATGACCTGACCGTCGACCGTGACGACGTGGACGGTCTGCTCTCCGAGCTGGACGAGTACGCGGTGGAGCAGGCGCTGCAGATCGCGGAGGAGTGCCAACGGGAAGGAGACGACGCCGAGATCACCGTGCTGACGGTGGGTCCGGAGGACGCCAAGGACGCGCTGCGCAAGGCGTTGTCGATGGGCGCGGACAAGGCGATCCACGTCGAGGACGACGACCTGCACGGCACCGACGCGATCGGTACGTCGCTGGTGCTGGCGAAGGCGATCGAGAAGGCCGGCTTTGACCTGGTGATCTCCGGTATGGCGTCGACGGACGGCACGATGGGTGTGGTTCCGGCGCTGGTCGCGGAGCGTCTGGGTGTTCCGCAGGTGACGCTGCTGTCCGAGGTGTCCGTCGAGGACGGGGTGGTGAAGGGCCGTCGTGACGGTGACACCGCCTCCGAGCAGCTTGAGGCGTCGCTGCCGGCGGTGGTGTCGGTCACCGACCAGTCGGGTGAGGCGCGTTACCCGTCCTTCAAGGGCATCATGGCGGCGAAGAAGAAGCCGGTGCAGGCCTGGGACCTGTCCGACCTCGACATCGAGGCGGACGAGGTCGGTCTGGAGGGTGCCTGGACGGCTGTCGACTCCGCGGCCGCGCGCCCGGCGCGTACCGCCGGCACGATCGTCAAGGACGAGGGCGAGGGCGGCAAGCAGCTCGCCGAGTTCCTCGCGGGCCAGAAGTTCATCTAAGGCCCTGTGGCCCGCCGCGACCCGTGGGTCCGGCCGAGGCCCGACCCTTCACCGCCCCGCCCCGCCCCCCTTTAGGCCTTCGCAATCCGCAGGAGAGCAATCCCATGGCTGAAGTTCTCGTCTACGTCGACCACGTGGACGGTGCCGTCCGCAAGCCCACCCTGGAGCTGCTGACCCTGGCCCGCCGCATCGGCGAGCCCGTCGCCGTCGCGCTCGGTGCCGGCGCCGCCGGCACGGCCGCCGCCCTCGCCGAGCACGGCGCGACCCGGGTTCTCACCCACGAGGCCGCCGAGTACGCCGACTACCTGGTCGTGCCGAAGGTCGACGCGCTGCAGGCCGCCGTCGAGGCCGTGTCCCCGGCCGCCGTCCTCGTCCCGTCCTCCGCCGAGGGCAAGGAGATCGCCGCCCGTCTGGCGCTGCGCATCGGTTCCGGCATCATCACCGACGCCGTCGACCTGGAGGCCGGTGACTCCGGTCCGGTGGCCACGCAGTCGGTGTTCGCCGCCTCCTTCACCACCAGGACCCGTGTCTCCAAGGGCACCCCGGTCATCACCGTCAAGCCCAACTCCGCCGCCGTGGAGGCCGCCCCGGCCGCCGGTACGGTCGAGGCGCTGGCCGTGACGTTCGGTGCGCTGGCCACCGGCACCAAGGTCACCGCGCGTACCCCGCGCGAGTCGACCGGGCGCCCGGAGCTGACGGAGGCCGCGATCGTGGTCTCCGGCGGCCGTGGCGTCAACGGCACCGAGAACTTCGGACTCATCGAGGCCCTCGCCGACTCCCTCGGCGCCGCCGTCGGCGCCTCCCGCGCCGCGGTGGACGCGGGCTGGTACCCGCACACCAACCAGGTCGGCCAGACCGGCAAGAGTGTCTCCCCGCAGCTGTACATCGCCAACGGCATCTCCGGCGCCATCCAGCACCGCGCCGGCATGCAGACCTCCAAGACGATCGTGGCCGTCAACAAGGACGCCGAGGCCCCCATCTTCGACCTCGTCGACTACGGCGTCGTCGGCGACCTCTTCGACGTCGTCCCCCAGCTCACCGAGAAGATCAACACCCGCAAGGGCTGAGACGTGCGTATTCCCGGCTCGGCGCCACAGTCACCCTTGGGCACGACCCGACCCCGTTCGGATTCGCTGAGAAAGTGATCCCCTCATGCAACTCGCCGCGATCATTGTGTCGTTGGTCCTGACCGTGGTCGGCGTTGCGCTGATCTCGCGGGCCGTGGCGCAGATCTACCGGTTCGTGAAGCTCGGTCAGCCCGTACCGGCGGGCAGCCGTACGGATGACCCGAAGGCGCGCTCGATCACCCTGGCCCGGGAGTTCCTCGGGCACACCCGGATGAACCGGTGGGGGATCGTCGGCTTCGCCCACTGGTTCGTCGCGATCGGCTTCCTGACGCTGCCGCCGACTCTCGCCCAGGCGTACGGCCAGCTGTTCCAGGCGGACTGGACGCTGCCGGTGATCGGCGGCTTCCTGCCGTTCGAGATGTACATCGAGTTCATCGGTGTGATGACGATCCTCGGCATCCTGGTGCTGATCGCCATCCGGCTGCTCAACCTGCCCTCCCGGGCCGGCCGCAAGTCGCGTTTCGCGGGCTCCAAGGCCTGGCAGGCGTACTTCGTCGAGTACGTCATCCTCACCATCGGTCTCGCGATCTACGTGCTGCGCGGCCTCGAGGGCGCCATCCACCACGTGGACCACTACGAGGCCGGGTACTTCGCCTCGTACCCGCTGGTCCTCGCCTTCAAGGACCTGGACCCCTCCACCCTGCAGAACCTGGTGTACTTCGTCGCGATGATCAAGATCGGCACCTCGCTGATCTGGATGATCACGGTCTCGCTGAACACCAACATGGGTGTCGCCTGGCACCGCTTCCTCGGCTTCCCGAACATCTGGTTCAAGCGCAACGCCGACGGCGCGACGGCGCTGGGCGGTCTGCAGCCCATGACGTCGGGCGGCAAGCCGATCGACTTCACCGACCCCGGTGACGACGACGTCTTCGGTGTCAGCCAGGTCGAGCAGTTCTCCTGGAAGGGCATCCTCGACTTCTCCACCTGCACCGAGTGCGGCCGCTGTCAGTCGCAGTGCCCGGCCTGGAACACCGGCAAGCCGCTCTCCCCCAAGCTGCTGATCATGTCGCTGCGGGACCACGCGCACGCCAAGGCCCCCTACCTCCTCGCCGGTGGCGGCAAGACCATGGAGGGCGAGGAGAAGGCGTCCGAGGAGCAGCTGGCCTCCGTGCCCGCTTCGGCTCTCGCCGAGGCCGAGCGGCCGCTGATCGGGACCGTCGAGGAGAACGGCGTCATCGACCCCGACGTCCTGTGGTCCTGCACCACCTGCGGCGCCTGCGTCGAGCAGTGCCCCGTCGACATCGAGCACGTCGACCACATCGTCGACATGCGCCGCTACCAGGTGATGATCGAGTCCGCGTTCCCGTCCGAGGCGGGCACGATGCTCAAGAACCTGGAGAAGAAGGGCAACCCCTGGGGCCTGGCGAAGAAGCAGCGCCTGGAGTGGCTCAAGGAGGTCGACTTCGAGGTCCCGGTCGTCGGCAAGGACATCGAGGACCTCTCCGAGGTCGAGTACCTGTACTGGGTCGGCTGCGCCGGCGCCCTGGAGGACCGGGCCAAGAAGACCACCAAGGCCTTCGCGGAGCTGCTCCACATGGCGGGCGTCAAGTTCGCCATCATGGGCGGCGACGAGAAGTGCACCGGCGACTCCGCCCGCCGCCTCGGCAACGAGCCCCTGTTCCAGGAGCTCGGCATGGAGAACGTCATGGCACTGAACATGGCGTTCGGCGAGGAGATGGACGACGACGGCAAGGTGACCGAGGAGTCCCGCAAGCCCAAGTCGGCCAAGAAGATCGTCGCCACCTGCCCGCACTGCCTCAACACCATCGGCAACGAGTACCCGCAGCTCGGCGGCGACTACGAGGTCATCCACCACACCCAGCTGCTCCAGCACCTCATCGACGAGGGCAAGCTGATCCCGGTGACCCCGGTCGAGGGCCTCATCACCTACCACGACCCCTGCTACCTGGGCCGCCACAACAAGATCTACACGCCCCCGCGCGAGATCATGACCGCCGTCCCGGGCCTGCGCCAGCAGGAGATGCACCGCCACAAGGAACGCGGCTTCTGCTGTGGCGCCGGCGGCGCGCGGATGTGGATGGAGGAGCGGATCGGCAAGCGCATCAACAACGAGCGCGTCGACGAAGCCCTCTCCCTCAACCCGGACATCGTCTCCACCGCCTGCCCGTTCTGCCTCGTCATGCTCACGGACTCCGTGAACGGCAAGAAGGCTGCAGCCGAAAGCGGCTCCGCCGCGGGCGGCAAGGCCAAGGAGTCCATCACGGTCGTCGACGTCGCCCAGCTGCTCCTGGAGTCCGTCAAGACCCCGGCACGTTCCACCAACACCTGGCCCGCGACCACGAAGCCCTCCCCGCCCGTTCCCAAGCCGTAATCCACCTCCTTATGACAAAACGTCAGGGAAAACGGAGCGCGCCTCGAGCTGCGCCGTAGCCAGGGACAAAAAACTCCCTCCCACCGCAGTCATACGCGATGGCATGCTGGCGGGCAGTCGGTGATTGCTTGCCGAGCCCGGCATTCGTCGGACACTGAGCCCAGCGAGCGCAACAGCATCCCGACGCCATGGAAGTGACGGCGCGGGAAGCGGCAATGCCATCACTTTCTGCCAGACGGCGATTCCGACCTGCCGTCGACCCCCGCATTCGCGGCTGCCTACTCAAACCGCAGAGGGACGGAGCTGGAGGGCCGAGTGGCTGGCGGCACAGCGCTGTTCGTCGGCACGGTGTGTAGTCACCACTGGATTCTTGATCATTCATTCGGACCAAAAATGTCTGCCGACATGCGGTTCGACCGGACACGTCTTCCAGGGCCTTGTGTTCGGTCCGACGAGGGAGGGGGCCCACGTGCTCATCGACACCTACGGCCGAGTGGCCACCGACCTGAGGGTCTCGCTGACCGACCGGTGCAATCTGCGCTGTACGTACTGCATGCCCGAGGAGGGCCTGCAGTGGCTGGCCAAGCCCGACCTGCTCGACGACGACGAGATCGTCCGTCTCATCGACATCGCCGTCCGCGTCCTGGGCGTCACGGAGGTCCGCTTCACCGGCGGTGAGCCGCTGCTGCGCCCCGGCCTGGTCGGCATAGTGGAGCGCGTGGCGGCTCTCGCCCCCCGCCCCCAGATGTCCCTGACCACCAACGGCATCGGCCTCAAGCGCACGGCGACGGCCCTGAAGGCGGCGGGCCTGGACCGGGTGAACGTGTCCCTGGACACCATCCGCCCGGACGTCTTCAAGACCCTCACCCGCCGGGACCGGCACAAGGACGTCCTCGAAGGCCTGGCCGCCGCCCGCGACGCCGGCCTGACCCCCGTCAAGGTCAACTCGGTCCTGATGCCGGGCCTGAACGAGAACGAGGCCCCCGACATCCTCGCCTGGGCCGTGGAGCACGACTACGAACTGCGCTTCATCGAGCAGATGCCCCTGGACGCCCAGCACGGCTGGAAGCGCGACGGCATGGTCACGGCGGGCGACATCCTGACGTCACTGCGCACCCGTTTCGACCTGACCCCCGAGGGCCAGGACGAGCGCGGCTCGGCCCCGGCGGAACGCTGGCTGGTGGACGGCGGCCCGCACCGCGTCGGCGTCATCGCCTCCGTCACCCGCCCCTTCTGCTCGGCCTGCGACCGCACCCGCCTCACCGCCGACGGCCAGGTCCGCACCTGCCTCTTCGCCCGCGAGGAGACCGACCTGCGCGCCGCCCTGCGCTCCGGCGCCCCCGACGAGGAGATCGCCCGCATCTGGCGCCTGGCGATGTGGGGCAAGAAGGCGGGAGCGGGCCTGGACGACCCGTCCTTCGTCCAGCCCGACAGGCCCATGTCGGCAATCGGGGGCTGATCAGCATCGTGGACCGCACCGCCAAGGGCCGTGACGCTTCAACAACGGCAGCTGCTCACCGGCAGCTCGTGGTTTACCCGCCCAAGGCCCGTTACGGCCGTCGAAGACGGTGTGTATACCCCGATTGCACCGTTGCGCCCTGAGCAGTGTGCTCCCCGATCCGCAGGTCACGGCAGGCCGCTGCTCACCGCCGAACGGTGCGACGGCGGGGATCGCGCGAAGCGCGAGAGGAGTGTCGGAAGGCACATGCGAAAGTCCCGTAACGCCGAGCTGCGGCTGTTCACCCCCGAGTGCACGAAGCCGGCCGATCACCGACCGCAGCTCACCTACGCGCTCAGGCCGCCTCCCGCGTGCACGGCCCCTGACTGGCGCGCCGTCCTCCACGGCCCGCAGGCGACGGCCTGCCTGACGACCTGAAGCAGTCAGCCGCGCTGTGCCGTCGCGAGACTGAACCTTTCCATGACGGCGACGATGCGTTCTCGGACCTCGGGGCGCGCGATCAGTTCGATGTTCGCGGCGAGGCTGTCGCGCAGGGCTGTCTCGAAGGCCGGTGTCGACGCACCGCGGGCGATGCCTTTGACCCGCGCGAAGGTCTCGACGGGCCCGTGAGCCATCTCCGTCGCCCACCGCAATGCGCAGGCATCCAGTTCGTCGGGCTCGCACACCTCGTTCACGATGCCGAGGCCGAGAGCCCGGTCGGCGTTGACGAAGGCGCCCGATGCCAGCAGAGCGGTGGCGGCGGGCAGGCCCGCCACCGCGGGAAGCAGGTAGGCGCCGCCGGCCACGGGGACCATCCCAAGGTTGACGTAGCTCTCGGCGAAACGCGCGGTGGAAGCGGCCACACGCACGTCACAGGCGAGGCCGAAATCGAGTCCACCGGCCGTGGCCGCGCCGTTGAACGCGGCGACGATCGGCTTCGAGGCGCCCCAGATGAGGCGGATGGTGCGTTGTACGGCGGGCATCCACACGTCGGCGAGGTAGTCCATCAGGCCGTCGGCGCCGTCGCCCTGGTACACGTCGAACATCTCCCGGACGTCGGCCCCGGCGCAGAACACCGAACCCGTCCCGGTCAGCACGACCGCTTTGACCCCGTCCGTGTCGCACAGCCTCTGGACAGCGTCACCGAGTTCCGTAGCGACGACCGGCGTCACCGAGTTGCCACGTTCCGGACGGTTCAGCCGCACCGAACCGATCACGTCCGTACCGTCGACCACGACCTCATCCACGAGGGGTCACCACCTTTGTCACGTTGGCAGGGACGTGGGCGGGATCCGCCACCCACGCGCGGAGCATCCGCTTGATGTCGCCGCGAGCGATCTTGGACTCGCCGGAGGCCCGAGGAATCGGGTCGCTCGAGAGGTAGACGTGGCGGGGATTCTTGAATCCGGCCAGTTTGCCGCGCACCCAGTCGGTGAGCTCCTCCGGCTTGAGGGCGTCGAGGTCGGGTGCGTGGACCAGCGCCGCCGGGGTCTCGCCCCACTGCTCGTCGGGAACGCCCACCACGACGGCCTCACGCACTCCGGGATGCTCTTCAAAAGCGCGTTCGATCTCGACAGGCTGGATGTTGGTGCCGCCGGTGATGATCGTCTCGCTGGCGCGGCCGACGATGAAGACCCGGCCCTCCTCGTCGAAGTGGCCCAGGTCCGATGTGCGCCACCAGCCGTCGGCAAGAAGGCGTTCGGCGTGCTCGGCCTCCGCGCCGAGGAGAGCAGTGGTGATGCTCGGGGTGCGGATCACCAGTTCTCCCTGGGTGCCGGGCGCCACCTCCTCGAGCACCTCACCGCCCACGAGGAGGGAGAACTCCACGCCGGGAACGGGCCGGCCGATGGAGGGCCACAACGCGGGTGTCCTCATCTCCTGCCGGCTGAGCAGTGTGGTGGACGCGGGTGCCTCGGTCTGTCCCCAGCACTGGAGCAGTGCGTCCGTATGCTCGCTGACGGTCTCGAGCGCCGGAAGGGCGGCGGGTTCACCGGCCAGCATCAGGCAGGAGAGCTGTGCGTCACGCAGCAGCGGGAGTTCGTCGGAAGCGCTGATCCGGCGCAGCATGGTGGGAACGGCGAACATCCAGTCGATCCGCTCGTCCTTGATCACCCGGAGTGTCTCGTCCGCGTCGAACCGTGGCAGGACCACGTTCGTGCCCCCGCACAGCAGCGTGGGCAGAACACTCCAGCCGCCCGCGTACACCAGGGGCGCCACCTGAAGGGTTCGGGGAGCGAGAGTCGGTCCGCTCGTGCTCATCACCCAGGTGTTGCCGAGGATCGCCGCGCGTGCCCCACGGTGCGAGATGGCGATGCCCTTGGGCCGTCCCGTCGAACCGGAGCTGAACCTGATGTGGTAAAGGTCGTCGGGCCCCACGTGGACCCGTGGCCGCAGTGGCGAACCCGCGGCGGCCAATGCGTCGAACGAACGCCAGCCCGGCCGTTCGCCGAGGACGACCTTCAGGAGTTCGTCGCCGTCGACGACCTCGTCGACAGCGGCGGCAGCCGGACCGTCCGCGACCACGAGGCGGACGTCGGCGAGTTCCATGCACCGGCGGAGCTCGTGCGGCGTGAACCGGTGGTTGAGCGGGACCTTGACCAGTCCCGCCTTCAGCAGCGCGAACTCGAGCACGACGTACTCGACGTGGTTCTGCGCGACGTAGGCCACCCGGTCGCCCGGGGCCAGTCCGAGGCCGATGAAGGCGTTGGCCAGCCGGTTCGACGCCTCGGTCAGGTCGGCGACGGTGAGCCGGTGCCGGCCGTCGGGTCCCTCGACCGCGACGGAGTGGCGGGGCCGGCGCTCGATCTGGCTCATGAGCTGGACGACCGTCTGCGCCGCGTCGTTGGTTGCGGTAGTCATGGCTTGAGCCCCTGCCCAAAGGACATCGGCATCGTGGCGAGCGACAGCCCGCCGTCGACGACGATCGTCTGGCCGTTGATGGCCGCACTGCGAGGGGAACAGAGAAACGCCATGACCTCGGCGACTTCTTCCGGCGTGGGGTAGGCGCCGGAGGGTGTCTGGGCCAGCCAGTGGCGTTCGTAGTCCTCCCAGGCCTCGCCGGCGTAGTACCGGAAGGAATCGGTGTCGATGGGCCCCGGGCAGACCCCGACGGCGGTGATGCCGCGGCTGCCCAGTTCGATCGCGAAGTACTTCACGATCGTCTCCATGGCGGCCTTCGCGGCGCCGAGGAGTCCATGTCCCGGGAGGACGCGGAAGCTGTCCCATCCCGAGACGGCGACGATCCTCCCGCCGGGCGGCATGTGCTGGGCGCCGGCGCGCGCCAGATCGAGGAAGCCCTGGACCGTGATGCCCATCGTCTTGGCTATGTGATGGGAGTGGATCTGTGTCAGCGGCTTGAACGCGCTGGCTGCCGCATTGGCGACGATGACGTCGATCTTGCCGAATCGGTCGGCCGCGGTCTCCACGAGCGCCTCGACGGCTTCGGTGTCCGAGATGTCGGCCTGCACGGCCAGGGCACTGCCGCCGGCTTCCTCGATACGGGCGACGGTCTGCTCCGCCGCCTCGGCGTCGCGCCGGTAGTTGACGACGACGTTGGCGCCTTCGCCTGCGAGCCGGAGCGCGAGGCACCGTCCCATGCCACGAGAACCACCCGTGATGATGATCGTCTTGCTGTCGAGTTCCATGTTGTCCTCACCAACGGGAGTTGTCCGTGCGTGCCGCCGCCGGCCGCACCGCACTCGTCATGTGTGTCCGGGTCTACGACCCCATGGTCAGACCGCCGCCCACGCACAGGGTCTGGCCGGTGATGTAGCTCGCGTCGTCGAGCGCGAGGAACGTGAGGGCGGCGGCGATCTCCTCCGGCTCGCCCGCCCTGCGCAGCGGGACCCCCCGCACGATCTTCGACAGCAGTGAGTCCCCGCCCTGGCTCTCCAGCAGTGGCGTGGCCGTGATCCCGGGGGCCACCGCGTTGACCCTGATGCCGTGGCGGGCCCATTCGCGGGCGAGTGACTTGACCAGTGCGATGACGCCCGCCTTGGCCGCGGAGTAGACGGTTTCGCCCGAGGTTCCCACCGTGCCCGCCTCGGACGAGGTGAGGACGATGCTGCCGCCGTTCTCGCGCAGCACCCTTCCCGCCGCCGCCGAGAGGTAGATGCTCGACATCAGGTTCACGTCGATGATCCGTCGCCAGTACTCGGGCGACTCGTCGAGGAACGGTGTGATGGCCGTCCAGCCCACAGTGGAAATCACGTGGTCGACGTGTCCCAGTGCATCGACGGCTTCCTCGAGCATGCGGTCACAGGCTTCCGGGTCGGTCGCGTCCCACGGCTTGTCACCCAGGGCGACGATGTTCGGGTGCTCCTTCGCCAGCGTCTGGACGGCCTCGGCATTCAGATCGGCCGCGGCGGTGGTGATGCCCGTGTCCGCCAGGCGCAGGGCCGTGGCGCGTCCGATGCCGGAGCCGGCGCCCACCACGAGAGCCTTCTTCGGCTGATTGACGTCGGCCATATGTCCTCCTGTCGATGCCTTCGGCCTTCCGAAGGGGGCGTTGCGGGTAGTGGGACAACGTTTCTGGTCACTTCAGCTCGTCGTGCGCCCAGCTGAGCGCTTCGACGACCGGGACCAGGCCCATGGAAGTGCCGAGCATGAGGATGACGACCTGCTCGATCTCCTCCATCGTCGCGCCCGCGTCCTTGGCGCGGGTGCAGTGGACGCGGAACCCGCCCTCGTTGCGGGTGACGGCGAAGCCTGTCAGCAGACAGAGTTCGCGCTGCTTCGCGTCCAAGGTGCCGTGCGCGTCGGCCGCGTGACGCAGTCCGCGGAACGCGTCCGCCACGGCGTCCGAGGTCTCCCTCAGCCGGTCGAGGTTGGACACGAAGGTGTCCTGCTTGCTCAGGGGGTAGACCGGCGGTCCGATGGGCTGGGGCGCGCTCACTTCTTCTCCTCAGGGGCCTCGGTGGCGGGGTCTGCGAGCCGGGCCAGTGCGGGCAGCCCGTAGCTCTCGGCGTATTCGGCCGCCGCTGCCCCGATCACGTCGGTGGGGGCCTTGGCGTACAGGCGTCGCCGGCTGACGAAGGAACCCGCCGCGGCACGGATCCGTACCGCCGACTCGGTCATGGCCAGCAGGGTCGCCGTGCCGTCGAGAACGGGCGCGCCGTCCACCTCGCGCAGACCGACGGAGTTGAGGAACGCCGTGATACGGCCGCCCGCCGGGATGATGACCTCGGCCCCGCGGGCCATGGTCGCCCGGGCCGCCGCCAGGAACGAGTCGGTGGCACGCTTGCGGCCCTCGTCGTCGGAGAAGCAGGCGTCCAGCTCGTGCGGGGTGAGGTCCATGCACTCGATGCCGGCCAGTCGTTCGCGCAGCCCGTACTTGGCGACGTTCTCCTCGAAGCGTCCCCCGAAGTAGGGGTTGACGCCCACCAGGGCGAACTTGCTGCCCATGAGGCACGCGGTCAGCATCGAGGTCTCCCCGTAGCCGAGCACGGGGATGTCGACCATGGAGCGGGCCTCGCGCAGCGCGGGGTCCAGGATGTTCCCGATCGCGACCGCGTCGAAGCCGGACTGCTCCGCGTCCAGCACGGAATCCAGGATCGACACGGAGTCGAGGGCCTCCCAGAACCGGAAGCTGTCGATGCGTCCGACCCGGGCCCCCCTCAGTTCGACCTCGGTGCCTTCGGAGACGAAGTCATCGATGTACCGGCGCAGGAACGGGAAGTAGTTCGAGGAGTACGCGGCGTTGGACAGACTCAGATACAGGATGCGGGTCACAGGGTTCGTCTTCCGATCTCTGGGTTCCGGTCACTGGGCTCGGTCGACGCCCTTGACGTCTTCGCGGTACCAGTCGACGAACTCCCGCAGGCCGCTGAGCAGGTCGGTCGTCGCGGTGAGGCCCAGCACCGAGGCCAGCCTCCCGGCGCTGACGTGCTGGTACCTGGTGCGCTCGGCACGCCAGTCGATGACGTCCGGATCGGAGCCCTCGACGCGTACCAGCGCGGTGTAGAGCTCCTCCGCCGTGACCGGCGTGCCGACGACGTTGACCGCCGTACGCTCGACGCCGGCCGTCTCGACCGCGCGGACCGTGGCCCGTGCCGCGTCGTGGACGTGGATGAGGGCATGCACGGAGTCCTTCTGCCAGGGCACCGACGGGCGTTCGCCGCGGTCGAGCGCGTCGAGGATGCCGATCAGGATGCCGGCGTTGCCGTCACGGTTGGCCCGCGGTCCGTAGATCGTGCCGTAGCGGAGGATCACGTACGGAGCACCGCCGGCCTGGGCGAAGGCCTCGGCGAAGGCCTCGGCGGCCAGTTTGCCCGCCGCGTACATGTTCAGGCCGCGACGGATCGACGCCTGGTCCTCGGTGAAGGGGGGCGCGGCCGGGTCGTCGAAGGGACCGTAGACCAGGTGGGTCGACCCGAGCACCAGGCGCTCGACACCGTGCCGGGCCGACAGGCTGATCAGGTCGTACGCCGCGCCCACGTTCACGTCGTGTGCGGCGCGCGGCGACGCCGAGGCGGCGTGGGAACGGACCGCAGCCAGGTGGATCACCGTGTCGCTGGTACTGACGGCCTTGTCAAGCGCGTCGGTGTCGCGCAGGTCCATGGGCAGGAACTCGACATGCTTCAGGGCGGCCAGTGCTTCAGCGCGCTCGGAGCGCACTACATCCGTGGCCACCACGTCGTAGTGGCCGGCCGCACTGAGTTGCTCGACCACGTGCGAGCCGAGGAATCCGGCGGCCCCGGTCACCAGGACACGTCGCCGGCTCATCGCGCGACCCGCTCGAAGATCGCCGCGATCCCCTGGCCGCCGCCGATGCACATGGTCTCCATTCCGTAGCGCGCGTCGCGCCGGTCGAGTTCCCGCAGCAGGTTCGCGAGGATCCGGCCGCCGGTGGCGCCGATGGGATGGCCGAGGGAGATACCCGAACCGTTGACGTTGACCCGCTCCAGGTCACCACTGCCGAGTTTCCACTCGCGCAGACAGGCGAGCACCTGGGCGGCGAAGGCCTCGTTGAGCTCGACCAGGTCGAGATCGGACCACTGGAGCCCGGCTCGTTCGAGCGCTCGCTGCGCCGCGGGTACGGGCCCTATACCCATACGGTGCGGCTCCACCCCGGCCAGCGACCAGCTCACCAGCCGGGCGTATGCACGCAGTCCGAGCTGCTCGGCGCGCTGCGGCGTCGTCACGATGGCGACGGCGGCCGCGTCGTTCTGGCCACTGGAGTTGCCCGCGGTCACGGTCGCCCCGTCGATGGTGCCCTCGAGCAGCGGCCGTAGCCGG
This sequence comes from Streptomyces sp. NBC_00104, assembly GCF_045160825.1. Classification (NCBI taxonomy): domain Bacteria; kingdom Bacillati; phylum Actinomycetota; class Actinomycetes; order Kitasatosporales; family Streptomycetaceae; genus Streptomyces; species Streptomyces sp. NBC_00104. The sequence goes on along the minus strand of NZ_CP108215.1, from coordinate 9,824,949 downwards.
GCCAGCGACTCGACCGTGGTCCCCGGCCGGGGGTGCTCGTCGGCGGTGACCGTGAGGTCGTCTCCCTTGCGAGCCGGCACCACGACCGGGATCGTCTCGTCGGCGAAGAGGCCGCGCTCCATCGCGCTGACGGCGCGGGCGTGCGAGCGGACCGCCCACTCGTCCTGTTCCGTGCGGCTGATGCCGTACTCGGCACGCAGGTTCTCAGCGGTTTCGATCATCCCGCCGGACACGGGGAAGCGTCGGCCGCCCGAGTTGCCACGCGGCTGGGCAAGCCGGTCGAGCAGCTGGGGCTGACGCCCCTGGTTCCATCGCATACCGGGGATGTAGTACTCGGCCTGGCTCATGCTTTCCGCGCCACCCGCCAGCACGAGTTGCGAGCCGCCGGTGGCCACCTGCATGCAGGCGTAGATCACGGCCTGCAGCCCCGATCCGCAACGCCTGTCGATCTGCAGGCCAGGAACGGTGATGTCCAGGCCCGCGTCCAGGGCGGCGATCCGGCCGATGGCCGCTGCCTCCCCGTTGGCGTAGCCCTGGCCGAAGATCACGTCGTCGATGGCGTCGGCGGTGACGCCGGTGCGGTCGACGAGGCCCTTGACCACCGTGGCGGCGAGGTGGGTGACCGGTACGTCCCTGAACACGCCCCCATAGCGCCCGACCGGGGTACGGACAGGCTCACAGATGACGGCCTCGAACATTAGTACGACTCCTTTGAGGCGTGGTCAGACGCTGGATTCTCCGCCGTCGATGGCGATGGTCTGCCCCGTCAGGAAATCCGGGGCGTCGAGGGACAGGTAGGTCACGAGATCGGCGAGTTCCTCGGGCCGCCCCATGCGCCGGGCGGGGATCCTCCGCACCACCTTGGCCACCGCGGCCTCGTCGTCACGCAGTTCGGCGTTGATGTCCGTCGCGAAGTAGCCCGGCGCCACAGCGTTCACCTGCGCTCCGAACCTCGCCCATTCCGCGGCCGCGGCACGGGTGAAGTTGATGACGGCACCCTTCGACGCGCCGTAGGCGGTGAACCCGGGCCGACCGAGCAGCCCGAACACCGAGGCGACGTTGATCGCCCGACCGGAACCCGTCGACGCGAAGTGCCGGGCCGCCGCCCGGCTGCACAGGAACATGCCGCGCACGTTGATGTCGAAGATACGGTCCCAGTCGCCCTCGGTCATGTCGGCGAGTTGCACCTGCGCGGTGACACCGGCGTTGTTGACGAGGACGTCCAGACGCCCGTACTCCTCCAGGCAGGTGTCGAAGAGGGCCTGGACCGACGCGGCGTCGGAGACATCGGTCGGCACGGCCAGCGCGGCGCCGCCCTCGTCGAGCACGGCGTCCCGGACTTCCGCCAGATGCTCGGGTGTACGTCCGGCGAGGACGACGGCGACCTTGCGGCGGGCCAGGCTGTGGGCGACGGCGCGACCGAGGCCTCGGCCCGCGCCCGTGACGATGGCTACCTGTGTGGACATGCCCACAAGATGTCTGACATTCAACTCACTGTCAAGATGTAAGCGAGTGGTTCCACAGTCAAGCGCATCGGCGTCTTGGCAGGTCGCGGCGCATCGAACCCGGCAGGCCTCCCCAGCCGACCGTGCCCAACGGTTCCAGCTCGCCGGGTAGGCGAGGCCCAGGCGTGCACGGCGCGCCGTACGAGTGGCCCTCACTCAGCCATGCGCGAGCGGAAAAAGAGAACGCCCGCCGTCGCCAGGATCTGCTCACTACCTCCTGGCCTGCGGCGTGCCACGCGGGCTGTCGGCCCGCTTCTGGCTGTGCACGCAGCGGCGTCTCTCGGCGACGCCTGAATTCTGACCCTCTGACGGCGGGACCAGGTCGTGGAAGCGTACGCAGAGTTCGACAGACAGTCCGCAGGCAAGGGCGTCATCGTCTTCGGACACAGGCTGGGCGGCCCTTCGGTTCCGTACCGGCCCTGCCCCCTCGGTGGCCCGGCGTACCGCATGTGCGCAACACCAAAGACGAAGCCAGCCACCTGCTGAACGAGTCTGCGTTCCCGCGGATCAGCCCGTCCGGAGGTCGACCGCTTCGTCCATCCGCACACCCGGCACCTCGGCGGGAGGCAGGGGCTGTTCGGCCCAGATGGTCTTGCCGTCGTGGGCGTAGCGGGTGCCCCAGCGGGAGGCGAGCTGAGCGACCAGGAAAAGGCCACGACCTCCCTCGTCGGTGGTCCGGGCATGGCGTAGGTGCGGGGCGCTGAGGCTGCTGTCGGAGACTTCGCAGATGAGCGTTTGGGTGTGGATGAGACGCATCGCGATGGGGCCACGTGCATGCCGGATGGCGTTGGTGACCAGCTCGCTGATGATGAGTTCGGTGGCAAAAGCGAGCTGTTCCAGGCCCCATTCGGCGAGCTGGCGGGTGGCGAGGGATCGGGCCTGGGCCACCAGGGCCGGGTCGGCCGCCAGCTGAAAGGAGGCGACCCGGTCCGCTGCCAGGACACGGGTGCGGGCGAGGAGCAGGGCCACGTCGTCGGAGCGGCGTTCGGCGACGAGGGCGGACATCACCGCGTCACCCAGTTGCTCCAGCGGTCGGCCAGGACCGGCCAGCACGCGGGCCAGCCGATCCAGCGCGGCGTCGACGTCGCGCCCCGGGTCCTGGATGAGACCGTCCGTGTACAGCGCGAGCAGACTGCCCTCAGGGAGTTGGTACTCGGCGGTTTCGAAGGGCAGGCTGCCCAGGCCGAGCGGCGGGCCCGGCGGGACGGCGTCGAGGAACTCCACAGCTCCGTCGGGGCGTACCAGGGCGGGTGGGGGGTGGCCGGCGCGCGCGAAGGTGCACAGGCGGGAGACCGGGTCATAGACGGCGTACAGACAGCTGGCGCCCTGACAGTCGGGATCCTCCTCAGCCAGGCGGACGACGAGATCGTCGAGGTGGGCGAGGACCTCGTCGGGGTCGAGGTCGAGATCCGCCAGGGTGTGGACAGCGGTGCGCAGTCGCCCCATGATGGCCGCCGCATGCAGGCCGTGCCCGGTGACGTCGCCGACCAGCAGGGCGACCCGGGCACCGGACAGGGACAGAACATCGAACCAGTCCCCGCCGGCGCTGGCGTGGGCGGCGGCGGGCAAGTACCGGTAGGCGGTATCCACCGCAGGAGAGTCAGGCAGTTCGCGCGGCAGCAGGCTGCGCTGCAGAGCGAGAGCGGTGGTGTGTTCGCGGGTGTAGCGGCGGGCGTTGTCGATACACACCGCGGCACGCGAACAGAAGTCCTCGGCCAGGGCCAGAGTCCCCTCATCGTACTGAGGGGAGTCGCGGTGGCGAGCGAAGACAGCCACACCAAGCGTGATCCCGCGTGCCCGCAGCGGCACGACCATGGCCGAGCGGGTGCCGGACGCACGTATCTTCTCGACGATGCGCGGATCGAAGGTCGACTGCTCGCCGTCATCCAGCTTCCGCATGAGTTCCGGCCGCCCGCCCACCAGGCACCGAGCCTGTGGTGTGCCCGGGGAAAACGTCACCCTCTCGCTCACGACATACGCGGCCTCCGGATTCCCCGGCCGCACCGATCGGACTCCCGACCGGCGAAGCAGCGCCGGTGCGGCCACCGGCACGGGAGCCGGCTCCTCCCCGCGCACCGTGGCCTCCAGCAGGTCGACGACGGCGAAGTCCGCCAGCCCGGGAACGGCCACGTCGGCCAGTTCCTGCGCGGTGCGCTCCACATCCAGCGTGGTGCCCATCCGCGCCCCGGCCTCGGTCAGCAGTTCCAGCCGTTGCTGGGCCCGATAACCTTCGGTGACGTCGACGAACGTCTGGCACATACCGAGGACGTGGCCGGCCGAGTCCGTCAGCCGGAACGATGAGGAGGACCACATACCCTCGCGCTCCACGTCCGACGGGAGTCGACCGCGCACCGGGAAACCGATCTCCGGTTCGCCGGTGTCCCGCACCCGGCGCAGGCGCTCCTCGGCTATCTGGAAGTCGATCTCCGGTGCCACCTCGTGGTTGCGGCGCCCGATGATCCGCTCGGCAGGCAGGTCCAGATCGCGCATGGCCACGGCATTGACCGCGCGGAATTTCAGATCGGTGCCCACAACGGTGATGGAGATCGGGGCCTGTTCGAACAGCGCTTTGAGGACCGCCTGATCGAACTCCGACCGCTCCACCTGCCGCACGTCGGCGGCGCCGACCGACCAGCCGGCCTGCCCCTGACCACCAAGCACGGGACGCACGCGCAGCGCGACCCGGACCGCATGCCCGTCTCGGTGTCTCATGGCCAGCACACCGTCCCAGCCCTGCCCGGCTCCACCCCGTCGGCGGCCGGCTGCCAGCGCCGCTTCACGGTCCGCCGGGGTGATCAGCAGATCCACCGCGGGCGTGCCATAGATGTCTCTCGCCCGATAGCCGAGGAGAGATTCCGCCTCCGGACTCCACAGGGAGATGCTGCCCTGGCCATCCACGACCGCAGTGGCCGTACAAGGCCCCTGCAGCACATTTCCCGGTCCTGCGCCGAGGTACCGGTAAGCCGTCGGTACACCCATCCACATCAGCCCATTTCTGGCCATGCCGTTGCCTCTCATGGTAATGACTTAGCGGCGCCGTACTCGCGGAGACCGTCCCGGATCCGCGCGGCAACCATCAGCGAAGGAGAAATGCCTCCTTGGCTTTGGATGCGGGCGGCCACGGCGAGAGAGCGACGCCCGTACGCTCGCGCCGTTCTGTGCGGATCCTCCCGCCCGCAACGACCGGATCCAGCCGCGAAATCCGCGGGCTCACCTCCGGCGGTCGACTTAAGCCCCGGGCCGCCCAATGACTACGGCTGCAGGCCAGGATCGCATGCACACTTGCCTTTGTCTGACAGTTGACCGACTGAAGGCCCAGAGCTAGATTCGCGAGGTGGGCAGCAGTTGCATGCCATTCGCCGAGTCGTCCTCGTACCGGTCCGGCCGTCTCACGGCCGCTCCTTCCTCCGCCGCGCCCCTGACGCGCAGGACCACTCCCGCTGCCCACCCCGGCGCCGCATGGCGCACACCCAGGAAAGGAAGGTCCAAGATGCCGATCGAGAGCTTCTCGATACTGATCGACGGTCAGTGGCGGGCGAGCGCCGACGGCTCGACGTTCAGGTGCACCAGTCCGTTCGACGGTGAGGACTGGGCGGAGGTGCCGACGGCGACCACTGATGACGTGGATGCCGCGGTGGCCGCAGCACGACGGGCCTTCGAGGAGGGTCCGTGGTCGAGCGCGACTCCCCTGGCGCGTGCGGGCCTGTTGCGCCGGTTGGGCGACCTGATCACACAGAGCGCCGCCGAACTGGCGACGGTGCAGGTACGCGAGAACGGCAAGCTGATCCGCGAAGTGGCCGACCAGGCGAAGGCACTCGCGAACCACTGCTACTTCTTCGCCGGGGTGGCCGAGAGCCCGATCGGTGAGACGCTGGCGACGAGCGTGCCGAACATGCAGGCGTTCACGATGCGTGAGCCGATCGGCGTGGTGGCCCTGATCACGCCGTGGAACAGCCCGCTGATGCTGTTGATGGCCAAGCTCGCGCCTGCGCTGGCCGCCGGATGCACGGTGGTGGTCAAGCCGTCGGAGGTGACACCGGTTTCGACGTTGGTGTTCGCACGACTGATCAAGGAAGCGGGCTTCCCCGACGGTGTGGTCAACGTGGTGACCGGGGCCGGCGAGACTGGAGCCGCCCTGGTGGCTCACCCCAGCGTGGACAAGATCTCGTTCACCGGTTCGACCTCGGTCGGCAAGCAGATCGCGGCCACTGCGGCCGCTCGGCTGGCCCGTGTGTCGCTGGAGCTGGGGGGCAAGTCACCGAACATCGTCTTTCCCGACGCCGATCTGGACAACGCCGTCAACGGTGTGATGGCCGGAATCTTCGCGGCCACCGGCCAGACCTGCATGGCGGGGTCCCGCGTCCTGGTCCACGACGACATCTACGACGACTTCGCCAAGGCGCTCGCCACCCGGGCGTCGCAGATCCGGCTGGGCGATCCGAGCGACCCGGCGAGCGAAATGGGGACGGTCGCCTGCCGAGCACAGTACGACAAGGTGCTGCGGTACATCGACATCGCCAAGGCCGAGGGCGCGGTGCTCGCCGCCGGAGGCAAGCGCCCGGACGACCCCGCCCTGGAGAAGGGGCTCTTCGTCGAGCCGACAGTGTTCACCGAGGTCACCAACGACATGCGCATCGCCCGGGAGGAAGTGTTCGGGCCGGTGGCCTCACTGATCCGGTTCCGTGACGAGGACGACGCCATCCGCATCGCCAACGACACCAGTTTCGGTCTGGCCGCAGGCGTCTGGACCCGAGACATCGCGCTGGCGCACCGGATGATCAAGCGCCTGCGCGCCGGCACGGTGTGGATCAACAACTACCGCAAGGTCAACTACGTCGCCCCGTTCGGCGGCTTCAAGGAGAGCGGCATCGGCCGGGAGAACGGCATACATGCCGTGAACGAGTACACCGAGGTCAAGTCCGCCTGGATCGACACCGGCAACACCATCAAGGACCCCTTCAACCCGCGGGCCTGACCCTGGGAGGCGGAAGCGGCCCGGAACCCGGCCCCTCCCTCCCGCAAGCACGACCGACAGTCATGAGCTGGTCGACTCCCGGTCGGCCATGAGGTGAGTGAGGTACCCGCATGTCCGAGAAGCTGGGGTTCATCGGCGTTGGCGCCATGGGTTCGGCCATCGCGAGCCGTCTCGTGGCGGATCACGATCTGTACGTGAGCGATCTGAACCGGCAGGCTGCTGACGAGCTCGTGAGCCAGGGCGCCACTTTCATGTCGGCGGACGAGACAGCGAAGCGCTGCCTGTACGTCTTCCTTTCGCTGCCGGGACCGGCGAACGTGTTCGAACTCCTCCTGGGCGACCAGGGAATCGCACGGCACTTCGCGCCGGGAACTCTGGTCATCGACACGACCACCGGGGCACCTACGACGGACAGGGAGATCGTTCCCGCCCTCGCCGAACTCGGCGTCGACTTCGTCGACGCGCCGATCGCCGGGGGCGTCAAACGGGCCCGGGCCGGCACGGCCACCCTGATGGTCGGAGGCTCCGAGCAGGCGTTCGCCAAGGCCCGGGACCTGCTGATGGCCGTGACCCCTGATGTCTTCCACGTGGGTCCCGCGGGCACGGGACACGCGATGAAGCTCGTGAACAACCTGCTCAACAGCTGCAACCGTTTCGCCGCGCTCGAGGCCGTTCGTCTCGGGCAGGCGTGCGGAATCGACCAGGACACCGTGGTCGAGGTCATCAACAAGTCGAGCAGCCGGAACTACACAACGGAGAACACGTTCCCCCAGCTCCTCAGCGGCGGCTCCTACAGGGCACAGGGCTTCACGCTCCAGTTGATGCTCAAGGACCTCCACCTGGCCAACGAGATGGCGGAGAGCCTCGGGCACGCCACCCCGATCGGGCACCTCGTCGAGGAGTTCACCATGGAGGCCATTGACCGCTTCGGCCCCGACGCGGACCAGAGCCAGTTCATGGCGGAGTGGTACGCCGATTGATGCGGTTCATGCGTGTGCCCTCCCAGCCTGCCGGCTGGGAGGGCACACGCATGAACACCAGCTTTTGTGCGTGCATGAGCGATGCCGACTCGGACGAGTCACTCAGGTCGCCGTGCGTGGAACTATGCCTTGGGCTGGGTGGTCGAATACCGCAGGACGTAGTCGAGGTGCGACTGCATCGCTTCCGCGGCCGCGTCCTCATCCCCGGTCTCGATCGCCGCGAGGATCACCATGTGCTGCTTCACCGTCCGCTTCCCGACTTCCGCGGTCACGTCCAGGTACTGCGCCGGATGCGTCGCATCGTGCACCGCGGCGATGAACGCCGCCAGCAGCCGGTTGCCCGACGCCTGCCCGATCGTCGTGTGGAACGCCAGGTCGTAGCCGGGGATCCCCGGATCATCGATGGTCGTCGTCCTCTGCCGCTCCACGATCGACCGCAGCTCGCCCACCTGCTCCTCGCTCCGATGCCGAGCGGCCAGACGGGCGGCCGGGACCTCCAACACCCGCCGCACATCGGTCAGCTCGAGCATGTCCAAGGCACCCAGGCGCAAAATGGTGTCCACCGACTCACTCAGCATCCGGCTGAGCGAATCCGGAGTGACCGTGTTGACGAAACTCCCGCCGGCCATGCCCGGAATCTTCCGGATGAGGCCGCCGCTCACCAGCGCACCCAACGCCTCACGCACGGTCGGACGGCTCACCCCGAACTGCTTCGCCAGCTCCGTCTCCGGCGGAAGCTTCTCCCCCTGGGCGAAACGACCCTCCAGGATCGCCTCCCTGATCTGCTGCTCCACCTGATCACGCGGCCGCGTCACCTGTCGCGCCCGGAACTTCTCCGCCGCCCCAGACCCCGTTTCAGCCATACCACGCCTCCCCAACCGTCGACATGCCCGACGCCGTCACGTTCGGACGTACACAAGGCCTGATCCAAAGCCGCAGTATATGACCAGGGTCGGTAAATTGTCATACCGAAAAATGTCGTGCTTCAACCTGCTGATCGAGAGCCTCCCTACCGGACTACCGGTGGGGAGGCATGCGCCGGCTGTCCCTGGGCTCGTCACATCGCGTACTCCTTGAGCAGACTGCGGCCGATGATCATCTTCTGGATCTCGGACGTACCCTCGCCGATGAGCATGAAGGCCGCCTCACGGTAGAGCCGCTCGATCTCGTACTCCTTGGAGTAGCCGTACCCGCCATGGATGCGGAACGACGCCTCGACCACTTCCTTGCAATACTCGCTCGCGAGCATCTTGGCCATGCCGGCCTCGACGTCGTTGCGCCGGCCGGAGTCCTTCTTGCGGGCCGCGCGGACCATCATCGCGTGGGCGGCCTCGACCTTGGTCGCCATCTCCGCCAGGCGGAACAGGATCGCCTGGTGCTGCGCGATCGGCTTGCCGAACGTCTCACGCTGCTGCGCGTACGCGATGCCCAGTTCGAAGGCGCGAACGGCGATGCCGCACGCGCGCGCGGCGACGTTCACGCGGCCCACCTCGACACCGTCCATCATCTGGTAAAAGCCCTGGCCGGGCTCTCCCCCGAGGATCTGGGCGCCCTCGATCCGATGGCCGTCAAAGATCATCTCGGTGGTGTCGATGCCCTTGTAACCCATTTTGTCGATCTTTCCCGGGACGGTGACGCCCTGGGCGGTCTCGCCGAAGCCGGGCTGCTTCTCGACCAGGAACGTGGTCATGTTCTTGTAGACCGAGGCCGCGCCCTCATCTGTTTTCGTCAGCACCGCGACCAGGTTCGACGAACCGCCGTTGGTGAGCCACATCTTCTGGCCGGTGATCGAGTAGGAGCCGTCGGGAAGTCTGTCGGCCTTGGTGGCCACGGCCGAGACGTCGGAGCCGAGGCCAGGCTCCGACATCGAGAAGGCGCCCCGCACCTCGCCGGTGGCCATCCGCGGGAGGTACTTCCGCTTCTGCTCCTCGGTGCCGTGTTGCATCAGCATGTACGCGACGATGAAGTGGGTGTTGATCACACCCGAGACGCTCATCCAGCCTCGTGCGATCTCCTCCACGCACAGCGCGTACGTCAGGAGCGACTCACCCAGCCCGCCGTACTCCTCCGGGATCATCAGGCCGAAGACACCGAGCTCCTTCAGTCCCTCAACCATGTCGGTCGGGTACTCGTCCTTGTGCTCGAGTTCGGTGGCGACCGGCATGATTTTCTCTTCGGCGAACTGTCTGACCACCTTGAGGATCTCCCGCTGGTCCTCGGTCAGTTCATCGGTGTGGGCAAGACGATCCATCTGATGGTCCGTTCCTCTCAGTCCGGTGGCCACGGCGTCGTCCCGACAACCGCGACCCGTTGGTCAGCAGGGGCGATGGGTGCAGAGCGTTCGGGTTGTCCCGGGCCCAGCTCGGTCGGTCGGTCACGCGAACGATGTCGCCATGTCCGGGGGCAGCCCGATGGACTTCAACTCCGTGTATACGTCCAGCCCCTCGGGCCCGTATTCGCGCCCGATGCCACTGGCTTTGAACCCACCGAACGGTGCCTTGAGCCCGACCGGGTGCCCGTTCAGCTCCACGACACCGGTGCGGATCCGGCTCGCGAGTTCCAGCCCTCGGCGGGGGTCCGATGTGAACACTGCCCCGCTGAGACCGTAAGGCGAGTTGTTGGCGATCTCGACCGCCTCGGCTTCGTCCCGGTAGGTCATGACGGCGAGGACCGGCCCGAAGATCTCTTCCTGAGCGATCGTCATATCCGGCCGCACACCGGTGAAGAGGGTCGGCTCCACGAACCAGCCGCGGTCAAGACCCTCTGGACGTCCGCCACCTGTGACGAGGGTCGCGCCCTCCTTGAGACCGGTGGCGACGTAGTGCTCCACCGTCTCACGCTGCCGGTGGGAGACCAGCGGCCCGATCTGCGTGGCCTCGTCGTAGGGACTGCCCACGGGCATCGAGTCGATCAGGGAGCGGAGCCGCTCGACGAGCTCGGCCTGACGCGCCTCGGAGACAAGCACCCTGGTTTTCAGGGTGCACACCTGACCGTTGTTGCGGAACGCCCCGAGGCGCATCGCCTCGACGGTCCGGTCAAGGTCGGCGTCATCCAGAACGAGGGCGGCCGACTTTCCACCCAGCTCCAGCGTGACGCGCCGCAGATCGTGACCGCACAGCGCCGCGATCCGACGACCCGCAGCGGTTGATCCGGTGAAGGACACCTTGTCGACGCCCTGGTGCGCGACGAGGTGCTCGCTGCTCTCGCGCTCCGCCGGAACGATGTTGACCACGCCCTCCGGGAACCCGGCCCGCTCGATCAGCTCGCCCAGGAGGTACGCGTCGAGAGCCGTCTGCGGGGCCGGCTTCAGAACGACCGTGCACCCCGCCAGCACGGCAGGAACGACCTTCTGGACGCTGATGCTCATGGGCACGTTCCAAGGAACGACGGCGGCCACAACGCCGACGGGTTCCCGGGTGACGAGCGCGCTGCCCGTCTCTGCCGTACGGATCGACCGGAACGGGTAGTCCAGCGCGAGATCGAGACACGCGTCGATCACCCGGACCGGATTGGCGGCCTGGATGGTGCGGGACTGCGTGATGGGACAGCCCATCTCGTCAGTGATGAGCTGTGCGATCGGTTCCTGCCGCTCGGCGAGCAGCCGCCGCAGTTCCCGTAGTACCGCCATGCGCGCCTCCAGCGGCATACGCGGCCACGGCCCGTTGTCGAACGCGTCACGTGCCGCGGCGACGGCACGGTCGATGTCGCTCGAAGACGCCGAGGGAACCTCGGCGACGACCTCTTCCGTGAACGGCGACACGATCCTCAGATGCTCACCGTGTGCCGGAACCCACCGCCCTCCGATGAACAGGCGGTCGTAACGGCCCTCCCACATCATGGACCTCTCCTCGTGGACAAGACTCGTGTGAGTCGGCGGCGTCGGCAGACGTGCTCTGTCATGGCATCGCCGAGAGGCGGATGTCCCGGGCGACGAGCATGCTTTGGACTTGGTTGGTCCCGTCGTAAATCTCGGTGATCTTCCCGTCGCGCAGTCGGCGCTCCGCACCGATGTCGTCGCGATCTCCGTCCTCGCCGAGAAGTTCGACGCAGGCCGAGGCGACTCGCACGCCCAGGGTCGTGCAGTGCAGCTTGACCATGGCGACCTCGGCCGTGGGGTCCTCGTCGCTGGCGTCGACCAGATCGCAGACCTCCCTCAGCATCGACCGCCCGGCCGCGATCTCCGCCCGCAGGCGGGCCAGTTCGAACTGGAGGTCCTGGGCACCGCGGGTACGGGAAGAGAGGAGATCTCGCTCCGCGCAATAGCGCACGGTGGCGTCGTAGGCACCCTGTGCAAAGCCCACGCCCTGGGCTGCGGCGCTGATACGCGACTTCGTGACCGACCGCAACAGCAGGGGGTAGCCCTCGCCCTCGGCGCCGAGGCGCGCTTCCACGGGGATCCGGCAGTCCTGGAATCCGAGCGTGACGGTAGAGGCGCCCTTCTGGCCCAGCTTCTTCATCGGCTTACCGGCCTCGAGACCCCGTGCGTACTCCGTGTCGACGAGGAAGGCCGTGATGCCGTCCTTGCCGCGACTCGGGTCGACCGTCGCGAAGAGCACGATGACATCGGCGACATCGCCGTTGGAGATGAACGTCTTCTCGCCGTTGATCACATAGGAGTCGCCGTCACGGCGCGCCTTCGTACGCATCGACGCGACGTCCGATCCCGCCTCGGGCTCGGTCAGGGCGATCGCTCCGATGGCCGTGCCCTCGCAGAGCGCGGGAATCCACGCCTCGTGCTGGTCGGGCCGCCCTTGGAGGTGGATCGGGTGGGCGCAGTGCATCTGGGTCATGTAGACCGTCGAGGTCGATCCACAGGCGGCCGCGATCCGGGACAGTGCCTCGGCGTACGTCGCCGTGGACGTGCCTCGCCCTCCGAGCGAGGTCGGGATCAGAAGCCCGCCGAGACCCGCCTGGGCGAGCGCCTGGACGGACGCCGAAGGGAAGGAACTGTCCCGGTCCACGGCCACTGCGGCCGGCGTCACGGTGTGCGCGATGACGCCATCGAGGAGTGAGAGGACGGTGGTGCGGTCCGCCGAGGGTGGATGCTCAGGCACAGTGTTCAATTCCGTCACTCCTCGGTGAAGACGGGCTCGCGTCGCTCGGCGAAGGACGTGATGCCCTCCTGGCCGTCGACGGAGGCGATCGAAAGGGCGGCGAGTGCCGCCTCGTGTTCCAGGGCTGGGCCGGACGTGCTCTGCCGCGCGGCTTCGAGCAGGTTGGCCAGACCGGTGCGGCTCCCGGACGCGATCAGAAACGCCGTCTCCGCCACCTCACGGGGCAGTTCGGCGGTGGGAACCGGCGGGACCGACAGCAGACCGATCTGCCAGGCACGCTCGGCGTCGATCCGGCTGCCGGTGAGCATCAGATGGAAGGCCGCCGCCTTGCCCACGGTTCTGGGCAGCCGCTGGGTGCCCCCGAATCCCGGGATACAGCCGATCCGTGCCTCCGGGAGGCCGAACTGACTGCGGTCCGAGGCGATCACCACGTGGCACGCCAGCATGAGTTCGAATCCGCCGCCGAGGGCGAAGCCGTCGACCTCGGCGATCACCGGAACGGGTGAGCGCTCGATCGCGCCGATCGCGCGGTGGCCCCGCCGGATGAAGGCCTGCGCATGGTCGGCGTCGAGGCCGCGGATCTCCTCAAGGTCGGCGCCGGCACTGAACGCCCGGTCACCTGCGCCTCGGATGACCAGGCACCGGATGCCCCTGTTCTCCTCAGCGACCCGCCGGACCTCCTCCGCCAGTGCGTCCAGCACGGAGGTGTTCAGGGCATTGAGCCGGTCCGGGCGGTTCAGGGTGATCGTCCGCACACGCCCGTCGTCGTCCACCTCGATCAGGGAACCCATACGACACCCGCCTCCGCGAGATCGGCGATCCGCTCGTCGTCGAATCCTGCACTTGTAAGGATGTCGCGCCCGTGCTCGCCCCGGAGCGGCGCCGGCAGGCGGGGCGCCCGACTCCTCTGCGAACCGAGACGCCACGGGCTCGCGACGCCCCGGAAGACGCCCGCACGCGGATGCTCCTGGCTGACGATCGCCTCGCGAGCCTCCACTTGAGGGTCGTCGACGACTTCGGACAGCGAGTTGATCCGCGCACACGGTACGCCGACGTCCTGAAGAGCCTTGAGAGCTTCTTGCGAGGTCCTCGTGGTCAGAACCGACTGGAAGGCGTTGACGACCTCGTCCCGGCGCGCGCGGCGTCCGGCGTTGGTGGCCAGGTCGGGCCGCTGGGCCAGCTCGTCCAGGCCCAGTGCCGCGCAGGCTTGGAGCCAGATCTTGTCGTTCCCCACGGCGACGACGATGGGGCGGTCGCTCGTCCGGAACGTCTGGTAGATCGCGACCACCGAGTCGGTGCCGCCGCAGGGGCGGGGTTCCGGATCGCCCGCGAGAAAGCTGGCGATCCGAGGTGACATGAAGGCGAGGTCGGCTTCGAGCAGGGCGACGTCGATGATCTCGCCGACGTCGTGCCTCTGCTGCCTGACCAACGCGGCCGCGATGGCGTACGCGGCGACAGTGCCGGCCGCGACATCGGACAGAGCGGTGCTGACGCGCTGCGGTACTCCGGCGTCACCGGTGACGCTCATCATCCCGGAGCGGGCCTGGGCGATCAGGTCGTATCCCGGGAGCGCGGCATCGGGGCCGTCGATCCCGAATCCCGACAGCGCGCAGATCACGAGCCGGGGAAAGCGTTCACGCAGTGCGTCGAGCCCCAGGCCGTGCCGCTCGAGCTTGGCCGGATTCAGGTTCTCGATGAACACGTCCGCGGTCTCCAGCAGCCGGAAGAGCACCTCACGACCCTGCTCACCGCGTATGTCCAGGCACAAACTCCTCTTGTTGCGGTTGACCGACAGGAACCACGCGGCTTCGCCGTTGAGAAAGGGTGGCCCCCATCCACGGGCGTCGTCTCCACGCACGGGCTCGATCTTGATGATCTCCGCTCCCATGTCGCCGAGGTACATGGAAGTGGTCGGTGCTGCGTAGGACGACGAGATGTCGACCACGGTGATCCCGTGCAGCGGGCCGGCAGACGCGTTCATGAGGCCTCCTTCCTCGGGTGGTGCTTCAGGGGCGCGGAGTGTGCGAGAGCCTTCACGTATCGCCCCCGGGCTTGCCGAGGCGTCGAGAGGCGACCTGCGCCAGGACGGTCCGGCGGCCGCCGCCGCGGGCCCGGAGGCTGATCGCGTCGCGCAGCAGACCGGCCACGGGGTATTCGTCGATGTACCCGTAGCCGCCGTGCACCTGGATCGCGTCCAGGCAGACGTCGACGGCGGTCCTGCCGGCCTGGGCCAGCAACTCTGCCGTGTCGAGGTCGCCGGCGACCGCGCCGTCGAGCATCGCGTGCACCGTGCGGACACGGATCCGCATCTCGGCCAGGATCGCGCGCAGACCCGCGAAGGTACCGATCGGGGAACCGAACTGACGCCGCTCACCGGCGTACGTCTCCGCCGTGTGCAGCGCTGTCTCGGCGAGGCCGAGGGCCGCAGCGGAGGTGAACAGGTCCCAGTCGCGCGCGGTGCGCCTCGTGACAGCCTCCGGCAGCGTCACGACCGTGTCGTCGAGCCGGACCGTCCGCAGGGCGGCTTCGCGCAGTCCGCTGCGCCGTGTTCCCTCGGGCTCCCCCACCAGCGCGTCCCGGCGGGCCAGCACGGCCCGTCCCGTGGAGCGGTCCAAGAGCACCACCGCGCCGGGCGCGAACAAGGTCGGCACAGTGGCCGTCCACGGGTCGGGTGCGGTGGGATTGGTGACCGCAGAGGTTACGTCCCGCACTTCGCGGCCGTCCTCGTCCGAAGTGGCGAGACCACGTTGCGCGGTGAACCGGCCCGCGAGGGCGAACGCGGCTGCGGGCGAGAAGTGCGCGGTCGTACGCACGGCTGCGACGAGCCAGTCGACGGCGTCGTCGAGCTCGGCCGCCTCCTGTGCCAGATCGAGGACATCCGCCGCGGCGAGCGCGGCGCGAATGGCGTGGGCGTCGCTCCACTCCACCGACACAAGACGCTTCGTCAGCACCTCGAGGAAGTCGTCGAGTTCCGCATTGCGCCCCGTCATCGGTAGAACCTCTCGCGACGGGGGTCGCGGCGCTCCTCGAAGGACTCCGACATCTCGGCCGCCTCCTGGGTGTTGCGGTAGGCGGTGAGCAGGAGGTCGTGTGCGAGGCGTGCCTGCCCGACGACACCGGTGTGGCGGCTGGAGAAGGCGGTCTTGAGGGCGGCCAGCGCGAACGGGCCGCGTCGACGCAGGTCCTGCGCGACCTCGACAGCGCGGTCGAGGACGGGGCGGCCGGTCACCACCTCGTTGACCAGGCCCATGTCCAGGGCTTCCTGCGCGGGGTACTTGCGGTTCAGGTACCACATCTCCTTCGCCCGCCGCCGCCCGATGGTCTCCTCGAGGTACCAGGTGCCGAAGCCGGCGTCGAAGCTGCCGACCATCGGACCCACCTGGCGGAACACGGCGTGGTCGGCGGCGATCGAGAGGTCGCACACGACCTGGAGCACGTTCCCCCCGCCGACGGCGTATCCGTTGACCGCCGCGATCACCGGCTTCGGCATCGCGTCGATGAACTCGTAGAGATCGATGACCGGCATCACGCTGGAGTAGTCGAGCGACGTGGGCTCCTCGTGCTCTCCCCCGATACAGAAGAACTTCTCGCCCGCGCCGGTGAGGATCGCCACGTCGATGTCGGGCGACTGCCGCACGTGCTGAAACGCTGCGAGCAGCTCACGCGCTGTTTCGAACCTCAGCTTGTTGGCCCGGTCGGGCCGGTTGATCGTGATCACCGCGACGCCGTCATGGACGGCGACGGTGATGTCCTCGTAGCTCATGGACTCAGCTCCTGGTTCGACGAGTCGGCCCGTACGGAATGCGACTGGTTCGCGTCACGGCGCGTTCACCTGACGAACACCTCACACCCTGATCTGTTTTTCATACACCTGCAAAAGTTTGACATTACGATACTCTGTCGAGGAACCATGTCAAGGATCTTGGGGATCGTCCGCGGCACTACGGCGGCGGCGATCCACGGACGACGCCGAGGAGCCCCTGATGTCACAACCACTGGCCCACATCTGCGTGATCGGAGCGGGCACGATGGGCCGGGGGATCGCGCAGGTCGCACTCGCCTCCGGTCACCCGGTGCACCTGGTCGACCCGGACGAGGCGCAGCTGAAGGTGGCCGGGTCCGACATCACCGCACGTCTCAGCCGGAGAGACCCGGCGGCACCCGCCCTGGTGAAGGCACGGCTGCGTACCTTCACCGACCTCACCCAGACGCCGACGGACGCACCCACGGTCGTCGTCGAGGCCATCCTCGAGCGCCTCGACATCAAGCAGGCGGTTCTGCGGCGCGCCGCAGAACACTTCGGACCGACGTGCGTCCTCGCGACGAACACCTCGTCGCTGTCGGTCACCGCCATCGCCGCCGGCACGCCGGATCCGTCACGCGTGGTCGGCATGCACTTCTTCAACCCCGTCCCCGTCATGAGGCTCGTCGAGGTCGTCCGGGGCCTGCAGACCTCCGACGAGGTCGTCGACACCGTCGCCGAACTCGCCCTACGCTGGGGTAAGTCGGTTGCCCACGTCCGCTCGGTACCCGGGTTCATCGTCAACCGGGTCGCCCGGGCCTTCTACGGGGAGTCCCTCCGACTCGTCGAGGAGCGTGCGTCCACTCCGGAGACGATCGACGAACTCATGCGCTCCGCCGGCGGATTCCGCATGGGCCCGTTCGAACTGATGGACCTCATCGGCAACGACGTCAACTTCGCGGTGACACAGTCCGTCTGGACGTCGTACCACTACGACCCGCGTTTCGCACCCTCCCTCATCCAGAGCGAACTCATCGCCGCAGGACGGTTCGGTCGCAAGACCGGCCAGGGTTTCTACGAGTACGGCGAGAGCGCCGAGCGAGCACGTCCCCTCGCCGCGGAAGTGAAGGCCGAAGCAGTGACAGGCGCCACGCGAGTGGTCCTGCACGGGTCGGACGACCAACTGGAGGCCGTGCTCACTCGCAGCGGCCTCGAGTTCGGCCGGGAGGTAAGCGACACCGCCCGCATCGAATTCGTCAGTCTGGGGTCCGTCATGGTCACTCGCGGCCGGAGCGCACGCGAGGAGTCCGCCCGGCGAAGCGAGCCTGTACTCCTCCTCGATCGCTGCCTGGATCCCTCGACGGCGACGGCTCTCGCCCTCGCCTCCGCCGATGCCGCCCTCACGGACGTCGTCGTCGCCCTGCTGGATCGCGCCGGCATCCACGCCTTTCCCATGGCCGACATCCCGGGGCTCGTGGTCGCCCGAGTTCTCTCGATGATCGCGAACGAGGCGTGGGAGACGGCCCACCACGGGGTCGCGACCCCGGACGACATCGACCTCGCGATGCTCCTGGGCACCAACTACCCCATAGGCCCGTTCGCCTGGAGCGCGCGGTGGTCAACGCGCAGGGTGCTCGAGCTGCTCGACGCCCTCTGGTCGTCGTACCACGACCCGCGATACCGGGCCAGCCACGCCCTGCGGGCCGAGGTGCAGACCATCTCCCACGACGGCCTCGGCTGACGGCATCATGGGGTAAGTGGCTGTGCGGGGAAGGGGTCCCTCCCTGGATGTTTGCAACCAGGGAGGGACCCCTGCTCTCCGCACCCGCCCACCACCAGGGAGAGATCCGGGAGGACGCCGACCTGGAAGCAGCAGTGACCATGCGGCTCGGCTGGTACTTCGCCGACTGCAGGGCCGGACACCGGCACCGACCCTAGGGCGTGCAGGCCAGAGCTCACCCTGGCCGCCCTTCACCCACCTGACACTCGCTCTCTGTGAACCGGCTGTCTCGCTCGCGGTGACGTCGGCAAACCTCCGGACCACGCCTCGAAGGCGCCGCGCCGCCGGCGAAGTGGGCGGCGCCTGAGTGGGGCGAACCGGATTCGCCCGCGCGCGATGTCGTCGTCAGTTCGCCGTACCGGGGGCGGCCGGGTGCCCGTCAGCCACCCAGGCCGCAAGGCTGCGCAGCCTGTCGTGCGTGGCCGTGTCGGGTGCGGGCGTCCAGATGGTCAGTTGCTGATCGGGGTCGGTGCTGCACGTCAGGGTGTCCCATTCGAGGGTGAGTTCGCCGACGATCGGATGGTTCAGCGTCTTCGCACCGACCTTCCGGGCCGCCACGAGGTGCTCGGCCCACCACCGCCGGAAGTCCGCGTCCCGCTCCGACAACTCCTCGACCAGTGCGGCGAGTCTCGTCGAGCCGGGGTTGCGGGCCGCTTCCCTGCGCAGTTGTGCGACAGCGAGGCGGGCCGCGGCCTCCCAGTCGGCGTACAGGCCCCTCATGCGGTCCGAGAAGATCATCTTCGCGTAATTGCGGTCCCCTTTCGGGATGCGCCCGAAGTCGCCCACCAGGGCAGCACCCATCTCGTTCCAGGCCAGCACGTCCATCCGGCGTCCGAGGACCATGGCCGGGATGGACATGAGGTCGTCGAGCAGCCGCTGCAGTTGCGGGTTGACGACCTGAGCCTCGGGCGGGTGCGGGCGGCCGGCGTCCTTGCCCGCCAGTTCGAAGACGTACTCCCGCTGGTCGTCACTGAGCTTCAGCACTCGGGCGATGGCCTCCAGCACGGGCTCGGAGACATGCATGCGTCCCTGTTCCACCCGTGTGTAATAGTCGGTGCTGATCGCGGCCAGCACTGCCACTTCCTCCCGGCGCAGGCCGGGGACTCGACGCGGCGCTCCCGAGTCGGGCAGCCCCACGGACCGGGGAGTCAGCTCCGCACGCCGGAGTTTCAGGAAGTCACCCAACTCATGGGGTGCACTGCCAGTCATGTCAGCCAATCTCACAGGGATGGGGCCCCTGGCCGGGGCGAAGCGTCGCTCCACAGATGTGCTTGTGGCGCACTTGCTGGACGGAAACGTCTGCGGATCGAGCGTGTTCAGCGGTCAAGGTTCCGCGAGGGCGGCGGGTTCGGCTGCGGGAACACCGCCTCAGATGGGGCCGCCGGGCCTCGTCGCTGCCCCGACACACCATTGATCATCCGCGAGACCGTTCCGCTTCACACACCGGCACGTGCGGCTGTCCCTTCGACCGTGGGCAGCGCATCGGCCGCGCCTGGCGACGGGGACCTCGCACGGTGGATCGGTCCCGTTCGCCGGGAGAGGGGCAGGCCGCTTCCGAGGTTGGTGGAGGCGATGATCTCCGCCACGATGGAGACAGCTGTCTCTTCCGGTGTGTGAGCCCCCAGATCGAGGCCGATCGGCGAGTGCAGGCGGGCGACGAGAGCGTCGGACATGCCCTGTTCGCGCAAAAGGCGGAGACGCTGTTCGTGTGTGCGCCGCGATCCCATGGCCCCGACATAGCCGACGGGCAGATCGAGGGCCAGCCGTAGCAGGGGGATGTCGAACTTGGCGTCGTGGGTGAGGACGCAGACGGCGGTGCGGGCGTCCACGCTCGTGCGCTCCAGGTAGCGATGGGGCCAGTCGACGACGACCTCGTCCGCGTCCGGGAAGCGTGCCGGTGTGGCGAAGACGGGGCGAGCGTCGCACACGGTGACGTGATACCCGAGGAAGCGGCCGGCCTGGCTGAGCGCGGCGGCGAAGTCGACGGCACCGAAGATCATCAGGCGGGGGCGGGTGGCGGCCACATGGACGAGGACGGACAGCCGGTCCGGGCAGGTGTCGGCGTCTCCGCCCAGCTCGACGCGCGCGGTGCGTCCGGACCGGAGCAGGGCGCCCGCCTGTGCGGTCACCGCGCGGTCCGTCGGCCCTCCGTCCAGGGTTCCGTAGGAGGCGGTGCCGTCGGCAAGGACGCAGACCATGCGGCCCAGCAGGTCGTGGCGGCCGTCGACGACCTGCGCCACGGCGGTCGGCCTGCCCTGGACGATGTCGTCCAGGGCAGCACCGAGATGCGGTTCGGTGGCCGGGTCGATGCGCCGGACGAGGACATCGAGTTCGCCGCCGCAGGTCAGTCCG
This sequence comes from Streptomyces sp. NBC_00104, assembly GCF_045160825.1. Classification (NCBI taxonomy): domain Bacteria; kingdom Bacillati; phylum Actinomycetota; class Actinomycetes; order Kitasatosporales; family Streptomycetaceae; genus Streptomyces; species Streptomyces sp. NBC_00104. The sequence continues at coordinate 9,804,561 of NZ_CP108215.1, read as the reverse complement.
ACGGCGAAGGCGTCGTCGTCGGAGTAGCCGAACCAGGCGCGCTGGACAGGACCCTCGTCGTGCAGGACCTGTCGGCACAGGTCGTAGACCGCGCCCTCGACGCAGCCGCCGGAGATGCTGCCGACCGCGTTGCCGTCGGCGTCCACCGCGACCGACGTGCCGATCGGCAAAGGAGCGCTGCCGGTGACGTCAACAACGGTGGCCAGGGCGAAGGGGCGTGCTTCGCGGCACCAGCGGTGCAGTGTGTCCGCGATGTTCAGCATGAGTCTTTCTCCGTGGTTCGCCGGGGGAACGTGGGGCGGGCCGCCGCCGCGCTGCGGGGGAGCATCTGTGCGCGGCGGCGACCCTGTCTGGCCCGGCAGCCGGACAGTGGAGCTGCTGCCGGACCGGTCGATGGGCGTGCTGAGGTCAGAGCAACGCCTCGGCCGTGATGGGCAGTTCACGCACCCGGCGGCCGGTGGCATTGAAGACCGCGTTGCCGATCGCGGCCGCCACGCCCACCTGGACGACCTCGCCGAGCCCCTTCACCCCCAGCGCGTTGCCGTCGTTGTCCTCGCCGTCCAGGTAGATCGCCCTGACCTCGGGGACGTCGGCGTTGACCGGGACGAGATAGTCGGCCAGGTTGGCGTTGACGATCCGTCCGTCGCGGTGATCGGTGGCGGTGTGCTCCAGCAGGGCCGTGCCGATGCCGCCCACGATGCCGCCGAACGCCTGGCTCTCGGCCAGCTTCGGACTGATGATGCGGCCCGCGTCGTACACCCCGAGCATCCGCCGCACCCGCACCAGGCCCAGGGTCGCGTCCACGGCGACCTCGGCGAAGGTGGCGTTGTAGGCGTGGTAGGAGCGCCGTGCAGGACTGGGCGGCCCGGCGTAGGAGCCGCTCGCTTCCAGATGCGAGCGGTCGTTGCGGGCCAGCAGGCTCCGGTACGTCTCGCCGCGCGCCTGGTTGCCCTGCACGTGCAGCCGGCCGCCGCGCACCACCACATCGCCGGCGTCCACCCCGTACAGCGGTGACTCGCGGTCCTCGACGGCCAGCTTGATCGCCTGCTCGCGGACCTTGTCGCAGGCGTCGACGACGGCGGTGCCGACGCTGGCCATGGTGGCCGAGCCGCCGTGCGGGCCGGTCGGCGGATAGAGGGAGTCGCCGAGCCGGAAGGTGACCGTGCGCATGGTCAGCCCGAGGGCGTCGGCCGCCACCTGGGTCTGGGAGGTGTAGGTACCCGGCCCCATGTCGCTGGTGGCCGCCTCGACCACGGCGGTGCCGTCGGCATCCAGACGCGCCCGGGCCTCCGCGGGGAAACGCCCGGGATCGTAGACACCGGCGGCCATGCCCAGACCGATCAGCCAGTCGCCCTCGCGCCTTGATCGCGGCCGGGCGGAGCGGCGGCTCCAGCCGAACTCCCGGGCGCCGATCGTGTAGCACTCGCGCAGCCGCCGGGTGGAGAAGGGCAGGTTGTTGGACTCGTCCTCGCTGGGTTCGTTGCGCCGACGCAACTCGATCGGGTCGAGGCCGAGTTCGTGCGCGAGTTCGTCCATGGCCGACTCGATGGCGAACGACGCCGTGGCGAGACCAGGGCCGCGCATCCAGATCGGGGTGTTCACGTCCAGGGAAACCTGCCGGTACGCCTGGCTGACGTTCGGCATGCTGTACATCATCTGCCCCGCCGCCATGACGGCCTCGGTGAACGTCTCGTACGACGAGGTCTCGGCGTCGATGTCGTGGATCGCGGCGGACAGCCGGCCGCGCCGGTCGCTGCCGAGGCGCAGCCGGTACTCGTACGACGGCCGGTAGCCGGTGCCGAAGTACATCTGCCTGCGGCTCAGCACCAGCTTGACCGGACGCTTCGTCTCCCGCGCGGCCAGGGCGGCGACGATCGTGTGCGGCCAGCAGCGCAGCCCGCTGCCGAAGCCGCCCCCGACGAACGGGTTGATGACCCGCACCGCGTCCGCCGGCAGGTCGAACACGGCGGCGAGCTCGTCATGGGTGCCCACCACCCACTGCGTCTTGTCCCAGACAGTGAGCTTGTCGCCGTCCCAGCGGGCGATGGTGGCGTGCGGCTCCATCGGGTTGTGGTGGTTGCGCGCCAACTGGTAGGTCAGGTCCAGGCGTACGGCCGAGGAGCGCAGGCCCGCTTCCGCGTCACCGCGCGCGTAGTCCGTCGGCTCGTCCCGCTCGGCCTCGTGCAGATCGGTCGAGGGTTCCTCCGCGTCATAGCGGACCTTGACCAGACTCGCCCCGTGCTGCGCGGCCTCCAGGGTCGTGCCGACCACGACGGCGACCGGCTGACCGTGGAAGAGCACCCGGTCGTCCTGGAACACCCGCAGTCTGCGACCGGGTGGGTTGTTGGAGCCGGCGTTGTCGCGGTAGGGCAGTTTCGGCGCGTTGCCATGGTGGATCACCCGCAGCACACCCTGATGATTCTCGGCATCACCGGTGTCGATGGAGGTGATACGGCCCCGGCCGATGCTCGCGTCGACGATGACGGCGTGCACCACCCCGTCAACGTCGTGCTCGGCGGCGTACACCGCCTTACCCGTGACCTTCAGCCGGCCGTCCACCCTCGACAGCGGCGCGCCTACGGCTGCCTGCGGCTGGGGGCTCACTTCGTACCTCCTACGATGCGCAGCTGACGCTCAACGGTCCGTTTCAGCAACTCGACCTTGAAACGGTTGTGGTCAAGGGGACGGGCACCTGCCACCGCCTTCGCGGCGGCAGCCTTCCACAACGCCCCCGAGGGACGCTCACCGATGAGGTGCCGCTCGACTGCGGACAGCTTCCACGGCACCGTGCCCACTCCCCCGGCCGCCACCTTCGCCTCCCGGATCACCCCGCCGCGCACATGCAGGGCGACAGCCGCCGACGTCAGGGCGAACTCGTACGACTGCCGGTCACGCACCTTCAGATAGCCCGACCGCAGGGGACGTGGAAGAGCCGGGATCTCCACTGCCGTGATCAACTCTCCCTTTCGGAGGGCTTGTTCGCGGTTCGGAGTAGTGCCGGGCCGCAGCAGGAAGTCGGCGAAGGGGATACGGCGTTCCCCGTCCGGGCCGAGCAGGTGCACGGTCGCCTCCAGCGCCGCGAAGGCCACGGCGACGTCGGAGGGGTGGGTGGCCACGCAGGAGTCGGAGGTGCCGAGGATCGCGTGCGTGCGGTTGTGGCCGTTCAGCGCGGCACAACCCGACCCCGGATCACGCTTGTTGCAGTCGGCCGTCACATCGCGGAAGTACGTGCACCGGGTGCGCTGCATGATGTTGCCGCCGATGGTGGCCATGTTCCGCAGCTGCGCCGACGCGCTCAGCTCCAGCGCCTCGGAGATGACCGGGTACGTGGTGCGCACCTTCCGGTTCGCGGCCGTCTCGGCCATGCTCACCAGCGCACCTATGCGCAGCCCGCCGCGCTCGGTGACGGTGACCTCGTCCAGCGGCAGACCGGAGATGTCGACCAGCGCCTCGGGACGCTCGACGGTCTCGCGCATCAGGTCGACGAGTGTGGTGCCCCCGGCGATGTAACGGCCGCCGCGCCGACCGGCGTCGAGGGCTTCACGGGTGTTCGCGGCCTTCGTGAAGGAGAAGGGATGCATGTCAGCGGCTCCTTACTTCCGGCCGGCGGTCTGGTCGACCGCGCGCACGATCTTCACGTAACAGCCGCAGCGGCAGATGTTGCCGCTCATCCACTCGCGGATCTCCTCCGGCGAGTCGGTGTGGCCCTCCTGGATGCAGCCGACGCCCGACATGATCTGGCCCGGCGTGCAGTAACCGCACTGGAACGCGTCCTGCTCGATGAACGCCTTCTGCAACGGGTGCAGTTCGTCACCGTCGGCCAGGCCCTCGATGGTGGTGACCTCGGCGCCCTCCAGGCGGACGGCCAGCGTCAGACAGGAGTTGACCCGCCGGCCGTCGACCAGCACCGTGCACGCACCACAAGCACCCGCGTTGCAGCCCTTCTTCGAACCGGTCAGATCGAAGTGCTCACGCAACAGGTCCAGCAGCGAGGTGCGGTTGTCCACCGCCACGGTCCGGCGGGTGCCGTTGACCGTCAGAGAGACACGGCTGGACGGGGGCGCCTCGGCGGCAGCCACCTCCTCCCCGGCGGTGAGCAAGGACCCACCGATCACGCCACCGACGACGACGGCACCACCGACCGCGGTACTGGTGGCGATGAAGGTGCGTCGTGTCGGCGCGGTGCGGGCCTCGGAGTCGGTGGACTCGGTGGAGGCGGTGGAGGGTGGAACATCTGGGTCAGTGAACTCAGGGGAGGACATACATAGGCCTTCGGACTCGGTGGATGGGGCACCTGGCCTGCACGGCGACAGGGAGCTGGGCGAATCCCACGACTTCGTCACCACCGCGTATTCAGAATGCGCACATGCTGTGCGACCGCGGTTGGTCACGCCCCGAAGTCTTGCACCACCGGCATCACCCATGGGAGGGAGAGTTTTCTCCCCGGATATTCTTCCCTCGAAGGGAACTCTGCTCCGCTTGCCCGGCAGTGGAACAGATCAAATCGGGTGTGGCACTATCGAGCAACGACCGCAGCCGAGAAAGATGTAGCATTCACCAATTCGCCGAGCCCATGATGTCTCACGTTGGGTGTCCGGCATGGCTCGGATGCATGCAGCCGCTCATGCCTCCGACGGCCGCGCAGTCCAGGCCTGGAGAAGACGCAGGTTGTCGTGAGATGCCGTTCCTGGTTCGGCGGTCCAGATCACCAACTGCTGCTCGCCATCGGTGACGCTGGTGAAGCTGTCCCAGTCAAGGGTGACGTCCCCGACGACCGGATGCCGCAGGGTCTTCGTTCCCACGCTCAGCACCGTGGCGTGCTTCGCTCCCCACCATCGGCGGAAGTGGGCGTCAGCCACCGACAGTTCACCCACGAGCTCGGTCAGCTGCGCGTCTCCGGGGCACTTGGCGCCCTCCATCCGCAACTGCGTGACGCACGCGTGGGCGACACGCTCCCAGTCCGGGTACAGCACCCTCATGGCGGGCTCGGTGAAGAGCAGCCGGACAAAGTTCCGCTTCTTGACCGGGATTTGGGAGAAGTCGGTGACCAAGGCGGCGGCCAACGAGTTCCAGGCGAGGATGCCCATGTACCGGCCCAGCACCAGTGCCGGGGTGAACGGGATATCGTTGATGAACCGCTGCACCTGAGGCTGAACCTTCTGCGCCGGGCGTCGGCACACCTTGACTCCCACCTCGCCCGCCAACTCGAACAGATAATCCCGCTGTTCGTCATCCAGGTGCAGGACACGGACGAGCGTCGCAAGCACCACCGCCGACGGCCGTACTACACGCCCCTGCTCAAGGCGCGCATAGTACGGGCTGCTGAGCCCGGCCAACCGGGCGACCTCGTCCCGCCGAAGACCTGGCACGCGCCTCGGCGCTCCCGACTCCGGCAGCCCTACCGTGCGCGGGCTCAGCTCCGCTCGCCGGGCTCTGAGAAACGCACCCAGCTCGTTCAAATGTGTGCTGCTCTCCATGCAAGTCACTCTCACACGAAATCCCCACATTGTGAGGGGGGCGTTTTCATCCCAGGATGGCCTTGCATTTCATTCACACCAGCTGACGGGATCAGTCGAGCCGAGAGGAGCGGCAGACTCCGGGCGTGCGCGGCGGGTCCGAAATAGGGTTCCTGACGCGGCCGACATCGATGAATCCGAACTCGATTCGACACGGCATCTCGCGAGAATTCTCCCCACTCGCATCCGGCACGTTACTGGTTATGGCCGCGAGTCTGCCACCGTTCACCCGGGCAGAGGGAGGGACAGTTTTCTCCCTGGATGATGTGATCCCGGGACCACGTTTTCCCTTTTGTGGGCACGCGCGACAGTCGCAGGGGCATCGGCGCGGCCCGGGACCGGCTCAGGCTACTGGAGGACATCCCCTTGGAGTCCCCCACCCCGTGGGCCGTCCTCTGTTCGTTGCCGAAAGGCGTGTGGCGCGCGAACGAGGCGAGGAAGGACGCGGGGGCGGATGCCACTTCCCCAGCAGCGGTATGAGGCCGGTCGGCATTTCCACAGCCCCCCATGCCCGTGACGGCGTACCCGGCTCCCTGCCCGCGAGCGTGATCGCCCCTCCATGGGGGCGGCATGAATGAGCAGACGGATACTCTCTGTGCCCGACGGCCGGCCGCGCCCGGATTCGCCGCCCTCGCTTCGGCACGGCCTTTCAGGGCGAGCCGAAGGGGGACCACGCTTCCCGGGAGATCCCTTCCAACCCGCCGGAGGACATGACCAACGCCGCCGCTTAGCTTGGCGTTCAACCTCGCAGGTCACCCGACCTGCTGATCTGCGGTTCCTCCCGGGACAGCAGGGGCGGCCGTCCTCCACGCTTCGAGATGTCGAGTCATGAAGCACGAGAGAACGGCCGCTGCGTATGAGTCTCCCGGTCGACGCGCCCGCAGGCGACGCATGGGGCATCCTGTCCCGCTTTCGGGTCGAGTTCGACGAATGCCTCTACGCCCGAGCGGACGCGCTCTTCGAGCTCACGGACGCGGTGTTGTGCGCGGACGGGCCGGTGAGTTCGCTGGTCGAGCTGTCGCTGGCCCTCAAGCACCGGCGCGGGCACGGTGCGCTGTACGCGGCGGTGGACCGGGGTTGGCCGGAGCCGACGCGGTTGCGCCGCACGCTGGCCGGCCTGCCGCTGCCGACGGCGGCCGACGGCAGGGTCGTGCCGGCCGTGGACGTGAGCAACTGGCTCCGCCCCGATGCCCCGACCAGCGACGACCGGCTGTTCTGCCATGTGTACGGGCGTGGCGACCGCAAGACGGACCAGTTCGTGCCGGGCTGGCCGTACTCCTTCGTCGCCGCGCTGGAGTCCGGCCGCACCTCCTGGGTCGCGCTGCTGGACGCCGTGCGCCTGGGGTCCGCCGACGACGCGACGCTCCTGACCGCCGCCCAACTGCGCGGCGTCGTCAAGCGGTTGATGCAGGCCGGGCACTGGCGGCCGGGCGACCCGGAGATCCTGATCGTGATGGACGCCGGCTGCGACGTCACCCGTCTCTCCCACGCCCTGGCCGACCTGCCGGTCGTGCTGGTCGGGCACCTGCGCTCGGACCGGGTCATGCTCCGCGACCCGGGCACCGCGCGCTTTGGCCCGAAGGGCGGGCGGCCCCGTCGGCACGACGGCGTCCTCACTTTCCCAAAGCCCGACAGCCGGCACCAGCCCGACGTCACCACAGCTACGGACACCACCCGCTACGGCAACGCCGAGGCGCCGGGCCTGGGACCGGATGCACCCCAGACTCACCCACCGCGGCCCCTGGCTGGACCACGCCAAGGAGGAACTGCCCGTCCTGCACGGCACGTTGGTGCGCCTCGAAGTCGAGCGCCTGCCGGGCGACCGCGACCCGAAACCGGTCTGGCTGTGGTGCTCAGCCACCGCCGCCACACCGGCGGACGTGGACCGCTGGTGGCAGTATCGGCAGTTCCGACCAGTCTCCGAACACGGTCCGGCCATCTTGTTCCAGGCGAGGATGTCCGAGCGCCGACCGATGATGTAGGCCGGGACGCCCTCGATCGAGTCGAGCGACTGCCGCAGCACACCGCGCACCCGCTGGGTCTGCGCCGCCGCCGGCTTCTTGTGCTGCTTCAGCGGGTGACGTGGCTGTGCTCGGCCTCAGCACCCGGGCGATGGCGTCCAGCACCGAGTGAAGAAGGGAGAGCCCTTTCCTGTATGCGCGCTGCGTAGGAGAAAGGACTCTCCCATTTCTCGGAGGAATACTGGGGACGGTCAGGCGGAGCTGCCGCTGGTCATGTGGCTGGGGTCGGCGGCCCAGGACGCCAGCATGCGCAGGCTGTCGTGGGTGGGCGTGCCGGATTCGGCGGTCCAGACGATGATCTGCAGGTCGGGGTCGGCGGCCCACGTGACGGCGTTCCAGTCGAGATGCAGGTCTCCGACCACGGGGTGGTGCAGGTGCTTGGTCCCGGTGTCCCGGACGGCGACGTTGTGGGCGCCCCACCATTGACGGAACTGGTCGTCCCGGACCGAGAGTTCGCCGACCAGAGCGGCGAGCCGCGCGTCCCCGGGGTTGTTCGTGTTGTGCATCCGCATCTGGGCGATGGCGAGCCGGGTGACGCCCTCCCAGTCCGCGTACAGCCGGCGCATCATGGGGTCGGTGATGAGGAGCCGTATGTAGTAGCGCTGCTTCTCGGGGATCTTCGCGAAGTCGGTGATCAGGGCGGCGCCCATGGCGTTCCAGGCGACGATCTCGGTGCGCGGTCCGATCACGAAGGCGGGGGTGTGCGCCATGTCGTCGAGCATGCGCTGCAACTGGGCCTGGATCCTGGGGCGCGGCTGTCGGCGGTGCGGGCGGTATTCGTCCTTGGCCGCGAGCTCGTACAGGTAGGCGCGCTGGTCGTCGTCCAGGTGCAGCACCCGGGCCAGGGACTCCAGCACGGACGGTGAGGGCTGGATACGGCCCTGTTCGAGGCGGGCGTAGTAGTCGGTGCTGATGGCCGCAAGTACGGCGATCTCCTCACGGCGCAGGCCCGCGACACGACGCGGGCCGCCGTCGGGTAGGCCGACGGCGGCCGGGTCGAGCTCGGCACGGCGTGCCTTGAGGAATTCCCCCAGATCATGGCGGTGAGGATCGCGGTTCATGCCATCACCCTGCCATCGCAGAGCAGTGTTGTCAGGGGGAGAGATCTGTCCCTGGAAGCCTCACCGCCAGGATGATGCGCGGCCTGCGGCTGACATCCACAGGTTCAGCGGACGCGGCTCCACTTTCCATGGAGCTGGACGAATTCGCCACCGATGACGGAGCTGGCCATGCAGGTCCCCTCGGTGTAGTCCTCGATGTGGGTGACGTGGTCACCGGCGTCGGGCTCGGTCCAGCGCACGACGTACAGGCCGTCGCGGAGCTGGGTGGTGGTGTACTCCATCGTCTGCTTCCGGCCCTTGATGGCACCGCCCGTCACCTCGAAGGTGACCTGGGTCGCCGAGTCGAAGGTGATCTCCACGGTGAAGTGGCCGAGCGGCGTGTCCGGGCCGAGGTCCGCCAGCCAGGTCTGCCCCACGCTGGGAAGGGTCACGTTGCTGTCCATCGGTACTGCCTCTTTTTCTTTGAGCGGCGGTGCGGGGTGTCAGCCGAGGGCCTTGACGACTTCCTGGGCGAGCGGGACGGCCGAGGCGGGGTTCTGGCCGGTGATGAGGGTGCGGTCCACCTCGATGTGGGGGGCGAAGTTCTCCTCGCCCTTGTGGTAGTCCGCGCCCACGTCCGCGACGAGACGGTCCTGGAGCAGCCACTTCGCCCGGTCGGCGAGACCGTTCTGGATCTCCTCGGAGTTGGACAGTCCGGTCAGGCGGTAGCCGTGGAACGGGGACTTGCCGTCGGCGTCCACGGTGGACAGCAGGGCGGCCGGGCCGTGGCACACGAGCGACACGATCTTGCCGGAAGCGAGCCAGTCGCTCAGCAGCCTGCCGGCCGCGGGGTCGTCGGACAGGTCCTCCATCGGGCCCCAGCCGCCGGGGACGAAGACGGCGTCATAGTCGTCGATCCGGACGTCCTCGATGCGGATCGGGTTCGCCAGTTCGGTGGCCTCGCGCAGGGCGGTCTTCATCTGCTCGGCGCCCTCCTCGCCGCCGTTGAATTCAGGCGTCAGGCTGAGCGCGTCGGCGGTCGGCGGGACGCCGCCCGGGGTGGCCGCGGCGACCTCGTAGCCGGCCTCCTTGAAGACGCCGTACGGACCGATGGCCTCCTCGGCCCAGAAGCCGGACGGCTGCTCGAACCCGTCGGCCAGGGTCCAGTGGTCGGCGGCGGTGATGAGGAAGAGGATCTTTGCCATTGGGTTTCTCCCTGGAAGTGAGTGCGGTCAGCCGTTCGCGGCCTGTTGGACGACGTGGCTGTCGGCGGCCTGGATCAGGTGGGTGAGCTTGCCGCCACCGACCGTCCACAGGTGGATGAAGCGCGCGTCCGATTCCTGGCCCGACTTGGACACGGCGTGGTAGTGGCCGCGGACGAAGACGTGGTCACCGGAGCCGTAGAACTCCTCGGGCACCGCGCCGAAGGAGGTGAAGTTGGGCGCGAGCCGGCCGAAGAAGTCGGCCCCGGCACTCGCCCAGGTCTTGTAGACGCCGCCGTACGGAAAGCCGGGGGTGATGTCCCAGACGACGTCGGGGTCGATGACCTCGGCGGCCACGTCCGGAGCCATACCGGAGTCGTAGAGCCGACGGACGAGAGCGACGTTCGGGGAGTCGGACATGATGATGCTCCTTGGATGTGTGTGGACGGTCTGTCTCAGGCGGCGAGAGCGCTACGGCCGGCCAGGAAGAATGCGGTCTGCTGCGCGACGCGGGCACCGAGGCCCTCGGCGGTGGCGATGTCGGACTTGTGGACGGCCTCCGGGCCGGCGTCGACCGGGGTCTGGGCGCCTGCGCCGACGAAGTAACCCAGACGGTTGATGTCGTCCTCGCTGCCTTCGGTGGAGGCCCAGCCCGGCTGCACGCCGAGGCTGACCCAGTGCATGCCGTGCTGGGCGGCCATGGTGAAGAAGTAGCCCAGGGTCGAGGACTTGTCGCCGTTCTTGGCACCGGAGTTGGTGAAGCCGGCGGCTATCTTGTCGGCCCAGGTCTGGGTGTACCAGCGCTTGCTGCTGGCCTCGGCGAAGGTGTGGAAGGCGGCGGAGGCGGTGCCCATGTAGGTGGGGGCGCCGAAGATGATCGCGTCTGCGGCGTCCAGTTGCGTCCACTGCTCGTCGGTGATCGTGTCCACGGAGATGGAGATCACCTCGGCACCGGCTTCCGCGGCACCGCGCGCCACGGCCTCGGCCATGACAGCGGTGTGGCCGTAGCCGGAGTGGAACGCCACGGCGACCGCGGGGCGGGAGGAAGACATGACGGTATTGCTCCTCGAAAAGGATTGTGCGAATCGTGCTCTGAAAAAAGCATGGCACGCAATTCGACTGCGAAGGTAGGAAGGATCTGTCCCTGGTCGGGAACTGTTCCTGGCTGGGAGGAAGTACAAAGGTGGCACGCAGGAATCCCAGTGGCTATTTACACTGGGATCCCTCTGTCATTTCCCTGTGCGGGCGGGAAAGGAGACAGCACCCGTCGGCTGAGGGTGTCGACCGCGGAGTCTCGTGCTGGGTCGCAGCCCAGGAGGAGAGGAAGCGCAGCCCCTCGTAGGTGCGCGAGTCGGGTTCGGCGCTCCAGACGATCAACTGCTGGTCGGGGTCGGCCACGCAGGTGAGGGCGTCCCAGGCGAGGGTGAGTTCACCGGCTTCCGGGTGGTTGAACATCGTGGTGCCTCCGGGGCGGGGGGCCACATGGCGGCCTCCCCACCACTGACAGAACTGGTCGTCCTGGACCGACAGCTCACCGACGAGGGCGGTCAGTCTCCGGTCGTCGGGGCAGGCCGCGGCCTGCTGTCGCAACACGGCCACAGCGTTGCGAGCGGAGTCACTCCAGTCGGCGTACAGCGTCCGCATGGCCGGATCGGTGAAGAGCTGCCGGGCGTAGTTGCGCTGCTGCTTGGGGGCCTTCGCGAAGTCGGTGCCGAGCAAGGCCGTGGCCATCGGATTCCACGCCAGGATGTCCAGGTACCGGCCCAGGATCATGCCGGGGGGCGACGCTGAGCTCGTTCAGCACGGTATGCAACCGGGGGTGCGCCTTCTGCGGAGCACGCCGCCGCGCCCCGCCGGCCTCCCTTCCGGCCAGCTCGAACAGACGATCCCGCTGGTCGTCGCTGAGGTGCAGGGCGCGAACAAGCTCGGACAGCACGGACGCGGAAGGGGTCATGCGACCCTGCTCCAGGCCGGTGTAGTAACGGGTGCTGATGGCGGCCAGCACGGCCACCTCGTCCCGGCGCAGGCCGGCCACGCGCCTGCGCCGGTCGGTTTCGGGCAGACCGACCGTGCGGGGGCTGAGCTCGGCCCGGCGGGCCTTGAGGAATTGCCCCAGCTCCTTACGGTGCGCACTGCTGTTCATACTGGCCAGTGTGCGCTGTCCGCCACTTTGCTGGGTAGGAAGGTTTTATCCCTGGTTACTTCTTCCCTGGGGTGAAATTCTCCTGTGTACGGGCCCTGCGGGCGGTGACAGCAGCGAGAGACCGGCAATTCTTTTTCACAGGCCGTCGACGCTTCCGTATACCCCATTGGCCATCATCGAGGAATCCGTCACGTCCGGGTGTCACCGCTGCCCAAGCAGCAGCGCCACAGCAACGCACGAAGAGAAGCACGATGGAACTCCTGAAGCGGCCGCCGACCGGCAAGGGCCACCCACCGGCGCGAAGACCCCACCCGCGCCACCCCCACCGGAGCCACCCCCACCCGAGAAACGCATCAGGAGAAAAGACATGCGAGCAACTGTGATCCACGCCCCCGGTGACATCCGGGTGGAGGACGTCCCCGAGCCCAAGATCGTCAAGCCGACGGACGCGATCATCCGTACGGTTGCCACCTGTGTGTGCGGCTCGGACCTGTGGCCCTACCGAGGCGCGGAACCCGTCACCGAACCCCACCCCATGGGCCACGAGTACGTCGGTGTCGTCGAGGAGGTCGGCAGCGAGGTCACCCACGTCAGGCCGGGACAGTTCGTGGTCGGCTCCTTCGCCACCTCGGACAACAGTTGTGCGAACTGCCTGAACGGCTGGCAGTCCTCCTGCCTGCACCGCGAGTTCATGTCCACCTGCCAGGCCGACTACGTCCGCATCCCCAACGCCCACGGCACCCTGGTCGCCACCGACGAGCACCCGTCCGGCGAGCTGGTGCCCGGCCTGCTCGCCGTCTCCGACGTGATGGGCACCGGCTGGTACGCCGCCCTCGCCGCCGAGGTGAAGCCCGGCTCGACGGCCGTGGTGGTCGGCGACGGCGCGGTCGGCCTGTGCGGTGTCATCGCCGCGCGCGAGCTCGGCGCGGAGCGGATCATCGCCATGAGCCGCCACGAATCGCGACAGAAGCTGGCTACGGAGTTCGGTGCCACCGACATCGTCAGCGAACGCGGCGAGGAAGGCATCGCCCGCGTCAAGGACCTCACCGGCGGCATCGGCGCCGACTCGGTCCTGGAGTGCGTCGGCACGGCCGAGTCCATGCGGCAGGCCCTGCACTCGACCCGGCCCGGCGGCAACGTCGGCTTCGTCGGCGTCCCGCACGACGTTGCGGTCGAGGGCCAGGAGCTGTTCTTCTCCCAGGTCGGCCTGCGCGGCGGCCCCGCCCCGGTGCGCCGATACCTGCCCGACCTGATCGACCGGGTCCTGACCGGCCGGATCAACCCGGGCAAGGTCTTCGACCTCACCCTGCCCCTGGACAAGGTCGCCGAAGGCTACAGGGCGATGGACGAACGCCGCGCCATCAAGACCCTCCTCACGCCCTGACCCGCCGCCTCCTGGGCGTGAGCTGCCCCAGCGGCGCTCACGTCCAGGAGAGCACACCCCACTGAACGGTCGCAGAGGAGGCAAGCCCATGACGACCTGGGCGAACGACGAGCTGACCCGGATCGGGCACGCCGAGGAACTTCGGATCGCCCCCTCGCGCAGCGACGGAACGCCGCGCACTCCCGTGCCGATCTGGGTCGTCCGCGACGGCGACGACCTCTACGTCCGCTCCTTCCGTGGCAGCGCCGGCGCCTGGTACCGCGCGGCCCTGGCCCGCCACGAGGGCCGTATCCGCTCCGGCGGCGTCGACAAGGACGTCACTTTCGTCGAGGTCACCGACCCCGGCGTGAACGACCGCATCGACACCGCCTACCGCACCAAGTACGGCCGGTACGGAGCGAGTTACGTCAATCCCATGGTGGCGTCGCGGGACACGACCCTGAAGCTCGTACCCCGCTGAACGGCAGCTCTTTCACCCCTCCAGGAGAAACACCTTGCTCGGTCTCGAACTCGTCGTGGTCCTGGGCGTGGCCGTGCTGGTGGGCAACGCCGTGGGACAGCGCCTCGGCATCGCCCCGCCGGTCGTCCTGCTCGTGACAGGTGTGCTCCTGGGGTTCGTCCCGGCGGTGCGGGAGGCGCACCTGCCCCCGGAAGTCGTGCTGTTGCTCTTCCTTCCGGTCCTGTTGTACTGGGAGAGCCTCACCACCTCCCTGCGGGAGATCCGCACCAACCTGCGCGGCATCCTGCAGCTGAGCACCGTACTCGTCATCCTCACGGCCTGGGCCGTCGCCGCGGCCGGGCATGCCCTCGGCCTGCCGTGGGGGCCGGCGTGGGTGCTCGGCGCGGCCATGGCGCCCACGGACGCGACGGCGGTCGGTGTCCTGGCCCGCGCCCTGCCGCGCCGCCAGGTCACTGTCCTGCGCGCGGAGAGCCTGGTCAACGACGGCACGGCTCTGGTCATCTACGGCCTCGCCGTCGGCATCACGGTCGGCGAGGAACACCTGAGCGTCCCGCACGTCGGTGGGCTGTTCCTGCTCGCCTACGGTGGCGGAGCCGCGGTAGGCGTGGCGGTCGCGTGGATCAACATGAACCTGCGGCGCCGCCTGACCGATCCCCTGCTGGGCAACCTGGTCATGATCCTTGCGCCCTTCACCGCCTACCTGCTCGCTGAACTCATCGAAGCCTCCGGCGTCCTCGCGGTGGTCGTCAGCGGTCTGATCATGTCCCAGGTCGCCCCGCGTATCATCCGAGCCGAACACCGCACGCAGGCACTGGCGCTCTGGCCGCTGGCCACCTTCATCATCAATGGGGCGCTGTTCGTCCTGGTGGGGGTGGAACTGCAGTACGCGGTCCGCGACCTGGGCCGTGCCGATCTCCGGGACGCGCTGATCGCGGTCGGTGTCATCTGCGTGGTACTCGTCGCCGTGCGCTTCGCGTTCCTGTACGCCTCCACCTACCTGGTCCGCGCGCTCGACCGCCGGCCCCAGCAACGCATGCTCCGCGTAGGTCACCGGACCCGGGTGGTCAGCGGGCTGGCCGGCTTCCGGGGCGCGGTCTCGCTCGCGATGGTGCTCTCCGTGCCGCAGACACTCGACTCGGGCGAGCCCTTCCCCGACCGCAGCTTCATCGTCTTCGTCACCTCCGGCGTCATCCTCGTGACGCTGGTGGTGCAAGGCCTGCTGCTGCCGGTGGCGGTGCGCTGGGCGAAGCTGCCACCCGACACCGCGGTCGACGACGAACACGGCCTCGCCGAGGCCACCGCCATCGAAGAGGCGATCAAGGCGATACCCCGACTCGCCGCCGGCCTGCAGAGCGATCCGAAGATCGTCGAGTGGCTGCGGCAGGAGTACGAGGCCCACCTGGCGTCCGTCAGGGCCCGGAGCGCGGGCGCCCACGACGACCCCGCGGTGCTCCAGCACCAGGACTACCTCGCGCTGCGCCTGGCCCTCATCGCCAACAAACGCGCCACCGTCGTACGGCTACGCGACGAGCGCCAGATCGACGACACCGTACTGCGCCGCCAGCAGGCCGCCCTCGACAGCGAAGAGATCCGCCTGTCGGGAGGCGCGGCGGTCGAATGACTCATCTCTTCTGAGGAAGGACTTCCCATGAAGGCCATAGGACTGACCGAATTCGGCGGACCCGACGTACTGCGGGTCCTTAACCTTCCGGTCCCCGAGGCCGGGCCGGGCGAGATCCGGATCCGCGTGCACGCGGCGACAGTCAACCCCGTCGACATGTTGGTACGCCGCGGAATCGCCTTCGTCTCCGACGCCGAGCCGCCCTACGTTCCAGGGATGGACGCGGCCGGCGTGGTCGAGCAGATCGGCGAGGGAACCAACACCGATCTCAAGGCCGGTGACCACGTCATGGCCGTCGTGGTCGTCTCCGGAACACACGGCGCCTACGCCGAGCACCTGGTCGTACCCGCCGAGTCGGTGGTCCGCGTACCGGCGGGCGCGACCGATGTCGAGGCCGCCACGCTGCCGATGAA
Source organism: Streptomyces sp. NBC_00104 (assembly GCF_045160825.1). Classification (NCBI taxonomy): domain Bacteria; kingdom Bacillati; phylum Actinomycetota; class Actinomycetes; order Kitasatosporales; family Streptomycetaceae; genus Streptomyces; species Streptomyces sp. NBC_00104. The sequence goes on along the minus strand of NZ_CP108215.1, from coordinate 9,788,761 downwards.
CGGACTGACGGCCCGTATGGCGCTGGACCTGCTGGAACTTCCCGCAGGTGCCACCGTGGCGGTCACGGGAGCGGCCGGCGCGGTCGGCGGCTACGCTGTCCAGTTGGCCAAGGCCGACGGGCTCCGGGTGATCGCCGACGCGGCGCCGAAGGACGAGGCACTGGTGAAGGAGCTCGGGGCTGACGTGGTCGTGCCTCGCGGTACCGAGTTCCCGGAGCTGGTGCGCAGGGAGACACCCGATGGTGTCGACGGACTCGTCGACACCGCGGGCGTCGCCGGCTTCGCCATCGGTGCGGTCCGCGACGGTGGCCGTGTCGCCTCATCGGTCGGTGGCGTCGAAGTGCCCGGTGAGCGCGGCATCGAGACCCGACACTGCGCCGTACCGCGGACCGGCCCGGTTCGAGCCCGACGACAGCGCGTCGTTCTTCGGGCGGGACCGGTTGGCTGACGAGTTGCTGCAGATGGGGCGCGACCGCCGGTTCGCCGTGGTCCCAGGCCCGTCCGGCAGCGGCACGTCATCGCACCTGAGGGCCGGGCTGATACCCCGGTTGAGGGCGCACATCACCCGTCGGCACTCACCCGCCGTGTTGCGTGTGCTCACCCCCGGAGCGAAGCCTGCAGGAACCTACGGGCGGCTGCTGACCCTGGGCGAGGACGACCCGGAGGGCTGGGTGATCGTTGTCGGTTCGAGGAAATTTTCACCCTGTGCCGTGATTCCGCGGAGCGCACCCGCTTCATCGACCTGCTGCTGGCCGCAGGTGATCGAAACAGCCGACCGTGTGTGGTTGTGGCGGTCCGGGCCGACTTCTACACCCGGTGCACGGAGCATCCCGGACCGTGGGCTTTCCCCCACGAGAACTCCGCGACCTGCAACTCCGCGTCCACGCCGAGCAGCAGACCCTCGACACGACGAACGCCTCCGCCTGCTGAGCAAGGCCGACGTTGCCGAGGACCAACTCCCCGCCTGCACTCCCCGATCGGCTCGGCCTCGGGGCCCACACCGCCGAGGAGACGTCCCTCTCCATCCCCGCGGAGATCATCGCCCACACCGACCGGGTCACGGGGCTGCCCCTGTCCCAGGCCACCGGACCGATCCACCGGCCGCTCCCCCCCACTGAAGTCCGACCACGGCCGGCTGAGGGAAGAGGCGGCAGATCCTGGCCGACGGCCGACAAGGCGCCACGGAAACGGGCACAGCCCCAAAGCGCAGGCTGTGCCGCTGGTCTCTGGCCCCTCCAATACCTGGGTGGCCGACGCACCGCTGCCACGTCTCTGCCGGAACAAGTGAGTTCCTCATCCCGTGAAGCGGCAGCTGCCGAAAAGGGAGACCACTCCCTGGTCCGCTACGAAGCAGGGAGAAATTCCTCCCCCTCACAGAACGCCCGTGCGGTGCGATGCTCTACGGCATCCCCACCTCGCAGCGGTCGCACATCGCCCTAAAAAAGAATGCCACCGAATGTCACCCACGGCCGACGGCCCACCCCACAAACTGCCCTTCGTCGTCCTGGTGCTGTCCGCCGGAACATTCCTCATGGGCACCACCGAATTCGTCATCGCGGGCCTGCTGCCCGAGATCGCCGACGATCTGCATGTCAGCGTCTCTCAGGCAGGTCTGCTGATCACGGCGTTCGCTGCAGGCATGATCGTCGGGGCCCCGGTGATGGCTATTGCGACGTTGCGCCTGCCGCGGCGCTCCACGCTGATCCTCGCGCTCGTCGTCTTCGCCCTCGGCCACCTGGTCGCCGCGCTCAGCTCGTCCTTCGCCCTTGTGCTCGCGGCCCGCGTGGTGACCGCGCTGGCCACCGGGACCTTCTGGTGCGTCGGCGCGATCGTGGCCACGACCGCGGCAGGACCGGCAGCTACGTCACGGGCCCTGGGCATGCTCCTGGGAGGTCTGACCGTGGCCACCGTGGCCGGCGTACCGCTGGGCGCGTGGCTGGGACAGCTGTCGGGCTGGCGCGGGCCGTTCTGGGTACTCGCCGCGCTGTCGGCCGGCGCGGCGGCGGTCATCGGCCGGTACATCCCTGCCGACGAGCGGCGCGAAGCGCCTTCCGTCCGGGCCGAGTTCGCCGCGCTGCGCGATGTCCGGGTCTGGCTGACGCTGAGTTCCATGACGCTGCTGATGGGCGGTGTCCTGGCGACGTACACCTACATCTCGCCCCTGCTCACCGAACGGGCCGGCATCCCCCATGGAGCCGTGCCCATGGTCCTGACCGGCTACGGCCTGGGAGCCCTGCTGGGCACCACGGTCGGCGGGCGCCTGGGCGACCGCCGCCCCCTTGCCACGCTCATCACCTCCGCTGCCACGACCACACTGGTCCTGCTGCTGTTGACCTTGCTCTCCCCGAACCCCGTGGCGGCCGTCATTCTGGTGACACTCATGGGGATGACCGGCTTCGCCGCGACCCCGGTGCTCGGCGCGCTGGCCCTGCGCTTCTCCAGCTCCGCGCCCAACCTCGTCTCCGGCCTCAGCGGCTCGGCGCCCAACGTGGGCATCGCCATCGGCTCCTGGACGGCAGGCATCGCCCTGACCTCACCGCTGGGGCAAGCAGGGCCCCCGCTGGTCGGCACGATGGCGGTCGCCCTCACCCTCGTACCGCTGACCGTACTTGCGCTGATGCGCGCCACCCGCACCGAAACGTCCCCGCCTCAGCCCCAAGCGGTCGCAGACCAGCCGGTCAGCTGCGGCACTCAGGACATTGGCTGACGCGGCGCTCGACTCGTCCCACACGTGAGCAGCAGGTCGCGCTCGCGGACCGACCGAGCGTGAGGTTCAGCCCGGTGGGGTCACACCGTCGGTGTAGGGGCGGCACCGGTCAGCGGAGGGAAGGCGAGGGCGCCAGGTTCTGGTCGGCGGCCCACGAGGCGAGGATGCGCAGCCGCTCGTGGGTGGCGGAGCCGGGGGCGGCGGTCCAGACGGTCAGGTGCTGGTCGGGGTCAGTGTTGGCGGTGAGGGTGTCCCAGTCCAGGACGAGTTCGCCGACGACCGGATGGTTGAGAGTCTTGGTGCCCACCGTGCGGGCAGCGACCCTGTGATCGCCCCACCACTGGGCGAACTGCTTGTCCCGCGTGGAGAGCTCACCGACCAGCTCGATGAGACGGGGATCCTGGGGATACTTCGCCGCCTCCATCCGCACCTGCGCCACGGCGATCCGCGCCGAGCCCTCCCAGTCGGCGTACAGGCTGCGCAGCGCCGGCTCGGTGAAGATGAGCCGCGGGTAGTTGCGGTGCTTCTCCGGAATGCGGGAGAAATCCGTGACCAGGGCGGCTGCCAGCGCGTTCCACGCCAGGATGTCACCGCGCCGCCCCTGCACGATGGCCGGGGTGGCGGTGAGGTCGTCCAGCACGCGTTGCAGCTGGGGCTGTACCTTCTGCCTGCCGTGACGCCGGGTGCGGGTGGTGTTCTTGCCCGCGAGCTGGAACAGATAGCCCCGCTCGTCGTCGTCCAGGTGCAGTACGCGGGCGAGGACGTCCAGCACAGGGGCGGACGCCTGCATACGGCCCTGCTCAAGACGCGTGTAGTAGTCGGTGCTGATCGAGGCGAGCTGGGCGACCTCCTCACGGCGCAGCCCGTCCACCCGGCGGGGCCCGCCCGTCTCGGGCAGCCCGACCGTGCGTGGGCTCAGTTCCGAACGGCGCTTCTTGAGGAATTCTCCCAGTTCGTTCGAGGCGAGATTGCTGGTCATGCTTCCCAGCATGACATCGATCGCACCTGAGGAAGGAGGGAGAATTTCCTCCCTGGATGTTCCTCTCCCCGGATAGATTCCTCCGCTTTTCGCGCCTGCCCTCGCGTGCGAGGCTCGATTTCGAGCAGCCGTCCCAGATGTCCGGGCTGCGGTTCCAGACCCTCGTGCCGAAGGAAACACCCATCATGCGCGGAGCAGTCATTCACGCCCCCGGCGACGTCCGCCTCGAGACCCTGGACGACCCGACGATCAGCCGGCCGACCGACGCCGTCATCCGCACGGTCGCCACCTGCGTGTGCGGCTCGGACCTGTGGCCCTACCGTGGCGCGGAACCCGTCGACGAGCCCCACCCGATGGGACACGAGTACGTCGGTATCGTCGAGGAGGTCGGCAGCGAGGTCACCAACGTCAAGCCGGGCCAGTTCGTCGTCGGATCGTTCGCCACCTCGGACAACACCTGCGCGAACTGCCTGAACGGCTGGCAGTCCTCCTGCCTGCACCGCGAGTTCATGAGCACCTGCCAGGCCGACTACGTGCGGATCCCCAACGCCCACGGCACGCTGGTTGCCACCGACGAGCACCCGGACGCCGCGCTCGTGCCTGGTCTTCTGGCCGTCTCGGATGTGATGGGTACCGGCTGGTACGCCGCCCTCGCCGCCGAGGTGAAGCCCGGCTCCACCGCCGTCGTCGTCGGCGACGGCGCGGTCGGCCTGTGCGGTGTCATCGCCGCGAAGGAGCTCGGGGCGGAGCGGATCATCGCCATGAGCCGCCACGAATCGCGACAGAAGCTGGCTACGGAGTTCGGTGCCACCGACATCGTCAGCGAACGCGGCGAGGAAGGCATCGCCCGCGTCAAGGACCTCACCGGCGGCATCGGCGCCGACTCGGTCCTGGAGTGCGTCGGCACGGCCGAGTCCATGCGGCAGGCCCTGCACTCGACCCGGCCCGGCGGCAACGTCGGCTTCGTCGGCGTCCCGCACGAGGTTTCGGTCGAGGGCCAGGAGCTGTTCTTCTCCCAGGTCGGCCTGCGCGGCGGCCCCGCCCCGGTGCGCCGATACCTGCCCGACCTGATCGACCGGGTCCTGACCGGCCGGATCAACCCGGGCAAGGTCTTCGACCTCACCCTGCCCCTGGACAAGGTCGCCGAAGGCTACAAGGCGATGGACGAACGCCGCGCCATCAAGGCCCTTCTGAAGCCCTGACCGCACCCCGTCCCGCCACTGGGGCCGGGCATCCGAAGCCCGGCCCCGGCGCTGCCCCTCTCCACCAAGGACTCACCGTGACCACCTTCGCGCTCATCGGGGCCGGACCCGGCCTCGGGCTCGCCAGCGCCCGCCGCTTCGGAGCCGCCGGCCACAGCGTCGCCCTCATCGCCCGCAACACCCAGCACCTGGACGACCTCACGGCCGAGCTGGCCCGCGACGGCATCGAAGCGCGCGGCTTCGCCGCCGACGTCCTCGACATCGAGTCCTTGACCGCGGCCCTGTACGCGGCCGGTACCTCGCTGGGAACCGTCGAGATTCTCCAGTACAGCCCCGTGCCCCGGGCCGACTTCATGAAACCGGTCCTCGACACCGGCGCAGACGACCTCGACGCCCCCCTCGCCTTCTCCGTCAAGGGCCCCGTCACCGCGGTGAACGCCGTCCTGCCCGGCATGCGCGAACTCGGCCGCGGCACCCTGCTGTTCGTCAACGGTTCCAGCGCCGTACGCCCCAACCCGAACGTGGCCGGCACCTCCATCGCCTTCGCCGCCGAGAGCGCCTACGCCCACCTGCTCCACGACACCCTCGCCCCGCAGAACATCCACGTCGCCCAGCTGATCGTCCCCGGCGCCATCCGGCCCGACGCCGAACACAGCAGCCCCGACGCCCTGGCCCGGCGCCTGTACGACATCCACACCGAGCGCGACGGCTTCCGCCACTACTCCGAGCCCCTGCCCGACTGAACCCCCTGGACGCCCCGTAATGCCGACCACCCTCCCGACCTGGGCGGCCCGCGGCGCCGCAGCCACAGCCCTGCTGCTTGCCGTCACCGCCTGCACCGACAACTCGCCCGCCACCCCCTCCGCGCCCTCCGCGTCGTCCCCTTCCGTACGGCAACAGACGCCGACCCGCCCGACATCCACCGCATCGTCCGACAGGAATACCGCCATGGACATCCGGCTCACCCTCGGCGGCCAACCGGTCGACGCCACCCTCGACGACAACGCCGTAGCCCGCGACTTCGCCTCCCTGCTCCCGCTCAGCCTCGATCTGGAGGACTTCCACCAGACGGAGCGGATCGCTTATCTGCCGCGCAAGCTGGACACCTCCGGCGCCCCGGCCCCGGCAGCACCGAAGGCCGGCGACCTGACCTACTACGCACCCTGGGGCAACATGGCGCTGTTCTACCGCGACGGCGACTCCGCCTCGGCCGACCTGATCATCCTCGGCCACGTCGACGACAGCGACACCCAACGGCTCGCCGACGCCAAACACATCACTATCGAAGCCGCCCCCTGACCCGGCCGACAGCCACCGCAAGCATGCGGCCAGCGACCCAGAGGGGGGAGAACATTCTCCCGTTTCCGCCCCCTTTCGGCCGTGGAACCTTGAAACAGGTGGCCGCCGCCCGCTCTGGCGGCCTTCCCGTCCCCGTGGCCTGACCACATTCCGATCCGCCATTCCGCTCAAGGAGAGTCCACCCGTATGCCTTCCACATCCGGGACCACCCCCGGCAAGCTCCCCTTCGTCGTCTGGGTGCTGGCCGCAGGTACGTTCCTGATGGGCACCACCGAGTTCGTCATCGCCGGGCTGCTTCCCGAACTGTCCACCGGCCTCGGTGTGAGCACCTCCCAGGCCGGACTGCTCATCACCGCATTCGCCATCGGCATGATCATCGGGGCGCCGACCATGGCGATGGCCACCTTGCGCCTGCCCCAGCGTCAGACGCTGCTTCTGGCCCTGTCCGTCTTCAGCCTCGGTCACGTGGTGGCTGCCCTCAGCAGCTCCTTCTCCGTCGTCCTCGCCGCCCGCGTCGTCACCGCGCTGGCCACCGGAGCGTTCTGGTCGGTCGGTTTCGTCGTCGCCACCGCCGCCGCGGGCCCACAGAGGGCCACCCGCGCGACCGGCGTCATGATCGGTGGGCTGACCCTGGCCAACGTCGTCGGCGTGCCCATCGGGTCCTTCGCCGGCCAGTTCGTCGGCTGGCGTGGCCCGTTCTGGGCCTTGGCCGCTCTCTCCGCGCTCGCCGCCGTGTTCATCGGCCGCTTCATCCCCACCCAGGAACACCGCGTGACCGTCTCGCCGCGCGCCGAGTTCGGCGCTCTGCGCCAGGGCCGGCTGTGGCTGGCACTGAGCGCCGCCATGCTGATCATGGGCGGGGTGCTGGCGACCTACAGCTATGTCACCCCGCTGCTGACCGACCGCGCCGGGATCCCGGCGGGCGCCGTCCCGTTCGTCCTCATCGCCTTCGGTATCGGCGCCCTGGGCGGCACCACCACCGGTGGCCGTCTGGGTGAGCGCCGTCCGATGGGCACCACCATCACAGCCGCAGCGGCCACCGCCCTGGTCCTGTTCCTGATGATCCCGCTGTCCACCAACGCGGTCACGGCCACCGTCCTGGTCTTCCTCATGGGCCTGACCGGTTTCGCGGTCAACCCCGTCGTCACGGCGCTCGCCATGCGGTTCGCCGGTGACGCCCCGACCCTGACGTCCGCGCTGACCACCTCCGCCTTCAACGTCGGCGTGGCCGGCGGATCCTTCATCGCGGGTGCGGCCCTGGACTCCTCCCTCGGCGTGACCGGCCCGCCCCTGGTCGGCACCGTCATCGCCGCGCTCACCCTGCTCCCGCTCATCGCCCTCGCCGTCCGTGGCACCTCCGGCAGGAGCCGCATCGTGGCCCAGCACCCTGCCGCCCCGGCCCACGCGCTGGATGACGAGCCGGTACAGACACCGTCGCATCGCTGACCCCAGCCCTGACCGCCGCACACCTGACGCGACCCAGCGCACAAAGCAAGCGAGCAGCCCCCTGCCATGAACGGAACGGGGGACTCCAGAACCACAGATCATCCACGATGGGAGAGCACGACGTGAACCCCACCTACGACTTCACCGGTCAGGTCGCCCTCGTCACCGGAGCCGCCTCAGGCATGGGCCTGGCGACCGCCCGCGCCTTCGCCGAGTCCGGGGCCGCCGTCGCCCTCACCGACGTCGACGAAGCCGCTCTCCACGCCGCCGCGAAGGACCTCACCGACGTCGGCCACCGGGTGCTGGCCCTCACCTGCGACGTCAGCGACGAGGAACAGGTCGCCGCCGCGGTCGACCGCACGGTCGAGACCTTCGGCCGCCTCGACATGGCCTACAACAACGCCGGCATCCAGATCCCGCCCAGCGATGCCGCCGAGGAACCCGCCGAGCGGTTCGACCGCGTCAACGCCATCAACCTCCGCGGCGTGTGGGCCTGCATGAAGCACGAGCTGCGGCACATGCGCGCCCAGGGCAGCGGCGCCATCGTCAACTGCTCCTCGCTCGGCGGCCTGGTCGGCCTCCCCGGCCGCGCCTCCTACCATGCCTCCAAGCACGGCGTGATCGGCCTGACCACCAGCGCCGCCCTCGAATACGCCCCGCGCGGCATCCGCGTCAACGCCGTCTGCCCCGGCACCATCGACACCCCCATGGTCAGCGACATGATCACCAAGGGGGAGCTCGACCGCGCCGAGGCCGAGGCCAACCAGCCCATCAACCGCCTCGGCACCGCCGAGGAGATCGCCCACGCCGTCCTGTGGCTGTGCAGCCCCGGAGCCGGCTTCGTCGTCGGCGTCGCCCTCCCCGTCGACGGCGGCTACGTCGCCCGATAGGGACGGGCCGCGACGGCGTCGTCGGGCCGGCATCCCAAACCCCGCTCGCAGGCGACGATGTGTGAGGCGCCATGCAGTTCGTCAAGCAGCAGCCCAGCAACGAGGCCCCGTCGGGCTGGTTCACCGGTGACGTCTGGTGGGACGTCGTCCACGACGGCCAGGAGCCGACCCGGATTGGCGTCGACATGGTCCGCTTCTCACCGGGCGCGCGCACCAACTGGCACTCCCATGTTCTGGGCCAGACCTGCACGGGTTCTGGATCACTTTCCGTGCCAGAGCCGCGGAGGGTCATCACAACCGCGATCATGAACGGCCTCACGCTGCGAGGAGGACCCGCTTGCGGAGCAGGTCGAAGTTGGCGCGGCCGAGCATCTGCCGCTTCAGCATCTTGATCTTGTTGTTGTGGCCCTCGACCGCTCCAGAGCTGTAGGGCAGGCTGAGCCCGGCGACGACGGCATCGAAATCCTGGCCGAGGCCGGTGACAAAGCCATGCAGGGCGGGCAAGTCGTCAGCCTGCACGCGCTCTGTCCACTGACTGAGGTCCCGGCCCCGGCGGTCGTTCATCAACTCGGCGAAGAGACTGACGTGTTCGGCGGTTCTACCGAGGGCGGGGCAGCGGGCGAGAATCTGCTTGAGCTGCTGGGCCTGGTCGTCGGTGAGGCGGTCGGGGCGACGGGTGATCCAGCTGGTCACGTCCCGCACGGACGGCGCTTTGCGGGGCGGATCGTCGTGCGGGAAGGCTTCGCGGAGCCGCTGCACGTACTTCTTCACGACGCTCTCGCCACCGGGATAGCCGCGCTCGCGGACTTCCTCGAACAGGCGGCGGGCGACGGTGCAGCCCTCCGCCCACCGCTGATGCAGGTAGGGCCTGTAGGGATCGAGGATGCTGGTCCTGCCGGTCCACCGTCCGACGAGGAGCTCGTCCGCGGTGGCCGCATTCGCGAGTCGGCGGACGGTGTTGCGGGCCAGGCCCAGCCGGCGGGCGATCGGCCGCAGCCCGAGCCCCTCATCCAGCAGGGCATGGACGGCCGAGTGCTGCTCCCGCACCCGATCGGACAGACGGCCTGACTGTCGTGGCTCATCCAGGGAACGCGGCATAAGAGCCGGATTCTCGAGGGGCTCAGCGCGGACCGGGGGAGTTTCCTCCGGCTCGCGCAGCAGGGCGCGGTGCTGGATGACCGTCTTCTCGACGGCGTCCACCAGGTTTTTCCAGATGTGCCACCGGTCCGCGACATGGATCGCATCCGGGGCGCCGAGCCGTCCGGCCTCGGCGTAAGCGGTCGACCGGTCACGGCATATCACCTCGACGCCGGGATGGTCGGTGAGCCAGGCAGCCACCGTTGCCGTGGCCCGGTCGGGCAACAGGTCGACCGGACGGCGCGTGTCGATGTCTACCAGGATCGTGCCGTAGTTGTGTCCCTTGCGCAGGGCGAACTCGTCCACTCCGAGCACCCGTGGTGTGTGCACTTCCGGCTCCGGAAGGCGGCGTATCAGCCGCAGGAGCGTAGACCGGCTCGCCCGGACCGCGAGCGTGTCCGCCCAGGCGGGCGCCGGCCCGGCCCGCCAGCATCACCGCCACCTTTTGCAGCACCGTCTGCAGCCCAGCGCTTCGTCTCCCGTGCCGGAAGGTCAGCCCGTCGACCTGCTCGGCGAACGTGGCCTGCCGGCAGGCGCGGTCGCGGCAGCGGAACCGCCGGACCTGTAACTCGATCACCACGTGACGACCGCCGACTGCGGTGTCGGCGAGGCGGCGTATCGGCTGTGCACTCGGCCCGACGTCGTCGAGCAAGCAGGACACGCAGCCCGCTCCGCCGACGCGCGGGCCCGCACGATCACCAACTCGCCGTCGACCACTGCACTTTCGAGCACAACGCCTTCGACCCGGTGGAACCACAGGTCCTGGAGGAACACATCACCCACGGCCGTTCATGATCGCGGTTGTGGTGACCCTCCGTGGCTCTGGCACGGAAAGTGATCCAGAACCACGGTTGTTTCACTGAACGGCGACACGCGCGCACCACCGTCGTGATCGCCCTCGCCCGGACACCCGTGGGTATCGGTTTCGCAGCCGCCGACTCTACCGAGGCAACACTGCCGCACACGCTGCACCCCAGCGAGGGGGAGGCCATCCGGCGCTTACCGCTTGCTCACCGCTCCCGCGCTCTGCTCGAATGCCGGGTCCGCAAAACGGCGTACCTCAAGGGCTTGGGAGCCGGCTGTGCGGCGGCCCGTCGTCCGACCGTGAACATCGGTCCAGGACCCCAATTCACCGACAGGGCCGCCCCCCTCACAGCGTGGAGTTTGACATCGCTCACGGCCCCACCGGGATATGCAGCCACCGCGGCCCTGAGCACGACCAGCCACCAGGGTCGCACGCAGTCAACCATCGCCTACCACGGATGCGACCAGTGCCGCCCCCGGCACCAGCGGCGGCAGTCGGCGCCGCGGTCCTGCAGTAACCCCATCTACCAGCGACATCGAACGTCGCAGTGAAGAGCCGACGCCGTACTCCCGAGGCCTTGGCGCCTCCGCGGGTGAGGCGGGCGCCCAGGACGAGGGGCGGGCTGTCCAGCGGCAGCTGGCGAGGAACCGCGGTCGCTGCCATCCGCTCGAAGGCCGGCACGACCTCGGCGACGGAGGCGTCGTCGAATCAGGTCGCGCACCAAGTCCCCCTGCCCGCCTGGGACTCGGTCACTCGCCAAGTCGGAAGTCGTCCAGGGACCACCCGGCCTGCAGCGACCGCCCTACCCCCGCAAAGGCAGGACACCAACCCCTACCGACATCTGATGACGCGTCAGCACGGTTGGCAAAGGGTTAAGCGTCCTGCCACAGCCACCCAAAGACGGAAACACCGTGGAATGGCTCAGCACCCGCGTCGGGCTTACGCCGCGCCCAGCCGCCCTCCCGCAGACGAAGGAACCGCGGAAGCCAACGCACGGCGGCGAGTCACCCACCCGTCACCGACCAATCAGCCACATTCGCAGGTCAGCGAGCCCTTCCTCGCGGCTTCAGAGGCGTCGGCGGTAGTGCGGGGGCCGGCAACGGGTCCCCTTCGTACCCCTTCACTTCCCCGAATCGCGTCCCTTCCATCCAGTCCCGACGCGCCTGCGCGATCTCCTCCTGCGACCGTCCGATCCAGTTCCAGAACATGATCAGCTCCTCCTCGAAGGGTTCGCCGCCGAGGAGCATGAGGGAGGCGTTCGAGTCGGCGCGGAGGGGGAGGTCGGTGCGGCCGCAGCCGAGGTAGAGCATGGAGCCGGGGAGGACGGGGACGCCGTCGACATGCGCCTCGCCGGACATGGAGAGGACGGCGTACTCGAAGTCGGGTTCGAGAGGGAGGCGCAGGTCGGCGCCGGCGGCCAGGGTCAGGTCGGCGCCGACGATCGGCGTGAAGGTCGTGCCGGGTGACGTCGCGCCGTCCAGGGAGCCGAGGATGAGGGTGGCGCTCAGGCCGGCCGCCGTGACGACGGGCAGTTCGGCGTGGTGCTCGAAGCGCGGGTCGGTGTGCCGGTGGCTGTCCGGCAGCGCCACCCAGAGCTGGGCGCCGTGCAGGAAACGGGCGTGCGACCTGGGGCTCTCCTCCGAGTGGCTGATGGCCCGCCCGGAGGTCATCAGTCCCAGCTCGCGCGGGCGGATGGTCGCGAGGCTGCCCGTGGAGTCGCGGTGCAGCACCTCCCCCTGATGCAGCCAACTGACCGTCTGCAGGCCCATGTGCGGGTGCGGCGGCACCTGCATGCCGGGCTCGTCGGCGATGTCGTCGGGCCCGTAGTGATCGACGAAGGCCCACGCTCCCACCATGCGGCGGCCCAGGTTGGGCAGCAGACGCCGCACCTCGGTGGACTCGCCGAGCTTCACCCGGCGGGGGCTGAGGAGTTCACGAACCGGCTCGGCCACCACGAAGCCACGGCCACCGCACACCGCGGGCACCGCCTCGCGATCAAGATTGCTCATGCTCCACAACCTAGACCCGTCCGGCTCCCACCGTCAGCCATCCCCCCTCCCGCCCCGGGTCACGTGACTCGGAAACGGCGCGGGGCGCGCATCCGGCCCGCCCGCCGCCTCGATCGAAAATAGTAGCCATGACTATAGTAGCCATGTACGGTATCTCTCGTGAGTACGGCTTTCGAGGGCGGGACGCCCGGATTTCTCGTCTGGCGGCTGTCCATGAAGTGGCGGGTCGCGGTCGATCGCGCGGTCGCCCCGCTGGGGCTGACGCACGCGCAGTACGCGCTGGTGGCGTCGCTGTACGGCATGCACCGGGCCGGACAGCGGCCGAGCCAGCGGCAGCTCGCCGACCACACCGGGCTGGAGGCCCTGTACGTCTCCAAGCTCGCCCGCGCCCTGGAGACCGCAGGCCTCCTGGAACGCGCCCGGGACCCCCGCGACCCCCGCGCCGTGCGGCTGGAGCTGACCGAGCAGGGGCGCGAGGTCACCCGGCGCGCGATCGAGGTCGTCCAGGGGCTGCTGCACCGGCTGCTGGAGCCGCTCGGCGGCCTCGACGGCGCCCGCACGCACCAGTTCGCCCGCGAGCTGACCACCCTGCTCGACGTACCGCTCCCCCCTTCCACCGAGCACGCACACGAGAAGGAGCAGTCATGACCGCCGTCGCACCCACGACCAACCCCCGGGTCATCGCCCTCGCCCACTACGCCGGCCGCGCGGTACTGGAGAGGGTGCTGACCGGCCACGGCCTGACGTTCCCGCAGTCGGTGACCCTCCGGGTCGTCGCGGTCGCCGACGAACCCGTCGACCGCGACCGGCTCGTGGACCAGGTCGTCGACGCCCTCAAGGTCGGGGAAACCGACATACGGGCCGTCGTCGAGGAGCTGGTCGCCGCGGAGTTGGTGGAGACGGACCCGGCACAGCCGTCCCGGCTCAGGATCACGGACGCCGGACGGGAATCCTTCACCAGGTCCGCCGCCGAGACCGCACCCATCTCCGCCCGGATCTACGCCGACATCCCCGCCGAGGACCTGGCGGCCGCCGGGCGCGTACTGACGCTCATCACCGAGCGGGCCAACGCGGAGCTGGCCGCGATGAAGTAGTGGAATATTCAACAGACAGTGGGGGTTGTGGGCCGTCGAAGGAGGTCACCAGTGGACACGACGTACTACGACCACGGAACATCGGCCGAGCGCTGGGAACGCGCCCGGATGTTCTTCGACGCCAAGGACTACGCCGCAGCCGCGCGCGTCCTCGGCCCGCTGGTCGAGGAGGTTCCGGAACAGACCGGCCCACGGCTGCTGCTGGCCCGCGCCTACTACCACTCGGCCCAACTGCGCCGCGCCGAGGCCGAGTTGCGCGTTCTCGTCGAACGGGACCCGGTGGAGCACTACGCCCGGCTGATGCTGGGCCGCACACTCCAGCGGCAGGCCCGCCACGACGAGGCGGAGTCCCATCTGCGGATCGCCTCGGCGCTCTCGGGCGACTTCGAGCGGCTGTAGCCCGAGAGTCGAGCGGCTGTGGACGACGTCACAGCGCGAGGGGGCGCGTCCGACCGGACGCGCCCCCTCGCGCTGCTTCACCTCCGCCGGGAGACCCGTTCCGGCCTCCGCCGCAAAACCTGTTCCTGCCTCCGCCAAGAGACCTGTCCCGTCTCCCCCGGCGGACCTACTTCGCCTCCACCCGGCCCTCGTACGACCGCTTCCCGCGCCGATGCGCGATCTCGCCCAGGACGACGTCCACCGCGATGAACACGGCGAGCGGGATGCCGAGGAGGGGCACGAAGTAGCCGAGGACGGCGATGAGGGCGAGGGCGGGGACCAGGATCTGGGGTGGTACCTGCTGCCAGGCGCCGCGGGGGATCGGGCGGCCGAAGGACGAGGCGCGGCCGCGCTGCCACCACATGCGGTAGCCCCAGAGGACGAGCATGACCAGGGAGAGCGCGAGGGCCATCAGGAGGAGCTGGTTGGCGAGGCCGAACAGGACGCCGGTGTGGGCGTCGATGCCCCAGCGGGACAGCTTGGCGAGGATCGGGAAGTCGGCGAACCGGAGCGTGTCGGTCACCTCGGCGGTGGCGGGGTCCACGGCCACCGCGTCCTGCTTGGTGGGCCAGCTGCGCTGAACCTGCTTGACGACGTACGTGGAGGACTCGTCGGCGGGCGGCACGATCTCCACCGGGTCGCCGAGGCCCTCGGCGCGGGCGGCGGCGAGGATCTTGACCAGGTCACCCTCCGCGGCGGCCCCTCCGTCCGCCGCGGCCTCGTCGTGGCCGCCGTGGTCGCCCGCGGCGGCCGAGATGGCCGGGGTCGCCTGGTGGAGCTCGGTGCGCAGGACCTCGATGTTGGCCCCCGCGTACGTCGACCAGGTCAGGCCCGTCGCCGAGAGGAAGAGGAACCCGGCGGCGGCCCAGACGCCGACGGTGCCGTGCAGGCCCAGGGTGCGGCGGCGGCCGCTGGTGCCGCGCACCTTGCGCTGCGCGCGGCGGCGGGCGAACCAGAGCACGAGGCCGCCGCCGGAGATGACCCACAGCCAGCTCGCGGCGAGTTCGCTGTAGAGGCGGCCGGTCTCGCCGAGCTGGAGGTTGGCGTGGAACTTGTCGATCCAGGTCCGCACCGGCAGCGCGCCCGTGGAGCCGTACTGCTCCAGGGCGCCGCGCACCTGAGCCGTGTACGGGTCGACGAACACCGCGAGCGTGTTGGTCTCGTCGATGCCCTCGACGCCCGTCAGCATCACCCTGGTCGTCGCGTCGTCCTCCGGCGAGGGGCGGACGGCGGCGATGGTGCCCTCGGGGTGCGCCTTGCGGGCGGCGGCCACCTGCTCGGAGATCGGCAGCTTCTCGTCGCCCACCTTCGCGACCGTCGTCCGGTCCGCGTAGACGATGTCCTCGATCGAGAACGAGGCGGCGTACAGCCCACCCGTCAGCGCCGCGACCAGCAGGAACGGGGCGACGAGGACGCCCGCGTAGAAGTGCAGCCGCAGGACGAGGGGCCTGAGCGAGGCCCAGCCCTTCGTGGCGCCGTCGGGCTTGGCGACGGGTTTCTGGGGCTCGTCCGTCTCGGTCGAGGGGGCGATGGTCATCGGCGGACGCTCCGGGTTGCGGGGACGACGTGGCGGTTCAGTAGTCGGGGCGTGCGGCCTCCGAGTTCCCGGCGCTTTGTGTGATGTGGGTCACGCACCATCTCCGGTACTTCTCGTCCCTTCGCGGGCGGGTCTCCGCGAGAGCCGCCTCGCGTCGCGCGATCGGGGTTGGCATCCTGGCCCGATGCCTTCCGAACGTGATCGCACCGAGTCCCGCCCCCTGAGCGACCGGGTAGAGGAGCTCCTCGCCCACGAGGGGCCGCTGCCGATCGTCGCCGCGGGTGATCCGGTCCTGCGCCGCACCGCCGAGCCCTTCGACGGCCAGCTGGCCCCGGGCCTCCTGGCCCGCTTCGTCGCCGCCCTGCGCGCCACCATGCACGCGGCCCCGGGCGTCGGCCTCGCCGCACCCCAGGTCGGGGTGCCCCTGCGCATCGCGGTGATCGAGGACCCGGCGCCGGTCCCTGAGGAGGTGCGGCTGGCCCGGGGCCGGGTCCCGCAGCCGTTCCGCGTCCTGGTCAATCCGGCGTACGAGGCCGTGGGCCCGTCCCGGGACGCGTTCTTCGAGGGCTGTCTGAGCGTGCCGGGCTGGCAGGCCGTGGTGGCCCGGCACGCCAAGGTGCGCCTACGCGCGCTCGACGAGCACGGGCGGGCGGTGGACGAGGAGTTCTCGGGGTGGCCCGCCCGGATCGTCCAGCACGAGACGGACCACCTCGACGGCATGCTCTACCTCGACCACGCCGAGTTGCGCTCCCTCTCCTCGAACCAGGCGATGGCCGACCGCTGGAACGATCCGACCCCGGCCGACGCCGCCCGCGCCCTCGGCTTCCTTCTCCCCGAACAGAACAGCTAGCGCCCCGACTTGCGCCACGACAGGCGACGTCCGCCCCGTCGCGCCGGCCGGTTCAGCCCCGGTACGCCTCCAGCAGCCGCAGCCACACCTCGCTGATCGTCGGGTACGAGGGCACCGCGTGCCACAACCGGTTGATCGGGACCTCTCCGGCGACGGCGACGGTGGCGGAGTGGATGAGTTCACCGACGCCGGGGCCGACGAACGTGACGCCGCGCAGGATCTCGCGGTCCAGGTCGACGACCATACGGGCGCGGCCCCGGTAGCCGTCGGCGTACAGGCCCGCCCCCGCGACGGAGGAGAACTCGACGTCGACCGCGCGGACCCGGTGGCCGGCCTGTTCGGCCTCGGCGAGGGAGAGGCCGACGGCGGCGGCCTCGGGGTCGGTGAAGACGACCTGGGGGACGGCTGCGTGGTCGGCGGTGGCCGCGTGGGCGCCCCAGGGGTCGCTCTCCAGGAGCGGGACCCCGGCCGCGCGGGCGGCGATGGCGGCCCCGGCGATCCGGGCCTGGTACTTGCCCTGGTGGGTGAGCAGCGCCCGGTGGTTGACGTCCCCGACCGCGTACAGCCAGTCGCTGCCCGTCACCCGGAGGCTGTCGTCGACGGGCAGCCATGAGCCGGGTTCCAGGCCGACGGTGTCGAGGCCGAGGTCGTCGGTGCGCGGGGCGCGTCCGGTGGCGAAGAGGATCTCGTCGGCCTCCAGGCGGTCGCCGGTGTCGGTGAGGGCCACCACGGTTCCGTTCTCGCGGGACACCGCCGTCACCGACGTACCGGTGCGGACGTCCGCGCCCGCCTCGGCCAGCGCCTCGGCGACCAGTTCACCGGCGAAGGGCTCCATCCGGGGCAGCAGCCCCTTGCCGCGGACGAGGAGGGTGACCTCGGAGCCCAGGGACCGCCAGGCGGTGGCCATCTCGACGGCGACGACACCGCCGCCGACGACGATCAGCCGGCCGGGGGCCGTCCGCGCGCTGGTGGCCTCGCGGCTCGTCCAGGGCCTGACCTGCGCGAGTCCCGGCAGGTCGGGCAGGAGGGCGCGGCTGCCGGTGGAGACCACCACGGCGTGCCGGGCGGTGAGGACGTGGCGGCCGCCGTCGGGGGCGTCCACGACCACGCGGCGGGGCCCGGCCAGGCGCCCCTGGCCGCGATACAGCTTCGCCCCGACGCTCTCCAGCCAGCCGACCTGGCCGTCGTCCTTCCAGTGGGCGGTCTCGTAGTCTCGGTGGGCGAGCACGGCGGCGGTGTCCAGTGGGCCGTCGACCAGGTGGCGCAGGCCGGGTACACGGCGGGCGTCCGCGCGGGCGATCGCGGGGCGCAGCAGGGCCTTGCTGGGCATGCACGCCCAGTACGAGCACTCGCCGCCGACCAGCTCGCTCTCCACGATCGCGGTGGACAGGCCGGCCGCGCGGGTGCGGTCGGCGACGTTCTCCCCCACTGGTCCGGCACCGAGCACCACGACGTCGTACTCGGTCGGCGTCGCTTCGCCTGCGGCGCCTTCGGTGTTCTCCGTATCCGTCATGGGGTCAGTCTGGTTGTTGGTGTGCGCGGTGGCCAAACGGGTACGCGCGCGGAATACGCCACCGCGGGGCGGCGTTGTCGAGTGCGGCTCGCCCCGAGCACCGATACCAGGAAGAGGGATGCACGCCATGAGCAGCACCGTGGAGCTCACCAAGGAGAACTTCGACCAGACGGTCACCGACAACGAGTTCGTCCTGATCGACTTCTGGGCGTCCTGGTGCGGGCCGTGCCGGCAGTTCGCCCCGGTCTACGAGAAGGCCGCCGACGACAACCCGGACCTGGTGTTCGGCAAGGTGGACACCGAGGCGCAGCCGGAGCTGGCTGCGGCCTTCGGTATCCAGTCGATCCCGACGCTGATGATCGTCCGTGACCAGGTGGCCGTGTTCGCGCAGCCGGGCGCGCTGCCCGAGGCCGCGCTGACCGACGTCATCGGGCAGGCGCGCAAGCTGGACATGGACGAGGTCCGCAAGGCCGTCGCCGAGCAGCAGGCGCAGGTCGAGCAGAACGGTCAGTGAGCCGGCCGGTTCACCAGGTCAGCGGCAGTCCCGTGTAGTTGGCTGCCAGTCCGGCGGCCGCCTGCCGGGACGCCGTGATCCGGCGCAGCCTGGCGAGCTGGAGGCGGTGGTCGAAGGCGCCGCCGTCCGGCCGGGTGTGCAGCATCCTGGTCATGTCGTACGAGAAGCGGGTCGCCTGCCAGACCCGGTCGAGGCACGACTGCGAGTAGCGGTCGAGGAGTTGCGCCTTTCCGCCTTCGTACAGCTCGGTGAAGGCGCGTGCCAGGACGCGGACGTCGGAGACCGCGAGGTTGAGGCCCTCGGCGCCCGCCGGCGGCACGATGTGGGCGGCGTCCCCCGGCGAGCAGCAGCCGTCCGTTGCGCATCGGCTCGTAGACGTAACTCCTCATCGGTGTCACGGCCTTGGCGGTGATCGGTCCGCGTTCCAGGGTCCAGTCGGCGTCGGTCGCGGTGGGGTGCCCCCGGCTCGAGCGAAGCCGAGAGCTGGGGGAGGGCGGCGAGTTCGTCCCAGACCCGCTCGTCGGGCCATTCGGCGGGGTCGGTGCCGTTCGGGACCTGCAGGTAGAGCCGGGACACCGGCGTGCGCACCGGGAGCGAAGCGACTTCCCCGGAAGGGTGGGGGCGGGAGACGGGTGGGCGCATGCTGTGCAGGGCGAAGCCGTGCTCGCCACGCGCGTAGATCAACTCCTCGCAGGACGGTGGGACTTCGGCCAGGACACCGAGCCAGGAGTACGGGTACTCGTGCTCGTACACCCGGCGGGTCGAGGCCGGGAAGACATGGCGGGCGATGCCGTGGAAGCCGTCGCAGCCGACCACCCATTCGCAGGACAGCTCCTCCTGGTAGCCGTCGTGGACGAAGTGCACCACCGGCCGCTCGCCGAGCGCGCCCTCGACGCCGATCGCCTCCGCCTGGAACAACAGGTTGGCCCGTCGGCGAGTTGGAGGGCGACGAGGTCCTTCACGATCTCCGTGCGGGCGTAGATCGTGACCGTACGGCCGCCGGTGAGGACCGGGAAGTCGAGGTGGTGCCGCTCGCGGTCGAAGCGCAGCTCGATGCCGTGGTGCACCACGCCCTCGATCTCCAGGCGTTCGGCGGCGCCGCACGCGCGCAGCGCGTCGACCGTGCCCTGCTCCAGCGTTCCGGCACTCCCCCGGCCTCCGGCCGGGGATACCCCAGGTGCTGTTCCACGTACGCGCGGGTCCGGCTCTCCAGGACCACGCAGTCGATGTCCGCCCGGTGCAGCAGCCGGGCGAGGAGGAGCCCGGCGGGGCCGCCGCCGATGATGCCGACCGTCGTGCGCATGACGCGCCTCCCGAGGCGAGGAATCCGGTCCTGCCCTGTCCGCTCAGCTGATGCGCCCTCGGGGCCCCGCGCGATTGTCGCCGTTCGGCTCGGACGGTCGCCGTTCAGCTCGATTCGCGGTGGACGATCCTCGCACCCAGTACGTCGTGGGTCGTGGGGACCGACGCGGGGTCGCGCACCACGCGGTCGACCAGTTCCGCGAGGTGACGTCCGGACGGCAGCTCCAGGTGGACGGTGCTGAGGCGCGGCCGCAGCAGCCGGCCGAGCATCAGGTCGTCGGCCCCGACCACGGCCGTCTCCCCGGGGATGCCGATGCCCTCGTCCTGCAGAGCCCGCATCACCAGCATCGCGTATTCGTCGTTGTACGCGAAGACCGCGTCCAGACCCAGGGAGCGCCAGTCGCGGGCGAGCCGGGCCGCGGCCCCCTCGTCGTACGCGAGCGGCAGCTCGGTGATCGTCGCCTCCGTGCCCTGCACCGCGCGCCGTACGCCGGCGAGCCGGGGCTGGGAGAAGACCCCGAGGCCGGGCTCCTCGGGCACGACGACACCGATCCGGCGGCGGCCGCGCTCGATCAGGTGCCGGCCGGCGCTGTGGCCGACGCCCGCGTGGTCCAGGATCAGCGCGTGGGCGCCCTCGACGGGTTCGGGGGTGAGGGTGACGACGGCCTTGGCGCCGGAGCGCTTGAGGACGGCCACACCCTGCGGGCCCAGGCCGACGCCGGGCACGATCACCGCGACCGGGCGCAGTTCGGCCCAGGCGCGGGCGGCGTCGTCGCCGCGCAGGCCGATGCCGCCGTGCTGCACCACGGTGTAGTCGAGACGGCTGAGGGCCCATTGGATCTCGTTGATGAACTGGCTGTAGAGCGGGCCGATGGGCACGTTCGGGGTGGGCATCAGGACCAGGCGGCTGTGTCCGGCGCGCAGGCTGCGGGCCGCCGCGTGCGGCACGTAGCCGAGTTCCTTGGCGGCCTCGTGGACCCGGCGGCGGGTGGGCTCGCTGATACGGACGGCGCTGGTGTTGTTGAGGACGTAACTGACCGTCGCGCGTGAGACACCCGCGAGTCGTGCCACATCGGCGCTCGTGGGCACGGATCGCTGCAGGGGCGAGGGCGGGGCGGGCTCTTTCGGTATCTGCACCATGAGGACGGCATCCTTGCAGAAGCGGTGAAGGTCGTTCCGGCCGGGGGAGTACCGGCCACGCGGGAGCTCGGGTTCGGGCCACCGATCTTTGTGGCTGGGCAGTTTGGCGAATGTGTTCGAAATCTGTGCAACCCGACAGCTATTTCGCGCCATCTCCACAAGCGTGGCGAAGATGGCCCCGAACAGACGATCGGTCAGTCTTCCACCTCCGCCCGGTGTATGGGCGACCGACCTCCGCCCGGAGACCGCCACGGTCGCGCGATGCGGCCGAGGGACCGGGGTTCCGCTGGTGGCCGTACCCGACCCACTGGTCGGCGGGGGCGGCCGGTACGGGTGTCACGCCTGGCCGACACGTGCGACCGGCCCTCGGACGGCGAGCGCGGGGGCCGGCCTCCGCTGTCCGGCGACCGGAACTTCCGGGCGCCATGGGGTGGTGATGCTCGAAAGCTATGGCGTGAACTGTGTGTTCGATGTGGGCACGGACAGCGGTCGGCACACCCACGGACCGCACCGCTGCGTGCTACCGCCGGACGCGCCGCTACGGGCTTCCGCCGGCCGCCTCTCCCCCGGGTTTCCCGCGGGCCACCCGCCGGATGGCGGGCATCCACCGCCGTACGACGGCGTCCGCCCGCCCTGCCGTCGCGCGCATCATCGCGGTACAGAACCGTTGGCACGCGTCGCGGTACGGACGAACCGTGGACGCGGTACCCGCACGAGGAGAAGCCATGACCATGATCCCGCCCCCGTTCGATCCGGAGCTCGCCGCGGCTCTGGAGGCGATCAAGGACATGGTTCCGCGCGCGCTGACGATGGACGAGATCCCCGCGATGCGCCGGGGACCGGGCATCCAGATGCTGGCACAGCTCGACCTCACCATGGGCGGGTCTACGAGGTCGAGGACCGGATCGTGCCGGGGCCCGAGGGTGCGCCGGGGATCTCGTTGCTGATCTGCCGCCCGGCCGCCCCGGCGACGCCGGGCCCGCTACCGGTGATCTACCACGTCCACGGCGGCGGCATGGTCGTGGGCAACAACCGGGTCGGGGTGGACGAGCCGCTGGCCTGGGCGCGAGAGCTGGGCGCGGTCGTGGTGTCCGTGGAGTACCGGCTGGCTCCCGAGCATCCGCACCCGGCGCCCGTCGAGGACGTCTACGCGGGACTGCTGTGGACCGCCGCGCACGCGGAGGAGTTCGGCGGCGATGCCGAGCGGATCGTCATCGCGGGGGCGAGTGCGGGTGGTGGGCTGACCGCCGCGCTGGCGTTGCTCGCTCGGGACCGGAAGGGGCCTCGGCCGATCGGGCAGGTGCTGCTGTGCCCGATGCTCGACGACCGCAACGACACCCCGTCCGCCCACCAGATGGCGGGGCGGGGGGTGTGGGACCGGACGGCCAACGAGACGGGGTGGACGGCGTTGCTGGGTGAGCGGCGGGGTGGGCCGGACGTGTCCGAGTACGCGGCGCCCGCGCGGGCGCAGGATCTGACGGGGTTGCCTCCGGCGTTTCTCGATGTGGGGTCCGCGGAGACGTTCCGGGACGAGGTCGTCGCGTATGCGTCTCGGTTGTGGCAGGCGGGTGGGGTCGCCGAGCTTCATGTCTGGCCTGGCGGATTTCACGGGTTCGACGGGCTCGCGCCTCAGGCGGCGGTGTCTCGTGACTGTCGGGAGGCGCATGTGCGGTGGTTGCGGCGGTTGCTCGGGGAGTGAGGTGGGGGTGCGTCGGGGGTGGTGAGTTGGGGGCGGTGCGTTGGGGCCCTCGATGGATTTCGCCCCCGCCGCCCCTACTCGTCCCTCCCCCACTCTCGGCTTCGCTCGAGCGGGAGGTGCCCCCACCAAGGGGCTGCGCCCCTTCGACCCCCGTCTGCGGGTCGGTGGGGGCTGGGCGCGCAGTTCCCCGTGCTCTTCAGGGGCGCGGACATAGTGCGGCGTGGCCCATGCCGCACTATGGGTCGTATGAAAGAGCTGGCGGGGCGGCTGACGGCGGTGGATCCGGATGCCGGTGCGGCTGTGCGGGTCATCGCCTACTTCGACACGCTGGCCGAGGGGCGGGCCGGGCTGGAGGCGCTGGTGCGCGGGGCGGCCGTGCTGGCCGGGTGCCCCGCGCGGCTGGTCGACACCGAGCGGCGCGTGCACGTGCGGGTGGAGCCCGACGGGCGGCGCCAGGACAGCGACCTGCCGCCGGACCCGACCTGGCCGTCCGCCCCGCTCGTCCCGGGCGGCGAACCCGCGCTGTGGCTGGAACGGGCCGGGAACGCCGAGCCGAGCGTGGTGGACGCGGTCATCCTGGAGCGGGCCGCCGGCGTCCTCCGGCTGGTGCTGGACCGGACCCGGGGCCGGGCGCCCCTCTCCCCCGCCGACGACCCGGCGCTCGTGGAGACCGTCCTCGACGCCACCGCCACCGAGCAGGCGCGCCTCCACGCCGCCCGCCGCCTCGGCCTGGACCCCGACGACCCCACGACCCTGGCCCGCGCCCTCGCGCCACTCCGCGGCCGGCCCCGCATCCTGCGCGTACGCCGGGAGGGGAGAGCGACCGACGACGAGGCGCGACGCGCCCGCGGAGCCGGCAGGCTCGCCGACGGCGAGGCGCGTGACCGGCACGGCGCCGGGCCCGGTCTTCGTGACGACGCGCCCGGTGGTGACGGGCCGCGCGCTCGGGAGGACGGCAGGCCCGGTGGCAGGAGCGCGCGTGGTCGTGGGGAAGGCGGGCTCGGCGATGGGGAGGCACATGGTCGTCGAGCCGTCGTCGGGCCCGGCGACGGTGGACCGCGGGATCGGGCGGCCGGCGGCAGGCTCGGCGAGACCAGGCTTCCCGGTGGGCGGGTCGGTGTCGGGCCCGCGGTGCCCGTGCTGGGGCTGCCGGGTTCCTGGGACGGCGCGCGGATCGCGTTGCGGTTCACCGCCGAGGGCACGGCGCAGGACCCCGGTGAGCGGGTGGTCCACGCCGACGACCTCGGTGGGATCGCCCTCCTCGCCGAACTGATCGGGCCCGGGGCCGAACCGCCGCCGGACGTACGGGACTTGGAGCGGGCTGCGGCCGACTCGCCCTGGATGCTCGCCACGCTCCACGCGGTCGCCTCGACGGCCAGCCTGCGGGCGGCGGCCGTCGGCGTCAACGTCCACCACTCCACCCTCCAGGACCGCCTGACCCATGCGGAGGCCCTCCTCGGCTGGCCGGTCCGCACCCCCCAGGGCCGGCTCCGGCTCCATCTGGCCCTCACCATGCGGCACTTGGCACGCGGCTGAGCGACCGCGTCCGGCGGGCGGGGACGGCTACGGGTGCGGGTGCGGGTGCGGGTGCGGGTGCGGCTCACCGGAGCCGAGCCCAGCCGTCCCCCTCGCCCCTCGCCCCTCGCCCCTCGCCCCTCGCCCCTCGCCCCTCGCCCCTCGCCCCTCGCCCCTCGCCCCTCGCCCCTCGCCCCTCGCCCCTCGCCCCTCGCCAAGAATCGCCGCCCCCGTCAGCCAACTTGTCCTCCCCGTATCTTCGCGACCGTGCGGACGTTACCGTTCGGTAGAAAGTCTGCTTCCGGAGGTGTTCCGTATGGGTGTCGACCGTGCGCCGGGTCTCGTGGAGTGTGCTCGTGCGCTGGCCGCCGGGGAGGTGACGTCGCGGGCGCTCGTGGAGGGGACGCTCGCCCGGATCGAGGCGAGTCAGGGGACGGTGAACGCGTTTCGGCGGGTGCGGGCCGAGGCGGCGCTCGTGGAGGCCGACGCGGCGGACAAGGAGCTGGCGGCGGGCGGGCGGCGGCCGCTGCTCGGCGTGCCCGTGGCCGTGAAGGACGACATGGACGTGGCGGGCGAACCGACCGCGTTCGGCTGCCAGGGTGAGTTCCCCTCGCTGCCGGAGGACGGCGAGGCCGTACGGCGGCTGCGCGCGGCCGGGGCGATCGTCGTCGGCAAGACCAACACCTGCGAACTTGGGCAGTGGCCGTTCACGGAGGGGCCGGCCTTCGGAGCAACCAGGAATCCCTGGCACCCGGACCACACGCCCGGCGGCTCCTCCGGAGGTTCCGCGGCGGCCGTGGCCGCGGGGCTCGTGCCGGCCGCGCTGGGCTCGGACGGCGCCGGTTCGGTCCGCATCCCGGCGGCCTGGACGCATCTCATCGGCATCAAGCCCCAGCGCGGCCGCGTCTCGACCTGGCCGCACGCGGAGTCCTTCCAGGGCATCACCGTCAACGGCACCCTCGCCCGCACGGTCGCCGACGCCGCCCTCCTGCTCGACGCGGCCGCCGGCAACCACGAGGGCGACCTGCACCGGCCCCCCGCCGTCAACGCCTCCGAGGCCGTCGGGAGGGATCCGGGGCGGCTCAGGATCGCCCTGTCCCTGAGGCCGCCCTTCACCGCGCTGCCCGCACGCCTCGACCCCCGCGTGGAGAAGCGGGTGCGGGCCGTCGCGGAGCGGCTCGCCGCGCTCGGACACGTGGTGGAGGAGGCGGAGCCCCGCTACGGGCAGATCGGGCTGACGTTCATCCCGCGCGCCACCGCCGGTATCGCCGAACGGGTCGGCGCCATCACCGAGCAGAGCCTCCTCGACCGGCGCACCCTCGACGCCGCCCGCCTCGGCCGGCTCCTCGGCGGGGCACCGCTGCGACTGGCCCGCCGCGCGGAGGTCACGCTGCACCGGCGGATCGGCGCGCTCTTCCGGTCGTACGACGTGCTGCTGGCGCCGACGACCGCCGCTCCCCCGCCGCGTGTCGGCTCCATGCTGAACCTCGGCGGCCTCGGCACCGACCGCGCGATGATCGCGGCCTGCCCGTACGCCTGGCCGTGGAACGTGCTGGGCTGGCCCGGCGTGAACGTACCGGCGGGGTTCGTGGACGACGGACTGCCGGTGGGCGCGCAGTTGCTCGGCCCGGCGAACAGCGAGCCTCTCCTGCTGTCGCTGGCCGCGCAGTTGGAGGCGGACCAGCGCTGGCACGAGCTGTGGCCGCCGCAGCGGACCACCGCGGATTCCCCCGCCGTGTGAGCGCGTTCGGCCCGCGCGGCGTCGGCGGGTTCGGCGCCGGTCGCGCGGGCGGGTCCGGTGCCCGGGATACGACCCGTACGCTGTGACCATGGACGAAGCGTCGATGGTCGGGCTGATGGGACGGGTGACCGGTGCGGTCGGTCCCGGGCTCGTCGGCGAGGTGATCGTCCGGGTGCGGGGCGGCGCCGAGCACTTTCTGGCGTACCCCGCCTCCGCGAAGGACCGCATCGCGCCGGGGACGCTCGTGATGGTGATGGAGTATCTGCCGCCGCGCACGGTGTACGTGTCGGCGGCGTACGACGGTTGACGGTCCGACAGGTCGGCGGCTCCCGGTCTGTCGGCCTTCTGGCACCGGTTCGCATCAGGACTGCAACAACGGTCCCCGGATGTCTGGTCCATCGCTGAACCACGCGGGACACTCCCGACGTTCGGTGCCGAAAGGGCACCTGGCAGAGGGGGTGTGCCGATGTTCATCGGCATGATCGCGGGGGCGGCCCTGGGCGCCGTCCTGGTAATGGTCGGTCTGTTCAAACTCATGTGGCGTGTCGCCGAACCCAACGAGGCGCTCATCATCTCCGGCTCCAAGACCAAGATGGAGGGCCTGGAGGAGGGCATGAACTTCCGCATCGTCACGGGGCGCGGCACGCTCGTGCTGCCCGGTGTGCAGGCGGTGCGCAAGCTCTCGCTCGACCTGAACCAGACCGAGCTCTCCGTGGACTGCGTGACCCATCAGGGCATTCCGCTGAAGATCCGTGGTGTCGTCATCTTCAAGGTGGGCGACGACTTCGTGTCCATCGCGAACGCGGCCCGTCGTTTCCTCGATCAGCAGAAGCGGGTCTCGGAGCGGGTGCACAACGTGTTCGCCGGTCATCTCCGGTCCATCGTGGGCGGGTTGACGGTCGAGGACATGATCCGCGACCGCGACAAGCTGACTGGTCAGACACGGGCGGCGTGCGGGACGGAGATGGAGAAGCTGGGTCTGATCGTCGACTCGCTGCAGATCCACGAGATCGAGGACCCGACCGGCTACATCAAGAACCTGGCCATGCCGCACGCGGCGGCCGTCCAGCGGGACGCCCGTATCGCGCAGGCCGAGGCCAACCGGCTCGCCACCGAGGCCGAGCAGATGGCCGCGGCACGGATGGCGGAGGCCACCCGGGACAGCGAGATCCTGCAGGCCGGCTACCAGGCCGAGCGGGACAAGGCCGCCGCGGAGTCCAAGCAGGCCGGCCCGCTCGCCGAGGCGGCCGCCCTGCAGGAGGTCGTCGTCCAGGAGACCCGGGTGGCGGAGCTGGCGGCGGCCCGGCGCGAGCAGCAGCTCCAGGCGGACGTCCGCAAGCCGGCGGACGCCAAGGCCTACGAGAAACGCACTCTCGCCGAGGCCGAGCGCGACGCCCGTATCTCCGCCGCGCAGGCCAAGGCCAAGGAGACCGAACTCGCGGCCGCCGCCGAGGCGACCGCGACCCAGATCTCCGGTGAGGCCGAGGCCGCCGCCCGGCAGGCCAAGGGGCTCGCCGCCGCCGAGGCCACACGGGCGAAGGGGCTCGCCGAGGCCGAGGGCATCAAGGCGCGGGCCGCCGCGCTGGCCGAGAACCAGGAGGCGGTGATCGCGCAGCAACTGGCCGAGCAGTGGCCGGAGATCGTGCAGGCGGGTGCGTCCGCCTTCGGGAACGTCGACAACATGGTGCTGCTCAACGGGGCCGACGGGATGGCGGACATGTTCGCCAAGGCGCTCACGATGGGTGGGACGGGGCTGGGGCTGGCCCGGCAGTTGCTGTCCTCGATGAACCAGAACGCGGTGCCCGCCGGCGGCCCGGCCGGGGTCAATGGGGTGTCTGTGGAGAAGGTGGCCGTGGAGAAGGTGCAGGTCGACAGGGAGTCATAGCCGCCGCGGCCTCGACTGTGAGTCGTCGGCCGCGGGTTGACGGTGGCCTGTCGCGCGGTGCCCCGCGCCCCTGAAGGGGCGCGGGTTAGCGTGTGGCTGTGACTTCCTTCGCTGATCAAGAAGTGCCCGGGCGCTACGGGCCCACCGCCACCACCGAAGCCGATCCCCGTGATGTCGGGCGGGTGCGGACCGAGTACTCGCCCGCGCATGACGGGGATCCGGATCCCGGGGAGATCGTGTGGACGTGGGTGCCGTTCGAGGAGAACGACGGGCGGGGGAAGGACCGGCCGGTGCTCGTGGTGGCCCGGGAGGCCGCAGGGACGTTGCTCGCCGTGCAGTTGTCCAGCAAGCGGCATGACCGGGACCGCGAGTGGGTGCCGATCGGGAGTGGGCCGTGGGATCGGTCGGGGCGGGATTCCTGGGTGGCTGTGGATCGGGTGCTGCGGCTGCATGAGGCCGGGATGCGGCGGGAGGCCTGTGCGTTGGACCGGATGCGGTTCAACGCCGTCGTGCACCGGCTGCGGGAACGGTATGGGTGGCGTTAGGCCGTAGGCCGTCTGCAGGCTGCCTGTGGCTGGTCGCGCCCACGCGGCGGAGCCGCAGGTCGACACAGCCCCGCGCCCTCAGGACCCGGTGCTCAGCTCCTGTTCGAAGGCGCTCCGGACCACCGCGCCCTTCGTACGGTCCAGCACCCCGAACACCACGTGCTCGAAGTGGGCCGCGAAGCGGCCGCCCTCGGTGAGGAGCGCTCGGAACGCCGCCGCCACCTGCTTCGGGTCGTTGCCGAACACACCGCAGCCCCAGGCTCCCAGCACGAGTCGCCGATAGCCGTGGGCCGCCGCCGTCTCCAGTACGCGTTCCGCGCGTACGGCCAGGGCTCGTGGTAGCTCGGCCGCGCGCTCCGGCGTCGTCCGCAGGACGACGGACGCGTTGGGAGCCGCGGAGGTCAGGAACCCGGCGGTGTACGGGGTGTCGAGGAGGGTGCCTCGGTCGTCCCGGAAGACGGGGACGGCGGGCGAGTGGATGACGCGGTCCGTGTAGAACGGGTCGCGGTGGGTGCGGTGGTGGTCGTAGAACGCGCGGGCCTCGCGGACGCAGGTGTAGAGCGCGGAGGCACGGCAGAGGGCTTCCTCCTGGGCCTGGGCGCCGTTGAGGTAGCCGCCGCCGGGGTTGCGGGCGGAGGAGAAGTTGAGGACGGCCACGGGGCCGTCGGTGGCCGTGAGGCGGTGGGCGGCCTCCAGGCTGCTCTCGCCGGTGACCTCGATGACCGATGTCACCGGGCCGATCCGTGGTGTCTCCACCGGGTCCGGGCCGTACAGGCGGGTGCCGGACCGTGCGGTCTCGATCCCGACCGCCAGAAAGACGTCGTGGCCGGCGGGGGCCCGATAGCCGCCCGCCGCGACGATCTTCTCGGTCTCGTGGGCGATTCCCCGTAGGCGTGCGCTCAAGGCGTCGCCCCCATGTGCGGCGCGGGCGCTGCCCGCCCGTACTCCCCCGTCGTGCTCATGGGCGCATCCTGGGCGATGCTGGTGAGTGACCGCAACGGAGTTTTCTCGTGGGAATGGCCCGGTACGGGAGCGGGAAGAGGTGCCTGGAGTTCACAAAAACAGAGATCGTCGATCCGCATTGCCATGATGTGCCCCCTTGTGCGAAAGCGGCACGAGGGTTTTGGGTGGTACGAGCATTGCCGGGCCGCCCCTCATCGGGAACGGATCGGCGGCTTGGCCAACGAGATGGCATCTCAGGAGGATCCCGACATGTCAGATTCGCTGAGTGACTGTACGGAGCGACACTCCGCGGTCACCGAGGCGGAGGTGGAGGCCCTGGTACGGGGCATCTGCTTCAAGACCGGTCCACCCCGCACCCTCGGTGTCGAGCTGGAATGGCACGTCCACGAGCTGCGTGATCCGCGGCTCCCGGCAACACCCGCACGACTGGAAGCGGCCTACGCCGCACTGCGGACCCTGACCCTGAACTCGCCGCTGACCGTCGAGCCCGGCGGCCAGCTGGAGCTCAGCTCGGCACCGGCCGCCTCCCTGATGGAGTGCGTCGGGTCCGT
The DNA here is from genome assembly GCF_045160825.1 of Streptomyces sp. NBC_00104. NCBI lineage: Bacteria > Bacillati > Actinomycetota > Actinomycetes > Kitasatosporales > Streptomycetaceae > Streptomyces > Streptomyces sp. NBC_00104. Next base: position 9,759,000 of record NZ_CP108215.1, on the reverse strand, counting down.
CTCGGCCGACCTCGCCGCCGTACGCGCCACGCTGCGCGAGGCGGATCTCGGCATCAGCGGCTTCGGTCACGAACCCTGGAACCCCCCGACCCGTTATCTCCACGAGCCCCGGTACGACGCGATGGAGATCTATCTCGACCGCTTCGGACCCGAGGGCCGGGCCATGATGTGCTCGTCCGCCTCGGTGCAGGTGTGTCTCGACGCCGGGCACGAGGAGCCGGGCACTCTCGGCCATCGGCGGCGCTGGTGGCTCGCGCACCAGCTCGGCGCGGTGCTGGTGGCGGCGTTCGCGCACTCGCCGCTGGCGCGGGGCCGGATCACCGGCTGGCGTTCGACCCGGCAGGCGCTGTGGGCGGCGATGGACCCGGCCCGCACGAACGCCCCGGCGCTGGACGGCGACCCGCGCGGGGCGTGGGCCCGGCTGGTGCTGGACGCGCCGGTGATGTGCGTACGGGCGGACGAGGGCCCCTGGGGTGTGCCCGGAGCGATGACGTTCCGGGAGTGGACGAGGTCCGACACCCCGCCGAGCCGCGCCGATCTCGACTATCACCTGACGACGCTGTTCCCGCCGGTGCGCCCGCGCGGCCACCTGGAGCTCCGCATGATCGACGCGCAGCCGGGCGAGGACGGGTGGATCGTGCCGCTCGCCGTGACGACGGCGCTGTTCGACGACCCGGAGGCCGCCGAGACCGCCTATCGGACCGTCAAACCCCTCGCGGAGCGGGCGGGTTCGCAGCCGCCGCCGCGCAATCCGCTGTGGGACGCGGCCACGCGGGACGGCCTCACCGATCCCGAACTGCGGGAGGCGGCGGCCGTCTGCTTCGCCGCGGCGGTCGAGGCGCTGCCCAGACTCGGGGCGAGCTCCGAGGTGCTGGACGCGGTCGCCGCGTACACCGACCGCTATGTGGCCCGGGGCCGCTGCCCCGCCGACGATCTGCTCGACCTGTTCCACGGGAAGGACAGCCCCGCATGACCGCACCCGAGACGCCGGCCACGACGGCCGACGCCGACCCTCACATACTCCGGGAGCGCGCGCTGGCGGCGCTGACGACGGCCCGGGCCCGCACCGCGCTCCTGACGACCGCGGTGGACGAGCCCGATCTCACCGCGCAGCACTCGCCGTTGATGTCCCCGCTGGTGTGGGACCTGGCCCACATCGGCAACCAGGAGGAGCTGTGGCTGCTGCGTAACGTCGCCGGGCGGGAGGCGATGCGGCCCGAGATCGACGGGCTGTACGACGCCTTCGAGCATCCGCGTGCCGAGCGGCCCTCGCTGCCGCTGCTGGCACCCGAGGAGGCCCGGCAGTATCTGCACGAGGTGCGCGGTCGGGCCCTGGACGTGCTGGAGAGCGCCGACTTCCACGGCACCCGGCTCACCGACGCGGGCTTCGCCTTCGGCATGATCGCCCAGCACGAACAGCAGCACGACGAGACGATGCTGATCACCCATCAGCTCCGCAGGGGACCGGCCGTGCTGTCGGCGCCGGACCCGGATCCCGTCCCGCTGTTCACGGGGCCCACCGAAGTCCTCGTGCCCGGCGGGGAGTTCACGATGGGCACCTCCACCGAGCCGTGGGCGCTGGACAACGAGCGGCCCGCGCACCGGCGGATCGTCCCGGCGTTCCACATCGACACCACGCCGGTGACGAACGGCGCGTACCAGGCGTTCATCGACGACGGCGGCTACGACGACGAGCGCTGGTGGACGGCCGACGGCTGGGAGCACATCCGCGCGCACGGCATCCACGCGCCGCTGTTCTGGCGGCGCGACGGCCGGCAGTGGCTGCGGCGGCGCTTCGGCGTCACCGAGGTCGTCCCGGCCGACGAGCCGGTGCTGCACGTGTGCTGGTACGAGGCCGACGCGTACGCCCGCTGGGCGGGGCGTCGGCTGCCCACGGAGGCCGAGTGGGAGAAGGCCGCCCGGCACGACCCGGTCACCGGCCGTTCGACCCGCTACCCGTGGGGCGACGACGACCCGGCGCCCGAGCACGCCAACCTCGGGCAGCGGCATCTGCGCCCGGCACCGGCCGGCAGCTACCCGGCGGGCGAATCACCGCTCGGCGTACGGCAGTTGATCGGTGATGTGTGGGAGTGGACGTCGAGCGACTTCCTGCCCTACCCGGGGTTCACCGCCTTCCCGTACAAGGAGTACTCGGAGGTGTTCTTCGGCCCCGAGTACAAGGTGCTGCGCGGTGGCGCGTTCGCCGTGGATTCGGTGGCGTGCCGGGGCACGTTCCGCAACTGGGACTATCCGATCCGGCGGCAGATCTTCAGCGGATTCCGCACGGCGCGGGACGCTTCACCGGAGGTCGTCTGATGTGTCGTCACATCGCTTATCTCGGACCGGATTCGGCGCTGGGCCGGGTCCTGGTGGACCCTCCGCACAGTCTGTTCCGTCAGTCGTGGGCGCCCCGCCGGCAGCGGTACGGGACGGTCAACGCCGATGGTTTCGGGGTCGGTTGGTACGCCGAGGGCGACCCGGTGCCGGGGCGGTACCGCCGGGCCGGGCCGATCTGGGGCGACCAGTCCTTCGCGGACCTCGCCCGCGTCGTCCGCACCGGGGCGCTGCTGGCCGCCGTACGGGACGCGACGGTGGCGGGCGCGGACGACGAGGCCGCGGCGGCGCCGTTCACGGCCGGGCCCTGGCTGTTCAGCCACAACGGGGCGGTCGCCGGGTGGCCCCGGTCCCTGGCGCCGCTCGCCGCCGACCTGCCCGCCGTCGAGGTGCTGTCGATGGAGGCCCGCAACGACTCCGCGCTGGTGTGGGCCCTGGTGCTGAACCGGCTGCGCGCGGGCGACGAGGAGGGCCAGGCGCTGGCCGACACGGTCCTGGAGGTCGCCCGGGCGGCCCCCGGTTCGCGGCTCAACCTGCTGCTCACCAACGGCGAGACCATCGCGGCGACGGCCTGGGGCGACACGCTGTGGTATCGCGCCGAGCCCGGCCGCAGCACGGTCGTGGCGTCCGAGCCGTACGACGACGATCCGCACTGGGTGGAGGTCCCGGACCGCACGTTGCTCGCGGCGAGCCGTACGGACGTGCTGCTCACCCCGCTCAAGGAGCTGGAGGAATCCAGCCGCCCGCACGACGACACCTCGCCCGTACGTCCGAAGGAGCCCCCTGCGTGAGTCCGTTCCTCCTCACCCGCACCCTGCCCGAGGACGCCACCGACGCCGCCCTGCGCGCCGATGTCCTGGACGGCCTGACCCGGACCCCGAAGACGCTGCCGCCGAAGTGGTTCTACGACGCGCGCGGCAGTGAACTGTTCGAGCGGATCACCGGGTTGCCCGAGTACTACCCGACCCGGGCCGAGCGCGAGATCCTCGTCGACCGGGCGGCCGAGATCGCCGCGGCGAGCGGTGCGCGCACCCTGGTCGAGCTGGGTTCCGGCTCCTCCGACAAGACCCGGCACCTGCTGGACGCGATGCCGGACCTGCACACGTACGTGCCGGTCGACGTCAGCGAGAGCGCGCTGCGGCAGGCCGGCGAGGCGCTGATCGCCGAGCGGCCGGGGCTGAACGTGCATGCCCTGATCGCCGACTTCACCGCCGGGCTCGCACTGCCCGAGACACCCGGGCCGCGCCTGGTGGCGTTCCTGGGCGGCACCATCGGCAATCTGGTGCCCGTGGAGCGCGCCGCGTTCCTGGCCGCCGTCCGCGCGCTGCTGGCGCCCGGTGACGCGCTGCTGCTGGGCACGGACCTGGTCAAGGACGAGGCGGTGCTGGTCGCCGCGTACGACGACGCGGCCGGGGTGACGGCCGAGTTCAACAAGAACGTGCTGAACGTGGTCGACCGGGAGCTGGGGGCGGACTTCGATCCCGGTGCCTTCGACCATGTCGCCCTCTGGAACGCCGAGTGCGAGTGGATCGAGATGCGGCTGCGGTCCCGTACGGCCCAGACGGTGAAGATCCCGGCGCTCGACCTCGCGGTCGATTTCGGGGCCGGGGAGGAGTTGCGGACGGAGGTTTCCGCGAAGTTCAGGAAGGAGGGCGTGCGGTCCGAACTTGCCTCCACCGGGCTGGAGTTGACGCATTGGTGGACGGATGAGGAGGGCCGCTTCGCGCTGTCGCTGAGCGGAGTGGCGTAGCGGGTTCCTCGCCCCCGCCGCCCCTACCCGTCCCATCCCCCAGGGGCTGCGCCCCTTCGACCCCCAGGCGCGGGTCCGGTGGGGGCTGGTCGCGCAGTTCCCCGCGCCCCTGAAAAGCAGGGGCTGCGCCCCATGCTTTTCGGCCCGCAGGGGCCGTGTCTTTCAGGGGCGCGGGGAACTGCGCGACCAGCCCCCACCCACCCGCACCCGACAACGCACCCCTCGGGGGCGGCGGGGCGATCGGATCCGACGTCTCGCGGACCCGCGCACTCTGAGGCACCGTGGAGTGATGTGTGGCGCACCGGCCACGGCGGAGTACGCGACAAGGAGAACCCGCATGACCGACCACGTTTACCGGGTCACCGAGATCGTCGGCAGTTCGGGCGAGAGCGTCGACCACGCCATCCGCAACGGCGTCGCCCGCGCCGCCCAGACCCTGCGCAACCTGGACTGGTTCGAGGTCACGCAGGTCCGGGGGCACATCGAGGACGGGCAGATCGCGCACTACCAGGTCGGCCTCAAGGTCGGCTTCCGGCTGGACGACGACAGCGACTGACCGGGCGGTCACGGCAGGCGCTCAGGTCCGCCCCTCCCGCTCCTGCGCCACCTTCAGCGCGGCGGAGCCGGCGGCCCACCGCGCCCGTACGACCGTGAAGCCCGCGCGTTCCGCGTCCACGCAGACGAGTTCGTCGTCGTCCACGAGGACGCGGATCTCGCGCGTACGGGCGAGCCGGCGGAGGATCTCGAGTTTGGTGCGCCGGGCGGGCCTGCGGTCGTTGTCGCGGCGCATCCAGATCCTCCCCTCGGGCAGCCCGTGCCCGGCGAGCCAGTCGACGGTGTCGCGGCGGCAGCGCTCGGGGCGCCCGGTCAGATACACGACCTCGCACTCCCGCGCGCTCTCCCGTGCCAGCGCGACACCTTCGTCCAGCGGCGGATCCTGCGGGGCGGCGGCGAAGAACGCGTCCCAGTCACGCGGCTTCCGCTCCAGGAACCGCTGCCGGTGCGCGGTGTCGGCGAGGGTGTTGTCCAGGTCGAATACGGCGAGGGGCCGGTCGTTGTCGGTCACGGCCCCAGCCTAGGCAGCAGATGACTCGTGTCGTCCGTCGTCGCTTCACACAACAAACACGAACTCCGTCCATAGCTTTAAGTTTCAAGCGTTACGCTCGTCATCTCTCCCCCCACACAGCACAGGAGAATCGGCGTGCCTGACGGCGAAATCATCGTGATCGGCGGCGGATACGGGGGCATCCGCCTCGCCAAGCAGCTGGACGAGGTCGCACGGGTCACCCTCGTGGACCGCAAAGAGGTCTTCTTCCACCGCATTGCCGCGCTGCGCGCGGGCGTGCACAGGGCATGGACGACAACACCCTTCATCCCGTACAACCGGCTGCTGCGCAACGGCCGTGTCGTGGTGGGCAAGGCGATCGACATCGACACCGGCGAGCGGCAGGTGAGGCTCGCCACGGGTGAGCGGCTGCCGTACGACGTGGTGGTGATCGCGACCGGCGCGGACTACCCGGAGCCGGCCCGTTTCCTGGGCACCACCACCGAGGAGGCGGCCAAGACGTTCGCCGCGCACCAGGAGAGCGTGGCCGCCGCCGAGCACGTCCTGATCGTCGGCGGCGGGCCGGGCGGCGTGGAGCTCGCCGCCGAGATCCGGCTGGCCCGGCCGGACGCACGGGTCACCCTCGCGCACGCCGGTACGGAGCTGCTCGGCTCCACCGGCAGCAAGTGGGCCGGGCGGCGCGCCCTGACCTGGCTGGAGTCGCACGACGTGGAGGTGCGGCTCGACTCGTTCATCTCACCCGGACCCGACTTCGGCACCTACCGGGACGGCCGGGGCAACCTCATCGAGGCCGACCTCTCGTTCTGGGCCAACGGCACCACGCCGAACACCCTCTGGCTGCGGCTGGCCGGGCACGGGGACTGGCTGAACGACGCCGGGCAGGTCAAGGTCGACCAGATGCTGCGGGTCGACGGCCGGCTCGACGTGTTCGCGGTCGGTGACGTGAACGACGTCTCCGAGCTGAAGATCTCCCCCGTCGCGTTCGCCCAGGCGGACATCGTCGCCCACAACATCCGCGCCTATCTGGGGAGTTCGGGCAGACACCGCAAGGAACCACGTCCGTACCGGCCGCTGAGGCGGACCCCGCTGATCGTGCCCCTCGGTCCGGCCGACGGACTCACCCTCCTGCCCGTGCCCGGGGGCGAGACCGCCGTGCTGGGGGCTCGCACGTCCACCCTCGCGAAGGCGAAGACGCTGATGACGCCGTACATACGCAAGCAGCTCGGCTACTGACGACGCTCGTGTGCCGGGTGCGGGCGGGTCGTGGCCGCACGCGGTCCCACCCACCCGCAGCCGAGCACCCCACCTCGAACGGGTCAGTCGGCCCGGACCGAAGCCGCCGGCTCCTGCTCCACGAGCTCGTTGGCGTGGGCGAGGAAGTCGTCGACCATCCGGTGGAAGAGTCCGGCGAGCTGCTGGAGCTCCTCCGGCGACCAGTCGGCCAGCGCCATCTGCATACCGCGGACGCCGGCTTCGCGGATCCGGCCTATGGCCTGCTTGCCGACCGCCGTCAGCTCGATGCGCTGGGCGCGACGGTCGTCCGGGTCGGGTACGCGGGTGACGTAGCCGGTCTTCTGGAGCTGCTGGACCTGCCGGGTGACGTGGGAGGCCTCGACGCCCAGCCGGTTGGCCAGCTCTCCCGGGCGCAGCGGCTCGGAGTCGGCGATCTGCCGCAGCAGGGCCACGGCGGCACGGTCCAGCGGTACGCCGGCCAGGCTCATCAGACGCTCGTGCGCCCGGGCCCGGGTGCTGAGGTAGGTGATGCGAGTGAGGGCTCGCTCGATCTCGATCACTTCCGGGGAGGCGGGGTCGGAGGGTAGCGGTGATGGGGACATGGGATCTACTTTACCATCTTGTTGCCTGACTCAAGTAAGTTCATCGCCCCGGGGCAGCCCCCCGCGACCGAACGGAGCCCCCATGTCCCTTCTCGCCCGCCCGGCGGTGGCCGCCTTCGCGGCCAAGGCGATGCAACGGCTCGCGGCGCTGGCGAACCGCCGAGCCGACGGTCCGGGGTCCACCGCAGCGTGGCAAGCCCGCCTCCCCGAATACGCCTGCGCCACCCGCGAGTTGACCGTCCCCACCGCGTACGGCCCGGCCCGCGCCGTGCTGTACCTGCCCGCTGACGCCGAGGGCACCCCTCCCCCGCCGGTCCATGTCAACTTCCACGGCGGCGGCTACGTCATGCCGCAGATCGAGCTGGACGACGCGCTGTGCCGGTGCATAGCCGTGGAGGCGGGTGTGGCCGTGCTCAACGTGGACTACGTGGTCGCCCCGCAGCACCCCTTCCCCGCGCCGCCCCGGCAGGCGTTCGAGGTCGTCCGGTGGGCCGCCGAGCACGGGGGCGAGCACGGCTGGGACGGCGCCCGGCTCTCGGTGGGCGGGCAGAGCGCGGGCGGCGGTCTCGCGGCGGCGGTGGCCCGCCAGGCCCTGGAGGAGGGCGGACCGTCGATCGCCCTCCAGGTCCTGCACTACCCGCCGCTCGACCTCGCCACCGCCGCCCGCGACAAGCGGGCCGCCATCGCCAAGCCGCTGCTGCGCCCGTGGATGGCGGACGTCTTCGACAGCGCGTACGTCCCGGACCCGAAGCAGCGCGCCGACCGCCTCGTCTCGCCCGCGCACCCCTCGGACACCGCCGACCTCAAGGGCATCGCCCCGGCCTTCGTCGTCACCGCCGAGTACGACCTCCTCAAGGCCGAGGGCGTGGCCTACGCCGACCGGCTGCGCACGGCCGGATCCCTGGTCGGTCACCACGACGTCAGCGGCGCCGACCACGGCTACGACACCAAGGACGAGACCAGGGCCCGCGCGGTGTATCCGCTGATCGCGGAGCGGGTGCGGCGGGCGTTCGGCGCGGGGGCGTCGTAGGACGCCGTCACCGCGGCGAAGGGTCGACTCGTGGGGTGGTCACGAGCGGCCCTTCGCCGCGGTCAGCCGGTGGGTGACAGGGACTTCTCGGGATCGCTCGGCATCGGTCGGCGGGGGCCTTCCCGGCGCGCGCGGCGGGCAGGTCGACGTCGAAGCGGCAGGCCAGCCGCCCGGCCTCGTCGAGACGGCCCTTGGCGACCAGGAAGCCCAGCGACTCGGGCATGAACCGGGCGAGCACCGGCACGAACAGCAGCGGGGTCACACAGATCCAGAAGGCGGCGCGCCAGCCGAGGGGCTCCACGACCCACAGGGCCACGTACGCGGAGAGGATGCCGCCCGGCGTGGTGGGCGGTCATCAGCATGCCGATGGTGAGGGCGGCGCGGCCGCGCGGGGCGTAGTCGGAGACCATGCTGATCGCGGTCGGCAGCAGACCGCCGAGGCCGATGCCGGCGAGGGTGCGGCCGAGGCCGAAGACGCCGACGCTCTCGGACCAGGAAAACTCGGAGGGTGAGCCACACGCTAGGCAGCCGCAAGCAAGAGTCTTTGTCAACAATCTTGGCGACAGTTGAGTTCCGTCCGGCCCGGAGCGGCCCTTCGGCTGAGCCCGTCAGCGGAGCCCGTCAGTCGACCGGCGGTGTCCCGTGCGTGTGGAAGGACTCGATGGTCTTCAGCCCCCATGCCTGGCCCCTGGCTCGCTCCTCCTGGGTCCAGGTGATGAGCGGCCAGTCGGGGGCGAGCACGAGCCGGGTGAGCGGGTTGCACAGCTCGATGCGGTTGCCGCCCGGCTCGTAGACGTACAGGAAGAACGTCTGCTGGATGGCGTGCTTGTGCGGGCCGGTCTCGATGAACACGCCCTGGTCGAGACAGAGATCGGCCGCCCGGAGGATGTCCTCGCGGGTGTCGGTGGCGAACGCGATGTGGTGCAGGCGGCCGCGCGAGCCGGTCCAGTCCTCGGTGTGGACGACGTCGTAGGACTTGTTGGTGAAGGTCAGCCACTGGGCGGCCACCTTCCCCGTGTCGAGGACGATCTGTTCGGTGGGACGGGCGCCGAGCACCTCGCGGGTGAAGGTGGCGTTGGCGTCGACGTCGGAGGCGAGGAAGTTGACGTGGTCGAGGCGGCGGACGCCGACGCCGTGGCCGGGTTTGGCCTGGGGCTGGTTCTTCAGCCCCGGCCTGAGGTCGGCCGGTGCCTCGTACCACTCGCTCTCCCAGTACAGGGCGATCTCGTGGCCGTCGGGGTCGGTGGTGACGTACAGCGGGCCGATGCCCGGTTCGTCCTCGACCCAGCGGCCCGAACGCCCGGTGTTCCCCAGCTCCTTGACCCGCCGCTGCAGGGCCTCCTCGCTGGACGCCCGCAGGGCGGTGCGGCGGATGCCGTTGGTGGAGTGGGCGGTGAGGGTGAGGCTGTGGTGTTCGTAGTCGTCCCAGGTCCGCAGGTAGACCGAGCCGCCGGAGCGGCCGTTCTCGGTGAGGCCGAGGATCTCGGTGAAGAACCAGAGGCTGCGGTCGAGGTCGGGGGTGAGCAGTTCGACATGGCCGAGGTGGGCGATGTCGCCGAGCGGCGGGGTCATCGGTGACTCCTCAGGAGCGGAAGGGGCGGAAGGAGCGGTCGGCGGGCCGGGGGAAGACCGTGCCGTCGAAGATCTTGCGGGCGGTGCGGACGACGGCGGTGCGGCTCGCCGAGGGGCTGCCGTCGGCGCCGTACGCCACGTCGGTCTCGACGTCGAGGAAGCCGGTGGGGTGCTCGATGCGCAACCGGCCGCCGGTGGGCGGGAGTTGGGCGATCCCCTCCCCCACGCCGCCCCGCACGCGCAGCCCGGCCGCCACGCTCGCGGCGCCGAGCACGCCGATGGAGGTGTGACAGCGCACCGGTATGAAGGTGCGGGTGGCGACCGCGCCGCCGTCCCGGGGCGGGGCGAGCAGGCTGAGCTTGGGCACGGTGGTGTGCTCGACGTCGCCGAGGCCCATCAACCGGCCTGCCGCCAGCCGGATTTCCCGCAGCCGGTCGGCGAGGGCCTGGGCCTCCTCCAGGTCCTTGGGAGCCTCGTGACCGGTGACATCGAGGGCGGTGGCGGGGATCAGGACGGTCGGCATGCCGTTGTCCACACAGGTGACCTCCGTACCGGCGACGACGTCCCGGGGGTTCCCGGTCGGCAGCAGCGGGCCGCCGCCGCGCGGGAACTCGATCAGCACCGGCGCGGCCGTCCCCGGCACCCCGGAGATCCCCGCCTCCCCGGTGACCGCGATCCGGCCGCCGGGGGTGGGGAAGGTGGCGACGGCGAGGTCACCGGTGTTGAGCATGCGGACACGTACGGACGTCTCCTGCTCGCCGGCGGTCACCAGTGCGCGTTCGACGGCGAACGGCCCGACTCCGGCGAGCAGGTTGCCGCAGTTCTGACGATCGCTCACCACCGGCTCTTCGACGCCGACTTGGAGGAACAGGTAGTCGACGTCGGCCCGCAGGTCGGCCGACACGGACACCAGGGCCACCTTGCTGGTGAGGGGGTGGGCCCCGCCCAGGCCGTCGATCTGGCGCGGGTCGGGGCTGCCCATGACCCTCAGCAGCAGATCGTCGCGGTCGGCCGGGTCGGCCGGCAGATCCTCGGCCAGGAAGTAGGCGCCCTTGGAGGTGCCGCCGCGCATCAGCGTGCAGCGGATCCCTTCCGGCCACCCGGTCACGGCCGGGCCTCCCCGCCGGCGTACACCCTGTGCGGCCGCACGACTTGGCCGCGCTCGCCGACGTTCATCCCGTACGGCGTCACGAGTCCGCCTCCTCGCCCGCGTACTCCTCGTAGGACCGGTAGGTCACGCCGAGGCGTACGAGCGTCTCGCGCAACCCGTAGCGGTCCAGCCCGAGTTGGCCGTCGAGGAAGGCCGCGCGGGAGGCGGCCTCCTTCCGCTCGCGGGCCTCGGAGGCCTCGGCCGTGCGCCGGGCCTTCTCGCGGGGGACGACGACCACGCCGTCGTCGTCGGCGAGGATCACGTCGCCGGGGCGGACGACCTGGCCGCCGATGACCACGGGGACGTTGACGGAGCCGCCGGTGGCCTTGACCGTGCCCTGCGGGCTGACGACGGCGGCCCAGGCGGGGAAGTCCATCGCGCGGAGTTCGGCGGTGTCGCGGATGCCGGCGTTGATGACCAGGCCGCGTACGCCACGGCGCCTGAGCGCGGTGGCGAAGAGTTCGCCGAACATGCCGTCGGTGGAGGGCGAGGTGGTGGTGACGACCAGGATGTCGCCCTCGCCGCACTGCTCGACGGCCGCGTGGATCATGAGGTTGTCGCCGGGCCAGGAGAGGACCGTGACGGCGGTGCCCACGATCCGTGTGTCCTGCTGGATCGGGCGCAGGTGGGTACCGAGCAGGCCCGTGCGGCCCATCGCCTCGTGGACCGTGGCGACGCCGTACCGACCGATCGCCTCGACGTCCTCGGCCCGCGCCTTCGGCGGGTTGGTGACGATCACGCCGCCCATCAGTCCAGCACCCCCGTGACCTGCGGGTAGGGGCGCATGTACGCCTCGGCCATGGTCGTGTGGGCGAGGCCCAGGTTGGGGCCCGCGTTGCGCTTGAGCTGGACGCCCCGGCGTACGGCGAGGTCCGTGTAGTAGTCCCACAGGTGCCGCTGGGCGCCGAGGCACTCCATGGCCTTGCGCTTGGTCTCCCAGACCTCGGTGATGTCGAGGAGGACCTCGGGCCTGAAGCCGCACATCTCGGGCTGGTGCGGTTCGAAGAAGAACACCGGCGGGGCGCCGATGATCTCTCCCTCGGCGGGGTAGCCGATGGCCTGGGCGAGCACCCGGGCGTCCAGGGCCATCCGGGCGGCGGCCGGGTGGTCCCCGTTGTAGGGGTCCTCCAGCGGATGGGTGAGGACGACGTCCGGCTGGGCCGCGCGATAGACGGCGACCAGGCGGTCGGTGAGTTCGGGGGTGCCGATCAGCGGGTAGTCGCCGGCGTCGAAGAAGACGATGCCGGCGCCGAGGGTGGCGGCGGCCTTCTCGGCCTCCTCCCGGCGGATCTCCTTGATCTCGTCCAGCTTCCGGCCCTCGCGCCAGGCCTTCGCGGACTCGCCGCGCTCACCGAAGGTCAGACAGGCGATGGTGACCTTCTCGCCGCGCGAGGCCGCCAGGGCGATGGCGCCGCCGGCCCTCCACACGAAGTCCCCCGCGTGCGCGGTGACGACGAGTGTCGATCGTGGTGGTGCGGTGGCGTGCGCCGTGCCGTCGGTCATGTGTCGGATCTCCTCGGTGGACGGACCGGACAGGCCGAACAGGCCTGTCTGCCACCCCGGAGCGTCGTGCGCGACGCGCTATTCGCGCAGCGCGGTGATCACGCTCGTGAGGTGGGCGCGGACGGCCTCCTCGGCCGCCCGCGGGTCCCTCGCCGTGATCGTCTCGATCATGGCCAGGTGTTCACCCAGGGAGTGCTGGGGCCGTCCCGGCCGCAGCGCGAGCTGGAAACGGTGGCGCACCAGCTGGGCGTTGAGCCTCTCCAACAGCTCCACCGCCACCCGCTGACCGGAGATCTCCCGGATGCGGGCGTGCAGCCGCTGGTTCAGCTCGGAGTACGTCACCGGCTCGCCGTCGGCCACGGCCTTGGTCATCGCCGTACCGATGTCGGCCAGTTCGGCCAGCTGGTCGTCGGTGGCCAGGGTGGCCGCCTTCGCCGCGCACAGCCCTTCCAGAGCCATGCGGCACTCGCTGATGGCGACCGCTTCCTCCACGGTCACCACCCGCACCCGCGAGCCACGGTTACGGATCCGCTCGACCAGTCCCTCGGCCTCCAGATCGATCAGTGCCGCACGGATGCTGGCCCGTGTCACACCGAACTGCTCGGCGAGTTCGTTCTCCACCAGCCGCTGGGCCGGTGCCATCTCGCCATGCAGGATCGCCTGCCGCAGCTTCGCCAACGCGAGCTGTTTGGCCTGCTCCCCGGTGCCCGGACGGGCTTCCTCCTGCATCGTGCCCTCCCTGAGTGAGTGCCTGTCGAACGTAAATCTAAGCCAACAGAATTGTCAACAATTTTGTTCTCACAGGGTTCGCACGGTTTACAGGGCTACGCGCACCGGCAGGATCACCGCCGAGGGGTGTTCCGGACCGTGATGGACGCTCTGGTCGGCCGCCCGCAGGGTCGTGGCCGTGGCGAGCGGCTCGCCGGTGCCCGGGTTGCGGGCGTAGCGCGGGAAGGCGCCGCTGGAGACCTGGACCCGGATGCGCCGCCCGCGCCGGAAGCGGTGGGCGGTCGGCCACAACCGGACGGTGGCACGGCCGAGTTCGTCGGCACCGGTCAGCCCGGTCAGGCCGTCGCAGACGTTCACCGAGCGGCCCTGCGCGTCGACCTCGCAGAGCCGGACGAAGACATCGGCGTACGGCAGGCTGGAGCGGAACCAGATCTCGGCGCTCACCTCACCGACGACCTCGACGTCCTCGTCGAGCACGGGGGTGGTGTAGGTGAGCACGTCCGGGCGGGCCTCCAGCGCCGTGTTGTCGACGCGTCCGGCGCCGGGCGGCATGGTCACCCCGCCGACCGAGGGCGTGGGGTCCGCCGGGTCGTAGCGGTACCCGTCGGACCGCGGCGCGGTGGGTGGTTCGACGGCCAGGGCCCCGCCGGGGTGGAGGTGGAGGCGCCGCCCCTCGTACCCCTGCGGCGGCCAGGACGCGAAGTCGCGCCAGGCCTCCTCCCCCGTCACGTACAGCCGTACCGGGGCGCGCTCCGGGGGCTGTTCGCCGCGTGCGTGGGCGAGGCCGAACTCGACGGCCTCGCGGGTCAGGGTGTTGTCGAGCGAGGTGTGCGTCCAGGGCCCGATGGTCAGCCGGGCGGGCCGGTCGGCCGCCTGGAGGGTCGTGAAGTCGCGTATCTGGCCGGGCAGGAAGATGTCGTACCAGCCACCGATCGAGCTGACCGGGACGGTCACGTCGGCCACCCGGTCCCGGTGATCGAGGGCGGCCCAGTGCGGGTCGTCGGCGTCGTGGGCGAGGATGGCCTGGATGTAGTCGGAGCGGTGACCGAGGGCGGCGAGGTCGGCGTCGGCGAGGGGCAGGGTGTCGAGGGCGCGGCGGATTCCCTTCAGCTCGAAGGGCTGGCGGACCATCGCGAACGGACGTTCCTGCAGGGCGATCATCGCGCCCCAGCCGAACGGCGTCTGCAGCGACATCCCGTCCCCGCGCAGGAACTCCAGGGTCAGCGCCGACTCCGTCATGTGCGGGATCATGGCCTTGACCTGCGGCGGCACCCGGTCGGCCACCGCCCACTGCACATAGCCCATGTAGCTGGTGCCGATCAGCACGATCGCGTCGCCGGCCCATTGCTGCTCGACGAGCCAGTCCAGGGTGGCCAGGCCGTCCGCGCGCTCCTGCCGCATGTGGTCGGGGGTGCCGCCGGAGCCGAAGCCGCCGCGGGTGCTCTGGATCAGCACCTGGTAGCCGCGCTCGGCCAACGGCCTGACCGCCCCGAGGGCGATGACGCCCCGCCTGCCGTACGGGCAGCGGATCAACGCGGTCGGCAGGCCCTCGCCGCCGGTGCGCGGTGCCCAGCGGTCGGCCAGCAGGTCGACCCCGTCGAGCATCGGCACCCGTAGGTCCCGCTCGACGACGAGGTCGCGGGTGAGCGGCGGGGGCAGTTTCAGTACGCGCTGGACGAGATGACTGCTCAGGTTCACCGGCGTTGCTCCTGGTTCGGTGCGGGCGTGGTGGGCCGGCCCGGCACGGCGGCGACCACGGGCGCCATCCGCAGGAGCCGGTCGGTGAACTCCTCGGGGTCGAGCGGCTCTTCGCCCTCGACGATCCAGGTGTTGACGACGGCGGAGGCGCCGCCGGTGAGGAACGTGGCGAGGTCGTCGACCAGTTCGGGGTCGAGACGGGTGCCGTACCGCCGGCGTACGACCTCCCGGTTGACCGGCGTGATCAGCTCGGTCAGCGCCTTGTTCAGGGCGAACGCGCAGGACCCGGTGAACATCGCGCGGTAGAAGCCGCGGTGTTCCGCGAAGTGCCGCGCCATGGCCAGCACTCCGGTGCGGTCGGTCATGTCCGCCGGGTCGTACGCGGGGCCCTCGATCAGTTCGCGCCGGGCGAGGTCGAGCCCGGTCTGGAGCAGCAGCCCGTCACGGTCGCCGAACTGCTGGTACAGCACCTGCCGGCTCACATCCGCGGCCTCGGCGATCTCCGACACCGGGACGGCGGTGGTGCCCCGCTCGGTGACCAGGGCGATCGCCGCCCGCATCAACGCGGACCGGGAGCGGCGGACCCTGCGGTCCATGGGCGGCCGAGGCGTCGACGACTCGGCGGGTTCCGGCTTCATGACGACGATAATGGACACCTGTCAATAAATGAGCAAGTGTCCATGAACACCGCAGCGAGCGGATCCGGCCCTGGATCCCTCACCCGGTGGAGGGGCGGACGGGCACGAGCATGCTCAGCGCGTTCGCCGCGACCACCGCGCCGATCGCCGCCCACTCGACCCACCCCAGGTCCTGCCCGAGCATGATCCAGCCGGCCAGCGCGGCCAGGACGGGGTTGACGCTCATGAAGAGCCCGAAGACCTGGGCGGGTACGCGACGCAGGGTGAAGACGTCCGCGAGGTACGGCACGGCCGAGGCGAGGATCCCGGCGGCGACGGCGTAGCCGACGGCCCCGGCGGTGGGCGGCTGCCGTGCCACGACCATGACGCCGATGCCGACCGGCAGGAAGGCCAGGGCGGAGAGCCCGGCGGCGGCCGCGGAACCCTGCGCGCCGGGGATACGGCGGCCGACGGTGCGGTTGAGGAGGATGTACGACGCCCAGCAGGCGGCGGCGAGGAGCCCGAGGCCCATGCCCAGGTAGTCGGCGGAGGGCTGCGGACGCATCAGGGTGACCACGCCCAGCGCGGCGATCAGCGCACAGCACGCGTCCACCTTGCGGCGCGAGCCGGCCAGGGCGATGGCGAGCGGACCGAGGAACTCCAGGGTCACCGCGAGTCCGAGACCGATGCGGTCGATGGCGGTGTACAGCGACAGGTTCATCGTCCCGAACACCAGGGCCAGCAGCACCACCGGCCACCACTGCCGCGCGGTGAAGGACCGCAGCTGTGGCCGGCCGACGGCCACGAGGACGATCGCGGCGACGTACTGGCGTATCGCGACGACCCCGGCGGGCCCGAGCACGGGAAAGGCCAGCGACCCGAGGGCGGCCCCGACCTGGTTGGACACCCCGCAGCCGACCATGGTGAGAACACCGGCCAGGCGGGCCCCGCCCGACTCGGAAGCGGAGCCGGGAGCCGGCGACGGGCAGGGGAACGGGGACGAGGGCGGGGACGCGGGGACCGTGCCGGACGAAGCGGGAGCGGAGGCGGTGTCCATGCGCCGATCGTGCGCCCGGACGACCCTTGCGCAAAATGCATCCGCGTCCCGATCTATACGCTGGAGTCATGGATGACACGGGCCCCGTCGCCGGGGATGTGGAGCTGCGGCAGCTGCGGTGTCTCGTGGCCATCGTCGAGGAGGGCACCTTCACCGACGCGGCCATGGCGCTCGGCGTCTCCCAGGCGGCGGTGTCCCGCACCCTGGCCTCGCTCGAACGGGCCCTGGGCGTACGCCTGTTGCGGCGGACCTCCCGCGAGGTGACGCCCACGCCGACCGGACTGCGGGTGGTGGCGCACGCGCGGCGGGTGCTCGGCGAGGTGGACGACCTGGTGCGGGAGGCGACCTCGGGCCACGTGCGGCTGCGGATCGGGTACGCCTGGTCGGCGCTGGGCAGGCACACGCTGACGTTCCAGCGCCGCTGGGGTACCGCGCATCCGGAGACGGACCTGCAGTTCGTGCGGGCCAACTCCCCGACGGCCGGGCTGGCGGAGGGCTCCTGCGACCTCGCCGTGGTCCGCCGGACGGTGGACGACCGCCGCTTCGACTCGGCGATCGTGGGGCTGGAACGGCGGCTGTGCGCGATGGCGAGCGACGATCCACTGGCCCGCCGCAGATCGGTGCGGCTCGCCGATCTGAGCGGGCACACACTGCTGGTCGACCGCCGGACCGGCACGACCACCACGGATCTGTGGCCGCCCGGTTCCCGTCCGGCGACGGAGAAGACGCACGACGTCGACGAGTGGCTCACCACGATCGCGACGGGCCGCGCCGTCGGCGTGACGGCGGAGGCCACCGCCAACCAGTACCGGCGGCCCGGCGTCGTCTACCGGCCGGTGCGCGACGCCGAGCCGATCGCCGTACGGCTCGCCTGGTGGCGGGACGACCCGCATCCCGCCACCCCGGCCGCCATCGAACTGCTGACGGCGCTCTACCGCTCCGGCTGAGCCCCCGCCCTCGGCGAGAGCCGCAGCACGGTGCCCTCGCCGTTGGCCGACAGGAGCAGGGTCCCGTCCGGGGCGGCGGCGAGGCCCGCGAAGCGGCGGGCCATACCGGGCATGACGTCCGCGAACAGCGCCGGTTCGGTGCGGGGGACGACGCCCGGGGGCGGCCCGACCGGCAGATCCTCCGCGTCGATCCGCCGCTCCCCCGTGGTGAGGTCGACCGCGCACAGCCTGCGGTGCCCGGTCTCCACCACGAACAGCTCCTCCCCGAGGACCGCCAGCCCCTGCGGGGCGCCGAGCCCGTCCGCGACGACGACAGTCCCGCCGTCCGCCTCGATCCGGAGCACCGACCCGAGCCGTTCCTCGCTGACGTAGAGACGGCCCTCCGCGTCGAAGGCCACGTCCGTGGGACGGTCGAGGCCTTCGGCGAGCACGGTGACGGTGCCGGGCTCCGACCCGGGTTCGGCGTCGACGGCCACGACCCGGCCCGCGCCCGTCTCGGCCACGACGAGCGAGCCGTCCGGTCCGACCGCGATGCCGATGGGCCGGTTCAGCCCCCGCGCCCGCTCCGAAAGCGCCCCGCTCGCCGGGTCGTAGGTCTGCACGATGCCGAACTGCGAGGTGTAGTGCAGCAGTTCGCCGTCGGCGGTGATGCCGTGCGCGAAGGGCAGCAGGAGGTGGGTCCGCACCCCGCCGGGCCCCGCCTCCGCGGACGTACCGACCGGCTCGCCCTCGTCGTCGGCCGCCGGGCCCGCCAGCCGGTAGTGGTCGGCGGCGTAGACCGTGCCGCCGAGGTCGACCGTCACTCCGTAGGGGCCGTCGAGGCCGCGGCGCACGATCTCGCGGGTGCGGCCGTCGGGGTGCAGCTCCGTGACGCCGCCGCTGGCGAAGCTGGAGACGAACATGCGGTTCTCGGTGTCGAACGCCGCGTTGTCCAGCCCCTTCAGACCGCTGGTGACGAGGGTGCGGGTGCCGCTGCCGTGCAGGTCGATGCGGGTGACGATGCCCTCGACGCCCCGGGAGAGGACGTGCAGGACACCGCCCTGGTCGAAGCGGACCGCGACCGGTTCGTGCACGTCCTCGGCGACCACTTCGGGCGTCCCGCCGTCCGGTGGGATGCGCCAGACCTGGCCGGTGATCATGTGCGGGTAGTACAGACAGCCGTCCGGGCCGCGCTGCATCGCGTTGCCGAGGGCCAGGCCGTCGGTGAGCACGACCGGGTCGCCGCCGTCCGGGAACAGCTCCATCAGACGGCCGTTGGGCTTCATCTCGTTGACGAAGAGCCGGTCGCCGATACAGGTGATGCCGTTGGGGTTCGTCACCTCGTCGGAGACGAGGCCGTACTCCCCCGCCGGGCTCCGCCGCCACACCCGGCCCGGCACCAGGTCGGCTATGTACATCGAGCCGTCGGCGCCGAAGGCGAGGTCGTCCGGCGACTGCACCGGGCTGTCCATCGGGACGACGACGTCGACGTCCCCGGTCGCCGGGTCGACGGCGCTGATCTGCCCGGCGAGGAACTGCGCCACGTACAGCCGCCCGTCGGGGCCGAACGCGACACCGTTGGAACCCCACAGCGGATTGGGCGGGTTGAGCCGGCGCGCCCGCCAACGGGCGCTGGTGGTACGGAGATCACCGCTCTCGTCGTACCGGTTGGGCGCCTTCGCCCACCGGTGCCGGATGCTCAAGTCCTCTCCCAGGGTGGTCATGTCTCCTCCCTCCCTTCTCACTCGGCACCGACGAGGACGTCGTCCATGCCACCGTCCGCGCGCCAGCGCCGGAGCAGTTCGTGGAAGGCGACCGGCCCGTCGCCGTACGACTCGCTGCGCTTCCTGGGCCGGCCCTCGTTGTTGTAGTAGCCGGGGGTGCACTCCGCCTGGAACTTGTGCAGGTCGGCGGCCTTCTCGCGGATCGTGGCGACCCAGGCCGCCTCGGCCTCGGCGGTCGGCTCGACGTACCGGGCGCGGCGCCTGCGGGCCTCGGCGACGACCTCGCCGACATGGATCGACTGCTGGTCGAGGATGTGGACGTAGTTGACCGCGCTGGCGTTCTGCATGGGGCCGAGCTGGAAGAGGTTGGGGAAGCCGTGGCTGTAGAAGCCGTGGAGGGTCTTCGGGCCGGCCGTCATCCAGGTCTCCAGCAGGCCCACGCCGTCCCGGCCGTACGCCGGGAGCCGGCCGGACAGGAGCCCCGAGACTCCGACCTCGAAGCCGGTGGCGAAGATGACGCAGTCGACCTCGTACTCGACCCCGCCGACCACGACCGCCTTGTCGGTGATCCGCTCGACGCCGTGGGTGTCGGCCGTGTCCACGAGGGTGACGTTGGGACGGTTGAAGGTCTGCAGGTAGGTGTCGCTGAAGGTGGGCCGCTTGCACATGTAGCGGTACCAGGGCTTGAGCTTCGCGGCGGTCTCCGGGTCCTCGACGATCGTCGACACCCGGTCGCGCAGCTCGTTCATCTTCTGGAAGTCGGCGATCTCGTACGCCCGTTCCCGCTCGTCCTCCGGCACGTCCGCGTAGGCGTCGGTCGGGATGAGCTTCTCCTGGAGGCGGGCGCTGCTGGTCCAGGCGTCGTCGACCAGGTCCGTCTCGACCCGGACGCCGGTGACGGTCTTGAGGAAGTTGTCCATGCGCTGCCGCTGCCAGCCGGGGGTGAGCGTCTTCGCCCACTCCTCGTCGGTGGGCCCGTTGCCGCGTACGTCGACCGTCGAGGGGGTGCGCTGGAAGACGTACACGTGTGCCGCGTCGGCCCCGAGGTGGGGGACGACCTGGATGGCGGTGGCCCCGGTGCCGATGACGGCCACCCGCTTGTCGGCGAGCCCGGTGAGGCCGCCACTGGCGTCGCCGCCGGTGTAGTCGTAGTCCCAGCGGCTGGTGTGGAAGGTGCGGCCCTTGAAGGTCTCGATGCCGGGGATGCCGGGGAGCTTCGGCTGGCTGAGCGTGCCGCTGGAGACGACGACGTAGCGGGCCCGCATGCGGTCACCACGGTCGGTGGCGACGGTCCACTCCAACTCCGTCTCGTCCCAGCGCAGTTCGGTGGCGACGGTCTGGAAGGCCGCGTCCCGGTAGAGGTCGAAGTGGCGGCCGATGGCCCGGGTGTGCTGCCGGATCTCCTCGCCCGGGGCGTACTTCCACTTCGGGACGTAGCCGAGCTCTTCGAGGAGCGGCAGATAGATGTACGACTCGATGTCGCAGTGGATGCCGGGGTAGCGGTTCCAGTACCAGGTGCCGCCGAAGTCGCCGCCCTTCTCGATCACCCGGATCGACTCGACGCCCGCCTGCCGCAGCCGGGCCGCGGCGAGGAGCCCGCCGAAGCCGCCGCCGACGACGATCGCCTCGACCCGGTCGTGCAGCGGCTCGCGGGTGAACTCCTGGTCGGTGTAGGGGTCGTCGTCGTAGTACGCGAACTCACCGGCGATCCGCTGGTACTGCGCGCCGCCGTCCGGGCGGATCCGGCGCTCGCGCTCGGCCCGGTACCGGGCGCGGAGCGCCTCCGGGTCGAAACCCAGCTCGTCGGGGTCTAAGGCCGTGGGGTCGAAGGAGGTGGGGACGGACGGCGTGTGGGGGGTGGACATCGGTGTCCTCTCTGCGGTCCTTGTACGACTGTGGTGCGGTCGGGGTGGTGCGGTTGTGGTGGTGCGCTCGTGCGCCGTGGGGTCAGGCCGGTCGGTGGCGCCGTAGCCAGGCGGCCTGCCCGCCGTCGACGAGCAGGTCCGTGCCGGTGATGTAACCCGCTTCGGGGCCGATGAGGAATGCCACGGCGTCGGCGATCTCCGCCGGGGTGCCGGTGCGGCCCGCGCCGCTCGCCTCCAGCATCGCGAGCATGCGCGCGCCGCTCGGGCCCTCGACCTCCGCCTTCGACATGGCGGTGGCGATGATCCCCGGGCTGACGCTGTTGATACGGGCGCCGCGCCGGCTCCAGGCGAGCGCGGCGGCCTCGACGCGCACGTGGTTGGCCCGCTTGGACACGACGTACGCCCTCGTCGAACTGTCCCCGACGGCTTCGACGGCGCCGATCCCGAGGAGTTCCTCCGCGGGGGCCGTGGCGAGGGCGGCCTCGTCCTCCGCGCTGAGGGAGGCGACATGGCCGGCCATGCTGGAGACGCAGACCATGGCCGTCCCCGGCGTGGCCACGGCCTCGAAGGCGTCGATGACATGGGCCGTGCCCAGCAGGTCGACCTCCAGGATCGTCTTCGCCGAAGCCTGGACGGCGGAGACCCCCGCGGTGTGCACGACGGCAGCCACCCGGCCCTCACCGGCCGCCTCCTGCGCGAGCCTGTCCACGGACTCGCGGTCGGACACGTCGGTCAGGACGCCCCGTACCGCGTACCCCTCGTCGCGCAACGCGGCGACGGCCCGGTCGAGTTGACCGCGCGAGGCGTCGGCGAGGAACAGGGTCCGCCCGCTGCCGAGCCGACGGGCGACCGCCAGGCCCATCCCGCCGGCGCCGGTGACGACGACCACGTCACGCGACGGGCCGGGCAACTGTTCCACCATGGTCGACCTCCCCCTCTGCCGCCGGTCTCTCCGACGGGAACGTCTCGCGCCATCCGGTGCCGGACGCGATGGCCTGCCGCCACTGCCGGATCGCCTTGGGCGGCATACCGACCGCGAGGGCGCCGGTGACCCGGTCGCCGGTGCGGTAGACGGCCACGAAGCGGCGTTCGGCGAGGTCCCCGTCGACGACCGACACCTCGTCGTGGCCGCGCAGATGGCCGTAGGCCTGGACCTTCATGTCGTACTGGTCGGACCAGAAGTACGGCACCGGCGCGAACGGCTTGCGCGCCTGGCTCCCGAGCAGGTTGCGGGCGGTCGCCATGCCCTGCTCGGCCGCGTTCGTCCGGTGCTCGATGCGCATCGAGGTACCGAACAGCGGGTTGTACCAGCGGGCGACGTCACCGGCCGCGTACACGTTCCTCGCGGCCTCGCAGTACGCGTCGCACAGCACGCCGTCGCCGACGCCCAGGCCGCTGTCCGCCAGCCACTCGGTGTTGGGCAGCGAGCCGATGGCGACCAGCACCTCGTCGGCCTCGATCGTCTCACCGTCCGCGAGCCGTACCCCGTCCTCGGCCACCTCGGTGACGGTGACACCGGTCCGCAGGTCCACCCCGTGGTCGAGGTGGGCCCGGGACAACACCGCGCCGACCTCCCCGCCGACCGCGTGCGCCAGCGGTACCGGCGCCGGTTCGAGGAGGGTGACCTTCGCGCCCAGCCGCCAGGCGACGGCGGCGGCCTCCGCGCCGAGGAACCCGGCGCCGACCACGACCAGCCGCGTCCCCGGTGTCAGGCGTTCCCGCAGCGTCAGCGCGTCGTCCAGGGTGCGCAGCACATGCGCGCCCTCACCGGGCAGCCGCCGCGGCCGCACGCCGGTGGCGATGACCAGTCCGTCGTACGGCACCGAAGAGCCGTCGGCCAGCCGTACTTCGCGTTCCCTGAGGTCGAGGCCGGTGGCGGCGGCCCCGAGACGCAGGTCCAGGTCGAGTCCGTCGAGATGGGCCGGGGTGCGCAGGGTGAGCCGGTCGGTGTCCCACTCCGCCGCGAGGAGCTGCTTGGACAGCGGGGGCCGGTCGTACGGGGCGTGGGGTTCGTCGCCGACGAGGGTGAGCGTGCCGTCGTAGCCCTCGCGGCGCAGCGTCTCCGCCGCCGCCAGTCCGGCGGCGGAGGCACCCACGACGAGGATCCGCCTCACTGGTCCACCAGTCGGATCGCGGCGGCGGGGCAGATCGCGATGGCCTCCTGCACACCGTCCATGAGGTCGTCGGCGGGGTGCTCCTCCAGCAGGATCGCGACGCCGTCGTCGTCCCGTTGGTCGAACACCTCGGGCGAGGCCATCACGCACTGGCCGGAGGCCACGCACTTCGGTTCGTCGAGTTCCACACGCATGGGTTGCTCCTTGACTCTCGCGTACTCGTGGGGGGGGTGTCACCAGGCGACGGGCAGGCACTTCACGCCGTACGTCGTCCCCGTGTGGTTGAAAGCCAGCTGCTCGATCGGGGCGGCCGGGCGGAGGGTGGGGACGCGGCGGTAGAGCGTGCCGTAGACGACCTGGAGTTCGAGGCGGGCCAGGTTCTGGCCGAGGCACTGGTGGGGGCCGTAGCCGAACGCGTTGTGCTGACGGGCGGGCCGGCTCAGGTCCAGGCGCTCGGCCTCGGGGAAGGCGTTCGGGTCCCAGTTGGCGGTCTGGAGGTCGAACAGGAGCCCGTCGCCCTTGCGGATGACCTGCCCACCGATCTCGATGTCGTCCTTGGCGACCCGGCGCAGCCCCGAGTGGACGATGGAGAGGTAACGCAGCAGCTCGTCGACGGCGCCGTTGAGCACCTTCGGGTCGTCGGTCTCGCGCAGCACGGCCAGCTGGTCGGGGTGTTCGAACAGGGCGAGCGTGCCGAGGCTGATCATCGTCGCGGTGGTCTCGTGCCCGGCGATCAGCATGGCCACGCCCATGTTGACGGCCTCTTCGTGGGCCATCTCGCCGTTCTTGACCCGGCCGGCCATCTCCGACAGCACGTCGTCACCCGGCTCGACGAGCTTCTCCCGGAACAGGGCGTCCAGGTACCCGCCCAGGTTGCGGCCCGCCGCGGACGCCTCCTCCGCCGTCAGGGCGCTGTCGAGGGCCCGGTTGCTGTTCTCCTGGAAGAACTCGTGGTCCTTGTACGGCACTCCGAGCAGGTCGGCGATGACCAGCGAGGGCACCGGCAGGGCCAGGGCCGTGAGCAGGTCGGCCGGGTTGGGGCCGGCCAGCATGTCGTCGATCAGGTCGTCGACGATCTTCTGTACGGCCGGGCGCATGGCCTCGATCCGCTTCACCAGGAACGGCGCGTTGACCGAGCGGCGCAGCCGGGTGTGCTCCGGCGCGTCGGTGTTGGTGATGAGTTTCGGGGTGTGCGGGGCGATCGCCGCGCGGTGCGCGTTGACGTGGGGGAAGTCCGGCTCGTGGTCGTCGTTGCTGACGCGCGGGTCGGTGAGCAGGGTCCGCTGGTCGGCGTGGCGGGTGATCAGCCACGGGGTGCTGCCGTTCCAGATCCGCACCTTGGTGATCGGCTGGTCGCCGCGCAGCTCCGCCGCGGCCGGCGGCGGTGCGAGCGGGCAGCCCGTCGCCCTGGGCATCGGATACTCGGGGAGCTGCCCGCTCGTGTCGGACGCGGCGTCGGTCAGTGTGTCGGCCATGGTCTCTCCTCGGTGGTGGGGGCTCCGGTGGGGAGCGCCGGGGGACTGCTTCGAGGCCTCGATGAACACATGCAAACAGAGCGGTCTGACGCCTCCCGGCCAGTTACCTGACAAGAAGCTGACGTGAGCCGGATCACATCCCGAGTTGGGGCGCCGGGCCGTGCGGATCGCGCATTCGACCGCAACCAGCTTTCACCGGGCATGAGTTGACGTCCACAGAAGTGTCCGGAGCGGGGGCCGCGGGGACGGAGCAGGGCGGCGCCGGAGTGTTCTGGCGCCGCCCTGCCGACGACGTCGCGGAGTGTCACGCATTCCGACGTGGTCAGTGCGCGTTTGCTTCTCGGAGTGTCCACGAAAGCTTCATTCCTGGCCGCCCGAGCCACCGAGCCAGTAGCCGAAGCCCCGGCGGGTGTGGATCAGTGGCGGGCCCTCGCGGTCCACCTTGCGGCGGAGCCGGGAGACTAGTTGCTCAATGGCGTTGTCGCCGTGGAAGTCGCCCCACACATAGCGGCCGATCTGCTCCTTCGACAGCACCTTGTGGGCGTTGACGAGGAGGTAGCGCAGCAGCCGGTACTCCGCCGGGGTGAGGTTCAACGGCCGCCCCGCACGCAGGGCCTGACAGGCGGGATCGTCCAGGACCAGGTCGTCGTAGGAGAGTTCGCTGTCCCGACGGACGGGTTTTCGGCCGCGCAGCAGGACCTGGGCGCGGGCCAGGACCTCGGCGATGCGGAAGGGCTTGGTGACGTAGTCCTGCTCCCCCAGCCCGACTTCGGGGAGAAGCTTGCCGAGGGAGTCGTACTGAGTCAGGAACAGCACCGGCGGGCGGTGGGCGACGGGGCGGCGCTCCCTGCCGAGGCCCTCCAGGTCCGGCAGCGCCAGGTCGAGCACCACCAGGTCGAACCGCTGCTCGGTGAGCCGTGCCACCGCCTCCGTGCCCGACTCCGCCGCATGGATGCGGTATCCCGCCAACTCCAGGGTCGTGGACAGTAGTTCGGCGACGTCCGGGTCGTCGACCACGATCAGGACGTGCTGCCCCGCGCCCCGGGGGAGCGACGGATTCTCACTGGCACTGCCGTACATGGTTAAGGCCATTCGTGTCGGGCTCTTTCCTTGGGGGCGCCTTCGGCATGGGTTGCCGCCGGCGGTTTGGGCCGGGTGTCGTGCGTGGCCGAAGGCCTTGGGGGCGTTGAGAGCCTGCTCGCCGTGGGGGTGCCGCCGTGGGGGCGGGGTTCCGTCCGTCGTGGTGGCTCGCACTGTTCTCCGCGCCCCTTTCGGGGGCAGTCGGCGAGGCCGGGGGGACCCGCGTCGGGGCCCTGGCCCTCGTCGACGGCGTGGGCGAGGAACACCTCGGCCATGCGGTGGAAGAGCGTGGCGAGTTGGCGGATCTGGTCGGGGGACCAGTCGGCGAGGGCCATGCGCATGCCGACCGCGCCGGCATCGCGGATGCGGTCGACGGCCTGTTGACCGGTGGGCGTGAGGCGGATGCGCAGGGCACGGCGGTCACCGGGGTCGGCGACCCGGGTGACGTAGCCGGACTTCTCCAACTGCTGGACCTGGCGGGTGACATGGGAGGCCTCGACGTCGAGGCGACCCGCCAGCTCCCCCGGGCGCAGCGGCTCGGAGTCGGCCACCTGGCGCAACAGGGCCACGGCGGCCCGGTCCAGCGGCACTCCGGCCAGGGCCATCAGCCGCTCGTGCTGCCGGGCCCTGGTGCTCAGATAGGTGATCTGCGTCAGAGCCCGTTCGATCTCGATCACTTCCGGGGAGGCGGGACCGGCCGTCGGCGGCGATGGGGACATGAACATCACCCTACCCTTCTCGTTGCCTAACTCAAGCAATCCCGTTCGCTCGATTGCTTGACTCAAGTAAGTCACATGTGTTTGCCTAACTCAAGCAAGACGACAGGGTCCGCTCCGGAAGAAGGCCGGAGGACGGACGAAGCGAAGACCCACCCTCGCCCTCGGCCTCCCCGGCCGCGGGCGACCAAGGACCGGGGCCGTTCGAGCGGAACGGCCCCGACGCGCCGCACCCGTGGGGACGGGGCCCGGCGCCGTCCCCGGACCCGGCAGCCGATCACCTCCCCCCGAACGGCGCCGGGCCCGGGGACACCCTCATACCCCCGGTGCCTCACGCACGCCGAGCCCGACCCCGTACGACCCGAACTCGCCCGGCCGCCCCAGCCGCTCCTCCCCCGGCCGAGCGAACGAGACCACAGCAGACGGAAGACAGGACACAGCGATGAGGACCCTTCTACGAGCCGGCCTGGCTGGGGCGCTCGCCTGCGGAGTACTGGTCATCGCGATCGGTGTCGGACGGGACGGCGACGGGGGCGGCCGTGCCCCGGCGCCCCCGACAGGCCCGTACGTGGCCCTCGGCGACTCCTACACGGCCGGGCCGAGGATCCCGGACCAGAGCGGCAGCCCCGCCGGGTGTGAGCGGTCCGGCCGGAACTACCCCTCACTGGTCGCCGCGGAGTTGAAGATCAAGGCGTCCGACTTCCGCGACGTCAGTTGCACCGGAGCCACCATCGCCGACCTGTCCGCACCCCAGTCGACCGACGACGGCACCAACCCCGCCCAGTTCGACGCCCTGTCCGGCGCGACCCGGCTGGTCACCCTCGGCATCGGCGGCAACGACATCGGCTTCGCCTCGGTGATCCGGCGGTGCGTCACGAGCGGTGTGCTGTACGAGGTCACCGGCGGCCGGGACGGCGACGGCGACGCCCCGTGCACGGAGCTGTACACGTACGGGGGCCGCGACGAAATCCGGAAGAAGATCGAGGCGGCGGGCGAACGCCTCGCCCGCGCGCTGGACGAGGTCCGACGGCGGGCGCCGAAGGCACGGGTCCATGTGGTCGGCTATCCGGCGATCCTGCCGTCCGACGGCGGTGACTGCGGCCGCGAGCTGGGCCTCGCCCCCGGTGACCTCGCCTTCGTCCGGAGCAAGGAGCGGGAGCTCAACACCATGCTGCGCCGACGCGCCGAGGCCGCCGGGGCTCGGTACGTCGACACGTACGGGGCGTCCGAGGGCCACGACGCCTGTTCCGCCGAGGGCACCCGCTGGATCGAGCCACTTGTGCCGCGCTCCCCCGCGGCCTCCGTGCACCCCAACGAGCGCGGTGAGCGCGGCATGGCCGACGCGGTCCTGCACGCCCTGGGGGCGCGCCCATGAACCATCGGACGACTGATCGTGGGCCGACCGGGGCGGACACTCCCCGGCCCGGCGACCGGCCCACCCGACGAAAGAGGGACAGTTCATGAGCAGTATCGGTCTCGACGGCCGCAGCGTCGTCGTCACGGGCGCCGGTTCCGGCATAGGCCGGGCCGCGGCCCTGAAGTTCGCCGCGGCGGGCGCGAAGGTCCTGGTGGCCGACCTCAACGAGGAGGCCGCCGAGGAGACCCTCAAGACGATCGGGACCGCCGGCGGCACCGCTGTCGCGGTCGTCGGCGACCTCAGCGACCAGGCGGTCGTGGACGCGGTCGTCGAGCGTGCCGTGGAGGCCTTCGGCGGACTGGACGTCCTGGTGAACAACGCCGGGATCATGGACCGGATGTCGGCCCTCGCGGATGTCGACGACGCCGAGTGGGAGCGGGTCATCCGGGTCAACCTGACCGCGCCGTTCCTGCTCACCCGGGCCGCCCTGCCGCACATGCTGAAGGCGGAGCGCGGCGCGATCGTCTTCACCGCCTCCGAGGCCGGGCTGCGCGGCAGCGCGGCCGGCGCCGCCTACACCGCGTCGAAGCACGGCGTCGTCGGCCTGGTGAAGAGCCTGTCGGTGATGTACCGCAAGCAGGGCATCCGGGCCAACGCGATCGCCCCCGGCCCCACGCTGACCAACATCCAGGTCGACGCCGACCAGAAGGCCCACGGCCCGGCGGTCGTCGGCGGGCTGATCGGCGCCACCATGGGGCGCCTCGGCACGGCCGAGGAGCAGGCCGACGCCATCCTCTTCCTCGCCTCCGACGCGGCCGCCTTCGTCAACGGCGTGATCCTGCCCGTCGACGACGCCTGGGCCGCCGTCTGACGGCCCGCGCCCAGGCCCGACCCGGTCGGGTCACGGTTCCCGGAACCCGTCCGGGGCCGGACCCGACCGGCAACACCTCTCCACACATCCCACTCCGCGGCATCCCTGTCCCGCACCTCCAGAAAGCGAGTCTCCCCATGGCGACGATGAAGTCCGTCCAGACCGCCGGCGTCGGCAAGGTCGAGGTGGTGGACGTCGAGCGTCCCGTGCCCGGCCCCAAGGACGCCCTCGTCCGCGTACGCGCCTGCGGCATCTGCGGCACCGACGTGACCTTCCTCCACATGGGAGGCATGCCGTCCCGCGGTCACCAGGGCGGCGAGATGGTGCCGGTGCCGCTCGGCCACGAGCCGGCCGGTGAGGTCGTCGAGGTCGGCACCGAGGTCACCGGCCTCGCGGTGGGTGACCGGGTGGTGGTCAACCCGCAGGACGCGCCGACCGGCATCATCGGCTGCGGCGGCAGGTACGGCGGCATGAGCGAGTACCTGCTGATCGAGAACGCCGAGGTCGGCAAGGGCGTGGCGGTCTTCCCCGACTCCGTGCCCTTCGACATCGCCTCCCTCAACGAGCCCATGGCCGTGGCCCGGCACTGCGTCAACCGTTCCGAGGCGGGGCCCGACGACAAGGTCGTCGTCTTCGGTGCCGGGCCCATCGGCCTCGGCGCGGCGATCTGGCTGAAGCTGCGCGGTGTGAAGCACGTGGTCGTGGCCGACGTCATCCCCTCCCGGCTGGAGAAGGCACTGGCCGTGGGCGCGGACGCCGTCATCGACTCGGGCAAGGAGGATGTCGCCGCACGGCTGACCGAACTGCACGGGCAGGCCGCCAACGCGCTCGGCCAGCCCCGGCCCGGAACCGACATCTTCATCGACGCGGCCGGTGTCCCCGCCGTGTTCAACACCGTGGTGGGGTCGGCCAAGTGGGGCGCGAAGCTCGTCATGGTCGCCGTGCAGAAGAAGGGCTCGGAGATCGACCTCGGCGGCATGCTCCGCAGCGAGCTGACCCTCGTCGCCTCCCAGGGCTACCCCACCGAGATCTTCGAGGTCACCCCCGAGATCGTCGAGCACCATGAGCGCTTCGCCAAGCTCATCAGCCACCGGGTGCCCGCCGCCGAGGTCGACCGGGCCTTCGAGCTGGCGCTGACGCCGGGGGCGGCCGAGAAGGTGGTCGTGACGTTCGACGAGTAGACGAGTAGACGTCCCCGGAGTTCCGGGCGCCCCGAGCGTCTCGGGCACCCCGGGCGTCTCAGGCGTCTCGGGCGTCTCAGGCGTCTCGGGCGTCTCAGGCGTCTCGGCGTCTCGGGCATCTCGGGCGTCTCCACGGGAGAGGGGCCTGCCGCCGGTGGTCGCCGGTGGCAGGCCCCTCGCGTGCGCGGTCGTCACCGGGCCACGGGCAGCCCGTACACGCCGTACACCGACCCGTCGTTTTTGAACGCGAGGCGGTCCCTGTCGGCGGCCGGGCGGCGGGTGGGGATACGGCGGTGAGGGTGCCGTGGACGACCTTAAGTTCCAGGCGGGCCGGCGGCCGGCCCGGGCGCTGGTGGACGCCGAAGCCGAAGTCGATGTGGCGGCGGGCGTCGCGGCCGAGGCCGAGCCGGTCGGGGTCGGTGACGGCCTCCGGGTCGGTGACGGCCTCCGGTCGGTGACGGCCTCCGGTCGGTGACGGCGTCCGGGTCGGTGACGGTCTCCGGGTCGCGGTCGCCAATATCGTCGGGGAAGATGATTCCCTCCCCGGCGCGGACCGCCTCTCCGGCGATCTTGATGTCCTCGGCGTCCACCCGGCGATCTCGATGTCCTCGGTGGCCACCCGGCGCCGTCCGGTGTGCGTGATGTCGAGGTGGCGCAGCAGTTCCTCGACGGCGGCGGCGATCCGCCTCGGGGCGTCGGTGTTCCGCAACTCCGCCGACTGGTCGGGGTGTTCGAGCAGCGCGAGCGTGCCGAGGGCGACCATGCCGGCCGTCGTCCCGTGCCCGGCGAGGAGCAGCAGAACCCCCGTCCGCGCCGCGACCAGCGGGGCGGCTATGTGTTGTTCAGGTAGGCCAGCACGGCCAGCACCCTGCGGTGTCCGCTGTCGCTGGTGGGCAGGCCGAGCTTCAGGAAGACGTTGCCGATGTGCTTGCTGACCGCGCGTTCGGTGACGACCAGGGTCCTGGCGATGGTGGCGTTGTCGTGTCCCTCGGCCATCAGCTTCAGCACCTCGCGCTCGCGTGGGGTGAGCGAGTCGAGCGGTGAGTCCTTGCGGCGGGACAGCAGCTCGGTGACCACCTCCGGGTCGAGCGCGGTACCGCCGGCCGCGACCCGGTCGAGCGCGTCCAGGAACTCGTCGACCCGGCCGATCCGGTCCTTGAGCAGATAGCCGACGCCGCTCGCTCCCCCGCCGAGCAGTTCGGCGGCGTACGACTCCTCCACGTACTGCGAGAGGACCAGCACCGGCAGGCCGGGAATCTCCCGGCGGGCCTCCAGGGCGGCGCGCAGCCCCTCGTCACGGAAGCCGGGCGGCATCCGGACGTCCAGGACGGCGACGTCCGGGCGGTGTTCCAGCAGTGCGGGGAGCACCTCGGGGCCGCTGCCCGCGACGGCCGCCACCTCGTGTCCGGAGGAGGTCAGCAGCAGGACCAGGCCCTCTCTCAGCAGGGCGTTGTCCTCGGCGATCACCACACGCACGGCAGTCCCACCTCTGTTTTCGACCGCCGCGTACGCGATGTCCCCGGATCGGCCGCTGATCCCGATTCGCTCACCATACGCAGGGCAGCTCCACCTCGATCACGGTGGGCCCCCCGACAGGGCTGGTCACGGCCATGCTCCCGTCGAGCGCGGCGACCCGCCGCCGCATACCGAGGAGTCCGGATCCGCCCATCGCGGGGGCGCCGACGGCCGGGGGGCCGGGGCGGCCCGTGACCGTCGCCGGACCGGCCGTGCCGGGGCCGCTCGTCGTGGCAGCCGGACCGGACGTACCGGCGCCACCTTCGGCGCCGCCCCGGCCGTCGTCGCGTACCAGGACTCGGACGCCCCGGGTCGTGCGGGCGAGACGGACCTCGGCGTGGTCGCGGCCGCTGTGCTTGGCGGCGTTGGTCAGAGCCTCGGCGACGACGAAGTAGGCGGCGGCCTCCACCGCGGCGGGCGGGCGCGGCCCGTCGGTGTCCTCCAACCCGCGCACGTCCACGGCCACTTCGAGGCCGCTGCTGGCCGCCAGGGCCCGTACGGCTCCGGCGAGACCGCGGTCCGTGAGGATCGGCGGGTGGATGCCGCGTACGACGTGGCGGAGTTCGATGAGCGCGGCCTCGGCCTGGTCCTGGGCGTCGAGCAGCAGCCTGCGCGCGGCTTCCGGGTCGCGGTCGTACGCGCGCCGGGCCAGCCCGATCCGCATGGACAGCGAGACCAGGCGGGCCTGGGCGCCGTCGTGCAGGTCCCGTTCGATACGGCGGAGTTCGGCACCGTGGGCGGCGATCGCGTCGGCGCGGGTCGCCGTCAGCTCCTCCACCCGTTCGGCGAGGCGGGCCCTGGGCGAGGGCTTGAGCAGCGTCTCGGACCAGTGGGCGTCGAGGTCGGCGAGACGGCTGATCAGCGGCAGGACGAGGGCATCGCGGCGGAGCAGTCCGCTCCACACGCCGTCGACGGCGAGGCCCAGTGGCCACAGGGGTACCGCGAGGAAGAAGAGGGCGCCGTAGACGTAGTACGCGAGCATCCAGCGGGCGTCGGTGCGGGTGCCGGGGTCGCGGACGGCGATGCGCAGGCGTTCGCGCAGGGTGCCCTCGATCGGCTGATAGGCCTCGGGGACGGCCCGGCCGGTCCAGGCCGCCACCTGGTGGCGTTTCGCGCCGGCGATGCGACGGACCAGCGTCACGGTCTCGGGCAGCATCCAGGCACCCACCACGGCGAGCGTGGCGATCGCGGTGACCAGCAGCACCGTGATGAACAGGTACATGCCGAACGCCATCGCGGCGGCGATGCCCAACTGGAGCGTGGCCCGCGCGGCCTGCCGCACCGTCTTGCCCATGCCGATCAGATTAGGCGACCGGACGGGGCGGGCGACGCGGCACGGGGTGAGCCGCTGATCACCCCGTGCCGGAGAGTCCGGCGGGGGCCATGAGTCCGGGGCGGGCCCTCGGCCTCCGGTGGCGCAGCCCGCCGACACGGGCCGCTCGCCTCGGCTGCGCACCCACCTTCATGATCGCGGCGCCGTCCCGCCCGCGCCCGCACCGTGCTTCGGCTGCGCACCACACCGCGGCCACGTTCACGGTGCGATTGCCGACGGCACTCAGGCCCCGCCCCCACCATCGCCGTCGCTCTCCCCCTCGCCCCTCGGCAATCGCACCGTGAACGTGGTCGCGCCCGGGTGGCTGGTCAGGTCGATCGTGCCGCCGTGGGCGCGGACCAGGGAGCGGGCGACGGCGAGGCCGAGCCCGCTGCCGCCCCGGTCGCGGCTGCGGGCCTTGTCGACGCGGTAGAAGCGGTCGAAGACGCGCTCCCGGTCGTCGGCCGGGATGCCGGGCCCGGAGTCGGTGATCCGTACCTCGGCCGTGCCGGAGTCGACGGACACCTCCAGGCGGACCTTCGTACCGTGCGGGGTGTGCACGGCCGCGTTGGTGAGGAGGTTGTCGAGGACCTGGCGCAGGCGCAGGGGGTCCAGGCGCAGCCGTACGGGGTCGGAGCCGGTCGTCACGGTCAGCGGATGGCCTGGGTGGCCCGCGCGGAAGGCGTCCGCCGCCTGGAGCGCCAACCGCACCAGGTCGGCCTCCTCCAGCCGCAGCGGGGTCTCCACGTCGGCGGCGTCGAGGCGGGCGAGCATCAGCAGGTCGTCCAGCAGGTATCCCATCCGCGCGGCCTCGGCACGCAACCGGGCCAGGTGCTTGTCGCGTTCCTCGGGGCTGTGGGCGGCGGCGTACTGGAAGAGGTCGGCGTAGCCGCGTACCGACATCAGAGGGGTGCGCAGTTCGTGCGAGGCGTCGGCGACGAAGCGGCGCAGGCGCTGCTCGGCCTCGGTACGGACGGCGAGCGCGTCGTCGATGTGCTCCAGCATGGTGTTGAAGGCGGTGCGCAGTTCCTCGACCTCGGGACCGCCGTCGCGGTTGTCGTGGCGCACCGGCAGCCGCGCCGAGTCCGTCAGGTCGTGCGAGGTGATACCGCGGGCGGTGTGCGCCATGTCGCTCAGCGGTTTCAGGCCGCGCCGCAGCATGGCCCGGCCGAACACCACGAGCGCCATCAGGGCGAGGACGAAGGTGACGACCTGGATCGTGATCAGCCGGCCCACGGTGTCCTCGATGTCGTCCATGGGCGCGGCGCTGACCAGGACCACGCCGGGCTCGACCTCGCAGGCCCGCAGCCGGTACTGGCCCTGGCCCTTGAGGTGTTCGGTGCGGGTGACCTCCGTGCCCTCGACGGTGAGCGCCTTGGCGACGAGGGTGAAGTCGTCGATGTCCTCGGGCAGGTCGCCGGGGTCCTCGGGCTTCCGCAGCACCGGGGAGCCGTCCGACGTGTCGTACACGGCGTAGTACCAGCGGTAGTACTTCTTGCCCTGGAGCGTGCCGTAGTCCGCGATGCTCTTGGACTGGGCGATCTGGGCGATCTTCAGCTGCTCGTTGAGCTGCGCGGACAGATAGTCGCGCATGTACACGGTCAGTGCGCTGCCGACGACGGCGAACACGACGAGCGCCAGGGCGCCGAGGCCGAGGGCCAGCCGGGTGCCGAGGCGCATGCCGCGGTAGGTCTGCTTGAGTCGGTCGATCACTCGGTGGCCTGCCGCAGGACGTAGCCGAAGCCCCGTACGGTGTGGATGAGGGGTTCGCCGGTGTCCTCGAGCTTGCGGCGCAGCCGGCTGACGACCAGTTCGACCACGTTGGAGCGACCGCCGAAGCCGTACTCCCAGACGTGGTCGAGGATCTGCGCCTTGGTGAGGACGGTCGGGGACTTGCGCATGAGGTAGCGCAGGACCTCGTACTCGGTGGGGGTGAGGGTGAGCAGCTTGTCGCCCCGGCGGACCTCGCGGGTGTCCTCGTCCATCGTCAGGTCCGACACCTGGAGCACGGACCGCTGGAAGGCGGGCCCGGCGCTGCGGCGCAGCACGGTGCGCAGCCGGGCCATCAACTCCTCCACGGCGAAGGGCTTGACCAGGTAGTCGTCGCCGCCCCGGGTGAGGCCGGCGACCCGGTCGGCGACGCCGTCGCGGGCGGTCAGGAACACCACGGGCACCATCGTCCCGGACTGGCGCAGCCGGTCGAGCACGCCGAAGCCGTCCACGCCCGGCAGCATCAGGTCCAGGACCACGATGTCGGGATGGAACTCGGCCGCCTGCCTGAGCGCCTCCTCACCGGAGTGCGCCGTGACGGCGTCCCAGCCCTCGTAGCGGGCAACGGTCGCCACCAGGTCCGCGATCGGCGGGTCGTCGTCCACCACGAGAAGTCGCACTTTTTCCACGTGCTCATACTGCGCTACCTGTCGCTTCACGCCATAGCCGCTCACAGCTCGGCCGCAGATCGATAAATACTTGAAAGTTGTCCGACAGTAAAACGACAGCTCCCGCCGGACAAGCTCGTATCC
This sequence comes from Streptomyces sp. NBC_00104, assembly GCF_045160825.1. Taxonomy (NCBI): domain Bacteria; kingdom Bacillati; phylum Actinomycetota; class Actinomycetes; order Kitasatosporales; family Streptomycetaceae; genus Streptomyces; species Streptomyces sp. NBC_00104. Next base: position 9,724,001 of record NZ_CP108215.1, on the reverse strand, counting down.
CCCACCCGATCAAGGAGCTGTCCCCGTGACCACTCTCCAACAACCCCCCGCGGCGGTCAGCCGCTCGGGAGCGCGCCCCAAAGTGGTCGCCCGCACCGGTCTGTACACGGTGCTGGCGGCGAACGTGGCCGTGGTGACCTTCTTCTTCGTGCAGGCCGGCTTCGCCTCCAACGCCCTCATCGTGCTGGGCCGCCTGGCCGGTCTCTACGGCGGGCTGCTGATGGCCTTCCAGCTGCTGCTGGTGGCCCGGCTGCCGTGGTTCGACCGGCGCATCGGCATGGACCGGCTGACCTCCTGGCACCGCTGGACCGGCTTCTCCGTGCTGTGGCTGCTGGTCGCGCACGGTGTGTTCATCGCCTTCGGCTACGCCCAGTCCTCGGACATGGACCCGCTCAGCCAGCTGGTCGACCTCGCCGAGACCGTCGAGGGCGTGCTGCGCGCGATCGTCGCGCTCGGCATCATCATCGTGATCGGCGTGGTCTCGGCCCGCTTCGCCCGGCGCAGGCTCGCCTACGAGACCTGGCACTTCATCCACCTGTACACCTACGTCGCGGTGGTGCTGGCCTTCACGCACCAGGTCGCGGCGGGTACGTCGTTCGCCTCGTCGGAGACCGCGACGGCGTACTGGTACGTGCTGTGGGGCGTGGCCCTGGCCTCCGTCTTCGTGGGCCGGCTGGTGCTCCCGCTGTGGCGCAACTGGCGTCACCAGCTCCGCGTCACGGCGGTCGTCCCCGAGGCCGACAACGTCGTCTCGATCTACATGACCGGCCGTGACCTGCACCGGATGCCTGCCCGGGCCGGCCAGTTCTTCCTGTGGCGCTTCCTCACCCGGGACCGCTGGTGGCAGGCCAACCCGTTCTCGCTGTCGGCCGCGCCGGACGGCAAGCAGCTGCGGCTGACCGCGAAGGCGGCCGGCGAGGGCTCCGCCGCCCTGCGCCACGTGAAGGTCGGCACCCGCGTCTTCGCCGAGGGTCCGTACGGCGCGTTCACCGCGATGCACCGCACCCGGCCGGAGTCCGTGCTCATCGCGGGCGGCGTCGGCGTCACCCCCATCCGGGCCCTGCTGGAGGAGATCGAGGGGCACGCCGTGGTCATCTACCGGGTGGCCGCCGAGCAGGACGCGGTCCTCTACAACGAGCTCCAGCAGCTCGCCTTCGACAAGGGCGCCGAACTGCACCTGGTCTCCGGCCCCGCCAGCCCCGACCTGCTGGCACCGCGCGAGCTGCAGCGCATGGTGCCGGACATCACCGACCGGGACGTGTTCCTGTGCGGGCCGCCGCCGATGATGAACGCGGTCCTGGGCAGCCTGCGCGAGCTGGACGTGCCCAAGCCGCAGATCCACTTCGAACGCTTCAGCCTGGCCGGCTGAGGGACACCGGGACACGAGGAAAGCACTGTGAAACGAGCGATACCCGCCCTGGTCCTGAGCGCCGCCGCGCTGGTCCCCGTCTGGCGCTACGCGCCCTCGACCGACACGACGTCCACGACGGCGACGGCCGAGTCGGCCCCGTCCGCCGCGGCGGGCTCCACCGTGGTCTCGGGCCCGACGATCGACACCGAGAAGGGGCCCGTCCAGGTCCAGGCGACCTTCCAGGGTGAGAAGATCACCGCCGTCAGGATGCTCCAGCAGCCGGACCACCCTCAGACCGAGGCCGCCGTGCCGGTACTGATCGAGGAGACGCTGGAGGCGCAGAGCGCCGACATCGACACGGTCTCGGGCGCCACGATCACCAGCGACGCCTACCGGGAGTCGCTGCAGGCCGCCCTCGACGAGAACGAGAAGTCGGCGTCCTCGTCCGACTCCGACTCCGACTCCGCGTCCAGCTCCGACTCCGCGTCCGACTCCGAGTCCTCGGCGGAGAGCGCGAGCCGGACCGTCGCGGGCTCGACGGTCGGCACCTCCAAGGGTGACGTCCAGGTCCAGGTGACCTTCGAGGGCGACGACATCACCGCCGTGGAGATGCTGAAGCAGCCGAACCACCCGCAGACCGAGGCGGCCGTCCCGGTGCTGATCAAGGAGACCCTGGCGGCGCAGAGCGCCGACATCGACACGGTCTCGGGCGCCACGATCACCAGCGACGGCTACCGGGAGTCCCTCCAGGCCGCGCTCGACGCGAAGGCCTGATCCGGTGCGCCGCGTCGAACACATCATGGGGTTCCCCATCTCGCTGCTCGTCGAGGACGGCGAGAACGGGGCGATGACGGCCGAGGCCGCGGAGCCCGCGTTCGACTGGCTGCGCGAGGTCGACGCGCGGTTCAGCCCGTTCCGCGCCGACAGCGAGGTGTCACGGCTGGACCGGGGTGAGCTGGCACCGGACGAGGTCGGCCGGGACCTGGCCGAGGTGCTGGCCCTCTGCGAGGAGTACCGGGTGGCGACGGGTGGCGCGTTCGACGTACGGCTGCCGGGGCGTGGGCTCGACCCCTGCGCCATGGTGAAGGGATGGGCCGTGCAGCGGGCGGCGGAACTGCTGACGGACCTGGGCGCGAAGAGGCTGTGCCTCAACGCGGGCGGTGACGTGGCCGCGACCGGCGGTCCGTGGCGGGTGGGCGTACGGCACCCGGAACGGGCCGACCGCCTCTGTACGGTCCTGTCCCTCACGGACGGCGCGGTCGCGACCTCCGCCCGCTACGAGCGCGGTGACCACATCCTCGACGGCCGCACCGGCCGCCCGGCGACGGGTTTGCTGAGCCTCACGGTGGTGGCCCCGACCCTGACCGAGGCCGACGCCACGGCCACGGCGGCGTTCGCGATGGGCACGGAGGGCATCGAGTGGGCCGCGTCCCGGGAGGGCTGCGAGATCTTCGCGGTCGACGCGCGGCAGCGGGTGTTCCGGACGCCGGGGTTGCCGGTGGCGTCCTGAGGGGGCGCGCCTGATCGCTCGGGGGTGCGGCCCGTTCGGCGACCTTTGGGTGTGCGTGCGGGGCGCCGAACAGCACGGGGTACGGCTCGATGGGCGAGCCGCTGGATTTTCGTGCGGGGCGCCGAACAGCTCGGGACTCGGTTTGTTCGGCGAGCGCGGGAAGTGCGTGGCTGGTCGCGCAGTTCCCCGCGCCGCTGAAGGGGTCGCGTAGCTGCGGGCAATCGTGCCGCTGGGCGGCACGGGTGGGCGCGGCGGCACCCTGCCAGCGCCGGTGAGCGCCCCCTCCCCCAGCCCAGCCCAGGCCGCCGCGCCGAGCGCCCCCGCCCCAGCCCAGGCCGCCGCGCACCTCCGCACCCCGGCCGATCGGCCCCACGGCCACCGCCACCGCCCCGCCACCGCCCCGCCACCCCCGTCGCGTTCCCCCCACCCGCGGTAGATCCTGAGATCCCCGGGCCGAAGGGAGACGCATGGCCGACGCCCCCGCCGAGCGCACAGCGGCATGGCGCCGCCTTCTCCCGGGCCTCGCCACGCTCCTTGGCTATCGACGCTCATGGCTACGCGGAGACCTGCTCGCCGGCGCGACGGTCGCCGCGTACCTCGTCCCGCAGGTCATGGCGTACGCCGTCGTCGCCGGGCTGCCGCCCGTGACCGGCCTCTGGACGATGCTGCCCGCCCTCGCCCTGTACCCCCTCCTGGGCTCCTCCCGCCTCCTGTCGGTCGGCCCGGAGTCGACGGCCGCCCTGATGACGGCGGCGGTGATCGGCCCGCTCGCGGCAGGGGACCCGCACCGCTACGCCGTCCTCGCCGCCGTCCTCGCCATCGCCGTCGGCCTGCTCGGTCTCCTGGCCCGCGCGCTGCGACTCGGTTTCGTCGCCGAGCTGCTCTCCCGCCCGGTCCTGATCGGATATCTGGCCGGCCTGGCACTCATCATGGTCATGGATCAGCTGCCGAAGCTCGCGGGGGTCGAGGCGTCCGGCTCGGAGTTCTTCCCGAAGCTGTGGTCCTTCCTCCGGCACCTCGACGACGCCCGCCCGGCCACCGTCGTGTTCTCGGCGGTCGCGATCGCGTTCCTCTTTCTCGTGCCCCGCCTCTCCGGCGCTCTCCCCGGCCCTCTCCTCGCCGTCGTCCTCGGTACGACCGCCGTCGTCGTCCTCGACCTCGACGACCGGTACGGCATCGACGTGATCGGCGCGATCCCGTCCGGCCTGCCGGGCTTCGCCGTGCCGGACCTGACCGAGCTGCCGTCGTTGCTGCTGCCCGCCCTGGGGGTCCTGCTCGTCAGCTACACGGACGTCGTCCTGACCGCCCGCGCGTTCGCCGACCGCGCCGACAAGGGCCCGGGGTTCGACCCGAACCAGGAGTTCCTGGCGCTGGGCGCCGCCAACCTGGGCGCCGGGGTGCTGCACGGCATGCCGGTCAGCAGCAGCGCCAGCCGAACCGCGCTGGCCGCCTCGGCGGGCGCCCGCAGCCAGGTGTACGCGCTCGTCTCCGGCGTGGCGGTCCTCGCCGTACTGCTCTTCCTCGGCTCGCTGCTGAACCGCACCCCGTCGGCCGTGCTGGGCGCGATCGTCGTCTACGCCGCCGCCCGCATGGTCGACCTGGCCGGCTTCCGCCGACTGGCCACGTTCCGGCACCGGGAGCTGCTCCTCGCGGTCGGCTGTCTGGCCGGCGTGCTGGCCTGGGGCATCCTGTACGGCGTCCTGGTCGCCGTCGGTCTGTCGGTGGCCGAGCTGCTGACCAGGGTGGCCCGTCCCCATGACGCCGTGGAGGGACTGGTGCCGGGTGTGGCCGGCATGCACGACGTCGACGACTACCCGGAGGCCCGGACGATCCCCGGGCTCCTCGTCTACCGCTACGACTCCCCGCTCTTCTTCGCCAACGCGGAGGACTTCCGCCGCCGCGCCGTCGCCGCCGTGGACGAACAGGAGGAGAGGGGGGAGACGGTGCGCTGGTTCCTGCTCAACGCCGAGGCCAACGTCGAGGTCGACATCACCGCCCTCGACGCGGTCGAGGAACTCCGCCGCGAACTGACCCGTCGCGGCATCGTCTTCGCCCTCGCCCGTGTGAAACAGGACCTGCTCGACGAGTTGGAGGCGTACGGCCTCGCCGAGTCGGTCGGCGAAGACCTGCTCTTCCCGACGCTGCCGACCGCCGTGGCCGCGTACCGGGCGTGGTACCGCGACGGGTGACCCCCGATCCCACCGACCGGCTGCGACCCGACCCACCGGGTACGGCCCCACCCACCGGGTACGGCCCCACCCACCGGGTACGGCCCCACCGCCCGGGTACGGCCCCACCGCCCGGGTGCTACGGCCCCACCCACCGGGCGCGGCCCCACCGCCCGGGTGCTACGGCCCCACCCACCTGGTGCGGCCCCACCGCCCAGGTGCTACGGCCCCACCGCCCCACCGCCGTGCCACCTGCCCGCCGCGATCCCACCAGCCCGCCGTGGTGCCACCCGCCGACCGCCCCGAAATCCCGTTGCGGTCCCCACCCCCGCCCCGTGACAGTGACCCCATGACGACGACGCACACCACCCCCCTGCCGCCCGGCCAGACCGTGCGCCCGGCGACGCTCGACGACGCGGAGGCGGTGTGCGCGCTGCTCAACGAGATCGACGTCCTGGAGATCGGCCGCGCCGAGACCGAGCTGGGCGAGGTGCAGGCCGATCTGAAGCACCCCGAGGCGGACCTGGAGCAGGACTCCTGGCTGCTGTTCGACGGGGACCGGCTCGTGGCGTACGGGCTGCAGTGGGACGAGTCCGGCGGCGAGCGCATCGACATGGACCACTACACCCTGCCCGGTCAACCGCTCGGCGCGCTGCACCTGTTCGACCTGATGGAGGCCCGGGCCGCGGAGCGCGCGGCGGCCAACGGGGCGGACCGGGCCGTCGTGCACATGCACCTCAACATCGCGCCGACCATGGACCTCGACGCGTTGCGCGGGCGCGGCTGGCGCACGGTCCGCCGCTACAACGTCATGGCCCGCCCGCTCTCCCCCACCGAGCCTCTGCCGGTGCTCCCGCCCGGCGTGACCCTGCGCACCTGTGCCGCCGAAGCGGACCGCAGGCAGGCCCATGCCCTGCTCCAGACGGCCTTCGCCGACCACTTCGACTTCCAGCCGCGTACGTACGCACAGTGGCTGGACGACATCGACGCCGCACACGTCGACTGGTCGCTGATCTGGATCGCCCACGTCGACGGTCTCGGTGACGTGGCGGCCCTGCGGTCCCGCAACGACCGTTCCGCCATGGCCTGGATCGCCAGCATCGGCGTCCTGAGCGAGGCCCGCGGCCGGGGCCTCGGGAGCCTGCTGCTCCGGCACGCCTTCGGTCACTACGCGGCGCTGGGCCGCGACCGCGTCGGCCTCGGCGTCGACACCGACAACAGCAGCGGCGCCCTCGCTCTCTACGAACGGCACGGCATGAAGCGGGACTTCGCGGTGGACACCTGGGAGCTGATACGCCCCGTGGAGCGCACCCCGGCCGAGTGAGCCGGGCGGCAGGACATGGAGGGGCGGCACGTCGACGCCCCGTCAGGCCACGACGAAGCCCCCGTTCCCTCTGGGAACGGGGGTTCGCGTTCGACCTGTCGGACATTGTTCGAAACCTCTTGACGCCTCACCACACGCCGATTGACACTCTCGCAACACGACGTCACATGGTGGAAACAGCGGGAAGCCCGGGGCGAGGGCTCCCGCCCCTTTTCGACCCCCCTCCCCCTTGCTTTCCCCTTGCCTTCGCCACCTCTTCATCAGCCGTGCTCTCAGCAGGGATAACTCGATATGACGTACATAGAACGTCTGCGCGGCCGCGCGAGACGCTGGGCGGGTCCGCTCGCCGGACTGACAGCCGCGTCACTTCTTCTGGGCCTCGCCGGGCCCGCCGCGCCGGCCGCCGCGGACAGCGCCGACCTCACCGCCGGTCTGGCGCTCTGGTACAAACTCGACGCCGCCTCCGGCACCACGGTCGCCGACGCCTCCGGCAACGGCCGGGACGGCACGCTGAACGGCACGGCCGGCTGGACGGGCAACGGCCAGGGTCTCGCCTTCAACGGTTCGGACACCTACGTCAAGGTGCCGAACGACGTCATGAAGGGCATGGACTCGATCAGCGTCTCCATGGACGTGCTGATGGACGAGTCGCAGACCGGCCCGTACTTCATCTACGGCTTCGGCAACACCAGCGGCGGCGCGGGCAACGGCTACCTCTTCGCCACCGGCAACTCGCTGCGCACCTCCATCGCGTCCGGCAACTGGTCGACCGAGCAGAACACCCGGCCCTCCGACTCGCACAACTTGACCCGCTCGGTGTGGAAGCAGCTCACCTACACCCAGACCGGCACCACGGGCGTGCTGTACGAGGACGGCGTGGAGGTCGGCCGCAACACGTCGGTCAGCATCACCCCGGGCTCCATCGGCTCGGGCACCACGACCGCCAACTACCTGGGCAAGTCGGTCTACACCAGCGACAAGCTCTTCAAGGGCAAGATCCGTGACTTCCGGGTCTACGACCGCGCCCTCGCCGGTTCCGAGGTCGAGCAGCTCTCGCTCCCCATCGCCGAGGAGGGCGTCGCCGCCGACAAGGCGGCCCTCACCCTGGGCGACACCAGCGCGGTGACCACCGACCTGGACCTGCCGAAGACCGGCACGGCCGGCGGTTCGTCCATCAGCTGGGAGAGCGACAACACCGACGTGGTCTCGGACTCCGGCGCGGTGACCCGCCCCGCCGCCGGTGAGCCGGACGGCCACGCCACGCTGACGGCGACCCTGAAGAAGGGCACCGCGAGCGCCACCAAGACCTTCGAGGTCACGGTCCTGCCCGCCTTCGACGACACGACCGCCGTCAAGCAGGCCGCCGAGGCACTGACCGTGCACAACCTCGACGACGCCCGCGGCAACCTCACGCTCCCGACCGACGGCGACTTCGGCACCGAGGTCTCCTGGTCCTCCGCGAACGCGGACGTCGTCTCCGCCGAGGGCGAGGTCCACCGTCCCGCGCACGGCGACGGCGCCACGACCGTCGAGCTGACCGCGACCGTCACCAAGGGCGACGCGAAGACCACCCGCGACTTCACCGCGAAGGTGCCCGAACTGCCCGCGAAGCAGGCCTACAAGGGCTACATGTTCAGCTACTTCACCGGCGAGGGCACCTCGGACGGCGAGCAGCTCTACGCGGCCCTGAGCAAGGGCAACGACCCGCTGAAGTGGCGGGAGTTGAACGACGGCAAGCCCGTCCTGACCTCCACGCTCGGTGAGAAGGGCCTGCGCGACCCGTTCATCATCCGCTCCCCCGAGGGCGACAAGTTCTACCAGATCGCCACCGACCTGAGGATCTACGGCAACGGCGACTGGGACGCCTCCCAGCGCACCGGCAGCAAGTCCATCATGGTCTGGGAGTCCACCGACCTGGTGAACTGGACCAACCAGCGCCTGGTGAAGGTCTCCCCCGACTCGGCGGGCAACACCTGGGCCCCCGAGGCGTACTACGACGAGCAGCTCGGCGAGTACGTCGTCTTCTGGGCGTCGAAGCTGTACGACAACGAGGCGCACTCCGGCGACACGTACAACCGCATGATGTACGCGACGACCCGTGACTTCTACACCTTCAGCGAGCCGAAGGTCTGGGTCGACCGCGGCTACTCGGTCATCGACTCCACGGTCATCCAGCACGACGGCGAGTACTTCCGTCTCTCCAAGGACGAGCGGAACAACACGTCCTCCACGCCCAACAGCAAGTTCATCTTCGAGGAGAAGAGCGACTCGCTGCGCAGCCTCTCCTGGACCGCGGTCGCCGAGGGCATCGGCAAGGGCGAGATGAGCGCGGCCGAGGGGCCGCTGGTGTTCAAGTCGAACACCGAGGAGAAGTGGTACGCGTTCCTCGACGAGTTCGGCGGTCGCGGCTACATCCCCTTCGAGACGACCGACCTGGCCTCCGGCGTCTGGACCCCGTCCAGCGACTACGACCTGCCGTCCAAGCCCCGGCACGGCACCGTGCTCCCGGTCACCCAGGCCGAGTACGACCGGCTGCTGCAGACCTACCAGCCGGACCAGATCGTCACGAGCGTCGAGGACACGAAGGTCGAGACGCGCATCGGTGACGCCCCGGTCCTGCCGGCCACCGTCATCGCGGAGTTCGCGGACGGCGCCAAGCGGCCCGTCGCCGTCACCTGGGAGGACGTGGACGCCTCGCAGTACGCGCAGGCCGGCACCTTCACGGTGAAGGGCGACCTGCCGGGCGACGCGGCGATCGAGGTCACCGCGGAGGTCACGGTCTCCGCCGAGGGCCCGGACGTCCCGGCCGACCTGCTCCTGCACTACGGCTTCGAAGAGACCGGCGGCAACATCGCCCGTGACTCCAGCGGCCACGGCTACCACGGCACCTACGTCCGTACGCCCGACTTCGGCACCGGCGTCGACGGCGGCTCGTTCAAGATGTCCGGCGGCTCCAGCAGCTCGACCTCCCCGTACGTCAAGATCCCGAACGGCGTGCTGAAGAACGCCGACAGCATCACCGTCGCCACGTACGCGAAGTGGAAGGGCGGCGACAACTGGCAGTGGCTGTTCGGCCTCGGCCCCGACAGCGACAAGTACCTTTTCGCCAGCCCGTCCAACGGTTCCTCGTCCCTCTACTCGGCCATCACGGCGGCGAGTTGGGGCGCGGAGAAGAAGCTGTCGGGGGCGCGGCTCCCCGTCGGCGAGTGGAAGCACGTCACCGTCACCATCGACGCCGGCTCCAAGACCGCGGTCCTCTACGCGGACGGCATCGAGGTGTCCCGCGCGACCGACGTCGTCGTCAAGCCGTCCGAGCTGTACGACGCGAACAAGGACTACAGCGGCTACATCGGCCGGTCCATGTACTCCCCCGACCCGTACTTCGGCGGTGAGGTCGACGACTTCCGGATCTACAACCGGGCCCTGACGGCCGCCGAGGTCCTGGAGATCAGCGGCAACACCACGGGCATCGCGAAGGTCACCCACCCGGACCTGAAGACCGACGCGATCATCGGCGACGCCGACAGCCGGATCACCCTGCCGATGAAGCCGGGCACGGATCTCACCAAGCTGGCACCGGAGTTCACCCTCGCCCACGGCGCGGCGATCAGCCCCGCCTCCGGCAGCGTGCAGGACTTCAGCAAGCCGGTGACGTACGAGGTCACCGGTTCGGACGGGAAGAAGCGCACCTGGACGGTGTCGGCGCGGGAACTGAAGAGCCCGGTCATCCCCGGCCTCAACGCGGACCCGAACATCGTCCGCTTCGGTGACACCTTCTACATCTACCCGACCACCGACGGCTTCGAGGGCTGGAGCGGTACGCAGTTCAAGGCGTACTCCTCGACCGACCTGGTCCACTGGAAGGACCACGGCGTCATCCTGGACCTCGGTCCGGACGTCTCCTGGGCGGACAGCAGGGCCTGGGCGCCGGCGATGGAGGAGCGGAACGGCAAGTACTACTTCTACTTCTGCGCCGACGCGAACATCGGTGTCGCGGTCTCCGACTCCCCCACCGGCCCGTTCACGGACGCCCTGGGCAAGCCGCTGCTCAAGGCGGGCGCGTACAGCGGCCAGATGATCGACCCGGCGGTCTTCACCGACGACGACGGCAAGACGTACCTCTACTGGGGCAACGGCAGGGCGTACGTCGTGCCGCTGAACGACGACATGGTCTCCTTCGACGCCTCCAAGGTCACCGACATCACCCCGAGCGGCTACAACGAGGGCACCTTCGTCATCAAGCGCAACGGCACCTACTACTTCATGTGGTCGGAGAACGACACACGTGACGAGAACTACCGCGTCGCCTACGCCACCGGCTCCTCGCCCACCGGGCCCTGGACCAAGCAGGGCGTGGTCCTGGAGAAGGACCTCTCGCTCGGCATCAAGGGCCCCGGCCACCACTCGGTGGTCCACGTCCCGAACACCGACGACTGGTACATCGTCTACCACCGCTTCGCCATCCCCGGCGGTGACGGCACCCACCGCGAAACCACCATCGACAAGCTGGAGTTCGACGCCGACGGCCTGCTGAAGAAGGTCGTGCCCACCCTGGAGAGCATCGACCCGGTCACCATCGTCCGCGCCGGCCCGGACGCCTCCGGCAAGGAGGGCGCCAAGATCGAGCTGAACGGCACGATCTCGGGTGCGGGCACCGCCAAGTGGACGACCGAGAAGGGCGCGCCGTGCGCCTTCGCGGACGCCAAGTCAGCGAAGACCACCCTCACCTGCACCGACAACGGCACCTACGAGGTCACCCTGACCGGTGGCCGGAGCACCGACTCGGCGACCGTGACCGTCACCAACGCGGCCCCGAAGATCACCTCCGCGACCGGCCCGAAGTCCCCGGTGGCGGTGGGCAAGGGCACGTCGGTCACGGCCAGGTTCACCGACCCGGGCACCCGTGACACGCACACCTGCACGGTCGACTGGAAGGACGGCACCAAGCCGACGGCCGGCAAGGTCGCGGCCGGTGGCTGCAAGGCCGAGCACACCTACCGCAAGGCCGGCGTCTTCCGCCCGGTGATCACCGTCACCGACGACGACGGCGCCTCGGCGAGCAGCACGCTCCCCGAGCTGATCGTCTACGACCCGGCCGGTTCCGCGACGGGCATCAGCAGCTTCACCTCGCCCGCCGGGGCCTTCCCGGCAGGCCCGAAGCTGACCGGCACGACGAGCTTCTCCTTCACCGCCAAGTACGGCAAGCGCGACACCAAGCCGTCCGGGAAGGCCTCGCTCGACTTCGCCCGGGCCAAGCTGAAGTTCCGCTCCACCGGCTCCGACTGGTTCGTGGTCACCGGTTCCAAGGCCGTCTACCAGGGCTCCGGCACGGTCAACGGCAAGAGCGGCTACGCCTTCCGCATCACCGCCACCGACGGCCCCGACACCTTCAAGATCAAGATCTGGAAGAAGTCCACCGGCACGGTCGTCTACGAGAACAAGACGGCCGCGAAGACGAAGGGCGTCACCATCGGCCGCAAGTAACACCGAGTCCAGCGACACCTGAACCGAGCCGCGTCCGGATCCCTTCCGGGCGCGGTTCGGTTTGAGGGGTGTGGGGCGGGTGGCCATCCACGGCTCCGGTGGGGGCTGGTCGCGCAGTTCCCGCGCCCCTTAAGGGCCTTGCGGCCCTCTCGGGCCGAAAAAGCAAGGGGCGCAGCCCCGGCTTTTTCAGGGGCGCGGGGAACTGCGCGACCAGCCCCCACCGGACCCGCAGCCCGCAACGTCAGGGAATCGCCCAGCCCCCAGAACGTTGAACCCCATATGAGCCCGGCCCTCTCCTCCACCCGCTTCTCCGTCCTCGACCGTTCCCGCACCCGCGAGGGCCACACCGCCCCCGAGGCTCTCCGGGACACCGTGCGCCTGGCCCAGCAAGCGGAGCGCCTCGGCTTCCACCGCTTCTGGGTGTCGGAACACCACGGCGTACCCGGCGTGGCCGGCTCCGCCCCCACCGTCCTGGCCGCAGCCGTCGCCGCGGCCACGCGAACCATCCGGGTGGGCACCGGCGGGGTCATGCTCCCCAACCACCGCCCCCTGGTCGTGGCCGAGCAGTTCGGCGTCCTGGAGTCCCTGTTCCCGGGGCGGATCGACATGGGGCTCGGCCGGTCCGTCGGCTTCACGGACGGCGTACGCCGGGCTCTGGGCCGGGACAAGGACGATGCCGACGACTTCGCGGGCCAGCTCGACGAGCTGCTCGGCTGGTTCGGCGGGACGTCCCCGACCGGGGTGCACGCGCGCCCGCCGGAGGGCCTGGCCGTACCCCCGTTCGTCCTCGCCATGGGCGAGGGTGCCGAGATCGCCGCGCGGGCCGGCCTGCCGATGGTGATCGGCGACCTCCGCGACCGCGACAGGATGCGGCGCGGCATCGACCGCTACCGCGCCGGGTTCCGCCCGTCCGCCTGGGCCGAGGAGCCGTACGTCGTCGTCTCCGGCACGGTCGCCGTGGCCGACACCCCGGAGCAGGCCCACCGCGTCCTCCTTCCGGAGGCCTGGGCCATGGCGTACTCCCGCACCCACGGTACGTTCCCGCCGCTCGCCCCGGCGGACGAGGTCGAGCGGCGGACGATGACGGCCAAGGAGCGGGGCTTCTACGAGTCCGGGCTGACCGGCCAGGTGTACGGCACGGAGGAGCAGGTCGCGCACGAGCTGGAGTCGGTGATCAAGGAGACGGGTGCCCAGGAGATCCTGGTCACGACGAGCACGTACGACCGCGAGGCGCTGCTGGAGTCCTACCGGGGTCTGGCCCGGATCGCGGGCCTGGGCTGATCCCGCTCGGACGGCTGGGGCGTGCCCCTGCCGCGAGCCTGAACTGATCCCGGCCGACAGACCAGGACGAGCCCCTGTCACGGACCTCAGCCGACCCCGGGCGACAGACCGGGACGAGCCCATGTCGCGGCCCTGGACTGCCCCCCAGCCGACAAACCGCGACCAGCCCATGTCGCGGCCCTGGACTGCCCCCCAGCCGACAAACCGCGACCAGCCCCCGTCACGGACCTCAGCCAACCCCCAGCCGACAGACCGCGACCAGCCCCCGTCACGGACCTCAGCCAACCCCCAGCCGACAGACCGCGACCAGCCCCCGTCACGGACCTCAGCCAACCCCCGGTCGCGGAGCGGAAGCGATCTCGGTCGCCGGTGCGGGCCGGGGCCGAGACCCCGTCGCGGAGCGCGGCCGTGCGCCCCGGCAACCGCCGCGCGGACCCGGTACGTGCTCGACCATGGCCTCCACGTCGACGACCGCCGTCTGCGCGGCTCCCGCCAGGGCCCGCCGGTCGCGAGGGCCGGCCGGGTCGATGACGGGCCGTACGTCCACCTCGGCGACGACCCCGCGCGCCGACACCACCCGCCACACCGACGCGAGCAGCGAGTCGTCACCGACGTAGGCGGGGGCGGTGCTCGCCCCGCCCCCGGTGAACCGGTAGCGGAGGCGGACCGGCTGCACGGGCACGCCGGCGTCGAGCGCGGCCTGGAACACGGCCCGCCGGAAGCGGCCCTGGGCGCGGCCGCACCAGGTGCTCCCCTCGGGGAAGGCGACGACGGCCGCGCCGCCGCGCAGGACCTCGGCGACGCGCGCGACCGTCTCCGGCAGCGCGCGGATCCGGTCCCGCTCGATGAACAGCGTCCCGCCCCGCGCGACGAGCGCGCCCAGCACCGGCCACCGCCGGATATCCGATTTGGCGAGCATCCGCGCGGGACGCACCGCGCCGAGCAGCGGTATGTCCAGCCAGGAGACGTGGTTGGCGACGAGCAGCAGCCCGCCGGTGGACGGTGCGGCGCCGGAGATCCGTATGCGGACCCCCGAGGCCCGCACGGTCCACCGGCACCACCGCCGCACGACTCCGGGCGGCACCCGCAGGCCGACGAGACGCACCAGGACCCCGACGGCGACCAGGGCCACGACCGCCGTGAACCGCGCGGCGGCCCGGGGCAGGGCGGCGACCGGCCCGGTCGCCTCCACACACGCCTGCGGGCTGCAGGGCGCGCTGGGCAGCCACCCGCTCACCGGGTCACGCCGCCGGTACGAGGGAGAGGAAGTGCCGCAGGTAGCGGGCGTCGACCCGGCGCATCGACAGCAGCACGTACAGGTCGGCGACACCGAAGTCGGGGTCGTGCGCGGGCTCGCCGCAGACCCAGGCACCGAGCCGCAGATAGCCGCGCAGCAGCGGCGGCAGTTCCCTTCGGGCCGCCGGGGCCTCGTCCTGCGGGACCCAGGGCAGCAGCGGCCGTACCCGGTACTCCTCCGGCGCCAGGTGCCTGTCCCGCACCCGGTCCCAGGTCGCGGAGGCGAGCGTGCCGCCGTCGGCGAGGGGGATCGAGCAGCAGCCGGCCAGCCACTCGTGGCCCCGGTCGAGCATGTAGCGGGCGATGCCCGCCCAGATGAGGCCGATGACCGCGCCGTCCCGGTGGCCGGGGTGGACGCAGGAGCGGCCGACCTCGACGAGGCCGGGCCGGACGGCGTCGAGGTTGGTGAGGTCGAACTCGCCCTCGGAGTACAGCCGTCCGGCGACGGCGGCCCGCTCCGGCGGCAGCAGCCGGTAGGTTCCCACCACGTCCCCGGTCAGCGTCTCCCGGACGAGGAGGTGGTCGCAGTACGCGTCGAACGGGTCGACGTCGAGCCCCGGCCGCGGGCCGGCCAGCAGGGCGCCCATCTCTCCGGCGAACACGTCGTGCCGCAGCCGCTGGGCGGCACGGACGTCGGCTTCGTCGCAGGCGAGGGTGACGGAGTAGCGGGTGGGGACCGCTGACGGGGACGGCAGGGGAGGGGTGTCCAGAGCGGATACGGCGGTCATGGCTCACTCCAGGTCACGGGCCGGTTCGGCCTGAGCGGAAGGACAGGCAGGTCGGGTGCGGCCTGCGCGTACCTGTTCTTCCGACGCCGTCTGGCCTTCGCGTGACCGGTGGCGGGAGCCCGGATGTGCGCTTGCTGAACGGAACGGTCCCGGTGTCGGTCACTTGGCCGGAACGCAACCCCCGAGCCACGTGCGGGTTTCATCGGCGTCGAGGACCCGCTCCAGGACGAGATCGCCCGTCATCCGGGGGAAGAACCGCCCGGCGGCCCAGCTCCGCTCGTACGGCGGGGGATCGAGCACCAGCAGCCGTACGCCGTCGACCACGGGTATGTCGCTGGGCGTCCCCTCGTTCCACACCCACTCCCCGCCGGGCGTCACGAGATTGAACGACCCGGTCGTCGGCACCCGCCCCGGCGCGTCCCGGCACACGGCGACCTCCTGTGCGGACGGCGCCCGGCCGTCCACCCGACCGCCCCCGACGAGAACCCCGGCGAGCAGCGTGTGCAGCTGGAAGTTGTCCCCGATCCCGCTCATCCGCATCGCGTAGCCGGTGCCGCTCGGCCGGTGCAGCACGACCAGCGGCTCGTCGTCGAGCACGAGCAGGGCGTAGGCGAGGCACTTGAAGTCGTGTCCGGACGCCTCTTCCACGGTCCGCAGGGCCCGGAACAGCCGCGCACGCGGCCCGGCGCCCAGCCCGGTCCGTACGGCGGCGTGGTTGAGCTGGGCGACGGCCGCCATCTCCCAGCGCGGAAGCAGCCACCAGCCGAGGGCCGCCTCCATGCCGACCCGTTCGACGACCGCGGGATCGGGATCCCCGTCGTCCGGCTCGGGGAAGTCGCCGCCGCCCGTCGCCGACCAGCGCTCGCAGAACTCCCCGGCGGCGCCGAGTGCCCACTCGAGCCCGTGGAAGATCGCCGGCGCGCAGTCGGCCGGGTCCGCGCCCCGCTCGACACAGGCACCGATCACGATGGCGACCATGGTGTCGGGCCCCGCGGGCAGCTCCGGCAGCAACGCGGCCAGCCGGGGCGCCGCCTGGGCGATCTCCTGCTCCCCCGCTCCCTCGAACCGCCGGCGCATCTGTTGGTACGCACGCTGGAGCCGGGCACCGTCCCGCTCCCGCACGGCGGCATCGAAGCAGGCGACAGCCTCGAGGAACCGATCCCTCCCCCTGCGCCCGAAAATCATGCGCGCAGCCTACCGACGCCCGGAAATCCAGACGGGGCCGGGGATGAGCACCACTCCCGGCCCCGCCCGTCCGCACGATTCGGCGAACGATCAGCGCCCCTTCAGGGGCGCGGGGAACTGCGCGACCAGCCACATACGGCCCGCACCCCGAAACAGACGGGCACTCAGCGGAGCGCTACCGCTTACCGGCCTTGCGAGCGGCCCGCAGCCACTCCTTGTTCATGCTCGTGATGGAGACCAGCGGAATCCCCTTGGGACAAGCGGTCGCGCACTCACCGGCCAGCGTGCACCCCCCGAACCCCTCCTCGTCCATCCGCTCCACCATGTCCAGCACCCGCGTCTCCCGCTCGGGCGCCCCCTGCGGCAGCACGTTCAGATGGTTGATCTTGGCCGACGTGAACAACATCGCCGCCCCGTTGGGACAGGCGGCCACGCAGGCCCCGCACCCGATGCACTCCGCGTGCTCGAACGCGAAGTCCGCGTCCGGCTTCGGCACCGCCGTGGCATGCGCCTCCGGCGCGGCCCCCGTGGGCGCCGTGATGTATCCCCCGGCCTGGATGATCCGGTCGAACGCCGACCGGTCCACCACCAGGTCCTTGATCACCGGGAACGCCGACGCCCGCCACGGCTCCACGTCGATCGTGTCGCCGTCCGAGAAGGACCGCATGTGCAGTTGGCAGGTCGTCGTCCGCTCGGGCCCGTGCGCGTCCCCGTTGATGACCAGCGAGCACGCCCCGCAGATCCCCTCCCGGCAGTCGTGGTCGAAGGCCACCGGGTCGTCACCGCGCAGGATGAGTTCCTCGTTGAGCGTGTCGAGCATCTCCAGGAAGGACATGTCGGGCGAGATGTCGTCCACCTCGTACGTGGACATGGCGCCGTCGGCGTCGGCGGCCCGCTGCCGCCATACGCGCAGGGTGAGCTTCATGCGTAGCTCCGCTGGGTGGGGTGGACGTACTCGAAGACCAGGTCTTCCTTGTGCAGCACGGGGGCCGCTCCGGTCCCCGTGAACTCCCAGGCGGCGGCGTACGAGAACTCCTCGTCGCGGCGCTCCGCCTCACCGTCCGCCGTCTGGGACTCCTCACGGAAGTGACCGCCGCACGACTCGCCGCGGTGCAGCGCGTCGAGGCACATCAGCTCGGCGAGTTCGAGGTAGTCGACGACCCGGTTGGCCTTCTCCAGGGACTGGTTGAACTCCTCGCCCGTACCCGGGACCTTGATCCGCCGCCAGAACTCCGCGCGGATCTGCGGAATCCGCTCCAGGGCTTTCCGGAGCCCGCTGTCGGTACGGGCCATTCCGCAGAACTCCCACATCAGCTCGCCGAGTTCACGGTGGAAGGAGTCGGGCGTACGGTCGCCGTCGACGGCGAGCAGCAGGTTCAGCCGGTCCTCGGTCTCGGCCAGCACCTCCTGGACGACGGGGTGTTCGGGGCCGATCCCGCTCGGCTTCGGATGCCGGGCGAGGTAGTCGTTGATGGTCGCCGGCAGCACGAAGTACCCGTCGGCGAGGCCCTGCATCAGTGCGGACGCGCCGAGCCGGTTGGCCCCGTGGTCGGAGAAGTTGGCCTCGCCGATCGCGAACAGGCCGGGGACGGTGGTCTGGAGGTCGTAGTCCACCCACAACCCGCCCATCGTGTAGTGCACGGCCGGGTAGATCCGCATCGGCACCTCGTACGGATCCTCGTCGGTGATCCGGTGGTACATGTCGAAGAGGTTGCCGTACTTGGCCTCGACGGCCCCCCGTCCCATCCGCGCGATGGCGTCGGCGAAGTCCAGGTAGACGCCCTGCCCGCCGGGCCCGACGCCCCGTCCTTCGTCGCAGACGTTCTTCGCGGCACGGGAGGCGATGTCACGCGGAACCAGGTTGCCGAAGGAGGGGTAGATCCGCTCCAGGTAGTAGTCGCGCTCTTCCTCGGGAATCCGGTTCGCGGGCCGCTGGTCCCCCTGCGCCTTCGGCACCCAGATCCGCCCGTCGTTGCGCAGCGACTCGCTCATCAGCGTCAGCTTGGACTGATGGTCGCCGGTGCGCGGAATGCACGTCGGATGGATCTGCGTGAAGCACGGATTCGCGAACAGGGCGCCCCGCCGATGCGCCCGCCACACGGCCGTCGCGTTCGAGTTCATGGCGTTGGTCGAGAGGTAGAAGACGTTCCCGTACCCGCCGCTCGCCAGCACCACCGCGTCGGCGAAGTAGGTGTCGATCTTCCCCGTGATCAGGTCGCGTGCCACGATCCCGCGCGCCCGCCCGTCGATCACGATCAGGTCGAGCATCTCGGTCCGCGGGTGCATCTCCACGTTCCCGGCCGCGATCTGCCGCGACAGCGCCTGATAGGCGCCCAGCAGGAGCTGCTGCCCCGTCTGCCCCCGGGCGTAGAAGGTCCTGGACACCTGTACGCCGCCGAAGGAGCGGGTGTCGAGCAGACCACCGTACTCCCGCGCGAACGGCACCCCCTGCGCCACGCACTGGTCGATGATCTCCACCGAGATCTGTGCGAGCCGGTGCACGTTCGACTCACGCGCCCGGAAGTCGCCGCCCTTGACGGTGTCGTAGAACAGCCGGTGGACCGAGTCGCCGTCGTTGCGGTAGTTCTTCGCGGCGTTGATGCCGCCCTGCGCGGCGATCGAGTGGGCGCGGCGCGGGGAGTCCTGGTAGCAGAACTGGACGACGTGGTAGCCCTGTTCGGCGAGTGTGGCGCCGGCCGAGCCGCCGGCGAGGCCCGTGCCGACGACGATGACGGTGTGCTTGCGGCGGTTGGCGGGGTTGACCAGCTTGGCCTCGAAGCGGCGCCTGTCCCAGCGCTCGCCGACCGGGCCCTCGGGCGCCTTGCCGTCGACGACCGGTTCACCGGTCACGTAGTCCGCGTACTCGGAGGACGTAGTCATGTTCAGCTCACCACTCCGGTCATGACGGCGAGGGGTACGGAGACGAAGCCCAGGGTCAGCACCAGGGCCAGGACGTTCGCCGTGGTCTTCAGGGCGCGGTCACGGGTGCGGCTGCCGGCGCCGAGGGTCTGTGCGGCGCTCCAGAAGCCGTGCCGGACGTGCAGGCCGAGCGCGAGCATCGCGACGAGGTAGATGACGTTGCCGTACCAGGTGGAGAAGGTGTCGATCACGTTCTGGTAGGGGTGTCCGGCCTCGAAGCCGTTCGGGTGGACGGTGCCGGTCGTCAGGTCGAGGATGTGCCAGACGATGAACAGGCCGAGGATGACGCCGCCCCAGCGCATGGTGCGGGTCGCGTAGCTCGCCCGGCGCTTCCGGTGGACGTACTTGTCCGGCCGGGCCCTGATGTCGCGGCGGCTGAGCTGGTAGGCGGCCGTGGCGTGGGCGACGACCGCGGCGACGAGGACCACGCGGACGATCCACAGGGCCCACTCCTGGTGCAGGAAGGGCTCGCCGAGGGTGCGCAGCCAGTGCGCGTAGCCGTTGAACTCGTCCGAACCGAAGAAGATCTTGAGGTTGCCCAGCATGTGGACGACCAGGTACGCCAGCATGATCAGTCCGCTGACGGCCATCACCGTCTTCTTGCCGACGGAGCTGTCCCACACCGTGCGTGCCATGGACGGTTTTCGTTCCGTCCGCGTTGCCAGAGCCATGCCCACGACGCTAGAGCCGCGTCACCTCATCGGTCCAAGACATGAAACGGCTTGATTCGATAGCCGGAGACTATCGTCCCGTATCGTGGAGGAATGCAGTTCCAGCAGCTCCAGTACTTCGTGGCGGTGGCCGAGACCAGGCATTTCACCCGGGCCGCCGAGCTGGTCCATGTGGCGCAACCGTCGCTCTCACAGCAGATCAAGGCGCTGGAACGGGAGTTGGGGGCGGACCTCTTCCAGCGGGCGCGCGGCAACATCACGCTGACCGACGCCGGTGAGGCGCTGCTGCCGCTGGCCCGCCGCATCCTCGCGGACACGGACACCGCCCGGCACGAGGTGCAGGAGCTGGTGCAGCTGCGGCGGGGCCGGGTCCGGCTCGGCGCGACCCCGAGCCTGTGCACGGGCCTGCTGCCCGACGTCCTGCGTGCCTTCCACGACCGCTACCCCGGCATCCGGCTGATGATCGAGGAGGGCGGCTCCCACGACCTGGTCCGCCAGCTGGCCCGGGGCGCCCTCGACCTGGCCCTGGTCGTCCTGCCCCTCCCCACGCCGTCCCCGGCCCTGACCACGGTGGAGCTGCTGCGCGAGGACCTGGTGGTGGTCTCCTCCCCCGACGCCCCCCAGCCCGGCGAGGGGCGCCGTACCGTCCGCGTCCTCGATCTGGAGAGCGAGCGGCTGGTCATGTTCCGCCACGGCTACGACCTGCGCGAACTCACCGTCGCCGCGTGCCGCTCCGAGGGGTTCGAGCCGGACTTCGCGGTCGAGGGCGGCGAGATGGACGCGGTCCTGGGCTTCGTCCGGGCCGGCCTGGGCGTCGCCGTCGTCCCCCGCATGGTCGCCACCCGCTCCGGGCGGGGCCTGCGTGTCACTCCCCTGGCCCGCCCGGGTCTCCACCGCACGATCGCCCTGGCCCACCGCAGCGACGTGGCTCCGCCGAGGGCCGCGAGGGAGTTGCAGCGGATGTTGGTCGAGCGGTGAGCGTGTATCGGTGGTCCCGGTCGCGCCGTTGGTCGTGAGCGCCGCTCTGGGGTCTGCGGGTTCACTGTGGCTGAGCGCGCAGTTCCCCGCGCCCCTCAAGGGCGCGCTGCACGCCCCGTCGGCTGAGAAGAACCCCTATCCCGTCGCGTCCACCAGCGCCAGTTCGTGCAGCCGCTCCGGCGGGCCCGGGCGGGCGTAGTACCAGCCCTGGGCCGTGTCGCAGCCGAGAATGCGCAACTGTTCGGCCTGGGCGCCGGTTTCGACGCCCTCCACGGTGACCGCGAGGTCGAGGCTGTGGGCGAGGGCGACGATTCCCTCGACGATCTTCAGGTCGACGGGGTCGGCCGGGAACTGCTGCATGCTCTGGGTGAATGACCGGTCCAACTTCAGGACGCGGACCGGCAGTCGGCGGAGGTTGGCGAGGTTGGAGTAGCCGGTGCCGAAGTCGTCGAGGGCGATGTCGACCCCCATCTCGGAGAGCCTGCGCAGGGGTTTGAGCAGGTCGTCGTCGGCTCCGATCAGGGCCGACTCGGTGACCTCCAGGCAGAGGGCGTCCGGTGGGAGTCCGGCGCGCTCCAGGATGTCCACCGTGTCCTGGACCAGTCCGGGATGGGTCAGCTGGCACGGGGAGAGGTTGACGTTGACCCGCAGCGGGCCGGTGGCGCCCGTGCCACCGTGCCGTTCCTGCCACGCGCGGGCCTGACGCACCGACTGCTCCAGGACCCAGCGGCCGAGCGGCACGATCAGCCCGGTGCGCTCGGCGAGCGGGATGAAGCGGTCCGGGCCGAGGACGCCGTGCTGCGGGTGCAGCCAGCGGACCAGGGCCTCGGCCCCGCGCACGGTCCCGTCACCGAGGTGGACCAGCGGCTGGTACTCGATGAAGAACTCGCCCCGGTCGAGCGCGGCGGGCAGCGCGGTGGTGAGCCCGTGCCGGGTGATGGCGCGGGCGTCGGCCTCCGCGTCGGCCATCTCGTAGCGGTTGCCGCCCGCCGACTTGGCCCGGTACATCGTGATGTCGGCGCTGCGCAGCACCTCCGCCGGGCCCCGCTCCCCCGCCGGCCCCTCGACGATGCCGATGCTGCCGCGGACGAGGAGTTCCCTGCCCTCGATGCGTACGGGGGTGACCAGCGCGTTCATGATGCGGTCGGCCAGGTCGTCGACCTCGCGTTCGGTGTCGGTGCCGGTGGTCAGCGCCACGAACTCGTCGCCGCCGAGCCGGGCGACCATCTCGCCGGGCGCGGTCGCGCAGGACTGCAGCCGGTCGGCGACCTCGACGAGCAGGCGGTCGCCGGCCGCGTGGCCGAGGCTGTCGTTGATGGTCTTGAAGCCGTCGAGGTCGAGGTAGCAGAGGCCGAAGCGCTGGCCGTCGCCCGCCGCGAGGGCCTTCTCCAGGCGCTCGAAGAACAGGGTGCGGTTCGGCAGTCCGGTGAGCGCGTCGTGGGTGGCCTCGTAGCGCAGGCGGAGGTTGAGCAGCCGGCGCTCGGTGGTGTCCTCCATGAGGGCCAGCTGGTACTGGGGCCGGCCGTCCGCGTCCCGCAGCAGGGACACCGTCAGGTTGGTCCACAGGACGGTTCCGTCAGGTCGGGAGAACGCCTTTTCGGTGTGGTAGTGCTCGCGCTCACCGCCGACCAGTTCGTCGTACAGGCGCCAGACCTGGGGCGCGTCGTCGGGGTGCGTCCACTCGGTGACGCTGCGCCCGCGCATCGCCTGCTCGGTGACGCCGAACATACGCAGCAGAGCACCGTTGACCTGCAGGATGTTGCCTTCGAGGTCGGCGATGCCGATGCCTATGGCGGCGCCTTCGAACACCGCGCGGAAGCGGGCCTCGGTCGCGTGCAGCGCGCGGGCGACCACGCCCTGGGCCTCCAGCGCCGCGCGGGCGATCGCCTCCTGTTCGGCCAGGGTCCGCTGCCGCAGCGCCTCGGCGTATCCGGCGGCCATCGCGGACTGCAGCCGCGCGGCACGCGCCCGCAGATCCTCCTGGAGTCCGTCGCCGCCGCAGTAGAGCACCAGGTAGGCGTCGACGCAGTCCAGGGTCCGGCCGAGCGCCTCGGGCTCGGTGCAGTGCGCCCCGACGAGGGCGGCACCGACGGCCCTGCCCTCCCCGGCGTCGTACGTCCTGGCGCGCAGCGCCTCGCTGAGTCTGCGGGCCAGCGGCAGGAGTTGTTCCTCGAACTCGGGCCGGGTCAGCGACGTGGAGGTGGCGGGGAAGACGGCGCGGCTCCAGATCGTCGCGAACCGGCGGAGTCTGTCCTCCGGCCCGTCCGGCTCCGCCCTCACGCCTTGGTCCCCACGCCGACGAACGCCGAGAAGGCGTACGGATCCTCGTCCTCGGGAGCCGTGTCGGGCCGCCACTTCGCCATCGGCACCACTCCGGGTTCCACCATGTCGTACCCCTCGAAGAACCGCGCGATCTCACCTCGAGAGCGCATGATCAGCGGATTGCGAATGTCCTTGTACACGTCCACCGCGCCCTCGGCCCGCTCCTGGGGAAGCGGAATCCCCTCGTAGGAGGCGTGCGAGACGACGAGTACGCTGCCGGGCGCGAGCGCGTCACGCAGCTCGGCCACCGCTCCGTACGGGTCGTCCGTGTCCTCCACGAAATGCAGTATGGCAACCAGGAGCAGGGCCACCGGCCGGTTCAGGTCGATCAGTCGCTCGACGTGGGGGCTCGTGAGGATCTCGCGGGGCTTGCGGAGGTCGGCCGCGACCACGTCCGTGTCGTCGTTCCCCTTCAGAACGGCCTGGCTGTGTGCTACGGCGACCGGGTCGTGGTCGACGTAGACGACCCGTGCGCCGGGGCTGGCGTCCTGGGCGACCTCGTGCACGTTCCCGAAGGTGGGGATCCCGGATCCGATGTCCAGGAACTGGGTGATGCCCGAACCGGCGGCGTACCGCACCGCGCGGCGCATGAACGCCCGGTTCGCCTGCATGATCTTGGGCAGGCCCGGCATGAACTCCATGGCCTTGCGCGCCGCTTCCCGGTCGACCTCGAAGTTGTGCGAACCGCCCAGGTAGTAGTCGTACATGCGGGCCACGGACGGCATCGAGATGTCGATGCTCCGCGGCGCCCAGGCGGGACGCTCCATCTGTGCTCTCCAACGCGTCGGGGGTGGCGTAGGCGATCCGGTGTTCGAGCTGAGGCTACTGATCGTCCGCCGAAGGAGCGAGCGAAAACGGAAATTGACCGTCCGTTCAATGCCGCTGCCGATGGCACATGCCCAACCGCCGCCCCGACCATGCCTGTTCGGCTCAGGACGTTGACACCGGCCCGACAACACCGCGCCCAGGCACACCTGTTCGGCCACACCCGGGCATGCCAAAGGGCCCGCCCCCTCCGTGCGGTGCGGAGGGGGCGGACCTGGATCGGCCGCGCTGATGGGGTGCGTCCGGCACTCTTTTTCTCGTCCACTCCCTTCCGCGTGCGGTTTTCTGAATGGCGAGGCGATCTACCCTGGGGAAGGTGATCCTTACTTCTGCGCGCCGATCGGCTCTCCGTCGCCGTTGATGGCGAACCAGGTACCGCCGACACCCTGGCCGTTGGTGTCGCCGGGGGACTTGTCGTTGGCGAAGGTGTAGAGCGGGATGCAGTTGATGGTCTGCTGCTTGAATCCGTCGGGCCGGTCGAAGACCGTGTAGCCCTTCAGCAGGATGCCCTCGGTGTCGTTCTTGTCGACCGGGGCGACGACGGGCCACTTGTCGAGGCAGGCGCCGGTGCACTTGGTCGACATCGGCCACTGGGTGTCCTTGAGGAACCGGTAGACCGTCATGCCGTTCTTGTCGACGACGATCTCGCCGAGCTTGGCGTCCTTGCGCGTGGTCAGGCCGGCCTGCTCGACCGCCCCGCCACCGGTGTCGCCCGCGCCACCCGTGCCGCCGGTGGCTGCGCCGCCGCCCTTGGTGGAGGCCTTCTTGCCGTTGGGGGCGGAGGCGAACCAGGTGCCCTTGAGGCCCTGGCCCTTGATGTCACCGGCCTTGGTGTCCTTGGCGAAGTAGTACATGGGCCAGCCGCCGACCGTCAGCTGCTTGGTCCCGTCGGGGCGGCTGACCTCGCCGAGCAGCGCCTTGTCGACACCCTGGGCGGCGGTGGCGCCCGAGGCGGGCACCGGCGGCCAGGTGGTGGCGCACTCGCCCTCGCAGGTCGTCTTCGGCGGCTCGAAGGAGTCCTTGTCGAAGCGGTACAGGGTGCGTCCGGCGCTGTCCGTGAGGACCTTGCCGTACTCGTCGCTGTTCCACACCGTCAGCTGGCCCGCGGAGGCCGCCGTGGTGGACTGGGCCTGGTCCGATGTACCGGAACCGGCCGCGCCGGCGCCGGCCGTACCGGCCCCGGTGCCCGCGATCGTGCCGGCACCGAGCGTCGGCGTGGAAGCGGCGCCCACGTTCTGCGAGGACGTCGACCCCTGTTCCTGACCGCACGCCGTCGTCAGCACCAGTACAGCCGCAGCTGTCGCTACGAGTGAGGCGCTCCGCCAGGAGGTCTTCATTCCAACTCCCCGTGTATCCGGTGGGTGTTGCAGCGCCCTACTGCGCCGCTTGCTGGTCCTAGGTACGGGCGGGAGTGGCTGATGTGTTCAACGCTGCGCGAATTTCTTTCCGAAGTCTGTGACGCGGTGCGCGGCGCCGGCCTGCGGAGGCATCGAACGAGGCGTCAGCGTCGGGCACCCGCACTCAAACCTTCAGGGCCCGTTCTTCCCTCGTTCGGAGCAATCCCCAGGTGCTCCCGCGTACGCGGGCGCGCGGCCACGGATGATCTCCGACGTGCAAGGACCCCAGCGGACCCGATCCGCTCTCGCCCTGCGGCTGTCGGCCCTGCTCGCACTGACCTGGTTCCTCACCGGAACGCCGAGCGGCACGGCGGTCGCCGACGCCTGCGCGTACGCCACCGTCGGCCCGGACAGCGGCGGCGCGGTCGCCGTGGCGGTCGGGGGTACCGACTCCTGCGAGCCGGTTCCGGAGACCACTCCGTCACCCACCCCCACGCCCACACCCGCACCGACTCCTTCGTGCCCCCCGGAGCCGACGCCCACCCCGACTCCCCCACCGCGGCCGAAGCCGCCGGCGCCCACCCCCACCCCGGACCCCACTCCCACTCCGAAGCCGACGCCCACCCCGCCCCCGAGGCCCGCCCCACCGCCGCCGCCCGTCACGGAGGCGCCCCGGCCCGCCCCCACCCCGACGCCCACGCCCAGGCCGAAACCGACGCCCACGCCGAGCCCACGTCCGGAGGCGTCACCGACCCCGGTGAGCTACCCGCCGTACCGGGCCCCGTCCCACTCGGCGGCCAAGCGCTCCGGCCCGTCCCTCGTCTCGCTCGCCCTGCTCGTCACCGTGCCCGCGGTGTTCGCCGCCGCCGCCCTGCGTCCGCGCTGACCTCTGGAGGAACCTCTTGTCGGAATGGCTTGTTCTCACCCTCGCGATGGGGGCGGCCTGTCTGGTCGTCCTCATCGTGGCCGTAGTACGGCATCACGCCGCACCGGCGGACGAGGACCCGTCCGAGACCCCGGACGTCATCGAGTACATCACCATGATGATCGGCGTGGTGTACGCCATCGTGCTGGGTCTGGCCATCGCCGGTGTCTGGGAGGCCCGCAGCGCCGCCCAGGACCAGGTCCAGACGGAGGCGCAGGCCCTGCACGAGATCAGCGAACGGGTGCGGGTGTACCCCGAGGACGTGCGCGACCGCATCCGCGGCGACATCGACGCGTATGTCGGCCACGTCGTGACCACCGAGTGGAAGGTCATGGCCGAGAAGGGCGAGGTGACCGAGCGCGGCACCGAACTGTTCGAGACGGTCCGGCACGACGTCACCGACTACGAGCCGCGCGACGACTTCGAGGCGCAGGCCTACCAGCCGCTGCTCGACCAGGTGGCCACGGCCGACGCCGCGCGCGGCAGCCGCGCCGACTCCACCGGCGAGACGATGCCCGGTGTGGTGTGGTTCGGCCTGATCACCGGTGCCGTCGTGACGGTCGGCATGGTGTTCGCCCTGCAGATCCGGCGTACGCCACGTGAGCTGATCCTCGCCGGTCTGTTCTCCGCCCTCATCGCGTTCCTGCTGTTCCTCGTCTGGGACTTCGACGCGCCCTACAGCCGGGGGCTCTCAGCCACGGCGGATCCGTTCCTGACCCTGTTCCCGAACGCGGGCGGGTGACGGTCGCTCAAGCCCGGCCGTACGCATGCCGGTCCCCCGTACGGAGCACACGCTTGCCCCATTCGCGCGACTGCGATCGCGCCACCGGGCTCACCTTCCTAGCGTTTCCGTCATCGAGGTGCATTTCAGGCGCAGGCGGAAACGGTCCGCAGCGAGCTCCTCGGGGACCCGGAGGCTCATCCATGCGCGCGATACGCGTCGCTTCGGCCGCTCTGCTGGGCGTGACCGCCCTCTCCCTCACCGCTCCGGCCGCGCACGCGGCACGGGCCGGCGACATCACGTCGTTCGGTTTCAGTGTCATGCCCTCGACGGTCGCCCCCGGCGGGCAGGTGACCCTGCGCGTCGACGGATGCCACCGCAGGACGACCGTCTCCTCGGGCGTCTTCGACACCGTCACCCTCTCCAGGGGCCAGTCCTCGGCCACGGCGACCGTCGACCGGGACGCCAGGCCCGGCACGGTGTACGAGGTGACGTTCCAGTGCGGCGACGAGAGCGGCCGGACCGATCTCACCATCGCCCACCCGACCCATCACCCCACGCACTACCCCACCCGCGGCTCCCACGCCGGGGCCGGCGGCGCCCTCGCGGGCTTCGACCTCCAGGAGATCGGCCTGGGTGCCGCGCTCGTCGCGGGTTCGCTGTGCGCGGCCTGGCGCTGGTCGCGCCGCCGCCCCGAGGACGGCAGCCAGACCTGACCGCCGTTCCGCACGCCACCGTCGACAGCCCTTCGCCCCGGGCCCTCACGGGTTCCGGGGCGAAGGGCTGTGCGGGGTACGATCCGCGCTCCGCGGGGCGGGCCACATCGCGTTCTCGGGCGCTGATCCGTTGTCGGGCGCTGATCTGTTTCTCGGGACTCGGATCCGGTTCTCGGGCAGATCGTGTTCTCGGGCTCAGATCTTGTTCTCGGAGCGGCGGCGCATCCAGAAGACGCCACCGCCGACGACCGCCGCCGTCACCAGTCCGCCGCCGATCGCGATGTCGGTGGTCGTGGCCCCGGTGGCGCTGCTGCCGCCGAGGCCGCCACGGACACCGCCGATGACGGTGAAGGTGCTGGTGAACGTCTTCCGCTTGCCCTCGCAGTGGGTGGTGACGCTGTACGAGCCGGGGCTGGCGTCGGAGTTGACCCGCACCCTGGCCGTGGCGGTCGTGCCGCCCATGGAGGTGAGGTTGGTGGTGGGGAAGGCGTTCGAGCTGATCGTGCTGCCGGCGATCGCGCACGCGTCACCACCGCTGACGGTGAGGACGAGCTGCCCGCCACGGGCGATGGCATTGGGGGCGGCCGTGACCGAGCTCGGTTGGTCCCAGGCGGCGGCCGTCGGCGCGGCGACACCGACCAGGGCGACCGCGGCGGCCGAGGCCGCCAGGACACGAGTAGTACGCATGTGATCCTCCGCGGAAGGCGCCCCGGGTCCCGTCCCCGGTCGATCGGCGAGAAAGCGCCTCCCAGAAAGACCCTCAGATGCCGTGCGCGGGGCCGCATTTCGGCGATGGTCCGTCCTGGTGAGGGGACACGCCGGGATATCTCCGCATGATCGGATATCGCCGCAGGTCACGCACCGTCAGAAAATTCCTGTGGTCCGCAACTCGGATGGCGCAGGACTCCCCTTCGCCGCCACCCGTTCGCACCTGCCCCGTCGCCGTCGCCGTGCGGCACGCTTAGCGTTCGTCGTATGCGCGACGGACACGGCGACGGCCGGGTCGAGAGGGGATGGCGAATGTCTTCGTCCGGACCGGCCGAGGCCGAATGGGAGGAGCGGCGCAAGAAGCGCGCTCCGTGGGGCGTGATAGCGCTTGTTCTGCTGACCGGCCTCGCTCTCATCCGGAACGGCTCGGGCGAGTTCGACGTGGGACCGCCACAGCCCGCGTCGGCGGCGGCCGCCGACAGCCGCAGCACACCCCGCGGCACCTTCGCCGATGTCCCGGACCCGCTGCCGTACGCCATGGTCGACCGGGTGCGGATCCCCTCGATCCGGGTCGACGCGCCGGCCATGGCCGTCGGGCTGGACGCGCAGGGCTGGGTGGACGCGCCGCCCGCCCGGCACCCGAACCTCGCGGGCTGGTTCACCGGAGCGGTCTCCCCCGGCGAGAAGGGCACCGCCGTCGTCGTCGGCCATGTCGACAACGACCAGGGACCCGCCGTGTTCTACGGACTCGGGGCGCTGAAGAAGGGCGCCAAGGTCGAGATCCGGCGCGCGGACCGAAAGACCGCCGTGTTCGAGATCTACGGCATCGAGGTGTTCGAGAAGAACGACTTCCCCGGCGACCGGGTCTACGGGAACAGCGGAGTTCCCGAACTGCGGGTCATCACCTGCGGGGGCGGTTTCTCCCAGCAGAACGGCTACGACGGCAACGTCGTCGTGTTCGCCCGCCTGGTCGAGGTTCGCTGAGCGTTCCCCGGCCGGGCGGGCGAAAGCCCACGGGAGTGCCGCTCCGGATGGGCGTCCATGGGGGCTAGTGAGCTGGTCCGGAGATCCTGTCGCAGTAGCGGCAGATCCGGTCGATGATCTGGTCGGCGGTCTTGGTCCACTTGAACGGCCTGGCGTCTTCGTTCCAGGTCTTGATCCAGTCTTCGAGCGCGGTCTTGAGTTCGTCGAGGGAGCAGAACACACCTCGTTCGAGGCAGCGCCGCTCCAGTTCGGCGAACCATCGCTCGACCTGATTGATCCACGACGAGTACGTGGGTGTGAAGTGCAGATGGAACCGTGGGTGCGCGAGCAGCCACTCGTGCACCGCCGGCGCCTTGTGGGCAGAGAGGTTGTCGCAGATCACGTGGACCGTCAGGCCGTGCTCGGTCTGGCGGTCGATCTCGTCGAGGAAGCCGCGGAAGTCGACCGCCCGGTGCTGTGCGGACAGCTTCCCGATCACCTTCCCCGTGGCGATGTTCAGCGCCGCGAACAGGTCGATGGTGCCGTGCCGGACGTAGTCGAAGCTGCGCCGCTCCGGCGTGCCGGGCACCATCGGCAGCACAGGCGCTGTCCGTTCCAGGGCCTGGATCTGCGGCTTCTCGTCCACCGCGAACACCACCGCGTTCGCCGGCGGCGCCAGATACAGGCCCACCACGTCCCGGATCTTGTCGATCAACAGCGGATCCGGGGAGATCTTGAAGTTCTCCGTGCGCCACGGCTGTAGCCCGAATGCCCGCCAGATCCGCAGCACACTTGACGGCGAGATCCCCACCCGCCTGGCCAGCTCACGCTTCGACCAGTGCGTCGCCCCGGCCGGGACCTCTTCCAAGGTGCGCACCACCACTTGTTCCACCTGGGCATCGGTGATGGTGCGTGGCACCCCCGGGCGCGGCTCGTCGCTCAGACCGTCCAGCCGGTCACGCAGGAACCGGGCCCGCCACCGGGCCACCGTCTTGCGGTCGGTCTCCAGCCGGGCGGCCACCGCGGTATTGCTCAGCCCGTCGGCACACGCGAGCACGATCCGTGCCCGCTTCGCCAGGCCCTGCGCTGTAGTTCGGCGCTTGGCCCACCTCTGCAACGTCAGCCGCTCGGCTTCGGACAACACCAGCGGCTCCAGCCTGTTGTCCCCCATGGCAACAGCAGACCGCAGACCACAGTGACTGTCACCGGCTGAACCGTGATCTGAAACGGAACACGACTCACGTGGCGAGACCAGACCTCAAGACCGGCTCACTAGGCGTATCGCCGCTGGGGCACGGTGATGCGATAGCCGGACTCCAGCAGCTCGGGCAGATAGTCGCGCAGGGCCTCCACGCTCTGTGACCGGTCGCCGCCCGCGTCGTGGGAGAGCACGACGACACCGGGGCCCGCGCCGTCCTCCACGCGCTCGGCGATGGTGCGCGCGCCCGGCGTCCGCCAGTCCAGGGTGTCCACGGTCCACCCCAGCGGCTCCATGCCGAGTGCGGCGCCGAACCGGAACGCGGCCCGGTTCCAGGCTCCGTACGGAGCGCGGAACCACAGCGGCGGTTCGCCGTACTCCTTCTCGATGATCTCGCTGGTGCGGGCCATCTCCGCATGGATCCTCGGCCTTGACAGGGTGGTGAGCAGCGGATGGGACCAGGTGTGGTTGCCGACCACATGGCCGTCGTCGGCCATCTCCCGCAGCAGGTCCCTGTGTTGGACCGCCATCTCGCCGCACACGAAGAAGATCGCCCGGACGTCGTGGTGGCGGAGGATGCGCAGGATGTCCGGGGTGTAGCGGGGGTCGGGGCCGTCGTCGAAGCTCAGCACCATGCTCCGGCCGCGCCCGTCGACCCGCAGGAACGGCTCGCGCCGGACGGCGGCCGGGACAAGGGTGCGACGCCTGACGGGTTGGCCGTACCCGGCGATGGGCCGCAGCCGGTACGTGGAAGGCTTGAGCGCCGGACGCGCCCCCGGACCGCCTGCCGGGGCGAGGGCGCCCGGTGCCGGACCGGAGGCCCCGTCGCCGATGAGCAGAGCGGCGGTGCCCGCCGTACCGGCCGCGCCCAGCAGGGCGGCGGCGCCGGTCAACAGGTGGCGACGCGTGAACATCTGATCCTTCGTCATGACTGATCAGTCGACCAAGGCGGGGACGGCGCACCACCACGACACCGGTGCGGCGGCTGGGAACCACTCGATGGGAGTAGTTCTCCGCGCCCCCGACGCTCTCCCGGCGCACGCCCGGAGTAAACCCGGAGCACGCCGGAGCCAAGGCGCTCGGATAGCCTCGCGACCGTGACCGATCAGCAAGCACACCGGTTCGAACGAGGTACCGACGGCCCCAAGGTCGTCCTCGTCGGACTGGACGGCTCCGACACCTCCCTGCGCGCCGTGGCCTACGCCGCGGGCCTCGCCCGCCGCCAGCACGCGCTGCTGGCCATCGTGTACGTGCAGCCCGTGCTGGCGGCCGGCGCGGCGCTCGGGGTGCCCGTCGCCGGGACGACCGACGAGATCGCCGCGCAACTGGTCGCGGAGATCCGGCAGGCCGCCGAGCAGGTGAAGGGCATCTTCGAGGTGCGCTGGGAGTTCCACACCTTCCGCGGCGACCCGTACAACGGCCTCGTGACGGCGGCGGACCAGCTCAAGGCCGATGCGGTCGTGGTCGGCGCCTCCCAGCAGGCCGGCCACCGCATCGTCGGCTCGGTGGCCCTGCGCCTGGTGAAGGCGGGCCGCTGGCCGGTGACAGTGGTCCCGTAGGGCGTGTTTCGGAAGTCCCTTCGTCGCCCGAAGGGCGGCTCTGCGGCGTCCGGTGCGTGCTCTCGGCGCGCCGGACGAAAGGCCTCGTACTGGGCGTACTTGGCCTTTCGTCCGGTGCGGCGGTGGGGGTCCCTCCCGCTCGAGCGGAGCCGATAGTGGGGGAGCGTGCCGGGCGTCGCAGAGCAGAAGGGACTTCCGAAACACGCCCTAGACCCCCGGCCGCCGGACGGGGCCGAGGGCGGGCCCAGGACGGCCGCACGGCGGCACGTCCGGCGTGCGGCGGATACCGGGCGCGCCGTCGTCCAGCGTGGGGCCGGAGGCCGCGGAGCACGCGTCGTACCCGTGCTGCTTCTCGGTGATCGACACGTGCGGGAACACATCGCCGGAGGCGACGAGGGGGAAGCGGGGGGCCCGAGGGCAGAGCCCCCGGCCACCGGCAGACCGTTCGTCGCACCGTTCGTCGACAGGTTCGACCGCCCGCCGCACATCCGTGACCGGCCTCTGTCCACGCGACACGCCCCGCGTTCCCATACGGCCATGACGGCCGGAACCACGATCACCCACGGGACGACCGCCGAACACGAGCTGGCCGAGCTCCAGCGCGAACACGGCCGCCCCCTCTTCGCCCTGCTGCTGCGGCTCTCCGACGGGGACCGCCATCGCGCCGAGGACCTGGTGCAGGAGACCTTCGTGCGCGCCTGGCAACACCCCGAGGCGCTACGCGCCGACGACTTCGACTCCGTACGCCCCTGGCTGCTCACCGTCGGGCGGCGGCTCGCCATAGACGCGCGGCGGGCCCGGCAGGCGCGTCCCGCCGAGGTGGGGGACGCGGTGCTGGAGAACGCGCGTGTGATGGCCGATCACGCCGAACGGTCGGTGGCGACCCTCGATGTGCGGGAAGCTGTGAAGACACTCACTCCCGAGCACCGCGAAGTACTGGTGCAGGTGTACTTCCAGGGGGCGAGTGTGGCGGAAGCAGCCCAAGCCCTCGGAATCCCGCCCGGTACGGTGAAGTCCCGCGCGTACTACGCGCTGCGCGCCCTACGCCGGGTGCTTCCGGGATACGCGGCCGACCTGCGGTGAAACCCATGGCCGAGTCAAACCTCCGTAAAGCGCCTTGCTAAGACCCCAGTTGAGCAATCAGCTGTCTTCTATCCGTGTTCCGGATGGGGGCCGGGGCCTGGTCTCCAGGCCCGGGGTCGGGCGACGCGCACGCACCGGAGGAAGGCAGGAAGGGATGCTGCACAGAGGTCAAGAGAGCACGGACGGCGCCGGCGGCGGCGAACTGGCCGTCCCGATGGCGTGGTTCTACGCCGAGTACATCGCCGAGGAGCTGCTGCGGACGGGTGACCTGATGCCGCCGACGTCCTTCGAGTTCCGTGCGGGGCGGGACGCCCTGGCGCTGACCATCTTCCTCTCGGACGCGGGCGGTGAGCTCTCCGGCATCCGGGTCGTGACCCAGCTGGAGACCTGGCTGTCGCTGACCGCGTACGACCAGCCGTGGCAGGACTGGGTGTCCGAGCGCATGGCGCACCTGGCCGCCGAGGCGCTGGAGACGGGCGACCCGTCGCCGGACCTGGAGCTGGCGGACGCGGCCTGGCGCTGGCTGGAGGAGACGGAGCTGCTCGCACCCGACCTGGACGCGGTGCCGGGCGGCGGCGCGGTCCTCGGTGAGGACGACGGCCCAAAGGTCTGGACGCCGGCCTGGCGGCTCGGTCTGCCGTTGGGACACTTGGCGATCCACCTCTTCTAGCCCCGCCACCCCGTGTTCAGGTGTCGGCCATCCACCTGTCACGGCCTTGGTGAACCATCTTTTTCGGTGCCGGACCAATCCGTGCGGTGGAGGGCTCCGAATCTTTTGGTTGGCATTGGTCGTGGGGCTTGAGTGATTCGCCGGTCTGGTCCGTACCGGTGGGGGCAGGAAGCAACCCCCACCGCACACCGGCCCGAGGAATTGCCATGTGGTCCCAGGATCGTCATCACGACGTCGGCGCGTACGCGCTGGGCGTGCTGGACGAGGTGGATTCGTTCCACTTCGAGGACCATGTCCGCGGCTGCCCCCAGTGCGCGGTACAGGTCACCGAGTTCCGTCCGGCAGCCCGGCAGCTGATGCTGTACCGCAACGCGACCCCGCGTGCCGTGCACCCGTTCGCGGCGCCCGGTCCCCGCATGCTGGGACGGCTGCTCGACGAGGTGGCCGCCCGGCACCGGGCGAAGCGCAGGCGCTGGCTGTTCGCGCTGGCCGCCTCCGTGGTCATCGCCGTGGGCGGCCCCGCCGTGGCCGTTCTCGCAGGTCCGGGCGAGGCTCCGGACACCGTCGCCGCCACCGACGCCAAGACGGGCGTGTGGGCCGAGGTCAAGGCCGAGGACCACGACTGGGGCAGCGACATCGTGCTGAAGGTCAAGGAGGCGGACGGCGCTCACGCCTGCCGGCTCGTCGCCATCGGCAAGGACGGCTCCGAGGAGACGGTCGCCAACTGGAAGTCTCCCGAGGGCGCCGACAAGGCCTCCGAGATGGTGGGCGGCACCGCCATGCAGCGCGAGGACATCAGCCGCTTCGAGGTGCGCAGCCAGGAGGGCGAGCTTCTGGTGACCCTCAAAGCCCCGGCCTGGCGCTGAATCGGGCTGAACAGGTCCGCCGGATACGCCGCCCGTTCCACACCGAGGCGGCCACCCGATTGGTCCGTACCTTCAATGGTTGCGGATCATGGTCGGGCTCGGTTCCGGGCCGCTTCCGGTGCTCCCGGGCCACGCGGACGCACTACTTGAGCAACCGCGACAGCCGTCGGTCGGCGAGCGGTTTGCCACCCGTCTGGCAGGTCGGGCAGTACTGCAGCGAGGAGTCGCTGAAGGAGACCTCCCGGACGGTGTCGCCGCACACCGGGCAGGGCTCGCCGGTGCGACCGTGGACACGGAGCCCGCTCTTCTTCTCCGCCTTCAGCCTCCCGGCCGCCAGCCCCCGGGAGCGCTCGACGGCCTCGGTGAGCGTGGCGCGCAGCGCCTCGTGGAGATGCCGGGTCTCCTCCGGCTTCAGCGACGAGGCCAGCTTGAAGGGCGACATCTTCGCGGCGTGCAGGATCTCGTCGCTGTACGCGTTCCCGATCCCCGCGATCAGGCTCTGGTCCCGCAGCGCCCCCTTGATCTGCCGCCGCTCGCCCGCGAGCAGCCCGGCGAAGCGGGTCACGTCGAACTCGTCGGCGAGAGGGTCCGGGCCGAGCCGGGCGATGCCGGACACCTCCGCCGGGTCCCGTACGACGTACACCGCCAGCCGCTTCTGCGTCCCGGCCTCGGTGAGGTCGAAGCCCTCGCCGGTCTCCAGGGCGACCCGCAGCGCGAGCGGGCTCTTGCCGCCCGGCTTCGGCGGACCGTCCGGCAGCCGGTCCTTCCAGTGCAGCCACCCGGCCCGGGCCAGATGCGTCACGAGGTGCAGTTCCCCGCCGTCCGCCTCGATGTCCAGAAACTTGCCGTACCGCCGCACGCCCGTGACCTGCCGCCCCTCCAAGGCGGTGACCGGGGGGTCGTACGTCTTCAGCACACTGATCGCCACGGGCAGCACGCGGACGACTTCGTGACCGACGAGGCTCCCGACCAGGAAGTCCCGCAACGCCTCCACTTCGGGCAATTCAGGCATACATCCAGAGTGCCACGGGGCACTTCGGGCCGGTGGGTGAGTGCGGGTGCGTGGGGGCTGGTCGAGCAGTTCCCCGCGCCCCTCGACGACACGGCCCCACGGGCCGAAAGCAGGGGGCGCGGCCCCTGCTCTTCAGGGGCGCGCGCCCGGCAGCACGAACTCGCACCACACGCACTTCCCCCCGCCCCGCGCCTCCACCCCCCACACGTCCGTCAGCCGATCGACCAGCAGCAACCCCCGCCCCGACACCCCCGCCTCCCCCGCCTCCCGCCGTCGCGGCAGCGCGCTGGAGGAGTCCTCGACCTCGACCCGCAACCGCCGGTCGGACCCGGCCAGCGCCCGCAGCGTCACGATCGCGGACCCCTCCGTGTGCATGAGCGCGTTGGTGATCAGTTCATCGGCGACGAGCTCGATCTCGTCGGCCCGGTCCCGCGCGCCCCACGTGCGCACCGCCGCGCCGATCATGTGCCGCGCCTCGGTGAGTGCCTCCGGGTCGCCCGCCCCGACGTGCTGCTGGAGCCGCCCGCCGGGCTGCTCGGCACTGCTGCTGCGGCGCCGCAGCAGGAGGAGGGCCACATCGTCGTCGCCGCCCCTCTCCTCCGCCACGTCGATGAGCCGGTCGGCGAGATCGTCGACGTCGTCCGGCCCGGTGGCGATCAGCGCCCGCAGGGTCCGCAGGCCGTCGTCCAGGTCGGCGCCCGGCTCCTCGATGAGGCCGTCGGTGCACAGGAGCAGTGTCTGCCCGGAGTCCAGCTCGACGGCGGTCACCGGATACTCCAGGCCGCCGAACTCGGCCGACAGCCCGAGCGGCAGGCCCCCCTCCACGGTCACCCGGTGGCAGGAGCCGTCGGTGTGCCGGATCAGCGGGTCGATGTGCCCGGCCCGGACCATCTGGACCACTCCGGTGGACAGGTCGACCTCCGCGTACAGGCAGGTCGCGAAGCGGTCGGTGTCGAGTTCGTGGAGGAAGGCGGAGGCGCGGGCCATCACCGTGGCCGGGGTGTGGCCCTCGGTGGCGTAGGCCTTGAGGACGATACGGAGCTGGCCCATGACGGCCGCCGCGTGCGTGTCGTGGCCCTGGACGTCTCCGATGACCGCGCCGACGCGCCCGCCGGGCAGCGGGATGAGGTCGTACCAGTCGCCGCCGATGTCCCGGCCGAGCGAGCCGCCGAAGGAGGCGGCCCGGTAGCGGACGGCGATGTCGGCGCCAGGGAAGCTGGGGATGGACCGGGGCAGCATCGCCTGCTGGAGGCCCTCGGCGAGGTCCTTCTCCTGCTCGTAGAACATGGCCCGCTGCAGGCTCTGGGCGATGCTGCTGCCGAGCGCGATGAGGACGTCGCGTTCCTCGGAGGTGAAGCCCCGCCGGTCGTTGTACAGGAGCCCCATCGCGCCGATGGGGCGGGCCTGCACGATCAGCGGCAGATACGCGGCCGAGGTGATCTTGAGGTCGGTGATGTGCGGCCACAGCAGCGGATACGACTCGGCGAACTCCTCCGGCGACTCGATGAAGTGCGGGACGAGCTGCCGTACGACCTCGTTCATCGGGTACTTCACGTCGAGGCGGGTGATCCGGGTGCCGGGCACGTAGCTGTCCTGGGGGCCGGCGGCGACCATCCGGATGCGTCCGGCCTCCACCAGGCCCATGACCAGGCTGGTGGCACCGAGGTGGGTGAGGCCGTCGGTGTCCTCCAGGACGTCGATCACGTCCTGGACGGTCCGGGCGTGGGCCAGGGCGGCGGTGATGATCTGGACGACGTTGGCCTGCCGGCGGCGGGCCTCGCCGCCCGCGGTCCGCTGGGTGCGGGAGCGGATCTCGCGGAGTTCCCGGGTGGCGTCGCGGACGATGCCGATGACACGGTACGGGCGGCCCGTCTCGTCGCGGCGGATGTAGCCCTGGGTGTGGGTCCAGCGCATGGTGCCGTCGCGCATACGGATGCGGAAGTAGGCGCCGTAGTTCTCGCTGCCGTCCTTGAGGGCCTGCGAGACGAGGGTGTCGAGTCTGCGGCCCTCCATCGGGGGCACCCGCAGCGACAGGCTCTCCGGGGTGCCGTCGTATTCGTCCGGGCGCACGTCGAAGATCTCGTGGGCGGTGGCGTCCATGTGGAACGCACCGGCGTCGAGGTCCCAGTCGAAGGTGCCCATGAGGTTGAGCGCCAGGACCGGGTCCGGGTGGGCGAGCCAGTCGTCCGGGACGTCCGAGCCGCTCGCTCCCCGATCAACCATGGGGCCACTTTGCCAGCAATTGCCCGATTAATCGAGTGGAGGGACGGCCGTCGATCCGCTCACTATCGTCGGTACCGTGGACTGGTTCACCGCACCCGACTACTGGCTCGGCCGACTGCTCTTCCAGCGGTCCCTGGCCGCCCTCTATCTGGTCGCCTTTCTGGGGGCCGCTCTGCAGTTCCGGGCGCTGATCGGCGAGCGCGGCATGCTCCCGGTGCCCCGCTTCGTCGAGCGGGTGCCGTTCCGGCGGTCGCCGAGCGTGTTCCACCACCACTACTCGGACCGTTTCTTCGCGGTGTGGGCCTGGGCGGGCTGCGCGGTGTCGGTGGCGCTCGTCGCGGGGCTGGACTCGCTGCTGCCCCTGTGGGCCGGCCTGGTGATGTGGCTCGTGCCGTGGGCGATGTACCTGTCGATCGTGAACGTCGGTCAGACCTGGTACGCGTTCGGCTGGGAGTCGCTGCTCCTGGAGGTCGGCTTCCTGGCCGTCTTCCTCGGCAACGACGAGGTGGCACCGCCGGTCGTCGTGCTGTTCCTGCTGCGCTGGGTGCTGTTCCGGGTCGAGTTCGGCGCCGGGCTGATCAAGCTGCGCGGCGACGAATGCTGGCGGAGGCTGACCTGCCTCGACCATCACCACGAGACCCAGCCGATGCCCGGCCCGCTCAGCTGGTTCTTCCACCACCTCCCGAAGCCGTTGCACCGCGTCGAGGTGGCCGCCAACCACGTCACCCAGCTCGTGGTCCCGTTCCTGCTGTTCACACCGCAGCCGATCGCCACGGCCGCCGCCTCGCTGATGATCCTGACGCAGCTGTGGCTGGTCCTGTCGGGCAACTTCTCCTGGCTGAACTGGATCACGATCGTGCTGGCCCTGTCGGCGGTCGACTTCGGGACGGCGGCACCGGACACCCCCGACGCACCCCTCTGGTACTCGATCGTCGTGCTCGCCGTCGCCGCGCTGGTCCTCTGGCTCAGCTACCACCCGGTCCGCAACATGATCTCCCGCCGCCAGGTCATGAACCGCTCCTTCGACCCGCTGCACCTGGTCAACACCTACGGGGCGTTCGGCAGCGTCAGCCGGGTGCGGTACGAGGTGGTGGTGGAGGGGACGGCGGACGACGTGCCGCGCGAGGACTCGCGGTGGCGGGAGTACGAGTTCAAGGGCAAGCCGGGCGATCCGAGGCGCTGGCCGCGCCAGTTCGCCCCCTACCATCTGCGGCTCGACTGGCTGATGTGGTTCGCCGCGCTCTCCCCCGCGTACGCCGGTTCCTGGTTCGGGGCCATGATGGAGCGCCTCCTGGAGAACGACCGCGACACCCTCCGACTGCTCCGCCGCTCCCCCTTCCCCGCCGACGCCCCGCCCCGGTACGTCCGCGCCCGCCTCTTCCGCTACCGCTATACGACCTGGCGCGAGCTGCGGGAGACCGGGGCGTGCTGGGAGCGGACGTACGTACGGGAGTTCATGCCGCCGACGCGGCTGGCCACGTCGCCCGCGAGGACGTCGTAGCCGGGCGGCCGCGGACGCGTCTCCTCACGGCGGCCTCTCGACGCGGGGCCGTCACACAGGGCACAGTGCTCCCGTACTCGATCGTTACTCACGAGTACGCCCCTCCGTCGCGTACGACACCGACGCGCACGACATCGCCAGGGAGCGCCCGTGACCAGCTGGGTCGGCCGGACCGCCGCCGAGATAGCCGCCGCCGTGCGGGAGAAGCGGGTCACGCCGCGTGAGGTCGTGGCCGGGCATCTCGCTCGGATCGAGGCGCTGGACGGGCGGGTCGGAGCGTTCCGCAAGGTCCGGGCGGAGGCCGCCCTGGCGGAGGCCGACGAGGTGGCCGGCCGGACCGATCTGGCGGAACTGCCCCTGGCGGGCGTGCCGGTGGCGATCAAGGACAACCTCGCCGTGCGGGGCGAGTCCACCCGG
The DNA here is from genome assembly GCF_045160825.1 of Streptomyces sp. NBC_00104. NCBI lineage: Bacteria > Bacillati > Actinomycetota > Actinomycetes > Kitasatosporales > Streptomycetaceae > Streptomyces > Streptomyces sp. NBC_00104. Next base: position 9,684,060 of record NZ_CP108215.1, on the reverse strand, counting down.
AACGGGTCCGCCGCGACCCCGGACACGCCGGCCGGGGACGACCATGTGACGGTGGCCCGGCTGCGGGCGGCCGGCGCGGTGGTCGTGGGGCTCACGAACGTGCCCGAGCTGTGTGTCTTCGGCACCACGGACGGCGTGCACGGCACGGCCCGCAACCCGTGGGACACCTCGCGCACGACCGGCGGGTCCTCGGGCGGCAGCGCCGCCGCGGTCGCCGCCGGGCTGGTGCCGCTGGCCCTCGGCAACGACGGCATGGGCTCGCTGCGCATACCGGCCGCCAACTGCGGTCTGCTCGGCCTCAAGCCGGGCTTCGGGGTCGTCCCGGCGGACATCGGGCACGGCGACTGGTTCGGCATGTCCGAGAACGGCCCGCTCGCCACGACCGTCGAGGACGCCCGGCTGATGTTCCGGATACTGGCGGGAACGGACGCCGGACAACCCTCCGGGACCACCCCGCGCTCACCGGACATCGCCCTGTCCGTACGCAGCCCCCTTCTCGGCGTGACCGTCACCCGCCCGTACGCCGATGCCGCGCGCCGGGCGGCCGAGTCGCTGGCCGGGTCCGGCCTTCGGGTCCGGCCGGCCGATCCGCCGTATCCCGTCTGGCTGGGCACGACCTCGCTGGCGCACTGGACGGCGGGGACGGCGGTGGACGCGGAGGGCCTCGATCCGGAGCTGCTCACCCGGCGCACGCGGGTGCACGCGGCCGTGGGGCGACGTTTCGTGAAGGGGGTCCGCGCGGGCGACCGCCGGGAGCAACTGCGCCGACGCCTGGAGCCGTTCTTCGCCGAGCACGATGTGCTCCTCACCCCGGCGCTCGCCCGGCGCGGGCCCGCCGCCACGAACTGGCACGAGCGGGGGTGGCTGCGCAATCTGCTGGTGAACACCACCTACTCGCCGCTGACCCCGCCGTGGAATCTCACGGGCTGGCCGGCGATGTCGGTGCCGTTCGGCACGCTCGCGTCGGGCGTGCCCTGCGCGGTGCAACTGGTGGGCCGTCCGGGTTCGGAGCTCGAACTCCTGGAGGTGGCGGGCCGGTTGGAGGAGCTGAACCCGTGGCGCCGGACGGCGCCGATCGGCTGACCCGGGACGACCGACGGCCTCCTCCGGTCGGCGACGCACCGCCGACGCGCCCTTCCGGAGCGCCTCGTCCATGAGGTGCTGCCCCACCCGGCCGTCCTTCGGGAGCTCGAACGGGTCCGGGGCGTGCGCGGACGGTGAGGCCGAGGGAGGCCCAGCAGCCGTACGGCGGTACGGGTCTCGATGCGGGCGGCAGGGCCACCGCGGTGGGGCGCCAGAGCGGCCGGAGCCGGGCCGGTCGTGGGCCGCGGCTTCTCCGGTCTGCATGGGCGCGAGTCCGGCACGCCCATGCAGAGGGCGATCGCGAAGATCCTGCCGTCAGTCCACGCTGGGCAGGATGTGGGGCTCGGCGAGGTCGTCCTCGTAGCCCGCCAGTCGGATCGGGGCGGACCTGGCCCACACGTCCAGGCTGCCGAGTTCCTTCTTCGACCGGCCACCGCCCTCGGTGTGTTCCTCGGGGCGTTGATCGCGATTCGTCTTCTCTGGTGTCACCGCGCACTCCTTATGTGTCGGGTCACCCTCGGGACATCGGCCCAGCCTGCCGCTGTGCGCCTGACGTCCGCTCGGGTCTGAGTCGATGTCAGTTCGGACGCGGTGGCGCCGGTTTACCTGGATGTGAGAGCAGGCCGTGGTGACCGGCTTGTCCCGGGACGGACCGTGGGTGTGGGTGGGACCCATATAAGGCTGTCCGTCCGGTACAGAGTAACCAAATGAGCGGGCAGCCGCTCGATGGGGCTGAAAACAAGAGGTAACTGTCTTGAGTCGTTCAGCGCCCAGCAGGCCTCACCCTAGGGCAATTTGACCCATTTACCCGATCTGTCATCACCCGTTCGGCTCAGCACTCGCACCACGCACCGAGCCGACGACCCATCGGATCGCTGCCCTCGGCATGTAGTTCAGGTCCCGTTGGCCGAATCGCAAGCCGACCATGATCTGCTCATGTGTCGCAACGGCATTTCTCGCGGGCGGACTCGGGAGGACCGGCGGATGGAACTGCGCGGCGTCGAGGAGCTGATGGACCTGCTGCACGCCCGCCGGGGCGGCGGCGGGGCGGCGGACCACCACGGGGGCACTCCGGTCGATCCGTACGAACACGCGCTGCGGACCGCCGCGCTGTTGCGCCGAGGGCGGCCGGCCGACAAGGAGCTCCAGGTGGCCGGCCTGGTGCACACCCTCGGGCATCTACTCCGTCCGGGTGACGACACCAGCCATGCCGACCTGGCCGCCGACACGGTACGCCCGCTGCTCGGCGAGCGGGTCGCCCGTCTCGTACGGCTGCACGCCCTCGGCGCGGACGATCTCGTGCGCCTGCACGCGGGCGGCTGGGCGGACGCCACGCTCGTCGAGGACGTGCTGGCCCTGCGGCACGCGGACGAGGCGGGCCGGACCCCCGGCGTGGACGCCGGGGTCCTGGAGGACTGGCGGACGGTACTGGAGTTGGTGTCGGACCGGGCCAGGGCGGATCACCACTTGCCGGGCGCGTAGTCCTTCAGGAAGACGCCGTACAGGTCCTCGCCCTGCTCGCCGAGCACCACGGGGTCGTAGACGCGGGCCGCGCCGTCGACGAGGTCGAGCGGGGCGTGGAATCCCTCGTCGGCCAGGCGCAGCTTGTCGAAGTGGGGGCGCTCGTCGGTGATCCAGCCGGTGTCGACCGAGGTCATGAGGATGCCGTCGGTCTGGAACATCTCCTGGGCGCTGGTCCGCGTGACCATGTTCATCGCGGCCTTGGCGGCGTTCGTGTTCGGGTGGCCCGCGCCCTTGTACCCGCGGCCGAAGACACCTTCCATCGCCGAGACGTTCACGACGTACGCGCGGCCGCTGGCCGCCTTCCGCGCGGCCTCGGCCATGGCCGGGCGGAGCTTGCTGATCAGGATGAAGGGCGCCGTGTAGTTGCACAGCTGGGTCTCGAGGAGCTCCACCGGGGAGATCTGCTCGATGGTCTGCACCCACGTGTTGCTGTCGACCACGTCGGGGACGAGGCCGCCCGCGTCGATGGCGGTGCCGTCGAGGTGTCGGGCGACGCTGGCGTTGCCCGCGACCAGGGCGAGGTCGGCGACCTGCTGCGCGTCGAGGCCGCTGATGCCCGCGGGCAGTGCGGTCAGACCGTCGACCGCGCCGGAGTTGAAGGCGCCGATGACGCGGTGCGGGGGGAGCTCGCCGGCGGGCAGCGGGGCGCTCTCCCCCTCGACCAGGGCGGCGTAGGCGGAGGGCAGACGGCGAACGGTCTGGGTGGCGTTGTTGATCAGGATGTCGAGGGGGCCCGCCTCCGCGACCTGGTCGGCGAGGGCGACGGCCTGGGCCGGGTCGCGCAGGTCGATGCCGACGACCTCCAGGCGGTGCAACCAGTCCGCCGAGTCGTCCATGGCCTTGAAACGGCGGATGGCGTCCTTGGGGAAGCGCGTGGTGATGGTGGTGTGCGCGCCGTCGCGCAGCAGCCGCAGGGCGATGTACATGCCGATCTTGGCGCGGCCGCCGGTGAGCAGGGCGCGCTTGCCGGTGAGGTCGGCGCGGGCGTCGCGCTTGCCGCGGTTCAGGCGGGCGCAGTCGGCACAGAGCTGGTGGTAGAAGTAGTCGACTTCCACGTACCGGGCCTTGCAGGTGTAGCAGGAGCGCGGGCGCTGGAGTATCCCCGCGATCTTCCCCTCCTCGGTCACGGACGACGGCAGGATGCCCTCGGTCTCGTCGTCGATCCGCTGGGCGGAGCCGGTGGCCGTGGACTCCGTGACCGCCTTGTCGTGCGCGGTCTTGGCGGCCCGGCGCTCCTGGCGGCGGCGCTGCTTCACCGTGCGGTAGACACCGGCGGTCGCCCGGCGCACCGCGATCGCGTCGGGGTGGTCGACCTCCAGCTTGTCCAGCTCTTCCAGCACGCCGAGACACACGGCGAGCCGCTCCGGGTCGATGCCGGGGCCGTACGCGACCTCGTCCGTGGTCGCCGGGCCGTCCTCTGTCACCGTCATCGCGCTGCCGTTTCCCTGATCACCCGCGGCACGCCGACCGCGTCCGCCACCGAACGCGGAATTCTACGGAGCGACGGCCCCGGTCACCAAAAAACCAGGCCTCGCCCCCGCCGCCCCTACCCGTCCCGTCCTCCAGGGGCTGCGCCCCTTCGACCCCCATCCGCGGGTCCGGTGGGGCTTCTCGCGCAGTTCCCCGCGCCCCTTTTCAGGGGCGCGGGGAACTGCGCGAACGGGGTCCGGGGCGGAGCCCCGAGTCTGTGACGGGGGTCGAAGGGGCGCGCGGCCCCTGGAGGACGGGACGGGTAGGGGCGGCGGGGGCGAGGAAAGTCGGGCGTCACCGCTGGTGTCAGAGCTCACACGCCGCCAGCAGGTCCTGGACCTCCCGGGTGACCGCCCGGGAGAGCAGTTCCAGATCCGGCACGGCCTCCGCGTCGGCGACGAGGCCGTAGTGGACGCTCCCCCGGTACGTCGAGACGGCCACGGCGAGGGACTGGCCGTGGGCGAGCGGGGCCAGCGGATAGATCTCCTCGAGGGGGCAGCCACCGAGGCGGAGGCCGAGGCTGGGGAGCGGGACGCTGGTGACGAGGATGTCGAACCAGAGGCGGGCGGCCTGGCTGACAAGCGGACCGCCGAGCCGATGGCCGAGGGGCAGTACGTGATCGGCGAGGAGGGCGACCGCGCCGGCGCCCCGGTTGGGCCCGGCGTCCTTGTTGCGGTCCATCGCCATGCGCACCGTACGCAGTCGGCCGAGCGGGTCCGGGTCGTCCACCGGCAGTTTCATCAGATACCCGGAGAGCCGGTTGCCCTGGGGGTACGCGGTGCGCGGGCGGCGCCTGGAGACGGGGATCAGCGCCCGGGGCGCGACCCCCTCGCTGCCGTCCCCGCGCTCGTCCAGCCACCGGCGCAGCGCGCCCGCCACGACGGCGATGAGGACGTCGTTGACGGTGCCGCCGACGGTCTTGCGGATCCGGTGCACGTCGTCGAGGTCCACGAGCACCCCGGCGGTACGACGGGTGCCGCTGGCCTCGGAGGTGAGCGCGGTCGAGGAGCGGGCGCCGAGGGTCGCGTCGAGCGTGGTGCGGGCGACGGAGGCGCCGATGTCGAGGGCGCGGCCGAGGTCGGAGAAGGTGCCCCGGACCAGGTCGGGCAGTTTGCGCACCTCGTCGAGGAGGCCGCGCGGCGGCTCCGCGGGGCGCGGCCGGGGCGCGGGCAGGTCCATGGGGTCCATGACGGCGGCGGCGAGCGTCAGCGCCCGCAGCCCGTCGGCGAGGGCGTGGTGGAACTTGAACAGCACGGCGAAGGTCGTGCCGTCCTCCCCGGGGAGCACACGCGCCTCCCACGGCGGTCGGCCGCGCTCCAGCGGGCGTTCCATCAGCCGCCCCGCCACCTCGTGGAAGTCCGCGGTCGGCGCGTGCAGCCGTACGTGGTCGAAGGGCTCGAAGTCGGCGACGGGCTCACGGGTCGCACCGCCGAAGGCCAGCGGCAGCCGTACGTCCGGGAGCCAGACGTCCCGGATCCGCATCCGCAGCCCGGGCACCGCGGCGGCCCGCGTGGCGAGCAGCTCGGCGGCGTGCGCTCCCGCGGTGGGCGAGTTCGCCGTGAAGACGCCGAGGGCGGCCAGGTGCATGGGATGTTCGGCGGTCTCGATGTTCCAGAACGCAAGGTCGAGTGGGGCGAGCGGGTCAGAATTCAATGGCTTGCCTCGCGTCGACGACGGGTGAGTCAGCAGTCAATCGCTGTTGGCCGATTACGGTCAAGTACGATCAAGCTACGCATAGTTAACAGCAGATTAAGTCCCGCCACATGACGAAAGCGGGACTCATGCGACATCCGTGTTCACCGTGGTCACCCTGAAGGCCTACGGCACCTGCTGCCCCTTGCCCAGGGCGATCACTCCGCCCCGGGAGACGGTGTAGAGCTCGGCGTCCCGCTCGGGATTGACTCCGATGGTCGCACCCGGGGGCACCTGGACGTTCTTGTCGAGCACGGCGCCCCGTACGACCGCGCCCCGCCCGATGTGGACGTTGTCGTGCAGGACCGAGCCCTGGACGACGGCGCCCGGGTCGACGACGACTCCCGGGGACAGCACGGACCTCGTCACCTGGCCGCGGATCAGACAGCCCGCACTGATGATCGACTCGCTGGCGATGCCGCCCGCGTTGAACCGGGCCGGGGAGAGCTGGCCGGAGCTGGTGTAGATGGGCCAGCTGCGGTTGAAGAGGTTGAAGGCGGGGCGCTCGGCGATGAGGTCCATATGGGCGTCGTAGTAGGCGTCGAGCGTGCCGACGTCCCGCCAGTAGCCCTGGTCGCGGGTGGTCTCGCCGGGCACGTGGTTGGCGCTGAAGTCGTAGAGCTGGGCCTCGCCCCGTTCGGTGAGCTGGGGCAGGATCGAGCCGCCCATGTCGTGGACGGAGTCCTCGTCCTCGGCGTCCCGCTGGAGCGCCTCCACCAGGGCCTTGGTGGTGAAGAGGTAGTTGCCCATCGAGGCGAACACGGTTTCGGGGTCGTCGACCAGGCCCGGCGGGTCGGCCGGCTTCTCCAGGAAGCGCTCCACGGTCCGGCCGTCGGAGCCGGGGGTGATCACGCCGAAGGACGACGACTCCGTGCGCGGTACGCGGATGCCGGCCACCGTCACGCCCGCGCCGCCCTCGATGTGCTGCGTCAGCATCTGGCGGGGGTCCATGCGGTAGACGTGATCGGCGCCGAACACGGCGACGTACTCCGGCTGTTCGTCGTGCACCAGGTTCAGGGACTGCAGGAGCGCGTCCGCACTGCCCAGATACCAGCGCGGGCCGAGCCGCTGCTGGGCCGGGACCGGCGTGACGTAGTTGCCCAGCAGGCTCGACATCCGCCAGGTCGTGGTGATGTGCCGGTCCAGCGAGTGCGACTTGTACTGCGTGAGCACGCAGATGCGCAGGATGTCCGCGTTGACGAGGTTGGAGAGGACGAAGTCCACCAGGCGGTATGTTCCGCCGAAAGTCACCGCTGGTTTCGCGCGGTCGGCGGTCAGGGGCATCAGCCTCTTGCCCTCACCGCCCGCCAGTACGATTCCCAGCACCGAAGGTCCACCGCGCCGCATGCCGCCGCCCCTCTACACCTGCTTGTGCTCTACACCTGGTTGTGCCGAACCCTGCGTCTCGACTACCCCTGTTTGAGGACTTCCTCGTAAAGCTGGGCCGTCCGCCGGGCGACCGCGTCCCAGCCGAACTCGCGCACCGCGCGCTCCCGCCCGGCCTGGCCCATCCGGGCGGCCGCACCGGGGTCGGCGAGCACCGCGTCGAGGGCGCGGGCCAGCTGAGCCTCGAAGTCGTCCTCCGTCGACACGAGGAGGCCCGTGACGCCGTCCTCCACCACCTCCGGGATACCGCCGACCCGCGAGGCCACCACGGCCGTGCCGCAGGCCATGGCCTCCAGGTTGACGATACCCAGCGGCTCGTACACCGACGGACAGACGAACACGGCGGCGTGCGTGAGGAGCTGGATCACGTCCGGGCGCGGGAGCATCTGCGGGATCCAGAACAGGCCCTCGCGCGCACGGCTCAGCTCCGCGAACAGATCGCGGAACTCCTGGTCTATCTCCGGAGTGTCGGGCGCCCCCGCGCAGAGCACGACCTGCACCGCCGGATCGATGTCCCGCACGGCGCGCAGCAGGTGGGGCACGCCCTTCTGCCGGGTGATGCGGCCGACGAAGAGGACGTACGGCCGGGCGGTGTCGACGCCGAGGCGGTCGAGGACGGCCGTGCCGTGGTCCGGCTGGTAGAGGGAGGTGTCGATGCCGTTGTGCACGACGTGGAGCTTCGCCGGGTCCAGCGCGGGATAGCAGCCGAGGATGTCGTCGCGCATGGCACCGGAGACGGCGATCACCGCGTCGGCGGACTCGATCGCGGTGCGCTCGGCCCAGCTGGACAGGGCGTAGCCGCCGCCCAGCTGCTCGGCCTTCCAGGGGCGCAGCGGCTCCAGCGAGTGGGCGGTCATCACATGCGGGATGCCGTGCAGCAGCTTGCCGAAGTGGCCGGCGAGGTTGGCGTACCAGGTGTGCGAGTGGACCAGTTCGCGGCCTTCGAGACCGGCCGCGATGGAGAGGTCCACGGAGAAGGTGCGCAGCGCGTCGTTGGCGGCGTCGAGCGTGGACCAGGGCCGGTGGCGTACGACGCCGCCGCCCGCGCCCTCGCCCCAGCAGTGCACGTCCAGGTCGACGAGGGCTCTCAACTCGTGGGCGAGGAACTCGACATGGACGCCCGCGCCACCGTAGACGTCGGGCGGATACTCCCGGGTCAGCAGGCCGACTCGCACCCGGAACCCCCTGTCTCAGCGGCTGGTTCCCACATGGTCACCCAGAAGGGTCCGATGGGGAAGACCACGATTTTCCCGCGGAGGCACGCCCGGTGTCGGGCGCGGTGTCAGGCGCGCGGACCGTGGGAGGGTGGCGCGCCGGGCGGCCGGTCGAAGCAGCAGTCGCCGCACAGCCCGCCGCCGGGCAGTCGGTAGTAGAGACAGCAGCTGCGGCGGCGGTAGGTCGCCGGGTCGAGCGTGCCGGCCAGGTCGGGCTGCGCGAACAGGTCGGCGGCCAGCGCGCGGGCCCGACTCGCCTCCCGCGTGCGGCCGTTGGCGGCGGCCCAGCGGTCGATCTGGCGCACGGCACCCATCAGCGCGGATGCCGCGTTGCCCCACAACAGGCGCTCGGACAGGGGCAGTTGAGCGCGCAGAGCCGCCGCCAGCGGTACGAGATGGCCGTCCCGTACGACCTCGCCGATCCGCTCTGCGGGCAGGCTCCGCACCTCGGTCAGCCACAGGTCGTCCGGGGCGCTCGCGTCCGCGTCCCAGCGCAGGAGGCGCGGGTCGAGATCGGGGACGCGGCCGTACAGGGCGGCCGCCCCGAGAGCCACCGACCACAGGCGGGCGGCGAAGCCGAGGTGGGCGAGGGAGGCGGCCACCCGCGGCTCGGGAGCCCGCACACTCCTCGCGACTTTCCGGACACGGAAAATCACGGGATTCGCGTAAACCTCCGGTTCCACATCGGCATCGCGTGCCGCATACGCTTCCGCCAGCGTGGGCGGCGGCCCGTGCGGCGGTTCGCCCGTGCGTAGGACGAAGAAGCCGCCGAGTGCCGAGAGGGCGGAGAGGCCCGGGTCGTGGTCCACGAGGACGAGTAGTACCAGGGCCGGTGGGCGCACTCACCTGGAGGCCTGCACTCCGTGTCGCCCACCCTGGGTATGACGGCGGGCCCGTCGTACTCCATCGGCAGTAGGACCCATTGAGTGCTCAGGGACGACGACGGCGCATGCACATCCGAGGCATCGTGGTCATTATGAAAGCCGAGCGTTCACCGCGCCGGGCCAGGAGCCCCCGCGCTGCGCTGAGGAGCCGAATATGAGCGCCCTCGCGTTGTCCGTACTCCTGTCGTTCGTCTCCGCCGTCGCGTATGCGGGCGGGGCGATCGTCCAGGAGCGAGTCGCGGTGTCCTCCCCCGGCCGGGTCTACGCGCCGCTGCGCCGGCCGGGCTGGTGGGCCGCCGTCGGGCTGAACGGCCTCGGCGGGCTGCTGCACGTGGTGGCCCTGGCCTACGGCCCGCTGAGCCTGGTGCAGCCGCTGGGCGCGCTGACCATCGTCTTCGCCCTGCCCATGGCGGCGCTCTTCGTGGGCCGCAGGGCCGGCGCCACGGCCTGGCGGGGCGCGATCATGGCGACGGTGGGTCTGGCGGGCCTGCTCTCCCTGGTCGGCTCGGCCGACGTGCAGTCGCTGGACAACGCCCAGCGGGTGCTGGTGGCCGTGGTCAGCGCCGGTGCGGTGGCCGCGCTGATGGTGACGGCGCGCGCGGCGCACCGGCACCCGGCGGTGCGCAGCATCCTGCTGGCGGTCGCCTCCGGTGTCGCGTTCGGCATGGCCTCGGTCTTCACGAAGACGGTCGCCGTGGACTGGACGGACGGCGTCGCCCTCTCCGACGTGCCGACCCTCGCCGTCATCGGTGTCTTCGCCGCGGCCGGTCTGCTGCTGTCCCAGGCCGCCTACCGGGGCGGCGGCCTCGCGGCCCCGCTCGCCACGCTGACCGTGGTGAACCCGGTGGTGGCGGCCGCCGTCGGCATCACGATGTTCGGCGAGACGTTCCGCTACGGCACGACCGGCACCCTCCTCGCACTGGGCTGCGGAGTCGTCGCGGCGGGCGGTCTGATCCTGCTGACCACCGAGCGCCTCGGCGTCGAGGTCCAGGCGGAGCGGACCGACGAGGACGTCACGGTCACGGCCGCCGACCGGGAGTCGCTCGCCCTGGAAAAGCTGCTCGCGGGGCTGCCGCGGCAGTCCGCCGAGGTGCCGGACACCGAGGTGCCGGACACCGTCGGCGACGCGATCGACCTGGACGAGCGCGTGGTCGTCCCGGCCCCGTTCCTGGGAAGCGGCGCCACGGACGGGGACGACGCTCCGCCCGGACTGCTGCTGCGGCCGTTCCACGACGAGCTGTATGTGCCGAGGGCGCTCCTCGACCGGCATCGCGACCGGCACCGCGACCGCGTGAAATCCTGAGCGGGAGGCCCCGAGCGGGCCTCCCGCACCGCGTCAGATCCGAACCCCTCCCGCCCGCAGATAGGCGATCGGATCGATGTCGCTGCCGAAGCCGGGCCCCGTCCGCACCTCGAAGTGCAGATGCGGGCCCGAGCTGTTGCCCGTGGAGCCCGAGCGGCCTATGCGCTGGCCCGCGCCCACGTTCTGGCCGGTCTTCACGGAGATCGCCGACAGATGGGCGTACTGCGTGTAGCGGCCGTCGCCGTGGCGGATCACCACCTGGTAGCCGAAGGAACCGCCCCAGCCCGAGCTGACGACCTCCCCGGCGGCCACGGACTTCACGGTGCTGCCGGTCGCCACGGGGAAGTCGACGCCCGTGTGGTAGCCCTTCGACCAGGAGGAGCCCGAGGCGCGGTAGGGCGTGCCGAGGGAGGCGCTGACGGGGGCGACGAAGGACGCCGACTCCTGCCGCCGCTCGGACGTCTGCTCCTTCTGCTCCTTCTGGACCTTCTTCTGTTCTTTCTGCTGTTCTTTCTGCTGCTCTTTCCGTTGCTCTTTCTTCTGTTCCTTCTTCGGGTCCTTCTTCTGGCCCGCCGTGTTCAGGCTGAGCCTCTGTCCGGGGACTATCACGTCCGGATCGGAGCCGATGGTCCTGCGGTTGGCCTCGTAGAGCTTGCGCCAACCGCCCCTGACCTCGCGGGAGTCGGCGATCTCGGAGAGGGTGTCGCCCCGGACCACCGTGTACATCTCGACCTTGCCGGCCTGCGACTGGGGCGTGGTCTGCGGCTTCACGTCCTCGATCGTGAGGCCCGCGCGGGCCGAGCACACGGGCCAGGCGTCGGGGCCCTGTCCGTCGAGGACCTTCTCGGCGATCGCGATCTGCTGTTCCTTGGTGGCCAGGTCCGCGCGGGCGGCGTAGGCCGTACCGCCGAAGGCCTCCCAGGTGGACTGGCTGAACTGCAGGCCGCCGTAGTAGCCGTTCCCGGTGTTGATGTTCCAGTCGCTGGTGGACTCGCAGGCCGCGACCTTGTCCCAGGTCTCGGCATCGGCCGCCTCCGCGACCCCGGTGCCGATCAGCGGGAGCGCCATTCCCGCGCCGCCCGCCGTGACGGTGAGTGAGGCGCGGTTGATCCTGTTCGGCTGGTACCGGCGGTGCCGACCGCGTACGGCCATGGAAAAGCCCCCCTCGCCCTATGCCATGAGCCGCAAAAGTAAGTGCCGCGAACCGGCCATGACAAGACGAAAAATCAGCCGCTCCCGTCCCGCGCGTGGCGGGTATGCGACCTGCTCCGGCGCGTAAGTGCCCCCGTCCGGCGCTCGAGTGACCAGGGACGGCGCGCAAGGCCTCGGGTTGCGCGCCCCATTGAGGCAGGTAGGGCCCTTCCTGCGTACTCAAGCCCGGCAGGCCGCGCAGTGCGGACGGGGCCGGTGCACGTCAGGATGGCCGGAAGGACAATACTGGCGGGCAGGAACGGCACCACCGATATCAGGATCCATAGGAGCCAACCGTATGAGCACTTCAGCCCAGATCGGCGTCACCGGCCTCGCGGTCATGGGGAGCAACCTCGCCCGCAACTTCGCCCGCAACGGCTACACGGTCGCCGTCCACAACCGCTCCGCGGCGAAGACCCACGCGCTGATCAAGGAGCACGGGCACGAGGGCGACTTCATCGCGGCCGAGACCGCCAAGGACTTCGTACAGGCACTGGAGCGGCCCCGGCGCCTGGTCGTCATGGTGAAGGCGGGCGGACCGACGGACGCGGTGATCGAGGAGTTCGCGCCGCTCCTGGAGCCCGGCGACATGATCATCGACGGTGGCAACGCGCACTTCGCCGACACCCGCCGCCGCGAGGCCGCGCTGCGCGAGCAGGGCATCCACTTCGTCGGCGCGGGCATCTCCGGCGGCGAGGAGGGCGCGCTCAACGGGCCGAGCATCATGCCGGGCGGTCCGGTCGAGTCCTACGACTCCCTCGGCCCGATGCTGGAGAAGATCTCCGCGAAGGCCTCCGACGGCGCGCCGTGCGTCACGCACGTGGGGCCGGACGGAGCCGGGCACTTCGTGAAGATGGTCCACAACGGCATCGAGTACGCCGACATGCAGCTGATCGGCGAGGCCTACCAGCTGCTGCGCGACGTGGCCGGTTACACCCCCGCGCAGATCGCCGAGATCTTCCGCACCTGGAACACCGGCCGGCTCGACTCGTATCTGATCGAGATCACGGCCGAGGTGCTGGCGCACGTGGACGAGGCCACGGGCAAGCCGTTCGTGGACGTGGTCGTCGACCAGGCGGAGCAGAAGGGCACCGGCCGCTGGACCGTCCAGATCGCGCTGGACCTGGGCGTTCCGGTGTCCGGCATCGCCGAGGCCGTCTTCGCGCGCTCCCTGTCCGGCCACGCGTCGCTGCGCGAGGCCTCCCGCTCGCTGGCCGGCCCGAAGGCCACCCCGCTCAGCGCGGCCGAGGCGGGTGCCTTCGCCGACCGGGTCGAGCAGGCGCTGTACGCCTCCAAGATCGTGTCGTACACCCAGGGCTTCCACGAGATCGACGCGGCCCGCGACGAGTACGACTGGAACATCGACCTGGGCAAGGTCGCCTCGATCTGGCGCGGCGGCTGCATCATCCGGGCGGCCTTCCTCGACCGCATCCGCGCCGCGTACGACGCCCGGCCCGACCTGCCGAGCCTGCTCTCCGACGAGACGTTCGCCCAGGAGATCGCGGCGGCGCAGGACGACTGGCGTGAGGTGCTGGTGGCCGCGACCCGCCAGGGTGTCCCGACGCCCGGGTTCGCGGCGGCGCTGGCGTACTACGACGCGCTCCGTGCCGAGCGGCTGCCTGCGGCGCTCACGCAGGGGCAGCGGGACTTCTTCGGGGCGCACACGTACCGGCGGGTGGACCGGGAGGGGTCGTTCCACACGCTGTGGGGGCAGGGCCGCGGTGAGGTCGAAGCCTAAAGGGGTGGGGGTGCGGATCGATTGGCGGCTGCGGGTCGTTCGTGGCTGGTCGCGCAGTTCCCCGCGCCCCTGAGGTTGGAGATGTGGCCCGGCATGGAAACGTCCATGCCGGGCCTTTCTTCTGCCACCTGACCACTTGCTACGACAAGGGTCCCGGCCTCGGCTCCCCCGGCACCGGGTCCGGGCCCGGGGGGTTCGGGACCGGGTCCGGGGTCGGGGTGGGACGGGGCTCGGGGGTGGGGACGGGGTCGGGGAACGGGGTCGGCGGGAAGGGTTCCGGGCGGTCGGGGCCCGGCCCCGGGGTGGGGCCCGGCTTCACGGGGTCCGGGTCGGGATGCGTCATCGCGTCCTCCAGCCAGTGGGTACGTCGGCCATGGACTTGTGCCACGGGTACCCGTCGCCCGCGCGGGCAGTCACCCGGTCGGCCGAGCCTGCACCGACCATCTCGGCGACGGGTTCCTCAGAACCCCTCGGGATGGGCGAGAAGCCAGTCCTTCGCGGCCCGCAGCAGCTCCGGATCGGCGGCCGGCGCCTCCTCGGGGTGGCGTTCGGCCCACCTGACGACGTACGGGCACAGGGGCGCGACGACGATGCCCTCGCGGGCCGCGATGCCGTACAACTCCCGGGCCAGCGAGCCCGCGACACCCTTGCCCTCGTGCGCGGGCTCGACGATCGTGTGGACCGGTACGAGCGCGCCCCGCGGGGATTCGAGGACGAAGTACTGGATGTGACCGGCCAGTTCGTCGCCGGTGAGGGCCTCCAGCCGGCCGGCCGCCCGGTCGTCGCGGATCTGTACGTCGCTCATGGCACTCCTCGCGTGCGGATCGGGACGCCGGGCGGCCGCGCGTGGCCTCAGACGGTGGCGGCCTGCGGGCTGCGCCGCTGGTCCGAACCCGGGACCGGCTCGGACGCGTCCGAGCCCAGGGCCACGATCCGGTTGTCGCGGTCCACGTGCACGACCCTGGGCTCCAGGGTGCGGGCCTCGGCGTCGGAGACCTGAGCGTAACTGATGATGATCACCAGGTCTCCGGGGTGCACGAGATGGGCCGCGGCACCGTTGATCCCGACGACCCCCGAGCCGCGCTCGCCCTCGATGACGTACGTCTCCAGCCGGGCGCCGTTGGTGATGTCCACGATGTGCACGAGCTCGCCCGGCAGCAGGTCGGCGGCGTCGAGCAGGTCGGCGTCGATGGTCACGGATCCGACATAGTGCAGGTCGGCCTGGGTGACCGTGGCACGGTGGATCTTGGACTTGAACATGGTACGCAGCATCGGTGCACTCCCGGAAAGTAGGCTCCCTGCCCGCGTTGTTGCGGGTCAAGGGCGGTTTCCACACCGTCGGCGAGTCGCGTGTTCGGGCAGCTTCGCTCAGGTTCCCCAGGACTCGTGCTGACCGATTGCCGACTTTTCCGACGGTGCATCAGACGTGGGTGAGGGGCGCCGGGGATCGTCTTCACTCCCCCGGACCGCCCTTCACCGACGACCGGGATCAGCGTACGCAACAGCCCCCGAAGACCTCCGTGACGATCGCCACAGCGAGGCCGACCTCCGATCCCGTTCCGCGGGCCGACCACCGCCGAGTGGAACCTGTCCCTGAAGGGTGTCAACTCCTGCGCCGGGCGAGGAGCAGCGCCACGTCGTCCTCCGGCTCGCGGTTCAGGGCGCCGAGCAGCATGTCGCAGGTCTCTTCCAGGGGGAGGCGGGTGCCGTCCAGCAGGCGTAGCAGGTTCTGCAGCCCTACGTCGACGGGCATTGCGTGGCTTTCCACCAGGCCGTCCGTGAACAGTGCGAGCAGTGCGCCTTCGCCGAGTTCGCGCTCCTCGACGGTGAACGGCACGCCGCCCACCCCGAGCGGCACCCCGCCGGCGATGTCGAGGAACGCGGCTTTCCCGTCCGGTTCCACCAGTACCGGTGGCAGGTGGCCCGCGCGGGAGACTTCGCATCGGCCGTGCCTCGGGTCGCAGACGACGTAGATACAGGTGGCCAGCATGTCGGAGTCGCCGAGGGAGGCGGTGAGGTCGTCGAGGTGGTGCAGCAGCTCGGCCGGAGGCAGGTCGAGCCGGGCGAGGGCGCGGGTGGCGGTGCGGAGCTGGCCCATGATCGCCGCGGCGTGCACGCCCTTGCCCATCACGTCGCCGACGACGAGGCCGACCTTGCCGTCCTTGAGGGGAAGCACATCGAACCAGTCCCCGCCGACCTCGCTGATCGCGGGCAGATAGCGGGAGGCGATCTCGATGTCGCCGTAGTGCGGTGGGTCCTGGGGCAGCAGGCTGCGCTGGAGAGTGAGTGCGGTGTTGCGTTCGCGTCCGTACAGCCGCGCGTTGTCGATGCAGATGGCGGCGCGCGCGGCCAGTTCGGTGGCAAGGGTGAGGTCCTGGTCGTCGAACGGCCGGGGGTTCACCGTGCGGCACAGGCTGAGCGTGCCCAGCACCTCGCCGCGGGCCATGAGGGGAGCGGCCAGATAGGAGTGGACGCCTGCGCGCCGCAGCGTCTCGGCGGCCGAGTCGTCCCCGGCGATACGCCGTATCTCCGTGCCGGTCACGTGTTCCAGCAGGATCGGCCGTGCCTCTCGTACACACTGGGTGATCATCCGGAAGGAGCTGTACAGGGCGGACGCGTCCACTGGCTCCGCGGCCTTGATCGCATCGGTGGGACGGCTTGTTTTGAGGGCGAGCGCCTGGAAGCCGAGGGAGTCGTCCGCCCGCACCGGGGCCGTGCCTCCGGGGTTGGCCACCGAGTCGAGTACGTCGACGGCCGCGAGGTCGGCAAGCTCCGGAACAGCCACGTCCGCGAGCTCATGTGCCGTCTGGCTCAGGTCGAGCGTGGTACCGATGCGGACGCCGGCGTCGGCTATCACCGCCAGACGCTCCCGCGCTTTCGCGACCTCGGCCGCCGCCCGCTGCCGCTCGGAGACGTCGAGTACCGAAATCGCCAGGCCCAGCACACGCCCGTTCGCGTCCTCGATCCGGTGGTACGACTCCGAGTACGCGTGATCCTCGCTGTCGGCGGCCGTTCGGCCGACCGTCTGCTGATCCAGTAGCGGCTCACCGGTCCGGAGGACCCGCCGCATCCGCGACTCGATGGCCTCCACGTCGAGGGCCGGCAGCACCTCACCGACGCGGCGGCCCAGCACGGCCTCCTCGGGGACGCCGTTGATGCGTTCCAGTGACGCATTGACACGCACCCACCGCAGGTCGGTGTCGAAGACCGCGATGCCCACCGGCGACTGGCTGACCAGGATGTGGGACAGGGCCAGGTCCCGCTCCACGTTCCGTACGGTCTCGGCGTCGGTGCCCAGACCGAGGGCGTGGATGTCGCCACGGGCATCGCGCAGTGGCATGGTGCGGAACTCCACCCGGCGCGTGGAGCCGTCCTTGTGCCGCACCGGAAAGACCCCCGCCCAGCGCGCACCCGTGCGCACGCGATCGAACAGCTCGTGAGCCCGTGCCCGGTTCTCCGGGGCCACGAGCAGTGCGCCCGCGTCCTGGCCCAGCGCTTCCGCGGCGGAGAACCCGAGCAACGACTCGGCTTCGGGGCTCCACAGCGCGATCCGGCCGTCGCTGCCCAGGACCAGGGCCGCCACCCGCAGCACGTCCAGCAGCCCACCAGGCGCAGCAGTGATGCGGTCCTGCCGGCCGTTCCCAGTCCGGGTCTCTCGCTCAGGCATACCGGGGCTCCTTCCGGCGGCAGCGCAAGATCCACTCCTGCCCCTTCCGCCGGACTCCTCAGTCATACCTCTGTCGGCGGAACACCGCACGCCATGGCCGCGTGTACCACGAAATGCGAGCCGTCCGGTCGCCGCGTACGTGAGGACGGACCCGAGGGAGAAGAGGTCGCTCGCTCTGGTCACCGTCTCGCCGCGCACCTGCTCGGGCGACATGAACGCCGGGGTGCCGAGCACCGTTCCGGGCTCGGTGAGGCTGCCGCCGAGGCAGGCCGTGTGTAGCCGCGGGCGAGGCCGAAGCCGATGACGCGGGGGCCGTCGACGGTCAGCAGGATGTTCGCCGGCTTGAGGTCCCGGTGGACCAGGCCCTCCTCGTGGATCGCCTGCAGCGCGAGTGTCAGACGGTGTGCCAGGACGTGCACCGAGGCCGGCGGCAGCGGGCCGAAGTCCCCGTCCACCACCTTGTCGAGCGGCGGCCCGGGCACGTAACCGGTGGCCACCCATGGGTGCTCGACCTCGGTGTCGGCGTCCAGCACGGGCGCGGTCCACTCACCGCCGACCCTCCGCGCGGCGGCCACCTCGCGGGCGAAACGCCGCCGGAACGCCGGGTGCAGCGCGGACTCGGCGTGCACCGGCTTCACCGCGACCGTACGGCCCCCTTGCGAGCGGGCCAGGTAGACCCGCCCCATCCCACCCAAGCCCAGACGGGCGATGAGACGGTACGGGCCGATGTGCGAGGGGTCCTCGGGGACCAGTGGCTGCATGGCTGCGGTCTTCGCACAGAGGCAGGGGAGTTGGACCGCCTGCACAGGATCGTTCGCGCCCGCCGAAGGGCCTCGGCGTGCTCCTTGATGCCGATCTCGTCCGGGATCGAACTGGCCAGTTCCATTGACGTGCTCCTGGCCGACATCTATCTTCTGCTCGAACTTGCGAACAATGTTCGATTTTTCGAACCATGGCCGTCAAAGGGGACAGCCCGTGTCGCGCACTCGCCTCCGGCGCACTCCCGAGCCGGCTCTGTCGGCCCTCTCCGCTGCCTTCGTCACCCGGCCCGCCGCCGCGGGGTCTCCGACAGCTGCCATGTGCACGCGGAAACCGCGGCTCTTCGGCCGCTGACCTGGCATGACGCGGCGTCCCACGTCGCGCGGGAACCGGTCCTGCCTCAACGGTTCGGAGGCCGGGCCTCACCCTCGGCCTCACTTGCACCTGATCATGGCACTCCAGAAAGACAGGAACGCATATGCCCGCGGTTCTCTCCCGGCTGGCGGCGGTATTCGTCGCCGCCTGCCTGCTCTTCACAGCCCAAGCCGTGACCACACCTCAGCGGGCCGCCGCCGCCGACCCGGGCTACCTGATGACGCACTTCATCGGGGAGGGGGCGACCGGTCAGCAGATGTACTTCTCGTACAGCGCGGACGGACTGAACTGGACCGATCTCAACGGCGGCGGCATGACCCTGCGTTCCACCGTGGGCACCCGCGGGGTGCGCGACCCCGCGCTGGTGCGCTCACCCGACGGCAGCAAGTACTGGATCATCGCGACCGACCTGTGCATCGACTGCGGCCAGACGTGGAGTTCGTCCATCAACGACGGCAGCCGCAGCCTTGTGGTGTGGGAGTCGAGTGACCTGGTCACCTGGTCGGCGCCGT
Organism: Streptomyces sp. NBC_00104; assembly: GCF_045160825.1. Taxonomy (NCBI): domain Bacteria; kingdom Bacillati; phylum Actinomycetota; class Actinomycetes; order Kitasatosporales; family Streptomycetaceae; genus Streptomyces; species Streptomyces sp. NBC_00104. The sequence continues at coordinate 9,665,262 of NZ_CP108215.1, read as the reverse complement.
GGCTGCTCAACGTCGCCGGCGCGATCCCCGACGGGCGCAACGCCTGGGCGCCGGAAGCGATCTGGGATCCGGCCAGCAACGACTACGTCCTGTACTGGGCGACGAACAAGCCCCTCAACGGCGCGACGAAGCACCGCATCTACTACGCCCGCACCACGGACTTCCGCACGATCACCACGCCGCAGCTCTACATCGACCGCCCCGGCACCCAGGAAATCATCGACACCCAGATCGTCGAGGTCCCTTCCGGCGTCGGCGACTACCGCTACGTACGGGCCTCCGGCGACGGCCAGATCACCCTCGAGGGCAGCAACTCGATCCTCGGCACCTGGACCAACCTCGGCAACCTCTCCGGCATCGGCCTGACCGGCTCCCAGGTCGAGGGCCCGATGTGGATGAAGTTCCGGGACCGCAACGAATGGACCCTCTACCTCGACCAGTACGCGGCCGGAAAGGGATACATGCCGGTCACGACGACCAACCCGTCCGCCACCGGCACCTACAAGCTCCCGACGTCCGGAACCTACTCCCTGGGCGGTACCAAGAAGCGCCACGGCTCGATCCTGAACCTGACGGCCGCCGAGGACGCCCGGATCCAGGCCCGCTGGGCCAACACCCCGGCCAAGCGGCTGCAGTCCTTCAACTTCCAGGACCGCTACGTGCGGCACGCCAACTTCGACGTGCGCATCGACCAGAACATCACCAACGACGACGCCAAGTTCCGGCCGCGACCGGGCCTGGCCGGGTCCGGCACCGTCTCCTTCGAGTCGGTCAACTTCCCCGGCTACTACCTGCGGCACGCCGGATTCGATTTCCAGCTGGTCCACAATGACGGCACCACCCAGTTCGCCGCGGACGCCACGTTCCGTCAGGTGGCCGGGCTCGCCGACTCGGCCTGGTCCTCGTTCCAGTCGTACAACTACCCCGACCGGTACATCCGGCACTACGCGTACGAACTGAAGCTCGAAACGATCACCACCGCGACGGGACGCAGCGACGCGACCTTCCGTCTGACGAGCTGACCTGACGGGGATGCCGGCGCCCTCGGGCGACGCCCCGGCTGCCGCCCGCCCTCAAGCGAGGAAGGCGTCGGCATCCCACCCGCGAGCGCAACGCGACACCAGATGTCATTCGGGCGGCACGCGGCACCTCGGCCGAGGCGTCGCGTCCCCCTCCTCAGGCATGTCTTCTTCAGGGATGTGAACCATGCACAGCGTGAGACTTCAGTGCCGCCGGAGATACCGGCAGGGCGCTCTGGCCGTCGTGGCCGCCGCCTCGTTCATGGTCGGCGTCGTCGGCCCGGCGGCCCCCGTCCAGGCGGCGGAGATCACCGACGGCCTGGCTCTCTGGTACAAACTCGACGCCTCCTCGGGCACCGTGGCGGTGGACTCCTCCGGCCACGGCCGGAACGGCACCGTCAACGGCACCGCGGGCTGGTCGGGCAACGGTGAGGGGCTCACGTTCAACGGGTCCAGCACCTACGTCAAGGTGCCGGACAACATCATGAGCGGCATGAACGCGATCACCGTCTCGATGGACGTGCAGATCGACGCCACCCAGGCCACGCCCTACTTCCTCTACGGCTTCGGCAACACCGCGAGCAGCGGCACCGGCAACGGGTACCTGTTCACCACCGGCAACTCGTTCCGGGCCGCCATCGCCTCCGGGAACTCGTCCACCGAACAGAACACCCGGACCTCCGCCGCGCTGCAGCGCTCGGTCTGGAAGCACGTCACCTACACCCAGACCGGCAACACGGGAGTCCTCTACGAGGACGGCGTGGAAAGGGCCCGTAACACCTCGGTCACCCTCACCCCCGGTTCCATCGGGTCCGGCATCACCACGGCCAACTACATCGGCAAGTCGGTCTACACCAGTGACAAGCTCTTCAAGGGCAAGATCCGCGACTTCCGGGTCTACGACCGCGCACTGGCACCCGGCGAGGTTCTCGATCTCAGCGGGAACACCACGGGCATCGGCGCGGCCACCCACCCCAAGCTGAAGATCGACGCCATCGTCGACGACGCGAACAGCAAGGTCACCCTCCCCCTGACCGAGGGCACCGACCTCACCACGCTCGCCCCGCAGTTCACCATCGCCCAGGGCGCGGCCATCAGTCCCGCCTCCGGCACCCCACGCGACTTCACCCGGCCCGTGACGTACGAGGTGACCGGCCCGGACGGCGAGAAGCGCACCTGGACGGTGGAGGCGCTGGAGATGAGGAGCCCGGTGCTTCCGGGGCTCACCGCCGACCCGAACATCGTCCGGTTCGGCGACACCTTCTACATGTACCCGACCACCGACGGCTTCGCGGGCTGGAGCGGCACGAAGTTCAAGGCGTACTCCTCCAAGGACCTGGTCCACTGGACGGACCACGGCGTCATCCTGGACCTCGGACCCGACGTCAGCTGGGCCGACGCCCGGGCCTGGGCCCCGACGGCGGCCGAGAGGAACGGGAAGTACTACTTCTACTACTCCGCCGACACGAACATCGGCGTCGCGGTCTCCGACTCTCCCACCGGCCCCTTCACGGACCCCCTGGGCAAGCCGCTGATCGCCCGCGGCGCCTTCACCGGCCAGATGATCGACCCGGCGGTCTTCACCGACGACGACGGCAAGACGTACCTCTACTGGGGCAACGGCAGGGCGTACGTCGTGCCGCTGAACGACGACATGGTCTCCTTCGACGCCTCCAAGGTCACCGACATCACCCCGAGCGGCTACAACGAGGGCACCTTCGTCATCAAGCGCAACGGCACCTACTACTTCATGTGGTCGGAGAACGACACACGGGACGAGAACTACCGCGTCGCCTACGCCACCGGCTCCTCGCCCACCGGCCCCTGGACCAAGCGAGGCGTGATCCTGGAGAAGGACCTCGCCCTCGGCATCAAGGGCCCCGGCCACCACTCGGTGGTCCACGTCCCGAACACCGACGACTGGTACATCGTCTACCACCGCTTCGCCATCCCCGGCGGCGACGGCACCCACCGCGAAACCACCATCGACAAGCTGGAGTTCGACGCCGACGGCCTGCTGAAGAAGGTCGTGCCCACCCTGAGCAGCATCGCCCCGCTCCCCACTCTGCCGACGAACACCACCCGCTCGCTCCAGTCGGTCAACTTCACCGGCCGCTACGCCGCCGTCCGCTCCGACAGCCTCGGCTACCTCGACCCGGTGACCTCCTCCAGCACCACGGCGGTCAAGCAGAGCGCCACCTTCACCGTCGTCCCCGGCCTGGCCGACTCCACCTGCTACTCGTTCCGTGACTCGACCGGCCGCTACCTGCGCCACAAGGACTACCGGATCCGCTTCGACGCGAACAACGGCACGGCGGTCTTCAACAAGGACGCCACCTACTGCGCCCGGCCGGGCTCGGCCACCGGCTCGGTCAGCCTGGAGTCCTACAACTACCCCGGCCGCTACCTCCGCCACTACAACTTCGAACTGCGCGTCGACCCCTTCCAGGACACCGCCACCTTCCGCGCCGACAGTTCCTTCAAGGCGGTCAGCCCCTGGGCCTGACCGCGGTCCCTCACCGGCCAGGTGCCCCGCACGGCTTTACCGGTTCACCGGGCGGGGCACCTGGCATCGTGGCGCACCGGGCCTCACGTCGGCCGGTCAGCCGCGTCACGAGCACTCCGGTCCTCTTCCCTTCCCCATGAGGGCGAGTTCCCCATGAGGGCACGCACGTGGCCGAGGACGTGGTCCCGATCAAGGTCCGTCACTTCGACATGATGAAGTCCAGGGCAACGCCGGAAGCCGTCGTCCAGTAGGTGACAAGTTGACCGTCGTCCGCGTACAACGTGTCGACGGGCATGGGAACGTCGATCGGCTCGCCCGCCTTGCTGCCGAGCTTGCCGCCCTGGAGCGTGAGGGTGATGCTCTTCGCCTCGTAGTCATCCCTGGCGCCGCCGGCGACGAGCAGGGCGGCGTGCGCCTCCTCACCCGGAGCGATGGTCGTGGGCTCCACCGGGTCCGGGCCGCGGCTGTCCTCGATCACCGGGGCCGGGGCCTGGGCATCACCGATCTCTATGTAGGGATAGTGGTAGACGTTGCACTTCTTGTCGCCGGCGTTCTGGACGGTGATGAGGACGTGCCTCGCGTCCTCGCTGTCCGCCTGCTCCAGCGTGGCGGAGACCCCGAGTTCGTCCGCGGTGCAGGCGGCGATGGTGCCGCTGTCGCCGTTCCCGCCGCCGTCGTCGTCGCTTCCGCCGGTCGCGCTCGAACCGCCGCCCGGCTTCGGCGAAGCCGTCTCCCCCGGCTTCGCCGAACTCGTCGCGCTGGGCTGGTCCGAACCCTTGGCGTCATCCGAGCCCCCGGCCGAGCCGGGCTCGCACGCCGTGGACGCGAGCAGCGCGGCGACCGCCGCGGTCCCGAGGACGTAGGACTTCCAGCCCCTGGGGCTCTGGTGGTTCTTGCGGACGGCAGCATTCATCGTTTCCCCCGTGGTCGGCCGAACGCGTCCGCGCTCGACTCTCGATTGCGAGCAGAGTCTGCAGCAGGAATCGCCCTGGGCGCGTATGCCTCGTACGTCTGTTACGGATCGCGCACGAGGAAGGGACGGTTCCGCCAGACGACGGCAGACGCGGCCGCCTGATCAGCTCAACGGCCCACTGAAGTACTCAGTCACAGCACGTGAATTGAGTAGTCATTGCTTTTCCCTGCTTAGAGGTGCTTAGAGGCCTCTAGGCCTTGATTGGTGCGGCCGACCTGGCGGCCTGCTCGATCTTCGCGCAGTAGGCTGCACGGGCTTCCTCGTCGATCTGCTTCTCGTTTTCGGCGCGCACCCCGGTCCGGCCGTCGAGGCCCTCGCGCAGGATATCGGCGTGCCCGGCATGCCGGATGGACTCGCCGAGGACATGGACCATGATGGCGAACAGGTTCATGTTGGGATAAGGCTCCGGCCACCACGGCACGTGGCCGGGGGCGTCGAGGGGAAGCTCGTTGATCGTCGCGTCCGAGTGTTCCCACGTGCGCCGATAGAACCCGATGATCTGATCTTGGGTCTCGTCCTCGGTCGCCCACAGATCGCTGCCGTTGTAGTCCTGCCACCGGGGCAGCCGTTCCGGGGAAGGGCGGTCGAAGACCTCGCCGAAGTACCTGGCCTCGACGGTGGCCACGTGTTTGACCAGGCCGAGGAGGTTGGTCCCGGTCGCTGTCAAAGGTCGGCGTGCGTCGTATTCGGACAAGCCGTCGAGTTTCCAGAGCAGCGCCTTGCGGTCCCGCCGCAGTCTCCCGTGCAGGTTGACTTTCGCGAATTCATCGATCATGCGGCATGAGCCTGCCATGGGCTGCTCGTGGTCTCAAGATCCGTACGTGGTCCGCAACGACTGGCAGAGCCGAGGCCTGGCCATGGCCGCCGCCCTGACCTGCTACAAGAAGTTCGCGAAACTTGCCACGTGAGACAACCTCATAGTGGTCCAGGTCCACATCGGCGATGCGAATCCAGTTCTGCGGGGCCCCCGATGCGTTTGGGTCAAGGAAATCCGGGTGCTGTGTGTTCGGGCCGCGGTCAGCATTGCCTGGTGTCTGAACTGCTGTGGGATGAAGTGAAGGGCTTCTTCGACCCTGAGTGGGAGGGGTGTCTTCCGGATGTGTGGGTGGGATCGGCGGTGCCGTCCCGCACTCGGTCACCGACCAACGGCGAACACCTGCCGATGTGCGGGGTGACCAGCGGTATTCGGCCGTGCTCGAAACGCGTGGCGCGGGCCGAGCGACGCCGCTGATCCTGGGGTGGTCGCAGGAGCAACGGTTCCGGCCACACACCAACGGGAGAGACGCATGAATCCGCTGAAGCTGCTGAATCCGCTGAGAACGCGCCCTACTTCCCTCGCACTCGGACTGGTCGCCGCATCCGTGCTCACGACGGCTCTGGCCACCCCGTCGTCCGCCGCGCCGGCGGAGGCCGCCTCGTCGGCCCGGACGGCGGACACGCGGCTGGAGCGGCAGATCGAGGGCCTGCTGCGGCACAACGAGGGTGCGGAGCGGGTGGGGAAGGATCGGGTGCGGTTGGAGCCGGGCGTGGAGATGTCGGTCGTACCGTCCGCCCGTGCGGGGGCCGCCGGCACGGGCGACTGCCGGACCGGCTATGCCTGTGTGTGGCAGTACCGCGACGCGACCGGCTACCGCCTGGACTTCTACTACTACGGCTCCTACACCCTGTCCAACTACACGCTGTCCGACGGCTCCAGTTGGCAGGACCGGGTCAGCTCCTACTACAACGCGCAGACCGGCGGCGCCTGGATGGTCGGCAAGAACTGGGTCACCTCGGGCGGCGGCGGCCAACTGGAGTGGATCTTCGGCGGCCCGGGTGGGACGTACGAGGCGCAGGTGGCCGCCGACAATCAGGCCGATGTGATCCAGCTCTACGCGTAGCCGAGGAGCGGGTGCGGGGACGACGGTCGGCGTGACCACGACCTGCTGACGGGTCGTTGGGCCGCTGCGACACCAGGATCTCCGGCCCGCCCTCGACAGGCGGCATGCGCAAGGCATCGACGACAAGGCATCGACGACGTCGACGAGACGTTCGTCGAGCAGTACGCGAAGAGCCGGCAGATCAACCGGGATCTGCCGGCTCACCGTGGCGAGCAGGAGCGGCGCCGTCGGGAGGAGCTCAGCCGCGGGACTGGGCTGTGACCGGATTGGTTCACCTCGCCCAGCAGGGACGGCTTCTCGACCCACGTCGCATGCGTCGATGACCGAAGGTACGAGGGCGTGACGCCCGACCGGGCCCCGGCCTGATCCCTGACCTACCGATCGACTGGGAGGGATGGGTCTTCCTCCCGTCCGTTCCCGGACCGCGTCAGCCGGTCCGGGAAACAGCGGTCGTGTCCCCCGACGCTTCGCGGTTTGCCGCATCCGACGGACGTATCAGCGTGACGCCGCCCGCGGTCGAGGATGTCCGGAAACCGACTCGATCATGCGGACCCGGTGCTCGTACGCACATGCGACGACGTCCTGCGGTCCCCGTCCGGCGCCGGGTCGGTCGGTCCGGGCAGCCCGCTGGGACCGGCTTCCGGGAGCGGGCGTCCGAGGGCCGACTCGGCGCTCTCGCCGAGGAAGCCGCCCGACTGGTGCTGCCACAGCTTGGCGTAGGCGCCGTTCGCCGTGAGCAGTTCCTCGTGGGTGCCCTGTTCGACGACGGTTCCGTGGTCGAGGACGACGAGGCGGTCCATGCCGGCGACGGTGCTCAGACGGTGGGCGACCACGAGGGCCGTACGCCCGTCCATCAACCGCCACAGGGCGTCCTGGACGAGGAGCTCGCTCTCCGAGTCCAGCGCGCTGGTGGCCTCGTCGAGCAGCAGGATCGGGGCGTCGCGCAGGATGGCCCTGGCGAGGGCGACGCGCTGGCGCTGGCCGCCCGAGAGTTTCACTCCCCGCTCCCCCACCAGAGTGCCGAAGCCGTCGGGGAGTTGGTGGGCGAACTCCGTGACGTGCGCGGCCGCGGCCGCGGCGTGGATCTCCTCGTCGGTGGCGCCGGGCCGGGCGAAGGCGATGTTGTCCCGCAGGCTGCGGTGGAACATGGCGGGTTCCTGCGGGACGTAGGCGATCAGTGAGCGCAGGTCGGTCTGGCGCAGCCGGCTGATGTCCTGACCGCCGATCAGGATGCGTCCGTCGTCGATGTCCGACATCCGCAGCAGGAGCCGGGTGAGTGTGGTCTTGCCGCCGCCGGACCTGCCGACCAGACCGATCCGCGCGCCCGCGGGCACGTCCAGGTCGAGTCCCTGGAAGATCGGCTTCGCGCCCGCGTGGGCGAAGGTCACCGCCTCGAAGCGGATGCCGGTGTCCCGCGGTGCGAGCGGTTCGGGCTCCGTCGGGTCGAGCACGGTGGGCGGATCCAGCAGCAGCTCCGTGAACTGCGCGGCCTCGGTCATCGAGCTTTCCAGACGCCGGTAGATCTGGTTGAACTCGAACATGATCTGGGTCGCGTTGGAGTAGTAGGTGAAAGCGACGACGACCTCCTCCACTCCCTGGCCCGGGCCACCGAAGGCGATGGCGACCAACAGACCCAGCACGTTGGTCAGCACGGACAGGGGGGCGATCAGGGTGTCGACGCGCAGGTTGCCGTAGTCCCACGACCTCAGCGTCAGGCGCCGGGAATCCGCGACACGGCTGCGGTGTTCGTCGGCCTCCCGCCCCTCGGCCGCGAACGCCCGGATGGTCTCCATGTTCGTGAGGCTGTCGGCGACGTGGCCGGAGACCCGGGCGATCGCCGCCTCACGGGCGTTGACGAGCCGCTGCCGGCGACGGATCAGAGGCGTGGCGGCCACGACGGTCAGCGCGATCATCACGAGAAGGCCGGCGACGAGCATCGGTTCGTAGCTCCACAGCACCACGGCACCGAACACCAGGGGGACGAGGCTGCCCACGATCCGGTACGTCACGGTGTCGACGAAGTCCTCGAAGCGCTTGCCGAAGCTCAGCACCCGTTTGGTCAGAGAGCCGGCGAAGTTGTCGTGGAAGAACGCCGCGTCCTTGGCGAGGAGTTCGTCCATGCCACTCACGTACAGGTGTTCCATGCCGAGGGCGTCCACGCGGTTCAGGCAGTGCTGCCCGACCCGCCACACGGCCTCGGCGAGCAGCAGCGTGACGCCGAAGCCCAGCACGTACGGCAGCGCCGAGCTGAGGGTGAGACCGCCGTCGTCGGCGGCCTGGCCTGCCAGTTTGGCGATCAGGAGGGGGGCGACGTAGCGGATGCCGATGTTGCCCACGGCCGGCAGCAGCAGTGCGGGCAGGGCCAGCCGTCGTAGTCGCAGTAGTTCCCGGCCGTAGCGGCGCAGTGCCAGAACGACCGCGCTCCTGCCCGGCGTCGGCCCTTGCGTATCTGTTGTCCCCATCACACTCCCGGAGGTTCGGAAGTCGGAAGTGTCCCGTCCGGGGAAGTCCTCAGTCCAGGCATTTAACGCGGAACGGCGATAACCGGACACCGCCGCATTCAGGGTGCGCAGCGGACGTATCCAGTGGTGCAGTGGTGCGCTTGCGGCGGCTGGTGCAGCCGTCGTCGCCGTTCAGGGCCCAGCGCACGGCGGACCCGGGAAGCGCGCCGAAGGCGGCGCTCACCCTGACCGCCAGCCCCGACCTCGCGCGCTCCGCACGGCGCCACCGACACCTTTCCGCAGGCCCCGACCCACCCGCGGCGCCCCGCGGATCCGCTGGCCGAACACATTTCCGTGCCGGGCAGGACACTAGAACATGTGTACACAAAATCCAGCCTCGTGAATTCATTGAAGTCTGTTGACGACGCTAACACGCTTCCGTCATGCTCGGCTTGACAACGGCTCATCGTCCCCTCGCGTCGCCTTGGGCACGCCCGCCGCAGCCATCCAGAGCACCCAAGGAATCCGAGCCATGAGCGACACCAGCCTCCGTGACCTGCTCCTCGCCCGGTTGCCCGGATCAGGGCTCTCCGTCGAGGAGCAGGCGCTGCTGCGCGATCTGCTGCCTGCGGCCCGGCCCCGGAGCGGTGGCCGTTCCGGGGCCGTGTACATGCGGTCCATCACGGCCTCCGGCTGGCGCGGTATCGGGCCCGCCGCCACTGTCCGGCTGAATCCCGGCCCCGGTCTGACGCTGGTGGCGGGCCGCAACGGCTCCGGCAAGTCGAGCTTCGCCGAGGCCGCGGAGATGGCCTTGACGGGCGACAACTTCCGCTGGCAGGGGCGCACTCAGGTATGGAAGAAGGGCTGGCGCAACCTCCACGAGCACTCCGCCCCCGAGGTCGCGGTGGAGCTCTGCTTCGACGCCGGCAGTGACGGTGAGGGCGCCAAGGAGCCCGTGACCGTACGCCGGATCTGGTACGGCGAAGGGCTCGAGGAGTCCCGCACCGTCGTGGAGGAAGCCGGACAGGCCACCGGCGAAGCCGTGCACGAGGTGATCGACGCCGAGCAACTGTCGCTGTACCGGCCGTTCCTCCCGTACACCCAGCTCGGTGCGTTGATCAACGGGCCGCTGACCACCTTGCACGACGAGATCTCCCGGATTCTCGGCCTCGAACTGCTCAGCGACACCGACGCCGCGGCGCGGGCTCGGGCCAAGACCCTGACCGACACCGAGAACGCCGCCAAGGCCCTCACAGCCACGGTGATCCGGGAGTTGTCGGAGGTGGACGACCCGCGCGCCGAGGAGGCGATCACGGTTCTCTCCGGCAGGACCCCCGACCTGGACGCCGTCCGGGCCCTGTTGCAGGGCCACGGCGCCGCCGACGCGGCACACCTCGCACGGCTGCGCCGGCTGGCCGATCTGGAGCGCCCGGACCGGCCGTTGATCGCGAAGGCCGTGACCCGGCTGCGCTCGGCGTCCGCCGCGGCGGACGACGCACGCCACGGGTCCGCCGAGGACGCCCGGCAGTTGATCACACTGCTCGACGCCGCGCTGGAGCAGCACCGCCGCCATCCCGAAGTCTCCGACTGCCCCGTATGCGGCAGCACGGATCTCTTGGACCGCTCCTGGGCGGAACGGACGCGCGCGCAGGTCGAAAGGCTCCAGACGGAGGCCGCCGAGGCCGAGGCGGCACACCACGAACTCGTGAACGCGGTGCGGGAGGCGCACGACCTGATGCGTCCGGCCCCCGCCCGGCTCCAGGCCGACGAGCCCTCCCTCGCCGCGCTCTGGCGGGATCTGGTCGCCTGCCGCACGGTACGTGACCCGCGTGAGCTGGCCGACCGTGCGGAACGTGCCGAGGCGGTCCTCGGTGATGCCTGTGATCAGGTCCGTGAGGACGCCCGCCGACGCGTCACAGCGCAGGACGGACGCTGGCAGCCCGTGGCCGTACGCCTGTCCGGGTGGTTGGGCCAGGCGGAGGCCGCGCAGGCGGCGAAGCCCGCCCGCAAGCAGGTCAAGGCCGTACGTGACTGGGTGCGAGCGCTCACCGACGAGTTGCGGGACGCCCGGTTCCAGCCGTTCGCCGACCAGTCCGGGCAGATCTGGCGACTGTTGTGCGAGCGCAGCAGCGTCTCGCTGGGTGCGATCGGACTCACCGGTGTCGGTCCGCAGCGGCAGGTCAGTCTTCCCGTCTCCGTGGACGATGCCGACGCGCCCGCATTCGGCGTCATGAGCCAGGGCGAACTGCACTCACTCGCCCTCTCCCTGTTCATCCCGCGGGCCACCCACCAGGACAGTCCCTTCGGTTTCCTGGTCATCGACGACCCGGTGCAGTCCATGGACCCGGAGAAGGTCGACGGCCTCGCCAAGGTTCTCGACCTGTACGCGCGGCACCGGCAGGTCGTCGTCTTCACCCACGACACCCGGCTCGAAGAGGCCATCCAGCGCCTCGGTCTGCGGGCGACGGTCATGCGGGTGTCCCGGCAGACCGACTCGGTCGTCCGCGTCTCCTCCGTCAGCGACCCGGTGAGCCAGGCCCTGGCGGAGGCACGGGCCGTCGCCCTCGATCCGCACCTGCCGCCGGAGGTCGCCGACCGGGTGCTCCCCTCGATGTGCCGTCTGGCGCTGGAGGCCGCCTACCAGGACACCGCGCGGCGTGCCCTGCGCGAGGCCGGCATGGGGCAGCGCGACATCCAGGAGCGGGTCACCCGGCCGGGACCTCTCACCGGCCTCGCGGCCCTCGCGATGGGCATGCGGGGCAAGGAGGGGCGCGAGGTGCTGGACGCCGTCGCCCGTGACCACGGCCCGTGGGCCAGGGAGTTGATCCAGGGGCTGAACCAGGCAGCGCACCAGGCGCCGACCACGCCCGTCGGTGACCGCGTGGCCCTGGTCGACCGTACGCAGCGCCTCGCCAAGGAGGTGCTGGCCCGGTGACCACTCCCCCGCGCTCCACCCGCGTTCTCCCCACGAAAGAACTCCTGGCGTCAGCAGACCAGTTGCTCAATCCCTCGGACGACACCGCACTCTCCCCCGGCGTCCGGGCGCGCGCCGCGGCCACCCTGCTCCGGCTGGCCCTCGACGAGACCCTCGACGCCTTCTGGCGGTCGGTCAGCCCTCGCATGACCCGCAGCACCGGCCGCACCCGCATGCTCTGCCTGCAGTGGTACGTCACCCCCTCCGTCGCACGCCAGTGGTACACCGTCTGGTCCGGCCTCAGCGCCGCCTGTCACCACCACACGTACGACCTGCCTCCGACCCCCGCCGAGGTACGGGCCTGGCACCAGGACGTGAGTGAACTGCTCCGCGTCCTGGCCGCCGCCACCGCCACCGCCACCGCCTGAACCACGCCGCCCTTCCCCGTACACGTGAGGAACAGCACGATGGACACCCGCCGCTACCGCATGGTGGTCACCAGCCGGACCGATTACGTACGGACCGGTGCACTCGTCGACGAGCAGCTGCGCCACTGGCTCGCCCAACCACCCAAGCGCTACAACGTCGACGCCTTCGCCGAGGGCCGCAACGAGATAGCCCGCGGAGTCACCCTCGACCACGACTCGGTCACCGGTGTCACCGGCGCCTACGGACGATGGCGGCTGCGGGAGACCGCGCCCGGCGGCACCTGGCAGACCACCGTCGTGACGCGGCAGATCTCCGACAGGCCGACCTGGGTCCAGCTCGACGTCGAGCACCTCCCCGACGACGCCGAGGCGGCCCCCGTGCCCGCCAAGACACCCCGGCTCGCGAAACACCTGCTGGAGGCGCTCGACGCACACGACGGCCTGGCGGACGTGACGGCCATGCCCCAAGTCGTCGAGGCGGATGATGTCGAGGCGGTCATAGACGAACTGTGCGACGCCGACCGACGCCTTCCCGTCGTCATGGCGAGCACACCGAACGACGTCGACTTCGACGCCTGGCTCGAGGGAACGGTCGACCCTCTCGTCCGTCCCCTGGTCGGGTTGGCGATCCTCTACGTGCTCACCCCGGGAGCCGAGTCGGTCTTCAACCGGGCGTTGGAACACCACCGCGTGTACAACGGGGGGATCCGCACCTACCTGCCCGGCGTCGACCCGGCCTGGCCCGCCGACGGCCAGCGGCACCGTGTGATGTCGAAACGGCTGATCATTGAGAACCCCCGACTGGCCGCCCGCATCCTGAACCAGCTCCCCCAGGGACTCGCCACCCGACTGCCGCTGCCCGACGCCCTGGATTCCGTGCCGCTCATGCGCACACGGGCCAGGGACGGGGTCGGCGGCTCCGAACAGGAACGACTGCGCGACGAGAACGACGCCCTGCACGAGATCCTGGAGGAGGCGGCACGCGAACAGCGCGTCAGAGCCGACGAGATCCGTGACCTCAAGCGGGAACTGCGTCAGGCGGAGAGCAACGAGGCCCAGGTCGTCGTCGACTACGACGAGCAGTACAAGGAACTCCACCGGGCCAAGGCGCAGATACGGGAACTGCAGCGAGAACTCCTGAAGCTGGGCGCCGCCGAGCAGGCCTACGCGATGGTGGACCCCTCCGTGAACGCGCCCACGTCCTTCGCCGAGATCCTGGACCGGATCGGCGACATGCGACGCGTCCACTTCAGCGGCCGACGCAAGTACACCCTGGAACTCGACGACCAGGCCTACGGCTCGTCCTGGGTCCGGATGGCCTGGGACGCCCTGCTGGCACTCCAGGACTTCGCGGAAGCCGTCGCGAGCGGCAAGGCGAACAGCGACTTCAAGCAGTGGTGTGCGGACGCGCCCGACGGAGCGCACGTCATCTCGCCCCGCAAGGTCGTCAGGGACGAGTCGAAGTCCGTGAAGGCGAACGGCGACTGGAGCCGGGCACGCACCTTCCCCGTACCCCGCCACGTGCATCCGGACGGCAGGCTGTTCATGGGTGCCCACCTGCGGATCGGCGGAGGCAACACCATCGCGCCACGCCTGCACTACTACGACGGCGCCTGTACCGATCACGGAATCTACGTCGGCTACATGGGCCCGCATCTGACCAACACCATGACCTGAGGCGTCCACACCCACAGCGACCGCCGCATCCCGGCCGACAGTCCGCCCCCCAGCCCATACGAGTCCAGGCCCGGACCGGGCCCGGACCAGTCGGCGAGACGGTGTGGGCCGGGATCTCCCCGGCCCACACCGACGTCCCACATCCGTCCACCCGTGAGCTCAGTGGATGAGCCGGGCAGCCTCGGCCTCCTCGTCGAAGGCCGGACCACCGATGTCCGCGCCCCGCCCGTCGGAGACCCCTTGCCAGTAGCCGGTGCCCTTGAACCTCGTCGGACGGGTCTTGTGCAGCTTCGGGTACTGGGCGGCGAGCCGCGCCTCCACCGTCGTCCGGTCGGCGAGGACCAGAGCGACACTGCGGCCACCCGTCCGGTCCGCTTCGTTTCCCTTCTCGGCGGCGGCGCTCGCGGTCCGCTGGGCGGCACCGGTGGTCAGCAGGCTGTGGGTCGCCGCGCCGGTCCTGACCCGGACGACGGACGTCGACGGCTTCCCGGAGTAGGCCGGCGCGGCGGCCCGCTCCTCCCGGGAGGTGACGACGCGGTACCGGACGGGGACCGTGCCGAGCATGCCGTGCCAGGTGGTCTCGCCCCGTTCATGGCGTTCCCGCGCCTGCTGTGCGACATCCGCGCCGAGCCGTTCGTCCCGCCAGGCGTCCAGCGTCCTGGAGAAGCCCGGCACGGCAGGCGTACGCGAGGCGATGCAGACGTTCCCGTTGGCCGGGTCGGCACCCACGCACGACCACGTCGTGGTCGACGAGGCGCAGGATCCGCACCCCGCGCGGTGGCGTGCCCTGCGCGGCGCGGTGGCACCCGGCAGCGATGACCTCTTCCCATGCATGCCAAGAAGGGCTGGAGTTCCGCTGCGTCAGTGTCCTGGGAGTGACGGCGAGCGCGGTGCCGTTCGCCCGCGAGGTGACACCGGCAGGGTGACGCTCCCCGTCAGCTGTCGGGAGCGAGCGCGCCGTTGCCGAGCCCGTCCCTGGCCAGGGTCGCCGCGTCCCGGCTCAGCTCCACCACTCTCCGCGCTCGCTCCTCGAACTCCTGAAGCGCGCGGAAGGCTGCCCCGTACCGCCGTTGCTCGGTGATGTCCATCTGCGGGATGCGGGCGCCCTTGCCGTCGAGGCGGAAGGTGCCGCTGGCGCTCGTGGAGCGCCGGGTGTTGGCCGCGCTGCGCAGGAAGCCCTGGAGGTAGTCGGTGTCGAGCTGGTCGCTGATCGAGACCGGTTCCGGATCGCCGTACTCGACGAGCCCGGCACGCGCGAGGTCGGCGACGCCGACGGTAGGTCCGTCCAGAGAGCTGGGGCCGTCGCCCGCGACCAACGCGGGCAGCAACTCCGCCAACAGCCTCACCTGCTCCGTCAACTCCCGTCGCAAGGTCTGATATTCGACCGCGTAGTCGCGATGGGAATCCTCGACATGACGGCCGGGCGTGAGGTCCACGGCATCGTCCAGCAGATCGATCAGGGGGACTTCCGCCATCTGCTCGGGGTCCGGTTCCAGTGAGCCGTCCGGATCGCCCGCCGTCAGATCGACCATGCGGACACTGGTGACGGCATCCCCCGGGGTCCGCGGGCGACGCAGCTGCCACAGGTGGACCGGAAGCGCGTGCGAGGCCGCCGTGCCGGACGGAAGGGCGGTGACCTGGGTGAGGATGCCCCGTCGTACGAGCTCGGCGCGGATACGGCGGCCGGCCTTGCGGTAGGCGACCGAGGCGGGCAGGACCATGAGGACACGACCGCCGGGCGTGGTGTGCGCATAGGCGTGCTGCAGCCAGGCGAGTTCGCCTTCGGCACGAGACGGGGTGCCGAACTCCCAGCGCGAGTCGAGCAACAGATCCTCACGCCCCCAGTCGGGTTCGCCGACGGGCGGATCACAGACGACCAGGTCGGCCTTGAGGTCCGTCCACTGGTCGTCCCGCAGGGAGTCCCCCGTGACGATGCCGACACCGATTCGCCCGGTGAGGTCGGCCCTCAGCTGCGCGAACTTGGCCCGGCGGGCATCGGACTCCTGCCCGTGGCGCCCAGGGCCTCGCTCCGGACCGACGGCGAGCAGGAGGGAGCCGATGCCGCAGGCCGGGTCGAAGAGGGTCGCGTCAGGTGCCACCTCACCGGCGAAGTGGCGTACGGCCCGGATGACGCGCGGTGAGGTGACCTGGTCCGATCCGGCCCGGCGCACGGAGTCGGTGAAGCGCTCAGCGAGGACGCTCACCACGTCTGCCGCGCCACCGCTCTCGGCCAGATCCCGCGCCAGCCGGGCGACTTCCGCCGGAAGCTCCTCAGGTGCCTCTCCCTCGGTGAGGAGACGGGCCACATCCACGAGCCCGCCCAGCATGTCGTCGCCGTACACGCCGCGCAGCGCCTGCCACAGCTGCACCTCCACGGAGACTTCCTGCCCCTTGCGCTGCCTGTCCAGCCAGGCCTGCACCTCAGCCAGGTCGAACAGCGGACTGTTGGCACCCCCGCCGGTCGGCGTGGGGAAGTCGTCGTAACGGCGCCGCCAGTTCGAGACGGCGGCGCGGGTGACGCCCGCGAGCCTGGCGATCTCGGAGCCGGTGACCAGCGGGGTGGCCATGGGGGCGGGCGTGTCCGTCATACGGGCAACCGTACACAGGGCCCACCCCCCTATCAATGCATGCATTCGTTGACGGAGTTAACGCTAGATGTGGCCAAGGGGCCCGTGTACTGAATTGTCATGGCTGCCTTCCCATGCGCCCGAGGCGTCCCCGCTCCGTGCGCGTTCCGATCTGCTGCGCACCGGCGTTCCTCCGGATGCCGGAGTGCCTCGTGTGAGCAGGCGGGCAACGTGGCAGCGATCCTGCATGTCCATCGTGGTCACAGGTGCGACGGGGAGTACCGGCTCCACGGTCGTACGACGCCTGAGGGACGCCGCGTACGGCAGAACGCCCGTGCCGCGCCCGCGCACGGCGCTCGGCGCGCCCTGTGCGCTCGGCGCCACGACCCGTCGTAGGCCGGTCGAGGTGGGGCGATGCCCGTGACCACCCGCGCGGTCCCGGCGCGCCCCGGACCGCCGCCCCTGCCCGCGCTGCTCGCCACCGCCCACGGCGGTCCCACCCTCGCGGTCACCGCCGTCACGGGCCTGCTCGCCCTCCGCGCCGGCCTGCTCCCGTTCGACGCCGTCGCCGTCACGGCGGCGGTGTTCACCGGCCAGCTGACGATCGGCTGGGGCAACGACCTGCTGGACCTCCGTCGTGACCGCGTCGTCGGCCGCACCGACAAGCCGTTGGCCATCGGGGTCCTCCCGGTCAGCCTCGTAGTGCGGGCCCTGGTCGTGGCCGCGGTCGCCTGCCTCGTGCTCTCGGCGCTCGCCGGCTGGCGCAGCGCGCTGGTCAACGCCACCCTTGCCACCGGTGCGGGCCACGCCTACAACCTCGGGCTCAAGGCGACCGCGTGGTCCTGGGCGCCGTACGCCTGCGCCTTCGGGACGCTGCCCTCGGTCGTCACCCTCGCCGGCCCCGCCCAGGGCTGGGCACCCTGGTGGATGACCTGCGCCGGCGCCACGCTCGGTGTCGGGGCACACCTGCTCAACACGCTGCCCGACCTCGCCGACGACGAACGGACCGGCGTCCGCGGCCTCCCGCACCGGATCGGCGAACGCCGCTCGCGCGTGCTTGCCGCCGTGCTGCTGCCCGCCGCCTCGCTGCTCGCCGTGCTCGGCCCCGCGGGAACGCCCCCGGTGTGGGCGTGGGCGGTTGTCGCGCTGGTGACCGTCCTCGCACTGCTCTCACTGGTCGCCCGCGGTCGTGCTCCCTTCCGGGCCGCGGTGGCCATCGCCCTGCTCGACGTCGTCCTGCTCGTGGCGGCCGGCTGATGGCACCCTCATCTCACCCCTCGGGCCTCTCGGTGGCCGGCGCCGCCACCGATCTGGGCCAGGTGCGCCGCGCCGAGGCCGCACGTCGCCCTCCTGGACCTGGCGGACTTCGCTGCCCGGTCGTGCCACGCCGTTCTCTCCGCCAACCCTGCCCGCCCCGCCCGCAACACGCGGGGCCTGGGGGCCGGACTGCGCGCCTCGGCCGCCGACCGGCGTGTCCTCGACGGCTTCGCCGGGCTCGGGCTCGCCCGGGGTCGGCTCACCCCGACCGTCGCGCTCGACCTCGGTCGGGCGCTCGTCGCGCCCACCCGCTCGCCCAGCCGACCACAGGAGCCAGCATGACCATGCGCGTCCTCAGCGTTCGCGGCGCCCTGCCCGAGCACCGCCATCGGCAGGAGGAGATCACCGAGTCCTTCACCACCACGCTGGTCGGGGACACGGTCAACCGCGGCATCGTGGAACGGTTCCACCGCAACGTCTGCGTCGAGACCCGGCACACCGTGCTCCCGCTGGAGGAGTACCCCCGGCTCAAGAGCTTCGGCCAGGCGAACGACGTCTTCATCCGGGCCGGCGTCGAGCTGGGCGCTCGCGCGGTCGTCGACGCGCTCAAGGGCGTCGGCCTGACACCGGCCGACGTCGACTACATCGTGTCGTGCACGGTGACCGGCCTGGCCGTCCCCTCCCTCGAGGCTCGCGTCGCGGCGGAGATCGGGCTGCGGCCCGATGTGGTGCGCCTTCCCCTCGTCGGCCTCGGCTGCGTGGCGGGCGTGGCCGGTATCGCCCGTCTGCACGACCTGCTGCGCGGCCGCCCGGACGGGGTCGCGGTGCTGATGTCGGTCGAGCTGTGCTCGCTCACGCTGCAGCGCGACGACACCTCGGCCGCCAACCTCGTGGCCAGCGGCCTGTTCGGGGACGGCGCCGCGGCGGTGGTCGCCGTCGGACCCGAGCACGCGCTCGCCCAGTCCGACGACCCGGCTCGTCCCGAGGTGCTCGCGTCGCGCAGCCGTCTCTACCCCGACTCGGAACACATGATGGGCTGGGACGTCGGCTCCGGCGGGCTGCGGATCGTTCTCGACCCCTCGGTCCCCGACCTGGTGCGCCGTCACATCGGCGACGACGTCCGCGGCTTCCTCGCCGACCACCGCCTGACCCGCGACGACCTGGGCTGGTACGTCGCGCACCCCGGCGGCCCCAAGGTCCTCGAAGCGCTGCAGGACGCCCTCGGGGTCGAGCGGGACGCCCTGGGCATGACCTGGGACTCGCTGCGCCGGATCGGCAACCTGTCCTCATCCTCGGTGCTGCACGTCCTGGCGGACACGCTCGCCGACCGTCCGCCCCCGCCCGGCTCCTACGGGCTCATGCTCGCCATGGGCCCGGGCTTCTGTTCGGAGTTCGTGCTCCTGCGCGCTCCGGGTGGTGAGCGGTGAGCAGCGAGGTTCTGTTCACCGTCCTGGTCCTGGCCGTCGGTCTGGAGCGGGTCGCCGAGCTGGCCGTGTCCCGGCGCAACGCCGCCCTCAGCCTCGCGCGGGGCGGCGTGGAGTCCGGGCGGGGGCACTACCCGTTCATGGTGGTGCTGCACACCGGCCTGCTCGTCGGCGCGGTCGTGGAGGTGTGGATGCGCCGACCGGACACGGCAGTGGTCCTCGCCTGGGGCATGCTCGCCCTCGTCGCGGCCTCGCAGGCGTTGCGCTGGTGGTGCATCGCGACCCTGGGACGGCAGTGGAACACCCGGGTGATCGTCGTGCCGGGTGCCGCGCGCGTGACGGGCGGCCCCTACCGCTGGATCCCGCACCCCAACTACGTCGCCGTCGTCGCGGAGGGGCTCGCGCTGCCCCTGGTGCACTCGGCCTGGGTCACGGCGGTCGTCTTCACCGCGCTGAACGGGTTCCTGCTCGCCACTCGCATCCGCACCGAGGACACCGCCCTGGCACAACTGGCCTGAAGGAGGCGCACATGGACCTGCTCGTCGTCGGCGGAGGGCCGGCGGGCCTGGCCACGGCCCTGCACGCGGCCCGGGCGGGGCTCGACGTCGCCGTGTGGGAGCGACGCGCCGGTACCGTCGACAAGGCCTGCGGCGAGGGACTGATGCCGGGTGCCGTCACCGCCCTGACGGCACTCGGTGTGCGCCCGCCGGGTCACGACCTGCGCGGCATCCGCTACGTCGCCGGACCGCGCCGGGTCGATGCCGACTTCGGGGCGGGCCCGGGCCGGGGGGTACGCCGCACGACACTGCACGCGGCTCTGCGCGAGACGGTGCTGGCCGCGGGCGTACCGATCGAGCGGCGCACGGCGCACCACGTCCAGCAGGACGAGGACGGTGTGTCGGTCGACGGCACCCGGGCCGGCCACCTCGTCGCGGCCGACGGCCTGCATTCGCCGATCCGCCGGGCCCTGGGCCTCGACCGGCCGCGCCGGGCCCGCGCGCGGCACGGGCTGCGGCGCCACTACGAGCTCGCCCCCTGGAGCGACCACGTCGAGGTGCACTGGGCCCGCCGCGCGGAGGCCTACGTGACCCCGGTCGCCGGCGACCTCGTGGGCGTCGCGGTGCTCACCGGGGCCCGCGGATCGTTCGACGACCACCTCGCCGACTTCCCCGAGCTGCGGGAGCGGCTGGCCGGGGCCCGGCACGCCGGACCGGTGCGTGGGGCGGGCCCGCTCCGCCAGGACACGAGCGCGCGCACCGCCGGCCGAGTGCTGCTCGTCGGCGATGCCGCCGGCTACGTCGACGCGCTGACCGGTGAGGGCATCGCGCTGGCGCTCGCGCAGGCGCCGGCGGCCGTCCGGGCCGTCACCAGCGGTGACGTGACGGGCTACGAGCGGGAGTGGCGGCAGCTCACACGGCGCTACCGCTGGCTGACCCACGCGCTGCTCGGCGCGACGCGGGTGCCGCCGGTTCGCGCGGCGCTGGTTCCTCTGGCACAGCGGCTGCCGTGGCTGTTCTCCGCGACCGTCGACGCGCTGGCCCGCCCGGCCGGGCAGCATCGCGAGGCTCAGCGTGCGTAGTTCGCGCAGGATCACGTGTGCCTCCACCTGGTGGGCGGCGTAGCCGCCACCCCGGTCGGCGCGGCGGGCGTCCTCGATCCGTCGTTGGTGACGCGCGGCATGGGGCACTCCCGAAAACCAGGCTCCCTGCCTGCGTTCTTGCAGGTCAAGGGCTGTTGCCCACGCTACTGAGGGTCGCTCGCCGGTCACTGTGAGCTGCGGTGCACGTCTGGCCATC
The DNA here is from genome assembly GCF_045160825.1 of Streptomyces sp. NBC_00104. Classification (NCBI taxonomy): domain Bacteria; kingdom Bacillati; phylum Actinomycetota; class Actinomycetes; order Kitasatosporales; family Streptomycetaceae; genus Streptomyces; species Streptomyces sp. NBC_00104. Next base: position 9,644,380 of record NZ_CP108215.1, on the reverse strand, counting down.
GGCCGGGGCCGCACTATCGTGGAAGGCATGGGCGATCTCGCCGGCCCGGACGACGACGGGCTCCCTCCCGATCGGACCCAGGCCATCCTCGAAGCGGCCAAGGAGGTCGCTTCGCTGCTCAAGGCCGGTGGGCACTCCTTCGCGCTGGCGGGCGGCGTCGCGGTGTACGCCCACGGCGGCCCGGGCACGCTCCAGCACGACGTCGACTTCTGTGTGCTGCCGGAGGACATCGACGCGGTCACCTCCACGCTGGAGGCCGCGGGGCTGAAGGTGGTCCAACCGCCCGAGGACTGGCTGCTGAAGACCCGGAGCCAGGGCCAGGAGGTCGACCTGATCTTCCGGCCGTCCCGGGCGCCGGTCAGCCGCGACCTGCTGGACCGGGCGGAGGTGCTGTCGGTCCAGTCCGTGTGGATGCCCGTGCTCGCGGCGACGGATCTGCTCGTCGGGCGGCTCCTGGCGTTCTCCGAGCACTACTGCGACTTCGGTGCCGTGCTGCCGATCGCCCGCACCCTGCGCGAGAAGATCGACTGGAGCCGGGTGCGGCACGAGTGCGGAGCCGAACCGATGCCCGCGGCCTTCCTCTTTCTGCTGGAGCGCCTTCATGTGATCGAGCCGGAGGAGACCGGCGATGGCGACAGGACATGAGACAGAACATGAGAACGGACCGCGGACCGGACCGGGCGGCGGCGCCTCCCGCCCGCCGGCGTCGGCGCACACCGAGTACCGCATAGCCCACCTCGAAGAGCGGCTCGCCCGGAGCGATCTGGCCGAGCTCGGGATGCGGATCGAGGCGCGCGGCGACGCCGTGCACATCACCGGCACGGCGTCCTCGGCGGCCGATCGCGAGGCGATCCTGCGGATCGCGGCGAAGGAACTGCCGGGCGTGGCCGTCCGGGCGGACATCGCGCTGGCCGACGTCACCGCCCCGGACCGTTCCGAGGAGTTGTCGTGATCCGGGTCGCGGCCGTCGGGGACATCCATCTGGGGCCGGACAGCCGAGGTCTGCTCCGCCCGGCGTTCGACACGCTGCCCGACCACGCCGACCTGCTGCTGCTCGCCGGGGACCTCACCCGCCACGGCACACCGGAGGAGGCCCGGGTCGTCGCCGAGGAGGTGGCGGGGCTGCCGGTGCCGGTGATCGCCGTCCTCGGGAACCACGACCACCACGCCGAGCGCCCCGAGGACGTGACGGCCGTGCTGCGGGACGCGGGCGTGACCGTCCTGGAGGGTGAGGGCACCGTCGTCCGGGTCGACGGGGTACGGGTCGGGGTCGCCGGGACGAAGGGGTTCGGCGGCGGCTTCGCCGGGCGCAGCGGCAGCGAGTTCGGCGAACCCGAGATGAAGGCCTTCGTCCGTCACACCCGGGGGCTCGCGGACGGACTGCGTCGCGCCCTCGACGAGTTGGCGGAGGACGGCTGCGCGGTCCGTATCGCGCTCACCCACTTCGCCCCCGTACCGGACACACTCGTCGGTGAGCCGCTGGAGATCTACCCCTTCCTCGGCAGCTACCTCCTGGCGGAGGCGATGGACGAGTCCGGCGCCGACCTCGCCGTCCACGGCCACGCCCATCTGGGTACCGAGCACGGCATCACGAGCGGTGGTGTGCGGGTGCGCAATGTCGCCCAGCCCGTCATCCGGCGTGCCTTCGCGGTGTACGAGCTGCCGGTGAACCGGGGCCACGGTTCAGGGGTGGGCGGCGCGTAGCGCCCGGTGGGGTCGGAGCCGCCCACCCGGCGACCGGCGTCGAGGGCTGAACCCCGGGAACCGGCGTCGAGCACTGAACCCCGGGGACCGCTCGGCTCCTACACCGCCGCCACCGGCGCTGCCACCGCCGGCTCGTCGGTCCCCGACTTCTCGAACTGGGTCCGGTACAGCTCCGCGTACCGTCCGCCTGCCGCCAGCAGTTCCTCGTGCCGGCCGCGTTCCACGATCCGGCCGGCCTCGACGACGAGGATCTGGTCGGCGGTCCGTACGGTCGACAGGCGGTGGGCGATGACCACGGCGGTCCTGCCCTCCAGCGCCTCCGCGAGGGCCTCCTGGACGGCGGCCTCCGAGGTGTTGTCGAGGTGGGCGGTGGCCTCGTCGAGGATGACGACGCGCTGGCGGGCCAGGAGCAGGCGGGCGATGGTCATGCGCTGGCGTTCGCCGCCGGAGAGGCGGTAGCCGCGCTCGCCGACGACGGTGTCGAGGCCGTCGGGCAGGGAGCGGACGAGGTCGTCCAGGCGGGCCCGGCGCAGGACGTCCCACAGATCGTCGTCCGTGGCGCCGGGGCGGGCGAGGAGCAGGTTGGCGCGGACGGTGTCGTGGAAGAGGTGGCCGTCCTGGGTGACCATGCCGAGGGTGCCGCGCAGCGACGCCGCGCTCAGGTCGCGCACGTCGACGCCGCCGATACGCACGGTGCCCGTGTCCGTGTCGTACAGCCGGGGCAGCAGTTGGGCGACGGTCGACTTGCCGGCGCCGGAGGAGCCGACGAGGGCGACGGTCTGGCCGGGTTCGGCGCGGAAGGAGACACCGTGCAGGACCTCGGTGCCGCCACGGGTGTCGAGGGAGGCCACCTCCTCCAGGGAGGCGAGGGAGACCTTGTCCGCGGACGGGTAGCCGAAGCGGACGTCGTCGAACTCCACGGCCACCGGGCCCTCGGGGACCTCGCGGGCGTCCGGTTTCTCCTCGATGAGCGGCTTCAGGTCCAGCACCTCGAAGACGCGCTCGAAGCTCACCAGGGCGCTCATGACCTCCACGCGCGCGCCGGCCAGCGCGGTCAGCGGTGCGTACAGCCGGGTCAGCAGCAGCGCCAGGGACACGACCGCGCCCGCCTCCAGAGTGCCGCGCAGCGCGAACCAGCCGCCGAGGCCGTACACCAGGGCGAGCGCGAGGGCCGAGACGAGGGTGAGGGCGGTGATGAACGCCGACTGCGCCATCGCCGTACGGACGCCGATGTCCCGCACCCGGCGGGCCCGTTCGGCGAACTCGGCGGACTCGTCGTCGGGCCGTCCGAAGAGCTTGACCAGGGTGGCGCCGGGCGCCGAGAAGCGCTCGGTCATCCGGGTGCCCATCGCCGCGTTGAGGTCGGCCGCCTCCCGCTGAAGCCGGGCCATACGGCTGCCCATGCGCCGGGCGGGGATCACGAAGACGGGCAGCAGGACGAGCGAGAGGAGGGTGATCTGCCAGGAGAGGGTCAGCATGACGGCGAGGGTGAGCAGCAGGGTGACCAGGTTGCTCACCACTCCGGACAGGGTGTTGCTGAACGCCCGTTGAGCGCCGATGACGTCGTTGTTGAGACGACTGACGAGCGCTCCCGTACGAGTACGTGTGAAGAACGCGACCGGCATGCGCTGCACATGATCGAAGACGGCGGTCCGCAGATCGAGGATGAGTCCCTCACCGAGCGTCGCAGACAGGCGTCGGCCCAGCAGCCCGAGCGCCGCTTCGGCGACCGCGATGAGGGCGATGAGCACGGCAAGGCGGACGACGACCGCCTCGTCCCCGTCCGACACGATCACGTCCACGACGTGCCCCGCGAGCACCGGCGTCGCCACGGCGAGCAGCGCGGTGACGACACTGAGGGCGACGAACCATGCGATACGGCGACGATGTGGACGGGCGAAGGCGCCGATACGGCGTAGCGTCGCGCGGGCGAAGGGACGGCTCTGCTGCCGGGCGGTCATCAGACCCTGCAGCTGGGTCCAGGCGGTGGTCTCCATACTCATGCGGAGGACGTTAGAACCTCGACCAAGCTTGAGGTCAAGGCGCGAGACGGCGTACGCCCGGGCGCGGTGAAGTCCGCTCCCCGGTCAACCGCCCGCCCCGCGCCCGCAACCCCCCGTTGGCCGGGCCCGGAGAACCTCTCCCGGTGTGAGCGCGATACGACTGCCCGCGAGCCGGACACAGGAGCGGGGCGAAAGCCGGGAGCCGGGCGCGGCGGAGGGCCGGGGCCCGGTCCCGGAGCGGGACGGCCGGGGGCGGGGGCTCGGCCGGTGTGTTCCGGTGCGGCGGATCCTCTGTCTGCTTCCCCTCGTCCTGGTCCTGGTGGTCGCCGTGCGGCACCGCTCCGTGCTCGTCGAGGGCTTCGCCCGTCTCGCGACCGCGCGGTGGCCCTGGCTGGTCGCGGCGATCGGCGTCACCTGTCTGACCTGGGTCGCGGCGGCCGTGACCCGGCAGGGGGCGCTCGTGGAGCGGCTGCCGGCGGGGCGGCTGCTGGCCACCCAGTTCGCGGCGGGCGCGGCGAACCACCTGCTGCCGACCGGGCTGGGCGCGAGCGCGGTGAACCTGCGGTTCATGACGGTGTGCGGGGTGTCGCTGTCCCGTTCGTCGGCGGCGCTCGCGCTGTATCTGCTCGCGGAGTCCGTCGCCCGGGTCGGCCTGCTGCTGGCCCTGCTGCTCGCGTTCCCCCGGGCGCTGCGACCGGGCCCCCTCCTCCCCGACGGCGCGTCAACGCCCTTGCTGGTCACGGCCGTCGCCGTCGCCTGCGGGGGCGTGGCCGTGGTTCTCCTCGTACGGCGGCTGCGTACGGCCGTGTTCGGCTTCGTGCGCACGGCGCTGGGCGAGGCCCGCTCGGTGCACGCGCGGCCGGCGCGGGTCCTGGCGCTCTGGGGCGGTTCGCTGGCGTTCCCGGCGCTCCAGGCGGGCGTACTGGTCACCGTGGGGCTGGCGTTGGGGCTCGACATCCCGGTGACGCACATGGCGCTCGCCTATCTCGCCGCCACGGTCGCGGTCGCCCTGGTACCGACACCGGGCGGGTTCGGGTCGGTGGAGGCCGCGCTCGTGGTCGCCCTGGTGGCGGCGGGCGGTCCGGCGGCCGTGGCGACCGCGGTGGTGCTGGCGTTCCGGATCATCACGGTCTGGCTGCCGCTGCTGCCGGGCGCGTTGACGCTCGGCGCGCTGGTCCGGCTGAAGGTGATCTGACCTCGGAGTCGGGCGTCGGGGCGGGGGAGCCGTCCCGGCGGTGCACATCCGGACATTCCCGTGGGCGCGGGGCCGGTCGTCGGCCGATCCACGCAGGTCCGGTGCCGATCAGCCGTACGGATGCGGCAGGATGAGCGGTCGCGCCCGACGTCGTACACACGTCCGGCAGGCGTGATCGTGCATTCCGGATTCGAGCAGGTGGCAAGGTGACGACACATCACATACGGCCCACGGGAGCTGACATACGGCCCGCCGGTCGCTCCCCCCGTCCCTCGGGAGGCGACCGATGACCCGGGCCCTCACCCTCGACGACTACCTCGTGGCCGGAATCACTCTGGCCGCGGGCCTGTTGGCCGCGTTCCTGCTGCGGCTGCTGCTGCGGTGGCTCGGCGGCCACGCGACGAAGACCCGCTGGGGCGGTGACGACTTCATCGTCGACACGCTGCGCTCCCTGGTGCCGTGGAGCGCGTTCGTCGGCGGCGCGGCGGCCGCGGCGGCGGTGCTGCCGCTGACGAAGACCGTGCAGCACAACGTGAACCAGTCCCTGACGGTGCTGTTCATCCTCGTCGCCACGGTCACGGCGGCCAGGGTGATCGCCGGTCTGGTGCGCACGCTCGCCCAGTCCCGGGCCGGGGTCGCGGGCTCGGTCACGATCTTCGTGAACATCACCCGGGTCACGGTCCTCGCCATCGGCTGTCTGGTGATCCTGCAGACGCTGGGCATTCCGGTCGCCCCGCTGGTCACCGCACTGGGCGTCGGCGGTCTCGCGGTGGCCCTCGCCCTCCAGGACACCCTCGCCAACCTCTTCGCGGGCATCCACATCCTCGCCTCGAAGACCGTCCAGCCGGGCGACTACATCAAGCTGAGCAGCGGCGAGGAGGGCTATGTCGTCGACATCAACTGGCGGCAGACGACGATCAAGTCACTCTCCAACAACCTGGTGATCATCCCCAACGGTCAGCTCGCCGGCACGAACATGACCAACTTCAACCAGCCCGAGCAGGACATGACCCTGCTCGTGCAGGTGGGTGTCGGCTACGACAGCGACCTGGAGCATGTCGAGCGGGTGACCAACGAGGTCATCGCCGAGACCATGAAGGAGGTCGAGGGCGCGGTCCCCGACCACGAGCCCGCCGTGCGGTTCCACACCTTCGGCGACTCCCGCATCGGGATGACCGTGATCCTCGGGGTCGGGGAGTTCAGCGACCAGTACCGGATCAAGCACGAGTTCATCAAGCGGCTGCACAGGCGGTACCGGGCCGAGGGCATCAGTGTTCCGGTGCCGCGGCGGGCGATCACGCTCCAGACCGGCGGGGCCGGCGTGGAGATCCCGCACCAGCGGGAGGCGTCGGTCGAGGTCACGCCCTAGGATTTTCGCCCCCGCCGCCCCTACCCGTCCCCTCCCCAGGGTCTGCCGCCCCTTCGACCCCGCGCGGGCCGGTTCTTCGGCTGCGGGTGGGTGGGGCTTCTCGCGCAGTTCCCCGCGCCCCTTTTCAGGGGCGCGGGGAACTGCGCGAACGGGGTCCGGGGCGGAGCCCCGAGGACGGGACGGGGGTCGAAGGGGCGCGCAGCCCCCTGGGGATGGGACGGGTAGGGGCGGCGGGGGCGAAGAACATCCGTGGTGCCACGCACACCCACACCCCGGCCCCTGTCGAGTCCGGCCCCGTCACGAGATATCTTGATGTCGAGCAATGTTGCAGACGTGGAGCGGAGCACCCGGTGACTGACTCGACCATCATCTACACGCACACTGACGAGGCGCCCGCCCTGGCGACCCACTCGTTCCTGCCCGTGATCAAGGCGTACGCCTCGCAGGCCGGTGTCTCCGTCGAGACCCGTGACATCTCGCTGGCCGGGCGCATCATCGCGGTCTTCCCGGAGTACCTGGAGGAGGGCCAGCGCATCCCCGACGCCCTCTCGGAGCTGGGCGAGCTGGCCAAGACGCCCGCGGCGAACATCATCAAGCTGCCGAACATCTCGGCGTCGATCCCGCAGCTGAAGGCCGCGGTCGCCGAGCTGCAGAGCCAGGGCTACGCGCTGCCGGACTACCCGGACGACCCGAAGTCCGACGAGGAGCGCGAGATCCGCGCCCGCTACGACAAGATCAAGGGTTCCGCCGTGAACCCGGTCCTGCGTGAGGGCAACTCCGACCGCCGCGCCCCCGCCTCGGTCAAGAACTACGCCAAGAACCACCCGCACCGCATGGGCGCCTGGTCCGCCGACTCGAAGACGAACGTCGCGACCATGGGTGAGGACGACTTCCGCTCCACCGAGAAGTCCGCGGTCATCGCCGAGGACGGCGCGCTGAAGATCGAGCTGGTCGGCGACGACGGCTCGACCACCGTGCTGCGCGAGTCCGTACCGGTCCTGGCCGGCGAGGTCGTCGACGCCTCCGTCATGCGCGTCGCCCCGCTGCGCGAGTTCCTGACCGCGCAGGTCGCCCGCGCCAAGGCCGAGGACGTGCTGTTCTCGGTGCACCTCAAGGCCACGATGATGAAGGTCTCCGACCCGATCGTCTTCGGTCACGTGGTGCGCGCCTTCTTCCCGAAGACCTTCGCGAAGTACGGCGAGACGCTGGCCGCGGCCGGTCTGTCCCCGAACGACGGTCTGGGCGGCATCCACAAGGGCCTGGAGGCCCTGCCGGAGGGCGCCGAGATCAAGGCCTCCTTCGACGCCGAGCTCGCCGAGGGCCCGGCGCTGGCGATGGTCGACTCCGACAAGGGCATCACCAACCTGCACGTGCCGTCCGACGTCATCGTCGACGCCTCGATGCCGGCCATGATCCGCACCTCCGGCCACATGTGGGGCCCGGACGGCCAGGAGGCCGACACCCTCGCGGTGCTCCCGGACTCCTCGTACTCCGGTGTCTACCAGGTCGTCGTCGACGACTGCCGCGCCAACGGCGCCTACGACCCGTCGACGATGGGCTCGGTCCCGAACGTCGGCCTCATGGCGCAGAAGGCCGAGGAGTACGGCTCCCACGACAAGACCTTCGAGATCCCGGTCACCGGCACGGTCCGCCTCGTCGACCAGGCCGGCGACGTGGTGCTGGAGCAGACGGTCTCCGCCGGTGACATCTTCCGCGCCTGCCAGACCAAGGACGCCCCGATCCGCGACTGGGTGAAGCTGGCCGTCACCCGCGCCCGCGCCACCGGCGACCCGGCGGTGTTCTGGCTGGACGAGACCCGCGCGCACGACGCCAACCTGATCGCCAAGGTCAACGCGTACCTGGCGGAGCACGACACCGAGGGCCTGGACATCCGTATCCTCGCCCCGGTCGAGGCCACCAAGCTGTCGGTGGAACGCATCCGCCGCGGCGAGGACACGATCTCGGTGACCGGCAACGTGCTGCGTGACTACCTCACCGACCTGTTCCCGATCCTGGAGCTGGGCACCAGCGCCAAGATGCTGTCGGTCGTCCCGCTGATGGCGGGCGGCGGCCTGTTCGAGACGGGCGCGGGCGGCTCCGCCCCGAAGCACGTCCAGCAGCTGGTCAAGGAGGACTACCTGCGCTGGGACTCCCTGGGCGAGTTCTTCGCCCTGGTCCCGTCCCTGGAGCAGTACGCGACGGTCACCGGCAACGCCCGCGCCAAGGTCCTCGCCGACACCCTCGACCGCGCCACGGCGACCTTCCTCAACGAGGACAAGTCCCCCTCGCGTCGCGTCGGCGGCATCGACAACCGCGGCAGCCACTTCTACCTGTCCCTGTACTGGGCCCAGGAGCTGGCCGCCCAGACCGACGACGCCGACCTGGCCAAGGCCTTCGCCCCGCTCGCCGAGACCCTCTCGGCGAACGAGCAGACCATCGTCGACGAGCTGATCGCCGTCCAGGGCAAGCCCGCCGACATCGGCGGCTACTACCAGCCCGACCCCGCCAAGGCCGCCGCGGTCATGCGCCCGTCGGCCACGTGGAACGAGGCGCTGGCGAACTTCGCCTGAGCCTGACCCCACACACCCCGTGCGGGCCCGCACGCCCGCACACCACCGCCCCGGCCGGGATCACTCCCGGCCGGGGCGGCGCGCTTTTCCCCGGGTCGTACGGTCAGTCGGTGCCGAGGGCCGTGCGCAGGGTGGCGACCGCCTGCCCGATCGCGGCCTCGGCGGCACGCGTCCCCCGCAGGGCGTCGAGCATGACGAAGTCGTGGATGATGCCCTGGTAACGCACGGCGGTCACCGGCACCCCGGCCTCCCGCAGTTTGGCGGCGTACGCCTCGCCCTCGTCGCGCAGGACATCGGCCTCGGCGGTGATCACGAGGGCCGGGGGCAGGCCCTTGAGCTGCCCGGGGGTGGCGCGCAGCGGTGAGACGGTGATCTCGGCGCGCTCCTTCTCACTGGTCGTGTACTGGTCCCAGAACCACTGCATGCCGTCCCGCCGCAGGAAGTAGCCCTCGCCGAACTGGCGGTAGGAACCGGTGTCGAAGGCGGCGTCGGTGACCGGGTAGAAGAGCACCTGCTGGACCAGGGGGACGTCACCCCGCTCCTTGGCCATCAGGGTCAGCGCGGCGGCCATGTTGCCGCCGACGGAGTCGCCGGCCACGGCGATGCGGGTGGCGTCCAGGTAGTGGCCGGCGCCCTCGGCGACGATCCAGCGGGCCACCGCGTAGTTCTGCTCGACGGCCACCGGGTAGCGGGCCTCGGGCGAAAGGTCGTACTCGGGGAAGACAACCGCGGCCCGGGCGCCCACGGCCAGCTCGCGCACCAGCCGGTCGTGGGTGTGGGCGTTGCCGAAGACCCAGCCGGCCCCGTGGATGTAGAGGATCACCGGAAGAACACCTTTGGCACCCACCGGGCGGACGATACGGGCCTTGACCTCACCGGTGGGGCCGCCCGGCACGGTCACCCATTCCTCGTCCACGGCCGGCTTCCCGATGTCGCCCGACTGCACCTCGTCGACGGTCTTACGGCCCTCCACCGGGCCGAGGTCGAAGAGGTACGGCGGATTCGCGGTCGCCGCCGCGAACTCCGCGGCGGCGGGTTCCAGGACGGGACGGGGGCCGGTGGTGGTCTCGGACATGGCGATCTCCTCGGATCCGGTACCGCGGGCAGGCTCGTTCGGCGTCGTTCGCCGGGTCGGCGGCACAGCACAACAGTAGCGTGCGACTAGGTCGTGCACAACTAATTATTGCCCGACTATCTAACGTCCGATTATTATGTGGTCGATATAATCGAGGAGACTCGAAGGTAGGGTGGGAGATCGTCATCCAGAGCGCGGGACCGAGGAGCGACACCGTGAGCACAGCCGGCGACATCGCGAGCACGACCGGGACGACACAGGACCCGGCGGCGGCACCGGGACACAGCCTGCTCCTGGACGACCAGCTCTGTTTCGCCCTGTACGCCGCCTCGCGCGCGGTCACGGCCCGCTACCGGCCGCTGCTCGACGAGCTGGGGCTGACCTATCCGCAGTACCTGGTCATGCTCGCGCTCTGGGAGCAGGACTCGATCTCCGTACGCGACCTGGGCGCCGCGCTCCAGCTGGAGTCCAGCACCCTCTCCCCCCTGCTCAAGCGCCTGGAGGCCGGCGGCCTGCTCCGCCGCGAGCGCCGCACGGACGACGAGCGCTCCGTCGCCATCCGGCTCACCGAGTCCGGCGCCCAGCTCGAGGAGCGGGCCCGGACCGTCCCCGTGGACATCGGCGAGGCCATGGGGCTGACGCCCGAACAGCACACCATGACCAAGCAGTTGCTGCGGCTCCTCACGACGAACGTCGGTCAGGCCTGACCCGAGCGCGGGCGCGCCGGACCCGCGCGGTTCAGTGCGCGGCGTCCAGCCTGGCCCGCTGATCCTCCGTCAGCTCCAGCTCCACCGCACCCAGGTTCTCCTCCAGTTGCGCCACCGACGACACCCCGGCCAGCGGAACGATCGGGAACCGCCCGCCCAACTGCCAGGCGAGGACCACCTGGTTGACGGTGGCCCCGGTCTCCCGCGCCACCTCGCCCAGCACCTTCGTCCGGGCGGGGGTGCCCGGGTGGTCGTAGTCGGAGGGCAGCTCCGCCGGCCGTACGTACCCGCCCTTGAGCAGCGGGGAGTAGGCGACCAGGGTGAGGTCGGGCTCCGCCTCCAGGTAGCTCAGCAGGTCCGCCGTGGCCGCGCCCAGGGTGCCGTCCGCCCAGAGGTCGCTCGGGACGTCGGTGCGCGGGCGCAGATAGCTGTGGTGGTACTGGAGCACCTCGTAGCCGGGCAGCCCCGCCGCGGCGGCGAGGGCGCGGGCCCGCTCCACCCGCCACACGGCGTGGTTGCTCACGCCGAGCAGTCCGACCGTGCCCTCCGCGACGAGTTCCGCGAACCCCTCGACGGTCTCCCGCGCCGACACCGTACGGTCCTCGATGTGCGCGTAGAGCAGGTCGAGCCGCTCCACCCCGAGCCGCTCGCGGCTGCGCTCCGCCGACTCCCGGATCACCTTCGCCGACAGCCCCTCGGCGTTGTCGACATAGCTGGTGCCGGGCGCGAGGGGCCGGGCACCGAGCTTGGTGGCCATGACGATCTCGTCCCCGACGCCCCGGCTGCGCCGCCACCGTCCGAGCAGTTCCTCGCTCTGGCCGCCCTGCCCCGCGTCGAGCCAGAAGGCGTAGTTGTCGGACGTGTCGATGAAGTTCCCGCCCGCTTCGACGTAGCGGTCGAGTATCGCGAAGGAGGTCCTCTCGTCCGTCCGCGAGCCGAACAGCATCGCGCCGAGCGCGAGCACGCTCACCTCGCGACGGGTCGCCGGGTCACTGCCCATCGTGCGGTACTTCATGCCGTTGCCTCCCGTTCCGCCCGGCTCCCGGGCCTGAACGGCAGTCTTCAACTTGAAGTGCACGCGAAGTCAACGCTCTTCGCTCACTATTCTTCGACGGTGACCGAGACCGAACCGATACGGCTACCCGACATGCGGCTCCCCGACATGCCGCTGCATGATCCGTTCATAGTCGCCGACGACGAGACCCGCACCTACTACCTCTACACGTCCAACGACCCGACCGTCTCGGGCGTGGACGGCACCGGCACGATGGTCTACCGCAGCGCCGACCTGCGGGACTGGACGCGCCCGGTCGTGGTCTTCCGGACGGCCGAGCAGCAGGGGATCTGGGCGACCGACGGGGCGTGGGCGCCGGAGGTGCACTCCTGGGACGGCAGGCACTACCTGTTCACCACGCTGCACGACCAGGACAAGCCGCTCAAGGTACCGCCGGCCAACAGGTGGGGCTCGCCCTTCCAGCTCCCGAACCACATGCGCGGCACGATCACGGCCGTCTCCGATTCGCTGTTGGGCCCCTTCACCGTCGTGGACCCCGCACGCCCCACTCCGCCCGAGAACCTCATGACCCTCGACGGCACCCTCCACGTCGATCCGTCCGGGCAGCCCTGGATGGTGTACGCGCACGAGTGGCTGCAGACCGTCGACGGAACCATGGAGGCGATCCGGCTGGCCCCGGACCTGACCCGGACCATCGGCGACCCGGTCTTCCTGTTCAAGGCCTCGGACGCGAACTGGCTCACCGAGCAGATCCCCGCCGGGGTGCCGCACCAGCTCGCGCCCTACATCACCGACGGCCCCCAGCTGTACCGCACGCCCGACGGCTCCCTGCTCATGCTGTGGTCGACATACGAGAAGAACGTGGCCGGCGACGACGGCACCGTCAGCGGCGGCTATGTGCAGACCTACGCGGTCTCCAGGTCCGGCGACCTGACGGGGCCGTGGGAGCAACAGCGGCCCCTGGTCCGGGAGGACAGCGGCCACGGCATGCTCTTCCACACCTTCGACGGACGCCTGATGCTGATCCTCCACCGCCCCTTCGAGAACGCGCGCGGCAAGCTCTACGAGATGCGGCTCCTCGGCCACGAGCTGAGCGTGCTGCGCCGACGGGCCGACCTCGACGGCGGTGGCTGAGCGCGGCGGGAACGGCCACCGCGCATGCCCCTCCCCGTGGCCGTGGAGAGGCATGCGCGGAACGTCGGCCGCGTGACGCGCCGCCGGTGGCGGGCGCGCGGTGTCAGGAGCAGGTGCGGTAGTTGTAGCCGGCGAGCCTCGTGGCACCGTCCCCGTCGGTAGGTGTCGCCACCGTAGACGTACGCGAGCCCGCTGTACGTCCCACTCGCGGCGGCCGGCGTGGTGGCCATCCAGATCTCCGACGCCCGGCTGGGCAGGCTCGGCGGAACCCCGCGCAAGGCACTGGATCCTGAGTGGAACATCCAGGCGGCCCACCGCCTGTGGGAACGCGCGGGCGACTTCGACGACTGGCCGTACTGCGAGCGCGCGTACAACGGCTCCCCCTCCCCCGGCACGAGCGCGACCCCGGCCCCGACCCCGATCCCGATCCCGATCCCGATTCCGATTCCGATTCCGACCAGATCTTGAGAGCGTCGCTCCACCGAGACGCGCCCGGCCGTGGCGACCGACGAAAAAGCCGTACCGGCATGCACCGATACGGCTTCCAACCTGCTGCTCCGCAAGTCGGGACGACAGGATTTGAACCTGCGACCCCTTGACCCCCAGTCAAGTGCGCTACCAAGCTGCGCCACGTCCCGTCGCGCTGTCCACGATGTCGTGTGTGAACGCGCAGGTAAACCCTACCCTACGTACCCCTGACGTCCAGTTCGGGCAGGCCCTGCGGTGGTACGGCGAGATCGGCCCGGACCCAGGCCCGGATGTGCAGGATGAGCGGGGCCAGGTCGGCGCAGTAGACCGGACGGGTTACGGAAGCCGCTCCCGGCGGCGTACCGGTGGGCGAAGAGCCCACCCCCGCACACGGCGACCAGCGGGCAGCGCCCGCAGGCGGGCCCCAACCCGTCCGCGCCCGCCTGCCGTTGACGGATCAGTGGCTCGTCGAGAACGTCGTCGAAGCTGTGGCGGAAGACGTCGAGTCCCGTCTCCGGCGCGCCTTCGTACGCGACCTTGAGGGAGTCGGACTGCTCGATGGAACCGTCGGTCTCGATGACGGCCGGGGCCGGCCCCACGGACTCGGTGCGCATCGAGCTCCCGAGAACGCCCACCATCAGCTCTTCGAAGAGCCGGACTCCCGTTTCCCGTTTCCCGTGCGGGGGCGTCGTACCAACGGTCGAAGACCCGCCGCAGCCAGTCGGCGTACGGCGCCTTCCCCGGGCGGGCCGGCGTTCCCTGGGCGGTCACCGGCGGGGCGGGGGGTATCCGGTGCCACCGATCCGCGAGTCCAGGGGGTGGGGTGTCCCAAGTGCCGTGCGGCAGCAGGAGATCGACGCGGGGGGCGGGAGGCCAGCAGGGCCGCCGTACGGCCTGGCCGAACGCCATGTCCTTGCCGGCCTCCGCCTCCAGCAGAGCCGGCGACACTTCGCGGATGTCGGCCAGCTCTGTACTGATGTGGCTGTTCCGAGGCGCGTCCATGCCTTGCCGCCTCCCTGAGAGCCGATGGGCGCGGCGAAGCTGCCCCGCTCGGATGTATTCCCTCCGGAGCGTCAGGGAGCCCCCTCGGCCATTCCTTGCCACCGTGGCCCAATGGGCATACATGACCGTCGAGTTCTCGGCAGTGGATGACAGGAAATGGCCGGCCGGTCTTGGACAGGGGGATTGAGCGGATATCGCGCGGACTTTGCCCGCTACTCCGGCGGCGTGGGTGTGTCGTGCGTGCGGTACATCGCCTGGACGTCCAGTTCCAGCTGAATGGTCGGGCCGACGACCGCGATGCCACGGGCGAGCATGGAACGCCAGTTGAGGGTGTAGTCCTCGCGGTGGAGTTCGGACTTGGCGAGGGCGGCGCAGCGGAGTTCCTCGCCGTAGCCGCCGTTGACGGTGCCGAGGTAGGTGGTGTCCAGGGACACGGAGCGGCTGACGCCGTGCATGGTGAGGCTGCCCTGGAGGGTCCACTTGCTGCCGCCGCGGTAGGCGAAGCGGGTGCTGGTGAAGTCGATGTACGGGAAGCGTTCGACGTCGAGGAAGTCGGCGGAGCGCAGGTGTGTGTCGCGGGTGTTGTTGCCGGTGTTGATGCTGGACGCGTCGATGCGCACCTGGACGCGGGACCGGGTCATGTCCTGGGCGACCGCGAGGCCGCCCTCGAAGCGTTCGAAACGGCCGTGCACATGGGCCATTCCGACGTGCTTGGCGATGAAGCGGATCGCGGTGTGCGGCGGGTCGAAGAGCCAGGTCCCGGGGGGCGGGAGTTCGAGGGCGCGGGCCGACTGGAGCCACACCCGCTCCCGGGAGACACCGGCGTCCGCGACGATCTCGACCGTCTCGCGGTGCGGTTCCAGTCCCTCGGCCATGATCAGCATGCTGTAGGCGCCCGGCGGCAGCACGGCCATGAAGAAGCCGTACGGGTCCGTGGCGCCGCGGGCCGCGACGCGGTGGCTGCGCAGTTCCGTCACGATCACATCGGCCGCGCCCATGGGTTGGTTCACCGGGTCCAGTACTTCGCGGAGGACGACACCCGCGCCGTCCGGGACCGGAATCGTGGCGCCCGCGGCGCCTCCGGGGGCATTCCTGAATCGCCGCCGGAGCAGTCCGAGGGGCATGGTGTTCACCTTTCGGTTCTCGTCTTCTCTTCGCGTGGTCGGTTCGCGCCGTCGGTTCACGCCGTCGGTTCACGCCGTCGGTTCACGCCGTCGGTTCACGTCCTCGTTCGCGTCTTCGGTTCGCGTCTTCCGTTCGCGTCGCTCAGGACCACGCCGGAGGCCGGTCGCCGCCGTACGCCGCCCGCAGGACCTCCAGGGCGTCCGCCGCGGTGATCTCGCGCGGGTTGGGGTACGCCTGACCCGCCACCTCGGCTGCGGCCGCCGCCAAGTCGGCCTGTGTGAGGCCGAGTTCGGCCAGCGATCGGGGCGCGCCGAGGGTGCCCGACAGGTCCCACAGGGCCTGGGCGGCGTGGTCGGTGGCGAGGGCTCGGCCGAGTGCCGCCAGGGCGTCGGGGGCGGCTGGGGCGTTGTAGGCGAGGGCGTACGGGAGGACGACCGTGTGGGTCTCGGCGTGGGGGAGGCCGAAGGTGCCACCGAGGACGTGGCACAGCTTGTGGTGCAGGCCCATGGTGGTCGCGCCGAGCGCGGCACCGCAGAGCCAGGCACCGTAGAGGGCACGGCCGCGCGCCTCCAGGTCCCCCGGGTCGGCCGCCACACCGGGCAGTGCGCCCACCATGGCCCGGGCGCCCTCCTGTGCCGTCAGCGACACCAGCGGCGAGGCGTCCGGCGCGTACAGGGCCTCGGCGGCGTGGGCGACCGCGTTGATGCCGCTGGTCACGGAGAGGGGAACCGGGAGGGAGAGGGTGAGTTCGGGGTCGTAGACGACACTGCGCGGCAGGACCGCAGGGGCGCGGCCGGTGCGCTTGGCACCGTGCTCGGTCAGGCCCCAGACCGGGGTCATCTCGGAGCCGGAGTACGTCGACGGCACGGCGATCAACGGCAGTTCGGTGCGGAGCGCGATCGCCTTGCCCAGCCCGATCGCCGAGCCCCCGCCGACGGCCACGCAGCCGTCCGCGTCCACGGACCGCGCCGCTCGCACCGCTCGGTCGGCCACCTCCACCGGTACGTGCTGGCGAGCCTCCGCGAACAGTCCGGCACACAGGTCACCGAGTGAGTCCGCGACAGCCCGGGCCGTCTCGGCCCCCCTCGGTCCGCACACCACCAACAGCCGCCGCAGTCCCAGCCGTTCGGCCTCCCCCGGCACCGCCGTCACCGCCGCGCCGGGACGCATGACGACCCGCATGGGCTGGGCCTCGTACACGAACTCCATCACGACCGCCCCGAGTTGTGCGGTTCGAGTGGGCCGGCCGCGTTGAGTACGAGGTCGAAGCGGGCGTGGCGGAAGGGGTTCGGGATGCCGAACCGCCGTGCCAGGGAAGGATCGTCGGTCTCCGTGAAGTCCTGGACGAGGCTGTCCTTGACCGCGAAGACCGCGTCCGAGTCGAGGTGGTCGCTGCCGGCCACGAAGATGTGGGTGGTGACGGGAGTGTGTCCCTCGGCCGAGGCGATGAAGTGGATGTGGGCCGGGCGGTAGGGGTGCCGGGCCGTCGCCCGGAGCAGGTCACCGACGGGGCCGTCCGTGGGGATGGGGTACGGGCTCGGCACGCAGGTGCGGAACCAGAAGCGGCCCTCGGCGTCCGCCGTGAACAGTCCCCGGCCGTTGCCCGCCGGCTGGACGTCGGGCTGCTGGACGTCGTAGTAGCCCTCGGCGTTCGCCTGCCAGACGTCGAGGACCGCGCCGGGCAGTGCGGTGCCGTCCCGGGACAGTACGCGCCCGCTGACCACGCACGGCTCGCCGCCGCCGACCAGGTCGATGTCCGCGCCGAGTTCCCGGGCCGGGGACTCGGTCATGTGGAACGGCCCGAGGACCGTCGACTCCGTCACGCCTGCGCGCTCGTCGCTGTTGATCGTCTCGACGAGCATCGACACGCCGAGGACGTCCGACAGGAGGACGAACTCCTGCCGGGTGTCCGTGCAGGTCTGTCCGGTCGCCGTGAGGAAGTCGATCGCCCGCTCCCACTCCGCCATCGTGGGCTCGGTCTCCCGGACGAAGGCGTGGAGGTGGCGGGTGAGAGCGGCGAGCAGCTCGCGCAGGCGCGGGTCGGCCGTGCCGTCGAGGCTGTCGACGACCGCCTCGGTGAGACGGGTGGTGAATTCGGTGGTCATGTCTGGGGGCCCTTCCGGTCAGCCATGGCCGAGGATCCGCCGCACCGCCCCGGTCAGCAACCGCTCGGCCTCCTCCGGGGACGCGGTCGCCGTCGCGTGGCGGAAGGCGACGTACCCGTCCGGCCGTACGAGGAGGGCTCCGCCGTCCGCCACCTCGCTGAGCCGTGCCCAGTCGCCGTACGGGTCCTCGTACTCCTGGCCGGGGCCGATGACGGCGGTGGCGATCTCCAGGTCCTGGGCCCCGGCGGCCCGGATCCAGTCGGCGCCGCCGATGCCGGTGAGCAGGGTGAAGCGGCCCCGGCCGACGGTGTCGAGGGTGGACAGGGTGCGGGTGCCCGAGGTGATCCAGGCGTGCGGGAGTCTGGCGCCGGGGCGGGAGGTGGGCTGGTGGTACAGCTCGGGGTCGCGGTCGAAGCCGGGGTCGGGCGTGCCGTCGGGGACGATCGCCTCCGACACGTACCGCTGGTTGAGGTCGACGCCGTGCGCGTTGAACTCGTACACCTTGAACGCGATCGCCTCGCGGAGCCTGGCCCGCTGTTTCTCGGCGGCCTCGGTGTCGTCCTTGCGGGCGGCGATGTTGGCCCACAACTGCTCGGGGGTCTGCGGGGAGAGCCCGTCGAGCGCCTCGAAGACGGGGGCGGTCTCGCCGATGGACTTGTTGGCGCGGGTGACGATCTGCCTGCCGATCGGGGCGCGTTCGGTGGTGTAGGTGTCGAGCAGCTTGGGAGCCGCCGTGCCGTCGAGGACGAGCTTGAGTTTCCAGGCCAGGTTGTAGGCGTCCTGGATGGAGGTGTTGGAGCCGAGGCCGTTGGACGGCGGGTGGCGGTGCGTGGCGTCGCCGGCGCAGAAGACCCGCCCGTTCGCGTAGGTCTCCGCGTACATCTCGTTGACGGTCCAGGCCGCGGACGACTTGATGGTCACCGGGATCTCGTCGTCGCCGACCAGCCTGCGGACGATCGACTCGGCGTACTCGGTGGTCAGGTCGGGGGCGCCCGCGGTGACGTCGTAGCCCCAGACGATCAGCCACTCGTTCCAGGGCCGCACGCACCGCACCAGGCCCGCCCCGATGCCGCCGACGGTGGCGCCGGGAGCCAGCACCCAGTAGAGGGTGGACGGCCGGTGCGCGGTGTACTTGGACAGGTCCATGTCGAAGACGATGTTGATGCTGCCGGCCACGCCCATCTGGCCGCCCATCGGCAGCCCGGCGTCCTCGGCGACCTGGGAGCGGCCGCCGTCGGCGCCGATGAGGTACTTGGCGCGGATGGTGTACTCGTCGCCGCGCAGCCGGTCCTCGACGGTGACCGTGACGCCCTCGTCGTCCTGGACGAAGGACTTGTAGACCGTGCTGAAGCGCAGCTGGGTGCCGCGTGCGACGGCCGCGTCGACGAGCACGGGCTCCATGAGGTGCTGCGGCATGTCGCACATACGGGTGGGACTGGCCAGTTCGTGCGCGGCCTGGACGAGCGGATCGTTGCCCCAGGAGCGGACCCGGCCCAGCTCCTCCCCCGCGAGGCTGGTGCAGAAGGTCGTGTCGCCCATCAGCCGCTGCGGCGTGGCCTGCGCGACGACCTCGGCCTCGACGCCGAGGTCGCGCAGCACCTCCATGGTGCGCTGGTTGGTGATGTGCGCCCGGGGCGTGTCGGCGAGACGCGCGTAGCGGGTGACCACGATGTTCGGGACGCCGTACGTGCTCAGGGCGAGCGCGGCGGAGGCGCCCGCGGGGCCACTGCCCACGATCAGTACATCGGTCACGACATCCGGCTCGACGGTGTGCACGGCAGACGCTCCAGGGATGAGAACAGGCACCGACCGTTCAAGATCATGGAGGGCCGCGCGGGAGCGTGGGTGTCTCAATAAGAGACAGTGCGCACGGTAAGAGACAGTGCGCGCCGTTTGCCGGGCGGGCGTCGTACGGGATACGGCGCCGGGGCCGGGCCCGTTCAAGCGGACGGGGCCCGTTCAAGCGGACGGGTGGATGCGGGCTCACCGGCCCGCCGACGGCTCCCGGGGTGGTCGTTGCTTCTTCAACCTCGCCGGGTACGGTGAGTGGTGTCGTGACCACCGCAGAGCGTCTCCCCGTCCACCCTGCCCCGGCGTCGCTGCGCAGGGCCCGTGAGTTGTTCCTCGAAGGACGCCGACTGCCGGAGGGCGTACCGGAGGAGGTCGTCGCCGCCTGGCGGCGTGCCCGGTTCTTCGGCGTACGACACGACCTGCCGGGCTCCGCGACCGCCGCGCCGCACCAGGCCTCCTCCGACACACCCCGCGATGCCGTACGACCGGACGCGTCCGCCCTGTTGGCGGCGGCCCGGCCGGTGCTCGAACGGCTCGCTCCCGCCGTCGGCACCGGGCGGACGGCACTCCTGCTGACCGACGAGCGGCTGCGCGTGCTGTGGGCGACCGGGTGCGCGCCGGGCGCCCCCTGTTGCGAGGACCTCTCCGAGCAGGTGGTCGGCAACAACAGCGCGGCGCTCGCGTTGCGTACCCGCCGCCGCGCCGAGGTGCACGGCCCGGAGCACTTCCTCGATCTGTGGCAGGACGTGTCCGCGGTCAGCGTGCCCGTGCTCGCGCCCGAGACCGGGCGGACCCTGGGCACGGTCACCGTCACCGTCACCTCCGGTCTCTGCGCCGAGTGCGCTCCGCATCCGTGGGCCTCCCTCGCCGAGGCCGCGGCCGGTGCCGTCGAGGCGGAGCTCCTGGCACGGTCACAACCGGCCGAGCGGGTCCTGCTGGACGCGTATCTGCGGGCCGCGCGGGAGCAGGGGCAGGCCGTCGTCGCCCTGGACGGCCGCAACCGTCTGGTGAGCGAGGCCGCGGGGCGACTGTTGTCACTGGAGGGGCTGGACGCCCTGGAGCGGAGCGTGGTCGCGCTGCTGCGGGACGCGGACGGCGAGGGGAGGCCCGAAGGCGTTGGCTGCTCGGGTACGACGGCCGGGCGTGACGCCGAGTCGGCACCCGAAGCGGTGTCCGACACGGTCTCGGGTACGGCCGAGCCGGACGGTGAGCCGGGAACGGAAGCGGAAGCCGTGTTCCGTCGCGTCTCGGGTACGACCGGAGCCGATTCCGCGCCGGGACCCGAAACGGTGGCTGAAGTGGCGGCTGAAGCGGTGACTGAAATCGCAGCTGAGACGGCGGCTGAAGCGGTGTCCGTGACCGACGTGGCTTCGCACGCGTACCGCATCCGGCTGCCGGACGGGGCGAGGTTTTCCGCGACGGTCGCCCTGGTGCCGCACCAGGGGTCGGTCATCGGCGCGGTCGCCGTGCTGGAGCCGCTGGGAGCCGGCGCCGCCGTGCCGGTCGGGCGGGGTGTCGTCACACTCGCCGGGCACTCGGTGCCGTGGCGGCACGCGGTCGGCCGTGCGACGGAGCTGGCCCGGTCGTCCGAGCCGCTGCTGCTCGTCGGCGAACGCGGCACCGGAAAGACCGCGCTCGCACACGAACTGGCCCCCGAACTGCTGGTCGTCGACGCGGCGGAGGGCGAACTCGGCTCCTCCATCGACGTGTTGAGGGAGGGCCACGCGCTCCTCATCCGCCATGTGGAACGCCTCGCACAGCCCGACACCGCGACCCTCAACTCACTCCTCGAAACGCATCCGGGCACACCCCTGTTGGCCACCTACACCCCCGGAGCAGCGCCGGGCCCCTGCCTCCAACGGCTCCTGGACACCCTGGCCGCCCGCTCGGTCACCCTCCCCGCGCTGCGTGAACGACCCGAGGACATAAGGGAGTTGCTGACCGCCCTTGCTCCGAAGCCGGTCCCCGGGCAGCCCCCGCTCACCTGGACACTGGACGCCCTGCGCGCCCTGGAACGGCATCCGTGGCCCGGCAACGTCACCGAACTCGTCCATCTCGTACGGGCGTTGGCCGAACACCGACGGGCCTCCGGCCCCGTCCGACGCACCGAACTGCCGGACCCCGTGCGCGAGGGCCCCGCGACCCGGCGCCTCAGCCCCATGGAGCACGCCGAGCGCTCCGCCATCCTGGAGGCCCTCCAGCGCAACGGCGGCAACAAGGCCCGTACGGCGGCGTCCCTGGGCATCGCCCGGGCCACGCTGTACCGGAAGCTGCGGGGTTATCGAAGCTGACCGTCGCACATGTTCGTACCTGTTCGCACACGGACGCGCGTCTGCGCGGATGCCGACCGGAGTGCTCGTCGTGTGGCGATCAAAGGGCTGTCGGACGACCATGGGAAGGCCGATTCACGCCTCGACCCGAACGGCCCGAAGGTGCACAACGGCCCGTTCGGCAGGAAGGTGGTAACCGATGTGCCGGTGGCTCGCCTACTCGGGAACACCCGTCCTGCTCGACACCATCCTCTACAGGCCGACGCACTCCCTGATCGACCAGAGCCTGCACTCCCGGCTCGGCGTCGAGACCACCAACGGTGACGGCTTCGGCATCGGCTGGTACTCACGTGACCTGGAGACGCCCGCGGTCGTCCGCGACACCGGTCCGGCATGGAGCAACCGCAATCTGCGGGAGATCGCCGACCACGTCCGCTCCCCGCTGTTCTTCGCCCACATCCGGGCCTCGACCGGTACGGCGGTGCAGCAGACCAACAGCCACCCGTTCCGGCACGGCCGCTGGATGTGGATGCACAACGGCGCGATCACCGACTTCCACCTGCTCCGGCGGGATCTCTCCATGGCCGTCGCCCCGGAGCTCTTCGCCGACATCGAAGGACAGACGGACTCCGAGCTGATGTTCTACCTGGCGCTCACGCTCGGTCTGGAGGAGGACCCTCCGGGCGCGGTCGCGCGGATGGCGGGCCTGGTGGAGCGGACCGGTCACGAGCACGGGGTGGAGTTCCCGCTGCAGATGACGGTCGCCGTGACGGACGGAGAGGCGCTGTGGGCCTTCCGCTACTCCAGCCAGAAGACGTCACGCTCGCTGTTCTACAGCACCCGGGTGGAGACACTGCGCTCGCTCCACCCCGACCTGGCGTTCCTGCGGGACGTGTCCGACGAGACCCGCCTCATCGTCTCCGAACCCCTGGGAGATCTGCCCGGCGCCTGGAACGAGGTCCCCGAGAGCACCTACGGCGTCGTCCGGTCCGGAGCGGACGAACTGCGTCCCTTCGCCCCGCAACCCGTGTGAGCGCACACGGCGAAGGGGCCGTCTCGGATAGCTCCGAAACAGCCCCTGAGCTGCGACTCCTTCGAGTCGGGACGACAGGATTTGAACCTGCGACCCCTTGACCCCCAGTCAAGTGCGCTACCAAGCTGCGCCACGTCCCGGTGCGCTGTCCGCGGTGAACCGCGTGATCGCGCACTGAGAACTTTACCGTACGTCGGCCCCTGCCCCGCAGTCGGTGAGCGGCGGGGGACAATCGAGGCATGAGCGGGACAGCGGATGACGGGACGGCGCAGGGGCGGGACCGGGACGAGGAGGGGCGGGCGCGGAGCGCACGGCCCCGGGACGGGCTGGGGCGCCCGCTGCCGTACGGGGCGCCGGGTGTGGAGCGGCAGCCCGAGGGAGTCGTGCGGGATCCCCGGGACACGGTCGTCGAGGCGCAGGCGCTGCTGGACGCGGGGAAGCCGTTCCACGCGCACGAGGTCTTCGAGGACGCCTGGAAGTCCGGGCCCGACGAGGAGCGCGCGCTGTGGCGGGGGCTCGCCCAGCTCGCGGTGGGGCTCACGCACTCGGCACGCGGGAACGTACGGGGCGGGGCGCGGCTGCTGCGGCGCGGTGCGGGGGCCGTCGAGGAGTGGGGGGCCGGGAACGGACGGCCTCGTCCCTACGGCGTCGATCTGGCCGGGGTGGGTGCCTGGGCACGGCGGCTGGCGGGCGTCGTGGAGCGGGACGGGCGTGCGGTGGACGCGGAGGCCTGGGCTCCCCGGTTGCGCGGGGACTAGGGCGGCGCGGGGACTGGGGCGGCGCGGCCACGCGACGGCTCGTCCCGGACACCGGTGGGGACGCCGGTGGATACGGAGGGGGCGCACCGACACGCCGGACAGCGGTGGACACGGAGGGGGAAGTTCGGCGACCTCAGCGGAGCAGGAGCTGCAGGCCGCCCGCGATCGTCGCGACGATCACCAGCTGTTCGAACAGCTTCTGGTTGATGCGGTTCACCGCCCACTTGCCCAGGAAGGCGCCCGGCACGACGAACAGGGCGAGTGCGGCGTCCAGCAGCAGGGAGTGCGCGTCGATGAGGCCGAGGCCCACGCTGAAGGGGACCTTGGAGACGTTGACGATGAGGAAGAAGAAGGCCGACGTGCCCAGGAAGCCGAGCTTCCGGAAGCCCGCCGAGAGCAGGTACATGGACATCACGGGGCCGCCGGCGTTGGCGACCATCGTGGTGAAGCCGCCGAGGACGCCGTACGAACGGGCTTTCACGCGTCCCGCGCGGGTGGTGATCGCGTCGGGTTCGTCGTCCTTGTCGACCGTGCGGCGGCGCCAGATCGTGACGGCCGTCATCAGCAGCAGGATCGCGCCGATGGAGGTGCGGACGATCTGGTCGTCGGCCCAGATCAGGAACAGGGTGCCGAAGACGACGCCGGCGCCGACCGCCGGGAAGAGCTTCCACAGGGTGGGCCAGTGGGCGTGCCGGCGGTAGGTGAGTACGGCGAGGACGTCCCCGACGATGAGGATCGGCAGGAGGACGCCGGTCGAGGCGCGGGCCGGCAGGACCGCCGCGAAGATCGCGAGGCTGACCGTGTTGGCACCGCTCACGGCGGTCTTCGAGAAGCCGACGAGCAGGGCGGCGAAGGCGAGGGCCGCGAACTCGGCCGTGGACAGGTGCCAGAGAGTCATCGTGTTCATGCGGGGTCCGATGCTATGCGCACCTATCTGCGCACGACAGGACCGTCTCGCCAGTTGATCCTGCCGTCCGGTTCGGCCTTTCGCCCCGGACGGCCCATGGACCATCGTCCGACGGGCTGGCAAGATCCCCCGGGTACCTTCCCCGACGTGGTTGGAGGAGTCATGGCCGACTCGCGCGAGCACAGCTTCGCCGGTACGCGGGGCGGTGTCACCGCACGGGAATGGCCGTGCGAGGGGGCGCGGTACGTCGTGTTGCTGGTGCACGGCTACGGCGAGCACGTCGGCCGGTACGAACACGTCGCCGACGCCCTGGTGCGGCACGGCGCGGCGGTCTTCGGGCCCGACCACATGGGGCACGGCAGATCGGCGGGCGAGCGGGTGCTGATCGAGGACTTCGAGGCCGTGGTCACCGATGTGCACGCCGTGGAAAGGCTGGCCCGGGCCGCGTATCCGGGTCTGCCGCTGGTGCTGATCGGCCACTCCATGGGCGGGCTGATCGCCGCGCGCTACGCCCAGCGGTACGGCGCCGGGCTCGCCGCGGTCGTGCTGTCCGGGCCGCTGATCGGGATCTGGGAGCCCCTGCGGGTGCTGCTCGGAGCGCCGGAGCTGCCCGACGTCCCGCTCGACCCGAAGCTGCTCTCCCGGGACATGGCCGTCGGCGCCACGTACGCGAACGATCCGCTGGTGTGGCACGGCCCGTTCAAACGGCCGACGCTGGAGGCCATCGACCGCGCCCTGGAGACGATCTCGAAGAGCGGGTCCATCGGTCCGCTTCCGCTGTTGTGGCTGCACGGCGACGACGACCGGATCGTGCCGCTGCCCGGCAGCCGCACGGGGATCGAGGAGTTCCGCGGCACCGAGTGGACCGAACGCGTCTATCCGGGCGCCCGGCACGAGGTCTTCAACGAGACGAACAAGGGCGAAGTGCTGGCGGACGTCAAGGAGTTCGTGGACGACGTGCTGGGGCGCTGAGACCCGCTCCCACCGGGGCCGCCGATACGCGCCGAGTCCGCGGAGCGTTTGGTTCCACGCGCGCGGTATGCCGCGTTTCCCCCTGTCCGACCGGGGCACCCGGCCCCGCATGGAGTGGTTGCTGAGAGCGGCCTGCGTGGGAGAGGACCCCGAACTGTTCTTCCCCGTGGGCACTACAGGACCGGCGCTCGACGACGTCGCCGCCGCCAAGCGCGTCTGCGCCCGCTGCCCGGTACGCCGCGAGTGCCTCAACTGGGCGCTCGCCAGCGGGCAGACGGCCGGCGTGTGGGGCGGCATGGGCGAGGAGGAACGCACCGACCTGCTCCGCAGGGCGGGAAGCGCCGACGCCGCCCGGCACGAGGCGTTCGCCGGTACGAAGCGATGAGGAGTAACGCGTCATGACGATAGTGAGGAGCACCCTTCCCGAGCCCGCCCGCCGGATCGCGGGCGACGCGCTGCAGGAGAGCCTGGTGGATCTGCTGGGACTCTCGCTGATCGGGAAGCAGGCCCACTGGAACATCGTGGGACCGAGGTTCCGTTCGATCCACCTCCAGCTCGACGAGGTGGTGTCCACCGCACGGTCGTTCGCCGATCAGGTCGCCGAACGCGCGGCGGCGCTCGGGGTCGCCCCGGACGGACGGCCCGAGACCGTGGCGGCGCGGTTCGCCCTGCAGGGGCCGAAGGAGGGCTGGCTGCGGGACGACGAGGTCGTACGGCTGCTGGTGGAGGCGCTGGAGACGGCGATCGGTCGGCTGCGCGAGCGTATCGACGCCACGGAGGAAGCCGACAAGGTCACGCAGGACCTGCTGATCTCCCTGACCTATGAGCTGGAGAAGCAGCGGTGGATGTTCGAGGCCGAGAACTGGCCGCGCCAGGACTGAGAGCGCGGCGGGCACGCGGTGTCAGGGCAGCAGCCCCCCGCGTCGGCATTCACGTTCACCGCGTCCACCGAACGGGTTGCCGGGGAGGAAGTCCACGGCGCCGACCGCGTCCCGCATGGTCGAGAGGCGGCCCGTCGGCGCCCCTCCCGGCGCCGGCGAGTTCGCGGGGCCGGGAGGGGCACCGATCGTGCCGTCGGCGGCGAGCCAGTAGCGGCCGCCGTCCGGCCGTAGTTCTCGGATGCCGAAGCCGGTGCAAACGACGCCGTCCTCCTCGCCGTTGATCGCGAGCCGCCGAGATCCCCCGACTGCCGTACGGCAGTCGGGGGATCTCGGCGGCTCGTCGTATCGCGTGGTTCGTCACGCGTCCTGCTTCCTCGCCGCCGCGGCCGCCAGCAGCCGGTCGCGTGACTCCTCGACCAGACGGCGGGCCCGGCCGACGTCCGCGAGCAGCCTGCCGTCGCGCTTGTGGACCACGCCGTCGACGATGACGGTGTCCACGTTGGAGACGTCCGCGCTGAGGGTCACGGCCGCCGCCGCGTCGTGCACGGGCGCCATGTTGACGGCGGTGGCGTCGAGAGCGACGATGTCGGCCCGCTTGCCGGGGGTGAGGGAGCCGGTACGGTCCTCCACGCCGGCCACATGGGCCCCGTTGAGCGTGGCGATCCCCAACATCTGACGTGCCGTCAACATGGTGGCCGGTACGGGTAGGTTGGCCGTCCAGCAGTCGGCGTTGACCCGGGCCCGTTCGGCGGCGAAGGCCGCCCGGATCTGGGTGAACATGTCGCCGGGCACGGTGGTGACGACGTCGATGCTCAAGGACGGCCGCAGCCCGTGTTCGATCGCCTGTGCCACGGGCGGCCAGCCGTGCCCCATCTGGGTCTCCACCTGGGCGGCGATGGAGACCGTGCCACCGCTGTCGGCCACCATCCGCCACTCGTCCTCGCTGAGATGGCAGCAGTGGACGTAGGTCGTGTCGGAGCCGAGCAGCCCGAGTCCGTGCAACTGCTTGACCATGCCGAAGCGTCCGGCCAGGCGCCCCATGGCGACGTGCACGGTGATCGGGATGCCCAGCTCGCGGGCGAGTCCCCACTCCTGGGTGACGACGTCGTCGGTGCAGAAGCCGGGGCCCCGGGTGGCCAGGGCCATGGTGAGGAGGCCGCCGTCGGAGGCGAAGTGACGGTCGCGGATCCGGCGTACGTCGTCACCGGGTACCGCGATGCTGCTGTCGAACCAGTAGTCGGCGAGTGAGGTGTTGGCGCTGCCGTACGCGTACTGGGCCCGGATGCCGGTCTCCGTCAGCGCCTGGATCGCGGCGTCCGGGTGCTCGGGCGTGTTGTTGATGTGCGACCAGTCGACGAGGGTGGTGATGCCCGCGTTGAGGCACTCCAGGGTGCCGGCCAGGTTGCCGGCGTACACGTCCTCGGGGGTGTAGACGGGGGCGAAGGTGTCGAGAACATCGACGAAGTAGTCGTCGAGCGTGGCGTCGGGGGCGCAGCCGCGGATCGACGCCTCCCAGGTGTGCCGGTGGGTGTCGACGAAGCCGGGGATGACGATACGGCCGGCCATGTCGAGCACCTCGGCGTCCACGTGCGCGCCGATCTCGCGCTCGACCGCCGTGATCGTGCCGTCCTCGACGAGGACGTCACCCTTGGGCAGGTCACCGATGACGGGATCCATCGTGACGACATGGCCCGAGCGCAGGAGCATCCGTTTGGTCATCGCCGTTCCTCCCAGAGGTGGGTCCGCTTGAAAGCTGACGGGCAGTCAGTATGCGGCGAGGTCGCGGACCGTCCTCATGACTCGGCCGACGGTGGGGCGCACCCGCTGCACAAGCGGCTGGAGGCGGTCGGTCTCGTACGACGTGAGCGCAGCATGGTGGCCGTGTCCAGGGGCACCAGCCGCGCGAGTCGATCACCTCGACGTCGACGCCCTCCTCGGCCGGTCGCCGGGCGGCTTCGAGGGCAACGGGACTTGGCGGCGAGCGCCACGAGGGTGACGTCCTCGCCCGAACGGGACCACCCGGGCGCGGCTAGGAAGGCGCGTCCAGGCCCAGGTGGTCGCGGAGCGTCGTGCCTTCGTAGTCCGCGCGGAAGACACCCCGTTCCTGGAGCAGCGGCACGACCTTGTCGGCGAAGGTGTCCAGGCCGGTGGGAGTGATGTGCGGGACGAGGATGAAGCCGTCGGCGGCGTCGGACTGGACGTAGGCGTCGATGGTGTGGGCGACGGTCTCGGCGGTGCCGATGAAGTTCTGCCGGTTGCCGGTCTCGATGACCAGGTCGCGGATGGACCAGTTGTGGGCGGCGGCGAGCTCCCGCCATTCACGGGCGGTGGCGAGCGGATCGCGGTACATGCGGACCTGGGCACGGTCCTTGGAGATATGGGTGTCACTGACGTCCGGGTCGATGTCGGGGAGCGGGCCTTCCGGGTCGTAGGAGGACAGGTCCCGGTTCCAGACGAACTCCAGGTGCTTGATCGCGGTGGCGCCGCTGACCTGCTGCCGGCGGACGTCGTGGGCGAGCTCCTCCGCCTCCTCGTCGGTGTCGCCAAGAATGAAGCTCGCGGCGGGCAGGATGAGCAGCTGGTCGTCGCGGCGGCCGTAGCGGGCGAGCCGGTTCTTGACGTCGGTGTAGAAGGCCCGGCCCGCGTCCGGGCTCGCGTACCGGCTGAAGATGGCGTCGGCGCTCGACGCGGCGAACTCGCGGCCCTCGTCGGAGTCGCCCGCCTGGAAGACGACCGGGCGGCCCTGCGGTGAGCGCGGGACGTTGAACCGGCCCTCGATGTCGAAGTGCCGCCCGGTGTGGACGAAGGCTCCGGCCTTGGCGTCCCGCAGGAAGACGCCCGTCTCCCGGTCGGCGACGATCTCGTCCCCGTTCCAGGAGTCGAAGAGTTCGTTCGCCGTGGCCAGGAACTCCTTGGCGCGGGAGTAACGCTCCTCCTGCGGCAGGAAGCCGCCCCGGCGGAAGTTCTCGCCGGTGAAGGCGTCCCAGGAGGTGACGACGTTCCACGCGGCGCGCCCGTCGGAGAGGTGGTCCAGGCTCGCGAACTGGCGGGCCACCTCGTACGGCTCGTTGAAGGTGGAGTTGATGGTGCCGGTCAGTCCCAGACGTTCGGTGACGGCGGCGAGCGCGGCGAGGACGGTGAAGGTGTCGGGACGGCCGACGACATCCAAGTCGTATATTTGGTCGGCGGGGCGGGGCAGGCCCAGCAGTCCGCGCAGGGTCTCGGCCTCGTAGGTGCGGCGGAAGACGCCGCGGCGCTGCAGTTCCGGCACGAGACCGCGGGTGATCGCCGGGAGGTCGTGGCCCACGACGGCGGGCCGCAGCCGGAAGCCCGTCAGACCGACAGCCGCCAACTCCTGCAACAGGACGGTTAGTTGGGCCGGTGTTCCGGTGAAGATCCGGGCGTCACCGGTGTACGGCTCACCCGCGAGCGCGTCGAGGCGCTCGCGTCGGGCCGCCGCCTCGGCCGGGTCGTCGTCGAGGAAGACCACCAGGTCGCCGAAGACGTGCAGCGGCTCGTCGGCGCGCCCGGCGGCCCGCTGCTCCGCGCGGATCTCGGCGACGATCGCACGCGCCTGGTCGGTGTCGTGCGGGGTGACGTAGCCGATGTCGGCCTGGCGGGCCACCAGCCGGTACGGGACGGTGTCATGGGCGAGGGCGCTCACGACGGGCTGGCCCTGCGGAGGACGTGGCGTGATCGAGGGGCCCTTGACGCTGAAGTGGCGGCCCTCGAAGTCGATGTAGTGCAGCTTGTCGCGGTCGATGAAGCGGCCGGTGCTCACGTCCCGGATCTCCGCGTCGTCCTCCCAGCTGTCCCAGAGGCGGCGCACGACCTCGACGTAGTCGGCGGCCTCGTCGAACAGTTCGGTCACCACCTCCTGCGCGTCCGGGCTGTCGTAGGCCTCGATGCGCGGGACGGTACGGCGGCCGAAGTGGGCGGCCTCGTTCGGCCGGGCGGTGATCTGCACCCGGAGGCCGGCGCGGCCGGAGCTCACGTAGTCGAGGGTGGCGAGAACCCCAGGCGACGCGGGCGCTTTCGGCCGTACGGCGGACGGGACCGCTCGTCGGTCGTACGGCGGGCGGGGACCACTCGCCGTACGGAGGCACGGAAGACACACGGATGCGCACGACACCGGGGCTGGCGAAAGAGGACGGACCGCTGGTGCGGCGCCTCAGAGGTTCGGGGGAACCGTCAGCCTCGACGGGAGCACGGCGCCGGGTCGGGCCCGGACCGCGCTAGCGTGCGCTACACAGTGCGCTGTTGACCCGGAGCAGATCGACGGCGCGGTCGGCGCAGAGCGGTACGCAACCTTGGCGGCGCCATGCGGCGTGCCTCGGGGTTGCGTACATGTCCGTCACCATCGCTCTTCCGGCCCAGGGGGCCTCGTGCTCTTCGGGTGGCCGTAAGTAACTCAGGCTCCGCGGGCCGCTGTCAACGTCAGTCCAGCACATGGGACGCCTGTCCGCCTGTCGATACGGCCTGGTCCGGGACGTGGGAGGCCCAGTCCAGGATCTGTACGGCGGCACCCGCCGCCTCCAGGCCCCGACAGTGCGCGTGATGACGGCGGGCGATGCCGTCGAGGTCGAGGTGGGAGCCGAAGGCGGGGTGGGCGGCGAGTCGGCGCGCGTACGCCCACAGGTGCGGGTGGTCGGCGACGCGGCGCACGGCGGAGGCGTCCAGATGCCAGCGATGCACGGTGTCGAGCCGCACCAGCGCCACCCACAACTCGACGTCGGCAGCGGTGAGTTCGTCGCCGAGGAGGTACTCCTGTCCGGCGAGCCGGGCGTCCAGCGAGCGCAGGGTGCGCAGCAGGGAGCCGAGCGCCTCACGGCGCTCCGGGTCGTCGGCGTCGGCGCGGCCGGCGCGCTGCGCGGCGGCGTCCATGCCCTGCTCGCAGAGGCGCGCGACACCCTCGATCTCGGCCTCCGCCCCCTCCGGGTACAGCTCGGGGCGGCCGCCGCCGAAGCGTCGGGCGAGGTCGCGCATGATGTCGGGGGCATGGGTGCTGACGATGCGTCCGGACCAGTCGTCGCTGAGCACCGGCGCCACGGCCGCCCCGGAGTAGCGGTGGGCGCTCGCCTCGTACAGCGGGCGCAGCGCGGAGTGCTCGCCGTTCGGGCCGTCGGGCACGGCGGGCAGGAGGGTCACGGGACAGGCGTCGGCGAGCCCGAGGAGGCTGTGCACCACGGCGATGCGCAGGGCTCCCGGACAGGACAGCGAGAGATGGAGCCGGTAGCGGCGCGGCACGGCGTAGTGGCCACTGCGGGCGTCGCAGCCGATCCGCCCCCGGAAGGAGGGCAGGGGCCGCGGCGACGGAACGGCGTTCAGGGCGTGGACGGGCATGGCGGACATGTGTCTCCCCGGGGGTTCTGGTGCACGGTTGCACGATGACGCGGCGATGACGCGATGACGCGATGACGCGAGTACACGGACGCGCGAGCGCTGCGGCGCGCCACGCCGCGGCTCGGCTCGGCTCGGCTCGGCTCGGCTCGGCTCAGGTCAGCTCAGCTCAGGGGGCTTCTCGCGCTGCAGACGCGCAGCAGATCGATGTGACGGCGGGAGGTCAGAAGGAGGGACTGCCGGCGTGTGCGCGGCACACGAGTGACCACCGGCTCCAGACGCCCCATCATTCCCTACCTGTTCACTAGGAAATACCCCACCTGGAGTGTCGAGCTGCCCACGCCGTGCGTCAAGAGGGTGTCCGAGGAATGGTTGCGACGTCCGAGGCGTGGACACCGGTCAGTCGCCGTACCCGACGGTGGTCGCCGTTTCGATGGACCACCACAGGGCCTTCGGGTACGAGGGCAGGTTGGCACGCGGCGCGCCGTGCTCGGCGGCGGTCACGGCCCAGGAGCCAAGGAGCATCACCACGACCGGTACGGCGGTGGCGCCGCCCGCCGCCTTGAGATGGAGGGGGCGGCCCCGGCTTCCCTGCCGAGCAGGAGCTCGACGGCCCTGCCGAGGAACCCGGACAGCACTCCTCATCCCTCCTTCGTGCCGGGGGGCGTCCCGGGCGCCGCCCTGGGGTTGCCGCGGCGCGCGTGGAAGGCGTGACGGTCGAGCTCGTAGGCGACCCGGATCAGCGGGACGTGCGTGAACGCCTGCGGGAAGTTGCCCAGTTGGCGGCGGGCGCGGGGGTCGTACTCCTCGGCGAGCAGTCCGACGTCGTTGCGCAGCTCCAGCAGCCGCTCGTACAGGGCGCGGGCCTCGTCCTCCCGGCCGATCATCCGCAGGGCGTCCGCGAGCCAGAACGAGCAGGCGAGGAAGGCGCCCTCGCCGCCGGTCAGGCCGTCCGGGGAGTCGTCGGTGCCCGCCGAGTAGCGAGCCACGAGCCC
This sequence comes from Streptomyces sp. NBC_00104, assembly GCF_045160825.1. Taxonomy (NCBI): domain Bacteria; kingdom Bacillati; phylum Actinomycetota; class Actinomycetes; order Kitasatosporales; family Streptomycetaceae; genus Streptomyces; species Streptomyces sp. NBC_00104. The sequence goes on along the minus strand of NZ_CP108215.1, from coordinate 9,611,961 downwards.
GTCGTTGAGGAGGTCGCGCCGCACGGCCTCGATGGTGCCGATCACCCGCGGGTCGTCCGGCGGCAGGAACCCGGTCTGCGGGATCTGCAACAGCGCGGCGTCGAGTTCGCGGGAGCCGTACGACTGGGTGAAGGTGTTCCGTGCCGGGTCGAAGGCCTGCTCGCAGACCTCTCGGTGGATACGGTCGCGGACCGCCCGCCATCTCTCCACCGGGCCGGGGCGGGAGTGCGCCTCGGCCAGCTTGACCGCCCGGTCGAAGGCGACCCAGCACATCACCTTGGAGTGCGTGTAGTGGCGGGGGGCGCCGCGCATCTCCCACAGCCCCTGGTCCGGCTCGGTCCACACCTGCTCCAGGTGGTCCAGGAAGACCGCCTGCAGGGAGACCAGGTGTTGGCGTGGGCGCAGTCCGCAGCCGATGGCCAGATGGATGGCGTCCATCACCTCACCGGGTACGTCGAGCTGCCGCTGCGCGGCGGCCGCGTTGCCGATCCGCACCGGGCGCGACCCCTCGTAGCCCGGCAGCCAGTCGGCCTCCCACTCGGTGAGCCGCCGCTCCCCCGCGATGCCGTACATGATCTGCACGTCCTCGGGCCGCCCCGCCACCGCCCGCTCCAGCCAGCCCCGCCAGGCGTCCGCCTCGGCCTTGAAGCCGCTGCGCAGCAACGCCTCCAGCGTCATGCCCGCGTCCCGCAGCCAGCAGAAGCGGTAATCCCAGTTCCGGACGCCCCCGATCTCCTCGGGCAGGGAGGTGGTCGGGGCGGCCACGATGCCGCCGGTCGGCTGGTACGTCAGGGCCTTGAGGGTGATCAGGGAGCGGGCGACGGCGTCGCGGTACGGCCCGTCGTACGTCAGCTTGCGCAGCCAGCGGCGCCAGTACGCCTCCGTGGTGCGCAGCGCCTCGAACGCGTCCACCTCTTCCGGTGCGGGCAGGTGGGAGGGGTGCCAGGTCAGTACGAAGGGGATCCGTTCGCCTGCCGTGACGGGGAAGACGGCGGTGTGGACGGTGCCGTGGGCGACCGGCCGCACGGGGGTGCGCAGCCAGACCGACTCGGGCCCCGCGGTCCCCGTCAGATGCCCGTCCCGGCGGCGCATCCAGGGCAGGACCCGGCCGTAGTCGAAGCGGAGCCGCAGGTCCATGCGCATGTCGACGGTGCCGGAGAGCCCTTCGACGATCCGTACGACGCAGGGGGCGCCCTGGCGGCACGGCATGAAGTCGGTGACCAGGACCTGGCCGCCGGCCGTCTCCCACTCCGTCTCCAGGATCAGCGTGTCGTCCCGGTAGCGGCGGCGGGCGTACGGACCGTTCTCGTCCGCCGGGGCGATGCGCCAGCGGCCGTTGTCCTCGTCGCCGAGCAGGGCGGCGAAGCAGGCGGGCGAGTCGAAACGGGGGAGACAGAGCCAGTCGACGCTCCCGTCCTTGCCGACGAGGGCGGCGGTGAGGAGGTCGCCGATGAGGGCGTAGTCCTCGATGCGGCTGGGTTTGGTGCGGGGGTCGGGGGCGGGTCCTGGCATGGGGTCAGTTTCAGGGGGTCGGGGGGTGGGGGCATGCCGGGTGGGGCGTTCGAGTCTCGGCATGGGGGCATGGGGGCATGGGGGCATGGGGGCATGGGGGCATGGGGGCATGGGGGCATGGGGGCATGGGGGCATGGGGGCATGGGGGCATGGGGGCATGGGGGCATGGGGGCATGGGGGCATGGGGGTGTGGGGGTGTGGGGGTGCGTGTGGGGGGGTGAGGGCGTCGGCGCGTTGTCGGTGCCGGCGGTGTGTGGCTGATCGCGCGGTTCCCCGCGCCGGTGACGGGCGCTGCCTTCTCCTCGGCGATCCGCTTCTCGGCGATCCGCTCGGTGACCGGGGTCGGGCCGGGAGCCTGCGGCGGCGGCTCGGGGCGGTGGGCGACGGAATCGGTCATGGGCCCGTCGCACCCGTGCGCGGGAGGACTGACCGGGGGCCACCCCGGTACTCGGCCGCGAGGGTGACCGGGTGTGGGAGCGAGGGCGGGGACCGAGGTTCTTCACCTTCCTGACGGCCGCGGGCAACGCCACGGTCAGGGCCGCTCCCGCGCACGGTCCGAAGCTGCTCACGGCGCACGGTCATCCGGGAACGGGACGACGACCTCGTCCCGGGTTCCGACGGCTCGACTGCGACATCGGTGAACGCCCACGGAAAGGACCGGCCCTTGAAAGCCTCGGAGTTCTCCCCGACCGAGCGGATCCGCATCCTCGCGGACATCCTCTCCGGCAGGCTCACGGCAGGGGACGCCGCGCGCCGCCACGACCTCCCGCTGCGCGTGGTCCAGCAGTGGCTGCGGGAGATCCCGGTGGCCGCGCCGACGGACCGAGCCGCCCGAGCGGCCGACGACGACACTGCTCCTTCGCGAGCGGACCGGCGCCCGTTGCCCCGATGCCGCGTCGTCGTGGACGAGATGGTGCAGGGACTCGGACTCTGACCGGCCGGGCCCGAGGCCTCTTCTCCCACGGTGACGACCGCTACGCTCCCCGCCATGAGACTGCGGAACACCCGTCCCATGGACATCGGTTCGACACATGTCATCGTCACCGGCGGGTCGAGCGGCATCGGTCTGGCCACCGCCCGGCTGCTGGCTGCACGCGGAGCGAAACTCTCGCTCGTCGCGCGGGGCGCGGAGCGCCTGGAGGAGGCGGCGAAGGACGTGTCAGCCGCCGCACGACGAGCGTCGGTCGCCGCACGGACCGCCGACGTGGCCGATCAGCGGGCCCTCACCAGGGCCATCGCCGAGCTGGAGGACGAACAGGCGCAGCCCTGCGACATCCTGGTCACCTCGGCGGGGCTCGCCCGCCCGGGGCACTTCCTCGACCTGCCCGACGACGTCTTCCGGCAGATGATCGAGGTCGACTACTTCGGCACCCTCCACGCCCTGCGCGCCGTCGCCCCCGGCATGGTGGAGCGCGGGTACGGCAGCGTGGTCGCGGTGTCGTCCGCCGCCGGGCTGCTCGGCATCTTCGGCTACAGCGCGTACGGCCCGGCCAAGTTCGCCGTACGCGGCCTGATGGAGTCGGTGCGGGCCGAGCTGACCCCGCGTGGCGTGCATGTCGGCGTGGTGTTCCCGCCGGACGTGGACACCCCGCAGCTCGCCGAGGAGAACCTGTGGAAACCGGAGGAGACCCGTGTGGTCGGCGGCACCATCAAGCCCCTCACGGCGGAGAAGGTCGCGGCGGCGATCGTGAAGGGCATCGATCAGCGGCGCTTCACGATCTGCCCGGACACGGGCACCCGCGCGCTGGCCCGCTTCGGCAGCGTTCTCATGCCGCTGCTCAACCGTGAGTTCGACCGCCGGGTCAGGGCGGTCCAGCGGTCGACGCCGCGGACCTGACCGCGACGGCCCGCCGACCGGGCCCACCACTGCCTCCGCTGCCTCCGCTGCCTCCGCTGCCGAAAGCGGACGAGGACGGAACGGATCGGCCGGGCCCGGTGGTTCAGGCCGCCGCCGCGACCCGGAAGCCGATGTTCCCGGCGGCGCTGTCGGGGGTGTTGGAGGAGCGGGCGGCCACGCGGTAGCGGTTGCAGTAGGAGGCGTGGCACAGGTGGGAGCCGCCGCGCATCACCCGGGCCGGGCCGTCGGACGGCCCCGTCGGGTCGGTGCGCGGCCCGGTGACGTGGAAGTCCGGGCTGAACCGGTCGGCACACCACTCCCACACGTTGCCGACGGTGTTGTACAGGCCGAAGCCGTTGGGCTCGAAGGCGTCGGCCGGGGCCGTCGCACGGTAGCCGTCGGCGGCGGTGTTGTCGGTGGGGAAGGTGCCGCGCCAGATGTTGCAGGCGTGACGGCCGTCGGGCGCGAGTTCGTCACCCCAGGGATAACGCCGCTGCTCCAGGCCGCCGCGGGCCGCGTACTCCCATTCCGCCTCGGTGGGCAGCCGGGTGCCCGACCAGGCGCAGTAGGCCCGCGCGTCGTTCCAGGAGACGTGCACCACCGGGTGGTCGAGGATCGCGTCGACGGAGGAACCGGGGCCCGCCGGCTCTCGCCAGGTGGCGCCCCGGACGCCGCGCCACCACGGAGTGCCCGGGACGCGCGGGGAGACGGCGAGCAGCCCGGCGGGGAGGAAGCCCTCGAATACGAAGGAGAAGTCGAAGTGTTCGGACTCGGTCATGTATCCGGTCGCGTCCACGAAGGCCGCGAACTGTTCGTTGGTGACGGTCGTCGCGGCGATACGGAACGGCCTCAGCTCGACCTCACGGACCGGGCCCTCACCGTCCGCCGGGTACCCCACCTCGTCCTCGGTGCCCATCAGGAACACCCCGCCGGGCAGTGCCGTCAACCGTTCGCCGTCCCGCGTCGGCACCGCCGGAGTCACGTCCGACGGAACATCGACCGGACCACCGGGCGCCCCGGCCACCGGCTCGCGGCCTGGAGCGCAGCAAGACCTGTCGTGTGACATCGCACTGTCCTCAGGAAGGAAGGGGGATGGGGGTGGGCGGGATGAGACTGCGGTGGGACCGAGGTGGGTTGGGGGTGGGGTGGGTCGGGGTGGCTGAAGAGTAGCCCGCGACTCGCCCCGAACGCCTCGCCGAGGTATTCCACGACTCAGCACCATGTGACATAGTACTGAGGTGACCGAGCGACTGACCTGCGACGTCGTGGTTGTCGGAGCGGGAATGGTGGGCGCGGCCTGCGCCCTGTACGCGGCCCGGGCGGGTCTGGGCGTCGTCGTGGTGGACCGTGGCCCGGTGGCCGGCGGCACGACCGGTGCCGGCGAGGGCAACCTCCTGGTCTCCGACAAGGAGCCCGGCCCCGAGCTCGAACTCGCCCTGCTGTCCCACCGTTTGTGGGCGGAGCTGGCCGCCGAGCCGGGTCTGGCGGCGGCGATCGAGTACGAGCCGAAGGGCGGCGTCGTCGTCGCCTCCGCGCCGGAAGGACTCGCGGCGCTGGAGCGGTTCGCGGCCGGGCAACGCACCGCCGGCGTCAAGGCGATTGCCGTCACCGCGCACCAACTCCCCGACCTGGAACCGCACTTGGCGCCCGGCCTCGCGGGCGGCATCCACTACCCCCAGGACGCCCAGGTGATGCCCACCCTGGCCGCCGCCCATCTCGTACGGGCCTCCGGCGCCCGGCTGCTCACCGGCCGGACCGTGACCGAGGTGCTGCGCACACCGGACGGTGCCGTCCGCGGCGTACGGACCGACCGGGGCGACCTCCACGCTCCGGCGGTGGTGAACGCCGGGGGCACCTGGGGCGGTGAACTGGCCGCGCTCGCCGGAGTCACCCTTCCCGTCCTCCCCCGGCGCGGCTTCGTCCTCGTCACCGAGCCGCTGCCGCCGATGGTGCGGCACAAGGTGTACGCCGCCGACTACGTGGCCGACGTGGCCAGCGACTCGGCGGCGCTCCAGACCTCCCCGGTCGTCGAGGGCACGGCCGCCGGGCCGGTACTGATCGGCGCGAGCCGCGAACGGGTCGGCTTCGACCGGTCGTTCTCGCTGCCCGTCGTACGGGCGCTGGCGGCGGGCGCGACCCGGCTGTTCCCGTTCCTGGAGCGGGTGCGCGCCCTGCGGACCTACGTCGGCTTCCGGCCGTACATGCCCGACCATCTGCCCGCGATCGGACCCGATCCCCGGGTCCCGGGCCTGTTCCACGCCTGCGGCCACGAGGGCGCCGGGATCGGGCTCGCCACCGGCACCGGGCAGCTGATCGCCCAGGCGCTCGGGGGCGGGACACCCGATCTGGACCTCACACCGTTCCGTCCGGACCGGTTCGAAGCGTACGAGGGGGACGCGGCATGAACCCGCTGGAGTGGGCGCGGGCCGTACCGGGCCCCGCCTTCACCGTCACCCTCGACGGCCGGGAGATGGAGGCGCTGCCCGGCCAGACGGTCGCGGCCGCCCTCTGGGCCGCCGGGGTGACGTCCTGGCGCACCACCCGGGGCGAGGGCCGGCCACGCGGGATCTTCTGCGGCATCGGCGTGTGCTTCGACTGCCTGGTCACCGTCAACGACCGCCCCAATCAACGGGCTTGTCTGGTTCCGGTCCGACCGGGCGACACGATCCGCACCCAGGAGGGGACGGGCCATGAGCACTGAACACACGCCACCCCTCCCCCACCTCGCGGTCGTCGGCGCGGGCCCGGCCGGGCTCGCCGCGGCGCTGGCGGCGGCCGGTCAGGGCGTCCGGGTCACGGTGGTCGACGCCGCCCAGGCACCCGGCGGCCAGTTCTACCGGCAGCCCGCGGCCGGGCTCGGCGCGCGGCGCCCGCAGGCCCTGCACCACGGGTGGCGCACCTGGCGGCGGCTGCGCGACGGCCTCGAACGGCAGGTCGCCGCCGGGCGCGTGACCCACCTCGCGGACCACCACGTGTGGTGCGTGGAGCGGCACCCCGAGGGCCCTGGGCGCTTCACCGTGCACGCCCTGCTGGGCCCCGGTCAGGAGCAGCCCGCCGAGGTCCACGCGGACGCCGTCCTGCTCGCGACCGGCGGCTACGAGAAGGTGCTGCCCTTCCCCGGCTGGACCCTGCCGGGCGTGGTCACCGCCGGGGGCGCGCAGGCCATGCTGAAGGGCGGGCTCGTGGTGTCCGGCCGTACGGCGGTCGTCGCCGGGACCGGTCCGCTGCTGCTGCCGGTCGCGACCGGGCTCGCGGCGGCGGGCGTCACGGTGGCCGCGCTGGTCGAGTCCGCGGACCCGAGGGCCCTGGTGCGGCGGACCGGAGCGCTGGCGGGCCGGGCGGACAAGCTCGCCGAAGGGGCCGGATACGCGGTGGGGTTGCTGCGCCGCCGGGTGCGGACCCTCGTCCGCCATACCGTCGTCGAGGCGCGGGGCGGCGACCGGTTGGCGGCCGTGACCGTCGCCGCGCTCGACACCGAGGGGCGCGTGCGGCCCGGCACCGAGCGGCGCATCCCCTGCGACACGCTCGCCGTCGGCCACGGCATGCTGCCGCACACCGACCTCGCCGAGACGCTCGGCTGCCGTGTCGAGTCCGCCAGGTCACGGGTGTGGGCCGACGGCGAACAGCGCACCGATGTGCCGGGGGTCTGGGCGGCGGGCGAGACCACGGGGATCGGCGGCGCGGCCCTCTCCCTCGCCGAGGGGCACATCGCCGGGCGGTCGGCCGCCGCCCGGCTCCGGGGCCGGGTTCCGGACCCGGCCGAGTGGGCGGCAGCCGCCAAGTCCCGTGGAAGACTGCGGGAGTTCTTCGATGTGCTCGACGACGTGTACGTTCCGCCGGCGCACTGGACCGAGCAGGTCACCGACGACACGGTCGTCTGCCGGTGCGAGGAGGTCACCGCCGGGGCCGTCCGTGAGGCCGTCGGGGAGCTGGGCGCCGGGGACGTGCGGACGGTGAAGCTGCTCACCCGTGCCGGGATGGGCTGGTGCCAGGGCCGGATGTGCGGGCCGGCGGTCGCGGGGCTCGCCGGGTGCGACGAGGCCGTGGCCCGGCGGCCGTTCGCCCGACCGGTGCCGCTGGGCGTGCTGGCCCGGGCGGGAGAGACCGCGAGCCCTGAAGGCTCGCCACCGGGGTGACACCCCTCCTGCCAGAAGCCGACCTGACGCCCTGCGACCACCAGTAATATGTCACACCCCACTGAGAGGGAACCCACCATGACCGTCACCGAGAACCGTCCCTGGCGCGGCGTCCTCGTCGCCACCGCACTCCCCTTCCGCGACGACCTCTCCGTCGACCACGACACCTACGCCGAGCACTGCGCCTGGCTGGTCGAGAACGGCTGTGACGGTGTCGTGCCGAACGGCTCGCTCGGCGAGTACCAGGTACTGACGCCCGAGGAGCGCGCCAAGGTCGTCGAGACGGCCGTCGCCGCGATCGGCGGCGCGCGTGTGATGCCGGGGGTCGCCGCGTACGGGTCCGCCGAGTCCCGGCGCTGGGCCGAGCAGGCGCGGGACGCGGGCTGCGCCTCGGTGATGCTGCTGCCGCCGAACGCGTACCGCGCCGACGAGCGGTCGGTGCTCGCGCACTACGCGGAGGTCGCGAAGGCGGGCGTCCCGATCGTGGCGTACAACAACCCGATCGACACCAAGGTCGACCTCGTCCCCGAACTGCTCGCCAAGCTGCACGGCGAGGGCTGCATCCGGGCCGTGAAGGAGTTCTCGGGCGATGTCCGCCGGGCCTACCAGCTCGCTGAACTCGCGCCGGAACTGGACCTGTTGATCGGCGCGGACGACGTCCTGCTGGAGCTGGCGACGGCGGGCGCCAAGGGCTGGGTGGCCGGCTATCCGAACGCGCTGCCCGCCGCGACGGTCGAGCTGTACCACGCGGCGGTGGACGGCGACCTCGCGACGGCCAAGGGGCTGTACCGGCAGTTGCACCCGCTGCTGCGCTGGGACTCGAAGGTCGAGTTCGTCCAGGCCATCAAGCTGTCCATGGACCTCGTGGGCCGGCACGGCGGACCCTGCCGTCCGCCCCGGGTGGAGCTGCTGCCGGAGCAGGAGGCCGTGATCCGCGCGGCCACCGAGAAGGCCGTCGCGGCGGGCCTCGCGTAACCACCTCAGAAAGGGAGGACCGGTCATGCGCAGCAAACTCGTCCTGCACGCCGTCGACTCGCACACCGAGGGCATGCCCACCCGGGTGATCACCGGCGGGATCGGCACGATCCCCGGCGCCACCATGAACGAACGCCGGCTGTGGTTCCGTGAACACCGCGACGACGTCAAGCAGTTGCTGATGAACGAGCCGCGCGGCCACGCGGCGATGAGCGGCGCGATCCTGCAGCCGCCGACCCGCCCCGACTGCGACTACGGCGTCGTCTACATCGAGGTCTCGGGCTATCTGCCCATGTGCGGCCACGGCACGATCGGCGTCGCGACCGTGCTCGTGGAGACCGGCATGGTCGAGGTCGTCGAGCCCGTGACCACCATCCGTCTGGACACCCCGGCGGGTCCCGTCGTGGCCGAGGTGGAGGTGGAGGACGGCGCGGCGAAGGCGGTCACCCTGCAGAACGTGCCGTCGTTCTCCGCCGGCCTCGACCGTAAGATCACACTGGCCGACGGGCGGACGGTGACATATGACCTGGCATACGGCGGCAACTTCTACGCCATCCTGCCGCTGGAGCGGTTCGGGCTGCCCTTCGACCGCGACCGCAAGGACGACATCCTGCGGGCGGGCCTCGCCCTCATGGAGGCCGTCAACGCCGAGGAGGAGCCCGTTCACCCGGAGGACCCGTCGATCCACGGCCTCCACCACGTGCACCTGTACGCGCCCGGCGCGACCGCCCGGCACTCGCGGCACGCGATGGCCATCCATCCCGGCTGGTTCGACCGCTCGCCCTGCGGCACGGGCACCAGCGCGCGCATGGCGCAGCTGCACGCGCGGGGCGAACTGCCGCTGCACACCGAGTTCGTGAACGAGTCCTTCATCGGCACCCGGTTCACGGGACGACTACTCGGCGAGACCGAGGTGGCCGGTGTCCCGGCCGTACTGCCCAGCTTCACCGGCCGTGCCTGGATCACCGGCACGGCCCAGTATCTGCTCGACCCGTCCGACCCGTTCCCGTCCGGATTCGTCCTCTAGGATCCCGGGACTTCAGGACCTCAGGACTCCAGGAGAGACCGCATGCCCCCCATGGCCTCGCAGCGCACCGGCAGCCCGTCCGCCCGTGCCGCTTCCGCCGCCGCTCCCCCGGCCCCCGCCCTGCCGGTGCTCGGCGGCAAGAAGGGCAGCTACCGCGAGCGGGTCGCGGACGCGTTGCGGGCCGCGCTGATCGCCGGAGAGCTGCGGCCGGGCGAGGTGTACTCCGCGCCCGCGCTCGCCGCCCGCTTCGGTGTCTCGGCGACGCCGGTGCGCGAGGCCATGCTGGATCTGGCCAAGGAGGGCCTGGTCGACACCGTGCCCAACAAGGGGTTCCGGGTCACCGCCGTCACGGAGAAGCAGCTCGACGAGTACACCCATGTCCGGTCGCTCGTCGAGATCCCGACCACCGTCGGCCTGGCCCGGACCGCCGATCCGGTCTCCCTGGAGGCGCTGCGGCCCGCCGCCCGGGAGATCGTCGCCGCCGCGGCCGCCGGGGACCTCATCGCGTACGTCGAGGCCGACACCCGTTTCCACCTCGGTCTGCTCACCCTCGCGGGCAACGCGCACCTCGTCGAGGTGGTCGGCGACCTGCGCAAACGCTCCCGTCTCTACGGCCTGACCGCGCTCGCCGAGTCGGGCCGGCTGCTGTCCTCGGCGCAGGAGCACCTGGAACTCCTGGACGCCCTCCTCGCCCGCGACGAGGCCGCCGTACACGCGGTGATGACCCGCCACCTCGGTCATGTGCGCGGAATGTGGGCCGCGCACGACTGATCGTCGACGCGGCTCGAGCGAGCGGGACGACTGATCGTCGACGCGGCGCATGCGAGCGGAGCGACGGGGGCATCTCTGACAGGTGTGATCGGAGCGACGCGCGCTCCGCCTGACGTTGAAAGTATGATCGGCCAATGTCTGACATGACCGAAACCACGCCCGGCTGGCTGCCGTCCGACGAGCTCGAGTCGGCGCGCGCCCGGATGCCGATCCTGTACGTCGAGGCGGTGCCCGTGCGCGTCGACGACAGCGGCGAAGTCACCAGCATCGGGCTGCTGCTGCGCATCGGCCCGGACGGGACGGTCAGCCGCAATCTGGTCTCCGGCCGCGTGATGCATCACGAGCGGGTGCGGGACGCGCTCCTGCGCCACCTGGAGAAGGACCTCGGGCCGGTGGCGCTGCCCCGCGTCCCGTCCGCCCTGCAGCCCTTCACCGTCGCCGAGTACTTCCCGACGCAGGGCATCACCCCGTTCCACGACCCGCGTCAGCACGCGGTGTCCCTCGCCTACATCGTCCCCGTGGCCGGCGACTGCCGCCCCCGGCAGGACGCGCTCGACCTGGTGTGGTTCAGCCCCCAGGAAGCGGCGTCGGCCTCCGTGCAGAACGAGATGCCGGGCGGCCAGGGAGTCCTGCTGAAGCAGGCCCTGGCGCACGTGGGCTGTCTGTCCTAGTGTTCTGAGTCGGGAATTCTGTTCAGATGTATAGGCTTGCTCCATGGCACGGACGGGGCGGCCGAAGGCCGAGTTGACACTGTCGGACGAAGAACGGGCCGCACTCGAGGAGTGGGTGCGGCGACGTTCCACGCCGCAGGCATGGGCGTTGCGGTGTCGGATCATCCTGGCCTGCGCCGAGGGCGCCTCGAACAAGGACGTGGCTGCTCAGCTCGGTTCCACACCCCATGCGGTGGGCCGCTGGCGGGCCCGGTTCGTGCAGTACCGGATCGCCGGTCTGGGTGACATGCCGCGTCCGGGCGGCCCAAGGACCGTGACGGACGAGCAGGTTGCCGCGGTAGTCACCAAGACGCTGGAATCCACTCCGAAGAACGCAACGCACTGGTCGACGCGGTCGATGGCGAAGGAGACGGGCCTCTCGCAGTCGTCGGTTTCACGGATCTGGCGGGCCTTCGGCCTGCAGCCGCACCGGTCGGAGACCTTCAAACTGTCGACCGATCCGTACTTCGTCGACAAGGTCCACGATGTCGTCGGCCTTTACCTGGACCCGCCCGAGCGGGCCCTGGTGTTCTGCGTCGACGAGAAGTCGCAGATCCAGGCCCTGGACCGATCCCAGCCCGTGCTGCCAATGATGCCCGGGGTTCCCGAGCGGGTGACCCACGACCACGTCCGCGCCGGCACCACCACCCTGTTCGCCGCCCTCGAGGTCGCCACCGGCAAAGTGATCGGCTCCCTGCACCGCAGACATCGGGCTGAGGAGTTCAAGAAGTTCCTCACCAAGCTCGACAAAGAGGTGCCCGCCGACCTGGATGTCCACCTCATCTGCGACAACTACGCCACCCACAAGACCCCCGCCATCAAGAAGTGGCTGCCGGCCCACCCCCGCTTCCACCTGCACTTCACACCGACCGGCTCGTCCTGGCTGAACCTCGTCGAGCGATGGTTCGCCGAACTGACCAACAAGCAGATACGGCGCGGCGTTCACAGGTCCGTCCAAGCCCTGGAGAAGGACATCCGCAACTGGATCGCCGCCTGGAACACCGACCCGAAGCCCTACGTCTGGACGAAGACCGCAGACGAGATCCTCGAACGCCTCGCCAGTTATCTGAACAGAATTCCCGACTCAGAACACTAGCCGGGAGCGGGTCCGGCCGGCCGGGGCTCAGGGCCTGCGGGCGAGATACCTGTCGTGCGGGTTCCCGCTCAGCCTCGCCGCGGCGGGGGCCGCGAGTCCGGCCGCCGTGTCGCGGGCGACGGCGGCGCGGCCCGCTTCGCCGAGGGCGTCGGCGAGCCGGGCCCGGCCGAGCCAGTTGTAGGGGCTGTGCGGGCTCAGGCCGGCGCGTTCGCCGAGCAGGAGCCTGGCCAGGTCGGCCCGGCGCGCGCGGAGGGCCGCCTCCAGCAGGGTCCGCTGGATCGCGTCCCGCTGGGCGTGGCTGCCGCCGAAGGTGTGCAGTCGGCGGCGGACCGGCCACAGCAGCTCCACCACCGCCGCGTAGTCCTCGCGGACGTACGCCACCAGCGCCTCGCACACGGGCAGGCCGACCTCGCCGGTCATCACACGGTTGGTGCAGGTGCGCCCGTCGTCCCGCGCCGCCCGCAGCCAGCGCCGCCGGTCGGCGACGAACTCGTCCGCCGTATCCAGCCGCCCCGCTCCGGCGAAGGCCATGACGGCGTGCACGTCGTTGAAGGCGTAGAACGGCGGGTCCTCGCGCGCGGCCCACGCGTCGGCGAGGGTCTGCCAGCGGGATTCCTGGTCCAGGTCGCCCAGGAGGAACCGCCACAACAGTGAGGCGGCGTCGAGGAGTTCCATGACGAACCCGGTCGAGTCCTTGTGGTGCAGTACGGCGTCGTAGATCCGCAGGGCCGTCGCGGTGTCACCCGCCTCCAGCGCGTACAGGGCGTAGTGCCACCAGCTGTGCACCGTCAGCAGACTTCCGCTCGCCCAGTCGTCGAGACGTGCGCCGAGGAAGTCGAGCCCCTCGGCGAAGCGCCCCTGCATCTCGTGCACGTGGACGACGGCGTGGATGGCCCAGATGTCACGGGAGTTCCGCTCGACGGCGGCCCGGCCCACCTCCTGGGCCCGGTCGTAGTGTCCCGACTCCTCCAGGCCGAACGCGTACATGCCCAGCAGCGGCCCGCGGTGGGGGTCGTCCGTGTCCCACGCGGGCAGGGCTCCGCCGATCCGGTCCCGCAGCCGTGTCGCGTCGCCGGTGAAGAAGTCGAGCTGATGCCCCACCGCCAGGGCGAGCGGATCACGCGGGCACTCCACGACCAGCTCTTCCAGGATCTGACCGGCGCGCCCCAGATCACCGCCGAGCCAGGCCTCCGCCGCCGCCATGTGCATACGCTCCCGCCGGGGCAGCGCGGCACGGTCCAGCCCTGCGCCGAAGTCCGCGAACCGGAGGCCCGCCTCGTCGGCGTCCCTCGACTCTGTCCCGAGCACCCCCAGATAGGCCGCGAACGCCTGGGCCAGCGGCGCCGCCGGGCTCGCGGCCACGGCGTCCTGGACGGCGGTCGGGAAGTCGGGCCGGAAGAACAACAGCCCCTCCACGGCCCGGTCCAGGTACTCCGCCCCTTCGGCGGTGCACTCGTACAGGCGGTTGCCGTACCGGTCGGTCACCATGGCAGCTCATCTCCGGCGCGTGTCGGGTGTCGTCGGCCCGCGGTCGTCGACCCGTGACGGCACGGATCACCCCGCGCCCCCCATCAAAGCGACCGGCACTCCGCCCAGTCCACCGAGCACCCCCGACGCACCCCGAATCACCACCGTGCGCCGCGAGGAGCCGATCCTCCCGGCGCACGCGTGCCGACCGCGGTCGGCCACTCGGAATCCGGGACGCCGACGTGATCGGCGTGCTCGGCGTGCTCGGCATACTCGGCGCACAGGCACCCGACGCCCCGCTCGATCCACTCCTCGCCGGCCCACTCCGGATGACGCGCGATCATCAGGGACCTGACCTCCTCGACGATCGTCGCCTCGCCCATGGCCGAGTCACGGCGCCGCCAGGTCTCGTCGCGCAGCAGTTCCAGACAGGCGCGGACGTCGTCCAGCAGCCGTGCGCCGCCGACCTCGCCGTGGCCGGGCACGACCACCCGGGGCTGCTCCGCCGACAGCCTCCTCATCACCTCGATCCAGCGGATGCCGGAGACGTCGGTGTCGTGCGGCGGGAACCACGGGAAGATCGCGAACTGCCCCGCCTCGACGAGATCGCCGGTGAACATCACCCCGGCGTCGGGAACGCTCACCACCTGGTCGCCCTTGCTGTGCGCCCGGCCGGTGGCCCGCACTCGCACCACCCGTCCGCCCAGGTCGAGGTCGAAGGCGTCGTCGTAGACCGTGTCCGGGACAGCCGGCTCGACCCCCTCCAGTCGCCGCGCGACCGGTTCGCCCAGACCACGGAACATGTGCAGGTAGCCGGTGCCCTTGGTGGCCAGGTCCTCCGCCTGGGCCCCGTTGACGAGATAGGTCGCCTCGTCGGCGAAGACCTGGGCACCGAAGGCGTGTTCGGGATGGAAGTGCGTGGTGGTCAGATAGAGCTTGCGGCCCTCGGCGTACTCGGCGGCGAACGCGAGTACGGTCTCGGCGTTGCCCGGCCCCAGACCTGTCTCGACCACGAGCACGGAGTGCGTGCCGCCGATGATCCCGATGTTGGGCACCAGCTGCACCCCACGGTTCGGGATCACCACCAGGTCGCGGGCGAGTTCCCGTACTCCGGCGGTCTGCACGACGGGATCGGACATCGTGCGTCCGGACATCACGCGTTCGGACATCGCGCGTTCGGACATCGCGCGTTCGGACATCGCGCGTTCGGACATCGCGCGTTCGGACATCATGATTTCGGGAATCGTGCGTTCTGACATCGTGCGTTCGGGCATGTCGACGGCTCCTCGAACTGGGCGGTCCCGCGTGGGGGTTCGGATCGTTCCCAGTCCAGTGCGAGCACCCCCGGACCGTCCAACACCCATCCCGTACGCCCGATACCGCGCGGGTATCGTCGCCGGTCATGGACTTACGATCGCTGCGCTACTTCGTGGCCGTCGCCGAGGAACGGCACTTCGGCCGGGCCGCCGCCCGGCTGCACATGACCCAGCCGCCGCTGAGCCGGGCCGTCAAACAGCTGGAGACCGATCTCGGCGCCGTCCTGCTGCACCGCTCCTCCGCCGGGGTCACGCTCACCACGGCGGGCCGGGCGCTCTACGACGAGGCACGGGCGCTGCTGCGGCAGGCCGAGCAGGCCCGCGCCCGGGTCGCGGCCGCCGCCCGCACCGCGACGCTCGTCCTCGGCACCCTCGCCGAACAGGCCGGTACGCGGCTGGTCGCCACGTTCCGCGAGCGCCATCCCGATGTCCACGTCCGCATCCGGGAAGCCGATCTGACGGACCCGACGACCGGTCTGCGGGCCGGCCTCGTCGATGTGGCGCTCACCCGGGCCCCGTTCGACGACACCGGGATCAGTACCCGCGTACTGCGCTCCGACCCGGTCGGTGTGGTCCTGCGCGCCGACGACCCCCTCGCCGGACGCGCGTCCCTCCGCCCGCGCGACCTCGCCGACCGTCGATGGTTCCGCCTGCCCGAAGGAACCGACCCGGCCTGGCGCGCCTACTGGACCGCTCCGGCGCCCGCCGCCGACGTGCGGGACGGCCCGGTGGTACGCACCGTCCACGAGTGTGTCCAGGCCGTCCTGTGGAACGGGACGATCGGCCTGGCCCCCTTGGTCGATGCCCTCCCCCAGGGCCTCACCTGCGTCCCCCTGACCGACATGCCACCCAGCCGCCTGGTGGTCGCCTGGAACAGCGCCGACACCGATCCCCTGGTCCGCTCGTTCGTCCGGATCGCCACGGCGGGCTACCCGACAAAGGCCGGGGCCGCCTGGCCGGGGCCAGGCGACAGCTTCTGATCAAGGGCCGGTTCCGGGCCCGCTTCCGGGCCCGCGATATGGAATCGCGGCATCCCCTTCCTCCGCCTTCACCCGCTCCCGCCTGCGTCTTTTCGGCAGGGTCGAACGAGCGTGACAGCCGTCGCGGACCGCCGGAACATCAAGTCAGACCGGAACGACTCCGCCTGAGCGGACTGCCGTATCGCGGTGCTCGGCGCCGCCGTGGCCATGCTGCTGGCCGGGGGAATCGGCGGTGTCCAGACCGCGAGTGCCGCACCCACCATCGACGGTGTCTGCGGCAGATACTGGGGCACGAGCCGGCCCCCGCCGGAGGTCAATCAGGGTGACGTCGACACGACGAGCCCCTCCGCCGTCATGCTCGCCCAGTGTTATCTGAACCTCTCCATGTCGGGCGACAACCTGACGGTCGACGGCAGGTTCGGACCGGACACGAACCGGGCGACCGTGCGCTTCCAGCAGTGCGCCCGCATCGACGACGACGGGTACAAAGGCCCGGACACCTGGCCGCGGCTCCGCTCCTGGGCGAACAGCTCGGGCTACATCTGCAACCTCGACCTGCCCTGATCGCCGGCCCACCACCGCCGACGCGCGTCCCTCGCGGTCCCGCCCGCGACGGACGCGCGTCACTGTCGTCCGTCGAGCACCACCGCTCTCGTCCGTCGAGCACCACCGCTCCAGAAGGGCTGACATGAATTTCGGACACACGGCTCCCGCCGGCTCCTCCGCTCCCGCCGGCTCCGCGGACACAGGCCGTCGTGACGGGGTACTGTCCCGGCGCACGCTGCTGGGGGCTCTCGGCGCCGTCGCCGTGACCGGTGCCGTCGCCCGTCCGGCCGCGGCCGCCGGCTCCCGGTCCGCCGCCGACTACGTCCTGCTGTCGCGGCAGGCCTGGGGCGCGGACGAGAGCCTGCGCTTCGGCCCGGACGGCACCGAGACCTGGTCGCCCGAATACCACCCCGTGCAGACCCTGTCGGTGCACCACACCGGCAGCGCGAACGGCGAGGCCAACCCCGCGTCCCGGGTCCGTACGATCTACCGCGACCAGACGGTCGCCCACGGCTGGGGCGACATCGGGTACCACTACCTGATCGACGCGGGCGGACTGGTCTACGAGGGACGCTGGTCCGGCACCGACGGGGATCCCGCGCACAACGCGGCAGGACGGCTGGTCACCGGCGCGCACATCGGCACGTACAACACCGGCAACGTCGGGATCGCCCTGCTGGGGACGTTCACCGCCGGCCCGCCCACGGCCGCCGCGCGCGGTGCACTCGTCCAGCTGCTCGCGGAGCTCGCCGTACGGCACTCCATCGACCCCCTGCGGGAGAAGGTGGTCTACGTCAACCCGGTCAACGGCGCCATCTGGGACGGGCCCGCCGTCTCCGGCCACCTCGACTGGGCGGCCACCGACTGCCCCGGCGGCGTGCTGTACGCGCAGTTGCCGGCGATCCGCGCCGACGTCGCCGACCTGATCGCGTGACGCCGTACCGCACCTGAGTTCTCCCGACCTGCACATGGCCGGTCTTCGCGTTGTCCGGACCGGGGCCGTCCGGCATCGTCGGACCCGTGACGCGGCTGCCGTACGAGGCGGCTGCTTCCGGGGGGTTGGAACTGCTCACCAAGGAGTGCCCACACGGCCGAATGAGCTCGATCGTGTGATCGTCCGCTTGCGGGCTTGCGGTGCCCTGGGCTGATCGGGCTGACGTGATCGTGCGACCTGGGACACCGGGTACGGCGTCAGCGTGCGGGGCCCCTGCTCCACCAGAGGATGGTTCAGGGCCTCCCCGTCGCCTCTGGCCGTACCCAATTGGCCAGGTCGTAAGGGAACCGGCCTCCGGGGCCCGGACCACGCACAGGATGCGTGTCGCCGCCCCCGGGTCGAGTACGCCGGGGACCAGCTCGCCCAAGACCGTTCGGGGCGCGCGGCTGAACGGGCTCACACCCGCTCAGTCCACAGGAACGGTACCGGGGGAACAGATGTTGCGCGTCCACGCGCGGGTCCGGCACGAGATCGGCAGACTGGCCGAGACCACCGACACCCCGGCGGCCGTCCACGGCCTGGTGGACAGGGCTGCCCGCGAAGAGCTGGTACGGGTTCTCAGAGCGTACGACGACGCGGTCATCGCCCCCTACCGTGACCGCATGCAGGCGTGCGTCGACGCCGAACGGGCCCGGCTGGCCCGAGCCTTCCTCAGCGGCGGGACCGACAGCATGCTCCGCGGCCTGCCGCCCCCGATGCGCCGGCGCCCTCCCGTCCTGGAGGTCGACTACTGCGAGGCGCGCGAGCTCCATCTCGACGGTCGCGGTCTGCTGTTCATCCCGTCGTACTTCTGCTGGCGCACCCCGGTCTCCTTCGCGGACCCCGGGCTGCCGCCGGTCCTCGTCTATCCCGTGAGCAGGCCGGATGCCCAGACCTCGCCCGGCCGGTCCGACGCGTCCCTGACCGCGCTGCTCGGGCGTACCCGTGCCGCCGTACTGAGCATCGTCGCCCACGGGGTCACCAACTCGGAACTCGCCCGCGCCATCAGCGTCTCCCCCGCCACCGCGACCCATCACACGACCGTCCTGCGCGACGCGGGCCTCATCGAGAGCCGGCGCCCCAACACCGTCCTGCACACTCTCACCCCGACCGGCGCGGCCCTGCTGCGCCCCGACCGGCGCGGACGGTCCCCGGTCGCCTGACGCACCGTCGTCAGGCCGCGCTCACCGGATGGGTGAGGTTCGCTCCGGTCGTCGGGTCGAACACGTGGGCCTTGGCCATGTCGACCCGCAGATCCACGGGTTCGCCCTCGCGGGCACGTGTGGCGGCGTCCAGCCGGGCCACGATGTGGTGGGTGTCGGCGCCGGTGTCGCGCAGGCCCGAGTCCTTGGCGAGCTCCTCCAGTTCGGTGGTCGTCGCGGGCCCGCCCTCCGCGGTGAAGTAGATGTACACGTCGGAGCCCAGCGACTCCAGTACCTCCACGGTGGCGGTGAAGACCGGGCCCGTCCGGTCCCGGTCGTGTGCCAGGGCCGCGTCCTCGAATGCCTCCGGCCGCAGTCCGACGATGACCTCGCGGGGCGCGTTCTGTCGTTCCAGCGCCTGCCTCGTACGGTCGTCGAGGGTCAGGTCGCCCAGGGAGGAGCGCAGGGCGCCGTCCTCCAGAGTGGCGTTCACGAAGTTCATCGCCGGGGAGCCGATGAAGCCCGCGACGAAGATGTTGCGCGGCAGGTCGTACAACTCGGCGGGGGTGCCGATCTGCTGGACCAGGCCCTGCCTCATCACCACGACCCGGTCGCCGAGCGTCATCGCCTCGGTCTGGTCGTGGGTGACGTACACGGTGGTCGTGCCGAGGCGCCGCTGCAGCCGGGAGATCTGGGTGCGCATCTGCACCCGGAGTTTCGCGTCCAGGTTGGACAGCGGCTCGTCCATCAGGAACGCCTTGGGATCCCGGACGATCGCCCGCCCCATGGCCACCCGCTGGCGCTGACCGCCCGAGAGGTTGGCGGGCTTGCGGTCCAGGTGCTCGGTGAGGTCGAGGATCCGGGCGGCCTCCGTCACCTTGGCGTCGATGGTGGCCTTGTCCACCTTGGCCAGGCGCAGGGGGAAGCCCATGTTCTCCCGGACGTTCATGTGCGGGTACAGGGCATAGCTCTGGAACACCATGGCGACGTCGCGCTCCTTGGGGGCGAGGTCGTTGACGACCCGGTCCCCGATGCGCAGGGTGCCCTCGGTGATGTCCTCGAGCCCGGCGATCATGTTCAGGGTGGTGGACTTGCCGCATCCCGACGGACCGACCAGGATCACGAACTCGCCGTCGGCGATCTCGAGGTCCACGTCCTTCACGGCGAGGGCCCCGTCGGGAAAGCGCTTGGTGACTCCCTCGAGGATGATCTCGGCCATGGATGGTGCCTCCTTGCCTTCCCCGTTCAGCCCTTGACTGCCCCGGAGGTCAGTCCGGCGACGATGCGCCGCTGGAAGAACAGGACGAAAACGATGATCGGGATGGTGATGACCACAGCGGCGGCGGCGATCGACCCGGTGGGCTGCTGGAACTGGGAGCTCCCGGTGAAGAACGCGATCGCGGCGGGCACGGTGCGCGCGGA
Source organism: Streptomyces sp. NBC_00104 (assembly GCF_045160825.1). Lineage (NCBI taxonomy): Bacteria > Bacillati > Actinomycetota > Actinomycetes > Kitasatosporales > Streptomycetaceae > Streptomyces > Streptomyces sp. NBC_00104. The sequence goes on along the minus strand of NZ_CP108215.1, from coordinate 9,592,051 downwards.
CTCGGTGGACGTCAGCGAGATCGCGAACAGGAAGTCGTTCCAGCAGAAGATGAACACGAGAATGGCCGTGGTGAACACGCCCGGCGCGGCCAGCGGCACGATGACCATCCGGAAGGCCTGCGCGGGCGTCGCCCCGTCGACCTTGGCGGCCTTCTCCAGATCCCAGGGGATCTCCCGGAAGAAGGCCGACAGCGTGTAGATCGCGAGCGGCAGGGAGAAGGTCATGTACGGGATGATCAGCCCGACCCAGGTGTCGAAGATCCCGATGATCCGCTCGATGTTGAACAGCGGTGAGACCAGGGAGATCGGGGGGAACATGGCGATCAGCAGCGACATGCCGATGAGGACCCGCTTGCCGGGGAAACGCAGCCGGGCCACCGCGTAGGCGGCCATGGTGCCCAGTGCCACCGCGATCACCGTGGCGATCAGGGCGATACCGATCGAGTTGACCAGCGCGCGGGTGAACTCGGCGGTCTCGAAGATGCCCTGGTAGTTCTCCCAGGTCCAGTCCGTGGGGATGTAGTTGCCGTCCGTCAGGGTGGCGGGGTCCTTGAACGACAGCGCGGCGATCCACCACACCGGGAACAGGGCGTACAGCACCACGACCACATTCATGACACCCCAGCGGGCGGCATGCGTCCTTCCCACGGCGGCCATCAGCGCTTCACCTCCGCGCCGGGTGCAGCGGCGCCGAACAGTTTGACGAAGGTGAAGGCGATGATCCCGACGCAGATGAAGATCAGGACCGAGATCGCCGACCCGATGCCGAGGTTCAGCGCGGTGAACAGGTTGTCGTACCCGAGGATCGACAGAGAGCCGGTCCCCTGGGCGCCCGCGGTCAGGATGTAGATGTTGTCGAAGATCCGGAACGCGTCCAGGGTGCGGAAGAGCAGTGCCACCAGGATGGCCGGTTTCATCAGCGGCAGCATGATCTTGACGAAGCGCTGCCAGGCGGTGGCACCGTCCACCATGGCCGCTTTCAGGGTCTCCTCGGGGACCAGCGCGAGGCCCGCGAGCAGCAGCAGCGCCATGAACGGTGTCGTCTTCCACACCTCGGCGAGGATGATCAGCCAGAGGGCGGGCCACTGTTCGGTCAACGGGGCCTCTCCGCTGGGCAACAACTCGGCCAGGTATCCGAGGTCCGGGGTCCAGGCGTACTGCCAGGAGAAGGCGGCGACCACGGTGACGATCCCATAGGGAACGAGGACCGAGGTACGGACGACGCCGCGCCAGAAGATCGTGCGGTGCATCACCAGGGCGAGCCCCATGCCGAGGACGAGTTCGATCGTCACGGACACGGCGGTGATGAACAGCGTCACCCAGAAGGCGTCCCACCAGAACGGGGAGGACAGCACCGCCCCGTAGTTGCTCAGGCCCACGAACTCGGCCCGTCCGGGAAAGCGCAGGTCGTACCGCTGGAGGGACAGGTAGACGGCGTACCCGATGGGGTAGGCGGTCACGGCGATCATGACGACGACGGCGGGTGCGCAGAGCAGCCAGCCGAGCCGCCGCTCCTGCCTGCCGCCCGCCGAGAGTGCCGCCCGGTCCGGCCCCGCCTGCTCCGTCTGCGCGTCGGAGGGCGGCGGGGTTCCGGCCGGTCGCGCCCGCGTGCTCATCTCGGGCCGTCCGTGGACGCGGCCCGCGCGCCGCGGCGCCGACCGACCAAGTGGTGCGGGAGGAGGTGGTTCACGGGATCACACCCTCGGATCGCAGGGCATCGTCGATCTGCTCCCTGATGGTGTTGACGGAGCTCTCCGGTTCGATCCCGGACGGCGGAGACAGCGTGTGGGAGACCGCGATCGACACGTTCTGGTAGACCGGAGTGATCGGGCGCACGCTCGCCGACTCCAGGCCGGCCAGCACGTCCTGGGAGAAGGGGTACTCCTTCATGAACGCGGGCTCGTCGTACAGGGCGCGCAGGGTGGGCGGCAGACCGCCCTCGATCGCGGCGCTGAGCTGGTTCTCCCGGTTGCGCAGGCACAGTGCCGCCTCGAAGGCCAGGTCGGGGTGGCGCGAGTAGGCGCTCACCGCGAGATCGATGCCGCCGATGGTGGGCCGTGCCGGGCGGTTCGGGTCGACCCGGGGGTACGGCGCCCAGCGGAAGTTCTTGAACAGCTCCGGGTTGTTCGCCTTCATCGACGGATAGACGAACGGGTAGTTGAGTTCGAACGCCGCCGTCCCCGACTCCATGGCGAGGCGGTTCTGGTCCTCCATCTGGTTGGGCAGGGAGGGGTCCGCGGCCGGCGACTTCGCCAGATCACGCATGACCCCGGCGGCCCGTACGGCCGGAGGACCGAGGGAGGGTTCGGTCGCGCTCGCGTTGAGGATGGAGCCGCCCGCGCTGTTGATCAGCGTGTTGAACCAGACGGTCAGGCCCTCGTACTGGGCGCCCTGGATCTCCACGAAGTGCGGTTTGCCCTGCTGGGCGAGGGCGCCTGCCATGTCCAGCATCTCGGCCCAGGTCCTGGGTGGGGTGGGCACCAAATCCTTGCGGTACCAGAGGAGTTGGGTGTTGGTGTTGTACGGGACGGCGTACAGCCTGCCCTTCCAGGTCGAGGTCTGCAGCGGTACGCGCAGGGTGCCCTCGACGGCCTGGCGCTTCGCGGCCCCGGTCCATTCCCGGATCCAGCGTGCCTCGGCGAACTCCGCCGCCCAGGTGACGTCCAGGCCCAGGATGTCGAGCGAGTCGTCCTCGGCGGCGAGTCTGCGGACGAGCTGCTGGCGCTGGCCGTCCGCGGCACGCGGGAGCTTGTTGTAGCTGATCCTGTAGCGGCCACCCGACGCCTGGCTGCACCGGTCGGCCGCCTTCTGGAGCGCACCCGAGTCGTCCGGGAAGTTGTACCAGTTGAGGGTGGGTCTACCGGAGCCCTCGTCACTGCCACAGGCGGCGAGCACCGACGCCAGCAACGGCAGTACGGCGAACGCCCGCAGCCATCGCGTCCCTCTGGGACGTCCTCTCCGACCCGAAACCGGTCGGCAGCCGCACCTCGCGTGCACGCGCTCCACACCTCGCTTCCGGACGGTGGCACGGGACTCGGACCTGGCAGCGTTTCTCCCTGGCGAACACTAAAGACCACATAAGGCAACATCAAGCACATAACGCACCGAATCACCCATCGACTGCCGGGGCCGACTCGCCGACTCGCCGACTCCAGGATCCTGCGGGCGCGGAGGGAGGGCAGGCTGACTTCGGCTCTGTCGGGTGGTTGCGGCACGCCTCTCGCGGACCCCGCGCGTGCGCCAGAACGACGAAGAGGTCATTTCCGGTGACCCGGAAATGACCTCCGACCTGCTCCTCAGCAAGTCGGGACGACAGGATTTGAACCTGCGACCCCTTGACCCCCAGTCAAGTGCGCTACCAAGCTGCGCCACGTCCCGTTGCCCGTCTGACCTGGGGTTTCCCCTGGCTGAACGTGCACCGAAACAATACCGCACTCGGGCCGGTGGTCGCGCACACGTTTATCGGGGAGCAGAGGGCGGCGGCTGGACCGTGCACGTGCCGGCATCCCGGCGGGTGGGTCCTCCCGGTGCGCGGCCAGCGGTTCCGCACCGCGCGCGAGGGGCGCCGCAGCGTGGGCGGCCGAGCTTCGTCAGTCGGCGGCCGGGAGCCCCAACTCCGGGTGGGCGGCGAGGAGTCCGGGCGAGGCGGCCTGGCGCCAGGAATCGGCCAGGATGTCGCGCAGCTCGGGCTCGTCCTCCAGGGCGGAGAGCCGCACCCTCACCCACGCGAACCCCGCCTCATGGTCGGCGATCCAGAACTTGCCCGGCTCGGCGAGGACCAACTCGTCGCGCTCCTCCTTCGGGCAGCGCACGGCGATGGACGTCTCGTCCTCCGGCAGGGTCGCGAACATCTTTCCCGCCACCCGGAAGGTGGGCATGTTCCAGGCGACCTTCTCCGTGGTGTCGGGCAGGGAGAGGGCGACACGTCGTACGTCTTCGGCATCCGGCATGAGAGGCACCGTAACGTCCACCACTGACACTCAGCGGGCGGGCGTCAGGGGCCCCACCTGCTTGTAGTGGATCGATGTCGGGCGCAGCGTCCCGTGCGGGTCCGCCGCGTAGTCCGGGATGGTCCCGATCCGGGTCCAGCCGGCCTTGCCGTAGAGGCGCTCGGCGGGGCTGTCTGTCTCGGTGTCCAGGTGGAGCAGGGTGATGCCCGCGTCGACGGCGGCCCGCTCGGCGGTCGCGAGGAGGGTCCGGCCCAGGCCCTGTCCTCGGGCGTCCCGGTGGACCATCAGCTTGACGAGTTCGGCCCGGTGACGGCTGTTGGGCTTGTCCGGGAAGACAAGACCGACCGTGCCGAGCACCCGGTCGCCGTCGCGCGCCACCCACACGTCGAGCCCACCGGCCGGCACCGCGTCGACGCGCGCCTTCCACCAGGTGACGGCAGCCGCCCGTTCGAGCGGCGCGAGGAAGCCGATCGAGGCCCCGCCGTTCACGGTGTCGACCAGGAGGTCCGCCAACTCCTCGATCAGGGAGGGGAGTTGCGCGTCGACGAGCCGAAAGATCACGGTCCCGGTCCCGGTCCCGGTCCCGCTTCCGGCCCCAGTCCCGGTCTCGGCTCCGGCTCCGGCTCCGGACTCGGATGTGGTCACGGACTCGGGATCGGTCACGGATCCGCTCACGGCTTCACCACCACCAGCGCGTACCGCACGTCCCCGGGCCCGGGGCACCGGAACCGCGTCGCCCCCCACACCCGCATCCGCAGACAGTCCCCGCCCGCCAACCGGTGCTCCACATCCCGGTCGGTGACGTGGAGGGTGCCGTTCAGGACCCAGATGTGCTGTTCGAGGCCGGGGACGGACGGCCCGTCGTAGGCGATGTCCGCGCCCGCCGTGAGCCGGCCCTCGACGAGTTCACCGCTCAGGCCGGCCGCCGGCGGTGACACGGACCGCCGTACGAATCCGGCGGCCCTGTCCTCCCAGACGGCCTGCTCCCCCGCGCGCACCACGGAGACCGGCTCGGACTCGACCTCGCTGAGCAGCTGGGACATCGTCCGGCCGTACACCCGGCAGAGGCGGTTCAGCAGCGCGGCCGTGGGGCTGGTCTCCGCGCGCTCGGCCCGGGAGAGGGTCGAGCGGCTCACCCCGCTTCGGTCCGCCAACTCCCCTAGGGACCAACCGCGTTCGGCCCGCAGCTCGGCCAGGCGGGCTGCCAGACGGAGGTCGACGGGGTCCGGTGCCGCCACGTCTTCGACGCTTCCCATATTCGGGATGCTATCCCGGATATGGGGCACGGGTTTACGATGTGCGCCGTCTCACTCCGCCGCCTCCCCCAGCGCCTCCAGCACCGGCCGGATCAGCGGGTGGCCTTCCGCGCCACGGCGTACGGCGGCGAAGACGCGGCGCGTGGGGGCCACGCCGTCGACGGGGCGTACGACCACGCCGGTGAGGTCCGTGCCGCGCAGGGCCGAGCGGGGTACGAGGGCGACGCCCGCGTCGGCGGAGGCGAGGGCGACGACGGCACGGAAGTCGTCGGAGGAGTGTTCGAGGCGTGGCTGGAAGCCGGCGTTCTCGCAGGCCAGGACGACGACGTCATGGCAGGGATTGCCGGGGTAGGGGCCGATCCAGGGGTCCTTGGCCAGTTCGGCGAGCGGCACCTCGGCCGCGTCGGCGAGGCGGTGACTGACGGGCACGACCGCGTCGAAGGGCTCGGCGTACAGCGGGACGTGGGTGAGGCGGGGGTCGTCCGCGGCCGGGGCACCCCGGTACTCGACCGCGACGGCGATGTCGACCTGCCGGTCCAGGACCATCGGGAGGCTCGCGTCCCCCTCGGCGTCCTGGACGCGGAGGCGGATGCCGGGCGCGGAACCGGCGAGCCGGGCCAGCGCGGGCGCCACGACCTGGGCGATGCCGGTGGCGAAGGAGGCGACCGTGACGGTGCCCGCCTGGCCCGAGCTGTACGCGGCCAGTTCCGCCGCCGCCTGCTCCAGCTGGGCGAGGACCACGTTGGTGTGGCCGAGCAGGATCTCGCCGGCCGGGGTCAGCCGTACGCCCTTCGCGCCGCGCTCGACCAGGCGATGGCCCGTCTCCTGTTCCAGCGCGGTCAGCTGCTGGGAGACCGCGGACGGGGTGAGGTACAGCGCGGCGGCAGCCGCCGTCACCGTGCGGTGGTCGGCCACCGCACGAAGGATGTGGAGCCGCCGCGCTTCGATCATGTGACCGATTCTCTCAAATGCGCGCTTTCCCCTGCTGAGGTCCTGGCTCAGGCCTCCAGCTCGGCCCGCGCCGCCACGAACGCGTCCACCGCGCGGTTCACGTCCGCCGTCGAGTGCGCCGCGGAGAGCTGGACGCGGATGCGGGCCTGCCCCTGCGGGACGACCGGGTAGGAGAATCCGATCACATAGACACCGCGCTCCAGGAGCAGCTCGGCCAGGCGGCCGGCCTTCGCGGCGTCGCCGATCATGACGGGGGCGATGGGGTGGTCGCCGGGGAGGAGGTCGAAGCCCTCCTCGGTCATCCGGCGGCGGAACAGCGCGGTGTTCTCGGCGAGGCGGACGCGCAGGTCGTCGGCCGACTCCAGGAGGTCGAGCACCTTCAGGGAGGCCGCCGCGATCACCGGGGCGAGCGTGTTCGAGAAGAGGTACGGGCGGGAGCGCTGGCGCAGCAGGGCGACGATCTCGGCGCGGGCGGCGACGTAGCCGCCGGAGGCGCCGCCGAGGGCCTTGCCGAGGGTGCCGGTGATGATGTCGACGCGGTCCATCACGCCGTGCAGTTCGGGGGTGCCGCGGCCGCCGGGGCCGGTGAAGCCGACGGCGTGGGAGTCGTCGACCATCACCATGGCGTCGTGGCGGTCGGCGAGGTCGCAGATCTCGCCGAGCGGGGCCACATAGCCGTCCATGGAGAAGACACCGTCGGTGACGATCAGCTTCCGGCGGGCGCCGCCCTCCGTGGCTTCCTTCAACTGCCGTTCCAGGTCGGCCAGATCGCGGTTGGCGTAGCGGAAGCGGCGGGCCTTGGACAGCCGGATGCCGTCGATGATCGAGGCGTGGTTGAGGGCGTCGGAGATCACCGCGTCCTCGGGGCCGAGCAGCGTCTCGAACACACCGCCGTTGGCGTCGAAGCAGGAGGAGTACAGGATCGTGTCCTCCTGGCCGAGGAAGGCGGACAGCCGCGCCTCCAGCTCCTTGTGCACCTCCTGGGTGCCGCAGATGAAGCGGACGGAGGCCATGCCGTAGCCCCAGCGGTCGAGGGCCTCGTGGGCGGCGGTGACGACCTCGGGGTGGTCGGCGAGGCCGAGGTAGTTGTTCGCGCAGAAGTTGAGGACCTCGCCGGGACGGCCGCCGGCGGTGACGGCGACGGTCGCGGACTGCGGGCTGCCGATGACCCGCTCGGGCTTGTGCAGACCGGCGGCGCGGATCTCGTCGAGGGTGGTGCGGAGGTCGTCGCGCACGGAGTCGAACATCAGGAAGCTCCTAAAGTGCTTACGCGGAAGGGGGTTGCGCCGGTCGAGCGAACGCTTACGCTCACGCGGTCCAGTCGAGGATGACCTTGCCGCCGGTGCCGCTCGCCGCGTCGGCGAAGGCCGCCTCGTGGTCGCGGTAGCCGTAGCGGCCGGTGATCACGGGAGCGAGGTCGAGGCCCCCTTCCAGGAGGACCGACATCGCGTACCAGGTCTCGAACATCTCACGGCCGTAGATCCCCTTGATGGTGATCATGGAGGTGACGATCCGGGACCAGTCGACGGAGAACTCCTCGGACGGCAGCCCGAGCATGGCGATCCGGCCGCCGTGGGTCATGTTGGCGACCATGTCGCGCATCGCGACGGGGTTGCCGGACATCTCCAGGCCGATGTCGAAGCCCTCACGCAGGCGGAGGGTGCGCTGCCCGTCGGAGATGGTCGACTCGCGCACGTCGAGGGCGAGGGTGACCCCGATCTTACGGGCCAGTTCCAGCCGTTCCTCGCTGACGTCCGTGATCACGACGTTGCGGGCGCCCGCGTGCCGGGCCACCGCCGCCGCCATCAGGCCGATGGGGCCCGCGCCGGTGATCAGGACGTCCTCGCCGACGAGCGGGAAGGACAGCGCGGTGTGCACGGCGTTGCCGAACGGGTCGAAGATCGCGGCCACGTCGAGGTCGACGGGAACGCGGTGCACCCAGACGTTGGCCGCGGGCAGGGCCACGTACTCGGCGAAGGCGCCGTCGCGCCCGACCCCGAGGCCGACGGTGGCACGGCACAGGTGGCGGCGGCCGGCGAGACAGTTGCGGCACTTGCCGCACACCAGGTGGCCCTCACCGCTGACCCGGTCGCCGGCCTGGATCTCGGTGACGTCACGGCCAGTCTCCACAACCCGGCCGACGAACTCGTGGCCGGCCACGAGCGGGGTGCGGATCGCCTGCCGGGCCCAGCCGTCCCAGGCCCGGATGTGCAGGTCGGTGCCGCAGATCCCGGTCCGCAGAACCTTGATCAGTACGTCGCCGGGACCGATCTCGGGCTCCGGGACGTCGACGAGCCACAGCCCTGGCTCCGCCTTCTCCTTGACCAGCGCCTTCACGCTACGGCTCCTGTGGGTACGCCCCGGCGCCGGGCATGACGAACAGGCCCGTACCGGGGAGAGGGGTGGGTTCGCCGATCAATCTGCCTTACGGCGGCACCCCGGTCCATCGAGGTTTTCTTAACCTCGGCCGCAGCTTTCCTTCACACCCCGCCGGGCCACGGGATCCGCCATGATGTGCCCTCCCCCGCGGGCCCTGCGGGCGTTACGGGAACGCCTCCCGTCCCTCGATCCCGGCGGCCAGTTCCGCCGCCATCGACTTGATGGTCTCCAGTCCGGCCCTGCCCCAGGGGCGCGGCTGGACGTCGAGGACGCAGACCGTGCCGAGGGCGATGCCCGTGCGGTCGAGCAGCGGGGCACCGAGGTAGGAGCGGATGCCGTGGTCGTCGACGACGGGGTTTCCGGCGAACTTCGGGTATTCGCTCACGTCTTCGAGGACGAGCCCTTTGCGGCGGACCACCACATAGGGGCAGAAGCCGTGGTCACGGGCGAGGTGGCGATCGACCCCGAGGACCGTGGTGTCCGCCGTCGGCGCCGCCGAGACATGCAGTCCGGCGAAGAACTGCCGCTTCTCGTCGATGAAGTTGACCATCGCGTACGGCACCGCGGCGATCCCGGCGAGCCGGTCCGCGAAGGCGTCGAAGGCCGCTTCGGCGTACTCTCCGAGCCCCAGCAGCCGCAGCCGTTCCACGCGCTCGGGTGCGTCCCGGTCCTCGGGGGTGAGCAGCAGCCGGCTGACCGGACGCGGCGGGTCGTACGTCACGTGTGGGCTCCGTGGCTCGGGAGCTGGGCCGGGGTGTGGGCGAGGAGGTGCCGGACGAGGGTGAGCAGGGTCTGGACGCCCGAGCTGGAGATGCGGGCGTCGCAGCAGACGACGGGGATCTCGGGATCGAGGTCGAGGGCGGCGCGCACCTCGTCGGCGTCGTAGCGGAAGGACCCGTCGAACTCGTTGACGGCGACGATGAAGCCGAGGCCGCGCTGCTCGAAGAAGTCGACGGCGGCGAAGCAGTCCTCCAGCCGGCGGGTGTCGGCGAGGATGACCGCGCCGAGGGCGCCCTCGGAGAGTTCGTCCCACATGAACCAGAACCGCTGTTGTCCGGGGGTGCCGAACAGATAGAGCACATGCCGCGGATCGAGGGTGATGCGGCCGAAGTCCATCGCGACGGTCGTCTCGACCTTGTTCTCGATGCCGTCGAGATGGTCGGTGGCGGCGCTCACTGTGGTGAGCAGTTCCTCCGTGCTCAGCGGCGCGATCTCGCTCACCGCGCCGACGAAGGTCGTCTTGCCGACCCCGAACCCTCCCGCCACCAGGATCTTGAGTGCGGTGGGAAAGGGGTCAGAGCTGTCGTCGTAGTCCATCGAGCACTGCCTCCAGAAGAGACCGGTCTGTCGGGTTGTGGTGGAAAACCGGGGGCTTGGTGGTGAGTGCGCCGCAGTCGACGAGGTCGGACAGCAGCACCTTGGTGACCGCCGCCGGCAGCGTGAGGTGGGCGGCGACCTCGGCGACCGAGACGGGTGCCCGGCACAGGTCGAGTGCGGTTGCGTGCTCGGGGCCGAGATAGCCGAGGGGGGTCGCCCCGGTGGCCATCACCTGTGAGAGGAGATCGAGCGCGGTGGTCGGCCGGGTCCGGCCGTTGATGACGGTGTAGGGGCGTACCAGACGCCCGGCGGCGTCGTCGTACAGAGGTCCGTCGCCGGCCGTGGGCACGTTCAAGGCCTCATCGCGGAGGGTTCGACTGCTTGACGGGGCTGGGTGACCAGGTAGGGGCGGACGCTCTTCACGAGCATGGCCATCTCGTAGCCGAGGACCGCGGCGTCGGTCTCGCGGCCGGCGAGCACGGCGAGACAGGTGCCGGAGCCCGCGGTGGAGACGAACAGCAGGGTCGAGTCGAGTTCGACGACGACCTGGCGGACGTCGCCGCCGTCGCCGAAGCGGACGCCCGCGCTGCGTCCGAGGGAGTACAGGCCGGAGGCCAGGGCCGCCATGTGGTCGGCGCTGTCCGGATCGAGGCCGTGGACCGACTTCACGAGCCCGTCGCAGGAGAGCAGCACCGCGCTCGAGGTGTGCGGTACGCGCTGGACTAGGCCGCTCATCAGCCAGTCGAGATCGGATACATGGCCGGTCGGCGCATCGCTCGCCATGGTGGATCGACTCCTTGGGGTGCGTTGGTCTGCGGGAGCGGAGGGGGTGGGGACCGTGGTGGGGGTGGTGAGGGGGTTGGTCATCCGGCCGGTGTGCTCCCGTCCTGCCGGGGCGTGAGGTCGTGTGCCGCGTCGAGGGCCGACGGCGGTACGGCTGTGGGGGCGACGCCCCTGGGGTGTCCGCCCAGGGGCTGGGCGGCGTCCTTGTGAGGGGCGTCCATGGGGGCCAGTTCCATGCGGAGTGCGTCGATGCGGCCCGTGCCGCCGGCCGGTGTCGGGGCCGGGTGGCCCGGGTGCGGCTGTCCCGTGTCGATGCGGGACGCGGCGTCGGGGGCGGGGGGCGCGAAGTCCGCGGAGGCCGTGTCCAGCGTGGAGGTGTCCCAGTCGGAGTTCTCCATCTGGCGGGCCTCGGCGAGTCCGATGCCGCGCTGGAAGGCGGCCATCAGCCCGGGGTCGTGGCCGATGTAGTGGTCGGGGTCCTGGCGGGGCGCGGGCGCGGGGCCGCCGCGGAGCTGGGGCACGATGTGCTGCTGGGCGCGGCGACGGGGCAGTTGGGGCTTGCCCATGGTGCCGCGCACGGCTCCGCCGACGCGGGGGGTCGGGGGTGTCCCGGGGTTCTCCGCGACCGTCCCCCGGTCGTCAGGGTGGACGCCGGGCACGGCCTCGGCCGGGTTGGGCCGCTCGTCCCGGGCGCCGCGCACCGGCAGCGGGGTCGGGCCGCCGCTGCCTCTGCCCGGACCCTGCCGGCCGCTGCCCCGGCCGGGGCCCTGCTGGCGGGGCACGGAGGCACGCGTCGGGCTCGGGGCGGACCGGTGGCCGGGCTCGGGGCGCGCGGGCTGCGCGGGTGCCGGACGGCCGGGCCGGTCGATCCCGGCGTGTGCCGGCCTGTCGGTCGCCGGGCGGTCGGCGGGCCCGGGTGCGGACGCCCGCCGGGGTGCGGCGGGTTGGGCGTGCTGGGGCCCGGCGGGCCGTCGTACGGCGGTGGTGTACTCGGCGTGGGGCTGGGTCTGCGGCAGGTCGCCCGGTTCGGTGCCGAGCAGGCCCTGGGGGACGACGAACGCGGCCTGGACTCCGCCGTAGATGTTGCTCTGGAGACGGACCTGGATGCCGTGGCGGCGGGCCAGCTGGGAGACCACGAAGAGGCCGATGCGGCCGTCCTGGAGGAGGCTGGCGACGTTGACCTGGTCGGGGTCGGCGAGCAGGGCGTTCATCTTGTTCTGCTCGGTGAGGGGCATGCCGAGGCCCCGGTCCTCGACCTCGACGGCGAGCCCGGAGGTGACGAGGTTGGCGCGGAGCAGGACCTGGGTGTGCGGGGCGGAGAACACCGTGGCGTTCTCGACGAGTTCGGCGAGGAGGTGGATGACGTCGGCGACGGCGTGCCCGCGCAGGGTGCCGTCGACCGGGGGGACCAGCTTGACCCGGGAGTACTGCTCGACCTCGGCGATCGCGGAGCGCAGTACCTCGGTCATGGAGACGGGTTTGCTCCACTGACGGCGGGAGACGGCGCCGCCGAGGACGGCGAGGTTCTCGGCGTGGCGGCGGACGCGGGTGGCGAGGTGGTCGACGTGGAAGAGGCCCTTGAGGAGATCCGGGTCCTCGATCTCGTTCTCCAGGTCGTCCAGGATGGAGATCTCCCGCTGGACCAGGGACTGGAGCCGGCGCGCCAGGTTCACGAAGACTTCGAGCTTCTGTTCGCTGCCTGCGTGGCTGGAGAGCTGGGAGGCCTGGACGACGGCGGTGACGGCGCTGTCGTGGACGCGGGCCAGGTCGGCTGTGAGCAGCTCGAAGTCGTCGGCGTCCGCGGCGGGTTCGGCGCGGGGCCCGCGCGCGGGCGGCTGGTCGCCGCGCCGGAGCGCGTCGACGAGGGCCCGCAGGTCGTCCTCGCTCTTGGTGCTGACCTGCCGCAGGGCGCCGAGGCGTTCGCGGACGGACTTGGCGGTGCGGCCGGCGGCCACGGTGGCGATCGCGATGCCGGTGAGGGCCACCGCGGCGGCTCCGGCGAGCACCGCCCACAGGGTGAGGCTGGGACGGGCGCCGCCGGCGCGGAAGGTGAAGAGCACGGCGGCGCAGGCGCTGAGGGCGACCGCTGTGGGGGGCAGGACCGCGAGGCGCACCAGTTGTGGCCGTATGTGGATCTCGGGCAGCGAGGGGACGGCACGGGTGGCCGATCGCCCGTGCCGCCCGCCCTCACGGCGGTCTGCGCGTGCGGCCGGTGCGCGAAGGTGAGACATCAGCGTCCTCGTACTGGTCCGTCTGGGGCGTGGGGGGGGTGTCGCGTCCGGGCGACTTGGGCATGCGCCCTCGCGTGTCGGTCGCGAGAGTCGAAGAATTCAGCCCAGCGTCGCCCGACGGCAACTCACAGTAGTCGCCAACGCGTCATGTGCGGTGCGCAGTTGACAAAGACCTCCGTATTGCGTCCCGCTCTGGTATGAGGCTTCGTGCGACAGTCCGATAATTCTTCGGACGCTTGTTCCTGTCGGATTCTTTTTACGTCCGGATTTCGATCAGAGCTGGTCAGAATAGGTCGATAACAAACGTCGAGGGCCGGGGAGCAATTCGCTCCCCGGCCCTCGACGTCAATCGAAAAATCACCCTGTCGGGAGAATTCTCGACCCGTTCACGGTGCCGCTCACCACCTCGACGAGGGTGTCCGCGGCTTCCTTCCCTTCGACCGTGGTCATGGTCAGCGGAGGCAGCGGTTCGAGTACGTGTCCCTGCCCCGAGGTCTCCGCCGCCACCGGAATCCGACGGTGGGCGCCCGTCAGCTCTCCGCCACCAGGTCCAGCCGCTCCCCCACCGGCGGCCAGGCGGCCCAGCCGCCGACCGGCTGCTGGGACACGGCACGCCACCACGGGTTCACCGGCGGTGTGTTCTTCGGCTCGAACGGCTCCCCCGGCTGCGGTGCGGCCATGGCGACCCCCGCGTCGTGCGTGGCCCACATCATGCGCTCGCCCGGCTCGGCCCAGGCGTGCATCGCCAGGTTGAACGTCGCCCAGTGGATCGGCATCATCACGCCGCCGGGCTCGCCGCCCTGGAGGTCGAGGTGCGTCTGCAGCCCCTCGTCGGGAGTCATGTGGATGTCGGGCCAGAACTCCGAATAGGCACCGACCTGGATCATGGTGATGTCGAACGGTCCGTGCTCGGCGCCGATCTCCCTGAAGCCCCCGAAGTACCCGGTGTCGCCGCTGTGGTAGATCCGGTGCTCGTCACCGGCGACGACCCAGGAGGCCCACAGCGTGTGCTGGGTGTTGCGCAGACCCCGTCCGCAGAAGTGCCGGGCGGGGGTGGCGGTCAGCGTGAGGCCGCCGACCTTCGTCGCCTCCTGCCAGTCCAGCTCGCGGATCCGGTCCGCGGAGACGCCCCAGTGCTCCAGATGGGCGCCGACGCCGAGGGGCACGGCGAAGACCGTGTCCGTGCCGGCCAGCTCCTTGATCGAGGGCATGTCCAGGTGGTCGTAGTGGTCGTGCGAGATGACGACGACGTCGACCGGGCCGAGCGCGGCCAGCGGCACCGGCACGGGGTGCAGCCGCTTGGGCCCGGCGAAGGCGAACGGGGAGCAGCGCTCACCCCACACGGGGTCGAAGAGCACCCGGTGCCCGTCGATCTCGGCGAGCGCACTCGAATGGCCCATCCATGTGATCCGCAGCCCGCTCACCGGGGGTCTGGCCAGGTCGGCGAGGGTCGTGGAGTGCACGGGAATCAGCCCCGCCGGTGCCCGCCGCGCTCGCTCGTCCTTGCGGAAGTAGCTCTTCGCCATCTCCATGGCGGCGCCGCCGGAGGGGCGGACCTGGGCACTCTCGGGATTCACGAAGACCCCGTCGGCGAAGTGCGGGGATCTGCGGATCCGCTCCAGACGGGCACCGCTCGGGTCCGCGCCGAAGGCGGCGGGCCGCGCTGCGCGCAGCGCCGAGCTGAGAGAACGGGATCCGGAACCGGACACGGCACCTCCTGGTGGATTCGCTCAGGCATCCCATTATGGTCCGCCCCTCCGACAGCGCCGGGTCCAACCCCACCCCGCACGATGCAATACTGACCAACTCTTCAGTAGCTCTTCTTGTTCCCGCTCTCGCCCCTCTCCGCCTCTCCCCTCGGCCTCCCCAGGCCACCCCGAGGAGCCCCATGCCCACCACCCCCTTCGTGTCCCTCACCTGGACCGACCACGTCACAGGTCAGCGGGGCTTCCTGGTGGTGGACCGGCTGGTGCGCGGGGTCTCCAGCGGCGGTCTGCGGATGCGTCCGGGCTGCACCCTCGACGAGGTGGCCGGACTCGCCCGAGGCATGACCATGAAGGAGGCGCTGCACTATGCCCCCGAGGGTCGTTACGTCCCGCTCGGCGGTGCCAAGGGCGGCATCGACTGCGATCCCCGTGACCCGGAGGCGTACGGCGTCCTGGTGCGCTACCTGCGCGCGATGCGCCCGTACATCGAGACGTTCTGGACCACCGGCGAGGACCTGGGGCTCACCCAGGACCTGATGGAGCGCGCGGCGGCCGAGGCGGGCCTCGTGTCGACGATCCAGGCGGTGTACCCCCTCCTCGACGACGAGCGGACGGCCCGGCGACGGCTCGCGGACGCCTTCGCGGTCCAGGTGGACGGCATCGGCCTCGACGAGCTGGTCGGCGGCTGCGGCGTCGCCGAGTCCGTGCTCACGGCCCTGGACCGGGCCGGGGTGCCGTACGCCGGGACGCGGGTCGCCGTACAGGGCCTGGGCACCATGGGCGGGGCGACCGCCCGCTTTCTCGCCCGTGCCGGACTCACGATCGTGGCCGTGGCCGACATCAAGGGCACCATCTCCAACCCCACCGGCCTGGACGTCGAAGCACTGCTCGCCGCCCGT
Source organism: Streptomyces sp. NBC_00104 (assembly GCF_045160825.1). Taxonomy (NCBI): domain Bacteria; kingdom Bacillati; phylum Actinomycetota; class Actinomycetes; order Kitasatosporales; family Streptomycetaceae; genus Streptomyces; species Streptomyces sp. NBC_00104. Next base: position 9,576,579 of record NZ_CP108215.1, on the reverse strand, counting down.
GACCGGCACGGCACGGTCGACCGGTCCGCACTCGGCCCCGACGACCACGAGGCGTCCGGCGAAGCCTGGCTCACCACCGAGGCCGACGTACTGATCCCGGCGGCGGTCTCGTACGCGATCGACACCACCAACCACCACCACGTCACCGCCCGGCTGATCGCCGAGGCGGCGAACATGCCCGTCCTCCCGGCGGCCGAGGAACTGCTCACCGCTCGCGGCGTCACCGTCCTGCCCGACGTCGTCGTCAACTCCGGTACGAACGCCTGGTGGTGGTGGACCCTGTTCGGGGACATCGGCCCCACCGCCGACGAGGCGTTCACCCACACCCGTCACTCCATGCGCGCCCTCGTCGACCTGATGCTCACCCGGGCCGAGACCGACGGCACGACCCCCCGCACCGCCGCCCACGCCCTCGCCGCAGACCGCCTGCCGGCGATCACGGAGCGCTTCGGCTGGCACCGCTGACGGACGACCGGCCCCACGCGATCCCACATCCGGCGGATACCGGCCCGATTCGAGGTGGCTCGAAGACTCCGGTGGCTGTCCGTGGGCCTGGGTAGGGTTGCCGCGTGGGCAGGGTGCGGTTGAGTGTGGCCGAGCGGCGTGCGGAGCTGCTCCGGGCCGCCATCGAGCAGATCGAGGCGCGGGGCGTCGCGGCGGTACGGATCTCCGACGTGGCCGCCGTCCTCGGGGTGAGCAGCGCCTTGGTGCTCTACCACTTCTCGACCAAGGAAAGACTGGTGGCCGAGGCCTTCCGCCACGCCGCCGAGGACGACCTCGCCCGCCTCCGCAAACTGCTGGGCCGCCGCACCACGGCCCTGCGCCGGCTCCGGGCGGCCGTCCGCTGGTACGCCCCGACCGGCCAGGCCAAGGGCTGGCGCCTGTGGATCGAAGGCTGGGCCGCCTCCCTCCGCGAACCCGCCCTGCGCGAGGTCACCCGTGACCTGGACCGACAGTGGAAGGCCGCCCTCACCGAGGTCATCGAGGCAGGCGTGGCGGCCGACGAGTTCCACTGCCCGGATCCCCCGGCCACCGCCCTCCGCCTCACCGCCCTCCTGGACGGCCTGGCCGTACAGATGACGGCCTACGACGGAGCCGTCTCCCGCGCCCGAGCCCAGGACTGGGCCGACGAGGCCCTGGCCCACGAACTGGGCCTGACCCGCGAAACCCTGACAGCGGCAACCCGCTGACGGCCCGGCGCCCGGCACACCCGAGGGCGCCCCGGTCAGGCCACCGACTCGATCCGCAGCTTGATGTCGTACGGCGACAGTTGCCCCTTCGCCGACACATGGTCCCCGGACGACTCCCCCCGCAGCCGCCGCCCGATCCACGGCACCAGATACTCCCGCGCCCACTGAATGTTGTCCCGACGCATCTCCAGCGTGCCGCGCGGCGGCAGCGGGGGCCACGGCTGATCGGGGTCGGCCGGGACGTCGACGCCCAGCACCTGCCCGGCCCGCAGCGCGACCCGTGTGTGCCCCTCCGCCGACAGGTGCAGCCGGTCGAGGTCCCAGGCCCGCCGGTCCTGGACCGTCTTGAGGGACCACAGGTCCAGCACGGGACACCCGTACCGGTCGGCGATGGCCCGCACATGCAGGTTGTACGTGGCGATCTTCCCCCGCAGATGCTTCAGCACCGGGACGTCACGGGTGTCGAAGCCGGTGGTCACCATGACCGTGCCGACAGCCGAGGTGAGCCGGGACACCGCCCGCTCGAACCGCTCGGCGACCTCGTCGGGATCGGTGCCCGGCCGGATGATGTCGTTGCCGCCCGCACAGAAGGAGATCAGATCGGGCGCGAGCTCCAGAGCCCGCGGCACCTGATCCTCCACGATCTGGTCGAGGAGCTTCCCCCGTACCGCCAGGTTGGTGTAGTCGAAGGCACCCTCGGGCACACGGTCCGCGAGGAGCACCGCGAATCGGTCGGCCCAGCCGACGAACCGTCCGTCGGGGCCTGGATCGCCGACGCCCTCGGTGAAGCTGTCCCCCACCGCCACGTACGACCCGATCATTGCTCTGCTGTCATTCGAATCGTCTGCCACATCGCCCCATGATTCACCTTCTGATGTGACCTACGCGACCGTAATAAGAGGTTGACGGACGGTGAGATAGACCACGAGTCAAGTGTTGGTCAACACGGAACAGGCCAGGTCGGGTTGGCGGCACCCCACCACCCCGGCCTCCCTCTCCCCTCGACCGCTCAGCGGCGGCCGACGGATCTCCACACCCGGAAGTCCTCGATCCGGAAGTGACTCCAGGTGGTCCGGAAACCGAAATGCCCACTTGTGTACGGCTCGGGATCGATGTAGTCGAACACGAGCCGCCCGTTGTTCCACCACTGCACCTTCGACCCGTCGGAGACGATCCGGACGCGGTGCGGCTCGTTCGCGACGAGCAGCGGCGCCGTGTAGTCGTAGATCAGCGGCCGCACACCCGCCTCGCCGACATACCGACGCAGCCGTGTCGTCGTATTGGTGTTGGCGCCGTACCCGACGTAATACGTCTTCAGATGGTCGTACTCGGCGAGCGCACCCCCACGCGGAGTGGCGAAAAGATCACCGGGCGAGCGCACGTCGACGGCGTTCCAGAAGTTGTTGAGGTCGGAGACCCGATCGTTGACCCTACCCGCGGAGACCGGGGTGGCCGTGTACTGGACGACGTAGGGCCCTGCCAGCTTCCGCTTGAACCAGACCGTGGCCCCGGCCGGCACATCGACCTCCAGCGCACCGCGCGAGGCCGTGACCGCACCACCCCTCTCCAACTCCACGGCCCACTGGCCGAGGCCGTGCCGGAAGTCGTCGGCGGCGATCAGCCGGCCGCGGCGCCGGTGCGGGGTCGCGGACGCCGTCCCCGCCGGGGCGAGCGCCGCGAGGGCGGCACCGGCCGCGAGGGCTCCGAAAGCTCTGCGGGTGGTCATGACGCTCCTTCTGTGGTTGCCGTGCGGGCCCACATCGGCGGGGTCCGCGTGGGCGCCACGGATGTCGAACTGGGGCGCTGGACGCCGGACACGGAGACCTACGACGTGCAGAAAGCGCTTGCTGAGATCACTGTGCACTCGCCCTCGTACAGCTGTCGAGTCCTGGATCGGCCATGCCACAAGACCGCAATGCGGTGATCACGAATCGACAGGGGGCGGGGGCAGCGAAAGCGGAGCGGAGCGAAAGCCGGAGCGGGGCGGGAGCGAGGGAGGGGCGGGAGAGAACCTGGCCGGATGGCGCACTCTTCGAGCCGTTGCCAGTGTGGACGGCCACGATCGGGACCCCCTCCGGGAACGCCGAAGGCCGGCCCCCGTGATGTCGGGGTCCGGCCTTCGGTGCGGAGCGGTGGCGGTGCGTCAGACGCTGACGCCCTTCGAGCGGAGGTATGCCAGCGGGTCGATGTCCGCACCGTAGTTGGGGGTGGTACGGATCTCGAAGTGGAGGTGCGGCCCGGTGACGTTGCCGGTCGCGCCGGAGAGGCCGATCTGCTGGCCGCCGCTCACGGACTGGCCCGCGGAGACGGAGATCGAGGACAGGTGGGCGTACTGGGCGTAGTAGCCGTCGGCGAGCTTGATGACGACCTGGTTGCCGTACGCGCCGCCCCAGCCGGCGGAGACGACGGTGCCCGCACCCACGGCCTTGAGGGAGGTGCCGGTCGGGGCCACGAAGTCGACGCCCGTGTGGTAGCCGCTGGACCACATGCTGCCGGCGGTCTTGTACGCGGTGCCGACGGTGGCGCCCTGGATGGGCAGGCTGAAGCCGGAGCTGTTGGACGACGAGGACTGGCCGCTCGACGTGGAGGTCGACGCCTGGGTGTCCTTCGACTCCTGCGTCTGCGTCGACGAGCCGGAGGACTTCGACGACTGGGACGACTCCTCGGACTTCGAGGACTGCGACAGCTGCGGCTTCGTCGACGCCTGCGGCGTACCGCTCGACGTGGCCCGGCCACCGATGCCGAGCTTGAGGCCCGGGTGGATGAGCGACGGGTCGGAGCCGATCGCCTCACGGTTGTCCGAGTACAGTTGCTTCCAGCCGCCCTCGACGTCCTGCTCGTCCGCGATCTTCGCGAGGTAGTCGCCGACCTTCACCGAGTAGGTCCTGGTCGCCGCCTTCTTGGTGGCGGTCTTCTCCGCCTGCGCGGCCTTCTCGGCCGCCTCGATCCGTGCGCCCGCCTCGGCCGCGGCCTTCTCGGTGGCGACCGAGGCCGTCTTCTCGGAGACACCGGAAACGGCGGCCGTCGGGGTCGCGGCATGGGCGCCGGCGGCTCCGATCAGCGGCAGCGCGAGCGCCGCGCCACCGGTCCCCGCGGCGGCGATCGAACGGGTGAAACGCTGGGACTTCGGACGGCGGTGCTTACCCTTCGCGGGCATGGCGAATTCCTCTCCGGCGCCTGCGAGGTGAGCTGTCGGGTGCGGACTGGAGATGTCCGGCCGTGCTGACGCACGGCTATACCCCTAGCCGTTCCGGAGACCGGAACAGGCGGTCATACCTGTGGGTCCCCCGCTCCTGCCGTGGATCAGGTCGGTACGCGGCTCCGGTCGGCGGCAGGATTGGGCGTCCGTCCGGATTGACGCCGAACGTAAGCGACTTGTGCCCACAGAGACAACCATTGGGACTTCCTGTGCGCCTTTCCACCTGATCCTTACATCAATCCACCATCACGCTCCGTAAAAGACAGGTCTTGGGTATTTCCAAGCGCCCTGGAATCGCCTACGAATTACGTGGACATGGCGACAGCGGAACGTCACGAATATGACGCTGCTCACGCGCCTACGACCCAGTAGGCTTTATTCCAGGGCTTGTTGGAATTACAGCTCCATTTCGGACAGTTCACTCAAGTGCGACGCAGGCGGATAACCTTCGCATCGAAGTCACCGCGCAGCCCCGTCCGCAATCCGTGGTGCAACAGCACGGCACCCCGGTGCACTTCACCCGTTTCGCGGCATTCATACTTTTCTGTCGGGTCGATCCCGCGCAGGCGGAGCGGGGCGAGCGGCTCGCCGTAGTGCTGGGCCTGGAGCCAGGCCAGGACGACGACCTCGTCACCGTGGACGTACTGCACGGCACTCAGCCCGCCCGTCGGCGGCCGCAGCCGGTAGAGGTCGCCGCGCTGCACGACCGGCCGGATCTCCTTGTACAGCTCGACCCAGCCCCGCGCCTCGGCCAGCTCCTCCTCCGTCCACTCGGTGAGGTCGCCGCCGACGCCCAGCACACCCGCCATGGCGCTGACGAACCGGAACCGCAGCGAGCTGACCCGGCCGTTGAGCTGGTTGTTCGGGCTGTCGGTGACCCACGCGGCCATGATCCGGGCCGGGTGGACCTGACTGAAGCCGTGCTGGATGGCGAGCCGGTCCAGCGGGTCGGTGTTGTCGGACGTCCACACCTGGTCCGTCCGCGCCATCACTCCGAGGTCGATACGGCCGCCGCCACCCGAGCACGACTCGAACGCCACCCCGGGGTGCGCGGCCCGCAGCCGGTCCAGCAGGGCGTAGAAGGCGTGCACGTGCTCGACCCACAGCTTCTGCGGATACGGCTCACCGGGCCAGCCGGCGTCCGTGAAGCAGCGATTGAAGTCCCACTTCACATAGTCGATCGGCGCGCTGGACAGGAGTGCGTCGAGCCGCTCCCAGAGGTATTCCTGGACGTCCTCGCGCGCGAGATTGAGGACGAGCTGATTACGCAGCTCCGTCCGCTTTCGCCCCGGTTGGTACTGCGCCCATTCGGGGTGCGCCCGGTACAGCTCGCTGTCCGGGTTGATCATCTCGGGCTCGACCCAGATGCCGAATTGCATCCCGAGGGCATGCACGTAGTCGGCGAGCGGCTTCAGCCCCTTCGGGAAGCGGTCCGGGTTGGGCGTCCAGTCGCCGAGGCCGGCCCGGTCACTGGTGCGCGCCCCGAACCAGCCGTCGTCCACGACGAACAGCTCGACCCCGATGGCTGCCGCCCGCCGCGCGAGCGTCCCCTGCTGTTCCTCGGAGATGTCGAACTCGGTGGCCTCCCAGGAGTTGAAGAGCACCGGCCGGTCCTGCTCCGCGTCCGGGATGACGTACGTCCGCTGATACGTGTGCCAGGCACGGCTCGCCCCGCCGAAGCCGCCGTCGCTCCACAGGCCGGCGAAGACGGGCGTCGTGAACGTCCCGCCCGTCTCCAGCCGCAGCAGACCGGACTCGTCGTATCCGGCGCCGCCGGTGATCTGCACGCGCGCGTCCGGGAGTTGGGCGACCGCGATCCGCCAGGACCCCGACCAGCCGAGGGCACAGCCGTAGACCTCGCCGCGCTCCTCGGTGGCGTCGGTGTCCAGGGCGACCCAGGGCAGGTGCTGGTGCCCGGTGTGCCCGCGCCGGCTGCCGATGACCTTCTCGCCGTACGTGAGGTCCCCGTGCACCAGCCGGGACTCGGCCGCCCACCGCCCGTGCAGCTGGGACAGCCGCCAGGCCTCCTCCGCGCGCGGCGGCAGCGTCCAGGTCGCCGAGTCGGCCCGCAGCAGCTCCACCGCCGGCCCTTCGTTGGCGAGGGTCACCCAGCGCTCGACCACGTCGTCGCGCATCCGGTAGTGCAGCGTGATCCCGAGTCCGCCGTCGGTGAACCGCAGCCGCAGCTCGTCGCCTTCGGCCTCGTACGCCTGGAAGGTCCACTCGGTGCCGCGCCGCTCGTCCGTGCGCACGGAGAGAGCGGGACGGGTGAAGCGGGGACCGCCCTCGACGGGGTACTCCTCGTGTCCGTCGACCGGGGCCTCGAACGGCCAGTACGGCAGCTGCTGCCTGGCGGCCAAGTCCTCGGCGTCGGCGAGCGCGATCCGGGGACCCCAGTGCAGGTGCAGCAGCTCGTCGTTCTCCGTGAGCCGCAGGGCATAGCTGCTCCGGGGCCCCGTGAGAAGCCAGGTCCGGCTGTCTGCGCCGATTTCCAACATCAAGCCCCCACAGGTTCGAACAGGTGCGATCGGGCTTCAACATCATCGCAGGTCGCCGCAGGCGCTCGGTGTCGCCTGTGGACAACTGCCGACGCGTCGGCCGAACCGCCTGTGGACAAGCACCACGGGCTCCACCGCGCCTCCTGTGGACAACTCATTGGCGTACGCACCCATGTCGTATCGTCGAGTGCGCGCCTCGGTGTCGAGTGCGTGCCCGTCGACGTTCGGCGCCGACGGACGGATGGGAGGGAGCCCCAGTGACGCAGCAGATCCCGTCGACCGAGCCCGATCTGACCGGAGTGCGCAATTTCCGCGATGTGGGCGGTCTGCCGACCGTGGACGGCCGCCGGGTGCGTCATGGGGTGCTGTTCCGCAGTGGCCATCTCGCGCACGCGACCGACGAGGACACCGCGTTCCTGACCTCCCTGGGCCTGCACACGATCTTCGACTTCCGCAACGCGGCCGACCAGAAGCTGGAGGGCCCGGACGTCGAGTTGCCCGGCACGCTCAATGTGAACCTGCCGCTGAGCGACCCGGCGGACGGCGCCGAGTTCTGGAAGATGGTCCGCGACGGCGACCTGGACCAGCTGCGTGCTCTGCTGGACGGCGGCAAGGGGGCCGGCCGGATGATCGCCTCCTACCGGACGATCATCAAGCACCGCACGGCCGAACACTCCCGGGTGCTGCACGCGGTGGCCGAGGACAGTGTGCCCGTGCTGATGCACTGCGCCGCGGGCAAGGACCGCGCGGGCCTGTCCATCGCCATCACGCTCCTCGCCCTGGGCGTCGAGCGCGAGGCCGTCGTCGCCGACTACCTGGAGTCGAACGCCAAGCACCGCCGCTACAAGGTGCACCGCAGCAGCAGCCACGCGAGCGCGTACTCCCCGGAGGTCATGGATCTGCTGAGCCCGCTCTTCGACGCCCGCGCCGAATACCTCCAGGCGGCCTTCGAAACGATCGACGAGACCTGGGGCGACGTGGACACCTATCTGGACAAGGGCCTGAAGGTGACTCCTGAGGTCCGGAGCCGGTTGCGCGACCGCCTGCTCGACTAGGGCGCCGCCTGCCCGACCGGCAGAGGGCCGACCCGGAGGACCGACCCGGAGGACCGACCCGGAGTACCGACCCGCCGGTCATACGGCTACTGCTTGGCGCCCACCTCGAACAGCAGGTAGACGAAGGCCGCGAAGACATGGCCGACCGCGATGTAGATGATGAGCCGCACCCACAGGGCGCGGGGGAACTTCTCTTCCAGGTCGGTCATGGGGTCTCTCCGGGGGTGATCGGCCCGAGGCACAGCGCGGCGGTCGGGCTCTGCAGAAGGGTGTGGACGAACAGGAGGTCGGCGCCGTCGTGGTCGGCGGCGGCGATGCGGTGCGGGGTCAGCGAGTCGAAGTGCGCGCTGTCCCCCGGCGCCAGCAGATGCGTGGTGTCACCGAGGCGCAGCCGCAGCCGCCCCTTGAGGACGTAGAGCCACTCCTCGCCGGGATGCACCCGCACGATGTCGCCCTGCGAGCCGTACGGCACATGGACGCGCAGCGCCTGCATCCCGCGCCCGGACGCGCCCGCCTGCCAGTACGTCCAGCCGCCGGCCCGGGTGGGCTCCATGTCGGGCGCGCGCAGCACGGCGTCCCGCTCGGCCACGGTCTCACCGAGCAGTTCGGAGACGGTCGTACCGTAGATACGGGCCAGCGCGAGCAGCATCGGCAGCGAGGGCTGGCGCTGCCCGGTCTCCAACCGGGAGAGGTGTGCGGGCGACATCCCGGCGGCACGGGCCGCGGCCTCCAGGGTGAGGGCGGCCCTGCGCCGCAGGGCCCGCAACTGCGGGGCGACAGCGGGCAGCTCCCCGCTCAGCGGGGGCTCGGGAGGGTCCGTACCCTCGGAGGGGCTCATGCCCTCCATTCAGCCGGAGGTTTGCCTCTGCGGCAAATTTCTTGCCTCAGAGGCAAAGCCATCCGTGCCCGCGGAGTCGCTCCCCGACAGGCCCCTCTACCGGTTGGCCACCGCCTGTTTCACCAGCGTCCTGCCGAAGTCCCACATCAGCCCGCCCCCGCTGTGCGCGTCGTCCATCACCTCGGTGAAGGCCTCGACGAACCGGTCCACCTCCCGCTCCCCGACGACCAGCGGCGGGATCAGCTTGATCACCTCCAGATGGTCGCCGGAGACCTGGGTGAGGATGCGGTGCCGCTGCAGCAGCGGTACGACGACCATCTGGGCGAAGAGTCCCTTGCGGGCCGCCTGGAGCATCGCCCAACGGCTGCGCAGCTTGAGCGACTTGGGCCGGCCGAACTCGATGCCGATCATCAGGCCCCGGCCGCGTACGTCGCTGAGCAGTTCGTACTTGTCGACCAGTGCCGCGAGCCGGCCCTTCAGCAGATCCCCCGTGGCCCGGGCATGGGCCACGATCTCCTCGTTCTCCATGACCGAGAGAACCGCGAGGCCGGCGGCCATGGCCTGGGCGTTGGAGCCGAAGCTCGCCGAGTGGACGAGGACGCGGTCCATCGACGAGTAGACCTTCTTGAAGATCCACTCCTTGCCGAGGGTCGCGCCGACCGGGACATAGCCGCCGGAGAGCGCCTTGGCCACACACACCAGGTCCGGCTCGACCCCGTCCTCGTGCTGATAGGCGTAGAAGTCCCCGGTCCGCCCGAGCCCGGTCTGCACCTCGTCGACGATCAGCAGGGCCTTGTGGCGGTGCAGCAGCTCCTGGGCGGCGCGCAGATAGCCGGGCGGCGCCTCGTGCACGCCCTTGCCCTGGATGGGCTCGACCACGAGGGCGGCGACGTCCCCCTTCTTCAACTCCCGTGCCAGGGCGTCGAGATCACCGAGCGGTACGGCCGTGTCGGGCAGCAGCGGTGCGAAGCCGTCCCGGAAGCCGTCCTCGCCGTTCACGGAGAGCGAGCCGGTGGTGAGCCCGTGGAAGGCGTGGTCGCAGTACAGGACGCGCGGTCTGCCAGTGGCGTACCGGGCGAACTTCAGCGCGGTCTCGACTGCCTCCGTGCCGCTGTTGCCGAAGAACACCCGGTCCAGGTGCGGGCTGTGGCCGAGCAGCTTCTCGGCGAGCAGCCCGGGCAGCGGCTGGCAGTCGAAGCGGGTCAGGTCGGCGAGGTGCGCGTCGAGCACGTCGTGCAGCGCCTTGCGGACCACGGGGTGGTGGCGGCCGAGCCCCATCACCCCGAACCCGGCGAGCATGTCCAGGTAGTCGTTGCCGTCCGCGTCCCAGAAGTACGCGCCCTCGGCCCGCTCGTAGACCTTGTCGAAGCCGATGGTGTGCAGCATGCGCGGGAGTTGGTGGTTGAGGTGCCGGGTGTGGAGTTCGTAGCGCTCGGCGCCGCGCTCGGCCAGGAGTCTGCCGAGGTCGAACTCCTCGGCACCGGCGGCGGGTTCCGCGGTGGTCATTTTACGGTGTCCCCTCGGAAGGCACGGCTTCGGACAGGTCGTCCTCGGCGAGCTCGCCCTTGACGGCCAGACACGCGCTGATCCGTCCGGCGATCTCGACCGGCGTCAGACCTATGTCCGCCAGCACTTCCCCGCGCTTGGCGTGCGGGAGGAACTGCTCCGGAATCCCGAACCGTCGTACGGGCACGTCGACCTCGGCGTCCCCCAACGCCAGTGCGACCGCCGAACCGACCCCGGCCGCCCGGCTGTTGTCCTCCACGACGGCCACCAGCCGGTGTTCGTCGGCGAGCCACGGCAGCGCCGGATCGACCGGCTTGACCCAGCGCGGGTCGACGACGGTGCAGCCGATGCCCCGCGCCTGAAGCAGCTCGGCGGCCTGCAGGCACACCGAGGCCATGACGCCGACGGCGACCAGCAGCACCTTCGGACGGTCCGGGGACGGGGAGGACGCCGAGGTCGGAGACGACTCCGAGGAGGACGGGGAGAACTCCGAGGACGGGGAGCGGTGCAGGACGTCCATGCCGCCCACCCGCTCCAGGGACGGGATCTCCGGCCCCACCGACTCCTTCGGGAACCGGATCAGCGTGGGAGCGTCGTCCACGGCGACCGCCTCCCGCAGCTGGGCCCGCAGCTGGTCGGCGTCGCGGGGCGCGGCGATCCGCAGCCCCGGCACGACCTGGAGGATGGACATGTCCCACATGCCGTTGTGCGACGCTCCGTCGACACCCGTCACACCGGCCCGGTCCAGGACGAAGGTGACCCCGCACCGGTGCAGCGCCACGTCCATCAGCAGTTGGTCGAAGGCCCGGTTGAGGAAGGTCGCGTAGACCGCCACGACCGGGTGGAGGCCGCCCGTGGCGAGGCCGGCCGCCGACACCGCCGCGTGCTGCTCGGCGATCCCCACGTCCCACACCCGGTCCGGGAACTTCTCCGCGAACCTGCCGAGCCCCACCGGGTGCAGCATGGCCGCCGTGATCGCCACGACGTCCTCGCGCTCGTCCCCGATGCGTACGATCTCGTCGCCGAAGACCGACGTCCAGGAGGGTCCGCCGGCAGGGGTGAGCGGCTCGCAGGTCAGCGGGTCCATGACGCCGACCGTGTGGAAGTGGTCCTCCTCGTTGGCGAGCGCGGGCTCGTACCCGCGGCCCTTCTGCGTCAGACAGTGCACCAGGACCGGCCCGTGGAAGCGCTTGGCGCGGCGCAGTGCCGACTCGACCGCCTTGGTGTCGTGCCCGTCGATCGGACCGACGTACTTCAGGCCCAGATCCTCGAACATGCCCTGCGGCGCGAAGGCGTCCTTGAAGCCCTTCTTCGCCCCGTGCAGCGCCTCGTAGACCTCCCTGCCGACGACCGGGGTGCGCAGCAGGACCTCCTTGCCCCAGGCGAGGACCTGCTCGTAGCCGTCGGTGGTGCGCAGGGTCGCGAGGTGGTTGGCGAGGCCGCCTATGGTCGGGGAGTACGAGCGTTCGTTGTCGTTGACGACGATGATCAGCGGCCGGTCCTTGGCGGCCGCGATGTTGTTGAGCGCCTCCCAGGCCATGCCGCCGGTCAGGGCGCCGTCGCCGATGACCGCGACCACATGGCCCTGCTCCCCCCGCACCTGGCGGGCCTTGGCGAGGCCGTCCGCCCAGCCGAGGGCGGTGGAGGCGTGGCTGTTCTCGACGATGTCGTGCTCGGACTCCTCGCGCGAGGGGTAGCCGGACAGGCCGCCCTTGCCGCGCAGCTTGGAGAAGTCCTGACGTCCTGTCAGAAGCTTGTGCACATAGCTCTGATGACCGGTGTCCCAGACGATGCGGTCGACGGGTGACTCGAAGACCCGGTGGAGCGCGATGGAGAGTTCCACCACCCCCAGATTGGGCCCCAGGTGACCACCTGTCCTGGCGACCGCGTGCACCAGGAACTCCCGGATCTCTTCGGCCAGTTCACCGAGTTCCGCCTCGGTCAGCGCCTTCAGGTCGCGCGGTTGCCGGATGCTCTCCAGTATCGTCACGTCGGGCCCCCTCTCGATCCGTGCTCTCTCAGCCCGTTGTCAACTCACGGTGACCGCCGGCTCCCCCGACGCGACGCCGTCCTTCTCCATCTGCTCGGCGATCTTCATCGCCTCGTCGATGAGGGTCTCCACGATCTTCGACTCGGGCACGGTCCTGATGACCTCGCCCTTCACGAAGATCTGCCCCTTGCCGTTGCCGGAGGCGACCCCCAGGTCCGCCTCCCGCGCCTCCCCGGGTCCGTTGACGACGCAGCCCATGACGGCCACGCGCAACGGCACCTCCATGCCTTCGAGGCCGGCGGTCACCTCGTCCGCCAGCCGGTACACATCGACCTGCGCCCGTCCGCACGAGGGGCACGAGACGATCTCCAGCCGCCGTTGCCGCAGGTTCAGCGACTCCAGGATCTGGATGCCGACCTTGATCTCCTCGACGGGAGGGGCGCTCAGCGAGACCCGGATCGTGTCGCCGATCCCCTCGCTGAGCAGCGCCCCGAAGGCCACGGCGGACTTGATCGTGCCCTGGAACGCCGGACCGGCCTCGGTCACCCCCAGATGCAACGGGTAGTCGCACCGGGCCGCCAACTGCCGGTACGCCTCGATCATCACGACCGGGTCGTTGTGCTTGACCGAGATCTTGATGTCCCGGAAGTCGTGCTCCTCGAACAGCGACGCCTCCCACAGCGCGGATTCGACCAGCGCCTCGGGCGTCGCCCTGCCGTACTTCTGCAGGAGCCGCTTGTCGAGCGAGCCGGCGTTGACCCCGATCCGGATCGGGGTCCCGTGTTCCTTCGCCGCCCGCGCGATCTCCTTGATCTTGTCGTCGAACTGCTTGATGTTGCCAGGGTTCACCCGCACCGCCGCACAGCCGGCCTCGATCGCCGCGAACACGTACTTCGGCTGGAAGTGGATGTCCGCGATCACCGGGATCTGCGACTTGCGGGCGATGGTGGCGAGGGCGTCCGCGTCGTCCTGCGTGGGGCAGGCGACGCGGACGATCTGGCAGCCGGACGCGGTGAGTTCGGCGATCTGCTGCAAGGTGGCGCCGATGTCCGACGTACGGGTCGTCGTCATGGACTGCACCGACACCGGGGCCCCGCCCCCCACGGCCACCGGACCGACCTGGATGCGCCGCGAGAGGCGGCGCTCCGCGACCGGTCGGACGGGCATCTCCGGAACGCCCAGCGACACGGCGGTCATCACATCACCCCTGCTTCCCGTGGTTCCCGTGGCTGCCGGAGACGGTCTCGCGCATCGCGCGCAGGGACTCTTTCAGCGATCCCATGGTGGCGAGGACGGCGGTCGGCTCGTAACCGCAGTGCGCCATGCAGTTGGCACAGCGCGGGTCCTTGCCCCGGCCGTACGCGTCCCAGTCGGTGTCCTCGATCAGCTCCCGGTACGTCGTGACGTACCCGTCGCTCATCAGGTAGCAGGGCCGCTGCCAGCCGAAGAGCGAGTAGTTGGGGATCGCCCACGCCGTGCACGGGAAGTCGACCTTGCCCTCCAGGAAGTCGAGGAACAGGGGCGAGTGGTTGAGCCGCCAGCGCCCCCGGTTGCCGCCGGAGAAGGCCTTCTTGAACAGCTCACGGGTCTGCTCGACGCCGAGGAAGTGTTCCTGGTCGGGCGCCTTCTCGTAGGCGTAGGCGGGCGAGATCATCATCTCGTCGACCTGGAGGTCGTCGTTGAGGTAGTTGAGGACCTCGATGATGGTCTGCGGGGTGTCGGTGTTGAAGAAGGTCGAGTTGGTGGTCACCCGGAAGCCGCGCCGCTTGGCCTCCTTGATGGCCGCCACCGCCTCGTCGAACACGCCTTCCTTCGCCACCGACTCGTCGTGCCGCTCCCGCAGCCCGTCGATGTGCACGGCGAACGCGAAGTACGGCGAGGGCTTGAACTTGTCCATCTTCTTGCGCAGCAGCATGGCGTTGGTGCAGAGGAAGACGTACTTCTTCTTCGCCACCAACTGCCGCACGATCTCGTCGATCTGAGGGTGCATCAGGGGCTCGCCCCCGGCGATCGACACCATCGGCGCACCGGACTCCAGGACGGCGCCCACGGCCTGCGCCACCGGCATGCGCTGCTTGAGCACGCCCGCCGGGTGCTGGATCTTGCCGCAGCCCTCGCACTTGAGATTGCAGGCGTAGAGCGGTTCCAGCTCGACGATCAGCGGGAACTTGTCCCTCTTGCGGAGCTTCTGTTCAGCGAGATACGTCGCCACCTTGATGGACTGGCGGAGCGGCATGGCCATCTGGCTCACCTCCTGGGGAGCAGCAAGGAACGGTGCCATTCGTAGTAAGCGGGAAGGACGGCACGAAGGACGCGGAAGGCTGATATTCCACCGCGTACCGTGCCGATCCGGACCAGTTCATGTTCTGGAGCGTCCACGACCACCCGGACGGCCGCAACCGGGCGGCCGCCCGATCTCACGGCGCAGTGGAGCGTGACCGCGGACTCCATGTCGACCGCGAGCGCGCCGGTCGCGAACAGGGCGGACCGTTCCTGACCGCGTACGACGTGATCGGATCCGGTGAGCGGGCCGGTGTGGACCGTACGCCCGGGCACGGCCCTCACCAGCTCCTTGACCAGCAGTTCGGTGCCCACACAGGGTGTGACGACGCCGTCGGGCCCCCGGGTCTCCTCGGCGACGACCAGGTCGCCGGGATGCATGCCCGGGGCGAGTCCGGCGCAGAACCCGGTGGCCAGCACGGCCGCGTCGCGCAGCCCCGGGTCGGCGAGCAGTCGGGTGACGGACCGCTCGGCGGCCCGTGGCCCCATGCCGGTGCGCAGGACGGTGACCGGCCCCCCGGCGCCGCCCCGGTCGCCGCTGCGCAGGGCGAGCTGCTCGATGCCGAGCGCGCAGGCGATCAGCAGCGGGGCCGAGGCGGCGGGCGTGTTCATCAGCTTCCCTTGGCTTTCAGGACGGCCGGCTCGCCGTTCACGTACCGGCCGAGCGCGGTGAGCGGGAAGACCTGCCGGTAGAGGTGGTAGTTGATCGAGAAGTCCCAGGGGAAGCCGGTCCCGGTGAAGTGCGGCTCGTCCCAGGACCCGTCCTCCCGCTGGGTCTGGGCCAGCCACTCGACGCCACGCTCGGTGGACTTGGCGTCCCGCTCCCCCGCCGCCAGCAGCGCGAGCAGCGCCCAGGCTGTCTGGGAGGCGGTGGAGGCGCCCTTGCCGCCCCACTCGGCGGGGTCACGGTAGGAGCGCAGGTCCTCGCCCCAGCCGCCGTCGTCGTTCTGCACGGTCTCCAGCCAGGCCACGGCCCGGCGGATCGCCGGATGCGCGGCCGGCAGGCCGGCGGCGACCAGCGCGGGGACCACCGACCCGGTGCCGTAGACGTAGTTGACGCCCCAGCGGCCGAACCACGCGCCGTTCGGCTTCTGTTCGGCGAGCAGCCATTCGATGCCGCGCCGGGTGCGCGGATCGCGGGACAGGCCCTCGACCGCGAGCATCTCCACCACGTGCGCGGTGACGTCGGCGGACGGCGGGTCGATGACCTCGCCGAAGTCGCAGAACGGCAGTCGGTTGGGGAACGGGCTGGTGTTGTCGACGTCGAAGGCGCCCCACGCCCCGTTCCTCGACTGCATGCCGACGGTCCAGCGCACCCCGCGCCGGACGGCCTTCTCCACCCGCTCCGGGTCGTGGTGTCCGACCCGGCGCAGCGCGAGGACGACCTCGGCGGTGTCGTCGATGTCAGGGTAGTTGTCGTTGTGGAACTCGAACGCCCAGCCACCCGGGGGAAGTTGGGGCCGTTTCACCGACCAGTCGCCGGGTCGGACGATCTCCTCGCCGAGCATCCAGTCGGCGGCCTTGACGAGCTGGGGATGGTCGGCGGGCAGGCCCGCGTCGGCGAGCGCGATGGTGGCGAGGCAGGTGTCCCACACCGGGGACTGGCACGCCTCGATCATCCGGGCCCCGTCCTCACGCCACACGGCGAACCGGTCGAGGGACTCCAACCCGGCCCGCATCACGGGATGCCGGAGGTCGTAGCCGAGCAGGTGCAGCGCGATGATCGAGTACACGGCCGGGGGCTGGATGCCTCCCCAGCAGCCGTCGTTCTCCTGCCGCTCGACGATCCAGCGGGCCGCGCTGTTCATCGCGGCCCTGCGCAACCGCTTCAGCGCCACCTTGTGGTAGCCGTGCAGGACCTTGTCGAGGCGCTGGAAGGCACCTTCCCAACTACCCAGCGGATCAAGGGGCTTGGTCGGGTTCGGTCGCCCGGGGTCGGTGTGCAGCTCGTCGAGCGGGAACGGCGCGGGCCGCACCGGACGCTTGGCCGAGACGACGGTCAGCGGCACGATCGTCTGGCGTGCCCAGCAGCCGAAGTCGTAGATGTTCAGCGGCATCCACTTCGGGAAGTAGACGATCTCCGGCGGCATCGCCGGCAGGTCGTCCCACTTCCACCAGCCGAACAACGCCAGCCAGATCCGGGTGAACACCCGGGCGGCGGCGATCCCGCCCCGCTCCCGGATCCACGCGGACGCCCGCGCCATGTGCGGCTCGCCCGGGTCGTCGCCGGCCAGCCGCAGCGCGACGTACGCCTCGACGGTGGCGGAGAGTTCGGGCGGGCCGCCGTGGAAGGTGGCCCAGGTTCCGTCCGGCCGCTGCTCGCCTCTGATGAAGAGCGCGGCGGCCTGGGTGGTCTTCTCGTCGCGGATGCCCAGGAACTGACGGAGCAGCAAGTCCTCGGCGTCCATGGTGACGTTGGTCTCCAGGTCGCCCTTCCACCAGCCCTGGGCGTCCTGCAGGGAGAGCAGGAAGTCGGTGGCGCGCCCCATGGCCTGCGCGGCGGCTTCCTGGACCCCGGCCGCCACCGGGGTGTCGTGGTCGGAGTCGCTGGCCGAGGGGGCGCGGGGCGGCAGTGCCCCGGTGCTTCCGTCGGTCGTCGCTGTCATGGCTTCCCCTTCGTGCAGTGGACGGATCTCTCTGCGGTGGGTCAGCCGTCGGCCGGTGCGTGTCCGGTGACGAGCACCGGCCGGCGACTACGCGAGGGCTATTCGACCGATGGCGGTCGACTCCTGGGGGATGGCGATCACCTCTTCCGTACGACGACGAAGTCGGCGAGCGCCGCGAACTGGTCCCGTACCCGTTCGGGCATCCGGATCGAGTCCAGGGCCTCGATGGCGATCGTGTGCTGGCGGCGGGCCTCCTCGGCCGTCCACTCCCGGCCGCCCGCCTCCTCGATGAGGGCGGCGCGCACGGCGAACTCCTCCTCGGAGAAGCTCTCGAAGTCGCTGCTCTTGGCGTCGGCGGCGAGGAGCTCACCGAGTTGCTCGGAGGCCGGGCCGCCCGCGGCGAGCGCGGCCACGACCGGCAGGGACTTCTTGCGCTGGCGCAGATCGCTCCAGGTCTGCTTGCCGGTGGAGACCGGGTCGCCCCAGATGCCCAGCAGATCGTCGACGGCCTGGAAGGCGAGGCCCAGGTGGTAGCCGTACTTCTCCAGCGTGTCGGCGGTACGGTCGTCCGCGCCGCCGAGGACCGCGCCGATGGAGCAGGCGCAGGCGAGCAGGGCGCCGGTCTTGTTGCCCTCCATCTCCAGGCACTCCTCGACGGTGACCCGCTCGCGGTGCTCGTAGGAGATGTCCTGGGCCTGTCCGTCGATGAGGGCGCGGGTCGCCGTGGTGACGCGGCGGGTGGCGCGGGCCGCCTCGGCGGTGCCCAGTTCGAGGAGGATCTCGTTGGCGAGGACCATCAGGGCGTCGCCGACGAGGATGGCCTGGGCGGGGCCGTGGACCTTCCAGACGGTGTCGCGGTGGCGGCGCTGTTCGTCGCCGTCCATCAGGTCGTCGTGCAGCAGCGAGAAGTTGTGCACCAGTTCCACCGCGACCGCGCCGGGGATGCCGACCTCGGGAGCGGCGCCGGTGACCTCGGCGGACATGACGGCGAGCGCGGGACGTACGGCCTTGCCGCCGTCGCCGTCCGCCGGGTTGCCGTGGGCGTCGATCCAGCCGAAGTGGTAGGCGGCGACGGTGTCCATCGGGGGCGCCAGCCGATCGACGGCCGCCCGCAGCACGGGGGTGGCCAGGGTCCGCCCGCGCTCCAGGAGCGCGGTCACGTCCACCGCGGTCCTCGCAGCGGCCGTCACGGCCGGGGGCACAGTGGGCACAGTCTCTCCAGATGTCGATGTGTTCGTGGTACCGAGAGTGCGGGAACCGGTCCTGTGCGCTTCGAGCGTCACGCGGCCTCCTCGTAGTCGAAGAGGTGATCCCGGGGCCGGCCCAGCGCGGCGAGGGCGGCGTCCGCCGCGCCGATGCCGCTGCGGACCGCACTCTCCATGGTCGCGGGCCACCCGGTGGCGGTCCACGCTCCGGCCAGGTACAGGCCGGGTGCCTTGGTGCGGGCGCCGGGCCTGAGCCGTCCGACGCCGGGGGTGGGAGCGAAGGTCGCGGTGCGCTCCCGGGTCACGAAGAAGTCCTTCACCTCGGCGTCGCGCGCGCCGGGCAACAGCCGTTCCAGCTCGGGCAGATAGCGCTCGCGGAGCACGGACACGGGCGTGTCGATCTCGTCCCGCGCGGCCGACTGCGACAGCGCCAGGTACTGGCCCTCGCGCAGCCCGGACGCCTCGGTCCGGTCGAAGACCCACTGCACCGGCGAGCCGAGCGCCGCGAAGAACGGCTTGCCCAGCACCTTCCGGTCGTAGACCACATGGACGTTGAGGATCGGCGCGGTGCCGATCTCCAGCAGCCGCCCGGGCCGGTCGAGCGCCCCCTCGGGCAGCAGGTCGTACGTCTCGCGCTGCGGTACGGCGAGGACGACCGCGTCGACGTCGAGGCTCTCGCCGGGCATCTCGACCCGCCAACTCCCCTTCTCCGAGGGGGAGATGGAGGTGACGCGGGTGCGGAGTCCAGTGCGGACCCCGGCCGAGTCGAGCGCCTTGCGGGCCAGCTTGTCGTGCAGTTCACCCAGCGGGACATGGGCCCAGCCGATGTCGGCCGCGCCCGGGTCGGACAGCAGCCCCGTCTTGAACACCATCGCGGCGAGCCCGAGAGAGGCGTCCTGGGCCACCGCGTTGAGGGTGGCGACCCCCACGAGGTCCCACAGTGCCTCGACGGCCCGCGCCGACTGACCGTGCGCGGCCAGCCAGCCGCCGAAGTCCCGTTCGTCCAGCGCGGGATCGGCGAGGTCGAGGGCCTTGAGCGCCAGTGCGGCGCGCCCCACCTTGGCGCGCTCGGCGAGCGAGAGATGGGTGTACGTGGCCAGACTGCGCCCCAGATGCAGGGGGACGGGCAGCGCGTCGCGCCGCAGTCTGCCGAGCCGCCGTCCGGGCCGGCCGTCGGCGTCGAGAACCGGCACGTCGAGACGATCCTGCAACGGCGCGAGCGCGGCCCCGTCGACGCGGTCGAGGAACCAGCGGTAGGCGGTGCAGCACCGCAGGTACACGTGCTGTCCGTTGTCGACGGTCAGATCACCGCGCTGGAAGGAGAAGGCGAGTCCGCCGAGGCGGGGCCGCCCTTCCAGAAGGGTGACGTGGACGCCGGCGTCGGCGAGCGAGAGCGCGGCGGCGATGCCCGCCAGCCCGCCGCCGACCACCACGGCCGTGCTCCGGCGGCGGCCCGTACGGTCCGCGTCCGGCAGTCCCTCGGACTGCGCGCCGTCGGTCATCGTGCACCCTCCCCTGCCGGCCCGCCGGGGCGCCGGACTGGTCCGCGGGCGGCCGTTGCAGTCAGGGACGCCCTGGTGCCGCGGAGGGTTGCGTACCACTTTTCCCCGATGGGTTCACCTTGGACCGGATTGTCCATCAGGCACGCCTCCTGACGGTACGGCGCGACACATGGCGGGCGTCCAGACCGGAGAGGCCGCGTACGGCGACATACGCCTTCTCGCGGCCCGGCAGCGAGACCCGGCCGCGCAGCACGGCATCCGGCTCGCGCTCGATGCGGTCGAGCAGCCGCCGGTAGATGCCGGCCATGGCGGCGACACAGGCGCCGCTGCGGCGGTCGAGCATCGGCAGCAGCCGGTAGCCCTCGGCGAACAGGGCGCGGGCCCGGCGCACCTCGAAGTGCACCAGACCCGCGAAGTCGGAGTCGGCCGGCGGGAGAGGCCCGGAGAACCCCGCCGAGCAGCCGAATTTCGCAAGGTCGTCGGCGGGCAGATAGGTACGCCCACCCTCCGCGTCCTCCCGAACGTCTCTGAGGATGTTGGTCAGTTGGAGCGCGAGCCCGAGGGTGTCGGCGTACTCCGGTGCTCGTTCCGCACCGCGCACCCCCGGTTCCGTGCCGAAGACACCGAGTGAGAGCCGTCCGATGGCTCCGGCGACACAGCGGCAGTAGACCTTCAGGTCCTCCCAGGCCTCGTAGTGCTCACCGTGTACGTCCATGAGGACGCCGTCGATGAGTTCGTCGAGGGCGTCGAGAGGGATCGGGAAGGCCGTCGCGGCATGGGCGAGGGCGACCGCGACGGGGTCCGTGTCGTCCTCGTCCACGGAACCGACCCGGACCCGGGCCAGCAGCGCTCTGGTCTCCTCCAGCCGGGCCGCCTTGACCTCGACCGCGAGCGCGCCGTCACCGATGTCGTCGACGCGCCGCGAGAACGCGTACAGCGCGGACATCGCGCGACGCTTGGGCGTCGGCAGCAGCCTGATGCCGTAGGCGAAGTTACGGGCCTGCTGTCCGGTGACGGCCTCGCAGTAGCTGTAGGCGGCGAGTACCGGCGCGGACGCGTGTGGTTCCGACTCCACGGTCCGGATCACCCCTCTCCTCGCAGGGTCGCGCCCACCTCGCGCAGCAGCCGGAGCTTGCCGGGCTTGGGCGGGCCGGGAAGTACGTCGAATTCGGCGGCGGCGATCGCGTGGACGGCCGCCCTTCCTCCCGCCACGAACCCCGCGAGGAGCAGCCTCAGCCTGCCGCGGACGCTACCCACGAGGGGGGTGCCGTCATTCAGGAGATTCCGGGCGCGTCGCGTCTCGTACGCGACCAGTGCGCGCACCGACGCGCCTGCGGTGGGCGCGGCGAGGTCCGTCTCCTGGACGTGGAAGCGCTTCATGTCCGCGGCGGGCAGATAGACACGGTCGCGGCCCAGGTCCTCGGCCACGTCCTGGAGGTGTTCGACGATCTGCAGCGCGGTGCAGATCGCGTCGGAGTGCCGGACCCGTTCGGGGGTGCTGGCGCCCGTGACGGCGAGGACCAGGTGGCCGACCGGGTTGGCGGACAGCGCGCAGTAGGCGAGCAGGTCGTCGTAGGTCTCGTACCGCTTGACCAGCTGGTCCTGGCGGTTGGCGGCGATCAGGGCGAGGAACGGCTCGGGGGTGAGGGAGCGGCTGCGGACGGTGTGCTGGAGTCGGCGCAGCAGCGGGTGGTTCGGGGTGCCGTCGAAGACCTTGGCGAGGTCGGTCTCGAAGGCGTCCAGGAGGAGCAGCCGGTCGTCGGCGTCCTGCGGGGAGACGCCCAGGAGACGGGCGTCGGCGCCGCCGGGGGCGAGGTCGCCGTCACCGATGTCGTCGACGAGGCGGGCGAAGCCGTACACGGCCATGAGGTCGTCGCGCCAGGCCCTGGGCAGGAAGAACGGGGCGACGGGAAAGTTCTCGGACCCGGCCTTGTCGAGGGTGTCGCGCTCCGGGTCCCCGGCGCGCGCCGTCCCGGCTTCGGTCACCGCTCGTCACCCGGCGCGGGAACGGCAGAAGCGTGGTTGAGCTGGGGAGTCTCCGTAGCCATGGCCGTCACATCTCCCGTTCTACACTGCCGACCCAATACGCACTATTTCGGACACGCCGCCCAGTGGGCGGCGTCTGCGGCTGATGCCGGGTGTCGCGCATTATGGACCCACTTGCCGCGATTCGGCACCGGTACAGCTTACGTTGTACAACGCACCATGCTCCGTCGGGGTGTCCTGCACATCACAAGAAAGCACCGATTGCACCCAAGCTTCCCAGGGGTAACCGGAGTTGACGCTTCCCTGCCGAAGTCGGCGTTCTCTTTGCGGACGCGCTCCCCGGTATCCCTTGCAGACGCCGGGCCCCACCGGAACAGTTCCGGTGGGGCCGGTCATGTCGGGACAGGGCCTGTCCTACTTGCCCGTGAACTTCTCGTATTCCTTCAGGACCTCGTCCGTCGGGCCGTCCATGCGCAGTTCGCCGCGTTCCAGCCACAGGACGCGGTCGCAGGTGTCGCGGATGGACTTGTTGTTGTGGCTGACCAGGAAGACCGTGCCGGCCTCCTTGCGCAGTTCGCGGATGCGGGCCTCCGAGCGCTTCTGGAACGCGCGGTCACCGGTGGCGAGGGCCTCGTCGATCATCAGCACGTCGTGGTCCTTGGCCGCCGCGATGGAGAAGCGCAGCCGGGCCGCCATGCCGGAGGAGTAGGTGCGCATCGGCAGGGTGATGAAGTCGCCCTTCTCGTTGATGCCGGAGAAATCGACGATCCCCTGGTAGCGCTCCCTGATCTGCTCGCGGGACATACCCATCGCGAGGCCGCCCAATATGACGTTCCGTTCGCCCGTGAGGTCGTTCATCAGGGCGGCGTTGACGCCGAGCAGCGAGGGCTGGCCGTCCGTGTAGACCTTGCCCTGCTCCGCGGGGAGCAGACCGGCGATCGCACGCAGCAGGGTGGACTTGCCGGAGCCGTTGGAGCCGATCAGGCCGATGGCCTCGCCCCGGTAGGCGATGAAGGAGACGCCCTTGACGGCGTGCACCTTGCGCACACCACGCTCCTCGCCGCGCTTGACGATGCGGCTGAGGGCAGCGGTCGCGCTGCCCTTGCCGGTCTTGGCGCCGTTGACGCGGTAGACGATGTGCAGTTCGTCCGCGATGACGGTGGGGATGAGTGACTCAGCCACGGCCGTACCTCTCCTCGGCCTTCCAGAAGTACACGAAGCCGCCGAGCGCGATCAGTACGGCCCAGCCGCCGGCGACCGCCCACACGTGCGGGGGCAGGTTCTCGGAGCCGTAGCCGTCGATCAGCGCGAAGCGCATCAGGTCCATGTAGATCGCCGCCGGGTTCCACTGGAGGACGTCGGCGATCCACTCGGGGTGGCCGTCGAGCATCACCGGGATCGAGAACATGACGCCGGAGGCGTACATCCAGGTCCGCATCACGAACGGCATCAGCTGCGCGAGGTCCGGGGTCTTGGCACCCGCGCGGGCCATGATCAGCGCGAGGCCGGTGTTGAACAGGAACTGCAGCGCCAGCACGGGGAGGATCAGCAGCCAGGACAGCCGCGGATAGCTGCCGAAGCCGACCGCCACGCAGAACAGCACGATCATCGAGAACAGCAGCTGCTGAAGCTGCTGAAGCGCGAAGGAGATGGGCAGCGAGGCACGCGGGAAGTGCAGGGCGCGCACCAGGCCCAGGTTGCCGGAGATCGCGCGCACGCCCGCCATCACCGAGCTCTGCGTGAAGGTGAACACGAACACACCCGTGACCAGGAACGGGATGTACACCTCGCGCGACATGCCCCGGTCGGCGTTGAGGATCAGGCCGAAGATGAGGAAGTACACGAGCGCGTTGAGCAGCGGGGTGGCCACCTGCCACAGCTGGCCGAGCTTGGCCTGGCTGTACTGCGCGGTGAGCTTCGCCTGGGAGAAGGCGAGGATGAAGTGCCGCCGCCCCCACATCTGGCGGACGTACTCGACGAGTCCGGGCCGGGCGCCGCTCACGGCGAGCCCGTACTTGGTGGCCAGTTCCGTCGCGGAGAGCCCGTCGTCGGGCGACGGACGGTCGCTCACCACAACCCTGCCGTCATGCGTTGTCTCACTCACAAATGGAAACTTTCGTCCTCAAAGTGCGCAGCCTGGTCGGGCCGAGGCGGAAACCTGGACCGGGTACGGCCGAATGCTCTCAGATTTCGAGCTTGTCAGATGACGGGCGGTCGGCCCAGCCGGGTCAGCCGCCACACCGTACGCCACTTCATGGGCCGGCGGGGGCCGCAGGGGCTCGTCCAGCCCTCCTTGAAGCCGCCGAACCAGGCCTTCAGGGCCGGGCCGGAGGGCTTGCGGAGCAGGGTCAGGAGCAGCCAGACGCCCAGATAGACCGGGACGAGGAGGCCGGGGAGGTTGCGGCGCGCGAGCCAGACGCGGTTGCGCGCGACCATGCGGTGGTAGACCGCGTGCCGGGAGGGCGCGGTCGTGGGGTGGTACAGCACCATGTCGGACCGGTAGTCGATCATCCAGCCCGCGTCGAGGGCCCGCCATGCCAGGTCGGTTTCCTCGTGTGCGTAGAAGAATTCGTCCGGGAGAGCGCCGACTTCGGCGAAGACCTGGGTGCGTACGGCGTTGGCGCCGCCGAGGAAGGTGGTGACCCGGGAGGAGCGCATCGGGTCGGCGGCCCGCAGCCGGGGCACATGGCGCCGCTGGGTCTCACCGGTGTCGGGGTCGGCGATGCGGAAGCTGACTATGCCGAGCTTCGGATCGGCCTCGAAGGCCCGGCGGCAGAGTTCGGCGGTGTCGTGGTGCGCGAGCAGGCCGTCGTCGTCGAGGAAGAGGAGGACGTCGACGTCCCGGCCGCTGGGGCCGAACGCCTCTATGCCTATGTTGCGGCCGCCGGGGATGCCGAGGTTCTCGGGCAGCTCGACCGTCCGTACGCCCTCGGGGACGTCCGGGACGGGCGAGCCGTTGCCGACGACGACCGCCTCGACCCGGTCGCCCTCCTGCTTGGCGACCGAGTCGAGGAGGGCGCGGAGTTCGTCGGGGCGGTTGCCCATGGTGATGATCACCGCGCCGACCTTCATGCCGCCGCTCACTTCAGCCTGCTGGAGACGAGGATGGACACCAGGTGCAGCAGTGTCTGGAGCAGCGCGATGCCGGCGAGTACGGCGACACCGAGGCGGGAGAAGAACAGGTCGCCCCGAGCCTGGTCCACGATCGCGAGGACCAGGATCAGCAGGGAGGCCTCGACGCCGAGGATGAGCCGGTGGAACTTCAGGGCGGCGGCGGCCTTGCGGGCCAGCGCCATGCCGGAGGAGCGCGGCTCGGAGGCCGACTCCTGGACCGGCGGCTTGCCGGTCTGGTGCCGGGCGACCCCGACGAGGTCCGTCTCGGCCTTGATCAGGATGGCGCCGAGGGCGGCCAGGGTCCCGAGGAAGGCCCACAGCCAGTCGATCCGCCCGGTGCCCCACAGGTCGGCGGCGCGCAGCCCGAAGCCGACGAGCACGGCCGCGTCGCACAGGTAGGCGCCGACCCGGTCCACGTAGACGCCGGCGATCGAGTACTGCTTGCGCCAGCGGGCGATCTCGCCGTCGACGCAGTCGAACAGCAGGTACAGCTGGACCATCAGCACACCGAGGACGGCGCCCGTGATGCCCGGCACCAGCAGCGCCGGGGCGGCGAGGACGCCGAAGACGGTCATCAGGTAGGTCAGCTGGTTGGGCGTGACCCGGGTGTTCACCAGGTGCCGGTCGATGCGCAGGGAGATCTCGCGCATGTAGAGCCGGCCGGCCCAGTGTTCGCCGCTCCGCCGGTCCTTCACACCCGGGGGGTGAACGACCGGGCGGAGTTCAGCTACCGATGGCTTTGGCATAGTCGGCGTATGCGTCCTTGATCTGGTCGGTGCTCAGTTCGAGGTGCTCGAGGATGGTGTAGCGGCCCGGCCGGGTCTGCGGGGCGAAGTTCACGACCTGGACGAACTCGTCCACGGTGAAGCCGATCTCGTCCGGCAGGACGGGCAGGCCGTGGTGGCGCAGGACCTCGACCATCTGGCCCGCGACCTCGCGGTTGCCCCGCAGGAACGTGGCGAACGCGCCGCCGAGACCGCACTGTTCGCCGTGCAGGGCGTTGCGCTTGGGGAAGCTGAGGTCGAACGCGTGGCTGATCTCGTGGCAGGCGCCCGAGGCGGGACGGCTGTCGCCGGCCACGGACATGGAGATCCCGCACAGGACGAGGGACTCGGAGAGCGTGGTCAGGAAGTCGTCGTCGCCGACCCCGCCGGGGTGGCGCAGGACGGCCTCGGCGGCCTGGCGGGCCATGGCGGCGGCCAGTCCGTCGACCTTCTCGCCGGTCTCCCGGCTGGACAGCTCCCAGTCGGCCACGGCGGAGATCTTGCAGATCACATCGCCGATACCGGCCCGCACGAAGCGCACCGGGGCCTCACGGATGACGTCCAGGTCGATGACGATCCCGATCGGGTTCGGCACACCGTAGGAGCCGCGGCCCGCGTCGTTGTCCAGCGTGGCGACCGGGGAGCACAGACCGTCGTTGGCCAGGTTCGTGGCCACGGCGACCAGCGGCAGACCGACGCGCGCGGCGGCGTACTTGGCGCAGTCGATGACCTTGCCGCCGCCGAGCCCGACCACGGCGTCGTAGTGACCGCCCTTCTTGATCGAGTCGGCGAGCCGTACCGCTCCGTCGATGGTGCCGTCGGCGTCGCAGAACCAGTCCGCCTCCGGAAAGGCGGGGGCGAACCGGTCGCGCAGCGCCGCGCCGGAGCCGGAGCTGATCGCGAAGGCCAGCCGGCCCGACGGCGCGATGCGCTGGTCCGACAGGATCGTCGCCAGATCATCGAGCGCGCCGGGACGGATGTCCACGACGACCGGCGAGGGGATGAGCCTCGTCAGTACTGGCACGCGATCTCACGTCCCTTGGCGAGGTCCTCGTGGTTGTCGATCTCGACCCACTTGACGTCACCGATGGGCGCGACGTCGATGCGGAAGCCGCGGTTCACGAGCTCCTGGTAGCCGTGCTCGTAGAACTGCTGCGGGTCCGTCTCGAAGACCGTCTTCAGGGCGTCGGCCAGCTCGTCGGCGGCCTCGCCCTCGATGAGGGTGACGCCGATGTACTCACCGGTCGCCTCGGCGGGGTCCATCAGCTTGGTGATCTTCGTCATGCCGCCCTCGGGGCCGACGACGACCTTCATCTCCTCGTCGGCGAGGGACTTCACCGTGTCGAGGGCGAGGATGATCTTCTTGCCGTCGCCGCGGGCGGCGAGCAGGGTCTTCTCGACGGAGACCGGGTGCACGGTGTCGCCGTTGGCGAGGATCACCGAGTGCTTGATGGCGTCACGGCCGCACCACAGGGAGTAGGCGTTGTTCCACTCCTCGGCCTTGTCGTTGTCGATGAGGGTGATCTTGAGGCCGTACTTGGCCTCCAGCGCCTCACGACGCTCGTAGACGGCCTCCTTGCGGTACCCGACGATGATCGCGACCTCGGTCAGGCCGATCTCGGCGAAGTTGCCGAGGGTGAGGTCGAGAACCGTGAGGCTCTCCTCGTCGCCTTCGGGGCCGACCGGCACCAGTGCCTTGGGAAGGGTGTCGGTGTAGGGGCGAAGACGCCGTCCGGCGCCGGCCGCCAGCACGAGGCCGATCATGCGGGTTCTCCTTCATCGTGTACGGCGGGTGCGCCGGTTTTATGGGCGGACACCCAGAAGCGGATGCTCTCGACGAGCACCAGCAGTGCCACGGCCACGGCGAGAGCCGTGAGCGCGACCTTGAACTCTGTGGGCGCGAGCAGCGCGGCCAGGACGGTGACCAGCAGGGTCCTGCCTTCGTGTCCGCCGATCGCCCGCACCAGCCACTGCGGTGGCGCGCCGGCGTCGCCGCGGATGCGGTACACCGTGTCGTAGTGATGGTAGGCGACCGCGGCCACCAGCCCGAAAGCCGCGGGAAGGGCTCCGTTCACATCGGCTTTGGCTGCCAGCAACAGCACGGTGCCGTATTCGGCGGCGCGGAAGAACGGGGGGACGAGCCAGTCGAGGGCGCCCTTGAGGGGCAGCGCGACGGTGGCACCGGAGACGACCGCGTAGAACGCGGCGGCCGCGACGGGCCACCAACTGCCGTACGGGGCGAGCCAGGCCGCCGCGACGAGGAGCACCACGCCGGGCAGCGCGACCAGAGCGCGGGAGCCGAACGGAGGATGGGCCTTGAACTTCCCGAGGAGTCGCGTCACGCCCGTCGCGAGCGGTCCGCTGTCCGCGAGGTCCGCCAGCGCCAGCGCCGCCCGGTCGGTCCGCCGCGCCTTGCGCGTGAGCGAGCGCAGTACGCGGCCCGCCGTGGTGTAGGTGGCGGCGAAGGCGCAGCCGACGAGCAGCGCGTAGAAGGTGATACGGGGTGTGGTGGCCGCCGTGAGGATCGCGATCATCGCCCAGCGCTCACCGATGGGCAGGACGATCATCCGGCGGATCCAGACCGTCCAGCCGACGCTGTCGAGCTTGTCCGAAAGGGCGGCGGTGGGGCTGGTGTTGGCGGTGGCGTCGTGGTTCGCCTCGTTGAAGGAGAAGTCGACGACGTGGCGGCAGGTCTGCAGGACCATCGCGCCGAGGGCGAGCCCCCAGACGTCATCGCCGCCGCGGGCGGCGCCGAGGGCGAGGCCCGCGTAGTAGGCGTACTCCTTGGCGCGGTCGAAGGTGGCGTCGAGCCAGGCGCCGAGCGTCGAGTACTGCAGCGAGTAGCGGGCCAGCTGGCCGTCGGTGCAGTCGAGGACGAAGGAGAAGATCAGGAGCAGGCCGGCCGCGACGAAGCCGCCGCGCGTGCCGGTGGCCGCGCAGCCCGCCGCGATCAGGGCGGTGATCAGCGAGGCCGTGGTGACCTGGTTCGGGGTCAGGCCCCGGCGTGCGCACCAGCGGGCGAGGTAGCGGGAGTACGGGCTGATGCAGTACGTGGTGAAGAAGCCGTCGCGGGACTTCACCGCCGTGCGCAGCCGTACGGCCTCGTCGTCGACGGCGTCGACCGCCTGGCGGGCCTCGTTGCGGGCCTGCGGGTCGGCGGGTACGACGGCGACCAGGGTGCCCAGCTCGGGCCGGTACAGGCTGACGCCGTCCGCGTCGAGGGCGGCGACGACCCGGTCGGCGAGGCTGTCGACGGCGACCGCGGTGCTGCCGCTCGCGGCGGAGCTCTCGCGGGCCAGTGCCCGGGTCAGCGCCTGGCGGGCGGCGGGCCGCACGGTCACGGCGCCGGGCAGGGCGGCGGCCTCGAAGCGGGGGTCGGTGAGTCCCAGGCGCAGCGCGTGCGCATGGCCCACGAACCGGGTGTCGACGATCGCGACCCGCTGGTCCGCGGGCACCGTCGCCAGGAACGTCTCGGCGTCACCGGCGTCGGAGGCGACCCGCACGTCGAAGCCGAGCGACCGCAGATCGCCCTCCAGCGACGATCCGGGCACCGGCTGACCGGTGAGGATGGCGGTCGACAGACGAACTCACTCCCTGGGTGCCGACGCGACCGCGCCGGGCATGTGCGTGGTGGGGACGCCCAGGTCCAGGGCCGTCGTCGAACTCCCGTCGCCCGGAGGGCGGCCTCGCGGCGTCAGGCGCGTGCTCTCGGCGTGCCGGGCGTGGACCCTTGTACTGGATGTACTCGGGTCTGCGCCCGGTGCGGCGAGAGTGCGTGCATGGCGCCGCGTGACAGACGGGAATCCGACGACAGGCCCTGGGGCCCGGCGGCGTGTCGGCAGAGGTTATCGGATGAAGAGAAGCGGGCGTTCACCGCCCGTTCACGGCCTGATCGGTTCGACCTGCTCAAGCCGTCGGCCCTCCGCCGCGATCATCATCGGGGATCTGGGGGTCGCGCCACAAACTCCGGTCCGCATATCGGTTGATAGGGGACAGTGAGAGCGTGTGCCTTCTTCGAAGAGGGTGCGATCCGCGCCTCCTGAAGGGGCGCGGGGTACCGCGCGACCAGCCACGAACACGGCCGCACCCGCCAACCCTGCACGTCCTCTACGACGAACAGACACAACACAGCCCCCGCGACGCACCCCGAATAAGGTGACCCCATGACATGGCTGATCACAGGCGGGGCGGGCTACATCGGCGCACACGTGGCGAAGGTCATGGCCGACGCCGGCGAACACGTCATCGCGCTGGACGACCTCTCCGCAGGGGTCCGCGGCCGCCTCCCCGAACGCATTCCCCTGATCCACGGCTCCGCCCTCGACGGCGGCCTCCTCAAGCGCGTCCTCGCCGAGCACGCGGTGACCGGCGTGGTCCACCTCGCCGCCCGCAAGCAGGTCGGCGAATCCGTCGCCCAGCCCACCCGCTACTACCAGGAGAACATCGGCGGTCTCGCCACCCTCCTGGAGGCGGCGGCCGGAGCCGGAGTCGAGCGCTTCCTCTTCTCCTCCTCCGCGGCGGTCTACGGCAACCCGGACGTGGATCTCATCACCGAGGACACCCCGTGCGCCCCGATGAGCCCGTACGGCGAGACCAAGCTCGCCGGTGAATGGCTGGTCCGGGCCGCGGGGCAGGCGCACGGCATCGCGACCGTGTGCCTGCGGTACTTCAACGTGGCCGGCGCCGCCGACCCGGCCCTGGCCGACACCGGGATCTTCAACGTCATCCCGATGGTCTTCGACCGTCTCACCCGCGACGAGGCCCCCCGGATCTTCGGCGACGACTATCCGACCCCGGACGGCACCTGCGTCCGGGACTACATCCATGTCGCCGACCTCGCCGACGCCCACCTCGCGGCGGCCCGACGCCTCACCTCCGGTGACGTGACCGGCGACCTGACCGTGAACATCGGCCGCGGCGAAGGCGTTTCGGTCCGCGAACTCATCGATCTCGTCGGCGAGGTGACCGGCGACCGCCGTCCCGCGCTCGTCGAACCGCGCCGCCCGGGCGACGCGCCGCGCGCGGTCGCCTCGGCCGCGCGGGCCGAGCGGGAGCTCGGCTGGACGGCCCGGCGCGGGGTACGCGAGATGGTCGAGTCGGCCTGGGCGGGCTGGCGGCTGCACCGCGGCCTCTGACCCGCCCCCGATCATGGCAACGCTCTGACCTGCGCATCGTTTCCGCAGGTCAGAGCACATGACAACGGTGTTCAGTGCCGCGTTGCCGGATACCCCCCACCCGTAGTTCACTGTGATCCGGAGCCGAACACACGGACGCATCTGGAAGGCGGATTCCATGGGGGCTGGGCACGATCACGGGCACGCGCATCACGCGCCGACCAGTGGTACGGCGGCAGCGGCGTACCACGGGCGGCTGCGGATCGCGCTGTCGATCACGCTCACCGTCATGGTGGTCGAGATCGTCGGCGGTGTCCTCGCCGATTCGCTGGCGCTCATCGCGGACGCGGCGCACATGGCGACGGACGCCGTGGGCCTGGGCATGGCGCTCCTCGCGATCCACTTCGCGAACCGCCCGGCCAGCGGCAACCGCACCTTCGGTTACGCCCGCGCCGAGATACTCGCGGCGCTGGCGAACTGTCTGCTGCTGCTCGGCGTCGGCGGCTATGTGCTGTACGAGGCGGTCCAGCGGTTCGTCACACCGGTCGGGACCCAGGGCGGCCTGACCGTCGTGTTCGGCGCGATCGGCCTGGTCGCGAACATGATCTCGCTGACCCTGCTGATGCGCGGCCAGAAGGAGAGCCTGAACGTACGGGGCGCCTTCCTGGAGGTGGCCGCGGACGCGCTCGGTTCGTTGGCGGTGATCATCTCCGCGACGGTCATCCTGCTCACCGGCTGGCAGGCCGCCGACCCGATCGCCTCGCTGATCATCGGTCTGATGATCGTCCCGCGCACGGTGAAGCTGCTGCGCGAGACGCTCGACGTCCTGCTGGAGGCGGCCCCGAAGAACGTCGACATGGCCGAGGTGCGCGCCCACATACTGGCGCTGCCGGGCGTGGAGGACGTCCACGATCTGCACGCCTGGACCATCACCTCCGGCATGCCGGTGCTCTCCGCCCATGTGGTGGTCAGCTCCGACACGCTGGACTCCATAGGCCACGAGAAGATGCTGCACGACCTCCAGGGCTGCGTCGGCGACCACTTCGACGTCGAGCACTGCACCTTCCAGCTGGAGCCGGTCGGCCACGCGGAACACGAGGCGAAGCTGTGCCACTGACGACCGACTGGATCACGCGACCGGAGACGTCCGCCGACCGCGAGGGGGTGTACGGCGTCAACGCCGCCGCCTTCGGGACCGACGCGGAGGCCAGACTGGTCGACGCGCTGCGCGAGGACCCCGACGCCTGGCTGCCGGAGCTGTCGTACGTGGCCGAGGCACCGGACGGCACGATCGCGGCGTACGCGCTGATCACCCGCTGTCATGTGGACGAGGTCCCCGCGCTGGCGCTGGCACCCGTCGCGGTGCTGCCGGACCATCAGCGGCGAGGGGCGGGAGGCGCGGTCGTCCGCGCGGCACTGGAGGCCGCACGCGCGCGTGGGGAGCGGCTCGTCCTCGTCCTGGGGCATCCCGAGTACTACCCGCGCTTCGGCTTCGTACGTGCATCCGAGTACGGCATCCGGCCGGATTTCGACGTGCCGGACGCGGCGATGATGGCCCTTGTACTGGACGGTTCCGCGTCGGTGGCACCCGGCACCATCAGGTATCCGGCCGCCTTCGGAGTGTGACGCGCGAGCGGCGGGTGTCCCTCGGCGCGGTGCCCGGGTAGGACATGCAGGTTGGCGCGAAGTGCCGGGAGTGCCGGTTTCGTGCGGCAGACTTGAGGCTCGAAGAACGAGGCGAAGGATGGGCATGCCGATCACACCTGCCACCGCGATGCACAGTCCGCAGAACGGCACCACGGAAGCGATCCTGCTGGAGCTGGTCGACGAGGACGGCACCACGATCGGCACCGCGGAGAAGCTGGCCGCTCATCAACCGCCCGGTCGACTGCACCGGGCGTTCTCCGTCTTCCTCTTCGACGAGCGCGGGCGGCTGCTGCTCCAGCAGCGCGCCCTCGGCAAGTACCACTCCCCCGGTGTGTGGTCGAACACCTGCTGCGGCCACCCCTATCCGGGCGAGTCCCCCTTCGCGGCGGCCGCCCGGCGGACGCACGAGGAGCTGGGGGTCTCCCCGGCGCTGCTCGGAGAGGCCGGCACGGTCCGCTACAACCATCCGGACCCGGACTCCGGCCTGGTGGAGCAGGAGTTCAACCATCTGTTCGTCGGGCTGCTGCAGTCCCCGCTCCGGCCGGACCCGGACGAGGTCGGGGCCACCGCGTTCGTCACCCCGGCCGAGCTGACGGAGCGGCACGCCAGGGACACCTTCTCCGCCTGGTTCATGACGGTCCTGGACGCGGCCCGCCCGGCGGTCAGGGAGCTGACGGGTCCGGCCGCGGGCTGGTGACGACCCCCGGATCAGTGGTCCCGATCCGGGACCGGTGACATCTCACCCTCAGATCAGGTGTGCGGGTTTGAGCGGCAGGGCGACCCAGATCACCTTGCCGCCGCTCGCGGTGTGCTCGACGTCGCAGACCCCGCCCGCCTCCAGGGTGATCTCGCGCACCAGGAGCAGCCCTCGGCCACCGAGTCGGCCGTGGTCGGTCTCCAGCGCGGTCGGGCGGTAGGGGTGGTTGTCCTCCACCGAGACGCGCACCCACTCGGCTCCGACAGCGACCTCGACGGCGAGTGTGGGCGACAGGAGCGCCGCGTGTTTCACGGCGTTCGTCACCAGCTCGGAGACGATCAGCAGAAGTCCTTGGACGAGGTCGTCCGAGATCGGCACACCCTGTCGGGCGAGCAGGTCCCGGACGGCGCGCCGCGCCTGCGGTACCGAGGCCTCCACGGCGGCGGCGGTGAACCGCCAGACCCCCTCGTAGGGCAGTGGCTCCGGCGGCCTCGGGTCGTCGGGCCCCTGCCCGACGCCTCCAGGGCGTGGGTCGCTCCCGCGCCCTTGGTCGTCCATTGTCCGGTCGCCACCCTTGCGCTCGATTGTCACCACATGTCGAGTGTTGGTAACTCAGCTCCGCACACGGAGAACTGAACAGAAGTCAGCGCGTATCGTCGACTTTCGGATCGCCCGTGAGGGATTCAGCCAGCCGTACGACCGCCCTTGTCCGGGGCGTGCCGCTTTCGGAACTATTCGGGTTGTACGGGTTTGACGCCGGACCCGCCCGCCGCCCCCGCCGGCCGCTCACTCTCCGTGTTCCGGGACCCTTCTTGATCGTGGGGACGCGCGGGGTGGCTAGCATCCGGTGCATGGAGCCTCAGCTGCTGGACACCGTCGCCGACGGGGTCGCGACCGTCGTCGTCCACCACCCGGCCAAGCGCAACGCCATGACGGCCGGGATGTGGCGGGCGCTGCCGCCGCTGCTCGACCGGCTGGCCGCCGACCCGGGCGTACGGGCGCTGGTGCTCACCGGGGAGGGCGGGACGTTCTGCGCGGGGGCCGACATCTCCACGCTCCGGGAGTCCCCGGGTGAGGCCCAGAGGTGGGCGGGCACCGCCGAGGAGGCCCTCGCCGCCTTCCCGAAGCCGACCCTCGCGGCGATCCGCGGGCACTGCGTCGGCGGCGGCTCACAGTTGGCGGCGGCCTGCGATCTGCGGTTCGCGGAGGAGGGGTCGCTGTTCGGGATCACGCCCGCGAAGCTGGGGCTCGTCTACCCGGCCTCCTCCACCCGGCGGTTGGTGTCGCTGGTGGGGCCGAGTACCGCCAAGTACCTGTTGTTCTCCGGTGAGTTGATCGACGCGGAGCGGGCGCTGCGCACGGGGCTGGTGGACGAGGTGCTGCGCGCGGGTGAACTCGCCGAGCGTGTGGCGGAGTTCACCCGGGTACTGGTCTCGCGCTCCCAGCTGACACAGGCGGCCGCCAAGGAGTTCGCGAACGGCCGGACCGACCGTGACGTCCACTGGGCCGAGCAGGCGCGCGGCAGCGGCGACACCGCGGAGGGCGTCGCCGCGTTCCTGGAACGCAGACAGCCGAAGTTCACCTGGAACGTCTGAACCTCCTTGCCGGGCCGGACATCCGGCCCGTCGGCCGGAGGGATCACCGCAGGACGAAACGGCTGTTCTCGCGGAACCACTCGACGAGGTGGGCGGGTGCCTTCTCCGGGGAGCCCGCGTCGTACGGCGGCCGCGGGTCGTACTCCGTCGCCAGCTGGATCGCCCGGGCGTGGTCGTCGCCCGCGATCCGGCCGAGCAGCGTCAGGCCCATGTCGATGCCGGAGGAGACGCCGGCCGCGGTGACGTACTTGCCGTCGAACACCACCCGCTCGCCCGTCGACTCCGCGCCGAACCGCTTCAGCTCGTCGAGGGCCAGCCAGTGCGAGGTCGCGCGGCGGCCCTCCAGCAGGCCCGCGGAGGCGAGCAGAAGCGAGCCGGTGCACACGGAGGTCGTCCAGGTGCTGGTGATGTCGGCCGCGCGCAGCCAGCCCAGGAGGGCCTCGTTCTCCATCTGCGCGCTCTGGCCGGGGCCACCGGGGACGATCACGATGTCGGGGCTCGGCACCTCGGTCAGGGTCTTGTCGGCGGTGATCGCCAGGGCGCCCTGGTCGGTACGGACCGGGCCGGTCCGCTCGGCGACGAAGACCAGTTCCGCGTCCGGGGCGCGGCCGAGGATCTCGTAGGGGCCCACCGCGTCGAGGGCGGTGAAGCGGTCGAAGAGGACGACGGCGATCTGCATGGGGTTCCCTTCCGTGGAGGGGGCGCGCGGGGCGCCCGGGTGTTACGGGGTCGGAGCCGGGCGGAAGCGGCGGCGGTACTCCGCAGGGGAGGTGGCGAGGGCCTTCACGAAGGCGCGGCGCATGGCCTCGGAGGTGCCGTAGCCGCAGGTGCGGGAGATCTCCTCGACTCCGGCGGCGGTGTCCTCCAGGAGACGGCGGGCGTGTTCGAGGCGGACGCGGTCGACGTACCGGCCCGGCGTCATGCCCGTCTCGGCCTGGAAGGAGCGTGCGAAGTGGCGGGGCGAGAGCCGGGCGCGGGCTGCCAGGTGCTCGACGCTCAGGTCGTCGCCGGGGTGCTCGGTGATCCACTGCTGGACCTCGCGCAGTGGCCGCCGCCGCGCGGTCTGGGCGGCGAGCTGGGCACTGAACTGGGCCTGGTTCCCCGGGCGGCGCAGGAAGACGACGAGATGGCGGGCGAGGGCGAGGGCGGCCTCGCGGCCGATGTCCTCCTCGACGAGCGCGAGGGCCAGGTCGATGCCGGAGGTGACCCCGGCGGAGGTGGCGATGTGCCCGTCGCGGATGAAGATCGGGTCCGGGTCGACCTCGATCGCCGGGTGGTGGCGGGCCAGCGTGTCGCAGTACGCCCAGTGCGTGGTCGCCCTGCGGCCGTCCAGGAGGCCCGCCTCGGCGAGCAGGATCGCGCCGGTGCAGACCGAGACCAGACGCTCCGCGCGCGGGCCGTGCTCACGCAGCCAGTCGACGATCTCGGGGGCGGGGTTCCTGGTGCCCTGGCCGCCCGGGACGAGCAGGGTGTGCGGGGCGGGGGCGCCGGCGAGGGTGTGGTCCGGGACGAGGGTGAGGCCGCTGGAGGTGCGCACGGGAGAGCCGTCCGGGGAGGCCGTGCCGATGCGGTACGTCCCCGGTGTGTGCTGCTCCGCGCCGGCGAAGACCTCCATCGGGCCCGTGACGTCGAGGCTCTGTACGCCGTCGAAGAGGACGACCAGGACGGTTCGCATGCCTCGATTCTTGGGCGGCCGGACCGTGTCCGCAATGACGAGTACCCCACCTTTTCTGCCACGGAGCCGTACGGGGCGCCGCCTGGGGTGGTTGGGTTCCCGCTCGGCTCGGGGCCCGCCTTCCTCGCACCAACCGACCAGTCGGTAACGTGCCGGGCATGACCTCTTCTCTTCCGGAGCGCGCCGGGCGGCGCTGCTACAGCTTCCTGAATCCGTACCACTCCGCGCACTACTTCTCGCCGGACCTCGGGTCGGAGCTGGCCGCCGTGGGGGTGGAGGACTCCGGGGCGGCGTACTTCGCGGTGCGGGCCGCGCCGATGGGCGGGGTCGGCCCGGGCGTGGTGACGGCGACGTTCTTCAACTTCCGGTACGAACTGGTGGCGAGGCATGTGCCCGCCGTGTGGGAGGCGGCGTCCCCGTCGGTGGTGCTGGCGGCCCGGGAGCGGGCCGTCGACGCCACGCTGCGACGCTTGCTCGGCGAGGAGCTGCTCGCCTCCGAGGAGGTCGCCGAGGCGGCGGAGCTGGCGCTGCGCGCCGCGGAGGCGTGCACGAGGACCGCACGCCCCCTGTACGCCGCGCACTCCGATCTCCCCGTACCCGAGCGCCCCCATCTCGCGCTCTGGCACGCGACCACGCTGCTGCGCGAGCACCGGGGCGACGGGCATCTCGCGGCGCTCCTCGACGCCGGCCTCGACCCGGTCGAGGCGCTGGCCAGCCACACCGCGACCGGCAAGGGCATGTCCCCGAAGTGGGTCCTCGGCACGCGGGGCTGGAACCGGGACGAGTGGGACGCGGCGCGGGCGCGGCTGCGGGCACGCGGGCTGCTCGACGCCGAGGGCGAGCTGACCGGGGCCGGTGTCGCGCTTCGCGCGGAGATCGAGGACGCGACGGACCGCCTCGACCTGGCGCCGTACGAGCATCTGGGCTCGGCCGGGGTGGAGCGCCTCACCGAGCTGATGACGGGCCTGGTGACGACGATGGTCGGCGCGGGGGCGTTCCCGGCGGGGATGATCGGCAAGCGCTGATCGGATCGGTTCAGGTATGAACGGTGCGGGGCGCGGTACCCGATCGTTCCTGGCCCAGCCAGCCGGGAGACGAAAGGGGAAATACGTGTTCCGTGCGATCGCAGACGTGTTGCGGCAGATCGGTGGGGCCGTCGCGACCGTGGTCACGCTGCCGTTCCGGGCCGTGGCCCGCCTCTTCGGGGGCGCGTCGAGTTCGACGCGCCGCACCGGACGGGCCCGTCGGGCCTGAGGACTCCGGGCCGCGACCTTCGGAGCCGGACGCGACCACGCGTCCGGCTCCCCGTCTGTCCGAAGCCGACCGTACGAGTCTCACGCCCTGGCCCCCGCTGTCGGTGCCACCTGCCACAATTGCCGCGCAACCCCAGTGGAGAAGGCGGTACGGGATCGTGACGACACCCCTCGTAGGGTCCATCGAAGGCAGGATCGCCGAGGAGCTCGGCGTACGGGAGCGGCAGGTCAGGGCCGCGGTGGAGCTGCTCGACGGCGGTTCGACCGTGCCCTTCATCGCTCGCTACCGCAAGGAAGCGACCGAGATGCTCGACGACGCGCAGCTGCGCACCCTCGACGAACGGCTGCGCTATCTGCGGGAGCTGGAGGAGCGGCGGACGGCGATCCTCGAGTCGGTGCGCGAGCAGGGCAAGTTGACGCCCGAGGTCGAGGCCCGGATCCGTGGTGCCGAGACCAAGGCGCGGCTGGAGGACATCTACCTCCCCTTCAAGCCGAAGCGGCGTACGAAGGCGCAGATCGCCCGCGAGGCCGGTCTGGAGCCGCTGGCCGAGGGCCTGCTCGGCGATCCGACGGTCGAGCCGCTGGCCGCCGCGTCGGCGTTCGTGGACGCCGACAAGGGCGTCGCCGATCCGCAGGCCGCGCTGGACGGTGCCCGGGCGATCCTCACCGAGCGGTTCTCGGAGGACGCCGACCTGATCGGCGAGCTGCGCGAGCGTATGTGGGTGCGGGGCCGGCTGGCCGCCAAGGTGAAGGACGGCAAGGAGGAGGCGGGCGCCAAGTTCGCCGACTACTTCGACTTCGCCGAGCCCTTCACCGAGCTGCCCTCCCACCGCATCCTGGCCATGCTGCGCGGCGAGAAGGAGGACGTCCTCGATCTCGTCCTGGAGCCGGAGGAGCCCTCCGAGCAGCCCGGCCCCTCGTCGTACGAGGGGATCGTCGCCCATCGCTTCCAGATCGCCGACCGCGGCCGGCCCGCCGACAAGTGGCTGACGGACACGGTCCGTTGGGCCTGGCGGACCCGCATCCTCGTCCACCTCGGCATCGATCTGCGGCTGCGGTTGCGGACGGCCGCCGAGGACGAGGCGGTGAACGTGTTCGCGGCGAACCTGCGCGATCTGCTCCTCGCCGCCCCGGCCGGTACGCGCGCCACGCTGGGGCTGGACCCGGGCTTCCGTACGGGCGTGAAGGTGGCCGTGGTGGACGCGACGGGCAAGGTCGTCGCCACCGACGTGATCTACCCGCACGTCCCGGCCAACAAGTGGGACGAGGCCGTCGCCAAGCTCGCCCGCCTCGCCGGGGAGCACGCGGTCGAGCTGGTCGCGATCGGCAACGGCACGGCGTCCCGGGAGACCGACAAGCTCGCCGGTGAACTGATCACCAAGCACCCGGAGCTGAAGCTCACCAAGGTGATGGTGTCCGAGGCGGGCGCGTCGGTGTACTCGGCCTCCGCGTTCGCCTCGCAGGAGCTGCCCGGCATGGACGTGTCGCTGCGCGGCGCCGTCTCGATCGCCCGCCGCCTGCAGGATCCCCTCGCCGAGCTGGTGAAGATCGACCCGAAGTCGATCGGCGTCGGGCAGTACCAGCACGACCTGTCCGAGGTGAAGCTGTCGCGGTCGCTGGACGCGGTGGTCGAGGACTGCGTGAACGGCGTCGGCGTCGACGTGAACACGGCCTCCGCGCCGCTGCTGGCCCGTGTCTCCGGCATCTCCTCCGGGCTCGCCGAGAACATCGTGACCCACCGCGACGCCAACGGGCCGTTCACCTCCCGCTCCGAGCTGAAGGGGGTGGCGCGGCTCGGCCCCAAGGCGTACGAGCAGTGCGCCGGCTTCCTGCGGATCCGGGGCGGCACCGACCCGCTGGACGCGTCCAGCGTGCACCCGGAGGCGTATCCCGTCGTCCGGCGGATGGTGAAGACCTCCGGTCAGGAGGTGGCGTCGCTCATCGGCAACACGGGGGTGCTGCGGTCGCTCAGGCCCGGGGACTTCGTGGACGAGACGTTCGGTCTGCCGACCGTGTCGGACATCCTGAAGGAGCTGGAGAAGCCGGGGCGTGACCCTCGGCCCGCCTTCAAGACCGCCACGTTCAAGGAGGGTGTCGAGAAGATCTCCGACCTGGTGTCCGGGATGATCCTGGAGGGGGTCGTGACGAACGTGGCGGCCTTCGGGGCGTTCATCGACGTCGGTGTCCACCAGGACGGTCTGGCGCATGTCTCCGCGCTGTCCAAGACGTTCGTCAAGGACCCGCGTGATGTGGTCAAGCCCGGGGACATCGTCAAGGTGAAGGTTCTCGACGTCGACATTCCGCGGAAGCGGATCTCCCTGACGCTGCGGCTGGACGACGAGGCCGCGCCCAAGGGGCAGGGACAAGGGCAGGGGCAGTCGGGTGGGGGGTCTCGGCCTCAGCGGGGGGCGCGTGGGACTCAGCCGCCTCGGCAGCAGGGGCGTGGGGGTGGGGGCGGTTCCCGGCAGGGGGCTTCTGCGCCGGCGCCTTCGAACAGTGCGATGGCGGATGCGTTGCGGCGGGCGGGGCTGGTGGACAAGAAGCGCCGCTGAGGCGCTGCGGCGGGGGTTTCTCGCCCCCGCCGCCCCTACCCGTCCCCTCCCCCAGGGGCTGCGCCCCTTCGACCCCCGTCCGCGGGTCCGGTGGGGCTTCTCGCGCAGTTCCGCGCGCCCCTGACGAAAGCAGGGGGCTGCGCCCCTGCTTTCGTCAGGGGCGCGCGGAGCGGTGTCGTTCGCTTCTCTCAGCTCTCCGTCATCTTGCCCGCCTCCACCGCGAAGCGGCGTGTCACCCGTACCGCGTCCAGCATGCGGCGGTCGTGGGTGACCAGGAGGAGTGTGCCCTCGTAGGAGTCGAGGGCGGATTCGAGTTGTTCGATCGCCGGGAGGTCCAGGTGGTTGGTGGGCTCGTCGAGGATCAGGAGGTTGACGCCTCGGCCCTGGAGCAGCGCGAGGGCCGCGCGGGTGCGTTCGCCCGGGGAGAGGGTCACGGCCGGGCGGAGGACGTGGGTGGACTTGAGGCCGAACTTGGCGAGGAGGGTGCGCACCTCGGCGGGTTCGGTGTCGGGGACGGCCGCGCAGAACGCGTCGAGGAGCGACTCGGGGCCGAGGAAGAGGCCGCGGGCCTGGTCGACCTCGCCGACGAGGACGCCTGAGCCGAGGGCGGCGTGCCCCGCGTCCAGGGGGACCCGGCCGAGCAGCGCGCCCAGGAGCGTCGACTTGCCCGCGCCGTTCGCGCCGGTGATGGCGATGCGGTCCGCCCAGTCGATCTGCAGGGACACCGGTCCGAAGGCGAAGTCTCCCCGCCGCACCTCGGCGTCCCGCATCGTGGCGACCACGGCACCGGAGCGCGGGGCCGCCGCGATCTCCATCCGCAGTTCCCACTCCTTGCGCGGCTCCTCGACGGTGTCCAGCCGTTCGATCATGCGCTGGGTCTGCCGGGCCTTCGCGGCCTGCTTCTCGCTCGCCTCGCTGCGGAACTTGCGGCCGATCTTGTCGTTGTCGTTGTTCGCCTTGCGCCGCGCGTTCTTGACGCCCTTGTCCATCCAGGAGCGCTGCATCTGGGCTCGGTCCTGGAGGGCGGACTTCTTGTCGGCGTACTCCTCGTAGTCGTCGCGGGCGTGCCGGCGCGCCGTCTCGCGCTCCTCCAGGTAGGCCTCGTATCCGCCGCCGTAGAGGTTGATCTGGTTCTGGGCGAGGTCGAGTTCGAGGACCTTGGTGACGGTGCGGGTGAGGAACTCGCGGTCGTGGCTGACGACGACCGTGCCCGCGCGCAGGCCGGAGACGAAGCGTTCGAGTCGTTCCAGGCCGTCCAGGTCGAGGTCGTTGGTGGGCTCGTCGAGGAGGAAGACGTCGTAGCGGGAGAGGAGGAGGGAGGCGAGTCCGGCGCGGGCCGCCTGGCCGCCGGAGAGGCCGGTCATCGGCTGGTCCAGGTCGACGCCGAGGCCGAGGGAGTCGGCGACCTCCTCCGCCCGCTCGTCGAGGTCGGCGCCGCCCAGGTCGAGCCAGCGCTCCAGGCTCACCGAGTACGCGTCGTCGGCGCCCGGCGCACCGTCCACCAGCGCCTGGGTGGCCTCGTCCATGACGCGCTGGGCCTCCGCGACACCCGTACGCCGGGCGAGGAACTCCCGTACGGACTCGCCCTCCCGGCGCTCCGGCTCCTGCGGCAGGTGCCCCACGGTCGCCGTGGGCGGGGACAGCCGTAGCTCGCCCTCCTCCGGCGGGAGCAGGCCGGCGAGCAGCCGGAGCAGCGTGGACTTGCCCGCGCCGTTGGCACCGACCAGCCCGATCACATCACCGGGGGCCACGACGAGGTCGAGTCCGGAGAAGAGCGAGCGGTCGCCGTGGCCGGCGGCGAGATTCTTGACGACGAGGGTGGCGGTCACGAGGGGCGATCCTAACGACAGGGGGGCGGGTCCTCCTAGCGGCGTCGTGCGGGGGCCGCATCCACCGATCGAGCCGCGTCCGGTCAGTTCGTGTCCTTCTTTTTCTCGCCCCCGCCGCCCCTACCCGTCCCTCCCCCACTCTCGGCTTCGCTCGAGCGGGAGGTGCCCCCATCCTGGGGCTCCGCCCCGGACCCCGTTCGCGCGGTTCCCCGCGCCCCCGGAAGGGGCGCGGGGAACTGCGCGAGCAGCCCCACCCGCCCGCAGCCGACGCATGCGTCCCTCGGGGGCGAAGGGGCAGCGGTCACTCACCGCGCCATCGGCTCCACCAGCACGGTCCCCGACGTGCGGGCCACGATGAACGATTCTCCCTTCACGGCCTTCGGGTCCAGGCCGATGCGGTGCCGGCCCGCGGGGAGGATCCCGTCGAAGAAGCGGTAGGTGTGGGGGCGGTACAGCCGGTCGAGGCGGTAGGCGGTGAGCTCCACCCGGCAGGTGGAGGTGATCTCGATGCCGGCCTGTCCCCCGGCGGCGACGAGGCGGGTGAGGCGACGCTGTTCCGCGGGGCTGCGGTCGAGGGCGTGTTCGATCTGGGCGACGAGGAGCGGGATGATCGGGGCGAGCCCGTCGACGTACGCGACCTGGACTCCCGCGCGGTCGAAGGCCAGCCGTACGGCCTCGCGGTCCGCCGCGCCGACGGCCCGTCCGAAGGCCACGGCACCGTAGGTGCGCAGTTCCTCGACGGGCACGCCGGTGGCGTCGTGCGCTATGTCGGCGCCGATACCGATGGCGCGCAGGGCTGCCGCGAGTTTGGCGAGGACGGCGACGCGGGCACCGATGAGGAGAACCCGGCGGCGGGCCGACGGCTCGGCGGCGGACTCCCGCAGCAGGGACCGCAGCGCGCCGCGGTACTCGGAACCGTGGAACCGGAAAGGACCGATGCCCGTGTAGCCGTTGAGTCTGAGGTCGGCCTCCTCCTCCGTCTGCCAGGCGAAGTCCCGCCACACGTAGTCGTCGCCGTCCCGCTCGATCACCGCGGTCACGGCACCGCAGGCGAGGTCGGCGCATTCGGGGCAGCCGTAGATGACGTAGCGGCCGTGTGCCAGTGGTGCTTCGGCTTCCAGGAGCAGGCTGCGCACCTGGGCGGTGAAGATCGAGGGAGGGACGTCGGAGGCGAGTGGGGAGACGGCGTCGAGGTCGGAGAGCTGGAACAGCAGCGGGCGTCCGTCGACGATGAAGTCCACGAAGTCCCGGTGCACTTGGTAGGCACCGTCGGCGAGGACGCCACCGGCTCGCATCGCCGGTGCCAGGCCGAAGGTCGCGTACTCGGCAGACATGGTGTGAGTATCCCCACAAAGGCAGACTTGTGAGCACTGCATGACATTTTCCGTTAACGTCCCTGCGTGACCAAGGAATCGAACAGTGACCTGATCGTGGTCGGTGGCGGAGTCGTCGGTCTGACGACGGCCGTGGTCCTGGCGGAGAGCGGCAGACGGGTCCGGATCTGGGCACGGGAGCCGGGAGAGCGGACGACGTCCGCCGTCGCGGGCGGGCTGTGGTGGCCCTACCGGATCGAGCCGGAGGAAGCCGTCGGCGAGTGGGCGCTCGTCAGCCTGGCCGTGTACGAGGAGTTGGCGGCCCGGCCCGACGAGACGGGCGTACGCATGGTCGAGGGCGTACACGGCGGGACCGCGCTGGACGAGCTCGGCGCGTGGGCCTCCCGGGTGGCCGGTCTGCGCCCGGCGACGGCCGAGGAATATCCCGGAGTCGGGCTGTGGGCGCGCCTGCCGCTGATCGACATGCCGGTCCATCTGCGGTGGCTGCGCGAGCGGTTCGTCGCGGCGGGCGGGACGGTCGAGGAGCGTACGGTCACGGACCTCGCGGCGGTCGACGCTCCCGTCGTCGTCAACTGCACGGGGCTCGGCGCGCGGGAGCTGGTGCCGGATCCTTCCGTACGTCCGGTGCGGGGGCAGTTGGTCGTCGTGGAGAACCCCGGGGTCACCACCTGGCTCACGTCGGTGGATCACCCCGGTTCCGAGAGCACGTACTTCATCCCGCAGCCGGGTGGGTTGATCCTGGGCGGTACGGCGGAGGAGGACGCGTGGTCGTTGACGCCGGACCCCGTGATCGCCGAGCGGATCGTGAAGCGGTGTGCGGCGGTACGGCCCGAGATCGCGGGGGCGCGGATCATCGAGCACCGGGTGGGCCTGCGGCCCGCGCGCCCGGCAGTCCGTCTGGAGCGGGAAGTCCTGCCGGGCGGGCGG
Organism: Streptomyces sp. NBC_00104; assembly: GCF_045160825.1. Lineage (NCBI taxonomy): Bacteria > Bacillati > Actinomycetota > Actinomycetes > Kitasatosporales > Streptomycetaceae > Streptomyces > Streptomyces sp. NBC_00104. Next base: position 9,532,223 of record NZ_CP108215.1, on the reverse strand, counting down.
GTGTTGGTGCACAACTACGGTCACGGCGGGGCCGGGGTCACGGTGGCGTGGGGGTGTGCGGGGGTCGCTGCGCGACTGGCCACCGTGTGAGCCGGCCGCCGTGCGAGCGCGGCTGTGCGAGACCGGGCCGTCGGTCGGCCGCGGGGGCGCGGGGGCTGGTCGCGCCCCCGCGGCGGAGCCGCACATCGGCAGAGCCCCGCGCCCCTCATGGGGGCGCCGCACGCCGGCCCCGCGGAGTTCTCACTCGGGGCGTTGGCCGATCGGGTCTCCCTCGATCTCCGTGCCCTGGCCCGGGCCGACCCTGATCTCGAACTCGCCGTCGTAGCGCTTGTGGCCCTCGATGACGGCGAGTTCGACCGCCTCGGAGGCCATCTCCTCGCGGACGATCACGTGGTCCCGACGCAGGTCGCGCATCAGGGCGACGCACATGCCGATCATGACGATGACGAACGGCGCGGCCGCCAGGATCGTGAGGTTCTGCAGGCCCGTGAGGGCGTCGCCCTGCCCGCTGCCGACGAGGAGCATGATCGCGGCCACGGCCCCGGTGACGACGCCCCAGAAGACGACGACGAAGCGGCCGGGTTCGAGGGCGCCGCGCTGGGAGAGCGTGCCCATGACGATGGACGCGGCATCGGCACCGGAGACGAAGAAGATGCCGACGAGGATCATCACGAGCAGGCTGGAGACCGTGGCGATGGGGAACTCGTGGAGGACCGCGAAGAGCTGGCCCTCCGGCGTGGCCTCCTCACCGAGCCGGCCCTGCTCCTGGAGCTTCATCGCCGTCCCGCCGAAGACCGCGAACCAGACGAGGCTGACCGAGCTGGGGACGAGGATGACGCCGCCGATGAACTGACGGATGGTGCGGCCGCGGCTGATGCGGGCGATGAACATGCCGACGAAGGGCGTCCAGGAGATCCACCACGCCCAGTAGAAGACGGTCCAGCTGCCGAGCCAGTCGGCCACGCCCTCCCCGCCGGAGGCCTCGGTGCGGCCCGCGAGCTGGGGCAGGTCGCCGAGGTAGGCGAAGGCCGAGGTGGGCAGCAGGTCCAGGACCAGGATGGTCGGACCGGCGACGAAGACGAAGACCGCCAGCACCAGGGCCAGCACCATGTTGGTGTTGGACAGCCACTGGATGCCCTTCTCCACACCGGACACGGCGGAGGCGACGAAGGCCAGGGTCAGGACGGCGATGATGGCGACGAGCAGACCGGTGCTCACCTTGTTCATCCAGTCCAGCTCCTGGAAGCCGGAGCCGATCTGGAGGGCGCCGAGGCCGAGGGAGGCCGCCGAGCCGAAGATCGTGGCGACGATGGCCAGGATGTCGATGATCCGGCCGCTGGTGCCGTTCGCGTGCTTCTCGCCGATCAGCGGGGTGAAGACGGCGCTGATGGTCTGGCGGCGCTGCTTGCGGAACGTGCTGTAGGCGATGGCGAGGCCGACCACCGCGTAGATCGCCCAGGGGTGCAGCGTCCAGTGGAACAGCGTGGTCGCCATCGCCGTTTCCATGCGCTCGCCGGAGCCCCCGGGGTTCGTGCCCGGCGGGGGCGAGGTGTAGTGGGCGAGGGGCTCGCTGACGCCGTAGAACATCAGGCCGATGCCCATGCCGGCGCTGAACATCATGGCGACCCAGGAGACCGTGCGGAACTCGGGCTTCTCGCCCTCGACCCCGAGGTGGATGCGGCCGTAGCGGCTGACCGCGAGCCACAGGGCGAAGACGACGAAACAGGAGGCGGCCAGCATGAAGGCCCAGCCACCGTTGTGGATCAGGCCGTTCAGCATCTTGCCGGAGGCGGTTTCGAGCGAGTCGGTCCAGATGGCGCCCCAGAGCACGAAGGCCAGGGTGAGCGCCGCCGTCACGCCGAACACGACGCGGTCCGTCCGGGGCCGCCCGCCGCCGGAGAGGCCCGCCTCCGATCCTGGAAGCGCGCCTCCCCCGTGGTGGGTGGTGCGATGATCGTGCGTCACAGGTGGAACCTTTCCGCGGGTGGCTGGAACTGACCTACTCCTGCCCAGGAACCCCTACCGCATGTGACGCCGACCCCTTCTTGTTCAACAGGCGGTGTCGGGCACCCCCGCCGTCAGGCGATACGGCGCCCGCTCGTCGAGCAGCAGCGGCACGAGCGCGCGCACCTGTTGGCGCAGCGGTACGAGGACGCCGTCGCCGTTCTTCCCGGCCCGTACGCGGACGCCGTGCAGGGCCAGCTCGTCCGCGAACTCCTCGTACTGCTGTTCGGTGAGCCGGTAGCCGCAGGGTGGGTCCTGGATCACCTCGGCGGGTTCGGCCGGGTCGTTGTCGGCGCCACCCACGTAGACGGGGCCGGTGTCGCGAAGTCCGGCGAGCCGGGCCGCGCCGGTCACCCGGTCGACCTGCCGGCCGCGTTCTCCCGCGAAGCGGAACAGGCCTTTCAGAGCGGCGAGCTGGGAGTTCACCCGGCGCAGGTTGTTGGCCGGTTCCTCGGTGCCGGCCGTCAGCGGTTCCACCCGGCTCTCGATCAGCAGCCCGACAGAGTGCTTGATTCCGGACATGTTCCGCAGGATGCGTTCCTGGCCGTCGCCGGCGACCTGGCGGATGGGATCGCCGGTGACCGGGTCGGTCCAGATGCCGTACGTGCCGGTCGAGTGGCCGGCGGCGGACGCGGCCGGGCGGACGTGGTCCAGGGACAGGTTGCGGGCCTCGGTGTGGACGGCCGCGTCGGTGTTGAGGTTGCGCGGCCAGAGGTCGAAGAGGTCCTTGTCGTAGTACTGGGGCGTGGCGCCGTATTCGTGCAGGTCGTAGACGACGTCGGGCTTGCGGTCGCGCACGACGGCGGCGAGCGCCCGCGCCTCTGCCGTTCGCAGGGCGAGGTGGTCGCGGTTGATGTCGATGCCGTCGCCGTTGCCCCGGGTGTCGGCGGCCCGGCCGTCGGGGTTGGCGGTGGGCACGACGAGCACGGTGGTGGACCTCAGCAGCCGCTCGGTCCGTTCGTCCTGCGCGAAGGCGAGGTCGCGGATCGTGGTGAGGCAGGCGTCACGGCCGGAGGGCTCGTCGCCGTGCTGGCTGCAGATGAGCAGGACCGTGCGCGTGGTGGGGCGGGTGCCGATGCGGACGAGCTGGAGCGGACGGTCCTGCTCGGTCGTGCCGATACGCGTCGTCGACACACGGGAGCTCGCCCGGTCGACGGCGGCGAGGAACTCCTGCTCCTCCGGCTGACTGGTCCAGCGGGCGCCGCCCGACCGCTCGAATCCGGTGCGCGGCGCGGTGGTGTCCGCCGCGTACGCGGGCGCCGACAGCAGGGGTGCGGCCAGCGCGACGGCGATCAGCGCCGCGATACGGGCCCTCATGCGGCACCGCCCGGGACGCGGGCGGCCCGGCTCGGGTCGCGTACGCCGTCGAGGACCGAGGCCGCCGGGTGACCGATGGAGCCGGAGGTCGCCTTCCTGAAGGCCTCGGCACCGCCGACCAGCGGGACCTTCGCGGAGGTGCGCGCGAGGTCGATGGTCAGCGTGGGGGTGCTGGAGGGCGGGTCGATGAGGTCCTCGTCGGTGCCCGCGATGATCAGGGCGAGCCGGTGGCCCGCCGGGACGACGTGGTCGCTCGCGTGCAGGTCGAGGGTGATCGTGTACGGGGTGCCCGGTGTGAGCGGGGCTCCCGTGTCGGAGGAGTGGTTGCCGAGGTCGGCCCAGCCGCGGCTGACGATCGTGTAGTCGACATCAGCCGTCTTGGCCGCGGTCTCCCGGAAGCAGGAGCTGTCGCCGGTGGTGCTCGGGCCCCAGCAGCTGCGCTCGGTGAGGGTGGTGATGCCCTCGCCCGCGGTGGAGTAGTCGCGGATGGTGTCCGGGCCCAGGTCCACGAGGACCGCCGAGAGGTGGGCGGTGGAGGTGGTGGGCGTGGCGGTGACGGTCACCTTGGAGGAGCCGGACAGCCGCAGGCCCTGGGTGAGGGGCGGGGTGACGAAGCCCGCCTTGTCGGGGGTGGACCGGTCGACGTGCGCGGCCCAGTCGGTCTCGTTCAGCGCCGGGTCGTCGGTGAAGGTCTCGGTGCCGGACCGCGTGCGGAGGCCGAGGGTGCCGACGCCCGGCTCGCTGCCCCCGGCCGGGCGGAGGGTCGTGGCGTGCGTGGGGCGCGGCGGCCAGATCCGGGACGTCTCCCACTGGTCCGGACGGCGTTCGATGTCGGCCATGGGCTCGTCGTCGATGCCGTTGTCGTAGCCGAGGAGTTCGTGGTCGAACCAGCGGTGCAGGGTGTCGACCCACTCGGCGCGGCGGAAGTCGAACGGGTCCACGTGGCCGGTCTGGGAGAGCCAGATTTTGCGCTCGACGCCGTGCTTCGCGAGGGCGTCCCACCACTGCCCGAAGTGCTTGGGGCGGACGTTCAGGTCCTGCTGGCCGTGGATGACGAAGACGCTGGCGTCGATCTTCCGGGCGTCCTTGACGTAGTCGCGCTCGGTCCACAGCGGGGTCCGGTCGCCGGTGCGCGGGGCACCGTCGACCAGTTTCTGTTGCACATGGCCGCACTTGGCGCGGGCGTCGGGACTCTCGACGTAGTCGGAGAGCCACTCGGGGCCCGAGTTGTAGAGGGGGGCGCCCTTGGCGAAGTAGTAGTCGTACCAGGAGGAGATCGCGGCGATCGGGACGATGGTCTCCAGGCCCTCGACGCCGGTGGCGGCCACCCCGTTGGCGATCGTGCCGTCGTAGCTCTTGCCGATCATGCCGGTCCTGCCGTTGGTCCAGCCGGCCTTGGCCCGCGTGGTGCCCGTCCGGGTGGTGTACGCCCTGCCGCGTCCGTTGAGCCAGTCGACGACCGCCTTGGCGGACTGGATGTCGGAGCGGCCGCCGACGTCCACACAGCCGTCGGAGCGGTTGGTTCCGGCGAGGTCGACGGCGACGAAGGCGTAGCCGCGGGGCACGAAGTAGTTGTCGTAGAACAGCGGCATCTGGACGACGTCGCCGTTCGCGTCGTACGTCTTGCGCTGGCTCTCGTTGCCCCGTCCACAGCAGGAGTAGTACGGGCTGGCGTCCATGATCACGGGGATCTCGCGGCCCCGTCGGTCGGGTTCGCTCGGACGGACGATGTCGACGGCGACCCGGTCCGTCCTCCCGTCGCGGTCGCCGTCGAGCCCGGTGTCCACCCAGACGGCCTCGCGGATGGCGTCGTCGTACGAGTAGACCGGTTCACTTTTCCGGGGGGTCGGGGTGCCGGCGACCGCCGGGGTCAGGAACGCGGCCGTGAGGGCGGCGGCCGTGGCCGCCGTCGCGAGCGGTCTCCAGGTCGTGAAGCGCATGCGTCGCACAGGTATCGGCATGCGCGGACGGTACTGCGGTCAACTCCCGTGGAGAAGAGGCCCTCTTGGGGCTCGCGGGGCTTCGGCCACGGTGTGGCCTGAAAGGAGTGTGGGACGGGGTCACTCGTGTCGGCCGAATGGCGATCGTGTGACAGAGGCGGCCATGGACACGGCCGGGTCCACAGGGACTGAATAGGCTCCGCACAGACTCTCGCGGAACCGTTCACCGACGACTTGGAGTGATTCGTGCACCGCAGACTCATCGCCCCGGGCGCGTTCGTGGCCTCCCTGCTGCTGGCGATCCCGGCCTCGGCGGACGCAGGGGGTGCGGGGGAATCCCCCACACAGCACAGCGCGCCCGGAGCGCCGGGGATCGGCGATCCCTACTACCCGGCCTACGGCAACGGCGGATACGACGTCTCCCACTACGACCTCCGGCTCAAGTACCAGCCGGAGACCGACAGACTGGAGGGCACGGCGACCCTGCTCGCCAGGACCACCCAGGACCTCTCCCGCTTCGATCTGGACTTCCTGCTCGATGTGAGCGAGGTCCGGGTCAACGGCGCCAGGGCCACGTTCGTCTCCTCCGGCGAGCACGAGCTGGAGATCACGCCGAGGAACCCGCTGCCCAAGGGTACGGAGATCACCGTCGTGGTCCGCTACAGCGGGGTCCCGTCGTCGAAGGAGGCGTACGGCTTCACGAGCTGGCTGCGGACCCCCGACGGCGGTGTCGCGGCGGGCGAGCCCGAGGCGGCCTGGTGGTGGTTCCCCAGCAACGACCATCCGCTCGACAAGGCCGCGTACGACGTGTCCGTGCTCGTGCCGGACGGCTCGCAGGCCATCTCCAACGGCACGCTCCAGTCGACGAGTTCACGCGCCGGCTGGACCCGCTACAACTGGCGGTCCGACAAGCCGCAGGCCACGTATCTCGCCACGCTCGCCGTCGGCAGGTTCGACGTCACGACCGGGCGGACCGAGAACGGCATCCCGATCATCAACGCGTACAGCAAGGACATCGGCGACAGCTACGGCGCTGCCCGGGCCAGCGTCGAACGCACGGGCGAAGTCGCCGACTGGCTGGCGGAGTTCTTCGGGCCGTATCCGTACAACGCGCTCGGCGGGTATGTGCCGAACACCCCCCAGGTGGGCTACGCGCTGGAGACGCAGACCCGGCCGTTCTACAGCCCGCGGCAGTTCGCGAACGGGTCGAACGTGTCCGTCGTCGTCCATGAGCTGGCCCACCAGTGGTACGGCGACCTCGTCTCCGTCACCGGGTGGAAGGACATCTGGATCAACGAGGGTTTCGCGCGGTACGCGCAGTGGCTGTGGTCCGAGCACGAGAACGAGGGGACGGCGCAGGAGATCGCGGACTACGTGTACGCGTCGCATCCGGCCGACGATCCCTTCTGGACGGTCAGGCCGGGTGATCCCGGGCCGGAGAACCAGTTCCATCTCGCCGTGTACGACCGGGGAGCGCTGGCACTTCAGGCGTTGCGCAACGAGATCGGGGACGAGGCGTTCTTCGAGATCTTGAAGGGGTGGCCGGGGAAGTACGCCTACGGGAACGCGACGGTCGGTGACTTCGTCGCGTATGCCGAGAAGGTGTCCGGGGAGTCGTTGGGGACGTTGGTCGATACGTGGCTGTACCGGCCGGTCAAGCCGAGTGCTGCCGCGGCGGGGCGGGGGGCCCTGGCTTCGGCGGGCGGTGCTCCCGCGGCGCCCAGGTCGTGGAAGAAGATCGCCGCGACGAACTCCGTTCATGAGCATGAGCATGAGGGTGGGGGTGAGGGTGGGGACGGGCGCTGAGAGCTCGGGAGGTTGATTCCGGCTCCCGACCGCGGGTTCGTCGTGGCTTGTCGCGCAGTTCCCCGCGGCCCTGGGGAGGCCTGCGGCCTTCAGGGGCGCGGGTGGACCTTCGCCTCGATGGGTTCGCCGATGATTCTGCTCGCCAGGTTCGAGGCCAGCTCCGCTGCGTGGACGCGGAGTTCGGCCTCGGCCGTGGCGCGGTCGGCGGCGAGGCGGGCATGGCCCTCGGTGAGGAGGGTGGTGTACGCGCGGTGGGCGTCGGCGCGGGCCTCGGCGATCAGGGCGGTGCCCTCCTCGAAGGCGCGCTGACGGATGCGGGCGGCCTCGTGGCGGGCGGCGGCCAGGGCCGCCGCCCCCTCGGCCCGCTTGATCCGGGCCTCCTCCCGCAGGGCTTCGGCTTGTGCCTCGGTTCCCTTGGTCGCGGCCTCCCGTTCCGCCAGGACCCGCTGGATCCGGGGGACGAGCCGGACGAAGAAGAGGAACACGAGCGCGAACAGCACCGCCGCGACGACGAGTTCCCCTACGACGGGGTTCAACGGTCCGATGTCCATCGGGAGAAGGTCCATGAGGGTGCCTTACCCGCTCACCCGCGCGAGGTACCGCGCTTCGGCCCGGGATCAGTCCCCGTGGTCGTACACCGTCACCGCTATCCCGCGCCGGATCAGTCGGTCGGCTATCAGGGGCTCCACGCGGGACCACTTGCCGCCCGCGAGTCCGCAGCCGATGCGGGGCATGTGGACCGAGGCGTCCAGCTCCAGGGCCTTGTCGGCGAGCAGGCCGAGGGCCGCGTCGATGGCCTCGTAGCGGACGGGCACGCCCTTGCTGCCGGTGCGGGTGCCGTGCTGGCCTATCAGGTTGGCGACCCAGAGGTAGGTGCCGACCCGGACGAACTGGGCGGCGCCGAGTCCGAAGTCGTTGTGCGCGCGGTCGCGGTGCCAGGCGCGGTAGGCGGTCTCCGGCTCCGGCCAGCGGCGGGACAGCGCGAGGACGAAGCCCTTGCCCCAGCCGCCCATGTCGTTGCTGACATGGGCGATGACCTTGACGCCCTTGCCCAGCGGCACGGTGGCGTCCCCCCGGACGTAGGTGATCCCCGACATGACGCCACCGTACGGGGCGGCACTGACAATCCCCTCGCCCGAGGTGTCACAGCACTGGTGAGACAGCGATACTGCTGTGCATGACGACCGACATCGGAGAGAGCTCCGGCTCCGGCTCCGGCTCCGGGGAGATCGTTCTCACCGTCGACGAGCTGGCCGCGCGGGCGGGCGTCACGGTGCGTACGGTCCGCTTCTACAGCACCCGGGGTCTGCTGCCGCCGCCGGTGATCGGCCCGCGCCGGGTCGGTCACTACGGGCGGGTTCATCTCGCGCGGCTCGCGCTGATCGAGGAGTTGCAGCGGCAGGGCATGACCCTCGCGGCCATCGAGCGGTATCTGCGACAACTGCCGCCGGACCTCACCCCGCGTGACCTCGCGCTCCAGCGTGCGGTGGTGGCCTCCTGGGTGCCGGACGCGGTGGAGACGGTCACACGGGAGGAGCTCGACCGGCGGGCGGGGCGGTCCCTGGGCGAGGAGGACGTGGAACGGCTCGTGGCGATGGGCGTGGTCGAGCGGGACGGCGACGGTCTTCGGGTGGACCCCGGGCTGCTGCGGCTCGGCGTGGAACTGCTCGACGTACCGCTGTCCGAGGAGTCGATCCTCGCCGCGCGGACCGTACTGATCGAGCACTCGCGTGCGGCGGCGCACGAGCTGTCGGTGCTCTTCCGCGACGCGATGGCGGAACGCGATCCGCAGGCCGTGAAGTCCCTGTCGGCCCATATGCAACCCCTGGTCGTGCAGGCGTTGTTGACGACCTTTCAGCGGTCGCTGAAGGACGAGCTGAGGGAGTGGCTGGCGGAGTCCTGAGCGGCGGTGCGGATCATCGGCGTGCGGGGACCCGGGCCCGCGCTTCGCTCGCCCCCGCCGCCGGCTGTCGCCCCTTTGACCCCGCCCAGGTGAGTTGTTCGGCTGCGGGTCCGTCGTGGTTGCTCGCGCAGTTCCCCGCGCCCCTTTTCAGGGGCGCGGGGAACTGCGCGAGCAACCACGACGGACCCGCGGGTGGGATCGAAGGGGCGCAACCCCTGGGAAAGGGACGGGTAGGGGCGGCGGGGGCCAGTGAAAGTCCCCCGCTCGCCCGGGGCTTCACGCGTCCGTGAACCGCTCCCCCTTCTCCGCCTTCTCCACCAGCAGGGCCGGCGGGGTGAAGCGGTCGCCGTAGCGGGCGGACAGTTCGCGGGCCCGGGCGACGAAGCCGGGCAGTCCGCCCTCGTAGCCGTTGATGTACTGGAGGACGCCGCCGGTCCAGCCGGGGAAGCCGATGCCGAAGATGGAGCCGATGTTGGCGTCGGCAACGGACGTGAGGACGCCCTCCTCCACCAGACGCACGGTGTCCAGGGCCTCCGAGAAGAGCATGCGTTCCTGCATGTCCTCGAAGGGGATCCGGTACCCCGGCTTGGTGAAGTGCTCGCGGAGGCCGGGCCAGAGCTTGGCGCGGCGGCCGTCGGGGGCGTAGTGGTAGAAGCCGGCGCCGCCGCTGCGGCCGGGGCGGCCGAACTCGTCGACCATGCGGTCGATGACGGCCTCGGCGGGGTGGACGGTCCACGTGCCGCCCGCCTCCTCCACGGCCCGTCGGGACTCGGCGCGGATCTTGCGGGGCAGGGTGAGGGTCAGCTCGTCCATGAGGGAGAGGACCTTGGCGGGGTAGCCCGCCTGGGCCGCCGCCTGTTCGACGGACGCGGGCTCGATGCCCTCTCCCACCATCGCGACACCCTCGTTGATGAAGTGGCCGATGACACGGGAGGTGAAGAAGCCGCGTGAGTCGTTGACGACGATGGGGGTCTTCTTGATCTGCCGGACGAGGTCGAAGGCGCGGGCCAGGGCCTCGTCGCCGGTCTGCGCACCCTTGATGATCTCGACGAGCGGCATCTTGTCGACGGGCGAGAAGAAGTGCAGGCCGATGAAGTCGGACCGGCGGACGACGCCCTCGGCCAGCTCGGTGATGGGAAGGGTGGAGGTGTTGGAGCAGAGCAGGGCGTCCGGTGCCACGACCCCCTCGATCTCCTGGAAGACCTTGTGCTTGAGCTCGGTGTTCTCGAACACGGCCTCGATGACGGCGTCGCAGCCCGCGAGGTCGGCCGGGTCCGCGGTCGGGGTGATGCGGGCGAGGAGGGCGTCGGCCTTCTCCTGGGTGGTGCGGCCCTTGGACACCGCCTTGGCGCAGAGTTTCTCCGAGTAGTTCCTGCCCTTCGCGGCCGCTTCGGCGGTCACGTCCTTCAGGACGACGTCGATGCCCGCGCGGGCGCACGAGTACGCGATGCCCGCGCCCATCATCCCGGCGCCGAGGACGGCGACCTTGCGGACCTGGCGGGGTGCGATGCCCTTGGGGCGGTTCGCACCGGAGTTGACCGCCTGGAGGTCGAAGAAGAAGGCCTGGATCATGTTCTTCGAGGTCTGCCCGGCGGCCAGCTCCACGAAGTAGCGGGCCTCGATGACCTGGGCGGTCTCGAAGTCGACCTGGGCGCCCTCGACGGCGGCGGCGAGGATGTTGCGGGGCGCCGGGTAGGGCGCGCCGTTCGTCTGCTTGCGCAGGGTCGCCGGGAAGGCGGGCAGGTTCGCCGCGAACTTCGGGTTGGCCGGGGTACCGCCGGGGATGCGGTAGCCGGGCTTGTCCCAGGGCTGCTGCGACTCGGGGTTGGCGTCGATGAAGGCGCGGGCCTTGTCCATCAACTCGTCGTGGGTGGCCGCCACTTCGTGCACGAGGCCGTTCTGCAGGGCACGCTGCGGGGTGTACTGGGTGCCCTGGAGCAGCACCTTGAGCAGGGCGTCGGCGATGCCCAGCAGCCGTACGGTGCGGGCGACGCCGCCGCCTCCGGGGAGCAGGCCGAGGGTGACCTCGGGGCAGCCGATCTTCGAGCCGGGGGCGTCGAGGGCGATGCGGTGGTGGCAGGCGAGGGCCAGCTCGTAACCGCCGCCCAGGGCCGCGCCGTTGATCGCCGCGACGACCGGCTTGCCGAGGGTCTCGATGCGGCGCAGGTTGCGCTTGATCTCCAGGCCGCCGTCGAACAGCTGCTGCGCGGTCTCGGGGGTGATCCTGATGAGGTCGCGGAGGTCGCCGCCGGCGAAGAAGGTCTTCTTGGCGGAGGTGATGATGACGCCGCGGACGGTGTCCTTCTCCGCCTCCAGGCGGTCGGTGATCACCGCGAGGGAGTCGCGGAACGCCTGGTTCATGGTGTTCGCGGACTGGTTCGGGTCGTCGATGACGAGGGTGACGAGGCCCGTGCGGTCCTGTTCCCAGCGGATGGTGGTGCTCTCGGTCATGTGAGGGTCTCCGTGAGTGTCAGAGTCTGTGCCGCTGCGGGAACGTCTAGAGGCGTTCGACGATCGTCGCGATTCCCATGCCGCCGCCCACGCACAGCGTGGCCAGCCCGTACCGCTTGTGCTGCCGCTCCAGTTCGTCGATGAGGGTGCCGAGGATCATCGCGCCGGTCGCGCCCAGCGGGTGGCCGAGCGCGATCGCGCCGCCGTTGACATTGACCTGGTCGAGCGAGAGGCCCATGTCCCGCACGAAACGCAGGACGACGGCCGCGAACGCCTCGTTGATCTCGACCAGGTCGATGTCGTCGATGGTCATCCCCGCCCTGGCGAGGGCCTTGCGGGTCGCGGGGGCGGGGCCGGTGAGCATGATGGTGGGCTCGGATCCGGAAACGGCGGCCGAGACGATCCGGGCGCGCGGGCGCAGGCCGTAGCGCTCGCCGATCTCCTTGGTGCCGATGGCGACGAGGGCCGCGCCGTCCACGATGCCGGAGGAGTTGCCCGCGTGGTGGACGTGGTCGATCTCCTCGACCCAGTGGTACTCCTGGAGCGCCACCGCGTCGAACCCGCCCAGCTCGCCGATGTCCGCGAACGACGGCTTCAGCTTGGCGAGCGAGTCGGCGGTCGTACCGGGCCGCAGGTACTCGTCGTGGTCGAGGACCACGAGGCCGGAGCGGTCCTTGACGGGGACGACCGACCTGTCGAACCGGCCGTCCTTCCAGGCGGCCGCCGCCCGTTCCTGGGACAGCGCCGCGTACTCGTCCACATCACGCCGGGAGAAGCCCTCGACGGTGGCGATGAGGTCGGCGCCGATGCCCTGGGGCACGAAGTTGACGGCCAGGTTGGTCATCGGGTCGTTGAACCAGGCTCCGCCGTCCGAGGCCATCGGCACCCGCGACATCGACTCGACGCCCCCCGCGAGCACCAGGTCCTCCCAGCCCGAGCGGACCTTCGCGGCGGCCAGGTTGACGGCCTCCAGCCCGGAGGCGCAGAAGCGGTTCTCCTGTACGCCGGCCACCGTGTCCGGCAGTCCGGCGGCGATCGCGGCCGTCCGGGCGATGTCGGAGCCCTGGTCGCCCACCGGGCCCACCACACCGAGCACGATGTCGTCGACGGCGGCCGGGTCGAGGCCGGGGAAGCGGCTTCGGACCTCGTGGATCAGCCCGACGACGAGGTCGATGGGCTTGGTGCCGTGGAGGGAGCCGTTCGCCTTGCCGCGGCCGCGCGGGGTGCGGATCGCGTCGTACACGTACGCTTCGGTGCTCACGAGTCTGGCCTTTCGAGTGGCGGGAGGGTGCGGCCCGGGGGCCGATGTCGATCGGGGTCCGGCACGGAGGCGTCCGGCGGGGGTGCGCCTGTCGAGAAGCCGTCCTTTCGGGAGGCGTCCTGGCCGGAGGCGTCCTGGCCTGAGGCGTCCTTCAGGAGGCCCGATATGCCCCAGTCGTGTGCCACGTCAGCCGTGTCGGCGCCCGGCTGGGCGGGTCCGCCGCGGACCGAGGTGTGGGTGGCGGAGAAGCGGGGCGCGGGGGCGGGCTGGGTGATGCCGCCGAAGTCGGTGAAGGTGCCCCGGGCCGCGAGATGCGGGTGCTGCGGGGCCTCGCGCAACGAGAGGACGGGGGCCACACAGGCGTCTGAGCCCTCGAAGACGGCCGTCCACTCGTCCCTCGTACGGGTCTTGAAGCGGGCCGTGACCGTCTCGCGCAGCTCGCCCCAGGCGGCCGTGTCCTTGCGGGCCGGGGCCCGGTCCCCGATGCCGAGCAGGTCGACGAACTCCGCGTAGAACTGCTGCTCCAGCGCGCCCACGGCCATGTACCGGCCGTCGGCCGTCTCGTACGTGCCGTAGAAGGGGCAGCCGCCGTCGAGGAGGTTGGCGGCGCGGCGGTCCTGCCAGCCGCCGGCGGCGAGCATGCCGTGGATCATCGCGGAGAGGTGCGCGGTGCCGTCGACGATGGCCGCGTCCACGACCTGGCCCGCGCCGGTCGCGCGGGCGTGGTGGAGGGCGGCGAGGACGCCGACGACCAGGTAGAGGGAGCCGCCCGCGTAGTCGCCGAGAAGGTTGGCGGGAGCGACGGGCGGGGTGCCGGGCGCGCCGGTCATGCCGAGGGTGCCGGTCAGGGCGATGTACGCGATGTCGTGGCCGGCGCGCTGGGCGAGCGGGCCCTGCTGGCCCCAGCCGGTCATCCGGCCGTAGACGAGCCTCGGGTTGCGGGCGTGGCAGGTCTCGGGGCCGACGCCGAGGCGTTCGGCGACGCCCGGCCGGTAGCCCTCGATCAGGATGTCGGCGCGTTCCGCCAGGTCGAGGACGGTGTCCGGGCCGTCCGGGGACTTCAGGTCGACGATCACCGACCGCTTGTTGCGGTTGGTGACGTCGTACAGGGGATTCACGGCGAGGCCGGCACCGCCCGGCCGGTCGACGCGGACCACGTCGGCACCGAGGTCGCCGAGGAGCATGGCGGCGAACGGTCCCGGGCCGATGCCCGCGAGTTCGACCACGCGCACACCGGTGAGCGGACCGTGCCCGGGCGTCTTCGCCACTGCCATCGAGCCCCCAAGCTCTGTGACACAAACGATGTAACACCAGTGATGCTAAGAACGCGTTCCACTCCGCACAAGCCCCGAATGAGCAAACGCTTAGTCATTGTGCCCGGAGTCGCGGGACATGTCAGCCCGCCCTCACCGGGCCTCCGTCGCCGATCTCAGCGGGCCTCCAGCTCGGCTATCAGCTTCTTCGGTGCGATCACGCGGTAGCTCTCCTCGACCCAGTCGCACAGCAACTCCGCGCCCGGAGCGCCCTTCTCCTCCAGCGGGACGCGCACCCACCCGGCCTTGCCCAGGCCGTACCCCGCGGGCTCGGCGCCGGGGCAGGTCAGGGCGTGGGCATGGGTCTCCTCGTCCCTGAGCTTGACGGTGACGCCCAGCGGATAGCCGCCGTCATCGGTGCCGAGGAACACGAAGACCTTCTTGTTGACCTTCGCGACGCTCTCGCCCCACGGGAACTCCTCCACCGCACCGGGCATCCCGAGGGCGAACTCGCGCACCTTCTCCCACTTTTTCAGGGCGCTCTTCGGTACGGTCACGGCCACCTCCGGATCCCGCGCGCTCGGCTGCTCGTCCCTCACGCTAGCCTCAGCCACCGACAACGGCGCGTGGACGAGTCGTGTGCGAGTGCTGAGGGGTTCCATGAGCAGTGAGCAGGGCAAGGCCGAGCGGGCGTACGACATCGTGCTCTACGGGGCCACGGGGTTCGTCGGGGAGCTCACCGCGGAGTATCTCGCCGAGAACGCGCCCGACGGACTGCGCTGGGCGATCGCCGGGCGCAACGCGGAGAAGCTCGCGGCGCTGCGCGAGCGGCTGCCCGGCGGCACGGAGATCGGCGTGCTCCAGGCGGACGGCTCCGACGCGCGGGCCGTGCGCGAACTCGCCCGGCAGACACGGGTGGTGGCCACGACCGTCGGCCCGTACATCACCCACGGCGAGGAATTGGTGGCCGCCTGCGCCGACGAGGGCACCGACTATCTGGACCTCACCGGCGAACCCGAGTTCGTCGACCTGACGTTCGTCAGACACGACGCCCGGGCGCGTGAGACCGGCGCCCGCATCGTGCACGCGGCGGGCTTCGACTCGATACCGCACGACCTGGGCGCGTACTTCACGGTGCGGCAGCTCCCGGAGGACGTGCCGATCACCGTGGACGGCTTCGTGCGCGCCGAGGGCATGTTCTCCGGCGGTACGTTCAACTCCGCGCTCACCGGGTTCTCGCGCACCCGGCAGACGATGGCCGCCGCGCAGGAACGCAAGCGGCACGAACCGCGCATGGTGGGGCGACGGGCGTACGCGCCGGTGAGCGCGCCCCGGTTCGCCAAGGAGGTCGGGGCGTGGGCGCTTCCGCTGCCGACCATCGACGCGCAGGTGGTGCAGCGCTCGGCGCGCGCCCTGCAGCGCTACGGGCCGGACTTCCGCTACCGCCACTACGCGGCCGTCAAGACCCTCCCCTTCGCGGTGGGCGGGGTCGCGTTCGTCGGCGCGGTCGTCGCCGCAGCCCAAGTGCCGCCCGTACGGCGGTGGTTGGGCGACCGGCTCAAGCCGGGTGAGGGGCCGAGCGCGGAGAAGCGGGCGAAGAGCTGGTTCTCGGTCCGGTTCGTCGGCGAGGGCGGCGGGCGCCGGGTCTTCACGGAGGTCTCGGGCGGCGACCCCGGCTACGGCGAGACGGCGAAGATGTTCGCCGAGTCCGCGCTGTGCCTGGCCCTCGACGACCTCCCGGCCACGGCGGGGCAGGTCACGACGGCGGTCGCGATGGGCGACGCGCTGATCGAGCGGCTGCGCGCGGCGGGGATCACGTTCCGGGTGGCGGCGTCCCAGTAACGAACGAGCCCGCTCGGCGTACGCGAGCGGGCCCTACTGGGCCCACCCCGTCACCGTGTAGACCATGCCGGCGATCCAGGCCAGTCCGGCGATCACGGCGAGGAGCAGTCCGGTCGTCACGGCGCGCTCGACGGACTGGGTGTGGCTGGCGGCGGGCTTCGGGGCTCGGTGCGTCGTCATACGGCACAGCCTGCCGATCATGACGCCGCGCCGGCATCCGTACACGTACTCAGTTCGTACTCAGGTACGTGGTCGGTACGCCCGCCCGCCCGTACGGGAGCGTCCCGACAGCCCCTCCTGCGGACCGTTCGGCCCGGAGGTTCAGTCGGTCGTGTCCTTCAGAGCCCGGCGGCAGAGGGAGTCGGCGTGGCGGGTGGTTTCCGGCAGGCGGTAGGCCGGGGTGAGGGCGAGGGTGTGGGCGCAGGCGTTGGCGAGGCTCACGCGGTGGCCGACGGAGACGAAGACCGGCTTGACGCCGTCGCGGGTGCGCAGGGCACGCCCCACCTCCTCCGAGCCCGCGAGAAGCGGGGAGGCGCTGCCGCGCGGGGTGCCGGGGTCGTCGTACGTGAAGGTGAAGGGGTTCTTGGCGACGCCGATCGTGGGGAGCCCGGTGAGGACGCCCAGGTGCGAGGCGAGGCCGAAGCGGCGGGGATGCGCGAGGCCGTAGCCGTCGCAGACGACCAGACCGGGGTCGCAGGGCAGCGCGTCGAGCGCGGCCAGCACGGTCGGGATCTCCCGGAACGCGAGCAGGCCGGGGACATACGGGAAGGAGACCTGCCCGATCGCCGTGGCCTGCGCCACCACGTCGAGCGTGGCCGCGTCCAGGACCACGGCCGCCGCCGCGACGACGTCCCGCTCGTCGTCGTACGCCACGTCCACGCCGGTGACGTGCCCGCCACCGGGCGGCGGTCCGGTCTCGTCGAGGACCGTCCTCCCCCGCAACTCGTCCTGCACGGCGAGGGCTTGCTCTTCGGTGGCGGGCCAGCCCGCGGGGATGCGTACGGTCGTCATGGTGCTGACGAGCGTACGCATCCCGGCGCGCGGGCGCGGCCCGGGGCTACTTGTCGCCCAGGGCGCGCTTGAGCCGGCTCTTGTTCATGCCCGAACGGCCCTGGACGCCCCGCCGCTTGGCCTCCTCGTAGAGCTGGTCGTACGTGGGCCCCGCGGGTCCCTTGTGCGAGCGCTGACCACCGCGCCTGCCCGACGACATGTCCTGCGTGGAGGTGCGGCTCGCGGTCCTGGACTCGCCGGACCGGGCGCGTTCCTTGTTGACGGTCCGGGCGGCGATCTCCTTGGCGCGCGACTCGCTCTCACCGCGGTCCTCGGCGCTCTCCTTGATGTGCTCGTACTGGCGTTCCCTCTTGGGGCTCGAACCGCGTGGCATGGTCGCTCACTCCCTTCGTGACTCGAACACGCCACAAGTACCCGTTTCGGCCGGTCCAACCCCGTGCCGGTCAGTTCTCCAGGCGGGCCACGCGCCCCTTCTCCCCCGCCGCCCAGCAGCCCCGGTCCGGGGTGCAGTCGACGGTGTCGTACGAGCCGGTGTCGACCGTGCGCCAGGTGCGGCCGCCGTCGGCGGTGAGGTCGGTGCCCGTGGGGCCGACGGCGAGGGCGGTCGTACGGCTGTACGGGAGCCAGGCGACGCCGGAGCGGTAGGCGGGCGGCGGCTGCGCGGCGGTCGTCCAGGTGCGGCCGGCGTCGCCGGTGGTGGCCGCGGCCCGCGGGGACGGCTGGTCGGCGCGGTAGTCGCCGCCGACGGCGATGCCGTGCGCCCGGTCATGGAAGGCGAGCGCGAAGACGCCCCGGGCCGGGTCGCCTGCCGGGACGGTCGTGTCGGCGACCGTCCAGGTCAGCCCTCGGTCGGCGGAGTGGAGCACCCGCGCGCGGGCGGCGCCTCCGGTCGCCAGCCACACGTCACGGGGGCCGGAGTTGACCAGGCACTGCCCGCTCGCCGCGAAGCCCGCCTCGCCCTCCAGGGCCGGCGGCATGCCCTCGTTCGGCAGGACCTTCCAGGAGCGGCCGCCGTCCTTGGTGGACAGGATGCGGAACTTCCCGTCCACCGGGTCGCTCATGGCGAGTCCGTGGCGGGGGTCGAAGAAGGTGAGGCAGTCGTAGAAGGCGCGCGGATCGGTGTTGCGGAACGACTCGGTCCATGTCGCGCCGCCGTCGCCCGTGCGGTACACGCGGGAGGCCTCGCCCTCACCGATGGCCAGCACGACCGCCCTGCGTGCGTCGAATGCCTCGATGTCCCGGAACTGCAGATCCTGTGCGCCGGGAGGTGAGACGTTGCGCCAGGTCCTGCCCCCGTCGCCGGTGCGCAGTACGGTCCCCGCGGAACCCGCCAGCCACGCGCTGTTCCGGCTGACGGCGGCGAGACCGCGAAAGCGCACGTCCGTGCCGGTCTCCTTCAGTTCCCAGTGGGGTGGACGGCCCTCCCCGTGCGCCTGTGCGGGCACCGCCAGGGCGGCGGCGAGTGCCGCCGCGGCCAGGCCCGTCGTCATCGTCCGACTCGTCCGACTCATCCGTCTCGACTGCCCCAAGCCCCTCATGGCGGGCGAAGCTAGTGCACCGATCCGGTGCCGTCCAGATGCCCTCGGCCGGGAACCGCCGGACGGTGTCCGGTGTCCTCTCCCATATCCCGGTACACGGGATGAGAAATGGATCACCTCAGTGATTGGGCTCGGTGACAGAGGTCACTCGCTCCTCATGTGCACGGATCGGCCCGATCCGGCGTCTTCTGAAATGCCCGGCCCCAGTCATCCGGAGTCCGTCCACCCGTCACAAGGGAGCAAGGCGTTGTCCACCGTCATCGAGCAGCCCGTAGAGGCCCGTCTCGTCGCCGCCGCGCCGCGGATGCCGAGCATTCCCGCAACGCTCCACTACGACCGTCGCGATCCCTTCGCCGTCCGTATGACCTTCCCCGCCCCGGCCACGCTGGAGGGTGTCGAGGTCTGCTGGACCTTCGCCCGCGAACTCCTCGTGACCGGCATGGAGGAATCGGTCGGCTACGGGGACGTACGGGTCCGCCCGTACGGCTACGAGCGGCTGGTCCTGGAGTTCCACGCCCCGGAGGGCACCGCCGTGGTGCACGTCCACGCCACCGAGGTACGGCGCTTCCTGGAGCGTTCCACCGAGCTGGTGCCGCTCGGCCTGGAACACCACCAGGTCGACCTGGACCACGACCTCGCGGAGCTGATGCGGGACGCCTGCTGAGGTCGTGCCTCCAGACGCCGCCCCGCTCCGCCCCGCCCGGCTCCGCCCGGGGGCGGCCGGCCCGGGCGCCGATCCGCGCCGCTCTGAGCCGGGTGCCGCATTAATGCGTTGACACCCTTCCGGCCCCGTCCGTACGTTGTTCCACGGTCCTGTTGCCGTCGATTGGAGAAGGACGTTGCTCGTCTGAGGTCCTGAGACACCGCGTCACACACCCTGCCGTTTCCCGGCATCGCTGTGTGCGTAGCGTGCGACCTCGGCGTACGAGCCGTCCTCCGGCAGCGGGCTTTTCTCTTGCCTCCGTCTGCCCTCGTCGTGTCGCCCCTCGCGGTGTTTCGAACGCGTCGCCCCTGGCCGTTTCCCGCACTCGCGAGGTTCCTCATGTCTAGTCCCCTTTCCCTCACCTGCACGTCCCTGGCCTTCGCCTGGCCCGACGGCACCCCCGTCTTCGACGATCTGCAGATCGCGTTCGGTCCCGGCCGGACCGGGCTCGTCGGCGTCAACGGCTCGGGAAAATCGACCCTGTTGAAGCTGATCGCCGGTGAACTCACTCCGTCCGAGGGCACCGTTCGCGTGGCCGGCGAGGTCGGCTACCTCCCGCAGAACGTCACGCTCGACACCGGTCTGAAGGTCGACGAGGCACTCGGTATCGCCGCCGCCCGCTCCGCGCTGCACGCCATCGAGGCGGGCGACGTGGCCGAGGAGCACTTCACGGCGGTCGGCGACGACTGGGACGTCGAGGAGCGCGCGCTGGCGACCCTCGGCCAACTCGGCCTGGGTCACGTCGATCTGGACCGCACGATCGGGGAGGTCTCGGGCGGCGAGTCGGTACTGCTGCGCCTGGCCGCGCTGCTGCTGCGCCGCCCCGACGTCCTCCTCCTGGACGAGCCGACCAACAACCTGGACCTGTACGCGCGGCGCCGGCTGTACGACGCCGTCGAGTCCTGGTCCGGAGTCATGATCGTGGTCAGCCACGACCGTGAACTCCTGGACCTGGTCGACCAGATCGCGGATCTGCACTCCGGTGAGGTCACCTGGTACGGCGGCAACTTCTCCGCGTACGAGGAGGCACTCGCCGCCGAACAGGAGGCCGCCGAGCGGATGGTGCGGGTCGCGGAGTCCGACCTGAAGAAGCAGAAGCGTGAACTCGTCGACGCTCAGGTCAAGTTGGCCCGACGCAAGCGGTACGGGCAGAAGATGTTCGAGCAGAAGCGCGAGCCGAAGATCGTCATGGGGGCCCGCAAGCGCGCGGCCCAGGAGTCCGCGGGCAAGCACCGCCTCCTGCACGAGGAACGGCTCGCCGGGGCCAAGGAGCGGCTCGACGAGGCGGTGGAGGCCGTACGGGACGAGGACGAGATCCGCGTGGAACTGCCGTGCACGGCCGTACCGCCGGGCCGTACCGTCCTGACCCTGCTGGACCTGGAGCTGAGGTACGGCGCCCGGGTGAGGGGTGGATTCGACCTGCGCGGCCCGGAGCGGATCGCGCTGATCGGCCGCAACGGCGCGGGCAAGACCACGCTGCTGCGGACGATCGCGGGCGAGCTCCAGCCGGTGAGCGGCGAGACGAGGGCGCATGTGCCGATGCGGTTCCTGCCGCAGCGGCTCGACGCCCTCGACGACGGGCTCACGGTCGCCGAGAACGTGGCCCGGTTCGCGCCGGACGCCACCAACAACCGGGTCCGGGCCCGCCTCGCCCGCTTCCTGTTCCGGGGCGCCCGCGCCGACCAGCCGGCGGCGACGCTGTCCGGCGGGGAGCGCTTCCGGGCGGCCCTGGCCGCCCTGATGCTCGCCGAGCCCGCCCCGCAGCTGCTGATGCTGGACGAGCCGACGAACAACCTGGACATGGCGAGCGTGCGGCAGCTGACGACCGCCCTGGAGTCGTACGAGGGCGCGCTGATCGTGGCCAGCCACGACCTGCCGTTCCTGGAGTCGCTCGGGATCACCCGGTGGCTGCTGATGGAGGAGGGAGAGCTGCGGGCGACCACGCCGGAGGAGATCGGAACGACCGGCTGACCCGGCCGGCCGGCGGGGGCGCCCAGGGCCGGCTTGGCTACCGCCGAGTATCTCAGGAGGGCCACAGCCTGCCCACGGGGGTTTTGTCCGCGTGGACCGGGGCTGCATGATGGCGGACCGGCGTCGCTTCACGGGCGCCGGAAAGCCCTCGTTCGATTCGGAGTCCCACACGTGCCCAGCAAGAAGGCCCTCGTCCGCCGCCCCAGCCCCCGCCTGGCCGAAGGCCTCGTCACGCACGTCGCACGCACGAAGGTGGACGTCGACCTCGCGGTCGAGCAGTGGGAGGCGTACGGGGAGGCCCTGCGCGACCACGGCTGGGAGACGATCGAGGTGGACCCGGCCGACGACTGCCCGGACTCGGTGTTCGTCGAGGACACCGTGGTCATGTACAAGAACGTGGCCCTGATCGCGCGCCCCGGCGCCGAGTCCCGGCGGGACGAGACCGAGGGGATCGAGGAGGCCGTGGCCGCGCTCGGCTGCTCGGTGAACTGGGTCTGGGCGCCGGGCACGCTGGAGGGCGGCGACGTCCTCAAGGTCGGCGACACCGTGTTCGTGGGCCGGGGCGGGCGCACCAACGCGGCCGGGGTCCAGCAGCTGCGGGCCGCGTTCGAGCCTCTCGGGGCGCGGGTGGTCTCCGCGCCCGTGAGCAAGGTGCTGCATCTGAAGTCGGCGATCACCGCGCTGCCCGACGGCACGGTGGTCGGGCACATCCCGAAGATGGACACGCCGTCGTTGTTCGGGCGCTTCCTGCCGGTGCCCGAGGAGGCCGGGGCGCACGTGGTGCTCCTCGGCGGCGACAAGCTGCTGATGGCGGCGAGCGCGCCGAAGACGGCGGAGCTGTACTCCGACCTCGGGTACGAGCCCGTCGTGGTCGACATCAGCGAGTTCGAGAAGCTCGAGGGCTGTGTGACATGCCTCTCGGTGCGGCTGCGGGAGCTGTACGCCTGACGGGTGATCCCCCAGCCCTGTCGACCCCGGGACCTGCGGGTCAACGGGGCCTTCGGCGTGCCCGCCGATCGTCGGCGGGACCCCGCTGATCAGGGCTCTTTACAGCGCACTTAACCTACGGCATCGTAACCTACGGGTTCGTAGCCTACGATGCCGTAGGTTGAGGTCACCCGCCCGTGACCGCCCACGAGAACTTGCCCCCTGTTTGTCCCCTGGAGCGTCTGTGTCGATCACTTCTCCTCACCTCGGCAGCCCGTCCAACGAGTGGACCGACGCGCGGCTGCTGTACGCGCTGGAGGAAGTCGTCGAGAAGGAACTCAACCGGCACCTGAAGGTCACCAAGGACTGGATGCCGCACGAGTACGTGCCGTGGAGCGACGGCCGCAACTTCCCCGGCTTCTTCGAGGACGGCGAGGCCTGGGAGAAGGGGCAGTCGAAGGTCACCGAGGTCGGCCGGATCGCCCTCGTGGTGAACCTCCTGACCGAGGACAACCTGCCCAGCTACCACCACGAGATCGCCACCCTCTTCGGCCGTGACGGCGCCTGGGGCACCTGGGTGCACCGCTGGACCGCGGAGGAGGGCCGGCACGGCATCGTGATGCGCGACTACCTGCTCGCCTCGCGCGCCGTGGACCCGGACAAGCTCGAAGAGTTCCGCATGTCCCACATGGGCGAGGGCTTCGAGTCGGACAACCGGCACTCGATGCTCCACACGGTCGCGTACGTCGCCTTCCAGGAGCTCGCCACCCGTGTCTCGCACCGCAACACCGGTCACCACTCCGGTGACCCCGTGTGCGACCGCATGCTGGCGCGCATCGCGGCCGACGAGAACCTCCACATGATCTTCTACCGGAACCTGCTGAAGGCCGCGTTCGAGTTCGCCCCCGACCTCACCATGCAGGCCGTCCGCGACGTCGTCGTCGACTTCCGCATGCCCGGCCACGGCATGCCCGGCTTCGAGCGCGCCGCCGCGCAGATGGCCATCGGCGAGGTCTACAACATGCGCATCCACCACGACGACGTCCTCGCGCCCGTCATCCGCTTCCTGAAGATCATGGAGATCGACGGCCTCGGCCCCGAGGGCATGAAGGCCCAGGAGGAGCTCGGCCTCTACATGGGCGGCCTCGACGCGGAGGCCCGCAAGTTCGACGAGAAGCTCGCGGCGCGCAAGGCGCGGATGGCCGCGCGGGCCGCCGGGGCGTAACCGCTCATCGCGGGTGGCGTGAGGCGCAGGGGGCGGGGCGGCTGGATTCGAACCAGCGTGTTCCGGTTTTGGAGACCGACGCGCCTGCCTCTGCGCTACGGCCCCGCCTTGGGAATCAAGCCTAGTCGTTCGTCCGCGGGTGCGTGGGGGCCGGTCGCGCCCACGCGGCGGAGCCGCAGGTCGACACAGCCCCGCGCCCTGGATGACGGCGCTTCGGCCGATCGTCCCCCTCACCATTCCGCCTCCCTGTAGTCCTTCAGGAACACCCCCGACACCGGGTCGCCCGCCTCACCGCGCACGATCGGGTCGTAGACGCGGGCCGCGCCGTCGACGATGTCGAGCGGGGTGCGGAAGCCGGCGCCGGCCATGCGGTGTTTCTTCGGGGCGGGGTTCTCGTCGGTGATCCAGCCGGTGTCCACGGCGCACATGTGGACACCCTGGCCCGCGAGTTCGGCGGCGCTGGTCCGGGTGAGCATGTTGAGGGCGGCCTTGGCCATATTGGTGTGCGGATGCCCGGCCGTCTTGTTGCGCACCGCGAACCGGCCCTCGACGGCGGTCACGTTGACCACGTAACGGCGAGGATGCGGGGCGGCGAGCAGCAGCGGCAGCAGCCGGTCGCAGAGGAGCGCCGGGGCGAGGGAGTTGACCAGCTGGGTCTCCAGGACCTCCGCCGGGTCGAGTTCGCCCAGCCGCGCCGACCAGGAGTTCTCCGGTGAGGGGTCGGGCAGCAGCCCTGCCTCGTCGGCCTCGCGCAACGCGACCGGCAGGGCGGCGGCCCCGTCCTCCAGCATCCGCATCGGCGTGAACCCGGGTGCCTGCCGCGCCCCTTCGGGCAGCGCCTCGTACTCTCCGGCGGACAGCAGCGCATACGACTCCGGTGGCCGCCGTACCGTCTGGGCCGCGTTGTTCACCAGGATGTCGAGCGGTACGCCCTCCTGCCGCAACTGCTCGCACAGGCCCAGTACTTGGCGCGGATCCCGCAGGTCGACGGCGACGACGGTGAGCCGGTCGAGCCACTTCTCGCTGGCAGGCTCGGCGCGGAAGCGCCGCACGGTGTCGTGCGGGAATCGGCTGGTGACGAGCAGGTCGGCGCCGTCACGCAGCATCATCAGCGCCAGCTGGAAGCCGATCTTCACCCGGCCGCCGGTGAGCAGCACCCGGCGGCCGCTCAGGTCGGTGCTCAGGGCGCGGCGGGCGGTGTTGTCGACGGCGCACTCCGGGCACAGCCGGTGATAGAAGGAGTCGACCTGTCGATAGGGCGTCTTGCAGACATAACAGGTGCGCGGCTTCAGGAAGACTCCGCCCCCGCCCGGCACGGAGGCGGCCAGCGGCGCGTCCTCGCGCCGCTCCAGGGCGCCGGTGGCGGTCGCGGCCATCACGGCGGCGTCCGCGGCGGACTTCTCGGCGCCGAGGGCCTTACGACGACGAAGTCGGCTGTCGCGCGCGAACGACGCGGCGACCTGCTCGGCCCGTAGCCGCACGGGGTCGTCGACGGGCAGCGCCCGCAGCCTGCCGACCGTACGGTGGAAGGCCGCCAGCTCTTCCTCGGTGATCCTCTCGGTGATCTCGCCGCCGTCACCCATACGTGCCCCGCCCCGCGTGTCCCGTGCCGTGTACCTCTGCTCCGAGCGACCCACGCGGCCTTCGGATCCGCGGAACGCCGAGCGTGGTGCTCGGTGCGCAACCGTCGAGCGCGGTCCGGACGACCGGATTCGAACCGGCGTTTCCGCCCTGACAAGGCGGTGCGCCTGCCTCTGCGCTACGTCCGGACCGCTTGCCGGATCCTATGCGCCCGCCCTGGACGGCGCCTAACGCATTTTCATCGAACCGGCTTGCGGAGCACGGCGGTTCGCGGTCGGTCAGCGGTGTCCGCGCGGTCGAGTCAGCCGTTCTCGGTGCGCCGGAGCCGCAGTCTCTCCTTCTCGGACAGCCCGCCCCAGACACCGAACCGTTCGTCGTGGGACAGGGCGTACTCGAGACAAGCCGTCCGCATCTCGCACATGCCGCAGATGCGCTTCGCCTCACGCACCGAGCTGCCGGGCTCCGGAAAGAAGAAGTCGGCCCCCGTCTGCGCACACAGCGCCCGCGCCTGCCAGGCACTGTCGATTGGGGTGATCGTGTCGTTGTGCATGCACAGCATCGTGCCGCGCGCCGAAAAACGTTCGATCAACGCGACATCAACACGGCGCCCCGGTCCTCCTCCGGCCCTCAGTGTTCCCCGGGCCGGTGGGCAACGCACGACGGCGCGCGCGGCCGGGTCCGGCCGATGCGCGGGCGCTGGTCCGTGGGCGGTGCCAGACTCGGCAGTACGGGCAACGGGCCCCTCAGACCCCTGCAGAGGAGCGCAGCAATGCTCACCACCCGTTATGTCACCGGCGCCCCGAACTGGATCGACCTCGGCACCCCCGACATCGAAGGCGCCGCCTCCTTCTACCACCACCTCTTCGGCTGGCAGTTCCGGTCCGCCGGCCCCGAGATGGGCGGCTACGGCTTCTTCCAGCTCGACGGCCGCACGGCCGCGGCCGGCATGCAGAACCCCCCGGAGCAGGGTCCGCCGTCCTGGAACATCTACTTCCGGACACCGGACGCCGATGCCACGGCCAAGGCCGTCGAGCAGGCCCACGGCTCGGTGCTGTCGCAGCCCATGGACGTGGCGGACGAGGGCCGGATGGCGATCCTCGCCGACCGGGCGGGCGTGCCCTTCGGCGTCTGGGAGCCCCACCGCATCACGGGCCTGGACGTCGTCACGGACCCCGGAGCGCTGTGCTGGCTGGAGCTGTACACGCCGGATCTGCCCGCTGCCGCCGGGTTCTTCAACTCCGTGTTCGGCTGGGAGACCTCCGCGATCGACATCGCCGGCGGCAGCTACACCTGTGTGAACCCGGCGGGGACCGAACCGAGGTCCATGTTCGGCGGCATCGTCCCGATCGACGAGGACCCGAGCGAGACCGGATCCGGGCCGTACTGGCTGCCGTACTTCGAGGTCCCGGACCCGGACGCCGTGGTGAGCCGGGCGCGGGAGCTGGGTGGCAGCGTCCGGCTGCCCGCCACCGACCTCGCGGGTGCGGGGCGCTTCGCCAAGCTCGCCGACCCTTACGGGGCGCGGTTCGCGGTGATCAGGAGCGAGCAGCCGGAGGGCTGAGGCCGAGTCGGCCGACGGCGCGGGGCCGTGCCCGGACGCCGTTCGGCCTGTCGTCACCTCATGAACGCGGCACATTCCTGAGAGCGCTCTCAGTCATAAGTCTTGACGCCTCAACCTCCCCTGGGAACAGTGGGGGCACCACAGCAGGGGCCCCATCCGCTGTGCCTCCACTCCCCCACGTCCCAGGAGGCCATCGTGATCTCCCGCCGTACGTTTCTGTCCACGACCGCTGCCGCGGTCGGCGCCACCGCCGTCGGGGGTGCCCTCGGCGCTCCCGCCCAGGCCGCGCCGGCGACCTGTCAACTCGCCCTCCACAACGCCTCGTTGCCGGGCACGGTCCGGGCGTACGTCACCGGGCACGAGGAGTCGACGGGCGCCTGGGTGCTGCTGCGGGCCGACGGAAGCGTCTATCGGCCGGCCTCGCCCTCGGCGCCGCAGACACCGCTGCCGGTCGACTGCGCGATCCCGCTCGGCGCGGCCGGTTCGGCGCCCATTGTGCTGACGTTGCCTCATATGTTCGGAGCCCGCGTCTACTTCGTTCGGGACAACACCCTGGAGTTCTTCCTCAACCCGGGCCCGGCGCTGGTCGAGCCCGCCTTCGCGACGCCCGCCGACCGCAACTACGGCAAGACGTGGTCGTTCTGCGAATTCACGTTCAACTCCACCCAGCTGTTCGCCAACATCAGTTACGTCGACCTGGTGACGGCCCTGCCGATCGGGCTCACGCTGGAGGGCGACACCACGCACACGGTCGCCCCGCTGCCCGACGGGGCGGTGGACCGGATCGCCGCGGACCTGGTGGCGCAGTCGGCGCGGGACGGCCAGCCGTGGGACCAGCTCGTCATCCGGGGCGGCGACGGCAGGGTGCTGCGGGTCATCTCGCCGCAGAACCTGATGGCGCCGTACTTCGGGCAGCCCGACCGGATGCCGTTCCGCGCCTACTGGAACGCGTACGTCGACCAGGTGTGGGAGAAGTACCGGGGGACGGACCTGAGGATCGACCTCCAGGGCGGCCGGGGCGTCCTCGCCGGCCGGGTCTCCGGCGACACCCTCACCTTCACCGGCGGCCACTCCTTCGCCAAGCCGACCTCGAAGGACATCTTCACCTGCAACCACGGCCCGTTCGCCAACAACCCCGGCGATCCCGACGACAAGAAGGCCCTCCTCGCCCGTCTCGCCGCCGGCTTCAACCGCTCGATCATGCTCACCCACCCCACACAGCCGAACGGGGCGACGGCGGCCGACTACTACCGGGGGACCGTGACGAACCACTGGTCGCGCGTGGTGCACGCCAACTCGCCCATCGGGTACGCCTTTCCGTACGACGACGTACGCCCCGACGGTCAGCCTGACGTGTCCGGGGCGGCCCACGACGGCAACCCTCGCCGGTTCACGGTGACGGTGGGCGCCTGAGCGCTCCGCTGAAAAAAGCCGCGATCGCCGTCCGCACCACCAGCGTCGTGGCTGGTCGCGCAGTTCCCCGCGCCCCTTACGGGGCGCTGGTTCTACGCGGAGGCGCGTCGTACCAGTGTGGTCGGCAGGACGACACTGGACGGCGCGTCGGCGAGCCCCCGGAGCAGCAGTCGGGCCATCAACCGCCCCATCTCCTCTATGTCCTGACGGACCGTCGTCAGGGGCGGATCGGACTGCTCGGCCACCGGCAGCATGTCGTCGAAGCCCACCACGGCGACGTCCTCGGGAATCCGCCGCCCGCTCTCCCGCAGCACCCTCAGCGCGCCGGACGCGGATACGTCGTTGGCGGCGAACACCGCGTCCAACTCCGGGCAGAGGTCGAGCAGTTCCCGCATGGCGCGCTCCCCGCCCGCCGGGGTGAAGTCGCCCTCCACGATCAGCCGGGGATCGGCGTCCACCATGACGTCCCGGAACCCGTCGAGCCGGTCCACGGCGGAGGTCTGGTCGAGGGGCCCGGTGATGTGGGCGATCCGGGTGCGGCCGAGGCCGACGAGATGGCGTACGGCGTCCCGCGCGCCACCCCGGTTGTCGCTGTCGACATAGACGGTGGGCGTGTCGCCGCGCATGCCGTCGGCCCAGCCGGGCCGGCCGCCGAACACGGTCGGGACGCCGGCCCCCCGGATCAGTCCCGGCAGAGGGTCGTCGAGGTGCAGCGAGAACACGAGCGCCCCGTCGACGTGCCCGCCGGCGAGATACCGGCCCACCCGCGCGTAGTCCTCGGGCCCTTCGGTGAGCAGCAGCACGAGCTGTGAGTCGTGCGCGGTCAACTCCTTGCTGATTCCCCGGAGTTGGAGGGCGAAGAAGGGATCCGCGAAGACCCTGGTCTCCGGCTCGGCGATCACCACGGCCACGGCGTCATGCCGTCGGGTGACGAGACTGCGGGCGGCCTGGTTCGGCACGTATCCGAGCTCCTCGACCGCCCTGCGCACCCGCTCGACCAGCGGCTCCCGAACGCCCTCGCCCCCGTTGACGACCCGCGAGACCGTCGCCCTGGACACCCCGGCCCGCGCGGCCACGGCCTCCAGCGTGGGACGCGACGCTGTCTCGGTCACTTCGGAACACTCCTCCGGGGCGGTTTCGATCAGGATAGCCCCGTGGGCGACGGCGTTGAGAGCGCTCCCGGATCGGCGGCGGGCGGCCGACCCGGCTGTGGGTGTTGACCTTCGAGTTGGTCGAAGCCCAAGGATGGCCGGATGCCAGATTCCGAACTGATGCCGATCGGTGACTTCGCGCGACGCAGTGGCCTGACCTCCAGCGCGCTGCGGTTCTACGCCGACTCCGGGCTGCTGCATCCCGCCGAGGTCGACCCGGCCTCGGGTTATCGCTACTACACCGCCGACCAGGTGAACCGGGCCACCGCCCTGCGCCGGCTGCGGGAGATCTCCATGCCGCTCACCACTGTCGAGGCGGTCCTCGATGCCGGGCCCGAGGAGGCGACGCGGCTGATCGACGACCATGTCGCCCGGGTTCTCGGGGACGCTGCGGCCGCGCGGCGTACGGCCGTTCTCATCAAGTCGTCCCTCGGTGACGTGCCGGGGCTGCCGATCGCCACGCTGAAGGGGCCCGTGCTGGCCGACGCGGTCGAGCAGGTACTGACCGCGACCACGCGGGAGCCGGACCTGCCGGTACTCGGCGGTGTGCGCATCGAGACGGATCACGAGGCGGTCACCCTGACCGCGACCGATCGCTACCGGCTCTCGACCCGGACGCTGATGCCGCCCGAGCCGCCGACGACCACGTGGGCGGGCACGGTCAGCGGCGACGAACTGCGGGCCGCGGTCGCCGAGGTCCGCCGCAGCGCTCTGGTGCGCGTCGAAGCGACGGCGCACGGGATCTGGCTGCGCAGGGCGGACCGTGAGGACCAGTACTGCCGGTTGCTTCCGCAGGAGTTCCCTGACTTCCGGCTGATGCTCGCGTCGCTGCCCGAGGTCACCACCCGCGTGACGCTCTCGAAGGACGGGGCCCTGCGGGCGCTGGAGGCGTGCGGTGGCGAACAGGTCGCCCTGCACGTGGCCGATCACGGGACGGAGATCCTGGTGGGCGGTGACGAGCAGCCCGCGATGCCGCTGCCGGCCGCCGTGACGGGACGGGCCCTCGACATCTGGTTCGAGGTGACCACGCTCTATCCGGCCGTGAGCACCGCCGTCGGGCCCGACGTGATGCTCGATCTGCGGGGGCCCGACCTGCCCGTCACGATCCGCTCGGCCGATCGCGGCGACCTCACCACCTCGGTCATGCCCGTCCATCCGAATCCCCCGTCCGAGCAACGACGACAAGGAACCGCCCCTTGATCCAGCCGCTGATCGCCCCGTGGGCGCCGTCACTCCGGTGCCGGCCGGCATCGTGTGCAGGTTGATGACCCGGTAGCGCGGGGCCGCTGCGACCGCGTCGACGTCGCCGAACATCGGCACGGGGTCCACGGAGCCGCCGCCGGGGGTGAAGCGCCCCGGCGCCTGCTTCCCGCAGGGCGGGCGGTACCGCGCCCGGCGGACTGAGGCTCACACGGTGGTGTCCCGGGTGAGGCGGATCATGGCGCGGTGGAGGGCGGCGGGCGGGGGCGCTTCGGGCAGCGGGGGGACCGGGGCGCCGGGCGCGGCGTAGGAGCGGACCATGTGGGCGACGAGGCGGCGCCAGGTGTCGGGGGCGGCGTCTCCGGTGGCGGTGACGACTCCGGCGTTGGCGATGAGCAGGATGACGACGTCCTGGTGGGTGAAGTCGTCGCGCAGGTGCCCGGTGTCCTTGGCGCGGGTGATGAGTTCGAGCAGCCGGTCGTACGCCTCGGCGCGGCGGATCTCCAGGGTCTTGGCGGTGGGGAAGGTCATGGTCAGGACGTCGGCGAAGCCGCGGTCGGCGGCCTGCATGGCGCAGATGGCGTGGAGGTAGCCGGTGAAGCCGTGCCAGGGGTCGGGGTCGTCCAGGGCGGCGGTGACGGCGGCGGCGTAGGCGTCCATGCGTTCGGCGAAGACGGCGGCGACCAGGTCGTCCTTGGAGGGGAAGCGGCGGGAGAGGGTGGCTTGGCCGACGCCGGCCTCGCGGGCGATGGAGGCCATGGACACGCCGAGTCCGGCACGGGCGTAGAGGCTGCGGGCGGCGGCCAGGATGCGGCAGCGGTTGCGTTCGGCGTCGGCGCGCAGTCCCGCTCCGGGCTGCCGGTCCGGGGTGTCGCCGGGAGTCGGGGAAGAAGTCATGCCTTCACTCTATCCAAGTGGAACGTGTTCCCCATTTTTGTTGTTACGCTGTGCGCGGTGGAAACGGGGAGGCCGTTTCACTTACCGAAGGGTGCCGTCATGCGCGCTGTCACGCTCGAATCCGTTCCCTCGACCCCGGCCGTGACCGAGGTGGACATGCCTCGCCCGGAGGCCGGGGAACTACTGGTGAAGGTGGCCGCCGCCTCACTGAACGGCATCGACGCCGCCACCGCCGCCGGCTACACGCAAGCGTTTATGGAGCATCGGTTCCCGCTCGTGCTCGGCCAGGACTTCGCGGGCACCGTCGAGGCCGTCGGTGAGGACGCGGACGGCTTCGCGGTCGGTGACGCGGTCTTCGGCGCGGTGATGAAGCCGTACCTGGGCGCCGGGTCGCTGGCCCAGTACGTCACCGTGCCCGCGGGACACGGCGTCGCCCACATCCCCGCGGGCCTGAAGGCGGAGGACGCGGGTGCGCTGGCCGTGGCCGGGGCGACCGCCCTGGAGAGCCTGAACGCCGTGGCCCCGGCCGAGGGCGGGACGCTGCTGATCTCGGGAGCCTCCGGCGGGGTGGGCGCGCTGGCGGTGCAGCTCGCCGCCGCCCGCGGCGTGAAGGTGATCGCGACCGCCCGCCCCGGCACACAGACCGACTTCGTCACCGGCCTGACCGACGCCGATGTCCACGTGGTCGACTTCACCGGCGACCTGGAAGCCCAAGTCCGCGCGGTCGCCCCGGGCGGCGTGGACGCGGTGCTGCACCTGGCGGGCGACGGCGCGGCGCTGGCGGGTCTGCTGCGGCCGGGCGGACAGCTCGCCTCCGCCACCGGCCTGACCCAGGACGACGTCAAGGGCCAGGACATCACCGTCCACACGATCATGGCCGGCCCCAACGCCCAGACCCTGACCTTCCTGGCCGAGCAGGTCGTCTCGGGCGCGCTGCGCGTGCCGGTCACCGCCGCCTACCCGCTGGAGCGGGCCACGGAGGCGTTCGCCGCCTTCGGCGCGAGCACCCCGGGCAAGGTCGCCGTCTCCTGCTCCTGACATCCGTCGCCTGACGGAAAGAGACCTGATCGTGCCCACCATCGGCCTGTTCGCCGCCTTCAACTCCACCGAATCCCCGGCCCAGGAGCCCTCCCATGTCGCCTGACCCGTTGATGATGCGCGCCGTCCAGTACGACCGTTACGGAGGCCCCGAAGTGCTCTCCGTCCGTACCGTCCCCCGTCCGTCCCCCGGGCCGGGCCAGGTGCTCGTTCGGGTCCACGCGACCAGCGTCAACCCGATCGACGTGAAGATCCGCTCCGGCGCGATGCGTCTGATCACCGGACGACGCTTCCCCAAACGCACCGGCCTCGACTTCGCCGGGGAGGTGGTCGAACTCGGCAGCGAGGTCACCGACCTCACGGTGGGCGAACACGTGTGGGGCATTCTCGGCGACTTCTCCGGACGGGAGGGCGCGGCCGGCGCGTACATCCTGGCCAAAGCCCAGGCCATCAGCGCGGCACCCAGCGGCACCGACCTGGTGGCCGCCGCCGCCCTGCCCTCGGTCGGCGTCACCGCACTGCGCGCCCTGCGGGACACCCTGCGCCTGCGCTCGGGCCAACGACTGCTCGTGGTCGGCGCGAGCGGCGGCGTCGGCAGCACGGCGATCCAACTGGCCCACGCCCGGGGAGCCCACGTCACCACCATCGCCGGCGCCGCCAACGCCCCGTTCTGCCGCGAACTCGGCGCCGACGTCGCCCTGGACTACGCCACCACCCCACCGAACGCCCTCAAGAAGGAGTTCGACGCCATCCTCGACTGCCACGGCTCCTCGCTCCGCGACTACCGCCGAGCCCTCCGCCCCGGCGGTCGCATCGCCACGACGTCCTCCAGCGCCATACCGTTCGCCCTGCTGTCCGTCGTCCTGCCCGGCCCCCGCGTACGCCTGCTCGCGGCCCTCCCCCGACGCGCGGACCTGAAAACCCTCGCCGATCACGTCGACAAGGCAGACCTGCGCCCGGTCATCGAGCGCGTGTATCCCCTGGACGAGATCCAGGACGCCCACCGAGCCACCGAAACCGGCCACGCCCGCGGCAAGCGCGTCATCCGCCTCGTGTAGCGCCGAGGGCTCGCCCGCGCGTCGTGGACAGCGGGCAGCGGGCAACGGGCAACGGGCAACGGGCAACATCAAGCTCTGTCCCTGACGCGGGGTTCCACCCGTCCCCGCGAAGCTTTCCCGGGACGCGGGCTCACCATCGGACCTTCAGTGCTCGTGGGACGCCCCGGACGTGCCGGACGTGCCGGACGTGCCGGACGCGCCGGACGCGTCCGGGTCGGCGGAGCCGTGCGGCGCATGCGGCTCGTACCCGGGAATCGTCCCGTCCGTCCTGCGTACCAGGAACAGGCCCACCATGCCCATGTCGGAGTGGCTCTGGACGTGGCAGTGGTACATCCAGGCGCCGGCTCCGACGCCCTCGCCCGCGATGACCTGGAAACCGAAGGAGTCGGCGGGGCCGACGATCTTGTTGTCGACGACCTGGCTGGGGTCGTCGGGGCCGGTGAGCATGCCGGTGCGGTTGTCGGCCCAGCGATGACCGTGCATGTGGAAGGTGTGGTAGTACTCGCCGTGCGTGATGACGACGAACTCGACACGGTCGCCCACGGTGGCGTCGAAGTCGGGGCCGGAGTGGGCGGGCTTGTTGTTGATGAGCAGGTCGTTGAAGACGACGGTGACGGTCTTGTCGGGGAGGACATCGCCCTTGCGGCGGACGACGACCGGGCCGTAGAGACCCTTGCGGAGGCCGCCCGTGCCGTGTTCGGTGCCGACGACATGGTCGTGGTAGTGCCAGTAGCCGGCGCTGCCGGCGCGCCAGGTGCCGTCCTTGCGGGCGCCGGGGGCGTGGGTGCGCCAGGTGTAGGTGCGGGTGCCGCCCGGCTCCACGTCGCTCTTGTTCAGCCTGGTGCCGTCGCTGGAGGTCTCGTAGTCGAGGCCGTGGACGTGCAGGCTCGCCGCCACGTCCATCGTGTTCTCGAACTCGATGTGCAGCGTGTCGCCCTCGTTGAGCTCGATCAACGGGCCCGGGATCGAGGCCTTGCCCTTCTCGAGGCCGTAGCCCATCTGCCCGCCGGGCAGCTTCTCGGCGTACATCTTGAGGTGCTTGACCTCGCCGCCCGCCGGGGCCGTCCTCGCCCGCGTGGCGGCACTCGCGGCCTCAGGAGTACCGACGGTCTCGATGGCCACGGACAACGATGTCGCGGCGGCCGCGCCGCCCAGCAGCACCCTCCGGTTGAACCCTCGTCTGTCCATCCCGTCCATGCGGAACTCCCCACCCTGATACGGATCTTGCGGAGACGCACCTGTGATCAACCTGTGAGACGGTAGCGGCCGCCCGACTGTTTATCCACACCCAGGACAAAGTTCAGACCATTCAGGTCATAGGTATTGGCGAGCCGCATCAAAGGGGGCTAGCTTCCTTGGCGCTGTTGCTGTGACCGAGGAGGTGCCCATGTACTTACGAGGGTTGAGCGACGCGAGGAGACGGGCCTGGGCGGCCACCCTGACCGCCTCGGTCGTCACGGCGGGACTGCTGTCGGGCCCCGCGGCCCAGGCGCGCCCGGCGCCGGAACCACCGCTGACAACGATGTCGATCAAGTCGCCGCCGGGCGGCTCCGGTCCTCAGGTGCTGATCTTCCACGGCTCCGCGGCGGCCGGGGACGAGTCGCCCGTCGTGAACGCCGGGATCGAGGCGATCGAGCGGATCGGGCTGTCCGGGCCGGCTTCCGAACGCTTCGGGGTCGTCGCCACCGGCGACGCCTCCGTCTTCACCGACGAGACCCGGCTGAGCGGCTTCAACGCCGTCGTCTTCCTCACCGGCGGCGGTGACGTCCTGGATCCCGAGCAGGAGGCGGGACTCGAGGCCTACATGGAGGCGGGGGGCGGTTTCGTCGGTGTCCATGACGCGGCCCGCGCCGAGCCGTACTCGGACTGGTTCACGGGCCTGATCGGTGCCCGCCCGGCCGCGTCCAGCCCGACGACCGTACAGCGTGCGACCGTTGAGGTCGGTGACCGGCGGCATCCGGCCACCAAGGACCTGCCGGTGCAGTGGAAGCGGCCCGACAAGTGGTTCAACTGGACGAAGAACCCGTCCGGCACCGTCCACACCGTGGCCCGGGTGCGCGAGTCGACGTACCAGCCGGGAACGAGCGCCAACGGGTGGGACCACCCGGTGAGTTGGTGCCGAGACTACGACGGCGGGCGTTCCTTCTACACAGGCATGGGCGGGACGGTCTCGGCGTACGACGAGACGGACTTCCGTACGCATCTGCGTGGCGCCCTGTTGTGGACGTCCCGCCTGACCCGGGCGGACTGCAAGGCGACGATCGACGCCAACTACAAGGCGGAGCGGCTGACCCAGCCCAACCAGCCGGGGCAGAACGACCAGATCGGCGAGCCGCACGGCCTGGTCACCGCACCCGACGGGCGGGTCCTCTACATCGGCCGGGGCGGCGCCGACTCGTCCCAGCCCGTGGTCACCGACTGGAACAGTCCGGACATCGGCAAGGGCAAGGGCGAGGTCCACGTCTATGACCCGAGGACGAAGAGGGTCACTCTCGCGGGCGCGCTCACGGTCTTCGGCAACAAGGGCGGCGGCGACGAGCTGATCAAGGTCGAAGAGGGCCTGCTGGGGATCGAGTTGGATCCGGGTTTCCAGCAGAACGGCTGGGTGTACCTGCACTACACACCGCACTCGCGGATCAACCGTGACACCCGGATGGCCGAGCGCCGGGTCTCCCGCTTCACCCTCGACCTCGCGACCAACAGGCTGGACCTGGGCAGCGAGAAGGTGCTGCTCAAGTGGCCGGTGCAGATCCACAGTTGCTGCCATGCGGGCGGCGGGATGACCTGGGACTCCCGGGGCAATCTGTACATCGCGACCGGCGACAACAACTCCAGTGGCTTCAGCGGTGGTTACTCGGGCAACAACCCGGAGCCCCACTACAAGGGCGTCTCGTTCGCCGACGCCCGTCGCACCGCCGGCAACACCAACAACCTCAACGGCAAGATCCTGCGCATCCACCCGGAGCCCGACGGCACCTACACCCTGCCCGCGGGCAACCTCTTCACCGGCGAGGAAACGGACGAGGGCGGCGGCAAGACACGCGGCGAGATCTATGTGATGGGCGTCAGGAACCCCGCACGGATCTTCGTCGACCGGCAGACCGACGTCCTCTACGCCGGCTGGGTCGGCCCGGACGCGAGCGCGCCGTCGACGACCTGGGGCCCGGCGAAGTACGACACGTTCGCCGCCATCACCGAGGCGGGCAACCGGGGTTGGCCGTACTGCATGGGCAACAAGCAGCCCTACCGGGACCGCAACCTGCCGGACCCGTCGAAGCCGCTGGGCTGGTACGACTGCGACCACCCGAAGAACGAGTCCCCGAACAACGACGGCCTCGTCAACCTGCCCCCGGTGACCGGCAACAACATCTGGTACTCCCCGCAGGGCGGCGCCCCCGACTTCCCCCGGGACGCGGACGGCATCCCCTCGTACAAGAACGAGGAGGCCACGTACCTGCTGCCGTGGCTCAAGGGCGGCGGCCAGGCCACGATGAACGGCCCGGTCTACCGGTACTCCGCGTCCGGTTCCGACTCCGGCCGGTGGCCCGCCTACTGGGACGGCAAGTGGTTCGTCGGCGACTTCTACGACGCCGACCAGCCGCGCCACGCGGTGCTCACCGACCCGAAGAACCAGGGCAGCGGCGGTCTCCCGATCCACGCGGAGTCGCTGAAGAAGATCGTGCCCGTCGGGACCGACGGCATCAGGAACCTCATGGACTGGAAGTTCGGGCCGGACGGCGCGCTGTACGTCCTGGACTACGGGCGCGGCTTCTTCACCTCGGACGCCAAGTCGGCGTTGTGGCGCGTCACTTACACGGGCGGCGGTCCGACGCCGGCCGCCGACGAGCTGGCGAGGAAGGCGGAGTGATGCGGGAGAGACGCTTGTGGGCGGCCTTGTTGGCGGCCCTGCTGATGGTGCTCGGGCTCACGTCGACGCCCGCGTCCGGCCGTACGGAGGGGGCGCGGGACCCGGCCGCCGCCGC
Organism: Streptomyces sp. NBC_00104; assembly: GCF_045160825.1. Lineage (NCBI taxonomy): Bacteria > Bacillati > Actinomycetota > Actinomycetes > Kitasatosporales > Streptomycetaceae > Streptomyces > Streptomyces sp. NBC_00104. Next base: position 9,495,189 of record NZ_CP108215.1, on the reverse strand, counting down.
CCAGGTACTGACCTGGACCGCCGGCGACGACATCACCAAGTACCTGACCGCCCCGCGGACCGCGGTGGCGGGCCCGACCACCATCGTCTTCGAGAACAGCACGGCGACCGGCAACACCATGGGGATGCCGCACACGTTGACGTTCGACGTCTCCGATCCGGAGTACAACAACGACGTCCCGCTCAACATCCTGGCCAACCCCGGCGACGACCAGGGCGGCCGCCACACCGCCGAGGTCACGCTCACCCCGGGCCGCTACCGGTTCTACTGCACGATCCCCGGGCACGGTCAGATGCAGGGCATCCTCGTGGTGAACGAGGGCACCGGCGAGGACACCACCGCGCCTCAGACGGCGGCCCAGGTCAGCGGGGTGCAGAACTCCCAGGGGGCGTACGTCGGTTCGGCGTCCGTGGCGGTGAGCGCGACCGACACGGGCGGCTCGGGTGTCGAGCGGATCGAGTACGCGATCGGCGACACCGGCGCCTGGCTGCCGTACACCACGCCCGTGGTGATCGATCAGGTCGGCGCCCACAAGGTCCGCTACCGCGCGGTCGACAAGGCGGGCAACACGGCGGCCGAGAAGAGCGTCGGGTTCACCGTCGTCGCCCCGCCGACGGACGACACGACGGCTCCGGAGACCTCGGCGACGGTGGCCGGGGAGCGGAACCCGCAGGGCGACTACGTGTCCATGGCGACGGTCACCGTCTCCGCGTCGGACACCGGCTCGGGGGTCAACACCGTCGAGTACGCGCTCGGTGACTCGGGTGCCTGGCAGCCGTACACCTCGCCCGTGATGGTGCACGAGGTCGGCTCCCACAAGGTGCGGTACCGGGCCACGGACAAGGCGGGGAACGTCGCGGCCGAGAAGAGCGTCGGCTTCACCGTCGTCGCCCCGCCGGCCGACGACACGACTCCCCCGGTGACCGGCGTGACCGTCGAGGGCGACCGGAACTCCGCCGGCGCGTACCTCAGGAGCGCGAAGGTCACCGTCAGCGCCACGGACCACGGCGGCTCGGGTGTCGCCGCGATCGAGTACTCACTGGACGGCGGCCCCTATCTCGCCTACACCGCACCCGTGTCGGTGGACCGCGCGGGCACGCACACGGTGACGTACCGGGCGAGCGACAAGGCGGGGAACACCGCCGCGGCCCGTTCCGTCAGCTTCACGGTCGTCTCGGGCGGCGGCGTTCCCGCGCCCAACTGCGCCGAGTACGACGAGCGGTTGACGGTCTTCGTCGGGACGGTCGACTCGGGTGTGCCGAACCGGGTCACCAACAACCGGTGCCGCATCAACGAGTTGATCGAGGACGAGAAGGAATGGACGTCCCACGCGCTGTTCCTGAAGCACGTGGACACCGTCCTCGACAAGCTGTTCAGGGAAGGGGTCGTCGACCTGCGCGAGTACAACGCCGTGCGGGAAGCGGCGGCGGAGTCGGGCATCGGCAGGCCCGGGCAGACGGAGGGCTACCGGACGATCCTCGACGGCACCGCCGAGTCGTTCGCCAAGTGGCAGCAGGTGGGCGGCGGTTCGTTCGGGCTGAACCCCGACGGCTCGATCACCTCCGGTACGACGAAGGCCGGGCTCGGCATGCTGTGGTTCCCCGAGCGGAAGTACGGCGACTTCTCGCTGCGCCTGCAGTGGCGTGACGACGCGCCCGGCACGTCCAACGCCAACTCCGGTGTGTTCGTACGCTTCCCCGGGGTCCACGACCACCCGGAGGAGTCGCGGCCGGAGTGGGTGGCCATCAAGTACGGCCATGAGGTGCAGGTCCTCGACCGACCCGACGGCGACATGTACAAGACGGGGTCGGTCTACGGCTTCGACCGGGTGGGGCTCGCCGGTGCGGGCGTCACCCAGAAGGGCACCTGGAACGACTACGAGATCCGCGTGGTCGACCAGCACTACTCGGTCTACCGCAACGGCGTCCTGATCAACGAGTTCGACAACATCGGCGGCCAGGACTTCACCCCGCCCCGCTCGGACGACCCGGGCACGGACGGGCGACGGTTCGCCTCCGGCCATGTCGGACTCCAGGTGCACGGCACGACGGATGTCGTCTCCTACCGGGACATCCGGATCAAGGAACTGTAGGGCCGCCGGCATCCCCGCGCCCCGAAAGGGGCGCGGGGAACTGCGCGACAAGCCCCACCGGCGCGCGGCGTCATCACCACGTCTCGTCGTGGCGCACCCGGCGGAGCGCTACTCCTTCTTCGCCCGGCTCGGCTGCACCCGCTTCGGCTCACCCGGCATCTTCGGATACTCCGGCGGATACGGCAGATCACCGAGCCCATGGTCGTGTTCGTCCCGCGCGGCCAGCTCCAGCAGCGCCTCCAGGGAGAACGCGTGGTCGTCCATGTCGGCGTGCACGTCACCGACCTCGGCGAAGCGCGGCGGCATCGTCCCCAGGTCGAAGTCGCGCGGCACGGCGACGCCCACCTCGTCCCAGGTGAGGGGCGCGGAGACGGGTGCGTGCGGGCGGGGTCGCACGGAGTAGGCGGAGGCGATGGTGCGGTCGCGGGCGGTCTGGTTGTAGTCGACGAAGATCTTCGCGCCCCGTTCCTCCTTCCACCAGGCCGTGGTCACCTGCTCCGGCATCCGGCGCTCCAGCTCGCGGGCGACGGCGATGGCCGCCCGGCGCACCTGGGTGAAGGTCCAGTCGGGCCGGATCGGCACGAAGACGTGCAGGCCACGGCCGCCGGAGGTCTTGGGCCAGCCCCGCAGACCGCCGTACTCGTGCAGGACCTCACGGAGCTCGTGCGCGGCGCGGACCGCGTCGTGGTAGTCGGTGCCGGGCTGGGGATCGAGGTCGATGCGGAGTTCGTCGGGGCGGTCGACGTCGCCTCGACGGACCGGCCAGGGATGGAAGGTGAGCGTGCCGAACTGGGCGGCCCATACGACGGCGGCGACCTCGGTGGGGCACATCTCGTCGGCGCTGCGGCCGCTGGGGAAGGTGATGTGGGCGGTGGGGATCCAGTCGGGCATGTTCTTGGGGGCCCGCTTCTGGAAGAAGTTCTCACCGGTCACGCCCTCCGGGTAGCGCTCCAGCGTGGTGGGCCGGTCGCGCAGGGCCCGCAGGATGCCGGGGCCGACGGCGATGTAGTACCGGGCGAGGTCCAGCTTGGTGAAGCCACGCTCCGGGAAGAAGACCTTGCCCGGGCTGGACAGCCGTACCGTCCGCCCCGCCGCCTCCAGTTCCACCGCTTCACCCATGCGAGCCACGGTAGGCGGAACGCCCTTATGCCGCACACCGGGCGAATCCGGGCGCACGGTCGCAGAATCGGAGCATGGATCTTCCGGTGATGCCGCCCGTGAAACCGATGCTCGCCAAGTCCGTGGCCAAGATCCCGCCGGACATGCACTACGAGGCGAAGTGGGACGGGTTCCGGGCGATCGTGTTCCGGGACGGGCCCGAGGTGGAGATCGGCAGCCGTACCGGCAAGACGCTGACCAGGTACTTCCCCGAGCTGGCCGAGGCGCTGCGGGAGCGGCTGCCGGAGCGCTGCGTGATGGACGGCGAGGTCGTGATCGTCCGGGACGGACGGCTGGACTTCGACGCCCTGACCGAGCGCATCCACCCCGCCGACTCCCGCGTCCGGATGCTGGCGCGGACGACCCCCGCCTCCTTCGTCGCCTTCGACATGCTCGCCCTGAACGACGAGTCGCTGCTCGACGTCCCGCTCACCGATCGGCGCGCGCTTCTGGAGCTGGCCCTGTCCGAGGTCACGGCCCCGGTGCACATCGCCCCGGCGACCACGGATCGCGAACTGGCCGAGCAGTGGTTCGAGCAGTACGAGGGGGCGGGCCTGGACGGGGTGATCGCCAAGCCGCTCCAGCTGCTCTACCGGCAGGACGAGCGGGCCATGTTCAAGATCAAGCACGAGCGGACGGCGGACGTGGTGGTCGCCGGGTACCGCCTCCACAAGAGCGGGCCGGTGGTCGGCTCCCTGCTGCTGGGCCTGTACGACGACGGGGGCACCCTCCAGCACATCGGTGTGTGCGCGGCCTTTCCCATGAAGCGGCGCGCGGAACTGATGGAGGAGCTGGAGCCGCTGCGGATGGAGGACGTCGGGGAGCATCCCTGGGCGGCCTGGTCCGACGAGGCGGCGCACGAGACGGCGCGGCTGCCGGGCGCGCCGAGCCGGTGGTCGACGAAGAAGGACTTCTCCTGGGTGCCGTTGCGACCCGAGCAGGTCGCCGAGGTGGCCTACGACCACATGGAGAACGGCGTCCGCTTCCGCCACACGGCCCGCTTCCGCCGCTGGCGCCCGGACCGCACGGCGGAGAGCTGCACCTACGCGCAACTGGAGGAGCCGGTGACCTACGACCTGGCGGAGATCCTCGGCCCCGCCGGCGGCAGGTGAGCGATCCGGCCGGTGAGCGATCCGGCCGGTGGACAGGCCAGGGATCGTACGGTGAAGGGCCGAACGGTGAGGGATCCGGCCGGTCGACCGGTGAAGGGCCGAACGGCGAGGAATCCGGACGGTGACGGTCAGGGCTCCATCAGCACCTTGACCGCCCCGTCCTCCTTCCGCTGGAACATCTCGTAGGCGTGCGGGGCCTCGGTGAGCGGCACCCGGTGCGTGGCGAAGTCGTCGACGCCCAGGGGGTCGTCGTCCGTGAGGAGGGGCAGGATGTCGTCGCTCCAGGTGCGGACGTTGGCCTGGCCCATGCGCAGCCGGATCTGCTTGTCGAACATGGTGAGCAGGGGCAGCGGGTCGACCTTGCCGCCGTAGACGCCGGAGAGGGAGAGGGTGCCGCCGCGTCGTACGAGGTCGATGGCCGTGTGGAGAGCGGCCAGCCGGTCCACGCTGAAGTGCTCGGCGAACCGCGCGCTGACCGCCCGGGGCAGATGACCGGCCGCGTTCTGGACGAGCCGGGCGGCCGCACTGCCGTGGGCCTCGGTGCCGACGGCGTCGATCACCGAGTCGGGCCCCCGGCCGACTGTCCGGTCCTGGACCGCGCTGACCAGCTCTTTCTCACTGTCGAAGTCCCTGAGGTCGAACGTCTCGACACCCCGCTCGCGCGCCCGGCGCAACCGCTCGGGCACCAGGTCGATCCCGAACACCTGCTCGGCGCCATGCTGCCGGGCCACCCGGCAGGCCATGTCTCCGATGGGGCCGAGGCCGAGCACGGCGACACTGCCGCCGGGCGGGATGTGCGCGTACTCGACCGCCTGCCAGGCGGTGGGGAGTACGTCGGAGAGGTAGAGGAACCGGTCGTCGGGCGGCCCTTCCGGCACCTTGATCGGCCCGAACTGTGCCTGGGGCACGCGCAGATACTCGGCCTGGGCGCCCGGGACCGCGCCGTACAGCCGGGTGTAGCCGAAGAGGGCCGCGCCCATGCCCTCGCCGGTGCACTGGGTGGTCTCGCACTGGGTGGGGAGTCCGGTGAGACACATCCAGCAGTTGCCGCAGGCGATCTGGAACGGTACGACGACCCGGTCGCCGGCCGCCAGGTCGGGCACCCCGGCGCCGACCTCCTCGACGATGCCCATGGGTTCGTGACCGAGGATGTCGCCCGGTGTCATGAACGGCGTGAGCACCTCGTAGAGGTGCAGGTCGGAGCCACAGAGCCCGGTGGAGGTGATGCGGATGACCGCGTCCGTCGGCTCCTGGATCACCGGATCGGGCACGGTCTCCACGCGCACGTCCCGCTTGCCCTGCCATGTCACTGCCTTCATCGCGCCCACACTCCGTTCCCTCGCCTCGGCCGGCAGGAGCCGCACGAGTACCCGGCACCCCACCCCCGAACCACCCGGCCCACCGGGGCCCGGGACCGGCCGCCGCCCCGATCGGTCCAGCAGAACGGACGCGATCAGAAACAAACGGGTGTGGCCATCTATGGACTTATAAGCGCACAATCAAAGACACATGGACGAGATGACCAGGCCACGCAGGGGACCGACGGTGCGACGGGCGCGACACCGCGGGAGGACGACCGCGCTGCTCGCCGCTCTCACCGCGGCGGCCCTCCTGGCGGGCTGCACGGTGACCGGCTCGGACGGCGACGACGAACGGGGGCGGGGCGACGGCCGCCGGGACGACCGGGGCAGTGCGCCGCCCACCGGATCCGTGCTCGCCGTGAAGATCGACAACGTCTCCGCCGCCCGCCCCCAGACCGGCCTCGACGCCGCGGACGTCGTCTACGCAGAGCAGGTCGAGGGCGGTCTCAGCCGGCTGATGGCCGTGTACGCGACGAAGTTCCCGGAGACGGTGGGCCCGGTGCGCAGCGCCCGCGAGTCCGACCTGGAGCTACTGCGTCAGTTCGACGAGCCGACCCTCGCCTTCTCCGGCGCGCAGGGCAAGCTCCTTCCGCTGATAGGCAACGCGCCCCTGCACGCGAAGACCCCCGAGGACGCCGACGACGCGTACTTCCGCGGCGACGAGAAGCCCGCCCCGCACAACCTGTACCTGCGCCCCGGGAAACTGATCGGCTCCCCGCCCGGCGCCGACGCCCTGACCACCGGCTTCCGCTACGGCGCCGCCCCGGCCGGCGGCACTCCCGAGGACTCCCGCACCGTCCGCTACCCGGCCGCCCGCTTCACCTTCACCTGGTCCGACGACAGCCGCCGCTGGCAGGTCTCCATGGACGGCACCCCGACGATCACCACCGACGACACCCGAGTCGCCCCGGCCACGGTGGTCGTCCAGTACGTGACCATCCGCGCGTCCCGGTTCCACGACTACCTGGGCAACAACACCCCGTACACGGAGACGGTCGGCTCGGGCCGCGCGGAGGTCCTACGGGACGGCCGGGTCTACGACGGGAACTGGAAACGCCCCACACCCACGGACGGCACGGCCTTCACGACGACGGACGGCACACCGATGAACTTCGCGGAGGGCCAGGTATGGGTGGTGTACGCGAAGGCGTGAGCGTGCCTCCGCCCGCCCCGAAGTGGGCACCCACTCAGGGACGCGGGGTCGTCCGCGACCGGCCACGGACGACCCGCGGCCGAGCGACGACCGCCGACGACCCGCCTCGAACGACGACCCGCCGACGAAGCTACCGGGCGCCCAGAGACTCGGCCGGGCTGCGCAGTTCTTCCGCCGCGTCGGCGACCCGCCGTATCAACTCGAAGAACACCCCCTGTTCCTCCGCCGACAAGGGCGCGAGGAACACCTGGTTCATCCGAGCCGTCCGCACCGTGAGCCTGCGATGCGTCCGCACCCCGTCCTCCGTGAGCCGCAGCAGAAACCGTCGGCCGTCCTGCGGATCACGCACCTTGTCGAGGAGCCCCCGGCGCCCGAGCCGGCTGATGACCTCGGACATGGTCGACCGGTCGAGCCCCACCCGCTCCCCCACCGTGCGCTGGTCGAGCCCCGGCTCGGCGACGAGCGTGTTGAGGACCGCGAACTGCGGCGAGGTGATCTCCTCGGAGACCATCACGTTCCACAGCAGGTAGTGGGCCTGCTGCAGCCGTCGGGCCAGGTGCCCGGGGTGGGTGGAGAGGTCCACCGCGGTCATGTTCGCTCCTCGGCTCGGCACAGTGTCGGACGTGGCCGGCGATTCGTCGGCGATTCGTTCGTGCACTGAACAATACGCGCCATCCACCGCGGCGTGTCCATACCCACGGTATCCACGTACGCAGCTGACCTCGCCCTTCTCGTGGGTCTTGACGAGGAAGCCGACGAGTGGCAGCGTGAAGGAAACTTCACTGAAATGCTCAGTGCCCTGATTAACTGGTCACCGGGTGCTCGGACGAGATGGGGCCTCACGCATGGACAAGGTGGTCGCCACGGCCGTGGAGGCGGTGGCCGATGTGCCGGACGGCGCGACACTCGCCGTCGGCGGGTTCGGGCTGAGCGGTGTGCCGAACGTACTGATCCAGGCGCTGTACGAGCGCGGGGTCTCGGGCCTCGGCGTGGTGTCGAACAACTGTGGGGCCATGGAGTCCGGCCTCGCGGTGCTCCTCGCGGCGGGCCGGATCGCCCGGGTGACCGGTTCGTACATCGGGGCGAACAAGGAGTTCGCGCGTCAGTACCTCGCCGGTGAGCTGGAGGTCGAGATGATCCCGCAGGGCACGCTCGCCGAGCGGCTGCGCGCGGGCGGCGCGGGAATCCCGGCGTTCTTCACCCCGGCCGGCGTGGGCACCCAGGTCGCCGAGGGCGGGCTGCCCTGGCGCTACGACGGCGACGGCGGCGTCTCGCTCGCCTCGCCGCCGAAGGAGGTCCGCGAGTTCGACGGCGTCGAGTACGTGCTGGAGCGCGGCATCCGCACCGACTACGCGCTCGTCCGTGCGGCCAGGGGCGACCGGCACGGCAACCTGGTCTTCAACAAGTCCTCCCGCAACTTCAACCCCCTCTCCGCGATGGCCGGCAAGGTGACCATCGCCGAGGTCGAGGAGCTGGTCGAGCCCGGCGAGATCGACCCCGACGCGGTGCACCTCCCGGGCATCTTCGTGCAGCGGGTCGTCGCCCTCACCCCCGAGCAGGCGGCCGACAAGAAGATCGAGCGGCGCACGGTCTCCGCGCCTGCGGCACGGGAGACGGTGAGCGAGTGATGGCCTGGACCCGCGAGCAGATGGCCGCGCGCGCCGCGCGTGAGCTGCAGGACGGCCAGTACGTCAACCTCGGCATCGGCCTGCCGACGCTGATCCCGAACTACCTCCCGGACGACGTCGAGGTGATCCTGGAGTCGGAGAACGGCATCCTCGGCACCGGCCCGTACCCGACCGAGGACCAGGTCGACCCCGATCTGATCAACGCCGGCAAGGAGACCGTCACGGTCCTGCCCGGGGCCGCGTACTTCGACTCGGCGCTGTCCTTCTCGATGATCCGCGGCGGCCACATCGATGTGGCCGTCCTCGGCGCGATGCAGGTCTCCGCCGGCGGTGACCTCGCCAACTGGGCCGTCCCCGGCAAGATGATCACCGGCATCGGCGGTGCCATGGACCTGGTGCACGGCGCGCGTACGGTCATCGTGGTCATGACCCACACCGCCAAGGACGGCTCGGCGAAGATCCTTCAGGAGTGCGCGCTGCCGCTGACCGGAAAGGCGTGCGTGAACCGGATCATCACCGATCTGGGCGTGCTCGACGTGACCGACGAGGGCCTGGTGCTGGTGGAGACCGCGCCCGGCGTGGCCGTCGAGGAGATCGTCGCCAGGACCGCCGCCAAGGTTCGCATCCCCGAGGAGATCCCGTCATGAGCAAGGGTCCGAGCAACGGTCCGAAGGACGTCTACCTCGTCGACGCGGTCCGTACCCCGATCGGCCGCTACAACGGCGGTCTGGCGGGCCTGCGCCCCGACGACCTGGCCGCACACGCCATCCGTGAGCTGCTGGCCCGTACGCCGGACCTGGACCCGGCGCGGATCGAGGACGTGTACTTCGGCAACGCCAACGGCGCCGGCGAGGAGAACCGCAACGTCGGGCGCATGGCCGCACTGCTGGCCGGACTCCCCACCTCCGTCCCGGGCGTGACCGTCAACCGGCTGTGCGCCTCCGGTCTGGAGGCCGTCATCCAGGCGGCCCGTGCCATCGCGCTCGGCGACGCCTCGATCGCCGTCGCCGGCGGTGTCGAGTCCATGACCCGCGCCCCGTACGTGCTGCCCAAGAGCGACAGGCCCTTCCCCGCCGGACACACCGAGCTGTACTCGACCACGCTGGGCTGGCGCATGGTCAACCCGAGGATGGACCCGCAGTGGACCATCCCGCTGGGCGAGTCGGCCGAACTCATCGCCGACAAGCACAAGATCAGCCGGGAGCAGCAGGACGAGTTCGCCCTCGCCTCCCACCGGAAGGCCGCCGAGGCGCGGACCGAGGGGCTGTTCGACGGCGAGATCGCGCCGGTCACGATTCCCCAGCGCAAGGGCGACCCCGTTGTCTTCGGCGCGGACGAGTGCGTACGGGCCGACGCGTCCCTCGCCGCCATGGCCAAGCTGAAGCCGTCGTTCCGTACCTCCGGGGGGACGGTAACGGCGGGCAACGCCTCGCCGCTCAACGACGGGGCCGCCGCCCTGCTGCTGGTGGACGAGGAGGGGCTCGCGGCCACCGGGCGCGAACCGCTCGCCCGGGTCTCGGCGTCCGGGGTCTCCGCGATCGACCCGCACTACTTCGGGCTCGCCCCCGTCGAGGCCGTCAACCGCGCGCTCGCGAAGGCGGGCAAGGGGTTCGGCGACCTGGACGTCCTGGAGCTGAACGAGGCGTTCGCCGCGCAGGTGCTCGGCTGTGTCGCCGAGTGGCCCGAGTTCGACCCGGCGATCCTCAACCCGCAGGGCGGCGCGATCGCCCTTGGCCATCCGCTGGGCGCCTCGGGTGCGAGGCTGGCCGGCACGGTCGCCCATCAGCTCGCGCGCAGGGGTGGTGGCGTCGGCGTCGCCACGCTGTGCATCGGGGTGGGGCAAGGACTCGCACTCGTCCTGGAACGCTGAGCACTGTTTGAGACCGCCGGCCGTCCGTGGCTGGTCGCGCCCGCGCGGCGGAGCCTCACATGGACCACGGCCCGCGCCCCTGCCGGGGCGCGATTCGAGCCCGACTTCGACGACACCGTCAGAACCCTCAGGAATCCCCATGACACTCACCCAGCACGACATCGACCAGGAAATCGCGGCCGAGCACGCCGCCTACGAAAAGCGCGTGGCCGACGGTGCGCCGGTCGAGCATCAGCCGCGCCGTGACTACGCCCCGTACCGGTCCTCGGTGCTGCGGCACCCGAAGCAGCCCCTCATCGGAATCGACGTCACCAAGGACCCGGAGCTGGTCGAGCTGGCCTCCCCCGCCTTCGGCGAGCGGGACATCACCGAGATCGACAACGACCTGACCCGGCAGCACAACGGCGAGCCGATCGGTGAGCGCATCACCGTCTCCGGCCGGCTCCTCGACCGCGACGGACGCCCGCTGCGCGGCCAGCTGGTCGAGATCTGGCAGTCCAACGCGGCCGGCCGCTACGCCCACCAGCGAGAACAGCACGACGCGCCGCTGGACCCGAACTTCACCGGCGTCGGCCGCACCCTGACCGACGCCGACGGCCACTACCACTTCACGACGATCCAGCCGGGCCCGTACCCGTGGCGGCAGCACCTCAACGCCTGGCGCCCGGCCCACATCCACTTCTCGCTCTTCGGCTCGGCTTTCACCCAGCGGCTCGTGACCCAGATGTACTTCCCGAGCGACCCGCTGTTCCCGTACGACCCGATCATCCAGTCGGTGACGGACGACGCGGCCCGGCAGCGGCTGGTCGCGACCTACGACCACAACCTGTCCGTGCCGGAGTTCTCGATGGGGTACGTCTGGGACATCGTGCTCGACGGCCCCAAGGCCACCTGGATCGAAGAAGGACGCTGACCTGCCATGACGAAGATCGACACGAGCCGCCCGGAGACGGTGCTCCCGACCCCGTCGCACACCGTCGGCCCCTTCTACGGCCACGCCCTGCCCTTCCCCGGCGGCGGCGACATCGCCCCCGTCGGCCACCCCGACGCCCTCTCCCTCCAGGGCTACATCCTCGACGGCGAGGGCAACCCGCTGCCGGACGCCTTCCTGGAGCTGTGGGGGCCGGACCCGGACGGCAACCTCTCCCAGGTCGACGGCTCCATGCGGCGCGACCCGGCGAGCGGTGGCTTCCTGGGCCGCAACGGCGTGGAGTTCACCGGCTGGGGCCGCGTCCAGACCGACGCAGGCGGCCACTGGACCGCGCGTACGCTGCGGCCGGGCGCGCGCGGGCGGAACGCGCCGTACCTCAGCGTGTGCGTCTTCGCGCGGGGCCTGCTCGTCCACCTGTTCACCCGGATCTATCTGCCGGGCGACGAGGCCGCGCTCGCCGCCGACCCGCTGCTCTCCCGGGTGGACGAGGCGCGCCGGGGCACGCTGATCGCCGAGGACCAGGGCAACGGCACCTACCGTTTCGACATCCGCCTTCAGGGCGAAGGCGAGACGGTCTTCCTGGAGTTCCAGTGACTTCTGCCGACGCCGACACCGGTCTGCTCGCCCCCGGGTGGGCCGGTTCCCCGGCCGCGGCCTCGACCGGCGACACCGCCTACCTGCGGGCGCTGCTCGACGCCGAGGCCGCGCTGACCCGCGCCCAGGCCGCACTGGGGCTGGTCCCCGCCGCGGCCGGCCCCGCGGTGACCTCGGCGGCGGAGGCCGCCGCCTTCGACATCCGGTCTCTCTCGGAACGCGCCCGCGGCGGCGGCAACCCGGTGATCCCGCTGGTCGCGGACCTCACGAAGGCGGTCGGCACGGAGTACGGCCCGTACGTCCACCGGGGCGCGACCAGCCAGGACATCATGGACACGGCGACGATGCTGGTCGCCGCGCGCACCCTCGACCTGATCCTGGCCGACCTCGGCCGTACGGAGTCCGCGCTGGCCGCGCTCGCCGCCGCGCACCGGGACACCGCGATGCCGGGCCGCACGCTCACCCAGCACGCCGTGCCGACGACCTTCGGGCTGAAAGCGGCGGGCTGGCGCTCATTGATCCTGGACGCCAGGGACCGGCTCGCGGTCGTACGGGCGACCCTGCCCGCCCAACTCGGCGGCGCGGCGGGCACGTTGGCGGCCTTCACGGCCTTCGGGGCGGTGACCGGCGCTCAGGCTTCGGCCGATGTCCACCACCCGGTCGGCGTCCAGGCCGCCGCGGACGCCCCGACCCCGGCCCCGGTCGACACGCGCGCCCTCGTCGCCGCCTATGCTCGCGAACTCGGCCTCCATGAGCCGGAGTTGCCCTGGCACACGCTGCGCACCCCGATCGCGGATCTGGCCGGAGCGCTGGCCTTCGCCGCGGGTGCCCTGGGGAAGATCGCGGTGGACGTGCTCACGCTGGCCCGTACGGAGATCGCGGAGGTCACCGAAGGCAGCGGCGGCGGTTCTTCGGCGATGCCGCACAAGGCGAACCCCGTACGGTCGACGCTGATCGCGGCGGCGGCCCGGCGTGCGCCCCAGCTGGCGGCCACGCTGTACGGCGCGCTGGCGGCCGAGGACGAGCGGCCGGCCGGGGCGTGGCATGCCGAATGGGAGCCGTTGCGCGACCTGCTCCGACTGGTCGGCGGAGCCGCCCGGGACGCGGTGGAACTCACGCGGGGGCTCCGGGTGAACGCGGACGTGATGCGTCGGCACCTGGACCTCACCCACGGTCTGATCGTCTCCGAGCGGCTGGCCGTCGAGCTGGCTCCGGTGCTGGGCAGGGCCCGCGCCAAGGAACTGCTCACCAGGACGGCCGAACGCGTCTACGCCGAAGGACGGTCGCTGGGCGAACTGCTGGCCGAGGAGCCGGACTTGAAAGCCGTCGACCCGGAACTGATCACCGACCTCACCGATCCCACCCGCTACACCGGCTCCGCCGGAGCCCTCACCGACCGTGCCCTGGAGCGACGTTGACCGACAAGCTGCTCAACCACCGTGCGGAGGGCCCGACCTCCGCTCCCCCGCTGCTGCTCGGCCCCTCCCTCGGTACCTCCACCAAGCTGTGGGACAAGGTGGCGCCCGAGCTGTCGATCACGCACCGGGTGATCCGCTGGGACCTGCCGGGACACGGCGACTCCCCCGCCGGCCTGATCGCTCCGGGTGCGACGGTGGGCGACCTGGCCGCCCTGGTGCTGGCCCTGGCGGACGCGCTGGGCGTCGAGCGGTTCGCCTACGCGGGTGTGTCCCTGGGCGGCGCGGTCGGGCTGCACCTGGCCGCGCACCACCCGGAGCGGGTCTCGTCCCTCGCCGTGATCTGTTCCTCGGCCCACTTCAACGGCGCCAAGGCGTGGCAGGAGCGGGCGGAGCTGGTGCGCCGGGAGGGGCTGGCCGGGCTCGCGGAATCCGCCGACTCGCGTTGGTTCACTCCCGGTTTCACCGTGCCGGAGCTGGTCGACGACCACCGGAACGCCGACCCGCGCGCGTACGCCGCCTGCTGCGACGCGCTCGCCGCGTTCGACATCCGCGCGGACCTGCCCGGAATCTCCGCGCCGACTCTCCTCGTCGCCGGCCGGCAGGACCCGGCGACGCCGCCCGCGCATCTGCGGGAGATCGCCGACGCGGTGCCCGGCTCGTCGCTCACGGAGATCCCCGGCGCGTCCCATCTCGCCCCCGCCGAGCGCCCGGAGGCCGTACTGGCCGCGCTGCGCGGACACTTCGACGGGTACGCGAAGCGCGGGATGGAGGTGCGCCGCCAAGTCCTCGGCGACACGCACGTGGACCGTGCCCAGTCCCGGCAGACGCCCTTCACCGAGCGCTTCCAGGACTTCATCTCCCGGTACGCCTGGGGCGAGATCTGGACCGACCCCACGCTGTCCCGCCGCGAACGCAGCATGATCACACTGACCGCGCTGATCGCCCACGGCCACTACGACGAACTCGCCATGCATATCCGAGCGGCCCGCCGCAACGGCCTCACCTCGGAAGACATCGGCGCCGTACTCCTCCAGACCGCCGTGTACTGCGGAGTCCCAGCGGCGAACTCGGCGTTCGCCACGGCCCAGCGGGTGCTGGCGGAGGAGGACGCGGGCCGGACCTGAGCCACATGGGCTGGAGCCACATGAGCTGGAGCCACATGAGCTGGAGCTACAGGAGCTGGTCCAGTGCCTCGCTCGCCCGTTTGACCAGGCCGTCCGCGCCGCAGGAGGCGGCCAGCGTCAGGCCCCGGTTGAGTTCGGAGACCGAGCGGACGGCGATGCCGTAGTCCACGCGCGCCGCGGCGTGCTCGTAGGCGGAGGGCGAGGCCGCCAGGTAGGTGACCGCCTTGGCGTACAGGGAGGCGGCCTGTTTGCCGGTGGCGAGGTAGGCCTCGACACGGAGTGCCTCGCCGATGGCGGTGTCCGTGCCGAGGCGTTCAGCTCGGCGGCGGACGCTCATGGCGAGTTCGGCGGCGCGGCGCGGGTCCTCGGTGGCGAGGGCGCGGGCGAGGTCTCCGCCCCAGGGTGCGATGACCGTGTTGTGGTGCCCCCGGGCGGCCGCGGCCTTCTCGGCGGCCTCCAGTTCATTGATGCCGTCCTTGGTGCGGCCGACGGCGAGCAGCAGCCGGCCCCGTACGGAACGGGGGTCGGGCAGCACGAGGGTGGACGGGTACGGAGGCGCGAAGCCGTGTTCCTCCGCGACCTTCCAGGCCTCCTGGACATGGCCGCGGGCCAGCAGCGTGTCGACGAGGTTGCAGGTCGACGACCAGTGCAGGGGCAGCCCACGGCCGACTCGCTCGGCGAAGGCCAGCGACTTGCGCAGGGATTCCTCCGCGGCCTTGAGACGCCCCCGCATGCGATGGCCGTGTCCGACATAGGCGTGGGCCAGGGCGAGATGGCCGCCGCTCCATCCGACGCTCTCGTAGGTGCGCACGGCCTCCGTGTAGAGGCTCTCCGCCCGGTCGAGCCGGTCCGCGTAGGCGTACGCGATGGCCAGCATCAGCAGGAGCTCGATGCCCCACTCACTGTCGGTCCAGCCGAGGCCCGGCGCCAGTCGGCCGTTGACGAGGGCCCGGTCGCAGAACTCGACGACCTCCTCGGCGCTCTCGCCCCGCACCACCGCGTCGAATCCGCGCAGGATGAGCAGCGCACGCTCGGAGTTGTCCCTCCCCGTACAGGCCGCGGCGAGGGCGGAGAGTTCCTGGGAGTGGGTGGGCGAGAGGTCCACGTCGGCGTGGATGACCTCCCACATGTAGTGGGCGGCCTGGAGCCGCATCCGGGCCGGGCCCGGTTCCAGCCGGGCGGCCTCGGCGTCGACCGTGCGGACGGCCTCCTCCAACTGGTCGTTGTGAAGCAGCGCCTGGGAGAGTCGGAACACCGCGTCCACGCGCTCGGCGCTGTCGAGGCCCGGCTCGGCGAGTGCCGAGCGGAGGTACTCGACGGTGGTGGCGGGCGAGGTCAGGAGAGTGGCGCAGCCCAGCTCGTAGAGCACGCGGACGCGGACATCCTGCTGCGGCGGCTCCTTCAGGGCCCGCTCCAGACAGCGGCGGGCGGCGTCCGGGGCACCCACGGCGAGGTGCTCGCGCGCGGCGGCGCGCAACTGCTCGACCAGTTCGGGGTCGCCGTCGGCGTGCACTTCGACGAGGTGGCGTGAAGCCGCCGCGGCGCCTCGCCCGGACTCACTGACGACCGTCGCGGCCACGCCGTGGAACGCGGTACGGATGCCGGGCGGGATCGATTTGTAGACCGCGGTGGCGATCAGCGGGTGCACGAACTCGAGATCGCCGTCCTCCGCCCTGCGGTTGACCGGACTGGGTTCGGTGAGGATGCGGGCCGAGGTCAGCAGGTGGGCGCACTCCGCCGCCGTCTCCCGGCTCAGCGAGGCGAGCCGGGCCACGATCTCCACCGATATGCCGGTGTGCAGGATGGCCGCCGCCCAGGCGAAGCGGGTGGCGTCGACGCCGAGTGTCTCGAGCCGCGCGACGAGACCGCGGCCACGCGCCGTCCGGTTCAGGGCGCGCAGTTCGGCGGCGGAGCCCTCGGCCGGTTCCAGCTCGCTGTCCTGCACCTTGGCCAGGAGTTCCACGGTCTCGTACGGGTTGCCGCCGGTCACCGCCCACACCTCGCGGCAGAACGGGTCGTCCGCGTGCTCGCCGAGCGTGGCGCGGGTGAGTCCGGCGGTGGCCTCCGGCGTGAGCGACCGGAGCGTGGCGACCGGGCGGGCTCTGGCGGCGACCTGGGCGAGATGCCGCGCGCCCTCGCCGGTGACCTCACCGGGACGGCGGGCCACCACGACGAGGACGCACATCTCCGCCAGGCGCTCGGTGACGGCGGACAGCCAGTGCAGGGTCTCCTGGTCGGCCCAGTGGGCGTCGTCGATGAGCAGCACGAGCGGCCAGGTCCGCCGGGAGAGCCGGTTCACGGCGGCGACCAGCCCGTCGCAGACGGCCTGCGGGTCGGCCGGACTCGCGCCCGGCTCCGTAAGCCCCAGGGCGGGACCGGCGATGTCGTACCAGTCGCCGAGATACTCGCGGATCTCCTCTTCCATCAGCCCGATCAGCGCGGGTTGCAGCAACTGCCGTACGACGTTGAACGGGACGGACGTGACGGTCTCGCCGCCACGTGCGTACCAAACCGTGCAGCCCCGGTCCCCGGCGATCCGGCGGGCCTCGGCGAGCAGGGCGGTCTTGCCGATGCCCGCCTCACCGCTGAACACCAGGACACTGCCCGGGGAAGCCTTGTCGACGCGGAGTTCGTCGATCGCCTGTGTGATGGCGACGATCTCGGCGTCGCGCTCCCACAGGGAAGCCGAGGCGGCCGCATCGGGCCGTCCCTCCGTCATCCCGCTACCTCCCCAGCGTCGCCCGAACGACGTACAGGTCATTGAGCGTAGCCCTCCGGCTGCCGAAGTGGAGGCTGGTCCGGACACCTATTGCCGTGTCGGGTGACATCGCATGCCTCCGGGGCGACGCATCCGCCCGCCCGCCTGCCGCGTTGACGTGATGGACAGTCAACTTCCCGTGGTCCGAGGCTGAATTTCCGGTCTTCCGGTGTCGACGGGCCCCATCCCTTCAGGAGACGGAATGACCGCATCCGCGCGCGGGCCGGAGCCGCGCCCCGGCCGGCCCGAGCGGTCCCGCAGGGCCCTGTTCGCGGGGGCGGTGGGGAACTTCATCGAGTGGTACGAGTTCGGTGTCTACGGGTACTTCGCGACGATCATCGCGGCACGGTTCTTCACGCCGGAGGGCGGCAGTGAGGTCGAGGCGCTGGTGAGGACGTACGCCTCGTTCGCGCTGGCGTTCTTCTTCCGGCCGGTGGGCGCCGCGCTGTTCGGCAGGCTCGGTGACCGGATCGGCCGCCGTCCGGTGCTGGTTCTGGTGATCGTCCTGATGACGGTCGCGACGACCCTGATCGGCGCGCTTCCGACGTACGACACGATCGGCGCCGTCGCGCCTTGGCTGTTGACCTTCCTGCGGGTGCTCCAAGGGCTGTCCGCGGGAGGGGAGTTCGGGGGCGCGGTGTCGGTGATGACGGAGTTCGCGCCGGCGGGCAGACGGGGGCTGTACGGGTCGTGGCAGTCGTTCACGGTGGCGCTGGGGCTGCTGGGCGGGGCCGGAGTGGCCGCCCTGCTGGCATCCGCCCTGTCCCCGGGGGAACTGGAGTCGTGGGGGTGGCGGCTGCCGTTCCTGCTGACGCTGCCGCTCGGCCTGGGCGCACTGTGGCTGCGGTTGCGGCTGGACGAGACGCCGGCCTTTCGGCAAGAACACGAAAGGGCCTCGGCAGGAGGGGCCTCGGTACGGCCGCCGGTCCGGGAGACCGCCCGGGCCATCGCGCTCGGTGCGGGCCGCGTCATGGGCTGGGCGGCGGCCGGTTACACCTTCCTGGTCGTGCTGCCCTCCTATCTGCAGGGCAGTCTGAACGCCACCTTCCAGCAGGCCCTCCTGGCCACCGTGGCGGCCAATCTCGGCTTCGCGGTCACGATCGTCCCGGCCGGGTGGCTCAGCGACCGGGTGGGACGGCGGCCGGTCATGCTCACGGGCACCCTGTCGGTGACCGTCCTGGCGCTGCCGCTTCTCAACCTCCTGCAGGACACGGGTACTTCGACCACGGCGAAGGCGGTCACCGTGTTCGCGGCGGGGGCGGTCGTCGGGCTGATGGCGGGTCCGGGTCCGGCCATGCTCTCCGAGATGTTCCCGACGAGCGTCCGCTACACCGGGCTGGGACTCGCCTACGCCCTGTCCAATGCCGTGTTCTCGGGCTGCGCGGGCCTCATCATCACGGAGACGATTCGACGGACGGGCAGCGTGGACATCCCGGCGTACTACGCGGCCGCGACCTGCGCGGTGAGCACGCTCACGCTGCTGACGCTCCGTAAGCCTCGCGAGGAACAGGGGAGTTGAGTGGGCATGCGGGTGATCGGGCTGATGTCCGGGACGTCGTACGACGCCGTCGACGCGGCGGCGGCCGACCTGGACCTCGACGGCGACACCCTCGCCCTGAAGCCGCTCGGACTGGTCAGCCGGGCGTACGACGACGATCTCCACGAGGCGCTGACCAGAGCGCTCCCTCCGGCGGCCACCACCGTCGGCGAGGTGTGCCGGCTGGACACCCGCATCGGACAGGCGTTCGCGGCGCTGGCGGTCGAGGCCGACCGTGAACTCTGCGACGGGCGGGCCGAGTTGGTGGCCTCGCACGGCCAGACGGTCTTCCACTGGACCCAGGGGACGGAGGCGGGCGAGGGGACCGAGGTGCTCGGTACGCTCCAGCTCGGGCAGCCCGCCTGGATCGCCGAGGCGACGGGGCTGCCCGTGGTGGCCGACTTCCGGCCCCGGGACATCGCCGCCGGCGGCCAGGGCGCGCCCCTGGTGAGCCTCGTCGACCTGCTGTGGCTGCGCGGCAGGCCCGGCACACCGGTCGCCCTCAACCTGGGCGGCATCGCCAACCTCACCGCCCCCGACGGCACCGCCTTCGACACCGGGCCCGCGAACGCCCTGATCGACGCTGCCGTGCGGGACTCGACGGGCGGGCACCTGTCGTACGACGTGGACGGCGCCCTCGCCGCCCGTGGCACCGTCCACGAGCCGCTGCTGTGCCGGCTCCTCGCCGAGCCGTACTACGCGCTGCCCGCGCCGAAGACCACGGGCAAGGAACTGTTCCACGACGGCTACCTGCGCTCCGCTCTGGCCGAGGTCACGGGGCTGCGCCCGGCGGACGTCGTCGCGACCCTCACGCTCCTCACCGCCCGTACGGTCGCGGCCGCCACCCGCGCGGTGCGGGGCACCGAGGTGATCGCGTCGGGCGGCGGCACCCGCAATCCGACGCTGATGCGGATGCTCGGCGCCGAGCTCGCCGGCGTACCGCTGCGGGTGTCGGACGAGTTGGGGCTCCCGGCGGACGCGAAGGAGGCGTACGCCTTCGCCGTCCTGGGCTTCCTGACCGTCCACGGGCTACCGGGTACGGACCCGTCGAGCACGGGAGCCCGGCACCCGAGTGTGCTGGGTTCGGTGACGCCGGGGCGCCGGGGTCTGCCTTCGCCGGGGCGTTCGGGTGTGCCATGTGCCGTGCGGCCGCCGGTGCGGCTCGTCATCCGGTGAGCCGCAGGCGGCCTCGGCGTCACCCCCGCGCCCGGCCGTCGCGCGGGAAATCTGCCGGGGTGGCCGGACATCCGACCGTTCGCCGGGGCCGCCGGTCGTCCTGAGCGGCACCCGTGGCGACGGCGGCCCGTTCGGCCGACGCCTCCGCCGGTCACCCCTCCCGCGAGTCGCCGCAGCGGCTGCTGCCGTCGAACTCCGCGGGTCGGCGGGGCGGCGGGGCGGCGGGGGCGGCAGGGCCAGGGCACCGAGGCACGGCAGATCGACGGCACGACGGCACGACGGGTCGACGGATCGGCGGATCGGCGGGGCGGCAGGGCGGCAGGGCGGCAGGGCGGCGGGTCGACGGCACAGCGGGGCGGCAGGGCGACGGGTCGGCGGGTCGGCGGGCCAGCAGGTTGAGGGCACGGCGGGTCGGCAGACCGACGGCACGACGGGTCGACGGCACGACGGCACGACGGGTCGACGGATCGGCGGGGCGGCGGGGCGGCGGATCGGCGGGGCGGCGGATCGGCGGGGCGGCAGGGCGGCGGGTCGACGGCACAGCGGGGCGGCGGATCGGCAGGTCGGCAGGTGGGCAGGTGGGCAGGTGGGCAGGTGGGCAGGTCGGCAAGTCGGCAGGTCGGCAGGGAAATCGGGCGGTGGGCGTGCCAATTACCGTCCCCTCTCATCCGCTTTTCACTCCGGCCTCATACGGTTGCCCCATGACGCAGGTGACTCCTCCCGGCTGGTATCCCGACCCCGGGCAGACAAATGACGCTCCCGCCCTCGAGCGTTGGTGGGACGGCAAGGCGTGGACGGACCAGGTCCGGCCCGTGGGCCCGGCCGCGGGGTTCGGTCCCCCGGCCTACCCGCCGGGCGCGGGCCCGTACCCGCCGGGGGCCGGGGGCCACCCCGGATACCCCGGCTATCCCGGGTACCCGGCCCCCGCCCCGAAGCGCGGCCTGCGCACCGGGATAGCCGTGGCCGTGGCGGCGGCGGTGCTGGCCAGCATCGGGGTCGGCGTGTACGCCCTGGCCGGCAACGACGGAGGCGGCGAGGGCAGTACGACGTCCCAGGGCCCCGGCGGGCAGAACGGCCGGGGCGGTGCGGACGGCGGCCAGGGCGGGCCGGGTGGCAACTCCGGCGGCCAGGGCGGACCCGGTGGATCGGGTGGCTCCGGCGGCCAGACGCCGGAGCCGGACGGGTCCGGGCAGCCGCCGCAGACCGAGGAGGGGTACGCCACCGACACGACCAGCGGCATCAGCATCCCCGTGCCCGACGACTGGGTCGGCTCGGCCCTGCCGGCCGGTGCGCAGGTGACGACCGAGGCGTCGTACGAGTGCCCGGCCGACGCCACGAAGACCTGCACGCGCGGCGGCGCCTACTCGTCGCCCGCCGAGCTGCTGAAGCTGAAGGCCACCACCGCCGAGGCGGCCGCCAAGGAGGACATCTCCCAGGCCGCCGAGGCCGCCTACGGCTCCGAGGGCTACGGGAAGATCACCTCCCACGAGGAGCTGGCCTCCAAGGCGGTGACCGTGGCGGGCGAGAAGGGCTACTACGTCCGCTGGAAGGTGGTCACGGGCAAGGGCGACGACGGCTATGTCGAGTCGCTCGCCTTCCCCTCCCCGGCCGACTCCTCGCGGCTCGTCGTGGTCCGCTTCGGCATCGACGTGAGCGACGAGGCGCCCAAGCAGTCGGTCATCGACGACATCACCAAGGGCATCAAGGAGGCGTCGATCAGCGGGGGCGGCAGCGGCCAGGACGTGTGATCCCGCACACTCCCGAACGGCCCGGTGCACCCGGAAAAGTCGGCCGGGTGGAATTCCTCTCCGCTCCAGAGGAATCCCACCCGGCCGGGGTTACGCGCCGCCCCCGTCCCCACGGTGCGGCGCGATCAGGTCGTCGTCCGGTTCAACCCACGAACGGCGGCCCGAGTCTCACGCGAGGCCGAGCGTCGGTAGCACCGCCGCCTCGATGAACTTGATGATGTACGTCTCGTCCGCGTCCTGGCCCTCCAGAACCGGGCGGGCCCGCAGGACGCCGAAGATCTGGGCCGGGATGAACTCCAGCGCCGGATGGTCCGCGGGGACCTCGCCCCGGGCCACCCCGCGGTCGATCATGACCTTGAGCGCGTCGATCTCCGGGTCCACCAGCGCGTCCCGCAGGGCCGCCCGCAACTCCTCGTCCTGCACGGCCGCGTGGCCGAGGGCCTGGAACAGCCGCCCCTCCAGAACGTAGCCCTCACCGGCGTGCCGGGCCACCTCGCGCAGGTCACCGGCGAGGCTGCCGGTGTCGATCCCCGCGAAGCGGACACTGCGGCGCGCGCGCAGGGCGGCCGCCACGAACTGCGGCTTCGTCCTCCACTGCCGGTAGAGCGTCGACTTGCTGCACCGCGTGGTCGCGGCGACGCCCTCCATGGTCACCGAGTCGTACCCGCACGCACGGATCTGTTCGAGCACGGCGTCGAAGAACTCCTGCTCACGCTCGGGCGTGAGTTTGGAGCGGCGCGAGGCGACGGCCGTCTCCGGCCCGTCCGCTGCCTGCGACGTCATGGCCCCTGTCTCCTTCGGTCGTCCCCATGCCGAAAAGCCTGTCGAAACGCCACTGTACCGGAACGCCGCCGTATCGGTACAGTGCCGTATCGATACCCCCCCGTTTCGGTACAGTGGCGTATCGGTACACTCTCGTATCGGTACTGCCGCGTTTCGGTACTGCCGCGTATCGATCGTTTGTGCCGTCCAGGGAACCAGCGCCACCAGCGCCGTCAGTGAAAGGGCCGGGGGATGGAATGCCGCACCGAGCCTGTGCAGGAGCGGGCCGCCGCGATATCGCGGCCACCCCTCGTCCGTGAGTTCCTGCTCGTCGCAGGGCTCTTCCTCGTCTACAAGTTCGGCCGACTGCTGGCGGGCGGCCACACCGCCGAGGCCTTCCGCAACGCCCACCAGGTGTGGGACTGGGAGCGCGCCCTGGACCTGCCGGGCGAGGGCTCCGTACAGTCCGCGCTGCTGCACGGCGACACGCTGGTCCACTTCGCGAACGTCTACTACGCGACCGTCCACTTCCCGGCCACCGTGGCCTTCCTGGTCTGGCTGTACCTGCGGCGCCCCGCGCACTACGTCTGGGCGCGCCGGGTCCTCGCCGCCCTCACCGCCGCCGCCCTGCTGCTGCACCTCGCGTTCCCGCTGGCCCCGCCGCGGATGCTGGACGTCGCGGGTCTCGTCGACACCGGGCAGGTGTACGGGCCGACGGTCTACTCGGCGGCTCCGGCCACCGACTCCTTGGCGAACCAGTTCGCGGCGATGCCCTCCCTGCACTTCGGCTGGGCCCTGATGGTCGCGGTCGGCCTGATCGCCGCGACCCGCTCCCGCCTGCGCTGGCTGTGGCTGCTGCACCCACTGGTGACCCTGATCGTGATCGTCGGCACCGCGAACCACTACTGGCTGGACGCGATCGTGGCGGGCGTCCTGCTGGCCCTCGCGCTCGCCGTGATCCAGCTCCCGCACCGCACGGCCACGACCGCCGGGCAGCACTCCAAGGCCCTCGTACCGGCCGAGGAGCCCGTCCTGGTGGGAGCGGGCCGATGAACGCCACACTCCTCGCCGTCGCCCTGTCCCTGGTCTCCGCCGTCGCCTACGCGACCGCCGCCGTGGCCCAGGAGCGGCTCGCCTCCCGCAGCGCCGACACGGGCGTACGGCGGATGCTCGCCAGCGGTGCCTGGTGGAGTTCGGTCGCGCTGAACGCGGGCGCCGCGCTGCTGCACGTGGTGGCCCTCAAGTACGGGCCCCTCACCGTCGTACAGCCCCTCGGCGCGCTCACCCTGGTGGCCGCGGTGCCACTCGGTGCGCGAGTCGCCGGGCGCCGGGTCACCGCGGCGGAGTGGCGTGGCACCGCGCTCACGCTGGCCGGCCTCGCCGCGATCCTGATCGCCGCGTCCGGCCCCGCCCCCGACGACGTGCTGAGCGTCCCGGAGGCCCTCGCCGTGGCCGGCGCCACCGCCGCGCTGGTCGGGCTCCTGTCCCGTCGCGGCACCACGTCCGGACTGCGCCACGCCGGCGCGTCCGGCCTGGCCTCGGGCGTCGCCTCCGCGCTCACCCAGACCGTCACGGTCGCCGCGACCGACCGCTCGGGCTCCCTCCTGGACGTCGAGGTCGTCGTGGTGGCCCTCCTGGTCGCCGCGTTCGCCGTGGGCGGCCTCCTGCTCTCCCAGACGGCCTACCGAGGCGGGCTCGGAGCCCCCCTGGCGGTCGTCACCCTCACCAACCCGCTCGCCGCCGCCGTGATCGGCCTCTCGCTCCTCGGCGAGGGCCTGCGGGGCGGCGTCGCGGGGGTGTTGCTCGCCGTGGCGGGAGCGGGCGTGGCGGCGCGGGGTGTGGTGCTGCTGACCCGGGTGACGCCGGCGGTCGAGATCCGGCCGATGGGTCCTGCCCCGGTGGACGAGGACCACCCGGTGGCGGCCGTCCTCGCCCTGGAAGCCCGACACGCCCCGACGGAACCGTCGCTGCTCCCCCGCCTGCCGGGCTCCCCGGCGCCGGGACACCTCACCCCCCTCTGAGAGCGGAGCCGGAGACGCTTACCGGCGCTGACAGGGCGCCGCCTGCGCCCACCCGTGCCGCCCCAGCGGCACGACTGCCCGCAGTGCGGACGGCAGGCATGGCGGCACCCGGCGGCACGACTGCCGCTGCTGGGGCGGTGTCGGCAGCAGGACCGCGCACCCTGGGCCGTAGGCCTTCAGGGGGCGCGGGGAACTGCACGCGCGACCACGTGCGAGCCGCAGTCACTCAGGGACACTCGCCCCCGAGCTCTCCGCCCTCTCAGATGCCCTACCGCCACCCCAGCGCCGGATCGCTCACCCCCGCCCGCCCGTTCTCCACGTGCCCGGCGAACCTCCGGAGGAAGCCCCCGTCGGCGGTGACGCTCAGGTCGTACCAGCGTCGGCTCGCCCGCAGGTCCACGACCTGTCGGACGGTCGCCCCCGCCCGCACCCCGACCGTGCGGGACCGGCCGCCGTAGGCGCTCGTGACCTTCAGACTCACCGTGCCGGACCCCTTGTTGGTGAAGGTCAGCTCCACGTCGTCGCCGACATGGCGCGCGGTGACCTCGGGCCCGGCCGCCGAGGTCTTCCCCGGCCCCTTGAAGACCCGCAGGAAGCCGTTCGGCCCGTGCACCGTCAGGTCGTACGAGCCGCCGGAGTACGCGGAGTTCCACGTGTCCGACACGGCCTTGCCCCGCTCGGTGGTGTACGTCCACGGCCCGTCCGTACGGTTCCCGGAGGTGACGAGGAAGGCCGCACCCGCCTTGCCGCCGGAGGCGAACGTGAGGGTGAGGGTCCCGGCCTTCGGATCGGCCGAACCGTCCACCCTGGGCGCGTACTTGAGCGGCCGGGCCGGTCGCAGCCCCCGCTCCTGCCTCGGCATGCTGGGGTCACCCGGCACGGCCGGCCGGTAGTCGGGGTGGCGCTCGCGGTCCGGCGGCTCGTACGCGTCGGTGTCCGGCAGCGCGGCCGGCCGGCTGTCCTTGCGGGAGAAGTCGAACGCGGAGGTGAGGTCGCCGCAGACGGCCCGCCGCCACGGCGAGATGTTCGGCTCCTTCACCCCGAACCGGCGCTCCATGAACCGCAGGATCGAGGTGTGGTCGAGGGTCTCCGAGCAGACGTAGCCGCCCTTGCTCCAGGGGGAGACGACCAGCATCGGCACCCGTGGTCCGAGCCCGTACGGTCCGGCGACCTGCGTCGAACTGCCCGCGAAGAGGTCCGGTCCGACATCGACCGTGGACTTGCCGCGGGAGGCGTCGCGCGGCGGCAGCGGCGGCACGAGGTGGTCGAAGAAGCCGTCGTTCTCGTCGTAGGTGATGAACAGCGCCGTCTTCGCCCAGACGGCCGGGTTGGAGGTGAGCGCGTCGAGGACCTGGGAGATGTACCAGGCGCCGTAGTTCGAGGGCCAGTTGGAGTGCTCGGAGAACGCCTCGGGCGCGGCGATCCAGGAGATCTGCGGCAGCTCGCCCGCCCTGACGTCGGCCTTCAGCCGGTCGAAGTAGCCGTCACCGGCCTTCGCGTTCGTACCGGTGCGGGCCTTGTCGTACCAGGGGTCGCCGGGCTTGGCGCCCCGGTACTTGTTGAAGTAGAGCAGCGAGTTGTCGCCGTAGTTGCCCCGGTAGGCGTCCTGTATCCAGCCCCAGGAGCCGGCCGCGTCCAGGCCGTCGCCGATGTCCTGGTAGATCTTCCAGGAGATCCCGGCCTCTTCGAGGCGCTCGGGGTAGGTCGTCCAGTCGTAGCCGACCTCGTCGTTGCCGAGGACGGGACCGCCGCCCTTGCCGTCGTTGCCCGTGTACCCGGTCCACATGTAGTAGCGGTTCGGGTCGGTCGAGCCGATGAACGAGCAGTGGTAGGCGTCGCAGACGGTGAACGTGTCGGCGAGGGCGTAGTGGAACGGGATGTCCTCGCGCGTCAGATACGCCATCGTCGTGGTGCCCTTGGCCGGCACCCACTTGTCGTACTTGCCCCCGTTGTAGGCGGCGTGGCCGTCCGGCCAGCTGTGCGGCAGGCCCTCCAGGAACTGCATGCCGAGATCGTCGGCCTCGGGGTGGAACGGCAGCACGTCCTTCGTGCCGTCCGACTGGTGCCACACGCTCCTGCCGTTGTCCAGCGTCACCGGATGCGGGTCGCCGAAGCCCCGTACGCCTCTCAGCGAGCCGAAGTAGTGGTCGAAGGACCGGTTCTCCTGCATGAGGACGACGATGTGCTCGACGTCCTCGATCGTGCCGGAACGATGGTGCGCGGGCAGCGCCGCGGCCCGCTGGATGCTGGCCGACAGTGCGCTGAACGCCGTTGTGGCGCCCGCGACTTGGAGGAATCGCCGCCGGTTGACTTCAGGCATGGGTGGATGACCTCTTGTCCTGACGTGGTGCGTCGGATGTGACCTGCGCGCAAGGAATGGTCCAAGAGGAACGAACGCCGGGGAAGGGGTCGTGGCGCGGGTGTGACGCGCCGGGGACCGCCGCGCGAACACCGCCGGGCGGGCGCGCCACCTCGACTCCCTGCGCATGCGGGCGCCGGTCCGGCCCGGGGACGTGCTGCACGGCACGATGGAGATCGTGGAGATCCGCCCCCGCGACGACAACACCGCCGTCGTCCGCAGCCGGGGCACCCGACCGAGCCGATGCGCTTCGGCCTCCAGGGCCCGAGGCCGTCCTCGACGAGCAGCGCATCGGGACGCTGAAACCGGCCGGTCCGGTCCGGGTGGCCACCGGTGTCCAGGACGACATCGTTCCGCACGGCCAGGCCCGCCAACTGGCAGTGGACTGGTGCCGCAAGGGCGGCAACATCACCTACGCGGCAGTCGACCTGCCCGACCTCGGCGACAGGATCCTCACCAACCGCCTCGCCCCCTCATCGCCGACCAGGGAGAGGCGATCTCCTGGCTCACCGAACGTCTGGAGGCGACCCGACCACGTCCAACTGCTGGACGATGCCCTTCCAGCGCTGATGGGACGTGGTCGAGGGCGCTCTCGGTGCACCGGTCGTCGTGGACACGCTCCACCTGGATCAGTCGCCGCCACAGCCTCGGCGTACCCCACGCGTCGAGGCTGTGGTACACGGGGGTGACGCCTGGCGAGCGGAGGAAGTCGGCGTTGTGCGGTCGCGCGGTGCCGATCGCGGTGGCGGCGCGCAGGCGGGCCGACCGTGCGGCGAATGTTCCCACTCCTCCGGTGGCGGCCGACACGACGATGGTGTCCCCGGGCTCGGGACGCACGGCGTCGCTGCGCGAGGGAACCTCCCGGGCGGGAGCCCACCGCAGTATGTCGTTGATGCATCAGGGACGGCTCCGGAACCGTTTCATGCCTCGGCGGAGGACAACGCCGGTTCGGTCGTGCCCCGTTCCTCCTGCTTCGGCGCGGTGGCCATCGCGCGCAACGCCTCGAAGGCGGCCGCCGTCGGGCTGGCCGGCTCCGCCTGGTACACCACGAGCTGCTGGTGCGGCGCGCCGTTGACGGTGAAGGCGGCAAACGCGATGTGCAGGTCCCCCACCTGCGGATGCCTCAGGTGCTTGCCCTCCTGGCTTTTGCTCTTGACCTCGTGCAGTTGCCAGAGCTCCGTGAACTCCTCGCTCTGCACCGAGAGTTCCTCGACCACCTCGGCGATGCGCGCCGAGTCCGGATCGAAGCCGTAGGCGGCCCTGATCTCAGCGACGCAGGAGTGCGCCGCACGCTCCCACTCCTGGTAGAAGTCCCGGCCCGCGGGGTCGACGAACACCATCCGGGCCAGGTTGTCGAACCGGTCGAAGCCGCTGTGCAGCGCAGTGGCCAGCGCGTTGCCGGCAAGGACGTCGAGAGCGGGTCCGAGGACGAAGGCGGGCGTGTGCTGCCACCCGTCCATGAGCTGCAACAGCTGGCCGCTCACCGCTGCGTGGCCGTGGTCGCGTCGGCGCTGCGAGGCGGAAAGGCACAGTCGGTTGAGATGGTCGGTGGCCTCCGCGTTCAGCTTCAGCGCCTGCGCCACCGCTTCGACGACCTGAGGCGAGGGGCTGTTCTCGCGGCCCTGCTCGAGCCTGATGTAGTAGTCGGAACTCACTCCGGCCAGGAGCGCCACTTCCTCCCTGCGCAGTCCCGGAACCCGGCGCCGCCCGTGCTCGGGCAGACCGACGTCATGCGGCTTGAGAGCCTCTCGACGGGCTCGGAGGAATTCACCCAAAGGCGTCCCGTTGCTCATGCGCAAAGGGTAGACCGAATACGGTTGATGTTGAGTTTCGAACAGGTAAGGTGGCAAATCTTCGCTCTCGGCCCTCACCACCTGCAGCGGCTGGTCTCGCGGCCCGGCTTCGGCCCACCGGTTCGACAATACCCGCCGACCACCGTTGCCTCCCTCGATCCTGGGAGTGATGCACCCACGGTCAGCGTGCCCTTTCACGGCAGATTCCCTCTAGCCTCGATGACATGGACAAAGAAGAGCACCCTGCCACGGTGGAAGGGCTGGGCCGGTTTCTCCGCTCCCGACGGGAGCTCCTCAGCCCCGCGGCCGTAGGACTGCCCAGTACCGGCCGCCGACGGGTGCCGGGGCTGCGTCGCGACGAGGTCGCGGCCCTGGCCGGCGTCAGCGCCGGCTACTACGTGCGGCTGGAGCAGGGACGCGAACTCAACCCCTCGCGAAGGGTCCTCGAAGCGGTGGCTCGCGTGCTCCAACTGAGCGACGAGGACCGGCTGCACCTCCTCCGCACGGCACGGCCCACCACACGCCGCACGAGGTCTCCTTTCCGTGTCGAGCGCGCCCACCCTCCACTGCGGCAGTTGATCGAGAGCTGGACCAGGACACCCGCCTTCGTCATCGGCCACGCCCAGGACATCCTGGCGGCCAACGACCTGGCGCAGGCCCTGTACTCGGACTTCGCCCAGCAGGACAACGTCCTGCGCATGCTGTTCCTCGACCCCGCGGCCAAGGCCTTCTACCGTGATCCCCGGCGTGCCGAGCACCGAGCCGTGGCCGACCTGCAGCAGACGGCCACGGAGACGCCGGACGATCCGCGTATCCTCGAACTCGTCGGCGAACTGTCGGTGCGCAGTGGCGAGTTCCGGTCCCTCTGGGCACGGGAGTACTCACGGGTCCCTCCGTACGAGGTCGAGCAGATGCGCCACTCCGCCATCGGCGACCTGGAACTACGCCACGAAGCACTGCACATCCGCAGCGCGCCCGGACAGCAACTCGTCGTCCTGCACACCGAACCCGGCTCCGCGTCGGCCGATGCGCTGTCCCTGCTCGGTTCCATCGGAGCGCCGACGTTTCCGAGCCGGCAGGAGCCGAGTACCGACAGCTGAGAAAGGGCGTTCCGCGCACCGCCGGCCCCGGGGAGGGCCCGGCGGTGCGCTGCGTCGCGCGCCCTTTCCCGGGCGGTCCAGGACAGCCTTTCCCAGGAGTCCTTCTCCCAGGTAAATCGTGGCCTGCCTGTCGGAAAGCACAACGGCCATTCTCTTCTCAGGGGTTCCCGAGCAACCGGATATCGGTCCTCGACAGAGCTGAAGGAGAGAAATCATGGAAAGCAGGCAAGATGCGCCGGTCTGGCTGGTGACGGGTTGCTCGACCGGATTCGGGCGGAGCATCGCCGCACACCTGCTCGACAAAGGGTTTCGTGTGGTGGTCACCGCCCGCAGGACCGAGCAGATCAAGGATCTCGGTGCCCGCGACAACGCGTTCGCCGTGGCGTTGGACGTCGCCGACGACGTCGGCGTGACGGAAGCGGTACGCCGGGCGGAAGAGCACTTCGGCCGGCTCGACGTCGTGGTCAACAATGCCGGCATCGGCTAGTTCGCAGCGGTGGAGGAACCCTCCCCGCAGACCGCGCGACGTCTCTTCGACGTCAACTTCCACGGTGTCGCCCGCGTCATTCACGCGGTCCTGCCGGGCATGCGCGCCCGGCGCTCGGGCACCATCGTGAACCTCACCTCGATCGGCGGACTGGTCGGGCATCCCGCCGTCGGCTACTACTGCGCCACCAAGTTCGCCGTCGAAGGCCTCTCGGAGAGCCTGCGGCACGAGGTGGAACCTCTCGGCATCACGGTCATGACCGTCGAGCCGTCCGCGTTCCGCACCGACTGGGCCGGCTCCTCCCAGGAGACGCAGGACCCCATCGCGGACTACGACCAGACCGCCGGGGCCGCACGCCGCGCCTACCACGACTCCGTCGGCCGACAGGCTTGTCCGCCGCGACCCGCGGGTCGAACCAGGGGTTGAGGACGGTGTGCGCCCACCGGTCGTAGGACCCGGCGAACTCCTCGTGGCGGGTGGCGTGGTGGGCCGTATGGGCCACCCGTGCGGCCGCCCACAAGGCGAGGGAGATGCCCTGCGTCAGGGTCGGGTTCGTGCGGACGAGGATGTCGCCCACCCGCACCAGGCCGGTGACGACGGGGCCGCCGTGTCGGCGGTGGGGCTCCACCGGTTGTCGAGACCGGCCATGACGTGCACCTCGCCCACCGGCTGCGGATCGTCGGCCGGCCAGGCTCCGCCGGAGAGGAGGAGACGGGTCAGGCCGTCGAAGGTCCGTGGATCGCGCAGTGTGGGCAGCGTGGGGTCGCCGACCGGCACTGGCCGCACTGGCCGCCTGTGCGCGACGCGTTCGGCCGTCGCGTCGCCGCTTCGTTGCCTCGTTGCCTCGTTGCCTCGTTGTCTCGTTGCCTCGTTGCCTCGTTGCGGCAGTCGTCCTCCCTCCCGGACTTCAGGTACGTACCGAACGGTCCGACGAGGGTGCGTCATCACGTACGTACTCGTCACCGATGCGGGGCCGGCTCCGCCGGTGCGACCTTGGTCGAGGCGGCCGCATCCGGGGTCGTCCGTCACTCGACAACCATCGGAGAATTCATGGCAGCCAAGGGCATCACGTACACCGGCCTCGACGCCCTTCTCACCCCTGAGAAGTCGGTGTTGCTGCTGATCGACCACCAAGGCGCCCAGTTCGCGGGCATGCGCAGCATGGACGCCACCCTGGTGGTCAACAACGTGACCGCGCTGGCGAAGGGCGCCAAACTGTTCGACGTCCCCACCATCCTCACCACAGTGGTCGAGGACCGTGGCGGCCACATCATCCGCCAGCTCCAGGACGTCTTCCCGGAGCAGACGCCGATCGACCGTACGGCGATCAACACCTGGGAGGACCAGCGCGTCGTGGACGCCGTCGCGGCCACCGGGCGCAAGGACCTCGTCATCGCCGGTCTGTGGACGGACATCTGCCTGGCCTGGCCCGCCATCCACGCCCTCGCCGACGGCTACCGCGTCTTCGCCGTGACCGACGCCTCGGGGGCCACCACCACCGAAGCTCATGAGCGCGGCATCGAGCGGATGATCCAGGCCGGTGTCATACCCACCTGCTCCGGCACCGTCATCTCCGAGTGGCAGCGGGACTGGGCCCGCGAGGAGACCGTTCCCGGCATGACCGAGATCCTTCTGGAGCACGGCGGCAGTTTCGGCACCAGCCTCGCCTGGGAGCTCCAGTTGCTCGGCCAGAACAAGGGCTGAGCAGCGCTCCTCGTCCCAGGGGGACGAGGAGCGCGGGTGGCACGGCAACGGCTCGGTCCGTGCCACCCGCGGCTCGCCCCCACCTGGCTGCCCCAGGCCGGGGCCGGGCCCGAGCCATGTCCGAAGCCCCGGCCGCCCCGCACGGCGGCCGGTCGGCCTTCTTCCGTCCGTCACGGCAGGCAGTCCGGGTGCTCGGCCCCTGCGCGCGTGCCGTCCCGCCCGACAGGAGTGCACCGACACCGATGACCGACACGTCCCGCCCCGGACCGCCACCCCCCTTCGACCCCGAACTGGTGCCCGTTCTCACGGAGTTGGCACACACCATGCCGTCGGCTGTCCTGCCAGAGATGATCCCGGCCCTGCGCGCGTTCATGGCGGCCACGGCGCCGACCGACGACGAGCTGCACCGGGGTGGTGCGATCGATTTCACGGAGCGCCGGGTCCCGGGGCCGGAAGGCGCTCCCGAGATCTCGCTGCTGATCTGCCGACCGGCCGGCTCCACCGGGCCACGGCCCGCGGTCTACTTCACCCACGGCGGCGGCATGATCCTCGGGGACAACCGCAACCTCATCGGGGAGATGCTCGACTGGGTGCAGGAGCTGGGCGTCGTGCTCGTGTCCGTCGAGTACCGGCTGGCCCCCGAACACCCCTTCCCCGCGGGGCTGGAGGACGTGTACGCGGGGCTGCGCTGGACCGTGGACCACGCGGACGAGCTGGGCGTCGATCCCGGCCGGCTGGTCGTGTCGGGGCCCAGCGCCGGCGGTGGCCTGACCGCGGCCCTGACGCTGCTCGCCCGGGACCTCGACGGCCCCGTGCCAGCGGGGCAGTTGCTGGTCTGCCCGATGCTCGACGACCGCAACGACAGCCTGTCCGCCCACCAGATGGCCGGTGTGGGCGCCTGGGACCGCACCGCGAACGACACGGGCTGGACGGCGCTGCTGGGTGAGCGGCGCGGCGGCCCGGACGTCACGGCCTACGCGTCGCCCGCGCGCGCCGAGGACCTGTCCGGCCTGCCGCCGCTCTTCATCGACGTAGGTTCCGCCGAGACGTTCCGCGACGAGGTCGTCGCCTACGCCTCGCGCGTCTGGCAGGCCGGGGGCGAGGCGGAGCTGCACGTGTGGCCCGGGGGCTTCCACGGCTTCGACGCGCTCGCCCCGGACGCCGAGCTGTCGAAGCGGGCACGCGCGGCCAGGGCGGCGTGGCTGCGGCGGACGCTGCTCGGCTGATCGTCTTTCGGCGCACAGCGATTGCTGACGTGCCAGCAATCACCGGGCTAATTCATTGATGAATCAACAAGGAGGTCAGCATGGACATCACCGTCATCGGCCGGGGTCGCGTCGGCGGTGGCCTCGCCCGCAGATGGCAGCAGGCCGGCCACCAGGTGACCGCGCTGGGACGCGAGGGCGGCGATGCCTGCGACGCCGAGGTCGTCGTCGTGGCCGTACCCGGAGACGCGATCGCCGCAGCACTGGGGAAGGTGACCGGGCTGGCCGGCCAGGTGACCGTCGACGCCACCAACCTCTACGGAACACGGGACGAGACCTACCCGTCTCTCTCCCACCAGATCAAGGCGGTCATCGGGGGGCCCACCGCCAAGTCGTTCTCCACCGTCTTCGCCGCCGCGTACGAGCAGATCGACGCGCAGCGGGTCGTGCCCAGCAACCTCTTCGCGGCCGAACCCGGCGCCAAGGAAGTCACTGAGCGGCTCATCCGTGACGCGGGCTTCGACCCGCTGTACGTGGGCGACCTCGACCCCGGTGCGCGGCTGCTGGAGAACAGCTCGGCGCTCACCCGCGCCCTCGCCGCGCAGATCGGTCCCTTCTTCTACCGCTACGGGCGCCCGGGCGAGCTGTAAGCCCGCGCTCCACCGCCCGCCATCGGTTTCCTTTACAAGGAGTGGAACAACGAGGCCGCCGGCTTCGTCAGTCACGGCAGCGTCGGTGGCACCCGCGCCGTCGAGCACCTGCGACTGGTGATCGGCGCCGCCGGGCGGTGCCGAGAGGGGAAGCCGCGGCCCCGAGGCCCCGGCAAGGAGGGCGGATCCGCACCTGCGGTGCGTGCCGCCCGCTCCGCGCGACGAAGGCACCCGGGTCAGCGGCCGTCCGGCTCGGCCGCTGTCTCCTGGGCGTCGCGTACGGCCGCGAGGACGCTGTCGAGCAGGCCGGGGAAGCGGGCGTCCAGGTCGTCCCGGCGCAGACTGTGCAGGATGATCCGGCCTTCCCGGCGGGCCCTCAGTACGCCGGCATCGCGCAGGACGTGCCAGTGGCGGCTGGCCGTGGAGGCCGAGACGTCGGGCAGCGTCGTCCCGCAGGTCAGCTCCTCGCCCCGGGCGAGGCGCTCGATGATCCTCAACCGCGTGGGGTTGGCCATCGCGTCCAGCACCGACTCGATGCGCAGTTCGGTCCGGGCGGGATGCGTCAGCGCTTTCACTCTTCGAGTGTACGCAAGTTTGCGGACTGACGAATTCATGTGCCCCGATTCACAGACCTGGCGTTTTGCCTCGCAGGTGCCTTACAGTTCAATAGTTCACGTCATTGCGAACTAACGAAGGATGCGGTCAGTTGAGTGCCTACATGGTCATCAGCGTCACCCCCCAGGACGACGAGAAGATGCGGGACTACGAGTCCCGGACGCTCGACGTGGTCTCCCGCTACGGCGGCAGGCCCATCGCCCGGGACACCGAATGCATCGTCCTGGAAGCCGACCAGCGTCCCGGCATCGGAGTGATCCTGGAGTTCCCCGACAAGCAGGCCGTCCTCGACTTCTACCACTCCGAGGACTACAAGCCCCTCAAGGAGTTCCGGCACACCTTCGCCACCGCCGGCGCGCTCGTGATCGACTCCGTCTGACCCCGGTCCGTCTGAGCACACCGAGCCGCACCCACACCGCTCGACCCGCCCCGCACACCGCGAACCGGGTCGGGCTAGGCGAGTTTCACCGAAGCGGCCTCTTCGCGGTTCCGACACAGTGGTGTTCCCGATCGCACGAACGGCTGGAAGGCCACGTGTCCGTACCCCCATGGGTCGGCCTCCTGCCGTTGCGCATGTTCCGTCGGCCGTCACCGAGCCTCCGCCCGGTGGCGGCGGACGGAATCCGGAGGAGGCTGCACGTGGAACGGTCGGTTCGGCTGGGGCGGCACATGCAGGTCACGCTACGTGTCACGACGGCTCAAGACACGGATCGAACCTGTGAGTTGTGGATCGTGAGCGTGGACGACGATGTGTATGTCCGGGCCCTGTCCGGGGTTCGGACGTGGTGGCACCGACAGGTGGCGGGTTCCTCCGCACAGGTATGGTGCGCGGACGGCATCGTGCAGGCGCACTTCGAACCCGTGCCGGACCTCCCCCTGCTGGAGCGGATCGATGCCGCCTATGCGCAGAAGTACGGACTCGGCTGGCCGGGCCCCGTCGGCTTCATCACCGCACCCGTTGCCCGCGCCGCCACCCTGCGCGTCGTCAGTGCGCCGGAGATCGGCGGCCGAAGAGGGGAGCCATCAGACACCGCGTGACCCTCCCCCGTCGTCGGCACTCCGTCGCAGCAGGGCCGTCTTGCCGAGCCCGGGTTCACCCGCGACCACCGGCGTGCCGCCGCGGCCCGCACCGGACGCGGCGAGGAGGTCGCCGATCGTCGCAAGTTCCCGTTCGCGGGCCGGAAGACCCCGCGGCGCGTGCGAAGGGCTGATCATGCGTCAGGGGATCGCGCGGCGGAGTGGCGCAGGTCCGAAGCGGTGTCAAGGGGCAGCAGCGGCGAGACGTTCCTCCACGGTTGCGGCGTCGCCCTGGAAACCGAGATGGCGCAGGATGGCCAGGGCTTTCCGCCAGTGCTCCACCGCTTCCTCGGCACGGCCCATCGCGGCCAGGGCGTCGCCGAGCGCGCGCAGGGACAGAGCCTCCAACTGCTCATGCCGGACCGCCCTGGTCAGCTTCAGCCCCTCTTCGGCACACCGCACGGCCGGGTGCAGGCGGTTCGCCGCGGTGTACGCCTCGCTGAGGCGAATGAGGGTACCCGCGCGTACGAAGTCCCAATCCCCTTCGACCAGCAGCCCCAGGACGTGCTGATAGACGGCGATCGCCTCATCGAGCAAACCCTGGCGTACCAGCACCTGCCCGTAGCGGTAGTTCGACAGGGCTTCTCCCTGCCGGTCGCCGAGTTGTCGGGACAGCTCGACCTGGCGCTCCGATTCGGCCACGGTCTGCTCGTCGATGCCCTCACTGCTCAGCCGGGTCTGGACTGCGTTGCCCAGCACCATCGACTCCAGGGACCGGTTGCCTCGCCGTCCGGCCAGGGCGGCGGCCTCTCGGAACAAACGGACAGCGCGAACCGGGTCGCGGTGACCGACGACCATGGCCTGAACGTTCAGTGCCATGGCGCGGACGTCCTCATCCCCCTCACACGACGACTGCAGTACCCGGGCCACCTGGCTTTCCGCCTCACTCAGCCGCCCGACTTGGGACAGCGCTCCGCCCAGGATGTAGCGGGCACGGCCCTCGGAACGCCCGTCGTGCGCGTGGGCGGCCGCGTCGGCGACGAGGGTGGCCACCGGGATGATCTGGTGCCACAGGTGGGCGTTCATCAGCACGGCGTCCAGCATCAGCAGCAGCGTCGCGGCGCGGTCGGTGTGCGTGGCCGCTGTCTGCGTCAGGAGCATCAGGATGTCGTCGAGACTGGAGGCGCTCCACGCGAGCACCTCGTCGACGCCGGCGAAGCGCGTTCCTCCCGGCACGACGGGCAGTGCCGTGCGCGCCACTGTGTGACCGGGCCGGATGACACGGTAGGACTCGGCGGCGGCGACCAGATGCAGATCCAGGAGGCGTCCCAGCGCGGCGTGGCGGACCTGTTCGGGGTCCGTCTCCGCAGCCAGGCGTCGGGCGAACAGGCGGACCAGGTCGTGACAGCGGTAGCGCTCCAGCGCGGGCGACTCCAGCAGCCCGACGCCGACCAGCCGTTCCAGCAGGGCCTTGGCGGTCTCCGCCGGAAAGTCGAGCACGGCGCTCGCGGTCGTCAGGTCGTACACACCGTGGGCGGGCAGGGCGAGCAGCCGCAGGGTCCGGCGCGTGAGGTCGTCGAGTTGGCCGTATCCGAGGGCGAAGCTGGATTCGACGGTGACCGTGTCAACTGTCAGTTCGGACAGTCGGTGCTGTTCGTCGGCGAGGCGTTCCGCCAGGTCGGCCAGGCTCCATGCGGGGCGCGCGGCCAGCCGGGATCCGATGATCCGCACGGCCAGCGGCAGTCCCCCGCAGGCGGTGAGGATGCGGTGCGCGGTACGTGGCTCCGCCTCGACGCGGGCGGCCCCGATGAGCCGGGTGAACAGTCCCATCGCCTCTCGCAGGGGCAGTGCTCCGAGGACGATCCGCAGGCTGACCGGGAGGGTCGCCAGGCCGCTGCGGCTGGTGATGACCACGGCGCAGGTGGGGGCGCCGGGCAGCAGCGGGGTCACCTGGTCCATGTCGGCGGCGTTGTCCAGCACGATCAGCACGCGCTGCTGGGCCAGCCGGGAGCGGTACAGGGCGGCCCGATCGTTCAGCTCCGTCGGGATGTAGGAGTCGCGCTCGCCCAGGGCGCGCAGGAAGGACGCCAGCACGGTGCCGGGGTCGGCGGGCGTTCCGTCGGCTCCACGCAGGTCGACGTAGAGCTGCCCGTCCGGGTAGGCGGCGAGCACGCTCTGCACGCTGTGCATGACCAGGGAGGTCTTCCCGGCGCCTCCCATTCCGGTCACCAGCACGATGGGCAGTGCCTGCGCCGGAGGGTGCGACAGAGCGTTCCTGATGCTTTCGGTCTCCCGGGCGCGGCCGGTGAAGTCGGCCACCGCATGGGGGATCTGACGGGGCGCCCGTTCCTGACGGGAGACGACCTCGGGCGGCCGGGCGGAAGGAGCGGTGCGGCCGAGGATGTCGGCGTGCAACTGCTGCAGGCGGGCGTTGGGCTCGATGCCCAGTTCGCGTGCGAGCAGGCGGTGCGCCCGGCGGTAGGCCGCCAGTGCCTCGCCCTGGCGGCCGGTGCGGTGCAGCGCCTGCATCAGCAGATAGTGCAGGCCTTCGCGCAGCGGGTGGATCTCGGCGAGCGCGCTGAGATCGGTGGCGGCGTCAGCACACTCGCCGAGCTCCACCATCGCCTCCAGGCGGGCCTCGACCACGTCCAGGCGGCGTTCCTCCAGCCGGGAGCGCTCGGCTTCCGCGAAGGGACCGGGTATCCCTGTCAGTGTCGGCTCCCGCCACATCGCCAGGGCGGTGTCGAACAGGTCCCGGGCTCCCGCCGAGTCACCGGCCGCGCCGCAGATCCGCGCTTCGGCCACCTG
The DNA here is from genome assembly GCF_045160825.1 of Streptomyces sp. NBC_00104. NCBI lineage: Bacteria > Bacillati > Actinomycetota > Actinomycetes > Kitasatosporales > Streptomycetaceae > Streptomyces > Streptomyces sp. NBC_00104. The sequence goes on along the minus strand of NZ_CP108215.1, from coordinate 9,457,008 downwards.
CTGTTCGAACATCTCCCGGTCCAGCGTGCCGTCGGCCGGACTCAGCGAGTAGCCGCCGGGCACGGACCGCAGAACACGCCACGGCTCGCCAGACGCGCGATCGGGCTCCAGGAGATTACGCAGGCGCCATACGTATGTACGCACCACGGTCTCCGGGCGCCGGGGCGGGACGTCCCACAGGGCACCCACGAGGTCGTCCCTGCTCACGACGCGGCCCTGCCGCAGGATCAGGACCGCGGCCACCGCCTGCTGCTGGGGCGGTCCGAGGTCCAGCTGTATGCCGTCGCGGCTCGCCCGAAGCCGGCCGAGCACCGCGAAGTGAAGGCGTGACGTACCCGATCCCCCCATGATCCCTCATCGTGTGCGAGACGCCGAGCAGCTTCGGCGCTCAGGAGCAGTTCGTATGTTTACTGGTATGCGAAGTAGCGAAAGCGCGTCACATCCTATGCGTTGAGCTGCCTTTCATCCCGCCACATGATCATCGTCACCTCTCGCTGCCAGCGACGCGACGGACCCTGGAAGGTACGACCGTCGACGAGGGAGAAGCAGCCGACCGGTCGGCGCGATGCCGACCCGCCTGCTGGTTGGGCACAGGCCGCCCATGCGCGGCGGCCGCGGGCGGTGTGAGCGTGGACGGCGGGGTGTGCGGGCGACGCCCGCCCGCCGTGGTCACCGATTGACCGGTCCCGCAGGAACATCCGCCCTGGCCCGGCGCCACGAAAGGCGCTCCCGGGTGTCGGGAGCGCCGCCGTGCGAGGGAAGAGCCTGGTGTACGCGGAACTCCGGCTAGGGAGAGCGTGGTGGCACCGCCTCCGGATTCGGTGCGCCGGTCACCATCGGCATCCGCGCCGCCTTGAGCGACAGCCGTACGTCCTCGGCGTCCAGCACGTCCTGAACGCCGCGGAGCACGATGTCGTCGATGTGCCCGGCGTCCCGCAGCTCGGTCAGCGCCTGCCGCTTGACCCGGAGCAGCGCGGCCTCCAGCTGGTGGGCGCTGTGGCTGCGCCGGGTGGCGGCCTCCCCGCCGTGGACGCGGTCGCTGATGTCGCGTTCCAGCTGAGCGACCGTGCCCGCTTCGACGCCGTGGCGGCGGGCCAGTGCGGGCAGTGCGCGCAGCGCGGCAGCGCTGAGGTGGCGGTGTGCGAGGACGGACTCGGCGGTCTGCTCGTCGTCGGCGTCGCTCCGTGCCCACCGGACCACGGCCGGCAGGGTCGGACCGAGCACGGCGAGGGTCACGACGATGACGACGACGGTCGTGAACACGATGGCGTCCCGGTGATCCACGGGACGTCCTTCGGCGGTCACCGCCGGGATGGTGAGAGCGGCCGCCAGGGAGATGGCGCCGCGCATGCCGGCCCAGGCCAGCGGCAGTCGCTGCAGCGCCCCGATCCGGCGCGCCTTCTGTACAGGCCGCCGGTCCACCAGACGTACCGCGTAGGGGACGCTGTAGAACCACAGGAACCTCGTTCCGACCACCGCGGCACTCACGGCGAGGGCCACCGCGACGGCCTGCAGCAGGTCCGTGGAGGTCAGGGCCCGGACCGCGGCGGGCAGTTGCATGCCCACCAGGACGAACAGGGCGCTGTTGAGGAGGTGGCTGGTGACCTCCCAGAAGGCGGAGGCCTGCACACGGGCGTCAGGCCTGATCACCCGGGGTCCGTACCGGCTGCTGACCAGTCCGCAGGTGACGACGGCCAGGACACCGGAGACGTGCAGGAGTTCGGCGGGCAGGAAGGCGAAGAACGGTGTGGCGACACTGAGGACGCTGTGCAGCAGCGGATCGTCGAGCCGACGCCGTACCCACCTGAGCAGCAGGGCGACGGCCACGCCGATCGCTATGCCGCCGACGTAGGACTCGATGAAGCGCACCGAGGTCCCCGCCCAGCTGAAGGGAACGTCCTCGGCGACCACCTCGATGGCGACGGCGAGCAGCACCAGAGCGGTGCCGTCGTTGAGGAGGCTCTCGGTGCGCAGCACGGTCAGGATGCGCCGGGGCATGGCGCGGGCCACGGCGGCCACGGCGGCGGCGTCGGTCGGCGCGAGCACCGCGCCGAGCACGAGGGCCAGGGGCCAGGGGTAGCCGAAGGCGTGGGCCACGGCCGCCACCGCCAGCGCGGTGGCCAGGACCAGCACGGTCGACTGCAGGGCGATGGTGCGCAGGTTGTGGCGGATCTCCCGCACCGAGGAGGTCAGCGCCTCCCAGTACAACAGGGCGGGCAGGAACAGCAGCAACACCGTCTCGGGCGAGAGGGTGACGGCGTCGAAGGGCGGCGTCATGCCCATGAGGCAGCCGGCCCCCAGCAGAAGCAGGGGTTCGCTCAGGCCGGTGCGGCGGACGGTCCATCCGGTGACGAGCACGGCCGCGGCGACGGCGACGACCAGTTCCAGGTTCTCCATGTCCGTGTGCCTTCCATGGTTCCGGGGCGGACGAAGTGCGGGGGAGAGGAAGGCTGTCCCGCCCGTGCGCGGGGCGGGACAGCCGGATCAGCGGCCGTCGCGGGCCGGCATCTCGTCCTCGCGGTACAGGACCAGGTGTTCGTGGTAGAGGACACCTCCGCGGACGTCTCCGGTGGCGGTGAAGCCGGTGTCGTCTACGTAGTCGATGTGATCGCCGGTGACGGTGTAGCTGCCGGTGTAGGCGCTCTGCCGGGTGCCGCGGGCCTCGTCGTAGCGGCCGTCCGGCAGCAGTTCCTGGCGGATGTGCCCGTCGGCGGTGACCCACATGCCGACGTAGGGGTGCGGGGCGGGCGAAGAGGCGTCGTTGGTGTTCATGACATCCACCGTCGCCCGCGGCACCGGCCGGTACCAGGCCGCGTGTTTCCTGGGTGCGCTCCACCCAGGCTCAGCGGTGGGCGGCGCTCGGGCCGGGTCCGCCGTCTCCGCGTCGACCCGTGTCAGGACGCGGTCGAGGAACTCACCGAACTGGCGTACCTGCCGGCCGGTGAAGGGGTCGAAGAAGAGCCGGCGCACCGTCGCCGCGTCCGGGGCGCGGCGACGGTGCGCCCCGGACGCGGCGAGGCGTGCCGGGGCGCGACTTCCTCGATGGCCTGCCGCCCTGCCCGCTGTACCTGGGAGTGCGGCCGCCGGGAGCTCCCCGGCGGGCCGTCACCGAGAGCGGACTGCTGCTCCTGGGCAGTGAGCCGTTCGACGAGAAGATCTCCTGCGGTGGAACTCCATCGGCCGCACCGGTGAGGAGATCGCCCAGGGCCCGTGCGGACGGGAACGCCGGGCGGCGCTTCGGCACTGTCCACGGCTTCCAGGGGGGATCCCTCCCACGCCGGATCTTCCCGAGGCCGCTCAAGGCCTGCGGCCGGGTGCGCCGAGTCCGCGCACGCGACGCCGCAGGGGAGGCGTCCCTGTCTCCGTCGGGGCCGGTGACACCCCCTCGCCGGCGGACGCCGAGCCGGGCCGGCCGCTCGGGACGGGCCGGCCGGGCACGGTTGCTTCCACGTCGGCCGGTAGCCCGGCAGATGTGATGTGGCACGGACGAGCCCGTAGGGCAGCGGCGCGCCTGGTGGCCCCTCACCCGCGAGGACGGCGCCACCCGACGGTGGCGCCGTCTGCCCGCGGGGCCGGGCGAGGGTCAGGAGGTGGTACCGGCGTTGAGGACGTGGTCGCGGGAGGTGGCGACGTCGTCGCGCAGGGCGGCGAGGTCGACGTCCAGTAGGCGTCCGTCCCACTTGCGGACCTGCCCGGCGACGAAGACGGTGTCGACGTTACGGGCGTCGGTGCCCAGCACCAGCGTGCCCACCGCGTCGTTCAGCGGCATGTTGTTGACGTCCTCGGCGCGGACCACGAGCACGTCGGCCTGCTTGCCCGGCGTGAGCGAACCGGTCACCTCACCCAGCCCGTTCGTCCGGGCCCCCTGCAGAGTCGCGAAGTCCAGCACGTCGAGGGTGCTGATCCGGCGCGGCCGCGCATCGGTGCCGTAGGCGGCGTTGACCGCCCGCATCCGCTGGATGGCGTGCAGGGCCCGCATCTGCGTGAACATGTCGCTGGCCAACGCGACCTCCACATCGATGCTCAGTCCCGGCCGCACCCCTACCGCCAGCGCCTCGTCCACCGCCGGGATCGCCGACTCCAGGCCGATCTGCGCGTCCGACGTCGGCGCCAGCGCGATCGTGGTCCCGCTGTCGCCGATGGCCCGCCACGCGTCCGGGGTCAGGCCGGTGGAGTGGATCAGCGTGAGGTCCGGACCCAGCAGTCCTTGCCGCTCCCACTCCAGGATCGCCCGCGACGACGGCAGCCCGAAGACCGCGTCCACGCTCACTCCGACACCCAGCTCGCGGGCCGCCGCGGCCAGCCGCGGCCCGTACTCCAGCTCCGGGCCCGCGATCTCACCCGTCGCCAGCGTGGCGATACGGAAGGTGAGGAGGCCGCTGCCGTACTCCTTCTGAAGCCGCGCCACGTCCGAGGGCCACTGCTTGTCCCAGTCACCGAAGTGTGGGGCCATCGCCGCGTGCACGCCTCGGATCCCGGAGTCCGCCAGCGCCTGCACCGCCGCGTCGGAGTGCGCGGCCGTGCGCGAGTTGTGGGAGAAGTCGAGCATGGTGGTGATGCCGCTGTCGAGCGCCGTGAGGGCCGCCAGCCGGGTGCCGACATACATGTCCTGCGGGCGGTACACCTGTGCGTATCCCAACAGCGTGGTGGTCACGTAACCGCCCAGGTCGTCCACGTCCGGCATGACGCGGCGCAACTGCGTCTCCCAGGCGTGTCGGTGCGTGTCCACGAACCCCGGTGCCACGACGCATCCCGTGGCGTCGATCACCACCGCGTCCGTGGCGGCGCCCTGCGCCCGCAGGTCCTCGCCCACCGCGGCGATCACCTCGCCCTCGATCAGTACATCGCCTCTGGACAGCACTCCGAGAGCCGGATCCATGGTGACCACCGTGGCCCCCGTGAGCAGTACACGCCTGTCACGGTCGCCGGCCGAGGCGCTCAGCCGGTCCAGCAGGCCCTTGCGTACGGAATCGTCGAGATACATGAGACACACCCACATTCGATCGGAGGGACACCGCCGACACCTGGGCGGGCCGGCTGCAACCACCGTCGTCGCGTCCTGTCTCCCGCACCAGGCCGCCGTGTACCTGGGAGTACCACTCCCAGGAACCGTCCGAATGGCCGCTGCGGCCGAGGACTCGAAAGGCGGGCTCGGACGGCGCGCCGCGCCGCCGGAAGGAGCGTCGCCGTGGGCGGGCTCGCCTCCTGTACGCAAGGTCCCACGCCTCCGGCCGGCCCGGCAGGGGACGTGATCATCCGTGTCCTCGCGCCGGGGGCGTGGTCCCGGCCGGTGGACCGGTTCGCGGCCGCCGCAGGCTCCGTAGCGGGTTCACAGCTCGCTCCGCTCGGCCGGGCGCAGTCCTTCCACGTGGCGGAGCTGACGCCGCGAGGGGACGTCGAGCTTGCGCAGGATGCTGCGGACGTGAGCGTCCACCGTACGGGGACTGACGAACAGGGCCGCGCCGACCTCGCGCGAGGTCTCTCCCGACGCCACCATGCGGGCAACGCGCAACTCCTGGGCCGTCAGCGTGTGCACGCCCGTGCTGGGACGCACGGACCGCTCGCCCGCCGCACCGAGCCTGATGGCGGCCCTGGTCCGAAAGGCCCGCGCTCCGGCACCGGAGAACACCGTCCATGCTTGCCGCAGCGGTTGGCGAGCCTGAGTGCGGCGCCCGGTCTTCAGAAGCCACTCGCCCCACAGCAGGTGGGCACGGGCCGCCTGCAGCACGGCACCGGCCCGGGTCAGTTCCTCCACGGCCCGCCGATACGACTCCTCCTTCTCCCGGCCGTCCCGGAACAGCGCCTCCGTCTGCAGATACAGCCCCTCGGCCCACGGGGTGCCGCACGCCCGGGCGTTGTCCCGAAGCACCTCGCAGGCAGACCGGGCCGAGAGCGTCTGCCCACAGGCCGCGGCGGCCTCGGCGCACTCCGCCGCCAGCAGGGCCCGGTACCCCGCACCGGCACCGTCGTACAGCTCCCCCACGGCCGCGAGCGCCGCCTCCGGCCGACCCGCTCCGTTGTGCAGGACTGCGCGGGCGTATTCCGTGGCCGTCAGCAGCCGCCCCTCCCGGCGGTCAGCGGCCTCACGTGCCGCGAGATCGATGAGCGGGACACCCCTCTGCTCGTCGCCCCGCCACGCGACCAGCGCGAGATCCGCATAACGCAGCGGCGCCATCCCGAGGGTGTCGGTGATGCCGTGGGCCTCCGCCACCCGCTCCGCCGCCTCGTCCAGACGGCCGAAGTGCAGGTCCACCATGGCCTGGTGGTTCAGCGCGATGGACAGTGCGGCGTGGTCCCGTCTCTCGCGCGCGCTCCGTACCTGCCTGCCCACCAGCCGCTGCCACGCCCGCGCGTCACCCACGTACAGGGCGGCGTCGCTGGCGAGACGTGCCACGTTCGGGTCGTCCAGCGCATCGGAACGGGCCTCGGCCAGAGACCGCCGCACCACTCGTGCCATGAGCGCTGCGGCGGCCACGGGCCCTTTCGAGACGGAGGCCATCTGGGCCCGCAGCACAAGGCTCACGACACCGTCCGCGCTTGCGGTGCTGTCAGTGCCGTCAGTGCCGTCGGTGCTTTCTGCGCTTTCTGTGCTTTCTGTGCTTTCGGCGTCGGCCGAGTCGTCCGTGTCCGGGGACGGGTCCGGGGGCACGGCCAGGTCAGGGCATATCCGCTGCGTCTGGGCGACGATGTCCACGATCCGCTCCCGGGGCAGGTGTCGTCCGGAGTAGGCGACGGCCGCGAACGCGTCGAGCAGGACGTGCCGAGCGGAAACGGGGTCCTCGTCCGCCACCAGACGTGCCGCGTCCACCAGGAGGCGCACCGCCTCCTCGTCACGCTGCACGGCGTACGCCGTGCGCGCGTGCAGCAAGGCAACCCGGGCGTGGTCCGCGGCGGGCATCGGTTCGTGTCTGAGGGAGGCCAGCATGGCGAGTGCCTCGCGGAACGCGCCTGTCTCCCGCTTGGCGCACGCCGCCGACAGCAGCCGCGACGCTCTGGTCCGGCGATCCACCGTCAGAGCGGCGGCCAACTCCCAGAAGCCGCAGGCGACGGCCGCCCCGGTGCCCCGCGCCGCACTGCGCGCAGCATCCTCCAGACGGCCGGCCACCTCCTCGTCGAAGCCTGCGGCGGCCTGCCCCAGATGCCAGGCGTGGCGGTCGGGTTCCTGCATGGCGTCACAGCACTCGGCCAGGGTGGCATGCGCGCGCCGCCGCTCGGTCGAGGACGCCGCCGCGTAGACCATGGACCGCAGGAGGGGGTGGCGGAAAGACATCCGCGTACTGGTGTCGAGGATGCCCGCGGCCTCCGCGACCGCCGCGGCGTCCGGGCCGATGTCCAGCCGCGCCGCGGCCCGGCGCACCACGAGAGGATTGCCGTCCGGTTCCGCCGCCGCCAGGAGCAGCAGCAGCTGTGTGTCGGTGGGGAGTTGGGACAAGCGGATGCGGAAGGACTCCTCCAGCCGCTTCGGCCCTCCCCTGTATCCTCCGACCGACCTGGCCGCCATCTCCGTCGGTCCGATCCAGCGGGGCAGATGGAGCAGAGCCAGCGGATTGCCGTGCGCCTCCGTCAGAACACGCTCGCGCACCCGCTGGTCGAGCGGGGCGCGGACGGTGCCGTCCAGCAGCTCCCGTGCGTCCCGGTCACCGAGCGGCCTGACGTCACGCGTCGGCAGGCCGGCCAGTTCCCCGAGGCGGCCGATGTCCTCGGCGGCGAAGACGAGGGCAACGCGCTGGGCGGCGACACGCCGGGCCACGAAGGCAAGCACGGCGAGCGAACCGGGGTCCATCCACTGCGCGTCGTCGACGAGGCAGACGACCGGCTGCTCCTCGGCGGCGGCCGACAGCAGGTTCAGGACGGCCAGCCTCAGGTGCAGCGGGTCGGGGGCCGAGCCGGAGCGGCGTCCAAGCGCGACGCCCAGCGCGTCGCGCTGCGGCTGCGGCAGGCCGCCTAAATGGCGCAGTAAGGGACCGGTCAGGTGCTGGAGTCCGGCGAAGGAAAGCTCGGTCTCACTCTGTGTGTTCTCCAGGCGCAGAACACGCAGTGTCCGGTGCTCGGCGTGCACGCTGTCGAGCAGGGTGGTCTTGCCGATGCCTCCCTCGCCGAGCAGTACGAGGGCGCCGCCGCTGCCGGCGCAGGCTCGCCGGACGAGATCCCGCAGCGCGGCGGTCTCCACACTGCGGCCCAGCAGCCCCGGCGCTCCGGGGCTGACCTCTGATCGGTCACCCATCCTGTCATCGACCCGCACGATCGTCCTCCCCCACCCTTTCGACAGCTCACGTCTGTGTCTCGTCGTCGCGACGGATGTCCGTGGCTCCGGTGTGATCCTCGGTCAGGCCCGTCTATGAACCGTCTATGAGGCGTCTAGCTAGAAGTGATCCGTCGGTCGCTGCCCCACCACCCGCGGCGGCGGCACACGGCGCACAGGCTGCCTGCCTGGTCGTGCCCAGCCGGATCAGGGCAGATCAGGCCACGTCCGAACCCTTTTCCGGCGTGAACGTGGCAGGAAGGCGCACCGGCCCCCGGGTGATGCCCGCGGGCAGCCGGGTGACGCCTTCCGTCGGCCGGGCCCACGCCATCTCCGGCAGGCGGGTCAGCAGCACCCGCAGCGCGATCGACGCCTCCAAGCGGGCCAGCGGTGCCCCGATGGAGTGGATGCCGTGGCCGAGGGACACGTGGCGTGCGGGGCGCCGCGAGCCCACCCGTCCCCGGTCCGGCCTCATCACTTCACCTCGCTCCGCCCTGCTGCCCCCACCCACTTCTGCAAGACGCTCGGCAAAGCCCTCAGCAGCCCTTTCACAGAGACACTTCCGCCTGGCAGAAGCCGCCTTGCGCGGCGACCGCACCCGTCAGGAACCTGATCCCAACCACGGCACGCGGGGCGACGACGCCCCGCCGACAGGGACGGGAACCCCCATGCCTCACATGACCGCCTTCGCCAGGAACCAGTGGTACGTCGCCGCCTACGCCGAAGAAGTGGGGCGGGAGCTGCTCGGCCGGACGATCCTGGGTGAGCCGATCGTCTTCTACCGCACGGCGGAGGAGGGCACGCCGGTCGCGCTGCACGACCGGTGTGTGCACCGTCGGTACCCGCTGTCGGAGAGCGGGCTGGACGGGGACCGGATCGTGTGCGGGTACCACGGCTTCACGTACGACACGACGGGCGCGTGTGTGTACGTGCCGGGGCAGAAGCGGATCCCGCGGACGGCGCGCGTGGCCTCGTACCCCGTGGTCGAGCAGGACTCGCTGATCTGGGTGTGGATAGGCGACCCGGCGCTCGCCGACCCGCAGACCATCCCGCGCGCCAAGCACCTGGCCACCCCCGGCTGGGTCACCGTGCGCGGCATGGAGCCGATCGACGCCGACTACGGACTGCTCGTCGACAACCTGCTCGACCTGTCCCACGAGACCTATCTGCACGGCGGCTACATCGGCACCCCCGAGGTCGCCGAGACGCCGATCACCACCGAGGTCGACGAGGGTGCGGGCGTCGTGCGGGTGAGCCGGCACATGGACGACGCCGAGTGCCCGCCGTTCTACGCGAAGTCGACCGGTATCGAGGGGCGGATCACCCGCTGGCAGGACATCGAGTACTTCGCCCCGTGCCTGTACCTGCTGCACAGCCGGATCGCCCCCGTGGGCGTGGTCCCCGAGGCGGACGGCAGCGACCCGAACGGCTTCCACACCGAGATCACCTACGCCATCACCCCGTCGGCGGACGGCAAGGTGTACGACTTCTGGATGGTCTCCCGGGACTGGGCGACCGAGAACGACGAGGTCACCGAGTTCCTCAGGGGCAACAACCACACGGTCGTCATGCAGGACGTCGACGCGCTGAACCTGCTCCAGAAGACACTGGGCACCGAGCGCACCGGCTACCAGGAGCTGAGCATCAACATCGACACCGGCGGTCTGGCCGCCCGGCGTATCCTCGCCCGGCTGGTCGAGCAGGGTGAGAAGCCGGTGGAGAAGGTCCAGTGAGCACACCGCCCACCTTCCGGACCGGAGAGGTCTACCGCATCGACTGGCTGCCGGGTACGGACATCCTGCACGGCACCTGTCACTGCGGACGCGAGCACACGGCACAGGACCCCATCGAGATGTGGGAGTGGATGCTCGCCCACCCCCAAGGACACGAGCCGCAAGGAAACAGCACATGACCTCGTCCCCCTCGCCTTCGTCGTCGTACGAAGCCGAACTCATCGTCGAAAGGCGGGAGTTCGCGGCCGACGGCGTGCTCGCCCTCACCCTGAGGCACCCGCTGGGCGAGGAACTCCCGGTCTGGGAGCCGGGGGCTCACATCGACGTGCTGCTGGGCCCTGAGCTGGAGCGGCAGTACTCCCTGTGCGGCGACCCGGCGAACCGCGAGGTGTGGCGGATCGGTGTCCTGCGGGAGCCCGACGGGCGCGGCGGATCGGCCTACATGCACACGGAGTTGGCCGAGGGCGACAAGGTCCGTGTGCGCGGGCCGCGCAACAACTTCGCCCTGGAGCCGGTGCCCCGCTACCGGTTCGTGGCCGGCGGCATCGGCATCACCCCCATCCTGCCGATGCTGGCCGCGGCCGAGGCGGCGGGCGCCGAGTGGTCCCTGCTGTACGGCGGGCGCAGCCGTGAATCCATGGCGTTCCAGGAGGAGTTGGGAGCGTACGGGGACCGGGTGACCGTCGCCCCGCAGGACGAGGCCGGGCTGCTCGACCTCGGGTCCGTGCTGGACGGCCTTCCCGACGACGCCCTCGTCTACTGCTGCGGGCCCGGCGCGCTGCTCGACGCGGTCGAGGAGCGGTGCCCCGGGAAGGCGCTCAGGGTCGAGCGGTTCCGGCCGAAGGAGCAGGAGACGGGCCCGGACAGCGAGTTCGAGGTCGTGCTGGAGCGGACGGGGAAGACCGTGACGGTGCCCGTGGGGATCTCCGTGCTCGACACCGTACGGGCCGCCGGGGTCGAGGTGCTGTACTCCTGCGCGGAGGGCACCTGCGGGACCTGCGAGACGGACGTGCTGGAGGGCACCCCCGACCACCGCGACTCGGTGCTGAGCGACGAGGAACGCGAGTCCGGGGAGACCATGCTCATCTGTGTGTCCCGGTGTCAGGGGTCGCGGCTGGTGCTCGACCTGTAGCGACATCGGTCCGGCCGGTGACAGCGTCGGCCCGGCCGGTCGCCGCGTCCGCCAGGCCCGTGGCGGCGCCGGGGGCCACGGCGCGCAGCCGGCCCGCGGCCGTCCCCGTCACGCACAGGTCGGCCTCGATCCGGGCGACCGCGGCCAGCAGGTGGGGCAGCAGGTCGCGGCGTACCGACTCCACGGAGGTGCGGCCGGCGTGGACGGGGATGTTCACACCGGCCACCACCTCGCCGTCCCGGTCCCGGAGCGGAGCGGCGACCGATCGGAGCCCCTCCTCCAGTTCCTGGTCGACGAGGGCGTACCCCTGGCGTCGTACGCGGCGCAGCTCGGCCCTGAGCCGGTCGGCGGAGGTGAGGGTGCGCCGGGTGCGGGGTTCGAGGTCGGCGCGGGCGAGCCTGGCGTCGATCTCCTCGTCCGGCCGATGCGCGAGGATCACCCGGCCGACCGAGGTGACATGGGCCGGGAAGCGGGTGCCCACGGTGATCGTCGCCGTCATGATGCGGCTCGCGCTGACCCTCGCCACGTACACGATGTCGTCCCCGTCGAGGACGCACAGCGAGGACGACTCCCCGACCTGCGCGACGAGCCGCTCCAGATGCGGTTGGGCGAGGTCGACGAGGGTGAAGCCGGACAGATACGCGTAGCCGAGTTCGAGCACGCGCGGGGTCGGCCGGAACAGCCGGCCATCGGTGTGGACGTACCCGAGGTCGACGAGGGTGAGCAGGAAGCGGCGGGCGGCCGCCCGGGTCAGCTCGCAGGTCCGGGCGACCTCGCTCAGGGTCAGCGCGGGATGTTCGGCGTCGAAGGCCCGGATGACCGCGAGGCCCCGCTCCAGGGACCGGACGAAGTGCGGTTCACGGGCTCCGACGAACCGGTCTCGATCGGGCATCGTCGCCTCCAGGAAGCCGCTCGGACGCCCCACGGACGCCGCACGGGAACAGCACGGAAGCCGCACGGAAACCACACGAACGAAGCGCGGCACATGCGCTCCGTACGCACGGGGGTGCGCTCTGCGCACGCTAGGAGCACACTTCTGCAACTGTCAACGACCGTGCACGGCAAGGCCATTGACCCGAAACCGGTGGCGTTCTACCTTCCGGCTGAGCACTTCTGTGCGGTGTGCGCACAGCCTGTCGAAGAGCGGTCCCATATGGGGGAATCATGCGTCGTCTGCTCATCGGCCTCGCGGCCGGCACCTTGTTCGTCACCGCGACGGCCTGCGGTTCGTCGGGCTCCGGCTCGGACGGCGGGAACGCGGGCTCCGGCGGCACCACCACGCTCAAGCTCGGCGTCATCCCCATCATCGATGTCGCCCCGCTGTACCTGGGCGAGAAAAAGGGCTTCTACAGCGAACGCGGTCTCGAGTTGGAGCCGACGCTCGCACAGGGCGGGGCGGCGATCGTGCCCGGTGTCGTCTCCGGCCAGTTCGACTTCGGCTTCAGCAACATGACCTCCCTGCTGGTCGCCCAGTCGAAGAACGTGCCGGTCAAGGCCGTGGTGAACGGTGTCGCCTCCACCGGTGAGGCGGGCGCCGACTTCGCGGAGATCGCCGTGCCGAAGGGCAGCCCGCTGAAGTCCGCCAAGGACCTGGAGGGCAAGAAGGTCGCGGCCAACACCCTCGGCAACATCTGCGACACCTCGGTCAACGAGTCGGTCCGCAAGGACGGCGGCGACCCGTCGAAGGTCGAGTACGTGGAGATGCCGTTCGACCAGATGCCGGCCGCGCTCTCCAAGGGCCAGGTCGACGCGGCCTGCGTCGTGGAGCCCGCGCTCGCCACCATCAAGTCCCAGGGCGGCACCGTCCTCGCGTCGAACTTCGTCGACGTGTCCCCGGACCTCACCGTGGCCATGTACTTCACCTCCCAGCAATACGCGCAGAAGAACCCGGAGTTGGTGAAGAAGTTCCAGGAGGCCACCGCCGAGTCCCTCGCGTACGCCGACGAACACCCGGAGGAGGTACGGGAGATCATCACCTCCTACACGAAGATCCCGGAGAGCCTGCTGGAGACGGTCGTGCTGCCCCGCTGGCCCGCCGAGCCGGACCGTGCCTCCATCGAGCGGCTGGCCGAACTCGGCCAGGAGGACGGCCTGTTCGAGAAGGCCCCGGACCTGGACAAGCTGCTCCCGTGAGAGGAGCCGACGCCGCTCTCGGCGCGGCCGGGCTCGCGGGGTTCCTCTCCCTCTGGGAGGCGACCCCGCGGCTCGGCCTCGTCGAGGACGACTACCTCCCTCCGGTCAGCCGGGTCGCCGGCGCCCTCGCCGGCGAACTCGCCGACGGGGCCTTCTGGACGGCGCTCGGGGACACCCTCACCGGCTGGGCGGTGGGGCTCCTGATCGCCGTGACGGCCGGGATCCTCACCGGAGGGGTCATCGCCGTCGTGCCGCATCTGCGCGAGGCGACGTCCTCCACGATCGAGTTCCTGCGCCCGATCCCCTCGGTGGCCCTGATCCCCCTCGCCGTCCTCCTGTACGGCAGCCAACTGCAGTCGGTGCTCCTGCTGGTGGTCTACGCGTCCTTCTGGCAGGTCCTGATCCAGACCCTGTACGGCGTCCAGGACGTCGACCCGGTCGCCGAGGAGACCGCCCGTTCCTACGGTCTGGGCACCTGGGCACGGGTCCGGCACGTCCTGTGGCCCACCGCCCTGCCGTACGTCATGACGGGCGTCCGGCTGGCCGCGGCCGTGGCCCTCATCCTGGCCGTGACCGCCGAACTGGTCATCGGGGCACCGGGGTTGGGCCAGCGCATCTCGGTCGCGCAGTCCTCGCAGGCGGTGCCGGAGATGTACGCCCTGGTGGTGGTCACCGGGCTGCTGGGGCTGCTCATCAACGTGGGGGCGCGGACCGTGGAGCGGCGGGCGCTGGCCTGGCACCAGTCGGTGCGCGGGGAGGTGGCGGTGTGAGCCGCGTACTGCTCCGGCCGCTGGTCGCGCTCGCTCTCCCTCTCGTCCTGGTCATCGTCTGGTGGCTCGCGTCGGACGACAGCACCGATGTGTTCTGGCCGCCCCTGCGCACGATCCTCGGCACCTTCCCGGACGTCTGGACGGCCGAGCGGCTGCGCGCCGACGTCCTGCCCAGCCTGGTGCGCCTGACCGCCGGCTACGCCCTGGCGGCCGTGGCAGGAGTCGCCCTCGGCACGGTCATCGGCTCCTACCGCCGGGTGCGGGCGGTGTGCGAACCGGTCCTCGAATTCCTGCGGGCCGTGCCGCCGCCGGTCCTCGTCCCGGTCATCACGCTGTTCGCGGGCATCGGCGACACGATGAAGATCGCCGTCATCGCGAGCGGCTGCGTGTGGCCGATCCTGCTCAACACGGTCGAGGGCGTGCGCGCGGTGGACTCCGTCATGTCCGAGACGGCCCGGTCGTACGGCATCACGGGCGCGGCCCGGCTGCGCCACGTCGTCCTGCGCTCGGCGAGCCCGCAGATCTTCGCGGGGCTGCGTCAGGCGCTGTCCATCGGCATCATCCTCATGGTCATCAGCGAGATGACCGCGTCCAGCAACGGACTGGGCTACACCATCGTCCAGTTCCAGCGCGGTTTCGCTGTCCCCGACATGTGGACCGGCATCCTCGTCCTCGGTCTGCTCGGGTTCCTGCTGTCCGTCGTCTTCCGGCTGGTCGAGCGGCGTGTGCTCGGCTGGTACCACGGTCTGCGCGCGTCCTCCCGGCGGTCGTAGTGAAACTCGAGAAGGAGCGGCAGGCGATGCACGCCTTGCTTGACGTATCGGGCCTCAGGAAGGTCTACGAGGGTTCCGGCCGCCGGGTCGAGGCGGTGCGGGACCTCACCTTCACCGTCGACGCGGGTGAACTGGTCTGTCTGGTGGGCCCGTCGGGCTGCGGCAAGACGACCCTGCTGAAGTGTGTGGCGGGGCTGCTGGACCCGACGGCCGGTGAAGTCCTCCTGGGAGGACGGCCGGTGGACGGGCCGCCGCCGGGCATGGCGGTCGTCTTCCAGGAGTACGGGCGCAGCCTGTTCCCCTGGATGCGGGTCCGCGACAACGTCGAACTACCCCTGAAACAGAAAAAGTTGAGCAAGGTTCGACGGGGTGAGCTGGTCGACGACGCGCTCGCCTCGGTCGGCCTGGGCGACGCGGCGGGCGCCTACCCCTGGCAGTTGTCCGGCGGTATGCAGCAGCGGGTCGCCATCGCCCGCGCGCTGGCGTACGAACCGGACGTGCTGCTGATGGACGAGCCGTTCGCGGCGGTCGACGCCCAGACCCGGGCCGATCTGGAGGACCTCGTGCGGGGTCTGTGGCGGGAGCGGGGCATCACGATCCTCTTCGTCACCCACGACATCGACGAGGCCGTCTACCTCGGTGAACGCGTCCTGGTCCTCTCCGCCTCCCCCACCGTCGTACAGGAACAGCTCAAGATCGACCTCCCCACCGAACGCGACCAGTTGCACACCCGCGTGGCACCGCGCTTCGCGGAGCTGCGGACGCGTGTGTACGAGCAGATCCAGGCGGCGAAGCGGGGTGTCCCCCTGGACAAGGGGTGACCTCCGGCGCCGTCGCTGGACAAGGAGTGACCTCCGGCGCCGTCGGCGACCTGAACGCCGGCGGCGCCGGAGGGCGTGCGGCTCACCTCTCGGGAGAGGGCACCACGCTCAGGTGGGTCGACGTGGCGCGGCGGGGGCGGCGCGTCCTGCGGGTGGGGTCGGTCGGGCGGCCCACCTCGCGCAGGACGAGGGTCATACGGTGATAGCCCAGGTCGCGGAGGGTGTCGGGGCTCTCGCTGACGACCCGGCAGTGGGTGGCGCCCCAGCGCGGGTCCGGGTGGACCAGGGGGCGTACGGCACCGTCGTGCCGGCCGGCGTGGGGGCCGACCGTGCGGAGCCAGTGCGGGAGGCCGTGGCGGTAGGCGGCGTCCATGATGGGGTCCTGGGCGATCTCCCGGCGGATGGACTGCAGTCCCCGGTCCTGGCCGTGGCACTCCACGGCGGCGGCGAAGTGGGCGAGCATCGGCAGGCACCAGCTGGACTCGTGGTCGCCGAGGACCGTCGCGGCGTCCGGGTGGAAGAGCACGAAGCGGAGGAAGTTGTCGCCCGGCATGGCCGTCGGGTGCGGTCCCACGCCGTTGAAGAGTGTCCGGAACGCGGAGTTGGCCAGGACGACGTCCCAGCGGTGGTCGAGGACGACGGACGGGAACGTCACGGACTCCAGCAGCGCGGCGTAGTCCTGGAGGTACGCCTGTGCTTCCTGGGCTTCGGATGTGTCGGGGACGGGCCGCGGTACCGACCGCTGCCCTCCTGCCTGATGTGCCATCGGGAGGTCACCCCTCTTGCCTATGCGGCCTTCACGCGGCGCCTTGATCCTCCTGCCCTGGGCGGAGTCGTGTCAACTATCGTGGCATTCGGCGACGGTTGACGGCTGAATCTCGCCACAGTTGTGGCGATGCCTGGATGTGAGTTCGACAAAACCGCTAGTCTCCCCGCAGTTCACGGTGTACTTGCCGGGACCAGGGTCTCGCGCCAGGCTTGGTTCCACGGATTCCGCAGTACCGCGAAATTGGCCTGAGAGAGACGTAGGAGATCTGTCGGTGACGGATGGCTTCGAGGTTCCGGACGCCGCGGCGACGGTTCTGCTGCCGGCCGTCGTGGCCCGTGTCACCGCGCTGGCGGACAAGTTGCGCGTGGGGCACGCGGAGGTCTTCGACACCCGGCGGCTCTCGGTGGCCTCGGGTGTGCCGGAGGCGGTGGTGAAGGCCCTGCTGAGCGGGCAGCGCGCCGGTGAGCCGGACGTCCAGGCCCGCTTTCTGCAGCGCCTGGACCTGCTGCGACGCACCCGGCTCAAGCCGGGCGGCCGCAAGTACACCCAGCAGGAGATCGCCGACGGCGCCGGCATGTCGCGCCAGCAGGCGGGGGCCTTGATCAACGGTGACCGCCGTCCCACGATGGAGCACTGCGACGCCATCCAGCGCTTCTTCAGAGTGCACGCCGGTTTCCTCACCGCCGAGGATCCCGAGGCGCTGGCGAGCGCCCTGATGCGCACCGAGCAGGAGCTTCTCCAGCAGCTCGCCGACCGTGAGCGCGCGGCGGCCGAGGCCGCGGACGACCCGTTGCAGCGGCTGCTGCAGAACCACGGTGTGCGCTCCATCGCCTGGCGGGCGGCGCAGCTGCCCACCGACCAGCACCGCGACAAGGTGGCGGAGTGGCTGGACATGCTGCTGGAGAGCGTCAAGCGGCCCGAGTCCTGACCGGGGGAGATCTGTGGGCATCGGAAAGGAAATGCGCCGTCTGTGCGGCGAGTTGGTCGGCGAACTCACGCTGCCGGCGCCGGCGGACCCCGCCGACCTCTACGCCGCCCTGTGCGACGCCATGAGCAGACGCCGCGGCCGCCCCGTCCACTACCGTACGGCCGTCTTCCCGCCGGGCACGGCCAGTGGGCTGTGGCTGGACATGGCCGAGCAGGACCTGGTCGTCATCGAGGAACGCACCGCGCCCGACCACCAGTTGGTGATCCTCGGCCACGAGCTGTGGCACATGCAGGCCGGGCACTGCGGCCGGCACGTGGAGGGTGCCTCGGTCGCCGCGCGCTTACTGAACCAGGACGCCGATCTGCGGGCGACCGTGCTGAGGGTCGCCGCCCGTACTCGTTTCGACCTGACGGACGAGCAGGACGCCGAGAGCTTCGGACTGCTGCTGGCCAGCAAGTGCCGGGCGTGGCTCGCCGGTTCCGCGTTGCGCGGGCCGGTGCGTCGCGATCACCTGGCCGGCCGCATCGGGGCCTCGCTGGGCTACCGCGGGCCGCAGGGCTGAGCGGCCGGAAACGCAGCGACTCCGAGACGCAGAGACGCAGAGACGCCGAAGACATGGACGGGTCCAGCTACTACATTCCGGCCGTCGCGATGACGATCGCCCTCGCCCTCAAGACGCCCGCGCTGCTGCGGAACTGGGGCGATCCCCTGATCCGGTCCGTGTGCGCGCTGATGACGCTGGCCGCCCTGGTCTTCTGCTTCGCCGCGCCGCCGACGATCGCCGAGGTCAACCGCGCCACCGGCGTCACCAACGTCTCGGCGGCCCTCGTCTACGTCCTGCTGAGCGCCTTCAGCGGCTCCTGTCTGGTGCTGATCACCAACTGGCGCGGTGGCCCGCCCCAGGCGACACGCCGCCTCTCGCACCGCTGGATCGCCGGGTACGGCGCGGTGTGCGCGGCGATCGTGCTGATGTTCGTGCTCGGCGAGGCACCGGTGGAGCGGGTGCGGGACTTCGACACGTACTACGCCAACACCCCGTTCCTGCGCGAGATGATCGTGCTCTATCTGATCGGGTTCACCGTCGCGGGCGTCGCCATGAACGTCATGTGCTGGCGCTGGGCGCTCCAGGTGCGCGGCTGGCTGCGCGCCGGGCTGCTGATCATCGCGTTCGGCTTCATGCTCAACGTCCCCTTCGCGGCGGTCAAGCTGGTCGCCGTGGTCGCCCGCTGGCAGGGCGGCGACCTGGACTACCTGAGCACGTACGTCGCCCCCGTGCTGTCGTCCGTCGGCGCGCAGATCTGCGCGGTCGGCTTCTGTCTGCCGCTGGCCGGAGAGCGCCTCGGCGACTCCTGGACCATCTGGTCCATGTACCGTCGGCTCGGGCCGCTGTGGCGGGAGTTGCGGCCCGTCTGGGCCCAGGCGAGTCACGAGGTGCGGATCTCCTGGTGGGCGCCGGCCCGGCTCCAGATGACACAGCGGGAGTCCGACATCCACGACGGCATGCTCAGCCTGTACCCGTACTTCGACTCCGAGGTACGGGCCAAGGCGTACGACGCCGCCGTCGCGGCGGGCTCCGAGCCCGTCCAGGCGCGGGCCGAGGCCGACGCGGCGATGGTGACGGCGGCGGTGCGGGCCAGGGAGGACGACCCGGAGGGCCGGGTCATCAGCTCGGCCACGGCCGACGCACCCGCCCCCGCCCCGCCCGCCGAGAACCCCCGTGACCTCGTACGGATGTCCATCGCCCTGCGTCAGTCACCCGTTGTAGCCGCTGCCCGCGAATGGGCCGCCGCGACCAGGTCAGAGAGCGACTTCCATGAGCGAACCCGTTAGCGTCCCGCGCGACCGCGCGGTCACGTCTCCCCGGCGTGCCGTCGTCGTCGGCGGGGGCCTGGCCGGCCTGCTGGCCGCCGCCGCCCTGCGCGACCACGCCGAGGTCACCGTCGTCGAGCGCGACGCGCTGCCCGAGGGGCCCGAGCCCCGCAAGGGCGTGCCCCAGGCCCGCCACACCCATCTGCTGTGGTCCGGCGGGGCCCGGGCGATGGAGAACCTGCTGCCGGGGGTCACCGACGCCTGGCTGGCGGCCGGCGCCCGGCGCATCCCGCTGCCGACCGGTCTGGTCTCCCTGTCGGCCCAGGGCTGGGTGCGGCGCTGGCCCGAGATGGCGTTCATGATCGCGTGCAGCCGCGATCTGCTGGAGACGGTCGTCCGCGCCCGGCTCCTCGCCGGCCCCCGGGTCACCGTGCTCGACCGCACCGAGATCCTGGGCCTGGAGGGCGACGCCTCCCGGGTGACGGGGATACGGGTGCGCCCCGCCGAGGGCGAGGAGCGGGTACTCACCGCCGATCTGGTGGTGGACGCCGCCGGGCGCGGTTCGCGGGGCACGGCCTGGCTCGACGCGCTCGGCGTCCCGCCCGCGCCGATGGACGAGGTCGACTCCGGTCTCGTGTACGCCAGCCGGATCTTCCGGGCGCCCGCGGGCACCGAGGAGTACCCGGTGGTCAATGTGCAGCCGGACGGGTCGCAGCCGGTCCCGGGGCGGAGCGCGACGCTGGTGCCCATCGAGGACGGGCGCTGGCTGGTGACGCTGTCGGGCACCCGAGGGGGTCAGCCGACCGCCCGGGCCGAGGAGTTCGAGGAGTTCGCGCGCACCGTCCGGCATCCGGTCGTGGGGGAGCTGATCTCCCGCGCCGAGCCCCTGACGGACGTCGTGGTCACCCGCAGCACGATCAACCGGCGACGCTTCTTCGAGAAGGTGTCCGGCTGGCCCGACGGCTTCGTCGCGATCGGCGACTCGGTGGCCACGTACAACCCGATCTACGGCCACGGCATGTCCGTCGCCGCCCAGAGCGCCCTCGCGCTGCGTGAACGGGTGGCCGCGCACGGGCTCACGGCGCCGGGGCTCGCGCGCCGGGTCCAGAAGGCCGTGGCGGTGCCGGTGACTCTCGCCTGGGAGCTGGCCACCGGCACGGACATCCGCTACCCGGAGGCCATCGGCAAGCGGCCGAACACCGTGCAGAGGCTGTTCGGCCGCTATGTGGAACGGCTGATCCGGACCGCGCTCGGACGGCCCCTGGTCTTCAAGGCGTACCTCGGCGTGGTCACCCTCACCGAGCCGATCGGCGCCCTCGTCAGACCCGAGATCGTCCTGGCGGTCCTGCGCGGTCCCGTCAAACCCCCGCCGCCGGAACCGCCGCTGACGGAGCATGAGCGGGAGACGGTGCTGGGCACGGCACCGCGGTAGCCCCGGGCGACATCCCCGCGCGGAAGAGCGGGATTGTCAGTGGGGGACGGCAAGCTGGGAGTGTGCCACCCGTTTGCCGGGGCCGGCACCGAGTTTCGCCGATCCGACCAGGGGAGAGCCGTTCGATGCCGACCGCCGTACTGACCGACCGCGAGCGCGCCGCCGTACAGGCCTATCTGCGGCTGCTGGGGACCGTACGAGCAGCCTTCGACGGGCCGCCGGAGTCCCGCCGACCACCCGTGGTGCCGCCCGCCGCGCTCGCCGAGGCGGAGCGGGCGCTGGCGGCGGCAGGCCTCTCGGGCAACGAGGAGCAGTTCTTCCAGCTGCTGCGGAGCTGGTGCCCGGAGGTCTGAGCGCGCGAAGTGACGGTCCGCCGGCTGTGCCCGGCGGACCGTCACCGGACACCGGCGGTGAAACGCGGAAAGCACCCATACCCGAGGCGGCGCGAGCATCCCCGGCCGAGGTCCAGGCGGGACGGGGGCTGGTGCGCCGTCCGGGGCGGCGGCCGGGGCGGGGTTGCGGTGAAGGCCTCCGGCCGAGGAGACGGGGAGACGGGGAGGAGCGCAATGACCAATGCGTCGCCCCCAGCGTGGCTGCCTGACAGCAATGCGATACGCACTCACACCGAGGCATATATCCAGGTACCACCCGTCTATTGATGAGAGTCGCCAGGAATAGCGCCACAGCGGACCATGCGGGGAAAAGGTCTCGAAACCATCGACCAAGAGACGGAAGCCAATTGCAGTGACCACACAGAATGTTGGGGCCTCTGCGGCTCGACGAACACGTGGGCCTGACAGCCGTCAACAATAACTCAAATTCATATAATAGCTTTATTTAGTTCGAAGCGGCATCGAGGGAATGGGATGCCGATAAGTCGGCCATTTCGAGGGTTCATCGGAACACGCTCGGGTATCCCTGACGTAAAAGCATCATCCGATAAATGCACTGCATTGATCGTTGGAGCCTCCCCCACGCCTCCAGTACAAAGCGTCACTTCTCGATGGTCCGGAGGCGTGCCCATGTCCCTGACGATTTCGGATACGGCCAGGATTCTGATCGTGCTGACCGGCTTTCTGGTCGCGGCGCACGTGGGCGGTTACGTCTTCGCCCGGTTGCGCCAGCCTCCGGTGATCGGCGAGATCACGGGGGGACTGCTGCTCGGGGCCAGCGCCCTGGGTCTGATGGCTCCCTCGGTGAGCGCCTGGCTGGTGCCGTCCTCCAGCGCCACCGCCCACACGCTGGGGGCGGTCTACCAGCTCGGCACGATCCTGATGGTCTTCCTGGCCGGGCTGGAGATGCGCCAGAGCGGTCTCGGTGCGGAGCGCAGGACCGTGGTGTTCACCACCGCCACCGGCCTGGTGATTCCCTTTGCCGGAGGACTGGCCATCGCCCAGGGGGTCGACCCAGGTGACCTGGCGGGCCCGCACGGGTCCGCGGCGAGCATCTCCCTGGTCCTGGGACTGGCCATCGCGGTGACGAGTATCCCCGTCATATCCCGGATCATGATCGACCTCGGCATCATGGGCAGCCTCTTCGCCCGAATGGTGCTCACGGTGGCCGTGATCGAGGACGTCCTCCTCTACGTGGTCCTGGCCGTGATCCTCGGGCTGGCCCGCATCCAGGCGGACACCGCCTACGGCCTGCCCGCCCTGCTCCCCGTCGAGGGGATCGGCTGGGACGTGGCCTACTACGTGGGCGCCTCGCTGCTGTTCTTCACGGTCTGCCTGGCTGGGGGCCGTGCGGCGTTCCAACGGCTCGCCACGGGCACCCTGAAGGTGCTGGAACTGCGCAGCCCAGCGGCGTTCCGCCTGGTCTTCCTCTTCGCCCTCTGCCTGTCCTGCATGGGTCTGGGCATCGACCCGATCTTCGGCGCGCTCATGGCGGGCATCGCCATGGCGGGTCACGAAACGGCGTCCCCCGGGGAGGAGGCCGTACGTGGATTCTCGCTGGCCTTCTTCATCCCCATCTACTTCGCGCTGGTGGGCTTCCGCCTCGACCTAGTCCACGACCTCGACCTGGTCTTCTTCGGCTGGCTGTTCGTCCTGGCCTGTGCGGTCAAGTTCGGCAGCGTGTGGCTGGGGGCCCGCATGGCCGGCAAGTCACCGTCCTGGTCGACCCACTTCGCGGTGGCGATGAACGCCCGCGGCGGCCCCGGCATCATCCTGGCCTCGGTGACCTTCAGCGCGGGCGTCATCAATGGCCGGTTCTTCGTCGCCCTCGTGCTGCTGTCCATCCTCACCTCGCAGCTCGCCGGCGCATGGCTGACCCGGGCACTGTCCAGGGATCCCGCACTCTTCTCCTCGGCCCCACCGCACGCTCCGCCGGAGTCCGCTCCCGGGCGGAAGACGATTGAGGCAGTGGGCAGTTCCCATCCGCCCACGACCCCGGAGAGGGAGTCGGACGCAACGGGCGACGCCTCTGCGCATGAGCGGCCGCCAACCTGAATACGCCTACGCCGGGCAGTCCACCGATGTACGACGCCCCCGAGCCGACGTGCTGACCTCCTATCCACTGTGAAGGTCCGGCCTCTGCCCGGACCGCTCGACGAGGCGGGCCGTGTCATTCCCGTCCCACCGGATCGTGCGGGAAGCCACGGGGTCTTGTCGCGGGGGCGACCTGGCGTCCAGGTCGTTCGCACAGTGGCGCCCTCCACCTGGACGCCAGGAATCAGGCCCGCTCCACGGTGTTGGGTCGACGGCAGACGGGATGGGAGCCGAGGTGAGTGGTGGGTTGCGGAAGGGGCAGCTACGGCTCCGTTTCCCGAACGACCGAAGTCGGGTCTGAGCGGCTTGTCCGGCGCTTACCTCGGAGGGGTAAGCGCGGCGTACGCAGAGCGTGGCTACGTTCAAGTCGTCGTACCGGAGCGAACGAAGGAAGCGGACGTGCCCGCATATGGCTTTGCGCATCTACATGACCGCGGCCACCACCCTGATGTCCTTGAGTACCTGGAACGCATCCAGGACACCCTCGACCCATTTCACGGCCGCTTCCTGATCCTTGAGCCGGCCCTCTTCGGCTCGAACGGCTCGCCCTCCTGCCGAACCCCGGATGAACAGCGGATTCCCCCGTCCCTACGAAACGAGGACCCACCCCGGAACAGTAAAATCCGGCGCCCACCCGACACGACACTCGGGCCACCAGCATTCCCGCCATCAGCCACAGAAAGCGAAACGGCCCACCGACTCCGTCGGCGGACCGTCATGCAAGATCGAGGCTAGGTCAGGTACATCCCGGAGGCCTGAGCCACCAACTGGCGCAGGGCGGGCACGTAGGTCTCGTCACCGCCCAGTTCGTCGAGCACGCGGTACGCGTCGTCGCGGAACGCCGCGAGGTCCTTCTCGAAGCGCCGGAGCACGCCGGGGGCGAGCAGCAGGGCGCGGAGTTCCGCGCGGGCCGTTTCGGAACACCGTGCGGCGGCGGAGAGTTCAGTGACCCGCGTCCTCGATCCGGGTGGCGTCTCCTCCAGGGCGCAGGCGAGGAGATACGTGACCGTGCCGTTCAGCAGATCCTCGTCGCGGCCGGAGAGAAGGTCCTCCTGGTCGTTGAAGAGCTGCCAGAGAATTCCGAAGACGGCGCCGAATTCCCGCCACTGTTCGGTCCGTTCGGTCCCGGCGCCGCAGAGAATCGCGGCCATCGCCGTGATCATCCCGAACGGGGCGCCGGATTTCCCACGATAGGCGGCGACGACCGCGTCCCGCGAGGCGTTCTCCATGTCGCCGCGCAGGTCCCGCAACTGGCCTTCCACAGCGTCGATCCAGCAGTTGACGATCTCACCGGTGAGGGCGTTGCGCACCGCGTCCGGGACCGACTGGGCCTGTACGACCCGGATGGGAAGGGCCTGTCCGCTGAGGACGGACGCCAACAGCGCCTCGTCCGTGCCGAGTCCGTCGGGGGTGTGGGTGCCGTGGCCGTCGGCCAGGTCGTCGAGGTAGCAGGCGGACGTCCACCACAGGACGTGCACGGCCGACAGGGGAACGGCCGGTCCCGGGACCCCGGTCTCGGAGGCGTGCACGAGGAGCGGGAGCACGGACAGGGGGTATTTCATCTGCTGGTGGCCCAGCAGCCCGGATATGGATCTTCGGACCGCCACGGACGACGGCCCGAGGCTCTCCAGGGCGGTGGCGATCTCCGCGTCGATCTCCGACGCGACCTGTCTGTGCAGCTCCGCACAGGAAAGGGTGCTCATCTGGCGTCCTCGTCCTCCGCGGTGGGGAAGGGAACCGAAACCGCCGTCGCCACCAGCCTCCGCCGGACGGTCCAGCGTCCGGTGAAGGCGTCGATGCGACGACCGTCCACCACCGGTCCGGGCACGAGGAGTCCGACGCGCAGGGCGCCGGAGCGGCCGCCGGGGTCGACGGTCACCTCGATGTCGGCCTCCGCGAAGTCCAGCCACCGCCCGGTGAGCGGGAACCACGCCTTGTAGACGGACTCCTTGGCGCTGAAGAGCAGCCGGTCCCAGTGGACCGAGGGGTGGTCGGCGGTCAGACGGCGCAGTCGGATCTCCTCCGCGGGGAGGGCGATCGCCGTCAGGACGCCCTCGGGCAGGGCGTCGTGGGGTTCGGCGTCGATGCCGAGGGAGGCGAGGTCCGCGGCGCGGACCAGGGCGGCGGCCGCGTACCCCTCGCAGTGGGTCATGCTGCCGGTGAGCCCGTCCGGCCAGCCGGGGGCGCCGCGCTCGCCGGGCACGATCGCCCGCGGCGCCACGCCGAGCTTCTCCATGGCCTGCCGGGCGCAGGCGCGGACGAGGGTGAACTCGTGGCGCCGCTTCGGCACCGCCCGGGCCACGACCGCCTCCTCCTCGGGGTACAGCTCGATCCCCTCGACGGCCGCGGCCGCGTCATGGGCGGGCGCCTCCACGACCACGACCGCTCCCGGGAGCAGTTCCTCGAACACCGGTTCCGACCTCCATCGGCAGAATGCGGCGCAGCCTGCCCGGGGGTTCCGGACGCGGTCGCCACTCGCGGGGGTAACCCACGGACACCTCTTCGAAGCGGACCCCGTCCAGCCAGGTGGTCCGCGGGATGTGCAGATGGCCGTAGACCATGACCTCGACGTTGAAGCGCCGGTGCCAGTCGGCGGTCAGCCCCGTGCCGCACCACATGGCGAACTCGGGGTAGCGCAGGACGTCCGTCGGGTGCCGGTCCAGTGGGTAGTGGTTGACCAGCACCGTGGGCAGGTCGGGCGGCAGTTCGGCGAGCCTGCGTTCGGTCTCCGCGACCCGGGCGCGGCACCAGTCGTCGCGGCTCGGGTACGGGTCGGGGTACAGCACGTGCTCGTCGACGCAGACCACTCCGGTGCCGTGCGCGTACTCCAGGCCCTCGTCCTTCGTCGCGCAGCCCTGGGGCAGGAACGAGTAGTCGTACAGCAGGAACAGCGGCGCGATCACCACCGGGCCGCCGGGTCCCTCCCAGAGGGGGTACGGGTCCTCGGGGGTGACGACGCCCAGCTCCCGGCAGAGGGCGACGAGGTGTTCGTACCGCTCGACGCCCTTGTACGGGACGGTCTCGCCGGGGTGGGTCCACAGTTCGTGGTTGCCCGGCGCCCACACGACCCTGGCGAAGCGGCCGGCGAGTGTCTCCAGGGCCCAGCGGATGTCGGCGACGGCCTCGGAGACGTCACCGGCCACGAGAAGCCAGTCGTCGTCGGTCTCGGGGCGCATTTTCTCGACCAGGGCGCGATTCTCGGGATAGCCGACGTGCAGATCACTGATGGCCAGCAGATTTCCGTGACGGCCGACCCTCGACTCCACCCGTGCTCCCTCCTGGACACCGAACATCAACACGAGAACACACGGGCACACCGGTGGACAAGACCGACGTGCCGAGCGGCCCGACACGTGTCCCGGACGCCCCGCCGCGCCAGGATTAACACGCGCGTGACAGAAACCAGGGTCCCAGTGGCCGTATGATCCGTCCTACACCACCGCCACGCCCCTGCTTCGCGTACGGCGGTTCGGCGTACCTCCATCCCCCCTGGCCGGGCACGGCCTGCTCCGCCCTGCCCGCGAACCCTGAAAGGCGGCCTGCATGGTCTCTCGCGTACGCGTCTGGCTCAACCGCACGTACGCGGAGAACGTCTTCTTCATGGATCAGCTGCGGCATAATCCGCACGCTCGTCCGGTGGACATCCATGCCACGCACGCCGACGCCGACTCCCCCGTACTGGCCGCCGCCGACACCGCCGACCTGGAGCCGGACGGCCTCTCCCCCGCCGCGTACGTCGAGTACGCGCTCGACCAGTGTGCCAAGCGCGGCATCGACGTGTTCGTGCCCCGGCTGCACCAGGCGGCCCTCGCCGCGCACCGCGAGGAGTTCGCGGCCGTCGGTACGGCGCTGCTGGCGCCGACCGCCGAGGCCATCGAGGTCTTCGAGGACAAGGTGACCGCGTACGAGGCGGTCCAGGCCCACGGGGTCCCGGTGCCGCCGTGGTTCCGGGTGACGAACACCGATGAACTCACCGCCGCCGTCGAGGAGTTGGAGGACGGCGGGCACAGGGCGTGCTTCAAGCCCGCGGCCGGGGCGGGAGGTGTGGGTTTCCGTGTCATCACACGCGCACCCTTCTCGCTCGATCACCTCAGCGGATTCCCGAGCCCGTACGTACAGCTCGACATGGTCGTGGAAGCGGTGCGGGAGGCCGAGGAGCCCGTGGACTGGATGGTGATGCCGCGGCTGGAACAGCCGGAGGTGTCCGTCGACTGCCTGACCGGACCCG
The DNA here is from genome assembly GCF_045160825.1 of Streptomyces sp. NBC_00104. NCBI lineage: Bacteria > Bacillati > Actinomycetota > Actinomycetes > Kitasatosporales > Streptomycetaceae > Streptomyces > Streptomyces sp. NBC_00104. Next base: position 9,429,752 of record NZ_CP108215.1, on the reverse strand, counting down.
ACGGGCGGGTCCGGATGGCCGTGGGCCGCACCAAGAACGGCCGCCGGCGTGGCTTCACGCTCAACCCCGCGTGGATCGAGCCCGCGCGGCGGATCGCGGAGCGGTTCGAGCTGCACTACCTGACGAACATCCAGTTCCGTATGTACGGCGACGAGCCGGTCCTCATGGACGTCAACACGCGTCCGGCGGGCGGGCTGCACCAGCTCGCGCTGTGCGGGATCAACGCCCCTTGGGCGGCTGTGCAGTTGGCGCTCGGGGAGGACCCGGGGGACGTGATGCCGACGCGGCTGGGCCAGGACTACACGGTGGTGTCGGGGACGCGGCCGGTGCGGTCGGTGACCATGCCGCACCAGGTGTCGGAGGTGCCGGTCGCCATGGAGGCGCGGCCCGTGGCCGTCTCGGCCCCCGTGGTGTGCAAGCCGGCTGCCGACCGTCCGTTGGCGGTCTGAGGGCGCCGGGGATTCTCGCCCCCGCCGCCCCTACCCGTCCCGTCCCAGGGGGCTGCGCCCCCGGGCCCCCGCTGAGGGGGGTGGTCGGGTGCGGGTGGTGGGGGGTTCTCGCGCAGTTCCCCGCGCCCCTGTCGGGGCGCGATCAAGCCTGGTACCCCCATTCCTCGGCCAGCTCCCGTAGGCGGGGCGGGAGTTCCGCTGTCGGGTCCGCCGTGCGGGCCGGCTGGATGCGGCCGGACTTGATGGTGGTGGACCAGTCGCCGAGCTGGGGGCGGTAGGTGCCGTGGTCCTTGGTGCCGTAGTCGAGCATCCCCGGCTCCCAGTCGACGCCGAGGTGGTCGCAGATGCCCCGGGTGACCTTCTCGGGGTCGGCGGTGAGCTCCTCGTAACGGATCACGTGGACGGGGAGGTTCCGGCGGGCCTCTTCCAGCTTCTCGCTGTAGGAGAGGACTTCGGCCCGGATCGCCTCGTGGTCCGGGTCGGTGCGGCGGCTCGTGAGGGACTGGACGACGGCGCCGGGGTGACGCAGCAGCAGGAGGTAGCGGGCGTTCGGCCAACATCGGTGCAGGCGCGGCCAGATGAGGGTGTTCGGCGGGGTCTTGTCGACGATGACCTGCTTGCCGCTGCGGGTGAGCTCATGGTGCAGGATGCGGTCCCACAGGACGTGCTCCAGCTCGGACCTGTCGAGTTCGAGCGCCCTCATCGCGTCCCCGGTGAAGTCCCGGGAGAGATGGACGTGGACCGTCCGCAGATGCATCTCGTGCGGGGCGCGGATCCGGCTGTGGCTGTTGAGGATCACCCGCAGCAACGTCGAGCCGGAGCGCACCGAGGAGAGGACGAACACCGGCGCGTCCACCAGCCGGGACGCGCGCGGCGCCACGTACGGCGGCTCCTCGGGCGCGGGGTCGGTCCGGGGTGCGGGGACGGCGTCCAGCGGCCTGCGCGGCGGGCTCACCGCCTCGGCGATCAGTCTGCCGCGGCGCCTGAGCCCCTTGCCTATCGCGGACATGCGCGGATCTCGCACGATGACACCTCACCACTCTCTCTCACGTTCTCCCGTATCACACGGGCACCGAGCGAACTCCAGGTGGCGTGGAGGGAACGAGAAGAGGTCGCGGCGGGCAAGGTGCCCGCCGCGACCAGCTGTTTCATGCCTTTCTTAATTCTTGACGGGAACGGCGGTCACCGTTCCCCCACCGCCAGCCGCAGGGTCTGCACCTCGAACGGGCGCAGCGTCACCGGGACGCCGTCGCCGTCCGTGGCCGTCTCCGACAGGGGGCGTTCCAGCAGGTCGGTGATCTGGGCACCGGCGAGCGGGAAGCCGGTGCGCAGGACGCCCCGGGCCCGGCCGCCACTCGATTCGTAGATCCGGACCACGACGTCGCCGGAGGCGTCGTCGGCGAGCTTGACCGCCTCGACGGTCACTCCGGCGCCGTCCACGGACACGACCGGCTCGGGGGCGCCGGCCGCGTCCGCGACCCGCAGCGGCAGGTTGAGGGCGTAGCCCTCGGCGACCGCGTCCTCGATGCTCGCGCCGGGCAGGAGCGAGTAGGTGATGCGGTGCTTGCCCTGGTCGGCCTCGGGGTCCGGGATGCGCGGGGCGCGGACCAGGCTGAGGCGGACCGTGGTGGTCGTACCGCCGTCCTCGCGGACCGTGCGGGAGACGTCGTGGCCGTAGGTGGAGTCGTTGATCACCGCCACGCCGTAGCCGGGCTCGGCGACGTGCACCCAGCGGTGGCCGGAGACCTCGAAGCGGGCCGCCTCCCAGCTGGTGTTGGTGTGGGTGGGGCGCTGGATGTGGCCGAACTGGATCTCCGCGGAGGAGTGGGGCGCGCGGACGTCGATCGGGAAGCCGGCCTTGAGGAACTTCTCGGCCTCGTGCCAGTCGATGTCCGTCTCGAAGTCGATCCGGGGGCTGCCGGCGCGCAGGGTGATCGTCTGGGTGATGCGGGATCCCTTGCCGAACGAGCGCTCCACGCGGATGGCGCCGAGGAGGGGGTCCTCCTCGACCACGGTCACCGACTCGGCGTCCAGCAGGTCCGTGTAGCGGTTCTTGTAGTGCTTGTCGACGTCCCAGGCGTCCCAGTAGTTCGGGAGGTCGGTGTGCAGACGGAGCAGGTTGCCCGTGTCGCCGAGCACCTCGCGGTCGGCACGTAGGTCGCGCACGGAGGCGAGGGTGCCGTCCTCGGCGATCTCCACCCGGACCAGGCCGTTGTCGAGGACGCGGCCGGAGACGGTGACGGGGTGCGGGGGTTCGGCGGCGGTGAGGGGCGCGCTGCCGTTCGCGGGTACCGTCACGTACACCGGTGCACCCGCCGGCGTACGGACCACCTCGGCCCGGTCGCGCGGGCTGGTGTTGAAGACCCGCGGGTCTCCGCCGCCGAGCGCCGAGATCGCCTGAGCCGTCAGCTCCTCCAGTTCCTTCGCCACCCGCGCGTACTCCGCCTCCGCCTCGCGGTGGACCCAGGCGATCGAGGAGCCCGGCAGGATGTCGTGGAACTGGTGGAGGAGGACCGTCTTCCAGAGGCGGTCGAGCTTCTCGTACGGGTAGGAGTAGCCGGGCGCGTGGAGCGCGGCCGTGGTCGCCCAGAGTTCGGCCTCGCGCAGCTTGTGCTCGCTGCGGCGGTTGCCCTGCTTGGTGCGGGCCTGGGAGGTGTACGTGGCGCGGTGGAGCTCCAGGTACAGCTCGCCGTTCCAGACGGGGGCGTCCTCGTACTCGGCGCGGGCCTTGGCGAAGAACTCGTCGGGGTGTTCGACGACGACCTTCGGTGAGCCCTCCAGGTCCGCGAGGCGGCGGGCGCGTTCCATGATCTCGCGGGTGGGGCCGCCACCGCCGTCGCCCCAGCCGAAGGGCGCGAGGGAGCGGGTGCCGGCGCCCTTCTCCTGGTAGTTGCGGACGGCGCGGTCCATCTCCTCGCCGCTGAAGCGGGCGTTGTAGGTGTCGACCGGCGGGAAGTGGGTGAAGATGCGGGTGCCGTCGATGCCCTCCCACCAGAAGGTGTGGTGGGGGAACCTGTTGGTCTGGTTCCAGGAGATCTTCTGGGTGAGGAACCAGTCGTTGCCGGCGAGCTTGGCGAGCTGCGGGTAGGAGGCGTTGTAGCCGAAGGAGTCCGGCAGCCAGACGCCCTTGGTCTCGATGCCGAAGTGCTCGATGAAGAACCGCTTGCCGTGGACGAGCTGGCGGGCGATGGCCTCGCCGCCGGGCAGGTTGCCGTCGGACTCGACCCACATGCCGCCGACGGGTACCCACTGGCCCTTGTCGACGGCCTTCTTGATCCGCTCCCACACCTGCGGGTAGTTGTCGCGCACCCACTCGTACTGCACGGCCTGGGAGCAGGCGAAGATGAAGTCCTCGTACTCGTCGGCCAGCGCGGTGACGTTGGAGAAGGTACGGGACGTCTTGCGCTTGGTCTCGCGGATGGGCCAGAGCCAGGCGGAGTCGATGTGGGCGTGGCCGACACCGGAGATGGTGTGGGCGCTGGCGTGGGCGGGCTTGGCGAGGACGGGGGCGAGGATCTCGCGGACGGCCGTCGCGCTGCCGGAGACGTCGTCGAGGTCGACGGCGTCCATCGCCCGGTCCAGGGCGTGCAGGATCTCGTGGCGGCGGGGCTCGTGCTCGCCGAGGTGGACCATCAGTTCGCGCAGCACCTGGAGGTCCAGATCGAGGTGCCAGACCTCCTCGTCGAGGACGGCGATGTCGGCGCGCCGGAAGGTGTAGAGCGGCTTGTCCCCGGCCGTGAGGATGTCACCCAGGGGCGTGATCTTCGAGAAGTTGTCGGCGAGGATGTCGGGGTTGGAGGCCGCCTCGACCAGGTAGTCGATGGTCTCGCCGCCCCGGACGGGGTTGCCGATCGGCACGTACTGGTTGAGCGGGTTGACCGCCTTCAGCGGGGTGCCGTCGGCGAGGTGGACCAGGGCCTCGGCCTGGTTGCCGGGCCAGTCGCCGACGAAGCCGAGGTCGATGACCGCCTCGACGCGGCGGCCCGCCCACTCGGCGGGCACCTGTCCGCGCATCCGGAACCAGGTCGTGCCCCACGGCGGGCCCCAGGGGGTGTCCATCGCGAACGGTGTGTACGAGGCGCCTGCGGCCTCCTCGAAGGGGACGGGCTCGCCCGGCGCCTGCCAGGCCTCGACCTCGAAGGGCACGGAGGCCGCGTAGACGGCGGGCTTGACGCGCTGGGTGTGGACGCGCTCGACGCGTTCCTCGATGCGGCGGCGTTCGTCGTGCATGACGGGTCTCCAGAGAGGGAGCGAGCGGGGGAAAGCGCTTTCCGGCGGTGGGCCTACTTAAGGTACGCCAGGCCCGGGTGGACCTCGATGTATCCCTCCACCAGCCTGCGCGCCACATTGACCGAGTCGACCAGCGGGTGCAGGGCGAAGGCCTTCACCGCGGTCGTACGGGAACCCGCCTCGGCGGCGGCGAGGACCTCGCGTTCGACGGCCTTGACCGCGCAGACCAGGCCGGTGGCATGGTCGGGCAGGGGGGCGACGGCGACCGGGTGGGCGCCGTTGGCGTCGACCAGGCAGGGCACCTCGATGACGGCCTCGGTGTCGAGGGCCGAGAGGGTTCCCTTGTTGCGGACGTTGAGGATGAGGGTGGTGCGTTCGTCGCGGGCGATGGCCCGCATCAGGGCGAGGGCGACCTTCTCGTAGCCGCCGGACAGGTCGTCGGCGTCGCGTTCGCCGGCGCCGGCCGTCTCCCGGTTCTCCGACATGTAGGTGGCCTCGCGCTCGGCGCGGGTGCGGTCCCAGGCCTTGAGCGCGTGGGCGTCGGGGCGGCGCATCTCCTCGTAGAAGTGGGCCTGCTGGTCCTTGAGGAAGGCGCCCCGGGTCTTCTCGACCGCCTGGTAGGCGCGGACGGCCTCGCGGTTGAAGTAGTAGTAGTGCAGGTACTCGTTGGGGATCGCGCCGAGGGACTGGAGCCAGTCGACGCCGAAGAGCTTGCCCTCCTCGAAGGAGCCGAGGAGGTCGCGGTCGGCGAGCAGGCGCGGGAGTTCGTCGCGGCCGGCGACGCGCAGGCCGCGGACCCAGCCGAGGTGGTTGAGGCCGACGTAGTCGATCCAGGCCTCCTTGGGGTTCGTCACCCCGAGGACACGGGCGATACGGCGGCCGAGGCCCACCGGTGAGTCGCAGATGCCGATGACGCGGTCGCCGAGGTGGCGGGACATGGCCTCGGTGACCAGGCCGGCCGGGTTGGTGAAGTTGATGACCCAGGCGTCGGGGGCGAGCCGGGCCACCCGGCGGGCGATGTCCACGGCGACGGGGACCGTGCGCAGGCCGTAGGCGATGCCGCCGGCGCCGACGGTCTCCTGGCCGAGGACGCCTTCGTCGAGGGCCACCCGCTCGTCGTTCGCGCGGCCCTCCAGGCCGCCGACGCGGATCGCGGAGAAGATGAAGTCGGCGCCGGTGAGGGCCTCGTCGAGGTCGGTGGTGGCGGTCACCGCCGGGGCGTCGGGCACGTCCGCCGCCTGCTCGGCCAGGACGCGGGTGACGGCGGAGAGCCGCTCGGCGTCCAGGTCGTGCAGCACGACATGGGTGACCCGGCCCTCGGCGCGGTCCCCGAGGAGCGCCCCGTACACGAGGGGCACCCGGAATCCTCCGCCGCCCAGAATCGTCAGCTTCACGCAACTACCACCTTTGCCGATCGTGCGTCTGTGCGGGCCGTCCCGACACGTGTCAGCCGTCCCCCCGCGGGGGCGGTCATACCGTGACCACTTCGACCCCCGCGTCCTCGAACGAGGACCGGGTGCCCGGGTCCACCGACCCGTTGGTCACGACCACGTCGAGTTCCCCGGGACCGCAGACCCGCGCCATCCCCGTACCCGGGAACTTCGCGGAGTCGGCGAGCAGGACGACCTTGTCGCCGGCCTTGATCATCGCGCGTTTGACCGGGACCTCGACGACGGTCGTGTCCATCACCTGTCCGCCGGGCCGCACCCCGCTCGTGCCGAGGAACAGCCAGTCGGCGTGCAGTTGCCGGAGGTTGTCCTCGGTGAGGAAGCCGACGAGGGAACGGTACTCGCGGCGGACCATGCCGCCGAGCAGCACCAGTTCGATGCCCTCGTCGTCGGCCAGCTCCTCGTAGACCACCAGGTTGCTGGTGATCACGGTGAGACGGCGGCCGTGCAGCTGCCGGGCCAGGCGGTAGGCGGTGGTCCCGATGTCGAGGAGCACGGACTGACCGTCGCGGACCATCGAGGCGGCCTTCGCCGCTATCGCGTCCTTCTCGGCCACCCGCACCTCGGCGACCTCGGCGAAGGGCTGGTCGCCCTCGTCCACGACCGCGCCGCCGTGCACACGGGTGAGCAGCCCCTCCTCCTCCAGCCTGAGGAGGTCACGCCGGATGGTGGCGGGGCTCACGCCGAGCTGTTCGGACAGGTCGGTGACCGCCGCCGGGCCGCCTGATCGCAGGGCCCGCAGGATGAGTTGGTGTCGTCGCTCTGCCAGCACGCGCTGAACAGTACTCGTCATTCCCAATCATTTCTATGCTCACTTCTGCTTGACTCTTGCCAAACACCTCGGAGGCGCGCACGATCTGTGCACCGAAATTGAAGACTTTTGAAGAGTGATCCTCGAAAGTCTCGACGAGAGGGTGCACGCGTGGACGACGACCGGCCCGATGTGCTGCTGACCGGGCTGCTCTTCTACGACCTCGTGCTCACGGGGCTGGGAAAGCCGCCCACACCCGGCGAGGAGATCTGGACCGACGGCATGGGCTGCGGTCCGGGCGGCATCGCCAACCTGGCGGTGGCCGCGGCCCGTTTCGGCCTGCGGACCTCCCTGGCCACGGTCTTCGGCGACGACTACTACGGCGGCTACTGCCGTGACGTCCTCGCCGGCCAGGAGAACGTCGACCTCTCCCTCTCGCGCACCGCGGACGGCTGGCACACCCCCGTCACCGTCTCCCTCGCCCACGGTCATGACCGGGCCCTGGTCACCCACGGCCAGGAACCCCCTTACTCCCAGGACGTGTTGATGGGCGACCCGCCCGAGTCGCGCACGGCACTGGTGCACATCGAGGCCGAGCCGCGCGAGTGGCTGGCCAAGGCCGCCGCGAACGGCACGCACATCTACGCGGACGTCGGCTGGGACCCCACCCAGCAGTGGTCCGGCGACCTGCTCGACCAACTCGCCCTGTGCCACGCCTTCCTCCCCAACGAGACCGAGGCGATGGCGTACACCCGGACCGACAGCGCGGTCGCCGCGCTCGGCACGCTGAGCGAGCTGGTGCCGGTGGCCGTGGTCACGCGTGGCGGCGATGGCGCCGTCGCGGTGGACCAGACGACGGGCGAGTACGCGGAGGTCCCGGCCCTCGACGTCGACGTGCTCGACGCGACGGGCGCCGGCGACGTCTTCGGCGCGAGCTTCGTCGCCGCCTCCCTGGGCGGCTGGCCGCTGGTGGAGCGGCTGCGGTTCGCCGTCCTGTCCGCCGGACTGTCCGTGGGCCACCACGGCGGAGGCCTGGCGGCGCCCGGCTGGTACGGCGTCGACCGCTGGTGGCGCTCGCTGACCGACCCCGACCTGATGAAGGCCTACGGCTTCCTCCCGCACCGCATCCCGGCGGACCTCGGCCCACCGGTGCGTCACGCCCCGGTCACCCCGCCCGCCCGGCCGCACTGAGCCCCACGAAAAAACGCCCCTTAGTACCACGAACAGGAACAAACAGGAGTGACCCGTGGACCTTTCCCGTAGAGGCTTCCTCCAGGCTGCCGTGCTCACCGCGGCGGCCTCCGGCCTGACCGTCGCCTGTGGCGGCGACTCGGAATCCGGCGGCACCAAGAACGGCAAGAACCTCACCATGTGGTACTGGGGCGGAGCCCTCAGCGACAAGGTGGTCGCCGAGGCCAAGACGCACTTCAAGGGCCAGGTCAAACTGACCAGCTCCTCCATAGGCGGCGACTTCAAGCAGAAGCTCACCACCACCCTCGCCGCGGGCGGCTCCTCCGTGCCGGACATCACCGGCATCAAGGGCGAGGACATCGCCTCCTTCCTGCCCAACGCCGACCGCTTCCTCGACCTGAACGACCTGGGCTTCAAGAAGATCTCGTCGCAGTACCTGGAGTGGAAGACCAAGCTCGCCCAGACCGAGGACGGCAAGCAGATCGGGTTCCCGATCGACATCGGCCCCACCGCGCTCTTCTACCGCGCGGACCAGTTCGACAAGGCCGGGCTGCCCAGCGACCCGGCCAAGGTCGCGGCCGAGGCCAAGACCTGGGAGGACTACTTCGCGCTCGGCACCGAACTGAAGAAGGCGCTGCCCGGCACCTTCCTGATCAACAACATGGGCTCGGTGTTCAGCATCGCGGTCGGCCAGGGCACCAAGCGGTTCATCGACCAGGACAACCACTTCATCGGCGACCAGGACCACATACGTGCCGCGTGGGACACCGCGGTCCGCGCCTACACCCTCGGCCTCGACGCCAAGATCAACGACCAGAGCTGGAACGCCGCCGTCGGCAAGAGCCTGACCACCGAGGTCGGCGCCGCCTGGCACGCGCTGGACATCGAGTCGGCGGCCCCGGGCACCAAGGGCAAGTGGCGGGTCTGCGCGACCCCGGGCGGACCGGCCAACCAGGGCGGCTCCTATCTGACCCTGCCCCAGCAGTGCCGGAACCCCGAAGAGGCATTCAAGATCATCAGCTGGATCCTGAGCCCGGACAACAACGCCAAGAGCTTCACCGACGCCGCCATCTTCCCCGCCTCCCCGGAGACGTACGCGATGCCGGCCATGACGGGCCCCGACGCCTTCTTCGGCGGACAGAAGATCATCGAGGTCTTCGGCCCGGCCGCCGAGGCCATTCCCGTGAGCTACGAGGCCCCCGCCGACTCGGCGGTCATGGCTCCCTTCATGGCCGAGCTGACCAGCATCGAGGCCAAGGGCAAGAAGCCCGACGACGCCTGGAAGGACGCGGTCTCCCAGGCCAAGCAGATCGCCCGGCGACAGGGGGTGAACTGAGGTGGCATCACCTCCGGTCACCGGCCCCGCCACGGTGCCAGAGCACCGTGGCGGGCCGGGCCCGGCCCGCTTCCGCCCGCGGCGCACCCCGCCCGCGGGCGTCGCGCGGCCCGAGCGTCGCGGGGTGCTGTCGTACTGGCGGCAGTACCTGGCGATCTCGCCCTTCTACCTGATCTTCGTCGTCTTCTCCTTCGTCCCCGTCTTCTATTCGCTGTATCTGGCCTTCCAGCGCTACGACGGCTTGGGCACCAAGCAGTTCGTGGGATTCCAGCAGTTCGAGTTCCTCTGGAGCGACCCGGTCTTCTGGCTGTCGATCCGCAACACCCTGCTGATCTGGGTCCTGTCCACCGTTCCCACGCTCTTCGGCGCCCTGGTCCTGGCGACGCTGCTGCACTCGGTGCGCCGCTTCAAGGGCTTCTACCGCATCGCCCTCTACGTGCCGAACGTGACGTCGATCGTCGCCGTGGCGATCTTCTTCGGCGCGGTGTTCAGCAACGACTTCGGCCTGGTCAACGCGATCCTGGGCATGGTCGGCATCTCGCCCGTCCCATGGCTGAGCAACCCGTGGCTGATCAAGGTGGTCATCGCGCTGCTGATGACCTGGATGTGGACCGGCTACAACATGATCATCTACCTGGCCGGCCTTCAGTCCATCCCGAACTCGGTCTACGAGGCGGCCAGGATGGACGGCGCCGGCCCCGTCCGCACCTTCTTCCAGATCACCATTCCGATCATGCGGCCGATCATCCTGTTCACGGTCGTCATCTCGACCATCAACGGCCTGCAGAGCTTCAGCGAACCCCAGGTGCTCTTCGCCAGCAACGCCGCCAACCAGAACCTCGGCGGTCCGGGCCAGGCGGGCCTGACCACGCTGCTGTACTTCTACCAGTCGGCCTTCCTCGACAACGACTACGGCTACGGCGCGGCCATCGTGTGGGCCTTCTTCGTACTGATCATCGTGCTCGTCGTCATCAACTGGCGCATCGTGCAACGAGGGAGGAAGTCATGACGACCGCCGTCACGCCGCGGCCGGCCACGGGCGCCAAGCGCCAGCGCCGCCCCAAGGGCCTGTCCGCGCACGTCTTCCTCGTCCTGGCCGTCCTGATCTCGGTGTTCCCGTTCGTGTGGACGATCGTGATGGCGACCAACACCACCCGGGACATCTACAAGAGCCCGCCGAAGCTGACCTTCGGCTCCCATCTGCTGGAGAACATCCGGCATGTGCTGGACACCATCGACTTCTTCGGGTCGATGCTCAACACGGTCGTCGTCGCGTGTGTCACCACGGTCCTGGTGCTGTTCGTCGACTCCCTGGCGGCCTTCGCCTTCGCCAAGTTCGAGTTCCCCGGGCGCAAGTGGCTCTTCGGCACCCTGCTGGTGTTCATGATGCTGCCGCTCCAGCTGGCCGTCCTGCCGCAGTTCATCCTGATGTCCGAGGTCGGCTGGGTCGGCATGCTCAAGGCGCTGGTCTGGCCCGCGCTCTCCAACGCCTTCGGCATCTTCTGGCTGCGCCAGTACATCGAGAACGGTGTGCCCGACGAACTGCTGGACGCGGCCCGCATCGACGGCGCCGGGTTCTTCCGTCAGTACTGGAACGTCGCCCTGCCGATGATCAAGCCCGCGTTGTCCTTCCTCGCCATCTACGCCTTCGTCGGTGCCTGGAACGACTACGTCTGGCCCCTCATCGTGCTCACCAATCCCGAGCACGTCACCCTCCAGGTGGAGCTGGCCCAGCTCAACGTCGGCCACAACACCGACTACAGCATGGTCATGGCCGGTGTACTCATGGCGTCCCTGCCGCTGGTCGCGGTCTTCGCGATCTTCGCGCGCGGCTTCATCGCGGGCGCCACCGAGGGCGCGGTACAGGGCAGCTGAACCGCTCCCCGGGAGAGAGGTGCGCGATGGTGGATGTCGGCGGCTCAGGACGGCCGGGGCGCGGCAAGGTGCTCGTGGTGGGGATGGACGGGGTGCGCTTCGACCGGCTGCCCCTCCCCCGGCCGCCGGCCGGAGGGAGCCCCGTCCCGCTTCGCCCGCCGTCCACGGCACCCGTACTGCACGGCCTGATGGCCGCGGGCGCCCACGGCAGCGGTCTGCTGCCCTACGGCGAGGTGGACGGTCAGGCCGAGGACGGGCCGTCCACCAGCATGGCCTACACCGACTCCGGGCCCGGCTGGTCGAGCGTGCTGACCGGGGTGTGGCCCGACCGTCACGGGGTGACCGGCAACGACTTCACCGGCGCCGACTACGCCCGCCACCCCGACTTCCTCACCCGCGCCGTCACGGCGCGGCCCGGTCTGCGCACGATGGCCGCGGTGTCCTGGCCGGAACTGGTCCTGCGCGGCACCCTGGGCCCCGCCATCGGCCGGCGCGTCCGGTACGACGGCGAGAGGGACGGCTACGAGAGCGCGGACAGCCTCGTCGCCCGCACCGCCGTGCGCTGGCTCACCGAGGACGACCCGGACGTCGTGTTCGTGTACTTCGGCGCCACCGACGAGGCCGGCCACGCCACGGGTCCCCTGAGCCCCGCCTACGACCGGGCCCTCCTCGCCCAGGACGCCCACCTCGGGCGGCTGCTCGCCGCCGTCGACGCCCGGCGCTTCGACCCCGTCCGCGCGGACGAGCACTGGACGGTCCTGGTCACCACCGACCACGGACATCTCGACACCGGCGGCCACGGAGGCGACACGCGCGCCGAGCGAGAGGTCTTCGTCGTCCTCGCCGAACCCGGCATGCCCGGCGGCACTCTGCTGGACACGCCCCGCCTCGTCGACATCGCCCCCACCGTCCTGGACCGTCTCGGCATCCCCGTGGACCCCGCCTGGGGCCTGCGGGGCCGCATCCTGCCCCGGCCGACCATGTCCCCCCTGTCACCACCCACTTCGGAACGGTCATGACCGACGCACTCTTCGCCCTGCGCCCCTGGGAAGCACCCGAGGTGACCTCCTGGGGGCGGCTGCCCATGAACGCCGTCGACCGGCGCGACCGGGCGCTGTCGCTCGACGGCCGCTGGCGGTTCCAGCTGCTGCCCTCGCCCGACCGGGAACCCGGCCCCGGCTGGTCCTGGGCCCAGCTCCCCGGTTCCTGGGCCCTCCAGGTGGCGGAGGACCCACCTCGGTACACCAACGTCCGTATGCCGTGGCCCCAGTTCCCGCCGGACTCTCCGGCGGAGAACCCGACCGGGGTGTACGAGCGGGAGGTCGACCTACCCGCCGAGTGGGCCGGCCGCCGGATCGTCCTGCAGGTCGGCGCCGCCGAGAGCGTGCTGCTCGTCCATGTGGACGGGCGGCCGGCCGGTGTCTCCAAGGACTCCCATCTGGCCGCCGAGTTCGACCTCTCCGGCCTGGTGCGTCCCGGGGAGAAGGCCACCGTGCGGCTCACGGTGGTGAAGTGGTCCGACGCCTCGCACATCGAGGACCAGGACCAGTGGTGGCTCGGCGGGATCACCCGCTCGGTACTGCTGTACGCCACCGATCCGCTGTATCTCGCGGACGTGAGCGTGCGGGCGCGCCGCGACGGGGAGCTGCGGGTGGACTGCCGGGTGCGCTCGGCGGCGGGGACGGGGACGGGGACGCTGCCCGCCGGGTGGTACGTCAGCGGGGAGCTGGACGGTGAACTCCTCACCCAGGACCGCGAGTTCGACCGGTCCAACGCCGAGGACGACCGGGTCTCCGACTTCCTCGGCGAGGCCCGCATGGAGACGGTCGTCCCCGACGTACGGACCTGGAACGCCGAGACCCCCGAGCTGTACGACCTGACCGTCCGCCTGCACCGGTCCGACGGCACGGTCGCCGACACCTCGTACCACCGGGTCGGCTTCCGCGACGTCGAGATCCGCGGCCGGGACCTGCTGGTCAACGGCGAGCGGGTCTACATCCGGGGCGTGAACCGGCACGACTTCCATCCGCTGACGGGACGGACGGTGTCGTACGAGGACATGCGCGCCGACCTGCTGACGCTCAAGCGGTTCGGCTTCAACGCGATCCGCACCTCCCACTATCCGGGCGACCCGGCCCTGTACGACCTCACGGACGAACTCGGCTTCTACGTCGTCGACGAGGCGGACATCGAGTCGCACGACCACGCCCACGAGATCGCCGACGACCCGCGCTATCTGGGCGCCTTCGTGGACCGGGTCTCCCGGATGGCGCTGCGGGACAAGAACCATCCGTCGGTGATCGTCTGGTCGCTGGGCAACGAGTCCGACTACGGCGCGGGCCACGACGCGGCGGCGGGCTGGCTGCGGCGGCACGATCCGACGCGGCCGGTTCAGTACGAGGGGGCCGCGAAGCTGGACTGGGCGGCCACGGACGACGCCTCCGACATCGCCTGCCCGATGTACGCGCCCATCGAGGACTGTGTGGCGCACGCGCTGTCGGGCGAGCAGACCAGGCCGCTCATCCAGTGCGAGTACTCGCACGCCATGGGCAACAGCAACGGCACCCTGGCCGACACATGGGCCGCCATCGAGGCCACCCCAGGTCTTCAGGGCGGGTTCATCTGGGAGTTCTGGGACCACGGCATCCTCCAGCGTGTGAACGACGGACGACCGGCCGGGCGTGGGGGCGCCGGGCTGTACGAGAACGGAGTCGCGGGCCCCGGTCTGCGCTGGGCCTACGGCGGCGACTTCGGCGAGACCGTCCACGACGGCGCCTTCATCGCCGACGGGGTCGTCTTCCCCGACCGCACGCCCAAGCCGGTGATGTTCGAGCACCGGGAGATCGCCGCCCCGGTGCGGCTGTCCGTGGAGGGCGAGGGCACCTGGCGGGTGCTGCGGGTGCACAACCGGCAGCACTTCCGCGATCTGTCGTGGCTGGCCGCCGAGTGGGAGTTCGCGGCGGCCGACGGCGGCACCTGGACGCTGCCGGCCCGGCTGCCCGCCGTACCGCCCGGCGGTTCGGCCGTGATCGACCGGCCCGAGGTACCGGGCGGGGCCGGTGAGATCTGGCTGACCCTGCGCGTGACGACGGCCGCCGACGAGCCCTGGGCACCCCGCGGCACCGAGGTCTGCCTGCCGCAGGTCCAGTGGTACGAGGCGGACGAGCGGGAGCCGGTGGTGGGCGCCGAGGAGGACCTCGGGCACATCCCGCCGCCGGAGACCGACGAGAACGGGCTGCTGCTGCACCCGCTGCTCACCTCCCCGCCGGCCCTGAGCCTGTGGCGGGCCCCGACCGACAACGACGTCCTCGGCGGTATGGCCGAGCGCTGGCGCGACCTGGGCCTGGACCGCGCGCAGCGCGAGCCGGTCTCCGTGGAGCGCAAGGGTGCCACCGTGCGGGTCCGGTCCCGCTGGACGACGGGTGCCGGCGCCGTCGAGCACGAACAGGCGTTCACAGCGCTGGTGGACGGCCGGGTGCTCGTCGAGGAGACGGCCGTGCTGCCCGAGGAGCTGACGGACGTGGCCCGCGTCGGCACGGTGTTCGAGACCGTCGACGACTTCGACCGCCTCGCCTGGTACGGGCAGGGCCCCTGGGAGAGCTACCCGGACCGTGCGGCCGGGGCGCCCGTCGGACACCACTCGGCCCCCGTGGAGGAGCTGTTCACCCCTTATCTGCGGCCGCAGGAGAGCGGGGGCCGGCACGGCGTACGGCACTTCACGCTCTCCGGTGACGGCCACGTCCTGTCGGTACGGCTGGACGGGCCCCGCCAGGTCTCGGTCACCCGCCATCGCGCGGAGGACCTGACGGCCGCCGCGCACCACGACGAACTGACACCCCGGCCGGGCTGCGTGGTCCACATCGACGCGGCGCACCGCGGACTGGGCACCGCGTCGTGCGGGCCCGACACCTCGCCCGCGTATCTCGTCCCGCCGGGCGTCCACCGCTGGTCGTGGACGCTGCGGGCGCTCTGACCCACGAACCCTTTCTACGGAGTCACTGTGTGCACCTCGCACGAACCGGGGCAGGAGTCTGCCCAGACCCACTCGGGCAGACGTAACTTCCTCCGTGCCACCGCCCTGCTGGGCGCGGCGGCGACGGTCACGCTGTCCACCGCCGCGGCGCAGGCGGCGGCGGTGCGGCGCCGCGAGCCCGACCCCGCGAGCCGCCGCTTCACGCTCGCCGTCATGCCCGACACCCAGTACCTCTTCGACGGACCGAGCATCGACGGGAAGCCCGTCGAGGCGTCCCTGCGTTACCTTCTGGAACACGGTGAGGACGAGAACATCGTGTTCCTGTCCCACCTCGGGGACCTCACCCAGAACGGCACCGCCCAGGAGACCGCGGCGATCGGCGAGGCCTTCCGGCTGCTGGACCGCAGGGGCGTCGGCTACAGCGTCCTCGCGGGCAACCACGACGTGCGCTCGTCCACCGACGACCAGCGGGGCTCGACCCCGTACCTGGACGTCTTCGGGCCCGCCCGCTTCGAGGGCAGGCCGACCTTCGGGGGCGCCTCCCCGGACGGCTACAACTCCTTCCACCTCTTCGAGGCGGGCGGCCGGCAGTGGATGGTGCTCGCCCTGGACTGGCGGCTGTCCGCGAAGGGTTTCGCCTGGGCGAAGGACGTCCTGGCCCGGCACCCGAGGACGCCGGTCGTCCTCACCACACACGAACTGGTCGACGGGGACGACTCCCTTTCCTCGTACGGGCAGACGCTGTGGGACCAGCTGATCAAGGACCACGACCAGATCTTCCTCACCCTCAACGGGCACTACTGGCCGGCGGCGCGCACGACCCGGAAGAACGCCGCTGACAACGATGTCCATCTGCACCTCACGAACTACCAGAACCGGTACTTCGGCGGCGCCGCGATGATCCGTCTCTACCGTTTCGACCTCGACCGGAACACCGTCGACGTGGAGACGATCTCCCCGTGGATCCTGGGCAGGGCCGCCGAGGGCCTCAACGAGCTGGAGCGGCAGGAGAGCGAACTCTCCGGCGACGCCGACCGGTTCACGGTCGGGATCGACTTCGAGAAGCGGTTCGCCGGCTTCGCGCCGGTGCCCGCGCGCGCGTCGCGGCCGGTCGCGAAGATGCTGGTGCCCGGCACGGTCGCGTACTGGCGGTTCGACGGGCAGGAGGACGGGTCGGCGGTCAGCGGCACGATCCGTGACCGCTCGGGGCGCGGCAACGACCTCAGCCTGGTCACGGTCGGGGGCGCCACGCTCACCTGGTCGGCCGACCACCACCCGGACCAGCCCGGCCACGGCAGCCTGGAGTTCCACGGCGGCAAGCCCCCGCTGAAGGGCGCGTATCTGCGCACGGTCGACGGGGCCCCGATCAACTCGGCGACGTTCAAGGGCGGTTACACCATCGAGGCGTTCTACCGGCTGCCCGCCGACTGGAACCCGTCGAACCACGCCTGGGCGGGCGTCCTCGGCCGTACCGGCACGGGCGGCGCGGCGGGCAAGACCGCCGACGACCCGGACGAGCCGCTGGCCACGCTGTCGCTGTCGAACGACCGGGAGCCGCAGTGGGCGGTGCGCCCGCTCAACCAGCAGGGCATCGCGACCAACTGGGGCCAGGAGACCCCGCTGGAGACGTGGTGGCACCTCGCGGTCGTCAACGACGGCAAGCACACCACGCTCTACGTCCAGGGCTGCCCGGTCGTGCGCAACCCGAAGGCGAACGCCGTCGGGCTGACCTCCGTGGGCCTGCCCTGGATCCTCGGCGGCTACGAGTACGGCGGGGAGATCGACCAGATCCTGTACGGGCGGCTCGGTGACGTCCGCATCGTCGAACGGGCGCTTCCCGTCAAGTCGTTCATGAACCACTGAGACGCGAAGGAACCACACACCATGTCCAATCCATCTGACATATCCGACACCTACGAGCGACAACTGCCCACCTGGGCCGATCCGTCCGTCTCCCCCGCCGACCTCGACCCGCAGGGCGTGTCGCGCCGCGGACTCCTGCGCGGTGCGGGCCTGTTCGGCGCCGCCTTCGCGATGGGCGCCGGCGGCTCCCTGGCGGCACCGGCCTCCGCCGCTTCCCGCCCCTACGGGGGCGACGACCCGCGGCTCGCCTACCTCGTCGGCGACCACCACATCCACACCGTCTACAGCCACGACGCCAAGTACACGTTCTCCCAACTGGCCGCGGCGGGCGCCGAGTACGGGCTCGACTGGATGGTGTTCACCGAGCACTCCAACTTCGGGCACGCCGACTTCGGGGCCGCACTGGAACACCAGGAGGTCCTCAGGGCCCGGGCCGAGAACCCGCGGCAGCTGATCTTCCAGGGTCTGGAGTGGTACATCCCGGCCGCCGAGCACTGCACCGTCTTCACGACCCCGGGCCGGCACGAGGTCGACCTCCTCACCCGCTTCGAGCGCGCCTACGACGGCAAGCTGCTGGGCTACACGGACGGTTCCGTGGGCGGCGCGGACACCGCCCGTAACGAGGCGCACGCCGTCAAGGCGATCAAGTGGCTTGCCCAGCAACGGCGTTCGGGCTACGTCGACGACGTGCTGGTCCTCGCCAACCACCCCCTGCGCCTCGGCATCGACTCCCCGCACGAGCTGCGCGGCTGGCGGGACGCTGCCCCCGAGATCATGATCGGCATGGAGGGCGCGCCCGGCGCCCAGGGCGCGGCGATCCCCGGCTGGCGGGGCGCGACCTCGGTGCGCGGGGAGTACGAGAACAAGCCGTCCGCCCAGTCCTGGCCCGGTTACCCGGCGGAGGCATTCCTCACGTACGGCGGTTTCGACTGGTCGACGGCGACCGTGGGCGGCCTCTGGGACGCCATGCTCGCCGAGGGCAAGCTGTTCTCGATCACCACCAACTCGGACGCCCACCGGATCGTCTTCGACACCTGGAAGAACGGCGACTGGCCGGCCGGGCAGAACTTCGACAACACCGGCAGGCTGCCCGACCCGGTGAACACCGACACCCCGCAGCCCGGCAGCGACTTCTGGCCCGGGCAGTTCAGCCGCACCCACGTGGGCGTCACCCGCTACGGCTACCGGTCGGTGATGGCGGGCCTGCGGGCGGGCCGCGTCTGGCTCGACCACGGCCATCTGCTCGACGGCCTCGACGTCCGCGTCAAGCGGGACCGCGACGACGGACGCGGCGTCACCCTGGGCGGCCGGCTGCGTGTCCGCAAGGGCGAGAAGCTCACCCTGAACGTGACGGTGACGACCGCCTCCCGTGCCAACCCCCAGGGAATCCTGCCGGAGTTGGCCCACGTCGACGTCATCCGGGGTGCGGTGCGCGGTCCGGTGACCGACCGGGACGCCTGGCAGGCCCCCGACACGAAGGTCGTGCACACCAGGGACGTCAGCGGCCGCGAGGGCACGTACACCCTCCGCGTCCCGATCACGGCCGGGGACGAGTCCTTCTACCTCCGGCTGCGGGGCAGCGACGGCAACAGGAACGGCACGGGTCACCTGGGCGCGTCCGTCGATCCGCACGGTCCGATCCCGCACGAGCCGGGCGACGGCGATCCCTGGAAGGACACCTGGTTCTACTCGAACCCCGTGTTCGTGGACGTCGGTTGAGCATGACGTTCGCAGGGGCGTGGGGAACCGCGCGACCAGCCACGGCCGGCCGGCAGTCCCCCACGCCCCTCAGCCGCTACGGCGAGGGGCTGGGGCTGGGGCTGCCGCGGAACGCCCGATCGCAGTGGGGCCAGTCACCGAAGCCCCGGTCCCGGCTCCACAACCGCTTGGCCGCGTGGATGTTCCACTCCGGATCGAGCGCCTTGCCAGGCGTGCCGCCCAGCTCCTTCAGACGGGCGTCGGATATCTGGAACAGGCCCCAGTTCCGGGTTCCGTTGGTGTTCGGCAGGATGTGCGGGGGGTCGAGGAAGGACTGGCAGTCGGCGATCGCGACCGCGCGGTCCGGTGCCTCGGTGAACACGCGCGGATGCGCCGCCGCACCTCGTCCTGCGTCCAGGTGTCCATGCGCGCCCCGGACCGGTAGAGCGCCCGCTTGGTGGAGTCGCCGACCACACCGTTGGGCGGATCTATCCCCGCCAACACCTGGAAGGCGGTCACCCGGCGCAGGGTCTGCGGCCCGAAGTCACCGTCCACGTCGATCACCGCGCCCTTGGCGTGCAGCAGTCGTTGCACCTCGCGCACGCAGGTGTCGTGCTGGCCCATGGCCACCACCTCCCGGCACCCGGACGTGAAGAGCGGCCGGCCGTCCTCCTTCGGGCGTTCCCCGGCGACTTGGCCGGGGCCGCCTTCGCTTCCCTCGGCCGGGCCGAGCGACGGCAGGTTCCACGCCATCCCGCCGAGGAACAGCACCGCCAGGCCGACGGCGATGCCGGCGCGGATCCGTCGACGCCTCCGGCCCACGGCCCCGGAACCGTGCGAGGGCTCCGGCGGCCCGATGACCGGTTCCAGCAGGGCGAGTTCCGGTTCCGGCGACGTCGTCGGCTCCGTGCGCTCGGGCCCGGTGCGCTCGGGCCCGGTGCGCTCGGGCCCGGTGCGCTCCTGATCCATGGGCCCCGGCCCTGTCGGCCCCGGATCCGTCGGCCCCGGATCCCGGGCGGCGTCCGCCACGGCCCAGAAGCGGTGCAGCGTCCGTAGCTCCTCCGGGCTGGCGCCGCAGGCCACCGCGAGGCGGTGGACGGTGCCGTAGTCCTGCGGTACCGAACTGCCCAGGCAGTAGCGGTGCACGCTGGACCCACTTGTTCCGGCCTTCGCGGCGAGCGCCGCGTAACTGAGTCCCGATCGCTCCTTGAGCGAGCGCAAACAGGCGGCGAACCGCTCGGACTCCGTGCACGCAGACACGGGCGTCCCCCTTTTTTTCACTTGCTGCCGTGCTGAACGGCGGCGCGGCACGTGGGTCAGACGGCAGCGCTGTGTGTACGGAGATGAGAGGGCGCCCCCTGGATCCCCCGATCCCCGCGCCCGAGCACACTGTGCCAGAAACCGGCCGCAGGAACCCAGCCAACTCCAGCCACTTCCGCCACGGATCGCCGGCCTCCGTTTCCATGGCGCCCCAGCGCCGTACCAGCGGCCGGGGGATGTCGCACGCCGGTCGCGGCACGGCCGTCCCAGCGTCCCACCAGGCACGGAACCGTTGCACCGGCCTGCCACCGATTACCGGCCTCGGGCCCCGGCAGCACGAACCACCCCCCTTGTACGGAGACATACCAGTGGCTCGTTTCATGCCCTGGATTCGGCCGTGGGACGGTTGCGCAGCTCCCACCGCGGTCGACTGTGCCTCCGGCGACGTCTGTTTCTGGACACGCGTAGGGCGGAGCACCCCTCGGGGTGCTCCGCCCTACGGCTGTTTCAGGCTCGACGGCGCTCCGGTGCTGCCGGACGCTCTCAGGCGTAGAACCGGGACAGGCTCTGCAGCACGGCCGCCGGCTTGGGGGCGCCCTCGATCTCGATCGTGCCGTCGACGGTGATCTGCACGCCGCCCGGTACGTCCTCCACCGAGGCCAGCCTGCCCACCAGGCGAATCTTCGAGCCGACCTTCACCGGGGAGGGGAAACGCACCTTGTTCAGGCCGTAGTTGACCTTCGTCGAGACGCCCTCGACGTCCAGCAGCTCGGTGAACAGCGGGATGAACAGCGACAGGGTCAGATAGCCGTGGGCGATCGGCGCGCCGAAGGGGCCCTCCGCGGCCTTCTCCGGGTCGACGTGGATCCACTGGTGGTCCCCGGTCGCGTCGGCGAACGTGTTGATGCGCTCCTGGGTGACCTCGATCCACTCACTGGTGCCGAGGTCGCTGCCGGCGAGCTTCTTGAGTTCGTCGATGCCGTTCACGGTGATGCCCATATGACGTTCCTTAGCTAAGAGTTGGTGCCGTAGCGCTTGCGCACCCGGGCCTTGAGGAGCTTTCCGGAGGCGGTGCGGGGAAGCTCGTCCGCGATCACCACCGACTTCGGGATCTTGTACTTGGCGAGCCGCCCGGCCAGCGAGGCCAGGACCTCGTCGGCGTCCAGGGCACAGCCCTCCCGGGGCACGACCACGGCACGCGGCACCTCGCCCCACTTGTCGTCCGGTACGCCGATGACCGCGCACTCCACGATGTCGGGGTGGGCGAGGAGCTGGTCCTCGATCTCGGCGGGGTAGATGTTCTCGCCCCCGGAGATGATCATGTCCTTGATGCGGTCGACGATGAAGACATAGCCGTCCTCGTCGATCCGGGCGGCGTCCCCGCTGCGGAACCAGCCGTCGGCGAAGACCGCGGCCGTCTCCTCGGGCAGTCCCCAGTAGCCGGGCATGACATGGGGTCCGCGGACCACGACCTCGCCGGGCTCGTCGACGTCGACCGGGGTCATGTCCGGCCGTACGACCCGTACATCGCTGAAGAAGTGCGGCACGCCCGCCGAACCGGCCTTGCTCACGGCGTGCTCCGCGTCGAGGAAGAGCGTGCCGGGGGCCGCCTCCGTCATCCCGTAGCCCTGGAGGAACGTGAGCCCGCGCTCCTGGAACCTGGCGATGAGCGGGGTCGGCACCGGTGAGCCGCCGCAGGACAGCATCCGCAGCGACGACAGGTCGGCGTCGGCCCAGCGCGGGTGCCGGGCCAGGTGGTCGAACATGGTCGGCACGCCGAACATGAACGTGATCCGGTGGCGTTCGATCAGGTCGAAGGTGGCCTCCGGGACGAAGGCCTCGACCAGGACACAGGTGCCGCCCTTGAGCAGTACCGGCAGGGTGAGCATGTTCAGCCCGGCCGTGTGGAACAACGGGGCGGAGACCAGGGCGCGTTCGTCGGTGATGACGTCCTGGTCGACGAGCACGTTGACGGCGTTCCAGATGATGTTGCCGTGCGTGAGCATCGCGCCCTTGGGGCGGCCCGTCGTCCCCGAGGTGTACATGATGATGCAGGTGTCGTCGGCGGTGACGGGCTGGTCGATCGGCTCGGCCTCGGCCCCGGCGAGCAGCGCCTCGTACTCCGTGCCGGTCTCGACGTAGGTACGGACGTCGGTGTCGCCCGGCAGTCCCGCGACGAGCCCGGTGAAACCGGGGCCGTACACCAGCGCCTTGGCCCCGGAGTCCGCCAACTGGTAGGCGATCTCCGGCCCGGCGAGGCGGGTGTTGAGCGGGACGAAGACCGCGCCCAGGGTGCCGGCGGCGAACAGCGTCTCCAGGTACGAGGGGTGGTTGGGCCCCAGGTAGGCGATGCGGTCGCCGCGTCGTACGCCGGAGGCGCGCAGGGCGTGGGCGAGGCGCGTGGTGCGCTCGTACAGCTCCCCGTAGGTGATGCTCGTGTCGCCGTGGATCAGCGCGGTGCGCTGCGGGGTCTTGCGGGCCCGGCGGGCGGGCCACGACCCCAGTCCCTCATTGCGCATGTCTGTGCCCCTGTCCGTCATTGCACATGGGGTGGTCCCTCACGGTTTCCTCATGGCGTCGTCATGGCTTCGTCAGTCCGAGCAGCCGGGCGGCGTTCTCCTTCAGGATCTTCGGCTTGACCTCGTCCTTGATCGGCAGCTTCTCGAAGTCGGCGAGCCAGCGGTCGGGGGTGAGGACGGGGTAGTCGGAGCCGAAGAGCACCTTGTCCTTGAGCAGGGTGTTCGCGTACTGCACGAGCTGCGGCGGGAAGTACTTCGGCGACCAGCCGGACAGGTCGATGTGCACGCCCGGCTTGTGCGTGGCGACCGCCAGCGCCTCGTCCTGCCAGGGGAAGGACGGGTGCGCCAGGATGATCTTGAGGTGCGGGAAGTCGGCGGCCACGTCGTCCACGTGCAGCGGATTGGAGTACTTCAGCCGGATGCCACCGCCGCCGGGGACGCCCGCGCCGATGCCCGTCTGGCCGGTGTGGAAGAGGGCGATCGTGCCCGTCTCCTCGATGACCTCGTACAGGGCGTACGCCACCGCGCGGTCGTTGGGGAAGAAGCCCTGGACGCTGGGGTGGAACTTGAAGCCCTTCACCCCGTACTCCTCGACCAGGCGGCGGGCCTGCTTGACGCCCGCCTTGCCGCGGAAGGGGTCGATGGAGGCGAAGGGGATCAGCACGTCCGCGTTGGCGGCGGCCGCCTCCGCGACCTCCTCGTTCGGGACGGGCTCGGTGCCGGTCGCGGACTCCGCGTCCACCGTGAAGATCACGGCGGCCATCTTCCGCTCGCGGTAGTACGCGGCCGTCTCCTCCAGGGTCGGCTTCCGCTTGCCCTCGACCTTGAAGTAGGCGGAGGAGGCGTCGTGCAGCTCGTCGTCCAGCGAGGAGGTGCCCTCCTTCGACGACACCTCCGCGTGGGTGTGGACGTCGATCGCGACCAGCTCGTCCACGTTCATGGCGGGAGTTGCGGGGCTCATCACGCCTCCGGGATCTTCGGGGCGGGGACGCCCACGGTCTGCGGCTCGGCACCCAGCGAGGTCGGCCAGACGTCGGCGAGGGCCTCGGGGGTCCAGCCGCCGTTCGCGTACGCCGTCTTGATCTCCTGCGGGTGCGACCAGAGTGCCACCTTGTCGCCGCCGATGCCGATGGCCTGGCCGGTGACACCGCGCGCCGCCTCGGAGGCGAGGAACGGGACGAGGGCCGCGCAGTCCTCGGGGGTACCGAAGCCCTCGCCCTTGCGCAGGAAGTCGGGGAACGGCTTGCCCTCGCGCAGGGCCTCCACGTACGGGGCGAAGACCGGGATGGTCTCGGTCATCGCGGTGGCGGCGACCGGGACGATCGCGTTGACGGTGATGTTCGCGCGGCCCAGCTCCATCGCCCAGGTGCGGGCGAAGGCCGCGATGCCGGCCTTGGCGGCGGCGTAGTTGGTCTGGCCGAAGTTGCCGCGCTGGCCGGCCGGGGAGCCGACGAGGATCAGGGAGCCGCCCTCGCCCTGCTCGCGCATACGGATCGCGGCGGCGCGGGCGCAGGTGAAGGTGCCCTTGAGGTGGGTGGTGATCACCGCGTCGAAGTCGTCGTCGGACATCTTCCACAGCACCTTGTCGCGCAGGATGCCCGCGTTGGTGACCAGGATGTCGAGCCGTCCGAACTCCTCCACCGCGCGGCCCACCAGCCGGTCGGCCGCCTCGGTCGTACCGACCGGGACCACCTCGGCCACGGCCCTGCCGCCCGCCTCGGTGATGGACTTCACGGCGGCTTCGGCCACGGCCTCGTCGATGTCGTTGACGACGACGGAGGCGCCGGCGGCGGCGAGGGCCTGTGCGTAGGCCAGGCCGAGGCCACGGCCACTGCCCGTGACGACGGCTACCTTGCCGGTGAGATCGATGCTGGGCACGAGGGGGTCCCTTCGGATGGGGTGCGACGGCCGACGCTGCCGAGCGTCTGCCGACTGCGGCTACGAGATCGAAGCTAAGAGCAATAGTTGTTGACGTCAATAGTTGTTGTTCCCCGGGCGTTGCGTCATGCTGAGGCGGTACGTACGCACCGCCTCCACGCCGGGGGCCTCGACCAGGGAGCCCGCCATCGCCCGCCAGCAGACACAGGACGCCGCCTCGATCGACGCGCACGAGCCGTGGATGCGCGGACTGCACGCGGACACGGGCTATCTGCTGTACCGCCTGGGCCTGCGGTCCGGGCAGCTGTTCAACTCCTCCCTCCAGGAGTCGGGCCTGCGGCTGCGGCACTACGCGCTGC
Organism: Streptomyces sp. NBC_00104; assembly: GCF_045160825.1. NCBI lineage: Bacteria > Bacillati > Actinomycetota > Actinomycetes > Kitasatosporales > Streptomycetaceae > Streptomyces > Streptomyces sp. NBC_00104. The sequence continues at coordinate 9,404,922 of NZ_CP108215.1, read as the reverse complement.
TGCGCTTCCTGGCCACCTCCCCGGGCGTGCTCCAGCGGGAGCTGAGCGCGTCGCTCGGCTACGACCCGAGCGCGATCGTCGGTCTGGTGGACGACCTGGAGAAGCTGGGCTTCGCCGAGCGGCGACCCTCCCCCGACGACCGCCGCAGCCGGATCATCGTCCTGACCGAGGACGGCCGGTCCTTCCTCCGCGACACCGACGAGGCCGGGCAGCGCGTCACGAACGAACTGCTGGAGCCCCTGGACGCCACCGAGCGGGACACGCTCCACGTGCTGCTGCAGAAGGTCGCCGAAGCCGGACTGGGGTGACGCCATGCCCATGACCACCGACGCACTGCCGTCGCCGGGGACGGCACCCCGGCCGGCCGCGCCGCCGGGCACCGCCCGGTCCGCCCCGGACCGGCTGCTCGCCGTGCTGGCCGCCTTCGACCACGACCACCCGGCGCTCTCCCTGACCGACATCAGCCGCCGGGCCGGGCTGACCCTCACCACGGCCCACCGCCTGGTGGGCGCGCTCACCGAGTGGGGCGCCCTGGAGCGGGACACGGACGGGATCTACCACGTCGGGCTCAGGCTCTGGGAGCTCGCGGCGCTGGCCCCGCGCGGTCTCGCGCTGCGCCAGATCGCGCTGCCGTACCTGGAGGACCTGTACGAGGCGACGCACGAGAACGTGCAGCTCGCGGTCCGCGACGGCGACGAGGTCGTCTACATCGAGTGGCTCTCCGGACGCTCGGCCGTCGGCGTCCACATCCGGGTCGGTGCCCGCTGGCCGCTGCACGCCACGGGCGTGGGCCTGGCGCTCCTCGCGCACGGCGACCCGTCGTCCCAGGAGACCTACTGCCAGGGGCCGTTGACCTCCTTCACGCCGTACACCATCACCGACGCGTCCCGGTTGCGCCGCACCCTCGCCGAAGTCCGGCGCACGGGCGTGGCGGTGAGCAGTCGTCAGGTCACCGAGGACGCGCTCTCGGTGGCCGCCCCGGTGCGCGGTCCGGGCGGGGCCGTGGTGGCCGCCGTGTCGGTCGTGGTACCCCAAGCAGGCGCGCAGGTACCGGTGTTGACACCCGCTGTACGGGTGGCGGCACGGGGGATCTCGCGCGCGCTGGGCTGGCGGCCGGACGAACCCCGCCGGGGGCCCTGATTCCGGGCCGGGGCACTGCCCCTTCCTGACCGGCGTCGGCGTCGCGTCCCGGCCGGCGGCCGACGTCCGACGTCCGCTTCCTGACCGCGGCCAGTCCTCCGACGCCTGCCTCCTCACCGGCGGCCGTCCTCCGATACGCCTACTTCCTCACCGGCGGCCGGTCCTCCGACGCCTACTTCCTGGCCGGTGCCTGCGCCGTGTACGTCACCGCGGCCCCCGCGTGCGTGGCGGTGCCCCGGGCCGTGAGCCACCCCTGGTCGGTGTCCGCGGCCGGGGTGACCTCCCAGCGGGCGGCGAACCGGCCACCGGGCCGGATGCGGTCCGTGGTGACCGTGCCGAGGTCGCGCACCTGCCAGCTGTTCGGCGCGGTGAGGGCGAGACGGGCGGCGGTCCAGGGTCGGGCGGAGCCGTTGGCGAAGTGCGCGGTGACGAGGAACTTCCCGCTTTCGTAAGCCACTTGGAGGGTGACGCCGTAGGGCTTGCGCCGGTAGTCGTCGACCCAGGAGGACCGCATCAGCCCCACCAGCGCGTCGGCCTGGGCGGGCCGCGCCGCCGCGAGGTCGTTCCGCTCACCGGGGTCCCGGGCGAGGTCGTACAGCTCGACCTCCCACCGGTCGTCGGGCACCTCACGGTCCTGGCCGGGTGCGAACCTCACCGCTTTGAGGTCGCCGCGCCGCACCGCCTCGGCCAGCCGCCGGGCCCGGCCTCCGTCGACCCGGTCGGCGCGGCCGGTGACGCCGCTGTGGTTGCGGTAGAAGTACAGATGGCCGTGGCGCGCGGCCTCGGCGCCGCCGGCGCGCAGCAGCGGTGCCGCGGAGAGCCCGTCGATGTCCGACGGGGCGGGCGCGCCCGCGAGTTCGGCGAGGGTCGGCAGCAGGTCGGTCAGCGGGGTCGGCCGGTCGGTGGTGCCGGCCGGGACGCGCTGCGGGGACCAGGCGATGAGGGGGACGCGGATGCCGCCCTCGTACAGGTTGCGCTTGTAGCCGCGCAGCGGGCCGTTGCCGTCGAAGAGGTCGGGGTCGGTGCCGCCCTCCTCGTGCGGGCCGTTGTCGCTGGTGACGAGGACGACGGTGCGCCGGTCGATGCCGTGCGTTTTCAGCCGGTCCACGATGGTGCCGACGAGGGTGTCCAGGCCGGTGACCTGGGCGGCGTGCGCCCTGTTCGGCCGGGTCCAGGGCTCGTCGGCGTACGCGCCGAGCCTCGGGGCACGGCTCGGGGCGTGCGGCACGGTCGGGGCGAGGAACAGCAGGAACGGCTGGTCCTTGTGGGCGTCGACGAAGCCGAGCGCCCGGTCCTCGATGAGGTCGGGGGCGTAGATCTCGCGGGCGCCGTCCCGGTTCTCGGGGATGTCCCGCTTCTCGCCGTTGTCCCACAGGTACGTCGGGTAGTACTCGTGCGCGTGCTTGTGCGTGAGATAGCCGTAGAACTGGTCGAAACCCCGGGAGTTGGGGTGGCTCGGCTGGTTCGGACGCTCGGGGCCGAAGCCCCATTTGCCGATGAGCGCGGTGCGGTAGCCGAGGGCGCGCAGGGCCTCCGCGAACGTGAAGTCCCGCTCGGTGAGCGCGCCCTGGCCGCCCGGGCCCCAGGGGTTCTCGCGGACGGTGGCGTGGCCGCTGTGCAGCCCGGTGAGGAGGGAGCAGCGGGAGGGGGCGCAGACCGGGGCGGCGGCATAGGCGTCGGTGAAGCGCAGCCCCTCGGCGGCCAGGGCGTCCAGGCGCGGGGTGTCGATCAGCTTCTGGCCGTAGGAGCCGAGTTCGCCGTAGCCGAGGTCGTCGGCGAGGACGACGACGAAGTTCGGCCGCCGTGACGGGGTCCGGGCGGCGGGCACGACCGGCGCGGACGGCCGGCTCACCTCGGGAGCGGCGGCTTCGCGGACACCGGCCTCGCGTCCCTCGTGCGCGACGCATCCGGCCGCCGCCCCGGTCGCGCCGACGGCGGCGGTACCGGCGAGAAAACGACGGCGGCTGGACATGCGGACTCCTGGGTGATGATCGGCGGGTGGTCGTGATCCGATGGTGGACGGGACTCTCGGAGCAGGACCATGCACAGGGCATGAACACCTTGTTGCGGCAGGTCGGCGGTGACCGCGGTGATCAACTCGGCGCCCCCCGACCCTGGAAGAGGGGGAATGCGGGGTTCTGGTTCCCCCGAGAGCAGATGATCTTGCCAGAGGCCGGTGCCGCGCAGTTCACCGGCCCAGGGGAAGCCCCTGGGCCGGTGAGCTGATGCCGCCGATACGGCTACGCCGTCGGGTTCAGGCCGACAGGCCCTCGTAGGCGCCCGCGAGGATCGTGAAGGCCCGGTCGTCGCCGACTCCTTCGTCGATCATCTGGTTCGGCACGTACGCCACGGTCATCCGGGCGTCGAGGTCGACCAGGACCATCGAGCCGCCCCAGCCGCCCCAGAAACAGGTGCGGGGGTTGGGCAGTTGGCCGCCGTTGAGGCCGTAGCCCATGCCGTAGCGCATCGGGACGCGCAGGACGTTGTCCGTGCCGTCGAACTGCTCCTCCAGGACCCGCTCGCACCCCTTCTCCGACAGCAGCCGCACACCACGGGCCGCTCCGCCGCAAGCCAGCACCGACTGCACGGCGGCGACCGAGCGGGCGTTGCCGTGACCGTTTGCGGCCGGGATCTCGGCGCGCCGCCAGGCGGTCGTGTTGGCGGTGCCGCCCCGTATCTCGGGGTTGGGCCGTGGGCCGCCCCGGGGCGGGGAGGAGGGCGGCGGGATGATCGGCGCCACCCGGTGGTCGTGCTCGGCGGCGAGTCCGATGTGGAAGTCGGCGCCCAGCGGGCCCGTGACCTCCTCGGCGAGGAAGGTGCCCAGGCTGCGGCCGGTGACCCGGCGGACGATCTCCCCGAGCAGATACCCCTGGGTGACCGCGTGGTAGCCGGCCTCGGTACCGGGCTCCCAGGCCGGCGCCTGCGCGGCGAGCCGGGAGGTGACGGTCGGCCAGTCGTACAGGTCCTCCAGCGTCGTGGGCGCGACGAAGCGGGGCAGGCCGGCCGTGTGCGCGAGCACATGGCTGACGCGTACGTTCTCCTTGCCCGCCGCCGCGAACTCGGGCCAGTACGTCGCCACCGGCGCGTGCAGGTCCAGTTCGCCCCGGTCGGCGAGCATCAGCACGCACAGGGCCGTCATCGTCTTGGTGGTGGACCACACAGGGGTGAGCGTGTCCCGCTCCCACGGGGTGGTGCGGTCCGCGTCGGTGTACCCGCCCCAGAGGTCGACCACCGGCTCGCCGTCCACGTACACGGCGACCGAGGCGCCCACGTCCTTGTCGTCCAGCGAGGCCGCCAACGCCTCGCGTACCGCGGCGAACCGGTCCGTGCACGTGCCGTGAGTCAACGCCATGAGGGGAAGGTAACGGGTCGCACCGGGCGGAGCCATCGAATAAAACGGGAGGCACCGACGACGGACGTCGTCGCGGATCTCGACGTCGGCAGCCGAAACGCGCAGCCGTCGTCGGCCGGCCGCTGGCTCCGCCCCTTCCGTCGCCCTCTCCGTCGCCCGTTCCGCCGCCCTCTCCGTCGCCCGTTCCGCTGCGGGAGCGCGTCGTCGGACGATGCCGGTGGGGCCGACGGCGGAAGCCAGGTAGGCGACGGACCCGCCGAGCACCGCCAGGGGAGCGTCGAAGAACCGGACCAGGAAGCCGTCGGCGCCACGGCCCGCGATGTCGGCGCCGGCCCTCAGGCTCACGAGGGCGGTGTTCGCCCGCACCAGGCGCTCGCGGCCGACCGGTTCGGGCAGGACGCTCCGCCGGGAGCGCTCTCCGACACCGTGGCACCGATCGGTGCCACGGCCTGGCCCCGCTCTCCGGCGCCCCTGGTCCGGCAGCCCCTCCCCCATCCCATAGGCTGATCCGCCGCAGCTGCCGTACGGACAAGAGCGTGGTGGGAAATGCCGCTGAGGGACGACGATCCCACCGTCATAGGCGGGTACGTCCTGGAGAACCGGCTCGGCGCGGGCGGCATGGGGGTCGTCTATCTCGCCCGGTCCGCGTCGGGGCGACTGGTCGCGATCAAGCTGGTGCACTCCCAGTACCGCGACGACGAGGAGTTCCGCTCCCGGTTCCGCCAGGAGGTCGCGGCGGCGCGCCGGGTGAGCGGGGCGTTCACCACCCCCGTCGTGGACGCCGACCCGGAGGCCGACCGGCCGTGGATGGCGACGTCGTACGTGCCGGGGCCGACCCTCTCCGATCTGGTGCGCGAGAAGGGTCCGCTGAGCGGGGCCGACATCCGGGGCCTCGCGCTCGGGCTCGTCGAGGCGCTGCGGGACATCCACCGGGCGGGTGTCGTACACCGGGACCTGAAGCCGGCGAACGTCCTCATGGCCGAGGACGGCCCGCGTGTCATCGACTTCGGCATCTCGCGCGCCGTCGACAACCTGCCGCTCACCGTGACCGGCCGGGTGATCGGCACGCCGCCGTTCATGTCGCCGGAGCAGCTGCGCTCGCCGAGGGACGTCACCGCCGCGTCGGACGTCTTCTCCCTGGGGTCGCTGCTGGTGTACGCGGCCAGCGGGCACAGCCCGTTCAAGGCGGAGAGCCCCTATCTGGCGGGCTACCAGGTCATGTTCGAGGCACCGAAGCTGGACGCGGTGCCCGAGCCGGTGCGGAGCATCGCCGAGCGCTGCCTCGACAAGGACCCGGACGCCCGCCCGGATCTCGCCGAACTGCACCGTCAGTTCCTGGATTTGCCGACCTCGTCCGAGGCGCGCTCGACTGTCGCCGGACCCGCGCCCATGCCGCTCGACCGGCCGACGAACGACGGGCGGACCGACGCCGGACGGGCGGACGCCAGGACGGCGAACGACCGACCCGTGAACGACCGACCGGCGGACGGACGCCGTGCGAAGCGCCGCGCCAAACGGCAGTTGATCCTCGTCGGCCTCGGCGCCGCTCTCACCGTCACCGCGCTGAGCGCCGCGCTGCTCGTGTACGCGGCCGCCGAGGACAGCTCCACGTCGTCCGGCGGCGGCGCCGGCGCCGACTACCGTTCCGTGTCCCTCCCCCAGGGCTGGCAGCCGTGGCGCACGCCGCTGCGCAACGACGACGGCTTCCCCGCCGAATACGTCGCCACCGGCTACCAGGAACCGGGGTGTCTGACGGACGGAACGGACCTGTACTGCGGCGGTACGGGCTTCGTCGTCACGCGGGTGGACGCCGCCACCGGGAAGATGGGCTGGCGGTACGGCACCCTGCCCCAGACCTCGCACCCCATCGGCGTGCGGGACGGCCTGGTCTACGTCTACGCGGAACCCGACACCACCACCCGGCGCCTGGTGGCCCTGGACACCGCGACCGGGAAGCAGCGCTGGGCCCGGCCCATCAGCGCCAGCGACCCGCCCTACCTCTACGACGGCGGCATCCTCGCTCTCGCGCCCGACCACCGGCGACTGGTCGCCTACAACACGGCGGGCGACGAACTGTGGCGGACGCCCGTGCCCGACGACGTGAGCTGCGTTCCCTCGGTGCTCGGCGACGACCCGTACGAACTGTGCTGGAAGGGCCGCGAGTTCCTCGACACCAGCCCGTTCACGCTCGTACGGCTCGATCCGGACGGCGGCACACGGCAGGAACTCGCCGCGCTGCCCAAGAAGTCACTCGCCCTGGGCGCCGTCGACGGACGGCCGCTGTTCCTCGCGGCGGAGACCACCGAGGAGGTGTACCAGGCCGGGTACGAGCGGCCGTACAACGCGTTCCTGCGGGTGGACCCGGACACCGGGAAGGTCACCCGGATCCCGTTGAAGCGGGCTCTGCGCGGCTCGGCGACGCTGGTGGACGGGGTCGTGTACTTCGTGCGGACCAGCGGGTCGGTCACCGCCGTGTCGGCGACCAGCGGCAAGGAACTGTGGGAACGGGCCACCGACATGGAGAACCTGTCCGCTCCGGCGGTGTCGAAGGCCCGTGGCGAGATCTACTTCGCCAACCGGTTCGGCCGGCTGCTGGCCCTGGACGGCGGCACGGGCGCCGAGCTGTGGCGGACGGACGCGCTCGACGACCCGGGGGACATCGCGGCGGAGGCCCCGCCCCGGGTGCTGCTCGTGGACGACGCGATCGTGGCGGTGGCGGGGGACACGGCGCTCTCGGTGAGCCCGGACGAGCCGGAGTCCCGGCCGTCCGCGTCCGCCGCCGGGGACTGAGCGCCGCCGCCGGGAGGCCGGTCGGCCGTCATCCCGCCCCCTTGGCCGGTTACCGCCCGAGAACAGCCGACCTTCACAAGGTGAACTCGCCCCTCCCTCACGGACTTTCTCCGCTTTAACTCTTGACGACCGCAGCGCCGGAGCGCACATTGACCGCACGCTCTTCTCTGAGAGCGCTCTCAGGACGGGACTCCACGGAGCGCTCCCCCCACCCGCGCATTTCACTCCGTACACCCGAAGAGGCCGCTATGAGTGAAACCCCCGGCATACCCCTCGGACGCCGCCGCCCGCTCCGGCGCGTATTCCTCGCCGTGGCCGGCGCGTTGGCGCTGGCCACGGCCTGGGCGACGACCGCACAGGGAGCCGCCCCCACACCGCCCGCCGGCTGGACCCAGGTCTTCGTCGACGACTTCAACGGCACCGCCGGCACCGGCGTCAACACCTCCAACTGGCAGTACGCGACCGGCACTTCCTACCCCGGCGGCCCCGCGAACTGGGGCACCGGCGAGGTCGAGACGATGACGAACAGCACCAACAACGTCTCCCTCGACGGCAACGGCAACCTGCGCATCACCCCGATCCGCGACTCGGCGGGCAGATGGACCTCGGGCCGGATCGAGACCAACCGCACCGACTTCCAGCCCCCGGCGGGCGGGAAGCTACGGGTCGAGTCCCGGCTCCAGATGCCGAACGTCACCGGCACGGCCGCCGAGGGCTACTGGCCGGCGTTCTGGATGCTGGGCGCCCCCTACCGGGGCAACTACCAGAACTGGCCGAGCGTCGGCGAGCTGGACATCATGGAGAACGTCCAGGGCCGCAACCAGGTCTGGGCCACGATCCACTGCGGCACCAACCCCGGCGGCCCGTGCAACGAGACGACCGGCATCGGCAACTCCACGGCCTGCCCGGGCACGACCTGCCAGTCCGGCTTCCACACGTACACCATGGAGTGGGACCGCTCGGTGACCCCCGAGACGATCCGCTTCTCGGTCGACGGCACCCAGTTCCATTCGGTCAACGCGAACCAGGTCGACGCGACCACCTGGTCCAACGCCACCAACCACGGCTTCTTCATCATCCTGAACGTGGCGATGGGCGGCGCCTTCCCGGACGCGTTCGGCGGCGGGCTGGACGGCGACACCCGGTCCGGTGTCCCCATGGTCGTCGACTACGTGCAGGTGCTGTCGGCCGGCGGCGGAACCACCACACCGCCGCCGACGGGCACCCGTGACGCGTACAGCGCCATCCAGGCCGAGTCGTACAACAGCCAGAGCGGCACCCTCACCGAGACCACCACCGACACCGGCGGCGGGCAGAACATCGGCTCCCTGGCCAACGGCGACTGGGCACTGTTCCAGAACGTCACCTTCGGGTCCACGGCCGCCACCCAGTTCGTCGCCCGGGTGGCCTCCGGCGCCAACGCCGGGGTGAGCGGCCTGGTCGAGGTCAGACTCGACAGCCGTACGAGCACACCGGTCGGCAGTTTCTCGATCGCCAACACCGGTGGCTGGCAGTCCTGGCGAACGGTGCCCGCGAACATCGGCGGGATCACCGGCACCCATGATGTCTACCTGACCTTCACCAGCGGTCAGTCGCAGGACTTCGTGAACGTGAACTGGTTCAACTTCGGCCGCTGAGGGTCGGGTCGGCGCCTTGCGAGGGGCTTCGCGCGGACGCGCGGGGCCCCTTGGGCATGCCACGCCGGTCGTCACCGTCACCGCCGACGGTCACTTCGGCCGGTCGTCCGCGTTCCCCTCCCGGAGGGTCACCGCATCTCCGCCCGGAACGCCACCGGCGTCGTCCCGGCGTGCAGCTGGAAGAACTTGGAGAAGTTCGCCGCGTCGGGGAAGCCGACGGCCACGCCGACGCGGCCGATCGGCAGTTCCGTGTGGGCCAGCAGCCGCTTCGCCTCCAGGACGACCCGCTTGTCGATGAAGCCCTTGGGGGTCTCGCCGGTCGCGGCGCGGACCGCGCGGACGAGGGTGCGACGGGAGCAGCCGAGGGCGTCGGCGTACGCGCTGACGCTGTGGTTGTCGGCGAAACCCCGCTCGACGGCGTCCCGGAAGCGGGTGAAGGTGGTGTCGTCGGGCCGGCGCGGCGCCTCCGCCGAGCTGGCGGCGAGATGGGCGAGGCGCAGCAGGAAGGCCGTCAGGGAGTGGCGCAGCACGGCGGTGTGGAGGCTGAGCGGCAGCGTGCCGGTATCGACGTACTCGCGTTCGAGCTGGGCCAACGAGGCGCGCAGGCCCGCCAGTTGGGCATCGTCGGGGCGGAGCAGCGGCGGCAGGTCGTAGCGGTAGAGGCCGGTCGCCTCGACGGTGGCGCGGGGCAGGAAGCCCGGTTGCATGGTGAGGACGGTCCCGCGGTACTCGGTCGCGCGTGAGAAGCGATGCACCTGCCCCGGGCGGATCCACAACACGTCGCCCGCACCCACCTCGTACCCGGTGAAGTCGATCATGTGGCGCACCGGGCCGCCGTCGAACAGCAGCACCACGTGGAAGTCGATGCGGTGGACCCCTTCCAGGGGTATGTCCGCACTCCAGGGTCCGCGGTCGTCCATCGGGCCGACCTGCATGCCGACGCCGGAGAGACTGCGGTCGACGGGGAACGGGAAGGTCTTGATCCGGTCGCCGTCCGGGAAGTCTCTGTCCGTCATGTCCTCGCCGCCGCGTCGTCGGTGTCCCAGTTTCACCGAAGGCTGGCACACCGCGACCTTCCCCAATATAAGTCAGACTTTTACTTTTGAAGACGTCCGAGCAGTTCCGCCGTATCCATCGAGGACTTCTTGAAGATGAACTGGACAGAACTCGACCGGCGCGCCGTCGACACCGCCCGCCTGCTGGCCGCCGACGCCGTGCAGAAGGTCGGCAACGGGCACCCGGGAACGGCGATGAGTCTCGCACCCGCCGCGTACACGCTCTTTCAGAAGGTGATGCGTCATGATCCCGCCGACCCCGAGTGGACCGGCCGTGACCGCTTCGTCCTCTCCCCCGGCCACACCTCACTGACCCTCTACACCCAGCTCTTCCTCGCCGGGTACGAGCTGGAGCTCGACGACCTGAAGGCGTTCCGGACGCACGGTTCGAAGACGCCGGGCCACCCCGAGTACGGGCACACCGCCGGTGTCGAGACCACCACCGGCCCGCTGGGCCAGGGTGTCGCCAACGCCGTGGGCATGGCGATGGCCGCCCGCTACGAACGCGGCCTGTTCGACCCGGACGCACCCGTGGGGGCGTCCCCGTTCGACCACACCGTCTGGGCGATCGTCTCCGACGGCGACCTGGAGGAGGGCATCTCCGCCGAGGCGTCGTCGCTGGCGGGCCATCAGAAGCTCGGCAACCTCGTCTTCCTGTACGACGACAACCACATCTCCATCGAGGGCGACACGGCCACCGCGTTCTCCGAGGACGTACTGAAGCGGTACGAGGCCTACGGCTGGCACGTACAGCGGATCGAGCCCGCGTTCAACGGGAACATCGACGTCCACGCCCTGTACGACGCGTTGCGGGCCGCGCAGGACGAGACCGGACGCCCCTCGATCATCGCGATGCGCACGATCATCGCCTGGCCCGCGCCGAACGCGCAGAACACCGAGGCCGCGCACGGCTCGGCGCTGGGCGAGGACGAGGTCGCCGCCACCAAGCGGGTCCTCGGCTTCGACGCGAACAAGACCTTCGACGTCGCCGACGACGTGCTCGCCCACACCCGCCGGGCCCTCGACCGGGGTGCCGAGGCGCACGCCGCCTGGGACAAGCGGATCGCCGAGTGGCGGGCCGCCTCCCCCGAGCGGGCCGGGCTGTTCGACCGGGTCGTCGCGGGCCGGCTGCCCGAGGGCTGGGAGCGGGCGCTGCCCGTGTTCGAGGAGGGCACGCAGGTGGCGACCCGGGCCGCGTCCGGCAAGGTGCTCCAGGCGCTGGGCGCCGTGATACCCGAACTGTGGGGAGGCTCCGCCGACCTCGCCGGTTCGAACAACACGACCATCGACAAGGACAGTTCGTTCCTGCCGGCGGACAACCCGCTGCCGGAGGCGAACCCCTACGGCCGCACGATCCACTTCGGTATCCGTGAGCACGCGATGGCCGCGGAGATGAACGGCATCGCGCTGCACGGCAACACCCGTATCTTCGGCGGCACGTTCCTGGTGTTCTCCGACTACATGCGCAACGCCGTCCGCCTGTCCGCGCTGATGCAGCTCCCGGTGACCTATGTCTGGACGCACGACTCCATCGGTCTGGGCGAGGACGGCCCCACCCATCAGCCGGTCGAACACCTGGCCTCCCTGCGGGCCATCCCGGGCCTGAACATCGTCCGCCCGGCCGACGCCAACGAGACGGCCGTCGCGTGGGCCGAGATCCTGAAGCGGCATGCCACGAATCCGGCCCCGCACGGACTGGCGCTGACCCGCCAGGGCGTGCCGACGTACGCGGTCAACACCGAGGCCGCCAAGGGCGGTTACGTCCTGCGGGAGGCCTCGACCGGGACGCCTGACGTGATCCTGATCGCCACCGGCTCCGAGGTGCGGCTGGCCGTCGCCGCGCGCGAGCGGCTGGAGGCCGAGGGGGTCGGGGCGCGGGTGGTGTCGATGCCGTCGGTGGAGTGGTTCGAGGAACAGCCGCGCGTCTACCGCGAGAGCGTGCTGCCACCGTCCGTGAAGGCCCGCGTGGCGGTCGAGGCGGGGATCGGTCTGACCTGGTACCGCTACGTCGGTGACCACGGCCGCATCGTCTCCCTCGAACACTTCGGCGCCTCCGCCGACGCGAAGACCCTGTTCGCCGAGTACGGCTTCACCCCCGAGAACGTCGTCGCCGCCGCGAAGGCCGTGCTCGATGCGACGACTCGGCCCGACGCCGTCCGCGGTTGACGCGAGCGCCTGAAGGAAGATGATCACTGTGACCACCGAACCAGCCGTGGCGACCACCGCCACGGAACCCCTGAAGCGCCTCTCCGACGAGGGCGTCTCCCTCTGGCTCGACGACCTCTCCCGCGAACGCGTCACCTCCGGCGACCTCGCGAAGCTCGTCGAGACGCGCCACGTCGTCGGCGTGACCACCAACCCGTCCATCTTCCGGGCCGCCATCGGCTCGGGCGAGGGCTACGAGGACCAGCTCGCCGACCTCGCCGTGCGCGGGGTGACGGTCGACGAGGCCGTACGGATGATGACGACCGCCGATGTCCGCGCCGCCGCCGACGTCCTGCGCCCGGTGTACGACGCGACGGCGGGCCGGGACGGCCGGGTCTCCATCGAGGTGGACCCCCGGCTGGCGCACGACACCGCGGCGACGGTCGCCGAGGCCAAGCAGCTCGCCTGGCTCGTCGACCGCCCGAACGTGATGATCAAGATCCCGGCGACGAAGGCCGGTCTGCCGGCGATCACCGAGGTCATCGGGCTCGGCATCAGCGTCAACGTCACGCTGATCTTCTCGCTGGAGCGCCACTACGAGGTGATGCACGCCTATCTGGCGGGCCTGGAAAAGGCGCGGGCGGCGGGCCTCGACCTGTCCGCCATCCACTCCGTCGCCTCCTTCTTCGTCTCCCGCGTCGACGCCGAGATCGACAAGCGGCTGAGCCTGCTGGGCACGGACGAGGCGCTCGCCCTCAGAGGCCGCGCGGCACTCGCCAACGCGCGGCTCGCCTACGAGGCGTACGAAGAGGTGTTCGGCGAGGCGGGTCGCACGACCCACCCCGGCGGACGCTGGACCGCCCTCGCCGGGGCCCGGGCGAACAAGCAGCGCCCGCTGTGGGCGTCGACCGGCGTGAAGGACCCGGCGTACAAGGACACCCTGTACGTGGACGAGCTGGTCGCGCCCGGCACCGTCAGCACGATGCCGCAGGCCACGCTCGACGCCGTCGCGGACCATGGCGTCATCCGCGGCGACACGGTGAGCGGCGGCTACGCGCAGGCCCGCGCCGACCTCGCGGCCGTGGAGGCGCTCGGTGTCTCCTACGACGAGGTCGTGCGCCTGCTGGAGAACCAGGGTGTCGCCACGTTCGAGGCAGCGTGGCAGGACCTGTTGGACGCGGTGGCGAAGTCCTTGAACAGCAAGGGAGTTGATGGGGAATGACCGACGAGTGGCTCAACCCGCTCCGGGACGCGGACGACCGCCGGCTCCCCCGGATCGCGGGCCCGTCCGGGCTCGTCATCTTCGGGGTGACCGGTGACCTGTCCCGCAAGAAGCTGATGCCGGCCGTGTACGACCTGGCCAACCGGGGTCTGCTGCCGCCGGGCTTCTCGCTGGTGGGGTTCGCCCGCCGGGACTGGGAGGACGAGGACTTCGCGCAGATCGTGCACGACGCGGTCCGCGAGCACGCCCGCACCGAGTTCCGCGAGGAGGTCTGGCAGCAGCTCTCCGAGGGGATGCGGTTCATCCCGGGCGACTTCGGCGACGACGAGGCGTTCAAGCGGCTCCGCGAGGCCGTCGAGGAACTGGACAGCTCCCGGGGCACGGGCGGGAACTTCGCGTTCTATCTCTCCGTGCCGCCGAAGTTCTTCCCGAACGTGGTCAAGCAGCTCAAGAAGCACGGGCTGGCCAGTCCGCCCGAGGGCTCCTGGCGGCGCGCGGTCATCGAGAAGCCGTTCGGCCACGACCTGGCCAGCGCCCGCGAGTTGAACGCGGTCCTGCACGACGTGTTCGACCCGGAACAGGTCTTCCGCATCGACCACTACCTCGGCAAGGAGACCGTCCAGAACATCCTGGCGCTCCGCTTCGCCAACCAGATGTACGAGCCCATCTGGAACCGGAGTTTCGTCGACCACGTACAGATCACGATGGCCGAGGACATCGGCATCGGCGGTCGCGCCGGGTACTACGACGGCATCGGCTCGGCCCGTGACGTCATCCAGAACCACCTGCTCCAACTGCTGGCCCTGACCGCCATGGAGGAACCGGCGGCCTTCGACGCCGAGTCGCTGCTGACCGAGAAGCTGAAGGCGCTCAAGGCCGTACGGCTCCCGGAGGACCTGGGCCGGCACACCGTGCGCGGCCAGTACGCGGCGGGCTGGCAGGGCGGCGAGCAGGTGCCCGGCTATCTGGAGGAGGACGGCATCGACCGGTCCTCGACGACCGACACGTACGCGGCGGTCAAGCTGGGCATCGACAACCGCCGCTGGGCGGGTGTGCCGTTCTATCTGCGCACCGGCAAGCGCCTCGGCCGGCGGGTCACGGAGATCGCGGTCGTCTTCCAGCGCGCCCCGCACTCCCCGTTCGACTCCACGGCCACCGAGGAGCTGGGGCAGAACGCGATCGTCATCCGCGTCCAGCCCGACGAGGGGATGACCGTGCGCTTCGGTTCGAAGGTGCCGGGTACCTCGTTGGAGATCCGGGACGTCACCATGGACTTCGCGTACGGCGAGTCGTTCACCGAGTCCAGCCCGGAGGCGTACGAACGGCTGATCCTGGATGTGCTGCTCGGCGACGCCAACCTCTTCCCCCGCCACCAGGAGGTGGAGGAGTCCTGGAAGATCCTCGACCCGATCGAGGAGTACTGGGCCAAGCACGGCAGGCCCGCGCAGTACGCCTCGGGCAGTTGGGGCCCCGGGGAAGCGGACGAGATGCTCGCACGAGACGGACGGAGCTGGCGCAGGCCATGAAATTCGACCTGACTGACACCACGGCAAGCAAGATCAACAAGGCGCTGGTGCAGGGCCGCCGGGCCATCGGCACGCCCGCCGTGGGCATGGTCCTCACGATGGTGATCGTGACGGACGAGGAGAACGCGTACGACTCGATCAAGGCGGCCGAGGAGGCCTCGCACGAGCACCCCTCGCGCACCCTGGTCGTCATCAAGCGGCACGCCCGCACCCCGAAGGACCGCACCAAGTCGCACCTGGACGCCGAGGTGCGGGTAGGCGCGGACGCCGGCACCGGCGAGACGGTCGTCCTGCGGACGTACGGCGAGGTGTCCGACCACGCCGACTCGGTGGTCCTGCCACTGCTGCTGCCGGACGCGCCGGTGGTCGTCTGGTGGCCGGTGGACGCGCCGGAGAACCCGGCGAAGGACCCGCTGGGCGCGCTCGCCCAGCGCCGGATCACCGACATGTACGCCGTGGAGACCCCGCTCGCCGCGCTCGAACAGCGCGTCGCCTCCTACACCCCCGGCGACACCGACCTCGCCTGGACCCGGCTGACGCCGTGGCGTTCGATGCTCGCGGCCGCCCTCGACCAGGCCAAGGAGCCCATCACCGCGGCCGCCGTGGAGAGCGAGGGCGACAACCCGAGCGCCGAACTGCTGGCCCGCTGGCTGGAGGCCCGTCTCGGTGTGTCCGTCGAGCGTGTGCTGACCGCCGGGCCGGTCGTGACAGGGGTGCGCCTCGGCACCGCGAAGGGCGAGATCGTCATCGACCGCCCCGAGGGCCCGCTCGCCACGCTCACCCTGCCGGGCCAGCCGTCCCGCACCCTCGCCCTGAAGGTGCGCGCCACCTCGGAGCTGATCGCCGAGGAGCTGCGGCGCCTCGACGCCGACGAGATGTACGCCGTCGCCCTGCGCGGCGGCGAGGGCGCCGGGGAGGCAGCCACCCATGACTGACACGCCCCGGCTCGACCGGCGCCCCGAGTGGGCGGAGTTGGAGGACCATCGCGCCGGCCCGATGCTCCAAGCGGACCTGCGCGAACTGTTCGCGACGGATCCCGGGCGGGCGGAACGGTACGTCGTCCGGGTCGGCGATCTGCGTATCGACTACTCCAAGCACCTGGTCACCGACGAGACCCTCGCCCTCCTCCAGGAACTGGCCACCGCCACCGATGTGTTCGGGCTGCGGGACGCCATGTTCCGGGGCGAGCGCATCAATGTGACGGAGGACCGGGCCGTCCTCCACACGGCGCTGCGGGCCCCGCGTGACACGGTCGTCGAGGTGGACGGCGAGAACGTGGTGCCGAAGGTGCACGCGGTGCTCGACAGGATGGCCGCGTTCGCCGACCGGGTCCGCTCCGGCGGCTGGACCGGCCACACCGGCAGCCGTATCCGCAACGTCGTCAACATCGGCATCGGCGGCTCCGACCTGGGCCCGGCGATGGCGTACGAGGCGCTGCGGGCGTACACGGACCGGTCGTTGACCGTGCGGTTCGTGTCCAACGTGGACGGCGCCGACCTGCACGAGGCGGTGCGGGACCTGGACCCGGCCGAGACGCTGTTCGTCGTCGCGTCCAAGACCTTCACCACGATCGAGACGATCACCAACGCCACCTCGGCGCGCTCCTGGCTGCTCGCCGGGCTCGGTGGCGAGGAGAAGGCGGTGGCGAGGCACTTCGTGGCGCTGTCGACGAACGCCGGGAAGGTCACCGAGTTCGGCATCGACCCGGACAACATGTTCGAGTTCTGGGACTGGGTCGGCGGACGGTACTCCTTCGACTCGGCGATCGGGCTGTCCCTGATGATCGCGATCGGCCCGGACCGCTTCCGGGAGCTGCTGACCGGCTTCCGGATCGTGGACGAGCACTTCCGCACGGCCCCCGCCGACGCCAACGCCCCTTTGATCCTGGGCCTGTTGGGCGTCTGGTACGGCGACTTCCACAACGCCCAGTCGCACGCCGTGCTGCCGTACTCGCACTACCTCTCCAGGTTCACGGCCTACCTGCAGCAGCTGGACATGGAGTCCAACGGCAAGCACGTGGGCCGGGACGGGCTGCCGGTGGAGTGGCAGACCGGGCCGGTGGTGTGGGGGACACCGGGCACCAACGGGCAGCACGCGTACTACCAGTTGCTCCACCAGGGCACCAAGGTGATCCCGGCCGACCTCATCGGGTTCGCCCGGCCGGTCGCCGAGCTGGGCCCCGAACTCGCGGCGCAGCACGACCTGTTGATGGCCAACCTCTTCGCGCAGGGCCAGGCGCTGGCCTTCGGCAGGACCGCGGAGGAGGTGCGGGCCGAGGGAGTGCCGGAGGAACAGGTACCGCACCGCGTGTTCCGCGGCAACCGGCCGACGACGACGATCCTGGCGCCGGAGCTGACCCCGTCGGTGCTGGGTCAGCTGATCGCGCTGTACGAGCACAAGGTGTTCGTGCAGGGCGCGATCTGGAACATCGACTCCTTCGACCAGTGGGGCGTCGAGCTCGGCAAGGTCCTCGCCAAACGGGTGGAGCCCGCCCTGGCCGAGGGTGCCGACGTGCCCGGCCTCGACGCCTCGACGGCCGCTCTGGTGGCCGCCTACCGCACACTTCGACACGTTCATGACGCGCAGGGAGCAGTGAACTGACATGACAGCGATGCAGCTGGGCCTGATCGGTCTCGGCAAGATGGGCGGCAACATGCGCGAGCGGATCCGCCGCGCCGGCCACACCGTCGTCGGCTACGACCGCAACCCCGACGTCTCCGACGTGGGCAGCCTGGCCGAACTGGTCGAGCGCCTCGACGGCCCGCGCACGGTCTGGGTGATGGTCCCGGCCGGCGGCCCCACCCAGTCCGTCGTCGACGAGCTGGCGGAGCTGCTGTCGCCCGGCGACACCGTCGTCGACGGCGGCAACTCCCGCTGGACGGACGACGAGAAGCACGCGGCCGAGCTGGGCGCCAAGGGCATCGGGTTCGTCGACGCCGGTGTCTCCGGGGGCGTGTGGGGCCTGGAGAACGGTTACGCCCTGATGGTCGGCGGCGACAAGGAGCACGTCGAGCGGCTCCAGCCGATCTTCGAGGCGCTCAAGCCGGAGGGGCCGTACGGCTACGTCCACGCCGGCAAGGTCGGGGCCGGGCACTTCTCCAAGATGGTCCACAACGGCATCGAGTACGCCATGATGCAGGCGTACGCCGAGGGCTGGGAGCTGCTGGAGAAGGTCGACTCGGTGACGGACGTCCGCGAGGTGTTCCGCTCCTGGCAGGACGGGACCGTCATCCGCTCCTGGCTGCTGGACCTCGCCGTCAACGCGCTCGACCAGGACGAGCACCTGGAGAAGCTGCGCGGCTATGCCGAGGACTCGGGTGAGGGGCGGTGGACGGTGGAGGCCGCCATCGACAACTCCGTGCCGCTGCCGGCGATCACCGCGTCACTGTTCACGCGGTTCGCGTCGCGCCAGGACGACTCCCCACAGATGAAGATGATCGCCGCGCTGCGTAACCAGTTCGGCGGGCACGCGGTCGAGTCGACGAAGTAGCGACGAAGTAGGCGACGAGTAAGCGACGAGTAAGCGACGAAGCAAGGCTGGGGCGTCTTCGGTGCGTGGGTGCGTGGGTGCGTGCCGGAGCGTCGTGGCCGGTCGCGCGGTTCCCCGCGTCCCTTCGGGGCGCGGGTGGCTGACGTTCCTCAGGGCAGCAGGGCGGTGGTGAAGGTGTCCCTGTGGGTCGTCAGCCAGGTTCGGACGCGATCCCAGCGAGTCCAGCCGCCCCGTTCCGCGAGGACCTGGCGGTAGACGGGGTCGCCTTCGGCGACTCGCGCGGCCACAAAGGCCCGGCAGGCCTCCGTGGCCTGCTCGATGACGTCGGGCAGGGCCGCGCGGTCGGGTGCGCGGAGGCCGTAGCTGTCGGCGAGGACGCGCAGGCGCCGGGGCGCGTCCAGGGCGCCGCCCGGGTAGAGGGCGGCCGCCGACTCGGGGTCGAGCATGGGGACCCAGTAGCGGGCCGTCATGGCCACGTCCCAGAGCGGGCGGCCCGGGGCCGCCAGATCGAAGTCGATCAGGGCGGCGGCACGGCCGTCGCGGAAGACGACGTTGTCGGGGCGGACGTCGTTGTGGCAGAGGATCGTTCCGCCCTCGGGGTCGGCCAGGTCCCGGGGCCAGGCGGCACCGGTGTCGACCGGGAGGGCCGCGCTCGCCGCGTGCAGGTCGAGCAGCAGAGTCCCCACGGACGCGAGGGCGCTCTCGGTCAGCGCCCAGGGCGGGAACGGCGGCAGCGGCACCTCGCCGGGGACGAAGGTCAGCCGCTCGCGGCCGTCCGGTGTGAGGCCGACGGGAAGCGGCGCCCCGTCGAAGCCGTGCCTGCGCAGTGCGTGGAGGTGGGCGTGGAGGGCGGGCGCGGCGGCCGGCGCGGGGCGGTCGACGTGGGCGCCCCGCCGGAAGACGGCACCGGCGTTCACCGAGCCACCGATGAGCGCTTCGCCGCCGTACGGAAAGTCCGGCGCCCCACCCTCGACAGTCATGCCGATCACGCTAGCCCCTGCCCTCGAACGCGACCGCGACATGGCGGAATGCGATATTCACCCGCATTATTGTCAGATGTGCACATGGCGTGAACTGTCGCTGTGGCCGGAACCCCGCCGCCGGTAGCGTGCGGCCCCTGTCCCGTATGCGCTTCGCATGCATTCCGCACGCATCCGTACGTCCGTACGAAGGAAACGCCGATGGCCGAGACCGGGCAGCACGATCAGCGGTACGAGCGGTACGACGGGGGCAGCCCCGAGGCCGAGCGGCTCGTGTTCGAGCGGTTGGCGCGGGAGCTGATGGAGGTCCAGGTCAGGAACCGGCGGGCCGGGGGCGGCGGGACCGCGCGGGCGTTCCACGCGAAGGCGCCGCTGGGCGTGGAGAACGCGCGGCTGCGCTTCCACGACGACCTCCCGGTGGCGCTGCGGGTCGGCTTCGCGCAGCCCGGCGCCGACTATCCGGCGGTGGTCCGGCTGTCCAACGCGAGCGGGATCCGGCAGGGCGACGGCTCGCCGGACCTGCGGGGCGCGGCGGTGCGGATCCAGGTGGCGGAGGGCGTGAGCCATGACCTGCTGGCCACCAGTCATCCGGTGTCGCACGCGAGCGACGCGCGGGAGTTCGTGGCGTTCGCCAAGGCCATGGCAGGGGCCCGGAGTCCGCTCCAGAAGGCCTTCGGGCTGTTCGTGAAGCTGCCGTTGGCGGTGGGGCCGGCGACGGCCACGCGGATGCGGCGCAATGTGCGGGCGGCCACCCGGCGGACCGTCGACTCCCTTGCCAACGAGACCTATTGGAGCCGCGGGGCCATTCTGTGGGGCGAGGCCGGGCCCGTGCGGTATCTGCTGCGGCCGGCGCCCGGTACGCCGACGGCGGCCGCGCCCGACCGCCGGGACCCGGACTTTCTGCACCGGGAGCTGGCGCGACGCCTCGGGCAGGCGGACGTGGCGTTCGATCTGTGTGTGCAGCGGTACGTGGACGAGCGGCGCACGCCCATCGAGGACGCGGCGGTGGAGTGGAAGGACGCGGTGGCGCCGTCGGTGCCGGTCGCCCGGCTCACCATCCCCGCCCAGGAGCTGGACGGCGCCGAGGCACGCGCGGCCGCGCGCCGGATCGAGGATCTGACCTTCAATCCCTGGTACACGACGGACGACTTCCGGCCATTGGGCCATATCAACCGGGCGCGGAAGGCCGGGTACCAGGCGAGTGGCGCCCACCGTCTCGGGCTGCGCTTCGTCACCGCGGAACCGTGGCGCAACAGGGTGCTCGGTCGTCCCGTGGGTGCCGTCTTCGGGCTGCTGAACCGTGTCGTGCCGTGGCACCGGCTGCCGTTGTCGCTCAGTCTGCTGAACCTGGTGTTCCTGCGGAGGGTGCTGCGCAAGCTGAACCTGATCGACACCGAGGTCCGCGAGGCGCCGCCGAAGGCCCAGCCCGTGCCGGAGCCGGTCCCGGAGCGGCTGCGCACGGAGCGGTCGTACGACGGGACGTACAACGATCTGTCGGCCCCGGGGATGGGCGCGGTGGGAGCCGCCTTCGGGCGGAACCTGAAGCCGGACTACCGGCCGGACACCTTCGACACACCGAACCCGGTCACGGTCAGCAGGCAGCTGCTGTACCGGGAGAGTTTCGTGCCGGCGACCTCGCTGAACGTGCTGGCGGCGGCGTGGATCCAGTTCCAGGTGCACGACTGGGTGAACCACCGGCGGTACAAGACCGGTGACCGCAGCGTGGAGGTGCCGCTGCCGCCCGGCTTCGACGGTGACTGGCGGAACGTGCCGGGCGGGCCGACGGAACGGGTGATGCGGTTCGCGGAGAACGAGGGGCTGGAGGCTCCGGGCCGCCCGCCGATCCTGTTCGCCAACTCCGCCTCGCACTGGTGGGACGGCTCCGAGGTGTACGGCGAGGACGAGCGGACCGCGCGCTTCCTGCGCGAGCCGGACGGGGGCGCGAAACTCCGCCTGGAGGACGGCCACCTGCCGGGCAGCCCGAACGGCATTCCGCTCACCGGATTCAACGAGAGCTGGTGGATGGGGCTCAGCTCGCTGCACACGCTGTTCGCGCGGGAGCACAACGCGGTGTGCGACGCGCTGCGTGCCGAGTACCCGTCGATGAGCGAGGAGAAGGTCTACCACACGGCCCGGCTCGTGGTGTCGGCGCTGATCGCGAAGATCCACACCGTGGAGTGGACGCCGGCGATCCTCGCCACCGAGGCGATCGATCTGGCGCTGCACACCAACTGGTCCGGCCCGCCCAGGAACTGGCTCAACCAGCTGGGTCTGTGGCTGTTCGAGGCGCACTCGCTGACCGGCATCCCGAAGACGCTGCCGGACCACCACGCGGCGCCGTACTCGCTGACCGAGGACTTCACGACCGTCTACCGCATGCATCCGCTGATCCCGGACGACTTCGAGCTGCGGGAGCACCAGTTCGGGCGGCGGCTGGAGACGGTGGGCTTCCTGGACATCCAGGGCGGGGCGGCCGAGGCACAGATCCGCAAGACGGGCCTCGCGAACGCCCTGTACTCGTTCGGCATCGCCCACCCGGGTGCGATCACGCTGCACAACTTCCCGCGCTCGCTGCAGCGCTTCGAGCGCGACGGGGAGATCATCGACCTGTCGGTCGTCGACCTCGTCCGGACGCGCCGGCGCGGGGTGCCGCGCTACAACGACTTCCGGGCCGGACTGCACCGGGGGCGGATCCGTTCCTTCGAGGAGCTGACGGAGAACCCGGAGACGCTGGCGCGGCTGAAGGACGTCTACCGCGGCGTCGACGAGATCGACACGGTGGTCGGGCTGTTCGCGGAGAACCCGCCGGAGGGCTTCGGGTTCAGCGACACCGCGTTCCGCATCTTCATCCTGATGGCCAGCCGACGGCTGCAGAGCGACCGCTTCCTGACCGTCGACTACCGGCCGGAGGTCTACACACCGCTCGGCATCGACTGGGTCGAGAAGGGCGGCATGAACTCCGTGGTCCTGCGCCACTGCCCGGAGTTGGCGCCTCTCCTGCCGCGCGGGGCGAGCGCGTTCGCGCCGTGGCGGACGGTTCGGGAGACGAGCAACGGCCCTGCGAGCGACGGCGGTTCACCATGACGCCGTGACACACGACCCGGGGGTGTGACACGCCCCCGGGTCCGAACCACACAACGGGGGAAAATCGAATGACGTTCACCGACGAGCAGTCCGAGCTGCCCGGATCCCAGGGGTTGTCCGCGATACCCGGGGCCGGCGAGCAGCTCGCGGTCCAGGATCAGCCCGGTACGACCGTCGCCACCACGCACCCGGGCCTCGCCGACCTCTTCGGGCGCCCGCTGCTGCGGACCGTGTGGCGCCGCCGGACCCACCGCGTGAGCCGGGGTGCCAAGGTGTCCGCCGGGACCATGACCTACACGTCCCGCAACGCGGTGCAGCCGCTCTCCGAGCTGGAGGAGGCGGTGCTGATCGCGATCACCGGCACCACGGGGCTCACCATGCCCGACCGGCCCTTCGAGGACCCGGACAACGGCACACCCATCATGTCCAAGCCCAACCTGACGATGGCGGGCCGCACCGCCGGGAGCCCGGACAACGCACAGGGCACCCACTTCTTCCTCGTCAACGACTCGGGCACCTACTTCCTGCGCAGGCTGAAGCCGGCGCCCGACGAGCCGTTCGACGCCGAGACGCTGATGGCGCGGGCGCGCGAGGCGAAGGTGAAGGTCCTGGACCACCGCCTCGACGTCGCTCCCGGCAAGCGGGACTTCCCGGCGTACCTGGACTCCAACCGCTTCCTGTCCAACCTCGCCGGAACGACCCTGCTGTTCCCGGTGGTCGATCTCTCCCATCAGTACGTGAACGCGCTGATGTATCTGCTCACGCAGCCGGACGGGGCCCGCCCGACCCTCGTCGACGACCGCAACTTCTACCGGCCCGCCGGGGTGAGGAAGTGGGTGAAGAACGGCTTCCTCAACGGGGATCTGAAGCTGCCCCTCGGTGCCCTCGGCCCGATGCGCACCCAGATCGAGGCGGACCTGCTGCTGCAGAACCTGATGCTCACGGCCGAGGCGATGGGCCTGGGCGCCTGGATCCACGCCACCATCAACCCGCAGATCGCCCTCGGCGACCCGAAGTTCTCCCGGGCGTACGGCAGGATGCTGGGCTTCGACTTCGTCACCCCGCGCTGGCGCCCCGCCGACATCTGGCGCTGGCACGTCCCCCTGCCGAAGTACGCCAAGGTGCGCTCGCACCCGGTGCGGCTCCCCTCCCCCGACGGCGGCGCCCCGCTGATCGCCGCCGCGTGCCCGCCCACGTTCGGGACCATGTCGGAGGCCGTGGAGACGGTCATCAAGGAGAAGTTCGGCCCCCAGGGCGTCTACACCGACCGGGACGTCTTCGCCCGCATCTACCGGGAGGACTACGGGCAGCGCTATCTCACCGAGGCCAGTGAGTACGAGGAGCGGGTGATCGACTGCGCCCGGGACATCTGCGAGTACATCCTCCGTACACACGGCCGCTTCCCGGCGCACACGGACGCGATCCATGTCCCGGGCGTGTGGCTCCAGGTCCACCACGTGGAGAACGAGTACTACGAGCGGTTCTTCACGAACGGCCTCACGGACGCGCACCGGGGCCATGCCGAGGCCTGGGGGCACTAGCGGACGGGGGGCCGGTGCGACCGACCGGGATCCGGCCAGGAACGCGGGGCCGGATCCCGGTAGTTGACAGGTACAAGCGTTGCGGGTGAGATTCCCGGTGATGATGATCAACGATCTGACGGTGGCCGAGCGCCGGGTGTGGGACGCCTTTCCGCTGGGCGCGGCGGTGGACTTCGGGACCATGGAGGTCACGACCGCCGAGGACGCGGCGGCCGGCGCCGGGTGGGGCCCGGAGCGGACCGTACGGGCCCGGGTGCTAAGGGCGTTGCTGCTCACCGCGCCCCAGGAGGAGGGCGAGGTGGCCGCCCTCAAGATCGCGGGCGCCCGGATCACCGGCAGACTGGAGCTGAAGTACGCGACGGTCGGCAGTGTGGTGCGCCTGAGCGAGTGCCACTTCGACGAGGTTCCCGACTTCTCGGGCGCACAGTTCACCTACCTCAATCTGACCAAGTCCGTGCTGCCAGGCCTGCGTTCGGCGAGGGTGCGGGTCGACGGCGGGCTGCGGTTGACGGGCTGTCGGTTCCGGGGACCGGTGAAGCTGACCGGGGCGCAGATCTCCGGAACGCTGTTCATGGAGCGGGCCGAGTTCACCGCGGCGGACGACGAGCCCGCACTGCGGCTCAACCAGGCGGAGATCGGGGAGGAGTTGTGCGCCCCCGGGCTGCGCGCGGACGGCGAGGTCCGGCTCGGCGGCGCCCATGTCGCCGGCACCGTCGACCTCAGGCACGCACGGCTGCACCGGCCCGGCGGCACCGCCCTCGCCGCGGAGACACTGGCCACCGAGTCCGATGTCGTGCTGCGGCACGCGGACGTACGCGGCCGGATCGAGCTGCGCGGGGCCCGGGTGGGCGGCCAGCTGGACCTGGCGTACGCGCGGCTGTCGAATCCCGGCGCCATGGCGCTGCGGGTGAGCAGTTCCGTCATCAGCGAACTGTGGCTGCGCGACGGTCCTCCGATGGAGGGCGTCCTCAACATGCGCCGCGCCCAGATAGAGGTACTGGTCCTGGAGCCGGACATGCTGCCGGAGAAGGTGCTCCTGAACAGCCTCACCTACACCTCCCTCATCCCGCACGAGCCCGCCCAGCGGCGGTTGCCCATGCTGGAACGGGACGCGGAGAGCTATCTGCCGTACTCCTACGAGCAGTTGACCGCCGCGTACCGCAGGATCGGCGACGACGACGCGGCCCGGCGCGTCCAGCTCGCCAAGCAACGCCGCCATCGCGCCACGCTCCGGTGGCACGGGCGGCTCTGGGGCTACGCCCAGGACGCCACGGTCGGCTACGGCTTCCGTCCGCTGCGTGCGGCCGTCTGGCTGCTGTCGCTGATGGCGGTGGGCTCGGTGGCGTACGCGGTGCACCCGCCGAGCCCGCTCAAGGCGGACGAGGCTCCGGTCTTCAACTCGGTCTTCTACACCCTCGACCTGCTTCTGCCGATCATCGACTTCGGACAGGAGCGGGCGTACGCGCCCGAGGGCCCGACTCAGTGGCTGTCGTACGTCCTCATCATCACCGGCTGGATCCTGGCGACGACGGTCGTCACCGGTGTGACGCGTACCGTCAGCCGCCAGTAGCCCCCGACTCCCTTTACCTGAGCGGCCGTTGGGCGTGCTGGGCGGCGAGCCGCACGGGCGCGTTCTGCGCGCCGTAGCCCTTGTACCCGCCGTCCCGCTGGACGAGTTCGAAGAAGACGCGGCCGACGGTCTCGGTGTAGCAGTGGCGGAACTCGCCGTCCGCGTCACGGTCGTAGAGGACGCCGAGTGCGCGATACGTCTCGAGCTCGCCGTCGGCGAACTCGAACCGTGCGGCCAGGTCGTCGTAGTAGTTCGCGGGGACGGCCAGCAGCCGGCCCCCGGCCGCGCGGAAGGCACGGGCCGCGGCGACGACGTCGTCCGTGGTCAGGGCGATGTGCTGGGCGCGTGCGATGTCGTCGGTCGGAGCCGGACCGACGCTGAGGGCGATCCGGACGGTGCCGTCCTCGTTGGTCACCGGCCTGCTGCGGAACAGGCCGTAGGGGTCGGCGACATCGACGCTGTCGCTGGCATGGAGGCCGAGCACCGTGCGGTGGAAGAGGGCGGCCTCGTCGAACTGATGCCAGGGCTGGGTCAGCGCGAGGTGGTCGACGCGGTGGACGTGGCCCGCGTCCCCCGCATGTTCCACGGGCCGGAAGTCCCCGGTCCAGCTGGGGAGTTCGGGACGGTCGGTGGCGCAGAAGAAGAGTTCCGTGCCGTCGGGCGCGGCGACCGCGTCCAGCGCCGCGTCCTCGGCGGCCCGGCGGCGCGGCAGCACCGGCGCGAGCAGGGACTCGGCCCGGCGGGCGGCGCCGGCCGGGTCCGGTGACTCCAGTCCGATCGCGGCGAGCTGGGTGCCGTCGCGCCGCGCGGCCGGCCCGGTGTTGACCAGCACCCGCGCCTCGCCCTGCTGCCACAGGTCCACCGGCTTGCTCCGATGCCGGGCCGTGCGCGCGAAGCCGAGCGCACCGAGCAGCGCGCCCACGGGTTCGGCGTCGGGCGTGACCAGTTCGGCGAAGGCGACCCCCGTGGGCACCACCCGCTCCGGCAGCGCGGCGATGCCCGCCGCCTCCTGGAGCATCAGCAGCGAGCGGTGGGCGTCCACGGCGGTGGGCCCGGCCTCGGCCTGCCGGAAGACGTCGTTGAAGACCTCCAGCGACAGCGGCCCGTCGTATCCGGCGGCCCTCACATGCCTGACCAGCCCGGTGACGTCGAAGCCGCCCTGTCCCGGGAAGCACCGGTAGTGCCGGCTCCACTGCAGCACGTCCAGCGCCATCAGCGGGGCGTCCGCCAGCTGCAGGAAGAAGATCTTCTCGCCGGGGATGTCCTCGATTCCCTTGGGGTCGGACCCGCGGGCGAGAATGTGGAAGCTGTCCAGGCAGGTGCCGAGCGCGGGATGGTCGGCCGCTTCGACGATGCGCCACGCATGGTCGTACGTACTGACGTGCCGCCCCCACGCCAGCGCCTCGTACGCGACCCGAATCCCGAACTCCTTTGCAAGATCGGCCAGTTGACGCAGATGGTACGCGGCGAGCGCGTCGTCGTCCTCGGCGAGCGGATGGACGCTGGAGCAGACGAGCACCGTGTCGACACCGAGGCGGCCCATCAGCTCGAACTTGTGCCGGGCCCGCCGCAGATTGCGGTCGAACACCTCCGCCGGCACGGCCTCGATGTCCCGCATCGGCTGATAGAGATCGATGCTCAGCCCCAGATCCGCACAGCGAGCCCGGACCTCCTCGGGCGCGAGCGGGCTGGCCAGCAGATCGTTCTCGAAGATCTCCACCCCGTCGAAGCCGGCCCGCGCGGCGGCGGTGAGCTTCTCGGTGAGGGACCCGCTGAGGGAGACGGTGGCGATGGAGGTACGCATGGTGGTGCTCCTTCGAGGCTCAATGGTGTGGCAGCGCGCTCGTCATCGGGCGCCCCGTGAGGGGCGCGGGGAACTGCGCGACCAGCCACCGACAACCCGCGTCCGACAGGCCGGCGCGCCCCTACGGCGCTCAGTTACGGACACCAGCGACACCGGCCAGCTCCGCGATGTCGGCCAGCATCCGCGAGGCGTCCGGCTCCCGCCCGGTGAACAAGCGGAACGCGTCCACCGCCTGGAACACCGCCATCCCTCCCCCGTCGAGCGTGGCGCAGCCGAGCTCCCGGGCGACCCGCAACAGCTCCGTCTCCAACGGCCGGTACACCACCTCCGCCACCCACAGCCCGGGATGCAGCAGCTCCGCGGCGAAGGGCAGCCCGGGATGCGCGGCCATCCCGGTGGGCGTCGCGTGGACGACCCCGTCGGCCGCGCCCAGCAGCACCGGCAGCGCGTCCGGTGTCGCCGCGGCGGCCCGCCCCGGACCGAAGTGGCGGTTGAGGGAGGTGGCGAGGTCGGTCGCCCGGTCGGGCATCGGGTCGACGACGGTGACGTGCTCCGCGCCGAGGGTGAGCGTGGCGTGGGCGACGGCCGCGCCGGCGCCCCCGGCGCCCAGCTGCACCACCTTCTCCAGCGGGGCGTCGGGCAGGCCTCGGGCGAAGGACGCGGCGAAGCCGGTGACGTCCGTGTTGTGGCCGATGGCGCGACCGTCCTCGAAGACGACGGTGTTGACCGCGCCGAGTGCGGCGGCCTGCGGGGCGAGCCCGTCGAGGTGCTCGATGACGAGCTGCTTGCACGGGTGGGTGATGTTCAGCCCGTCGAAGCCCAGGTCACGGGCGGCGCGTACGAGGTCTCCCACCGCCTCCGGCCCGACGCCGAGGTCGTCGATGTCGATCAGCCGGTACAGATAGCGCAGCCCCTGCCGGTCGGCCTCGCGCTCGTGCAGGGCGGGGCTGAGCGAGGGCCCGATTCCGGAACCGATGAGGCCGACGAGATACGAGTCCCGCGAAGAGACAGGGTTCGAGACCTTGGGCACGGCGGGGCCTCCTGAGCGGCTCACTAATGTACGAACTAGTACGTTAGTCATAGCAGCCGGGATCGCGCAGGGGAAGTCCTCCTCGCGAACGCGTCCGGGAACGCGGCGCCGAGCCGACGAGCGCGGGCTTCTACAATCGCGGTCACTGGCCCCTTGCCCGAAGGAACGCGATGACCAGCGTCGAAGAACCGGCACGACCGAACGGGCGCATCCGTGACGCCGCCCGCACCAAGGCCGAGATCCTCGACGTCGCGACCAGGGAGTTCGCCCGTTCCGGGTTCGCCGGGGCCCGGGTCGACGAGATCGCCGCCCAAACCCGCACCACGAAGCGGATGATCTACTACTACTTCGGCGGCAAGGAGCAGTTGTTCACCGCCGTGCTGGAGCGGGCGTACTCCGTGATCCGGCAGACGGAGCAGGAGCTGGACGTCGAGCATCTGGACCCGGTCGCGGCCATCCGGCGACTGGCCGAGGTGACGTTCGACCACCACGAGGCGCACCCCGACTTCATCCGCCTGGTGAGCATCGAGAACATCCACGAGGCCGAGCACATCGCCTCCTCCGAGATGCTCGGCAAGATCGGCTCGCCCGCGCTGGACGTGATCCGCCGGATCCTGGAGTCGGGCCGGCGGTCGGGCCTGTTCACGGCCGACGTCGACGCCGTCGACCTGCACGCGATGATCAGCTCCTTCTGCTTCTTCCGGGTCGCCAACAGGCACACCTTCGGCGCCCTCTTCGGCCGCGACCTGGTCGCCCCCGGCCGGCGCGACCACTACCGCCAGATGCTGGGCGACATGGTGATCGCGTACCTGACGGCGGACCGCGCGTCGGACTGACGGCGGACCGCGCGTCGGACTGACGACGGACCGCGCGTCGGCCTGACGGCGGACCGCTCCTTGGACTGCAGGCGGACCGGCCGCGCACCGAGGGCCGGCAGACGGCAGGCCGGCGGCAGGGGCAGGGCAACGCATCGTGGCCCGCCCGCGGGGAAGCGGAACGGTCTCGGTCGGGTCTCGTCCGGAAGATCCTTCGGCATGACCTCTTGACACCCGGGAAACGTCGGCGCAACATCCGTAGCCAACCGCTACTAACTATCCAGTGCGTTAATTAGCCGGGTAGCACCCGGCGCGGCCGCCCCATCACCCCAGGGACCCGGCTCCCAGCCCCCTCCCCCCGCTTCGCCCGTCTCGCCTTGCCTTCCTCCTCTTCACTCCTCTCTCATGGGGGAGATCCCTCGAAGGAGCACGCCGTGTCCGTCCCCGCCGCACCTCCCGGGCAGCCCAAGAAGGCCGCTACGGCCGCCTGGATCGGCAGCGCCCTGGAGTACTACGACTTCTTCATCTACGGCAGCGCCGCCGCCCTGATCTTCCCGACGGTCTTCTTCGACGAGTCCGACCCGGCCACCGCGACCCTGCTGTCGCTGGCCACGTTCGGTGTCGCGTACGCGGCGCGGCCGGTCGGCGCCCTGTTCCTCGGGCACTTCGGCGACCGGCTGGGCCGTAAGAAGATCATGGTCTTCACGCTGATCCTGATGGGCGTGTCGACGTTCCTGATCGGCTGCCTCCCCACCCGCGACCAGGTCGGCACCCTCGCCCCGGTCCTCCTGGTGCTCTGCCGTGTGCTCCAGGGCATATCGGCCGCCGGTGAGCAGGCGAGCGCGAACTCGATGACGCTGGAACACGCACCGGCGGACCGGCGCGGCTTCTTCACCAGCTTCACCCTGAGCGGCACCCAGGGCGGGCAGCTGCTCGCCACCCTGGTCTTCATCCCGATCGCCGCGCTCCCCGAGGACCAGCTGCTGTCCTGGGGCTGGCGCGTGCCGTTCTGGATGAGCATCGCGGTCGCCGTCGTCGGCTATGTCATCCGCCGCACGCTGGAGGAGACCCCGGCCTTCACCCAGCAGACCGAGTCCGAGGGCGTCGCCAAGCTGCCGCTGGTCGTCCTGCTGCGTGAGCACTGGGCGGACGTGCTGCGGGTGATCGCGGGCGCGCTGGTCGCCTCGGTCTCCACGATCTTCACCGTGTGGGCGCTGGCGTACGGCACGAGCGAGTCGGTCGGCCTGTCCCGTTCGTCCATGCTGTGGGTGGGCGCGCTCGCCAACCTGGTCGCGCTCGCCGCGATCCCCCTGTGGGCCACGCTCTCCGACCGCATCGGCCGCCGCCCGGTGTTCCTGATCGGCGCGGCCGGCAGCGCGGTGATGATGTTCGTCTACCTGTGGGCGATCTCCACCGGCGCCTACCCGCTGGTCCTGATCCTCGGCATCGTCACCTTCGGTGTCGTCTACAGCGCCGCGAACGGCATCTGGCCCTCCTTCTACGGCGAGATGTTCTCCACCCGGGTCCGGCTGTCCGGCATGGCGATCGGCACCCAGATCGGCTTCGCCATCGCCGGTTTCGCCGTCACCTTCGCCGCGCAGATCGCTGGCCCGGACGGCGACGACTGGTTCGCCGTGGCCCTGTTCACCACGGCCCTGTGCGTCCCCCCGGTTCTCGCCGTCCTCACCGCCCGCGAGACCCACAGGATCCCGACCGAACTCCTCGGCACCCGCGCCCCGCGCGAGAAGAACGACCGGGAGCGCGTCGCGGCCTGAGCCACGACCGAGTCCCGCTCCGGGTCCCCGGACACCCCGAGGTGCCCGGGGGCCCGTGCGTGGCGGCGGGCCCCGCGAGAACGACCCTGACGCGGAGGCCCGCGCAGCTCAGCGGCATGATGACCGCACTGCCGCGACCACGCGGCACCACACCACGGGGGGACGATTTTGAAGCGCGGCGAGGACCCCTATAGAGCCGCCCCGCCTCCATGGTGGGGATGGCCGTCGGCCGAGACGAGCCGACGGCGTTGGCGGATCGCCCTGATCGTCCCGCTCGTCGGCGCGGCGGGGTGCGGCCTGCTCTTCCTGCTCGGGATCGGCGCGATGGCCCTGCTGTTGCTGGTGAGCCGCCTGTCGGTCCCGATTCCCGACGGCGAGCCCTTGGCCATGAGCACGGCCGAGATCACCGGAACATGGGTCGACGAGGAGGGCGGGCGGCTGACGCTCGAGGAGAACGGGACGTTCGCCTCGGACGGGATCTGCGGCGACTTCAGCGACGGGGACCTCAACGCCGCCGTGGCGCCGGATCCGGGCGCGGGCACCTGGGAGCTCTACACCCACGACGGCCCCGACTCGGGCGAACCCTCGTCGGAGGTTCAACTGACCTTCACACCCGGCACGGTGTGGACGGAGTACGAGGCCCGGGGCACGTCGAAGCACCCCGTCCTGTGGATGTACATCGGCGATCCCGACGAGGGCCGGCTGTGCGTACTGGAAAGGGCAGCCGACCGCACCAAGGAGTAGGCGGGCGAGCGGACCAGCGGGCAGCCTGCTCAGTAGACACTGTCTACATCCTCCTGGTAGACAGTGTCCATGAGCGAGCCGAACACGGGGCTGCGGTCCCGGCTGGTCGATGTCGGGGTCGAGCTGGTGACCGCCGAGGGTGTGCAGGCGCTGTCCCTGCGGGAGATCGCGCGGCGGGCGGGGGTGTCACACGGGGCGCCGCGCCGATACTTCCCGACCCACCTGGAACTGCTGTCGGCCATCGCGCGCCGGGGATTCGAGGAACTGGCGGTCAGGGGGGTCGCGGCGCTCGGGGACGGTACGGCGAGCCCGCGTGAGCAGATCGCGACGCTGGGCCGCGTGTATCTCGACTTCGCGCTCACCAACCGGGGCATGCACGAACTGATGTTCCGTCACGATCTGCTGGAGAGCAATGAGTTGGGGCTGCGCGACAGCAGTCTGCCGATCTTCACCCTGCTGGTGGACCTCGTCGGGCGGGCCCGGCCGGACGCCG
The DNA here is from genome assembly GCF_045160825.1 of Streptomyces sp. NBC_00104. Lineage (NCBI taxonomy): Bacteria > Bacillati > Actinomycetota > Actinomycetes > Kitasatosporales > Streptomycetaceae > Streptomyces > Streptomyces sp. NBC_00104. The sequence continues at coordinate 9,372,729 of NZ_CP108215.1, read as the reverse complement.
ACGCCCGGCTCGTCGCCGGCGCGCTGCTGGCGAACCTCTACGGCATCGCCCAGCTGTGGACGTGGGGCAGCCTCCAACTGACCACGGGTGCCGATGACTTCGCACCCCTGCTGCACACCGCGCTGGACGCGCACCTGGGCGGCGAGGAGCGATGACGGCACCCACGACGCAGGCCGGTGTCGACCGGAGTGGGCGAATATCCGCTCCGCACCGCCGTCTCACCCTCGCGAACAGCGTGCTCGGTGCCGTGATCGTCGCCCTCGACGGAACGGTGCTGACGATCGCTCAGCCGACCCTGCGACGCGACCTCGACGCCTCCCTCACCGAGGTGCAGTGGACCAGCACCGGCTATCTGATCGCGGTGGCCGGGCTGTTGGTGTTCGCGGGGCGGATCGGGGACCGGTTCGGGCATCAACGGGTGTTCGCATGGGGGGTGTTGGGCTTCGGGGTGGCTTCCGCGGGCATCGGGTTCGCGCCCGGTGTGGGCTGGGTGATCGGCTTGCGGGTCGTCCAGGGCGTCTTCGGCGCGCTGTTGCAGCCCGCCACGCTCGGGATGCTGCGGGCCGCGCTCCCGCCCGACCGGCTGGGGATGCCCATCGCGCTGCGGACCAGCGCCATCGGCGTGGCCGTCGCCGCCGGTCCGCTGGTCGGCGGTGTGCTCGTCGCCCAGGTGGGCTGGCGGGCGGTGTTCTTCCTCAACGTCGTACCGGCACTGGTCATGGGCCTGCTGGCACTGACGGTGCGCGCCCCGCAGACGGGGCGGGAGAGGCCTGCGGAGCCGGCGGGGCAGGCTTCCGGCGCCCGCCTCGACCTGCCCGGCGCCGCGCTGCTCGCCGTGGCCCTGGCGGCTGTCGTACACACGCTGGTCGGGGTGCCGGAGCACGGCTGGACGGCCACGGGTGTGCTCGGCCTGCTGATCGCCGCCGTATGCGTCCTCGCCCTCGTACGCCATGAACAGCGCACCCCCGAGCCGCTGTTGCCGTCCGCCGTGCTGGGCTCGGCCACGGTGTGCGCGGCGCTCGGGATGCTGGTCGTCGCGTCGGCGGCGATGCTCGGCGCGCTGTTCGTGTGCAGCTTCGTCCTCCAGGACGTGCTCGGCATGGACCCGCTGCGCACGAGCCTCGTCGCGCTGCCCGGCGGCGTGACGATGGTGCTCGGGGCGCCGCTCTCGGCCGTACTGCTGCGCCGGTGGGGCGCCCGTCCCACGGCTCTCACAGGGACGGCGCTGCTCACCTTCGGTGTGCTGGCGCTGTCCCGGCTCGGCCCCGGGTCGTCGACGGTGCTGGCCGGAGGCGGGTTCCTGTTGTTGGGTGCCGGTTTCGGCGCGCTGATGGTCACCGCCACCGCCGTCGTCGTACGGCATGCGCCGCCGGAGTCGGCGGGGGTGGCCGGCGGGCTGCAGCAGACCGCGATGAACGTCGGCCCGACGCTGGGGGTGGCGGCCGCGACCACGCTCATGCCGCTCGGCTCGGGCCCCGCGCTGCTGTTCCTGGCCGGTGTGGCCGCGCTCGGTGCGCCTCTTGCCCTGCGAATGCCCCGACCCGCCCGCCCCGCGAGGGATGGAACGCGATCAGTACGGAACGATGAAGGCAAGAAGGATGAACGCGAGCCGTGACCCGGGCCACCGGAGGAGAACCACCATGGAACGACTGAGCCGAGACGTCGAGCCGCGCGAGGCCGGCCTCGACCCGAAGACCCTGGCCCGCCTGGACGAGTACCTGGGCCTTCAGGTCGACGAGGGCCGGCTGCCCGGCTACCTGTTGTCCCTGGCCCGCGGCGGTCGCGTCGCCCACCTCACGACGTACGGGCAGCGCGACCGCGAGGCCCGGCTCCCCGTCGAGACCGACACGTTGTGGCGGGTCTACTCCATGACCAAGCCCGTCACGTCGGTCGCGGCGCTGATACTGATCGAGGAGGGACGGCTGTCGCTCACGGACCCGGTCTCCCGCCACCTCCCGGAGTTCGCCGAACCGCGCGTGTACGAGTCCGGTGAGGGCGCCGGCGTCCGGACCCGCCCGGCCGAGCAGCCGATCCTCGTGCGTCATCTGATGACCCACACCTCGGGCCTGACCTTCGGCTTCTACTACGACCACCCCGTCGACGCGCTCTACCGCGACGCGGGCCTGGAGAACTCCGTACGGCCGGGCGCCGACCTGGCCACGACGTGCGCGGAGTACGCGAGCCTTCCCCTGCAGTTCGAGCCGGGCTCGCAGTGGAACTACTCCGTCTCCACCAACGTCCTCGGCCGGATCGTCGAGGTGGTGTCGGGGCAGGACCTCGACGCGTTCTTCGCCGAGCGGATCCTCGGCCCGCTCGGCATGACGGACGCGGGCTTCCGGGTCAGCCCCGAACAGGCGCCCCGGCTGGCCGAGTTGTACGGCGAGCAGGAGGACGGGTCGATCGCGCCCGTGCCCGGTCTCCCGCTGCGCGGCCGGCCGCGCTTCCTGTCCGGCAGCGGCGGCATGGTCGCCACCGCCCGGGACTACCACCGCTTCGCCGAGTTCCTGCGCCGCCGCGGCGAACTCGACGGCGTACGGCTCCTGTCCCCCGAGTCCGTGGACATGATGGCCACCAACCAGTTGCCGGGCGGCGTCGACATCCACACGTACGGCAGTGCCTTCCACCGCCAACCCGGCAATGTGGGCGTCGGCTTCGGGCTCGGCGTCTCCGTGGTGATCGACCCCTCCGCGACCGAATGCCCGTCCTCCCCGGGCACGTTCGGCTGGACCGGCGCCGCCACCACGACCTTCTGGGTGGATCCGCGCCGTGACCTGACGGTTCAGTTCATGACGCAGGTCCGGCGGCGGTCGTCGTTCTCCGTCTATCCGGAGTTGAAGCGGTTGGTGCACGAGGCCGTCGTGGGCTGAGCCCGATCCGGGCCAGGCCGACCGCTTCCCGGGGCCGGGGCAAGGATTCTGCAAGGAACCGGCAAGGGCACCGTCCAGTCGCGCGGGCATGAGCGCTCGTATCCAATCGGCTGTACGACACGGGGGATGTCATGTCGGCATTCGGTACACCCGCTCAGTCCTCGCGCCTCCCGCGGATCCACGGGGCTCCGGCCCGGCAGTGGCTGACGCTGACCGGGCGCAGAACCGTCCTGGTGGTCGCGCACACGGTCACCTACGTCAAGCGCCTGCTCGACGTCGTCGCACTGCTGGAGTCGGACTTCCGTATCCAGGTGGTGTTCACCGTCCCGCCGCACGAACTCAGCGACGGCACCGTCCGCTATCTGAGGCGGTCGGGCGGCGTGGTGCTGCCCTGGAAGGAGGCGGCGCGCACCGAGTTCGACCTCGCGGTCGCGGCGGGTCCCCGTGTCATGGAGCGCGTGCGGGCCCGCGTGGTGCTGCTGCCGCACGGCGCCTGCTTCCTCAAGCGCTTCGCCGGAGCACCGGACTCGGCGGTCTTCGGGCTGCGCCGCGAGGATCTGTGCCCCGGCGGAGAGCCGCCGGCCGCGGTCGTCCTGGCCCACGAGGCCGACCGTGACGCGCTGGCCCGCTCCTGCCCCGAGGCGCTGCCCGTCGCCCATGTGGTCGGCGACCCGGCGCACGATCGCATCGCCGCGAGCCTGCCCGAACGGGACGCCTACCGGCGGGCGTTGGGCCTCCACGGCGGCCGGCGCCTGGTCGCGGTGACCTCCACCTGGGGCCCCGAGTCGGCCTTCGCCCGCTTCGAGACCCTCCTGCCCCGCCTCGTCCACGAACTCCGCGACGACAGCCATCGCCTCGTCGCCCTCGTCCATCCCAACGTGTGGTCCGGCCACGGCTCCCGCCAGGTACGCGCGTGGCTCGCGTCCTGGACGGAGCGGGGACTGGGTGTCGTACCCCCCGACATGGACTGGCGCCCCGTCCTCTGCGCCGCCGACCTCGTCGTCGGTGACCACGGTTCGGTGACGCTGTACAGCACACTGACCCAGGCCCCGATCCTGCTGGCCGGTGCGGCGGAGAGCGAGACCAACCCTGCCTCGCCGGCCGCCGACCTGGCTCTGCTGGCTCCGGCCCTCTCCCCGTTCCATCCCCTGACCGGGCAGTTCGCGTACGCGACCGCCGAGTACCGCCGTCCCGCGTACGAGCGGATCGCGGGCCGCATCACCTCGCAACCGGGCCGCTTCAACCGCAACATGCGGGCACTGCTGTACCGCCTGCTGGGACTGGGCCAGCCGGCCCACGCTCCGGCGACCCGGCCCCTTCCGGCACCGGACGCCTCCAGGATCTGGCCGGGCGCCGGCATGGGCGTGTCGGCGTGACCGCGTCCGGGAAGAAGCGTGGGGGACCGCGCGACCTGTCCCGAACAGCCATCAGCCGCGTGGTCGCCCACGGGCCCACGGCGCCCCAAACCGGACACGCTCGCGGGGCGGCCGGCGCCGCGTGGTTCGCCGGGTGCCTCTGGGGCGACGTCGACGATCGCACCTGCCGCCGGGACCTGGCGGACGTACTCGTCGGCCGACGGCCGAGGCCGAACGCCGCCGTGGCCGGCCGGGAGGCGAGCGGACTGCTGGCCACGCACCCCGGCTGTCTCCTGGTCGTCCTGCCGTTGACGGGTGGAACGTGGCTGGCCGCGGCCCGGACCGGTCACTCCCCCGGCAGCCCCTCGCATCGCGCGCTCACCCGGCGCGCGTCGTCCGCGCCGACGGTCGCGGCCAGCGGCAGCGCCCGCCGGTAGTAGTCGCGGGCGGCCTCTGGGTCGCCCGCGTCCTGCGCGGACTGCCCCAGCATCTCCAGGGTGCGAGCCTGCCAGTGAACGGCACCCGACCGCTCGAACGTTCCCAGGGCGACGCGGAGTTGCTCCATACCCTCCTCGATCTCACCGGACCGGGCCCGGGCCCGCCCCAGGAAGGCCAGCGCCCGCGCGGCGTCATGCGGGTCGCGCACGGCCGTGAGGATGGCGTGGGCGCGCTCGAAGTGCCGTACGGCCGCCGCCGGTTCACCCGAGGCCGACGCGATCTCGCCCAGCACTGTCCGGGCCAGCCCCGTGCCGCGCGGATACCCCACGTCCTCCCACAGGGAGACGGCCTCCTCCAACAGGGTCACGGCTTCGGCGAGTCGTCCCGTCTCGTAGTGGGCGGCCCCCAGGCCCAGCAGCGCCTGCCCCTCGTCCCGACGGTCTCCTGCGGCCCGAGCGGCGTCGCGCGAGGCGGCGTACCAGGTGATGGCCTCCTCGGTACGCCGGGCCGCGCTCAGGCCGATGGCACCGGAGTTGAGCATCTGGCGCTCCGCCTCGGCGTGCCCGGCGCGCCGGGCGGCGGCGAGCCCGAGCTCGTGGGCCTCGATCCACAGATCGTAGTGACGCAGCCGTAGGAAGAGCGGCCACATGGCGTCGACGAGCTGCCAGGTCAGCGTCGACCAGTGGCGTTGGGCGGCGTCGCGCAGTACCGCCATCAGATTCACGTGGTGCCCCTCGAGCCAGTTCAGGGCGCCCGGTTCGTCGGTGAACGGCGGTTCCAGATCCGGCCACCGCTCGTCGGCGCGTTCCAGGGTGAACTGCGCGGGAGTGATCAGCTGTTGGGCGGCGGTGGCGGCCGCGAGGTACCAGTCGCCCGAGCGGCGCAGCGCCTCGTCGCGTTCGTGGTCGGCCCCGTGCTGGCGGGCGTGGAGACGGATGAGGTCGTGGAAGCGGTAGCGGTCCTCACCGAGGTCCTGGAGGAGGTGGGACTCGACGAGGACATCGAGCAGTCCGTCCGCCTCGTCGAGGGTGAGGGCGCCCGCCGCCGCCGCGAGCCGGCTGTCCAGCTCGGGCGTGGGCAGTTGTCCCAGCAGACGGTAGAGCCGGGCGGCCGGGGCGGGCAGCGCCCGGTAGGACTCGTCCAGTGCTCCGCACACCGCTGTCTCTCCCTCCACGGCCAGGACGGCCAGTCGGTCACCGGGCCGGGCGAGCGCGTCGGCCAGGACGCGCAGCGGCTGCCGGGGGCGGGCCGCCAACCGGGCCGATGCCACGCACACCGCCAGGGGCAGCCCCGCGCACAGGCTGACCACCTCGCGCGCGGCCGCCGGGTCGTCGGCCACCCGCTCCCGGCCGACGGCTCTGATCAGCAGTTCCTCCGCCGCGTCGGGTGGCATCACATCGAGGGTGTGGAAGACCGCTCCGTCGATGCCGAGCCCGGTCAGTCTGCGGCGGCCGGTGACGACCACGAGACTCTCGTCGGATCCCGGCAGCAGCGGCCGGGCCTGGGCCGCGGTGCAGGCGTTGTCCAGCAGGACGGCGAGCCGCAGCCCGGAGGTGAGCGAGCGCCACAGCGCGCTCTGTTCGGCCGTGTCCGCCGGTACGGGGCCGGGATACAGCGAACGGAGGAACCGTCCGAGGATCTCGCCCGGTCCGGCCGCGTCCGCGAGGTCGTGGCCGCGGAGGTCGGCGTAGAGCTGCCCGTCGGGGAAGTCGTCGCCGATGCGGCGGAGCCACCGAGTCGCCAGGGAGGACTTGCCCACCCCGGCCGGCCCGGTCACCACGACCAGCCCGGTGCGGTGCGGCAGGAGCCGCCCGAGTGCGTCGAGGTCGCCCTGTCTGTCCGTGAAGTGGCGTATGGCTGGCGGTAATTGACGAGGCACGGGCAGGGGGGTGACCGGCGCCGCGGCGGACTGCCACATGTGGGTGTGGATGCCACCGTGCACCTCGGCCGTCTGGACCACGACGCCCGACACCCGTGCGGCTCCGCCGACGAGGTTGCTGGTCCGGCCGGTTCCTTCGATGTCGCCGCTCATTCTCTCCGCCCCCGTGGTCGAATCCGAGCCCGCGACGGGCACCGACGTGTGCCATCTACACAGATCAGAGGTGGCCTACCCGCCACGGCTCCCGGATAAAGGACAAAGATTCGGCCGACAGTTCGATGACTGTCTGGTTTCCCAGGTGACGAGGTGTCATCCTGTGCAGTCTGCGCGGTCCTGGAACGGGTGTGCCGGCGAGAGGAACGCTGGTGGAGATCCATGTTCTCGGCCCCGTCGGCCTCGGTTTCCCGGAGCGCCGGCTCGGTCTCGGTTCCGTCAAGGAGCAGTTGCTCATGGCTGCCCTGGCCCTCGACGTGGGCCGCCCCGTACCCCTGGACACCCTCGTCGACCGGCTCTGGGACGACCCTCCGGCACGCGCTCGGGAGAACGTCCACACCTATGTGTCCCGCGTCCGCCGGGCGATCCGGACCGCGGCACCGGGTTCGACGACCCCGGCCATCACCCATCGCACCCACACGTACACCCTGGTCGCCGACCCCGAGACCGTGGACTGGCACCGCTTCCTCCGGCTCGCCGACCGGGCCGGAACGCTGGCGGCCGAGGGCGACGACACACGGGCGGCGACGCTGTTCCAGGAAGCCGAAGGCCTCTGGGAGGAGCCGCTGGCCGGCCTGCCCGGCCTGTGGGCACGGCGGGTCCGGAGCACCCTCGCGGAGCGGAGACGCGGTGTCATCACCGCGCGGACCGCCGTGGAGCTCCGCCTCGGCCGGTTCGCCGAAGTGGCGGGCGAGTTGGCACCCCTGGTCGACGAGTACCGCGGCGACGAGACCCTCGCAGGCCGGCTCATGATCGCGTACTACGGCGGAGGACGGCACGCGGAGGCGCTGCACGTCCATCAGAGCGTCCGCAGGATTCTGAGATCCGAGTTCGGCACCGATCCCGGTGAGGAACTGGCCCGTATCCACCGGCACATCCTCGCCAGGGCCCCCCTCCACGAACTCACCCGAAGACCCGCGGACGACCGGGTCCCGCCCCCTGACGCACCGTCCCGACCGCGCCCGGTGCCCGACCATCTCCCCCGACAGGCTCCTCTCGTCGGCCGCCGTACCGAGATCGACCGGATTCGCTCCGCCATCGAGACGGCCTCGCGCGACGGCGCGATCGTCACGCTGGAGTCCATCTCGGGGATGGCCGGGATCGGCAAGTCCGCGCTGGCGATTCGCGCCGCCCACGAGTTCGGCGATCGCTTCCCCGAGGGCTCGATCTACCTCAACCTGCGCGCCCACGCCCAGGGCCAGGAGCCCCTCGCCCCGGCGGCGGCACTCGCGACCCTCCTGCGCTATCTGGGAGTACCGCCGCAGGACATACCCTCCGACGTGGAGGAACGGGCGGCGCTGTGGCGTCAGGCCCTCGGCCACCGGAGGGCACTGATCGTCCTCGACGACGCCGCGGGTCCCGAACAGGTGCGGCCGCTCCTGCCCGGCACGACGGAGTGCTTCGTCCTCATCACGAGCCGCCGCCGGCTGGTCGGCCTGCCGCGCGGACGCTCTCTGGCACTGGACGTGCTGCCGACGGCGGACGCGGTGGCGCTCTTCCGCGCGTTCGCGGGGCTGGAAGAGGTCCGCGGTCCCGAGGACCCGGGCGGGCGGCCGGACGACACGGCGGAGATCGAGCGGATCGTGGGTCTGTGCGGTCATCTGCCCCTCGCGATCGAGATCGCGGCCAACCGGCTGAGCGCGCACCCGTCCTGGGACCTCACCGTGCTGCGTGAACTGCTCTCCCGACCCACCGACCGCCTCGCGCAGATCCGCGACGGCTATTCGGAGATCGCCCGCGCCTTCGAGGTCTCCTACCAGACCCTTTCCTCCGACGAGCAGTCCGCCTTCCGCCTGCTGAGCCTCCATCCGGGCCCCGAGTTCGGCTCCTGCGCGGCCGCCGCCCTCCTGGGCCGCCCCCTCGACGAGACGGAACGTCTCCTGGAGTCACTCCTGCAGAGCCACGTGCTCCAGGAGCCGGTCCCCAACCGCTTCCGCTTCCACGACCTGTTGGGCGAGTACGCCCATCTGCTCTGCACCGCCCAGGACCCCGAGGAACACCGCGGGGCGGCACGATCCCGGCTGGCGGACCACTACCTCCGTACGGCGGACCACTGCGACCGGGTGCTGTATCCGCGCCGGATACGCCTGGCCGTGCCCGACGCGGACATCGCGTCCCCGGCCGCACCGGCCACCACCGCGGTAGCGGTCCCCGAGGCCTCCACCGTCGGCGAAGCCCTGTCCTGGTTCACCACCGAGCGACAGAACCTGCTGAGCGCCGAACACCTGCTGCGGCAGCACGGATCGGGGGATCGCGCCGCCCTGCTGAGCCATGTGCTGGCGGGCTTCCTCGACGGCGAGTGCTACTGGACGGATTCGGTGCGGCTGCACGAGGCCGCCACCGAGTACTGGCGCGCGGTCGGACGCGAGGACGCGTTGTGCCGGGCCCTGCTGGATCTGAGCACGGCGTACACGGCGACCGGGCGGTTCGCGGAAACGGACCGGACCGCCCGGGAGGCACTGGAGCGCGCGCGGGCCATCGGCGACCGGGACGTCCAGGCCGAAGCGCTGCGGGAACTGGGCATACTGCACTGGCACCTGGGCCTGAACCAGCAGGCCCTGGCCTTGCAGAAGGAGTGCCTGACGCTCTGTGCCGCGACGGGTGACCGGTGGTCCGAGGCCCGTTGCCAGAACAACATCGCCATCTGTCTGCTGTACCTGGGTGAGCACGAGGACGCGCTCTCCTGGTTCCGGGGCGCGATCGCGGGGTTCGAGGCCACGGACGACCAGCGCATGCTCGCGAAGACGCTCAACAACCTCGGCCATCTGTATCTCCGGACCGGAGACCCGGAAGGCGCCCGGCGGACCTCCGAGCACTCCTTGCGCCTCGCGGAGCGCACGGGGAGCCCGTCCGACAGAGCGATCCTGCACATCAACATCGCCGAGATCCACCTGGCCACCGGCGACGCCGCGGCCGCGGTCCCGCTGTGCCGGGCGGCGCTTCCGGTCTTCCGACGGATGGGCGCCCGCAAGAACGAGGCGATCGCCCTCACCCGACTGGGGCGCGCCTACCAGGACCTGTCCGACACCGACCGGGCCGAGGACCTCATCCGGCGCGCGCTCTCCCTGGCCAGGAGCATCGGTGCGGCCCTGGAGGAGGTCCAGGCCCAGCTCGCCCTCGGCGACTGCGAGCTCGCACGCGGGCGGCCGACGGCCGCGGAACACCACTTCGGGGAAGCGCTGGAGGCGGCCCGGCGCATCCATGCCGATGAGGAAGAGGCACGGGCCGGGGCCGGACTGGAACGTATCCGCTCACAAGTGATCGAGTTTGATAGGTTGCGTAAGTTACTGCGGTCATGATCGACAACTTCGCGATCTTGGATGCGCGCACAGGCGGAGCTCGCTAGGCTTCCCATGCTGCGAACAGCCATTCCAGCAGGGAACAAGTGAGCTAATCCTGTCCGAGAGGTATCCGTTGAGAAAGATCCCCAAGGCGCCACGCGCCACGCCGCGAAGGTTTGCGATGATCGCAATAGCAACTCTTACGTGCATCCCGACGATCATCCTGATGTACGGCGACTACGTGGCGGCAGCCGCCTGACCCACCCCTGGGGGCGGCCCTCGAACCGCCCCCACCCCCTCACTCCCCGACGCGCAGCGAAAAGTCGATCCCCGCGCGCTCCAGCTCCCCCAGCCACGCCTGTGACCGCTCGCCCGTCTCCGCCGCCCGACTCAGCCCCGTCGGCAGTGAGCCGTCCAGGATGTGCCCCACCCCGAGGGCGAGGGGGCGCGACACCAGGCGGGCCATCGCGCTCTCCCTCTCCGTGCCGACGGTGTCGAGAAGGTAGCGGCCGGACCACGCCTCGCCCGAACCGGCATGCACGTCGAGGGAGACCGCGAGGACGACGCGGTCGCGGTCCGCATCGGTCGTGGGGTAGCGGGCCGCCAGTTCACGGGCCAGCGCGGCGATGCGCTGGTCGTCGTCGCCTGCCAGCTCCGCGAAGACCGGCGCCCAGGCCGTCAGCCAGCCGTCCAGGCGGAGCGTGCCACGGACGAAGGTCTGCGGTTTCCAGGCCGGTGGGAGGCCGTACTGGGCGACGAAGGGGACGCTGTCACGGTTGGGGTAGACCTCGAAGCTCTCGCCGTCGACGGCGTGGGGGCGGGTGGCCGTCCACGGGCGGTCGGCCGTCGTCTCGGCGCCGTCCTCGATGTAACGGGCGGGTGAGCGCAGAGCGTTGAGCACGCCGGCCGGTGCCCAGCTGAAGCGGTACCGGAAGTCGTTGGGCACGGCCGGGACACCGCCGCAGTACGAGGTGAGGGTGTACGAGGCGGCCGTCTCCGGTCCGATCGCCTCGGTCGCCCGGGCGATCAGGCTGTGCGCGAAGAGGTGGTCGATGCCCGGGTCCAGGCCCGCCTCGGTGAGGACGGTGAGCCCCGCCGCCCCGGCCGCCGGCACCAACTCCAGGACCGCGTCCGAGACATAGCTGGAGCAGGCGAAGTGGGCCCGCGCCCCGACGCACGCGTCGAGCAGCGGGGCGTGGTCCGGGGCCGGGAGCATCGACACCACGATGTCCCCGGGGGCCAGCTCGGCCACGAGCGCCGGCAGGGTGAAGGCGCGGGGCTCCGCGCGGCCCGCCAGGCCCAGCGCGGCCAGGGCCCCTTCGGCGCGCTCCTCGGTACGGTGCCACAGCCGCACCCGGGCGGCGGTGTCGCACAGCGCCGCCAGGCCGCTGCCCGTGGACAGGCCGGCACCGACCCAGTGGACGGTGCCGCTCGCGGGAACCACCTCGGTCATCGGGCAACTACCTCTCTGTGAGCCCCAGTTCGAGGCTCACCTGACGGAACCGGTCCAGGCAGCGGCCCCATGCGCCGCCGGTCTCGAAGTCCAGCAGCTGCGGCAGCAGCGCGGCCGAGAAGTCGGTGCTCGCCTCCCGGGGCAGCAGGGAGGGCAGGTTGTCGATGGCGATGAGATCGAGCGGAGGGTGCTCGCGCAGCCGCCGTACGGGGTGGTCCCATTCCGTGGTCGTGTCGTAGACGGGCAGGACGTTCAGGGGAGAGCCGACGTCGACGGTGACGTCGGAGAGGGTCCTGAGCCGGCGGTCCGGTCCGTCGAGGTCCTTGTCCGTCAGGAAGGGCGGGACCGGGCTGGTCGTCAGGACCGTGTTGACCATCAACTCGTGGGCCAGCAGGGCCGGTCGGTCCAGGTCGCGGGTCTCGGCCAGGTCCCAGCAGGTCGGCTCGACGCCCGCCTCGCCGAGCGCCACCCGCGCACCCCGGCCGCTGCGGCCCAGGGCGCCGATGACCAGCGCGCTCACGTCACCGGTGGACGCGCGGAGTTCGGCCTCCATCGCCTCCTTGGAGGTGGGCTGGAGCGGGGCCCGCAGGACACCCCGGTGGTGGAGCACTGCGAGGGCCGCGCCCAGATAGCCGGCCCAGAAGCCGAAGGCGGCGAGTCTGCGGCCCCGGTCGTCGGCCAGGTACTCCAGGTCGAGCAGCGCACCACCCCCGGCCGCGAACCTGCGCAGCAGCGTCTCGGCGCCCGGCTGCCCCTTGTAGGCGTGCCCGAAGAAAATATGACGGTGAGTCAGTTCGGCGGGAGCGTCCGGGAGTTCCTTGAGCCCCACGATCACCGCCCGCGCCGACGCCGACACCCACGAGCCGGGGTCGGCGACCTGGCAGCCGGCCTCCTCGTACACCTCCAGGGGGAAGATCCGCTGGGGGGAGTCCTCGACGGTGATCCGCACTCCGCTCTCCACGAGCCGCCGGGCGTCGGACGGCACGATCGGGGTGCGGCGTTCGGTGGTGCGGGTCTCGTGGCGGAGCCACAGGTGGAGATCGGTCATACGAGATTGGCCTCCGGGCGCAGGGAGTCGGCCGTGAACCGGTCGACGCTCAGCGGGCTGATGTCGACGAAGGGTACGCGCCCGAGATACAGGTCGCGGACCACCTCGCCGACCGCCGGGCCCTGCAGGAACCCGTGGCCGGAGAACCCCGTCGCGTAGAGGAAGCGGGAGCACGAACCGGCCTCGCCGATCAGGGCGTTGTGGTCCGGCGTGATCTCGTACAGCCCCGCCCAGCCGCCCGTCCGGCGCAGGTCGAGCAGGCCGGGCGCGCGGCGCTCCATGGCCTCGTACAGGCGCGGGATCCAGCGGTCGTGGGTGTCGGTGGCGAAGCCGGGCCGTTCGTCGGGGTCGGACATGCCGACGAGCAGGCCGGGGCCCTCGGTGTGGAAGTAGAGGCTGCTGGTGAAGTCGATCGTCATCGGGAGGTTCGGCGGGAGGCCGGGGACCGGTTCCGTGACGGCGATCTGGCGGCGCAGGGGTTCCACCGGGAGGTCCACGCCGATCATGGCGCCGACCGAACGGGACCAGGCGCCGGCCGCGCACACGACCGTGTCGGTGACGATGCGGCCCTTGCTCGTGACCACCGCCGTGATCGTGTCCCGCCAGGTCTCGATGCCCAGGGCCTCGCAGTTGCGCAGCACGGTCGCGCCGTGGCGGCGGGCCCCGGCGGCGTAGCCGTGGACCACGGACTCGGGGGTGCAGTGCCCGTCGTCGGGCGAGAACGCGGCGGCGAGCAGGCCCTCGGTGGAGATCAGCGGGGAGAGCCGCCGGGCCTCGGCGGGGTCGAGCATCCGGCTGGGCACACCCAGGTCGTTCTGGAGCTGTACGCCGGCCTCGAACTGGGCGACCTCGTCGGGGGTCGTCAGGAGGAAGAGGTAGCCGACCCGGTGGAGTCCGATGTCGTGGCCCAGCTCCTGTCCGAAGCGACCGAACGCCTCCAGGCTGCGGGCCCCGAGCTGGATGTTGAGTTCGTCGGAGAACTGCGCGCGGACCCCGCCGGCGGCCCTCGCGGTCGATCCGGAGGCCAGTTCGTCGCGTTCGACGAGGACGACGTCGTCCACCCCGGCGGCGGCCAGGTGGTAGGCGATGCTCGTCCCGATGACGCCTCCGCCGATGACGACGACCCGTGCGCTGCGGATCACGAACGCTCCCTTCGTCCGACCGTGGTCGGATGGCCCGACCGAGTCAGGTCTTCCACCACAGGCGAACGTTCATGCGGAGCGCGTCCCAAGACGGACGCCCGGCGGGCGCGACGGCCGGTGTCGGAGTCGCCTCCGAGGCGGCCGCCGCGCGAACCCCGGCGCTCAGGACGAGCGGACCACCGCGTCCAGGTGCGGCAGGTAGTGGTCGAGCCGCTCGCGCTTGGTGCGCAGGTAGGTGATGTTGTCCTCGCACGGCGTGATGAGCAGGGGCACCTGCTCGGAGACCTCGATGCCGTGGCGCAGCAGCGCCTCCCGCTTGCGCGGGTTGTTCGACATCAGCCGGACCGACCGCACGCCGAGGTCGTGCAGCATCTCGGCCGCCACCCGGTAGTCGCGGGCGTCCACCGGCAGACCGAGGGCGAGGTTGGCCTCGACGGTGTCCAGCCCCTCGGCCTGGAGCTTCATCGCCTGGAGCTTGGCGAGCAGGCCGATGCCGCGCCCCTCGTGGCCGCGCAGATAGACGAGAACCCCTCGGCCCTCGGCGACTATGGCCCTGAGCGCGCTGTCGAGCTGCTCGCCGCATTCGCAGTGCTGGGAACCGAACGCGTCACCGGTCAGGCACTCCGAGTGCAGCCGGATGAGAATTCCCTCACCGCCGCTGATGTCGCCGTACACCAAAGCCACTTGTTCCTCGCCGCGATCCTGGTCGAGATAACCTACGGCCTCGAAGTCACCGTAGGTCGTGGGCAGGGGGGCGTTCACCACACGTACGGCGCCGGAGGACTGGGCATTCGTGCCGAGTACACCAACATTTTCTGTCATGATCTGGTTCCTATCTGGTAAGCCCTGGCGTCATGCGAAAATGACGGAGCATCAGCAGAGACGAAAGGCCGTGAAAAGATGAGCAGTTCGAGTCTTGTTCCGACGGACACCACCTCGGACGTCCGCGCGCGGGGGGCGGAGGGCGGCCGACAGGTCGCGGTGCTTCCCGTCGGCAGTTACGAGCAGCACGGCCCGTATCTGCCGCTGGCCACCGACACGCTCGTCGCGTGTGCCATAGCCCGGGAGATAGCCGCCGCGTACCCCGTGCACCTCCTGCCGCCCGTGACCATCGCCTGCTCGCACGAGCACGCGGCCTGGCCGGGCACGGTCAGCATTTCCGCGACGACCCTGCACGCGATGGTCCGCGACATCGCCGCGTCCCTGCGCCGGTCGGGCGTCGAGGCACTGGTGGTGGTGAACGGTCACGGCGGGAATTATGTTCTGGGCAATGTCGTCCAGGAATCCACCGCGGAGGGACATCGAATGGCTCTTTTCCCGGCGATGGAGGACTGGGACGCCGCGCGCGAACGGGCGGGCGTACAGACCTCGTTGCTCAGTGATATGCATGCGGGAGAAATAGAGACCTCCATACTTCTGCATTGCCATCCCGAATTGGTCCGGCCCGGTCACGAGACCACCGATTTCCTTGCCGACGACCGCCGTCATCTCCTCTCCCTCGGTATGTCGGCCTACACCGATTCCGGTGTCATCGGCCGTCCGTCCCTGGCATCCGCCGCGAAGGGGAAGGAGTTGCTGGCGGGGTTCGTCCATTCCTTCGGGGCGTACTTCTCGTTGGTCACCTCGGACACCTGGGAGACGGGAGCGATTCCGTCGGCGCCCTCTTCCGCGAGCACGTCCGTCGACTGACGGCGGGCCCGCACGGAGCCGTACCAGCGCCCGACGAGCACGAGGGCCCCCGGCAGGGCGGCCGCGAAGCTGAGGACACCGTAGACGACGGCCACGGTCAGCCCTTGGGAGGCGCCCAGGCCGGCCGCGCCGAAGGACCAGGCGGTGACGCCCTCCCGGGGGCCCCAGCCGCCGACGTTGAGCGGCAGGCTCATCGCGATCAGGGCCAGCAGCGCGAGCGGCAGCAGCTCCAGCGGGGTCGCGGTGGACCCGGCGACGCGTGCGGCGAGCAGGAACATCGCCACGTATCCGGCCAGTACCGCCACGGACGAGATCAGGACGGCGAATCCGCTGTCGCGGTTCAGCAGCGCGCCGCGCGCCTCGGTGAGGACGGCGCGGACCCGGCGGCCCCTGCCTCCGCCCACGCCCGGCTTCCGGCCCATCCGGACCGCCGCGCAGATCGCCAGGGCGCCCAGGGCGGCGAGCACCGTCACTCCCGCCGCGTGGCGGGTCTGCTCCAGCACCGGTGACGGCAGCACCAGCAGGACCGTTACGCCCACGGCTGCCAGCACCAACTGACCCGCGGTCCGCTCGATCACCACCGCGCGTACGCCCCGGCCCATGTCACCGGAGCTCTGCCCGTGCCGCACGGCTCGGTGCACGTCGCCGAGGACACCGCCGGGCAGCGCCGCGTTGAGGAACAGCGCGCGGTAGTAGTCCGCGACGGCCGGCCCGAGCGGCAGCCGGAGCCCGAGCGCGCGGGTGACGGCGCACCAGCGCCACGCGCTGAACACCGTGGTCAGCACGCCGATCCCGACCGCCGCCGCCAGCGTTCCCCCGTCGATCCGCCGTATACCGTCCACGAACACGCCGGTTCCCGTCCGCCAGAGGACGACGGCGAGGATGACCGTTCCGGCAAGCGTGCCGAAGTGGGTGCGCAGGACGCGGGTGAACCCGGAACGGGGGCGGGACGCGGCGGGGGTCTCCGGTGAGGTGACGCCCGGCGTCGCGGCGGACACCGCCGGGGCCTCGTGCGGGGCCACGCTCGCGGTCGCACGGGCCGTCGCCTCGCGGGGCACCGCGTCGGCCTCGACGCGGCTCCGGCCGCCGGACCGGGACTTCGCGGACGTCACGTCCGAGCCGCTCCCGGCCGGGACGTTCTCCGCCGGGACGTTCTCCGCCGGGGCCGTGGGGCGGGCGGGCGTGACCGTGTCGGAAGCGGCGTGCGAGCCGACCGCCACCGAGGCCGCACCGCGGGCCGGCGTGGTCGCGTCGGCGGCGCCGTCCGAGCCGGTGGCCTCCGCCGACGGCATACGACGGTCCGCGGTGGCGGAGGCCACTTCGCCACCCGCGTCCGAGGCCGACTCGCGCAGGTCCCCGCCCGGTGCCGCCACGGCGGCCGGCAGTTCCCGCGGGCCCGCGCCGGACGTGATCGCGCGCACCCTCGCCCGGGTCCCGGGCGCGCTCGCCTGCACGCGGGCTCGGACTCCGCGCGGGCGTACCCGTACGCGGTCCCCCGTCGTCGGCGGGTGGGTTTCGACCGTCTCCTCCACCGGCGCCGTCATGAGGCTCCGCCCCTGGGCCGGGGCAGAGCCAGGAGGTCGCTGTGGTGGACGACGACGCGGAGTTCGCCGGCCGCGCATGCCCGGAGACGGTCGCGGAGGTAGGCGTCGGCGCGCTCGGCGAGGTCGGGGCGCTGTTCGCACGCGGCGCCGACCCAGCCGCGCAACCACTCCTCGGTGAGGGCGGTGTGCCGGGCGTCGAGCTGCCAGGGACTCGGGTGGACCCGGACCGTGGCGCCCTGCTGGGCGAAGGCCTCGCAGGCCATGGTGATCGCGTCCGGGCCGAGCAGATCGCTCGCGCGCTGGTGGGCGTTGAACGCCTCGGCCAGTTCGGCGTCCAGGGGGTGGGCGGGGACGAGGTCCACGCGGCCCACGACCGACAGCGTCAGCAGGGCGGGAACACCGGCGCCCGCGCAGGCCGCGGCGAGCGCCTCGATCTCCTCGCGGGTGAGGACGTCGAGCAGCGCGGACGCGGTGACCAGCGACGCACCCGCGAGGTCGTCCGCCGTCAGCCGCCCGATGTCGCCGCGCCGCGTGGTGACCGTGACGGGGCTGCCGTCTGCGGCGGCGCGAGGCGCCCGCGCGGCGGCCAGGCGCAGCAGGTTCGGGTCCTGGTCGTGCAGGACCCACCGCTGGGCACCGTCCAGCCGGGGCGCGAGCCAGCGGCCCATCGAGCCGGTCCCGCAGCCCAGGTCGTGGACGGTCAGCGCGGTGGCTCGACCGGGCAGGTTCGCGAGGCGTATCCGCAGGGGGTCGAGCAGGTCCACCGCCCGCGCGTCGGCGTCGGCGCTCTCGCGCAACTCCAGCCACTGCGGCGCGTACTGATGCCCCTCGGGCTCCGGCGTCCCGCCCCCGCGCCCCGCCATGCTCAGCGCCGCCCCGGGAACGGCCGCGGCCCCGCCGGTGCCGGACGCGCCGGCGGAACCCGTCGGCCCGGCGGCCGCGGACGCACCCGCCGAAGCGGTCGCCCCCTGGGACCGGGGTCCGCCCGCGGCTGTGGTCATATCGGCAGAAGTGGTCATGCGGCCCTCCGAGGTTCGTGCCGCAGCCGGCCCAGGACATGGGCGAGGCTGCGGGCCGTGGTCGCCCACCCGTCCAGCGCGGCCCGGCGCCCGCGCGCGGCCGCCTTCAGCCGGCGCCGTACGTCGGCCTCCCCGAACCAGCCGCGCAGCTCCGCCGCGATGGCCGCGGGGTTCTCCGGCGGTACGAGGATGCCGGGGACGCCACCGTCGGGGGCGCGGCCGACGGCCTCGGGGAGACCGCCGACATCCGTGGCCAGGACGGGGATTCCGCGCGCGAGGGCCTCGGTGACGGCCATGCCGTACGTCTCGGCGTAGGACGTGAGGACCATGAGGTCGGCGGCGGCGTAGCTCGCGTCGAGTTCCGCGCCCGCCTGCGGTCCGGCGAGGTGGAAGCGGTCCTCCAGGCCGAACTTCGCGATCAGCGTGCGGATGTGGTCGACGTACTCGGGCTCCTGGTCGAGGCCGCCCACCAGCACGCAGCTCCAGCGCAGTTCGGTGACGGTCGCGAGGGCCTCGACCAGCCGGTGCTGCCCCTTGCGCGGGGTGACGGCGGCCACGCACAGCAGCCGGGAGACGCCGTCGGTGCCGGAGGCGAGGGGCGCGATGTCGGCGCCGGGGGCGGCGACATGGACCCGCTCGGGGGCGAGCCCGTGGTGGGACACGAGTCTGCGGACCGCCCAGTCGCTGGTCGCGATCACGGCGGACACAGCCCGCAGGGTCGTGCGCTCCTTGGCGTCGAGTTCGGCGGCGAGTTCGGGCTCCAGGCCCGTCTCGTCACCGAGCGGCAGATGCACCAGCACGGCCAGGCAGAGGCGCTCGGCCTCGGGGAGGATGATCTCGGGGACGCCGCAGGCGACCAGGCCGTCGAGCAGGACGACCGTGCCGTCGGGGAATTCGCGCAGCGTACGGGCGAGTTCGGCGCGGGCCGTCTCGGACGGGCTGGGCCAGCTGCCGTCGATGGCGTGCTTGTGCACCTGCCAGCCGAAGCCGGGCAGGTCGAGGCAGATCCGCCGGTCGTAGGCGTTGCCGCCGCTGGGGCGGGCCAGGTCGTCGACGCCGCCCGGCATCACGAAGTGCACGGAACGCAGCGACATGGGGATGATCGCGGCGTTCTTCAGCGCCGCGTTCTGCACGGGCACATAGCCGAGCCTCACTTGCTCTCCCCCGTCTGCCTGGACAGCGCTGCCGTATGCCTGGGCGGTGCCGACGGCCGCCCGGTCGATGGTCACGTCGGTCACAGGGCACGCTCGTAACTCGCCCAGGCGATGTGCGACTCGTGCAGGGTGACCGTGAGTGCCGCGATGCCCTTGGCGTTCTCCCCCAGGGCGCCCTTGTGGATCCGCTCGGCGAGGCGGTCGGCGATCACCTTGGCCAGGAACTCGGTCGAGGTGTTGGTGTGGGCGAAGTCGGGCTCGTTGTCGAGGTTGCGGTAGTTCAACTCGCTCACCACGGCACCGAGCTCCTGCGTGGCCAGCCCGATGTCTACGACGATGTTGTCGTCGTCCAGTTCGGCGCGCCGGAAGGTGGCGTCCACGAGGAAGGTGGCGCCGTGAAGGCGCTGCGCGGGTCCGAAGACCTCCCCGCGGAAGCTGTGGGCGATCATGATGTGATCGCGGACGGTGATGCTGAACAACGGACGACCCTCCAGTGCGGTGCGTCTGCCCCCGGGCCGGGGCATGCCGTGTAGTACGGCTGCTCCCTACCCGTTGTTCAGCCGAGTTTTCCGGTTTCTTCGGAGGTCAGCGTTCCGTTCGGGCAGTTCAGGGGCGGGTGGGGCGACCGGAACGCTCGACCTCTGGCTCACTCGGCGTCGTAGCGCACCCGGTGGCACATCCCCGGCAGCTCTCCGCCGGCGAGCTTCGGCATGATGTCCGGGAGTTCCTCGAAGGCGGACTCTCCGGTGACGAGCGCGTCGAAGCGGGCGTCGGCGAGGAGTTCCAGGGCGAGCGCCAACCGGTCCGCGTACGTACGTCCGACGCGTCCGGCCGGGGAGACGGTTCCGACCTGGCTGCTGCGGATGGTGAGCCGGCGTGAGTGGAAGGCCTCGCCGAGCGGCAGGGCGACCCGGCGGTCGCCGTACCAGCTCAGCTCGATGACCGTGCCCTCGGCGGCGAGGAGTTCGAGGGAGCGTACGAGTCCCTGCTCGCTGGCGCTGGCGTGCACGACGAGGTCGCACTCCCCCAGCGCCTCCTCGGGCAGCGCGAAGTCGACGCCGAGCGCGCGGGCGATGTCGGCGCGCGCCGGGTCGGCGTCGACGAGCTGGACCCGCACGCCGGGGTAGCGGGCGAGCAGCGCGGCGACCGAGCAGCCGACCATGCCGCCGCCGACGACGGCGATCCGGTCCCCGACGAGCGGAGCCGCGTCCCACAGGGCGTTGACGGCGGTCTCGACGGTCCCGGCCAGAACGGCCCGCGCCGCCGGCACGGACTCGGGCACGACGGTGACGGCGCTCACGGGAACGACGTAGCGGCTCTGGTGCGGATACAGGCAGAAGACGGTCCTGCCGACCAGTGCGTCCGGCCCCTCTTCCACCCGCCCCACGCTGAGATAGCCGTACTTCACGGGAGCGGGGAAATCACCCTCCTGGAAGGGCGCGCGCATGGTCGCGTGCTGGTTCTCGGGCACGTGGCCGCGGAACACGAGCGTCTCGGTGCCCCGGCTGACTCCTGAGTACAGCGCGCGGACGAGCACCTCGTCCTCGGCGGGTGCGGCGAGGGTCTCCGCACGGATCTCGCCCTGCCCCGGGGCGCGTAGCCAGAAGGCCTTGGCTGTCGGTTTCATGTGCGTCTCCGTGAACGGTCGAGCGGTTCGCCACGTACGCAGCGGTGGGAGTCGCGGACACGGTACGCGGCGATGATCCACTTGTCACACGTTCGGAAGGTATGCGGTGGCCCTGATCAACACATACGACGGCCGACTGTTGCTGTCGGAGACGACGGTGGGCGCGGGTGCCCAGGTGCTGCTCCTCGCCTACCTGGGAACGGCGATCGGACTGGGCCCGGCGGGCTGGCTGACCGGGCTGGCCTTCGGGCTCGCCACCTGGGCCGTCCTCAACCGCGCGCTGCTGCGCACCCGGACCCGCACCTTCGGCCCCGCCAACCGCGTCACCCTCGGGCGGGCGATACTCGTCGGCGCCGTCACCGCCCTGGTGGCCGACTCCTTCGAGAGCTCGCCGCCCGTCTCGCTCTTCGTCGGCCTGACCGCCGTGGCCCTGATCCTCGACGGTGTCGACGGCAAGGTGGCCCGGCGCACGAACACCTCGACCGCGCTGGGCGCCCGCTTCGACATGGAGGTCGACGCGTTCCTGATCCTGGTGCTGAGCGTGTACGTCTCCATGTCGATGGGTCCGTGGGTGCTGCTGATCGGTCTCATGCGGTACGTCTTCGTCGTCGCCGCCAAGGTCATGCCGTGGCTCAACAACTCCCTCCCGCACAGCATGGCCCGCAAGACGGTCGCCGCGGTCCAGGGTGTCTTCCTGCTGGTCGCCGCCTCCGGTCTGCTGCCGTACGCGGCGGGCTTCGGCCTGGTCGCGCTGGCGCTGGGCTCGCTGCTCTGGTCGTTCGGGCGGGACATCGCCTGGCTGTTCCGCAACCGGGAGGGCCGGGACGCGCTGACGACGGCCCCGGCGACCGTGACCGAGACGGTGACCGTCGCCGTGTCCGTGTCCGTGGAGGCCCCCGCCGAGCGCCGGACGGCCGAGCTCGTCACGAGCTGACCGTCTCTGCCGGCGGCGCCCGCCCGCCGCGAGCCGATCCGGCGCGGGGCCCGGCTCAGGGGCCCCACGACCAGAGGAAGCGCGGCAGGGACGCGGCGAACGGTGAGGACGACCCTCCCGGTCGTCCGGCAGCCGGTCTCCCCGTGGGCGTGCGCCTCGGCCACCTCCGCGAGCGGGAAAGTCCCGTCGACCACCGCGAAGTCGGTGCTCCGGTAGTCGATCAGCTCGTCCGCGCCCGGCTCACGCGGCAGCTCGTGCTTGCTCATGCCGACGGTGCCGATGACGTACGCGCCGCGCGCCTGGGCGATCTGCAGGGCGAGGTGTCCCCACTCCCCCGGCGGCGGTGTGGATCAGGACGCCCACCGCCACCTCCTGGACTCCACCGACCTCCCGTTCGACGAGATCGCCGGCCACCTCGGCTCCGCCACGGGCACGTCCCTGCGCAAGCACCTGCACGCGCAACCGGAGTACGACCGCCGACGTAGCGGCGTACGTGACGGGCGGCGGCCGACGTTCCCTCCCCGGCTAGGGGGTGACGGCCCCGGCCCCGGCCCCCGGTGGCATGTTGTACGGCGTCACCACCTGGATCGCCGACGGCAGGAACGGGCCCTCGTCGGGGAGGGCCTGGCGGGCGCGCATGATGGCCTGGCAGGCGCGGCGCACGTCCTGCCGGAGGTCGTGGTGGAGCACGGCGGAGAGCCGGTGTTCGCGCAGCAGTCGGGTGTTGTCGTGGTCGAGGTCGTGGGCGACGAAGACGTGCGGCTCCCGGCCGAGCGCGGCGAAGGCGTCGAGTGTCGCGGTGTTGCCGCCGCCGATGGAGTAGACGGCGGCGATCCCCGGCTCCCGCTTCAGCGCGTCGAGGACCAGGTCCCGCTGCGTGGCGTCGAGGCCGTCGCTGTCGGTGACCTCGACGAGCGTCCGCCCCGGCGCGACCGCCCGCATCACCCCGCGGAACCCCATCTCGCGCTCCTCCTCGTTGCGGTAGAAACTGCGGCTTATCGTCACCAGGACGGCGCCCGGCCGGTCGCCCAGCCACTGCCGGAGCAGATACGCGGCGGTCGCCCCGGCGGCCCGGTTGTCGATGCCGACGTACGCGCCGCGCGGGCTGTTCGGCAGGTCCGTCACGAAGGTGACCACCGGGACCCCGGCCGCGACCAGCCGTTCGACGGCGGCGGTGACCTCCGGGACGTCCGGCGCCTTGAGGATCACGCCCTGCGAGCCGCGCCGCCCGATCCGGTCGAGCACCCGGACCATCTCCGAGGCCGACCCCGTCTCCCGGAAGTGGAAGCGCGACCGCACGACCGCCGGGTGCAAGGACGGCAGCTCGGCCTCCAGCGCCTCCCGCACCGCCGTGGAGAAGCGTTCCGGGGTCTGCATCACGATGTCGACCATGAACGTACGGCCGCCGATGCGCACCTGCGTCCGCTGCCGGTCCAGGTCCTTGACGGCCTGGTGCACCTCACGGGCGGTGCTCTCCCGCACCCCGCCCCGGCCGTTGAGGACCCGGTCGACCGTGGCCTGGCTCAGCCCGGCCTGCCGGGCGATCTCCCGGATCGTGTAGGGGTGCGCCATGGCGATGTGTCCTGGATCTCGATGGTGGGCGACGGTGAACCAGTTGATGGGTTTTTGATGGCTCGCTGCGGGTTGTACGAGGGACCCCGCGCCCCAAGACTGACAGAGGCGGAGGCGCTGTGGAAGCCATGAAAGGCCCTACGCCCAGCCCGCCACAGGCCCCGGCACGACCCGCCGGAGCCGATCGAAAGGAAAAACCCATGGCACTACTGGAGGACAAAGTCGTCCTCGTCAACGGCGGCAGCCAGGGCGTCGGCGCGGGCGTCGTCCGGGCGGCCCTGCGCGAGGGCGCGACCGTCGCCTTCACCGGCCGCCGAGCCGAGGTCGGCGAGCGGCTCGCGGCGGACACCGGCGCGACGTTCGTCCAAGCGGACCTGACGGACCCGGCGCAGGTGCGTGGCGCCGTGGAGCGGGTGATCGCCGCACACGGCCGGGTCGACAGCCTCGTCAACGCGGCCGGCCTGACCTCACGCGGCTCGCTCCTCGACACCTCGCCCGAACTGTTCGACGCGCACATCGCGATCAACCTGCGCGCCCCCTTCTTCGCCATGCAGGCCGTGGTCGAGCACCTGGTGTCCCGCACGGCGCCCGGCACGATCGTCAACATCGGCTCGAACTGCGCGCACGGCGGCCCGCCGCACCTGGCCCCGTACTCCGCCGCGAAGGCCGGCCTCGCGGGACTCACCCGCAACGCCGCCCACGCCCACCGCTGGGACCGCGTCCGGATCAACGACCTCAACATCGGCTGGACGGAGACCGAGGGCGAGGACGCGATCCAGCGCGAGTTCCACGACGCGGACGACGACTGGCGGGAACGGGCCGCCGCGGGCCTCCCGATGGGCAAGCTCGGCCAGGTCGACGAGATCGCCGACTTCGTGGTCTTCCTCCTGTCCGACCGCAGCGGCGTGGTCACCGGTTCGGTGATCGACTGGGACCAGAACGTCGTCGGCGCCTCGGACTGACCACTGACCTGCCTGTCAACCTGGTTCATCTGCACTTTCGAAAGGGACACTCGTCATGCGCATTGGCATCCTGGGGCTGGGCCGCATCGGCGCCTTCCACGCCGGGACTCTCGCCGGGCTGGACGTCGTGGAACAGCTGGTGGTCTCCGACCCGCTGGCCGCGGCCGCCGCCTCCGCCGCCGAGAAGTACGGCGCCACCGTGGCCGACTCGCCCGAGGCCGTCTTCGCCTCCGGCATCGACGGGGTCGTGATCACCGCCGCCACCGACGCGCATCCGGGACTGATCCTGGCCGCCGTCGAGGCGGGCATCCCGGTGTTCTGCGAGAAGCCGGTGGCGAAGACGGTGGAGGAGAGCCTCACCGTGCTGCGTGCCGTGCGCGACAGTGGCATCGAGGCCCAGATCGGCTTCAACCGCCGCTTCGACGCGGGCTGTGTGGCCGCCCGCGAGGCCGTCCTCAGCGGTGAGCTGGGCGCGCTGCACACCGTACGGTCGACCACCCTCGACCCCGCCCCGCCGCCGGCGGCCTATGTCGCGGTGTCGGGCGGCATCTTCCGGGACTGCGCGGTGCACGACTTCGACGTGGTGCGCTGGGTGACGGGCCGCGAGGTCGTCGAGGTGTACGCGACGGGCGGCAACAAGGGTGCGGAGTACATCAAGGAGGCGGGTGACGTCGACACCGCGTCCGCGCTCCTCACCTTCGACGACGGCACCATCGGCGTCATCTCCAACACCCGCCACAACGCCCGGGGTTACGACGTCCGTCTGGAGGTCCACGGCATGAAGGACAGCATCGCCGCCGGCCTCGACACCCAGCTCCCGCTGCGCTCCGCCGAGCCGGGCGTGACCTTCCCCGCCGGTCCCCCGCACACCTTCTTCATGGACCGATTCGCCCCCGCCTACCGCGCCGAACTCACCGCGTTCACCGAGGTCGTCGCCGGCACCCGCACCTCCCCCTGCACGGTCGCCGACGCCCTGGAGGCCAGCTGGATCGCCGAGGCGGCGACCCTGTCGGTGGCGGAGCACCGGCCGGTGCGGCTGGACGAGGTGCGGGGGGCGGCCGCCTAGGCACGGGCCGAGCACGCCTCGACGCACCCCTGCCGCGAGCCCTCTCCCTGCAGGGAGAGGGCTCGCGGCAGGGGTGGGCGGGTACTACGAGCATCGCTCCAAGCGGGCGGCGCCCCCGAAGCCCGGGCCAGGTCGGGCAGGGTCGCCGCTCACCATGGTGCGGCACGGGCCCAGGCCCCATAACTCCGCACAGCGGTTCTCCACATTCCACCGCCGGGCGAGGACTTCCCGATGGGTCCGTCACCCACGCAACAACACACCCGACCCCACTTGCGCCATCAAGGGCGGTTCCACATCCCCTTCGTACGCGAGATGGAGTTCGCTGCGCGCACGTGTGGCAAGCACGTAGTAGGTCATGCGCAGCGCGGCCGACGTGGGATCGGCTGCCGAGTCGGCGTGCGTGTCGGGGATGACCACCGTGTCGAACCCCAGCCCTTTGGCGCTCCTGCGGTGGACGAGCACGATGCCGGGACGCCCGAGGTCCAGCGTGCGGTAACGGCCGTCCCTCGCGTCGGAGGTGTACAGCTGCGGTTTGAGCCGCGGTGCTCTGCGCTTCAGGGTGCCGAGCAACGAGAACTGGGTGTGCTTCGAGTGGACGATGACGCCGATGCTCCGTCCCGGATGCCTTTCCGCCAGCAGGACCAGCAGGTCGGCGGCGCCTCGTTCGGGCAGGTGATGAAGTCTCGGCGGGGGTCCCTGCCGGTCGGGAAGCGGAGGGGAGCCGGCTCCCGTGTGGAAGTGGGCCGCGAGAGACGCGATCTGGTACGTGTTGCGATGGTTGCCATCGATCTGGTACAGGCCGCACCGGCCGAGGCGCCCGGCGATCTCGGCGAGTGTGGAGTTCGTGTCGGCCAACCGCTGGCACTCGTCCGCGTACACCGTCATCCGTGCTCCCAGGAGTCGGCACAGGCGATAGAACTCGGGCGGCAGGTCCTGGCCCTCGTCCACGACCAGGGTGAGTCCCGGGACCGGCCCGCCCTCCACGGCTCGTTCGAAGAGCGCGGGCCAGTCGAACCATCCGTCGTCGCACTTCGGGGGCGTGCCGCCGTACCACTCGGCGAGCCAGGTGTGCGCGGTCCTCACGCGCACGCTTCGGTCCGCCGGGCCCAGCGTGTGCACGGCCCCGGCCAGTGACTGGCGCAGGAGATTCGAGTAGGTCAGCAGCACCGTCGGGGTGCCGGTGAGGGCGAGCATGACGGCCCGTTGGACCGCCAGGAGACTCTTGCCGCTGCCGGGCGGGCCGCTGATCAGGTGATGACCGTCGAAGGGCAGTCCGTCGAGGCTGGAGCGCTGCTCCGTGGTGAGGTCGAGGTAGGTGAGTGTCACGTCTCCTCCAGGGCGTCGGCGGCTGCGGAACGGGCAGCGGCGACGATGGACTCCAGATAGCCCGGCACGTGCTCACCGCCGACGACGAGGGCACGGTCGAGGAGGGTGTTGCCGGTCTCACAGCTGGTCTCGGGCAGCAGGGCACAGGCGTGGCAGGCCGCCCGGTTGAGGTTGCCGAATCCCTGACCTGTGTGTTCGGCGCACAGTGGGTCGGCCGAGCACCAGGCGGCGGCCTCCGTCATCCGCAGCAGCGTCTCGGCCGGTGTGTTCGCGCCCGGCACGGGCAGGCGCCGCGCGGCCGGGCGCGCCGTCTGCCTAACCCCCGCGCGTATGCCGGAGACGCCCCGCCCGCCTGCGCCTTGGCCTCCGGTGCGGCGGTCGCCGTACGGCCTCGAAGAGCCGTTGCCCGGCGAGGCGACGACCGTGGTCCGACCGTATGTCGTTCTCGCTGAGCGGGAGGGTGAGCGGGCACGGCAGCAGCAGCGCCGTGTCGTCATGGTCATGGCCGCCGACTTCGGCATCGACCTTGACCGGCATGTGGTCGGCGCTGAGGCGGTGGCCCGATGAGCGAGCGGAGCGAGCGCCCCGAGACCGTCCCGGGTGGGACGCGCGTGCCCGTGCGTATGTGTGTGCGCTGCTGTGCGATCACCGAAACGCCGGTCGTCGTCTCCGAGGTGCACCAGGGTTCCGGTCCCGGCTTCACGGTGTACGCGTGCCGGGACTGCGCCCCGCACTTCCCGCCCGTGCCTGATGTCCTGTCGCTGCCGCCCGCGTCCCACCGCGGCGGTGGCGAGCGGTGAGCCGCGGGCACACGGTGAGAGTCCCGCCCCTCGGCCACGGCCCGGTGCACGAAGCGTGCCGTGAGACGCGTGACGGACGTGTTCCGGCCCGGGGCGGTCGGCTTCCTGCCGATGCGGCACTGCACGCCCCCTGCCACACGTCGGGGGATGAACGGTGAAGGCCGGAACCCCTCCCGAACCGGGCAAGTCCCGCATAACCATCAGCACCTACCGCCTCGATGACGACGGGCGCCGGGTCAGCGTGGCTGCGACTGCGTACGCCCCCGGCACAGCCACGCTCCAGCCGGTGTCCCTCGTGTGGCCCCCGTGCCGCTGCCCGCGCTGCCGGACCGGCCACGGTCCACTCGGCCGGTAGCGGCTCCCGCAGACGGCCCGTGGACGGCGCCCACCCGCGAGGCACGCCAAGTAGCCCCGGCCGGCCGTTCGGCTGAGGGGGCACGGGCCACGGCCCCCAGAGCTCAACTCGGCTCTGGGGGCCGTGTGCTGCCCGGCCAGAGCAAGGAACCACAGTGCACAGGCCCGCGAGGACCGTGGTTGTGGCCGGGATGGCCCGCTGCCGGCTGTCCCGTTGCTACGGTCGCCCGTATGACGCTCTCGGTACCTTCGGCGCGTGCCGTCGACTTGCGGGTTGAACTGGTTGACGACGTTCTTGATCGCGTGGAGCGGTCCCTGCAGGTCCACTTGGATCAGGGCACGGTTGTCCGCAAACGGTGTCTCTAAGCACTTCTTTGGGCTCCGCTGCACCGAGTTCCTTTGGCTCCATGGGCAGGCTCGAGGGGGCGTGCGGGGAGGGTGTTCGCGCCCCTGTAGCAAGGTGATTCGGCCCCACTTCGATCGGGTGGTTCCGCTGGCCGGGACGGTTATCTGGCCGCCAGTGATCACTCCGCGTGAGCGGGCTGGCGTTGGCTTGCCAGGTGGAGCCCTGGCCTCACCGGGCCACGATGTGCGCCGCCCCGAACAGGCGCTTGGCCATGCCGAGGCGTTCATACGTGGCGATGGCCGGCGCGTTACCGGTGAGCACCATGAGCGCGGCGCGGCCGTGCTGGTTGACGAGGGCGTCCACGACGAAGCCGGACACGGCCCGCGCAAGACCGCGTCCGCGGGCGGCGGGGTGGGTGACCACCCCGCCCATGAACCCGCACCCGGCCGCGGACCACGCGTCCGCCGCCACCGCTAGCGGCTCCGCCCCGACGCTGCTGTCCACCTCGCCGACGACCCCGGCCCAGCGGCGCATGCCCGCGCGTCCCGGCTGCGCGTAGGAGTCAGGGAAGAAGCGGTCGAACAGCGAGGTCGCCTCCTTCTCCTCGCGGGCGTTCAGCCATCGCACGCCTGCGGCGGCGGCACCGGATGGGGACGTGGCCTCCATCCAGAAGAAGTTGTGGACCGGCGCCAGGTTGGGCAGCTGCCGCACCAGCGCATCGATCAAGGCAGCTTCCCCCAGGACTCGGTAGGACGGGCCGATCTCCTCCAGGATCCGCCGCACCAACACGGCCACGTCGGTGCCGTCGCCCTTGACCGCAAGCCGGTCCTGTTGAGGGTTCGGGCTCGCCACCGCCAGCGCCGCGCCGTGGCACCAGGCCCGTACCCCCGGCCCCAGGCCGTCACCGCCTTGTCCCTGGGCGGCCCAGACCGGATGTCCGTCGCCGGCTGCGGCCTGCTCGATATCGCTGAGCCGTGCAAGTTCCTCCATACGCCGTGCTTACCAGGCGTTCTCGGAGGCCCGCTGTGACCCAGCCCTCATCGATCACCGACTGTGATCACGTATCTGGCCGTACCTGGGGAATGTGAAGTGGCCGCCGACAGCCAAGTGGAGCCAGATCAACTTCTCACTCCGCGGAGCCACTTCACCCCCGTGCACTGGAGACCAAACAGGTGCTTACAAACAAACGGTGCTCCCAGGGCTGGGCGATCGACGAGGAGCTGTGGGCCATCGACGGCACGGACTGCTCACCGTGCGACGACAAGGTCCCCGACAGCCACTGGCCCCGACTACAGTCGCCCCCGCCCTCACGGCTCCCCGAGGGCGGGGGCTCCCGCATCCCGACGACCAGAGGAACAGCTGTGCCCGTGCCGCACGACATCGCCGCCGAGACCGAACTGTGGGACGCGTACGCCGAGTCCGCGTTCAAGGACGACGCCGAGCCGTCGTTCTGCTGGACCCAGTACGCCGGCCACGGCCCCGGTCCCGAACTCCTCGGCAGCCCGGAGACCGTGCTCGAGATCGGATGCGGCACCGGCCGCGCTCTCGCCCACCTCGCACAGCAAGGCGTCAAGGCCACCGGGGTCGATCTGTCGCCGCGCATGGTGGCGCTCGCGGGCGAGAAGTGGGCGCCGCTCGGGGTGCGGATCGAGCCGGGAGAGATCGTCGATTGGCTCGCCGCCGACGAGGGGCGGTACGACGCCGTGTACTCCATCTTCGGCGCGGCCTGGTTCACCGACCCGTCCTGCCTCTTCCCCCTCGTCCACAAGCACCTCGTCCCGGGCGGCGTCTTCGTGTTCTCCCAGCCGCCGGCCATCCCGGGCGCCTACGGGCCGCAGGGCATGTACAAGGGCGGGTTCGCGGGGAAGGCCATGTTCACGTACCGGTACAGCTACAAGCCCGCCGTGTGGGAGCGGCACCTGTTCCGGGCTGGTTTCACGTCCGCTGAGGCGATGGTGGTGGATGCCCCGAAAGCCGGGCACATCGGCACGCTCGTCGTCCAGGCCCGCGCCTGACAGTCGCGGCACGGCCCCGGCCGGGATCCTCCGTAGCCGACCGGGGCCACTTCATGGCCCACGGAACGCGGGAGTTGACCGTGCGCGCGGAGTTGAGCCAGCCGACTTTGGCGAGGATCGAGCGTTCACCCCGGTGTGAACGCTGGCGCCTTCTGCATGAGTTCCGGTAAGAACTCCTAACGGAATGCGCTCAGAACTCGGTGCGCGGCATGTGTCCAGAACCTCGTGAGTGCCGACGGAGCCACTCGATGAACTGACCGTGGCTGCGCTCGCGTTGGTGTGCCGGTCCGGGAGCTCGGGTTCAGCTCGCGGTCGAGTCCTTGGTCAGCGCGTCCATGAAGAGGTCGACGAGCGGACGGGCTTGCTCTTCGGTGCCGTGCTGCACGGAATAGGCGATGCCACCCATGAGGAGTAGGACATTGTCCGGGGCGACGTCCGTGCGCAGGCTTCCGTCTCGGGCGCCGGCCGCGAGGAGGCTGGCGACGGCGTCGGTAAGGAGTGCGCGGCTGTCGGAATATGGATCGATGCCGGAGGCGATGACCGCGTTGAGGGCTTCGGACATTCCGCTCTTTGCCGTGGCGTAGCGGATGAAGTGTTCCATCCACATCCGGGTGGCCTCGGCGGCCGGGTGCTGGGTGAGAAGGTCGTTCACCTTCTCGCACACCTGGGTGAGTTGACGCCGGTAGGCGGCGTCGATGAGGACTTCCCGAGTCGGGAAGTGCCGGTAGAGCGTTCCGACACCGACGCCCGCCTGCTTGGCGATGGCGGCAGGCGCGGTGCCCAGCCCCTGCTCGGCGAAGGCCTGCGCGGCGACCTCCAGCAGGCGCTCCCGGTTCTGCAGCGCGTCACTCCTGGTGCGGCGGGGCGTGGCGGGCATGCGGGTTCCTTCGGTGTCGGTCTCCAGTTGCTTTCCGGAATCCGTTCCGCTTAGCTTTAAACGGAACAGATTCCGGTATCACTCTACTTCAGGAGACCCCCATGCCCGCTCCCTCCGACAAGGCCTCACGTCACTGGTTCGTCACCGGAGCCTCCGGTGGACTGGGCCGCCATCTCACCGAGCACGCCCTCCGGAACGGCGACCGCGTTACGGCGACGGTCCGCCGCCCGGCAGCTCTGGAAGACCTGCGCGAGACACACGGCGACCGGCTGGCTGTCGAGATCCTCGACCTCACGCGGCCGGCCGATGTGGACAAGGTGGTCGGCAGGACGCTCCGGTCCGGGCCGGTGGACATTGTGGTCAACAATGCCGGATACGCGGTTGTGGGCGCCGCCGAGGAAATGACCGTCGAGCAGATTCGCGACCAGATCGAGGTGCTCCT
Source organism: Streptomyces sp. NBC_00104 (assembly GCF_045160825.1). NCBI lineage: Bacteria > Bacillati > Actinomycetota > Actinomycetes > Kitasatosporales > Streptomycetaceae > Streptomyces > Streptomyces sp. NBC_00104. The sequence goes on along the minus strand of NZ_CP108215.1, from coordinate 9,341,326 downwards.
GCTCGCGCCGATGGTGATCACCCGCGCCTTCCTGCAGCCGATGCGCGAGCAGGGCGGTGGCCGGATCATCCAGATCTCCAGCGTGGGCGGCCAGGTCGGTATCCCCACTCACAGCTCCTATCACGCGGGCAAGTGGGGGCTGGAGGGCTTCACCGAGAGCGTCAGCCGCGAGGTCTCCGACTTCAACATTCACCTCACTCTGGTCGAGCCCGGCGCCACCCGCACAGGCTTCGCTTCGGCCCTGCAATACACCACCGAAACGACCGTCTACCGCGACAATGCCGTCGGCCAGACCCGGCACTACCTGGAAACCGCAGACGAGAGCGTCTTCACCGGCGATCCGGCCAAGCTCGCCGCCGCCATTTACGACACCACCCGCCACCCGAGCCCGCCACTGCGCCTGACTCTCGGCTCCGACACCTATAGCGCAATCCACGCGGCACTCACCGAACGTCTCACCGCGCTCGAGACCCAGAAGGATCTCGCTGAATCTGTCGCCTTCACCCACTGATCCGCCCCACCGGCACGACCCGTCAGGAAATCTCGCCGCCATTACGGCCTTGCGCATCTCTGCAACTTCGACGTCCGGAAGTCCGGCACGTCGCTCGATCACCGCCCACAGCTCGTCTTCGGCTTCCCACGGCTTCGGCCGCGCCACCGCACACCCCCAGGTCGTCAGTCCCGGAGTGATCCAACCAGCTCGAAGATCATTTCGTTAGGAGTTCTAAGAGTTCTGCCGCGCGTTTCGCCAGACGTGCGGGGTGACGTGTCGGGGGCCGGTAACTGCGGGGTGACGTTGGGGTGTTGGGGCGTCAGGCCTCCCGGTGCCCGCTCAGAACAGTGCCAGGCCCTCGCCGCTGGTGTCCGCGATGACTGGCCGGGACTGGGCGGGGAGGTCGTCCACGCGGTCGGGACCGGCCGCGGCGGCCACGGCGGGGGCCGTCTCGGCCAACCAGACGCGAAACCGCTCGACGGCTTCGCGGTAGGGGACGCGCGCCAAGACGCGGTGCTCGCCGGAGGGGCAGCAGTCGACGGCGACCGTGAGCAGGCAGGAACGGGGCGTGTTCTGACTGCCCGTCCAGGACACGCGCAGAACACCGCAGGGTGTGCGCCCGCGGGGGGCTCGGTGGGTCGGGCGCAGCGATCGGCAGGCTATGTGGGCGGTCCATGCGGCGAGGTGCGGCAGGGGCAGGGTGGCGCGGGCGCGGCAGCCGGGGCAGCGGTGCCAGTGGCGGAGCCAGCCGTCGGTGTCGGTGTGGAAGAGGCGTGTGTAGCGGTTCGCCACCCGGATGTCGTTGCTGTACAGGTGGTCGGGACGTTCCAGTGTGTTGCAGGACTGGCAGACGGGGGCGCGGACGTAGCCGTGTTCGTGGCAGTGGTCGAGCACCGTGGCGGGCGCGGTGCGGCAGACGGCGCACGCCCACCCGGCCACCCTGCGGGAGGTACCGGGCTTCCTGGTGAGCACCGAGTACAGCTGGCCTTCCAGCTCTGCGTTGTACGGGCGCGGTGAGGCGGTGGGGCCCTCGGGGCTCGTCGTCTGCCGACCGTCGACGTCTCGCCGACCGTCGGCGTCTCGGGCCCGCCGGGGGTGGGAGGGCGGCCCGGTGGCGGCTGCGCCTGCCCGGCGGGTCCGCGCGGCCTGCACCCGCTGCGCTTCGGCGTGCTCGGCCGCGTCGAGCAGCCTGACCATGGCGCGCGGCAGCCACCACGTGCGCTGTGTCCCGTCGCGGGTCTGCTCCACGAGCATCTGTCGCCAGTCGATCCCCGCCAGATGGTACGGCCGGCCGAGGTCACGTCGTGCTGCCCGCTCGGGGCCGCCCACCTCCCGCAGTTCCCCCGTGATGCGCCGGCGCCAACGCAGCGGCGTCTCCTCGTCGCACTCCTGCCTCGGCGCCCCACGAAACGGACCGATGCGAACCAGGTCCTGCCGGTCCATTCCCACCGCGTTCAGTTCCGCGGCCGCCCGGCGCACGTCACCCTCCGGGACACTCCACTGACCGCCGCTCGCCCTCAGCGTCGCCACCACATGGCCGCCGAGCAGGACGTACCCCACCCGGGCATGGGCAGGAGAGCGGGTGAATGCCCCAGAAGCCGTCGGCACAGCACTGTCGGCCGTCAGATGGACCCACAGAGCGTCCGCGGCACCCAGGGTGATCAGGCCGTCCGTGCGACCGGGCATGACACGCTCCGACATACCCACAGGCTAACGGCGCCGACGCGGCAACGGGCTTCCAGGCGCCGACCGTTGGGGCGTGGAGCCGTACCCGCCGAGCGGCAGGACCGCCTGGGCTGACACCCCAGCGCGTACACAAATTCGGATCCCCGGAAATCGCGCAAGCGCGTTGACGCCGTTAACAAGCTACCGTCATGCTTGAGGCGCCAACAACGCGCATCGATAGCACGCGTGGCCCCTTCCGCCGCACCCAGCAACGGGAACAGAGCGGTTGAACTTACTGGTTCGCGCAGGGTCATGGGTCATTGAGGGGGAGATCGTGCCATTCTTCATACCAGTCCTACTCATCGGTGTCGGTGTGGCGACCGGTGGTAGCGGGGCCATCCTCGGCGGCAAAGGCTTCCACGACCTGAAGCGTTCGAGGGAGCGGCTCAAGGAGGCGGGCCAGGGCTACGAGCGACGCCGAGCCCAGACCGAGGACGAACTGGCGGCGACGAACACCGCCCTTGAGGCGCTGGGGGAACAGCAGAGGCAGGCGTTCACCGATGTCGTCGTACGCATGGGCGACTTCCTGCGTCGCCACGAGCGGCAGGTGCGCGAGAGCGAGCGGCTGCTGGTGGAGGGCGTCGACGCCACCATGACCAAGATCCCCGGGCTTCGCGGCCTCGATGTCGACGCGGTGGGATGGATCGGTGGGGCTCTCGGATCCGCGGCGGCAGGAGCGGGCGCAGGTGCTGGGATCACGGCGGCAGCGAGCAGCTTCGGAGTCGCGAGTACCGGAGTGGCGATCTCGGGCTTGACGGGCGCCGCGGCCGAAAGTGCGGCCCTCGCCTTCCTGGGTGGTGGGTCGCTTGCATCAGGTGGCGGCGGGATGGCCCTGGGAGCCACGGCGCTCAACTTCGTCACCATCGGTCCCGCGCTGCTCGTCGGTGGACTGGTCGTCAAGGGCCAAGGCACGAAGGCGCTCACCCGGGCGAGGGAGTTCGAGGCGCAGATCGCCGTGGCAATGGCTGAGCTCGACGAGACGGACGCCCGCCTGAAGGGCGTCGACGCCCGCGCCGCGGAACTGCGCGGGCTTCTCACGGACCTCACCTTCCGAGTGCTCGACGCGCTGGAGCTTCTGGAGTCCGAGCCGTTCGATCCACCGAGGCACGCCGCGCGCTTCCAGCGGGCCATGACACTGACCATGGCGGTCCGCGACGTGGCTGCGACTCCGATTGTCGACAGTGAAGGCAAGTTGGACGAGCGCAGCGCAAGCCTCACCATCAGATACAGACCCTTGACCGAGGAGACTCATGATGGCTGACCGGCCCAAGGTGCATGTAGGCAAGGTCGTCAACGCGGCCAAGGGCTCCGTTCGTGCGATGGACGGCTTCGCCGCGTTGAACCAGATTGTCGACGCCGCCCGAGAGTGCATCCACGTTCACGAGGTTGAGAGCACCAAGAGAGCCCGGCTGGAGGCCTACGAAGCCACGGAAGTCGCTCGGATCCGGGCCGCTGAAGCCGTCCTCAAGGAGTACTTCGCACAGGCATTCGCGGAACGACGCAACCTCTACGAGGAGATGTTCGCCCGGCTGGACAGAGCACTCGACGAGGGCAACGGCGAAGTGCTGCACACCGTCGTGCGGGGGATCGTCGACATCGCCAAGAGCTCGCCGCTCGCGGACATCGGAGACCTCTCTCAGGTCCGGGCGGCACTGGACGACCCGGATCAAGTATGGGAGCTCTGACCGCAACGAGTTAAGAGATGACACCGCTGCCGGGACACGAGCCGTTCCGGCAGCGGCGCAGGTCTCCAGGTACACATCACCACGAACGGCTTCCGGAGCTCATCCCTTGACGGGTCAGTGACGGAGCCCTGCGGCGGCGACTACGCCGGCCGATACACGGCCTGGTCCAGGTCCGGCCTCACGATCACACTGTCCTGGGCGAGCTCGCGCAGGTTGCGGCGGGCCTCCTTGCCCGCGGCTTCGTCGTCCGTCGGCCGGTACCCGGCGACTCGTAGAGCCAGTACGGCACGTTCGGTGTCCCAGGTGCCTCCCAGCGCCTGGATCACCGCGGCGAGCGCCTGCTTGTGCGTCAGCGGCTTCTCAGTCATCTCACCCTCCCCTTCCGAAAACCGCCACAGCATGACACACGGCGGCAGGGCTCCTCCTGGCCACATCAGCTCAGAAGCGGAAACCGAAGAGACCGCCCCTCCTCGCCCTCATCCGTCAGCCGCGGCTCGATGATGCGGTCCTCGACGCTGAAGCCGCGCTGGACCGCCTTGGAAAGGTCGCATCTGCCGGCCGAGCGTGACCCCCAACTCCTGGTAAGCCCGCTCCAGGTGGCTGGTGTCAGGATCGGCGGCCTCCGACACCGATTTCTGAAGGTCCAGATTGCGCCGGTCCGTGATGTCCTCGTTGGGGATGGATCGGGCCCGGCGGTTGATGTCGTCCGCCGGGCCCACAGGCGCCGGCCCCGATCCACCACCGGGCTCGGAACGCTGCTGGGCACACCCCGCACGGCACAATGGGCACCGTGAGCGACAACAGTACGGATCTTGCCGACCTCCTGGGCACGCAGGAGTCCGCGTCCCTTGAGTTCAAGCGCACCGCGAAACGCGAGGGGAGACGTGGAGACGCCATCGGAAACGCGGTGTGCGCCATGGCCAACGATTTGTGCGGCCGTGGGGGCGGCGATGTCCTCATCGGTGTGGACGACAAGGGGCGCCCGGTCGACGATGTCGACCTGAGCGACCGGGCGCTCCTTCAGCTCACCGAGCTGCGGGACGACGGCCGTATCCTCGACCGCCCGTCGCTCACCGTCGATCGGGCCGTCTTCCGGGGGAAGCCGGTCATCCGGCTCCATGTCGAGGCCTGCGCGACCCCACCAGTCCGGTTCGAGGGCGTCATCTGGGTCCGTCCCGGCCCCACCACGCGCAGGGCGAGCCGCGAGGACGAGCGCGTGCTGGCGGAGCGGCGTCGCGCCAAGGACATCCCGTTCGACACACGGCCGCTGTCTCTTGCCCGCCTCGACGACCTGGACCTCGACCTGTTCCGGCAGTCGTATCTGCCTTCCATGGTCGCGCCCGAGGTCATCGAGGAGAACGGCCGTCCGGTGGACCTCCAGCTGTCGTCCCTCCACCTCATGACGCCGGAAGGTACGCCGACCGTGCTCGGCCTGCTCACCGTCGGCCTCGACCCCGGGAGCCACATTCCCGGTGCGTACCTCCAGTTCGTCCGCTATCAGGGCACGGACCTCGACGCCCCCGTCGCGGACGAGCAGGAACTGCGGCAGAACCTGGTCGGGCTGTCGGCCCGGCTCGAACCCCTCCTGCGGAGCAATCTGCGCACCCGCCTCGTGGAGGACGGCTTCCGCGAGACGCCCCGCCCGGACTATCCGCTGGAAGCACTGCGGGAACTCTGCATGAATGCCCTCATGCACCGGAACTACGAGACCTCGTACGCGCCGACCCGCATCGTGTGGTTCGACGACCGCATCGAGGTAACCAACCCCGGTGGGCCTTTCGGGCAGGTCCGGGACGACAACTTCGACCGGGTCACCGACTACCGCAATCCTTCCCTTGCCGCCGCGATGAAGGGCCTCGGCTATGTGAACCGGTTCGGCCGGGGTATCGGCCGGGTGAGGAAGGCGCTGGAGACCAACGGAAACCCGCCCGCCGAGTTCCAGGTAGACGACACGTCCTGGGCCGTCGTCATCCGGAGGGCCGCATGACCTCGATCGCGCTGTTCAACAACAAGGGCGGTGTGGGCAAAACAACCCTCACCTATCACCTCGCCCACATGATCAGGCGACTCGGCCTGAGTGTGCTGGCGGTCGATCTCGATCCCCAGGCCAACCTCACGTCGATGTGCCTGGAGGAGACCGAGATCGAAGAGCTCTGGGAGAACTCTTCGGAGCTCATCAACCAGGGAGCGGCCATGGCGGGCCTACCGGGCACGGGGCGGGTGCGCAGCGGCCAGACCATCGCCGACGCCGTCCGTCCCATCCTGGAGGGCACGGGCGACATCGCGGTCGTCGAGCCGGCCCGGCTCCAGCCGGACCTATGGCTGCTGCCGGGGAGTCTCGACCTGAGCCGTTTCGAGGACAAACTGTCCAATGAATGGTCACGCGCATATGCGGGCGATGTCGCGGCCATTCGCACGTCCACGTCGTTCCACCGCATCATCGAGCAGGCGGCGCGAGCCGTGGACGCCGATATCGTACTGATCGACGTGGGCCCCAACCTGGGTGCCATCAACCGGGCCGCGCTGATCTCGGCAGACACCGTACTGATGCCCCTGGCCGCGGACCTGTTCTCCCTGAAGGGCCTGAGCAACCTGGGCCCGACGCTGCGCCAGTGGCGCAGCGACTGGCAGTCCCTCGTCCTGCCCAGAGTGCCCGAGACCATTTCCGCTCCTCGCGCGAGCATGCAGCCGCTGGGGTACGTCATCATGCAGCCGGAAATGCGCCTCGACAGGCCGGTCAAGGCGTACCAGCGATGGCTCCAGCGCATTCCCTGGGTCTACTCCTCGGCGGTCCTCGGCGAGTCCCCGCCCTCGCGCGGGGACGACAGCCACCGCATCGCCACGATGAGGAACTACCGAAGCCTGATGCCCCTGGCGCACGACGCGCGCAAGCCCATGTTCGATCTGAGGCCGGCCGACGGTGCGCTGGGCAGCACCCAGCAGTACGTGAAGACCTGCTTCAAGGAGTTCAAGGCGCTGTCCGAAGGAGTTCTCGCCAGGGTCGAAGACCTTCCCCGGGGCACGGGCGACGCGTCGACGGCTGATCGGCGGTAAGCCTTCGGCGACTACGTCCAGGCGCGTTCGCAAGATCGCCTCAACCAGTCTTCCGCGACGGTCGTCTCACATGCCGGCTCTCGCGAGCAGGATCTGCAACGCCGCCGGTTTGACCTTCTGCACGGACCGAACCTGGCCGAGTTCCAGGTCGCCCCGGCCCACCGGGTTGCCGTACAGAGTGTCCGTGGGCCCGGTCAGCAGGGTCACGTCGACCCGGTAGGAGAAATCGGGGTCGTCGGGGTCCTCACGCGGCTCCCTGTCGACCTCGGCCACCGCGGCCACCGCAGACTCAGGTTGACTGAAGAAGAACCACAGGCGGTCGCCAGGGTTCATGCGGTTTCGTCTGCTGAGCCAGAGGTCAAGCTCGGGGTCCTCGTGGGCGAGACGGCGCACGGTCTCCTTGTCGGAGGGCTCCCCGTCGAGGGTGTCCTTGTTCGGATTGAGGATGTAGATCCAGTCCTGCACGATCTCTCCCATCGCCCTGGCGCCCGCCGCCCAGGAGGCCACCTCGACGTGCTGAGCATCGTGCCAGCCACCTGAGTCGCACGCAGGAAGTTGCCCAACCTCGCCGCGCGATGGGGACGCCACCGCGCGCTCCGGCATCATGGCCTCCATGACGAACGCGGTGGATGTGCGCACGGCGGCGGCCGAGTTCGACCGGACCTCCGTGGCGGACGTCGAGGCGACTGCCGAGGACGAGCGCAAGCAGGTGCTGGCCCAGTTCCCGTTGGAGGAGTGGGCGGAGTTGCCGCTGGAGCGCTACGCGCTCGGGCAGGCCGCGCCGCCCGGGTCGGCGCCGACGTACTGCCGGCTGCTGGAGTTCCTCACCCCGAGTCTGGGCAGCATCAGGGGCGGCAGTGCCGCGAAGCACATCATGTACCACCACAACTCCGGCGAATGGCGGCTGGCCGCTCCGCTGAGGGGAATGGATCCGCAGGAGGCCTGGGCGGAACTGCGCGGACAGTTCGTCCGGGCCTTCGACGCCGTCGGGGCAGGAGACTTCGAGGCGCTGGACGACCTCGAAGTGCTGCGGTACGGGCCGACGTTGGTGACGAAGTCCCTGGCGACCTACTTCCCCCAGCACTTCCTGCCGATCTACGCGGCCGAGCATCTGCGGACGTTCGTCACGCTGCTCGGCGGCGAGGCGCAGGCCGGCGTCCCCGCCTCGCGCACGAACCGGCAACTGCGAGAACTCGTGCGGACCCGTGAGGAGTTCGAGGGCTGGACGGGACAGGAGGTGATGCGCTTCCTGTACAAGCACTTCAACCCCCGGCAACGCACCATCTGGAAGATCGCGCCCGGCGAGCGCGGCCGTCTGTGGGAGGAATGCCGGGACGGCTCATTCATCTGCGTCGGGTGGGACGAGCTCGGCGATCTCGGCCAGTACCAGAGCGACACCGAGCTGAAGCAGGCATTGGACGCGCACTGGCCGCGCAGCAGTGGTGGCAGCCTGACCCTCGCCCGCCGACTGCTGGCCTTCCGAGACCTGGAGGCGGGAGACCGGGTCGTCGCCAACCGCGGTATGGACGAGGTCCTGGCCACCGGCAGGGTGGACGGGAGCTACCGCTACGACCCGGACCGGCCGGCGTTCCACCACGTCGTCCCGGTGACCTGGGACCTCTCCCACGCGCAGAAACTGCCGAAGCCCCAGCATGGGTGGCGGTCCACCTTCGCCAAGGTCGACGCGTCCCTCTTCGCCAGGTTCACCGCACGCAACGCCGACTCCGGCTCCGGCTCTGACTCCGTCCCGGATACGGGCCAGGCGCAGACGGGCACGCCGGTCGCGCTGCCCGAAGACGTACAGGCCGTGTTGGACGCGCTGGAGCGCAAGGGGCAGGTGATCCTGCACGGGCCGCCCGGTACGGGCAAGACCCGGCTCGCGCTCGGCGCCGCCCTCGCCCTGGACGGCCACGCGGACGTACTCGGTGCCGATGCCCGCCAACGTGCCGAGGCGCAGGTCGAGATGCTGCACGGCGAGCGTGTCCGCATGGTCACCTTCCATCCCTCCTACGGCTACGAGGACTTCGTCGAGGGCTTCAAGCCGGAGCTGAGCGCCACCGGCCCGGGGCTCACCCTCGCCCTCACGGACGGCCTGTTCCACAACCTGTGCCGCCGGGCCGCCGCCGATCCCGACCAGAAGTTCTTGCTCGTCATCGACGAGATCAACCGCGGTGACCTGCCGCGGATCTTCGGCGAGTTGATCACGCTCCTCGAACTCGACAAGCGGAACCTGCCGGTCTCCCTGCCCGTCAGCAGGCGACGCTTCTCCGTACCTCCGAACGTCCGGGTCATCGGCACGATGAACACCGCCGACCGGAGCATCAGCCACCTGGACGCCGCGGTCCGCCGCCGGTTCGCCTTCCTGCCCGTGGGCCCGGACCCGGACGCGGTTGCCGGGACCGTGGGTCCCCTTGACCTGGCCGCGTTCTTCGAGTCCCTCAACATGCGCATCGCCCGCCATCTCGACGCCGACCACCAGATCGGGCACGCCTACCTGCTGCGCGACGGAGAGCCGATCGCCACCGAGGAGGATCTGGCGGCGGCCTTCCACCACGAGGTGATCCCGCTCCTGGAGGACTACTGCCTCGGCCGGGCGGACCTGTTGCACCGTATCCTCGGCGGCCTGGTGGACGCCGAGACCGGGCGTCCGCTCCTCATGCCCCCGCAGGACCTGGCGGACGCGCTGGCGACCGAGTTCACCAGCGGCGTTCCCGGCCCGGATGCCTGACCGCACCCCGGTCCAGCTCGGCGAGTACGAGTCCGCCCCGCTGGAGCCCGATCAGCTCACTCCCCGGGACGTCGACCGCCTGCACGCCCTCCAGGCACGGGGCTGCCTCACCCTGACCAGGGAGCGCACCGGGTGGCGGCTCAAGGCCGACGCGACCGTCGGGGTCCTGGTCCTGGACCGTGTCCGCGTGGTCGTCGCACCCAAGTTCGCCATTCCCGGAGAGCAGCTCATGAGCTGGCTCGCCTACGCCCTCGGCGCGCCCGTCCCGGCGACGGCCAGGCGGTGGGCCACCGGCCCCGACGGTTACGCCGACCTGGTCGCCGCCGCCCTGCACGAAGAGTGCGAGCGGCTGCTGCGCGAGGGAGTGCGCCGGGACTACGTACGCCGCCGGAGCGTCGAACCAGTACTCCGGGGACGCCTGGACATCGCCGCCCAGGCCACCCGCCGCTACGGGCAACTGGACCAGCTGCACGTCCGCACCTTCGACCGGGAGGCGGACATCTGGGACAACCGTGTTCTGGGGAGCGCACTGAAGGCAGCGCTCGGCCTGACCGCCAGTCCCGACCTTGCGCGCGCCCTGCACGGCGCCGCCGGCGCCTTTCCGCAGGCCCCGACCCCGGCCGCGGCGCTCCGCGCCCTGGACCGCACCCACTACACCCGCCTCAACGCCCGCTACCGGCCCGCCCACACCTGGGCCCGCCTGCTGCTGCGCGGTGGAGGCGTGACCGACCTGCTCACCGACCACGGCACCACGGCGGACGGACTCCTGCTCAGAATGCCCGCGCTCTGGGAGGCCGTCGTCCGCCGTCTCGGCACCGAGGCCGTCGGCCCGCACGGCGGCCACGCCGTACCCGGCGGAAGCGGCGTCGGCATCACGGTCCGCGGAGACCTGGGCAGCGCCTCGACCTTCCGGCCCGATCTCCTGCTCAGCCTTCCGGGACTTCCAGGACACGACGCGGCACATCGCACGCTGCTGCCTGTGGACGCCAAGTACAAGCGTTACGACCGCCACGGCGTGAGCGCGGCCGACGTCCACCAGGTCCTCACCTACGGAAGCGGCTACGCGTCCGCCGACGCCTCGACGGCCGTCATCGTCCATCCCCAGCCGGGCAGTCACGCCCGGCGAACCCTCCAGGTGCGCGGCCCCAGCGGCCTGTTGGGCACCATCCACGTCCTCGGCGTCGACACCCGCAGCACGCCGGAGCAGGCGACGAAGTGGATCGGCTCAGTACTGCACTGACCGACACGGAGTACGCGCCCCGCCCCCGGGGGCGCTCACTGGCCCGCACCGCCACTCGACCTGACATAGATCCTCGTACTGCCCGGTTCGAACTCATGGGCGTAGATGTCGACGCAGCTGCGCAGGTACTTCCCCTCCGGGGTCTCTGTGTCCTCGGGGCAGAGAGCGGTCTTCCCCAAATTCGAGGTGATCGTCTCCGGCTCCGTCAGCCCCAGGTGCGTGAACGGAGCGTCCCCCTTGTACGCGTCGGGCTTCGGAGCGATGTTGGCGATCATCTTGGTGTCTTCGGGCACCATCCGGGAGAGGTAGCCGTTCGCGGTGTCCTCGGGCAGGGTGAAGGCCAGGATTCCCGTGTCGTAACGGGAGTTGGTCTTCAACGCGGCCTTTCGGTCCGTAGCCTCCTCAGGGATTCTGATGCCGATCCGGTCACTGAGTCCGGCGGGGGTGACGCCCTTCTCCCAGCAGCACTTCTTCTCCTTGGCCGCCGTCTCGGACACGGCGCGGTCACCGAGCAGCGCCACTGCGGCGATCCCTCCGGCCGCCGCCGTGAGTACCACGCCCAGGACGACGAGCATCCTGCGCACGCCCGTCGGCCGGCGCTTCCCCTCCGGTGGCGGAGCTGCGGTGGTCGCTCGGCTCAACGTTTCGTCCTCTCCCTGCCCGGGTCCTGCCTCGTGCCTTCACGGCCGGGATCGTCCGGCGCGGGCAGCGGATCGTTGTTCGGCGTCGCGGAACCGAGATCGTAGTGCTTCACGGAACTGCTGCCCTGCATGTCGAACTCCTGGGCAAGACCGGTGGTGTGCAGCCGCGCCGGCTGGCCGTCCGGAATGCTGAGCGGGCCGATGGTGACGCCCTTGCCCTCGTCCCAGTTGTAGCGGTCCCAGGCGTTGACCTGGTAGTCGAGCCCGACTTTCGGCTCACCGTCGGCCCCGGGCACCACGGTCACCACGCCGGTGACGTTCGTACGGGTGGAGCCGACCGCGTAGAACCAGTTGTCCTGTGTGCCCTGGGGGAAGCTGTAGTCGCTGTTGCCGGTCTCCACCGGGATGGTGACGGGTCGGCCGCCATTGCGCCGGAACTCCTCCAGCGCCTGTTCCCGCCACCCGTCCTGCTTCCCGCGGATCGCTTCCTCGGCGTGGATACGGAGTCCCTCGTCGTCGTGCAGCATCTTGTCCACCGGCAGGTCCAGCGGCTCCCCCGAGTTCTCGAGGTAGTGCTGCATGTGCCGGGAGGCATCGTTCATGCCCTGCCAGTCGGAGCCCGAGGCAAGCATCCTCATCTTGTCCTTGGTCATGAACTCGGTGAAGGTGGGTTCCTCCGCCCCATGCCGCCCCGAGCCCCTGTCGGGCGCAATCTGCTTGACCGTGGGACTGAGCAGTCCGGCTGCCAGCAGGTCGTCCTTGCGCGCCTTCCAAAGTTCGGCGCGCGCCTCCGGGCTCAGTGACTGCCACAGCCGCCGCAGTTCGGCCCGCTGCCCGGCGTTCGCGTCCTCGCCGAGCGAGGCGAGCTTCATCGCACGCGGCAGCTGGTCCTCGTCGAGCGAGGTGTAGGTGGCGTGGCCGGCGTTGTGCGGGTCGCCGCCGTGTGACTTCCGCAGGGCCCGGGTGACCGCGGCGTCGATCTCGGCGGCGTGGGCGACCAGACCGGTCAGGGTGTCGGCGTACCACTGCATCCTGTCCCTGGTGCGCTGGGACGTTCCGTTCACGTCGCACACCGCCTCGATCACCTTCACCGTCCCGTTCCCGCCGTCCGTCACGAGCAGGCCGTGGTCTGGGTCGGGACTACGGTCCGGACTCCCCTTGCGTGCCTCCTCGGTCAGGGCCTTGGCGCGCTTCTGGATCTGCGAGAGCTCGGCGTGGGCGTCGGCGAGCACGTGGTGAATGCTCTGCGCCTCTCTGTGGAGATCGGCGAACTCCTTGGCGGCGCCACGCACGAAGTCCTTGGTGACGGTGGCGTTGACGCCCTGCCAGCGGGCCCCCTCGGACTTCTTCAGCAGTCCGTCCCTGGCATCGGCCTGGAGCCTGTCGAGGTTCCCGACCATCGTCTCCCAGTCGGACACGGCCGCGTTCAGTCTGCCGAGATCGAGCGCGATGAGATCGGAATAGGTGAACGTGCCCATCGTGGTGCGACCTCCTCGTCAGCTCACGTACTTGGAGATCTCGGAAACCGGCATGGCGGTCCCGTCCCGGCCGCGGACGGCGGCCGCGATCGCCGCGTCCTCATTGGCGTGCAGCTTCTTCGAGTAGTCGAGGTGGTTCGAGATGTGCGCGCACATCTGCAGGACGGTCTTCACCTGCGAGTCCCATACCGACAGCGTGGTGTACAGCTCGCCGCCCATGGTCATGTTGCGGTCCGCGAACTCCTTGGCCGCCCGCGCGGTCGACCCCTCTCCGTTCTTGTCGGCGCCCGCACCCACGATGTCCGCCTTCTCGTGCAACTCGCCGTGGAGCAGGAACGCCTCATGACCGACCGCCCCGAGATCGTCCTGCGTGACCACCAGATCCATGCCGGCACCGGCGGATCCCGGCTCCAGCTGGTTGAGCCGCATCCCCACGGACTGCCGTTGCTGGGCCTCCGATACCAACTGCGCCCACTCGTCGCCGAACGTCATCGTCTCCCCCGTTCCGATCACCGACTCCCTGGCAACGTTAGCAACTGTTCGGACTGTGAACGGAGTTAGCGGTGTCGTCCTCCGGAGCCCCATCGACGGCTGCTCCGCACTCGACTGATCACCGTGCGCACACACGGTCAAGTCCCGAGCGAGTGGAAGTGTGTTGGCGTCGCTAACATACTAATGCCAGGCTCGTAACGCACACTTCCCGTTGCACCGTCGTGTCCGACCCGCATGCCTCATCGAGCCGTCGCGGTGAAAGGCCAGGAATCCGAATCCGACGCCGTCCTGATCGTCGTCCCGCCTGTCGGCAGCGGTAAGGAGGACGACCGCCGCTCGGACCTGCTGGTCAAGGCATGGACGACAGGCGCCACCGCCGGGAACGACCCCGAAACCGCCGAGGCACTGCGCGTGCTGTACGTCGCCGTCACCCGGGCGTGACGCCTCGTCGCCCTCGCACTGAGCGACACCCACCTGACCGCGGTGAAGGCATTCCTCGCCGAACGAGGCACCCCCCCACCGAGCCCTGCACGACAACGGCGGTGAGCAGATCATGCTGCTGTGGTGACGCCCTTGTGGGGCCAGGGCCGGACACCCCGGGCAAATGCCCCCTGCGGTCCGCCGCCTCGCCCGCGAGGACGCCGACCACATCCTCGACACCTTCCCCATCGTTCGCCCCAAGGACGAAGCCAACTACGGCACCTACCGCACCATGAAGCTGATCCTCGCCGATCAGCTCCGTCCGGCCCAGAGAGATCAAGAGCGCCCTATGAACCCGTACAACACCTCGCCCCCATCCCAGCCCTGGTGGAAGACCACTCCCGCCGTGCTGGGGCTCCTCGCCCTCGTCGCGCTGCTCGGCGCGTTCAGCTTCGGGCTCGGCTTCGTCGCGATGATCGCCGCCATGGTGGCGGTCTGGGTGCTGCCGAAGTGGCGCTGGCTCGCCAAACTGGGCGCGACGTTCGGAGCCTTCGTCCTGCTGGCGGTCGGCGCGGGCCTGGGCGGGCAACTCGACGAGAGTGCCACGAAGCAGCCCGAGGCCAAGGCGCGGGACGACGGCGGGGTGAGTGCCGAGGCCACCTCCTCCCCGACCCCCGCGAAGGTCCGCAAGGCCGCCGACTACACCGGCAAACCACTGAACGAGGCGGAGAAGCTCGCACGTTCCGCAGGCTTCACCACTGGTCGCCACGACGCGGCCGAGGACGACCGCTCGATCATCATGCGGTCCCTGTGGACGGTGTGCTTCCAGGAAGCCGACACGGCCGCGAAGAGCATCGACTTCGCGGCCGTCAAGAGCGGGGAACCGTGCCCCGAGAAGGACGGCGGCCCGCTCCCGTGGCCGAAGATGCCGGACGTGGTCGGCGCCACCTACAACACGGCCATCAAGGATCTGAAGCAGGCCGGCATCGACCTCGACAGCGTCACGCTCGACGACGTCTACCTCGACATCGACTCCCCCACCGCTGAGGAGGCCGCCGAGGACGGCGCCGAGTGGCGGGTGTGCTTCCAGTCCCCGGGCGAGGGAACCAAGGTCACCGCCACCACCACGGTCGGCCTCCACCTGGGCCGGTGGACCGACGCCGACCTCGTCCAGGACTGCCCGAAGGCGAAGGACACGACCTACAAGATCCCGGCCAACGATCCCGACTACGAGAGCGACAACAGCACCAGCGAGGAGGAGGACGGTTCCACGGGCGGCGGCTCCTCGTCCTCGTCCGGCGGCTCCACCGGCGGCGGCAGCAGCGTCGGCACCGTCCACCCCGGCTCGTTCTGTTCTCCGCAGGGAGCGACCGGCGTCACCAAGGCGGGAACCCCCATGGTCTGCGGCCCCGGCTCCGACGGCCGCAACCGCTGGCGCTCCTCCTGACCCAGCACGCCCTCAGAAGCGTCCAGCCGGTCGGTCCGGCGCCGCGCCCGGTGGTGCGAGCTGTGCGGACGACCCGGCAACGTCCAGGTCCACCACATCCGCAGGCCCGCCGACCTCGGGAACCCAGGAGAACAACAGCCCGACTGGGCCGCCCTCATGATCAAGCGACGCCGCAAGACACGGGTGCTCTGCACAAGTTGCCGTGAGGCGATCCACGTCGGGCAACCTCCCACCTGACACAGCGAAGATCACTGGACCGTCGCTGCGGTCAACGTCGCACGGCGGGCCGGGAGGAGGCCGCCGGAAAGGGAACAGCTCCGCTGTCACCTCGCCCGGCGGCCCACCTGTCGTTCAGACCCGGCCCACAGACCTGCTCCGGGTCCCTCAGCGGGTGAGCTGCACGTTCGGTTCCTCGTCCGCGACGGCCGAGCCGCCGATGTCGGCGTGCCGGCCGTCGGCAACCCCCTGCCAGTAACCAGTGCCCTTGAACTTCGTCGGACGCGTCTTGTTCAGCTTCGGGTACTGCGCGGCGAGGCGAGCCTCGACGAAGGTCGTACGGTCGGCGAGGACGAGGGCCACACTGCGTCCGCTCGTCACCTCCTCGTCCGCACCTGCTTCCTCCTCGGCGGCCGCCCTCGCGGCCTGCTGGGCGGCACCGATCCGCGCGGTCACCTCGCGGATGAAGCCGAGCATCCAGGAACGCTTGTAGGCGCGGGCGTCCTCGGTCTCCGGGCGATGCAGGCGGTCCGCGTTGTCCGCGCCCTCCAGCATCTGCAGGCGCAGGCTCGCGAACAGCACCTCGGTGGCCTGGAGGTCGGTCTCGAAACCGAAGAGGTGGACGCGGTGACGGTTGTCCTTGCCGCCGGGGTACACGGACCGGCAGCGCATCTCGTAGCCGATTCTGGCGAGCAGCCGGCGCCCCTCCTTGACGTAGGGCGGGTAGAGATCGACGATCCGGTCCACCGGCCGCTCCGGCTCGGTCACGTCGTCGTCCAGCATGGCCTGCTCGATGCCGTACTTGGCCATGAGCTCGTAGGCCTTGTCAAGGTAGACGCGGGCCTCGTCCTCGGTGGCAGCCGGGTTCTCCGCCTTCAGCAGCAGCGCCCTGACCTTGTTGAGCAGTGCTTCGGGCAGCCCGTCGCGCGCGGACCGGGGGCCGGACCCGGACGTGCCGGAGTCGGACGACGTACGGTCGTCGGCGCGCGTCCGGGCATCCGCCGCGTCGTCCTCGTCCGTGCCGTCGTCGTCCTCCCGGGCGATCAGGTCCGCCAGGTCCTCCGGGTCCGGGACCAGCTCCGACAGCTCCCCGAGCGCCCAGCGCCGCCAGGCGGCGGTGTCGTCCTCCCGGACCCGTGCCCGCACCGAGCGAAGCCGCTGGAAACTCCCGTCGGCACCCCGCATCAGGAACTCCAACCGGGCGTGGCCGAGTTGGGAGACTGCCAGCAGCGCGCACAGATCGAAGGCGCTGTCCGGGGCGTAGTCGATCTCGATGCCGGGTTCGGGGTACCACTCCTCGTGCTCGTCCGCCGGGAGCCCGAACAGGTCGGCGAGAAGGTTCCTCTGGACGCCCGCGCCGGTCCTGACCTGGACGACGGACGTCGACGGCTTCCCGGAGTAGGCCAGCGCGGCCGCCCTCTCCTCCCTGGAGGTGACGATGCGGTACCAGACGGGGACCGTGCCGAGCATGCCGTGCCAGGTCGTCTCGCCCAGCAGATGACGGGCCCGCGCCTGCTGTTCGACGTCCGCGCTCAGCCGTTCGTCCCGCCATGCCTCCTCGCCCGGTTGTTCCTGCGCGTCGAGGAACGCGTCCAGGTAGTCGGCGGCGGAGCGCCGCGCACCGTGCCTGCTGTCGCCGAGCAGGGCACGCTCGCACGCGGAGAGGGCGTCGACGACCGGCTGGAGTACCAGCGACATGTATCTCTTGACCCCTTCGGACAGCTCCGCGAGGAACGCCCGGGTGGCCTCCGATCCTGTGGCCTGATGTCTGCGGCGCCACGCTTCGAGCTGTTCGACGCCGGCCTGTTGCTCGGCCAGCCACACCAGGTGCCCCGCGCCCTGGAGGTGCTCCTCCCGCAACAGCACCGCGTCCTGGACCGCGGCGGCCGTGCCGGGTGCGTCCAGCACTGCCTGCGCCAGCAACCTCAGCGGCTCCGGCTCACCGGCGAAGAACTCGGTGGGCGTGAGGAGTTGCCTGCCATGTCGACGCGGCGCCCACTCGGGGCAGTCGACGGCACCCATCCCCGGGATGTCCGCCGACCAACGTACCCGCCATCCCACGCGAGCACGTGACAGGTCGTCAGTAGCCGGCTGACTCCGCCTCCACCGCCACAGCAGCATCTCCTCCCAGCCCTCGGCGTTCCAGGACCACAGGGCCGGCTCGCCGCCGGCCGCGAGGCGGGACCGGAGTTCTCGTACCGCTCCCTCCAGATCGTGGAGGTGCCCTCCTGGGATCAGCCGCTCCAGCCATCGGACGGTCTCGGCCACGGGCTGGGCCCGCGCCTCGTCCGCCGCCACCCGCGCGACCGTCACCGCCGCCACCAGTGTCAGGTCCCCCAGATCGCTGGGAAGCAACCTGTACAACCTGGGTCCGGCGGTCTCTAACACGGCGGCGAGGTCCCCGGCCCTGATCTCCAACCAGTCCGCGCGCCCCTGCCGGAACTCCTTCTCCGACAGCCCGTCCGTACCGCTCACTGTCATGTGATCCCCTCCCGGATGCGAAAGGACATCCTAGGAAGCCGGGCCATGGACGAGGGGAACCGGACTGTCAGTGGGGGCCAGTAGTCTGCAGGCAAGATCGGAGCGGTGGGTGTCGAGGGGGATTTCCATGGCCGACGAGTTGCCGGAGTTCCGGCTGAGGTTGCCGAACGGCAAGATGGTGGCCCGGGGGCGGCTGCTGCCGGAGAAGGGCGCCAAGGGAAGCCGGATGTTCGTCGTCGCGGCGGGGTCTCCGGTCCGGGCCAACACTGTGCCCTCGTTCGCCGCGCGGAAACCACCGTCGTACTACACGCGGCAGCAGTTGATCGACACAGGTGTGATCCGCAGGTCCGACCGCTGGCGGGGATATCTGGAGACGGTATCGGACATTGAGTGCACCTCGCCGTCGGCCGCCGCCGAAATCCTCATGGGCTGCAGTGCCAACGGGTGGGGGGTGTGGAAATCCGCCGATGGCCGCGCACTCATCGACCATGTCGGACAGTCGCCGGCCGTACCCAACCGCCCCTGGCTGGTGCGCGGTTCGAACGTCTCGGGCCTCGACCTGGTCCGGCGCCGGTGGCTTCCGGAGGGACTCGTCACCCTCGCCGCCTCCCGCCTGCGCCAGGGCGTCCGGCAGGGCATCGGCAAGGACGAGCTGCGCATCCTGGTCCAGGAGGACTACGAGTCCACGGCCACATACAGCCAGCAGCAACAACTCGTCGAGGACCTGCACGCCTTCCTGTCCCGGATGAAGCCGGGCGACACCGTGTGCACCATATCCGGCGGGCACCTGTACGTCGGTGAGATCACCGGTGAGCCGGAACAGACGGAGTCGGAGGACCGGCGCTCCAACCTGCGTCGGCCGGTGGAATGGCAGCCGACCGGGCACCCGTACGACGGGCTTCCGGAGGAGCTCCAGCAGAAGTTGTCCATCCAGCACGACGTCGTCGACCTGACCTCGGTCCAGGCCCACATCGAAGGGCTCGGTCTGACCGACCAGGAACTGGTCGAGGAGGCCGAAGCCATAGAGCGGGACCCCAGCGTGGAGATCCCCGCGCTCACCGCCCGCCGCGAGCTGGAGCTGCCCGAGCCGACGGACGAGCTGGCCGGTGAACTCCTCGTGCACGACACCGAGTGGCTGCGCGAGGTGCGCGACCTGCTGTGGGACGAGCGGCAGTTGGTGCTGTACGGGCCACCGGGCACCGGCAAGACGTACCTGGCGCTGAAGCTCGCCGAGTTCCTCGGCAGCGGGCCCGAGCAGGTCAAACTCGTGCAGTTCCACCCGTCGTACGCCTACGAGGACTTTTTCGAGGGCTTCCGGCCCCAGGAGGACCCGCAGACCAGAGAGGTCGCCTTCCGGCTCACCGCGGGCCCGCTGCGCGAACTCGCCGACCTCGCCTCCCGGGAGGGCAACCGGCACATCCCGCACTTCCTGATCATCGACGAGATCAACCGCGCCAACCTGGCGAAGGTCTTCGGCGAGCTGTACTTCCTGCTGGAGTACCGCAACAAGTCGGTACGACTGACGTACTCGGGCGACGACTTCGCACTGCCGCCGAACCTGTTCGTGATCGGCACGATGAACACCGCCGACCGCTCCATCGCCCTCGTGGACGCGGCGATGCGCCGCCGCTTCGCCTTCGTCGAGCTGTCGCCCCGTACAGAGCCCACGAGCGGTCTGCTGCGCCGCTGGCTGGCCAAGGAGGGCAAGGACACCGAGCCCGCCGATCTACTCGACGCGCTCAACTCCCGTATCGACGACGCCGACTTCCGCATCGGGCCCTCGTACCTGATGAAGAAGGGCGTCTACCGGGAGGGCGGTCTGGAGCGGACCTGGCGGACGAAGATCCTTCCGCTGCTGGAGGAGCACCACTACGGGGAAGGCGTGGACATCGAGAAGCGGTACGGGCTGACCGCGCTGCGGGAGTCACTGGGGTGACGTCCGCCGCGGAAACCGTGAACCCTGCCGAGCCCGTGGCGCCGGTAGAGCTGGTGGAGCACGCGCCGGCCGTCCGCCGCGCCCTCCCCGAGCCCGTCGGTCGCGCGCTCGCCGCCGCCGACATCGTGGAGGCGACCCCCGACCCGTACGCACCGGGGCACTGGTCGCTGCGGGCGGGCAGCAAGGTCGGGGCGGTGGCCGTGACCGTGCCGGGCTGCGAGCCGGTCACCGTGCGTGTCACACCCAAGGTGCCCATCGTCCGCCTCTTCTTCCTGCTCGGCTACAGCCTTGATCCCAAGGGGAGTTGGCGGGACGGGGAGGTCGAGGTCGCCGAGCACCGTGATCTGGTGCCCGCGCTCGCCCACGGGGTGGAGCGGCAGGTGGACCGGGCACTGCGGCAAGGACTACTGCAGGGGTACCAGGCTACGGAGGAGAGCTCTCTCGTCGTACGCGGACGGCTCCGGGAGGCCGAGCAGATACGACGGCGCTTCGGGGCGACACTGCCGGTGGAGATCGCGTACGACGAGTTCACCACCGACATCGCGGAGAACCGCATCCTGCGTACGGCCGTCGAACGTCTCCTTCGGCTGCCCGGTGTGCCGCGCGACGTACGCCGCAGGCTCTTGCACCAGCGTGCCCGGCTGGCCGACGTGACCGCGATCGTGCGCGGGCAGCCGGTCCCCGACTGGCTGCCCACCCGCCTCAACGCCCGGTACCACCACGCCCTGCACCTCTCCCGCGCTGTCCTGGACGGCATCTCCGCCGAGCACTCGCCCGGCGGGCTGCGCATCGACGGGTTCCTGTTCGACATGAACAAGCTCTTCGAGGACTTCGTGACGGTCGCCCTGCGGGAGGCGTTCCGAACCACCGGTTCGGGTCACACCGCCCGGCTCCAGGACCCTCACCACCTCGACAAAGCCGCCGCGATCCGCATGAAGCCGGACTTCGTGCTGTACGGGCCGGACGGCGGCCCCCCGTGCGCCGTCGTCGACGCCAAGTACAAGGCGGAGAAACGGGGTGGCTACCCGGACGCCGACCTGTACCAGATGCTGGCGTACTGCACGGCCCTCGGCCTGCGCGAAGGACACCTGTTGTACGCGAAGGGCAACGCCCCGCACGCCGCCCATGAAGTGCGCCATGCGGGCATCCTCATCCACCAGCACGCCCTCGCCCTGGACCAGGAACCGGCCGGACTGCTCACGGACATCGAAGCAATCGCCCTCCGGCTGGTGAACACACCGCGCGTATGATCGACTGCGGAGTGTCCGTCCAGGGTGGGGAGTTCACCTCGTGCCGCAGCTCGCGTTCGCCAACAGCTTCTGGGAGAGCTACGACGTCCTGGAGAAGCCCGTCAGGGCCGGCGTGCGCAAGGCGATGCAGAAGTTCCAGCAGCTCACCGTGCCCGAACTGCATGCGGACAAGGGGCTGCACCTGGAGTCAGTGGAGAACGCCCGCGACCCGCGGATGCGGACGATCCGCATCAACGACTTCTGGCGGGGCGTGGTCCTCGCACCGAACGACGGCAGCGATGTGTTCCTGCTCGTCAACGTCGTCCGCCACGACGACGCGTACACGTGGGCGGCCAAGAGGCTGTACACCACGAATTCCGCGACGCGGGCGCTGGAAGTCCGCAACGTGGTCGCCATCGAGCAGCTGACCCCGGCTCTGGAGAAGGCGGCGGCCGCCGCGCCCTCGCTGCTGTTCGCGAAGTACTCCGACACCGTGCTGCGTGAACTGGGTATCGACGACCAGGTCCTGAGGGCCGTACGGACCATCGTCGACAAGCCGCAGCTGGAAGCGTTCGGCACGCTGCTGCCCGAGGACCAGTTCGAGGTGCTGCAGTACCTCGCGGAGGGCTTCGGCGCCGAGGACGTGTACCGGGACGTGGTCGCGGTGCGTCGGCCGGTCGACGCGGGCCCCGACCCGGACGAAAGCCTCGCCATCGCCATCGCCAACACCACGAGCCGCATCACCCTGATCACCGGCCCCGAGGAACTCGCCGACATCCTGGAGAAGCCGTTCGCGGCATGGCGGGTCTTCCTGCACCCGTCGCAGCGCCGGGTCGCGTATCGGGTGTCGTACGGCGGCCCGGTCCAGGTCACGGGCGGTCCGGGCACCGGCAAGACGGTCGCGGCCCTGCACCGGGTCAAGCACCTTCTCACTCGTTCCCCCGACGCCCGCGTCCTGCTCACCACCTACACCAACGCGCTGGCCTCCTCCCTGCGCGAGAACCTGTCCCTGCTCCTCGACGGCGACGAGTCGCTGCTCGGCCGAGTGGACGTGACCACGGTCGACGCCTACGCGCATGGCGTCGTGACCCGCCTCGACGGCAGATCCCCCTCCCCCATCGGTGACCGGGAGGAACGGCAGCTGTGGGAGCGCGTCGTGAAGAAGCTCGGGCTGCCGTGGACGGAGCAGTTCCTGGCTCAGGAGTACCGGCACGTCGTACTCGCGCAGAACCTGCGCACACTGGACGCGTACAAGGCCGCCCTGCGGCGCGGTCGCGGCAGTGCGCTGTCGGTGGCACGACGCGAACAGCTGTGGCCCGGCGTCGAGTTGTTCGAGGAGATGCTGCGTCTCCAGAAGGCCACCACGTATCTGAAGGTGTGTGCCCGCGCGGCCGATCTGCTGGCCGACTCGGCTCCCACGCACAACCACGTCGTGGTCGACGAGGCCCAGGACCTGCACCCCGCCCAGTGGCGCGTCCTGCGTGGTGCGGCGGCGTCCGGCAGTGACGACCTGTTCATCACGGGCGACCCGCACCAGCGGATCTACGACTCGAAGGTCTCGCTCGGCTCGCTGGGCGTCACGGTGACGGGACGCACCCACCGCCTGCGCATCAACTACCGGAGCACGGAGGAGATCCTCACCTGGTCGACCGGCATCCTCAGCCCGGTGAACGTCGACGACCTGGGCGGCGCGGGCAGCGACAGCCTCGCCGGCTACCGCTCGCTGCTGCACGGCCGAAGGCCGCACGTGGACGGCTACGGATCCGAACAGGCAGAGGTCGCCGCGCTCGTCGGGAGGATCGAGGAGTGGATCTCCCATGGCATCCGGCCCTCGGAGATCGGGGTGTGCGCCCGCTTCAATGTGTTGCTCGACAAGGTCCACGACAAGCTGGCCGCGGCCGGGATGCCTGTGGTCCGCGTCAGGGACACCCCTGGGCCGGGCGTGGACGGGGTTCGGCTCGCCACCATGCACGCCATGAAGGGGTTGGAGTTCCGCTGTGTCGCCGTGCTCGGGGCATCGGCGAGCGCGGTGCCGTTCGCGCGCGAGGTGACGCCCGTCTCCGTGGACGCATTGCAGCACGACTCCGATCTGCTGCGGGAGCGGTGCCTGCTGTTCGTGGCGTGCACGCGAGCCCGCGAGGCGCTGGCGGTGTCATGGAGCGGGATCGCCAGTCCGTTCGTACCTCAGCCGAACTGACGTGACGCGCATGGCAGTGGTGGATCGTCAGTCCTCCGGTTTCAGCGCCCCGTTACCCAGCCCGTCCCGAGCCAGCAACGCCGCTTCCCGGCTCAGTTCAGCCACCCTGCGGGCGCGTTCCTCGAATTCCTGGAGCACTCGGAAGGCCGCCCCGAACCGGCGTTGCTCGGCGATGTCCATCTGCGGAATGCGCGCCCCCTTCCCGTCGAGGCGAAAGGTGCCGCTGGCGCTCGTGGAGCGCCGGGTGTTCGCGGCGCTGCGCAGGAAGCCCTGGAGGTAGTCCGTGTCGAGCTGGTCGCTGACCGAGACCGGCTCGGGATCGCCGTACTCGATGAGCCCGGCTCGGACGAGGTCGGCGACACTGACGGAGGGCCCGTCGACGGCACCCGGTCCGTCGCCCGCTGTGAGTACCGGCAGCAGTTCGGCCAGCAGTCTCACTTGCTCCGTCAACTCCTGCCGCAGAGCGACGTATTCCGCCGCGTAGTCACGATGGGACTCCGCCACATGGCGGCCGGGTGTGAGGTCCACCGTGTCGTCGAGCAGGTCGATCAAGGGTACGTCCGCCACCTGGCCGGGGGCCGGCTCCAGGGACGCGTCGGGTTCTGTCGCGGTCAGGTCGACCATGCGGACGCTGGTCACGGCGTCACCGAGCGTGCGCGGCCGGCGCAGGTGCCACAGGTGCACGGGGAGAGCGTGGGAGGACGCGGTGCCGGGCGGGAGAGCGGTGACCTGGGTGAGGATGCCGCGCCGCACGAGTTCGGCCCGGATACGGCGGCCGGCCTTGCGGTAGGCGACCGAGGCAGGCATGACCATGAGGACTCGGCCGCCAGGGGCGGTATGGGCGTACGCATGCTGGAGCCAGGCGAGTTCGCCTTCGGCACGCGACGGAGTGCCGAACTCCCACCGCGAGTCGAGGAGCAGCTCCTCGCGCCCCCAGTCGGTGTCACCGACCGGCGGATCGCAGACGACGAGGTCGGCCTTGACGTCCGCCCAGAGGTCGTCACGCAGGGAATCACCGGTCCCGATGTCGACGCCCTCGCGACCGGTGAGATCCGCGCGGAGCTGCGCGAAGCGGGCGCTGCGGATGTCGGACTCCTGCCCGTACCGCAGGGGCCCTCGCTCCGGCCCCACGGCCAGAAGCAGCGTGCCGATGCCGCAGGCCGGGTCGAAAAGGGTCGCGTCGCCCGCCACGTCACCGGCGAAGCGACGCACGGCACGGACCACGCGTGGTGAAGTGACCTGGTCCGAACCGGCCCGGCGTACGGAGTCGGTGAAGCGCTCCGCGAGAGCGCCCACCACCTCGGAGGCGGAACCGCTGCCGATCAGGTCTCGAGCAAGCCGGACAGCGCCCTCCGGCAGATCCTTCGGGCACTCTTCCCCGGCGAGCAGCCGGGCGACATCGACAAGCCCGCCGATCATCTCGTCGCCATACGCCCCGCGCAGCGCCTGCCACAGCTGGACCTCGATGGAGACATCCTGCACTTTGCGCTGCTTGTCCAGCCACGCCTGCACCTCGGTCAGGTCGAAGAGCGGGCTGTTCACACCGCCCCCGGCGGGCACGGGAAAGTCACTGTGCCTCCGCCTCCAATTGGAGACAGCGGCACGAGTGACGCCTGCGAGCCGGGCGATCTCGGCGCCGGTGACCAACGCATTCGTCGATGTCGGGGAGGTGTCTGCCATACCCACACCGTACACAGCTATCTGTGGAGCCATCAACGACTAGATTCGTTGACGGCGTCAACAAATTACTCCCCCCGCCACTGCGCACTGAATGTGAATGCCTCCTTACTCCTCGAACAGCACCAGCTGCCCTTCCAAGCCCAAACGCGCGCCGGTGACCGCCCCCCTTTGGCGGTCACCGGCGCGTGTGTGATCAGCGCGCGAGGTTCAGAGGTTCAGGACTTGCACTCGGGCACCCCCTCCAGCCAGGCCGGACCCTTGATGTAGATGTTGGTGACCCAGGCCTTGTAGTCGGGCAGGTAGGACCAGACGTCGTTCTCGTAGCCCTCCGCGGTGACCTTCTCCGCGTGCTTCTGGCACTCGACGCGGATGGTGGTGGAGTTCGGGAAGGCGTAGACGCGGGCGGCCTTGAGGGCGGGCTCGGCCTTGGTCCAGACGCCGGTGCCCCAGGTCTGGTGGATGTGGCCGGTGACCTCGCCGGTGTTGACGCGGACGGCGCCGAAGTAGCCGCCGCCCAGGCGGACATCGCTCACCATCAGCTTGGTGCCGGACTGCTTGGCCTCGACCATCTTGCCCGCGCCGAGGTAGATGGCGATGTGGTGCAGCTTCTGCGAGGTGCCGTAGGCCAGCAGGTCGCCCGGGAGGAGCGGGGCGAGGCCCTGGGCGGCGGTGAAGCGGTCGGCGGCGCGGTGCGTGTAGTACTGCTGGCTGGCCACGCCGTTGAGGATGTCGGAACCGGTGGCCTGGGCGTACGCGTACCGGACCAGGCCCGAGCAGTCGAAGCCGCGCCGCTCGGGGTCGTGTTCACTGGCCGGGTCGGTGGGGTCGACCTGCCCGTACGTGGGGCCGGGCTGGGCGCCGTGGCCGCCGGCCCAGGTGTACCAGGTGCCGGCCGCGACCTCGGCGCAGGCGGCGGCGATCGCCCGCTCGGCGGCCGCGGAGGCGCCGGGCGCGAGGGCGCGGCACTCGTCGGCGGCAGCGGCCGGTGCGGCCTGCGCGGTGGCGGCCGTGGACACCGGCGCCCAGAGGAGGACGGCCAGGAGTGCGATCACTGTGCGGATGAGTCCGGTCCGGCTCACCATGCCGGGACCCCCGTTTCCTGTCGACGTGGTTGAAGCGGCGGGGATGTGTGCGGTGTGGTCAGGGAGCAGCCTGCTGGCGCCACGCCCCGCCCGTCGAGGTCCGGGAGTCGCCCCGGTCGATCGGGCAACGGGGAAACAGCCGGGAAACCCCTGTGAGCAGGGCCGTCCACGGTCGGCCGAGGCTCGCCCTCAGGTGCGGTCACAGGCCGGTCCCGACGACACCGGCACCCCCGGCAGCAGGTTTTCGCGTTCGTCGGGGCCGATCCCCGCGCTGAGTCGGCAGATCTCCGCCAGCCGGGCCGCCGGGTCGAGGCCCCACAGCCGTACCGTGCCGTCGGTGCTGCTGCTGGCCACCGTCCGCCCGTCGGGGGCGAAGTCCACGCCCCACACGGCGTTGGCGTGGCCGGTCAGTGTCGCCCACGGCCGCCGCGTGGCGACGTCCCACAGACGCACCGTACGGTCGTTGCCGCTGCTGGCGAGCACGCGGCCGTCCGGGGAGAAGGCGAGACCCCGGGCCGCGCCGGTGTGGCCGGTCAGGGCGGTCTCGAGGCGGCGTCCGCGGACGTCCCACAGGCGTACGGTGCCGTCGTTGCCGCTGCTGGCGAGGGTGCGGCCGTCGGGGCTGAAGGCGACGCCGCGTACCGCGCCCGTGTGGCCGGTGAGTTCGGCCAGGGGGCGGTGCGAGGCGACGTCCCAGAGCCGTACGGTCAGGTCGTCGCCGGCGCTCGCCAGGGTGCGGCCGTCGGGGCTGAAGTCGACGTCGTTGGCGTAGTCCTCATGGCCCTTGAGGACGGCGACGTCGCGCCGCGAGGCGATGTCCCAGAGGCGGACCGTGCGGTCGGCGCCGGCCGAGGCGAGGGTCCTGCCGTCGGGGGCGAAGGTCACCGAGAAGACCTCCCCGGTGTGGCCGGTGAGCGTCGCCAGGGGCTTGCGCCCGGCCACGTCCCACAGGCGGATCGTGCCGTCGGAGCTCGCCGAGGCGAGGGTCCTGCCGTCGGGGGCGAAGGCCACCGAGAAGACCGTCTCGGTGTGGCCCGTGAGCCGCTTCAGGAGCCGGTGGCCGCGTACGTCCCACAACCGGACGGTGTGGTCGGTGTCGGCGGAGGCCAGCAGTTTCCCGTCGGGGCTGTACACCGCCTGCCAGACCTCCGTGAACGGACGCGACGTCAGCACCGGTCCGCCCAGGTCCCACAGGACGACGGACTGGTCGAAGCCGGCCGTGGCCAGCAGGGCGCCGTCGGAGGTCACGGCGACCCCCAGGACGTAGTCGGTGTGTCCGGCGAGCACGGCGGTCTGCCGGCCGCTGCGTACGTCCCACAGCCGGGTCGTGCCGTCGCCGACCGCGCCGATCACCGCAGCGCCGTCGGGTGTGTAGGCGACGGCGTTGATGTCGTCGCTGCTGCCGGTGAACGTCGCGGTCGTCCGGCCGTCGCGCACGTCCCACAGCCGTACGGTCCGGTCGATGCCGCCGGAGACCACCTGCCGCCCGTCCGGGGAGAACGCCGCGCCCAGCACCTCGTCGGTGTGGCCTTCGAACACGTCGAGTCGCCGCGCGCGGTCGGTGTCCCACAGCCGTACGGTCCGGTCGGCGCCGGCGGACACCAGCATCGTGCCGTCGGGGGCGTACGCCAGCGCGTTGAGGGTGCCTTCGTGGCCGGTGAGCGAGGCCGTGCGCCGGGGGGTGCGCCCGGTGTTCCAGAGCTGGACCGTTCCGTCGGCCGTCGCGACGGCGAGCGCTCCGCCGCGCGGGTCGAAGGCCACCGCCCGGGCCCCCTTCGTACTCGCGGAGAGGACGGCCGTCCGGCGGCGGCCGGCGACGTCCCAGAGGGTCACCGGCCCGTCCGTCGAAGTGGCGGCGAGGGTGCGGCCGTCGGGGCCGAAGGCGACCGAGCGGACACGGCCGGGGACGGCGAACGTGGCGAGCGTCCGGTGGTCGCCGCCCGCGCCGCGCAGGGTGACGGTCCCGTCGGAGCTGGCCGTCGCCAGCGTCCGGTCGTCCGGCGCGAAGGCCACCGCATTGACCGGCCCCCGGTAGCCGCCGAGGCGGGCGGAGAAGGGCTGGGACTGGGTGCTGAGGAGGGCGCCGCGGGCCTCGACGGTGGTGTCGGCCCGGTAGGCCTCCTCCGCGAGCAGCATCGACGCCTCCGGCCGACCCCCGGCGAGGGACGCGGACCGCACGGCGAGGGCCTGGGACCGGGCGACGCGCTCCTGGTCGAGAGCGCCCGCCCGCTGCTGGTGGGCGAGGCCGCCGGCGGTCACGGCGAGGCCGAGCAGCACGACGAGCGTGGCGAGCAGGGACTGCCGCAGCCGGACCTGCCGTACGGCCTGTCTGCGGCGGCCGTCCTCCTCGGCCTGACTCGCTCTCAGGAAGGCCTCCTCGCCGGGGCCGAGGCGGCTCCAGCCGTCCGACTCGTCGGCCCAGGTCCGTACGGTGTCCAGGCGGGTGCCCCGGTAGAGGGCGGACGGGTCGCGGTCCTCGCGCTCCCATTCGGCGGCCGCGTGGGCGAGTTGCTGGTGGAGGAGGAGTCCGGCCCGGTCGGCGTGGATCCAGTCGCGCAGCCGGGGCCAGGCGTGCAGCAGGGCCTCGTGGGTGATCTGGATCGTGTCGCTGTCCATGGTGATGAGGCGGGCCCGTACGAAGGCGTCGAGTGCGGCGGCCGCGCCGTCCGCGTCGCCGAGCTGTTCCATCAGGGCGGCCCCGCTCATCCGGCGCCGGGTCGCTCCGGCGCCGTCCGCGACGAGCACCAGCCGGGACAGGATGCGGCGGATCGTCTTCTGTTCGGCCGGATACAGCCGGGCGAACACGTTCTCGGCGGTGCGGGCGATGGCTCCCTGGATGCCGCCGGCCCGTTCGTACCCGTCGACGGTCAGCGCGGAGTCCGTGCGGCGCTGCCAGGTGGCGAGCAGCGCGTGGGAGACCAGGGGGAGGGCGCCGGACGGCGTCTCGTCGGCGCCGACGCCGACGGTCGGAGCGGTGCCCTGGAGTGCCGTCCCCGGTTCGTCGCGCAGTCCGGCGTCGCGCAGGAGAAGGGGGACGAGACCGGGTTCGAGGGTGACACCGGCGAGTTCGGCGGGACGGGTGATCGACTCCCGCAGCTCGGCCACGCACATCGGCTCCAGGACGAACAGCCCTTCGGTGAGGACCGGGGTCAGTTCGGGCAGGCCCAGACAGCTGCCGGTGAAGTCGGCGCGGACGCCGAGCACCACGACGGCCGGCGCGTGCGTGTCCTGCGTCGGCCCGGTGGTCGCCAGGGCGCGGAGCACCCGGACGAAGGCCCGTCGTTCCTCGTCGTCGGAGCAGAGCGTGAACAGTTCCTCGAACTGGTCCACGATCAGGACGGGCCGCGGGGGCGGTGGTCTGCGGTCCCCCGGGGCCGCCGGCGGTTCGTCCGACATCGCGCTCACGGCGTCGAGCAGGGCGGCGGGGTCGTCGCGTACCTCCTCGACGGTGAGGCCGAGGTCGCCGCCGACCGCTTTGGCGGTGCGTTCCAGGAGTTCGTCCAGCGGGCGTGCGGTGGGGGTGAGCAGCACCACCGGCCAGCGGTCGGCGCCCGGCATCGGGAAGTCGCCACGCCGCAGGGCGGGGACGAGACCGGCGTTGAGCAGGGACGACTTGCCGGCGCCGGACGGGGCGACCAGCATCAGCGGTCCACTGCCGATCTGTTCGAAGATCCGCTCCACCAGTGCGGCCGTCGCGCGTTCCCGGCCGAAGAACCATTCCGCGTCCTGGGGGGTGAAGGCCGCCAGTCCGCGGTAGGGACACGCCCCGCCCGACTGCCGTGGCCCGGCTGAGACCTCGGGTTCGGGTTCGCGGTCGCGGGGCGGGGCATGCCGCACCAACCGCAGCAACTCGCCCTCGGCCCGCAGCACCTGGTCGCAGAGGCGGGCGACGTCGACGGTGGCGCGTTTCGTACCTGTCTCGATCTTGCTGAGGTAGCCCTTGCTGTAGTGGGTCTGCCGTGCCAGGTCGGTGAGCGACAGTCCGCGTTCCCGCCGCAGTCGTCGCAGTTGTGCGGGGAAGGACTGCGTGGTCAGCGCGGTCCGGTCCCGGTCGTTTCGGTGGTCTGGTGCATCTCCGAGCTGCGGGTCCCCCAAGGTGTCCCCCAAGGCAGTGCGGGCCGTG
This sequence comes from Streptomyces sp. NBC_00104, assembly GCF_045160825.1. NCBI lineage: Bacteria > Bacillati > Actinomycetota > Actinomycetes > Kitasatosporales > Streptomycetaceae > Streptomyces > Streptomyces sp. NBC_00104. Next base: position 9,310,979 of record NZ_CP108215.1, on the reverse strand, counting down.
AGACGGCGGATGCCCAGGTTACTGTCGGTGCGGTGAGGGGGGCCAAGCCTTTCACCCGGAGTGGCGAAAACACGAACGTCCGGAACCGTGGGCCGACGGTTCCGGACGTTCGCGCACGTGATCGGGCAACCGGGGCTACTGCCCCACGACGACCGAGTTGATCGGCGTCATGTTCTTGTCGATGTAGGTGTTGGGGTACAGGTAGCCCTCGCAGCCCGCGCCGTTGTACCCGGTGCAGGTGCGGAACCAGGCGTTGCCGGTCTGGTTGTTGAGGATGCGGTACGTGCCGGTCACGTTGTTCAGGTTGTAGGTGCCGTACCGGTAGTAGGTGAGGGTCGGCCGGTCGTTGTTCCAGCCGGCGCCCGGGTACAGGCAGACATACCCGGAGGCACAGCCGTGGACGGTGGCCTGCGGAGCCGCCTGGGCCTGGCTCGCGCCCACCGCGGTCATCGTGCCGACGGCCAGAGCCAGTGCCGCCGCGGTCCGCATCGCCTTGAGCTTGCGCATCGTTCCCCCTTGGTCGTGGGTCTTGCTGCGTGCTGTCGTCATCAGAGTTGCCCCCGCCGCTCACCGGGGTCGACAGGTTTCCTGTTGCCCTCCTGTGAGCCGCTCGGGAAACCGGTCATGACCTGGGGAAACACCGGGTCGGAGGCAACGCCGTCGGCCCGGGAGGCGGATAACCGGAATCTCGTCTCGCACAATCCTGTGCGATCCATTGACGCGCCCATGACCTGCTCTTATCTTCTGACCGAAGTTCCGCACAAGAGCCGAAATTTCGAACAACATCCGACGCCTCAGGGCAGTTCACGCAGAAATGGGACGAGCGTTGAACAGAACCCTCAGGGCGGTCCTCGCCCTCCTCACCTCGGTGGCCGCCCTCCTGGGACTCACCACCGCCCTCGCCGGCCCGGCCGGAGCCGCCCACCCGTCGGCGGGGCAGGCGACGCGGTACACCATGACCGCGTTCACCAACAGCAGCGAGTCGAACATGTACGTCTACGACTCGCCGGACGCGACCGCGTTCACCCTCCGGAAGGGCCCCGCGTACACCCCGCCCTCCGGTCTGATCCGCGACCCCAGCATCTTCAAGCACACGGACGGCTACTACTACCTCACCTACACCACCCGCACCTGGTCGGCGCTCTCCACCACGATCGGCTTCGCCCGCTCCACGGACCGCCTCAACTGGACCTTCCTTTATGACTACACGGTCCCGATCAGCGGTCTGCAGCGCGCCTGGGCGCCCGAGTGGTTCGTCGACACCAACGGCAGCGTCAACATCATCCTGTCCGCGTCCGTCGCGGCCGACGGAGAGTGGATCTTCAAGCCGTACAAGCTGACGGCGACCAACTCCGCCCTCACCGCCTGGTCCGCGCCGACCGTGCTGTCCGGCATCAGCCCGAACTACATCGACACCTTCATCGTCAAGATCGGCTCCACCTACCACGCGTTCACCAAGAACGAGACGACGAAGTACATCGAGTACGCGACCGCCTCCAGCCTCACCGGCCCGTACACCTTCCAGAAGACCGGCAACTGGGCCGGCTTCGGCTCCGGGAAGGAGGGCCCGGCGCTCGTCCAGCTCGACAACGGCGGCTGGCGGATCTACTACGACGCCTACGGCGACCAGAAGTACTGGTACAGCGACAGCTACGACAACTTCGCCACCTGGTCGACCCCGACCGAACTGCCGGGCCTCACCGGCTTCGTACGCCACCTGACCGTCCTCAAGGAGACCGTGTCCGGCGGCGTCACCCTGCCGACCAACACCACCCGGTCCCTCCAGTCCGTCAACTACACGGGCCGCTACGCCGTGGTCCGCTCGGACAGCCTCGGCTACGTCGACCCGGTGACCTCCTCCAGCACCACCGCCGTCAAGCAGAGCGCGACCTTCACGGTCGTGCCCGGCCTCGCGGACGCCAACTGCTACTCCTTCCGGGACTCCGCCGGCCGCTATCTGCGGCACTGGGACTTCCGGGTCCGCTTCGACACGGACAACGGCACGACCGTGTTCGACAAGGACGCCACGTACTGCGCCCGGCCGGGCACGGCCGCCGGCTCGGTCCGCCTGGAGTCGTACAACTACCCGGGCCGCTACCTCCGCCACTACAACTACGAGCTGCGCGTGGACCAGTACCAGGCCACGGACACCTTCCGCGCCGACAGCTCCTTCACGGCGGTGAACCCCTGGGCCTGATGGGAATGATTCCTCCGGCCCGAGGACGATGACGGTGCCGCCCGTGCCGAGCACGGGCGGCACCGTCGCGTTCTCCTACCGGTCGCCGGCCATCGCCACCGGTGCCGGGGCGTACCCGGCGGGCCGGGTGGTGAACGTGCCCCGGCCCTGGGTGCGGCTGCGCAGCCGGGTCGCGTACCCGAACAGCTCCGCCAGGGGCACGGTCGCGGTGATCACCACCGAGCCCGCCCGGGGCGCGGAGTCCGAGACCCGGCCCCGGCGCGCCGCGAGATCGCCGAGCACCCCGCCCACGGCGTCCGCGGGCACGGTGACGGTGACATCGGCGACGGGCTCCAGGAGCCCCATCACCCCGGTGCGCAGTGCCTCCCGGAGCGCGAGCCGCCCGGCCGTACGGAACGCCATCTCCGAGGAGTCCTTGGAGTGGGTCGCCCCGTCGGTCAGGGTGACGCCCAGCCCGGTCACCGGGTGACCGCCGAGGGGCCCCTCGGCGAGGGCGTCACGGCAGCCGGCCTCGACCGCGCGGACGTACTCCTGCGGTACCCGGCCGCCGACGACGGTCGAGCGGAAGACGAAGCCCGTGGGGGCGCCGCCGTCGCCGTCGCCGTCGCCGTCCGCCTCCAGGGGTGCCACGTCGAGGACGACATGGGCGAACTGCCCTGCCCCGCCGTCCTGTTTGACGTGCCGGAAGACCAGACCGGACACCCCGCGGACGACCGTCTCGCGATAGGCCACACGAGGCCGGCCGACGGCGACTTCGAGCCCGTGGCTCTGCCGGATCTTCTCCACCGCCACCTCCAGATGCAGTTCGCCCATGCCGGACAGCAGCGTCTGACCGGTCTCGGGGTCGGTCCGCACGACCAGCGAGGGGTCCTCCTCGGCCAGCCGCGCCAGGGCCGTGGCGAGCCGGTCGGTGTCGGTGCTCCTGCGTGCCTCGACGGCCACCGACACCACCGGGTCGGCGACGGACGGGGGTTCGAGGAGCAGCGGCGCCGCCGGCGCGCACAGGGTGGTCCCCGCGCAGGCGGACTTCAGCCCGACCACCGCGACGATGTCCCCGGCCACCGCCCGGTCCAGTTCGGCGTGCCGGTCGGCCCGGACCCGCAGGATCCGGCCGATCCGCTCGGTGCGCCGTGTGCCCGCGTCCAGCACGGTGTCCCCCTTCCGGATCGTTCCCGAGTACAGCCTCAGGTAGGTCAGCCGTCCCGTGGCCGTGGCGCTCACCTTGAACGCCAGGGCCGCGAGCGGCACGTGCGCGTCGGCGGCCCGCTCCTGCTCCGTACCGTCGTGCGTACCGCGTACGGGCGGCACGTCCGACGGCGACGGCAGATACGCCACCACCGCGTCGAGCAGCGGTTCGATGCCGCGGTTGCGGTAGGCCGAGCCGCACAGCACGACCACGCCCTCACCGGTGCGGGTGAGGTCGCGCAGCGCGGAGGCCAGCGTCCGCGCGGAGAGCGTGGACCGCGCGCAGAACTCCTCCAGCGCCGTCGGATGCAGTTCCGCCACCGCCTCCTCCAGCCGCCGTCGACGTCGCTCCGCCTCCTCGCGCAGGGCGTCCGGCACCGGCCCCTCCTCGGCCGTGTCGCCGCCGTCCGCCCAGACCAGGGCCCGCATGCGCAGCAGATCGACGACGCCGGTGAAGCCGTCCTCCGTACCGATCGGCACCTGCACCACCAGCGGCGCCGGATGGAGCCGTCGCCGGATCGACTCGACGGCCGTGTCGAGGTCGGCGCCCGCCCGGTCCAGCTTGTTGACGAAGGCGATGCGCGGTACGCCGTGCCGGTCGGCCTGCCGCCACACCGACTCGCTCTGCGGCTCGACGCCCGCGACCGCGTCGAACACCGCGATCGCGCCGTCGAGCACCCTCAGCGACCGTTCCACCTCGTCGGCGAAGTCGACGTGGCCCGGTGTGTCGATCAGGTTGATGCGATGGCCGTCCCAGGCACAGCTCACCGCCGCCGCGAAGATCGTGATGCCGCGATCGCGCTCCTGCGGGTCGAAGTCGGTGACGGTCGTGCCGTCGTGGACCTCGCCCCGCTTGTGCGTGGTCCCGGTGGCGTACAGGAACCGCTCGGTGACGGTGGTCTTGCCGGCGTCGACGTGGGCGAGGATGCCCAGGTTGCGGACGGCGGTCAGGGGGTTGCCGCGGTTGTCGCGGTTGTCGCGGTTGTTGCGGTTGTTGCGGTTGTTGCGGTTGTTGCGGTTGTCGACGTTGCTGCGCATGGCCCGTGGCCTTTCAGCTGAGCTGTTTCGGGGCAGCGCGATTTCCGTGCGGGACGCGGACGGCGAGGCAGGGGCGCGGCACGGCCGGAGCTGTCGCTCCACCGCGGGCACCCGGGTGCGAAGTCAGACGTGCGTCACGGAGATCCGGTACCGGCCGCGCAGCGGGCACCGGACGGACGAGGACACGAGGATCACGTCGTACAGGGAACGGGGAACGACGACAGCGGTGCGGTCACACACGGCCGGGCTCCCCTCGATCGGTCTGCGTCCACTCGTCACGACGCGCGCCGCGGTGTCGTGCGGCGCGCGATGTGGGGCGATTCTAGGGAAGCGGACGCGGGTGGGGCACCGCGTTTTTTCAGCGGGCCGATCCACGGCACCCGACAAGCGTGCCTCGGCACCGCCGACCGCGGCGGCGCTTCGGCGCTTCGGCGCTTCGGTGGTGCGGTGGTGCGGTGGTGCGGTGGTGCGGTGCTATCAGTGCTTCCGGGAGCGGCTGTGGGGATGCGGGATGTGGTGCGGTTCGTGGAGATACCAATAGCGGCCGACGAGGGCGCCGCCGAAGACGACGAAGCCGACCCCGATGAGCCAGGACGTCACGATCAGGACGGTGCCGACCGCACCGTACGAGGCCGCGTTGCTCACGATGAGAGGGGAGAAGACCAGGTAGGAGAACACGCGCAGGCCGCCGAGGCCCATGATCGTGGCGATGGCGCCCGGCAGGAGGGCATGCCAGGAGATCCGGCCGCCGAGCAGGAAGCGCTGTCCCCACCAGAAGAAGAGCACGCCGAGCAGCGCGGACAGCACGCCCCGGGCCGATGAGCGCAGGAGTCCCGATCCCAGGAGGGCGCCGCTCTGCGCTTCGGCGAAGAGGTAGGCCGTCATCGCGACGAGCCACACCGCGCGTCGCCAAACGGTGTGCCAGCGCCCGGCCGACAGGTCCCAGACCTTCTCGTAACCGGTCTGGACACTGCCCGCGAACGTCACGCCGAAGAGCACGAGCAGCACCATGCTCAGGACGTTGATCGTGCTCAGGACCTTGCGGGGTGCGGAGAAGAGGTCTTGCACGGCGTCGGCGGGGCGCCCGGACAGGCCCATGCCGTCCACGATCCACAGGGCGAAGCCGCGTTCCTGGACGGGGGCGGCCGCCGCGACCACGATCAGCAGCGGGGCGAACGTCACCAGGCCCAGCGCCGCGAAGCCCATGGCCCTGTGCATCAGCTCCACTTCCTTGCCGCGCCGCCATACGCGGGTGCCCCTGGTGTGGAGGAAGTGGCGCAGTCTCGTCGAACGGTGCCCCCGGCCGCGGAGGTGGCTCCTGTTCCCGGGCCTGCCCGGCCGGCCGCCACCCGGGGGACTCGGAGTGGGTTCTCTCGGCCCCTTGGGTTCCCTGGGTTCCACCACGGGCTCTACAGGTCCGACGGTCCGACCAGGCGGAAAGGCCGGACAGGACTGCCGCTCCCCTCCTGGCCGAGAGGGCAGCGGCACATCCGCCGCAGTGGTGGCACCACCCCATGGAGCATGCGTGGTCACCTCGTCCTGTTTCCCCTGCACCGGCACGGGGGCTCGTCCCCGCACCGGGCCCGCCCGCACGTCACGAGTGGTTGCTTCCAGCGTGCCCCGCCGACTCCAGATGTGCGACCGGCTCGGCGGCCCCACCGCACGTACCGCTGAAGTGGCCGACGGGCGAGAGAGTGAGGTCCGTCCGCGCCGCCCCTGACCCCCTGACCCCCTGACCCCCTGACCCGTACGAACCACCTCGTGGGACGATTCCGCCTGACATCCGCAACCGTGGCGCAAAATGGCGCGTCTTCGACCCTGTTGGCCGTGCCTGAGGCTCTATGAATCGAACAAAAGGGGGAACCTGCGGTGAATCGAACCCGGAGATGGACGAGACGGGGAACGCGGTTGATCGCCACCCTCGTAGTGGCGTCGGCCGCGATGGGATGCCAAGACACGGGGACCGGCGGGGAGGCTTCGGCATCGAAGCCTCCGAAGCCTCCCGCCTCCTCGAAGAAACCCGACAGCGACGCGGTCAAGGACGAGGGAAAAGAATCGGCCAAGGCATCGCCGGACACTTCGAAGAAGCCGGGCAGCAGTGGCACAGCAAGTGCGCTGACCTGCGATCAGCTGCGGAACGCCGAGCTGCAGAACTCCTCCATGCGGCTGCCCGACGCCCCCGAGGGGACCACCGTCGCCTTCACGGACGGACGGTGGGAAGGCGACGGTGTGGTGATCGAGCTGCAGCCGCAGTGCGGCATCGGTGACATGACAGGCGACGCGGCGGCGGACGCCGTGGGTGCCATCAAGGTCACCACGGGGGGCACGGGCAAGTTCTACGGCCTTGTCACCTGGCGCAACGACGCCGGAACGCCGGTACCGGCCGCCGCCGTCTCGCTCGGCGATCGTACGCCGGTGGTTTCGATCGACATCTCCTCGGCGCCCGTGAGGCAGGCGACGGTCGTCTACCTCACCCGCGGCGACTCCGAGCCGACGGCCGTGGTGACGCTCAGGCGAACCGCCGTCTACCAGGTGACGGAACCCGCCATGGTCGAACTCCACCACAGCGACGCCCCGTACACGCCGTGAGCCAGGGCCGGGGCACAGCCCCATCCCCATGGAGAACATGAAAAAAAGGATGGTGCCGACCGAGAACCGGTCGGCACCATCCATGCGCCTACTAGATGTCTAGATGTGTCCGAGGGGGGACTTGAACCCCCACGCCCGATAAAGGGCACTAGCACCTCAAGCTAGCGCGTCTGCCATTCCGCCACCCGGACTAGGTGTCTGTCGCCTGGACGGGGGTGTTCCCCGCGGCGACATGGACAACAATACCAAGGTTTCGGGGTGCCTTTCACCTGCGTTTCCGGGCTCCGGACGGCGCCGTGCGGGCCTCTGACGAGCAGGTCCGCACGGCTTCACCCGGGGTGAGCGGACGGTCACGAACCGGCCACGTCAGGCGGCGGACGGCATGAGGTGGTAGTCGGGGAAGTTGCCCGGCAGCCGCTCCCCCGCCGGGCCGCGCGTGACGGCCCTGACGAGGAGCTCACCGCCGACGAAGGCGCCCCGCCAGGACGCGCCGAAGCCGCCGAAGAGCTCGTCGCGGTCGCCGCGGGAGCGGGGTGTGCCGTGGCCGACCTTGAACGCCCGGATCTGGGGTGCCAGCCGCTCGTACGTCGCGTGGTCGTCGGTGGAGAGGGTGGCGACGAGCGCGCCGTTCGAGGCGTTCATGGCGGCGAGCAGTTCGGCCTCGGTGTCGACCAGGACGATCGTGTCGACCGGGCCGAAGGGTTCCGCGTGGTGGAGCGGGGAGGACGGGGGCGGGTTCAGGAGGGTGACGGGCTGGACGTACGCGCCGGTGTCCTGGCCGGGCAGGAAGCGCGCGTCGGCGAGCCGGCCCCGGTGCAGCGGTACGGCGCCCCGGTCGACGGCCTCGGCGACCTGGTCGGTCAGCTCCTTGGCCTTGGCCGTGTTGATGACGGGCCCGAAGTCCAGCTTCGGGTGCGGGTCGTCGGGGTGCTCCACGGCCAGCGGGTGGCCGACCCTGAGGGTGCGGACCGCCGGAAGGTACGCGGCCAGGAACTCGTCGAACAGTTCACGCTGGACGACGAAGCGCGGGTACGCCGTGCAGCGCTGTTTGCCGTAGTCGAAGAGCTTGGGAATGACGGCGGTGAGGGTGTCCCAGTCGGTGTGGTTCCAGATGCCCCAGGTGTTCAGGCCCTCCTGTTCCAGTACGTGGCGTTTGCCGAGGTCGGCGACGGCGGTGGCCACGGCGGCGCCGGTGTCGCGGCCGCCGACGAAGGAGACGCAGCCGATCTCGGGGGCCCGGACCAGCGCCTTGGACAGTTCGCCTCCGCTGCCGCTGACGAGGGTGACCGGGAGGCCCTCGCGGGCGGCGAGCGCGCCGGCCAGGGTGAGGCAGGCGACGCCGCCGTCGGTCGGGGTCTTGGCGATGACCGCGTTGCCCGCCAGTGTCTGGACCAGCATCGCGTGCACGAGCACGCTCATCGGGTAGTTCCAGCTGGCGATGTTGGAGACCGGGCCGTCGAGCGGGACGCGCCCCTCGACCATGGGCTCGATGCCGTCGACGTACCAGCGGACGCCGTCGATGGCCCGGTCCACGTCGGCCTGCGCGAGCCGCCAGGGTTTGCCGATCTCCCAGACCAGGAGCAGAGCGAGCAGTTCGCGGTGCTGGGTGAGGGCGTCGAGCGTGGCGGCGACCCGGGCGCGGCGTTCGGCGAGGGGGACGTGGCGCCAGGCCCGGTGCTGGTCGAGGGAGGCGCGCACCGCCTGATGCGCGGTGGCGCCGTCCAGTCGGGGCGGGCCCGCGACGGGGCTGCCGTCGACGGGGCTGGTGGCCGGCAGAGCCCGGCCGTCGGCCTGCCAGGAGCGGTTCCAGAGGTTGAGGACCCGGTCGTCCCGGAAGGCCTCGGGGGCGACGGCGAGACACCGCTGCCAGGCGTCGGTCCAGGCCGTGCCGGATTTGAGGGTGAGGGTGGGCGTGGCTGTGGGTGGTGCCATGGGTTTCTCCGCTCTCGGTGCACAGTCGGGGGCGGGGGACACAACAGCGGGGAGTGAGGTCAGGCCTCGTCCTCCAGGGCGGCGAGCACGAGCCGGGCCGTCTCGGTGGGGGTGCCGCCGACCCTCACCCCGACCGCTTCCAGCGCCTCCTTCTTGGCCTGGGCCGTGCCGGAGGAGCCGGAGACGATCGCGCCCGCGTGCCCCATCGTCTTGCCCTCGGGGGCGGTGAATCCGGCGATGTAGCCGACGACGGGCTTGGTGACGTGGTCGCGGACGTACGCGGCGGCCCGTTCCTCGGCGTCGCCGCCGATCTCGCCGATGAGGACGATCAGTTCGGTGTCCGGGTCGTCCTGGAAGGCGGCCAGGCAGTCGATGTGGGTGGTGCCGACGACGGGGTCGCCGCCGATGCCGACGCAGGTGGAGAACCCGATGTCACGGAGCTCGTACATGAGTTGGTAGGTGAGGGTGCCGGACTTGGAGACGAGGCCGATGCGTCCGGGCTTGGTGATGTCGGCGGGGATGATGCCCGCGTTGGACTGGCCGGGGGTGATCAGGCCGGGGCAGTTGGGGCCGATGATCCGGGTGCCCCTGGACCGGGCGTACGCCGTGAAGGCGACGGAGTCGTGGACGGGGATGCCCTCGGTGATGACCACGGCGAGGCCGATGCCGGCGTCGGCGGCCTCGACGACGGCCGCCTTGGCGAAGGCGGGCGGGACGAAGACGACGGTGACGTCGGCGCCGGTGACCTCGATGCCCTCGTGGACCGAGCCGAAGACGGGAACGGCACGGTCATCGAAGTCGACGGTCCGGCCGGCCTTGCGGGGGTTGACGCCGCCGACGACGTTCGTGCCGGCCGCGAGCATGCGGCGGGTGTGCTTCATGCCCTCGCCGCCGGTCATGCCCTGGACGAGGACCTTGCTCTCCTTGATGAGGTAGATGGCCATGTCCGGGCTCCTCAGTTCGCGTGGGCGAGGTCGGCGGCGCGGCGCGCGGCGCCGTCCATGGTGGTGGCCTGGTGGACGAGGGGGTGGTCGCGGGCGTCGAGGATCGCCCGGCCGCGTGCGGCGTTGTTGCCGTCGAGGCGGACGACCAGCGGTTTGGTCAACTGGACGCTGTCCAGGGCCCGCACGATGCCGTCCGCCACCGCGTCACAGGCGGTGATCCCGCCGAAGACGTTGACGAGGACGGACTTCACGGCCGGGTCGGAGAGGATGACGGAGAGGCCGTCGGCCATGATCTGGGCGGAGGCACCGCCGCCGATGTCGAGGAAGTCGGCGGGGCGGGCGCCGCAGCCCGCGACCACGTCGAGGGTGGACATGACGAGTCCGGCGCCGTTGCCGATGACGCCGACCTCGCCGTCCAGCTTCACGTAGTTGAGGCCCTTCGCGGCGGCGGCCGCCTCCAGCGGGTCGTCGTGCGCGAGGCCCTCGTCACCCCAACGGCTCTGCCGGAAGCTCGCGTTGTCGTCGAGGGTGACCTTGCCGTCGAGGGCGAGGATCTGCCCCTGTTCGGTTCGCACGAGGGGGTTCACCTCGACGAGGAGCGCGTCCTCACGGGTCAGTACCTCCCAGAGCCGCATGAGAACGTCGACGGTCTGCGGGGGCAGGCCCGCCGCTTCGGCGATCTCGGCCGCCTTCGCCGAGGTGACGCCCTCGGCGGGGTCGACGGGGATCCGGGCCACCGCCTCCGGCCTGGTCGCCGCCACCTCCTCGATCTCCATGCCGCCCTCGGCCGAGGCGATCGCGAGGAAGCGGCCGGCCGCGCGGTCGAGGACGTACGAGACGTAGAACTCCCTCTCGATCGCGACCGGTTCGGCGACCATCACCTTGCGGACGGTGTGGCCCTTGACGTCCATGCCGAGGATCTGCCGTGCCGTCAGTTCGGTGGCGGCGGGGTCGGCTGCGAGCTTCACCCCGCCCGCCTTGCCGCGTCCGCCGGTCTTCACCTGGGCCTTGACGACGACGCGTCCGCCCAGCCCGCGGGCGATCTCGCGGGCCTCCTTGGGCGAGTCGGTGACCTCGGCCCGTGGCACCGCGATGCCGTGTTCCTCGAAGAGTTCCCTTGCCTGGTGCTCGAAAAGGTCCATTCCGGCTCCTGACTCAAAAGTGCCGCACGCCCCCTGGACACCACCCACCGGATGCGGGATAACAAGCTTCATACAGTATTCGTCGACTGTATGCAATCAACCGTGAGAGCGCTCCAACCCGTACGAAGACGCCACGAAGAGCCCACGAAGACCCCACGAAAACCCCTACGAAGGGACAGGACTTCGCCATGCCCGACGGCAACAGCCAGGACCTCATTTCCGGTGGTCACCTCGTCGCGAAGGCACTCAAAGCGGAGGGTGTGGAGGTCATCTACACCTTGTGCGGCGGCCACATCATCGACATCTACGACGGCTGCGTCGACGAGGGCATCGAGGTCGTCGACGTCCGCCACGAGCAGGTCGCCGCCCACGCCGCCGACGGCTACGCCCGCATCACCGGCAAGCCCGGCTGCGCGGTCGTCACCGCCGGCCCCGGTACGACCGACGCCGTGACCGGTGTCGCCAACGCCTTCCGCGCGGAGTCCCCGATGCTGCTGATCGGCGGCCAGGGCGCGCACACCCAGCACAAGATGGGGTCCCTGCAGGACCTGCCGCACGTCGACATGATGACCCCGATCACCAAGTTCGCGGCGACCGTACCGGACACCGCCCGCGCCGCCGACATGGTGTCGATGGCGTTCCGCGAGTGCTACCACGGCGCCCCCGGCCCCTCGTTCCTGGAGATCCCGCGTGACGTCCTGGACGCCAAGGTGCCGGTGGAGAAGGCGCGGGTACCGAAGGCCGGGGCCTACCGGGCCTCGACCCGCTCGGCCGGCGACCCCGAGGCCATCGAGAAGCTCGCCGACCTGCTGGTGCACGCCGAGAAGCCCGCGATCCTGCTGGGCAGCCAGGTGTGGACGACCCGGGGAACCGAGTCCGCGATCGATCTGGTGCGCACGCTGAACATCCCGGCGTACATGAACGGCGCGGGGCGCGGCACCCTGCCGCCCGGAGACCCGCACCACTTCCAGCTCTCCCGCCGGTACGCCTTCTCCCACGCCGACGTCATCGTCATCGTCGGAACGCCCTTCGACTTCCGCATGGGCTACGGCAAGCGGCTGTCGCCGGACGCGACCGTCGTGCAGATCGACCTCGACTACCGGACCGTCGGCAAGAACCGCGACATCGACCTCGGGATCGTCGGCGACGCGGGCCTCGTTCTGAAGTCGGTGACCGAGGCAGCCTCCGGACGCATCAACGGGGGCGCGTCGAGGCGCAAGGAGTGGCTCGACGAGCTGCGCGCCGCCGAGCAGACCGCCATCGAGAAGCGGCTGCCCAGCCTGAGGTCCGACGCCTCGCCGATCCACCCGTACCGGCTGGTCAGCGAGATCAACGACTTCCTCACCGAGGACTCCATCTACATCGGCGACGGCGGCGACATCGTCACCTTCTCCGGTCAGGTCGTGCAGCCCAAGTCACCCGGGCACTGGATGGACCCGGGCCCCCTCGGCACGCTCGGCGTCGGCGTCCCCTTCGTACTCGCCGCCAAGAAGGCGCGGCCCGACAAGGAGGTGGTGGCCCTCTTCGGCGACGGCGCCTTCTCCCTCACCGGCTGGGACTTCGAGACCCTCGTCCGCTACGACCTCCCCTTCGTCGGCATCGTAGGCAACAACTCCTCGATGAACCAGATCCGTTACGGCCAGGCCGCCAAGTACGGCCTGGAGCGCGAGCGCGTCGGCAACACCCTCGGCGACGTCCACTACGACAAGTTCGCCCAGATGCTGGGCGGTTACGGCGAGGAGGTCCGCGACCCCGCCGACATCGGCCCGGCACTCCGGCGCGCCCGTGAGTCGGGCAAGCCGTCGCTGATCAACGTCTGGGTCGACCCGGACGCGTACGCCCCCGGAACCATGAACCAGACGATGTACAAGTGAGGTGCCCCCGATGACCCCTACCGCAGGAACGTCGACCAAGGCTCTCGAAGGCATCCGCGTCCTCGACATGACGCACGTCCAGTCCGGCCCGTCCGCCACCCAGCTGCTCGCCTGGCTCGGCGCGGACGTGGTGAAGCTGGAGGCGCCGAGCGGCGACATCACGCGCAAGCAGCTGCGTGACCTCCCGGACGTCGACTCCCTCTACTTCACGATGCTCAACTGCAACAAACGGAGCATCACCCTCAACACCAAGACCGAGCGCGGCAAGGAGATCCTCACCGAGCTGATCCGGCGCTCCGACGTCATGGTCGAGAACTTCGGACCCGGCGCGGTCGACCGCATGGGCTTCACCTGGGACCGCATCCAGGAGATCAATCCGCGGATCGTCTATGCCTCCATCAAGGGGTTCGGCGACGGCCCGTACACCAACTTCAAGGCGTACGAGGTCGTCGCGCAGGCCATGGGCGGGTCGATGGCGACCACCGGCTTCGAGGACGGGCCGCCGCTGGCGACGGGGGCCCAGATCGGGGACTCGGGCACGGGCATCCACGCCGTGGCGGGGATTCTCGCGGCGCTGTACCAGCGGGAGAACACCGGGCGCGGTCAGCGGGTCAATGTGGCCATGCAGCACGCGGTCCTCAACCTCTGCCGGGTGAAGCTGAGGGACCAGCAGCGGCTGACACATGGCCCGCTCCGTGAATATCCCAACGACGACTTCGGCGACGAGGTTCCCAGGTCCGGGAACGCGTCCGGCGGCGGCCAGCCCGGCTGGGCGGTCAAGTGCGCGCCGGGCGGCCCGAACGACTACGTGTACGTCATCGTGCAGCCCGTCGGCTGGCAGCCGATGAGCGAACTCATCGGCCGGCCGGAACTGGCGGACGACCCCGAGTGGGCGACACCGGAGACCCGGCTCCCCAAGCTCAACAAGATGTTCCAGCTCATCGAGGAGTGGTCGTCCACGCTCCCCAAGTGGGAGGTGCTGGAGCGGCTCAACGCCCACAACATCCCGTGCGGGCCGATCCTCTCCACCAAGGAGATCATCGAGGACGAGTCCCTGGTCTCCAACGAGATGGTCGTCACCGTGCCGCACCCCGAGCGCGGCGACTTCGTGACCGTCGGCAGCCCGCTGAAGCTGTCCGACTCCCCCGTGGACGTGACCACTTCACCCCTGCTCGGCGAGCACAACGAAGAGGTCTACGTCGGCGAGCTCGGCCTCGGCGACGAGGAACTGCGCCTGCTCAAGTCGAACGGAGTGATCTGATTGATGGCCGAAGACCGGGTGCTGAGGGTGCGTGGACTCCTCGACGCCGTACGGGCCGAGGGGCGCAGCGCGCTGACCGCCCCCGAGGGCAAGGTGATCGCCGACGCGTACGGGATCGCCGTACCCGGCGAGGAGCTGGCGCGGGACGTCGAGGAGGCGGTGTCGTTCGCGGCGCGCTTCGGCGGGCCGGTGGTGATGAAGATCGTCTCGCCGGACATCCTGCACAAGACCGACGCGGGCGGTGTGATCGTCGGGGTGGAGGGCGCGGCGGACGTGAGGGCCGCGTTCCACCGGATCGTCGACAACGCGCGCGCGTACGCGCCCGCCGCCCGTATCGAGGGCGTCCAGGTGCAGGAGCTGCTGCCGAAGGGGCAGGAGGTCATCGTCGGCGCGGTGACGGACCCGACGTTCGGGAAGGTCGTCGCGTTCGGGCTCGGCGGGGTGCTGGTGGAGGTCCTCAAGGACGTGACGTTCCGGCTCGCGCCGGTCGACCCGGACGAGGCGCTCTCCATGCTGGATGCGATCCGCGCGGCGGAGATCCTGCGCGGGGTGCGCGGGGCACCCGCCGTGGACCGGTGGGCGATCGCCGAGCAGATCCGCCGGGTCTCCGAACTCGTCGCGGACTTCCCGGAGATCGCCGAGGTGGACCTCAACCCGGTGATCGCCACTCCCGAGGGCGCGGTCGCGGCGGACATCCGGGTGATCCTCGCGGAGTCGGTGCCGAAGCCCCGGCGCAGGTACACGCGCGAGGAGATCCTCACATCGATGCGCCGGCTGATGCAGCCCTCGTCGGTGGCCGTGATCGGGGCCTCCAACGAGCAGGGCAAGATCGGCAACTCGGTGATGCGCAACCTCGTCGACGGCGGTTTCGCCGGGGAGATCCATCCGGTGAACCCCAAGGCCGATGACATTCTGGGCCGCAAGGCGTACAAGAGTGTCACGGACGTTCCCGGTGAGGTGGATGTGGCGGTCTTCGCGATCCCCGCCAAGTTCGTTGCCGCGGCGCTGGAGGAGGTGGGGCGCAAGGGCATCGCCAACGCCGTACTGATCCCGTCGGGTTTCGCGGAGACCGGCGAGCACGGACTCCAGGACGAGATCGTGGCGATCGCCGAGCGGCACGGCGTCCGGCTGCTCGGGCCGAACATCTACGGCTACTACTCGACGTGGCAGGACCTGTGTGCCACGTTCTGCACGCCGTACGACGTCAAGGGCGGGGTGGCGCTGACCTCACAGTCCGGTGGCATCGGGATGGCCATCCTGGGCTTCGCGCGGACCACGAAGACGGGTGTGTCGGCGATCGTCGGGCTCGGCAACAAATCGGACCTGGACGAGGACGATCTGCTGACCTGGTTCGGCGAGGACCCGCACACCGAGTGCATCGCGATGCACCTGGAGGACCTGAAGGACGGTCGGGCCTTCGTGGAGGCCGCGCGGGCGACCGTCCCGAAGAAACCGGTGGTGGTCCTGAAGGCGGGCCGTACGGCGGCCGGGGCGAAGGCGGCGGGCTCGCACACGGGCGCGCTGGCGGGCGACGACGCCGTGTACGAGGACATCCTGAAGCAGGCCGGTGTCATCAGGGCGCCGGGGCTGAACGAGATGCTGGAGTACGCGCGCGCGTTGCCGGTGCTGCCGGCTCCCCGGGGCGACAACATCGTGATCATCACCGGCGCGGGCGGCAGCGGTGTGCTGCTGTCGGACGCGGTGACCGACAACGGACTGACGATGATGGAGATCCCGCCGGACCTGGACGCCTCCTTCCGGACGTTCATCCCGCCGTTCGGGGCCGCCGGCAACCCGGTCGACATCACCGGGGGCGAGCCGCCGTCGACGTACGAGGCGACGATCCGGCTGGGCCTGGAGGACCCGCGCATCCACGCGCTCGTCCTCGGCTACTGGCACACCATCGTCACCCCGCCGATGGTGTTCGCCGAGCTCACCGCGCGCGTGGTGGCCGAGTTCCGCGAGCGGGGCATCGAGAAGCCGGTCGTCGCGTCGCTCGCGGGCGACGTCGAGGTGGAGGAGGCCTGCCAGTACCTCTTCGAGCGGGGGGTCGTGGCGTACCCGTACACGACCGAGAAGCCGGTGGCCGTGCTCGGCGCGAAGTATCGCTGGGCGCGAGCCGCGGGGTTGCTGTGATGGGCGCGCTCGCTGTGGTCCGGCCGGGGGTCCGGGGGTTGTCCCCCGGGCGTGACGCAGCTCGCTGGGCGCGAGCCGCGGGGTTGCTGTGACGGGCGCGCTCGCTGTGGTCCGGCCGGGGGTCCGGGGGTTGTCCCCCGGGCGTGACGCAGCTCGCTGGGCGCAAGCCGCGGGGTTGCTGTGACGGGCGCGCTCGCTGTGGTCCGGCCGGGGGTCCGGGGGTTGTCCCCCGGGCGTGAGGCAGCTCGCTCGGCGCGAGCCGCGGGGTTGCTGTGACGGGCGCGGGCGGCGCGGCTGTTGGGGGGCGATCGATGAGCTGAGCGACGGCTCGAACCACGGGGCCCGCGGCGACCGCTCACCGCGGGCCCCGGCGCAAAGAAGCACGGACAGGGGGCGCTGGCCAGACTTCTTCCACGCGGAGGGTTCGATCGACATGGCAACAACTGACATCTCCACATCCGTCCCCTACCGGGAGGTGACGGACGCAGGCGGCCGGATGTACCGGATCGGCGAGTCCGACCTGGACATCATGGGGCGCACACGCAAGTGGATGGTCATCCTGCCGTGGGTGGGCATGATGGGCATCAGCTCGGCGGAGTACGCGTTCGCGTCCGCCGAGGAGACCCTGCACACCGCGCACAGCTGGAGCAACCAGCACATCTTCTGGATGCTGGGCGTGTGGGTGTTCTTCCAGGCCGCGGTGGCCTTCCCGGCCGGGAAGCTCCGCGAGAGCGGCAAGCTGCCCGCCCGCTGGGCGATGATGCTGGGCGCGGTGGGCACCCTGCTCGGATATCTGTCCCTCGCGTTCGCACCGCACGTCGTCGTCGCGTACGTCGGGTTCGGCATGTTCAGCGGTATGGGCGCCGGCATGGTCTACGCGACCTGCGTGAACATGGTCGGCAAGTGGTATCCGGAGCGCAAGGGCGGCAAGACCGGCTTCGTCAACGGCGGCTTCGCCTACGGTTCGGTGCCCTTCGTGTTCATCTTCACCGGGTTCATGGACCTGACAAACTTCCGCTGGGTGCTCGTCTGCGTGGGCGTGTTCCTCGCGGCGGTGGTCGCCGTGGCCGGTCACTTCTTCCAGGACCCGCCGAAGAACTGGTGGCCGGCCGAGGTCGACCCACTGCGCAAGCCGGACGACCCGCGCGCGCGGCGCGCGCTGGAGAAGAACCCGCCGGCCGTGAAGCAGTACACACCGGCCGAGGCCTGGCGGACCGGCCGGGTCGCGCTGATGTGGTTCTGCCTGCTGTGCACCTCGGGTGTGAACATCTTCGGTATCGCCTTCCAGGTGCCGTTCGGCAACGAGGCCGGCTTCGCGGGCGGGATCGTGGCCACCGCCATGTCCCTGAAGGCGATCGTCAACGGCACCGGACGCGGCGTCATCGGCTGGCTCTCCGACCGCTACGGCCGCAAGCAGTGCCTGATCTTCGTCTGTATCGTGCTGGGCCTGTCGCAGTACGGCATCCTCTGGTCCGGCAACATCAACAACCTGCCGCTGTTCCTGGTGTTCTCCAGCATCTCCGGGTTCGGCGGCGGTGCCATCTTCCCGATGTTCGCGGCGATGACCGCGGACTACTTCGGCGAGAACAACAACGCCTCCAACTACGGTCTCGTCTACAGCTCCAAGCTGGTGTCGGGCCTGCTCGGCTCCGGCATGGGCGCCGTGGTCGTGGGCGCCTGGGACTACGCGGGCGCCTTCGTGCTCGCGGGCTCCATCTCGCTGTTCGCCGGGTGCGTGGCCGTCTTCCTGCACCCGCCGGGGCGGCCCCGTGCCCGGCACATCGCTCCCAACCCCCGTCCGCTCGGTGACGAAGTGGCCTGACGCCCGCGCGTACGGCAGCAGGCGGCCGCCCCGTGGTCTCGCACCACGGGGCGGCCGCCTGCTGCCGTCGGTTCCCCGGCCTCGGTCAGCACTTCTCCCGCAGCGAGTGCAGGTGCTCGCTGGAGCGGCGGGCGAAGGTGAAGGACTCGGCGGGGTTGTCGTGCTCGGCCTGCCAGTGGTGGGCGAGGCGGTGGCCCCTCAGCCGGGTGACGGCCGAGATGAACTTCTGGTAGTCGATGTCGCCGTCGCCGACGTCCGTCATGCGGTAGCCGAACGGGTTCGACGGGTCGCTCTCGCCGTCCTTGACGTGGAAGAGCGGGTAGCGGTTCGGGCGGCGGAGGACGTAGTCGAGGGGCTCGAAGGGCGCGGAGGTGCCGTCGGGCCGCTTCGAGAAGCGGAACTGGGCCACGTACGCCCAGAAGATGTCCATCTCCAGGAAGACGAGGTCGGGGTCGGTCTCGCGGAGCAGGACGTCGTAGAGGCGGACCTTGGGGTTGTCGGTGGCGAAGGAGAACTCCTCGGAGTGGTTGTGCTGGTAGAACTTCATGCCCCGCGCCCTGGCCGCCGCGCCGTAGGTGTTGAACTCGTGGGCGGCCCGCTTCATCGCGTCCACGGTCATGCCGTAGCGGAAGGGTCCGGCGGCGGTGCCGATGTGCTTCAGGCCGAGGGCCTGGGCGTCGTCCAGGACCTTGGTGAGGTTCTGGGCGAAGGTGTACGCGTTCGGGTCGCTGGAGTAGTAGCCGACGTGGCTGCCGATCGGGGTCAGGCCGTGATCGCGGGCCAGCCGCTTCAGCTGGGCGAGCGTGATGGGGCCCGCCGAGCCCTGGGTGTAGCCGGCGAACTCGACCTCGTCGTAGCCGTACTTCTCCAACTCGGCGAAGACCGGGGCGAAGCCGAGCGTGGAGACCTTGTCGCGGAGGCTGTAGAGCTGGATGCCGAGGCGGCCGGGCGGGAGGACGGGGCGGCCCCGGCCCTTGCCCGCGGCGGCGGCTTCGGTGCCCGCGGCGGCCTGGGCCGGGGCGGCCGCGCCCAGCAGGGCGGCGACGGTGGCGCCGGCGACGACGCCGAGCATGCCTCGTCTGCTCAGGCGGTGGGCGAGTTCGGGATCCGTCTTGTCGGTGCGGCTCATGCCTGGAACTCCTCTGTGTGGGCGGGCGTTGTCAGTGGCGAGTGCTTCACTTGTGACCAGTCAGGACGTGTGGGTGCTTGTCACCGGTCAGGAGAGACCGGCCAGTCGCAGCAGGAGTGCTTTCACATCGGTGGCCGCCACGCGGTCGCCGACGGCTCGGGGGGTGGAGCAGATGATGAGCGGACCGTCGTCGTCGCTCGTGGGAAGGCGGCCGTGGCTGCCGCGAATAGGCGAGGGATCCAGCGGCACGACCGCCATGCGGTAGCGCAGACCGAGTTTCTTGCGGGCCAGTGCCGTGGCCGCCTTGAGCTTCACATACGGGTCGAGCGGGTCCATGAACAGCTCGACCGGGTCGTAGCCGGGTTTGCGATGGATCTCGACGGTGCGTGCGAAGTCGGGCGCGCGGTCGTCGTCGAGCCAGTAGTAGTAGGTGAACCAGGCGTCCGGCTCCGCGACGGCGACGAACTCGCCGGAGCGCGGATGGTCGAGGTGATGGGCCTTCTTTCCCTCGTCGTCCAGGAGTCGGTCGATGCCGGGCAGTTCGGCGAGGGCTTCCCTGGTGGCTTCCAGGTCCTCGGGGCGGCGCACATAGACATGGGCGATCTGGTGATCGGCGACCGCGAAGGCCCGTGAGGCCATCGGGTCGAGATACTCCATGCCGTCCTGCGTGTGCACGTCGAGGAGGCCGGCGCGGCGCAGGGCGCGGTTGATGTCGACGGGGCGGTCCACGCGGGTGATGCCGTACTCGGAGAGGGCGACGACGGTGCGGCCCTCCGCGCGGGCGTCGTCGAGCAGGGGCGCCACGGCCCGGTCGAGGTCGGCGGCCGCCTTCAGGGAGCGCGGGTCGTCGGGGCCGAAGCGCTGCAGGTCGTAGTCGAGGTGAGGGAGGTAGCAGAGGGCCAGGTCGGGGTGGCGGGTGCGGATGATGTGGCGGGTCGCGTCGATGATCCAGCGGCTGGAGACCAGGTCGGCGCCCGGCCCCCAGAAGTGGAACAGGGGGAACGTGCCGAGTTCCGCGGTGAGTTCGTCGTGCAGGGCCGGGGGCCGGGTGTAGCAGTCGGGTTCCTTGCGGCCGTCGGAGTAGTAGATCGGACGGGGGGTGACGGTGAGGTCGGTGTCGGCGCCCATGGCGTACCACCAGCAGATGTTGGCGACCGTGTAGCCGGGGTGGGCGCGGCGGGCGGCGTCCCACAGTTTGTCGCCGGCGACGAGGCCGTTGTGCTGGCGCCACAGCAGGACGTCGCCGAGTTCGCGGAAGTACCAGCCGTTGCCGACGATGCCGTGCTCGGCGGGGAGCGTGCCGGTCAGGAAGGTGGACTGGGCGGCGCAGGTGACGGCGGGCAGGACGGTGCCGAGCGGGGCACGGGAGCCGGACTGACCGAGGGCCTTGAGGCGGGGCATGTGGTCGAGGAGACGAGGGGTGAGGCCGACGACGTCCAGGACGAGGAGAGGGGTGGGACCGGCTTCGGGTTGCGGCGGCGTCACGGCAGCTCCTTGGGGTTCATGGCAGCTCCTTGAGGCCGAGGTCCGTCAACAGGTCGCGGGCGAGGGCGAGTTCGGCGGCGATGCCGTCGGCGAGCTGGGCGCGCGTGCTGGGGCGCAGCTCGGCCGGCAGGGCCTGCCAGGTGTAGGTCTCGACCTCCAGATGGCGGGTGAGGGGCTGGGCGCCGCCGACCAGGTGGGTGAGGGCGGCCTTGAGTACCGGGAGCGTGGAGGTGAGGGGTGCGGCGGGGGCCGCGTGGAGCGGGACGTGGAAGTGGGCGCGCCAGGGAGAGGCGTCGGGCAGGGCGTCGCCCGTGAGGGCCTCGCCGAGGTCGTCCGTGCCGCGCAGGCCGGCGGCGGTGGAGGTGCGGGTCTGGTGCAGGAAGCGGGGCTCGTCGAAGGCGGCGAGGGCTTCGCGGACCTCGGGGAGGTGGGGGTGTTCGGCGTGCAGGGCGGCCGAGAGCTGGGATTTGACGACGGGGACGCGGGCTCGGGTGAGCGCGTCCAGGGCGGTGTGCGGGTCTTCGAAGGAGGTGGCGAGGTGGCAGGTGTCCACGCAGATGCCGATGCGGTCGTGGCCGATGTCGGTCAGGGGGCCGATGGCGTCGGCGGTGGTCTCGACCGTGCAGCCGGGTTCGGGTTCCAGGCCGACGCGGATGGAGCGGCCGGTCAGCTCGGCCACGGCGTCGAGGCGTTCGGCGAGGGTGCGCAGGGCCGTGCGGGACCGGGCGGCGCGGGTGTCGTCGTAGGCGGTGCGCCAGGCCAGGGGCAGGGTCGAGATGGTGCCCTCGGTGACGTCGTCGGGGAGGAGCCCGGCGAGGACGCGGGCGAGGGAGGTGGTGTGGTCGAGTCGTTCGGGGTCGGCCCAGTCGGGCTGGTAGACGCGGTACTTGACCTCCTCGGCGCCGAAGCCCTGATAGGGGAAGCCGTTGAGGGTGACGACCTCGAGGCCGCGCCGGTCGAGTTCGGTGCGCAGGCCGCGCAGGGCGGACGGGTCGGTCACCAGGGCCGCGGCGGCGTCCTTGGCCAGCCACAGGCCGATGCCGAGGCGGTCGCGGCCGAGGCGACGGCGTACGGGCTCGCAGTGGTCGCGCAGTTGGGCGAGGACACCGTCGAGGGTCTCGGCCGGGTGCACGTTGGTGCAGTAGGCGAGGTGGACGGTGGAGCCGTCGGGGTGGCGGAAGCGCATCGGTCACTCCCCGCCGCGCAGGATGCTGTTGCCCTCGTGCGTGGTGTCCGTCGCGGTGACGTCAAGGGCGAGGCGGCCGCTCAGTCCGTAGAAGGCGACCGGGTTGCGCCACAGCACCAGGTCGACGTCGTCCTCGTCGAACCCGGCGTCGAGCAGGGCGTCGCCGACCTTGCGGGTCTTGAGGGGGTCGCTTCTTCCCCAGTCGGCGGCGGAGTTGACCAGCACCTTCTCCGGGCCGAACTCCTGGAGGACGGCGACCATGCGCTCCTCGTCCATCTTGGTGTCCGGGTAGACGGAGAAGCCGAGCCAGGCGCCGCTGGCCTTGGCCTCCTTGACGGTGGTCTCGTTGAGGTGGTCGAACAGCACCCGCTCGACGGGCAGGGCGGAGGCCCGCACGGCATCGAGCGTGCGGCGCAGACCGGTGAGCTTGTCCCGGTGCGGGGTGTGGACGAGGGCCGGCAGGCCGTGGTCGGCGGCCAGGTACAGCTGGTGTTCGAGCGCGTGGTCCTCGGCCGGTGTCATGGAGTCGTAGCCGATCTCTCCGACGGCCACGACCCGGTCCTTCAGCAGGTAGCGGGGCAGTTGGTCCAGCACGGGCGTGCACCGCGGGTCGTTCGCCTCCTTGGGGTTGAGGGCGAGGGCGCAGTGGTGGGCGATGCCGTACTGGGCGGCGCGGAAGGGCTCCCAGCCCAGCAGGGAGTCGAAGTAGTCGAGGAAGGAGGCGGGGGAGGTGCGGGGCTGGCCCAGCCAGAAGGCCGGCTCGACGACCGCGCGGACGCCCGCCTCGTGCATCGCCTCGTAGTCGTCGGTGGTGCGTGACGTCATGTGGATGTGGGGGTCGAAGATGCGCATCAGGACTCCTTGCCGTCGGTGCCGATCTCGTCGGCCGGTGGGAGCGCGGTCAGGGCCAGGACGCGGTACAGGTCCTCGGGTACGGGACGGCCCGCGGCGGTGCGTTCCTCGGCGAAGTCGCCGAGCATGCGGGCGAGTTCCAGGTCACCGTGGGCGCGGCGGGTCAGCTCGGTGATCTCGTCGACGCGCACTCCGGTGAACAGGCACTTGAGCACGGCGTGCCGCCACTGGTGCGGGGCCAGGTGGCGGGCCGCGTACGGGCCGAGGGCGGCGGCGACGAGACGGGTGTCGTTGGTGCGCAGGGCGTCCTCGACGAGGTGCAGCGCGTCGGGGCCCGGCACGAGGTGGGGCAGCGCGTGCAGGACCGCGCGGCGTTCGTCGGCGGTGCCCTGGCGGTAGACCCGGGTGAGCGCGTCGGTGTCGGCGCGGGCCGCGTGCAGGATCAGCACGCGGACGGCGTCGGCGTGGTCGGTACCGCAGCGCCGGGCCGCCTCGGCGAGGCGCAGCTCCCAGACGGAGATGGGCCCGTGGGTGCCCGGCTGGTCGGCGGCCTCGTCCAGCGCTCGGCGCAGCCAGTCGCGGGCGGCGACCGCGAGGTGGGCGTTCAGGTGGCCGCGCAGGTCGGCGGGCGTGGCGAGGGCCGGGTGGGCTGTGTGGGCCGTCGGGTCGGCCGGGGTGCGGTGGTGAATCACGAGGTGCTCCCGGGAGAGGCCGTTCGGCCGGTCGCTCGGTGCAGGAAGGAGAGGGACTGTTCGGCGAAGTGGGGGCCTGCGTGCGAGTGGCGGGGCAGTTCGACGACGGTCAGGGCGCCGTAGCCCACGGCGGCCAGGGCTTCCAGGACGGGTGGGAAGTCGATCTCGCCGTCGCCGAGGGGGAGGTGCTCGTGGACGCCGCGGCGCATGTCCTCGATCTGGACATGGCGGAGCCAGGGCGCGGCCGCGCGGACGCAGTCGGCGGGAGGGACGGGTTCGAGGCACTGGCAGTGGCCGATGTCGAGGGTGAGGCCGAGGGCGGCGGGGCTGTCGAGGGCCTCGCGGAGGCGGTGGAAGTCGGCGAGCGTGGCGAGGAGGTGACCGGGCTCGGGTTCGATCGCGAGGGGGACGCCGGCGGTGGTGGCGGCGTCGAGGACGGGGGTGAGTGCGTCGGGGAGGCGTTTCCAGGCGGTGTCCTCGTCCGTGGCGGGCGGGGTGACCCCGCTGAAGCAGTGCACCGCGTGGGCACCGAGGTCCGCGGCGATCCGCACCGCGCGGATCAGCAGGTCGGCCCTGCGGGCACGGTCGTCGGGGTCGGGGTCCAGCAGCGTGGGGCCGTGTTTGCGGCGGGGGTCGAGGACGTAGCGGGCGCCGGTCTCCACGGTGACGGTCAGGCCGAGATCGTCCAGCCGTCGGGCGAGCCGCCGGGTGCGGGCGGCGAGGTCGGAAGCGAGGGGGTCGAGGTGCATGTGGTCGAGCGTCAGACCGACACCGTCGTAGCCGAGGTCGGCGAGGAGACCAAGGGCGTCGTCGAGACGCAGGTCGGCGAGGCCGTTGGTGCCGTAGCCGAAGGAGAGGGGGGTGTTCCGGCGGCGGGTCATCGAACCTCCTCGCACACCCCTGGCTCACGCCCCGACTCACGCTCCGGCCCCGGCTCGGGCTCACGGTCCAACCCCGGCTCACGCCCCCGCTCCGGCTCACGCCCCGACCCCAACCCCGGCTCGGGCTCACGGTCCAACCCCGGCTCACGCCCCCGCTCCGGCTCACGCCCCGACCCCGACCCCGGCTCTGGCTCCCGCCCCAGCCCCAGCCCCGATTCGCGCCCCAGTCCCAGCCCCGGCTCGCGCCCAAATTGCGGAACGGGCCGTGTCCGGGGGCGCAGTCGCTCCGCGAACGCCGCCAGCGCCGCGTGCTGATCCCCCAGGGCCGCCGGGCCCTGTCCCATCGGGTCCTTGAAGTAGAAGCCCAGCTCGGGCAAGGGTCCGGAGAGGCCCGCTTCGTGGGCGCGGGCCAGGAGGCGGGCGAGGTCCAGGACCAGCGGAGCGGCGAGCGCGGAGTCGCAGCCCTGCCAGGTCGTCTGGAGAACCATCCGTGTGCCGAGGAAGCCGTCGAAGGCGATGTGGTCCCAGGCCGTCTTCCAGTCGCCGAGGGCGGGGACGTCGTCGATGTGGGTCTCGCCCTCGGGTGTCGCGCCCAGGCTGTCGGTCAGGACGCGTGCCTTGCCGGCGTTCTTGGCAGCGGCGGCGGCCGGGTCGGCGAGGGCGGCACCGTCACCACCGCCGAGGAGGTTGGTGCCGGACCAGGCCCGGACTGCCAGGGCCCGTTGGGCGAACATCGGGCCGAGGACCGACCGGAGCAGGGTCTGCCCGGTCTTGCCGTCGCGACCCGCGTACGGGAGGCCGGAGTAGGTGGCGGCGGAGGCGAGTGAGGGGTGGTGGAGGCCGGTCGAGGGGGTGAAGTTCACGTAGGGGCAGCCGGCGCGTAGGGCGGCCGCCGCGTACAAGGAGCTGGGGGGCATGGCGGTGCCGGTGCCGGTGCCGGTGGGAGTGCCGGTGCCGGTGCCGGTGGGAGTGCCGGTGGGAGTGGGTTCCGTGGAGGCCACGTTCACCACCACCGCTCGGGTCAGGTTCCGGCGTCGTACGAAGTCCTGGATGTCGGCGGCGTAGGAGGAGATCAGCTCGTCGGGGCCCCTCGTGTCGCCCGGGAGGGGGCCGCCGGGCCTGATCTCCCGGTCGGCGGCGGCCAGTTCGGAGCTGATCGCCGCGGGGAGGTCATGGGGCAGGACGCCGCCTGCGGCGAGGGCTTCGGCGCGCTTGGGCAGGGGGCAGTCCGTGGTGTCGTGGCCGCCGAAGACGAGGGAGGAGAGCGGGGGGAGGCCGGTGTCGGTGAAGAGAGGGGTCTCGGTGACCATGCCCGTCGGGGTGTGCAGGCCCGCCGCGACGGCCGCGCAGCCCGCGACGACGGTGGTCGCGACGGAACCGCGTGCTCCGATCAGCCAGACGCCGACGCTCGGTGGGGAAACGGACACGGACGCGGGCATGGGCAGCCTCCTTGTCGAGCGGGTGATGCGGAAAGCCGGGACCCCTCCGAGGGGAAGGGGGAAGACGGCGGGCGGAGGTCCGGCGTCCCCCGCCCGCCGCCGTTCAGTCGCCCGGAGTCCGGGCCGCCGCCGCAGCCGATGCGGCGGCGGCCCGCGCGGGCAGTTCCTTGATCCGGATGTCGCGGAAGGACACCTGGTCGTCGGCCCCGTGGTTCTGGATGCCGAAGTGACCGTCGCGCAGGCTCCGTGCCGGATCGGTGTTGGTGAAGTCGTTGATCTTCACGCCGTTGAGCCAGACGCGGAGGCGCTCGCCCTCCACGCGGATCTCGTACGTGTTCCACTCCCCCGGCGGGTTCAGGGCGCGGTCGCGCTTCCTGATGTCGGCGGACCGGAAGCCGTAGACGGACCCGGTGGTCCTCTCGGGTACGTCCGTGGCGTCGATCTGGACCTCGTAGCCGTTGTTCACGGCCGACCAGGGGTCGTCCGAGGGCGGGAAGCCCACGAACACACCGGAGTTGTCGTCGCCCGAGGCGCCGGACATCCTCCAGTCGAGCTTCAGGGAGTAGGCCCCGAAGCTCCGGTCCGCGTACCAGAGCATGCCCATCCCGCCGGACGACGTGATCGTGCCGTCGTCGTCCAGGGTGAAGGAGCCCGGGCCCGCCTGCCGCCAGCCGTCCAGCGAGGCCCGCGTGCCGTCGAACAACGGCCGGTAGCCGTTCTCCGGCCGGCAGTCGGCCCGGGCCTCGCCGATCGCCCACCGGATGCCGCCCAACAGGTGCTGCCGGAAGGCGGGTTCGGCGAAGGACTCCTTGGTGTGGCCGCCGCCGGTGTAGAAGGCGCGGCCGCCCTGGTAGTCCTGGCACCAGGCGATCGGATGGTCGCCGTTCATGGTGCCGCCGCTGTACGACGACTCGTCGAGCGAGGCGAGGACATGGGCCCGCTCACGGGGGTTGGAGCGGTAGTTGTACCACTCGTCCGTGCGGTTCCAGGTCGCGCCCAGACCGGCGGTGGCCGGGTGGGCGTGGTCCTCGACGTCGACCGTCGCGGGCTGGATCGCGGGGTGCCCCTGGAAGTACGCGCCCGCGAGTCCGCCGTAGAAGGCCCAGTCGTACTCGGTGTCGGCGGCCGCGTGGACGCCGACATAGGCGCCCCCGCGTTTGATGTACCGCTCGAACGCGCCCTGTTGGGCCGGGTCGAGGACGTCACCGGTCGTCGACAGGAACACCACGGCGTCGTAGCGCCCGAGGTTGCGGGCGGTGAAGGCGCCGGCGTCCTCCGTGGCGTCGACCGCGAAGCCGTGGGCGGCGCCCAGTTCCCGTACGGCCGCGACGCCCTCGGGGATCGAATCGTGCCGGAACCCGGCGGTCTTGGAGAACACGAGCACCCGGCGCTCGTCCCCGTGGCCCCCGGAGCCGCCCGCCTCATCGGACACGGCCGGTCCCGACACGCATCCGATCAGCAGGGCGGCGCCACCCAGCGCGGCCCACACACGTCCGTTCGTCGGCATGACGCCCCCTCACCGCTTCGTGAAGGTGAAGTCGTCCACGTCGAACAGGCCGCCGGAGCCGCTCCCCTTGAACACCAGGTACAGCGTGGTGGTGCCGCGCGGGGCACGGGACAGGTCGGCGGTGACGTCCTGGAAGTTCTCCCAGCCGCCGGTCACCGGCACGGTCGCGCTGCCGAGGACCCGGCCGGTCGGAGAGCCCGCGCGGACCTCCAGCCTGCCGCCGGCGCCCCCGGAGGAGACGCGTGCGGTGATCTTCGTGGCGTCGGACAGGACGTACGGCTCGAAGGAGATCCAGTCGCCGCCCGAGATGTCGCCGACCGTCTTGCCGCCGTGGGCCGTGTCCTTCGCCTGTACCACGATGCCCGAGGAGTCGTTGTAGTGCTCGGCCTGGCGGTGGGTGGGCTGGACGACGTTCTGGTCGTGGGTGGTCAGCGGGGCCTGGCCGCCGCCTCCTCCGTCGGTGTACTCGGCGTCGAAGACCCCGAAGATGTTGGCGTTCTCGTCGTGGCCGCCGTCGGCGCTGGTCTGGATGGTGCCGGTGCAGCCGTTGGCGGAGGTCACGGGGTGGCCGTGGCTGTCGTGGCCGAGGACGAAGGTGACCTTGACCTTGGAGCAGTCGATCGGCCGACCGTCCTCCGGGTCGCTGACCCTCACCTTGAACGGCACGGCGTCACCGAAGGCGAACAGCTGCCCGTCCGCCGGGAGTTGCAGCTCGACCTTGGGCGCGGTGTTGCCGACCACGATCTGCACGCTCGCGCTGCCGGTACGGCCCGAGGTGTCCTTCGCGGTCACCGTCGCCGTGTAGGTGCCGTTCTTCTTGTAGGTGTGCGTCGGGTTCGCCGCCGTGGACGTGCCGCCGTCGCCGAAGTCCCAGCTGTAGGTGAGCGCGTCACCGTCGGCGTCGCTCGTGCCGGCGGAGGAGAAGCGGACCTTCAGCTTGGCCTGGCCCGACGTGCGGTCGGCGGCGGCCTGGGCGACCGGGGAGTGGCCGTCGGTGGCGTTCTCTATGCGGTACAGGGCCGAGTGCTCGTCGCCGCCGAACCAGGAGATGCCGTAGTCGAGGACGTACAGCGCGCCGTCCGGGCCGAAGGCCATATCCATGATTTGGGTGCCGGTCCAGGGCACGTTGTTGATCGACTGCACGGTGCCGTCGGCGTCGCTCGTGATCCGCTTGATCCAGCGACGGCCGAACTCACCGGCGAAGAAGTCGCCGTCGTACGCCTGCGGGAACTTCACCGGGGAGTCGAGAGCGGCGTCGTAGTGGTAGACCGGGCCGCCCATCGGGGACTCGGAGCCGTCGCCGAACTCCGGGACGGAGGCCCCGTCGTAGGGGATCCAGGCGGGCTCGGCGGGCGGCAGGTCGGTGAGGCCGGTGTTGTTCGGCGAGGTGTTCTTCGGGGCCGCGCAGTCGAAGGCCGCGCCCGAGGTGCCGGTGGCGAAGTCGTAGTCGACGTAGGCGTCGTTCTTGCCGGTGCAGTACGGCCAGCCGAAGTTGCCGGGCTTGGTCACACGGGCGAACTCGACCTGTCCGGCCGGGCCGCGCGAGGGGTTGGCGGCGCCCGCGTCGGGGCCGTACTCGCCGACGTAGAGGACGCCGGTCTCCTTGTCGACGCTGAAGCGGAACGGGTTGCGGAAGCCCATCGCGTAGATCTCGGGGCGGGTCTTGTCCGTGCCCGGCGCGAAGAGGTTGCCGTCGGGGACGGCGTACGAGCCGTCGGCGTTCACCTTGATGCGCAGGATCTTGCCGCGCAGGTCGTTGGTGTTGCCGGAGGTGCGCTGGGCGTCGAAGGCCGGGTTGCGGTTGGACCGCTCGTCGATGGGGGTGAAGCCGTCCGACTGGAACGGGTTGCTGTCGTCGCCCGTCGACAGGTACAGGTTGCCCGCCGCGTCGAAGTCGATGTCGCCGCCGACGTGGCAGCAGATGCCCCGGGAGGCCGGGACGTCGAGGACCTTCGTCTCGCTGGCCTTGTCGAGGGTGCCGTCGGTCTTCAGGACGAAGCGGGAGAGCCGGTTGACGCCGTCGAAGGGCGCGAAGTCGGCGGCCGTTCCGGTCTCGGGGGCGTCACCGGCCGGGGTGTTCAACGGGGGCGCGTAGTACAGGTAGATGAACCGGTTGTCGGCGAAACCCGGGTCGACACCGATGCCCTGGAGACCCTCCTCGTCGTGGCTGTACACGTCGAGCTTGCCGGCGAGCCTGGTGTTGCCCGCCGTGTCGGTCAGACGCAGTTCGCCGTCGCGCGAGGTGTGCAGGACCGACCGGTCCGGGAGGACGGCGAGCGACATGGGCTCGCCGACCTCCGGTTCACCCTTGGCTAGGGTGACCTGCTGGAAGTCCTCGGCCGCGGCGGCAGCGGCGGACTTCGGGTCGGCGTCGGCCGCGCCCGCGGCGGGCGCGGTGAGCGAGAGCGAGGCGCCCGCGAGCAGCAGACCGCTCAGCAGTGCGATCGGCCCGCGCAGCCTGCGGCGTCTGCGGATGCTGGTGGGGTGTCTGTCGTCGTCGTACGGGTGCACGAAATGCCTCCAGAGAGGGGCTGGTCGTACGGAGGTGTACGGGTGTGTGCGGTACGCCGGGGTGCGCCGTCACCCCGGAGACATGACCGGACCGTGGGGGCCCGGTCGACAGGTGGCCCTGCGTCGCCTGGGCCTAGTCGTTGCCGCCGAACGCCGCGTCGAAGGCGGCCGTCGGCGGTTCGAAGTCGAACGCCTTGAGGCGGGTCAGGGCCTCGGGTGCGCCCTGGAGCCGGTCCATGCCGGCGTCCTCCCACTCGACGGAGATCGGTCCCCGGTAGTCGATCGAGCGGAGCATCCGGAAGACGTCCTCCCAGGGGACGTCGCCGTGGCCGGCCGACACGAAGTCCCAGCCGCGGCGCGGGTCGCCCCAGGGCAGGTGCGAGCCGAGGCGGCCGTTGCGGCCGTCGAGGCGCTTGCGGGCCTCCTTGCAGTCGACGTGGTAGATCCGGTCGCGGAAGTCCCACAGGAAGCCGACCGGGTCGAGGTCCTGCCACACGAAGTGCGAGGGGTCGAAGTTCAGGCCGAACGCCGGACGCCGGTCCACCGCCTCCAGAGCGCGCTGGGTCGTCCAGTAGTCGTAGGCGATCTCGCTCGGGTGGACCTCGTGGGCGAACCGCACGCCCTGGGCGTCGAAGACGTCGAGGATCGGGTTCCAGCGCATCGCGAAGTCGTCGTAGCCGCGCTCGATCATCGACTCCGGGGCGGGCGGGAACATGGCGACCAGGTGCCAGATGGAGGAGCCGGTGAAGCCGATGACGGTGTCGACGCCGAAGGCGGCGGCGGCCCGCGCGGTGTCGGCCATCTCGACGGCCGCCCGCTGCCGTACGCCCTCGGGTTCGCCGTCGCCCCAGATGCGGGCGGGCAGGATGGCCCGGTGGCGTTCGTCGATGATGGCGTCGCAGACGGCCTGTCCCACCAGGTGGTTGGAGATGGCCCAGCACTTCAGGCCGTACTTCTCCAGAAGTTGGTGACGGGAGTCCAGGTACGACGAGTCGGCGAGGGCCTTGTCGACCTCGAAGTGGTCGCCCCAGCAGGCGAGTTCGAGGCCGTCGTAGCCGAAGTCGCGGGCGAGGCGGCAGACCTCTTCGAGGGGCAGGTCGGCCCACTGGCCGGTGAAGAGCGTGAAGTCGCGCGGCATGTCCGAGGCCTCCTCAGACCGTGGTGGGGGTGTGGGTCGGTGTGTAGACGGAGTTCTTCTCGGCGCTCTCCTCGACCGCCGCGAGGACGCGCTGCACCTGGAGCCCGTCGGCGAAGGACGGCTCGGGCCTGCTCCCTGCCGCGACGGCGTGCACGAGGTCGCGCGCCTGGTGGACGAAGGTGTGCTCGTAGCCGAGGCCGTGCCCCGGCGGCCACCAGGCGTCCAGGTAGGGGTGATCGGGCTCGGTGACCAGGATGCGGCGGAAGCCCGCGTGGGCGGCGGGTTCGGTGTGGTCGTGGAAGGCGAGTTCGTTGAGCCGTTCCAGGTCGAAGGCCAACGAGCCGCGCTCGCCGTTGAGTTCGATGCGCAGGGCGTTCTTGCGGCCGGTGGCGAAGCGGGTCGCCTCGAAGGACGCGACGGCGCCGGAGGCGAAGCGGCCGGTGAACAGGGCCGTGTCGTCCACGGTGACCGCGCCCCGTCCGGCCGTGCCGCCGGAGGACGCCAGACCGCTGGACGCACCTGCGGGCAGCGGCCGTTCGCGTACGAAGGTCTCCATCAGCGCGGACACGCCCGTCACCGGCTCTCCGGCCAGGTACTGCGCGAGGTCGACGATGTGGGCGCCCAGGTCGCCGAGCGCTCCGGAGCCGGCGGACTCCTTGCGCAGCCGCCAGGTGAGGGGGAACTCCGGGTCCACCAGCCAGTCCTGAAGGTACGTCACCCGCACATGCCGCAGGGCGCCCAGTCGGCCCTCGGCGACCATGCGGCGGGCGAGCGCGGTGGCGGGGACACGGCGGTAGTTGAAGCCGACCATGGCCAACCTGCCGCGCGTGTACGCCTCTTCGGCCGCCGTCGCCATGGCCTCCGCCTCCGCGACCGTGTTGGCGAGGGGCTTCTCGCAGAGCACGTGCTTGCCGGCGGCCAGCGCGGCGAGGGCGATCTCGGCGTGGCTGTCCCCAGGGGTGCAGATGTCGACGAGGTCGATGTCGTCCCGGGCGATCAGCTCCCGCCAGTCGGTCTCCGTCCCGGCCCACCCGTGCCGGTCCGCCATGGCCCGCACCGCGTCCGCGTCCCGCCCGCACACGGCGGCGAGCACCGGACTGAGCGGCAGGTCGAAGACCCGCCCCGCCGTACGCCACCCCTGCGAGTGCGCGGCCCCCATGAAGGAGTACCCGACCATCCCGACCCGCAACGACGGCTTGTCCGGCCCACCGGCGAGCCCGGCGGGCCAGGCCCCGGCACGGGTACGGACACCGGTCGTCGTCCCGGTCCGGGCTTCGCCCTGGGCCGGCCCGCCCCCGCCGCCTGCCACGATCCCGCCTCCAGCCCTGCGACCTGCCCCGGCGTCCGACCCCGCGGCTCCTGACTCCTCCGCCTCGGCCTGGTCGGGCTGTTGCGGCTGTCCCATGCGTGTGTCCTCCTCGTGGTCGCGGCGCGGTGGGGGGGTGGGGCCCGAGTCGGTGGTCCGGGGCTCCGTCCTGCGCTGCCCCGGACCTCGTCGCCGTTCGGGCCCGTCCGGCGGGAGCCGTCACTTGAAGCCGGTGGGCATGTACTGGTCGACGTTGTCCTTGTCGACGACGGCCGAGTAGAGCGTCAGCGAACTCGGGATCTCGAACTCGGCGAGACCACCGACCCCCTTGCCCTGGCCGAGTGCGCGGGCGAGGTCGATCGCTGAGGCGGCCATGGTCGGCGGGTAGAGGACGGTCGCCTTCAGCACCCCGTCGCCCTTCTTGATCGCCTGGAACGCGGACAGCGCGCCCGCGCCGCCCACCATCAGGAAGTCGTCGCGCCCGGCCTGCTCGATGGCGCGCAGGGCACCCACGCCCTGGTCGTCGTCGTGGTTCCACAGCGCGTCGAAGTTCGACTGCGCCTGGAGGAGTTGAGCCATCTTGGCCTGACCGGACTCCACCGTGAACTCGGCGGCCTGCCGGGCCACCTTCTTGATGTTCGGGTAGTTCTTCAGCGCGTCGTCGAAGCCCTGGGTGCGCTGCTTGGTCAGCTCCAGGTTGTCGAGCCCGGCGAGCTCGATGACGCGGGCGTCACTCTTGTCCTTGAGCTGCTCGCCGATGTAGTGCCCGGCGTTGAGGCCCATGCCGTAGTTGTCGCCGCCGATCCAGCAGCGGTACGCCTGCGGGGAGTTGAAGATCCGGTCGAGGTTGACGACGGGGATGCCGGCCCGCATCGCCTTGAGGCCGACCTGGGTGAGCGCCTTGCCGTCGGCGGGCAGCACGACCAGGACGTCGACCTTCTTGTTGATGAGGGTCTCGATCTGGCCGATCTGCTGGGCGGTGTCGTTGGAGCCCTCGGTGATCTCCAGCGTGACGTCCTCGTACCGCTCCGCGCGGCTCTTGGCGTTCTGGTTGATCGCGTTGAGCCAGCCGTGGTCGGCCTGCGGTCCGGCGAAGCCGATGGTGACCGCCTTGCCGGGCTTGTCGTCGGCGACCGTCTGCTCGTTGCCGGCCGGATCGTCCTTGGATTCATTGCTGGTGCAACCGGCGAGGAGGGCGCCGGCCGAGACGGCGGCGGTCCCGAAGAGCAGTCCTCTGCGGCTGGTGAACTGTGACATGGCGGTGAACCTTTCCCGTGTCGGCTCTTCGGTGGTTCAGGTCGAACTGGCCG
Organism: Streptomyces sp. NBC_00104; assembly: GCF_045160825.1. NCBI lineage: Bacteria > Bacillati > Actinomycetota > Actinomycetes > Kitasatosporales > Streptomycetaceae > Streptomyces > Streptomyces sp. NBC_00104. The sequence goes on along the minus strand of NZ_CP108215.1, from coordinate 9,277,423 downwards.
TACGTCGCTGGACCAGGACCGCGGCGACGATGATCGCGCCCTTGGCGATCTGCTGGACATCGGTCTGCAGGTTGTTGAGCGCGAAGATGTTGGTGATCGTGGTGAAGATCAGGACGCCGACGACGGAGCCGGTGATGGTGCCCCGGCCGCCGCTGAGCAGGGTGCCGCCGATGATCACGGCGGCGATGGCGTCGAGTTCGTAGAGGTTGCCGTTGGTGTTCTGGCCCGAGCCGGACAGCACGATCAGCAGGAACGCGGCGATGCCGCAGCACAGCCCGGAGAGCAGGTACAGGTAGAGCCGCTGGCGGCGGACGTCGATGCCCGCGAGCCGGGCCGCCTCCGCGTTGCCGCCGACGGCGACCGTGCGCCGGCCGAACGTCGTGCGGTTCAGCAGCAGCCAGCCGATGATCGTCACGAGCGCGAAGACCAGGACGAGCGGCGGTATGCCGAGGATGTACGCGTCGCGCTCACCGAGGTCCAGGATGGCGTCCACGCCGACGATCTGGGTGCTGCCGTCGGTGATCTGGAGGGCGAGGCCGCGCGCCGAGGCGAGCATGGCGAGGGTGGCGATGAAGGGGACCACCCCGCCGTAGGCGATGAGCAGCCCGTTCACCAGGCCGCAGCCGACGCCGACGATCACCGCCGTGAAGAGGATGCCGGCGAAGCCGTACTCCTGGGTGGCCACGGTCGTCGCCCAGACGGAGGCCAGGGCGACGATCGCGCCCACGGACAGGTCGATGCCGCCGGAGGTGATGACGAAGGTCATGCCGACGGTGACGACACCGATCACCGAGGCCTGGGTGAGGACGAGTTGGAGGTTGCGGGTGTCGAGGAACTCGTCGGGTTTGGTGACGCCGCCGATGACGATCAGCGCGGCGAGGACACCGATGAGCGAGAGGGTGCGGACATCGGCGCGGAAGACGAGGGCACGCCAGGCCGGCGGCTCGCTGACGGGTGTCACCTTGTCGGCACTGCCCCGGGGCGGGGACACGGGCTGGGTCATGACGCCGGGCTCCCTTCTGCGGTCACGGGGCTTCCTTCCATCACAAGGTCGAGTACGCGGTGTTCGTCGAGTTCACGGGCGGGTGCGGTGTGGACGACCCGGCCCTCGCGCAGGACGAGCACCCGGTCGGCGAGGCCGAGGACTTCGGGCACCTCGCTGGAGACCAGCAGCACGGCGAGCCCCTCGTCGGCGAGCCGGCGGACCACCGCGTACAGCTCGGCGCGGGCACCCACGTCGACGCCCCGCGTCGGCTCGTCGAGCAGCAGGACCCGGCAGCCGCGCAGCAGCCAGCGGGCGAGGACCGCCTTCTGCTGGTTGCCTCCGGAGAGGGTGCGGACCGGTACGTCCGGGTTGTCGGGGCGCAGGGACAGCTCGCGGGTCGCGGCCCGTGCGGCGCGGTGTTCGGCGCCCCGGTCGATCCAGCCCACGCGTGCGTAGCGGGACATCGACGACACGGAAACGTTTCTGGTGACGGACTCCAGCATCAGCAGCGCCTGCGCCTTGCGCTCCTCGGGAGCGAGTCCGAGCCCGGCCCGTACGGCGGCCCGTACGCTGCCGAGCCGCAACGGCCGCCCGTCGACGCTGACCTGACCGGCCGTTGGCTTTCGGGCGCCGTAGATCGTCTCCAGGATCTCCGACCGTCCCGAGCCGACGAGTCCGGCGAGGCCGACGATCTCGCCGGGGCGCACCTCCAGGTCGAACCCCTCGAACTCGCCGGTGCGCGCCAGCCCCCGCACCTCCAGCACGGGCGTCCCTTCTGTCGGCGGCACGGACGGGCGATCGGGAAACACGTACTCGACGTTCCGCCCCGTCATCAGCGCCACGACCTCGCGCGTCGGCGTCGACTTCGCGGGCAGCCCGCCCGCCACGGCCCGCCCGTCCTTCAGCACGGTCACCCGGTCGCCGATCCGGCGGATCTCCTCCAGGCGGTGCGAGATGTAGACGACGGCCACCCCGTCGGCGGTCAGGTCCCCCACGATCCTGAACAGGTTGTCGACCTCGTCCGGGTCGAGCGCGGCCGACGGCTCGTCCATGACGATGAGCCGTACGTCGTGGGAGAGCGCCCGGGCCATGGAGACGATCTGCTGCTGGGCGGCCGACAACTCACCGACGAGCCGCGCCGGATCGACCTCTGGATGTCCAAGTCGCTTGAGAAGAGCGGCTGTTGACGCACGAGCGGCTTTGCCCCGTACGACGAAGCCGGCGGCGGTGGGTTCATGCCCGAGGTGGACGTTCTCGGCCACCGACAGGTGTTCCACCAGGTCGAGTTCCTGGTAGATGGTGGCGATGCCGAGGCCCATGGCGGCGATCGGGGACTTCAGGGTGACGGGTTCGCCCCGCCAGGTGATCGTGCCGTCGTCGGGCTGGTGGGCACCGGCCAGGACCTTGATCAGGGTGGACTTCCCGGCTCCGTTCTGGCCGAGCAGGCAGTGGACCTCTCCGGCCTGGACGTCGAGATCTACGCCGTCCAGGGCCCGGACCCCGGGGAACGACTTGGTGATACCGGACATGGTGAGCAGCGGTGGTTCTGGTGCCATGAGATCCCCTTGGCGGGCGTGCGGGCCGGTTGCAGGGCGAATCCGCCTGCTGGGCAGGCGTGTTCGGGCAGGGCGGAGCAGGGCGCGTCGGAGCATGCGCCGTGCCGGTGTGCTGTGTCGGTGGGGAAGCCGGCGCGCGCTCGCGCGGGCCTACGCGGGTGAGAACAGGTGGTCGCTGATGAGACGGGCCGCGCCGATGACTCCGGCGGTGGGCCCCAACTCCCCCAGCACGATGGGCAGATTGCCGGTCGCGAGAGGCAGTGACTGACGGTAGACCTGGGTGCGGATGGCGGCGAGCAGGGTGTGGCCGAGGCCCGTCACCCCGCCGCCGATCACCACCAGGCCGGGGTTGAAGAAGCTGACGAGTCCGGCGATGACCTGGCCGGTGCGGTTGCCGCCCTCGCGTATCAGGTCGAGCGCGGTGGCGTCGCCGGCGGCGGCCGCGGCGGCCACGTCGACGGCGGTCAGGGTGCCGTTGGTCTCCAGGCGGGCGGCCAGTTCGGCCGAAAGTCCCTGCTGGGCTGCCTCCTTGGCGTCGCGGGCGAGTGCGGCGCCGCTGAAGTGGGCCTCCAGACAGCCCCGGTTCCCGCAGGCGCAGGGGCGGCCGTCCGGTACGGCGAGGATGTGCCCGATGTCGCCGGCGCTGCCCGTCGCACCGCGGTGGACCTCGCCGCCGACGATGATGCCGCAGCCGATGCCGGTGCCGATCTTGACGCAGAGGAAGTCGCCCACGGAACGGGCCACGCCCGCGTGCTGCTCCCCCATCGCCATCAGGTTCACGTCGTTGTCGACCATGACGGGGCAGCCGAGTTCCTGGCTGAGCGCCTCGCGCACCGGGAACCCGTCCCAGCCCGGCATGATCGGCGGGGCGACGGGGACGCCCTCGGGGAAGCGGACCGGTCCGGGGACGCCTATGCCGGCGCCGTCGAACCCCTCCGCGAGCCCGGAGGCCTTCAGCTTGGCTGCCATGGACAGGACTTGCTCGAAGACGGCGACCGGACCGTCCCGTACGTCCATGGGCTGGTTGATGTGGCCGAGGATCTCCAACTCCGGTGTGGTGACGGCCACGTCGATCGAGGTGGCGCCGATGTCGACGCCGAGGAAGCGGAGTTGGGGGGCGAGCCGGATGTTGTGCGACCGGCGGCCACCGCGCGAGGCGGCGAGCCCGTCGGCCACGACCAGTCCCGTCTCCAGGAGCCGGTCCACCTCCACGGCCAGCTTCGACCGGGACAGATCGATCCGGTCCCCCAGCTGCGCACGGGAGTTGGGCCCACCGTCCCGCAACAGACGCAACAGCCTGGCCTGATGCGCGTTGGCGGGTCGAGCCGTCATACGTCTCACAAGCCCCTCCCCGCCTCAACCGGCCTCTACGTCCGTCAGGTTCCGGCCAGATCCCACGACCGACCTTTCGCAGGGGAACGTAGCAGCGACTACCGGGACTGGGAAGAAGTTACGCAGAGATTGCCGCCGACTTTCTCCACTCACAGGACAAAGGAGTGTTCGATACCCAAAAGATCTCGGACCCGCATGGTCGCAATGCATCAAATCAGCACACGAAGGGATAGTTCGCTTGTGCGACGCACGGTTGGGGTAGGTGACAGCGGCACCCCCTGTGGGGGGGTCGGGCAGGGGTCGACGGACGTGACGTGCCGCGCCCGTGACCCCGCGGCAAGGAGGGGGAAGATCATGAGCGACGGTACGAAGCGGGCGACAGCCGCGGCCGCGACGGTGGTGCTCGCGACCGCGGTGAACGTGTTCACGGGTTTACTCACGGAGCGTTGGGCTTTGGCCTGGTGGGCCACGGTGATCGTCCTGGTGATCATCGGAGCGGGCCTGCAGGCGTGGCTGACGCTCTCGGACCGGGCCGGCCGGGCGACGTCCGTGACGGCCGCCGGAATCGGGTCGATCGCCGGCGCGGGGAGCATGACCGACGTCTCGACCGAGGTCACCCTGAGCCCGGCCACCCTCACGGCGGTCCGTCCGCTGCCGACGCCGGGCGAGGGGGTGAGCGCGTCCGGAATCGGTGCGGTCACCACGGGAGGCGACGCACGGAACGTGCACACCAAGGTGACCGAAGGGGATCCGACGGCGTCATGAAGAACCGCCCGGGCATACGGTCGAGCCTCCTTCGCCCGAACATCGTGAACGCCAGGGGCGTCGGCGTGGTCGCCTCCGGCGGTGACATGCGCAACGTCACGGTCTACGTCGGGACGGGACGGACGGAGGGCGAGTTCGAGGATCTCCGGACCGGATCCGAGCGTGCGCGGGTCGAACGATGGCAGGCCTCCGCCAAGTGGAAGGACGAGGCCTTCACCCAGCACTTCCTCCCGAAGGCCAGGGCGTCGGTCCGGTCGGACGGCGCCACCTGGGACTTCACCGGGCGGCAGGAGGCGCTGCGCCGGATCGCGACATGGCTGGCCGGCTCGACGAACAACCGGTCGGGCCTGATCGTGTCGGGTGGGCCGGGGTCCGGAAAAACGGCCGTTCTCGGGCTGGTGGCAACCCTGGCCGACCCCGATCACCACCCCAACGTGCCGCAGGATCGAGTCGGTGTGGGCGAGGAAGCGCTTCCTCGCTCTCACAGCTTCACCGTGGTCATCTACGCGGCCGGGCTGAAGGCGGACGTGGTCATCGACGCTCTGTCGCACGCCCACCGCTCGGCGTCGTCGGCCACCCCGGTCGTCCTCATCGACGCGGTCGACGAGTCCGACGACCCGAATCTGCTGGTCGACGCCGTTGTGAAGCCACTGCTCATGGACGGCTCCGTACGCCTGGTCCTCGGTATGCGCACAGAACTCGCCTCCCGCCTCGGTGACCTGTGCGATGTCGTCGATCTCGACGGGGACTTCGCCGATCCGGAGGGCATGCGGCGCCATATCGAGCACGCCCTGTTGCAGGCGACCGAGGCCAGCCCGTTCCGTGGTCTGCCCGCGACGGTGTCACAGGTGGCCGAGGGCATCGCCCGAGTGGCGGGGCCGTCCTTCCTGGTGGGCCGTCTGCTGTCCCAGATGCTCGCCGGCCTGCCCGAACCCCCTGTCCTCAGACCTGGTTGGGAGGAGGAACTGCCGCGTCTGCCGGGAGAGATCCTGGAACGGGACCTGACCGAACGGCTCGGCCACGAGAAGGCCGCGCAAGCCCTGGATCTCCTGCGCCCGTTGGCCTTCGCCGAAGGCAACGGCCTTCCCTACGAGGACATCTGGGCGGCGCTCGCCGGCCGGATGGCGAGGCGGAGCTATGACCACACCAGCCTTCAGTGGTTGCGCAAGCACGTGGGAAGTTACGCGGTCAGGTCGACCGACCAGGGCCATGACGTCTACCGCCCCCACCATCTGTCGCTCACCGAGCATCTGCGCAGGGTGCCGGATCCGCAGGCGGTCCACCGGTGCTTCGTGGACTTCCTGGTCGAGCACACACCTCTCCGTGCCGACGGCACCCGGGACTGGCGGCGGGCGAGCTTCTACACCCGCGCCTACCTGGCCACCCACATCGCCAAGGCAGGCGGCCACGACGTCCTCAATGAACTGGTACTCGACCCGGCCTATCTGCTCGACGCGATCCCCCACCGGCTCCTCGGTGCCCTGGACGGTCACCGTCTGCCCGCCGACCGGGACATGACGGAGGTCCGAACGGCGATCAACGCCTACCGGCAGGCCGCCGCCGACTTCCGCCGCTCCACACCGGACCTGCGGCCGGCCGCCCTCGACCTGGCGGTCAGCACCCACGACGCCCGTACGCTCCGATCCCGCATGGAGCCGGTCCCCGACTCGTCGCCCTGGAAGGCCCGCTGGGTCGACATGCGGCCCCGGCGCAGCTGCTACACCCTCACCCGGCTCACGGGCGAGATCACCCGCATGACGGCGTTCACGTACGCCGGGGACAGACATCTGGCGGTCGCGTCCACCAAGGGCGAGATCGAGGTGTGGAACGTGGATGTCGGCCAACGGGTCATCAGGGGTACCGTCGTCAACGGCCAGCGCGTCACGGGCCTGGACATGGTGGTCGGGAACGGTCGTGTCTTCATGGCCACGAGCAGCGCGACCGAGGTCGAGCTGTGGGACATGTTCCGCGGGAAGCAGCCGCTGTGCAGCCGGCCCGTCGACAACGCGGGCTACGACAGCGAAACGACCGCCGTGGCCTTTGCCGAGGTCGGCGGCGATCTCCTCCTGTTCTGCCTGAGCGACGGCTTGTCGCTGTATCGGTTCGACGTACTGCGGGCGACGCCCCTGCCTCCTCTTTGCCTGGACAGGGCATGCGACTTCATGCGGAGCAACGCGTCCGTCGCGGTGACGGCGGTCGCGGGGAGGCTGTCGGCCGTGGTCAGTGACTGGTACGGCGTCATGCTCATCGACCTGGAGACCGGCCGTACCCGGCAGTGCTCCGGCGGAAGCGGCTACGCACGAGGCATACAGATCGTCCCCGGGACAGACCCGCCGCAGTTCCTGGTGGGGCAGAACTCCCACAGGATCTTCCGGCTCCATCCGAACCAGGCCCCTCAGCAGATCCGCACCTGCCCGGAGAGCGTCTGCGACGTCGATGTCCGCACGCGGAACGGCGACACCTTCGTCGTGGCCGGGTACGACTACTGCGAACGGCCGTTGGAGGTCTTCTCACTGACACGGCCCGACGTCGCCGTTTCCGACTTCTACGACACACGATCAGCCGTGAGTCAGGTTCGCGTCATGGAACTGCGCCACGGTCATGTGGTGATCGCGGCCGGGGAGCGCTCCGGCACCGTACGGATCTGGGACTTCCCCGAGGTGCCCGAGTGAGCCGTACGGATCGATTCAGCGAACCCATCGCCGTCCACACCGCCCAACTGGGCGACCGACGTGTCGTGGTCGTGGTCCACCCCGGCTTCGCCCTCGTGCGGAACTCGTCCGACGGTGCGGAGATCACGCGCCACGACCTGCCGTACCCTGCGGAGAAATCCGTCTGTCTGGCGTACGAAGAGTCCCCCCTGCTCATCGCGAACTCTGCGGAGAAAGTGTTCGTGTACAACCTGGGGGATGCGACGAGCGAACACATAGGCTCCTGCGCGTCGAACATCTCGGCCCTGACAGCGGGACTTCTGGGCGGGAAACTCGTGGTCGCCGCGGGGGACCGCCGGGGATCCGTCGGAGTCTTCACCCTCGACGACGCGGAGTGGTCCCATGAAGTGATATCCGCCCATCGGAACACCGTGATGTCGGTCTCTCTCGGAAAAGTGCGGGGGCGACCGTCCATCGTGAGTTGCGCGAACGACACGACGGTAACGCACACGTCCATAGGCACGAAGGCCTCACGCGTTCTCTGGCGAATCAACTGGGAGAGGGACAGCCCTTCCTCGGCCGATGTCTCCTGTACGTGGCTCCATCACGGCAATGATTTTCTCTTCGACCTCGAACAGGCGATTCACGCCCGGGCTTGGCGTTCTGATTCAGGCTCTGCCGTCGAGCTCCTCCACAGCCGCATGGAAGCCGTTCAGAAGTGTGCCGTCGTCAACTCGGGGCGCTTGTCGTTCATCGTCGTCACGGGCAAGGACGTGCTCGACACGATGATGTCGGTCGGGGAACTGCCGAGCCGTTCCGTACCCCTTTCCCACACCATGGCTTTCGCCAGTCCAGGGCGGCTCGCGGTCGTCCTGCCGATCCGTGGCGGCGCACTCCTGGCGCTGACTCAGGGATCGAGCGTCCGCATCACCTCTGTGCGGGTGACGCGCACTTGGCACTGGTTCTACAACTCGATGTGCCTTCTGGGATTCGGCGTCATGCTCTCGGTGATCAGAGACAGTCCGAGCCTGTGGCCGCTGCTCTTCCTCACCGTCCCGATGGCCTTCCAGGTGTTGCAGCGCCCGACCGTGCGCAGCGTCGCCGGCCGAGATCTCGTCGACATCGATCTGCACAGCGAAGCCATCGACGTCGACTTCGACGGCCCGGACGCGTTCGTGACCCTGAGCCATGGAGGCGTAGCCACGTTCGATCTGTCCGATCCGCGATCCTGAACCGTCGCCGCCTACGGCCGGGGCCGCTCGTGATACGTCTTCCGCGTGTGCTCCGTATGCGCCCGCATGACCTCCGTCGCGCGTTGTTCGTCGCGGGCGGAGATGGCGGTGATGAGGTCGCGGTGTTCGATCCAGGACTGGTGGCCGCGCCGGCGGGCCACGGGGGTGTAGTACCAGCGGACGCGGCGGTCGACCTGGGCGGCGAGTTCGGCGAGGACCGTGTTGCCGGCCAGTTCCATGACCTTGGCGTGGAAGCGGGCGTTCATGGCGACGGCCGCGTCGACGTCGTCGGCGGCGACGGCTCGCTCGCCCTCCGCGCAGAGTTCCTCCAGCGCCGTGATGCCCGCCGTGCCGGCGTTCGCCGCGGCGAGGCGGGCGGCCTCGGCCTCCAACAGGGTGCGGACCGTGAGGAGTTGGTCGGCCTCCGCCTCCGTCGGCTCGTGGACGAAGGCACCCTGGGCGGGCCGGAGGTCGACCCAGCCCTCGGTGTTGAGGCGTTGCAGGGCCTCGCGGACGGGCTGCCGGGACACCCCGAGGTGCCCGGCGAGTTCGCTCTCGACGAGATGCTGGCCGGGGCGCAGCGCGCGCGTGGTGATGAGTTCGAGCAGGGCTTCGTAGACGCGGTCCCGCAGGGGACCGGGGCGTTCGAGCTTGGGTACCGCCCCTTGCGGAAGTCCGGTCGACAACATCGGGTCCCCCTCCAGAGCACCACTGGGTGTACTGCACACGGAAAGTCAACGGCCCGTACTGGAAAGAACTGGAAAGTCCGAGTCAACAGCCAGTATGGATTGTCTTTCGTCTACAGTCTACGACCTGCGATGACCAGGGGACCGACGAGTATGCCTCGTCACATCGCTGTGCACATCACCACGAACACCCTGTTCACGGGCAGCGGACCACCTGTCCCGCGTACGACAGGTTGCCGCCGAAACCGAACAGCAGCACGGGGTCGCCGCTGGAGATCTCGCCGCGTTCGACGAGCTTGGAGAAGGCGAGGGGGATGCTCGCGGCCGAGGTGTTGCCGGAGTCGACGACGTCCCGCGCGACCACGGCGTTGACCGCGCCGATCTTCATGGCGAGGGGCTCGATGATGCGCAGATTGGCCTGGTGGAGGACGACCGCGGCGAGGTCGGCGGGCGTGAGTCCCGCCTTCTCGCAGGCCGCGCGGGCGATGGGCGGCAGCTTGGTGGTGGCCCAGCGGTAGACACTCTGGCCCTCCTGCGCGAAGCGCGGAGGGGTGCCCTCGATGCGGACGGCGTTCCCCATCTCGGGCACCGATCCCCACAGCACCGGCCCGATGCCGGGCTCCTCGGCGGCCTCGACGACGGCCGCGCCCGCCCCGTCCCCGACGAGGACGCAGGTCGTGCGGTCGGTCCAGTCCGTGACCTCGGACATCTTGTCGGCACCGATGACGAGCGCCCGCGTGGCGGCGCCGGCACGCACGGCGTGGTCGGCGGTGGCGAGGGCGTGGGTGAACCCGGCGCAGACGACGTTGACGTCCATGGCGGCCGGGTTCGGGATGGAGAGCCGGTTCGCGACCCGGGCCGCCATGTTCGGGGAGCGGTCGATGGCGGTGGAGGTGGCGACCACGACCAGGTCGATGGCCTCCGGGCCGAGACCGGCCGAGGCCAGGGCCTTGGCGGCGGCATGGCCCGCCAGCTCGTCGACCGGTTCGTCGGGACCTGCGATGTGCCGGGTGCGAATGCCCACACGGCTCGTGATCCACTCGTCACTCGTGTCGACCAGGCCCGCCAGGTCCTCGTTGGTGAGGATCTTGGCGGGCTGGTAATGGCCGACGGCGGCGATTCGCGAGCCGTTCATGGGTGGTTCCCCTCGTTGCCTGTGGTCAGCGGGATCCACCAGTCTGATCAGTGACTCGCGGGTACGAGGGCGGGTGAGGCGACAGTAATGCGTGGCCCGGGTTGTGGGCTTCTGTCAGACCCCAGGAGATCCGCGCACTCACCCGGTGAACAGTTGCGTAGCCTTTCGTACCAGTTCGTACAGTCCGTAACCGAGCGGCACCCCCACCCACACCCAGGCGAAGACGATCAGGGGTCGTCGGTCAGGCGGATTCGGACTGCTGTCGCTGGACGACATCGGCGGCCTCCCTCGGGGCGGGGATGTGGAAGCGGGGATGGACGGGCCGGACGAGCTCGTTGGCGACGAAGCCGATGGCGAGCAGCCCGATCATGATGAAGAAGGACATGCCGTAGAGGTCGGGACCGGACTTGCCCGCCTCCTCCTGCCGGTCCGCGATCCAGTTGACGATCAGCGGTCCGAGGACGCCGGCCGTGGACCAGGCGGTGAGCAGCCGACCGTGGATGGCACCGACCTGGTAGGTGCCGAAGAGGTCCTTCAGATAGGCGGGGATCGTGGCGAAGCCACCGCCGTAGAAGGACAGGATGACCAGGGCGCAGACGATGAACAGCGGCTTGGCGGAGTCGCCGAACAGGGCGATCAGCAGATACATCAGCGCGCCCACGCCCAGGTAGACGCGGTAGATGTTCTTGCGCCCGATCAGGTCGGACGTGGACGACCAGGTGATACGGCCCGCCATGTTGGCCGCTGAGAGCAGTGCGACGAAACCGGCGGCCGCGGTGACGGAGACCGGGGTGGAGGAGTCGGCGAAGAAGTCCGTGATCATCGGGGCGGCCTTCTCCAGGATGCCGATGCCCGCGGAGACGTTCATGCAGAGGATGACCCACAGGCACCAGAACTGCGGGGTGCGGATGGCGTTACGGGCCGAGATCTGCGGGCCCGCCAGGACGCTCGGTCCGGTGTCGACCGGCCTCTCGGTGCGCGGGACCCGGACCAGCAGTACGCCGAGCAGCATGAACACGGCGTACGACAGTCCGTGCACCAGGAAGGCGAGGGCGATGCCGGAGGAGTCGGAGCCGAAGGACTCCAGCATCTGGGCGGACCACGGCGAGGCGATGAGCGCGCCGCCGCCGAAGCCCATGATCGCGATGCCGGTGGCCATGCCGGGCCGGTCCGGGAACCACTTGATCAGGGTGGAGACGGGCGAGATGTAGCCGATTCCGAGGCCTATGCCGCCGACGAAGCCGTAGCCGAAGACGATCAGCCAGTACTGCTCGGTGGCCGCGCCGAGCGAGGCGATCAGGAATCCGGAGGAGAAGCAGATCAGCGCCACGGTCATCGCCCAGCGCGGCCCGTTGCGCTCGACGAGGGTGCCGCCGAACGCGGCGGACAGGCCCAGCATGACGATGCCGAGCTGGAACGGCAGTGCGCTCTGGGTGCCGCTGAGGCCGAGCGCGGATTCGAGCGGCGGCTTGAAGACGCTCCAGGCGTAGGCCTGTCCGATGGAGAGATGAACGGAGAGCGCGGCCGGGGGAACGAGCCAGCGGCTCCAGCCCGGGGGTGCGACGGGGGGACTCATGATCCCGGACGGTAGGCAGTGGCACGGGAGTTGAGAAGGCGGCACGTCGACCGTATGCGATGAACGGTATCCACCGCGCGCCGAACGGTCGCTTCCCGGCCGGGCTCGTCTTCGAGTACCGGACACCTTCATGTCCGAGTAATGCCTTGCCCGGTCGTTGCGCGAAGTCTTGTCGGCCCAACTTCCATACTGTAGACAATATTTCGTCGACAGAGTTCGAACCGAGCGTCATCTCCGCGGTATCCCTCGACCGAACGGAGCTCCCTCACCATGAAAGTCGCAGTTCTCGGCGCCGGTGCGATCGGCGCCTATGTCGGCGCCGCGCTCCACCGCGCCGGCGCCGACACGCATCTCGTCGCCCGTGGACCGCATCTCGCGGCCATGAGGCGGGACGGGGTGCGTGTGCTCAGTCCGCGCGGGGACTTCACCGCCCGCGCCCACGCCACCGACGACCCGGCCGAGATCGGCCCGGTCGACTTCGTCCTCCTGGGCCTCAAGGCCAACTCGTACGCGGCGTGCGGGCCGCTGATCGAGCCCTTGCTGCACGGCACCACGGCGGTGATCGCCGCCCAGAACGGCATTCCCTGGTGGTACTTCCACCGGCACGGCGGCCCGCACGACGGCCACCGGGTCGAGAGCGTGGACCCCGGCGGCGCGGTCAGTGCGGTGCTCGCGCCCGAACGGGCCATCGGCTGTGTCGTCTACGCGGCCACCGAGCTCGAAGGACCCGGTGTCGTACGGCACTTGGAAGGCACCCGGTTCTCCATCGGCGAGCCGGACCGTACGGTCTCGGTGCGCTGCCGGGCGTTCAGCGAGGCCATGGTGGCGGGTGGCCTGAAGTGCCCGGTGGAACCCGACATCCGGGGCGACATCTGGATCAAGCTGCTCGGCAACATCTCCTTCAACCCGATCAGCGCCCTGGCCCGCGCGACCATGCGGCAGATGTGTCTGCACGGCGGCACCCGCAAGGTCATCGAGACGATGATGGCCGAGACGCTGGCCGTCGCCGAGGCCCTGGGCTGCGAGGTCGGCGTCTCCATCGAACGCCGGATGGCCGGCGCCGAACGCGTCGGCGACCACCGCACCTCCACGCTCCAGGACCTGGAGCGCGGCAAACCGCTGGAACTCGACGTCCTGCTGGCCGCCGTCGTCGAGCTGGCGGACGTCACGGGTGTCGAGGTGCCCACGCTCCGCACCGTCCACGCCATCTCGGACCTGCTCGCGCTGAGGAGCGCGGCATGAACTCCGAGGAGCGCCGCATGAACCCTGGGGACCGCCGATGAGGAAACGCGACCGAAGCCCGAAGACCTACACCCGGCTCACCCGGCCGCTCGTCCGGGACTCCCGCGACGAGCCCTTCCGGCAGGCGAGTTGGGAGGAGGCGCTGGACCGGGCCGCCCGCGGCATCGAACGCAACCGCGGCGCGTTCGGCCTGTTCTCCTGCGCCCGCGCCACGAACGAGATGAACTATGTGGCGCAGAAGTTCGCCCGCGTGGTCATGGGCACCAACAACGTCGACTCCTGCAACCGCACCTGTCACGCGCCGAGCGTCGCCGGGCTGTCCGCCGCGTTCGGCTCGGGCGGCGGCACCTCCTCGTACGAGGAGATCGAGCACACCGACGTCATCGTGATGTGGGGCTCCAACGCCCGCTTCGCGCACCCGATCTTCTTCCAGCACGTGCTGAAGGGCATCCACAACGGCGCCCGGATGTACGCCGTCGACCCGAGGCGGACGTCCACCGCCGAGTGGGCGGAGAGCTGGCTGGGGCTGAACGTCGGCACCGACATCCCGATGGCCCACGCGATCGGCCGCGAGATCATCCACGCGGGTCTCGTCAACAAGGCGTTCATCGAGCGGGCGACCACCGGCTTCGAGGAGTACAGGGCGCTCGTCGAACCGTGGACCCTGTCCCTCGCCGAGAAGGTGACGGGCGTACCGGCCGCCGCCATACGGCAGTTGGCGCACGCGTACGCCCGGGCCGAGCGCGCCCAGCTGTGCTGGACGCTCGGCATCACCGAGCACCACAACGGCACGGACAACGTCCGCGCACTGATCAACCTCTCCCTGCTGACCGGGCATGTGGGGCGGTACGGCTCGGGCCTGCAGCCCCTGCGCGGCCAGAACAACGTGCAGGGCGGCGGCGACATGGGCGCCATCCCCAACCGGCTGCCCGGCTTCCAGGACATCCTCGACCCGCGATCGCGGCTGAAGTTCGAGTCGGCGTGGGACACCGTGATCCAGCCGCACTACGGGCTGAACCTGACGGAGATGTTCGAGGCCATGGAGGAGGGCTCGCTGAAGGCCGTGTACTGCATCGGGGAGAACCCCGCACAGTCCGAGGCCGACAGCGAGCAGGCCGTACGGCGGATGAGCGAGCTGGACTTCCTCGTCGTCCAGGACATCTTCCTGACGAAGACGGCCGAGCTGGCGGACGTCGTGCTGCCCGCAACCGCCGGATGGGCGGAGACGGACGGCACGACCACCAACAGCGAGCGACGGGTTCAGCGGGTACGCAAGGCGGTCACCCCGCCCGGGGAGGCCCGCGAGGACATCGACATCATCTGCGACCTGGCCGCGCGGCTCGGGCACGAGTGGAAGTACGCCGACGCCGAGGCCGTCTGGAACGAGCTGCGGTCGGTGTCACCGGACCACTACGGGATGACGTACGAGCGTCTGGAGGAACAGCAGGGCATCCAGTGGCCCTGCCCGGACACGGACAGGATCGAACCGACCTATCTGCACGGCCGGTTGTGGGAGCCGGACCCCGCGAACCGGGGCAGGCTCGCACCCTTCGGGATCGTCCGGCACGATCCGCCGGTGGACCTGACGGACGAGGAGTTCCCGATCCGGCTGACCACCGGGCGACGGCTGGACTCGTACAACACCGGTGTGCAGAGCGGCGGTTACGCCTCGCCACTGCGGCGCGGGGAGTACATCGAGCTGTGTCCGGAGGACGCGGAGCGCTACGGGGTCGTGGTGGGCGAGGAGGTCCAGGTGTCCTCGCGGCGCGGGTCGGTGGTGGCGCCGGTGTGGATCGACCTCGCCCTGCGGCCCGGCCTCGCCTTCATGACCATGCACTTTCCCGACGAGGTGGACACCAACCAGCTGACGATCGAGGCGAACTGCCCGATCGCCGGCACGGCGGAGTTCAAGGCGTCGGCGATCCGGATCGAGAAGCTGCCCGTCGCGACCATCGTGAGGTGAGTTAAGTGGACCTGCACTTCGGTGACAGCAAACCGACGGACGACGAACGGGCGGCCGTCGACGCCCTGCTCGGGCCCCCCGAGTCGTCCTGGGAGGGCGCCGCCCGCGACGAGATGCGGGCCGCCGATCTGCGGTGGGCGCGGGGCGGCAGGGAGGACCGGGAGCGCCGTGACCTGCTGTTGCCGGGGTTGCACGCGATCAACGACCGGATCGGCTGGATCAGCGAGGGGGCGCTGGCCTATCTGTGCCGCCGGCTGACCGTCCCGCCCGCGGAGGCGTACGGCGTGGCCACGTTCTACGCGATGTTCTCGGTCAAGCCGCGCCCCGCGACCGTCCTGCACGTGTGTACGGACCTGGCGTGCGCGGCGGCCGGGGCGGCCGGCCTGTGCGCCGGGATCGAGGCCCGGCTCGGCCTCGGCAGCGGGGTGAGCGTGGAGCGGAGCCCGTGTCTGGGGCTCTGCGAGCGGGCACCGGCCGCCCTCGCGATCACGGCCGGGGATCCGGTGCGTACGGCGGTGTCGGCGCCGGCGACCGTCGAGGCGGCCGTGCTCGCGGCGAGCGCGCCCGACTCGGCGGACGAGGAACCCCCGGCCGCGACGGCGGTCCCGCAGGCCGGGCAACCGGGCCTCACCCTCCTCTCCCGCGTCGGCGTCGTCGACCCCACCTCCCTCGACGACTACCGCGCCCACGGCGGTTACACGGCCCTGCGGCGGGCCTTCGAGCTGGGCCCCGCCGGGGTCATCCGGGAGGTGACCGACTCGGGCCTGGTCGGGCGGGGCGGCGCCGCCTTCCCCACCGGCCGGAAATGGCAGGCCACGGCGTCGCAGCCCGACCATCCGCACTATGTCGTCTGCAACGCCGACGAATCCGAACCGGGCACCTTCAAGGACCGCGTGATCATGGAGGGCGACCCGTTCGCCCTGGTCGAGGCGATGACCATCGCCGCGTACGCGACCGGCGCGCACCAGGGCCACCTGTACCTGCGGGGCGAGTATCCACGCGCCATGCGCCGACTGGAGCACGCCCTCGCCCAGGCGCGCGCCCGGGGCCTGCTCGGCGACGACGTCCTCGGTCAGGGGTACGCCTTCGACATCGAGATCCGCCGGGGCGCGGGCGCCTACATCTGCGGGGAGGAGACGGCCCTCTTCAACTCCATCGAGGGGTACCGGGGCGAGCCGCGCTCGAAGCCGCCGTTCCCCGTGGAGAAGGGGCTGTTCGGCAAGCCGACGGTGGAGAACAACGTCGAGACGCTCGTCAACGTCCTGCCGATCCTCACCATGGGCGCCCCGGCGTACGCGGCGATCGGCACCGGGCGGTCCACCGGGCCCAAGCTGTTCTGTGTGTCGGGCAGCGTGGACCGGCCCGGCATCTACGAGCTGCCCTTCGGGGCGACGCTCGGCGACCTGCTGACGCTCGCCGGGGTACGGGACCGGCTGCGGGCCGTTCTCCTCGGCGGCGCGGCCGGTGGTTTCGTGCGCCCCGACGAACTGGACATCCCGCTCACCTTCGAGGGCACGCGGGAGGCCGGCACCACGCTCGGCTCCGGGGTCGTGATGGCCTTCGACGACACCGTGCCGCTGCCCCGGCTGCTGCTGCGGATCGCGGAGTTCTTCCGGGACGAGTCGTGCGGGCAGTGCGTGCCGTGCCGGGTCGGGACCGTGCGGCAGGAGGAGGCGCTGCACCGGATCGTCGAGCGGACGGGTGCCGACGCCGCCGGGGACATCGTGCTGCTCAGGGAGGTCGGCCGCGCGATGCGGGACGCCTCGATCTGCGGTCTCGGACAGACCGCGTGGAACGCCGTGGAATCCGCGATCGACCGCTTGGGGGCGTACGAATGACCACGCATCGCCGGACCCGCCGTACCGGAGCCGCCGTATGACCGTGATCCCGCTGGGAGTGCCGCGTCGCCTCCTGGAGTTCACCATCGACGGGGCGCCGGTGCGCGCCCCCGAGGGCTCGACGATCCTCGACGCCTGCCGGGCGGCGGGCAAGGACGTCCCCACCCTCTGCCAGGGCGACACGCTCGCCCCGAAGAACGCCTGCCGGGTCTGTGTCGTCGAGGTCGAGGGGGCCAGGACCCTCGTCCCGGCCTGCTCCCGCGAGGCCGAGCCCGGCATGGAGGTACGGACCGACACCGAGCGCGCCCGGCACAGCCGCAAGGTCGTCCTCGAACTCCTCGCCTCCTCGGTCGACCTCTCGACGACCCCGCGGGTCGCCGGGTGGATCAAGGAGTACGAGGCGAAGCCGGACCGCTTCGGCCCGGACGCGGCCCGGCTGAACGAGGAACCCAGGGTCGACAACGAGCTGTACGTGCGGGACTACGACAAGTGCATCCTGTGTTACAAGTGCGTGGACGCCTGCGGGAACCAGTGGCAGAACACGTTCGCGATCTCGGTCGCCGGGCGGGGCTTCGACGCCCGGATCGCCGTGGAACACGACGCTCCCCTGACCGATTCGGCGTGTGTGTACTGCGGGAACTGCATCGAGGTCTGCCCGACGGGCG
Organism: Streptomyces sp. NBC_00104; assembly: GCF_045160825.1. NCBI lineage: Bacteria > Bacillati > Actinomycetota > Actinomycetes > Kitasatosporales > Streptomycetaceae > Streptomyces > Streptomyces sp. NBC_00104. The sequence continues at coordinate 9,259,797 of NZ_CP108215.1, read as the reverse complement.
CGCTGTCCTTCAAGTCGGAGTTCGACATGCGGGCGGCGGGCACCTGGGACGAGTCGGCGCAGACGGAGACGACCACGGTGTGCGCGTACTGCGGTGTGGGCTGCAACCTCACACTCCATGTGCAGGACAATGAGATCGTGAAGGTCACCTCGCCGCACGACAACCCGGTGACCCACGGCAACCTCTGCATCAAGGGCCGCTTCGGCTACCAGCACGTACAGAACCGGGACTGAGACACGACATGGGACGAGTCACGGAACGACGCAAGGTGATCCGCATCCGGGACGGCGCCATCTCCACCCGCCCGGACACGCTCGTCGCCGAGGAACCGCTGGAGATCCGGCTGAACGGCAAGCCGCTCGCGATCACCATGCGCACCCCGGGCGACGACTTCGCGCTGGCGGCGGGGTTCCTGGTCAGCGAAGGGGTGCTCGCCGAGCAGTCGGACCTGCAGAACATCGTGTACTGCGCGGGCGCGACGGCGGACGGCGCGAACACGTACAACGTGGTGGACGTGCGGACCACGCCGGGTGTGGTGATCCCCGACATCACGCTCGAACGCAATGTCTATACGACCTCGTCCTGCGGGCTGTGCGGCAAGGCGTCGCTGGACGCCGTCCGTACGACCGCCCGCTGGGCCATCGACGACACCCACGGCGGTGACGCTCCCCCGGTCCGGCTCGACCCCGCATTCCTCGCGGGCCTCCCCGACCGGCTTCGCGCGGCCCAGCGGGTCTTCGACCGGACCGGGGGTCTGCACGCGGCGGCCCTGTTCGGCGAGGACGGCGAGCTGCTCGACGTCCGGGAGGACGTGGGGCGGCACAATGCGGTGGACAAGCTGGTGGGGCGGGCCCTGCAGAGCGGGTCGCTGCCGCTGTCCCGGACGGTGCTGCTGGTGTCGGGGCGGGCCTCGTTCGAGCTGGCGCAGAAGGCGGTGATGGCGGGGATCCCGGTGCTGGCGGCGGTGTCGGCGCCGTCGTCGCTCGCGGTCGACCTGGCGGCGGAGACCGGGCTGACCCTGGTGGGCTTCCTGCGGGGCGCCTCCATGAACGTGTACGCGGGTGAGCATCGCATCGCCCTGCGGGCCGCTGCCGCGGTCGATCAGGGGCAGGGCTGAGCGGCGCCCCGCGTCCACGACGGCGGGGCCCCATCGGCGGGGAGCGCCCCCTGCGCCAGGGGCTCCGCCGTTTGACTGCCGGGTACGCGTCGTTGGTCCACTGGCGCGTCGCCGGGTGCGGGTGGGTGGGGGCTGGTCGCGCAGTTCCCCGCGCCCCTGAAAAGCAGGGGCTGCGCCCCGTGCTTTTCAGGCCCGCGGACCCGTCGCTTTTCAGGCCCGCGGACCCGTCGCGTTTCAGGCCCGCAGGCCCGTGGTCCTTCAGGCCCGCAGGGGCCTGGATCTTCTAGGGGCGCGGGGAACTGCGCGAGCAGCCCCGCCGGACCCGCACCCGCCGACGAACCCGAACCCCCCGAGCTGTCCCGCGACCGCCTGACCGATCGTCACCTCGTCGTACGACACGCCCAGTCACGACCGGCGCACGGTTCTTGTGAGCCCCCTGAACCCCCAAGTAGCGTCTGTGGCCGCACGTGGGACATAGGACGTCCTATGTCCCATCGCCCAGACGGATGAAGGGCTGGCCGCACCGTGCCGTCGAGTCTTCACGCACGTCTCAGAACCACCCTCACCTGCTCCCTCACCGCGGTGATCACCACCGCCGCTCTCCTCACCCTCCCCCACCCCGCCGGAGCCGCGACCGAACAACGGCCCGGCGCCGCCGAGTTCGAGCAGCAGGTCCTCTTCAAGGCCTCCCAGGACCCCGGCTACGCCTGCTTCCGGATCCCGGCGATCGTCCGGACCACCGAGAAAACCCTGCTCGCCTTCGCCGAAGGCCGGGTCCTGAACTGCGGGGACGCGGCCGACATAGACCTCGTGGTCAAGCGGTCCACGGACGGCGGCCGCACCTGGGGCCCGCTGCGGGTGGTCAACGAGGGCGGGGGCGACACCCACGGGAACCCCGCGCCGGTAGTGGACCGGAGGACCGGCCGGATCGTGCTGACGCAGACGTACAACAAGGGCCGGCTGGACAGCGCGAGCTGTGACGTCCCCTGTGACCGCGCGCCGCATCTCCAGTTCAGCGACGACGACGGGCTGACCTGGTCCGAGCCGCGCGGTCTCGGCGACCAGATCCGCCCGGCCGGCTGGAACTCCTGGTACGCCACCGGCCCCGTGCACGGCATCCAGCTCACCCGGGGCCGGCACGCGGGGCGGCTCGTCCTCGGGGTCAACGCCGAGAGCTGGGCGGACGGCCGGGTCACCGCCAACCACGCGGCGCTCGTCACCAGCGACGACGGCGGCGAGAACTGGAAGGTCGGCGCCACGGACTCGTGGCCGATCGCGGACGACGGCACCTTCCGCCAGAAGCCCTCGGAACTGACGCTCGCCGAGCGCGCGGACGGCACGGTGTTCGTCAGCGGGCGGGAACAGGACGGCACCGACCCGGGCCATCGCAGCCAGACGGTCAGCCGGGACGGCGGCACCAGCTTCGCCGAACCCTTCCGGGCGCTCCCGGACCTGTACACGCCCCAGGTGCAGGGTTCCGTGCTGCGCCTCGGCGACCGGACACTGCTGTCCGCCCCGGCCGACCCCGACCGCCGCCGGACGATGGCGGTGCGCTCCTCGTACGACGGTGGACGCACCTGGGAGAGCGTGGACCGGGGCACGGTCGTCACCACGGACTGGTCCGGCTACTCGGACCTGGTCCGGATCGACGGTGGCGAGGGTGGCAACGACGTCGTCGGGCTGCTGTACGAGGGCGGGGCGGTCGACGCCCGGGACGAGATCCGCTTCGCCCGGTTCACGGAGGACTGGCTGCAGCCGCGCCGGGGCCCGGACCCGACGACGCCCGACAGGGCGCCCGGCGGCAGACGGGCGGCCGTGCTCGGTGGCGCCCTGCCGACGGACGGCAGGTTCGGCGGCGCGATCGGGTTCGACGGCGCCGACGACGCCGTACGACTGCCGTACCGGCCTCGACTCCCGCTCGGCACCAAGGACTTCACCGCATCGCTCTGGTTCCGCTACGCGGCGACCACCGGGGAGCAGCCGATGCTGTGGATGGGCGGGGTCGGGACGACACAGCCGCAGGTGTGGCTGCGCGGGGAACCGGCGGCGGGTCGGCTGACCGGGCTGATCACCGTGCGGGACGGGGCCTCGACGCCCCGGAGCACGTCGGTCCGGTCGACGGGCGCCTACAACGACGGGGAGTGGCATCAACTCGTGCTGCGGCGGGGTGGCGGGGCGCTCACGCTCTTCGTCGACGGCACTCCGTTCAGCACCGCCGACATCCCCGGATCGGTCAGCCGCAACTCGCCGTTCGGGGTGCACATCGGTCAACGGGTCGACAGCCGGGTCCACTTCACCGGCGCCATCGACGAAGTACGCCTGTACGAAAGGGCGTTGAGCGACGTGGAGGTGGCCGGGCTCGCCACTCGGGACGCCACGACGCGGGGCGAGATCCTGCGACTGCCCATGGACCGGGTGGACGGAGGCAACTAACGTCACTTCCGTGCCCGACGACGCGGGAGCACGACAGCGGACGGGGGCCGGACCGGTCGTCGTCCTGGCCCTGGTCCTGGCCCTCGCGGCCGTGCTGCTCACCGCCCTCCCGGACGACGACCGGGAGGGCGGCGGCGCCTGCACGGCCCGTACGGTCCGGGGCTGGGACCCGGACGCGTCCCTGAACGGCGAGTTCACCCGGTACGGCGACGACGCGACCCGCACCGACGACTGGACCGGGGGCGACGGCACCCATTCGGTGCGGCTCCCCGACGGGCGGGTGCTGTGGCTGTTCTCGGACACCTATCTGGGCCAGGTGCACCCACCGCCCAACCCGGCAGGCGAGTCCGTGGCGTGGCGGGATATCGCGTCGCCCCTGGTGCGCAACTCGGCCGTGGTGATGTCCACGTCGGGCCGTCTCGAATCCACGCTCCCGGCCCCCGTCTTCCCGGACCCGGCCCCGCAGCAGTGGCGCTGGCCGGTGGCCGCCCGGGTCGAGCCCCGCTCCCCCGGCTCGGACGAGAAGGTCGTACGGGTGCTGCTGTGGACCCGTACGGCGGGACGGTCGCCGTGGATCTACGGGGTGCCCACCGCGACCGAGGTGGCCACGCTGTCGCTGCCCGATCTGCGGCTGGAGGGGATCACGACGGTGCTGGACCAGGGGTCGGTCGCCGATCCGGCGCGGCGGGTGCTGTTCGGCACGACGGCCGTGGACGCGGGCGACTGGACGTACGTCTTCGGCGGCACCGACGCCCAGGCCGCCTCCCGGCCGACCTCGCACGCCTATGTCGCCCGGGTGCCGCGCGGCCGGCTCGGGGAGCCGGGGGCGTGGGAGTACTGGGACGGCTCACGGTGGGCGGTGCGGGGGCGGCCGGCGGCGGTGCTCGGGAACGGGGAGGACAAGGGGGTGGGCAGCGCGTTCACCGTGGTACGGGACGGCCGCACGTATGTGCTGCTCACCATGGCGGCCGGTACCGAGGGGCTGACGACCGTCACCGCCTACTGGGCCTGCTCCCCCACCGGGCCATGGCACGGGCCCACCAAGGGTTTCAGCCCGCCGCTGCCGGGCGGCGGGGTCGCGGCGTACAACCCGCAGGCGCACCGGGCGGTCGACGGCGACGGGCGGCTGGTGCTCAGCTACGACGTCAACTGGCTGGACGCCGACGCGGCCGCGGCGCAGCTGAACATCACGCGGAACGTGTCCCTGTACCGACCGCGGTTCGTATCGCTTCGTCTTGCCGCTCCGTGACCGCCGGCTTCTCCACCGGGTCCTTGGCGCGGCGTTTGGCGATGACCGCGCAGACCATGAGTTGCATCTGGTGGAACAGCATCAGCGGCAGCACGGCGAGGGAGGCCTCGGGGCCGAACAGGACGCTCGCCATGGGCAGTCCGGAGGCGAGGGACTTCTTCGAGCCGGCGAACTGGATGGCGATCCGGTCCGCCCGGCCGAAGCGCAGGGCCTTGGCGCCGTACCAGGTCAGCAGCAGCATCACCGCGAGCAGCACGGCCTCGACGACGAGCAGTCCGCCGAGCCGCAGCGGGCTGACCTGGCTCCAGATCCCCCGCACCATGCCCTCGCTGAACGCGACATAGACGACGAGGAGGATCGAGCCCCGGTCGACGAGGCCGAGGATCCGCTTGTGACGGGTGATGAAGCCGCCGATCCAGCGGCGGGCGAGCTGCCCGGCCAGGAACGGCACCAGCAGCTGGAGCACGATCTTCACCAGCGAGTCTGCGGAGAAGCCGCCCGCGCCGCCACCGAGCAGGGCCGCCGCGAGCAGCGGGGTGATGACGATGCCCGCGAGGGAGGAGAAGGAGCCCGCGCAGATCGCGGCGGGCACATTGCCCCGGGCCATCGAGGTGAAGGCGATCGACGACTGGATGGTCGACGGGACGAGGGTGAGGAAGAGCAGCCCGGTGTAGAGGGAGTGGCTCAGGAACACCGGTTCGAGGCCTCGGGCGGCCAGGCCCAGCAGCGGGAAGATGACGAACGTGCAGGCCAGGACGGTGACGTGGAGCCGCCAGTGCTTGAGGCCGTCCAGCGCCTCGCGGGTGGAGAGCCGGGCGCCGTAGAGGAAGAAGAGGAAGGCGATCGCGGCCGTGGACGCGCCCGAGGCGACCTCGGCGGCCGTACCCCGCGCCGGAAGGAGCGCCGCGAGGCCCACCGTCCCGAGCAACAGCGCGATGTACGGATCGATCGGCATCCAGCTCGGCCACTTCAGGCGTTTCACGGTGCTCCACGTGCTGTCGATGAGAGTGCGTCCAGGGGCCGGAATGCCCCTCTCCATCGTCCTCCCCGGACCCGTGATCGGGAATCCGTCATACCGCACTGACTGTCATCGCGTTCTCCGATAAGCGGGTACGGTGGTGCTCGTGTACGACCCCTCCCACTTGCGTACCTTCCTCGCCGTGGCCCAGACGCTGAGCTTCACGCAGGCCGCCCGGCGGCTGGGGCTGCGCCAGTCCACCGTCAGCCAGCATGTGCGCCGTCTGGAGGACGCGGCGGGGCGGCTGCTGTTCTCACGGGACACGCACTCCGTGGAGCTGACGGAGGACGGCGAGGCGATGCTCGGTTTCGCCCGGCGGCTGTTGGAGGTGCACGAGCAGGCGACGGCGTTCTTCACCGGGACCCGGCTGCGCGGGCGGCTGCGCTTCGGCGCGTCCGAGGATTTCGTACTGACCCGGCTCCCGGAGATTCTGGAGGCCTTCCGGCACGACCATCCCGAGGTGGACCTGGAGCTGACCGTCGAGTTGTCGGGCACGCTGCACGAGCAGCTCACGGCGGGCAAGCTCGACCTGGTGCTGGCGAAGCGGCGCCCCGAGGACCCGCGCGGCGAACCCGTGTGGACGGACAAGCTCGTGTGGATCGGCGCGGAACGGCTCCGCCTCGACCCCGACCGGCCCATCCCGCTGATCGTCTATCCACCGCCGGGCATCACCCGCGCCCTCGCCCTGGAGGCACTGGAGCGCGAGGGCCGCGCCTGGCACATCGCCTGCACCAGCGGCAGCCTCAACGGGCTCATCGCCGCCGCCCGGGCGGGCCTCGGCGTGATGGCGCATTCGCGTCGCCTGGTGCCTCCCGGCCTGGTCCGCGTCCCCGAGCGGGCCGGACTGCCCGAACTCGGCGAGGTCGACTTCGTCCTCGTCCACGGTCGGCGCCCGGGGGCCGCGTCGAGCGCGGCGGACGCGCTGGCGGCGGCCGTCCTCTCCGGCGGCGACCGACTCCACGGCCGCGCGCGAGGGGTGTGAGGGGTGTGCGGGGTGTGCGGGGTGTGCGGGTAGCAGCCACGGACCCGTCGGCACCCCGGCTCCACAGACGCGGAAGACATGAGCAGTGTTCGTGTTCCCCCAGGCCAGACCGTGTTCACAAGGTCGCTCACCGTGGCCGGGGCGTGGGGGTTCAGTGGAGATTACGGTCCCGGAACTTACTGCGCCGTCAGGAACCGCGCCGGATACCTCCCCATCCGCGTCATTATTCGGCTCCGGTCCGCGCCGAGTGCCCCCATGCGCCTCCTACACAACCCCTCCCGCCCGTTCTCCCGGTGAGGTAGCTTTCACGCGCTGTGCGGAGCGCCACGAGGAGCGGGTTTGCGCGAGTTCACCAACCCCCCGTTGGCGTCGGCGCCGCCGGTGGGCGGCCTGGCCGACGTCGTCTTCGAGTACGCCCAGGAGGACCCGACATACATCGCGCTCGGCCGCAAGGACGAGCAGGGCGAGTGGCGCGATCTGACCTCCGCCGAGTTCCGCGACGAGGTCCTCGCGCTGGCGAAGGGGCTGCTGGCGCAGGGCATCCGGTTCGGCGACCGGGTCGCCATCATGTGCCGTACGCGCTATGAGTGGACCCTCTTCGACTACGCGCTGTGGACCGTCGGCGCCCAGGTCGTCCCCATCTACCCGACCTCCTCCGCCGAGCAGGTCTTCTGGATGCTGTACGACTCCCAGTGCACGGCGGCCATGGTCGAACACGAGGACCACGCGATGACCATCGCCACGGTCATCGACCGGCTGCCCCAGCTGCGCAGGCTCTGGCAGCTGGACGTGGGCGCGGTGCAGGAGCTGTACGAGTCGGGGGCGCATCTCGACGACGAGGTGGTGCACCGGCACCGCCTCGCGGTGACTCCCGACTCGATCGCGACGATCATCTACACCTCCGGCACGACGGGCCGCCCCAAGGGCTGTGTGATCTCGCACGCCAACTTCATGGTCGAGGCGGACACGGTCATCGAGCGCTGGGCTCCGCTGTTCAAGTCCCGCAAGGGCGACGAGGCGGCGACGCTGCTGTTCCTGCCGCTCGCCCATGTCTTCGGGCGGATGGTGCAGGTCGCGGGTATCCGCGGGAAGGTCAAGTTCGGCCATCAGCCGCAGCTCAACGCGGCCGTCCTGCTGCCCGACCTCGCCGCGTTCAAGCCGACCTTCTTCCTCGCCGTGCCGTACATCTTCGAGAAGGTGTTCAACGCGAGCCGGCGCAAGGCCGAGCGCGAGGGCAGGTCCGGGCCGTTCGAGAAGGCCGTCGAGGTCGCCGTGAAGTACGCGGACGCGATGGAGGCGAGGGCCTGGGGCATCGGGCCCGGTCCGTCGGCGGGGCTGCGGATGCAGCACCAGTTCTTCGACAAGGTCGTCTACGGCAAGATCCGGGAGGCGATGGGCGGCCGGATCAAGTACGCGATGTCCGGCGGCTCGGCGATGGACCGGCGGCTCGGACTGTTCTTCGCGGGCGCGGGCGTCCACATCTTCGAGGGGTACGGCCTGACGGAGTGCACGGCGGCCGCGACCGCCAACCCGCCGGAGCGCACCCGGTACGGCACGGTCGGCCAGGCCATCCCGGGGATGACCGTGCACATCGCGGACGACGGCGAGATCTGGCTGCGCGGCCCCAATGTCTTCCAGGGCTATCTCAACAACCAGAAGGCCACCGACGAGACCCTGCACGACGGCTGGCTCGCCACCGGTGACCTGGGCTCCCTCGACGAGGACGGCTATCTCACCATCACCGGGCGCAAGAAGGAGATCCTGGTGACCTCGGGCGGCAAGAGCGTCTCGCCCGCGATCCTGGAGGAGCGGGTACGCGACCATCCGCTGGTCGCCCAGTGCATCGTGGTCGGCAACGACCGTCCGTACATCGCCGCCCTGGTCACCCTGGACGGGGAGGCGGTGGAGCACTGGCTCCAGATGCACGGCAAGTCGAAGCTGTCGGCGGCCGAGCTGGTGCGCGACCCGGAGCTGGAGACCGAGGTGCGGCGGGCGGTGGTCGCCGCCAACACCCTGGTCTCGCAGGCCGAGTCGATCCGGACGTTCCGGATCCTCGCGCACCAGTTCACCGAGGAACACGGTCTGTTGACGCCGTCGCTGAAACTGAAGCGGAAGGCGATCGAGAAGACGTACGCGACCGAGGTGGAGGCGCTGTACCGGGCGTGAGACCGCTCGGGGTGCCTCACGGGGTGCCGGGCGTGAGACCGCTCGGGCCGGCCACCCCGCTGTGCGGTCAGACCAGTTGGTAGCCCCGCAAGTCCCGCAGCAGCATGTGGCAGTTCTGCAGGGAGCCCGAGGTGTCGCCGAGGGAGCGGTAGATCCCCCACTTGGGGCGCAGCCGGTCGGCGAGGAAGGTGTCGACGCCGGTGCGGGAGACGTCGATGAGGGTGGTGGAGCCCTTCTTGAGGATCCAGCGCACCGAACCGGCCGAGCCGTTGCCGACCTTGACCTGGAAGTCGACGTCGACCCAGGAGTTGTGCAGCGGCGCCAGATCGGTGCGGCCGATGAGGATGTCGTCGATGGGCAGCTTCAGTTCGATGGTCTGTGCGCCGTTCACCCGGCGCAGGGACTGCACGACGAGGGGCGAGGTGCCGGCGCCGGGCTGCTTCATCTGCATGATGTGCGTGAAGCTGGTGGTCGCCTTCAGCGAGGCCGGCAGGTACAGCCCGTAGGTGACGCGCCAGGTCTGGCCCTCCGTCCACCGCAGAAAGCCGCTCCCGGTGCGCAGGCCGGTGACCTCCTGGCGCTGTCGGTCGGTGGAGGTGTCCCGGTCGACGGTGTGCATGTCGAACCGCCAGGTGTCGCCGGTGGCGTAGATGTGCGGCGCGGCGGAGGTGTGCGAGTCGGCGCGGTCGTCCTCGATCGTCTCGAAGGCGCGCAGTCCGTCGGCGCTCGCCGAGGGGGACCACTTCAGCTGCCAGGAGGCGGCGTGCGCGGCGGGGGCCGGCAGCCCGACGGCGGCTGCGGCGGCACCGCCGAGCGCGGCGCCGAGGACGTTCCTTCGCGTGGGGGTCATGAGCCATCCATTCACGTATGCGACCGGGATTCACCGATGCGCGTTGCGGCAGTGGACAGGCTCCCCGCGCGACCGCGGTCGGTCAATGGTCCAGACCGATACTCTGGAACCGCCGGATCCATTTCGGCCAATCTGCGATTCGGGGCGCGAGCGGTCCGCTCAGGAATGCATCGCGCCCCGTGATCGTTGACGATGGGAAGTACCACCCGACGACTTAAGGATCGAGAGCTCGTGAGCAGCAAGGTCCCCCCGATCATCCTGAACAACGGCGTCGAGATGCCCCAGCTGGGCTTCGGCGTGTGGCAGGTGCCGGACGACGAGGCCGAGCGTGCGGTCACGACCGCGCTGGAGGCCGGCTACCGCAGCATCGACACGGCCGCGATCTACGGCAACGAAGAGGGCACCGGCAGGGCCATCGCCGCCTCGGGCGTCGCCCGCAAGGACCTCTTCGTCACCACCAAGCTCTGGAACAGCGACCAGGGCTACGACTCCGCCCTCCGCGCCTTCGACGAGTCCCTGGACAAGCTCGGCCTGGAGTACGTGGATCTGTATCTGATCCACTGGCCGACGCCGGCCCGGGGCACGTTCGTCGACACGTTCAAGGCGTTCGAGAAGCTCTACGCGGACGGCCGCGCGAAGGCGATCGGTGTCTCCAACTTCCTTCCGGAGCACCTGAACACGCTGATCGAGGCCACGAACGTCATCCCGGCGGTCAACCAGATCGAGCTGCACCCGCACCTCCAGCAGCTCGCGTCCCGCGAGTACCACGCGGAGCAGGGCATCGCCACCGAGGCCTGGTCGCCGCTCGGTCAGGGCAAGGGCCTCCTGGAGGTCCCGGCGATCATCGCGATCGCACAGAAGCACGGTCGCACCCCGGCCCAGGTCGTGCTGCGCTGGCACCTCCAGCTGGGCAACGTGGTCATCCCCAAGTCCGTGACTCCGGCCCGGATCAAGGAGAACATCGAGGTCTTCGACTTCTCCCTGGACACCGAGGACATCGCCGCGATCAGCGCGCTGAACGAGGACCGGCGCCTCGGCCCGGACCCGGCGACGTTCAACCAGGCCTGAGGGCGCGCCCACGGCCGACGCCTGCTCGCCGAGAGCGCGGAGACCGCCCGCCGGATGATTCCGGCGGGCGGTCTCGTGCGTTCGGGGCGGGGCCGTGGCCCGGGGCTCGGCCGGCCGTGGTTCCGAAACGCCGGACGGGCCGCCCGATGGGCCGTGCTCTCAGACCGGCTGCCCGATCGGCCGTACGACGACGGTGTTGACGTCGACTCCGGCCGGCTGCCGGATCGCCCAGACGACGGAGTCGGCGATCTGGTCGGCGGTGAGGAGATGGCCGGGCGGCAGGCTGCCGTAGGCGTCCCAGAACGGGGTCTCCACGCGGCCGGGCGCGATCAGGGTCACGCCCACGCCCCACTCGGTGACCTGCCGCCGGGTGTTCTCCGCGAGCCCGGTGACCGCCCACTTGGTCGCCCCGTAGATGTTGCCGGGGCCGTGGATGAAGCCGGCGACGCTGCCGACCAGCATGATCCGCCCCCGGGTCTCCTTGAGGGCGTCGATGGCGGCCCGGATGAGCAGGGCCGGCCCCAGCACGTTGGTCAGCACCATCTCCGTCCACCCGGCGGGGTCCCCCTCGGCGACGGTGTCGTGGGTGCCGATCCCGGCGTTGGCGAGGACTGTGTCGATCCGCCCGAACTCCTTCAGCGTGGCGTCCACCGCCGCCCGCACGTCCGCGTACTCGGCCGCGTTGCCCGGAATGGTCAGCAGCTCCTCCGGGTCGCCGAGTTCGGCGGCGAACGCGCGCAGCCGCTCGGCCCTGCGCCCGGTGACGGCCACCCGGTGCCCGTGGTCGAGCAGTTGCCGGGCGACGGCGGCTCCGATACCGGTGGCGCCGCCGGTGATGAGCGCGACTGGAGCGTCGGTCATGGATGTCCCCCTCTGTGGTTCCGGCCGACCCTCTGGACTCCGGTCGACGTGCGGAGTCCATCACTTGGAGCACTCTCGAAGTCAAGTGCCGCCGGGGAAGGGCGACTTCGGCATCGGGCGGTACGGGGGCAACACCCGCGAGCACCGCCCGTCACGGACCAGTACGGCGGCACCACGCACAGCCGGGGCGCCGCCGCCTCCGACACCCGTTCGGACCCGTCGGCCACGCCCTTGGCGAGGGCCGAGCCGTCGCACGGGGCGGTGCTGACACGGACCACCGGCCGCTGGCCACCGGCGGCCGACCACCTACCACCGACCCGCCTGCCACCGACCCGCCTACCGCCCGCCACCGACCCGCCCGCCGCCGCGCCGCTCCGCGCCCGCACGCCGAGATCACAGCTGAGCCAGATGCACCGTGTGGGCCGCGAGGACGAAGAGGTCCGTGCGGTGGTACAGGCTCGCCTTGTCGTCGGGGTCGAGGAGCCGGTCGATGGTCGCGAGGTCGGAGGCGTCGAGGAAGTCCGCGAGGATTCCCCGGCCGCGCCGGAACGAGGCCACGGCGTAGTCGCGGGCGGCCTGCGGGACCGGGGCCGGCAGGTCCAGCAGGAAGGTGCGGGACGTGGCGTCGCGCAGGCCCACGGCGGCCATCAGCCCCGGCCAGTCCTCGCTCTCCGGGACGCTGCCGGGCAGTTCGGCCCGCATCTCGGTGAACCAACGGTCCTCCGCCGCGTCCATCCGGGACTGCAGCCCGGGGCGGCCGATGCCGATGTCGCGCGGCAGGAACCGGCTGGGCAGCCCGCCCTCGACGAGTGCCAACGTGCCGCCGGGAGCGAGGCGTTCGGCGAAGGCGGCGAGTGCGGCGCGCTGGTCACCGAGGTGGTGCAGGCTGCGGCTTGCCCACAGCAGGTCGGCGGGATATGCCAAGTCACCCAATCCGTGCGGCAGTTCGGCCTGCAGGGTGTCGAACCGGTCGGCGAGACCCAGGCGTTCGGCCCGGGCGTCGGCCCGCTCCAGCAGAGGGCCGGAGCCGTCCAGGGCTACGACCCGGGCGCCGGGGAACTCGTCGGCCAGCAGACAGCTCACGACCCCGGGTCCACTGCCGACGTCGACGACCAGTCCCGGCTCGGGCTGCCGTGCGGCGACCCAGGCGGCGGCCTGCCGGTTCAGCGGCGCGAACAGCTCAGCCTGCCCCTCCAGATGCTCGGCCAGCTCGGCCCAGTCGATGTCGGTACGGTCGTGATGGCCGTGGTGGTGGCCGTGGTCGTGGCCCTGCTCGTGCCGACCCTGGCCGTGGTGGTGCTGTCCCATGACGGTGAGCCCTCTCTTCCGGGTGCCGCCAGCCTGCTCCGACGCACCGGAGAGCAGCAAGTCCCCTTGCCGTATCGGCAAATCCCCGTGCCGATTCAGCCCTTCTCGGCCACCCGGTAGACACAGACGTTCGCGCCCGTGCCGCTGGTGGTCGTGGAGACCAGCTCCAGGGGGTGCTTGGCGCCGTCGCCTGGGAAGATCGTCTTTCCGCCGCCGAGCAGGACCGGCATGACGATCAGGACGAGCTCGTCGGCGAGGCCCTCGCCGAGGAGGGTGCGGGCGAGGGTCGGGCTGCCGATGACGAGCAGGTCGCCGCCGTCGGCCTCGCGGAGTTCACGGATGTGGGCGACGGCCTCCTCGCCCGGGATACGCGTGGTGTTCTGCCAGGTCAGCTCGGAGTCGGCGAGCGTCGCGGACACGACGTACTTGCGGATGGAGTTCATCCGGTCGGCGAAGGGGTCGCCCGCCCGGTCGGGCCACGCCGCGGCCATCATCTGCCAGGTGCGGCGCCCGTACAGCAGCGCGTCCGCCTTGTTCAGCGCGGCGTCCCAGGCGCCGCCCACGACCTCCGGGTCGAAGAACGGGTGCGTCCAGCCGCCGTGGGCGAACCCGCCCTCGGTGTCCTCGTCGGGACCGCCGGGCGCCTGCACGACACCGTCCAGGCTCATGAACTCGCAGATCACGATGCGCATGGGGTTCTCACTCCTCGTTCTCGCACGGGCTTACGGCGATGAAGACCGCCGCACCGCGCGGAACTCATCGCACCCGCCCACCCCGCCATCGTGTCGCGCCTCACACAGACCTGCCACCGGTCCGCCAGGGGCTGGGGAAGCAGAGCTGACCCCTGGCGGACCGGTTCATCCGAGCGTGCTCAGAGCGCCGGGTACGCGTTCTGCATCAGCTGCTGGAACTGGGCGGAGAACCAGTGCCCGGAGATCGGCGCGTTCGCCAGGGCGCCGGACATGTTGTTGTTGTTGCGCGGGTTGCCCGTATACGTCGGGTCGCACATGCGGTCGAAGCCCTTGCCCTCGTCGTTCGGGATGGCGGAGCTGGACCCGTCGGACTCGCCCGGCGGCTTCATCCACACGTAGGCGTCGATGCCCGGCTCGGGGGAGGCCTTCGGACGCTCGCCGAGGCCGGCTCCGGACTGGTTGCACCAGTTGCCCGTGTTGAGGCGACGGTCGTAGCGGCCGCCGTCGACATAGGTGTCCACGCTGGTCGTGGCGCCGGGACCGGTGGGCCGGGCACTGCCGCCCCAGCCGTTCCTGGAGGTGTCGATCAGCATGCCGATGTTCGAGTTGAAGCCGACCGAGACGAGCTGGTTGCGGAAGGCCTGGGCGAAGGACAGCTCGTCGACGTAGCGGTTCCAGTCGACCCACTTCGACTCGCGGACCGACTTGCCGGCCACGGAGTCGTTGATGGTGAAGTTGTTCTCCTTGAGGGCGCTGTAGTTCGCCGTGTTGGTGATGAAGCCGTGGACGTCGTTGACCGTGGCGCCCTCGGCGGTCGCCGCCTCCTTGAACGTGGTGGCGGAGGCGCCGAAGTTGTCGTCCCAGCCGATCCAGCCGTGGTGGCCGGCGTCGACGTAGTTGTAGACGTTCCCCACGTCACCGAGCTTGTTGAGCGCGTAGCCGACGCCCTTGACGTAGTTGCCGTTGGCCTTCATCACATCGCACTGGGGGGTGGCCGTCGGGCGGCTGCCGGTGTTGGTGACGAGGTTGGGCAGCGAGTCGATCTCGACGGTCGTGACGATGCGCAGGCCGGCGTACTTCGGGTCGGCGAGGACGGCCGCGATCGGGTCGATGTACTCGGTCTTGTAGCGGCCGATCTCCGTCGGGCCCAGCTCACCGTTGGAGGCGAGCGCCGCGCAGTCACGGCCGGGCAGGTTGTAGATCACCAGCTGGATGGCCAGTTCGCCCGACCCCTTCTGCCGCAGCGCCTCGTCGAGGTGGTCGCGCAGCCCCATGCCGCTGCCCACGCCCTCGATGGCGGCGATCCGGTCCAGCCAGACGCCCGTGGGCTGGTTGGAGATCCGGCTGCCGCCCGGCTCGGCGGCGGCCTTCGCGGACCACTCGGGGTTCACGTACACCTTGGCACCGGTGTACGGGTTGTCCACCTTCGTGCCCGGTGTGCCCGGGTCCGGGTCGGTGCCGCCACCGCCGCCGTCGTCGACGTTGCAGGTCACGCCGTCGAGCGTGAAGGTCGTCGGGAGGGCGTTGGTGCCGCTGTAGGTGGCGTTGAAGCCGAAACTGACCGAACCGCCGGTCGCCAGCGCGCCGTTGTACGTCTCGTTCGCGGCGGTCACCGACGTACCGCTCTGCGTGATCCGGGAGTTCCAGCCGTTGCCGACCTGCTGGTTGCCCGCGTACGACCACTTCACGGCCCACGAGGTCTTCGCGGCGCTGTTGTTGGTGATCGTGACGGCGGCGGTGAAGCCGGTGGACCACTGGTTCTGCACCTTGTAGTCGACCGTGCAGGGGATCGCCTGGGCGCCGACGTCGTCCGGTACGGCGGCCATGGAGGTCCCGGCGGCGCCGGCGACCAGCGCCAACGCGGCCAGGAGTGCTGTTCTGGTACGGCTCATGAGTGCGGGTTCCTCTTCCGTAGTGGGGTGTACGAGGAGGAGTCGTCGCGCTGTCGCCGAGGCGAGTAAAAGACCTGAACACTGGGGGTGTTCTCTGAGCGGCCCTCGCAGCTCGGACGCGTCTGGGACGAACGCGTCGACTGATGGAACCGCTCCCACTGGTGCTGGTGAAGGTAGCGCCAAGTGACGGTAAAAAACAGAGGTGTTGCGTTATTGCGTTCGACGAATCTTTTCTCCCTGATCGAATCATTTCGACTCTTCAAACACCTTGACCCTCTGCGGCCCCCTCCTCAATATGGGAGCGCTCCCACTGGTTCAAGGCTTGTTGTTGCTGCTCCGCCCCCACCTTCGTAAGAGCCGCACGGAAGGAACCAGAGCATGCACCCCAGAAGGAGACGCCGTGCCACGCGGCGCCTGTGGACCGCCGTGGTGGCGGCCCTCGTCCTCCCCGTGACGATGCTCAGCACGGGTTCGACTCCCGCCAGTGCGGCGGCAGTCGCCTGTAACGTCGACTACAAGACCAATGACTGGGGCTCGGGATTCACCGCCGAGCTCACGATCAGCAACCGCGGCACCGAGGCCATCAACGGCTGGACCCTGACGTACGCCTACGCGGGCAACCAGACGCTCTCCAACGGCTGGAGCGGCACCTGGTCGCAGTCCGGCAAGGCCGTGACGGCGAAGAACGCGTCCTGGAACGGGACGATCGCCGTCGGGGCCGCGGTGACCACCGGTGCCCAGTTCACCTACAGCGGCACGAACGCCGCGCCGACCGACTTCGCGATCAACGGCACCAGTTGCGTGGGCGCGCACCAGCCGCCGATCACGGTACTGACCAGCCCGGCGCCGGGCGCGGTGTACTCGCAGGGCACCGCCGTTCCGATGGCGGCCACCGCCGCCGCGGCGGACAGCGCGACGGTCACGAAGGTCGAGTTCTACGACGACACCACGCTGCTGGGCACGGACACGACCTCGCCGTACACCTTCTCGGCCACCGGTTTGACCGTGGGCAGTCACTCCCTGGTGGCCAAGGCGTACGACAGCCTGGGCGCGTCGGCGAACTCCACACCGGTCGGCATCACGGTCGCCTCGGGTCCCGCCGTGGTGGTCTCGCCGACCCAACTGGGCGTGCGTCAGGGCCAGTCGGGCACCTACGACGTGAAACTTTCGACACAGCCGTCGGGGAACGTGACGGTGACGACCGCGCGGGCGTCCGGCAACACCGGGCTCTCCGTGACGGGCGGCGCGTCGCTGACCTTCACGTCGTCGAACTGGAACACCGCGCAGAAGGTGACCATCGGCGCGGGCGCGTCCGGCACCGGCTCGGCGGTCTTCGACTCGACGGCCACCGGCCACGCCAAGGCCTCGGTGACCGTGACCCAGCTGGCCGCGTCGAGCACGTACGACGAGCGCTTCCTGGAGCTCTACGGCAAGATCACCAACCCGGCGAACGGCTACTTCTCCCCCGAGGGCATCCCGTACCACTCGGTGGAGACGCTGATCGTCGAGGCGCCGGACCACGGCCATGAGACCACCTCGGAGGCGTACAGCTACCTCCTGTGGCTGCAGGCCATGTACGGCAAGGTGACGGGCGACTGGTCCAAGTTCAACGGGGCCTGGGACATCATGGAGAAGTTCATGATCCCGACCCACGCCGACCAGCCGACCAACTCCTTCTACAACGCCTCCAAGCCGGCGACGTACGCACCCGAGCACGACACCCCCAATGAGTATCCGGCGCAGCTCAACACCGGTGTCTCGGTCGGCCCGGACCCCATCGCCGCCGAGCTGAAGAGCGCGTACGGCACGGACGACGTGTACGGCATGCACTGGCTGCAGGACGTCGACAACGTCTACGGCTACGGCAACTCGCCCGGCAAGTGCGAGGCGGGGCCGACGGACACCGGCCCGTCGTACATCAACACCTTCCAGCGCGGGCCGCAGGAGTCCGTGTGGGAGACCGTCCCGCAGCCCACCTGCGACCAGTTCAAGTACGGCGGCACGAACGGGTACCTGGACCTGTTCACCGGTGACGCGTCGTACTCGAAGCAGTGGAAGTTCACCAACGCCCCGGACGCCGACGCGCGTGCCGTACAGGCCGCGTACTGGGCGGACATCTGGGCCAAGGAGCAGGGCAAGGGCGCCGACGTCTCCGCGACCATCGGCAAGGCCGCGAAGATGGGCGACTATCTGCGCTACGCGATGTACGACAAGTACTTCAAGAAGATCGGGAACTGTGTGGGCGCCACGTCCTGCCCGGCCGGCACCGGCAAGGACGCCTCCCACTACCTGATGTCCTGGTACTACGCGTGGGGCGGCGCCACCGACACGGCGGCCGGCTGGGCCTGGCGGATCGGCTCCAGCCACACGCACGGCGGCTACCAGAACCCGCTGGCCGCCCACGCCCTCGCCAACTACGCCCCGCTGAAGCCCAAGTCGACGACCGGGCAGGCGGACTGGGCCAAGTCCCTCGACCGGCAGATCGAGTTCTACCGCTGGCTGCAGTCCGACGAGGGCGGCATCGCGGGCGGCGCCACCAACAGCTGGGCGGGTCGGTACGCCACTCCCCCGGCCGGGACGCCGACCTTCTACGGCATGTTCTACGACGAGAAGCCGGTGTACCACGACCCGCCGTCCAACCAGTGGTTCGGCTTCCAGGCGTGGTCCATGGAGCGGGTCGCCGAGTACTACCAGCAGACGGGGAACGCCGGCGCGAAGACCGTCCTCGACAAGTGGGTCGACTGGGCGCTCTCCAAGACGACGATCAACCCGGACGGCACGTACCGGATCCCGTCCACGCTGCAGTGGTCCGGTGCGCCCGACACCTGGAGCGCGTCAAGTCCCGGTGCCAACGCGGGACTTCATGTCACCGTCGCCGACTACACCGACGACGTGGGGGTGGCCGCCGCGTACGCCAAGACGCTGACGTACTACGCCGACCGCTCCGGTGACGCCGACGCGGCCCGGGTCGCGAAGGCACTGCTCGACGGCATGTGGGACCACCACCAGGACGGGCTCGGGATCGCCGTCGCGGAGACCCGGGCCGACTACAACCGGTTCGACGACCGGGTGTACGTGCCGAGTGGATGGACCGGGACGATGCCGAACGGCGACGCCATCAACTCGTCGTCGACGTTCGACTCCATCCGGTCGTTCTACGAGGACGATCCGGCCTGGTCGAAGATCGAGGCGTACCTGGCCGGTGGCGCCGCGCCGTCGTTCACGTATCACCGGTTCTGGGCTCAGGCGGACATCGCCTTGGCCATGGGTTCGTACGCGGAGCTCCTGGAATAGAGCCGCCGAGGTCGCACGACGGCTGACGGCCGACGGCCGTCTGTGGCTGGTCGCGCCCACGCGGCGGTAGCCGCAAATCGAGCACAGCCCCGCGCCCCTTCGGGGCGCGGGGTGCTGTGCCCTTTTCTGAGAACTTCCCCCCACTCGTCAGGAGAGGACCCCCACGGTGCGAAGAACCCGCATCCTCACCACCGTCCTGGCTCTCGCGGCCGGCCTGCTCGCCGGATCCCCACCCGTGATCGCCGCCGAGAAGGCCGGAAAGAATGACACGTCGGTGTCCATCGCCGCCGACACCTACACCTGGAAGAACGCCCGGATCGACGGCGGCGGCTTCGTGCCCGGCATCGTCTTCAACCGTAAGGAGCGGAACCTGGCGTACGCCCGTACGGACATCGGCGGTGCCTATCGCTGGGTGGAGTCGTCGAAGACGTGGACGCCGTTGCTCGACTCGGTCGGCTGGGACGACTGGGGGCACACGGGTGTCGTGAGCCTCGCCTCCGACTCGGTCGATCCGAACAAGGTGTACGTGGCGGCCGGTACGTACACGAACAGCTGGGACCCGGGGAACGGGGCGATCCTGCGGTCGTCCGACCGGGGCGCGAGCTGGCAGAAGGCCGACCTGCCGTTCAAGCTGGGCGGGAACATGCCGGGGCGGGGCATGGGCGAGCGGCTGGCCGTGGACCCGAACCGGAACAGCGTGCTGTATCTGGGCGCGCCGAGCGGCAAGGGGCTGTGGCGGTCGACGGACTCGGGGGCCACCTGGTCGCAGGTGACGAACTTCCCGAACGTCGGCAACTACGTGGCCGACCCGTCCGACACCAGCGGGTACTCCAGCGACAACCAGGGCATCGTGTGGGTCACCTTCGACGAGACCACCGGTACGTCCGGGAACGCGACCAGGACCATCTACGTCGGGGTCGCCGACAAGGACAACGCCGTCTACCGCTCGACGGACGCGGGGGCGACCTGGTCGCGGGTGGCCGGGCAGCCGACCGGATATCTGGCCCACAAGGGCGTCCTCGACGCGACGAACGGCCATCTGTATCTGTCGTACAGCGACAAGGGCGGGCCGTACGACGGCGGCAAGGGCCGGCTGTGGCGGTACGCGACCGCGACGGGCACCTGGACGGACATCAGCCCGGTGGCGGAGGCCGACACGTACTACGGCTTCAGCGGGCTGACCGTCGACCGGCAGGATCCGGGCACGGTCATGGCGACGGCGTACAGCGCCTGGTGGCCCGACACCCAGATCTTCCGCTCGACGGACAGCGGCGCGACCTGGACCCGGGCCTGGGACTACACGTCGTACCCGAACCGTTCGAACCGCTACACCATGGACGTCTCGTCCTCCCCCTGGCTGACCTGGGGCGCCAACCCGTCGCCGCCGGAGCAGACCCCCAAACTCGGCTGGATGACCGAGGCGCTGGAGATCGATCCGTTCAACTCCGACCGGATGATGTACGGGACGGGAGCGACGATCTACGGTACGGAGAACCTGGGGAACTGGGACAGCGGCGGCCAGTTCGCCATCAAACCGATGGTGCAGGGCCTGGAGGAGACGGCCGTCAACGACCTGGCCTCGCCGCCGTCCGGTGCCCCGCTGCTCAGCGCGCTCGGTGACATCGGCGGATTCCGGCACACGGATCTGACGAAGGTCCCGTCGATGATGTTCACGCAGCCGAACTTCACGACGACGACCAGCCTGGACTTCGCCGAGTCCACCCCCAACACGGTGGTGCGCGTGGGCAATCTGGACTCCGGTCCGCACATCGCGTTCTCCACGGACAACGGCGCCAACTGGTTCGCGGGCACCGACCCGTCGGGCGTGAGCGGCGGCGGCACGGTCGCGGCGGCCTCGGACGGCAGCCGGTTCGTGTGGAGCCCGACGGGCACGGGCGTGCAGTACGCGACGGGCTTCGGCAACGCGTGGTCGGCGTCGAGCGGCATCCCGGCCGGCGCGACCGTGGAGTCCGACCGGGTGGACCCGAAGACGTTCTACGGCTTCAAGTCCGGGAAGTTCTACGTCAGTACGGACGGCGGCGCCACCTTCACCGCGTCGAACGCGACCGGCCTGCCGAGCGGCGACAGCGTGCGCTTCAAGGCGCTGCCCGGGGTGAAGGGCGATGTGTGGCTGGCGGGCGGGGCGACGGACGGGGCGTACGGCCTGTGGCACTCGACGGACGGCGGCGCCACCTGGAGCAAGCTCTCGGGCGTCGAGCAGGCCGACACGATCGGCTTCGGCAAGGCGGCCACGGGAGCCTCGTACCAGACGCTCTACACCAGTGCCGAAATCGGCGGTGTCCGCGGCATCTTCCGCTCGACCGACAAGGGCGCGACCTGGACCCGGATCAACGACGACGCCCATCAGTGGGGTTGGACGGGTGCGGCGATCACGGGTGACCCGAGGGTGTACGGGCGGGTCTACGTCGCGACCAACGGGCGCGGCGTCGTCTACGGCGACTCCTCGGACACGGGCGGCGGGGGCGGCGGTACGGATCCGGACCCCGAGCCGACGGGAGCCTGCGCGGTGACGTACAAGGTCACCAACGAGTGGTCGGGGGGCTTCCAGGCGGACGTGCAGCTGTCGAACACGGGCACGAGCGCGTGGACCTCCTGGTCTCTCGGCTGGACCTTCCCCAACGGCCAGAGCGTCTCCCAGATCTGGAACGCCGCCCACACACAGTCGGGTTCGGCGGTCACGGCCAGGAACATCAGCTGGAACGGCACGGTGGCGGCCGGTTCGTCGGTGAGCTTCGGTTTCACCGGAAGCCGGTCGGGGACGAACGGCAGACCGACCGCGTTCACACTCGGTGACCAGTCCTGCACGGTGACCTGACACCCGAGCGGGACGGGCAGAGGGCGCGCGCCCGGGTCGGCGCGCGCCCTCTTCGAACGCTCGGGTATCCGCGCTCTCTTCGAGCCGTGTACACCTCGATATATCGACATGTTCATGCCTAACATGGAAAGCCGTTCCACACTGATGTGCGCACGACTCGCCCGGAAGCCGCCGCAGAAGGAGCCTCAGTGCCGAACCACAGACGAGTCACGCGTCGCCTCAGCCTGCAGACCGCACTCGCCGCGGCGGTGCTGCTGCCCCTGTCCCACGCCGGGCTGTCCGCCGAACCAGCCGTCGCCGCGGAGGAGGAACCCGCCATCGCCCCCCGTCTCGACACCATGTCGTTCAATCTGCGGTACGCGAACACCACCCGGCCCAACAGCTGGGCCGTGCGCAGGCCCGTGATGCGGGCACTCCTGCGGCAGGAGGCACCCCACGTCATCGGCACCCAGGAAGGCCTCCACCAGCAGCTGCTCGACATCGAGACCGACCTCGGACCGCACTACCGCTGGATCGGCACCGGTCGCGCGGGCGGCAACCGCGACGAGTTCATGGCCGTCTTCTACGACACCCGCCGGCTCGCGCCCGTCGAGCACCAGCACTTCTGGCTCTCCGACACTCCGGAGGTGCCCGCGTCGAACACCTGGGGCGGCGGCTCCATCCGTATGGTCACCTGGGTCCGCTTCCGCGATCTGCAGGACGGCGGCAGACAGTTCTACGTCCTCAACACCCACCTCGACAACGCCAGCCAGTACGCCCGCGATCGCGCCGCGGCCCTGATCGCCCGGCGCATCGCCGGATTCGACCCGTCGCTCCCCCTCGTCGTCACCGGCGACTTCAACGTCGCGGCCCACAGGAACACGGTCTACGACACGATGCTGGGCGCCGGGCTCGTCGACAGCTGGGACACGGCGGCCGAGCGCGGCGACCTCTACGCGACGTTCCACGGCTACCGCCCGCTGACCCCGGGCGGCGACCGCATCGACTGGATCCTGACCACGCCGGGCGTCACGGCGCACCGGGCGGCCATCAACACCTACGCGTCGAACGGCCAGTTCCCCAGCGACCATCTGCCCGTACAGGCGTCGCTGACGCTGGGCTGAGGACCTCACCGTCCCACCGGAGACCGTGGGCGGGCCGGGCGCGCCGAGCCCTGCCCGCCCACGGACCGGTTCCTACGGCGTGTACACCGTCGGCCGGGGCGCCGTCGGCATGTTGTGGCCGATGAAGAAGCTGGTGTGCGGAGGCTGGTTGTAGGCGGTGTTCTGCCAGGCCAGACCCGTGCGGTACATCGGGTCGTGGAGCAGGGTCGTGATCTTCGTGCTCGTCTCGATCGGGGTCGAGTAGATCCGCAGGGCCGTGTTGCCGCTGGTGCGCCAGACGACCTCCTCACGCCAGTCGCCGAGGATGTCGCCGGAGAGCGCGGGGGTGGCCTTGGTGCCGTTGTTGGAGGCGACCCCGGAGCCGGTCAGCAGACGGGTGTCGGAGGAGGTGCCGTACTTGTCGATCCGGGTGCCGTCGAGGAGTTCGCGGACCGGGTCGCCGTCCCACCAGGAGAGGAAGTTGACGGACGAGGGCTCGCGGCCCTTCGTCGCGCCGGCCTCGTCACGGATGGACGAGTCGGAGGCGGACCACATCTCGGGCCCGTCGTTGCCCGCGTAGACGTCCCCGGCGACTCCCCGGCCGTTGTCGCAGCAGGCGGCGAGCTGCCAGCGGACCGCGCCGCTCGCGGGGTTGATGTACAGCTCGGCGGGCTGGGAGGTGGACTCGGAGACCTTGAAGTACTCCAGGCCGGAGGTGGACGCGTCGAGGTCGCCGAGGTGCTGGGCGTCGCCGTGGCCCGTCCTGGTGGTCCACAGACCGTTGCCGTTGTCGTCCACGGCCATCGCGCCGTACACGATCTCGTCCTTGCCGTCGTTGTCGACGTCACCGACGGAGAGACTGTGCGAACCCTGGCCGTCGTAGCCCCGGCCGGAGTTGGTGGAGGAGCTGGTGTCGAAGGTCCAGCGGCGGGTGAAGGAGCCGCCCCGCCAGTCCCAGGCGGCGATCACCGAACGGGTGTAGTAGCCGCGCGCCATGATGAGCGAAGGCCTGGCACCGTCCAGATACGCCGTCCCGGCGAGGAAGCGGTCCACGCGGTTGCCGTACGAGTCGCCCCAGGACGAGACCGTGCCGCGGGCCGGGACGTAGTCCACGCTCTGCATCGCCCTGCCGGTCTGGCCGTTGAACATGGTCAGGTACTCGGGGCCCGACAGGATGTAGCCGCTGGAGTTGCGGTGGTCGGCGGAGGAACTGCCGATGACCGCTCCGGTGCCGTCGACCGTGCCGTCCGCCGTCTTGGCGGCGATCTCGGCCCTGCCGTCGCCGTCGTAGTCGTACACCTGGAACTGCGTGTAGTGCGCGCCCGAACGGATGTTGCGGCCCAGGTCGATACGCCACAACCGGGTGCCGTCGAGCTTGATGCCGTCGATGATCGTGTTGCCGGTGTAGCCGGACTGGGAGTTGTCCTTGGCGTTCGTCGGCTGCCACTTCAGGACGAACTCCAGGGCGCCGTCGCCGTCGAGGTCGCCGACGGAGGCGTCGTTGGCCTCGTAGGTGTACGCGACGCCGTCCGGGGTGGTGCCGCCGGCGGGCGCGCTGATCGGGACGTCCTTGTAGCCGGTGCGGAGTTGGACCGCGTGCACCGAGTCGCTCTGCTCCACCCCGTTCACGATGGCGCGGACCGTGTAGTCGGCCTGGGCGGGGGCGCCGGAGTGGAAGTAGTTCGTCGAGCCGGTGACCGGAGCCGAGTTGACCTTCGTTCCGGCCCGGTAGACGTTGAAGGACACGTCGTTGGGGTCGGTGCCCAGCCAGCGCCAGCTGACCAGGTTGCCGCTGTCGACGTGCACGCTGACCACGCCCCGGTCGAGGGCCTCGACCTGGCGGGCGGTGGCGGCCTCGGCGGGCGTGCCGGTGAACGTGGTGAGTCCGGCGGCGACGAGCGCCGCCGTCACCAGCGAGCGCAGGGCTCGGCGTCTGTGGTGCCTGTGCGGGTGCTGCACGTGACGAACCTCCAGAAAGGACGGACGGGTTCCGCACTCTCAGTCGCCGCCGTTCCCGGCCACGTTGCCGTATCTTTCGGCCAGTTCGGCCACGGTCCGGGCGATTCTTCCGCGCAGTTCGGCCGGTTCCAGCACCTCGATGTCCCCGCCCAGACGCAGGAACTCGCCGTGCGCGCGCTCGACCGACTCGATGGGCACGCGGACCGTGGTCCACCCGCCGTCCCCCGCACGCCCATCGTCTCCCGCACGCCCGTCGCCCCCGGTACCCCCGTCGACCCGTACGGCCCCGGAGAGGGTCACGCCCGGCGCCAGCCGGACCACTGCCTCGCCCCGGTGCAACCGGGCATGGAAGTCACGCTGGTACGCCGTCCAGTACGCGGCCAGGTCGAAGTCGTCCGGGCGGGTGAACTCCTCGTCGGGGGAGGTGAGTTCGAGGATCTGGTCGACCCGGAAGGTGCGGGGCCCCGGGCCCGCGACGACGTACCAGCGGCCCGCCTTGAGGACGAGGCCGTACGGTTCGAGGCGGCTGCGTACGTCGGTGGGCTCCGCCCAGCGGCGGTAGAGGACGTACAGGACCCGTCCGTTCCAGACCGCGTCGGCGACCGCGGGCAGGAACGGGGTGTCGTCGCCCTCCGCGTACCAGCCGGGGGCGTCCAGGTGGAAGCGGCCTGCGACCCGGTCCGCGTGCGCCCGCAGCTCGACGGGCAGGGCGGCGCGGACCTTCAGCCGGGCGGCGGCCAGCACCGCGCCGAGACCCAGTTCGGCGGCCGGGCCGGGGGCGCCGGCCAGGAACAGGGCCTCGGCCTCGTTTCTCGTCAGACCGGTGAGGCGAGTGCGGTAGCCGTCGAGGAGGCGATAGCCCCCGGCGTGGCCAGCGTCGCCGTACAGCGGGACGCCGGCCGCGCCCAGCGCCTCCACGTCCCGGTAGACCGTACGTACCGACACCTCCAGCTCCTCGGCGAGCTGGGCGGCGGTCATCCGGCCCCGGGTCTGGAGCAGCAGGAGGATCGAGACGAGTCGGCCGGCCTTCACTGACACAGGATGGCAGGGAAGCGGCCCTAACGTGCCGCCATGCCCTTCACCGAGAAACTGCTGACCGTGCCGCCGCCCGTCGAGGTGGCCGGCCGTCGGATCAAGCGCTACCACGTCACCGCGGACCCGGCCGGCATCGCGCCCGAGGTCGCGGAGGCGGCGTACGCGATCCTCCCGGAACTGCTGCCGGAGCCGGACTCGACGACACCGCCCGCGACCTTCGTCGTACTGCACCGGGGCGGCGGCGACGGCGCCTACCTGAACGTCTACAGCTGGGTGTGGGACAACGTCCTCCACTTCGCCGGCGCGGCGGCGGGCCAGCCGGTGCTCGGCTGCCCGGACACCGACCCCACACACTTCGTCGCCACCGACCGGCCATGGATCGGATGCGTCTGGGAACTCCCCCCGATCCAGCACGAGCGCGACGCCTGGGTGCGCCACGTCCTCACGCCCCAATACCCCGACCTCGACGCCTACTTGGCCGATTCCCTGCCCGCCGGGACCACCGGTAAGGCCGGGACCACCGGTAAGGCCGGGACCACCGGTAAGGCCGGAGCCACCGGTACGGCAACGGCGGGGCGAGTCGGCTGACCAGCTGGGTCAGGGAGTTCAGGCGGACGACGGTGTCCTGACCGGCCGACCGCCCTCATGCCTTGCGGAACGCCCGCAGCGTGAACTCCGGGTCCGGGCGCGCCCGGTCCTGGTCGGGCAGGGCGGCGAGCCGTACCGCGAAGTCATCGGCGAGCGGGTCGCCGGGCGGCAGGGTGACGAACCAGCCGCGGCGCAGGTCGGCGAGGGTCCGGCGGGGGCTGCGGCCCTGCCCGCGTCCTGGAAAGCGGGCCTGTCCGGCGGTGCGCAGTCCGTGTTCGTCGGCGTACTTCTCGACGGCCGCCGAGGGGTCCGTGGCCGGTGCCCGGGGGCGCCGGGCGAGGACGGCGTCGATGTCGCTGCCGACGTTGTGGGAGGCCCCCTTGTCGACGGTGGTGACGTAGACGCCACCGGGCCGCAGCACCCGGGCGCACTCGCCGACCACGGCCCGTACGTCGTCGGGGCCGCGCAGCAGATGCAGCAGCCACACGCTGGTGACGGCGTCGAACTGCCCGTCGCGGAACGGGAGTCGGCGGCCGTCACCGATCACGACGGAGCCGGGCAGCCGGGCGGCGGCCCGGCTCGCCATCGCGTACGTGAGGTCGACGCCCGTGACCCGCATCCCGTCCCGCGCCGCCGCGAACCGCCGGGTCACGATCCCGGTGCCGCAGGCGATGTCGAGCAGTCGGCGGGTGCCCTCGGGGACGAGGCCCAGTACGGCGCGGGCGGCGGCCTCGGCGCGGGGTTCGCCGCCGCGCAGGGCGTCGTAGTCGCCGGCCTCCTTGTCGTAGTCCAACACCCGCCTCAGCTCGCCCCGTGGCCGGGCGCGAGCGCCTCCACCCTGCGGGCCAGCTCGAAGTCCTTCTCGGTGACGGCGCCGCCCGCGCTGTGCGTGCTGATGGTCAGCGACACCGTGTGGTAACCGAGGGTGAGGTCGGAGTGGTGGCCGAGTTCCTCCTGTGTCTGTGCGATGTGCACGACCAACGCGGTCGCCGCGAAGTGCGAGCCCAGCCGGTAGGAGCGGGCGATCCGCCCTCCGTCCAGCGACCAGCCGGGAAGCTCCGTCAGCCGGTCCTCGATCTCCTTCTGCGACAAGGGTTCGACGGGCATGGCCCACTCCTTCCGAAACGTCCCCTCCGTCGTGACGTGCGGTCCCTCTCAGCGTGCCACAAGCGGGCCGCCGAGTCCCTGGTCAGACGCCCGGCCGACGGCCCGGGGCGTACGCATCCGGCCGCGCGAACGACGTTCGGCCGCATCAGATCCGTACGCACTCCGCCGCGAAGTCGTCCGCGAGGACGGTGATCTCGGCACGGCCCTCCGTCGCCGCCACCCACTCCTGGGGCAGCCCGTGGTCGCCGTAGTGGGCGCCGAGGAGGTTGCCGCAGAGGGAGCCGGTGGAGTCGCTGTCGCCGGAGTGGTTGACGGCCAGGAGCAGGGCCTCGGTGACACTGTGCGCGGCGAGGGCGCAGTACAGGCCCATGGCGAGGGCCTCCTCGGCGACCCAGCCGGCGCCGAGGGACTCGACCTTCTCGGCGGTCGGGGCGCCCTCGGCGGCCAGGTCGAGGGCGCGGGTCAGGGCCGCGGTGGTCTCCTCGTGGCCGGGGTGGCGGGCGAGCAGCCGCAGCGCGCGGAGCACGGCGCCTTCCAGGGACTCGTCGGCCATCAGGTGCGCGACGATCGCGGCGAGGGCACCGGCCGCGTAGTAGCCGGTGGGGTGGCCGTGCGTCATCCGGGCGCTCTGCACGGCCCGCTCGAACGCGGTCTCGGCCGGGACGCGGGCCAGCCCGAAGGGGGCCGAGCGCATGACCGTGCCGCAGCCCTTGGAGTCCGGGTTGATGGGCCCGGGCCGTCCCGGCGGGACGGCGGGTTCGGATCGGTACGGCTTGGCGAGGCCGGACAGACAGGCGTTGCCCGGGGCGCGGCGGGCGTACAGCCACGGCCGGGCGGCGAGGCCGGAGACGGCGCGCGGGTCGGGGCCGGGCTGCCGCTGGGTGTCGAGCCAGCGGCCGTAGGCGCCCCGGACCAGCTCGGACCAGACACCGTCGACGCCCTTGAGCCGCTCGTGCTCGTGGGCCTGGTGGAGGCCCTCGACGGTGAAGAGGGTCATCTGTGTGTCGTCGCTGACCCGGCCCACGACCCCGTCGCCGTCCGGTACGAGACCGGTCACGCCGCGGTCTCCGTACGTGGAGCGGATCTGCGCCAGCGAGGAGAACTCGACCGGATAGCCGAGCGCGTCCCCGACGGCGCCGCCGAGCAGGCACCCTCGTACCCGTGCCCGGTAGACGGCGGTCGCCTCCCAGGACGGGTTCCACGGGTTGTACACGAGCCACTCCTCGATCGCCTCGGTTACGTTTTTCGCATGACCATTGTCCCGACCGGTTCCCCGGGCCGTCCCCCCACCCCTTCCGACCGGGGCGCGGGCCCGCTGCTGCGGGCCTGGCGGGAGCAACGGCGGGTCAGTCAGCTGGAGTTGGCGCTGCGCGCCGGTTCCTCGGCGCGCCACATCAGCTTCGTCGAGACGGGCCGCTCCCGCCCGAGCGAGGAGATGGTGCTACGGCTCGCCGAGCACCTGGAGGTACCCGTGCGGGAGCGCAACGCGCTGCTCCTCGCGGCCGGTTACGCCCCGCACTACCCGGAGACCCCACTGGACGACCCGTCGATGGACGCCCTGCGCGAGGGCGTGGAACGGCTGATCGAGGGCTACGAGCCGTATCCGGCGCTGGTGATGAACGCGATGTACGACGTGATGGCCGCCAACCGGGGTATCACGATGCTGCTGGACGGCGTTCCCGAGTCGCTCCTCGTGCCGCCGCTCAACGCGATGCGGCTGACGCTGCACCCCGAGGGCCTGGCGCCACGCATCCGGAACCTGCGGGCCTGGCGCGGGCATCTGCTGGAGCAGATGGAACGCCAGATCGCGCTGCGCCGCTCGGCGCCGCTGCGCGCGCTGTACGAGGAGGTGGCGGCGTACCCGCTGCCGTCGGGCACGACCGACGACGAGCCCGGCGAGGGGCCCGGGGCCGAGGCGCGCGCCTACTTCGCGCTGCCGATGCGGATCGAGCACGAGGGCCGGGTGCTGTCCTTCATCTCCTCGGTCTCCACGTTCAACACCCCCATGGACGTGACCGTGGCCGAGCTGGCCATCGAGACGTTCCTCCCGGCCGACCCGGCGACGGTCAAGTACCTTCACGCGCTGATGTTCTGACGCTCACTCAACTGATGTCCGGTTCCCGGCCGCGCGGAGGGCGGTGTACTGCGCCGCCGCGAACCCGGCCACGGTCAGCGCCTGGAGCAGCGTCCACACCGCGCCCGCCGTGCTCGGCGTCAGCCACAGCACCAGGGCGACGAGGCTGAGGACCGTCCACGCGAGGTTCGCCTCGATCACGGCCCGTACGGCCGGCGCGGGCGGACGCTCGCGCGAGGCCACCAGGGCGACGCCCGCCGCGTACACCGCGAGAAACGCGCCCAGGGCGACGAGCAGTCCGGAGTCGACGCCGAGGAACCGGCCGAGAGGTCCGGCCGCGAGGAGGTAGGCGAGCCCGTTCGCCCCGGTCACCACCGCGTCGCCTGCCAGGAAGCGGCGCAGCATGGTCCGGGGGTCGGTGGTCCGGGCGAGCACGGCGAGCCGGGTCGTGGGGACGGGTACGGACATGGGCACATCACTCTCCGTCGACATGGTGGTCGGGTTCCGTGACACCACCCTGTCGCGCGGGGTGTACCGCCGTCGATTACCTCCGAGGTCATGGCTCCCCGTACCTTGTGAGGTCGGGTTCCGGCCGGCCCTGTGAGATGTCACCGGAGCATGACAGACTGTTCGCACATCTCGGCGCGTGGGGAGGCGTGGCGTGAGTGAGCGGCGGCCCGCGCCCACCGTGGGTCAGGTGGTGCTCGGAAGACGGCTCCAGGAACTGCGGGAGGCCTCCGGGCTCAGGCGCGAGGAGGCGGCGCAGGTCCTCCGGGTCGCTCCGGCGACCGTGCGGCGCATGGAGACGGCCGATGTGGCGCTCAAGATCCCGTACGTCCAGGTCCTGCTGACGACGTACGGCGTCGCCGAGCCCGAGGTCGCCGCGTTCGTGACGCTGGCCGAGGAGGCGAACAAGCCGGGTTGGTGGCAGCGGTTCCACGATGTGCTGCCCGACTGGTTCAGCGTGTACGTCAGCCTGGAGGGCGCGGCGCATCTGATCCGGCAGTACGAGCCGCACTTCGTGCCGGGAATGCTGCAGACCGAGGAGTACGCGCGGGCCGTGATGGAGGCCGGGACCGTCGGCCAGACCGGTCCCGAGACGATCGAACGCCATGTGTCGCTGCGGATGGCCCGGCAGAAGCTCCTCACCCAGGAGAAGCCGCCGCACCTGTGGGTGATCATGGACGAGACGGCCCTCATGCGTCCGGTGAGCATCCGCTCCCAGGTGATGCGGGACCAGATCGACCGGCTGCTGGAGATCACCGAGAAGGACCACGTCATCCTTCAGGTGTGCGAGTTCGCCAGCGGGCCCCACCCGGGCACCTACGCCCCCTTCTCCCTCTTCCGCTTCGCCGAACCCGAACTCCCCGACATGGTGTACACCGAGTACCTCACCGGCGCCCTCTACCTCGACTCCCGCACCGAGGTGGCCCTCCACCTCGAAGTCCTCGACCACATGGCCGCCCACGCGGCTTCCGCCGAGCACACGAGAGAGATCCTGCGGCACTACCGCGAGAGGTACTGACCCCGGCCGCTCGCCGGGTACGGTCCGGCCCCGGCCTACGCCGCTCCCCCCTTCGGCCCCTTCTCGTCGTCCACGATCTCCGCGTCGACGACGCCCTCCTCCTCGGCGGGGCCGGACGGCGGCTCGTCGGCCGGGCCGGGCGGCGGCTCGTCCGCCGGGCCGCCGGAGGCCGCGGCCGCCGCGTACATGGCCTGGCCCATGCGCTGGCTGACGGTTGCCAGGTGCTCGGTGGCGGCGCGGAGGGCGGCGGTGTCCTCGGGGGTTTGGAGCTGCTGCCGCTGGAGTGCGTTCAGGAGCGTTCTGTTCCTGGGCGTGAGGAACCCCGCCGCCGCATTCCCGGACCACGGACACGATCCGTGCCGCCCGGACGCGGAGAGAACGCGGGCAACCAGAACGCCCAACACCGTCCGGGGCGTTCGGCCGAGCATGAGTTCTGGCAACAGGACTCACTCCCGCTCAGTCTCTAGGAACGGTTTCCAGGAGGCGTTTCAGGACTCGACCTCGGCTCGGCTGTCGGCGGGGACGCGCTCGGTGTTGTCGCGGAGGAACTTCTCCGTCCGGTGGACGAGTTACTCGGCGTGGTTGCGCGTCTCGGCGGCCTCGCGGCACCGGCGGTCGTCGTCGGCGTACTGCTCGGCCTCCCGCATCATGCGGTCGATGTCGTCCTCGGGGAGGACGGAGCCACCCGTCACCGTCATCTTCTGCTCGCGGCCGGTGGCGAGGTCCTTCGCCGAGACGTGCGGGTTCGTCGTACCGAGATCGACCCCGACCGCACGCCCCATCGCCGTCCCCTTCCAGCAGGATTCCGCAAGGTTCCGCCAAGTGTCCCCACCACCAGCACAAAACTTGAGTGGGCTCTTGTCAATGGGGCGTGCGAAGCAGTCGGTCAGGCCAGCTTGGCGGAGAGGGTGATCGGTACGGCCTTGAGAGCCTGGCTGACGGGGCAGTTCACCTTGGCGTCCTCGGCGGCGGCCACGAAGCCCTCCTCGTCGAGGCCGGGCACGGTGCCCTCCACGGTGATGTGGATGCCCGTGATGCCCTCGCCCGGCTGGAAGGTCACGTCGGCGGAGGTGAGGAGCTTGGTGGGCGGGGTCCCGGCACCGGCGAGGGCGTGGGAGAAGGCCATGGAGAAGCAGCTGGAGTGGGCGGCCGCGATCAGCTCCTCGGGGCTGGTCTTGCCGTTCGCGTCCTGGGCGCGGGAAGCCCACGTCACGGGCTGCTCGGCGATGGCACCGGAGGAGTCGAAGGTGACGACACCGTTGCCCTCGAGCAGGTTGCCTTCCCAGACGGTGTGTGCGGAGCGCGTGGTAGCCACGGTCATTCCTTTCGCATGTGGTTCCCGGTTGCCGTTTCCTGGTTCCGGGTTGCCTGCCCCCATCCGATCACACTCCGGGCGGTCCGAGCCTCATCTCACCCTGAACACCGGCCCTCGCGCGGTGAACGGCAGACGAGCGCCTTGTGGAATCAGATACGCGTGCTCACGCCGCACGCGCAGCACGTCGCACCAGCCGTCCGTGATCACGAGGACCGGCGCGCCCGGCGGGAAGTCGTCGGCCCGGTGCAGCAGGTCGATGCCCGGCTGCAGCACCGTGCCGCCGCGCCCGTGGACGCGGACGCGCCCGGCGATCTCGGTCACCGGGAGAAAGCCCGCGTCGTGCGGGGCGGCGTCGCAGAACACGACCCGGGCGGCCGGTACGTCACGGGCCTCGGCGTACGAGGCGATCGCGCCCAGCGCCTTGCCGAGCAGCGTCCGCTCCATGGAGCCGGAGGTGTCGAGGACGACTCCGAAGGTGCAGCGGGCGACCTCCTCGGGCGGGAAGTACCGTCCGGCGCGCGGAATGTCGGGAGTGGCCGACTGACGGCGCGAGGAACGCGCATAGGTCCGTACGGCCTGCGGTGTGGGAACGAACTCGTCGAACCAGCGGGCCAGTCGGGCGTCCCAGGGCAGCGGTGGGTGACTGAGGGCACGGATCTCCTCGACCAGCCCCGCGGGCAGGAAACCGCGCTCCTGCCGCTCGTGCAGATCGAACCCCCGGGCGAGGCCCCGGCGGTAGAACTCGTCGAGGTCCACGTAGTCGCGGGGCGCGCCGAGCGGGCCGCCGAGGATGTCACCGGCGCCCTTGCCGCGCAGGGTGGACAGCCGGCGCGTCCGGCGCGGGTCGCCGACGATCCGGTCGTACACCTCCTCGGCCGACAGTCCGGCCAGCGCGGAGTCGTACAGCAGTCCGTCGGGCATGGTGCCGACCTGCATCTCGCGCAGCCAGTCGTTGATGACGTAGTCGGCGGCGACGTTGAACAGATACGGGTCGCGGGTGCCGCAGCGGTCGCCGTGGCGCAGGGCGGCGTGCAGCATCTCGTGGGCGAGGATGAACCGCCATTCCTCGTCCTCGAACTGCCGGAGCGGGTTGATGTAGATCTCGCCGGCCTCCGCGTCGACGGCCGCGACGGAGATGCCGTGGGCGTGGGCGAGTTCGACGTCGGCGACGATCCGGATGCCGGCCGCGATGCCGCCGAGCAGCGGGTAGGAGGAGATGAACCAGCTCAGCGCCTTCTCCCAGGGCCGCTTGCGGGTCGGCTCGTCGTAGAGGGACTCGCGGCGGCCGCCGGCCATGTCCATCGCGGCGGACATGGTGCTGGTGAGGGCGTGCGCGAAGGCGAGCTGCCAGTCCGGGGGCTGTCCCTGCCACTTGGGCCGGGTCAGGAGGAGCTGGTCGGGTTCGCCACCGGCCGTGCCGCAGTGCCCGTACGCCGCCGGGAGCCCGTCGCGGCGCCAGCGGGCGGCGAGTCGTGTCTCGTCGCCGTCCGGATAGCCGGCGGGCAGGTTCTCGGGGGTGAGGCCGACGGGGAACGTGAGCAGGAAGCGGTTGACGGCCACGCAGCGGGCGGCGAGGTCGAACCGGTCGGGCTGCGCACGTTCCCCCTGGGCCGCCGGGACGTGCCCGAAGCCGAGGTGGAGGGCGGCGTGGGCGATGGCCCAGGCCCAGGCGTCGGGTGCGGCGAGCCGGTCGGGGTGCGCGTGCAGCACGCCCTCGGAGTCGACGCGGACGAGGCCGTCGCGGGGCGCGAGAGCGCACTTCTCCTTGCGGCAGGTGTCGAAACGGACCGCGTACAGCGCGGAGTTGGCCCGCACCGTCGTCAGTCCGGCCTCGAACGCCTCGTCGGCGAAATCCCGTTGCGTCTTCCGCTTGTGCTGCCCCTTGCCGCCGGCCGCGCTCACCGGCGCGCCTCCACCAGCCGGGGCATGTCCCGGGCCGCCTCGACGAGGAACCAGGCGGGCAGCACGGGGTTGCCGTCGGTACCGGCGGCGATGACGGTCTGGGCGACCTCGACGGAGATCTCGGCGAGCTGCACGAGCAGGGACTTGGCGCGGTACGCGGTCTGCCGCCCGTTCGCCGACATGTGCTGCTTGCTCGCGGGCAACTCCTTGATCAGCCGGCCGCGGAAGGAGTCGGCGAGGTAGTAGAGCAGGTCGCGGTCCTCCAGTCGGTGGGGCCAGCCGGCCTCGCCCTTGAGGATCGCCTCGATGCCGAACCGGCTGCGCACGATCTTGACGTAACCGCAGAAGGCGACCGCGTGCGCGGGCGTGAGCGTGCCGTGCGCGAGGACCTTCAGGGTCTCCTCGTCGAGGTCGCGCCCGAAGGAGTGCAGCGCGTCGGAGAGCATGTGCCAGGAGCGGGGCGTGGAGAACGGCTCCTCGCTCTTCGGCGGCTTGGACCACAGGTGGTCCGGGCGGTCGGTGAGGTGGTCCAGGACCCAGGGGTGGATGCCGCTGCCCTCCGCCCACCCGAGCCAGTCCTTCGCCGACGCCTGGAGGTGGACGTGGGTGAGGCGGTTGACCAGGGCGGAGGCGATGGGGCGGGCGAGGGCGTTGTCGGTGGCGCGGTTGCCGGCGCCGATGACGATCGACCCCTTCGGCAGCTCGTAGTTGCCGATACGGCGGTCCAGGATCAGCGAGTAGAAGGCCTTCTGCACGTCCGGGGTGGCCGCGTTCAGCTCGTCCAGGAACAGGCAGTACGGCTCGTCGCGGGCGATCGCCTCCGGCGGACAGAACACCGAGCGCCCGTCGCGGATCTGCGGTACGCCCATCAGGTCCTCCGGCGCGAGCTGCGTGCCGAGGAGGCTCACGCACTCCAGGCCCAGCGACTCGGCGAAGGCCCTGACCAGGGAGGACTTGCCGATGCCGGGGGCACCCCAGACGAAGACGGGGCGCACGGTGGCGAGGCCCAGGAGCAGCTCGGGGATACGGGAGGGTGTGACGGTCACGGCGGCCTGCAAGGCGGGGGCTCCATGGGTGTGCGAAAGGGGCGCGCGGGTGTGCGGCGTCCGATGCGAACAGTGTGGGCCGGTCGCCGCGCTCGCCGCAGCCGGTTTTCTGCGGGCCGGGCGCCGCGCTCGCCGCAGCCGGTTTTCTGCGGGCCGGGCGCCTACGCGTCTGCCGGGTTCTGTTCTTTGGCGGGCGCGGATCCGTCGTGGCTTGTCGCGCGGTTCCCCGCGCCCCTGTGGGGCGCCCTGTCGTGCGCCAGCGGTACCTGGGGGCCGTTCGACTCGCGCAGCCATCGCCTCAGGACCTGGTGGATCTTCTCCGCGCCGACCAGTTCCTCGTCCTCCTCCGCCGGCTCGGACAGGGCCAGCGGCGACATGAGGAAGGGGCGGGACTGGCAGCCGCCGAGGCCGCCGTGGGAGCCGATCTGTTCCTCGAAGGCGAGGACCTCGCCGTCGGCGGGGTCGTACCAGGAGTTGACCATGATGTCGGCGGTGTGCGGGAAGCCGTGCGTGCGGCGTACGGCGTCGGCGGCGCCGGGGCCGAAGTCTGCGAGCGGGCCCGGGTGTTCGTCGCTCAGTTCGGCGACCGGGATCTCCGCGCCGTGCGCGCCGAGGACGACGCCGCCGTGCTCCTCGCTGCGGACGAGGAGGAAACCGATGCCCGGGTGGTTGGCGAGGGTGGCGAGCAGGGCCGGGTGGCGGGCGTCGATCTCCTCACGGCTCATCCGGTGGGAGACGTCCGGGAAGGAGACGAGGCCGAGGTTGCCGGAGGCCAGGACGATCGGCTCGGAGCGGCGCGTCGGCCGGTACTCCTCGACGCCCTCCTCGACCGGGATGCGCAGCGCGGCCCGTACGGCCGCCCGTGCCTCCGCGCCGCTGTGGGTGCGCTGGGCCCGGCGTGGCACGGGCAGGCCACAGCCGGCGCGGACCAGGTCGCCGAGGGTGAGCCCGTAGCGGCCCAGGAAGGTCTCGCCGGGGCTCTGGCCGTGATCGGAGAGCAGGACGATCCGGTAGGCGCGCGGGGCGTGTTCGGCGACCTGGGCGATCAACGCCAGGGATCGGTCGAGGCGTTCGAGGATCTTCGCGGCGTCACGGCTGTGCGGGCCGGAGTGGTGGGCGACCTCGTCGTACGCCACCAGGTCGGCGTAGATCGCCGCGCGGCCCGCGAACATGTCCCCGATCACGGCGGAGACGACGACATCGCGCTCGATGACGGTGGCGAAGGCGCGGATGAACGGGTAGAGGCCGCCGCGCTTGACGCGGGGCCGCTGGTGGGCGAACCGGGCGCGGGTGGACTGGCCGATCTCCCGCAGGACGTCGGCGACGAAGGACATGGCGGTGCGGACGGCGTTCGCCGGGTCCGAGAAATAGGCGAAGTACCCGGCGCGGGAACGGTTCTGCCGGCCCCGGCGGGCCGCGATCGACAGCACGAGCGCGAGCTGGTCGGCGCCGCCGCTGAAGAGGTTGCCGCGGCTGGCGCCGTCGACGGTGAGCAGACCGCCGTCGCCGGTGCGGTCGATGGCCCGGCGCTGGAGTTCGGCGGCGCTGGAGGGCCGGTTGCAGACCATCACCTCCCGGGTGTCCTTCTCGTACCAGCGGAAGGCCGGCACGTCGTGGTTGGTGCCGTGCAGGATGCCGAGCTGGCTGGCGCCGGTCTGGCTGGACCAGTCGGTGTGCCACGGGGTGAGCCGGTGGGTGGGCCGGGGGCGGGGCGTCCCGGCCGGCGGAAGGGGTGGCAGAAGGCCGAGCCACTCGGCCACGGTCGGCATGAGGCCCTTCTCCGTCGCCGCCTCCAGGACGTCGTGGCCGACGCCGTCGAGCTGGAGGAAGACGGTGCCGGGTCCGGCGGGCCCCGGGCGGCCCTCGGCGTGCCTGCGGCGGCGGTCGGCCAGCCGGTACAGGCGGCGCCGGTACGCGTCGTCGTCGCGTACGGCGAGGGCGCCACCGGTGGCGGAGGCGACGGCGGACATCACCGCGGCGACCACCACGGCGGTCTCGGGCGCGGCCTCACCCTGTCCGGAGGGGCTGATCCGCAGGGCGAGGAGGAGGAGCGAGCCGTTGAGGAAGAAGACGAGCAGGCCGAGGACGAGCGCCGGGACGAGCAGCAGCGCCCGCACCAGCAGCGGCCACACGAGCGAGGACAGCAGACCGAACGCGCCGGCGCCGAAGGCCGCGGTGACGGCGATCTGCGTGGCGCTCTCGCCGGTCTCCGACTGCAGCCGGAAGTCGGGCAGCGCGCCCGCGAGCACCAGCATCGTCAGCGTGGACACCGCCCAGACGGCGAACATCCGCCAGACCCCGCTCAGTACCCTTCGCCAACGACCACCGCCCACGTTCGGCCACCTCACGTCCTGTCGTGGGCCCAGCCTGTCATAAGGGGTGGGGGCGCCGGGGCGGCATTCGGGGTGGCACGGGGGGCAGGGGCGTGGCACGGTCCGGGGACGGCTCGGGGCTTGCGGGTCGTCGCGGACCGCGGGTTCGTCGTGGCCGGCCGCGCGGTTCCCCCGCGCCCCTCATCAGGTGATCCGGCGCCCGCAATGGCGCGGCCGTCACCGCTCAGCGGCCGTCGTAGCCCGCCGTCGGCATCGACAGGCGGCGGTGGACGTGGGCCTTCATCTGGGCGTCGTAGGCGGGTTCGGCGCGGCCGACGGTCTCGACGCGGATACCGCGTCTGGCGCACTCGGCGGTGAAGTCGTCGACGGAGGCGAGGGCGCGTTCGAGGACGCGGCGGCTGGGGGCGACGAAGAGGTCGACGAGGCCGGCGTCGACGTCGGCCCACAGGGCGCCGTGGTCGGGGCGCAGACCGCGTACGAGCAGCTCGCGCGTCACCACATAGCCGCGCTCGGCGGCCCAGCGGGCGCACATGGCGTGCTGGCTGCGGGAGTCGACCAGGAACGGATCCGCCTCCAGCTCCTCCAACGGCGTCAGGCTCGCTATGGCCGCCACCCGCACCACGGCCGCCCGTCCCGCCGCCCCACCACACCCACGAGCGGCATCCCGGCACGCCGTACCGGAGGCGCCACTGGTGTCTCCCTTGTCTCCCACGGTGTCCCCCTCAGACCCAGGCCGCAGACCCTACTCCAGCCCGTAGGCTCGGGGGAGTAGCGCGAAGGAGGCGAACGGAGTGCCGGTGGAGATCACCTGGTGGGGTCATGCGACCTGCACCGTGGAGGATTCGGGTACGAGGGTGCTGACCGACCCCCTGTTCGCGCGCCGGCTCGCACATCTGAGAAGGCGCCGGGGTGCGCCGCCCCCGCCGGAGGCGGCGGTCGCGGACGTCGCGCTGGTGTCGCATCTGCACGCCGACCATCTGCACGTTCCCTCGCTGGCCCGCCTCGCCCCGGGTACGCGGCTGGTGGTGCCGAAGGGCGCCGCGCGCCAGGTCCCCGGGCTGCGCAGGCTGGCGCATCTACAGCTCTCCGAAGCGGTACCCGGGGACGAGGTCAGGGTCGGTGACCTGGTCGTACGTGCCGTGTCCGCCCGGCACGACGGGCGGCGGCTGCCGATCGGGCCGCATCGCTCGCCCGCGCTCGGCTTCGTCATCGAGGGCGACGCGCGGACGTATTTCGCCGGGGACACCGGGCTGTTCGAGACGATGGCCAAGGAGGTCGGGCCGGTCGACGTGGCGCTGCTGCCGGTCGGCGGCTGGGGGCCGTACCTCGGCGAGGGCCACCTGGACGCGGGGCGCGCGGCGGAGGCGCTTGCGCTGCTCGCGCCCCGGAGCGCGGTGCCGGTGCACTACGGCACGTACTGGCCGATCGGCATGGACGCTGTGCGCCCCCATGAATTCCACTCCCCCGGCGAGGAGTTCGTACGCCTCGCCGCCGTGCACGCCCCCGACGTGGCCGTGCACCGGCTGGAGCACGGGGGCAGCGTAAGACCGGGGGTGGCGTGATGAGACGAGGACCGACAGAGGCCACGGAGGACGCCCGGTGATCGTCCTGACCGCCGCGAGCACTCCCGTGCCGTACGCGTCGACCCAGCAGGCGATCGGCTATCCGACGCTGTTCCTGCTGGTGCTGATCGGGGCGCTGGTGCCGGTGGTGCCGACCGGGGCGCTGGTCAGTTCGGCGGCCGTGGTGGCGTTCCATCAGACGGCGCCGCTCGCGCTGCTGCTGGTGTTCGTGGTGGCGTCGGTCGCCGCGTTCCTCGGCGACATCGCGCTGTACTGGCTGGGACGGCGCGGGATGGGCTCCAAGAACGGCTCGCGCTGGCTGGAGGCGATCCGGCGGCGGGCGCCGGAGGACCGGCTGGCCCAGGCCCAGGCGAAGCTCGACGACCACGGGGTGGCCGTGCTGGTGCTGTCCCGGCTGATGCCGGCCGGACGTCTCCCGGTGATGCTGGCCTGTCTGCTGGCGAAGATGCCGTTGCGGCGGTTCGCGCGGGGGAATCTGCCGGCGTGCCTCGCGTGGGCCGTGACGTATCAGTTGATCGGCATTCTGGGCGGGTCGCTGTTCGAGGAGCCGTGGCAAGGGGTGCTGGCGGCGGTCGCGTTGACGCTGCTGCTCAGTGTGGTGCCGAGCGTCTGGCGGCGGATGGTCCGCTGAGAGCCCGGGGCTCGCGGTGCGTCGCGGGCCGCGGGTCCGTCGTGCTCGATCGGGCGGTTCCCCGCGCCCGTTGCTGGGGCACGGGTGCGCTCCGTCGATCAGTCCAGCACCCGGGATCCGCCCACCGGGAGGTCCCACAGGTTCTCTCGGGGCAGACCCGCCGCGTTCCATGCCGCCCGTACGCGGGTCAGGGGCTCCAGGACCGGTTCCGCCGAGAGGACGAACGTGGCCCAGTGCATGGGGGCCATGTGGCGGGCCCCCAGGTCCTGGAAGGCGCGGACCGCTTCCTCCGGGTCGCAGTGCACGTCGCTGAGCCACCAGCGGGGGTCGTAGGCGCCGATGGGCAGGAGGGCGAGGTCGATGCCGGGGTAGCGGCGGCCGATGAGGGAGAACCAGTGGCCGTAGCCGGTGTCGCCGGCGAAGTAGAGGCGTTTGCCGTCGGGTGCCGTGAGGACCCAGCCTCCCCACAGTGAGCGGCAGGTGTCGGTGAGGGTGCGCTTGGACCAGTGGTGGGCCGGTACGAAGTCGAAGCGGACGCCGTCGAGTTCGGCGGCCTCCCACCAGTCCAGCTCGGTGACCCGGCCGAACCCCCGCCGCCGGAACCAGCGGCCGAGTCCGGCGGGCACGAGGACCGGGGTGTCGCGCGGGAGTCTCGCCAGGGTGGGTGCGTCGAGGTGGTCGTAGTGGTTGTGGCTGATGACGACCGCGTCCACGCGGGGCAGGGCCTCCCAGGCGAGGCCCACGGGGGTGATCCGGGCCGGGGTGCCGAGGATCCGGCGGGACCAGACGGGGTCGGTGAGGACGGTGAGCCCGCCGATGCGCACCACCCAACTCGCGTGCCCCGCCCAGGAGACGGCGACGGTCCGCGTGCCCACCCGGGGCAACGGGCCGGGCTCGTACGGCAGTCGCGGGATGTCGGCGAGCCCGTCGGCCCCCGGCCGGACCGAGCCCTCGCGGGCGAACCGGGCGAAGGCCTTCAGGCCGGGCAGGGGCGTGGTCAGCCGGTCGGCGAAGGACCGGGGCCAGCGGCGCCGCTCGTCGAGCGGGCG
Organism: Streptomyces sp. NBC_00104; assembly: GCF_045160825.1. Taxonomy (NCBI): domain Bacteria; kingdom Bacillati; phylum Actinomycetota; class Actinomycetes; order Kitasatosporales; family Streptomycetaceae; genus Streptomyces; species Streptomyces sp. NBC_00104. The sequence continues at coordinate 9,218,802 of NZ_CP108215.1, read as the reverse complement.
GGGCTCGGTGAGCGGCGGGGGTGCCAGGGGGCGGGCGAAGACCGACCTGGACGGTGCCATGGACGCCGGACCGCCGGTGTCCTCGGGGGTCGTCGTGGGAGGGGTCGCTGAGGTGGTCGACTCGGACTGCTGCGTCATCGAGGAGGCTCCCATCGCTGAGCGTCGTCACGAAGGATCGTCGTCGGTGAGGGTCGCTGGAGGCCGCTGAAGGTGGCTGGAGGCCGCTGAAGGTGGCTGGAGGCCGCTGAAGGTGGCTGGAGGCCGCTGAAGGTGGCTGGAGGCCGCTGAGGCCGCTGAGGCCGCTGAGGCCGCTGAGGCCGCTGAGGCCGCTGAGGAACGCTAGGGGTCGTCGTCGCCGAGAGGCGGAGGCCGGCCGGGCCCCTCGGCCCGGAGGTGCCTCGTCATCGAAGGTCCTCGAAAGCCGCCGCGAAAGCCGCCAACGCGCGTTCCATATGCGGAAGTTCCAGCGGGTCCGGCGCGGCGAGGGCCTGGGCGCGCTCCGCGTCGGTGGTGCCGAGGAACGTGTCGGTGGACAGCCGAACGCGCAGTTCCCCGAGGTCGTCGCCGAACCGGTGGCCGCCGGGCGCGGGCATCCCGAGCCGGGCGGTGAGGAAGTCCTCCGCCTCCTGGGCGTCACCGACGCCGTATGCGGCGAGGGACGAGCGCAGCGGGGCGAGGTCCGCGTACAGGTGCCGTCCGGCGCGCGGCGGCAGGGCGAGCGCCCCGGCGCCCACGACGGCACGGTGCGCGGCGGCGGCGAGCCGCGCGTGCAGGCGTACGGAGGTGGCGAGCCGTTCGGTGACGGGGGCGGGCTCGTCGAGGGCGTGGGCGGCGGCCGCGGCGACCGGGGTGGCGACCCGGGCGCCCAGCGCGGTGAGCACGTCGAGGACCCGGTCGCGCAGTCCCGTGCCGTCCCCGCCGGCCGGGAACCGGGCGACGGCGGCCGGCCAGCCCGGCGGCAGGAAGGCACCGGCGAGGTCGGTGACGACGGTGACCCGGTCGGGCAGCATCTCGGCGGGGCTGAGCAGCACGGTGTCATGCGGGTCGTGCACGGTGTCGCGCCAGGTCTCGTCGCTGACCAGGTGCAGCCCCTCCCCCAGGGCCGCCTCCATGGCCTCGTGCACCAGTTCGGGCGGGGCCACGGTGGCGGTCGGGTCGTCCGCGACGCACAGCACGAGCATCCGGGGGTCGCCGCCCTCGGCCCGCATCCTGCGCACGGTCTCCAGCAGCGCGTACGGATCCGGCACACCCCCGCACTCGGCGGGCGTGGCCACATGGAAGACGGTTCTGCCCAACGCCCGTGCCTGGGGCTCCCACCAGGCGGCGCACGGCCGGGGGAGCAGGACGTCGCCGCCGATCGCCGCGGTCAGCGCGAGGAGCAGGGCGGGGGCGCCGGGGGCCGCGACGGCCCTGTCCCGTGCGGTGGGCAGTCCGCGCCGGTCCCAGTAGCCGCAGGCGGCGTCCAGGAGGGCGGGATCGCCGCCGAGCGGTACGGGGTCGGGGTGGCCCGCGGCGGCGGAGAGCACGGCGGCCAGTTCGGGCAGGACGGGCAGGCCCTGGGCGGGAAGGGGTGGGCCGTAGCGGACCGGACCGTGCCCTTCGGGATCCGTCCGCCGCATGGGTGCCTCCGCGCAGTCGTGGTGCGTTGTTCGGCGCTTCGCGCTCCGGGATCGCTCCGGGAGGTCGATGGTGCTCCGTCGTGCCGCGAGTGTGCGCCGTCGTGCCACGCCAGGCGTCGTGCGCGTCCTCGGCCTGTCAGTACCCAGGCTCGCGCGCCCCAAGGGCACTGCCGCGAGTTGCGCCGGTCACAGCGGCGACATGCGCCGCGCCGACGCGGCGGCGAGATGTCCGAGGGGTGTTCGCGACTCCGGCGGGACCGCCCGCGCGGTCATGGCGTCCACCGGTCCCGGCGGCGCAGCCGGTGCACGGCCGCGCCGAGCGCCCCCGCGATGAGGAGGCCACCGGCGACCATGGCCGGCACGGAGTCGGTGAAGGCACCGCCGTCGCCCGCGTGGACGCCGCGCTGCACCGGAGCGGTGGGTTGGGTGGTGTGGTGGGAGGGCAGGTGTGTGGGCTGGTGGGGCGGTTGATGCGTCGGCTGCTGGGTCGGCTGTTGGGTCGGCTGGTGCGTGGGGTGGGGCTGGTCGCCGCCGAGGGAGACGTCGAAGGCGGCGCTCCACTGTGTGCCCTCGCCGCCGGGGGCCGCCGGGCACAGGCCGTCGACGCCCCACTCGCTGGTGGAGTCCGCCGCGTCGGCGCTGGTCTCGAGGTCCGCGGCGGGCGCGATCTTGGCGGTGCCCTGGTACGAGGGGCCGCCGGCGGAGTCGTCGTCGCCGGGGAGGCGTTGCAGCGTGACGGTGCCCTCTTCGAAGGCCTGGGAGCTGGCGTCGATGGTCTCGGGGGCGGGGCCGCCGGTGGGGTCGCAGGCGACGGAGAAGGTGAGCGTGCCGCCCGGTTCGACGGAGTACGGGCTCACCTCGGCCGTCGGTTCGGCGTACGCGGGCGGGGCGGCGGTGCCCAGGACGGCACCGATCAGGGCGGTGGCGGACAGGACACGGGCTCTGCGGCGCATGGGCGGGGCTCCTTCGGCCGACTCCGGCGGACGGGGCACGACCGCCGTGCCCCGCGTCCATCAGAGCGCCGAGCCGGGCAGGGCGCGCGCCGCCGGGCACCATTCGCGGGACGCGGGCAGCCGACCGGGTGACGGTGCGCTCCGCGCGGTGAGCCGTTCCGCTCCGCAGGGTGAGCCGTTCCGCTCCGCGGAGTGAGCCGATGAGCGCCGTGAGGGTGAGCCGGTCGAGTGCCGTGCGGGTGCCGTGCGGGTGCCGGTCGAGCGCCGTGGGAGCACCGTGCAGGTGCCGGTCAAGCGCCGTGGGAGCACCGTGCAGGCGCCGTGCGGGTGCCGTGGGAGCACCGTGCAGGTGCCGGTCAAGCGCCGTGGGAGCACCGTGCAGGCGCCGTGCGGGTGCCGTGGGAGCACCGTGCAGGTGCCGGTCAAGCGCCGTGGGAGCACCGTGCGGGTGCCGTGGGAGCACCGTGCAGGTGCCGGTCAAGCGCCGTGGGAGCACCGTGCAGGCGCCGTGCGGGTGCCGTGGGAGCACCGTGCAGGTGCCGGTCGAGCGCCGTGGGAGCGCCGGTCCGTTGCGGGCTCGGGAGTCCCGGTCCGTTGCGGGCTGCGGATCTGTCGTGGCCGGTCGCGAGGTTCCCCGCGCGCCTTCGGGGTGCTTCAGCCGGAAAGGGAGACCAGTTCCCTCTCCAGACCCCTGCCCCTCTTCTCCACGACCGCGGACGCGACGTCCGACAGTTTGCGGTTGGTGCCCTGGGAGATGCGACGCAGGACGGTGAACGCGGCGTCGGCGTCGCAGTCGAGGACGTGCATGACCATGCCGCAGGCCTGGTCGACGACGGGGCGGGAGCGCAGGGCGGCGCCGAGTTGGTCGAGTTCGGTGAGGGCGGCCCGGTAGGAGCGGTCGCGGACGATGCAGGTCGCGGCGAGGGCGCCGAGGGCGCGGGCGGGGCCGTGCGGGGCGTCCTCCAGCGCGTGGGGGCGGAAGCTGTAGAGGCTGAGGGTCACGGTGAGGCTGGAGCGCCTGAAGGGGAGCGTGACGCTGGAGCGTACGCCCGCGTCGAGGGCCACGGCCCGGTACTCCGGCCAGCGTTCCTCGTGCAGCAGATCGGCGGAGTCGACGGGTTTCCCGCGATCCAGCGCGGCCGGGATCGGACCGTCGCCCGAGCGCAGCTGGACCGCGACGAGTCCGGCGAGGTCGGGGTGGGTGACGGCGGCGGGCCGCTCGGTGCCTGCGTCGGAGACCATGCCGCTGGCGCCGCAGCAGTCGCTGGTGCAACGGACGGCCTGTTCGACGAGTTCGGAGAGCCTCCTGCCCGGATGTGCGGATTCCGCCGACTCCCGGCCCACGCGGCCGAGTTGTTCGCTTTCCGGCATGATGCGCGCCTCCCTCTTCCGGTCGCCTTCCCGCTCACCTGCACGGAAAACGAGGTTCCCGCTTTCGATCCGGCCGTCCCTTCGACGCCTGCCAGGCGCTACGTTCGTCGCATGACGCAGACGGACGAATTCGGTGAAGAACTCGCGGATTTCGTGCGCCGTGTCGCGGAGCTCAAGACGGCCCGCTCGGTGCCGACCGGCGATCTCCCGACGGTCCTGGACGCGGCGATCTTCGAACTGGACCATGTCGCGAACCAGTTGTGGCCCTGGTACGAGCGGCTCAGCACATCGGGCCCGGTCGGCGTCTCGTCGTCCGCCGCGCAGGAGCACCAGTTGCTGAAGACCGTCTTCCAAAGCCTGCCGCTGCCCGTCCTGTTGGTGGACCGCGAGACGGTGGTGCGTCGTCTCAACCGGGCCGCGACCGCCTTCACCGGCGTACGGTCCGGCTATGCGACGGGCCGTCCGCTCAGCGGGTTCCTCGCCCACGCCGACCGGGGCGCGTTCCGTTCCCAGGTGGCCGCCGTGGGCCGTGGCGAGGGCGACCGCAGCATCGACGTCCACCTCCAGCAGCGCCCCGCACTGGCGGTACGGGCCACGCTCACCGCGCTGCGCCCCGGCAGCGAGCCGCGCACCACCGTCCTGGTCACCCTGCAACCCGCCGGGCACCGGATGCCCACCGTCGAGCCCCTCCGCCCGCTGCCCGACCTCACCGAGACCACCCGGCACGTGGCCCTCATGGATCTCGTCGACGCCATGACCACGGCCCTGCTCACCGCCCCCGCCGGCACGGCCCTCGACCGGGCGGCCCACGTCCTGCACGGCCGCTTCGCCGACTGGGTGGTGGCCGACACGGCGGGCCCCACCCTCACGCGTACGACGGTGCTGGCTCCCTCCGAGGGAGAAGCGAAGCTCCTGGCGGCCCAGGACCCGGCCACCTGCCCCCTCGTCGTCGACGCCGCCCGAGGCGGCTCCCCCGCCCTCCAGATCCGCCCCGCCGACCCCGACGCCTTCGGCCACGACAGCTCCGGCGCCCCCGTCCTCGTGCGAGCGGACGTGACCTCCCTGCTGACCGTGCCCCTGCCGGCCCCGGACGGCCACGTCAAGGGCGTCCTGACCCTCTTCCGCTCAGGAGCCCGCCTGGCCTTCTCGATGGCCGAGGCCCAGGCGATGGACACGCTGTCCCGCCATGTCGCACTGGCCATGAGAAGCCCTGCCTAGGGGCGCGGGACTGTGTTCACGTGCGGTCGGCGGCCGGGCCGCGTGGGCGGGACGAGCCCGCGCCCCGCGCCCCGCGCCCCGCGCCCCGCGCCCCGCGCCCCGCGCCCCGCGCCCCGCGCCCCGCGCCCCGCGCCCCGACGGCGTTATACGGCATCCCGCATCACCTGATCACGCAGCCGGTCGCAGCACCGGCTGATCAGCCGCGACACATGCATCTGGGAGATCCCCAACTGCTCCGCGATCCGGCTCTGCGTCATGTCCCCGAAGAACCGCATGTACAGGATCGCCCGCTCCCGCTCCGGCAGCGCGGCCAGCCGAGGCTTCACGGCCTCCCGGTCCACCACCGTGTCCAGCGCGGGATCGGGGGATCCCAACGCGTCGCTCAGCGAGTAGCCGTCCTCGCTCCCCGGCAGCTCCGCGTCCAGCGACAGCGCCGTGAAACTCTCCAGGGCTTCGAGCCCGACCTGGACGTCCTCCTCGCTCATGTTCGCGTGTGCCGCGATCTCCGCGACGGTGGGCCGCCGCCCGGAGATCGTCTGGGACAGGTCCTGGCTGGCGAACCGCACGCGATTGCGCAGGTCCTGGACCCGGCGCGGCACATGCAGGGTCCACATGTGGTCCCGGAAGTGCCGCTTGATCTCACCGGTGACGGTGGGTACGGCATAGCTCTCGAAGGCGTTCCCGAGCTCGGGGTCGTAGCGGTCGACGGCCTTGACCAGACCGAGCGACGCGACCTGGCGGAGGTCCTCGTAGCTCTCGCCGCGGCTGCGGAACCGTCCCGCGAGCCGTTCGGCCATGGGAAGCCACGCCTCGATGATCTGTTCACGCAGAGTGTCCCGCTGCTGGCCGGGGGGAAGCGAGGCCAGCTTCCGGAACGCCTCCGCGGTGTCGGGGGCGTCGTCGTGCGGGTGGTGCTTCGCGTTTGCCTGAGTACGCATGGTGCGTCGCAACTCCCTGAATGGTGCTCTGGGATGGACGGTCACCGTGGGGGCGTGGATGTGCACAGCGGACGGCACACCCGTGATGGAAACATCGCCTCTTCCACGGACGTGCCTCCTGTCCGAAGCACTGCTTTGCGCTTGCCCCGGATCATGCGCGGCAAACACATGCAGGTTTTCCCTTTCCCCGGCGGGTGACTCGGGCGGGAGATCACACCCCGGGAGGTCCAGTATGAGCACCACGGTCGCCGATCACATCTTGCGGAGGCTGCGCGCATGGGAGGTCGAACAGGTATTCGGCTATCCCGGCGACGGCATCAACGGCCTCCTCGCGGCGTGGGGACGCGCCGAGGACCGGCCCCGGTTCATCCAGGCGCGGCACGAGGAGATGTCCGCGTTCCAGGCGGTCGGTTACGCCAAGTTCTCGGGTCGGCTCGGAGTGTGCGCGGCGACCTCGGGTCCCGGAGCGATCCACCTGCTCAACGGCCTGTACGACGCCAAGCTGGACCATGTGCCGGTGCTCGCGATCGTCGGCCAGACGCACCGCAGTGCGATGGGCGGCTCCTACCAGCAGGAGGTCGACCTGCACACCCTGTTCAAGGACGTGGCCTCGGACTTCGTCGAGACGGTGACCGTGCCCGAGCAGCTGCCGAACGTCCTCGACCGGGCGATCCGCACCGCGTACGCGCGCCGGGCGCCGACGGCCGTCATCATCCCGGGCGACGTGCAGGAACTGGAGTACTCGGCGCCGACCCACGAGTTCAAGATGGTCCCCTCCAGCCTGGGCGGCGGCGCCTGGACGGCGGTGCCGTCGACGGAGTCGGTCGAGCGGGCCGCCGAGATCCTGAACGCCGGGGACAAGGTCGCGATCCTCATCGGGCAGGGCGCCGCCGGGGCCCGCGCCGAGGTGGCGCGGATCGCCGAGCTGCTCGGCGCGGGCGTCGCCAAGGCGCTCCTCGGCAAGGACGCGCTGAGCGACGAACTCCCCTACGTCACCGGCTCGATCGGCCTGCTCGGCACCCGCCCCTCGTATGAGCTGATGCGCGACTGCGACACCCTGCTGACCATCGGCTCGTCCTTCCCGTACTCGCAGTTCCTGCCGGACTTCGGCAAGGCGCGGGCCGTGCAGATCGACATCGACCCGCACATGGTCGGGATGCGCTACCCGTACGAGGTGAACCTGGTCGGGGACGCGAAGGCGACGCTGGAACGGCTGATCCCGCTGATCGATCCGGAGCGGGGCCGGGAGTGGTTCGACGAGGTGTGCGCGGGCGTGGCGCGCTGGCGCGAGGTGACGGCCCGGCGGGCGGAGCTGTCGGCCGACCCGATCAACCCGGAACTCGTGGCCCACGCCCTCGATCCCCTGCTGCCGGGCGACGCGATCATCTGCTCGGACTCCGGTTCGGCGGCGAACTGGTACGCCCGGCACATCACCATGCGGGACGGCATGCGCGGGTCCCTGTCGGGCACGCTGGCGACGATGGGCTGCGGGGTGCCGTACGCGATCGGCGCGAAGTTCGCGCACCCGGACCGTCCGGCGATCGCCCTGGTCGGGGACGGCGCGATGCAGATGAACGGCATGGCGGAGCTGATCACGGCGGCCAAGTACAAGGACCGCTGGGAGGATCCGCGGCTGGTGGTGGCCGTCTGGAACAACCACGACCTGAACCAGGTGACGTGGGAGCTGCGGGCGATGGGCGGGGAGCCGTCCTTCCTGCCCTCGCAGGAGCTGCCGGACGTCCAGTACGCCGCCTTCGCGCGCTCCCTGGGGCTGACCGGCATCCGGGTGGAGAAGCCCGAGGACGTCGAGGCGGGCTGGCGCGCGGCCCTCGCGGCGGACGGTCCGGCGGTCGTCGAGTTCCTCACCGATCCGGCCGTGCCGCCGATCCCGCCGCACGCCACCTGGGAGCAGATGGAGTCCACGGCCGCCTCGATCCTCAAGGGCGACGCCGACCGGGGGTCCATGGTCAAGCAGGGATTCAAGGCGAAGGTGCAGGAGTTCCTGCCGGGCAACCGGGAGAAGGACAAGGGCGGTGTTGAACGGCACTGAAGAGTTCAGTTGCGCACGCAACAGTTCAGTGGTCAGTTCAGTAGCGCGGTGAACTGTTCAGTGCCGTACCTACGTAGGCCGGGCAGTTGCGCCGACATCACCCAGGCGAGACAGCTGGGACTGGCCCAGCTCCTGGCCGAGGACCCGTTCCTGGGATCCTCGCGGATGCCGGCTACCAGGGCATGGGAGCGCAGACTGGCCTCGGTGCGCTGCAGCACTGCTGGCCGGGACAGCCGACTCCGACACGTGGCGTGACGTCCGGGGGGCACCGGGGTACGAGCGTTCCTTACGGACGATCAGCCGCATGCCTGTGGGCCAGCCCTGAGGCGGTCGCCGTCGAGTTCGGCGACCCAGGCGCCATCTCGGATCTCGCCGTCCGGCTCGACGGCCGGCGTCCACGCGCTGGCCGGGACTTTCATGACGGCGGCGTGGATGATGGTCTGCCGACCGAGCACGACAGCCTTCGCCCGCACTGGGCGAGCCAGGCCACGAACTCGTGGGTGCCGCCGAAGGAGTCACAGCGGATGAGTGTCTGCCGTCCGCGCCGGTAGCGTTTGGGCAGCTGAGCGAGCGCGAGCTCGGCAGCCTCAATGTAATCACTGGCGATGTTGGAGCCCGCGTTCCCCGGCCGCAGCAGCCCCGCCACCGGTTCTCCGGCCCCGCCATGGTCATCGAGCCGCCGTGCGGCGGGGTCTGCGGGTACAGGGAATCCCCGGGCCGGAAGTCGACGGCGCGCACGGCGAGTCCCAGCGCGTCGGCGGCGACCTGGGTCTGCGAACGTCGCGCGGCCGGCGATACGGGCGAGGGGTTCGCCGTCGAGCACACCCTCGCGGGCGACGAGCACGGCGGAAGCACCGTCATTGAGGGGCGAGGAGTTCCCGGCGGTCACCGTGCCGTCGGCGGCGAACGCGGGGCGCAAGCCGGCGAGCACCTCGACGGTGGATTCGTCGCGGATGCTTTCGTCGCGGGCGAGGTGGTGACCGTCGACCTGGACGATCTCACGGTCGAAGGTGCCGTCCGCCCATGCGCGGGCGGCCAGGCGATGACTACGCGCAGCGAACGCGTCCTGCTCCTCACGTGAGATCCGGTGGATCCCGGCAAGTTTCTCGGCACTCTCGCCGTTGGAGATCGTCCATTCCTTCGGCAGGCGAGGGTTGACCATGCGCCATCCGATCGAGGTGTTCCACATCGTCTGGTTGCCCGCGGGGAAGGGCTTGGTGCTCTTCTCGACGACGTACGGCGCGCGGCTCATCGACTCCACACCGCCCGCGAGCACGATGTCGGCGTCTCCGGCCTCGACGGCTCGCGAGGCCTGGATGACGGCCTCGACCGAGGACCCGCACAGGCGGTTGACCGTGACTCCCGTGACCGAGGTGGGGAATCCGGCGAGCAGCGCGCCGAAGCGTGCGACGTCGCGGTTGTCCTCGCCTGCCTGGTCGAAGATGACGTCGTCGATGCGCGCGGGATCCAGGCCCGTGCGCTCGACGGTCGCGCGCATGACGATCGCGGCGAGGTCGTCGGGGCGCACGTCGGCGAGGGCCTTGCCGTACCGTCCGAAGGAGGTGCGCACGGCGTCGTACACGAAGCTCGCGGGCATGTCAGCTACCTTCCAGGGATGCCGCAGCGTCGGTGACGTCGGCGAGGTCGAGGCCGGTCAGGGCGGCCAGGGAGTCCACCGTGTTGTCGCCGAACGTCTCGCGCACGCGCAGTCCGTCGGGCGTGACGTCGAGCACCGCGTGATCGGTGTAGATGCGGGTCACGCAGCCGACTCCGGTCAGCGGGTAGGTGCAGGCAGCGACAAGTTTCGGCGTGCCCTGCTTGGTGAGCAGGTCGGTCATCACGTAGACCGACTTCGCGCCGATCGCGAGATCCATCGCTCCGCCGACGGCCGGAATCGCGCCGGGCTCGCCCGTCGACCAGTTCGCGAGATCGCCGTTCTCCGACACCTGGAACGCACCGAGCACGCACACGTCCAGGTGTCCGCCGCGCATCATGGCGAAGGAGTCGGCGTGGTGGAAGTACGCCGAGCCCGCAAGCGCGGTGACTGGCTGCTTGCCGGCATTGATCAGGTCGGGGTCGACGCTGCCGGGCTCGGGTGCGGGCCCCATGCCGAGCATCCCGTTCTCGGTGTGCAGGACGACCTCCGTGTCGTCCGGCAGGTAGTTGGCCACAAGGGTGGGGGCGCCGATACCCAGGTTCACGACCGATCCCTCGGGGGTGTCGGCCGCGATGCGACGCGCGAGGTCGGTGCGGCTGATGCGCGTGCTCATCGGCTCTCCTCCTGTGCCAGCGGACTTCCCTCGATGTCGACGCCGCCGACGAACACGCCTTCGTCGAGCCAGCGGCGTTCTCCCACCGCGACGACGTGGTCGATGAAGATGCCGGGCGTCACAACGGTCTCGGGGTCGATGTCCCCGAGCGGCACGATCTGGTCGACCTGGGCGATGGTGGTGGCCGCAGCGGCCGCCATGATCGGGCCGAAGTTGCGGGCGGTCCGGCGGTAGACCAGGTTGCCCCAGTGGTCGGCCCGCAGGGCGCTGATCAAGGCGACATCGGCTCGGATCGGGTACGCGAGCACATAGTCGCGGCCGTCGATCGTGCGCACCTCCTTACCCTCCGCGAGCTGCGTGCCGACACCCGTGGGCGAGAAGAAGGCACCGATGCCCGCGCCCGCGGCGCGGATGCGTTCGGCGAGATTCCCCTGCGGCACGAGCTCCAGCTCGATTTCTCCCGCACGGTAGAGGCCGTCGAACACCTACGAGTCGCTTTGTCTGGGGAACGAGCAGATGATCTTCCGTACCCTTCGCGCCGCGAGAAGCGCGGCAAGACCCGTGTCGCCGTTGCCTGCGTTGTTGTTGACGACGGTCAGGTCGCGTGCGCCATGGGAGATGAGTGCGTCTATCAGCTCCACCGGCTGGCCCGCGCGGCCGAATCCACCAATCATCACGGTGGCGCCGTCACGGATCCCTGAGACGGCGGCCGCGGTGTCCTCGACGGTCTTGTCGATCATTGTTCCTCCACGCGTTCGGGCATCGCGCGACCTCTCAAGCGATTTCACATGGCCGGCCTGCGGGGTGACAGTGCACCGAGGTCGACACCATGCGACGCAGACATAGCCTCTATGCTTATGTCAAATTACAGCGCGGGCGCCACGGACAGGCTCGATGAGCGTGAAGTGCAGCGCCCCCGCTCTTACGGTCACCACGCGGTGCCGCGCACTCGCCGGCGCGTCGAACACACGGCGTCGCCGTTAGGGTCTTTCCGGCGGTGATCCCGTTCTCCTCGCCAATGAAGACTGGAGCTAATAAGCTATGCCTATGTCTGAACTTGCGAGCGAACGCTACACCGACCGCATCGCCACCGGACCGCTCATCCTCGTCCAGGAGGTCCTGAACACCCGTGCCGCCGGCAAGCCCGCACTCGAGGACCTGCTCTCGACGCCGGCTTCCGCGACGTCATGGCTCTCCAGTGCGCTGGACGAATGGAGCCGACGTACCGGGGCGGAGGCGCCGGCGATCGAGGTCGATGAACCGGGGCTGGTGCGGCTTCAGCAGCTACGCGCGTCGCTGCAGATGACGGTGTCCGGTGCGGTGCGCGACGCTCCGGTCCGATCCGCGCCGAAGGGGGTGAGCGGCGCGCTCGAGGTGCGGATCGACGGCGACGGCGTCTTCTCGCTGGCGCCGCACGGCAAGGACGTCGCGTGGGTCGTCGCGGCCGTGCTCAACGAAATCACGAACGCCCAACTGACGGGTACGTGGCGTCGTCTGAAGATGTGCCGTAACCGGGTCTGCTCGGTTGCGTTCTATGACGGCACGAATCCCAACAACGGCGCCTGGCATGACGTGCGCATCTGCGGTAACGCCGTGAACCTGCGGGCCTCGCGCCAGCGCCGGGCGGCCGCGCGCGCGTAACGCGCCGCAGGGCCGCCCGACCATACAAGCCCCGGCTACTCAGCCTTTCGCGGCCCGGCAGGAGCCCCACAGAGCACCGGGATTGATGCGCGACGGGTGGCGCTCGAGCATGTACTCGTAGAGCTCGAGGGTGCTGCCGGTGCGACGCACCCCGCTGTTGAAATCAAGGATGTAACGACGGGTCTCCTCGATGTGACGGGGATCGTCGTCGGCGGCCGGATCCTTGTGTCCCGCCACGATCGCGGTCGGCGCCAGCGCCTCGACCGTGTCGAGAGCCCTCAGCCACTCGGCTCGCCCGTCCGCGTCCGACGCCGCCAGCATGAGGTGCACGTTGTTGTAGATCACGTCGCCCGCGACGATCAGCCCCAGGTCGGGAACGTGCAGGCAGGTGGTGTTGTCGCTGTCCGTGTGTCCCAGGCGGACCGGGCGGACCTCCGCCCCGCCCACCGTCAGGACCTCGCCCTCCAGCGGTTCGGCGAGCACCAGTTGCTCAGGGATCTGCTCGGGGAACCAGGCGCGCCAAACCGCCTTGAGGACCTCGGGCGAGGACTGGTAGGCCATATCCTCGACGACCTCGGGTAGCGCGAAGGCCCGCGCACCGGGGTACTGCTGCAGAACGGCTCCGAGGCCGAACCAGTGGTCCCCGTGGCCGTGCGTGACGTACACGCTCGTCACAGGGGCCTCACGCTCGTTGAGCCAGTGCAGCAGGCCCTCTGACTGCGCGATCGTGAAGAGCGGATCCACCAGCAGCGCCTCCCCCTCGCTCGAGATGAGGATGCTCGAGGTCGGGGACCAGGAACGCTCCCTCTGATCGGGCGGCACGTCGGCGTTGGTGGTCGGCATGCCGTCCGCGATGTGCACGGCGTAGGTCAAGGCGTTCGACGTCATTGGTGGACTCCTCGGATTCTCGGGTGGTCGCTCCCACTCCGGCCGGAACGTGGAGGGAGCCGGAAGGCCCGGTCCTCGTTCTGTCGCTCACGGAGCGATGACATTGACGCAAGCATAGACCCTATGCTTACGTCATAGAGCTCGCGTCGACCGAGAAATCCCGAGGGCCACTGGCTCCGATTCGTCGCCGCAAGAGAGCGATCGTCAAAGGAGACACGAGATGAACAGCCCAGCGACGCAGGCTCCGACCGCGGTGCTCGTCCACGGATACCTGGACGACGGCGCCATCTGGAACAGCGTCCGCACCGTCCTCGACGAGCGGTCGATCCCCTCGATCGCGTTCGAGCTCGCCGGCATGGGTACGCGCGCCTCGGATCACGGGCCGTTCACACTCGCCCGCTGGGCCGACGACCTCGAGAGCGTCGTGCGCGCGACGGAGGGCCCCGTCGTGCTCGTCGGCCACAGCATGGGAAGCCAGATCGCCGAGCTCGCCGCCGCCCGCCTGGCCGAGCAGGTGCGTTCGCTCGTCCTGGTCAACCCGATCCCGCTGGCGGGCACTCACCTTCCCCCGGAGCAGATCGCCCCCTTCCAGGCACCCGATCTCGGACTCGACGCGCAGCGTGCCTTCCGCGGCGCTCTCGCCACCGCGTTCCCGGCCGAGGAAAATGACCGGCTCGCCCAAGTGACGCTGCACGTCGACCCGTCGACGATCTCCGACACGGCGACGGCGTGGAACAACGGGCACCCGGACGGACAGCAGCCCACCAAGTTCCACGGGAGCGTCGCCATCCTGCGCGGGGAGAACGACCCCTTCGTCACGGAAGAGGTCGTCTCCGCGTATGTCGCGCCCCGCTTCCCCGGCGCCGCCTCGCAGACGATCGCCGGCGCGGGTCACTGGGCGCACGCCGAGAACCCGGCAGCCGTCGCCGCCGTCATCACGGCGGTCGTCGAGGAGATCGCGTCGAACCCCGCCGACGGCCGCCCGGCCAAGGCCTGGACGAGTGCGTTCGAGCAGCGCACCGAGGAGTCCTTCGCGGCCGCCCTCTCGCCGAACGTGCGGATGGAGGCGAGCGCCCTCGCCAAGCCCCTGGAGCGCAAGGAGCAGGTCGAGGCCCTCATGGCCGCGGTGAGCTCCGCGTACGAGCGGCTCGAGTTCGTCCGGAAGGTGCAGGACGGCCCGCGGACGTATCTGGAGTGGGAGGCCAGCGCGTTCGGTGGCTTCGAGATGAAGGGGATCACGATCCTCACACGTGATGACGAAGGGCTCATCACGGAGATCGCCATCCACCACCGCCCCCTCGGCGCCGTGGTGCAGATCAACGCGAAGGTCGGGGCGCCCCTGACCGCGGCCGGCCTCATCCCCGCCGAGTACTTCAACTTCCCGGAAGGCGAATGACCATGACCGAACGCATCGACGTAGAGTTCACGGCGGACGGGGGCGTGACGCTGCGCGGCTGGCTCTACTTGCCGGACGCCGAGGGTCCGCGCCCCGCGATCACGATGGCGCACGGATTCGGCGGCAACCGCGAGATGGGCCTCGACCCGTACGCGCGCAAGTTCGCGGACGCCGGGTTCGTGGTGCTCGTCCACGATCACCGCACGTTCGGCGCCAGCGACGGCGAGCCCCGCAACGACGTCGACCCGTGGCGTCAGATCGCGGACTGGCGCCGCGCGATCAGCTTCCTGGAGGCTCGGCCGGAGGTCGACGCGGACCGCATCGGGGTGTGGGGTACGAGCTTCGCGGGCGGTCATGCGATCGTGCTCGGCGCGACCGACGTGCGGATCAAGTGCGTGGTGTCGCAGGTGCCCACCATCAGCGGATTCGAGCAGTGGCAGCGCAAGGTTCCGCCGGAGCGCATCGCCGCCTTCGAACTCGCCCAGGCCGAGGACGAACGCGCCCTGGCCGCCGGCGGTGAACTGCGGTACCAGACCTCCATCGGCGACGATCCGGCCGACCCGGCCCTGTACCCCAGCCCGGACGCGCTGCGGTTCTACCGTGACCTGGTTCCGCCGGGCCGCGAGAACAACACGGTGACGGCGCGCTCCAGCCGGGCCGCGCGGCTGTACGAGCCGGGCGTATGGATCACCCGGGTCTCGCCCAAGCCGCTCATGATGATCGTCGGGACCGGCGAGACGGTGATCCCGGCCGACATCCAGCTCGCCGCCTTCGAGCGGGCGCTGGCCCCGAAGGAGCTGGTGCTGCTGCCCGGCGGGCACTTCGACGCCTACAAGGTGCACTTCGAGGAATCCAGCGGCGCCGCGCTGTCGTGGTTCCAAACTCACCTCGCCCCGGTCCCGGCCTCAACCGGCTCGTGAGACAGAGGCGGTTCCGGCCACTGCTGGAACCGCCTCCCCAGGCGGGTGACCGCCGCCGCCTCTCTCCCCGGCGGAGCGCTTCCGGAACGTGGCTGCCACGGTCACGCGCCACCTGGCACGGTCGGCCACGAGATGGGCCTCGTCGAGTGCCGTACCAACCCGTTCACCGCCGCCGTGTGTGTAGCCAGCGCGGACGTGCAGAAGACCCGTCGCGGGCGGTGGCTGTAGCGCTTGGGGCGGTGCAGGTTGCAGTGCTCGCGCCAGCATCTGAGGCGCGCCCGCGGCGATCGCGGTCGGCGAGCGTCCGCAGGACAGCCGGTTGGCGAGCGGAGAGTGCCTCGGAGGCGGCCTGTTTCTCCAGGCTCCGACCGCATCGCCGACACGGGGTCACGCCACAGCGCCCCGATTTCCACCACCTCATCACCACCGTCAGCGGGACGCTGAAGCAGGAGGTCGACTTCACCGCGTACGACGCGATCCCCGATAGCTGGTTGTGGGTCCGTCCGGGGCAAGCCCAGAGGTGGGGGGGACCTGAGCGAGGTCGAGGGGCATCTCGTGCTCTTCGAAAGCGACTTCCTCGATCCGGCCACGGTGGTCGCGGCGCGCTTGGAGACGCCGGGCAGCCCGGTGCAGTACGACGCCGTCGACGTCCACGGCGTCGATCTGGCCATCGAGCACCTCTGTCACGAGTTCGGTGCCGTCGGCGACAGTCCGCTCGACGTGCACATCGCCGTCCTGCGACACCTGCTGTCCGTGCTGGTGCTCCGGCTGGCCGACCAGCCGAGTGGGCTTCCCGGCACTACGGAAGACAGCGCCACCTTCCGCCGATTCCGCGAGGCGGTCGAGCGCGACTTCGCCAAGACCCGTGAGGTCGCTGACTACGCCAGAAACCTGAGCTACTCCCCGCGCACGCTCACGAGGGCAACCGCATCCGCGGTCGGTACCAGCGCCAAGGGGTTCATCGACGAACGAGTCATGCTGGAGGCCAAGCGCCGCCTGGCCCACAGCGACGAGCCCGCCGTCCGTATTGCCGCACACCTCGGCTTCAGCAGTGCCACCAACTTCAGCAAATACTTCCAATCCCGAGCCGGACAGAGCCCGATCCAGTTCAGGAACGCGTCCCGACAGGTCTCACGTCCGCAAAGGTGAGCCCTGACGCTACGGACGTGCCTCCTGCGGATTCGGCTCCCTCTTCCGGCAAGGGCGTGGCGAAACGAGTCGACTCTCCGGGGTCCACCCAGTCGCCGAGAGATCAGAGCCCGAAGTCGCCCGGCCAGAGGTGTTCTCGAGGGCTTCGCGTGGGCGGATGCGGCGGTTGACCAGCACGCCGAGGTCCTTGCGCAGGGCGGCCACGTCGCGGATCTGGGCCGCGGGCAGCTTCGGACAAGCGTTTGAAGTCGAACTCCTCCACGACGGCCAGGGGCACGCCGATGGGAGGCGCCGCAAACGGGGCGGGCCCGGCGCCGGTACTCCCCATCAGGCCGCCGACTGCGGACATGCATCACCGACCTGGCGGACTGCTTTCAGTCGTCGGCCCCTGCGGTGAGCTCCGTCCGCGTGTCCGGGCGAGGTCGCCGGGGCACACGGACGGACCGATGGGCGGCTCGCCGAGGGCCGTCCCGACCCGTGTGCCGCAGCGGCCGTGATCCGGCGTGCTGAAAGCGAGATCCCACCCACCAGCCGAGGAACCTACTGGAACGCAAAGGGGCGTTCTGTTCTCGTTGAACGCCCCTCAGATTCAGAACATCGTGTTGTCGTTGGCGGAAGTGGCCGGCACGTCCTGAAGCACGTCCCAGTGCTCGACGATCTTCCCGCCCTGTACCCTGAACAGATCCACGACCGACTGCCCGCGCTCGCCGGGCGCGTTCACGTAGTGGCTGTGGACGGCGACCAGATCGCCCTCGGCGACAACGCGCTTGCGGGAGACGGTCAGCTCCGGGAACGCCCGGAAGAACGCCCCGAGCCCCTCCCGTGCACCGGCCACACCATCCGCGATGCCGGGATTGTACTGGTGGTACCCGGCGCTCCAGTACAGGTCGAGCGCGGAGAGATCCTTGTCGACGATGAGCCGGTCGAATGCCTTGGTGACGAGCGCCTTGTTGGCGGCTGTGAGCGAGCGCGGACCAGGTTGCCCGGTCTGCGGCCGACTGACGGTGGAGAACATGTCGTTTCCGTTGACGCTGCCGTCGGGGACGTCCTGCAGGGTGTCCCAATGCTCGGCGATCTTGCCGTCCAGGAACCGGAAAATGTCCACGACGGCCGAGCCTCGGCTTCCCGGCGTCAGTACGAGGTTGGAGTGCACCACGACGAGGTCGTTCTCGGAGATGACCCGCTTGACGTCGTACTCGGTGTCGGGGAACTGCTGATGCAACCCGGCAGCGAAGTTCTTCAACGCCTCGGCGCCATCGGACGCGAGGGGGTTGTGCTGGATGTAGTCGGCCCGCACGAACCTGTCCACGATCTCGGTGTCACCCCGCTCGAACGCTTCCTTGAGGACGCGTACGGCAACGGTCTTCTGGTAGTCGAGCCGGGCGCCGCCGTCGACGTGCCCGATGGCGTGACCCGCGCTGACGGGCGGCGAGGCGAAGGCGGGTACGGTCGCGGCGCCCAGCAGGGCGGACGTGGCGACCGTGGCGACGAGGACGCGACGGGTGGTCATGCCCCGGCTGGGCATGTGGGAAGTCACGATGTTCCCTCTCTTGGGACTTGTGCGCTTTCCTGGAAGGTCGGACTGACTCAATTCCTGGGGCCGAACATGTAGGCGTTGGCGACGTCGATGAGGGCTGCGCCCTGGTAGGCGGGGTAGCGCTCGGTGATGGCCTTCTTGTAGGCGTCGCCGTCGTCACCGAGTAGCTCCCGGCCGGCGTTGACGTAGTCGGTGAGCTCGGCCCAGACGGCTGGGGTGGTCGGCTCGCCGTGGCCGGGCAGGATGGTGTCGTACTCGGTCTCGGCCGCGAAGCGGTCGATGTTGGCCTGCCAGCCGTCGAAGTCCTTGTCCAGGAACCACAGGTGGGTGTGGTTGTAGACGACGTCCTGAGCGACCAGGACACCCTGCTCGGGCAGCTTGATCACGAGGGTGGTGTGGATCTCGCCGCCGGTGACCTTCTCGAACACGAACGGGATGCCGTCGATGACCTCGGTGCCCGGGGTGATCTCCACGGTCGGAGTCATGTCGGCGAGCGGGATCGCGGTGCCGGTGGGCAGATCCGTCTTGGCGCCCATGGCGACGATCTCCGCGGTGGTCTCCGGCAGGGCGTGCACCGGGACGCCGAAGCGGGCTGCGCCCTGGTAGTGGTCCGGATGCGCGTGGCTGATGACGAGGCGGTCAAGGGGCTTGCCAAGGCTCTTGGCGTAGGCGACGACCTCGTCGGCGTAGGCCAGGACGAACTGCGCGTCGACGGCGATGATCCGCGACGGCGTCTCGATCAGCTGGGTGGTGACGCCCAGGCCGTCCTCGGGCGAGACGTAGCTGTGGATGCGGACCTGGCCCTTGTCGATGACCGTGAGGGTGCCGTGCATGACTGTGCTCCTGTCGGAAGGTGGATGAGCGGTGATGAGGGGACGCGGGGAGGGGCGGATCGCTGACGGCCGGCTCGCGACCGGCTATCGGCCGCAACGGACACAGTCGGCTTTCCGCTGGCTTTCCACTCCACGGGCCCGCGCCCCTGGAACAACTCCATACTGGGCCGGAACCGAAGGTCCAGCGAGGTACGCTGCGGTCTCGTGATGGTCCACAGGCGACAAGCGCGGCAGAAGCATGGTCGGCGGGAGACGGGCCTGCCGAAGGTGGTTTTCCAACCTCCGGCCGGAACCCCTGCGGGCATGGAGGTCATGACCCTGGCCGACTTCCGCGACCGCACCCGTGACTGGCCCTGGCACATCGCCACCCCGCACCGGCAGGACTTCCACGCCCTGATGCTGGTCACCGCCGGCACCCTGCGCCACCGCGTCGACTTCACCGGGTACGTACTGCCGCCCGGTTCCTGGCTGTGGATCCGGCCCGGCCAGGTACACCAGTGGCAGAACCCCGACCAGGCCGAGGCCGTCCTGATCTTCTTCCAGGAGGACTTCGTCGCCCCCGAAACCGCGGAACTGGCCGGGCTCGGCACCGGCACCGCCCCGATGCCCTTGTACAGCCCCGATCCTTCGGAGGCCCCCGTACTGGCGACTGCGGCCGAGCAACTGGCCGCGGAGTTCTCCCAGTGGGACCGCCATCCGCTGCCGGTGCACACCGCCCTGCTGCACCGCCTGCTCGACGTCGTACTCCTGCGCCTGGCCCACCTGCAGCAGCACGGCCAGGCTGAGGAATCCGCCCCCGAGCCCTTCCTGCGCTTTCGCGACGCTGTCGAACGAGGTCTCTCCCGCACTCATCGCATCGACGACTACGCCCGCGAACTCGGCTACTCCACCCGCACGCTCACCCGCGCCACCCAGACCGCGGCGGGCCTCAGCGCCAAGGACTACCTCGACCAGCGCCTCACCCTGGAAGCCAAGCGGCTCCTCGCCCACGGCACCGAACCCGCCTCCACCATCGCAGCCCACCTCGGCTTCACCAGCGCCACCCACTTCGGCAAGTTCTTCCAACGCCACACCGGCCAGACCCCCCTGGCCTTCCGCGCCTCCCAACGTGCGTCGCCGCCTGCGTAGCCGCCCACGCCAGCTGACTGCGTGAACGAGTTCGGCGCGGGCTCCTTCGGGCGCCAGCCCGTTGGAGTCACGAGCAACAAATTCCATTCCCGTGGGCCAAAAGCCTGACTGGCTCAGCCTCCGAAATCCGGGCGATGAAGGGTGACCGCGTCTCGATGCGGCATCCGCTCACCTGTGCGGGGACGCCGCGGGTCGAACCATGTACTGGCGCAGGTACAGGTCGCGGTAGGTGACGGGGCCGCGGGGGCCGGGGACGCGGTCGATGTTGATGCCGGTTTCCGGCAGGCGCAGAAGCTTGAAGCCGTCGAGGAGGCGTGTGGTGGAGTTCCAGAAGACGCCTGAGCCACCGTAGGCGTCCATGAACCGGGCTGCGGTGTCCGGGTCGTGGGTGGCGATGGCGGCCGCCAGTCCGGAGGTCTCCTCGTTGGCGATCCGTGCGGCTTGGACCGGGCCGTCCGCCTCGTCGATCGTCACCGTTGCCGCATGCTCGGAGTCCAGTGACCACTCGTAGCCGCGCGGGTGGGCGTGCGGCGGCAGCGATGCGGCGATGCCCAGGTCTTCGAGGGTCTTGAGAATGCCCGGCAGCAGCTTGTCATGGACGGCCCGGTCGATGAGGAGCAGATTGAGCCGGTTGCAGACGCCCAGCCGGTCCAGGCTGCTGGTGACCAGCTCGTGCACCAGCTTCTCGTCGGCGTCTGGGGCCACGTAGAGCACTGCGCCGCCGTCCGCGTGGGCCAGCGTGCGCACACCGTGGCGGGCGGCCTCTCGGCCGAGCTCCCGGGTGCTGTCGCCGCTGCCGCGCAGGATGACCAAGGGGATGGTGTCAGGCAGCGACACCAACGCGTATGCCGCTGCTCGGTCCTCGCTCGGCACCAGCTGGATGGCGTCCGGGTTCAGTCCCGCGTCGGTGAGAGCGGGCGTGATCACGTGAGTGACCAGGGCCTGGGAGGAGCGCAGGGCCGCTGAACCGGTGCGCAGTACGCCGCCGTTGCGGGACTTGAGGAACTGGGAGGCGACGTCGAGCGTCACATTCGGTCGCGCCTCGAAGTTCGCGCCGATAACCCCCACCGGGCGGCGGCGCTCCAGCAGGACCAGCCCGTCGGGACGCTCCTCGAGAACCCTGTCCCGCGCCTCGTGCGGCACGTCCGCCAGTGTGCGCAACGCCGCGGCCATGTCCTCGAGCCGCGGGCCGGTCAACCGCAGGCGATCCTGCAGTGCCGCCGACATCCCGCTCGATGCGGCCGCTCGCAGGTCGGCCTGATTCGCCGCTGTCAGCAGGTCGCGCGACGTGTGCAGTCGCTCCGCCATGGCCCGCAGGGCGGCGTCGATCTCCTCGTCCGACGCCCTGGCCAAGGCCGCCGAGCCCTGCGTCGCCCGGACCGCGCAGGCGTGCACCGCCTCCTGGACGGAGCGGGGCACGCTCATCTCGTTCCTGCTCACATCGGTCCCTTCGTGGTCCAGGCGCACTACGCGTCGGGTGACAGGAGGATCGTTCAACAATCCCGAGGCGGTGTCACTGTAAACCGCCCGGTTTCCGCTGGACAAGGGAAAGAGTCGCCGCTCTCTCCCGTGCCGGGTGCTCAAAAGGTGACCACCGGCTTGAGCGTGACCCCGCCCTCGCTGTCCTCGAAGGCCTGGTTGATGTCCTCGAAGTCGTAGTGCTTGATGAGTCTGTCGAACGGGAACCTGCCGGCCTCGTAGAGAGCAATCAGCTGCGGAATCAGCACCTGAGGCACGGCGTCATCCTCAAGGACGAAGGTCACGCTGGCACCGGTGAGCATCGAGCTGCCGATGTCGACGGGCGACTCGGTACCGGGCTTTGCCAAGCCCACGATCGCGGCGTGGCCGAGCAGGCCCATCGAGTCGATCATCTGGCGGTAGACGACCTTGTTGCCCGTCGCGTCCAGTGCGTAGTCCGCGCCGCCTCCGGTGATTTCCTTGATGCGGGCGACCGGGTCCTCGTTCCTGCTGTTGATCGTGTGCGTGGCCGACGCTCTTGGTGAACTCGAGGCGGCTGTCGACGATGTCGACGGCGATCACGGTCGTGGCGCCTGCGGCCACTGCCGCGAGCAGGCCGGAGAGGCCGACCGCGCCCGTACCGAAGAGCACGAAGCTCGAGCCGGGCGTCGGCTTGAGCACGTTGAGCACGGCGCCCGCGCCGGTCAGGACGCCACAGCCGAGCGGGCCGAGGATGTCGAGCGGGGCGGTCTCGGACACCTTCACCACGCTCCGCGCGGCGACGTTCGTCACGCCGGCGAAGGAGGACTGTCCGAAGAAGTGGGAGGAGACGGCGGAGCCGTCCTCGGCACGGAAGGCCGTACTGCGGTCCGGGCGAGCGCCACCGAAGTTGCGCATGGCGAAGTCGGTGCAGTAGGCGGGGTGGCCGGCGTTGCAGCCGGCGCAGGCACCGCAGCTGGCGAAGCTGAGCACGACGCGGTCGCCGGGCGTGATGCCGGTGACCGCGGAGCCGACCTTCTCCACGATGCCCGCGCCCTCGTGGCCGAGTACCGCCGGAAGCGGCGTGGGGTACCACTGGTCGCGCACGATCGCGTCGGTGTGACAGACACCGGTGGCGACCAGGCGAACCTGCACCTCGTCAGGGCGGGGCTCGTCGATCTCGACGTTCTGGATGACGAGCGGCTGTTCCTTGGCGGTCGCGATGGCAGCCTTCACCTTCATGGCGGTCTCTTTCTGTGCATGATTCCCCTACAGATCGGCTCGGTGACGGGCACGGCGAGCCATGGGCAGGGGGGTTGGGTGGGCACCGTGTTCGCACGGGCCGGTGCCGTCGCGAAGCTCAGGCGTGTCAGTGGCTGGGCCCACTCGAGCGCATCTGCCACTTGGTCAGCGCACCGAAGGCCAGAACGTTGGCTCGGCGGGTGGTGAAGCGCGAGGTCAGGGTGGTCACCCAGTTGAAGGTGCCGGAGACGACGCTGGGGGGCGGGTTGCGCCGGTCCAGCGTGCGCAGTGCGGTGGCGACCACCTGGTGCGGGGTCTGCATCCGGACGCCGCGGGCCATGTCGTCGGAGCCGAGCGTGTCGAAGAACTCGGTGCGGGTCGGGCCCGGAGAGAGGGCGAGCACGCGCAGGCCGGTCCCTCGCGATTCCTGCCACAGCGCTTCGGTGAAGCTCAGCACGAAGGCCTTGGTCGCCCCGTAGACGGCGGCGTTCGGCCACGGCTGGTACCCGAGGGAGCTGGCGACGTTGACCAGGAATCCGGTCAGCTGGTCGATGAACGCCTTGGTGACGTCGACCAGGCTGGCCACGTTCAGGCCGATCTCCTGCTGGACGCGTTCCGCGTCCTCCTGGCGGAAGGGGGCGTGGGTGCCGAACCCGGCGTTGTTGACGAGGCTGGTGACGGTGATCCCGCGCCGGCCCACCTCCTTGGCCAGTGCTTCGCCGGCGGCTGGCACGGTGAGGTCGAAGGGCACCGCCGTGACGGTGACCTGGTACTTCGCGGACAGCTCGTCGGCCAGGGCCTCCAGCCGGTCCGCGCGGCGGGCGACCAGCACGAGGTCCGAGCCGCGCTCGGCGAGCAGGCGGGCGAACTCCGCGCCGAGTCCGGCGCTCGCCCCGGTGATCAAGGTGGTCTGGGTGCGGTAGTCGATCTTGTTCATGGCGGTCGGGGAGGCGGCGCCCTCGCGGGTGCCTCTTCCCCTGCTCCTTTCATCCTTGCGACGGTCGGCGACCGTCATCCGGTGCCAGGACGGGCCCGGAGGCCCGCCTCGGCGATGGTCGTGACGTTCAGGCTGGTCGTTCCTGGTTGCGGGGGGGGTGATCACGCGCCGCACCCTCTTGCTCGTGGCCGATCCGGCTCACGTGATGCGTCGCAGGATGCGGTCCTTGCCGCGGGTGTAGGGCGGGGTGGCCACGCCCAGCGTGTCCGGCTTGAGCGGCTTGTCGAGGACGGACTTGAGGTGACTGAAGGTGTCCAGCGAGTACGAGCCGTGGTAGCGGCCCATGCCGCTCTCACCGACGCCACCGAAGGGCAGGTCGAGCGCGCCGAGCTGGAGGAGCGAGAGGCCGAAGGCCAGGCCACCGGAGGACGTCTCCGCGGTCAGGCGCCGCTTGGAGCGCTTGGACGCGGTGAAGGCGTACAGGGCCAGCGGCTTGTCCCTTCCGGTGATGAAGGCGATGGCAGCGTCCAGGTCGGGGACGCGCACGACGGGCAGGATGGGGCCGAAGATCTCGTCGCGCATCACCGGGGAGTCGGGGTCGACGTCGGCCAGCACGGTCGGGGCGATGTAGCGGGCGTCGCGGTCGTGGTCGCCACCGACGACGGTCCGGCCGTCGTTCAGCAGGCCGGTCAGCCGGTCGAAGTGGCGCTCGTTGACGATACGGCCGTAGTCGTTGCTGCGAGCCGGATCGGTGCCGTACATCTCGCGGACCGCCTGCGTCAGGTGGGCCTCTATCTCGGCGCCCGCCTCACCTATCGCCAGCACGTAGTCGGGTGCGACGCAGGTCTGGCCCGCGTTCATGAACTTGCCCAGGGCGATGCGGCGGGCGGCCGTCGCGAGGTCGGTGCCGGGTTCGACGACGGCGGGGCTCTTGCCGCCCAGCTCCAGGGTGACCGGGGTGAGATGACGGGCCGCGGCGGTCATCACGATGCGCCCGACCGCGCCGTTGCCGGTGTAGAAGATGTGGTCGAAGCGCTGTTCCAGCAGGGCGGTCGTCTCCGGCACGCCGCCCTCGACGACAGCCACGGCCTGCGGGTCCAGGACCCGGGGCAGCCAGTGGGCGAGCACGGCCGAGGTCGAGGGGGCCACCTCGCTGGGCTTGAGGACGACGGCGTTGCCGGCGGCCAGGGCACCGATGACCGGCGCGAGCGCCAGATTGAGCGGGTAGTTCCAGGGCGCGATGACCAGCACGACACCCAGCGGCTCACGCACGGTCCAGGCCCGGGACGGCATGAGCGACAGGGGCACGGAGGCTCTCTTCGGACGCAGCCACCGGTCGAGATGACTCAGGGTGTGGTCGATCTCCCTGACCAGGAAGCCGATCTCCGTCATGCGCGACTCGGTCGCGCTCTTGCCGAGGTCGGTCTGCAGCGCCTGGACGAACACGTCCTCATGCTCCGTCAGCAGACGCCTCAACGCCTGCAGCTGCTGCCTCCGCCAGGCGACGGGCTTGGTGCGGCCGGTGTTGAACGTGGCCCGCAGTCGCGCGACGGTCCCCGCCGCAGAGGCCGCCTTAACGGCGATGTCCGGCTGACCGCCGGTGGGTGCGTTGGTGTTCATACCGAGGAGCATATACGAAACGAAAGCATTTCGTTTCGTAAGCTTGTACACTTGTCGTGTGACCTACCGCACCCTTACTCAACGTTCCGTATGGCAGCCCGCCCAACCAGTGCGCTCCGCCGCCCATACGCCCCGCCGGATTTCTTCGGGAGCCGTCCGATGACCGAGGCTCAGGCACGCCGGGGACGCCCCCGCGATGCCTCCCGCGACCGTGCGCTGCTGGAGGCGACCATGGCCGTCCTGACCGAGAGCGGCTACCGCACGCTCACCACTGCCGCCGTCGCGTCCCGCGCCGGAGTGTCCACCGCCACTCTCTACCGCCGCTGGCCGTCCAAGGAGGTCATGGTCGTCGACGCTGCCGCCGCCTACGCCCAGGAACTCACGACACACACCGACACCGGCACACTCGAAGGCGACCTCCGCGCCCTGCTCCGGGACAAGGCGGCTTCCCTGACCGGGAAGGAAGGAGGGGTGTTGCAGACATTGATCGGGGAGGCCCGGCACAACACCCCGCTGGCCGAGGCCCTCACGAACACGTTCGTGCTGCCCATGCGCCGACGCATGGAGGAGATCACGAAGCGTGCGGCGGAGCGGGGCGAGATCCCGCCGGTGGAGCATGCCGACCTGCTCGGCGACCTGGTCCTCGGTCCCATGGTCAGCAGGTTCTTCCTCACCCCTCTGCCGCCGGACCAGGTGGACGCGGCGACCGCGGCGGAGACCGCCGACCGCCTCCTGCCCTTTCTCCTGCGCGCCGTCGGGCACAAAGGGCACGCCTGAGCGAAGGCGGCCCCCGAACGCGCCCGAGAAGGGCACGTTCACCGGGCCGCCTTTCGCGCAGCGACGCCGCCGGCGGCGGACCGTCCCCCGGAAGACGGCCCGGGGCCACCGAGATTGGTGTCCGACTGCGCCGCGCACCTCGGAGCGTCGGGCGTCGGGCGGAGCAAAGGACCTTGTCGCTGCCCACGACTGACGGCTGCGCTCAAAGCTCCCCCTTCATATGGCCTCGCAGAGCAGCACGGGCACGAGGAAGAGGACGAAGACAGTGCCCTCCGACCGGCCGGGGGCGGCAGTCAGCTGTTCAGAAAGCCCAGGATGTGGTCGGCGACGGCCTTGGGCTGCTCGAGGTGCAGGAAGTGCCCTGCGCTGGGCACCACGACGCGTTCGAAGCCGCTCGTGAACACGGCCTCCATGCCGTCGCTCAACTCCACGGACATGCAGTTGTCGTCGGCCCCGTGGAGGTAGAGGGACGGGACGGTGATGGCACCGCTCGCCCGGGCTTCCGCAGCCTGGGTCCCCTCGTCGGCGGGAGGCGTGAACAACTGGCGGTAATAGCCCAGGGTCTCGGCCAGGACTCCTGGCGCACGGAGGGTCCCCTTGAGCGCGACCCGCTCCGCGTCCGGCAGCTCGTAGCCGGGCGACCATTCCCACCAGAGCCGGTCGATGAAGGCGAAGTCGTCGAACTCGACGGCCGCCTCCGCCATGGCCGTCTGGAAGAAGAACATGTACCAGCTGCGTCGCTGCTGGTCGCCGTCGGTGACCCATGCGGTGCGCAGTTGAGGGCCGTAGGGAACCGACATGCCGACAAGCTTGCGGACACGCGTCGCGTCGAGGCCGGCTGCCGCGTACGCCGCCCGGGCGCCGAGGTCGTGACCGATGAGGTCCGCCTGCTCACGCCCGAGCGCTTCGATCAGGGTGAGGACGTCCTGGCCGGTCGCGGACGCGCGATAGGAGCCGTCGGGTGCCGCGCCACCGGGCCAGTATCCACGCTGTGCGGGTGCTACCGCCCAATACCCTTCCTGTGCAAGGCGGTCGAGAAGTCCTGCCCAGCTGGCGGCGTGGTCGGGAAACCCGTGAAGGCACAGAACGAGTGGCCCGCTGCCGGCCTCGAGGATCGGAACCTCCAGCCTGCCGGCCTGAACCGTCCGATGACGGACACGATCGGCCGCGTGGGACGTGCCGGTCGAGGAGCCCTCGACAAACGGCGGTCGCTGGGTCACCTGTGTCATGCGTTCGACCTCCAAGCCGCCCTGGCGGCGGCGCGGTCCCGCAGGCCCGGACCGAGTAGTGGGTTGCGTGTTCTGCTCCAGCCGAAAGAGCGGCTGCCCCGAGCTCGAGGATCTGCACTGGATGCAATGAGCGTAAGCCTTTTGATTATGTTGCTCAAGTAGCTCTTGAGATGAGCAAATAGATCACAGTCATGTCAGCGGGTATCCGGCCGTCGGAAGACTCCCGCCGGACTGGACAGGAACGGGACCTTGTCGCGACGGTGGCATCCACATCTCGTGGGGCACCGGCGACGAGGTCGGCGCCTTCACGATGTTCCGCAGCGCCGAACTGCTCCTCGACGCCGTCCCCACCGACGTCCTCGATGCCGCCGTACGCACCGACCGGCCGCACGGACGTGACGTCTCGGCCTGACCGACGCACGCGTAGCACCGCCAGCCATCACCTGGACCGCCCGTCGCGGGCCTGCACGTCCGGACCGGGCAGTCGGGAACAGGTCACCGCCTTCGTCATGGCCGAGGCGGAGACCATCGAGTCGACCGCGTGGCCCCGGACGGGGCCACGCAGACCCAAGCCGAGCCCTCAGCCCGGAAGATCGCTGTAGGCCACGCCGGGCGCACGCCGTGCACAACGCGTTGCTGCGCCCGGGCCGCCGGCGGCATCGCAACCGCCGACCAGCACCTGTTCGACCTAGCCGTGCCGCGAGCCGCGCGGTTGCGGTGAGCCAGGCCGGGTGGCCGCCGGAGGTGCTACGGCCCGGACAGCGGAGAAACGGCGTCCATGGCGAGGTCGAGGAGCTCCGCCACGGAGCGCTTGCCATCGCAGGCGACCCACTCCAGACGGGCATACGCGAAGCAGGTCACGCCGGCGGCGGCGAGTGCTCCCGCGCAGCCGACGCTCTCGCCGGGCGGCACGCCGCATCGACTCGGCCGGCGTCCGGCTCGACGAGGGCAGTGTTCAATCGCCACCGGGGACGGTGTACATCGACTGCTCGGCGGACGGTCTCACGCAGAAACCGCCGAAACCCGTCTTCGAGGACAGCGCGATCACACTCCAGGCTTTGGTGCCGTGCCTGCTCGCACCCAGTGCCGCCATCGCCGGGCAGCTCGAGTGCCTCGACCTCGACGAGGACTCCCGCAACAGCCTGGCCCCGCCGGTGCTCAATATCAGCTCCTCGCGCGACCTGCTGTCCTTCTTCGGCACACGCATGGAGCGGCTGCACCGGTGGTCCGGCTCACCCGCCCTGTTCGAATGGCTGCTCGGCTCGCGCCTGGGGTCGGTGCTCAGCGATCTCCAGCAGATGACCGACCAGGACAACCGCGCCGCGGTCTCCCTTCTCGCCTCCCACCTGGAGGACCTGCTGGAAAGGGACGGTGTCTCGCCCTGATCCCGCGCGCTGACGGACAGGGGTGCCTGGCGTCGGGCGCCCCTGTCGCGCGTACGAAGCCTGCGAGGCTGCCGCCGGCCGCCCGCAGACGAGCCTTCGGTGGGTTCTGCCGCGCCCGGGCGCGGCAGCCGCGTTTCTCTTCGACGGACGCCCCACCGCGGATGGCCTGCGGCCCGCCACCGCGAGCGGTCCACCACCCTGATCCTCGCGCGGGTCACGGTGATGCATGAGGACTGAGGATTTCTTGACGCTCTGGCGGGATCGCCTCAGCCGAACCGCGAGAGGGACAACGGGCGGATCACAAACCCTGGCCTCCTACCCGGCGGTCCGCACGCGCTGACGCGCCCGGTGGGCTCGCAGGTTTTCCGGGTTGCCGCAGGTCTTGGTGGAGTGCCACACGCCGCTGTTGTTGCGGGAGCGGTCGAAGAAGGCCGTCGTGCAACGGGCGTTGCGGCAGATCTTGAGCCGGCGCCAGGTGTCCGCCTGCTGGGCCTGGAACATCTCGAGGAGCACCAGGGCGGCCACATATCGCCAGCCTTGTCCGCGCGGCTCCAGGACGACCCGCCCGCTGCGGTCCATCCGCAAGGCCGCCGCCGCGACGTGAACGGCGGGCGCCACGTCAGTGTCGTCGCCGCGTGGGCCGTCGCCGTCCGGTGCGGCGAGAAGCCGCCTCAACTCGGCACGCAGGCCGCGGAGTTCTTCGAGATCGTTCTCGGTGAGCCGCACCTGCGCGGCGGCCTGCGCCGTCTCCTGGGCCCAGCACTCCAGCGCCTGGTCGGCCCATGCCTGCGCGTCGGCGAGGTCGTCCAGAAGATCTGCTGCCCGGGGGCGGCCGGCGGAGATGGTGTTGAGCAGGTCGTGCACCAGCGCCAGCCCGAGGGGAGCGGGCTCGACTTCGTACCGCGTGGATGCGGACCACGCCATGGCCCTGCCCCCTTCACTCGTCGTCATGGCCGACATGACCGTGGCCATGTGGCCACTGCCTCAGAGTACGACACCCCCTGCCACCTTGAAATGAAATGAGCTACCGGCGTACAGTCCTTTTAGCTGGATCGGCAACGCAGCCACACGAAGGGTGTCGCTCATGAGCTCGTCAGCCTCCACAGCGCCCAGGAACCTCATGGCGCTCCGGAGCGGGAGAACCGTGGCGGCACCGCTGTCGCGCCGCCGATGACCCCCGCGTCACCGTGGAACGTGTCGGCCCCGTCGTGCCATCACGCCCCCATACCGCCCGCACTGCCGTCGTCGACAGAGCAGCCACGCGCTTGGAGCGGCTCGGCGCGATCGCCGCACACCTCGACGCGTTCTTGACCTGGTATCGCTGACGGGCCCGCGCCGGCGCGCCGCGGACAGGTCCTGAAACCCGGCCGGCTGACACTCATCGGCGGCGGAGGCCAGTTCGCCCCGCACAGCACGCACTTCCCCACCGTCGCGCAATCCGCCCCAACCGGTTTCGCGACCGCCTCACTTGATGGGCCGCGAGCCCGCCCGTACTGTCCAGAGCCAAGGAAATGTCATGCCTGTTCTCACCCACTCCATCGATGGCGATGTCGCCACGATCGTCCTCGACAATCCTCCGCAGAACCGCTTCGCGCCCGAGTTCACCCAGGAGCTCAGCGAGATCGTCGACGCCCTCACGCGCAGCCAGGCCCGCGCCGTCGTACTGCGGGCCGAGGGACCCGACTTCAGCTACGGTGGCGACTTCCGGCCCTGGGTCGACACCGACCGCACAAGCCTGCGGGCCGACTTCGACCACGCTCTGTCCGTGATCAACCGGTTCGAGCAGCTCCCGATACCGGTCGTGGCCGCGGTGCAGGGGCTGTGCTACGGCGGCGGCTTCGAGCTCGCGCTGCGGGCCGACATCATCCTCGCCGCCGAGAGCGCCCGCTTCGGCCATCCCGAGCAGTCGCTCGGCATCGTCACCCTCCTCGGCGGGATCCACCGCGTGGCCGAACGGGCCGGCCGGGCCCGCGCCTTCGAATGGGCACTGACCTCCGAGCAGGTACCCGCCACGGTCATGGCCGAGGCCGGGGTCATCAACCGTGTCGTCCCCGACGACGAACTGCGCACCGAAGCCGAGGCCTTCGCCCAAAAGATCGCCGAAGGCCCCACCCGGGCGCACGTCGTGCACAAGGCCCTGTTGCGCGCCTGGGCCACAGGCGGCATCCCTGCCGCCGACCGGCAGCTGTTCGACCTGGCCGTCCCTCTCTTCGAGACCGAGGACGTCAAGGACGGCCTGGTCTCCGCCGCCAAGGCCCTCAAGGAGGGCCGCCCCCGGCCCGTCCTGCCCTTCAAGGGCCGCTGATCCCCCGCTCCCCCACTCGCCGCCAGCCAGAGGACACCACATGATCATCGATTCCGCCGACCTGGACGCGAAGTCCGCCTACAAGCTGCTCATCGGCAGCGTCATCCCCCGCCCCATCGCCTGGGTGAGCACCCTGTCCACCGAGGGCGTGGGCAACCTGGCTCCTATCTCCTTCTTCACGGTCGTCGGGCGCAAGCCGCCGCGGATCTCGCTGTCGTTCCAGCCGCGTTCGGACGGTGCCACGCTCAAGGACAGCTTCGTCAACATCCGGGACACCGGCGAGTTCGTCACCAACATGGCCACCCTGCCGCAGATCGACGGGCTGAACCGCAGCGCCTTCGAGTTCGAGCCCGACGTCGACGAGTTCGACGCGGTCGGGCTGGAGAAGGTGCCGTCCGAGGCCGTTCGCCCGCCCCGTATCAAGGGCGCGCCGATCGCGTTCGAGTGCACCGTCGAGCACATCTTCTCGGCGCCCGACGGACTCAACAACGCCGTCTGGGGCAATGTGGTGCGCTTCTACATCCGAGATGACCTCTATGTGGGTGGCCGGATCGACTTCGGTGCCATCGCTCCGGTGGGACGACTCGCCGCCGAATACACCCTCGTGAACAACGCGTTCGAGACGCCGCTCGACCCTGAGGTGATCAAGGAGCACTCCGAACGCCGGATGGAGCGCCTGGACCAGAAGGACACGTACTACTCGCCGATCGACACGCCCCACTGGTCGCCGTCCGGGTCCACCACCACCCTCGACTGACAGTGAGGGTGGGACGCGGTGACCCTGCCTGCGGGGACCGGCTCGCCGATTGACCGACGTCTCGTGGCGACCCCACCGGACCTCACCCGGCCTCCATGAGGAAGCACGTGTCGCGGATGAACTCCTGCCGAATCAGGAGGAGCAGAACGACGCTTCCACCCACGATGTCGCCGTGATCATCGCGGGTTCGGCTACGGCGGTCCGTCCCCGCCCTTCGGCTCACCGAGCAGGGCGACCGCACAGTCGGGCTGGAGGCGGGCCCCCGTTTCTCTCCCCCCGACTCGCCACCCAAGGACTCCTGGGACGTCGAGAACCAAGCTGGTCGCCAGGGGCAGCGTGACCGAACTCCCGCATGATCGCATCGGCCAAAGCGCCCTTCGCGCCCAGGAAGCTGTGTACAGGCGGAGAGCGGGGCCGGCAAGACACTGGACAGCAGGTCCGAGCGCAGACACGATCGCGTTCATGACACCCGAGGACGCCATTGTCGCCACTGCCGACCGGATCGCGGAGCTGCTCCAGGCAGGGGCCGACCCGCACACGCCGCTGCCGGGCGCAGAGTGGACGGTAGGGGAGGCGGCGGCTCATCTCGCGCTGGCGGGGAAGCTGATGGCGGACATCGGGGCGGGAGAGGACCGCCCGTACGGCGATGGGACGCCGAGCGGCCTCGCGGCGGCCAACCGTGCGGCTCTGGCCGTCTTCCCGCAGCGGGATCCGGCGGTCCTCGGCGCGGAGATCGCGGATACCGCCCGAGCCTTCGTTGCGACCGCGGCCGGCCGTAGCCCGCGGGAGGCGGTGCTGACGCCGATGGGGCCGATGGACATGGCGACCCTGGGCTCGTACCTGCTCACGCACTTGCTCGGGCACGGATACGACATCGCGGTCGCGCTGCGCGGGCCCCACATGGTCAACCGGGAAGTAGTCGCGTTCACGCTGCCGTTCATGCGGTTGGCCATGCCGCGTGCTGTGAACGCCGACGCGGCCGGCCACCACGCGTGCTATCTGTTGCGGATCGCCCGCGACCGCTTCGCCGTCACCTTCGCGGACGGCGTGCCCACGGTCACCGACACCCCGCCCCGGCGGCCCGACTGCACGATCGCCATCGCCCCCATCGCCTTCCTCCTCCTCGCCCTGGGCCGCTGGACCGCCCCCACCGCCATGGCCCGCGCCAAGGTCGTCGTCTGGGGCCGCAAACCGTGGCTGGGCCTGCGCTTCCCGATGCTCTTCACAGCGCCATAGGCGAGCGAGCAGACTGGCGCCGACGGCCTCTTTGACCGTCGCCTCCCACCATGAGGACGGGAGCCCGCCAGCCCTTCGAGCAATGGCGAACGCTTAACCGCGGCTGATTTCGACGCACCCCGAAACGCTTCTCATGCAGATGCAGGGATACGCCATCGTGGCGGCCGGCGGGGCGCAGGGCGACGACCTGCTCGGCGAGGTCGTCCGGGCGGGCTGGATGAGGATCTGGGAAGCGTGCATCTGGCGCTGGGTGCCGATACCGACCGGACGGCACGTTTCTTTGCCTGCGGCATGCTCGGTAGCACGCTCACCGCCATCGGCCTCCCCCGGGCGCGGAGCCAGGAGGCCAAGGATGCTTCCGGAAGGACGCGGCGTCAGCGCGCGCCTGCCGCATCCAGCAGGGTGACCACCGTGGGGGCGATGAGTCCCGTCATGGTGTCGGCTAAGTATGCCGCCAGCGGATCACAGACATCCCCACTCTCTCGGTCCCACATGCGTTGGTTGATCTGCAAGTGCGCGCTCGCCATTGCCGACGGCGGTGCGGCCCGGCTGGCAGGCGAGCCTGTCTCCGGCGCCGAATGGTTCGATGCTCTGCGCTACCTGACGGCAGCTGCGCGACTAGTCGTCCACGATGACGAACTCGCGGAACTTCCCGGGTTCGCCGCGGACGCATTCGCCGCCGTCCGCACACAGCGCGCACTGAGCCCTCGCGCGGTACCTGGTGGGTCCGGCGTGATGCCGGGCACCGCGTCCGAAGCTGCCGCCGCCCTTGCACTCACGGAACCCATCCTGAACGCCTCCGACTGGGGTGCTGGGGCACGCCATCTTGCTCCTTGGGCGCGCAGGTTGGCCGCAGAACGGCAAACCAGGCACAGTGGCCGCAACCCGCTGCGCGGCATCCAGCACCCGGCGGGACTGCATCGCATGATGACTGCGATCGTTCCCCACCAGAACCGAATCGCCGGCGCCGTTCCCACTGGATCATTCGTCGCCCTGGAGTTCCGGCATATTCCGAATCTGATAGACGCTGATGACTACCGCAACGTCATGGCCGTTCACCTTCCTGGAACCACACCTGTCGTCGGCAGGCACTTCTGCTCCCTCGCACTCGCTCGCCTGGCCGGGGCAGAGACTTGGGCCCAAGCCGAAGACTCGCTAGACGCTCCACAGCGCCGCAAAGGGAATTGGGGAAAAACTACCCAGCGAATCCCTGACTCTCAGGCTTTTTGGAACGGAATTTGCACTTTGGCCGATCTATTGCGGAAACGAGGAGCCATTGACTACGCCGCTCGCCGGAGAGTGCTATCCGAACTTCTCGAGGTCCCTTATGACAGCCTGTTCTCGATCTTCCGTCCAGTACAGATGGGCGTTACTCGCCAGCGGCAACGCCACGCCGCAGCGTGGATCTGGGAAGCCCTCACAGGCAGCCCAGCCCGTGACTCCCCTGTCTACGCCGGAGGCTGGGAAGGACTGAGCGTGGCCTCGGTGACCGAAGCCCGGCGGAAGTTCCACGATCGCGTTCCGGAATCTGCCGCCAGGACATTGACACTGTGGGGGCTGGAATGGCTGGACGAGAAGGGCACTGGACCCCAGCCTGACCCGAGAGCCGCTGGTGCGGTGGGCGGCCCGGTGCGATCGTGGGCTGCGCACTGAACTGTTCCGCGCGAGGGTCGCTACTTCCTTCCATGCAGAGAAGAGTTCAGTGCCCAGGTCAGGGCCACGGGGACTGAACTTTTCTTCTTTCGTCCGACAGCGGAAAGAAGTCGTGAGCGGCGGGGAGCCCCCGCCCGGTGGCCCTGGACACCGGGCGCCGTCTCCGTGGTCACCCGTTCAGCGGATCGGCACGGCCTGTTCCGGCCGGTCGGTCCGCTCGACGGGTGGCAGCACCATCTCCTCGTAGCGGCCCAGCGCCAGTACGACGCCGAGCATCAGCAGCGGAATGATCACAGCGACTACCGCCATGAGCCCGGTCCTTCCCCAGGGAATGTGCGGTGGGGGGTGTCTCGCCGGGTCTCCCCCGCGCGGACGGGCAAACCCGGGCGCCAAACGGAATCGGGTCAGCCGCGTCCGTGTCGGCCCAGGGTCTTCGGGTACGCGGGGGGCCACCAACCGATCTGGAGGGGAGTCATGCAGCGAGGCAGCAACCGGATGAGCGCCCACCGCGACGACGAGATGAAGCACGAACTGCAGGGGTTGCTCCGTTCTGGGCACCCCACCCGGACGGAGGAATGGCACGACCCGGAGCCGTACGCCGAGGACGACCCGGAGGTCACGTACGGGCCGGTGACGCCGAGCCGTGCGCCCGCCCGGGTGGAGGCGCTGCGGCTGGAGCTGGGCCGGGTCCTGGGCCGTACGTCCTTCCCGGCGGGCCCCGCCGAGCTGATCCGTGTGCTGCGCGACCGGCACGCCCCGGACGGGCTCGTGGAGCCCCTGGAGCGGCTGCCGCGCAAGGAGCGCTACGACTCGGTCCACCGGCTCGCGGAGGCGGTGGTCCACGCCCAGGACGAGACCGGGGGCGGTGCGTCGCGGCCCCCGGCGGGCGGCACGGAATCCGCACACGACGGGGACACATAGGCCCCCTGCTCGCGGGTACTGCGGGCAGCGTCACGCCGATGTGGGCGTGCCCCCGCGGTCGGGGCGGAGCGACGAAAGGCCCGGAAGAGCCATGGCCGAGTTCGTGAGGGAAGTCATGACGCCAGGTGTGGTGGCGGTCCGCCCGGACGCCTCGCTCGTCGAGGCGGCGCAGCTGATGCGGGCCCAGGACATCGGGGACGTGCTCGTCGCGACGGACGGGCGGGTCGTCGGGGTCCTGACCGATCGCGACATCACGCTGCGCGCCGTCGCCGACGGCGCGGACCCGCTGACGGTGAGCGCCCAGGCCGTCTGCACCCCGAACCCGGTCGTGGTCGGCCCGGACGACGAGGTGTCCGCCGCCGTCGCGCTGATGCGCGACCACGCGATACGCCGGCTCCCCGTCATGGAGCGCGGGCACCCGGTGGGCATGGTCAGCCTCGGCGACCTGGCCGTCTCGCAGGAACCGGGGTCGGCGCTCGCCCACATCAGCCGGGCCGCGCCGGACACCTGGCCGGGCGGGGCCCCGACCTGAGGGGCGGTCGGAGCCCGCGAGTCCCTACCCGCCCGGCGTGCCGGTGATCTGCCCGGGCGAGCGGGTCGACCGGGCGGTGGTGGAGTACCTCACGTCCGGTGTGGAGCACGGCATGTACGTACCGGACTCTTCGGACCCGGAGCTGCGCACTGCGGGTGGTGGCCCGATGAGCGAGGGACCGAGCCAAGGAAAGGAGACTGAGCAGCGATGCGTATCGCATTCCTGACCGCACCCGAGGGTGTCGAGCAGATCGAGCTGACCGACCCCTGGCAGGCGGCGGAGAACGCCGGCCACGAGCCGGTGCTGGTGTCGACGAAGCCGGGTCGGATCCAGGCCTTCGACCACCTCGACAAGGCGGACACGTTCCCCGTGGACGCCGTGGTGGGCGAGGAGCCGGCCGAGTCGTTCGGCGCGCTGGTCCTGCCCGGCGGGGTGGCCAACCCGGACTTCCTGCGTATGGACGGACAGGCCGTGTCGTTCGTCCGGGAGTTCTTCGAGCGGGGCCGTCCGGTCGCCGCGATCTGTCACGCGCCGTGGACGCTGGTCGAGGCGGACGTGGTCCGCGGCCGGGTCCTGACCTCCTGGCCGAGCCTGCGCACGGACATCCGCAACGCGGGCGGCACCTGGGTCGACGAGCAGGTCAAGATCTGCGGCCACGGCCCGAGCAAGCTGATCACCAGCCGCAAACCGGACGACCTCAAGGCGTTCTGCGAGGCGTTCCTCGATGTGTTCTCCCAGGAGGCCGCCGGATGAGCTCCCCCATGGACCGCAAGCAGCGGCAGCGTGAGGCCGCCCACCCGGACGACCCGGCGTCGGGCCCCCTGACCACCGACCAGGGCGTGGCCGTCGACCACACCGACGACTCCCTGACCGTCGGTGAGCGCGGGCCGACGCTGATGGAGGACTTCCACTTCCGGGAGAAGCTCACCCACTTCGACCACGAGCGGATCCCGGAGCGGGTCGTCCACGCGCGGGGCGCGGGCGCGTACGGCTACTTCGAACCGTACGAGTCCTGCGCGGAGTTCACCCGCGCCGCGTTCCTCCAGGACCCGTCGGTCCGCACCCCGGTCTTCGTACGGTTCTCGACCGTGCAGGGGCCGCGCGGCTCGGCGGACACCGTGCGGGACGTACGCGGTTTCGCGACCAAGTTCTATACGTCGGAGGGCAATTACGACCTGGTCGGGAACAATTTCCCGGTCTTCTTCATCCAGGACGGCATCAAGTTCCCCGACTTCGTGCACGCGGTGAAGCCGGAGCCGCACAACGACATCCCTACGGGCGCGTCGGCGCACGACACCCTGTGGGACTTCGTGTCGCTCCAGCCGGAGACCCTGCACGCGATCATGTGGCTGATGTCGGACCGGGCGATCCCGCGCAGCTACCGCATGATGCAGGGCTTCGGCGTGCACACCTTCCGTTTCGTCACCGCCGACGGGCGGGGCACGTTCGTGAAGTTCCACTGGAAGCCGAAGCTGGGCACGCACTCGCTGGTGTGGGACGAGGCGCAGGAGTGCCAGGGCCGGGACCCGGACTTCAACCGCCGGGACCTGTGGGACGCGATCGAGGCCGGCGAGTACCCGGAGTGGGAGCTGGGTGTCCAACTCGTGCCGGAGGAAGACGAGTTCGCCTTCGACTTCGACCTGCTCGACCCCACGAAAATCATTCCTGAGGAGCAGGTGCCGGTACGGCCGATCGGCCGCATGGTGCTGGACCGCAACCCCGAGAACTTCTTCGCGGAGACGGAACAGGTCGCCTTCCACACCGCCAACGTCGTCCCCGGCATCGACTTCACCAACGACCCGCTGCTCCAGGCCCGCAACTTCTCCTACCTGGACACCCAGTTGATCCGCCTCGGCGGCCCCAACTTCAGTCAGCTGCCGGTGAACCGCCCGGTGGCCCCGGTGCGCACCAACCACCGCGACGGCTACCACCAGTCCGCGATCCACGGCGGCACGAACTACTCCCCGAACACCCTCGGCGCCGGCTGCCCGGCCCACGCGGGCGTCGACGGCAACGCCTACACCCACTACGCCGAACGTGTCGACGGCGCCAAGATCCGCCGCCGCAGCGAGAGTTTCAAGGACCACCACAGCCAGCCGGCGATGTTCTGGAACAGCATGGCCCCCTGGGAGAAGCAGCACATCGTGGCAGCCTTCCGTTTCGAACTCGGCAAGGTCGGCGCGCTCACCGTCCGCGCCCGCACGGTCGGACAACTGGCCAAGGTGGATCCGGAGTTGGCGACCGAGGTGGCGAAGGGCATCGGCGTTCCGGTGCCCTCGGACGCCGAGGCGGTGCCGTACAAGCTCACCTCCCCCGCCCTCAGCCTGGAGTCGCAGCGCGGCCCCGGTTCCATCCGCACCCGCCGGATCGCCGTCCTGGTGGCCGACGGCGTGGACGCCGAGCAGGTGACCGGCGTGCGGGAGGTGCTGGCGGCCGAGGGCGCGATCGTCGAGGCCCTGGCGGCCCAGGACGGCACCGTACGCGGCGCGGACGGCGCGGAGTACACCGTGGACCGCGCCCTGCCGACGGTCGCGTCGGTCCTGTACGACGCGGTGTTCCTCCCCGGCGGCCCGGTCGCCACGCCGTCCTCGTCGACCGACCCCGACGCCATGCGCTTCGTCCGCGACGCCTACCGTCACGGCAAGCCGATCGCCGCCCTCGGTTCCGGCGTCGGCATCGTCGCCGCACTCCAGCCCGAGGGCGTCCGCCTCTCCTCCGAGTTCCACCGGGTGGTGGCGGACCGGGGCATCGTGACGGACACGGCCCCGGGCGCGGCGGCCGACGACTTCACCAGGGAGTTCGTGGCAGCGATCGCGGCCCACCGCCACTGGGACCGCCCACCGGCCCGCTGCTGACGACGGGGGCGCCCCTTGGGCCAAGGGGCGCCCTTCGGTCTTTCAGCCGCGCGGGGAACTGCGCGATCACCCCCACGCACCCGCGGCCCGCAACGCACACCAGGGCCCGAGCCCTGCACGGCCCTGAGGGTCTGCACGGCCCTAAGGCCTGCGTCCGAGCAGGCACAACAACCTGGTCTGCGCGTCAGCGCCCGGCCGCGGCTCCACCGGCGGCCCGAACAACCCGCTCTTCTCCAGCTCCCCGGCGTACGGGGTGATCTCCTCCACCGCGAACCGCACCAACTCCCCCGGCAGCCGCTCGTCCGCCCCGATCGCCCGCGACAGATCCCACGCGTGCACGACGAGATCGGCGACCATCTGCGCGCAGTACGCGGTCACCGGAGTGTCCCCGGACGACAGATGAACCGTACGTTCGAGCGCACCGGGCCCCGCGAACGCCTCCCGCGCCGAGTGCGCCGCCGTGTCCCAGGACGCCGCGGGGTCCGGCCCCAGCAGGTCCCCCTCGAACGTGTCGCCGACCTCCTCGATCATGCAGCCGTCCCGCACCAGCGACGGCACCCACAACTGCTCGGACACGAGGTGGTTGACGAGGTCCCGGACCGTCCATTCGGCGCAGGGCGTACCCGCCCCCCACTGGTCGTCGCGGACGGCGTGGACCCGCGCCCCGAAGAGGTCCTGAGCCTGCGTGTGCCGGTCGAGCAGCGCACACGTCCTCGCATCCGTGATCATGTCGTCGCCGGTCCTCGATCCCGCGCGCCGTGGCGTGTGCGGCCCGGGACGACCGGCCGGCGTGGGTGGCGGCGCAGGTACTCGCCCTCCAGTTGCGCCATCCGTTCGTTGTGGGTGCGCAGTGCCTCGGTCGATCCGTGCAGCAGCGTGTCGTGCCGCGTGCGGTGGATCGACTCCAGCTCCTTCATCAACTGCTGGTCGTCCAGCTGGTCCGGGTGCACTCCGGTCATGGTGGTACCCCGATCTTCGTGTTCCTCCATGAGGTCCGGGTACCCGCCCGGCAAGCATTACCCCGAGTGGCATCCGGGAGGGAGCCATGGATCTCGCGTTTCTCCATCCACTGTACGAACATCCCGGGCCCTGGGCCTCTGTGTACGTCGGTTCGTCCGCCCCTTCGGAGTCCATGGCCCACGAGCGGTCGCTGACGGCGGCCGCCGTCTCCCGTGAGCTGTCCGAGCAGGGCGCGGACGAGGCGACCAGCCGGGCCGTGCGCGGGGCGGTGGAGGAGCTGCGCCACGACGCCGAGCCGTACGGCAGGGCGTTCTTCGCCCGGGACGGCCAGATCGTCCTGGACCCGGTGCTCGTCTCGCCGCCACCGGCGAACCAGGCGTTCTGGGCCCCGCTGCCCCGTACGGCACCGCTGCTGGACCTGGCCGGGGAGGCCCCGGTGTGTCTGGTGGCGTACATCGACCGGCGGGGTGCGCGGTTCGAGCTGCGCGGCGCGCTGGGCGGCGAGGACGCCGGGGCGGTGACCGGGCGGCAGTGGCCCGTGCACCGCACGAGTACCGCCGACTGGTCCGAGCGGCATTTCCAGCTGCGGGTGGAGAACACCTGGGAGCACAACGCGGCGGAGGTCGCCGACGCGCTCGCCGTGTGCCAGGAGGAGACCCGCGCCGACCTGCTGGTCCTCGTGGGTGAGGACCGCGAACGGCACGCGGTGCGGGACCGGCTGCCGAAGCGGCTGGTCGACCGGGTGGCGGAGGCCTCGCACGGGGCGCCCAGCAGGCTGCTGGACGAGGATGTCGAGCGCATCCGCGCCGAGCACGCACGCCGGCGGGCCGCCGACGAGGTCGAGCGGTTCGTGGCGGCGCGCAGCCCCGACGCCGAGGGGCGCCCGGGGGCCGTGGAGGACGTGGCCGAGCTGGTGGAGGCGGCGCGGGAGCACCGCATCGACGAGCTCCTCGTCCGCCCCGAGGGGCCCGACACCCACCGCGCGCTGTGGGTCGGCGAGGACCCTGACCAGCTGGCCGTACGCCGTACGGAGCTGCGCACGCTCGGCCTCGCCGAGGAGGACGCCCGGTCGGCCCGCGCGGACGACGCCCTGCTGCGGTCCGCCGTGGCGACCGGCGCCCCGGCGCTCTCCGTGACGGCCCCGCCCGAGGCCGCGGACGGCGGGATACCGGTCGGCGGCCTGGGCGCCCTGCTGCGCTGGAAGTGACCCGCGCGGGAGCCGGTGCGGTCAGCGGGCGCGCTCCACGCGCCGCTCGTCCCACACCGGCTCCGGTGTCTCCCGCGCCCGGCCGTCGGAGCCGAAGACGAGATACCGGTCGAACGACCGAGCGAACCAGCGGTCGTGGGTGACCGCGAGGACGGTCCCGTCGAAGGCTTCGAGGCCCTCCTGCAGGGCCTCCGCCGACTCCAGGTCGAGGTTGTCCGTGGGCTCGTCGAGCAGGAGGGCGGTGACGCCCTGGAGCTCCAGGAGCAGGATCTGGAAGCGGGCCTGCTGGCCGCCGGAGAGACGGTCGAAGGCCTGCTCGGCCTGCTGGGTCAGCTCGTAGCGGCGCAGCCGGGACATGGCGGCGCCCCGGTCCTGGGCGTGCTCCTTCCACAGGATGTCGAGCAGTGTCCGCCCCTCCAGCTCGGGGTGGGCGTGCGTCTGCGCGAAGTGCCCCGGCACGACCCTGGCGCCGAGCTTCCACTCCCCCGTGTGGGTCACGCCGTCGCCGGCGAGCAGCCGCAGGAAGTGGGACTTGCCCGAGCCGTTCGAGCCGAGGACGGCGACGCGTTCGCCGTAGAAGACCTCCAGGTCGAAGGGTTTCATCAGGCCGGTGAGCTCAAGTCCCTTGCAGGTGACGGCCCTGACGCCGGTGCGGCCGCCCTTGAGCCGCATCGTGATGTCCTGCTCGCGCGG
The DNA here is from genome assembly GCF_045160825.1 of Streptomyces sp. NBC_00104. Lineage (NCBI taxonomy): Bacteria > Bacillati > Actinomycetota > Actinomycetes > Kitasatosporales > Streptomycetaceae > Streptomyces > Streptomyces sp. NBC_00104. Next base: position 9,177,145 of record NZ_CP108215.1, on the reverse strand, counting down.
CGGCTCGGGCGGCGGCCCGGCCTCCTCGAACTTGCGCAGCCGGGTCTGGGCGGCGGCGTACCGCGAGGCCATCTCATGGCTGACGGCGGCTGCCTGACGGAGCGTCAGTACGAGTTTCTTCAGCTGGGCGTGCTTCTCGTCCCAGCGGCGCCGCAGCTCCTCGAAGCGCTCGAACCGCTGCCGCCGGGCCTCGTGATAGGTGTCGAACCCGCCGCCGTGCACCCACGCGTCCGCGCCGGCCGGCCCCGGCTCCACGCTCACGATCTTCTCGGCGGCGCGGGAGAGCAGCTCCCGGTCGTGCGAGACGAAGAGCACGGTCTTGCGGGTCTCCTTCAGCCGCTCCTCCAGCCAGCGCTTGCCGGGTACGTCGAGGTAGTTGTCGGGCTCGTCGAGCAGGAGCACCTGGTCGGTGCCGCGCAGCAGCGCCTCCAGGACGAGCCGTTTCTGCTCGCCGCCGGACAGCGTCCGCACCTGCCGCCACTGCGCCTTCTCGTACGGCACGCCCAGGGCGGCCATGGTGCACATGTCCCACAGGGTCTCGGCCTCGTAGCCGCGCACCTCGGCCCAGTCGGAGAGGGCCTGCGCGTACTTCAGCTGGGCCGCCTCGTCGTCCACGGTCATCATCCCGTGCTCGGCGGCGTCGACCGCCTTCGCGGCCTCCCTGATCCTCGGCTGCGCCACCGACACCAGCAGGTCCCGCACGGTCGTCTCGTCCCGCACGGACCCCACGAACTGCCGCATCACCCCGAGCCCCCCGCTGACGGTGACCGACCCGCCGTGCGGCTTCAGCTCCCCGGAGATCAGCCGCAACAACGTCGTCTTGCCGGCCCCGTTCGGCCCGACGAGCGCGACCACCGCGCCCTCCCCCACCCGAAAGGACACGTCCCCGAGCAGCGCCCTCCCGTCCGGCAGGTAGTACTCCAGATGAGCGGCTTCGAGATGTCCCATGGGGCGCATTGTCCGAGGTGGGGCACGACCGGGCAAATCCATTTCCGCCGACGCCCATACGTGGCCGCGGGCAGTCGTGCCGCCAGGGGCGGCACGGGTGGGCGCGGCGGCACCCGTCAAGCACCGGTGAGCGGAACCCACCCCCGCCCAGCCCCGGCGCCGGGCGCCCGACCCGCGAAGGCTCAGCGGTCCCACCGGCCCCGGACCGGCCGAGGCTCAGCCACCCCACCCCGCCCGACACGGTTCCGGCGCCATGGGGTACCCGTGGACACATGACCCCAGACGTCGACCTCACCGTCCGCCCCCCGGGCCACCACATCCTCCGCGACCATTTCCTCGCCGCGGACAGTCGCCTGTTCAACGCGGTGGCGACCCGCGACTGGCCCGGCGCCCACCCCATGCTGCCGAAGCTGAGCCGCGCCGCGAACCACGGTGTGCTGTGGTTCGCCACGGCGGCGGCGATCGCGGCGACCCGGAGTCCGCGGGCCCGCAGGGCGGCCGCCCGGGGCGTCGCCTCGCTCGCCCTCGCCTCGGCGACGATCAACACGCTCGGCAAGCGCTCCATCCGCCGCCCCCGCCCGGGCCTGGACAACGTCCCGCTGACCCGCCAGCTGAAGCGGCAGCCGATCACCACGTCGTTCCCGTCGGGCCACTCCGCCTCCGCCGCCGCCTTCGCGGCCGGCGTCGCCCTGGAGTCGCGCGCCTGGGGTGCGGCGGTCGCACCGCTGGCGACCGCGGTGGCGCTGTCCCGCGTGTACACGGGCGTGCACTTCCCGAGCGACGTCCTGGTGGGCGCCGCCCTGGGTGTGGGCGCCGCCTACGCCGTACGGGGCATCGTGCCGACCCGTGACCAGCTCCCGCCGCCCGGCCGCCCGTACGTGGACGCGCCCGCGCTGCCGGACGGCGACGGCCTGGTCGTGGTGGCCAACCGGGCCTCGGGGACGTCGGACCGGGTGCGCGCCCTGCGGGACGTGCTGCCCGGCGCCGAGACCGTGGAGTGCGAACCGGAGGACGTGACGGCCGAGTTGGAGAAGGCCGCCGCCCACGCACGGGTGCTCGGCGTGTGCGGCGGCGACGGCACGGTGAACGCCGCCGCCGAGGTGGCCCTGCGTCACGGCCTCCCCCTCGCCGTACTCCCCGGCGGCACCCTCAACCACTTCGCGTACGACCTCGGTGTGGAGGACGTGCGCGCCCTGGGCCGTGCGGTGCGCCAGGGCGAGGCCGTCCGGGTGGATCTGGGGCACTTCACGACCGGGGACACGGAGGGCCACTTCCTCAACACGTTCAGCCTGGGCGTCTATCCCGAGCTGGTGCGGGAGCGCGAACGCTGGGAGAAGTTGATCGGCGGCTGGCCGGCGGGCGTGATCGCGGCACTGCGTGTCCTGCGCTCCGACCGCCATCCGCTCCAGGCCACCTTCGAGGGCCGGCCGCGCCCGATCTGGCTGCTCTTCGCGGGCAACGGCACGTACCACCGGCTGGGTCTCGCCCCGGCCCGGCGTTTCGACCTGGCCGACGGGCTGCTGGACGTCCGGGTCGTGCACGGCGGCCGCCGCCCGGGTCTGCGGCTGCTGGCGGCGGCCGTCGCCGGCCCGCTGACCCGCACCCCGGCCCACGCGGCGGTCCGCGTACGGCGGCTCCGGGTGGAGGGCATCGCGCCGGGCACGCTGCTCGCGTACGACGGCGAAGTCACCGAGGTGGAGGGGGATCTGACGCTCCGGAAGCTCCCGGAGGCGCTGACGGTCTACCGGCCGGTGCCGATGCACTGACCACCGGGCAAGTCCACCATTCAAGACGGCGGTCTCAGTATTCGGCACGGTCACGTACGGTTCGAGCACGAACTCGCGGACCTCACGGACCTCGTGGAAGGGGAACGGCCATGTCGAAGGCACGAGAGACCGCCGTCTACACGCACGGACACCATGAGTCGGTACTGCGCTCGCACACCTGGCGGACGGCCGCCAACTCCGCGGCCTATCTCCTCGGTTCGCTGAAGCCGCACATGAGGATCCTGGACATCGGCTGCGGTCCGGGCACGATCACCGCGGACCTGGCCGCCCTGGTCCCGGAGGGGCAGGTCACCGGGGTCGACCACGCGCCCGGCATCCTGGAGCAGGCCAGGGCGACGGCCGCCGAACGCGGCCTGGACAACGTGCGGTTCGCGGTCGCGGACGTCCACGCGCTGGACTACCCGGACGACACGTTCTGCGTGGTCCACGCGCACCAGGTGCTCCAGCACGTCGGCGACCCGGTGCAGGCGCTGCGCGAGATGCGCCGGGTGACCAGGCCGGGCGGTCTGATCGCCGTCCGCGACTCCGACTACGCGGCGATGACCTGGTTCCCCGGATCCCCGGGCATGGACGACTGGCTGGACCTGTACCGCCGGGTGGCCCGCGCCAACGGTGGTGAGCCCGACGCGGGGCGCCGGCTGAAGTCATGGGCGCTGCGCGCCGGGCTCACCGACATCACGGCCACCTCCGCCACCTGGACCTACGCCACGCCGGACGAGCGGGCCTGGTGGAGCGGGCTGTGGGCGGACCGGACGGTCGCCTCCGCGTACGCCGAACGGGCCACACAGGGCGGTCACGCGACGCTCGACCGGCTCCGGGCGATCGAGGCGGCCTGGCGGGAATGGGGGCGGCAGGAGGACGGCTGGTTCGCCGTACTGCACGGAGAAATTCTCTGCCGTAAGACGGTCTGAAAAGAAGGGGCCGCTGGTACAGGTGGCGAATTCACCCGTACCGCAGGTGGATTCGCTCCCGCGCTCACTCCCGCGGTAGTCCCGCAGTCACTCCCGCGGAAGCAACGGTCCCAGCGGCCCGAGGTCCAGATTGAGGTCCTCGGGCCGCAGGCCGTAGCGCTCGCGCAACTCGGTCATCCGGTCGTCGAGAAGCATCAGCGTGAGCCCGATGCGCTCCTCCTGGTCCTCCGAGAGCTCCCCGGTGTCGAAACGGCGCAGCGCCTGCCGCTCCATGAGCTGACGGAGCAGCTCGACGACGGTCAGGACCAGTTTGACCAGGTCCCTTTCCACCGTGTCGGGCTCCAGTTCGAGGCGGTTGCGGCCGGTCACTCGATGCCTCCCCAGGGTGACGGAACCTGTGCGTTCACGGAACTGATCAAAGCGTTCAGGTCGATGCGGACGAGGTCGACGTCCGCGATACGCAGCGTGAGGTCACCGGTGATGACGACCCCGCCGGCGAGGAGCCGGTCGAGGAGATCGACGAGGGCCACCTCACGACGTTCGATCACGGTCACAGGCCGCCCTCCCCGCTCTGTTCACTCTCTCCGCTCTCTCCGCTGAAGGAATAGGCCGCCCACGGCCCGGTGAGTTCCACTCGCAATCCCGGCTCTTCGCCCTTGGTGCGGTCCACCAGTTCCACGAACTCCTCGGAATGGGCGCGCGACACCAAATAGGCCGCGTTCAGCACATTGCGGCCGGGAACTCCGGAGAGCGCGGAATTCTGCGGAGCGTGCAGCCGGGTGTCCTCCGCGAATTCGGAGAGGGTGTCGTGCAGCCGGCGGGCGAACCGCTCGGCGTTCTCCCACATCTCCTCGTGGGCCCGGTGGCTCCGCCGCCGCTGCCGCAGGTAGTCGCGCCCGCTGGAGACCTTCGCGGGTGCCTGGGCCGGCTCCTGCTCCTCGGACTCCGCGTACACCTTGACGCCCCACTCCACCCGCCCCGCCAGCCGGTCCAGGGTGCGCCGGAAGCCCTCCTCGCGGGCCTCCAGCATCACCCGAACGCCGCTGTCGTCGCGGAACACGGTGCCGAGCCGGAGCGGCAGGGGCGTGGTGACGACGGTGAGCGCGTCGATCACGCTCTGGTGGGCGCGGGCGGTCTCGGTCAGCCAGTCCAGATCCTCCAGATGGGCGCGGAGCGGCTGCTCCGCGAAGTCGCGCTCCGGCACCTCGCTGACCAAGGCGATCAGGTCGTGGTGGCGCAGCTGCCGGGGCGGCGCGCCCGCGACCCCGGTGAGCTGGGACTGGAGCGCCGCGTCGAAGGGGCGGCAGACGGCGTACACGTAACGCAGTCCGGTCATGAGGGCTCCTCTCTGGCGCGGCCGCGCTCGATGGCCGGCTCCGGCTCCCGCCGGTACCCGCCGTCGTCCAGCTCCGCGAGCCGGGCACGCAACTCGGCGTTCTCACGGGAGAGTTCGTCCCGGCGCGCGTGGGACGACAGCGCCGGGTCGGTCTCCCACCAGTCGATCCCCATCTCCTTGGCCTTGTCGACGGAGGCGACGATCAGGCGCAGCTTGATGGTGAGCAGCTCGATGTCGAGCAGGTTGATGCGGATGTCGCCCGCGATCACCAGGCCCTTGTCGAGTACACGCTCCAGGATGTCGGCCAGGTTGGCACTCCCGTTCTGCCCGTACGGCTCGGGGACTCGGCTCGGGAACGTCATCGGCGGCGGCTCCCGCCCACGGTGGCGGCCCGTTCCTCGTCCTCATCCTCGTACGGTTCCTCGTCGATGTCCTCCCCGGCATCGCCCTCGGCCTCGGGAAGGTCCTCGTACTCCTCCTCCGGGGCCTCGTCCGCGTCCTCCGCGTCGCCTTCCCCGCCCTCGTCGGCGTACGCGTCGGCCTCGTCGTCGAAGTCGCGCGGCTCCTCGTCCGGCTCCGCCTCCTCCTCCGCGTACTCGGCCTCGGCCTCGTCGTCCTCCGGCGCCTCGTCCTCCGGGGCCTCGTCGTCCCGCTCTTCCTCCCGCTCCTCCTCCGCGAGGGCGTCCTCGTGGCTGACGACGACCTCGCCGTCGCGGATCTCGCCGCGCCAGCCGTCCTCGGCCTCGCCCCTGAGCGAGATGAAGCGGGCGAAGTGCTTGAGGTCGAGCCGGGCCCGGCGGCCCTGGGCGCGCCAGATGTTGCCGGTCTTCTCGAAGAGGCCGGTCGGGTAGTACTCGATGACCAGCAGGACCCGCGTGAGGTTGTCCGCGAGGGAGTGGAAGGAGACGACGCCCTTCGTGGTTCCCTTGGCCCCCTCCGACGTCCAGGCGATCCGCTCGTCGGGCACCTGTTCGGTGGTGTGGGCCTTCCAGCTGCGGTTGGACCAGAAGACCTTCATCTGCCAGTCGGAATGGGTGTCGTCGGCCGGGTTGGCGCTCTTCACGCCCTTGGCGAAGGTGCTGAAGCTCTGGTACTGGGTCCACTGGTCGTACGCGGTGCGCAGCGGCACCCCGACGTCGATGGACTCCATGATCACCGTGGGCTTGCTGCCCGAGCCGCCCTTGCGCTTGCCCTTGCCGCCGAAGAGGTTCTTGAGCCCGCCGACCACGTTGTCCTTGGCGCGGCCCGCGCCCACCTCCAGGGCGGTGCGCAGCGGCCCCTTGCCCTCGGCGAGCTTGCGGCCGCCGTCGAGGGCGAGCTTGGCGAAGCCGGGGCTGTTGCCCTCGGCGATGTCGTTGAGCTTGCCGGTCGTCTCGCCGAGCTTGCGGCCCGCGCCGACGAGGAGCCGCTGGACCTGGGCGGCCAGATACTCCTGGGCCTCGGCCTTGAGGTGGTCGACGGCCTCGCTGTGGGCCAGGTCGGTGAGCGGGTTGCTCTTCGTCGCGTCCTTCGCCCGGTCCGTCGCCTGGCTGGTCGCGCGGCCGGTCGCCGCGCCGAGGGTCTCAGTCATCTTCGCCGCCTCCCCTCGTCGTCCGCGACCGGGTGGCCTTGCGAGCGGCCTTCTTGGCCGGGGCCCTGCCCGGGGCGGTCTTCTTGGCGGCCGTCTTCTTGGCCGCGGTCTTCTTCGCCGCGCTCTTCCGCGCGGCCGAGCCCGAAGGGGCTGTCTTCTTGGCGGGGGCCTTCCTGGCGGCCGGTTTCCCTTCCGACCTGGGCGGGGACTTCTTCGCCGGCCGCTTGCGCGAGGGCTCCTCCTCGGGCTCCTCGCCATCCGTCCCGCGGCTCTCGGCGTCCTCGTACTCGCCGCCGTCGCCCTCGTCGTCGTACTCGTCGCGGGTGTCCGCGTACTCGTCGTCGGCGTACTCGTCGTCCGGGTACTCGTCCGCGCGGTCCTTCCCGCCGCGTCCCGGCAGGTCCGGTGCCACTCCGGCGAGCTGGTCGCGCACCTGCGAGGTGCGTCCGTGCAGCCGGTCGGCGAGCCCTTCGATCTGCCGCTCGACCAGCGCCCCGGTGGCCGCCTTGCCGACACCGCGCAGGTCCCCGCGGAGCTGGTCCCCGATCTCCTTGAACTGCGGGTTGTTCAGCAGCTGCTGGGACACCAGGTCCGCGAGCGCCCGCGGGCTCAGGTGCATCCGCTTGCCGGCCACCATGGTGCCGACGGCGAACGCGAGTTTCATCTTCCTTGTACGTCCCAGGACGTACCCGGCCCCTACGGCGAGGCCCAGTCCGATTCGATTCATTATGTCGTTCCGTTCCCGGTTCCTGTGCTCCTCTGCGAGCTGATCTCCAGCCGGTCCAGGAGTTCGTCCTCCAGACGGTCGAACTCCTCCTCATCGATCTCGCCCGCGTCGAGCCGCTGCTCGAGGCGGGCGAGATCGGCACGGACGGCCGCCGGGTCGTAGTACTGGCGCTCGGCCTCGGTGACCACTTGTCCCACCGCCCAGAGGCTGCCGCGCACCGGTGCGAACGGCAGCAGCAGCACCTCGGTGATCAGTCCCATGTACTCGCCTCCTCGGCCTTGGAGCGCCGTGTGCGCGACGCGCCGTGGACCCGCGCGGAACGCGCTGTCAGTGCGTCGTCTCAGCGGGCTGCGCCGGCCCCGGTTCGACGAAGCTGTAGGGCGGCAGCGGCCCGTTCACCCGCACCTCGATGTGCGGATGGCTCTTGCGGACCTCCTCCACCGCGTCGAGGAACACCGCGGCGGACTCCCGGTCCACGAGGAACGACAGATTGGCCAGCCAGCCGGTGGAGTCGGGCCCCGCGCTGGCGGCCGCCGCGGTCGGCTCCAGCGCCCGCCGCAGCTCCGCCGCGTCCTCGGCCTCCCGGGCCTGCACCGCGGCGACGACCATCTCGCCGAGCCGCAGCCGGTCCTCGTAGGTGCCGCCGCCCGCCTGCCGGTTCGCCTCGGTCATGGCGCGCAGCTCGGGGTTCTCGCCCATCACCCGGTGCAGCACGGCCTCTTCGTCGTGGCTGGCCTTCACGTTGTACTCGACCTTGCCGTCGAGGGCGCGGAGCCGCTCCAGGTAGTGCTCCGCGCGTTCCGCGAGCACCCCGGTGACGGACGCGTCGTCCGGTGCGACGCTGCCGAACCGCATGGGCAGCAGCGGACCGCCGGCGCCCGCCTCACTCAGGACGTTCTGGTGGGCGAGCAGGTCCTTGCGCTTGGGGCGCAGCCCCTCGGGGGCCTCGCTGACGATCGCCGCCAGCTCACCCTCCTCGATGACGCGCACGGGGCGCGGCGGGTCGCCCACGCCGCCCATGCCCTCGGGGAGGGCGGGGTGTGAGCTCGCCGTGATGCCGTAGACGTACGTGCTCACTCCTGTTCCTCCCTCTTGCGCGAGCTCGTGGTCTTGCGGGCACGTGGCCGCGACTCGGACTGGCTCTCCTCGCGGGACTGCCTGAACGCGTCGGAGATCGTCTCGGCGGCGCCGGACAGCGCCCCCTTGGACTTGCCGCGCGCGCCGGACTCGGTGATCTCACCCACGAGGTCCGGCAGGCCGGGGTTCTTGCGCGGCCCCGCCTCCAGGTCGAGCCGGTTGCACGCCTCGGCGAAGCGCAGATACGTGTCGACGCTGGCGATGACGACACGGACGTCGATCTTCAGGATCTCGATGCCGACCAGGGAGACTCGCACGAACGCGTCAATGACGAGCCCCCTGTCGAGGATGAGCTCCAGGACGTCGTAGAGGCCACTGCTGCCGCCTCCGCCGCCGGACTGCTGTGCCGGGACTACGGTCATGCCGGCCGATCCTCCTTGTCTGTGGGTTCTGGTGCGGGACGACGGCCTAGCGGCCACCAGGGCGATGTGGGTCGGCCCTCCCGCGCTCGTACCGGCGGACGCGTCGGTATCCGGTGAGCTCGCCCTCGGGGTCGAGCTCCACCCGGTAGCTCGCGAGCAGGCTCATCGTGTCGGGGACCCTGGCGATCTCCAGGACCTCGACCTCCAACGTCCAGCCGTCCTCGGTCTGTTCGAACGACGACACGGTTTCGGGCGCCATGCCGGTCAGCTCCGCGAGCTGGGTCCGCGCGTGGCGCAGCACCTGCATGGGGCTGGGCCGGTCGTCCGCCCGTTCCTGTGCCGCTTCCGGTTCGTCCGGTTCTTGGGATTTACGTGAACTCTGTGTTTTTGATGTGTTGGATGTGTTCGACATGGCCACCTCGAACACCGAGTGGCCCCACGTCCGTTGGCCAAACCTTTTGGTCGACTCCTCTCCGTATGTGGGCCGTATGGGGGCTGCATGGGGGCCGTATGGGGCCGCTCGTCGACGGGCCGGTCAGGGCGCGATCGCGTGCTCCACCAGCAGCCGTCCGGCCGCCGTGATCGCCTCCGCGTCGATGCCCGCTTCTCGGAGCTGCTCCCGCGGGCTCGCCGAGCCCGGCATCGTACGGACGGCGAGGCGCACCAGGCGGGGCACCGGGCGGCCGTCGAGGAAGGCGTCGAGGACCGCGTCGCCGAGACCGCCCTCCTCGTGGTGGTCCTCGACGGTGAGGAGGCAACCGGTGCGTTCGGCGGCCTCGCGCAGGGTGCGGCGGTCGACGGGCTTGACCGAGTAGAGGTCGATCACCCGGACCTGGATGCCCTCGGCGTCCAGCGCCTCGGCCGCCTTCAGGGCCTCGTGGACGGTGACCCCGGCCGCGACGACGGTGAGCCGGTCGGTGTCCGAGGCGCGCAGCACCTTGCTGCCGCCGACCGGGAACTCCTCGGTCGGGCTGTAGAGGACGGGCGAGTCGCCCCTGGACGTGCGCAGATAGCGGATGCCCTCGAGGCCGGCCATCGTGCCGACGAGCTTGGCGGTCTGGTTGGCGTCGCACGGGTAGAGCACGGTCGAGCCGTGCACCGAGCGCATCATCGCCAGATCCTCCAGGCCCATCTGCGAGGGCCCGTCCTGGCCGATGGCGGCGCCCGCGTGGGAGCCGACGAGGTTGAGGCCGGACCCGCTGATCGACGCCATGCGGATGAAGTCGTGGGCACGGGTGAGGAACGCCGCGAACGTGGCGGCGTACGGTACCCAGCCGCGCGCCGCGAGGCCCACCGAGGCGGCCACCAGCTGCTGTTCGGCGATGTAGCACTCGAAGTAGCGGTCGGGGTGTTCCTTGGCGAAGAACTCCGAGCGCGTGGAGTCGCCGACCTCGCCGTCCAGGGCGACGACGTCACCGCGTGCGGTGCCCAGCGCGGCGAGTGCCTGTCCGTACGCGTCGCGGGTGGCGACCTCGTCGCCGATCTCGTAGCGCGGCAGCTCCAGGTGCCCGGTCCGTACGGCGTGCAGCATCCGGGCGGCGGGCGGCTGCCGGACCTCGACGCGGAGGTCGCGGACACCGCCGAGTTCCGCGATCGCCTCGTCGGCGTCCTTGAGCGGCTTGCCGTGCAGGCCCTCGCGGTCCTGGACGGCCTCGACGCCCTTGCCCTTGAGGGTGCGGGCGAGGATCACGGTGGGCTGGCCCTTGGTGGAATCGGCCTCGCCGTACGCGCGGTCGACGGCGTCCACGTCATGGCCGTCGATCTCGATCGTGTGCCAGCCGAAGGCCGCGAAGCGGCGGGCGTAGGCGTCCAGGTCGTGTCCGTGCCGGGTGGGCCCGCGCTGCCCGAGCCGGTTGACGTCCACGATCGCCGTCAGATTGTCCAGATGCTCGTACGCGGCGTGCTCGGCGGCCTCCCACACCGAGCCCTCGGCGAGCTCGCTGTCCCCGCACAGCACCCACACCCGGTAGCCGGTGCGGTCCAGCCGCTTCCCGGCCAGCGCGATGCCGACGCCGACGGGCAGTCCCTGGCCGAGCGATCCGGTGGCCGTCTCCACCCAGGGCAGCTTGCGCGGCGTCGGGTGCCCTTCGAGACGGCTGCCGTGCTTGCGGAAGGTCATCAGCTCGGTCTCGCTGATCGCGCCGGCCGCCTTGTACGCGGAGTACAGCAGGGGCGAGGCGTGCCCCTTGGACAGCACGAAACGGTCGTTGCCGGGGTGCACCGGCCGCTCGAAGTCGTACCGCAGATGCTTGGCGAGCAGCACCGCCATCAGCTCGGCGGCCGACATGGACGAGGTCGGGTGCCCGGAGCCCGCGGCCCCCGAGGCACGCACACTGTCCACCCGCAACTGCTGTGCCAGCTCAGTGAGTTGACGGCTGTTCATGACTCTCCTTCCGAACCCTTGGCGGGCTTCTGCCGGTCTTCGGACACCTCGCGCCGCGCCTGGGGCGGTGGCGCCGGCCGGTCAGGGGCCTGATCCTTGTGTGCGGCCCCCGGTCCGCTCGACACCCCGGCCCGGTCGGGCGCGGTCCGCTCCTCCACCGCCCCCCGCCGCCCGGAACTCTCCGGCGTCCCCCTGCCCTTCTCCCTGTCCTTCTCCCTGTCCTTCTCCGGCGCGCCCGGCATCCTGGCCAGCTCCGGTGACGCCGTGTCCAGGGGGACCGACCAGGACCGTACGAGGCCCAACTGGACGCCCTGGCGGGGCAGTACCGCGTCGAGGAGCCAGTCGGCGGCGACACGGATCCGGTTGCCGGGCATGGCGGCGAGGTGGTAGCCGCGGGTGACGGCACCGGCGGCGAGGCCGGAGAGCGGTATGCCGAGGGGGTTGGCGGCGGCCTCGACGCCACCGAGGTCCACGACGAAGCCCAGGTCGCTGTGCCGGTAGGGCTTGGGCTCGCCGCGGCCGAGGGACGCGGCGACGTTGTGCCCGGCCACCTTGCCCTGCCGCCAGGCGTGCTGCGCGGTCATCGGCGTGTACTCGCCCGGCTTGGTCAGATCGGGCACGGCGGCCGCGTCCCCGCAGGCGAACACCTCGGGCCGGCCCTGCACCTGCAGCGTGGGCTCCACGAGCAGCCGGCCGCGTTCCATCGGCAGCCCCAGCGACTCGGCGAGCGGATCGGGCCGTACGCCCACGCACCACACCAGCGTGCGTGTGTCGACGAACTCCCCGTCGGTCAGCAGCACTCCGTCCGACGTCGCCTCCTTCACGGAGGTCCCCATCCGCACGTCGACACCTCGCTGCCGCAGCACCCGGTCGGCGGTCCGCGACAGCTTCTCGTCCATCTCGGGCAGCACCCGCTTCGCGACGTCGAGCAGTATCCAGCGCGGCCGCATGCCCTCCCGCAACGGCTGTTTCCCGACCAGCTCGTCGGTGAACAGCTGGCCGTGGGCGGCGACCTCGGTCCCGGTGTACCCGGCGCCGACCACCACGAAGGTGCACCGCGCGCCGCAGCTCCCGGGATCCTCGCCGCCGGCGGCCAGCTCCACCTGCCGGGTCACGTGGTCCCTCAGGTACAGGGCCTCCGGGAGCCCCCGGAAGCCGTGGGCGTGCTCGGCGACGCCCGGGATGGGCAGCAGCTTGTTCACACTCCCGGCGGCGAGCACCAGCCGGTCGTAGGTCAGCGTGCCGACACCGCCCTCGGGGTCCGAGTAGCGCACGGTACGCGCGTCGAGGTCGATGTCGTCGGCCTCGCCGAGCACCACCCGTACGTGGGGCAGGGTGCCGGCGAGGGAGACGGTGACCCGGCGTGGTTCCAGGATGCCTGCGGCGACCTGGGGCAGCAGGGGCAGATACAGAAAGTGGTCGGTCGGGTTGAGCAGGGTGATGTCGGCCTTGTCCCGGGTCAGCCGCGCGAGGGTGCGGGCCGTCCGGTAGCCGGCGAAGCCGGCACCGACGATCACGATGCGGGGTCGACTCACGGTTCGCCTCCGGCGGGGTCGCGCATACGGAGTCCTCAGCGTCCTCAGGCGTAGGGGTCCTGAGCGTCCTCAGGCGTATGGGTCCTGTGGCGTACGAGCCTTCCGCGTCCCCCTGGCCAAGGCGCCCAAACCGGCTGGGCGCCCGAACGTCCGTGGGTTTCCCCTGTGACCTCCGGGTACCCGGACCGCGACCCGACCCCGACCCCGACCGCACCCCTCGCGGAGGTGCCCCCATGCCCGAGTACGGCTACTTCCTGGCGACCGAGGAGTTCGGTCCCGCGGAGCTGATCGAGCAGGCGGTGGGGGTCCCCCGGCTCGAGCGAAGTCGAGAGTTGGGGGAGGCGGAGCAGGCCGGATTCGACTGTCTGTGGATCTCTGACCACGTCCACCCGTGGAACGACGCCCAGGGCCGGAGCCCGTTCGTGTGGTCGGTGATCGGCGCGCGCTCCGAGGCCGTGGCGCTGCCCATCGAGACGGCCGTGACCTGCCCTACCGCCCGGATCCACCCGGCGGTCGTCGCGCAGGCGGCGGCGACCAGCGCGGCTTCTTCGACTTCTACCGCACAAAGGTGCTGCCGCAACTCGAGCGGGGCCCCCGCTGACCGGCCCCACCCCCAGGGTTCTCGGCCCAGACGGTGCTACCTCTCCCCATCGTCTGGTCATCGTCTGGGCCGAGTGCATGTCCTGCTCATGGCGACAGGCGGCAGGCGGCAGGCGACGACCCCGCGTGGAGCGCCGAGCGCACGGTCGGTCCCGACCACAACCCGATCCACACCGACCACACGTGGCCACAAGGCGAGCGGGGCCGGGACGCTTTCGCCGTCCCGGCCCCGCTCCCCGCCCGCTTCCTGGGGCGACCCCGCCGTCACCGGCCCCGGTGGCGCGGATCCTCGGGGTCGACGCCGGCCGGGGGCGGCGCACCGGGCGGCATACCCGGCGCCGGTCCGCCCGCGGCCCCGGTCCCACCGCCGGGCGCGACGGGCGGCACCGGCGGGTAGCCGGCCGGCCCCGTCCCACCCGGGGGCGTCCCCGGCGCCGTACCACCGGCGACCCGGTCACGGTCCGCCGCGAGCTCTCCCTCGCGCCCGGCCGAAGGCCGCGCCGCGCCCCTCAGCGCATACGCCGCCACTCCGAGCACGACGGCCGTGATCAGCGCGGCGGCCCAGTCCGGCAGGCCCAGCGACAGCGCCAGACCGAGGGCCAGCGCCAGGGCGGCGCCCGCGTACAGGGCGAGCGCCCCGGACGCGGCGTACAGCGCGGCCGTACGACGCTGCTTACGGGTCTGCTGCCGCAGCTCGTCGCGGACGGTCTCGCGGGCCACCTGCGCCAGTTCGTCGACCAGGTGCTTGTCCAGATGTTCCAGATGATCCAAGCGGTCCATCGCACCCGAGTACCCGGGCCCGTGCCCGGGTAACGCGGCGCGCGACGGCGACGGGAACGAGAACCGCCCGAAACGATCTCCATCCCCGGTCGGCCCCAACTAGGCTTTCCCCCATGGAGATTCTCGGCACCACGCTCCGTATCTGCGTCGACGACCTGGAGGCCGCGGTCCCGTTCTACGAGAGACTCTCGGGCGGACCGGCGATGCGCTTCGAACGCGGTGGCGTCCAAGTCGCCGCCGTCGGGTGCTTCCTGCTGATGAGCGGCCCGGAGTCGGAGCTGGAGGTCCTGCGGAAGGTCACCGCCACCATCGCGGTGGAGGACGTCGACGAGGCCAACCAGGTCCTCACCGCCTCCGGCGCCCGCGTCCTGGCCGGCCCGATCCCCACCCCGGTCGGCCGCAACCTCATCGCGGTCCATCCCGACGGCTCGGTCTACGAGTACGCGGACCGCAGAGCGGCGGGGTAGTCCCGGGCCCGCGGGACCGGTCGGGGAACCCGGCGGCGGGCGATCACCCGGCCGGCTCGGCGAAGGCGGCCACGACGAGGTCAGTGAGCAGCTCGCCCGCCGTGCCGTCGGGGTCCAGATCGGGGTCGTAGATGGCGACGTTGAGGCCGACGCAGTGCGGTGAGCGGACCAACGGGCGTAGCAGCGCGGTCAGTTCGTCGGGGAGGAGCCCGTCGGGGTCGGGGCTGTCGACGGCGGGCATGACGGACGGGTCGAGCATGTCGGCGTCCAAGTGCACCCAGAAGCCGCCCAGTTCAGGCGTCTCGAAGCTCTGCGCGGTGACCCGGGCGACATCGTCCGCACCCCAGGTCCAGGTGCGCAGATCGCCGACCGTCACGACCGGGATCTTCAGCGCGGCCAGTTCGCCACGCTCGTCCTCGAACGCGTCCCGGATACCGAAGAGCCGTACGTCCTCGTCGCGCAGAGAGGGCCCAGCCCCTCCGGATCGGTCAGGTCCGGCTGCCCGCGCCCGGTGGCGAGCGCCAGCTCCTCGCCACCGGCCGCCCCGACCCGGTCGGAGTTCCCCGGATGCCGGAAGTCGGCGGACGCTCCCCCACTGCCTTAAGGGCGTGGGAGGTACCCCCACTCCGCGACCAGCCCGTACCGTCCGATGCGCCGCAGCGCGAGCGACGCGCCGAGCTGGATCGAACAGTCCCCGCCGAGGACGACGGGCAGCTCACCGGCCCGGACATGCCGCTCGATCCGGTCGGCGAGCCTGCGCGTGTACGAGGCGATCGCGGCGGCGTTGAAGACCCCGTCGCCCTCCCGCCAGTAGCCCCGGTCGTAGCGCGGCGGCACCGCCACCCCGCCCTCCGGCGCACCGAGCCGCCGCACGATGCCCTGCTCCCGCAGGGCGCCGGCGAGCTTGTGGCAACCGGGCACGGTACCCGGGGCGGGCGGTCGCAGGCCGAGGTTCGAGGGGGCGTCGACGACGACGATGTTCCGCTCCGCATGGATCTCATCCTGCGGGACCGGGCCGCCCGCCGGGGACGGGAACGGATCATTCCGATGGCGGGCTCATGCCCGGTCCGCCCGGCCTCTCATCTCCGCGGTGAGCGCCCACCGCTGGTGGTCCCGCCACGCCCCGTCGATGAACAGGAAGTCCGGCGAGAACCCCTCCAGCCGGAATCCGCACCGCCGGGCGAGCGCGATGGAGGCGGCGTTCCCGGGCTGCACATTGATCTCCAGCCGGTGCAGCCCCAGGAAAGTGAACGCGTACTCGACGACCAGCCCGAGCCCCTCCCCCATCAGCCCGCGTCCGGCGGCATGCGCGAAGGCCCCGTAGCCGAGGGCTCCGCACTGGAAGCCGCCCTCCACGATGTTGTTGATGTTGATGAACCCGGCGAGCCCGCCGCCGTCCTTCTCGCACACCAGGAACCCGGCCTTCGTCGGATCCTCGATGAGCCGCCCCGCGTAAGCGGCGTACGCGGCGGGGGTGGCCGGCGGAAACAGCCATGGCCGGTGCAGATCCCTGCTCTCCCGCACCCGCGCGGTGAACTCGGCCCCGTCGTCGGGCCTGAAGTGCCGTATCCCGACGCGAGGGCCTTCGATGAGATGACGAACGTTCTCGGACACCCCGCCACGGTACGTCGGCGCAGGCGTCACCTGCGCCGTCTCATGAAGTACCCGCACACCGCCCCCACCAGGCCCGTCCCCAGCAGCGCCAGCCACAGGGGCATGGTGACCTCGGAGACCAGCAGCTGGATCTCGGTGTCCTGGGTGTTCTGGAAGACGAAGACGAGCGCGAGCACCGCGAGCAGGCCCGCGACGACCCTGCCGGGCGTCAGCAGGTCACCCCATCGCTTGCGCCTGTGCGTCCCGCTCCGTTCCGATGTCTTCGGGCTCATACCTCCAGAATGACGCGAGCCGGCGGGACGCGCCCGGTGGGCGCCGTTTCCGCAGGCCCCGGCGGAGGGCGGTCAGGTGAGCGCCGGCTCGTCCAGCGTCAGCGTCCCCGCCTCCGTGTCCAGTTCCGCCATCACCCCGAACGGGATCGTCAGCGCCCCTTCCCCGTGCCCGAACCCGAACTCCTCCACCACCGGCACCCCGACCCCGCCGATCCGGTCCACGAGAAGCGCCCGCACCCTGTCGTACGGGTCGCACTGCGCCCAGGAGCCGAGCAGGATGCCGGCGACTCCGTCGAGCCAGCCCGCGCGCAGGAGCTGGGTGAGGTAGCGGTCGAGGCGGTAGGTCTCCTCGCCGACGTCCTCCAGACACAGGAGGGCGCCGCGGGCGGAGGGCCGGGCGTGGGGGTTGCCGAGTTCGGCGGCGAGCAGGCAGAGGCAGCCGCCGAGGAGGACACCCCGGGCGCGGCCGGGCACGAGGGCGGTGCTTCCTTCGGCGGCCCGGATCGTGCGGACCGTCTCCGGGGAGAACAGGGTGGCGCGCAGATGGTCCTGGGCCCCGGTGTTCTTGAGGAAGTCGACCCCCGCCGCCATGGGGCCGTGCAGGGTGACCAGTCCGGCCCGGGTGGCGAACGCCTCGTGGAGGGCGGTGATGTCGCTGAACCCGACGAGCGTCTTGGGGCCCGCCGCCCGTAGGGCGTCCCAGTCGAGCAGGTCGACCATCCGCTGGACGCCGTAGCCGCCGCGGGCGCACAGCACGGCGGACACGGACGGGTCGCACCAGGCGGCCTGGAAGTCGGCGGCGCGGTCGGCGTCCGTGCCCGCGAGGTACGGGAACTCGGGGTGCCGGTCCAGGGTGTGGGGTGCGACGACGGGATCGAGGTCCCAGCCGCGCAGGATGTCCAGCCCGGCGCTGAGCCGCTCCTCGGCCACCGGCCCGCTGGGCGCGACGACAGCCACCCGGGCGCCGGGGGCGAGGCGGGCGGGCCTGGTCAGCGGCGTGACCGGGCGGGCCGGGCCGGTGGGGTGGGACGGGCCGGTGGGGCCGGGTGGGGCGGGCGGTGTCACTTGGCGAGCTCCAGAGTAGGGATACCAGGAGGATTCAACCCGAAGACCTGCGCGTACAGCGACAGCTCCGCCTCCAGGGCCCGCACCATCGTCTCCGCCCGCCGGAAGCCGTGCCCCTCCCCCTCGAAGGCGAGGTAGGCGTGCGGCACCCGCCGATCCTCCATCCGGGCCAGGAACCGCTCGCACTGCGCGGGCGGGCAGATCACGTCGTCGAGGCCCTGGAGCAGCAGGAAGGGCGCGGTGATCCGGTCGGCGTGCTCGGTGGGCGACCGCTCCACGTACCGCATCGGCTCCTCGGCCTGCGGCCCGACCAGGCTCTCCAGGTACTGGGACTCGAAGTCGTGCGTTTCCCCCGCCCCCCAGTTCGTGAGGTCGAGGATGGGATACAGGATGGTTCCGCAGGCGTAGACGTCGGTCGTGGTGAGGGACACGGCGGCGGTCCAGCCGCCGGCGCTGCCGCCCCTGACGGCGAGCCTGGTCCGGTCGGCGGTGCCCTCGTCGGCGAGGGCGAGCGCCACCGCCGCGCAGTCCTCGACGTCGACGACACCCCACTGCTCGCGCAGCCGGTTGCGGTACTCCCGCCCGTATCCGGTGGACCCGCCGTAGTTGACCTCGGCCACCCCGATGCCACGTGAGGTGAAGTAGGCGATCGCCAGGTCGAGGACCAGGGGCGCGCGGCTGGTGGGCCCGCCGTGCGCCCAGATCACGTACGGCGGCAGCTCGGTGCCGGGGGCGACACGGCCGGGGTGGTGCGGTGGGTAGACGTGCGCGTGGATCTCGCGTCCGGCGGGGCCGAGGAAGCTGCGGATCTGGGGTTCGGGGTAGAAGGAGGGGTCCACCGGATCGTCGTGCGCGGCCCCGATCACACGGGCTTCGCCGGTGGCGGCGTCCAGCTCGACCACCTCGTACGCGCTGCGGGGGCTGGCCCCGATGCCGATGACCCGGCCGCCGTGCACGGCGAGCGACGGGGCGAACTCGGTCCACGGTCCGGCCGCGTCCACGACCTGGCCGGTCTCGATGTCGAGGATGCCGAGCGCGGTGGCACCCCGCCCGTGCACCACGGCCACGAGCCCGCCGTCCAGCAGCGCGAACCAGTGCCAGCCGACCTTCCACAGCGGCCCGCCGAACTCCTCCTCGCGGGCACACAGAGCCGTGCGGTCGCCGCCGTCGGGGTCGAGGCGGTAGAGGTTCCAGTAGCCGGTGGTGTCGCTGGAGCAGACGAGGGTCCCGTCGGCGGCCCACTCGGCCTGGGCGACCGACTCCTCCGGGCCGCCGGCGACGGTCCGGGGCTCGCCCAGCACGCCGTCCCCGGTCACCTCGGCGACGAGCAGCGAGGTGCCGTCCCACGGCATGCGCGGATGGTCCCAGGCGAGCCACGCCGCGCGGCGGCCGTCCGGCGAGAGACGGGGGCCGGTGACGAACCGCCGGCTGTCGTCGGTGAGTTCCCGCACGGCGCCCCGGTCCTCGGCCGCCGAGCCGTCCAGCGGCACCGCGGCGACGACCCGCCGTACGTCGGTGGGTCCGTCCCCGGTGAACTCCTCCAGGACGCACCACACCTCGTCCCGGTCCGGGTGCGGCCGCGGGTCCACCCAGCGCAGTCCGCCGCCCACGGACGACACCGGGGTGAGCGGGCGGGGCTCGCCGCCCGGCTCGAACGCGTAGAGGCGCTGGTCGGCGAAGTTCACGAAGACCACCAGGTGGCCGGTGTCCCGCGGGACACCGGTCCAGGGCCGGCCGCCGTACTCCATGACCCGGCTGCGCACGTTCCACGGGGCCGGCAGCACCGACTCCTCCGTGCCGTCGGCCGTGCGCCGTACCAGGGTGCGCCGGCCGCCCTCGGTGGGCCGTGGTTCGGTCCACCACGCCTCGTCGCCGACGAAGTCCACGAACTCGGGATGCCCGTCGTGCGCGGCGGCGAGCGCCGCGGTGATCGGTGAGGGCCATGAACCGTACGCCAGGGTCTGCACCGTGTCCCCCATGTCCTTTCGTCCCCCGAATCCCATGTCTCAGGCCGTCCGCAGGAAGCGGTCGAGTACGCGGACGCCGAAGTGGAGCGCCTCGACCGGCACGCGCTCGTCGACCCCGTGGAAGAGCGCCGCGTAGTCGAAGCCCTCGGGGAGCTTCAGCGGCGAGAAGCCGTAGCCGGTGATGCCGAGGCGCGAGAACTGCTTGGCGTCCGTGCCGCCGGGCATGCAGTACGGCACCACGTGCCCCTCGGGCGCGAACTCCTCGACGGCGGACCGCATCCGCGCGTACGTCGTCGAGTCCACCGGCGCCTGGAGGGCCACCTCCCGGTGCTCGTACTCCCACTCCACATCCGGTCCGGTGAGCCGGTCGAGGGTCTCGCGGAACTCGTCCTCGCCGCCGGGCAGATACCGTCCGTCCACGTGGGCGACGGCCTCCCCCGGGATCACATTGATCTTGTAACCGGCTTCCAGCATGGTCGGGTTGGCGCTGTTGCGCACGGTCGCCTCGACCAGGGCGGCGGCCGGACCGAGCTTGTCGAGCAGCCGGTCCACGCCGCCCTGGTCGTCGAGGTCGGCCTCGACGCCGTACAGCGCGGCGAGTTCGGTGAGGGCCGCGCGGACGGTCGGGGTGAGCCGCAGCGGCCAGTCGTGTGCGCCGATCCGGGCGATCGCCGCCGCCAGTCGCGTGATCGCGTTGGCCCGGTTCACCTTGGAACCGTGGCCGGCGCGGCCGTGCGCGGTGAGCTTCAGCCAGCCGGTGCCGCGCTCCCCGGCCGCGATCGGGTAGATCTGCCGGCCCGCGCCGTCGTGGAAGGTGAACGCGCCCGACTCGCTGATGCCCTCGGTACAGCCCTCGAAGAGACCGGGGTGTTCGTCGGCGAGGAAGCCGGAGCCGTCCTCGGCGCTCGCCTCCTCGTCGGCGGTGAACGCGATCACGACGTCCCTGCGGGGGCGGACGCCCGCGCGCGCCCAGTGCCGGGCGACCGCGAGGATCATCGCGTCCATGTTCTTCATGTCGACCGCGCCCCGGCCCCAGACCACGCCGTCGCGGATCTCCCCGGAGAACGGGTGCACGCTCCAGTCAGCCGCCTGCGCGGGGACCACGTCCAGATGACCGTGGACGAGCAGCGCGTCCGCCGACGGGTCGGTGCCCTCGATCCGCGCCACGACGTTCGTACGGCCCTCGGTGCGCTCCAGCAGGGTGGGCTCCAGGCCCGCCTCGGCCAGCAGCGCGGCGGCGTACTCGGCGGCGGGCCGCTCCCGGCAGTCCCCGCCGCCGCGGTTGGTGGTGTCGATGCGGATGAGCTCGGAGGTGAAACGGACGACCTCGTCCAGGGCCCGCCGCTCCACGGGGTCCGCGGTCGTCCCGGGCATCGCCGACTCAGCCATATGTCTCCTCCACCGCGGCCGAGACGATCGTGGTGACCGCCTTGAACGTGCGGATTCCCTCGTACATGGTCGGGCTGGTGTACGCGACCTTGCGCTCACCGGTACGGACCACACCCGGCACGACGGTCGCGGCCATCGCCAGGTGCTCGGCGTCGAACTCCAGCGCCACGGTGAACGGTCCGCCCCGAACCGGTGCGTGACGCACCGCGAGCGCCGCGGCCTCCTTCGCCGCCGCACGGATGTCGGCGGCCGTTCTCGCGGGGGTGCGGCACACCGCCGCGTACCGCGACACATGGTCCTTGACCGCCACTTTGAGCGCCTCGGGCGCATAGCCCAGGGCGTCCTCGCACGCCACGTCGTCGCCTGTCACCAGCACCACCGGTACCCCGTACTCGGCGACGACATGCGCGTTGAGCAGCCCTTCACTGGCCCGCTCGTCGTTCACCCACACCCCGGTGACGGAGTTCGCGAGGTAGGTGTGGGCAAGGACGCCCTCCATCCCCGCGCCCGCGTGGTAGCCGACGAACGCGATGCCGTCCACGTCGCCGTGCTGCACGCCCTCCACCATGGACAGCGCCTTGTGCCGCCCGGTCAGCATCTGCGCGCGCTCGTCCAGCTCCTCCAGCAGCAGATTGCGCATCGTCCAGTGCGCCTCGTTGATCAGCACCTCGTCGGCGCCGCCGTCGAAGAAGCCGAGCACGGCGGCGTTCACGTCCGAGGTGAACATCGAACGGCACCGCTCCCACTGCGGTGTCCCCGGGAGCACGTCGGCCGGCCAGGTGACACCGGTGGCGCCCTCCATGTCGGCGCTGATGAGGATTTTCATGCGGGTCCGTCCCCTCGCAGGTCAGAGGCTTGCCGTCCGGCTGATGACAGCGGTTTCCGACAGCTTGCGATGGTGACGGGGATCTTCATGCCGCCTCACGTTACGCGTCGGCGGGGGAACTTCCCACGAGGCGCGGGAGGTTGGGTCCACTCCCGGGCGTCGGCACCGCGGAGCCCACGGACCTGGGGTCCCGCAGGCCTCCCTCGAGAGCCTCCCCCGGCGCAGGACACAGGCCGCAGCCGGTGCGGCCCGCTCTCACGGTTTGGTGAGAGGGCCGGTGCGCAGGACGTTCAGGCGGCGCCGGTACTCCTCGTCGTCGATCTCCCCGCGGGCGAACCGCTCTGCGAGAACCTGCTCGGGTGTCTGCGGCGCGGCGGGAGTACGGGTGTGCTCGTCAGGCCGGTTCACAGCGCGGAAGAGCAGCACGCCCACCGTGATGATCAGCGCCCAGAACACGACCATGCCGGCGGACATCGCGAACCAGCCCCATCCACTGACGTCGTGGCCGTACCAGAACATCGCCATTCACCTGCTTCGGATCGTTCGGCGATCGGGCCCGGACGGTGAGGTCCGGCGCCTCATGGAGCTTCTGCCCTTGCCTTCATGGTGCCTCTGCCGGGGCCGACGTGCGGGGGTCGGACGGTCCCGAGCGGGTGGGCCGTTCAGCCCCTACGAGGCAGGGGTCGCCGGGCGGAGACTGGAAGGAACGAGCTGAAAAGGAGCGCGCGGAAGCCGCTCCCGGCCTGCTCGACGACGGCCTCACCGTCGCTGCGCGCCGCACGCTGCGACGGTTGCCTCCCCCGCGACACGGAAGGCGGGTGACACCCCACGGGGGTATATTGAGCAGGCGACGAGCCATGCCGACAGGGCTCACTGACGACGACCCCGGGCGGAGGCGTTGGCGATGACAGCAGTCCGTGCCGGTGCCGTCCACCGGGCAGGTGGCGCCGTTGCCGTTCTCATCGCCGCGCTGGTCGTGCTGGTCGTGCTGGTCCACCACGAAACGGCCGCGATCACGTCCGCTCCACCGCGACACGCCGCTTCTTCCCCGCACACCGGTCATGCCATGCCCGGCACGACATCCTCGTCCGCCGCCGCCCTTCCGCACGGGTCCGCTCCCGTTCACACGGACGGCCTCGACGCACCCGCCCCCGTGCACGGTGCCGACGGCAGCGCCTGCGCCGATGGCGGGATGCAGCACTGCGCCTCGGCCACCATCGAGGTGTCCAAGCTTCCCGTGCCGCCGCCGGGTTCTCCCCCACCGACGGCGAACCCGCAACAGGTGCAGACGGGCCGGCTGCTCGCCGGGACGGTCGGCCGCGCGCCACCCGACCTGTCGGTCCTCTCCCGACTGCGCATCTAGGCCGCGCCCACGGCACCCGTGTGCCGTCTCCGCCGCGACCCGTATGCCAGCTCGGACAAGAGGACTCACATCGTGAACAGCATCAACCGCCGCTCCGTCCTGCTCGCCGGACTCGGCGCCGCCGGCGCGGGCGCGCTCGCCGCCTGCACCGACTCCGCCGGCCCTGCTCCCGCCCTGGTCAGCCCTTCCGGTTCGGCTGTCGCCGCCGCCGAGAAGAAGCGGGCCGGCACCGGCAGGCAGCACCGGACCACGCTCACCGCCGCACCTGCCGTGCTCGACCTGGGCGCCGGTATCAGGGCCAGGACCTGGGCCTTTGACGGCCGTGCGCCCGGCAAGGAGGTCCGGCTCTCCGCCGGCGATACGCTGGCCGCCGAACTCACGAACCAGCTGCCGGGCAGGACCGCCACCTCGATCCACTGGCACGGCATCGCCCTGCGCAACGACATGGACGGCGTGCCCCCGGCCACCCAGACCGCCGTGCGCCCCGGAAGCAGCTTCACCTACCGGTTCATCGCCGACACCCCCGGCACGTACTTCTTCCACCCGCACGTCGGCGTCCAGCTCGACCGCGGCCTGTACGCCCCGCTGATCGTCGAGGACCCGCGCGAGCCGCTGGCGTACGACGACGAGTGGGTCGTCGTCCTCGACGACTGGGTCGACGGCGTCACCGGCACCCCCGACGAGGTCTTCGCCGAGCTCGGGCAGGGCATGGGCGGCATGGACATGGGCGGCGACTCCGGCTCCGGCATGGAGGGCCACGACATGCACGGCACGGGGACCACGAGCGACGGCGCGTCCCCGTCCGCCTCCGCCTCGTCGGGCGGGATGTCGTCGAGGTTCATGCTCATGGGCGCCGAGAGCGACCTGCTCGGCGGTGACGCCGGCGACGTGAAGTACCCCCACCACCTGGTCAACGGCCGTGTTCCGGCCGCTCCGGACGTCTACACCGGCAAGCCCGGCCGCAGGGTGCGTCTGCGGATCATCAACGCGGGGGCCGACACCGCCTACCGCGTCGCCCTCGGCGGCCACAGGATGACGATCACCCACACCGACGGCTTCCCCGTCCGGCACCAGCGGGCGGACGCGCTTCTGATCGGCATGGGCGAGCGCTACGACGTACTGGTCACCCTCGGCGACGGCGTCTTCCCCCTGGTCGCCCTGGCCGAGGGGAAGAACGCGAACGGCCTGGCCCTCGTGCGCACCGGCTCGGGCAGCGCTCCCTCGGCCACCGTTCGGCCGAAGGAGCTCAGCGGCACGGTCATGACCGCCTCCCGACTGCGCGCGGCCGACGACGTGCGGCTGAAGTCCGCCAGGACCGATGTCACGCACCAGGTCAGGCTCACCGGCGGCATGATGCACTACAACTGGGCCATCAACGGCACACCGTTCGACATGGCCGACCCGAACGCCCACGCGCTCCTGGTCGAGGAGGGCCTGCGGGTCCGGCTCGACTTCGTCAACGAGACCACCATGTGGCACCCGATGCACCTGCACGGCCACACCTACCAGCTCGGCGCCGGCGGGCCTCGGAAGGACACCGCGATCGTGCTGCCCAAGAAGAGGCTGTCCGTGTTCTTCGACGCCGACAACCCCGGCCAGTGGATGCTGCACTGCCACAACGCCTACCACGGCGAGGCCGGGATGATGACGCACGTCGCCTACCGGGCATGACCCCGTGGCCGGGCGGCACGCGTCCCCTTGCGTGCCGCCCGGCGGGTCACCGAGCCGCCGGGAAGGAGACGCCGTCCTGCCGTGACTCGGAGCGTGAGCGTCACAGGCCGGGAGCACCCCGGAGCGGGAACCAGCGCGTCAGGTTTCCTGATCGACCTCCCGATCGGGCACGCCGGCCTGGCCTCGGGCTGTCTCCTTGGTGCCGAACTCGCGGGCGGTGGAGCCGCGGTGGCCCCGGCGCTCGTACCGCGCGGCAAGCCCGGACGACCGGGCCGGACGTGCGCTGAGGCGTCCCGTCACGCGCCGGGAAAGCTCGCGCCGTACACGGCCCGCCTCGTGGCACCGTCACCGGCCCCTGGCGCTCGCCGCACCGGTCGACCACGCCCTGGCGCACCGTGACGATGGGACGCCAGGACCTGGTCGTCACCGCCTTGATCCCGCTCGCGCGGCGGAAGTCACCGCGCCGCGACGGGATTTCGTCAGTCATCGCCGACGTGCGCGACGGAGACGGCCAACACCCGCGATCCCGGCGGCGGTTCCGCCCGGCGAGCTCCACGGCGGACAGCGGCGGAACGCCGTCGCGCCGGATCGACGCCGGCGTCGATCCGGCCGCACACGTCGGCCACCACAGGTTCGGCCATCTACTATGGCCGTGCGTATTCGCCTGCGCGTCCGATGGTGAAAGGGAGTCAGGACCATGCGACGGCTGGGTGACCTGGAAGCGGAGATCATGGACCGCCTCTGGACGTGGAACCGTCCCGCGACGGTGCGCGAGGTCGTCGACGACATCAACGAGACCCGGCCCGTGGCCTACACCACGGTGATGACCGTCACCAACATCCTTTACACCAAGGGCTGGTTACTGCGGGGCAAGCAGGGCCGCGCCTGGCTGTACGCCCCCGTGCGCAGCCGTGAGGCGTACGCCGCCGCGCTCATGGAGGACGGTCTGGGTGAGAGCAGAGACCGCCCGGCGGCGCTGGTCCACTTCGTCGAGAACATGAACGAGGCGGAGCAGGCCGCGCTCCGCGAGGCCCTGCGAGCCGTGGATCACCGGGCGAAGACGTGAACGCGGCACCTCTCCTGGTCGGTTACACGGCGACGGTGGGTTTCGTCGCCCCTCGCCTGCTGCTGCGAGCCGGCTGGCCGCACCGGGCCCCCGCCCTGGCGGTGGCGGTCTGGCACGCCCTGACGGTCTCTTTCGCGCTCGGGGTCGCGCTGAGCGCGTACAACCTGGTCATGCCCACCGAGCACGCACACGAGGGACTGCTGGGACTGCTGCATTCCTGCGGACTCGACATCGGCTCGGGCGGTGCCGACCCCGAAGCCGCGGGCCGACTCGCCGCCTCCCTGCCTGTGGCACTCGGGACCGCCCTTGCGGCGAGCTTCGCCTTCCACCTCGCGCGAGCCCGCAGAGCGCGGACACGGCATCGGGAGGCTGTGGATCTGGTGGGCCGCCGCTCGCCCGGCCTGGGTGCCACCGTCCTGCCGTACGACGTCCCCGCCGCCTACTGCCTGCCCGGCCGCCGCCCCAGGATCGTGGTCAGTGACGCGGCCGTACGAGAACTGACACCGGAACAGCTCGCGGCCGTCCTGGAGCACGAGCGTGCCCACATCGCGGGCCGCCATCACCTGGCGCTCGCCGCCGCGGAGGCGTTCCACTCGGTCTTCCGGCGGCTCCCCCTGGCCCGCCACGCCCGCGAGCAGACGGCACTCCTGCTGGAGATGGTCGCCGACGACCGCGCTCTGCGCACCCACTCCGGCGGAGCGCTGGCGACCGCGATGTACGAGATGGCGGCGGCCCGGACCCCGAAAAGTGCCTTCGCAGCGGCCGGCCAGACCGTTCTGATCCGGCTGCGGCGGGTCCTCGGGCCGCGCGAGGCCCCGCACCCTGCCTTCCGGGCCTCCATGGCCGCTGCGGCTGCGGCCGTCCCACTGTTGCCGCTGCTCGTCGCCTGCCCGCTCGGCATCGGCTGAAGCCCGCGTGGGGCTGCTGTGGCTCCAGATCGCTTGCGATCCGAACTACTAATCTACTAAGTTCTCACAGGCTTGCTCCGGACGAGGCTCACGAGTCACCTGTCCCACGGACAGCACCGGCTCCTCAGCCCTTGCCCCGTCCGCCGCCCACAGAGGAGTCGCCCGCGCATGGGAACGCACCGTCGGCCGAAGCCGCCCAGCCGCGCCCGGATCGCCACCCTCGGTATGGCCGCCGGTGCTGTCAGCCTCCTGCCCACGCAGAGCCAGGCGGCCCCCACCACGGTGGACGAGGTGCGCAAGCAGGTCGAGAAGCTCTACGAGGAGGCCGAGGCTCCCACCGAGGAGTACAACGCCATCCGCGAGAAGCAGAGGAAACTGCAGCGCGAGGTGGACGGTACGCAGGACCGGCTGGCCCGCAAGCAGCAGGAGATCAACGAACTGCGGGACAAGATGGGCCCGTTGGCGGCCGAGCAGTACCGCAACGGCGCCATCGACCCGAGCCTGCAGCTCTTCCTTTCCGGTGACCCCGAGGACTACCTCGACCGGGCGCAGATGCTCGACCGTACGAACGGACGGCAGGCCGAGTCCCTGCGGTCGATGCAGGCCAAGCAGCGGGAACTCACCCAGGAACGCGAGGCCGCCCAGCAGCGCCTGAAGGATCTGGAGGAGACGCGCGCCAAGGCGGGCGAGAAGAAGGACGAGGTCCAGGGCAAGCTCGCCGAGGCGCGCGAACTGCTCAACAGCCTGACGGCCGCCCAGCGCGCCAAGATGGAGGCCGACCAGGAACGCGAGGACACCT
The DNA here is from genome assembly GCF_045160825.1 of Streptomyces sp. NBC_00104. Lineage (NCBI taxonomy): Bacteria > Bacillati > Actinomycetota > Actinomycetes > Kitasatosporales > Streptomycetaceae > Streptomyces > Streptomyces sp. NBC_00104. Next base: position 9,149,662 of record NZ_CP108215.1, on the reverse strand, counting down.
CCGCGGGTGTCAGCGACTCCCCCACCACGTACAACGGTCCGGCCAGTGGCCGGGCCAAGGCCGCGCTCGACTTCGCGTACGCGCAGCTCGGCAAGCCCTACGAATGGGGCTCCACCGGGCCCGACTCCTTCGACTGCTCCGGGCTCACGGGCGCGTCCTGGCGGGCGGCAGGCGTCTCGCTGCCCCGTACGGTCAAGCAGCAGTACGACGCCGGCCGCAAGGTGGCCAGGGCGGACCTGCAGCCCGGTGACATCATCTACTGGTACAACGACAACCAGCACAACGGCCTGTACGTCGGCAACGGCAAGGCCATCCACGCGCCACGCACCGGCAAGAACATCGAGATCGTCCCCCTGGACTCCATGCCGTACTTCGCCGCGTCCCGGCCCTGAGCGCACCCGACGGCCCTGCCGTCGCGCAGCCGTATCAGCGGCTCACGCCTCCGCCCCGGGCAAGGATCGTCCGCCCGCGGTCACGTGGTCATCATCAGAAGCATCGTCGCCATCGACCCGCCCATGCCGACGTGCCCGGCCAGACGAGCGTTCGGCACGGAGATCACTGCTGTTCCACGGGACACCCGGCGGTGGCGTGCCCTGCGAACGGCCATCGCGGTCGGTGATGATCCGCCCGAGTCGCGCAGGCGGGCACGCACGGCCAGAGCCATGAAGAGCAGGAAGTAGGCGGCCAGCGCCCAGAAGGCCGCGCGCCACAGGAACGCCGAGCCCGAGGAGGCGGCGGCTTCGGTCACCCCATGGGCACTCATGGCCCCCGCCCCCTCCATCCCCTCCATGGCTCCCTGCCCGTGCCCGTGCCCTGAGGAGCCGGCCAAGGCGAGCACGGGCCCCGATGCGGCGCCGGGCATGGCCAGGGTCATCAGCACCATGGCGGCACTGCCGATCACGAGGTGGGCGCCGTGCCGCAGCTGCCGTACACCTCCGCCCCGGATGGCATGTCGTACGGACAGGGCCACGCCCCCGAGACAGAGCAGTGCGAACACCGCCGCCCACCACATGCCGTACATGCCGTAGAGGACCGCCGTCGCGGGCGCCGCCATCACGGCCATTCCCGCGCCCATGACGGCCTCGGCCCCAGCCTCGTACCGGGCCCACCCGCTGACCAGCGCCATCCGGACGAGGTTCCCGACGGCCACGCCCGCTCCCAGCACCACCAGCGTCCAGCCAAGAAGGTGTCCTGTCACGTCGCCCCCTTCACGGGACCCGGAGATTCCGGCTCACCGATCATCGACCACTACTACGTACCTGCTTAGTACGTAGCGGTCGCCGATTCGACTCAGAGCCCAGGGCGTCACCGAACGGACCAGCGGTCCTGACCGGCCCTGCCCGTTCCGCGTCTCCCCCGCAGGCGCTGCCGCCGCGCACGTCTCCCTCGACACCCCGGACGCCGTGGCCCGGCTACGGGAAGGCGCTACGGGAGGCCGGGGCGGGAGCAGGTGGCGGCATGGGCCCATAGGATCCGGGGTGGCCATTTACTACAGGCGTTCGGATGCCGACAGGACCGTTCGGGCATGATGAGGAGGTGCCAGCGGCACCTTTTCCAGAGGGAGCGGAAATGTCGGAGAGTCCAGCACAGGGGCGCAAAGGCCGCCCGATGGCGCCCCAGTTGCGGCTGGATGAGCTGCTGGAGGGCCTGCAGGCACAGGTGGAGCAGGTCCGCGCGGCCCGGGACCGGGTGCACACGCTGCTGGACGCGGTCCTCGCCATCGGCACCGATCTGGATCTCGACGTCGTGCTGCGGCGGATCACCGAGTCCGCGGTCACCCTGGTGGACGCCCGGTACGGGGCCCTGGGCGTGGTGGGCGAGGAAGGGAAGATCCGGCAGTTCATCACGGTCGGCATGGACGAGGACACCATCCGCACCATCGGTCACTATCCCGATGGCCAGGGCATTCTGGGGCTGCTGATCAAGGAGCCGGAGCCGCTGCGGCTGGCCGACCTGGGCCGGCATCCCGACTCGGTGGGCTTCCCCGAGGGCCATCCGCCGATGACGACGTTCCTGGGCGCGCCGGTGCGGGTGCGCGACCAGGTCTTCGGAAATCTGTACCTGACCGACAAGCGCGGCGGGGCGGAGTTCGACGACGATGACGAGGCGGTACTGCGCACCCTCGCGGCCGCGGCGGGCGTCGCGATCGACAACGCCCGGCTGTACGAGGACACACGCCGCAGGGAGCGGTGGCTCTCGGCGAGCAGCGAACTGACCCGCAGCCTGTTGTCCGGTACCGACCCGGACCGGGTGCTGTACAAGGTCGCCGCGACGGTCAGGGAGCTGTCCGGCGCCGATCTGGTGACGCTGGCGGTGCCGTTCGACGGCGGCGACGAGCTGGTGATCGAGGCGGCCGACGGCGAGGGCGCCGAGCAGGTGCAGGGGCTGGTGCTGGCTGCCAACACACTGGCCGCGAAGGTCTACCACTCCAACGAGCGGATCACCAGCGGTGCGCTGTCCGACGAGCCGCAGGCGGGAGGCGGCTCCGCGGCGCAGATCGACCTGGGGCCGGGGTTCCTGCTCCCGCTGGGAGGTCGCGAGGACGTCCGCGGGGTCCTGCAGGTCGCCAACCGGGTCGGCGGGGCCGATTTCTCGGACGCCACCATGAGCATGATCAGCGGTTTCGCGGACCAGGCCGCACTCGCGCTGGAGATCGCCGAGCACCGACGCGAGGCCGAACACCTGGTGGTGCTGAGCGACCGCGACCGCATCGCCCGCGACCTGCACGACCTGGCCATCCAGCGGCTGTTCGCCTCCGGACTGACCCTCAACTCGGTACTCGGCCGCGTCTCCGACCGGCCCCAGGTGGCCGAGCGTGTGCAGCGTGTCGTCGACGACCTCGACGACACCATCAAGACGGTACGGGGCACGATCTACGCGCTGCACGAGCGCGACCGCACCGACAGCCGAGGCGGGCTGCGCGCGAAGCTTCTGGCCGAGACCGACCAGGCCGCCGCCGTGCTGGGCTTCGCTCCCGCCCTGCGCATGACCGGACTGCTCGACACCGACGTACCCGCCGGCCATGCCGAGCACCTCCTCGCCGTGCTGCGGGAGACACTCTCCAACGCGGCCCGGCACGCGCACGCCACCGCTGTCGAGGTCACCGCCGAGACGGACGGCAGCCGGCTGCGGCTGCGCGTCGCCGACAACGGAACCGGCATCGACCCGGCCGTCACCCGGCGCAGCGGCCTGGACAACCTCCGCCGGCGCGCCACCGACCTCGGCGGCAGCTTCACCCTCACCCCGAACCAGCCCACCGGCGCCCTCGTGGATTGGACGGTGCCGCTGCCCGCACAGGCACAGGCCTGACGTTCCTGGGACACGGGTGCCCCTGCCCCGAACCTGCCGGCGGGTCGGTGGACCCGCCGCTCAGGACCCCGTGCGTTCCCAGCCGCGACGCGGGGCACGAGCGCCGAGCCGGGTGTCGCGGCTGCGGTAGACGATGTACGGGCGGGTCAGATAGCCCAGCGGCGCGGTGAGCATGTGGACCAGCCGGGTGAAGGGCCAGAACGCGAACAGCAGCAGGGCGCTGAGCGCGTGGAGCCGGAACAGCAACGGCGCCTCGCTCATCAGGGCGGGGTCCGGCTGGAAGAAGAAGATGGAGCGGAACCAGGGGGAGATCGTCTCCCGGTAGTTGTAGCCGCCGCCCACGATGTTCGCGGCCACCGTGGCGGCCAGGCCCAGGGCGATGGTCACCGTCAGGGAGACGTACATGGCCTTGTCGTTGCGGGTGGTGGCCGAGAACACGGGCCCGACGGTACGGCGCCGGTAGACCAGGATGGCCAGTCCGCCCACGGTGGCGACGCCCGCGATCGTCCCGAGGACGACGGCCGAGACGTGGTAGGTGTCCTCGCTGATACCGACCGCTTCGGTCCAGCTCTCCGGGATGACCAGGCCGCCGATGTGGCCGAGGAGCACGACCAGGATCCCGAAGTGGAACAGCGGGCTGCCGATGCGCAGCAGCCGCCTCTCGTACAGCTGGGAGGAGCGGGTGGTCCAGCCGAACTTGTCGTAGCGGTAGCGCCAGACGTGGCCGAGGACGAACACCGCGAGGACGACGTACGGCAGCACGACCCACAGCAGGATGCCACCGGTGCCTGCCTCCGCCGCCAGGGTGAGGGGCTGCGCGGGCGCGGTCATCGGGGACCTCCTACGACGGGATCGGGCAGGAACACCGGGGACGCGTACGGGTCGAGGCCGACCTGCTCCTCGGGTGGCCCCTGGGCGGCGAGGCGCAGGACGGCGTCGCGGTCGTCGCCGGCGAGGGCGGGCAGGGTGGCGGAGACGGAGTCCAGGACGTGGGACCAGGGCGAGTCGTCGTCGTTCAGGGCCAGGCGCAGCAGTTCCAGGCCGGCGCGGTGTTCGGTGAGCAGGCGTACTCCGGTGGCCGGGTCGGTGGCGGCGAATTCGAGGACGACGGCGAGGTGGTCGGGCAGTTCGTCGTCGCCCAGGCGCCAGCCGGCCGCCGCGTAGGTCTGCTTCAACCGCAGCAGGCCGACGCCGCGCTTCCTGGTGTCGCCGTACGCGTAGTAGGTCAGGTACGGGCAGCAGCGTTTGCGGTGGTCGAAGGTGGCCACGTAGGCGGCGGCCAGGTCGGCCGGGGCGCTCCGCTCGGCATGGGCGGTGAAACGGAGCAGGGGGCGGGCGACGGAGTCGGGAAGGACGCCGGCGACCCGGCCGGCCAGGGCCAGGCTCTGCGAGAACCGCTCGTCGGGGTAGGCGAGCAGCAAGGACTGTGCCTGCCAGGCGAGGGGATGCCAGGACTCGGTCCGGGCGGGGCGCGTGCTCTTCCACTTCATGGCTTTCACGGCTTCGGCTCGGCCTCCCCGTCCCGGTCTGCGCCGGCACCGGTTCCGCTGCCGGGTGGGTTGTCGGGGAACAGGCCGGGTGGTGAGCCCTTGCCGTCCCAGTTGAGAAGGTTGACCCGGGTGGCCTTGTCTCCCGGCGTGGCGGGGGTGTCGGAGGTCTGGCGGTCGCGCAGGGCGTGGAAGTTCTCCACGGCGATCGGGGCGGCGCCGCCGGAGGTCTCACCGAAGGGGCCCGAGCCGCCCATGCCGGGGCCGCCCTCGTAGTCCAGGCTGCACTCGGTGGCCAACTCCTCCAGCTTGTGGGCCTGTTCGGCGTGGGCGGGCGGGATGACGTAGCGCTCGTCGTACTTGGCCAGGGCCAGCAGCCGGTACATGTCGTAGATCTGCTCGCCGCTCATGCCGACGGACTCGGGGATGGCGTCGTCCGGCTCGCGGCCGAGGTTGATGTCGCGCATGTACGAGCGCATGGCTCCCAGGCGGCGCAACACCGCGTCCACCGGCTGCGGATCGCCCGCGGTGAACAGCTGGGCGAGGTAGTCGACGGGGATACGCAGGGACTCGACGGCGGCGAACAGGTTGTGATGGTCCTCGGCGTCCCGGCCGGTGTCGCGGACCGCGTCGACCACCGGGGACAGCGGCGGGATGTACCAGACCATGGGCATCGTCCGGTATTCCGGGTGCAGCGGCAGCGCCACCTTGAAGGTGTTGATCAGAGAATGGACCGGGGAGCGCTGGGCGGCCTCGACCCAGTCCCGCGGGATGCCCGCCTTCTCCGCCTCGGCGATCACCCGGGGGTCGTGCGGGTCCAGGAAGACCTGCCGCTGGGCCTCGTACAGACCCTTCTCGTCGGGCGTGGACGCGGCTTCCAGGACACGGTCGGCGTCGTAGAGGACGAGGCCGATGTAGCGCAGCCGGCCGACACACGTCTCGGAGCACACTGTGGGCAGTCCGACCTCCACCCGCGGGAAGCAGAAGGTGCACTTCTCGGCCTTGCCGGTGCGGTGGTTGAAGTACACCTTCTTGTACGGGCAGCCCGTGACGCACATCCGCCAGCCCCGGCAGCGGTCCTGGTCGACCAGGACGATGCCGTCCTCCTCCCGCTTGTAGATCGCGCCGGAGGGGCAGGAGGCCGCGCAGGACGGGTTGAGGCAGTGCTCGCAGATCCGGGGCAGGTAGAACATGAACGTCTGCTCGAACTCGAACTTGATCTTCTCCGAGACCTCGTTCAGCAGCACGTCCTTCTCGCTGGTCGCGGCCGAGCCGCCGAGGTCGTCGTCCCAGTTCGCCGACCAGCCGATTTTCATGTCCTTGCCCGTGATGAGGGACTTGGGGCGGGCGACCGGGGTGTGGTCCTGCAGCGGGGCGTTGGTCAGCGTCTCGTAGTCGTACGTCCAGGGCTCGTAGTAGTCGTCGAGGGACGGCAGCACGGGGTTGGAGAAGATCTGGATCAGCTTCTTGAACCTGCCGCCCGCCTTCAGCGCGAGGCGGCCCTTCTTGTTCAGCTCCCAGCCGCCCTTCCAGGTGTCCTGGTCCTCGTAGCGGCGGGGGTAGCCCTGGCCGGGGCGGGTCTCGACGTTGTTGAACCACACGTACTCGACGCCGGTGCGGTTGGTCCACGCCTGTTTGCAGGTGACCGAGCAGGTGTGGCAGCCGATGCACTTGTCGAGGTTCATCACCATCGCCATCTGGGCCATCACCCGTCCGATGGTGGCTTCGCCATGGGGCATCAGTACGTCACCTCCTGGTCGGCGCGGCGGCGGATGACGGTGACCTCGTCGCGCTGGTTGCCGGTCGGGCCGAGGTAGTTGAAGGCGTAGGAGAGCTGGGCGTAGCCGCCGATGAGGTGGCTGGGTTTGATCAGCAGGCGGGTCAGGGAGTTGTGGATGCCGCCGCGTCGGCCGCTCGTCTCGGTGCGGGGCACGTCGATGAGCCGGTCCTGGGCGTGGTGCATGTAGACGGTGCCCTCCGGCATGCGGTGGGAGACGACCGCGCGGGCGGCGACCACGCCGTTGCGGTTGACGGCCTCGACCCAGTCGTTGTCCCGCACTCCGACCTTGGCCGCGTCCTGCGTGCTCATCCAGATCGTCGGGCCGCCCCTGGAGAGGGAGAGCATGAACAGGTTGTCCTGGTACTCGGAGTGGATGGACCACTTGTTGTGCGGGGTCAGATAGCGCACGGTCACACCCAGCTCCCCGACGTCCCCCACGCGCGGCTCACCGAACAGGGCGTCCATGTTCAACGGGGGACGGTAGACGGGCAGTTGCTCGCCGAGCGCGGTGATCCAGTCGTGGTCGAGGTAGAAGTGCTGGCGGCCGGTGAGGGTGTGCCAGGGCTTGAGGCGCTCGACGTTGACGGTGAACGGCGAGTAGCGGCGCCCGCCGGTCTCCGAGCCGGACCACTCCGGAGAGGTGATGACCGGCACCGGGGCGGCCTGGGTGTCGGCGAAGGTGATCCGCTTGCCCTCGTGCTCGGCCGCCAGGTCGGCGAGTGGCCTGCCGGTGCGGGTTTCCAGGGTGTGGAAGCCCTGCGTGGCCAGGTGTCCGTTGGTGGTGCCGGACAGGGCCAGGATCGCCTCGCACGCCTGTGTGTCACGCGCGATCGACGGGCGCCCGTCGCCCGCTCCGCCGCGCACGACGCCGTTCTTGTGGCGCAGGTAGTCCAGTTCCTTGTCCACGTGGAAGGTGACACCCTTGGTGGTGGCGCCCAGCCTGTCCAGCAGCGGGCCGAGAGCACCCATCTTCTCGGCGACGGCGCCGTAGTCGCGTTCGACCGTCACCAGCTTCGGCATGGTGCGGCCCGGAACGGGCTCGCACTCGCCCGCCTTCCAGTCACGGACCCGGCCGTGCGGGTTGGCCATTTCGTCGGGAGTGTCGTGCAGCAGCGGTGCGGCCACGACGTCCTTGCGGACGCCGAGGTGGTCGGCGGCCTGGCGGCTGAACTCCTCGGCGAGGGTGTGGAAGGCGTCCCAGTCGGTCCGGGTCTGCCACGGCGGGGCGATCGCCGGGTTGAAGGCGTGCACGAAGGGGTGCATGTCGGTGCTCGACAGGTCGTGCTTCTCGTACCAGGTCGCGGCCGGCAGCACGACGTCGGAGAACACGGTCGTGCTGGTCATCCTGAAGTCCAGCGTCAGCAGCAGATCGAGCTTGCCCTCGGGGGCCTCCTCCCGCCACACCACATCCGTCGGACGGGCATCCGGCGGCGCCTGCGTGGCCCGGACGGAGGAGTCGGTGCCGAGCAGATGCTTGAGAAAGTACTCGTTGCCCTTCGCCGAGGACCCCAGCAGATTGGCCCGCCACACGGTCAGGACGCGGGGGAAGTTCTCCGGGGCGTCCGGGTCCTCACCCGCGAACCCCAGCCGCCCCGACTTCAGTTCCTCCACCACGTGCGCACCCACGTCGCGGCCCGCGGCCTCGGCCTCGTCGGCCAGGTCCAGCGGGTTGCGGTCGAAGGTCGGATACGACGGCATCCAGCCCATCCGCGCGGACTGCGCGATCACATCGGCGGTGGCCTTCCCCGCGAACGGGCCTCCCTGTCCCGCCGCCGCGAGGGTGTCGGCGGAGAAGGGGTCGTAGCGGAACTGATCGCTGTGCAGATACCAGTACGCGGTCTGGATCATCAGCCGGGCCGGCCGGTTCCAGTCGGCGGCCGTCGCGATCGCCGAATAGCCGGTGATCGGACGGACCTTCTCCTGACCGACGTAGTGCGCCCAGCCACCGCCGTTGACACCCTGGCAGCCGGTCAGCGTCGTCAACGTCAGGAACGCGCGGTAGATCGTGTCCGAGTGGAACCAGTGGTTGGTGCCCGCCCCCATGATGATCATCGAACGGCCGCCGGACTCCTCGGCGTTGGCCGCGAACTCGCGGGCGATACGCGCCGCCTTCCCCGCGTCCACACCGGTGATCGCCGCCTGCCAGGCCGGGGTGTACGGCTCTGCCGCGTCCTCGTACGAGGACGGCCACCGGCCGGGCAGGCCGTCACGGGCCACCCCGTACTGGGCCAGCAGCAGGTCGTACACCGTCGTCACCAGACGCCCGGCCACCCGGCGCACCGGCACCCCGCGCCGCAGCCGCCCCGCGCCGCCGTCGGGAGCGTCGAAGCGCGGCAGGTCGACGGCGACCGGCGCCTCGTCGCCGCCTTCGGCGGACAGCGCGGGCCGCATGTCGCCGAGGTCCAGGTTCCACTTGCCGACGCCGGCCTCGCCGTAGCGGTCGCCGAGCGTGCCGTTCGGCACCACCGGCTGCCCGGTCGCCGCGTCCAGGAGCACGGTCCGGAACTCCGCGTGCTCGGCCTCGGCCGCCTCGCCACCGAGATCGGCGGCGGTCAGGAACTTCCCGGGCGTGTAGGTGCCCGGCTCGCCCTCGGCCTCGTCGAGGGCGACCAGGAAGGGCAGGTCCGTGTACTTCTTGACGTAGTCGGTGAAGTACGGCGTGGCCCGGTCGACGAAGAACTCCTTGAGGACCACGTGCCCCATCGCCATCGCCAGTGCCCCGTCGGTGCCGGGCTGGGCCGCGAGCCACTCGTCGGCGAACTTCACGTTGTCGGCGTAGTCCGGGGAGACCGCGACGACCTTCTGACCCCGATAGCGGGCCTCCGCCATCCAGTGCGCGTCCGGGGTCCGCGTCACCGGCAGATTGGAGCCCCACATGATCAGATAGCCGGCGTCCCACCAGTCCCCCGACTCCGGCACATCGGTCTGGTCGCCGAACACCTGCGGCGAGGCCACCGGCAGGTCGGCGTACCAGTCGTAGAACGACAGCATCGCCCCGCCGAGCAGCGAGTAGAAGCGGGCACCGGCCGCGTGCGAGACCATCGACATCGCCGGGATCGGCGAGAACCCGGCCAGCCGGTCCGGCCCGTACTCCTTGATCGTGTGCACGTGCGCGGCGGCGACCATCTCCACCGCCTCGTCCCAACTCGCGCGCACAAGGCCGCCCTTGCCGCGCGCCCGCTTGTAGCGGCGGGCACGTTCGGGGTCGGAGACGATGTCCGCCCAGGCTGCCACCGGGTCACCCAGACGGGCCTTCGCCTCGCGGTACATCTGCAGCAGGACGCCGCGCACATAGGGGTACCGGACCCTGGTCGGGGAGTACGTGTACCAGGAGAAGGCGGCGCCGCGCGGGCAGCCGCGCGGCTCGTACTCGGGGCGGTCCGGGCCCACCGAGGGGTAGTCGGTCTGCTGGGCCTCCCAGGTGATGATGCCGTCCTTGACGTACACCTTCCACGAGCAGGAGCCGGTGCAGTTCACGCCGTGGGTGGAGCGCACCACCTTGTCGTGCGACCAGCGGTCGCGGTAGAAGTCGTCCGCCTGCCGGCCGCCCTCGCGGTGCAGGGTGCGCAGGTCGTCGGAGACCTCCGCCTTGGTGAAGAAGCGGCGGCTGCGCACCAGCGCCTCCGCCAACTCGCCGTCCAGGCCCGTCCGCGTCCGTTGCCGGCTGGTCTCCGTGCTCACCGTGCACCCCGCTCCGGGCGCCGTTGCCCGTTCGAATTGTGATCGGTTCTGGCCGCACACGACTTTACGACCGCTGTCCCCCGGAGGGTCAACAGCCACACCACAACCCGTACATGGCCCGGTGGAGATCGTCTGCGTGCGGGCGTGGTCACGTGGGCTCCACGCGCCCCTGCCTGGGTCCGCACGCCCTCAGGCGTTCGGCCTCGACCGCCTCCCAGTCCTCGGTGCCGAGGCTCGCGAGGGCGGCCGGGAAGACCCCGTCCTGTTCCTTGAGGATGTGGTCGCGCAGCATGGCCATCGCCGCCACCAGCCGGTCCGGCCAGGCCGGATCCGAGGGCGTGACGCCGTCGGCGGCCTCCACCAGGACGGCCTCGACGCGGCGGTGCTCGGCCTCCAGGGAGGCGATCTGCCCGGGGAAGTCCCGGGCCATCGCGGGGAACAGCCCGTGCTCCTCCACCTGGGTGTGCGGGCCGAGCACGGCCCGGATCTCGCGGGCGACCTGCGCCATCCGGGCCACGTCACCGGCCTGGTGAGCGGGGCGGAGATGGCTGATCAGGCGGACGACCTCGTCGTGCTCCCGGGTCAGCTCGTCGATCGACGCCAGGGACTGGCAGCCGCAGTACTCGCACACCGGTCTGCTCCCTGTCCTTGGTCCCCGTCGGTCCCGTGATCCTTGGTCCCGTCGGTCCCGTGCATGTTCCCTACGCGGTGGTGCCGGCGGTGGTGCCGTGCCCGCTCCGGCTACCGGTGCGGGGCTTTCGCTCCCCGCCTTCGGCGGACGCGCGCACGGTGGTGAGGGTGAAGCCCAGCGCCACGGCGGCCACGACCGCGAGCAGGGCGAGGCCGATCGCGTACGACTCGTACGCCCCGTACAGCGAGCCCATCACCAACGGCGGCAGGAACCCGCCCAGGCCGCCCGCGGCGCCGACCACGCCGGTGACCGAGCCGACCTGGTCGGCCGGGGTGCGCAGGGCCACCAGGGCGAAGGTCGCTCCGCTGCCGGCGCCGAGCGCGGCGGCCATGGCCAGGAAGGCGATGGTGCCCACCGGCGCCAGGGCCAGGGTGAACGACTGGGTCACGGCACCGGCCACGACCACGGCCAGCGAGCCGGCCAGCACGCGGACCGGGCCGAGCCGGTCGGACAGCCAGCCGCCCATCGGGCGCATCGCCACCGCGAGGAGCACGAAGCCGGCCATGCGGTTCGCCGCGTCGGCCTGGCTGAGACCGTAGCCGGTCTTGAGGTAGGTGGGCAGGTAGACGGAGAAGGCGACATAGCCGCCGAACGCGACCGCGTACAGCGCGGATGCCTGCCGGGTGATGGGCAGCCGGACGGTGGCGGCCAGTCGGCGGGCCAGCGGCTCGGTGGGCACGGTGCGGCCGGGTGCGTCGCGCAGCAGCAGCGCGGCGGCCACGGCGTACACCGCGAGGACCGCGGCGGTGATCAGGAAGGGGGTGGACATGCTGCCCGCGTCGACCAGCTTCACCGTGGTCAGGGCGCTGATCGCGGTGCCGCCCATGCCGGCGCCGAAGACGCCGATGGCCAGCCCACGCCGCTCGGGCGGGAACCACGCGTTGACGAGCGGCACACCGACGGCGAAGGCCGTGCCGCCGATGCCGAGGAAGAATCCGCCGACCAGCAGCGCGGCGAGGGAGGAGTGCCCGGCCAGGCCGAGGTAGAGCACCGGCACGATGGTGGCCGCCGACACGATCGGGAACATCACCCGCCCGCCGAACCGGTCGGTCAGCGCACCCACCGGGATCCGGCCCAGGGAACCGACCACGACCGGCACCGCCACCAGCAGCGACTGCTCGAACGACGACAGGTCGAGGCCGTCCTTGAACCGGGGGCCGAGCGGGCTGAGCAGCGCCCACGCCCAGAAGTTCACGGCGAACCCGACCGTGGCCAGGGCCAGCATCAGCCACGCCCGGCCCGGCACCGGCGCGCCCGAGGGTGAGCTGCCGCTCTTCGACTTCGACGGCTGGACCATGTTGTCCGTCCCTTTCCTCTTCATGGTGGTACGGGGCCACCGGGATCGCACGCACACCGCGGGCCCCTTGCCTGCGGAACGGCGTCCCGTCACCACTGTCCGCGCCAGTACCCACCGGAGTCAGGGGCCATCAGTCCCTCCCCACGGCCGGACGGTCCCGGGTCCGGGCCCGGCCGTCCCGGTGAGGGGGTAGGGCCGGTCGGCCCTACCCCCTCACGTCGAGCGCCTGGAGGATGGACTGATGTTCCAGAACGACGCCTTTCGCCCACTCGACCGGCAGGAGTGCCTGCGGCTGCTCGCCAAGGTGCCGGTCGGCCGCGTGGTCTACACCCGGCAGGCGCTGCCCGCGGTCCTCCCCGTCAACTTCTCCCTGGACACGGACGCCTCCGTCCTGCTGTGCACCTCGCCGGGCGCGGACCTCCTGCGCGCCGTCGACGGCGTCGTGGTCGCCTTCGAGGCCGACGACTTCGACGCGGCGACCCGGTCCGGCTGGAGCGTGGTCGTCACCGGACGGGCCACCGTGGTGACCGATCCCGCCGAGCAGGAACGGCTGTCGCAGGCCGGCCCCCTCTCCTGGATGCCCCTGCGGGACGCGGTGTTCGTTCGGATCGAGTCCGAGATGGTCACCGGACGCGAGCTCGGGGGAGCGCTCGGCACGCGGTGAGGCACAGCCCTCCGCGTGCCGTGGAACCGCCCGCCGTACTACCACCGGACGCCGCGCACCCGCCCGCTGTTCGCGGTGCGGGGGTCGCCCGGGTTCCGGGCACTGCTCGCGGCCTCGGCGACGATCCCGGGTCCCCGCGGGGTGCCGGCGCCCTCCGGGCCGTACCCGAAGCGGATCAGTACGTGCGGATGGCACCGCCTGGGTCGCGGGAGAGCCATCGCCGTCCGCAGGTCGGGCCATTCCATGGCCTGGTGCAGGAGTGAGGTGCGCAGGCCGCGGGCGGTCGCCGTGAGGAGGACGTACTGCAGGGCCTGGCCGGCTCGCAGCCAGTCCTCCCGCCGGTCGTGGGACGTCCACAGCAGGGCCAGTTGGACGTGGCGTTCGAACCACAGGGCGGGCCGGCGGAGAGCGGGCAGCGCGCCGGTGAAGTCCCGCATCGGCATCCGCCCGGCCGCGTCCGGGGGGCCGAGGGCGGTGACGGGTATGCCGTAGGGGGCGCCTGCTCCTGGGGGGTTGATCCAGGCGAGGGTTTCGGCCGTGCGGCCCGGGTGGGCGTGGTGACGTGCCTCGGCCGCGGCGGTCAGACGCAGCAGCCGCCGTGTTCCGGCGATGTCCGGAACGTGCAGCCGCGCTCCCCCGGCACGCGCCGCTGCCGCCATCTCCGCCACGATCGGCTCCGGCACCGGTCGGCCGGTGAAAGGCATCCGGCTCGTGTGCCGCCGCGCGATGGCCTCATGGAGGCCGGGGTCGCAGGGCTGGTCGTCCGCGGTGAGTGGACCGGTCAGCCGCACCGCGGCCAGCAGTCCGGGGACGTGCGGGTCCGGAAGCAGTCTCACCTCGGGACGCCAGCCCCGGTGGACGGCGGCGAGCCGGAGGTTGAAGAGCGCCGCGCCCACCGACAGATACTGGGCGCGGTGCATCGGGTCGGCCAGCGGCAGCGTTCGCGCCGGCTCCGAATGGACCTCCAGCACCTGGCTGTCGCGATCCAGGCGGAACCGCCAGGGCTGCGTGTTGTGGATCGACGGGGCCGCTACGGCCGCCGCCAGGAGCGACTCCACGGTGGCTGCGTCCGGCAGGACTTGGGCGCGCATGATGCCTCCCTTTCTGGGATGTGGCCACTTCTGTGGTGTGGCCACGTGTCAGGTGGCGGGCAGGGCCGTGGCCAGCAGCACCACGCCGAGTGAGCCGACGAGGGAGACGACCGCCAGGGCGCGGGCCAGGTCGGCGCGGCCCCTGGCGTGGGCGATGCCGTGGCCGGCCGCGGCGAGCATCACCACGACGAAGAGGGCGAGTTTGGCCGCGAGGGTGCGGCCGTAGCCGGGTTCGGCGAGGGAGGCCCAGGTGACGCCCCTGTGCCAGGCCATGGCCCAGCCGGTGGCCAGCTGCACGGGGAGGAACACCGCTCCGGTCAGCATCCCGAACCGGCGGCCGGCCGCGGCGGTGAAGCCGTCCTTGGCCTCCGGGGCGAGCAGCCGGCGGGCCAGCGGCAGGACGACCAGGGAGAGGGCCAGCTGGCCGCCGACCCACAGGGCGGCGCCGGCGACGTGCGCGAACCGCACCAGGGACCACCAGCCGACGGTGTCCATCAGTCGCTCACCTCCACCATGCCGTGCGCCCCGGATTCGGCGTGGCGCATGTCGTGGTCGACGAAGGTGTAGTGGCCGGCCTCGGGGAACGTCGTCTCGACGAAGCCGCCCTGCGCCGGCGCCAGGTCCAGCACCTGCGCGCCGCCCGGATCACCGGGCTCGAGCAGGTGGGCGCCCTCCTTGTACACGGTGTCGAAGACGGTGCCGACGATGTGGAAGGCGATGCCGTCGCCGGGTCCGGCGGCGACCACCCAGAAGCGGGCCCGCTCTCCGGCCCTCACCTTCAGGGGCTGCCGGGCGTACTGGTCGGCGACGCCGTTGAACACCCAGGCGTCCGGGGTGCCGTCGCGCATCTTCGTCACCTGGGCGGTGCTGCCCGGGGTGCCGAGGTAGAGCTCGGAGGCGACCAGCACGTAGGCGTGGTCCACCTGCGCGAGGCCGGGTGGGTCGATGACGACGGCGCCGTGCATGCCGTTGCCGATGTGCTGGAGCATCGGGGCGGTGCTGCAGTGGTACAGCCATGCCCCGGCCTTCTCGGCGCGGAAGCGGTAGACCAGGCGCTCGCCGGGCTGGATCGTGCGCATGGGCCTGTCGGGGGCGAGGGAGCCGGCGTGGAAGTCGATGCCGTGGCCCATGCCGTGGTCGTCGTTGACGAGGGTGACCTCGAAGACGTCGCCGACCGTGCCGTGCAGGGTGGGGCCCGGTGCGGTGCCGCCGAAGGTCCACATCCGCTGCTTCACGCCCGGAGCCACTTCGACCGTGGTGTGCGCGGCGTGCAGTTCGACCTGGTGGACCGTCCCACCGGGCGCGGGGGCCAGGTCGGCGTCGCGTGCCTGCCAGCCGGTGGAGAAGTCCGCGGAGAGGTCCGGACCGGCGTCGTCGGCGGCGGCCGAGGTGTGTTCCTCGTGTTCGCCGCCTTTCGTCGCCGTCCCTTCCTTCACGACGATGTCCATGGTCATCCCGGCCGCCTTGTGGCCCGGCAGGGTGCACCATGCCGCGCGGTCCCCGGTGATCCGCCCGAGGTCGAGTGTGCGGGTGTCGCCCGTGCCCAGCATCGGGGTGGCGGGACCGTCCTCGACCTTGAGATCGTGGCGCTGAGCGTCGTTGTTGGTGACCTTCAGCCGCAGTACGGTGCCCGCGGCGACCTCGATCCGGGCCGGGCGGATGCGCAGGTCGGCCAGGGTGACGGCGACCGTGCGGGTGGTCCCGGCGCCCGCACCCGACGCCCCGGCGGCGCTCGTCCCCCCGCCCGTGTCCCCGCCGCTGTTGGCCACGAGTACGGCCAGCACGGTCAGGACGGCGCCCGCGGCGGTGCCCCACAGGGCCGGGCGCCGTGCCGCACCGGTGTGGTCCGCGTCCTGCAGGAGACCCCGACCGGCGCGGACGAGCACCGGCACCGCGAGGGCGAGGAACGCGGCCCCGGCCAGCGCGACCAGCAGCGTCCCGGCCGTCGCGGCCGGGCCGGGCAGCGGGAGCGCCACCAGCGCGACACCGGTGTTGAGCACCGCCAGCCTCCATGGCCAGCCCCGTTCGAGCAGCGCCCGTACGGCCGCACGGTCCTTCGGGCCGCTGCTGAGGACGACCGGCAGCAGGTAGGTGAGCGCGCCGATCAGGATCTGGGCGACGAAGCCGATGAGCAGCACCGGCAGCAGAGCGTCGATCCCGGTCCGTGCCGCCGCGAGGGGCCGGGTGGCCAGCCAGGCGAGATCCGCCGCGACCGCGATCAGCAGCCAGCAGGTGGCCGCGGCGAGCATCCATGCCGCCGCCGCGGAGACGGGCCGGTTGCCGCGTACGGTACGGACGAGGAGGTTGACGGCGAGGGCCGCTCCCTCGACGTAGAGGGCGAGGCCCGCCACGGCCGGCCAGCGCCACCCGAGTGCCAGAGCGGCGACCGCGACCAGCAGCCCGCTGCCCGTGAGCCACAGCACCCAGCGGGACACCTTCACGGTGCGGTCCCTCATCCGTACGCCCAGCACGGTCGGCCACAGCATGAACAGGGTCCCCAGGACGGGCAGCCCGATCCAGCCGAGCAAGGTGACGTGGATGTGGGCCATGCGCAGCCCGGCGTACCGGTCGGGCCCGCCGGCCCCGCCGGTGGCCAGCATCCAGCCGAGGACGGCACCGGCGATCAGGGCAGCCGTGGCCGCCCGGTAGAAGGAGACGATCGGCTTGAGCCGCCCGCCGAGCGCGCCCCGCCCCAGGCGGACCAGCACCACCAGGTGCGCGGCGGCCGCGGCGACCAGCAACACGGCGGAGAGCGCGGTCAGAACGGACCGTGCGGTCCACACTCCGGCGAGCAGCCCGGCCACGGCGAGGTTGGCCGTGGCGAGCCGCGCGGCGCTCCATCGCGCGTCGGGGATCTTCGCGTGCGACAGGGCGACGGCGAAGTGCTCGCTCCAGATCAGGATGGCGGTGGTGACGGCACCGAGGAGGAACATGTGCACGGCCAGCCAGCGCGCCACCGGCAGCGTCTCCTGCGCCGCGACCGCCGGCAGGGCCAGGCCCAGCCACGCCACGACCAGGACGTGGGCGCGCAGATGCCGGGCCTTCACGCCGGACGCCCTGAACCTGTTCGGGTACATGCCGGGCTCACCCCCGTTTCCGGTCCCGGTGGGCTCACCCCCGTTTCCGGCCCCGGTGGACTCGCTCCCGTTTCCGGCCCCGGTGGACTCGCTCCCGTTTCCGGCCCCGGTGGGCCCGGCCGCGATGTTGGTCATGACGCTCCCTGACGCTGGGGCGCACCCTCGCCGCTGTTCTGCTTCGAGGCGCCGCCGGCCGTGTGTCCACGGGCCGGCCTGCTCTCCGCGTCGGCACCGCCGGACAGCAGTACGGCCAGTTCCCGCTGGTGCGGGAAGGAGCCGGGGACGTAACCGCACCACGGCTCCTCGGCGTACGGGTCGCCGGTGACGCCGTACGCCCGGGACCGCGAGCCGCCGCAGACCCGGCGGAACTCGCACCGCCCGCACCGGCCACCGAGCCGATCGGCGTCCCGCAGTCCGGTGAACAGCTCCGCGGTGCGGTAGATCTCCGTCAGCGGCGTCTCCCGGACGCTTCCGGCGCCCAGCGGCAGGAAGCCGCTCGGGTGCACGGTGCCGGTGTGGGAGACGAAGACGAAACCGCGGCCCGCGTTGACGTCCAGGGGCGGTCGCCGCACCCGGCGCGCCCCGGCGTCCAGGCCCAGCTCGGCCGTCCGCTCGCGCAACTCCCGGTACAGGGAGCCCAGTCCGAGCACCGCCGCATGGTCGTCGCCGGTGGCGGTGAGGATCTGCCGTTGCAGCGCGACGCGGCGGAAGTGGTGGGCCTCGGTGGTCTTGGCGGGCACGGTCAGGCCCACGTCGTAGACGAAGTTGAGGACGTCCTCCACCTCTGCGGAGGTCAGGGCGCCGAGGCCGCGGCCACGGCCGGTGGGCACCAGGAAGAAGGCACTCCACAGCATCGCGCCGTGATCGGCGACGAGGCGGACGATGTCGGGGAGGTCGTGCAGGTTGTGCCGGGCGACCGTCGTGTTGATCTGCACCTTCATGCCGAGGGCACGCGCCGCGTCCCAGGCGTCCAGGCTCCAGCGGAACACCCCGGGCACCCCGCGGAAGTCGTCGTGCAGCTCGGCGGTGGAGCCGTCCAGGCTCAGCGAGAGGCCGGTCGCGCCCGCCGCGTGCAGGTCCCGCAGCCGCCGCGTGGTGAGCGTCGGGGTGCCGGACGGGGACACCGCGACCCGGACGCCCGCCTCCCTGCCGTAGGCGACGAGTTCGGTGAGGTCGGGGCGCTGGAACGGGTCGCCGCCGGTGATGACGAACAGCGGGGCGGGCTGTCCGAAGGCGGCCACCTGGCGCAGCAGGTCCTTCGCGGCGGCGGTGTCCAGCTCGCGCGGGTCGCGGTCGGGCACGGCCTCGGCACGGCAGTGCAGGCAGGCCAGCGGGCAGGCCCTGGTCGATTCCCAGATGACGATGAAGGGCCGTTCCCCCGCGTTGTGCCGCTGGTGGCGGATGGCATGGGCGGTGGTGTTCATCGCACGGCCCGTCCCAGCGCCCTGGTGCTGCGTCCGGCCGCCCTGGAGTCAGGGCAGACGAGGCGGGCGGCCGGACGGTGACCGGTCGGGACGGTGCGCGGCACCCACCGCGAGCGACAGCGGTGGAATCGGCCTTGAGGGCGGTCGACGTGGTCGTGCACGGGATACCTCCTGATCGGTCGCCGTCAGCATCCACCGGCGGCGGTGGTCGGCGCGGCGGCCGATGGTCTTCTCCAACAGGGCCGACGGTCCCTCTTCGCGGCTGGTGCGACAGGGCCGGACGGGGCCGTCGGACGGGCGACCGTCGACGGCGTGCCGGGGGGCAGCCCCTGCGAGACCTCCGGCCGCCCTCACGCGGGCGGGCGTCCAGGGTCCCGTCCGTGCACGCCGCCGCGGTTCAGGAGCGGTGCGAAGAGCGGGGTGCCAGGGCGTCCGCGGTGGCCACCATGGCGACACCCAGGCCGGTCAGTGCGGCGCCCAGGCCCATGACCAGGGTCGTGAGGTGCCATGCCTGGTAGGCGGACATCAGCGAGGCGCGCAGGGACTGGCCCATGAACGCGGTCCGGCGCAGTTCGGCGAGCTTCTCGTCCTCGCCGCCGGCGGCGTGCAGTTCGGCGCTGATCTCGGCGTAGGTGCGGCCTCCGGTGGCATGGGCGAGATTGCCCTGGATGAACTCGGCGTAGGCGTGGGCCTCGGGGCCGGTTTCCACACGGCGTCCGGCGTGGGCGGCGAGTTCGGCGGGCAGCCCGCGCTCGGGGAAGGTGATTCTCTGGGCGGCCAGCTCGGTACGGATCTCCTTCCTGCCGCTGCGGCCCCGCCACAGCATGACCGGCCCGGCCGCTGCCAGCGCTGTACCGACCGTCCCGAGCAGGGTGCCGGCCCGACGGTGTGATCCGTCCATGGTGGGTGTCCTTCTTTCCTCATGTGCTCGAGGGATGCCGCGTCCGGCCGTGGGGGACGGCCGGACGCGCGACCGGACCGGGCGCCACGCGCCGTACGCGCTACACCTGCGGCGGCCGGGGACGGGGGAATCGGCCGCCCGGCAGGCACGGAATGCGGTCGTACGGATGGGGCATCTGCGGTTCGATCGATGCCAAGCATGCAACGTCGGCCGCACCGGTTCCCCGGCCGACCGGACCCCACCACCGGGGCCATTGGGCCCCATCGCGACCAGCCGGATGGGGCCGGAAAGCCATCCGGCGGGGACCGCCGGCCCCAGGTGCGCCCGGGGCCGCGCCGCCTAGCGTTCCGGGCCATGGAGAACGATCAGAACGCACGGCAGCGGGAGTCGCGCGCCGCTCGGGGCTGGCCCCTCGCGACCCGGCGGTTGCTGACGCGTAGTGAGGTGTCGGCCGACGGACGCGCCGTCTTCGGCGAGAACGACGGCAAGTGGGAAGGCTTCTACCGGGACCGCTACGCACACGACAAGGTGGTGCGCTCCACGCACGGGGTCAACTGCACCGGTTCCTGCTCGTGGATGGTCTACGTCAAGGACGGCATCATCACCTGGGAGCACCAGGCCACCGACTACCCGTCGATCGGCACGGACTGCCCCGAGTACGAGCCGCGCGGCTGCCCGCGCGGGGCGTCGTTCTCCTGGTACACGTACTCGCCCAGCCGGGTCCGCTACCCCTATGTGCGCGGGGCGCTGCTGAAGCTGTGGCGGGAGGCCCGCAAGCGGCTCGGTGACCCGGTGGCCGCCTGGGCCGAGATCACCGGCGACCCGGCCAAGGCCCGCGCCTACAAGCGGGCACGTGGCAAGGGCGGTCTGGTGCGTGCGGACTGGGACGAGGTGAGCGAGCTGGTCGCCGCCGCCCAGGTGCACACCGTCAAGGCGTACGGCCCCGACCGCGTCGCCGGGTTCTCGCCCATCCCGGCGATGTCGATGGCGTCGTTCGCGGCCGGGGCGCGGTTCCACTCGCTGATCGGCGGCACGCTGCTGTCGTTCTACGACTGGTACGCGGACCTGCCGATCGCCTCGCCGCAGGTCTTCGGCGACCAGACGGACGTGCCGGAGGCCGCCGACTGGTGGAACGCGGGCTATCTGATCATGTGGGGCTCGAACATCCCCGTCACCCGCACGCCGGACGCGCACTTCCTGACCGAGACCCGCTACAACGGCACCAAGGTCGTCGCGGTCAGCCCCGACTACGCCGACAACGTCAAGCACGCCGACGAATGGCTCGCCCCGCACCCCGGAACGGACGGCGCGCTGGCGATGGCCATGGGCCACGTGATCCTGCGCGAGTTCCTCGTCGACCGCGAAGTGCCCTATTTCCAGGACTACTTGCGCAAGTTCACCGACGCCCCGTTCCTGGTGACCCTGCGCGAGCACGACCACGGACTCGTCCCCGACGGGTTCCTGACCGCCGCCGATCTCGGCGGTGAGGAAGGGGCCGAGGAGAACGCGGAGTTCAAGACGGTCCTCCTGGACGGGGCCACCGGCGAACCGGTGGTCCCCGGCGGCTCGCTCGGCTTCCGGTGGGGGGAGGCCGGGCGAGGCCGCTGGAATCTCGACCTGGGCGATGTCGTACCGGAGTTGAGCCTGCTGGAACGGGCCGAGGACACGGCCGAGGTCGCGCTGCCCCGCTTCGACGAGGGGACCACCGAAGGCGGCTCGGTGATGGTCCGGGGCGTTCCGGTCCACAGGGTCGGCGGGCGTCTGGTCACCACCGTCTTCGACCTCATGCTGGCGCAGTACGGCGTCGAGCGGCCGGGTCTGCCGGGCACCTGGCCGTCCTCGTACGAGGACGCGTCGGAGCCGTACACCCCCGCCTGGCAGGAGACGATCACCTCGGTTCCGGCGGAGCAGGCGGCCCGGATCGCCCGGGAGTTCGCCCGCAACGCCGAGCGCACCGACGGACGCTCGATGATCGCGCTCGGCGCCGGCACCAACCACTGGTTCCACTCCGACACCATCTACCGCGCCTTCCTGGCGCTGATCACGATGACCGGCTGCCAGGGCGTCAACGGCGGCGGCTGGGCGCACTATGTGGGCCAGGAGAAGGTCCGCCCGGTCACCGGGCAGCAGCACCTGTCGTTCGCCTTCGACTGGCAGCGGCCCACACGGCACATGGCGGGCACCTCGTACTGGTACCTGAACTCCGACCAGTGGCGCTACGAGGCGTTCGGGCCCGAGGAGCTCGCTTCCCCGCTCGGGAAGGGGCGGTTCCAGGGCAAGGGGTTCGCCGACTGCCTGGCGCAGGCCGTGCGGCTGGGCTGGACGCCGGGCCACCCCGGCTTCAACCGCAACCCGCTCGACCTCACGGACGAGGCGGCGGCCGCGGGCCGTCCGGTCGCCGAGCACATCGTCGACGAGCTGAAGTCGGGGCGGCTGCGATTCGCCGCCGAGGACCCCGACGACCCGGCCAACTTCCCGCGCGTACTGACCGTGTGGCGGGCCAACCTCCTCGGTTCCTCCGGCAAGGGCAACGAGTACTTCCTGCGGCACCTGCTGGGCACCGACGCGGCGGTCCGCTCCGAGGAGACCCCGCCCGAGGGGCGCCCGAAGGAGGTGGTGTGGCGGGAGGAGGCCCCCGAGGGCAAGCTCGACCTGCTGGTCACCATGGACTTCCGGATGACCTCCACCGGGCTGCTCTCCGACGTCGTCCTGCCGGCCGCCACCTGGTACGAGAAGGACGACCTGTCCAGCACGGACATGCACCCCTTCGTGCACGCCTTCACCCCCGCCATCGCCCCGCCCTGGCAGGCCCGCACCGACTACGACACGTTCCTGACCATCGCCGACCGGTTCAGCGAACTGGCCGCCGAGCACCTCGGCACCCGTACCGACGTCCTCGCCGTACCGCTGCTGCACGACACCCCGGACGAACTCGCCCAGCCCGGCGGGGTCGTACGGGACTGGAAGGCCGGCGAGTGCGAACCGGTCCCCGGCAGGACCATGCCGAAGCTGGTCACGATCGAGCGGGACTACGCCGCGACCGCGCAGAAGATGCGGGCCGTGGGTCCGCTGCTCGACACCCTGGGCACCACCACCAAGGGCGTCACCGTCCACCCGAACCAGGAGATCGACGACCTCCGGCGCCGCAACGGCACCGTCAGGGACGGAGTCGCCGCCGGGCGGCCCTCGCTCGCCACCGCGAGCGACATGTGCGAGGCGATCCTCGCCCTGTCCGGCACCACCAACGGCCGCCTCGCCACCGAGGGCTTCCGGGAACTGGAGCGGCGGACGGGCAGCGAGGGCCTGGTCGGGCTCGCCTCCGAGCGCGAGGCGGAACGGATCACGTTCGCCGACACCCGCACCCAGCCCCGCTCGGTGATGACGTCGTACGAGTGGTCGGGCTCGGAGACCGGCGGGCGCCGCTACTCACCGTTCGTCATCAACACCGAGCACAAGAAGCCCTGGCAC
Organism: Streptomyces sp. NBC_00104; assembly: GCF_045160825.1. Taxonomy (NCBI): domain Bacteria; kingdom Bacillati; phylum Actinomycetota; class Actinomycetes; order Kitasatosporales; family Streptomycetaceae; genus Streptomyces; species Streptomyces sp. NBC_00104. The sequence goes on along the minus strand of NZ_CP108215.1, from coordinate 9,126,792 downwards.
ACCCTCACCGGCCGCCAGCACTTCTTCGTCCAGCACGACTGGATGGCCGAGCTCGGCGAACAACTGCCCGTCTACCGGCCGCCGTTGAACACCCCCCGGCACTACGGCGACGAGCATCTGCACGAGAGCGGCCGGGCCGAGGTCACCGTGCGCTATCTGACCCCGCACTCGAAGTGGTCCATCCACTCGAACTACCAGGACAACAAGTACATGCTCGATCTGTCCCGCGGCGGACCCACGATCTGGATGTCCACCGCCGACGCCGAGAAGATCGGCGTCAAGGACAACGAGTGGATCGAGGCGTACAACCGCAACGGCGTCGTCGCCGCCCGGACCGTGGTCACCCACCGCATGCCCGAGGGGACCGTGTACATGTACCACGCCCAGGACCGCACCGTGAACGTCCCGAAGACCGAGGTCAGCGGCAAGCGCGGCGGCATCCACAACTCCCTCACCCGGCTGCTGCTCAAGCCCACCCACCTCGCGGGCGGCTACGCCCAGTTCACCTACGCCTTCAACTACTACGGCCCGACCGGCAACCAGCGCGACGAGGTCACCGTCATCCGCCGCCGCAGCCAGGATGTGGAGTACTGACATGCCCCGTGGCGAAGCCACTATCGGACGAGTCATGGCACAGATCGCGATGGTCATGAACCTCGACAAGTGCATCGGCTGCCACACCTGCTCGGTCACCTGCAAGCAGACGTGGACCAACCGCACCGGCGTCGAGTACGCCTGGTTCAACAACGTCGAGACCAAGCCCGGCGTCGGCTACCCCCGCCGCTACGAGGACCAGGAGCAGTGGAAGGGCGGCTGGATGCTGGACAAGCGCGGGCGTCTCGTCCTGCGCTCCGGCGGGCGGATCAAGCGGCTCCTGTCCCTCTTCTCCAACCCCGACCTGCCGTCCATCGAGGACTACTACGAGCCCGTCACCTACGACTACGACAACCTCGTCAACGCCCCGGCCGGCCGGGACATCCCCGTGGCCCGCCCCCGCTCGGTCCTCACCGGCAGGCCCACCTCCATCACCTGGGGCGCCAACTGGGAGGACGGCCTCGGCGGCGCACCCGAGAACGCGGGCGGCGACCCGAACCTCACCGGGGAATGGGCGGAGAAGGTCAGGTTCGAGTTCGAGCAGACCTTCCTCTTCCACCTGCCCCGCCTGTGCGAGCACTGCCTCAACCCGGCGTGTGTCTCCGCGTGCCCGTCCGGGGCGATGTACAAGCGGGTCGAGGACGGCATCGTGCTCGTCGACCAGGACCGCTGCCGGGGCTGGCGCATGTGCGTCACGGCGTGCCCGTACAAGAAGGTGTACGTCAACCACGCCACCGGCAAGGCCGAGAAGTGCACCTTCTGCTTCCCGCGTATCGAGGCCGGCCAGCCCACCGTCTGCTCCGAGACCTGCGTCGGCCGGCTGCGCTATCTGGGGCTGCTCCTCTACGACGCCGACCGCGTCGGCGAGGCGGCCGCCACCCCGGACGAGAAGGACCTCCTCGACGCCCAGCGGGGCGTCTTCCTCGACCCGCGCGACCCCGAGGTGATCGCGGCGGCACGGGAATCGGGAATACCCGAGGACTGGCTGGACGCGGCCCGCCGCTCCCCGGTGTACGACCTCGTGATGAGGTACAAGGTGGCGCTTCCGCTGCACCCGGAGTACCGGACCATGCCGATGGTCTGGTACGTGCCCCCGCTCTCCCCCGTCCTCGACGCCGTCGACGCGGCGGGCGGAAACCAGGACGACCCCGACCACGTCTTCGCCGCCGTCACTCGGCTGCGCATCCCGCTGGAGTACCTGGCCGAGCTGTTCACCGCCGGTGACGCGGACGTCGTCGCCGGGGTGCTGATGAAGCTCACCGCGCTGCGCTCGTACATGCGCGAACGCACCCTCGGCGAGGACGGCGACGAGGCGCCGCTCGAGGCCGTCGGCCTCACCGCACGCGAGGCCGAGGACCTGCACCGGCTCCTCGCCGTCGCCAAGTACCAGGACCGCTACGTCGTCCCCGCCGCCCACAAGGAGGACGCCGCCGCCCTGACCGCGATGGAGAACCGCTGCCCGGTCGAGTCCTCCGACACCGCCGAACCCCGCAGGACCATGCTCGGCATCCCCACCCTGCGCCGCCGTACGTCCGACACACCAGCCGGAGGCCACCCGTGAGCCCGCTGCCCTCCCCCGGTGCTGAACGCCTGGGGGGACTCCCCTCCGTTCCCGCCGTCCTCCGCTCCCGCGTCCGGGCCGCCGTGCGCCGCCCGGGTCGCGCGGCCCGCCCGGGACGTCCGACCCGGCTCACGCCGGAGGAGACCCAGGACCGGGCGCTGCTGCTACGGCTGCTGTCGCTGCTGCTGCAGTACCCGGACGCCGAACTCGCCGCCGCACGGCCCGTGCTGGCGGCCACCGTGGAGGCGCTGGCGCCCTCACCCGCCGCAGAGCATCTGGCCGCCTTCACCGCCTGGTGCGGCGGCCAGGAGACCCAGGCCCTGGAGCGGCACTACGTCGAGATGTTCGACCTGCGCCGCAAGAGCAGCCTTTACCTCACCTACTACCTGCACGGCGACACCCGCCGCCGCGGCATGGCCCTGCTCACCCTCGCCCAGCGCTACCGCGCCACCGGATGGGACACCGACGGCGGTGAACTCCCCGACCACCTCCCGGTCGTCCTGGAGTTCGCCGCACTCGCCGGCCCTCGGGCGGGTGAGGCGCCACTGCGTCAGCACCGGCGCGGCCTGGAACTGATCCACCGCGCCCTGACCGACGCCGACTCCCCCTACCGGCACGTCCTGGCCGCGCTGCTGACCCTCCTGCCGCCGCCCACCGAGGCCGACCTGCGGGCCGTCGCCGAACTGGCCGCCCAGGGCCCGCCCAACGAGGACGTCGGCATCGACCCGTACGGAGCCGGGGAGTTCGCCCCACCGGGCACCTTCGTCCCGCCCGACCAGGCCCGGCCCACCCTCATGCCACCCCTCTCCACCCCGGAAGGCCCCCGATGAGCGCCGCGCCTGCCTCCCTTGCCGCAGCGAGCGGCGCCGATCTGCTCCTGTGGGTCGCCCTCCCCTACATCTGTCTCGCCGTGTTCGTGGTCGGCCACGTCTGGCGCTACCGCCAGGACCAGTTCGGCTGGACCTCCCGCACCACCCAGCTCCTCGAACACCGCTGGCTGCGCTGGGGCAGCCCGCTGTTCCACCTGGGCGCCTTCATGGTGATCGCCGGGCACGTCGTCGGGCTCGCCGTCCCCGACTCGTGGACCGAGGCCGTGGGCATCACCGAGCACGCCTACCACACCACGGCCGTCTGGGCGGGCTCGGTGGCCGGCGTCGCCATGGTCGCCGGACTGGGCATGCTGTGCGCCCGCCGACTGCTGACCCGCCGGATCCGGCTCGGCACCGACCGCAGTGACAAACTCCTGTTCCCCCTGCTGTCCGCCACCGTCCTGCTCGGCATCACGGCCACCGCCGCCCACAATGTCTTCGGCGCCGGATACGACTACCGCTCCACCGTCTCCGTGTGGTTCCGCGGCCTGTTCGTCCTCCAGCCGCAGCCGGAGGCGATCGCCGGAGCCCCGCTGCTGTTCCAGCTGCACGCTCTCACCGCGTTCCTGCTCTTCGCGGCCTGGCCGTTCACCCGGCTGGTCCATGTGTGGAGCGCCCCGATCGGATACCTGGCGCGGCCGTACCTGGTCTACCGCAGGCGAGCCACCCCGGCCGCGGCGCCGACGGCCGCGGGCCGGCCCCGTTCGGCCTCCGGCTCGCGGTGAGCCGCATGGGTCACCGCATGAGTCACGGACCCGGCGTGGGTGTGCCGGAAGCCACGCCCCCGCCGGGTCCGCACACGGTGGGCGCGAGCCGCCGCACGGGATGGGTGATGGTCCTCACCGGGACCGTCGGCTGGCTCGCGTCCTTCCAGCTCACCGTGGACGACTGGCGGCTGCTCCGTGACCCCGCCTACCGACCACCCTGCGACATCGGCCCCGTCGTGAGCTGCGGCAGCGTCATGTCCAGCCCGCAGGGCAGCCTGTTCGGCTTCCCCAACATGCTGCTGGGACTGGGCGCCTTCGCCGCCGTGACCGCTCTGGGCATCGCCGTGCTCTCGGGGGCACGCCTGCACCGCCGGCTCTGGCTCACGCTGGACGCCGGCGCGCTGGTCGGGGTGGTGTTCGCGCACTGGCTGATCGGACAGTCGCTCTACGAGCTCGGCACGCTCTGCCCCTACTGCGCCGTCGTCTGGGCCGCGACCATCGCCCTGTTCTGGTACGTCACCCTGCACTGCCTGGAACGCGGAATCGTCCCCGTGCCCCGGGCCGTGCTGTACGTCGTCCGGGACACGCACTGGATACTCCTCGGCGCCTGGTACGGGGTGATCGCGCTGCTCGTCCTCACCCGCTTCTGGCCGTACTGGAGCAGCCTGATCTGACCGACCGCCGCCCTCCGCCCTGAGCACTCCGCCCGCTGCACTCCGTCCTCCGCACAAGCAGTGACGGGCCCACTGGCCCTTCCATCGGGACCTTCGGCCCCCCGCACTCCACCACCCCTCCGAGTTAGGTTTACCTAAGTAGCATCGATGCACGTAGAGAGCGAGGCACGGGCATGGCAACGACAGACCATTCGGCCCTGCGGAACGGCATCTCCCTTCCCGGCGACGGACTCGACGCCGCCCGCATGCCCGGCCACTGGCTGCTGGCCCGGCTGGGCAAGCGTGTGCTGCGCCCCGGCGGTGTGGAGCTGACCCGATGGATGCTGGACGCCCTGGGCGTGGATCCGGAGGACCGGGTCGTGGAGCTGGCCGCCGGCCTCGGGGCCACCGCCCGGCTGACCCTCGCCCGCCGTCCTGCCGCCTACACCGCCGTCGACCGCGACGCCACCGCCGTGGCCGCACTCAGCGCCCTCACCGCCCCGGGCGCGACTCAGGTGCGCGCCGTACGGTCGGACGCCGCGGACACCCGGTTGCCGGACGGCGACGCCACCGTCGTGTACGGCGAGGCGATGCTGACCATGCAGCCCGAAGCCGCCAAGCGCCGCATCGTACGAGAGGTCAGGCGCCTCCTCGACGACTCCACCGGCCGCTACGCCATCCACGAACTGTGCCTGCTGCCCGACGACCTGGACCCGGCACTCGCCGAACGGATCACCCATGACCTGCGCGAGGCCATCCACGTCGGCGCCCGCCCCCTGACTCCCACCGCCTGGAGTGACCTTCTCGCGGACGAGGGATTCACCGTCACCGCCCGCAGGACGGCACCGATGGCGCTGCTCGAACCGCGTCGCCTCATCGCCGACGAAGGACCGGCCCCCGCCCTGCGCATCGCCGGCCGGGCACTGCGGGACCCGGCCGCACTGCGCCGTGTGCTCCACATGCGCCGCGTGTTCCGACGTCACAGCGCCCACCTGGGCGCGATCAGCCTGCTCGCCGTCCCCACCCCGTCCCGGCCCCGAGGAGGAACCCGAGATGACCGCCACCGTGATCAGTGACCTGGCCGCCGAACTGACCGTGCCCGAGGACGGCACCCTCAGCCGTGTCCTGTACCGCGACGACCGTCTACGCGTGGTCGGCTTCGCCTTCGCCGCCGGCCAGGAACTGACCGAGCACACCTCCGCCCTCCCCGTGGTCATCCAGGTCGTCCAAGGCCGCCTCGACCTGGTCCTGGGCGACGAGAAGACCGAGGCGGGGCCCGGCAGCTGGATCCACCTGCCCGCACGGCTGCCGCACACCGTGCGTGCCACCGAGCCCAGCGTCATGCTGCTGACCATGCTCCCCGCCCCGGAGCCGTCCGGGTCCGGGGCGCCTTCCGCGGCATGACCGGCGCCCGGTCGTGTGCGCTGCGTGATCGACGCACCGGTGCCGCCGCGCGCGGCACACGGTGAGCAGCGGCCCCTCGCCGCCGGCCGAACCACACGCGGCGCACACGAGCGGCGCCGCACCCGTCGACGGCCGGAGAGCCACGTCTTCCTGTCTTCCTGTCTTCCTGTCTTCCTGTCTTCCTGTCTTCCTACCCTGCCCTGACCTGGCCTGCCGGGGCCGGGGGCCTCGGTCACACGACGTCGAGAACGTCTTTCACCGGGCGGCGGGGGGTGGCCGGGCCCCGGGGGCCGTAGCCGAGTCGCAGCACCATCTGCACGTAGCCCGTGCCCCATCCCGGGTCGCGGGCCAGCAGGCGCAGGTCGCGGGCCTCCAGGGCGTGGGAGGTCAGGGAGGTGGCCAGGTCGGCCAGCGTGGCCTCCAGCAGAACCCGTTCCAGGGCCTGCCCGGCGCGCAGCCAGTCGGCGGGCGCGTCACCGGGGGTGCTCAGCAGGGCCAGGTGGGGGGCGTGCTCGAAGGCGGTGCTGCCGCGGTCGGCCACCGGCCGGCGTCCGGCGAAGTCCCGTACCGGAGCCTTGCCGTCCCGTTTGCGCGGGCCGAAGGCGTACTCGGGGACGCCGTCGACGGCGGTGTCCGCCTCCGCTCCGAGCCGGGTCCAGCGGATGAGGTCCGCGCGGGCGCCGGGCTCCATCGCGTCGCGGCTCTCCGCATCACGGACCAGGTCGAGCACGGTCTCGGCGTGCCAGGGGCCGGGGAAGAGCAGGACACCCGACTCACGCGCCGCCGCATCCCGCAAGGCGGCCTGGACGTCATCGGGAATGTCCTTCTCGGCGAAGGGGTGGCGGCTGGTGTGCCGCTGCCGGATCGCCTCGTGCAGCCGCGTCAGGTCCTCCTCCCGCAAGCGTCGCTCGTCCGGGTCTGCCAGGTGGACGGCCGCGAGCAGCAGCGGATCCTGTGGCTCGGGCAGCAGCCGGACGTCGGGGGCGAGGTCCGTGTGCGCGGCGGCGACGCGCAGGTTGAACAGCGCCGCCCCGCAGCCGATGTACAGCGCCCGGTTGCCGGGATCGGACCGGGGCATGGCCCGCTCGAGGTCGGCGCGCAGCAGCAGGAGACGCTCGTCGGCGACGTACTGGAAACGCCAGGGCTGCGCGTTGTGCATGGACGGAGCCGCGGCGGCCTCGGCCACGAGCGTGCTCACCGTCTTCTCGTCGAGTTCGCGCGAAGCCATGGAATCCTCCTGTCATGCCCCGCCGTGCCGCGGGCCCCCACCAGGTACCGCGTCAGCGGGGCGGCCTGGGGGCCGGCACCACGGCCTCGGCGGCGTTCAGGCCCGCAACCCGACGGGCCGATTCCAGTGTCTGCCCAGCGGCACCGCCGAGCACCCGGAATCCGCACACCGACGCGGCCATCACGGAACACGATGCGCACGGACCTCGTCCTGCTCGGATCAGCGACCGCTCCGGACTTCCACACACCCGTGCCGGCGCTAAGACCCGGACCGGTCCGCACGGGGGTCCGGTGAGGGGCGTTCGTTCGGTCCTGCGGGTGCCGACGGCGGTGAAGGCTCAGCGTCCTTCGTGCCGCAGCCGGTCCTGTGCCTGCGTGGCGATGACCGCGGCCTGGATGCGCCGCTCCACGCCGAGCTTGGCGAGCAGACGGGAGATGTGGTTCTTGACCGTCTTCTCCGCCAGGTAGAGCCGCTGTCCGATCTGGCGGTTGGTCAGGCCCTCGCCGATCAGAGCCAGGATCTCCCGCTCCCGGGCGGTGAGCCCCGGCAGGGCGTCCGGCTCCTCCTCCGGCTGCTGGTCCTGGCGCAGCCGGGCCATCACCTTGGCGGTGGCGCTGGGGTCGAGCAGGGACTGGCCTGCGGCCACCGTACGCACGGCGGACACCAGGTCCGTGCCCTGGATCTGCTTCAGCACGTATCCGGAGGCTCCGGCCATGATCGAGTCGAGCAGGGCCTCCTCGTCGTCGAACGAGGTCAGCATCAGGCAGGCCAGTTCCGGCATGCGTGAGCGCAGCTCGCGGCAGACGGTCACGCCGTCTCCGTCGGGCAGCCGCACGTCGAGCACGGCCACCTGCGGGCGCAGCGCGGGGACCCGCACCAGGGCCTGCTCGACGGTGCCGGCCTCGCCGATCACGGCGATGTCCGGCTCGTCGTTCAGCAGGTCGCGCACCCCGCGCCGTACCACCTCGTGGTCGTCCAGCAGGAAGACCCGGATCGGGTTGTCGGTACCGGGTCGCTCGCTGTCCGCCATCGACGGCTCCTGTCCTGTGTCGTCTGTCTCCTGTACCGGAGCCCGCCGGATGGGCGGGACCGGTCCTTCCCTGTCGCAGATCTTGCGCGCTTCCGGGCCGAACGGCCAGGGCCTACCGGCCCTTTTCCCTCTGCCGTTCGCGCATTCCCACGCGTACCGGTTCTGATCGCGTACCCGGCGCCGCCCGCTGCCGAACGCCGGGGAGTCCGGGTGCGCGGGTGCGCGGGTGCGCGGCTGCGCGGGTGCGCCTCACCGGCCGCGGCCGGCGACCGGGCCGATACCGGAGGGGGAACCGCCGAGGCCCGCGATCACCGGATCACTCATCGGGTACTCCCCGTCCCGGAGCACATCCGACGCGCGGCCCTTCGGCTCCCGGGACTGGGTGCGGCCGACACCCTCGCCGAGATCCGGGGCGCCCCGCGCAACGCCGAGCGGTTCGCCGGCCCGACCCGCGCACCACCGCGTGGCTGACATGGACGCCCGGCGCCACAGCGCGCGCACGCTCCACCGCCTCGCCCACCAGACGGTGGGCCCCGTCCACCCCCACGGCCACCAGACCACTCACCGCGCCTCCCGCATCCGGTACGCCCTGCCCTTACCTCCAGGTTCCCCCCGGCCACCGGACGTCGAGGGCCGGCCCGGCCCGGCGGCAAGGGGGCAGTTCGGCCCGGAAGCTCGGGACCGGTCGGCCCTGCCCCGTCGAGCCGGTGCGCGGGAGGCTGAAGAGGCATCGAGGGGCCGGCCACCCGGGACGGTCCAACGGGACAGCAGCGGCCGCCGGTCGCCCTCACCCGAGAGTTCCGGCCCCCGATGCCCACCGCGGGAGCACTTGGCGCGGCGGGGACGGAGATCGGCCCGCGGTGGCCGTGCGCGGGGAAAACCAGTGGCCCTCCACGGGCACCAGCGGAGAAGGGAACTGCTGTGAAGACCTCCAAGGTCGGTGAGGTGATGACCCCCGAGGTCATCCAGGCCCACCAGGACACACCGTTCAAGGACGTGGCACGCATGCTGGCCCGGCACCGGATCAGCGGCCTGCCGGTCGTGGACGCCGACGACAAGGTTCTCGGCGTCATCTCCGAGACCGACCTGATGCGCAGGCAGGCGGCACAGGCCGAACGGGACCGGGGAGACCGTCTCCGGCTGCCCGCTCTGCGCCGGAAGGCACGTATCGCCGCCGCCAAGGCCCGTGCCATGACCGCCGGGCAGCTGATGTCGACGCCCGCGATCACCGTGCATCCGGAGCAACGCGTCGCGGAAGCCGCACGGGTGATGGAGCGTCACCACATCGAACGCCTGCCCGTGGTGGACGAGGAGGACCGTCTGATCGGCATCGCCACCCGCCGGGACCTGCTGCGGGTCTTCCTGCGCACCGACGACGAGATCCGTCAGGAGATCATCGACGAGGTCCTGACCCGCGCCATGTGCCTGCCGCCCCACACCCTCGTCGTCTCGGTCCACGACGGCACGGCCATGCTGGAGGGACGCCTGGAACGCCGTAGCGACATCCCGGTGGCCGTCCGGCTGACCTGGCGGGTGGACGGCGTGGTGGGCGTGATGAACAGCCTCACCTTCCGCGACGACGACATCCACCCACCCGAGAAGCACCCCTCCCGACGGATCGCCCACCACTGGCTCCCCGAACGGTGAACCCCGGCGCCCCTTCGGCGCCGTACCGCCGGTACGGCGGCCCCGACCACCCCCGCTGCGCGGCCTGTCCGGTGTGATCCACTCGGCGCCGGGGCGGAGCGGACATCCATAGCCCCACCATCTCCCCGGGACGTCCTCGGCGCTCGCAGGCGCTGCCGAGGGCCCGTCTCCGTCCGCGTTCCGGCGCCCCTCCCGCCCTCGGGTGGCCGACCGGCCCTGGTGTCCCGGGCCGGTCGGGCCCCGGTCGGGACCTTCGACGCCTGGGGAGCGGCTGCCGTCTGCGAGACGGTCATGGTGCGAGCGGTACCGACCACGCGGTGCCGCTCCCGACACGGACGCTGCCGGTCTTCCGGCCCACGACCTCGACGACGGAGGCGCAACCCCATGACCTCACAGGACGCCCGAACCCGAGCCGCCGCCCCGGGCGGCGAGCCGTCCGAGACCGCCATCGCGGTGGACCGACTGGTCACGAACGGGCTCAAGGCGCTCGCCGACTACGAGGACCTGACGCAGGAACAGGTCGACCACATCGTCAACAAGGCCTCGGTCGCCGCCCTGGACCAGCACACCGCGCTCGCGCGGCTCGCGGTGGAGGAGACCGGCCGCGGCCTCTTCGAGGACAAGGCCGCCAAGAACATGTTCGCGTGCGAGCACGTCACCCACAGCATGGGCCGTATGAAGACCGTCGGGGTCATCGCCCGCGACGACATCGAGGACATGGTCGAGATCGCAGAACCGGTGGGTGTGGTCTGCGCGATCACGCCGGTCACCAATCCGACCTCCACCACGATCTTCAAGGCGCTGATGGCCCTGAAGACCCGCAACCCGGTCGTCTTCGCCTTCCACCCCTCCGCCCAGCGCTGCAGCGCCGAGGCGGCCAGGATCGTGCGCGACGCCGCCGTCGCCGCGGGCGCGCCGAAGCACTGCGTCCAGTGGATCGAGACCCCGTCGGTCGAGGCCACCGGCACTCTCATGCGCCACCCGGGCGTCTCCCTGATCCTCGCCACCGGCGGCAACGCCATGGTCAAGGCCGCCTACTCGGCCGGCAAGCCCGCCCTGGGCGTCGGCGCCGGCAACGTTCCCGCCTACGTCCACAGGAGCGCCAAGCTGCGCCGGGCCGTCAACGACCTGGTGCTGTCGAAGTCGTTCGACAACGGCATGATCTGCGCCTCCGAACAGGCCGTCATCCTGGACGACGAGATCTACGACGCCGCCCTGGCGGAGTTCCGCACCCTGCACGCCCACCTGGCGACCGCCGAGGAGAAGGCGAAGCTGGAGGCGTTCCTGTTCCCCGCCGACCGGACGGGGAAGGGCTGCGAACCCAAGGTCAACGCGGCGGCCGTCGGCCAGAGCCCGGCGTGGATCGCCGAGCAGGCCGGCTTCACCGTGCCCGCCGACACCTCGCTCATCCTGGTCGAGGCCGACCGGGTCGGCCCGGACGAGCCGCTGACCCGCGAGAAGCTCTGCCCGGTGCTCGCCGTGCTGCGCGCCGGCTCCGAGGAGCAGGGGTTCGACCTGGCCGCCGACATGGTCGCCTTCCACGGCCAGGGCCACAGCGCGGTCATCCACACCGAGGACCGCGAACTCGCCGAGGCGTACGGCAGGCGCATCAAGACCGTACGGATCATCGTCAACGCGCCCTCCTCGCAGGGCGCCATCGGCGGCATCTACAACGGCCTGCTGCCGTCCCTGACCCTGGGCTGCGGCTCCTGGGGCAGCACGTCGGTGTCCAACAACGTCTCCGCACCCCAGTTGCTGAACGTCAAGCGGGTCGGGACGCGCCGCAACAACCTGCAGTGGTTCAAGGTCCCGCCGAAGATCTACTTCGAGCCGCAGGCCATCCGCTACCTCGCCGACATGCCGGACGTCCACCGCGTCACGATCGTCACCGACGCGACGATGACCCGTCTCGGCTTCGTCGACCGCGTCGACCGGGTCCTCAAGCGCCGTCCCGGGCCCGTGACGCTGCAGATCATCGACAACGTCGAACCGGAACCCAGCATCGACTCCGTGCAGCGCGGCGCCCGCCTCATGCGCGACTTCCGCCCGGACACGATCATCGCGCTCGGCGGCGGCTCGCCCATGGACGCGGCCAAGGTGATGTGGCTCCTCTACGAGCACCCGGACACCGACTTCGCCGACATGCGGCACAAGTTCTCCGACATCCGCAAGCGGGCCTTCCGCTTCCCCACGTTGGGCGCACGCGCCCGCCTGGTGTGCGTCCCCACCACCTCCGGCACCGGCGCCGAGGTCACCCCCTTCGCCGTCATCTCCGACCCCGCCACCGGCAAGAAGTACCCGCTGGCCGACTACGCGCTCACGCCCAGCGTGGCCATCGTCGACCCCCTGCTCACCACCGAGCTGCCCCCGGCACTGGCCGCCGACAGCGGCTTCGACGCCCTCACCCACGCCATCGAGGCGTACGTCTCCGTCTACGCCAACGACTTCACCGACGGCCTCGCCCTGCACGCGATCCGCCTGATCTTCGACCACCTCGAAGCGGCGGTGAACGACCGCGAGGGCTCGGCCGAAGCCCGCGAGAAGATGCACAACGCCGGCACCATCGCGGGCATGGCTTTCGGCAACGCCTTCCTCGGCATCGTCCACGCCATGTCCCACACCCTCGGCGCCACCTTCCACATCGCTCACGGCCGCACCAACGCCGTCCTGCTCCCCCACGTCATCCGCTACAACGGCACCGCCCCGACCAAGCTCACCGGCTGGCCCAAGTACGAGAGCTACCGCGCCCCCGAACGCTTCCAGGACATCGCCCGCACCCTCGGCCTGCCCGCCGCCACACCCGGCGACGGCGTGGAGTCGCTCGCCTGGGCCGTGGAGCGGCTGCGCGACGCCGTGGCCATCGAGCCGTCGTTCCGGTCCCTCGGTGTGGACGAGCGCGCCTTCCTCGACGCCCTGCCCCAGCAGTCCCTCAACGCCTACGAGGACCAGTGCGCCCCCGCCAACCCGCGCATGCCCATGCTCGACGACATGCAGGAGATCATGCGCACCGCCTACTACGGCCCGGCCGGCGCACCTGCCGAATAGGCCACCTCAAGCCCCCTCGGCCAGATCCGACCGCGGCCCGGACGCCCCCGCCCGGGCCGCGTCGGTGCGTCGGTGCGTCGGTGCCGACAGCGTCGAGCGCCACGCTTCTCAAGGCGGCGTGCAGCTTCGCGGCCGGCGACCCGGCTCGGGCAAGCACAAGAGCGCGAGAGCCGTCACCGACCGTTTCGCCCACCAGGACGACGCCACGCGCTCGCCGACTTCGCCGACCGGACCGGGGCAACGGAAACCGGACGTCCACCTTCAGGGAACCCGTCGACGAAGCCGTCGACGAAGCCGTCGACCCGAAGAGCGCCGTGCAGATCAACGTCTGTGCAGGCCCGGGTCACCTGGTACGACGAATATGGGGACGTCGTCTCCAGCCCTTCGGAGGGTGATCGCTGTGCAACCACAAGTCGCGGGCCGGGAGGGAACGCTTCCGATGCTGCTGATCTGCGGCGTGCACTACACCGCCGCACCCTTGCTGGCTGCCGATCCGTCGGCCTGGCGGCGCTACCTGCGGCTCACCTTCGACGGCATGTGCGCCACCGGCACCGGGCCTCTACCCCCGGCACTCTTCCACGACTCCTTGCCGCCGATGGTCCGGTAGGGCCGACCGGCATGCGCCAGAAGGTCACCGCCGCGCGGGCTGCCGACACAACCGAATCCGGCTGCTACAGGCCTCCGCCCCGCGGTCCCGAGGACCGCGGCCCGGGCGGCAGTGGAAGCCGGGCCCACCTGTCGAGGCTCTGCCTGCCGCCGCGGCGTCCAAGCCGAACCCGGATCGGTCGGGAGGCGACCGCACAATTCGCTGATCCACGGTTGGTACTTCGCCTCGGCAGCGTATGCCTCCTCGTAGTGACGGGAGAGCGCGTCATAACCACGCCGGACCAGGTCTTTGGGGTCATCGATGTCCACGGCGGTGCACGGTAGTTGGCCGCCTCGCGGTTCCACGAACGGTTTTCGTGCCCTGGCGGGCCGATCGAAGGGACGGTGAACCCCTCCGGGATCGGTGGAGCGGTCATGCGGCGGTGGACCGGGAACCGTACGTCCCGCGCTCCTGGACAGCCGACCCCGATCGCTGCCGGGCCGCCGGGCCGGGCGAGGAAGCCGGGTTCGCCACCAAACCGGAGCCGGCCACCCGCTTGATCACCCGGTTCCTTGGCGCCGGACCCCAACACCCTCAACCCTACGAAGGATTGATCGCCTGACAGGACACCCCGGGGTCCGCGTTCACAGCGCCCGCAGGCCGTGCTCCCGGAACTGCTCCCGCACCCGCTCCGTCAGGTCGGGATCCGGGGCGGGTGTGTCGCGCAGCGGGAAGGGGATGCCCAGCGCGTCGTACTTGTGGGTGCCGAGCTTGTGGAACGGCAGGACGTCCACCCGGTCGACGTTGCCCAGCCCGGAGAGGAACCCGCCGAGCCCGTCGACGGCCGCGGGGTCGTCGGTCCAGCCGGGCACGAGGACGTAGCGGATCCACACCGGGACGCCGAGTCGGTCCAGGCGGGTGGCGAAGTTGAGGGTCGGGGCCAGGTCACCTCCGGTCAGCTTCCGGTAGGTACGGACGTCGAAGGACTTGATGTCCAGCAGCACCAGGTCGGTGTCGGCGAGAAGCTCGTCGCTCGCGCGGGCGCCCAGGAAGCCGGAGGTGTCGAGGGCCGTGTGCAGACCGAGTTCCTTGCAGCGGCGGAAGATCCCGGCCGTGAACGCGGGCTGCAGCAGGGCCTCGCCGCCGGTGAGCGTCACTCCCCCGCCTGCGGTGGTGATGAAGCCCCGGTACCTCTCGATCTCGGCCATCACCTCGTCGACGGTGGTCTGCCTGCCGTCGCGCATGTGCCAGGTGTCCGGGTTGGCGCAGTACAGGCAGCGCAGTGGGCAGCCGCTGACGAAGAGGACGAACCGGGTCCCGGGACCGTCCACTCCCGTGGACAGATCCCAGGAGTGGACCCGGCCCGTCACCGGCTCGACCGTGGTGTTCACAGCGATCCGTGGAAGGTGCGGCTGATCACGTCGAGCTGCTGCTCGCGCGTCAGGCGAACGAAGTTGACCGCGTACCCGGAGACCCGGACCGTCAACTCCGGGTACTTGTCCGGGTGTTCCATCGCGTCCTCCAGCGTCGCCCGGTCCAGGACGTTGACGTTCATGTGGAATCCACCGGAGGCCATGTACGCGTCGAGGATGCCGGCCAGATGCGCGGCGCGCTCGGCCGGGTCGTGGCCCAGGCCCTCGGGGGTGATGGTCGTCGTGAGCGAGATGCCGTCGCGGGCCTGCTCGTACGGGAGCTTGGCCACCGAGAGGGCCGAGGCGGCCACGCCATGCCGGTCGCGTCCGTTCATCGGGTTGGCGCCGGGCGCGAACGGGGCGCCCGTGCGCCGGCCGTCGGGGGTGTTGCCGGTGTGCTTGCCGTACACCACGTTCGAGGTGATGGTCAGGACCGACTGGGTGTGCTCGGCGTCGCGGTACGTGGGGTGCTCGCGCACCTTCGTCATGAACGACTCCACCAGGGCGGCCGCGATCGCGTCCACACGGTCGTCGTTGTTGCCGTACGCCGGGAAGTCGCCCTCGACCTCGTAGTCGACGGCCAGTCCCGTGGCATCCCGGATGACCTTCACGCGCGCGTGCTTGACGGCCGAGAGGCTGTCCGCCGCCACCGAGAGGCCGGCGATGCCGCACGCCATGAAGCGGTGCACGGGGTGGTCGTGCAGGGCCATCTCGATGCGCTCGTAGGCGTACTTGTCGTGCATGTAGTGGATGACGTTGAGCGCGTTGACGTACGTGGCCGCCAGCCAGTCCAGCATGCGGTCGTACGCCGCCGACAACTCGTCGTAGTCCAGGTACTCGCCGGCCAGCGCGGGCGTCTCGGGGGCGATCTGCTCGCCGGTCATCTCGTCGCGGCCGCCGTTGATCGCGTACAGCATGGCCTTGGCGAGGTTGACCCGCGCCCCGAAGAACTGCATCTGCTTGCCCACCGCCATCGCGGAGACGCAGCAGGCGATCGCGGTGTCGTCGCCGGTGCGCGGGCGCATCAGGTCGTCGGACTCGTACTGGATCGCGCTGGTGTCGATCGAGACCTGGGCGCAGAACCGCTTGAAGCCCTCGGGCAGCCTCGGCGACCACAGGACGGTCAGGTTGGGCTCGGGGGCCGGGCCGAGGTTGTAGAGGGTCTGGAGGAAGCGGAAGGAAGTGCGGGTGACCAGCGGGCGGCCGTCGGTGCCGATGCCGCCGATGGACTCCGTCACCCAGGTCGGGTCGCCGGAGAAGAGAGCGTCGTACTCGGGGGTGCGCAGGAACCGTACGATCCGCAGCTTGATCACGAAGTCGTCGACCAGCTCCTGGGCGCGCGTCTCGTCGATGGTGCCCTCGTCCAGGTCGCGCTGGAGGTAGACGTCCAGGAACGTGGAGGTGCGGCCCAGCGACATCGCGGCGCCGTTCTGCTCCTTCACCGCCGCCAGGAAGCCGAGGTAGAGCCACTGGACGGCCTCCCGGGCGGTGGCCGCGGGCCGGGTGACATCGCAGCCGTACGAGGCCGCCATCTGCGCGAGATCACCCAACGCCCTTGTCTGCTCGGCGAGTTCCTCCCGGTCACGGATGACGTCCGGGGTGGAGGGCCGCGCGTCCAGCAGGGCCCGCTCGGCCCGCTTGGCCTCGACCAGCCGGGCGGTGCCGTACAGCGCGACGCGCCGGTAGTCGCCGATGATCCGCCCGCGGCCGTACGCGTCCGGCAGCCCGGTGATGATGCCCGCCTTGCGGGCGGCGCGCATCTCGGGGGTGTACGCGTCGAAGACACCGTCGTTGTGGGTCTTGCGGTAGGTGCCGAAGACGCGCTTCACGAAGTGGTCGGCCTGGTAGCCGTATGCCTTCAGCCCGTTCTCGACCATCCGCAGCCCGCCGTTCGGCATGATCGCCCGCCGGAGCGGCGCGTCGGTCTGCAGGCCGACGATCAGTTCGCGGTCGCGGTCGATGAAGCCCGGCCGGTGCGAGGTGATGGTCGACGGCAGGCCCGTGTCGACGTCGAGGATGCCGCGGCGGCGCTCCTCGGGGAACAGACGGGCGACCTTGCCCCAGACGGCGAGCGTGCGCTCGGTCGGCGCGGTCAGGAACGTCGAATCGCCTTCGTAGGGGGTGTAGTTGGCCTGGATGAAGTCGCGCACGTCGACCTGGGTCCGCCACTGCGAACCGGCGAAGCCTCGCCATGCCTCGGTCACCGCACGGGGTCCAGCCGTCACCGTTGCCGTCATCGCCGGTCTCTCCCTCACTCAGCCGTGGAACTTCTTCGCTCTTGATGCTCGTCGCTCGCGGTGCCCCCGGGGAGGGCCTCTCGGCGCACCTGGGGCGCGCCACCCGTCCCTCTCGTACCGGGCCGTAGGTCCCTGTCAGGCAGGGACCCGCTCCTCGTCGCCCGGTCCGGACCGAGCGGGAACAGCCCGTCCGGCCAGGCAGCCCCGGTCCGGTCGTCAGGGGGTGCCGCACGCGTTCCGGCGGCGCTCAGCCCACAGCCAGATCGGGACGCACCAGGGTCCCCGACCTCCCGTGGATGATCTCGTACGCCGCGTCCAGGGCGCCGATGGCGGCCAGGCCGCCGGTGCGTTCGACGAACCGTGCGGCGGCCTCCGTCTTGGGGCCCATGGAGTCGGCCGGGAAGCCCGCGCGGCGCAGGTCGTCGGGGGTGGCGTCGAGGACGGGCTGCGGGTCGTGGGTGCCGTAGCCGGCATAGACGCACGGGACGTCGGTGAGGATGAGCAGGAAGTCGGCCTTGAGTTCCTCGGCGAGCAGGGCTGCGGTGAGGTCCTTGTCGACGACCGCCTCCACACCGTGCAGCGCGCCGGTGTCGTGGTCGGCGGTGACGGGCACGCCTCCACCGCCGGCGCAGATGACCAGCACTCCGCAGGTGAGCAGGTCGTGGATGGTCTCGGTCTCGACGATGCCCTCGGGCGCGGGTGAGGCGACGACCTGGCGCCACCCGGTGGCGTCCTTGGCGATGTGCCAGCCGCGCCTTCGCGCGAGGGTGCGGGCGACGTCCTGGGGGTAGACGGGGCCGACGCGCTTCGTGGGCCGCGCGAAGGCCGGGTCGTCGGCCCGTACCAGGGTGTGGGTGACGAGTGCGGCGATCTTGCGGCCGGGCAGCGTGTCGTGCAGGGCCCGGACCAGCAGAGAGCCGATCAGGCCCTCGGTCTGGGCGCCCAGCAGGTCCAGTGGATAAGGGGCGGTCAGGACGGGGTCGGCCGCGCTCTCCATCGCGAGCAGGCCGATCTGCGGCTCGTTGCCGTGGGTGACGACGATCTCGTGTTCGAGAGCGAGGGCGGCGATGGCGGTGGTCACCCGGTCGATGTTCGCCTGCTGCACGGCCGCGTCGGGGCGTTCGCCCCGGCGTAGCAGGGCATTGCCGCCGAGAGCGATGACGATGCGCATGGCTTGGGTCCTCCAAGGGGCCACGAACGACCTTGATGGTGTGCGGCCGGTTCGTTCTCCGCCCGGTCGCGGTGGATGGAAAGGACCCCTCGGGGTCCCGGTGCGTCAGTCGTGCGCGACGACGGCGACGGGCGCGGTGGCGTGGTGCAGCGCGGCGTGTGTGACGGAGCCGATGTGGGCGCCGAGCGGGCTGCGGTGGATCCGGCGGCCGACGACGACCAGGGACGCCTGTCGGGAGGCGTCGACCAGGTGGACGGCGGGACTGCCGGAGCGGGACTCCTCGACGACCTCGACGGCCGGGTACTTCTCCTTCCAGCGGTGCAGCACCTCGGCCAGCGTGGCGACGTCCTGCTTGCCCAGCGCGGCGTCGAGCTCGGGGTCGGCGGGCAGGCCGTACGCGAGGTACGGCGGCGGGTTCCAGACGTGGACGACCCGCAGGGGCGTGACACGGCGGGCGGCCGCCTCGAAGGCGAAGGCGATCACCGTGTCGTCGGGGTGGTCGGTGTCGAGCCCGAGGACGACGGGACCGTCGGCTGCCTGCTCGCCGGCCCGGACCAGCACCACAGGCTGCTCGGCCTGTGCCACGACGGCCTGGCCCACGGAGCCGACGAGGAATCCGCCGATGCCGCTCAGCCCCCGGGAGCCGAGGACCAGGAGTTCGGCGTCCTTCGCCGCCCGAGTCAGCACCTCGGCGGGCCGGCCCGGGACCTGCTCCACGGACACGTCCAGGCCGGGGTGACGCGACTTGAGCCCTTCGGCCACCTCGCGCGGGATGCGTACGCTCCACCTCTGCCGCGTCTCGCCGCCGAGGAACCGCGCCAGGGCCAGGGGCTCGGAGACCGCCTCCAGGACGTGGACCAGCGTGAGCGACAGGCCACGCCGCTTCGCCTCGCCGGCCGCCCACTCCGCCGCGGCACGGCTCTCGGCCGAGCCGTCGAGACCTACGACAACACTGCGGATCATGGTTCTGCCTCCTGACCGGGGATGTGATTCCAGCGTCGTGGACCGGAGGTCGGCCGTGGAGGGGCCGCTGGTCCCCGACGGGGGCCGGTGGGCCCTGAAGTCCCGTCCGGCTCGCGAGGCCCGGCACGGTCATCACGGGTGGGCGCCCGCCCGCGTTGTCGGGGTCACCCGCGTACGCCCGGCACGCGGGCGGGCCTCCGCCTCGCGAGGCCCGGCACCGGACCATGGCGGAACCCGCCGGACGCCCATCCGGCCACCGTCGTCTTCTCCGTCGTCGTGCCGGCCTTCCTCTCCGTCGTCGTGCCGGCCTTCCTTTCCGCCGTCGTGCCGGCCTTCCTTTCCGCCGTCGTGCCGGCCCCCCGCTCTCCGCCATCACCCGGCACGTCCGCGCCGTGCCCGGCCCCCTGCCGGCCGTGGTGCCCGCCACGCGGGCGGTGGCGGCCTTCGGGCTCGACCACCGCTACGGCCTCAGGACAATCGGCGACGTCCCGGCCGGCCCGCCGGGGCTCGCCCTGCCGGACCTGACCGAACTGCCGTACCCCTGCCGCCCGCCCCGGGCGTCGTGCTTGTCTGCCGCCCGCCCTGGGCGTCGTGCTTGTCTGCCGCCCGCCCCAGGCGTCGTGCTCGTCTGCCGCCCGCCCCAGGCGTCGTGCTCGTCGGCTGCACCGACGTCGTCCGCACCGCACGAGCCTTCGCCGACCGCGACACGGACGCCGTCGTCGTCGGGCGCCTCCGACAGCGGCACCGGACAGGGCCGAGGGGGAGGTCGTCCCTGCACCATCCGGCCCCGGCCCGGATGGGACCCGTGGGGCCGCTGTGCCTGAATCGGTGGGGCCGTTCGGCCCCTCTTCGGCCGGCGCCGCCGAAACGCGGTCCGGTGCCTGCTACACAGAAGACGGTCGCCCCTTCGTCCGCGGCGCCGATCCCACCTCACCCCCCTGCCTGGGAGTCTCCATGCTGTCCGCAGAATCCGCCGCCGTCGTCCGTGCCACCCTGCCCGCCGTGGGCGGAGCACTCGACGAGATCACCACCCGCTTCTACGGCGCCATGTTCCGCGACCGGCCGGAACTGCTCGACGGGATGTTCAACCGCGGCAACCAGGCCAGCGGTGCCCAGCGCCAAGCCCTGGCCGGTTCGATCGCCGCCTTCGCGACCGCGCTGCTGGAGCAGCCGGACGTCCGCCCCGACGCCCTGTTGAGCCGTATCGCGCACAAGCACGTCGCCGTCGGGGTCACCGACGACCAGTACACGATCGTGCACAAGTACCTGTTCGGCGCGATAGCCGAGGTCCTCGGCGACGCGGTCACCCCCGACGTGGCGGCCGCCTGGGACGAGGTGTACTGGCTGATGGCCGGCGCGCTGATCGCCCAGGAGGCCCGCCTCTACCAGGACGCGGGCCTCGAGCCCGGCAGGATCTGGCGGCAGTGGACGGTCGTCGAACGCCGTACCGAGACCCCGGACGTGGTGTCCTTCCTGCTCCGCCCGGCCGACGGCGCAGCCGCGCCACGGGCACGGGCGGGCCAGTACGTCAGCGTGCGCCTGCGCATGCCGGACGGCGTCCACCAGCTGCGCCAGTACAGCCTGTCCTCGGACCCGGGCGGGGACCTGCGCCGGATCACCGTGAAGCGGGTCCCCGGCACGGACGGCTCGCCGGACGGCGAGGTCTCCGACCTGCTGCACCGCTCCGTGCGCGCAGGAGACGAACTGACGCTCTCCGCGCCCTTCGGCGACGTCGTCCTCGACGACCCGGCCGACGCCACCACCCCCGTCGTGCTGGTCTCCGCGGGCATCGGCTGCACCCCCATGACCGGCATGCTGGCCCAGCTCGCCGCCCTCGGTTCGACCCGCCCGGTACTGCTCCTGCACGCCGACCACTCCCCCGCCGACCACGCCCTGCGCGCCGAGACCCGGAACCTCGTCGGGCGACTCCCCCACGCCCGCGCCGTCTTCTGGTACGAGCGACCGGGTCAGGAGGAACCCGACGCCCGTGCCGGACGGATGGACCTCGAAGGGATCGAACTGCCCGACGACGCCACGGTGTTCCTGTGCGGCCCGCTGCCGTTCATGCGCGACGTACGCGGACAGCTGCTGCGCGCGGGGGTGCCGGCGCGGCGCATTCGGTACGAGGTCTTCGGCCCCGACCTGTGGCTGCCCGGCCCGACGGCCTGAGCGGCGTCGGACATCCCCTCCCCCGTCCAGGAAAGGAACCACCATGACCAGCAAGGACGCCCACACCACCGTGCCCACCGTACTGCTGCGTGCGGACGGCGAGGTGGACGAGGAGACCCTGGCGTACGCCCGCACGAAGATCGACGCCGTCGTCGGCCGGCCGGAACTTCCCGACGTCACCGGCGAGGTGCGCGTCACGCGTGCCGCCGCCCACCACGCGGACCGTCCCTGGTCGGCCACGGCAGCCCTGCACGTCGGCAGGCGCGAGGTGGTCGTCCTCGCCGAGGCGGCCACCGGCCGGGAACTCGTCGACCAACTCCAGGACCGGCTGCGCCGCCAGACCGACAAGGCCGCCCACGCCCGGCGCCCCGGCCAGCACACGCCGGCACCGCCGTGGCGTGGCGGCAGCCCGGCCCCACGTCCTGCCGAAGGCGGCGGCGACGGGGCGGACTCTCACCCGGTGTGAGCCCACGGTGAGTACAGGCCCGGTCGGTGACGGTCCGCCGGCCGGGCTCTGTCACGCCCCGCGGCCCCGCACGTGGACACCGTGGAAGCCCACCTCGCGGGCCATGCGGACCCCGCAAGGGACCAACGGCCCACTGACGGAGCCCGCCGACGTGGGAAACCGTGGGGTCGCGGTTCCCGATCGACGGGCGAGAACGAGGAGTTGTGTGATGGCGAAGGCGTATCTGGTGGGCAGCGGCATCGCAGCGCTCGCCGCGGCCACGTTCCTGATCCGCGAGGGCGGGTTCGACGGAGCCGACATCCACCTCTTCGAGGAGCAGCGGAACATCGGCGGCAGCCTGGACGCGGGCGGCACCGCGGACGCCGGCTACACCATGCGTGGCGGGCGGATGTTCGAGGCCGAGTACCGCTGCACGTACGACCTGCTGTCCGGCATCCCCTCGCTCGACGACCCCGCGGTGTCCGTGACACAGGAGATCCTCGCCGGTCAGGAGGACTTCGCCTGGAACGACATCGCACGGCTCGTCGACAGGGACGGAAAGATCGTCGATGTGCGCTCGATGGGATTCTCCGAGCGCGACCGCCTGGATCTGGTGCGCTGCCTGGCGACCCCCGAGGGGCACCTGGACGGCAAGCGGATCACCGACTGCTTCACCGAGCACTTCTTCACCACGAACTTCTGGTTCCTGTGGTGCACCACGTTCGCCTTCCAGCCCTGGCACAGCGCGATCGAGTTCCGCCGCTACCTCAAGCGCTTCATCCACCTCCTCCCCGAGCTCTCCTCCCTCTCGGGCGTCCACCGCACCCGCTACAACCAGTACGACTCGATCATCCGGCCCCTGACCGCCTGGCTCAGCGAACGGAACGTCACCGTCCACACCCGCTGTCACGTCACCGACCTCGGGTTCGCGCCGGGGCACCGGTCCACGACGGTCCAGCGCATCTACGTGACCCGGGACGGCCGTGACGAACAGATCGACGTGGCCCCCGACGACCTGGTCCTGGTCACCAACGGCTCCATGACCGACTCCACCAGCGTCGGCTCGCACGTCGCCGCTCCGCCGCCCCCTCCCCGGAACTCGGACGCCTGGCTGCTCTGGCACCGGCTGTCCAGGGGCCGCGACGACTTCGGCGACCCGGCCGTCTTCGACAAGCACGTCAAGGAGTCCCGCTGGGAGTCGTTCACCGTCACCACCAAGGACCCCGCCTTCCTGGACGCGCTCGCGGAGTTCAGCGGCCGGGAGACCGGGCGGGGCGGGCTGATGACGTTCACCGACTCCAACTGGCTGCTCACCGTCGTCGCGGGCCGCCAGCCCGTCTACCGCGACCAGCCCGAGGACGTCGCGGTGTGGTGGGGCTACGGCCTGCACCCCGCCCGCGCCGGCAACCACACGCCCAAGCCGATGACGATGTGCTCCGGCCGGGAGATCCTCGAAGAGATCCTGCACCACCTGCCCTTCGACGAGCCGACGGCAGCCCGTGTCCTTGAGACCTCCACCGTCGTGCCCTGCCTCATGCCCTACATCACCAGCCAGTTCCTGGCCCGCCGCCGAGACGACCGGCCCGACGTGGTGCCCGACGGCTCGGTCAACCTCGCCTTCATCGGTCAGTTCGCCGAGGTGCCCGACGACGTCGTCTTCACCGTCGAATACTCCGTACGCACCGCCTGGACGGCTGTGGCCCGACTCCTCGACCTCGACAGGCAACCGCCGGCGGTCTACAAGGGCCACCACGATCCCCACGTACTGGCCGCCGCCCTGGAGACCCTGCACCGCCGATAGCCACCACGGGCGACTCCACCGGGGTCCTGGCACCGGTTCCGACGACTGCCGCCCTGGGCCGCCCTGGGCCGCCCTGGGCCGCCGTGGGCCGCCGTGGGCCGCCGTGGGCCGCCGTGGGATCCAACGGTGTCCGGCAGCCCCTGGCAGACCTGTGCCACCTCCCGCCGCTACGCCGTGCGTCCCGCCACGTACCACCTCGACGGCAGTTCGATCCGGGTGCCGTCGGCCGCGTACTCCGTGGTGACCAGCGGAAGTTCGCCGTCGGCGACGAGGGTGAGGCCGGATGCGCCCAGGTACTGCGGGATCGCGGCGTCGGAGACCTCGCCCGGGGCGATTCCGTGGCGGAAGACCGGGGCGAGTTTGGCGGGCGGGCCGGTGGGGCTCTGGGCGAGGCCCATGAGAACGGGCTTGGCGGCCTCGGCGAGTTCCACGAGGCACGCCCGGCCACGCTCTCCCAGCAGCGTGGCGACGGTGTCGACGAGGCGTTGGCGGTCGTCGGGCTCGCACTGGTGCAGAACGCCGCGTACGTAGACGTTGGCGTCGCCGAGGTCCGTGTGGAGGGTCTCGGCGTCCGCCTTGTCGGCGGCGTCGAGCAGGCGGTAGGCAGCCCGGCCTGCGGGGTCGGCGCGGCGGGCCCGGTCGAGGGCGGCGGCGCTGAGGTCGGCGCCGATCACCCGGGGGAACCGGTCGGCCAGGAACCGGGTCTGGGTGCCGTTGCCGCAGCCCAGGTCGACGAGGGGCAGGGCGGGGTCCGTCAAGTACGGCTCGAACAGCGCGAGATGGACGGCCGCGGTCCGTTCGGGCCCGGCGTCCCAGAAGACCGCGCCCGGTTCGTCGGGGGCCTCCCGCCAGAACCCCTCCCAGGCCTCCCGGTACCGACTCGTCACGCTCATGCCCAACCCCCCGGAACAGCGACGCGGCCCACCGCTGCGGCGGCCGAGACCGGTCTATCGCGCCCGGATGGCAAGGACAAGCACCGTGCGCGCACCTTCACCTCTCGTTCAGATCACGCGCGCCGCCCAGCGCCCCGCACGCCCCCCGGCTCCGGCTCTCTCTCCTCTGCCCCGGCGCAAGCGACCGCCCGCAGGCTCAGCGCCGCCTCGGCAGCGTCAGCTCGAACCACACCGTCTTGCCCGCGCCCGTCCGGCTCGTGCCCCACTCGCGGGCCAGGGTCGTCAGGACGCGCAGCCCGCGGCCGAACTCGTCCGTGGGCGCCGCGCTGAGCAGGGTCGGCAGGGTGGGGTCGTCGTCGTAGACCTCGCACTGCAGGGTGTCGCCGCGGACGAGGCGGAGTTCGATGCGCCGTCCGCGCGCGTGGCGTACGGCGTTGGTGACGAGTTCACCGACCAGGAGCGCGGTGGTGTCCGCGAGGGCGTCGAGGCCCCAGACGTACAGCTGTTCGCGGACGACGGCGCGGGCGCGGCCCGCCTCGATCGGGTCGGGGGTGAGGCGCCACTCGGCGACGTCCTCGGGTTCGATGCCGTTGAGCCGCGCCATCAGCAGGGCCACGTCGTCCTTGCGGCCGCCGCGCGTGTTGAGGGCGCGGATGATCGTGTCGCAGGCGTCGTCCATGGAGGCGGCCGGGTGGGCGGCGGACTCGCAGAGCGTCGCGAGGCCCACGCCGATGTCCTCGCCGCGCATCTCGACGAGGCCGTCGGTGCACATCACGAGCCGGTCGCCGGGCTCCACGCGCACGCGTACCGCCTCGAACGGCACCCCGCCGACTCCGATGGGCGCGCCCGTGGGCAGGTCGAGGAGTTCGCTGCGGCCGTCCACCGCACGGACCAGGACGGGCGGGATGTGCCCGGCGTTGGCGAGGTGCAGTTCGCCCGCGATGGGGTCGTAGACGGCGTAGAGGCAGGTCGCGAGGTAGTGCTCGCCGAGGCGCTGGGCGAGGTCGTCGAGGTTGCGCAGGAGCTGCGCGGGCGGCAGGTCGAGGGCGGCCATGGTCTGGACGGCCGTGCGCAACTGGCCCATCATCGCGGCGGAGTTGAGGCCGTGCCCCATGACGTCGCCGACGACCAGGGCGGTGCGGGCGCCGGGCAGTTTCACCGAGTCGAACCAGTCGCCGCCGACCCGCCCGAGCAGGGTGCCCGGGAGGTAGCGGGTGGCGATGTCGCAGCCCGCCATGTGGGCCTCGATCTGCGGGAGCATGCTGTCCTGGAGCGTCTCGGCGACGTTCTCCTGGTACGTGTACATGCGGGCGTTGTCGAGGACGAGGCCCGCGCGGGCGGCGAGTTCGGCGCCGGTGACGCGGTCCATGTCGTCGAAGACCTCGCGCTCCGGGTGGCGCAGCAGGATCATGAAGCCGAGCACCACGTTGCGGGCCTTCAGCGGCACGACCAGCATGGAGCGGTTGCTGATCAGCGGCCGGATGTCGCGCTTCTCGAACTGCGCGGCGATCGCGTGCCCCATCTGCTCGCTGATGCGCGGCACGAGGACGGGCTCGCCCGTGGTCATGCACTGGAAGAACGGGGTGTGTGCCGGGAACGGCATGGCCTCGCCGACGGGTACGACGTCGTCCCAGCGGCCCGGCTCGTCGGTGTGCTCCACGGCCACCCGGTGCCACATGGTCGTCGTGTCCGGCACCCCCTCGGGGAAGCCCTCACCGGCGACGACCTGTTCGCGCAGATAGGTGCCGGCGACGTCGGTGAAGCGGGGCACGACCGCCCTGCTGACCTCGACGATGGTCCGGGACAGGTCGAGGGAGGTGCCAATACGTCCGCTGACCTCGTTGAGGAACTCCAGGCGCTCGCGTACGGCCGCGTATTCGAGGTCCTCACCCTCGTCGCGCACGTCCTGAGGGACCGGCCGCCCTTCGGCGACGGCGCGCGCGGCCCGTTCGCGGCGCGCCTGTCGCTCCGCGCGCCGGGGTACGCCCCAGTCCGGGGTGACGGGCACCCGGTCGTTCTGGCTGAACTCCAGTATCGGATAGCCCAGTTCGAGGACCTGGGCGACGATGCGGGCGCCCTCGCCGACGCTCATGCTGGGCAGGATCTCGGGGAGCCTGCGGGCGAGTTCCTCGGCGCCGGGGAAGTCGGTGTGCAGGGCGAAGCCGGGCGCGATGCGCTCGACGGCCACGGCCGCGGCCGCGTTGTCGTCCGGCCGCCGCAGTGTCTCGGCGTCGGCGGCCAGCACGAGGAGCCGCTCCCGGCCCGGGCCGACCAGGGGGTACGCCCACCACAGGACGTCCACGCGGCCGCCGTCGGGCACGGTGAGGCGGGCGCGGCCCGCCGCCGGGTAGGACAGATGTCCGTCGAGGGAGGTCTCCAGGTCGTGGCCGAGCGCGTCGTACCCGCCGTATGCCCCGTGGGGCGGGATGTCGTCGTCGTCCGGGAGGGCGCCGGAGACGGGCAGCAGGTCGAGGGCGGGGCGGCCCACCGCGTCGTCCTTGGCTGTGCCGAAGAGCCGGCGTGCGCCGGTGCTCCAGTGCGACACGAGGCCGGCGCGGTCGACGAGGACCACGGCCAGCGGGATGCGGCCGGGCGCGGCGTGCTCCGCCGTGCCGTCACCGGCTCCGGGGCCGATCTTCGCACCCGTGTCGGTGCCACGGTCCATGGCCAAGGCCCTTTCTCCCCGCGGCTCGCAAGATCTGCGCCGCCCCCACTACCGTACGGCTGCGTAGCGTCGCGATGTGTGGCAATACGCGAATTGCTCCGTAGGAGCCTCCGGCGCACGCGCAGGCCACACGGGCGGCGCACGATCGCTGGCACGCCCCTCGTCACCGGCGTCGGCGGTCCCGTTCCCGACGGCTCAGTCCGCGTAGCCCAGGTGCAGGTCCCGTTCCGCCCTCCCACCGGCGGCGACCTGGAGCACCGTGGCGACGGGGGGATATCCGGTGGCGATGACCGTGTACTCGCCGGAGGAGAGGTCGACGAACCGGAACGTTCCGTCGACGCCGGTGGTGATCGTGTCGACGACGTTCCCGGCGGCGTCGAGGAGTGTCACGCGCGCGTCCTCCACCGGTCGGCCGCCCCCGGAGCGGACCGTGCCCCGCAGGACGGCTCCCCCGGCGAGTTCGACGTCCTGGCGGGTCTCGCGGGCGGCCCGGACGACGACGGGGAGCGCGGCCGGACGGTAGGAGTGGGCGCCGGCGGCGAGGGTGTACTCCCCGGCGACCAGTTCGGTGATGAGGTACTCGCCCTCCTCGCCGCTGCGGGTGGTCACGACGACCTCGCCGTGGACGTCGGTGAGCGTGACGGTCGCGTCGCTCACCGCCCGGCCGTCCGTCGTCCGCACCACCCCGGCCAGGCGCCCCGCGCCGCCGAGCACGATGTCGACCTCGACCGGGCGGTCCCCGACGGTGACGCTCACGGCCTGCGGCTGGTGGCCGCCGGCGGTCGCGATCAGCACGTACGCCCCCGGTCCGGGCGTGGACAGCGCGTACCGTCCGTCCTCGCCGCTGCCGCCGCGCCCGGTCTGCCGGCCGGTGGCGTCGATGAGCGTGAGCGCGGCCCGGGGCACGACGGCGCCGTCGGACTGCTGGACCGTGCCGCGGACGGGGACCGCGGGGACGTACGGCGAGCGCGGCGGGACGGGGGTCCCCCCGCCCGAGGGGTGGGGCAGCGCCCGCGGGCTCCGGACGGCGGGCGTGGGCGCGGGCTCGGCGCGGACCTCGTCGAAGGGCACCGGTGTCTTCTCCTTGAGGAAGCAGGCGACGAGGATCCCGAGGACGAGCACCGGCGTGAGGTACGGGAAGATCCCCGGCATGGCCTCCGCGTAGGCCTCGACATGGGCGTCGCGCAGCGGGGCGGGCAGGGCGTGCACGAGGTCCGGGGTGAGGGAGCCGGGGTCGGGGAGGACGGTGCCCGCGCGCTCCGGCAGGCGCTCGGCGAGCCGGGCCGTGAGGAGCGCGCCGAAGGCGGCCACCCCCACGCTGCCGCCCATCTGCCGCAGGTAGTTGCCGGCGGCGGTGGCGGGCCCGAGGTCGGCGGGACGCACGGAGTTCTGCACGGCGAGGATCAGGACCGGCATCACCATGCCGATGCCCGCGCCGAGGACGGCCGTCCAGATGCCGAACTGCAGCCGGGGCGTGTCCGTCTCCAGGCGGGACAGCAGCCACACGCCGAGGGCGGTCAGGGCGCTGCCGAGGACCGGGTACGTCCGGTAGTGCCCGGTGTGGCCGATGAGTCGGCCGGAGACGACGGACGCGCCGACGATACCGGCCATCATCGGCAGCATGAGCAGTCCGGACTCGGTGGCGGAGATCCCGCCGACCATCCGCAGCTGGGTCGGCAGGTAGGTGGCGGTGGTGAACAGGGCGACGCCGACGGCGATCCCGGTGAGGCCGGCCACGACGAAGACCGGGTCCCGGAACAGCCGGAGGGGGACGAGGGGTTGGGGGGCGAACCGCTCGACGACGAGGAAGAGGACGGTCGCCGCGACCGCGCCGGCGGCGAGCGCGAGGACGAGCCGTGAGTCCCACGCGTGGGCGGTGCCGCCCCAACCGGCCAGCAGCACCAGGCAGGTCGAGGCGACGGCGAGCAGCAGCGTCCCCAGGACGTCGAGACGCCCCTTGGCCGTGGGCTTCGGCAGTCTCAGGGCGAAGGTGACGACGGCCAGGGTGAGGAGCCCGAGGGGCACGTTGAGGTAGAAGCACCACCGCCAGGAGAGGTGATCCGTGAGCCGGCCGCCGAGGAGCGGGCCCGCGACGGAGGCGAGGCCGAACACGGCGCCGACCAGGCCCAGGTAGCGGCCGCGGTTCCGGGACGGCAGGAGGTCGGCGATGATCGCCTGCACACCGATCATGAGGCCACCCGCGCCGACGCCCTGGAGCGCGCGGAACGCGATGAGCTGATCCATGCTCCGGGAGGACCCGGCGAGCGCGGAGCCGGCCACGAAGACCGCGAGCGCGAACTGGAAGACGCCCTTGCGGCCGCGGAGTTCGCCCAGGCTGCCGTAGACGGGCAGGGTGACGGTGGCGGTGAGCAGATAGGCCGTGATCGCCCAGGACATACGGTCCACGCCGTGCAGTTCGCCGACGATCTCGGGGAGGGCGGTGGCGACGACCATCTGCTCCAGCGCGGCGAGGAGCAGGACGAGCAGGAGGGCGGAGAAGACCAGCCGGACGCGGTGCGGACCAGGTCGGGGAGGTCCGTCCGCGGGTGATGGCGTCGCGGGTGTGGTGGCCGGCTCGTCCTTCACCAGTGTGATCGCGCCCATGCGTACCGCTCCCTCGTCGCACTTACCGCACAATTCCCGCGTTAAGCGGCAACTGTCGGCAAGTGCGGCGAGTTACGGCATTCCGGGGAGCGTCAGGGAGATCCACTCGAACCGGTGAGGGCGGCAACGCTCCCCGGGGGTCCGCCCGTTGATCCGCCCGTTGGTCCGGGCACCGTCGGCGACGCCACTCCCGGCCCGGGCGCTACTTCTCCACCTCGGTGGCGAGGTTGGCGAGCAGGGCGTCGTAGATGCGGCCGAGCCCCTTGGGGGCGAAGGTCTTCTCGAAGAAGCCGCCGATACCGCCGGCGCCCTGCCAGGTGGTGGTGACGACGACGCGGGAGCTGCCCTCGCCGGCCGGGGTGACCCGCCAGACGGTGACCATGGAGGAGTTGCGGTCCTTCTCGACGAGCTCGCCGTCCGAGGGCTCGGTGACCTCCAGGAGGCAGTCGCGGACGCGCTTGCTGGTGGCCTGGAGCTTCCAGTGGACGAGGGTGCCCTCGCCGTCGCCGCCCTCGCGCACCTCGTACTCGCTGAAGTGCTGCGGCATCAGCTTCCCGCGCGTGCCGCTGTAGTCGGCCAGGGTGTCGAACACCGTCTCCGCGTCCGCCGCGACGACTCGTTCGGTGGTGGCCTCGACCTGCGCCATTGCACTTCCTCCAGCACTTGGTAACTCGGGGATGTGCGGAAAGCCAACCACCCCCCGGCCGGACGGCCCAAATCGGGGTGCCCGAAGGGCCCGCGGCGGCCTGCCCGGAGGGCCCCCGACGAGACCTCCACACGATGTTCGAAAACCAGTTCGCACGATCAAGGGAACATGTGTTCTATTCTGGGCTCAGAGCAACCGAGGAGGCGTCCATGCGCTGGGACCATCTGGCCGAGAACCCCGCCACGGCCCGGGACGCCGCGCTGTTCGGCGCGGACCTGGTGACGAGCCGCACCTTCGACACTCCGGAGTTCCGCGGCATGACCTTCCACGAGGTCCGGGCGAAATCGATCGTGAACCGGGTGCCGGGAGCCTCCCGGATGCCCTTCGAGTGGACGGTGAACCCCTACCGGGGCTGCTCGCACGCGTGCGTCTACTGCTTCGCCCGCAAGACCCACAGCTATCTGGACCTCGACACGGGCCTGGACTTCGACTCACAGATCGTGGTGAAGATCAACGCGCCGGAGCTGGTACGCCGCCGGCTCGCCTCGCCGCGCTGGCACGGCGAGCACATCGCGATGGGCACCAACGTGGACTGCTACCAGCGCGCGGAGGGCCGCTACCGCCTGATGCCGGGCATCATCGCGGCCCTGCGCGACCACGCGAACCCCTTCTCGATCCTGACCAAGGGCACGCTGATCCTGCGCGACCTGGACCTGATCCGGCAGGCGGCCGAGGTGGCGGAGGTCGGCATCTCGGTCTCCGTCGGCTTCACCGACCACGAGCTGTGGCGCACGGTCGAGCCGGGCACGCCCGCCCCGGAACGCCGGCTCGACGTCGTACGCGCCTTCACCGACCTCGGCATCGGCTGCGGGGTGCTGATGGCCCCCGTGCTCCCCTTCCTCAGCGACCACCCCGACCGGCTGCGCGCGACCGTACGGGCCGTCGCGGCCTCCGGCGCCACCTCCGTGACCCCGCTGGTGCTGCATCTGCGGCCCGGAGCGCGCGAGTGGTACACGGCCTGGCTGGAGCGCCACCACCCCCATCTCGTACGGCGTTACGAGCTGCTGTACGCGGAGGGCGCCTACGCCCCCAAGTGGTATCAGCGGCAGATCACCCGTCAGGTCCACGAACTGGCCCAGGAGTACGGCATGGGTCCCCGGCGCGCGGAGCTGCCGCGACGGACACCGGTGCGCGAGCCGACCGCGCCGGAGACGGCCCGGGACACGGCGCCGACACAGCTGACCCTCCTCTGACTCTCCTCTGCCCCTTCTCTGCCCCTTCTCGGGGCATCCGGGCGCTTCTCCCGCCCCGATGGGGTCAAGTCCGGGGAGAACGAGTTCCTCCGAGGGCGCGCTCCGGGACGATGCGACGAAGGCCGTGGCGTGCACGGCTCGAAATCCTCCGTCCTGGGAGGCCTGACGATGAAGAAACGCGCAGCTGCTCTGTGCGGTACCGCCGCCGTGTTGGCCGGAATGGTCACGGCGGTCCCGGCCGGCGCGAGCGGCGGTTCCGCCGCCGCCCCGGTGGCGAAGCTCGCCTGGAAGAAGTGCGCCACCGGCGACTACGCGACGCTCCAGTGCGCGTCCCTGAAGGTGCCGCTGGACCACCGCGAGCCGAACGGCAAGAAGATCACTCTCGCCCTCTCCCGCGTCCCGCACACCGCGAAGAAGTACCAGGGCCCCCTGCTGGTCAACCCCGGCGGGCCCGGCGGCAGCGGCCTCACCCTGGCCGGATACGTCGCGTCCTCGCTGCCGAAGAAGGTGGCGGCGCAGTACGACGTCATCGGCTTCGACCCGCGCGGAGTGGGCAAGAGCAAGCCCGCGCTGAACTGCAGGCCGGGCCATTTCGCGCCGGTACGCCCCAACTCCCTGCCGACCACCGCGAAGATCGAGCAGGCCAACCTCAAGCGCGCCCAGGCCTTCGCCGACGCCTGCGCCAAGAAGTACGCGAGCGTGCTGCCGTACATCGACACGATCAGCGCGGTCAAGGACATGGACGCCCTCCGCAGGGCCCTCGGCGCCAAGAAGATCAACTACTTCGGATACTCGTACGGCACCTATCTGGGCGCCGTGTACGCCAAGCTCTTCCCGAACCGGGTACGACGCGCGGTGCTGGACTCCGTCGTCGATCCCACCGGGGTCTGGTACGACGACAACCTCCAGCAGGACCAGGCGTTCAACGACCGCCACCGGGCGCTGATGGCCTGGATCGCGAAGAACGACAAGACGTACAGGCTCGGCACCGATCCGGAGAAGATCGAGGCCAAGTGGTACGTGATGCGGTCGGCGCTGGCCAAGAGGCCCGCGGACGGCAAGGTCGGCGCCTCCGAGCTGGAGGACACCTTCTTGCCCGGCGGCTACTACAACGGCTACTGGCCCTATCTCGCCGAGGCGTTCGCCGCCTTCGTGAACAAGAAGAACGACGACCCGCTGGTCGAGGCGTACGAGAACTTCGGCGCCGTCGACGCGGCCGGCGACAACGGCTACAGCGTCTACACCTCGGTGCAGTGCCGTGACGCGGGCTGGCCGCGCGACTGGGCGGAGTGGCGCGACGACAACTGGGCGGTGTACGAGAAGGCGCCGTTCATGACCTGGAACAACGCCTGGTACAACGCACCGTGCGCGTTCTGGCCCACCAAGTCCCTGGACCCCGTGGACGTCTCCAACACCGCGCTGCCGCCGGTCCTGATCTTCCAGGCGACGGACGACGCGGCCACCCCGTACGAGGGCGGGGTCGTCACCCACCATCTGCTGCGCGGCTCCAGCCTGGTCGTCGAGCAGGGCGGCGGGAACCACGGCATCACGCTGAGCGGCAACGCCTGCCTGGACAAGCGGCTGGCGGCGTATCTGACCGACGGCACGGTGCCGCGCGGCCACGGCGAGGCCGACGCCGTCTGCGAGAAGAACCCCGACCCGAGGCCCCTGAGCACCAAGGGCGCGTCGGCCTCGTCCCGAGGCTCGACGCTGCACGGCCTGCTGGGCTTCCGCGGCTGAGCACGACCCGACGGCGGGGCCGGGGCGCGAAATTCGCGGCCCCGGCCCCGCCGTCCCCTCTAGGGTGCCGCCATGAGCCACGCCCTCCATGACCTCCTCATACGCGAGATGACCCCCGCCGACTGCCGCCCCGTCGCCGAGATCCGCGTGGGCGGCTGGCGGACGGCGTACGCGGGGCTCGTACCGCGGTCGTACCTCGACGCGATGGACGTGGACGAGGACGCCGAGAAGCGCCGCGTGATGCTCTCGAAGGCCGACAACCCCGTGGTCAACGTGATCGCCGAGCGGGCCGGCCAGGTGATCGGCTGGGCGGCGTACGGCCCCTACCGCGACGGCGAAGTCCGCACCGCGGACGCCGAGCTGTACGCGATCTACATTCGACCGGGCCACTTCGGCACCGGAGTCGGCACCGCGCTGCTGAGGGCATCCGCCGAGCGCTGCGCGGCCGCCGGCCACGGCCGCATGCTCCTGTGGGTGCTGAAGGGGAACACCCGGGCCCGCCGCTTCTACGAACACCACGGCTTCACCGCGGACGGCGCCGAGGAGCCCTTCGAGGCGCACGGGGTCGAGGTGCCCGAGGTTCGCTACGTGAGGGAACTCGGCCGCTAACGCTGCCTGGGGATGCGCGCCAGCGCGTGCACCGCCGCCTCCGCGAGTGCCGGATGCGCCAGGGCCTCGTTCAGTACCGTCCTGGCCCGGGCGTCCTTGAGAACCCCCAGTCCCTCCACGCAGGCGAGCGCCACCCGGCGGTAGGGATCGTGCGGTCGCAGACGGCGCTGGAGTGTGGTGATCAGCGCCGGGACGGACTCGGGGGCACGGAGCTCGACGAGCAGGCGTACGGGGTGCAGGGCGTAGGCGACGCGGAGTTCGTTGGTCGCGAGGGCGGCCGCCGCGCGCGCGGTGCGGGGGTCCCCGAGCCGGGCCAGCGCGTATGCCGCGGAGGCGCACCGCGGCGGATCCCGGTGGTTGAGCAGCAGGACGAGTGACTCGAACGCCCGGCTGTCGCCCGCGACACCCAACCGGAACGCCGCCAACTCCCGCGCCCACAACGGCTGCCCCGGCTCGGTCAGAACGGCCGCAAGCTCATCGGTGGACGCGGTCGCGACGAGCCGCTCGTATCCCGCCGCGCCCCCCGACTCGTTCCGCACACGCTCCGTGAGTGATCGCAACTCCTCGTCCATGCCACCGAGCGTACGGGCGCGGACACACTTGGGGGACGTACATCACAAACACGAGGGCTGGCGCGCTCGTTACCCACCAGTTAAGCTCAGACGAGCGAGATACCCACTCGCGTTCGCTCGCGACGGTTTGGTGACGCAGCCGTTGTGAGCACAGTCGGTTCGGTACCTGGAGTACCAGTACGGCTCGGCCTCGGGACAGGGCCGGTCGGTTCAGCCGTTCCCCCGGGCGTGTGCACGCCCCGCGGAGACGGCACCGGGCGTGTGCGTTCATCAGCCCGGCACCACCAACACCCGCATCTCACGCGCTGTTCGCGCGCTCTTCGCGTACCCGCAGCGCTTCCCTCAGTCGTCACCCTCGTCTGGAGTCCCGCGATGGCCACTCCCCTTTCCGACTCGTCACTGTCCCCGCAGCCCCCGTTCAAGACGATCGCCGTGGTCGGCCTCGGCACCATGGGCACCGGTATCGCCGAGGTGCTGGCCCGGGCCGGCCGCGAGGTCGTCGGCATCGACATCAGCGAGGCGGCCGGCGCCCGTGCCGTCGCCGCGCTGGAGGCCGCGACCGAACGTGCCGTGTCCCGTGGGCGGATCACCGAGCGGGAGCGCGGCGACGTCCTCGCCCGCTTCCGCACCTTCACCGACCTGCAGGCCGCGGCCGACGCCGATCTGGTGATCGAGGTGGTTCCGGAGTCGTACGAGATCAAGCAGCAGCTCTTCCGCGAGCTGGACGCGATCGTGCGTCCGGAGGCCGTCCTCGCCACCGGCACCAACGCCCTGTCGGTGACCCGGCTGGCCGCCGAGTCGGCGCGTCCGGAGCGGGTGCTCGGGCTGCACTTCTTCAACCCGGCGCCCGCGATGAAGCTGGTCGAGATCGTCTCCTCGGTGCTGACCGCGCCCCAGGCCGTCGCCGCGGTCACGGATCTCGCCCTCGACCTGGGCAAGGAGCCCGTCGCGGTCGGCGACCGGCCCGGTTTCGTCGCCGACGGGCTGCTGTTCGGCTACCTCAACCAGGCCGCCGCGATGTACGAGGCCAAGTACGCCTCCCGTGAGGACATCGACGCGGCGATGCGGCTCGGCTGCGGGCTGCCGATGGGGCCGCTGGCGCTGCTCGACCTGATCGGCGTCGACACCGCGCGCACCGTCCTGGAGGCCATGTACGCGGCCTCGCACGACCGGCTGCACGCGCCGGCGCCGATCCTCAGGCAGCTCAGCGAGGCGGGCCTGACCGGCCGCAAGTCGGGGCGTGGCTTCTACTCCTACGAGGCCCCCGGCTCCGCCACCGTCGTCCGGGACGCGCTGACGCCGCTGGAGGGGGCCGCCACGGTCCCCGGCCGCACCGTCCGCTCGGTGGGTGTCGCCGGTTCCGGGACCATGGCGTCCGGGATCGCCGAGGTGTTCGCGAAGGCCGGGTACGAGGTCGTGCTGGCCGCCCGCAGCGAGGAGAAGGCGCAGGCCGCGAAGGCCCGCATCGGCAAGTCGCTCGCGCGCTCCGTCGACAAGGGCCGGATGACCGTCGAGGCCGCCGCCGAGACGCTGGACCGGATCACCCCGGCGGGCTCGTACGACGCGTTCGCCGACGTCGATCTGGCACTGGAGGCCGTGGCCGAGGACCTGGAGGTCAAGCGGCAGCTGTTCGCGACCTTCGACAAGGTCTGCAAGCCGGGCGCGATCCTCGCCACCACCACCTCCTCGCTGCCCGTCGTCGCCTGCGCCCGCGCCACCTCGCGCCCGCAGGACGTGATCGGCATGCACTTCTTCAACCCGGCGCCGGCGATGAAGCTGGTCGAGGTGGTCCGCACGGTCCTGACCGCCGACGACGTCCACGCCACCGTCCGCGAACTGTGCGCGAAGGTCCGCAAGCACCCGGTGGACTGCGGCGACCGCGCGGGCTTCATCGTGAACGCGCTGCTGTTCCCGTACCTGAACAACGCGATCAAGATGGTCCAGGAGCACTACGCGACGCTGGACGACATCGACGCGGCCATGAAGCTGGGCGGCGGCTACCCGATGGGTCCGTTCGAACTGCTGGACGTGGTCGGACTGGACGTCTCACTGGCCATCGAGAAGGTCCTGCACCGCGAGTTCCGCGACCCGGGGCTGGCCCCGGCGCCACTGCTGGAGCACCTGGTGGCCGCGGGCTGCCTCGGCCGCAAGACGGGCCGCGGCTTCCGCGAATATGCCAAGCGCTGAGCGGGCGGGCGACGCGGGCGGAGCGGACAGGGACCGGAACGGCCACCCGACGGCGGACACGGACTGGGGCGGCCTGCTCGGCTCCGGCACCCGTCCGCCACCGGGGCGCTCCGCCGCCTCCCCGCTCGCCCACCTGGCCACTCCCCCGTCCGAGCAGGGCGGGGGGATGGCCGGACACGCGCACTCTCCTGCACGAATGCAGTACGTTCGGGGCATGTCCCAGCCCGCCAAATCCTCACGTACACCAGCTGCGCCCGACGCTCCGGAGAGCGCCGCGGGCAGTCGTGCCGCCGCCCAACGCCTCAAGATGCGCCGGGAACTGGCGGCCGCGGCCATGGAGCTGTTCTCGACCAAGGGGTACGAGGCGACCACCGTCGACGAGATCGCGGCGGCGGCCGGGGTCGCCCGGCGCACCTTCTTCCGCCACTTCCGCTCCAAGGAAGAGGCGATCTTCCCGGACCACGACGACACCCTGATCCGCGCCGAGGCGGTGCTCAACGCGGCACCCCAGCACGAGCACCCGCTCGACACGGTGTGCCGCGGCATCAAGGAAGTCATGAAGATGTACGCGGCCCGGCCGGAGATCTCGGTCGCCCGCTACAAGCTGACCCGTGAGGTCCCCACCCTCCGGGAGGCGGAGATCGCCTCCGTGGCCCGCTACGAGCGCCTCTTCACCCGCTATCTGCTGGGCCACTTCGACGAGCACGCCCACGACGACGGCAACGACGACCCGCTGCTCGCCGAGGTGGCCGCGTCGGCGGTCGTCACCGCGCACAACCACGTGCTGCGGCGGTGGCTCCGGTCCGGCGGGCAGGGCGACGTCGAGACGCAGCTCGACCACGCCTTCGCCATCGTCCGCAAGA
The DNA here is from genome assembly GCF_045160825.1 of Streptomyces sp. NBC_00104. Taxonomy (NCBI): domain Bacteria; kingdom Bacillati; phylum Actinomycetota; class Actinomycetes; order Kitasatosporales; family Streptomycetaceae; genus Streptomyces; species Streptomyces sp. NBC_00104. Next base: position 9,089,238 of record NZ_CP108215.1, on the reverse strand, counting down.
CGTTCGGCACCAGCACCGGCGCGGGCCGCACCCTGGCACCCGAGGCGGCCGCCGCGACGGCCTCCACCCACGGCGAGGTCCTGGTGACCGTCGCCCGCACCGACGCGCCCCTCGACGAGGTCATGCGGACGATCGAAGAGGCGCTCCGGGACCGCTGAAACCCCGGTTGAAACCACCCTTTACTCATCGGTAACTGTGAGAACGGCCACCCCACCGGGTGGCCGTTTTGGCATGTCAGAGGCCCTTTTGGACCCCCGCCTGATCGATCATCGCTCAGGTGTTACGTAAAGATTTCACCTGAGCGAACTTTCTGGCACTCGGTGCCTTGCGGGGTGACACGGCGTGCCATACGTTGAAGGAGTCCGGGCGGCCGGCGTGCAGAGAACTCTCGTACGTCGGCTGTCCCCGCAAACCACGGTCTGCGCGCCCGGACGCCTGCGTCACAGGCACCCTTCCGCGCCACAAAGCGCCGCCGTAGCACCACCTCCGCCGAACCGACGGCATCAGTCACCCAGCTCAGCACCCGACGTAACCCTCAGCAGCGTCCCTCCCTCAGGACGCTCGTCGCCGGAGGCACCACCGTGAAGGAAATCCTCGACGCGATCCAGTCGCCCGACTCCACGTCGGCCGACTTCGCCGCCCTGCCGCTCCCCGAGTCGTACCGCGCGATCACCGTGCACAAGGACGAGACGGAGATGTTCGCGGGGCTCACCACCCGGGACAAGGACCCCCGCAAGTCGATCCACCTGGACGAGGTCCCGGTCCCGGAGCTCGGCCCGGGCGAGGCCCTGGTCGCCGTCATGGCGTCCTCGGTCAACTACAACTCCGTGTGGACCTCGATCTTCGAGCCGCTTTCCACCTTCGGCTTCCTGGAGCGCTACGGAAAGCTCTCCGAGCTGACCAAGCGCCACGACCTGCCGTACCACATCATCGGCTCCGACCTCGCGGGCGTCGTCCTGCGCACCGGCCCCGGCGTCAACGCCTGGCGGCCCGGCGACGAGGTGGTCGCGCACTGCCTCTCCGTCGAGCTGGAGTCGTCCGACGGCCACAACGACACGATGCTCGACCCCGAGCAGCGGATCTGGGGCTTCGAGACCAACTTCGGCGGCCTCGCCGAGATCGCGCTCGTCAAGTCCAACCAGCTCATGCCGAAGCCGGACCACCTCAGCTGGGAGGAGGCCGCCGCCCCGGGTCTGGTGAACTCCACCGCGTACCGGCAACTGGTCTCCCGCAACGGCGCCGGCATGAAGCAGGGCGACAACGTGCTGATCTGGGGCGCCAGCGGCGGCCTCGGCAGCTACGCCACCCAGTTCGCCCTCGCCGGCGGCGCCAACCCGATCTGTGTCGTCTCCAGCGAGCAGAAGGCCGACATCTGCCGGGCCATGGGCGCCGAGGCGATCATCGACCGCACCGCCGAGGACTACAAGTTCTGGAAGGACGAGCACCACCAGGACCCGAAGGAGTGGAAGCGCTTCGGCAAGCGCATCCGTGAGCTGACCGGCGGCGAGGACGTCGACATCGTCTTCGAGCACCCGGGCCGCGAGACCTTCGGCGCCTCGGTCTACGTCACCCGCAAGGGCGGCACGATCGTCACCTGCGCCTCGACCTCGGGCTACAACCACGAGTACGACAACCGCTACCTGTGGATGTCGCTGAAGCGGATCATCGGCTCCCACTTCGCGAACTACCGCGAGGCCTGGGAGGCCAACCGCCTCATCGCCAAGGGCAAGATCCACCCGACGCTGTCGAAGGTCTACTCCCTGGAGGAGACCGGCCAGGCCGCGTACGACGTGCACCGCAACCTCCACCAGGGCAAGGTCGGCGTCCTCGCGCTGGCCCCCGAGGAAGGCCTCGGCGTGCGCGACCACGAGAAGCGCGCTCAGCACATCGACGCCATCAACCGCTTCCGGAACATCTGAGGTCCGCACATGAGTGAGCGTCAGCCCGCCGAAGGCAGGCAACCGAAGGACCGGCCGTGGCTCATGCGGACGTACGCCGGTCACTCCACGGCAGAGGCGTCCAACGAGTTGTACCGGCGCAACCTCGCCAAGGGGCAGACGGGTCTGTCGGTCGCGTTCGACCTGCCGACCCAGACCGGCTACGACTCCGACCACATCCTCGCCCGCGGCGAGGTCGGCCGGGTCGGCGTCCCGGTGGCCCATCTCGGTGACATGCGCAGGCTGTTCCAGGACATCCCCCTGGAGCAGATGAACACCTCGATGACCATCAACGCCACCGCCATGTGGCTGCTGGCGCTCTATCAGGTCGTCGCCGAGGAGCAGGGCGCGGACATCACCCAGCTCCAGGGCACGACCCAGAACGACATCGTCAAGGAGTACCTGTCGCGGGGCACCCATGTGTTCCCGCCGGTGCCCTCGCTCCGGCTGACGACGGACATGATCGCGTACACGGTCTCCCACATGCCGAAGTGGAACCCGATCAACATCTGCAGCTACCACCTGCAGGAGGCGGGCGCCACGCCGGTGCAGGAGATCGCGTACGCGATGTCCACGGCGATCGCGGTGCTGGACGCCGTGCGGGACTCCGGTCAGGTGCCGCAGGAACGCATGGGCGATGTCGTCGCCCGTATCTCCTTCTTCGTGAACGCGGGCGTCCGCTTCGTCGAGGAGATGTGCAAGATGCGGGCGTTCGGCCGTATCTGGGACCGGATCACCCGCGAGCGGTACGGCATCGAGAACCCCAAGCAGCGGCGTTTCCGGTACGGCGTCCAGGTCAACTCCCTCGGTCTGACCGAGGCGCAGCCGGAGAACAACGTCCAGCGGATCGTGCTGGAGATGCTGGCCGTGACGCTCTCCAAGGACGCGCGGGCGCGAGCCGTGCAGCTGCCGGCCTGGAACGAGGCCCTCGGTCTCCCCCGGCCGTGGGACCAGCAGTGGTCGCTGCGGATCCAGCAGGTGTTGGCGCACGAGAGCGATCTGCTGGAGTACGAGGACATCTTCGAGGGCTCGCACGTCATCGAGGCGAAGGTGGCCAAGCTGGTCGAGGAGTCCTTCGCCGAGATCGAGCGGATCCAGGAGATGGGCGGCGCGATGGCCGCCGTCGAGTCCGGCTACCTCAAGTCGCAGCTGGTCTCCTCGCACGCCGAGCGCCGGGCCCGGATCGAGTCGGGCGAGGAGAAGATCGTCGGCGTCAACATCTACGAGTCGACCGAGCCGAACCCGCTGACCGCCGACCTGGACGCGGCGATCCAGACGGTCGACCCGGCGGTCGAGGCACGGGTGACCAAGTCGCTGCGGAACTGGCGCGACACCCGTTACCAGCCGCCCTTCAACCACCCGCGCCCGTGCAAGGCGCTGGAGCGGCTGAAGGAGGCCGCGAAGGGCACCGACAACCTCATGGAGGCCACCCTGGAGTGCGCCCGCGCCGGGGTCACGACCGGCGAGTGGGCCGGGGCCCTCCGTGAGGTGTTCGGTGAGTTCCGGGCCCCCACCGGTGTGTCGTCGGCACCGGTGGCCGTCTCCGCCGAGGAGGGCTCGGCCATGTCGGGGGTCCGCCGCAAGGTGGACCTGACGGCCAAGGACCTGAACGTCGGCAAGCTCCGCTTCCTGGTCGGCAAGCCCGGCCTGGACGGGCACTCCAACGGGGCCGAGCAGATCGCCGTGCGGGCCCGTGACGCGGGCTTCGAGGTGGTCTACCAGGGCATCCGGCTCACCCCGGAGCAGATCGTGGACGCGGCCCTCGCCGAGGACGTGCACGCGGTCGGACTGTCCATCCTCTCCGGCTCGCACGCCCAGCTCGTCCCGGACGTGCTGGAACGGCTGCGCGAGGCGGGCGCCCACGACATCCCGGTGATCGCCGGCGGGATCATCCCGAACGCGGACGCCGCACAGCTCAGGGCCGCCGGAGTGGCCGCCGTGTTCACCCCGAAGGACTTCGACATCACCGGGATCATCGGCCGTATCGTCGACGAGATCCGCAAAGCGAACAAGCTCGACCCCCTGGAGGTCCCCGCATGACCAGCCCTGTTCCTCAGGTGAACCGTCTTCGTCCGCGGCGCTCCTGCCTCGCGGTGCCGGGAAGCAACCCCCGCTTCCTGGAGAAGGCCCAGGACCTCCCGGCGGACCAGGTCTTCCTCGACCTGGAGGACGCCTGCGCCCCCCTCGCCAAGCCCGAGGCGCGGCACACCATCGTCAAGTTCCTCAACGAGGGCGACTGGACCGGCAAGACGCGGGTCGTGCGCGTCAACGACTGGACGACGGAGTGGACGTACCGCGATGTCGTGACGGTCGTCGAGGGCGCGGGCCAGAACCTCGACTGCATCATGCTGCCGAAGGTGCAGACCGCCCAGCAGGTCGTCGCCCTCGACCTCCTGCTGACGCAGATCGAGAAGACGATGGGCTTCGAGGTCGGCAAGATCGGCATCGAGGCGCAGATCGAGAACGCGCAGGGCCTGAACAACGTCAACGAGATCGCGACGGCGTCCCAGCGGGTCGAGACGATCATCTTCGGCCCGGCCGACTTCATGGCGTCGATCAACATGAAGTCGCTGGTCGTGGGCGAGCAGCCGCCCGGCTACCCGGCGGACGCCTACCACTACATCCTGATGAAGATCCTGATGGCCGCCCGCGCCAACAACCTCCAGGCGATCGACGGCCCCTACCTGCAGATCCGCAACGTGGACGGCTACCGCGAGGTCGCCCAGCGCGCCGCCGCGCTGGGCTTCGACGGCAAGTGGGTGCTGCACCCGGGCCAGGTCGAGGCGTCGAACGAGATCTTCTCGCCCTCGCAGGAAGACTTCGACCACGCCGAGCTGATCCTGGACGCGTACGACTACTGCACCTCCGAGGCGGGCGGCAAGAAGGGCTCGGCGATGCTCGGCGACGAGATGATCGACGAGGCCAGCCGCAAGATGGCCCTGGTCATCTCCGGCAAGGGGCGTGCCGCCGGCATGCAGCGCACCAGCAAGTTCGAGATCCCCACCGACTAGAAAGAGCCGTGAGCATGCAGTTCGGGCGCACCTACGAGGAGTTCGAGGTCGGGGCGGTGTACAAGCACTGGCCCGGGAAGACGGTCACGGAGTACGACGACCATCTCTTCTGTCTTCTCACCATGAACCACCACCCGCTCCACATGGACGCGAACTACGCCGAGAAGACGACCGACTTCGGCAAGAACGTCGTGGTCGGCAACTACATCTACTCGCTGCTGCTGGGCATGTCCGTGCCGGACGTCTCCGGCAAGGCGATCGCCAACCTGGAGATCGAGTCGCTGAAGCACGTGGCGCCGACCTTCCACGGCGACACGCTCTACGGCGAGACGACCGTGCTCGACAAGTGGCCGTCGAAGTCGAAGAACGACCGCGGCATCGTCCACGTCGAGACCAAGGGCTACAAGCAGGACGGCACGCTGGTGTGCGTGTTCCGCCGCAAGGTCCTGGTGCCGACCGAGACGTACATCAAGGAGCGCGGCGGCGAGCAGCCGGGCCGCCCCGAGCTCAGGGAGCAGGAGAAGTAGCCATGGCACGACTCGCCCAGACCCACGGCCTCACGGACGTTCAGCAGGAGATCCTGTCCACCGTCCGCGACTTCGTGGACAAGGAGATCATCCCGGTCGCGACCGAGCTGGAGCACCGCGACGAGTACCCGCAAGCGATCGTCGACGGGCTCAAGGAGCTGGGCCTGTTCGGCCTGATGATCCCCGAGGAGTACGGCGGTCTGGGCGAGTCCCTTCTCACGTACGCGCTGTGCGTGGAGGAGATCGCCCGGGGCTGGATGTCCGTCTCCGGGATCATCAACACGCACTTCATCGTGGCGTACATGCTGAAGCAGCACGGCACGCAGGAGCAGAAGGACCACTTCCTGCCGAGGATGGCGGCCGGTGACGTCCGGGGCGCCTTCTCGATGTCGGAGCCGGCGCTCGGGTCCGATGTGTCGGCGATCACCTCCAAGGCGGTCAAGGACGGCGACGAGTACGTCCTGAACGGTCAGAAGATGTGGCTGACGAACGGTGGAACGTCAACACTCGTCGCCGTCCTCGTCCGAAGTGACGAAGGACACCCCGAGGGCACGGCCCCCCACAAGTCGATGACCACCTTCTTGATCGAGAAGGAGCCCGGCTTCGGAGAGGTCCTCCCCGGCCTCACCATTCCCGGGAAGATCGACAAGATGGGCTACAAGGGGGTCGACACGACCGAGCTCATCATGGACGGCCTGCGCATTCCGGCCAATCGTGTGCTCGGCGGCACCACCGGCCGAGGGTTTTACCAAATGATGGACGGCGTCGAGGTGGGCCGGGTGAATGTGGCCGCACGTGGCTGCGGCGTCGCTCAGCGTGCGTTCGAACTGGGTGTCCGGTACGCCCAGCAGCGCCACACGTTCGGCAAGCAGATCGCCCAGCACCAGGCGATCCAGTTCAAGCTGGCCGAGATGGCTACCAAGGTCGAGGCCGCGCATGCGATGATGGTGAACGCAGCACGCAAAAAGGACTCGGGCCAACGAAACGACCTCGAAGCCGGGATGGCGAAGTACCTCGCCTCCGAATACTGCAAAGAGGTCGTCGAGGACGCTTTCCGGATCCACGGCGGTTACGGCTTCTCGAAGGAGTACGAGATCGAGCGTCTCTACCGAGAGGCACCGATGCTGTTGATCGGTGAAGGTACCGCCGAAATCCAGAAAATGATCATCGGTCGTCGGCTGCTCGAAGAGTATCGATTCCAAGGCTAGTCCGGGGTCGGTTGTCCGGTTCGGGGTGTTTTCTTCGAGAAGAAGATCACACCCCGTCAGCACTCTTCGGCCGTCGACTCGGCTTCCTGGCTTGCCCAGTTGCGGGCTGCGACCGGTACCATCCCCGGAAAGCCGCCGTCCCCAGTCACCGCGCGGCATCATCCGCTACGAAGGTCATCCATGCCCCACAGCCAAACCTCTGCACCACGCGACAGCCTTGCCGGTGTGCGGCTCGCGCGCGGAGCATCGCCGTGGCTTCTCCCGACCGTCGCCACCGCAGCACTCAGCCTCGCCCGCTCGCGCCGCTCCGGTGCCGCTCGGGCCGTGGCCGTACCCGCCACCGCGCTGGCGGCGGGCATGCTGTGGTTCTTCCGCGACCCCGAGCGTGAGATCGCCCAGGGCCGGGTCATCTCGCCCGCCGACGGAGTGGTGCAGAGCATCATGCCGTGGAAGGACGGCCGCACCCGCGTCGCGATCTTCATGAGCCCGCTCAACGTCCACGTCAACCGCGCGCCGCTCTCCGGCACGGTGACGTCGGTCGAGCACATCCCGGGCGGCTTCGTGCCGGCGTTCAACAAGGAGAGCGAGAACAACGAGCGCGTCGTCTGGCACTTCGACACCGAACTCGGTGACATCGAGATGATCCAGATCGCCGGCGCCGTGGCTCGCCGCATCGTTCCGTACCTCCCCGAGGGCACCAAGGTCGAGCAGGGTGACCGGATCGGGCTGATCCGCTTCGGCTCCCGCGTCGACATCTACCTGCCCGAGGGTGTGGAAATCGACGTCGAGGTGGGCCAGAAGACCGTGGCTGGGGTGACTCGCATTGACCGTGACTGATCCGGAGACCCAGCCCGGCCAGACGGGGACCGGCTGGGTGCCCGACGTCGACGAGGTGGAGGACGACGCGGAGGAGATGCCGCTGTCGCTCCGCCTGTCGATAGCGGACACCCTCACGCTGGGCAACGCCACGTGCGGCTTCATGGCGGTGTACTTCACCACCACGGGCATTCTGATCCCGCACCTCACCGGCAGCCAGGAGACGGGCATGGCCCGCCACAGCGCGGCCACCGCCGTGATCCTGATGCTGTGCGCGGCGATCTTCGACCTGTTCGACGGGCTGGTGGCGCGCAAGCTCCGCTCCTCGCCGATGGGCGCGGAGCTGGACAACCTCTCCGACCTGATCAGCTTCGGCCTGGCACCGGCGTACTTCGTCCTCGTCTACGGCATGGTCGCGGACGACGCGCACCAGCGAGTGGCGGCGGTGGGCGCGATCGTCGTACTGCTGGCCGTCGTGCTGAGGCTCGCGAGATTCTCCTGCGTGACGGTCAAGGACGGCACCTTCCAGGGCATGCCGTCGCCGTTCGGCGCGCTGACCGTCGTGTCGATCGTCCTCCTGGAGCTGCCCTTCGTGGCGACCCTCCTGGCGATCATCGGCACGGCGTGGCTGATGGTGAGCCGGGTCGAGTACCCGAAGCCGCGGGGTCCCCTCGCGGTGGCGATGCTCTCCTGGATCGTCCTCTCCATGGGGCTGCTGATGGCCTGGGCCTTCGACGCCCCCGGCGGCCAGCTCCTCCTCCAGACCGGCTGCGCCCTGCAGCTCGTCATGGGCGCGGTGATCCCGTTGTTCGCCACGGCACGCCGGGTGAACAACTTCCGCGACAACCGCCGCGAGGCGCGTGCCGCGCAGCTGCCCTGACACATCGCTCCACCGCTGACAGGTGTGGCCCGAGCCTTCCCGGCTCGGGCCACACCTGTTTCGCGTTCAAGGGCATCGGGCTTGGCCTTTGACGGGGCAACTACCTCGTACCGGGGCCCAGTTGCTAGGGGTGAGGAAGAGGCGCACGGTGGAATATAGGGGATTTCACGGCATTTAACACCCCTCCTATCCACAGGAGACGCGCATGTCCACGTACGAACTCATCGAGCACAGGATCAAGCACGAGTCCCAGATCCCGGCGAACGAGGGCATCGAAGTCGAACTGCCCGTCCGGGAGTACAAGCCCACCCAGGGGCACGACCACGAGACGGTGCTGATGCTGCACGGGAGAAGCGTGCCGGCACTGCCGGGCTTCGACCTCGCACCGGTGCCTGGCGAGAACCCCAACCGGTACAGCTGGGCACAGGAACTGGCGCAAGCCGGTTTCGACGTCTTCATCATGGATCTCCAGGGCTCCGGACGGTCGCCGCGCCCGATGATGGACGTGCCGTGCAACGCGAACCCCGCCCAGCAGGCACCGGTCCTCGTCCCGAACCCCCTTCCGGAACCGTGCACTCCCCCGCCGCCGTACGCCTTCCAGCTGGGCAACTCGGAGAGCGAATGGGCAGAGGTGAAGACCGTCGTCGACCACATCAGGAATCTTCCCGACGCGGACAAGCCGATCCACTTCGTGGGCTGGTCCGCGGCCGCGTTCGTGATGGGCCCCTACGCGCTCCAGTACCCCGACGACGTCAGGAGCCTCTTCCTGCTCGCCCCGATGTTCCCGCCGAAGGGGCGGTGGTCGGAGAAGCCCGACCAGCCCTTCGGGCGTCCGGCCGAGGCCCAGACGCTGCCCCTGTCCAAGCCGGAGAACCTGTTCGGTTTCCCGATGCACGTCACCAGCAAGAGGGCACTCAAGGCCTCGCTGACCGGCCCCGCCGCCCTGTGGGAGCCCGGCATCGATGAGCTGGTGTGGGACGCCTGCATGCAGAACGACCACGAGGGCAGCAAGTGGGGCCCCAAGGTCAACGGCGAGCCGGAGGGCGTCCTTCGATACAGGAACACCTACTGGTGGGGCTGGAACAACCACACGGTGCCGCACAAGAGGGAGGGCACGTACGTGCTCGGTGATCACGTTCCCGTGCTCATCCTCTACGGAGAACTCGACCGGACGGCCAACAGCCCGACCCCGATGCCCGACAACCTGAACTTCTCCGTGCCGGCCCTCTACACGGCCATCGCGGGACCGAAGAAGCTGATGTTCTGCTTCGAGAGCTCAGGCCACTCCCTGGCCTGGGAGACCACCGCCGAGGCCATCCACCACTTCTCGAAGCACTGGCTCAAGAACGGCAAGGTGGAGGGCCGCCGCAGCGGCAAGTACTTCAGGGAAATGGACGGCAACCTGATTCCCCTGCCGTAGGGGTCAGGTTTCCCCTGCCACAGGGGTCAGGTGAGGAAGTCCCGGGCGATCCGCTCGGCCACCCGCTCCAGGATCGGGCCCGGATCGGCGATGCAGCGCTCCACGTCCGGCTCGACGTCCGTCAGCGGGTAGGCCCGGCGGATGCCGGCCCGCCCCAGCGCCTCCGGCCGGAGGGCCAGGCGGCCGCAGACCGCCACGACCTCCTTGCCGGCGGCCCGGGCGGCCGCCGCCACCCCCGCCGGGGCCTTGCCGTGGAGGGTCTGCTCGTCGAGGGAGCCCTCGCCGGTGATGACGAGGGTGGCCTTCTCCAGCGCCTTCGCGAAGCCGAGCACGTCGAGCATGACCTCGATACCGGGCCGGAAGCGCGCGCCGAGGATGAGGGCGCCGTAGCCGATGCCGCCGGCGGCACCCGCGCCGGGGGCGAGAGCGTGCTCGGCGGCCCGTCCCCCGATCGTCTTCTCCAGGACGGCGGCGAAGTGGGCCAGGGCCGCGTCCAGCGCGGCCACGTCCTCGGGGTTCGCGCCCTTCTGCGGCCCGTAGACGGCGGGGGCGCCCTTCGGCCCGGTCAGCGGGTTGTCGACGTCGCTGGCCAGGACGAAGTCGATCGACGCGAGTCTCTCGTCGAGGCCCGTCAGGTCCGCCGTGACCAGGTCGCGCAGGCCTCCGCCCCCGGGGCCGACCGGCTCACCGGCTGCGTCGAGGAAGCGCGCGCCGAGGGCGGCGAGCATGCCCGCGCCGCCGTCCGTCGTGGCGCTGCCGCCGACGCCGAACACGATCGTGCGGGCGCCCGCGTCGAGCGCGGCGCGCAGCAGTTCGCCGGAGCCGTACGTGGAGGCCGTGAGCGGCGCGAAGACCCCGGCGGGGAGCCGCTGCAGGCCGCTGGCCTCGGCCATCTCGACGACGGCCGTCTCGTCGCGCAGCGCGTACGCGGCGGTGACGGGCTCACCGAGCGGCCCGCCGACTCGTACCTCGCGTCGTTCGAAACCGGCCGCGACCGCCGCGGCCACCGTGCCGTCACCGCCGTCGGCGACCGGCAGCGCCTCGACCTCCAGGTCGGGCACCACCCGGCGCAGGCCCGCCGTGACCCGCTCGGCGACCTGGACGGCCGTCAGTGTGCCCTTGAACTTGTCCGCGGCGATCAGCACCCGCGGGGTTGCCGTGTCCGTGCCGATCCCGTCCACTGCGGCGTTCGCCACCTTGCGTTCCCCTCGCTCATCAAGCCTTGCGCACGTCAAGGCAGTCGCGCCGCTGCGACCCTAACCGCCCGGCCCCCCGTACGTCATGCCCCGTCCCGCCCACCGAACACCGCGCGCGCAAGCGTCGGCGGCCCCGAGAGCGGCCTGTCGGCGCTGCGAGTGGGCGGCCGAGGGACCCTCGCGCACACCGCCGGCCGGGAGTCCCCGGACGCCACCGCACACGGGTCCGGGGCGTCCCTCCGGCGCGGCACCCGCGCTCCGGGAGACCTCCGGCCCACGCGCGGGCCTCGCCCGTACGGCCCCCGGGCGCCACGCACGGCCGCACCCGCACCGCACCCGCACGTCGGTCCCCGAGCGGGTGTGCCCGGAATTGGGTAGACCTGCAACCATGACGCCCACGATCCCCTCGACCCTGGTGCCCCCGGTGGGCGCCGAACTCGCCGACCGCGTTCTCGGGGGCTGGCTGGGCCGGATCGCGGGGAACATGCTCGGGAAACCCGTCGAGCAGGGGGACCTGTGGACGCCGGCGCGGATCGACCGCTATCTGCGGCAGGCCGGGGCCCTGCCGCTCACCGACTACCTCCCGGAGCCGGCCACCGAGAGCGACCGGCTCGCGCTGCGGCCGGAGTGGCGCAGTTGCGTGCGCGGCCGGATCCACGGCAGCTGCCGCGACGACGACGTCGACTACGCGATCCTCGGCCTCCACCTCCTGGAGACGCACGGCTTCGGCTTCAGCACCGAGCAGGTCGGCGACCTGTGGCTGCTGCGGCTGCCGTATCTCCAGACGTTCACGGCGGAGCGGGCGGCCTACCGCAACCTCGCGGGCGGTCTGAAGCCGCCGCTGACCGCCACGTACGACAACCCGTACCAGGAGTGGATCGGCGCCCTCATCCGCGCCGACGTCCACGGCTGGACCTCCCCCGGCCTGCCCCGCCGCGCGGCCTCGCTGGCGCGGCGCGACGCGGTGCTGTCGCACACCGGCAACGGGGTGTACGGCGCGATGTGGGCGGCGGCACTGGTCGCGACGGCCTTCACGGCGCCGGGGGCGCGGGCTGCCGTGGAGGAGGCCCTGGCGGTGATCCCGGCGAGCAGCCGCCTGGCCCGGGCCGTGCGGCGGGTCGTGTCGCTGTACGACGCCGGGCTGGCCTGGGAGGAGACGCTCACGACGGTGGGCGAGGAGACGGCCGGGCTGGGCTGGATCCACGTCGTACCGAACGCCGCCGTGCTCACCGCCGGGCTGCTCTACGGCGAGGGCGACTTCACCCGCACGATCACGCTGACCGTCCGCGGCGGCCTGGACACCGACTCCAACGGGGCCACCGCCGGTTCGGTGGCGGGTGTGCTGTGCGGGGCGGCGGCGATCCCGGACCGGTGGAAGGACCCGTTGGAGGACACCGTGCGCAGCGCCGTGTTCGGCTTCGACGGGGTGCGCATCGGCGAACTCGCGGAGCGCACGGTGCGGTTGGCGGAGGCCTCCGGCCCCTGAGCGCCGGTCGTTCCGCTCCCCGAGCGCCGATTCCCGCCCTTGAAGAGCCGTCTACCCTTCCTGGATGACCACTCCGGACTTCGCCGCGTACATCGCGAGCCTGCCCCGTGTCCTCGCCGGCGCCGCCACGGTCTTCCGGGACGCCGAGGGGCGGGTGCTGCTCGTCGAGCCCAACTACCGCGAGGGATGGGCGCTGCCGGGCGGGACGATCGAGTCGGACGACGGGGAGACGCCGAGGCAGGGCGCGCGGCGCGAGACCCTGGAGGAGATCGGGCTGGACGTCGAACCGGGGCGGCTGCTCGCCGTGGACTGGGTGCACGGGGTGGGCCGGCCGCCGCTGGTGGCGTACGTCTACGACGGCGGGGTGCTCGGCGAGGAGGAGCTGAAGCGGATCCGGTTGCAGGAGGAGGAGCTGCTGTCGTGGCGGCTCGTCCCGCACGCCGAACTCACCGGGTATCTCCTCGGGACGCTCGGCCGCCGGGTGCTCGCCGCCCTCGACGCGCTGGCGGACGGCACGGGTACGGTCGAGTTGGAGAACGGCGACCGGGTGGGCTGAACCGGCGACGATCGGCCACGGCGGTGCCCGTTGGCCGCCGCCCACTGCTTACAGGAGTCACCTGACCTCGTGTCAACTGCCCTTGTACAGAACGTGAAGAGCGTGAACCTTCCACTTAATAGAAGTTTAAAGCGCTGGCTGAAAACACTGCCCGTTCATCACTCCAGCATCTAGGCTGACTTCACCCCCGTCCGAGTGATCGCGCCCCGTTGCCTCGCTCGGGAACCGGGGCAGCACTCGGGACACCCGTGACCGGCGGCCCGGGCGCGGGCCGTGGCTCCGGGAGATCCGGAGCGCCTGGGGGAACGGTCACCGGGAGCCGCCCGGAGCAGTCGGTTTCCCCCCACCTGCGGGCCGTTGCTCGCCCGTCATCACCGAACAGGCAGCTGAGGTCATGGAACCACTGGGCTCAGACGATCCCGAGGAACTAGGTCCCTACCGTCTCGTGGCACGGCTAGGCGCAGGAGGGATGGGACGGGTCTATCTGGCGCGCTCCCCGCAGGGGCGGACCCTGGCGATCAAGGCCATCCGCCCCGAGCTGATGGGGGACAAGAACTTCCGCATCCGCTTCCGCCGTGAGGTGGAGGCCGCCGGAGCGGTCGGCGGCAGATACACCGCGCCCGTGGTGGACGCCGACCCGGAAGGCCCCATCCCGTGGCTGGCCACGGACTACATCGCCGGTCCCACGCTGGCCGAGGCCGTCGCCGCGCACGGCCCGCTCCCGGTGGAGTCGGTGCTCGTCCTGGGCGCCGGCATCGCCGAGGCGCTGATCTCGGTGCAGGCCGCCGGGCTGGTGCACCGCGACCTCAAGCCGTCGAACGTGCTCCTCGCCGCCGACGGTCCGCGCGTCATCGACTTCGGCATCGTCCGGGCGAGCGACGGCTACGACCTCACCCGCTCCGGCGCCCTCTTCGGCTCCTTCGAGTACATGTGCCCCGAGCAGGCCACGGGCGAGCCGCTGGGCCCCGAGGGGGACGTCTTCTCGCTCGGCTCGGTGCTCACCTTCGCCGCCTCCGGGCACGCGCCGTTCAGCGGCACGGCGGCGGCCACACTGCTCTACCAGGTCGTGCACAGCACACCCGACCTGACGGGCGTGCCCGAGCCGCTGGACAAGATCATCAACCTCTGTCTCACCAAGGACCCCCGGCTGCGGATCACCCCGGACAAGCTGGCCGCGGCCTGCGTGCCCGGCGGCGTGGAGCAGCTGACGGGCGACGGCTGGCTGCCCCCGTCGGTGGCCTCCTCGATCGCCCTGCGCGCGGCGGCGGTGCGGACCCTCGACGCCACACCGAACACCCCGGTCGCGTTCCCCTCCGCCGGGACCGGGCCCGAGCCGGGCGCGTACGGCCGGGACGGGTCTCCCCATGGCCACGACATGGGCCGGGCGGCCCACACCCATGCCGGGGACCGGGCCGCGTACGGCCCCCAGCAGGCACGTCCCGCCCACGCGTCTCCACAGGATCCGGCCGCCTACGACCTGCGGCAGGGCCGGGCCGGGTACGACGCGCGGCAGGGCCGGGCCGCGTACGACTTCGAGCTGGACGAGGCGTCCCGCGCCGCGGAGAACCCGTCGCCGTACGACTCCGGCCGCCCGTACGACGGCTCCGGGCATCCGGGCCACCGGGCCGAGGCGCCGCTCCCCGGCGGAACCGGTGGCGACCCGCAGCCGGGAGCCGGGCCCTACGCCCGCACGGAGCCCTATTCCACTCCGGAGGAGCCGGAACCGTACCGAGGCGCCTCCGCCTCCGCCGGACACCGCCGCGCCGCGCCGCGCCCCGGCCCGTCGCGGCGTACGGTCCTCACCCTCTCGGCCGGCTCCACCGCCGCCGCCGTCGGCGCCGCCGCCCTGGTGCTCGACAGGCGGAAGAAGCCGGCCACGCCGTCCACGGAGCCCGCCGGCCCGGCCCCGAAGCCGCTGTGGACCTACCGCAGCGGCCCGCTGCTGCAAGCGCCCGCCGTCTTCAACGACGGCACGGCCCTGCTGAAGACCCGCCCGGGTGACATGGTCTGCCTCGACCTCAAGGACGGCACCCGGCCCACATGGGTCTACGAGGGCATCAGCCAGTCGCCCACACCGACCGTGCTGGCCTTCGACGCCGCGATCGCGCTCGGCGAGGGGGCGACGGTGATCGGGGTCGACCCCGTCGACGGAACGGAACGTTTCACCATCGACTTCGGGCCGGATTTCCGGTTCGACACACTGCTCGGCGCCACCGACGACCGGGCCGTCTCCGTCATCGGTGTCCGGCTCCGGCGGGAGTCCGACGAGCAGGGCGTGGCGACCTCCACGGACACGGTGTTCGGCGTCGACCTCGCGGGCCGCCGCGCCGAGATCATCCCCATCAGCCCGGAGGACGTCGGTGTCCGACTGGCTCCGGTCATCCTCCCCGGCTTCTTCGTCTACGCCGACGGCCTGCGCAATGTCACCACCCGGAGCACCGACAGCTCCGGCGTCCTGTGGCGGCACCCCGTCGGCTACGACCTCCGGCCCGGCCTCGCCGTGCTCAACCGCACGGTGTTCGCCATCGGCCGGGAACTCGAAGCCCTGAATCTCACCACCGGCAAACTCCGCTGGCGGGTGAAGCCCGAGCGCGGCACGTTCGCCTCCCTCGGCTGCTACGGCAACACGGTCTACGTCACCGGCACGGACCCCGCCGGCGTGTACGCCTTCAACGCCGGGACCGGCGCCCGTCGTTGGTTCTGCCCCACCCCGCGTCTCAACATCGACCACCCGGTCACCGCCGGCCCCGGCGCGGTCTACGTCCCCGCCTACCAGAACAGGAACGGCTTCTACGCGATCGGCGCCGCCAAGGGCAGGCTCCTGTGGAACTTCACCGACGGCGTGGAGACCGGCGTCAACGACTGGCAGCTCGCCTGCGACCACTCCGGCGTCCTGGTCGCCCAGCACTACGACCGCACGTACGGCCTGCCGGCCCCCTGACACCACCCCGATATCCACTCGCCCCGACCGGACGGCCGACCTACGCTCGCCCCATGAACAAGCCCCTGGTCGCCCTCCTCAGTGGCGCAGGCATCTCCACCGACTCCGGCATCCCCGACTACCGCGGCCCGAACGGGCTGTGGCGGCGGGATCCGGAGGCCGAGAAGCTGGTGACGTACGCGTACTACATGGGTGATCCGGAGATCCGCCGGCGCTCGTGGCAGATGCGGCGGCAGAACCGGACACTGAAGGCCGAGCCGAACGTGGCGCACCGGGCGGTGGCCGAGCTGGAGCGGTCCGGGGTGCCGGTGCGGGTGATCACACAGAACGTGGACGGGCTGCACCAGCTCGCCGGTATGCCGGCCCGCAAGGTCCTCGAACTGCACGGCACCGCACGGTCCGTGGTGTGCGTCGGGTGCCATGCCCGTACGCCGATGGAGGACGCCCTCGCCCGGGTCGAGGCCGGCGAGGAGGACCCGCCCTGTCTGGAGTGCGGCGGTGTGCTGAAGTCCGCCACCGTCATGTTCGGCGAGCGTCTCGACCCGGTGGTCCTCGGCGAGGCCGTCGCGATCACCAAGGCCTGCCAGGTCTTCATCGCCGTCGGCACCAGCCTCCAGGTGCAGCCCGCCGCCGGGCTCGCCCAGGTCGCCGCCGACCACGGGGCACGCCTGATCATCGTCAACGCCGAGCCGACCCCGTACGACGAGCTGGCGGACGAGGTCGTACGGGAACCGATCGGCACCGCGCTGCCGGAGGTGCTGCGCGAGATCAGCACCGCGAGCGCCTGAGGCTCACGGGCCGAGCGGCCGGGACGGCTGCGGCGGTTGGGACGGCTGCGGTGGCTGGGACGGCTGCGGTGGCTGGGACGGCTGCGGTGGCTGGGACGGCTGCGGTGGCTGGGGCTCGGCGGGGCGGGTGACGCGGATCTTGGACTGGCCGTGCGGCAGCTTCTCCCAGTCGTCCATGAAGCGGGCCTGGAGGCCGTGCTTCGCGGCCAGGGCGACGAGCGTGTCGGTGCGGTAGTAGAAGTCCTCCCGCAGGACGTGGTGTTCCTCGCCCTCGGTACGGTCGAAGGTGAAGTCGAACCAGCCGTCCGGGGTCAGCACCCGGCCGACGTTGGCCAGGCACTCCTCGATGACGTGGAGCGGTGAGTGCGAGAAGACGCTGTGCGCGTGGACCACGTCGAAGTGGGCGTCCGGGAGGAACCGGAGGGTCAGGTCGCGGACGGGGGTGAGTGCGGGGAGCCGTCTCTGCAGCCCCATCTCCACGATCGTGTCCTGGGCCGCGGCGAGGATGTCGGGCGAGATGTCGATGCCGTAGTAGTGCCCGGGTTCCAGGTGGCGGATGAACCGCCAGCCGCCCCGCAGGTTGCCGCAGCCGATCTCCAGCATGCGGTGCTCCGGCCGCAGACCGTGGCCGAGCAGGTAGTCGAACTGCATCGCGCCCAGTGCCAGCCACCGTTCACGGCTGCGGCTGCCGACCGCCGCGTCCGGGTCGGCGCGGGTGTCGGAGCGCATCACCGCGCGGTAGTACGCGATGTGGTCGGGGTGGCGGTGGCGCAGCCACATGTCCCGGGCGGCACGGGCCACGTGGCGCGGCACCCGGTCGGGGTGGCGCAGGGCGTAGGTGATGCGGTGGCCGAGGGCGGCGCGGTTGACGGTGACGTTCTTCTCGGTCGGCGGCACGGGGCTTCCTTCCCAGGGGACTCGGACGGTGCTTCCCGAGGTGGCTCGGGTCGTGCTGCCAGCCTCGGGGCGGCGGCGGGGTGTGCGGCTCGGTCGACCGGCTCCGGTCCGGGGGCGGTTCGGGCGATCCTCGTATCAGCCGATCGGTTGATGCGGTCGGGAGCCGGTCACGTTAGACACGGGAGTGCGACCTGTGAAGTACCCGAACCCGACGAGCACGACATGAGAGCCGGTGAAGTGATGGGGTGGCCGCAGGACCGGCGCACGGATCCGGACGGACGCTGGCTGACCGCCGTCGTGCACGCCGCGTTCTTCCTGCTGCTGTGCTCCTCGTTCGCCCGGTTCCTGACGCGTGATCAGGGCGGGCCGCGCACCGGGTGGGTGGTGGCGCTGTTCGCGGTGTTCGGGCTCCTCTACGGCCTCGGGCACCTGCTGGCTCCCGCGCCGCCTCCCGGCGGCCGGCCGTCCACCCGGCATCTGGCCTGGCTGGGGTCCGTGACGGCGGTCTGGGTGGTGCTGCTCGCGCTCGCGCCGAGCGCCACGTGGTGTGCCATGCCGCTGCTGTTCGCCGGGCTCCACACGCTGCCCCCACGGATCGCGGTGCCGCTCGCCGTCCTGCTCACCACGCTGGTCGTCGCCGCCGAGATACGGGTGTCCCAGGGGCCCCTCAACCCCAACATGGTCGCCGCCCCGCCGGCCATCGCCGCGGTCGCCACCGCCGTCTTCGTCCATCTGCGGCGGCAGGCGGCGCGGCAGCGCGTCCTGATCGACGACCTGGTCCGCACCCGCCGCGACCTCGCGGCCACGGAACGGCGGGCGGGCGTCCTGGCGGAACGGCAGCGGCTGGCCACGGAGATCCACGACACCCTCGCCCAGGGTCTGTCGAGCCAGCAGATGCTGCTGCAGGCCGCCGAGCGCGTCTGGCGCACGGACCCGGACGCGGCCCGCGGACACATCGGGAAAGCCGTCGAGATCACCTCCCACAGCCTCGCCGAGGCGCGCCGGTTCGTCCACGACCTGGCACCGGCCGATCTCGCGGAGCACTCCCTGCCCGCCGCGCTGGGCGCGCTCGCGGAACGCGAGAGCGGCCCGGGCCTGACGGTGGAGTTCCGGCTCGACGGCACCCCGGGTCCTCTCCCGGAACGCGTCGAGGCCGCACTGCTGCGCATCGCCCAGGGCGCCCTGGCCAACGTACGCGAACACGCCGCCGCGACCCGGGCCGCACTGACCCTGACCTGCCTCGACGACCAGGTCTCGCTGGACATCGCCGACAACGGGCGGGGCTTCGACGCGGACCGCCGGGCCAGCGCCGAGGCCGACCGGGCGAGCGCCGCCGCGCCGGGCCGGGATCGCGGGCACGGGCTGCCGGCCATGCGGATCCGGGCTCGGCAGTCGGGCGGCACACTCACCGTGGAGTCCACGCCGGGCGAGGGCACCGTGGTGTCGGCGGCCGTCCCCCGTACGCCGATCGTCGCCGTCGACACCCCCGAGGAGCGCGTCCGATGAGCGAGCCGGTCCCCTCACCGCCCCTCACCCCGCAGCCTCTGACCCCGGCGCCTCTGACCCCGGCGCCGGTCGGCCGGCCGCCGGTGCGGCTCCTGCTGTGCGACGACCACGCCGTCGTACGCGCCGGGCTGCGCGCGCTGCTGTCCAGTGCCGACGGCATCGAGGTGGTCGGTGAGGCGGGCACCGGTGAGGAGGCGCTCGCCCTGGCCGCCCGCCTGCGCCCCGACGTCGTACTGATGGACCTGCAACTCGGCGACGGCGTGGACGGCGTGACGGCCACCCGTCGGCTGACCTCACGGCCGGCCGACGCCCAGCACTCCCCCACCGCCCCGCCCGCTCCGGCCCCCCGCGTCCTCGTGCTCACCATGTTCGACACCGACGCCGACATCAGCCGTGCCATCGAAGCGGGGGCCACCGGCTATCTCCTCAAGGCCGAGCGGCCCGACGAACTGTTCGCGGCGATCCGCGACGCCGCGGCCGGCCGTACCGCGCTGTCGGCGCCAGTGGCCGACCGGCTGCTGGCCCAACTTCGCAGCCCACGGCCCGCGTTGTCCGAGCGCGAGCACGAGATCCTCGGTCAGCTGGCCCGTGGCCTGGGCAACCGGGAGATAGCGCGAGCCCTCTTCATCAGCGAGGCGACCGTCAAGACCCACCTCGGCCGCATCTACGGCAAGCTGGGCGTGGAGACCCGGTCGGGCGCGGTGGCCGTGGCGAAGGAGCGCCGCCTGCTGCCGTGACGGACCCCGCACCCGCACCCACCGACCTCCCCCGCACGCCCCCCTCCCGGCCCTCAGAAGAGAGCCGTCCCCCGTTCGAAGTCCAGCAGACGCCGCTTGCGCTCCACGCCGCCGCCGTAGCCGGTGAGGCCGCCGTCGGAGCCGACCACGCGGTGGCAGGGGACGATGATGCCGACGGGGTTCTTTCCGTTGGCCAGCCCGACCGCCCGGGACGCCCTGGGATTGCCGAGGGCGTCGGCGAGATCGCCGTACGAGCGGGTCTCGCCGTAGGGGATCCGTACCAGTTGTTCCCAGACGAGGCGCTGGAACGGGGTTCCGTGCAGCCTGAGTTCAAGGGTGAACTCCTTCAACTCGCCCGCGAAATAGGCCTCCAGCTGTTCTTCCGGTTCGGCGAAGAGCGTGTCGTCGCGTGCGCCGAAGCTCTCCTGGGACGGGCGGTGGCGCTGCTCGGTCATGTAGAGCCCGCACAGGACGCCGTCGTCGGCGACGAGGGTGAGGAGGCCGTAGGGGCTGTCGATGACGGTGTGCCGCTTCTGCTGCTTCACGGGAGGTCCTTGAGAGTCGGTCGGGGATGCGGCCGGGGCGACGACCTTGAACGGGCTCATAGGTACGCGCTCATACGGGGAGGAAGTTGATGGGGTGGCTGTCCGTCGCCCACAGGTACTGGACCGCGTACGCGCGCCACGGCCGCCAGGCCGCCGCACGGGCCGTGAGGGCTGCCGGGGTGGAGGGCAGGCCCAACTCCTGTGCCGCGCGCCGGATTCCGAGGTCGCCGGCCAGGAAGGCGTCGGGGTCGCCCAGGGCGCGCATGGCGATGACGTCCACGGTCCAGGGGCCGAAGCCGGGAAGGGCGAGGAGGCGGGCGCGGGTCTCCGCCCAGTCGCTGTCGACGCCCAAGTGCAGGTGCCCGTCGGTGAGTTGCCGTACCAGCGTGGTGAAGGTGGTCCGGCGGGTGCGGGGCATCGCGAGGGTCTCGGGGTCGACCGCCGCCAGCGCCTCGGGGGACGGGAAGAGATGGGTGAGACCCCCCTCGGGGTCGTCGACCGGTTCGCCGTGCGCGACGACCAGCCGGGCCGCGTGCGTCCGGGCGGCAGCCGTGGAGACCTGCTGGCCGAGCACCGCCCGTACGGCGAACTCGGCCTCGTCGACGGTACGCGGCACCCGTCGCCCGGGAGCCTTGTCCACCAGCGGCGCGAGCACCGGGTCGGTGCGCAGCTGCTCGTCGACGGCGACCGGGTCGGCGTCCAGGTCGAGCATGCGGCGGCAGCGGCTGATGGCGACGGGCAGGTCGCGCAGGTCGCTGAGGGTGAGCCGGCAGGCGATGTGGTCGGGCTGCGGCGTGAGGCCCACGATGCCGTGGCCGTAGGGCAGGCGGAGCGTGCGCCGGTACGCGCCGTCGCGCCACTCCTCCACTCCGGGTACGGCGGTCGCGGCGAGGTGGCCGAAGAGGTTGTCGGGGTTGAGCGGGGCCCGGAAGGGCAGCCGGAGGCTCAACACCCCTGACGTGCCGGGGGAGTCGGAGCGCTGTCGGGCCGACCGGGTGGCCCGCTCGCGCAGTTCGCTCGGCGACAGCGCGAAGACCTCCCGCACGGTGTCGTTGAACGTCCGGATCGAGGCGAACCCGGCGGCGAACGCGATCTCCGCCATCGGCAGCGCGGTCGTCTCGATCAGCAGCCGCGCGGTCTGCGCCCGCTGCGCCCGGGCGAGCGCCAGCGGCCCCGCGCCCAGCTCGGCCAGCAGCTGCCGCTCGACCTGCCGGGTGCTGTAGCCGAGCCGCCGTGCCAGCCCCGGCACGCCCTCCCGGTCCACCACCCCGTCCGCCACCAGCCGCATCGCCCGCGCGACGAGGTCCGCTCGCTGATCCCACTCCGGCGACCCGGGACTGGTGTCCGGCCGACACCGCTTGCACGCCCGGAACCCGGCCTGCTGACACGCCGCCGCACTCGGATAGAACGTCATGTTCTCCGCCTTCGGCGGCACCACCGGGCAGCTGGGCCGACAGTAGATCCGCGTGGTGATCACGGCCGTGAAGAACCACCCGTCGAACCGCGCGTCCTTCGACCGCACGGCCCGCACACACCGCTCCGTATCCGCGTACATCCCGTTCCGCATGACTCAAGCATCGGGGAGGGAGAGGGTGCCGGGCTGGCGGAAATCCGACATCGAGGCTGGGGCGGCCTCGTGACCGCCGAGCCCCTCCAGGGGCGCGGGGAACGGCGCGACCAGCCCGTACGGATCCGCGGCCGCCACCAGACGAACCGCCCTCCCCCGCAGGCGCCGCTAACCTCCCGCAGCGTTACGCCACGCGGCCTCCCGCAACAACCGCAGCCCATTGAGCCCCACCACCACGGTGGACCCTTCATGCCCGGCCACGCCCAGGGGCAACGGCAGATGCCCCACCAGGTCCCACACCACCAGCACGGCGATGCAGACCCCCGCGATCACCAGGTTCTGGACCACCAACCGCCGGGCCGCCCGCGACAACCGCACCACCGCCGCGATCGCGCCGAGCTCGTCCCGCACCACCACCGCGTCCGCCGTCTCCAGGGCGAGATCGGACCCGGCCCGCCCCATCGCCACCCCGGAGTGCGCGGCGGCGAGCGCGGGCGCGTCATTGACCCCGTCGCCGACGAAGAGCACCTTCCCGCCCCCGGCCTGCAGCTCCCGTACGGCCTCCACCTTGCCCTCCGGCAACAGCCCGGCGCGCACCTCGACGATCCCGGTGGCCGCCGCCACCTGGTCGGCGGCACGCACGTTGTCCCCGGTCAGCAGGACCGGCGACGCACCGGTCACGGCGGCGAGCGCGGCCACCGCCGCGGGCGCGTCCTGGCGCGGGCGGTCGGCCAGGGTGAGCGTCCCGACGGCGACCCCGTCCCGCTCGACGAGAACGGTCGTCCCGTCGGAACTGCCGCCCCCGGAGACCTCACCGCCGACGGCGCCCCCGTACTCCCCCGGCCGCCCCACGGTCACCACGCACCCCTCGACGGTCGCCCGCACCCCTCGTCCGGGGGTTGCCACGAAGTCGTCGGCGGCGGCGATCCGTAGCCCCCGGGCGCCGGCGGCGGCGACCACCGCGCGGGCCAGCGGATGTTCGCTGGGATGCTCCGCGGCCGCGGCCAGGGACAGCAGCCCGTCCTCGT
This sequence comes from Streptomyces sp. NBC_00104, assembly GCF_045160825.1. NCBI lineage: Bacteria > Bacillati > Actinomycetota > Actinomycetes > Kitasatosporales > Streptomycetaceae > Streptomyces > Streptomyces sp. NBC_00104. The sequence continues at coordinate 9,066,192 of NZ_CP108215.1, read as the reverse complement.
CGAGCCCGGAGCCCGGCAGCGGCCGTACGGCCGTGACCTCCGGTGTGCCCTCCGTGAGCGTGCCGGTCTTGTCGAGGGCGGCGACGTCGATCTCGCCCAGCCGCTCCATCGCGACAGCGGACTTCACGAGGACACCGTGGCGGCCGGCGTTGGCGATGGCGGAGAGCAGCGGCGGCATGGTGGCGAGGACGACCGCGCAGGGCGAGGCCACGATCATGAAGGTCATGGCGCGGAGCAGCGCGGCCGTGAGGTCCTCGCCGAAGGCCAGCGGGATGCCGAAGACGGCGAGGGTGGCGACGACGACACCGACGGCGTACCGCTGTTCGACCTTCTCGATGAACAGCTGGGTCGGCGCCTTGGTGCGGGAGGCCTCCTCGACGAGGCTCACGATGCGGGCGATCACGGAGTCGGCCGGGTCGCGTGCGACGCGGACGCGCAGCGCGCCCGTGCCGTTGAGGGTGCCCGCGAAGACCTCGTCGCCGGGGGACTTGGGGACGGGCAGCGGTTCGCCGGTGATGGTGGCCTGGTCGGCCTCGCTCTCCCCCGCCAGGACCTGCCCGTCGGCACCGATGCGCTCGCCGGGGCGGATCAACACCACGTCACCGACGGCGAGACGGCCGGTCGGCACGGTCTCCTCGGCGGAGCCGTCCGCCGACAGCCGGGTGGCCGTCGTGGGGGCGAGGTCGAGGAGGCCCCGTACGGAGTCCGCGGTGCGGGCGGTGGCCAGGGCCTCCAGGGCGCCGGAGGTGGCGAAGATGACGATCAGCAGGCCGCCGTCCAGGACCTGGCCGATGGCGGCCGCGCCCAGCGCCGCGACGATCATCAGCAGATCGACGTCGAGGCTCTTCTCGCGCAGCGCCCGCAGCCCTTCGAGGGCGGGCTCCCAGCCGCCGGCCGCGTAGGCGATCGCGTAGAGCGGGCCGTACAGCCAGGCGGAGGCCCCGGCCAGGTCCAGCGGGAACGCGAGCAGGAAGGCGACGGTCGAGGCCAGCGCCCAGCGGGCCTCGGGCAGGGCGAGGACCCGGGTACGGCGGCGGGGGGCCGTCGGCTCGGGCGTACGGCGGACCGGTGACGGGGTGAGGGTGGCAGACACGCGGCACACCATACAGGAATACATGAAGACTCATTCATGCCTTCATGTGCGATGAGTAAGATATGCGCCATGGGTCATGGAGCCGTCACCGCAGCGCAGGACGCCACCCCTCGCGTGCGCCTGGACGCGGCCAACGTCGCCAAGGTGGCCACCACCCTCCAGGCCCTCTCCACCCCGTCCCGCCTGCTGATCCTGGCCCGGCTGCGCGAAGGCCCGCTCCCGGCGACCGAGTTGGCCGCCGAGGTCGGGATGGAACAGTCCGCCTGCTCCCACCAGCTGCGCCTGCTGCGCAACCTCGGCCTGGTCGTGGGCGAGCGCCGGGGCCGTTCGGTGGTGTACGCGCTGCACGACCACCATGTCGCCGAGCTGCTGGACCAGGCCGTCTACCACGTCGAGCACTTGAGGCTGGGGCTCAGCGACGCACCGGACGGCGACTGAGGCACCGGGCGTCTGCCGAGGCACCGGACGGCGACTGACGCACCGGGCACCGGCTGAGGCACCGGGCGCCGGCTGAGGCGGTCAGGTCGCGGGAAGTGCCGGCAGCTGGGGCGCCAGGCCACCGAGGAGGCCGGTGATCAGGCCGAGGACCGGGGCGAGCAGGTCGGTGACCGCACCCAGTACGGCGCCCAGGTCGAGCGAGGTCAGCGCCTTGAGCAGGGCGTCGACCGCGGTCTGGAGCGTGGCCGGCAGATCGGCGACCGGGTCGGCCGCCGTGGTGGCGCCGCCGGAGGTGGCCGGGGCCGCTGCCTCCAGCTTCTGCAGCCGCTGCTGAACGGTGGCGTTGGCCGTTCGGAGGGCCGCGACATGCCGGGCCGCCTCGGCCGCGTCGAGCTGGTTCGCGTCGAGCTTGGCGATGGTGGTCAACTCGTCCAGCAGCGGTTCGAGTACGTCGGCCTCGTCCATGCGGTCGAGCAGGTCCAGCTGGTTGAGCAGCACGGCCGCGTCGGTGCCGACGGCGTCGGCGTCGGTGGCCGTGTCCTCGTCGGTGTCGGTGTCGGTGTCGGTGTCCGTGACCGCGTCCGTATCCGTGTCCGTATCCGTGTCCTCGTCGGTGTCGGTGTCCGTGTCGGTGTCCGTGACCGCGTCCGTATCCGTGACCGCGTCCGTATCCGCGTCCGTATCCGCGTCCATGTCCGCGTCCAGGTCGGCGTCGAGGTTCGCCAGCAGCCCGTCCATGTCGAGGTCGAGGTTGGCGAGGAGCGCCTCCACCTCGGCGATCTCCTGCTCGGCGAGGGCGTCCGCTTCGGCCTCCTCCTTCGCCAGGAGCCCGTCGATCTCCGCGTCCAGCGCGGCGAAGAAATCGTCCAGATCGGGTTCGGGGACCGCGGCGATCCCCAGCGTGGTGCGGTCCGAGGCGGTACGGTCCGAGGCGGTACGGCCCGCGTCGACGGCCGCGGTGGCGGTGCCGACCGGCCCGAAGACCAGTGCCCCGCAGACCAGGGGCGACAGGAGAAGACCACGGGAGACGAGGGCGCGCATGCATGTTCCTTTCGAAGCAGCTGTCCTTGCGCTCACCGTGGAAGGCGGTACGGCCCGCCGCAACCGATCGCAGGACCGGCGCCCCTCCCTCCGACCGACCCCGCGGACAACCCTGACCAGGCTGTTTCCCCCTCAGGGAGAGCCCTGTGCGACTTCGTTCGACACGCTCCGGCTGTTCGTCCGTCAGAGTGCGGGAGAGCGGCGAGCCGGGTCGCCTCCCACTCGGCGACGGCGTCAGCCCGTCTGTTCGGCGAACGCCGCGTACGCCTCGTCGTCGAAGAGAACGAACCTGACCTCCTCGACCGATGTCTCCGTGCTCCGGACGGTGTGGACGGCGATGCGGGCGGCGTCGTCCATCGGCCAGCCGTAGATGCCGGCGGAGACGGCGGGGAAGGCGACCGTGCGGGCGCCCAACTCGTCGGCCACGCGGAGGGATTCTCGGTAGCAGGAGGCGAGGAGGGCGGAGCGGTCGAGGCTCTGGCTGTGGACCGGGCCGACCGTGTGGATCACCCAGCGCGCGTCCAGTTCGCCCGCCGTGGTGGCGACGGCCTGGCCGGTGGGAAGGCCCCTTCCGTAGTGCGAGGCGCGGAGCTTGCGGCAGTCCGCCAGGATGGCGGGGCCGCCGCGCCGGTGGATCGCGCCGTCCACTCCTCCCCCGCCGAGGAGGGAGGAGTTCGCGGCGTTGACGATGGCGTCGACGGACTGCTGGGTGATGTCGCCCCGGACGAGGGTGATGGTGGTCATGCCCGCCTCTATATCAGCCGACGGGACGTGCGAGCCCTCCAATATGTCGGGCGTCGTCGGCCTCGGACGAGGCCCTGACGGCCTACCAGCCCACCGGCAGCGATCGCACCCCGTGGATCGCGCCCATCGGCAGCGCGAGCTCCTCCGGCGGTGCGGTCAGACGCAGATTCGGCAGGCGGTCGAAGAGAGCGGGAAGGCCGACCTGGAGTTCCGCGCGGGCGAGGGACTGGCCGACGCACTGGTGCGGTCCGTGGCCGAAGGCCAGATGGCCGGACGCGTCGCGGCGCACGTCCAGGGTCTCCGCGCCGGGGAAGACGGACGCGTCCCGGTTCGCGGTCTGGATCGCCACCGCGACACCGTCCCCGGCGCGGATACGGACACCACCGATCTCGACGTCCTCCGTCGCGACGCGCCGCAGGCCCCAGTGGGAGACGGTCAGCCAGCGCAGCAGTTCCTCGATCGCGCCGGGCCACAGCTCCGGCTCACCGCGCAGGGCGGCGAGCTGTTCCGGGTGGCGCAGCAGGGCGACGACCGCCAGAGGGAACATGTTCGCGGTGGTCTCGAATCCCGCGAGCAGCAGCACGAAGGCCACGCCGATCGCCTCCTCGACGGTGGCCTCGCCCGTCGCCACCCGTTCCGTGGCCAGCCGGGAGAGCAGATCGTCGGCCGGCTCACGGGTCCGGGCCGCGAGGAGTTCACCGAGGTAGCCGTACAAGGCCCGGCGGGCGCCCAGCACATCGACGTCGCCGGTGTTGAAGCTGGTGAACGCCTGTGCCTGCCGGTGGAAGAAGCCGTGGTCCTCGTACGGCACTCCGAGCAGCCGGCAGATGACGAGGGCGGGCTGCGGCAGGGCGTACGCGGTGACGAGGTCGGCCTCCCGCGCGCCGTCGGCCGTCATCGTGTCGAGCAGGTCCGCGCAGATCCGGACCAGATCGGGGCGCAGAGCCTCGACCCGGCGGAAGGTGAAGTCCGGGATGAGCATGCGCCGTAGTCGGGTGTGGTCCGGCGGGTCCATGGCGAAGAACTGACCCGGGCCGCGCGGAGGCGCCTGCGGACGCAGACCGGGGAAGCCCGCACGCGTGGAGTCGGCGCTGAAACGCGGGTCGGCCAGGACGGCACGGGCGTGGTCGTGACGGGTGATCAGCCAGGGGCTGTTGTCGTCCCAGACCGTCACCCGCCGGATCGGCTCCTCGGCCTGCCACTTGGCGTATTCGGGGGCGGGGTCGAGCAGGGGACGTTCGGTGGGCAGTGGGGGGTACGTGCTCATCGCTGTGTTCTTCCCGGTGCTAGTCGGTGCTCGGGCGGGGGTCGGTGCGCCGGTCATCGGGGGTGGTCAGTCCCGCCAACTCCAGCAACAGCCCCTTGATCTCGGCGGCGGCATAGCCCTCGCGTGCCGGCTCCGGTGCGGAGCACAGCAGTACGGGCCCGTCCTCGGGGTCGGCGGGCAGGCGCCCGTGGCTGCCGCTGACGCCGGCGGGGTTCAGCGGCACCGTGCTGATGCGGTAGCGCAGGCCCAGCTTCTTGCGGGCGACCTGGCCGATCGCGCGCAGCTTCACCGCGGGGACGGTCTCGTCGTACAGCAGCTCGGCGGGGTCGTAGCCGGGCTTGCGGTGGATCTCGACCTGGCGGGCGAAGTCGGGGGCCCGCTCGTCGTCGAGCCAGTAGTAGTACGTGAACCAGGCGTCGGGGTCGGCGACCGCGACGAGTTCGCCGGAGCGTTCGTGGTCCAGGCCGTGGGCCGCCTTGCCCTCGGCGTCCAACACCTGTTCCACGCCGTCGAGTTCGGCCAGGATCTTCGCGACCTCGGCCGTGTCCGCCGGGTCCCGTACGTAGACGTGGGCGAGCTGGTGGTCGGCGACGGCGAAGGCCCGTGAGGTCCAGGGGTCGAGGTACTCCATGCCGTCCTGGGTGTGCACCTGGAGCAGACCGGCGCGGCGCAGGGCCCGGTTGATGTCCACGGGTCGGGAGACGGGGGTGATGCCGTATTCGCTGAGGGCCACCACCGTGGCGCCCTCGCTCAGGAAGTGGTCGATCAACGGGCGTAGGGCGTCGTCGAGTTGCCGGGCGGCCCGGATGGTGGCGGGCGAGTCGGGCCCGGATCGCTGCGGCTCGTAGTCGAGTTGGGGGATGTAGACGAGGGTGAGGTCGGGGTCGTGCTCGTCGAAGACCTGGCGGGCGGCGCCGAGGATCCACTGGGTGGACGGCATGCCGGCGTTGGGGCCCCAGTAGGTGAACAGGGGGAACGGGCCCAGCCGGTGGGTGAGTTCGTCGTGCAGGGTCGGCGGCCAGGTGTAGCAGTCGGGTTCCTTGCGGCCGTCGGAGTAGTAGACCGGGCGTGGGGTGACGGTGAGGTCGACGTCCGCGCCCATCGCGTACCACCAGCAGATGTTGGCGACCTTGTAGTCGGGGTCGGATCTGCGGGCGGTCTCCCAGATCTTCTCGCCGCCGACGAGCGCGTTGTGCTGGCGCCACAGCAGTACCTCGCCGAGGTCCCGGAAATACCAGCCGTTGCCCACCACCCCGTGTCCGGCGGGCGGTTCACCGGTGAGGAACGTGGACTGGACCGCGCAGGTCACGGCGGGCAGCACGGGGTCGAGCCGGGCCCGGAAGCCGCGCTCCCCGAGAGCGGCGACCGCAGGCATGTGCTTGAGCAGCTTGGGGGTGAGGCCGACGATGTCGAGGACGACGAGCCGGTTGGGTCGGGTGCTCATCGCTGGTTCTCCCTGCGTCCGGTTCGGGTGCTCATCGCTGGTTCTCCCTGCGTCCGGTTCGGGTGCTCATCGCTGGTTCTCCCTGCGTCCGGTTCGGGTGCTCACTGGTGGTCCTCCTTGAGGCCGAGGCCGGTCAACCGGTCGCGGGCCCAGGCGAGTTCGGCGGCGATTCCGCCGGGCAGGTCGGTGGGCGGTTCGGGGAGGACGGACCAGGTGTAGGTCTCGACCTCGATGTGGTCGCAGTCGGCCGAGGCCCCGCCGAGCAGTCCGGCCAGGACCCGGCTCAGCTGGTCGGCGGTGGTGCGCAGCGGCGGTTCGGGGTCGGCGTGCAGCGGGGCGTGGAAGTGGACGCGCCAGGGGCCCGCGCCGGTGGGCAGAGCGCCGTCCAGCGCGTCCGGCAGGTCGTCGACGCCCCGCACCCGAGGGGCCTCCTGCTCCGCCGCCGTGCGCGTCTGGTGCAGGAAGCGTGGCTCCGCGAGCCGTCGCAGCGCCGCGCGGGCGGCGGGGTCGGCCGGGTCGGTGGCCTCGACCGCGCAGGACGCCTGGAGCTTGACGACCGGCAGCCCTGCCTCCGCGAGGCGCCGCAGGGCCGCCCCGGGTTCCTCGAACTGCACGGCGAGGTGGCAGGCGTCGAGGCAGACGCCGAGCCGTTCGGGGTCGAGGCCGCGCAGCTCCCGTACGGCCTGGGCGGTGGTCTCGACGACGCAGCCGGGTTCCGGTTCGAAGCCGACCCGGATACGGCGGCCGGTGTCCGACTCGATCGCGGCGAGCCCGGTGGTGAGCCGGTCCAGGGCGCGGCGGGCACGGTCGGCGCGCTCCGCTGGCCAGGGTGTGCGCCAGGCCAGCGGCAGGGTGGAGACGCTGCCGCGCTCGGCGTCGTCCGGGAGGAGCGCGGCGAGGACGCGTGCGCAGTCGAGGGTGTGGCGCAGGCGGGCCTCGTCCGCCCAGTCGGGGAGATACACGTCCTTCTTCACCACCTCGCGGTGGAACCCGGCGTACGGGAAGGCGTTGAGGGTGACGGTCTCCAGGCCGCGCATCGCGAGTTCGTCCTTGAGGCGCCTCAACTCGCCCGGTTCAGCCGTCAGTTGCGTGACCACGTCGCGGGCGAGCCAGAGCCCGATGCCCAGCCGGTCGACGCCGAGGCGCTCGCGCACCGGTTCGGCGTAGGTGGCGAGTTGGGCGAGGACGCCGTCGACGTCCTCCGCCTGGTGGACGTTGCTGCAGTAGCCGAGGTGGACGGCGGTGCCGTCCGGGTGCCGGAAGCGCATGACGCGTCCCCTCACTCCCCGCCGCGCCGGACGGAGTTGCCCTGGTAGCTCGACTCCTCGTCGGGCTTGGGCTCGTCGAGATCCAGTCGGCCGCTCTGCCCGTAGAAATCCACGGGGTTGCGCCACAGCACCCGGTCCACGGCGTCGTCGCCGAACCCGGCGGCCAGCATGGCGTCGGCGGTCTTCCGGGTCTTGAGCGGGTCCGAACGGCCCCAGTCGGCAGCCGAGTTGACGAGAACGCGCTCGGTACCGTGCTGCTGGAGGATGGTGACCATGCGGTCCTCGCTCATCTTGGTCCGCGGGTAGATCGAGAACCCGGCCCAGCAGCCGCTGTCGAGGACCGTGCCGACGGTCAGCTCGTTGAGGTGGTCGAGGACGACGAGTTCGGGGGCGATGCCCGACTCGCGTACGACGTCCAGGGTCCGGCGGGTGCCGACGGCCTTGTCGCGGTGCGGGGTGTGCACGAGAGCGGGCAGTTCGTGCTCGATCGCGAACTGGAGCTGGAGCGCGAGCGCCTCGTCCTCCTCGGGCGTCATGGAGTCGTAGCCGATCTCACCGACGGCGACGACCCGGTCCTTGGCGAGGTAGCGGGGCAGCTCGTCCAGCACGGGCCGGCAGCGCGGGTCGTTGGCCTCCTTGGGGTTGAGCGCGACCGTGCAGAAGTGCTGGACGCCGAACTGGGCGGCCCGGTAGGGCTCCCAGCCCAGCAGCGCGTCGAAGTAGTCGTAGAAGCTCTCGGGCGAGGTGCGGGGCTGGCCCAGCCAGAAGGCCGGCTCGACGACGGCACGCACGCCGGCCGCGTACATCGCCTCGTAGTCGTCGGTGGTGCGGGAGGTCATGTGGATGTGGGGGTCGAAAATGCGCACGGGCAGGCCTCTTCCTCGGGTTGTCCTGTGAGCGATGCCGACTGGATGCGAAGGCGGTGTCCTACACGGAGGCGGTGTTCTGTGCGGAAGCGGCGGGGGCGGTGTTCTGCGCGGAAGCCGCGGAGGCGGTGTTCTGCGCGGAGGCGGTGTTCTGTGCGGAAGCCGCGGAGGCGGTGGCTCGCCGGAGCGCCTTCAGGGCGCGCCCGGCGGCCTCGCGGCGGTCGGGCGTGGCGGCCCGCGTCTCGGCGGTGAGCCTGTCGGTGAGCTGGTCGGCGGCCGGGAAGTCGCGGACGACGGGCCAGATGTCCGCCGGTACGTCGCGCCCTGCGGCGACCCGCTCGTGCGCGAAGTCGGCGAGCATACGGGCGAGTTCGGCGTCGGCACGGGCGGCGATCCCGGCGATCCGGTCGAGCGGGATCTCCAGGAAGACGCACTTCAGTACGGCCTGCCGGTACTCGGTGTCCGGGAGGCGGCCGGCGCCGTACGGGCCGAGGGCGGCCTCGACGATGCTGCCGTCGTTGCCGCGCAGGGCTTCCCGGACGAGCGGCAGGGCGAGGTCGCCGAGGGGTTCCCGGGCGGGGCCGTCGCCCCGGGGCCCGGCGAGCAGGTGCAGGGCCCGGAGGACGGCCCGTTGTTCGGCCGGGTCGCCGTGGCGCAGGAGGCCGGCCAGTTCGTCGGCGAGCGGCCGGCCGCCCAGCGGCAGCGCGGCGAGCAGGACGGCGCGGGCCGCCTCGTCGACGGTCCAGTGCGCGTCCAGCCGCGCACGCCCGCAGCGTCTTCGGGCGGCGGGGAACAGGGTTCGTACGGCGGCGGGCCGGTCGGCGATCCGGGCCACGGCCTCGTCGAGCCAGGCGCGGGCCGCCGGGTCCAGTGCGTGACCGGAGAGGAGGGGTCGCGGGTCGGCAAGGAGGGGTCGCGGGTCGGAGGGTTCGGCCGCCTCGGAGAGCGGCATGCCGGTGGAGACCATGACGGAACAACCCCCTGTGGGGTGGAGGATCTGACGGACGGTGGTGGTCGTCGGGCCGGGTCAGGCCGTCGCCGCGCGGAGGAAGTCCAGCGAGCGACGCGCCACTTCGGGGGCGTCGAGGGAACCGCCCTGGATCTCCACGGAGACCAGTCCGCGGTGGTCGAGGTCCTGGAGGGCGGCGAGCACGGGCGGGAAGTCGATCTCGCCGGCGCCGAGTTCGAGGTGCTGGTGGATGCCCCGCCGCATGTCCTCGATCTGCACGTTGAGCAGGCGCGGGGCGGCGAGGCGGACGCACTCCAGCACGGTCCGGTCCTCCACGCAGTGCGCGTGCCCCACGTCGAGGGTGATCCCGAACAGTTCGTGTCCGCCGACCATCTCGGCGAGTTCCAGGCACCGCTCCACCGTGTCGACGAACATGTACGGCTCGGGCTCGAAGGCCAGCGAGACGCCGTACTCCCCCGCCGTCTCCAGGACGGTCTCGACGCCCGCCGCGAGCCGCTTCCACGCGTCCCGTTCCGGCAGCCCTTCGTCCGGCGCGGGGCCGCTGCACAGGTGGACGGTGGGCGAGCCGAGGTCGGCGGCGACGCGTACGGCCCGCCGCAGCAGGTCGATCCTGCGCTCGGCCCCGTCCGCCATGAGGGTCGGGTGGTGCTTGCCCCAGGGGTCGAGGAGATAGGGCGCGCCGGTCTCGACGGTCACGTCGAGACCGTGCCGGGCCAGGTCCCGGGCGACCGCGGCCACCCGTCGGGGCAGGTCGTCCGCGTACGGGTCGAGGTGGCCGTGGTCGAGGGTGAGCGCGACGCCGTCGTAGCCGAGGTCGGCGAGGACCGCGAGGACGTCGCCGAGGCGGTGGTTGGTGAAGCCGTTGGTGCCGTAGCCGAATCTCAAGGGGGTGGGGGGCGGGGTCATTCCGGCTTTCCTCCTGCGGAGGTCTGTGCTGTTCAGGTGGGGGATATGCGCCGGGCGAGTCGCCGGGCGAGGGGGTGTACGACGCCCAGGGCCGCCGCCGCGGCCGTGGCTCCGCTCCGCGCGGTAAGCGCCGCCTGCAGGGGCATCAGGCCGAGGATCCCGGCCCCGACGGCCCGCCGTACGTTCTCGGCCGACGGCTCCCGTACGGCGCGGGCCTGGGCCGTTCCGTAGCTGCCGAGGTAGGCGAGGGCCCCGGCGGCGACCACGGCGGCCCGTGCCTCGGTCGAGCGCGAGACGCCGGCGCTCGCGCGCACGGTCCCGGTGGCCCCCGCGGTCGTGCCGGGCCACGCGGCGGTGGTGGCGCCGTCGCGCTGCGAGCCGCGGGCGGCGCGCCGGGCGAGCGCCGGGCCGACGACCGGGAGTGCCGTGGCGAGGGCGGTGGTCGTGGAGGCGGCGAGGGTCGCGGCCGGCAGCCGGGCAGGGGCGCCCGAGATCTCGTGACGGCTGAGGGCGGTCAGGGTGTAGGTGTGGACCCCGACCAGCGCGGCGGGGACGGCGGCGCGCAGCAGGGCGGCGCCGGTTCCGGCCGTACGGTCCGGCCCGCGCCCGGCGGCCGAGGCGCCCGCGAGGACGTCCAGGGCACGGGCGGAGGCCATGGCGGCCGGGCCGGCCGGGGTGGACTTGAGCTTCAGGTCGTACGCCCAGACGGCGCCGGCCAGGGGGAGCGCTCCCAGGAGGCTCCGGCGGCCCCCCGAAGCGGCGGCGAGCGCGAGGCCCCCGGCCGTCAGGGCGCCGGCGACGGCGAGGGCGGTGCGGCGTGGGACCCGGCCGGACGGGACGGGGCGCTCGGGGCGCTCGACGGCGTCGATCGTGGCGTCGGCGTAGTCGTTGAGGGCCATGCCGGCCCAGTAGAGGCAGACGGACGAGCCCATCACGCCGAACGTCCGCACGCCCAGCGGGTGTCCGGCGGCGGCTGCGCCCGCGAGCACGTCGCCCGGGACGCTCAAGGCGGCCGGTGCCCGCACGAGTTGCGCGAGGTCGGTGAGGCGCACGGCAGGCCGCGAGCCCGAGCCCGGTACCGCTCTCCGATCTTTCATGGCGGCAACTTACCCACGCGACTTGACCATTCACACGGAGAAAACGTGAAGACCTTTGTCGATCCGTGACTTCGCTTCGCGCGCCGATGAACCACCTCAGGGTTCCTGCCGCAACCTCCGCCACACCGCCTTGGCCGCGTTGTGTCCCGACATGCCGTGCACGCCGGGGCCCGGCGGGGTCGCCGAGGAGCAGATGAAGACGGCCGGGTGCGGGGTGCTGTACGGGAAGAGCGAGAGCTTGGGGCGGAGCATCAACTGCAGTCCGGAGGCGGCGCCGCAGGCGATGTCGCCGCCGACGTAGTTCGCGTTGTGCGCGGCGAGCTCGGGCGGGCCGGCGGTGGCGCGGGCGAGGACGCGGTCGCGGAACCCCGGGGCGAACCGCTCCAGTTGACGCTCGACCGCGTCCGTCAGGTCGCCCGTCCAACCGTTCGGGACATGGCCGTACGCCCAGAAGACGTGCTTGCCCTCGGGCGCCCGGCCGGGGTCGACCAGGCTGGGCTGCACGGTGATCAGGAACGGCGCGTCGGGCGCCCGGCCCTGCCGGGAGGCCGCGTCGAGCGCCGCGCCGATCTCGGCCCTGCTCGCCCCGACCTGGACGGTCCCGGCACGGCGCGCCTCCTCGGCGGTCCAGGGCACGGGGCCGTCCAGCGCGTAGTCGAGCTTGAAGACGCTCGCGCCGTAGCGGTACGACGCGTAGTGGTTCCCGAAGCCCGCGATCCGGGCCAGCGCGGTGGGCGAGGTGTCGAAGACGTACGCGCGCGCGGGCGGCAGGTCGTCGAGGCGCTTGACCTCGTAGTCGGTATGGACGGTGCCGCCGAGGTCTTCGAGATACGCGGTGAGCGCGTCGGAGATGGCCTGTGAGCCGCCCCGGGCGACCGGCCAGCCGGCAGCGTGCGCGGCCAGCGCGAAGACCAGGCCGACGGCGCCGGTGGCGAGGCCGCCGAGCGGGGCGATGACATGGGCGACGAGCCCGGCGAACAGCGCCTTGGCCCGCTCGTCCTTGAAGCGGCGCATCAGCCACGTCGACGGCGGCAGCCCCACGAGGCCGAAACGGGCGAGGGTGACCGGGTCGCGGGGCAACGAGGACAGCGGCAGCGACATGAAGTCCCGGGCGAGCGTGTCCCACTTGGGCAGGAACGGCTCGACCAGCCTGCGGTACGGCCCCGCGTCACGCGGGCCGAACGAGGCGGCCGTCTCCCCCACCGAGCGCGACAGCACGGCCGCCGAGCCGTCGAGGAAGGGATGCGCCATCGGCAGCTCGGCGTGCAGCCACTCCAGGCCGTAGCGGTTCAGCGGCATCGCCTTGAACGCGGGCGAGTTGACGCCGAGCGGGTGCGCGGCCGAGCAGGGGTCGTGGCGGAAGCCGGGCAGGGTCAGCTCGGCGGTGCGGGCGCCCCCTCCCACGGTGTCCTTCGCCTCGAACACGGCCACGGAGAACCCGCGGCGGGCCAGCTCCACGGCAGCCGTCAGGCCGTTCGGCCCCGCCCCCACCACCACCGCGTCGAGCATCGACGGCACGTCCGGACCCCTTCGTCAGCCGATGGCCAAGCTCCGCCGACGGAATCCCCGCCCGCCGACAGACCTCGCTCAGGATATGCCCGGCCGCCGACAGGCCCGGGCAAGGGTGGACTCCGCCGACGGACGTGCCGGTTCCGCACGGCCGCCCGGACCAGGTCACCGGGGAGGCGCCCCGGTGACCCGAGCCGCCCCGGCGGGCCACCTGGACCCCGGGTCAGGCTCCGCCCGACAGCAACCCCACGACCCGGCGGGCCGTGGCCGCGTCCCGGGCGGTGGTGAACGGCAGGGCGTTGCCGCCGGTGATGCGGAAGGGCTCGCCGGTCAGGGTGAGATGGGCGCCGCCCGCCTCCTCGACGAGGAGCAGACCGGCCGCGTGGTCCCACGCGGCCTCCCAGGAGAAGGCTGTGGCGTCCAACCGGCCCTCGGCGATGGCGAGATACTCCAGTCCGGCCGAACCGCAGGCGCGCGGAGCCACACCGTCCGTCCACAGGCCGAGCAGGGCCCGCTTCTGCTCCTCGGTGGTGTAGTCCGGGTGGGAGGTGGCGATGACGAGGTCACGGCCGGGGTCGGGCGAGCCGGCGCGCAGGGGCTCGCCGTCGACGGTGGCCCCCTGGCCGCGTATCGCCACGGCGAGCCGGTCCAGGGCGGGCGCGTACGTCCAGGAGGCGCGCAGGACTCCGCCCTGGGCCAGGGTGACGAGGGTGCCGAAGCCGGGCTCGCCGTGCACGAACTGCCGGGTGCCGTCCACCGGGTCGACGATCCAGACCGGCGCCTCGCCCTGGATCGCCTCGTACGACGCCGGGTTGGCGTGCACCGCCTCCTCGCCGACCACGACCGAGCCGGGCAGCAGCGCGGGCAGCGCCTCCGTCAGATACTGCTCGGCCTTGCGGTCGGCGTCGGTCACCAGGTCGTGCGGGCCGTTCTTCTGGTCTATCTCGTGCGCGGCGAGCTGCCGGAAGCGCGGCATGATCTCCGCGGCGGCGGCCTTGCGGATCGCTTCCTCGACGTCCGAGGCGTGCCGGGCGAGAAACTCGTCGATGGTTTCGTTGTCTTCGATCATGTCTCCATGACAGCACGCGGCACTGACAATCCCCACCCGTTCGGTGTATTCGGGAGGGAATCGCCGTGAATACCCGGGGCGGTCGGCGTCCGCCGGGGGCCGGGCCGTATCCGACGGAGACACTCCCCGGCTCAGCGCCCGACCGCGTACCCCTGCATCCCGCGCGGGTTCGCCGCCGCCGACAGCACCCCGGTCTCCGGGTCGCGGGCGACCGCGCACAGCCGGCCCTCGGACCAGGCCTCGCCGACGACGACGTCGTGGCCGCGTCGGCGCAGCTCGGCGATGGTCTCCGGGGGCATGCGGGACTCGACGGTGACGCTGCCGGGGCGCGTGCCGCGCGGATAGAAGGAGCCGGGGAAGCTGTCGTTGTGCCAGTTCGGGGCATCGATCGCGCCCTGGAGGTCGAGGCCGCCGCGGACCGGCGGGCGGAGGGCGACGGCGAGGAAGAAGTGCAGCTGCCACTGGTCCTGCTGGTCGCCGCCGGGCGTACCGAAGGCCAGGACCGGGACGCCGTCGCGCAGCGCCAGCGACGGGGTGAGCGTGGTGCGCGGCCGGCGCCCGGGGGTGAGGGAGTTGGGCAGCCCCTCGTCCAGCCAGGCCATCTGCAGCCGGGTACCGAGCGGGAAGCCCAGCTCGGGCACCACCGGGTTGGACTGCAGCCAGCCGCCGCTGGGCGTGGCCGCGACCATGTTGCCCCAGCGGTCGACGATGTCGAGGTGGCAGGTGTCGCCCCGGACGCTCCCGTCCGCCGCGACCTCGGGCTCCCCCGGCACCGGCGACCGGGGACTCTTGGCGACGGTGGGCTCACCGGCGCCCCTCAGGTTCCCGGACCCCTTCGCGACCGTGGGCTCGCCGGCCCCCATGGGGTGGAAGCCCGGCTCGTCGGTGGCCACCACGCGCGCGTGGGCGCTCAGTCGCGGGGTGCGGCCGCCCGGACGGCCCGGCAGCAGCTCGTACGACGCCGTGTCGCCGACGAGCGCCCGCCGCGCGGCGTTGTACTCGTCGGACAGCAGCTCGCCGAGCGGTACCGGCGCCGCGTCCCCGTACCAGGCCTCCCGGTCCGCCATGGCGAGTTTGCAGCCCTCGACGAGGAGGTGCACGTACGCGGCGGACCCGTACGCGGGCGGTTCGGGCGGCAGCAGGGCGAGTTGCTGGAGGAGGACCGGGCCCTGGCTCCAGGGGCCCGCCTTGCACAGGGTCCAGCCGTTCCAGTCGTACGTCGCCGGGGCCTCGTAGGTCGCGGACCAGCCGGCCAGGTCGGCCGTCGTGAGCGTCCCGGTGTGCCGTTCGCCGCTGGTGTCCAGGGTGGGCCGTCCGGCCTGCCGGACGAGGGCCTCGGCGATGAAGCCGGAGCGCCACACCTCGCGCGCCGCCTCGATACGGGCCTCCCGGTCCCCCGCCCCCTCGACCTCGGCGAGCAGCCGCCGCCAGGTCGCGGCCAGGGCCGGGTTGCGGAACAGCTCGCCGGGGCGGGGCGCCCGCCCCTTGGGCAGGTAGACCTCCGCCGACGACAGCCACTCCTTCTCGAAGAGGTCCCGCACGGACTCGACCGTCGCCCCCACGTTCTCCACGGGCGCGTGTCCGTCCTCCGCGTACCCGATGGCGTACTTCAGGACGTCAGCCAGGTCCTTGGTGCCGTGGTCGCGCAGGAGGAGCATCCACGCGTCGAAGGCGCCGGGCACGGCGGCCGCCAGCGGCCCCGTGCCGGGGACGAGTTCCAGACCGAGCCCCCGGTAGTGCTCGGCCGACGCCCCGGCGGGCGCGACGCCCTGTCCGCAGAGCACCCGGACCTCGCCGTCCGCCGGCGCGAAGATGATCGGTACCTCGCCCGCGGGCCCGTTGAGGTGCGGTTCCACGACGTGCAGGACGAAGCCCGCCGCCACGGCCGCGTCGAAGGCGTTGCCGCCGTCCTCCAGGACCGCCATCGCCGACTGCGAGGCGAGCCAGTGCGTGGAGGACACCATTCCGAAGGTCCCCTGGAGCGTCGGACGAGTGGTGAACACGGGCGGACTCCTTAACGCGCGACGGGCGTTCGATGATCGTACGCAGCGCTCCGGCAGGCCCCCGGGATCAGCCCTCGCCGGAACGCCGCCCCACGGTCAGCACATGCCCGCTCGCCCCCAGCAGCGAGGGCTCCGACTCGATCCGCCGGGTCGCCGCCAGCACGGCCTCCCGGTGCTCCGGGTCGTCCAGCCACTCCTCCACGCCGCCCATCAGCCAGGCGACGCCCTCCACGCCGTACTGCCCCTCCGGTTCGAGCCCGGCCTCGGTGAACTCGCCCGGCACCTCGGCCGGGTCGGCGAAATAGGCGGTGGTGAAGTGCGGGTCCTCCGGCGAGTAGCGGTGCCTTCCGTCGGCCGACACGGCGTCGACGCGCGTGCGACGCTCCGGGATGACGTAGTTCCCTTGCAGGAGGGTGTCGTTGAGCCCCGCGAACCGGTTGATCGTGGCCGCGATCACCACGCCACCCGGGCGCACGGCCCGGCGGGCCTCGGCCAACGCCCTGACCCGGTCCGGGCGTTCGGGCAGATGATAGAGCGGCCCCAGGAACAGCACGACGTCGTACGCGGCGTCCTCGGCGGGCAGTGCGCGGGCGTCTCCGAGTCGGGCGGTGACCCCGGGCAGCCGCCCGGACCGCTCCACGTGCATCGGCACGGGATCGACGACCTCGACCTCGTAGCCGTCGTCGGCCAGCCATTCGGCGTGGATCCCTGTGCCGCCGCCCACATCGAGCACCCGCGCGGGAACTCCCGGCAGCAGCCGCCGCAGCACGTCCTGCGTCCGCCAGAACTCCAGCCGTCCGGCGCCGTTTCTGAGGCGCGCTTCCTCCTTCCCCTGCTCGTAGTAGGCGAGGATCTCCTCGCGTACGGAAGGGAGTTGGGACTCGGTGGCGTACGGTGACCGGCTCATGCCTCCAGGGTGCTGATCGCCACGCAGGCCCCGCAACCGGTTAAGACCCGTCGGCGACCTGCGCCCACGCCGTCGTGCCGAGGCGTCCCGTGTTGCCGAGGTCGATGCCACCGTCCGGGGTGAGGACTTCGGCGGGCCGGCCCGCCAGCGGGGCGATGCGCAGGTAAGGGGCGTTGACGGCGGGTACGTCCGCCTCGGTGACCGTGTTGCGCCAGACCAGCTCGGCCCTGGCGGCCTCGCCGGGCTTCAGGATGACGGTGTGCGGGCCGAAGTCGGGCACACCGGTGGTGATGTGCCGCGAACCCTCCAGGACGCGTACGGCGTCATGACGCTCGCCGTTCTCGTCGAGCACCTGGATCGACGGGTAGCCGTTGACGGTGTACGGCTTCGTGCCGCAGTTCGTGAGGGTCACGCTCATCGCCCGCAGCCCCATCGCCGACTCCACGAGGCCTGGCAGCATCCGCACCCCGGAGGACGGGCAGGCGGCCGAGGTGTCCTCGGTCGACCCCGCGCCCGGCTGCGACTCCGGGCCCCCGGGCGGCTCCGGAACCCGCCGCTCCCCGGGCGCGTCCGTACCCGTCGGCGAGGCCGACACCGAGGGCACCGCACGGTCGGGGTCGAGCTCGCGGTCCAGTTCCTCCGAGAGTCCGCAGCCACCGACGGCCGATGTCAGCGCCACCGTCAGGACCACGCGGAAGGCCGTACGGCCGCGTATCGGAATCATGGGCCGATCCTGACACGCACCCTGGCGGAAGCCGCGACTCCGCCACCGACGCGAAGGCCGCCGACACAAGGCCGCCGACACGAGGACCGCCGGCACGAGGACGGCGCCCGCGTCCCGGACCGCGAACCCCTGTCACCACGTATGCACGGAGCGAGTTCGCACTTTCGTCCTACACGCAGTCGTGTGACACTGGCGTACCCCACCGCCCGGCGGTACCGCCGCCTCGACCCCGAGAAGTGCGCTGTGCGTGATCTCCCTCTGCCGCTCGCCCTCACCGCGCGACTGCTGCCGGTCGCCGTACTCGCCACCGCGGGCTGGGCGTTGTCGTCCGGTCCGCTGTCCGCGAGCCCGGCCGGGAAGGACTCCACGCAGGACACCGCGGCGAAGCCCGAATCCACCTCCGAGTCCGCGCCGTCGACATCGACCGTGTCCAAGACGTACGCGAAGGCACCCTCGCCCTGCTCCGGCGTCACGACGAAAACGGTCAAATCCCTTGTTCCGGGCGCGAAGACGGCCGGCAAGGAGATCGCGTCGACCGACCAGGCCGTGCGCCGCACCTGTTCCTGGAACGCGCTCAAGGGCTTCGACTACCGCTGGCTCGACGTCTCGTACGAGATTCAGCAATCGGACGACAAGGCCGAAAGCTCCTATAAGGCGCGCACCACGGAGAAGAGCGGTGGCGGTGCGGTCCCCGGTCTCGGCGACGCGGCCTACTCGGTGGTGAACCTCACCACCGAGGACAAGCAGCAGACCCGCGAGGGCGTGGTGTACGTCCTCATGTCCAACGCCCTGGTGGTCGTCACGTACAACGGCAGCGACTTCGAGTCGCAGAAGGCGCCCGGCACGGACGAGATCAACAAGGGCGCCATCAAGGCCGCCAAAGAGGCGGCGGCCGTGCTGGAGGACGCCCAGTAAGGGGTACGCCTCTCCGGCACGGCCGCCGCCGCTCCGGTCGCGGCGACCGTCAGACGGCCGCCCGCTCCTCCTGCGTCTTCTTCCTCTCCCCGGCCATCAGCGCCACGTACAGCACCATCGCCGTGCCCAGGCCCACCGCCCAGCCGTAGTCGGCGAGCGGCTTGAGGAACGGGATCATGCCGTCGTGCGGGAACGGTCCCGAGGACACGCCGTCCTCGGAGACGGTCGAGTACGAGCCGCCGACCGCGAGGACACCGCCGACCACGAAGGCCACGATCGCCCGCCAGTTCCAGCCGGACGTGTACCAGTAGCGCCCGCCGGGCGTGTACAGGTCCGCGAGGTGCAGGACGGTGCGGCGGATGATCCAGTAGTCGGCGATGAGGATGCCGGCGACCGTGCCGAGCAGACCGCCGACCACGCCGAGCCAGGTGAAGATGTAGAACTCGGGTGTGGAGATCAGCTTCCACGGGAAGATCAGGACGCCGACGACACCCGTGATGAGCGCGCCCGTACGGAAGTTGATGAGCTTCGGGGCGAGGTTCGCGAGGTCGTACGCCGGTGAGACCACGTTCGCCGCGATGTTCACGGAGATGGTCGCGACCAGCACGGTGATCAGGGCGAAGAGGAGCCCGAAGACGTTGTCGGCCTTGGCGGCCAGCGTGACCGGGTCCCAGATGGCCTCGCCGTAGACGACCTCGGAGCCGGACGTGACCAGCACGGCGAGGACCGCGAAGAGGGTCATCGTGGTGGGCAGGCCGAGGGACTGGCCCCAGGTCTGCGCCTTCTGACTGGCGCCGAAGCGGGTGAAGTCGGGGATGTTCAGGGAGAGCGTGGCCCAGAAGCCGATCATGCCCATGAGGGACGGGAAGAACACCGGCCAGAAGTCAGGGCCCCAGCCGAGCTTGGAGGGCTGGTCGAGCAGCGCGCCGAAGCCGTCGGCCTTGACCGCGATCCAGATCAGCAGCACGAGCGCGCCGACGATCACGAAGGGCGCGGCCCAGTTCTCGAAGTGCCGCAGGAAGTCCATGCCGCGGTAGATGATCGCTATCTGCAGCGCCCAGAAGAGGACGAAGCAGAGCCACAGCGGCCACGGGTTGCCCGCGATCTTCCCCGCGTTCTCCCACTCACCGCCGGTGAGCTTGGAGCCGAGCGCGAATATGCCCGAGCCGCCGATCCACGTCTGGATGCCGAACCAGCCGCAGGCGACGGCCGCGCGGATCATCGCCGGGATGTTGGCACCGCGCAGACCGAAGGAGGCGCGGGCGAGCACCGGGAAGGGGATGCCGTACTTGGGTCCGGCGTGCCCGGTGGCCAGCATCGGCAGCAGCACGATGATGTTGGCCAGGGCGATGGTGAAGACGGCCTGCTTCCAGTCCATACCGAGGGCGACCAGGCCGGAGGCCAGGGTCCAGCTGGGGATGCAGTGGGCCATGGAGATCCACAGCGCCGCGAAGTTGTACGTCGTCCACTTGCGCTCGGAGACGGGTACGGGGCGCAGGTCCTCGTTGGCGAAGGGACTGTCGGCGGGGAAGGCCTCGGGGGCCAGCTCGATCCGGCCGGACGAGTCGGCGGACTGGGCTATCGACGGCCCCGTGGGGACTGTTTCGGTCATGGGCAGGCCAATCAGGGGAGGTGGGACGGGAGAGAAAGGCCGTGCGGAGGCCTTGGGCCCCTCCCCTCCGGGACGGCGGAGGGGAGGGAGACAAGGTGTGGGGGGGGCACTGAGTGGAGCTGTTGGTTCCGGTTGCTTGGGGTGGCCGGATTCTCGCAGTCGTGGACCGGTTCCGGGAACCCGGATCAGCCGTTGACCGCCGGGATGACCGTCGAGCCGTACACGTCGATCACCCTCTCCTGCGCGTCGTGCATGTCGTACACGGCGAACTGGTCCACGCCCAGCGCGCGCAGGGCGTTCAGCTTCTCGATGTGCATCTCGGGAGTGCCGATGACACAGAACCGGTCCACGATCTCGTCCGGCACGAACTGGGTGTCGGGGTTGTCTGCGCGCCCGTGGTGGGAGTAGTCGTACCCCTCGCGGGCCTTGATGTAATCCGTCAGCTCCTCCGGTACGGCCGCGGAGTGTTCGCCGTACTTCGACACCAGGTCGGCGACGTGGTTGCCGACCATCCCGCCGAACCAGCGGCACTGCTCACGCGCGTGGGCCAGGGCCTCCGGGGAGTCGTCCTCGGTGACGTACGCGGGGGCGGCCACGCAGATCTTCACCTCGGACGGGTCGCGGCCGGCGGCCACGGCCGCGTCCTTGACCGCCTTGACCATGTACTCGGTCAAGTAGAGGTCGGACAGCTGGAGGATGAAGCCGTCCGCCTCCTCACCGGTCATCTTCAGGGCCTTGGGGCCGTACGCGGCCATCCAGACCGGGAGTTCGGCACCGGGCTTGATCCACGGGAAACTGATCACGGTCCCGCCGAGGTCGGCCTCTCCCCCGCTGCCCAGCGACCGGATCACCTTCATCGCCTCGCTGATGCGGGCCAGGGTGTTGGGCTTGCGGCCCGCGACGCGCATCGCGGAGTCGCCGCGGCCGATGCCGCAGACCGTGCGGTTGCCGAACATGTCGTTCAGCGTGGCGAACGTCGAGGCGGTGACCTCCCAGGTGCGGGTGCCCGGGTTGGTGACCATGGGGCCGACCGTCAGCTTCGTGGTACTGGACAGGATCTGGCTGTAGATGACGAACGGCTCCTGCCAGAGCACGGCGGAGTCGAAGGTCCAGCCGTACGTGAAGCCGTTGTTCTCGGCGCGCTTCATCAGCTCGATGACACGCGAGGCCGGCGGGTCGGTCTGCAGGACGAGTCCGAAGTCCATGATGGGCGCCACTCCTAGTTGAGGTACTGACAGGTGGAGCGGGGGGTGTAGACGCCGTGCCCGGCGTGCCCGGTGTACTCCCGCTCGGTGATGACGAGTTCGCCGCGCGAGAGGACCGTCTCGACCCGGCCGGTGGTGCGCTTGCCCTCGTACGCCGAGTAGTCGACGTTCATGTGGTGCGTCTCGGCGGACATGACCTGCTCGGCGTGCGGGTCGTAGATGACGATGTCGGCGTCCGCGCCCGGCGCGATGGTGCCCTTCTTCGGGTACATGCCGAACATGCGGGCCGGGGTCGCGCAGGCGATCTCGATCCAGCGGCGGCGCGAGATGTGCCCGTCGACGACGGCCTGGTGGAGCAGGTCCATACGGTTCTCGACGCCCGGCAGACCGTTGGGGATCTTGGAGAAGTCGCCGCGGCCCAACTCCTTCTGGCCGACGAAGCAGAAGGGGCAGTGGTCGGTGGAGACCACCTGGAGGTCGTTGGTGCGCAGGCCCTGCCACAGCTTGGCCTGGTGCTCCTTGGGCCGCAGCGGGGTGGAGCAGACGTACTTCGAGCCCTCGAAGTCGGGCTCCGCGAGGTTGTCCGTGGAGAGGAACAGGTACTGCGGGCAGGTCTCACCGAAGACGTTGAGCCCCTCGTCACGCGCCCTGGCCAGCTCGGCGACCGCCTCCATCGCCGAGACGTGCACGACGTACAGCGGGGCGCCGGCGACCTGGGCGAGCTTGATGGCGCGGTGGGTGGCCTCGGCCTCCAGCAGGGCCTTGCGCACCTCACCGTGGTAGCGGGGGTCGGTCTCGCCGCGTGCCAGCGCCTGTTCGACCAGCACGTCGATCGCGATGCCGTTCTCGGCGTGCATCATGATCAGGCCGCCGTTCTCGGCGGAGCGCTGCATGGCGCGCAGGATCTGGCCGTCGTCGCTGTAGAAGACGCCCGGGTAGGCCATGAACTGCTTGAAGGAGGTGACGCCCTCCTGCACCAGCAGGTCCATCTCCTTGAGCGTGTCCTGGTTCACGTCCGACACGATCATGTGGAAGCCGTAGTCGATGGCGCAGTTGCCCTCCGCCTTGGCGTGCCAGGCGTCGAGACCCTCGCGGAGGCTGTGGCCGACGCTCTGCACGGCGAAGTCGACGATCGTCGTCGTACCGCCCCAGGCGGCGGCCCGGGTGCCGGTCTCGAAGGTGTCGGAGGCGAAGGTGCCGCCGAAGGGCAGCTCCATGTGCGTGTGCGCGTCCACGCCGCCGGGGATGACGTACTTCCCGGTGGCGTCGATGGTGCGTTCGGCGGTCCAGGCCTCGGCCGCGGGGGTGCCGGCGGCGGCGAGGGCGGCGACTCGGCCGTCCTCGATCAGGACGTCGGCGTGGATCTCGTCGGACGCGGTGATGACGAGACCGCCGCGGATGAGAGTACGGCCGCTCATGAATTCACGCTCCCTCGGGTTGTTGGGAAGGGGCCGGTCGTCTTGGGCCGGTCGCGCGCTTCCCCGCGCCCCTCAGAGGGCTTGGCCCAGGTGGCACAGGGGCGCGGGAAGTGCTTCGTTACGGTGCCGTCAGCGGGGCGTAGGCGTCCGGGCGGCGGTCGCGGAAGAACTGCCAGCGGTCGCGGACCTCGCGGAGCTTGGCCAGGTCCAGGTCGCGGACGACGAGTTCGGTCTCCTTGTCGCTCGCCACCTCGCCGACGAACTGGGCCTCCGGGTCCACGAAGTAGGAGGTGCCGTAGAAGTCGTTGTCCCCGAGTTCCTCGACGCCGACCCGGTTGATCGCGCCGATGAAGTACTCGTTGGCGACGGCCGACGCCGGCTGCTCCAGCTGCCACAGGTAGCGGGACAGGCCCCGCGAGGTGGCCGACGGGTTGAACACGATCTCGGCGCCGCCGAGGCCCAGCGCACGCCAGCCCTCCGGGAAGTGCCGGTCGTAGCAGATGTAGACGCCGATCCTCCCCACCGCGGTGTCGAAGACGGGCCAGCCGACGTTGCCGGGGCGGAAGTAGAACTTCTCCCAGAAGCCGGGGACTTGGGGGATGTGGTGCTTGCGGTACTTGCCGAGGTACTTGCCGTCCGCGTCGATCACGGCGGCGGTGTTGTAGAGGACTCCCGGCTGCTCCTCCTCGTACATCGGCAGCACGAGGACCAGGCCCAGCTCCTTGGCGAGCGCCTGGAAGCGCTTGACGATCGGGCCGTCGGGGATCTGCTCGGCGTACTCGTAGAACGCCTTGTCCTGGACCTGGCAGAAGTAGGGCCCGTAGAAAAGCTCCTGGAAGCACAGGACCTGCGCACCCTGCGCGGCCGCGTCGCGGGCCGCCTGCTCGTGGACCTGGATCATCGACTCCTTGTCGCCGGTCCAGGCCGTCTGGAAGATGGCTGCGCGGATGACTCTGCTCATCGGGACCTCCGGTCACTCGGTGTGCGGTGAGCCTAGGAAGTCCGGAAGTCGGGTTTGAGTTGCACGGTGTCACGTCTGCGGGCCTTCTCCGTTCCACCGTGTCACCTCTTCGTGGGCGCATGTTTCACCGCCGTTTTCGCAGGTCCCGGCATGTTTCAGCCCTGTTGCGCGTCGTGGGCGAGGAGGGCGATGTGGACGGACGCGGCCTGTTCGAAGTCGTCGAGGTCCACGCCGAGGCGGGCCTCTATGGCTTCGAGACGGCGGTACAGCGCGGGCCTGCTCACATGGTGCAGCTGAGCCGTGTGCGACTTGTTGCGGCCCGTCGCGAGATACGTCCGCAGCACCGGCAGCAGATCCTGCTCGGCGTGCCCGTCACCGCGCAGCAGGCCGTCCAACTCCCGCTCGGCGAAGGCCTGTACGTGCGGATCGTCCCGCAACAGCCGGACCAGGCCGCGCAGATGCACATCACGCAGGCGTACCACGACCGGCAGCTCCAGCCCGGCCGCCGAGGACTGGGCGACGGCGTCGGCCACGTGCCGAGCCTCGCGCAGCCCGCCCGGCACGTCCTCCCACGTGGTCCGCGCCTCGGCTGCCGCCACGACGGTCCTGCGCTCCCCCGACTCCGACCGCAGCCGGGTGGCGAAGTGCGCGGTGAGCGCGGCCGCGTCCTGGTCCCGGGCGAGGCTGAGGAGTACGGCGGTGGCGCCCTCCGCCAGTTCGGCGACGAGCCCGGGGAGCCCCAGCATCCGCAGCACACGGTCGAGTTGGGCCGGGTCCCCGTCGCGCACGACGAGCGGCACGAACGTACGGCGGTTGACCGGCAGCCCGGCCGCCCGTGCCCTCGGCAGCAGTTGCCGGGCCGGTACGACTCCGGAGACGAGGTCCGTCAGGAGGCTCTGCGCGGACTGCTCCTCCCAGCTGTGCGCCGAGCCGCCGAGCATGCGGTGCAGTACGAGCGCCTCGGCGGCCCGGTCGGCGAGCAGCCGCCCGGTGGCGGCGTCGCCCCGGTATCCGCACAGCACGATCTGGCCCCAGCGCTCCCCGCGCCCGCCCAGCTCGGCGCGTGCCCAGCCGTCGCCCTCGCTGCCGCCCGCCTGCCGGGAGATCCGCTCCCAGTCGCGCAGTACGTCGTCGACCGCCGACCGCTCCCCCGCCGTGGCGAGGACGCGATGGGCGAGGTTGGTGACGACGAGCGGACAGCCCGCGTGCTGGGCGATCTCGTCGAGGAGTCGTTGGAGCGGGGCTCCGGCGGTGATCAGCCCGGTCAGGGAGGTGCGTACGGCCTCCGACAGGCTCACGGCGGCGAACTTCCGCCGTACCAGCCGGGACTGGACCTCCTCCGTCAGTTCGGCGAAGGGGAACGGCCGGTGCAGCACCACCATGGGCAGGCCGCACCGCTCCGCCGCCCGGCGCATCACGTCGGGCGGCGTCGGGAAGGCCCGGCCGAGGCCCAGGACGACCGCCGCGGCCTCGGCCCGGTACAGCGAGCGGATGTACTCGGCCTGGGCGTCCTCGTTCCCGGCGAGCAGGACCCCGGTGGTGAGGACCATCTCGCCGCCGGTGAGCATCACGCCCACGTCGGGGGCCTCGGCCACATGCACCCAGCGCACGGGCCGGTCGAGCTGACCGGCCCCGGCCACCACCTCGGGCTCTCCGGCGAGCACCCGGTCCATGGTGAGGACCTGGCGTACCGACAGGGCGGGTTCCAAGACGGTGATCATGGCACTGGGTTTCCTTACATCCGGTGTTACTGAATGCTCCCCAGAGCGCGTTCGAGGGCCTCGGCGCCCTCCTCGGCCTCGGCGACGGTCAGGGACAGCGGGGGCGCGACACGCAGCGCGCTGGTGTTGTGGCCGCCGCCCTTGCCGATCAGCAGGCCCTCCCGGCGGGCGGCTTCGAGGACGGCGGACGCGGCCTCCGGGTTCGCCTCGTCGGTGCCGGGCCTGACCAGTTCGATGCCGATCATGAGCCCCCGGCCGCGTACTTCCTTCACTTCGGGGATCTGGGCGGTGATCGCCCGCAACCGCTCGATGAGCAGTCCGCCGACGCGGCGCGCGTTGCCCTGGAGGTCGTGCTCGACCAGGTAGTTCAGGTTGGCGAGGCCTGCGGCCATGGTGATCTGGGTGCCACCGAAGGTCGAGATCGAGTTGCTGTCCAGGCAGTTCATGACCTCGGCACGGGCGACGACACCGCCGATGGACATGCCGTTGCCGATGCCCTTGGCGAAGGTGACGATGTCCGGAGGCCCGTTCTGGCCGTGCGCCTGCCAGCCCCAGAAGTTGTCGCCGGTACGGCCCCACCCGGTCTGCACCTCGTCGGCGATCCACAGCACGCCGTGCCGCTGGAGCACCTCGCGGAAGGCGGCGTACAGGCCGTCCGGCGGTGAGGTGAAGCCGCCGACGCCCTGGATCGGCTCGGCGATCAGCGCGGCCGGCGGGCGGCCGTGGCCGAGCAGGTCCTCCAGGTCGGCGACGCAGGCCGTGATGAAGTCGGCGTCGCTCAGGTCGGCGTAGGGACCGCGGGTCCGGACACCGCCGTGCACGTACAGCGTCTGGAGCGGGGACAGCGAGGTCGGCGACCAGCCCTTGTTGCCGGTGATGCCGACCGCGCTGAAGGAGCGGCCGTGGTAGCTGTTGCGCATCGCGAGGATCTGGTTGCTCTGCCGGTACGTCGTGGCCAGCATCAGCGCGGTGTCGTTGGCCTCGGTGCCGGAGGTGGTGAAGAAGACGCGGGCGTCCGGGATGCCGGACATCTGCGCGATCCGCTCGGCGAGTTCGACCATCGGCCGGTTGAGGTAGAGCGTGGAGGAGTGGATGATCCGCCCGGCCTGCTCGCTCACCGCCTTGGTGACCTCGGGCAGCGCGTGCGCCGTCATGGTGGTGAGGATGCCGCCGAAGAAGTCGAGGTACTTGTTGCCCTGGGCGTCCCAGACATGGCGGCCCTCGCCGTGGGTGATCTCCAGCGGGTCCGCGTAGTAGAGCGCGAGCCAGTCGGGCAGTACGGCCTTGTGGCGTCCGAGCAGTTCGTCGGTCACGGCTGCACCACTCCTTTCACTGCTGTACGGGGTTCTGCGTGTGTCAGGGCTGTACGTGCCCACGTCAGGGCCGTACGAGTCCTTCGTACGCGTCGGGCCTGCGGTCCCGGTAGAACGCCCACTGCTGCCGTACGTCCTCGATCAGGTCGAAGTCGAGGTCCCGTACGACGAGTTCCTCGCTCTTGTCGCTCGCGACCTCGCCGACGAACTTGCCGCGCGGGTCGACGAAGTACGAGGTGCCGTAGAAGTCGTTGTCCCCGTACTCCTCCACGCCGACCCGGTTGATCGCGGCGATGAAGTACTCGTTGGCGACGGCTGCCGCGGGCTGCTCCAGCTGCCACAGGTGGGCGGAGAGGCCCCGGTGGGTCGCGGAGGGGTTGTAGACGAGCTGGGCGCCGTTCAGACCGAGCTGGCGCCAGCCCTCCGGGAAGTGGCGGTCGTAGCAGATGTAGACGCCGACCTTGCCGACGGCCGTCTCGAAGACCGGCCAGCCGAGGTTCCCGGGCTTGAAGTAGTACTTCTCCCAGAACCCCTTGACCTGGGGGATGTGATGCTTGCGGTACTTGCCGAGGTAGGTGCCGTCGGCGTCGATCACCGCCGCGGTGTTGTAGTAGAACCCGGACTGCTCGACCTCGAACACCGGGACGACGATCACCATGCCGGTCTCACGGGCCAGCTCCCGCATCCGCGTGACGGTCGGGCCGTCCGGCACGGGTTCCGCCCAGGCGTAGTGCTCCGGTTCCTGGACCTGGCAGAAGTAGGGCGCGTTGAAGACTTCCTGGAAGCCGATCACCTTCGCGCCCTGCCGGGCCGCCTCGCGGGCGTGCTCGACGTGCTTGGCGACCATGGATGCGGTGTCGCCGGTCCAGGTCGCCTGGACCAGGGCGGCGCGTACGACGTTGGCCATGTCAGGTGCTCCTTCGACAGGGACCTCAGCGAGCCTCTACGCCCGTAGACGCAGGCCGTAGAGGCTTGAAACTAAGCCCCGTCGACGGGCTGGGCAAGACCATCGTCGTCAACCGGCCGAGTCGATCACGTTTCGCACTCCAGTGGGGGATTGCCCCTGTGTTTCGCGCGCCGGACCGGCCGCGCCCTCGGGCGGTCGCCGGGTGCGTCGGGTGGGTCGGGCGTGCCGTGCGGTCAGGTGAGCCCCTGCACGCGCAGCGCGTGCACCACCTCTCGGTAGCGCTCCTCGGAGACGCCGCGTGCCGCCGCCAGCACGAGGGGCTTGAGCCGCCGCGGTTGGGCCTCCGCGGTGCGCGCCGCCTCCTCCGGCGTACGCACGCGCACGTACACGTCGAGCAGCGCACGCGCCTCCCGCTCACGCCCCTCGGTGACGAAGGCGAGCACCGCTTCGCCGATCTCCTCGGCGGGCCGCGAGACGCCCTGCCGCAGCATCTGCTCCCCGTCCGAGGCGCGGCCGACCGCGTTCAGGGCGTCCGCGACCGCGACGAGCCGGTCGGCGGGCAGCGAGCCGGCCTCCCACAGCAGGGTCGCCCAGTCGGCGCCCAGCCCCGCGCGGTGCAGGTCGGCCGCGAGCAACGGGAAACGGGCGGCGGGCCAGTACGCGACCTCCACGAGGAGAGCGTGCGCCTCCCCGCTGCGGCTCTCCCGGCGCAACCGCACCAACCGCTCCACCGTCTCGGCGACCTCCCGCCGCGCCGCGTCGTCCAGCGGCTGCCGCGCCTGCGGCTGCTTCGGCGCCGCCGTCCCGGCCCGCTCCGCGACACCGGCGTACCGGGCGCCCCGGGGAGCGCGCCCCTTGCGCCCGACGGCCGGTGCGGCCTCGGGTTCGACGACGGACGGAGCGCCGGACGGAGCCTCCTCGGCCTCCATCGCCCCGGCGAAACGCGCGCCTCCTCGGGGGCGGCGCTTGGCGCGCTGCTTGGGGGGCGCAGGGGCGGCGGATTCCGGGTCGGGGGTCGGCAGGTCGGGCTCGGATGCGGATACGGGGGTGGCGGGTGCGGTGGTCTCGGCGGGTTCGTCGGGGTCCGGGAAGGCGGCCGCGTACGTGTCGCGCCGTGCGTCGTGCGCGGCGGCCCCCTCGGCGGTACGGCCGTCGAGGGGGCCGTACGAACGGCCGTCGGGGGCGCGCCCGCCTCCGATTCGGTCCGCCTGTATACGTCCGCCGCCGAGCTGATCCGCGGGTGCTCCCCCGCCGTACCGGTCCGCGTGCGTACGTCCGTCGGGGCGCTCCGCCGTATCGGCCGTGCGCTCCTCCGCTCCCGGCACCGGGAAGACGTCCCCGGCGGTGTTCCCCGGAACACGCGCCGCGCCCCGCACGGGGTGGTGCGGGGCGCGGCGGTCGGCGTCCTCGATGCGGGTGCGCAGTTCCGTACAGCGGGCCGTGGCGCGCTCGTGGTCGTCGTGGGCCCAGGCCAGGTCCAGGCGGACGGAGTCGGCCTCCTCCTGGGTGGTGGCGGCCTGGAGCCGGTGGGTGAGCTCGGCGGTGCGTTCGGCGGCGTAGCGCTGTTCACGGAGCATGACGTCGAGCCGGTCGCCGAGGGCCTCGCGGCCGCCGGGCCGGGAGTCGTACGCGGCCAGGGAAGCGCTGTGCAGAGCCCGGGCGCGATGGGTCTCCTGGGCCGCGGCGGCGGGACCGTACGCGGTGTTGAGGTCGTGCATGAGCGCTTCCACGACGTCCCAGGGCGGCACCTCGAGTCCGTCCAGGCAGGCTCGCATGCCGTCGGGGTCACGCCGCCAGAAGACGGCGCACCAGCCACCGCCCTGGTCGAGCTTCGTCATCAGCTTGTTCAGGTATCCCGCGAACTCCCGCACCTGACCGGGGAGTTGATCTACAGCCATCGCATCCTCCCCGGCAGACTGGAGTGCTCCGGTCCGCAAGAAAACACCAGTTGTGTTACAGGACGGCTACGTGAAGTTTTCAGAGCGGACGCAGTGTGCTGTGCGCGGTCGCATGACGGCTGTACGTGAGGGGTTCAAGCCATGGCGGCGAACGACTCCGGCCACGTCGGTGAACAGCTCAGGTCACCGCGGCGAACGGCTCAGGCCACCGCGGCCGTCGGCACCGCCCCGGCGGCCGGGGCGCACCGGGTGACGAGTTCGTCCATGGACAGGCCCAGCGCGCGGGCGAGGGCGGCGACCGTGAAGAACGCCGGCGTGGGGGCGCGGCCGGTCTCGATCTTCCGGAGGGTCTCCGCGGAGATGCCCGCGCCGGCGGCGATCTCGACCATGCTGCGACCGCCGCGGGCCTCACGCAGCAACCGGCCGAGCCGCTCGCCGCGTTCGCGCTCTTCGGGGGTCAAGGGGGTGCGCACCATGACCCCATTCTAATACCGATCCCCGCCGACGGACCGGTATTTTAATTGGACGTTGAGCGGTATAGTAATTGGCATGGTGGAACTGAAGACGGATGCGTCGATGGACGCGATGTACGAGACCGGGCAGGTCGTGGCGCGAGCGCTGACCAGGGTGCGGGACGCCGCCGACGTGGGCGTCTCCCTGCTCGAACTGGACGAGCTGGCGCACACGGTCCTGCGGGAGGCGGGCGCCTCGTCGCCGTTCCTCGGCTACCGGCCCTCCTTCGCGCCCACGCCGTTCCCGGCCGTGATCTGCGCCTCCGTGAACGACGCGATCGTGCACGGCATCCCTACGGCGTACCGGCTGCGCGACGGCGACCTCGTCTCCATCGACTTCGGCGCCCAACTGGGGGGCTGGGCCGGGGACTCGGCGATCAGCTTCGTCGTGGGCGAGCCGCGCGCGGCCGACCTGCGGCTCGTCGGGACGGCCGAACGCGCCCTCGCGGCGGGCATCGAGGCGGCCGTCGTGGGCAACCGCATCGGCGACATCGCCCACGCGATCGGCACCGTGTGCCGCGCCGCCGGGTACGGGATCCCCGACGGCTTCGGCGGCCACGGGATCGGCCGCCGGATGCACGAGGACCCCGGGGTACCGAACGAGGGGCGGCCCGGGCGCGGAATGCGGCTGCGGCACGGGATGGTCCTGGCGATCGAGCCGATGGTGATCGGCGGGGGCGGCGACGGGTTCCACGCGGCACCGGACGGGTGGACGCTGTGCACGGACGACGGGTCTCGTGCGGCCCATGCGGAACACACGGTCGCCATCACGGACGCGGGACCGCGGGTACTGACGGCACGGTGACGGTGACGGTGACTTCACAGCGCCGTTGACCTGCGCGTGGTGGCGCGGCTACGGGTGGGCCGATGAAGGGCAGGGGGCGCAGCCCCCGCCCTTCGGGGGCGCGGGGAACCGCGCGACCAGCCCCCACGCACCCGCGGCCGCAAGCGAACCGGAACTCCCACGACGCCCCCGGTGTAGCCGCGCGGCGACAGGGCACCCGGCAGCGAATGAACAGCGGCTTCCCGGGGCCCGAGGGCTACGGTCCGGACCCCTTCAGTGAGTTCTTCGCCCGTTTCTTCGGCGGTCCGCGCCCTCAGCGGATCGAGATCGGCCGGCTGATGAGCGGCCAGGCCCGCCAACTGGTGGCCGACGCCGCGGCGTACGCGGCACGGCACGGCAGCAGCGACCTGGACACCCAGCATCTGCTGCGCGCCGCGCTGACCGCCGAACCGACCCGAAGTCTGGTGGCCCGCGCGGGCGCCGACCCCGACGCGCTGGCCGGTGAGATCGACGAACGGTCGGGCCCGGAGCGGCACAAGCCGGGCCAGGGGCCGACACCCGCGTCCCTGGCCCTGACCCCCGCGGTCAAGCGGGCCCTGCTGGACGCGCACGAACTGGCCCGGGTCACCGGCTCCGGCTACATCGGCCCCGAACACGTCCTGAGCGCCCTCGCCGCCAACCCGGACTCGGCCGCCGGGCACATCCTCGGCGCCGCGCGCCTCTCGGCCTCCGCGCTGCCGCCGGACGCGTCGGAGCCGTCGACGACGCCCCCGCCCGCCGGAATCCCCCTCGCCGGATTTCCGCGCTCCGACCTGCCGCGCCGTAGCCCCACCGCCACCCCGACCCTCGACAAGTACGGCCGCGACCTGACCGACCTCGCCCTTCAGGGCCGGATCGACCCGGTCATCGGGCGGGAGGAGGAGATCGAGCAGACCGTCGAAGTGCTCTCCCGGCGCGGCAAGAACAACCCCGTGCTCATCGGTGAGGCGGGCGTCGGCAAGACCGCGATCGTGGAGGGGCTGGCCCAGCGCGTCGCCGAGGGAGACGTGCCCGATGTGCTGGCCGGGCGCCGGGTGGTCGCCCTGGATCTGTCCGGGGTGGTCGCCGGGACCCGTTACCGGGGCGACTTCGAGGAGCGGCTGACGAACATCGTCGACGAGATCCGCGCACACTCCGAGGAACTGGTCGTCTTCATCGACGAGTTGCACACGGTCGTGGGCGCCGGCTCGGGCGAGGGCAGCGTGCTGGACGCGGGCAACATCCTCAAGCCGGCCCTGGCACGCGGCGAGCTGAACATCGTCGGCGCGACGACCTTGGAGGAGTACCGGCGGATCGAGAAGGACGCGGCGCTGGCCCGCCGGTTCCAGCCGGTGCTGGTCCCCGAGCCGGACGGCGACGACGCTCTGGAGATCCTGCGCGGGCTGCGCGACCGGTACGAGGCCCACCATCAGGTCCGCTACAGCGACGAGGCGCTGGTGGCGGCCGTGGCGCTGTCGGACCGGTATCTCACCGACCGCCGGCTGCCCGACAAGGCCATCGACCTGATGGACCAGGCCGGGGCCCGGGTCCGGCTGCGCGCCCGGACGAAGGGGACGGACGTACGGGCCCTGGAGCGGGAGATCGAGCAGGTGACCCGGGACAAGGACCAGGCGGTCGCGGGTGAGCAGTACGAGCAGGCCACGCGCCTGCGGGACCGGATCGGCGAGCTCAGGGAGCGGATCGCCGAAGGGCGCGGCGAGAAGCGGGCCGACGACGGGCAGAGTCTGGAGATCGGCGCCGAGGACATCGCCGAGGTCGTCTCCCGGCAGACCGGCATCCCCGTCAGCAGCCTCACCCAGGAGGAGAGGGAACGGCTGCTGGGGCTGGAACAGCGGCTGCATCAGCGGGTCGTCGGGCAGGACGAGGCGGTGAGCGTGGTGGCGGACGCCGTGCTGCGCTCACGCGCCGGGCTGGCCAGTCCCGAACGGCCGATCGGCAGCTTCCTCTTCCTGGGCCCGACCGGCGTCGGCAAGACCGAACTGGCCCGCGCGCTGGCGGAGTCCCTCTTCGGCAACGAGGACCGGATGGTGCGGCTCGACATGAGCGAGTACCAGGAGCGGCACACGGTCAGCCGGCTGGTCGGCGCCCCGCCCGGCTACGTCGGCCACGAGGAGGCCGGTCAGCTGACGGAGACCGTGCGACGGCACCCGTACTCGCTGCTGTTGCTGGACGAGGTGGAGAAGGCCCACCCGGACGTCTTCAACCTGCTGCTCCAGGTCCTCGACGACGGCAGGCTCACCGACGCGCAGGGCCGCACGGTCGACTTCACCCACGCCGTGGTCGTCATGACGAGCAATCTGGGCTCGGAGGCCATCGGCCGGGGCGGGTCGGGGCTGGGATTCTCGGCGGGCGGCGCCGAGGCGGACGAGGAGGACCGGCGCGAGCGGATCCTGCGGCCGTTGCGGGAGCACTTCCGGCCGGAGTTCCTCAACCGCATCGACGAGATCGTCGTCTTCCGCCGGCTCACCGACGACCAACTGCGGCGGATCACCGACCTGTTGCTGGAGCGGACGCGGCACCGGCTGCAGGCGCAGGGCATCACCGTCGAGTTCACCGAGCGGGCCGTCGACCATCTCGCCCGCCACGGTCACCAGCCCGAGTACGGCGCCCGGCCGCTGCGCCGCACGATCCAGCGGGAGGTCGACAACCCGCTGTCCCGGCTGCTCCTCGACGGACGACTGCCGTCCGGCAGCCGGGTGGTGGCGGAAGCGGAGGACGGGCGGCTCGCCTTCCGTACGACGCCGCCCGCCTCCGACTGATCCGACCGACCCGCTGTGCCGAGCCCCGGCCGCGTCGCCTAGACCTGCTTCGTGACCTACTTCGTGGGGTGCACGACCATCGCCGCGCCGCCCCCGCGCCGTACGGTCTCCGCGGCGGCCAGCCACCTGCCGTTCGACAGGCGCTGGACGGCGGTGGCCGCGCCGATCTCCGGGTTCTGCCGGAAGCCGTGCCCGATGGCTTCGAGTTCGGCCCTCAACGGGCTGTTCCACAGGCCCGGTTCGAGCTCGGTGGTGGTCTGGTTGCGCTGACTGGCGCGCGGCGCGGCGATCGCGTCGACCAGGGGCAGGCCCCGGTCGAGGAACCCGGTCAGGGTCTGCAGCACGGTCGTGATGATGGTCGCGCCGCCCGGCGAGCCGAGCGCCACCACGGGCCTGTCGTGCCGGTCGAGCACGATCGTCGGCGACATCGACGAGCGCGGCCGCTTGCCCGGCCCCGGCAGGTTGGGGTCGTGCACGGCCGGGTTCGCCGGGGTGAAGGAGAAGTCCGTCAGCTCGTTGTTGAGCAGGAAGCCCCGGCCCGGCACGGTGATGCCGCTGCCGCCGGTCTGCTCGATGGTGAGCGTGTACGAGACGACGTCGCCCCACTTGTCGGCGACCGTGAGGTGGGTCGTGCTGTCGCCCTCGTACGTCGTCGGCGCGGCCTTACCGCCGGTCGCGCAGGGCACCGGATTGCGCGGGTCACCCGGCGCGACGGGGCTGGTCAGTACCGCGTCGTCCTTGATCAGGCACTCACGCGAGTCGGCGAACCTCTGTGACAGCAGCCCCTTCGTCGGTACGTCCTCCAAGGCGGGGTCGCCGACCCAGCGGCCACGGTCGGCGAAGGCGATACGGCTGGCCTCGATGTAGCGGTGCAGGTACTGGACGTCGCTCGCCTTCGAGAGGTCGGTCCGCTCAAGGATGTTGAGGGCCTCGGCGACCGTCGTGCCGCCGGAGGACGAGGGGGCCATCCCGTAGACGCCGAGACCCCGGTACGAGGCCTTGGTGGGCGCCTGGTGCTTGGCGCGGTACGCGGCGAGGTCGGCGGTGGTCAGATCGCCGGGACGGGCGTTGTAGCCCGAACCCGGGTCCACCGGCGGTTTGTTGACCGTGTCGACGATGTCCTGCGCGAGGTCGCCCCGGTAGAGGGCCCCGACGCCCTTGCGGCCCAACTCCGCGTAGGTGCGGGCCAGATCGGGGTTCTTGAGGGTCGAGCCGACCACCGGCAGCGCGCCGCCGGGGAGGAACAGGTCGGCCGTGGCGGGGAAGTTGCGGAACCGGGCCTCGTTGGAGGCGGTCTGGGCGCGGAAGGTCGCGTCGACGGTGAACCCGTCGCGGGCGAGCTTCTCGGCGGGCTTCAGCAGCTTGCCGAGTGGCTTGCTGCCCCAACTCCTCAGCGCCGTCTGCCAGGTTGCCGGGGTGCCGGGCGTACCGACGCTCAGCCCGCTGGTGACGGCCTCGGCGAACGGGATCGGTGTGCCGTTCTCCAGGAAGAGGTTCTCGTCGGCGCTCAGGGGCGCGGTCTCCCGGCCGTCGATGGTGTGCACCGCACGGGACTCGGCGTCGTAGTAGACGAAGTAGCCGCCTCCGCCGATGCCCGCCGAGTAGGGCTCGGTGACACCGAGCGCGGCGGCGGTGGCGACGGCCGCGTCGACCGCGTTGCCGCCCTTGCGGAGCACCTCGATGCCGACGGCGGAGGCGTCCGGGTCGACGCTGGAGACGGCACCGCCGTAGCCGACGGCGACCGGGGACTTCTCGACGGTGTCCGTAGCGGCGGAGGTCGGCGGGGCCGCCCCCACCGACAACACGGCGGACGTTGCCGCCAGTACAGCCAGTTTCCGCGCGACAGGGCGACGCAGACGCATCCGTACCTCCAGTCAAGGACCGTCCGCGCAGACTAACGCGGCTGCCATGGCCCCGTCAGCGAGGTCTCGGCCATCCGGCCTACCCGCGCCACCCCTGAAACGGCACGTCGAACCAGGACACCGGGCACGGAATCGGACAGGGATTCGGACAGAGTTCGGCGGCGCCCGCTACCATGCGCGGCCATGAATGACGACGTGCGCAATATCGTCCTCGGCGTGATCACGGCGGGGCTCAGTGCCTCGCTGGGCTGGTTCGTCCGGACGTACCTGTGGAAGCGGAAGCTCCGCCGCAAGCAGACCTTCTTCGGGCTGCCCGACAACTCCGAGTCCTTGTTGGTGGTCAACCGTGATCCGTCCAGTGCGGACCTGGCGGTCCACCGCTTCGACGTGTTCGCGCTGCTGGAGCTCTCCGCGCTGATCAAGGACTGCGGCTCCCACGCGCAGATGATCACCCAGGACGCGGCGCAGCAGGGATTCGGCGAGCGCACCGAGTTCTGCGTGGGAGGCCCGGTCTCGAATCGCCGGATGGCCGCGCACATATCCGCGATGCTGCCCGGCATCAGCTTCAACAGCGACCCCGAGCCCGGCCCTCACCGGGCCGCCTTCCAGATCGGCAGCGAGCAGTACCGCCTGGATCCCGGCATCACCGAACACGTCATCCTGGCGCGGCTCACCACCGGCCAGCCGGACCAGGCCCGCCCCGTCTTCCTCTTCTGCGGCCAGCGCGCGATCACCAACCAGGCCGCCACCCGCTACCTCGCCCGCAACCACGAGCGCCTGCACCGCAAGTACGGCACCGGCACCTTCGTCCTCCTGCTGAAGGTCGTCAACTCCCAGGCGTACGGCGCCGATGTGGTCGAGCTCGTCGCGGACGTCACGCGGGCGGCCCAGGCCCCGGCCCCGACCCCGTCCGCCCCGGCGCAGATCTCGCACCGCGCCTCCTAGTTCACCGGTGAACGTTACCGTCACGTAACTTACCGGGGAGTTACTTCCGGTAAGGGAGTCCGGTTACCGTCGGGTCACTTTGCACTTACACGAGTGAGGAGCGACCCGTGAGACACCCGCACGGCACGACATCGCGTACGACCAGGGCACTGCGCACGAGCGCCGCAGGTGCCGTCTCGGCCACCCTGGTCGCCGGCACGGCCCTGGGCCTGGCCCCCGCCGCCCAGGCGGCGTCCGGCACCACGGGCTACCCCCACCACCCGCTTCGTCGACATCAAGGGCGACGGCGGCACGGTCCTCAAGGCCAACG
The DNA here is from genome assembly GCF_045160825.1 of Streptomyces sp. NBC_00104. Classification (NCBI taxonomy): domain Bacteria; kingdom Bacillati; phylum Actinomycetota; class Actinomycetes; order Kitasatosporales; family Streptomycetaceae; genus Streptomyces; species Streptomyces sp. NBC_00104. Next base: position 9,029,685 of record NZ_CP108215.1, on the reverse strand, counting down.
TCGTCGCACCCGCCGACGCCTCACGCGCGTACCCGCTCCTCGTGCTGCCCACGAGCTGGGGCCTCCCCCAGGTCGAGTACCTGGCCCAGGCTCGGAAGCTGGCCGACGCCGGTTATGTCGTGGTCAGTTACAACGTCCGCGGCTTCTGGGAGTCCGGCGGATACATAGAGGTGGCGGGACCACCCGACATAGCCGACGCCTCCAAGGTGATCGACTGGGCCCTCGCCAACACCCCGGCCGACGCCGGGCACATCGGCATGGCGGGGCTGTCGTACGGCGCGGGTATCAGCCTGCTCGCCGCCGCGCACGACAAGCGCGTCAAGGCGGTCGCCGCGCTGAGCGGCTGGGCGGACCTGATCGACTCGATCTACGGCGGACGCACCCAGCACCTCCAGGCAGCCGCCCTGCTGGACGGCGCCGGACGGATCACCGGCCGCCAGGGCCCCGAACTCCAGCAAATATTCGAGAACTTCTACGCCTCCAACCTGGCCAAGGAGGGGGACATGATCGCCTGGGGGAAGAAACGTTCCCCCGAGACCTATCTGGACCAGATCAACACCAACGGCACGGCGGTCATGCTCGCCAACGCCTGGGGCGACTCGATCTTCCCGCCCAACCAGTACGCCGACTTCTACGAGAAGCTCACCGGCCCCAAGCGGCTGGAGCTGCGCCCCGGCGACCACGCCACCACGGAGGTCACCGGACTGTTCGGGCTGCCCAACGACGTGTGGACGGACACCCAGCGCTGGTTCGACCACTATCTGAAGGGCACGGCCAACGGCATCGACCGCGAGCAGCCCGTGCGGCTCAAGTCCCGTACGGGCGGCGCCTTCGAGAGCTATCCGGACTGGAAGTCGGTCACCGCTACCAGGAAGAAGATCGCCCTGACGAGCGGCACCACGATCCGTGCGAACGTCGACTCGGGCGCGAACGGCGGGGTGGTCTTCCTGTCCAGCGTCCTGGACCAGGTGGCCCAACTCCCGCCCGTGGCCTCGATACCGCTGCTGCCGCGCCGCTGGGCGGCCGTGTGGCAGTCGGAGAAGTACGCGACGGCGCAGTCCGTGCGAGGCACCGCGAAACTGCACACCACGGTCACCGCCACCAAGGAGAGCGGCACCCTCGTCGCCTACCTGTACGACGTGGGCCCGCTCGGCCTCGGCAAGCTGGTCAGCCACGCGCCGTACACCTTCCACGGCGAGACACCCGGCACGCCGTTCGGCGTGGACCTGGAGTTGCTCTCCACGGCCTACGACGTTCCGGCGGGCCACCGTCTCGCCCTGGTCGTCGACACGGTCGACCCGCTCTACATCGAGCACAACCCGACCGGCGCGCAGCTGACCTTCTCCTCGCCGCCGAACGACCCGTCGTACGTGTCGATCCCGCTGCGCGAGCAGTGATCTCCGGCTGCTGCCGGGCGGGCCTGGCCCCTGGCTACTGCGCGCCTGGCAGCAGCGTCCCTCTTCGGCCGGGGTGGCGTCCACGGCCTCGCTCACCCCAAGTGGATGAACCGCTCATCGTAGTCGAGGCTCGCGCCGGGTCCAGTGGCGGTGGTCAGTGCTTGAGGATCTTGGAGAGAAAGTCCTTGGCACGGTCGCTCTCCGGGCTGGTGAAGAAACCGTCCGGAGTGCGGTCCTCGACGATGCGGCCGTCCGCCATGAAGACGACACGATTGGCGGCGGAACGGGCGAAACCCATCTCATGGGTGACGACGACCATGGTCATGCCCTCGCGCGCCAACTGCTGCATGACTTCGAGGACTTCGTTGATCATCTCCGGGTCGAGGGCCGAGGTCGGCTCGTCGAACAGCATGACCTTGGGGTCCATGGCAAGAGCGCGGGCGATGGCCACACGCTGCTGCTGACCGCCGGAGAGCTGCGCCGGATACTTCGGCGCCTGGTCGGCGAGGCCGACACGGTCGAGGAGTTCGCGGGAACGCTTGTCGGCGTCCTCCTTCTTCCGTTTGCGGACCTTGACCTGACCGAGCGACACATTCTGCAGGACCGTCTTGTGCGCGAAGAGGTTGAAGGCCTGGAAGACCATGCCGACGTCCGCGCGGAGCGCCGCGAGGGCCTTGCCCTCGTCCGGCAGCGGCTGCCCGTCGAGCAGGATCGTGCCGGAGTGAATGGGCTCCAGCCGGTTGATCGCCCTGCACAGCGTCGACTTCCCCGACCCCGACGGGCCGATGACCACGACCACCTCCCCCTTGCCGACAGTGAGGTCGATGTCCTGGAGGACATGCAGCTCGCCGAAGTACTTGTTCACGTCGTGCATCTCGATCAGCGGATCGACCGCCATGCCCTGCCCGCCCTACTCGCTCTCGGCCGTGTCGTGTCGTGTCGCAGGTGCCGCAAACTATCCGGCGGGAAGGGGCCCCCGTACACGACACGCACGGTCATGGATTAGCCGTATTTTCAGGAATCGGCCACGCCCGAAGGCGGTGCGGAGGACAGTACGGAATCCGGCGCGGAAGACCGTGCGGATCCAGCGCGGAAGGCCGTCACCCCTCCGCGACCTCGGCGTACAGCTGGGAGAGTTCCGGCGCACCGGTGGCCGCCCACTCCTGGCCCGCCTCGACCACGTCGATCTCACGGCCGGACAAAAGGCGCACCACCGGCTGGCCATGGGGCCAGATCTCCCAGCGGGCACCCGGGACGGTCCGTACGACGACCGTGCCCAGGTAGAGCCCGGCGTCGTTCCCGAGCCAGGCCAGGGTCTCCTCGTCGTCGCGCCAGAGCGGGACGAGCTGGTCGAGCGCTTCCAACGAGGCCGCGGAGTCGTCGAGTTCGACACCGGACCGCGCGGCCTGCGCGCGCAGCAGTTCACATTCGGAGAGAAGTTCGGCGAGTCCCTCGTGACCGTCGTCGTCTCCGTCGCCGCCGGTGAACACCGCGACCCCGAAAGCGGGGTCACGCCTCTTGCGCCAGTTGCCCAGGAAAGAGATGTTCATGTGCTCAGCGTGTCATCCGCGTCACCCTTCGCACCACAGGCGCGCGGGGACCGCTTGTTCGCCGGGAGTTTGTTCGCAGTTCGCGCACGCCTCATTGACGGGTTCCTGACGCCTCTTTAGCTTCATGGCGCATCTGTCGTCTCATCGTTGTACCGATGCCGCATCCGTCGTCATCGTCTCCATCAGGTCATCAGCGAGCGGGAGGGGGCGCGCGTGCGCCGACGCGTCTGGGGAACGGCCGTCGTACTGGCACTCTTGGCGACGGTCGCACCCGTCGCCTCGGCTCGGGCCGCCGCCGACGGAGCGTCTGAACCGGCGCCGCTGGAACGCCTCTTCGACAACCGGGCGGTCAGCGAGGACGCCCGGCCGGGCGAGGCCGACTTCGACGGCTCCGGTGGTTCTCTCTCCGCCGCCGATCTGGCGGGTGCGGGGTGGACGCCCGGGCGTGCGCTGACCGTCCAGGGCGCGCGCCTGACCTGGCCGCGCCGCACGGCGGGCGAGCCCGACAACGTACGCGCCGCCGGCCAGTCCGTACGCGTACGGGGCCGGGGCGACGCCCTCGCCTTCCTCGTCGCCGCCACGGGCGGCGCCCGCGGAGCTGCGGAGGCGCGCCAGTGTCGAGGGCACGAGCGCGCGGAGGCCCGAAGGGCTGAGCACGGTCGTGTTCTCGACACCGGCTCCAGCGCCTCTGCGGCGGAGCCATGTGGCGCCGCGACCGGCACCGGCACGGTCCGCTACACGAACGGCACCCGCTCCCCGTACCGCCTCACGGCGCCCGACTGGCGCACCGGCCCGCTCGCGACCAAGGCCGTGGCCCTCCCCCACATCAACACGCCCGACGGTCAACTCACCGAGAAGGCACGCCTGTACGTCGTCACCGTCCCGATCGCCCGGGGTCGCGAGGTCGCCTCGGTGACCCTGCCGCGCAACCGGGACGTCCATGTCTTCGCCCTGTCCGTGCGCCCCGAGTCGCGCGGCTGGACCGGCGGTTGGGCCGCCTCCACCTCCGGCTACACGGCCGTGGGCCCCTGGACCGACCGGACGCTGCGGCTCGTCGTCCACACCTCGGCGGGCGGGCCCCGGGTACGGATCCGGCTCGACAACACCTTCGCGTCGGCGCCGGTACGGGTGGGGAGCGCGACGGTGGCCCTGCAGGCGACGGGCGCGACCGCCCGCAGCGCGCCGGTGCCGCTGTCCTTCCGGGGTGCGGCGGGCACCGAGATCCCGGCCGGCGCACAGGCGTTCAGCGACCCGCTGGGCTTCGAGGTGCCCCCGGGCGCCAATCTCCTGGTGAGCTTCCATCTGCCGGGAACCGTGACGGCCGCGCCCGTGCACCGGCTCGCCCAGCAGACGTCGTACGTCAGCGAACCGGGCGACCACGCGGGCGACCGCTCGGCGGCGGCGTACGCCTCGACGCTCACCACCTGGCCGCTGCTGACCGGCGTGGACGTGGGCGGCGGGCCGGGCTCCGTCGTGCTCCTCGGGGACTCGATCACCGACGGGGAGAAGACGACGGCCGACGCGAACCGGCGGTGGCCGGACGTGCTGGCCGGGCGACTGCGGAGCCAGGAGGAGATCCCGCGCTACGGCGTCCTCAACCAGGGGATCTCGGCGAACCGGGTGGTCACCGACCGCTATCCCGGCGACGGCGTCTCCACCGACACCGGCGGCGTGAGCGCCCTGCACCGCCTGGACCGTGATGTCCTCGCCCAGACCTCCGCCCGTACCGTCGTGGTCTTCGAGGGCGTCAACGACGTCCGCTGGGGTGCGACGGCGGGCGAGGTCGTCGCCGGACTGCGGGAGATCGCGGCCCGGGGACACGAGCGGGGCCTGCGCATGCTCGTGGCGACGATCGCGCCCTGCGAGGGCGAGACCCGCTGCACGGCCGCCGCCGACGCCCAGCGGGTCGCGGTGAACGAGTGGATCCGAGGCAGCGAGGAGTTCGACGGAGTCCTCGACTTCGACGCGGTGCTCCGGGACCCGGGGAGTCCGGCTCGGCTGCTTCCCGCGTACGACAGCGGGGACCATCTGCATCCGAACGAAACGGGGCTGGCGGCGCTGGCCGAATCGGTCGACCTCCGCCTGCTGTGACGACCCGGGTGAACTACACCTCCAGGTCCACCACGACCGGCGCGTGATCCGACGCGCCCTTGCCCTTGCGCTCCTCCCGGTCCACGTACGAGTCGGTCACCGCCTTGGCGAACGGCTCGTTGCCGTAGACGAGGTCGATGCGCATGCCTCGGTTCTTCGGGAAGCAGAGCTGGCGGTAGTCCCAGTACGTGAACGGGTGCTCGTACTTGAGGGGGCGGGGGACGACGTCGGAGAGGCCGGCCTCGCGGAGGGAGGCGAGGGCGGCGCGCTCGGCGGGGGTGACATGGGTGAGGCCCTCGAAGGCGGCGACGTCGTGCACGTCGTCGTCCGTCGGCGCCACGTTGTAATCGCCCATGACGGCGAAGGGGCGACTGCCGGCCGCGTCGCCCGCGACGGCGGCCTTGAGGGCCTCGAACCACTGGAGCTTGTACGCGTAGTGCGGGTGGTCGACCTCGCGGCCGTTCGGCACGTACACCGACCAGACGCGGACCGGGCCGCAGGTCGCGGAGATCGCGCGGGGCTCCACGACGCCGTCGTAGCCGGGGTCGCCGGGCAGGCCCTTGACCACGTCCTCGATGCCGACGCGGGAGATCACCGCCACGCCGTTCCACCGGCCCGTCGCGTGCACGGCCGCCTCGTAGCCCGCTTCGCGCAGGGCGTCGGACGGGAAGCCGTCCTCGGCGATCTTGGCCTCCTGGAGGCAGAGCACGTCCGTGCCGCTGCTCTCCAGCCAGGCCAGGAGCCGCGGGAGGCGGGCGGTGATCGAGTTCACGTTCCAGGTCGCGATGCGCATGCCTCACAACCTACCGGGCGGGTCCGACAACGCCGGTCCCGCCCGGGGAGTGGCCGCTCTCAGACGTCCGCCGAGGTGCCGGGGGCCAGGCGCAGGTGCTCCGCCCCGCCCAGGGCACCGATCTGGCGGTCGTAGATGGGGCGGGCGAGGTCGGTGAGGAGCGCGTCGTGGATGTCGTACGCGCGCTGGGGCCCGACCTCCCGGACGTAGTCGATGACCTCGGAGATCTTGCTCCAGGGGGCCATGACGGGGAGCATCAGCGTCTCGACGGCGTGGTCGGGGACGGTGAGGGCGTCGCCGGGGTGGAAGACACGGCCGCCGTCGACGAGGTAGCCGACGTTGGTGATGCGCGGGATCTCCGGGTGGATGACGGCGTGGAGCTCGCCATGGACCTGGACGTCGAACCCGGCGGCGGTGAACGTGTCGCCGTGGCCGACGGTGTGGACCCGGCCCGGGAAGGCGGCGGAGATCTTCTCGGCGACCGAGCGCAGCGTCCAGATCTCGGCGGCCGGGTTGCCCTCCAGGGCCGTCCGCAGCCGTCCTTCGTCGAAGTGGTCGGGATGCTCGTGCGTCACCAGGACGGCGTCCGCGCCGGCCGCGGCGTCCTCCTCGCTGAACCCGCCCGGGTCGATGACGAGCGTGCGTCCGTCCTTCTCCAGACGGACGCAGGCGTGCGACTTCTTCGTGAGCTTCATGGGTCCATCCTGCCCCCGGCCACCGGTGCCCCGCCCCCTGGTGGCCGGGCCCCTGATAGCCGGGCCCGTCGCCCGGTCACTCCTCGGGCGTGGTCTCCTCGCGGATGACCTGCTGGGCCACCCGGAACGCGCTGTTCGCGGCCGGCACCCCGCAGTAGACGGCGGCCTGGAGGAGGACTTCCTTGATCTCGTTCGGGGTGAGGCCGTTGCGGAGGGCGGCGCGGGTGTGGAAGGCGAGTTCGTCCAGGTGTCCGCCGGCGACGAGGGCGGTCAGCGTGACGCAGCTGCGGGAGCGGCGGTCGAGGCCGGGCCGGTCCCAGATCTCGCCCCAGGCGTAGCGGGTGATGAACTCCTGGAAGTCGCCGGAGAACTCGTCCGCCGAGGCCAGCGCCCGGTCGACGTGCGCGTCGCCGAGCACCTCGCGGCGGACCTTGAGGCCGGTGTCGTACGGGTCCGGTCTCCCCAGCGCCTCGGGCTGGACGGCGGCCGGGGCGATCTCGGCGACCGGTCCGCTCTGCGGCGGGACGGCGGCGAGGGCCGGTTTGACCGGGGCCGCCGGGATGGCGACCTGGCCGGTGGTGGAGTCGTAGGCGGGCTGCCAGGCCGTGGAGAAGTGGCGGACGAGGAGGTCGGTGACCGCGGCGGGCTGCTCGACCGGCACGAGGTGCGAGGCGCCGGGGACGACGGCGAGCCGGGCGTCCGGGATGCCCGCGACGAGCGTGCGGGCCTCGGCGGGGCCGGTGACCTGGTCGTCGGAGCCGACGAGGACCAGTGTGGGGACACCGATGCGGCCGAGCTCGGCGCGGACGTCGAACGAGGCGAGCGCCTCGCAGGCGGCGATGTAGCAGCCGGGGTCGGTGGTGCGGACCATCTGCACGGCCCACTCGGTGATCGCGGGCTGCGCCGCCGCGAACCCGCCGGTGAACCAGCGGTCCGGGGACGTCCGGGCGATCGGGTCGAGACCGTTCGTCCGGACGATCACCCCGCGCTGACGGAACTCGTCGGCCGTGCCGAAGCGGGGCGAGGCGGCGATCAGCGCGAGGGAGGCGAGGCGTTCGGGGTGGCGCAGCGCGAGTTCGGCCCCGATGGCGCCGCCCAGCGCGCAGCCCGCGTAGCCGAAGCGCTGCACGCCGACGGCGTCGAGCGTGGCCAGCAGGCGGGCGGCCAACTCGGTGACCGAGCCGCCGGGGTACGCGGGCGCGCCGCCGTGGCCCGGCAGGTCGAAGCGGAAGATCCGCCACTGTTTGGTCAGTTCCGGGACCTGGCGGTCCCACATGTGCCAGGTCGTGCCGAGCGAGGGCCCGAGGATCAGGACCGGGGCGTCGTCCGGCCCGTCGAACCGGTACTGGAGGGCGGGGATCTGCGTCTCACTCACCGCTCCACGCTAACGTCCCATCCTTGGTGCTCGGTCCCAGGCCCCCGAATACGCCCGGACGACTCCCGAACATCAGCGGGCAACTCTCACACCGTCTTCACCGGAGCGCAGGTCACAGGCCGGGCATACCGCCTGCGCGGGACGACCGACGAGGACATCGAACAAATATCCCCGCGTGTCTCGCGTCTCGCGTCTCGTGTCTCGTGTCTCGCGTCTCGCGTCTCGCGTCTCGCGTCTCGCGTCTCGCGTCTCGCGTCTCGCGTCTCGCGTCTCGCGTCTCGCGTCGGGGGGCGGGGTTCGGTGACGGGGGTCGCGTCGCTGTCTTCGGCTGGGGGAGGTGGCGGGGCGAGCGGTCGGGCGTCCGGGCCCGGGAGCCCGTGCTCGTCGCCGTCAGTCGTCCGTGGCTCCCAGGCCCGTCAGCGCGCCCACCGGGTCGAGGTCCGGTATGCCTCTCGGCCACCAGTCGTCGTGGCCCGGTTCGGACTCGTACGCGTACCAGAGGCCGTCGCGGCCGAGGCGGAGTTGGACGTGGCCGCGGGGGTGGGTGAGGTGGTTGCGCCAGGGGCGGAAGGCTGGGAGGTCGGCGGCGAGCAGCAGGGGGCGGGCGCGGTCGAAGCGGCCGGCCGGGGGGTCCCAGGGTTCCTCCAGGACGGCCAGGCCTTCGAGGCCGCCCTGCCGCCAGGCGGCCACCGCGCGCGCCAGGTCCGCCGGGGGGCGCCCGGTGGCTGCGGCCAGGGAGGAGTAGAGGGCGCGGGTCGTGGCGGTGAGACCGGAGCCGGGGCGGGCGGCGGCGAGCCGTACCGCGTCCTGCCACAGCGTCAGTTCGGCCACCGGGTCGTGTCCCGTGGTGAGCAGCGCGTGCGCGCGGGCCGCCGCGTCGGTGGCCAGCTGGTCCAACGCGAACGGGTCGGGGCCGCCCGGTGCGCCCGGGTACACCGGCGGCTGTTCCGGGTGCGGCGGCGGGGGCAGCGGGGCGGGCAACGGCGGGAGGCTGCGCGGGGCGAGGGCGTCGCGGGCCGGAACACCGGGCAGCGGCGCGGGTTCCTGCTCCTGCGCGGCCCGCGCCGCACGGGCCGCGTTCCGCCGCGACAACGCGTCGAGCACGTCCCGCTCGCCCCGGCCCCGCAGCAGCAACAGCACGAACGGGTCCTCGTCCAGCAGTCGCGCCGTCTGATAGCAGAGCGCGGCCGCGTGCTTGCACGGGTGCCCGAAGTCGGGGCAGCTGCAACGGGGTTCGAGCTCCCCGGGCCCCGGCAACAGCCGCACGCCCCGCCCGACTCCCACCCCGCGCCCGGAGCCGACGCCTGCTGCGGGGCCGGCGCCAGGACCCGCAGCGGGACCGGTTCCACGGCCTGCTGCGGCTCCGGCTCCGGCTTGCGGTCCCGGTCCGGCTTCGGTCCCCGGTCCTGCTTCGGTCCCCGGTCCGGCCTCGGTCCCCGGTCCGCCTTCTGAACCGGCTTCGGGCCCCGGCCCGGGTTCGAAACCAAGCCCGGGTTCGCTTCCAGCTCTACGTCCCCCTTCGGGGGCGGCTCCGGACCCAGCCCCAGCGAGAGTGTGCGGCAGTTCCTTGTCCAACAGCGCGGCGATGTGGCCCGGTTGCTCCGCCGCCGCGTCCAGGAAGCGGTCCCATTCGTCGTCGTCCAGAGTCCGCAGGCGGAGCTGCACCCGGTACGGCCGAGGCCTGCTGCCATGTACGTACGCCAGCACCAGGCCCGGTGTGACGGTGATCGCGTCCACGTGCCCCTTGTCGGCGTACGCCCGCCCACGCGCCAGCCGCGCCGCGTCCAACGCGCCCTCTTCCAGAGCCGCCACCCACGCGTTGCCCCACCAGCTCTCCGCGAACGCCTCCCCGGCCGAGGGGCGCGACGGGAACGGGCGGAAGGTACGCCGCAGTTCACCGTCCCGGGAGGGCGCGGCCATGGTGCGGGGGACGCGAGGGGTCGAGGGGGCGTCCGGCCACGGGGCGCCGGACCGGTCGCCGCGGGACCGGTCGGCGTCGGCGGGGTCGGCAGCGGGGCTGCCGTCGCTCAGGGACGCGAGGGCCTGCGAGGCTCGCCGACCGGCTCCGGATGACGGGGCGTTGGGTGAGTCGTGCCGTCCGGCACCCGGCCCGGGGACGGCCTCCGCGTCGGGTACGGCCGAGGAGGCTTCCCGCCGCGCGGAGGGACCGCCTGCGTCGGTGGACGGGTCGTGCGTGGTGCGGGCATCGACGACGGGGCCACGGGGCGCGCGGTCGCGGATCCCGGCCTCGCGCTGCGGCGGCGGCTCGCTGTCCTCGCCCGCCGCTGCCCCGCCGCCACCGCCCCGCTCGGTGTCCGCGCCCATGGTCGAGGTCTCGTCGGGTTCCGGCTCCTCGGAGGGCAACGTGAAGGCGTCGACGAGCAGTTCGCGTACGTCCCGGACCCGGCTTCCCGAAGCTCCGTCCCCGGGGGCACCCTCTGGGGCACGCTCTTCGGGGACACCTCCCAAGGCCCGGCCTCCCAGGGCGTCCCCCGAGGCCCGGCTTCCCGTTTCCCGGCTTCCCGTCGTCCGGTCGCCGCCGGCACCACCGGCACCACCGGCACCACCGGCACCACCGGCACCACCGAGGGTCCCTCGCGACTCCTGCGGCCGGTTGGGCGACGGCGGACCAGCTGACCGCCGCGAGACCCGGCCCCCCTTGCCGGGGGCCTCGGCACGAGTGCCCTCCGCCTCGGCACGGGCCCGCTCGGCCGCATCGCGTGCGGCGCGCAACGCCTCGCGCGCGATGTCGCCGGGGCGGGCGCCAGGGTTGGTGCTCTCCTCGGTGCGAGCACCCGCCCCGGTCTCCTCACGGGGCCGCGCACCAGGCTCGGTTCCGTCACCCGTCCGGGCACCTGCCGGGGGCTCCCCGCCAGGACGGGCGCCGAGCTCGTCCACCTCACCGGCCCGGCCGGCGGGCGCGAGCCCCGCACCGAGCGGGGCGCCTGTCGGCTCGGCAGAAGCGCGCTCCGCCGCCCACCCACCCGGAGCCCCGCCCGTCGCCGGCTCGGCAGCGCCCCGCTCCCCCGCCGCCTCCTCGAGTCCGGCCGCCCTGGACTCCGCGGCCCTCCGCAACGCCTCCCGCGCCACGTCACCCGGCCGGGCGGCGGCCTGCGCGGCTGTCCGAGCCCCGGACGCACCCTTCGGCCCCGCTCCACCGGCAGCCGCCGCGGAGCCCGAACCGCGTCGGTCACCGGTCTCGGCCTCGTGCCGGTCCCGTTCCCGCGCCGCGCGCAAGGCCCGGCGGGCCGCGTCGGCGGGCCGGGAGCCGACACCGGAATCCGGCCCGTCCGTGTCCCTGGGCTCCCTGGGCGCTGCCGCCTCCACCTCGCTGGACAGGGACACCCCGTCGGTCTCCTCCCGAAGACTCGCCAGCTCCTCGGCGTCCTCTCCCGCGGGCAGCCGAGCCCCGCCCGCGGTCTCTTCCCCGGCCCGCACGCCTTCCCCGGCGCGCCCCGCCGCGCCCTCCGGCGTCCCCTGTCCCCCGCTCACGCCGATCTCCGCAACGACACCAGGTCGGTCAGCTCCCGGTCCGTCAGTTCCGTGAGGGCCGCCTCGCCGGATCCGAGAACGGCGTCGGAGAGGGCCCGCTTGGCTTCCAGCATCTCGGCGATGCGGTCCTCGACGGTGCCCTCGGTGATGAGCCGGTGGACCTGGACGGGCTGGGTCTGGCCGATGCGGTAGGCACGGTCGGTGGCCTGTTCCTCGACGGCCGGGTTCCACCAGCGGTCGAAGTGGACGACATGTCCGGCGCGGGTGAGGTTCAGGCCGGTGCCGGCCGCCTTCAGGGACAGGACCAGGACCGGCGTCGCCCCGCTCTGGAAGCGGTCCACCATGTGTTCGCGGTCCGTGACCGGCGTGCCGCCGTGGAGCAGTTCGACCGGGACCGCGCGGGCGGCGAGGTGCGCGGTGATCAGGCGGGCCATGCCGACGTACTGGGTGAAGACCAGCGCCGAGCCGTCCTCGGACAGGAGCGTGTCCAACAGCTCGTCCAGCAGGGCCATTTTGCCGGAGCGGGCGGCGAACCGGTCCGCGGCGGCAGCGGCCTCCTCCTTCAGATACAGCGCCGGATGGTCGCAGATCTGCTTCAGGGCGCCGAGGAGCTTCAGGACCAGACCCCGGCGGGCGATGCCCTCCGCCGTCTCGATGGCCAGCAGCGACTCGCGCACGACAGCCTCGTACAGGGCGGCCTGTTCGCGGGTGAGGGGGACGGGGTGGTCGGTCTCGGTCTTGGGCGGGAGTTCGGGGACGATGCCCGGGTCGGACTTCTTGCGGCGGAGGAGGAAGGGGCGGACCAGGCGGGCGAGACGGGTCACCGCCTCCGCGTCCTCGCCGTTCTCCACGGCGCGGGCGTGACGGGCGCGGAAGGACTTCAGGGGGCCCAGCAGGCCCGGGGTCGTCCAGTCGAGCAGGGCCCAGAGTTCGGAGAGATTGTTCTCGACGGGGGTGCCGGTCAGGGCGACACGGGCGGGGGTGGGGATCGTACGCAGGGCCTTCGCCGTCGCCGAGTAGGGGTTCTTCACGTGCTGGGCCTCGTCGGCGACGACCATGCCCCACTCCTGCTGGGCGAGGCGTGGGGCCGTCGAGCGCATCGTGCCGTAGGTGGTGAGGACGAAGCCGTCGGCGAGGTCGTCCAGGGTGCGGTCGGGGCCGTGGAAGCGGCGCACGGGCACACCGGGGGCGAAGCGGGCGATCTCGCGCTGCCAGTTGCCCAGCAGGGAGGCGGGGCAGACGACCAGGGTGGGTTCGGGGCGGGCCCGGCGCAGGTGCAGGGCGATGACCGTGATCGTCTTGCCGAGGCCCATGTCGTCGGCGAGACAGCCGCCGAGGCCGAGGGAGGTCATGAGGTCCAGCCAGGCCAGGCCCCGGAGTTGGTAGTCGCGGAGAGTGGCCGCGAGGCCCGGGGGCGGGTCGACCGGGCCGATGCCCGCCGTCAGACGGTCGCGGAGGGCCGCCAGCGCACCGGCCGGTACCGCTTCCACCGTCTCGCCGTCGACCTCGGCGGTGCCGGTGAGGGCCACGGCCAGGGCGTCCACCGGGTCGAGCAGGCCCAGTTCGCGTTTGCGGGCCTTGCGGACGAGGGCCGGGTCGACGAGGACCCACTGGTCGCGGAGGCGGACGATCGGGCGGTGGGCCTCGGCGAGGGTGTCCATCTCGGTCTCGGTGAGCGGGTCGCCGCCGAGCGCCAACTGCCAGCGGAAGCACAGCAGTTCCTCGCTCTCGAAGAAGCCGGTGCCGTCCGTGGCGGAGCCGGGCGCCGGGCGTACCTCGGCGCGGGCGCTCAGGTCGTGGGCCAGGTCCCGGGGCCAGTGGACCGCGACGCCTGCCGCGCCGAGCCGGGTGGCGGCGACGCCGAGCAGGTCGGACAGCTCGTCCTCGGAGAGCGCGAGGACATCGGGGACGTCCTGCTCGGACAGCCGGTCCAGGGGCGGCCAGACGCGGGCGGCTCGTCGTACGGCGAGGGCGGCGTCCACGCGCGCGCGTGGCCCGAAGGCGTGGTCCGCGTCACCCGCCCACAGTGCCGCCGCGTCGACGACGAGGGTGGGGTCGGCGAGGCTGTGCACCTGGACGACGGCCGCGCCCGCCCGCAGGGCCCCCTCGCTGTCGTCGAAGAGGTCGTGTGCCGCGAGGTCGAGCCGCAGGGAGATACGGACGCCCGCGTCCATGCCGGCGGCCACCTCGGCCGCCCAGTCTCGCGCGTGCGGCAGCCGCTGTCCGGCGTGCGCCGCGAACGGTTTCCCGGAGACGTACGGCGCCGCCGGGCCGCGTGGCAGCGTGTCGGCGACCGCGTCCAGGAAGGACCGCATGAGCGGCTCCGGCTCGGGGAGCCGCAGTGGTCCCTTGCCGGGCAGCGGGACCGCGTGGCCCTCGTACGGCAGTGCCGCGGCGACGGCCCTGAGGTGCGCGATGTCGTCCGGGTCGAGCGGGCCCGCCCGCCACGCGTCGTACCCCTCGGGGGTCAGTCCGGGCAGCAGCCGTCCCCGGGCGATCAGGCGCAGCGCGTGCAGCGCGGCCGCGCCCCAGCAGGCCGTGGCGGGGTGGGCGGCGGGGTCGCGCCGGGCCCGGGCGAGCAGGGGGAGGGCTTCGGCGACCGGCAGGCACACGGCCGGGACGGTGCCCCTGCGGGCTCCTGAGCCGTGCTGTCGGACGACCGTGAGGTCCTCGGTGTCTCCCGGTGGCGGCTCCCCGCCCGCCGGGTCCCAGAAGGCGAACCGGCCGTGGCGGGGCAGCGGGGCCGGCAGGAAGACGGCGGCCAGCCGGACGGGGACGGCCGTCCGCGCGGGGACGGCCTCATCGGCCTCGGGAACAGCTCTGTCCCGCATACGTCCGGTCACCTCCCGCCCTTCGGTCGGAGGAGCCGTCCTGGGTCCGGCTCCGATCAGCTGTCTCCGACTCTACGGGCGGGGTCCGACAATCGGCCCCGGCGACCGGGCGCACGCCCGCCCGCCTCGGGGTCTTCCCTGGTCAGGGTACGGTTCGCGACACCACGTACACCATCGGATGGTCCGGGTTGGACCGGTTCACGACGATGTCGTGGGTGGGTGCGGGGTTCTTCTGGTCGTTGACGAGGCCGTACCAGGGGCCGGTGCCGGTGAAGTCCCAGCCGACGATCCGCCGGTCGCGGGAGTGGATCGCGATCTCGTCGTCGTCCAGGTCGCCCGTGCTGACGCCGATCTGGTTGAGGAAGCTCTCCAGGCCCTCGTTGCTCGTATAGAACTGCACGTAGAGACGGCTGGTCTTCCAGTTGTTCGTCTCGTAGTACGCGACGTGCTTGGAGTACGGCGGGATCGGCACCTGGTAGAGGCGTTGCTGGACCCGGGAGGGCCAGTGGGCGGTGAGGCCGGTCGCCGAGTACTTCTTCTCCTTGTCCTTGCCGCTGTCGCGGCTCTGGTTGGCGGAGATCACCAGATAGCCGGCGGGTACGCCGATGAGCAGCACGATGATCGCCAGAGTGATCGCCCGGCGGCGGTTCCGGTGGCGGCGGTTCTCGGTGGGCCGCTCCGGCTCCTCCGGGGAGGAGCCCTGATGCGGCACCGAGGCGGTCACGCGGAGTCCTGGGGGGTGCGACGGGCCTCCACGTACCGCGCGTAACGCTCGTACCGCTCCACCCGGCGCCGGTTGGCGCGGCGGAAGCGGCGGGCGACGAGTCTCGCGAGGTCGGCGGCGCCCACCATGCCGGCCTCGGGCCCGAGCTGGGCGCGCGCGATCCGGGCCTCGGGGCGGTAGCCGCGTCCGGTGAGGTGGCGGCGGAAGGCGTCCCGGGCCGGGCCGATCAGCAGGTCGTCGGCGGCCGAGACACCGCCGCCGATGACGAAGCAGGACGGGTCGAGGGCGGCGGCCAGGTTGGCGATGCCGACGCCGAGCCACTGGCCGATGTCCTGGAGCAGTTCGATGCACATCGCGTCGCCCTCGCGGGCCAGCTCGGTGATCATCGGTCCGGTGATGTCGGCGATGTTCCCCTTGACGTGCTCGATGATCCCGTACGCCACCGGGGAGTCGGCCGCCGCGAGTTCGCGGGCCTCCCTGACCAGGGCGTTTCCTGAGCTGTACTGCTCCCAGCAGCCGCGGTTGCCGCACGGGCAGCGGTGGCCGCCGGGCACGACCTGCATATGGCCGAACTCGCCCGCGACGCCGAACTTGCCGCGCTTGACCTGGCCGTCCTCCAGGATCGCGCCGCCGATGCCGGTGCCGAGCGTGATCATGACCAGGTGGTCCTCGTCGCGGCCGGCGCCGAAGCGCCACTCGGCCCAGGCGGCGGCGTTGGCGTCGTTGTCGACCAGGACCGGCACCGCGAGCCGGCCGGCGAGGCGGTCGCGCAGCGGCTCGTTGCGCCAGGACAGGTGGGGGGCGAACAGCACGCGGTTGCGGTCCGCGTCCACCCAGCCGGCGGCGCCGATGCCGACGGCGTGCACGTCGTGCCGGTCGGAGAGGTCCAGGACCAGTTCCGTGATGGTGTCCTCGACGACCTGGGGGCTCTTCGACTTGTCCGGGGTCTCCGTGCGGAGCTTCTCCAGGATGTTGCCGTCGGCGTCCACGACGCCCGCCATCACCTTCGTGCCGCCGATGTCGATACCGACGGTGGGGACGCGGGGGGCCGTCAGGTGGGAGCGGCGCTCGCGCGTTCCCACGGTCCGCAGGACGGTGGCCCGCGCGGAGCCGCGGTGGGTGAAGTCGCGGTAAGTGCTCATCGGACCGATTCTGCCTTAACGCTCCGCTGGGTGGGGCGTGGGGGCGTGGGGTGCGATCGGTTGTTTTTCGGGTGCGGGTCCGGTGGGGGCTGGTCGCGCGGTTCCCCGCACCCCTTGAAGGCGCAGGGGGCGCCCCTCGCTCACGACCTCACCAGGAGTTGGAAATCAAACGAATAGCGCGACGCTCGGTAGATGTGGGTGCCGTATTCGACCGCTCGTCCCGTGTCGTCGAAGGTCGTGCGCTGCATGGTGAGAAGGGGGGCGTTCGCGGGTTCGCCGAGGCGGTCGGCTTCCTCCGGCGTCGCCGACTTCGCGCCGATCGTCTGGCGGGCGCTGTGGAGGGTGATGCCCGCGGAGCGCATGAGGCGGTAGAGACCGGTGGCTTCCAGCTGGGGGGAGTCGAGGTCGAGGAGGTCGGTGGGAAGGTAGTTGCAGAGGTAGGCCATGGGCTCGCCGTGGGCCAGACGGAGTCGCTCGATGCGGTGGACTTCGCTGCCCTCCGCGACGGCGAGGGCTGCGGCGACCTCGGCGGAGGCGGTGACGGTGGCGTTGTGGAGGACGCGGGTGGCCGGGCGCTGGCCGGCGGCCTCCAGGTCGTCGTAGAGACTGCTGAGCTCCAGAGGCCGTTTGACCTGGCTGTGGACGACCTGGGTGCCCACGCCGCGGCGGCGTACGAGCAGGCCCTTGTCGACGAGTGACTGGATGGCCTGGCGGACGGTCGGGCGGGACAGGCCGAGGCGGGCGGCCAGTTCGATCTCGTTGCCCAGCAGACTGCCCGGGGTCAGCTCGCCGTGCTCGATCGCGGCCTCCAGCTGCTGGGACAGCTGGAAGTAGAGCGGGACCGGACTGCTGCGGTCGACGCTGAGCTGGAGCGACACGGTCGGAGCCACTTCTGGTTTCGGCACGGGCCGAGCGTAGCCCCGGTGCTGGGTGACGGGAAGTTGCGTAGTTCGGTTGTCCGGACAAACCATTGACACGGCGGCAGGTGCGACCCCACTTTGTTTCCCATGCGCATCGGACTCATCGGGGCAGGTCGCATCGGGACGTTTCACGCGACCACCCTCAGCCGGCATCGTGATGTCGGCTCTCTGATCATCACGGACGTCGACCCGGCTCGGGCCCATGACCTCGCGGACCGCCTCGGCGAGACGGTGGCACCGGGCGTGGACGAGATCTTCACCTGGGGTGTGGACGCCGTGGTCATAACGGCCGCGACCTCGGCCCATGGCGAACTGATCGGTCGGGCAGCACGCTCGGGCCTCCCGGTGTTCTGCGAGAAACCCATCGCCGTGGACCTGCCCGGCACCTTAAGCGCGTTGACCGAGGTCGACGCGGCCGGGACGGTGCTGCAGATGGGCTTCCAGCGGCGCTTCGACTCCGGCTATGTCACCGCGCGGGAAGCCGTACGCGCGGGCCGGCTCGGACGGCTGCACACCGTACGGGCGCTCACGGCCGATCAGACGCCGCCGCCCGCGGCGTACCTGCCGGTCTCCGGCGGGATCTACCGGGACTGTCTGATCCACGACTTCGACATCGTGCGGTGGGTGACGGGGCGCGAGGTCGCCACGGTGTACGCCACCGGGTCGGACGTCGGGCACCCGATGTTCCGGGAGGCGCACGACCTCGACACGGCGGCCGCCGTGCTCACGCTGGAGGACGGCACGCTGGTCACGGCCACGGCGGCGCGGGTGAACGGCGCCGGGTACGACGTACGCCTGGAGCTGGCCGGCGAGCTGGACACCGTGGTGGTCGGGCTGGACGACCGTACGCCGGTCGCGTCCACGGAGCCGAAGGGGCCACCGCCCGCCGACAAGCCGTGGACCGGCTTCCTGGAGCGTTTCGCCGCCGCCTACGAGGCGGAGATCGCCGCGTTCGTCGAGGTGGTGCGCGGGGAGCGGGCGAACCCGTGCGACGGCCGGGAGGCACTCCAGGCGCTCCGGGTCGCCGAGGCGTGCGAGCTGTCCCGGCGGGAACACCGGCCGGTGAACCTGGGCGAGATTCCGGGCGGCCGGGAGTAGCGCCCTGGCCTCCGGCCCGGCCCGCAGGGTTTCGCCCCGGGCCGGACGGTTCCGCGTGAGGTCGCGGCTGCGGGTACGTCGTGGCTGGTCGCGCAGTTCCCCGCGCCCCTGAAAAGCAGGGGCTGCGCCCCGTGCTTTTCCAGGGGCGCGCAGGGCCGTGTCTTTAAGGGGCGCGGGGAACTGCGCGAGAAGCCCCACCGGACCCGCGGATGGGGGTAGAAGGGGCACCGCCCCTGAGGGATGGGACGGGTAGGGGCGGCGGGGGCGAAAAGTCGTCCTCACCAACGCACGGGCAGGCTCCTCACCCCCCGTATGAGCATCCCGGGCATCCACTCCCCGGGTGGGCCGTCCAGGGCCAGATCGGGGCAGCGTTCCAGGAGGGCGCGGACGGCCACACGGGCCTCCAGACGGGCCAGGGGCGCGCCGAGGCAGAAGTGGATGCCGTGGCCGAAGGCGAGGTGGCCGCGGGTGTCGCGGTGGATGTCGAAGCGGTCGGGGGCGGGATAGCGGGTGCCGTCGCGGTCGGCGGCGGTCAGGCCGATCATCACCGAGTCGCCCGCCGGGATGGTCGTGCCGCCGATGTCCAGCGGCTCGGCGGCGAAGCGGAACGTCGCGTTCTCCACCGGTCCCTCGTGGCGCAGCGTCTCCTCCACGACCGCGTCGACGAGGCTCATGTCGGCCCGTACCTGGGCGAGTTGTCCGGGGTGGGTGAGGAGCGCGTGGACGGCGCCGGTGACGAGGTTGACCGTGGTCTCGTGGCCGGCGATGAGGAGGATGAAGGCCATGCCGCGCAGTTCGGCGGGGGACAGGCGGTCGCCGTCCTCGTCCGTCGTGCGGATCAGGGCGCTCAGCAGGTCGTCGGCGGGCGGGGAGCTGCGTTTGTCGTCGATCAACTCGCCCAGGTAGGCGGCGAGTTGGACGTAGGCCTCGTGCTCGCTCTCGCCGCTGGTCGGGGCCACCGCCTCCGTGGACAGCTTGCGGAAGGCCGCCCGGTCGAACTCGGGCACGCCGAGCAGCTCGCAGATGACGGTGAGCGGCAGCGGGTAGGCGAACGACTCCACCAGATCGGCGCGGCCCCGCGGCAGCATCGTGTCCAGCAGCGAGTCGGTGATCTCCTGAACCCTCGGCCGCAACCGCTCGACCCGGCGCGCGGTGAACTCGCGGGCTATCAGCCCGCGCAGCCGGGTGTGCTGGGGCGGGTCGGCGACCAGCAGATACGTGCCGATCAGCTCCTCGTCGAGGAACGTCACCCCGACCTTCGAGCCGTCCTTCGCCAGCCGGGGATCGGCGAGCGCCGCCCGCGCCTCCTCGTACCCCACGACGAGCCAGACCTCCTGGTGCACGTCGGGCTTCGGCAGCCGGACCCGGTGGACGGGGCCGCGCTCGCGCAGCTGGGCGTAGACGGGGTGCGGGTCCTCGGTGAACCTCGGCCCGTACTCCCCCAGATCGATCACTTTCGTCTGTTTCATCTGTCCCATGAGTCCCCCCTCGCCCGTACAACGTGCCGGTCCGCCCACGAGTGCCCCGCCCCTCGCCCCGGCCGCGCCCGGCGCCCTCCGGGCCCGTCCTCCGGCGCCCGTCTGCCAGGGCGTGTATCGGAGGTGGATCTAGCGCCCGTCGTCCTCCAGCAGTCCCGCGTCGTACGTCAACAGGGCGATCTGCACACGGTTGTTGAGGTCGAGTTTGGCGAGGATGCGGGAGACGTGGGTCTTGACGGTGGCCACGCTCAGGAAGAGTTCGCCGGCGATCTCGGCGTTGGAGGCGCCGCGGCCGACGGCGACGGCCACCTCGCGTTCGCGGTCGTTGAGGGCGGCGACGCGGGAACGGGCGGTGGCGCGCCGGGTGTCGGGTGCGCTGCCGGCGGCGTGTGCCATCAGACGGCGGGTGACGGCCGGCGAGAACACGGGGTCGCCGGCCGCGACCCGCCGTACCGCCTCGACGATCTCGGCGGGCGGGGTGTCCTTCAGGACGAAACCGGCGGCGCCCACGCGCAGGGCACGCAGCACCTGGTCGTCGGCGTGGAAGGTGGTGAGGACGACGACCTGGGGCGCGTCCGCGCGGGCGCGGAGCCGCTCGGTGGCCGAGAGACCGTCGACGGTCGGCATCCGGATGTCCATGAGGACGACGTCGGGCCGCGTGCGGTCGACGAGGGCGTCCACCTCGTCGCCGTCGGCGCCCTCGCCCACGATCTCGATGTCGTCGGCGCCGCCCAGCATGAAGGAGAGTCCGGCGCGCACGAGGGGGTCGTCGTCGACGAGGAGCAGTCGGATCACGGTCATCGGCCCATCGTTCGTCGCAGCACGGTCATCGGCCCACCGTTCGGATGTCGGTCATGGAGCACTACCGTAATGACGCTTCGTCGTGGACCGCCGCGTTGCCGGGGGCCGACCCGTTAGTGTCGGCCGGTACGGCTTTCAACTGACGGAGGAATCAGGTGCGTTACCGACTCCTGGGCCGGACCGGGCTCCGCGTCTCCGAGCTGTTCCTGGGCGCCATGACGTTCGGGGAGCAGGGCGGGGTGGGGGCGCCCCCCGAGGAGTGCGCGCGGATCCTCGACGTGTACGCGGAGGCCGGCGGCAATGTGATCGACACGGCGGTCAACTACCGGGGTGGGGAGAGCGAGCGGATCGTCGGCGACCTGCTCAAGGGGCGGCGCGACCGTTTCGTGCTGTCCACCAAGTACACCGTCTCCCGTGACGGCACCGACCCCAACGCCGCCGGCAACCACCGCAAGAACCTCGCGCTCTCCCTGGAGACGAGCCTGCGCCGGCTGGGCACCGACTACGTCGACATCTACTGGGTGCACATCTGGGACCGGAACACCCCGGTCGAGGAGACGATGCGCGCCCTCGACGACGCCGTACGGTCCGGGAAGGTGCTGTACGTCGGCATCTCGGACGCCCCGGCCTGGGTGGTCTCACGCGCCAACACCCTCGCGGAGTGGCGGGGTTGGTCGCCGCTGTCGGCGCTCCAGGTGCCGTACAGCCTGCTCAACCGGGACATCGAGCGCGAACTGCTGCCGATGGCGGAGGCGTTCGGCATGTCGGTGGCGGCCTGGAGCCCGCTGCAGAACGGCGTCCTGTCGGGCAAGTACACCCGGCCGGGCGGGGTGACGCCGGGCACCGCGACCCGGCTGTCCGCCGAGGTGATCGGGGAGCGCGAGCGCGCGGTGGCGCAGGCCGTGCGGACCGCCGCGGACGAACTCGGCGCCACCCCGGCCCAGGTGGCCATCGCCTGGACCATGGCCCACTCCCCCGCCGTGCACCCCGTCCTCGGCGCCCGCCGCGTCGAGCAGCTGATGGACAACCTGGGCGCCGCCCGGCTCGTCCTCCCCGCGGAGGTGCTGGCCCGGCTGGAGGAGACCACCGACTTCCGCCTCGGCTTCCCCGGCGACTTCATCGACGAGGCGTCGGCGTGGGTGTACGGGTCGGCGGGGCAGCGCGTGGTGCCGCGTACGGGTTGACAGCCTGGGCCGGGTGGTCGGCTCGGTCGCCCTCAGGCCCTCAGACCCTCAGGCCCTCAGGCCCTCAGGCGTACGCCGTACCGGGTGCGCAGGCGGCGTACCTCCCACCACGCGACGGCCGTCACCGAGGCCGGGCCGCCGACGAGGGCGGCGAGCTGGACCAGGGGCGGGCCCGGCGGCAGTCCGCCGACGGCCAGGTTGATGGCGGAGAACTCCCACACCAGGGCTCCGGTGAGCAGCGCCGGGAGGGCCGGGTGCACGTCGGCGGTGTTGAAGGCGCTGCGCACGGCGGGCCCGGAGGCGAAGGCGATGAAGAGCAGCACCCAGAGCAGCGGCACGAGGAGGGCGAGCGGCGCCCAGACGTTCATGTCCTTCCCCAGGTAGGTGCGT
Organism: Streptomyces sp. NBC_00104; assembly: GCF_045160825.1. NCBI lineage: Bacteria > Bacillati > Actinomycetota > Actinomycetes > Kitasatosporales > Streptomycetaceae > Streptomyces > Streptomyces sp. NBC_00104. The sequence continues at coordinate 9,007,724 of NZ_CP108215.1, read as the reverse complement.
GTGGAGTAGATCGCGCCGCCGAGGAGCGGCACGGCGGTGAAGGCGCCGACGTACCACAGGGCCGATTTCCCGGCGGTACGCAAAGGGGTGCGCATGGCCCGTCGTGTGGCCGGCGACGACCAGCGGAAGAGGGCCGCGACGACCACGGGCGCGCTGAGCAGCAGCAGCCAGGGGGTGATGGTCAGCCGCATCATGAACTGCTGCTGCGCCTGGTCCACGTCCTCGGGTCTGCCGTACGCCGCCAGGATCAGCAGGGACATGAGGGTGGCCGTCCAGGCCCGTTTCCGCTGCATCCGCGTCACGTCGTCGTCCACGAGGCGGTGGCGGGCGCGGGAGGGGAAGACACGCCGGGCCGGTCGGCGGGCCGAGCGGGCCAGGGGGTAGCCCACCAGCAGGCCGACCACCATCGGCCACGCGCACATCACGGCCATCGCCCAGAGACAGCCGTGCAGCCGCAGCCCGCTCAAGAACTCCTTCAGCGGGGGCCATTCGTCCTCCCGCATCCGCCGCACGAGGGTGGGCGGCGGTTGCGGACCGTACGGGTAAGGGGGGTTGGGGCCGTACGGTGGTGGTCCCGGCTGGGGCGGGACGTACGGTCCCTGGGGCGGTGGAGGCGGGGGGTACGGTCCTCCGTTCGGCTGCCAGGGCGGCTGATACGGGTTGTGTCCCCCGAAACTCACTCTGCTGTCCCTCCCGAGACGCACCAGGTGCTCCGTGCCGAACGGCTCGCACGCGTCGTACGAGTCAACTGGCAATCATGCGGGACGAGATGGCGTGGCGCACGCCGATACCCGGGTTCGGCCCCGAGGCGACGCCGTGACCGGCGCCGAGGTGGTGCCGGTGACCGGCGCCGAGGTGATGGCGGTGTTCAGGCCCAGGGCAGCCAGGCCCGCACCCCGAACCCGCCGTCCTGCTCGGGGCCGTGGTCCAGGCGGCCCCCGGCCAGCGTGGCGCGCTCGATGAGGCCGATGAGGCCCTGGCCGGAGCCGGGGACGTGCGGAACCTCCCCCGGGGGCGCCGGATTGCGTACGCGGACGGTGAGTCCGTCGCCCGGGGCGCCCGCCACGGTGACGGTGACCTCGGCGCCGGGGGCGTGCTTGCGTGCGTTGGTCAGGCACTCCTGGGTGATGCGGTAAGCGGTGCGGCCGACGGAGGCGGGGACGGCGGCGCCGTCGGTGACGTGCTGGTCGAGGACGACCTTCATGCCGGCCTCGCGGCACTCGGAGACGAGCGTGTCGAGCCCGGTGAGGGTCGGCTGGGGGCGCCCGGCGTCGTCGGGTTCACCCGCGCGGAGCACCCCGATGATCTCCCGCAGGTCCTGCAGGGCCTCGTGGGCGCTCTCCCGGATGACACCCGCCGCGCGGACGATCTCGGCGCGGGGCGCGTCGGGCCGGAACTCCAGCGCGCCCGCGTGCACGCTCAGCAGCGTCAGGCGGTGCGCCAGGACGTCGTGCATCTCGCGCGCGATGGCCTCCCGGGCGAGCCGTTGCGCCTGCTCGGCCCGGAGCGCCGCCTCCGTCTCGGCGCGTCGGGCGCGGTCCCGGAAGCTCAGCATGAGCTGCCGCTTGGAGCGAACGACCATGCCCCAGCCGACGATCGCGGCGGTGAGGAGCAAAGCGAGGAAGACCGCCCAGGGGTAGGTGACGTCGGGGTCGGGGCGCAGCCAGAAGAACAGCGGGTTCAGTACGAGGGACGCGCCGCCGATCCAGGCCACGTACCGGAACGGCCGGTGCACCGTGAGGGTGAAGAGGGCGACCAGGCCGGCGCCGCCCGCGGTGTTGGAGACGAAGCAGACCGGGACCATCGCGACGGCGAGGCCGACCGGCCAGCGGCGCCGCAGCCAGACGGCGGCGCAGGCGAGGGCGCCCAGCACCTGGTCGAGAACGGCGAAGGCCTGGGGCAGATCGGGTTCGTTCCTGACCGTGTCCAAGCCCAGGAGACCGATGAACACGGCCAGCAGGAAGCAGGTGAAGTCGACGACCCAGTCGCGTGCGGTGCGCCGGGGAGGCCGTCCGGGGTGTCCGTTCCCGGGATCGTGGTCGGGGTCGGGGTCGAGCAGGGCCGACGGCAACAGCCAGCTCCGCCCCGGGAAGGTCGGGGGCTCCGGCACCGGCTTGTCACCACTCACGGTCGACGAATCTATGCGGAGACGGCCGTCGTTTCCATGCGGAGACGGCCGTCGTTCACCTCCTGTCCGCCGGGATCGCGACCGAAGTCGTGACCCCGTCGACTTTCGGCGGCCCGTCGCCCCGCGGACGGCTACTTCCGTCGGACAGGCCTCGCCCCGCGGCCGATGAAGGTGGGGGGACCGCGGGGCGAGGATCTCGGGCATGAAGCAGTTTCTGGAGTTTCTCGGGTTCATCGCGCTGCTGCAGGGCTCCGGCGGTCTGGTGTACGAACTCACCGGCAAGCTGAAGTGGGGGGTGACACAGCGGTGGAGCGCCCTGGACGGCTACGAGATCTATGCGAGCATCGCGCTGATCGTTCTGTCGATCGCCCTGTTCGCGGCGGCGGAGAGCCGGAAGTCCGGCTGACCGTGGTGCCGTTGGCGGCTGTCCGGTGAGCGGTGGCCCGTCCCGGCCGTCTGTCCGGTGGGGGGTGAACAGACGGCCGGGACGGGTGGCTTTCGGATCAGCAGTCGTAGTCGACCAGGTCGAAGGACGCGTAGTGGTCGGCCGTGTAGTAGTCCTCCTGGTAGTCCTCACCGGTGACGATGCGGCGGGCGCCGCGGGTGGAGGAGCCGGGGGTCTTCACCGTGTACTCGTGGTAGTAGCCGGTGGACTGGGCCGGCAGGACGCGTTCCCGGTTCTGGAAGACACTGCCGTCCTGCGTGTACGGGTAGGGGCCGCCCCGGGCGATCAGGTTGAGCGTGGTGTACGCCTGCGACGGCAGGTCGCTGTAGCAGATGCTGCCGACGGCGGCGGCTGCCGGGGTGGCGGTGACGGTGCCGCCCACGAGAAGGGCGGACAGGACGGCGGCTGCTGCGCCGATGCGAGATGCGCGTGGGGGGAATCTCATGGCCACATGATGACGCGCGTAGACAGTGGCATGTCAATGACAAGTTCCATGATTTTCCGGGCACGTCCGGTAAGTTTTCCGGGAGTTAACCGGAGTTCACGAGGGCGCCCGCGATCTTCACACCGCCGACCGCCGGCAGGCCCGTCGCAGGTCAGGCATTCTCCGGGAGTTCGTACGTGCCGTACTCGGGACGCCCCGCGCGTTCGTACGTCTGGATCGACACCCCGGTGCTCGTGATACCGCCCCCGGCGTGGCGGAACGCCGTCGGAAGGGCGCCCTCGGCGAAGAAGCGGCGGCCGGCGCCGAGGACGACGGGGAACGTCAGCAGGTGCACGGTGTCGATCAGGTCGAGGGCGAACAGCGACTGGGCGAGGTTCCCGCTGCCGTGGACCTGCACCTCGCCGTCGGTGCGTTCCTTGAGGGCGGTGACCTCCTTGGCGAGGTCCCCTGAGAGCACGGTCGTGGCGTTCCATTCGGGGTCCGTCACGGTGTTCGAAACGACGTACTTGGGCAGGGAGTTGAGCTTCCCCGCGACCGGGTCGGCCGGGTCCGTGACCTTCGGCCAGTGAGCGGCGAAGATCTCGTACGTCCTGCGGCCCAGCAGGAAGGCGCCGACGCGGCCGAAGACCCCGTCGATGAACCGTCCGAAGTCCTCGCCCCCGTACGGGACGCTCCAGCCGCCGTGCTCGAAGCCGTCGCGGCGGTCCTCGTCGGGGCCGCCGGGGGCCTGGTAGACGCCGTCGAGGGTGACGAAGGAGGTGAGGGAGAGCTTGCCCATGGCGGGTGCCTGCTTTCGATGCGCCGAGGTGGGAGCCGTGGTCCGGTGGGGTCCGCCCGTCCGGCGGGCTCTTCTGTCATCAGGGCAGACCCCGGTGGCGCCCGCAACTCATCGGCGGACCGAGGATGCGGGCCGGCTCGACGGGCCTCGCCCGACCTCGACGTCCGTTCGCCGCCAGCGGTCGGGCGGGGTCGGCGGGTGGGATGGGGGCATGACTACTTCGAACGGAACTGTGAACGACGGCCCCCCGGTCAACGGCGGACGTCCTCTCGACGGCAAGGTCGCCCTCGTGACCGGTGGCAGCCGCGGCATCGGGGCCGCCACGGCCATGCGACTGGCCCGGGACGGCGCGGACGTGGCCGTCACGTATGTGCGCGGCAGGGAGGGGGCCGAGGAGGTCGTACGGGCCGTGGAGGCCCTGGGGCGGCGGGGAGTGGCCCTGCGGGCGGACTCCGGGGATCCCGAGGAGGCGGCGGGTGCGGTGGGGCGGGCGGCCGAGGCGCTGGGCGGGCGGCTGGACGTGCTCGTGAACAACGCCGGTGTCGGGGTGCTGGGGCCGCTGGAGAGCCTGCCGCTCGCCGAGGTGGACCGGGTGCTCGCCGTGAATGTGCGGGGTGTCTTCCTGGCGTCCCAGGCCGCCGCGGCCCGGATGGGGGGCGGCGGCCGGATCATCACCGTCGGGACGTGCATGACACAGCGTGTGCCCGGTCCCGGCGGAACGCTCTACGCGATGAGCAAGTCGGCGCTGGTCGGGTTGACGAAGGCGCTGGCCAGGGAGCTCGGTGAGCGGGGGATCACCGCGAATGTCGTGCATCCCGGGCCGACGGACACGGACATGAATCCGGCGGGTGGGCCGTATGCGGCGGGCCAGGCGGAGATGACCGCGCTGGGGAGGTTCGGGACGGCCGCGGAGGTCGCGTCGATGGTGGCGTATCTGGCGGGGGCGGAGTACGTGACCGGGGCGGAGTTCTCGGTGGACGGGGGGCATGCGGCGTGAAGGGTGTCGCCCCCGCCGCCCCTACCCGTCCCCTCCCTGAGGGCGCTGCCCCTGCGGAACCCGTCACTGCCTCTGCGGAACCCGTCACTGCCTCTGGGGGCTGCCGCCCCCAGGCCCCCGCCAGGGGTGCGGGGGTGGCTCGCCCGTGTGCTTGCCTGCCGGAGCGTCGGGGCTTGTCACGCAGTTCCCCGCGCCCCTGACGGGGCGCTCGTCAGCCGCCCAGTTCCTGGTGGCGGGCCGACAAGCGGGTCTCGCCGTCTTCCGTCAGGGAGCCGAAGAGGCGGAGCCGGGAGATGCCGCCGTCGGGGTAGATGTCGACGCGGGCATGGGTGGCCACGACCGGGCCGTCGAGGACGAAGCGGTGGTTGGTGTCGGGCTGGAGGCGGGTGCGGGGAAGGATCTCGGTCCAGTCGCCGTCGTCGCCGTCCTTCACCGAGACCGTGGCCCAGCCCGCCGCGTTGCCCTTGAGGTAGGCCGTGTCGATCTCCAGGGCGCGGATCTCGGACTGGGCGGCCAGGCGGTAGCGGATCCAGTCGTTGCCCTGGTCGCGGCGGCGGCTGGTCTCCCAGCACTCGTGCATCACCCGGGCGCGGCCGGGCTGGATGGTGTTGGTGGCGGGTGAGTAGAAGAGGTTGGAGGCGTCCTCGGCCAGGCCGCCGTTCTCCAGGGCGACGACGTCGAAGGTGCCGAGGGCGGCCAGCCAGGCCGGGTCCGGCACGACCTCGCCGTACACGCGCAGGCGGGCGATGCCGCCGTCGGGGTGCTGGTTCAGGCGGAGGTGCGTGAAGCGCTGCTCGGCGGAGACCGTGAAGCCGTTCGCCGCGTGGCCGCCGACCGGGGTACGCGGGACGAGGGTCGTCCACTTCACGTCGGCGGCGAGCAGTTCCTCCGGCGACGGGGAGCCCGCCACGCACGCGCCCTCGACGGACACCGCCTGCGGGTAGTTGCCGCGGAAGTGGGCCGTGTCGACGACGATCCCCCGGATCACGCCGGGCGCGCCCAGGCGGATCAGTGCCCAGTCGTGGTCCTCGGCCGTCGGCCAGGGGTGCTCGGCGGAGGCGCCCCGGCGGCGGCGCGTCTCCCAGCCGTCCATGATCTTGCCCTTGTGCCCGAAGTGCTCGGGGTCGAACTCGGCGCGCTCGGGCACCAGCAGGTTCTCGCGCTGGGCGAAGAACTCGTCGTTGGCGGCGACCACACCGGCACCGAGCCTGCGGTCGGCGAGGTCGGCGTACCGCGTGAAGGGGAAGTCGGCGGTGCGGTAGTCCGCGTACGGGTCACCGCCGCCGTACGGGTTCGCGTCGCCGGTGAAGCTCGCAGGCGGGGTGTGCTGCTGCGCCGTCACGATGATCAGGTCTGCCTTTCGGTTGTCGGCCGCCGCGGGTGCGGGTGGGGGTCCCTCTGGTCGAGCGAAGCCGAGAGCTTGGGGGAGTATCAGGGGGTGCGGGTGAGGAGTTGTCCCTTCGGGTCGGTGAACTCGCCGTCCGCGACGATGCGTTCACCGCGCAGCCAGGTGGACTTGACCACGCCGTACAGGGTTTTGCCGGCGTAGGCGGTGACGCGGTTGCGGTGCTGGAGTGCGGCCGGGTCGACGGTGAAGGTCTCGTCGGGGGCGAGGACGGCGAAGTCGGCGTCGCGGCCCGCCTCGATGGCGCCCTTGCGGTCGTCCAGGCCGACGAGGGCCGCCGTGCGCGTGGACATCCAGCCGACCACGTCCTCCAGACCGTGGCCGCGCCTGCGGGCCTCCGTCCAGACCGCCGCGAGGCTCAGTTGCAGGCCGGAGATGCCGCCCCAGGCGGTGGCGAAGTCGTCGGTCTTCAGGTCGGCCGTCGACGGGGAGTGGTCGGTGACCACGCAGTCGATGGTGCCGTCCGCGAGCGCCTGCCAGAGAAGGTCCTGGTTGGCGGACTCCCGGATGGGCGGGCAGCACTTGAACTCGCTCGCCCCGTCCGGGACTTCCTCTGCGGTGAGGGTGAGGTAGTGCGGGCAGGTCTCGACGGTGATGCGTACGCCGTCCCGCTTGGCCCCGGCGATCAGCGGGAGCGCGTCGCTGGAGGACAGATGGAGGACGTGGACGCGTGCGTCGAGCCGCCGGGCCTGGGCGATGAGCGTCGCGATGGCGGTGTCCTCGGCGTCGCGCGGGCGCGAGGCGAGGAAGTCGGCGTACCTGGGGCCGCCCCGCTGCGGGGCCGCGTCGAGGTGGTGCGGGTTCTCGGCGTGCACGATGAGCAGACCGCCGAAGCCTGCTATCTCGGCCAGGGAGCGGGCGAGTCCGTCCTGGTCGAGGTGCGGGAACTCGTCGACGCCCGACGGGGACAGGAAGGCCTTGAAGCCGAAGACCCCGGCGTCGTGCAGGGGCCGCAGGTCCTTGACGTTGTCGGGCAGGGCGCCGCCCCAGAAGCCGACGTCGACATGCGCCTTGTCGGCGGCGACCTCGCGCTTCGTCCGGAGGTGGTCGACCGTCGTCGTCGGCGGGAGGGAGTTGAGGGGCATGTCGACGAGGGTGGTGATGCCGCCGGCCGCCGCGGCGCGGGTGGCGGTCCAGAAGCCCTCCCAGTGGGTGCGGCCGGGGTCGTTCACATGGACATGGGTGTCGACGAGGCCGGGCAGCAGGACGTGGTCGCCGAGGTCTTCCAGGCGCGCGCCGGCCGGTACGTCGGCGTCGTACGGGAGTACGGCCGTGATCCTGCCGTCCGCGACGGCGACCGCGGCGGGGCGCGATCCGTCGGGGGTGATGACACGCGTCGAGCGCAACACCAGTTCAGCCTCGGACACCGGGACCCCTCTCGCCGTACCGCCGTTCACTTCCGCGTAACGGTATTTACTTCCGCGTAACGGAATTCAACGTTCTGTTGAAGGAGTTTTCACCCCCACCCCCGCCCCGTCAAGGGTCACCCCTCCACTGTGCCCCCACCGCGTCCACTCTGGATGTTTTCACAAGACGGAATTAGACTTCCACCGCGCAGAACGTAGTGACGCACAAGCGAGTAGTCAACGAACTGCCCGGTAGGCTGCGACCTCGCCCGCCATCCCGAAAGGACCGCGCCCGTGCCGACGTCCAGCGCCAGCGCCCACACGACCGACTCCACCAAGTCGTCCTCCGGTGGTGTCCAGTCCCTTGAGCGCGCCTTCGATCTGCTGGAGCGGATGGCGGACGCCGGCGGCGAGGTGGGCCTCAGCGAACTGTCCGCGAGCAGCGGGCTGCCCCTGCCGACCATCCACCGGCTGATGCGGACGCTGGTCGTCTGCGGTTACGTACGCCAGCAGTCCAACCGGCGGTACGCCCTCGGCCCGCGCCTGATCCGCCTCGGCGAGTCGGCGTCCCGGCTGCTCGGCACCTGGGCCCGCCCCTACCTCGCGCGCCTGGTCGAGGAGACCGGCGAGACGGCGAACATGGCGCTCCTCGACGGCGACGAGATCGTGTACGTGGCCCAGGTGCCGTCCAAGCACTCCATGCGGATGTTCACCGAGGTCGGCCGACGCGTACTGCCCCACTCCACCGGCGTCGGCAAGGCCCTGCTCGCCGACTTCCCGGCCGACGAGGTCCGCGCCCTGCTGGCCCGTACGGGCATGCCGGCCGCCACGGACAAGACGATCATCACTCCCGACGGCTTCCTCGCCGCCCTGGACGAGGTCCGCACCCTCGGCTACGCCGTCGACGACAACGAGCAGGAGATCGGCGTCCGCTGCCTCGCCGTCTCCGTCCCCAACTCCCCCACCGCCGCGGCCATTTCCATCTCCGGCCCGGCGGGCCGCGTCACGGAGACGGCGACCGAACGCATCGTGCCCGTACTGCAGCAGGTGGCCGTGGAGCTCTCGGAGGCCCTGGCCAGTTCGGGTGCGGGCGGCTGACGCTCCGGCGCGCTCCCGCTCCGCACCGCGCCCATACGGCGGCGCCGTCCCGCCCGATCCCGCCTTTCACCGACTGATCAAAGAATTCGGCGAGACAGCGGAAAGATCGCGAGGAGCGACCCCAAAAACGGATGTGGCATGTTTCGGTCAATAAACAGCCGGAAATACTCTGCCTCGCTATCGGTCGATGAATTACCGTTTCCTGCGCTCGGAAATTCCCGGAGCTTCGTGACCGAAGGGAACTGGATCCCATGCGCACGAGAACCAAGATCGGTGTCACCCTCGCCGCCGGCGCCATGGCCGTGCTCGGAATGGCAGGGCCGACGTCGGCATCGACCGAACTCCAGAGCACCATCGCCACACAGGCCCAGAAAGCGGGTCTGAGCAAGAGCGAAGTCGCCGATCTGCAACGGCAGATCGACAAACAGATGGCCACGACCCCCGGCGGACAGCAGATCGGCGTCAACCAGATCGCGTGGCGCGACGGCAAGGCCGTCATGACCTTCCCGCTGCCGGGCGAGAAGAAGGCCCGGGCCGTCAACGAGCCCATGGGCACCCTCGGAACGCCCAACTGCAGCTACCTCTGGACGTGCCTCTACGAGCACTCCAACTTCGACGGACGCCGTCTGACCTGGTCGGACTGCAACTTCGAGAACCTCGCCAACTGGGGCTTCAACGACCAGACCACGTCCTGGCACAACAACCAGAGCCGAGGAACCCAGACCCACGTGTACAACTGGACGGGTTCGTCCTGGGCCCTGCTGTGGACGTCCACCGCTCCGTCGTCCAGCTCCAACGTCGGCAGCGCCAACAACGACAAGGCCGACGGACTCTGGGTGTGCTGAATGATCCGTCACCCCTTTTGACCTGAGCCGGGCGAGTTCCCGATTTCCGCACACCGCAACCATTCGGTGCGACGCGAAGACGGGGTAATCGGCAGGTGAAAAGCAGTGGAAATCAGTGGGGCCGTATCCACCTCGGATGCGGCCCCATGAATCGACCGCTTTCAAGGGGTACGGTTAATCGCGCGAGAAGCCCACTCATCCGCATCCGGGGGGCAAAGGGGCGCAGCACCCGGAGGTTGGAAATGGGTAGAGAGTGAGCAAGGAAATCCGTTCAGCGCCTCAGCGTCTCAGCGGATCGGTGCCTCAGCGTCTCGGCGGATCGCCGAACAGTTCCACCGCCGTACGGACCTCCGCGAGCCCCCTCGCCAACGCGCTGACGGATCCGATGGACCCGGCGATCAGCAGCAGGGACCGACGCAGCCGCGGCACCTCGGGCATACCGGTGACGGCCATCGCCGCGAGCACCGCCAGTTCGTCCTCGGCGATCCCCCGGTCGGGGAACTCGGCCGGATGCGCGGCCAGTTCACGACGCAGCCGGGACACGGCCGACCGCAACCCCGCCACCTTCGGATCCTCGTCACTGCCGGTCACTGGCCTCTGCCCCAAGCTCCGCAACACAGCCCTCTCCCCCCTCGCCCACTCCCTTGTGCGCGAGTCATGGCCATACGCCCAAGCACGGCCGACCACCCCGTGGCGTCGGTCGGGCGCCGGGGGTGGCGCGGGCCAGTAAACGCCAATCAGTGTGGCGAGCGCCACCACGGGGACGGAAATTCAGTCCCCGGGCATCGCAAAGCCGTCGTCCCGTCCGTCCGGCTTCACGGCACGCCCACGCCGGGTCGGGTATGCAAGGGGACATGACGCACCACGAGGCCCGGAACCCACCCCTGAGCACAGCCCGGCACCCGACCCCTGACGCGGCGGCCGGCCGGAGCGAGGTCGTCGGGCTGCTGCTGGCCGCCGGCGGCGGGCGGCGCCTCGGCGGACGCCCCAAGGCCCTGCTGACCCACCACGGCCGCCCCCTGGTCGAACACGCGGTCGGGGTACTGCGGGCGGGCGGCTGCGCCCGGATCCACGTGGTCCTCGGCGCCGAGGCCGCGACCGTACGCGCCCGGGCCGAACTGCCCGGCTGCGTACTGGTCGACAACCCGGACTGGGCCGAGGGCATGGGCTCGTCGCTGCGGGCCGGCCTGGAGTCGCTGATCGGGACGGACGCCGACGCCGCCCTGGTCGCGCTCGTCGACCAGCCAGGCATCGGGCCGGAGGCCGTGGCCCGCGTCCTCGCCGCGTGCGAGCCCGGCGGCGCGCTCGCCGCGGCCGCCTACGACGGCCGCCGAGGGCACCCCGTCCTGCTCGGTACCGCCCACTGGGCCGCCGTCGCCGCGACCGCCACCGGGGACCGCGGGGCACGCGCCTATCTGAAGGCGCACGAAGAGGCGATCACGCTCGTCGAGTGCGGGGACGTGGCGCGACCGTACGACATCGACACGGAAGCCGATCTCATCCACCTGGAGTGAGCCACCACGGCCGGAGCGGGCGGCCCCGACACGTTGCGTGAGCGACGTGGCACCCGGCGCCACTGCCTCTCGACCCGAAGAGTCTCGACATCAACAAAACATTGAACTTCCACCATGAGGAAACTAGTATCCACTGTTCAGAAGCGCCCCGCCCATCCGAGGGTGTTCACAGCCCTACCCGGGTCGACTGACACCCGGTGCCACGCCCGCTGAAGGAAGTGACCGCTCATGTCCGCACCAGCGCCGTCCCCGCTGGCCATCGTCGACGCCGAGCCCCTGCCCCGCCAGGACGAGGTCCTCAACCCCGCCGCCCTCGCCTTCGTGGCCGAACTGCACCGGCGGTTCACGCCCCGCCGTGACGAGCTGCTGGCCCGCCGCGCGGAGCGCCGCGCCGAGATCGCCCGCACCTCCACACTCGACTTCCTCCCGGAGACCGCCGCGATCCGCGCCGACGACTCCTGGAAGGTGGCCCCCTCCCCCGCCGCCCTGGACGACCGCCGCGTCGAGATCACCGGCCCCACCGACCGCAAGATGACGATCAACGCCCTCAACTCCGGGGCGCGGGTCTGGCTCGCGGACTTCGAGGACGCCTCCGCGCCGACCTGGGAGAACGTGGTCCTCGGCCAGGTGAACATGGCCGACGCCTACACCCGGAACATCGACTTCACCGACGAGCGCACCGGCAAGTCGTACGCCCTGCGCCCCGACGAGGAACTGGCGACGGTCGTCATGCGCCCGCGCGGCTGGCACCTCGACGAGCGCCACCTCGTCGACGCCGACGGCACCCCCGTCCCCGGCGCGCTCGTCGACTTCGGCCTGTACTTCTTCCACAACGCCCAGCGGCTGCTCGACCTCGGCAAGGGCCCCTACTTCTACCTCCCGAAGACGGAGTCCCACCTGGAGGCCCGCCTCTGGAACGAGGTGTTCGTCTTCGCGCAGGACTACGTGGGCATCCCGCAGGGCACCGTCCGCGCGACCGTCCTGATCGAGACGATCACGGCCGCGTACGAGATGGAGGAGATCCTCTACGAACTCCGCGACCACGCCTCGGGGTTGAACGCGGGCCGCTGGGACTACCTGTTCTCCATCGTGAAGAACTTCCGTGACGGCGGCGCCAAGTTCGTCCTCCCGGACCGCAACGCGGTGACGATGACGGCACCGTTCATGCGGGCGTACACCGAGCTCCTCGTCCGCACCTGCCACAAGCGCGGCGCACACGCGATCGGCGGCATGGCCGCGTTCATCCCGTCGCGGCGCGACGAGGAGGTCAACAAGGTCGCGTTCGAGAAGGTCAAGGCCGACAAGGACCGCGAGGCGAACGACGGTTTCGACGGCTCCTGGGTCGCCCACCCCGACCTGGTCCCGATCGCGATGGCCTCCTTCGACGCGGTCCTCGGCGACAAGCCGAACCAGAAGGACCGCCTCCGCGAGGACGTCGACGTCAAGGCGGCCGACCTGATCGCCGTGGACTCCCTCGACGCCAGGCCGACGTACGCCGGTCTCGTCAGCGCCGTCCAGGTCGGCATCCGGTACATCGAGGCCTGGCTGCGCGGACTCGGCGCCGTCGCCATCTTCAACCTCATGGAGGACGCGGCCACCGCCGAGATCTCCCGCTCCCAGATCTGGCAGTGGATCAACGCGGGCGTGGAGTTCGAGCACGCCGGCGAATCCGTGAAGGCCACCCCGGAGCTGGCCCGCAGGATCGCCGCCGAGGAACTGGCCGCCGTCCGCGCCGAGATCGGCGAGGAGGCCTTCGCGGCCGGCCACTGGCAGCAGGCCCACGACCTGCTCCTCCAGGTCGCCCTCGACGAGGACTACGCCGACTTCCTGACCCTCCCGGCGTACGAGCAGCTCAAGGGCTGACCCGGCTCACGAGCCGGCCCGGCTCACGAGCCGGCCCGGCTCACGAGCCGCCCTCCTCCTGCGCGGCCCTGTCGGAGTGGCCCAGGGACTTCCCCGGGGCCACTCGGTCGCGTACGGCCTGCTTGACGGCGGTGGGCTCGGGGAAGCCCTGGTCGCGGCGGTCCCAGACGACCTCGTCGTCGACGCGTACGACGAAGACGCCGCCCTTGCCGGGCTTGAGGGACAGTTCGCCGATCTCCGCCTCGAAGGTGGTGAGCAGCTCCTGCGCCAGCCAGGCCGCGCGGGGCAGCCAGCGGCACTGGGTGCAGTACTCGATCTGTACGACGGGACTCATCCGAGGTGCACCGACCAATCCTGTTCCGCCGCCGGCTTGCCGTGCAGGTCGGGGACCCGCTTGAGCCAGTCCGGGCGGCCTCGCCGTGTCTTCGCCGCGCGGAGGGCCTCCTCGGCGGCGAGTTCCTCCCGGGTGGGGAAGTCGGTGGGGAGCCAGGCGTCGGAGGCCCCCGCGCGCGCGTGGAGGTAGCGGACGTAGGCGTCGCGGACCTCGTCGGGCGACGCGAAGCCGTCCTCGGTGGGCAACCAGGCGTCCGGGACCTCGGCCACGATGCGCCGCAGCAGCTCCTCCGTCACCTTCGGCGCCAGCTCGGCGTCGGCCGCGCGCACGTCGGGGGTGTAGTGGCCGAGGGCGTGGTGGCGGAAGTCGTACGCCTTCGCGGGGTCGGAGGCGTCCCAGCGGTGGTGGAAGACGAGAGCCGCGCCGTGGTCGATCAGCCAGAGACGCGGGGGCGCGATGCCGAGCGTGGGCCAGATCATGAGGTTCGAACTGTGCACGGTGCGGTCGACGTTGACCGTGAGGGCGTCGAGCCAGATGATCCGGCCGGCTTCGACGGGGTCGACGCGGAACTCCTTGGCGACCTCCGGGGTGAAGTCCTTCGCGCCCGGCAGATAGTCCATGCCGAGGTTGAGACCGGTGCTCGCGCCGTGCAGCTCCCGCACCTCCTGGTGCGGCTCGTGGTCGGCGATCACCGGGTCGAAGTGCGCGAGGACCAGCTCGGGGAAGCGCAGGCCGAGCGCCCGCGCCAGCTCACCGACGATCACCTCGGCGACCAGCGCCTTGCGTCCCTGCGCCGAACCCGTGAACTTCACGACGTAGGTGCCCAGGTCGTCGGCCTCGACGATCCCGGGGACGGAGCCGCCTGCCCGCAGGGGCTCGATGTAGCGGGTCGCAGTGACTTCCCTCAGCATTTTCTCAACCCACCCGCCTCATCGGCCTTGCCCTCCATGGTCGGTCTCTGAGGCGTCCAACAGAGGGAACGGCCCGCCATCAGCCCTCGGGCGAATCCGGGGAGTTTCGACCGACACGCAGATCTCCCCGCCTCCCCAGCAGCCCGTCCATGGCCGTCCGCCCCTTGCTTCCGGCCTCCGGCATGAAGTGAGCATAGTAACCGGGGGTGATCGCTGGTGAGGAGTACGGCGGCCGCATCGCCCTGCTCGGTGACGCGGCCCACCCGCCGCTGCAGTACACGGCCCAGAACGCCGTCATGGCCGTCGAGGACGGCTGGGTGCCGGCCCACCACGTGGGCGCCCGGCTCGCGAAGCGGTCCGTGCAGGGATCCGTGCCGGCGTCCGTGCAGGGGGCCGGTGTCGACTGGGAGACGGCACTCGCCGCCTACGAGGCCGTACGCACCGAAAATGGCCCCCGTGTCGTCCTCACCGCACGCGCAAGGGGCGAACTCTGGCACCACACCGGGGTGAAGCGGGAACAGCGCAACGCCGTGATGCGCGCCAGCGACCCGTACGCCTACTCCTTCATGGACTGGGTCTACGGCCGCACGACGCTGACTCCCGACCAGGAGCCGCCCCTGTGTCCGACGATCCCGCTGGACTCGGTGCGGGTATGAACCGCCTGCGCGTCGGCTCCGGTCTTCAGCCTCGTGCGCGCCGGAGCCGACGGCCTCCGTCGTCGACACCCGGACGGCGCCGGATCGTCGATCGAAGCCGAACGCCCTCGGGGACCGTCAGGTGTCGAGCGCGTCGATCAGGGCCTTGGTGACGTCCTCCGTCGTGGCCGTGCCGCCGACGTCGCGGGTGAGGATGCCGGCGGCGGCCGTGGCCTCGATCGCCTTGTTCAGGCGGGCCGCCTGATCGGGCAGACCGAAGTGCTCCAGCATCAGGGCGGCGCTGCCGACCGCGCCGATCGGGTTGGCGAGGCCCTGGCCCGCGATGTCCGGGGCGGAGCCGTGGACCGGCTCGAACATGCTGGGGAAGCGGCGCTCGGGGTTGAGGTTGGCGCTCGCCGCCAGGCCCAGGCTGCCCGCCAGGGCGCTGCCCAGGTCGGACAGGATGTCGGCGTTGAGGTTGGAGGCGACGACGACCGAGAGGTCCTCGGGGCGCAGGACGAACTTGGCGGACATCGCGTCCACGAGCACGCTCTCGGTCTCGACGTCCGGGTAGTCGAGCGCGACCCGCTTGAAGACGTCGTCCCACAGGACCATGCCGTACTGCTGGGCGTTGCTCTTGGTGACGGAGGAGACCTTCCTGTGCGCCCTGGTCCGGGCCAGGTCGAAGGCGAACCGCATGATCCGCTCGCAGCCCACCTCGGTGAACAGCGCGGACTGGACGGCGACTTCGCCGCCCTGCCCACGGGCGGAGAGGTTGCGGCCGCCGAGGCCCGCGTACTCGCCCTCGCTGTTCTCCCGGACGACCACCCAGTCGAGCTCGGTGTCGTCGGCCTTGCGCAGCGGACTCCGCACACCCGGCAGGAAGTGCACGGGGCGGACGTTGGCCCACTGGTCGAAGCTCTGGCAGATCTTCAGCCGCAGGCCCCACAGGCTGATGTGGTCGGGGACGGAGGGCCAGCCGACGGCGCCGAAATAGATGGCGTCGAAGTCCTTGAGCCGCTCGAGCCCGTCCTCGTCCATCATCCGGCCCGTGCGCTCGTAGTACGCGCACCCCCAGGGGAACTCCTCCCACCGGAAGGCGAAGGCGCCACCGGAGTCCTCGGCCAGGGCGTCCAGGACGGCTCGCCCGGCGGCGACGACCTCCTTGCCCACCCCGTCGGCGGGGACGGCGGCGATACGGAACGTGCGGGGTGCGGCTGTCATGGGTGCCTCCGGCTCGCTGTCGTGCGGTCGGTTTCGAGTCAACACACCGACGTCACGGCACGTCCAAGACGTGCTTTCGATACGACGTATAGGCGCAGCCGATCGGTCCCGCGTCAGGCACCGTGAGCTCGTCGTCGGGCGAGCGACTCGGTGAGGGTGCGGAAGGCGCGCGCGGCCGGTGTGAGGTGCGCGGGCAGGCTGATCAGCGCGACGTGGAGATGCGCGGTGGGCTCGATGGGTGCGACCACGGCACCGCAGCGGCGGGCCAGCCGGGTCCAGGAGGAGGGCAGGACGGCGACGCCGACGCCGGTGAGGACCAGCGGCAGGATCGACGTGCGGTGGTCGACGACCGTCACGATCCCCGTTCCGGTGCCGCCCACGGTGATGTCGTCGACGATGCTGCGCATCAGGCTGCCGGTGCGGGACGCGATGAGCTTCTGGCCGGCCAGGTCCTCGGGCCGGATCGTGACGTCGTCCTCGATCGCCCCGCCGGGTGCGGCGACGACGACGAACGGCTGGTCCTCGACGTGCAGGACGTCCAGTCCCGACGGGTGCACGGGGGTGGCGCTGCCCAGCAGGCCCAGTTCGCAGGCGCCGCTGCGGACGAGGGAGACGACCTCGTCCGGGGTGAAGGCGGCCTGGGTGCTCACCGTCACCGACGGATGCAGCTCGGAGAAGCGGTGGATGAGGGTGGTGAGCGGTTCGATGCCGGGCGAGGGCATGGTGGCGACCTCGACGCTGCCGCCGTGCAGCCCGGCGAGCGAGGCCGCGGTGTCCCGCACGGCAGCCAGATCCCGCAGCACGCGTCGGCTCGGCTCCAGCAGTTCCGCGCCCGCTTCGCTC
Source organism: Streptomyces sp. NBC_00104 (assembly GCF_045160825.1). NCBI lineage: Bacteria > Bacillati > Actinomycetota > Actinomycetes > Kitasatosporales > Streptomycetaceae > Streptomyces > Streptomyces sp. NBC_00104. The sequence continues at coordinate 8,990,913 of NZ_CP108215.1, read as the reverse complement.
AGTACGACGCCCCGGCCCACCCGGTGGAAGAGGGCCACCCCGAGGTCCGCCTCCAGGTTCGCCATCGCCTGGGACAGCGACGGCTGGGCCACGTGAAGGGCGGCGGCGGCCTTGCTGAAACCTCCGTGCTCGACGATGGCGAGGAAGTACTCCAGCTGCCGGGCGTCCACGGTGCCTCCCCGCTCTGTACTGGTACGACGGGCGGAGCGAGCCTACCCGCCGGTTTCCGTTCCTCCGTGTCCGATCCAGCGGTCGGCGAGGGTCCGCCCGCACTGGGCGAGCAGCCGCGCGGACAGGGCGCTGTCCTGCGCGCAGTCCTGGTCGGTCAGGTCCGTCAGGGCCTGGACGGAACGGAAGTGGGCGGCGGTTCGGTCCGCGGGCAGGGTGCAGCGGCCGGCCACCGCGTGCACCGCCACGCCCAGTCGACGGGCCCGTCGGGCGAGCGCGACCGGCAGCTTGCCCGACAGGGACTGCTCGTCGAGGCTGCCTTCGCCGGTCACGACGAAGGCGCTCCCGGCCAGCAGGTCGTCGGCTCCGAGCAGGGTGAGGAAGTAGTCGGCCCCCGAGCACACCCGCCCGCCCAGCAGCATCCCGGCGTACCCCAGCCCTCCGGCCGCCCCGGCACCGGGGGCGTCGGCGTGGCGTGTCGCCTCCGCGACTCCCGCTGCCTCCAGCCGCCGTACGAAACCGGCGAGCGCGCCGTCCAGTTCCCGTACGTCGTCCGCGGTCACCCCTTTCTGGGGACCGTAGACGGCGGCCGTGCCCGTCGGTCCCAGCAGCGGGTTGTCCACATCGGTGGCGAGGACGAGGCCGACCCCGGCCAGCGCGGCGCGGGCGTCGGCGAGGTCGACGGTGTGGAGGTCGGCGAGCCCTGAGCCGCCCGGGCCGATCGCGGTGCCGTCCTCTCGGGCCAGTACCGCGCCGAGGGACTGCAGCAGTCCCGCGCCGCCGTCGGTCGTGGCGACGCCGCCGAGTGCGAGGACGATCGTGTCGGCCTCGCCCGCCAGCGCGTACCGGACGGCCTGCCCGATGCCTCGGCTGGTGGCCGTGAGCGGTGCCTTGCGACCGTCCGGCAGGACGCCGAGTCCGCAGACGGCCGCTGCTTCGATGAGGACGGTACGGCCATGCACCGCGACGGGCGCGGTGACGGGCCGCCCGGTCGGACCGGTCACCGTGACCTTCTCGGGACGGAAGCGGCCCGCGCAGGCGGCGGCCACACTCCCCTCTCCCCCGTCCGCCGACGCGAGGCGCCGGACCCGCGCGTGCGGGGCGCCCTCCGACAGCCCCTGTTCCAGCGCGCGGGCCACCTCGTCGGCGCTGAGGGAGCCCTTGAACTTGTCCGGGGCGACCAGGACGGACACCATCAGGACGCCGCCTCGGCACCCTGAGCCACAGTCGGCCGCGCCTTCACCGTTTCCGTCTCGGCTTCTGTCGTGGCTTCCGTCCGGGCATCCGTCTCAGCGGCCACCGGCGGTTCCGCCATCCGGCCGGCCAGCACCTCGCGCGCCCGCGCCAGATCCAGGGTGTTCTCCCACCGGGCGATGAAGAGGGTGGCGACGACGTTGCCGGAGAAGTTCACCATGGCCCGGCACTCGGACATGAACTTGTCGATGCCGAAGACGAGCATGATGCCGGCGGCGGGAACGGTACCGACCGTCGACAGGGTCGCGGTGAGGGCGATGAAACCGCCGCCCGCGACACCCGCGGCGCCCTTGGAGGTGAGCAGCATGACGGCGAGCAGCCCGAGTTGCTGAGTGACGGACAGCGGGGTGTCGGTGGCCTGGGCGATGTACAGCGTCGCGAGGGAGAGGTAGATCGCCGCTCCGTCGAGGTTGAAGCTGTAGCCCGTGGGCACGACCAGGCCGACCGTGGACTTGTCGGTCCCCATGTGCTGGAGCTTGCGCATCAGCCCGGGCAGCGCGGGCTCGGCGGTGGACGTGCCCAGGATCAGGAAGTACTCCTCCTTGAAGTAGCGGAAGAGCTGGAAGATGTTCAGCTTCACGTACGCGGCCAGCACACCGCCGAGCACGATCACGACGAACAGGGCGGAGGTGACGTAGAAGAGCAGGATCAGCGAGCCCAGGCTGGTCAGCGTGGACAGGCCGAACTTCCCGATCGCGTACGCCATCGCGCCGAAGGCGCCCAGCGGCGCGACCTTCATGACGTACGACAGCACCTTGAAGACGACCTCGGTCAGCCGGTGCACACCCGCGATGACCGGCTCGCCCGCCTTCCCCACCGCCTTCAGCGCGATGCCGAAGATCACCGCGAGGAAGATCACCTGGAGGATGTCACCCTCGACGAACGGGCCGAAGAAACTGTTCGGCACGATGTGGGTCAGGAACTCCCACCACTGCTGGTGCTCGCCCTTCTCTATGTACTGGCCCGCGTCGCCGGAGGTGTCCAGGGTCGACGGGTCGGCGTGCACGCCGTCACCGAGCCGGAAGACGTTGATCGCCACCAGGCCCGCCGCCATGGCGACAATGGTGCCGACCTGGAAGTACGCCAGCGCCTTGACACCGGTGAGCCCGACCCTCTTCAGATCGGCGACGCCCGCTATGCCGCCGATGATGGTCAGGAAGACGATCGGGCCGATCAGCATCTTCATCGCGGTGATGAACGTCGTCCCGAGCGGTTCCATGTCGGTGGCGACATCCGGCCACCGCCAGCCCAGCACGATGCCGATCACGATCGCCACCAGTACCTGGACGTACAACTGCCGGTACCACGGTTTCGCCGCGATGCGCGCGGCCTGTGCGACTCTCGCGTTGTCGGGGGTTTGCGTCATTGCGGCCTCCCTGATCGCGCGGCACCGAGCCCGATCGGTACGCGCCAGCTTGGGCCACAGTGAACCGGGCCGTACGGGAGGGGTCCACGACCAAAAATCGATGCCCCGTATAGGCCGTGCCTATCGGTTCGGTAGCGGCGCAGGCGGCCGCCCGCATGCGCGGGAAGGGGCTACCGCCCGGCGTCCGGAGAGAGGTGCCTGGAGGCGACGGTGGCACGTCGGCTCCAGACGGAGACGCTCCGGTGTCCGCGGAAGCCGTGTTCTCAGGCCTCCCAGTCGCCTGGTTCCAGGGTGAGTGCCACCCGCCCGATGTTGTTGTCGTCCTCCATGTAGCGATGGGCGTCGGCGGCACGGGCGATGGGAAACGTGCGGTCGATGACGGCACGGAACCCCTTCTCCACCTGCGTCCACAGTTCCCTGACCGCGGCCGCGTTCCCGGTGCGTACGCCGATGATGCGGTAGCAGTCGGAGTACACCCTCCGCAGGTCGATCTTGACCTGGCCCCCCAGGAAGGCACCGGAGGTGACCACGGTCCCGCCGCGGGCCAGGGTGCCGATGGTGGCGTCCCAGATGGCCGGGTCACCGAGGTTGTCGACGGCGATGTCGACGCCGTGGCCGCCGGTGACCTCGCGCACCCGCTCCACGAAGTCCGGGTCGGTGCCGTCGAGCACGACGTCGGCACCTGCGGCGGCCAGCGCCCGGCGTTTCTCCGGCGAGCGGGAGGTGGCGATGATTTTCGCGCCGAGGTGCTGGGCGAAGGCGCCCGTGGTGGCGCCGAGCGCGGAGGCCGCGCCCTGGATGAGGACCCAGTGCCCGGGACGGAGCCCCGCCTGGGTCAGCTGGTTGGCGGCCACCGCGCCGAGGAGCGCCAGCGAGGCCGCCATCGCGGCCGGGATGCCGTCCGGCACCTTGTGGACGTTGCGAGCGGGCACCGCGCAGTACTCGGCGTAGGCGCCGGGGCGGTGCGTGCCGATCACGGTCAGTTCGTCGCAGACTTCCTCGCGGCCTTCCGCGCAGAGGGCGCAGTGACCGCACGAGACCCCGGGCAGCACGGCCACGCGGTCCCCGACCCGGACGCAGTCCACGCCCTCTCCCAGGGCGGCGACGACGCCGGAGTGGTCCGCGCCCAGGATGTGGGGCGGTGTGATGGTGGCGTAGGGGTGGTTGCCCGCGCGTGCCGTGAGATCGAGCAGCCGACCGATGCCGACCGCGGCGACCTGTACGAGAACCTCGCCGGGGCCGGGGCGGGGCGTGTCGATCGTGGCCTGCTCCAGGACGTCGGGGGGTCCGAAACGGCGGAACAGCATGGCGCGCATGGTCGTGGGAACCACCGACGGTTCCGGCCAGCCCAGCTCAGAAGCGGTCGAAGTGCTGCTCATGACGCCACCACCGTGTTCTCCAGGAGGCCGATGCCCTCGATCTCGACGACTACTTCGTCCCCGGCGGCGAGGAATTCGCCACGGGGGAACCCGACGCCGGCCGGTGTGCCGGTGAGGATGACGTCCCCGGGCTCCAGCCGGGTCAGGCGGCTGGCCGCCGCGATCACCTCGGGGATTTTCACCATCATCTGCGCGGTGGAGGAATCCTGCTTCAGCACACCGTTGATACTCAACCGGATCCGCAGGTTCTGCGGGTCAGGGATCTGCCAAGCGGGCACCATGCCGGGGCCGAGCGGGCAGAAACCGTCCTGGCCCTTGTGCGCGAGCCAGTCGAAGGCGAACGGATCGGCGACCGGGTTGACGGCCTTGATGCGGTCCCGGGCCGAGATGTCGTTCGCCGCGAGGTAGCCGGCCACGTGCTCCAAGGCCTGCTCGGGCGTCAGGTTGCGGCCGCCTCGGCCGATGACGACGGCCAGTTCGGCCTCCCAGTCGACGCGGGAGCCCGGGTGGTCGGGCAGCGGCACCTGGTCACCCGGCCCGGTCACGGTCGTCGTCGGCGGCTTGAGGAAGAAGAAGGGGTCGCTCAGCTCGTCGGGGCGTTCACAGCCCATCTCGGCGATGTGGTCCCAGTAGTTGGCGCCCGCGCAGAGCACCTTGCCGGGATACGTCAGCGGCGGAGCGAGCCGGGCGCCGGCGACGGCGTCCGACGCCGTCGGCGTCCAGTCGCGCAACAGCGGCGCGAGCGCGTCCCATCGGCCCAGCACTTCCATCAGCGTGAGGCCTTCGGTGCCGGGCGGCCCCGGCACCACGGTCCCGTTGGTGCTCACACCGACGGCGATTTTCTCCGAGTCGTCGACCCGGTACTGCACCAAGGCCCATTCAGGCGGTGTCATGCGTTCCTCCGACAGGCGGCTCTTTAATCGGTGGCAGGACCATAGTGCATACACATTGGAATGGGAAGTGACCCGGGAAGACATGCGGGTGGCTACGACTGCCGGATGCCGTCGGTCGAGGCGGAGGCATGGGCGATCCGCTCGACCACCGGGTGGTCGGTCCGGCGGCACCCATCGCGCGGGGGTGCGCGATGCGGCGAATCCCGGCCGCCCGACGCACGCCCACGGGTCGACGTACCATCGCCTCACATACGGGGCGCGGCGAGCGCCGCCTTCAGGTGACACAAGGTCGGCACCAGGGCGAGGCCGTACGGCACCACCATGAGCACTACGACGCCTTCACGGTGGCCGCCGCCCGGAAACCGCACCGTGCCGCACCGTGCCGCACCGTGCGACTCGGGGCCAGCCATCGCCCCTGCGGCACCTCGGGCGATCCCCGCCCCGGGGCCCCCGGACTCCTGGACGGGGAGCCCGCGATGCCAGGAAACGACGGATATAGCCCGCGGTTTCGAATCGAAAAAGCTTCCCGAGATGCCTGGACGTTACATCGGTGTAGGTGTACACACTTAGAGGGCTCGTGGGAACGTGGGTCCGGACATTGAGGAGAGCACATGTTGCGTGTCAAAGGCCTTCTGCACTACGGACTCCAGGTGCCCTCGCTGGATACGGGCGCGAGCTTCTACAACGCGTTCGGACTGGAGGCGGCCGAGCGCGGCAACGCGGTGGTGATCCGCTGCGACGGCCGGCAGCAGGACCAGACGGTGCTGATGGAAGGGCCGACCAAGCGGCTGCACCATGTCGCCTTCGCGGTGGAGCCCGACTCCCTGCCCGAGTGGCAGCGGCATCTGGAGGGCCTGGGGCTGAAGCTGCTCGATGCGCCGGCCGACGTGCCCGGCGGGCTGTGGTTCCGCGATCACGAAGGCAACCTGGTCAACCTCCGTGATGAGGGCATCGCCGCCTGGCGTGAATTCGGCACCACGGACGCGCAGGATGCCAACATCGGCGACCGGGTGCGTCGGATCGACCAGGCCCGCTGGCTGACCGCGACAGAGCGGCCGCGCCCCCAGCGGCTCGGGCACATGCTGATCTTCAGCTCCGATCTGGACGCCTCCGAGGCCTTCTACACCCGCACCCTCGGGCTGGGCCTGTCGGACCGTATCCGGGGCATAGCGACCTTCATGAACTCGGGGCCCGGGGACCACCACGTCTTCGGTTTCGTCCCGGCGGCGCAGCCCGGGTTGCACCACTCCAGCTGGATGGTGGCCGACATCGACCAGATCGCCATGGGGGCCCAGAACATGGCGGCGGCGGGCTACACGAAGGGCTGGGGCCTGGGCCGCCACACCCTGGGCTCGAACCTCTTCCACTACATCCAGGACCCCTGGGGCAGCTGGATCGAGTACTCCGGCGACATGGACCGCATCACCGAGGACTGGAAGCCGAGCGACTGGGACTGCCCGGCCGCCGTGTGGTGCCCCGAGATGCCGGCCGACTTCATCACCAACCAGGAGGAAGGGCGCGCCTGACCGAGGAGTGCTCCGAGTGCTTGCCCTGTCGACCCCGCCGCATATCCGGGTGGCGGTGGTCGCACTGCGGTGCGGCATCGGAAACGCACGCACCGGCCCAGGTCCGAGGACGGGGATCAAGGCACCGGATCCCGCCGGTCGCGGGCGGTCGTTCCATCGGCCCGGCTCTTCGGCCCGCCTCGGCGAAGCCCCTGGCGGCTTCCGCCTCGACGGAGAGCACCCCCGGAGCCCCCGACCCCAGGTAGGCCGGAAGGCGAGCGCCTCTCAGGGGTCGGTGCGGTCCTCAGCGCTCGGTGCGGCCTTCAGGATCGGTGCGGCCTTCAGGATCGGTGCGGCCTTCAGCCGCGCCGAGGACGCCGACCCGACCGTGCCTGCCTCCCGCCCGACGGCATGGCGGTGACATCGCCGTCGGCCCGGACGCGGCATCAGGAGTGACCGTTGCCGGCGATCCCCAGTGCCGACCGCGTGGCCGCCGGTTCGTACTCCGGGGCGATGTCGGCCAGGACACTCAACGCGGTACGCGCGAGGTGCCGGGCGATCACGCGTCCCGCTTCCGCCGGGTCATTCAGCCGCAGCGTCTCCAACAGCGCTTCGTGGTCCGCGTGTGCCCGGCCCCACGAGCTGGGTACGCCCATCTGGGCCAGCCGGATGTAGCGCTCGGCGTGCTCGCCGAGCGACGCGATCATGCGCTGCAGCTGCGGCCCCACGGACTGGGTCGCGACGCGATGGAACTCCTTGTGCGCGGCGTGCCACTCGTCCATCCGGTCGCTGCCCGCCAGTTCCCGCATGCGCCGCAACGCTTCGCCCATGTGCTCAAGGTCCTCGGCCGTGAGCGACTTGGCCGTCATGCTCACAGCGAGTGCTTCGAGCATGATGCGGGCCCCGTAGACGCCGTCGAGGTCCTCGGGATCCACTGCCCGCACCCTGGCCCGCTGATCGGGCTGGGCGTCGATGAGGCCTTCCTCCTGGAGCAGCCGGAACGCCTCACGCATCGGCGTGCGGCTGACGCCCAGCTTCCGCGCCATCTCGGCCTGGAGCAGCGCCGAGCCCGGACGCAGTTCACCGCTGAGGATCATGTTCCGCAGTTGTCCGTGAACGTCGAGGGCCAGTCGGCGTCCGCCCGCGGCCTGCCCGGGGGTGCCGCTCGACGGCTCGGAGGGGGCCTTGGCCCCGCTTCCGTTCTCCGCAGACCGTTCCTTGGGCACGTTACTTCGCCTGTCCATGCCAGGAGTCTACCCAGGTGTATGCAGGTTGGGTGAATAGAAAGGCAGGAAGAGGAGAATCCTGGCGCCAAGACCGGATACGTCCCGGTTCGACAGGCGTGCACTGTATGCACTCCCCTGCGCCCTGCAGGGTGATCGGCCGGATGGAGCGACTGCTGTTCCCGCTCAGCCCTCCTGGCCGGGACCGATCAGGGACGGGAGCGGGCAGAAGGGCTCCCAGCCAGGATGGAAGCGACGGCGCAGGCCGGCCACCGCTTCCATGCCGCGCAGGGTCACCTCGGGGGAGGTGGACAGACCGGCCGGGCCGAGGAGGCCGGTGACCGCGGCCCGGGCGGCGGCGGCCGGCAGACCGTGCCGCACCAGAGCCGCCTCGACGCCACCCGCCCCGGAGGTCAGCAGTTCCTCGGTGCTCGTGCGACAGACCTCGAGGTAGGCGCGGGTATGCCGACTGTGGCCCGTGGCACGCGGAGTGACGACCACGTTGGTGATGAGGTCGGGAGCGACCTGAAGGTGGCCGCCGAGACGCGGGTAACCCTTCCCGGTGGCGAGGACGTCGAAGGGCGGATGCAGTGTCGTCCCGTCGACGGCGCCTGTCGGCAGGGCATGGAACCTTTGCAGGGTTCCGCCGACCGGGACGAGTTGGCCGTCGGTGACGGGAGAGCCGGCGATGTCGGCGAGTACGGCGCGGAGCACGAACGCGAAGGCGCTCTGCGCGTTGTCGACGGCCCACCGGTCCGTCGGCAACGGTGAGCCGGGACGCCGGTGAACGGCGAGTTCACCGATGCCCTCGGCCCGAACGGCCACCGGATCCCGTTTCAGGATGCCCCTCAGCAGGTGGTCGGGAGAGGTGTGGATGATGTCGTAGTCGCCGTCGTTCCAGCCGGTCATCTGCTGGTCGGAGGAGGTGACCTCGACGAGGTTCACCTCCAGTCCGGCCTGCTGGAAGTAGCCGGAGTCGAGAGCGTGGTACAGATGGACGCCCCCGGCGCCGGGGAAGACGCCCACGGTCAGCCGTCGGGTGGGCGCACCGGGCCCCCGGAGCGTGTCCGGCGCGGAGACCGTGGCGGGACCGGACAGCTCGCGGTCGACGCTTCGGTGATCGGCAGACGTTCGGGCGTTGCGCATGGGGACGTTTCCTTCGCGTCAAAAGGCGGAGAGACCGGCTTGCGGGGCTTGGTCCCCTCGTCGCAAGGGACAGACAGGGACCTGCACGTGGCTGGTCGGCCGAGCGCTCCGGGGCGATCCCCCTGACCCGTCAGGCCCGGCAGCCCGGTCTTCACCGTGAAGCCGGCCTTGGTCTGCATAGGGCCGGGATGGCGCTCGCCGGAATCGACGGTAATCACTCACCGTCGATCAGTCGAATGACTGTTCTTCATGAGATATATAGATGCAGTGAATACTCCTTCGCGGTTCACGAGCACGATGGCCGGCCTGCATCGCGTGGATCTCAATCTGCTCCCGTTGCTCGCCGCCCTCCTCGAGCACCGCAGCGTCACGCGCGCCGCCCAGGCGGTCGGGCTGACGCAGCCGGCCATGAGCAACGCCCTGAGGCGCCTGCGGCACACGCTGGGCGATGAACTCCTCGTGCGGGTCGGCCGGGAGTACGTACTCACCGCGCGCGCCGGCGCACTGATCGGACCGGTCAACCTGATCCTGGAGACCGCGACCAACCAGGTGCTCAGTTCTCCGGTGTTCGATCCAGCGACCTCGGAGCGCACCTTCCGCATCGCGACGGCCAGTGCCGCCGCCCTCACCGTCCTTCCGGCCCTGAGCGCCACGCTCGCCGCGTCCGCACCGGGTGTCCGCCTCGACGTGGAAACACTTGAGCCCTCGACGGTCCTCACCCTGAGCGAGTCGACCGCGGACGTGGTGCTGTTGCCGGACGCCGTGCCGACCACGCTGCCGAGGGAGCGGCTCTACCAGGAGGACTGGGTCGTGGTCGCCGACGCGAACAACGACCGCATCGGCACGACACTCACCGCCGACGACCTCGCCCGGCTGCCGCACGTGGTGTTCGAGTCGGAAGGGGTGCGCGTCGGCGCCCAGCAGGTCCTCGCCCGGCTGATCCCCGAGCTCGTCGTACGGATCGTCGTTTTCGAGTTTCTGATGATCCCCTCGGTGGTGAGCGGCACTCCCCTGGTCGCGCTGCTGCAGCGTCGGCTCGCGGAGCGGGTGGCGGCGCCGAACGGGCTGCGGGTGATGGAGTCGCCGGTCCCCCTGCCCATGCTCGGAGTGGATCTGGTGTGGAATCCGCGCACCGCCGGCGACCCCGGGCGGGCGTGGCTGCGCAGGCAGCTCATTCAGGCTGTCGCATGACCACCGTGCAGGCGACGCGCGTTCATCTCGCGGTGGACGCATGCCGGCCCGGTGCCTAGCCGGAGGCCGAATCCCTGACGGGTCGCCTGACCACCCGGCCGCCCAAAATGCATACACTCTTGACTGCTTCCGGAGTCCGCCCGGCCCGCCAGAGCCGAACACCAGGCTCAGCCCCCTCGCCGAGAGTTCCGCAGCCGACGCGTGACGACGGGCCCACCCCCGGTTCCAACTCGGCACTCGCCTGCGCTCCTTGGGTCGCACGAGCCGCGCTACCACCGCACACAGGGCCCTCGTGACGTGCGGCGTCTCACACCGCCACCACCTCCCGGGCGGTAGCCGAGACCGCCCCGAAAGCCGGCCACATCCGGCGACCGCAGGAGAGGGTCAACGGTTTTCCCGACCACCCGCATGCAGGAGTTCCGTACTCCGCTCTTTACAGGCCCGTCATACTGTGCACACTTAGCGGTGCGAGGTGAGTCGCGGACGACGCAGCCAGGAAGAGCCCGAACCCGCCGATCCGAGCGGGCACGCCCGCACCCTCCGCACGCTGCGGCTGACACCGCGCACGCCGTCACCCAGGACATCCTCACCGCACCCCCCGATGCGAGAGAACCCTCACCGAAAAGCGAAGCACGTGAGAGGAAACGTCATGCACGACACCAGTCACCAAGGACGTCACACCAGCACCACCTGGCCACCCGTGACCCTGCTCGTCCTTGCGATCTGCGGCATCACCGTCATCTCCGACGGCTACGACGTCGTCATCTACGGCGCGGTGATTCCGTCTCTCCTCCACGAACCCGGATGGGGACTGACCCCCGCCGGAGCCGGCCTCATCGGTTCCTTCGCCCTGCTCGGCATGCTCATCGGAGCCACCACCGTCGGCACACTCACCGACCGGCTGGGCCGCCGCAGAATGCTTCTGTGCTGCCTCGCCTGGTTCTCGGTGATGACCGGCCTGTGCGCCACCGCCACCTCCCCGGAAACCTTCGGCCTCCTGCGCTTCCTCGCCGGCCTCGGCCTCGGCGGCGTCCTGCCCACCGCCAGCGCACTCAGCGGCGAGTACTCCCACCCCAAATCACGCAACCTGGTCTTCGCGATCCTCTTCAGCGGCTTCCCCATCGGCGGCATCATCGCCGCCCTCACCGGCATCTTCGTCATCCCCCGCTTCGGCTGGCAGGCCATGTTCCTCCTCGGCCTCCTGCCTCTCCTCCTCGTCGTCCCCCTGGCCTACAAACTCCTGCCCGAGTCCATCTCGTACCTCCAGGCACAAGGACGCCACACCGAGGCGGAAGAGACCGCCAACCGCTGGAACATCGCCCTGGACAGCGACCAGACGACCACCCCCGCGCCCGAACCTTCCCAGCCCCACACCGGCACCGACAGCACCTCGCCGGTACGGGCCCTCTTCTCCCGCACCTACCTCACAGCAACCCTGTGCTTCCTGCTGATGACCTGCCTGTGCCTGTTCATGATCTACGGCTTCAACACCTGGCTCCCCGAGATCATGCACCGCGCCGGTCACTCCACCGGCTCCTCACTCGGCTTCCTCCTCGTCTTCAACCTCGGCGCCGTCATCGGCACCCTCGTCATCTCCTTGGCGGCCGACCGCCTCGGCTCCAAGCCGATCATCACCACCACCTTCCTCACCTCCAGCGTCGCCGTCATCCTGCTCAGCCTCCAGCTGCCCACCACCGTCCTCTACGCAGCCGTCGCACTCGGCGGAATCGGCGCCATGGGCACCCAGACATTCGTCCTCGCCTACGTCTCCAAGCACTACCCCACACGCATGGGGGCCACCGCCCTGGGCTGGACACTCGGCTTCGGCCGCCTCGGCTCCATGCTCGCCCCACCCCTGCTCGGACTCATCATCGGAGCCGGGCTCGCCTTCCAATGGAACTTCTACGCGCTGGCCATACCCGGCCTCATCGGCGCACTACTGATCAGCCTCGTCCCCCGCACACCGGCAACAGTCACACCAACAGGACCCACGGGAGAAGGCGGAACCATCCGTCCCCTCGCCGAACAGACGTGACCGCACACAAGGACAGGGCCTCCGGGCGGCTCGGATCACCAGACGATCCGAGCCGCCCGGGGCCCTGTCGCCCCGTTCGAGCGCCGGCGAGGGAGACTCCGGACCGGCCGCGCTGTCGGACGAGGGTCGGGGCGGGCACGCGGAAGCCTGCGCCCCTCTCCCCGCCGGCCCGACTCGTGGATCTTCACTCGCCTCTACCGGAGGGCTCGGCCGTCGGCGACCTGGCCGACCGGCACACCGGCGCGCGACGCGATCCCCGCTGTCGGCAGTCCCCTACCGGAGGGTGACGGCCTGCCCAGGGTCTGCCGGAGTTCGGTCAGGCTCCCGGGTGCAGCCCGAGCGAGCCCGGCGACGGGTCTCCCTCGACCTCTCCGAGGTAGAGGGCGAAGGTCTGCTTCCAGCGCTCGATCGCGGCACGGTCGGCCATGAAGCGCGGGAAGCCGTCGAGGTTCCCGTTCGGGTACTGCCAGATGGGCTTCAGACCCGTCGGAGGGGTGACATCCGTACGGACCGACCAGCCGTTGGTGGCGGCCTGCTGCTGCTCGGTGGACAGCCGCCAGTTGAGGTAGAGCTTGGCAGCGGTCTGGTTCTTGGCCTGCTTCGGGATCGCCGCCCGCTGCCCCCCAGGACATGAACGGCGTCGCCGCGTCGGGGAGCACCCACTTGACGGGCCCGGTGGCCAGGGCCGCTCCGGAGCCGCCGACGCCGATCGCCTTCTGGCCACTGGTGACGGCGTCTCGGGGGGTGAAGCTGCCGCGGGCGAACTGCACGTCCTGGGAGCCCAGTCGGGCCAGCCAGTCCCAGCCGTACTTCCGCACGTAGAGCGCGTACAGGTAGAGGACCGCGTCGTCGTCGTGCGGGTAGGAGGAGGCGATCTTCCCCTTCCACTTGGCGTCGACGAGGTCGAGCGGGCTGGTGGGCACGTCCGAACCGACCGCCGCCGGGCCGTACATGAAGCTGAAGGCGCTCACCTGCACGGCGACCCAGGCACCGTGCGGGTCCTTGAAGGGGGCGTACACCTTGGAGAACCCGGCCGGCTTGTAGGCGAGCAGACGGCCCTGCTCCTTCCAGCGCACGAAGTCCTGGACGGTCTGCAGCTGTACGACGTCGGGCACGAGGGTGTCGGTGGCGAACTGGTTGTCCACGCGGACGTCGTGGTACTTGCTGTAGTCGACGACCACCGTCAGATCGATCCCGGGAAAGCGGCTCTTGAAGCCGCTGCGGAGGCCGTCCGCCTGCGTCGAGACATCGCCGCCCGCGTAGATCACGAGCTTTCCGCCCTCCGCGAGGGCGGCCTGGTAGAGCTCGTCGAGCGTGCGGGTCTCCTCGGCGCCTCCTGTTGTCCGGGCGGTGGTGGACGCCGCGGCGGGGGAGACGGTGGCGGCGGCCGCGCCTAAGCCGAGCGCGGCACCCGCGCCGGTCACGAGCAGACGGCGTCGGCTGGGAATGCTGGTCATGTGGGGGAGCCTTTCTGATGGGGGAAAGAAGCGCCGGGCCCGGCGGAGAGCTGGAGCACTGCGGGACGCCGGCAGCACGATGGGCGGCCTCGGCCAGGAGGGCCGGGACCAGGTCAGGAAGACAGATGCGGTGCGTGGCCGGAGGGGACACGGATGCGGTGCGCGGCCCGGGCGGCCCACTCCTCCTGGACGGCCGACGGCAGCGTCGGCCCCGCGGTGGCCACGAGGTGACGGGACGGAAGGCGAAGGGGGGACGGCGGCGACGCCTCGGTCAGCCCTCGGGTCTCGGCACGGTCCGGGTCACTGCTCGGCAACCGCACGGCACGGGACGCCCTGTCGCGGGCGGTGGGCCGCTCCCGCAGTGGGTCGAAGATCCAAGAGGTGTGCATGGCCCGCCCGTGCACCGCGACATGAGCCCCGATGCGCAGCGCATGGTGCACATCGGTTGAGCGGCGGGCCGACGCAGGGCGTGGCATCCGCACCCCGGTCCCGGCACGGATGCCTCCGCGGACCTCAGAACATGGTGTTGTCGTTGGCGCTGTTCTCCGGCACCTCCTGGATCACGTCCCAGTGCTCGACGATCTTCCCGTCGGCGACGCGCCAGAAGTCGGCGACGGCCATGCCGCGGTCGCCGGGCTTGAGGTGCAGATTGCTGTGGGTGACCACGAGGTCCCCTTCGGCGATCGCACGCTTGATGTCCAGGCGCAGCTCGGGGAACTGCCCGCGCAGCCAGTGAACGTAACCGGCGAACGCCTGCGGGCCGTCCTGCGCTTCGGGGTTGTGCTGGGTATAGGTCTCGCCGAGGTGCGCGGCGACGGCCTGCTCCGGCTGGTAGTCGTTGAACGCCTGCTCGTAGAAGGCGATCACGAGCGCCTTGTTGTCAGCAGCGGACACGGAAAACTCCTGCCTCGCGGTGGTTCGGGTGGTAGGGCTAGCTAGTCGCTCATCGCCTCGCGGACGAGTGCGGTGTCGACGAACTGTTCGAAGCGGACGATGAGGCCGCCGCGTACGACGAAGTGGTGGGCGACGCGGACGTCGACGGGCTTGCCGGTGGCTTTGTTGGTGGCGGTGTAGCGGGCGAGGACGACGACGTTCTCGCCGTCGACGACGTAGGTGTCGTCGTGGGCGGTCCAGCCGTCCCAGTCCTGGCCGAGTTTCTCCATCACGTGGGCGGTGACACCGTCGGGGGTGCGGTAGGTGCCGGCGAGGGGGAAGCCGGCCATCTCCGTCCATTCCACGTCGGGGGCGAGGGTGGCGCGCAGGGCTGCCAGGTCGCCGGCGGCGGAGGCGAGGTACTGACGCCGTACGACGTCGGCGGGGGCGGTGGCGGGGGCGGCGTAGGTGGTGGAGGGGATGGACTCGGTCATGTTCAGCCCCACTTCATCTCGCCCTTGGCGACCTTCGCGCCGATCTGGGCGGCGATGAGCATGCCGTTGTCTGGGTAGCGCTTGACGAGGGCTTCGGTGAGGGAGGCGCCGTCGGCGGCGTTGTCGAGTTCCTCTTCGAAGGCGAGGAGGTAGGCGCGGGTGGCGGCGATCGCGGAGGCGTCGGCCGGGGTGCCGGGCAGGCGGTGGCCGGGGACGACGAGCTGCGGGTTGAGGGCGGTCATCTCGTCGAGCAGGTCGGTCCAGGCGGCGCGGTCGCCGGGGGTGGGGGTGTCGGCGACCCAGACGTGTTCCTGCTGGAAGAGCAGGACGCCGCCGAGGAGGGCGCGGTGCTCGGGCTGCCAAAGGTAGTGGCGGTCGGGCAGGCCGGCGGGGCCGCCCCTGAGTTCGAAGCGGTGGCCTTCGAGGGTGAGGTCGCCGGTCAGCGGGGTGAGGTCGACCAGGCGGGTGGGGAGGTTGGGGCCGAGTGCGGCCCAGGCCTTGAGCTTGCCTTCATAGGAGTGCTGGATGTGGTCGATGACGATCGGGGTGGCGACGAAGACGGCGTCGGGGAAGGCGTCGGCGATCACTTCGGCGCCGAAGTAGAAGTCGGGGTCGGCGTGGCTGATGAAGACGGTCGTCAGCTGCTTGCCGGAGTCGAGGATCTCGGCGGCCAGCCGGTGGCCGTCGGCGCGGGTGAAGGCGGCGTCGACCAGCAGGGCTTCGGTCTCGCCGGTGACGAGGGTGGCGGTCTTGTTCTTGCTGCCGGCCGGGAAGTCGAGGTCGAGGACCTTGAAATCGAGCGTGCTCATGCGGAACTCCTGGAGGGGGGATGGGGCAGAAGAAGGAAGTCAGGTGACGGCCAGGGCTGCGAGCCGCTGATCGACCTTGTCGGCGGTGGCGTGGCCGTGGGCCAGGGAAGTGACGGCATCGCCGTCCATCGCAAGCAGGGTGGGGAAGCCCGTGACGCCCAGTCCGGCCGCGCGGTGGAAGTCGTCTGCCGCCGCTTTCGGCGCCTCGGGGCCCTCGAAGGCACAGACCACGGCGTCGGCGTCGAGCCCGGCCGCCCTGGCGACCCCGTAGTAGGTGGCCGCCTCCGACAGGCTGAGGCCGTCGACGTAGAAGGCGTGCTGGAGAGCCGCGGCGAGTTCCGGCGCGCGGTCGGGGGCAGCCCGGCGCAGGGCGGCGACACCGCGGGCGGCGGCCTCGGAGTCCATGACGAACGAACCGTCGGCGATCAGCCGCTCGTAGCCCTCGCCGAACTCGGCCCCGGTCAGCTCCGCGATCTGCGCGTTCGCACCCTGGACGTAGCCGAACTCACGGATCGGCACCCGGCGCGCCCCGGTGAACAGACCGCCGGAGACCACCTCCACCGGCAGCCCGGGGTGGCGGGAGACCACCTCGCGCAGCGTGGCGGAGAAACCGTGCGACCAGCCGCAGTAGGCGTCGAAGACGTAGACCAGCTTCATCGAGGACCTCGGCAAGGACGTGTGCCCGCCGTGTGCGAGCAATTCACCTGACGAAACAGTATCTGAATCCTCAAGTATTTTCGACTCGTGCGAGGTGGACCATGGGTCCGACTCGTGCGAGATGGACCATGGGTGTGACTGAGGTCAGTACACCGGCGCTCCGCGGGTCCGCCGGCTAGGTGTATTGCCCTGTGAGGTTGGGGACGCGGCTGGCGGGTGGTTTGCCTGCGAGCGCGGTGTGTCCGCGGTGGTGATTGTAGGTGTGCAGCCAGTCGGGGAAGGCGTCGCGTCGTTCGGCTTCTGAGCGGTAGGGGCGGGCGTAGGCCCACTCGTCGAGCAGGGTGCGGTTGAAGCGTTCGACCTTGCCGTTCGTCTGCGGCCGGTAGGGCCGGGTTCGCTTGTGGGTGATCCCGGCCGTGGTGAGCAGGTCGCGCCAGTCGCGTGAGCGGTAGCAGGAGCCGTTGTCGGTCAGGACGCGTTCGACGGTGATCCCGCACGCCGTGAAGAACGCCTGGGCGCGGGTCCAGAAGCCGGTGGCGGTCTCTTTCTTCTCGTCGGTGAGGATCTCGCTGTAGGCGAGGCGGGAGTGGTCGTCGACGGCGGTGTGCAGGTAGCTGTAGCCGGCGTTCGAGCGGGTCTTGCGGCCCGCTTGGCGGCCCAGGATCTTGTGTCCGCCGCCGTCGGGGATGTTGCCGAGCTTCTTGATGTCGACGTGCACCAGCTCGCCTGGCCTGTCGCGTTCGTAGCGGCGTATGACACGGCCGGTGGTCCGGTCCAGGTGCGTCAGGCGGGCCAGCCGGTAGCGGGTGAGCACGCGGTGCACGGTCGAGGGCACCAGGCCGAGCAGGTGCGCGATGCGGGCCGGTCCCCAGCGGCGCAGCACGCGGACCTTGATGATCCGCCGTTCTGTGCGGGTCGGGGTGCGGCGCGGGCTGGAGTGGGGACGGCTGGAGCGGTCGGCCATGCCTGCCTCGCCGAGTCGGCGGTAGCGGTCGGCCCAGCGCCGGGCGGTGGTCGGCGAGACCTGGAAGCGTTCGGCGGCCCGGCGCAGGGGCCAGCCGTCCTCGACCACGCAGCGGGCCAGACGCAGACGGCCGGTCTCGGTCAGGGGTGCATTACGGTGGGGCACGAGGGCCTTTCTGTTGCTGGTGCAGATGTCGCAATCCACACCAGGCCAGAAGGCCCTCACCCATTTCAAGATCAATCAGCCGTGATCCCTGTCACCGTCCACAACCTCCCGGGACAGAACAGCTAGGGCAGCCGTGGCAGCACGTCACGAGCCGCATGACTGAGCACGCGGAGATCCTCCGCGAAACGCTCGCGGTCCGGTGCGGGGAGCGGCTCCACGAAGTACCGCTTGATGTTCTCCAGGTGGACCAGAGACGCGCGTACGGCCGTCTCCTCACCCAGCGGGGTCAGCCGCACCAGCTTCCCGCGCCGGTCGGTGAGGGATTCCGCGCGCGTCACGAGACCCGCCGCCTCCATACGATCCACCAGCCGGGTGGCGCCGCCGGTGGTCAGGACCTGCTCCTGGGCGATGGCCCGCATCGAGAGACCCGGCTCCTCCGCCCGGCCGAGGATCAACAGCACCTCGAACATCAGATGGCTGATGCCGCACTCCACCTCGAGCGCCCGGCCGAGAATGTACTCCAGCCGATTGGCCGCCCCCTGCAACCGTCCGAACGCCAGAATGAGCTCGTGGTCGGCAGCCTCCTTCGCCGTCCTGATCTCCGCTTCCTCGCCCACGGCCGCGCCGCCCCTCTCGTCGTCCCGGTACCCACCGTACCGATCATGACGGCTCGACCAGTCGAGCGACAGCGGCTCCGTCGTTCGGGCTGTGCGACGAGCCCGGGCGGAGCCGGGCGGCCGCCTCCCCCACCCGACGGTGCCAGGGCCTCCCGCCTTCGGTTCGCAGAGCGATCCCGAGCCGGCAGGAGGCCCGTCGGGCCGTCGACGACGGATCGACGCAGCCGCTCAGTTGATGCGGACGATTCGCCAGAGCTGGTCGTCGTTGCTCAGGTCGTTCCACTGGACGACCGGAGCGCCGTTGCTCGTGGAGGACTGGGCGATACCGGCGTTGAAGCCGCTGTTGACGTTCCTGAGCTTGTAGTAGCCGTCGCCCGCGTCGGTGAGTGTCCATTTCTGTGAGTCGGCGGTGGAGGGTGTGTTCTGGACGACGGCGGCTCCCGCGGTGGTGGAGCCGCTCCCGATGTCCAGGTTGAGGTTGCTGTTGACGTTCTTGATGGTCCAGGCTCCGCCGCCCGCGGACTGGAAGGTGAACAGCTGGCAGAAGCAGCCGGAGTTGTTCCACTGCTGGACAGCCGTGCCGGTGGCGGTGGAGGCCTGGGGGATGTCGAGGTACCTGCCGCTGTTCTTGTTGACGAGGACGTACTGCCCGGTGCCCAGCGGGGGCAGGGCGGTCTGGGTGAAGTCCCAGCGCTGGCAGTCACAGTTGGTGCCGCTCCACTGGACGGCCTGCGTTCCCACGGCCGTGGAGGCACCCGGGATCTCCAGGTACTTGCCGGTCACGCGGTTGGTGATCGTGTAGCCGCCGGCGGGGTGCGGGGCGACGGCCCATTCGTGGTCGAGGGTGCCGTTGTCGTCCCACTGCAGGATCCTCGCGCCGTCGGCGGTGGACTGGTTCTGTACGCCCAGTACCTTGCCACTGGCCACGTTGAAGATCTTGAAGTAGCCGGACGGCTGCTGGGCGAAGCGCCACCTCTGGTCGGTGCCGTTGGTGGTGCTCTGCTGGGTCGCCCCGGTGCCGTTGGTGGTGGAACCGCCGGCGATGGTGAGCTTCAGGTCGCTGTTCGCGTTGGACAGGGTGTAGGTGGCGCCGTTGGAGATGCCGCCGCCCAGGTCGACGACGCTGTACGTGACCGGGTTGAGGCCGGTGCTTCGCCCGCGGCCCCCGCTGAGCACCATCAGGCTGTGGCCGTCGGCCAGCGGGAGCATGCCCCGGCTGTAGCCCCTGGCGACGTTGGAACGCATACGGGTCCAGGCGTTCGCCGCGCCGTTCTGCGTGTTGACGAACAGATCGTCCTGGGTGTCGCCGCTGACGACGAGGGTGCCGTTCGGGCCGCCGGCGGGCAGCCAGGTGACGAAGGGCGCGCCGCTGGGGATGGTGCCGTCGGTCGACCGCAGCACCTGGCCGGGGGCGGAGAGGAACGCCTCGGGGTCCGAGGAGATCTTGTAGTACACGGAGCAGCCACCTTCGGGCGCGCCGCAGTACTCGTACGTCATGACGTAGTTGCCGTTGGGCAGCCGGGTGACCACGGGCATGCCGGGGCGGGCGGCGTAGGTCGGTACCGCCACGTCGTCCACGACCGGGCCCCAGTTACGGATGTCCGTGGAGACCTGGTGGACGAGCTTCTGGCCGTGGTCGGGGTCGCGCTGGTCGGAGTAGTAGACGATCAGCTTGTCGCCGGAGACGAGGAAGAAGGGCTCCCACACCGGCGTGTAGCCGTTGCTGGATATCGCCCGTCCACCGGTGGCGATGTTGGTGATGAAGCTCCAGGTCTGGCCGCGGTCGGTGCTGGCATAGACATCGATCTTGATGGCCGCGCGGTCGGCGGGGACGGAGGCTCCGGCAGCGAGGATGGTGCCTGCCGGGAAGCCGCCCATGGCCTTGGGGAGTTCGAAGAGCTCGGGCTCCCAGCGCATGCCCCAGCCGTTCTGGGTGTCGGCGACGTCCGAGATCTTCGTCCAGGAGTTGCCGTTGTCGGTGCTGCGGTAGATCGGGAAGACCGGTGTGCCGTTGGTGTACTGCTCGAACGTCGACAGAATCGTGCCGTTGGCCGAGCCGTTGTGCTGCAGACGCATCGCCCGCGGATAGAGCGAACCGGGCGAGGGCGCGTCCGCCGGCGGCGTGTACAGGGTCTGCGACGGGCGGGCCTCTGCCTCCGCCCGGCCCGCGGCGGGCAGGGCCAAGGTCGCTACCGCGACGATCAGGGACAACAACAACGTGAGGAGGGAGAGAGGACGGGAACGCGGAGCGGCGCCGGGTCTGGCGCCTGTCTGCGCAGGGGACATGTGCGGCTCCCAAGGGAAGGGATGGGGATGTTTTCGGTGCCCGCCGTGGCCCGCGCTATCCAGGCGGAGCGGCGGAGTCAATGAACGGCGTCGATGAACGGCGTCGATGAACGGCGTCGATGAGCGGCGTCGGCCGGTGCGACGCCGGAGTGCGGACGGCGTCGCGGTGCCTCGCGGTGCCTCGCAGCGCCTCGCAGTGCCTCGCGGTGCCGATGCCGCCGACGGCCGCGCGGTGAGTCGGCCGTCGGGACCGGCGCAGGGGGCGGTCGGGCCTGCGGCCGGGCGCCCTGCCGAGGACGGGGATGGGTGCTGCTCAGACGGCCGGAGGCGCCGTCCGTCCGTGCGGGGCCGGCGGGGGCGCGGTCGAGCCGCGGACGACGAGTTCGACAAGTGGCTCGCTCGCCGCGGGCGGCTCGGTGTGCGGCTCCTCGATGGCGTGCACGAGTAACGTGACCCCTTCCCGTGCCGCGGCGTCGAAGGGCTGACGCACGGTGGTCAGGGGCGGGGTGACGTGGGCGAAGACGGGGTTGCCGTCGAAACCGACCACGCTGATGTCCTCCGGCACACGCCGGCCGGCCTCGCGCAGGGCGTGGATCACGCCGATGGCCATCTCGTCGCCGGCCGCGAACACCGCGCTCACGCAGCTGTCCGCAGCGAGCCGACGGCCTGCCTCGTAGCCGGAGTCGGGTGACCAGTCCCCCTCGATCACGGGGGGTTCGTACGCCCCCCGGGCCGCCAGCGCCGCCCGCCAGCCCTCCGTACGGTCCTTGGAGGCGTACCACCGTCGTGGACCGGCGAGGTGGTGAACGGTCGTGTGCCCCAGATCCAGCAGGTGGTCGGTGGCGGCCCGCGCCAGTTCGTGGGCGCCGACGCTGACGCTCAGGGTGCGGGCGGATGCGAAGGCCGGCGGTGCGCCCAGGAAGAGGACCGGCACGTCGACCTCGAGGGACACCTCTCCTTCCACAATGGGCTCGGAGACGACGATGCCGTCCACGCCCTGTTCGAGGAGCGAGGTCACAGAGCCGGCGATGCCATCGGGGTCGCCGTCCACCGTGTTGACCACCCGCAGTGCGTAACCGGCGTCCCGCACGGCCTTTTCGACACCCACGAGGAGCGAGGCGGTTCCGTATCCGGCCGTGCCCAGGGCGACGACACCGATGGAACGGTTGCGCCCCGAGGCCAGCGCCCGCGCCGCGTGGTTGAGCCGGTATCCGAGTCCCTCGGCGGCGTCGAGGACGCGTCGGCGGACCTCGTCGGAGACATACGGCTCGTCGTTGAGGACCCGCGACACCGTCTTGCGCGAGACACCGGCCGCACGAGCCACGTCCTCACTGCGCGGCGCGGACGCCTCCGCGCCCCGCCCCACCACTCGCGCCATGAGAACTCCTGTCGGTCGGGCATATGCCTGCATCAGGCGAGGTCAGCAGTATGACCGCGCGGTCACTGACCGCGCGGTCATATCTACTCAGCCGGGAGGTCGCCCGTCAAGAGCGCACACAGCGCCACTTCCGTCCACGCGGCATTTCCCAGGTCGGCGCGCACGCCATCGAGGGGGTCTTGACAGCGGGTCGCCTGACCGTTCACTCTTCGACGCGTCCACCCGATCGACCACGTTCGATCGCGTTTACTTCTGGTCGAATCAGCGACCGCTTCCCGTCATGCCCCTTGAGCCGATGCGCCATGCCCGGGACATGACAGCCCCTCAGGAGCCGAAATGCGCCATTCATCCCTTGGTCAGTCCCTCCCGGGTACCAGCCGCCGCACCGTGGTGCGCGGACTCGGTGGGGCCGTTCTACTCGGTGCGGGCGCTCCCCTGCTCAGCGCCTGTGGCGGCAGCGGCGGCACGGCCGCCGACCCGAAGTCCGTCACCCTCGGCTCCAACGCGTCGGACGCGGTGCCGAAGAAGGCGTTCGCCGAGATCTACGCGGCCTTCAAGAAGCGGTCCGGGATCGCGGTCGACGTGAACACCAAGGACCACAACACGTTCCAGGAGCAGATCAACTCCTACCTGCAGGGCACGCCGGACGACGTGTTCCACTGGTTCGCGGGCTACCGCATGCAGTTCTTCGCGGCCAAGGGCCTCGCCACGCCGATCGACGACGTGTGGAAGACGATCGGGGGCAACTTCCCCGAGGCGATGCAGAAGCTCAGCAAGGGCGAGGACGGCAAGTACTACTTCGTGCCGCTGTACACGTACCCCTGGGCGGTCTTCTACCGCAAGAGCGTCTTCCAGCAGTACGGCTACGAAGTCCCCACCACCTGGTCCGACTTCATCGCCCTGTGCAAGCGGATGCGGAAGGACAAGCTGGTCCCGATCGCCTTCGGCGACAAGGACGCCTGGCCCGCGCTCGGCACCTTCGACCAGATCAACTTCCGTACCAACGGCTACGACTTCCACGTCGAGCTGATGGCGGGCAGGGCCTCCTGGACCGACGCCAAGACCCGCGCCGCCTTCGACAACTGGGCCGAGATCCTCCCCTACCACCAGGAGGGCGCCGTCGGCCGTACCTGGCAGGACGCCGCGCAGACCCTGGTGGCGAAGAAGGCCGGCATGTACCTGCTGGGCAGCTTCGTCGGGCAGCAGTTCACGAACAAGGACGACCTGGACGACCTGGACTTCTTTGCCTTCCCGGAGATCGACCCGGCGTACGGCCAGGACACCGTCGAGGCCCCGACCGACGGCTTCATGCTCAGCAAGGCCCCGAAGAACAAGGCGGCCGCCGTCGAGCTGCTGGAGTTCCTCGGCACCCCCGAGGCCGAGCAGATCTACCTCAAGGCCGACCCGAACGTGGTGGCCGCCTCCACCAAGGCCGACACCTCCTCGTACACGCCCCTGCAGAAGAAGGCGTACGAGATGATCTCCGGCGCCAAGAGCCTCACCCAGTACATGGACCGCGACAGCCGCCCGGACTTCACCTCCACGGTGATGCAGCCGGCGCTGCAGAAGTTCATCCGCGACCCCAAGGGCGTCGACAGCCTGCTCTCGTCCATCGAGCGCCAGAAGAAGACGATCTTCGCCTCCTCATGACGACGACCGAGACCCGCACCGACCACCCGGCCATCCCGGAGGCGTCCACCGTGCCGCCTCCGGGCTCGGCCCACGTCCCCGCCCAGAAGGTCCCACACGGCCACAAACGCCTGCTCACCCGGCGCGACCGGCTCACCCTGGGCCTGATGGCGGGCCTGCCGACGATCCTGCACGTGGCTCTCGTGTGGGTGACGGCCCTGGCCTCGATCGCGCTGGCCTTCACCACCTGGGACGGCATCGGCTTCGACCGGATCCAGTGGGTCGGGCTGCAGAACTTCAAGGAACTGTTCGAGCAGAACCCGCAGTTCTGGCCCGCCGTCCAGCACAACGTCATCTGGTTCGTCGCCCTGATCCTGGTCCCGACCCCGCTGGGCCTCTTCCTGGCCGTACAGCTGGACAAGAAGATCCGGTTCAGCCGGGTGTACCAGACGGCCTTCTTCCTGCCGGTCGTCATGTCGATGGCCGTCATCGGATTCGTGTGGCAGCTCGTCTACAACCCCGACACGGGCCTGATCAACAGCCTGATCGGCGCCAACGAGCCGGGCACGTACATCGACTGGATCGGCGACCCCGACCTCAACCTCTGGGCCATCCTCATCGCCGCGTCCTGGCGCCACACCGGCTACATGATGATCCTCTACCTGGCCGGCCTGAAGGGCGTCGACCCCTCCCTGCGGGAGGCCTCGTCCCTGGACGGCGCCAACGAGTGGCAGACGTTCAAGAACGTCATCTTCCCGACCCTGCGTCCCACGAACACCGTCGTCCTGGTCGTCACCATCATCGAGGCCCTGCGCGCCTTCGACCTCGTCTACGTCTTCAACGGCGGCGCCGAGGGCACCGAGCTGCTGTCGATCCTCGTGACCAACAACATCATCGGTGAGTCCAGCCGCATCGGATACGGGTCGGCGATCGCCGTCGTCCTGCTGCTGATCTCGCTCGTCGTGATCATTCCGTATCTGATCAGCACCTTCCGGAAGGAGCGGAGCGCATGAGCACCACCGTCGTGACCCAGGGCCGTACGCCGCCGCGCCCCGCCCGGATCCTGCTGCACGTCTTCCTCGCGGGTGCGGCACTGGCGTGGCTGGCGCCCCTGCTGTGGGCCCTGTACGCCGCCATGCGCCCGTACGGCGAGACCAGCGAGAAGGGCTACGTCTCGTGGCCCGACAAGCTGAGCCTGGACAACTTCACGAACGCGTTCACCCAGTCGGACATGACGCACTACTTCGTGAACACCCTGATCATCGCCGTCCCGGCGGTGCTGCTCACGCTGTTCCTGTCGTCGATGGTCGCCTTCTACGTCAGCCGCTTCGACTTCCGCGTCAACATCTTCCTGCTCCTGGTCTTCACCGCCGGCAACCTGCTCCCGCAGCAGGTCATCATCACCCCGCTGTACCGCCTGTACCTGCTCATCGACATCCCCGGCATCACCATGTCCGGCAAGCTGTACGACTCCGCCCTCGGCCTGGTCCTCATCCACGTGGCCTTCCAGTCCGGGTTCTGCGCCTTCGTGCTCAGCAACTACATGCGCTCCCTGCCGCACGAGCTGACCGAGGCCGCTCTCGTCGACGGCGCGTCGGTGTGGCGCCTGTACTGGCAGATCGTGCTGCCACTGTGCCGCCCGGCCATGGCAGCCCTGGCGACCCTGCTCTCCATCTGGATCTACAACGACTTCTTCTGGGCCCTCGTCCTCATCTCCACCGGCGAGAACATGCCCATCACCTCGGCCCTGAACAACCTCTCCGGCCAGTACTTCACCGACCCCAACCTGGTCGCCGCCGGCGCCCTGCTCACCGCCATCCCCACCCTGATCGTCTACTTCGCGCTCCAGCGGCAGTTCGTCAGCGGCCTGACCCTGGGCGCCAACAAGGGCTGACAGGCCCACCTCCCTCCCCCATCACCACTCGGAGTACCACCAGTGAGCACCGCACGCCGCCTTCGCCTGCCCGGAATCGCCTACGGAGGCGATTACAACCCCGAGCAGTGGCCCGAGGAGGTCTGGGCCGAGGACATGCGCCTGATGCGCGAGGCCGGGGTGACCATGGTCAGCGTCGGCATCTTCTCCTGGGCGCTGCTCGAACCGTCCGAGGGCGTGTACGACTTCGGACGCATGGACCGGATCCTCGACCTCCTCCACGAGAACGGCATCGCCGCCGACCTGGCCACCCCCACCGCCGCCCCGCCCGCCTGGTTCTTCCAGGCGTACCCGGAGGCGCTGCCGGTCGACCGGGACGGCCGCCGGCTGTCGTACGGCAGCCGCCAGACCTTCTGCCCGTCGAGCCCCGCCTATCGCGAGGCGGCCCTGCGGATCGCCCGCGCCCTGGGCGAGCGGTACGCCGACCACCCGGCCGTCGTCATGTGGCACGTCCACAACGAGTACGGCTGCCACAACGACGCCTGTTACTGCGACACCAGCGCCGCCGCCTTCCGTACCTGGCTGCGCGCCCGCTACGACGACCTCGACGCCCTCAACCACGCCTGGGGCACCACCTTCTGGAGCCAGTGGTACTACGACTGGGACCAGATCCTGCCACCCCGCGCCACCGCGGCCCCGCCGAACCCCACCCACCAACTGGACTGGCGGCGGTTCTGCTCCGACGAGCTCCTCTCGCTGTGCACCGCCGAACGCGACGTGCTGCGCCAGGCCGCTCCGGACCTCCCGGCGACCACCAACCTCATGGTCCTGCGCACCTTCGACGCTCTCGACTACTGGCGCTGGGCACCGGAGTTGGACGTCCTCTCCAACGACCACTACCTGATGTCCGACGACCCGGAGGCGGAACTCGACATCGCCCTCAGCGGCGACCTGATGAGGTCGCTCGCCGACGGCCCGTGGTTCCTCATGGAGCACTCGACCGGCGCCGTGAACTGGCAGTCCGTCAACCGCGCCAAGCAGCCGGGAGAGATGCGGCGCAACGCCCTGGCGCATGTGGCCCACGGCGCCGACGGCATCGCCTTCTTCCAGTGGCGTGCGGCGAAGGCAGGCGCCGAGCAGTGGCACTCGGCGATGCTCCCGCACACCGGTACCGACAGCCAGATCTGGCGGGACGTCGTCCAACTGGGCGCGGACCTGAAGGCCTTGGCCGAGGTGCGGGACTCCACCGTCGCGGCGCAGGTGGCGATCGTGTGGGACTGGGACGCCCGGTGGGCGCTGGAACTGCCCTCCCAGCCCAGCGGCGAGCTGCGCTATCAGGACCTGGTGCGCGACTGGTACACACCCCTGTGGCGGGCAGGGGTAGCCGTCGATTTCGTACGCCCCGACGACCCCGGACTCGACCGCTACAAACTCGTCCTCGCCCCGTCGCTGTACCTGGTGGCGGAGGCGGCCGCGGCGAACCTCGCACGGTTCACCGAAGGCGGGGGCACACTCGCCGTCGGTTTCCACAGCGGCATGGTCGACGAGAACGGCCACGTGTACCTGGGCGGCTACCCCGGCGCGTTCCGCGATGTGCTCGGCGTGGTCACCGACGAACTCTTCCCCCTGCTGCCGGGAGAGACGACCGGCCTGACCGGCGCCGTGCCCGCGGGCGCCACGGCCGACCTGTGGTCGGAACGAGTCCGGCTCGCCGGCGCCCAGGCCGTCGTCTCCCACGCGGACGGCCCCCTGGCCGGCCACCCGGCCGTCACCCGGCACCAGCACGGCAACGGCACCGCCTGGTATCTGGCCACCCACCCCGACCAGAACACGCTCGCCGCCCTGCTCCACCGCATCCGCCAGGAGGCCGACGTGACACCGGAGCATGATGCGCCCGCCGGAGTCGAGGTGGTCCGGCGCCGCGGCACCCGGGCCGACTACCTGTTCCTCATCGACCACACCGGCAAGGGCGCCGAAGCGCCCGCCGAAGGCGTCGAACTCCTCACCGGCACACCGGTCACCGGCACCGTCACCGTCCCCCCGGGAGGCGTCGCCGTGGTCCGCGAGCCCCACTGACCCGTCCGCGGCCCGCCTCGCCGATGACGGCGGCCCGTTCCCGCCACCGGCGAACTCCCCGTCCTCGGCAGGACGTCCCACCGGTCCCTGATCAGGTGGAAGGCCGACCGCTTCGGCCGGGCGGCCGCCTGATCGGGTTGGGCAGGGGCAGATACCGCGCGTCCGCGCCGTCCGCTCCCGTCCATCTCAGCAGCAGATTCGTCTTGCCCGGCAGCGTGGGCGAGTCGAGGAGGCCGGCGATCTCCGGTACCTCCTCGTGGCACCCCAACCGCCTCCGTACGGCGGGCCAGGGATCGACCCCCGGGTGGTGTTCGACCAGGGCCGCCGCGATCTCCAGGAGGTTGTTGACGAAGAGGCAGTAGACCAGCCGTTCCCAGCCCGCCTCGCGCGTCACGTCCGGGAGGAGCTTCACGCCCTCGGCGTCGCGGTAGACGGCCCGCACGGGCGTGCCCGAGGGGTCGCAGGCGATGACGGTGTTCTGCAGGTGGGCCTCCAGGACGACACCATGGCCGTGGAAGGCGTCGAGAGCCGGGGGGACGACCGCGCGCAGATACGCCTCCCACCAGGCCTCGGGATCGCCCGCGCGGGCCAGCGGGTTGCCGGGGAAGGCCTCCGCGCTCTCGGTGAGGGCGGCGGCGAGGAAGGGCGTGGCACCGGCGGGCACATGGCCGCCCAGTCCGTCCCTCACCAGGACGGCCAGTTCCTCGAACGCGAAGTCGGCGGTGCGGTAGCCCCGGTCGCTCAGCCAGGCGGCCGGCAGCCCCGCGAAGGCCTCGGTGACCGCACGGTCCGTCCGGCGCAGTGCGAGCAGGTCGTGGCGCCACAGCCGGCGGATGTCGTTGGTGATCCGCACGTCCAGGCTGAACTTGAGGAAGAGATCGGCCGGGAGAGCGCCCCCGGACACGGTGCCGGGCAGGGTGTCCGGCACGGCCTCGGGTACGTACACCGTGCGGATCGCCGCCGTCGGCCACACCTCGCCGTCCGCCGGGCCCAGCCGTACGAGGCGGCCGTCGGCGAACGCGTCGGCCAACTCTGCTCCCACCAGGTCGAGTTGCCAGGGGTGTGCGGGAAGGAGCCGGTAGCCGGGGGGCGCCGAGCCCAGTGTGTCGAGGGCGGTGGTGTCGCCCTCCTCGACCACCGCGTCCTCGCGGACACCGAGGAGGACCAGCGGGAAGCGGGCGTACGCCTCGGGCGCGTACGGCAGCCAGCCGGCGACGGGGCCGCCGCCTCGGGCCTTGGGGGCGGGGTGGAAGGGATGGCCGGTGATCAGGGACTGCTCGGAGCGCCGGTAGGGGTCCTCGGGCGCCGGAGCGTGGGCGCGCGCGGCGAGGATGGCGGCCACGGCCTCGCGGCTGTCGAGCATCTCGGCGGGCAGCTCGGAGTTGGACAGGCCGGTGAGGGCGCGGAGTTCCTCGGCGGCGAGTTCGACGAGTTCGGTGTGGGTGAGCGGATGCCAGGCTCCCGCCGTGCGCACCTCGGGGTGCGCGGGGCGGCGCGTACCGCGTACGCGCAGGACCCGACCGCCGGCCCTGAGGCGGTGCACTCCGACCGCGCCCGACGACTCGACCGGCTCTCCCGCCTCCCGCAGAAGGCAGTTGAGCAGGGGTGCGGCGGCGTGGGCGTCGGCGGCCGAGCCGATGCTGTCGCGGGGCGGGTTGGCGTCCACGGGGTCCATTCGTTCCATACGGTGCACTCGTGATCAGTATGTCTGCCCGTCACGCTTCGTCGCGAAGCGGTCGTGCGCCGTCCCGGCGGGAAGCGGCCGTGATCCGTCCCGTTCGGGGACGGGTCGCACGGGCCGCCGTCGCGAAGCGGCCCTGTGACGTTTCGCCGCGCCGCCTCATGCGTCGCGGTAGTGGCGGGCGGGCAGTGGTCGTACGCCGATGTCGACGCGGGTTCCCTGTCCGTCCCGCCCTTCCCCTGCCCCTCTGCCCCCGCACCCGCACCCGCACCACCCCGTCCCGCACCCGAGGAGCCCGTCCGTGGACCGTCCCCCGTTGTCCGACGCCGAGGCGGCGCTCGGCGCCGACCTGGGCGCCGTACGCCCCGATCTGACGCTGCCGTACACGTCCGCGCTGCCCGGCGCCCGGGCGGCCGTGCTGTCCCGGCTGTGGCGGGGCCTCGTCCATGAGCCGGTGCCCTGGGTGGTACGCCGGGACGCGGCAGGGGGCGACGGGGTCACGCTCCACCTCGCCGACGGCCGCCGACTGCACGGCCCGGCCGTGGACCCGTACGGCACCGCCGCCCGCGTCGAGGACGTGTGGTTCGACGAGCGGTCGTACGATCGTCCGGCGCGGCTCATGACCGCCCTGGCCGTTCCGCACAGCGCCGCCTTCGCCGCCGAACTCGACCACAGTGTTGCCTCGTTGGCGCTGTCCCGCGCCAACCGGACCGCTCCGGCGGCCTCCTTGGACAGCTCGTCCGCGAGGGAGAGCTGGGAGTGGGAGCAACTGATCGTCGACGGGCATCCCTTCCACCCCAACTGCCGTTCCCGGCCCGGCTTTTCGGCAGGCGACCAGCTCGCCTACGGGCCGGAGCACCGGCAGGTGGTGCGGCTGGGGCTCGCGCCCGTGGAGGACGCGTTGGTCGTCGGAGAGTGGCCGGAGGCGTGGCGGGAGGCGTGGCGGGACGGTGGCCGGGTGCTGGTCCCGGTGCATCCGTGGCAGGCGGCGCATGTGCTCAAGTCCCCCTTGGGGGAGGTGATCGAGGCCCATCCGCTGATGTCCCTGCGCACCCTCGCCCTCCCGGACGGCGGACCGCACGTCAAGACCGCGCTGAGCGCCCGGCTGACCTCCTCCGTGCGGGACATCTCCGCCTACTCGATCGAGACCTCGGCGATCGTGTCGGACTTCATGGCCGAGGTCTCCGCCCGCACCGACGGGTTGCTGCACGTGACCCGCACGGTCGGCGCGGTCACCGCCGGCTCGCCGGATCTGGCGGCGGTGCTGCGCGAGTCGCCGGAGACGTACGCGGACACGGCGACGGGTGAGCGGGTCCTGCCGGTGGCCGCGCTCGCGGAGACCGAGTTGCCCCGGTCGCCTTCCTGGCTGGCGGACTTCACCCGTCTCACGCTCACGGTCGCCCTCCGGCTGCTCGACCTGGGTGTGGCCCTGGAGGCGCACGGCCAGAACCTCCTGGTGGTCCTGTCCCCCTCGGGTGCCCCCCGCCGCCTCGTCTACCGCGACCTCGCGGACATCCGCGTCAGCCCCGCCCGCCTCGCCCGGCACGGCGTTCCGGCCCCCGCGATGACCGGCCGGATCATCACGGACGACGAGACCACCCTGCGCCGCAAGCTGTTCGGCGCCCTGATCACGGGCACGCTCGGTGCCACGGCCGGTTCGACGCCCGTACTGCGCGAGGCTCTCTCCCTCGCCGTACGGGATCTGCCGCGCACCCCCGATCTGGGCACGCTGCTGGAGGGGCCCGTACCGACGAAGGCGTTGACGCTGATGCGACTTTCGCCGGAGCGGCCCGGCGACATCTGGGCGGAACTGCCGAGTCCGCTGCGGTGACCAGTGGAGGTCGGCGGGGCCGGAGGGGGCCGGGTTCGCGTCGTCCGTCCGGTGAACGGACCGTCAACAGGGGGTCTCGTTTTGAAGGGTGACCCTCCGGATCAATAGGATCCGCCGATGATCACAAGACAACGGCTGACAGCAGGGGTGTTCGTCCTGCTCGCCGTCCTGACGGCCGGGATCGCGGTCCCGTCCACGGCCGTCGCCGACGAGACCACGGCCACCGCGCCCAAGGTCAACCTGCTGCTGGACGTCAGCGGTTCGATGCGGGCGAAGGACATCGACGGCCAGTCCCGCATGGCCGCGGCGAAGCAGGCGTTCAACGAGGTGCTGGACGCCACGCCCGAGGAGGTCCGGCTCGGCATCCGCACCCTGGGCGCCGACTACCCGGGCGACGACCGGAAGACGGGCTGCAAGGACACCGCGCAGCTCTACCCGGTGGGGCCGCTGGACCGCACCGAGGCGAAGACGGCGGTGGCGACGCTCACGCCGACGGGCTGGACCCCGATCGGCCCCGCGCTGCTGAAGGCGGCCGACGACCTGGAGGGCGGCGAGGGCACCAAGCGCATCGTGCTGATCAGCGACGGCGAGGACACCTGCGCCCCGCTCGACCCGTGCGAGGTGGCCCGCGAGATCGCGGCGAAGGGCATCGGCCTGACCATCGACACACTCGGCCTGGTCCCGAACGCCAAGATGCGGCTCCAGCTGAGCTGCATCGCCGAGGCGACCGGAGGCACGTACACGTCGATCGAGCACCGCGACGAACTCACCGACCGCGTCAACCAGTTGGTCGACCGGGCCGCCGACCCGGTGGTCGTACCGAAGGCCGTCGAGGGCGCCGACGCGTGCGCGCGGGCGGAGACGCTCGCGTCGGGTCTGTACACCGACCGCGAGGAGTTCGGCCAGGAGCGCTGGTACCGCGTGGACGTGAAGCCGGGCCAGGAACTGCGCGCCTCGGTGAGCGTCGGGGCCGACCGTGACGTCAACCCGGACTACGGCGTGCTGCTGCGTGCGGTGACCACGAAGAACCGGGAGATCGTACGCGGCGACGCGGCCGGCAACGGCCGTACCGACGTCATCTCGACCGGTCTGCGCTACCCCAAGGCGGAGGCCGAGGACGAGGAGGACGAGGACGTCGCCGAGACGGTCTGTCTCCAGGTGACCCACTCCTACTCGCCGGCGAGCGGCGTGAAGACCACGCCCGGTCTGCCGCTCGAAATCACCATCGACGTCGTGGACGGCCCCGACCAGGCCGCCGATGTCGCCTCCTTCGGCCTCGGCCGCGGCTGGTGGCTGCTCGGCGTGCTGGTGCTCGCCGGATTCCTGGCGGGTGTGCTGTGGGGCTGGCTGTCACGCTGGCGGCTCGCGGTCTGGAGGACCAACTGATGCGGATCACAAGCGTGTTGCGTACGAGGACCACGCCGTCCCGGCGTACGAGGACAGGACCGGCCCGGCGTACGAGGACCGCGGTGGCCCAGGTGGCGACGGCCGCGCTCCTGCTGCTCGGTGCCGCCGTCTCCCCCGCCGTCGCCGACTCCACGCCCCCCGCGAGCCCCTCGGAGGACGGTGACGCGCCCACGGAGGCGGGCACCTCCTTCCGTACGGCCACGGAGTTCGAGCAGGGGCAGACCGCTACGGCGAGCGCCTCGACCGGCGACTACCTGTACTGGTCGTTCCCGGCCGACGCCGGACAGCGGCCCACGGTACGGGCGAGCGTCAAGCTGCCCGAGGGGGCCGAGTCCTCCTCCACCTGGCAGATCGACGTGTACGACGGACTGCGGCGCCGCCAGGCCTGCCAGTACGGGGCGCAGACCCGGACCGCGGGGGCGGAGGCCGGCTCCGTCGAGCTGTCCTGCACCCTGCGCACGGTCCGCGCCTGGTCGGAGCAGTGGGCCGACGACCCGCTGCCGGGCACGTACTACGTCCGCCTGACCACGACCCGGCTGGCCACGGCCGACCTGGGTCTGCCCGTCGACACCGAGGTCGAGGCCGACTCCGAGGACATGGGCGGCGCCGCGGCCGTGGACGGCTCGCTGGCGCAGCCGTTGGTGCCGGGCATCGCCGTCACCTCGTCCCAGGACGACGAGGACGACTCCTCCGCCGGGGCCGTCCTCTCCTCCCTCGAACCCGACGACGGCTGGGCCTCCGGCTGGTGGAACGACCGCTGGCTCTGGACGGCGCTGGGCGCGGCGCTGGCAGCGCTGGCAGGGATCGGCGGCTACACCCTGACACGCGGCTCAGGCCGCCCGGCCCGGGTGCCGCCGCCGGGTGCCTGACCGGTCGCGAAAGGCCCGCCGAACCAACGTGGTTCGGCGGGCCTTTCGCTGGGGCCGCGCGCCCTCAACCGTCATCCGCGGGCCCGGTGGGGGCTGGTCGCGCAGTTCCCCGCGCCCCTGAAAAGCAGGGGCTACGCCCCGTGCTTTTCGTCCCGCAGGACCAGGGTTCTTCAGGCCCGCGGAGCCGTGATTCGTCAGGCCCACAGAGCCGTGCTCCTTCAGGCCCGCAGGGCCTGGTCTTTCAGGGGCGCGGGGAACTGCGCGACCAGCCCCCACCGGACCCGCAGCCGAAGACGGACCGAACCGAATCGGACCGGACCGGACCGGATCGGATCGGACCCCACGTCCCTCACTCACGCCTCCCGCAACTCCTTGGCCAGCGCCCCCTCCCCCACCACCTCGACCCGCCCCTGCCGGACGGCATCCCGCAGCCCCAACTCCCCCCGGCCGAGCGCACCGCAGGTGTCCACGCCGTCGAACGACAGCCGTACGTCCGGCTCCGCGGGCGCGGGCCCCTCCCCGTAGACCGGCCCGTCCTCCGGCCCCACCCAAAGATGGAACTCCCCTTCCTCCAGCCGGACTTCGACCAGCCCCGCACTCCCGCCCCCGAGCCCCCGCAACAACGGCAGCGCGAACCAGTGCGCCCGCACGGCGTCGGTCGGCCGGCGCTCCCCCAGCGCGGCCTCGCCCCACGCCCCCAACGCCTGCAGCACCGGCAGCAACTCCCGCCCCCGCGCGCTGAGTTCATACACATACGCCGCCCCCGGCGGCGGCAGCCGGCGTCGCGTCGTCAGCCCGTCCCGCTCCATGTCCTTCAGCCGCGAGGCGAGGACGTCCGTACTGACCCCCGGCAGGTCCGCGTGCAGATCCGTGTAGCGCCGCGGCCCGGCCAGCAGTTCGCGCACGATCAGCAGGGTCCAGCGGTCACCGACGAGGTCGAGCGCCCGCGCGGCGGAACAGTACTGGTCGTAGCTTCGACGAGGTGACATGGGACGCAGTCTAGACATG
The DNA here is from genome assembly GCF_045160825.1 of Streptomyces sp. NBC_00104. Classification (NCBI taxonomy): domain Bacteria; kingdom Bacillati; phylum Actinomycetota; class Actinomycetes; order Kitasatosporales; family Streptomycetaceae; genus Streptomyces; species Streptomyces sp. NBC_00104. The sequence continues at coordinate 8,956,679 of NZ_CP108215.1, read as the reverse complement.
TCGTTGGACTTTCCAAGCGCCTACTTGGTAAAACCAAGCAACACAACGAACCGGAGGGCGAGAGCGCATGGAGTTCCGGCAGTCGAGCAAGCTCAGCGAGGTCTGTTACGAGATCCGCGGCCCCGTGATCGAGCACGCCAACGCACTGGAGGAGGCGGGCCACAGCGTGCTGCGCCTCAACACCGGCAACCCCGCACTCTTCGGCTTCGAGGCGCCGGAGGAGATCATCCAGGACATGATCCGGATGCTCCCGCAGGCCCACGGCTACACGGACTCGCGCGGCGTCCTCTCGGCCCGCCGCGCGGTCGCCCAGCGCTACCAGGACCGGGGTCTCGACGTCGACGTGGACGACGTCTTCCTCGGCAACGGCGTCTCCGAGCTGGTCTCCATGGCCGTACAGGCGCTGATCGAGGACGGCGACGAGATCCTGATCCCGGCCCCCGACTTCCCCCTCTGGACGGCGGTGACCACCCTCGCCGGCGGCAAGGCGGTCCACTACCTCTGCGACGAACAGGCCGACTGGTACCCGGACCTCGACGACATGGCGTCGAAGATCACCGACCGCACCAGGGCCGTCGTCATCATCAACCCGAACAACCCCACCGGCGCGGTCTACCCCAAGGAGATCATCGAGGGCATCCTCGACCTCGCCCGCCGCCATGGCCTGATGGTCTTCGCCGACGAGATCTACGACCAGATCCTGTACGACGACGCCGTCCACCACTCGGCCGCCGCGCTCGCCCCCGACCTGGTCGTCCTCACCTTCTGCGGTCTGTCCAAGACGTACCGCGTCGCGGGCTTCCGCTCCGGCTGGCTGGTCGTCACCGGCCCCAGGCAGCACGCCCGCAACTATCTGGAGGGCCTGACGATGCTGGCCTCCATGCGGCTGTGCGCCAACGCGCCCGCCCAGTACGCCATCCAGGCCGCGCTCGGCGGCCGCCAGTCCATCACCGACCTCACCGCCCCGGGCGGCCGCCTCCACGAACAGCGCAACGTGGTGTGGGAGAAGCTCAACGAGATCCCCGGCGTCTCCTGCGTGAAGCCCAAGGGCGCCCTCTACGCCTTCCCCCGTCTCGACCCCAAGGTCCACAAGATCCACGACGACGAGAAGTTCGTCCTGGACCTGCTCCTGCGGGAGAAGATCCAGGTCGTCCAGGGCACCGGCTTCAACTGGCCCACCCCCGACCACTTCCGCATCCTCACCCTGCCGTACGCGGACGACCTGGACGCGGCGATCAGCAGGATCGGGCGGTTCCTGAGCGGGTACCGACAGTAGGGGGCGGGGCGGTCAGGAGCCGGCCGAGCAGGACTCGGGGGCGGGCCGATCCTCCCCCGGCTCCCGGCAGTAGACCTCGCAGGTCGCCTGGGCACCGGGCTCCGCCTCCCTGGAAACCTTGAACTCCGGCCGGAAGTCTGCCTTTTCCCCCGCCTCGTACAGGACGGTCGTGGCGTCGTACGTTCGCGCCGTCAGTTTCGCTGTCTCGTCCCAGGCCTTCTCGGCGGCCCCGGCCTGCTGTTGGCTGTGGATGTCCTGATCGGCGCCGGACGGCGTCAGGATCAGGGCATTGCCCTTCTCGGCTCAGGAGAGGGCGACCTCGCACCACACGGTCTTGGTGTACAGGTCTCCCCTGTCGTGCCCCAGTGGCCGGCCAGGCTTCGACGAGGAGGAGGCCCCGCCCGGACTCCGCGTCCGGCGGCGGTGCCGGGAGCGTCGTCAGTGGGAACAGGCAAGGCCCTCGCCTCGCCTTCGGACCGGATCAGTGGTCGGCCTTTCTCTCCTACGCCGCCGGTCACTGACCTCCGACCACCCGCGCCCCACGTCCGGTTGAGCGCTGGACGCGGGGCGTCGGCACGTCATGGGTAGACCTTCCCCATGACTGACCGACCACTGCTCCTCCTCGACGTCGACGGCCCCCTCAATCCCTTCGGCGCCCGGCTGTGGCGACCGCGTGGCTATGTGACCCGCCGGGTGCACCCCACGAACTGGTCCTCCCGGCAGGAACCGGGGTCGCGGCGGCTGCGCCGGGGCCTGCGGATCCGGCTCAATCCGGCGCACGGGGAGCGACTGCTCGCGCTGCCCTACGAGTTGGCGTGGGCGACGACCTGGATGCACGAGGCCAACGAGATGATCGGGCCGGTGATCGGACTGCCGCGCGACCTGCCGGTCATCGAGTTCGGCAACCTCTTCGCCGAGGACCCGGACGGGCTGTACTGGAAGACCCGGCGGGTCCTGGAGTGGGCCGCGGGCCGGCCGTTCGTCTGGGTCGACGACATGATCACCGACCTCGACGTACGGCATGTGGCCGAGCACCACGACACGGCGGCACTCCTGCTGCGGATCGATCCGCGTCGGGGGCTGCGGGAGGAGGAGTTCACCGAACTGGAGCGGTGGGCCCGTGCCCTGTGAGGCGCGGACGTCGTCGTCGGTGCGCGGCCTCGTAGCCTGGGGGCATGGGTGATCTTCTTCTCGTGCGGCACGGTGAGACCGAGTGGTCGGCGTCCGGGCAGCACACCAGCTGGACCGACATCTCACTGACGGACAACGGCCGTGAGCAGGCGCGCGGCCTCGCCCCGCTGCTCGGCTCGCACCGCATCGGCGCCGCCTTCGTGAGCCCGCTGAAGCGGGCCCGGGAGACCGCCGAGCTGGCCGGGCTCGGCGGGGCGCGCGTCGACCCGGATCTCATCGAGTGGGACTACGGCGGGTACGAGGGGGTCACGACCATCGAGATCCATCGCACCCGACCGGGCTGGTTCCTGTTCACGGACGGGGTCGCACCGGGACCGCCGGAGCATCCCGGGGAGAGCCCGGAGGAGGTCGGGGCGCGCGCCGACCGGGTACTCGCGAGGGCGCACGCGGCGCTGGCGAACACCGAGGGGTGCGTGGTGCTCGTGGCCCATGGGCACTTCCTGCGCGTCCTGACCGCCCGCTATCTCGGGCTGCCCGCCTCCGGCGGGGCGCTGTTCCAGCTGGCCACGGGCACGGTCTGCCGCCTCGGTACGGAGCACGGGCGTCCGGTCGTCGCGGGCTGGAATGTCAGACCCTCCTCGTAGTCTTCGAGTGGGTCGATCCAACTTCTCGCGGGGCGGGTCGGCCATGGCCGGCTCGGGTGAGGGAGGGTGCCGTGACACGACCGCCGACCGCCGCCCAGCGGCGGATCATCGACGCCGCCGAGCCCGTGACCGGACGCCTGGCGGGTACGCCGACGCAGCTCGCGGCGCTGGTGAAGCGGGGCCTGGCCTTCCGGCATCCCCGCCCGCCGCACGACCACTTCCTGACACCGGCCGGGCATCGCGTGCGGGAGACGGTCCAGGCCGAGGAAGGGGCCCCCAAGGAGGACACCGCCCCCGTCTCCGCCCCCACCGAGAGCGGTGTCTTCGCCGCGCGCGTCGGCGGTGAGGAGGCCGCCGCGACGGGGCCGGCCCGCACACGCGAGGTGCACAGCGCCTGGCAGGGACTCCTGGAGTTGCGCCGGATGACCAATCCGGGCGGCGCCACGGACCGCCCGTGCGGATGGGAGCGGGCGCATCTGGTGCGGGCCGCCGCGCTCGCGCTGGAGGCGGCGGGCCACCCACCAGCGGGGGCGGATACGGCGGCGCCGCCGGGCGGCGGCTACCGCGTGCGGGCCACTCCCCAGCCGGAGGCCGTCGCCGTGCGAGAGCCCGACGCGGAGGCGCTGCGGGCCTGCGCGGCGACGCTGGAGCGGGCGGGCTGGCAGGTGGGCGAGCACACGGATCCCCGTACACGGGAGCGGTATCTGCTGGCGTCGCCGAGGCGGACCAGCGGGTGAGCAAGCGCTCAGTAAGCTGATGCGCGTCCTGTTCGCCTCAGATCCTCAGATAGGGGAAGTCATGGCCGAGCCGTTTTCCGTTCCGGTGACCGTGCGCGGGTACGAGACCGATGTGCAGGGGCACCTGAACCAGAGCGTGTATCTCCAGTACGGCGAGCACGCGCGGTGGTCGCTGCTGCAGGCCGCCGGGATCCGTCAGGCCGACCTGATGGCGAAGGGGGTCGGGCCCGTGGCGCTGGAGACGACGATCAGCTACCGGCGGGAGCTGCTGGCCGGTGACGAGGTGGAGGTGACGTGTGTGTTCGTGTGGGGCGAGGGCAAGACGTTCCGCATCGAGCAGACCGTACGCAGGACGGATGGCACCGTGGCGGCCGAGATCACCGGCGTCGGCGGGCTGATGGACCTGAAGATCCGCAAACTGGTGGCGGACCCTCGGGAGCACTTCCGGGCGCTGGCGGCGGACCCCACGCTGTTCGGGCTGTGAGGGCAGTCCCCACTGTTCGGGCTGTGAGGGCGGCCCCCGCTGTCCGGGCCGTGAAGGCGGCCCCCACTGTCCGGACCGTGAAGGCAGTCCCCACTGTCCGGACGGCGGGCGTGGGCCCACGGTCCGGACAGCGGGGTCGCGTCACGGCTTGCGGTCCTCGCCGGACGGCCGCACCGCTCAGCCCAGCGGGTTGAGCAGCTCCGGGTCGTTCTCGAAGGCGAAGAGCAGCAGGTCCGTCATGGTGAACCTGCCCTTCCGGTGGGACGGGAGGCTCGGGCGCCAGCCCGGGTGCTTCACGATCGACCTCCGGCTGCCCTCGATCGCACGGTGGAAGACCTCGGCGACGAGGGTGCCGCCGACGCCGGTGAGGCTGCCGGGGCGGGCTTCGTTCACCTCGGCCTCGCGCAGGACGTAGAACCACAGCGGGGTGTGCTCCACGACCTGTGCGCGCTCGGTGTCGGTGAGGCCCTCCAGGACTGCGCCGCCGTTGCCCCGCAGGATCTGGTCCTCCGTCAGCGGCTTGAAGCCCATCTGGGCGGCCAGTTGCGGCCCGGTGGCCAGCTCGACCATCGCGGCCCGCGTGAGGTTGCGGAACGCGAGGTTGCGCTGGATCGGCGGCGGGGCCGGGCGGCCACGACCGTCGAAGGTACCCGTGGGCAGCGTGGTCAGCGGGTCGACGAGCAGGGTGTCGAGCCGCTTGGCCACGTTGAACTCGCCCTCGGGCACGACCAGGTCGTCCCGGCCGATCTCGCCGAAGTCGAACAGCCGGCGGAAGTCGACGATCCAGTTGCTCGGCAGCCGCAGGTTCTCCCCGGAGTTCGGGTCGTCGAGGTCGCTCAGGTCGTCCGGGCCCGGTGTGAGGTTGCCCGCCGTGCCGCTGAACCGGAACAGCAGGCCGAGCGAGGCGATCGGACCGGGTCCGCCCGCGCGGAACACGCTGTTCCACTGGTAGGCCCCGCGCACCATGCTGTGCCCGAGCCGGTAGGCGGCGACCGAGAACTCGATGGGCATCGTCGGCGTGTCGCCGGGGCGGGTGTAACCGGGCCGCTCGAAGTGCTTGCGCCCCCGGGTGAAGACCCGCTCGACGATGTCCGGGTCGACGATGCGCGGCAGGAAGTCGGTGCGCAGCACCCACTGGTAGTGCTTCACGACGATGTCCCGGGCCGCGTGGAACAGCCGGTGCTCGGGCACTCCGCGCTCGGCGAGGAGGTCGACGACGCGGTTGTGGAAGCGGATGAACGCCAGGTGGAGCTGGCCGACGGCCAGGTTCTCGTCGTTGCGCGCGTCCGGGATGAGCGGGGCACGCTGGTCCGCCCGGGTGCCGCCGGCCGCCTCGCCGGCCCTCGGCAGGTCGAAGCCCTCGCGGTCGATGTTGGACGTCGACTCGGGCGGGAAGGGCACCCCGAGCGTCGTGCCCGTCCTCAGGCGGCCGTCGGACTCGTAGAAGCGGGCACTGCCCGCGTGGTGCGGGCCCATGCCGTAGAGCGAGTCCAGGTCGAGGGCCGGGCTGCGCCCCTGCACCAGATCCTCGACCGGGACCGGCTCACCGAGCCCCACCTGGGTGCGGTCCAGGGTCAGGTCGTGGTCGACGAACTGACCGAGGTAGGTGAATCCCGCCGGGATCGATGTCCCGGGCTCCCCCGAGTCGGGGTCGGCGCCGGCCGTGCCCGTGGTCATGGCCTCGGCCAGCTTGCCGCGCAGGGCCTCGTCGAGCTGGACTCCCTTCTCGCCGAACCGGGAGAAGCGGAAGGCCATCTGCTGCTCGGTCGCGCTCGGTACGCGCGCCACCGCCTCGCCCTTCTCGAACTCCAGGATCCGGCCCTCGTCGACGACGTAGTAGGTCTCGCGATGGTGTCGATGCACCATGTGTGTCCCCGTTCTGTCCCCCGGCCTCGCGAACGGTCACCACCGGACTTACCGGTTCTCTCCGTCGGTACCGGCCCCCACCGGACGCGAAGCGATCATTCGGATAAATCCTTGTTTACCGACAACGCGTCGAGGGTGACGAGGGGTTCCCGAACCAGGAAATCTACTCATATCAACGTAGCCTCGGACTGCCGCTCGAAGCTGCCGGCCTCCCGGCCCTGCGAGGCGTTCACCCGGCCCTGAAATCCGGATGCGCCGCCCGTCGGCCCGCCGTCATGATCGCCGCATGTCATCACGCCCGATCAAACCCAGCCTGTACATCTCCGTCGACGTCGAGGCCGACGGACCGATTCCTGGGCCGTACTCGATGCTCAGTTTCGGTGCGGCCGTCGCGGGGCGGCAGGACGCGGACGGTTTCACGGCGGCCGATCCGGAACAGCGCACCTTCTACCGTGAACTGCGGCCCATCAGCGAGGAGTTCGTGCCGGAGGCGCTGGCGGTGAGCGGGCTCGACCGGCAGCGGCTGGCCGAGAAGGGGGCCGAACCGGGGGCCGCGCTGCGCCGCTTCAGCTCCTGGGTGCGCGAGGTCAGCGCCGACGCGCAGCCGGTGATGTGCGGCTACCCGGCCTCGTACGACTGGACCTTCCTGTACTGGTATCTGATCCGCTTCACCGGGGAGAGCCCCTTCGGGCACTCGGGGTGTCTCGACATGAAGACGCTGTACGCGACGAAGGCCGGAATCCCGCTGCGGGCGGTCTCCAAGCGGACGATGCCTCAGCACCTCCTCTCCCGCCGTCGGCACACCCACCACGCCCTGGACGACGCGATCGAGCAGGCGGATCTGCTGGCGAACCTGATGGCCTGGGACGGCCCCGCCGTCTGACGGGGCCGCCGTCTGACGGGGCCGCCGTCTGACGGGGCCGCCGTCTGACGGGGCCGGGACGCTCGCGTCCGGCCCACCGGCCGACGGTAGGCTGACGCGGCGGAAGGAGCCATTCACGCCGGGTTCTCCCCCGTGTGGCCCTGTGTCTGCGCACAAGTGAGGTTTCGGCGGGTATTCCTCCCACGGCGTACCCCCCACCGCACCCCGGAGACACCATGCCGCTCGCCCGCCGTGCCCTGCTCGCCGCCTTCGCCGCCGGTTCCGCCGCCGCCTGCACCTCGGCGCGCGCGATCCCCTCGGACGACGCTCCCCGCACCGACAATGCTCTGCGCACGGCCTCGTCGGCGGCCCGGAGACTGTTGCCGAACCACTGGCGGCAGATCACGTTCACCGAAGGGAAGGAACGGGACACCTTCCGCGTCTCGGGAAGCGCCGGGCACATCGCCGTCGCCGGAGACACCCCGGCGACCCAACTCACCGGCCTGAACTGGTACTTGAGGCACATCGCGTACGCCGAGATCAACTGGGCGGGCGAGCAGACGAACCTCCTGCCGCGCCAGTTGCCGGGCCTCGACGGGACGATCAGCCGCCGGGCGAACGTCACCCACCGCTTCGCCCTCAACGACACCAACGACGGCTACACCGGCGCGTACCTCGACTGGACGTACTGGGAGCGCGAGCTGGACGTGCTGGCGCTGCACGGCTACAACGAGGTCCTCGTCTACGCGGGCGCGGACGCGCTGTACCACCGGGTGTTCCAGGAGTTCGGGTACGGGGAGGAGGAGCTGCGGGGGTGGATCCCGGGCCCGGCCCATCAGCCGTGGTGGCTGCTGCAGAACCTGTCCGCCTTCCCCTCCCCCGTCTCCTCCCAGCTCCTGGACGCGCGGGCCGTCCTCGGCCGCCGGATCGCCGACCGGGCGCGTGAGCTGGGGATGACGCCGGTGTTCCCCGGCTACTTCGGGACGGTCCCGGCCGGTTTCGCGGAGCGCGTTCCGGGGGCGCGGACCGTGCCGCAGGGCGACTGGATGGGCTTCGCGCGCCCCGACTGGCTGGACCCGCGCACGGACGAGTTCACGCGGGTGGCGGCGGCCTTCTACCGGGTGCAGGACGAGATGTTCGGCCCGTCGACCCTGTACAAGATGGACCTGCTGCACGAGGGCGGCGACCCGGGTGACGTGCCGGTCGCCGATGCGGCGAAGGGCGTCGAGCGGGCGCTCCAGCGGTCCCACCCGGGGGCCACCTGGGTGATCCTCGGCTGGCAGCACAACCCGCCGCGCGCGATCGTCGACGCCGTCGACAAGACGCGCATGCTCGTCGTCGACGGACTCTCCGACCGTTTCCCCACGGTCACCGACCGCGAGGCCGACTGGGGCGACACCCCGTACGCCTTCGGGTCGATCTGGAACTTCGGCGGCCACACCACGCTCGGCGCGAACACCCCCGACTGGGCCGCGCTGTACGAGAAGTGGCGTACCGAGGACGGCAGTCGGCTGCACGGGATCGCCCTGATGCCGGAGGCTGCGGACAACAACCCGGCCGCCTTCGCCCTGTTCTCCGAACTCGCCTGGCGGGAAGGCGAGTTGGACCTCAAGCGCTGGTTCGCGGAGTGGGCGCACGCCCGGTACGGGGCCGGCGATCCGCATGCCGAGGCCGCCTGGGACATCCTGCGCCGCACCGCGTACGGCACCACCCGCGCCGACTCGTGGAGCGAGGGCGCCGACGGCCTCTTCGGCGCCCGCCCGGCCCTGAACGTCGTACGGGCCGGCCGCTGGTCACCGAAGCAACTCCGCTACAGCGCCGCCGACTTCGAGCCCGCGCTCGGTGAACTGCTGCAGGTACGAGCCGAGCTGCGAGCGTCGTCGGCCTATCGTCGCGACCTCCTCGACGTGGCCCGTCAGGCGCTCTCCAACCGCAGCCGGGTGATGCTGCCCCACATCAAGGCGGCGTACGACGACGGCGACGAGGCCCGCTTCGCGGAGTTGAGCGGTGACTGGCTCTCGCTCATGGACCTGCTGGACGAGCTGATGGCCACCGACTCCCGTCACCTGCTGGGCCGTTGGGTCGCCGACGCCCGCTCCTGGGGTGCGGGTGCCGCCGAGCGGGACCAGCTGGCGTACGACAATCTGTCGCTGCTGACCGTGTGGGGAACACGGAAGGGCGCGGACGCGGGGCTGCGGGACTACGCCAACCGGGAGTGGGCGGGGCTGGTCGGCGGGCTGTACCGGCTGCGCTGGTCGACGTACTTCGAGGAGCTGAGGGTCGCGCTGGCGGCGGGCCGCGCGCCCGCGAAGATCGACTGGTTCGCCCTGGAGGACCGCTGGGCGCGGAACCCGGGCCCGCTCGCCACCGAGCCGACCGGGGACACGTACACGGTCGCCGCACAGGTGCGGGACCGGCTCACAGCGCTCTCCTGACGGATCACAGCCCCCTGCCACGGCACCCTCACGCCTTTCCCAGTCGGTCGCGCGAACCTCAACTACCTTCAACTCCCTTTACAGCGCGCCTACTTGGAGATCACACGTGTCGTTGCCGCCCACCCGAGCCACAGCACACCGTCCAGCGTCACACCATCCGGCGTCACACCGTCCGGCCTCCCGCCGTCTGCTGCTGACTGAAGTACACGGCTCTGGTCGAGGGCCGTCCCCCTCGACCAGAGTTCAGCGCGTCACGCCTCGGCGGCGATCCGTGCCAGGCGCCGGGCCTCGTCCCTCGTGGAGCGGGCGATCGCGTCCTCGTCGACGTGCAGCAGGCGGCCGTTCTCCACGATCTGCCGGCCGTTCACGAACGACGCCGTCACCGGGGCGGCCGCGCCGAAGACCAGGGCGGTCACCGGGTCGGCGATCGACGCGTGGGCGAGGGTGTCGAGCTTCCAGAGGACGAGGTCGGCGAGCTTGCCGCTCTCCAGCGAGCCGATCTCGCCCGCCCGGCCCAGGACCTGGGCGCCGCCGAAGGTGCCGAGGCGCAGTGCCTGACGGGCGTTGAGAGCCGCTTCGCGGTGGGCGCCGAGCCGGTTGATGAGGAGCGCGTTGCGCAGCTCGGTGTGGAGTTCGCCGGACTCGTTGGACGCGGTGCCGTCGACGCCGAGGCCGACCGGGACACCGGCGGCCAGCATGTCCGGGACGCGCGCGATCCCCGCCGCCAGCCGGGCGTTGGACGACGGACAGTGGGCGACGCCCGTCCTCGTACGGGCGAAGGCCTCGATGTCGGAGTCGTTCATGTGGACGCAGTGGGCCATCCACACGTCCTCGCCGAGCCAGCCCGTCGACTCGAAGTAGTCGGTGGGGCCCATGCCGAACAACTCGTGGCAGAACTTCTCCTCCTCGACGGTCTCCGAGCCATGGGTGTGCAGCCGCACACCGAGGCGGCGGGCCAACTCGGCGCCCTGGCGGAGCAGTTCGGTGGAGACGGAGAACGGCGAGCAGGGGGCGACGGCGATCTGGGTCATCGCGCCGAAGGAGGCGTCGTGGTGCTTGCCGACCGTCTCCTCGGTGGCGGCGAGCGCGCCCTCCAGGGTCTCGACGGCGAAGTCCGGGGGCAGTCCGCCGTCCTTCTCGCTGCGGTCCATGGAGCCGCGGGCGAGTGTGAAGCGGACGCCCATCTCGCTCGCCGCCCGGATGATGGAGCCCGACAGGTCGCCGGAGCCCTTCGGGAAGACGTAGTGATGGTCCATGGCCGTGGTCACGCCACCGCGGGCCATCATGCCGAGCGAGCCCTGGGCCGCCGCGTACGTCATGCGCTCGTCGATGCGGGCCCAGGTCGGGTAGAGCGCGACGAGCCAGTCGAAGAGGTTGTGGTCCGTGGCCAGGCCCCGGGTGATCCACTGGTAGAAGTGGTGGTGGGTGTTGACCAGACCGGGGGTCACGAGGTGCCCGCTCGCGTCGATCCGGCGTACGACGTCCGTCAGACCCTCGGGGGCCCTGCCCTCGCCGACCGACTCGATGACGTTGTCCGCCACGACCACATGACCGGACGCGTACTCGGTGTCCCGCGCGTCCACGGTCGCGATCGCCGCGTTCTCGATGACGAGGCGCTGGGTTGCTGCCATGGTCCGTCCTTCAGAGGTCACTTCAGAGGTCTCTTCAGAGGTTGGTGAGGTCCGCCGGGATCTTCGCTTCGCACCCGTCCCGCAGGACGGTGGCCTCGATCAGGCCGTAGGGGCGGTCGGCGGCGAAGTACACGGCTCCGTCGGCGGTGTCGTTCTTGAGCCCGAACGGCGCCAGGTCCACCAGGAAGTGGTGCTTGTTCGGGAGGGAGAAGCGGACCTCGTCGATCTCGTCGCGGTTATCGATGATCCGCGCGCCCATCTGGTACAGGGTCTGCTGGAGCGAGAGCGAGTACGTCTCCGCGAAGGCCTGGAGCAGGTGCTTCCTCACCTGCTCGTAGGACGCCTCCCAGTCGGGCATCCGCCGCTCGTCGTCGGTCCAGTTGAAGCGCCAGCGGCCGGAGACGTCGGTGGCGAGGATGCGGTCGTGCGCCTCGGGCAGGGTCGTGTACTTGTCCTTGACGTAACCCCAGAACTCGGAGTCCGTCGAGTTCATGACGGTGAGGTCCTTGAGGCCGGAGACGACCTCCCACGACGAGCCGTCGTACGTGATCTGGGCCAGCCGGGTCTCCTGGCCCTTGCGGACGAAGGAGTGCGCGCCCTCACCGGAGTGCTCGATGCGCTCCCAGGAGTACTCCTCGACGCGGATGCGGGCCCGGTGGATGGCCGGCTGGGAGGTCACGAAGTGCCGGGCGAGATGGATGCCGAACTGCTCGGCGGACTCGATGCCGTGCTCCTTGGCGAAGGCGTACACCGTGTTCTTGGTGGTGTCCGTCGGCAGGACGCTGGCGTTGGAGCCGGAGAGGTGGACCTCGTCCATGTCGCCGCTCAGCGACACGGACACGTTCAGGTCCTTGATGTGGTGGGTGGCGCCGTCCCGCGTGATCTTGACGACCCGGTTCTCGGCCTTGCCGTACTGGTTCTGTCCCAACACCGGGCGGGCAGGGCGGGAATTGTCGGCCATGGGTGCTAGCTCCCTCGGTATACGGAGTAGCCGAACGGGTTGAGCAGCAGCGGTACGTGGTAGTGCTCGCCGGGGTTCACGGCGAAGGTGATCGCCACCTCCGGGAAGAACACGGCACCGCTGTCCCGATTCGCGGGGGCGTCCTGCTGCGCATCGGCTTGCTTCTTCACGGTCCTTGCGAGGTAGGGCTCGACCTCGAAGTCGAGCCGTACGTGGGTGGTGCCCTCCGGCAGGGCCGGCAGGTCCTTGCACCGGCCGTCGGCGTCGGTCGCCGAGCCGCCGAGCGCCTGCCAGTCCGCGCCGCGACCCGAGCGGGCGGCGAGGCGGACGGCGACGCCCTCGGCGGGGCGGCCGACGGTGGTGTCCAGGATGTGCGTGGACACCGAGGCGGTCGTGGGGGTGCTCATGATCGGGCTTCCTCTTCCACTTCGACGAGCCGGGCCAGGCGGATGCGGTTGATCTTGCCCAGTTCGGTGCGGACGATCTCGCGTTCCCGTTCCGGCGCGTTGCCGATCCGCTCCCTGACCGCGTCGCGCATCTGCTCGCCGGTACGGCCGGTGGCGCAGATCAGGAACACATGGCCGAACTTCTCCTGGTAGGCCAGGTTCAGTTCGAGCATCTCCGCCTTGAGCTCGTCGGAGGCGCCGGCCATACCGCGCTGCTCACGGGCCGAGGTCGGGTCGCCCGGCTTCGGTCGGCCGATCGGCGGATGTCCGGCCATCGCCTCCGCCAGATCCCCATCGGTCAGCTCGGCCATGGCGGCGTCACTGGCCGCGAAGAGCTCCTCGACGGTGGCGTACGGGCGGCCGACGAGGAGCCTGCGCCCCCACTCCGCCGAGGCGCACGCCTCGTGGAGCGCCGCGGTGGCCGCGTGCTCCTCCAGGGTGTTGAAACGGGCGAGGCCCGGTGTCGAAGAACGCGAAGTCACGGGAGCCTCCGTGGCCGTGGTGCTGGACTGACTACGGCAAGCTAACGCCGAGCGACGACACCACGTCAACAGTTTGTTGAAAAATCGCGGTTACGTCGAGGGGCGGGAGGGCCCTGAGCCCTGGGCCCAGGCGGGGGGACTGGGAGGCTGGGACCACGGCGAGGCCTGGGTATGCCCCTCAGACCTCCTTCTCGCGGTTGAGGTAGTTGTAGACGGTGAAGCGACTGACGCCGAGCGCGCTCGCGACGGTCTCCACGCCGTGGCGCACGGAGAAGGCGCCGCGCGCCTCCAGTATCCGTACGACCTCCTGCTTGGCCCTGCGGTCGAGGTCGGCCAGCGGCCTGCCCTTCTGGCGTTCCATCGCGGCCAGGATGTGATCCAGCGACTCGGCGAGCTGCGGCAGCCGTACGGCGACGACGGCGGTGCCCTCCCAGGAGAGGACGACGTCGTCGGGACCGGCCTCGTCCGGCGGCAGCATGGCCCCGCCCATGGCGTCGACCAGCGGCTTGACGGCCGCGACGAAGGGCTCGTCACCGGCGCCGGTCACTCGCCGCCCTCCCCGATCACGTTGACCTGGAGCGAGATCCGGGTGGCGCCGGCCTCCAGGGTCCGGCGCAGCAGGGCGTCCACGGCGGTGAGCACGGCGTCGGCGCCGCCCTCCGCCGTGTTGCCGAACGGGCCGACGTCGACCGCGTCCAGCTCGGCCGCCTCGACGACCTCGCGGGCCACCAGCGCGTGCGCCGGGGCCTCGTCGAGGTCGAAGGGCTCGGTCGTGAACTCCACTCTCAATCGCATCGCGCCCCCAGAACACGCATCCGACCCGCACGTTCGCCCAGATCACCCGTCGTGCGGGCACATCGGGACGGCACGGGGGTGCGTCGGTCGACCGCTTCACAGCCGCGAGCACCCCGGGCCCATCAATTTCACGGGACGGAGTCGCTCCGTCCGCCACGAGGCGACCCTAACCGACCAGGGCATCCCTTCGCCCAGCACGTGACGGAGCCTCGCCCTGCAGGTGAGGCGGCGCCGCCCCGGCCCGCGCCTCCATCGAGGAACTCCTCCCCGACATCCTCGACGGCACCGTCGAGCCGGGCCGCGTCTTCGACCACGCCGTCGGCTTCGACGGCGTGCCGGACGGCTACCGCGCCATGGCCGGCCGCACCGCCCTGAAAACCCCCATCCGCCCCTGATCGCAGCGCCGCCGCGCACGCGAGGAGACCACCTGGGCCTACCTGGACCTACCGCACCAGCCGGTCCCGCTGGAGCAGGACGCGCCCGGGGCCCTGGACGCGGTCCGGGACGAGGCCAACATGCCGCTAGAGCGAGAGCCGTAGCGAGTGCGCGACGAGCTCGACGCCTTCAGGGCGCCCGCCGGCGCCTGACGCCATGGTCACGGCGATCAGCGTCGGGGGCGGCCACGGCCCGAGGGACCGCCGACCGACGGGGGCGGCCGCCGCCCGAGGGACCGCCGGGCATCCCGCGACGTCCGTGTCCGTGCCCGAACCGGGTGGCCGTGCCCGAACCGGGTGGCCCGGGCCGAACCGGGTGGCCCGGAAGGCCGCGGTCACAGAAGGGGAGAGGGTCCGTCCCGGACCGTCAGCAGCGCCAGATGGGCGAGGTCTCCCGGCGGAGGGGTCGTTACCGACCACAACGGCGCCGGGGATCCGTCGGCGACCGCGGCCGGGGCGTCGGTCAGGTTCATCCGCTCGCGCAGACGGCCGTAGAAGTCCATCGGCCCCAGCCGGACGGCCCGCAGGCGACGCGGGGCGGCGTACACGCCGATCCAGTCACCCGGGTCCAGAACGCCCCGCACTTGGCCGTCGATACTGACCGCGGCCGGCCCCGACCGTTCGAGGACCCGCAGTCCGACGGGCTCGTCGGGGGCCGTGACGACCGACCGGTCGAAGGCCATGTGCGGGGCGACCGGCGTGAAGACGAGCACCTCCGCACGAGGTGAGACGACAGGGCCGCCGGCGGCGAAGCTGTAGGCGGTCGAACCGGTCGGGGTGGCCACCAGCAGCGCGTCGGCGGAGTAGGACGCCAGGAGCCGCCCCGAGACGTACACACCGGCCGACACCTGCCGGTCCCTCACCAGCTTCTCCAGGACGACGTCGTTGAGCGCGGTGACGTCCAGGGGGATGCCCCACTCGTCGTCGACCTCGCAGTCGGGGCGTACCTGGGGCGGCGGCAGGAGCGGACCGCGCCCGTACCGCACCCACTCCTCCATGCCCGCCGGCACCTCCAGGCGGCGGGACGCCCGGAGGGCGAGCAGCATGCGGGTGTCGATCCTGAGCCGGTCCTCGCGCACCGCGTCCAGTGCCTCGCGCACCGCCGAGGACGACACCTCGGTCAGGAAGCCCACCCGCCCCAGATCGACGCCCAGGACCAGGGCGTCGTTCTCCGCCGCCAGCCGGGCGCCCCGCAGGAAGGTGCCGTCTCCGCCCAGGGTGACGATGAGGTCGGGGTCACCTGCGGCCCCGACCTCCTCACGAGCGGTGCGCCGCCCACCGTCGTGCCATACGTCGATGTCCGTGCACCGCACGCCGTGCTCCTCGCACCACGCACGGACCACCCCGGCCGCCTCCACGGCCTCCACGCGCCCGCCGTGTACGACGAGACCGAGTCGGCTCACCGTCATCTCTGCCTCCCGGAAATCTCCGTCACCAGGTCGCGGCGACGGTGCGGGGCGCGGTCCACGTCTCGCCTTCGCGTGCGTCGTCGGTGCCCGGTCACGTCGTCGGTGGTCGGTCGCCTCGTCGATGGTCGGTCGTAGTCACCAGTTCCCGCTGGTGCCGTACGCAGTCGTCCGGGTTCGTGTTCTCTCGACCGCCGCCGTGCGTCCCGCTCGGCGAGCTCCGCGGCGCCGCGAACCTTGCGGTGGCGCGGCCGGCGGTCAGGCGGCGAAGGCGGCGAGCAGCTCGTTGTACTGCTTGGCGGAGGTGGCCAGGTCCTCGTCGGAGAGGCCGAAGGCGGTGCCGTACACCTTGACCATCGGCTGCTGGATGTCGAACTGGCAGAGCCGCAGGGTCGCGTGCCAGCTGCCGAGGAGGGTCTCGAGAGTGGCCTGGTTCGAGCCTTCGGGGGTGCAGTGCTCGGCGGGGACGCCCGCGGTGACGGCGACGACTGCCTTCTTGCCGGCCAGCTGCGAGGCGGATCCGTCCATGGTGAAGGCCCAGGAGCACTGGTTGGGCCGGCAGCAGCGGTCAGCGGTCGACGGTGGCCATGTTGGCCTCGTCGTGGCGCTCGCCCGCGGCCGGCGTGAGGTTGTTCAGGCGGTCGAGCTGAGCGGCGCCGAGTTCGATGCCGTCGGCGGCGGTGTTCTCCTCGACGCGCGAGACCCGGCGGGTGCCGGGGATGGGGGCGATGTCGTCACCGCGGGTCAGCAGCCATGCCAGCGCGGTCTGGGCCGGGGTGGCTCCGATCTCGGCGCCGATGGCCCGCACCTCGTCGACGATGCGCAGGTTGCGCCGGAAGTTCTCGCCCGTGAAGCGCGGGTTGGTCTTGCGCCAGTCGTCATCGGTGAAGTCGTCGACGGTGCGGATCTGCCCGGTCAGCAGGCCGTGCCCCAGCGGCGAGTAGGGAACGAACCCGATGCCGAGCTCGCGCAGCAGCGGGAGGATCTCGGCCTCGACGTCGCGGGTCCAGAGCGAGTATTCGGTCTGCAGCGCGGCCACCGGATGCACGGCGTGTGCCCGGCGGATCGTCTCGGGCCCCGCCTCGGAGAGCCCGATGTGGCGCACCTTGCCCTCGGCGACCAGCTCGGCCAGCGCGCCGATGGTCTCCTCGATGGGTGCGTTCGGGTCGACGCGGTGCTGGTAGTAGAGGTCGATGTGGTCGGTGCCGAGCCGCTTGAGCGAGCCCTCGACCGCGGCCTTCACGTTGCCGGCGCTGCTGTCGATCACACGGGGGCCGCCGCCGCTGTGGGAGACGAGACCGAACTTCGTCGCGATGACGACGTCGTCGCGCCGTCCCTTGACGGCCTTCCCGACGAGTTCCTCGCTGTGGAAGGGGCCGTAGATCTCGGCGGTGTCGATGTGGGTGACCCCCAGATCCAGCGCCCGGTGGACGGTACGGATCGACTCCGCGTCGTCGAGCTCCCCGCCCGTGGTGTACGTGCCGGCCATGGTCATGGCTCCCAGGCCGATGCGCGAGACATCGAGCCCGCCCAGTGATACGTGCTTCATCAGGTACTCCTTGTCGTGACGGCCGTCGGGCCCGGTCGGTGGTGGTGGTGATCGGTGTGGTGCGCCCCCGGCCGGCCGTGCTGCGCTGATCGGCGCGCGGCCGGCGCGGGCACCGTGCGCCCGCCGGCGGCTTCCGCCACGGGTGCGCTGACGGGCTCTGCCCTGAGGGCGCTGACGGATTCCGCCCTGGCGGCGCTGACGGTTCCGCCCCGGGGTGCACCCGACCGCGGCCCTCGCGTCGGCCGTGTGTGGGGCGTCCTGCTCAGGCGTGTGCGTCGTCGTGGGCCAGGCTGCCGCCCAGCTCGCGGGAGGCCTCGGCCTGGGCGAGGAGTTCCTTCGCCTTGGCCTCGGCGGCCTCGATGGCGTCCGCGCCGGCGACGAAGCGCGGCAGGGGCTTGTCCTGGCCGGCGATGGCGAGCAGGGCGCGGGCGAGTTTGGCGGGGTCGCCGGGCTGCCGGCCGTTCATGCTCTTCATGCCCTCGATCCTCGGGGCGGTACGCGGGGCGTAGTCGTCGATGGACAGCTCGGGCCAGATGGTGGACCCGTCCACGAGGAGCTCGGTACGGAAGTAGCCGGGCTCCACGACCGTGGTGTGGATGTTGTACGGCTCGACGTCGTGGCGCAGGGACTCCATCCAGCCCTCTTCCGCGAACTTGGAGGCGGCGTAGGCGGAGGTGAACTCCATGCCGACCAGACCGGCGGTCGAGGTGATGGTGATGACATGGCCGGCGCGCTGCTTGCGCATGAGGGGCAGGATGGCGCGGGTGACGTTCATCGGGCCGAAGAGGTTCGTCTCGAACTGCCGGCGCATCTGCTCGGGCGAGATCTCCTCGAAGTAGCCGGTGAAGAGGTTCCCGGCGTTGTTGATCAGGACGTCGATGCGGCCGAAGCGGTCGACGGTGGCCCGCGCGGCGGCCTCGGCGGCCTCGGCGCTGGTGATGTCGAGCCTGGTGACCAGCAGGTTGTCCTGCGGTCCGCCCAGGGTCTTCTCGACCTCTTCGGGGCGGCGGCCGGTGGCGACGACCTGGTGGCCGGCGGCGAGGGCCTCGCGGGCGATGTCCGTGCCCAGACCGCGTCCGGCACCGGTGACGAGAATGACCTTGCTCATGGGGGGTCCTCATCCTTGAGTAAGCGGCTCCGGGCGGTCCCCGCGGAGGGACCGCCGACCGGCGGCACGAGCGCCGCCGTATCCGGGCCGTTCACACCGCCGTGGGCGGTGCACCACCAACAGAACCGGTTGTCGCGGGCGGGTGGGAGTCCCTGATGAGGGGGTCACTGACAGGGACCCCCAACCCCGCGGAAGCACTCGTAGAGTGAGGCACATGGCAGGAAGAAATGACCCTTACGGCAGCAACCGCGACATTCGTGATGACTTCCGTGCGGAGATCCGGGAGTTCCTGGGCACGCGACGGGCCAAGGTCACCCCCGAGCAGGCGGGACTGCCCACGTACGGCGGAGAGCGCCGGCGGGTCACCGGGCTGCGCCGTGAGGAGGTCGCTCTCCTCGCGGGTATCTCCAGCGAGTACTACACCCGGCTGGAGCGCGGCAACGCCACCGGCGTCTCCGAGAGCGTCATCGAGGGCATCGCGCAGGCGCTGCGGCTCGACGAGGCCGAGCGAATCCACCTGCTCGACCTCCTGCGTGGCGCCGGCGCGACCCGTCCGCCACGCCGCCGGCCGGCTCAGCAGCGGGTGCGGCCCGCGGTGCAGCGTGTCCTGGACGCGATGGTCGGCACTCCCGCGTTCGTCCTGAGCGGACGCGGGGACATCCTGGCCGCCAACCACCTCGGGCGCGCCCTGTTCTCCCCGGTCTACGCCGACCCGGTGCGGCCGCCCAACAACGCCAGGTTCATCTTTCTCGACCCGCGCGCGACCGAGTTCTTCCGGGACTGGGACCAGGTCGCTGGGGACGCCGTCGCCATGCTGCGCGCCGAGGCCGGCCGCGATCTCTACGACCGGCGGCTGACGGACCTGATCGGGGAACTGTCCACCCGCAGCGAGGAGTTCCGTCACCGCTGGGCCGCCCACAACGTACGGATGCACTCCACCGGCGTGAAGCTGCTCCACCACCCGGTCGTCGGCGATCTCGACCTGCCCTTCGAGGCCTTCCCGCTCGGCGACGATCCCGGCCAGTTCCTCCTCGCCTACACCGCCGAGCCCGCCTCCCCCTCCCAGGACGCCCTGAACCTGCTGGCCAGCTGGGCCGCGACCAACGACGACATCGAGGGGGCCGCGCCGCCCGCCGGCACCGAGCAGACCGACTCGGCCGACTGACCGTCTCGGCCGAGACGCCGGGGGCGCGCCGACGGCATCACCCGTCGGCGCGCCCCCGCCGACGGCACCCCGTACCAGGGCTCTCGTGGGGGCGGCTCCTCATACGGAGGGGTGGGCTCACGGGGGGTGGTCTCAGGTGGACGTGACCGTGGGTCGGGCCGGCGTCGTGCCCAGTGCGCCGCCGCCTCGCAGGGACGCGATCTGCGGTTCCTCCGCGTGTTCGATGCTGTCGAGTTCCTGGCCCGTCCAGGCCGATGTCGAGGTCAGGCGGTCTTCTCCTCGACGAGTACGGACGCCACCGCGGTCAGGACCACGAGCAGCGCGGCGGTCAGGAGGCTGGTGCGCAGCCCGTGCAGGAAGTGCGCGTGGTTGGAGACCAGGGCGCCGAAGACGGCGACGGACAGGGCGCCGCCGAGCTGGCGGGAGGCGTTCAGGACACCGCTCGCGGTGCCGGCGCGCTGGGCGGGGACCCGGTCGAGGAGCAGTGAGGTCACCGCCGGTACGGCGAGGCCGCCGCCGGTTCCGACCGGGATCATCAGCAGGACCAGCAGCCAGGCGGGCGCCGACGCCGGCGGAACGCAGAGCGCCACCAGGCCGGCGGCCATCAGGAGCTGCCCGGTGACGATCGGCATCCGTGCCCCGAACTTCGCGGCGAGCCGGGCGGCGGTCGGGCTGACGACCGCCGTCAGCAGCGTCATCGGCAGGAACGCCAGCCCGGTCGCCATCGGCGACAGGCCCTGTTCCTGCTGGAGGTACAGGCCGAGCAGGAAGATCATGCCGTAGAAGCCGACGTTGAGCGCGAACCCGATGGTCGCCGAGAGGGCCATCGTCCGGGCGCGCAGGAGTTCCAGCGGCACCATCGGGTTCCGGCCTCGCGCCTGAGCCGCCACGAAGACCACCGCCGCGATCGAGGCCACCACCAGTGCGAGCAGCACGCGCGGCGTGCCCGGGCGCACGGCGCCGGCCTCGATCGCCGCGTACGTCAGGCCGCCCATCGCCGCCACGGCGGCGATCTGCCCGGTCCAGTCGAACGGCGCGTCGCCCTGGCGGGGCGAGCGGGCGGACCGGGTCAGCAGGAACAGCGCCAGCACACCCACCGGCAGATTGACGAAGAAGATCATCCGCCAGCTGAGCTCACTGAGCACACCGCCCAGCACCGGACCGGCCGCCGCGCCCACCGAGCCGCCCATCGCCCACACCGAGATCGCCCGGGCGCGCCGCGCCGGGCGGGGAACGCCTCCCGGATCAACGCCAGCGAGGCCGGCACGATCACCGCGGCACCCGCGCCCTGCACCAGCCGCGCGATGACCAGCACACCCAGGTCCGGTGCGAGGCCACAGGCCGCCGAGGCGACGGTGAACACCACGAGCCCCGCCCCGAACGCCTGCCGCGCACCGATCCGGTCGGTCACGGACCCCGCGGACAGCAACAGCGCGGCGAACATCAGCGTGTAGCCGTCCACCACCCACTGCAGCCCGGTCATGCCGCCGCCGAAGTCCCGCCCGATCTCGGGCAGCGCGACGTTGACGATCAGGGCGTCGAGCGTCATCACGAAGAACCCGAGCAACGCTGCCGCCAGCGCCCAGCGGGCACCCTTCGCGGTGCCGCGCTTCCCGGCGGCGGTACCGGCGGACGACCTGCCTGGCGCGACAGAACTGGACACTGGTGTATCTCCTGATGAGGCAACGGATGAGCCAACGAACTCCCGGAGGCGGAACGAGTTCTTCGACCGGTGTCCAGCCTGCGCGGCCGACGCGTCGCGTGGCAGGCCGAGTTGTGCCGGGGAGCGCGGTTCGGGGGTGTGACGGAGCCCCCCGGCCCCAGCACATGGATCCGTCCTGACCGGACTGACACACTGGCCGCATGGCACGGGAGCAGCGCAACGGCAGCGACGGCACGGAACTGGGACGCTTCCTGCGCGCCCATCGCACCCGGGTGACACCCGAGGAGGCCGGCCTCAAGGTCGGCCCCGGTCTGCGGCGCACGCCCGGGTTGCGCCGCGAGGAGCTGGCCACGCTCGCCGGGGTCAGCATCGACTACTACACCCGCCTGGAACGCGGCAAGGAGGCCCACCCGAGCCCCGCCGTCGTCGACGCGCTCGCCCGGGTTCTGATGCTGGACGAGCACGCGCACGCGCATCTGCGGGACCTCGCCGTGTGCGCCGCCCGCCCCGCCTCCTCCGAGCCCCCGACGGCGCCCACCACGTCGGTGGGACCCGGGATCACGTTGCTGCTGGAGAGCCTGCGGCCCAACCCGGCGGTCGTGGTCAGTCGCACGATGGACCTGCTCGCGTGGAACCCGGGCGGGCTGCGGTTGTTCGTGGGGATGGAGCAGTGGCCGCCCGAGAAGCGCAACGTCGCGCGCTGGGTGTTCCTCAATCCCGGTGCGCGCACGGTCTTCGACCACTGGGACGAACAGATCCGTGCCTGCGTGGGACGCCTGCGGGCCCTGGCCGGCACCGACCCGGACGCCCCCGACCTCGTCGGGCTCGTCGACGAACTACTGGCCGAGAGCCCGGAGTTCGTCCAGCTGTGGGAGCGTTACGACGTACGGGCACACACCCACGGCAGCAAGACCTTCCACCTTCCGGACGTCGGCGACCTCACCCTCGCCTACCAGTCCATGCAGTTGGAAGGCTTCCCCGGCCACCGGCTGGTCGCCCACTACGCCGACCCCGGCACCCCCGACCACGACAAGATGGTCCTCCTCGACATGACCGCCACCGAGCCGGACTTGAAGTCCGCGGAAGACAAGCGGACCTGACGGCGACCGCCCGTGGCCGCTCCGGCCGCTACGCCTTCCTCCACCCGGCCACGCGGGACCTGGTGTTCCACGACTGGAACACCAGGTCCGCGGCTGCGTGGCCCGGCTGCGCGCCCTGGCCGGCACCGCCCCCGAGGCCCCCGAGGCCCCCGACCTGACCCGGCTCGCCGGTGAACTCCTCCTCAACAGCCGGGAGTTCGCCCGTCTGCGGGAACGCTACGACGTCAAGGGCCGCTCCTACGGCCGCAAGACGTTCCCGGGCCGTCATGGTGTGCCGCCCTTGACGGCGGGAGCCCGGTGTGAGGGGGGTCGGTGCGAGGAGGGCCGGTGTGAGGAGGGCCGGACGGCGTGGGGCCGGTCGAGGAGGAAGCCGGAGCCGGTCATGTCGATGATGCGGGCCATGATCGGGGGCGGACAGTGCAGTTGGAGGGTCGCGCCGGCGTCGACGGCGAGCCGGGACGCCGTGAGGAACACGTTGAGCCCGCTCGCGTCGCAGAAGGTGACCGCCGTGAGATCGACGTCGACGCTGCTGATGCCGTCGCGCAGGCATCCGGTCAGTGCGGTGTGCACGAGCGGGGTGGTGGCCAGGTCGATCTCGCCCGCGAGGGTGATCAGCGCGCGGGTGGTGTGGTCGTGCCGGTAGACGTTCAGCTGGGGAAGGGGCATGGCTCCTCGGTTCGCGGTGCCCGCCGGGAGTGCCGCGTGCCAGGGCCGGGTAGGGCCCTCGCGGCTGCCGCCGATACGGGGGTGGTGCGCGGTGACGGGTGAACGGCCGGTCCGGCAGTCCGGCTCGGTGAGCGCGGTGGCGGACCGGTCGTCCGGAGGTTGTGCCATGGAACCGGACGGAAGCAGGGAAGATTCACGTCCGGCGGGCGAGTGTCCTGGACGAGTGCGGCCCTGTGCCGAGACGGCGCTGTCGGAAGCATCGACGGCGAACCGGCCGGTAGGAGTCGGTAGGGCGAACCGGGCCCGGTAAGGACGCGGGGGTCGAGGATCAGCCGACCGGCCGGCGATCCACCGCGGACGGACAGCTCACCGGCCCCCGGGCTCCAGCCGCCGCAGGGCACCGCTTGCCCGGGCCCGGCCCCCGCGACGGCACAGAACACGACAGGACCCCGGCCTGCCCTGTGTGCCGCTACGGCCGGTCACCGAACGGGCCCGCTCTCGGTTCGGCCCGTGCGACGACCGGCGGGAAGAGCCTGCCGGAACGACGGGGCTCACCCTGCTCCCCTTCGGGTGCGGCGCCGAAGGTGGAGCCGTCCGCGTACGCCGTCGCGGCGACGGCCGGTGCCGGTCGTCCCCGCCCGGCCGCGAACCTTCCGCGGAGCCGACGGAGCCGGTCCCGCGACGGGCATCCCGGACCGGCCGTAGTGGAAGGCGGCGATGCGGTCGCTGTGCTGCGAGTTGAGCAGGTGGATGAGGAGCCCCCCGAAGGCGATCAGCGCCAGGATCACCACCACGGTCACGAACGTCTCCACGGATCTCACCTTCCCATCGGCTGATACGGCATGACGGCGGTCAGGGCGGTCAGGGCGGTCAGGGCGGTCACGGCAGGGATACGCGGACGCACGGCGGTCACGGCAGGGATACGCGGACGCTCGGCCGGATCGCGGGCCTCATGTCCTCCTTCGGAGTCCCAGACCGCTTGCCCGGCCCGGTCGGTGTCGGACAGCGCCCGCAGACGCGCCGCCTCCTCCATCAACCGGCTCGCGGTCGACGTGCCCAGGGGGTCGCTCGCGGCGGCCATCAGCCAGGCGGCCGATACGGCGGGCGTCCGCGGCGGGACCACCAGGAGGTTCCAGCGGCCCGTGCGGTACGAGAGCAACAGCAGTTCGTGCGGGTCCTGCTCGGACAGGAACCAGCCCACCTTCACCACGTGCCCGTGGACGAGCACCTTGCGCGGAACGACCGGCCAGTGGACGGGATTCACCGTGACCCGGGTGATCCGCCCCCACAGCGGATCCAGTACGGCGGTCAGCGAGAGAAGTTCCGCCCCGAGATCGCGGGAGCGGGGCCACCATGCGCCGTCCAGCAGGGCCGGTACGGAACCGACGGGAGCGAGCGACAGGCGGAGGGAGGGCGAGGAGAACCGGGCATCGGCTTCGGCTGGCGGCGGGTGGGAGATCGTCGCGGTCATGACGCGAACCCTGCCCCGGGCCGAATACGACCGGCCCGGCATATTCGATCGCCGAAAACGACACGAGCCTGGAAGCCGGTGCGCGAAATATCCTCGGTGATTGGAGCCTACTCCTCGAACAGGCCCGACGTACCGTACCGGCGACGGAGCGACGGCCCCATGCGCCCCTCCCCGGAGCCGTCGCCCCAGGGGCGACAACCACGGCCTACGGACCAGACACCCGAATCGGCGGCTGGGCGAGCGGTGGCCGGCCGCGGCCCGCACCTCGACGAACCCCTGGTCTCGGTCGGGTACGCGGGCCGAGGCCCGGCGTAGAGTGAAAACCGAGAGCCGGTCCGGGAGCCCAGCACGAGTGGCGGCGACCATGGCAACACTCCACCAGCGGAAGAACCACCGCGAAGCGATCATGAAAACCCTGTACGAGGGCATGGAAGGCAGTGGCCGTCCCGACACCTCCGGGGCGAGGCTGCGTGACGAGTTGGAGATCCCCGACCAGGACCTGGCCGCGGCCTGCACGTATCTGGTGGGCGAGGGGCTCGTCACCGTCCGCTGGGCCCACGGAGACGCGCCCGCGACCGTCATGCTGACGCACGAGGGGATACGGCTCATGGAGGCCGAGGAGGAGGACCACGACTGACCCGAACGCCACAGCTCCGGGGCGCGTGGGCCGGCGCCATGCCGCCCGCGGAGGCACCCGATGCCTGCGAGGTGTTTCGGTCATACGATGACAAAGGGGTCGGCGCTCTCATGTGCTCGGGCCCGCAGGACGGCCCCTGACGTGTCTCCGCCGGGGCCGTCGTACCGACACCGCCCGGCGGAGCGCGCAGACAGGGAGCAGGGCATGATCCGTTCAGCCGACATCCGCGAGTGGCGCAACCATGACGTGGTCGACGCGAAACAGCGCAGGATCGGCATGCTCGAAGCGGTCTACGTGGACACCGTCACCGACGAACCGGCCATGGCCACCGTCCGGACCGGGCTGCCCACCCGTCACCGCCTGGTCTTCGTCCCCCTCGACGACGCGGTGGTCGGCCCGGGCTACGTCAAGGTCTCCTACCACAAGGGGCAGGTACGGAAAGCCCCGTCGATCGGGACGGACGACGTGCTGCCGGCCGAGCAGGAGGAGGAGATCTTCCGGCACTACGGCATGACGTACCGGCCGGGAGCAGGAGGCGCACGTCAGCTCGCCCGCCGCTGACCGTACGCACACGGCACAGAGGAGGTGGTCCCGGGTGATGGCGCTGTTCCTTCTGCTGCTCCTGGTGGCCGTCGTACTGGGACTCATCGGTGTCGCGGCGGAGGGCCTGGGCCCTCTCCTGGCCATCGGCATCGTGGTCTTCGCCGCCGACGTGATCTTCTTCGCGGCGCGGGCGTCCCGGCGTACCAGGCGGCGTCCCCTCCGCTGACGGCGAAGCCGCGCCGCGGGAGGCGCGGGGCCAGATGGACTGACGGATCGTCATGTCGGCCGTACGGACGGGGCCCCGGCGGGGAACCATCGTTCACCGGTGTGTCACTTCCGCTGACGCATCCGCTGACGCGTCTGCGGCCCGCGGTCTGCGGTGCGCGGCCGCCACGACGGGAGGACCCCATGGTGGAGGGTGCGGTGCCCGGTCCGGGAGACGAGGGGCGGTCGTGGTCGACGGCCCAGCCGGGGTTCTGGCGCCAGGTCGTCGAGCAGCTGAACACCGCCCTGATGGTGGTCGGGTCGACCGGACGGATCCTCGCCGTCAACCCGGCCGCCGAGCGGCTGCTGGGCCGTGCCGCCACCGCGATGCGCGGGAAGGACGCGCACGAACTGCTGCACCGGGACGCGGGCGGCGGCTCGCTCATCCGGGAGCGGTGCCCGCTGCTCCGGGCGCTGGCCGCGGGGGTCGCCACGAGCGGGGAGGGCGACAGCCATTTGCGCGGTGACGGTCGTCTGGTCACGATCTCCTGGTCCGCTTCCCCGCTGGCGGACGACGGCTCCTTCGAGGGCATGGCCGTGCTGTTCACCGACGTCACCGGTGACCATGGCGCGCGTCGGGAACGGGCCGCCTACACGAGTGCGCTGGAGGACCTCACCGAGCGGCTGACGCTGGTCGCGGAGATCACCGACGTACTCGGGCAGACCCTGGAGACCGACGAGGCCCTCGCCCGGCTGGGCCGCCTGCTGGTTCCCCGCCTCGCCGACTGGGCGGCGGTGGACCTCCGGGCCGGTTCCGGGCAGGTCCACCGGGTCGCGGTGACCGGTCCCGCGGGCCGGGACCCCACGCTGGAGGGCAGGCGTGAACACCTTCCCGAGGCCGGGGAGGCGGACCGATCGCCTCTTGTCCACGTACTGCGCGGCGGTGCTCCCGTGCTGTGGGACGAGGTCGTGACGGCGGCCGCCCCGCCCGAGGCTCCCCTGGCCGCCGTGCACGGCGACTTCCTGCGGACCGTGGGCGCGACGTCCGCCATCACGGTGCCGCTGGGGTCCAGACGGCAGATCACCGGCGCCCTGACGGTGGTGCGAACCGACCCGGCGCACCCCTTCGACGCCGACGACCTGGAGGTGGTGAGCGACATCGGCCGCCGGGTCGGTCTGGTCATCGACAACGCACGGCGGTTCGGCCGCCAGCGCGCCATCGCCGAGGCCATGCAGCGCAACCTGCTCGCCCCGCTGCCCCAGCCCGGCCGCCTGCGCCTGGCCGCCCGCTACCAGCCCGCCCCGGCCGGCTCCCAGGTGGGCGGCGACTGGTACGACGCGTTCGAGCTGAAGGACGGCACGCTCGCGCTGGTCATCGGCGACGTCGTGGGTCACGACCTGACGGCGGCGGCCGGGATGGCCCAACTGCACGGCATCCTGCGCTCGCTGGCCTGGGACCACTCGTGGGACCACGCCGGGCCGCCGGGCACCATCGTGGACCGCCTCGACGACGCCATGCCCGCCATCACCACCGTCTCCATGGCGACCCTCGTCCTCGCCCGGGTCGAAGGCCACCCGGACGCGGGTCCATGGACCCTGCGGTGGACCAGTGCCGGACACCCGCCGCCTCTGCTGCTGACCCCCGGCGGACACGCGCGGTACCTCGAAGGCGGCCAGGGGCTCCTCCTCGGCGCCCCACCGGACCCCGGCGCGGGCAGCCGTCCGAACGCCGCGCAGCCCCTGCCGCCCGGTTCCACCCTGCTGCTCTACACCGACGGCCTGATCGAGATCCCCGGCAGCGACCTCGACACCGGCCTGGGCCGCCTGCGCCACCACGCTCTGGCACTCGCCGACGCACCACTGGACACCCTGTGCGACGAACTGCTCGCCCGTATGCCGCCCGGCAGCGCCGACGACGTGGCCCTCCTCGCCCTGCGTATGCCGACGGATTGACACGCCCCTCTCGCGTTCGCGTCCCACCGGCATCTCCCGTGCCGTTTTCCACCGAGCCCTCTTGACAAGGCCCAAAGGCCAGCGACAGTCTTCCGTTAAGTAGAAAGTGAATTCCACAATATGGAAACAGGACGAAATAAGAGTACGGAAGGGAGCGCCTGAGGCCCCATGGGATTCGCAGAGCAGCGCTACAACGTCAACCTGTCGATCCTCTTCACGGAACTCCCGCTCCTGGAGCGCCCCGCGGCCGCCGCCGCGGCCGGCTTCACCGCGGTCGAGCTGTGGTGGCCCTGGGTCGACTCGCCCACCCCCGCGCGGTCCGAACTCGACGCCCTGCGGGGCGCGATCGAGGACGCGGGCGTGCGGCTGACCGGGCTGAACTTCTACTCCGGAGTGCTCCCGGGCCCCGACCGGGGCGCGCTGTCGATCCCGGGCGAGGAGTCGGAGCGGTTCCGCGCCAACATCGACGTGGCCGCGGACTTCGCCGGGTCCGTCGGCTGCGGGGCGCTCAACGCCCTCTACGGCAACCGCGTCGCCGGTGTGGACCCGGCCGAGCAGGACGCGCTCGCGCTGCGGAACCTGGTCCTGGCGGCGCGGGCCGCCGACCGGATCGGCGCGATGCTGCTGATCGAGGTCCTGAACAAGGTGGAGTCGCCGCTCTACCCCCTGGTGTCGGCCCCGGCCGCCGTCTGCGTCGTCGACAAGGTCAACCAGGCGTCGGGCCTCGGCAACGCGCGCTTCCTGATGGACCTCTACCACCTGTCCATGAACGGCGAGGACCTGCCGCGGGTGATCGCCGAGTACGCCGACAGGACCGGCCATGTGCAGATCGCCGACAACCCCGGCCGCGGCGCCCCCGGCACCGGGACCGTCCCGCTGGAGGAGCACCTCGACCAGCTCGCCAAGGCCGGGTACGAGGGCCTGGTCGGCCTGGAGTACAAGCCGGGCGACCGGCCTAGCGCCGAGGCCTTGGAGTGGCTCCCCCGAGAGGCCCGCGCGGCGCACTGAGCGCCCACCCCACGGGCGTGGCCCACCCCACAGACGCAGCAGAGCAGTCAGAGAGGCACCCTCACCATGAGCAATCTCCCCAAGATCGCGTGGATAGGCCTCGGCATCATGGGCTCCCCCATGTCCGAGAACCTGATCAAAGCGGGTTACGAGGTCACGGGCCACACCCTGGAGCAGGACAAGCTCGACCGGCTGACCGCCGCCGGCGGTACCGCGGCGGCCTCCGTCGCCGAGGCGGTGCGCGACGCCGACGTCGTCATCACGATGGTGCCCGCCTCCCCGCAGGTCGAGGCCATCGCGTACGGCCCTGCCGGCATCCTGCGCAACGCCAGGCCCGGCACCCTGCTGATCGACATGTCGTCCATCACCCCGCAGACCTCGGTCGACCTCGCGAGGGCGGCGCAGCAGAAGGGCATCCGGGTGCTCGACGCCCCGGTGTCCGGCGGTGAGGCCGGCGCGATCGAGGCCGTGCTGTCCATCATGGTCGGCGGCGAGCAGGCCGACTTCGACGAGGCCGCGCCGGTCTTCGAGGCGCTCGGCAGGACCATCGTGCTGTGCGGTCCGCACGGCTCCGGCCAGACCGTGAAGGCCGCGAACCAGCTGATCGTCGCCGTGAACATCCAGGCGTGCGCCGAGGCCGTGGTCTTCCTGGAGAAGTCGGGTGTGGACCTGAAGGCGGCGCTCGACGTCCTGGGCGGCGGGCTCGCCGGCTCGACCGTGCTGACCCGCAAGAAGGACAACTTCCTGAACCGGGACTTCAAGCCGGGCTTCCGCATCGACCTGCACCACAAGGACATGGGCATCGTCACCGACGCCGCCCGTACCGTGGGCGCCGCCCTGCCCGTCGGCGCCGTGGTGGCCCAGTTGGTCGCCTCGCTGCGCGCCCAGGGCGACGGCGGCCTCGACCACTCGGCCCTGCTGCGCGCCGTGGACCGCCTCTCCGGCGCCCGGGTCTGAGGCGCCGGCTCCCCGAACTTCCGGTCCGCGGCGGCGCCGACATCTGTCCTGTCGCGCCCAGGTGCCGTCGCGGACCGGAACCACCGTCCGGGATACGCCGACTTCCTGAGGGGCGTCGGCGGGCGCACCGCGATGTCCGTACGCCTCTTGACGGTGGGTGAGGGTCTGGCCGACACCGGCACGGTGCGCGAACCGCCCGATCCGGCGATCGACTTCACGCATCCCCGAACGGCGTCCGGTCCCTGATGGACACCCATCAGCCACCGGACGCACCGCCCGCGACCGTTTCCGACCGACCCGGATGAGGGGTGAGCGTCGGAGCACGCGGGCAGGGCACGGACCGCGGCGGCTGCGCGCCAGTGCGGTGGTGCGGGCTCCGGCCCGCGTCTCGACGTGAGGGACGCGGAACCGGCGCCGTCGCATCCGCCGCGGTCCGACCCATCGCGATCCGGAGAGCCGGCGAGTTCGAGAGCTGGAGGACTTGGGGCGCCTGGTGGGGTCCAAGATCCAGGATCCAGGATCTATGGGTGTTGAACGTGCGCAGGGCCTCGGTGATCTCCGCCTCCGGCACGTCCGGATGGAGGGCGCGGTGACCGACGAGCACGAGCGCACTGGCCCGGCGGGGCTCGATGCCGAACTCGTCCTGGCCCGGCGGGGCTCGATGCCGAACTCGTCGCGGATGCGGTGCCGGTCCTCGTCCAGTCCCGTCAAACGATGTGCGGGGCGCCGTCACCGCGGACCAGCGGGAGGTCGACTCGTCACCGGGCGCGAGCCTGCGGTGCGCGGCCTCGCCGCCGAAACGACCGCCGAAGATGCGGTGCTGCCCCTCCAACGCGCTCTGGAGGTCCCGTTCGAGGGCGTCCGGGTCCTCGACGCCGTGCGCAGCTCTTCGAGACCGGCCGCACGACGGCGCAACTCGGTCTCCTGGAGGATGAGTTGCCTCTGGTCGTCGGTGGAGAGCAGGGCGAGGGCCGCCGGGGAGATGACGATGTCCGGGCGCGACGGCCGGGTCCTCGATGTCGATGCGGCCGTCACGCAGGACGCACTCCCGCCACAGGACCGTCTACGGCGCGGCCGCGTGGGATCACCCACCGTCCGGGCCGGTCCTCGGGTGCCCAGCATGCGCACCACGTTCCACTCGCCGGCGCCGGCCGCCGTGGCCCCCTGCCTCCGCCGGCAGCCGTTCGAGCTCCTTGCCACCCGGCGGCCGCGGCCGGTTCCACCAGCGCGTCGCCATGGTAGGGACTGTGCGATCAGGGTCGGACAACCCGATCACCGGCCACCGGCCACCGGCTTGCTGCCTACGCAAGCGTGCGTAGACCGTCTACGGAACCCTCAAATCAACCTCTGAACCCGTGTGCCAAGGCTTCAACTACCCCTGGGTCAGGGCACATTCTCGTCACACGGGGCCCGTCGGCACGGGGGCGGCGGGCCTCGACGGGGGAAAGGCCCCACGGGGGAAACGGGGCACGGGGGAACACGGGGGTCGGGGGGAAACGGGGGCCCGGGGATCGGGGGAGAACCGGGGAAACGGGGGAGGCCATGAGCGGCGGCGCGGCAAAGCGGCTCGCGTCATGCGAGGTCGCGCCGCTGCCGAGGCCTCCCCTCCCCCACCGCCGGACGACTCGGAGCACACCCTTGCCGTACGACGGCCCGGGCGCGGGGCCGGGCGGCCCACCCCCCGGATGAGCCGCCCCCAGACGTCCGTACGCCGTCGCCGACGGCCCTGCGGCACCGTCGGCGCCGTACGCCTCACACCCGCAACGCCCTGATCGACGTGGGCGCGTGTCCCGGCTCCGTCGCGATCTCCTCGAACTCCACCACGTTGCCGATGTCGTTCGTCGTGGACATCGAGATGTTGGTGACACGTTCCAGGATCGCCTCGACGACGACCGGCACCCGGTACTCCGCCGCGAGCTTCTTCGCCTGCTCGAAGGCGGCGCCCAGTTCGGCCGGGTCGGTCACCCGGATCGCCCTGCAGCCGAGGCCCTCGGCGACCTTGACGTGGTCGACGCCGTAGACGCCCAGCTCGGGCGAGTTGACGTTCTCGAACTCCAGGTTGACCTGGAAGTCGATGTCGAAGGCGCGCTGGGCCTGGCGGATGAGGCCCAGGTAGGAGTTGTTGACCAGGACGTGGACGTACGGGATGCGGTGCTGCGCCCCGACCGCCAGCTCCTCGATCATGAACTGGAAGTCGTAGTCGCCGGAGAGGGCGACGACGGACGCCTCCGGGTCGGCCTTCGCGACGCCGAGCGCGGCGGGGATCGTCCAGCCCAGCGGGCCCGCCTGGCCGCAGTTGATCCAGTGGCGCGGGCGGTAGACGTGCAGCATCTGGGCGCCGGCGATCTGCGAGAGGCCGATGGTGGAGACGTAGCGGGTCTCGGGGCCGAAGGCCTTGTTCATCTCCTCGTAGACGCGCTGCGGCTTGATCGGGATGTCGTCGAAGTGCGTGCGGCGCTGGAGGCGGGCCTTGCGGTCCTGCGTGGCGGCCGCCCACGCGGAGCGGTCCGGCATCCTCCCTTGCGCCTTCAACTCCCGTGCCACCGCCACGAACAGCTCCAGTGCGGCCCCGGCGTCGGACGCGACGCCGTAGTCGGGGGCGAAGATCCTGCCGATCTGGGTGGGCTCGATGTCGACGTGGACGAACGTCCGCCCGGCCGTGTAGACGTCCAGTTTCCCGGTGTGCCGGTTGGCCCAGCGGTTGCCGATGCCGAGGACGAAGTCGGACTCCAGGAAGGTCGCGTTGCCGTAGCGGTGCGAGGTCTGCAGACCGACCAGGCCGGCGTTCAGCTCGTGGTCGTCGGGCAGGACACCCCAGCCCATGAGCGTGGGGACGACGGGAACTCCGGTCAACTCGGCGAATTCCACGAGGAGTTCGGAGGCGTCGGCGTTGATGATCCCGCCGCCCGCGACGATCAGCGGCCGCTCCGACTCGTTCAGCAGCCCGATCGCCTTCTCGATCTGGGCGCGGGTGGCGGCGGGTTGGTAGACCGGGAGCGGCTCGTACGTGTCCGGGTCGAACTCGATCTCGGTGAGCTGGACGTCGATGGGCAGGTCGACGAGGACGGGACCGGGGCGCCCGGAGCGCATCAGGTGGAAGGCCTGCTGGAAGACGCCGGGGACCTGCGCTGCCTCCAGGACGGTGACGGCCATCTTGGTGACGGGCCTGGCGATGGAGGCGATGTCGACGGCCTGGAAGTCCTCCTTGTGGAGCACGGCCGTGGGCGCCTGGCCGGTGACGCAGAGGATCGGTATGGAGTCACCGGTGGCCGAGTAGAGCCCGGTGATCATGTCGGTGCCGGCGGGCCCCGAGGTGCCGACGCACACGCCGATGTTGCCGGGGCGGGTGCGGGTGTAGCCCTCGGCCATGTGCGCCGCGCCCTCGACGTGCCGGGCGAGGGTGTGCTGGATGCCGCCGGAGGCCTTCAGGGCCGCGTAGAAGGGGTTGATCGCCGCGCCGGGGACACCGAACGCGTCACGGACGCCCTCACGCTTGAGGATCTCGACTGCCGCGCGGGCAGCGGTCATACGAGCCATTGCGTACTCCTGCTTCAGCTGCCGGACTCGCGCTCCCGTCGCGCCCCGCGGTGAGCACTTCCGTATCTCGTCGATTGCCTGGGCGTATCACGTGTGCACATTTCCGCATTACGGAAATAATCTTCTGCTATCTGGAAGCAATGTAGGGGGCGGTGTCAGGAGCGTCAAGGGCGTGGGCGGCGGAATCCACCTTCGGCGTCTCGGGGTGTTTCCCTGCCGGGACAGCCCTGGCTGGAG
This sequence comes from Streptomyces sp. NBC_00104, assembly GCF_045160825.1. Taxonomy (NCBI): domain Bacteria; kingdom Bacillati; phylum Actinomycetota; class Actinomycetes; order Kitasatosporales; family Streptomycetaceae; genus Streptomyces; species Streptomyces sp. NBC_00104. The sequence goes on along the minus strand of NZ_CP108215.1, from coordinate 8,923,291 downwards.
GACGATGAGGGGGCGTTTTCGAGGGTGGCCCGGTGGTGGGGTGGGGTGGGGTGGGGTGGGGAGCATGAGCGAGAGCATGGCGGTGCGGTGCCCGGACTGCGGGCGGGAGCATCAGTACGCCGCGCCGGCCTACCCCTGTGCGTGCGGCGCCCCGGTCGCCCCGCCCCTGGACCGCCGCGCCGCCCCCACCTCCGTCACGCACCACACCTGGGACGAGGACTGGGTGACCGTGCGCTGCGGCGACTGCGGTCGCGCGGACCAGTGGCCCCATCCGGAGCTGGGCTGCTCCTGCGGGACCGTGCTGCGCGTTCCCGTGGCCGGCGGCGTACGGCCGCTGAGAACCGGCGGCGCCATGGACACGGCCGGAGTGCCCGCCGGACCCCGGGCGGCCTTCCGGCCCTACACCATCCGCACGGCCCGCGACGCGGTCACCGCCGTGGCCCTCTATCTGCGCTGGCTGGGCTACCGGGACATCCGCCGCGCCGACCAGCGCCAGCCCTCCGGGATCGGGCTGGCCACGCGGGGCGCCCTGGTCCAGGTGGACCCGTCGGTGCGCCCGGCCTCGCTGCGCGACGTCGAGTGCCTGTGGCTGACGGCCATGACGGAGTCCACCGACTGCGTCTTCTTCGCCCTCGCCGGGTACACGAGCGACGCCCGCGACCGCGCCGACGGCCTGGGCGTCTCCCTGTTCGTCCTGGACCTCACGGGCACCCCGCAGCCGGTGAACCGCGCGGCGACGACCCTCGTCGCCGCCTGCGCCGAGGCCTGAGCGCTCCTTGCGGGGCGCATCCCTACTCGGTCGTGTACCGCTCCCGCAGCTCGATCTTCCGCACCTTCCCCGACACCGTCATCGGGAAGGAGTCCAGGATCCGCAGCGCGCTCGGGATCTTGTAGTGCGCCAACTGCCCGTCGCAGAAGGCCCGTAGCTCCTCCAGCGTGAGCGGTTCGGCGGCCTCGCGCGGGATGACACAGGCCAGCACCTCCTCGCCGTAGCGCTCGTGCGGTACGCCCACCACCTGGACGTCGGCGATCTTCGGGTGGCCGTACAGGAACTCCTCGATCTCGCGCGGGTAGATGTTCTCGCCGCCCCGGATGATCATGTCCTTGATCCGGCCGACGATTTCGACGTACCCGTCCTCGCGCATCGTCGCCAGGTCGCCGGTGTGCATCCACCGGCCGGCGTCGACGGCCTCGGCGGTCTTCTCCGGCTCCTCCCAGTAGCCGAGCATCACGCTGTAGCCACGGGTGCACAACTCACCTGCCGCACCGCGTGGTCGGGTCACCCCGGTCACCGGGTCGACGATCTTCACCTCGATGTGCGGGAGGACGCGGCCGACCGTCCCGGTGCGGTGTTCCAGGTCGTCGTCGCGCCGGGTCTGGGTGGAGACGGGCGAGGTCTCCGTCATGCCGTAGCAGATCGAGACCTCCGTCATGTGCATCTCGGCGACCACCCGCTTCATCACCTCCACCGGACAGGGCGAGCCCGCCATGATGCCGGTGCGCAGGGACGAGAGGTCGTAGGCGTCGAAGTCGGGGAGGTTCAACTCCGCGATGAACATGGTCGGTACACCGTACAGGGAGGTGCAGCGCTCCTGCTGGACGGCGTCCAGCGTGGCCTTCGGGTCGAAGGCCGGGGCCGGGATGACGATGCAGGCGCCGTGCGAGGTCGCCGCGAGATTGCCCATCACCATGCCGAAGCAGTGGTAGAAGGGCACGGGCACGCAGATCCGGTCCTGCTCGGTGTATGCGATCAACTCCCCCACGAAGTAACCGTTGTTGAGGATGTTGTGGTGGGAGAGGGTCGCCCCCTTGGGGAAGCCCGTGGTACCCGAGGTGTACTGGATGTTGATCGGGTCGTCGCAGGACAGTTCCTCGTACGGCACCGGCGTCCCGCGCGCGATCAGCGCGTCCCAGCTCGGGTCCCCGATGTAGACGGTCTCCCTCAACTTCGGGCACCTGGAGCGGACTTGCTCGACCATCGACCGGTAGTCGCTCGTCCTGTGGCTGAGCGAGGCGAAGAGCAGGCAGACACCGGCCTGGTTGAGGACGTACTCGACCTCGTGGGTGCGGTAGGCCGGGTTGATGTTCACCATGATCGCGCCGATACGGGCGGTGGCGTACTGGACGAGCACCCACTCGGGGCAGTTGACCGCCCAGATACCGACCCGGTCGCCCTTGGCCACGCCGCTCGCGAGCAGGGCGTACGCCAACCGGTCCACGTCCGCGGCGAATTGGGCGTACGTCCAGCGCCGCCCGGACGGCACGTCGACGAGCACCTCGCGGTCGGGCCAGGCCGCGACCGCCCGGTCGAGGTTGGCACCGATCGTGTCGCCGAGCAGGACCGTGTCGCTCGTACCGTGCGTGTACGACGGCTCCGTCACCGGACGGCCTCCTTGTTCCGTCGTCGGACGGCCGCCTCGTTCCGTCGTCGGATGGCCGCCTCGCTCCGTCGTCGTCGCCGTCGTCGGAAGGTCTCCTCGTTCCGTCACCGGAAGTCCTCCTCGCGGTACTCCGCGTCCGAGCCCTCGGCCGTGGCCTCGCGCAGCTCGATGCGGCGGATCTTGCCCGACACGGTCTTCGGCAGGTCGCCGAACTCCAGGCGGCGCAGACGCTTGTAGGGCGCGAGGACGGTCCGGGAGTGCTCGAACAGCACCTTCGCGGTGTCCGGTCCCGGCTCCCAGCCGGCCGCCAGCACGATGTACGCCTTCGGTACCGCGAGCCGCACCTCGTCCGGCGCGGGCACCACGGCCGCCTCGGCGACGGCCTCGTGCTCCAGCAGGGCGCTCTCCAGCTCGAACGGGCTGATCTTGTAGTCGCTCGCCTTGAACACGTCGTCCGCGCGGCCCACGTAGGTGATGTAGCCCTCCACGTCCCGTGAGCCGATGTCGCCGGTGCGGTAATAGCCGCCGGCCATGGCCTCCGCCGTACGGTCCGGGTCGCCGTGGTAGCCGGTCATCAGGCCGACGGGGCGGTTGGAGAGGTCCAGGGCGATCTCGCCCTCGTCGACGTCGGGGGCGCCCGAGACGGGGTCGAGGAGAACGACCTTGAAGCCGGGGCCGGGCCGGCCCATCGAGCCGGTCTTCAGTTCCTGGCCGGGGCTGTTGGAGACCTGGACGGCGGTCTCGGTCTGGCCGAAGCCGTCCCTGATGGTGACGCCCCAGGCGCGCCGCACCTGCTCGATGACCTCGGGGTTGAGGGGCTCCCCGGCGGCGACGACCTCGCGGGGCGGGGTGCGCAGCTGGGTCAGGTCCGCCTGGATGAGCATGCGCCACACGGTGGGCGGGGCGCAGAAGGTGGTGACCCCCGCGCGGTCCATCTCCGAGAGCAGCCGGCCGGCGTCGAAGCGGGTGTAGTTGTGGATGAACACGGTCGCCTCCGCGTTCCACGGGGCGAAGAGGTTGGACCAGGCGTGCTTGGCCCAGCCGGGCGAGGAGATGTTGAGATGGACGTCGCCGGGCTTCAGGCCGATCCAGTACATGGTCGCCAAGTGGCCGATGGGATACGACACATGGGTGTGCTCGACCAGTTTGGGCCGGGCGGTGGTGCCCGAGGTGAAGTACAGCATCAGCGGGTCGGTGGCATTGGTCGCGCCGTTCGGCTCGAAGCGGGTGGGGGCCGCGTAGGCCTCCTCGTACGACCGCCAGCCGTCCACCGTGCCGCCGACCGTGGTCCGGGTGTAACGACCGGGTACGTCCTCGAACTTGGGGGCGTCCTCGGCCCGTACGATCACGTGCTTGACCCGGCCGCGCTCCACCCGGTCGCGCAGATCGGCGGGGCCCAGCAGCGGGGTCGCGGGGATGACGACGGCGCGCAGCTTCATCGCGGCGAGGGCGGTCTCCCACAGCTCCGCCTGGTTGCCGAGCATGACGAGGACGCGGTCGTCGGCACGGACGCCCCGGTCCCGCAGCCGGTTGGCGACCTGGGACGAACGCGCGGACATCTCGGCGAAGGAGAGCACGGTCTCGGTGCCGTCCTCCTCGACGATGTGCAGCGCGGTGCGGTCGTTCCCGCGTGCGATCACGTCGAACCAGTCGAGCGCCCAGTTGAAGTACTCCGGGCGCGGCCAGGTGAAGCCCTTGTAGGCCGTGGCGTAGTCCTCACGATGGGCCAGCAGGAAGTCCCGGGCCGCCCGGAACTCGTCCGTGGCGCTCGTCCTCGCCGACATGTGTCCTCCTCATTGCCGGACCGTTGCCTGACATCGTGTAATGCGTGATACACGTCTCACTACCCCCGAACGGGGGTGCGCCGCGCGGAAAGGGCGAGTTCGTGGCATTGGATCCCTCGGATTCCGTCGGGACGGCTCTGTCCGGCCGGGCGGACATGCGCGGCGCGCTGCACCAGCTGCGGCGGGCCACCGGGCTCCCGCTCGCCTTCGCGGGGCTGGTCGAGCCCGGTCCCGGGCAACTGCGCATCAGCGAACTCCAGGGCAACCGCACGACCGCGCTTCAAGGGCTGGCCGTGCACTCCGGGAACGGCCTCGGCGGCAAGACGGTGGCCCTGGCCCGCCCCTGCTGGGTGACCGACTACTCCGTCTCGCGCCAGATCAGCCACGAGTACGACGCCGCGGTCGCCGCCGAGGGCATCCGCTCCGTCCTCGCGGTCCCCGTGGTCGTACGGCGCCAGGTGCGCGGAGTGCTGTACGGAGCTCTGCGCTCGGCCCAGCCGCTGGGTGAGCGCACGGTCGGGGCCGCGCTGGAAGCGGCGCGGGACCTGGAGCAGGCGCTGGTGGTGCGGGACGAGGCGCGGAGTCTGCTGGCCGCGACCCGGGTGCCCGAGGGGGATTCCGCCGGGGCGTGGGAGGAGGTCCGGGAAGCGCACGGGGCGCTGCGCGCGCTCGCCCCGCGCATCGACGATCCGGATCTGCGGGCGGAGCTGCTGCGGGTGTGCGGGCGCCTCGTCGGCGTGGCCGGTGAGGAGGGCGCCACCGGGCCGACCGCGCCCGCCGCGGACGGCGCCACGACCATCGCCCTCACCTCGCGCGAGGTGGATGTGCTCGCGTGCGTCGCCATGGGCGCGACCAACGCGGTCGCGGCGCAGCGGTTGGGGCTGCGTCCGGAGACCGTGAAGGCGTACCTGCGCTCGGCGATGCGGAAGCTCGGGGCGCATACGCGCCTGGAGGCGGTGGTGGCGGCCCGCCGAGCGGGCCTGCTGCCCTGACCCACACCCTTTACGGGATGTGGCGGACGTCATCTTTCATGTAACAGGCATGTGAAATTCCTTATGCCGTACCCTTCCTGTTATTTCCCACACCCGGGCTACGTTCCGAAATTCAAAGACTGGATGCCTAATATTGGCCCGGACACGACACTCGAGGGGAGCGGTGGCCCGTGCGACGGGAGATCAAGGAGCCTGGGAGACCCCGCCCCGACCTGGTCATAGGCAGGGAGGAGCTGTTCGCGGGGGCCCGTGAGCAGCTTTCACGGGGCGGCAGCGTGCTCGTCCACGGCTCCGCGGGCATCGGTAAATCGACCGTCCTGCGCGCGCTGGCCGCGGAATACGACGAATCGGCACGGACGGTCCTGCGCTGCTCGGCCACCGAGTCCGAGTCGCATCTGCCGTTCCTCGCACTGAGCGATCTGCTCGGTCTGGTCATGGACGAGGTGTCCGACCAGCTGCCCGCCCCGCAGCGCACCGCTCTGGAGTCCGCGCTCACCGGCCGTGGCGAGTCCACGCTCCAGCGCGACGGGCTGGCCCTGCGGCTGGCCGTCCTGTCCACCCTGCGCGCGCTGGCCGCCAAGGGTCCGGTGCTGATCGTCGCGGACGACCTCCAGTGGCTGGATCCGGCCAGTGTCGAGCTGCTCGGGTTCGCCGCGCGACGGCTCGGCGAGCTGCCGGTGCGCATGCTGTGCGCCGTACGTACCTCGACGGACCCGCATGGTCACGAGCAGGACAGGTATCTACGCGCGTCCCCGCCCGACACCCTCGCCCTCCGGGTCGCTCCGCTGTCCAGGACGCATGTCGCCGAGCTGCTGGAGAACCGCGGCTACACCGGTCTGCCCCGCTCGACCGTGCGGGACATCCACCGCACCAGCGGCGGCAACCCGCTGTTCGCGCTGGAGCTGGGCCGCGCCCTCGCCGACAGTCCGACCCCGCCGCGTCCGGGTGAGCCGCTGCCCGTGCCGACCTCGCTGCGGACCCTGGTCCTGAACCGGCTGGACATGCTCTCGGCCGAGGCCCGCCGCACCCTGCTCGTCGCCAGCGCCGGTGCCCGGCCCACGGTGGCGCTGCTGCGGGCCGCCGGGCGGGAGAACGCTGAGGCGGAGACCGCGCAGGCCGTCGAGCTGGGGCTGCTCGCGCCGGAGCGGGAGGGGCCGGGCGTGCGGTTCGCGCACCCCCTGGTCTCCGCCGCGCTGTACGCCGAGGCGACCGCCCAGGATCGGCGGGCCGCCCACGCCGCGCTGTCCACCTCCGCCGTCGACCCCATCGAGCGGGCCCGGCATCTGGCGCTGGCCACCCACGGCACCGATCCGCAGGTCGCCGGGCAGCTGGGCGAGGCCGCGGCCGTGGCCCGGGACCGGGGCGCGCCCTCGGTCGCCGCCGAGCTGGGGCTGCTCTCGGCCCGGCACACCCCGGCGGACGCGACGCCGGGGCCGGACGAGCGGCGGTTGCAGGCCGCCGAGGACGCGCTGACCGCCGGGGAGAACGACCTGGGCCGGGACATCGCCCGTGAGGTGCTGAGCCGGGCCACCGAGCCCGCCGAGCGGGTCCGGGCCTGGATGGTGGTGATCGACGCGGCCGGTCAGTCCCTCGCCGAGGTCGACGCCGTCTATCCGCAGGTCCTCGCCGACGCGGGCGACGACCCGCGGCTGCTCGGCCTGGTCCGCTACCAGCTGGCCTGGCGTGCCCTGGTCCTCGAAGGCGACTTCGCCCAGAGCCGGGAGGAGGCCGCGCGGGCGGCGGAGCTGGCGGCGCGGGCCGAGGACCGGCGCACCGAACTGCTCGCGCTCGCCTTCCAGGCACAGGCGGAGATCCTGATGGGGCACCCGGACGCGCCCATGACGATCAAGCGGGCGCTGAGGGAGCCGCAGGACCCCCAGCTGGCGTGCCATCACAACGGGGCGGGCGCGACCCGCTTCCGCTGGCTGATGATGAGCGACCAGCTCGGCGAGGCCCGCGCGACGATCACCTCGCTGCTGCGTGAGGTGCGCCGGCGCGGCATGGTCGAGAGCGAGGTGCACTATGTGCGCTTCCTCGCCGAGACCGAGCTGCGTTCCGGGCACTGCGGCCGGGCCCTCGACCTCGCCCGCGAGGGCTACGTCCTCGCCCGGGACTCCGGCATCGGCGAGGGCGCGTCCGCCATGCTCACCTCGCTCGCGGAGGCCGCCGGCGGTGACGTGGAGCGGGCCCGGGCGCTCGCCCGTGAGGCCGCCGAGCGCGCCGAGCAGGACGGCGACCTGATGTACCTCTCCCGCGCCCTGGGCGCCCTCGGGCACGCTCAACTGGTGGCGGGGGACGCCCCGGGGACGGTCCAGTCGCTGCGCCGGGTACGAGAGTTGGAGGAAAGACTCGGTGTCAACGACCCCGCACGCGGCCGGTGGCACGGCGATCTCGCCGAAGCCCTGGTGCGGGTGGGCGAGTTGGCCGAGGCCCAGGACGTCATCGACGTCACCCGGCAGCAGGCGCTGCGACTCGGCCGCGAGAGCGTGCTCGCCGTCCTCGACCGGGCCGAGGCGCTGGTGCGCGCGGCACGGGGTGAACAGGACGCCGCCGTACGGCAGTTGACGTCGGCTCAGGACCGGCTGGCCAAGCTGGGCTACGGACTGGAGGAGGCGCGGGCCGCGTACGCCCTGGCGGGGCTGCGCACTCTCCCGCAGGCCCTCGGTGTCGCCCGGCCAGGGGGGACGCCCGCGTCCGGGCCGGGTTCGTACGACGAGGCGTCCCGGCTCTTCCGCCGCTGCCGTGCCCTGCCGTGGCTGCGCCAGGTGGAGGAGGCCACGGTCGCCCCGGCGCCCCCGCAGCAACCCGCGATCGCGCCGTCGGCGCTGGACGCCCTCGCCGTGCTCGCGGCGACGGAACGCCAGGTCGCGGAGCTGGTCATGGAGGGCGCGACCAACCGGGAGATCGCCGGCCGTCTGTACATCAGCGTGAAGACGGTCGAGGCGACACTCACGCGGGTCTACCGGAAGCTGGGCATCCGGTCGCGTGTGGACATCGTGCGTCTGGCGGCGGGACACCGTACGAACTGACCTCCCCGGGACCGGTTTGCCGGGCCCCCTCCCGGGGCCTGGGTCCTGTGCGCGCAGCGACCTTGCGACTCCAGCCTAGGCTCAAACCCCGGCCCGGGTCATCGAGGGTTTTCCCTCCTCAACTCCCTTAGGGGGATCCCCCCTTGGGAGGGGATCACTCCGGCTCATAGTTTTTGTGATGTGCCGCACGCCAGGGCACACAGACCGGCCCGCCGCCCCCGCTCGGCTCCCCCGAGCGGGGGCGACACCGCAGGTCTGTGCACCGCACCCCCCACCCGCGCGTCCCCCACCGGCAACTCCCCCATAGGAGAACCATGTTCGGGTTCAACCGCGTCAAGAAGTCGATGGTCGCCGCCGCGGCCACCGCTGCCGCCGCCGCTGCCGCGCTGCTCACCGCCCCCGGCGCCGTCGCCGCTCCCCAGCCCATCGTGGGTGGTACGACCACCACCGCGAGCGCGTACCCGTACGTCATGCAGATCACGAACGCCTCGCAGAGCCAGTTCTGTGGCGGCACTCTCGTGTCTCCCACCAAGGTGATCACCGCCGCCCACTGCATGGTCGGCAGAACCACCTCCAGCACCCGCGTCGTCGGTGGCCGCACCTACCGCAACGGCACGAACGGCACCGTCAGCACGCTCAGCAAGATCTGGATCCACCCGAGCTACAACAGCTCCACCATGACCAGCGACGTGGCCGTGCTGACGCTCGCGGTCGCGCAGCCGTACACCACGGCGTCCTACGTCAGCTCCTCGCAGACGAGCGTCTACGCGGCCGGCACCACCGCCCGCATCATCGGCTGGGGCACCACCTCCTCGGGCGGCTCCTCCTCCAACCAGCTGCGCACCGCGACCGTGCCGGTCGTGGCCGACTCGGTCTGCGGCAGCTCCAGCTCGTACGGCTCCGAGTTCGTGGCGAGCTCCATGGTTTGCGCCGGATACTCCTCCGGCGGCGTTGACACCTGCCAGGGCGACAGCGGCGGTCCCCTGATGATCGGGGGCGTCCTGGCAGGCATAGTTTCCTGGGGTTACGGCTGCGCCGACGCGCAGTACCCCGGGATCTACACCCGGCTGACCACCTTCTCCAACACGGTGGCCGCCCAGATCGCCTCGTAACCGAGGCCTGGCACCGGCCGACGGACTCCTGGGGTACTCCCTCAGGTACTACCAGGGGGCGCCGCGAACCTGCCACGAGCGGTTCGCGGTGCCCCCTCTCCACTGTCCGTGCGGGCCACGGGTGTTACGTGGCCACGGTGCCGAAGCGGATGTCGTACGCGCCGTCCTCGCCGTGGGCGCCTTCCTCGCCGTGGGCGCCGTCCTCGTCCCCGTGCAGCGTGGTGAGCGTGCGCTCCGCCTCCGCCACGAGGTCGGCCCGCTGCTGCCGGGTGAGGCGGCCGAAGGGTTCGAGGGTCAGGACACCCGCGTCGAGCTTCCAGATACCGGCGAGGAACCCGTCGACGAGGAAGGTCCGGTAGGCCTGATTCCCTTGCCAGGAGCGGCCCTTGAGGTCCGGCGGGACCACGCGGGAGCGGTCGGCGTGGGAGAGGAGCAGGTTGTCGAACTCGGGGAGCAGCCGGGGCGGCGCCGGGGTCTCCGGGTCCGGGCGGGGCGCGTCGGGGAGGTCGAAGAGTTCGGTGCCGTGGTCGTCGCGGAAGGTGAGCAGCTCCGGGCGCAGCCGCTCGAACGCCTCGCGCAGGCGGGTCAGTCCGGCCCAGGTCTGCATGTCCTTCACGGAGGCGGGCCCGAAGGCGGCGAGATAGCGCCGGACGACGGTCTCGGGTGCCGGGGCCGGTTCGGCGGGGCGTCCGAGCCAGTGCTCGGCGGTGGTCAGGGCGACCTGTCCGCTCCTCCCCCACAGGCCGCGTGGGGTGACCTGGACCAGCGGCAGCCGGCAGCGCGCGGCGATGCCCAGGGCGAACGGGTCGGCGTCGGGCCATTCCACGAGCAGGGCCTCACGCAACTGCTTCAACGTCCGCGGCTCGGCCTCGACGAGTTCCCGCGCGATCGCCGCGAGCCGGTCGAGATCGACCCCGGCCAGCCCCTTGCGGAACAGATTCAGCTCCCGCTCCCGGGCCGGCTGCACCAACGGCCGCAGGGTGAGGCAGTCCTCGGCGGTGTGCGTGTGGATCGTGGACCGCATGGTGACGATGCGTACGACGGCCCGGTCGGCCATCAGCTCCGACAACTGCTCGGGCGCGAACCCCTCCAGCCGGGTCGCGAGCGCGTAGTACGGCGGCCGCACGTTCTGCGCCTGCAGCCCGAGGAGGTGCGCGACGGCGTCGTGGGCGGACAGGGGCGGGGGCGCCGATGCGGGGGCGGCTGGCTGGGCGGAGGGGGCCTGGGCCGACACGGCCTCGGAGGAGGCGGCCTTGGCTGAGGCGGCCTTGGCGGACACGGGCGCCCGGTGCAGCAGGAGCTGGCGGGCCAGGGTCGCGCGGTTGAGTGCGTGAGTGCCGAGCCGGGGGGCGGTCCGGGACGCCTTGTTCGTCATGCTGTGCACGCTAGCGGGGGTTGCGGACAGGCTCTGTCCTCGACGGTGCCGTTTCGGTCCGCTTCCACGGTCGAACCCCTCACCGGCTCTGGCGGCGTTTGCCCCGTATATCCTGCTCGGTGATCACACAGTCGTTCGTGTACGCGCAACTCGGGAGGCATCCCCCATGGCCGATCGACGCGCCCGCCCGGCGCCGAAGACCGCCGGACCAGCCTCGAAGGGCGGCCGGAAGTCCGGCTGGCGCCGCACCCCGCCCCCTCCGTCGACATCATCCACGGGGCCTACGCCACCGAGCCCGGAACCGTCAGGGTCGGCCTCGGCCGAGCGGGCGGCCAGCGTGGTGGAGGCGGCCCTGTACCAGGACGGCGTACGCGTCTCCTCCCACGCCACGCTCGCGGACACGTACCGCGAGCTGCGAGAGGCACCGGCCGGCATGGCATGGATCGGACTGGCCCGCCCGACCGAGGGCGAACTCCTCTCCCTGGCCGCCGAGTTCGACCTCCACCCGCTCGCCGTCGAGGACGCGATGGAGGCGCATCAACGCCCCAAGCTGGAGCGCTACGGCGACACCCTCTTCGTCGTCCTGCGCGCCGCCCGCTACCTCGACGCTCCCGAGGAGGTCGACTTCGGCGAGCTGCACGTCTTCGTGGGGCCCGACTTCGTCATCACGGTCCGCCACGGCGCGGCCCCCGACCTCTCAGCCGTCCGCCGCCGAATGGAGGACACCCCGGAGCTGCTGAAACTCGGCCCCGAGGCGGTCCTCTACGCCATCCTCGACGCGGTGGTCGACGGCTACGTCCCCGTCGTCGCCGGCGTACAGAACGATGTCGACGAGATCGAGACGGAGGTCTTCCGCGGCGACCCCGAGGTATCCCGCCGCATCTACGAACTCTCCCGCGAAATGGTCGAGTTCCAGCGCGCCACCCGCCCCCTCGTCGGCATGCTCCACGGCCTCATGGCCGGCTTCACCAAGTACGAGACGGACGACGAACTCCAGCGCTACCTCCGCGACGTCGCCGACCACGTCACCCACACCAGCGAACGCGTCGACACCTTCCGCCAGGCCCTCACCGACATCCTCACGGTCAACGCCACCCTCGTCACCCAACAACAGAACGCGGAGATGCGCGCACTGGCGGAGGCGGGCTTCGAACAGAACGAGGAGATCAAGAAGATCTCGTCGTGGGCGGCGATCCTGTTTGCTCCCACGCTGGTGGGAACGATTTACGGCATGAACTTCAAGCACATGCCCGAGTTGAGCTGGAGCTTCGGATACCCCTTTGCCATCGGCCTGATGGGGATGGTTTGTGTCAGTTTGTACTTAATTTTCAAGCGGCGGGACTGGCTCTGACCACCTCTTGTCGAGCCCAATTCTCCTGCGGTCTTTGCTCTCGCATCGGCCAACGACAGGGCGGGAAGCACCCCTGAGGAGTCCCTGGGGAGAAATGATGTGGGTGATCTCCTGACCAGGTCTTTTGCGCATTGGCATCCGCTGGGGAGAATCCGGGGAGAAACGAATGGCAGCCGCCGCCTTGGTTTCTCGGCAACTGGCCCGCATGGCTTCCTGTTCGGCACCCCCGCGCGACGTCGCCGCCGCTGCAGCCACATCACAGACAGTGAGAATTTTCGGCTGCCCCTGTTCGCCGACGATCCTGTGTAGTCCACCTTCGATGACGGCCAGCCTGTACTGCTGTAGGTCTTTTCCATCGGAAGGTACGGTGGCGGCCGCTTCCTGCGACTGAGAGTCCGTCCGTTCCCGCACCGCCCGTTCCCGGGCATCAGTGCACACAACACGCACCGACCAAAGATCAGGTCGAGCCCTTCTCGGGCTGGTGCGAGGATGGCAACACACTCCATGTGATGCGCCATCGGAAAGGTATCGGCCTGGGAAGGACCCCAGAAGTGCACTGGTCAGAGCCGGTTTTTGGGCTCATCGTCCTTCGTGCAGACACCCAGAGCGTCAAGGCCGCAGTCCTGCTCAGGGCTGAGCAGGACTGCGGCAACCAGCTCACCCGGGGATCCGCCCCCGCTCGCTCCGGACTCCAGCTCACGCATCATGGCCCTCGCACTGTCTCCGGCCGCCACAATGGAGTCATGCCCTCCAGCCCACAGCACCCCGCACCCACCCCGACGGACGTCTCGGGCGCGGACGCCGAGGACCTCGCGCTGTACCGGGAGAAGTTCCGCCGCCGTCTGCCGGAGTCGCTGGACGAGTTGCGCGGGCCGACGCGCGGTGTCGTGGATCTGCCGCTGCACATGGCCTGGTCAGGGATGACCTCATACGACCTGGGCAAGCCGCGCCAGCGTATGGGCCTGTACCGCACTGTCCTGCATGAGGGCCTGCACGACGACCTGCCCCGCTACCTCGACCAGGACCTGCTCCTCCAGCTGTGGCCGGTGCTGCGCACCCTCGTCGGCCGCACCGTGCGCGCCGTATGGGAAGACGCCTTCCCCCAGCTCGCCTCCCGCACCCGGGCAGCCGCATGACGGAGATACCGGAGCTGCACACGCGGCTCCTGGCGGATGTGATCGCGCTCGGTTCCCCGTATCCACTGGTTCTCACCGGTTGATACGCCGTGCGGGCACACCGCCTCGTGAACCGCCCCAGCCGGGACCTCGACGTCGCCACCGAGAACCCGGCGCCCATGGCCGACATCGCCGCCACGCTCCGCGCCGGCCTGGAAGGTGCACGCGCTGGAGACCGCCCCGCTGTCCGCCCGTTTCACCGTGACCGACCCGGCCACCGGGCAGGAATGCGAAGTCGACATCCTCAAGGAGATCTTCTGGCGGCCGGTAGCCCAGAGCCCGTACGGAGGCGGCAGGAGGTACGGCTGGGTCGCGGGAGACCGCTGCGGCGGGGGCGTGGACACGCCATGAAGCTACTGCACGCACCACTCGTCCAGCACGTGGTAGCCCCTCGACCGCCGCCTCTTCATCGGTGGTCCCGGCACCATTCACCCCTGCGTCGATCGCCGTCCGCATCTCCGCGAAAGTGTCCTGGGCGTAGGCGCCGTTGAAGCTGTTCCAGGTGCTGCGGGAGCAGGAACAGCTGGATGTGCTGGTCCGTCCGGGCCGGGGCCAAGAGCCGACGCGTCATGGTGTCCGCCTGTGCCGGGGGCACCTGTGAGGCCGTGTTCGGTACCGGCGAGTCTCAAGTCGCGGACTGGGGTGTGGATGCTCCCGGGACCGGCTCGACCAGCCATCTCTGTTCCGCCTCTCCATTGCGGGGACTTGGTACCAGAACGGTGCCGGTGTCGGGCGAGGCGGGGGCGATCACGAGGTTTCTCTCGTCGCGTGTGAGGAGTTCTCCTTCGGGGCTCAGCTCGAAGCGGAGCCCGAACGAGACGTCGCCCGAGGAGTCGCAGTACTCCAGATCCAGCACTTCGTCGTCCCCGCCGGCGTCCAGGCACAGATCCGGTTCGGCGAGGTTACGCAGAAGCCCGTCCTCGACGTAGGTCCACCGCTGCGTGCTGGCGGCTGAGCAGGCGGACAGGGTGGCCTCCGCGCCACGCTCGGGCTGCGCTCCCCGGACGTCCATGCACAGGTCCGCGGCCGCATTGCGCAGTCGGCCGCTCCCCGGGGGGACAGGGAGGGCGGTCGAGGTCGTGGGGGAGGAGGGTGACGGCGTGGGCGTAGGCCGCTGTGTCGCCGGAGCCGGTGCGGTGGTGTCGGACGAAGTGCCGGCCACGACGATTGCTGCCGCGACAGCGGCCGAACTCGCGGCGATCCCGGCGACGAAGATCTTCGCGCCCTTGCGGGTGGAGCCAGGCCTTCCCCTCCTTGCCGGCTTCTGTTGCGTCTGCGGGGTGTCCGAGGGCCGGGCGTGGGCTCCCTCGGCGGTCGCGGCAACGGGCGCTGTGCGCGAAGGGCGTGCCCGGCAAGCAGCCAGATAGGGGTGAGCGCTCTCGCCGAGCAGCGCTTCCGCCAGCAGTACGCCCGGTCTCGTGGCGCAGAGCCTGAGCTGTTCGGCGGTGTCCTGGCAGTAGGAGCACTGATCCAGATGCAGTTGCACCTCGGGCAGCGTGGTACCGGCACCGTGTGGGGGTGCGTCGAGGAGGCGGCTGTAGTCCCGGCACTCTCTTCCCGCTGCATGCTCGACATGCGTGCGCAGGAGCGCCGAACGCCATTGATCCCGGGCCCGGTCCAACTCGGAGGGCGGTATGTCTCCTTCGATTCCGAGCAAGGCTGCAGGAACGGCCGATGATTCGGCTTCCACGTCCAGATGCCACAGAACGTACTGCGTGGTCCTCGGGAGCCGCAGAAAAGCGACCTGGCTCAGGTGCCGATTCTCGGCGACCGAATGGGGTGGGGGCCTGCCGCTGTCGGCGGCCGCGGCCTGGTCGTACGACAGCCCCGAAACGGTGCCGGTCTGTGAGCGCGCACGCGCGGTGTCCCGTACGGCGACGAGCAGGCGAGGGCGCAGGGCATCAGTGGACCCGGCTCTTTGGAGGCCTTGCATCACATGGCGGAACGCCGCAGCGGCGAGCGCTCGCGCAATGACGGATGAACCGGAGGCGCAGATCTCCGCATATTCGGAGACTGAAGGACCGTGTCGCGCGATCAACGCCGCGACTGGCGCTGTGCCCTCGATGGTCCGGGACATCCTCAGCGCGGCGACGAGGGCGTCGTCGGACATTCCTGGAGCGGTCTCGGGGTCGGGAGCCGGGCTTGCGGGAAACGGGTGAGCGAAAGACACAGGGGCTTTCCTTCTCCCAGGGCGCGCTGGGCAGCCTCATCCCGGGCCGATGCGGGAACAGCAGCAGCGCGGACCTGGTGTGGCCGTGCGGAGAGGGAGGTGTGGAGGTGGTGACCGCCCGGGCGATGCCGCGCGACCGCCTTGTGGGGGAGCGGACAACGCCACGACCCGTGTGAGCCGGTACGCCGGATACGGATTGTTCCAAGCGTGAACCACCCTGTCATACAGGCCAGATGTCCAACAAGGGATGCCAGGACGAAAGAGAAAGGGATCGGCTCTCGCAATCAGAACGGTCGTTGGACCAGGCGCGACGGGACTGCTCATCATTCGGATTCGGGCGGTCGATACACGACTTTCGCGTTCACCGCACACCCGATCGAGGCTGGGCGTTGACGCCTCGATCGGCACCGTGGACGGGCCGGTTGGTTCAACGACCAGCGCCTCCACGCCGCGACCGGCGAAACCCGCCCCACGAGCACGTGGCCAGCCACCACGCTCTTCAGCAGCCCTGACCATCGGCTGGAGCCAACGGCATGGAGCCTGCACCGATCCCGGAGCGGGACAGTGCCGTGTGGTGGTGGGTGGTGGTGCCGTGTCGAGGGCGTCTCTCGGCGTCGACCACGTGTGCATCCGTTGTCGGGCCGAGTGCGCCTGTGCCCGGACCGACCACCTGCCAGGGAAGGTTCTCAAGGTCCGGATGGAAATCTATGGTTGGGCCGCTGTGATCGTGGCGTTCATCGGTGCAGTCGCCTGGATCCTCGTCACTGCGCTCAAGAGGGTCCCTGCCGTCTGCCGTGAGGCGAAGAAGGCGGTTCGGGCGGTGCGCGAACGCCGGGACGAGATTCGCGGTCCTCAGCGCCCGGAGATCACCGGCCCGCAGCGAACTGACGAACAACAGCGCTGACAGACGTAGGAATTGACGGGGCGTCTGCCTTGCCGGCGTCCCGTCATTGATGGTCCAGGTCGAGACGACCACGTCGTCGACGTCGGAGAAGACGAAGCCCATCCCGACGTCGGAGAGGACGAAGCCCATCCCGACGTCCGCCACGGACTCCGCGGCGTTCTTGTGAGTGCTCCATGTCCGTGCGTCGGTGCCTGACGCGGCCCTGCCGGTCGTCGTCAGCGGACGCTGGTCGCCGGCCCGACGCGCACACCTGTCGTGGGTCGTCGGCTCGACGGGGGACACTCGCTTCTTCGCCGCCCGGTGAGCAGCGACGCGGCACCGTGTCGAGCACCTGAGCGCGTCGGCCCGCGCCCAGTGATCGGCATGTCGCCTTCGCAGCATGCGACGCGTAGCAGCGGAGCTTTGCGCGTACCTCCCTTCCCACACCCTTGCCTCACCTCGCACTGCGCTTGTGCCTTATTACGCTGACTGCTCCGTGTGGCTGGGGAGGGCCACCGAGTCATAGGGGGTCGCGCTATGCGCGCTTACGTTCGTCGTGCCTGTGTGCCGGCAGTGCTCATATCCGCCGTTCTGCTGACGGGGTGTTCGTCTGGAGGCGACTCGGGAGAGGCGACTCCGTAGCAGACGTCGGCGTCGGAAGTACCGGACCGGCGAGGCAGCCGTAAGCCTTCGGAATCGGCATCCTTGTCCGCGCCAGACGGTGTCCGTCACCTCGCTCTTAAGACCCGATCCCCGGTTAGCGAAACCGGGGATGGCACGCAACCTTGGAAATCCACCGCCACCTCCTGATCACCACGACGAAAGGACGCATCCCGACCGAGCCCTCAACGCCACACGCCAGCTGCCCGCTTACCGCCCACGCAGTGACACCGCCTCCTCTCGAGGACACCCCAGGTCGAGCCGCCTCTTGAGTCAGAATGACCCAAGGGCCGCTGGCCAAGACCGGCTGAGCCTGCCGCGTCGCTCCTCCACGCTCTCTACAGCCCTGTCCGACGCCACAGGGCCCGTCGGCGTGCCCAGACATCCCGCGCCGACTGCGATTGCCGGAGGCTGGGGCCAGATCGCCACCGACACCGCCCAGGACGGTTCCCCAACGTCCGCCACTCACCGTGATCGATTTATGCGAGCAAATCTCGCACGTCGCCGCCTTCGAGCGGGGTTCCCCTGGGGAGAATCTGGGGAGTTTCGGCTGAGCTGGGGAGCGTGTGGGGAGAATCGGCTGCATAGCTTCGCACGAACCTGAAAGACACTGAAAGAAGCATCCGAGCAGGTCACGGGCACCTAGAACGACAAAATCGCAGGTCAAGGCAACCTGGTAGACAACTTCAAGAAGATTTCTTCTTGGGCTGCGATCCTGTTCGCTCCGACACTGGTCGGGACGGTCTACGGCATGAACTTCGAGCACATGCCGGAGCTGCACTGGGTACTGGGCTACCCCCTCTCCATCGCCCTGATGGCTGCGGTGTGTACCAGTCTGTACATCATCTTCAAGCGACGTGACTGGCTCTGAGTAATCACCGGCAAGCGCCCGATCCGCAGGTCGGCCGGGCAGCGGAACGCCCGGGAGGGGCGCAGTGTCACTGCGCCCCTCCTTGGTGCGGGCGTGTCACTGGAACTGTGCGAAGAACCTCCAGATCTCTGCCTTGGTCCAGGTGGTGACGCCGCTTTCGCCGGAGGAGCCGTCGACCGGACCGGGTATGTGGCCTCCGTCGAACGCGGCCCATTGGACCGGGTATCCGGCACGGCAGCCCGAGTAGGTGGTGGTGATGTGGGTTCGGCTGCCCGGCGCGGGCTCGCGCGGGCTTTGGGCGGTGCAGCCGTTGTTGGCGACGAACTTGTCGCGCAGGGACCGTCCTTGCGCGATGCTGAGGACGTTGTCGCTGATGCCGTGGATTCCGAAGTAGGCGATGGGCTGGGCGCCGCCGCTGCATCCGCTGATCTGGGCGCCGGAGATGACCGCGACGGCCCTGAAGACGTTCGCCCGGCTGCATGCGAGTGCGTAGCTCATACCGCCGCCCCAGCTGAATCCCGTGGCGAAGCGCTGAGCCGGGTTGACACAGAGGCCGCCCTCGATGCGCCGGATCATGTCGTCGACGAAGGTGATGTCCTCACCGCCCGAGTTGGCCCAGCCGTTGCCGAGGCCCTGGGGGGCGACGAGGATCGCGCCGTTGTTCGACTGTTCCTGTTGGCCGTAGTAGGACCAGGCGTTCCCGCTCGTGCCGCCCGAGGCGACGTCGCCGGCGGTTCCGCCCCGCCAGTGGAACGCGAAGATCAGCCGGTAGGGGTGGCTGTTGTCGTAGTTGGCGGGAACCCTGAGGATGAAGCTGCGGCTCTTGCCGCCGCTCTGCATCGTGTGCGTACCGCTCGCCAGAGTCGGGGCGTTGCCGCATCCGCCGCCGCCTCCACCGCCACCGCCACCGGACGACAGCTTGATCATCTGCCATTGCTGGTTGGCGCCGCCCCAGTCCGTGTACTGGACGACGTTGCCGCCGTCGGCGGTGGAGGCGCCCTGCACCTCCACCGCCTTGCTGCTGGTGCGGTTGATCAGCCGGACGTGGCCCGCGTCGGAGTCGGCCAGGCGGAACTGCTGGTTGGTCCCGTTGCCGTCGGCCCACTGCTGGATCGCGGCACCGTCCGCGGTCGAGGCGCCGGCCACGTCGAGAACCTTGCCCGAATGCCGGGCCTTGAGGCGGTAGAAGCCGCCGCCGGAGTCCACGAACTGCCACTGCTGGTTGGCTCCGTCGTTACGTGTCCACTGGCTGACCCGCGCGCCGTCGGCGCTGGACGTGCCGGAGACGTCCAGCGCCTTGCCGCTGTTGCGGTTGACCAGGACGTACCAGGCATTGGTGTCCACCGTCGCCGCCTCGGCGGGCGCCGGATTCACCGCGGCGAGCATGCCGATCGCGAGGGTCGCCGCCACCACGGCGGCGACCCGGGACCACCAGCGATGTTTCCGTGGAGGGGCGGGGGAAGCCGCACCGTAGGTCTTCATCGATTCATCCTTGTCGTTTGTGGCAGGTCCCCTCAGGTGCGGGTCCAGCGCTGGTTGCTGCCGTTCGAGCAGGAGTAGAGCTGGATCAGGGTGCCGTTGGCGGTGCCGCTGGAGACGGCGTCGAGGCAGAGGCCGGACTGGACGCCGACGATGGATCCGTCGGAGTTGAGGCGCCATTTCTGGTTGTCGCCGCCCCAGCAGCCGTAGATCTGGACTTTGGTGCCGTTGCCGGTGCCGGCGGCGTCCAGGCACTTGTTGCCGTAGACCCTGAGCTCGCCGGCGGCGGTGTACGTCCACTGCTGGTTGGTGCCGTTGTGGCAGTCCCACAGGTTGAGCTGGGTGCCGTCGGTGGTACTGGTGCCGGGCACGTCCAGGCAGCGGCCCGAACCGACGCCCTTGATCGGTCCGGAATCCGAAGGGGGCGTAGGGGAGCCGCCGTTGAGTGCGTTGAGGACGGCGGTGTAGGCGGGCTTCTTGCTGCCGTCGCCGTTGAACAGCAGCGGCGTGTGCTCCGGTCGCCAGGAGTCGGTGTCGCGCACCCCCCACACGGTGATGCCGAGGCAGCGCGGGACGGCCAGGCAGTCGTTGGTCACGTTGGCGTAGGTCGTGGCCGGGGCGCCCTGGATGTCGAGTTCGGTGATGGCCACGTCGACGCCGAGGGCGGCGAAGTTCTGCAGGGTGGTGCGGAAGTTGCTGTTGTAGGGGCTGCCGCTGTTGAAGTGCGACTGGAAGCCGACGCAGTCGATCGGCACGCCGCGCTGCTTGAAGTCCCGGACCATGGCGTACATGGCCTGGGTCTTGGCCCAGGTCCAGTCCTCGACGTTGTAGTCGTTGTAGCAGAGCTTGGCGGCCGGGTCGGCGGCGCGCGCGGTGCGGAAGGCGACCTCGATCCAGTCGTTGCCGGTGCGTTGCAGGTTGGAGTCGCGTCGGGCTCCCGAACTGCCGTCGGCGAAGGCCTCGTTCACGACGTCCCACTGGGCGATCTTGCCCTTGTAGTGGGCCATCACGCCGTTGATGTGGCCGATCATCGCCTGGCGCAGCGTGCTGCCGCTGAGGCTCTGCATCCAGCCGGGCTGCTGGGAGTGCCAGGCCAGGGTGTGGCCGCGCACCTGCTTGCCGTTCTGCACGGCCCAGTTGTAGACGCGGTCACCGGCGGTGAAGTTGAACTGACCCCGCTGCGGTTCGGTGGCGTCGATCTTCATCTCGTTCTCGGCCGTCACCGAGTTGAACTCACGGCCCGCGATCGTCGTGTACGCCGAGTCGCCCAGTCTGCCCGAGGCGATGGCGGTGCCGAAGTAGCGGCCGCTCTGCGCCGCCGCGGCGCCGAGCGTGCTCTCGGCGGCGATCGTGTTCTCGGCGGCGTGTGCGGCCGGCGGCGCGACCAGTGTGGCGACCGCGCCGAGGACGCCGACGACCAGCGCCGGCAGCAGGCCGCGGATCTTCCGGCGGATAACGGGTCTGGGAAGGGCATACGAGCCCATGACGGTGCCTCCAAGGTAGAAGTCACGGAAGGACTGAAGCGCGGGGGAATGCGTCGTCCGCTCCCACTCGGCAGACGGACGGGGTGGGCCGGAACCCGGGCAGCACGGAATTACCGGACACCGCGGTCATACGACTGGGACGATCTCCACCGGCACGGACGGCACCCGGTCGGCCGGCAGGTGACGTTCGGCGGGCGGCGGCGGTGTTTCGACAAAGGCATGGCGGTACTCCATCGCGGCTCAGCCGGGGGACCGCCACGCGGCGTCGCGGACCTCTCCAACTGCGCGAAGAGCCAGGATGCGCCGGTGCGGACCTCACCGGAACGAGATGGGGTGACGCAGGTGCTTTGGTGGCGGATCTGCCGTGCGCTGATCCGCCGTGCAGCTGTGCATGGTTCTGCCGTGCAGCTGTGCGTGGATCTGCCGCAGCACAGATCACTCTGGGCCGACGTGGTTCGATATCTCGAACTATGGCCGGGCCTCAGACACGGAGATTGAAGTATTGACGATGGATCGTCAATACTTCCCGCAGAAGACGTTTCGTTTCCCCGCCCGAAACATTCGAGAATCCCGGCGCCGCCGTCGACGGATGCCGCAGGACCGGGCCGGGGGCAGGGCCGGGACGAGCGCGCGGACGCCGCCAGCTCGGCTTCTCTCCCCGCGTGGACGTCTTGGACTGGCGAGCCGTACCGCGAACTCCGGAGTGTTGCCGGTCGGCGCGACGGCTTGTCAAGCTCAACGGGGAGGCGCCGTTTGTAGACAGTTCGGCGACAGGCCTTGACCAGAGGGCCCCGCATTCCTAGCTTGTGGCGTCGAAGCATGCGGGAATTCTTCGAAATGTTTCGAGATGATCCCTGCCCCCGGCACCTCCGCTCCGCAGTTCATCGGGGTCACCCCACCCCCGCCCTCCAAGGAGGCCCTCCGATGTGGTTTCGCCCCCCGTCCCCGGCCAGTCCAAGACGCTTACTCGCCGTCCTCGCGCCCTTGTTGCTCGTGGCCACCTTCCTCGGCGCCCAGCCCGCCGAAGCGGCGACCGTGGACCCCAACGCCTCGTATGTGCTGGTCAACCGCAACAGCGGCAAGGCCCTGGACGTCTACAACATGGCGACCGGCGACGGCGCCCGCATCACCCAGTGGACCAGGAACGATCAGAACCAGCAGCAGTGGCAGTTCGTCGATTCCGGGGGCGGCTACTACCGCATCAAGTCCCGCCACTCGGGCAAGGTGCTGGACGTCCACAACTGGTCCACCGCGAACGGCGGCTCGATCGTCCAGTGGGCCGACCAGAACGCCACCAACCAGCAGTGGCGGCTGGCCGACAGCTCGGACGGCTACGTGAGGTTCATCTCGCGCCACAGCAACAAGGCCCTCGAAGTACAAGGCGCCTCCACCGCCGACAGCGCGAACATCGTCCAGTACGACGACTGGGGCGGCACCAACCAGCAGTGGCAGCTCGTCAAGGTCGGGGCGGACAGCCCCGGCGGCCCGTGCGATCTACCGTCGACCTACCGCTGGACATCGACGGGCGCGCTGGCGCAGCCCAAGGCGGGGTGGGTCTCGCTCAAGGACTTCACCGTCGCCCCCTACAACGGCAGGCAACTCGTCTATGCGACGACGCACGACACGGGGACGAGTTGGGGTTCGATGAACTTCGGCCTGTTCACCAACTGGTCGGAGATGGCGTCGGCCGGCCAGAACACGATGTCGGCTTCCACCGTCGCGCCCACGCTCTTCTACTTCGCGCCGAAGAACATCTGGGTGCTCGCCTACCAGTGGGGCGGGACCGCCTTCTCCTACCGGACGTCGAGCGACCCCACCAACCCCAATGGCTGGTCATCCCAGCAGGTGCTCTTCTCCGGAAGCATCTCCGGCTCCGGAACAGGCCCCATCGACCAGACGCTCATCGGTGACGGGACGAACATGTACCTGTTCTTCGCCGGTGACAACGGCAAGATCTACCGGGCCGGTATGCCGATCGGGAACTTCCCGGGCAGCTTCGGCACGACCTCGACAGTGATCATGAGCGATACGACGAACAACCTGTTCGAAGCCCCACAGGTCTACAAGCTGCAGGGCCAGAACCGCTACCTCATGATCGTCGAGGCGATCGGCTCGCAGGGCCGCTACTTCCGCTCGTTCACGGCCACCAGTCTGAACGGCTCATGGACCCCCCAGGCCGCGACCGAGAGCAATCCCTTCGCCGGCAAGGCCAACAGTGGCGCCACCTGGACCAACGACATCAGCCATGGCGAACTGATCCGCACCAGCGCCGATCAGACCATGACCGTCGATCCCTGCAATCTGCAGTTGCTCTACCAGGGGCGCAGCCCCAGCTCCGGCGGCGACTACGGTCTCCTGCCCTACCGTCCGGGTCTGCTGACACTGCAGCGCTGACGGCGTGACACGAGTCCGGCTCCGGTAGGGAGCAGGCGTGGCGGGCTCGGCGGAAGGCCGAGCCCGCCCGGGTCACGCGACCCACGTCAGCGCTCATTACGGCGACGGAACGCGGGGTCGGGCCTGCCGCCTTCTGGGTGTCCTCGCCTGCGGACCGCGAGGCCACTCTCGGCGTCGACACCCTCGGCGGCACGGGGGCCCGGCTCTCCGTCAACGCGCTTGACGTTCTGCGCGTGGCCAAGGGCAGGAGCAGCGTGGCGGTCTCCCTCTCCGGCGGCGCCTCGCGTGGTGAACGCAGGGGCCGCGGCATGGGTGTGGTCGCTCCCATGCCGCTCGGCGCCCTCGTGATGTCAGGCGGCGCGCTTCACGTGGCGGACCAGCCACATCAGCAGGGCGTCCAGGTCGGCGGCGGCCGAAAGGACCCGGTCGACCGCCTCGGGGGTGTGCAGCCATTCCTCGCAGCCGAGGGGACGGGCGGCGATCAGCGAACGGTGGCGCAGCAGGTTGGCACGGGAGTGGTTCGCCGGACAGCCGCGCGGGGGGCGTTTCATCACGTCTCCGGAGACGTCGTAGCCCTTCTTCCGCACGTCCTCGACGATGGCGGACAGTTCGCGGCCGCTCCTCTCGGAGACCACGGCTTTGCGGAACATGTCCACCTGGCCGGGATCGGGGTACCACCAGGCGCCCTGGATCCGCAGTCCGTCCAGGTCGAACCGCAGACCGATCTCGATCTTGCGGCCGAGTCGGATCACCGCGCCCTGGTGCTGCCACCACCAGGAGTTGGTGCGGTAGTGCCAGACGGAGAAGTCCTCGTACCGGGGGTCGGTGTCCGCGACCTCGTTCAGCAGGGCGATCATCGGCTGCCGGACAAGGCGTTCGCGGTCCGCGCGGTAGCGCTCGCGGGTCGCGTGGGTCGGTTCTCCCTGGAGCTGCCACAACACGTCCATGGCCTGCTCCGGCCAGCCGGTGAACTGTCCGCGCATGCGCGCAGAGTAGCTCACCCGTGTTCAGGACCGACCCGCCGCATGCGGGATCGGCGCCATGTGGTCGGTGAACCAGTCACGGGCCAGATCCCTGACCTTCTCCAGGGCACCGGGTTCCTCGAAGAGGTGGGTGGCGCCGGGAACGACCGCGAGCCGGTTCTCGCAGCGCAACCGGGCCTGTGCCTCGCGATTGAGGTCGAGCACCAACCCGTCATGGCCCCCGACGATCAACAGCGTCGGCGCCGTCACCGCCGGCAGCCGTGGCCCCGTCAGGTCGGGCCTGCCGCCCCGCGAGACGACGGCGGCGATCCGCGCGTCCGGCTCGGCGGCCGCCCACAACGCGGCTGCCGCGCCGGTGCTCGCACCGAAGTACCCGACAGCGAGCCCCTGGGTCTCGGGCTGACCACGCAACCAACCGGTGGCGTCCGCCAGACGCCCGGCCAACAGCCCGGTGTCGAACACGTTGGCCCTGTCGATCTCTTCCTCTTCGGTGAGCAGGTCGAACAGGAGAGTGCCGAGCCCTGCCCGGTTCAGCCCGGCCGCGACGAACCGGTTGCGCGGGCTGTGCCGACGGCTGCCGCTGCCGTGCGCGAACAGCACCACCCCGGCCGCGCCCTCGGGCACCGTCAACTGCCCGCGCAGCACCGTCGCACCGGCCTGTACGTCCACCTCACGGTCCTCGGGCACGGCATGGTGCCGCTCGGGCACGGCATGGTGCCGCTCGGTCCGCTCGGTCCGACGGTTGCTCACCGGGCGGGCCACGGCCTCTTCCAAACAGGCGATGACCTCGTCGTCATCGGTCTGGGAGAAGTCGGCGTAGAACTGCCCGACCGCGTAGAAGTCCCACGGGGTGTGCAGGCATACCAGTTCGTCGGCCTCCTCGCCCAGCCGATCGGTCCAGTCCCGCGGCGCCACCGGCACCGCCAGCACGATCCGTGCCGCCCCCCGGGCACGGGCGATCCGGCAGGCCGCGCGCGCCGTCGACCCGGTGGCCACCCCGTCGTCGACCACCAGAGCCGTGCGGTCCTCGATCCGGGCCGGTCCCCGCCCGCCCCGGTAGCGCCGGGCACGGGCCTCCAGCACTTCCCGCTCACGGACCTCGACCTGGGCCAGCTCATCCGGGGTGACGCGCGCGGTGCGCACCACGTCATCGTTGATCACGCGTACGCCGCCCTCGCCGATCGCTCCCATCCCGAGCTCGGGCTGCAACGGCACGCCCAGCTTCCTCACCAGGCAGACATCCAGCGGCGCGCCCAGCGCCACGGCGACCTCCGCGGCGACCGGAACCCCGCCGCGGGGCAGGCCCAGCACCACCACCTCGGCCCCCTTGAGGTGCTCCAGCCGGGCGGCCAACCGCCGGCCGGCATCACGGCGATCCATGAAGAACACGATCCGACCTCCTCGTCCAGGAGGAACACGGCGGGCGACGCGTGCGCCCCGTATCTCCATCCTCGCCCCCGCAGCGAACAGACGCGCACCTCTGCGGGACGCACTGCGGCCTCGCCTCGGATGCGGTGAACGTACTGCAAGGCAGGACCCCCACCGTCTTCCGCCCGCCGTACGGCGCGGTCAACGGCACGGTCCGCGGCGCCACCTCGCTCTCCCCCGTGCTGTGGACCCTGGACACGGAGGACTGGAAGTACCCCGACGCCGCGAAGGTCGCCCAGGTGGTCACCGACAAGGTGAAGCGCAACGACGTCGTCCTCATGCACGACATCCACGCCACGTCGGTCGCCGCCGTCCCGCAGATCCTGCGCACCCTCACCGCGCGTGGCTACCACTTCGTCACCGTCAGCCACCTGCGCGCCACCATGTGAGCGATGCGCAACGCGCGCCGGGGGCGGCTACAGGCGCCTGGTGGGGCTGCCGTAGTCGGTGACCCGCCCTCTGAACAGCGGAGGCCCTGCCTCTGGCCGGAGTTCGACCAGAGGCAGGGACCCGTGCTCTGCGGGGTCAGCCCGTCTCCTGCGGGGCGGCGGCGACGTCTGGTTCTGTGGCCGGCAGGAGCCGGGAGGGGGCCACGGTGAATCCGACCGCGGCCCCGCCTCCCGATCGTGTTCTCGCGAAGACGGTCCCGCCGTGCGCCTCCGCCACGTCACGGACGATGGCCAGGCCGAGCCCGGACCCGGGCAGGCCGTGGGCGGTGTCGGTCCGGTGGAAACGGTCGAACACCCGCTCCGCGTCCGCCGCGTCGATGCCCGGCCCCCGGTCCGAGACGGTGATCGCGCCTCGGCGGATGTGCACCTCGATGGGATCCTCGCCGTCGCCGTCGAACTTGGCGGCGTTCTCCAGCAGGTTGCTCACGGCCCGATCCAGTGCCTGGCGACGGCCGCGGACCACGCGGTCGTCGGCGTCGAGCAGGACGATCCGGCCGGTGCGCCGGTGCAGGCGCTGTGCGGCCCGGCCGGCCACCTCGGCCAGTTCCACGGGCTCCTCGGCTTCGTCGCGGCTCCGGGAGAGGGCCAGCCCGACCAGCTCGTCGACCAGGTGACCGAGTTCGCGCGTCTCGTCCTCGACGTCGTCGAGGAGTCGGTCACGGTCGTCCGGGGAGAGCTCGGTGACGTAGCGCAGCACGCTCGCGTTGGTGCTCAGGCTGGTCAGCGGGTTGCGGACCTCGTGGGCGGCGTCCTGCACCAGCCTCTCCCGCGCGGCGCGGGAGGCGGCGAGCCTGCGGAGCATCGTGTTGAAGGACGCCGAGAGCCGGGCGACTTCGTCGCGGCCGTCCACCGGGACCTCGCGGTCGGCGTGGTCGTCGGCACTGATCTCCTCGGCGGCCCCGGCGAGCCGCACCAGCGGCCGGGTGATGCGCCGCGCGAGCAGCCAGCCCGCGCCCGCCGCGGCCAGCACGACCGCGAGGACGGCTCCCGCGATCTCCTGGGCGATGCCGACCAGCACGTCACGTGTCGGCTCCAGGGGGATGGCCGCCTGCAGGGCCCCCCGCCCCTCACCCAGGGCGATGGTGAGCTGGCAGTAGGTGTCGCCGCCCACCTCGATCATGGTGGCCTCCTCCTGTCCGGCGGCTCCGGAGGCGGCGAGGGCCCGTCCGGTGTCGGACACCGGCAGCGCCACGTCCGGGCCGCCCAGATGCGTGGTCGTGCCGTCGGTGGCCACCGCCCGCACGATCGCCGGCTGCTCCGCCTCGTCGCCCGTGCCGGGGTGGCCGTCCGAGTCCCGGGTGCCCGCGTCGGGGAGGGCCTGTGTCGTGTCCTGTTCCTCGGCCACGGCCAGCGCGACCAGTCGGACCGTCCGGTTGGCCCCGTCGACGACACGGTCGGAGGCGGCGCGGAAGCTCAGTACACCGACGAGTACCGCCACCAGGGCTCCGACGGCGGTGAAGGCGAGGGTGAAACGCGGACGCAGGCTCATGGCCGCCGCACTCCGTAGCCCACGGCACGCACCGTGTGGATCAGGTCGGGCGCGCCGGCGTCGGTGAGTTTGCGCCGCAGATAGCCGACGTAGCACGCCAGATTGTTCGTGTGCGGCCCGCAGTCGTAGCCCCATATCCGGCTGGAGATCGTCGAGTGGGCCAGCACGATCCCGTCGTTGCGCACCATCAGCTCCAGCAGGTCGAACTCGGTCTTCGACAGGTGCAGTTCCTCGTCGGCCCACCAGGCGCGGCGGGCGTCCGGGTCGATGCGCAGGGAGGCGAACCACAGCAGGCCGTCGGCCGGTTCTTCCCTCTGGGCCCGCGACGAGAGCGCGGCCCTGCGCTGCAGCGCGCGCAGGCGTGCCAGCAGTTCGGGAACCCTGAAGGGTTTGGGCAGGTAGTCGTCGGCGCCCGCGTCCAGGCCCGCGACCCGGTCCGCCGTGTCACCGCGCGCGGTGAGCATCAGTACCGGGGTCCGGTCACCGTCGGCGCGCAGCACCCGGCACACGGCCACGCCGTCGACGTACGGCATCAGCACGTCGACCACGAGGACGTCGAACGACTCCCGGCGGGCTCGGGTCAGCGCCTCGACCCCGTCCGCGGCGGTGACGACCTCATACCCCTGCAGTTTCAGCGCCCGTGCGAGGGACTCGCGGACCGCACGATCGTCGTCGGCGATGAGGACACGGTTCGGCACCCCCACATGATGGCCCAGAACCGTCCGTCGTCCAGCGGCCGGTGCCCCTGGAAACCAAGTCCCCCTCGGGCCGTCGCGGACGCTTCCGACTGCGGCCGGCGTGATGTCGGACTTTACCCAATTCCCAAACTGCTCCCATGGGGGTCCTATGCGGTTCGATCACGATGGGGGTCCCCTCCCCGCACCACTCCAGGAGCGCCATGTCCACCGTCACCCATTCCCCCACGGCCTCCGGCCCCGTCGGCTCCCCGGCGCACGGATGGCCGCCGCGCGGAGGACGGCGGAGGCGGGCACTCGTGCACCGCGCCATCGCCCTCGCCACGTGCGTCGGTCTCGGCGTCGCCGGCTGTGGCTCCGACGACTCCTCGTCCTCCTCCTCGTCGGAGACGTCGTCGAGCCGGAGCTCGTCCGCGACGGCGGGCACGGGTGCCGGAAAGGCGAACACCGCCGAGGTCGTGACCGCCGCCGAGGCGTTCCTCACGACGCTCTCCGACGACCAGAAGGAGACCGTCCAGTACGACTTCGACGACGAGGCCAAGGCCAAGGGCTGGTCGAACTTCCCGACCTCGTTCGTGGAGCGCAACGGCATCGAGTTCGCCGACCTCGACGACGACCAGAAGGCCGCGGCGCTCAAGGTCATGGAGGCCGCCCTCAGCGAGCAGGGCTACAAGGAGCTGGAGGAGATCCGTATCGCGGACGCCTACCTCGGCGAGGTCGGGGCGTCCGGCAGCGGGGGCGGGCCCGGCGGGGGCGACGACTACAGCGCGGACAAGTACTTCCTGGCCCTCTTCGGCGAGCCCAGCGAGACCGAACAGTTCATGGTCCAGTTCGGCGGGCACCACGCGGCGTACAACCTCACGTATTACAAGGACGACGTCAGCCTCTCCCCCACGCTGACCGCGATCGAGCCGTCCGAGTTCGAGACGGACGGCACGTCGTACGCCCCTCTCCAGGACAAGCGGGACACCACCATCGCGGCCATCGGATCGCTCGGCGACGGCGAACTGGAGAAGGCCGAGATCGACGGCAGTTTCGACGACCTGCTGCTCGGCCCCGGCAACGACGGCCCGTTCCCCGACCCCGAGGGCGTCGTGGTCGGCGATCTCACCGAGAAGCAGCAGGACAAGGTCACGGCGATGATCCGTACCTGGGTGGACGACCTGGACGAGGAGGCCGCGGAGGCGCTCGTCGCCAAGTACGTCTCCGAGTACGACGAGACCTATCTGGGCTGGAGCGGCGCGACGGCCATCGACAACAAGGAGACGTACGTACGGGTCGACGGCCCGTCGGTCTGGATCGAGTTCTCCAACCAGGGCGGCATCGTGGTCCAGGGGGTCCACCAGCACACGATCTTCCGCGACCAGACCGCCGACTACGGCTGGAACTGACCCGAGCGAGGGATCCTCACCGTGCCCCGCCTCCTGCCCGCGCGTACACCGGCTGCGCGCCTGCTGCCGGTGTTCCTGCTCGCGGCACTCATGCTGGTCGGCGGCCTCGCGTCGCCGGCCGGCGCCCACCCGATGAGCACCTCCGCCGTCCTCCTGGACGTCCGCGACGACCGGGTCGAGGGGGAGGTGCAGCTGCCCGTCGACCGCCTGGCCGTCGCCGTGGACAGGGACCTCACCCGGGCGAGCGTGCTCGGTGCCGACCGGGCGTTCCTCAAGCGCTACACCGCCGAGCACGTCGCGGCCGTCGGTGCGGACGACCGGCCCTGGACCGTCACGCTCGGCAGCGGGTCGGTCCGCACGATCGACGGGGTCGCGCACCTCGTCTATCCGCTCGGACTCCGCCCGCCCGACGGCCGGGTCACCACCTTCCGTCTGCGCTACGACGTCATCGTCGAGGAACTGCTGACCCACAAGGTCGTCGTCACCGTCCGGTACGACTTCGACCGCGGCATCCTGAAGACCGACGACGCCGAGACCCTCGGGGTCGTCGACTTCGACACCCAGAGCCTCGACGTCCCCGCGGGCGAGGGTTCATGGCTACGGGGCTTCGCCACCACCGCCGGCCTGGGCATCGAGCACGTGGGCGAGGGCGCAGACCACCTGCTGTTCCTGCTCATGCTGCTCATCCCGGCACCCCTGGTGGCCACAGGGGGCCGATGGCACGCGGCCCCGTCGGCGCGCCGCTGCATCGTCCGTGTGGTCCACGTCGTCACGGCGTTCGCCCTCGGCCACTCGCTCACCCTGGCGCTGGCGGCCACCGGGGTGATCGACCTGCCGACCCGCCCGGTCGAGACCCTGATCGCCCTCTCGATCGCGGTGTCCGCGGTCCATGCCCTACGCCCCCTGGTGGCTCGCGGCGAGGTGGTCGTCGCAGCCGGTTTCGGTCTCGTGCACGGCCTGGCGTTCGCCTCCCTCATCGGCGACCTCGGCCTCGGCCGCGGCTCGCTCGTGACCACGCTGCTGGGCTTCAACCTCG
Organism: Streptomyces sp. NBC_00104; assembly: GCF_045160825.1. Classification (NCBI taxonomy): domain Bacteria; kingdom Bacillati; phylum Actinomycetota; class Actinomycetes; order Kitasatosporales; family Streptomycetaceae; genus Streptomyces; species Streptomyces sp. NBC_00104. The sequence goes on along the minus strand of NZ_CP108215.1, from coordinate 8,892,680 downwards.
GCATCGAGCTGACCCAACTCCTCGTCGTCGCCCTGATGATGCCCTCCCTGATCCTCCTGGCCCGCACCGCCCTCTACCCCGCGTTCCGCATCGGGGTGGCCCTGACCGGCCTGCTGTTCTCGGTCTCCTGGACGCTCGAACGCGCCGCCCTGACCTCGTCCGACCCCTTCGAAGGCATCCAGACATGGCTGGTCGGGCACCCGCTGCTCGTCGCCGTGGCGGTCGCGGCACTGGCCGTCGTCGCCCGGCACACCGCACCACAGGCGCCCTCCGACGGCGGTGGAACGCTGGGAGCCGGAGCCCACTGACACGGCTGCCGTGCCGCTGGGATGGCGTCATGGCAGCCCGGGACGACCCCCTACGTGGGCGCCTTCCCCCGGCCGACCGCCTCCGATCTGGCGGAGCGGTACGGCCTGGAGAAGTCCACCGTCAGCCGTCGGCTGTCCCAGCTGGAAGAAGGGTTCACACCCGGGTACGAGGCACCGGGGCGCGGGCGTACCGGTTCGGACGAGGGCGGTGTCGGGCGTCCCCGTCGGTGAGCCGGTCGCCGCACCGGGCGCGGGTCAGGCGGACATGCCCGGGGTGATCAGCCCGGACTCGTAGGCCAGGACGACGAGTTGGGCCCGGTCGCGGGCACCGAGCTTGGCGAGCGTCCGGGTCATGTGGGTCTTGACGGTCTGTTCGGCCACCACCAGCGTCGCGGCGATCTCCGCGTTCGACAGGCCCCGCGCGACCAGCAGCAGAACCTCCGTCTCCCGTGGTGTGAGACCGTTCAGCCGCAGGCGTTTCCGGTGGCTGACGGCGGGGCGACGCCGGGCGACGTCCTCGATGAGGCGACGGGTGACGGACGGGGCGAGCAGCGCGTCACCGGCGGCGATCACCCGTACCGCCTGGATCAGTTCGGCGACCGGCGCGTCCTTGAGCAGGAAGCCGCTCACCCCGGCCTGGAGCGCCTCGTAGACGTAGTCGTCGAGGTCGAAGGTGGTCAGCATGAGCACCTTGGGCCGGTGCACCACGCCTGGCGGCGGATCGAGCAGCCGCCGAGCGGCCTCCAGCCCGTCCATCTCCGGCATCCGTACGTCCATCAGCACCACGTCGGGATGGGTGCCGCGACTGACCTCGATGCCGAGTCTGCCGTTGGCGGCCTCCCCCACGACGTCGATGTCGCTCTGCATCGACAGCACCGCGGCGAACCCCGAACGCACCATGTCCTGGTCGTCCACGACGACCACCCGGATCACCATGCCCGTCTCTCCTGTCCCGGTCGTCCGGCGAACCCGTGCGACCCGGCCGGACCGGGCTCCACTCTGTCCTCGCGGCAGGGACCACCGCCTCGGCCGAACGGCCATGGGCAACCGGCCCGGACCGGAGAATCCTGGGCCGAACGGCGGATGCCGGGATGTCCTTCCCGGCCTCGGGGCGTACCACCGTGCCCGCCTATCCACGTGTGGCCGGGCCGGAACCCGTCGAGCGCCGGGGCGGCCCCGTCGCTCCGAACGGCCGTGTCTCCCCGGCCGCCCCCGCCTGTGAGCAGGCGCGCCGAGCCCGACGCCCACGCCGCCCGTCGCGGCGTCTCCTCCACCGTTCGGGCGAGACATCCGCCACTGTTGTCCCTGATCAGCGTCGCTGAGGCGAACCTTCGCCCGTCGGAGCGAGCGCTCGGTTCGGATGCTTGTCCAGTGTGCAACGGGCGGTCACTGGCCGCGTGTCCTTCGGCTCCAAAACCGTGTGCGAGCCACCCGGAGGCGCCTTCATCCTCCGGGCATGGATCTTCGCGAAGAACTTCCGAGCGACAGACAGGCCGTGCGGGATGTTCACCTGCAGGCGTTCGGTGACTATGGCCTTGTCGTGGCCGACCTGGTCGATACCCTGCGGGACACCATCACACCCGAGGACGGTCTCTCGCTGGTCCCCGAGCACGACAGGCAGGTCGTCGGCCATGTCATGTTCACCCGGAGTCTTCTCGATGCCCCTCGCCGGCTGGTTGAAGTGCAGGTCCTCGCCTGACCGTCTCGCGGCGGCTTCGGCCGCCGCCCAGCCCACACCCTCCGCAGGCATCCCTTGGAGTTGATTCTCTAGAAGGTCAGGTTCCAGGCGTCGATCTTGCCTGTGTCGGAGGCGGCGTTGTCGTTGACGCGCAGCTTCCAGGTGCCGTTCGCGACCTCCGAGGAGGCGTTCACCGTGTAGGTCTGGGCGATGTTGTCGGCGCTGCCTCCGGCGTGGTTGTGCAGCGTGTAGACGGTGCCGTCCGGCGCCACCAGGTCGACCTTCAGGTCACCGATGTAGGTGTGCTTGATGTCCACACCCACCTTGAGGGTGGCCGGGGCGTTGCCGGTCACGCCGGTGACGGCGATCGGGCTCTCCACGGTCGCGTTGTCGTTGACGGCGAAGTCCGCGAGGTTCTCGAAGTACTTGCCGGGCGGCGGGGTGGTCCCGACGGCCTTGAGGGCGTCGACCTGTCCTTCGCCGAAGAACGAGTTGTTGGCCGTCGTGCCCGTGCAGCGGCTGTCCGAGGGGCAGGTGACGTCGTTGGCCTGGGCGGCCAGCTTGGCGCGGATCTGCGCCGGGGTGATGCCCGGGTCGGCGCCGGCGATGAGTGCCGCCACGCCGGCCACGTGCGGGGTGGCCATCGAGGTGCCGCTCTTGCTGCCGTAGCCGCCGCCGGGGACGGTGGAGTACACGTTGCTGCCCGGCGCCGCGACGTCGATGACGCCCTGCCCGTAGTTGGAGAACGAGGCCTTGGTGACGCCCGTGCCGTTGGCCGCGACCGTGACCACGCCCGGCAGCTCGGTCGGGATGTCGAGGCAGGCGTTGGTGATGGTGCGGGTGACCGGCGTCGAGTCGTTCGGGCTCGCGGAGTCGGTCGTCTTGTGGGCGAGGTCGTAGTTCTCGTTGCCCGCGGCGGCGATCTGGAGGGAGCCCTTGCTCTCGGCGTACTCCTGGGCGCGCTTGACGCCCTCGATGATGGCGGCCTGGTCGATGTTGTCCGGGCAGTTGAACTGCCACGGGTCCGTGTAATAGCTGTTATTGGTGACCTTGAAGCCGTGGTCACCGGCCCAGACGAAGCCGCAGATGGTGTTCTCGGCGAAGAAGAAGGAGTTGCCCGGCTCGGCGACCCGGACCGCGGAGATCTTCACCCCGGGGGCCACGCCGACGACGCCCTTGCCGTTCTTGGCCGCGGCGACGGTGCCCGCTACGTGGGTGCCGTGCGTGTCGACGTCCCGCCAGGCGCCGGCACGGGTGTCGGGCTTGCCGTAGGCGCAGGAGACCGAGTCGGCCGCGTTGAAGTTGGGCGCCAGATCCTGGTGCTGGTCGTCCACACCGGTGTCCAGGATGCCGACCGTGACGGAGGCGGAACCCGGGTTCACGGCCCAGGCCTGGTCGGCCTTGATCTGGCTCATGTCGGCCCGGACCGGTTCTCCGGCCGGGGTCGAGGCCTGAGCCGGATTGGCCGGGAGCGCCGGGTTGTAGGCGTCGGCCGGGACGTCCGAGGTGCGCGTGGCGCCGACCTGCTGCACGCCGGCGACACCGCGCATCGTGGCGGCGAATCCGCTGGACGCCGAGTGGGCGACGATCACGCCGATGGCGTCGAAGTTCGAGAAGACGGTGCCGCCGCCTGCCGCGATCGCGGAGCGGACCGCCGAACTGTCACCGGGGGCGGTGATCACGAGGTAGGCACGCGTGCCGGCCACCCAGGTCGCACTCTGGGAAGCCGGCACGGCGGCCGGAACGTGGGCCTTGGCGGCCGGCGAGGTGGAGGGGGCGACGGGGAGCGTGCCCGCGAGGGCGCTCGGGGCGCCGAACGCGAGGGCGGCGCCGAGCGTGGCCGCCAGCACCAGCGTGCGTCTAGGGCGGCTGGATATGTGGGGTATCAAAGCGTCCTCCGGAGACGGCCCGGCCATGCTGAGGGCACCGGCCGGGCCGTACGAAACGAGTGGTGGATGCAACATGTCAGACGGGTCCTCCTGCACGGAAGTACCTTTCCGTGCGGGGACGTTATAGGGGCATGGCTGAAAAGAGACGTACTCCGGGCATCGGAGGGGTCGGGATCCACCGGGAGCTCGGCGACGTCGACCGCGCCCTTGCGTACGCCGCCGGCCTGGTGCCGGCCGTGCCTGCCCGCACCAGGGCGCTGTCACGTTGTTGGGAGGGTGGGAGGGCAGGAGTCGTGGCCGTCAGGGTTGTGCCTGGGGTGGTACTCGTTGGGGTTCTCGGACGACTCCGCACCCCCCGAGTCGGACCGGACGTCGCCGTCCGTCCAACCGCCGGAAACACGCGCGGTAGTAGCTACGCCCAGGGCAGTGTCCGCCGATACCCGCGAGGGCGGACACGTTGCCCATACGGGCACCCCATCGTGCCCCTGCACCTCTCACCCGCGACCGCCGCACCGGGTATGTAGGGGGAAGCACCGTCGAACTGCCAGCCCAACGAGCGGAAGTCCATGCACGCGCGAGAGCCGATGAAGAACGACAAGCAGCCGCAGCGCCCTGCCAAGAGCTCGGCCGTGCGGCCGGGAGGGCGGGGGCCCGATGCGCTTGTCGAGCTGCAGCGCACCGCCGGCAACGCCGCCGTCGTCCGTATGCTCCAGCAGAGCCGGCACCAGCACGGCGCGGGCTGCGGCCACCCACAGCCCACGGCGGAGCCGGTGCAGCGCTCTGCCGTGCACGACGTGTTGCGCGCGCCGGGCAATCCGCTGGACGCACCGCTGCGGCAGGAGATGGAGTCCCGTCTCGGCGCCGACTTCTCCGACGTCCGCCTGCACACCGACTCCGCGGCCCGCGCCTCCGCCGCCGAGGTGGGTGCCCGGGCCTACACCTCCGGCAGCCATGTCGTCATCGGCGACGGCGGCGGCGACAAGCACACCCTCGCCCATGAGCTGACGCATGTCATCCAACAGCGCCAGGGTCCGGTGGCCGGTACGGACAACGGGTCGGGGCTGAGTGTCTCCGACCCCGGCGACCGCTTCGAGCGTGAGGCCGAGGCCAACGCGGTCCGGGTGATGAGGCGGACGCCTGAGCAGATCGACCAAGGCCCGCCAGGTGCCCCCGTACAGCGGGAAGCCGACGTCACGGCCCGGGGCGCGGCGCGCGGCGCCGACACGACGGCCCTTCAGCGCTTTTCCGACGTCGCGACCGTGGAGTTGGGGCCGACACGGGTCTCGGAGAACGGCTTGTATCTCATGACCGTGACTCCTGGGACGGACACCACGGTCATCTGGGTCGCGGATGGTGCCCCAGCGCCCCGGCACTGCACGCCGACCGGGCAGAGCGGGGAGATCGCGGGGCGCGTGTACGCGGAGTACGAGCCGTCGACGGCCTTCCTCGCGGACTGTGCCCACACCGCCGAGGAGATCATGCACCAGCAGCGGCTGGCCCTGGGGCAGGACGCCAGCGAATTCGCCCTGGGGGGAAACCAGTTCGGCTTGGGCGACAGGGAGAACGCGGAGGGCGCCATGGCCTACGCGCACGCCAGGCCGGGTGGCCCCCAGGCGAACGGCGAGGAACGGCCGAACGCGGGCCAGGCGTTCGCCATCGTGGAGACCGCGTGGCACGGGGATTACGAGCGGCCCGCCAACACCAGCGGGTGGCCCTACCACGTGGCGGCCGTGGTGGCCGTGGACGGCGACGACCGCATCACCGTGGAGCAGGCCGCGGACGGCAACGACGCGAAGGCCCGCCAGGGGTACGAGGGCATCGTCGACATGTATACGTCGGGCACGGATCCGACCAACGGGCAGGCGCTGCCGCGCAGCTTCCACGGGCGCAACACCGGCGGCACGGTGCAGCACTTCTCGGTCGGCGCGGTCACCGTCATCCTCCAGCCGATCAACGTGGGCGGCCTCAAGAAGGAGACCGGCCGCCGGAAGCTCAAGTGACCCGGGCCGACCCGGCCTGGCACGCGCTGACCCGAACACTGCCCCTGAGACATCGCTTCTCCTGGCGCCTGTCCGCCGTCAACGTTGTCCTGTCATTGCGGTGTGACCTCGCCGTCGAATCACTTCCGTTCGAATTCTGAGCTGGGCAAACGCGCACCGGAAGGTCGTCTGCGGGATCGATGTGTGACGACGGGCCGGCGGAGGTGACCGTGCCCGAGATCCGGGCCGGTGGGAACATGGAAGTAGCCCCAGGGCCGGAGCCCCGGGGAGCATGCCGTATGCGAACCCGGCCTGGCGAGAACCGCGGGAGAGCCGCTCAGCGGACCCTGATGAAGACCACGTCATAGCCGCTGTTCGTGGAACGGGACTTGACGTAGACGCCGTCGCCGCCGCCGTTGGGGTTGCTGGTGTTGCCCTCGACGGTGGTGAAGGACGACCCTCCGGGCACCGTGCGCACGATGCCTATGTGCGCGTTGCCGCCGGTGAAGTCGCTGCCTCCGTTCCAGTCGAAGGCCACGATGTCACCCGGCTGCGGGTTGGTGGTCACCGACAGGTGGTAGTTGCCGGCCCGGGCCTGCTTGACCCAGCCCGAGACATAGGAGTTGCGGTAGGAGCTGGCACCGGTCTGCTTGGCCACCCAGCTCACGAAGGCCGCACACCAGGCGTAGTTGCTGGTGGACAGCGAAAGTCCCACGGAAGCGCCGTAGCTGTTGGCGCGGGCGCTGCCCTCGACCGTGTCGGCCTCGGCCGCGGCCACGTCGAGGATCTTGGCGTAGCCGCCGCCGGGCGGGGGAGACGACGGCGGGGTGACGGCACCGTACAGCGCGGCCTTGGTGTTGGGTCCCACGTGGCCGTCGACCGACAGGCCCTTCTCGGCCTGGAAGTCCCGGACGGCGCTGTTGGTGAGTGAACCGAAGTCGCCGTCGACGGCGAGATCGGCACCGTGGTGGTTGAGCAGGCTCTGCAACTCGGTGACACAGCCGCTGTGTTGCCCTTGCACAATCTCGTTCGGGCAGGAGGCGGAGTTCAGGTTGATCGGCGCGGGGGCGCCGTTGCCGCCGCCACCGCCGATGTTCGCGTACAGGGCGGCCTTGGTTTTCGGACCGACCTGACCGTCGGCGGAAAGGCCGCTCGCGGACTGGAACGCCTTCACAGCCGCCAGGGTCTGTGGGCCGAAGCTGCCGTCGACGTCGACGCTGTGGCCCTTGCCGTTCAGCAGGGACTGCAGCGTGGCGACGCAACCGCCGCTCTGTCCCTCCACGACGTTCTCCGGGCAGGACGCCGACCTCAGGTCCAGGCCGGTCGACGGCGCTTCGTCGGTGTCGTACAGCTCCCGCTTGGTGTTCGTGCCGACCTGGCCGTCGGCCGTGAGGCCGTGGGCGGACTGGAAGCTGCGGACGGCACCGGCCGTCCCGGCGCCGAAGTCGCCGTCCACGTCGACCGTGTAGCCGTGGCGGATGAGCAGCCGCTGGAGTTCGGTGACGCAACCGCCCTTGGTGCCCTGGACGATGTTCGCGGGGCAGGAGGAGGAATTGAGGTTGACGGGGGCGGGCGCGCTGCCGCCGGTCGCGTACAGCTTGCTCTTGGTGGCGGGGCCCACCCGGCCGTCCACGGCGATGGCGGTGGCGGCCTGGTACTCACGGACCGCGTACAGCGTGGCCGAGCCGAACTGGCCGTCCACCACCAGACCGGCGCCGTGCGCGTTGAGCAGGTTCTGCAACTCCGTGACGCAGCCGCTGGTCTGGCCCTGAACGATCTCGGCGGGGCAGGACGCGGAGGTCAGCCTGATCGGGGCGAGAGCCGCCGACGCGGGGCCGGCCCCGAGCATGATGCCGGCCGAGACCATGGCGGCGGTGACTGCGAAGGTCCCGATGCGGATGCGCCACCCTGTCGCGGTGCGGCGGATGTCGCGATGCGGTGAGCTTTCGTCTTCGGCGGGGGCGAGGGGGGTGAGTCTTCCCATGGCGGCGAGGTTCTCCTTCGGTCGATGTTGAGAGGGCGGCGTACGCATCGTCGGGCGACGGGCCGTCGTGCTTGTCTGCCTGGAGAGGTGCGGCGCTCGTCCGCCAGGAGGACTCCGGAGCGCGTTCGCTCGGGGAAGTCCGGTGCGCGTCCGCTTCGAGGACCGCGCGGCGCGATGACGGCGGCGGCCTGGCGGTCGAGGGGTCGATGCGACGACCAACCCCGCCTCTCGGCCCGGCCGTTGTCGGCCAGTCGTGAGCAGCCCTGCCCGGTGGGGGGAGCGGGTACACGCAGCAGCGGCCCGTCCTTGCCGGTCAAGGACGGGCCGCGGTCGCTCATGCAACGGTCGGACCGGTTACGCAGAGACCGTGCCGGTCGGAACGGTCGGAACGGTCGGAACGGTCGCCCAGAGGCCATACCGGCCGGACCGCTTGCGCGGGCCGGACCGGTGACCGGTGACCGGTCAATGTGACGGGTCAGGCGGCGAAGCGCTTGAACGCCGCCCGGGTGCCCGAACCGGCGATGCCGTCGATGGCGCCCGTGTAGCCGTAGGAGTCCTTCAGCAGACGCTGCAGCGCCTTGATGGTGTTGGGGCCGGGGTCGCCGTCGATGGCGTCCGTGTAGCCCCAGTACGTCGCGAGGCAGCGTTGGAAGGCCTTCCAGCTGTTGGTGCCGAGCTGGCCGTCGATGCCGCCCGTGTAGCCCCAGTGGTCCGCGAGGAACCTCTGGACGTTCCTGGCCTCGGCAGCGGTCAGACCGAAGTTCTGCGTCGCGGCCACGGCGGCGGGTTGTGCGACCGCCGCCGTCTGCGCGGTGGTCGCGGTCGCCGCGAAGCTGGTGCCCGCCGTCGCCACACTGCCGGCGGCGAGGCCGGCTATGGCGACGAGGCCGGCGATGGTCCTGCCCAGAGCGTTCGGTCGCATGCGTTCCTCTTTCGGTTGTGGGGTGTGCACCCGATCCCGCCCGGCGGGACAGGTGGCGTGACAAAGGTGCAGGGCGCCCGGGACCGGTGGCCACAGCTGCGGCACAGATGGCGGTCTTACGGGACGAGCACCCGCCTGACCTGCGGCGACAGTCTCCGACGGGGCGGCACCGTGGGACGTCATGTGGGACACCTGTGACAGATGTGGCGGGCTCGTGCAGAATGCGCAGCAGCGGAGCAGGCCGCTGTTCACGCTGATGACCGCATGAGGGGAAGACATGCCGCGCGCCAAAGCGCTGCCCGCCGAACTCGATCCCACTGCTCGTCAGTTGGCGACGCGTTTACGCCGGCTCAAGGACCACAGTGAGCTGACGATGCGGCATCTCGCGGCCAAGACCGGCTACAGCGCCAAGTCGTGGGAGCGGTATCTGGGAGGTACGTCCCTGCCGCCCCGTGCGGCGGTGGAGGCACTGGCCCGGATCACCGGCGCCGACCCGGTCCCCCTGCTCGCGCTGCACGAGATAGCCGCCGACACCTGGGAAAGCCGCCGCACGAAACCCGTCGAACAGTCTCTGGCGACGACGCGGAACAACACAGCGGAAGAGGAACAGGAGCAGCCGGAGAGGCCGACGGGACCGCGTCCCGCACCACCGGCCCCATCGACGGCGCCGCCGACACCGCCCGCGACCGGACCGGCTCCCGCCCGCTTTCCGCATATGGCCCTCACGGCGGGCCTCGCCGCCCTGTCCGTGTCGCTCTTGGCGGCGCTGCTGCTCGTGCTGCGCCTCGACGAGGACGGCGCCCCGGCGGCCGTCCCCGCCGCGTCCCCCACCACCATGGCCTCGGCGCCGCCTTCCTACACCTGCCGCATCACCCGCGTCGACGACCGCTGGTCGGCCGGCATCAACGACGGCCGCGACACCGAGATCGTCTACGGTGCCACCGGCACCGATGTCGCCGAGGCGCAGTGCCTGCTCCGCCGGGCAGGCATCTCACCGGGCGGGATCGACGGCATGTTCGGCCCGCTGACGCTGCGGGCGGTCAAGACCTTCCAGGAGCGAGCGGGCCTGGTCGTCGACGGCATGCTGGGACCGCGCTCCTGGAAGGCGTTGCGCGGATGACAGGGAGTGCACCTTCACCGCCGGGCGCCCGACTGGCCGTCGTACTGCAGCAGTTGAAGCAGCGCACGGGTCTGAGCCTGGCGCAGCTCGCGAACGCGACCACCTTCAGCAAGTCGTCCTGGCAGCGTTATCTCAACGGCAAGAGCCTGCCGCCCCGCAGCGCGGTCAAAGAGCTGTGCCGTCTGGCGGGCGAACCCGCCGACCACCCGTTGGCCCTCCTGGACATCGCCAGGACGGACCGGACGGAAGACAGCGAGCCTGCAGAGAAGCAACCGGCTCGGCAGAACACCGGCACCCAGAAAGACACGCCGGCCCCGGCCCCGACCACCGCCCCACCCGACACCAGCCTGAGTGAGGCAGTCGAGGGCGACCCTGGCCCGGCCCGTACAAGCCCGCCCGGCACTGGCAACAGCGAGCCGGCCCCGACCCGCGTCGCTCCGACTGCCGCCGGCCCGACCACACACCGGCGCGCAACCATCCTCACCGCCCTCGCGTCGCTGTGCGCCGTGGCACTGGGAACCCTCGTGCTCGTCCACCTCCCCCCGTCGCACGGCAACGAGGCGGCACCGTCCCCCACGCCCCCTACCGCCACCGGGCCGCTCTGTCGGCACACCGCATGCCAGAACAAGGACCCGATCACGACGCGATGTGGCGCCGACCCGGAGACGCTCGCCGAGCACGAGACCGCCACGGGAGCCTGGATCCAGATCCGCTACAGCCAGGAATGCGGGACGAGTTGGGTCCGGATGTGGGGAGCTGCCGTGGACGACCGCGTCGAGATCCGGGCGGGCCGGAACGGCTTCCTCGACGGCGCCCGCGTCAGCAACCGCAGCGAGGCGGACACCTATGTCCACACCCTCATGAGCGTGATCAGCCCTGGGACACCGGTGCAATCCTGCTTCACCCCCGCGGCGGGCGGCGCGAAAGAATGCTTCAGGGCGCCCACCGACCGGACCAGCACCCCTGGTAGGGCTCGGTCAGGTCCGTAGGGGCGTGGGGATGTCGCGGTGGCAGGTGGGCAGGCGCCGGTCCAAAGGGCGAGGAGTGTCTGTAGCTCGCGGACGACCTGGTAGAGGCTCAGGCCGGCGCCGCGTCCACATGGCGATGCGCCTACCAGTGAGCCGATGGACTCCAGATGTCAACAACGCGTGCGGCGGGAGCCGCTGCCAAGGACAGAAGGACGGTCACACGCGGGGGGGGCGGGCGCCGCAGGCCGCGCAGGCGGCCCCCGCTAGGAGACGGCCAGGCGTCGGAACCTGCTGTTGTGGAACACCAGGGGGTCTCTGTCGGGTTCGGCCCGCAGACCCTGGATCTCCAGCAGGACGATCGTGTGGTCGCCGCCGGGGAGTTCGGCGTGCAGTGTGCAGTTCAGCCAGAGGCTGGCGCCGCGGATGTACACACCGCCGCCCTCGTCGGCGTCCCAGTCGACTCCCGCGAACCGGTCGCCCCCCTTGCCGGCCAGCGACCGGCAGATCTCGTCCTGTCCCTGGGCGAGCACGCTCACACCCACGTGGCTTCGCCGTCGCAGTTTCGGCCAGGTCGTGGAGGTGTCCTGCACGCAGACCGATATCAGGGCGGGTGACAGGGAGACCGGGGTGAAGGTGCTCGCGGCCATACCCACCGGGGCGCCGGAGTCGAGTGCGCACACGGCTGTCACCCCGGACGGGAAGCAGCCGAACGCCTGGCGCAGCAGGGCAGGGTTGGTCGGTGTCGCGTGGAGAGGGCTCATCGGAGGCCACCCTTCCGGTGTCGGTGTGTGCGGTGCGGCCGGGCTTCGGCGCGGATCGCGGGGATGCGCGGGACGGGGGTCGGGGTCGGTGGCGTAGGCATCGCTTCCTCGGAGGGGTGCGAGAGGGGAGTGAGCGGGGTGTCAGTTCTGGCCCGACAGGACCGCGCCGAGCTGCCGCATGGCACCCGTGTTGCCGACCACGTGCTGGGAGACGCAGCGGACATCGCGCCAGCGGCGCTGGAGCGGACTGCCGCTGTACAGGCCCGCGCTGCCCGAGAGGGTCATGATCTCGTTGAGGATCCGGATGCCCTCGTGGTGGATGTGCTGGGTGGTGCCCTTGTAGCTGAACCACTCGACCGGGGTGGGCGCCTCTCCCCCGAGGGCACGGTCCATGACGATGCGTCCGGTCTGCTCCGACAGGGCCGCCAGCGCCCCCGCCCGCAGCCGCAGCTCGGCGAACTTCTCCTGGAACACCGGGTCCTCACCGAGGAGGGCCCTCGGGTTGAACGCCGGCCGCTTGGTGGCGGCGAGTTCGGCGAGATCGTCGAGCGCACCGTCGAGGGCGCCGAGGATGACGGCGTCGTGCGAGGCCCCGGTGGGTGAGTAGGGCAGGTCGTAAAGGGGAGCGGGGATGTTGTTGTCGCCGAACATCGGTCCCGTGTGACGCTCGGGCACGAAGACGTCGTCCATCGTGAAGTCCGTGCTCTGCGTGGCACGCAGGCCGACCGCGTCCCAGGTGTCGAGGAAGGTGACCTGCTCGGGCCGGAACAGCGCGACCCGCATGTCCGGACGGCCGTCCGGCAGCGGCGGCGCCCCTTCGACCAGGAAGCCTCCGAGCATCCAGTCCGGGGTGAAGGGGCCGCTCGCCAGCGGCCATCGACCACTGATCCGGTACCCGCCCTTCACCGGCGTCGCCAGCCCCTTCGGAGCCACCGCCCCTCGGAGCATCAGATCCGCGCCGCTGCCGAACACCTCGTTCTCCAGCGTCTCCCGGGGCAGCGACCGTACGAAGAACCACGCCATCGACGCGGCCTGGACGGTCCAGCCGGTCGAGCCGTCGGCTCGGGCGAGCTCCCGCACCACCCGGGCTCCTTCCAGCAGCCCGTACTGTTCGCCGCCCCACACCCGGGGCAGGGCCATCCGGAACACACCGGCTTCGCGCAGAGCGGCGACGATCTCCGCCGGAACCGCCCGGGCGTCCTCTCCCTCGGCCGAGCGTGCGGCGATCTCGGGAAGGAGGGCGCGGACGCGGTCGAGCACGCCGTCCCCCATTCCTCGGTCCGTGGGTCGGGTGGGGTCAAGAAGCATGGCCATGAAGGTCTCCTCGTCGGGCACGCGGGAGCTTGCTCGTAAAACGAGCCTTTTCCACAGGTGAACTGCGCATTAGGATGACATCCTCGTTACGGCCAGGAAAAGCAGAACTTTCCGATAAGGCTTATTGAGGGTTCCCATGGCAGTAGGAGAGAAATGACAGCAAGTTTTTCCCTCCGGCAGTTGGAATACTTCGTCGCTGTGGCGGACACCGGCTCCATGAGCGCGGCGGCGGTACGGTGCCATGCCTCCCAGGCCAGCATCTCCACAGCGATCGCCGACCTCGAACGCCGCCTCGGCGTGCAGTTGTTGATACGACGTCGGGCGAAAGGGGTCTCTCTCACCGAGGCGGGCAGCCGGATCCTCGGACGCGCCCGGGCGATGTTGGCTCAGGCCGACGAGATAACAGCCGGCGCCCAGGCCGAGGAAGGCCGACTGGCAGGCCGCCTGAAAATCGGCTGCTACACGGCCCTGACACCTTTCCTGATCCCGCTCCTGGTGGACGGATTCACGCGGCTTCACCCTGCGGTCGACCTGGAACTGATCGAGGGTCAGCAGGACGAAATGAGACAGGCTTTGGTACAGGGCTCATGCGATGTCGCTTTGCTGTACGCATTCGGTGACGAGGCCGGCCTGTCCTGTACGACGCTCCGCGCAAACCGTCCGTACGTCATCGTGGCCGCCGGCCACCCTCTGGCGGGGCGGGAGTCCGTCTCACTCGCCGAACTGGCCGACGAGCCACTGATCATCTACGCTCAGCCGCCCGCCCAACAGAACGCCGACCGCTGGTTCTCCCTCGCCGGAGCACGGCCGAACATCCGGTACCGGACCTCGAGCATCGAGGCCGTCCGCAGCATGGTCGCCCGCGGTCTCGGCTTCGCCACCCTGATTCAGACCTGGCCGACCGATACCAGCATCGAAGGGCTCCCCCTGGCATCCGTACCGCTCAGCGACCCGCTGGACCATGTCGAGCTCGTGGTCGCCCACGCCTCGCACGTCATCCCCACCCATCGGGCCCGCGCGTTCCTCCAGTACGCCGAGAAGACGCTCGCCGGCCCCGGCGGACCGGACACCAGCGACTGACGCCTGTCGGCTCGGCCGTCCGGCGAACGGCGGCAGCCCCACGGGTCGTCGACGCCGTGGGGCTTTCATCCGCACGCGCGGGGAGCGCGGAGCCGGCTCCGGCCCGGGACCACTCCGCCCCGTCAGCCGTCGCGCTCCGCGCCGACGAGGACGAAGGCCATGGTGGCCGGCTGGTCGCCGCGATTGCGCCAGCCGTGCCGGGTGCCGTTCTGGATCACGATGTCCCCTGCCGAGAGGGGGGTGCAGCGGCCGTCGTCGAGTTCGAGCACGAGGTCGCCCTGGAGCACGATGCCGTAGTCGACGGTCGGCGTGGTGTGCATGCCGTCGGGCTCCATGAGGTCCGCGATGCCGGGCGAGTCCGCCCGCTGTTCCCGGTCGAAGGCGACGGGATCGAACGCCGGGTCGGACATCGCGGTGTCCGGTGGGAAGGTCAGGACGATGAAGCGGGTGCCGCCGGGCGCCGGGAGGAGGCTGGTGACCTTGGGTGTGGGGTCCTCGCCGGCCCGGCTGACCTGCTCGCCGGGTTCGGTGGCCCACGGCAGGCGGGACACCCAGCCCGGCAGACTGCTGAACTCCCGGCTGCGCGGGATGGGGCCGTCGCTGACGACGACCGACCTGCCGTTCTCGTCATGGCCGGTGACGACTCTGCGCATGCATCTCTCCTCGGTCGTGTCTGGCGGGTCCGTCGTGTCTGGCGTGTCCGTCGGGTCCGTCGTGTCTGGCGTATCTGGCGTATCTGTCAGGTCCATCGGGCCTGTCGGGTCCGTCGTGTCTGTCAGGTCCGTCGGGTCTGTCAGGTCCGTCGGGTCCGTCGGGTCCGTCGTGTCTGGCGTATCTGTCAGGTCCATCGGGTCTGTTCGGTCCGTCGGGTCCATCAGGTCCGACGGGTCCGGCGGGTCCGGCGGGTCCGGCGGGTCCGGCGGGTCCATCAGGTCCATCAGGTCCATCAGGTCCATCAGGTCCATCAGGTCCGACGGGTCCGACGGATCCGACGGGTCCGACGGGTCCGACGGGTCCGGCGGGTCCGGCGGGTCCGGCCGGGTCCATCAGGTCCGACGGGTCCGACGGGTCCGACGGATCCGACGGATGCAAGGTCGCCGACGCATCGGTTCGTCAGTCGGGGCGGTCGCCGCCGGGCTCGGTCGGGGTGGCTTCGAGCGCGGCCGCCCAGGAGTCCAGGACGTCCGTCATGGTCGGGACGGGGACCCTCAGCAGGGCCGATGCCACCGTGCGCACGAACAGCCGGTGCCCGTCGTCCGTGAGGTACTCCGCCGGGGACTTGCCGTCCACCCGCGCGAGCAGCAGCGCCGGCAGCAGTGCCGCACCCCGCGCCTCGAGGTCCGGCCGGGGCTCCCAGTCGACGCGCCGGACGTACTCCTCGACCAGGACCCGCGCGGAGCCGAGGAGATCGGCTCGGTGCCCGGGTACCACCAGGCTCTTGAGGAGCAGATGGTTGACGCAGAAGGCCAGGTCGAAGGCCGGGTCCCCGTACCAGGCGCACTCGGCGTCCAGCAGCACGGGCCCGGCCGGGCCGACGAGGATGTTCTTGGGGCTGACGTCGCCGTGCACCAGGGCCAGGTGGGTCGTGGCCGTGCGGTGGGCGAGGCCCCGGAGGACGTCGCCCAGATCGGGGTGCGCCGCCGCGGTGGCCAGCAGGTACGGCTCGATGCGCAGCGCGTGGAAGTTGTCGTCGGTGGCGAACTCCGCGGCGAGGGTGACATCGCCCGCGCTCGCCGCGTGCAGGGTGCCGAGCAGTTCTCCGACGGCCGCGGCGGTCGCCACCTCCACCTGGCCGTCGAACAGCTGTGCCTTCCACACCGGGTACCGCTCGGGGGGCAGGAACGCCATCGCGAAGAGGCCGGCCTCGGCGTCGTGGGCCAGCAGCTCCGGCACGCTGTCCGGCCGGTGCCGGGACGCGAACCGCATCCACGCCCATTCGTACGCGTTGCGCGACACCGGTGCCTGCCAGTCGGCGGCGACCCGCAGCCGGGCCAGGGCCCGCTTGACGCACAGGGAGCGTCCCGGCAGGTCCACCCGCCACAGGTCGGACGAGACACCGCCGGCCAGCGGCGTCCACCGTGCGGGTTCGCCGGGCCCGGCGAGCCCGTGGGTGAGCAGGAAGTCGGTGAGCGAGGTGTCCGGCACCGGGTCCGGGCTCACCGGCGCGGAGGGCGACGTCATCGCCGGTCACCCGACCCTCCGGGCAGACCGCGGGGGCTGTTGCGGGCGTGGGCCGGTTCCTCGCCCGCCAGGATCCGTACGACCTCCTCGGCCGCTCGGCGGCGCAGCTCCGTGACCGAGGCGTCGGAGGAGAAGGCGACGTGCGGGGTGAGCAGCGCGCCCGGCTGCGCCAGCAGTCCGTCGGGGACGTGCGGCTCGCTCTCCAGCACGTCGAAGGCGGCTCCGTCCAGGTGCCCGCTGTCGAGCGCCTTGATCACCGCGTCGGTGTCCACCAGGCCGCCCCGGCTGACGTTGACCAGCAGGCCGCCCCGCCGCATCAGCGCCAGCTGCCCGGCTCCGATGATGTGGTGCGTGTCCGGGGTGAGCGGCACATGGAGGATCACCACGTCGCTGCGGCGCAGCAGCTCCTCCAGGCCCACCATCTCCACGCCCGGGGTGTCCTTGGGCGGGTGCGGGTCGTGGGCCAGGATCCGGCAGCCGAACGCGCCGAGCCGGCCGGCGGTGGCGCGTCCGATGCGTCCGTATCCGACGACGCCGCAGGTCAGCGTCGACAGCCGACGCAGCCGGGCACTGGCGGGGTCCCAACGGCCCGCACGGACGTCCCGGTCGAACACGGCCAGGCCCCGCGTCCAGGCCAGCACCATGCCGACGGCGTGGTCCGCGACCTCCTCGACGCAGTAGTCGGGCACGTTGGTGACCCAGACGCCCCGGTCGGTGGCCGCCTCCACGGCGATGTTGTCGAGGCCGACGCCGAGCCTGGCCACGATCCGCAGGTCCGGCGAGGTGCCGATCGCGGTGGCGGAGACGGGCGCCCAGCAGGTCAGGATGCCGGCGGGCCGGTGCTCGGCCACCAGTTCCTCGATGGCTTCGGCGGTGGCGGGTTCGGCGGGGCCGGTCACCAGGGTGTGGCCCGCCGCCTCGATGACGGATCGCTCGACGGAGTCGTCGGGCCAGGCGTAGTCGGTGAGCAGCACGGTGCCGGGGCGGCTCGATGGGTTCATGGCAGGTCGTCCTCGCAGAGTCGTGCGGCCGCGGCGGACGGTCGGGCGTCACGCCCGGTCGCGTCCGGTGAGCGGGTTTGATCGCCACCCGTAAGGGCCGGCCGACAGCTTGTCCGATGGGCCGTCGGTCGCCCTGGGTGGGCCGGAGGGGGTCACTGGGCTCGTCGGCGCCCGCCGACTTGTGGTCGGGGCGGGCGCCGCAGTACGCCCCTGGATCGGATCGCGGGATACCAGGGCACGTCGCATCACTTTGTCACAGCCACGTGGTGCTAACGATAGCATTCGGGACCTTCGACGCGTCAAGGGTGCGGCGTACACCCGATCGTCGCCATCCCACCGCGGGGCCTGTCGCAGTGCCGAGGAACCCCGCCGCCTCGGGGAAAGCCAGAAGCGCCGAAGAAAACCCGCGTACACGTCTTGACGCGCCCCCCACTTGCCTTCATGGTTTCAGCCAGCGCCGACCGTGTGACCGACAAGTGTCCGCACGAAGTCCGGCTGTCGAAGACGCCATAGCCACGGACGTCCCGACGGGCGATAAACGGCTGAATTCCGCATGCGGTGTCCGACCGCGCGGCAGCCCGTCGCCCCATTCCGCCAGTCGACGACCGCACAGCCGTCGCCGACGCGAGTCCGGGTTCAGCCCACCGCTTCATCCCTCGCCCGTACGGCCCCGTACCGGCGATGGCTCCGCCACGGTCCGCCCGTGGCCCCTTCCTCTTCAGGAGCCGCTATGACACACGCAGCGCAAGTCGACACCACCGCAGTGCCCGTCGGCGAAACACAGGAAAGCAACCGGCCCTCTCTTTCCCGCCCCATGATCGGTGTGGGCTTCCTGCTGATCGTCCTCTCGTACATGGTCAACGCGATGGACCGCCAGGTCTTTCCTCCCCTGCTGCCGAACATCCGGGAGGAGTACGGGTTCTCCCTGGAGCAGGGCGGGCTGCTGGCGACGAACTTCACCCTCGGCATGGCCCTCGCCGGCCTGCCCGCCGGCTACCTGCTCGACCGCTTCCGCCGCAAGACCGTGCTGCTGGTCAGCATCGTGATCTACTCCCTGGGCACGATGGCGACGCCGCTGGCGACCGGTTTCGCCGACATGAGCCTGTACCGGATCGTCTCGGGCTTCGGTGAGGGCATGCAGTCCGCCGCCATCTTCGCGGCGATCGGCGCCTTCTTCGCCCAGCGACGTGGCCTCGCCTTCGGTGTCATCGGCGTGGGCTACTCGGTCGGTGTGTTCATCGCGCCGCTGATCGGTGTCGGGCTGATGAGCATGCACGGCACCTGGCACTCGCCGTTCTACCTGTTCGGAGCGGCCGGGCTGCTGATCGCCGCCGTCTCCCTGTTCCTCGTGCGGACCGGCCTGACCGAGCACTCCGTCGAGAAGGTCGCCTCGACCGGGACCTACGAGTACATGCCGGCCTCCGCCTACAACCGCAACACGGTCGCACTGGCCGTCCACGCGGTCATCAGCGGTGTGGCCCTCTACGGATTCCTCGGCCTCTACCCGACCTTCCTCATCACCTCGCTGCACTACTCCCCCGGGCAGGCCGCGCTGGCCATGAGCCTTCTCGGCTTCGGCGGCATGACGGCCGTGTTCGGCGGCTGGCTCGGCGACCGCGTCAACCAGCGCAACCTGCTGATGATCAGCCTGCTGGCCGTCTCCGCCATCAGCGTGTGCATCTACACGACCCACGCCACGGTGGGGGTGCAGTGCCTGTTCGCCTTCCTCATGGGCGCCTTCGGGCTGGGCTTCATCTACCCCAACACCAACAGCGCGATACAGCGGGCCGTCCGCCCCGGCCAGATCGGTCGAGCCTCCGGTCTCTTCGTCACCAGCTACTACGGACCGGCGGCGTTCTCGGGTCTGCTCTTCGCCGGCCTGGTGGACTCCTTCGGCTGGAGCCGGGCCGGGCTGCTGCAGGTCACGGCCCTGCCGCTGCTGGGCGTGGTCGCCCTGGCCTTCGTCCGCACCTCGCGGTTCAACAACGCGGCCCGCTAGCGACCGCCCCACCGCACACCCGTCACCGTGTTGCCCCGGGCGCAGGCCCGGGGCAACACGGTGACGTGGCATCAGCAGGGCGTGGTGGCACACCGCCGACATTCCACAGGGGCCTGCCCACCGCTCGGCGGTGGGCAGGCCCCTGTGTGTGGTCGCCCGACGGGCGGGTGACGTCAGAGGCTCTCGGCCACCACAGGGTTGCGCAGCACGCCGATGCCCTCGATCTCCACCTCGACCACGTCTCCGGGACGGATCGGCCCGACGCCGGACGGTGTGCCGGTCATGATCGCGTCTCCGGGCAGCAGCGTCAGGTAGCGGCTGAGGTAACCGATGATGTCGGGAACGGCGAGCAGCAGGTCGGCCGTGCTCGCCGACTGCATGACGGCGCCGTTCACACGGGTCGTCAGCGACAGCGCCGAGGGGTCGAGTTCGGTCTCGATGACCGGCCCGAGGGGAGCGAAGGTGTCCTGCCCCTTCCCGATCAGAAGCGTGCCGAAGGCGCTCTCCCTGCGCTGGACGACGCGGTCGCTGACGTCATTGCCACACGTATAGCCGAGGATGTACTCGTGGGCCTCGGAGGGCTTCACATGACGGGCCTCCTTTCCGATGACGACGACCAACTCGCCTTCGAAATGGACCAGTTCACCGTCCGCCGGATAGACGATGGCGTCATCCGGACCCACCACCGCCGTACTGGGCTTCATAAAGCACACCGGAACTTCCGGAACCGCGCGATCGGTCTCGTCGATGTGTGAGGCGTAGTTGTAGGCGAATCCGAAGATCCGGGGCCGTTCGAGCGGCGCGAGAATGACCACGTCGCCGATTTCGTCGACGTCCCCGGTGGGGGACAGTCCGGTGAAGGGATTTCCCTCGCATCTCGCGATCCCGGCTTCACCGGATACGAGTTCTCCGTAGTGACGCACGCCGCCGACGGCATACCTGACGATCCGCACGGAAACCTCCGCAACTAGGCAGCCGAACACGACTGCATGACCCATCCAGCAATGCTAACGTTAGCACGCACGGAACGATCATTCCCGCGCCCCTCCCTCTCGACTGCGGAGAGCGACCCAAGCGCTATCGTTGGCACACGGAAAGTGACGGCACGGGATCAGTCACCTCAAGGGGGCCCTTACGTGATCACGACCAAAGACATCGCGGAACGCCTCGGAGTCTCCGTCTCCACGGTCGGCCGGGCGCTCGCCGACGATTCCCGCATCAGCGAGGAGACCAAGTTCAAGGTCCGCCAGGCCGCCGCCGAGATGGGCTACGTCGGCAACCGTGCGGCCCGGATGATGCGCGGGGCGTCCAGCAACGTGGTCGCGCTGGTGATCCCGGACATCCGCAACAGCTTCTACTCGACCATCGCGCACGAGCTGTCCAAGAACATGGAGGCCGAGGGCTTCCAGCTGATGCTCTCGGAGACGGACGACGACCGGATGGTGGAGCTGCGCCATCTGCGGGAGCTGTCCGCGACCCGCGTGGCCGGTGTCATCATCGTGCCCACCGCGCGCCCGCACAGCGACTCGGTCAAGCTCCTGCGCACGATGCCGCACCTGCAACTGCTGCGCCGCCACCCGTCGCTCGGCTCCCAGTGGTTCGGCGTGGACGACCACGAGGCGCTGCGTGTGGCCACGGCCCACCTGGTGGCCCAGGGCCACACGCGTATCGCGTACATGGGCGGCCCCGAGGAACTGCCCACGGGCGCGGAGCGTCTGCGCGGCTTCCGCAGCGCCCTGCGCGACGGCGGCCTGCCGGACGGGGCCGGGCGCACGGAGCTCGGCCCGCCGTCGTCCGTGGACCACGGCCGCCAGGCGATGCGCCGGCTGCTGAAGGGCCCGGACACCCCCACCGCGCTCGTACTGGGATCGATCCAGCTCACCCGGGGAGTCCTGGAGGAACTGTCCGAGCAGCGGGTGAAGGTGCCCGGGGAGCTGTCCGTGATCGGGTTCGGTGACGAGCCGGGGTTCTCCTGGTGGGGTCCCGGACTCACGACGATCGGTCTGCCGATCCAGGAGATGGCCACCGGCTGCGCGCTGTGGCTGATGCGCCGCCTGAAGACCAAGCCGGGCAACGACGGACCGTACACGTCGGTCTCCCCCGGATCGCTGATCCTGCGCGGCAGCACGGCACCTCCCGGCGGAAAGGCTTCGCCCCGACCCCGCTGAGCCGTGGGCGACCGACCCCACCCGCACACGCGGAAGGCGCCCGGAGCACACCGCTCCGGGCGCCTTCGCACGTCCCCGCCGAATCGGGCGGCGGGGACGGTGGCAGGTCAGTGCGTTCCGCCGCGCAGCCCGCGCATGACGCGGGCGGTACGCACGAGTTCGTCGAGCACCTGCTCGGCCGCCGCCTCGTGGATCTTGCCGGGCCGGAAAGCACCGTCCTCGACGAGTTCGTTGACGAACGGGATGCTCACGGTCGGGCCGATCGGCAGCATCCTGAGGTTCGCCACGACCTGCTTGCCCATCTGCACCGCCCGGGTGCCCGCCGAGACGCCTCCGTAGCTGACGAACGCGGCCGGCTTGTGCTGCCACTCCACGACGAGGTAGTCCCACGCGTTCTTCAACGGGGCGGGGAAGCCGCCGTTGTACTCGGGGGTGACGAAGACGAACGCGTCCGACGCCTCGACGATCCGGCTCCACTCCCGGGTGTGGCTCTTCGTGTACTGCCGCAGGGCGGGCGGGTGCGGCTCGTCGAAGAAGGGAAGGGCGAGTTCCCGGAGGTCGACCGTGTGCGACTCGAACTGTTCGCACTCCGCGGCCCGGGTGGTGAACCAGTCCGCGACGGACCTTCCCACCCGCCCGGGACGCGTACTGGCCACCACGGTGGTGAGGGTCATCGGCGCCACAGAGGGCTCGGCTGCCATATCGGGCTCCCTTTCCTTTCGGCCGCCCCGCCCGGCGGGCCCGCCTCTTCCCGTGCTGTCCGTCCAGGAGACGTGCGGGCCCGCCGGAGTCCTTGCCGGAGCGGCATCGTGCGAACGATAGCATTTACTTGGAGATGGACCGCGAGAGCAGATCCGCACGGCAGACAGATGGGCATCGAGCGCAACCCGCCTCTTGACATCACCGCCGACAGTTCGCACGATTGCGCTATCGTTAGCACGGTGGCGAACAGAGCCGTACGACCCTTCGCCCACGCGCAGCGCCCTCGTACCGATCCGGGTGCCGCTCCCTCGGGGTCCACCCGCGCCCGCTCGTCGGCGATGCCCCCGTACGCCACGGCCGTGCGGACGTCCCTCTCCCGATGACAGGCACGGACTCCCCGACCCTCACCCCGGTCGTCCGAACTCCGAAAGGTTGCACCGCCATGACAGACGCGCGGATCGCCAAGCTCCACGGCCGCAGAGTGTGGGACTCACGCGGTCGGCCGACCGTCGAGGTCGAGGTCCGGCTCGCGGACGGCGCGGTCGGTCGGGCCATCGCACCGGCGGGCGCCTCGACGGGCCAGGGCGAAGCGCTCGACCTGCGCGACGGCGGCAGCCGCTTCGGCGGACTCGACGTCCAGCGCGCGGTGGGCTCGGTGAACGACGAGATCGCGCCCGCCCTCGCCGGCCGTGACGCGGGTGACCAGGAGGCCGTCGACCGGCTGCTGGTGGACCTCGACGGAACCCCCGACCGCGGCCGTCTCGGCGGCAACGCGATCGTGGCCACCTCCATGGCCGTCCTGCACGCCGCCGCCGCTTCGGCGGGGGTGCCGCTGTGGAAGCACCTGGCGGGCGACAGCCCCGTACGTATCCCGCTGCCCGAGATCCAGATCTTCGGCGGCGGCGCCCACGCGGACCGCCGGGTCGACGTACAGGACTTCATGGTGATGTGCCCGGCGGCGGACAGTTTCTCCGAGGCCCTGGACTGGACCGCGGAGATCTACCGGGCGGCCGGAAGCCTGATGCGCGCGGCGGGGAAGGCCCAGGGCGTGGCGGACGAGGGCGGCTTCTGGCCGGCCTTCGACTCCAACGAGGAGGCGCTGGAGATGCTGACCCACGCCATCCGGGCCGCGGGCTTCGCCCCCTCGACCGAGGTGGGCATCTCACTGGACGTCGCGGCCTCGCAGTTCGGCAGCGGCGGGCGCTACACGCTGGCCCTGGACGACCGCACGCTCGACACCGCGGCGCTGATCGACATGCTGGGCGGCTGGATCGAGCGGTATCCGATCCTCTCCATCGAGGATCCCGTGGGCGAGGACGACCACGACGGCATGCTGGAGTTCACCCGGCGCTACGGCGACCGCTGCCAGGTGATCGGCGACGACTACCTGGTCACGAACGCCAAGCGCGTGGAGGCCGCGGCCACCGCCGGAGCGGCGAACGCCGTCCTCGTCAAGCCGAACCAGGCCGGTACGGTCACCGAGGCGTTCCAGGCACTGCGGGCCGGCAAGGAAGCCGGATTCGGCACGATCGTCTCGGCGCGTTCCGGCGAGACCGAGGACATCACCATCGCCCATCTGAGCGTCGGCTGGGACGCCGGCCAGCTGAAGGTGGGCTCGTTCACCCGCTCCGAGCGCATGGCCAAGTGGAACGAGGTTCTGCGCATCGAGGAGTCCCTCGGTGAATCCGCCGAATTCAGCGGCTGGTCCGCCTTCACCTTCGCCGGATCCCGGGCCTCCACGACCAAGCCGTAAAAAGGCCGTGGAAATATCACGTATTACAGTCAGCGAAATCCCGAAACCCAGAGACCCAGAATTCCAGAGCCGATCCGAGCACGGAGACCAGCATGCTGCCACCCGTCAATCTGCGCCCGAGTTTCAACATCACCCGCTCCAGCCACGTCCGGCTCACCGTGGCCGATCTGGCCGAGAGCCGGAACTTCTATGTGAACGTGCTGGGACTCGTCGTCAGCGACGAGGACGAGCGCACCTGCTATCTCCGCGGCCTGTCGGAGGCCTGTCACCACAGCCTCGTCCTGGAACTGGACGAAGAGGGCGCGGGCTCCTGCGGGAGGATCGGCTTCCGGGTCTTCTTCGACGAGGACCTCGACATCGCGTACGACTGGTTCCGTGAGCGGGGACTGCCCGCCGAGTGGGTCGACGCCCCGTACCAGGGCCGCACCCTGCACGTCAGCGACCCCATCGGCACGCCCCTCGAACTCTGTGCGCACATGGAGACCCGGCCGAGGCTGCACATCGACTTCCAGCTCCACAAGGGCGCGCACGCGCAGCGACTCGATCACTACCAGACCTTCGCGCCCGACACCTACGAGCTGTGCGCGTTCTACGGCGAACTGGGCTTCCGTAACTCCGAGTACCTGGCGCACGGCGACAAGCTGCTGGGCGCGTTCATGTACCGCAAGGGCACCTGCCTGGACCTGGCGATCGTCGAGAACACCGGGCCCGCCCTGCATCACTTCGCGTACACCGTCTCCGAGAGCCACGACATCTTCACCGCCTGCGACTTCGCGGGCATCCACGGGTACGGCGAGGGCGTGGAGCGTGGCCCGGGACGTCACGGTCCGGGCGGGATGCTCTTCGCCTACCTCCGTGACCCCGACGGGCACCGGGTGGAGGTCTTCAACAGCCATTACCAGACGATCGACACCGAGATCGAGCCGGTGCGCTGGGACGCGGGATCGCTGAGCACGAACGCCCGCTGGGGCCTGCCGGCGCTGGAGAAGTGGTACTTCGAGGCGTCGCCCTTCGCGGGGGTCAAGCGGATTCCGCCGGCCGAGCCGCCGAAGCCCATGTCGCTGGAGCGGTTCCTGCTCGAACAGTCCCAGTCCACCCGCTGATCTTTCCGTCCCCCGAGGAGACACCCATGGCACGCGTCCCCTATCTGCGCCGCGAGGACGCCGACGAGTCGCAGAAGCCCCTGTACGACCGGCTCGAAACCGAACGCAAGGTCCCGACGGCGAACATCTTCCTCGCCCTGACCAACGCGCCCACCCAGCTGGACGCCTTCCTGACCTACGCCAACTCGCTGCGGGCCGCCGACCTCAGTCCCAAGCTGCGGGAGCTGGCCATCCTGACCGTGGGGTACGCGACCCGCTCGGCGTACGAGGTCGCGCACCACCAGTCGCACGGACTCAAGGCCGGGCTCACCGAGGAACAGCTCGCGGCGGTGGCCGACTTCGAGTCGTCCGATCTGTTCGACGACACGGAGAAGGCGGTGATGCGTCTCGCCAAGGAGTCCACGCTCCAGGTCGACGTCGCGGAGAACACGTGGCGTGCCGCCGCCGACCACCTGACGGACAAGCAGATGGTCGAACTGTCGTTGTCCATCGCCTGGTACAACTCCGGCGTCCGCATCATGGGATTGCTCGGCATCGACCTTGAGGACAACTACCCCAACCCTTTTCCCCATTCGTAGGGAATTCTTGGTGTCTCCGCCCCCGGCCGCCCGGGACGGAGCAGTAACAAGGAGTATTTCAATGGCGAAAATGCTCGCTGCACGACTGCACACGCTCGGTGAGCCGATGTCGATCGACACGATCGACGTACCCACGCCGCGCCCGACCGACGTACTGGTACGGGTGAAGGCGTGCGGGATCGTGCCGAACATGGCCAACGTGATCAACAACTGGCCCACCTGGTTCCCGCATCAGCCGTTGCCGAAGTTCCCCGCCATCTTCGGCCTGGACGCCGCCGGCGTGGTCGAAGCGGTCGGTGAGGCCGTGCTGCACACCAAGCCGGGTGACCGGGTGTACGTCAACCCCCTGCGTTCCTGCGGGAGTTGCCAGGTCTGCCGGGGCGGTGAACTGAGCCGGTGCCGCTACTTCACGTTGAACGGCTACTTCAGCACCTCCCGTGACGGCCAGCGGATCTTCGACCTCTACCCCTACGGCGGCTTCGCGGAGTACATGACCGCCCCGCAGTACTCGATCGTCAACATCCCGGACACCATGACGTTCGAGCAGGCGGGCAAGCTCGGCTACATCGGCACCTCCTACGGCGCCCTCAAGAACGCCGCCGCCGGCCCCGGCCAGGTCGCGCTGATCGACGGGGTCACGGGAACCCTCGGTGTCGCGTCCACCGTGCTCGCGCTGGCCTCCGGTGCCGCCCGGGTCCTCGGGACCGGTCGCAACGAGGCACTCCTCAAGCGCGTCAAGGAACTGGACCCGGAGCGGGTCGAGGTCTTCCGGCTGGGTGACGGCTCCACCGGTGAGTGGGCGAAGTCCCGCACCGGCGGCGAGGGCGCGGACTACGTGATCAGCGCGCTGGGCGCCAAGGCTCCGGTGGAGACGATGCTCGACTCCATGCAGGGTGTCCGCAGGGGCGGCAAGGTGGTCAACGTCGGCGGCGTGGCCGACCGGCTGCCCGTGGACGTGAAGTGGCTCATGGACGAGCAGGTCCAGCTGATCGGCTCCAACTGGTTCAGCACCGCGCAGGGGCAGGAACTCGCCGACATGGTGGCCACGGGCACCCTGGACCTGTCCTACCTGCAGGCCAAGCCCTTCCCGCTGTCCCGGGTCAACGAGGCCATCTCGGGCCTGGAGGACCGCGACGGCGGATTCAGCAACTACGTCGTCATCCCCTGAACCACAGGCGTACCGTACTCACCCCGCGGCGGTCCTGTTCTGCCCTGACGCCGCCGCGTGGTGTCCGACCCACCGGCCGTACGCACGGCCGGTGGGTCGCCCCAGAACACGCCCAGCAGGACGGAGGAGCCGGTGGAACTGCGCTGGCTGGAATCGTTCGTCACCGTCGCGGAGGAACTGCACTTCGCGCGGGCGTCGGACCGTCTGCATCTCGCTCCCTCGGCACTCAGCGCCCAGATCAGGGCGCTCGAATCGCACCTGGGCGTCCGCCTGATCGACCGCGGACGACGCACCCGCCCGGCGCTGACCAGCGCCGGGCGGCTCTTCGTCGAGGAGGCACGGCTGACCCTCGCCCAGGCCGCGCGGGCCGAGGCCGTGGGCCGGCGTGCCGGTCGCGGGGAGCTGGGGCACGCCCAGATCGCGTACGTCGCCTCCGCCGCGTTCTCCGGGGTGCTGACCGACGTCCTCACCCGCTGCGCGGCCCCCGGCACGCAACTCACCCTGCAGGTGCGCGAGTTGGAGACACCGGCGCAGCTGGAGGCGTTGGCCTGCGGGGACATCGACGTCGGGTTCCTGCGCTGGAGGCCGGAGTACCCGCCCGAGGTCACGGCCACCTGTCTGCTCACCGAGGACGTCGTCCTGGCGCTGCCGGCCGACGCACCGCTGGCGGCGTACGAGGCGGTACCGGCGGCGAAGCTGCGCGACGAGCGGTTCGTCGCCCCGCACTTCGACGAGGAGTACGGCTGCCGGGACCAGATTCTGGAGGTGGCGGAGCGGGGCGGTTTCAGCCCGCGGTGCGCTCCCCCGGTGCGGGACTTCATCGCGGCTCTGACACTGGTGGGAGGGGGTCTCGCGGTGGCTCTGGTCCCCGACTCGCTGCGCCGCGTGCAGATCCCGGGAGTGGCCTACCGTCCGCTGGCGGACGTACCGCTGACCACCCGGCTGGTGGGTGCCTACCGCAGAGGCGAGACCTCGCCCGCCGTGCGCGGCGTGATCCGCCGCCTGCGGGAGGCGGCTGCCGCCACGGTCACCGCCGGCTGACACCACGGAACCCGGCGGGCGGCCGGCCCAGGGCGAGTTTCGCGACCCGCGGCCCGTTCGGGCCTCGGGCGCGCCTCCACGGCCGTCGGGACCACCCCTGATCCGGTCGGCGTGGCGTCCGTGCCGCCCCGTCGACCGACACCGGACCGACGCATCTTTGTACGCGGAAAACGCATCGTCCGAGCAGGTCAGAGGGGGTGTGACCGGCCTACGCTCAACACGGCACCACAGAGCGTGGCGGCGTCCGTCGACTGCCGCCGGACGGAGTAGGACAGGCGGAGGAACGCATGACATCGAGCATGACATCGATCAAACACGTGGGCGTCGTCGGCGCCGGACAGATGGGCCGGGGCATCACCGAGGTCTGCGCCCGGGCCGGCCTGCGCGTCACCTTGTGCGACGTGACCGAGGACAGGGCCCGTGCCGGTCTGGCCGGCGTGGCGGACTCCCTGCTCAAGGCGGAGAAGCGCCGCGCGATCACCTCGGAGGGCCGCGCCCATGCGCTGGCCGGGATCTCGGCCACCGGGGATCTCTCCCGCCTGTCCGGGGCCGACCTGGTGATCGAGGCGGCCGTGGAGGACGAGCGGGCCAAGACGGCTCTGTTCCGGCAGTTGGACGAGGTGGTCACCGATCCGGCCGCCGTGCTGGCCACCAACACCTCCTCGATCCCCATCGCCCGGCTCGCGGCGGCGACCGGACGGCCGGAGTCGGTGGTCGGCCTGCACTTCTTCAACCCTGTCCCCGTCATGCCGCTGGTCGAGATAATCCCCTCGCTGCATACCTCGAAGGCCACGGAACTGCGCGTGCGTGCCTTCGCCGACGAGACCCTGGGCAAGAAGACGATCGTCACGCAGGACCGCGCCGGCTTCGTGGTGAACTCCCTCCTGGTTCCCTACCTGTTGGCAGCGGTGCGGATGGTCAGCTCCGGCACGGCGACGGCCGAGGACATCGACACCGGCATGACCGCCGGTTGCGCCCACCCCATGGGCCCGCTGCGCCTCGCCGACCTCATCGGTCTCGACACCGTGGCGGCGATAGGCGAGGCGCTGTACGAGGAGTACCGCGAACCGCTGTACGCCCCTCCCCCGTTGCTGCGCCGCATGGTCGAGTCGGGCCTGCTGGGCCGTAAGTCGGGGCAGGGCTTCTTCGACTACCAGGCGGCCTGAGGGCCGGCAGGGGGTCGGTGGGCCGGCGGACCGGTGTCCGTCACCGACTCCCCCACCCGCGCGCGACACCAGGGAGGGGCGGCCGTCGGCCGCCCCTCCCTGGTGTTCGCCGGCGTCCGCTCGATCACCGGGCAGACGTGGTCCGGGGGTTCGGTACGGCCCCTCCGGCCGCCCGGCACCTCAACCGTCGGCGCGGCGGGCGGCCACCTCCCGGGTGAGCCGGGGAGCCACCGCGAACAGGTCGCCCACCACGCCGTAGTCGGCGAGGTCGAGGATGGGCGCCTCCGGGTCCTTGTTGACCGCGACGATCGTCCTGGAGGTCTGCATTCCGGCGAGGTGCTGGATGGCCCCGGAGATACCCAGGGCGATGTACAGCTGAGGGGAGACGGACTTGCCGGTCTGCCCGACCTGGAACTGGTGCGGGTAGTAGCCGGCGTCCACCGCGGCGCGCGAGGCGCCCACCGCGCCTGAGAAGGCGTCCGCCAGTTCCTCCACCACCTCGAAGCCGTCCGCTCCTCCGACACCGCGGCCGCCGGAGACGACGACGGCCGCCTCGGTGAGCCCGGGCCGGTCGCCCGCGGGTACGGCCCGCCGGTCGGTGATACGGGCGGAGCCGGCGGGGTCGACGGCCGGCGGCGCCAGTGTCCGCTCCACGGCACCGCCGGGATGCTCCTCCGGCTCGAAGGAGCCGGGGCGCACGGTGATCACCGGTGTCCCGTGGGTGACTTGGGAACGCACGGTGTACGAGCCCCCGAAGACGATCTGAGTGACCGCGCCGGAGGAGTCCAGGTCGACCGCGTCGATCAGCAGCCCGGCGTCCAGCCGTGCCGCGAGACGCGCGGCCGTCTCCCTGCCGTCGGTCGTCGCGGAGACCAGAACGGCGGCCGGAGAGGTCTCGCTCACCGCCAGCTCCAGAGCGTCCACGGCGGGCGTGACGAGGAAGTCGGCCGCTTCGGTGGATTCCGCCGCGTGGACGCTTGTGGCGCCGTATCGGGCGAGGGATTCCCTGAGGCGCGCCGCCGTGCCGGGGGTTCCCACGACGACGGCGGCCGGGTCGCCCAGCCGCCGTGCGGCGGCCAGGAGTTCATAAGTGGTTTTGTTGACACGTTCCCCGTCGTGGTCGACGAGTACGAGGACATCGGGCATGGGTCCTGTGTTCCTGTTCGGACGGGTCAGACGGGTCAGACGGGTCAGATGTCGGACGGGTCAGATGTCGGACGGGTCAGACGAGCTTCTGGGCGATCAGGTACGCGGCGAGCTGTCGGCCCGCCGAGCCGTCGTCCGTGATGCGGATTCCCGCTGAGCGCGCGGGACGCGGGACGGCCTCCAGCACACGGGTGCGCCTCACGAGGAACTCGGCGTCGTCGGCGCCGGGGAACAGGTCGTCGAGGTCGACCGTGTCCACCGGCTTCCTCTTCGCGGCCATGATCCCCTTGAACGAGGGGTAGCGCGGCTCGTTGATCTTCTCGGTGACGCTGACCAGCGCGGGCAGCGGGGCGTCCAGCGTCGCCTCGCCGTTCTCGGTCTCACGCTCGGCGCGCACCCGTCCGGCGTCCACATCGAGCTTCCGTACCTGGGTCACCTGCGGCAGTGCGAGCAGGTCCGCGACGACGGCCGGTACCGCGCTCGCCCGGCCGTCGGTGGTCGCGTCGCCGGCGAGTACCAGGTCGACGTTCTCCACGGTCCGCAGGGCGGCCGCCAGGACCTTCGCGGTGGTCAGTACGTCCGCGCCGCGCAGGCGGTCGTCGCAGATGTGGATGCCCCGGTCGGCGCCCATCGCCAGGACCTTGCGGATGGCTTCGAGCGCGGATTCGGGTCCCATGGAGACGACGACGATGTGGGCGTCCGCCGTCTCCTTCAGACTCAGGGCCTCTTCGGCGGCGCGCTCGTTGATCTCGTCCAGGACGAGGTCGGCGTCCTCGCGGTCGAGAAGGTGGTCGGACCGGGACAGGGTGCGTTCGGCACCCGTGTCCGGGACCTGCTTGACGAGTACGACGATGTTCACGGGCGTCTTCCTTCGGCGTTCGGTGATCCTGCCGGGCCGTCAGCGGCCGGTAGTCGGCGGTCGGCAGTCGGCCGTCAGCGGCCGGCAGTCGGCCGTCGGCCGTCGGCCGTCGGCGGCCAGCGGCCAGCGGCCAGCGGTCGGCAGTCGGCGGTCAGCGGTCAGCGGAACGCCGCCTGGCCGGTGAGCGCCTGCCCGACGACCAGGGTGTGCATCTCGCTGGTGCCTTCGTAGGTCAGGACGGACTCCAGGTTGTTGGCGTGGCGCAGCGGCGAGTACTCCAGGGAGATGCCGTTGGCCCCCAGGACGGTGCGGCACTCGCGGGCGATGGCGATCGCCTCGCGGACGTTGTTGAGCTTGCCGACGCTGATCTGTTCGGGCCGGATGCGGTGCTGGTCCTTGAGCCGGCCCAGGTGGAGGGCGAGCAGCGCGGCGTTGCCCACGGAGACGCTCATGTCGGCGAGCTTCTTCTGGGTGAGCTGGAAGGCGCTGATCGGCTTGTCGAACTGCACGCGGGAGTCGGCGTACTCGATGGCCGCCTGGATGGAGTCGCGGGCCGCGCCGACCGCGCCGAACAGGATGCCGAAGCGGGCCTCGTTGAGGCAGGACAGGGGTCCGCGCAGGCCCTCGGCGAGCGGCAGACGCGCCGAGTCGGGCAGCCGTACGTTGTCGAAGTACAGCTCCGAGGTGATCGAGGCGCGCAGAGACATCTTCTGCTTGATGTCCTGCGTGGTGAAACCGGGGGTCCCGCGGGGGACGAGGAAGCCGCGGATGCCGTCCTCGGTCTGCGCCCAGACGGTGGCGACATCGGCGATGCCGCCGTTGGTGATCCACATCTTGGAGCCGTTGAGGATCCAGTCTCCCCCACCGTCGCGGACGGCCCGGGTGCGCATCCCGGAGGGGTTGCTGCCGAAGTCGGGCTCGGTCAGTCCGAAACAGCCGATGGCCTCACCGGCGGCGAGCCGGGGCAGCCACTCCTGCTTCTGCTCCTCCGAACCCCACTTCCAGATGGAGAACATCGACAGCGAGCCCTGCACGGACACGAAGCTGCGGAACCCGGAGTCCGCCGCCTCCAGTTCCAGGCAGGCGAGGCCGTAGCTGACCGCGTTCGTCCCCGCGCAGCCGTAGCCTTCGAGGTGCATACCCAGGACGCCCAACTTGCCGAGTTCTGGAGCGAGTTCGCGCGCGAAGTGGGCGTTCTCGAACCACTCGCCGATGTGCGGGCGCACCCGGTCGGCGAGGAACTTGGCCACGGTGGCCTGGATCTCGCGCTCCTCGCCGGTGAGGGTGGAGGAGATGTCGAGCAGGTCGAGGGGGTCCTTCATCGGCTTGGTGCCGCTCATCGTGAGCTCCTGGGGGTGGTGGGTGTTCGGGTGGTGGGTGTTCGGTTCGGTCGTGGTGCCTGCGCCTGGAACGGTCGGCCGACCGCTCAGTTCGACGCGGAGGGGTGGTCGTGGCCGGAAGGGCGGCGGTGCAGGATCTCCGCGGTGTGCTGGCCCAGGCGCGGTGGCGGCAGGCGGTACCGCGCGGGCGTACCGCTCAGCGCGATGGGGCTCGCGACCTGGCGGAAGGGCCTGCTCTCGACTCCGTCGACTCCGTCGGCGGGTGCGGCGGGGATGTCGACGATGCCCGGAAGGCCCAGCTTCCGGGCGAAGTCGAAGGCCTCGTCAAGGGTGTTGACCGGGCCGGCGGGCACCCCCGCGGCCAGCAGGACGGCCGACCAGTGGTCGGCGCCGACGGTGCCCAGCCGCCGCGTCAGGATGTCCCGCAGTTCGCCGCGGTGGGCGACCCGGTCGGCATTGGTGCGGAAGCGGTCGTCGAGAGCGAGACCGGGTTCCCCGACGAGGTCGGCGAGCGCGGCGAACTGCCGGTCGTTGCCCACCGCGATCGCGATCGGACGGTCGGCGGCCGGGAAGGTCTCGTACGGGGCGATGCTCGGGTGCGCGTTGCCCATACGGCCCGGGACCACACCGGCGACGGCGAACGCCGACGCCTGGTTGACCATGGCCGACAGCAGCGAACCGAGCAGGTTCACCTCCACGTGCTGCCCTTGCCCGGTGGCGTCCCGATGCCGGAGGGCCGCGAGGATACCGAGCGAGGCGTGCAGGCCGGTGATCACGTCGACCAGGGCCACGCCGGCCTTGACCGGCTCACCGGCCGCGTCCCCGGTCACGCTCATCAGACCGCCGACGGCCTGCACCAGAAGGTCGTATCCGGGGATCGCCGCACCCGCGCCGCTGCCGAAGCCGCTGATCGAGCAGTAGACCAACTCCGGTTGTAGGGCGCGGAGTTCGCGAGGGCCGAGCCCGAGCCGTTCCATCGTGCCGGGGCGGAAGTTCTCCACCAGCACGTCGGACTCGGCGACCAGGGCGCGGGCCTGTTCGCGACCGGCTTCGCTCGTGAGGTCCAGGGTCACGGACTTCTTGTTCCGATTGACGCTGAGGAAATAGGTCGAGGTGCCGTCGTGGTCCGCCGGCGGATGCCAGGCCCGGGTGTCGTCCCCGATGCCCGGCCGTTCGACCTTCACCACGTCCGCGCCGAGGTCGGCGAGCAGCATGGTGGCGTAGGGACCGGCGAGAACCCGGGAGAAGTCGGCGATCCGCAGACCCTCCAGCGCGCCGCGCCCCACTCCCTCGACCGCGCCGGCCTGTCCGTCCGGCGCGTTGTGCTGGGTGCCCACGCACCCTCCTCTCTGATCGTCCCGCTCACGCGGAGCGGCTGCGTTCGAGCCGTTTTCCGTCACCACCAGCGGTCCGAAGTCGGCGGGCGAGTGGGCTCGACGACGGGAAGTCCCTGCCCGAGGGGAGCGATGTCCCGTACGACGCTCACCCTCGACCCGACCGCGACCGGCGCCGCGTCGGTGGCCTGGCAGAGCAGGTTGAAGCCCTCGTTCATCGCGACGAACCACGTGTGGTGCGGGACCTGGCCGTGGCGGCGGACAACCACCCCGTCGCCCGCGCTGCGTTCCCGTCGAAAAGCCACGGACCCGCAGGCACGGCAGAAGGAGCGGCGGTAGGCCGGAGTGCCGCACCACAGGCAGCGCTGGAACAGCAGTTCGCCGCGGTCCGCCGGTGCGGTCGGCGCGGCGGGCACGGTCGCGGCGGGCACGGTCGTAGCGGGCGCAATCGTGGCGGGCACGGTCGCGGCGGGCACGGTTGCGGCGGGCACGGTTGCGGCGGGCACGGTTGCGGCGACGGCAGCCGTTTCGTGGTCGTCGCCGAGTTCGGTGTCTTCAAGGGTGTCTGTCCGGAGCATCGCGGCCTCCTGCACGCAGTTCGGTGACCGGAAACGGGAGATCGGAATCCGATCTGGCTCCCTCACCCTGGCCCTGCCGCGGACCGCCGGTCAACGACGAGCTGACGCATCTTTGTGCGCGGAACGCGTTCCGTTCACCGAGGTCAGAACCGCCTTCCGGCCACTACTCTCACCACGGGCCCCGAGAACCCGACGCACAGGAGGCCACGTCCACCGGGACGGACACAGACACCGAGGAACGGACGCAGACTCCGAGGAATCGACGACGAGTTCCCGGGGGCTCCCCCGAAGTGAGCGGCTCTCGACCCCTCCGCGACCTGAGCCCGGCCGGCATGCGGGCCAGGAGGCGGGGAACCCGGGCACGGGCGGGTGAAGCGGATCCCGTACGAGCTGTGTGGTTCGGCTCCTGGTCCTCGAATTTCATGACTGAGTGGCACCAGCGCTACCGCGCCCCCGGCGTGATGATCTACAGGGCGACCAGCATCAGGGCTCCCTCCAAGGGGCCTCGGAGTGGCCGAAAATCCAACGACCAATGCCCTGACCTGCGGTGATGGAGGGTCAGTGTGGGTGGTGGCTAGTCGTCGTGTTCGGGCTCTTCGTCGTCATCCGCATCGACAGCGCCGGGCAGTGGCGGCGGTCCACCGCGAGGTGGTGCTGCGCGGAGGCTTGGTGGAGTTCCACAAGCTTGGCGTCCGAGGTGGATTGACCCATGAAACTAGCATTGAAATGAACCTTTTTACGGGTCTTTGACTCTCGTAGATTCATTGATGTCAGCACGAAGTGCCTGGTGGGAAGCCGGGCCGAGCATCTGGGAGACGTTATGGACGCCGTTGTGAACCAGCCGGTTGGCCCTGTCCTGGTCCGGCCGGAGAGCGTTGAGGTCATTCAGGATGGTGCGCTGAGCCTGATCGGTCTGCTCGCCGACGCCGGAGAGACCGATGGCGCGCTCACTGCGAACAAGGCGACTTTCCGCAAGGGTTCGCCGGGGGCGCCTGCGCACTTCCACACCAAGGCCAGCGAGATGTTCTTCGTCCTGGACGGCACGATGCGGTTCCTGGTGAACGACGAGATCGTGACCTTGGGCAAGGGCGGGTTCCTGACCGTTCCGCCGACCGTGCCGCACGCGTTCGCGCCGGCCCCCGGCAGCGAGGCCGAGCTGCTGGTGGTCTTCACCCCCGGCCTGCACCGTTTCGACTACTACCGGCTGCTGGAGCGGGTGTACCGGGGTGAGGCCACGGTGCAGGAGATCCGCGACAGCTCACAGCAGTACGACAACCACTACTTCGACAGCCCCGTGTGGTCGGAGGCGCTCGCCGAGCGCTGACCCCTGGCCGGGCCACGCCGCCCGTGGCCCGGCCAGGAAACCCCCTGAACTCCTCCGGAAAGCAGTCTCGCCATGCCCTCGACCATGCCCACAGCTCTGCGCCGCCGCCCGGGAGCGACCCTGGCGCTGCTTGCGTTCGCCCAACTGATCATCTCGATCGACTACAACATCGTGTACGTCGCCCTGCCGGAGATCGGTTCCGGTCTCGGCTTCTCCGCGCAGAACCTGCAGTGGGTGATCAGCGCCTACGCCGTCGCGTTCGGCGGCTTCCTGCTGCTCGGCGGGCGGGCCGGCGACCTGCTGGGACCACGGCGGATGTTCGCCGTCGGACTCGTCCTGTACGCGATCTCCTCGCTGCTCGGCGGTCTTGCCGAATCAGCCGCCATGCTGGTCACGGCCCGAGCCGTGCAGGGGGTCGGCGGCGCATTCCTGTTCCCCGCGACGCTCACCCTGGTCTCCACCAGCTTCGCCGAAGGACGTGAGCGCAACCGCGCGTTCGCGGTGTGGGGCACCGCGGGCGGCAGCGGGATGATCCTCGGTTCCCTGCTCGGTGGTGTGCTGACGGACGCGTTCGGCTGGGAGTCGGTGTTCTTCGTCAACGTGCCCCTCGCCGGTACCGCCGCCCTGCTCACCTTCGCGCTGATCGCACCGGACGCGCCACGCGCCGGCGGCCGCTCGCTGGACGTTGCAGGCACGCTGACCTCGACGATCGGTGTCACGGGCGTGGTGTTCGCGCTGGTGCAGGGGCCGGAGTCCGGATGGCTCTCGCCCGCCGTGCTGACCGCCGCGCTCGCCGGCGCCGTCCTGCTGACCGTGTTCGTCGCGATCGAACGGCGCAGCGCCGATCCGCTGATGCCGCTACGGCTGTTCGCCAACCGCGACCTGAGCGTGGGGACGGTCGTCACTTTTCTCTACATGGGCACCTTCGGCGCTCTGCTGTACTTCTTGACCGTGTACTTCCAGGGCGTGCACGGCTACGACGCGTTGACCACCGGGCTGGCGTTCCTGGTGCCGATGGCCGCGATCGCGGCCGGTTCGCAGACCGCCGGTCGGCTGGCCACCCGACACGGGACCCGGCCGGTGCTGGTCGCCGCGCTGGCGGCGGGCGGTGTCGGTGCCGCGATCCTCGGCGCGACCATGGCGACCGACGCCTCCTACATCGCGCTGATCCCCGGCCTGGTCGTGCTCGGTATCGGCCAGGGCGCCGGCTACACCCTAATGTTCGGCGCCGCCACCGCCGGGGCCGCCGCCCGGGACCAGGGCATCGCCTCGGGCATCGCATCGACCAGCCAGCAGGTCGGCGGCGCGGTCGGCCTCGCGCTCCTGGTGGCCGTCGCCAACGCCGGCCTGGACGGGATCAGCGGCCAGGCACTGCGCACCGCGACCAACGACGGGCTGCGCACCGCGGTGTTCATCGCCGCCGCGGGCATCGCGATCACCGCCCTGGCCGCCCTCGGTCTGCGCAAGACCAAGGCCCAGCAGATCACCCAGCCCGAGCCGCAGGCCGAGTCGAAGGCCGACGACCGCCCGCTCGCGCACCTCTGATCAAACCCGACACCGATTCGCCGAAAGCGGTGCCCCCTTCCCAGGGCGGCACCGCTTTCGGGGTTCAGGCGTCAGGTGGCAGAGCTTGGCACAGCGCGTCAAGCGCCGGTCGATAGCGGTGTTCGGGGGGTGTGGCATAGCCGACAACCAGACCGTCATGGTGGGGGTCGGGGCTGTCGGGGTGGCCGAACGTCGCCAAGCCGTCGAGGGCCAGGCCCATCCATGTCGCCGCTTTGACGGTGGACGCCTCGGTGCCCGGCGGCAGCCGGAGGACCGCGTGCAGTCCGGCCGCGATGCCGGTGACCGCGATGTGCGGGGCGTGCTCGGCCAGCGTCGTGACGAGCAGGTTACGGCGGGCGCGATAGCGCTGCCGCATGCGGCGGATGTGCTTGTCGTACTGGCCGGAGGCGATGAACTCCGCGAGCGCGAGCTGGTCGGTGACCCCCGTCCACGCCTCTCGCAGCCCCTTGGCCGCGAGCATGGCCTCGACCAGATGCGGCGGCAGGACCATCCAGCCGAGCCGGATCGCCGGGGACAGGCTCTTGCTGACCGAGCCGATGTAGACGACATGGTCGGGATCAAGCCCTTGAACCGCGCCTACGGGTTCACGGTCGTAGCGGAACTCGCCGTCGTAGTCGTCCTCCAGCACCACGCCGCCACGACCGCGCGCCCAGTCGACGGCCGCGGCACGCCGCGTCGAATGCAGCGGACCACCGGTCGGGAACTGGTGAGCTGGAGTGAGCAGGACGGTCCGCGCTCCACGCCGAGGCTGCAGACCGGGGTGCGATGCCAACTGATCGGTCCGCACACCCTGGCCGTCCATGCCCAGCGGGACCGTGCTGACTCCGGCGTCGGCCAAGATGCCGCGGTGGAAAGGCAGGCTGTACGGCTCGACCGCAAGCGGCCCGGACAGCACCCCGCCGCCGAACAGCAGCCGCAGCGCGTGAGCGAACCCGGCACAGACCACGATCTGGTCCGGTGAAGTCGACACACCGCGCGCCCGAGCCAGGTACTCGGCCAGTACACGGCGCAGTTCGGGACGTCCCTGGGGATCGGGTGGAGCGAACGCGTCGTATGGTGCTGCCGTCACCGCCCGGCGGACGGCCGCGGCCCACGCGGCGCGAGGGAAGGACGTCGCGTCCGGCTGCCCCTGCTGGAGGTTGTGGGCCACGACCTTGCGGCCGGGCGCCTTCTTCGGAACACGCTGCGGCTTGGCCTCCACCCGCTTGGCGACCCGGGTACCGGAACCCTGACGAGCGGTCAGCCAGCCCTCGGCGACCAGTTCGGCGTAGGCGTCCGCGACCGTGTTGCGAGCGACCCCCAGGTCCGCCGCGAGCGACCGGTAGGGCGGCAGCAACCTCCCCGCCGTGAGCCTCCCGCTGCGCACCGCCTCCCGCAGCGCCTCCGCCACCGCAGCCCGACGAGGCCCCGTCAGAGACAGCTCAAGGTGCAGGTCAGAGCCCGCCTCCTGGGCAGAATTGACCCGTGACTCCGCCATCCGAACGCACCCCTCAATCAGTCTTTCAGGTGCCTAGGCTAATCAACATGAACAACACAGACGTTAACGCCGGCCTCTCCCGCATCAACTTCGCCGCATCCGCGCCGCGCGCGTTCAAAGCCCCTAATCAGCTTCGACGCCGTGTCCCGCGGGCCTCGACCCAGCCTTGATCGAACTGGTCCAGATCCGCGCGTCCCGACTCAACGGCTGCGCGTACTGCCTCCACATGCACACCACCGACGCGCGCAAGGCCGGCGAAAACGAAGAACGCCTCCACATGGTCCAGGAGTGGCACGACGCAACCCACTTCTTCACCCCATCCGAACAAGCCGCCCTGGCCCTGACCGAAGCCATCACCCAGATCACCGACGGCGTCCCCGACGACGTCTTCAACCGCGCCACCGAACACTTCGAGGACACCGAACTGGCCCAGCTCATCTCCGTGATCCTGACGATCAACACCTGGAACCGCATCGCCATCACCACAACCAAGATCGCCGGCACCGACGAACGACACTGAACGCCTCAGCAGCCGCGCCACCACCCCTGGCCAGGCGCGGATCACGAGCCCTGCTGCCTACTTCTCGCGGCTGTCCGCGGACGCAGGAAGCAGGAAGCAGGAACGACCGCCCCTCCGGAGACGTCGAGGACGACGAAGACCCACTCACCACCGTGGAGCGCGAACTCGCCGAAGAGATCGGCCGCAGCGGCCCGCTCCCCCTGGACCCTGGGTGCGTGCGCCATCGAAGCCTCTCCCGAACCACGCGACCGCCGTGCCATGAGGGACGGGGCGCCAGGAGGCGTGCGACCTGGCTGCTGGTGTCACCGGCCTGCCATGACGTCCTGCCCCTGCCCCGCCGGCAGCGGTTCCCTATGGATTCGGCCGGGGTTCAGGTCCCACGCCTCGACGGTGAAGCCGCCGGGGCCGGGGCCCATGCTGCGGGCCTGGAGCCGCCATGGCCCGTCGCCGACCGGATAGAACCTGAGGGTGAGGACCTGCCCGGTGGCGAGATGGATCTCGGCGATCGAACGGTCCACGACGACACGGAGTTGGACAGCTGCGCCGGGCCCCTTCGCGCCAGGGCAGGGAAGGCTGTACGTGCCTGCTCGCGCCCGTACGTCGAGTGAGGCGTGCCCCCGGTCGACGGTGAGCCGGCCGGTGGCGGCGTCGAAGGTGATGTCCAGGTATTCGGCCCCGTCCGCGGAGGTGACCAGACGCAGGCCGGTCGCGCCGTGCGGGTCGGCGGTCAGGGTGGCGGTGAGGTCGAAACTGCGGCTGACCTCCCCCAGTTCGACCGGTCCGGATCCCGTGGCGTTTCCGCTGCGGTGCACAGCACGTTCGCCGCGCAGGGCGAGCAGTTCGCGGGCCGGGCGCTGGCCCACCGTTCCGTCGTCCGCCAGGGTCAGTTCGCGCGGGAGGGTGAGAGTGCCGGCCCAACCCGCTTCGTGTGCCCAGGAGTCGTCGCGGGCCTCCCACGCCCAGCCCCACAACAGCCACCGGCCTTCTTCAGGGGCTCTGAGCAGGGCGGGGGCATAGAAGTCCGGTCCGTGGTCCAGTCGTACGGGCGGCTCGGTCGCCGTGAAACGGCCGTCCTCCTCGCGGCCGACATGGACCGTCGTATGACTGGGCCCGCCCTGCGGCGTCCAGTCGCTGACGATCAGGACGCCCCGGCCGTCGCCGAAGGTCGCGTACTGGGGGCACTCCCAGCCGACCGGGTCTTCGCCGGCCGGCGCACCGCTGGAGTGGAAGGGGCCGCGGTACCGCCAGTCCTCCAGGTCGTGGGACTCGTAGAGCAGTGCCGCGCCCCGGCCGTCGGCGAGCGCCGAGCCGACCAGCATCCGCCAGCGGCCGTCCTGCCGCCAGACGTAGGGGTCCCGGTACATGGTCGTGCCGGCGGGCGGCCGCGGGATGAGCAACTCCGGCCGCTTGACCCAGGTGTGGCCGCCGTCGCACGACTCGGCGGTGGTCACCGGCTGCCACCAGCGGTCGGTGCGGTGGGCGGAGTAGAAGGCCACCAGCCGGCCGTCGACCGGGATCGCGCTGCCGGAGAAGCAGCCGTCCGCGTCGTCGCCGCCGGGGGTGGGAGCGAGAGCGGCCGGGAGCTGTTCCCAGGTGATCAGGTCCGGGCTGCGGAAGTGGCCCCAGTGCACGTTCGCGTGGAGCGGGGCGTACGGGTTGTGCTGGAAGAACACGTGGTAGTGACCGTCGTGGAAGACCAACCCGTTGGGGTCGTTGATCCAGTTGCGGGGCGGTCGCAGGTGGACGGCGGGCAGGTGGGGGTCGACGGGCGGCGTGGGCACACGGGGCCTTTCGAAGGGTGCGCGAGGCACAGCGGTGGTGCGGGTAGAGCAGACGGAGGGAGGTCAGCCCTTGACTCCGCTGGAGGCGATGCTGTTGACGAAGGCCCGCTGGAAGGCCACGAACAGCGTCAGCACCGGCACGGTGATCATCGACGAGTAGGCCATGACCTCGCCCCAGGAGGGGTCGAGCTGGAAGAAGTACTGGACGCCGACCATGACCGGACGCAGTTCCTCGCTCTGGACGACCATCAGCGGCCACAGGTAGGCGTTCCACATCGGCAGGAAGGCCAGGATGGCGACCGTGGCGACCGCCGGGCCGGACAGCGGCATGACGATGCGCCGGTAGATGCCGAACCAGCTCGCCCCGTCGATGACCGCCGCCTCGTCGAGTTCCTTGGGGATGCTCTGGAAGTACTGGTGGAACAGGAAGATGAACATGGCATTGGCGACGAAGGGCAGGATCTGCACCTGGTAGGTGTCCAGCCAGCCTTCGGTCACGGTGAGGCCGCCGTCGTTCCACTGCAGCCAGGGCAGTTTGTTGACCCACCAGACCATCGGCAGGGCGAAGGTCTCGAACGGCACGATCAGTGTCGCGATCACCGCGGTGAGCACGACCTTCTTGCCGCGCCAGCGCATCCGGGACAGCGCGAACGCCGCGAGGCTGTTGATGAAGACGCTCAGTGCCACGGTGATGACCGAGATCCCGATGGAGTTGAGCAGGAACCGGACGGCGGGCACCCGGTCGAAGACCCCGGCGTAGTTGTCCAGGGACAGCCGGCCGACCGGCAGGAACGCCCTGATGCCGTCCAGGTCGCCGAAGATCTGCTCGTCGGGCTTGAACGACGACACCAGCATGAAGACGATCGGGAACGCGAAGAACAGTGCGAGCACGATCCGTGCCGTCTGCAGGCCGATGCGGCGCGGCGACGGCCTGCGACGGCGGCCCGGGCGGGCGGGAGCGGGGGATACGGAGGTCATGTCAGTCCTTCTCCCGGGTGAGGAAGCGCTGCACGAGGGAGACCGCGAGCACCAGGACGAAGAAGACGAGGGAGATCGCGGACGCGTAGCCGGTCTGTTGCTGGCTGTACCCGGTCTGCACGGCCTGGTGGACGACCGTGCTGGTGGCGTCCAGGGGTCCGCCTTGCGTCATCACGCTGACCTGGGTGAACAGGGCGAACGCGTTGATGGTGATGGTGATGAGCACGAAGGTGCGGGTGGCGCTGAGGCCGGGCCAGGTCACATGCCGAAAGCGCACCCAGCGGGTGGCCCCGTCCATGTCGGCGGCCTCGTACAGGTCCTGCGGGATGGTCTGGAGTCCGGCCAGCCAGATGACCATGTGGAAGCCGACGCCCTGCCAGACCGACATGAGGATGATGGCGGGCATGGCCGTGGAGGGGTCGGTCAGCCAGTCCGGTCCCCGCACCTGCCCGAAGGTGAGGTGGTTGATGATCTCGTTGATCAGCCCGGTCTTCTGGTACAGCAGCGTCCACAGGATGGAGACCACGACCATCGAGGTGACGACCGGGAGGAAGTAGACGGTGCGGAAGAAGTTGACGCCCTTGACCTTGGCGTTGACGAGCAGGGCGAGCACCAGCGCGAGGCCGCCCTGCAGCGGCACGACGACGGCGGCGAAGTAGAAGGTGTTCCGCAGCGACTTGTAGAACAGCGGGTCGTCCAGCAGGGTGCGGAAGTTGCGCAGGCCCGTGAACTCGGCCGGGGTCGGGGACACCAGGCGGGCGTTGGTGAACGCCAGCGCGAAGGCCAGCACCACGGGGATGACGATGAACGTCACCAGCAGGAAGACGGCGGGGCTCACCATGCCGAGTGCGGCAAGGCTCTCCCCGCGGCGTGCGCGCCCTCGCCTCGCACGTCGGGTCGGTGGGGCGTCGGCGGCGGTACCGGTACCGGTACCGGGCCGAGAGGACATGGGGGTCACGGTGGTGGCCATGGGACATCCAGGCAGGTAGGTGTCCCGGCGAAGGCGGAGCGGATGAGTCCCCTCCGCCGTCCGCCGGGACGGGTGGACGGCGGTCAGCTGCCGGTGGAGTAGTTGTTGGTCGACAGGTTGTTGTCGATCTGGCTGACCGCTTGGTCGAGGGCGCCCTTGACGTCGGCGCCGGCCATGATGTCCCGAGCCGTCTTGGCGAACACCGTGGAGATGTAGGGATAGGCCGGGGTGACCGGCCGGACCACCGCGAACTCCCGCGCCGCCTTGAGGAAGATGTCGAACCGGCCGCCCGTCTCGTAGCCCTTCACCTGTTGCGCCGCCGCGTCGGTGGCGGCGATGGTGCCGGTGGCCTCGGCGAAGTCCACGAAGTACTTCGTCTGCCGGGAGAAGTTCAGGTAGGCCTGCGCGCCTTCCTTGTTGGAGCAGGTCGAGCTCATGCCCCATTGCCAGGAGGCTCCGCCGATCTTCGGACCGTCACCGAAGTCGACCGGCGGCAGGATCGCCAGGTCGTCACCGAACTTGTCGACGTGGGCCTGGGCGGACCAGCTGCCGTCCCACTGGATGGCGGTCCTGCCGTTACGGAAGTCGTCGGCGGGGCTCTTGCTCGACTTCTGCGGCGCGTAGCCCTTCGTGACCATCGAGCGGAACCATTTCCCCCACTCGACGGCCTTCTCGCCGTTCAGCGCGCCCTTGGCGGTCTTGTAGTCCGAGCGATCGATCAGGTCGCCGCCGAAGCTCTGCAGTATCGGGGAGTAGGCGTACGGCCACCACTCGCCGGGGTCGCTCGTGCCGAAGTCCACCGTGTTCTTGAACGTGTCGCCCGCCTTGATCTTCGCCAGCCCGTCCATGAACTCGGTCCTGGTCCACGGCTCGTCGAAGGTGGGGATACGGATGCCGTACTCCTTCAGCACCGACTTGCGGGAGTACAGGGTCAGCGCGACGTCGTAGAACCCGAACGCGTAGGTCTTGTCCTGGTACATGGCGACCGTGCCGGGCAGCTGGTCCTTCACGGCTACCTCGCCCTGGGACAGGTCCAGCGGCGCGAGGTACCCGCCCCAGGCCCAGTTCGGGACGTTGGGCCCGTCGACGTCGAGGAGGCACGGCAGCTTCCTGGCGGAGGCCGCGGCCACCACGGAGTCGTTGTAGGAGCCCTGCGGGAACGCCTGGATCTTGACCTTGTACTTGCCCTGGCTCGCGTTGAAGTCCTTGACGATCTGCTTGACGACGCCGTACTCGGCGGCGTTTCCGGCGTTGTGCGTCCACAGGGTCAGGGTGTCGCCGTCGGCGCCCGACGAGCCGGTGCTCCCACCGCCTGCGCAGCCTGCGACGAGGACCGCCGCGGTCAGGGCGGCTAGACTCGACACGGCGAGGCGCCTTGTTCTCGATTCCATGGGGTTCCTCCACATTTCACTGGGCACGGTCCTGCAAGACCGTGCCGGCGGCCGGTTACGCGGCCGCCTGTATCGGTGGTGCTTCGCCGTTCCGAGGTCAGAGTCGGGACGGCGAAGCGACCGATGCCCGCGCCACCAGCGGGCAGGGCAGCTTTTCCTGAGCCTCCGGACGAGCCTTCCGGCCCGGAGCGCCCGCGAGCGCGAGCAGCTGAACGACGGCTCGCGCCCCCATCTCGTAGTGCGGCAGGGCCACGGTGGTCAGCCCCGGGAACATCCCGTCACAGATCAGTTCCTGGTTGTCGAACCCGATGACCGACAGGTCCGCCGGGATCGACAGCCCCAGTTCGGCGGCGGCGTGGTAGACGCCCATCGCCATCCGGTCGGCGAAGCAGAACAGCGCGGTGGGTCGTTCCGTCCCCTGAAGCAGCCTGATCGCCGCGCGGTACGCACCGGCGGCGGAGGCGGTCTCGGCCACCACCAGCCGGGGATCGAAATCGACTCCGGCTTCCGCGAGCGCCTTGCGGTAGCCCGCCAGGCGCCCGTGGGTGGCCGGGATGTCGT
This sequence comes from Streptomyces sp. NBC_00104, assembly GCF_045160825.1. Lineage (NCBI taxonomy): Bacteria > Bacillati > Actinomycetota > Actinomycetes > Kitasatosporales > Streptomycetaceae > Streptomyces > Streptomyces sp. NBC_00104. The sequence goes on along the minus strand of NZ_CP108215.1, from coordinate 8,847,992 downwards.
CGACGTTGTTGAGGAAGCCGATACGGCGGTGACCGTGACGGAGCAGTTCCCGCACGGCGGTGTAGCCGCCCTGGACCTCGTCCGGCACCACCGACGGCACGGCCGGGTCGTCCGAGCGTGCGTCCAGCAGAACCGTGGGGACCGAGCGCAGCTGCTCCGGCACCTGGACGACCCGGTGGTACATCGACGCGTACAGCACCCCGTCGACCTGGCGCTGGAGCAGCAGCTCGATCTCCTTGCGCTCCAGCTCCGGGTCGCCGCCGGTGTTCAGCATGAGCAGCAGCAGGTCGTGCTTGGCGGCCTCCTCCTGCGCTCCGAGGATGATCCGGCCCGCGTGGGGGGTGGTGGCGATCCGGTCACTGACGAAGCCGATGGTGCTCGACCGCTTCAACCGCAGGCCACGGGCCAGTCCGTTGGGCGCGTACCCCAGCTGCTCGGCCGTCTCCAGGACGCGCTGCCGGGTCTCGGCGTTGATCCGCTTGCCCTCGACCTCGTTGAGGATGTGGGAGACGGTCGTGACCGAGACTCCGGCGGCTGCCGCCACGTCCTTGATCCCGATCCGCCTGCCCATGTGGTGCCCAATCGTTTTGGCAAGTGAGTGTGGGATGAGACTGCGCCCGGGTGGGGGCCCTTGTCAACGGCTCATTACGGTTTCGTGGCCAGCGGATCAAGGAACGTCAGCACGGAGGCGTCCTCCTCGATCAGCGGGGTGAGAGCGGCGTTGAAAGGGCCGCCGTACGGGGCGTTCAGGTGCGCCTGGAAGGCGTCCTCGCCCCGGTAGACCTCGAAGATCCAGAACGCGCGCGGCTCGGCCGCCTTGGTGTAGACGTCGAAGACGAGGTTGCCCTCCTCCTCGCGCACCTTCAGGGCGTAGTCCCCGATCAGACGGGCGACCTCGGCCTCCGTTCCCTCGCGGGCGGTGAACTCGGCGAGCAGGGTTTTCTTCACGGTCTCGTGTCCTTGTCTGTCGTGGGCGGAGCGTCGGGTACGGGCGTCACTCGTGGGCGGAGTCGAGGTGCCAGACGACGGCCTTGTCCAGCTTGACCGATCCGTTCTCGGCGAAGATCTCCACTCCCTGGCTGGCGGGGTCGGGGAAGATCTGGTCGGTGATCACGGTCTCGCCGCTGCCGCCGAAGACCTCGACGGAGGACCAGTCCACGAGGATCCGCAGCTTGACCTTGCCGTTCCTGGCCTTGAGCGGGGCGGCCTGGACGCCGGGGAAGGTGCTGTTGAAGTCGACGGCGCCGGAGCGGGTGCGGTCGACGTACAGCTCCTGCGTCGTGGTGTCGTAGCCGATGACGGTCTCCTCGCCGTCGGCGCCGGTACGCACCTTCAGGCCGAACCGGTCGGCGTCCTCGAGGGAGAACGTGGCCTCGATGTCGAGCGCCTTGCCCTGGGCCGCGCGGCCGATCAGGGTCTTCGAGGTGCTCTTGACGGTGACACCGGACGCCGTCGCCGGGCGCTGCCGGAGGGACTCCAGGCCGTTCACCGGCTTGCCGGTCAGCCGGATCCGGCCGTTGATCGTGCGCAGTGCCATTTCCCGGGGAACGCTCTGTGCGCCGCGCCAGGGGGAGGTGGGGATGGCGCCGCTGTAGTCCCAGTTGTTCATCCAGCCGATCATGTACCGCTTGCCGCCCGGCGCGTTCTCCCAGGACACGGCCGCGTAGTAGTCCTTGCCGTAGTCGGCCCAGTCGGCGCGCTGGACGACGGACTTGGCGGCGGTGTCCGCGGTGGTGAACCGGTCGGCGAGGACGTGGCCCCAGCCGGCGGTGTTCATGTCGACGATCTGGATCCGCGCCTGCTTGCCGGCGTAGGGGCGCAGGTCGAAGGAGGCCCAGTCCAGGGTCTCGCTGTTGGCACCGGTGGCACTGCGCACGACCTGGCCGTCGACGATCAGGTTGACGGACGTCTCCTGGGAAACGGGCCGGGCCTGAGTGTCGGAGAGCATGATGTGGTCGACGTTGAGGTGGCCCCAGCCGCCGCTGTTGTCGTCGACGATCTTGATCTGTGCCTTCTTGCCGGCGAGGTCCTTGACGTCCCAGGAGGCCCAGTTGAGTGCCTCGCCGTCCTGACCGGTGGTACTGCGGACCACCTCGCCGTCGACGAGGAGTTCGACGGCCGTCGGGTTGGCGGAACCGGCGGGGTGGTTGCCACCGCCGACGAGGAAGTTGACGTAGTCCTTGTCGATGGTGAACTCGGGCGAGGTGAGGGCGCCGGTGGTGGAGTCGCCGTTCAGGTAGCTGTTGACCAGGCCGCTTCCCAGGAAGCCGGAGACCTCCTGCTGATCGGGGAGGGTGCCGGTGGCCGGTGCGGTGCCGAAGGCGTCCCCGGTCGCCGTCCAGTCGCCGTAGGTGCCGCCTTCGAAGTCGGCGAGGAGCGTTCCCTCGGGGGGCGGGCCCTGCTCCATGACGGTTCCGGCCACGTGCGGGTGGCGACCGCCGCCGACCTTGAAGTTCAGGTACGCGCTGTCGACGGTGAAGGAGGGCGAGGTCAGGGTGCCGGTGGCGCCGTCACCCGAGTGGAAGCTGTTGGCGAGGCCCTGGCCGTCGAAGCCGGCGACGGTCCCCTGCCCGGCCACCGCACCGGCCGCGGGCCCGGTGCCGAACGCGGTGCCCGTGGCGGTCCACGAGCCGAAGTCGGTGCCCTCGAAGTCCTGTACCACCGTGCCGGTCGGCGGGGTGTAGGTGCCCTTGTCGTCGGCGGTGAACTTCTCGCCGTCGAAGTCGCCGACGAAGTACTGGGCGGCCGAACCACCGGCGATACCACCAGGGTTGATGTTGACGACCAGGACCCACTTGATGTTGTTCTCGTCGCCGTCGACCGCGAGGGGGAACAGGTCGGGGCACTCCCACACGCCGCCGGTCGCGCCGGCCGGCCCGAACTCGCTGAGCAGGTCCCAGTCCTTGAGGTTCTTCGACGAGTAGAACCGCACCTTGTGCTCGGTGGACAGCGACACCGTCATCAGCCAGCTCTTGGTGGGCGCGTACCACTGGACCTTGGGGTCGCGGAATTCCTTGGAGCCGATGTCGATCACGGGATTGCCCTGGTACTTGGTCCAGGTGCGGCCGCGGTCGGTGCTGTAGGCGAGCGACTGGGCCTGTATGCCCGTGTCCTTGGCCAAGCTGGTGTAGACCGCCACCATGGGCGGGTTCTTCTTCGTACCGAAGCCGGTGCTGTTGTCCCGGTCGACGACCGCGCTGCCGGAGAAGACCATCTCCTCGTCGTCGTGCGACAGGGCGAGCGGCAACTCCTCCCAGTGCACGAGGTCCTTGCTCACCGCGTGGCCCCAGGACATGTCGCCCCAGGAGTCGCCGTTGGGGTTGTACTGGTAGAAGAGGTGGTACTCGCCCTTGAAGTACACGAGCCCGTTGGGGTCGTTCATCCAGTTCTTCTCCGGAGTGAAGTGGAACTGGGGGCGATACGTCTCGGAGTAGGTCGGGGTGTCGGCGGCTACGGCCTGCGGGCTGAGCGGTGTCGCGGACAGGGCGCAGACCGTCGCCACCGCCGCCAGCAACCGGATGCGGGCATGCCGGGATACAGGTCCAGATCTCATGGGTCTCCTGTGCTGCGGCCGTCCGCGCGGCGGTGCCTGCTGCCCCGGCGCGGACGGACCGGAAAGGGACGCCCTCGTCGGCGACGTCGTCCACGTGGCCGACCGAGGGGTGTCATCGTCGACGTGTGTCATCGATGACATCGAGTGGCCCGATGATGCGTGCAACCCGGCGCATGCGTCAACGGTTCGGGCGCGACGACCCGGCACGCCCCGACGGTCCGTCAGGCTCCGCCGGCAGTCGTGAGCGGCGCCAACTGGTCCTGCCACGGCGGGTTGGGGCCGGCCACCGAGCAGGTCAGGGCGGCGACCTGAGTGCCGAAGCGGCAGGCTTCCGCGACCTCGGCGACACCGAGCTCCGTGAGTCGGCCACCGAGAAATCCGCCGGCGCCGAGGTGGTGCAGCAGCCCGGCGGTGAAGGAGTCCCCCGCGCCGACCGTGTCGACCACCGGCGTCGCCACCGCGGGCACCCGCACCCGTTCGCCGTCGAGCGAGGCCAGGGCGCCGTCGGCGCCGAGCGTGATCACGACGAGCCGCGCCCCCGCGGCATGCCAGAGGTCGCACGCCTGCTCAGGCGGCGTGCCGGGCAGCAGCAGATCGAGGTCGTCCGCGCTCAGCCGCAGGATGTCGGCGAGGCCGCACCAGTGGGTCAGCCTCGCGCGGTAGACCTGCGGGTTCACCAGCAGCGGCCGGACGTTGGGATCGATGCTGACGGTGGCCCCGGGAGCGGCGGCCGCCAGGAACTCCTCGACCACTGCCGCGCCGGGCTCGCTGACCAGGGCCAGGGACCCGGTGTGCACACAGGCCGTGCCGGACAGATCCACGTTCGCCAGCTCCCCGGAGGTCCACTGCCAGTCGGCCGTGTTCTGCGCGTGGAAGGAGAACGCGGCCTGCCCCTGGGCGTCCAGTTCCGCCACGGCCAGCGTGCTGGGCTCAGCGGCGGTGACGGCGTCCGACAGGTCCACGCCGGACGCCTCCAGGTGTGCCCGGAACAGGCGCCCGAACACATCACCGGACAGGCGGGCGAGGAAGCGGGCCGGGGTGCCGAGGCGCGCCAGGGCCACTGCCGTATTCGCGGGTCCGCCGCCCGGGAGCACCCGCAGCGCGAGTTCGTTCGAGGCACGTGCCGGTTCGGTGAAGGCGTCCGCGACGCACTCTCCCAGAACGGTGATCTGACGCGGGCTCATGGCTGCTCTTTTCTTGGAGCGCGTAGGCAAACCGGGCACGTAGCGGGCAGCCACTGAGGAGCTTCGGGCGGGCGAGGGCCGCAGACGTTGCCGATTTGTGACGGGTGGAAGGCATTGACGTTGCCGGGATGCGGAGTCCATCATCCTCGCCAGGCAGTGTCAACGATGACATAAGTCAACGATGACACCCCGGGCGGCATGCTCTGAATCCCAACCCCGTGCCGCTCGCTATCCCACAGGAGTCGATCATGCCTCGCACCATTCGTCCGTCTTCCTCCCTCCTCAGAGCCGCCGCGGTCGCGGGTGTCGCGGCCCTCACCCTGACCGCCTGTGGATCCGGATCCGGATCGGGCACCGCGAGCTCCGATTCGGGCAGCGTCAAGGTCGGTCTGATCACCAAGACCGACACCAACCCGTTCTTCGTGAAGATGAAGGAGGGCGCGGAGAAGGCCGCCAAGGAGAACGGCGCCGAGCTGTCCACCGCGGCGGGCAAGTTCGACGGGGACAACGCCGGTCAGGTCACGGCCATCGAGAACATGGTCGCCGCCGGTGTGAAGGGCATCCTGATCACCCCGAGCGACTCCAAGGCGATCGTGCCCGCGATCGAGAAGGCCCGCGCCAAGGGTGTCCTGGTCATCGCCCTGGACACCCCGACCGAGCCGGAGAGCGCCGTCGACGCGCTCTTCGCCACCGACAACCTCAAGGCGGGCGAGCTGATCGGCGAGTACGCCAAGGCCGCGATGAAGGGCAAGTCGGCGAAGATAGCCACCCTCGACCTCGCGCCGGGCGTCTCCGTCGGCGTGCAGCGGCACAACGGCTTCCTGAAGGGCTTCGGCATCGAGGAGGGCGACTCCTCCATCGTCTGTTCCCAGGACACCGGCGGCGACCAGGCCAAGGGCCAGACCGCGATGGAGAACTGCCTCCAGAAGGAACCCGGCATCAACGTCGTCTACACCATCAACGAGCCCGCGGCCCTGGGCGCGTACACCGCCCTGAAGGCCAAGGGCCGGGAGAAGGACGTCCTGATCGTCTCCGTCGACGGCGGCTGCACCGGGACCGAGGCCGTCAAGGACGGCACGATCGCCGCGACCTCGCAGCAGTACCCGCTGAAGATGGCCGCCGAGGGCGTCAAGGCCGTGGTGACGTACGCCAAGGACGGCAAGAAGGCGTCCGGTTACACCGACACCGGCGTCACGCTGATCACCGACAAGGCGCAGGACGGGGTCACGTCCAAGGACACCGCCTACGGCCTGGAGAACTGCTGGGGCTGAGCCGGCCCCTGAGGACCGTACGACTCCGCCCCTCCTCCCAGCGGGGCGGCCGTCCCCTCCTCCCTGACCGGGGGACGGCCGCCCGCTTGTCCTCTTCTCCTCCGACGAGGGCGGACAACGACTTCTGTCTTCCGACAAGGACTTCGCATGACAGCCACGACCACGCCCCCGGGCACGTCCACGCCGTACTCGGAGCTCAAGGCACCGACAACGGCCCGCCGACTGCTCACGGCACCGACCACCGGCCCCCTGGTCGCTCTCCTCCTGGCCTGTGTCTTCTTCTCCGTCTCCAGCGACCAGTTCCTCACCGGCGGGAACTTCTCGCTGATCGTGCAGCAGGTCATGGTCGTCGGCACCCTCGCCATCGGGCAGACCCTGATCATCCTCACGGCGGGCATCGATCTGTCCTGCGGAGCCGTGATGGCGTTCGGCAGCATCGTGATCGCCAGGATGGCGGCCGAGGGCTCCCTGCCCCCGCTCGCCGCGATCGCGCTGGGCCTGGTCGTCTGCGGCGGCTTCGGGCTGCTCAACGGGGCGTTGGTGCAGAAGATCCCGCTGCCGCCGTTCATCGTCACCCTCGGCATGCTCAACGTGGCGTTCGCACTGACCCACATCTACTCCGAGGAGCAGACCGTCACCAACCTGCCGGGCCCGCTGACGGCGCTCGGGCAGACCTTCCCGCTCGGCAACACCGACATCACGTACGGCTCGCTGGTCACCATCGCCCTGTTCCTCCTCCTCGCCTACGCGCTGAGCAACACCGGCTGGGGCAGGCACGTGTACGCCCTGGGCAACAGCCCGGAAGCGGCCCGGCTGAACGGCATCCGCACCTCCCGGCTGACCATCGGCGTCTACACCGTGGCCGGCGTCCTCTACGGCATCGCCGCCCTGCTGCTCATCTCCCGCACCGGCGTCGGCGACCCGCAGGCGGGGCAGACCGACAACCTGGACAGCATCACGGCCGTGGTCCTCGGCGGCACCAGCCTCTTCGGCGGCCGGGGGTCGGTCCTGGGCACGTTCATCGGCGTCCTCATCGTCGGCGTCTTCCGCAACGGCCTGCAGCTGATGGGTGTCGCCTCGATCTACCAGACCCTGATCACCGGCATCCTGGTGATCCTCGCGGTGACCGTCGACCAGCTCTCCCGGAAGAAGGCCCGATGACCGCCACCGGCACCCCCACCCCTGTCCTGCAGGCTCGCGGCCTGGTGAAGCGGTACGGCCAGGTCACCGCGATCGACGGCGCCGACTTCGACCTGCTGCCCGGCGAGGTCCTCGCCGTCATCGGCGACAACGGCGCCGGCAAGACCAGCCTCATCAAGGCCCTCACCGGCGCGGTGACCCCCGACGCCGGCGAGATACGCCTGGACGGCGAACCCATCACCTTCTCCGGACCGCAGAGCGCCCGCGCCCACGGCATCGAGACGGTGTACCAGGACCTCGCCGTGGCCGCCTCCATGGACATCGCCTCGAACATGTTCCTCGGCCGTGAACTGCGCCGCCCCGGCGTCCTCGGCAGCGCCTTCCGCATGCTCGACAAGAAGCGGATGCGTCAGGAGGCCGCCGAGCACATGGCCGACCTGAAGATCGGTCTGCGCTCGCTCACGCAGGCGGTCGAGACGCTCTCCGGCGGCCAGCGGCAGGCCGTGGCGGTCGCCCGCGCCGTCGCCTGGGCCCGGTCCGTGGTCGTCATGGACGAGCCCACCGCCGCCCTCGGCGTCAAGGAGTCCGGCCAGGTCCTCGACCTCATCCGCCGGGTCCGCGACAAGGGCATGCCGGTCGTCCTGATCAGCCACAACATGCCCCACGTCTTCGAGATCGCCGACCGGATCCACGTCCACCGCCTCGGCCGGCGCGCCGCCGTGATCAAGCCCTCCGACTACTCCATGGCGGAGGTCGTCGCCATCATGACCGGCGCACTCACCATCGACGAGGCCGGGGATACTGTCGTAGCCGATTCCGAGGCCGCGAAGGCCGCCGGAGTCCAAGCCCACTGACGTAAGCCTCCGAGGTTCCGGCCGTTGCCGCGGCCGGAACCGAACGAGCCCACAAGAAACGGTCCTCCATGGCAGCGAGCCGCCGACCCACCCTGGCCGACGTCGCCCGAGAAGTCGGCGTCAGCGCCAAGACGGTCTCCCGCGTCCTCAACGAGGACGGGCCCGCCTCGGCGCGGACCAGGGAACAGGTGCTCGCCGCCGTCGCCAAACTCGGCTTCCAGCCGAACCTCATGGCACGCAACATCCGTGTCGGCGGGCCGGACACCACCATCGGCCTGGTCATCCCCGACCTCGCCAACCCCTTCTTCGGGGCCGTGGCCCGCGCCATCGAGGACACCGTCCGCGAACGCGGTCTGACGCTGCTCATGGGCTCCTCCGCGGACGACCCCGACCGTGAACGCGCCCTGACGGACAAGTTCCTGGCCCGCCGCGTCAGCATCCTGATGGTCGTGCCGTCCGTCGGCGCCGACCACACCCACCTCAGGTCCCACCGCGAGGCGGGACTGCCCGTGATCTTCCTCGACCGCCCCGGAGCCGGCCTGTCCACCGACAGCATCGTCAGCTCCAACCGCGCGGGAGCCCACGACGGCGTCGCCCACCTCATCGCCCACGGCCACCGCCGCATCGGCTTCCTCGGCGACCTGCCCCTGCAGCTGTACACCCGCCGCGAACGCCAGGCCGGCTACCGCTCGGCCCTGCGGGAGGCCGACATCCCCTACGACCGCGCGCTCGTCGCCAACGCCCACGACCAGCCGGGCGCCGAGGCCGCGACCGCCCAACTCCTCGACCTCCCCGATCCCCCCACCGCCCTCTTCGCCGGCAACAACATCATGGCGCTCGGCATAGTCGCCGAACTCGCCCGCTCCAAGCGCAAGGACGTCGCCGTCGTCGCCTTCGACGACGTCTCGCTCGCCGAGGCCCTCGAACCAGCGCTGACCGTCGTCGCCCAGGACGCGGAAGAACTCGGCAGAACGGCGGCGACCACCGCCCTGACCCGCCTCGACGGCACCCGAACCCGAACACGCACCATCACCGTCCCCACCCGACTGATCATCCGAGGCTCGGGCGAGCAACCCGCGCCCACGGCGTAGGCGACTCACCCCGCCGGGCTCGGCGGCGGCACCCGACGAGCGGATTTCCGGGCCCACGCACGTACCTGTTCCACGCAAGTCGCCCGATGCCCACCCCCGTTCGAGCAGGCGGCTCGCGCGCCGGTTGTCACAGCACCCCACCCAAGCCGTGGAGCCCGGCGCCCAGCCGACGCGGCAGCCGGGCCCACAACGCACTGTGACCCGCCCAACAGACCGAAACGGCACGCCCGTTGAACGAGCGAGCCGTCACAGAAGATCGAGGCTAGGGCGTGTTTCGGAAGTCCCTTCACGCCGTACGGGGCGGGCCGCTGCTCTCCCGGACGATCAGCTCCGGCTCGGCCCACAGGGGTAGGGCCGGAGCGGTATCGGGTTCGAGGAGCCGGTGGAGCAGGCCGAAACAGCCCCGGCCGAGGCCTTCGAAGTCGAGGCGGACGGTGGTCAGGGCGGGGTGTGCGTAGGCGGAATGGGGGGCGTCGTCGAAGCCCACCACGCTCAGGTCGCCCGGCACGTCACGGCCCGCTTCCCTGGCTGCGCGGAGTACGCCGAGTGCCAGATCGTCGTTGCCGCACAGCACGGCCGTGACCGACGGGTCGACCAGCAGCGAGCGGGCGACGAGGTAGCCGGAGCGGGGGCTCCAGCCGGCGTCGAGCGGCTCCGGGACGGGCTTGCCCGCTGCCCGCAGGGCGTCGCGCCAGCCCTCGGCGCGCTGGCCGATGCGGGTGGTGGACGAGGGGATCGCCAGGTAGTGCACGGTCTCGTGGCCGAGGCCGAGGAGATAGCGGGTGGCCTGAGCCGCGGCCGCCCGGTCGTCCAGCCAGAGCTGGGGCCGGTCGCCCGGGCCGCCGTCCTCGGGCCGTTCCACCGCCGCCGCTGCCGGGAACCCGCTCGGCAGTGCCTGCCATGCCCGTACGCCCGCCGCGTCGAAGGCGATCACCAACACCGCTTCCCCCGGCCGGCTGACCCGGGCCGCGACATCCGCGGGCTGCTGGGCCGAGTCGGTGTCGAGCACGCTGATCCCGACCGCGAAGCCGGCCGCCCTCGCCGCCTCCTCGATGCCCTTCAGGGTCGTTGAGGCACCGTACAAAGAGGTGTCGGAGGTCAGCACGGTCACCGAGCGCACCGCACCGCCGGCCAGTGCCCGGGCCATCCGGTTGGGCGTGTAGCCCATCTCGGCGATGACGTCCAGAACCCGGGCCCGGGTCGACTCCTTGACCCTGGGGTGACCGTTGACGACCCGGGACACGGTCTGGTGGGACACGCCCGCCTCCTTGGCGACGTCCCGGATACTGACGGTCTTCGGAGCCTGCGGTCCCCCGCCGGAGCGGGGGGCGGGAGTCGCTTCCTGCATGGTGGGGACGGCTCCTCGTCGGTACGGGCCGGTCGTGGGGTTGTCCACGGAGTCACCGTTCGGAGTCGGGATCGACGGCCATACCGTACCCGCAGCGGTGACGATCTTCTTCAACAGCTCGGGGTTCCCCTCGATCACCCACGACAGACCTCGACAGATCTCGACACAACTCGACAGACCTCGCCCGACGGGACGTCAGGAGAAAAGTTCCGCGCGGAGTATTGCAGGGCCGAATGTTACCGTTCACACTCTCCCTGCGTCACTGACGCGTAAACGCCCGGTGCCGGGGGCACACAGGGCTCCACCTCGGAGCTGTTTCAGGCGCAAGCCTTGCTCCACCTCCCGCCGCGCCATCTGCCACCGAGTCGCATGGAGCCTGAAAAAAATGTGAACGGTAACACGATGGACTGGTCGCGTCCGGACGTGGAGTGCGTGTCCCCTGACCGGGCCTGCGGACGGCGGCACCCGCCATCAGGCGAACTTCACCTCCCTGCCTGTTCAGCTCTTGGCATGCGCCTGAAACGCGTGCTGCCCCTACGTCCGCATCTGTTGTCGTTCATTCGCCTCAGGGAAGGGTTTGACTCCATGTCTTCAGCGAGAACCGCCGTGACCCACTGGACAAGACGTCTCGTCGTCCGGGCCTTGGTCCTCAGCCTGGCGCTCGCCGGGCTCGTGGCCCTGGGCGGTGGCCGGACACCGTCGGAGGATCTCGGCCGGACCGCGCCGGTCGCGGTGACCACCAACCAGGTCGCGGTTCCGCCGGCGCCGATGGGCTGGGCCTCCTGGAACAGCTTCGCCAGCAGCATCGACTACAACACCATCAAGGCCCAGGCCGACGCACTCGTCTCGTCCGGCATGTCCGCCGCCGGCTACAAGTACGTCAACATCGACGACGGCTGGTGGCAGGGCGCCCGCGACGGCAACGGCAGGATCGTCACCGACGAGAGCCTGTTCCCCGGCGGCATGAAGGCCATGGCCGACTACATCCACAGCAAGGGCCTCAAGGCGGGCATCTACACCGACGCGGGCAAGCAAGGCTGCGGCTACTACTACCCCACCACCAGGCCCGCCGCGCCCAACACCGGCAGTGAGGGCCACTACCAGCAGGACATGCAGACGTTCCAGGAGTGGGGCTTCGACTTCGTCAAGATCGACTGGTGCGGCGGCAACGCCGAGGGCCTCGACCAGGAGACCACGTACAGGGCGATCAGCGCCGCCAACGACGCCGCGACCGCGATCACCGGCCGCAAGCTGGTCCTGTCGTTCTGCGAGTGGGGCACCGGCAACTCCTGGAACTGGGGCGCGGGGTTGGCCCCCATGTGGCGCACCAGCACCGACATCATCTTCTGGGGCAACAGCCCGTCCGCGGCCAACATGCTGGCCAACTTCGACAAGGCGCTGCACCCGTCGTCCCAGCACACCGGGTACTACAACGACCCCGACATGCTGATGGTCGGCATGAACGGCTTCAGTGCCGCCCAGAACCGCACGCACATGAGCCTGTGGGCGATCTCCGGCGCCCCGCTGCTGGCCGGCAACAACCTCACCACCATGAGCACCACGACCCGCGACATCCTCACCAACTCCGAGGTCGTCGCCATCGACCAGGACGCCCGCGGCCTCCAGGGTGTCAAGGTCGCCGAGGACACCAAGGGCCTGCAGGTCTACAGCAAGGTTCTTTCGGGCACCGGCCAGCGTGCCGTGCTGCTGCTCAACCGCACCTCCTCCGCCGCCTCCGTCACGGCCCGCTGGTCCGACCTGGGCCTGACCGCGGCCTCGGCCTCCGTGCGCAACGTATGGACGGCGACGAACGCGGGCAGCTCCGCGACGAGCTACACCACCAGCGTCCCGGCCGGCGAAGCGGTGCTGCTCACCGTCTCCGGCACCGAGGCCTCCGGCACCACCTACGAGGCCGAGTCCTCGTCCAACACCCTGGCCGGCAGCGCCGCCAACGCCACCTGCGCGAACTGCTCGGGCGGCTCGCTGGTCGGCTGGATCGGCAACGGCACCGCCAACACCCTGACGTTCAACGGCGTCAACGCCTCGACCTCCGGCGTGAAGCTCGCCACCATCGCCTACGTCAACGGCGACACCACCGCCCGTACGGCGACGCTCCAGGTCAACGGCCAGCAGCCCACGGTGGTCTCGTTCCCGCCGACGGGCTCCTGGAGCACCCCCGGCACCGTCTCCGTACTGGTCGGTACGGCCAAGGGCAGCAACACCATGAAGTTCTCCAACAGCGGCGGCTGGGCGCCCAACCTCGACGCCGTCCTCCTGCAGGGCATCGCGGGCACCAACGGCAACGAGATCATCGGGACCGGCTCCAACCGCTGCCTCGACCTCGCCAAGAACACCATCACCAACGGCACCCAGGCCGCCCTCTGGGACTGCGTCGGCGGACACAACCAGACCTTCACGTCCACCTCGCGCGGCGAGCTCGTGGTCTACGGCAACAAGTGCCTCGACGCCGACAACAACGGCACGACCAACGGCACGAAGGTCATCATCTGGGACTGCACCGGCGGCACCAACCAGAAGTGGACCGTCAACTCCAACGGCACCATCACCAACAACCAGTCCGGCCTCTGCCTCGACGCCGTCGGCAACGGCACCGCCAACGGGACCAAGATCGACCTGTGGACGTGCAACGGCGGGACGAACCAGAAGTGGGCGCTCAACTGACCGATCGACGCCACCGTTCGTCCCCATCGGCGGAGGGCACGGATACTCCGGTCCCTCCGCCGATTCAGGCGATTCAGGCGATTCAGGGGGAGACCAAGGGGACTCGGCGTCTCCATGGCCTCCGTCGCCCGCGAGGCAGGCGTCGGCAAGGCCCCCTCTCGCCCTCCACCGCGCCGCCATCCGCCTCTCCCGCCCCGGGCCCGGCATCTCCTGAGCCACACAGGGGCCGGGCCGGGGCCCGACCCGCGGCGTAGCGACGGCGTGCGCCGACGGCACGGGCGTCGCCGGTTCGAGCAGCGCCACTTCACCGGCCGAATACAGGTCTCGCCGTTCGCGTGCCACGCTTGCCCTGGGTGACTCCCGAGTCCCAGGGCGCCAACCGGAGAGCACCAGGAACAGCGGGGCACAACGGAAGGGCGGTCGGTGGCGACGCAGCGCAAGAACCGAGGGCTTCTCTCCCGGTTGCGGGCCGTTCCCGGGGTCCGTGCGGTGTCGTCCTACCGGCGCGAGTGGCTGGTCAAGGACCTGGTCGCGGGAGTCGTCCTGACCACGCTGCTGGTGCCGCAGGGCATGGCGTACGCCGAGTTGGCGGGCCTGCCGCCCATCACCGGGCTGTACACGACGATTCTCTGTCTGCTCGGATACGCGGTGTGCGGGCCGTCCCGGATCCTGGTGCTGGGCCCGGACTCCTCCCTGGGGCCGATGATCGCCGCCACCGTGCTGCCCCTGGTGGCGGCGGACGGGGATCCCGGCCGCGCTGTCGCGCTGGCGTCGGTGCTCGCGCTCATGGTGGCGGCCATCATGATCCTGGCCTCGGTGGCGAAGCTCGGTTTCATCGCCGATCTGATCTCCAAACCGACGATGATCGGCTATATGAACGGTCTGGCCCTGACCATTCTGATCGGTCAGCTGCCCAAGCTGCTCGGCTTCAAGGTCGAGGCGGACAACCTGATCGGCGAGTGCGTCGGCTTCGTGCGGGAGCTCGCCGACGGGGCGGTGGTGCCGGCCGCCGCCGCGGTCGGCGGTGGCGGGATCGTCCTGATCCTGGTCCTGCAACGCTTCCTGCCGAAGATCCCCGCCGTGCTCGTGATGGTGGTTCTCGCGATCGCCGCGGCCACCGTCTTCGACCTCGGCGAGCGCGGCGTCAACCTGGTCGGAGAGCTGCCCGAGGGCTTCCCGCCGTTCACGATCCCGGACGTCCGTCTCTCGGACCTCGTACCGCTGTTCGGCGGGGCGCTGGGCATCGCCCTGGTGTCCCTGGCCGACACGATCTCCAACGCGTCGGCCTTCGCGGCCCGCACGGGGCAGGAGGTCCGCGGCAACCAGGAGATGGCCGGGGTCGGGGTCGCGAATCTGGCGGCCGGTCTCTTCCAGGGCTTCCCGGTCAGCACGAGCGGCTCCCGTACGGCGGTGGCGGAGCGCGCGGGGGCCAGAAGTCAGCTCACCGGGGTCGTCGGAGCGGCGCTCATCGTCCTCATGCTCGTCCTGGTTCCGGGCCTGTTCCGCGATCTCCCCCAGCCGGCCCTCGCCGCCGTGGTCATCACCGCGTCGCTGTCCCTGGCCGACATCCCGGGGGCGGTACGGCTGTGGCGGCAGCGCCGGGCGGAGTTCCTGCTGTGCCTCGCGGCCTTCGCCGGCGTGGCCCTGCTCGGCGTGCTGCCCGGGATCGCCGTCGCCGTGGCCCTGTCCGTCCTCAACGTCTTCCGACGCGCCTGGTGGCCGTACAACACAGTGCTGGGGCGGGTGCAGGGCATGGAGGGCTACCACGACGTCCGCTCCTACCCGCGGGCCGGGCAGCTGCCGGGCCTGGTGATCTACCGCTTCGACGCCCCGCTCATCTTCGCCAACGCCAAGGCCTTCCGCGACGAGATCAGGCGCCTGGCCGGCACCGACCCGCGGCCGAGCTGGATCGTGGTCGCGGCGGAGCCCATGACCGACGTGGACACCACCGCCGCCGACGTCCTGGAGGAACTCGACGAGGCGCTCAACGCGGCCCACGTACACCTCGTGTTCGCCGAGCTCAAGGACCCCGTACGGCGCAAGATCGAACGGTACGGACTCACTCGCACCATCGACCCCGGGCACTTCTTCCCCACCGTGGAGGCCGCGGTCGCCGCCTTCCGCCTGCGCACCGGAGCCGAGTGGACCCCCCGCACCACGCCCGAGCAGCCCACCCGGCCCCTGTCCTAGAAGGCCCAAGAAGATCTTGGGCCTTCTAGGACAGGGTTTCCGTCAAGCGGCGCAATCGGCTGTGCATGAGGGAGGGTTGGGCGGTCGCTCCCGGTCGTACGCTGTCCGCGGGCCTTCGGACGGAGGCCGGGAGCGAGTCGCGGCTCGTTCTCGTCGACACCTCGAAAGCGGTACTGCCGTGAAGGTGCACCACCTCAACTGCGGGACCATGCTCCCGCCCACCGGCGCGCTGGTCTGCCATGTCCTGCTGGTCGAGGCGCCGGGCGGACTGGTGCTGGTGGACTCCGGGTTCGGGCTGCACGACATCGCCGATCCCGCACGCCGGATGGGGCCGACCCGGCGTCTGATCAGGCCCGTGCTCCGGGCGGAGGAGACGGCGGCGCGTCAGGTCGAGGCCCTCGGGTTCCAGCGTGACGACGTCCGTCACATCGTCGTCACGCACTTCGACCTCGACCACATCGGAGGGGTGTCCGACTTTCCCGGCGCCCAGATCCACACGACCGCGGCCGAGGCCCTGGGCTCCGTGATCGCCCCGTCCCGGCGGGAGCGGTTCCGGTACCGGTCGGCCCAGTGGGCCCACGGCCCGAAGATCGTCGAGCACACCCCGGACGGCGAGGCGTGGCGCGGATTCGCCGCCGCCCAGGAACTCGACACCATCGCCCCCGGGATCGTCCTGATCTCCCTGCCGGGACACACGCGGGGCCACGCCTGCGTCGCGGTGGACACCGGGACCCGCTGGATCCTGCACGCCGGCGACGCCTTCTACCACCGCGGAACACTCGACGGGCGCTCCCCCGTGCCGCGCGCCCTGCGCGCCATGGAGAACCTGGTGGCGTACGACCTGAAGACGGTGCGCGCCAACCACGCCCGGCTGGCGGAGCTGCACCGGCGCGGCGACTCCGATCTGAGCATCGTCAACGCGCACGACCCGGTCCTGTACGAGAGAGCTCGCGCCACGGCCTAGGCACCGCATCACACGCGTCACCCGGCGACGTCCACCGCGACACATGGCACGGGGGTCCGACAACCCCTCAGGCCGTCCTCCTCGCCGTGGACGGAGTCGGGGCGGGGAGCGAGGAGGTCAGATCCAGCCGTCGAGGGACTTCATGAAACCGTCGAAGTCGTCGCGGTGGATGGTGTGGCCCGCTCCGGCGACCGTACGGACCTCGAAGCCGCTCGCCCGCAGCCGGTCCGCGTCCGCGGCGCCGACCAGGAAGCTGGGGTCGGCGAGTTGGACGAGGGAGGGGACGGCCGGACGGTCGGGGACGAAGCCGGTGAGCGGGCGGCCGCCGAGGAAGTGCGCGGAGTCGGCGTCCCAGGCCGCCAGGGTGGCCATCTCGACGTCGACGTCCTCGGCGTCCCAGCGCGGGTTGAGCGCGGTTGTCTGCGCGCGGGTGGCTTGTTTGAAGGAGGCGAAGATCTCGGGGCCGATGTGCCGGTCGGGGTCGGCCGAGGACCATGCCGGGTCCGAGTAGACCGCTCGCAGGGGCCGCAGCCGCTCCACGGCCAGGGAGAGGGTGAGCCCGCCCAGGGAGTGACCTATGGCCAGGTCCGCGTCCTGGGGCAGCGTGTCGACGAGATCGTCCGCGAAGAGCCGCGGGCTGTACTCGCCGCGTGGTGAGAGACCGTGGCCGCGCAGGTCCACGGCGATCACCCGGTAGCCGCGCTCCGCGAGCGCCGGGGCGACCCGTCGCCAGGTGCGGGAGTCGGACATGATGCCGTGGACGAGCAGAGCCGTCCGGTCACCTGCGCCCCATTCGCGGGTGTTGAGCTGCACGTGGTGCCCTTCGTTCGTTCCGGTGTCTGCCCAGGCGGGTGGAGAGGACGGTACGGCAGCTCCCGGTACCGGTGACACGCCTTATTGCGTACGGCAGTTGATACACGCGGCAGTTGATACGCGCCGTGCGCGGGATCATCGGATCAGCGCACTCGCCACGGCGGCGGCAGGGCGCTCCCGCTCCGGCCACGCCGGGGCCGAGGCCGGGGCCGAGGCATCGAGAACGGCTGAAGAGGCGGCCCCATGCGCACGGAAGTGCCCACAGGGCCGCCCGGAGCCGCCGGGTCGGGAACGAAGGACGTGACCGCATCGCCGAGCGGGCACAGGGCCGAGACGATGACGTACCGGACAGATGTCCGTTTCGCGGGGAGCGGGGCGCTCCACCCGAGCCGCGCCGGTCGGCTGCGTGGACTCAGACCACCCCGTCGCCGTTCGCCGACGTCAACCGCGCCGGCGACGGATCGCGCGCCCGTCAGACCGCGCCGGCGACGGATCGCGCCCCGGCCAGACCTCGCCCCCGTCGGGCCGCGTCGGCGTCAGGCCGCGTCCGGGACCGCCGTGTCGAGGGCGGTGCGCAGGGCGGTGGCCATGAGCTCGATCGCCTCCTTGCCGGCCGGCGCGGGACCGGTGTGGGTGAAGTAGTGGTCGACGCCCTCGAAGACGCGGTGGGTGACCGGGACGCCCGCGGCCTCCAGGGCCTTGGCGTAGGCGTCGCCCTCGTCGCGCAGGCGGTCGTTCTCGGCGGTGATGACGAGGGCGGGCGGCAGTCCGGCGAGGTCGTCGGCCAGACCGGGCGAGACCAGGGGATCGGCGAGGTCGGCCGGGTCCGGGACGTAGGCGGCGGTGAAGATCCGCATGAGCTGGGGGCTCAGCAGCGGCTTGGCGATGCGGGACAGCTTGGTGGCCGGGTCGGCGACCATGTCGAGCGGCGCGGAGTCGATGATCTGGAGGCGCGGGGTGAAGGCACCCCGGTCGCGGGCCGTACGGCAGACACCGGCGGTCAGGTTGGCCCCCGCGCTGTGTCCGCCCACGGCGACCCGCGAGCCGTCCCAGTCGTGGGCCGAGCCGTTCTCGACGACCCACTGGGTGACGTCGTACGCCTGGGTGACGGCGACGGGGAAGATCCGCTTCGGGGCGACGGCGTAGTCCACGTTGATGACGACACAGCCGGCCGTGGCGGCCAGGTAGCGGCAGAGGTGGTCGTCCTGCTCGGGGCGGGCCACGATGAAGCCGCCGCCGTGGAAGTTGACGTAGACGGGAGCGGGCGTGGCGACCGTGACCGGGGGTCGGTAGACGGTGCAGTCGACCGGTCCGGCACCGGTCTCCACCCGCAGGGTTTCCGTCCGCTTCGGGATGTCGGTGAAGCGCAGGTCCTTGTGGACACGGGTCATGACGCCGCTGAGCAGCAGCTGAACCCCTCTGGCCTGGATTCTGGCACTGAACGACATGATCGGCCCCGCCCATCGCTGCAACGTTGAATTAACAGGATTCCTGTTGATGGGATGATGGACGCTGATCCTGTTTTACGCAACGGTGAGCGCGCCATTGCCGAACGAGACGGCTTCCGACGGCGTCCGGGCGGGCCGAAGAGAGGCGGCGAGGGGGCTCGCGGGACGTCAGCTCTCGGCGGGGACGAGGAGCACGAAGTCCGCGTTCGACGGGTCGAGGCAGACGGCCAGCCGGCCGACGCCTTCCATGTCCTGGGGTCCCATCTGCACGCTGCCGCCGTTCCCGGTGACGGCGGCGACCGCGGCGTCGCAGTCGGTGACGGCGAAGACAGGGTGCCAGTAGGGCCGCCCGTCCGTCAGGCCGAGGTCGGCGGCGCGCAGTTCCATGAGACCGCCCTGCATCCGCTCCTCGGGAAGTCCGGCGGGGGTGATGAGGTGGTACGTGCCCGCGTCGCCCGGCAACGGCATGTCGCCGAACCGCCAGCCGAAGACACCGCCGTAGAACTCCTTGGCGGCCGCGGCATCGGTCGTGAACAGCTCGGTCCAGGACAACGAGCCCGGCTCGTCCGCCAGCTCGAAGCCCGCGTTCTTGCCCGGCTGCCAGACGGCGAACTGGCCGCCCAGCGGGTCGCTGTACTGCGCCATCCGGCCCCAGTCGCCGAGATCCCTCGGCGGCACCCGCACCGTGCCCCCGGCGCGCTCCACGGCCTGGGTCGTGGCGTCCGCGTCGGTGACGGTGTAGTAGATCATCCAGGCCGGACGCGCGCCCTTCTCGGTGAGTTCGCCGAGCCCGCCGACGATCTTTCCGTCCTTCCGGAAGACTCCGCCCTCGCCCTCCATCTCCTCCCCCTCGCCCCCGCCGTCGCTCATGGGCTCGAACTCCCAGCCCAGCACCGCGCGGTAGAAGGCCGCCGCGGCCGGGACGTCGGGGGCGCCGAGGTCGAGCCAGCAGGGGGAGCCGGGAGTGAGGTCAGTGGTGATCACGGGATTCCCCTTCGCATTCGCGGATCCTGTGTTCTCAGCGTGACACCCGCCCCGGACGCCCGCGCGTCGGCCGCCGCGCGGTGGCGGGACGGGTCGCCACCGTCCCACCCGGCGCAGGTCGGCGCCCTCCCACCCCGCGCGGGTCGGTTCCCGTCACGGCACGGGGACGACTGCGACGGCGAAGACGCGGAGGCCGGCTGCGACGGCGAGGACGCGGAGCCCGGCTGCGGGGGCGAAAACGCGGAGGCCGGCTCGCGGGCCTCCGCGTCGCCCCGGCCCACCCCGTCGGCGACGACACCGGACCGGGCGAGCGCCCCGCGGACCACCCCGGCGCGCGGCACCCACGCCGACGCATTCCCCGCCGCCCGGCCCGTCCCGACCCTGCCGGCCCGCACCGGGGCTGACCGCCTACGCCCCCCTCCCCCGGCCCGGAAGAGCCGGTCGGCCGGCTACGCGGCGTCGAGGTCGTCGGCGAAGTGCCGGAAGCCGTGACGGTCGCGGTGGATGCCCCACAGGGTGTCGGCGAGGACGGCCGGGTCCTTGCGGTGGTGTCCGGGGACGATCGCGCCGGGCACGACCAGTTGGGCGACGTGGATGCCCTCGGCCGCGAGGCTGTCGTGCAGCATGTGGCCGTACGCGCTCTCCGCCGCGAACGCGATGGAGGTGCCGGCCCGGTCGGGGTGCGGGACCACGGCCGTGCCGCCGTTGACGAGGAGGATCGTGCCGCGGCCGAGGGCACGCATACCGGGCAGCACCTGCCGCACGGCGGCGACCGAGCCGTAGACCGAGAACTCGATCGGGCCGACGAGGTCGGCGTGACCGGTCTCCAGCACCGGCAGCATGAAGTCCCGGTGCGGCGACGGGCTGTACTGCAGGACCTCGATCGGCCCCAGCGCCGCGCGGGCCGCGTCGAGTGCGGCGGCCAGGGCCTCCGGGTCGCGTACGTCGGCGGCGAACCCCTGGGCCGTGACGCCCTCGTCGCTCAGGTCGGCGGCGAGTGACTTCGTCCGCTCCGGGTCGCGGGCGACGAGCGCCACGGTGAACCCCTCACGGCCGAAGCGACGGGCGACGGCCGCGCCGAGACCCGGCCCGGCTCCGATGACGGCGATGGTGGTCATGGCTTCCTTGCTTTCCTCGCGGAGGAGGCCTCTTGTACGAGCCGGCCTCGGGGAACGGGCTTGACGGTCCCCATCGTGACCCAACGCGCGCCGACAGCGGCAGGGTTCCACGCGGCCCCGGTCCACGCCTGTCCCGGAGCTGTCAATGTTGGGCACTTTATTGACGATGGTTACACAACCGCCTAAGTTCGCGGTGTCCATCCCCCGGTCAAGGGAGCCCGCGATGCCCTCGTCCCCCACCGCATCACCACCCCCGAGCCCCGAACAGGCTGAACGCAGAAGCCAGTTGCGTCGTGTCGCGCTGTCCGGGCTGCTCGGTACGGCCGTCGAGTTCTACGACTTCCTCGTCTACGGAACGGTCGCCGCGCTCGTCTTCGGTGAGCTGTTCTTCCCGGGCGCGGACCCGGCGGTCGGCACGATCGCCGCGTTCGGGACCTTCGCCGCCGGATACGTCGCCCGCCCGCTCGGCGGGATCCTCTTCGGGCACTTCGGCGACCGCCTCGGCCGCAAGTCCATGCTGCTGCTGACCATGGGTCTGATGGGCGGCGCCAGCTTCCTGATCGGCCTGCTGCCCACCTACGACACCATCGGCGTCTGGGCCCCCGTCCTGCTGATCACCCTGCGGGTGCTGCAGGGCATCGCCATCGGCGGTGAATGGGGCGGCGCCACCCTGATGGTCGTGGAGCACGCCGGGGAGAAGCGGCGCGGACTGTGGTCCAGCTTCACGCAGATGGGAGCACCGCTGGGCTCCCTGCTCTCCTCGCTCGTGGTCACCTTCGTCGTCGCCATGCCCCGCGACGAGTTCGCCGCCTGGGGCTGGCGGGTGCCGTTCCTGCTCAGCGTCGTCCTGCTGGGCGTGGGGCTCTTCGTCCGGCTGAAGGTGGTCGAGAGCCCGCTCTTCGCCCAGGTCAAGAAGGACCGCACGCAGGCCCGGCTGCCGATCGTCGACGTACTGCGCCGCCCGCGCGCGCTGGTGCTCGCCGCGTGTGTCGGTATCGGCGCGTTCACCGCACAGTCGCTGCTGACCAGCTACCTGATCGCCTACGCCACCGGTATCGGCTACGCCCGGCCGCAGGTGCTCACCGCGCTCACGGTCTCCGCGTCCGTCGCGCTGGTCGTGCTGCCGTGCGCGTCGGCGCTCTCCGACCGTGTCGGCCGCCGCCCGGTCGTCCTCGCCGGGGCCATCGCCTCCGCCGCACTCGCCTTCCCCGTCCTCGCCCTCGTCGACTCCAAGTCACCCGGACTGCTGATCCTCGCGGTCGTCCTGGGACACGGCTTCGCCCAGTCCGTGATGTACGGGCCGCTGGGCGCGCTGCTCACCGAGATGTTCGGCACGAAGGTCCGCTACACCGGGGCGTCGCTCGGCTATCAGGGCGCCACGCTCATCGGCGCCGGGTTCTCCCCGATGATCGCCGGGAGCCTGGTGGCCGGGAGCGGAAGCAGCACCCCCGTCGCCCTGCTGCTGTGCGGCGGCGCCTTGATCACCGCGGTGACCGTCTGCTTCGTGCGCGAGAGCAACGAGGCGTCCCTGGCGGACGCCGCCGAACGCCCCACCGCCCCCCACGCCCCCCACGCCCAGGAGATCTCCGCATGACGATCGGCACCCCCACCCGTACCGGCACTGACAACGGCACCGGCACCGGCGTCGGCACCCGTACGCCCCGCCCCGGCGCCCGCATCCGCGCCGCGCGCCGTACCGCCTGCGCCGCGGCCCTCCTGCTCGCCGTCAGCGCCGTACCCACGTCGGCCGTGGCCGCCACCGCGGAGCCGAGTCACGTCGAGGGGCAACTCCCCTCCGGGGCAACGTACTTGATGGACGTTCCCGCGAACTGGAACGGCACCGTACTGCTCTACAGCCACGGCTACACGCAGGCCGGCACGCCCAACCCCGCGCAGAACGGCCCGGACACCGCCACGAAGGCGCTGCTGCTCGCGGAGGGATATGCGCTGATCGGGTCGTCGTACGCCAGTACGGGCTGGGCGGTGACGGACGCGGTGCCCGACCAGCTAGCCACCCTGTCCGTGTTCGACGACCGCTTCGGGGCGGCGCGCCGGACCCTCGCCTGGGGCCGGTCGTACGGCGGGCTCGTCACCACCGCGATCGCGGAGCGGCACGCGGACCGGATCGACGGCTCGCTGTCGCTGTGCGGCCTGGTCCACGGCGGCGTCGCCAACTGGAACAACACGCTCGACCCGGTCTTCGCCCTCAAGACGCTGCTCGCGCCCGACTCCGACGTGCCCCTGACGGGACTGGCGGACCAGGCGGCCGCCACGAGCGCGGCGGACGCACTGGTGACCGTGGTCGACTCGGCGCAGTCGACGGCCGAGGGGCGGGCGCGGATCGCGCTGGCCGCCGCCCTGCACAACATCCCGGTCTGGAACCAGCCGACGCAGACCCGGCCCGCCGCGGACGACTGGGAGGCGCAGCAGGTCAACCAGTACGACGCCGTCAAGGGGCTGTTGAAGGTCGCCGCGTTCAACCGGCGGCAGGAGGCGGAGGTCCGGGCGGGCGGCAACATGTCCTGGAACACCGGGGTCGACTACGCGAAGCTGCTCGGGCAGTCGTCGGTGAGCAAGAAGGTCCGGGAGCTGTACAAGAAGGCCGGGCTCTCCCTGAAGGCCGACCTCGCCACCCTCGACCGCGCGCCGCGCATCAGCGCCGACCCGGACGCCGTCGCGTGGATGAGCGGCACCAGTTCCTTCACCGGCGAGCTGACCAAGCCGCAGTTCAGCGTGCACACCATCGGCGACGCCCTCGTCCCCGTGCAGACGGAGAGCGCGCTGCGCCGGGCGGTCACGGCCGCCGGGTCGGGTTCGCTCCTCCGGCAGGCGAACGTCGACAACGCCGGGCACTGCACCTTCAGCCCCGCCGAGCAGCTCGCCGCCCTGCACACCCTGGAGGAGCGCGTCACCACCGGCAGGTGGCGCGGCACGGACGCGGAGTCCCTCAACTCCCTTGCCGCCGAAGCCGATTCCACGACGCCCGCCCGCTATGTGCCGTACCGCCCCACCCCCTATCTGCGGCCGTACGACCTCGCCCACCCCGCCGACGGCCGGTGACCTGGTACGGCCGCCCGCCGGAGTGTCGGCGGGCGGCCGTACTCTTGCCCCGTGGAGGACTACGACATCCTGGACACCCCGGACAGCGACATCTCGGACGGCCCGCAGCCGCGCCCGCAGTCACTCATGCTCGCCTTCTTCGGCAACCATGTGCTGGAGGAGGGCGACCGTGATCTGGGCGTGTACTCGGGCAGCATCATCGACGTACTCGGCCGTGTCGGCGTCGGTGAGCAGGCCGTACGTTCCACGCTGACCCGCATGGTCAACCGCGGGCTGCTGCGGCGCCAACGCGAGGGCCGCAGGATGTACTTCGGCCTCACCCCGCAGGCGACGCGCGTCCTGTGGGACGGCCGCACCCGCATCTGGAGGCAGGGCGCCGTCAACGACGACTGGGACGGCACCTGGACCCTCCTCGGCTTCTCCCTCCCGGACTCCTGGAAGCGCCAGCGCCACGACCTGCGCTCACGGCTGGCCTGGTCCGGGTTCGGGGCCCTGTACAGCGGGCTGTGGATCGCCCCGGGGAACGTCGGCATCGCCGGAGTCGTCGCCGAGCTCGGGCTCACCGACCACGTCAAGATCTTCCACGCCCAGGCGAACGTCGCCACCGACATCGAGCTGATGATCCGCGACACCTGGGACCTGGAGAGCATCGCGGCCCGCTACGTCACCTTCGACAAACGCTGGACGCCCCTACTGGCCCCGGGCCCCGGGCCCACTTCCGACTCCGGGGCGGCTTCCGGTCTCCGCTCCGGGGCTGCTTCCGGTCTCGACTCCGGGGCGGCTTCCCGCTCGGGCTCCGGGTCCGCCTCGGACGCAGCGGAAGCGCCCGGCTCCGACTCAGGGGCGGAGTCCGTTTCCGGGCCCGGCGACGATCCGATCGGTACGCGGCTGCGGCTCGTCAGCGAGTGGCTCTGGACCATCCGCACCGACCCCCGGCTCCCCGCCCGCCACCTTCCCGCCGACTGGCCGGCCCGCCCCGCCGAGGAGACCTTCCGACGCATCGCGGACCAGACCGCGACGCCCGCGCAGCGGATGGCCGGCGAACTGCTCGACACGGTGCCGCTGCGCTAGAGGGCTTCTGATGGATCTCCGCGCCGGGCCGAGGGGGGCATACGGCGCGGGGCAGGCCGCACCGGCCGACCTCACACGGCTGAGGGGACGCCGCGCATCCCGGCCCACGCAGGGTGGCACCCCGGGATTCAGGAACGGCCCTCCCGGCCCGTCCCGAGCAACCCGTTGAGCACGAGCGCCGCCAACGACTCCGCCGTGGCCGCGGTCCGCTCCGGCGAGGAGGACTCGGGGCGGCCGAGGCGGCGGGCGAGGGGGACGTCCAGCATGCCGGAGACGGTCGGGACGATGGCGAAGAAGAGCACGTCCATCGGGATGGGTGCCATGCGGCCGGCGGCGACGAGCCGGTCGATGATGGACGCCATGTTCCCCACGACGACGCCGATGTAGTTGTCGTAGAGATAGTCCAACCGCTCGGTGTCCTGGTTGAGTTCGTCGACGAAGAGCCGGGCGATCAGGGGGGTGTCGGCGGCGACCCGGTAGAAACCGGTGATGAGCCGCCGCAGGTTCTCCGCGTCGTCGGCGGAGGGATCGGCCTCGGGCAGGCTCGCCAGCTGCGACCCCAGCGCGGAGTCCACCACCGCGCGCCAGAACGCCGCCTTGGAGCCGTAGCGGTCGTTGATGAAGTTGTGGCTGACGCCGAGGCGGCGGGCCAGTTCGCGGGCGGACGCCCGGTCGTAGCCGAGTTCCGCGAAGGCCTCCAGCCCGCGCCGCAGGACACTCTCCTCCTCCGGCACCGCGGGAGTGTCCGCGCCGGGGCGCCCCGGCCGTCGAGCGGATTCGGCTCTTGCTCCCACGCTTGCCTCCATCGCTTACGGCTTACGGCTCACAGCTCATGCCCTGACGCCCTGACGCCCTGACGCGGCGGGCGGTCCCGCTCATCTTAGGGACCCACGTGCATCTTATTTGACACCTGTCAGATTATCGCTAATCTGACAGGTGTCAGAGCGTTTCTCTCGCATGGAGAACCCATGACCGCACTCCACCCCACCCCCACCCCCACGACCGCCGAGCGGGCGACCGGCCTTCACGCCGGGGACCCGCTCGCCGACGCCGTCGTCGCCGAGCTGGACCTCCTCGGCGCCCCGGCGCAGAGGGCCCTCGACGTCGGCCTCCGGGGCGGCCTGGCGAGCCTGCACGAGCCGGCGCCGGAGGCCGTCGCCGCACTGCTGCGGCAGTTGGAGTCCACCCCTCCCGGGGTGGACCCGCTGATGGCGCACCGGGGCGACGTCGTGAGCCTTTCCGTGCCTCCGCTGTGGTTCGGGCTCTGCTCGATCACCGGCACACTCGCCCACACCTACGCGTCCCCGGCCGTGGCGGGTCGCCTCGTCCGAGCGGGCAGTCCGGCGGTGATGGCCCCGCGCCGACTCGCCGGGGCCGGGGTCTGGGCACGCCAGACCATGCGACCGGGAGGGCTGCTGCGCGGCGCCCCCGGCTACCTGGGCACCGTTCAGCTGCGGCTGCTCCACGCCCGGATACGCCTCACGGCGTTCGAGCGCGAGGGGGGAGCGGCCGAGGGCGGCGCGTCCGCCTGGAACACCTTCGCCCGGCGGCGCCCCCCGACCGGCCAGGACGACCCGGCCCGTACGTGGCTCGGCCTCACCCTCGTGTCCTTCCGGGCCCTGGCCGCCATCGGGATCGAGATCGACCCCGACGAGGAGCACTCCCTCTACCGCTACTGGTCGTACGTCGCCCATCTGCTCGGCCTGGACGAGACCCTCTACGGGAACGTGCTCGACCACGCCGACGCCGAGCGCCTCCGGGCCCTGCTGGACGCGAGGACGGCCGCGCCCGACGACAACTCACGCGCGCTGACCACCGCCATGGTCGACGCACAGGCCCGCGCGATGGCCGGGGCGCCGGGTGCCGTCCTGTCCGAGGAACATCTGCGCTACCTCATCCACAGCGTGCTCCGGCAGTCCTTCGGGGACGAGACGGCGGACCTGCTGGGCGTCCCCGTCCCCGCCGCGACCCATCTGATGCCGCTGATCGGCAAGCTCAACCGCCAGTCCCGGTACTGGCAGACGTTCTCCCCGGCCTCCTCGGGAGAGGCCCGCCGCCGAGCCCTCGACGGCCCCGGCCCCGAACTGATCGCCGCCGTGCTCCCCGTCGGCACCGCCACCGGCCACCGGAGCCGGGAAGCCGAGCGGTCCGGAGCCCCGGCGGCCTGACCTGCTTGACCCGACTGACCTGCTTGACCCGACTGCCCTGCCTGACCCGCCCTTCTCCTGCGCTCGCGGCTTCTCTCTCACCGCTTCGTCTCTCACCGCTTCCTCTCGCGCGGATTCGTCTCGCGCGGATTCGTCTCGCGCGGATTCGTCTCGCGCGGATTCGTCTCGCGCGGATTCGTCTCGCGCGGCGTTTCTCCCACCTCGTGACGAGCTCCACCGACGCAGCCGTCCCGCCTCGCACCACCGCCCCTCTCTCTTCTGTTGATCACTTCCTCCGGAGTTTCGTCATGCCTCGAACCGCCACCGACACGCCGACCGGCGCGTCCCCCACGTCCCCCACGTCCCCCCTGCCGACCGCCGGTCCGCCACATCGCCATCGCTGGTGGATCCTCGCCGTCATCGGGCTGGCGCAGCTGATGGTCGTGCTGGACGCGACGATCGTGAACATCGCGCTGCCCTCGGCCCAGCAGGATCTGGGCTTCTCGGACGGCGACCGGCAGTGGGTCGTCACCGCCTACGCCCTCGCCTTCGGCAGCCTGCTGTTGCTCGGCGGGCGGATAGCCGACCTGTTCGGCCGCAAGCTGACCTTCCTGGTCGGGCTGGTGGGCTTCGCCGGCGCCTCGGCCGTCGGCGGGGCGGCCGGCAGCTTCGAGATGCTCGTGGCCGCACGGGCCGGGCAGGGTGTGTTCGGGGCGCTGCTCGCCCCGGCCGCACTGTCGCTGCTGACCACGACGTTCACCGACCCCAGGGAACGCGGCAAGGCCTTCGGCGTCTACGGCGCGATCGCGGGGGCCGGCGGCGCCGTCGGCCTGCTGCTGGGCGGCGTACTGACCGAGCACCTCGACTGGCGCTGGACCTTGTACGTCAACCTCGTCTTCGCCGCCGTCGCGTTCGTCGGCGGGGTGATCCTGCTCGGCCGCGGCAGCCGCGACAAGACCGCCAGGATCGACGTGCCCGGTGCCGTCCTGGTCTCCGTCGGGCTGTTCTGTCTGGTCTACGGGTTCTCCAACGCCGAGAGCCACGACTGGAGTTCGCCGGCGACCTGGGGCTTCCTGCTCGCCGGGACCGTCCTGCTCGTCGCGTTCACGGTGTGGCAGACCCGCTCCCCGCATCCGCTGCTGCCCCTGCGTGTCCTGCTCGACCGGAACCGCGGCGCGTCGTTCGTCTCCGTCCTGATCATCGGCGCGGGCATGTTCGGTGTCTTCCTCTTCCTCACCTACTACCTGCAGCAGAGCCTCGGCTACACGCCCATCGAGACCGGGCTGGCCTTCCTGCCCATGATCACCGGGCTGATGCTGACCTCGACGCTGGCCTCCACGATGCTCATCCCGCGCATCGGTCCCAAGCCGGTGGTCCCGCTGGGCATGGGCATCGCCGCCGCCGCGATGGCCTGGCTGACCGCCCTCGACCTGAACAGCTCCTACACCACCGACATCATGCCGCCGCTGGTCCTCGCCGGACTCGGCTTCGGCCTGATCATGGCCCCGGCCATGAGCCTGGCCACCGACGGTGTCGCCACCGAGGACGCCGGGGTCGCCTCCGCCGCCGTCAACACGATGCAGCAGGTCGGCGGCTCCCTCGGCACGGCTCTCCTCAACACGCTCTCCACCAGCGCCGCCGCGGACTACCTGGTCGGCCGGAACCCGAAGGACCCCGCCGTCGTCGCCCAGGCGGGCCTGGAGGCCTACTCCACCGCGTACCTGTGGTCCGCCGTCTTCTTCGCCGCCGGCGTGGTCGTGAGCTTCCTGCTCTACCGGCGCGGCGCCCCCGTCCACGACCCCGACGCGGCCCCGGTGGTGCACATGTGAGGTGAGGGCTCCCGAAGCCTCGTCGGGGCGCCTCCCCCTTCCGCCCCGACGTCCCCGAAGCGGCCCGCCGGACATCCGGCGGGCCGCTTCACGCCCCTGGCCCTCACGGCCCTCCGGGCAGACGCCGGGGGCGTTCCGCGAGGCACAGGACCGGGCGGCCGCACGGGCCCGGAACCACACGGTCGGCGGGCGGCCGTGCCCGTTGCCTGCCGCGGCACTAGAGGGCGGCCTGTGCCGGGAACGCGGCGGTCGCGGAGTCGTTCAGCTCGGCCCAGACCGTCTTGCCGTGGCGGGCGCGGCGGGTTCCCCAGTGGTCGGCGAGCTGCGCGACCAGGAGGAGGCCTCGGCCGCCCTCGTCGAAGACACGTGCGCGGCGCAGGTGCGGAGTGGTGCCGCCGGAGTCGGAGACCTCGCACATGAGGGTGCGGTCGTGGATGAGGCGCAGCCGGACGGGGGGCCGGCCGTAGCGGATGGCGTTGGTGACGAGTTCGCTGACCACCAGCTCGGCGGTGAACTCCAGCTCCTCCAGGCCCCAGTCGCTCAGCTGCCGGGTGACGTACGCCCTGGCCCGCGCGACGGCGGCGGGGTCGGCCTCCAGCTCCCAGGTGGCGACCTGGCCCGCGCCGAGGGCACGGGTCCGGGCCAGGAGCAGGGCGACGTCGTCGGGTGGCCTGGCGGGCAGCAGGGCTTCGAGTACGGCGTCGCAGGTGGCCTCCAGGGTGGGGGCGGGGCGGGCGAGGGCGTCGCGGAGCCGGGCCAGGCCCGCGCCGATGTCGTGGTCCCGGGCCTCGATCAGACCGTCGGTGTAGAGGGCGAGCAGACTGCCTTCGGGCAGTTCGAACTCCACCGCCTCGAACGGCAGCCCGCCCAGGCCGAGCGGCGGCCCGGGGGGCAGCTCCAGGAAGTCGACGGTGCCGTCCCGGGTCACCACGGCGGGCAGCACATGACCGGCGCGGGCGAGGGCGCAGCGGCGCGAGACGGGGTCGTACACGGCGTAGAGGCAGGTGGCGCCGATGTCCCCGGCGCCTTCGGCCGCCCCGGGGGCGGAGGGCCCGGCGTCCGGGCCCGGGACGGCCCCGGCCTCGTCGTCCGCGCCGCTCTCCTCGACCTCGGCGGCCAGGCGGATCACGACGTCGTCCAGGTGCGTGAGGAGTTCGTCGGGTGGCAGGTCGATGTCGGCGAGGGTGCGTACGGCGGTCCTGAGACGGCCCATCGTGGCGGCGGCGTGGACGCCGTGGCCCACGACGTCGCCCACGACGAGGGCGACCCTGGCACCGGAGAGCGGGATGACGTCGTACCAGTCGCCGCCCACGCCGCCCTGGGCGTCGGCGGGGAGGTAGCGGAAGGCGACGTCGACGGCGGACTGCCTCGGGGTGCGGCGCGGGAGCAGGCTGCGTTGCAGGGTGAGCGCGGTGGCGCGGGCGTGCGTGTAGCGGCGGGCGTTGTCGACGGCGACCGCCGCCCTCGCCGCGATCTCCTGGGCGAGCAGCAGATCCTCGTCGTCGAACGCGTCGGGGGTACGGTCCCGGCAGAACTGCGCGACGCCGAGCGTGGCCCCCCGCGCCCGCAACGGCACCACCAGCGTGGAGTGCACCGGACGGGCACGGCCGACACGACCACCGTTCACGGCCCGGCCGCCACCGGCACCGCCACCGCCAACCCCGGCATCTGCGCCGTCGTCGGCCCGCCCGGCGATCTCGGCACTCGCCGCGCTCGCCGGACTCCCGGCCCTCCCGCCACCGCCCTCTTCGATCCAGCCGCCGCGTCCGCCCCGGCCGTCGCCCCCGGCACACCCGCCGGCCGGGGACTCCGAGGCCCAGTGCGGTCCCCGGCGTCCGCCGTCGAGACGGTGCCTGGTCGGCCGGCCCGTCGTCAGGGCGCGGGAGGGCGGGGAGTCGGGCGGGAAGGTGTGCGGCTGCCGACGGGCGGGCGCCCGGCCGGGGTGGGCGGCCGACCGCTGGGCGACCCGGTGGAGCACGGGTGACGCGGGAAGCGGGTCGTCGGGCGGGGTGGCGTGGGAGTTGAGCGCGGAGTCGAGCAGGTCGACGGTGACGAGGTCGGCGAAGTGCTCGGCGGCGAAGTCGGCCAGTTCCTGGGTGGTGCGGACGATGTCCAGGGTCGTGCCGATGCGCATGCTCGCCTCGTTCACCATCGACAGCCGCCACCGCAGCCGCCGGTCCCGTTCCTCCTCGTACGCCACGACGCCCTGCTCGGAGGTGCGGTCCACGTATCCGGTCGCCGCCCTGATCAGGCGACGCGCGGCCTCGCTGACCAGGGGCGCGTCGTCGGTGCGGCGTGGCATCTCCTCGAGCAGACGGTCGAGGACGACGCCCTGTCCGAGGCGGAAGGCCCGCAGCACCGCGCTGACGGGGATGCCGTGCCGGGCCAGGCGGCGTACGCGCGCGAGTTCGGCGGACGGCACCTCGATGCTGCCCGGGTCGACGCCGTACTGGAGGGCGGAGAGCACCCCCACGACGTGCTCGGCGACGTTCTTTGAGGCCATGGCGTCGGGGTGTTCCCACAGTTCGGGCATCTCGCGGCGCAGGCAGCGTTCCACCTCGGCGGTCAGCTCGTCCGCCCTGGGGACGAGCTCACGCGCGACACGGGACACGAGCCCGCCAGCCGTGGAGTCCACAGTCACGACGTTACGCCGAACCACGTCGGACGCCCTACCGCGAGCCCGCCCGGTCCGCCGAACCCTGGAAGACCCGGTTCAGATGGTGTTCCAGGACCTCCGTCGCGGCCTCCTGGCCGCGCTGGCCGACGAGGACGCTGGTGCCGAGCCCGGCGGACATGGCCAGCAGACCGATCGCCTCCAGTCGGGGGTCCGCGCCCGGCCACAGCAGGTCCTCGTCCCGCGCCCGCCGCAGGAGACCGGTCAGGGCGTCCTCGGCTGCGTCGGGCCGCCTGATGAAGGGCTGGGCCGCGAGGGAGGGGTCGGTCATGGAGAGGACGGCGTAGGAGGTGTAGAGCTGGTGGAACGTGCGGCTCTCCTCGTCCGTCGGCAGTGCCGCCATGAGCAGGGCCTCGACCGTCGCTCGGGGGCCGGTGCCGGTGCCCGTGCCGTCCCCGGCGGCCCGGAGTCGGTCGGCGACCCGTTCCCCGAACCGCTCGGCCAGCAACTCCAGCCCGAAGAGCAACAGCTTCTCCTTGGTCTCGAAGTAGTACTGCACGAGCCGCAGGGAGACGCCCGCCTCCGCCGCCACGTCGCGCATCCCCACGGCGTGCAGCCCTTGTCGCCCGGCGACCCTGACGAGCGCCTCGGCGATCTCGGTACGCCGCTGGGTGTGGTCCACGCGTCTGGGCATCGACCCGTTCTCCGCTCGTCTCATGGTCTTCGTCGTCCTCGTCGGCAAGGAGCCTTGATGGTACATCCGTACCAACATCATGGTACGTTCGTATCACGAAACCGAGACCTCGGAGGTGGACGTGTCCCCGACCGTTGCCAGCAACCGTGCCGACGTCGGCCGCTATGTGAGCGACGCCTTGCGCGACCGCCACTTCGCAGCCTGCGAGGCGGTGTACGCGCTGGGCGCGACCGCTCGCGAGGAACAGGACGTGAACACCTCGTTCGGCACCACGCACGTGTACCGCTACGGCCCGGCCGACCCGAGGGCCCGGTCAAGGACCCCCGTCGTCCTGATTCACGGAGCGGGCTCCTGCTCCGCCATGTGGTACCCGAACACCCCCGCCCTCAGCGCCGAGCGAACCGTCTACGCCCTCGACACCCCGGGCGACCCCGGCCGGAGTGTCCCCCGCGCCCCGATCCACCGGCCCGAGGACGCCGCCCGCTGGCTGGACGAGACGCTCGCCGGGCTCGGGCTCGACCGCGTCCATCTGGTCGGCGCCTCCTACGGCGGCTGGCTCGCCCTGAACCAGGCGCACCGCGCCCCCGGCCGCCTCGCCTCGGTCACGCTCCTCGACCCCGGCGGGCTGGAGAAGGTGGGGCTGCGCTTCTTCGTGTGGATCTTCGCCAGCCTCTTCGCGACCTTCGCGCCCAAGGCGCTGCGCCCGCGTCTGGCGGCCTGGCTGGAGCAGCCGGTCCTCGTCGTGCCCGAGCTGCGCACGATGATCAGAACGGCCGTCCGCGCCTACCGCATCCGCCGCCCCGCTCCCCTGCCCCTCACCGACGAGGAACTGTCCACCGTCCGCACCCCTCTCTACCTGGCGCTCGGCCGACGCAGCCTCCTCGTGCACCCCCGGCGACAGGTGGAGCGGGTGCCGCGCCTGATACCGGGGGCCCGGGCGGAGATCTTCTCCGACACCGGCCACGGACCGTGGATGGACCACGCGGAGCAGGTGAACCGTCGGATGCTGGAGTTCATGGCCTCCGTCGACGCACGGAACGGGCACGACCCAGCCGTCTGATCAGGGGTGCACGCCGTCCGGCGCCCTGGTCAGGAGTGCACGCCGTCCGGCGCCCTGGTCAGAAGTGCACGCCGTCCGGCGCCCTGGTCAGAAGTGCACGCCGTCCGGCGCCCTGGTCACGGGTACACGCCGCCCTGGTCAGGGGTGCGCGTCGGCGCCGTCAGCCGATCGCGGCGCCGTAGACATGGTCGACCGTGAGGGTGATGAGGACCCGGCGGTCGGAGACCATCACCGCGCGGTACTCGTCCCAGTCCGGGTGCTCCCCGGCGGCGGCCCGGTAGTAGTCCACCAGGGCCTGGACCTCCGGGCCCTCGGGGTCGGTGCCCGGTCCGGTGAGGCGGACGGTCCCCTCGGCGGTGGCCCAGGACCTGCCGTCGGGGCTGGTCACCTCGAGAGCGGCGCGCGGGTCCCGGCGCAGGTTGGCGGTCTTCGCGGTCGCCTCGGTGGTGGAGACGCGGATGACTCCGGCCTCCTCGTCGTAGAAGGGCATGACGGGGGACAGCTGGGGGCGGCCGTCCGACTTGAGGGTGGCGAGGACGCCGAGCCGGCTCTTCGCCAGCAGTGCACGCGGGTTGAACGGTGTCACGGTCATACGAGCATCATCGCCCTTCCCATCGGCATGAAGGTCGAGAACGACACGAGGAGCGGGAGCCGCCGGTGACGGGGGCGATGAGCGGGGAAGGGAAACGGGCGTGCCGCTCGGGGGTGGAGCCGACGGCCCGCCGTCCCGGAGCAGCCGCCGCCGTACCACGAGGCTCGCGGGGGCTGCCGGAGCCCGCGCTCGGCGCCGGTGGCTACCGCGACTCCACCGCTCGCACCCGGCGCCGCGCGAGCAGCAGCCCGGCCGACACCAGGGCCGAGGCGATGCCCAGCAGTCCGACGGCGGCGGCCAGGCCGCCCGCCGCCGAGGCGACGCCGAGCAGCACGAGCGGGCAGACGAACTCTCCGGCGAAGAACGCCGCCGTCCACAGCCCGGTGCCGCGGCCCCGGTCGGCGTAGTCCAGCCGGGACATCGCCACGGTGAGGAGCGAGGGCAGCAGGATGCCGGTGCCGACGCAGTTGAGGATGCCGCCCGCGATCAGCAGCACGGGGTTGCCGGCCAGGCCCATCACCACGAACCCGGCGGCGCACAGGGCGAGCACGGCGGGCAGCCGGCTCTCGGGGGTGCCCGGCAGTCTGGTGAAGGCGAGGGAACCGGCCACGGTGGCGGCGCTGGCGAGCGCGGTGGCCAGACCGATGACACCGGTGGACGTCACGCCCAAGTCGTCGAGCAGGTACGCCGTTTCGACGGGCACGGTGTAGAAGACCATGCCGCCGAAGACGGTCAGTACGCAGATGCCGGCCAGCCTTCGCAGCGGGAACGGCCGCACCTGGGCCGGGAGTTCAGCGACTCCGGCGGCCGTGGCCGCGCCGGTGGCCCCGTCGCGCTCCTCGGTCACGCCGGTTCCGGGGGCCGCGTCGGTCCCGCCCGGGCGCGGCCTGGGCAGCGCGGCCGCCATCACGGGCGCGAGCAGCAGCCCGACGGCGTAGAGCCAGAAGGGCGCGCGCCAGCCCGCCGAGCCGACCGCGCCGCCGATGACGAAGAACGCGGTCGCGGAGGCGGAGGCGCACACGGTCTGCAGGGCGAGGTAGCGCTCCCGCGTCCGGCCCGTGTAGTAGTCGCCGATCAGCGTGGTGCAGCAGGTCATGATGGCGCCCTCCACGACGCCGACCAGGACCCGGCTGGCGACGATCGCGCCGAGCGAGTCCAGCCACAGGGGCGCGGTGCCGAAGACCGCGTACAGCGCGGTGGCGACGACGAGCAGGCGTTTGCGCCCGAGCCGGTCGACGAGGACCCCGGCGAAGGGTGCCAGCAGGGCGAGTGCGAGCGCCGGAACGGTCAGGACGACCGGGACGAGGACCTCGGCGCCGGCCACCGACGCGAAGTGGTCCTGCATCCTGGGCAGCACGGGGGCGATGAGGACGGCGCCGAGCACCGGCAGACAGCTGCCGGCCATGAGGAGCGCGGCACGCCCCTTGCCGCCGCCGTGGGGCACGGCGCCGGAGGCGGAAGCGGGCGGAGACGCGGGCAGGGACAGAGATTCGGGCATACGGGAACTCCACGAGCGGTGGCGGAAGAGTGCGGGGCCGTACCGTCGCCGTGGCCGTCACCACGCCGCGGGGCACCGGCGCACCCGGGGGAAACGCCCCCGAAGCCCGAGCGGCGGGCATCGGGGAACTGCCCCGACTATGAGCCAGGCCGCGTCCCTCGCCTAGCCTCCAGGTGATCGAAGTACCGGATAACGCCCATCCGCCCGATGGATGCCGAGCCCCGCCAGGGCCCAAGACTGCCTGCTCGGCAGCCCTCCGGCCCGCTCCGCGCGGGAGCGGCCGACGCGAGGGAGGACTCAGCCCTTCCCGGAGGCGGCACGGCCTACCTCGTGTCAGACGCGGGCGGCTCGGCGGAGGCCGATGCGGCCGGCGCGGCGGGGACGGATGCGGCCGGGGCGGCGGAATCCATCGCTCCCTCAGGATCCTCCGCTCCCTCAGGATCGTCCGCCCCGTCGGAGACCGCCGCGGCTCCCGGCCCCGTCCGCGCATCCGGTTCCCCCGCCGCCGCGCCCACCGCCGCCCCCACGCGCGCCGCTGTTTCCCGGAGCCAGATGTGGGCCGCGTCGTGGGTGTGGACCGGGTGCCACCAGAGGGCCTCCTGGAGCGGCACCGTCTCGTACGGCGCCTTCATGACGCGCACGGGGGCGACGTCGCGGAGGCGTTCGGCGAGGAGTTGCTGGACGAGGGCGATGCGGCGGGTGCCGGCGACGAGGAAGGGCAGCACGGTGAAGCTGTCGGCGGAGACCTCGACCCGGGGTTCGATGCCGAGCATGCCGAGCTGCCGTACGGCGGGGGCGTCGTACGTGCGCTGGTACGTCACCCAGGGCAGCCGGGTCAGGTCGTCCCGGGTGAGGCTCTCGCCGACCTCGGGGTTGTCCTCGGCGACGAGGAAGACCCACTGGTCCTGGTAGAGCTCGGTGGCGGGGAAGTCGCTGATGATGCCGTGCGGGATGAGCAGCCCGTCGGTCGTGCTGAGCAGGGTGCCGAGCCCCTCGACGAGCCCGGGCGGCGTCTGCGTGAAGCGCAGCCGGATGCCCGGCGCCTCCTGGTGGATCACCCGGGCGAGCTCGGCGCCGAAGACGGCCACCGCGTAGTCGGAGGCGACCAGGGTGAACTCACGGGACTCCACCGCCGGATCGAAGTCGGCCTGGCTGGTGAACAGGCGTTCCAGCAGGTCACAGGCGGTCGAGGTGCGGGTGAGGAGGACCTGGCCGAGGGCGGTCAGCTCGTAGTGGCCGCCGACGCGGGAGAGCAGGTCGTCGTCGAAGTGACGCCGCAGCCGGGCGAGGGCGGCGCTCATCGCGGGCTGGCTCAGCCCTACCCGGCGGCCGGCCCGGGTGACGTTGCGCTCCTCCAGGAGTGCGCGCAGGGCGACGACGAGGTTGAGGTCGAGGCTGGCCAGGTTCACGGTGCGCTCCCGCGTGCGAAGGCTGCGGCATAAACAGGGTGGATGATCCGCATCCACAGAATCGATTTCCCAGATTACGAGATGCCGGGCCAGATTAGTCGCATCGCAACGAGGAGGACACGTTCGTGAAACCCCCAGCCGCGTCCGCCGCCTTCGCCGGACCCTTCGCCCTCGGCACCGTCTCAGCCCTCGACGGGGCTCCCTTCCCCACCCTGGTCACGCCGGACCGCCGCGCGCTCGACCTGCGGCGGGCCCTGGCCGCCCCGGACCTGACGATCCGCACCCTCCTGGAGCGCTGGGACGAACTACTGCCCCGCCTCCACGAGTTGGCGGCGACAGCGTCCCCTGACGCCTCCCCGGACGCGTCCCCGGACGCCACCTCGAACGCCTCCCCGGACACCGTCTCGAACGCCTCCTCGGACGCCTGGCAGCCGCTCGACGGGCTGCGGGTGCACGCACCCGTCGAGCCCCGCCAGATCTTCCAGTCCGGCGCCAACTACCGGCAGCACGTCATCGACCTGGAGGTCGCCCACCGCTCGCCCGACGACCCCCGCTCGGTCGCGGAGGCGCGGGCGGAGATCGCCGCGGTGATGGACCGCCGGGCGGCCGAGGACCTGCCGTACGTGTTCATCGGTCTGCCGAGCGCGATCACGGGCCCGTACGACGATGTCGTCCTGCCCTCCTGGGCCGAACAGCCCGACTGGGAGCTGGAGTTGGCGGCCGTGATCTCCCGGCCCGCCTACCGGGTGTCCGTCGAGGAGGCCATGGACCACATCGCCGGCTACACGATCGCCAACGACCTCACCGACCGGGCCACCGTCTTCCGCCGGGACATGAAGGCGATCGGCACCGACTGGCTGCGCAGCAAGAACGCGCCCGGGTTCACCCCGCTCGGCCCGTGGATCGTGCCGGCTGGTTCGGTCGCGGACTCCGGCGACCTGCGGGTCACGTTGAAGCTGAACGGCGAGACCATGCAGGACGAGTCCACCAAGGACATGCTCTTCGGGGTGGCGCGACTCGTGTCGTACGCCTCGCGGACGGCCCGACTCCTGCCGGGTGACCTGGTGTTGACGGGCTCCCCGGCCGGCAACGGCATGCACTGGGGACGGCTGCTGCGGGGCGGCGACGTGATGGACGGCTCGATCACGGGGCTGGGCGCCCAGCGCACCCGCTGTGTCGCCGAGGAGTCCGCGTCATGACCTCTCCCACCTCCTCCGCCTCCGCCTCCCCCTCCTCCTCTGCCTCCCTCTTCTCCTCCGCCGCCTTCCCCCACGACCGTGCGGACCCCGAGGGCGCGATCGCCGCCACCGCCAAGTCGGTCTCCAACTGGGGGCGTTGGGGAGAGGACGACGCACTGGGCACGCTCAACTTCCTCGACGAGGCCAAGCGGCGGGAGGGTGCGGCCCTCGTGCGGCGCGGGGTGAGTTTCTCGCTCTCGCAGAGCTTCGACATGAACGGCCCGCAGAAGGGCTGGCGGCGCCGGACCAACCCGGTGCACACCATGCTCGACACGGGCACGGACGCGGCACTGGGCAATCAAGGCTTCCCGCACGGGATCGGCGGCGCCGACGACGTGATCGCGATGCCCTTGCAGTGCTCCACCCAGTGGGACGGCCTCGGGCACATCTTCGACCACGGCAACGCCTGGAACGGGCGGCGGGCCGAGAAGGTCGTCACCTCCGACGGCGACCTCGTCACCGGCATCGAGCACATGGCGCCGTACGTGGCCGGGCGCGGCGTCCTCCTCGACGTGGGCCGAGTGATCGGCGAGGAGGGCGAGTTGCCCGACGGGTTCGCCGTCACCGAGGAGCATCTGACGGCGACCGCCGAGGCCCACGGGGTGACCGTGGGACGCGGTGACATCGTCGTCGTACGGACC
This sequence comes from Streptomyces sp. NBC_00104, assembly GCF_045160825.1. NCBI lineage: Bacteria > Bacillati > Actinomycetota > Actinomycetes > Kitasatosporales > Streptomycetaceae > Streptomyces > Streptomyces sp. NBC_00104. The sequence goes on along the minus strand of NZ_CP108215.1, from coordinate 8,809,499 downwards.
GGGCGGCTGGCCCGCGCCCGGCGCGAGGGCTGGGGCGACTACGCGGGCGGCGACGCTCCGGGGCTGTCGTTCACCACGGCCGGCTGGCTGCACCGCACCGAGATCGCGGCGATCGCCACCGACACCTGGGGCTTCGAGGTACGGCCGAACGAGTTCGAGCACGCCTTCCAGCCGCTGCACCAGATCGCCATCCCCCACCTCGGGCTGCTCATCGGCGAGATGTGGGACCCGGACGCCCTCGCGGACGACTGCGCGGCGGACGGCGTGTACGAGTTCTGGCTCACCGCCGCACCCCTGCCCATCACCGGAGCCGTCGGCTCCCCGGTCAACCCGATCGCCGTCAAATAACCCCCTGCCCCTCCCGCCACCCCTCCCCCTGCTCACACCACCACTCGCCGTCAACCGATCGGCGGAACAAGGGAGTTCCCCATGCCCGAGAGAACCGGCCCCCGCAGAGTCCTCGTCATCGGCGGCGGCGCCTCCGGCAACGCCGTCACCGTCCTGCTGCGCCGCGCCGGCCTCGCCGTGGACCTGATCGAGGCAGAGCCGGACTGGAACGCCACGACGGGCTCCGGCATCACCCTCCAGGGCAACGCCCTGCGCGTGCTGCGCGAACTCGGCGTCTGGGAGCAGATCGAGGCCTCCGGGTTCGCCTTCGCCTCGCTGGGCGTGACCACCCCGGACGGCACCGTGACGCACGTGGCCGAGGACATCAGGACGGGCGGGGAGGACCTGCCCGCCACGCTCGGCATGCGGCGCCCCCGGCTGCAGCAGATCCTCATCGACGCGGTCCGCGCCTCGGGCGCCGGTGTGCGCCTGGGCACCACCGCCGAGCGCCTGGAGCAGGACGACAAGGGTGTGTCGGTGCGGTTCAGCGACGGCACCGCCGACCGCTACGACCTGGTGATCGCCGCCGACGGCCTCAACTCCGCCACCCGCGCCGCCGTCGGCATCACCGACCGGCCCGAACCCACCGGCATGGCCATCTGGCGCGCGCCGGCCCCGCGCCCCGAGGGCGTGGTCCGCACGGACCTGGCGTACGGCGGCCCGGCGTACATCGCGGGCTTCTGCCCGACGGGCGAGGACACGGTCTACGCCTATGTGGTCGAGGCCAACCGCGATCGCGCCTCCATCCCCCCGGAGTCGTACGCGGACGAGATGCGGCGGCTCGCCGAGCACTACGGCGGCTACTGGCCCGAGATCACCAAGCACATCACCGACCCGAAGAAGGTCAACTACACCTGGTTCAACCGGCTGTTGGTCGAGGGTTCCTGGCACCGCGGCCGAGTCGTGCTCGTCGGCGACTCCGCGCACTGCTGTCCGCCGACCCTCGCCCAGGGCGCGGCCCAGTCCCTGGAGGACGCCTCCGTGCTGGCCGAGCTGCTCACCGGCGGACGGCCATGGGACGACGAGCTGTTCCAGGCCTACTACGAGCGCCGCATCCCGCGCGTGCGGACCGTCGTCGAGGCGTCCGTGCAGCTCGGGCAGTGGCAGCTGGACGGCGTCCGGGACGCCGACGTGCCCGGCCTCATCGGCCGCACGATGGCCTTCCTCACGGACGCGCCGTGACCGCCCCCACCGTCGACGTCCACGCGCACGTCCTGATCCCCGAGGTCGAGGAGGCGGTGGCCGGGCTCCCCGGTCTGGCCGAGGCCAGGGCGCTGGAGGCCCGCCGCAACGGCCCGGCCTCCCTGGCCGTCAGCGGCCCCATGGTCCGCGCCCTCCTCCCCAGGGCCACCGACGTCGCCGTACGGCTGGCCGCGATGGACGCCCAGGGTGTGGACGTCCAGCTCGTCAGCCCGTCCCCCTCGCACTACCACTACTGGGCGGACGAGGAGACGGCCGAGAAGGTGTACCGGCTGGCGGGCGAGGCGACGGCCGCGCACTGCGCCCAGGCACCCGACCGGCTGCGCGGCCTCGGCCTCGTACCCCTCCAGCACCCGCAGCAGGCCGTCCGTGCGCTCGAACACGCCCTGGAGCAAGGGCTGTTGGGAGTCGAGATCTCCTCCCACGCGCCGGGCCGGGAGCTGTCCGACCCGGCCTACGAGCCCTTCTGGGCCCGGGCCGCCGCGACGGGCGCGCTCCTCTTCCTGCACCCCTTCGGCTGCACGCTCGACGAGCGTCTGGACCGGTGGTACCTGTCCAACGTGGTCGGCCAGCCCACCGAGAACGCCGTCGCCCTGTCCCACCTCATCTTCTCCGGCGTACTGGACCGGCACCCCGGCCTGCGGATCATCGCCGCGCACGGCGGCGGCTATCTCCCGACCCACATCGGCCGCTCCGACCACGCCTGGCGGACCCGCTCCGACGCGGGCGCGGGCTGCGCCCACCCGCCCAGCAGCTACCTCAAGCGGATCCACTTCGACTCGCTCGTCCACGACCCGGACGTACTGCGGGAGTTGATCCGCGTCGCCGGTGCCGACCGGGTGCTGCTGGGTTCCGACTTCCCCTTCGACATGGGCACCGAGGACCCGGTCGGCGCCCTGCGCGCGGCCCGGCTCACCGACCCCGACTTCCACGCCGTACGAGGCGCCAACGCCGCCGCCCTCCTCCGGAAGGACTGACACCATGCGTCTGCTCACCCACCTCAGGCACGTCGACCTCGCCGTGCCCGACTACGACAAGCAACTCGACTTCTACGCGGGCGTCTGGGGCCTCACCAAGGTCGCCGAGGACTCCGGCATCTCCTTCCTGGCCGCCGAGGGCTCCCCCGAGCAGTACGTCGTACGGCTTCGCAAGGCCGACGAGAAGCGGCTCGACCTCGTGTCGTACGGCGCCGCGAGCACCGAGGACGTCGACACGCTCGCCGAGCGACTTCTCGCGGGTGGTGTGGAGTTGCTCGCCCAGCCGGGCAAGGTGGACACCCCCGGCGGCGGCTACGGCTTCCGCTTCTTCGACATCGACGGACGGACCATCGAGGTCTCGGCGGACGTCGAGGTGCGGCAACACCGCAAGATCGAGGAGAAGGAGGCGATCCCCGTGAAGCTGTCGCACGTCGTCCTCAACTCCCCGGACCTCGACAGGACCCGCGAGTGGTACGAGCGTCACCTCGGCTTCCGCCACTCCGACACGCTCAGCTCACCGTACGTCGGTGACGTCATGCACTTCATGCGGATCAGCAACCAGCACCACTCCATGGCCATCGCCAAGGGCCCGCACACCTCCCTGCACCACATCTCCTTCGAGATGCGCGGCATCGACGAGTACATGCGCGGCTCGGGCCGCGTCATCCGGGCCGGTCACCAGAAGGTCTGGGGTCCCGGTCGGCACATGGCGGGCGACAACACCTTCACCTACTTCCTCGACCCGCACGGCAACACCGTCGAGTACACGACGGAGCTGGAACTGCTGGACGAGGACACCTGGCACCCGCACGTCTACGACTTCTCCCGGCCCGAAGTCACCGACCAGTGGGGCACCGCCAACCCGATGAACGAGCTGGTCGCCAAGGAGTCCTTCAACGACGTCGACCGCGGAGTCTTCGTCGCCCCGCCGGTGTGAGGAACGAGCGACCCGAGCCTGTCAGGGTGCGGGCCCCCGACCGGGCGGCCCGCACCCTTCACCGGCACACACTCGGTGACTCCGTGACTCCGTGACGCCGTGACGCCACGGACCGCTCACCGCCCGCCCCTGGGACCGGTCCTCCTCCCTGCCCTCACCTCGGGCCGGTTATGGTGACGAGGCGAATCGAACGTATGCAGGGCTGGCGGAGGGCACGTGGTGTCGGACGTAGGGCGGCTCGTCGCCGGGCGCTACCGGCTCACGGAGCAGATAGGCCGCGGTGGCATGGGCACGGTGTGGCGGGCCGGGGACGAGGTCCTCGACCGCCAGGTCGCGGTGAAGCGGCTGCATGTGCAGCCGCATCTGTCGCCCGACGACCTCGTCACCCTGTACGAACGCACGCGCCGCGAGGCCCGGAGCGCGGCCCGGATCGCGCACCCGAACGTGATCGTCGTCCATGACGTCGTGGACGACCATGTGGACGGCCACGCGGACGGCCACGCGGACGGTGTCCGGGGCGGCGCCGGTGACGGTCGGCCCTGCATCGTCATGGAGTACGTGCCGGCTCCCACGCTCGCCGACCTGCTCACGGACAGCCGGACCCTCCCGCCCGAGGAGGCGGCCCGTATCGGTCTGGGCATGGTCGCCGCGCTGCGGGCCGCGCACGCCGCCGGTGTCCTGCACCGCGACGTCAAGCCCGGCAACGTCCTGCTCGGCGCCGAGGGTCGCGTCGTCCTCACCGACTTCGGCATCGCGATGACCGCGGACGCCTCGACCCTGACCAAGACCGGTGAGATGGTCGGCTCCATCCACTACATGGCCCCGGAGCGGATCCGCGGCCAGAAGCCCGGCCCGGCCTCGGACCTGTGGGCCCTGGGCGCGACGCTCTACCAGGCGGTCGAGGGCCGCCCGCCGTTCCGCCGCCTCACCGCGATGGAGGCCGCGTACGCCATCGCCGTGGACCCCTTGGAGCCCCCGAAGCGGGGCGGCGCCCTGGAACCCCTCATCGAGGCCCTCCTCGCCAAGGACCCGGCCGACCGCCCCACGACGGAACAGACCGAACGCGCACTGCGGGCCGTGGTCTCCGGACAGGTGACGATCGCCCAGCCGATAGTGGGGGCCGGGGGCCGGGCCGACGGGGGCTCGTACGACGAGTACAACGAGCGGACGACCGGCGGCCGGCACACGGACCAGAGGACACTCTCGGGAGCGGGAACGGGAACGGGCTGGACGGGAACGGGCTGGGGCACGGGCCAGGGCGCGGGGGGCGGAACGGACCGGGGAACCGACCCGGTGGCCGATCGTGAGCGGGAGCACGGCGGCGGCCGGGGCGGACCGGACCTCGACGGCCGCCGGGGCGGCTCCCCCGGCACCCCGCACGACGCTCACGACGGTCACGACGGTCACGACGCGCACGGCCCGGGAGGCGCGGGCCCTGAGGCCGGCCGTCCGACCCGCCCGGGTCGGACGAAGCGCCGGATCGCCGTCCCGGTCGCCGTCACGGTCGCCGTCACGGTGACCGTGGCCGCCACGGTCGTCGGCGCCGCGCTCTACCTCAGGTCGAACCCCGAGGGGGGCGCCGCCTCCCCGGGCAGCGGAAGCTCCACCGCGCCCCCGTCCTACGCCCCCTCCCCCGTCCCCGACGGCTTCCACCTGGTCACGGACGAGACCCTCGGCGTCTCCTTCCCCGTCCCCGACGGCTGGAAGGCCGGCAAACGGACGGCAGAGTCGATCTCCTACACCGACGAGACAGACCTGGTCGAACTCACGATCGGTGTCGTGGACCCCGCCGGCTCGCACCCCCTGGCCCACTTCAAGGACATCGAGGCGAACACCAAGATCAACTACCCCGGCTCGTACCGGAAGCTGCGTATGCAGCAGACCACCTTCCGCGGGCAGCCGGCGGCCGTCTGGGAGTTCACCTTCCAGGGCCGGGCCCGCGCCTTCCGCGCCATCGACCTCGGATTCGGCCGCGAGGGCGAACGCGAGTACGACATCTACCTCTCGGCCCCGGACGCGGACTGGGACGCCTACCGCCCCACCTTCGACAAGGCCAGGGACGGCTTCATCACCGGCGTTTCCTGATCCCCCGCCCGGCGCGATCCACCGGCCGGTCATCTCCCCCTAGGGCGCCGTGCGTGCCCGGTCCCCCGTCGGCGCCACATACAGCCGGAACCCGGCGGCCCGGTGAGCGGGCCACGCGCGCGCGAACTCGGGTGGGCCGCCCCCCGGCGCGACGAGGGCGGCGACGGGGACGCGCTCGGCCGTGCGCAGGATGCCCTCCCGGGTGGTGTTGGCGTTGTTGCCGTGGGTGTGGGCGGAGGAGCAGCCCGCGTAGTAGGCGATGGGGATGGCGTAGTCACCGGTCAGCAGACAGGGCGGCCGCACGCCGAGGCGACGCAGTTCGGCGGCGATGCGGTCCCAGTCGCGATGGAAGGCGGTGGTGCGCTCGACGGTGCGGGCCAGCACCGCGTACTGCACCGCCAGATGCCCGAGGACCCCGAGCACCACGACCGCCCCGAGGACGGGCCGCCAGGCTCCCCCCGGCCGCCGGAGGAGACTCAGCAGCGCGTCGGCGACCGGGAGCGCGAGCAGGGCGTACGCGGGCAGCAGGAAGCGCGGAGCGGCGTACCCGATCAGGAACAGATACGGGACCGCGGCCGTGGCGGCACAGACCAGCGGCACCACCGTGGGCGTCGCCCGCCCGGCCCTGAGTGCGACGGCCAGCCCGATCGCGGCCAGCACCGGCAGCGCGAACCACCACGCGAAAATCGCCGGATGCGGCAGGTCGCCGGTGCACGGACGGCACAACGTACGCCCCACCAGACTGCGCACCTGGTCGTCGACGGCGATGTTCCAGCCCAGCCCGCCCTGGATCCGCGACGCGTCGGCCAGCCGCCGCGCCGGCCCGCCGAACTGGGTGTACGCCTCGACGACCCACGCCCCCGCCCCGGTCCCCAGCCCCACCACCATCGCCCCCGGCAGCCGCGGCCGCCGCCACTCCCGTGCGCCCACCAGCAGCACGAACAGCGGAAGGTTCACCCACAGGGCGTCCGTGGGCCGCATCCACGCCATCAACGCCGTACCGGCGCCCACACCCCACAGCGCCGCCCGGTCCCCGGGATCCTTCCGCACCCGCAGAAAGCACCCCACGCAGACAAGCGCACCGACCGCGACCCAGTAGTTGGGCATGGCCTGCGGGCCGTAGAAGAGGGTCACCCACAGGGACGCGAACAACGCCCCCGCGACCACCCGCACACGCACCGGGAACAGCCCCCGCCACGCGCACAGGGCGACGTACAGTCCCACCCCCGACAGCACCGCCAGATACACCCGCAGCAACCCGGTGGACGACGACCACGCGGCCACCGGCGCCACCAGCAACGGCACTCCCCGCGCACGCGGCGCGCTGAAGAACGCCGGCGGCGCATGCGGGCTGACCTGACTGACGTACACGGTCTCGTCCCAGCCGAGCCCCATCCCCGGTGGTACGAGCAGGAGTTGGGCCAGTGTGAAGGCTCCGGCGACCACGGCGACGGGGCCGAGGACCGGCGCGCGGGCCGCCGGAACGGCGACGGGCGTGACGACCGGAGTGGCACTCGCATTCACACGCATGGACCCATCCCGGAGCGATGACGACAAGCCTTCAAAGAGACAAAAGGATGAGATGCCGACCGCGACGCGGAAGCCGCGACACACCGGCCCGTAGCCCTCTCTCACCCACCCGGCCCCGTACACCGCGTCACCCCTCGGGCCCTCTTCCTCGCGAGGCGCACGTCTGCCTAGCGTGCGCCCCATGGATCACCGACAGCAGCCGCCCGCAGACGCCCCCGACCAGTCCGACCAGTCCGACCGTTTCGATCACTGCCCCTGGCTGTTCGAGAAGGAGGCGACGGAGGTGCAACGGGCCGCGCAGCGGGAGCGGCAGCGGTCGCTCGGCGGAGACAGCGCGGTGGGCGAGCGTTGCTACGTGGCCGGCTCGGCGGCGGTCTTCCCCGGCCTCCTCCGGCTCGGCGACGACTCGTACATCGCCGCCCACGCCTACGTCACCGGCGACCTGACCACCGGCACGGACTGCACACTGAACCCGTTCACCGTGGCCCGCGGCACCATCTCCCTGGGCACCGGCGTACGTATCGGCGCCCACACCTCGCTCCTGGGCTTCAACCACTCCATGGCCCCCGACCAGCCGATCTTCCGGCAGCCCCAGACCAGCCGGGGCATCACCATCGGCGACGACGTCTGGATCGGCTCCCACGTGGTCGTCGTCGACGGCGTCACGATCGGCGACCACTGCGTGATCGGCGCCGGGGCCGTGGTGACGAAGGACGTACCGGCGTGGACGGTGGCGGCGGGGAATCCCGCGCGGAGGATTCGGGATCGACGGGAGGCAGGAGGCGGAGAGGCCGAGGGGCGGAGGGCGGGAAGCCGGGCCGGTGGTGACGTGCTCGCCCGGTTCGCCGACACCGCCCGCGCCCAGGCCGCCGACATCCTCGCCCTCAGCTGGGACGGCGACCACTACACCGACCGCCCCGGCACCGCGCCCACCGTGCGGGCCCACTGCGACGCCGTGGAGATCGCCGACCTGCTGCTGGCCTCAGCCCCCGGGCAGGTGGACAGGGCCGAACACATCGAGCGCCTGGTGTCACTCCAGGACCGGGAGACCGGCCTGGTACCCGAACTCGGCGAGCGACCACCCCCCATGGACACCGACGGCTTCCCCGGCGAGGGCCCGGCGCTGTACCACGTCCTGTCGGTGGGCTACGCGCTGAACCTCCTGGGCGCTTCCTTGCCACAACCGATACGCGGCGCGAGCGATATGACGGCCAGTCAACTCATCGCCCGGCTGGAACACTTGCCCTGGCGGGATGGGGCGTGGGGCGCCGGCGCCTGGATCGACTCCTGGGCCACAGCCGCCCATTGGAACCTGAGACAACCTGACACGACCGGCCTCACCGCAGGCACCCTCGAAGCCCTCTTCGGCTGGCTCCTCACCCGGGCCGACCCCTGGACCGGCATGTGGGGCAGTCCCTCACCCACCGCGGGCCGCCTCCAGGTGGTGAACGGCTACTACCGGCTCACGCGGGGTTCCTTCGCCCAGTTCGGGGTACCCGTCCCCCATCCGGAACGGGTCGTGGACGCGGTCCTGGACCACGCCCGCGACCCGCGCTACTTCGGTGCGGGCCGGGAGAACGCCTGCAACGTACTGGACGTCGCCCATCCGTTGTGGCTGTGCACACGGCAGTTGGGCGGCAGGGGCGGAAGCGACGACGGGTACCGGTCGGCCGAGATCCGCGGGTGGGCCGAGCGGCAACTCACCGCCGCCCTGACCCGCTGGCAGGAGGGAAGAGGGTTCGGGTTCGGACCGGGTGCGGCGGGCCCGGGCCCGGAGCCTGGGCTGCAAGGGACGGAGATGTGGTTGGCCATCGTCTGGCTGCTGGCCGACCTCCTGGGCCGCTCCGACGCACTGGGCTATCGGCCACGTGGTGTACACCGCCCCGAGCCCGCCGGCGGAGCGTGAGACACACCACTTTCCGGAACGTCAGCGTCCGTACTGCTCCGGACGGGTGGTCGCGCCTTCACCCAGGTGCCGGGCACCACGGAGGGGCGGAACGGGCCTCAGGAGTGCGGTGAGGCGGCATACCCCATGACTCACTCGGCCACCACCAATTCCGTCCTCGTCCGGCGACCCGTTGCCCGGTGCACTACCTTGGGGCATGAACAGCCGAGCGGGCCACGTTTACCCAATTCTTGCCACATGAAGCCAGAACGGCTGAGCAGTTACTAGGAGCGGGGCTTCCCATGCGTAATGCTGGGAGGTCCCGCGCTCCAGTCCACGGCCACTGGCAACGGGAGGGCATCGGGTGGTTGCGACAGTGCAGACGTCCGACGAACGGACGATCGCCTATGAAACCTGGGGCGATCCGAAAGCACATCCGGTGTTTTTGCTGCACGGAACCCCCGGAAGCCGCCTCGGCCCCCGACTGCGCACCTTCGATCTGCACAAGCTCGGCGTGCGGCTCATCGCCTACGACCGGCCCGGGTACGGCGGGTCCGATCGCCACGAGAAACGCACGGTCGTCGACGCCGCCGAGGACATCGACGCCATCGCCCGCGCACTGCGTCTCGACCGGTATTCCGTGGTGGGCAGATCGGGCGGCGCCCCGCATGCCCTGGCCTGCGCGGCGCGCAACCTCCGCCACCGGGTGGTGAGCGTCGCCGCGTTGGTCTCCCTCGCCCCGCCGGACGCCGACGGCGACGGACTGGACTGGCTCAAGGGGATGTCCGATTCCAATGTCGAGACGTACAAGCTCCTCGACCGCCACGCGCCGGACGTGACCGAGCTGGGCGGCCGGCTGGCCCGTAACGCCGATACCATCCGGCGTGATCCCATGGTGTTCCTCGCCTCCCTCCACCGGGAGATGCCCAAGGTGGACCGGGTCATCGTGGAGGACGCCGGAATCCGCCAGCACCTCCTCAGGAACTATCTCTCCGCCGTGGACCAGACCGAGCAGGGCGAGAGTACGGCAGACGATCCGCGCGCGCCGATGGGCTGGGTGGACGATCTGGTCGCGTTCCGCACGCACTGGGGGTTCGACCTCAAGCAGATCGACGAGTCGATGCCCGTGATGCTCTGGCACGGAGAGCACGACGTCTTCGCCCCGGTCGCCCACTTCCACTGGCTGTCCAGGAAGATTCCCTCGGCCAAGGCCGTACTGCAGCCGTCCGCAGCCCACTTCGCGGCATTGCCGGCGCTGCCACAGGTGCTCGCCTGGGCTCGCGACGAGGCCCGCCGTTGACGGCTTCCCCCGCATGTTCCCCCGCGTGTGCGGTCATTGCCGGCACCCGGCAACGACCGCACGTCCCGCTCGGGGCGGCTAGATCGGGTGCGGCTCCAGGTCGAGACAGTTGAGATCCCACTGCTGCAGGGCGAGCACACGGGGGTGCTCGCTGCCGATGCGCTTGCTCAACGCCGCCAGCGTGTCCTGTTGCTTGGTACGGGCCTCGTCCGCCCTGCCCAGATGGCTCAGGATGACAGCGAGGTTCCCGGCACAGGTCAACGTCGACGGATGAGTGGGCTCCAGCACTTCCTTGAGCAGGTCGTAGGCTTCGACGCTGGTTCTGCGGGCCTCCTCCCACCCGGCGAGCGCGGCGTCCGCGACGGCCAGGTTGGCACGGCAGATGAGGACGAAGGGATGGTTGTCGCCGTTGAGCTTGGCGAACTTGACCTGGGCCAGTCGCAGCAGCTCCCGCGCCTCGGCCGCCGCCTCCGGTCGCATGGACAGGCCGTCGCCGAGCAGCAGGACCGCGTAGTTGACCGAGCAGGCGATGGTGTGGGAGTGGTCTTCACCGAGACTGCTCTTCAGGTCCCCCAGAACCCGTCGGATCAGGCTCAGTCCCTCGTCGATGCGCCCCTGCGCGGCCATGTCGCCGGCCAGGCTCATCTCCAGCAGCAGGCGTTCCGAGGTCGTTCCCGTCTCTCCCTCGGGTGTGCTCCGGAGAACATGGCGCACGAGTTCCTCGGCCTCCACCGCCCGGCCCGCCCTGCGCAGTGAACCCGCGAGCCCCTTGGCCGTGTTCAGCACGGTCGGGGACCCCTGGGTGAGCCGCGCGTTGCGCAGACAGCGCTCGTACGCGCGCTTCAGCAGCGTGACGGACTCCTCGTAGTCGCCGCAGTCACGCAGGTCGCGGCCCAGGTTCACCGCCGACTCGATGGTCAGGGGGTGGTCGTGGAGCTGGATCGCCTCGCGCAGTTCCAGCGTCCTGCGGTCGAGATCGCGGGCCCGGTGGTAGTCGCCGGAGAGCCTCAGGGCGACGGCGAGGTTGTTGGCGGCGCTGAGGGTCCGCGCGTGGTCCTCGCCGTAGATCTCGCCGTATCTCTGGTACGTCTCCTCGTCGTAGCGCAGTGCTTCGGACAGCCGGCCCAGGCCTCTCAGGTCTGCCGCGATGCTACTGGTGGTCATGAGGATGTGCTGGTCGTCGACGTCGTCGAGCACGGCGAGCTGCCGTTCCAGGACCTCCTGGTCCAAGGAGAGCGACTCCTCGTATCTGCCCTGTGCGCGCAGGATGTTGGCGATCTGGAAGCGCATGTGGAGGGTCCAGCGCTCGTCCGGCGAGCCTTCCAGGGACCAGGAGGCGACCCGCTTGAGGCTGTACTCCATCGCCTGGCTCAGTTCGCCCCGTCGGCGCAGCTGGCGGACGCGGTCCACGAAGAGTTCCTTGATGCCTTCGTCGGGGGCGGTCTCGGCCCACGGGGTGCCGAGATGGGGCCAGATGATGCGGTACTTCTCCCAGGTGTTGGGGTTCTCGGGGTCGTCCCCGCTCGGCCGCGCGGCGATCAGCGAGCGGTAGACCACTTCCCGGGCCGCCTCGCGCTCGGCCTCGGTCATCTCCTCCCGCATGGCGATCTGCATCATGCGGTGCACCGTCACGCTCCGGGCCTTGCGGTCCACGGTGACCAGGGAGAAGCGGCTGAGTTCCTTGTACGCGCGGGAGACCGTGCGGACCCCGCCCAGTACCCGGGAGACCTCGAAGCCCTCCAGCAGGTCCATCGAGATCGGCTCAGGACTGTAGTAGGAGCAGATCTGCAGAAGCTTCACCGCGGGCGGGAACTTCTCCTTCAGCTGCCCGAGGGCGAATTCCCAGGTGTTGGTGCTCGACTTGACGACTTCCCCGACCGTGTTCTCGTCCGGGGCTCCGGTGGCCTGGGGCTGGAGCTGTTTGATGTAGCCGCGGACGTCCGCCCTGGTCTGTTCGATGTAGGCCGCGGCTCGCTCGATCGCGATCGGCAGGTCACCCAGCGCCTCGGCGATCTGGTCGGCCTCCGTCCAGCCGCAGTCGGGCAGTCGGCTGTGCAGGTGGGAGATGCTCTCGTCCCGCTCGAACACGGGGACGTCGACGGTGTCCACGAAACGTCCCCAGCCCTCGGCGCGCTGACTGGTCACCACGATGTGGCCGCCCCGGCCGTCCATCATGAACTCGGGGAGGTGATCGGGCTCCGGGACGTTGTCCAGGATCAGAAGCCAACTGTCGTACTTGTCACCCTGGTTGAGAGCCTCGTACACGGTCCTGGCCGTGTCCGTGGGGTTCGTCCGCTCCGGCAGACCGAGCGGTTCGGCCAGGGCCGCGACCTGCTCGACGGCCAGGATCCGCTGCTCGGCCTGAATGTGCCAGACGACGTCGTAGTCGCTCTTGTAGCGGTGTGCGAACTCCTGGGCCAGCAGGGTTTTTCCCACCCCGCCCATGCCCTTGAGCACGAGCGCCCGGGTGTCGTCCTGCCACAGTTTCTCCCGGATGCCTTCCAGGATCTCCGTCCGTCCGGTGAAGGACGAGGTACGCAGCGGAACGGAGAACACCGGGGGCTCGGCGCCCGGGAAACGCGGCAACTTCTGTTCGCCGCCCGTGAAGTGGTCGTGCCTCAACGCGTCCGCGTTGCGGCCGAAGCTCGCCAGCAGAGCGCTCCGGCCCGCTTCCCCGGTGTCGCAGCGGGTCATGTCGGCGAGCTGGTCCGTGAACGGCGCGTCCAGGGTGATCTGCCGGTCGACCTGCATCGACACGAGCTGGTGGGAGCGGCGGTCGCCCTCCGCGTAGACCGCCTCCCAGGTCGTGCGGAAGCGGGACGACCTGAGGTAGGCCTCGGAGAAGACGACGAGGGTGTGCGAGGCGGACTCGACGCCTCGTTCGATCTCGTCCCTCAGCTGTGCGCCCTCGGCCGTGCCCTCCTGCGCCAGATGGACCTTGAAACCGGCCTGTTCCAGGACCGCGCCCGCCCAGTTGGCCCAGTTGCGGTCCTGCGGAACGAAGCTGACGTACACGTCGGAGATGCGCGGCGGGCGGTGCCGCGTGTATCTGTCGAGGGTCGCCCGCCGCAGCGGCTCCTCGATGCGCGGAAGCGAGGCGACCTGACCGTCCGTGATGACCTCGGTGAGTCTCTCGTAGGCGGCCAGCAGGCTCTTGGGGTCCCCGGGCTGCTCCCGGAACGGGGCCAGCGTCTCCTCGTAGGAGTAGATGGGCCGGTAGGGGATCTCCACACTGCCCCAGTAGTCCTCCGGGTCCCGGTCGGTGAGGTGCTTGCGCACGATCCGGTCGAAGCGGTACTGGATCTGCCCCCGCGCGGCGTCCAGCCGGTCGGCCTCGGCGTTCTCCACCCGCATGGGGACCGGCAGGATCCGGATGTCCCGGTTGCCGTACATCCCGTCGATGCGCTCGGCGACGCCGGCCGCGCCCTCGATGCTCTGGCTGCTCGGGGTGAAGCAGGTGACCAGGGTGTGCGGCAGGCTGACGGTGCAGATGTCGGAGATGTCGTTGAGTCCGGTCCGGCTGTCGATGAGGACGTAGTCGAAGTTCTCGACGAACTCGTGCTTGAGTCCCTCCAGGAACCTGGTGGCCAGCGGTCCGTCCATGAAGGGCTTCCAGTCGAACTGCGAGAACGCCGAGAGGTAGCCCTTGTTCTTGGTGCCGGCCGGAAGGTAGTAGAGCTGGCCGCCCTCGGGGAAACTCCAGTCGACCTGGATCAGACAGCTGTTGAGGGAAATCCCGTCGGCCGCCCAGTTGTCGAGGGCGGCGGACGATTCGGAACCCAGTTCGGCCTGGTGCGGCTGCTCCAGAAGGTTCGAGCTCTGGAGCATCAACTGGGTCGACCGGCTGACGAGTTCGAGCACCCCCGGCGTGCTGCGCAGCTGGCTCTCGCTCAGAAACGGATGCAGGAAGCGGTCCAGCCCCGGCGCGTCGAGGTCCCAGTCGACCACCAGCACGCTCTTGCCCGAGGAAGCGAGGATCCAGGCCGTGTTGGCGAGCGCCATCGTCCGTCCCGTACCGCCCTTGTACGAGTAGAACGTGATGATCCTGCCCGCGCCCGCGTCATCGCCGGTCATGGTGTGCCCTCCGGAACGTCCCGAAGGCCTGTGCCACTCCGGGACAATTGCGAATGAATGTACCGCAAATAGCGGATCTTGGTCGCCTCGGCCAGTTCGCCGAACCAGCGGCTGAAGACATCCGCGCCCGCCAGGCCGCGCACCGCCGCCTGCTCTCCCGTACGCCCCTCGCCGATGAAGCGGGGAAAACACGTCGTCAGCAGACCGCGCAGTCGATCGGACTCCTCCTTGGTCTGCGGGTCGTCCTCCGCCAGGGTACTGAGCACCGCGGTCCACGGATGCCTGGCCCTGTCGAACTCCCGTGCCTGGGCAGCCATTTGGGGGATCTCCAACGCCCAGGGATCCACGACCAGGATCCAGGGCGCGGCCGGCAGCCCAGTGCCTCTCAGCTCGGCCCGGGTCTTGTGGAAGGGCAGCACGCTGGGCTGGAAGCCCATGTTGCGGGCCAGTGCCTCCATCTGCTCGACCAGGGGACCGAAGGCCGGCCCGTAGGGCCTCCAGTCGTCGACGCGCGGTCCATAGCGGGTGTTGTCCCGGCCACCCGGTAACTGCTCCTCGGTCGGGGCGAGGACGGTGATGCGCAGCGGGGAGGCGAAGGGCGGGTCGGCGAAGGCGTCGTCCAGCCCCGCCAGTGTCAGCGGCCGCCCACCACCGGACGAGATCCGCGTCCGCTCGGGGACCCTGGCCGCCTGGTCGACGATGCGCTGGGCGAGCCAGTCGGTCACCTGGTCCACCTGGGCGGCGACCTGCGCGACCGCCTGCTCGTCCTCCGGGGCGGGTCGTTCGGGCACATCGAGCATCTGGTCGAGCAGCCAGTGGAGTCCCATGGAGGCGTAGTTCTCGGCGGCCTCACCGATACCGGCCGGAGTCTCGAAGTACTGCCCGTTGACCTTCTCGGGAAGCGCGGTGGGCAGGTGGGGGGTCCACAGGACCGGGACTATGCTCGGCCGGATCCCCTGTACGGCCTGGGTGACGGCGGTCCACTGTTTCCCGCACTGGGGGTTGCTGAAGTACCGCTTGGAGTACAGCGGAACGAAGACCCGGCAGGCGTAGAGCGCCTCGATCGACTTCTCCCCGGGTGTTCCGGGCAGCTCGATGAAGCCCGCCTGCTCCGGTGTGCTGTTCGTCAGACGCGCCACTTTGCCGCGCAGCTCGTCGAAGAACCGGAACACCAGTCGATTGGGATCCTGTGACGCGTCCCGGTGTCGGGGAACAGGAACCCGCGCATAGCTCATGAAGAACATCGGCATCCTGTCAGTCCCCCTCGAAGACGTTTCGGAGGTCTTTGAACAGCTCCACGTCACACGGTTCAAGACTGGTCTGCTGAGCCACTTTGACGATCATCTGGGCGAGCGCCCACACGGAGCTGCGGTATTTCACGCGGCGGCCTGCCTGCTTCAGTCCGTAGAGACCGGACTGCAGGTAATCCTTACCCAGGTCGGGGTGGGCGTACTGCACCTTGGCCGCCACCCGCGGCGGTGTCCAGTGCTGGGTCCCCACCCAGAGCACGGGGACGATCGCGTTACCCGTGTACGGCCGGGTTCGGAGCTGTTCCTCCTGACGCCGCGCGAAGGCGTCCCATTCCTTGCCGCACCACTCTCGCGTGAAGTACCGGCTGGTGTAGATCGGCACGAAGACCCGGCAGGTGGCCAGGGCCTGCTTCAGTCTGTTCTCCCAGTCGGCGCCGACGCCCATCCTCTGGTCCAGGAATCCGGGTGATTCCTCGCCGTCGTGGTCGGTCAACTGCATGATGTCGCTGCATAACTGGGCATGGAACTGCTCCAGCGCCAGATCCGAATCGTCCTTCTTCGGCCGGTCCCCCTTGAACGGAGTCCGCGCATAGCTCATGAAGAACACATACGGATCGGAGGAAACCGTCGCCGGTGTCTTCTCAGAAGCCGGATGAATCATGGACTCGCCTTTCCCCTCCCCCGTCGCCCACCTCGGGCCTCCCAGCCCCGAGCATCACAGCTGGATCTCCTCCAGGATCCATTGGAACGCGAAAACTACTGTGGGTGCCAGGGGTTGGCCAGAGCAAGTTGTACCGGACACCGGTGCGGGGAACAGGAGTTGACCCGTCATTACACCGCGATCGGACCGGTTTCGGCCACTCCGCCCAGGGTTTCGGCCTCGCCCCGGAGCCCGCGCACGAAGCGGTGCCCCAGGGCGGTCAGGGAGCCGGTTCCGGCCACGGTGTCGAGGGCGTCCAGCACGGCCGTACGCCACTTGTCCGCCTCCACGCGGGAGCGTTCGTACAGGGCGGGTCCGACACCGGTCGCACCGCGGCGGACCCGGATCCACCAGACGTCGGCGACCGCGAGGTGGGCGTACGCGCCCTGGACGATCGCGTCGAGAGGTCTGGGGTCGGGGCGCCACAGCACGTGGTAGCGGCGGTCGTCGAGGCCGTCGAGCAGGTCGAACATGTCGAACATCGCGCCCAGCTTGACGTGCTGGTACTCGTGGATGAGCAGCATGGCCAGGTCTTCGGCCGAGCGGGGCAGCGCGATGCCGACCGCCCCGAAGGCGTGCCGGGAGGTGGCGCTGACGTCGTCGCCGGACAGTGCGGGCGCGAGCGGGGTCACCGTGGTCAGGCCCGCGGCGATCCCCTGCGCGTAGTCGGGGTATGCCGTCCGGATCAGCTGCCAGGCTTCCCCGAACATCGCCTCCCATTGCCGGAATTCGGCCTCGGAAAGGCGGGAGAGCGGCTCGTAGCCGTAACAGTCGCGGGAGGGATCCAGGTCGTCCAGGGCCACGTCCAGCCCATCCGCGGACAGGCGTCGCAGGGGCTGCCAGATCATGCCGTCGGGTGGCCGTTCCCGGCCCAGGGTCCGCCCTTCGACGGTGAGCGCGGTGTCGGCGGCCGTCACGGTGACCGTCCCGGACCGCCGGTCCCGGCTGCCGGCGCGCAGCAACAGCCGCCCCACGCCGGGCAGATGGATCGCGGAGCCCTCGGGTCCGTGCCGCAGCGGGACGGACAGGGTCAGCTGTCCGCCGGTGCGGGCGACGGCCGACAGCGCGGCCTCGGCCGGGTGGCCCTCGGCCCGCCGTCGCACCGACTGGCCGCAGGCGAGGGCCCACACGCGTAGGTACGGGTCGGCCAGCAGCACGTCCAGGGCGGCCGCGGGCAGACCGAGGACCGCCTCCCAGCCCGGTACCGAGTCCGCCGGCCCGCCGCTTCCCGGGCTCGGTCCTGGGCCGGGCCCGGGGCCGGCGCCCGGACCCTGGGTGTCCGCGCGGTGGGCGCCCGCCAGCAGGGCCCGTCGCTGGCTGTTCTGGGCCGCGGCCAGCGACCGGACGGCCGCCGTGCCGCCGTACCCTCC
The DNA here is from genome assembly GCF_045160825.1 of Streptomyces sp. NBC_00104. Classification (NCBI taxonomy): domain Bacteria; kingdom Bacillati; phylum Actinomycetota; class Actinomycetes; order Kitasatosporales; family Streptomycetaceae; genus Streptomyces; species Streptomyces sp. NBC_00104. The sequence continues at coordinate 8,791,804 of NZ_CP108215.1, read as the reverse complement.
GGCCAGTTCGTCGAAGTGGGCCCAGGGCAGAGCGTGCCAGCCGTGGCGGACGGCGGCGGCGGCGCGTTCCGTGGACTGGACGTACTCGGTGACCTTCAGCAGGTCCGCGCAGTAGACGGAGGGGTTGTCGAAGCCGTTGGATGTGCGGTGGCGGTGTCCGTAGAGCCCACCGCCGCAGACCGATACGACGGGGCAGGCGCGGCACTGCGCGCTCAGCCCGTCCAGTCCGGCGCGGCGGGCCTGGATGCCCCGGTGTTCGGCGGCCTCCTCCAGGCGGTGGGTGGCGATGTGCATGCCCGTCTCCGGAGCTCCGGGATAGGCCGTCTTCAGCCAGTCCGCCTGTTCGACGGCGCCGTCGGTCTCGATCACGAGGAGGTCCGAACTGCCGAGCCCCAGCGCCTCGGTGAGGCTGCCGCGGCCATGGCTCAGCCGGCTGATGGACTCGAACATCCGGATCCGTGTCGGCATGCCGTCCGCGGTCCACTGCTTGTGCACGGCGATCAGCCAGTCCGCGTAGTCGGTCTCGCCGCCGGGGCGGGGTGGCGGGTACTCCCACGTGGCGTGCGGCAGCAGGAAGTCGATGGCGGGCGGGCGGAGTTCGGCCAGCGCCCGGTACACCTCCACGGGATCGTTCTCGACGTCGACCGTGCAGAGCAGTCCGCCGAAGGCGCCGCGGTGGGGCGGTGCACCCAGGAGACGCACCGCGCACACCACATCCCGGTAGGAGCCGGAGCCGTTCCGCCTGATCCGGTGGCGGTCGTTGGACGCCTCGTCGCCGTCGAGCGAGATGCTGGTGACGATGGACTCGTCGACGAGCATCGCGCAGAACGCGTCGTCCAGTCGGAGTCCGTTGGTCTGCATGCGCAGGTCGAGTTCGGCCACGCCGTGCAGTGCGGAGCGCAGGTCCCGGGCGAAGCCGCGCAGTCGTTCCCGTCCGGCGAGCAGGGGCTCGCCGCCGTGGAGCACGACATGGACGCGGGTGAGCCGGTGCGCGGCGGCATGCTCGGCGATCCGCCCAGCCGCACGACGGAACGTTTCCTCCGACATCGTCACCGGACGCCCGCGCCAGCTCTGGTCGGCGTGCTGATAGACGTAGCAGTGGTCACAGGCCAGATCGCAACGGCTGTGCACCTTGATCACAAACTGGCGGAAGGGCCGCGCCACCGTCACCGGTACGATCCCTCGTCGTTCCGGCCAGGCCGGTCAGAGCGACGACTGGAAGGCGGCCACCGGCTCTCCGCCACCTGCGAGCATCCTTGCCATGACCGACTCCTGAGCGGACTCCGGCACCTCGTCCAGTGAGGTGTCGTGCAGGTCCCTGACGACGCTCGTGGCGAAGGGCTGCTCATACCTGTCCATAGGCGTCTCCTCGGGCGTCCGGCTCCGGGCGGCACACCTCATGGTGACGGCCCGGTAACCGAACAGCAAGGCGATCGCCAGCCAAGTCCGCGAGCCGGGGAGACACCGTCAAGTCCCTTGGCGGCAGCGCTGAACCGCAGGTTCCGGGGGTTGTCGGGTCGCGGTGACCGGCAACGGATCCGTCGCCCGAAGCCCCGTCGGCGCGAACGGCCGCGATCGTCGGGATGCCTCTCCTGGACGCCCCTTCCGTCGAAGGGGCTGTCATACCCGCAGAGGCGTCCTGACGACCCGGCCGTCGTCAGCGGCGTGGCTGCTCGCGGGGAGCAGCCGCCGGTGTCACGCGGTCCCGTCCTTCGAGGGGCCCACGGGTACGGTGAGGTCTTCCGCCTCGGGGAGTTCCTCGACGTCCACACCGCGTACTTGGGCCAACTCGTGCTTGAGGGCGGCGAGTTCGGTGCCGCCGGCCATGTGGTTGGTGAGTTCTTCGAGGCTGACTTGGTCGCGGGCGGCGGAGAGTTCCATGGTGCCGAGGCGCAGGACGCTGAAGTGGTCGCCGACCATGTAGGCGTGGTGGGGGTTGTGGGTGATGAAGATGACGCCGAGGCCGCGGTCGCGGGCGGCGGCGATGTACTTCAGCACGACACCGGACTGCTTCACGCCGAGGGCGGCGGTGGGTTCGTCGAGGATCAGCACCCGGGCGCCGAAGTAGACGGCGCGGGCGATGGCCACGCACTGGCGCTGGCCGCCGGAGAGGGTGCCGATGGGCTGGTCGAGGTCGTCCAGGACGATGCCCATGTTCCGCAGTTCCTCGTCCGCGGTCTTCTTCATCTTCTCGATGTCGAGGCGGCGCACGGGCCAGGGGCCCTTGGTCATCTCCGAGCCGAGGAAGAAGTTGCGCCAGACCGGCATCAGGGGCACGGTGGCCAGGTCCTGGTAGACGGTGGCGATGCCGGCGTCCAGGGCCTCGCGCGGGGTGGAGAAGCGCACCGGCTTGCCGTCGATGACGAACTCGCCCTCGGTGTGCTGGTGCAGCCCGGAGATGATTTTGATGAGGGTGGACTTGCCGGCGCCGTTGTCGCCGAGCACGCAGGTGACCTTGCCGGGGTGGACGGTGAGGTTCACACCGTGCAGGGCGCGGATGTTGCCGTAGGCCTTGCCCGCGTCGCGCAGTTCGACGATCGGCTGGTCCCGGCCGGGCGCCGCCGCCTCCGGGACGGTGTCCTCGGCGGTGTCTTTCGCGGGCGCACCGCTGGCCGCTGATCCGTTGGTGTTGGTCATGGGGTGGTTCACCTCCGGGTCGCCTGGCTGCGGACCCACAAGTTGACGAGGGCGGCGATCAGGAGCATCACGCCGAGGAAGGCCTTGAACCAGTCGGGGTTCCAGTTGGCGTAGACGATGCCCTGGGAGACCATGCCGAAGATGAAGGCACCGATCACCGGGCCGACCGCGGAGCCGTAGCCGCCGGTCAGCAGACAGCCGCCGATCACCGCGGCGATGATGTACAGGAACTCGTTGCCCACGCCCTCACCGGACTGCACCGTGTTGAACGAGAACAGCAGGTGCATCCCGACGAACCAGGCGCCCGCGCCGACGCCCATGAACAGGGCGATCTTCGTGAAGTTCACGGGCACGCCGACGGCCCGCGCGCTGTCCTTGTTGCCGCCGACGGCGAAGATCCAGTTGCCGAACTTGGTGCGCAGCAGCAGCCAGGTGGCGATCGCCGCGAACGCCAGCCAGTAGAAGACCGTGATCTTGACGTCGACGCCGCCGATGCCGATCTCGGAGGCGAAGACGCTCTTGGCCTGGTCGAAGCCGTCCATGTCGCTGATGGAGTCGGACGCGACATTGCCGGTGAAGATCTTCGTGACGGCGAGGTTGGAGCCCTGCAGGATCAGGAACGACCCGAGCGTGACGAGGAAGCTGGGCAGGCCGGTCCTGATCAGCAGCCAGCCGTTGAACGCTCCCACCGCCAACGACATGATCAGCGCGACGAAGACACCGGTCCACACGTTCACCGTCAGCTGGAAGCTGATGATCGCCGCGGTCAGCGCGGAGGTGGTGACCGCGACACCGGCGGACAGGTCGAACTCCCCGCCGATCATCAGCAGGGCCACCGGGATCGCCATGATGCCCATCACGGAGGCCTGGTAGAGCACGGTCGCCAGCGAACTGGCCTCACGGAAGGACGGGGCCACCGAGAAGAAGAAGACGTACACGCCGATCGCCGCGATCAGCGCGCCGACCTCGGGGCGGGCCATCAGCCGACGCCCGAGCGAGCGCTGTACGGTGCGCCCGTCCTTCTGCGCGCCGGCCGGCGGAGCCGGCGACGAGGGGGAACTCGCCGCCGGTGCCGTTGCTTGGGTCATTCAGATCACCGGGTGCCCTTCGCGGCGAACTTGGCGATCGTGTCGACGTTCTTCTCGTCGACGAACGCGGGGCCGGTCAGCACCGCTTCCTCGCCGCCGCCGCTGTAGTTGCCGTTGTTCTTGTAGAGCCACAGCGAGTCCACGGCCAAGTAGCCCTGCAGATACGGCTGCTGGTCCACCGCGAACTCGATGTCACCGCTCTTGATGGCGTCCGTCAGCTCCTTGTTCAGGTCGAAGGTGGCGACCTTCGCCTTGCTGCCCGCGTCCGCGACCGACTGGACCGCGGTCAGGGCGTAGGGGGCACCGAGGGCGACCACGTAGTCGATGGCGGTGTCCTGCTTGAGCTTGGCGCTGATGGTCGACTTCACGGACGGCATGTCGGTGCCCGTGACGTTGAGGATCTCGGTGTCGCCCTCGAAGGTCTTCTCCACACCCGCGCAGCGCTGCTCCAGGCCGACGTTGCCCTGCTCCTGCACGACACAGACGGCCTTCTTGGCGCCGACGTCGTTCAGCCGCTTGCCGAACGCCTCGCCCGCCACGCTCTCGTCCTGCCCGAAGAAGGACATCAGACCGAGGTTCTGCCAGTCGCTCAGACCGGAGTTGAGGCCGACCACGGGGATGCCCGCCTTCGTCGCCTTGGCCACGACGTCCTTCATCGCGTCGGGCTTGGCGAGGGTGATGGCGATGCCGTCGACCTTCTGGTCGATCGCGTTCTGCACGAGGTTGGCCTGGGTGCCGGCGTTCGGGTCCGCCGAGTAGATGAGCTCGATGTTGTCCTTGGCGGCCGCCGCCTGGGCGCCCTTGCGGACGATGTCCCAGAAGGTGTCGCCGGGGGCCTGGTGGGTGACCAGCGCGACCTTCATCCGGGGGGTGTCGGCCTTGCCCGCGGAGGCGTCTGCCCCGCCCTCCTCGGACTCCTTGCCGCCGGAACCGCTGGAGCAGCCGGCTATGAGCAACGCGGACGCCGCGGCCATGGCGAAGAAGGGGGCCACTCTGCGTGAGCGGGAGTGAAACGTGCGGTCCATCTTTCCTGCACCTCACTGTGCGACAGGGGGAAAGGGAACGGGACAGCGTCGAGCGGAGTGCCCGCGCGGGCCCGGACATTCGAAGTCCGGATCATTGTGCCGGTAGGCCGACTGCGCTGTTTCGTTGGGACGGGATACAAACCCCTGGCGGACCCCCCTGTCAAGACTTTGTTAAGACATTATTTCACGAGCAGGTCAGGATGTCAGTACAAAGTCTTGACAGAGGGTCGCTTCGGGTCCTACACCTGGGATACATCCGGACACACGTGCTCGCATCCCCGTGCGCCGTGGACCTCCGGTGGCCCGCATCCCCCACCCGAGGAGCGACGCGCATGCCCGAGTCCGCCGAATCCTTCGATCTGATCACGATGGGCCGTATCGGAATCGATCTCTATCCGTTGCAGACCGGCGTCCCGCTCGCACGCGTCGAGTCCTTCGGAAAGTTCCTCGGCGGATCGGCCGCCAACGTCGCGGTGGCCGCCGCACGGCTCGGTGACAGCACCGCCGTGATCACACGGACCGGCGACGACCCGTTCGGCACGTTCCTGCACGAGGCGCTCAAGGAGTTCGGTGTCGACGACCGCTTCGTCACGCCCGTGGCGGAGTACCCGACCCCGGTCACGTTCTGCGAGATCTTCCCGCCGGACGACTTCCCGCTGTACTTCTACCGCCGCCCCAAGGCCCCCGACCTGGAGATCCGCACCGACGAGCTGGACTGCTTCGCCATCCGCGCCGCCCGCATCTTCTGGATCACCGGCACCGGTCTGAGCGAGGAGCCCAGCCGCTCGGCCACGCTCGCCGCGCTCAAGGCCCGCGGCAGGTCCGGCATCACCGTCTTCGACCTCGACTGGCGCCCGATGTTCTGGACGGACCCCGAGGCGGCCCGCCCGTACTACGCCGAGGCCCTGCGGCACGCCACCGTCGCCGTCGGCAACCTCGACGAGTGCGAGATCGCCACCGGCGTACGCGAACCCCGGGCCTGCGCGGAGGCGCTGCTGGAGGCGGGTGTGGAGCTGGCCGTCGTCAAGCAGGGCCCCAAGGGCGTCCTCGCCGTCCACCGCGACGGCACGGTCGCCGAGGTGCCGCCGGTGCCGGTGGAGGTCGTCAACGGGCTCGGCGCGGGCGACGCCTTCGGCGGCTCCCTCTGCCACGGGCTGCTGCGCGGCTGGGACCTGGAGCGGATCATGCGCCACGCCAACGCGGCGGGGGCGATCGTCGCGTCCCGGCTCGCCTGCTCCTCGGCGATGCCGACGCCGGAGGAGGTCGAGGAGCTGTTGACGGGTGGATGACCATGCGGTTCGCCTCCGTCCGCGGGTGGGTGGGGGCTGGTCGCGCAGTTCCCCGTGCCCCTGAAAGGCCAGGCCCTGCGCCCCTGAGAAGCAGGGGTTGCGCCCCTGAAAGCCCCGGCCCTGCGGGCCTGAAAGACCGGCCCTGCGGGGCTGAAAGACCAAGCCCTGCGGGCCTGGAAGACGGCGGGCCCGCGGGCCGAAAAGCACGGGGCGCAGCCCCTGCTTTTCAGGGGCGCGGGGAACTGCGCGACCAGCCCCCACCGGACCCGCACCCGCCACACCACCCACACCCCCGAGCTCTCAGGCGCCCCAGGGGTCAAAGGGGCCCAGCCCCTGGAACGGAGCCCCCCTTGCCCATCCGCATCCCCGATCTCACACGCATCCGCGCCCACCACCCCGAGGCCGTCGCCGAAGCGGCAGCGCGCCGCACCCGCCGCCCGCTGATCGGCGCCACCGGCCGCCTGATGATCATCGCCGCCGACCACCCCGCCCGCGGAGCGCTCCGCGTCGGCGACCGCCCCCTCGCCATGGCCGACCGCGCCGACCTCCTCGAACGGCTCTGCGTGGCGCTGGAGCGCCCCGGCGTGGACGGCGTGCTCGCCACCGCCGACATCCTGGAGGACCTGCTGCTCCTGGGCGTCCTGGAGGGCAAGGTCGTCATGGGTTCCCTGAACCGCGGCGGGCTGGCCGGCGCCTCGTTCGAGATGGACGACCGTTTCACCGGCCACCGCCCGCAGGACATCGAGCGGCTCCGCTTCGACGCGGGCAAGCTGCTGCTGCGCGTCGACCACGACGACCCCGGCTCCCTGCGGACCCTGTACTCCACGGCCCGGGCGGTCGACGACATGGCGGCACGCCGACTGCCGCTGTTCGTCGAGCCGTTCATCTCCCACCGGGTGGACGGCACGGTCCGCAACGACCTGAGCGCCGAGGCGGTCATCCGCTCCATCGCCATCGCGGCCGGGCTCGGCGGCACCTCCGCCTACACCTGGCTGAAGCTGCCCGTCACCGACGACCCCGACGCCATGGCCGAGGTCCTGGAGACGTCCACCCTGCCGGCCGTGCTTCTCGGCGGCGACGTGGGCAAGGATCAGGAGGTCGCCTACGAGAAGTGGCGCAAGGCCCTGCGTCTGCCCACCGTCCAGGGCCTGGTCGTCGGCCGCTCCCTGCTCTACCCCGCCGAGGGCGGCGTGGAGTCCGCGGTCGACACCGCGGTCGGGCTGCTCTGAAGTCCCGGAACACCGCAAGCCCACACCGACCCGAGCCCGCCCCGCACACACCCCGCCGCTCACGAAGCCCCGCACGCACAGACCCCGCCGTACCCGAAGCCCGCCCCGCACAAGCCCCGCCCCCACGCCAACCCTTCGCCCCTGTGAGGTCCCGATGTCCCAGCCCACCCGCCGTCTGACCGTCGCCCAGGCGCTGGTGCGGTTCCTGTCCGCGCAGTACACCGAGCGCGACGGCGTACGCCACCGGCTGATCGCCGGGACCTGGGGCATCTTCGGCCACGGGAATGTCGCGGGGCTCGGCCAGGCCCTCCTGGAGGCGGGTGAGGAGACGATGCCGTTCCACCAGGGCCGCAACGAACAGTCCATGGTGCACGCCGCCGTCGGCTACGCCCGCCAGCTGAACCGCCTCTCCGCGCAGGCGGTCACCACCTCCATCGGCCCCGGAGCCACCAATCTGGTCACCGGCGCCGCCCTGGCGACCATCAACCGCCTGCCCGTACTCCTCCTCCCCGGCGACTACTTCGCGACCCGCACCGCCGACCCCCTGCTCCAGCAGCTGGAGCACCCCACCGAGGCCGATGTCTCGGTCAACGACACCCTGCGCCCCGTCTCCCGCTACTTCGACCGGATCACCCGCCCGGAGGCCCTGATCCCGGCCGCCCTGAACGCCATGCGCGTCCTCGCCGACCCGGCCGACACCGGCGCCGTCACCCTCGCCCTGCCACAGGACGTCCAGGCGGAGGCGTACGACTGGCCGGAGGAGTTCTTCGCCGAGCGCGTGTGGCGCGTACGGCGCCCCGCGCCCGACCCGGTCGAGCTGGCGGAGGCGGTGCGGGCCATCCGCGGCGCGCGAAGGCCCCTGATCGTCGCGGGCGGCGGCATCCACCACAGCGAGGCCGAGGCGGCGCTGAAGGCGCTGGCCGACGCCACGGGCATCCCGGTCGCGTCCACGCAGGCCGGCAAGGGGTCGCTGCGGTACGACCACCCGGCCGATCTCGGCGGCATCGGCCACACCGGAACGGCGGTCTGCGACGACATCGCCCGCACCGCCGACCTGATCGTCGGCGTCGGCACCCGCTACACCGACTTCACCACCGCCTCCCACACCCTGTTCCAGACCCCGGACGTCCGTTTCGTCAACCTCAACATCGCCGCCTTCGACGCCCACAAGCTGGCGGCCCGGACGGTGGTCTGCGACGCACGGGCCGGTCTCACGGCGCTCACCGAGGCGCTGGACGGCCACCGGGTGAGCGAGGCGTACGAGGCCGAGTACCGGGTGGGCAAGGAGCGCTGGGAGCGGATCGTCGAGGCCGCCTACACCCCGGCCGACGAGCACGCCGTGCCCACCCAGAGCCAGGTGCTCGGCGCCCTCGACGCCGTCGTCGGCGACGAGGACGTCGTCATCAACGCCGCTGGTTCGCTCCCCGGCGACCTGCACAAGCTGTGGCGGGCCCGCAGCCCCCGCCAGTACCACCTGGAGTACGGCTACTCCTGCATGGGCTACGAGATCCCCGCCGGGATCGGTGTCCAGCAGGCGGCGCCCGGCACGGCCGTCTGGTCGCTGGTCGGGGACGGCACGTATCTGATGATGCCGACGGAGATCGTGACGGCCGTCCAGGAGTGCCTGCCCGTCAACCTGGTCCTCATCCAGAACCACGGCTACGCCTCCATCGGCGGCCTCTCCGAGTCGGTCGGGGGCGAGCGCTTCGGCACCGCCTACCGCTACCGCGCCGCCGACGGCACCTTCTCCGGCGCCCCGCTCCCGGTCGACCTCGCGGCGAACGCGGCCAGCCTCGGCATGGACGTCCTGCGCGCCAAGACCGTGAAGGAGCTGCGGGACGCGCTGGCGACGGCCCGCGCCTCGGACCGGCCCACCTGTGTGTACGTCGAGACCGACCCGGCGCCCACCACTCCCCCGGCTCAGGCCTGGTGGGACGTCCCGGTCGCGGCGACCGCCTCCCGCCCGGCGGCCGTCGAGGCGCGCGTGACGTACGACCGCGAGGTGGCCAACCAGCGCCGCCACCTCTGACGGGACACGGAGTCCCCGACGGTCTCCGAGGGTTTCCGCCCGGCCGCCGGCCCACCTCCCGGAGGCCCGTCGGGCGGTCCCTCACCGACCCCATCCCGCTGCCATGTAAGGACAACGCGATGACAGGGGTTCCTGTCATCCGGACGGACGGATACCCTCATGGGCGTGACCAGCGCGACTACGGGGAGTACAGGGAGTCTCGGCCTCAGCGTCGACCGGAGCAGCCCGGTGCCGCTGTACTACCAGCTGGCCCGGCAGCTGGAGTCGGCCATCGAGCACGGTGCGCTCGGCCCGGGCAGCCTGCTGGGCAACGAGATCGAGCTCGCCGGCCGTCTCGGCCTGTCCCGGCCGACCGTGCGGCAGGCCATCCAGTCCCTCGTCGACAAGGGCCTGCTCGTACGCCGCCGGGGCGTCGGCACGCAGGTGGTGCACAGCCAGGTCAAACGGCCGCTGGAGCTGAGCAGTCTGTACGACGACCTGGAGGCGGCCGGACAGCAGCCCACGACCAAGGTGCTGCTGAGCGAGATCCGGCAGGCGTCCGCCGAGGTCGCGGCCGCCCTGGGCGTCGCCGAGGGCGACGAGGTGCACCTCTTCGAACGGCTGCGCCTCACCCACGGCCAGCCGGTGGCGTTCCTGTCCAACTTCGTCCCGTCCGGACTGCTGGACCTCGCCACCGAGCGCCTGGAGTCGACGGGCCTGTACCGGATGATGCGCAACGCCGGCATCACCCTGCACAGCGCCCACCAGAGCGTCGGCGCCCGCATCGCCACCCCCGAGGAGGCCGAGCGCCTCGGCGAGCCGGAGGGCGCCGCACTCCTCACCATGCAGCGCACGGCCTACGACGACACCGGGCGCGCGGTCGAGTACGGCACCCACGTCTACCGTGCCTCGCGCTACTCGTTCGACTTCCAGCTACTCGTCCGCAACTGACGCCCGGGCAACGGCAGTTCGGAGCCGGGAACGGCCCACGGGCTCAGAGTGCGACCCATGCCCCGGACTCGGCGGAGCGACTCATGGCGTCCAGCGCGGTCGCGCTGTACACGGCGTCGGCCAGAGTGGTCCCGTGCGGGGTGCCCTCGGCGATCGAGCACAGGAAGTGGTACGCCTCCACGACCTTGAGGTCGTCGTAGCCCATGGCGTTGGCGGAGCCTGGCTGGAAGGCGCCGAACGCGCCGTGGTCGGGGCCGACGAAGATCGTGTGGACGGACTGGTCCTGGTAGACGTCACCCTTGCTGACGCCCAGTTCACCCATGCGGCGGAAATCCCAGAAGACCGCGCCCTTGGTGCCGTGGATCTCGAAGCCGTAGTTGTTCTGCTCGCCGACGGAGACCCGGCAGGCCTCCAGGACACCCCGGGCGCCGGAGGCGAAGCGGAGCAGGCAGTTGACGTAGTCCTCGTTCTCGACGGGGCCGAGTTCGCCGCCCGAGGCACGGGTGTGGCCGGCGGTGGCGCCGGTGGGCCGGGCCCGCTCGGGGACGAAGATCGCGGTGTCGGCGGTGAGGGAGGCGATGTCGCCGAGCAGGAAGCGGGCGAGGTCGACGCCGTGCGAGGCAAGGTCGCCGAGGACGCCGCTGCCGCCGCGCTCCCGCTCGTACCGCCAGGTCAGGGCGCCCTCGGGGTGGGCGGCGTAGTCGCTGAAGAGGCGGATGCGGAGGTGTGTGACCGTGCCGATCTCGCCGGCGGCGATCATCTCGCGGGCGGCGGAGACGGCGGGCGCGTTGCGGTAGTTGAAGCCGACGGCGCCCTGGACGCCGGCCCGGGCGACCGCGTCGGCGACGGCGCGGGCGTCGGCGGCGGTGAGCCCGACCGGCTTCTCGATCCAGATGTGCTTGCCGGCCTCGGCCATCGCGACGCCGATCTCCCGGTGCAGGAAGTTCGGCGCGGTGATGCTGACCGCCTGGATCCGCGGGTCGTCGACCACCTCGCGCCAGTCCCGGGCGGTCCGGGCGAACCCGAACTGCCGGGCCGCCTCCTCGGCGCGCCCGGGCACCTCCTCGACGACGGTGACCAGCTCGGGCCGCAGGCTCAGCCCCGGGAAGTGGTGGGGCACCCGGGCGTACGCCTGGGTGTGCACCCGTCCCATCCAGCCGAACCCCACGACGGCGACACCGAGCGCACTCACCATGACTGCCCTTCCTCGGACCCTCACTGGAATCCCGGACCGCGTTTTGGACCGTTCCAGAACGTACGGCGCTCACTTTGCGAGGCGTTCTCCACTGCTGTCAACCCCTTTCCACCCCTTTGACAAGGGCGCTCCGGCTATGGAACGGTCCACGCCATGAGACCCCCGACGATCCGCGATGTCGCCGAGCGGGCTGGCGTGTCGAAGTCACTGGTCTCCCTGGTGCTGCGCGGCTCCGACCAGGTGCGCCCCGAGAAGCGGGAGGCCGTGCTGGCGGCCGTGGACCAGCTGGGCTACCGGCCGAACGCCGCCGCGCGCAGCCTGAGCGAGCGCCGTACCCGCACGGTCGGCGTCCTCCTCAACGACATGCGCAACCCCTGGTTCGTCGAGCTGCTGGACGGCCTCAACTCCCGGCTGCACGACAACGGTCTGCGCATGCTGCTGGCCGACGGCCACCTCAACCGACGGCTCGGCGAGGACCTCACCCGCACGTTCACCGAGCTGCGGGTCGACGGGCTGATCGCGGTCGGCACCCTGCCGCCGTCCGAGGCCCTGCGCACGGCGGCCGGGCTCATCCCGACCGTGGTCGCGGGCGCCCGCGAGCCCACGCTCCCCCACGTGGACGTCGTCGCGGGCGACGACCAGCACGGCACCCGCCTCGCCACCGAGCACCTCATCGCCCTCGGGCACCGGCGCATCGCCCACATCGCGGGGGACGGCGTGGTCGGGGCGCTGCGGCGCCGCAGTTTCGAGGCGGTGATGGGCGAGCACGGGCTGAGCGACCTGGCGGCCGTCGAGCGGGGCGACCTGACGGAGGAGGGCGGCTACCGCGCCACGGTGCGGCTGCTCGGCACCCCCGAACGCCCCACCGCCATCGTGGCGTTCAACGACATGGCCTGCGTGGGCGCCCTCTCCGCAGCCGAGGAGCTGGGCCTGAAGGTGCCGCGCGACCTCTCCCTCGTCGGCTACGACAACACCTACGTCTCACGCCTGCGCCATCTCTGGCTCACCACCGTGGACAACGCCAGCCACGACGTGGGCCGCGCCGCCGCCCAGTGCCTTCTCGACCGCATCGCCGACCCGACCCGGCCCGGCAGGGTCGTCCTCACCACGCCGGCCCTGGAGGTCCGCGGGACGACCGGCCCGCCGGCCGACCACCCCTGAGGCGTCAGTCCGACGGCGGCAGACAGTGGTCGTCGGGCGCGACGGTCCTCCAGATGCGCCGCCCGATGTCCCGCAGCTGCCGCTGCTGGGCCTTGGTGAGCGCGTCGAACACATAGCGTCGTACGGCGTCGGCGTGACCCGGCGCGCTCTCGACGACCTTGGCGTGTCCGGCGTCCGTGAGGACGGCGAGCGTGTAGCGCCCGTCGGTGGGGTCCGGCTCCCGGCGCATCCACTCGCTCTTCTCCAGCCGTTTCACGAGATGGGACAGCCGGGACAGCGACGAACCGACGTACCCGGCCAGGTCGCTCATCCGCAGGGTGCGTCCCTCCGTCTGGGACAGCATCGACATCACCAGGTACTCCACGTGGCTGAGCCCGGAGTCCCGCTGCAGTTGTGCGTCCAGCGCGCTCGGCAGTCTGACCATCACACCCGCCAGCGCGTGCCAGGTCTCCATCTCCTCATCGGTCAGCCGACGCGACTGCTGCGGTGTCTCCATGGCGCCCACTCTACGTGCCGCTTCAAGTGATCACGTAGGGGAATGACTTGACGCTTCAACTCACACGGCTCTAGGTTGAACCCCCACTTCCCTTGAAAGTTCAACTCAAAAATTGAGAGAGTCCGCCATGAACGTCACCCTCTGGATCATCGCGAGCCTGCTCGCGGCCGCCTTCCTCGCCGCCGGCCTGATGAAGACCACCCAGTCCAAGGAGAAGCTGGCGGCCTCGGGCATGACCTGGGTCGAGGACTTCTCGCCGGGCATGGTCAAGACCATCGGCGCGCTGGAGGGCCTGGGCGCCATCGGCCTGATCCTCCCGGCCGCCCTCGACATAGCCCCGGTGTTCGTCCCGCTCGCGGCCACCGGCCTCGTCCTCACGATGATCGGCGCTGTCGTCTACCACGTCCGCCGCAAGGAGACCAAGGAGACCGTCCCGAGTCTGGTGCTGCTGATCCTGGCGGCCGTGGTGGCCTGGGGCCGGTTCGGGCCGTACGCGTTCTGAGCCGACCGTACGCGTCCGCGCGGTTCGCAGACGCTCAGGAAGGCAGACGCTCAGGAAGGGCGGGCCCCCGCGGCGAGCAGCAGAGCCGTCGTCTCGGGGTGGGGGCCGGCGGCCGCCCAGTCGAGCGGGGAGCGGCCCGTGCCGTGGTCCTCGCGGAGGTCTGGGTCGGCGCCGTGGGCGAGGAGTTCGCGCACCGCTTCGGTGTGCCCCCAGCACGCGGCGCCGCACAGCGGTGTGCCTTCCGCGCCGTGTCCGCTCTCGGTGTCGGGCGACGCCCCGGCCGCCAGCAGCCGGCCGACCGCCTCGGCCGCTCCGTGGACGGATGCCGCGTACAGGGGCGTCGTCCCCTCCGCGTCGGTCGTCTCGGCGGGGGCTCCGGCCCGCAGCAGGGCGGCGACACGGGCGGTGTCACCGATCATCGCGGCCAGCACCAGCCGTCGGGACAGCTTCTTCCGCCGCCGCCTGTTCACCGTTCCGCTCACCCTCCACAAGACATCCGGAGCGCCAGCCCATCACACACGCTGGTGAGGAGCGACTCCTTTTCCGCGTACGTCGACGGCGGTGAGCGCCAGCGCCAGCGGCCCCGGTACGAGGAACGCGAGGGGCAGCAGCATCCAGGCGCTCAGCGTGGCCGTCGCCACGGCCAGGACGACCAGTGCGCTGCCGCCCGGATCGCGCACCGCGTCCCGGGCCGCTCCCCGCACCGCCGCGGGCCAGTCGTCCACGGACTCGGGGCGTCCGCAGGCGCGCAGGCCGATCACCGCGGCGCCGGTGCCGAGGGCGGCGGCGAGGAGGGCGAAGGCCCGGCCGCCGGGGAGTCCGGCGCCGGCGAGGGCCAGATCGGCGAGGACGAGGACCAGGCCGGCGAGGGCCACGAGCCCCGCGCCGAGGTCGCCGGGCCGTAGCCGTCGCCGCAGTGCCACGAGGAAGTGGCCGGCCGTGGCCGGGCGGTCCTCCCGTACGCCCCGCAGGACCGCGCAGGCCGTGGAGAGCGCCGCGGGCAGGGTCACCAGCGGAAGGCTCACCACCGCCACGGCGATCCCCACGCTCAGCACGTCCGCGAACAGCGTCATCCGGGGGCCGAAGATCTCGCCCGCCTCGCGTTGGCCGCTCGTGCGCATGGTGCTCACCCCTAGCCCTTGATCCCGGAGTTGGCCATGCCCTCCACCAGGAACCGCTGGAAGGCGAGGAAGAACAGCACGATCGGGAGGAGGGCGATCACCGACATGGCGAACATCGGTCCGAAGGCCGAGGTGCTCGACGCGTCGACGAAGGACCTCAGCGCCAGGGTGAGGGTGAACTTCTCGGGCGAGAACAGATAGATCAGCTGGGTGAAGAAGTCGTTCCAGGTCCAGATGAAGGTGAAGATCGCGGTGGTGATCAGAGCGGGGCGGGTCAGCGGAAGGATCACCGAGAAGAAACTCCGGAACGGTCCACATCCGTCGATGCGTGCCGCCTCCTCCAGCTCCCTCGGCAGTCCGCGCATGAACTGCACGATGAGGAAGACGAAGAAGGCTTCCGTGGCGAGGAATTTCGGCAGGATCAGCGGCCAGTAGGTGTTCACCATGCCGAGCTGGTTGAAGATGATGTACTGCGGGATCAGCACGGCGTGGTGCGGCAGCATGATCGTCGCGATCATGAAGGCGAAGAGCGGTCCACGGAAGCGGAACCGCAGGCGGGCGAAGGCGTAGGCGGCCAGGGAGCAGGACAGGACGTTCCCGACGACCGCGCCGCCGGCGATCAGCAGGGAGTTGCCGAGCAGCCGGCCCACCGAGACGTCGTTCACACCGTCGAGAGCCGTCTCGTAGTTGGACCATTCCAGGCGGCTCGGCAGCAGGTCGAGGCTGGCGATGACCTCGTCGGCCGGCTTCACGGAGGTCGCGAGGAGCCAGGCCAGCGGATAGAGCATGACGAGGAGCGCGGCCAGACAGCCGGCGTGCAGGGCCACGCGCCGCCAGGCAACCGGCTTGCGTACTAAGGGAGTTGAGGGTGTGGTGGTGGTCATCGGTCCTCCTCGGAGGCGTAGAAGACCCAGGAGCGGGAGGTGCGGAACAGGATCGCGGTGACCGCGCCGATGGCGAGCAGCAGGACCCAGGCCATGGCGGAGGCGTAGCCCATGTGGGAGGCGACGAAGCCCCGGTCGTAGAGGTAGAGGGTGTAGAAGAGCGTGGAGTCGGCGGGTCCGCCCTTGCCCGCGCTGATCGCGAACGCCGGGGTGAAGACCTGGAAGGCCTGGATCGTCTGGAGGACCAGGTTGAAGAAGATCACGGGCGACAGCATCGGCACCGTGATCGACAGGAACCGGCGCCAGGCGCTCGCGCCGTCCACCTCGGCCGCCTCGTACAACTCCCCCGGGATCTGCTGGAGTCCGGCGAGGAAGATGACCATCGGGGCGCCGAACTGCCACACCGTGAGCAGGGCGACCGCGAGCAGCGCCCAGCCGGGCCGGTTGACCCAGCCGCCGGTGCCGAGGAGGTTGTCGACGGTGCCGCCGTCGTTGAAGATCGCCCGCCAGACCAGGGCGATGGACATGGAGGCGCCGAGGAGCGAGGGGGCGTAGAAGGCGGAGCGGTAGAAGCCCCGGCCGCGCTTCATGTTCTTCAGGGCCAGGGCCACCAGGAGGGCGAGGGCCAGTTGGAGCGGTACGGCGATGACGACGTACAGCAGGGTCGTCAGCACCGAGCGCCAGTAGCGCGGGTCCTCGGTGAACATCTGGGTGTAGTTGCGCAGACCCACCCACCGAGGGGCGTTGAAGAGGTCGTAGTCGGTGAAGGAGAGGTAGAGGGAAACGGCCATCGGGAGCAGGGTCAGGACACAGGCCCCGAGCACCCAGGGGGACAGGAACACCCAGGCCGCGCCCTCGCGGCGGCGGCGCCGGGGCGGACGGTCGGGCCGGGCGACTGCCTTGCCGCGCGCGGTGGCCGGCACGTGCGTGGTGGTCATGACCGCAGCTCCGCCTTCGCTTCGGTGAGGTAGTTCTCGGCGGCCTCGCGGGGGGACATCCGCTCGTAGGACACCTGGTCGTAGTCGCGCTGGAAGGTGGTCTGCAGGGCGCTGTCGCCCGACGGGGGCGCCTGGGGCGGCGGGTCGAGCTTTCCTTCGACCGTGGCCTGGTAGTCGTAGATGGTCTTGTCGAAGTCCTTGAGGCCGGCCGCGATGTCCTCGCGGATCGACTCGTTGACGGGGATGCCCCGGGTGGCGCCGAGGATCTTCGCGGCCTCGTCGTCGTTGAGCATGAAGTCGACGAGCCGGGCGGATTCCTCGGGGTGCTCCGAGTCGGCGGCCACCCCCATGAACATGGAGGGCTTGAAGTACTGGCCGGGGGTGCCGTCCTCGCCCGCCGGCATCGGGGCGAGGGAGATCCCGGTGGGCACGAGGGCGAGGTAACCGCTCGCGGGGGCGTCCCAGTTGACGTCGGAGGCGGCCTTGCCCCGGCCGAGCGGGGTGTTCTCGACCGTGCCGTCGAGCTGGGTGGTCTGTTCGGCGGGCGAGACGGCGCCCTCGCGGCGCAGTTCGTCGGTGAAGGTCCACCAGCGGGTCAAGTCGTCTGCGGTGAAGCCGAGTTCCCGCTCATCGGTGTAGAGGGCCCTGCCCTGGCCGCGCAGCCAGATCTCGAAGGCGTCCTCGCTCTGCCCCGGGTCGGTGCCGCCGGGCACGCCCGTCTCCGCCGCCACCTTCCGCATGGCGTCGGCCCAGTCGCTCCAGGTCCAGCCCACCCGGGGTGGTTCCAGGCCGGCGGCCTGCCACTTCTCGGTGTCGTAGACCATGGTCTCGGTGCCGCGCCCCTGCGGTACGGCGTACTGCTTGCCGTCGACCTTGCCGGTGGCGAGGAGCCCGGGCTCGAACTCGGCGGTGTCCAGGACCGGTTGCTGTCCGGCGAGGTCGAGGAGCACGCCCCCGGACGCGTACTGGTCGATCATCCGGTAGTCGAGCTGCATCACGTCGGGCGCGTCGCCTCCGGCGGCCTGGGTGGCGAGCTTCTGCTTGTAGGCCTCGTAGCCGGCGAAAGAGGTCTGTACGTCGATCCCCGGATGCCGTTTCTCGAAGAGGTCGACGGCCGCCTGGGTTCTGGCGGCCCGGTCCGGGTTGCCCCACCAGGTGTACCGCAGGACGACATCGCCGCCGACACTGCCCGACCCGTCCGGTCCCAAGCAGCCGGTGAGCAGCCCGCAGAGCGCCAGCGCGGTGGCCGCCGCACGGGGTTTCCAGGACTTCGCCGCACGGGGTTCCCAGGACTTCCTCGTCCTGATTCGGGGCATGAGTGGGTCACCTCTTTCGCCAGAAAGCGCTTCCACCCCCCTGTATGACCCTAGGGAAGGTCCGGATGTCACGACAAGACCCCTGCACCACCTCCCTACGACCCCGCCGCGCCGCCGTGGTGGGGCTCGGTGCCCGTGCGCGGATGTTCACCGAGGCGCTGACGGGACCGTTCGCGGAGCGCGTCGACCTGGTCGGCTTCTGCGACCCCAACACGCACCGCATGGCCGTCCACAACTCCTGGATCGCGGCCGACCACCCGGACCGCCCGCCCGTACCGGCGTACGGGGCCGAGGAGTTCGAGGAGATGCTGCGCCGCGAACGGGTCGACCTGGTCGTGGTGTGCACGGTGGACCGGTCCCACGACCACTACATCGTCCGCGCGCTGGAGGCGGGCTGCGACGTCGTCACCGAGAAGCCGATGACGACCGACGCCGAGCGCGCCCGCCGCATCCTGGACGCCCGGCGGCGGACCGGCCGCGAGGTGCGCGTCTCCTTCAACTACCGCTACAACCCGGTGCATTCGGCCGTACGGGAACTGATC
The DNA here is from genome assembly GCF_045160825.1 of Streptomyces sp. NBC_00104. Classification (NCBI taxonomy): domain Bacteria; kingdom Bacillati; phylum Actinomycetota; class Actinomycetes; order Kitasatosporales; family Streptomycetaceae; genus Streptomyces; species Streptomyces sp. NBC_00104. The sequence continues at coordinate 8,773,422 of NZ_CP108215.1, read as the reverse complement.
GCGAGCGGCGAGATCGGCGAGGTCGGCTCGGTGCACTTCGAGTGGCTGCTCGACCTGCGGCACGGGGCCGACTACTTCCGCCGCTGGCACCGCGACAAGGCCGACTCCGGTGGCCTGCTCGTGCACAAGTCGACCCACCACTTCGACCTGGTCAACTGGTGGCTCGGCACCCGCCCCGACACCGTCTTCGCCCAGGGCGGCCTCTTCTTCTACGGCGACGAGGCGGGCCGCCGTCGAGGCCTCGCCCGGGACTACACCCGCGCCCACGGCTCCCCGGCGGCCGAGAGCGACCCCTTCGCCCTCCACCTCAAGGACTCCCCCGTCCTCACCTCGCTCTACCTGGACGCCGAACGGGAGGACGGCTACCACCGGGACCAGAACGTCTTCGGCCCCGGCGTGACCATCGAGGACGACATGGCGGTCCTCGTCCGCTACGTCTCCGGCGCCACCCTGACCTACCACCTGACGGCCTACTCCCCCTGGGAGGGCTACCGCATCGCCTTCAACGGCAGCGAGGGCCGTGTCGAGCTGCTGGTGGAGGAGTCCACCTGGACCCGCCCCCACGTCCGCACGACCGGCGCGAGCCCGGTCATGCACGGCGCCGAGGCCGGCGAAGAGCCCGGCCGGACCGAGCTCCTGGTGCGCCGCTTCTGGGAACGGCCCCGCGAGGTGAAGGTACCGACGGGCGAAGGCGGCCACGGCGGCGGCGATGTACGCATGCTGACCGACCTGTTCGGGGAGCCGGTCCCGGACGGGTTGGGGCGGGCCGCCGATGCGGTGGACGGGGCACGCTCGCTGGTGACGGGGCTGGCGGCGAACCGGTCGCTGGAGACGGGGATGCCGGTGGCGGCACGGGAGTTGCTGGACGTGTGAGTCCGCGTCCGCCGCGCCGGACGGTGCTCAGCCGGGCCGGGCCAGGCTGGGCTGGACTGGGCTGGACTGGGCTGGGCTGGGAGCTCGCCCCGGATGCCCGCCTCGGGCCGGTCCCGTCCGCAATTGTTCGCTTACGATCACTCCGTGGTCCTCTTCCTCCTCGAACGCTTCCCCCGGCTCCCCGCCGACCGGGCCTGGCAGCGCCTCACGGACTGGCCCCGGCACGCCGAAGTCGTCCCGCTGACCCGCGTCACCGTCCGCACGCCTCCCCCGACCGGTGTGGGCACGGTGTTCGTGGCCCGCAGCGGTGTCGGGCCGCTCGCCTTCGACGACCCGATGGAGGTCACGGTCTGGCAGCTGCCGAGCGGGGAGGCCGCCGGGACGTGCCGTCTCGTCAAGCACGGTTCGTTCGTGACCGGGTGGGCCGAGATCGAGGTCCATCCCTACGGGGACGGCGCGTCCCGTGTGGTGTGGCGCGAGGATCTGCGGGTGCGGTGGCTGCCGGGTCTCTTCGACCGGCCGCTGGGACGGCTGGCGCGGCGGATGTTCGGGCGGGCGATGGACCGGCTGCTCGCAGACGACGGCCGGGGTTCGGCCTGAGCCACGACCGGCCTGGTCCCGGCTGGTGTTCGCGGTCATTGTCAGACCCTCCGGATACTGTCCCGCACCATGACCACACCCCACTCGCACGCCACCCGGGCGTCCTACGACACGGTCGCCGCCGACTACGAGAAGCTGCTGAGAGACGAGTTGGCGAACAGCCCGTTCGAGCGGGCCATGCTGGGGGTGTTCGCCGAGCGGGTGCTGGGCGCCGGGGGCGGGCGCGTGGCGGACCTGGGGTGCGGCCCGGGGCGGATCACCGGGCATCTGGCCTCGCTGGGTCTCGACGTCTGCGGGATCGACCTCTCGCCGGAGATGATCGCCGTGGCCCGCTGGGCCCACCCCCGACTGCGCTTCGACGTGGGCACGATGACCGCGCTCGACTTCGAGGACGGCTCCCTGGCGGGCGCCCTCGCCTGGTACTCCACAGTCCACACCCCGCCCACCGAACTCCCTGCGATGTTCCGCGAGTTCCACCGGGTCCTCGCGCCCGGCGGCCTCCTCGCGATGGCCTACAAGGTCGGCGCCGAGTCCGTGCACCTGTCCCACGCGTACGGTCACCCCCTCGACCTCGACGTCCACCGCTTCCCGCCGGATCTGATCGCCGGGCTGCTGGGGGACGCCGGGTTCGTCGAGTCGGCGCGCCTGGTGCGGGAGGCCGACGGACCCGGCACCACGGCGAACACCCCGCAGGCGTACGTGCTGGCGCGCAAGCAGGAGTGACCCGGCGGGAGCCCTGAGGGCCGGGGGCCGGTCAGGACGGGCCCGGGCCCCCGTTCCGGGCGGCGGCCAGGCCGTCTCGGCGGTCGCGGTCGCCGTCGCCCGTGGTGCTGAGGAGGGTGTCGCAGATCTCGCGGAGCTTGTCGGTGGCCTGCTTGGAGAACAGTCCGCAGAGCCCGGCTATACCGGAGAAGCCGTACGGGTTGGTCGCACCGGCGCCGGAGCTGCCGGCGAACAGGCCGCCGCGCAACAGGAGATGGACGAGGAGCGCGAGGGCTATGCCGATACCGGCGCGCAGGAGGTACCACCACAGCCAGCTCGCGTAGAGCCGCCGGTTGCCGACGTACGTCGCGAAGGACGTGGCCGCGTGGACGAAGCTGCCGAGCGCGCTGCACACGACCACGGCGAGCAGCATCGCGGTGTCCGCGGTCAGGGACCAGTTCCCGAGACCGAAGGGCGACCAGCGCGCGGTGGCCGTGGGGTCCGCCCCGGGCTCCACCGTCTCCAGCACCGCCGGCCAGAGCGTCACGAGGGCTCCGCAGACGAAGACGACCTCGGCCAGGAGAAAGAGACCCAGCAGGGTCGTCGACGCGGTCGACAGCCGCCGCTCGTCACGGGTGTCACCGGCACCGGGCTCGGGCTCGGGCTCGGGCTCGGCCGAGCTGCCGTCGGCGCCCGGGTCCGTACCGCCGTCGGCCGGACTCCCGCCCGCGTCCGCACCACCCCCGTCCGAGCTCCCGCCCGAGGCCACGCCACCACCGTACGAGTTCCCGCCCGAGGCCACGCTTTCGCCGTCCCGGCTCTCGCCCGAGGCGGGTTCACCGTCCGCCGCGTTCGCTCCCTGCCCCGAACCGCCGTCGGTCGCGGCCTCGTCCGTGCCCGAGGTCGGCACGCCGTGGGTCACCTCCGGGCCCGTTCCGCTGTCCGGGCCCGCGCCCGCGACCCCGTCCGGGCGCTCTTCGCTGCTCGCCGTGCTCAACCGTCCGCCCCCGTAGTGCTGTTGCCGTATCGGAAACGGTCGCTCCTGCCGCCCCGGGGGGTCAAGTCACCGGCACAGGTTCGGGTCAGGAGACCCGCAGGCTCGGCAGCTCCATGACTCCGGGCGTGCCGTCGTGGTGGATCGGGGTGTGCGCGCCGGTCAGGGGGACGCCGCTGCCGCCACGCCGGGCGGCGACGATCTCGGCGGCGATGGACAGGGCGGTCTCCTCCGGCGTGCGGGCACCGAGGTCGAGCCCGATCGGAGACCGGAGCCGGGCCAGCTCCAACTCGCTGACGCCGACTTGGCGGAGGCGTTCGTTGCGGTCGAGGTGGGTGCGGCGGGAGCCCATCGCGCCGACGTACGCCGCCGGGAGCCGCAGGGCGAGCCGGAGGAGGGGGACGTCGAACTTGGCGTCGTGGGTGAGGACGCAGAGGACCGTGCGGGCGTCCACCGACGTCTGCTCAAGATAGCGGTGGGGCCACTCGACGACGATCTCGTCGGCCTCCGGGAAGCGGGCGCGGGTCGCAAAGACGGGGCGGGCGTCGCAGACGGTGACGTGGTAACCGAGGAACTTGCCGACGCGGACCAGCGCCGACGCGAAGTCGATCGCACCGAAGACGATCATCCGGGGCGGCGGGACGGACGACTCGACGAGAACCGTGAGCGGTGCTCCGCACCGAGAGCCCTGCTCACCGATCTCCAGGGTGTCCGTGCGGCCCGCGTCGAGGAGGGCGCGGGCCTCGGCGGCGACCGTGCGGTCGAGTTCGGGATGGGCGCCGTAGCCACCGTCGTACGAGCCGTCCGGGCGGACCAGCAGAGCGCGGCCCCGCAGCTGCGCCGGACCGGAGACGACCCGGGCCAGGGCCGCCGCCTCCCCGCTCGCGGCGGCGGACAGCGCGGCGGCGACCACCGGGCGGGCGGGGTCGCCGACCCGCACCGGTGTGACGAGGATGTCGATGACTCCGCCGCAGGTCAGGCCGATGGCGAAGGCGTCCTCGTCGCTGTAGCCGAAGCGTTCGAGGACCGGTTCGCCGTCCGCCAACGCCTGTTGGCACAGTTCGTAGACAGCGCCCTCCACACAGCCGCCGGAGACCGAGCCGATCGCCGTGCCGTCGGCGTCCACCGCGAGGGCGGCGCCGGGCCGGCGGGGCGCGCTGCCGCCGACGGCCACCACGGTGGCCACGGCGAAGTCACGTCCCTGCTCGACCCACCGGCGCAGCTCTTCGGCGATGTCCAGCATCTCTCGGTCTCCTCAAGCACGGTTTGGTGGAAGGTACTCGGCAGGCGGGCGGCTGGTGCACGCCCGGCCGGCTCTCGATCGGGTCGAGGGCGAAGAAGACGAGGAGGACCGCCGTCAGGCTCCCCCGTGCAGCAGGGGCTGCGCCCCTTGCTTTCCAGCCCGCCAGGTCCGCCGTCTTCAGGCGGCCCGCAGGGCCTGGTCTTTCAGGGGCGCGGGGACCTGCGCGAGAAGCCCCACCGGACCCGCACCCGCCGACGAACCGCACCCCCGAGCTCTTACGCGCCCCGACCGACTACTACGCCGTACCCGTGAGGTGTTCCGGGCGTACCGGCGTCCTGTTCAGCTCCAAGCCCGTCGCGTTCCGGATCGCCGCGAGCACGGCCGGAGTCGAGGACAGGGTCGGGGCCTCGCCGACGCCGCGCAGCCCGTACGGCGCGTGGTCGTCGGCGAGTTCGAGCATGTCGACGGGGATGGTCGGCGTGTCGAGGATCGTGGGGATCAGGTAGTCCGTGAAAGAGGGGTTGCGGACCTTCGCGGTCGTGGGGTCGACGACGATCTCCTCCATGACGGCGATGCCGAGGCCCTGCGTGGTGCCGCCCTGGATCTGGCCGAGGACCGAGAGCGGGTTCAGGGCCTTGCCGACGTCCTGGGCACAGGCCAGTTCGACGACCTTGACCATGCCCAGCTCGGTGTCGACCTCGACGACCGCCCGGTGCGCGGCGAAGGAGTACTGGACGTGGCCGAAGCCCTGCCCGGTCCGCAGGTCGAAGGGTTCGGTCGGCCGGTGCCGCCACTCCGCCTCGACCTCGACGGCCTCGTCACCGAGGACGTCCACCAGGTCGGCCAGGACCTCACCGGCGTCGGTGACGACCTTGCCGCCCTCCAGGAGGAGTTCGGCGGTCGCCCAGGCGGGGTGGTACGTGCCGAACTTCCGGCGGCCCAGCTCCAGGACCTTCTCCCGGACCAGTTCGCAGCTGTTCTTCACGGCGCCGCCCGTGACGTACGTCTGACGGGACGCGGAGGTCGAACCGGCCGAACCCACCTGGGTGTTCGCCGGGTTGATGGTCACCTGGGTGACGCCCAGCTCGGTGCGGGCGATCTGCGCGTGGACGGTGATGCCGCCCTGGCCGACCTCCGCCATGGCCGTGTGGACGGTGGCGACGGGCTCGCCGCCCACCACCTCCATACGGACGCGGGCGGTCGAGTAGTCGTCGAAACCCTCGGAGAAGCCGACGTTCTTGATGCCGACCGCGTAGCCGATGCCTCGTACGACACCTTCGCCGTGCGTGGTGTTGGACAGGCCGCCCGGGAGCTGTCGTACGTCCGCCGCCTCGCCCGCCGTGCGCCACTGCTGCTCCGGCGGCAGGGGCATCGCCTTGACGCGGCGCAGGAGTTCGGCGACCGGGGCCGGGGAGTCGACGGCCTGGCCGGTCGGCAGGAGGGTGCCCTGCTCCATGGCGTTGATCTGCCGGAACTCCACCGGGTCCATGCCGAGCTTCGCCGCCAGCTTGTCCATCTGCGCCTCGTACGCGAAGCACGCCTGGACCGCGCCGAAGCCTCGCATCGCGCCGCAGGGCGGGTTGTTGGTGTAGAGGGCGATGGCCTCGATCTCGACGTCGTCGATGACGTACGGGCCCGCGCCGAGCGAGGCGGCGTTGCCGACGACGGCCGGGGAGGCGGAGGCGTAGGCGCCGCCGTCCAGGACGATGCGGGCCTTGAGGTGCGTGAGCCTGCCGTCGCGCGTCGCCCCGTGCTCGTAGTACAGCTTGGCGGGGTGGCGGTGGACGTGTCCGAAGAAGGACTCGAAGCGGTTGTAGACGATCTTCACCGGCTTGCCGGTGCGCAGCGCCAGCAGGCAGGCGTGGATCTGCATCGACAGGTCCTCGCGACCGCCGAAGGCACCGCCGACGCCGGCCAGGGTCATCCTGACCTTGTCCTCGGGCAGGCCGAGGACGGGCGCGATCTGGCGCAGGTCGGAGTGGAGCCACTGGGTGGCGATGTAGAGGTCGACGCCGCCGTCCTCGGCGGGCACGGCGAGCCCGGACTCGGGGCCGAGGAAGGCCTGGTCCTGCATGCCGAAGACGTACTCGCCCTTGACGATCACGTCCGCGCGCTCGCGGGCCGCGGCCACGTCGCCGCGGATGACCGGCTGGCGGTGGAGGATGTTCGGGTGTGGGACGTGGCCGCTGTGGTGGTCGTCGCGGCCCTCGTGGATGAGGATCGCGTCCGGCGCGGTCGCGGAGGCCTCGTCGGTGATGACCGGCAGTTCGCGGTACTCCACCTTGATCTTGGCGGCGGCGCGGCGCGCGGTCTCCGGGTGGTCGGCGGCGACGATCGCGACGGGCTCGCCGTGGTGGCGGACCTTGCCGTGGGCGAGAACGGGGGTGTCCTGGATCTCCAGACCGTAGTTCCGCACCTCGGTCGGCAGGTCGTCGTACGTCATGACGGCGTAGACGCCGGGCGTGGCGAGGGCCTCGGCGGTGTCGATGGAGACGATCTCGGCGTGGGCGACCGTGGAGCGCAGGATCTGGCCCCAGAGCATGTCCTCGTGCCACATGTCGGAGGAGTACGCGAACTCGCCGGTGACCTTGAGGGTGCCGTCCGGGCGGAGCGTGGACTCGCCGATGCCGCCCTTGGTGCGGGAGCCCTGGGTGATGTTGGTGGGCAGGCCGGTGGTTCCCATGATCAGACCCCTTCGGACTGCCGGGCGGCCGCGAGGCGGACCGCGTCCATGATGTTCTCGTAGCCGGTGCAGCGGCACAGGTTGCCCGACAGGGCCTCGCGGATGTCCGCGTCGCTCGGGTTGGGGGTGCGTTCCAGCATCTCGTCGGCCGCGACGAGCAGACCGGGCGTGCAGAACCCGCACTGGACGGCGCCGGCGTCGATGAACGCCTGCTGGATCGGGGAGAGTTCGCCTCCTTCACCGGTCTGGGAGTCCGTACCCGTCGCGGCCCACCGCTTGGCCTCATCGAGCGAAGTCCCGGTCGTACCGGCCGTACCGGCCGTACCGGCCGTACCGGCCGTGCCGCACGCACCGGACGCGCAACCACCGTGCTCCGCGCGCTGTTTCGCGTAGTCCGCGAGCCCCTCCACCGTGACGACCTCACGGCCCTCCACCTGTCCGGCGGCGACCAGACACGAACACACCGGTACGCCGTCAAGCCGGACGGTGCAGGACCCGCACTCCCCCTGCTCGCAGGCGTTCTTGGAACCCGGCAGACCGAGGCGCTCGCGCAGCACGTACAGCAGGGACTCGCCCTCCCACACGTCGTCGGCTTCCTGCGGACGGCCGTTGACCGTGAAATTGACGCGCATTACGCGACTCCCTCCGTGCGGGCGGCGGTGCCGCGGTACGACTCCCAGGTCCACATCAGCGTGCGGCGGGCCATGACGCCGACGGCGTGGCGGCGGTAGCTCGCGGTGCCGCGGACGTCGTCGATGGGGTTGCAGGCGCCGGCGCACAGGTCGGCGAACTGCTTGGCGACCGACGGGGTGATGATCCGGCCGTTGTCCCAGAAGCCGCCCTCGTCGAGCGCCGCGTTCAGGAACTCCTCGGCGGCCTTGGCCCGGACGGGGGTCGGCGCAGCCGAGCCGATGCCGGTCCGTACCGTGCGCGACGACGGGTGCAGGGCGAGCCCGAAGGCGCACACGGCGATGACCATGGCGTTGCGGGTGCCGACCTTCGAGTACTGCTGCGGGCCGTCCGCCTTCGCGATGTGCACCGCACGGATCAGCTCGTCCGGCGCGAGGGCGTTGCGCTTGACGCCGGTGTAGAAGTCGTCGATGGGGATGAGCCGGGAGCCCCGTACGGACTCGGCCTCGACCTGGGCGCCCGCCGCGAGGAGGGCCGGGTGGGCGTCGCCGGCCGGGGAGGCGGTGCCGAGGTTGCCGCCGACGCCGCCGCGGTTGCGGATCTGTGGGGAGGCGACCGTGTGCGAGGCCAGGGCGAGGCCGGGCAGCTCGGCACGGAGGTCCTCCATGATCCGCGTGTACGGGACGGACGCGCCCAGGCGAACCGATTCCTCGCCGACCTCCCACTCGGAGAGTTCGCCGACGCGGTTCAGGTCGAGCAGATACTCGGGCCGACGGTGGTCGAAGTTGATCTCGACCATCACGTCGGTGCCGCCGGCGATCGGCACAGCGGTGGGGTGCTCGGCCTTCGCGGCGAGCGCCTCCTCCCAGCTGGCGGGGCGAAGGAAGTCCATGGGACCGGCTCTCTTCCTCGTCTTGTGTCGTTCTGTTTGAGCCAGATCGTGTGCGGCGGGCCCGGCTCGTTCCTGGGCTGTTCGCGTGTCTCGACCTTCAGTACACAGCGCGCTCCTCCGCCCCGGTCAGTCACGGAAAACATGAAGGAGTTGGCTGGCCAAGGGGCTCATCTTGTAGATTCGTATGAACGGAGGCCCTCAGCAACCTCTTCGTTTTCGGCTGGAAACATCCAGCACACACAGGGCCCCCGGCCTTCACGACCACCCTCCTCCGGAAGTCACGGGCACGCTTCCCGGGCGAACCGAACGTTGTTTTCTAGACAAGAACGGCGGGGACGAGAATGCGCCTGCGCGCACTGCTGGACACCGACGCGCTGGGCCTGCGGCTGCTCGGCGGCGGGGACGAGCTGGACCGCACCGTGCGCGGTGTGATGACCACCGACCTCAGGGACCCCAGCCGCTACCTCTCCGGCGGCGAGCTGGTGCTCACGGGCCTCGCCTGGCACCGCGACGCCACCGACTCCGAGCCCTTCGTACGGCTCCTGGTCGGCGCCGGGGTCGCCGCGCTGGCGGCCGGGGAGGCCGAGCTGGGTGACATCCCGGAGGACCTCGTCGTGGCCTGCGCCCGGCACCGGCTGCCGCTCTTCGCGGTCAACGAGTCGGTGGCCTTCGCGGCGATCACCGAGCACGTCGTACGGCAGGTCTCCGGCGAGCGTGCCGGGGATCTGGCGGCCGTGGTGGACCGGCACCGCCGGATGATGACCTCCGGCCCGGCGGGCGGCGGCCCGGACGTCGTCCTGGACCTGCTCGGCTCCGACCTGGACCTCCGCGCCTGGGTGCTCTCCCCCGCCGGCCGGCTCGTCGCGGGCCCCAAGGTCGGCGGGCCCGCCCTCCCCGCCGAGCTGTGCGCGCGGCTGTCCGCCGAGCACCTGGCGGCGACGCGCACGGGGCGGCACGGACCGCATCGCGTGGCCGTCGGCACCACGACGTACTCGCTGTTCCCGATCAGCAGCGCGGGCCGGGGCACGGGCACCGGGGCCGCCGCCCGGGACGTGCGCGGCACCGTGCTGTCCGACTGGCTCCTCGCGGTGGAGGCCGACGCCGGCGACTGGCCCGCCGAGCGGCTCGACCTGCTGTACGGCGTCACCCAGCTGATCGCGGTCGAGCGCGACCGCCGGGAGGCGGCCCGTACGGTACGGCGACGGCTCGCCCAGGAGGTCCTGGAGCTGGTGCAGGCGGGAGCGGCCCCGGCCGAGATCGCGGCCCGGCTGCGGGTCGCCGCGCCGGTGCTGCTGCCCGGCCTCGGCTCGGCGCCGCACTGGCAGGTCGTGGTGGCCCGGGTCGAGTGGGACGGCGGAGAGATGGACGGCGGCCCGGTCGCCCAGGCGCTCCTGGAGGAGATCCTCGTCGATCCCCGGGCGACGGGCCCCGAACCCTCGGACCGGATCGCGGTGGCCCACACGGGTGAGGAGGCCATCGCCCTCGTCCCCCTCCCGGCGCTCTCCTCGGAGCCCGCCGGCTCCGAGTCCGGAATCCACGCCGACACGCTCCTCGCGGCCGTACGGGACCCGCTGACCGCAGGCCTCGACGACGACGGGCGGCTCACCCTGGGCGTCAGCGCGGCCGTGCACTCGGCGGAGGGGCTGCGCGGCGCCCTGGAGGAGGCCCGGCACGCCCGCCGGGTGGCGGCGGCCCGCTCCGGCCGGGTGTGCGCGGCCGGCCACCAGGAACTGGCCTCGCACGTCCTGCTCCTCCCCTTCGTCCCCGACGACGTGCGCCGCGCCTTCACGGCCCGTCTCCTCGACCCGCTGCGCGACTACGACCGCCGGCACCGCGCCGAGCTGATCCCCACCCTGGAGGCGTTCCTGGAGTGCGACGGCTCCTGGACGCGGTGCGCCGCACGGCTCCATCTGCACGTCAACACGCTGCGGTACCGGGTGGGCCGCATCGAGCAGTTGACGAGCCGGGACCTCTCCCGACTGGAGGACAAACTGGACTTCTTCCTGGCCCTGCGCATGAGTTGAGGCCTTGGGGTGGTGGACGAAGATCCAAGTGCGCCGTCCGCACCCCATGACTTTGTGAATTCCTTCACCCACCCCCTTGGCCGGGCCCCGGAATCCGTGCTGAGATGCGGCCACCACTCAAAGCTCAAGGGCGTGCTCGGGGAGGGCAACGTGGCGCACACCGCCATGTCTGGTAACGGAACGACCGCCGGTGACGATCCACTCCAGACCGCGGTATGGCGGCTGCGCTCACGCGCCTGCTGGGTCGACGCGGCCGCCTTGATAGAACCCGACAGCCCACAGGCCTCGCTCCAGCGGACCGCGCTGCTCGTCGAGCGCTGCCTCTACACCGAGCAGGGCTGGGAGGAGGCCGAGGACGCGCTCCGCACGGCCGAGGCGCAGGCCCGCACCGACGACGAGCGCGGCGCGGCGGCCTGCGAGCGCGGCCAACTGGCTTACGCGGCCACGCTGTTCGGCGTCCGGGACCGCTCCGACGAGGCACGGGCCGCGCTCGGCCGGGCGGCGGCGCTGATCGCCCCCGGTGCGCCCGGCCGGGCCCTGCTCGACTTCCGCCGGGGTGTCCTCGCCGAGAACCTCGCGCATTCCCCGCAGGCCGCTCGCGCCGCCTACCGCCGGGCCCACGCCGGGGCCACCGCCCATGGCGACCTGCTCCTGCAGTCCTTCACCTGGCGTCACCTCGCCGGACTCGCCCTCCGTGACGGCGAGCTGGCCGAGGCCCGGCACGGCTTCGCCGAATCCCTGCGCATCCGCGAGGAGTTGGGCTATCTCGTCGGCACCGCCCCCGCACTCGTCTCCCTGGCCGACACCGCATCCGAACCGGAGGCGTCCCGGCTCCGCGAGGAGGCGGGGCGATTGTTCCGTCTGCTGGGAGGTGTACCGACGTGGCTGGCACGGCAGTTGGCACCACCGCCGGCCGCGACGGCGTGACCGGTCAGGTGGCTGTTCGTCCACGGGCGGGTAGGGGCTGGTCGCGCAGTTCCCCGCGCCCCTGAAAAGCAGGGGCCGCGCCCCGTGCTTCTCGACCCGCGGTCAAGAACGCGCCCTCAGCCCACCGTGCCGAAATGCTTCTCCACCAGGCAGCAGGCCGCTTCCAGGTCCTCCGCCACCAACGCGTCCACCAACGCGATGTGCTCCGCCGCGTCAGCCATGAGTTCGACGCGGCCCCCGCTCCCCACCTGGCCGCCCCCCAACGGCAGTTGCGTACGCCGGTGGAGATCGTCCGCGATCTGCATCAGCTGTTCGTTCCCGGCCAGCCCCAACACCCCCCGGTGGAAGGCCCGGTCCGCCTCCCCGTACGTCGCCCGGCACCCGGAGGACGCCGCCCGGGCCGTCTCGTCGGCGAGGGGCCGCAGGTCACCCCAGCGGTCCGCCGGCACCGTCCGCGCGAGCCGCATGATCACCGGCACCTGGAGCAGCGCCCGCACCTCCGCGAGCTCGGCCAGTTCCCGGGCGCCCCGCCGTACGACACGGAAGCCCCGGTTGGGCACGACCTCGACCGCGCCCTCGATGGCCAGTTGTTGCATCGCCTCGCGCACGGGGGTGGCGGAGACCCCGAACCGCTCACCGAGCGCGGGCGCCGAGTACACCTCCCCCGGCGTCAGCTCCCCGCCGGCGAGCGCGGCCCGCAGCGCGTCGAGGATCTGTCCCCGCACGGAGGACCGCTGAACGACGGGGCGCCCCTGCGTGCGCGGCAGCGGGATCGGCGTCTCGCTGTGCGTGTGCTCGCCCCGGGCCGCGTCGATGACGGGGCCGGTGTCGCCGCGTACCGCCGCGGCGGTGCCGTCCGCCGCGATGCCCCGCTCCCGGTCGACGTCCGCGACTCCGGGCTGCGCGGGCACACGGTAGGCCGACGCCGGACGAGTGGCGGCGGCGTCCGGCGCACTCTCGGCGGTGGCCTGGCGCGAGCGCGGTCCGGCCTGCTCCACGGGTCCTCCTCCGAGCCGATTCGTGTGTCGAGTAGCGCGGCCGACTGGGTACATGGGGGCGCTTGGGTCACTACTGGGGTTGTTGCCGGTCGTCAAGACCAGTAACCTCCGCCGCACCCCATCTTCCCTGTTCAGAGCGGTGATCCGCGCTGCCGGTACTCACGGGGTCGAATCGGGGTCGAATCGAGCGCACCGGTCGTTCCACGGACCGGTACCCACTCGCGCAGCGATGGGTAGCCTCGAACTCACAGTGAGTCTTGCACAACAAGGTCGGGTCGGGTCAAGTCCGTGCAACGTGGACGGCCGGGCCCTCTCGGGCGAAGCGAGTCACACCGCAGCGAACAGGGAAGCGAAGGCCGCGACCCTGACACCCAGGACCGCCAGGCGCGAGTGGGCGTACGCGTCCCACGTCCACCAGAGATGAAACGAGTGACCGACGTCACTATGGCGTGCCGAGCGGCTAACGCTTCGCGGCACATGCCTATCGCCCAAGGGAGCAAGCTACACATAAATAGGAGAGCGGATGAAGACGCGAGCGGGCCTGACCGTTGACAGGATCACCCAGGCCGCTGCCGCTCTGGCTGACGAGGTCGGCTTCGAAGCGGTCACCCTCTCGGCCCTTGCCCGCAGCTTCGGCGTCAAGGACGCCAGCCTGTACTCGCACGTCAAGAACCTTCAGGACGTACGGGCATCCGCACGACATCGACACGTCCTGGCGCAGGACCGTCGCGGCGGTGCACTCGGCGCCCCGGCAGTGGCCCCGCACCAAGGCTTCCCAGGTCCGGTGACCGGTGGCGCGACAGGGAGGGACGCGCCCTGTCGCGCCGGGTTTGTTGCCCGTCACTCACCCCACTTCATGTAGATGACCGGCGGCTCGCGGCCGGGGAGCTGGCGCAGGGGCATGGTCGAGGCCGAAGACCTCCCTCAGAGCGGTGGTCTCACCGGGCCACTTGGGGTGCGCCGGCTCGTCGAAGGCGAGGATGCCGCCCTTGGTCAGGTGCGGCCTGATCGCCTCTAGGAGTTCCTTCGTCGGCTGGTACAGGTCGAGGTCGAAGTAGGCCATGGCGTTGATCGTCTCCGGGTTCTCCTCCAGGTACCGCGGCACGGTCTCGCGTACGTCGCCCTGGACGACGAAGGAGCGCTGGGTGTGTCCGACGAAAGGCTCGGTGGCCTCGTGGGCGGCCAGGACCTCGCACAGGTGGTCGACCTCGCCGTCGGGCGTCGCGAAACGTCCCGGGACGGCACTACCGCAGAACACCCGGGACGGCACTACCGCAGAACACCGGGGTGACCGTGGTGTCGTCGGACGTGCCGGACGTGCCGGACGCGATGGTGACGCGACGGACCGCGGCGTACAGCTGCTCCTCGGTGGGCTACTGGCCCTCCAGGTACAGCTCCGTGATCTCTTCGTCGTGCTCCGCGACGGCCTCGAGCAGCTTGTCGCGCCACTCGTCGGCGGCCTCGGTGTGCGTCGCCGGGATCTCGACGGTGTCGTACGCCTCCCCCTTGGCGGCCTCGGCCGACCAGACGTACGCCTTCATCGTCACCAGGAACCGCCTGGCGTGTCCGCCAGGTCATGTACGCGGTGATGCCGACGGCACGGAGTTCCCGGAACCGGCCCAGGACCGGGACCAGGACCAGGCCCGGGACGGGGACCAGGACCAGTGGCCCAACGCCTGAGGGCGCCTTCCTCCACCGCGCCGGCGGCGACGCGGTGTCGCCGCCGGCGCGGTGGAGGACGGGAGTATCGGCGGGGTGTCCATGAGGGCGGTCTCGAACCACTGGTACTGGTCGTGGGTCACCCGGACCACTGGTACTGGTCGTGGGTCTGCACGTCGGCGTACCGTCCGAACCTCTCCTGACCTGGGCCGTGGTGGTGGGGAGGCTGAGCCTTCGAGAACAAGGCGCCGCCGCGCGGCGCGAGCTCGGCCGCGCTCACCCGGGCCCATGAAGAGCGGAGCACGCCTGGGTTGCGGGTCGGTGACGGGCCGTTCGGAAGGGTGGATTCCGCGCGATCGTCGAGCCATGCCCGAACTTGCCGACAAGCAGCCCTCCAGCGGAGAGGGCCCCCTCGCCGCAGGTTGTCTCCTGCTTCTCGTACTGGTGGCGGACGTGGCGGCCGGGATGTTGGTCGCCATCGTGCTCGCCGTACGGGGACTGGGTCGGATGGACACCTACTCCGCACAGACAGCGACCAGCGCGCCGCCCCTGGACTGGGCGCCGGTGCTGGGATTCGGTGCTCTGGCCCTGGCGGTGGGCGTCACGGCCGTCGTGCTGCTGCGGATCGGGCACCGCGTCATCGGGGCGGTGCAGCTGACACTCTGCGTTTTCCTGGCAGTCCACACGCTGGGGTCCTGGCCCTGACCCAGATGTAGTCGGAGTGGCCGTTCCTGCCCTCGTGCCTGTGGATCTCGACCGCCTGGCGGTCACACTCCGATGAAGCTCACGGTTTCCGTCATGTCCGCCCGCCCGGTCCGCGGCCGTGGCACGCCTTCCTTCTCGCATCCCACCGAAACACCGCAGAACAGCACGAGCCCGTCATCGGCTCCTACCATCTGGCTGACGGTCTTGCGATACATCGTCCACATCACCTGGGGGCAACTGTGCAACCGTTCCGCCCTCAGCAACAGCATGACCGTCTGCAAGTACATCCCCGCGTCCCCCCACTGTCCGGGGCCCATCATCCGGTCGAGGTAGCAGAACAGCACGACCGGCGCCCCGAACGCCTCCGAGTTCAAGGCGGCGATCTTCATGGGCCTGTCGGGATCGTCGCGCCCGATTCCCAGCACTTCGTACCGCTGAGCAGCCGCGGCGGAAAACGGTCCCGATACGGCGATGCCAGTTCGGCCGGGTACATCGGATACTCCCGCTCATCACCCGGGTCTCCCGCCAGTGCCCTCGCCGTCGCGCGCCTCTTCAGTTCGGCCAAGGGCTCGCCGGTCACGACATACACATGCCACGGCTGGAGGTTCCCACTCGACGGAGTCCGCGTCGCCGCGGCCAGCACGCGTCCGAGCACCTCTTTGGACACCGGCTCATCACTGAACGCCCGCACGGCACGGCGGCTGTCCACCGCTTCATACACATCCACGTCTTCTCGCCCTCCCACCCAACGACACCTACCTCTCCACCGTCTTCAGCACGCACAAGAGGCAGTCGGCAGCACTGTCCTCCGCCTGCTTGACGCCGGTCGGAAAGACGTCCCCCGGAGTTCGGCGGTCCGAGGATGTCGAGAACGTGCCACCGGCTCCGTCCCAGGGACATCAACGGCCACCACCGGCCGCACGACACGAAGAAGGAGAGACCAGCATGGCGATTCAGCGGATGGACAACGTCGGCATCGTCGTCGAGGACATGGATGCCGCCATCGCGTTCTTCGTGGAACTCGGTATGGAGCTGGAGGGCAGGGCGGAGGTCGAGGGCCTCGTCGCCGACCAGTGCACCGGACTCGACGGCGTCCACTGTGACATCGCGATGCTCCGGACCCCGGACGGTCACAGCCGGCTCGAGCTGGCGAAGTACCGCAGCCCCGCGGTGATCAGCGCCGGGCCGCGCAACCGGCCGCACAACATTCTGGGCACACACCGCGTCATGTTCGCCGTCGACGACCTCGAGGACACCGTTGCCCGCCTGCGCCCTCACGGCGCCGAACTCGTCGGCGAGATCGCCCGGTTCGAGGACAGCTATCTGCTCTGCTATCTCCGCGGCCCGGAGGGCATCATCGTCGGACTGGCCGAGCAACTGCACGGCGCCAGTAGGTGAGACACGTCCGAGTGTCCGGAGAACCGCCCCACTTGGGCTCCGCTGCCCACCCGGGAGGAAGGTCAGGGCTGTTCACGGTGGCCAGGAGCATCGGCTCCGGCAGCGTCCGCGCCATTGTCGCGGCACACTCTCGGTGGTCAGACGGCGCTTGCCCTCCGGCGGCGCCCCCTGCGGGTGAGGGCGTCGATGGCGTGCCCGGCCTCCCCGGAAGCCTTCGCATGGCTGGCGCTCTGCCTCGGCGACCTGCCTCAGGATGGCCACCGGCCAGCCGCCGACGAGCCGGTGTGGTGGACTCTGCGCGGCCCGACGCGCCCGTTCACCTACACCGCGCTGCGGGCCGGCCGGCGGACGCGAGGGCTGCGACGAGCACGCGACCGACGCCCTGAACAACCAGCGCCGGACCCACCGCCCAGCGAGGAGTACCGCGAACCGAGTGACACCGAATGGTGTTCAGGCTCCCTGAATCTCCCCACCTCGCGCTCGGGCGTGGGACAGGCCCGCTCTACGGAACTCCCCACCGGCGGCCTGCTGACCTGCGGCGGAACGGTGCGCCTCCGGACCTGCCTGGCAGCCGGTCACAGTTGGGGCCGGGGTCCCGCCGGTATTCCTGCGGATGGAACGCCAAGCGGGGGGCGTCGCGTTGAGCTGAACCTGGGCCCCTGTCAGTCTGCGCCGTCGAGGACCTGACGCTGGAGTCTCTCGCGGAGTCCGGCTTCCTCCGGGGGGGGGTGAGAGGGAGCGCCGGGGCGTCGGATGCATGCCGGCTTGAGCGGCAGTCGGAGCCCGCCCTCTTCGGCGTCCTGCGCTACCTCGGTCGGCCCCGTAGAGCGAGGCAGCCGACGGGTTCCTGTCGGCACACCAACTAGGGGGGCATGGTGTGATGTGGTTCACATCGGCGACCTGTCACGTCCGGTGCTGCTTGCTTGTCCCATGGGCGTCACCGACACCGACACCGAAGCCGGTGCCCGACCTTGGGAGATCCAATGAACAACGGCCACCGCATCGTCGTCCTCGGCGCCGGCTACACGGGCCTGTTCAGCGCCATCCGGCTGGCCCACCGCACCCGCCGGACCGACGTGAAGATCACCCTGGTCAACCCCTCGAGCCGGTTCGTCGAGCGGCTGCGGATGCACCAGATCGCCGCCGGTCAGGAGCTGGCCGACCATCAGATCCCCGACCTGCTCGCCGGGACCGGCGTCACGTTCGTCCAGGGCACAGCCACCGCCATCGACCCCGAGGCCCGGCAGATCACCGTCGACGGCGCCGAGACCCTCGGGTACGACACTCTCGTCTACGCACTGGGCAGCTCGACCGACACCGGTAAGGTCCCCGGCGCCGACACCCAGGCGTTCACCCTCAACAACCCGGAGATCGCAGGTCGGTTTGCCACACGCCTCACCGAGGTCGCCGCGTCCGGCGGTACGGTCACCGTCTGTGGCGGCGGCCTGACCGGCATCGAGGCGGCCACCGAGATCGCCGAGAGCCACCCCGGCCTGAACGTCACGCTGATCAGCCTGGACGAGCCCGGCGGCATGATGGGTCCCAAGGCCCGCGCCTACCTCTACGGCGCGCTGGACCGCCTCGGCGTCACTGTGGAGACCGGCGCCCGCGTCACCAAGGTGCTGCCCGACGCCGTCCAACTGGCCGACGGCCGGCTCGTCCGCTCCGACGCCTGCCTGTGGACCACCGGCGTCAAGGTGTCGCCGCTGGCCGCCGACGCCGGGATCGCCACCGACGACCGCGGCCTCATCCTGGTCGACGCCACCCTGCGTTCGGTTTCCCACCCGGAGATCCACGCCATCGGCGACGCCGCCGCCGTCCGTCTGGCCTGGGGACAGATCCACGGCACCTGCCAGAGCGGCCTGCCCACCGCCCAGTACACCGCCGACACCATCGCGCGGCTCGTGCGCGGCAAGGCCGTCAAACCGTTCCGCTTCGGCTACTTCCACCAGCCGGTCAGCCTCGGCCGCCGGGACGCCGTCATCCAGTTCACCAAGGCCGACGAAACCCCTCGCCGCGTGCACCTCACCGGCCGGAGCGCCGTCGCGTACAAGGAGATGGTCAGCGGCAGCCCGCTCACGACCTACCGATTCAGCAAGCGCGTGAACGTCACCACCATCGTCTCCAGGGGCGGCCGCGCCACCCGCAGGCCCGCGGCATGACGGGCGCATCGGCTCCCAGCGCCATGATCCAGGGCCTTGCCGCCCTGGTTACGGCGCTGGCAACATGAGCCGATGGTCGACGCCAGGGACGAGCAGGACCCGTACATCGAACACCGCAGGCTCCTGTTCGCCACCGCCTACCGCATGCTGGGCAGCGTCACCGACGCCGAGGACGTCCTCCAGGACACCTGGCTGAGCTGGAGCACCACGGACCGCGACGCGATCCGCCACCCCAAGGCCTACCTGGTGCGCACGGTCACCAACCTCTCGTTGAACCGCCTCACCTCCGCACGGGCGACCCGCGAAACCTACGTCGGCCCGTGGCTCCCCGAGCCCCTGCTGACCTCCCCCGACATCGCCGCGGAGACCGAACTGGCCGACAGCGTCTCCACCGCGATGCTGGTCGTCCTGGAAACCCTCAGCCCCGTCGAACGCGCCGTCTTCCTGCTCCGCGAGGTCTTCGGCTACTCGCACGCCGAGATCGCCGACACCCTCGAACGTCCCGAGCCGACAGTCCGCCAGATCGCCCACCGCGCACGCGAGCACGTCCAGGCCCGCCGCCCCCGCTTCGACACCGACCAGACCCGGCGCCGGCAGGTCACCACCCGGTTCATGGAGGCCTGCGCGGGCGGCGACCTGAACGCCGTCATGGAGCTGCTCGCCCCCGAGGTCACCGCCTGGTCCGACGGCGGCGGCAAGGTCACCGCCGCCCGCCGCCCCCTCCACGGCACCGACCACGTCGCGCGCTGGATCGTGGGTTTCCTCGCCAAGCCCGAACTGGCCGCCCTGACCATGGAGCCGGCCGTCATCAACGGCGAGCTCGGTGTCCTGGCCACCCTCGACGGACACACAGTCGGCGCCCTCTCGTTCGACCTCGTCGAGGGCCGCATCCAGAACCTGCGTTTCCAGGTCAACCCCGAAAAGCTCAGCGGCCTGACCCCCGACAACAGCTTGGCGCTGCACTGAAGCGTTCAGTCCTGAAGCATCAACGGCGGGACCCTGGACCGGAACGAGCCGTCCAGGGCGGGCGCGGCCCGTCGCTCACGACGCCGAAGACGCCCTTGCCGGAGCCGAGTCCCCCGAACCCTTCACCGGCGGGCGAATCGGCCCCACTCACTGGTGCTGCTGATGAACGTGGTGATCGTCCGCAGCAACCTCACCGCGGTGAAGTCCGTGGAGACCGCCTTCCGCCGCAAGGGCGACCCGGAGCTGGCCCGCGTCGAAGTAGCGACTTTCCTCCAGGCCGCCGAGGGTGCCTTCCCCCACTGGGTGCGCGCTCAGACCTACCTGCGCAACACCGTGGTCTTCGGCGGCTCCACCACCGCACTGGTCGCCGTCTCCCTCATCTGACAACGCGTGAGGAGCAAGGTCTTCGCGGCGATGCGGTCGCGGCGGAGGCACCGGGCCGTTCCCGGCCTCATGCGCCCGGGCCGACGAACAGGCCGTCCCCAGCCCGCGCACCGGCCCCACTCATCCGCTGTCGCCACGCCCACCGCGTGAACATCCGCCAGCCACCACAGCGGGGTCGGGAGCGAGGAAGAGGCCCGCCGCGAGAGGATTCCGAGCCTGGTACGCCGTCACCGACGTCGCCGCCCTTGCCCTGAGCCGCCGATCCGAACCACCGGGCATGGCTCTGGAAGGACCACCTGGCATGGCTCTGGAAGGCCGCGCTCATGGCCGTTGACCGACGGCGGCCACGGTGGCACCGGCTCCCGGGAGCCGCCCACGGCGACGTCCTCCGGCTCGGGTGGCGGCATCGCCCAGGGCACAAGGAGGTCGGTCCATCGGTCGGTGCCCTTCGGTCGGTGCCCTTCGGTCGGTCCATCGGCCGGTGGACACCGGGGCTGCACCGGATCTACGGGAGAGGTCCCGAATGGAACCGGTCAGGGCCGCTCGACCCGGAAGTCGCCGGTGGCCGGGTGGGGTTCCGCCAGGACGTCGCCCGAGGAGCCGAGTCTCGCCCGGAGGTGGAGGGTCGCCCCGGGCACCACGTCCTGGAGGAGCTCGCGCCGGATGCCGAGACTCAGCCGGGAGCCCGTGAGGTTGGGGGAGATCAGATCGGCCAGGCCCGGTACGGGGAGGGAGGCGAGTACCTGGCAGGTGGCGAGGTCCCACGCGTCGAGCCGTGGGTGGGCGGTCCGGGCGAGGAGCCGGAGGGTGAGTGCGGTGAGGTTCTCGACGGCCTGGACCACGGTTCACACCCCCACGGGAGCCGCGGCCCGGCGGCCGTCGAGGTATGCGACGAGCGCCGAGGAGATGGGCAGGCCGGTGTGCGCCTCGTAGTAGCTGTAGGCCGGCATGGGATTGACCTCGAAGCACACCCACGCGCCGTCGGGTGTGCGGCGCAGGTCGATGCCCGCGAGCGGCAGGCCGAGCGAGGCCGCGAGTTCCACGCAGCGCCGGGCCGTGTCCGGGGGCAGGTCGTACGGGGCGAGCCGGACGGACTCCCCGCCCTGGTCGGCGTAGCGGTAGTCGATCGCGTCGCTGTCGACGGCCGCGGCGTAGGTGTCCTCGCCGACGACGTGGACGCGTACGTCCTGGCCCGGCACGTAGGCCTGGAACTGCGTCGGGAGTCCGCGGACGAGAGCGAGACGGCTCTCGTCGGCGTCGGTGAACTCCCTGACGATGGAGCGGATGCCGCTGACCGACTTGTAGATGATCCGGCCGTGCCGGGCGCGGAACGCGAGGATTTCGTCGGGGGCGTCGCTGACCAGCGTCTCCGGTACGGCGAAGCCGGAGCGTCCGATGAGCTGGGCCTGGTACGGCTTGGAGGAGTTGGACTCCATGGCGCCGGGCCGGCTGACCACGACGGCCGGGGTCGTGTCGAGCCAGCCGACGAACCACTCCTGGAATGCCGCCGCTCGCGCCCGGGCCGCCGGGTCCCCGTCGGCGGGCGGCTCCAGCGGGCGGGCGTACACGGCCGACACGTCGCCGAGCGGGACCCGCATCCCCTCGACGGTCAACCGGGCGTCCAGCGCGTCCGTTCCGACGACGAGGTCGTACCGGGCGGTGCGGGCCTGGTCGATCACCAGGTGCCGCAGGTCGGCGTCCCGTGCGGCGCTGATCGCGCGGGTGAGGGGCGGGTCGTCCGTACGGCCGAAGAAGAGGATCACTCGGGCCTCCTTGTGGGCTGTCCGGCGACGGCCACCATGAAGGAGGCGGTGGCCTCGACGTGCAGCGGGTCGTCCAGGCGCGGGCAGAGGTGCACGTCCGCCACGACGGCGC
Source organism: Streptomyces sp. NBC_00104 (assembly GCF_045160825.1). NCBI lineage: Bacteria > Bacillati > Actinomycetota > Actinomycetes > Kitasatosporales > Streptomycetaceae > Streptomyces > Streptomyces sp. NBC_00104. The sequence continues at coordinate 8,751,707 of NZ_CP108215.1, read as the reverse complement.
CGGTCGGGCGGGGCGCGAACCGGAGCTCGAAGTGCCGTGTGCCGAGCGCGCCGGCGAGGCGGTGGCAGCGCTCGCCGTAGTCGCCGGCACGGGGACCGATCACGCGGTCCCCGGCGATGAGCAGACTGTCGTGGTACGCCGCCGGTGCCTCCGGCAGCACGTCGACCGGGACCGGCGCTCCGGGGCCGCCCGGCCACGCGAGGCGCGGCACGTGCCGTTCCCCGGGGGCGGGCAGGCCCACCAGGCCGCCGCGCGTCGCCCCGCCCCGCCGGGCCACCGGCAGCCCGCACTGTTCGGCGTGGACGAGGGCCGTCGTCCGGGAGAGGGTGCCGTAGGCAGTTCCGTACGCGCTGATCAGGCCGATCACCCGGGGCGCGAGGGACAGCAGCCAGCTGGCGACGAGGGCCTGCCGCTCGCTGTGCGTGTACAGGGCGTCCTTGGCGCGGGGGCCGTTCTCGGCGCCCGGGGTGAGCGGCAGGCCCGGCAGGCGGTGCAGCACCGCGCCGATGGTCCGGTCGTCCAGCACCTGCCCGGTGGGCAGGGTGATCCGGGTGGACGCCTCTCCCCCGCCGTTCACCCGGTGGCTCCACCGGGCACGGGCGAGGTCGGCGGGCGTGAGCGTCAGAACGCCTCCGTGGCCGCCCCGGGCCGACAGCGCGCGGGCCACCGCCGCCGCGCCGCCGTCGCCGGGGGCGGCCAGGAGCAGCAGCGTTCCCCTCACTGCTGGGGGCGACTGTCGTACGACCGCTTGGCCTGCGCGTCGCCGGCCTCGACCGCTTCCCGCAGCGCGTCGGCGCCCGGTCCGTACCGCGGTCCGCCGATCAGGTCGGGCCGCAGTTCGGTCCCGATGAACGGCTCGGTCGGATCGCCCGTGCCGCCGGCCCCGCCCAGGGTCTGCTCCAGCGCGGCGAGCCGGGTCTGCAGGTCCACGATGGCGGCGGCGGTGGGGTCGTCCTCCCCGCCGGTCGATCGCGTCGTCACGTCCGCAGAGTTGTCGAAGTCGTCCTTGAACTCCTTGTACGGCGTCTTGTGCTCCCTCCGGTCCTTGAGGTCCTTGTGCTCCTTGAACGGCTCCTTGGTCTTCACCTCCCCCTCCACGCGGTCCTTGAAGTCCTTCGCCTCCTTGGACGGCTCCTTCGCCTCCTTGAGCGGTTCCTTGATCTCCTTGCCTTCCTTGATCTCCTTGATCGGGGCCTTTCCGCAGGAGACCGCCACGGAAGCCGTCATGGTGGCCGCCGACGGCGAGATCCGGGTGACGGAGACACAGGAACCGGCGCCCGCGTGGGACTTCGAGTCGGGTGCGCTGGAGGAGGTGAACGTGGTGTTGCCGCTGCTTCCGGGGTACGGATCGCCGTCGTCGCCGCGGTTCTGGTTCAGTTCGAGGTGGTGTTGGTTGTCGGCCTGCATCAGGCCGACCTTGTAGTGGTTCTCGTCCCGGTTGTTCGGCTGGTTCTCGTCGATGTGCCAGATCAGCAGCCCGTCGCCCGGAAGCGAGGCGTCGTACCCGGTCCGCTGGCGGTTCTCGAGGAGGAAGTACTCGCTGCCGCCCGCGCCGTTCTTCCAGAGCCGGTGGACGGTGTGACTGGACTTGACGTCCGGGAAGGACTCACTGCCGCTGGTGGTGACGACCTTGGTCGTGGCCCAGCCCTGGTTGACCTTGCACCAGGCGGACGGGTGCGTGGGGATGTCTCCGCCTCCGCCCCAGGAGCCGGCTCCCATCAGGCACCACGAGCCGACGCCCTCGGAGCTGTCGTCCGCGTCGTAGAGGTCGGGGAAGCCGAAGAGCAGATGTCCGAGTTCGTGCGCGCAGACGCCGATCCTCGCGTCTTCGGAGATGGTCAGATACCCGTAGACCTTGGTGCCGTCGGTCTGGTGCACGCCGGGCAGGGTCGACTTGTGTGACCAGATGTGGAACGGTTTTCCGGTCTTGTCGGCGGCGGGCCCGGCGTGCACCACGATGAAAGCGTCGACGTAGCCGTTCCCGTCGTTGTCGAACGGCGCGAAGTCCACGCTCGGGTCCGCGGCCTCCACGGCGGACTTCGCCATCTCCGGTGACCGGAACGGCCCGCTGGGCCTGCCGATGCCGAAGTTGCCGGCCGCGTACCAGTCCATGGTCTCGGGCATGCGGTACGGGCCGTGGACCTCGCCGACGAGGTCCACCAAGCCGTTCGTGACCTCGCGGTAGTACTCGCGCACGCTGCCGTGCGGCATCGCACCGACCGAGAAGAACAGCTTGTCGAGGTCCGCCGCCGTCCTGGTCATCGGCTTGTCCGAGAAGTCGACCAGGACGACGACCACCCTGATGGTGCCGCGCAGCGGCGCCCGGTCGGCCGCCGCCGCGCTGATGGTGGCGCGCGGGGTCCCCGGCGGGAACTCCTCCGGCGGGAAGATCGTCCCGTCGTCGAAACCCAGGCGTGTGGGCGTGCTCGTGAAGCCGAGCAGGTTCGTGAGCTCGCCCGGACCACCGCGTACTTGGTCGAGTTCGTCCAGCATGCGCTGGCGCAGTTCCGGGCTGGGGGCGACAGCGCAGAACGAGGAAGAGACGGCGGCACAGTCAGCCATATCGACTCCAAAGAGTGATGAGACGTCACTTAACGTAGCCACGGTAACTGTCGCCGGTTATGGGGGCACGCCGGACGAACGAGCCATCGGCACCTGCGCCCTCCTGGGCGGCGCATGGGAACGCGGGCTCGAACACCATCGCCGACCACCTCACAACCGCCCGCCTCGCCCTGGGCCCAACCGCCCAAGGAATTACGGGTGGGGGCCGCAGACCCTCATCCGCCGCGACTCCGCGCGCGGCACCCGCGCGTTCGTGGCCTGGCTCGTCCGGGCCCGATGGCTGCCCTACTCGGTCGGCATGGCCAGCAGAGCGGCTATCCACCATCACGTCCTGAAGATCCCGGCATCGGCCCGGATCCCGGCCAGTGAGACCTACGGCGAGGTCCGCAACAGCGCCCGGGGCACGGAACTCACCGGGGGCCTGCTCAAGGGCTGGCCGCAAGGCATGCGGTTGACCGTCCGCAAGGAACGGCCGCATCCCGGAGCCCAGGAGAGAACGAATGTCCGGCATCAGGGGAGACAGCCGAGCCGGCCCGAAGGTTTGCACACCTTTGTCGCGACGCCCTTGGTGCGGCCAACCCGGTCGAGGCGCGCTTCGGACCGCTTTCGTTGCCGACGTCATCGAGGTGCCGCGAGCTCGGGCGGCTGGGTAGCGTGCATCGGGTGGCCAGTGAGGAAGTGATGCAGGACGGTACCCATCGTCGGGTGGTGCGGATCGGTGACACCGTCCGCAGGCCCGTCCAGCCGTGGACACCCAGCGTCCACGCGCTACTGCGGCACCTGGAGGAGGCCGGCTTCGCCCATGCGCCCCGCCCCCTGGGAATCGACGGTGAAGGGCGTGAAGTTCTGACCTTCGTCAAGGGCGACTCCGGGGCCGCGGGCTGGGCCAAGGTCGTGGATGACCAAGGCCTGAGGAACTTCGCCCGGCTGCTGCGTGACTACCACGACGCCTGCGCCGGCTTCTCGCCCCCGCCGGGCACGACCTGGTCCACAGGCGCGGGCAGCCCCGGCGACCACGAGGTCATCTGCCATGGGGACTTCGGCCCCTGGAACGTCGTGTGGCAGGGCGACCAACCGGTGGGAATCATCGACTGGGACTTCGCCCGCCCGGCACCGCGGCTGCACGACGTGGCCTACGCGCTGGAGTACGTCGCCCCGTTCCGCGACGACGCCGAGTGCTTGCGCTGGCTGCGCTACCCGGCGCCTCCCGACCGCCGTCGGCGGCTGGAGGTCTTCTGCAACACGTACGGCCTTGACTCGACCGCCGGGATCGTGGGCGCCGTTATCGGCAGGCAACAGGACAACGCCGACCTCGTGCGTCGGCTGGCCGAACAGGGTCATGAGCCCCAAGCCACCTGGGTGGCCGGCGGGCTTCTGACTGAACTCGACAACAGGATCGCCTGGAGCAGGGCACACCGGCATCTGTTCGAGTAGCCGGTTCGCTCGTCACCGACCGCGCTTCTGGCCACCTGCGGGGAAACACAACAACCTCGACGTGGCGTACCCAGAGGCCGCCGGGGAGCAGCTCGGCCTGTGGGGTCTCAGCGCCTGATGCCCAGCAACCGACCCGGGCCGCGCGGAGCCAGATCACGCGCGGAGCCAGATCAGAGGCATTCGTCCCCGGATCTGGCTCCGAGCAGCCCCGGTCGAACCGAGGTCGAACCGAGGTCGAACCGGAGCGTCTTCCTCTGCCTGCCCCCGAGCGCCCACCTCGGGTAAGGTAAGCCTTACTTGGCAGCGATGGTGAAACGGCGGTCTCCGTATGCCCCACTCAGCACCGGCACCGGCCCCCACGTCCCGCACGTCGCCCGTGACGGCCGCGTACGCGCGCCTGACCGAGGTCCTGCCGATGGTGAGCGTGACAGAACTCGCTCCCACGGATCCACTGCCCACAGGTGAGGGGTGGGTCTCCGCCGCCGGGCTCGCGGCGGCCGGAGCCGAGCTCGACGCGTTCCTCGCGTGGGACGAGGCCCAGATACTGCGGGACTACGGCCGGCAGGGCCGCCCGGACGTGGTGGCGGCCTTCGGGCTGCACCGCTACTCCTGGTATGCCTGTCTGCTCTTCACGGTCCCCTGGTTCCTGCAGCGCCGGGTGCCGCGTTTCCCGGCCCGGCATGTGGCGTTCCAGCGTGAGCAGAGCCGGCTGGCCGTGCGTGGCAAAACGTTCAGCTGCCTGCCGGGCGATCCGGCGTCCGCCGAGCCGGGCGCCCGGGTGGTCCCGGACGAGGAGGCACTGCGGGCCGAGCTGCGCACGGCGTTCGCCGAGCACATAGAACCGGTGCTCGGCGGCTTCGGCCCGCGGATGCGGCGGCGCGGACGCGCGCTGTGGGGCATGGCGACCGACGAGGTCGTCGAGGGGATCTGGTACGTCGCCGAACTCCTGGGCCCCGACGAACAGGAGCGCTGCCGTCGCGAGCTGGAGCTGCTCCTGCCCGGCGCGACCCGGCCCTACGTGGGCGCCGCGGGCTTCCGCGAACTGACCGGCCCCGGCGGCGAGTCGCTGTCCACCAGGGACCGGGCGAGCTGCTGCATGTTCTACACAGTGGCCCCGGACGACACCTGCGCCTCCTGCCCGCGCACCTGCGAGGCGGACCGGATCACGAAACTCACTGCCGCCCTCACCAGTTGACGTCCCGTAGCGATCACCGGGACACCTCGCGCCGGACGACCCCCCGGAGATCGCCCGGGGCAGGTGCCGTAAGATCCACTCCGGGTGGGACCCTCGTTGGGTTACAGGTGGTTCACGAATTCCTCACTTGTCGCAGGAACTTTCCGTAGAACCATTCGAACGGGTAATCTCACTCGCACTCTACTCCCGTCCCTCGCGCGGTAGTTCGAGCAGAATGCCGCCTGGCGTCACTCATTGCACTTCTTTGGCGGTCTCTTGTCCCGAAACCCCCTGAGGGCCGCGAGGATTGGGCCACTATGGCGGGCGTTACGCCCTATCCCAATGCAAGGGACCCCTGATGAGATTGACCGACATATCGCTGAACTGGCTGCTTCCGGGCGCCGTACTGCTCCTGGGCATGCTGGCGGCGGTTGCGGTGCTCGCGCGCGGCAAGCGCTCCGGGGAGCACGCGAAGACCGAGGATTCATGGGAACGCAGTGAGGAGCGCCGCAGGCGCAAGGAGGCCCTCTACGCCACGGCCTCCTACATCCTCCTCTTCTGCTGTGCCGCGGTCGCAGCCGCGCTCTCCTTCCGCGGCCTGGTCGGCTTCGGCGAGCAGAACCTTGGCCTCAGCAACGGGTGGCAGTACCTGGTTCCGTTCGGCCTGGACGGCGCCGCCATGTTCTGCTCGGTGCTCGCGGTGCGCGAGGCCAGCCACGGTGACGCGGCCCTCGGATCCCGCATACTCGTTTGGACGTTCGCCGGTGCGGCGGCCTGGTTCAACTGGGTGCACGCGCCCAGGGGCCTCGGCCACGACGGTGCCCCGCAGTTCTTCGCCGGCATGTCCATGTCCGCCGCGGTGCTCTTCGACCGCGCGCTGAAGCAGACCCGCCGGGCCGCACTGCGCGAGCAGGGCCTGGTGCCGCGTCCGCTGCCGCAGATCCGTATCGTCCGCTGGCTGCGGGCCCCGCGTGAGACGTACAAGGCCTGGTCGCTGATGCTCCTGGAGGGTGTGCGCAGCCTGGACGAGGCCGTGGACGAGGTGCGCGAGGACAAGCGGATCAAGGAAGAGAACCGGACGCGCAAGCGGGAGCAGGAACGCCTGGAGCGCGCCCACCTCAAGGCCATCAGCCGGGGCCACCGGGGTCTGCCCGGTCGTGGCGGCGGTGGCGGTGGCGGACGCCAGGTGGACACCACCGTGGAGCGCGTGCCCGCGGCTCAGGTCGCCTCGGAGCCTGCCATATCGACGCCGGATCAACTGCCCGTACGTTCGCGTCCCTCCCTGCAGCCCGTGCGCAACGGTTCTGACAAGTCGATCACCGTCGACCTCACCGCGGAGGACGACACGATGGCCCTGCCGCGGCTCGACTCCCTGGAGCGCAAGCTCAAGGACCTGGAGCAGCAGTTCGGCTGATCACGAGCCACACATCGGACAGGGGCGCGGCGACGAAGCCGCGCCCCTGTCCGTTTCGCGTCCGGCCGGTTCACCGCCGGCCGTTTCGCGTCCGGCCGTTTCGCGTCCGGCCAGTTCACGTCCGGCCGGTTCACGTCCGGCCTGGGCTTCGGCCTGGGTTTCGGCCTCGTGGTTCGACGCCCTTTCGAGGGGCCCCGTCGTTACTGCGTCAACCCGCCGTCGAGGTCGAACCACACCGCCTTGCCCACCCCGTGCGCCTGGACCCCCCAGGCGTCGGCGAGGGACTGGACGAGAAGGAGACCGCGTCCGTGGGTGGCGTCGTCGGCGTTCGACATCCTCGGCTTGGGTCTGCGCCCCACGAAGTCCCGTACCTCCACATGGAGTCCGCGCGGTGAGACCGTGGCGGTCAGTACCGCGTCGTGGTCGGTGTGGATGATCGCGTTGGTGACCAGTTCGCTCGTCAGCAGTTCCGCTATCTCCGATCTTCCCGGCCGCCCCCATTGCCGCAACAGCTCCCGCAGAGCCCTGCGGGCCTCGGGCACCGCCCTCAGGTCCGCCCGCCCGAGTCTGCGCCTGAGCTGTCCGGCACCGGCCTTGTCCTCCGCATCGCCGGCCGCTTCCTCCACGGCCTCTCCCGAGGAGGCCCCGATCGCCACGGGACCGCCCCCTCGCGCCTGCCTCTTCATGACCCCCGCCCACACGCCGATGCCGATTCCCCTCCTGCTCGAACACGTTCACGGGGATCCATGCCCCGTCCGGATCGCGGCACTCATGCCGAATCGGCAACGACCCTCCGTACGCCTTCAAACGCACAGAGTCAAGCCAGCCGTCCGTGCGTGGTGAGAGCGCTTCCCCTCCCGCGAAACCACCGCACAGCCCGACGAACCCGGCGCCACGCCCCCACTCCGGGCACCTCCGCCCGACCGCGACCGTTCAGCCCAACCTCCCCTGCGGGGTTGCCGATCCGGCCGTATACCACCGGGACACGGCTGCCGTACGCGCATGGCGCCCCCCGACCGAGACCGGTCGCTCGCCCGATGATGTTGATTGGCCGGAATCCTGCGCTGGTACAGGCCAACCTGCGGCCGGGCGCGGCTGATTGACGCCCCTCTCGCCCTCCGGGTGGTCGCCGTCAGGCCTCCCACACGGCGGCGGCCGTACGGTCGTCCGTGTAGCCCTTGACCCTGACCTGGGCATCGGCGAGGAAGGCGGCGAGACCGGGTGGCTCGACGCTTCCCCAGCGGGTCGCCAGATGCTCGGCGAGCGGGGCCTCACCGCGCAACGGTTCGGCCAGACCGCCGGTGCACAGGAGCAGGACGTCGTCCTCGCGGGCCACGGAGGCGCGGAAACGGAAGGGCTCGCGGGGTGGCGCGGGGGCGGGCTCGTACGGGCTCGGGGGTGTCGTGATGCCGAGGTCCATGGTGAGGCGGTCGCCGTCGGGGGTCTCGTGCGGCAGCGAGCCGAAGCCGACCACCGGCGCGCCCGCGGTGTCGGCGACCCGGGGCTCTATGTCCTGCCACTCCCCGTCCCGCAGCCGGAACAGTCCGCCGGTGCCGACCCCGAAAAACACGCGCGTACGGCACCGGGGGTCGGCCGGCAGCAGCAGACAGCGCAGGCTCGCCGTGTACTCCTCCGGATCGAGCCCCTGCTCGACGGCGCTGGCGCGCAGTTTGCCGAGGCTGCGGTCGGTGAGCCGGTGCAGACCGGACTTGAGGTCACCGCGCCGGGCCGCCCGGATGTCCTCCACCAGCCGCGCATGGCTGAGCCCGACGGCCCGCCCGATCCACCGGCACGCCTCCGTCGCCGCGCGGTGCGCTCCCGGCGTGGCCCGGGCGCCGGTCGCCATGGCCACCAGGACGAGCGCCTGCTCGCCCAGACCGAAACGGGCGGTCAGGAGCGCGTCGCGGCGCGGCTCGCCCCGGTAGCGCGCCGAGTCGCCGCGCAGCGACGCGGCCCGCAGCGTGCACGCCCCGTAGCGCGCGCCGTCCAGCACCGTGTCCGCCACCAGATCCCCCAGATCCTCCGGATCCGCCGGCGGCAACGCGGTCGGCTCCGCGTCGTACGTGGGTGGCCCCGACCCCACGTACTCGACCCGCACCCGCTCGGTCCCGGTCACCAGGGTGACCTCCTGCGCCTGAAGGGTGGGGAGGTCGAGCTGGGTGGGAGGCCGAGCGTCGGAGGGTTCGACGGCGGGGCGGGGGGACGCCGACGGCTCGGGCGGAGGGGGCGGGGCCGACGAGGACGGTGGAGGGGGCGGCGTGGACGGGAGCCGCGGAGGCGGCGGAGAGGGTGTGCCGCTGTGGGGAGCGTCCTGCGGGGGCGTGCCGCCGCGGAGGGCGTCGTGGGCGGGCGGTCCGCCACGGGGGGTGTCCTGCGGAGGTGTGCCGTCACGAGGGGTGTCCTGCCCGGGCGGGGCTCCGGGAGGCGGGTCCATCGGGGGGCTGCCGCGGTAAGGGGGTGGCGCGTCCGTCGAGGAGCGCGAGGCGGGCACCGCGCGCGTGGGTGGATGCGTGGGCGCGGGTGGGTGCGCGGGCGTACGCCACCAGGGCGCGGGCCCGCGGAAGCCCGGCGGGGTGGGCCCGGGCGGGAAGGTCACGGGGCCCGACGGCTGGGCCGGCGGCGGTTCCCAGGGCGCGGGCTGCGGGACGAGGCCGCTGCGGCGGAAGGGGTCCGTGGTGGGGCCTGAGGGAGTGGGGTCGACGGGCGGACGCGGAGGGCGGTCGGCGGGCGGGGCGGGCGGGGTGGACGCAGAGGCTGAGGCGGAACCCGGCGCGTCGCCCGCTCGACCACCTCCTCCACCCTGCCTGTCCTGCCCGTCCTGCCTGCCCTGACCGTCTCGCGCGCCGGGCACGCCGGGTGCACCAGGCACGCCAGGTCCGCCCCGCCCGCCCGGCCCGCCCGATTCGCCCTGGCCGCCCTGGCTGCCCTGACCGCCCTGGCCGCTCGGTACGCCGAGCCCACCCCGTCCACCGGATCCGCCCGGCGAGCCCTGGGGAGGCACTCTGTCCGAGAGGGCACCCGGGGTGCCGGGGGCCGGGCCCGAGACGTGCGGGACCGCGCGTGGTCCACTCGTCGCGGTCGGCCCGGTACCCGATCCGCCCGCCCTGCCCGGCCCGCCGCCCGCAGCTCCCCCGGCGGCCGACGCACCCGGCACGGCTGCCCAGGCACCCGACGTACCGGGGACGGCCCCCCAGACGCCCGGCGGGCCCGACGCACCCCGCGCGCTCGTCGGATTCCCCGGAGTCGACGCATCCCGCGCACCCGGCACACTCGGCGGATCCACCGGTGTCGCCGGTGTCGCCGGTGTCGCCGGCGGCCTCCCCACCGTGTCCGCCGCCGAGGCGAAACGGTCGTCGAGGGAATCGGCCGCCACCGAAGGGCCCGTGTCCCCGTTGGCGTCGTCGTACAACTGCCGCCACCAGTCGTCCTCGTGACCGGTCGGCCTCTCCCCCTGCTGGCTCATGCCCCTAATTGTCCACCTCAGGAGCCGTATGAAAACGGGGCATCCGGAAAATCGGTCCGCAGAGCCGACGACACCACGGCGTGTCGGACTACACGTCGAACTCCGGTGCGAGGCAAGGGAGTCGAGAGAGCAGGGGGAAGCGGGAGGCGGTGGGCAGCGGAGGACTTGGCGCGAAGAGACCGCCGGGCGGTGCCACCCCCCACAGGAGAAACCGCCCGGCGGCGCCGGGGTGACCGGCGCGCGGTGCGGGCGCGTGGGCCGGTCGGCCCGAGTGTGGGGCATGTTCCTGGGATTCCGCTGTGGGACCCCGCCTCGTCGGTGGGACCGGTGGTGCGGTGATGATGTGCCGAGGCGGAAGCGCGCCGGACGGCGCGATGAGGGAGGGGGTCGCCGCATGCTGGGAGCGATCGGTCTCGACGAGACGCACGAGTCGGCGTACCGGGCCCTGGTGTCCGTGGGCGCCGCCGACGTACCGGACCTGGCGCGCCGGCTCACGCTCGGGGAGCACGACACCGAACGCGCCCTGCGCCGGCTGGAGCGGCACGGTCTCGCCGCCCAGTCCTCCGCGCGCCCCGGCCGCTGGGTGGCCGCGCCCCCCGGCGTGGCCCTGGGCGCGCTGCTCACCCAGCAGCGGCACGAGCTGGAGAAGGCGGAGCTGGCGGCGGCGTTGCTGGCCGAGGAGTACCGGGCGAGCGCCGCCGAGCCCGCCGCACACGACCTGGTCGAGGTGGTGATCGGCTCGGCCGCCATAGCGCAGCGCTTCCTGCAGATTCAGCTCGGCGCCACGGAGGAGGTCTGCGCCATGGTCACCGGCGCTCCGATCGCGGTCTCCGGGCCGGAGAACAACCCCGCGGAGGAACAGGCCACCGGCCGCGGCGTCGGCTACCGCGTGGTGGTCGAGCGGGCCGTCCTGGACGAGGACAGCGGTCTCACCGAGCTGTCCGCCGCGCTGGGCCGCAAGGAGCGGGTACGGGTGATGGACGAGGTGCCGACGAAGCTCGTCATCGCCGACCGGACACTCGCGATGGTCCCGCTCACCACGCACACCGCCGAGCCGGCCGCGCTCGTCGTCCACGCGAGCGGTCTGCTGGAGCTGCTGTCGGGCCTGTTCGAGTCGGTGTGGCGGCAGGCCCTGCCACTGCGGCTCGGCGCCGGCCGGGTCACCGAGGACGTACCGGACGGCCCCGACGACACCGATCTGGAGATCCTGTCCCTGCTGTTGGCCGGCATGACCGACGCGAGCGTCGCCAAACAGCTGGACCTGGGTCTGAGGACCGTACAGCGCCGGGTGAAACGTCTGATGGAGCTCACCGGTGTGACGACCCGGCTGCAGCTGGGCTGGCACGCGTACGAGCGGGCCTGGGTGACCCGGGACTGACAGTACTGACCTGCGCTTTCCCGCGCGGTCCGGCACCCTGGGCAGATGGGAGCGTGGGAACTCCTGCTGGTCGCGGTGGTGCTGCTGCTCGGCCTGTGCGGAGTGCTGGTGCCCGGCGTACCGGGGTCGCTGCTCGTGTGGGCCGGGGTCATGTGGTGGGCGCTGGAGGACCCGCGGCCCGAGGCCTGGTGGGTGCTGGTGGGCGCCACCGTCGTGCTGCTCGCCTCCCGGGCGCTCCGCTGGGTCCTGCCGCCCCGGCGCCTGGCGGAGAGCGGCGCCACCCCCCGGATGGGCGTGTACGCCGGCGTCGGCGCCTTCCTCGGTTTCGTCCTGCTCCCCGTCCTCGGCGCGATCCCCGGCTTCATCGGGGGCATCTACCTCTCCGAACGGCTCCGTCTCGGCCACCACGGCGCGGCGAAGGCCGCCACGCGCACGGCGATGCGCTCGGGCGGGTCGAGCGTCCTGGCGGAGCTCTTCGCGTGCCTGCTGGTGGCGGGCGGGTGGGTGGGCGTGGTGTTCGGGGGCTGACACCGGCTGGAATCGGCGGGGCCGGCCGGCCCTCACGGGGCCACGTCGGACAGGGCGACCGCGTCGGCCAGGGCGCGCATGCCCGCGTCGTTGAAGTGCAGGTGGTCGCCGGGGTCGTAGGCGGGCCGGATCCGGTGCGGGCGGACGGGGTCGCGGACGGCCCGGTCGAAGTCGGCCACGGCGTCGAAGATCCCGTCACCGCGGATCGAGGCGTTGACCGCCTGCCGTACGCGTTCCCGGGCCGACGTGTACGCGCCGTGGCCGCCGTACGGGGTGAGTGTGGCGCCGACGACGCGGATGCCGCGGGCGTGGGAACGGTCCACGACCCTGCGGTACGCGGCGGTGAGGGCGGCCGGGTCGGTGACGTTCGGGGTGCCCTTGATGTCGTTGATGCCCACCATCACGATCAGCGTGCGTACGCCGGTGCGGGTGAGGACGTCCGCGTCGAACCGGTCCAGGGCGCTCGGGCCCACGCCGGCGCGCAGCAGCCGGTTGCCGGAGACACCCGCGTTGAGGACGCCGAGCCTGCGGGCCGCGGGCAGCGCGCGCAGCCGTTCGGCGAGCCGGTCGGGCCAGCGGCGGTTGGCGTCGGCCGTCGAGCCGTTGCCGTCCGTGATCGAGTCGCCGAGCGTGACGACGCTGCCGACGGCGGAGGAGCCGAGTACGTCGACACCGGTGACGTAGTACCAGCTCCCGATGGCCGTCGTGTACGCCGAGCCGTTCTCGTCGGCCGCCCGATTCCCGTACGGCGCGAGGAAGTTGGTCTGCCGGGCGGAGCGGTGGAACGTGGCCGGCCCCGAGTCGTGCGGTGTGTACAGCGTGACGAGGAGATTGCCGTGCGCCGGGACGCGCAGCGCCACGGGGTCGGTGAGCCGGTCCTGGCCCGCCGGGACGACGACCGTGCGGGCACCGCCGAAGGTGGCCGTGCGGAGGGAACCGGGCATCGCGTCGGGGCTGTTCGGCACTCCCGGCTTCTGCAGCGCGACCGTCACGGCGCCCAGGCGGAGTGCGGCCGTACCGAGCCGGTTGGAGACGCGGACCCGCGCGGCGCTGCCGCCGACGCTCACGTGGACGACGTTGCGGATCGACGCCCCCGGCAGCGCGGGCGCCGTACCGGAGGCGGCGGCTGCCCAGGTGCCGGTCCAACGCCGGGCGGCCGCGGGGTCCGACGGCACGTCGGCTCTCGCGGGGAGGGCGCCGACGAGGGCGAGCGCGGCGAGCAGGACGAGGGCGAGGGCGGCGGCCGTCGGACGCGTCATGGGCCACGTGCGGGTCGGGCTGTCGGTCATGCGGGGCCGCCCTTCGCTCAGCGGAAGCGACACAAGCCCCTCATCACTTCCCTGCGCGACGGTCCCGTGCACGCACCCTCACACCATTGGACGCACCTGGCCCGCGCCGGTTGACGCGGGCCAAGTACGGCCGGTCGCGGGCACGGTGGGGCGGAGCTACAGCACGCCCTCCAGGCCGAGGAGGAGACGTTTGCGGTCGAGGCCGCCGGCGTACCCGGTGAGGGTGCCGTCCGCGCCGATCACCCGGTGGCAGGGGCGGACGATGAGGAGGGGGTTCGCGCCGATCGCGCCGCCCACGGCCCGGACGGCGGCACGGGGTGCGCCGATGCGGGCGGCGATGGCCCCGTATGTGGTGGTCCCGCCGTACGGGACGTCCTCCAGCGCGGCCCAGACCCGTTGCCGGAACTCGGTGCCCTCGCCGCCCAGCTCCAGTTGGAATTCCTTGAGTTCACCGGCGAAGTAGGCGGCGAGCTGTTCCTCGGCCGCCCGGAAGGGGCCCGGGTCGCGCAGCCAGCCCGGCAGCGGGACCCGGCCGCCCTTCTGCTCCGGTACGGAGAGGGAGGTGAGAGCGCCGAACCCGTCGGCGGTGAGGAGGAGTTGCCCGGCGGGGCTGTCGACGACGGTGTAGTACGTCCCTTGCGCGGTGCTCACGACTGAACTCCCTTTTCCTGTGCCTGTGCCTGCTTGTGTGCCTGTGCCTGTGCCTGTCGCCATGCGGCGGTGTCCGGCTCCGAATCGCCCGCTGTCCTGAGGTGTTGGAGGGCGTACGACCGCCAGGGCCGCCAGGTGTCCGGCACGGTCTCGTCCGGCGGGGCCACGTCCGGGTCGCCGAGCGCGCGGGTACGGATCGCGGCGACGGTTCGGGCGTCGAGGCCCGGCAGGGCGAGCAGTGCCGCCTCGGTGTCGTCCCGGTCGGCGCCCACGTCGAGGCGGGCGGTGCCGTCGGCGAGGGCGGTGGCGAGGGCTCCGAGCGGGCCCTCCACGCCGGCCAGGGCGGCCGGCTCGGGGAAGAGGTGCGTCAGCGTCCCGTGCGGGGCGTCCAGCGTCTTCCCGTACATCCCCACCAGCCGTTCGGCCTTCTCGCGCCCCACGAGCGCCCGTACCGCGAACTCCTCCGGATCGGCCGCGCCCGGCGAGCGCAGTCCCGGCCGGGCGGCGACGAGCGGGGCGAGCCGCGCGTCCTCCCGGAGGCGTTCGTCCACGGCGTACGGATCCGCGTCCAGGTCGAAGAGCCGACGCAGCCGCTGCACGGCGGTGGTGAGATCCCGGGGGTCGGTGAGATGAAGCCGCGCGTCGAGCCAGCCGCCGGGCCGACCGGTGGGGTCGCCGCCCGGGAACGACGCGGCACGCCACGGACGGCCTGCCCGCCCGGCCCCGTCCCGGGCCGCCGCCGTCCGCGCCCGGCGGCCCCCCGGTCGCTCGTCGACCTCGGCGATTCCGGTGCCGTACGGGAGGCGGAGGGTGCGCCGGTAGATGCGGTGGCCGCGCCCGCCGGTCACCTCCTCGACGCCGGTGACGGCCTCGGCGACGAGGGCGTCGAAGAGCGCGGTGGACTGGTACGGGCCCCGGTACGCGAGCCGGAGTGGGATACCGGCGGTCGGCGATCCCGCGGGCCGCCGGGGTGCCCCGGCGCGCAGGCCGCTCGGCGTCATGGCGTACACCGCCCTGATCGTGTCGTTGAACTGGCGCACGCTGGCGAAGCCGGACGCGAAGGCGATCTCGGTGACCGGGAGGGCGGTGCTCCGGAGGAGGACGCGGGCGGTGTGGGCCCGCTGGGCGCGGGCCAGGGCGACGGGCCCGGCGCCGACCTCGGCGGTGAGCTGCCGCTGGACGTGCCGTGCGCTGTACCCCAGCCGCAGGGCCAGCCCGGCGACGCCCTCCCGGTCGACGACGCCGTCCCCGATGAGCCGCATGGCCCGGCCCACGGCGTCCGCGCGCACGTTCCACTCGGCCGACCCGGGCACGGCGTCCGGTCGGCACCGTCGGCAGGCCCGGAACCCGGCACCCTGGGCGGCGGCCGCGGTCGGGTAGAAGCGGACGTTCTCCCGTTTCGGTGTCACCGCCGGGCAGCTCGGCCGGCAGTAGATCCCGGTCGTCGCGACGGCGAAGAAGAACTCCCCGTCGAACCGTCCGTCCCTGCTGCGCACGGCCTCGTACCTGGTGTCCTCGTCCTTCATGACATCAAGTGTCGACCACGCCGACCGCCGGGGCTGGCGGGATTCGGACATGACGCCCCCCCGGAAAGCAGGGGCGCGGCGTCATGTCCGAGGGGCGCGGTGCCGCGCCGAGATGCGGCTCCGCCGCGGGAGCGCGACAGGCCGCGGACTCCCCGCGGTCACGCGACGGGCCACGGACTCCCGCGGGCGAAGGTCAGCGTCGGCCGCCTCGCTTGGCCTCCATCGCCGCGCGCCCCTCCGCTCCCTTCCGCTTCCATTCCTTCCGGATCTCGGCCCGCACCCGTGCGTCGCTCTTCGCGACGATCCGCTGGTTCTCGCGGATCAGCTTGCGGTAGCTGTCGAGCCGTCGCTCGGGCAGTTCACCGGACTCGACCGCGCCGAGGACCGCGCAGCCGGGCTCGGCGAGGTGCGCGCAGTCGTGGAAGCGACAGTCCGCGGCCAGTTCCTCGATCTCCGTGAAGACCTGCCCGACCCCGCTCTCGGCGTCCCACAGGCCGACGCCGCGCAGCCCGGGGGTGTCGATGAGGACCCCGCCGCCGGGCAGGGCGAGGAGGTTGCGGGTGGTCGTGGTGTGCCGTCCCTTGCCGTCCACGTCGCGGATGGCCCGGACGTCCATGACGTCCTCGCCGAGCAGCGCGTTGGCGAGGGTCGACTTGCCGGCGCCGGACTGCCCGAGCAGTACGGAGGTGCCGCCGGAGAGCACCGCGGCGAGGACGTCGAGGCCCTCGCCGAGCGCGGAGCTGACCGTCAGCACGGCGACGCCGGGCGCGACGGTCTCCACGTCCTGCACCAGATGCGCCAGCGTGGCCGCCTCCGGTACGAGATCGGCCTTGGTGAGCACGATCACCGGCTGCGCGCCGGACTCCCAGGACAGTGCCGACGAGTGCAGCGGTTGCTCGCCACCCGAACCGGACATGGCCAGCGCCAGGAACCGCTCGATCCGCCCGAGGTCGAGTTCGGCCGCGAGCGACACACAGATGACGACGTAATCGATGTTGGTGGCCAGTACCTGGCCCTCGGAGCGCTTGGACGAGGTCGAGCGGACGAAGGCGGTGCGGCGCGGGAGGAGTGTCTGCACGTAGCGCGGGTCGCGGCCTTCGGGGTCGACGGCGACCCAGTCCCCCGTGCACACGACCTTCATCGGGTCACGGGGCACGACGAACTCCGTGTCGGCGCGGACGGTACCGGCCGGTGTGACGACGTCGCACAGGCCCCGGTCGACCCGGACGACCCGACCGGGCAGCAGCCCCTGCCCGGCGTACGGGGCGAACTCGGCCTCCCAGCCCGCATCCCAGCCGTACGGCACGAGCGGATGCGAGGAGGACGAGGACGAACCCAGGAGAGTGGAGAAAGACAAGGGGTGACCCTTCACAAGGGTGGCCCCGGCACCGCGCGCACTGGCGCGGGAAGGAGTGAGGTCAGCCGGAGGCCACGGAGGTGGACTTGATGAACTTCCGGATGCGGGCAGCGCCCATCTCAACGACAGCCATCGGTCACACCTCCTCAATCAAGCACAGTCACCTGCGGCAACCGTGGGTCGCCGCGCGAACACCACCGACCTTAGAGCTACACGGTCCTCGACGCCACCGAATTACGGCACGGCCGACAGCGGCACGCGGTTACGGGACCTGGGGCGCGCGGCGGGCGAGGGCGGCCAGGCCGATGACGATCCAGGCGGTGTTGAGCAGGGCGGAGGGCCATGCTTGGTGGTATCCGGAGTTGACGGTCAGGGCGGCGGCGCCGAACAGGTTCAGCAACTGGAAGGCGCGGCCTCCGGCGGGGATCCGTTCGGCCGACGCCATCGCGTACGCGGTGAGCAACAACCCCGCTCCGCCCCAGCCGACGGCGGCGACGCCCCCCTCGGCCCAGGTCACCGGCCCTCACCCCGTCGAGGGTCGCGTTCGTTCATGGTCCGATCATCCGTGCAGTGGGACTTCACGACAAGCAAGAGTTTCTGAAGTGCCACTGCAGTGCGACTTATGGAAGCCCCGCCCGCACCACAGACGCGGGTGGCACGCCGGGGCCGCCGTCACGGGCCCGCGACACCGCCGGGCGCCGGGCTGACGGGGCAGGTGCCGGCCTGCGTCGCGCGGCCGGCACCGCCTCGGGAACCGTCGGCCGACGAGACCTGACTACCGCTGCCGTGATCGTCCGAAGGAGGGGTGAAGGCGACGTCCAGGCGGGTGAGACCGCGGAAGTTGAGGCTGCGCTGCCACTGCGGCGCGGAGCCGTCGAGCCGCAGACCGGGGAGCCTGGTGAGGAGTGCTTCCAGGACGATCGCGCCCTCCAGCCGGGCCAGCGCGGCGCCGAGGCAGAAGTGCGGGCCGTGCCCGAACGCCATGTGCCGTCCGCCGGAGCCGGACCGCTCGAAGTCCAGCACATGGGGATCGGGAAACACGGCCGGATCCCGGTTGGCGGCGCCGCACACCAGGAGCACGGTCTGCCCTTCGGAGACGGTGCGCCCCGCCAGTTCCAGATCGTGCCGGGCCCGGCGCAGCATCAGCTGCACCGGGGCGTCGTAGCGCAGCAGTTCGTCGACCGCGGCGGGCATCAGATCGGGTCGGCGGCGCAGTTGGTCGGCCGCGTGCGGGTGGCGGAGCAGGGCGAGTGTGGCGTTGCCGATGAAGTGGGTGGTGGTCTCGTGACCGGCGATCAGGAGCAGGGCGCAGTTGGCGAGAAGTTCGTCGAGGTCCTGGTCGGTGTTCTCGGCCTGTGCGGTCACCAGGGCGCGCAGGGTGTGGGGGGCGGGCGGGGTGTCGTGGCGGGTGAGGAGTTCGCGGAAGTAGGCGAGCATGTCCGTCATGCTCTGCGATGCCTCGCGGTTGCGGTCGGCGTCGAGGCGGGAGTTGCCGATGGCTTCGGCGATCGGCTCGGACCAGGCGGCGAGGGCGGGGCGGTCCTGCCGCGGTACGTCGAGGAGGTCGCAGATGATGGTGAGCGGCAGAGGTCGGGCGAGGTCCGCGACGATGTCCATCCGCCCGGCCGGAGCCGCGTGGGTGATGATCCGGTCGACGGCTTCGAAGATCCGGGCGCGCAGTGTCTCGACGGCCCGCGGAGTGAAGGCCCTGCTGATCAGGGCGCGCAGCCGGGCGTGCTCGGGGGCGTCGCTGTAGAGCATCTGCCGGCTCAGGACCCGGGCCAGCGGCCGCAGTTCCTCGGGGACGGCCTCGATGTCGGGATAACGCACCGAGGACAGGCCCGGGTCACCCGCGGCTTTGCTGACCACCGCGTACCCGGTCGCGATCCACGCGCCCAGGGTGCGGTCCCAGAAGAGGTCGTCGGCGCTCCGCAGCTCTTCGTAGAAGTCGTAGAGACGCTCTTGGACTTGGGGCCGAAAGGCCCGCAACAGCGAGGTGGGAGTGCCCATCACCCCATGTTAGTGTCCTGCGCCCGGAGTTCGATCAAGAGGTGTGGCGACCGTCGCAGGACGTCGTCGGCGCTTCGGGAGGGAGTCCCGGTGCGCGTTCGACGGCGATCGCCCGCCTCTTCGTCTCTCTCGCCCGCCGGGACCGGCCCGGGCAAGGTTCCCTCTTCGTCGGCTCGTGCGGCTGTGCGGCCGTGTGAAGAGCCCGCCGCTTCCACGAGCTCTTCACACCCGCGAGTGAGCTGTCCGCCCGCGCTCAGTCCGCCTGTGCGCAGGAGCGCCCGTTGAGCGTGAAGTCCACGGGTTCGGGGTTGTCGAAGCCCTGCCAGATGCCGAGGAAGCCGACGCCGAAGGTGCCGCCCGCCGCGACGGTCTTGTTGTAGTCGGCGGCGGTGGCGGTGACCTGGGAGCCTTCCTGATCGAAGGTGCCGTCCCACATCTGGGTGACGCGCTGGTCCGCGGCGTAGGTCCAGCCGACGCGCCAGCCGTCGAGAGCCTTGGTGGAGGTGACGGTGAGGGCTGCCTGGAAGCCGCCGGGCCACTCGTTGACGACCTGGTAGCGGACGTGACAGGTGGCGCGGGACGACTTGCCGGGGTCGACCGGCTCGTGGGAGACGCGGGCCGGCGTCGAGGCGTCGCCCTGGGGCTCCTCGTTGCTGTTGCCGTCGCCCTTGCCGTCCTCGTCGCCCGAACCGGTCTTCTCGGGCCGGGACGTGCTCTGCAGTTCGGACGACCCGCCGTCGGACGGGGACCCGGTCACCGGGAAGCGGGGGTCCCGCTGCACCACCGCCGACTCGCCGGCGGACGCGCCGTCGGTGACGGTCTCCTCGTCGCCGAAGGGCATGAGGGAGACGGCGAGCGCCAGCACGGAGACGAGGCCGGCTCCGGCGAGCAGCCCGTTGCGGCCGAACCGGGGCCTCGGTTCCCTGCCCGGCGAGAGCCCTCGGTCGGTGCCGGTGGAGTCCGCGCGTCCGGGGAGCAGCCCGGCGTCGGCCGCGCGGCGGCGGCGCTCCAGATAGGCGAGTCCGCTCCAGCCGATGACTCCGCCGGCGAGCGCGGCGGGCAGGCCGCCGCCGTGCAGGCCGAGACAGGCCGCGGCCTCGGCGCACCCCACGCAGGTGGCGAGGTGCCGCGAGAGGTCCTCGGGGGTGTCGGTGCCGGGCGAGCGGGTGACCGCGTCCAGTAGCCGGGTATAGGTGCGGCAGTCTGCGTGCATGGGCGCGTCGAGCCGGCTGCGGTGGCAGCGGTCCCTGAACAGCACCCGCACCTGGTCGAGTTCGGTCCGGGCGACCGCCGGGTCGAGGCTGAGCCGGCGGGCCACCGAGCCCAGGGGCAGCGACTCGACCTCGGCCAGCCACAGCAGGGCCGCGTCGGGTTCCTGCATGTCCCGCAGGGCGCGCAGGGCGAGGGGGCGGTGCAGCGGCGGGCCGATGTAGCGCGCGGCCTTCTCCGAGTTGAGCCAGAGGCGCAGATCGGGGTCGAGCCGGTGGCCCTGGCCGTCCCTCTCCCAGACCGCGGCGCTGGTCCTGACCCAGGTCAGGAGGAACGGTATTCGAGGCAGCCGCAGGGCGCGCCGGCCGGCGCCGCGTTCGGCCTCCAGGGCGTGCGCCTCGTGCATGCCGTTCGTGAAGGCCTCGGTGGCCAGTTGGGTCGCCGCGGTCGAACCGGACGTGCACAGGTCGGCGTACGACAGCACCGCGTCCCAGCACTCCGAGAAGAGCGCGGCCTCTGCTGCGTCCTGAGGCTTCGGCAGGTCGGGCATGGGTCTCCTGCATCCAACAGAGCGAGGGGGGAAGTCCGCAAAAATAGTCAACTACCCTCTTATTCAAGGGAGTTGGAGGGGGACCACCTTGCGGTGCCCCAGAGCTTTTCACGGTTCCCACACAACTGACAAGCCGCGCCTTCAAATGCGGTTACCAACGGTCACACTGTGCAGTTGTACGTATGCCGACCCCAAAAGACTCAACCGTCGCAGGAGTTACCGAGCGGGAATCCCCTCGGGGGTCTCCCCGGGGGTCTCCTCGTCGACGGCCGGGAGGCTGTCCATGAAGGAGCTGACGGAGAAGACGGCGTTGCCGGGTCCGGGCGGGCCGTATCCGGGCGGCGACGACAGCCCGAACTCGTCCATCGTGGCGCGGTAGGCCTGCAGCAGCCGGATGTGGTACTCCAGCGGCGCGCCCTGCGGGTTGGCCTTGCCGAGCGGGGTCGTGGGCTCCGGGCACCAGGTCGTGAAGCGGGGCGTGATGCCGTGCGACATGAAGAAACGCAGGCCCTCGGTGGTCGACTCGATGGCCTCGTCGACCGTGGTGAACCCGAACGGCTCGGCCATCTCCACGCCCGCCACGAAGTTGGGGATCACGTTGCGCGCGCCGAAGACGCCCGCCGAGTCCAGGATCCGCTTGTGCCACTCGTCGCGGCCGACGTAGCGCTCCTTGCCGGGGCAGTACATCTTGAAGAGGTACTCGTCCCACACCTCGTAGTTGGGGTGGTAGATCTTCACGCCGTAGTCGTGGAAGCGCTTGACGTCGTCGAGGGGCAACGCCTGCGCGACGACCTTGCCGATCCAGCGGTCCGGGAAGCGCTCCTCGATGGCCTTGGCGTAGTGGCCGTAGAAGTCGGCCTCGTCGCGGCCCGCGACCGTCTTGGTGATGGCGCCGCCGGTGAGCGTGTACGCGGTGGACGTCTTCGCCGTGTCGTACCGGTCGATGATCTCCAGGGCTTCGAGGACCTCGTCGACGTCCTTCACACCCGTGTACGGCCGGCCCGCCGCCTTGTGCTGGCGCCAGTTGTGGTTGATGTCGCAGTACTGGCACTCCTCCTTCGCGCCGAAGTACTGGCAGACGCGGAAGACGGTCAGGTAGATGAGGTAGCCCCACTGGATGGTCGGGGCCACCTCCATCACGGACTTCCCGTTGGAGAGGGTGTGCCGGTAGTACTCCGGCATGGGCGGGACGCCGACGTCCGCGATGCGCGTGCCGTCGAGGTAGAGGCCGAGGAGGCCGTCCTCGTCGGCGGCCACGCGGTAGGGCGAGGACGGGTTGACCCGTACGGAGACGACCGTGCGCCGCAGGTCGTACGGGCCGCCGGTGAGGATGATCTCCTCCGGCGGGCGGCGCAGGGCGGCCTCGCCGAGTTCGGGGAGGGTGCCGTGGTCGAAGGAGAAGATGAAGTACGACTTCGGCTTGACCTCGCCCTTCTCGTTGTCGCTCAGCGCGGAGGCGTCGAAGGCCATGCCACCCCTGAGCAGGTCCTCCTTGAAGACGGCTTCCCGTGGCACGTGCGGGAACCTCTCCATCAGGTCCTCCACCAGTGCGGTGCGGCTGCCCATCCCGTTCTCCTCGCTCCCGACGTCACGTGAGAAGTCGTCCGTCGTCATTGTTCGCCTCCTCACGGTATGCCTCCGGCCGCGCGGAGGTGGGAGCGGGGGCCCTCGGCACGTCCGGATCCGGGCGGCGTCGGCCTGGCCGGGCCCCGTCGAGGACCACCAGAACCTGCTGCCGGGGAGGCCGGTGCCGTACACCTCGACGAGGTCGCCCGCGCGCCGCCCGGCGCGCGGGCAGCGATCGGCTCGGATCGGTGACCGCGCCCTCGGGCCGGTGAGCGGGTGAGCGGGTGGCATGTCCTCGCGGCGGCCTTGCCGGGAACGGACACCGGCGAAATCGGACACGGCCGGGAGCGGACATGGCTGGGATACGACACGGCCGCGATCGCTGTATGCGCGGGCCGCGGCTACGGGCGGGATCGCGGTACGCGCGGGCCGCGGGTACAGGCGGAATCGCGGTGCGTACGCGCCTCACAGACGGTGTCGCCGGCTCTTCCGGCGGCCTGGAGCTCCACCCGGTGTGTGTCGCGCCGCTCCTGGCGTCCGGTGCCGGTGTCCGGTGGCGGTGCCGGTGTCCGGCGAGGCACGGTCGCGCCCACCGTCATCCGCGCCCGGCGCGACTCCCCCGCCCCGCCCGCGCACCCCGCCCCGCCCGTCGCGAAGGCGCGCCGGAATCGCCCGTGGTCGCCCGCAGGGCCCGTGGTCATGCCATGCGTGCCAGCGTGGCGCGGTCCAGCGCGTGTGCCAACTCCCCTCCGGCCGCGAACCGTTCGGCCTCCTCGGTGACCGCGAGGCCGAGGCGGGCGACCTCGTTGCCCTGGGAGCCGGCCAGGTGCGGGGTGACGAAGGCGTTCGGCAGGTCGAGGAGCGGGGAGTCGGCGGGCAGCGGCTCGGGGTCGGTGACGTCGAGGATCGCGGAGAGCCGCCCGGCGCGCAGCTCGTCGACGAGCGCGTCGTGGTCGACGAGGGCGCCGCGCGCGGTGTTGATCAAGGCGGCCCCGTCGGGCATGAGGGAAAAGGCGCGGCGGTCGATCAGCCGGTGGGTCTCCGGGGTGTCGGGGGCGTGCACGGTGACGATGTCGGACGTGCGCAGCAGGTCGTCGAGCGGCAGGAGGGGTACGCCGAGAGCGGCGGCCCCGGCCTCGTCGACGTAGGGGTCGGCGAGACTCACCCGCAGGTCGAAGGGGCGGAGCAGTTCGATGACGCGGCGGCCGATGCGGGAGGCCCCGATGACGCCGACGCGGCGGCCGTGGTTGCCGATACCGGGGACGAACCCCCAGCCCGGCGAGACGCGCTCGGCCCGCAGGCGTTCGCGGCGGCCGAGGATGTCCTTGCCGGCCAGCAGGATCATGGCGAGCGTGTACTCGGCGACGGGCAGGGCGTTGGCGGCGGCGGCCGTGGAGACGGCGATCCCCCGCTCCCAGACGGCTGGGGCCACGAACCCCTTGACCGAGCCGGCCGAGTGCAGCACCGCCCGCAGCTTGGGCGCCGCGTCGAGGACCGCCTCGTCGATGCGGGGGCACCCCCATCCGGTGACCAGCACCTCGGCCTCCGCCAGCACCTCCCGGACCTCGGGATCGGTGAAGTTCGCGGCGACCAGAGCGGGATCGATGTCCACCGTCTCTCGCAGGCGGGACAGCACGTCCGGCGGGAAGATCTGTGGAAGGTTCTCGGCCGTCATGGCGAACAGTGCGCGGGGACGCTCGGGCAAGGAAGGACCTTCCGGAGGGGAGAGACGGCCGAACAGCAACCGCTCTCTACCGTAGGCAGGGGCTCCCGAGAGGGTCAATGGACGGGCAGGGAGGATGGCCCCGACGGCTGGGGCCGGCCCGCGGGACGGGCCCCATGGCTCGCGGAACGTGGAGGACATCGAGCATGACGACGGAGACCCTGACCAACTGGGCCGGGAACATCACGTACACCGCCAAGGAGCTGCACCGGCCGCACTCCGTCGACGCCCTCCGGGCCCTGGTCGCGGACAGCGAGAGGGTGCGGGTGCTGGGCAGCGGTCACTCGTTCAACGAGATCGCGGAGCCCGGCCCCGGGGGCGTCCTGCTCTCCCTGACCGGGCTGCCGTCGGCGATCGAGGTGGACACGGCGGCCCGTACGGTACGGGTCGGGGGCGGTGTCCGGTACGCGGAGCTGGCCGACGCCGTGCACGCCCACGGTCTCGCGCTGCACAACATGGCCTCCCTCCCGCACATCTCGGTGGCGGGCTCGGTCGCCACCGGCACCCATGGCTCGGGCGACGGGAACGGTCCACTCGCGGCGGCCGTGCGCGAGGTCGAGCTGGTCACGGCGGACGGTACGACGCTGACGCTGACGCGCGGCGACGACCGCTTCGGCGGGGCGGTCACCTCGCTCGGCGCCCTCGGTGTGGTCACCGCGCTCACCCTCGACCTGGAGCCGGCCTTCGAGGTGAGCCAGCACGTCTTCGGTGAACTCCCCCTGGCCGGGCTGGACTTCGCCGACGTGTCGGCGTCTGCGTACAGCGTGAGTCTCTTCACCCGCTGGCAGCACTCGGGCTTCGACCAGGTGTGGGTCAAGCGGCGCACGGACCGGTCCACGACGGACTTCCCGTGGGCCGCGCCCGCGACCGAGGCGATGCATCCGGTGCCGGGGATGCCGGCGGTGAACTGCACCGCGCAGTTCGGTGTGCCCGGACCCTGGCACGAGCGGCTGCCGCACTTCCGGGCCGAGTTCACACCGAGCAGCGGGGAGGAGCTGCAGTCGGAGTATCTGCTGCCGCGCTCGTTCGCCGGGCCTGCCCTGCACGCGCTGGACGAGATCCGGCACTCCGTGGCACCCGTGCTGCAGGTCTGCGAGGTCCGTACGACGGCCGCCGACGAGCAGTGGCTCAGCCCCGCCCAGGGGCGGGACACGGTCGCACTGCACTTCACCTGGATCGCGGACGCGGCACCCGTACTGCCGGTGGTGCGGCGGGTCGAGGAGGTGCTCGCGCCGTTCGACGCCCGGCCGCACTGGGGCAAGGTGTTCACGGTCCCGGCGGCCGAGCTGGGGCGGCTGTACCCCCGACTGGGTGATTTCCGCAGGGTGGCCGACGCGCTGGATCCGATGGCCAAGTTCCGCAACCGTTTCGTACAGGACGTGCTCGGCGGCTGAGCGCTCCGCGGGGAGGGAGCCCCAAAACCACGGGCCGTCTGTTTTCGGTCGCGCGGCTCCCCCTCGCACTCGAGGGCACGCCAACCTGCCGGGACTTTGTACAGCCCCTTTCCTAACCCCTTGTCGAAAGTCCTTCCGCGCCCTAACGTTGGCGACCGCGCCGGGGCAACAGGCCTCGTCATGGCCTGGAGGGATCGAGGGGATCATGTCGTCGGTGAAGCGCACCTCACGCGACATTCGCACCGCGAACCGCTACGAGGTGCTGCGCCAGATCATCGCCAAGTCTCCCACCTCCCGGCAGGAGCTGGCGGCCGCCACCGGGCTGAGCCTGGCCACGGTCGCCACGCTCGTCGGTGAGCTGCTCGACCTCCGCATGATCACCGAGGTCGGATTCGAGGACTCGGCGGGGGGCCGCCCCCGGGGACTGGTGGCCGTCAACGCGTCGGGGGGCGCGCTGATCGGCGTCGACATCGCGGAGACGTACGTCCATGTCGAGCTGTTCGACCTCGCGCTGAACGTCCTGGCCCGCGCCGAGGAGGACGTCCGCGCCGGTGAGAGCCTCCCCGAGCAGATGGTCGGCCATGTCGCCGCCGCCGTCGGCTCGGTGGTCGCGCAGGCCGGTATCGAGGGCGCCCGGGTGCTCGGCGTCGGGGTCAGCGTGCCGGGGCAGGTGGACCGCGCCACCGGCATCTCGGAGTACGCGCCCAACTGGGACTGGCACGACGTGCCGCTGCTCGACCTGCTGACCGAGCACATCGCCTACCCCCTCTACCTGGACAACCCGCTGCGCGCGGTCGCGGTGGCCGAGCTGTGGTTCGGGGCCGCGCGCGGGCGCGGGGACGCCGTGATCGTCAACCTCGGGACCGGTGTGGGCGCCGGGCTCGTCCTGGGCGGCGGGCTGCACCGGGGGGTGAGCAACAGTGCCGGGGAGTGGGGCCACACCACGATCGTCCTGGACGGCCGGCTGTGCCACTGCGGCAACCACGGGTGCGTGGAGACGTATGTGGGCGCCCCCGGGATCATGCTGAACCTCCGGGAGCTGAGCCCGCGCAGCACGCTGCTGCATCCCGAGGACCAGACGGCCACCATCGCGGCACTCGCGCAGGGCGTGGCCCGGCACGACCCGGTGGCGGTCAAGGTGGTGCGGGACACCGCCCGATATCTCGGCGCGGGGATCGCCGACCTGGTCAACCTGTTCAATCCCGAGGTGGTCGTGCTCAGCAGCTGGGTCGCGGCCGCCCTGGGCGAGCCCCTGGTCGCGGAGGTGCGCGAGGCCGTCGCCCGGCACGCGCTGCCGCGCCCGATGGCGGCCACCGAGATCGTCCTCTCCCTGATCCCCACGGACCCGGCGTGCCTGGGCGCGGCGACGTTCGCGCTCGAAGGGGCGCTCCAGTCGGTCGGACAGAAGCCGGGCAAACGCGCCGCCCCGGCGACGGGCAAGCCGGTCGTACGACGCCGAGAACGCGCTGAAGAGCGCGAACGGCTCCAGCGACACCCCTGAGCCGAGGGCCGCCGGACCCTGACCCGGCGGCCCTCACCCCCCACGTCAAACCCTTTGCACCGCACGGACGTTCGGAACACCGAACCGAATACAACGCTTCGAACAGACTTCGTCCAACCCCTTGCCGAAGCCTTAGCCGAAGGTTAACGTCCCGCACCGCAAGCCCCTTTGAGCCAACTGGCACTGAGCCGCCGAGCCATAGGCACAGAGCCGAGCCGTACTCGAGACAAGGACGTCAGCATGTCGGCATTCAGGAACAGCAACCTCGACCGCCGTACCGCCCTGCGGGCCGCGCTGGGTCTGGCCGCCGCCGGCGGACTGGCCGCGTGTGGTGGCAACACCGGCAGAAGCAGCGGCGGGGGCGCCGGTCTCACGCAGTACTTCCACGCGTACGGCGAGGCCGGGACCGAGCAGGCCATCAAGAGGTACGCGAAGGCCTACAAGGACTCCAACGTCACCACGCAGTGGATCACCGGCTCCAACTTCGAGAGCAAGCTGTTCGCCTCGCTGCTCACGGACAAGGCCCCCGACTGCTTCGAGTTCCACCCGCAGCTGCAGATGATCGAGAGCGGCCAGGTCGCCGACCTCAGCGACCTGATCAACCCGGTCAAGGACGACTTCAACCCGGCCGACATCGCCTCCCACACGGTCGACGGGAAGATATACGGCATCCGGATGATCGACGACCCCCAGTTCTTCTTCTACCGGCCGTCGCTGTTCGAGAAGGCCGGGGTCGAGGTCCCGCAGACGCTGGAGGAGCTGATCGAGGCCGCCGCCAAGCTGACCACGGACAAGGTCAAGGGCGCCTACCTCGGCAACACCCTGCACTCGATGATCAACCCGCTGATCTGGTCGGCCGGCGCGCAGCACCTCGACGACAAGAACCAGATCGCCTACCACACGGACGCGGTCGTCGACGGCTTCAAGCAGCTGCGCAAGCTGTTCACCAGCGGTGACCTGCTGCTCGACGCCCCGACCGACTTCTGGGACCCGTCCGCGATCAACCAGGGCCTGACCGCGATGCAGTGGTGCGGTATGTGGGCGATGCCGCAGATGCAGGAGGCGCTCGGCGACGACCTCGGCATCTTCCCGTTCCCGAAGGTCGGCGACGCGGGCAAGCAGTCCGTCTACAACGGCGGCTGGTCGATGTTCGTCAACGCCAAGGGCAAGAACCTCGAAGCCACCAAGGAGTACGTGAAGTGGCTGTGGATCGACCAGAAGGAGTACCAGGAGGACTGGGCGCTCTCCTACGGCTTCCACATCCCGCCGCGCACCTCGATCGCGGCGTCGGCCGACAAGCTGAAGTCGGGTCTGCCCGCTGAGGGCGTCAAGCTCTTCAACGAGTACGGCAACTTCGACAACATCGGCTGGACCCAGGCGAGCATCACCGCCCTGGAGGACGTCCTCGCCAACTCCGTCCGCAAGGGCGGCGACCCGGACAAGGAACTCACCAAGGCCGACGCGAAGGTCAACAAGGAACTGAAGAAGCTGTTCGGATAGGCCGGCGGACAGGTACTCACGACATGTCGACCATCACCAAGGACGGCGTCTCCAGCCCCGCCCCGGCGAAGGCCTCCCCGGCCAAGCCGCGGCGGGGGCTGCGGGGCTCCCCCACCTTCAACTTCTGGCTCTTCACCGGGCCGTTCCTGATCGGCCTGGCGATCTTCGTCTATCTGCCGATCCTGTGGAGCCTGTATCTGTCGTTCTTCGAGGCCCGTTTCACGGTCACACCGAGCGAGTTCGTCGGCCTCGACAACTATGTGACGATGCTGACCGACGAGGAGTTCATCCGCTCCCTCGTCACCTTCACGATCTTCGCCGTCTTCATCGTGCCGCTGACCTGGGGAACCTCGCTGGGTCTCGCGCTGATGGTGAACCGGCTGCGGTTCATGCGGGCGTTCTTCCGCTCGGTGTTCTTCCTGCCGACGGCGGTCAGCTATGTCGCCGCCTCGCTGGTCTGGAAGATGTCCATCTTCAGCGGTGTCCGCTTCGGCATGCTGAACACCTTCCTGAGCCTCTTCGGCATCGACAACACCGCGTGGCTGGCCAGCCCCGATCCGCCGTGGTACTGGCTGGTCATCCTGACCGTACGCCTCTGGCTCCAGGCCGGCTTCTACATGATCCTCTTCATCGCGGCCCTGCAGAACATCCCGCAGGAGCTGTACGAGGCCGCCTCGATCGACGGCGCCAAGCCCGGCTGGCAGACGTTCTGGCACATCACCCTGCCGCAGCTGCGGGCGACCTCCACCGCCGTGATCCTGTTGCTGCTCGTGGCGGCGTACCAGGCCTTCGACGAGTTCTTCAACCTGCTGAACAAGACCACGTGGGGCAGACCGCCGCTGGTCGAGCTGTACTACAAGGCGCTCGGTGACAGCCAGGACTACGGCGCGGGCAGCGCGGGCGCGCTGATCCTCACCGTACTGATCTGCCTCGTGACCCTGCTCCAGGGCAAGTTCATGGGATTCGGAAGGGGTGAGGAGTCCAAGTGACCACCACCACGACACCTCCGTCGGACCGAGTGGACCGGGTCGACGTCTCGGCCAAGCCGCGTCGCGTCCGGAGCGGCAGCGTGATCGGCTCGACCGGTCTCTACCTCGCCACCGGTATCGCCGCGCTCCTCTTCCTCATCCCGTTCTATCTGATCGTCCGCAACGCGCTGATGACGGACCCGGAGATCACGGGCGAGGAATGGAAGTGGTTCCCCACCGACATCCAGTGGGGCAACGTCAGCGAGCCGTTCGACGACCCGTCGGTCGACTTCGCGCGCTCGCTGTGGAACTCGGCGGTCGTCGGCGTCCTGCACACCGTCGGCACCCTGCTGTTCTGCTCGCTGGCCGGCTACGGCCTGGCCCGCATCCCGTACCAGCACGCCAACAAGGTCTTCTACATGGTCCTCGGCACCCTGATGGTCCCGACCGCCGTGACCTTCGTGCCCAGCTTCGTGCTGGTGTCGTCCCTCGGCTGGATCGACACCTACCGGGGTCTCATCATTCCGGGCCTCTTCAGTGGTTTCACCTGCTTCCTGTTCCGGCAGTACTTCCTGGGGTTCCCCAAGGAGCTGGAGGAGGCGGCACGCGTGGACGGGCTCGGTTACATGGGCGCCTACTGGCGGGTCGTCGTACCCAACTCGCTGAACTTCTTCGCCGCGATGGCGACGATCACGTTCATCAGCGGGTGGAACTCCTTCCTGTGGCCCCTGGTCATCGGCCAGGACCCGAGCGCGTGGACCGTCCAGGTCGCGCTCTCGAACTACACGACCGGCCAGACCGTCAACTTCCATCTGATCTTCATGGCCACGGCCATTTCCATCCTGCCCCTGGTGTTCGTCTTCCTCTTCCTCCAGCGCTGGCTGGTGCAGGGCATCGCGCAGACCGGCATCAAGGGCTAGGAAATCAGCAAGGAGACCGATGTCTTTCCGCACCACCGGCAGCACCGGCAGCACCACCGGCACATCCGTCGACTACGTCGAGGACGTCTCGCCGGGCAGCGGGGCCCTGCCGCCCCGTGCCTGGTACGCGTCCTCCGACGCGCAGTCCCTGTCGCTGAACGGCAGTTGGAGCTTCCGGCTGTCTCCCACCGTCGACGCCGAGGACGACTCGTTCGCCGCCCCCGGCTTCGACGCGGGCGGCTGGGCCGAGGTGGCCGTGCCGGGCCACTGGGTGCTGCAGGGCGACGGGGCCTTCGGGGCGCCGATCTACACCAACCACCTGTACCCGTTCCCGGTGGACCCGCCGAGGGTGCCGTCGGAGAACCCGACCGGTGACCATCTGCGGTTCTTCGACCTGCCGGAGGGGTGGCCCGCTCTCACCGAGGGCGGGGCGGTGTTGCGCTTCGACGGCGTGGAGTCCTGCGCCCGGGTGTGGCTGAACGGCACGGACATCGGTGAGTTCAAGGGGTCCCGGCTGCCGCACGAGTTCGCGGTCGGGCACCTGCTGAAGCCGGCGGGGAACGTCCTCGCCGTCCGGGTCCACCAGTGGTCGGCGGGCTCCTATCTGGAGGACCAGGACCAGTGGTGGCTGCCCGGCATCTTCCGGGACGTCACTCTGCTGCACCGCCCGGCGGGCAGCGCCCTCGACTTCTTCGTGCACGCCTCCTACGACCACGTCGGCGGCATCGGGACCCTGCGTGTCGACTCCGACGTCGACGGCCGGGTCCTCGTGCCCGCCCTCGACATCGATGTCGCGACCGGCGAGGCGGTGACGGTGCCGGTGGAGCCGTGGACCGCCGAGACGCCTCGGCTGTACGACGGTGAACTGGTCACCGAGGGCGAGCGGGTCCCCCTGCGGATCGGCTTCCGGACGGTCGTCCTCGAGGACGGCCTGCTCAAGGTCAACGGCAAGGCGATCCTCTTCAAGGGCGTCAACCGGCACGAGTGGCATCCCACGATGGGCCGCGCGCTCGACCTGGAGACCATGCGCGAGGACGTGCTGCTGATGAAGCGGCACAACCTCAACGCGGTCCGCACCTCGCACTACCCGCCTCACCCGGCCTTCCTCGACCTCTGCGACGAGTACGGCCTCTGGGTGATCGACGAGTGCGACCTGGAGACCCACGGCTTCACCGAGCAGAACTGGCGGGACAACCCCGTCGACGACGACCGCTGGACCCCGGCCCTCCTGGACCGCGCGGCCCGGATGGTCGAGCGCGACAAGAACCACCCCTCGGTGGTCATCTGGTCCCTCGGCAACGAGGCCGGCACCGGCCGCGGCCTCACCGCCATGGCCGAGTGGATCCACGGCCGCGACGGCTCGCGCCTGGTGCACTACGAGGGCGACTGGGACTGCCGCGACACCGACATCTACTCCCGGATGTACGCCGACCACGCCGAGACCGAGCGCATCGGCCAGCGCCTGGACGGCGGCACCCACAAGCGTCGGCAGCTGCCCTTCATCCAGTGCGAGTACGGGCACGCCATGGGCAACGGCCCCGGCGGCATCGCCGACTACCAGCGCATCTTCGAGGCGCACGAGCGCATCCAGGGCGGTTTCATCTGGGAGTGGATCGACCACGGCGTCAAGCACCCGACGCTGGGCTACGCCTACGGCGGCGACTTCGGCGAGGAGCTGCACGACGGCAACTTCGTCTGCGACGGCCTGATCTTCCCGGACCGGACGCCGTCCCCCGGCCTGATCGAGTTCAAGAAGGTCATCGAGCCCGTCCGTATCGACGGCGACGGCTCGGCCGGCACGGTCCGGGTGCGCAACGCGTTCGACTTCGCGGATCTGTCCTCGCTGGCCTTCGAGTGGGCGTACGAGATCGACGGGAAGACGGTGGAGGCGGGCACCCTGTCGGTGCCCGCCCTGAAGCCCGGCGAGTCCGCCGAGGTGAAGCTGCCGCAGCCGCCGACCGGCGGACCGGCGGGCGAGGCGCTGTGGACCGTACGGGCGCTGCTGGCCGAGGACACGGCGTGGGGCAGGAAGGACCACCAGGTGGCGTGGGCCCAACTGCCGGTCGTGGAAAGGCCGTTGCCGACCGTGGCGCCTGGCGACGGTCCCACGGCGAGCGAGAGGCTGATCCATCTCGGCCCGGCCTCCTTCGACGTCCGTACGGGCGCGCTGAAGACCATCGGCGGCCTTGACGTGACCGGGCTGCGCCTGGACGTGTGGCGGGCGACCACCGACAACGACGAGGGCGCGTGGAACGGCAACACCTGCTACAGCAAGCTGTGGCGGGAGCTCGGCCTGCATCGCGTGCAACACCGCCTGGACGGAGTTGAGTTGGGCGCCGACGCGCTAACCGTACGGACGCGGGTGGCGCCGGCCGCGCGGGAGGTCGGTCTGCGCACGACCTACCGGTGGACAGCCGACGACACCCGGCTGAAGCTGACCGTGTCGGTGGACCCGGAGGGCGACTGGACCGTGCCGCTGCCGAGGCTCGGCATCCGCTTCGGACTGTCGTCGGCGGACGCCGTGAAGTGGTACGGCGGCGGTCCCGGCGAGGGCTACCCGGACACCAAGTCGGCGTCCATGGTGCGCCGTCACCACTCCACGGTCGACGAGCTGCAGACCCCGTACGTCCGCCCCCAGGAGAACGGCGCCCGTCCCGACGTACGTTGGGCGGAGCTGGGCGGACTGCGCATCGACGGCGATCCGGAGTTCTCGTTCACGGCCCGCCGCTGGACCACCGAACAGCTGGACGTGGCCGGGCATCTGACGGACCTTCAGTCCGGTGACACGGTGTGGGTCAACCTCGACCACGGCCAGATGGGCGTCGGCTCCCAGTCCTGCGGGCCGGGGCCACTCCCGGAGTACCACCTGACGGCGGGGCCGGCGGAGTTCTCGTTCGTGTTCTCGACAACGGCGTAGGAAGGCAGTTGGCCCGTACAGCGGCCGGTCGGCGATCACGCCGACCGGCCGCTGTCGCACCGTGGAAGAGCGATGACGGGCGAGCAGTGGGGCGCGTGGGATCAGCACGGAGCGGAGATCGCGGGGCTCGTCCAGCCGTGTCCCGTGCCCCGCCACGGACGCTAGGGTGCGTCCGTCGTGGGCGGGGTCCAGCAGGTCCCGGCGGATGCCCCGCCTCTCCGTTCAGCGGGCCGCGTGACTGTCCGGCGGGGCGGCGCCGTGGTCACGAGCGTAGGCGTCGAGGATCTCCGGTCGGGGCTTCCCCGTGTGCAGGAAGCGCTCGTCGAGCACGGTGGCGAAGTCGTCGAGCGCGGCGGCGAGGACGAGGGACGCGATGCGAGCACCGGGGTGCTGTGCCAGCCGGGTCCGCTCGGCGAGTGCGGCGGCGTGGCCGATGCTCAGCGCCAGCGAGGTGTCGCCGGTCCCGTCGTGGAAGTAGTACGACTCCGGGTACTGCGCGAAGTCCACGCTGACGCCGGCGATCTCGGCGGCCAGCGCGTCCAGTACGGGGGCTCCCGCCTCGGAGTCGAGCTGTTCGTCGGTGAGCCCGGCCCGGCGCAGATGGCAGATGCGCAGCGCCAGCGTCCGGCGCCGGGCGAGCGCGGGAAAGATGCCGAGGACCCAGGAGACGGTGGCGGTCAGCAGCGCGAATCCGACCAGCGCCTCCAGCGGTGCCACGATCCGCAGCCAGCTTTCGGCAGGGGTGATGTCGCCGAGGCCGAGGGTGGCCACGGTCACCAGGGAGACATAGAGGGCGTCCACCGGACGGGAGTGCTGGGTCGGCTCCAGGGCGCTCGAGAAGACGAAGCCCTCCGGCATGTGCGGCCAGTACACCACCGCCCAGCCCAGGGCCACGCCGCACGTCCACATCGCGACCACGCCCGCCACGCCGAGCGGCCCGGCCACTCCCGTGGCACGCCAATGGGGACTGGTGCGGGAGGACAGTCGCCACAGGGCCGTCATGACGATCCGGCTCAGTCCTCCGTGGCGGGTCGGGTGCCACAGGGTGTGGAACACGTCCCGCAGGATGATCAGCACCACCGCCACGCCGACCAGCGAGATCAGCCCGTTCACGCATCCTCCTCAGCCGCACCGGTACCGGTACCGGCATGCTGCCGCGCGGACATGCGGCGGGTGGCCGTCGCGGGCCCGTGTCGCCGCAGGCGTTCGAGGACGCCGATCCGCACAGGGGAGGTGCGTCGGCGCCCGCACGGCACGGGGCCCGGGAACGGCGTGCGTTCCCGGGTCCCCTCTGGCGCCCGGTCAGTCCCGCTGTGCGCCCGTGGGCAGCGGGCGCAGTTGCATGCTCGACGCGGTGCTGGTGCCGAATCCGTAGTCCAGCATCTTCGCGGCGTCGGTGTAGCGGTAGCCGTCGTTGAGAACGACGCCTATGACGGTCTTGTCACCGCGGGTGGCGGAGAAGACCAGACACGGTCCCGCGGATGTGCCGGTGCCGGTCTTGATGCCGTTGGCGCCGGAGTAGGAGGCGAGCAGCTGGTTGGTGTTGTACCAGGTGTAGGTACGGGTGCCGCCGGTGCTCGTGGTCGCGTAGCGCACGGTCTTCGTCGTCTTCACGACGGTACGGAACGTCGAGTACTTCATCGCGCTGCGGGCCAGCTTCGCCAGGTCCTGCGGGGTGGTGTAGTTCTCGCCGGCCGTCGAGATGCCGTCGAACGAGTCGAAGTGGGTGTTGGTCAGACCGAGGTCCGCGGCCTTCTTGTTCATCTTGCCGATGAACGACTTCACCCGCGCGGAGCGGGTGTCACCCGTGCCGAAGGTGTCGGCGAGGGCGTACGCGGCGTCGCAGCCCGAGGGCAGCATCAACGCGTACAGCAACTGCCGGACCGTCACACGGTCGCCCGTCCTCAGATCCGCGGTGCTCGCACCCTCGGCCGTGACGTAGTCGCGGTAGGCCTGCCTGATGGTGATCTTGCGGTCGAGGTCGAGACCGGTCTGGCCGAGGACCACGCGGGCGGTCATGATCTTGGTCGTGCTGGCCATCGGCCGCTTGGTGTCGCCGTACTTGCTGAACAGCTTGGTGCCGGTCGCGTTGTCCAGCAGGTAGGCGCCCTTGGCGCTGACCGTGGGCGCGGCGGCCGCCTGCGCGGGTGAGGCCACGGGCGTGGCCAGCAGTACGGTGCCCGCGGTCACGGCGATCGCCGCGGCCTTGCGCAGCGTCATCGCACCGGATCTTCGTGCGCCGGCACTCCGGCGAACACGTCTGCTCTTGTCAAGGGTTGTCAATTCGAACGCTCCGAAAAATGCACGAATCGGAATGAAGGCCATAGGGCGGGCGCAAAGCACCCTGTCCTTACATGGATCACAAGGGAGAGAATGGTTGCACAGTTCTCCCAACGGCCTTCGGGCACCCCTTTATGCGCATTTCCCGCTCAGGGGTCCGCGCAGCACGGCGTCGGATCAGGGACCTCGAACGGCACCAGGACGCCACCGGCCGCAGGCATGGCGGTGAGGACGAGTTCGCCCTCGTGCCAGTGCGGACGTACGTGATCCCGTGTCGCCAGTTCGTTCTCCGGGGCCGGTGGGCCGGGTGAGCCCAGGACGGTCACGCGGGCGATCGCGGAGCGGGAGAGCAGTTCCGCGATCGTCAGCGTGCCGGTGAGGGAGGAGACGCCCGGGTAGAGCACCGCGCGGCCCATCGGGTCGGGGATGCCGGGTGACACCTCGTACCCCCGGGCCGTGAGCCGCTCCCGGGCGATGCGCGGGAGCGGCTCCGACGGGAGTGCGAGGGACAGGGCGACGCGTGGCCGGTCTCCGCGCACCAGGTGCGTACAGCCGAACACGCCCTCGGGAAGGGCGAGTTCGGCGGCCAGCGTGTGCAGCAGGTGGTCGGCCGCGCGCAGGTCCCCGACCCCGGCGTCCACGGAGAGGGCGTACGGCGTCATGAGGGCAGGACCCACACCGGGTTGGCGTAGAACCACAGGTCGCGCCACGGGTCGGCGTCGCCGACGACATCGATGGCGGGGCCCGCCGGGTCGACGGCCGCGCCCATCGGGCCGACGGCAAAGCGGTTGCCGTCGCTGCCGCGCAGGCGGACGTAGTGCGGACGGTCGACCCGGCCGAGGCCGTAAGTGAGCCGGACCAGGCCGGTGGACTTGTTCACCTCGTACGACTTCACGACCTTCGCGGTCGGCGCGGTGAAGGTGTCCTTGTCGGCGGGCGTGCCCGTCACATCGCCCCGGATGACGTCCACGCGGGCCAACTTCGGTACGAACCCGGCCCAGTTGGGGCCACCGGCGAGCGCCACGTCGACGGTGAGCGTGACCTTGGTGCCCTTCTTGACGTGCAGGGCGCCGCCGAGGGTGGCCCAGCGGCCGCCGCCCGAGAGGCGGACATCGAGGCCGCTGATGAGCTGGCCGTGGTCGACCCAGATACGGCCGGCGCGGATGCCCTCCATCACGGCGGCGTAGGTGAAGCCGTCGGCGCCGACGTGGGTGCGGCTGTACTGGCCGGGCCAGTAGTCGCCCTGGGTAATGTCGATCTTGCCGCCGTGGACCGGGTCGGTGTGCTTGCCGTTGGCCGCGTAGTCGCTGTCCGGGCCGCCGCGCACGGCGGTGTCCGCGTAGACCTGGTGGGAGTCGGAGTTGGCGGTGATCCACCACGGCTTGCCCTCGGCCAGGAGGCTGTCCCACAGGCCGCCGACGGTGGAGGTCATCCAGTCGAAGCCGCCCCAGGTGCGGTAGCTCTCCAGCGGGTAGCCGGGGAAGGAGTTGGCGCTGGGGTTGTTGTCGTAGATGCCCCGGGCGCGGGCCATGCCGAGGGGTGCGGGCAGGCCGGCGGCCTGGTGGCCGGGGGCGCCCTCGAAGCCGACGGCTATCCGGCCGCTCGCGCCGGTCGCGTCGCGCCAGCCGCGGATCTCGTGCGGGGAGTCGACACCGCGCCGGGCGGGGTGGTTGGCGAGCATCAGGGCGTCCTTGACCTTGCGGCGCCGGACCTGCTCGGCGAGGAAGCCGAGGCCCGCGATGGCGAGCGCCTCGTTGGCGGGCGTCGAGTCCGAGGCGCCCTTCACGCTGCCGTCGTAGTCGGTCTCGAACTGCTTGAGGACGGCGACCTCGTTCTTGCCGGGGTGCACGAAGACCGTGCCGTGCTCGGCGGCCGGGATGTTCCACTCCAGGCCCTGGAAGACGAGGGTGTCCTCATACGCGGCCCGGGCCTCCTTGATGTCCGGGTTGACCTTCTCGACGCCGATCCTGGCGTGGGTGGCGTTGCCGTGGTCGGTGATGACCATCCAGTCGATGCCGTGCCTGGCGCCCTGGCGGACCTGGTCGACGACGCGGTACTTGCCGTCGTTGCTGTACTGGGTGTGGATGTGGTGGTCACCGGCCAGCCACAGGAAGCCGCCTCGCTTACGGCTGTTCGTGCCCGCGTACGCGGGGGCGGTCGCCGCCGCCTGGCCGAGGACGCTCGCGGCGGTCAGGCCCGCCCCCAGCAGGCCGGCGCGGCGCAGCAGGGTGCGGCGGGACTGCTGCTCGGGGGTCAGCGCCTCGTCGGGCACAGAGGTGTCGAAGGCGGCGGGGAGGGCGGCCGGTGCCTCGTGCTCATGGTCGTGGTCATGTCCGTGGTGGTGATGCCCGTGACCGTGCGCGTGTCCGTGTCCCATGAAACGCCTCCTGATGCCGCTGCCTTCCGCGGCTGCCTTCCGCGACGCGACTACCGCGCCGCCTGTGGAGGATCGAGGCGAAACATGAACGTCGAAAGATCAAGGAGTGGCCGCCGGGTTCCCTGGATAGGGCGGATCGCCACGTCCCTCACTGTTTCCCCAACTGGCCTTGCACGTCACACTGATGGCGATCGAACCTGAGCACCGCTCATCTTCCCCCGCGCCCTCCGGAGAGCCCCATGAGCCCCACGAGTCCCATGCGTCCCACAGGCTCCACACGCCCCACGAGAAGACTGCTCGGCATCCTCGCCGCCGGCGCGCTGGCCGTCACCGGCCTCGCCACCACCGGCGCGACGCCGGCGGCGGCCGCCACCAGCGGCACGTTCAACGTGCTGACGTACAACGTCGCCGGCCTCCCGGAGGGGCTCAGTTCCGGCAAGCCGGCGACGAACACCCCGCTGATCTCGCCGCGCCTCGGGGCGTACGACATCGTGAACGTGCAGGAGGACTTCAACTACCACGCGGCGCTGTACGCGGGCGACAACCACCCGTACCGCACGGCGACCAGCGGCGGGGTGCCGTTCGGCGACGGCCTCAACACCCTCTCGGACTACGCGTTCGAGGACTTCGAGCGGGTGAAGTGGAACAACTGCACCGGCACCAACTGCCTCACCCCGAAGGGCTTTTCGCTGGCCCGGGTGCGGCTCGACGAGGGCGTCTTCGTCGACCTCTACAACGTGCACACGAACGCCGACTCCGACGACGCCGCCCTCGCCGCCCGCCGGGCGAACGTCACGCAGCTCTCGGAGTTCATCAAGGCGAACTCGGCGGGCAACGCGGTGATCGTCATGGGTGACACCAACACCCGTTACACGCGCACGGGCGACAACATCCGCTCGCTCGTGTCGGAGAACGGGCTCACGGACCCGTGGGTGCAGCTGATCAAGGGCGGTGTCGCCCCGGCTCTGGGCGCCGACGCGCTGGTCTGCCCGACGACCGCCCCGACCAATGACTGCGAGGTCGTCGACAAGGTCTTCTACCGGGACAGCAACGTGGTCGACCTGACCGCGAACCGCTACAACAACGACTGGGCGACATTCCTCGACTCGGCGGGCGGCAACCTCTCCGACCACTTCCCGCACACGGTCGACTTCTCCTGGAAGCTCAACTCGGGCCTGAGGGCCGGTGACTTCTTCGGCGGTCCGCACGGCACGGCGTACAACGACGCGGACAACCTCCCCTCGACGGTCTCGCCCCGCACGCTGACCCTGCGCGGCGGCTCCCGTCTCGACGCGGTCTCGCTCACCCACGACGGCGGTACGACGCTGACCCACGGCGGTACGGGCGGCACTGCGGCCTCGCTCACCCTGGCCTCCGGCGAGCACCTCACCTCCGTGAAGCTCACGCAGGGCCAGAAGGACGGCCGCACCCGGATCTTCTCCGCCGCCTTCGGCACGGACAAGGGCCGCACCCTCTCCTCCGGCACGGCCACCTCCGACACCAAGACCTTCACGGCCCCCTCCGGCTGGCAGATCGTCGGCTTCACCGGCCGCGCGGGCACCGAGATCGACAAGCTCGGCGTGCTGTACGCCCCGATCGGCTGACCTGCGACCCCTCGGCCACAGGGCCTCCGAGCCCTTGATCACCAGGCGGTAGCCTTGGCGTCCTGGGTCTCCGAGGTGAAGAGGTGGTCTCCATGGCCCGTGCCGGGCTCACCGTCGACCGGGTCGTGGAGGCCGCGGCCGATCTCGCGGACGAGGTCGGGTTCGAGCGGGTCACCCTGTCCGCGCTGGCGCGGCACTTCGGGGTGAAGGACGCGAGTCTGTACTCGCACGTCAAGAACCTCCAGGATCTGCGGACGCGGGTCGCGCTGCTGGCGGGCGGCGAGCTGATCGACCGCATCACCGCCGCCGTGGCCGGGCGGGCGGGCAAGGACGCGCTGGCCGCCTTCGCGGGCGCCTACCGGGAGTACGCGCTGGAGCGGCCCGGCCGGTACGCGGCCACCCAGATCCGCGTCGACCAGGACGTCGTCGCCGCCTCCCCCGGCTTCCGCCGTACCGCCGAGATCACCTACGGCATGCTCCGCGCGTACGGCCTCGACGAACCCGACCTCACGGACGCCGTACGACTGCTGCGCAGCACCTTCCACGGCTTCTGCGCCCTGGAGGCCGGTGGCAGCTTCGGCGCGCCCCGGGACGTACGACGGTCATGGGACAAGGCCGTCGAGGCGCTGCATCTGGCCCTCACGCACTGGCCCCGGGAAAGTCCCGAGGGGGCGTAGTCCCGAGGGGGCGTAGTCCCGAGGGGGCGTAGTCCCGGCGTGTGCCCCCGCGAGGAATCTTGAGGACTCAAACAATTGCCGCCCCGACGGCAACCTTCCGTCCCTCGGCGGCGACCACAGAACATGACACCTGCAACACCCGCCCCCTCCGCCCCGTCCGGACACCGTCGTCGCCACCTCGCGCGCAAGCCCGTCATCGGCTCGCTCGTGGCAGCGTCCGTGCTGGCGGGCGCCTGGTACGCGACCGCCGGGGCCGCGCCCGCGCCCACCGCCGCGGCCGGTGATCTCACCGTCACGCACACGACCGTGAGCCTGTCGGCGAAGTTCCCCTATCTCTCGGCGGGCTACAACAACAGCCGGGAGTGGACGCGGACGGCGACGGCCGTGGCGCCGAACGGCACGCTGCGGGTCGCCTGGCCCGCGTCGGACGGTGTCCACGTCACCCCGCTGACGGCCGCCGGAAAGCGCGCGGGCGCCGACTCGGTCGTCAAGGGGACGAAGGAGATCGGGGGGCTCGTCGCGCACAACGACGGGTTCGCGCTGCTGACCCGGGTCGCCGACACCAACAAGTGGAAGGAGACGGCCGCCGCGCTGATCCGCTACCGGAACGGCAAGCAGGCCTGGCGCACCAAGCTGACCGGCGCCTCCTCCGACGACACGGCCCCGCTGCTCGACGGCCAGCTCGCCTGGAACGGCAAGAAGTACGGCGCCTACTTCGTCGTGCACGGCGCGGGCGGCTTCGCCGACGGCCACTTCGGCGACAAGCTGGCGTATGTGAACCCCCAGGGCAAGAAGCTCGGCGGCGGCTGGGGCTGGGGCTGCTCCCACAACGAGGGCATAGCCCTGCGCGCCGAGACGAGCGGCGACTTCACCTCCCTCTGCTTCGACGACTGGCGCTCGGGCCTGTTCGTCTCCACCGGCATAGCCGCGCCCGACAACGCGCCCGTCGTCCAGCGCGAGCAGTGCTGGGCCGGCTACTGCGGCGGCACCTTCGCGGGCCGCACCGGCGACCTCGTGAAGTCCTCCACCGGCCGCTACGCCACCGCCTTCGCCTCGCGCGGCGCCGCCTCCGCCAAGAAGAACCCGGACGACTCCAGCGGCCGGGGCTGGACGGTCAAGCCGAAGACCAGCACGCACCAGGTCGCCGTCGCGTTCCTGAAGAACCGCAACACGCCCTCGGGCAAGCCGGTCTACCTCACCTCCGCCAAGGGCACCGAGCACGTCAACGTGCGCGTCGCCCCGTACGGCAAGAACCGGCTCCTCGTCTCCTACGAGACCCTGAAGAACGCCAAGTGCGCGAGCGGCACCTGCACCGGCACCTTCTCGGGCACACACTTCCGCCTCGTCGACTGGAGCGGCAAGCTCCAGGGCGCCGACAAGGTCGTCAAGGCGCGGATCTCCGGCGACATCGCGGTCCTGAAGGACGGGACGCTGACCTGGGCCTACGCGCCCGTCACCCCGTCGTACACGACCGCCCTCAACGGGGCGTCACCGACCACGAAGACGCTGAAGATCGCCCGTCTGAAGCCGTAGCTCCACGGTCGAAGGCGAAGCGGAACGCCGCCCGCTCGCCGTCGGCCCACGTCACGACCACGTCGTGAGCCCCCTCCACCGTCACGGACACCAGTTCCGGGAGCGGCAGGGGGTCGGGGTCGGCGGTGAGGCGGGCGAGGGCCACGAAGAGGGTGGCGGCCTCGTCGGCCTCGCCGATCTCGCCGGCGAGGCCGGGGCCGCCGTCCGTGTCCGACAGGCCGTGAACGGGGAGGAGTTCGACCTGAACGCCCTCTGTCGCCGCCCATCCGGTGACCCGTACCGGTGTCCCGGGCGCCGCTCCGCTCACCAGATGGGCGCGGACCTCGGCCGCGCCCCGGGCCACGACGAGGCTGGTGACCCGCACTCCGGCCCCGGGCTCCTCACCGACCGCGTGCCGGGAGGCGGCCCACCCCACCCCCACCCCCAGCGGCTCGATGCCGGCACGGCTCGCGTCACCGCCGACGATCACGCTGTTGTCGTACGTCCCGGCAGGCTCGGCCAGAGGCACGGGCTCCGTCACCGTCGAGTACGCGAGCCGCGTGTAGAAGGGGTCGTAGCGGACGTCCTCGCTGCCGTGGTTGTGGAGGCGGACCAGGCCGTCCGAACGCGTGGACTGAAGCAGCCAGTTGGGCGGCCCCACCGGGCGCAGCCCGTCCTCCCGCTCCACCGGCCCCGGCTCCTCGGTCGCCGTCCACACCTCGTGGTCCGGCGGCAGCAGCAGGCCGAGGAAGCCCTTGCTGGCCCAGTACGGGGAGGCGGGGCCCGAATAGCCTTGCAGTACGGCGGAGTTCGGGCCGTGCCAGCCCAGCGACAGCAGGCCACGGTCGTCGACCGCGCCCCGGTCGAGGAAGTACTTGAGGGCGCCCGACGCCAGCCGCCTCGTCTCGCCCGGCGACAGCGGCGTACGGCCGGTGAAGGCGCCCAGCCAGAGCGGAGCCGTCGTCGCGAAGCGATAGGTGAGGGAGCGGCCCTGATGCAGAGGGGCGCCGTCGCCGCCGAACAGCCGGGCGTAGTCGCCGAGATGGGCCGACAGGCGGTCTCCGTAGCGGGCGAGGAGGCGTTCGTCGTCGGCCAGCCAGGCGTGCAGCACCGGGTAGAGGTGCATGGCCCAGCCGTTGTAGTAGTCGAACTTGCGGCCGTCGCCGTCGGTGTACCAGCCGTCGCCGACGTACCACTGCTCGATCCGGTCGAGCCGCTCGTCGATGACCCGGCGCGCCAACTCCGGTTCATGGCCGATCTCTTCGAGGAAGCCGCCGACCGTCACCGGGAACAACTCCCAGTTACAGGGCCAGGGTTCGGCGGTGAGCGCGTCGCCGAGCCAGGCCGCTGCCCGCTGACGGACGCCGTCGTCGAGCCGGTCCCAGAGCAGGTCGCGCGTCACACGCAGCGCGAAGGCGATCGACGCGGCCTCCACCAGGGGCTGACCGCGGTCCTCGATGCGCGGCCAGACGCCCGAGACCCCGGCCGCGAGTCCGTCCGCGTACCGCGCGAGCGCCTTCTCGTCGCGGCGGAAGGCGGCGAGCAGCAGCGTACGGGCGTACCCCTCCAGCCCGTCGGAGAGCCGGCCGGACCAGCTGGTCCGGTCGCCCGGGAGGTGGTACAGGGCCCCGTCGGCGGTCGCGTACGGCTCCACGGCGGCCAGCAGCGAGTCTGCGGCAGCCTCCCAGTGGGCGCGGGTGTAACCGGTGTACGGGCTGAGGGTGCGGTCGTCGTGGGGCTGGGAGGGCATGTGGTGCGCTTTCTGACTGGGAGGGGCCGGGGTGGCTGGGTGCGTTGTCGAGTGCGGGTGCGTGGGGCTTCTCGCACAGTTCCCCGCACCCCTGAGAGACCAGGCCCCTGCGGGCCTGGATCGGCAGGGCTGCGGGCCGAGAAGCATGGGGCGCAGCCCCTGCTTTTCAGGGGCGCGGGGAACTGCGCGAGCAACCACGACGCACCCGCACCCGCCAACGCACCCAAACCACCCGCCCCCTCCCGCGTACAAACCTGGGGCGCCCCGGTTCCGGTCGGAACGCCCCAGGGGTCTCATCCCACCCTGGTCCGCCCCTCGGGGACCAGCCCCTGGGCGACGAGTTCGTCGCGGACGAGGTCGGCGTAGACGGTAGCGCCGTGCACCGAGGTGTGGGTGTTGTCGCGCTTCTCGTTGTAGAGGTAGAGCGCCTTGGAACCCTCGGTGCCCAGCGACTCGACCAGCGCCTTCGTCTTCGCGGTGAGATCGACCAGCGGCACACCATGGGCGGCCGCGACCGCGCGGGTGACCGCCGGGTGGTCGACGCCGAGGCCGTTGACCAGCAGGGCCGTGCCGTTGTTCAGGGTGCCGTCGGAGTTGAACCAGCGGCGGACGATCGGGGTGACCAGGACCGGCTTCCCGCCCTTCTCGCGGACGCCCGCGACCAGGGTTTCGAGGTTGGCCCGGTAGGTGGCCTCGTCGGTCTGCTTGTCGTTGTGGGCCAGCTGGATCAGGACCAGGTCGCCGCGCCGGATCTTCGGCTGGACCGTGGCCCACAGCCGGGAGTCGGCGAGGTAGGACACCGTGCTCTCGCCGGAGTCGGCGTAGTTGGCGACCGAGACGCCCTTGCGCAGGTACTGCGGGAGTTGCTGGCCCCAGCCGGAGTACGGGTCGCCGGGCTGGTCGCAGACCGTGGAGTCGCCGACGAGGAAGATCTGACGGGCCCGCTGGGCGGGGGTCACGCGGATGTCGGCGAGGGCGGGCGCCGCGCCGCCGATGACGAGGTCCAGGCCGGGGGTGCCCTCGGCGCCGGTCGGCTCGCC
This sequence comes from Streptomyces sp. NBC_00104, assembly GCF_045160825.1. Taxonomy (NCBI): domain Bacteria; kingdom Bacillati; phylum Actinomycetota; class Actinomycetes; order Kitasatosporales; family Streptomycetaceae; genus Streptomyces; species Streptomyces sp. NBC_00104. The sequence continues at coordinate 8,707,433 of NZ_CP108215.1, read as the reverse complement.
CTCGGGGGTGCGGACGTCGACGGTGAAGCTGCGGGAGACGGGCTCGTCGGCCTGGGTGACCGTCTCGGCGAGCAGCGTGCGGCGCGTCTCGCCGGTGACCTTCGTGCTCGCCGCCGTCGCGCCGCCGAGGCGGACGGTCACGTCGTACGTGCCGGCGGGGACGTCGAAGTGGCAGGCGTTCTCGGCGCAGTTCTCCAGGCCCAGCGCGGGTCGGCCCCGGTGCGCCTCGGCCGGTACGGCCGTGAGAACGGTGCCCAGGGTCGTCGCCACCGTCAGCGCGGCGATGGTGAAACGTCTCATTGCGGCTCCTCCCGAGGAATGACATGACCCGGCGGCTGGACGGTACATCGTCTGGCAAGCGCTTTCTAGATGTCAGCCGGTTTTCACAAGATTGCCAACTTCCCTGCGGCGAAAGCCCTTTCGCGAAAACGATTCAACTGTCACCCTTCCGAATCACCCGCACTCCCCCCACGCCTCACGAGGAGGACCCCCATGTCCGAATCCACCTCCGCCTCCACCCCCACCCCCACCTCCGCCTCCACCTCCGCCGACAGACCGGCCTCGCCCGGCCTGGGCCGTCGCGGCTTCGTCGCCGGCACCGCCGCCACGGCCGTCGGGGCCGCGCTCGCCGGACCGCTGGCCGGCACCGCCCGCGCCGCGGCCTTCGGTTACACCGACGACGGCACCAACTACGTGATCGACACCGGCGCGAACCTCGTGTTCAAGGTCAGGAAGAGCAACGGCGACCTGTCCTCGCTCGTCTACCGGGGCACGGAGTACCAGGGCTACGGCGGCATGAACTCGCACATCGAGTCCGGCCTCGGCAGCTCGACCGTCAGCATCAGGCAGTCCGGCTCGACCATCCTCGTCTCCGTCACCTACGGCACGCTGAAGCACTACTACGCGGCCCGCAGCGGCGAGAACAACATCTACCTGTGGACCAACAAGGCCGACACCTCGGTCTCGGCGACCCGCTACATCGTGCGCGTGAAGGCGGGCCTGTTCCTCAACGACGAGCCCGACTCGTACACCTACGCGCCCACCACCATCGAGGCCTCGGACGTCTTCGCGAAGTCCGACGGCCAGACCCGCTCGAAGCACTACTCCAGGCTCCGGGTGATGGACTACGACTACATCGGCTGGAAGACGGGCAGCGTCGGCCTGTGGATGGTCCGCAGCAACCACGAGAAGGCCTCCGGCGGCCCCTTCTACCGCTCCCTGCTGCGCCACCAGAGCGCGGACGGCGGCGGCCTCTACGAGATCCTGTACTACGGCCAGAACCAGACGGAGGAGCAGCGGTTCGGCCTCCAGGGCCCGTACGTCATCGCCTTCACGGACGGCGGGGCGCCCTCCTCGTCGCTGTTCCCGGGCACACTGACCACGCCGTGGGCGGACTCTCTCGGCCTGTCCGGGTACACCTCCGCGAGCGGCCGGGGCCGGGTGGCGGGCGTCGGCATCACCGGCCGGAACACGTCGTACGCGTACACGGTGGGGCTCGCCAACTCGACGGCGCAGTACTGGGGTTCGGCACGGGCGTCGGACGGCTACTTCTCCATCGCGGGGGTGCTTCCGGGGACGTACACGCTCACGGTGTTCAAGGGTGAGCTGGCGGTGTACACGACCTCCGTGACGGTCACGGCGGGCGGTACGACGACGCTCAACTCGATCGCGATCCCGTCCACGAACGACCCGTCCAACGCGGGCGCGATCTGGCGGATCAACGACTGGAACGGCACGCCGAGCGGCTTCAAGAACGCCGACCTGATGACGTACGCGCATCCGTCGGACGTCCGGGCCGCCTCCTGGACCGGCAACGTGGTGATCGGCAGCGGCACCGAGACCTCGGCCTTCCCCTGCTACCTCTGGAAGGACGTGAACAGTGGTCTCCTCGTCTACTTCCGGCTGACCGCCGCGCAGGCTGCCGCCGCCCACACCCTGCGCATCGGTGTGACGACGGCCTACGCCAACGGCCGGCCGCAGGTCGTCGTCAACGACACCTGGACCTCGGCGATCCCCTCCCCGCCCACCCAGCCGAACACCCGGTCGCTGACGAACGGGTCCTACCGGGGCAACAACCACACGTTCACCTACAGCGTCCCGGCGTCCGCCTGGCTGGCGGACACGAGTCAGTACAACGTGCTGAGGATCAACGTGGTGAGCGGTTCGGGGGCGACGTCCTATCTCAGTGCGGGGACGTCGATCGACGCGATCGACCTCCTGGGCTGAGAGTCCGTCATGTTCCGCGCGTCCACTGCTGATTCGTCCCGCTGCCACACGTGTACGTGATGATCGCGGCCGAGTCGGCGGTGGACGCGCCGTTCACGTCCAGGCACTCGCCACTCGCGCGGGAGACGACCTTGACGTAGCTGCCCGTGGTGGTCAGCGACCACTGCTGGTTCGTGGCCGAGGAGTTGCAGTTCTCCTGGGTGACGGTGGTGGCGTTCTCCTGCACGCACAGGGAACTGTGACGGGTCATCAGCTGGTAGTAGCCGCTGCCGACGGACTTGAACCAGTACTTCTGGTTGTTGCCGCTGTTGCAGGCGTACTGCTTGATCTGGGCACCCGCCCACAGCGACTGACTCGTGACGTCGGCGCACTTGGCGGAGTGCCGGGCGATCAGCGTGTTGTACGTGGCACTGGTGCCGCTGATCGTGCCGGTGGCCGTGTCGACGGTGATCTCCGGGGACCAGGACATGGACATCGTGGTGGAGGTCGGGAAGGTCAGCGGCAGCCAGACGTAGCGGGAGTCGTTGACCTTGCCGCCGAAGGCGTTGCCCCAGCGGTCGCCCAGGTAGAGGTACGAGGTGGTCGAGGTGCCCTGCACGGGGAGGACGTACGCGGTCTGCGAGCCGAACGTCGTGGAGTCGCCGACGTTGGCCATGGCCGTCCAGGGGCCCGCGATGCTGGTGGCGGTGGCGTACTGCTGCTGGTTGGGGTTCCAGCCGGTGGCGCCCGAGGTCAGCATGAAGTAGACGCCGCCCCGCTTGAACAGGGCGGGCGCCTCGCGGTGGCCGCCGTGCCAGGGGTCGGCGACGAGGGCGGCGATGCCGGTGTAGTCGGCGGTGAGCCGGTAGATCTGCAGGTCGTAGTTCTCGCGGGCCGCGGAGATCATGTAGCCGGTGCCGTCGGTGTCCACGAAGACGGTGATGTCACGGGACATGTGGGTGCCGAGCGGGCGGAAGCTGCCCTGCCAGGTGTAGTTGCCGTCGACGGTGTCGGAGACGGCGACGGCCGCGCGGGCCTCGCTGTAGTCGGTGCCGTTCTCCTTGTGCATCCACATCACGAACTTGCCGGTGGAGGCGTTGTACATGACCTTCGGCCGCTCGATGTTGGCGGTCGCCAGCTCGGGGTCGGTGGCCTGGGTCAGGACGTTGTTGCGGAACTCCCAGTTCTTCAGGTCCGTGGAGCGGTACGCCGACACGTACTTGAAGGTGTTGTCGGAGTTCCGGTTCTCGCCGAACCAGTAGTAGTACGAGCCGACCTTGATGACCCCGCCGCCGTGGGCGTGCAGGGCGTTGCCCGAAGTGTCCGTGAACTGGGTGCCGTTGGGAATCGTCTGCGGCGCCGCCTGGGCGGGGCCGGCGGTGACGAGGGCGCCGGCCAGCGCCAGACAGAGCGCGAGGAGCATCGCGTACGCACGTCTCATCTCAGCTCTCCTTACCGTTGTTCGGGGTGGCCGCGTCGGCGACGGGGACTCCGAAGTCGGGGGTTCCGTCGGGCTTCCAGCCGAGGCGCTGGACGCGGGTGTGCCGGTTGGGGTCGTTGAGCGGGTCACCGACGATGTCCTTGTACTGGCGGGCGTGGTAGACGAGGACGTCGGTGCGGCCGTCCTCGGCGACGGTGAAGCTGTTGTGGCCCGGCCCGTACTGCTTGGTGGTGTCGTTGCTGGTGAAGACCGGTGTCGGGGACTTCGACCAGTTGGCGGGTTCCATGAGGTCGGCGTCCGCGTCGACGGTCAGCAGGCCCATGCAGTAGTTGAAGTCGGTCGCGCTCGCCGAGTACGTCATGAAGAGCCGGCCGTTGCGCTTGATGACCGACGGCCCCTCGTTGACCTTGAAACCGATGACCTCCCAGTCCAACTCCGGTGTGGTGAGCCGGACCTGCGGACCCGTCAGGGTCAGCGGGTCGGCCATCCTCGACAGCCAGACCGCGGTGTTGTTGTTCATCCCGGGCTCGTGCTGCGCCCACGCGAGGTAGCGGGAGCCCCGGTGGGTGAAGGTGGTGGCGTCCAGGGAGAACGTCTCCCAGGCGGTCTTCAACTGGCCGCGCTCGACCCAGGTGCCCTTGAAGGGGTTCCGGTGGGAGTTCTCCAGGACCCAGATGCGGATCGCCCAGATGTCCTCGGCGGGCGCGGAGGCGAAGTAGATGTACCACTTGCCGTCGATGCGGTGGATCTCCGGCGCCCAGATGTGCGCGCCCATCACACCCGTCTCGTGCTTGCGCCAGATGACGGACTCGTCGGCCGTCGACAGGCCGCGCAGCGTGCGGGATCTGCGCAGGATGATCCGGTCGTACTCGGGCGCGGTCGCCGTGAAGTAGTAGAAGCCGTCGGTGTGCCGGTTGATGTGCGGGTCGGCGCGGTTGCGGACCAGCGGGTTGGCGTACGCCGGGCGGGAAGCGGAGGCCTGGGACGTGGAGGCCTGGGGCGTGGACGCCTGGGCGACGCCGACGGGCAGGGTGGTGAGGGCGCCGGCGGCCAGGGCGCCCTTGAGGAGCAGCCTGCGGTTGGGGGGTTCGGGGAGTTCGTGCTCGCGGCTCACGCGGTCTGCCTCTCTGCAGATGGTGCTGCACGTGGGGGGAGACAAAAGAAAACAGATTCGTTCGGCATTTCGCACAAGATCAGTCATTCCGAACGGCTGAAAGGTAAGGGCGTGTTACGCCGAGGTCAACGGGTCGGGCATGACGAACACAAGCTCACAGGAACGAACCGACGCGAAGAAGCCGGACACGGCGAAGTTTCTGTTATCGGGTGAGCCCCGGCGCGTCTCCGATGACGTGCGCAGCCAAACCCACAAGACAGCGGCGGCCGCCGGAGCCCTGGCGGTCACCGCCCTGATGCTCGGCGCCCCGACCGCGACCGCCGCAGGCCCCCGCGATGTGACCTCCGACGTCCGTGCAGGGCGGAACGTCACGCTCACCGGGGACACGGTGGTGACCGTGCCGTCCGGGACGACCACGTACGGCGGTGTGTTCAGCGGTACCGGCACGCTCACCGTGCGCGGCACCGGCACACTGGTCCTCACCAGGGACAGCGACTTCACCCTGCCGAAGTCCCGGCAGCGGCAGGTGGTGAAGACGCTCGGCGGGAACCACCCGTACGTCACCGTCGCCAACCCGGACCCGCCGGCCGTGACCGTCGCGAAGGGCGCGACCCTCCAGTACGGCGACAGCGGCTCGACCGGCGTGATCGGCCACTATCCGTACGGCACCCCGGCGTTCCGGCTCAACCAGAACAACATCCGGGTCGACGGCACCCTGCGGCTCGCCCTGAAGAACGTCCAGTACAACCTGGGAACCATCAGCGGCTCCGGCCTGGTCACCCAGCCGAGGTTCCTCTGGGCGACCTGGGACCTGTCGGGCACCCATCCCTTCACCGGTGTCATCGACAACGGCACGGGCGTGAACGCCGGACGCCCGGAGTTCGCGACCTCGCTGCCGAACGCGCGCAAGGTCCTGAACCAGGGCACCTGGACCGTGGACACCCCGCTGGGCCAGACCGTCACCCAGGGCATGGACTTCTACCAGCGCGAGTACGGCAGCGACATCAACGTCCAGTCGCGGCCCGGCAGCAAGGTGATCCTCACCGGCCAGTACAGCTGGTCGGACCAGGGCGGCGACACGAACCCCTCGCTCAGCGACCCCGCCCTGAACTGGACGCCCGCACGCAAGAACGTCAACAAGCGCGGCACCAACATCAAGGGCGCCAACGTCCAGTGGGGCGACGGCACCACGAACAGGATCTTCATGCCGGGCACGGCCGAGACGGTCTACATCAACCTGCTGGCGGCCCGGTCCCGTTCGCTGCTCACGTTCGACTACAACGGCCCGGTGACGCTGGGCGCCCCCATCGGCGGCGGCCGCTTCCACGACACGCTCTCCACGCCCGGCGCCGGGGACATCGTCATCAAGGGGACCAGGGGCAACGACGTCACCTTCGCCGCCGTCCAGTACTACAACGGCTCCACCACGGTCGAGAAGGGCGCGGTGCTGCGGCTGGGCAGTGGCCAGTCCGGCGGCGACGGCGGGCTGTACACCAAGGGCGACCTCTACAAGGTGGTCAACAACGGTTCGCTGATCGTCCGCAATGTGTCGAAGCCCGTGACCCTGTCGCGAGTCGGCGGCACCGGCTCGCTCACGCAGTCGGGTGCGGCCACGACAACGCTGACGGGCGGCGCGGTGACGTACACCGGGGCGACGACCGTCACCAAGGGCACGCTGGCGCTCCGCTCGGGGGCGGCTCTCACCCGCAGCAGGACCATTCGGCTCACCACCGCCGGCGCGAGGCTCGACGTGGGCACCGCCGGGCTGCGCGTGACCAGGTCCCTGTCCGGCAAGGGCACGGTGAAGGGGGCGGTGACCAACGAGGGCGTGGTCGTGGCCGGCCTCACGGTGACGGGGGGCTACACCCAGACCGGGAAGGGCGAACTGGTGCTGCGCAAGCGGCCGTTGAAGGTGCACGGGACGGTGCGGCTGGCGGGCGGGCTGGACTTCGCGGCCCTGGCCGCCGTCGGCGGACCCGGCGAGAGCATCACCGTGCTCGACCACCGGGGCAAGGGCGGGAACACCGGAACGTTCACCGGGCTCCGCGAGGGCGCCAAGGTGAAGCTCGCCGACAACACGTACCGGATCAGCTACCGGGGCGGCGACGGCAACGACGTCGTCCTGACCGAGACGAAGGCGGGTCCGTCGCCGACCGTCAAGACCGCCGCGGGCTCCGACTCCGGCCCCGGCGCGCAGGACGCCCGTACACAGAACGCCGCCGCCTCCGCGGACAGCGGCCTCGGCTGGTGGCCGTACGCGCTCGCCGTCGGCCTGCTGTCCGGGCTGCTGGTACCGATCAGCCGGCGCCGCAGGAACAACCGGCGCCGGGGCGGCCGGCACGCGGCCACGGGCTGAGACCGGCGTATCCCTGGATGAGACAAAGCTCGGGCGGGCGGTCGCTGTACGGGGGTCAGCGGCCGCCCGCCCGTCTCGTGCCGCGCGCTTACGCCGTGGTGGTGTCGGCCTCGGGCCCGGCCTCGGCCTCGGCCTCGGTACGGGCCTTCCCCGGCTCCTCCTGCCGACCGCGCAGCCAGACGTACACCGGGATGCCGGCGAAGAGGAACAGGACGCCCTGGTAGACGGCCGCGTAGCCCGCGCCGGCGATCAGCCAGAAGGAGAAGGCGAAGGAGAGGGCGGCGACGATCAGGTCGCGGACCAGGCCGGCGGGGCGGACCCGCTCGCGCGTGCCCCTGGCCAGCCAGTAGAGCTGGGCGGCGGCGGAGAGCAGGTACGGGACGCAGCCGGTGAACGTGGTGATGAGGACCAGGACGCGGAAGGCGGTGTCCGGGTCGTCCGCGTAGTTGACGACGATGAGGAGCGTGCCGAGGACGGCGGTGGCGAGGACGCCGAAGCCGGGGACGCCGCCCTTGCCGACGCGGGCGAAGGGCTTGGGGAAGAGACCGTCGCGGGCGGCGGCGTACGGCATCTGGGCGCTGAGCAGGACCCAGCCGTTGAGGCAGCCGACGATCGAGGCGACGGCGACCAGCGCGATCACCGTGCCGCCCCAGGTGCCGCCGGCCATCGAGTTGACCGCGTCGGCGAAGGGCGCCCCGGACTCGACGAGTTCCTGGTGCGGGACCAGGCCGAACACGGCGACCGTGCCGAGGATGTAGACCAGCGCCGAGGCGAGCGTGCCGAGGACGCTGGCGCGGCCCACGGTGCGCTCCGGGTCACGGACCTCGCCGGCGCTGACGGCGGCCGACTCGACGCCCAGGAAGCTGTAGAGGAGGAGGGCGGCCGCGGCGGCCAGCGCGCCGGGGGCGCTCTCGCCGGAGGCGTTGAAGGGGCCGTAGTTGTCGGTGTCGATGAAGAACAGGCCGATGGTGGCGACCAGCAGCAGCGGTATGAACTTCAGCACGGTGGAGACGATCTGCACGGCGCCCACGTAGCGGGTGCCCGCGAAGTTCGCGGCGGCCGGCAGCCACAGGGCGGCCAGGGCCACCAGCGCCAGGACGGCCTTGCTGTCGCCCAGGGGTATCAGCACGTCGACGTAGCCGACGACACCGACGGCGAGCGCGGCGATGCTGACCCAGCACATCGTCCAGTACGACCAGGCCGACAGGAAGCCCGCGAAGGGGCCGAAGGCGTCGCGCGGGTAGACGTAGAGGCCGCCGGTGACGGGGCTGCGCCTGGCCAGCTTTCCGAAGAGCAGCGCCAGCAGTACGGCCGCCACGGAGAGGACCCCGAAGGCGAGCAGGCTGACCGTGCCGTAGGGGGCGACGGCGGCGGGGAGGGTGAAGATGCCGCCGCCGATGATGTTGCCCATGACGAGGGCGGTGGCCGCGGTGAGGCCGAACGTGCGGCCCGGGGCGGCCGCGTTCGTCGCCGAGGCCGTCCCGTCGGCCGGAACCGGGTTCGGCTCGGGCTCGGTGGCCTCGGGGGTGCTGGTGGTGGTCATGGCGGTTCCCGGGGGCTGCGGTGTGATGGGGACGGGGAGGGCGCGATCGTATCGCCGCGTTCCACATGGTGGTCAATCTGTTCATGTACTGGACACAATCGGGTGGGCCCACCTCCGCGGCTCGACTACCGTCGAGGGCATGACCAGCAACACGCCCGGCTTCCCCGGCATCCCCGGTCCCCGTGTCGGCCCCTTCGCCGCGACCCTCGCGGCCGATGCGCTCGTCCTCGACGGCGGTATGTCCAACCAGCTCGAATCGGCCGGTCACGACCTGAGCGACCAGCTGTGGTCGGCGCGGCTCCTCGCCGAGCGGCCAAAGGCGATCACCGAGGCCCATCTCGCCTACTTCGAGGCGGGCGCGAGCGTGGCGATCACCTCCAGCTACCAGGCCACCTTCGAGGGCTTCGCCAAGCGCGGTATCCGACGCGACCGGGCGGCCGAACTCATGTCCCTGAGCGTCGAGTTGGCCGTGGACGCGGCGGTGGAGGCCAAGGCGAGGGGCATCTCGCGCCCCCTGCTGGTGGCGGCCTCGGTCGGCCCGTACGGGGCGATGCTCGCGGACGGCTCCGAGTACCGGGGCCGGTACGGGCTGAGCGTGGCCGAGCTGGAACGGTTCCACCGGCCCCGGCTGGAGGCGCTGGCCGCCACCTACCCCGACGTCCTGGCCCTGGAGACGATCCCGGACACCGACGAGGCCGAGGCGCTGCTGCGGGCGATCCGCGGTCTGGAGGTGCCCGCCTGGCTGTCGTACACCGTCGACGGCGACCGCACCCGCGCCGGGCAGCCGCTGGAGGAGGCCTTCGCGCTCGCCGCGGACGTGGAGGAGGTCGTCGCCGTGGGTGTGAACTGCTGCTCGCCCGACGACGTGGACGGTGCGATCGAGACGGCTGTCCGGGCCACGGGCAAACCCGTCGTCGTGTATCCGAACAGCGGCGAGACCTGGGACGCGTCGGCGCGGGCCTGGACCGGGCGGTCGACGTTCACCACCGAGCAGGTGGAGGGGTGGCGGGCGGCCGGGGCCCGGCTGATCGGCGGGTGCTGCCGGGTGGGACCCGAGGCGATCTCGGCGATCGCGAAGACGCTGGGCTGAAGCCCCTGGGCCGAAGGCCTCGCCGTATGCCCTGGGCCGAAGGCCTCGCCGTAGCCCCTGAGCCGACGGACACGGCGTACCGGGCCGCTCCCCCGCTGCTAGCCTCCGTCCCGGGGAAACCGGTTACCGAGGTGTTGCCGACAGACGGGGTAGGGCGGGCTATGACCAGGAAGAACGCCGACGGCGGGGGCCGCAGCACGATCCGGGACGTCGCCGCGCGCGCCGGTGTCTCGGCGGCCACGGTGTCGCGGGTGCTCGGCGGGGCCTATCCGGTGAGCGCGGCGACCCGGACGCAGGTGCTGCGGGCCGTCCGCGAGCTGGACTACGTCGCCGACGCCCGCGCCAAGGCGATCGCCGGTGTCGGCACACCCACCCTCGGCTTCGTCCTCGACGACATCACCGGCCCCTCGTTCGCGCTGATGGCGCACGGCGTGGAGCGCGAGGCGACCCGGCTCGGCCATCTCTGCCTGGTGTGCAGCACCGACGGCGACGCCGCGCACGAGAGGGACTTCATCGAGACGATGCGGGCGCAGCGGGCCGCCGCGGTCATCGTGGTCGGCGGCGGCGCGGACACCCCCGAGTACCGGTCGCGCACCGCCCGGGTCGCCGACGCGCTGGCGGCCGCCGGATCACGGCTCGTGCTGTGCGGGCGGCCGCCGCTGGACCCCGGTGCGCCGGTCACGGTCATCGAGTACGACAACGAGGGCGGCGCGTACGCCCTGTGCGCGCATGTCCTGTCCCAGGGGCACCGGCGCATCCTCTTCCTCGGCGGCAAGCCGGAGCACACGACGGCGCAGGGGCGTGAGCGGGGGTATCTGGCGGCCCATCGCGCGCGGGGCGTCGAGGCGGACCCGGCGCTGCGGCTGGCCGGGGACTTCACGCGCGACTCCGGATACCGGTCGATGCGGCGGGCGTTGGCGGAGGGGCTCGACTTCACGGCGGTGATGGCGGCGACCGACATGGTGGCGGCGGGGGCGCTCACCGCGCTGCGCGAGGCGGGGGTGGCGGTGCCGGGGGATGTGTCCCTGGTGGGCTACGACGACATTCCGTTCGCGCGCGATCTGTATCCGCCGCTGACGACGGTGCGTGTGCCGTACGAGGAGTTGGGGCGGCTTGCCGTGCGGATGGCGTTGGGGCGGGAGCGGGGGCGCGCATCGCCGGACGAGCACGTGCTGTTGGGGACGCATGTGGTGGTGCGTGATTCGGTGGGGGCGGTGGGGGCGGTGGGGGACGGGGTCGCGTCTGCCGGCTGAGGGCGGGTTGCCGGGGGGGGCGGGCGGGTTGCCGGGTCGGGTTGTTCGTGGCCGGTCGCGCAGTTCCCCGCGCCCCCGGAAAGACAGCTCGGGGCAGGGGACCCGCTGGGCCGCGGACGGACGGGGCGGCGTACGCCGACACCGTGTCGGGGTACGCCGCCCTGGGTCGTCATGGCGGTTATGCCGGGTCGCTGTGGAACTTCGAGGCCGACCAGAAGTAGCCGAGCGCCGCGAGACCCAGGCACCAGGCGAGGGCGAGCCATCCGTTGTGGCCGATCTCGGTGCCGAGGAGGAGTCCGCGCAGGGTCTCGATGGCGGGCGTGAACGGCTGGTACTCGGCGATCGGCTGGAACCAGCCCGGCATCGCGTCGACCGGCACGAACGCGCTGGAGATGAGCGGGAGGAAGATCAGCGGCATCGCGTTGTTGCTCGCGGCCTCGGCGTTCGGGCTGATCAGTCCCATCCCGACCGCGATCCAGGTGAGCGCCAGGGCGAAGAGCGTGAGCAGCCCGAACGCCGCCAGCCACTCCAGGGCCGTGGCGTCCGTGGACCGGAAGCCGATGGCCACGCCGACGGCACCCACGAGGACCACGCTGGCGACCGACTGCAGCACGCTGCCGATGACGTGCCCGATGAGCACCGAGCCGCGGTGGATCGCCATGGTGCGGAAGCGGGCGATGATGCCCTCGGTCATGTCGTTGGAGACGGACACCGCCGTGCCGATCGTGGTGCTGCCGATGGTCATCAGCAGCAGGCCCGGCACGAGGTAGGCGATGTACGCGGAGCGGTCTCCGCCGCCGATGCCCGCGCTCATGGTGTCGCCGAAGATGTAGACGAAGAGCAAGAGCAGCATGATCGGCGTGAGCAGCAGGTTCAGGGTGAGGGACGGGTAGCGCCGCGCGTGCAGGAGGTTGCGGCGCAGCATCGTGGACGAGTCGCGTACGGCGAGGGACAGGGAGCTCATCGGGCAGCCTCCTCGGGCTGGTCGCGCTGGGTGGGCACGGTGGAGCCGGTCAGGGCGAAGAACACGTCGTCGAGGTCGGGGGTGTGCACGGTCAGCTCGTCGGCCTCGATGCCGGCGGAGTCCAGCCGGTCGAGGACGGAGCGCAGCGCGCGCTGGCTGCCGTCGCTGGGGATCTGCAGCGCCAGCGCCTCGTCGTCCCGGGTGACCTCGCTCAGCGCGGAGGCGGCGCTCCGGTACGCGGCCGGGTCGGAGAAGCGGAGCCGGACGTGACCGCCGGGGATCAGCCGCTTGAGCTCCTCGGCGGTTCCCTCGGCCGCGATCCCGCCGTCGTTGAGCACGGCGATCCGGTCGGCGAGTTCGTCGGCCTCCTCCAGGTACTGGGTGGTGAGGAAGACGGTGACGCCGTCGGAGACGAGTTCGCGGATGATCTGCCACATGGTGTGGCGGCTGCGCGGGTCGAGGCCGGTGGTCGGTTCGTCGAGGAAGATGATCCGCGGGTCGCCGACCAGGGTCATGGCGATGTCGAGACGGCGCTTCATGCCGCCGGAGTAGGTGGAGGCGGGCTTCTTCGCGGCCTCGACCAGGTCGAAGCGCTCCAGCAGTCCGGCGGCGACCCGGCGCCCCTCACGCCGGGACAGGTGGTGCAGGTCCGCCATGAGGAGCATGTTCTCCTCGCCGGTGATCAGCCCGTCGACGGCGGAGAACTGCCCGGTGACGCCGATCGCGGCACGGACCGCCTGCGGGTCGGCGGCGAGGTCGTGGCCGCCGACGCGGATCTCGCCGGAGGCGGGGTCGGGGGAGACGAGAGTGGAGAGGATCTTGACGGCGGTGGTCTTGCCCGCGCCGTTCGGGCCGAGCAGGGCGAAGATCGTCCCTTCGGGGACGGTCAGGTCGACGCCGTCGAGCACGACCTTGTCGCCGTAGGACTTGCGCAGCCCGTTCGCCGCGATGGCCGGGTTGCTCATGATGGGTGCTCCTTCAGGGGCTGCGGGTCGGAGGTCGCGGGTCGGAGGTCGCGGGTCAGAGGCTGCGGGCGGAGATGTCGCCGTAGCCGGTGGTGGCGTGGATGTCGAGCTGGGCGTCGGCGCCCTCGGTGTTCACCAGCGCGTTGTGGATCCGGCCGTGGGAGGTGCCGGCGTCCAGGGAGGCCGAGACCCCGGCGGCGGCGCCGATGGAGATCTCGCCGTGCCCGGTGCGCAGGGTGACGGTGCCGCGCACGGCCTCGGTGACGCGCAGGTCGCCCTTGCCGCTGGTGATGTCGGCGGGGCCGTCCAGGCGGCCGACCGAGGCGTCGCCGGCCAGCAGGGTCAGGCGGGCGCTCGCGGCCTCGTCGAGCTTGACGTGCCCGAGCGCGCCGTCGACGACCACGTCGCCCAGCCGTCCGACGCCGCGGAACTCGGCGCCGGCCGCCTTCGCCTCGACGCGGGAGCCGGACGGCAGCCGGACCGTCACCTCCAGGGATCCGGAGGGGCCGAAGAGCTCGCTCTTCGCCTCCGGGGCCTCGATCCGCAGAACCCCGTCGCGGTAGTCGACGGTGGTCCGCTCGGCGGCTTTGACGTCGCGGCCCTTGGAGGCGTCGGCGGGCCGGACCTCGACGGTGGTGTCGGCCCGGTCGGCGGCGATGAGCTGCACGCGTCCGGCGGGGATGTTCAGGACGGCGGAGACCGGGGCGGGGGTGTCGAACTTCTGCATCGTGCTCTCCTTCGGCTCGTTGTTTCTAACGATGGAAAAGCTACGTTGCATTCAAATATCCCGCAACGAACTCGTTGCGTCTAAATCCTATTCATGCAGGTAGAACTCATGAATTTGTTGCAACGGCCTTGAGCCTAACGCAACGACCCTCATCGACTCCGTTGCAACAGAGTGAGGGTGAACGCTATGGTGGACGCACGACGAGCACGAAGGAGACAGCGATGCCGGGAGGCAGGCTCAGCCAGCAGGAGCGCCAGCAGATCGCCACGGGGCTGGCCGACGGCCTCGCCTACGCGGAGATCGCCCGACGCCTGGACCGCCCCACCTCGACCATCACGCGCGAGGTGTTGCGCAACGGCGGCCCCACCGCCTACCGCGCCGACCTGGCCCACCGCGCCACGGAACGCCGCGCCCACCGGCGCAGGCAGACCACACCCCGGGAGGCACAGGCACCCGAGCAGGCCCACGGACGCGACGCCGAAGCCGTACGCGAGTACGAGGAGGTGTTCACGACCGTCATGATGGCCTCGGGCATGCCCACGATGATGGCCCGCGTGATGGCCTGCCTCACCCTCACCGACACCGGCAGCCTCACCGCCTCCGAACTCGCCCAGCGCCTCCAGGTCAGCCCGGCGTCCGTCTCCAAGGCGATCACGTTCCTCGACAGCCAGGGCATGATCCGCCGGGAACAGGGCGAACGCCGCCGTGAGCGCTACATCGTCGACGACGACGTCTGGTACCAGTCGATGCTGGCCAGCGCCCGCGCCATCGCCCAGCTCGTCGAGGTCGCGCGGCAGGGCGTCGGCGTCCTCGGCCCCGGCACTCCGGCCGCCGACCGCTTGGAGAACGTCGCCCGCTTCCTCGACTTCGTCTCCGAGAGCACCGCCCGCGCCGCGGAGCAGGCCCGCGAGATCCTGCACACCAAGCCCCGTACGCCCCCCGGCGACCCAGCCGAGCCGGGCTCGGACCACGGATAGGCCGGCCGTCTCGACGGTCTCCGCCGCCGGCCGACGGGGGAAGCGGAGAACCCCCTCAAGGAGTGCGGCGGAAGCGGCGCAGGGCCGGGAGCGGGCCTCCGCCGGAGGTGACGAAGGTGCCGGCGCCCTGCACTCTGTGGGAGCGTCTCGCGTCCGCGTCCCAGAGGGCGAGTTCGGGGTCGTAGGGGCCGAGGGCGATCCGGCCGTCGTCCGGGGAGTCGAAGACACGGACCGGGTGGGAGGGGTCCCAGGCGGGCCAGCCGGGGGTGCCGTCCGTCGCGAAGCGGACCCAGGCGCCGTGCAGGGCGGTGGCGAGGTCGCGCGGGGCGTTCTCGCCGGCGAGCCTGGCGGAGGCGGGGGTGTCCCCGGTGTCGAAGACGAAGCCGAGTTCGAGGGCGTGGCAGGAGCCGAGGGCGGGGACGCCGGAGGACCAGGCGAACTCGTAGAGGTAGGAGCGGGCCCGGTCGAGGCGGGCGTCCGCCACGCGGTGCAGGGGGACGCGCAGGAGGTGGTCGGTGACGAGCCGGCCGACCAGGTCGGCCATGCCCCTGTCGGGGTGGAGGTCGCGGTAGCGCCGCGGGAGCTCGGGGCCGCAGTGGCAGCGGGCGCGGGCGGCGGTCAGCGCGACCGCGCCGAGGCGGTCGACGCGCTCCTGGAGGCCGCCGGGGACGAGCCAGAGACGGTGCTCGTCGCGGGTCCAGCCCATGAGGAGGTCGATCCCCGGGGCCGCGCCGTGCTCGGTGAGGGCCTCCAGCGGATCGGTGGGCAGCAGGTCGCCGTCGACGACGATGCCGAAGGCGGGGCCGCCCAGCACGGGGCTGCTGAGGCGGCCGACCTCGGCCTGTGCCTCGGCGAGGAGGGACCGGTCCACGGCGCCGAAGGCCGCGGCGGTCGCCGGAACCTTCAGCCGGGTCGCCATCCGGCGAACCATGCGGCGCACCTTGTCCCGGTCCAGGGCCTCGGGCGGCCCGCTCTGCAGCACGGCCCGCCGGAACAGGCCCCGCGCGCGGGGTACGGCCAGCAGCGCGCCGACACTGATGGCGCCCGCCGACTGGCCGCAGAGGGTCACCCGGTCCGGGTCGCCGCCGAACCCGGCGATCGACTCCCGCACCCACTTCAGCGCGGCCAGCTGGTCGCGCAGTCCGAGGTTGGGCGGGGCGTCTGGGAAGAGGCCGTAGCCCTCCACGCCCAGACGGTAGTTGAGGGACACCAGCACCACGCCGTCGCGGGCGAAGGAGGCGCCGTCGTAGACCGGGACCGCCGACGAGCCCCGGGTGAGGGCTCCGCCGTGGATCCAGACCATGACCGGCAGCCGGGCCCCGTGGCCCGGCTCCGGTGTCCACACGTTCAGGTTGAGGCAGGCGTCGCCCGGGACGACGGGGTCCGACAGATAGCGGGCGAACGCCTCCGAGTACGGCGGTTTCGGAGGCGTCGGGCCGAAGGCGACGGCGTCACGCACCCCTGCCCAGGATTCGGGCGGGACGGGCGGGCGGAACCGGCGGGGGCCGAAGGGCGGGGCCGCGTACGGGATGCCCCGGAAGACCGCGACACCGTCCTCGTAGCCGTCCCCGTACACGTACGTGCCGCGTACGTCCCCGTACGGCGTACCGGCCACGGGGTCCTGCCGGTCTGCCGTCATCGCGCACCAGCTCCTCACGCCCGCCCGCTCGTGAACCGTCGTTCACCTCAGAGCACCACATCCCTTCGCGGTATTCCGGTCGGGCCGGTTCTTTGACGGCCGTTCGGGCGACGGCGGCCCTGGGGCAGGTCGTCGGCTACTTGGCGTACATCAGGGTGCCGAAGCCCAGCTGGTCGTAGCCGCCGCTGGTCGAGCCGTAGTCCCCGCCGCCGCCCTCGGGGCGGACCTTCTCGGCCATGGCGGTGATGTACGGGACGGACAGGCCCCGGCGCCGCGCGTAGTGGTAATGGACGAGGTCCCACACCGGGCGGAGCTGGCCCCGGCTCTCGGAGGAGACGGCGGTGTGGGTCTGCTGGGCGCAGTTCTGGCCGGTGCCCCAGGTGTAGCTGGTGAAGGGCACGTTCTGGCCGAGGTTGTACTTGGCGACGTACTGGGCGCCCTTCATGAACCGGTTGCCGTCGTAGCCGTAGAGGTCGTCGCCCTGCGACCAGGCCATCTCGCAGAAGGCGCCCATCTGGCCGATGCCCATGACGCTGTGGCCCTGGTCGCGGCCGGCCTCCTGCCACTGGCCGAGGGCGTAGCCGGCGGAGTCGGTGTGCAGGTACGGGACGGCGTGGGCGATCGAGCCGTTCCCGGCGCCGTTCTTGAAGTAGTTGACGGCCTGGTCGTACTTGGCGCCGTCGTCGCACAGGATCCCGATCGCGAGGATCGAGTTCATGGTGCACAGGTCCCAGTTGGCCCAGTAGTTGGTGATGCAGGCGTCGTTGTGGCTTTTCAGGAACTGGTTGTTGAGCGGGTAGAAGACGTTGAGCATCATCGTCTTGAACCGGTCCAGGTTGAATCCGCTGTAGCCGCGCATGAGTTCGGCGGCGTTGGCGAACTGGTAGCCGTAGATCCCGGCGGCCAGGAACCGGTCGGCGTTGCCGGTGACGCTGGTGAGCGTCGAGGACCAGGCGTTGAGGATACGGACCGCCGCGTCGCCGTTGGCGGTGGTGCCGGCGACCTTCCAGCGCAGCGCGTTCTGGTAGGCGGCGTGGATGTCGTTGTAGAGGATGCCGTAGTTCTGGCCCGTTCCCCCGCGGATGATGGTGGCCTGCGGGTTGGGTGTCCAGGTGCTCGCGGAGTGGGAGTTGGCCGTCAGGCGGTTCCAGCCGGACAGCCACGGGTCGTCTCCGGCGGCCACCCGCACCTTCGCGCGGTTGAGTTCACCGTAGGCGTGCAGCATGCCGGGGTGGGTGAAGGTGGCCGGGGCCGCCTCCGCCGTGGTCGCGACGGAGGCGGCGCCCAGCGCGAGGGCGGCGGTGAGACCGCCGGCGGTCCTGAGCAGACCGCGACGGCTCAACTCGCCTTCGTGGGCGGATTCTTCGGGGTCGGTGTGGGGGGAAGTGCGGCTCATCGGTGCGTCTCCCGTCCATGGAGGATCGGCGGCTTCGGGGGAGGGGCGGGTGTCCCTGTCCGCCCCTCCCCCGGCGCCGCCTATGTGGGGGTGATGCTCACCTCGCTGAATCGCGCGGTGCCGTGGGTCAGCGGGCTGCGGGAGCAGACCACCAGGCCCACGTGGTAGGGGGCGTCACCGAAGCCGGGGATCTCTCCCTCGGCGAGGGGGGTGAAGGTGACGCCTCCGTCCGTGGAGACCGCCGCGGCGAAGAGGGTCCCGGTTCGCTTCAGCCGCAGCAGGCAGGGCGTGGTGACCTTGGCGTCACCGGTGAAGGCCGACCGTCCGGCCACGGTCGTGCGGAGCATGAGCTGGGCGCTGGTCCCGCCGCTGACGATCGCCCCGGCCGCCTGGTCGAACGGCGACAGCGACTTGGCCATCAGCAGCCCGACCCGGTCGGCGGTGGCCCCGGTCCGGGAGTCCAGGCGGACGACGGCCTCGCAGTCACCGGTGATCGGCCGCCGTACGAACTGGCCTGTCATCCCTTGGTTGTTGACGGTCAGGTCGACGCCCGCGCCCCGTACGACGAAGGTTCCGTCCTCCTCGTAGGAGGTGCTGCCGGGGGTGCTGACGGCGACCACGCCGAGGGTGCCGAACAGCCGGTCGTCGAGGACCGGGTCGCCGAGGTCGCCGTAGGTCCAGGGGGCGGGCGGGGGTGTGCCGACGGTCAGGGTGAGGGTGCCGGTTCCGTCGCCCGCCGCGTTGCCGGCGGTGAGGGTGACGGTGAACTCGCCGGTCCGGGTGGGGGTTCCGGAGACCAGACCGGTGCGCCGGTCGACCCGGAGGCCGTCGGGGAGCCCGCTCGCGGTGAACCGTACGGGTTCGTGCGAGGCACGGATCAGGTACGCGAAGGCGTCTCCCGCATTGGCGAACGCCCCGGTGGAAGAGGTGAGTTGGGGACGGGAAGGGCTCGGCGTCGGTGCTGCGGCCGGCTTCGAGCGCGGGCCTCGTCCGCCGCTGTTCGTCTTGGTGACGACGTAGTGGTACGTCGTGCCGGGGGCGCCCGTGGCGTCCGCGTACCGGAGGCGGGCGCCGAAGCCGACCGGGGCGACGCCGGTCGCGATTGTCAGATAGGGGCCGTCGGCGTGGGTGGCACGCAGCACCCGGTAGCGGGCGGAGAGGTCGGGATCGGTCCAGGCCAGCTCGACCGCGTCGGCTCCGGCGGTGGCCCTGAGGTCGGTCACCCGCCGGGCAGGACGGGCCACCGACCAGACCTCTCCCTGGGCGGCCGACACGACGCTGACGTTGTCGAAGGCCCCGGTGCCCGTCTCGGCGTACTCCTCGTCCACGCCCAGGCAGGACGTGAGGACCGGCCCCGCGTACACCGAACGCCCCAACTCGACCTCAGTGGAGCCGACTTCGGTCCAGTGGATGCCGTCCGGGGACATCGCCCCGGTGCACCGGCGGCCCGTGCGGGTCACCCTTACCCAGTACGGGGCCCGCAGCCGGTAGCCGTCGCCCGCGCCCTCCACGTACGGGGCCTGAAGCGGTGTCGCCGACTGCGGCAGCGTGCCCAGGCTGGAGATCGGGAAGGCGGCGGACGTGGTGATGGCCTGCTGCTGGGAGGGCGGCACGGGGGTACTGCCGGTCGCCGAGATGTCGCCCCCGGCCACCTCCCGTACGCTCCACACCCCGCTCCAGGTGTGCAGCGGCAGCCCCTGGATCAGCATCGAGGCGTGGACGGCGCCCGCGTCGAGCGAGTCGCGGAGCGTGACGCCGATCTTGGAGTACTGGGAGCTGAGCGGCCACACGATCCGTGCCGTGACGGTGCCGTCGCCGCGCAGTGGCACATGCGCCAGGTGGTACGTGTCCGCCGTACCGCTCGCCCGGAGCACGAACCGCTCGCCGTCGAACGCGGCGGAGCCGGGAATCCGGACCGTCCCCAGGTCCTGGCTGGACCAGGGCTCCGGAAGACCGGCGGAGGCGGCCGCCGGGCTCGAAGTGCCGCTGACACCCCGGGAGTTGGCGGCGGTGACGGTGTAGTAGTACGTCCGTCCCCCGCGCACGTCCGTGTCGGTGTACGTCGGCTCGTCGAGGCCGGTGGCGACCTTCTCGTAGGGGCCCTCGGGGCGGGTGGACCGCAGGATGTCGTACCCGGTTGCCCAGGCCGACGGCAGCCACGCCACCGTCACGGCCTCACGGGCACCCACCGCCGTCACCCCGGCCGGAGGCCTCGGTGCGGGAGTCGACGCGGGGGCCGCCGACCCGGCGTGGGCGAAGGTGCCGAAGCCGGGCAGATCGTCGTTGCCGCCCTCGACCACCCGGGCGCCGTTCGCACCACGGAAGACAGCCGCCTCGACAGCCGGGGCGTCGAGGCCGCGTACTCCGGCGTAGTGGGCGTAGTACATCTCGTAGACCGGCGGCAGGGTGCCGCGCCCGACGGCCGAGACGGTCTTCTTGAGGTACTTGCCGGTGCGGTCCAGGTCGGGGGTGAAGGGGACGTCGCCGCCGAGGTTGTAGCGGGCGGCGTACTCGGCGTTCGCCAGCAGGCGGTGACCGTCGAAGCCCCACAGGTCGACGCCCTGGTTCCAGGCCACCTGCGCCGCGTCGCCCAACAGGCCGACGGCCAGCTGCTCGTGCCCCTGGTCACGGCCGGACTCCTGGCCCTGGCCGGCGGCGGTGACGATCCGGCCCGCGACGCCACCATTGCCCGCGCCCGCCGCCGCGAAGCGCAGCGCGTCCTCGAAGAGGACGGGCTCCTCGCAGAACACGCCGATGGCCAGCACGGTCTGAAGGGCCGTCAGGTCCCAGTTGCCGTTGGCGTACAGCATGTAGCCGGAGACCGCCGGGTACCAGACATCGAGGAACGACCGCTCGCAGCGGGCGATGTCGGCGTCCGTCCATCCGTCGTAGCCGGAGTACCGCAGCAGTTCGGCGGCGTTGACGAACTTGAAGGCCTGCAGGCCAGCGCCGAGCGGTCCGTCCGCGCCCGTGATCATCGTGAGGGACGCCGACCAGGCGTTGAGGATGTCCCGCGCCTTGTCCGCGTGGGCCCGGTCACCGGTCACGCACCACATCAGCGCGTTCTGGTGGGCGGCGGCCGAGTCGGCGACCGCCTGCCCCATGAAGTTGCTCGGGCCGCGCCCCCAGGACGTGATCCGGCCCGTGTTCTGGATGGTGTACGTCGACTTGGACCGGGCGTGGGCGGCGAGTGCCAGATAGCCGTCGTGGACCGGTGATTCCTTCGCGGCGACCGCTGCTTTCAACCGGTCCAGGTCGGCGGCGGTGTGCAGCAGGCCCGGATGGGTGAAGGTGCGGGTCGCTCCGGTGGAGCCCGCCCACGCGGCCGTGGCGGAGGCGGACAGGAGTCCGGCGCCGGCCACGGCCGTGAACCCGGCCGCGCCGAGGAACGACCGTCTGCTGAGGGGAAGCACAGATGTCTCCTGGTCCTACGGGTGCAGCACGGTGAGCTTGACGGACTTGGTGGCCGTACCGGCGCTGTTGGCGGCCGAGACGGTGACCGTGCAGGAGCCGGGGCGGGACGGGACGCCTGAGATCAGGCCCGTCCTCGGGTCCATGCTCAGGCCCCTGGGCAGGCCCTCGGCGGCGAACGAGGTGGGCAGACCGGTCGCCGTGACGAGGTGGTTGAAGGCCCGTTTCATGGTGGCCGTGGCCTCGCCCGCGCTGGTGATCTCCGGGGCCGCGGTGACGGCGGGCGTGTCGGCGTCCAGGAAGCGGAGGTTCTGGACGTGCTCGTTGGCGAACATCGGGACCATGTCGGTCGTCAGGTACCAGCCGGGCTTCTTCATCCTGTCGTGGACGACCGTGCCGTTGACCGTCAGGTTCTGGAAGGTCAGGTTCTTGATGGGCCGGTCCGCGTCGTAGCCGGTCAGGATGGCCATGGAGGCGTGCGTGCCGTTGTACGTCAGGTTACGGACGTACACGTCCTCGATGCCGCGCCCCGGTGAGGCGTTGTACCGGTTGGCCATCACGCGCATGTTGAGCAGCTGGCCCCAGGTGAAGTCCTCCACGCGGACGTCCTGGATGCGGACGCCCCGGATGAGGTTGCTGTCGCCGGGGTTGAGGGCGAAGCAGCCCTGGTAGAGGACCTGCGGCTCGCGGTGCTGGAGGACGTCGATGTCGCTGAAGACGATGTTCTCGATGACCTCGGGCTTATCCGGGTTGCCGTGGGTACCGATGTTCACCGGGTGGGCGACGTCGGCCCACAGGGTGGAGTTCCGGACGGTGATGTTGCGGCAGTCGCCGTAGTAGTCCCAGCGGTGGGCGTAGACGGCGATGCAGTCGTCGCTGTTGCGCATGAAGACGCCCTCGATCAGCACGTCCTCGCTGCTGAACACGTCGATGCCGTCGCCCCACTGGCCGAAGCTGTAGGAGTGCAGGTTGCGGACGGTGACCTGCTGCGACTGGCCGATGGTGCAGGAGTAGCCGGTCTTGGGGTTGAGCGCGAGGATGCCGTCGATCTCGATGTCGCGGGAGAACGCCACCAGGGTCGCGGCGTCCGAGTCGTAGATGATGCCCCGGCCGAGCAGACGGGCGTTCTCCACGTGGGTGAACTCCACGCGCGCCTTGAGCACCGCGCCGCCGGCCAGGTACACCGTCTTGCCGCTGGGCACCTTCACCACGTTGTCGGTGACGGTGTGGATGCCCGGGCCGAAGTAGATGACGTCCGGGTCGTCCTCCTCGGGCCGCCACCTCTCGATCGGGTTGGCGTGCAGCTGGAGGTTGTCGTAGAGGTCGAACGCGCCGCCGTCGGCGTCCCCGATCTCGATGGAGAGGTTGCGCGGCTCGGTGAGGGCGAAGGTGATGGTGTCGCCGCTCACCTCGTGCGCGAGGTCGTACGACAGGGGGCGGATCCGCGCGGAGGGGACGGCACCCTTCGAGGAGGTGACCTGGATCTCCACGGTGCCGTGGAAGTCCAGGTTGGCGACCGAGGAGCTGCGCACGACGCCGGAGCCGGTCTTCTCGTTGATGGTCTTCGTACGGACCCGCAGCACGGGCACCGACTGCCATGCGCCACCGGGCGTACGGGCCTTGACGGAGAAGCTGGTGTTGAGGGGCAGCCCGGTCGGGACGGGGTACACCACCAGCCGGTCGGCGGCCTCGGGTCCGTCGTCCGCGCTCGCGGTGCCGGTGGCCACGCCGAGCAGGGAGTACGCGGCGGCCGTGGCACCGGCGGCCTGGAGGAGGGTGCGCCGGGACAGACCGGGGCCCTGGCTGTCGGTCATGAGCAACATCCTTACGTGCAAGGGGAGTTGAAGATATTCCCGGGCGATCGGGCCCGGGGCTGTGCGGGATGTACGGAGAACCGGCCACGCAACAACCGGTTTCTACCGGCCGACGAGGCAGAGCTTGTTCCTGACCGCAAAGTGCGTCAAGGGCCTTGACCAGTTTTCGAAAACTCCGCACCACCCCTGGGACATTGCCGTATACCCTCTCGCGTGGCGTCGACGAGTCCCCGAAGAGCGTGAACACGGCAGGTCGGCCGCGCATACCGGTCGACGCGTCGGACCGGTCCATCGGCGCCCGAACCTCACAGCCACGGGAACCGGTTGCCTTTTTCGAGCTCCGGGCTCCGGACTCCGGGCGCACCCACAGAAGATCCCGCCGCCCCCACGCCGTTTCAGCAACCGGCCACACGGGGTAACCGATTACGCCAGACCACGGTTTCCCTCCACCCCCACCGAAGCGCCGGCCATCCCTCTCCCAAGCACCCTCGCCCGGCTCCACCTCGTCGCCCGCGTCACAGCCATACGACCTGCGCATTCACGGACGACCCCCAGCGGTGATCCGCGCACGACACCCGATCATGGCGATTGACCGCCCGTCGGACTCGGATCTACGGTAGAAGACGTTTTCTAAACCCCACCACACCGCCTCGTGCGGTCCTTCCGTCCACCCCCAGCTGTCCAGGAGAGTCATGCCCAGCGCCCAGTCGACGCGAGCCGTGTTCGCCATGGATCCGGTGCATCTGCCCCTGCTCTTCCCGCCTCCGCTCATGGCACGGCTGCGGGAGGCGGTCGAGATCGACCCCGAGTTCGTCGTACGGGACTTCGCCGATCCCGCCGCCGCCTCCGCGCTGGCCGGGGCCGAGGTGCTGATCACCGGCTGGGGCTGCCCGCACCTCGACGCGGACGTACTCGCGGCGGTGCCCCGGCTGCGGACCGTCCTGCATGCCGCGGGCTCGGTCCGCGCGCTGGTCGGCAGGGCACTGTGGCAGAGCGGGGTCACCGTCTCCAGCGCGGTGGCCGGCAACGCGCTGCCGGTCGCCGAGTACACCCTCGCGATGATCCTGCTGGCCGGGAAGGACACCTTCGACCAGCGCGAACGCTTCCGCCGGACACACACCTACCCCTCCCCCGCCGAGACCGCGGCCATCGGCAACGTCGGCCGCCGGGTCGGCGTCATCGGGGCCTCGCGTGTCGGCCGTCGACTCCTCGACCTGCTGAAACCGTTCGACTTCGCCGTCTCGCTGTACGACCCGTACGTCGACACGGCGGAGGCCGCCGCGCTGGGCGCCGAGCCGATGGCGCTGGAGAACCTGCTGCGCACCAGCGACATCGTCAGCCTCCACGCCCCCGACATCCCCGCGACCTACCGCATGCTCGACCGCGGCAGACTCGCGCTCATCCGGGACGGCGGCGTCCTCATCAACACCTCCCGGGGCGCCCTGGTCGACCCGGACGCCCTCACCGACGAGTTGCTCTCCGGCCGGCTCAACGCGGTCCTCGACGTGACCGAACCGGAGCCGCTGCCCGTGGGCTCCCCGCTCTACAACCTCCCCAACGTCTTCCTCACCCCGCACATCGCGGGCTCCCTCGGCAACGAGCTGGAGCGCCTCGGCCGTACCGTCGTCGAGGAACTGGAGCGTCTCGCCTCGGGTCTGCCACCGGCCCACCAGGTACGGCACACGGACCTGGCCCGGGTCGCCTGAACCGGCCCGCCACCCTCGCGCGCAATCAATGCGCGGGCCGCGTAAACGTTTTCACACCCCGCCCTCGCAAGCCCTGCGCTCGCGCCCGCCTTCCCGCCGCACGGCACACCCCTGACCTGGGAACGCCCCGTCACACAACGGCCGCCGAACGTCCGCTTCCGGCAACCCCAGCGACAATTCGGCGTAATAATTTGCCGTCGCGCTCTTGCGTGAGCCGATCAGGCGACCTACGTTTCACAGCAACCGTTTACTACAACGTTCCGTAGGGGCCCCGAGACCCGAGCTGACGGTCCGCCTCGCTCGCCGTCGCCCCACCGAGCCGCCCCTCGGCCCCCTCGCCCTCGCTTCCGCGATCGTCTACGTCTCGAAGGATGACCGTACGATGAACTCCCTCAGCCCTCGGAGAAGGTTCGCCCGCGTCGCCGTCGCGAGTGTGGCGCTGACAGGTCTGCTCGCCGCGTGCGGTGGCTCGGACTCGGGCGACGACGGTTCCTCCGGAGCCTCCGGTCCGGTCACCCTCCCCTTCTGGGGCTGGGCCAACGGCCAGGAGGCCCTCGTCAAGGCGTTCAACGCCTCCCACAAGGACGTCCAGCTCAAGTACACCAAGGTCACCGACCAGTTGACCATGCAGAAACAGCTCAGCAACGCGGTGAAGGCGGGCAACGCCCCCTGTCTGCTGCAGAACACCGCCGAGTACGTGACGACCTGGGTGTCGCAGGGCGCGCTCGCCGACATCACCGAGTACGTCGGGTCGAGCGAGGACAAGTTCAACGCCGGTGCGTGGGCCGGTGTCCAGGTGCAGGGCAAGGTCTACGGCGTGCCCACCAGCTCGGCGCCCGCCTTCACGATCTACCGCACCGACGTCTTCGACAAGTACGGCCTCAAGGCACCCGCGACCTGGCACGACTTCATCGCCGCCGGCAAGGTCCTGAAGAAGCACGACATCCACATCACCAACTACGCCGGCGAGGACCCGAGCACCCTGGAGGTGCTGGCCATGCAGGCCGGTGCCCACTGGTACGCGATCGACGGCGACTCCTGGAAGGTGGACTTCCAGGACGAGGGCAGCCTGAAGGCCGCCGACGTGATCCAGCAGATCATCGACGACGACCTCAACTCCAAGCTCTCCTTCGCCGACTACGCGGCCGTGCAGCGCAACTACGACAAGGGCGGCACGGTCACCCGCCAGATCTCCACCTGGCAGATGTCCGGCATGGTGCAGAACTTCACCGACTCCTTCGGCAAGTGGGCGCTCTCGCCCTGGCCGACGTACCAGGGCGAGGCGGCCAAGACGCCGGCCGGCACCAACCAGAGCGGTGGCATGAACCTGGTCACCGAACAGTGCAAGTACAAGAAGCAGGCGGCCGAGGCGGCGTTGTGGCTGTCCACGGACACCGGCGCGGTCAAGTCCATGGCGAGCCCGGAGACCGGCAGCGGTGTCATGCCGGCCCTGGCCGACAGCGACGCCTACGTCTCCGAGGCGATCTCCGAGAAGCTGCTCGGCGACAACTACGCGCCCGGCGAGAAGATCGTCACCGACAGCCTGGGCACCGTCACCGCGGACTGGGTCTACGGCCCGAACTGGACCGCCATGTTCACCGAGTTGCAGAGCGAATGGGGCAAGGTCGTCAGCAAGGAACAGAAGGTCACCGACCTGCTCGCGCACATGCAGGAGTGGACGGTCAAGGACCTGAAGTCGCGCGGTATCAACGTCAAGGGCTGAGGCATCCTTCGATGATTCGCTCCCAGCGCTGGAAGGGTGCCGCGTTCACGGTGCCCTTCCAGCTCGGATTCGTCTTCCTCTATCTGCTGCCGATCGGGTACGCGGTCTACGAGTCGCTGTTCCAGGAGAAGCAGTCCGGGCTCGGCCTCGGCGGCGCGACCCGGGAGTTCTCGGGGCTGGACAACTACCGACTCGGGCTGACCGACTCGGCGTTCACGGGCGCCATCCTGCGGGTGGTGCTGTTCGCCTGCGTCCAGATCCCGTTCATGCTGCTGGTCAGCCTGGTCCTGGCACTGTTCCTGGACGCCCTCACCTCCAAGGCCGCGAACCGGTTCCGGATCGTGCTGCTGGTCCCGTACATGATCCCCGGCGTGGTCGCGGCGATCGTGTGGATCAACCTGTACAGCCCCGAGGTGGGCCCCCTGACCCCGATCGGCGACCTCTTCGGGTTCGACTGGAACTTCTTCGCACCCTCCATGGTGTGGCCGTCCATCGGCAACCTGCTCACCTGGCACGGCATCGGCTACAACATGGTGATCATCTACTCGGCGCTCCAGGGCGTGCCCCGCGAACTGTTCGAGGCCGCCCGCCTCGACGGCGCCTCCGAGTCCCGGATCGCGCTGAGCATCAAGATCCCGTTCGTACGCGGGGCGTTGGTCCTGACCGGACTGCTCTCCATCATCCAGATGCTCCAGATCTTCAACGAGCCGGCGCTGTTCCGGAGAATCACCCCGGAGACCGTCGACGACGGCTTCACCCCGATCATGATCATCTACAACCAGGCGTTCAACGCGGGCAACTACCACTACGCCGCCGCCCTGTCGGTGCTCCTCGCCCTGATCCTCGGCGTCGCCTCGCTCCTCTTCTACCGGCTGACCTCGAAGGAGGTCGACTGATGGCCACGACCACCACCGACTCCCCCAAGAAGCCCGGGAAATCCGGGAACACCGAAGAGCCCCGGAACACCGGGAGATCCGGGAAGGCCGGGAGGTCCGGCGTGCCTCCCGTACGGCGGATCGCCGGCCCCGACGCGGCCTCACGCGGGCGCGGCGGCCAGCGGTTCATCCTGCTCGGCCTGATCCTGGCGAGCGTCTACAGCCTGTTCCCGGTGTGGTGGCTGATCGTCGCCGCCACCAAGGACCGGGTGGGGCTGTACCAGAGCAACGGCATGTGGTTCTCCGACATGCACCTCTGGGACAACCTGCACCAGCTGTTCACCTACGAGGACGGCATCTTCCTGCGCTGGACCGCCAACTCGTTCCTGTACGCCGGTGTCGGCTCCCTCGGCGGCACGCTGATCGCGCTGGCGACCGGTTACGGCCTGGCCCGCTTCGACTTCCCGGGCCGGGGTGTGGTGTTCGCGTGCGTGGTGGGGTCGTTCCTGATCCCGATCGCCCTGCTGACACTCCCGCTGTACCTGATGTTCTCGAAGATCGGCCTGGTCGACACCCCGTGGGCGATGCTGATCCCCTGCCTCATCAACCCCTTCAGCGTGTATCTGGCCAAGGTCTACACCGAGGCGACGGTCCCCTTCGAGCTGTTGGAGGCGGCCCGGATCGACGGGGCCGGGGAGCTGCGCATCTTCTTCAGCATCGTGCTGCGGATGATGACCACGGGCGGCGCGACGGTCTTCCTGCTGGCCTTCGTCAACACCTGGAACGCCTTCTTCCTCCCGCTGACCGTCCTGCGCGGCAAGGAGAACTGGACGCTCAACCTCGGCCTCTACTACTGGACCGGCAAGACGCTGGAGTCCGGCATCGACGTGACCAGCCTCGTCCTGACCGGCGCCCTGCTGTCCATCGTCCCGCTGGCCGTCATGATGACCGCGATGCGCCGCTACTGGCGGTCGGGCGTGACGCTGGGGGCGCTGAAGTGACGGCCTTCTCCGGAGCGCCGGGAGCCGGTGCCAGGACCGTGGCCCGCAACCCCGTCATCCGCGGCTTCGCCCCCGACCCGTCCCTGATCAGGGTCGGCGAGTGGTACTACGTGGCGACCAGTTCGTTCGAGTGGTTCCCGACGATCCCGATACACCGTTCCAGGGATCTCGCGCACTGGGAGTACGCCGGTCATGTGCGCGGCGCGGCCCCGGGCGGCTCTCTCGCGGGTGTCCCCGACTCGGCCGGCATCTGGGCGCCTTCGCTGAGCTGGGACGGCGACCGTTTCTGGGTGGTCTACACGATCGTGCGGTCGGTCGGCACGCGCTACTTCGACCTGGACACCTACGTCAGCACGGCCCCGGCGGTCGACGGCGACTGGACCGCGCCGGCGCGAATCTCCAGCCACGGCTTCGACCCCGCGCTGTTCCACCACGAGGGCCGGCTCTGGCTGCTCAACATGCAGAGCGACCACCGCCCGGGCGGCAAGCGGTTCGCCGGGATCGTCCTGACGGAGTTGGACCGTTCCACCCTGCGCCCCCTGGGCGACACCCATCTCCTGCTCCAGCACGACCGGCTGATCGAGGGCCCCAAGCTCCTGGTCCGCGACGGCTGGTACTACCTGGTCCTCGCCGAGGGCGGTACCGGAGTCGAACACGGGGTGCGGGTGGCGCGCGGCCGCACACTGACCGGCCCGTACGAACTCGACGGCCTGCCCCTGCTGACGACCCGGGACGACCCCAAAAGCCCGTTGCAGAAGGCCGGGCACGCCGAACTGGTCGAGACGCCGACCGGCGAGTGGTTCCTCAGCCACCTCACCGCGCGCCCCCTGCACACCGACCACGGCATCCGCTGCCCCTTGGGCCGGGAGACCGCCGTCCAGGCGGTGACCTGGGACGCGGAGGGCTGGCCCCGGCTGCGGCAAGGGGGTTGGCATCCGGCGGTGGAGGTGGAGGTGCCGCAGGGGGAGGTGGAGGCACCGGCCGTGGAGGCGGAGACATCGGCCGTGGAAGTGCAGACACCGGCCATGGTGGTGCAGACACCGGCCGTAGGGGCGGCGGGCGCGGCTGGGAAAGCGTCGCCGGTGGGCTTCGATGCGTCCGTGGTCCCGCCGGGCGTCGGCACACCTGCCGTGCCTGCCGTGCCTGCCGTGCCTGCCGTGCCTGCCGTGCCTGCCGTGCCTGCCGTGCCTGCCGTGCCTGCCGTGCCTGCCGTGCCTGCCGTGCCTGCCGTGCCTGCCGTGCCTGCCGTGCCTGCCGTGCCTGCCGCGTCGGCGTCCGCCCTCGCGCCGGGAGCACAGCCCTCCGTACTCGCGCCCGGCGCACTACCGTCCGCCCTCGTGCCGGCCGCGCAGGAGGGCACGTTGTCCTGGCCGTGGAGCAGTCTGCGGGCCGAGCCGGACGCCTCCTGGGCCGACACGGCCGCCCGTCCCGGCTGGATCCGGCTGCGTGGCCGGCAGGGTCCCGAATCGCTGTGGGAGCAGAGTCTGTTGGCCCAGCGGATCACCGAGCACCGGGCGGAGGTGGAGGTCACCGTCGAGGCCCGGCCGCGCACCTTCGGCGAGGCCGCCGGGCTGACCCTCCGGTACAACACCGCGTCCTACGTCGCCCTCGACCTGACCTGGGCCGAACCCGAGGGCGAGCCGCAGCGCGGCCAGCAGTGGCGGGGCGGGGGCCGTACCGTGCTCAGCCTCCTCGAACGCGACGAGGACGGGGCCCGGCAGGTGGCCGTGGTCGAGGTCGAGCCGGGGCGGCCGGTCACCCTGGGGGCGAGCGTCGACGGCGCGGAGGCGCGCTTCTGGTACCTCCGCGACGGCGTACGCACCCCCATGGGACCGGTCCTGGACTTCACCCACCTCTCCGACGACTACGGCTCCCGGCTGCGCTTCACCGGCACCTTGGCCGGCATCCACGCCCAGGACCTCGTCGCCGCGGAGTTCCAAGCGGACTTCAGCGGATTCCGGCTGGTGTGCGCGGCGGAGTGAGGGAGACGAGTGAGGGAGACGGATGAAGGGTGACGGGTGACGGGTGCGGGGATTCGGGCACTTCCCAGCCGCGCCTCCGGCCAGGGTGCGGGACCCGGAACTCCCGCGCAGAGAACTGACCCGACCCTCGCCCATCCCTCGCCCGCCTTGCGCCCATAGCCGCCCCCGCCCTCTATTCTTCGCCCCACCAGCCCCCACAGCCGCCCCGGCCTCGCCCAGCCCGGCGTCCGCGCCCCGGTCCGCGGCCGACCCTCCGCAGAGCCCCCTGCCCGTTGTTCGAGGTTTCGAAAGTTTTGGCTGGGGCGGTCCTGTCAACTTGACCCGGTCCTGAAGGGCCGGGCTTGGAGGTAGTGCCCAGCTGGCGGCTGGGTGGGCTCCTCCGTCCTGCCACCCCTTACGGGGTGGCTGGGACGCGTGACTCACGCCCCGCGTTCCACACCACGGCGCCACGTTGGGCGATGTTGTGGGAAGCGTTCCGGTCCGCGTGGGCAACGACCCCGCAGTTCCGGCAGATGAAGAGGGCCTGGTCGACCCGGTTCTTCTTGTCGACGTGCCCGCACTCGCAGCATGTCTGCGAGGTGTGGGCAGGGTCGACGTGAACCACGGGCACGCCTGCTCGGCGTGCCTTGTACGCGATGAACTCTCCGAGCTGGGCGAAGGCCCAGGAGTGGAGCGCGACCCGTTGGGGCTTGCGGAGCCGTACCCTCTGCCGGATGCCGCCCAAATCTTCCAGGGCGATTCCGGCCGAGGTGCGTTCAGCCTCGGTCACGATTCGTTTCGCGATGATGTGGTTGGTGTTGGAG
The DNA here is from genome assembly GCF_045160825.1 of Streptomyces sp. NBC_00104. Classification (NCBI taxonomy): domain Bacteria; kingdom Bacillati; phylum Actinomycetota; class Actinomycetes; order Kitasatosporales; family Streptomycetaceae; genus Streptomyces; species Streptomyces sp. NBC_00104. Next base: position 8,676,448 of record NZ_CP108215.1, on the reverse strand, counting down.
ACATGGCGCTGCTCGCGCCGGTTGCGCTTCTTCAGCAGCCGCTTGGCGGACTTGGTGCCCTTGCGCTGGAGCTTGCCGCGTAGATCGCCGTGGCGTTTGCGGTGGTGGTTCAGGTCGCGCCCGGCGGCCTGGTAGCCGGTGGACGTAGTGGCGATGTTGACGATGCCGAGGTCGACGCCGATGAACCCGTCGGGCTCGTACTGCTTCTCCTCGGGGACCTCGCAGGTAGCGATCAGGTAGAACACGCCGTCGCGTTCCACCAGATCCGATTCGCCCTGCCGGTGCTCACGCAGCATCTTGAGGCCGTCGGCGGAACAGACGAACCGCACACCCCGGATGCGTCCGGCAGTGGTCCAGATGGACACCGTCTGCGCGTCGTACTGCCAGCTCAGGCACCGGTCGTCGTACGGCTGGGCTGCCTCGGGCCGAAAGGCGACGGGCTTGGACTCGGCCTTCCTGCGCCGCTTCGAGCCCGGTCTGCCGAGGTTCCCAGCCTTGATGTTGGCCTTGAGTGTCGTGTAGGCGTCGCGGACCTTCTTGATGGTGTGCTGGGCTGCTTGCGCTCCCAACCCCCGCGACTTCAACTCCGCGTAGGTGTGCTTACGCAGCTCGTACTCACGCGGCACGCCCTGCTCGAACGCCACCGCCGACACCCAGTTCGCGGCCTCGTTGACCGTGCGCAGGGCCGCGAGAAGCGCGGTGGCCTGCCCGGCCTCCGGCATCAGCTTTACCTGCACAACGAGTTTCACAGGCGTGATCGTATCGTTGATCTATGTCACCACGCTGGGAGTCAAACCCCAATATTCGTAGGGGTAGAACAGTCGTCTACACCCTTCACGCGCACTTGGTCTTCACACCAAAGTATCGGCGCGGCCCGTTCACCGATGAGATCCTTCGGCGCTGCGAGGAGGTCATGCGTGACGTGTGCGCGGACTTCGACACCGAGCTGGTGGAGTTCAACGGGGAGAGGGACCACGTCCACCTGCTGGTGCACTACCCGCCCAAAGTCGCCCTGTCCCGGCTGGTCGGCTCTCTCAAGGGCGTCTCTGCCCGGCGGCTCCGCCAGGAGTTCCCAGCCCATATCCGTAAGTACCTGTGGGGTGACCACTTCTGGTCGCCTTCGTACTTCGCCGCCTCGTGCGGCGGAGCACCGTTGGAGATCATCAAGGAGTACATCGAGAACCAGAAGCGACCTGGCTGAGGTCAACAGTGCAGCCCCGTGGGCACCTGCAAGTCAGAGCGATCCAGAGAAGCGCTTCCTCCCGGACGTGAACGCCCGGGGTTCCGCGCTAGATCAAGCTGAATCCCTGCTTCTTCCCGCCGTGTTGAGTTGGGCTTAACGTAGGAAGCGCTTGCTACGCGGTCGGGCTTCCGTCGCGGGGGCGACGCTGTTCGAAAATTTCACCGGCCCTCGGGACGGGCACTGAGAGGTGGAGTCGCGATGGTGCGGGGCGGGAGCGTGACGGCCGGGCCGACGCTGGCGGTGGTGGCGCGCGAGGCCGGGGTGTCCGTGCCGACGGCCTCGAAGGTGGTCAACGGCCGGGAGGACGTGGCCCCCGAGACCAGGCGCCGGGTCACCGAGGCGTTGGACCGGCTCGGCTATGTCCGGCGACCCCGGTTCGAGGCGTCGCAACCACCGCGCATGGTCGACCTGGTCGTGCACTCGCTGGAGAGCTCCTGGTCGGGCGCGGTGCTGCACGGCGTCGAACAGGCCGCCCACGACGCCGGCCTGGAGGTCGTGGTCTCGGCCGGCCTGACCCGCACCCGGGGCGCCCGCCCCGAACGCGGCTGGTTCGACAAGCTGACCGCCCGCGGCTCGGCGGGCGTGCTGTTCAACCTGGCGGAGCTGTCCCCCGCCCAGTACTCCTGGCTCACCCAGCACCGCATCCCCTTCGTGCTGATCGACCCGGTCCTGGAACCGCCGGCCGGCGTGGTGTCCGTGGGCGCCGCCAACTGGCAGGGCGGCATGACCGCCACCGACCATCTGCTGTCCCTGGGGCACGAACGGATCGCCGTGATCGCCGGGTACCGGCGCAAGATGTGCAGCAGCGACCGGGTGGCGGGCTACCGCTCCGCGCTGACGGCTGCGGGAATGCCGTACCGGCCGGAGTACGTCCGTTACGGCAACTTCATGGAGACCACCGCACGCCACCGTATGCTCCAGTTGCTCGACCTCCCCGAGCCTCCGACCGCCGTCTTCGTCTGCTCGGACAAGATGGCCCTCGGCGTGTACGAGGCGCTGGCCGAGCGGGGGCTGCGGGTGCCGGACGACATCAGCGTGGTCGGTTTCGACGACCTTCCCGAGGCCCGCTGGGCGACTCCCGGCCTGACCACCGTCCGCCAGCCGCTCTCGGAGATGGCCCAGACCGCGCTTCGGCTGCTCGTGCGGATGATGGAGGGCGACCAGCCGGAGGGCACCCGCACCGAGTTGTCGACGCGGCTGGTGGAGCGGGCCAGCACGGGGGCGCTGCGCTCGGCCTGAGGGGTGGGCGCCGGGTGCGTCGCGGTTCGGTGAAGGGGTTGCGGCGGCCCTGAGTTCGGGTGAACGGTTGGCGTCGTGGGACCGTACGCATAGGGATGGCCAATCGGGTGTCCCGGCGGTCCCGCGGCCCCGGCCCACTCCGCTCCACCAGCACTGAGCTCCACATGCTCCACAGGGAAGGACCTTCGGGTTGTCGCACATACGCTCTCCGCAGCTTCCGGGACCGACACCGGCGCCGGATGACGACAAAGCCCCGGAGGACGCCGCCCCTCCGAAGCCGGAAGCGGTAACGGAGACCGAGGCAACGGCAGCGGAGCCCGAGGAGGGACAGTCCGAGGAGGCACAGTCCGAGGGCGGGCCCGGCCTCAAGGCCGAGGCGGAGAACCCCGAGAAGCCCCAGTCAGCTCTCCCGACCGAAGCGGACAAGCCCGAGTCCGACCTGAAGGCCGAAGCGGAGAACCCCGAGAAGCCCCAGTCCGACCTCAAGGCCGACGCAGACGAGCCCGAGCCGTCCGCCGCACCCGAACCTGAGCCCGAGCACGGGAACGGGAACGGGAACGGGAACGAGACCGAGCTCAAGGCCAAGTCGGCCCCGGAGCCCGGTCCTGCGCCCGATGTCTCCGCCGAGCCCGGTCCTGAACCCGATCCCGGCCCCGAGCGGATCGCGTCCCCGTCCGGCTGGCGTGCGAGGCACCCCCGGGCCGCGCGGGCCGTCGCCTGGGCCGTGACCGGGCTGGCCATCGTCCTCGTCCTGTTCGCGCTGGTCGTGCCGAACGACATCACCGAGATCGACTTCGGCCGGTTCCTGCGGATCCCGGCGGAGGGGATCCTCGTGGCGGGGCTGCTGCTCGTACTGCCGACGATGGCGCGGCGGGTGGCAGTGGTGGTGGTCGGGGCGGTGCTCGGACTGCTGACGATCGTCAAGGCGCTGGACATGGGGTCGTACTGGACCCTGGACCGGCCGTTCGACCTGGTGCTGGACTGGATTCTGCTGGACGACGCACAGTCGTTCATGAAGGACTCGCTCGGCGGCGCGGTCGCGCAGGCCGCGACGGTCGGGCTGATCGCGCTGGCGCTGGCGCTGCCGGTGCTGATGACCCTCGCGGTCCTGCGGATCAGCAGGCTGATGGTGCGCAACCGGCACACGGCGAGCCGTACGCTGCTCGTCCTGGGAACGGCGTGGATCACCTGCTCGACGCTGACGCTGGAGATATCCGACGTGCCGGTGGCCTCGCACAGCGCGGCCACGCTCGTGGAGAACCGGATCGAGTCGGTGGGCGACGGGCTGAAGGACGGGGAGGCGTTCCGCAAGCAGGCCGCGGTGGACGCCTTCGCCGACGTACCGCCTGACCAGTTGCTGACCGGGCTGCGCGGCAAGGACGTACTGATCACGTTCATCGAGAGCTACGGCCGCTCCGCGATCGACGACCCGCGGATGGGCGAGCCGCTCGGTGAGACGCTCGCGCGGAAGACGCAGGAGCTGAAGGACGCCGGGTACGCGTCGCGGAGCGGCTGGCTGCGCTCCCCCATCACGGGCGCCGGCAGCTGGCTGGGGCACTCCACGTTCCTGTCCGGCCTGTGGATCAAGAACCAGTCGCGTTACTCCCAGCTCGTCGCGAGCGACCGTCTCACCCTCACCGAGGCGTTCCGCCGCACCGGCGCCTGGCGCACGGTCGGTATCGTCCCGGGCACCCAGATGGCCTGGCCGGAGGGCAAGTACTTCGGCCTGGACCACATCTACGACTCCGACCAACTCGGTTACAAGGGGCCGAAGTTCAGCTGGTCGACCATGCCCGACCAGTACACGTTGAAGGCCTTCGAGGAGCTGGAGCACGGCAAGGAGGACCGTGAGCCGATGATGGCGGAGATCATCCTGACCTCCAGCCACAACCCGTGGGCGCCCATCCCGAGCACGATCCCCGAGGACCAGGTCGGCGACGGGTCGGTCTACCACTCGCTGCAGAAGGCCGAGGGCAAGGACCCGACGGAGGTCTGGAAGGATCCCCTGGCCGTCCGGGACGAGTACCGCAAGTCCATCCAGTACTCGGTGACCAGCCTCGTCGACCACGTCGCGAAGTACGGTTCCAAGGACACCGTCCTGATCTTCCTCGGCGACCACCAGCCCAACAAGACGGTCACCGGCGACAACCCCAGCCACGACGTGCCGGTCTCGATCGTCGCCCAGGACCCCGAGGTGCTGGAGAAGATCTCCGACTGGGGCTGGACGGACGGTCTGCAGCCCGCCGACACCACGCCGGTGTGGCGGATGGACAAGTTCCGCGACCGCTTCATGACGGCGTTCGGCCCGCAGCAGCCGGGCGGTATCCCCTCCCCCTGATCGACGGCACATCACGCCCAACGCCTCGGAGCACCACGCCACCGCGTCCGGCCGACACGCCACCACGCCACCACGTCCGGCCGCCCTGCCGCCACGTCGGGCCACCACCCCGGGCCGCCTCATGGGACCGTTCCCGTCGTGGCGGCGCGGCTCAGCCCGAGGCGCCCACCTCGTTGTCGGGTGCTCCGTCGCCCGCCGGGGGCAGGTCGCCGCGTTCGATCGGCATGCCGTCGTGCGGGGGCCGGGGCTTGTCGTGGTGGCGGGGCGGGAGGAGGAAGGCGAGTTCGGCGTCGGTGGGGCGGTGGGCGGCGAGGGCGGCTGCCCGCAGGGCGTCGCGGTCGACCGTGGCCGCGGCGGCGCTGATCCGGACGAGGTGGCCGTCCTCCGGTACGGCGTACTCGTGCTGTCCCGCCGAGGTCCGGTACCAGGCGTCCCCGTCGCGTTCACAGCCGACCGGCTCGCCCGTGCCCTGGCCGAGCGGCAGTTCGGGGCAGCTGCCGGCGGTCATCGTGCCGTGGTCGACGAGGAGCAGGAGCTGGGCGCTGTTCTTCCGGGACCAGTAGGCGGCGGAGAAGCCGTCGGCGCCGTACACGCCGACGGACTGCCGGGCCAGCGTGAAGCCGGGGGACTCGGTGACATAGACGAGCCCGGGCGCGAGGCCCAACGCCTCGGCCCGGGCGTGGAGTTCGGCCCGGTCGGGGGACGGCATCAGGGGCTCGCGGCCCGCGACCACGACCTTCTCGGTCCCGCAGGCGGTGAGCAGCGACGGCAGGAACGCCAGGGGCAGCAGAACACGCGCGGTACGGAGCTTGAGCATGCCCTCCATCCTGCCGCACAGTTGTTCCACAGGTGAGCCAAAGAGTCCGTTCCGTGAGAGCGCTTACCCACAAGGGCCACTTCGCGCCACGAGGGGATGGTGAGGCTCCGGGGGCCGGTCTCACGACGGGTGTGGGCGGGTGTCCGATTCCTTCAAGACCGGCCGTCGCCGGTCCGCCTACGGTGGCCGTATGACTCCACGACTCGACGCGATCGGCATGGTGGCCTCGGACATGGCCGCCTCCGTCACCTTCTACCGCCGGCTCGGTTTCGCCTTCCCCGAGGGCGCCGAGCACCAGCCGCACGCCGAGGCCCAACTGCCCGGCGGGCTGCGGCTGCTGCTCGACACCGAGGAGACCGTCCGCTCCTTCCACCCCGAGTACCGCCCGGGGACGGGTGGCGGCGCGGGGCTGGCCCTGCTGTGCGACAGTCCGGCCGAAGTCGACGCGGTGTACGAGGAGTTGGTGAACGCCGGGTACCGCGGTGAGCTCAAGCCGTGGGACGCGGTGTGGGGCCACCGGTACGCCGTGATCCTCGATCCCGACGGCAACGGCGTCGACCTCTTCGCACCACTGCCGGCGCCCGCCCCCGAGTAGCCGTCCCACCGGCCCCCACCACAGTCCCCCACCGCCGACACCCACCACCGGCACCCGACCCGGCCCACCACCGGCACCCGACCCGGCCCGCCTCCGCTACCGTCGGCCGAGCAGCTCGCCGAGCGGCAGCCCCGCCAACTCCCGTACGTCACGCGCCAGATGTGCCTGATCGGCGTACCCGGTGCGGGCCGCCGTCTCGGCGAAGGGCACGCCGTTCCGGGCGAGTGCGAGCGCCCGGCGCAGCCGCAGCACCCGCGCCAGCGTCTTGGGCCCGTACCCGAACGCGGCGAGTGACCTGCGGTGCAACTGCCGTGCCCCCAGCCCTAGTTCGTCGGCGGTCGCCGCGACGGCACGCCCCGCGTCGAGGGCGACGACGACGCGCCGCAGCACCGGATCGGGGCGCCCCACATCGGCCGCCCGTTCCAGGACGACCTCTTCGAGCCCGCTCGCCGGATCACCCGCCGCGTTCACCCGGGCGGTGAGCCGCCGTACGAGCGCCGGGGACCACAGATCGGCCAGCTCCACCCGCCGGTCACGCAACTCGTGCGCGGGCACACCGAGAAAGGCGGGCGCGGTGCCCGGATAGAACCGGAGGCCCGCCCAGCTGCTCGGTCCCCCTTCGGTGACGTACGCGCGCGTGTCCGGTCCGGCGACCATGAGCCGGCCGTCGTGCCACAGCAGATCCATGCACCCGTCGGGCAGCACCCGCCCGGAGCCGGGGCCGACAGGGCCACCGGGACTGTTGATCCAGACCACAGCCCCGTCCAGCCGAGACGCCCTTTCCGCATACACACGAAAAAGGCTACGCCTGTGGCCGCCGGGTACTGCCGTGCCCTTCAGGGGCGCGGGGAACCGCGCGAGCAACCACGGACCACCCGCAGCCCGCAACAGACCCACTCAGACCCGCACAGACCCACACCCCGACGGCACCCCCGGCTCCACACGGCACCCCCGGCTCTCCACAGAATGCCGATGCTCCTGCGGACTCACCCGTGCACCCTCTTGGACGCACTCGCCACCGCGAACGCGCTACTCGTCCGTCTTCTTCACCGGCGACCGCAGCCTCGACGTCACGTCCTCCGGTGGCAGGAAGCGCGACCAGCGCTCCGGGAACTCGGAGGGCATGTCGGGGTCCTCGGGGTCGTGGGAGCGGGCGGCGGCCGCGCGGGCGACGTACTCGGCGGCCTGTTCCTCGCGGAGGCGCTCGTTGGCGGCGCGGGCCGCGGCCGTGGCGGCGGCGGGCCAGACGCGGTCGATGGCGGCGTTGACGGCGGCGCCGGCCAGGACGGCGAAGGCGCTCACGCCGATCCAGAGGAGGACGGCGACGGCGGCGGCGAGCGAGCCGTAGATCGTCGCCCCCTCGACCGTGCTGGTGAGGTAGATGCGGAGCAGGAAGCTGCCGAGGACCCACATGCCGAGGGCCATGAGGGAGCCCGGTACGTCCTCGACCCAGGGGGAGCGGACCGGCACCGACACGTGGTAGAGCGTCGTCAGGAAGACGATGGACAGGACGATCACGACGGGCCAGTAGAGGACCTGGACGACGGTCGCCGACCACGGGACGATCCGGACGACGGCGTCGGGCCCGGCGACCATCAGCGGCAGGGCGACCGAACCGATCAGCAGGGCCACGATGAAGAGCAGGAACGCCATGAGGCGGGTCTTGACGATGCCGCGGACGCCGTCGAGGCCGTACATGACGGTGATGGTGTCGATGAAGACGTTCACCGCGCGGGAGCCGGACCACAGGGCGAAGAGGAATCCTATGGAGATGACGTCGGGGCGACCGCCCTTCATCACGTCGTCCAGGATCGGCTGCGCGATCTGTGCGACGCCCTTGTCGGACAGGACGGTGCGCGAGGCCTCCAGGAGGTTGAGCTCCAGGCTGGCGATGGTGTCGGCGCCGGTCCAGTCGTCGACGTAGCCGAGCAGGCCGATCATGCTGAGCAGCAGCGGTGGCACGGAGAGCAGCGTGAAGAACGCCGCCTCGGCCGCGAGGCCCAGGATGCGGTACTCGATGCAGGAGTTGACGGTGTCCTTCAGGAGCAGCCAGGCGGTCCTGCGCTTGGAGACGTCCCGGTAGAGGGCACGCGCGCGGTGGAGACGCCCATGGGGGCTCTCGGACGGTGGGGGTGACTGACTTGCTGGCTGCACGCCCTAAAGGTATCCGCCTGCGCGTGCCGCCCTCACCTCCCGGTGCCGTCGGTCGCGACAGGGCCCGCGCGCGGCGCACCTTTCCCTCCGGTCGCGTCACGGGGCAGCAAACAAAGGGAAACCCAGCAGAAACCAAAGGTGATTCCAAATCGCCTTTTCTGTCATGAACGTGCTGGCTGAATCAATGAGGGGCCGGAAGTGGAACGTCCGAGCGTGCTTGTACCGTCTTTTCGGAAAGTTCCCCGCTGAAACGCCGTACGGGCTCAGGTACGACAGGCCGGAAGAGATCGGAAAAGGGGCGGGAAAGCGTCAATCACCCGACCTCCCTTGACCCGTTCCCGAATGTACCGAAAGAATCCGGATTGCATTCGGCTGCGGCCACCTGGACCAGGTGCCGGCCCAGCACACCTCAGGGGATTCGCCCAGGCTCCGACCAGGCCTGATCAATTCCGCCACACGCGTCACCGCTTCCCATCCCCTCTCCTTCTGTCATTCCGCGCGCCGTCCCGTTCACCCCCGGGCGCCTTCCATCGCAATACCTGTCGCGGAGAAATTCAATGACATTGCCAGCACCACGACACGTGGTGGAAAAACCGGGCGAGGTCCAGGGGGCCGAGCCGGACGCGGCGGAATCGTACACCGCCACCGAGCGACTCCTCGCCGAAGTTCTGGCCGGCGTCGCACGCGTCGAACATGTGCCCGCAGAAAGCCATTTCTTCGACGACCTCGGTGCCAACTCGCTGACAATGGCGCATTTCTGTGCCCGCGTCAGGAAGCACCCCGACCTGCCGTCGGTCTCCATCCGGGACGTCTACGGCCACCCGACGATCCGCGGCCTCGCCGCCGCACTGGCCGAGGCGCCGGCTCCGTCGGCCGCCCTGCCGGTGCCCGCCGAGGCCGCACCCCCCGGCAGCACGTTCCGGTACGCCCTGTGCGGGGCGCTGCAGTTGCTCCTCTTCGCCGGATACGGCCTGCTCGCCACCTCCGGATACGTACTGGGGTACGAGTGGGTGGCGGACGCCTCGGGGCTCGTCGAGATCTATCTGCGCTCGGCGGTCTTCGGCCTGCTCGCCTTCCTCGCCCTGTGCACCCTGCCGGTCGCCGCCAAATGGCTGCTGGTCGGGCGGTGGAAGCCCGTGGAGTTCCCCGTGTGGGGCCCGGCGTATCTGCGGTTCTGGATCGTCAAGGCGCTTCTGCACACCAGCCCGATGATCCTGTTCGTCGGCAACCCGCTGTACGTGCTGTACCTGCGGGCCCTCGGCGCCCGCATCGGACCGGGCGTCACGATCCTCAGCCGCACCGTCCCGGTCTGCACCGACCTGCTGACGATCGGCGCGGGCACGGTGATCCGCAAGGACTCCGTCTTCCTCTGCTACCGGGCGCGCGCCGGGCGCATCCGCACCGGCCCGGTGACCCTCGGCCGGGACGTCTTCGTCGGCGAGCACACCGTCCTCGACATCGGGACCGCCCTGGGCGACGGCTCCCAGCTCGGCCACTCCTCCGCGCTGCGCGCCGAGGAGTCGGTCCCGGCCGGGGAGAGCCGGCACGGCTCACCGGCCCGGCGCACGGACGTGGACCACGTCCGGGTGGCCCCCCTCCCGTGCGGCACGCTCCGGCGGGCCGGATACGGCCTCGCCGCCCTGCTCCAGACGCTGCTGCTGTACGTGCCGCTGACGGTCGGCGGCGCCTATCTCCTGCTCACCGCCGCGCCCGAACTGGACACCCTCCTCGACCCGGCGTCGCGGCACCTCACCTCGGCACGCTTCTACGTCGAGGCGATGGCCCTCTCGCTCGCGCTGTTCGCCGGCTCCGTCGCCGTCGGAGCCGTCGTCGTGTTCGTCGTCCCGCGACTGCTGCGCCCGCTCGTGGAGCCGGACCGCACCTATCCGCTGTACGGCTTCCACTACTCGGTGCACCGCGCGATCGCCCGCCTGACCAACCTCAAGTTCTTCACGTGGCTGTGCGGCGACAGCTCGTACATCGTCCCCTGCCTCAAGGCCCTCGGCTACGACCTCTCACGCGTCGACCAGACCGGATCCAACTTCGGCACCGCGGTGCAGCACGAGACGCCGTACCTGGTGAAGGTCGGCAGCGGCACGATGGTCGCGGACGGGCTGTCGGTGATGAACGCGGACTACTCCGCCACGTCGTTCCGGGTGTCCCGGACGGCGATCGGCGGGCACAACTTCCTGGGCAATCTCATCGCCTACCCGGTCGGCGGCCGGACCGGCGAGAACTGCCTGCTGGCCACGAAGGTGCTGGTCCCGCTCGACGGCGAGATCCGCGAAGGGGTCGGGCTGCTCGGCTCGCCGCCCTTCGAGATCCCCCGCTCGGTGGAGCGCGACAGCCGCTTCGACCACCTGCGCGAGGGCGAGGAACTGCGCCGCCGGCTCGCCGCGAAGAACCGCTTCAACCTGCGCTCGATGGGACTGTTCCTGTTCCTGCGCTGGCTGCACACCTTCGCGCTCACCGTGCTCGGCTTCATCGCCGTCGATCTGTACGGGCACGGCGACGGCATCGCGGGACTGCTCGCGCTCGCCGCGCTGCCCCTGGCGGCGCTGGTGTTCACCGTCTTCTACTACACGCTGGTGGAACGGTCCCTGACCCGCTTCCGGCCGCTGCGGCCACGGTTGTGCTCCATCTACGACCCCGTCTTCTGGCGGCAGGAGCGGCTGTGGAAACTGCCGGACAAACACCTGACGATGCTCAACGGCACCCCGTTCAAGAGCTTCGTCTGGCGGCTGCTGGGGGTGCGGATCGGGCGCCGGGTCTTCGACGACGGGGCGTTCATCACCGAGCGGACGCTGACGGCCGTCGGGGACGACTGCACGCTCGCGGCCGGCAGCAAGATCCAGGCGCATTCGCAGGAGGACGGCACCTTCAAGTCCGACCACGTCACGATCGGCGCCGGCTGCACGCTCGAGGTCGAGGCGTTCGTGCACTACGGCGTGGTGCTGGGCGAGGGGGCCGTGCTCGCGCCGGACTCCTTCCTGATGAAGGGCGAGGAGGTGCCGCCGCACGCGCGCTGGGGCGGGAACCCGGCGACGGAGACCACCGGATCACGGTGAATCGGGGGAAAGAAATGGATCGGTCGGAGTCGGGCGACGCTGCCCGGAAATACTGGCACGAGGTGCTCACCGCCGGGGGGCGGACCGTGGTTCCGCGGTGGAGCGCCGACCCGGCGAAAGGGGTCGCTGCTTACGAAGTCGTCCTGCCAGAAGGCCTGTTGACCGTCTTGGACGGTACAGCCGCGCTGCTCGCCGCCCACGCCAAGGTGCTCGCCGTGCTGTCGGGCGAGGGCGAGGTCACCACCGGCTGGCTGGAGGACGGCCGCATACTGCCGTGCCGGCTCACCACCGCACCCGGCGACACCTGGCGCGCACTGCTGGGGCACACCCACCGGGTCACCACGGAGCTGCTGACGCACGCCGGGTTCCCGGTGGCCGCGCTGCGCCGCGAACTCGGCCTCGGTGAACCGCCGTTCGAGACCGTGCTCGACACGAGCGGCGGCGACGGCGACCTCGACCAGGACGTGGTCCTGCGGGTGGGCCTGGTGCACCGCGACGATGGTCCGGCGCTGCGGCTGCGGTACCGCACGGACGTGCTCGACGAGGACGGCGCGGCCCGGATCGCCGGGTACCACGTCACCGCCCTCACCCTGCTGGCCGCCGAACCGGACGCCGAGCACGGGCGGCGGAGTCTGGTGTCGGACGACGAACTCCGGTTCCAGCTCGACGGGTTGGCAGGGCCGCACCGCGAACTGCCCGACCGCCGGGTGCACGAGCTGTTCGAACAGCGGGTCGTGGCGCACCCGGACGCCGTCGCGGCCGTCCACGGCGACCGGCGCTGGACGTACCGCGAGCTCAACTCCCGTGCCAACCAGCTCAGTCGGGCGCTGCTGGTCCGGGGCCTCGGCCGTGAGGGCGTCGTCGCGGTGGTGACCGAGCGGAACCTGGACTGGATGGCCGCCGTGCTCGCGGTGTTCAAGGCGGGGGGCGCCTACCTGCCCGTCGAGCCGCACTTCCCCGCCGAGCGCATCGCCACCACGCTCGCCCGCGCCGGGTGCGAGCTGGTGCTCACCGAACGGGGCAGCACAGCTGCGCTGGACGAGGCCCTGCCCGCGCTGCCCGGGGCGCGGCGGCTGCTCGTCGAGGACGCGTACGACGAGGCCCACCCGGACTCCGACCTCGGCATGGAGGTCGCACCGGACCGGCTGGCGTACATCTACTTCACGTCCGGTTCCACGGGCGAGCCCAAGGGCGCGATGTGCGAGCACGCCGGGATGCTCAACCACCTCCACGCCAAGCTCGACGACCTCGACATCGGCGAGGGGGACGTGGTCGCGCAGACCGCGCCGCAGTGCTTCGACATCTCCCTGTGGCAGCTGCTGGCCGCGCCGCTGGTCGGCGGGCGGACGCTGCTCGTGGAGCAGGAGGTGGTCCTGGACGTCGAACGGTTCGTCGACCGGATCGCCGACGGCCGGGCGAACGTGGTCCAGGTGGTGCCGTCGTACCTCGAAGCGGTCCTCGCCCATCTGGAGCAGCACCCCCGGGAGCTGCCCGACCTGCGCCGGGTCTCGGTCACCGGGGAGGCGCTGAAGAAGGAGCTGGCGGAGCGCTGGTTCGCCACCGAGCCGGGGATACCGCTGGTCAACGCCTACGGGCTGACGGAGACCTCGGACGACACCAACCACGAGGTGATGGACCGGGCGCCGGAGGGGGGCCGGGTGCCACTGGGCCGTCCCGTCGGCAACGTCCGTGTGTACGTCGTCGACGAGCACCTCTCCCTCGTGCCGCTGGGCGCACCGGGGGAGATCGTCTTCTCCGGGGTGTGTGTGGGACGCGGATACGTCAACGATCCCGAGCGCACCGCGCGGGCGTTCACCACCGACCCGTACCGGCCCGGCGAGCGGCTCTACCGCAGCGGGGACCACGGGCGCTGGCGGCCCGACCGCAAGCTGGAGTTCCTGGGCCGGCGGGACACCCAGGTCAAGGTGCGGGGCTTCCGTATCGAGATCGGTGAGGTGGAGAACGCGCTGCTCGGGGTGGCGGGTGTGCGGGACGGCGCGGTGGTGGTCGCCCGGGGCGCGCACCTGGTGGCCTTCCACTCCGGCCGGCCGCTCGCGGTCGAGGAGCTGCGGGACCGGCTGGCGGCCTCGCTGCCGGCCTACATGGTGCCGTCGGTGTTCCACTGGCGGGAGAGCCTGCCGCTGACCGCCAACGGCAAGATCGACCGGCGCACGCTGACCACGCTGGCCGAGCGACTCGACTCGGCGGCGGACGAGTCGGGCGAGCCTCCGGTCACGCCGACCGAGGAGCGGCTGGCTGCCGCGTGGGCGGAGGTGCTCGGTGTGCCACGGGCCCGCATCGGCCGGCACGACCACTTCTTCGACCGGGGCGGCACCTCGCTGTCGGCGGTGAAGCTCGCGATCGCCCTGGACCGGGCGGTGTCCCCCAAGGACGTGACCGGGCGGCCCGTCCTGTCCGAGCTGGCCGGGCTGATCGACACGAGGGCCGGCGCGCACACCGTCGCCGACACCATGGGGAGGTCGTCGTCATGAGCTTCCTGAGCCGCCGCGGCTCCGCGAGCCGCCGCCGAAAGGACACGAGGACGACACCGTCGTCCTCGGCCCCCGCACTCCTGCCGGACATCGGGACAGCGCCCGGCAGGCCTCCGCTCCTCACCGTCTCCCCCGCCGAACCCGCTCCCCGCTGGGCGGCCGCCCGGCGGGACGCCCTGCGTGCCGCCGTCGCCGAGCACGGCGCGGTCCTCGTACGCGGCCTCGGACTGCGGGACGCGACCGAAGTGGGCGCGGTCTTCCGTGGATTGACCGACACGCTGATGACCGAGAGGGAGGCCTTCGCGCCCCGGCGGACGTACGCGGACGGTGTGTACTCGTCGACGGCCTGGCCGTCGAACCAACCGATGTGCATGCACCACGAGTTGAGCTACACCCTGGAGTTCCCCGGCCTGATGCTCCTCGCCTGCCTCGAAGCCGCCGAGCGGGGCGGGGCGACCGGGGTCGCCGACGCGGAGGCCGTACTGGCCGCGCTGCCGCCCGAGTTGACCAAGCGGTTCGAGCGGGACGGCTGGCTGCTCACCCGCTCGTACAACGACGAGATCGGCGCGTCGGTCGCCGAGGCGTTCGGCACCGACGACCGGACCGTCGTCGAGGCCTACTGCCGGGCGCACTCCATCGAGTTCGCCTGGCGGCCCGACGGATCCCTGCACACCCGGCAGCGGCGCGCCGCCGTGCTCCGGCATCCGGTGACCGGCCGCCGCTGCTGGTTCAACCAGATCGCGTTCCTCAACGAATGGACCATGGACCCCGAGGTGCGCGAGTACCTGGTGGACCTGTACGGGGCCGACGGGCTGCCGTTCAACACCCGCTACGGCGACGGCGACCCGATCGGAGCCGACGTCGTCGAGACGCTCAACGAGGTCTACGAGGCGCACACCGTCCGCGAGCCGTGGCGCTCCGGTGACCTGCTCCTCGTCGACAACATCCGCTCCGCCCACAGTCGTGAGCCCTTCGAGGGGCCGCGCGAGGTGCTGGTGGGTCTCGCGGATCCGGTACGGCCGACCGACCGCGACACACAGGTCCCCGACGCGAAGGACGAGGTGAGGTTCTGATGACCGAGGTTCCGGGTTTCGCCGTGATCTCCGGCGCCCAGGTGCAGCGGGCCCTGCGGGGCCGGGAACGGGAGATCGTCGAACTGGTCGAGTCGGCCTACCTGTTGCACGGGGACGGGAAGACGGGCGACACGGTCAATCCGCCGTCGTACTTTCTCCGCTTCCCCGACCGTCCGTCCTCGCGGATCATCGCGCTGCCCGCCTCGCTGGGCGGGAGGTTCCAGGTGGACGGGTTGAAGTGGATCTCCAGTTTCCCGGAGAACACGGCGTCGGGGCTGCCGCGCGCGTCCGCCGTGCTCATCCTCAACGACCACGTCACCGGCTACCCGTTCGCGTGTCTGGAGGCCTCGGTCATCAGCGCGAGCCGGACTGCTGCATCGGCGGCGCTGGCGGCCGGCCGGCTGAGCGCGCGCCGGGGGGCGCCGCGTCCGGTCCGGGTCGGCTTCCTCGGGGCGGGCCTGATCGCCCGGTACATCCACACGTTCCTCGCGGCGACCGGGTTCGGGTTCGAGGAGGTGGGGGTGCACGACCTGTCCGCGGACAGCGCGACCGGGTTCCGGGGGTACCTGGAGCGGTCCGACGCGGGCGGGCGCGTGGCCGTGTACGACAGCGCCGAGGACGTGATCCGGGCGAGCGACCTGGTGGTTTTCGCGACGATCGCGGGCGAGCCGCACATCCGTGAACCGAAGTGGTTCGCCCACAACCCCCTGGTGCTGCACGTGTCGCTGCGCGATCTCGCGCCCGAGGTGCTGCTCGCGTCGGCGAACTTCGTCGACGACGTCGAGCACTGCCTCAAGGCGAACACGTCGCCGCACCTGACCGAACAGCTCACCGGCGCACGGGACTTCCTCGACGGAACGCTCCACGACGTCCTCACCGGCCGGGCGACCGTGCCGGCGGACCGTCCGGTGGTCTTCTCGCCCTTCGGCCTCGGGGTCCTCGACCTCGCGGTCGGCGGATATGTCCACGACGAAGTGGCCCGCTCCGGCGGACTGCGGGTCGTGGACGACTTCTTCCACGAGCTGCGCCGCCACGGCTGACCGGGCCGGGCGCAGCGAGTACGACATTGCACAACCAGGGGGGCAGCGGTGCCAGTCATATCCGTTCCCACGGACTTCAACGAGGAGGAGCTGTACGTCGATCTGCGACAGGTCGTCGGACACAGGCTCTTCCTGAAGTGCGAGGGCTTCAACTTCGCCGGCTCGATCAAGCTCAAGGCCGCGTCCGAGATGGTGCGGGCCGCCGAACGGGAGGGACGTCTCCGGCCGGGCTCGACGCTCGTGGAGTCGTCGTCCGGCAATCTGGGCGTCGCGCTGAGCATGATCGCGGCGAGCCGGGGCTACCGGTTTCTGTGTGTGACCGATTCCCGGTGCAATCCGCAGACCCGGCGCATGATCGAGGCGTTGGGCAGCCGGGTCCACGTCATCTCCGAGCCCGACCCGCACGGCGGCTTCCTCGGCGCCCGGATCGCGTACGTCCGCGCGCTGTGCGCCACCGACCAGCGGTACGTGTGGCTCGACCAGTACACCAATCAGGCGAACTGGCAGGCGCACTACCGCACCACGGCGCCCGCCATCGCCCGGCAGTTCCCGCGTCTGGACGTGCTGTTCGTGGGGGTCGGCACCTCCGGGACGCTGATGGGCTGCGCCCAGTGGTTCTGGGAGCGGCGGCGCCGGGTGCGGATCGTCGCCGTGGACAGTGTCGGTTCGGTGGCGTTCGGCGGGGCGCCGGGCCGCCGGATGATCCCGGGGCTCGGCACGAGCGTGACCCCGGCGCTGCTCGACGCGTCCTACGTGGACGACGTCGTCCGGGTTGAGGAGAGCGACACCGTACGGGCCTGTCACCGCATGGCCCGGCGCGGCTTCCTCTTCGGGGGCTCCACCGGCACGGTCGTCAGCGGTGCCACCGAGTGGCTGACCCGCAACGGCTCGCCCGACACCACGGCGGTGGCCGTCTCCCCGGACCTCGGGGAGCGCTACCTCGACACCATCTACCGGCCGGGCTGGCCGCAGGAGCAGTACGGGGAGGCCGTACGGGACCCTGAGGAGGAATTCGGCACAGGCGAACTGGGAACGGGCGAGCTCGCGGCGCCCGTCTGACCCGGCATCCACGATCCGGCGCCGGACCCTCCTGATACGGCGCCGGACACCTGCCCGCCGGACACCGGTGAGCTTCACCGTGACGACGCGTTGCCGAGGGGTAGATTCCCTTCATGGCAGCCGGCACCCACCACGTGACCAATCAGGCTCCGCCCCTGGTGGACTACGACGTCTTCGCCGCCGACGAGGTCCTGACGGAGGCGGTCGAGCGGCATCTGGCGCCGGAGGTGCTGGAGGAGGCGCGGGACGAGCTGTCGGGGCTCGGGCGTACGGCCGGCTCCGCGCAGGTGCAGGAGTGGGGGCGGCTGGCGAACGAGAACCCGCCGAAGCTCAGGACGTACGACCGGTACGGGAACCGGGTGGACGAGGTGGAGTTCCATCCGTCCTGGCACCGGCTGCTCGGCAAAGGTGTCTCGGCCGGGCTGACGGCGGCCTGGACACGGCCCGGCGGGCATGTGCGGCGGGCCGCCGCGTTCGTCGTCTGGACCCAGGTCGAGGCGGGCAACGGGTGCCCGCTGTCCATGACCCACGCGGCGGTGCCCGCCCTGCGCACGGACCCGGTGCTCGCCGCCGAATGGGAACCGCGGCTGACGTCCATGGTCTACGACTGGGACATGCGGCCCGCCGACCAGAAGGCCGGCGCCCTCTTCGGGATGGGCATGACCGAGAAGCAGGGCGGCAGCGACGTACGCGCCAACACGACCGCGGCGCGGCCGCTGGCCGAGGACGGGACGTACGAGCTGACGGGCCACAAGTGGTTCTGCTCGGCGCCGATGTCGGACGGGTTCCTGGTGCTGGCTCAGGCGCCGGGCGGGCTGACGTGTTTCCTGGTGCCCCGGGTACTGGCCGACGGCTCGCGGAACGTGTTCCGCATCCAGCGGCTCAAGGAGAAGCTGGGCAACCGGTCGAACGCCTCCGCCGAGGTCGAGTTCGACGGGACGTGGGCGCGCCGGGTCGGGGACGAGGGGCGGGGAGTGCGCACGATCATCGGGATGGTGGCGGCCACCCGGCTGGACTGCGCCCTGGGCGCGGCCTCCCTGATGCGGCAGGCGGTGGCGCAGGCGGTGCACCACTGCACGTACCGGGAGGCGTTCGGCGGGCGGCTGATCGACAAGCCGCTGATGCGCAACGTTCTCGCCGATCTCGCGCTGGAGTCGGAGGCGGCGACGGCGCTGGCGGTGCGGCTGGCGGCAGCCTATGACAGCGCCGAGGTGGACGCGGCCGGGGCGGGCAGCGAGAGCGAACGCTCGTTCTTGCGGCTCGCGGTGCCGGTCGCCAAGTACTGGGTGACCAAGCGCTGCACCCCGACCGTGGTCGAGGCCTCCGAGTGCCTCGGCGGCAACGGCTATGTCGAGGAGTCGGGCATGCCCCGTCTGCTGCGCGAGTCCCCGCTCAACTCCGTCTGGGAGGGCGCCGGAAACGTCCAGGCCCTCGACGTGCTGCGGGCCCTGCAGCGCGAACCACAGGCCCTCGACGCCTACTTGAGGGAGGTGGGCCGGGCCCGCGGCGCCGACCACCGGCTCGACGGCGCGATCAAGGACCTGCTGACCGAACTCGCCGATCTGGACGGCATCGAGGCCCGCGCACGCCGGCTCGTGGAGCGGCTCGCCCTCGTTCTGCAGGGCGCGCTCCTCGTGCGGTACGCGCCCCCGGCGGTCGCCGACGCGTTCTGTGCCTCCCGGCTGGGCGGCGACTGGGGCACGGCCTTCGGCACGCTGCCGCACACCCTGGATCTGGCGTCGGTGGTGGAACGGGCGCGTCCGGTGAGCTGAAACCCGCCCGGCGGGCGGGACGCCCTCTCTCGAGTGGTGCGACGCGGGGGTGGTGCTGCGCCGACACGGCACCACCCCCGCTTCTCGGGCCCCGGTGAGCGGAGCGCATGCGCCGCACGGGCGACGTTGAACAAGTTTCAAGGAGCGTACGGCGGTTCGCCAGGGTTGCAGGGGGTTGCAACTCGTCTGCGCTCTGTGGCCGGAGTGTGTCCCTCCGTGGCCGAAGAGCGGCAGACTGGGAAGCCCGCAGTCAACGCCGTCGCGCGGATCCGGACTTCCGCGGCCATCAGGGGCCGTGGAGCGGACCGGCCTGCCGGGAAGGAACATGTGCCGCACTCTCCGATGGAAGTCACGCGGCTCACCGCCACGGACGCCGCCCGGGCGGCCCGGGTCCTCGGCGAGGTGCGCGCCACCACCCTCGACGGCCGCCCTTCGAGTCCCGCCCCGCGCCCCGCGATCCGGGAGTCCTGGGGCCGCACGGTGCGCAGCGGCATCGACCCCGACCACGACTTCCGGTCCGACCTCCTCGGCCGCGACGAGGTCGAGCGCCGCCGCCGGACCTCGCGGCTGCGCCACGTCCTGCCCGTGCTCCGCGAGGGGCTGCTCTCCCTCGCGGACACCGCGCAGCACATCATGATGGTCGCGGACGCCGACGCCCGGGTGCTGTGGCGCGAGGGCAGTACGGCGGTGCTCCGCAAGGCCGACGGGCACGGCCTCGGGATCGGCGCGGACTGGCGCGAGGAGACCGTCGGCACGAACGGCATCGGCACGCCGCTCGTCTCCCGCCGCGCCGTACAGGTCTTCTCCGCCGAGCACTTCGTCCGCGCCCTGCACCCGTGGACCTGCACCGGCGCCCCCATCACCGACCCGCGCGACGGCCGGCTGCTCGGCGCCGTGGACATCAGCGGACCCCTGGAGACGCTGCACCCCTCCACCCTCGCGCTCGTCGACACGGTCGCCAAACTCGCCCAGGCCCGCCTACGGGACCTGCACCTGACCTCGCTCGAACAGCTGCGCGCGGTGGCGGCGCCGGTCCTGGCCCGGATCGGCGGCCGCGCGGTCGCCGTCGACCGGGACGGCTGGACGGCCGCGGTGACGGGTATGCCGTACACCAGCCGTGTGGCCCTCCCCCAGTCCCTCTCCCCCGGCCGCTGCTGGCTTCCCGCGCTCGGACTGTGCACCGTCGAGCCGCTGCCCGCCGGCTGGCTGATACGCCCCACCACGGACCCGGCGCCCGCCCCGACCGCCACGCACATCACCCTCGACGTCTCCCACCCGCGCCGCTGGACCGTCACCGTCGCCGGCTGCGCGGGCTCCTGGACCCATGCGCTCACCCCCCGCCACGCCGAACTCCTGTACCTCCTCGCCCTCCACCGCGGCGGCCGCAGCGCCGCCGCCCTCGCGGACGACATGTTCGGCGACCCCGCGCGCACCGTCACCGTCCGCGCCGAGATGTCCCGCGTACGCCGCTACCTCGGCGCCTTCCTCGACCACCGGCCGTACCGGTTCACCGAACGGGCCGATGTCGAAGTCCGCCTCCCCGCAACCCCGTTGGACCTCCTGCCGTACTCGGTGGCACCGGGGGTGGTCAGGGCCCGGGGGGTCACTCCGGGTGACCTGCTCCGGGCGGATCGGCGTCCGGGGCACGAGAGAGCCGAGCCGAACCCCTGATCGCACGTCAAACATTCTCAACCCCTTCCCCGTGAACGGATCATGGCGTCGGGGTGAGGGATCTCCCTGTATTTCTCCGGACCTCGGCATGACACGTGTCCCACTGACGTAGCATCGCTGCCAGGCCGCCCCACCTGCCTCTCCGTCAAGATCTTGTTCTTGGTTGGCAGTTGGCCGTCCCCGGGAGGTTTGATGAAGCACCGCGGCAGGCACCGTCGACGCAGAAGGGGACGTGCGCTGCGTGCGTCCCTGGCGGGGACCGCGCTGGCGCTCACGGCGGCGGCCACCCTGATCAGCACGTCGCAGGCGGCGGGCGGGGCCACGCCGGGCGCGCTCTCCTCGATCACCTCCGCCGATGAGCTGCGCGGGCTTCAGCTCCGGGAAACCCTGACCGACACCACCGAGCTGCGCACCCTCTCCCACGCGATGGGCGGCGGGGTCGGTGTCGACGAGGTGCTGCGGAGCGCGAACCACGCGATGCGCGGCGAGGGCGACTGTTTCGCCACCGAGAAGGACAATCTGCCCGTCGAGCCGGTGGCCGCGCGGGCGTACTGCTGGGAGCCGGGCGACGCGGTCGACGACAAGTGGGTCCCCCGCTCGGTCACCACGTCCCGGAACAACCAGGTCATCGCGGCCGGCTGGACGCACACCGGCGTCGAGAGCGACACCCCCGGCGACACGACGGGGGCCGGCGGCCCGCCCGCCGGCGTCACCGGTGCCGCCGACACCGACGACGAGGGGCTCGCCAGGGTCGCCTTCGTCGACGCCGCCGACCCAACGGACCTCCGGTACCGATGGGTTCTGCTGGTCGTCCCGACGGCCGACGGGCAGGGCTTCGAGGGCCTGCGTTCCCGGCTCGGCGGCATGGTCTGGTACGAGGACAAGCTGATCGTCACCGCGCGAGGCCCGGAGAGCCGCGGAGAGCGGGACGATTCCCTGTACGTCTTCGACCTGGCCCGCTTCCTCCGCCCCGATGTGACCGACAGCGACGTGATCGGCAAGACCGGCGACGGCTGGTCGGCCCACCACTACCGGTACGCGCTGCCCGCGGTCGCCGCCTACCGTCCGCCGGCGGGCGGCTGCGACGCGCGCGACAACGACGGGGTGCCCTGCTTCGGCTCGCTCTCCCTCGACCGGACGTCGACACCGCCCACGGTCGTCGCGAGCGAGCGGTTCCGGCCGAGCCGTGAGGAGCCCGCCCGGATCTGGCGCTACGCCCTGGACACCACCGCCGACCGCACCGGCATGCTCACCACCACCGGGCGCGAGAGCGTCGCCGTCGCCACCGAGGCGTACGAGACCGAGGCCGCGGGTGTCCGGGGTGTCCTGGCCCACAAGGGGGACTGGTACGTCGACCAGGCCGCCGGGAAGCGCGACCGGCACGGCACTCTCTGGCGCCAGGACGAGGAGGGTGCCGAGGCAGCCCGGTGCGCGCAGGACAAGGCCGACGAGACGTCGGGCCTCCAGTCGTACGCCTGCTGGGGGCGCCACACGGCCTCCCTCTCCTACTCCCCGGAGACCGGCGAGGTGTGGACGCTCACCGACCCCATCCCGGAGCGGGTGCTGTACGCGGTGAGGCTGTCGGACGTCGACAGCGCGCTGAGCTAGGAATCCCGGCCCGCCCCCAAGGGCGGCCCGACTCCGAGGCCGACTCCGAGTCCAAGGCCGGCCCGGCCCGACAGGGCGACCCGGCCCGACCTTGGAGGCGGGCCGGGGCCCGTGATTCTCTGGGCCCATGAGCAGCAGCCCCGTCACCACCTGGTCCCTGGAACAGACCTCGCCGAGCGATCTGCTTCCCGCCGCCGCGCCCGAGGGCGACGACGTCCGCATCGTGCGCGCCGAGGTCCCCTCCCCCGAGTTCAGCCGCTTCCTGTACGCCTCCGTCGGCGGCGACATCCTCTGGCTGGACCGGCTCGCATGGCCGTACGACCGCTGGCAGGAGCACCTGGCCCGGCCGGGCGTGGAGACCTGGGTCGCCTACGACCGAGGCACACCGGCCGGCTACGTCGAGTTGGAGCCGCAGGACGACGGGGTCGTGGAGATCGTGTACTTCGGACTGATCCCGGCCTTCCGGGGGCGGCGCATCGGCGGGCACCTGCTGTCGTACGGGACGGCCCGGGCCTGGGACCTCGCCGAGCGGTGGCCGGGGCTGCCGCCGACCAAGCGGGTCTGGCTGCACACCTGCACCCGGGACGGGGAGCACGCCATGGGCAACTACCTGCGGCGGGGGTTCACCCTGTTCGACACGAAGGTGACGGAGGAGGCGGACGCGCCGACGCCGGGGCCCTGGCCCGGGGCGGCCGGCTCCACACCATGACCCACATCACATCGTCTCGACATGCGAGACATCCTTGTCCGGAATGTGGATGACGGTGGACTCGGTCTAAAGAGGCGTGACACGCTTCCGTCATGTCTGGAACTGGAATTGCCTTGGTGAGTCGGCGGCACGTCGATCTCGGCCGCATGTCCAGCGCCATCTGTCCGGTGAGCTGACACCCCTGCCGCGAGGGGTTGGACGACCCCCGGGCACCAGCGCCGCACCTTCCTCTGTTTTCAGCCCGCGCAAGGACGCGCAGGCGCCGCACACGCTGCCCGCGTGTGCCCGCTATGCGCGCGCAAGCGCAGGTCAGAGCCGATTCCACGCCTTTCCCGAAGGACATACACACCATGGCCGCCACCCCGCAGAACCCCGCCACGCCCCGCCGCAAGGTGAGCCGTCACCGTGGTGAGGGCCAGTGGGCCGCGGGGCACTTCACCCCGCTGAACGGCAACGAGCAGTTCAAGAAGGACGACGACGGTCTCAATGTGCGGACACGCATTGAGACGATCTACTCGAAGCGCGGCTTCGACTCGATCGACCCCAACGACCTGCGCGGCCGCATGCGCTGGTGGGGGCTGTACACCCAGCGCAAGCCCGGGATCGACGGCGGCAAGACCGCCATCCTGGAGCCGGAGGAGCTGGACGACAAGTACTTCATGCTGCGCGTTCGGATCGACGGCGGGCGGCTGACCACACGGCAGCTGCGGGTGATCGGCGAGATCTCGCAGGAGTTCGCGCGGGGCACGGCCGACATCACCGACCGGCAGAACGTCCAGTACCACTGGATCCGGGTCGAGGACGTCCCCGAGATCTGGGAGCGGCTGGAGGCCGTCGGCCTGTCCACCACCGAGGCCTGCGGTGACACCCCCCGTGTGATCATCGGCTCACCCGTCGCCGGGATCGCCGCGGACGAGATCATCGACGGCACGCCCGCGATGGACGAGATCCAGCGGCGCATCATCGGCAACCCGGACTTCTCGAACCTGCCCCGCAAGTTCAAGTCCGCGATCTCCGGCTCGCCGCTGCTCGACGTGGCGCACGAGATCAACGACATCGCCTTCGTCGGTGTCCGCCACCCCGAGCACGGCCCCGGCTTCGACCTCTGGGTCGGCGGCGGTCTGTCCACCAACCCCAAGATCGGGCAGCGGCTCGGCGCCTGGGTGCCGCTGGACGAGGTCGCGGACGTGTACGAGGGCGTCATCTCGATCTTCCGTGACTACGGCTACCGGCGGCTGCGCACCCGCGCCCGCCTGAAGTTCCTGCTCGCCGACTGGGGCACCGAGAAGTTCCGCCAGGTCCTGGAGGACGAGTACCTCAAGCGCAAGCTGGTCGACGGCCCCGCGCCCGACCAGCCGGTGGCGCGCTGGCGCGACCACGTGGGCGTGCACCCGCAGAACGACGGCCGCTACTACGTCGGGTTCGCCCCGCGCGTGGGCCGCGTCGACGGCACCACGCTGACGAAGATCGCCGATCTCGCCGAGGCGCACGGCTCCGGCCGGGTCGCGACCACCGTCGAGCAGAAGATGATCGTGCTCGACGTCACCGAGGAGCAGGTCGACTCGCTCGTCGCGGGCCTGGAGGCGCTGGACCTCACGGTCAACCCGTCGCCGTTCCGGCGCGGCACCATGGCCTGCACCGGCATCGAGTACTGCAAGCTCGCCATCGTCGAGACGAAGGCGCGCGGCTCCCTGCTGATCGACGAACTGGAGCGCCGGATCCCGGACTTCGACGAGCCGATCACCATCAACATCAACGGCTGCCCGAACGCCTGCGCCCGTATCCAGGTGGCGGACATCGGTCTCAAGGGGCAGCTCGTCCTCAACGACCAGGGCGAGCAGGTCGAGGGCTACCAGGTGCACCTGGGCGGCGCGCTCGGCCTGGAGGCCGGGTTCGGCCGCAAGGTACGCGGTCTGAAGGTCACCTCCGAGGAACTCCCCGACTACGTCGAGCGCGTGCTCAAGCGGTTCAAGGACGAGCGCGAGGACGGCGAGCGGTTCGCCTCCTGGGTCACCCGCGCCAGCGAGGAGGCCCTCTCATGAGCGAGCGAGCCGCCCCTTTCTACTGCCCCTACTGCGGTGACGAGGACCTGCGTCCGAACGAAGAAGGTCACGGCGCGTGGGAATGCGGGGCCTGCAATCGAGCCTTCCAGTTGAAGTTCCTCGGGCTGCTGGCCCGGGGGCTTCAGCGAGCCGACAGCGGAGGGGATCACATATGACTACCGTTCAGGCGGATTCCGATACATCCGCGTCCTCGAAGGACGCGGCCGACCCGGAAGCGGCGAAGCGCGCCGAGCTCAAGGCGCTCGCCGAACAGGCCGGCCGTGATCTGGAGGACGCCTCGGCACTGGAGATCCTCCAGTGGGCCGTGGACACCTTCGGCAAGCGCTTCTGCGTGACCTCCTCGATGGAGGACGCGGTCGTCGCGCACCTCGCCTCCCGGGCCAGGCCCGGCGTGGACGTGGTGTTCCTCGACACCGGCTACCACTTCCCGGAGACCATCGGCACCCGGGACGCCGTCGAGGCCGTGATGGACGTCAACGTCATCACGATCACCCCGCGTCAGACGGTCGCCGAGCAGGACGCCGAGTACGGGCCCCGACTGCACGACCGCGACCCCGACCTGTGCTGCTTCCTGCGCAAGGTCAAGCCGCTCGAAGAGGGCCTGACCCGCTTCGACGCATGGGCGACGGGCCTGCGCCGTGACGAGTCCGAGAGCCGGGCGAACACCCCGGTCGTCGGCTGGGACGACAAGCGCGGCAAGGTCAAGGTCTCGCCGATAGCACGCTGGACGCAGGACGACGTGGACGCCTATGTCGCCGAGCACGGCGTGCTCACCAACCCCCTGCTCATGGACGGCTACGCCTCCGTGGGCTGCGCCCCCTGCACCCGCCGGGTCGCCCCGGGCGAGGACGCGCGGGCCGGCCGCTGGGCCGGCAACGCCAAGACCGAGTGCGGGCTGCACCTGTGACCGCCGCAGTACCCGCCGACACCGCCGAGACAGCTGACACCGACGGGAGCACCGTCCCTGGGACGGACCGTGCTCCCGCGACGAATCAGGAGAACCACGTGACGACCGGAGCCACCGGAGCCACCGTCTGGCTCACGGGTCTGCCGAGTGCCGGCAAGACCACCATCGCCTACGAACTCGCGGGCCGCCTGCGCGAGGAGGGCCACCTCGTGGAGGTCCTGGACGGCGACGAGATCCGCGAGTTCCTCACCGCGGACCTGGGCTTCAGCCGCGCCGACCGGCACACCAACGTGCAGCGCGTCGGCTTCCTCGCCGACCTGCTCGCCCGTAACGGTGTCAAGGCGCTCGTGCCGGTCATCGCTCCCTACGCCGACAGCCGCGAGGCGGTCCGCAAGCGCCACGCGGCGAGCGGTGCCGCGTACGTCGAGGTGCATGTGGCGACGCCGGTCGAGGTGTGCTCCGTACGTGATGTGAAGGGTCTGTACGCCAAGCAGGCGGCCGGGGAGATCTCCGGGCTGACCGGGGTCGACGACCCGTACGAGGCTCCCGAGACCCCGGACCTGCGCATCGAGTCGCAGGACCAGACGGTCCAGGAGTCCGCGGCGCTGGTCCACAAGCTGCTCACCGAGAGGGGTCTGGCATGACGACGACCGTCGCCGCCGTCTCCGGGGAGACCGGCACCCCGTACACCCTGTCCCATCTGGACGCGCTGGAGTCCGAGGCGGTCCACATCTTCCGCGAGGTGGCGGGCGAGTTCGAGCGGCCGGTGATCCTGTTCTCCGGCGGCAAGGACTCCATCGTCATGCTGCACCTGGCACTGAAGGCCTTCGCCCCGGCCGCCATCCCCTTCACGCTGCTGCACGTGGACACCGGCCACAACTTCCCCGAGGTCCTGGAGTACCGCGACCGCACGGTCGCCGAACACGGACTGCGCCTGCACGTGGCCTCCGTGCAGGACTACATCGACCGCGGAGCACTGCGCGAACGCCCCGACGGCACCCGCAACCCGCTCCAGACCGTGCCGTTGACGGAGAAGATCCAGGCGGAGAAGTTCGACGCCGTCTTCGGCGGTGGGCGGCGGGACGAGGAGAAGGCGCGCGCCAAGGAGCGGGTGTTCTCCCTGCGCGACGAGTTCTCCCAGTGGGACCCGCGCCGCCAGCGCCCCGAGCTGTGGAACCTGTACAACGGCCGCCACGCGCCCGGCGAGCACGTCCGCGTCTTCCCGCTCTCCAACTGGACCGAGCTGGACGTCTGGCAGTACATCGCCCGCGAGGGCATCGAACTGCCGCAGATCTACTTCGCGCACGAGCGTGAGGTGTTCCAGCGGGCCGGGATGTGGCTGACCGCCGGCGAGTGGGGCGGCCCCAAGGACGGCGAGACCGTCGAGAAGCGCCTCGTCCGCTACCGGACCGTGGGTGACATGTCCTGCACGGGCGCCGTCGACTCCGACGCGACCACGCTGGACGCCGTGATCACCGAGATCGCCGCCTCCCGGCTCACCGAGCGGGGCGCGACCCGTGCCGACGACAAGATGTCCGAGGCCGCGATGGAAGACCGGAAGCGCGAGGGGTACTTCTAAGCATGAGCACGATCACCGCCGAGGAGCTCTCGGCCACCACTCTGCTGCGGTTCGCGACCGCCGGTTCCGTCGACGACGGCAAGTCCACCCTCGTGGGCCGGCTGCTGCACGACTCCAAGTCGGTCCTCACCGACCAGCTGGAGGCCGTGGAGCGCGTCTCGGCGAGCCGTGGCCAGGAGGCCCCCGACCTCGCGCTGCTCACCGACGGGCTGCGGGCCGAGCGGGAGCAGGGCATCACGATCGACGTGGCGTACCGCTACTTCGCGACCCCGCGCCGCCGGTTCATCCTCGCCGACACCCCCGGCCACGTGCAGTACACCCGCAACATGGTGACGGGTGCCTCCACGGCCGAGCTGACGGTGATCCTGGTCGACGCCCGCAACGGCGTCGTCGAGCAGACCCGCCGGCACGCCGCGATCGCCGCGCTGCTGCGCGTGCCGCACGTGGTGCTGGCCGTGAACAAGATGGACCTCGTCGCGTACGAGGAGCAGGTCTTCGCGCGGATCGCCGAGGAGTTCACGGCGTACGCGTCCGAGCTGGGCGTCCCGGAGATCACCTCCATCCCGATCTCGGCGCTCGCCGGTGACAACGTGGTGGAGCCGTCGGCCAACATGGACTGGTACGGCGGACCGACCTTCCTGGAGCACCTGGAGTCCGTCCCGGTCGCCCACGACCTGGCGCACTGCCACGCCCGCCTCCCCGTGCAGTACGTGATCCGTCCGCAGACCGCCGAGCACCCGGACTACCGGGGCTACGCGGGCCAGATCGCGGCCGGTACGTTCCGCGTCGGCGACTCGGTGACCGTGCTGCCCTCCGGCCGGACGACCAAGGTCACGGGCATCGACCTGCTCGGCAAGCCGGTCGACGCGGCGTACACCCCGCAGTCGGTGACCCTCCTGCTGGCGGACGACATCGACATCTCGCGCGGCGATCTGCTCGTGCCCAGCAAGGACGCGCCCCCGACCACGCAGGACATCGAGGCGACGGTCTGCCATGTGGCCGACCAGCCGCTCACGGTGGGCCACCGCGTGCTGCTCAAGCACGGCACCCGCACGGTCAAGGCGATCGTCAAGGACATCCCCTCCCGCCTCACGCTCGACGACCTGTCCCTGCACCCGCACCCGGGACAGCTCGTCGCGAACGACATCGGCCGGGTCAAGATCCGCACCGCCGAGGCGCTGCCGGTCGACTCCTACGCCGACTCCCGCCGTACCGGTTCCTTCATCCTGATCGACCCGTCCGACGGCACCACGCTGACCGCCGGCATGGTCGGCGAGTCGTTCGCCTCCCCCGAGCCCGTCAAGGACGAGTCCGACGACGACGGGTGGGACTTCTGACATGAACCCCCAGGACTTCTACGCGACGTTCGCGAAGGAGGGCGGCCGTGTGGGCAGCGGCGCCCTCGGGAGCGGGCAGGGCGGAGTGGCGCGATGTGTGCGATGACGTACGCGCACCGCTTGCGCGCCCTCACCCCCCACCGCCGTAGACGAAAACCCGACCTCCCGGCCACGACCTGAGAGACCGTGACCGCCGGGCCTCCGAGAGGAACACCTCCCGTGCCTGCACACCGCTCCGCCGCTTTCCGGCGCGCCTTCGCGGCCATCGCCACGCTTCCCCTTCTCGCTCTCGCCGCCTGCGGTTACGGTTCCGAGGCCAAGGACGACGACTCCGCCCAGGTCGCCGCCGGGGCCGAGAAGATCGACGGTCTCGACTCCGTGAGCATCGGCTACTTCGGCAACCTCACGCACGCCACCGCCCTGGTCGGTCACCAGAAGGGCTTCTTCCAGAAGGAGCTCGGCGGGACCGAGGCGAAGTACACGACCTTCAACGCCGGCCCCTCCGAGATCGAGGCCCTCAACGGCGGCTCCATCGACATCGGCTGGATCGGCCCCTCCCCGGCCATCAACGGCTACACCAAGGCGGACGGCAAGAACCTGCGCATCATCGGCGGTTCGGCGTCCGGTGGCGTGAAGCTCGTCGTCAACCCGGACAAGATCAAGTCCCTGAAGGACATCAAGGGCAAGAAGATCGCCACCCCGCAGCTCGGCAACACGCAGGACGTGGCGTTCCTCAACTGGATCGCGGACCAGGGCTGGAAGGTCGACGCGCAGAGCGGCAAGGGCGACGTCTCCGTCGTCCGCACGGACAACGCGATCGCTCCGGACGCCTACAAGTCCGGCGCCATCGACGGCGCCTGGGTGCCGGAGCCGACCGCGTCCAAGCTGGTCGCCGAGGGCGCGAAGGTGCTGCTGGACGAGGCGGACCTGTGGCCGGACAAGAAGTTCGTGATCACGAACATCATCGTGCGGCAGGCCTTCCTCAAGGAGCACCCGGACGTCGTCGAGGCCGTGCTGCGCGCCTCGGTGAAGACCACCGCGTGGATCGACGCCAACCCGGCCGAGGCCAAGGCCGCGGCGAACGCCCGTCTCAAGGACGAGACCGGCAAGGAACTGCCCGCGGACGTGCTCGACCCGGCGTGGGAGTCCATCCAGTTCACCGATGACCCGCTGGCGTCCACCCTCAACACCGAGGCGGAGCACGCGGTGAAGGCAGGTCTCCTGGAGAAGCCGAAGCTGGACGGCATCTACGACCTGACGCTGCTGAACAAGGTCCTCAAGGCCGCGGGTGAGCCCGCGGTCGACGACGCCGGTCTCGGCGTCAAGTAACCGCACAGTCCGATGAGTTCCCAGGAGGTGACGACCATGGCCACCGCACTCGCCAAGGCCGCCGACGGCGTCCAGGCTGTCGAGCAAGCCGCCCGTATCGAGCACGTGTCGAAGTCCTTCGCCGGTCCCGCCGGGCAGCAGCTCGTCCTGGACGACATCACCCTCGATGTCGCGCCGGGCGAGTTCGTCACCCTCCTGGGGGCCTCGGGCTGCGGCAAGTCGACGCTGCTCAATCTGGTCGCCGGGCTCGACAAGCCCAGCGCGGGCAGCATCTCGACCGACGGGCGTCCGGCCCTGATGTTCCAGGAGCACGCCCTGTTCCCGTGGCTGACCGCGGGCAAGAACATCGAACTCGCCCTGAGGCTCAGGGGAGTTCCGAAGAACGACCGGCGCGAGCGGACCGAGGAGCTGCTCGGTCTGGTCCGGCTCAAGGGCGCGTACGGCAAGCGGGTGCACGAGCTGTCCGGCGGTATGCGCCAGCGCGTCGCCCTGGCCCGAGCACTCGCCCAGGAGAGCAAGCTGCTGCTGATGGACGAGCCGTTCGCCGCGCTCGACGCCATCACCCGCGACGTGCTGCACGACGAGCTGACCCGCATCTGGAGCGAGACCCAGGTCTCGGTGCTGTTCGTGACGCACAACGTGCGCGAGGCGGTACGGCTCGCCGAGCGCGTCGTCCTGCTGTCCTCGCGCCCGGGCCGGGTGGCCCGCGAGTGGACGGTGGGCATTCCGCAGCCGCGCCGCATCGAGGACACCGCCGTGGCGGAGCTGTCCGTCGAGATCACCGAAGAACTGCGTAGGGAGATCCGCCGCCATGGGCAGCACTGAGACCAAGGGCGACGCCGGCCCCGGCCAGAACGTCAAGGACTCCGACGACCTCGCCGGCCTGGAGGCGGGCCTCGACGCGCTGGACTCGGTGCAGACCGGTCGGCCGCCGCTGCGCCAGGTCCTCGTGCAGAAGGTGCTGCCCCCTGTCATCGCGGTCGCGCTGACGCTCGTGGTGTGGCAGCTCCTCGTCTGGGCGGAGGTAGCCCCCACCTACAAGCTGCCCGCGCCGTCCACGGTGTGGGACGAGGTACAGAGCGCCTGGCTGCATGGCACCCTCCTCGAATACATCTGGACCAGCGTCTCCCGCGGCCTGCTCGGCTTCCTGCTGGCCCTGCTGATCGGCACCCCGCTCGGGCTGCTGGTGGCCCGGGTCAGGATCATCCGTGCGGCACTCGGCCCGATCCTCTCCGGTCTGCAGTCGCTGCCGTCGGTGGCGTGGGTGCCGCCCGCGGTGGTCTGGCTGGGCCTGGAGCCGTCGGTGATGTACACGGTCATCCTGCTCGGCGCGGTGCCGTCCATCGCCAACGGCCTGGTGTCCGGCATCGACCAGGTGCCGCCGCTGTTCCTGCGGGCCGGCCGCACCCTGGGCGCGACCGGGCTGAAGGGCACCTGGCACATCGTGATGCCGGCCGCGCTGCCCGGCTATGTGGCCGGTCTGAAGCAGGGCTGGGCGTTCTCCTGGCGCTCGCTGATGGCAGCCGAGATCATCGCGAAGGCCCCGGACATGGGCATGGGCCTCGGCCAGCTGCTGGAGGCGGGCCGCACCAACAGCAGCATGTCCCAGGTCTTCCTCGCCATCTTCCTCATCCTGATCGTCGGCATCGCCATCGACCTGTTGATCTTCAGCCCGCTGGAGCGGTGGGTGCTCCGCAGCCGCGGCCTCCTCGTGAGCCGCTGACAGTCCCCGCAGGAAACACTGAAGGAAGAAAGCCGAAAGAGCCGAACCCCATGCGCAGTCCCGTCCTTCTCGTCATCGCCCACGGCAGCCGCGACCCGCGGCACGCCGCGACCGTGCACGCCCTCGTACGGCGTGTGCGGGCGATGCGTCCCGGGCTGCGCGTGGAGACCGGCTTTCTCGACTTCAACGTGCCGTCCGTGCACGGGGTGTTGGAGAACCTGGCGGCGGAGGGCGTACAGGACGTGGTGGCCCTGCCCCTGCTCCTGACCCGCGCCTTCCACGCCAAGGCGGACATCCCGGCGGTCCTGCGGGAGGCCCCGCCGAGCCTGCGCGTCCGCCAGGCGGAGGTCCTCGGCCCCTCCCCCCTGCTGCTGTCGGCCCTCGAACGCCGGCTGTACGAGGCGGGGCTGGACCCCGCCGACAAGTCCTCGACCGGGGTCGTCCTGGCCTCGGCGGGGTCCACTGACCCGGAGGCGATCGCGGTGATCGCAGAAATCGCGCGGGAGTGGCGGCACACCGGTTGGTGCGCCGTGCGACCCGCGTTCGCCTCCGCTGCGTTTCCCGCGGGGTTCTCCCGTACGGAGGACGCCGTACGGGAGCTGCGGGCGCTCGGCTGCGAACGGGTGGCCGTGGCGCCGTACGTCATCGCGCCCGGCCGGCTGCCGGACCGTATCGCCGCCGGCGCGGACGCGGCGGGCGCGGACGTCCTGGCCGAGGTGCTCGGCCCCTCCCTCGAAGTGGCCGCGCTGCTGCTGCGCCGCTACACCGCCGCGCTGCGTCAGTGGCAGCTCACCGCGGCCTGAACGACGACGACGACGTCGAGGCCCTCGTCGTCAGGCACCCTGTTTCGGGTCCCGGCCGCTCGACGCCAGCGCCCTGTCGAACACCGGGGCGTCGGCCGGTACCGGTACCGGGTCGGCGAAGCCGTCGTACTGGCGGTAGAGGGCGCCGTGGGTCTCCACGACGGTGAGGATGAACCCGGCAGCGGCGTCGGAGATCCGGAAGCGCTCGCCGGTGGCCGCCGCGACGTCCCAGCCGTGGACGGCCATCTCCTTGATGACCATGCCGGCGAGGTCGGTGGCCGGGAACGGGCCCATGCCGAGGTCGATGTCGCCGTCCCACACCGAGGGATCGGCCCACGCCGCGACCGCGCGGTCCAGTTGGGCGGCGTAGGCGTCGGCCCAGTCGGGGTCGGTGGTGAAGTCGCGCAGGGTCAGTGCCTCGGGGAGCGGCTTGCGCAGGGCACGGTGTTCGAGGCCGTGCGAGGTGTAGAGGACCCAGTGGTTGACCAGGGCGCGGACGTCCCAGTCTCCGCAGTGGGTGGACCGGGAGAGTTGTTCCGCCGTGACGCCCCGGGCGATCCGGGCCGCCTCGGCGGCGCATTCGGCCATGTACGGGTGGTGCGGGTGCCGGTCCGGGCGGGTGGTGTCGTGGTTCTTCATGCACCTCACGCTAGGGACGGGTCGCCCGGTCCTCTTGAACAAACGCGACAGCCTCGTCCGCCAGCCGCGTCAGCTCCGCCACCGGCAGCGAACCGGCCTCCCTGCGCTCGTGGGCGAACGTGTTCGCGAGCCGTCTCAGCAGGTCGTTGAGCGGGGTCGGTACGCCGTGCAGGCGGCCCAGCAGGGTGATCTCGCCGTTGAGGTGGTCGGCCTCGATGGTGCCGGTGCCCCGGGCGAGGGACTGCCAGGAGGAGCCGCCGCCGCGCGAAGCGCCGTCCAGCGGGACGAGGGTGATCTTGTCGCCCCGGGTCCGCCTCTGCTCCTCGGCGCTCGCGTACGCGATCCCGGCGGCGTCGAGGACCCGCTCGCCCTCCGCCCGCACCCGGGCGTACAGCGCGCCCGCCGCCTCGCCGGTGGCCGGGCCGCTCACCGCTTCGAGGGCGTTGCCCAGGTTGGCCATCAGCTTGGCGTACTGCCAGCGCCGCACGTCCGGTACGACCGGGGCCTCGAACCGGGATTTCTCCAGATCGGCGGCGATGCGGTGGGCCGTCTCGTCGGTGCCGTGCGGGTAGCGGCCGAGGTGGAGCATGCCGGTGAGCGGGGTACCGGCCGCCGACACGACGCCGGGCTCGACGAAGGTGGCGGGCAGCCAGACGCACACGCCGTACACGCGGTGGAAGCGGCGCAGGGCGAGGCGCTGGCCCTCGACGCCGTTCTGGGCGCAGACCAGGGGGAGCCGCTCCGCGGCGGTGCCGCCGCCGGTCACCGGGGCGGGACCCCAGGCGGCGAGGGCCGGCTCGGTGTCCTGGGTCTTCACGGCGAGGAGGAGGACGTCGTCGGGACGGAGGTGGCCGAGGGCGGCGGGGTCGGTGACCGTGGGGAGGTGGTGGGTGTGGGCGCCGTCGGGGGTGACGAGGCGCAGGCCGTGGTCGCGCAGGGCGGTGTGGTGGGCGCCGCGGGCCACCAGGACGACCTCGTGGCCGGCTTGGGCGAGGCGGCCGCCGATGGCTCCGCCGACCGCGCCGGCGCCGATGACGATATAGCGCATGGGTACATTAAACGGCTCGCCCACGGAGTGGGATGTGACGACCGTGTGGCGACTGCGGGCACGGGGGATGTTTCCCGCCCACGTGGCGGGGCCGCACACGGATACGGCCCCGCGCCCCCGGAATTCGCCTTACGGGGCCGGAGTCGGTCGGCCGGGGTCAGCCGGTCCGTGTCAACCGGTCCGTGTCAGTTCCGCCAATTTCACGACCGTGTTCCAGTTGCGGGTCGTGGCGATCAGGCCCTTCAGGAGGCGGGGCTTCGACAGGGTCTCCGCGAGCTTGGAGCGGCCCAGGCCCTCCGGAGCGTACAAGTACAGGGCGCGGTCTCCGAGTCCGAACTCCTCCGGCAGGAAGGCCTGTCGGTCGATCCCCTCGAAGCGGGACGCGTCCACGGTCTCCGAGAAGTACGTCACGTGGAGCTGTTTGCCCTCCAACTCCGCTGCCGGGAAGGGACAGTCCTCTCGGACGGACTCCAGGTACGCGTGGTCGCGCACCAGGACGTCGACGGTGAAACCGAAGTGTTTCCCGATGGCGGTCGTGATGTCCGCGGCGAGGGAGTTCTCGTCTCCGTGGTCGCTGGTGAAGACCGCGTTACCGCTCTGGAGGTAGGTGGCCACGCCGTCGTGGCCGAGGCCGGTCAGCAGGGTCCGGAGGTCGGCCATCGGGACCTTCTTGCTGCCGCCCACGTTGATCCCGCGCAGGAGCGCCGCGTACGTCGTCATGGGCTCACGATATGCACGTCGGGGCAGGTTCGCCCTGAGAGACGAGCGCGTAAGGGTCCTAGGCCCGTCCGAGGCCCGTCCGAGGCCCGTCCGAGGCCCGTCCGAGGCCCGTCTCAGGCCGGTTCCTACGGCTGGTTCCACGCGGACGTGGCCGGGAGGGTGACACCGCCCCGGCCACGTCCGCGTACCTCTGCCGGCTCAGGCCGCCGTGGCCACGTCCCCCCGGTCGAAGGAGTCGAGGGTGCGGGTGAAGTCGCGGGTCGACAGCAACAGCTTGTAGACGATGGCCAGTTCGAAGACGAGCAGCAGGGCGCCGGAGACGACGGTCGCCGCCATCACCGAGTCGACGATCGGGCCGATTATGAAGACGCCCATCTGGAACTCGATGCCGCTGATCAGATGGGGGCGGACCCGGTGGCGCAGCAGGAACGACCGCATGCGCAGATAGGCGGGGAAGCGGCGGCGGAACTCCTGGTGCAGGTCGACGACCTGGGTCTGCGGCGCGGCCTGGGTGACCTCGGCGGTGGCCGTGCGCAGGTCCTGCTCGATGTCGGCCTCGGGGTTCTCGCGCAGCAGGTCCTCCATGAAGGCGAGTTCCCGCTCGTTCTCGGCGCGGCGGGCCTCACGGAGCCGGGCCTTGATCTGCTTGCGCATGGTGTGGCGGACCTTGAAGGTCTCCAGGGAGTTGATGTAGCGGAGCGCGTCGCAGCCGATGACGGCGGCGGCGAGCCAGATGTAGAAGGTCTCGCCCGTGCGGTGGTACTGACCGGCCATCAGCGCCACCGAACAGGCCGCCACCCGGACGCGGTCGAAGACGAAGTCGAGCCAGGCGCCGAACACGGAGCCCTGGCCGGTGAGCCGGGCGACCTTGCCGTCCATGCAGTCGAGGATGAAGCTCAGGTGGTAGACGACGGCTCCGGCGATCAGCCAGCGCCAGTCGCCCAGCGCGAAGAAGCCGGCCGAGACCAGGCCCAGCAGGAAGGCGCCCCAGGTCAGCTGGTTGGGCGTGATCCTCGTGTACTTCGCGGTGAGCCGCACCAGCGGCGTGGCGACCGGGTCGACGAGCAGCACGGTCCACCAGGCGTCCCGCTTCTTCTGCGTGACGCGGCGCACTTCCGCGAGGTCGGGTATGTCTCGGCGCATGGGTCAACTTCCTGGCGTTCGAAGTGAATTCACATCCAGCTTGGGATTCGTTCACCCGAGGTACAAGAAGCGCCGAACACAACCTTTCGGAGGGGGTAACGGTCCAACCCGGCAACAGAGTCAATGCGTTTCTCTCGCAGGCCGGGCGTTACCCGAGCGTTATGAAATGACCGGACCGTTACCTAAAACGTGCCGGGACTTCACGGTAAAAGTGGAACCTTCGGGCTTGCCCCGCTATCCGCCCCTTGGTCAGTGCCGCCTTGGTCAGTGCCGCCTTGGTCAGTGCCGCCTTGGTCAGTGCCGCCTTGGTCAGTGCCGCCTTGGTCAGTGCCGCCTCGATCCGCCGCTCAGCTCGGCCTCGACGAGATCGGCGGCCCGTCGGGTGCCGCCCTCGCCCATCATCCCCCGCCGCACCTCGTCGAGCCGGCGCGCCACCTCGGGGTCGTCGACGAGGGCGAGGACCGCCTCCCGCAGGGCCCCGGCCGTCGCCTCCTCCCTGGGCAGATGGCGGGCGACGCCGAGCGACTGGAGCATGTCGGCGTTGCCGAACTGGTCGACGGCCTGCGGTACGGCGACCATGGGCGCGGCGGTGGCGAGCCCTTCCTGACTGCCCCCGGCGCCCCCGTGGGTGATGAACGCGTCGGCCTGCCTGAGGATCGCGAGCTGCGGCACCCAGTCCCGCACCTCCACGTTGGCCGGGATCTCCCCCAGCTCGGCCGGGTCGACGTGCCTGCCGACCTGGAGCACCATGTGCCAGCCGGGCAGGTCGCCGAAGGCCTTCACGCACTCGCGGTAGAAGTCGGGCTGCTTGGTGAAGGACGAGCCGAGGGAGACGAGCAGCACCTTCTCCGCGCCTGCCGGTCGCGACCAGCCACCCTGTGCCGCGCGGTCGCCCTGGCAGGCGCCGACGAAGGTGTAGCGGCTCTCGTCGACCCGGTCGGCGTTCGGCTGGAGCGCCTTCGGGATGAGGACCAGGGAACGGGCGGGCCTTCCGACGAACGAGTCGGGGTGCTCGGCGATCCCGTTCTCCTCCAGCCAGGCCTGGAAGCGGGCGTAGTACGCCTTGCCGCGTTCCGTCTTCTTCGGCTCGGCCCACATGGGTTCGGCGACCTCTTCCTCGTAGCCGGTCCAGGCGACCAGGTTCGGGGACAGCGAGATCGCCTTCACGCCCCAGCGGTGGGCGAGGACGGGCGCCGGGTACGCGGTGATGTCGTGCAGCACGAGGTCGGGCTCGTCGCCCTCGTACGCCTCGACGAGTTGCGGCAGGGCCTGGATCGCGTCGTTCAGGAAGGGCTCCACATTGTCGAGGAGCGTGGCCCCCCATGCTTCGGGGTCGGCGTCCGGGCCGGGCAGCGTCGAGTGCCAGAGCTTCGGCTCGGCACCGGTCCGCGCCACCTTCTCCGCGAAGGCCGGCGGGATCGCGTACGTCACCCGGTGGCCTCGGGCCACCAGCTCCCGGATCACTTCGAGGCTCGGGTTCACGTGCCCGTGGGCGGCGATGGAGAACATGGCGATGTGGGAGGTCATGGATCGACCGTACGCAAGACGATACGTCTCGTGCAATCTCTTTCCGGCTCCCGGACCGTGCCGGCCCTGTGGACCCCTCGACGGTGACCTGAGCGGCCGGCCGCTCAGCGCTGATAGCGGGCCAGCACCAGGTTGCCGTCGTCCTCCAGCCGTTCGCGCAGCTCGTCGAGGTCGATCGCGCCGCTGTAGTACTCCTGGTAGGCGGGGGTGGCGACCTTGTCCTTCCACTCCGGGTAACCGCGCACGGACTGGGCGGGGGCGGAACGCAGATGGGCGGCGAGAGCGGTGCCGGTGGCCCAGTCGTGCTCGGTCGTGTGCAGGGCGGGGTCCTTGAGGGCCTCGGTACCGGTCGGGAGCATCCAGTCGCCGAGGGCCAGACGGACCATGTTCTCGGGGCGGAGGAGGAAGTCGATGAACGCGGCGGCCTCCTCCTTGTGCGGGCTGTCCTCGGCGACGGACAGGGTCTGCGGACTGACGCCCTGGGTGAGGCCGTCGGCGCCGGCCGGGGCGGGCAGCACCTGCCAGTCGAAGCCCTCGGGGGCCTGCTGGACGATCTGCTGACGGTACGAGAAGCCGAGCGGGACCATCGCGTACGTGCCGCCGAAGAAGCCGGGCAGCGTGTCGGAGCCGCCCATGCCGAGCGTGGTGCTCGACGCGCTCCCGTCGCTGTTCACCTCGTCGTGCACGGTCTTCGGGACCACCGCGTCGGCCGCCTCGAAGCGGACCTGGACCTTGCCGTCCGCGTCCCGGTGGAACAGCTGCCCGCCCGCCGACAGGGAGAGGTTCAGCGTGGCCGACACCGGTTCCTTCAGCGGCCAGGCGACGCCGTACCTGCCGTCGCCGCTCAGCTCCTCGGCGACTTCGCGGAACTCCGCCCAGGTCCACGGGTTCTCGGGCGTCGGAACCCGTACGCCCGACTCGCGGAGCCAGGTGGCGTTGGCGATCAGGACCCTCGGTTCCTGGAGGAACGGCACCCCGTAGATCCCGTCCCCGAAGGTCGTCGTCTCCCAACTGCGCTCCGGGATGTCCGACCTGAGCCGCTCCGGCAGCAGCTCGCGCAGATCGGCGAGGTAGCCGCCGTACGCGAAGTCCGCGAGGTCGTCGGAGGCGTCGTGGATGATGTCCGGCGCCTCACCGCCCTCGAAGGAGGTGAGCAGCTGGTCGTGGACGCTGTCCCAGGACCCCTGGACGTACTCGACCTTGACGTCCGGGTGGGTCGCGTTCCACTCCTTCACCAGCTCCTTGTTGGCCGCGACGGACTCCTCCTGCCAGGCCAGGGACTGGAAGCGGAGGGTGACGCGGCCGTCGTCGGAGGCGGTGTCGTCGCCGGTGCAGCCGCCGGCCAGGAGGCACAGCAGCAGGGTGGTGATCAGCCGTCGTGCGCGCATCAGCTCTTCACCGCCCCGGCGAGCATGCCGCCCGTGATCCGTTTCTGGATGACCGCGAAGACGACCAGCGAGGGGAGCGTGGCGAGGAAGGCCGCGGCGGCCAGGGGGCCGAGGTCGGCCACGCCCTCCGCGCCGATGAAGTGGGTGAGCACCACCGGCAGGGTCTGTTTCTCCGGGGTCTTGAGCAGCACCAGCGCGAAGAAGAACTCGTTCCAGGCGGTGATGAACGCGAACAGCGCCGTCGCCACGATGCCCGGCGCCAGCAGCGGCGCCGTCACCGACACCAGCGTGCGCAGCTTCCCGGCCCCGTCGACCGCCGCCGCCTCCTCCAGCTCGGCGGGCACGGCGCGGACGTAACCGACGAGCATCCACAGGGCGAACGGCAGCGCCCACACCACGTACACCATGATCAGTCCGGGCATGGAGTTGATCAGCCGGAGGTTCTTCAGCACCAGGAACAGCGGGATGATCACCAGCACGAACGGGAACGCCTGGCTGACCACCACCCACCCGGTCGCCATCCGCGACAGCGTCGTGCGGTGCCGGGCCATGACGTACGCCATCGGGGTCGCGATCAGTACGGCGACGACGGCCGCGCCGAGCGCCGCGACCAGCGAGTTGAGCGCGGCCTGCAGCAGGGGCTGTTCGTCGAAGGCCTGCCGGAAGTTGTCGAGGGTCGGGTCCTTCGGGATCCAGGTCGGGTGGAGACTGCCCAGCTCGCGGGCCGGTTTGAAGGCGGTGGAGACCAGCCAGAGGAAGGGGAACGCGAGGAAGACGAGATACGCGAGGAGGGCCGCGTACTGACCGGTTCGT
The DNA here is from genome assembly GCF_045160825.1 of Streptomyces sp. NBC_00104. Classification (NCBI taxonomy): domain Bacteria; kingdom Bacillati; phylum Actinomycetota; class Actinomycetes; order Kitasatosporales; family Streptomycetaceae; genus Streptomyces; species Streptomyces sp. NBC_00104. Next base: position 8,636,551 of record NZ_CP108215.1, on the reverse strand, counting down.
GCAGCCCTGCCGGTCCTCACGCGTCACCACCCCGCCTCAGCCGGCCGACCAGATGGAACGCGAGGACGATCGAGATCACCGCGACCATCACACATCCCATCGCCGCCGCGTACCCGAACTGCCCGTAGCGGAAGGCCTCCTCGTACGCGAAGAGCATCGGCAGGCGGGTCCGGCCGCCCGGGCCGCCGTTGGTCAGGACGTACACCAGGGCGAAGGAGTTGAAGTTCCAGATGAAGTTGAGGGCGGTGATCGCGAGGGCGACGGGACGGATGGCGGGCCAGGTGACCGTGCGGAAGCGGCGCCAGGCGCCCGCGCCGTCCATCGCGGCGGCCTCGTGCAGTTCGCGCGGGGTGTTCTGCAGGCCGGCCAGGAGGGCGACGGTGGTCTGGGGCATGCCCGCCCAGACACCGACCACCATGACGGCGGGCAGGGCGGTGGCCAGTCCGCTCAGCCAGTCGCGGCCGTCGCCGAGGCCCAGGTCGCGGATGGTCTCGTTGAGGATGCCCGCGTCGGGGTTGTAGACGAGCCGCCACATGATGCCGACGACCACCTCGGGCATGGCCCAGGGGATGATCGCGAGCGCCCGCGCCAGCCAGCGCAGCCGTAGGGGCTGGTTGAGAAGCAAAGCCAGGCCGAGGCCGAGCAGGAACTGCGGCACGGTCACGCCGACCGCCCACAGCAGGCCGATGCGGAAGGAGTCCCAGAACAGGGTGTCGTGCAGCAGGTCCTGGAAGTTGAGCGTGCCGATCCAGCGGGTGGGTTCGGTCCGGCCGGACTGGGCGTCGGTGAACGCCAGCGCGATCCCGTACAACAGCGGTCCGACGCTCAGCACCAGGATGGGGATCAGCGCGGGCAGCACCAGGAACCAGGCGCCGTGGTCGAGGAGGCGCCGCTCCCCGTCCCCGGCCGAGGTGCGCCGCTTCACCGGTCGCGGGCGCTTCGGCGTCGCGGTCGCCAAGGTCATGTCCGTCATCGTGCTGAGGGCATGACAGGGCGTCAAGGCACCGCGCACAGGGCCCGACCTGTGCGAATGCGAGACTGACCCCTGGATGGCGTGAACCTGACGCCCCGGGGCGAGCGTCGGACGGACGGACACGGAGGCGAAGGATGGACGAGGCACGGGCGCGGGACGTACTGGCCGCGGCCGGTGTGCTGCCCGGCGCGGCCGGGGAGGCGCGGCTGCTCGCGCTGGGCGAGAACGCGGTGTTCGCCGCCGGTGACCTGGTGGTCAAGGTGGGCCGCGACGCCGAACTCCTGGACCGGGCCCGCCGCGAACTGAGCGTCGCCGACTGGCTCGCCGACGCGGACGTCCCGGCGGTGCGGGCCGCCGAGCCGGAGGCCCTGCTCGTCGAGGGGCACCCGGTGACGGTGTGGCACCGGCTGCCCGACTCCGTACGCCCCGCCGGGCCGCGCGATTTGGCCGAACTCCTTCGGCTGGTCCACGCCCTCCCCGCCCCGCCCTTCGCACTGCCCCGCCGTGAACTGCTGGGCGGTGTGGAGCGCTGGCTGCGCCTCGCCGGGGACGCGATCGACCCGGCGGACGCGGCCTACCTCCGCGAACGCCGCGACGGCTTCGCGTCGGCGGCGGCCGCCCTCACCCCCCACCTTCCCCCGGGCCCGATCCACGGCGACGCCCTCCCCCGCAACGTCCACCTCGGCCCCGACGGCCCTGTCCTGGTCGACCTGGAGACCTTCTCCGGCGACCTCCGCGAACACGACCTCGTCGTCATGGCCCTCTCCCACGACCGCTACGGGCTTCCGGCCGGGGAGTACGACACCTTCACCGCGGCGTACGGCTGGGACGTGCGCGCGTGGGACGGCTGTTCCGTACTGCGAGGCGCCCGCGAGACGGCCAGCTGCGCCTGGGTCGCCCAACACGCGCCGACCAACCCCAAGGCACTGACCGAGTTCGAACGCCGCGTCGCCTCGCTGCGGGACGGGGACGAGACGGTCCGGTGGTATCCGTTCTGAGAGACGCCCAGCCCGGACAGCCCGGAGGAGGCCCGCTCTAGGCGGCCCGGAGTATGAGGGCCACTTCGTCGATCTCGGCGTCGCGGGACAGGGCGAAGCCCCGATCGTGGCCGGTGACGACGAAGCCGCACTTCCGCAGGACGCGGATCGAACCGGTGTTGTCGGCGGCCGCGTGGGCGTACAGGGGGCGGGCGGGGTGGAGGTCGATCAGGGCGGTGAGGGCGGCGGTGGCGATGCCTCGGCCCCAGTGGGCGCGGTCGATCCAGTAGGTGACCTCGCGTTCGTCCGGCGGGCCGAAGACCGCCGCGTTGCCGACGACCTCGCCGTCGGCGACCACCGTGCGCGGCAGGATGTCGGGATTCGCGCGGATCTTCGCCCAGTGCTGGTCGAAGAGCTCCCGGTCGTTGTGGTAGTCCCGGGTGAAAGCGGCGACCTGCTGTGCCTCGGTGTCGGACCCGTGCCGCCAGAAGAACGGCAGGTCGCTGTCCCGCACTTCGCGGAGGGAGATCGGCGTGGTCGTCATACCGTCTCCTCCGCCGGCTCGCGCAGCGGCCAGATCGCGTCCACGACCGCCTCCGGGTTGCCCTTGCGGCGGAGGAAGGCCTGGAAGTCGGCGGCCCACTCGGCGTACCAGTCGATCTGGCGGCGGTGCAGCTCGGCCGGGCCGAGGGCGGCGACCTTCGGATGGCGCTGGGCTATCGCGCGGGCGAGCCGGGCGGCGGCCAGGGCGTCGGCGGAGGCGTCGTGCGCGGCGTCGAGCGGGACGCCGTACTCCCCGCAGACCGCTTCGAGGTTGCGCTTGCCGCGGCGGTAGCGGTCGACGGAGCGGTCGATCGTGTACGGGTCGATGACCGGGGCCGGGTCGCGGCCGCCGAGTCGTTCGCGCAGGGACGGCAGGGCGTGCCGGCGCAGCTCGGCGGAGAGCAGGGTCAGGTCGAAGGCCGCGTTGTACGCCACGACCGGGACGCCCGTCTTCCAGTAGGAGACGAGGACGTCGGCGATGGCGTCGGCGACCTGGTCGGCAGGTCTGCCCTCGGCCACGGCACGGGCGTTGGTGATGCCGTGCACCGCCACCGCCTCCTCCGGGATCTCCATGCCCGGGTCGGCGAGCCATTCCCGGTGTCCGACCGGCTCCCCGTCCTTGACCTCGATGACCGCGCCCGTGACGATACGCGCCTCGCGCGGGTCCGTCCCGGTGGTCTCCAGGTCGAAGCCGATCAGCAGCTGCCGGTGCCAACCCATGCTGGCCCCCCTTCTTGGTGGTGCTTTCCCCCAGTGACCACCACCATCGCATGGGCCACTGACAATCCGAGGACCGCATTCCGCCGGGCGCCCCGCCACCCGGCGACAGCCCTGGTCGCGACCCGGGCCACGGCCGGAGCCACAGCCGGAGCCACAGTCCCGTTCACGGCCCGGTTCACGGCCCCGTCCCCGGCCCGGTTCATGACACCGGTCGTGAGTCCGCCCACGCCACTTCGAACTCCTCGCGGTAGGTGTCGAAAAGCCCGGCTTCGCCGTTCTCGTGCGCCTTGAGGACCCGGTTGCCGCCGCGCAGGACGAGGACCGGCGCCTCCATGCCCCGGGTGCGGCGCAGATAGGTCTGGATGACGGCGACACCGTCCGTGCCGTCGCCGTCTACGAGGTAGGCGGTGAACCGGGGCGTCTCGTCGAACACCTGGATCTCGAAGGCGCCGGGGTCGCGCAGCTTGGAACGGACCCGGCGCATATGGAGGATGTTCATCTCCACGGCACGGCTCAACTCGCCGCGTTTTATGCCGAGTTCGCGCTCGCGTCGCTTCACCGCGCTGGACGCGGGATTCAGGAAGAGCAGCCGCACCCGGCAGCCCGACTCGGCGAGCCGCACCAGCCGCCGCCCGGAGAAGTTCTGCACGAGGAGGTTCAGGCCTATGCCGATGGCGTCGAGGCGGCGGGCGCCGCCGAAGAGGTCCTCGGCGGGGAACTGCCGCAGCAGCCGCACCCGGTCGGAGTGGACGCCGACGACGTCCGCGTACCGTTCGCCGACGAGGTCCTCGACGGCGTCGACGGGCAGCCGGCGCGCGGAGGGCACGTCGCTGCCCGCGCCCAGGATCTCCAGCAGTTTCGCCGAGGCGCGCTCGGCCTGGGCGAGGACGGCCTCGGACAGGGCACGGTTGCGGGAGACGACGTTCCGGGTGACCTCCAGCTCGTCCAGGGCCAGTTCCACGTCGCGCCGCTCGTCGACGTACGGCTCGAAGCAGGGCCAGTGCTGCACCATCAGCTCCCGCAGCTGCGGGAGGGTGAGGAAGCTCAGCACGTTGTCGTCGGCGGGGTCGAGCAGATAGCCCTTGCGGCGGCTGACCTCGCGTACCGCGACGGCCCGCTGCACCCACTCCTGTCCGGCGGGTCCGGCGGCGGCGACCACCCAGTCGTCGCCGTGGACGGGCTCGTAGATGGGCCGCAGCACGGCGGCCACCACGGCGCGCAGCCGCTGCTCGACGAGGTTCAGCCAGATGTAGGCGCGGCCGGCCCGCTGGGCGCGCGTACGCACTTCGAGCCAGGCGTCGGCGTTCCAGTCCAGTTCGGGGCCGATGGAACCCCTGTCCATCGGCCGCGCCAGGGACACCGCGCCGGGTGGGACATCTGTGGAGTTCCCCTCGTGACCCTCGTCACCAGGAGGCAACTCCAGCCCTCCCGAGCCCACCCGCGCACCGCCTTCCGCTCCCCCGAGCTCGCCCCTACTCAACGATCAAGGAAGGGTACTCCGGTAGCGGGTGCCGATACAGCCGGATGGACAGGTCGTTTCTCAACTACCCCACGTGACTTGCCCGTTCCGGCCCGCTACCACCTCGGGAGTGAGCCGATTCATAGCGGTCGACGGCGATGACCCGACACTGGAGGCCCGCGGGGCGTCACGATGTGTCCACCACTGGGCAGGAGGGACGTATGCCCTAGGAGGTTCCATCAGTTTGGGGGAGACTCCCTGCGGAGTCGCACCCAGCGACGCGCGACAACTGGAAGAGTCGTATCCATGCAGGTCTGGCCTGGACAGGCGTATCCGCTCGGCGCCACGTACGACGGCGCCGGTACCAACTTCGCGGTCTTCTCGGAGGCCGCGCATCGAGTAGAGCTGTGTCTGCTGGACGACGACGGCTCCGAGACGGCGGTGGAACTGCGCGAGACGGACGCGTTCGTGCGGCACGCGTACCTGCCCGGCGTGATGCCGGGGCAACGGTACGGCTTCCGTGTGCACGGCCCGTACGCGCCGGAGCGCGGGCTGCGCTGCAACTCCGCGAAGCTGCTCCTCGACCCGTACGCGCGCGCCATCAGCGGCTCGGTCAAGTGGGGGGAGGAGGTGTACGGCTATCACTTCGGAGCGCCCGACCAGCGCAACGACCTCGACTCGGCACCGCACATGATGACCTCGGTCGTGGTCAACCCGTACTTCGACTGGGGCGACGACCGCCGGCCCCGCACCGAGTACCACCACACGGTGATCTACGAGGCCCACGTCAAGGGGCTGACCATGCGGCACCCGGGGCTGCCCGAGGAGCTGCGCGGCACGTACGCGGCGCTCGCCCACCCGGCGATCATCGAACACCTGACCGCACTGGGCGTCACGGCACTGGAGCTGATGCCCGTACACCAGTTCGTGAACGACCATCGTCTGGCCGACATGGGCCTCAGCAACTACTGGGGCTACAACACGATCGGCTTCTTCGCCCCGCACAACGCGTACGCCTCCTGGGGCGACCGCGGGCAGCAGGTGCTGGAGTTCAAGTCGGCGGTCCGGGCACTGCACGAGGCCGGGATCGAGGTCATCCTCGACGTGGTCTACAACCACACCGCCGAGGGCAACCACCTGGGTCCGACGCTGTCCTTCAAGGGCCTCGACAACCCGTCGTACTACCGGCTCACGGACGACCCGCACTACTACATGGACACGACGGGCACGGGGAACTCCCTGCTCATGCGGTCCCCGCACGTCCTGCAGCTGATCATGGACTCGTTGCGGTACTGGGTCACCGAGATGCATGTCGACGGCTTCCGCTTCGACCTCGCCGCGACCCTGGCCCGGCAGTTCCACGAGGTGGACCGGCTGTCGTCGTTCTTCGACCTCGTCCAGCAGGACCCCGTGGTCTCCCAGGTGAAGCTGATCGCCGAGCCCTGGGACGTCGGCGAGGGCGGCTACCAGGTCGGGAACTTCCCGCCGCTGTGGACCGAGTGGAACGGCAAGTACCGGGACACGGTCCGGGACCTGTGGCGGGGCGAGCCGCGCACACTGGCGGAGTTCGCGTCGCGGCTGACCGGATCGTCGGACCTGTACCAGGACGACGGGCGGCGCCCGCTGGCCTCCATCAACTTCGTGACCTGCCACGACGGCTTCACGATGCGGGATCTCGTCTCCTACAACGACAAGCGCAACGACGCGAACGGCGAGGACAACCGGGACGGGGAGAGCCACAACCGGTCGTGGAACTGCGGAGCCGAGGGCGAGACCGACGACCCCGGGGTGACGGCGCTGCGGGTCCGGCAGATGCGGAACTTCATCGCCACGCTGATGCTGTCGCAGGGCGTGCCGATGCTCAGCCACGGGGACGAGTTCGCGCGGACGCAGGGCGGCAACAACAACGCGTACTGCCAGGACAACGAGCTGTCCTGGGTGCCGTGGCCTGCCGGCGAGGACGGGGAGGACCGGGAGGACGGGGAGGGCGGCGACGGAGCCGAGGTCTTCGGGGATCTGCTGGAGTTCACGCGCGCGATGGTGTGGCTGCGGAAGGATCATCCGGTCTTCCGGCGGCGGCGGTTCTTCCACGGCCGGCCGGTGGAAGGGACGCACGACGAGCTGTCGGACATCGCCTGGTTCACGCCCGAGGGGCAGGAGATGGCGCAGCGGGACTGGGACTCGTCGCGGGCCGGGGCGCTGACGGTGTTCCTGAACGGGAACGCGATCTCCGAGCCGGGTGCGCGTGGCGAGCGGATCTCCGACGACTCGTTCCTGTTGCTGGTCAACGCCTCGGCGGAACCGCTGGAGTTCGTGGTGCCGGTCAATCACGGGCCGCAGTGGCAGATGGTCGTGGACACGGGGCGGGAGGACGCGGTTCCGGTGGACGGTCCGAAGGTGGCGGCCGGGGACCGGGTGACTCTGGTGGATCGGAGCCTGGCTGTTTTCAGGCGGCCGACCTAGGCCCGGCCCGCTCGCGGGATTCGCCGCAGGGGTGGCTTCGGTTCCTGGCTGCGGGTGGTCCGTGGCTGATCGCGCGGTTCCCCGCGCCCCTCGAAAGCAGGGTGTCGTCGCGTGTCAGGGTGCTCCAAATGTCCTGGGGCGGGTACGTAGGAGTGCATGACCTCTGTCGTGCCTGCCGCCACCTATCGGGTTCAGCTTCAGCCCGACTTCCCCTTCTCCGCCGCCGCGGCCGCCGTGCCGTACATCGCCTCGCTCGGGGTGTCGCACCTCCATCTCTCGCCCGTGCTGGAAGCCGTGCCGGGGTCGGGGCACGGCTATGACGTGGTCGACCACGGCCGGGTGCGGGGGGAGCTGGGCGGGGAGGAGGGGCTGCGGGCGCTGGCCAGTACCGCGCGGGCCCACGGCCTCGGTCTCGTCGTGGACATCGTGCCCAACCACATGGCCATGGCGCCCCGGCACAACAGGGCGCTGTGGGACGTGTTGCGGGAGGGGCCGGAGTCGGCGTACGCGCGGTGGTTCGACATCGACTGGGAGGCGCAGGGCGGGCGGGTGCTGCTGCCGGTGCTCGGCGGGCCGCTGGGCGCGGAGATCGACCAGTTCGTGGTGGACGGGCGGGAGCTGCGCTACTACGACCACGCGTTCCCGCTGCGGGAGGGCACCGAGAAGCTGCCGTTGCCGCAGCTGCTGGACGCGCAGTGGTACCGGCCGGCGTGGTGGCGGCTGGCCCGCACCGAGCTGAACTACCGGCGCTTCTTCAGCATTTCGGAGCTGATCGGGGTGCGGGTGGAGGAGCCGGACGTCTTCGACGCCACCCACGCGAAGATCCTTCAGCTGCTGGAGGAGGGTGTCGTCGACGGGCTGCGCGTCGACCATCCCGACGGGCTCGCCGATCCCGACGCCTATCTGCGGCGGCTGCACGAGGCGACCGGTGGGCGGTGGACCGTCGTCGAGAAGATCCTGGCGGACGGGGAGGCGCTGCCGGCGGCGTGGCCGGTCGCGGGAACCACCGGCTACGACGCGCTGCGGCACGTCGACGGACTGTTCACGGATCCGGCGGGGGCGGGTGAGCTGCTGGGGCAGTACCGGCGCTTCACGGCCGCGCAGGCCGACCGGGGCGGCGAGTGGGAGTCGACCGTGCGGCGGGCCGCGTACCGGGTGCTCACACACGAGCTGGCCACGGAGGTGGAACGGCTCACCCGGGTGGCGCACCGGCTGTGCGAGCGCTCCCCCGAGCCGGCCTTGCGCGACCATGCGCCGTGGGCGCTGCGCACCGCGCTGTGCGAGCTGCTCGCACGGATGGAGGTGTACCGGCCGTACACCTCCCAGGACGCCGCCCTGGTCGTCACCGAGGAGGCCGCGGCCGAGGCGCGCGCGGTGTTCGTGGTGCCCGAGGAGGCCCGGTCGGTGGACGCCGTACGGGATCTGGTGCTGGGCCGGGTGGGTGAGGGGCCGGGGCACGCGGAGTTCCGGGCGCGGTTCGCGCAGACCTCGTCGGCACTGCGGGCGAAGTCGGTGGAGGACACGGCGTTCTATCGCTATGTGCCGTTGCTGTCGGCGAACGAAGTGGGGGGCGATCCGGGGAGTCCGGCCGTGTCGCCGGAGGACTTCCACGCCTACTGCGCCCGTGTGCAGCGCGACTGGCCGGCGACGGGGACGGTGTTGTCGACGCACGACACCAAGCGCAGTGCGGATGTGCGGGCGGCGATCGCGGTGCTCGGGGAGTGCCCGGGGCGGTGGGCCGATGTGCTGGCGGAGGTGACGCGGGACGGGGCGGGTGTGCCGGATCCGCAACTGGCGTGGGCGGCCTGGCAGACCGCGTTCGGGCTCGGGCCCGCGGCCGAGGAGCGGCTTCAGGGGGCCCTGTTGAAGCATGTGCGGGAGGCCGGGCTGCACACCTCCTGGACCGAGCAGAACCCGGCGTACGAGCAGGCGGTGGCGGACTTCGTCGCACGCGGGCCCGCCGTGGACGCCCGGGTCGCCGCACTGCGTCAGGAGCTGGAGCCGTACGTGCGGGCGAACGGTCTCGGTGCGGCCCTGGTGCAGTTGACGATGCCGGGGGTGCCGGACGTCTACCAGGGGACGGAGAGCGAGTACCGGGCGCTGGTGGATCCGGACAACCGGCGGGCCTTCACCCCGCAGGACGGGGAGTCCGAGAAGTTCCGGCTCACCTCCGCCGCGCTGCGGCTGCGCGCGCGGCGGCCGGAGGTGTTCGGGGACGCGGCGGCCTACACGCCGCTGTCGGCGGACGGGGCCGGCGCCGGGCACTGTGTGGCCTTCGCGCGGTCCGGGGAGGTGGTCACGGCGGTGACACGGTTGTCGCTGCGGCTGGCGGAGGCCGGCGGCTGGGGGGACACCCGGCTCGTGCTGCCGGAGGGGCGGTGGGCCGATGTGCTGGGCGAGGGGCGGGAGTTCGCGGGGGTCGTGCGGATGGCGGAGCTCTTCGAGGTGCTGCCGGTCGCGCTGCTGGAGCGGGTCGGCGGGTGACGGTGACGTCCCTGCCGGGTGACGGTGACGCCCCTGGCGGGTGACGGTGACGTCCTGCCGAGTGACGGTGGATACGCCGCCGGGTGACGGCGGCTCGACTGCCGGGTGACGGCGGCTCGGCCGCCGGGTAGCGGTCACTCCCGTGCCGGGTGACGGTGAATGCGACTGGGCGCCCCTGGGCGCCGCCCCTTCCACGGAAGGACACTGGCCACATCCACACCCGGCTCCGCCGGGTGTGTGGATTCTGATGCCAGGTGGACTGGACGGGGGTGGGTCTCCTGTTGGAGCTCGGTTATCCCACAGTGGCTGAACTGGAGTCGGCCGCAAGGAATCTGACGAACCGTCGGCCGGAGCTGTGCGCGCTGCGGCGGATCGGTGTCTCGCGGGCCGGCCGGCCGCTGTGGCTGCTGTCCGTGGGCCGGGCGAGACGGGCCGTCCTGGTCGTCGCGGGCGCCCACGCGAACGAGCCGACCGGCGGCTCCACGGTGCTCGCCCTGGCCCAACGGATCGTCCATGAGCGGGAGTTGCGGGCCGATGTCTCCTGGCACTTCGTGCTCTGCGCGGACCCGGACGGGGCGAGGCTCCACACGACCCCGGCGCCGCGCACCCTCCTCGACTACCACCTGGGGTTCTTCCGGCCGGCCGGTCCCGAGCAGCCGGAGTGGTCGCCGTCCGTGCTGCCGCCGGACCGGCTGCCGCCCGAGACGCACGCCCTGCTGAGGGTGATCAGCGAGCTGCGGCCCTACCTCCAGGTGACCCTGCACGGCACCGATCTCGGCGGCAGCTGGGTGCAGTTGACGAAGGACGTGCCGGGGCTCGCCGAGCCGTTCGCCAAGTCGGCGGCCGAGCTGGGCATACCGGTGGAGATGGGCGCGTCCGACGCCGCGGGCTGGCCCGTCTCCGGTCCCGGGGTGTTCGTGATGCCGCGGCCCGGGGGCCACGCGGCGTACCCGAGCATGCCGGACGACGCCCGCCACAGCACCTGGTACCACGCCCACCGGTACGGCGGCCTGACGGCGGTCGTGGAGGTGCCGATGTGGGCGAGCGACCTGGTGGACGACACGGCCCCGCATCCGGCCCCGGCGGCGGCGCTGCGCCATCTGGCGCGACGGCTCCTCTCGGACGCGGCCCGGGTGGAGCGGGTCCTCGCCGAGGCGCTGCCCCGGCTGCCGGGCCCCGAGGGACCGTTGCTGAGGGCCGCCCGGTGGGCGCTGGCCCTGGTGCCGGGGCTGGCCCGGGACTGGACCGACGGGCCGCCGGCGGATCTGTCGACGGCGTACGTGGGCAGTGTGGACGCCTTCGGGCGCCGGCTCCCGTTGCGGGCCGCGGCGATGCTGCGGCGCGCGCTGGTGGATGCCGACGCCCCCGGGGCACCGCTCCTCGAAGAGCTGGTCGCCGAGTGGTGCGAGTCCTTCGCCGACCGGTTCCACGCGCGGTGGGTGCCGGTGAGTGACCAGGTCGAGCACCAGGTGCGGACGGTGCTGGCGGCCGCGGCGTGTGCGCGGGGGGACACGGGGTCCTGAGTGCGCCTGCCGGGGTGCCTCGTCGTGTTGTCGGGCGGCCGCGGGCCGTCAGCGGCTGGTCGAGCGGTTCCCCGCGCCCCCTGTGGGTGACCGTCAGTCCGACAAGGCGAACACCGCTCCCGTTCGGGCCGCCATCACGCAGGCGTTCGCGAACGTCTGCTCGTAGGTGACCGATCTGCCGTTCCACCGGCCTTCGGCGGTGGCTCGGACGGGGGCGTGGATCTCGGTGCACAGGGCGTTCCTGTGGGGGATGCGGGTGATGTCCCCGCTGGTCTCGCGGAGTTCCGCGCAGGCCTGGGCGGCGCGGCCGTGGCCCTGGGGCGGGTCGCAGAGGAGCAGGGTGCCGCGGGTGTCGGAGGAGCGGGCGTCGCCCCGGGTGAGGGAGACGTAGAGCCAGTCGCCGTGGGTGGCGGCCGGCCGGTCCGGGGCCGAGGCGCCGACGGTGAGGAGGGCGAGTGCGGCGAGCAGGCCGCCGCGTACCGCGCGGGTGGGGTTCGTCATTCCCGGTGCATCGGCACGGCGGGCTCGGAACTCCAATCCGGCTCACCCGAACGGGAGTCCGCGTGGGCGTCCGGGCAGGTCCCGTGGGGGGCGGACCCCGACGTGCGCGGGCGCCCGGCGGCCAGGTCGAACGCGGCGAGGACCACGTGGGCCTGGTATTCCGCCTGGCGGGCGACGGGGATCCAGCGTGCCCCGTAGCCGTCGCGGTACTCGGCGCACCACTCGTCGATGAGCCGGTCGAGCTCGGGCAGGGCGTCGCCCGGGTCGCGTCCGGCGCGGGTCACCAGCTGGTGCAGCAGCCCGGCTGTGCGCAGGGCGACCCGGCGGCCGGAGATGGCGAGGGTGGTGAGCCGGGCGGTGTCGAGCGGGGGCAGGGGCCGGGCGGCGCCGTCGTGGACGTCGGGGTCCCAGGAGTCGGCGAGGCCCGGCCCGACCAGTAAATAGTCGTCGACCGGGGCGAGGAGCCGGGCCGCGTCCGGGCCGCCGCTCGCCGAGGGGCGGACCCGGGCGAGGATGCCCTCCAGGAGCCGGGTGTCGCGGCGCAGGGCGCGGCTGACGGTGCGCAGTACGGCGTCGGCGTCCGGCGTCGGGGAGACGTCCTCGACGGCGGTCACCCCCCACATGGGTGCCTCGACGACGGCGGTGACCGTGCCGTAGCGGTGCGGGTGGAACCAGGTGGACTCGACGGCCGCCTCGGTGATGGCGGCGGCCAGGTCGCCCCGGCGCGGGGGCGGGATGCGGTAGACGGCGGGGCCGAGGCAGGGCCAGTACAGGGTGTCGTACGGTCTCAGCTCGCGCGGGATGCCGAGGCGGGCGGCGATGCGGGCCACGCGCTCGGCGATGCCCGGCAGTTCACGGGTCAGCTCGACGAAGCCGCCGCCGATGTCGACGCCGTGCAGCGAGCACTGGAAGAAGGGCCGCAGTTCGTCCTGGAGGCCGAGCAGGGTGCGGGTCTCCGGCAGGGCGGCGCCGGCCGCGCCGTCGGGCAGCCACTCGGGCTGTTCCAGGAAACCGGGGCGGAAGAAGTGCCGGAAGTGGTGCCCGAGGGTGTACGGGCCGGACAGCCAGCCCTCGTTGCGGCGGGAGCCGTCGGGGTCGAGGCTCAGCAGCAGGTTCCAGGTGATGTCGGCGGCGTCGCTCAACCGGGGGTCGGCCAGGGCCCGTTCGGCGAGCCGGAGGACGGTGGCGCCGCCCACGGGTTCGTTGGCGTGCGGACCGGCGACGATCAGGGTGTGGCGGCTGCCTCGTCCGACGGACAGCAGCCACATCGGCGTGCCCGCCCGTGAGGTGCCCACGCGGCGCAGTCGGGCGCGGTGCGGATGTCGGGCGACGAGGGCCGCGGCGCGGGCGGACAAGTCGTCCACGGTCGGGTAGCGGAGGAGTGGCGGCAGGGCACACCTCCACGAATGTGGCGCCGTCGGTTCACCTGGTGTGCATGGTGTAAGCACAGTCAGTCACGGCCGAGAACGTACGTCAACACCCCCGAACGGAAGGGAAGTTGACAAACTCGCTGGGTAAATCCCAGGCCAGAGCTTTGCCGTGGGATCGGTCAGAAGGTCATTCCGAGGAGAGACGGAACGTCATGCGGCCGAAACTCACCTGGTCGCCGTCGCGGACGACGGCCGCGCCGATCACCCGACGGCCGTTGACGGTGGTGCCGTTGGTGGAGCCGAGGTCACGCAGGATCCACATGCCGCCCTGCCGGCTCAGCTCGGCGTGCACCCGGGAGACCGTCTCGTGGCTGAGCCGGAGCCCGCTCGCGGGGTCGCGGCCGATGCGCAGGGCGTGGTCGCTCGCCGGGTGCGGCAGTTGAAGCTTGGGGAGCCGCTCGGCCTGCCAGGCCCGGCGCAGCTTCACGCCGAAACCGGAGACCGCCCCGACGGTGCCGAGCACCAGCCGGGACCAGCGCTTCTCGGCGGGCAGGTCGGCGGTGAGCGCGGCGAGTTCGTCGGAGCGGCGGGCGGTGAGCGCCAGCTCCATCCGCCGGATGAACGTGTCGTGCGACAGGCGGCCCAGTGCGACGCCGTCACGGAGCGCCCTCAGCGCGCGGTCGCGCTCGGCGTCCGACAGCCGCGCGGGGTATGTGTGGAACTCGAAGGACGACGTCACGCAGGTGATTGTCGGTCAGGGGGGCCGGAGGTGTCCAGACAGGCCGTAAACGGTGACCATCCCCGGACATGCCCGACGGACGAGCGACGCGGGCGGGCAAAAGCGGTGATCCGGGCGCGCGACGATCTCGTTTGCAGCACGATGGACAGAAGCGGTTCCGGGGGTGTGCGCGTACTTCCCCGGAGCGGCCGACCCCCTGACTACCCAGGACCACGACCGGCAGCCGAGGGAGAACCGTTCCGTGCAGTTCGAGGTGTGGGCACCGCAGGCCGAACGTTCGACGCTCCACCGCGCGGGCGCCACGCATGCCATGGAGCGCGATCCGGAGCGGCCGGGGTGGTGGACGGCCGAGGCGGAGGCGTCGGACGGCACGCGCTACGGATTCGCCGTCGACGACGGTCCGGTGCGTCCCGATCCGCGCTCGCGCCGCCAGCCGGACGGCCCCGACGGGCTGAGCGCGGTCGTCGACCACGGGCGGTACGCGTGGCGCGCGCAGTGGTCCGGGCGCGGGCTGCCGGGCGCGGTGCTGTACGAGCTGCACGTCGGCACGTACACCGTGGAGGGCACGCTGGACGCGGCGGCCGGGCGCCTCGCCCATCTCGTCGAACTGGGCGTCACGCACGTGCAGTTGATGCCGGTGTGCCCGTTCCCCGGGACGCACGGCTGGGGTTACGAGGGCGTCTCGCTCTGGGCGGTGCACGAGCCGTACGGCGGGCCCGAGGCGCTGAAGCGGTTCGTGGACGCGGCGCACGAGCTGGGCCTCGGGGTCGTGCTCGACGTCGTGCACAACCATCTGGGCCCCTCCGGCAACTACCTGCCCGTCTTCGGCCCGTACTTCACCGAGCGGCACCACACGCCCTGGGGCGCGGCGGTCAACCTGGACGCGCCCGGCTCGGACGAGGTACGGGCGTACTTCCTGGAGAGCGCGCTCGCCTGGCTGCGCGACTACCGCCTGGACGGCCTGCGGCTGGACGCGGTCCACGCGCTCAAGGACACCCGCGCCCTGCACTTCCTCGAGGAACTGTCGACGGCGGTGGACGGGCTCGCCGAGGAGGTCGCCCGACCGCTGTTCCTGATCGCCGAGTCGGACCTGAACGACCCCCGTCTGGTCACCCCGCGCGCGCAGGGCGGGCTGGGCCTGCACGCCCAGTGGAACGACGACTTCCACCACACCCTGCACACCACCCTGACCGGCGAGTCGCAGGGCTACTACGAGGACTTCGCGCGGGCCGGTCTGTCGGGCCTGGCGAAGACCCTGACGGGCGGCTACTTCCACGACGGCACGTACTCGTCCTTCCGGGAGCGCCGCCACGGCCGCCCCCTGGACCGTACGAGCGTCTCCGCGCACCGGCTGCTGGGTTACACCCAGACCCACGACCAGGTCGGCAACCGCGCCCAGGGCGACCGTCTCGCCGCCACCCTCTCCCCCGGCCTGCTGGCCTGCGCGGCCGCCCTCGTCCTCACGGGCCCGTTCACGCCGATGCTCTTCATGGGCGAGGAGTGGGCCGCGTCGACGCCCTGGCAGTTCTTCACGGACCACACCGATCCGGAACTCGCGGAGGCCGTACGGCGGGGGCGGCGCCGGGAGTTCGCGGCGCACGGATGGGCCGAGGAGGACGTCCCCGACCCCCAGGACCCGGCGACCCGCGACCGCTCGTGCCTCGACTGGTCCGAGCCGGCGCACGAGCCCCACGCCCGGATGCTGGCCTGGTACCGCACCCTCATCACCCTCCGCCACACCTTCCCCGACCTCTCCGACCCCGACCTCTCCGACGTCAAGGTCGCCTTCGACGAGGAGGCCCGGTGGTTGGGCTTCCGGCGGGGGGATGTGCGTGTGGCGATGAACCTGGGCACCGAGCCGGCCGCGATTCCCGTCGGGGTGCCGCACGCGCGGGTGCTGGCGGCCTGGGACCCGGTCCAGGCGCCGGGAGCGGATGGCGTGCTGACGCTTGGCGGGGAGTCGTGTGCGGTGCTGACGGTGGCGTGAGCCGGCACCCGGCGGCTGGGGCCGGGCGGGGGGGAGGAGGCGCCTACCGGCGCTGACAGGGTGCCGCCGCGCCACACCCTCCCCCGCTCTCGGCTGCGCTCGACCGGGAGGTGCCCCCATCGCCCCAGCGGCACGCTTGCCCGCAGTCATGCGGGCGAAGGGGCGCAGCCCCTTCAGGGGCGCGGGGAACTGCGCGATCAGCCACATACGGCCCGCGGCCGCCACACGACACGCACGACCCGAGCCATGGGGCGCCCCTCGTCAGTTCTCAGTCCTCAGTCCTCGCCCCGCAGATCCGTCACCCTCTCCAGCAGGATCGCCTCCCAGGTGCGCCGCAGGCGGTTCCGGAGGACCGGCAGGGGGGCCGGGGCCCGCCCCCGCACCCCCTCCGCGAGGGCGATGACCGTGTCGCAGCGGGCCAGCCAGAGGCCACGTAGGCAGGGGCGGGCGCCGTAGCCGGCGAGGGTGGCCGCGCGGACCGCGGCGGGCGCGCCGACGGCCGTGGCGAGCCCGGCGATGTCCTCGGCGGGGTCACCGATGACGGCGTCGCCCCAGTCGAGGACACCGCGGACCCGGCCGTCGGCACTGACGACGAGGTGGTCCCCGGTGAGCCCGTGGTGGACCAGCACCGCGCCCGGCGCCGCCAACTGCGCGGCGTTCGCGGACGTCAGCTGCCCGAGCCGCCCCGCGTCGAACTCGTCGGCCGCGGCGAGATGCCGCGCCGCGCGCCCCGCCGCCGTACGCAGCGCCTCCAGCGGGCGCGGGGCGAGCCGGGGCACCCCGAGCGGCTCGGCCTGCCGCAGCGGTACCTCGCGCAGCCCCGTGAGGAGCGCCGCCAGATCCGCCTCGCCCACGGCGGACACGTCGTGGTCCTCGGCAGTACCGCCCGGCAGCCTCGTGTCGAGCGTGTAGGTGAGCCCGCCGGACCACTCGCCGTGCGCGACGCTCACCGGGACGGCGACGGCGACATGCGGACGAACCAGGTCCCGCAGCCGCAGTTCGCGCCGCTGCCGCCCGACGGCGTGCCGGTCGGTCGCGAGGCGCAGCACATGACGGCTGCCGACCCACCAGGTGCCGTGGGTGTCGTCCCCGGCGACGGGCCGCACCTCGGGGCCGTCGCCGCCCTTGCCGCCGCCGGGCCCCTCCCCGTTCTTCAGCAGGGAACGGACCAGTCGGCGGACGCTGTCCGCGGTGGGTGTCGGTACCTGGGTCATGGTCGCGCCGTCGTCCGGGGGTTCAGGGGAGCAGGGGCACGCGGTCGGTCACTCGACCACCGCCATCTCGCGCGGGGTGGTGTTGAGACGCCGGCCGCCGTCCTCGGTCACCGTCACGATGTCCTCGATCCGTACGCCGAAACGGCCCGGCAGATAGACGCCGGGTTCGACCGAGAAGCACATGCCGGGCACGAGGGGCCGCTGCTCTCCCTCGATCATGTACGGCGGTTCGTGCGTGGTGACGCCGATGCCGTGCCCGGTGCGGTGGATGAAACGGTCGCCGTACCCCGCCCCGGTGATGACCGCGCGGGCGGCCCGGTCGACGTCCTGGCAGGCCGCGCCCGGCCGTACCGCGCGGAACCCCGCCTCCTGGGCGGCCCGCACGATGTCGTGCACCTCACGCTCCTCGGCGTCCGGTTCGCCGACGTGGACGGTGCGGGAGGTGTCGGAGCCGTAGCCATCCTTGAGGCCGCCGAAGTCGAGGACGACCATGTCGCCGTGGCGGATGACGCGGTCGCCCGCCTCGTGGTGCGGGTTGGCGCCGTTCGGGCCCGACGCGACGATCGTGAAGTCGACCTGGGAGTGCCCGAACCGCCGCAGCAGCCCGGCCAGATCGGCGGCGACCTCGGTCTCCCGGCGGCCGGCGAAGGGGACCTGGCGGATCTCCTCGTACGCCCGGTCGGCGGCCGCGCCCGCCGCCGCCATCCGCTCCAGCTCGGCCGCGTCCTTCACCGCCCGCAGCATCGGCAGGGCCTCGGTCAGCGCCACGTACGTCGTCCCGGGCAGCCGTCGTTGCAGGCCGAGCAGGTGCAGCGCCCAGGAGTTGTCGCTGACGCCGAAGCGGCCGCGCGGGCCGAGGACGGAGACGGCCGCGTCGTACGGGTCCTTGCCGTCGGTCCAGTCGCGGAGCGTGAGCGCGGGGCCGCCGGGTGCCTCGGCGGCGTCCGGGGCCTCCAGGGTGGGCACCACCAGCACCGGGTCCACGCCGTCGCGCAGCACCAGCATCGTCAGCCGCTCCGTCTCCGGCGGCCGGTGTCCCGTCAGCCACACCAGGTCCGGGCCGGGTGCGACCAGCAGCCCGTCGAGCCCGGCGTCCGCGGCGGCCCGCGCCGCCCGCCGCATCCGGGCCCGGTGGTCGTCGGCGGTGAAGGGCGCGGGCGGGGCCTCGGCGGTGGACGGCGTGGGCGCGGGACGGTCGCCGGGCGTGCCGGTCATCCATGCCTCCGTGTGCTCGGAAGTCCTGGGGCTACGGGCAGCATCCTGCCCCTCCGCCGCAGCGCACGCGAGCCGATTGCCGCGTGGCGTCGACCGTCGTCCGGCTCCGGCGTCAGCTCTCCAGCGCGAGACGCGCGCCGAGGAGCAGCAGAACGCCTCCGGAGACCTGCTCCAGGCGCCGCCGCACACCCGCCCGGGAGAGCACGGCCTTCATCCTGCCGACGAACCACACGTAGAGGCCGTAGTAGCCGATCTCGTAGACCGCCCAGAGCGCGGCGAGCCCCACCATGGTGGGCAGATGGGGCGCACCCTCGGGCACGAACTGCGGCAGGAACGACATCGCGAAGATCGCCGCCTTGGGGTTGGCGAGGTTGAGCAGCAGTCCGCCCCGGTACGAGGCCCAGCCGCTCTTCCCGGCCGCCTCCCCGACGCTCTCCGGCTGGACCTCGGAACGGCGCGCCTGCCACAGGGTCTGTACTCCGAAGACGACGAGGACGACCGCGCCGACGATCCGCATGACGTCGTACGCCAGCTCGGAGGCGGCCAGCAGGGCGGTCAGGCCGAACGCGGCGACGAGGCCCCAGACGAAGACGCCGGTCTCGTTGCCGAGCACGGTCAGGAAGCCGGAACGCCTGCTGCGCAGGGACTCCTTGATGATCAGCACCGTGCTGGGGCCGGGCGAGGCGGCGATCAGGGTGCAGGCGCCGAGGAAGGCGAGAAGGGTGCTCAGCATCCCGCCATCGTGCCCCTCGGGCGCCGGGTCCGGCCAGTGGGTTACGAGGGGTCCGCGAGCAACCCGCGCCGCTAATGCCTGCAGCTTGTCCAATCGTTAGAACTAATGCTTGTATTCGACTGTTCCATTAAGTCAGACACGGTCAGGCACCGCCCGAGGAGGCGTACGACGATGCTCGTACTCGCGCACATCAGCGATCTGCATCTGGACGGGAGCGACCGGGCGACCCGGCGGGCCGAGCGGGTACGGGATCTGCTGTGGGGGCTGCCGGGGCGGGTGGACGCGCTGCTGGTGACCGGGGACATCGCGGACCACGGCACGGAGGCCGAGTACGAGGAGGCCGCGCGCCTCCTGGGGCTGCGGGAGGGCGGGGCGCCCTTCCCGGTGCTCACCTGCCCGGGCAACCACGACAGCCGGGCGCCCTACCGCAAGGCGCTGCTCGGGGAGCCGCCCGCCGACGGGCCGGTCAACAGCGCGCACGTCTTCGCGGACGCGGCCGTGCTGATGTGCGACTCCAGCATTCCGGGGCAGGACGAGGGCGAACTGGACGCGCAGACGTACACCTGGATCGAGGAGACCCTCGACGGACTCGACGGCGAGCGGCCCGTGCTGCTCGCCTTCCACCACCCGCCGGTGACGCTCCACCACCCGCTGCCGGACGCCTACCGGTTGGGCCAGCCGACGAAGCTCGGCCGGCTGCTGGGGCGGCGGCCGGAGATCGCGGGGATCGTCACCGGGCACGCCCACACGCCCGCCGCGACCACCTTCGCCGGGCGTCCGCTGATCGTCGGCCCCGGGGTCACCTGGACGCTGCGGCTGCCCTGGGAGGGCGACCAGGTCGCGGACCGGGACGCGCCGCCCGGGCTGGCGTTCCACGTACTGGACGACGAGGGGCGGCTGACCAGCCACTTCAGGGTGGCCTCGTAACGGCTCGCCGGGGACGGCTCACGTGACGACTCCGGGGACGGCGACCAGGTGCCGGCGGGTGCCGTTCGCGTGCCGCACGACGAGTTTCGCCGCCGCTCCGGGGCGCGCGGCGGCGATCGCTCGCGCGAGGTCGGCCGCCGATCCGGTCCGGGTGCCGCCCAGGGCCAGGACGACGTCGCCGCGGACCAGGCCCGCGGTGTGGCCGGGGCCGGGGACGTGGACGCCGACGACGAGGGCGCCGCCGCCCGCGGTGCCGCCGGGAGCGTCGACGACCTCGACGCCGAGGGTGGGGCGTGCGGGCGCCGGACCGTCCGCGCGCGGGGGTGGGGTGGCATCGGGCGGCGTCCGGCCGCCTCCACCCGACCGGACGGAGGGTTCCGACCCCCTCGCCTCCTCCCGTGGCTCCGCGAGCGTGCTCACACCGATCGCTGTGGCGCCCATGGTGCCGAGTCCGACGCCCGAGAGGACGAGGACCGCGCAGGTCACCAGGGCGAACAGCAGGGTGATCAGTCGTTGCCGGGTGCGGCGGGGTGCGGCGTGCGGACGCCGGACGGTGCCGGGTGGGCGGCCGTCACCGGACTCCTGCCCCGGCATGGGTTTGGGTCTCAACGCGGTCTGTTCCATGGTGTCGCCTCCGGCCGGAGACCTACCCGGCGCATCACGGCGCGACGAGCCACGAAAGAGTGAGACTGACACCCCGTCACATCCGGCGTACGCCCCCTGGCGACGTCACGTCGTCCGCGGCCCGGTCAGCTCCCGCACCAGTGCCGCCGCCGCTCCGCCGGGCGTTCCGCCATACACGATTTCCGTACGGTGCACGAGGCGGGGTTCGACGAGGGCGACGGCGACCGCGCCGGGGACGTCGGCGGCGAAGTGGCGGGGCAGGACGGTGAGTCCGTGTCCGGCGGCGGCGAGGGTGGTGAGCGTGCGCAGGTCGGTGCCCTCGTAGCGGAGGGCGGTGCGCAGACCGCCGGTGGCGCTCGCGGTGCGGAGCCGGTCCAGCGGGAGGCCCGCGCCGGGGGCATCGAGCCAGCGGGCGTCGACGAGGTCGGTGAGGCGGAGTCCGGGGCGGCGGGCGAGGGGATGGCCGGTGGGGAGGAGCACGCAGACGGGTTCCTCGCCGACGCCCCGGGAGGCCAGGGGTGCCACGTCGGGGAGGCGGAGGGGGTCGCTGGGGGCGGCGATCCCGTCGACCAGGCCCAGGTCGGCCGTGCCTGTGGCGACGGCCGCCGGGATCTCGTCCCGGGAGAGGGTCCGCAGGGTCACCCCGGCGGCGGGCAGCGCGGCGATCGCCCGGGGGCCGAGCGCCGTCGGGGTCGCCGCGAGGGTCAGCCCGTGCTCGGGTGCGGCCGCCATCCGTACGACGTCCGCGCGGGCCGCCTCCAGGCGCAGCAGCAGGGGTCCGGCGTGTTCGAGGAGCCGCTCGCCCGCGGCCGTGGGGACGACGGGGCGCCGCGTCAGCAGCGGGGCGCCGAGATCCTGCTCCAGCGCGGCGATGTGCTGGGACACCGCGGACTGGGTGTATCCCAGCTCGCGCGCGGCCTCGGAGAAGGAGGCGAGCCGGGCCACGGTGACATACGTACGCAGCAGATGCGGATCCATGGCGGACAGGATCGCGCAGGCCTACGGCCGGCCCACCATGCGGCCCGTCAGCCGACCCGTCAGGCGACCCGTCAGGCGGTGCGTCAGGCGGACCGTCAGGCGGCCCATCGGCAGTCCATCAGCAACGCTTATCGAGCGTGCAGGAATCATCGTTGGACGTGAAGTCGGGGTCGCGCCCAGGATGACGGGCATGACGAACCACGCGGCTCAGCCCGCCTCTTCCCCCGCGGCCCGGTCCGCGCGACTGGCCATCGTCGGCGACCGGTCCCCCGACGTCGTCTCGCACAGCCGGATCCCGCTCCTCCTCGACGCCCTCGCCGGACGCGACCGGCTCGTCCTCGACGCGTACTGGATCCCCTCCGAGGACGCCGCCGACGACGCGGGAGCCGTGCGCGGCTTCGACGCGGTGTGGGTGGTGCCGGGCAGCCCGTACCGGAGCGAGGCCGGGGTGCTCTCCGCGATCCGGACCGCCCGGGAGGAGGGCATCCCGTTCCTGGGCACGTGCGGCGGCTTCCAGCACGCGCTGCTGGAGTACGCCCGGCACGTGTGCGGGCTCACCCGGGTCGCGCACGCCGAGAACGAGCCGGGTGCCGAGGACTTCCTCATCGAGCCGCTCGCCTGTTCCCTGGTCGGGCACGAGGCGACGGTCGTCGTCGAGCCGGGCTCGCTCGCACAGTCCGTGATGAACGCCGAGCGGTCGGTCGAGCGGTACTTCTGCGCGTACGGCCCGACCCGTCACCTCGACACCCTGCGCGCGCACGGTCTGCGGTACTCCGGGCACGACGAGGACGGGCACGTCCGGATCGCCGAACTGCCAGGCCACCCCTTCTTCCTGGCCACGCTCTTCCAGCCGGAGCTCGCCGGCGACGGCAGCCGTCCGCACCCGGTCGTGCGCGCGTTCGCCCGGGCCGCGGTCGAGCACGCGACCCGGGCGGCGGTGGTGAGCCGGCCGGCGTGACCCGGGCGGGGATTCCGCCGGCGTGACCCGGCCCGGGCTCAGCCGGCGTGCACCGGAGCGAAGGACAGCACCGGTGGGCGGTCCGGGACGAAGCCGTGGGCTCGGCGGGCCAGGAACTCGGGCTTGTAACGGTCGACCCGCTGGTGCCAGTTGAGGATGCCGGACAGCCAGTTCCGCAGGTCGGTCACATAACCGTCCATGATGGTGCGGGCCTCCTCCGACAGCTCGAAGTCGTCGTAGACGACGGGCAGTTCATGGGCGACGACATGCTCGAACTGCTGCATCCGCTGGGTCATCAGGTCGTGGATCACACCGAGCGCGGTCGGGTAGTCGCAGCCGAAGAAGTTCTGCACGACGAGGATCGCGTTGTGGACCTCGCCCTCGTACTCGACCTCCTTCTGGTAGGAGAAGACGTCGTTGATGAGGCAGGCGTAGTCGATGGCCGCGTTCTCCAGGGAGCGGACGGGCCCGCTGCGGTAGACCTCGGGCGGGATCTGCGGGCCGTGGCCCATCCGGCACATGCTGAGGGTGAGGTCGGAGCCGAAGGTGGCGCGCCGCATCTCCAGGTAGTCGACCGGGTCGGGGACGCGGTTCTGGATCTGGTTGAACACCTCCCACACCCAGCTCTCGGTCATCTTGTCGACGGACGCCTTCAGACCGCGTCGTTCGTCGGGGGTCATCCCCGCCGTCGTACGCGCCCAGAGGTCGATGAGGCCCCGTTCCATGCCGTTCACCGGGACGGGGACCTGCTCCCCCTCGACGGGCATGCAGTCGGAGAGCCGGGCCGTGGTCAGGCGCGCGGCGGCGAGGTCGCGGCGGTGGCCGAAGACGAGGGGGTAGTAGTCGTCGCCGTAGGTGCCCCAGGCCAGCCAGGCGGAACTGAGGTCGAGTTGCTCGGGCGTCGCGTCCGGGTCGAGGCCGGCCGAGCAGAGCGGCAGGTCGGCGGCGGCGAGTTTCTCCTCGTCCCAGACGCCCTCGCTCAGCATGCCCATCGCGTGCATCCAGGCGGTGAGGCGGGGGCGGGCGGCGTCCAGGTGCGGGCAGAGCTCCACCTTGAACGGCATGTAGAAATCGGGGAGTCGGGAGGGCCCCACCTTCTGGTACGGCACATGCGCATGGGCGCGCAGCCGTTCCGCCGCGGCGGTCGCGAGCAGCGCCCCGACATCGGCGGCCGACCTGCCGAACCCCGCCCGGGTGACCAGCGCGGGGCCGGAGAGGACCACGCCGCCGAAGTCGAGCGGGCCACGTGCGGAGGTGGCGCCCTCGTTCATGTAGCGGCTGGACCTCATATGCCACTCGTGGCCGCCGGACTGCCAGTCCTGCAGCCCCTTCGTGTAGGCCGCCACGGCGGCGATCTCGTCCGGGGCGAGGCCCTTCTCCAGGGCGAGCGCGGGCACTTCGGTGAGCGCGGTGTTCTCGAACTGGTGCAGCCGGGAGGTGAGGATGTCGTTGACGGTCTCGGCGGCCTGCTGGGTGCCGCAGCCGAAGAAGGTCTCCAGGACGAGCACGCCGTTGCTGTTCTCGCCCTCGTCCTCGACCTCCCGCTGGTACGAGAACAGGTCGTTGCGCAGATGGACGGCGTCCGAGAACGTCTCCATCAGGACCCTGAGGGGCCTCGACTCCGCGACGGGGCCCGGCACTTCGGCGGTCGCGTACTCGACCAGACCGGCCGACCAGGGAGCACCGCCGACCTTGCGGCGCATCTCGATGTACTCGACCGGGTTGGCGATCCGGCCCTCGTTGATGTTGGACAGCTCCCACATCGACTCGTTGAGCAGGTGCTCGGTGGCCACGGCGAAACGGCGGCGCCAGTCCATCGACATCGACGGCACCGTACGCGCCCAGAGGTCGGCGAGGCCCGCCTCCACGGGGTTCTCCGGTTCCGGGACGGGGGTGGAGAGGTCCAGCGGCATGAAGAGCGGGAGTCGGTCGAGGTGGGCCTTGCCGCCGGGGCGGTCCTGGGAACGCTTGAAGAGCTCCAGGAAGTGGTCGTCGAAGAAGAACACCCACACGTACCAGTCGGTGATGAGCGAGAGCGCCGGGCCGTCGCAGTCGGGATGGGTGTACGCGCACAGCAGGCCGTAGTCGTGCGCGTCCAGGTCCGCCTGCTCCCATACGCCGGAGCCCTCCAGCATGCCCATCTCCCGTGCCCACGCGGAGGAGTGGGTTCGGGCCTCTTCGAGGTGGGGGTTCAGCCGCGCGGGATACGGCATGTAGAAGTGCGGGAGTTCGAACGGCTGCGTCATGGCCGGGCCCTACCCGTGGCCTGCGGCGGGCATCCGGACAGGGGGACATGATCACACCATCGCGTGAATCCAGGGGGTTTTCCCGCCCCCGCCGCCCCTACCCGTCCCTTCCTTCAGGGGCTGTGCCCCTTCGACCCCCAGGTGCGGGTTCGGTGGGGGCTGGTCGCGCAGTTCCCCGCGCCCCTCGAGAAGCGGGGGCTGCGCCCCGCTTCTCGAAGGACATCCCGCCGTCGTCAGACCTTGAGCTGGATCAGTGCCCTCGTCCCGCTCGTGCGCCACGCCTGTCCCTCGGCTGTCACCAGGGCGGTCTCCGTCTCGGGGGTCAGGCCCGTGATGACGTCGGACTTGAGGGTGCGCAGGGCTGCGACCGGGCCGGGGAAGTAGGACGTGACCTCGGTGAAGGGGGTGGTGGGGGGCCAGAGGTGGTCCCCCACCAGGCGGCGGTAGTTCAGGTCGCCCTTCATCAGGGTCAGGTCGGCGGAGGCGAAGTCGTCGTGCAGGTCGGGGGGCATGGCCGCGTAGGGCAGAGGGGCGCAGGAGAAGGGGTGGGCGCGGAGGGTCAGGCGATCGTCGCGGAGGGCGGCGTACAGGCGGCCTCCGGCGTCGGTCTTCGCGGACACCAGGTGGCGTACGGCGTCGAGGGTGTCGGCGGTGGTGGCGTCCGAGACGAAGTACGGGTACGGCTTCAGGTGCAGGACGGCACGGTCGAAGTGGCCGTGGGTGAGGAGGTGGTCGATGAGGAGGAGGTCGGGGATCAGTTCGCGGCCCGCGTTGTCGGCGACCAGGCAGAGAGTCCTGACGCCGGAGCCCGGGTCGTCGTCCGTCAGCAGCGACAGCAGCGACCCACTGTCGTCCGCGACCAGTGGGGACGACGCGGCGGCGCTGGTCTCCTCGGCCGTCTGGATGCGGAACCCCAGGTCCGCCCGGTTGCCCCAGAGGGAGCCGTGGAGGAGGGCCTTGAGCTGGTCCTGGAGGGGCTCGTGGGACAGGGGGCCGAGGGCGGCGAGTTCGGCGGCCGCCTCGGGGGTGTCCAGCTCGGCCAGTTTGAAGGGGCGGAACGGGTCCACGCCCTGCCAGGGGCCGGGCCCGAAGTACCCGACGGCGCACAGGAGTTGACGGTAGAAGCAGCTCTCGGCGGCGAGGAAGGGAAGCGAGAACCAGGAGCGGCCGGCGTGGCGGCGGACGTTCCAGGTGTCCCACCACTCGTCGTCGGCCGGTGGTTCGACGGTGCCGTGGAGGGTGTTCCGCAGCAACTCGTCCAGGGCGCGGCGCTGTTCGGGGCCGTAGGGCGTGGCGTCCTGGACCTTGCGGATGAGGGCGGGATGCCGTTCCGCGAAAACGCTGTGCGCGAAGGAGGCCGGGTCGTCGCCGCGGATCACGGGAGCGTCAGGCATGGCCGGGGGCTCCTTGCGGGCCGGAAGGGCCGGAGCCGGCGGGAGTCCGGGGCGGCAGTTCCACCTTGCTCAGCCGCTCGTCGATCTGCTGGTCGAAGCCGGCCTCGGTCCATACGTACTTCCTGAACTGGTCCGTCGTCAGCGGGCCCGGCCACGGGCTGCCACCGGGGTAGAAGACGGACTCGCAGGAGGCGCAGTAGTGGGCGGGCTGCCACAGGTGTTCGGCGCGGGGCTTCCCCGCCGCGACGGTGGCGCGTTCGCGGGACTCGCCGCGGATCACCCAGAGGGTGCCGACGAAGAGGAGGGCGGCGAGGACCGTGCCGCCTGCCGTGTAGAGGGGTTTGTCGTTCTGCACGCCGCTGTAGGCGAGGCCCGCGCCGATGCCGGCCAGGACCATCCCTTCCAGGAAGTGCGTGAAACTGTCGAGGGCCGTAGGCACGCCCGGGGCCTTCGCCAGCCGGTCGGACAGGCCGGAGCGCGGGGAGTCGGGGGCCGCGCAGGCGTCGGGGACCGTGCGCACCGAGGGCTCCGAGGCCCCGCAGCGGGGGCACACCACCGTGACCGGAGCCGCACCGGATCCCCCGGCCGGTGCCTCGGCCGGTCCTCCGACCCGCCTCTCGGCCGGTCCGGCTCCCTCGAACTTCTCTGTCGACATACGCATACGCTAACGCCCGACGGCGCGCTCGTTCGTACATGCGCCGGCGGCCGACCGATGCCCGCTCGCATCGGTCGGCCGCCGGCAGTGGGGGGTGGCGGTCTCTGTGCCCGGCTGTTCAGCCGGGGCCCCGGCCTCTCGGCCCGGGCGTCAGAAGGTCAGCTTCCAGTTGTTCAGGCGGCCGGTGTCCGCGGACGCCACGTCCTGTACACGCAGCTTCCAGGTGCCGTTGGCGACCTCGCTGGACGCGTTCACCGAGTAGGTGGTGACCAGGTTGTCCGCGGAGTCCGAGCTGGAGGCCTTGAGACGGTAGGTCGAGCCGTCGGGGGCCACCAGGTCCAGGACCAGGTCACCTCGGTAGGTGTGGGTGATGTCCACGCCGACCTGGAGGGCCGAGGGCGCGTTGCCGGTGCGGCCGGTCACGGAGATCGAGGACTCGATCGCCGCGCCGTTGTCCGGGATGGAGACGGCCGTGGTGTTGGTGAAGGTGGTGCCCCCCGTGGAGCCGCCGGTCACCGCCTGCACCGTCTTGGCCGCGTCGGCGAGGCCCGCGCCGCAGCCGCCCGAGCAGGCGCCGGGCAGAGCACGCGAGTTGGTCTTGATCGCGGACTCGATCTGGGCCGGGGTCAGCGCGGAGTTCGCCGACTTCACGAGCGCGGCGAGGCCCGCGATGTGCGGGGCGGCCATGCTGGTGCCCTGGTAGTAGTCGTACGTCTCGCCGCTCGGGCCGGCGGTGCCGGTGTTCAGCGTGGACAGGATGCCGCCCGACTCGGTGGTGCGGGTCTCGCCGCCGGGGGCCGCGATGTCGACGACCGAGCCGAAGTTGGAGTAGTACGAGCGGGCGCCGGCGCGGTTGGTGGCCGCCACCGAGATCACGTTGTTGCAGCTGGCCGGCGAGTAGTTGGCCGCGTTGGCGTTGCTGTTGCCCGCCGCGACGACGACCGTGGTGCCGCGGTTCACGGCGGCGGTGATCGCGCTCTGGGTCGCGGTGGTGCAGGCGCCGCCGCCACCGAGGCTCATGTTGATGACCTTGGCGACGTTGGTGTTGGCGGGCACGCCGGAGACGGTGCCGCCGGACGCCCAGGTGATCGCGTCGATGATGTCGGAGTCGTAGCCGCCGCACTTGCCGAGCACCCGCAGCGGGGAGACCTTGGCGCCGTAGGCGACACCGGCGACGCCCTTGCTGTTGTTGGTGGCGGCGGCGATGGTGCCGGCGACGTGGGTGCCGTGCCAGGAGGAGGTGGTGGCCTCCCAGTCGGTGGCGCACTCGCCGTCCGAGGTCCAGTCGCCCGGGTCGGCCGGGTTGCTGTCGCGGCCGTTGCCGTCGTTGGAGACGGCGGTGTCGGCGATGAAGTCGTAACCGCCGACGATGTTCGCGGCGAGGTCCGAGTGGGCGACGTAACCGGTGTCGATGACGGCGACCGTCACCCCGGTGCCGGTGACCTTGTCCCAGGCGGCCGGCACGTTCATGCCCGCGGTGGCCTCGAAGAGGTCCCACTGCTTGCTGTACTCGGTGTCGTTCGGGGTGGCCAGCGCCTTGTTCAGGCGGTCCGGGGCGACATAGGCGACCTGCGGGTCGGCCTGGTACTCGGCGATGACGTCGGCGACGTCGGTCTTGGTGAGGTCCTCGCCCAGGTCGACGAGGGCCGCGCCGCTGCCGAGCCGGCGCTGGAAGTCGAGGCTCTCGCCGGCCTCCTTGCCCTTGGCCGCGGCGTCGGCGTCGGCGGCCTTGTTCGACGTGGCCTCGGCGGCGCCGGCCTTGTAGCCGACGATCAGGCGCTCGGCGGTGGTACCGGGCGCGGCCTCGGTGGCACCGGCGACGGCGGGGGCGGCGTCGGCCTTCGCGGACGGGGCCTGGGCCACGGCGACCGAGGAGGTCATGCCCGCCACCAGGGCGACGGAGACCGCGGCGACGGATATGAGCTTCCGTCCGGCGGTACGAGAGGGGGAGGTACGCAAGGGCTTCGCCTTTCGTGGCCTGCTCATGTCAGGGGAGGAGCGGCAGTGAAACGCTTCTTCGTCGAAGCGGCGGGGGTCCAGAAAGGGTTGGCGCGAAGGCCGGCCAGGCGCGAGCCGTGCCACCAGGGGTTACCTGTGGTTCGGCTGTGCGATGACCTTAGGCAAGGCCCAGGTCGTGGGGATACGGGGAAAACCCTCGGCCCCCGGGGAACTCCCCTATGCCGCCCGGCAGTCGGGGCCGGATGTGCCGCTTCGCCGGGTTTGCCGAGGCTCCGCCGCCGCACGGCGCATGGCCGGATACGACCGGTCGAACAGGGGCGCGCTGTTGAACGCGGCACCCACGGGTCCCGTACGACACGGTGGACCCGTCAGCTCTCGACCCCCATGGATCGGACGTACCGGATGTACCGCTTGTCCGCCCGCCGCAGCGCCGCGCCTCGCACCACCGCCCGGCGCTCCGCCGGCCGTCGCACCGCGGTCACGACCGCCGCCGCCACCGTCGTGGCTCCGCTGCTTCTCACCACCGGTGCCGTCACTCCGGCCTGGGCGCACGGCGCGCCGACGGATCCGGTGAGCCGGGTCTCGGCCTGCTCACCGGAGGGCGGCAGCCAGGGGTCCGCGGCGTGCAGGGCCGCTGTCGCCGCGAACGGCGCGCCCTTCACCGCGTGGGACAACATGCGGATCGCCGGGGTGAACGGACGGGACCGGGAGGTCGTCCCGGACGGGCGGCTGTGCAGCGGAGGGCTCGCGCCCTACAAGGGGCTCGACCTGGCCCGCGCCGACTGGCCCTCGACCCGCCTCTCCCCCGGCGCCACGCTGAACCTGACGTACCGGTCGACGATCCCGCACACCGGGACCTTCAAGCTGTTCCTGACGAAACCCGGGTACGACCCCACGGAGCCGCTGAAGTGGTCCGATCTGCCCGGGAAGCCGTTCGCCTCGATCACGGACCCGCCGCTGCGGAACGGCTCCTACCGGTTCTCGGCGAAGCTGCCGGCGGACCGGTCCGGGCACCATGTGCTGTACACGATCTGGCAGAACACGAGCACGGTCGACACCTACTACTCGTGCTCCGATGTGGTGTTCCCCCGGGCGAAGCAGGCCGACTCCGGCGCGGGTGACGGGGGTTCGCGGGAGACGCCCGCCCGGAGCGAGGAGACGGCGACCGAGAAGCCGGCCGCCGAGAAGCCCGAGCCCGCCACCACGGCGCCGGCGGAGTCCACCGAGGCGCCGCCCGCCGACACCGACGGCGCGGACACCGACGGCGCCGACGACGCGCAGGCGGCCGACGCGGGCAGCCCCGTCGCCTCCACGACCGACGAGAGCGGCGCCTTGGTGCCGCTGGTGGCGGGCGGCGCCACGGCCCTGGTGCTCGCCGTGGGCGCCGCCCTCTTCCTCCGCGGACGCGGGCGCCGCTCTCGTATCGACGACTGATCGGGCAGGTGATCAGGGCGACGATCGGGCAACTGAGAGCATCGGACGACTGACGTGTGCGGCAGGTCGGTCACCGGCCGCCGGACCGGTGACCGACCAGCGCCCGGAGTCAGTTGGTGTAGACCGTCGCGTCACCCTGGGTGGCGTCCGTGACGGGCGCGTACTTCGCCGTGAAGTAGCCGGTGCTGAAGCACAGGGACGAGCCCGAGGTCTTCGCGAACGGCTGGCTGGTGAAGTTGATGCTGTTGTCGTCGTTGCTGGACGTGCCGGTGATGCTGGCCGCCTGGTAGACGCAGGTGATGCTGCCCAGCAGGGTGCGCAGCACGACGGTGGTCTGGAGGACCGAGCCCTCCGCCGGGCTGACCGTGACGACGCCGTCCGAGGTCACGGTGGTGGTGTAGGGCAGGTTGTTGACCGTGACGCTCGTGACACCGAGCACGCCGACGACGTTGCTGGTGCAGCTGCCGAAGGTGTGGGCGTCGACCCGCTCGGTGGCGGTGCCGGGCGCGGCCGGGTTGTCGGTGACCGTGGCGGTGAAGGTCGACGCGGCACAGGAGACGCCGCTCGTGCCCGTCGCGCTGGAGTAGAACTTGCCCGTCGTGCCGGTCGCCAGCGACGCGTTGAGCACGTCGCCGACCGCGACCGCGTCACCGGCGAGGCCGCCGGTGGTGAGCACGGTGTCGGCGGCGGAGGCGGGGCTGACGGCCGCCACCATCACGGCGGCGGTGGTGGCGGCGAGGGCAAGGAGGGATCGCGTACGCATGGGGGTGCCTCTTCTCAGGAAGTGAGGGCCGCCGGTGACGGCCCTCGGAAGGTGCGGGTGACCGCCCCCGCGAAGCGCGGGCTGCGGTGATGTGCGCGCGAGTGGACACCGTTCGCGCGGGGGAACGCGGCGATGCCGCACGGCGCGGTGAGGCCGCCGCCGATCCGTGACACGCCTTCTCCGTACGTGACGGATCGACAGCGACAGCCGGGGACCGGACACGGCCCAGTGGAGGGGAAGGCGACCGTGCCCGGCACCGCGGCGAGGGGTGGTGCTGCGTCGGGCCGCGCAGCGCGTTCAGGTGATGCCACCCGCACCCCGTCTGCGACGGGGAGTTCGGGACGGTGGCGTGCGCTGCGCGTCGGATCCGGCGCCACGGATCCGTGGGGGAAACCCGGGAGAGTTGTAGACCTGACGAACAGTCAACGTCAAGACATTGGACGGAAGTTGAAAGTGCGCGGCCCCCTCCGGGAAGGGGCGGGATCAGGGTCCTTCGAGGCAAAACCAAAGGTGAGGGATGTTCAGCTTTCACAGGGGCGGCACAACCAACATCCTTTTGCCACAAGCACCTTGACCCTTGAAAGTAACCCCCGGTAACTTCGCGAATGGCTACTGCGGCGTAGCTAGTAAGCCCTTGCACCCACGGGAGGGGTGCTCAGGCGTGCGCCGCAACCGCTGTCCGCGCCAGGACAACGTGCCGTCGAAGCCCCATCTGCAATGACTTGGAAGTCCAGGGAGCACACATGGCCTCGTCCTCGGATGCCACGGCGTCCACCAACGAAAGACCCGAGGGTCCCGAAGCGTCCGGAAGACGCGGGCGGGTCCGGCTGAAGCGCGCCGCCGTGATGGCGGTGCCGGCCACGGCGGTCGCCGCCGGCCTGATGATCCTCACCGCGCAGGGCGCTCTGGGTGTCCAGTTCGCCATCTCCGGCATGCCGTTCGTCGTCACCGCCGACAAGCTCGAAGGCAATGGCTTCGCCCAGTTCGGCTCGCTCGACCACATGATCGAGAACAGCCCCAACCAGGGTGACACCGGCGGTCAGGTGCTGGTCGTGACCTCGGTCGTGAAGAGCGGCAAGCTGACGAACCTGTGCCAGAGCGTCGACCTCGGCGGCATCCAGCTGGTCCTCACCGCCGGCAACAAGTCCACGCCGGTGAGCGTGAAGAACCTGGCGATCGACTCCGACGAGATCAAGGGCGACGCCTCGTTCAACAACATCGAGATCGGCCGTGACTCCAGCACGTTCGACAAGGTCGACCAGCAGGGTCCGCCCGGTGTCTACGGCCAGCAGGCCGACTCGGTCACCATCACCGATCTGTACCAGCACAACTATGCCGCCACCGCGGCCGTCTTCAAGCTCCCCGACCTGCACATGAGGTTCACGAGCGAGGGCTGCCCGCAGTGAGCCGATTCCGGGAATGGAGAGGGCACCGGCCGTTCGCCGGGGGCCTGTTGCTGGTGCTGGGCGGCGCCGAGATCCTGCTGACCATGAAGGCGCCGCTGCCGGTCATCCTGAAGATCGGAATGCAGGGGCTGGCGGGCTACCTCCTGCCCTCGCTGATGATCGTGTGCGGGTCGCTGATCCTCTTCAACCCCACTCAGCGCCTGTTCTACTCCATCCTCGGGATCATGCTCTCGCTGGGCACCTGGCTCACGTCCAACATCGGCGGGTTCGTCGTGGGCCTGCTGATGGGCGCGGTGGGCAGCACACTCGCCTTCGGCTGGCTGCCGGATCAGGAGCCCCGGCGGAAGCGCTCCGCCGGGCAGCCGGAACAGCACGCCGCGAAACTCGGCGGTTGAGGCCGTTCGGCGAGTGCCGGTCGTCCAGTGGTCGTCCGCGCAGCTACCCCGCGCCCCCGAAAGGCGCGGGGTAGGCAACTGCTCGCCGAAGAGCGCACGAGGCCGCATTGACTCGATCGTGTGATGGTCGGCTTCCTGGCTTGTGGCGCCCTGGACCGTCCGGGTCAACGTGATCACGCGCTCTGGGACGCCGGATACGGCGCCGGCGTGCGGGGCCCCCGCTCCACCAGAGAGATGGTCCGGGGCCTCCCCGTCGCCACTGGCCGTACCCAATTGCCCAGGTCGCGCAGGGCTGTGTTCATCAGCGGCCTCCGGCCGCGGGGGCCTCCCGGGATCGGACCACGCACAGGATGCGTGTCGCTGCCCCGGGGTCGAGTACGCCGGGGACCAGCTCGCCCAAGACCGTTCGGGGCGCGCGGCCGAACGGGCTCACACCCGCCCAGTCCCCAGGAACGGTTCGGCGTTCACAAGGTGGTCGTGACCGCCGCCGTCAGGGCCGCGCGGAGGCGTTCGGCGTCGGTCCAGTAGCTGTCGTTCGAGAGTGGGACGCGCCAGTAGAGGCCGGGGCCCGAGGTACGGCGCAGGGGCGGGACCGCCACATGGCTGCCCCGGCCGAGGACCTGGACGTCGGGCAGGCGCCACGCGGAGCCGTCGCCCGGGGGAACCAGCCAGTACATGATGCCGCCGTAGCCGTCCTTGATGACGGCGCCGGTGTCGTCCCCGAGGGACTCGAGCGCGAGTGCGCCGAGGGCGACCGGTACCCGGACGGCGTTCCACCAGCGCCCGGCCGGCACGGTGCGAACTTCGGGGCTGTAGGAGCACATCCAGCGCGGGGCCCTGCTGACAGTCATGGCACTCACCGGCTCTTCATGGGGGGGGTGCGCCCGATCCTAGGAGCCGGTCCGGGAGCCGACTTGCGAGTACGCGCAGGGAAGTTGCCGTCGTACGCAGCACGCGCCAGGTGATCTCGCCCGGCGACGCCACCAAGCCGTAGCGTGACCGGGCTTCTACGTTGTGCTCACGTTGTGCTGTTGGACTGTATTCGACCGCAGGAGGACCCCCATGGGCCACCCGAGCCCCCTGGTGATTGACGCGACCGGCCGTGACATCCACGGTGAGGCCGCCCGTATCCGCGAGACGGGTCCGGCGACCCGGGTCGTGCTGCCGGGGCCGCACGATGTCGAGGCCTGGGCCGTCAGCAGCCCCGACCTGCTCAAGCGACTGCTCACCGACCCCCGGGTGTCCAAGGACCCGCGACAGCACTGGCCGAGGTTCGCCGCCGGTGAGATCACCCCGGAGTGGCCGCTGTTCGCCTGGATCGCGGTGCAGAACATGTTCACCGCGTACGGCGGTGACCACAAACGGCTGCGGATCCTGGTCTCCAAGGCGTTCACCGCGCGCCGGACGGCCGCGCTGCGGCCGCGCATCGAGGAGATCACCGGGCAACTGCTCGACCGCGTCGAGGAGGGCTTCCGGCGCGGGGACACGGTCGATCTGCGACAGGAGTTCTGCTACCCGCTGCCGATCCAGGTGATCAGCGAGCTGTTCGGGCTGCCCGAGGAACGTGGGCTGGTGCTGAAGGAGTTGGTGGACAAGCTGTTCGACACGTCCGCCGAGCCCGGTGAGATGACCGCCGCCTACGAGCGGATGTACGGCGTGCTGGGCGAACTCGTCGCCGTCAAGCGGGAGTCGCCGGGCGACGACCTCACCAGCGGGCTGATCGCGGCCCGTCACGAGGACGACACCCGGCTCAGCGAGCAGGAACTGCTCGACACCCTGGTGCTGGTGGTCAGCGCCGGGCACGAGACCACGGTCAACCTCCTGGACCAGGCCGTGCACGCCCTGCTGACCCACCCCGAGCAGCTCGCCCATGTCCGGGAGGGCCGCGCGACCTGGGACGACGTGATCGAGGAGACGCTGCGGGTACAGGCGCCGGTGGCGAGCCTTCCGCTGCGCTACGCCGTGGAGGACCTCGACCTCGCCGAGTTCGGCGGCCCGGAGGGCGTGGTGATCGCCAAGGGCGAGACGATCCTGGCCTCGTACGCGGCCGCCGGACGGGACCCCGAGCGGCACGGGAAGGACGCCGACGTCTTCGACGTCACCCGTACCGACAAGGAGCACCTCGCCTTCGGCCACGGGGTGCACCACTGCCTGGGCGCCCCGCTCGGCCGCATGGAGGCCCGGATCGCGCTCCCGGCGCTCTTCGAGCGTTTTCCGTCGCTCGAACTGAGCGCCACGCAAGAGGAGTTGGGACACGTGGAGTCGTTCATCTCCAACGGCCACCGCCGCCTCCCCGTCCGCAGGGCCTGACGGACGCCCGCGTCCGTCAGGCCCGCCGACACTGCGGCTACTCGCCGCGCCACCAGGCCAGCAGCCGGGCCCATCCGCTCTTCGGGCGGGTGGGCTCCGGCGGTCGGGCGCCGGAACCGCTGCCGTACGGCCCCGCCGCACGGCTCTCGGGAGACGCGGGCGCCTCGGCCGTGGCACCGACCACGGCCGCCGGCGGGAACGTCACCGGCAGCGCGGCCAGCGCCCGGTGGAACGGACCCGGACGCCACTCCAACGCCCCTACCGGTACGGCGAGTTCGACGTCCGGGAGCCGGTCGAGGAGCTTCTCCACCGCCACCGACGCGATCAGCCGGGCCTCGCTCTGCGCGGGGCAGTTGTGCGGGCCCGCGCTCCACGCCAGGTGGGCCCGGTTGCCCGCCCGCTGATCGTGCGTCAGGGCGGGGTCGGTGTTGGCGGCGGCCAGCGAGACGACGAGCGGGTCGCCTGCCTTCAGCAGCGCGCCCTCGTACATCACGTCCCGCTTCGGGTAGTGCACGGCGTAGTTGGCCATCGGCGGGTCGGTCCACAGCACCTCGTCGAGGGCGTCCTCGACGGGCAGGCTGCCGCCGGACAGGTCTCCGGCGAAGCGGTCGTCGGACAACAGCAGACGCAGGGCGTTGGCGATGAGGTTCTGCTGCGGCTCGGTGCCCGCGCCCATGAGGACGACGAGGGTGTGGATCATCTCCTCGTCCGTGAGCCGCGCCGGGTGCAGGGTCAGCCACGACGTCACGTCCGGTCCGGGCTGCCTCCGCTTCAGCGTGACCAGCTGGAAGAGCGTGGCGGTGAGCAGTTCGTTGGCCCGCTCGGCGTCCACCCCGTCGAAGATGCCGGACATGCCCTCGACCAGCTTCAGCCCGAGCTCGGCCGGGCAGCCGAAGAGGTGGTTGAAGACGAGCAGGGGCAGGACCTGGGCGTACTCACCGAGGAGGTCGGCCTTGCCGGTGGGCGCGAACCGGTCGATGAGGGTGTCGGCACTGCGCTCGACGTAGCCGCGCAGGGTGTTGGGCTCGACCCGGGCCAGGCTGTCGGTGATGGCGCCGCGCAGCCTTCGGTGCTCCTCGCCGTCGGAGAACAGGGCGTTGGGCCGGTACATCATCATCGGGACGACGGGACTGTCCGGAGGGACGGTGCCGTCGTTGAGGTCGTTCCAGCGGCGCGGGTCCTTGGCGAAGGTCTCCGTGCTCCGCAGTACGTGCAGGGCGGCCTCGTAGGAGGTGACGAGGGTGGCGCGTACGCCGGGGGCCAGTTCGACGGGGGTGGTCGGTCCGGTCGCGCGTGCCCGCCGGTAGAACGCGGCCGGGTCGGCGGCGAACTCCGGTCCGTACATGGGCTGGTGGGCCGGGCAGCCCGGGGGCGGGCCGGACGGCGATGCGGGGGTCACGCGTGCTCCAGTTCGGTCTCGCGGCTCAGCAGGTACTCGACGAGGGAGATCAGGGCCCGGGTGGAGGACTCCGGGTCGCGGGCGTCGCAGCGCACCAGCGGGGTCTCGTCGAGCAGGTCGAGGGCCTCGCGCACCTCGTCCAGGTCGTGCACGGGGGCGCCGTCGAAGTCGTTGACGGCGACGGCGTACGGCAGGTCCAGCTCCTCCAGGACGCCCATCACGTCGAAGGAGTGGGACAGACGCCGGGTGTCGGCGAGGACCAGCGCGCCGAGGGCGCCCCGGGTCATGTCCTGCCAGAGCTTGGTGAAGCGCTGCTGCCCGGGGGCGCCGAACAGGTACAGCACCAGGGAGTCGTTGAGGGTGAGCCGGCCGAAGTCCATGGCGACCGTGGTGGTGGTCTTGTCGCGGGTGCCGGCGAGGTCGTCGACCAGGGCGCCGGCCTCGGTCATGACCTCCTCGGTGCGCAGCGGCCGGATCTCGGAGAGCGTGCCGACGAACGTGGTCTTGCCGACCGCGAAGTGACCGACGACGAGCAGCTTGACCGCTGTCTTCACCGTCGGCCGCAGGTAGACGTCGTCAGAGGCGGGCGCGGAGCCCATCGAGGACCTCCTGGAGGATTCTGGCGTCGGACGGCCGGGCGGCCGGGATCGGTGCGCGGGTGACGATGTGGCCGCTGTCCATGAGGTCGGCGACCAGGACCTTGGTCACGCTGACCGGGAGGTGCAGATGGCCGGCGACCTCGGCGAGGGAGAGCGCGCCGGGGCGGCACAGCTCCATCATCCGGCGCATCTCGGGGGTGAGGCCGGCCAGCGACAGGTCGGTGGTCGCGATCAGCAGCGTGACCAGGTCCAGGGTGTTGCGGGTCGGGTGGGCGCGGCCGCCGGTGACGACGTACGACCGCACCAGACGCCCCTCGGGCCGGCGGCGGGGCGTCATGCCCTGCTGCCCGTGTCCAGCCGCGCCGGGCTGGTCAGCACCTTGCCGAGCCGGTCGACGAGCTTGTGCATGCGGTACGTCACCGCCTCCATGTCGACCTCGTCGCCGGTGGACACCGCGAGATAGGCACCCTCGCCGGCCGCGACGAGGAAGACGAAGCCGTGCCCGAACTCGATCAGGGTCTGCCGCCACGGGCTGTCGGCCGAGCCGCAGAACTCGGAGGTGCTGCGGCTGATCGACTGAAGTCCGGAGAGCCCGGCCGCGAGGCGCTCGGCGTCGTCGCGGCCGATGTCGGCGGAGTGGGCCCGCAGCATGCCGTCGGCGGAGAGCAGGATGGCGTGGCGGGCCTCGGGCACCTTCAGTACGTCGTCGAGCATCCAGCCCAGCTCGTTCGTCGTGGGCTCGATCATGCGTGGGGGGTCCCTTCGTTCTCGTGGGGGGTGGTCCGCGCGGGGCCGGCGGTGGGGTCGGGACCGTACTCGTCCTCGTCGAGGATGCGTCCCGCCGCCCGGCCGAAGCGGGTGCCGCGGGCGAAGGCGCCCATGATGCGGGCGTTCTCCTCGGGTGAGCGGCCGGGGATCTCCTCGGCCGTCGCGGGCTCCGGCTCGGGGGCGGCCGTCCGCTTGGGGGTGCGCCGGCGGCGTTTGGGCAGACCGCCTTCGGTGGTGTCGTCGGGGGTGTCGTCGGCAGGAGCACGGCGGAGGGCGGGGGCGGTCTCGGTCACGGGTGTCAGCTCGATCTGTGGCTCCGGTGCGGCGGGCTCCAGGTGGGTGAGCAGCGCGGCGGGCAGGAACGCGACGGCGCGGACGCCGCCGTACGGCGAGCGGGTGTCCACGGAGACGGTGAATCCGTAGCGCCGGGCGAGCATCCCGATGACGGCGAAGCCGAACTGGGGCGGGTCGTCGAGGCGGGTGACGTCCACCTCGCTGCGTCCACTGAGCAGCTGGGTGGCGCGTTCCACGGCGTGGCCGTCCATGCCGACGCCCGCGTCGTCGATGACGACACACGCGCCGTTGTGCACGTGTCGGACGTTCACCTCGACCGTGGTGTTGGGCTGGGAGTGGCGGGCGGCGTTGTCGAGCAGCTCGGCGATCGCCAGGACGACCGGCTCCACGGCGCGGCTCTCCACCGCGATGTCGACCTGGCCGTGGACGCGTACGCGCCGGTAGTCGCGGATGCGCGAGGTGGCGCCCCGGACGACCTCGACGAGCGGGGAGGTGGCGCGCTGCCGGCCCGGCCAGGAGCCGCACAGGACGGCGATGGCCTGGGCGCGGCGGCCGAACTGGGCGTTGGTGTGGTCGACTTCGAGAAGGTCGCGCAGCACGTCGGGGTCGTCGTGCCGGTCCTGCATCTCGGAGATGGACATCTGCTGCTCGTTGGCGAGGGCCTGGATCGAGCGCATGGACGCCTTGAGAGCGGCCTTGGCGGACTGGTCGGCGCGGATCTGGGCGTGCTCGACGGCGCCGGAGAAGCGGGCGAGCACCTCGTCGAGGCCCTTGCCGAACTCCGTCTCGGCGAGCCGGCCGTCGAGCGGTCCGACGCCGGGCACGCTCTGGCCGGGGTGGTCGGCGAGGGCCGGCAGGCGGACCGTGACCAGATGGCGCAGTTCCTCCTCCCGGGCCCGCACGTCGTCGGTGAGGACGGCGTTCCTTCTGCGCTGCCGCCTGGTGATCCCGTGCTGGCGCAGCAGGAGTACGGCGGTGGCGAGCAGGGCCGCTGCCAGGGCCCAGGCCACCGCCTGCGGTATCGGTTCGGTCATGAAGTACAAGTCCTTACGTCCTCAAGTCCCCAGGCGTCGGCGGGTCCGGGACGCCGGGCGGGAGTTGACGGAGCGCCCGACGCTAGCGGCGCGACCGCGCGGGTACTTTCCGTGACGCGCAGGGAAGTTGTCACAGGGCGCACGAGTGACGCAAGGGGCGCGGATGAACACGCGACTTTCCCCCGGCATATTCGGCCACACCGGCCCGGGCGGCATGGCAACCGCTTGCCACGCTAGGGTGCCCTCCGGGTCCGACCGGTCGGTAACTATCTTTGATCAAGCAGAAGTTGAAGATTTCCGCACCGCGGACCGTAAGTGACCACAAGGACGTCGTCGGGGGCCCGGCACAAGGGAGGAGCCCGTTGCCCGCGGGAAGTTACAGCGTCGAGGCGCTGACCACCGAGGAGTTGGCCCCGCGCGAGCGTGCCGACTTCTGGACCGAGCAGATCGGCTCGTACCAGTCCCGGATGGGCTTCAAGTACGCCCAGTCGGACAACTTCCGCGGCGAGACCGTCCGTCAGCGCACTGACACGTACCAGTTGGTGAAGTACCGGTCCGACGAGATCGAGTACACCCGCACCATGCGCCAGGTGCGCCAGGACCCGGACGAGGACTACCGGCTGCTGCTGCCGATGAGCGGTGAGATGGTCCTGCGGCAGGACGGCGAGGAGGCCCGGCTGACCCCGGGCACGGCGGCACTGGTCACCTTCGCGTCACCGTTCCAGTGCCTCCAGAGCGACGCCATCGACGCGTTCATCTTCACCATCCCGGCCCGCGAGGTGGACGGCCGGCTCAACAGCAGGTCGCCGGTCGCCAGTGGTCTGAACCTCGCGACCGGCCTGGGCCGCATCGTCGGCTCGATGCTGACCGGGCTGCACGAGGAGCGGGAGCATCTCACCGACCCGGAGTTCAACGCCGTCTCCGACCGGGTCGTGGAGCTGGTGTGCATGCTCACCGCGGGCGACGACCGCCCCGACGCCCCCGGACAGCTGGGCGAGGTGGAGGCGATGGTCCGCCGCTATGTGCGCGACCACGTGGCCGACCCCCATCTCACGGGTACGGCGGTGGCGCACGCCCTCGGCTGGTCGCTGCGCCAGATCCAACTGGCCCTGCAGAAGGCGGGGACCACGCCCCGCGAACTGATCCGCGAGGAGCGGCTGCGGCTCGTCCGGGACCGCTTACTGTGCGCGGAGTGCGACCACATGACGATCACGGATCTCGCCTACTCCGTGGGCTTCTCCTCCGCGAGCGCCCTCAGCACGGCCTTCCGCCGGCGCTACGGCGTCAGCCCCCGGGAGATGCGCCAGAGCATACGCTGACGCAACTCCCGTTAAGATCACGGGAGTTGCGAAAGGATCGGATGACGGAAAATCACCCGTCGAGTAGGTTCTCACACCGGCTGCCCCCAACGTTCCGTTGAAGTCTAAAGCTTAGCCAAAGCATGGCCGGGCGTCGACCTTGGACGCTTTCCGGCCCTCCTGGTGTGAATGTTCCTTGGAGTCGCCGTGCCCAGCATGTGCGACCGAACCGGCCTCACGCCCGACTCCCCTTTACCACGGCGCGAGTTGACACGAGACAGCACAACGGCCGAATGGCCTGAACCGTGCGCTTCGCGCGACCGGGAACCAGCGCCCGAACGACAGAACCCGCAGGTGACCCGCCGCCCGACGGTCCCTCTTTCACAGGTGGCGCGGCATCCTGGCCGAGGTGTGAAGAACTGTTGCGGCGCCGCGTCATGAATAGGCGGTAAAAAGGCGTCGCAGGCCCTTGCCGCCACTGACGGCACTTCAGGTGACAGACCTCCCCTGAGCGTCCAGGGCTGCTGGTCAGATAGTTGACGTTCTTCGTTACTCTGTCGCGTACTGGCTGATCGAGAGGACTCCGATGCCTGAACCCCCACCCTTCGCAACGACCCCGGAACACGGTCGGCCGGACACGACGACTCCCCCTTCCCGTCACCGGCACGGAAAGCCCGGGGCGTCGGATTCCGCGAACTCCTCGGCTCCGCAACCCCGGCTGACGCGGCTCGCCGTACTCCCGGCCGCGTTCATGGCCGGAATATCCACCGCCGTCACGGGCACGGTCCTGCGACTGCAGGAGGGCACGGCCGACGCCGCCACCTGGGGCGTGCTGGCGGGCGGCGCCGTCCTCGGCTGCGGCTGCATAGCCGGGGCCGTGATGGCGGCCAGGAAGCGGGCCAGGTCCGACGCCAAGCGCGCCGAGTCGCTGCGGCGGGCCATCACGACCGGCAACTGGGCGCTCGACGAGGACCTGACCCGGCTCAAGCGGGGCGAGCAGTTGCTCTCGCGCGGCTTCGCCTACCAGGCGCCACGTGCCGAAGACCCGTACCAGAAGCTGGAGTACGAGGTCACGGAGGCCCAGCACCGGGCCCGCGAGGCCCTCGTCTGGGCGGCGAGCTACTTCCAGGCCGCCTCCGACGACAACAGCGACAAGGTCGAGGTCTTCGTCAACCTGGCCCGACGGCTGCAGTCGCTCGTCCACCGCACCATCCGCGAGCTGGACGATCTGGAGAACCAGGTCGAGGACCCGGATCTGCTCCGGCGGATCTTCGGCATCGACCACCTGGCCACCCGAATTCGGCGGCACGCCGAGAACCTCGCGGTGCTCGGCGGCGCGGTCTCCCGTCGCCAGTGGACCAATCCCGTGACGCTGACGGAGGTGCTGCGGTCCTCCATCGCCGAGGTCGAGCAGTACTCCCGCGTCAAGCTGGTGCCGCCGATCGAGGGCACCCTGCGTGGCCACGCGGTCGCCGACGTCATCCACCTGCTGGCCGAACTGGTCGAGAACGCCACGATGTTCTCCCACCCGGACACCCAGATCCTCCTGCGTTCCCGCCGGGTGACCGCCGGCATCGCCATCGAGGTGGAGGACCGCGGCCTGGGCATCCCCCAGGAGGACCAGGACCGGATCAACACGCTGCTGGCCGACCCGGCCCGCATCGACGTCGCCAAGCTGCTCGCCGACGGCCGGATCGGTCTGTTCGTGGTCTCGTCCCTGGCCCGCAGGCACGGCATCGCGGTCCAGCTGCAGGGCAACATCTACGGCGGCGTCCAGGCCATCCTGGTGCTCCCGCAGGGGCTGCTGGGCGAGGAGGAGGGGCCGGCGCCCCAGGCACCGGTCCAGGTGCGGCCGCCCGCCGCGCCCCAGCCGATGCAGGCGTCCGCGCCCGCCTGGGAGATCCCGTCCCACGCGGCTCCGCCGGCCGCCGTACCGCACCACGCGCACCTGGGTCACCCGGTCTCCCTCCCCTCCCAGGCCGGTCCCCCGGCGGGCGTACCGCAGCGGCCGGCCGCACCCGTGCCGCCCCCGGCGGCAGCCCGGCACGAGCGGGCGCAGCCCGTCTCCGACGTACGGTCCGAGTACCGTCCCTCGGGCTACGAGCGTCCGTCGGCCGCGCCGCACGGGTCCGGTGGGCCCGCCAGGCCGGTCCTGCCGAAGCGCCGTGCGATGGAGCACCTGGCCCCCGAGCTCCGCCAGGGACCCGCTCCACGTCCCGAGACCACCGAGCAGGACCTGAACTTCAGCCCCGGCCTCCTGGCCGGTATCAATCGAGGCTTCGGTCTCGCCGGCGCCACCTCCGACGCGATCCCCGTCGACGACACGCGCTGGGCCCCGCCCCAACCGCAAGGAGAAGAACCCCACCATGGTGAGCGATAGCCACCCCACCGGACAGAACATCGACTGGCTGCTGGAGAACCTCAAGAAGACCGTCCCCGGTACCCGCCAGGTGCTGTTGCTCTCGTCCGACGGCTTGAGCAAGGCACATGTGGATCTGGGTGCCGACGACGCCGACCGGCTGGCCGCGATAGCCTCCGGGCTCAACTCCCTGGGCCGTTCCTTCGGTCACGACAGGGTGCTGGGCAACGGCGGCACCGTCCGTCAGGTCATCGTGGAACTGCACAACGGCATCCTCATCGTGGCCTCGGCGGGCCACGGCGCCGTGCTGGCGGTCACCGCGGACGCGACGACGCACACCGAGACGCTCGGCTACGAGATGGGCATGCTGATCCGGGCCGTGCAGCCGTTCCTCGCCACGCCGGCCCGTCGCCCGACCGCACCGTCCAGCGCGGGGATGTGACGCGATGACGGACGAGATGTTCCTGGACGAGGAGGCCGGACGCTTAGTCCGGCCGTTCACCGTCAGCAACGGGCGCACTCGGCCCTCGACGCCTTTCGACCTGCTCACCCTGGTGATGGCCACCGGCATCCTGCCGAGCACCGACCTCGGCCCCGACCACGACACGGTGCTCGGCCTGTGTGCCAGGCCGGTGCCGGTGGTCGAGGTGTCCGCGCGGATGAACCTCCCGGTCGCCGTCACCAAAGTCCTGTTGTCCGACCTAGTCCAGCACGAGGCGCTCACCGCACGGGCGCCCCGTGCCGTCGAGGCGGCCTCCGCCGCCAACCGAGAAGTTTTGGAGGCGGTGCTTGATGGCCTACGCGCACGGCTCTGACCCCTTCCCGACCGCCCTGAAGATCCTCGTGGCGGGAGGGTTCGGGGTGGGCAAGACGACCTTCGTGGGGGCGGTCAGCGAGATCGCGCCGCTGAGCACCGAGGAGGTCATCACCACGGCCAGTGTCCGTACCGACAGCCTCGACGGGGTCGAGGAGAAGTCCACCACCACCGTGGCCATGGACTTCGGCCGTATCACCCTCGACTCGGACCACGTCCTGTACCTGTTCGGCACACCCGGGCAGGAACGGTTCTGGTTCATGTGGGACGAGTTGTCCGACGGGGCGCTGGGCGCGGTGGTGCTGGCCGACACCCGCCGGCTCGACGCGTGCTTCCCGGCGGTGGACTTCTTCGAGGTGCGCGGAATCCCGTTCGTCGTGGGGGTGAACGAGTTCGACGGCGCGTACCAGTACTCCATCGAGGAGGTCCGCGACGCCATCGGGCTGAAGTCCAACGCACCGATCGTGTTCTGCG
This sequence comes from Streptomyces sp. NBC_00104, assembly GCF_045160825.1. Lineage (NCBI taxonomy): Bacteria > Bacillati > Actinomycetota > Actinomycetes > Kitasatosporales > Streptomycetaceae > Streptomyces > Streptomyces sp. NBC_00104. The sequence goes on along the minus strand of NZ_CP108215.1, from coordinate 8,592,562 downwards.
ACGCCCGGCACTGCAGCTCCGGTACGGGCGTGCTCCTCGAACTCGTACAGCATCTGCTCGGCATGACACCCGACGTGGCGTCGTACCAGCCACCCGTGCTCCGTTGATCCTTACTCAACTCAGCCGACCCCGAACGGAGTTCTCATGAACAGCCCCTACTCCTCCTATGAGCCACCGCTCGACCGTCTGCTCCTGACCCCGGAGGATCCGGCCGGCCCGCAACGCGCCGCCAGGATCGCCCAGCTGGGGCTCGGCAACGCCCCCCGGGCCGAGTTCGACGAGTTCGCGCGTCGGCTCGCCCTGGAGCTGGACGCGCCGTACGCGATGGTCAACTTCGTCGACGACAGGCGGCAGTTCTTCGCCGGGCTGTACACGCCGGACGCCGGACCCGTCAACATCGCGCAGGGGCAGGCGGCCGAGACCTCGGTGAGCCGGGAGATGCGTCTCGACCACGGCTTCTGCCCGCACACCGTCAAGCGGACCGCGGCGCTGGTGCTCGACGACGTCTGCGACTACCCGCGGTTCGCGGGCAACGCGGTCGTGGACGAGATCGGTATCCGCTCCTACATGGGCGCGCCGTTGGTCGACAGGCTGGCGGGGATCAACCTGGGCACGATCTGTGTCGTCGACACCGACTCCCGTACGTGGGGGCGGCAGCGGCTGGAGATCATCAAGCACATGGCGCAGGAGATGTCCGACCAGATCCAGGTCATCGCCGGCGGCAACTGAGCCCCACCGGGCACCGCCGGTCCGGTGAGGTCGAGGGGAAACGGGCCGCCGGGAACCCGGCTCACGAAAGCCGCGGACACGACGCTGTGTCCGCGGTTTCTCTGCTGACCGGCCCCGCCGGCGGACGAGACCGGAGTGGCCCTAGACCAGTTCGCCGACCGGGCTCAGTTCCGGCTCCCGCGACTCGACCCGCGGGGTGCGGACCAGATCGGCGAGACGCTCGGACCACTGGCCCTTGTCCTCGCCGAGCGCGAACTCGCCCAGCCTGAGGCCCTGGATGTCGGAGGTGCCGGCGGGTGCGTAGATGTGGAAGGCGTCGCGCAGATAGCGCTCCACCGGTCGGTCGGTGAACATGCCGCAGGCCGCGTGCATCTTCACGGATGCCTGGGCCGACTCGATGGACGACTCGACGTTGTAGAGCTTCGCGGACATGAGCTCGACGTCGCAGGGCCGCCCGTTGTCCAGCAGATGCGCGGCGAGATAGGCGCTCTGCCGTGCGAGGGTGAGGCGTTGCAGCATCCGCCCCAGCTCGATCTTGATGTTGGGCAGGTGCCCCAGCGGCTTCCCGTAGCGCTGCGTCTCACCGCAGTACCGGGCGGTCTCCTCGAACACCGCCTGGTGGATACCCAGGGACACCGCGGTCAGGTTGAGGCGGCCGTAGAGCACCGACGAGGAGTAGGCGACGGCCAGTCCCTCGCCCTCCGCACCGAGCCGGTTGGTGGCCGGCACCCGGCAGTTGTCGAAGATGAGCTCCCCGAAGCTGAATCCGTGCAGCCCCATGGAGGGCACCTGCCGCGCGAGGGAGAAGCCGGGCCGGTCGGACTCGACGAGGAAGGCCGTCATGCCCTTGGAGCCGGGCCCGGTGCGGACCACGACACCGTGCACATCGCCCACATGGCTGTTGCCGACGAAGACCTTGCGGCCGTTGAGGATGTAGTCGTCGCCGTCCCGTACCGCGCTGCTCTCCATGCCGGCTACGTGTCCCCCCGACCCCGGCTCGGTGACCGCGATGGTCGGCAGTACCTCTCCCCGGGCGATTTTCGGCAGCCAGTAGCTCTTCTGGCTGTCGTCGCCGAAGTGAACGATCTTGGCGACGCCCAGCTGGGAGGCCTGGACCATGGCCCCCATCGCGCCGCTCACCCGGGCCAGTTCCTCGATGATGACGGTCTTGGCGAGATGGCCCGCGCCCATACCGCCGTAGGCCGGGTCGATCGTGGCGCCGATCCAGCCCTGCTCGGCGATCAGCCGGGAGAGCCCCACCAGCGCGGTACGGGAGGCCTCCATCTCGGGTATCAGTGGCCGTACCACACGCTCGGCGAACTCTCGTACACGCTGCCGTAGATCCTCGTGGTCCTGCGTTGTGAAGACGTGTTCCACGCCAAGCCCTTCTCGCGTTTCCCCGCGCCGGAAGGCGCGGTGGCTGTACGTCAGGCTGTGGTTCCAAGGGGGGACCTGGCCGACGTGCAACATGGTCTACAAATCAACCTCTCACGCCAAGATCGTTTAAATGGTTTGGCCGAAACGTGGGCTGTTGAAATCTGAGCCCGAATGTGAGATATGAGTACGGTGATGTCCACATTTTGATACTTTCCTAGTCGAACTTGCTCGGTCATGCCGACCCGGAATCGGGCAACTGTCCACCTGACCACCAGGCACACCCGCCCGGAGGCGTCTTCCCTCCGCGCTGTGCACCGCCAAATACCAAACTGTCGTGCCATGCGTGCATGTTTGAGCAGGTCGCCGCAGAATTCAAGCCACCCACCCAGGCGCCGGATGTGGCCGGGTAGTGCTGATCCTGAGACGCTGATGTGTCGACAAGTCAGCTTTCGGGAACCCTCCGGAAGCGGTCCGTCCGCCGAGCCGTACCGCGCCCGCGTCGCACGCTTCCGGACGTCTCGTCAATCGCCGCCACGCGGCGCTAAGTTGCGCCCCGGCGGATGCTGACGACGGGGCTCGGGTCCTGATACCGTTCCGTCCGCCCGCAGACATTCGCCGACGGCGTGTCAGGCCGGAGCACAGGGGAGGCCGGGCGGCTCGCGGCACCCCCCATCGCCATCGGATGTTCGCTGTCCCACGAGGAATCAGATGCCAGGCACCCTCCCCCGCGCTCGAACGCACTCGCGCGGAGGGACCCCCATCGGCACCACGCGCGGTACGACCCGGTGACCCGGATGAGCGGTGACACGCCCCGCACCGAGGCCGGCGCCCCGCCCCTCCCCCAGGGCCCCCAAAGCCTGCCCCGGCGCCCCCGGAACACTCCACCCGCGCCTCCGCCCGGCGAGGACACGGCCGAGGCACCCGGAGCGGACGACGACGCACAGGACACGCTCTGCCCGGACGACCTGGCCCGCGCCATGGTGGCGATCCGGTGGGGCTCGACGCGGGCCCGGCTGGCCGGACCGGACGACACCGACGGTCCGCGCACACCACGACCCGGCCCCGGCGCCGCCTGACGGGCGCTGCCCCCGGCGCCCCGACGACCCGGCGCCGCCCCTGGCGCCGACCGACCGTGAGGAACAGGCACGACATGACAGAGCAGGTACGACCCGGTCCCCAACTGGACTGGCTGCTGGACGGACTCGTGGCACGCATACCCGAGATCCGCTGCGCCATCGTGCTGTCCGGGGACGGCCTTCTCATCGGCAAGTCGAAGGACATCCGGTTCGACGACGCGGAGCACCTCTCCGCCGTGGGCTCGGGCATGCACAGTCTGGCCCGGGGCGTGGCCCGTCACTTCCACGGCGGCGAGGTCCAGCAGACGGTCATCCAGATGGAGCGGGCGTTCCTCTTCGTCACCGCCGCGGGCCGGGGCGCGCGGCTGGCCGCCATCGCCTCGGAGGAGGTGGACGTCGGGATGATGGCGTTCGAGATGGGCACCTTGGTCAAGCAGGTCGGCAAATACCTGAGTGCGGCGCCCCGTTCGGAAACCCCGTCCGATTACGTGCAGGACGCGTGAGCCGCGACGGCGGCCGGGCCTGGAACTCGTCGAAAGGGTGATGGATGGTGTCCGTCAGCTCCGAGCCGGTCGTACCCACCGCCCTGAAGATCCTCATCGCGGGTGGCTTCGGCGTCGGCAAGACCACCATGGTGGGCTCGGTGAGCGAGGTGACCCCGCTGGCGACCGAGGAGCACATCAGCGCGGCGGGCAGACGCGTGGACGACCTCAGGGGCGTCGAGCGTAAGGTCTCCACCACCGTCGCCCTGGACTTCGGCCGAATCACCATCTCCCCCGAGCTGGTGCTCTATCTCTTCGGCACGCCGGGCCAGGACCGGTTCTGGTTCATGTGGGACGACCTGTGCAGCGGTGCCCTCGGAGCCGTGGTCCTCGCCGACACCCGGCGGCTCGACTCCTCCTTCGCCGCGGTCGACTTCTTCGAGTCCCGCGGCATTCCCTTCGCGGTCGGCGTCAACTGCTTCGACGGCCGCCGTGAGGTCGACCCCGAGCAGGTCCGGCAGGCCCTCGATCTGGCGCCCACCGTCCCGGTCGTCCTCTGCGACGTGCGCCAACGCCAGTCCAGCAAGGAGCTCCTGCTCGCGGTGCTCGGCGCGGCCCGCCGCAAGATGGAGGCGCGCCTGGTCGCGGCGGGGCTCCGGCCGGGCTGAGGCCCAGCGTCCGCCCGACCCTGCGCCCCTGCGACTCCGGCCGCACCTCAGGGAGTCAACTCCTCCGCCCGGGCGAGCAGTTCGGCGCGGCCGATGGAATCGGTACGGGTCGAGGGGACGGTGCAGGCGTACGCTCCGGCGATCGCGCCGAAGAGGCCGCACCGGTGCGGCGGTTCGCCGGTGAGACGGCCGAAGAGGTAGCCCGCCGCGAAGGCGTCGCCCGCCCCGTTGGAGTCCACCACCGGCGTCGGCGGGGCCACCGCCGGGATGTGGCTCAGCTCGCCGTCGGCCAGGTGGTAGGCGCCCCGCGCCCCGTCCGTGGCGACGACGGTCCGGGCCCGGCCCCGCTCGGCGATCCGGCGCATGGTCTTCTCCGGGTCGGCGAGCGCTGCGGCGGACAGGAAGACCAGGTCGGCGGCGTACGCGAACGGCTCGTGGTAGGGGTTGATGCCGTCCCAGTCGTGCAGATCGGTCGAGACGGGCACTCCCAGGTCGCGCAGCACCGGCAGCGAGGCCGCGCACGGCTGGCTGATGGAGACATGGACGTGGTGGCTGACCCCGGCCAGTGACCGGACCGCCTCCGGCGGCAGTTCGTCCACCTCCTGGCTCCGGCTGCCGTCGTAGAGCGAGCAGCGGCGCCCGTCCGGGCCGACCAGGTTCACCGCCCGCCGGGTGCCGCCGGGCAGGGGCGCCTCGGTGAAGGGGACGCCCCGGTCGCGGTGCAGGGCACGGACCAGGTCGCCCTCGGGGTCGTCGCCGAGCAGATCCAGGTGGTGGGTCCGCAGGCCGAGCGCGTGCGTGGCGACCGCCATGAAGTCACCGGTCTGCCCGGCCCGGGTCTCGATGGCCGGCACCAGATGGCTGTCGGCGAACGGGAGGGGCAACTCGGGGACGTACACGATCGTGTCGACGCCTGCCCCGCCCAGCACGAGGACGTCGATCTCGGACTCGGTGCGCACCATGCCTCCAGCGGTGAGGGGGTCACTGCGGAGGCAGCGTACGTCCGGGCAGGCCGGCGGGTGACCGGAGCGGGACTCCGGTCACCCTCACCGGCGAACGTGGCGGTGGGAGCCAGGTGGCCTAGGTCCAGGACGGGTCGGTCACGGGGAGACCTTCGTTCTCGTGCGGGGCCGTGTTCTCGTGCGGGGCCGTCGGAGGGGCGGGCTCGGGGGTTTCCCGGCCCTCCGACGGCAGTTCTGCCCAGACGACGCGACCGGACCGTTGTGGGGTGTGGCGCACCCCCCAGTCGCTGCTGAGCATGCCGACCAGCATGAGCCCACGCCCGTTCTGGTCGTCGGGGCCCGGACGACGCCGGGCAGGCTGTGCGTGACCGCTGTTCTGGTCCTCCACCTCGATCCGGAGCCGACGGCCGGTGAAGTGCAGCCGGCACACGATCCACTCGCTGTCCGTGTGTGTCAACGCGTTGGTGACCAGCTCGGACGTGATCAGGAGAGCGTCCTCGCAGGTCTCCGGACGCACCCCCCACTCGCCGAGCAACTCGCGCACGGTTCTGCGCGCCTCGCCCGCCGACGCGGGCACCGCGGGCAGTCCGAACACGCCCGCTCTGTGGGGTTCGTAGGCCTCTGTTCCAAGGGGTGGGTACATGGTCGGGGCTAACCGGTCCGTGGACGGGGGGAGGGTGGGCGGAGCCATCGCCGTATGCCTTTCGTTGGCCCTTCGCACCGGGGTGGTGCCGGTGCCACGGCCGCCTCGCCGTTCGCCGCGAACTCTTGCAACTCGTGGCGGACAGCGCTGAGTTGCGGCCACATCTCCCCCAACCTGGCCGCGCGGCCCCGGTGTTCGCCGAAGCCGTGACGGTACGTCCACTGTGGCATCCGCGAACAACACCTCGCAACCAGCAAGTTGAAATTTGCAATTTGTGCGTCGCATGACGCCCCCGTTCGCGCCAAGATCGTGTCAGACTGCGCTCTCGAAGCGACTCGTACAACAACGCGCAACCCTTGAAGGAAAGTGCGCAAGAGCCGTAAGGCAGTGCGACATGACCTCTGTGCTCGGCGTGAGGGGGTGGTGGGCGTGACCGCGGAGACGGACTGGGGCGGCGCCCCCTCCGTGCTGCGCATGATCCTCGGCAGACAGCTGGAGGAGCTGCGCACGCGTGCCGGACTGACGTTCGAGCAGGCGGGCGAGGCGATCGGTGTCAGCCATTCCACGATCCGCCGTCTGGAGGCCGCGAAGGTCGCCCGGCTCCGCCTCCCGGACGTCGAGAAACTGCTCCAGGTCTACGGCGTACGGGACCAGCAGGAGATCGAGACCTTCCTGAAGTCGGTCCGGGAGGCCAACAAACGCGGCTGGTGGCACACCTACCGTGACGTCCTGCCCGACTGGTTCGCCGCCTACCTCAGCCTGGAGCAGGCGGCGCTCCAGATCCGCGCGTACGAGGCACAGTTCGTGCACGGCCTGCTCCAGACCGAGGAGTACGCCCGTGCCCTGCTCGGGGCCGGCAACCCGCACGCGGCGACCGAGGACACCGAGCGGCGGGTGGCGCTGCGGATGCGGCGCCAGGAACTCCTCACCCGTGCGCAACCGCCGCGGCTGTGGGTGGTGATGGACGAGACGGTGCTCAGATGGCCGGTCGGCGGACCGGACGTGATGCGCGCCCAGATCGACCATCTGATCGAGCTGAACCGGCTGCCGCATGTGACGGTCCAGCTCATGCCGTTCCACAACGGTCCGCATCCGGCGATGCGGGCCGGTGCGTTCCACCTCTTCCGGTTCAGGGCACCCGAGTTGCCGGACATCGTCTACCTCAGCGGTCTGGTGGGCGCCGTGTACCTCGACAAGGGCGACGACGTCGTCGTCTACCGCGAGGCCCTGGACCGGCTGGGCGCGCAGTCGGCGCCCGCCCGCAAGACCGAGGTCCTCCTCGGTGCGATACGCAAGGAGCTCTGACGTGCACCACCACATACCCGACGGAGTACACAACGGCGTCCGCAACGGCATGCCCGCCCGTGATCTCGGCACCCAGGACTGGCGCCGGCCGTGGAGCGACGACGCGGGCGGCGCCTGCGTCGAGGTGAAGAAGCTCGCCGACGGCCGGGTCGCCGTACGCCAGTCGACCGACCCGGACGGGCCGGCGCTGCTCTTCACCCCCCGTGAGATGACCAGCTTTCTGGCCGGAGTGAAGGCGGGCGAGGCCGACTTCCTGCTCTGATTCCCTTGCTGCCACGTCTCGTTGACGCACCACCTGTTCGAACCCGGGGTTCACCGCTTGCCGAACCCCCGGCATTTGCCCGACCGTGCACCTGGACCACACGACCTGATGGGAGGGGCGGCGTTGCCCGACAACGGATGGCCGGCCGACCGGATCGACACCGAGCACGCGCATTCCGCTCGGATCTACGACTACATCCTCGGCGGCAAGGACTACTACCCGGCCGACAAGGAGGCCGGTGACGCGATGGCGCACGAGTGGCCGGCCCTGCCGGTCCACATGCGCGCCAACCGTGACTGGATGAACCGCGCGGTGCGCTGGCTCGCCGAGAAGGCGGGCATGCGCCAGTTCCTCGACATCGGAACCGGCATCCCCACCTCCCCCAACCTCCACGAGATAGCCCAGTCGGTGGCCCCCGAGTCCCGGGTCGTCTACGTGGACAACGACCCGATCGTCCTCACCCTGTCCCAGGGGCTGCTGGCCAGCACCCCCGAGGGCAGGACCGCCTACATCGAGGCCGACTTCCAGGACCCGGAGACCGTCCTCGGCTCCCCCGAGTTCCTGGAGACCCTCGACCTGAGCGAGCCGGTCGCACTCACCGTGATCGCGATCGTCCACTTCGTCCTCGACGAGGACGACGCGGTCGGCATCGTCCGCCGTCTCCTCGAACCCCTCCCCTCGGGCAGCTATCTGGCGATGACCATCGGCACCGCCGAGTTCGCCCCCGAGGAGGTGGGCCGGGTGGCCCGCGAGTACGCGGCCCGCGACATGCCGATGCGGCTCCGCACGATCGACGAGGCCCACGAGTTCTTCGACGGCCTCGAACTCGTCGAGCCCGGCATCGTCCAGGTCCACAAGTGGCACCCGGACGGCACGGGCGAGCAGGACATCCGCGACGAGGACATCGCGATGTACGGGGCGATCGCAAGAAAGCCGTAGGTCCTCAGAGCACTCGGCCCGGCACCGCCCAGCTTCTCGGTGCCGGGTCGGTGGGCTTCTTCTGGGGGCGCGGGGAACTGCGCGATCAGCCTCGGCGTACCCGCAGCCGCTGACGCACCTTGGCGCCCCGGCACGGAGCGCTACCGTGCCGGCCCCGTACTGTCACGAACGATGAGTTCGACGGGGATGACCGGGTCCTTCTCCAAAGCCTCACCCGTATCCGCCGGGTCGTCCAACTGCGTCAACAGCAAGCGCAGCGCCCTCGTGCCGATCGACGAGAAGTCCGTACGGACGGTCGTCAGCGGCGGCAGCAGGTGCGCCGCCTCCGGGATGTCGTCGTAGCCGACCACGCTCACGTCGTCCGGGACCCGGCGCCCGGCCTCGTGCAGGGCGCGCAGCAGGCCGAGCGCCATCTGGTCGTTGGAGACGAACACGGCGGTGACGTCCGGGTCGTCCGCGAGCCGCCGCCCCAGCTCGTAGCCGGAGTCGGCGCTCCAGTCCCCGACGAGGGGTTCGTGGACGCGTGCGCCGGCCTCCCGCAGGGTCGCGCGCCAGCTCGCGGCGCGTCGGTCGGCGGAGGTCCAGCCGGTCGGGCCCGCGATGTGCCGGACGGTGGGGTGGCCGAGGGCCAGCAGATGTTCGGTCGCCAGCCGGGCGCCCCCCGTGAAGTCCGAGGAGACGACGGGGGTGCCGTCGCCGAGACCGTTGTCCAGCATCACCATCGGGGTGTCCGGGCGGGACCGCGCGAGTGCGGTGGCGACCGGACGCTGGGGGGCGATGGCGATGATCCCGTCCGCGCCCTCGGCGGACAGCCGGTCCACCGCCTGGACGACCGTGTCCCGGTCCGCCGTGTCGAGGGCGATGGAACTGACGAGGTAACCCGCCTCCTGGGCCGCCGTGTTGATCGCGGTCAGGGTGGAGGCGGGGCCGTAGCGCGCCGCGTCGAAGGAGATCACCCCGAGCATCCGGGTCCGGCCGCTGGCCAGCGAGCGTGCGCTGCGGCTGGGGCGGTAGCCGAGTGTCCGCATGGCCTCCAGCACGGCCTCCCGGGTCTCCGCCCGGACCGCCGGGTTGTCGTTGAGGACGCGGGAGACGGTCTGCTTGGAGACGCCGGCGAGGCGGGCCACGTCGTCCATCACCGGGCGGGAGCCGGCGAAGTTGCGTCGGCTGCGGCCGCGGGCGGCTCCGCCGGGGCGTTCGGCCGCGCTGCCGTCCGTCGTGCTTCGGGGCATGCGGCTGCTTCCTTCTTCGAGGGGGCCGGTCTGTCGTGTTCTGCGTGGGGCCACAGGATAGGTCCGGGGATTTCGCCCCCGCCGCCCCTACCCGTCCCGTCCCCAGGGGCGCTGCCCCTTCGACCCCGAGGGGTGGGTTGTCGGGTGCGGGTAGGTGGGGCTTCTCGCGCAGTTCCCCGCACCCCTAAAGGGCCGCAGGACCTTCAAGGGGCGCGGGGAACTGCGCGAGCAACCACGACGGACCCGCAGCTGGGGTCGAAGGGGCGCAGCCCCTTGAGGATGGGACGGGTAGGGGCGGCGGGGGCGAGGAAAGCCGGGGATCAGCCGGGACGGAGGGGCCAGGTGCGGACGGTGGTGCACTCCGCCCTGACGATCTCCGCCGGAATCTCGGAGTCCCCCGTCCAGCCCGGTACGTACACGGCCGCCCCGGCGGGCAGCGGCAGCACACGCAGCCGCAGCCCCTCCGCCCGCAGCGCCTCCGCCGGCAGCCGGTCGAGGCCGATGTCCCAGACACGGCCCGCGTGGAACTGGTCGGCGACGAGGCGATCCCCCACAGAGGCGCGGCCCACGTCGCCGGTCCAGTGGACGCGGAGGAGGGTGCCGGGCGGTGGATCGTCCGGCAGCGCGATGGCGTACTCGGCGGCCACCGTGTCGAAGTACTCGTCGGCAGGCACACTCGCCCGTCCCAGTACGCCCGTCGTGACCGGCGGCGCCTCGCCCGCGGGTCGGACCAGGGTGACCGGCAGTACGCCTTCCGTGCCGCCGGGTCCGCGGCGCCCGTCGTCCTCCGCCACCACCGTGTAGCGGACGAACACCCCGTCCGCCGCCTCCTTCACCATCGCCCCGGCCACCACCGGAGCCCGCTCCGGGGCGGGCAGGACGGCGAACGACGGTTCCGGGGCCGTGCTGTGGACGCGTACCTCGTCGGCGTGGGCGTCGAAGACGACGCCGCCGTCGGCGAGGACGAGCCGCTCGGCGCCCCAGGCCGGGCCCCGGTAGGCGGTACGGGCCGTCGCCGCGTCCAGGACCAGGAGGCCGACACGGCCGCCGTCGGTGGTGTCGACCTCGACCAGCGCATCCGTGCCGGGGCGCAGCCCGGTCACCAGGATGCGGTCGCCCGCGGTGGTGACCTCGCCCGACGGTGCGCGGACCGTCGTCACCGTGCGGATGTCCAGGGCGAGTTCGGGGGTGATGCCGTCGGTCGCGGCCAGGACCAGGACCGTACGGCCGCGCCCGTCGTCGACCGTGCAGACGGGCTGCGCGGTGGCCCAGTCGAGCCGCAGCCCGGCGACGTCCAGCCGCAAGGGCCAGCAGAAGTAGGCCCCTCGGGGGATCGTGACAGGTGCGCTGGGCAACGACAGAACCTGCCCGGCCGCGCTCACGGAGCCGGCCGAGCCGGCCGAGCCGGCCGAGCCGGCAGAATCCTCCGCGCCCCCCGCGCCCCCCGCGCCCGCCGCATCCGCCGGGCTCCCCGGGAGCTCGATCGTGAACGTCGTGCCCGGGTGGTCCGGCAGCGGCTCGTGCGGCTGGTGGTTGTTGACGAAGAGGAAGCCCGATCGGCCGTCGCCGCGGACCGCCCACCGCAGCGTCTCCCGGTCGTCCTGGCCTGCCGGCCGCCGCTCGGGCAGGACCGAGTCCATCGGGGCGATTCTGTGGCCGAAGTCGGCCAACAGAAGGTGCTGGAGGCGGAGTTCGTCGTAGGAGGGGCGGTACTGGCCGTACTCGCCGAGGGGGGCCTGGAAGTCGTAGGTGAGGACGGGGAGGTCGTTGGGACAGCCGGTGGCGTGCGACTCCTGGAGGGTGGTGAGGTCCCCCGGCGGGTTCGTGCCGCCGTGGAACATGTAGTAGCCCTGCCAGACCGATCCGCAGCCGATCTTGGTGAGGCCGAGGGCGCCGATGTCGGCGGCGTCGACGCGCGGCCGACGGTGGTAGGACACCGCCATGCCGCCGCCCAACTCGCAGGTGGCCCAGGGGAATCGACCGGCCAGCGCCTGCGGATCACCACCGCGTACCGTCGTCGGACGGAGGTCCGCGCCGATGCCCTCGTCGTCGCGCTGGTGGGTGAAGAAGAAGTGCTTGCGGCAGGTGTCGGGCCAGCCGCCGTCCGCCTCGGTCCAGAAGGTCTCGGTGTAGCCGCCGTAGAGGGGAAGGAGTTCGTCGGGCGGCAGTCGCACGCCGCCCCAGGCTGTCGACGTCCAGAGGGGAGCCGACAGGCCGGCCTCCTGGGCCATCCGTTTCAGCGTGAGCAGATGGCCCGGCTGGTCGTACAGCTCGTTCTCGATCTGGATCGCGACGATCGGGCCGCCGTGGGAACGGTCCAGGCCGTGGAGTTGTTCGGCGATCGCCGCGTACCAGGTGCGGACGGGGGCGAGGTAGGCCGGGTCGTCGGTGCGGGGTGCGTCCGTGCGGGCCAGCACCCAGTCGGGCAGGCCGCCGCCCCGGACCTCGGCGTGGACCCACGGGCCGATGCGGGGGACGAAGTCCAGGCCGTGGCGGGCGCAGAGTTCGGCGAAGCGGCGCAGGTCGCGGTCGCCGTCGAAACGGATGCGGCCCTCGGTCTCCTCGTGGTGGATCCAGATGACGTACGCCGCGACGACCGTCACCCCGCCCGCCTTCATCTTCAGCAGTTCCTCCTCCCACTCCCCCGCCGGGTAGCGGGTGTAGTGGAACTCGCCGGAGACCGGGAACCACGGACGGCCGCCCCGTGTCAGCCAACGGCTGGTGACCTCGATGGGATCGGCGGCCTCCGGCGCGTCGACGAAGGGGAGGTGGCCGCGCAGGGGCGGCTCCTGCCCGACGGGGAGCCGTAGATGGTGGGCCGACGCCATCAGGGCTTCACCGGGCCCAGGTCGGGTGTGTCCGTGAACTCGGCGCGGGAACTGGTCGTGGCGTTGAGCTCCAGCAGCACCAGGTCGTTGGCGCCGGGGCGCAGGACCGGGGCGGGGACGTACAGGGTGCGCTGCGGGCCCCGGTTCCAGTAGCGGCCGAGGTGGAAGCCGTTGATCCAGGCCTGGCCCTTGGTCCAGCCGGGCAGGGCGAGGAAGGTGTCGGCGGGGGTGTCGACGTCGAAGGTGCCGTGGTGGAAGGCGGGGACGGTGACCGGGGTCGCCTCGGCGGAAGCGGGGGCGAAGGGGACCGTGGACAGGTCGGCCAGCGGCAGCCGGTGGGTGGCCCAGCCGAGCAGGGCGGTGCCGTTGAAGGTGACCGGGCCGAGCAGGCCCTTGGCGGCGCCGATCCGGGGGCCGTAGTTGACGCCGCCCATGTTCTCGACCAGGACGTCGAGTGTGGCGCCGGGGGTCGGGACGCGCAGGGGCAGGGTCTCGTCGTGGCGTTCCCGTTCCAGTACGCCCACCGGGGCGCCGTCCACGAAGACCTGGGCGCGGTCGCCGACACCGCCGGCGAAGTGGAGCAGACCGTCGCCCGCCTCGGGGAGGGTCGTGCGGTAGAGGGCATAACCGGAGCGCTGCCCCAACTCCTCCATCGTGAGCGGGTGTTCGGTGCGTTCCACCGGGGCTTCGAGGGAGGTCGCGTACGGCAGCAGGGGTGCCTGTCGGTTCAACTCCACGGTGATTCCGGAGAGTTTGGGTGCGGGGGCCGGGGCCGGTTCGTCCGGGACCGGGGCGTGGCGGGCGATCACCTCACGGAAGGCGTGGTACTTGGACCCGGGGTCGCCGGACTCGGTGAGGGCGGCGTCGTAGTCGTAGGAGGTGACGATCGGGGCGTAGCACTGGTCGTGGTTGGCGCCGTTGGTGAAGCCGAAGTTGGTGCCGCCGTGGAACATGTAGATGTTGACGGAGGCGCCGGCCGCCAGGAGTTTGTCGAGGTCGGCGGCGGCGCTCTCCGCGTCCCGCACGTGGTGCTCCTCGCCCCAGTGGTCGAACCAGCCGATCCAGAACTCCGAGCACATCAGCGGCCCTTCGGGCATGTGGGCCCGCAGCGCCTTCAGTGACTCCTCGATCCTGCCGCCGAAGGTGGCGGTCGACAGGACGCCGGGCAGGCTCCCGGCGGCCAGGTGGTGGCCGGAGCCTGCCTGGTCGCAGGTGAAGAGCAGCTCCTCGACGCCCCGGGACCGCAGCGCCTGGTGCACGTGCTTGAGATACGCGGTGTCGTCGCCGTACGCCCCGTACTCGTTCTCGACCTGGACGGCGATGACGGGGCCGTCGTTGGCGGCCATGTACGGCAGCAGCGGGGGCAGCAGGATGTCGAGGTAGCGGTCGAGGGCGTCCGTGAAGCGGGGGTCGCTGGAGCGCAGCCGGATGTCGGTGTCCGAGGTGAGCCAGGAGGGCAGGCCGCCGCCGTCCCACTCGGCGCAGATGTAGGGGCCCGGGCGCAGCAGGACGTGCAGGCCCTCGGCGCGGGCCAGGCTCAGATAGCGGGGCAGGTCGAGCAGTCCGTCGAGGACGAGTGGGCTGTCCGGGTCGGGCTGGTGGAGATTCCAGGGGACGTACGTCTCCACGGTGTTGAGGCCCATCAGCCGGGCCTTGCGCAGCCGGTCGGCCCACAGGTCGGGGTGGATGCGGAAGTAGTGCATCGCGCCGGAGATGATCCGGAACGGTTCACCGTGGAGGAGGAAACCGTCGGTCGATGTGGTCAGAGCGGGCGTGCGCAAGGCTGTTTCCCTTCGGCTGGGGCGTACGGCGGGCGACGGCAGGGACGGATCCGGCGTACGGGTGGGGGGCTCGGGCGTACGGGTGGGCGGCTCGGGCGTACGGGTGGGGGCTCGGGCGTACGGGTGGCTGGGCGGGGTCGGTTCAACCGGGTCACAGGGCAGGCGGGTCGGTGCGGGTGGCGCGGATCAGCCACAGGGTGGCCAGCAGGCACACGGCCGAGACCGCGCAGAGCAGCAGCGGGACCGCGCGGACGCCGGACCACTCGATGGCCTTGCCGAGCGCAGGGCCCGCCGCCACTCCCCCGATCATGGAGGCGGCGATGACGAGCGCGCCGGCCCGGCGGGCCCGGGGTGCGGCCGCGTTCAGCCAGGGCAGTCCGGTGGGGAAGATAGGGGCGATGAACAGGCCGACTCCGGCGTAGGCGTACGGGGCGAGCCAGGGCACCGAGGCCAGCAGCAGGCAGACGGTCATGCCGGCGCAGGAGACGGTGATGATCGCCTGGGGTGAGTGGCGCAGGGCGAGGGGGGCGACCAGGAAGCGGCCGACCGTCATCATCAGCCAGTACACGGAGGTGGCCGTCGCGGCGGCGCCGGCGCCATATCCGACCGTCTCCAGGTGGGTGGGTTCCCAGCCGCCGACCCCGGCCTCGATGCCGACGTGCAGGACGTAGAGGGTGACGAACACGGCGAGCACCGAGCCCAGGCTGCGGCCGCGCGCGGACCCGCCCGCCGTCGTCCCGGTCGTGCCGGTCGTCCCGGTCGTGCCGGAACCGGGCTGGGGCACCTGGTCGCGGACGCCGCGCAGGCAGAGCAGCAGCGGCAGGTTGGCGGCGGCGAAGGCGAGGAAGAGCGCCGGATAGTGCTCGGCGCCGACGGCGGCGACCAGGGCCGGGCCGAGGATCGCGCCGATGCCGAAGTGGGCGTTGAGGATGTTCAGCATGGCGGTCGAGCGGTGGCCGAAGCCGACGGCGAAGAGCTGGTTGAGACCGTAGTCGATGCCGCCGAAGCCCAGTCCGGCGAGCAGGGCGGCGGCCAGAGCGGCCGGCCAGTTCGGGGCGAGGGCGAAGCCCGCGGCGCCGAGGGCCATCAGCAGGTACGAGGTGCCGAGGATGCGTCGGTTGCCCATCCGCCCGTAGAGCCGGTCGAAGAGCAGCACGCCGGCGACCCCGCCGACGAAGTGGGCGCTCAGCCCGAGTCCGGCGGCCGACGGCGACAGGCCGAACTCGTCACGGAAGGCGGGGATGGCGGGGCCGTAGAGCGCCTGGAGCGCGCCGATGAGGACGAAGCCGACACAGGACGCGACCACCGCGGCAGGGCTGAACACCCCTGCCTCCGGGGCCGGTCGGATCTGCCTCACCTCTTGCGCGGTCGGTGTGTCGGGCACGCGGGACTCCACCTCTCCGTGACGGGGACCCTCGCAGTGTTACCGGTAACATCACCGCCGTCAAGCAGGCCTGGGTGACGGGTGCGGTACGGGAGAGGCGGGAGGGGCTCGGGAGGTGGTCGGCCGAGCGGGGCGAGGGAGGGAGCGGCCCGCTCGTGGCGGGTGGAATTTCCCGGCGGTGGCTCCGTGGACTGTGTTTCCATGCAGCCGTGAAGAGTGAGAGCAAGGCCGGTGGACGTGCGACCCCTGTTGTCCGGTATCGGACCGATCGCGATCTCGGGAACTGCGCCCCGGTGCTCGCGGAGGTCCACGAACGCGACGGCTATCCGCTGAACCGGCCCGACCGGCCCGCTGAATGGCTGACGCCGCCCTCGCTCGTCGCCGCCTGGGTGGTGGAACTCGACGGCCGGATCGCCGGTCATGTCGGCCTGTCCCGGAGCGGCGCGGACGACGCGGCGCCCGGACTGTGGAGCGCCCGTACGGGTGCGGGCGTCGACGAGACGGCCGTGGTCAGCCGACTGTTCGTCGCTCCGTCGGCCCGTGGCCGGGGGTTCGGCGCGTTGCTCATGGCCCAGACCGTCGCCGAGGCGCGGCGGCGCGGTCTGCATCCGGTGCTCGACGTGGTGGCGTCCGACACCGCCGCGGCGGCCCTCTACGAACGGCTCGGCTGGCAGCTACTGGACACGGTCGAGCAGCGGTGGAGCGCGGACCAGACGGTGACCGTCCGGTGCTACGCGGCGGCGCCCTGATCGCAGCGTCGGCCCCCGGAGTGGCCTGAGCCGGGAGCGGCAGGGCGGGCGCGCCCGGGAGCGGGTTCCGGGCGCGCCCTGCGGGAGGGCTGGTCAGCAGATGCTTTCCGTGCTGTTGACCAGGCGGTTGTTGCGGAAGGTGGTGTTCTCGCCGCAGGGGCTCTCCCTGATGGACGAGTTGGTGACCGTCAGGTTCTGGACGGCGATGTCACGGTTGTTGGCGAACTCCGATCGCGCCGCGAGCCGGATCTCGCCGCCGCCGGAGACCGTGCCGCTCTGGGCGGCGAGGTTCACGTTGTAGCAGTTCTCGATCAGGATCGCGTTGTTGCCGGTGTTGGTGAGGTTGACGCGGTCGATGACCGCGCCGCCGCTCTCGGAGACACAGAAGACGCCGCGTCCGCCGCCGCGCGCGATCACCTCGCCGACCCGGATGTTGGTCGGGTACGAACTGCCCACCCGGCCGTTGCGGTTGGCCATGCGGAAGGCCGCGTAACCGGTGCCGGCGCCCGCGCCGTCCGCGTCGACCTTGGTGACCGTGGCGTTGATCGTCTGGTTGAGGAGCAGTCCTGACTCACCGACGTCGCGGGCGGTCACCGTGCCCACGGTGAGCCCGTCGACGCCGTACGTCTCGACGGCGTGGCTGCTCGCGCCGGACACGTACACGTTGTCGATCCTGACGTTCCGCGTCCACTGGCTGGTGTCGCCCCGGTTGTCGATCCGGACGCCGAGGCCGCGCGAGAGGCGCATGTCGAGCTGGCCGAGGACGACGTTCTGGACGTTGCGCAGGAAGATCCCGTACAGCGGGGTGCCGGTGAGGTTGAGGTGCTGGACCTCGATGTCGCGGGTGCCGCGGGAGTAGACGGGCGCCTGGTCGCCGGAGCCCGTGCCGGTGACGTTGATCGTGCCGCACACGTCGAGCACGGTGTAGCTGGGCAGCGAGACCCGGGAGCCGGCGCCGATGGATCCCGAGCCGCGCACGACGACCCGCTCCTTCGAAGTCCGGCCGGAGGTGAGGCTGTTGACGGCGGCCTGGATCGCCGCGCGCATGTCGGTGCCGGTGTACGTGACGCCGCTGCCGCGCCGGGCGGTCCAGGTGGAGCCGCTGAGCACGGCCTCCGCCTGGTACGAGCCCTCGCCGCACGCCGCCGCGACCCGCGCCTCGGCGGCAACCGGGGCCGCGGCGAGTTCCGGGGCCGGGCTCGCGGGTGCGGTCAGCGCGGCGGCCCCGGTGAGCAGGGCGGTGGCGCAGGCCGCGGTGGCGAGGGCTCGTGTGCGGCGCGCGGTGGGGGTACGGGGGTCCACCGCAACCACGGTCATGGCAGCGGAGTTTGACGCTCCGTCAGGTATGGCGGGCATGGCGGTGTCCGTGGGCTGGGCTGCGGCTCTGCGTCCCATTTCGGCTTCTCCTGTGGGGGGATCGGCGCGCCTGCCGTGCGTCCGCCGTCCGCCGCGCACTCCTGGTCGAACCCGAGTAGAACCTGAGTCGACCCAAGTCGAACCGGATTCGACCGGGTCGTCCACGGTCGGGGGACCCGACGGGCCGATGACCTGGAGTGGCGCGGGCGCGTACGGGACCGGGCCGTACGGCGGTGTTGCGGCAGGCGATCCATGTGGCGGGTCGCGAGTGTGGCAAGCGCTTTCCCCCGGAGTCAAGGGCCCGGAGGCGGAGTCCTCCGTTCCCTCACGTCACTCACGCGTCATCGGCGGCTCGGCAGGGGTCTCCTTGGCGGGCCCGAAGAGAACGGCCCGGGCCACGGGCGGGGCGAACAGGGCGCCGAGCGGTTCCTTGAGGGAGACGACGGAGCGGAAGGCGCGGCCCACGACGGGGTCGCCCGGGACGCGTTCCTGCACCCGGCGCAGATACCAGCCGGCGACGCGGTCCGCGGGCCGGACGGCGACCGCGTTGCCGATCGCTCCCGGCATCTTCTTGTCCGCCCCGGCCGAGATGTCCCACGCCTGCCGCGACGTCGCGAGCAGCGCCCGCTGCACCCGGCGGGTGGTGGGCGTACGACGCGGGTCGGCCAGCGCGTCCCGCAGGGCCACGGCGCTCAGCGCGGCGACGGCCATGCCCTGCCCGTAGATCGGGTTGAAGGTGCACAGGGCGTCGCCGGTGGCCAGGAATCCGGCGGGGCGGCGGCCGGGCAGGTCGTAGCGGCGTCGTACGTTCGCGGTCCGCCGGAAGCCGGAGACCGGCGACAGCGGCTCGGCTCCGCGTATCCAGCGGTGCACCACGGGGTGCGGCAACCGCTTGGCGTAGGCCTCGAACTCGTCCTCGTCCGTGGGCGGTTCGTCGCCGCGCAGGCCGGAGAAGGTGGCCAGGTGGGTGCCGTCCTCCAGGGGGACGACGACGGCGCCGTACGGCTGTGCGGGGTCGGGGACGATGTGGAGGCCGAGCGCGTCGGCGGACGGTTCACCGCCCAGGGTTCCGCCGGTGTCGCGGTAGACGCGGGAGGCGTACGCGAGCCCCGTGTCGATGATCTCCTCGTGCGGGGCCTCCGCTCCGACGGCCGCCAGCCATCGCGACGCCTTCGTGCCGCGACCGGTGGCGTCGACGACCAGGTCGGCGGCGAGTTCCCGCTGTTCGTCCCGGGCTCCGGCACCGCGCTCGCGCACCAGCACGCCCCGAACGCGTGTGGCGTCCCCGAGCAGGCCGACGGTGTCGGTCCCCTCGACGAGCGTGACCGACGGCTCGGCGAGGACCCGACGCCGCACCAACCGCTCCACCTGCGCCCGCGACCCGGTGTGTATGTGGGTCGACGCGGGCACCCGCCGGAACCAGCGGCCGTTCTGGAACTGCACCATGTCCGCCGGCATCCCGACCCGCGGCGCGCCCGCCGCCTTCAGCTCCGCCATGAACCCGGGCAGCAGCGCGTCCAGGGCGCGTTGGCCGCCCTCCAGCAGGACATGCGGGTGCCGGCTCTGCGGTACGCCCGGCCGGGACGCCGTCCCCTCCTCGTCCTCCTTCGGGAGACGGTCCCGTTCCACGATCGTCACCCGCTCGGCGTGACCGACGAGAGCCCGCGCCGCGAGCAGCCCCGCGAGGCTTCCCCCGACCACCACCGCGTGCCGCCCGGCCGATCCGGCCGCGTCGACCGAGTCCCGAAGACCGTTCTTCCGTACCGAGTTCACCGACTCCACCCCTCTTTTCGGAGACCTATTCGATTTCGATGAACAGCTGTATCACCGGCGGCGGCGACCCGGCGGGGCGGCGCACCGGTGACGGTGCCGAGCCCGGCTCCCTCAGGGGCGATGACATGCGCGTAACTCTGGGTAAGACGCGGAGTCACGTATGGTCATGGGGCGGGGAGAAGATACGAGATACGAGATACGAGGAGGGCCAATTGGCGCTGGAGCCGGTGCGGTTCGCGGTTCTGGGGTCGGTGCGGGTGGAGCGGGCGAGTGCGGCACCGGCGTGGGGACGTCCGCAGGAGAGGGCGCTGTTGGGGCTGTTGCTGGTGCGGGCCGGGCAACCGGTGGCGGTGAGCGAGATCGTCGATGTGCTGTGGGGGAGACGGCCGCCGGACAGTGCCGTGAACGTGGTCCGCCGTCATGTGGGTTCGCTGAGGCGCATGGTGGAGCCCGGTCTGCCCAACCGTGCCGTCGGCCGCTGGCTGATACGGGACGCGGGCGGATACCGGCTCCTGGTCGACGCCGACTCCCTGGATCTGCTGCGGTTCCGCGCGCTGCGGGACGAGGCGCGTCGGGTGGGCGGCGACACCCGCGAGTCGGCGGCGCGGGTCGTGAAGCTGCTCACCGAGGCCGTGGGTCTGTGGCGCGGGCCGGTCGGAGACGGGCTCCCCGCCGAGGTGCGGGACCGCGCCGGGTTCGGGGCGGTCGATCGTGAACGGCCGGCGGCCGTACGGGACGCGGCCGACGCGGCGCTGCGCGCCGACTGTCCCGCCGCCGTCCTGCCGATGCTCCAGGAGGCCGCGGCCGCAGACCCGTTGGACGAGCCGCTGCTGGCCCGGCTGGTGCTCGCGCTGGCCGCCACCGGGCGCGAGGCCGAGGCGCTGGGCACCTACCGGGCCGCCCGCGCGAGGCTCGCCGACGAGTTGGGCATCGATCCGGGGCCGGAACTCCGCGACGCCCGGCAGACTGTACTGCGGGCCACCGGGCGGGCCGACGCGACATCGCACAAGGACGATCCGCACCACGCAGGTCCCCACAGCAGCGGTCGGCACGACATCGGCCATCACAACACCGGTACGCACAGCACCGGTACGCACAACACCGTTACCCACAGCGCCGGTTCGCGTCGCGCAGCCGCTTCCTCGGAGGCCGCGACCACGGCGGCCGTGACCACGGCGGCCGGCTCTCCGACCCCGCACGGCGCGGCCCCCGTACCCGCCGCCGTTCCCGCCCAACTCCCCCACGACCTACCGATGTTCACCGGGCGGAGCGCCGAGCTGGAGCAGGTGTTGGCGCTCCTCGCCGACCACGGCGGTGACAGCCACGACGGTGACGACGGCAATGTCGATGTCAATGTCGATGGCGGCGGTGACAGCAACGACGGCGACGGCGTGCGCCCCGCCGGCACGGTGGTGATCAGCGCGATCGGCGGTATGGCCGGGATCGGCAAGACCACACTCGCCGTGCACTGGGCACACCGGGTCGCCGACCGGTTCCCGGACGGGCAGCTCTACGTCAACCTCCGGGGGTTCGCGCCGTCCGGTGCGGTGATGGGCGCGGGGGAAGCGGTGCGGGTCTTCCTCGACGCGTTGGGGGTCCCCCCGGAGCGGGTCCCGCACGGGGTGGACGCCCAGGCGGCGCTGTACCGCAGCCTGTTGGCGGGCCGGCGGTACCTGGTGCTGCTGGACAACGCGCGGGACACCGAGCAGGTGCGGCCGCTGCTGCCGGGTACGCCCGGCTGTCTGACCATCGTGACGAGCCGCAACCAGCTGTCGGGCCTGGTCTCCGCGCACGGCGCCCACACCCTGGCGTTGCGTCCGCTGGACGCCGGGCAGGCGCGGACGTTCCTCGAACGCAGACTGGGAGCCGGACGGCTCGCGGGTGAGGCACGGGCGGTGGCGGAGATCGCGGCCCTGTGCGGGGGACTTCCGTTGGCGCTGGCCTGTGTCGCGGCGCGGGCCGCGGCGCACCCGGGCTTCCCGTTGTCGGCGATCGCGGCGGAGCTGCGCGCGGCGCACGGCAGCCTGGACGCGTTCAGCCGGACCGACGCGTCCGCGAACGTCGGGGCGGTGTTCTCCTGGTCGCTGAGTGCCGTGTCGGCCGAGGCAGCACGCCTCTTCCCGCTGCTGGCACTGCATCCCGGCCCGGACTTCTCCGTGGCGTCGACGGCCGCGCTCGCCGAGCTGCCCGTACGCCGGGCGCGCTCGCTCCTGACCGAGCTGGCCGACGTCCACCTCGTGGGCGAGCCCGCCCCCGGCCGATACGCCCTGCACGATCTGCTGCGCTCCCACGCTGCCGAACTCCTGGCGGATCAGGTCCCGGACGCCTGGCGCGAGGAAGCCACCGAGCGGCTGTACGCGTACTACCTGCACAGCGCGCACGCCACCGAGCCGCTGCTCGCCCCGTACGCGGACCCGATGCCACCGGGCCCGCCCCCGGCCGGCCTGCGCGCCGAGCCGCTCGTCGGCCACGCGCAGGCGCTGGCCTGGCTGACCGCCGAGTATCCGGTGCTGCTCGCCGTCGTCGGGGCGGCGGCCCGGTCCGGCCGCGACCGGGCGGCGTGTCTGCTCGCCTGGGCGCTGGAGCCGTTCTTCGACCGGCGGGGGCACTGGCACGACTGGGCGACCGTCCAGCGGATCGCGCTCGACGCGGCGCTGCGCATGGCCGAACCCGCCTGGGAGGCCAGGGGCCTGCGCGCGCTGGCCCGGGCCGAGAGCCGGCTCGGTCTGCACGGGTCGGCCCGCCCCCGCCTCGACCGTGCGCTGGAGCTCTTCACCGGCCTCGGGGACGACATCGGGCGCGCCGACACCCATCGCAGCCTCGGCTGGACCCGCGACCAGGAGGGGGATCTGCCCGGCGCCCTCCACCACAACCGGCTGGCCATGGAGCTGTTCCGGAACAGCGGCCGTCGTGCCGCGTACGCCAGTGTCCTCAACTCCGTCGGCTGGTACCACGCGCTGCTCGGCGAGCACCGGGAGGCCCTGAACCACTGCCACCAGGCCCTGCCCCTGCTCCAGGAACTCGGCGACCGCTACGGCCAGGCCGCCACCTGGCACACCATCGCCTACGCCCACCACCACCTCGGCCGCCACCCGAACGCCCTCCTCGGCTACGGCCACGCCCTCGCCCTCTACCGGGAGTTGGGCGTGCCGTACCTGGAGGCCTGCACCCTCGTCCACCTCGGCGACACCCATGCCGCGATGAGCGACCACGACACCGCCCGCGAGGTGCGGCAGCAGGCCCTCACCCTTCTCATCACCCTCGGCCACCCCGACGCCGACCGGGTCCGGTCCCTGCTCACCGCGAGCGAACGATGCGGGTGACCGGCGCCCTCTCCCTGGCGAGGACCTCGCGTGAGGTGCCGTGCCGGGGCGGGCCGATCGGGTCGACCTCAGCCAACCGACCCGCTTCTGTGGGCACGTGATGTGGGAGACGTGATGCGGAGGGACGTGATGCGGTTCGACGTACTGGGACCGCTTCGGGTGCGCCGGGGCGAGGAGGAGCTCGACCTCGGTTTCCCCCAACAGCGGGCGCTGCTGGGGCTGTTGGTGGTGCGTGCCGGTCGGCCGGTGCCGTTGGGCGAGATCGTCGACGTGCTGTGGCCCGAGCGGGCGCCGGCCAGCGCGCGGAACGTGGTGCGCCGGTACGCCGGTTCGCTGCGGCGACTGCTCGAACCCGGGCTGCCGCCCCGGGCTCCCGGACGACGGCTGCTGCGCCGGGCCGGGGGCTATCTCCTGGAGGCGGGCGAGGACGAGGTCGACCTGCTGCGGTTCCGCGCGCTCACCAAGCGGGGCAAGCGGGCGGCGGCCACCGGACGGTCCGAGGCGGCGTCGCGGCACTTCGTGGACGCGCTGAGCGAGTGGCGCGGTCCGGTGGCGATGGGGATCCCCGCCGCCGTACGGGAGCACACCGTGTTCGCCGCAGTGGAACGCGAGTTGGTTCACACGGCCCGGATGGCCGCCGACGCGGCGCTCCTCGGCGGGAGGACCGAGCAGGTGCTGCCCCGGCTGCGTCAGGCCCTCGAACTCGACCCGCTCGACGAGTCGTTGCACGCCGCGCTCGTCTTGGCCCTGGCCTCCTCCGGCCTCCAGGCGGAGGCCCTGGCCGCGTACGAACGTGTACGACGGCTGCTGGCCGAGGAGTTGGGGGTGGCACCCGGCACGGAACTGGCCGCGGCCCACACCCGGGTGCTCCGGCAGGAGTGGGGGCCGGCCGGTCCGCACCCGGCACCGGGCTCCCCGGCGGCCCGGACGGCCGGACCGCCGGGACCCCCTTCGAACACGCCACGGCCCGGACCGGCTTCCGCCCCCGCCGCCGGCCTCTCCCCGCTGCCGCCCGACCTCCCGGCCTTCGTCGGCAGACGGTCCGAACTCGGACGCCTGGCAGAGCTCACGGACGCGGTCGCCGTCTCCGCCGGGGCGCCCCCGACCGTACGCGCCCTCCACGCGGCGGCGCCCGCCACCGTGCTGATCAGCGGGATGCCCGGGATCGGCAAGACGGCCCTCGCGGCGCACTGGGCACGCATGGCCGCCGGACGCTTCCCCGACGGCCGACTCCACGTCGACCTGAGGGGGTTCGACGCGGTCGAGGCACCCCTGGACCCCGCGGAGGCGCTGCGCGGGATGCTCACCGCGCTCGGGGTACCGCCCGCGCGTATGCCGGGCCGCACGGACTCCCTCGCCGGCCTGTACCGGAGCCTGTTGGCCGGCCGGCGGCTGCTGGTCCTGCTGGACGACGCGGCCGACACCGAGCAGGTACGGCCGCTGCTGCCCGCGTCGCCGGGCTCCCTGACCCTGGTCACCAGCCGCAACGGGCTGTCGGGGCTGATCGCTTCGGGCGCCCATCCGCTGCGCCTGGGCCTGCCGTCGGCGGCGGACGCGCGGGCGATGCTGGCGGCACACCTCGGGCACGACCGGCCGACCGCCGAGCCCGAGGCGGCCGACGAGATCGTCGCCCGGTGCGGCCGACTGCCCCTGGCCCTGCGGATCGTCGCCGCCCGCGCCACCGGCCGCCCCGGCCGCCCCGGTCTCCCGCTTCCGGCCCTCGCCGCCGAGCTGCGTCACACCCGGGACAGCCTCGACGCCTTCGCCGACACCACAGGAACACCCCACACGGGTACGGCCTTCGCCGGCGCCGCAGGAACACCCCACACCCGTACGGCCTTCGCCGCCCCCGGAGGGACGCCCGACTCCCCTCCCGGCCCCGTCGGCACCGATGAGAGGTTCCGCGCCCCCAACGGCCCCGCCACCACCGACGTCGGCGAGACGCCCGACCTCCGCGCCGTCTTCGCCCGCTCGTACCGTCGTCTGCCGCCGGAGCACGCCCGGCTGTTCCGTCTGCTGCCGCTGCACCCCGGCCCCGACCTGGACCCGGACACGGCAGCATCCCTGGCCGGCCTCCCGGCCCGTCGGGCCCGGCTGTTGCTCGACGACCTCGCCGACGCCCACCTCGTCACCGAACACGCGCCGGGCCGCTACGCCCAGCACGACCTGCTGCGCGTCTTCGCCGCCGAGCGGGCCCGGACGTACGACTCGCGCACGGGTGACGTCTAGCCCCTTCATGGCGTGATGTGCCGGGACGCTCCGGGCCGTGGGACCGGGTCCACGACCTGTTCCACCACTGCGGCGCGATGGCACCTGGCTGGAGGAGTGGGTCGCGCAGGCGTGTACGGCGGCCGGAGTCCAGGCGAGCAGCTACTGGGTGAAGGGCTTCCGGACAGCCGTCCCACCGCAAGGCCCACAGCCGCCACCGTCACTTCACGGTCACTCTTTTTTCACATCTCCCTTCCTACGCTCCGGGTGCAGTGATGGACGGTGTGTTCGAACAGCCGTGGAGGAAGCGACAGATGACCAGGTCCGACACCAGCACCCTCGCGGCGGCGGGCCTCCGCATCGCGGTCCTCGACCTCGATCCCGCCCTCGACGGGAGGGCCACGGGGCTGCCCGGGGACGGGCGGCCCGGGACAGGGGCGTACCGGCTGACCGCGCGGACCGGCGGCGCGTACCTGTTGGTGGGGGTGCGCGGGGCCGGCGTCCCGCCCGCCGGACGGACACCGGATGTCTCCCTCCAGCCGGGGGACATCTGCTTCTACGACGCGAACCACCCGCCGTTACCGGACTTCCCCGGGCGCTGCCGGCTCAAGGTCTTCCTCGTCCCGTGCGAGGAACTGGGGCTGGACGACGGCGACCTGCGGCGCGTCGTCGCGACCCCCGTCGCCCGGTCCTCCCGGCTGGGGACGCTGCTGTCGCCGTTCCTGTCCGAGCTCGCGGACACGGCGGTCGCCGCCGCCCCCGTGGTCGGCGAGATGCTCGCGCGGAACGCCGTGAACCTGCTGGCCACCCTCGCCACGGAGCAACTGGGGAGGACCGGGACGGACACCCCCGGCGGCCGGTCGCCGCTGGTGGCACGTGTCCTGCGGTTCATCGACGAGCACCTGGCCGACGCGGACCTGTCGCCCGAGGTGATCGCGGGGGCCCACCACATCTCGGTGCGCTATCTGCACAAGCTCTTCCAGGACGAGGGCACGACCGTGGGCCGCTGGATCCAGCGGCGCCGACTGGAGGAGTGCCGCCGCGACCTCGTCCTCGGCGTCCGCAACCGCCGTACCATCGCCTCGGTCGCCGGCCGCTGGGGCTTCCTGAGCGCCACCCACTTCAGCCGGGTCTTCCGGGCGGCGTACGGCATGTCACCGAGCGAGTGGCGGGACTCCGCGGGACGGGTTCCGGCAGGCGGACGGGGCATGCGGCCTCGTAGCCGGTAGACCGGAGGCAGGCGGACGGGCAGCCGGCACCACCCGCGTCTCAGTCCGGCGGCCTCGTCCAGGCCGCGTTCGCCGCCGAGAACCGGTACGCGGCCACCGAGGTCGCCGTGAGCAGCAGCAGCGCCAGGCCCAGGGTGAGCGTGAGGTCGGTGTGCAGCAGGAGGAGGGCTCCGGCGAGGGCGCCGAGGAACATGGCGAGGACGGAGAGGAGGCGGCGACCGGGCCGGGGTGCCTCCCCGCCGGCCTGGGCGGAGTCCGCCGCCAGGCCCGTCAGGGTGAGCGTCAGCACGGTGGTGGTGAGGTCGGGCACACCGAGGCGCCGTACGACCGCGTTCTGCAGGCCCATGGCGAGACCGAGGAGCACGATCAGGGCGTACGTGACGGGGTCGTCGACCCGGTCGTCGGAGACGGCGGCCGTGAGGACGGCCCCGGCGACCAGCACCGCCTGGAACACCGTGGCGACGGCCAGCAGCCGTCCTCGGTGGGCCGCGAACCGCGCCGCGGACCGGCCGCCGGCCACGGCGCCCGCGAGGAACGCGGCCATGGCGACGACGGACGCGAGCGCGGACAGCCCGTCGGCGCCGGCCAGGGCGAAGCCCAGGAAGACCACGTTGCCGGTCATGTTGGCGACGAACACGTGCCCGAGGCCCAGATAGCTGACGGCGTCCACGACCCCGGTCACCACCGTCAGGGTCAGCATCAGTGGCGGCAGCGGTCCGTGCCGGTCGCCGCGCGGCGGGGCGAGGGTGTGGACGAGGTCCGTCAGCAGCTTGTGCACAACCCGCCACTCCTTCCGCTCCGCCGGGCGGAGCACCGTCCGTGAGCCGTCCGTGAGCCGTTCGTGAGCCGTCAGCCCGCCGCGTGCTCGCCGATGACGGCCTGCGCATAGACGATCCCGAGACCGTAGGCGCCACCGTGCTCCTTGACCACCTCGGTGGTGGGCCCGTACGTCTCCGCGCGCGCCCAGTCGCGCTGAAACTCCAGGAGCACCTGTACCCAGGTGACCGGTACGGCGCCGGCCTGGATCATGCGCTGCACGGCGTGCTCGTGGGCCTGCGGGGTGACGCCGCCGGACGCGTCGGTGACGACGTAGACCTCGTAGCCCTGGGCGAGCGCGGACAGGGCGGGCAGGACGACGCAGACCTCGGTCCACAGGCCCGCGATGACGAGCTTCTTGCGGCCGGTGGCCTTCACCGCCTCGACGAAGGCGACGTCCTCCCAGGCGTTCATCGTCGTACGGTCGACGATCTTGTGGTCGGGGAAGACGTCCGCGAGCGGCGGCAGGAGCGGGCCGGAGAAGGACTCGGCGGCCACCGTGCTGAGGACCACGGGCACGTCGAAGACCCGGGCTGCCTTGGCCAGGCCCACGGCAGCGTTGATGATCGCGGTGCGGTCGCCGCTGCCGGTGCCGAAGAACATCTGCGGCTGGTGGTCCACGAACAGGACCGCGCAGTTGTCGGGGGTGAGCAGGTCGGGTCCGGGGGTTGCGGTGACCTCGTCGATGTCGACCACGGGGGGTGCCTTTCCTGAGAGGGGGACGCTTCGAAATGCGGCGCCGCGTTCGAAGCTAGGCGGGACGGTCCCTTCTCCGTGTTCCGGCAGCGCACCGCGTTCGTCCTCACAGCGCACCGGGCTCGGCGTTCCGCGTGTCCGTGCGCTCTCGGACCGGCTTCCGTGCGCTGGCGGGCAATTCCCCACGCCCTTCCGGCTCTAGCGTGCTGGCCGAAGCGCTGCCCGCACGGCCCACACGGCCGGCCTGTCCCACACGGCCGGCCTGTCCCGCGCAGCGGGCATGTCCCGCACACCCCATCGCTCGACACCACCGCAACACATCGCTCGACACCGCAGCACGCCGCAGCGCAGCACGCCGCACCGCATCGCAGCGCCGCACGCCGCACCACACCGCAAGACATCGCGACACATCGGGAGAACCACATGTCCGACACCTTCGAGCCGACCCGGCCGGTCCTGGAGCCGGCGGCCGCCGCCTTCGCGGAGGCCACCGCCAACCCGCCCTTCCTCTTCGAACTGCCGCCCGCGGAGGGCCGGAAGGCGGTCGACGAGGTGCAGTCCGGCGAGATCGAGAAGCCGGAGATCGACGAGGAGTGGATCACCGTCTCGGGCGGCCCGACGGGCAGTGTCCGGGCACGCGTCGTGCGGCCCGCCGGCGCCGAGGGCGTCCTGCCGGTGGTTCTCTACATCCACGGCGCGGGCTGGGTGTTCGGCGACGCGCACACCCACGACCGGCTGGTGCGCGAGCTGGCGGTCGGCGCGCACGCCGCCGTGGTCTTCCCCGAGTACGACCTCTCCCCCGAGGCCCGCTACCCGGTGGCCATCGAGCAGAACTACGCGGTCGCGAAGTGGATCGTCGAGCAGGGCGCGTCCAAGGACCTGGACGGTACCCGGCTGGCGGTCGCCGGTGACTCGGTCGGCGGCAACATGACCGCCGCGCTGACCCTGATGGCCAAGCAGCGCGGTGACGTCCCGCTGGTCCAGCAGGTGTTGTTCTACCCGGTGACGGACGCGAGCTTCGACACCGGCTCCTACCACCAGTTCGCCACCGGCTACTTCCTGCGCCGTGACGGCATGCAGTGGTTCTGGGACCAGTACACGACCGACGAGGCCGAGCGTGCCCAGATCACCGCGTCCCCGCTGCGGGCGAGCGTCGAGCAGCTCAAGGACCTGCCGCCGGCCCTGGTCATCACCGGCGAGGCCGACGTCCTGCGCGACGAGGGCGAGGCGTACGCCAACAAGCTGCGCGAGGCGGGCGTACCGGTGACCGCCGTGCGCTTCCAGGGCATCATCCACGACTTCGTCATGCTCAACGCCCTGCGGGAGACGCACGCCGCCGAGGCCGCGATCACGCTGGCCACGGGCACCCTGCGCACCGCGCTGCACGGCAGCTGACCCCGCCCGACCCCCTGGACACCCACGACCCCCGAGACACCCACGGTCGCCGGGCGCACCCGGCGACCGAGAAGGAGAACCCCGCCATGTCCCCCACCCCCACCGTCCTCCTCGTGCACGGCGCCTTCGCCGACGCGTCCAGCTGGGCCGGCGTCATCGAGGAACTGCGCGGCCAGGACATCCCGGTCCGCGCGCTGTCGAACCCGCTGCGCGGCCTGGCCTCCGACGCCGCGTACGTCGCCTCCGCGGCGGCCCAGATCGACGGCCCCGTCGTCCTCGTCGGCCACTCCTACGGCGGCGCGATCATCACCGTGGCCGGCGCCGCCGAGAACGTCGTCGGCCTGGTCTACGTGGCCGCGTACGTCCCCGAACAGGGCGAGAGCCTGGGCGAGTTGCAGGGCCGCTTCCCGCTGTCCCCGCTCGTCGCCAACCTCGACGAGTGGACGTACCCCGTCGAGGGCGCCGACCCCGCCGTGGAGGTCACGATCAAGGCGGACGCCTTCCCCGGCATCTTCGCCGCCGACGTCCCGGCCGAGGTCACCAGGATCCTCGCCGTCTCCCAACGCCCCCTGTCCGCCTCGGTGTTCACCGAGCAGACCTCGACCGCCGCCTGGCAGGCCAAGCCCTCCTGGGCCGTCGTCGCCGACGCCGACGAGGCCATCAACCCCGACGTCCAGCGCTTCGGCGCCAAGCGCGCCGGTGCCACCGTCACCGAGATCGAGGGCGCCTCCCACGCGGTGGCGGTCTCCCGCCCCAAGGAGGTCGCGTCAGTGATCCGCGACGCGGTACGGGCCACGAGCTGACCGTCCGACGAAGGAGGCCCCGCCCGATGTGTCACCGGGCGGGGCCGCGTCCCGTCCCCCGGCGCCCCGGCGCCCCGGCGCACATCCCCCGAGCCGCCGGAGCACCTTACCTACCACGCTCGTTGAGCAGCGGCTGGGCGAGCTGCGGGCCGCCACCCCGGGTGCGGGCGGCGAGGGAGGCGAGGGGGCCCGGGAGGTCTCGTCTGCGCACTGTTGCTTTGATCTTCTAGGGCGATCAGGCACGCGAGGGTACGGTGAGGGCTTCCACCAAGCGCAGGGGGATCCATGCCGCGTACCGCGGTCGTCATCGGTGCGAGTATGGCCGGCATGCTCGCCGCAGCGGCCCTGGCCCGGTCCGTCGACGAAGTGATCGTGCTGGAACGCGACGAGCTTCCGGACGCACCCCGACCGCGCAAGGGCCTCCCGCAGGGCCGCCACGCCCATGTCCTCCTGCCCAGCGGACGCGACGCCATCGACGAGCTCGTGCCCGGGGGCGGCGTGCGCAAGCGGCTGCTGGCGGCGGGCGCCCGGGAACGCGGCCTCACCTCGGGCCTGGTGACGCTGGGCCCGCAGGGCTGGTACCGGCGCTCACGCCACCACGACACCCACCCCCTGCTCATCGGCAGCCGCGACCTGCTGGACTGGACCGTCCGCGACGCCGTCCTCGAGAGCACCACCCGCGTCAGGATCCGGCGGGCCTCGGCCACCGGCCTCCTGGGCACCGCCGAGCGGGTCACCGGCGTCCGGATCACCGGTGACGGAGGCGGGGACCGGGCCGAGGAGAGTCTGCGCGCGGAGCTGGTCGTGGACGCGAGCGGCCGCGGCACCCGTGTCGAGCACTGGCTCGCGGCCCTCGGCATCACCGGTATCCGCAAGGACGTGGTCGACTCCGGGCTCGTCTACGCGACCCGTCTCTACCGCATCCCCGAGGGAGCGGAATCCTTCCCGCCGGCGCAGGTCACCGCGGACCCGGCGGCCGGCCGGCCCGGCCGGTCGGGGCTCCTCCTCCCGATCGAGGGCAACCGCTGGCTGGTCAGTCTCAGCGGCACCCGGGGTGCCGAACCCACCGGCTCACCCGACGACTTCGTGCCCTTCGCGCGCGGCCTGCGCCACCCCCTCGTGAGCCGGCTGATCGCCGGCGCCGAGCCGCTGACCGACGTGACCCTCAGCCGCAGCACCCGCAACGAGCGCCGCTACTTCGAGAAGTCGGGGACATGGCCCGAGGGCCTGGTGGCACTCGGGGACGCCGTCGCCACCTACAACCCGGTCTACGGGCAGGGCATGTCGGTGGCCGCGCTCGGCGCGCGCGAGCTGGGCCGGGAACTGGACCGGACCGGCGTCGGCGCGCCCGGACTGGCACGCCGGGCGCAGCGGGCGGCCGCGAAGGTGGTGAACGCCGCCTGGACCATGTCCGTCGGCCAGGACCAGTGGTTCCCCGGGGTCCGCGGCAAGTCCCCCACGATCGCCGACCGCCTGCTGTCCGCCTACACCGGCCGCATGGCCCGCGTCGCCACCGGCTCGTACCGCGTCTCCGCCGCCATGTGCAGGGTGACCACCCTCCAGGCGGACGCCCTCCACCTGCTCCACCCCGCCCTGCTCCTGTCCACCGCCCTGGGCCCGGTCCTCCCACCGCTGTCGGGCCCCCCACTCACCTCGCGAGAGCGGGAGATTCTCCGGGACCTCAGCACCACCGCCCCGTAGGGATCGCGGGGCGGTGCCGATGGGCGACTCCGCCGCGTGGGCGCGGCCGGCCCCCACCCGGCTTCATCGCGCCTGTCGACTCTTCGCGCGCTCCGCGCGCACCGCGCCCTCGACGACGCCCGCCCGTACCGCCCGGGACATCCGGATCAGGGAGGGCTGGCCGGTGTCCAGGCTCTGCCCGCCGGCCGCGGGGCCCGCGTACCCGCCGGCGAGTCCGGCGACGGCGTCGAGGGCGACGCTGTCCAGGACGGCCGGATCCAGGCCCCCGGCACGGTCGTGGGCGCCGACCAGCGCGGCGACGGCCACCATGGCCGCGTCCCCGATGGCCTCGGCCTCAGCGGTGCTCGAACCGAGGGAGAGCGCCTGGCGGTAGGCACGCTCCCGGACGGCCTCGTCGAAGTGGACGGACACGTCCCGAAGTCCGTCCCGGATGGCCGTCGTGCGGTGGGTCAGACGGAGCTCGACGTCGCCGAGAGAGCGCCAGGACAGCAAGGGGTTGCGCCTGTTGCGTCTGATGCGTCTGTCGCGCCTGTCGCGTCTGATGCTGCTGTTCCCGGAGCCGACGAGCCGGAAGAGCGGGCCGAGGCGCAGGAAGGCCACGAGGCTGTCGATGCGCGGCCCGAGCAGCGGCAGGACGTAGCCCGCCGAGGTGAGGGCCGCGCCGACGGTGACCAGCATCGGCGCCAGCCGGGTGCTCAGCGGATCCCAGTGGTACCCGCTCCAGCGGCCGGCGACGGCGATCATCTTGACCACGCCGTACGTGCTGGTGCACAGCCACCCGACGGCGAGCACGGCCAGCGCCCGCCGCGTCCAGCCGCTGATCCGGAGGGTCCAGCGCCAGCACAGGAACGTGGTGGTGAAGGCCGCCGCCATGTGGGCCACGAGATAGAGGACGATCATCTCGCGGATGAACGGCGTGCCGGCGTAGTAGGTGTCGAAGTCCGTGCGTCGCTCGACGGGCGCGTCCCCGGCCGCGAAGAGCGCGGTCTGCACCCCGATGATCACGGTGTACGTGAGCAGCCACCTGCGGGAGACCCGCCGCAGCCGGGCGGGGTCGTCGGCACCGCGCCAGTGGACGATCAGGACGAGCGACGCGGCGGAGAAGGCGTTCACGGCCCCGTAGGTGACGCACGCGGCGGCGTTGGGCACGCCGACTATGTGGTTGATGAGGCCGACGGTGGGCGGGGCGCCGAGGGCGAAGCAGAAGCCGGCGAGGAAGATCACGGCACAGAGCGCGCGTTTCAGCGGGTCACGCCAGTTCTCCCGCAGGCCGGGCAGTTGGGCCGCGAAGCCGGTCCACAGGACGCCGGCCGCCAGGAAGTAGACCAGTCCGTTCACGTCAGGCCACGGGCCCCGTCCGAGGGGCTTCCCGATCCGCCCGACGGGCGGGGCCGGTGCCCGACCGGGCCTTCGACCTCTTCGTCTTCCGCTCGATCCGCCCCGTCAACACCCTTCACACAGTAGTCACGTAGTCAACCCCGGCAACAGGCGTACGGGCGACGACAGGTGAGAGGGCGTCAACGGCTCCCCGGCCCGAGGTCAGCTCTCGTCGGCGGCCAGCGTCAGCGAGATGCTGTTGATGCAGTACCGCTGGTCGGTCGGGGTGGCGTACCCCTCGCCCTCGAAGACGTGTCCGAGGTGCGAGCCGCACCGGGCGCAGCGCACCTCGGTGCGCACCATGCCGTGCGACCGGTCGGAGAGCAGCTCCACCGCGTCGCTGTCCTTCGGGTCGTAGAAGGACGGCCAGCCGCAGTGCGACTCGAACTTCGTGTCGGAGGTGAAGAGTTCGGCACCGCAGGCGCGACAGGAGTAGACGCCCTTGGTCTTGGTGTCGGTGTACTCACCGACGAACGCGGGCTCCGTACCGGCCTGCCGCAGCACGGCGTACTCGGCTGGTGTCAGCTCCGCGCGCCACTGCTCGTCCGGCTTCTCGACGTCGTACGACATGAGCCTCAGCCCCTCAGCTGGAAAGACGGTCCAGGATCTGCGGGCCCAGGTCCGTCACGTCACCCGCGCCCATGGTGAGAACGAGATCACCCGGCTTCGCCATTCCCGCGATCACGTCGGGCACCTCTGCCTTGTCGTGCAGGGCCGTGACGTCGGCGCCCGCGTTCCGCGCCGCCTCGATGATCAGCTCGCTGGTGACCCCCGGGATCGGGTCCTCACGGGCGGGGTAGATGTCGAGGACGACCGACGCGTCCGCCAGCCCCAGGGACTGCCCCATCTCCGTGCCCAGCTCCTGGGTGCGCGAGAACAGGTGCGGCTGGAAGACCACCAGGATCCGCGCGTCCCCGGCGGCGGCCCGCATGGCCTCCAGGTCGGCGGTCATCTCGGTCGGGTGGTGCGCGTAGGAGTCGATCACCTGGACGCCCCCCGCCTCGCCCTTCAGCTGCAGCCGCCGCTTCACCCCGGTGTACGCGGCCAGTGCGGGCGCCAGCTCGGCCGCCGGCACGCCCAGCGCGACGCCGGCCGCCAGCGCGGCCACCGCGTTGTGCGCGTAGTGCCGCCCGGGCACGGACACCGCGAAGACGAGCTCCTGCCCGTCCAGCACCACCGTGACCTCGCTCTTCAGCCCCTGCGGCACGACCGACAGCACCCGTACGTCGGCGTCCTCGCGCTCGCCGTACGTCACCACGCGCACCCCGGACAGCCGGGAGGTCAGCTCCCGCGCGCCTTCGTGGTCGGCCGAGATCACCAGCGTGCCACCGGGCACGATCCGGCCCGCGAACGTCTCGAAGGACTCGTAGATCTCGTCCATGGACGCGTAGTTGGCGTGGTGGTCCAGCTCCACGTTGAGGACGATCGCCACCTCGGGCGCGTACTTGTGGAAGCTCCGGTCGCTCTCGTCCGCCTCGGCGACGAAGATCTCCCCGTCGCCGTGCAGCGCGTTCGACCCGGGTACGTCGAGATCGCCCCCGATGGCGTACGACGGCTTCAGCCCCAGCTCCCCGAGCGACACCGCCAGCATGGACGTCGTCGTGGTCTTGCCGTGCGTCCCGGCCACCGCGATCGGCCGCAGGCCGTCCATCAGCCGGGCGAGCGCGTCCGACCGATGGACGACGGGAATGCCCAGCTCGGCGGCGCGGGCCAGCTCCGGGTTGTCCGCCCGGATGGCCGACGACACAACCACACACGTGGCGTCGTCCGCGAGGTGCTCCCCCGCGTGCCCGATGTGCACGGTCGCCCCGAGCGCCCGCAGCGCCTCGGCCGTCTCCGACTCCTTGGCGTCGCTGCCGGCGACCTTGGCGCCCCGCTGCGCGAGGATCTTCGCGATCCCCGACATCCCGGCCCCACCGATCCCGATGAAGTGCGGCCGATCCATGGCGGTAGGCAGTCCGGGTGCCATGTCTGTTCTCCAAGCGACGGTACGAAGACGATCCACGCCTCACAGCAGGCGCGCCCCCACCCTAGCCACACACCAGGGCGCCCATGTAGCCGTGGGCCAGGGGCCGCGCCCTCCGGGGGCGCGGGGAACCGCGCGACAAGCCACGACGCACCCGCACCCGGCGCAACACAGCAGCCCCTACGGCGCCCCTCCCTCAAGCCCGACTGTGGGAGAACAACTTCAACACCGGCACCCCCACCTTGTGCCGAGCCCGAGAGGCCCAGTCCCGGTGGAAGAACTCCTCCACATAGTGGGGATCGGTCAGCACCAGCACCTCATCGGCCCCGACCTCCTCCACCAGCGACTTCAACGCGTCCAGCGGATGGTCCTCGATCAACCGCCCCTCCGCGGTGCTCCCCGCCACCCGCAGCGCCTGCAGCGACACCTCCAGAGCCCGCTCCCCGGCGTCCCGCGCCTGCTCCCCCTCCGGCGTCTCCCCTTCCCGCGCCGCCTCGTCCAGCTCGCCGAGGGCGAGGTCGTCGATGGCCCGCAGCAACCGGTCGGCCTGATTGCCGCGCGGCTGGAGCAGCACATGGAAGGAGGCCCGCTCGTCGCCGTGCAGGGTCGTGACGAACTCCACGTCCGCGGACGTCAGAGCCTTCTCGATCATCAATACGCTCGTGAACGACACCACAGGCGCCCTTCTCCTCGGAGGGCCCTCGGGCCCTCACTCCTCAGGGTTCTAGTGTGCCCGGCGAACGCTAAACGGAACGGTGGATTCCGCCCGCTTTCACGTACGACGGTAGCGACCGAACAGGAACCCGGCCTCCTCCAGCAGGGACGCCAGTGCGAAGCGCTTGGGCACCGGCACGGAGGGGCCCCCGGCGATCCGCTGGGCGTCCCCCGCCGTGAGCATCGGCGCCACGGTCAGACACAGCTCGTCCAGCACCTCGGCGGCGATCAGCTGGCCCAGGAGCCGGGGTCCGCCCTCGCTGAGCAGCCGGGTCAGCCCCAGGTCGGCGAGGGCCCGTACGGCCCGGGCGGGGTCGACGCCCATGCCGTCCCCGGCGACCACCACCCGGACACCGGCCTTCTCGGCGGTGGCGACCCGGTCGGGGGCCGCGGCGGCCCCGGTCAGCAGGATGGTGGGGACCGACGGCGCGCTGAACAAAGGCAGCGAGAAGTCCAGATCCAGACTCGCGCTCACCACGGCGACGGCGGGCGCCGGTGTCTGTCCGGCCGCCCGGCGCGCCTGCGCGAACGCCTCGCGCGCGCGTGCGGGGCGGTAGCCCTCCTGACGTACCGTCTCCGCGCCGACGATCACCACGTCCGCGAGCCCTCGCAGCGTGCCGAAGATCCGCATGTCGGCGTCGCTGGAGATCGGCTGCGAACGCCCGCCGTGCTGGGCCGCGCCGTCGAGCGTCGACACCATGTTGGCCCGCAGCCAGGGCTCCCGCCCGCCCGGCGCGGGTTCGGGATAGGCATACGCCGCGGCCAGTTCGTCGAGACTCCACTCCCGGTCGACGGGATCCGGCCCGCCGGCCGCACTCAGCCCCTCGCTCTCGCCCGACGTTCGCACCTCGGCCGCCTTCGCATCACCGGCCGCCTTCGCATCACCGGTCGCCTCCGGTGTCCGGGCCGCTGTCTCTTCGGTCACAGGGAACAGGCGTCGCATGTCGTGCAGTGTGGCACGACCCTTAAACTCGGTAACCGTGTCGTCGTCCTCAGCCACCGTGTCCGGAATCGGCCCGATACCCGAAGCGGCCCCCTCGTCCCTGTGCGCCCGTGAGCCACACGTCCCCGCGGACCGGCTCGTCGCCGAGATGGTGCCGCCACCCCGCTTCGACTCGGTCCGCTTCGCCACGTACCTCCCGGACCCGAACCAGCCCAGCCAGACCGAGGCCGTCCGCGTCCTGAGCGGCTTCGCGGCGGGCCTCGGCGGGGCGCACGCGACCGGCGCGGGCAGGCGCGGCTTCCTCGGCTTCGGCAGGGCGAAGGCCGCCAAGGTCCCCGCCGGCCCCCGCGGTGTCTACCTGGACGGCGGGTACGGCGTCGGCAAGACCCACCTCCTGGCCTCCCTCTGGCACGCCACCCCGGCCGAACCCTCCCTCAAGGCCTTCGGCACCTTCGTGGAGCTGACGAACCTGGTCGGCGCCCTCGGCTTCCAGAAGACGGTGCAGACCCTCTCCGGGCACCGCCTGCTGTGCATCGACGAGTTCGAGCTGGACGACCCGGGCGACACGGTCCTGGTGTCGACCCTGCTCGGCAAGCTCGTCGACGCGGGCGTGGCGCTGGCCGCCACCTCGAACACGCTGCCGGGCAAGCTCGGTGAGGGCCGGTTCGCGTCGGTCGACTTCCTGCGCGAGATCCAGGGCCTCTCGGCCCACTTCCGCTCCCTGCGCATCGACGGCGAGGACTACCGCCACCGCGGCCTGCCCGAGGCACCGGCGCCGTACTCCGACGAGGAGGTCACCAAGGCGGCGTACGCCACCGACGGCGCCTCGCTCGACGACTTCCCGCACCTGCTGGACCACCTCGCACGGGTCCACCCCAGCCGGTACGGCGCCCTCACGGACGGCCTGAAGGCGGTCTGCCTGACCGACGTCAAGCCGGTCCCGGACCAGTCCACGGCCCTGCGGCTCGTCGTGCTCGCCGACCGGCTGTACGACCGCGAGGTGCCCGTGCTCGCCTCGGGGCTGCCCTTCGACCAGTTGTTCAGCGAGGAGATGCTGAACGGCGGCTACCGCAAGAAGTACTTCCGCGCCATCTCGCGCCTCACCGCCCTCGCGCGCGACGCCCAGCGACTCCTGGAGCACTGAGCCCACAGGCACCGGCCGTAGGCCGCTCCACGGGAACTCCCCCAGGTCAAGGGTCGATTCCGGCCAACCCGACCTCGCTTTTCAGGCTCTCTTCAGCTTGCAACGTTAAGTTAACCCTGCAAACAACTTTGCAGGGTTAACGTGTTTCTTGACCAGTGGTTGACCATCGGTTGACCAAGTCGAGCAACTGTTGATGCGTGGGAGACACCGAGAACTGCCCGTGGGGAGGCTCATATTGCGAGGTACGACGACCCGGACCGCCATGTCGGCCCTAGCCGCCGTCCTGCTCACCCTCATATTCTTCGCTCCCACGACTTCCTTCGCAGCCGCGCACACGCTGGGCCATGTCAAGGCCAAAGCCGAGCCCGGAAACCTCCTCACAGCGAAGCCGGTGCGTGACAAGGCCGTCACCATCCGCACGTGCGCACCCTCACAGGACCCGACCGGTCCTCGCCGCGCACGCGACCGGCATCGCGTGGTCACCCACACCGTTCCCGGGGCGCACGCGCGTCCGTCGCTGGGGGAGAACCCGGCGGCCGCGAGCGAACCCGAACGGCCCTCGACACCGCACCACCGGACGTCGAGACCCGTCACGGCCCACACCCCGGCCGTTCTCCAGGTCTTCCGCTGCTGAGCGGCGGAGCCCGTTCCCCCCACTCTGTCGTGCAAGCCCGACGCGCCACCGAGGCGCGCCAGGAGGAGTCACCACATCATGCAGCCCCTCATCGACAACGCCCGTACGTTCGGACAGCGCCCTGAGGAGTTCGCCAGGCTGGCCGAAGGCCAGTCCCCCGAGGTCCTGTTCATCACCTGCTCCGACTCACGGGTCGTCCCGGCCCTGATCACGGGCGCCCGGCCCGGCGAGCTCTTCGAGCTGCGCACCGCCGGCAACATCGTCCCCCCGTACGCCCCGGACCGCCCCACGGGCGAGACGGCCACCATCGAGTACGCCGTGGAGGTCCTCGGCGTCACCGACATCGTGGTCTGCGGACACTCGCACTGCGGCGCAGTCGGCGCCCTCGTGCGCGGCGACGACCTGGACGCCGTACCCGCCGTACGCGACTGGCTGACCCACGCGACACCGCGCCCCGAAGGGGCGGTCGAGGATCCGACCGTCGCCGACGGCGTGCAGAACCACGTCCTCAGCCAGCTCCTGCGCCTGCGCTCCTACCCGTGCGTGGAGAAGCGCCTCGCGGACGGCCGGCTGCGGCTGCGCGGCTGGTACTACGAGGTCCACACCGGAGCCGTCCGCGAACACCGCGCGGACACCGACACGTTCGAAACCCTGTGAGCGGCGGCCAGGTGTCCGAGATGACGTCCCAGACCTCCATGACCTCCAAGTCCCCCCTCAACTCCAGGTTCCCCCACCTGCGTCAGGACTTCGGCGCCTCGCTCGTCGTGTTCCTGGTCGCCCTCCCGCTGTGCGTGGGCGTCGCCGTCGCCTCCGGTGTACCGGCCGAACTCGGCCTGGTCACCGGCATCGTGGGCGGCCTCGTCGCCGGTCTGATGCCCGGCAGCAGCCTGCAGGTCTCCGGCCCGGCGGCCGGTCTGACCGTGCTGGTCTTCGAGGCGGTCCGCCAGTTCGGGCTGCCCGCCCTCGGGGTGATCGTGCTCGCCGCCGGTCTGCTGCAACTCGCCATGGGCGCGCTGAAGCTGGGCCGCTGGTTCCGCGCGATCTCCGTGTCCGTCGTCGAGGGCATGCTCGCCGGCATCGGCCTCGTGATCATCGCGGGCCAGCTGTACGCGGCGGCCGGCCTGAAGGCCCCCGCCTCCGGCATCGACAAGATCGCGGGTCTGC
The DNA here is from genome assembly GCF_045160825.1 of Streptomyces sp. NBC_00104. Taxonomy (NCBI): domain Bacteria; kingdom Bacillati; phylum Actinomycetota; class Actinomycetes; order Kitasatosporales; family Streptomycetaceae; genus Streptomyces; species Streptomyces sp. NBC_00104. The sequence continues at coordinate 8,552,903 of NZ_CP108215.1, read as the reverse complement.
CCGGCGCCGTCGTCGACGCCCTGGGCAGCACCGCCGCGCTCGCCTCGCTCGCGGTCGGCGCGGGCACCATCGCCGTGATGGTGCTGTGGAAGCGCCTGCCGAAGAAGGTCCAGCTGGTCCCCGGCGCGCTCGCCGCGGTGCTCCTGGCCACCCTCGCCTCCCTGGCCTTCCGCCTCCCGGTGGCGAACGTCGAGGTGAAGGGCCTGCTGGACGTCATCCAGCCCCCCGGCCTGGATGCCTTCGGCGAGCTGGCGAACGTGGCGATCCTCGGCACGATCCTCGCCTTCACCCTCATCGCCTCCGCCGAGAGCCTGTTCAGCGCGGCGGCCGTGGACCGGATGCACGACGGTCCGCGCACCGAGTACGACAAGGAGCTTATGGCCCAGGGCGCCGGCAACACCGTGTGCGGGCTGCTGGGCGCGCTGCCGATGACCGCGGTGATCGTGCGCAGCTCCGCCAACCTCCAGGCCGGCGCGAAGACGAAGGCGTCCCGGGTCCTGCACGGCGTCTGGCTGCTGCTCTTCGTGGCCCTGCTGCCGGGCGCCCTCGCCCTGATCCCGCTCCCCGCCCTGGCCGGCATCCTCGTCCACGCGGGCTGGAAGCTGATCCCGTTCCGCGAGGTCGTCTCCCTCTGGCGCACGCACCGGGGCGAGGCGCTGATCCTGATCGCCACGGCCGTGGCGATCGTCGCGGTCAACATGTTCGAGGGCGTACTGATCGGTCTGGCCCTCTCGGTGGCCAAGACCGCCTGGGAGGCCTCGCACATCAAGCTGGAGGTCATAGACAAGGGCGCCGGACCGGTCCAGGCCTACCTCTCCGGCAACGCGACGTTCCTCCGCCTGCCGAAGATCCTCGACAACCTCGAGGCCCTCCCCCAGGACCGCCCTGTGGAACTCCACCTCACCGGCCTCCACCACCTCGACCACGCCTGCCGCACCGCCCTCGAGAACTGGGCGTCCCGGCACAGCGCGACGGGCACGGAACCGGTACGGATGACGGTCCCGGAACCCGAGAAGGTGACATCGGGAACGTCCTGACCCCGATGTGGAAACCCGGCGCCCCGGTCTTCGGACCGGGGCGTCCTCGCGTCACCCCGCACAGGTGGGGCGCGGCGGTACCTGGCGGCGCCGAGTCGCGTGCTCCTCCCCGACGGCATTCGCCCATCTCCCCGTCCCCGGCATATCGTGGAATTCCCGGTGATACGGGACGGCTCGAAGGGGGTCGTCATGGTCGAAGAGCTGGTCATAGCCGCCGCGGCGGTCGGCTCCGCCGCCGCCGTGTACGTCGCGGCCGCGGCCCGAGTCGTCAAACAGTACGAACGGGGCGTGGTCTTCCGTCTGGGCCGCCTGCGCGGCGAGCCCAGAACCCCCGGTTTCACCATGGTCGTCCCCGGCATCGACCACATCCGCAAGGTCAACATGCAGATCGTGACGATGCCCGTCCCGGCCCAGGAGGGCATCACCCGCGACAACGTCACCGTCCGCGTCGACGCGGTCGTCTACTTCAAGGTCGTCGACGCGTCGAACGCGGTCGTGCGGGTCGAGGACTACCGCTTCGCCGTCTCCCAGATGGCGCAGACCTCCCTGCGCTCGATCATCGGCAAGAGCGATCTCGACGACCTCCTCTCCAACCGCGAGAAGCTCAACCAGGGCCTGGAGCTGATGATCGACAGCCCCGCCGTGGAGTGGGGCGTCACCATCGACCGCGTCGAGATCAAGGACGTGTCCCTCCCCGACACCATGAAGCGCTCCATGGCCCGGCAGGCCGAGGCCGACCGCGAACGCCGCGCCCGCATCATCAACGCGGACGCGGAGCTGCAGGCGTCGAGGAAGCTCGCGGAAGCCGCCAAGGAGATGTCCGAGCAGCCCGCCGCCCTCCAACTCCGCCTGCTGCAGACCGTGGTGGCGGTGGCCGCCGAGAAGAACTCCACCCTCGTCCTGCCCTTCCCGGTGGAACTGCTCCGCTTCCTGGAACGAGCCCAGGCGGGACCGCCGGACACCGCACCTCCGCGGCCCCACCCGTCTCCCCCGCCCCCTCCCTCCCCACCCCCTCCGACCGAGTGACACGGAGCCGACTCCTCCGTCTCCCTCTCTGCGCGTGGTTCACGTGGCCGTGACCGCGTGATACACACAGGCGGGTCACATCCTGTCCGCCAACAGGAAGGTATTCCCGTGTCAGTGACCCGCCGTCAGGCCTTGGCCCGCTCCGGCGCCCTGGGCGCAGGCATCGCAGGCATCTCGTTCACCGGAGCCCTGTCCGAACTCTTCGCGGGCACGGCCGCCGCGCAGAGCGGCCTCGGCCACTCCGGCTACGGCCCCCTGATCCCCGACCCGAACGGCCTGCTCGACCTGCCGAAAGGTTTCCGCTATCAGGTCCTGTCCCGAGAGGGAGACCCCCTCCGCTCCGGCGAGGGCCAGGTACCCAGCAACCACGACGGAATGTCCGCCTTCCCCGGCAGACGCGGTGGTGCTCGCGTCGTGCACCTCGTCCGCAACCACGAGAACCGCCACACCGGCCGTATCCCGGTCCCCGCGGTCGAGGGTCTCACCTACGACCCGATGGCCAAGGGCGGCTGTACGTCCCTGACGCTCGACGCCCGCGGCAAGGTCCTCTCGGAACGCGTCGCCATCGCCGGCACCGCCGTCAACTGCGCGGGCGGCCCCACCCCTTGGGGCACCTGGCTGACCTGCGAGGAGAACGAGGACAAGGCCGGCACCAACGGCTACACCAAGGACCACGGCTTCATCTTCGAGGTCGACGCGGCCGATCCGCGCCGCTCGGGAGCCGTACCGCTGACGGCGATGGGCCGCTTCCAGCACGAGGCGATCGCCGTCGACCCGAAGCGCGGAGTGGTCTACGAGACGGAGGACGCCTTCGAGCGCCCCTTCGGCCTCTTCTACCGCTTCCTCCCCGACAAGCCCAAGGGCGGCCTCGGTTCACTGCGCGCGGGCGGCCGCCTCCAGGCGATGCGCGTCCCGGGCGTACCCGACCTCTCCCCCATCCAGGACCCCGGAGCGTGCTTCGAGGGGATCGAATGGGTCGACGTCCCCGACCCCCTGGCCACCCAGACCGCCATCCGCCACCAGGATTTCGGCCCCAAGGGCATCACCCACGCGCAGAAACTGGAGGGCTGCTACTGGGGCGGCCGCTGCGTCTACTTCGTCTCCTCCTTCGCCCGCAGCGCGGACGGCTCCGCCGCCGACCACTACGGCCAGATCTGGCGCTACGACCCCGACCACCGCACCCTCACCCTGGTGATCGCCTTCGGCCCCGACACCGACCTCCAGCTCCCCGGCGAATCCCCCGACAACATCTGCCTCGCCCCCACCGGCGGCCTCATGGTCTGCGAGGACGGCAACGGCGCGCAACACGTCTACGGCGTCACCCGAAAGGGCGCCGTCTACGCCATGGCCCGCAACGCCCAGAACATCGGCACCCCGGACGAGCCGGAGTGGGGCGAGTTCGCAGGCGTCACCTTCTCCCCCGACGGCGACACGATGTACGTCAACTGCTACGCCCCGGGGACGACGTTCGCGGTGACGGGGCCGTGGCGTCGCTCATGACCGCCTGACCCCTGCGATCGTGGGCGCGGACAGACCGATCGGCCGAGCGGTCACCGCGCCCACCGGCAGGGAGCAACGGAGTCCGGCAGGCCACGAGGGCTCCCCAAAGGACAATAGGCAAGAAATCATCAAAATGTCATGCTCGCAGCATGAAACGGACCGCCACGCTGGCATGCGCCGTACTCACCACCACGACACTCCTGTCCGGCTCCGCGCAGGCGATGCCCGCCCCGGTGAAGCCGAACCCCTGGGACAAGCGCGTCCATTGCACGGCGACGGACCCCGACGGGCGCAAGATAGTCACCCGCATGGGCAACTCGGCCTTCGGCTGGAAGCACTTCACCTACCGCCACAACATCCGCGTCTGTAAGATCCTGACCGCCGCCATCAAGGGCAAGGTCGACCACAACGACCACCACGGTCGACTGGAGTACGACGGCGTCGCCATCCGCACCGGCAGCCAGCCGCAGCAGGTCCGCTTCAAGGTCATCGTCCAGTACTCGCGCTACACCAAGGACAAGAAGTACGACGCCGGCAAGGGTCAGAAGATCGGTGTCATCAACGCCTACTGTCGCAACCAGCCCAACAACAAGTGCCCCGCATGGATGAACAAGTGACGCACTCCGAGGACCGGGAGCAGCAGGCGGCGGTCAGTCGTCTGCTGCTGTACTACCTGAACGCGCCCCTCTCCGCAGGCTGCCGCCTGCTCGGTGTGCTGCCCGCCCTGGGCGCCGTACGGATCGCCGTCCACGCCGGTGACGACGCGGACGGCATCACCTTCCTCTACGAGATCCCCCACGACGTCGTGGCCCCCGCGTACATCCCCGGCATCCTGCGCACCACCCTGGCCGGAACCCAGCTCTACAGCAGCGACGACATCGGTGACGTCATGGGGATGACGCTGATCCGCCTCCACCCGGAGCGGATCACCCCCGCCCCCGAGTCCGAACCGGACCGGGCCCTCGGCGTCCTGCGCGCCCTGTCGGACCCCGGCGACGACGAGGACCCCTTTCTGATCGGCTTCCTGATGCGGGGCGAGGGCCTGCTGCGGCTGTACGTGCGGCACCCCGACGGCACGGGTGTCATCGGCGCCGACATCCGTCTCACCGACGCCCTCACCGCCCTCATCGCCTCACTCCCCTCGCTCGTGGAGGAAGAACAACGGCACCGGCCCAGCCCCGACGACCCGCACTGCGATCTCCTGGTGGACCTCACCGACTGGTAGAGGTGGTGTGCGGCGAGCATGTACGGCACCGGGTCGTACATGCGTGTTCGATGGACAGTACGCGTAACCGTTCGTGACTCTGGGTGAGTTGATCGTGGGGAGATCCGACTCACCCGGAGGTGGCCGAGCATGAGCGTCGACTGGGAACCCGACCCGTCCGACAGCCTGAAGACGTTCGGGGCGTTCGTGCAGGCACTACGGGAGCATCACGGACATATGCGGGAGCAGTTCGCACCACTGGTGCGGTTCAGCGTCCATACGGTCGCCTCGATCGAGCTGGGGCGGCGGATGGCGGACGAGGTGTTCGTGGAGCGGGCGGATCAGGTGTTGGGGGGCACGGGGGCGCTGTTGAGGGCGGCGAAGCACGTGTCGCGACAGCCAGGGCTCGCGTCGTGGTTCCGCCGGTGGGCGCAGTTGGAGCGGCATGCGGTGAGCCTCTGCACGTACGAGTGCCGGTTGATCCCAGGGCTGTTGCAGACGGAGACGTACGCGCGGGATCTGTTCAACAACCGTGTTCCGCCGCTGTCCGACACCGAGTTGGAAAGCAGGCTGACGGCCCGCACGGACAGGCAGCGGCTGCTCCGGGAACGGCCGCACACGACCTTCGACTTCGTCATCGAGGAGGCCGTCTTCATGCGGCGACTGGGTGGGCGGGAGGCCACCCGCAGCCTCTTCGATCATGTGCTGGCTGTTTGCGAACTCCGCCAGGTCACCCTTCAGATCATGCCTGCCGACAGCGAGCACCACGCGGGCCTGGCCGGTCCCATCCGCCTGCTCGAAACGCCGGACTGCAAGCGGTACGCGTACTCCGAGGGGCAGGAGACCGGCCGCCTGATCGCTGACCAGAAAGACGTCGCCGCACTCTCGATGCGCTATGCGAGACTGCGTTCACAGGCCCTCTCCCCACAGGACTCCATGGGCCTGTTGGAGCGAATGCGAGGAGCGCTATGAGCACCGCTGAACCGGTCTGGTTCAAGAGCAGCTACAGCAGCGATCAGGGCGACGACTGCGTCGAAGTCGCCACCCTCCCCTCCACCATCCACGTCCGCGACTCCAAGCTCCCCGTCAGCCCCGAGCTGACCCTCTCCCCCGCCGCCTGGACGCCCTTCATCGGCCAGGCGGGTGACTTCGGGCCGGACTCCCTGCCATCCCGCAGCTGAACTGACTATCCGCTGATCCCACCGCCGTACTTTCGTACGGTGATCAGTCCTGTACGAAGCATCACCGCGCTCTGCGCACTCGGCGCACTCGGCGCCGCCCTCGCCGCCTGCGGCACTCCGCACGCCTCGACGCGCATCGTCAACGCCACCGCCAGCCCCTCGGCCGCGTCGGTGCCCCGGCCGCCCACGCTCGCGCCGGGCCCGGCCGGGCTGACGCCGGTGTTCGAGCACGGCCTCCGGAGCCGCACCGACAAGACCGTGGCGCTCACCTTCGACGCGGACATGACCGCGGATCAGGGGGACAGGGCCGCCGCGGGTGAACGGTTCGACAATCCGCAGCTGATCGCCGCGCTGCGACAGCTGAAGGTTCCGGCCACGGTGTTCATGACGGGGCGGTGGGTCGAGGAGTATCCGATCCAGGCGCGGTCCATCGGGCGGGACCCGCTGTTCGAGGTCGCGAACCACTCGTACAGCCACCACGCCTTCACCGAGAACTGCTATGGCCTCCCGACCATGGCCCCGGAGCGCATGCGGGCGGACTTGGAGCGGGCCTATCGGGTCTTCCGTGAAGCGGGGGTCCTGGACCCCATGCCGTACTTCCGGTTTCCCGGCGGCTGCTACGACGGCCGCGCGCTGCGGCGGCTGAGCGCGTCCGGGGTGACGGCGGTGCAGTGGGACGTGCCGAGCGGGGACGCGTTCGCGACGGACGCGGACGACGTGGTGCGGGACGTGCTCGACGGAGTGCGGCCGGGATCCGTCGTGGTCATGCACTGCACGCGCAGTGCCGCGCCGGTCACGGAGAGGGCCGTACGGAAGATCGTGCCGGCGCTCCGGGCACGCGGGTTCCGGTTCGTGAAGGTGTCGGAGCTGGTCGGGACCACGGCGGCGACGGCAGCGAGGGCGGCGGCAGCACGCTGAGCCGGCCCCCGCGCGGTCGCTCTACGCTGGACATATGAGCGATTACCGCGGATCCGAACCGACGACGGCGGAACCGTCCCCGGCCGCTGGACCGTCCCCGACCGCGGCGCGGACCACGGCCGACGGCCCGCCCTTCGCCGACTGTGTGCTGTGCCAGAAGCCCACCGAGTACCCGGAGTCCCACAAGGGGATCACCCTGTGCCCGGTGTGCGCATGGCGGGAGGCCGAACGGACCGCCTGCTCCGGCTGAAGCGCCGGCCGCCCGTTCAGGCGGAGCGGCGGGTCGTCAGGGCGCAGGCCACGGCGGTGGCGGCGGCCGTGAGGAGCCCGGCCGCGATCAGCGGCAGGACCGGGACCGGGATCGTCGCGTGCCGCGAGCCGTCGACCAGGGCCGTGACCGCCGCCCGGGCCGGGGAACCGGCCACCACCAGGGCCAGCAGCGCGCCGAGCAGGAGGGCGGGGACGGCCCGGCCCGGCGAGCGCAGCAGCGGCCAGTTCGTGAGCGCGCCGACGGCCGTGCCGAGGAGGGCGCAGACGAGCACGGCCAACAGGCCGGCGCCGCCCGCCGGGAGTGCCTCGACGCGCGTCTGATGGTCCGTGCTCGTGGGAGCGCTGATGATCGTGACAAGGACTGTGGCCGCCGTGCCGAGGAGCGCGGCCGCCGAGAACGCGACCAGGACGCAGGCCAGATGCGCCCGGCCCGGTCCGGCCGCCGCACCCGTACAACTGCGGGCGGCGGGCGGCTCGTTGGTGACGCAGATCCGCATCAGCCACGCGGCCACAGGCAGCAGCGCGGCGGCCGTGTAGCCGAGGGAGTCGAGCACGGGCTGTCCGCGCTGCACGCCGATGGCCAGGAACGCCGCGTACAGGATGACGGGCGGCAGCCAGCGCTGGGAGCGGACGAGGAGGGCTGCCTGGTAACGGAGGAGGGCGGTCATCAGGAGCTTTCCACTTCCAGTTCCAGTTCCTTTTCCAATTCCGGTTTCTGTTCCGGTTCCCGTTCCGGTTCGGCCAGGGCCGCGGGTTCCGGGCCCACGCTCACCACGTGCCACGGGGGCCGGGCCCCCAGCAACGCCCTGAGCAGCGTGTCCGAGACGGCCTGCGGGACGGTGAACCGGTGTGCCCCGGCGGCCGTTTCCTCGACGGACGTGGCCAACTTCCGCACCCCGTCGGGGATGTGGGCGCCCGCCGTCCCACGCCCCTCGACGACGACAGCGGCGGAGACGGGGACGGGGACAGTACGGAGGTTGAGGGCACCCCCCACCACCGCGTACGTCGCGTCCGGCGCCCCCGCCAGCCGCCGCGGGTCATGGTCGACGAACACCGCCGTCGCCCCGGCAGCGGTCCGCTCGGCCACCACCCGCTCCAACTCCTCACGGGCGTCGGTGTCCAGGCCGGTCCACGCCTCGTCGAGGACGAGCAACTCCGGTTCGGCGAGCAGGGCCTGGGCCACGGCGACCTTCTGGCTGCTGCCCTTGGAGAGCTCCGCCATCGGCGTACGGGCGTACTCGGCGGCCCCGAAGCGCTCCAGCCACTCGGCGGCGGCGCGGGCGGCGGCCGGTCGGTCCAGGCCGTGGACGGCACCGAGGTGGGTGAGGTACTCGGCGGCGGTGAACGGCAGTGCGGCGGGGAAGCGTTCGGGGACGTACGCCGTCCGCGGGCGCCCTGTCACCCGGCCCTCCGTGGGCGCGTCCAGCCCGGCGAGGACGCGGAGCAACGTGGACTTGCCGGTGCCGTTCGCGCCCTCCACCCGGATCAGGGCGCCGGGGGCGATCTCCAGGTCGACGCCGCGCAGCACCCAGGCGCCACGGAACCCGTAACGGCGGCCGACACCCTCCAGCCTCAGCGGTAACTGACGTTCCATGCCTCCATCCTCGTACAACCGAACGAGTACGTGTCGAGGGAACACATCTTTCGCCTGGCAGACTGGGCGGGTGACCACGAGCGACCCGACCCCCGACCCCGCCCGAGCCCCCACCGGCTCCCAGGACAGCCCCTTCCAGGACGAGCGGACTCCGCGCGACGACGCCCCGCAGTTCGTGCTGCCCCTGGTCGCGCGCATCGAGCGGGCCGCTCCCCCGGCGCGTACGGACGCGTTGGAGACGGCGGCGCGGGCCGTGCTGGTGATGCTGAGCGACCCGCGGTCGGTGGGCGACGGGGAGTGGGCCGAGGCGATGCGGAGCTGGCAGGACGCCCGGATCCGGAAGGTGGTCCGGCGGGCGCGCGGCGCGGAGTGGCGGCGGGCCGAGGCGCTGCCGGGGATCACCGTGGCGGGCAAGTCGGCCGAGGTGCGCGTCTTCCCGCCGGTCCCGCTCGACGGCTGGCCCAAGGACCTGGCCCGTCTCCAGGTCTCCGGCACGGACCTCGACGACCCGGAACCGCCAGCCGGTCCCGACCCCGCCGCCCCGGTCCTGTGGCTGAACCCCGAGGTCGACATGTCGGCGGGCAAGGCGATGGCCCAGGCCGGTCACGGCGCCCAGCTCGCCTGGTGGGACCTCGACGGCGCGGCCCGCGCCGCCTGGCGGGACGCGGGCTTCCCGCTCGCCGTCCGCACCGCCGCCCCCGCCCACTGGCGGGACCTCACCACCGCCGGCCTCCCCGTCGTCCGCGACGCGGGATTCACGGAGGTCGCCCCGGGCTCCTGCACGGTGGTCGCGGACCACACCGCGTTGCGTTCTTGACCCACCATCCGCCCCGATTACACGACTTTCAGATCACAAGCCTGCACCGAACGAAAGCAGACGGAAATATTCCGACCGCTTTGGTCGATGAGGTGTGAGCGTCAAGCCGAGTGGAATAGAAACCGGGCATCGTCATCATTCCGCCCGCAACGGGCTTGATGCATCGGGGGGCGTCATCAGCATTTCCTTGTTCCGGAGTTCGGCGATTTCGGCACTGCTCGCTCTGCTACTCGCACTCCTGCTCGGCGGATGCGGTAACGACGGTTCGTCCGGCGGTGATTCCGGGGACGACGATTCAGGATCATCGGTCGGCGAGACCGTGGAGTCCACGGATCCGATCCAGAGCGACGAGCCGACGGAAAGCGTTCCCGAAGAGGAGGAAGAGGGGGAAGAAGAGGTCGAACCCCCTCCCGAGGAAGAATCCATCACCGGCCAGGTGCCCGAGGAACTGGTGGGTGAGTGGGACGGGGACGGAGAGGGCTCCGCCCGGGTCGACAAGATCACCTTCTTCGGCGACGGGACCGTGAGTCTGCTGTACAACAACCGCCAGGTACTGGAAGGACCGGCGGTCGTGGAGGACTCACGGATGACCCTCTACGTCCCCGGTGGGCCGATCATCTACGAGAGCTGGTACATCGAGCGACCCGACATCGGAAACGAATACGGCTACGCATTCGAGTCCCTCATGCTGGACGGCGTGAGTTACGTACGCCAGATCAGTTGATCCGCATTCACGAAAAGAAGGGGCGGCCATGAGTGATCGGTTCACGGCGGTGGATGAAGATCTGGTGCGTGAAGTGACCCGCATCGTGGTTTCCGAAGTCGCACCCCAGGAGATGGTCCTCTTCGGAATGAACAGCCGGGCCTATTTCCGCGACCCCGTGGGAACGCTGAAAGCGGCGGCAGGTGACGGCGGCGGGTCGAAGGAGAGCATGCTGGGCGCCGGCGGCGCCGAGGTCGTCGTCCTGCTCACTCCCTTCGCCCTCGCGATGGTGCAGGGCGCACTCTCCTCGTTCGTCGGAGCGTTCGCCGCGAACCTCGCCGACGGCAGCGGCACCGCCGTACGGACATGGCTCGGAGGCCTGTTCGGACGGGGCGACGGCGAGGCCGACGCCGAGACGGACGGCGTGCTGACACCCGACCAGGTGGAGTGGCTGCGCGAGGAGGCGTACCGCACTCTGTTGAGGGCCGAACTCAGGGAGACGCAGGCCCGGTTGCTGGCGGACGCCCTGGCGGGCGCGGCCCGCGTCCGCCGGTGACCTGCCGGAGGCCTGGTGTCGTCCGCCCCGCCCGACCCGTTCGCGCTGCCCAGCGGCGCCAAGTTCCGCTTGGCCCTCGTCGTCACCGCTCTGCTGGGGACGACGGCCTTCATCCACAACCTGCTCTATTTCACGTTCTCGCCCGACGGTGACCGGGCCGTCGCGGTCTACCAGCGGTGCGCGGCGGCCCCGGAGGGTCAGCCACCCGCGACGGACCCCCTCTCCTACACCCGAGGCTTCCTGTCCTGCATCGCCCCGTACGAGCGGGAGAAGGCGTGGTGGGTGCTCGGCGGGATCCTGCTGCTGGCGTCGACGGCGGCGGCGATCTACGTCCTGCTGCCCTGGTTCCTGACGCGTCACAGGCGGTTGGAGCCCCTGTCACCTCATGACCCCGACCAGGCCCCGCTGCTGGCGCTGCTGCACGCCCTGTGCCGCGAGGCGGGCCTGCCCCGGCCCCCGGAGTTCTGGGTGAGTGGCATGGACGACCGCAAGGTGGACGCGTTCACCTTCGGCCGGAGCGGCCGGTACCGCGTGGCGCTGGCCCAGGGCACGGTGGCCTCCTTCGGCCTCGCCCCGCAGCGTGCCCGTGCCGTCGTCCTGCACGAACTGGCGCACCTGCGGAACAAGGACGTCGACGTCACCTACCTCACTGTCGCCCTGGCCCTGGCCTTCGTCCCCACCGGACTGCTGCCGCTCGCCGTCGCGCTGATCGGCACACCGGCCCACAGCGTCCTGTCGGTGACCTGGCGTGCCCTGGTGCTGGTGGCCCTCGTCCGGGTGACCTGCGTGTCCGTGTTGCGGATGCGTGAGTACGGCGCCGATGTGCGGGCGGCCGTCTGGGGCGCGGGGCCGGGGCTGCTGGACGTGCTCGGTACCGCGCGCGGTAGGCCCGTTCCCTGGTGGCGCCGCGGGCCGCTGGCCGTGCACCCGTCCGCGGCCGCGCGGGCCGCCGAGATCGTGCGGCCGCAGGAGTTGTTCCGGCTCCGCTTCACCGAGTGCTTCGCCGCCGGTCTGGCCGTCTCGGTCGCCGCGAGCGGACTGCTCACCCTTCTGTGGCTCGTGCTCAACCGGCTCGACGCCCTCGACGCGCGCTGGACGGTCGTGCTGCTGTGCGTCCCCGCCGCCCTCGCCGTGATCGGACTGGGTGTCTGGCGCGCCGCCCTGTTCGGCGGTGGCACCCGGGTGGTCCTCCTGCCGGCGCTGGGCCTCGGTCTCGGGCTGGTCGTCGGCGTGCCGCTCGCACCCCAGAGCGGCATCGTCCTGACGGACCGACCCCTCGTTCCGGGACCGGCGGCAGTGGTGTGGTCCCTCGCGCTGTGCGCGCTCATGGTGGCGCTGTCGGCGTGGCTCTCCCGGTCGGCGGCGCTCTGGCACGCCACCGGGGAGCGCCCACCGAGAAGGGCGTGGCAAGCCGGGCTGCTCGCCGCCGCGCTTCCGTTCGCGGTGCTCCTGAGCGGATGGATGCTGCTGTACGACGCCGGCGACGCACTGGGCCCCGTCCACGACTCCGCCCGGGAGTTGTACGCCCTCGCCGACGCCTCCGCACCGGTGGGTCCCTACTGGCTGTGGGCCCTCGTCGAACACCCGCTGACACTCCGGTTCGCCCAGTGGACCCCGCTCGTCATGGCCATGGCCGCGGTGTGGCTGCTCCCGGTCGCCGCACCGTGGCGCCGCCGGCCTTCGTACGACACCGGGTGGGCTCGGCATGTGCTGCTGACGAGCACCGCCACAGCCGCCGCTTTCGCGTGGTTCCAGCTCCTGGAACGGGTGCTGCTGCGTGAGGGCGTGAGCCAGGCGGTGCGCGGGCAGGACGGTTTCCTCCTCGCGTTCACGTACTGGCAGATCGGCGCCGCGATGCTGCTCCAGGGGATCGCCGCCGCCGTGACGGTCCGAGTACGCCGCCACGACCGGCTCGCGATTCCGTTCGCCCTGCTGACCGCCTTTCTCACCGGCTCCCTGCTGACGGTGGTGTTCTTCGCCGGGGTCCTCCTGGCCGGCTGCGCCGACGCACTCGCCATCGTTCCGAGCCGGTGCGCGCTGGACCTTCCGCCGTCCCTGATCCGCGACACGCTGCTGCGGATTCTGACCGGCGGGTTCCTCTGCGCACTCGCGGGCGCGGCGGCCTCCCGCGCCCTGTCCCACCTCCGGGACGAACGTCCCCCCGGCGCGCCACTTCTCCGCGCACCGCACGTACGACCCACGCCGTCGGTGCCGTCGGTGCCGTCGGCCCCGCTTGTCCCGCCGGCACCGGCCGTACCACCGCCCCTCTCCCTGTCGGCCGTTCCTCCGCGGTCCCCTCACCCACGTCCGGCACTGCTCGACCGGCACCTCACCATCGCTCTGGCCTGTGTCCCGGCGGCTCTCGTCGTGGCATTCGCGCTCATCGTCGGCCCCCTCGGACAGGCATCCGGCGCCGATGCCACCGGCGCGTCCTCGGCGGCGGCCTGCCGGAAGTTCGACGAGTTCCTCGGAGCCACGGGCTCCCTGAGCCCGGCCGAGGCCAACAGCCGGCTCTTCGAAGCGGTACAGCTCGCCCTGCAGGCGGGCGACACCCCACTCGCCACCGCTTTCCAGGGGCTGTTCGCCGCCGCCCGGGACGGGGATGCCGAGCGGTTCGGCGCCCTGACCGACACCATCGCCGACCGGTGCGCCGCGGAGGGGGCCCCTCTGGAGAGCCTTGCCCAGCGAACGGGTCACCGACCGGCGCCTGTCGCGTCCCGTCCGCCCGAGCCGGCCGTCCTCAGCCGGTTCAAAGGTCGTTGAACAACACCGGCACCCCGCACGTACTTCCCGGTACTGGCCAAGTAACTGCCCCAACGACCAGTTGGCATCATCCGGGAGGATCACTTTGCGGCGTCTCAACGGCTCGCTCATCGCCAGCCTTGCCCTCGTCGTCACCGTCGGCGCGCTGGCGTTCCCCGTATGGTCCTACGCCGACCGCTCGGGCACCGCCCAGGCCAACATGGCCTCCAGCACGGTGAACACCCAGTGGGGGCCGCTGACGGCCGCCGACCGGGACCTGATCGTCCGTGTCCGTCTCGCGGGACTGTGGGAGCTGCCTGCCGCCGAGCAGGCCATGCAGCGGTCGAAGAGCCCGGAGGTCAAGGAAGCCGCGGACCACCTGATCGTGGGCCACAAGGACCTCGACGAGCGGACGCGGGCCGTGGCGTCCCAGCTGGGCGTCGAGCTGCCGAACGTGCCGAACGCGCAGCAGCAGGGCTGGCTGCAGCAGATGAGCAACGCCACGGACGACCAGTACGACCGGGTGTGGGCCAACCTGCTGCGCTCCGCCCACGGCAAGATCTTCCCGACCATCGGGGCGATCCGGAACCAGACAGAGAACACCCTGGTGCGCCAGCTGGCCTCGGACACCAACCAGACCGTGCTCGACCACATCACGTTCCTGGAGAAGACCGGCCAGGTCGACTTCGACGCGATCGCCAACGGCACGATCTGACGCGGCCCCGGGCCCGGCCCCGAACGGGACCCCGACCCGACACACAGCGGCACCTCCGCACCCCAAGCAACAGTCAGTCCCCAACGATCAGTTGGTTTCCTCCGGGAGGCTCATTTGCGACGCTCCAAGGGCTCTGTCCTCGTCGCCCTGGCGATCGCCGGCACGCTCACCGCGGTCGCCTACCCCATCTTCTACTCGTACCCCAACCGCAACGCGACGGCCGCGGCCGCGCTCACCGGTGACACGGTGACCACGCAGTGGGGGCCGCTCACCCCCGCCGACCGCGACCTGCTCATCCGTGTGCGGCTGGCAGGTCTGTGGGAGCTGCCGGCCGGGCAGCAGGCGCTGGAGCGCAGCGGCAGCCAGGCCGTCAGGGAGGCCGCCGACCACCTGATCGTGGGCCACTCCGACCTCGACAAGCGGTCGCGGGTCATCGCGGCGAAGCTGGGCGTCGAGCTGCCGAACCAGCCGACGGCGGAGCAGCAGGGCTGGCTGGACCAGATGACCGCCAGCAAGACCGAGGCCGAGTACAACAAGACCTGGGCGAACCTGCTGCGGGCCGCCCACGGCAAGATCTTCCCGGCGATCGCCACCGTGCGGAACTCCACCCGCAACACGCTGATCCGCCAGCTGGCCTCCGACGCCAACCAGACCGTGCTGGACCACATCACGATCCTGGAGGGCACCGGCGTGGTCGACTTCGCGACCATCGCCGACAACTCGGTCAGCGGTACCGCCAGCCCGACCGGCCCGCCGCCGCCCGTCCCCGGTCAGCTGCCGCCCGCCGCGCCCCCCGCCGAGCCGTCCACCAACCCGGACGTGAAGTCGACGCCGTCGCCCTTCCAGTCGGGGCAGGTCCCCACCGGCCGTCCGGACCCGGAGGAGATCAACAAGGACCAGGGGCAGCCGCAGGTCCAGTAGAACGCTCGAACAGAAAGCTCAAATGTTGCTCTGAAGGTCCCCTCCACGGGGTTCGGCCCCGGCCGCCGGGGCCATGACTCCGTCACGCCGGAACACAGGTCCGCCGTAAGGAGACGCGGCTCGACGAGACGCAGTCCTGGTGCGGCCGTGGCCGACGTGACCGAGGAGGGGACGATGGAGCAGATCGCACAGTTGGGGACGGGGATCGGCTGGCGGCCGGAGATCGCCGACGCCATCGAGCGCATGGCCGGGTCGGGGGGCGGTGTCGACTGGGTCGAGGTCGTCGCCGAGAACGTCTGTCCCGGCCACATCGCCGAGTCGCTGCTGCGGCTGCGCGAGCGGGGCGTCACGGTCGTGCCGCACGGCGTCTCCCTCGGTCTCGGCGGCGCCGACCGCCCCGACGAGCAGCGCCTGCGCTCCCTCGC
This sequence comes from Streptomyces sp. NBC_00104, assembly GCF_045160825.1. NCBI lineage: Bacteria > Bacillati > Actinomycetota > Actinomycetes > Kitasatosporales > Streptomycetaceae > Streptomyces > Streptomyces sp. NBC_00104. The sequence continues at coordinate 8,537,294 of NZ_CP108215.1, read as the reverse complement.
CGAGCGCGTGGAGGCACTGGGCGCCCCCCTCGTCACGGAGCACATCGCGTTCGTCCGGGCGGGGGGCGCCCTCACCGCGTCGCCGCAGCTGGAGGCCGGGCATCTGCTGCCGGTGCCGCGCACCCGGGACGCCCTGGACGTGTTGTGCGAGAACGTCCGCATCGCCCAGGACGCGCTGCCCGTGCCGCTCGCCCTGGAGAACATCGCGGCCCTCATCAACTGGCCGGGCGAGGAGATGACCGAGGGGCAGTTCCTCTACGACCTCGTCGACCGCACCGGCGTCCGGCTCCTCATCGACGTGGCGAACCTCCACACCAACCACGTCAACCGGGGCGAGGACCCCGCGAAGGCACTCGACGAGCTGCCGGTCGAGGCCATCGCGTACGTCCATGTCGCGGGCGGCTTCGAGCGGGACGGGGTCTGGCACGACAGCCACGCCCACCCAGTCCCCCAGCAGGTCCTCGACGTCCTCGCCGACCTCACCTCCCGCGTGACCCCGCCGGGCGTCCTCCTGGAGCGCGACGAAAACTTCCCCGAGCCGGGCGAGCTGGAGCGGGAGCTGGGCGCGATCCGGGGGGTGCTGGAGAAGGCCGAGGTGCGGAGCCCCGGCAGGAAGGCGCCCGCGGCCGAGTCGACTGCCGTCGAGGAGGCCGAGCCCGTCGCCCGGCAGCGGCTCGGGCTCGCGCAGGCCGCGCTGCTGTCCGCGCTGGTCGCGGGGACGCCGGTGCCCGAGGGGTTCGACCGGGTACGGCTCGGCGTGCAGGCGCGGGCCCTCGCCGCCAAGCGGGCGGACGTCGTGGCGAAGGTGGCGCCGGAGCTCCCGGAGATCCTCGGCTCGTCGTACCGGCCGGCCTTCGTGGCGTACGCGCAGGGCCACCCGATGACCGACGGCTACCGGCGCGACGCGCTCTCGTTCGCCGAGCACGTGCTGCTCACGGGCCGCCCCCACGACGCGGACGTCCTCCGCGAGGTACGCCGGTGGTGGCTGGAGCGCTCGGGTCCCGCCCCGCTCTCCCAGCGCCCGACGGCCCGGCTGGCCCGCGCGACCCGCAGGGTGCTGCTACGCCGCTGAGCCGGGGTGTTCACCCGCAGATGTGCTGCGATTAACAAACCCGTGCCCCTCACACGGGTTCACCGCCCCTTGTGACACGTTTCAGCGCCATTCATCCACCCCTTCGCGTACCCCATCCGACGCGCTTTGCCCCCTCCTCAACCGTTCCTCCGCATACGGCAGTTGGCGTAGACCGGGCAGTAACATACCGGTCCGTAGGCCAATCAGCACCCGTTGCGCACTAGCGTGCGGTGCCGCGAGCAGGAGGCACCATGCGAACCACCAACGGCAGAGGGGGACTGTTCAGTGGCACAGGACTCATCGTCGCCGGACTGACGGCGACGCTCATCGCGCTGGTCTTCCCGATCTGGTCCTACGCGGACCGCTCGGGCACCGACGTCAGCGTGCTCAACGCGTCCACCGTGACGACGCGGTACGGTCCCTTGTCCGCCCTGGACCGGGAGTTCGTCACCAAGGTCAGGCTGGCGGGGCTGTGGGAGCTGCCCGCCGGGCAGCAGGCCGAGACCAAGGGCACCACCGAGGCCGTACGGACCGCCGGGGAGCATCTCATCGAGGGGCACACCGTCCTCGACGCCCGCGTCCGCGACGTCGCCGCGCGCCTCGGCCTGCCCCTGCCCAATCAGCCGAGCGACCAGCAGAAGGCGTGGCTGGACACCCTGACGGCGGCGCAGGGCGCGAATTACGACCGCGAGTTCGCCAACATCCTGCGCCTGGCGCACGGCAAGGTCTTCTCCGTCGTCGCCCAGGTCCGCGCCACCACCCGCAACTCGCTGGTCCGCGGCCTCGCCGACGACGCCAACACCACCGTCCTCGACCACATCAAGGTCCTGGAGGCCACCGGGCTCGTCGACTACGACGCGATCGCCCGCGACACCCTCGCCGCGGGCGCCCCGGCCCCCACCGGCTCCCCGGCCACGTCCGGCCCGCTGAACGACCCCGGCTCCCCCGTCCCGGTGACCCCGTCACCCACACCGACCACCCCGGCCCCGGCCACGTCCGCACCCCGCTACACCCTGCCGCCGGCCGCCAACGGGCCAGTGGAGGACGACGGCTGAGAGCCACCCGCCGGACCTGCTGGTCACGCGCCATCCGGTCACGCATCACCTAGTGAGCTGGTCTTGAGTTCACGTCTCGCCACGTGAGTCGTGGTTCGTTTCAGATTTCGGCTTGGGCGGTGACAGCGGCTGGCGGTTGCGGTCTGCTGGTGGAATGGGGGACAGCAGGCTGCAACCGCTGGTGTTATCCGAGGACGAGCGGCTGGTGTTGCGGGGGTGGGCCAAACGGCGGACAACCGCGCAGGGCCTGGCCAAGCGGGCACGGATCGTGCTGGCCTGCGCGGACGGGCTGAACAACACCGCGGTGGCCGCGCGGCTGGACACCGATCGCGGGACCGTGAGCCGGTGGCGGACCAGATTTCTGCAACGCCGTCTCGATGGCCTGTCCGACGAGCCGCGTCCCGGCGTGCCCCGCACCATCACCGACGCCCAGGTGGAAGAGGTGGTGGTGCGCACGCTGGAAGAGGTGCCCGAAGGCGCCCCCCACTGGTCGAAGCGGGAGTTGGCCCGGCGGGTGGGGATCTCACCGACGAGTGTGCTGCGGATCTGGCGGGCCTTCGGGCTGCAGCCCTGGCGCACGGAGACCTTCAAGATCTCTCCGGACCCGCTGCTGATCGACAAGATCCGTGACGTGGTCGGACTGTATCTCGCCCCGCCGGCGAACGCGGCCGTATTCGCGGTCGACGAGAAACCGCAGATCCAGGCCCTGGAACGGACAGCTCCGGTAGTGCCGATGATCCCGGGCACCCCGGAGCGCCGCAGCTTCGACTACGTCCGGCACGGCACCGTGGACCTGTTCGCCGCCCTGAACACCGCCACCGGCAAGGTGATCGGCAAACTGTCCGCGCAGCACCGGGCCGTGGACTTCCGCGACTTCCTCGACGAGATCGACCGCCAGACCGATCCTGGCCTGGCGGTCCACGTGATCTGCGACAACCTCTCCGCCCACAAGGCACCGGTGGTGCACAAATGGCTGCTCGCGCACCCCCGGTTCGAGCTGCACTTCACGCCCACGTACTCGTCCTGGATCAACCAGGTCGAGCGGTGGTTCGCCGAACTGCAGCGGCGCTGCCTCGAACGCGGCGTGTTCTGCTCCCTCGACGAACTCAAGACCGCGCTCGAAGACTGGATCAAGACCTGGAACGAGGACGCCAGGCCGTTCAAGTGGACCAAGACAGCCGACCAGATCATCGACCGGATCTGCCGCTACTGCGACAGGATCTCCGGACCAGATCACTAGTCCGGCATCGCCACCACGACGTACACGCACGCGACGACCACGGCCGCGCAGACGACGACCGCGGCGATCAGCGCACAGCCGAGGGCCCCCAGCGTGCCGCCGATGGCCGACCAGCCGAACCGCGTCGCCCGCTCGGCCCGCCGGACCGCCTCCTGGTACTCGCTGTCGTCGTCCCAGCCGCGATCCGACATGATCACCCCCCGATCGGACCCTACAACGCGACAACTCGGCCGTCCCGCCGCTCGCGGGGCCTGGCCATTGCGGGGCCTGGCAATTGCGGGCCGCAAGGGCGAACAAACGGAAGAGACCGGGAACCTTCCCTCCGGATTAAGGACATCGCGCGCCACCGCCTCCGGCCGGCGCATACAAACACGCCATGCTCTGGGTCCTCTTCCTCCTCCTGGCCTGGGCCGCCGCCGGCGTGTCCTGTGCCCGACTGTGCCTGACCTCGCTGCGTGCGGCGGACGCCGACACCGACGTCCACGCGGACCACGCCCACCACTGCCACCGGCTGACGCTGTACGAGGCGGCGTTCCTGTCCGGCGGCCCGGCGCGCGTCGCCGACCTCACCCTCGTCTCCATGGCCCGCCGGCGCCGCCTCCTCCTCGCCCACACCGGCTGGGCGACGGTCGTGGACCCGGACGGGCGCGACGAGATGGAACGCTCGGTCATCGGCGCGATAGGCCCCGGCGGGCAGTCCCGGATAGCGTCCGTACGGCGGAGCGCCGCGACCGCGGACCCCGTACGCCGCCTGTCCGACCGGCTCGTCGCGGCGGGCCTGGCCGTGCCGGAGGCCGTGCGCACGAGCGTCGCCGACGCGGTCACCCAGGTACGGGGCGCCGCGCTGGGCGTGTGCGGGTTGGGGGCGCTGGCGTTGATGCTGCCCTCGCAGGGCTTCGAGGAGCACCGCGTGCTGGTCGCCTTGTGGTTCGCCTTGCCGCTGGTGCTGACGCTCAGCTGTCTCGTCATCGTGCGGGTCGAGGGGCAGCCGTGTACGCGGTGGGCGTCCGCGGAGGGGGTGCGGGTGTTGGGGGCCGTGGTGGAACGGGGCGGGGGTGACTCGGCGGACCTTGTCTCGGTGGCCGTCCGGGGGGTGGGGGCGGTGGAGTCCGCCGCGTTACGGGCGGCGTTCGGCCATCGATAGCGCCATCGGCGTGGGCGGGTCGCGGGCTGCGGTTCGTTCGTGCTGATCGCGCGACTCCCCCGCGCCCCGGAAGAACACACGGGCGGCCGGTGCTTTACATTTGCCCCTTCTCACACGAAACATCCTTTTGTCGCTGTCGTGCTTCGGAGGGATCCTCGATGCGAGCTGCCGTTCTCTACGGGACTGTCGCGGCGGTGGTGCTGAGCGGCCTCGCCGCGCCCCCGGCCGGGGGCGACACGCGGACGAGTGGGCCGGCCGAGCGGGCCGCGGCCGAAGGCATCCGGTTCGGGAAGTGTCCGGCGGTGGAGGGGCTGCCGGACGGGGTGCGGTGCGGGACGGTCGAGGTGCCGCTCGACTACGCGCGGCCCAACGGCGAGCAGATCTCGCTGACCGTCAGCCGGATCGAGGCCACGAGGAAGGACGCGAAGGGGAGGAAGGTCGCCCGGCAGGGGGCGCTCGTGTTCAATCCGGGCGGGCCCGGGGCCTCCGGGATGTTCTTTCCCCTCGTCGGCACCCTCCCGGACTGGAAGCGCGTCGGCGCCGCGTACGACCTGGTCGGGTACGCCCCGCGCGGGGTCGGGCGGTCGGCGCCGCTGTCCTGCCAGGACCCGAAGCTGCTGCGCCAGGGGCCCTCACCCGCGCCGACGCACCCGTCGGAGGCGTACAAGAAGGAGCGGATCGCACGGGCCAAGGCGTACGCGCGGGCGTGCGCGCAGCGGGGCGGGAGCGCGCTGCGGCACTACCACTCCCTCAACAACGCCCGTGACCTGGACGTCCTGCGTGCCGCGCTCGGCGAGCCGCGACTGACGTTCATGGGGGCGTCGTACGGGACGTACCTCGGGGCGCTGTACGCGGCGCTGTTCCCCTCGCACGTACGCCGGATGGTCTTCGACTCGGCGGTGAACCCGGACCCCGCACAGATCTGGTACCGCAACAACCTCGACCAGTCGGCCGCGTTCGAGGAACGCTGGGCGGACTTCCGGGCCTGGGTCGCCAAGCACCACCAGGTGTACGGGCTGGGCGACACCCCGGACAAGGTGCTGCGGAGTTACGAGCGGGCGGCGGCACGGCTGGCCACCCGGCCCGCCGGCGGCAAGGTCGGGCCGGGGCAGTTGCAGGGCGCGTTCCTGCAGGCCGCGTACTACGACGACTACTGGCCGCAGCGTGCCCTGGCGCTCTCCGCGTACCTGAAGGGCGACCCGAAGCCGCTGGCCCGGATCGCCGGTCCGTACCCGGAGGCGGCGGTCGAGCAGGAGAACACCCGCGCCGTCTACACGGCCGTGGAGTGCAACGACGGGCCCTGGCCGACGCGGTGGCGGGACTGGGACCGCGACAACACGCGGCTCGCGCGGACCGCGCCCTTCGAGACGTGGGACAACGTGTGGACGAACCTGCCGTGCGCGTACTGGGGCGGGCCGCGTCAGCAGCCGCTCGACGTGCGGACCGGGCCCGGTGAGCTGCCGCCCACGCTGATCCTCGCGGCCGAGCGGGACGCGGCCGCGCCCTATGAGGGAGCGATCGAACTGCACCGGCGGCTTTGGGGGTCGGTGCTGGTGACCGAGCGGGACGCCGGGAATCACGGGGTCTCGGGCGGGCCCAACAAGTGCGTCAACGGGTACCTGGAGGCGTACCTGTTGGAGGGGCGGGTGCCCGAGCGGAGGGCTGCCTGCGCGCCGCGGCCGGAACAGAAGCCCCACGCTCCGCGGGTCGGGGCCGCGGAGCGGCTGCGCGTCGGTCGTGGCTGATCGCGCCCGCGCGGCGGAGCCGCGTCGGTGACGGCCCCGCGCCTCTGACAGGGCTCAGGCCAGGCCTGCCACCAGTTCCGCGACCGACTTCCTGCGGCCCGTGTAGAACGGGACCTCCTCGCGGACGTGCATGCGGGCCTCCGAGGCGCGGAGGTGACGCATGAGGTCGACGATGCGGTAGAGCTCGTCGGCCTCGAAGGCGAGGAGCCACTCGTAGTCGCCCAGTGAGAAGGACGCGACCGTGTTGGCGCGGACGTCCGGGAAACCGCGGGCCATCTTGCCGTGGTCGGCGAGCATGCGGCGGCGGTCCTCGTCGGGCAGCAGGTACCAGTCGTAGGAGCGGACGAAGGGGTAGACGCTGACGTAGTCGCGGGGCGTCTCGTCGGCGAGGAACGCCGGGATGTGCGAGCGGTTGAACTCGGCGGGGCGGTGCAGCGCCATGTTCGACCACACCGGGGTGAGCGCGCGGCCCAGCTTCGTGCGGCGGAAGAGGTTGTACGCCTCCTGGAGCTGGTCGGCGGTCTCGGCGTGCCACCAGATCATGAGGTCGGCGTCGGCGCGCAGGCCCGACACGTCGTACGTGCCGCGGACGGTCACGTCCTTCGCGGCGAGCTGGTCGAACAGCTCCTGGACCTCGTCGGCGTAACCCGCGCGGTCCTCCGGCAGCACGTCCTTCAGCCGGAAGACGGACCACAGCGTGTAGCGGATGACCTCGTTGAGGTCCTTGGCCAGCTTGCCCTTGTTCGGGATCCGGCCGGACTCGGTGGTGGGGGCGTCGTCACTCATGGTCCTATTCTCCCGCTCCGCCGTGCGGGCTCTGCACCGGGTTGGCGGTGAGATCCCGCACCGCGCGCAGGTCACCGTGGATCTGGTCGACCGCGGCGGCGGCACTCGCGATACAGGCCGGGATGCCCACGCCGTCGTACGCCGCGCCGCAGACCGCGAGGCCCGGCAGCTTCCCGACGTGTGCGCGGACGCGGGCCACGCGCGCGTGGTGGCCGACCGGGTACTGCGGCAGGCCGTCGTCCCAGCGGGTGACGCGGGTTTCGAGGGGCGCCGCGGACAGGCCGGTGGCCTCGCGCAGGTCCGTTCTCGACACGTCCACGAGGTGGGCGTCGTCGTGGTCCAGGATCGCCGTCTCGCCGTACCGGCCGACCGAGGTGCGCAGGACCAGCAGGTCCGGGTTCTCGTCCGCGATCCAGCCCCACTTCTGGGAGGCGAAGGTGGACGCCTTGATCGTGCGGCCGTCGACCGGCGGCACCAGGAAGCCGCTGCCCTCGGGGAGGGTGACGCCGGCACGGCGGTAGGCGAGCGTGACGAGGGCCATCGAGGCGTACTCGACGCCGGACAGCTCGGCGGCGGCCTCCGGGGCCTCGGCGCGCAGGAGGCCGGCGGCGACCGGGGCGGGGACGGCCACGACGACCGCGTCGGCGTGCAGGACACGGGTCCCGGCGCTTCCGGCACCTTCTGTGACGACACGCCAGCCGCCCGAGGCTTCGCGGCGCAGCTCCGTGACCGGCGTCCGGGTGAGGATCTCGGCGCCGCGTGACCGCACCGACTCGGCCACCGCGAGCGGCAGCCGGCCCACGCCGCCCTCGATGCCCATGAAGACCGGCCCGGTCTGCCGGGCGGCGGCCGCACGCTCCTGGATCTCCCGGACGGCCTCGGTGAGGGAGGTGTGGGTCAGGGCGGCCTGGAAGAGCTGCGGGACGGCCGAGCGCATCGAGATGCGGTACGCGTCGCCCGCGTAGACGCCGCCGAGCAGGGGTTCCACCAGGCGGTCGACGACCTCCCTGCCGAGGCGGGCCGCCACGTACTCCCCCACCGCCACGTCGTCGCCGATCTCGGTGCGGGGCAGGTCGGCGTCGCGCTCGATACGGGCCAGGCCCTCATCGGACAGGACCCCGGAGAGGGCGGACGCGGCGCCGGGGACGCCCATGACGTGCCCCTTGGGCATCGGCCGCAGGGCGCCCCGGGTCCAGAGCGAGGCCGTGGCGGTGGCGGGCGGCTGGAGCCGGTCGGCGAGGCCGACCTCGCGCGCGAGGGCGACCGCCTCGGGGCGGCGGGCCAGCATCGACTCGGCGCCGAAGTCGACGCGCGCGCCCGCGATCTCGCCGGGCAGCAGCTTGCCGCCGACCCGGTCCGAGGCCTCCAGGACGGTCACTCTCGCACCCCGCTCCAGCAGTTCGTGCGCGGCGGCGAGCCCCGCGATCCCGGCCCCGATGACGACGACATGCCCGGCGTCGCGCCCGACGTCCGTACGTGATCCGCTCATGGCTCCACCCTCTCAGATGTCACTGACAGTCATGACGCCGGTCCCACCGTGGGACCGTCCGCCCCTGTGGCCTCGCCGAGTCCCGACCGTGACCGCTTCGGGACCGGATCCCGCCAACGTTCCGGCCCCCTCCCGCGTCGAAGAATCGTCAGCAAGGCGGGCAAGCACGCCTGCCACGACCCTCGGGGGGTACGCCGCAATGGCCGAAACACACGTACGACGTTCCCGGCGGCCCGCAGGGGCCCTGGCCGCCCTGTTCCTCGCCGCCGCCCTGGCCCTCACGGGCTGCGGCGCCGGCGCCGATGGCGGAGCGGACGGGGCGGATTCCCTGAGCAAGGTCGACGACTCGGCGGCCCGGCAGGAGGGCGCCCTGAACGGCGAGAGCAGCGACCGCGACCGGAGCGGCGGCAAGGCCGCCGACGCACCTACCCGCATCGCCGTGAGCCACATCATCCGCACCGCCACCCTGACCGTGCGGGTCAAGGACGTTCCGACGGCCCTGGACGAGGCCCGCACCACCGTCGAGAACGCGGGCGGGTTCATCGGCGACGAGTCCACGACCCGTGACGGCAAGGACCGCGAACGCACCCGGGTCGTCCTGCGCGTGCCCAGCGAGAAGTACGACGAGGTCCTCACCGAACTGGAGGGCACCGGGAAGCTGATCGAGCGCAGGACGAAGGCCGAGGACGTCACCGACCAGGTCGTCGACGTGGACAGCCGCATCAAGACGCAGCAGGCGAGCGTGGCCCGGATCCGCGAGCTGATGGACCGGGCGACCAAACTCAGCGACGTGGTCACCCTGGAAGGCGAGTTGAGCAGCCGTCAGGCCGACCTGGAGTCGCTGCTCGCCCAGCAGAAGTCCCTGAAGGACCGCACGAGCCTCGCCACCATCACGCTCTCCCTGTCCGAGACCGCGGTGAAGAAGGCCGTCGAGGACGACGACCCCGGCTTCATGGACGCGCTGGCGGGCGGCTGGAACGCGTTCGTCGCCGTGTTCCGCTGGCTGGGCATGGCGCTCGCCGCGATCCTTCCCTTCGCCCTGGCCACGGCCCTCGTCCTGCTCCTGTGGTTCCGCTTCGCCCGCTCCCGCCGGCCCGCACCGGCGACGGCTCCCGAGGGCACCGCCGGTTCGCTCCCGGCCGCCGCACCCGAGAAGCCCGAGAAGGATGAGATGGACGAGCAGGACGAGCAGGACTGACGGCCGGTCGGACCGAAGGCGCCCGGCCCGAAATGCGGGACGCCCGTAGCGTGTTCCCATGAACATGAGCCGCGGTGAAGAACGTTCGAGGGAACGCCTGGTGGTCGTCGGAGGCGACGCGGCGGGCATGTCCGCCGCGTCGCAGGCACGCCGGCTGCGAGGCCCCGGGGATCTGGAGATCGTGGCGTTCGAGCGGGGCCACTTCACCTCCTACTCGGCGTGCGGCATCCCCTACTGGGTGGGCGGCGACGTCCCCGAACGGGACCGGCTCATCGCCCGCTCGCCCGAGGAGCACCGGGCCCGTGACATCGATCTGCGCATGCGTACGGAGGTCGTGGAGATCGATGTCGAGGGCGCCCGCGTGCGCGCGCGGGACCTCGACTCGGGCACCGAGTCCTGGACCGCGTACGACAAACTGGTCATCGCGACCGGCGCCCGCCCGATCCGCCCCGACCTGCCCGGCGTCGACGCCCCCGGGGTGCACGGCGTGCAGACCCTGGACGACGGCCAGGCCCTCCTCGACACCCTGACCGCCACCGAGGGCCGCCGCGCGGTGGTCGTCGGCGCGGGCTACATCGGTGTGGAGATGGCCGAGGCGCTCATCAACCGGGGGTACGAGGTCACGGTCGTCAACCGCGGCAAGGAGCCCATGTCGACCCTCGACCCGGACATGGGCCGCCTGGTGCACAAGGCCATGGAGGGCCTGGGCATCACCATGGTCGACGACGCCGAGGTCACCGCCCTGCGCACCGGCGAGGACGGCCGCGTCCGCGCGGTCGCCACGGAGGACACCGAGTACCCGGCGGACGTGGTGGTGCTGGGCATCGGCGTTCGCCCCGAGACGGACCTCGCGAAGGCGGCGGGGCTGCCCCTGGGCGACCACGGCGGCCTGCTGACCGACCTCGCCATGCGTGTCCGGGGCCACGAGAACATCTGGGCCGGCGGCGACTGCGTCGAGGTCCTCGACCTGGTCTCCGGCCGCCTGCGCCACATCCCGCTCGGCACCCACGCCAACAAGCACGGCCAGATCATCGGCGCCAACGTCGGCGGCGGTTACGCCACCTTCCCCGGCGTCGTCGGCACCGCCGTCAGCAAGGTCTGCGACCTGGAGATCGCCCGCACCGGCCTCCGGGAGAAGGACGCCGACCGGGCCGGCCTCCGGTACGTCAGCGTCACCATCGAGTCCACCAGCCGCGCCGGCTACTACCCCGGCGCCGCCCTCATGACGGTGAAAATGCTCGCCGAACGCCGCACCGGCCGCCTGCTGGGCGTCCAGATCGTCGGCCGGGAGGGCGCGGGCAAGCGGGTCGACATCGCGGCGGTGGCCCTGACAGCGGGCATGACGGTTGAACAGATGACCGCCCTGGACCTCGGTTACGCCCCGCCCTTCTCCCCGGTCTGGGACCCGATCCTGGTGGCGGCGAGAAAGGCGACAGCGGCGGTGCGCTCGGGCTCTTGAGGGGCGCGGGGAACTGCGCGACCGGCCACGACGATCCCGCGGCCGACAACGCGCAAGCACCCCTACGGCGCCCCCGTCACACAGCCGACGTACCCGTGATCCGATCGATCGCCTGCCGAGCCTGCTCCGCCGGCGGCCGAGCCGGCAACGAGGACACCGAGGCGGACGAGGACACCGAAGCGGACGAGGTCACAGCCGGGGGCGCCGTCGGCGCCGCAGCCGGCTTCGCATGCGCCGCGGCGGGCCGAGCAGAGCGCAGCCGATGGCTGACCGCCTCGTCCAGCGTCACCGGCCGCTGCATCCGCGCCGCCAGCCGCCCGGCCTCCTGGCCGAGCGCGGCCACGTCTTCCCAGGGCAGCCGCACCACCAGCGAAATCTCGGCCTCACCATCGGGGGTGGCGTGCATCGCCGGGGCAACTCGGTCGTTCATCGCCTGTTCCTCACGTAGATCCGCGGTTGAGAAGTCATACGCACCACCCGCCCCGCACGTTCACCGGCGGCGGCGCCGAGGCCCACGCCGACACCGGGCACGCTGATTCCGGCCCCGTTTCCCGGGCACAAGTCCGGTGTGGTCATCCCCGTCCATGACGTGAACCCCGTGGGCCGCACGCCCTACGTGACCTACGCACTCATCGCCGCGAACGTCTTCGTCTTCGTCTTCATGCCGGGTCTCGCCGGTTCCGTGCCCGGCGACAGCGAGCTGGCCCGGCTGTGTCACACGCAGGCGTTCCTGGAGCAGTACGCGGCGGTGCCGCAGGAGTTGATCCGTCATCAGCTGCCGCAGCTGGTGCCCACCGGTGAACTCGCCCGGTCGGGCGGCTGTGCGCTGGGCCCGCCGGGCTACGACAAGTCGCCCGCGCTGTCCGTCCTCACCGCGCTGTTCCTGCACGGCGGCTGGCTGCACCTGCTGGGCAACATGCTCTTCCTGCTGATCTTCGGCACCACCATCGAGGACCGGCTGGGCCCCATACGGTTCGCGCTCTTCTACGTGGCCTGCGGCTACGCGGCGTCCTACGGCTACGCGTTCCTCAACGCCGACTCCGGCGAGCCGCTGATCGGCGCGTCCGGGGCCATCGCCGGAATCCTCGGCGCGTATCTCGTCCTCTATCCGAGGGCCAGGGTCTGGGTGCTCGTCCCGTTCCTGGTCTTCCTACCCCTGAGACTGCCCGCGTGGCTGGTGCTGGGCTCCTGGTTCGTGCTCCAGGCGGTCTACTCGTCCGACGAGGGTGTCTCCGAGATCGGCTCGGTGGCGTACGCGGCCCACCTCGTCGGCTTCGTCGCGGGCATGCTCCTGGCCTGGCCCCTGCGCCCCGGCACCCCACCCCCGCCCGAGCCCCGCGGCCTGCTGTTCGGCCGCCGGGCCCGGCCCGGCTGGTGAAGCCGGGGCCCGGACCGGGCGCGGCGGCCCCCGCGTCGACAGGGGCTCAGGGAGGCGGCTGCTCAGCGCCCCGCTCCGTCGGAAAATGCGGCAGCACATGTTCCGCGAGCTCGGCCATCACCTCCCGTGCCGGACGCGTGTTGTGACGGAGGTTCAGGAGAAGCTGGTCGACGCCGCCCGCTTCGTACGCCTTGAAGAGCTCGATGAGCGGTTCGCGCCCCATGGACCAGCCCTGGGGAAGGGGCCGGGGTGCTGAGCGGGGGTCGTCGTGGAGGACGAGGTAGCCGGCCTGGGCGTACGGCTTGGAGCCGGGAGTGCCCGCCTCGCCGGTCAGGCGGCGCCAGCGGGCGGTGTTCATGCGCTGCTGTTCGACGGTGAGTGCGGTGTAGAGCCAGCCGTCGGCGTGTTCGGCGGTCCATTCCAGTGCCTGCCCGCCGCGGCCGGTCATGAGCATCGGCAGTCGGCCGTGGAGAGGTTTCGGTACGAGCTCGGTGCCGGGGCCCAGTTCTCCGAGCGGGGACGAGTATCCGCCGGTGGACGGTCCGGTGAGGTGGCGGAGATAGTCCCAGCCGTCGCGCAGCCGCGTTCCGATGTCCGCTCCGGTCAGACCGAAGGCGGGCATTTCGGCGGGGCGGTCCCCGGCGGCGATGCCGAGCAGCATCCGTCCCCGCGAGAGGTGGTCGGCGGAGACCGCGGCCTTGGCGACATGGGCGGGGTGGCGCAGGGGGAGCACGGTGCTGGCCGTGCCGAGGGTGATGCGCCGGGTGACGGTGGCCAGGGCCCCCAGGTACACCCAGGGGTCGTAGAGCTGTCCGCCGTCTCCCTGGCCGGGTACGAGGAGCGGGACGTCGCGCAGCCACAGCGACGCGAAGCCCAGGTCCTCGGCGGTGCGGGCGAGTTCCAGATGGCCCTCCATGCTGGGAAGGTCACCCGCGAACGACTCCAGCGGCGCGATCAGTCCCAGGGTCGCCCGGCCTCCGGGGAAGGCGCGTGCCATCCCCGGGTGCGCGGCGAAGGACGGTGACGGACAGGCCGCGAGGGGCTCAGTACGCATGGGACTCGGGGTGGGACCGGAGGGCCTGCTTCAACCGGGCGTTCTCCTCTTCCAGTCGCGCGATGCGCTGCCGGACCGGGCCGAGCGCTTCCTCCAACTCGGCTTCGGTGTAGCGGGGTTCGATGTGCTGAGGGCAGTTCCAGTCGTACGCCTCGACCTGGATGAGAACGATCCGCTCGACCGTCGCCGAGTAGCGACCGGGCAGCAGGTCGCCGGCCGACCCCGGCCACGCGTCGACGTGGGCGGTCCGGGCACGGCCGAGGATCTTCAGCCGGCTCCGGGACGGATAGTCCATGAGGAGCAGCGAGACGCGGTTGTCGGTGTCGAGGTTCCCGGTGGTGATGTACTGCTTGTTCCCCCGGTAGTCGGCGAAGCCCAGCGTCCGCTCGTCGAGCGCCCGCAGGAAACCCGGGGGGCCGCCACGGTGCTGTACATAGGGCCAGCCCGTGGAGCCCGTACTGGCGAGATAGAAGCTGGTCCTGGTGGCGGCGAACGCGGTCTCACGCCCGGTCAGACGGTCGGCGGTCTCGGGTCCCGCCGTCATGTGCGCGTAGTTGAGGCGGCTGCCCTGCCTCTCCTGGTGGTCGCGCACCTGCTCGGTGAACAGCAGCTGTCCATAGCGGCTTGTCATCGGCCGGGCCTACCACCAGTAGGTGGGGTAGCGGGCCGTTTTGCCACTGCGCCCCGCGACGATCCCGACGCCGACGATCACCAGCGTGGCGAGCAGCAGGAGCAACAGGAACAGGGCGGTCTGCGGCTCGGTGAGGACCACGATGACCGAGGTGGCGGCGGCGGGCGAGTGCGGTGTGCGGGCCGCGGCCATCGCGCCGATGGCCAGACCGCCGGCGACCGCCGCGGTCCAGATGGAGCTGCCGGCCACGGCCAGGCAGAGGAAGCCGACGACGGCGGAGACCAGCTGGCCGCCGACGACGCTGCGGGGCTGGGCGAGCGGGAGCGCCGGAGCGGCGAAGACGAGGGCCGCGCTGGCGGCGAGCGGCGGGATGAGCACCGTCTGGTCGAGCAGCTTGCCGGTGGCGACCAGGAGGACGAGCGCGACCACTCCGCCGAGGGTGGCGACCGAGATGAAGGAGGTGGCCGCGCGGGCCGGTGCCTTGCTGGAGAGTACGGCCGCTAACCGGCGGGGGGCAGGGCTTTCGGTGACCGGGGCGTCGGACACGGGGTTCCTTCCACGGGGACTGCACGGATGGATGAGCTAACGGATGAGCCAATGGACGAGCTAATGGATGAACAATAACAACAAGCATTAGCTGTGCGCAGGGTTTTCGATCAGGCCAGGATGGGGCGATGGGCGACACCACGAATCAGGTACGCGGCCGTTCAGCCGTCGAACAGCTCCCCCTGTCCGGCGAGCCCTTGCCGCTCGACCTGGTCAACACCACCTACATCAAGGGTGGGATGCGTGGCCGTCTCGTGGACGCGCTGACCCGGCCGGCGGATCTCGACGCCTGGCTGGAGACGCACGCGGAGCGGTTCTCCCCTGCGCTGGCACACCCCCTCCGGCAGGCGGCGCCCTCGCGGCCCGCCCATGTCGACGCGTTCCTGGAACTCCGCCGCGCTCTGCGGGAACTGTGTGCCGTACGGACCTCGGGCGGGGCCCCGGACCCCGCGCACCTCGACGTGGTGAACGCGACGGCGCGGCTGGCCCTCCAGTGGCAGGAGCTGACCGCGGAGCCGGGTTTCCCGACCGTGCAGCGGTGGTTGGAGAGTGATCCTCGGCGGGTGGCCCTCGGGGAGGTGGCCGCGGCGGCGGTGTCCCTTTTCGGCGGGGAGCGGGCGGAGCGGCTGCGGGCCTGCGCCGCGCCCGGCTGCATCCTGTACTTCGTGCAAAGCCATGCCCGCCGCGAGTGGTGCACGGCGGGCTGTGGGAACCGGGTGCGCGTCGCCCGGCACAGCCGTCGCGTACGAGGGGACGACGGAACCGCCTGACGGATACGCGCACCCGGTCCCGGGTGGTCGGCCGCGCCCTCAAGGGCGCGGCCGACCGGTCGGGCGGCTTTTCGGGTCGGTTCAGAACGGCCGGTTCAGAACGGCCGGTTCAGAACGGTCGTCAGTTCAGAACGCTGCGGAACACCTGGTCGGAGACCTTGTAGCCGAGCGACAGGGCCGCGGTGTTGTCCCACTCGAAGTGCACACCGATGTACTTGCGGCTGTCGGCCTTCTCCTGCGCGGCGGCGCTCAGGCTGGTGAAGGAACGGGTGACACCCTTGGCCAGCGGGTCGTCCGTGCCGCCGGTGAAGGAGAGCTTGTCGGTGCCGAAGTAGCTCCGCAGGATGCCGGCCCACGCGGCGCCCACGCCGGAGTGACCGGAGACGTACGTCGGGAAGTTGGGGCTGAAGCTGTTGCCCGCGGTGTCCTGCTCCTCGGGCTGCCAGGCCGGATCGGGGACGATGTCCGGGTTCGGAGCCTCACCGGCGCGTGTGATGGCGTCCGCCGGACGCCACACGTCCCAGTCGGTGTTGTACTTGGAGTCCCAGATCGCGATCGCCGCGTCGGCGAGGGCGACCGAGGTGAGACCGAAGAGCTTGGCGCTCTCGAAGGAGCTGGCGTTCGGCCGGTACTTGCGGAAAATCACCAGGGTGTGGTCGTACTGCTGGCCGACCGGCTTGTACGTGCCGTCGATGTCGTTGGCCCAGTAGTGCGCGAGCCGGGTCTGGTCGGCGGTGCGGGCGGTGGAGTTCCTGCCGCCGATGCGCTTGATCTCGTTGACCTGCTTGGCGTACTCGGGGCTCTTCAGAAGCTCGTCGGCGGACTTGAACCCGCCGATCGTCCCCGGACGGAACTGCGAGCCGGACGTCAGCGCGAAGGGCTTGACCTTGCCCCAGTTGGGGGCGCCGGCCGGCTTGCCCGCGGCAGGCCTCCAGTGGCCGGGGGCATCGGTCACCACGTAGGGGGTGGTGTCGGCGGAGCCGTCGTTCACACGGTGGGCGAGCAGGGCGTCCGCGGTCTTGGTACCGAGGAGCCGCCCGCGCTCGCGCGTCGCCTCGGTGGAGCTGTCGGGCATGGCGAGCGCCGTCTTGAGCTTCGCGTCGAGGTCGGCGACCGGGTAGTTGGGGAAGGCCCCCCGCAGGCTGGTGTACGCCGCGTAGTCGATCGACGTGTTGAGGGCGCCGTACACACCGGCGGCGGTGGTGTCCTTGGTCAGGTACGGCTTGCCGATGGTCTGGATCGAGTTGACCGCGTCGTAGATCGCCAGATCCATGATCGCGCCGCCGCGGGTCAGCGGGCCGGGGGTTCCGCCGGTCTTGCGGAACACGTCCAGGATGGCGTTGTTCCAGTACAGGACGTGATCGTTGGCGCCTCGCGAAGTGTCGGCGACGGCCGGCGCGGACGGAGCGGCGACAGCGTCGGCCGGGGCCAGCACGGCGATCCCCGCGAGGGCCGTGGTGGCCACGACGGTCTTCAGTGAGGTTCTGCCCTGACGTGCGGAGCGGAGCATGAGGTGTCCCCTGTCGGTCTGGGCCGTGGAGAGGACTCGAGGGGCCCTTTCCACGGCGGTGCGGCTTCCGCCGAAAAACGTATGGCGTCCTCGCACTCCGTCACCGGGGTGATCACAGATGGCAGCGATCGGTTATTCCGATGCACCCGCGCAATGCTGCAGATTCATGGATTGTCCACCTCATCTAACGGACCACTCAACCTTCGACCGTTAGATTCGCGTCTGTCTGAGTGTGTCAGGTTCCCGAAAGGCGGTGATGCCGGGCGTAGTGCCGTGCGGCCCGGGCCCGGTTGCCGCAGCCCGTCGAGCACCACTCCCGGCGGGAGCGCGCGCGGTCGAAGAAGAAGACACACCCAGGCGCGGGGCAGGCCCGGGGCTCCATTCCCGACTCACCGCCCAGCAGGTCGACCAGAGCATGGGCGATCTCGACCTGGACGGCTACGATCGGCGGGGCCGTACCGACCTCCACGGCCATGGGCCGCCCGCCGGTGTTCCAGCGCAGCTGCGGCCAGGGCCTGCCCAGGCTCGACACCCTGTTGACCTGGGCCACGTCCCAGGGATCGGAATCGTGCTGGTGGACATAGGCGTCGACCAGTCGGCGGGCCGCATCCCTGAGCAGGACGAAGCAGTGCGTGTCGGAGGCGCCGATCCCGGACAGCGCGCTGTCCGGGATACGCGTCGCGAATCGGTGACGGCACGCGCCCAACCACCAGGCGACGTGCTCCGGGGTGCGGAAGCCGTCGCACAGCGCGCCGCGCACGGGGAAGACGGTGTTGACGAACTCAAGAGGCAGGGGTTCGCCGTTCAGCGGAGGGATGTCCGCCGGCGCCGAAGCAGGAGCGTCGGGGAGCATGAGGGGTCCTTACGGGGTGAATGGGGACGTGACTTGTCGGAGGCACATGCCTATGGCAGGATTCTTACATAACGCAACATCGATCACTGAGCCGTTAGAATGATGAGTGTCCCGGAAGAACGACCCTTGGGGAAGAGGGCCGCCTTTCCGGAGTGGCCGATTCCAGGGCACGCGTCGCGAGGTCTTTCCCGGCGCCCCTGCCGGAACGACCGGATCGGCTTTTTCCACAGGGGATACGTGTCTCATGGGGGGGACCGTGACGATAGATCTTGCGCTCTATCAACTCAGGACATTTCGTGAGGTCGCCCGGTTGGGGAGCCTCACCAAAGCCGCCAGAAGTCTGGGCTATGCACAGTCCAGCGTCACGTCTCATATTCGTTCGCTGGAATCGCGCGTCGGCATGCAGCTGGTCCAGCGACTGCCACACGGCGTCCGCCTGACAGCGTCGGGGGAAATATTTCACGAATACACGACTCGAATATTCCACGTCGTCGACGAAATGGCCAGCGCGCTCAATCCATCGGGCGAGACGGAGGGACGCACGACCATCGGCGCCTCGGCCCTGCTGCTGGAGACCCGGATCGGTTCGCTGATCCGTGACTGCCGCTACCGCTACCCCAAGGTCCAGGTCTCACCCCGGCAGTTGGCCATGAGCAACGCCTACGAGGCGGTACGCACCGGCGAGGTGGATGTGGCCCTGGTGCACGGCGACTGCTCCGCTCCCGAGAACGCGCCCGCCGGCATCGTCATCGAGGAGCTTCCCCCTCTCGAAGTGGTGCCGGTGGGATCCACGGCTCTCGTGGAGTCCGCGGACCTGGCTACCTCACTGGCCTCCGTCCGCGTGCTCGCGGTCGACCCCGACTGCGCCTCGCACCACATCCTGGTCACCGCCCTGCGCGAGGCGTACGGCATCGACCCGCAGGTCATCGAGGCCGGATCGATGGGCGGAGCCCGCCAGTTGGCCCGCACCGGATACGGCATCGCCATGCTTCCGAGCGAATCGTTACGTCAGCCCGAGGAGGGCCATCACCTGGCGGTGCTGCCGGGTCTCCCCCGGGCCCAGCTCGGGGTTCGCGCCCTGTGGGCCGGCCCGGAACTCGCCAGGGCGGCCGTCTCGGCCGTGTGCGACGTGGCGACGCGCGTCGGCAGGGAAGCGGTGACACAAATGGCGTGACGCCATTCAGTACCCCATCGAGAGGGCGGGTGGGGGTGCGGACCGATTCGGTCCGCACCCCCACCCGCCCTTTCTTTTTCCGGCCGCCATCGAAAATCTTGATAACGCCCATCGGCGGAAGCAGGGAACTACCCCGGCCAGGCCTGCATACGCTTCTCGAGGTATTCCAAGAAATCCCGAGAGGTAAACAGTGTCGGACATCTCTTATATCCCGAACGTGTTCCGCAGCGGCTTCGAACTCAGCGATCTCGCCTGGGTGCCCTGGTCCGAGCCGGGCCGTATCGGCGTGGAGCACCACGTGCTGTGGGCGCCGGACGAGTCGAAGAACGAGGACTCCGTCGGCCTGTTGCTCCGCTTTCCCCCGGGTGCGCACGGTGACTTCCACGAGCACCTCGGTTACGAGTTGATGCTGGTCCTCGACGGAGTGCTGGACCACAGCGACGGGATCTCGTACGTCAAGGGCGACCTCGTCGTCGAAGGTCCGGGCACCGAGCACCAGATGTCCAGCCGCACCGGCTGCACCGTGCTCGCCATCCGCACCCGTCCCGCCGCCGCCAGCACCCCGCAGAAGCCACTGCGCCCCGTCGGCGTCACCGCGGCCCCGTGACCGGACGGGGTGGGGGCTCCGCCGCCCTGACCGGGCCCCCGCCCCGTCCCCTGCCCTCTGCTTCTCCCGCACCCGCCATCCGCCATCCGCGGACCCGCTATTCCGCCAGTCGAAAGAGCCGTTCCTTGTCTTCGTACAGCGTCCAGTCCGTCCGCGCCGACCGGCCGGAAGCACCGGAACCCCTTGCCCATACCTCCGTCGAGCGCGGCGGCCACCACGTGCTCGTCTCCAGCGTCTCCTCGGACTCCCACACCTGGAACCTCGTCTTCCTTCAGCTCCTCCTCGAAGAGATGGGGCACGAGGTGACCAACATCGGCTCGTGCGTCCCCGACGACCTGCTCATCGAGGAATGCCGGCGTCTCAGGCCGGAGCTGGTCGTCATCAGCAGCGTCAACGGACACGGCGCGCTCGACGGCGCCCGAGCGGTCCGCCGCCTGCGCGACGAACCGGACCTGCGCGATCTGCGGATCGTCATCGGCGGCAAGCTGGGGGTGCGCGGCGCCGAAGCGGGCACCTACGGGCCGGAGTTGATGTCCGCCGGGTTCGACGCCGTCTTCGAGGACGCGGCCGGAGTCGCCGAGTTCCGCCGCTATCTCACCCAGGCCCCCCGGCAGGCACTCACCGCTGTGGGGGCGCGGTGACCGGCTCCCACCCCGTCCCGGCCCGGAGTCGCGACGTCACGCACCCCGACGGTGGGCCGGGCGTGTTCTCGTCGGCGGTCGCCGCCGCCCGCCGGGCCGGGGAACTGGTCGTGCAGCCCCGGATGGGCTTCGCCGACCTGCCGCGCATGCGCGCGGGACTGCGCGCCGTCAAGCAGGCCCGCGCCCGCGCGGTGGGCACCCTCACGATCGACAGCTACACCCGTGTCGGGGACATCGCGTCAGCCCGCCACGCGCTCGCCGAGGGCACCGACCTCAACGGCTACCCCATCGTCGCCCACGGCGCCGACACCACCCGCGACCTCGTGTCGGGCCTCTCAGGCGACGGATTCGCCGTCCAGGTACGGCACGGCTCGGCCGATCCGCTCCACATCGTCCGCGCCCTCCTGGACGCCGGACTCGATGCCACCGAGGGCGGGCCGGTCTCGTACTGCCTGCCCTACAGCAGAACCCCGATCCGTGAGTCGGTGGACGCCTGGGCGCGCAGCTGCGAACTGCTGGCGTCGCGACCGGGCACGCACCTGGAGAGCTTCGGCGGCTGCATGCTCGGCCAGCTCTGCCCGCCGGGTCTGCTCATCGCGTTGTCCGTACTGGAAGGGATCTTCTTCCGGCAGCACGGGCTGCGCAGCATCTCCCTCAGCTACGCCCAGCAGACCCACCACGACCAGGACGTCGAGGCACTGCTGGCCCTGCGCACCCTGGCCGGGGAGCACCTGGCCGGCCTCGACTGGCACGTCGTGCTCTACACGTACATGGGTGTGTTCCCGCGCACCACCGAGGGCGCCCTCGCGCTGCTGCGGGACAGCGCCCGGCTGGCCGCACTCACCGGCACCGAGCGCCTGATCGTCAAGACGCCGGCCGAGGCGCACCGGATCCCCACCATCCAGGACAACGTCCACGCGTTGGAGGAGGCCGCGCTGGCCGCCGCCGCGGAGCGGGGGCGCACGCCGGACGCCGGGGACGAGTACGGCGTGCTCGCCGAGGCGCGGTCCCTCGTCGAGGCGGTCCTGGAGATCCACCCCGACACGGGCCGCGCCCTGACGGAGGCGTTCCGCCGCGGCATCCTCGACGTTCCGTACTGTCTGCACGCCGACAACGCCCAGCGCTCACGCAGCTACATCGACGCGCGCGGCAGCCTCCAGTGGTACACGACCGGCTCCATGCCGATCCGCGCGCTGCCTGCGCCGGGGCGTGAGCGCCTACGCGCCGACGACCTGCTCGGCATGCTCTCGCACATCCAGGAGTCCTTCGACCGGGCCGCGGCGGTCCACGGCGGCGAGCACGGCGACAGCGCCGCCCTGCCCGTGTGACCGATCCGCCCGGTTACCCGTGCGGCTCCGGTGCCGTGCGGCTTCCTTTTCGCGCGTTCCTCCTCACCACCAAGGAATTCCCTGTGTCCGGATACTCATCCGATACGCGCCCACTGATCATCGCCGTCGTCGGCAGCGGCCCCCGGGGCATCTCCGTCCTGGAGCGGCTCGCCGTCCGTGCCACGGCCGAGGCCGAACGGGCCGCCCACGGCACCACGCCCCGTCCCGTGCGGATCCACCTCGTCGACGCGACCGAGGTCGGCGCCGGCCGGGTGTGGCGCACGGACCAGGACCCCTGGTTCACCATGAACACCGTCATCAGCCAAGTGACCATGTACTCCGGTGCCCCGGACGGCGGCCCCCACCGCCCGGGCGCCGGCCCCTCCCTAGGCGAGTGGATCGCACAGCGCGCCGAGGCGGGAGAGGAACCGCTGGGACCGGACGACTACGCGCCCCGCGTCCGCTACGGGCAGTACCTCGCCGATGTCCACCAGAGCATCGTGGACAACCTGCCCCCGCATGTGGAGGTCGTCCCCGTCACCGGCCGGGTGACCGCGCTGCGCACCGGCGCGGACAGCGGCTATCTGCTCAGCCTCGACACGGCTCCGCATCTGCTGGAGGCCGACCGGGTCGTGCTCGCCACCGGGCACCCCGTCAACTCCCCGGACGACTTCGAGCGAAAGATGCTGGCCTTCACGGGACGCACGCCCGGCACGCACTATCTGTGCGGCGACTCGGCGGCCGACATGCCGCTGGGCGAGGACACGATCCCGGCCGGCGGCACCGTGGGCATCCGTGGTCTCGGGCTGTCCTTCTACGACGTGATGCTGTCGCTGACCGTCGGCCGCGGTGGCGAGTTCGACACCGGCGAGGACGGGGAGCTGGTGTACCGGGCGAGCGGCCGGGAGCCGAGGATCGTCGCCGGTTCGCGCAGCGGGCTGCCCATCCCGGCGCGCGGGCGCAACCAGAAGCGGCCGGACTTCAGCCACAAGGCGCTGTTCCTCACCGCGGACGCGCTGCGCGCGGCCCGCGCCGCCCGCCTCAAGGAGTCCGGCGGCGACCAGCTGGACTTCGCCGCGGACGTGCTGCCGCTGCTGCTCCAGGAGGTCGAGCACGTCTACTACGTCACGCACGTCCGGATCTCCCGCGGCCGGACGGCGGCGGAGGTGTTCGCCGATGCTCACGCCGCCGCGCTGCGCGCCGGACAGGAGCGGGGCCCCCTGCTGTCGGCCATGGGCCTCGACGGCGTACCGCCGATCGATCTCGACGCCCTGGCCCGGCCCTTCGGCGAGACGCGGTTCGCCTCCGGCGAGGAGTTCCGCGAGCGGCTGCTGAAGGTGGTGGACGAGGATCTGGCGGCTGCCGCGCTCGGCACCCTGGACGGGCCGTTGAAGTCCGCGCTGGACGTCCTGCGTGACATCCGCAACGTCGTTCGGGAGGCGGTCGACTACGGCGGTCTGCTTCCCGAGTCGCACACGGGCTTCTTCCACCGCCGGTTCCTGCCCGTCAACGCCCTGCTGTCCGCCGGTCCCCCGATGTCCCGCGTCGAGCAGCTGCGGG
The DNA here is from genome assembly GCF_045160825.1 of Streptomyces sp. NBC_00104. Taxonomy (NCBI): domain Bacteria; kingdom Bacillati; phylum Actinomycetota; class Actinomycetes; order Kitasatosporales; family Streptomycetaceae; genus Streptomyces; species Streptomyces sp. NBC_00104. The sequence continues at coordinate 8,514,054 of NZ_CP108215.1, read as the reverse complement.
CGCTGATCCGCCAGGGGCTGGTGGAGGTGGCCGGCCCCGGGACCGACTTCGGGACCGATGAGCGGGCCGGTGGCTTCAGGGTCGTCTCACCGCAGGTGGCGGGCTCGGCCCGACTGGTGCACACCCTGATCGACGCCCGTATCCCGACACCCGACCTGCGCCGTGACACCTCACCCCTGACACAGCAGCTCGTCGCGGAGGGCATGGTCCGCCCGTACGTGATCGACGGGCCGGGCGGCAGTCGTCATGTCACCGGGGGCATGGATGTCACCGTCAGCCCGTTCCACGTCGTGAACGCGGAGGGCAGGGCGCAGCCCGATCTGTACGCCATCGGTATCCCGACCGAGCACACCCGCTGGTTCACCCAGGTCGGCAGCAGCCGCCCGGGAGTGTCCACGCTCTTCTACCGGGACGCCGACGCCATCGCGGTGGACGCCCTGCGCCCGGTCGAGCAGCCACGCCCCGCGGCCGAGCCGGTGATCATCCCGCATCAGTCGGGCAGCGGCTCCGGCGTGGTCGGCGCCCGCAGGGGGGACTCGGCATGAGGGCGCTGTCGCCCGCGGAGGAGTTCCTGGCGGCCAGGGACCTCCTGCTGCTGCACCGTAGCGACCGGGCCAAGGCCGTCGCGGAGTTCCGATGGCCTCGTCCGGCCGAGTTCAACTGGGCTCTCGACTGGTTCGACAGCGTCGCCGCACGGCAGGACCGCGCCGCGCTGCGGATCGTCGGTTCCGGCGGCCCCGAGACCGACCGACTGATCGGGTACGGGGAACTGGCCCGGCGCTCCGGGCAGGTGGCGAACTGGCTGCGGTCGATCGGGGTACGGCGCGGTGACCCACTGCTGCTGATGCTCGGCAACCGTGAGGAGGTGTGGGAGACGATGCTCGCCGCCATCAAGCTCGGCGTGATCGTCATCCCCACCTACACCACCGCGACCCCGCAGGAGCTGACCGACCGGCTGCTGCGCGGCGGCGTGCGGTACGTCGTCGCCGAGTCCGAGCTGGCGGACCGTTTCGCGGGAGCCCCCGGCGGCTGGACCGGTATCGGTGTCGGCGGCGGCGACCTGGCCGGGGGCTGGCTGCGGTACGAGGACTCGGCCGGCGCGGCCGTGGGCTTCGCCCCCGGCGGGCCCACGCGCGCGGACGATCCGCTGTTCCGCTACTTCACCTCGGGTACGACGTCGAAGCCCAAGATGGTGGAGCACACGCACGTCAGCTATCCGGTCGGGCATCTCTCCGGCATGTACTGGAACGGGGTCCGGCCCGGCGACGTGCATCTCAACATCTCCGCTCCCGGCTGGGCCAAGCATGCCTGGAGCTCGCTGTTCGTGCCGTGGAACGCGGAGGCGACCGTCGTCGCGCTGGACGCCGCGCGCAGCACGCCCGCCGAGATCCTGGGCATCCTGCGGAGCCGGCGGATCTCGACGTTCTGCGCGCCGCCGACGGTGTGGCGCGGCATGGCGGCCGAGGGCCTGGGGCCCCGGCCGCCCGCCCTGCGGGAGGCCGTGGCGGCCGGTGAACCTTTGGAGCCGTCGCTGATCGAACTGGTCGAGCGGGAGTGGGGAATCGGCCTGCGGGACGGCTACGGGCAGACGGAGACCACCGGTCAGATCGGCAATCCCCCGGGGTGTCCGCCCGCGCCCGGGAGCATGGGCTTCCCGCTGCCCGGCTACACGGTCGTGCTGCTCGACCCGGAGACCGGGCAGGAGGTCCCGGACGGTCGGCCGGGTGAGATCTGTCTGGACCTGACGGACCGCCCGGTGGGTCTGATGCGGGGTTATGTGGGAGACGAGGCCCGTACGGACAAGGCGTTCGCCGACGGCTACTACCACACGGGGGATCTCGCGCTGCGCACCCCGGACGGCGCGCTCACCTATCTGGCGCGCGCCGACGACATGTTCAAGGCGTTCGACCACCGGATCTCCCCGCGTGAGCTGGAGGAGGTGCTGCTGCGCCACCCGGCGGTGGCCGACGCGGCCGTGGTGCCGGTGCCCGATCCCGTGGGCCTGTGGGCGCCCAAGGCCTATGTGGTCGCCGTGGCGGACCACCCTGTCGGAGCCGGTACGGCACACGGGATTCTGGAGCGGGTGCGGGCGGAGCTGCCGCCCGAGAAGTGGGTGCGGGTGATCGAGTTCGTGCCATTCCTGCCGCGCACCACCTCGGGGAAGATCCGCCGCGCCGAGCTGAGGGAGCGGGCGGCGGGCGGCGTCGAGTACCGCATCGACGTGCCGGAGACCCACGGAGACTGACCGCGTACCTCTCGTGCCGCGGCCGGTCGGACACCCGCCAGGGGACCGTGCGCGAGGGGACCGTACGCAAGGGGACCGTACGCAAGGCCCGGCCTCGGATGTTCACGAGGTCCGGGCCCCTTGGCGTACCCACACAGGCCGGCGCCACTGCGTCGCGGGCCCGATGCGCTCCGCTCAGAGAGGGCTGTGGCGGGCGTAGTGGCGGCGCGCCTTGGCACGGTTGCCGCAGCCCGCCATCGAGCACCAGCGCCGGGTCCCGTTCTTCGAGACGTCGTAGAAGTGCAGCACGCAGGCGTCGTTGGCGCAGGGCCGTATCCGGTCGGGGCGGTCGGCGAGCAGCCGCAGGAAGTCCTCGGCCGCCGACCAGGCCGGCAGCCAGGACGGCGCCTCCACCTCGACCACGGTGTCCGGTCGGCCGTCGGGGCGCAGCAGGTGGCGGACCAGGCCGTGCGCCAGGACGTCGTTGAGGGCGGTCACGGCGGCCGGCGTCGGACGGTCCGGGTCGGTGACGGCCTGGTCCAGGGCGGCGCGCGCCCGTAGGAGCCGGTCCAGCGTGCTCTCGTCGGCCGGTACGGGACGGTCGCCGAGGCTCTGGCGGACCGGTGGGCTGCCCAGCCACACCGCCAGGCCCGCGACGGAGTCGAGCAGGTCGTGGCGCCCCTCGGCGTCGATCCACCGGGTGTTGAGCAGGTCGATGGAAAGGGGCTCACCGGTCAGCGGCCGGGGGTCGGCCTCGATGGGTGACGACACAGGCCAGGTCCTTCCTGCGGGGCGGAGACGGGTATCACCCCACCAACGATAACCGGTCATTCCTTGATCACCGGTTGACGATCCTCGACCCTAACCACTAACTTCGTTTTCACCGGTTACGAGGAACGCCTCGTGGCCCCTACAGAAGGCAGATCGACGATGAGCAAGGCACCCAACCTGCAGACCGGTCACGTCGGACTGAACGTCACCGACATGGACCGCTCGCTGCCGTTCTACCGCGAGGTCTTCGACTTCGACGTGCTGGCCGAGGGCAAGGACGAGGGCCGCCGCTGGGCCTTCCTCGGCCGCGACTCCCGCCTGCTCGTCACCCTCTGGCAGCAGAGCGACACCCCCTTCGCCGCGGACCGGGCCGGCCTGCATCACCTCTCCTTCCAGGTCGACACCATCGAAGAGGTCAGGGCCACCGAAGAGGTGCTGCGCGGCCTGGGCGCCGAGTTCAGCTACGACGGCGTCGTGCCGCACGGCGAGAGCGCCACCTCCGGCGGCATCTTCTTCACCGACCCCGACGGCATCCGCCTGGAGATCTACGCCCCCACCGGAGCCGACCCGGCCGACGCTCCCACCACCGGCGCGCCGACCTGCGGCTTCTTCTAGGAAGCGGTCGCACCCCCTCGGTCACTCCCCCTTCGGTCACTCCCCCTTCGGTCGCTCCCCCCTTCGGTCACTTCCCCCTGTCGGACCCCTCGGAAAGGAATGCCGTGGCTACCTATCACAGCGGTGAACTCGCGGTGCAGCAGCGTGCGGCCCTCACCGACCAGGCACGCTTCTCCCTCGGCGGCATCGGCGACTCCGTCCCCGCCGTCGCGGCGGCATTCCTCGCCGAGCAGCCGATGATCGTCGTGGGGAGCACCGATCGCGCAGGCCGGATCTGGGCCACCCAGCTGACGGGGGCACCCGGGTTCCTCCGGGTGCCCGACCCCCGCACCCTCGTCATCGACGCGCTCCCGCTCCCCGAGGACCCGCTGTCGGCGGTCATGGTGCAGGCCGGGGCCGAAGGTCCGGCCAGGATCGGGATGATCGCCATCGAGCCCGCCACCCGGCGCCGGATGCGGATGAACGGCACGGCCGTCCGGGACGGGGGCGGCCTGCGCGTCGACCTCGACCAGGTCATCGCCAACTGCCCCAAGTACATACAGAAGCGCGACCACCACACCCTGCCGCCGAGCGAGGAGGCGAGGGCGGCCGGAGCCCGTACCGTCACCGACGGCACGGAACTCAGCGCCGCCCAGCACCGGGCGGTGAGCACCGCGGACACCTTCTTCATCGCCACCGCCTCCGACCGGGGCGACGCGGACGCCTCGCACCGCGGCGGGAACCCCGGCTTCGTACGGGTTCTCTCCCCGACGCTGCTGCGCTGGCCCGACTACGTGGGGAACGCCATGTTCCTCACGCTCGGCAACCTGATGCTCAACCCGGCCGCGGGCCTCGTCGTCCCCGACTGGGAGACGGGTTCCACGCTCCAACTGACCGGCACCACCCGCATCGTGTGGGACGCCGAGGAGATCGCGCGGGTCCCCGGCGCGCAGCGCCTGGTGGAGTTCTCCGTCGAGGCCGTACGGGAGATCTCCGCGGCCTCGCCCCTGCGCTGGACGGCGCCCGGCTACTCCCGCTTCAACCCGCCGGTGGCCTGAGCGGCACCGGCCCCCTCCACTCGACCCACTCGACCTTGCACCAGCAACGGAGCCAGACATGCAGATCACCGTGGACATGAGCCTCTGTGAGAGCCACGGGCAGTGCGTCTTCGCGGCGCCCGAGATCTTCTCCTTCGACGACGAGGACTACCTCGTGTACGACGCCGGTCCGTCCGAGGCCCTGCGCGACAAGGCCGAGAAGGCCGCCGCGGTCTGCCCGGTGCGAGCCGTCACCGTCGGTCCGGCCGCCTCGTGAGCCGCACCGACCCCCGCGACCTGCTGATCGTGGGTGCCTCCCTGGCCGGCCTGCGGACCGCCGAGGCCCTGCGCGCCCAGGGCTTCCCCGGGACGCTGACCATCGTCGGCGACGAACCTCACCACCCCTACGACCGTCCGCCCCTGTCGAAGCAGGTGCTGACCTCCGACGGGCGGCCCCCCGGCACCGCACTGCCGTCGTCCGGGGACCTCGATGCCCGCTGGCTCCTCGGCCGGCCGGCGGTCGGCCTCGATGAGCGCACGAGGACCGTCACCCTGTCCGACGGGTCTCGCCTGCCGTTCGACGGGCTCCTCATCGCGACCGGTTCGACCGCGCGCGGCTGGCCCTCGGACCGACCGGTACCGCCGCGGGGTGTGGTCACCCTCCGCGGCCGGGACGACGCGCTGGCGCTGCGGGCCGAACTCGTGCCGGGGCGTCGGCTCGTCGTCGTCGGGGCGGGTTTCCTCGGCGGCGAGATCGCGGCCGCCGCCCGCGGCCGGGGGCTGCACGTCACTCTGGTCGAGGCGGGCTCCCAGCCGCTGGAACGTGCCATCGGCGCCGCGGGCGGCGCGTACATGGCCGCGCTGCACCGCGAGGCGGGCATCGACCTGCGCACCGGCACCACGGTCACGGACTTCCGCTCGTCCGCCGACGGCCGGATCGCCGGCGTCCGGCTCTCGGACGGCACCGAACTGCCCGCCGACAGTGCCGTGCTCGCCCTCGGAGCGGTCCCCGCGACCGGCTGGCTGGCCGGCTCCGCCCTCGCGGTCGAGGGCGGGGTGCGCTGCGATCCGTATCTGCGCGTCCTGCGCCCCGACGGGACGGTCGTGCCCGATGTGGTCGCCGCCGGAGACGTCGCCAAGGTGCCGCAACCGCTGGCCGACGGTGAGGCGCTGGCGCTGGGCCACTGGACCAACGCCGTGGAACACGCGGCCACCGCCGCGCACACGCTCCTCAACCCGGCGGCACCGCAGCCCTACAGGGGCGTGCCGTCCTTCTGGTCGGACCTGCACGCCGTCAAGATCCGCTCGGTCGGTCTGCCGGCCGCGGCGGACGAGGCCCACGTCGTCGAGTACGACCTCGAAGCCCGCCGCCTCGAAATCGCCTACCACCGGGCGGGCCGACTCGTCGGAGCCCTGACCATCGGCCGGACGAGCCGCCTCGCGGCCTACCGCAACGCGCTGCGGCACCCCCTGGAGGAGCGGCCGCGGACCGCCGCCTGACGAACACCCGCACGGCGGGTCCGTACCCGCTGCTGCCGGAGTACGGACCCGCCGCACGGTCGAGGGCTGCCGGCATCGCGAACGTGCCGTCCCGGTGGGTGAGTGACGACGAACCGCCTTCGGCCCGACGCCGACCAATCGCCGACCTGAGTTCCGAGATCGGCGCGTCCGGGGCCCGGAGGGCCCCGGCCCGGCCGTTGATCCCGGGGGCGGGGCTCCGTCCCGATTCAACCGCACCCTGCTGGACGAGTGGACCTACGCCCGCCCCTACCGCTCAGAAGCCGAACGACGCGAGACGTTTCCCGACTGGCCGCATACCTACAATCACCACCGCGGACACACCGCGCTCAAGGGCCAACCACCCGCCAGCCGCGTCCCCAACCTCCCGGGACAGAACACCTAGTGAGCCGGTCTTGAGGTCTGGTCTCGCCACGTGAGTCGTGTTCCGTTTCAGATCACGGTTCAGCCGGTGACAGTCACTGTGGTCTGCGGTCTGCTGTTGCCATGGGGGACAACAGGCTGGAGCCGCTGGTGTTGTCCGAAGCCGAGCGGCTGACGTTGCAGGGGTGGGCCAAGCGCCGAACTACAGCGCAGGGCCTGGCGAAGCGGGCACGGATCGTGCTCGCGTGTGCCGACGGGCTGAGCAATACCGCGGTGGCCGCCCGGCTGGAGACCGACCGCAAGACGGTGGCCCGGTGGCGGGCCCGGTTCCTGCGTGACCGGCTGGACGGTCTGAGCGACGAGCCGCGCCCGGGGGTGCCACGCACCATCACCGATGCCCAGGTGGAACAAGTGGTGGTGCGCACCTTGGAAGAGGTCCCGGCCGGGGCGACGCACTGGTCGAAGCGTGAGCTGGCCAGGCGGGTGGGGATCTCGCCGTCAAGTGTGCTGCGGATCTGGCGGGCATTCGGGCTACAGCCGTGGCGCACGGAGAACTTCAAGATCTCCCCGGATCCGCTGTTGATCGACAAGATCCGGGACGTGGTGGGCCTGTATCTGGCGCCGCCGGCGAACGCGGTGGTGTTCGCGGTGGACGAGAAGCCGCAGATCCAGGCCCTGGAACGGACAGCGCCTGTGCTGCCGATGGTGCCCGGCACGCCGGAGCGGCGCAGCTTCGACTACGTCCGGCACGGCACCATCGACCTGTTCGCGGCGCTGAACATCGCCACGGGGAAGGTGATCGGGAAGCTGTCCGCACAGCACCGGGCGGTCGACTTCCGCGGCTTCCTCGACGAGATCGACCGCCAGACCGAGCACGGCCTGACGGTCCACGTGATCTGCGACAACCTCTCTGCCCACAAGGCGCCGGCGGTGCACGAGTGGCTGCTCGCGCACCCACGGTTCCATCTGCACTTCACACCCACGTACTCGTCGTGGATCAATCAGGTCGAGCGATGGTTCGCCGAACTGGAGCGGCGCTGCCTCGAACGAGGTGTGTTCTGCTCCCTCGACGAACTCAAGACCGCGCTCGAAGACTGGATCAAGACCTGGAACGAAGACGCCAGGCCGTTCAAGTGGACCAAGACCGCCGACCAGATCATCGACCGGATCTGCCGCTACTGCGACAGGATCTCCGGACCAGCTCACTAGCGCACGGTCCGCGTGTGGACGTACTCCACGAGACGGGTCAGGGCGTCCGGGTCGGTGCTGGGCATGACGCCGTGGCCGAGGTTGAAGATGTGGCCCTCCAGGCCGGTGGCGGTGTCGAGGACCTCGCGGGTCTTGGTCTCGACGGCCTCCGTGCCGGCGAACAGGACGGTCGGGTCGAGGTTGCCCTGGAGCGCCTTGCCGGGGCCGACGCGGCGGGCGGCCTCGTCGAGGGGGACGCGCCAGTCGACGCCGACGACGTCCGCCCCGGCCTCGCCCATGAGGCCCAGCAGCTCGCCGGTGCCGACGCCGAAGTGGATGCGCGGGACGCCGTACGACTCGACGGCCCGGAAGACCTTCGCCGAGGCGGGCAGCACCGAGCGGCGGTAGTCCGCCGGGGCGAGGGCGCCGGCCCAGGAGTCGAAGAGCTGGACGGCCGAGGCGCCCGCCTCGATCTGGACCCTGAGGAACGCGGCCGTGATCTCGGCGAGGCGGTCGAGCAGGTCCGCCCACAGCTCGGGGTCGCCGTACATCATCGCCTTGGCGTTCTCGTACGTGCGGGACGGGCCGCCCTCGACGAGGTAGCTGGCGAGGGTGAAGGGGGCGCCGGCGAAGCCGATGAGGGGGGTCTCGCCGAGCTCGGCGGTGAGCAGCCCGATCGCCTCGGTGACGTAGGAGACGTCCTCGGGGGTCAGGTCGCGCAGCTGGGCGAGGTCGGCGCGGCTGCGGATCGGCTTCTCGACGACCGGGCCGACGCCGGGCTTGATGTCGAGGTCGATACCGATGGCCTTGAGCGGGACGACGATGTCGCTGAAGTAGATCGCCGCGTCCACGTGGTGCCGGCGGACCGGCTGGAGGGTGATCTCCGTGACCAGCTCGGGCCGCATGCACGACTCCAGCATCCCGATGCCCTCGCGCACCTTCAGGTACTCGGGGAGCGAGCGCCCGGCCTGCCGCATGAACCACACCGGTGTGTGCGGCACGGGCTCGCGCCTGCACGCCTTCAGGAAGGCGGAGTTGTACGTGGCGGTCGGCTGGTGGCCCGAGGGGCTGGCGTTGGCACTCACGCAGCAAAGTCTCGCACGCCCGCTTGACAGCGACGGCCCGGGCTGTGGACAACCGGGACCCTGCTTTTTCCGGCCACCGATCCCGGCCGCCGTTCGCTGAGCGCGATGCGACCGTGACCCAGCGCACGGGTGTCTTGCCCTGCGCCGAGGCCCGGTTCCCCTTAATGTTCCGGCATGGCTGCGGCTCAGGGACGACTGTCGGACGGCGCTGGCGGGATGGACGACGCGAAAGAGGGGGAGCGCGATGCTACGGAGACGGCACCGTTGCCGTTCCGCTCCGCCGTCGAAGCGCTGCGGGCCACACGGCCGCGGCCGGAGATCGAGATCGAGTCGACCAAGCCACCACAGCGGCTCGCCCCGTACGCGTACGCCCTGGAGGCCACGGTCGTCGAGGGCGACGAGGATCTGGCCGACGGCCGGCTCGTCCTGCTGCACGACCCGGCGGGCCACGACGCCTGGCAGGGCACCTTCCGGCTGGTGACCCTGGTCCGTGCGGAGCTGGAGCCCGAGATGGCGGCCGATCCGCTGCTGCCGGAGGTGTGCTGGTCGTGGCTGACGGGCGCGCTGCAGTCCCGGGGGCTGTCGTACGGGGAGCCGAGCGGGACGGTGACGCGAGCGAGCTCGCACTACTTCGGCGGGCTGGCGACGCGGCCGGCCGCGTCGCAGATCGAGATCCGGGCGTCCTGGACCCCGCGCGAGGTCCTGGGCGGCGTCCCCGACACCGCCGCGCATCTCGCCTCGTGGTGCGATCTGCTCGCCCAGATCGCGGGGCTGCCTCCGGGGGCCGACCCCGGGGACGCGGCGGTGGTGACGCTGCCGCAGCGGCGGGGGCCGCAGTCCCGCTGAACGCTTCGTAGCACCTCGCAGCATCTCGCAACACCTCGTAGCACCTCGTAGCACCTCGTAGCACCTCGTAGCACTGGAGCAAGGGCCGTACGCCGTGGGGCGTGCGGTCCTTTTTCGCGTCCTCGCCACGCCGATGGAAACCATCCCTTTGTCGATACGGCCACTTTCGGCCTTGTATCGACGCGAAGCGACACCGTTCGGTCTTCGAATGATCGAAGACGTGTCCGAATTGCACGGATTGTTACTCACTAAATCGTGATCATTCTCTAAAGGAGCAGAGGTTTGATGCCGAAGACCTCTGTGACCTTGAAAGCACGGTTCGTCCCGGCTTCGACCCCACGAGCCGACGAACCCGCCCCCGTCCCGTACCCCGGAGGCCTGGTGTCCGTTCTCCTCGAGCAGCCCGCAAGCCTGGTCGCCTACCGTCCGAACAAGCCGACCGCGATGGTGGTGGTGGCGGATCCCCGGGTCCGGTCCACCGTCACCCGTCACCTGTGGGCCCTCGGGGTCCGCGACGTCATCGAGGCCTCGTCGATCGCCGAGGCCCGTCCGCGCGTCGGCAACCCGCGTGACATCTGCGTCGCAGACGTCCACCTGCCGGACGGTTCCGGCCTGACCCTCCTCTCCGAGACCCGCGCGGCGGGGTGGCCCAACGGCCTCGCCCTCTCCGCCGCCGACGACATCGGCGCCGTACGCAACGCCCTCGCGGGCGGTGTGAAGGGATACGTCGTCACCGGCACCCGTACCAACATCGGACTGCCCACCCGCCCGGGTGCCGCCCCCATCGGCTCCGCCGCCCGTATGCACCGCCGTCCCCCGGGCGCCCCGAGCCACCCGGGCGGCTACCGGGAGCTGTCGGGCCGCGAGGTCGAGGTGCTGCGCCTGGTCGCGGAGGGACAGTCGAACAAGGCGATCGGCGTCTCCATGGGCCTGTCCGCGCTCACGGTCAAGAGCCACTTGGCCCGAATCGCACGCAAGCTCGGCACCGGCGACCGCGCCGGGATGGTGGCGGTGGCCCTGCGCACCGGGATCATCCACTGACACGGGGGGAACCGAGACCGGAAGAAGCCGGGATCGTTCATCGATGTCCGACCCATCCTGATTCGACGGAAACATTCACTGACACGTGTGACACATGACTGGTTTACGACCCTGCATGGCCCGTCGGCGGAACGTTCCGTCGGCGGGCCTTGTCCATACACAGATACCCTTGACAGGTGACCGACGCCCAAGAGACCGCAGCAGACAGGACCCTGCGAACCACCGGAGGCGCCCCTCCGGACGACGGCGGATCTTCTGAAGCGGGGGCGCCCGTCCCTTTGCTGGAGCCGCGCGACGGCATTCCGGCCGTGATCGCCGACGAGTCCTCGCTCGCCGCGGTGATCGCCGCCTTCGCCGCGGGCTCCGGCCCCGTCGCCGTCGACGCCGAACGCGCGTCCGGATATCGCTACGGCCAGCGGGCCTATCTGGTGCAGCTGCGCCGTGAGGGCGCGGGCACCGCGCTGATCGATCCGGTCGCCTGCCCCGACCTCTCCGGCCTCGGCGAGGCGCTCTCCGGCGTGGAGTGGGTGCTCCACGCGGCCACCCAGGACCTGCCCTGTCTGCGCGAGATAGACATGGTCCCGACCCGGATCTTCGACACCGAGCTGGCCGGCCGGCTCGCCGGGTTCCCGCGGGTCGGCCTCGGCGCGATGGTCGAGGGCGTCCTCGGCTACGTCCTCGAGAAGGGCCACTCCGCGGTCGACTGGTCCACCCGCCCGCTGCCCGAGCCGTGGCTCCGGTACGCCGCGCTCGACGTGGAGCTCCTCGTGGACCTGCGGGACGCCCTGGAGAAGGAGCTGGACCGGCAGGGGAAGCTGGAGTGGGCGCGGCAGGAGTTCGACGCGATCGCGTCCGCTCCGCCCGCCGAGCCGCGCAAGGATCCCTGGCGGCGTACCTCCGGGATGCACAAGGTGCGGCGTCGGCGGCAGATGGCGGTCGTACGGGAGATGTGGGAGGCGCGGGACCGGATCGCGCAGCGGCGGGACGTCTCGCCGGGCAAGGTGCTGAGCGACGCGGCGATCGTGGAGGCCGCGCTCGCACTGCCGGTGAACGCGCAGGCGCTGGCCGCACTGAACGGGTTCGGGCACCGGATGGGACGGCGCCAGCTGGAGCAGTGGCAGGCCGCGGTGGACCGGGCCAGGGCCTTGCCCGACTCCTCGCTGCCGGCGCACGGGCAGCCGGTGACCGGGCCGCCGCCGCCGAAGGCCTGGGCCGACAAGGACCCCGCCGCCGCGGCCCGGCTGTCCGCCGCTCGGGCCGGGGTGTCCGCGCTGGCCGAGCAGCTCACGATGCCGCAGGAGAATCTGATCACTCCGGACACGGTTCGGCGGCTCTGCTGGGAACCGCCGAAGTCGTGGGACGCGGAGTCGGTCAGTGCGGCGCTCGCGGGGTACGGGGCACGGGCCTGGCAGGTCGAGTTGGTGACGCCGGTGTTGGTGGGGGCGATGTCCGCCACCGCGAAGGCCAGGGAGGCCTGAGCGCCGCAGGGGCGTCCGCGCGTCGGCGGGTTACTTCGTAGCCCCTCTCGTGAAGCCGTTGTAGATGAACCTCTGCAGGGCCAGGAAGACGATCAGGGTCGGCAGGATCACCAGGACCGCTCCTGCCGAGATCGTTTCCCAGTGGGCGCCGAAGGGCCCCTTGAAGCGGAAGAGGGAGGTCGAGATCACGCCGAGGTCGTCGGAGGGCATGTAGAGGAAGGGGATGTAGAAGTCGTTGTAGACGGTGATCCCTTTGACGATGACGACGGTGGCGATCGCGGGTTTGAGGAGCGGGAAAATGATCTTCCGGTAGATCGTGAAGGCGTTGGCTCCGTCCAGGCGGGCGGACTCGTCGAGGGAGATCGGGATCGATCGCACGAACTGCAGGAAGATGTAGATCGAGACGATGTCGGTGCCCATGTAGAGGGCGATCGGGGCCCAGAGGGTGTCGAACATGCCGAAGCTGTCGACGATCTGGAAGGTCGCGACCTGGGTGGTGACGCCGGGGACGAGGGTGGCGACGAGGAAGAGCGCGACGACCAGCTTCCGGAAGCGGAAGGTGAAGCGGTCGATCGCGTAGGCCGCCATCGAGCCGATGAGGACCGTTCCGGAGACGGCGAAGAAGAGGATGAAGGCCGTGTTGCCGAAGGCGACGAGCATCTCGCCGTCACGGAAGGCCGTCGCGTAGTTCTCGAAGTTCAGGAAGCTGTCCGGCAGCGTGAGTGCGCCGCTGTCGTCCGCCATCTGCCGCTCGGTCTTGAGCGAGGTCAGCAGGACCACCAGGAGGGGCAGGAGGACCACGATCGACGCGCCGACCAGGGACAGGTAGGTGAGGGTGCGGGCAACTCGCCTGCGCGTCACCGGGGTTGGAGTCGTCAGTGTCGTCATACGAGGTCCACCCTGTCGTCGGGGACCAGTCGGCGTTGCAGCCACGTCACCGCCAGGATGATCAGCAGCAGGACGACCGCGGCGGCGGACGCGAGGCCCGTCTTGTTGAACTGGAAGGCGAGCTTGACGGTCTGGATCACGAAGGTCTCGGTGCCGGTGGCGCCGCCGGTCATGATGTACGGGATCTCGAAGACCGAGAGGGAGCCGGAGATCGAGAGGATCACGCTCAGGCTCAGGACCGGGCGGATGCCGGGCGCGATGATGTACCGGAACTGGTGCCAGCGGTTGGCCCCGTCCAGTTCGGCCGCCTCGTACAGCTCCCCCGGGATCGACTGGATGGCGCCGAGGAAGAGCACGAAGTTCAGGCCCATGTAGCGCCAGACGGAGACGCCCGCGAGAGAGACGTTCGCGGACGTCGACGTGCCGAGCCAGGCGCGGTCGGACTCGTGGCCGAAGAGGGCGAGGACCGAGTCGAGGGTGCCGCCGTCCTGGAAGAAGTACAGGAAGACGAAGCCGATCGCGACGCCGTTGATCAGGTACGGGAAGAAGAGGAGGCCCTTGAAGAGGTTCCGGAAGCGGACGTTGAAGCTGAGGATCGTCGCGAAGTAGAGGGCGGCGGCTATCTGCACGGCTGACGCGGCGAGGTAGTAGCCGCTGACGAAGAAGACCTGGAACAGCTCGGGGCGGGTGAAGATCTCGATGTAGTTGTCGGCACCGGTGTACTTCAGTTCGGGGCTGACGCCGTCCCAGTCGGTGAAGCTGTACGCCAGCATGTTGGCGACCGGGGCGTAGGTGAAGGCGATCAGCAGGGCCAGCGGGGCGGCCAGGAAGAGCCAGGGGGTGAGCTTCCGCCAGAGGCGCACCTTGCGGGGTGCGCGCCGTGGCGTGGGAGGCGGGGGCGCGGCCGTGGAGGGCCGCGCCGCCTTCTCCGTCGCGTGCGAGGGGGCGGTCGTACGCGTGTGGGGCATCAGGACCCCACGGTCTTCCGGGCCTCGGTCCAGCGCTCGCTGAGGTCGGCGAGGAAGTCGTCCAGTCTGCCGTCCTTGGCGCCGCGGGCGAGGTCGACCAGGTCCTGGCGGTACGCGGGGCCGTAGAGGCCGACCTCGGAGGCGCTGTCGATCTCCTTGACGAGGCCGCCCTTGGCGTCGTCCAGCTCGATGAGCTTCACCCCGGCCTCCTCGTACGGCTTCAGGGCCTCGGGGAGAGGGGCGTCCTTGAGGATCGAGGGCAGCAGGTTGTCGTCCGCGTAGCCGGACTCGGTGGAGAACCAGTCGATCCAGGCGCGGGCCGCCTCCTTGTGGTCGGAGTTGATGTTCACGGCCTGGCTGTAGTCGGGGCTGAGGACCGCGCAGAACGTGCCGTCGACCTGGGCGGGGAACGGCATGAAGCCGATGTCGTCGGGGTTCGTGCCCGCCTTCTCGGCGGCCTGGCGGAACTGCAGGACCGCCCAGGAGCCGAGCCAGGCGGTGGCGATCTCGCCCTTCGCCAGCCGGGGCTTGGAGCCCTCCCAGTTGGTGGTCGTCGGGTCCTTCTCGATCAGGTCCTGCCGCACGATGTCGTGGAGCAGGGTGTCGCCGACGCGCAGGTCCTCGCCCTCCGCCCAGGGGTCGCCCTCGGCGAGCCGTGTGGTGGCCCCGGTGTCGCAGCTGACCGAGCCGGCGACGTAGGTCCAGGACGTGAGCGGCCACTGCGCGGCGAAGTTGGTGTAGTACGGCACCGCGTCCGTCTTCGCCCTGATGGCCTTCAGGGCGGTGAGGAACTCGTCCGGTGTGGTGGGCCAGTCGGTGACGCCGGCCTCGGCCCAGACCTTCTTGTTGTAGACGAAGCCGGGGGTGCCGCCGTTCGTGGTCTGCCCGTAGACCTTGCCGTCGACGGCGGTGAAGTCGGTGAAGCGGTACTTCTCGCTCAGCTCCTTCTCGGTGCCGAGCGAGGCGAAGAACTTGGGGTAGTCGTTCTTCTTGATGACGGCCGGGATCATCAGGACGTCGCCGTAGTTCTCCGTGTTCATACGGATCTTGACCTCGGCCTCGTAGTCCGTGAGGGCCTCGAACTCCACTTTGACCTTCGGATAGGTCTTGTTGAAGGCGTCCGCGTACTTCTTCATCGTGCCGTCCTGCACGATGTCGGTGCGGTGGGTGAGGACCTTGATGGTTCCGGAGACCTGTGACGGGTCATCAGGAGCCTTGGCGTCGGCGCCCTTCGAACTGCCTCCACCGCCCGTGCAGCCCGAGGCGAGAAGTGCTGCGGCGACCAGTGTTCCGGTGAGCGTCCTTCGGTGGTTCATGTGCACCAGCTCCGTTCGGTACGGACGAGCACGAGTGGGTTGGCTGGTTCGGCACTCTGACAGTCGACACTGAACCGGTAAAGTCGCTATTTCGCCAAGGCTGTCGAAATATTTCGCGATACTGTCGAGGAATCGACTGGACCGGTTTAGGGAGCGCGCACACAGGAGGCCACACCGATCCGCCGACGGCGGGGCCGGCGCGGACGCCGTTCGACGTGATCGCCGGACAGGGGAGGCCGGAGTGTCGCATCCGGCGGCCACGCCCGTGCTGGTTCCCTGGGGATCCACCGCGCCCGCTCCGTGAGCGCCGCACGCCCCCGCGGGTTCGTTCGGGCTGGTCGCGCAGTTCCTCGCACCCTTGAGGCACGCCGATGTAACCGGCGGTAACATGGGGAACCCGTGTGACCTTCGCCGCTCCCCCGCCCAGGGGTGTGCAGCACTGTTACTCGTAAGTAGCATGGGGGCTGAGCGCCCGCTCAGCGGTTGCGTATCGCAGCAGTGCCGTCCCGCACCTCTGGAGGAGAGCCATCGTGCCTCGTACCGTCAAGGACGTCGTCTTCGTCGACGGCGTCCGCACCCCGTTCGGCAAGGCGGGCCCGAAGGGCATCTACCACGAGACCCGCGCCGACGACCTCGTCGTGAAGGCGATCCGGGAGCTGCTGCGCCGCAACCCCGGTCTGGAGCCCGCGAAGATCGACGAGGTCGCCATCGCCGCGACCACGCAGATCGGTGACCAGGGGCTCACCATCGGCCGTACGGCGGGCATCCTCGCCGGTCTGCCGCAGTCGGTGCCCGGTTACTCCATCGACCGCATGTGTGCCGGCGCCCTGACCGCCGTCACCTCGGTCGCCGGTTCCGTCGCCTTCGGCGCGTACGACATCGCCATCGCCGGTGGTGTCGAGCACATGGGCCGCCACCCGATGGGCGAGGGCGTGGACCCGAACCCGCGGTTCGTCAGCGAGAAGCTGGTCGACGAGTCCGCCCTGTTCATGGGCATGACCGCCGAGAACCTGCACGACCGGTACCCGACGATCACCAAGCAGCGCGCCGACGAGTACGCCGTGCGCTCGCAGGAGAAGGCCGCCAAGGCGTACGCCAACGGCAAGATCCAGGCCGACCTGGTGCCGATCTCGGTGCGCCGCACCAACGCCGAGGCCGGCGAGACGGGCTGGGGCCTGGTCACCGCCGACGAGCCGATGCGGCCGGGGACGACCCTGGAGAACCTGTCGGGCCTCAAGACCCCGTTCCGCGTGCACGGGCGGGTCACCGCCGGTAACGCGGCCGGTCTGAACGACGGCGCGACCGCCTCGCTCATCGCCTCCGAGGACTTCGCCCGCGAGAACGACCTCCCGGTCAAGATGCGTCTCGTCTCGTACTCCTTCGCGGGTGTCGAGCCGGAGGTCATGGGCTACGGCCCGATCCCGGCGACGGAGAAGGCGCTCGCCCAGGCGGGGCTGTCCATCGACGACATCGGCCTGTTCGAGATCAACGAGGCCTTCGCCGTGCAGGTCCTGGCCTTCCTGGAGCACTACGGCATCGCCGACGACGACGCGCGCGTCAACCAGTACGGCGGCGCCATCGCCTTCGGTCACCCGCTGGCCTCCTCGGGTGTGCGTCTCATGACGCAGCTGGCCCGTCAGTTCGAGGAGCAGCCGGAGGTCCGTTACGGCCTCACCACCATGTGCGTCGGCTTCGGCATGGGCGCCACGGTCATCTGGGAGAACCCGCACCACAAGGACGCCGGAGGCGACAAGTGAGCACCACCGAACTCCTCAAGGGCGCGGCCGAGCTGTTCCCCGACGAGGTCGTGACGTCCGCGCACGTACGCCACCTCGACCTGCCGTCCGGCGCCGGGCGCTTCGCGCTCATCACGCTCGACAACGGCTTCGACCACACCAAGCCGACCACCTTCGGCCCCGCGTCGCTGGCGAACCTGAACACCGCCCTCGACCAGGTCGAGAAGGAGGCCTCGGCCGGTGAGATCGTCGGTGTCGGTGTCACCGGCAAGCCGTTCATCTTCGCCGTCGGCGCCGACCTCAAGGGCGTCGAGCTGCTGAAGAACCACGACGACGCACTCGCCATCGGCAAGGGCGGCCACGAGGTCTTCAAGCGGCTGTCCGCGCTCGCCGTCCCGACCTTCGCGTACTACAACGGTGCCGCGATGGGCGGTGGCGTCGAGGTCGGTCTGCACTGCGCGTACCGGACCGTCTCCAAGGCCATCCCGGCCTTCTCCCTCCCCGAGGTCTTCCTCGGGCTGGTCCCGGGCTGGGGCGGCTGCGCGCTGCTGCCGAACCTGATCGGTGCCGACAAGGCCGTCTCGGTGATCATCGAGAACAGCCTCAACCAGAACAAGCAGCTCAAGGGCCAGCAGGTCTTCGACCTCGGCATCGCGGACGCGATCTTCGAGGGCGCCGACTTCCTGGAACAGTCGCTGATCTGGACGGCGAACGTCCTCAAGGGCGACGTCACGGTCGAGCGTCCCGTCATCGACCGCGGTGAGGCCTGGGACCAGGCCGTCGCCAAGGGCCGGTTCATCGCGGACGGCAAGGTGCACGGGGCGGCCCCGGCCGCGTACCGCGCGCTGGACATCATCGAGGCCGCGAAGAACGGCGACCTCCAGCAGGGCTTCGACGCCGAGGACGTCGCCCTCGCCGACCTGATCATGGGTGGCGAGCTGCGCTCCGGTATCTACGCCTTCAACCTGGTGCAGAAGCGCGGCAAGCGCCCCGCCGGCGCCCCGGACAAGTCGCTGGCCCGCCCGGTCACCAAGGTCGGTGTCGTCGGCGCCGGTCTGATGGCCTCCCAGCTCGCGCTGCTGTTCCTGCGCCGCCTCGAGGTGCCGGTCGTGCTGACCGACATCGACCAGGAGCGCGTCGACAAGGGTGTGGGCTACGTCCACGCCGAGATCGACAAGCTGCTGCTCAAGGGCCGGATCAACCAGGACAAGGCCAACCGCCTCAAGGCCCTGGTCACCGGTGTGCTGGACAAGGCCGAGGGCTTCTCCGACGCGGACTTCGTCATCGAGGCCGTGTTCGAGGAGATCGGTGTCAAGCAGCAGGTGTTCGCGGAGGTCGAGGCGGTCGCCCCGGCGCACGCGATCCTCGCCACCAACACCTCCTCGCTGTCGGTGACCGAGATGGCGTCGAAGCTGAAGAACCCCGAGCGGGTCGTCGGCTTCCACTTCTTCAACCCGGTCGCGATCCTGCCGCTCCTGGAGATCGTCCGGGGCGAGACCACGGACGACGCCTCCCTCGCCACGGCCTTCGCCGTCGCCAAGAAGCTGAAGAAGACCGCGGTCCTGGTGAAGGACGCCCCGGCGTTCGTCGTGAACCGCATCCTGACCCGCTTCATGGGCGAGATCCAGAACGTCATCGACGAGGGCACGCCGGTCGAGGTCGCCGAGAAGGCGGTCGAGCCGCTGGGTCTGCCGATGTCGCCGCTGGTCCTGCTGGAGCTGGTCGGCCCGGCCATCGGCCTGCACGTCTCGGAGACCCTTAACCGGGCCTTCCCGGACCGCTTCACCGTCTCCCCGAACCTCGCCGCCGTCGTCAAGGCCGGCAAGCGCGGCTTCTACGTCTACGACTCCGGCAAGCCGGAGCTGGACCCCGAGGTCGCCGCGCTCCTCGAGCAGGGCGATGTCGTCCTGTCCGAGGAGCAGGTGCGGGCCCGGGTCCTCGACGCCGTCGCCCAGGAGATCGGGCTCATGCTCGACGAGGGTGTCGTCGCCGAGGCGCAGGACATCGACCTCTGCCTGATCACCGGCGCCGGCTGGCCCTTCCACCTGGGCGGCATCACGCCGTACCTGGACCGCGAGGGCGTCAGCGAGCGCGTCAACGGCAAGAAGTTCCTGGAGACCGGGGTGGCTTCGGTCCCCGCGTAACCACCGGACACGGTCGAGGGCCCCCGCTTCGGCGGGGGCCCTCTTCTCATGCGTCCGCCGCGTCCCCTTCGGCCGCGGCGAGCCGCGCCTTCAGTTCGGCGTTCTCCGCCTCCGGCAGCGCGATGCGCTTGCGGGCGAAGTACAGCTCCATGACGGCGTCGTGGAACTCTGGGATGAGTTGGTCGGGGGTCAGTTGCACGTTCGTCCTCGCTACGCCAGCAGGGTGGGCTTGCCACCCACGGGCTTCCAGTACAGCTTGCCTTCCTGGGCGTAGAGGGAGCCGCCGCCCACTGCGGCGGGTGCCCCGCTCGGCTCCGCGGCGACGTTCGCGAGCCGTACCGCGCCCTCGGCGAGGACGGCCGAGGCCGAGCCGGTCCGCTGGATCACATGGAGCTGCGACTGCGGGTTGTTCCCTCGGCCCATGCCCACGCCGGCCGTACCGTTGCCCTTGACGACGAAGTCGTCCGGGCCGGGGTTGCTCCGCAGGACCAGCAGGGCCCCCTTGGTCGGGGCGTCGGTCGCGGTGACGAAGATGCCCTGCGCGGCCGTTCCCGCCGTCATGAGGTCGATCGACAGGGCCGACGAACCGGGGTCCGAGCCGTCGGCGTACCCCACGTGGGCGATCTTCGGCGTGCCGTGCTCGGTCTCCACGCCGGTCAGGTACATGGCCGAGGTCTCCGTGTTGTCCGACGTGACGTTCAGCGCCACGGTCTTCTTCCCGGACGTGGCCTTGTGGTTGATCGTGTGATCACGCTTCAGGGGATCCACACAGCGGAGTTCGGGCGCTCAACCTCCTTCGGCACTGCGGGACTTGAGCGTGAGGCTCCCCGTCAGCAGGGCACGGTCGGACTCGGCGTACATCCCCGCGTCACCGTCCACGACCGTGAAACGGCTTCGGCCGGCGGCGGGTTCGGACGAGGGAGCCGCGCGAGCGGCCACGTGCGACCCGCACGCGCCATCCCGCCGGACGCGACGGACTCCTGGGCGTCGTCAGACACCAACCGACGGCGCCAACGCCAACCCGTCCTCGTCGTTCTGCCGAGCGATCCGCAGCGCACCGTCCCCACCGATCGCCCCGAGCACCACCCGCCCGTACGCGTCCCGCGCCAACGCGGGCGCGCCGACGCAACGTTCACCGGTGCCCGACCACCACACCCCGGCCTGCTCGTTCTCCGTACCGCACGCGGCCAGCACGACCTGCCCCTCGGTGTCGCGATGGGCCAGCACCGTGCAGTCGTATCCGTCGAGCGGCACCCGCAGCACGGCCACCGGGTCCTCGGCCGGTGCCCCGCCCAGCGGGATCACCCCGCCGCCCGGGCGGTGGGCGACGACGCCGCCGGTCGCCGGGTCGGTCCAGTAGTACGTGGCCCGGTCGGGCCCGGTCTCCAGTCCCACCACGCTGCCGCGGACCACCGCGAGCGGGATCGTGGGCGTCCGGCTGAAGTTCCCGTCGGGCTTCTCCTGCGTCCAGCGCATGACGAGGTCCTGGCCGCCGACCACCGCCTCGACCCGCCCGGAGGCGTACGCGACCACGGTCACCGGGTCCTGCACCAGGCTGCCCTTGAGGTCGGTCCACGGGCTCCACTTGCCGCCCGCCAGCTCCCGGCGCAGCATGACGCCGCCGCCCGCGTTGCGCGCGAAGACATGGACGTTGCCGTTGGCGCTCACGCCCCCGGTCGGTATCCCGAAGCGCGCCGCCTTCGCCGCGTCCTTGTGCGGATTGCCCAGCGAACGCCATTCGGTGACCGGTCGGCCGGTCTGGTACTGGATGGCGTGCACGACGTCCACGGCGGACGGACCGTCGGCCTTCGGAATCTCGCGGCGGCCGAGGAAGTGCACGTAGGTGTCCGCGCCCTGTACGACGTGGAGGTCGGTCAGACCGGCCACGGGGAAGAGGTCGGGACCGGTCCACTCGGGGCCGCCCGGCAGGGTCTGCGTCCAGCGCAGCAGCCCCGTCCGCGCGCGGGCGTACGCGGTGAGCCTGCCGTCCTTGCCGAGGACGAGCCAGGAACCGGCCAGGGTGGCCTCGGCCTTGTGCCGTCCGCCCCCGCCGTTCGCCGAGGTGTCGGCCGCCGCCTGGGCAGCGGCGCGCCCGGATCTGGACCGCATGACGTGACCTGCCCTTTCGAAGACGCTCGGCTCGAAGACGCTCGGCGCGGCTCCCCGGCCGCCCTCTCGCACGGGAACGCGGAAGGCCGGGCGGCCCCCATCATAGAATCAACGTTCCACCTGAAGGGCGTGGCCATCTGGCGTGCGACCCTGTCCCCATGGACGACCCCCTGCTCGTGATCGTCGACGCGGCCAACGTCATCGGTTCCGTCCCCGACGGCTGGTGGCGCGACCGGCGGGGCGCGGCGGAGCGCCTGCGCGACCGGCTCGCCCGGGACGGGGTCCCCGGCCGGGACGAGCCCGTGGAACTCGTGATGGTCGTCGAGGGCGCCGCCCGGGGCGTGGAGCCGGTGCCCGGTGTACGGGTCGAAGCGGCTCCCCGCAGTGGCGACGACCGCATCGTGGAACTGGTCGCCGAGGAGGCCCGCGACCGCCCCTGCCTCGTCGTCACCGCCGACCGCGAACTACGGCGCAGGGTGGGCGAGTTGGGTGCCGAGGTGACCGGTCCGCGGGCTGTGCGCGGGGAGTCCTGAACGGTTCGTCCGCCGGTCCCGTCGGGCCGTCGGGGGCGTCGGGCCGTCGGGGCCGTCGGGGGCGTGCCCCTCCCGTGCGGCACGCGGTCCGGCCCCGCGGTCCCACCGGAGGCGGGCGTACGGGGCCGGAGAGTCCAGCCGCTTGCCGGAGACGGGCTACGGGGCGTCGTGGCCCGGCGGCTTGGTGGCGTCACCCACGGCGGCCTGCTCCTGGCGTCCGAGTCGGCTGTGCGAGCGGCCGTAGACGAAGTAGACGACGAAGCCGAGGAGCATCCAGCCGGCGAAGCGGAGCCAGGTCTCGGTGGGCAGGTTGAGCATCAGCCACAGCGAGGCGCACACCGAGAGGATCGGGATGAACGGCACCCAGGGGGTGCGGAACGCCCGGTGCAGGTCGGGGCGGGACCTGCGGAGGATGATGACGCCGATCGCGACGACCACGAAGGCGAACAGCGTGCCGATGTTCACCAGCTCGGCCAGCTCGCTCAGCGGGGTGAAGCCCGCGAGGATCGCGATGACCACACCGAGCAGGATGGTCGGCCGGTGCGGGGTCTTGAACCGGGGGTGGACGCGGGAGAAGAACCGCGGCATCAGCCCGTCGCGGCTCATCGCGAAGAACACCCGGGTCTGACCGAGCAGCAGGATCATGCACACGGTGGTCAGGCCGACGGCGGCGCCGAAGCTGATGAAGCCCGCGAACCACGGATGCCCGGTGGCCTTGAAGGCGTCGGCGAGCGGGGCGGTCACCGACAGATCGGTGTAGTGCTGCATGCCGGTGACGACGATCGACACCGCCACATACAGCGTGGTGCAGATGACGAGGGAGCCGATGATGCCCCGGGGCATGTCCCGCTGCGGATGCCTCGTCTCCTCGGCGGCCGTCGCGACGACGTCGAAGCCGATGAACGCGAAGAAGACGACGGAGGCGGCCGTGAAGATGCCCATCACGCCGAAGTTGGACGGCGCCCAGCCGAACATCAGCTGGATCAGCGGCGACTGGAGGCTTTCACCCGCCTCCACCGCCTGTGCCTTGGGGACGAACGGATCGTAGTTGTCGCCCTTGACGAAGAAGGCACCCGCGATGATCACGGTGAGGACGACCGTCACCTTGATGGCGACGACGAGGGAGGTGACCCGCGCGGAGAGCTTCGTGCCGACCACGAGGATGGCGGTGAGCACCAGGACGAGCGCGGCGGCGAGGATGTCGAACCCGAAGCTGTCGGCCCCGTCTCTCGTGCCGAGCGCCGCCGGCAGCTCCCAGCCCGCGTTGGCCAGCAGCGAATGGATATAGCCGGACCAGCCGACGGCGACCACCGCCGTCCCCAGCGCGAACTCCAGGACCAGGTCCCAGCCGATGATCCAGGCGGGCAGTTCTCCCAGGGAGGCGTACGAGAAGGTGTACGCGGATCCGGCGACCGGGACCGTGGACGCGAACTCCGCGTAGCAGAGGGCGGCGAGCGCGCAGACGACGCCGGCCACGACGAAGGCGAGGGCCACGGCGGGACCGGCGTTGTTCTTGGCCACCGTGCCGGTGAGGACGAAGATGCCGGTACCGATGATGACACCGACGCCGAAGACCGTCAGATCGAGCGCGGACAAGGATTTCTTGAGCGCGTGCTCTGGTTCCTCGGTATCGAGGATGGACTGCTCGACCTTCTTCGTTCGGAAGAGTGTGCTGCTCACGGGCGTACCTCCCACGCTGGTCGTCCTCGACATGATCGAGAGGGGGCGATGGGGGTCCCCCGGTCGAGCGAAGCCGAGACTGGGGAGCGTTTGCCCCGGCGCGGGCGGTTTCACGCGAATGGGCCGGTCTCACCACCGTAAAGGATGGTGAAACCGGCCCGAACAGCCCGGCCGGACAGGTCAGTCGCGCGCGGGTTCCACCTCTGCGGCGGCATCGCCGTACCGGCCGTCGAGCTTGGAGACCAGCCCGGTGACCTGGCGGGCGATGTCGGGCGCGGTGAGCCCGATCTCCGCCATGACCTCGGCACGGGAGGCGTGGTCGAGGAAGCGCGGCGGGATGCCGAAGTCGCGCAGCGGGATGTCCACTCCGGCGTCGCGCAGCGCCTGGGCGACGGCCGAGCCGACGCCGCCGACGCGGGAGTTGTCCTCGACGGTGACCACCACGCGGTGCTTGTCGGCGAGCGGCGCCATGTGCTCGTCGACCGGCTTGACCCAGCGAGGGTCGACGACGGTCGTGGTGATGCCCTGCTGGTCGAGCAGTCCGGCGATCTCCAGGCACATCGGCGCGAGGGCGCCGACCGAGACGAGGAGCACGTCCGGGGTGTCGGTGCCCGGCTCGCGCAGCACGTCCATGCCGCCGACGCGGCGCAGGGCCGGTACGGCGGGGCCGACGGCGCCCTTGGAGAAGCGCACCACGGTCGGCGCGTCCGTCACCTCGACGGCCTCGCGCAGCTGGGCGCGGACCTGGTCGGCGTCACGCGGCGCGGCGAGCCGCAGCCCCGGCACGACCTGGAGGATCGACATGTCCCACATGCCGTTGTGCGAGGCGCCGTCGGTGCCGGTGACGCCGGCCCGGTCCAGTACGAACGTCACACCGCACTTGTGGAGGGCAACATCCATCAGGACCTGGTCGAAGGCACGGTTGAGGAACGTGGCGTAGACCGCGAAGACCGGGTGCACACCGCCCGTGGCGAGGCCCGCCGCCGACACGGCGGCGTGCTGCTCGGCGATGCCGACGTCGTACACGCGGTCGGGGAAGGCCTTGGCGAACCTGTCGAGCCCGACCGGCTGGAGCATGGCCGCCGTGATGGCGACGATGTCCTCGCGCTCCTTGCCGAGCTTCACCATCTCCTCGCCGAAGACCGAGGTCCAGTCGGCGCCGGACGAGGCGATCGGCAGACCCGTGTCCGGGTGGATCTTGCCGACGGCGTGGAACCGGTCCGCCTCGTCCTGGAGGGCGGGCTGGTAGCCGCGGCCCTTCTCGGTGAGGCAGTGCACGATGACCGGCCCGCCGAAGCGCTTGGCGCGGGACAGCGCGGACTCCAGGGCCTCGATGTCGTGCCCGTCGATCGGACCGACGTACTTCAGGCCCAGGTCCTCGAACATGCCCTGCGGGGCGATGAAGTCCTTCAGCCCCTTCTTCGCGCCGTGCAGCGTCTCGTAGAGCGGCCTGCCGACGACCGGGGTGCGCTCCAGCAGGTCCTTGCCGCGGGCCAGGAACCGCTCGTAGCCGTCAGTGGTGCGCAGGGTGGCCAGGTGGTTGGCGAGCCCGCCGATGGTCGGCGCGTACGAGCGCTCGTTGTCGTTGACGACGATGACCAGCGGCCGGTCCTTGGCGTCGGCGATGTTGTTGAGCGCCTCCCAGGCCATGCCGCCGGTGAGCGCGCCGTCGCCGATGACCGCGACCACGTGGTCGTCGCGTTTCAGCACCTGGTTGGCCTTCGCCAGCCCGTCGGCCCAGCCCAGCACCGTGGAGGCGTGGCTGTTCTCGATGACGTCGTGCTCGGACTCGGCCTGCGAGGGGTAGCCGGAGAGGCCGCCCTTCATCTTCAGTCGGGAGAAGTCCTGACGGCCGGTGAGCAGCTTGTGGACGTAGGACTGGTGGCCCGTGTCCCACAGCACCTTGTCCTTGGGCGAGTCGAAGACACGATGCAGGGCGAGGGTGAGCTCGACCACGCCGAGGTTCGGGCCGAGGTGACCGCCGGTCTTCGACACCGCCTCGACGAGGAAGGTCCGGATCTCCTCCGCCAGCTGGTCCAACTCCTCCAGGCTGAGCCGGTCCAGATCGCGCGGTCCCCTGATGCGGGTCAGCAGCGGCACCCGTGCCTCCTTGCGATAGTGCTGTTCGAGCGTTACCGGGCTCGTCGAAGTCTAATCTTCCGCGCACCCGGCCAACCGCCGGGCGGTCGACTCCTACGTCACGCAAACGGCCGTAAACCATCCTGCGCAGACGTACCCGTACGAAACGTCCGACAACAACGAGAAGTGCCCGGCACCAGGAATGGTGCCGGGCACGTGTTCCACGAGGGGCGCCTGGCGCCCCGTCAGGGGCGCGGGGACCCGCGCGACCAGCCACGGACAACCCGTGGCCGGCGGCGGACGGCCCCCCAACGGCCCCCTCCGCGAGTCCGCTACGCGCGACCCGCCGCCTTCTGGCTCCTGCGGCTGACGGAGTCGATGACGACCGCGCCCAGCAGCACCGCACCCGTGATCATGTACTGGATCGACGTGTTCATGTTCAGCAGGTCGAGACCGGTCTGGATCGACTGGATCACGAGCATGCCCAGCAGCGCCGACCACACCGACCCCCGCCCACCGAAGAGGCTGGTGCCACCGATGACGGCGGCGGCGATGGCGAGCATCAGGGTGTTGCCGCCACCGGCGGACAGCGTCGCACTCGCGGTCTGGCCGGCGAAGAACATGCCGCCGACCGCCGCGAAGCCACCGGAGATGGCGAACACGGTGATCCGGATCACCGGCACGTTGATACCGGCACGGCGGGCCGCCTCGATGCCGCCGCCGACCGCGAAGACCTTGCGGCCGTAGGTCGTACGACGCAGCACGAAGTCCACGATCACCAGCGCCCCGAGGAAGATCACCAGCGCGTTGGAGACACCGGACGCGTCGTTGAGCACCGCGGCGGCGGCGAAGGACGCGAGGGCGAGCGCGCCGACGCGCAGCAGGATCTCGCTGGTCGGCCGGAACGGCACACCCGCGGACCGACGACGGCGCTGCTCGCTGAAGTTGCCGACGAGCGAGAGCCCCACGGCGAGGCCGGCCAGGATGTACGCGCCGATGATGGCCTGGTCCATGAAGAAGGAGCTCTGGCCGAGCAGGTGGACCGGACCCGTGTCGGACGGGATGTTGATCGTGCCGCTGTCACCCAGCAGCCACAGCATCAGGCCGTTCCAGCCGAGGAAGCCGGCCAGGGTGACGACGAACGCGGGTACGCCGATCTTGGCGAAGAACCAGCCGTGCAGCGCGCCGATGGCGAGGCCGGTGAGCACCGCCAGGACCAGCGACAACCAGGCGTTCATGCCGTGGTTCACCGCGAACACGGCGAACAGGGTGGAGGCCAGACCACTGACCGAGCCCACGGACAGATCGATCTCGCCGAGCAGCAGTACGAACACCAGGCCGATGGCGAGCATGCCGGTGGCCGAGAGGAAGTAGCTGATGTTGGAGAGGTTGTCGGCGCTCAGGAAGCGGTCGTTCTGCAGCTGGAAGATCGTCCAGATGACGATCAGGCCGATGACGACCGGCAGCGAGCCCAGCTCGCCGCCCTTCACCTTGCGCTTGAACTCGGTGAGGTAGCCCTTGAGGCCCTCTTCGCGGACCAGCAGACGCGGGTCGACGACGGTGACCGGCGCGGCCGTGGGGTCGTCGGCGGGAGCGACCGTGGTCTGGCCCTCCGCGACCCCCTTGCCGGTCTTGGCGGAATCGCTCTTCACGGTCTTGGACGTGTCACTCACTTTGCCGCCTCCGTGGTGCGCCGCCCCGCGCGACGGGTCACGGCGTTGTCCGTGGCACCCGTGATCGCGGCGATGATCTCTTCGTGGCTGGTGTCCTTCACGGAGAAGGAACCGTTGTTCTTGCCCAGGCGCAGGACCGCGACGGTGTCCGCGACCGCCTTGACATCGGCCATGTTGTGGCTGATGAGGATGACGGCGAGGTTGCGCTCGCGTAGCCGCTCGACCAGGTCGAGGACCTGCGCGGTCTGTTCGACACCGAGGGCGGCGGTGGGCTCGTCCAGGATGACGAGCTTGGGGTCGCCGATGAGGGCGCGGGCGATGGCGACGACCTGACGCTGACCGCCGGAGAGGCTCGCGATCGGGATGCGGACGCTCGGGATCCGGATCGAGAGCGTGGACAGCAGTTCGCGCGAGTTCTTCTCCATCGACACCTCGTCGATGACGCCCCGGTGCAGCAGCTCGCGCCCGAGGTAGAGGTTGCCCACGACATCGAGGTTGTCGCAGAGCGCGAGGTCCTGGTAGACCGTCGCGACGCCGAGTCCCTGGGCGTCGTGCGGCTTGTTGATCCTGACCGGGTCACCCTGCCACTCGATGACGCCCTCATCGATGGGGTGGACACCCGCGATCGTCTTGACCAGGGTGGACTTACCTGCGCCGTTGTCGCCCACCAGGGCGACCACTTCTCCGGCGTGGACCTCCAGCTCGACGTCGGTGAGTGCCTGCACCGCACCGAATCGCTTGGAGACTCCGCGCAACGCCAGCACGGGCGTAGCGGACACGTGAACCATCTCCTTCGCCGCCTGACCGGCGGGGATGCCGCGCTTTGAATAGGCGCGGAGGATGTGCGGACCCCGTCGATGAGGGGCCGTCACACAAGGCTTACAAGGTGAACATACGAAGATCCGCAGCGCCCGGCAGCGCCCCGAGGGGGCGCGGGGAACTGCGCGACAAGCCACGACGGTGCGGCAGTCGACCGACAACCGACGGCCCCATCGCGGCACTCCCAGCGGAGCGCCCGGGCAGCGGTTCCGTCCGGCGCCCGCCCCGGAAGCGGGGTATGAGGTGGGGCGGGCGCCGGACAGGCTCAGCGGGCCGAAGTGGTTACTTCAGACCGGCGGACTCGCAGGCCTTGGCGTACTCGGGGGTGCAGATGTCGGCGACCGTGTACAGGCCGTCCTTGACCACCGTGTCGTTGATGTTCTCCTTGGTGACGGAGACCGGGGTCAGCAGCTTCGCCGGGACCTTGTCGCCGGATCCGCTGGTCACCTCGGTGTCGGCCAGGGACTTGATGTCCTTGCCCTCCAGCAGGTTGACCGCGAGCTCGGCGGCGGTGTCGGCCTCGGGCTTGTAGGCCTTGTAGACCGTGGAGGACTGCGTGCCGGCGACGAGCCGCTGGATGGCCGCGAGCTCGGCGTCCTGACCCGTCAGGGGGATGCCGCTGATCTTCGCACCCTTGAGGGTGTTGGCGATGCCGCCGGCCATGCCGTCGTTGGCGGCGTAGACGCCCGCGATGTTCTTGGCGCCCAGCTGGGTGATCGCCGCGGACATCTTCTGGGCGGCGACGGTGTCCTTCCACAGGCCGGACTGCTCGTAGGCGATGTCGACCTTGCCGTCGAGGGCCTTGTGCGCGCCCTCCTTGAACTGGCCGGCGTTCGGGTCGGCGTCGTCGCCGTTGATCATGACGACCTTGGACTTGGCGGTCGCCTTGTCGCCGAGCGCGTCGAGGAGGGCCTGGCCCTGGAGCTCACCGACCTTGACGTTGTCGAAGGAGACGTAGGCCGAGACCGGGCCCTGGGCGAGACGGTCGTAGGCGACGACCTTGACGCCCTTGTCCACCGCGGACTGGATGGAGGACTTGATGGCGGCGGAGTCCTGGGCGGAGACCACGATGACCTTCACGCCCTTGGTCACCATGGTGCTCATCTGCTGGGCCTGCTTGGTCGGGTCGGCGGCGGCGTTCGCGTAGTCGACCGTGCAGTCGGAGCACAGCTCCTTGACCTTGTCCTCGAAGTACGGCCGGTCGAACTTCTCGTAGCGCGCGGTGACGTTGTCGGGCAGGAGCAGACCGATCGACTTGTTGCCCGAACCGCTGTCGCTTCCGCTGTCCGAGTCGTCGTCGCCGGCCTTCCCACAGGCGGCCACGGAGAGCGCCAGCGAAACCGCGGTGGCGCCGATCACGACTCTACGCATCGTTGCGTTCATTTGGGTTGTGCCTCCCTGACACGGGCCGCAGCACTGCGGCCGAGGTGGCTGGAAGTCAACTCGGCCACACGTGCGACGTCAAGAAGTAAATCCTTAACGGGTTGGCAACGGCGTGTTTCGTTCTCTAAGTGAAGACAGGAGTTGCCGCGGTCAGGGTCCCGTCCAAAAGGGTCGAATCACCCATCTCGCTGAGGGCCAGGGCCAGGGCCCCGAGGACCTCGGCACGGCCGCCAAGTGCCCCTGGCAACACTGAGAGTTGACGTGCGGCACTCGGGATCGCGTACCGGCCGACCGACTCCCTTATGGGCCCGAGAACCAGCTCTCCGGCCTCGGCGAGATCGCCACCGAGAACCACGCGGCTCGGGTTCAACAAGTTGCAGAGATTGGCCACTCCACTTCCGATGTGTCGGCCGACATCGGCGATCACCCGACGACAGCCCGGATCCCCGTCCCTCGCCAACCGTACGACCCCTTCCATGGTCAGGTCGGTGCCGTGGCTGGACTGGAGGAGCGGCAGCACATAGCGCGCGGCGGCGAAGGTCTCCAGGCAGCCGCGGTTGCCGCAACGGCAGACCGGGCCGGATTCATCAAGAGTAATATGCCCGATTTCTCCCGCTGTGCCACCCGGGCCTCTGTAGATCTTGCCATCGATCACCAGTCCGGCACCGACACCGCTGGACACCTTGATGTAGGCCAGGTCCCGCACCCCGCGGCCGCTGCCCCAGACCAGTTCGCCGAGGGCTCCGAGGTTGGCGTCGTTGTCCACGTGCACGGCGACGCCGAGGCGGTCACGCATCTCGGCGGCGGGCTTGGTGCCGGTCCAGCCGGGCAGGATGGCCGTGGAGCCGAGCGTCCCGGACTCCACGTCGATCGGGCCGGGCACACCGAGACCCACGCCCGCGATCTTCGTACGATCCACACCGGTGGCCTCGATCAAACGGGTGACCAGCTGCTCCGCCCGGTCGAAGCCCTGGGTCGAGGAGGCGTCCACATCCAGCGGCTCGGCCTCCTCGGCGAGCACCTGATGGGCGAGGTTCCCTATCGCGACGCGCAAATGGGTGTGCCCGAAGTCCACGCCGATCACGATCCCGGCGTCCCCGCTGAGCGAGACCGCGCGCGCCCGCCGACCACCCGCCGACGTGGGCGTGACCTCGACGGTTCCCCCGTCCCTCAGCTCACGCACGATGTTGGAAACCGTGGCCGCGGACAGGCCGGTCGTCCTGGCGATCTCCGCCTGCGTGAGCGACCCGGCGAGACGCACCGCCCGCACGACGCGCTCGAGATTTGCTCGGTGCAGCGACGACTGCGATCCCGGAGTCTCCATCGACTCATCCACTCCCGTCCCAGGACGGGCGGCCCGCACGCCGCCCGTGACCCAGGTCACAGCCGCGAAACCCGGGTCACTTACAAGTTGTGAACTCCAAGCTCCGCTGAACGGGTTACCGCAGTCAAGTCCTTGAGGGAAACTGGGACCGCCGAATGACCACTAAATGTCACTCTGCGGCTACTTGAGGTCCCGGAACGGGCTACTTGAGGGTCGCCGAGGTGAGGCCCGCCTGGACCTGGCGCTGGAAGGAGAGATAGACCACGAGCATGGGGATCATCGCGATGGTGACACCGGCGAAGAGGACGGGCAGGTCGGAGGCGTAGCCCTGCTGCTGCTGGAGCTGGATGAGGCCCTGGGTGAGGACGTACCGCTCGGGATCGTCGCCGCTCTGCGGCTGCATGAGGACCGTGGGCAGGATGAACTGGTTCCACTGACCCAGAGTGTTGAAGATCCCCACGCTGATCAGCCCGGGCTTGGCCATCGGCAGCATGACCTGGAAGAAGGTCCGGGTGTGCGAGGCCCCGTCGAGGATGGCCGCCTCGAAGACCGCGGTGGGCAGCGTCCGGAAGAACGCGTGCATGAAGAACACGGTGAACGGCAGCGAGTAGGCGACGTACACCAGGATCAGGCCCTGGTAGGTGTTCAGCATGTCCAGCCGTTTGACCATGAAGAACAGCGGCACCAGGGCCAGGAACACGGGGAACATCGCGCCGGCGACGAAGAAGTAGTACAGCAGCCGGTTGCCCCGGAACGGGTAGCGGGCCAGGACGTACGCGGCCATCGAGCCGAACAGCATGGTCAGCGGCACGGAGAAGATCAACACGATGACCGTGTTGACGAAGTAGTCGCCGATGCCCTTGTCCCATGCACGGGAGAAGACGTCGAAGGACCAGTTCTCGGGCCAGCCGAAGGCCGAGCCGCCGATCTGGGCGTCGGTCTTGAAGGAGCTGAGCACCAGCCACAGCAGCGGCAGCACGATCAGCAGCGCCCACAGGGCGAGGAAGCCGTGCGAGAAGACGTTCAGGACGACGCCTTCGCCGCGCTCGTCGCCGGGGTCGGTCCCCCGCCTGCCCACGGTCGGGCCGGTGGGGACCGAGTCGCCGCGCGAGGCGGTCTTGAGGGGTGCACTCATCTTCTGTCGTCTCTCCCGCTCAGAACTCGACGCGCTCGCGACGGGTGGCGCGCAGCATGACCACCGACACGATCAGGGTGAGGAGCAGCATCACGACGCCCATCGCACAGGCGTAGCCACTCCTGCCGTACAGCAGGAAGTTCCGCATCATCACGGTCGCCATGACCTCGCTGTGGTGGTCGGGGCCGCCCCCGTACTCGCCCGCGGTCATGGTCGAGACCAGGATGAACATGTCCATCGCCGCGATGCCGAGATAGACCCAGGCGGTCTGCACGGAGTCCCACAGCAGCGGCAGGGTGATGCGGAAGAAGGTGTGGGCGCGGCCGGCGCCGTCGATCAGCGCGGCCTCGTAGATGTCCCTCGGGATGGCCTGCATGGCGGCGGAGAACAGCACCAGGTAGAAGCCGACGCCGTGCCAGACGACGACCAGGATGAGACCCCAGAGCACGAAGTTCGGCTCGTTCAGCCACTCGACGGGGCTGCTCTCGTCGACCAGTCCCAGTTTCAGCAGCAGGCCGTTGAGCATGCCTCCGCTGTCACTGCGATACACGGCCCCGAACAGCACCGCGAGGATCGCCAGCGACAGCACCTGCGGGAAGAAGTACACGATCTTGTAGAAGCCCGACCCGGCGACCCCCGAGACCCCGCCGGCCCGGCCGCGCCCGCCCGCGTTCAGCATGAACGCGAAGAACAGGGCGAGCAGGATGGTGATCACCGGGATGAACACCAGGAACAGGATGTTGTGCCAGATCGCCTGGAGGAAGATGTCGTCCTGGAACAACGCCGTGTAGTTGTCCAGGCCGATGAAGGAGAACGTCTGCGACTGCCCCTTCCAGTCCGTCAGCGAATAGCCGAACGTCTGGATGTACGGCCAGATCACGAAGATCAGATAAAGCGCCACGGGGACGAGGAGAAACCCCGCGACGAACCGGTTCTGCCCTTTACGCATTGGCGTTTCCCTGCCTCGGATTCCATGAGACGAAAGGCGCACCCCTGTCTTTCAGGGGCGCGGGGAACTGCGCGACAAACCACGACGAACCCGCAGCTCACCACAGTGCGCAGCTCCCACGGCGCTCCAACGCCCCGCTAATCCCGACGGTTCTTCTTGGAATCCGGGTCCTTCGCCTGCTTGTCCACCGCGGCCTGCGCCCGCTTCAACCACTCGGCCGGCTGAATCCGCTTCGCCATCAGTTCGTTCGAGGCGTTCTGGATGGCCGTGTCCATCTCGCTGTACCACTCGGTGTACAGGTAGCGGAACGTGTCGTCACCGGCGGCCTTGGAGACTTCCACCGTCGACTGCGTACCCGGCCGCAGCGAGACCCCGGTGTCGACGCCGTCCTTCACGATCGTCAGGGAGTTCGCCTCCTTGGCGAACAGCGTCGACCACTCCTTGGAGAGCATCATCCGCATGAACTCCTTGGCGGCCGGCAGGTTCTTCGCCTTGGCCGGGATGATGAACGGCTCCCCGGAGCCGGCCCGGATCGCCTCGAAGGGCATCACGCTGTCCGGCAGCACGGGCATCGGCATGAACGTCATGTCGAAGTCGTCCGGCGTCTGCTTCAGCTGCTCGTTCTCCAGCCAGGATCCCGAGGTGATGAACACGGCCTTGTACTGGTTCCAGCGGGCCTGGGACTCGGTGTGGGTCAGGCCGTTCGTCCCGGGCATCAGATAGCCCTTCTCGACGACCTCGTAGATCGCCTCGACCCCGGCCTTCGCGGCGTCGGAGCCGACGAACGCCTTCGGGTCGAGGTTGTCGATCGCCTTCATGGCCTCCAGCCCGCCCGTCTTGGCGATCAGGTCCATGATGGCGACGTTGATGTAGTACGGGTACTTGCCCTGGTGGGCGAGGCCGCCGATGCCCTTGGCCTTGGCCTCCTTGCAGATGGTGAGGAAGTCGGCCCAGGTTTTGGGCTCCTCCCAGCCGTTCTCCTTGAAGAGCTTGCCGGAGTACCACAGGCCCCACACCGTGTAGATGTAGTTCAGGGCGACGACCTTGTTCTCCTGCATGCCCGCGTCGAGCGTGCCGGCGATCAGCGTGTCGCGGACCTTCTTGCTCGGGTCGTCGATCGAGGGGGCGTCCAGGATCTCGGCGAGGTCGAGGAGCTGGTCGTTCTTGTAGAGGACGTCGATCGGGATCTGCTGGGCGCCGGAGTCGTCGACGATGTCCGGCGGGTTCCCCGCGTTGAAGCGCGGCTGCAGCTTGCCGGTGATCTCCTGGGTGCCGGTGTGGGTGGAGGTGACCCCCCACTTCTTCTGGAAGGCGGCCTCCCAGGCCTTGGCGTAGGCGTCGCCGTAGCCGCCCTTGAAGATGACGACGTCGAGCTTGCTGCCCTTCTTGACGCCGAAGGGGTTCGACTCGGAGGTCTCGCCCTGGCTTTCCTTGGAGGTGTCGTCGCCTCCGCCCCCGCTGGCACACGCGGACAGGAAGCTCATCGTCGGGACGGTGATCAGGCCGAGCGCGGCGGAACGCTTGATCAGATCGCGGCGGCCGACGCCTTCGGGGTGGGTGGTGCCGGCGGTCTCGGGGCCGTTGTCGTTCTCAGCGGTAGTGGATCCCATGCTCAAGTCCTCGCCTTCTCCAGGACTCAGGCGGTGAACCGGATCCTCCCGGCACCGCGGTCGGTTCAAGCTGGGGTCGTGCGTGAGGATTCAACAGGGGCAACACGGCGGTCGGCGCGCGGACACGTCCGCGACCACCGGTAATTCCCCCCAGGTAGTGCCTGCCCGCAGCTGTGCGACCACTATGCGGACGCCGACAGGTATAGTCCACTTCCCGCCAGGGGGGCAAGATCGAATGCAAGGTTCGCCATCGGTCTTTTCCGAGTTGAGACCTCTCGGAAATATGAGCGCCCTTGCGCCACCTGACCGGAAAATCCCCGCCATTCGATCCGGATGGCGCACTCAACACCCTTGACATCACCCGTCACTTGAACCACTACTGGTCCCTGCGTCACCCGGTCGACAACGTTGTCCTTTTCTGATCATTCCTTGATCGAGAACAGTCTGCTGGACGTAGGGAGGGTGCTCACCGATGCGGCACAGACGGGGTTCCACGGCGGCGCTCGGCGCCGCCGCGTTCGCTCTGGTGGTGGCCTCGCAGGGCGCGGCCGTCGCGTTACCCGACCGACCGGCGGCCGGTCAGCGGCAGTTCAGCTCCTCGTTCGAACCGGACGATCCGGCCCCGGACTGGCTCAGCACGGTCGACACGGCAGCGGACGGGTCCCCCCGGACCTCCGGGGTCGACGGCGGCTACACCACCGGTATCCCGGGCGGCATCACCGACCACGTCACCGACGTCCGGGCCAGCGGCGAGAACACCGGCGGCGGGGAGGTGAAGGAGAACCTCGTCGACGGCGAGTCCGGGACCAAGTGGCTCACCTTCCAGCCCACCGGATGGGCGGAGTTCGACCTCGACCGGCCGGCCAAGGTGGTGACCTACGCGCTGACCTCGGCGAACGACTTCGAGACCCGCGACCCGAGGGACTGGACCCTCCAGGGCTCCACCGACGGCAAGGAGTGGAGGACCCTCGACAGCCGTACCGGCGAAAGTTTCGGGGAGCGGTTCCAGACGAAGTCGTACGACCTTCCCGGCGACGCGGTGGCCGAGTACCGGCACTTCCGGCTCGACATCACCAGGAACAACGGCGCCTCCATGATCACCCAGCTCGCCGACGTGCAGTTCTCGACGGGCGGCGGACAGGCGCCCGCGCCGAAGGAGATGCTGTCGCTGGTCGACCGGGGCCCGAGCGGCTCCGCGACCGCGAAGGCCGGCGCGGGCTTCACCGGCAAGCGGGCCCTGCGGTACGCGGGCAGACACACGGCGGACGGCCGGGCGTACTCGTACAACAAGATCTTCGACGTGAACGTGGCCGTCGAGCGGGACACCGAGCTGGCCTACCGGATCTTCCCGTCGATGGCGGACGGCGATCTCGACTATGACGCGACGAACGTCGCGGTCGACCTGGTCTTCACCGACGGCACCTCGCTCAGCGACCTGCGGGCGGTGGACAGCCACGGATTCCCGCTGTCGCCGCGCGGACAGGGCGCGGCGAAGGTGCTGTACGTCAACCAGTGGAACGACGTGGTCTCGCGGATCGGCTCGGTCGCGGCCGGGCGGACCGTGGACCGGATCGTGGTGGCATACGACTCCCCGAAGGGCCCGGCGAGGTTCCGCGGCTGGCTCGACGACGTGACGCTGCGCGTACGCGCGCCCGAGCGGCCGAAAGCCCATCTCTCCGACTACGCGGTGACCACCAGGGGAACCCATTCCAGCGGCGGTTTCTCCCGCGGCAACAATTTCCCGGCGACGGCGGTGCCCCATGGCTTCAACTTCTGGACGCCGGTGACCAACGCGGGCTCGCTGAGTTGGCTGTACGACTACGCGCGGGCCAACAACGCCGACAACCTGCCGACCATCCAGGCGTTCAGCGCGAGCCATGAGCCGAGCCCGTGGATGGGCGACCGGCAGACCTTCCAGGTGATGCCGTCGGCCGCCGCCGGTACGCCCGAACTGAGCCGTACGGCACGGGCGTTGGCCTTCCGGCACGAGAACGAGACGGCACGGCCGTACTACTACGGGGTGCGCTTCGAGAACGGCGTCAGGGCCGAGATGGCGCCCACGGACCACGCGGCGGTGCTGCGCTTCACCTACCCCGGCGACGACACGAGCGTCCTCTTCGACAATGTGACGGACCAGGCCGGGCTGACTTTGGACAAGGACGCCGGGGTGGTGACGGGCTTCTCCGATGTGAAGTCCGGCCTGTCGACGGGCGCGACCCGCCTCTTCGTGTACGGGGTCTTCGACGCTCCGGTCACGGACGGCGGCTCGACGGGTGTGAAGGGCCACCTCCGCTTCGACGCGGGCACGGACCGCGCGGTGACGCTCCGGCTGGCCACCTCCCTCATCAGCCTCGACCAGGCGAAGGACAACCTGCGCCAGGAGATCCCGGAGGGCACGGACTTCGAGACGGTGAAGGACCGGGCGCGGGCCCAGTGGGACCGCGTCCTGGGGAAGGTGGAGGTCGAAGGGGCCTCCCCCGACCAGCTCACGACGCTGTACTCCAACCTCTACCGGCTGTACCTGTACCCCAACTCCGGCTTCGAGAAGGTCGGATCGACCTACCGGTACGCCTCGCCCTTCTCCCCCATGACCGGCCCGGACACCCCGACGCACACGGGCGCGAAGATCGTCGACGGCAAGGTGTACGTCAACAACGGCTTCTGGGACACCTATCGGACCACCTGGCCCGCGTACTCGCTTCTGACGCCTCGTCAGGCAGGGGGGATGGTCGACGGTTTCGTGCAGCAGTACAAGGACGGCGGCTGGACCTCCCGCTGGTCCTCCCCCGGGTACGCGGACCTGATGACCGGAACCTCGTCGGACGTGGCGTTCGCGGACGCGTATGTGAAGGGAGTCGGCTTCGACGCGAAGTCGGCGTACGAGGCGGCCCTGAAGAACGCCACCGTCGTGCCTCCGTCGGCGGGTGTCGGCCGCAAGGGCATGGCCACCTCGCCGTTCCTCGGCTACACCAGCACCGACACCCACGAAGGCCTGTCCTGGGCGCTGGAGGGCTACCTCAACGACTACGGCATCGCCCGAATGGGCCAGGCCCTGTACCGCAGGACGGGCGAGAAGCGCTACGAGGAGGAGGCCGCCTACTTCCTCAACAGGGCCCAGGACTATGTGAAGTTGTTCGACAAGCAGGCCGGGTTCTTCCAGGGCCGCGACGGCAACGGGGCCTGGCGGCTGGACTCCTCGACGTACGACCCGCGCGTCTGGGGCCACGACTACACCGAGACCAACGGCTGGGGCTACGCCTTCACCGCACCGCAGGACAGCAAGGGCCTGGCCAACCTGTACGGCGGCCGCGGCGGACTGGCGCGGAAGCTGGACACCTACTTCTCCACCCCGGAGACGGCCTCCCCCGCCTTCGTCGGCTCCTACGGCGGAGTCATCCACGAGATGACCGAGGCCCGTGACGTACGCATGGGCATGTACGGCCACTCCAACCAGGTCGCCCACCACGCGATCTACCTGTACGACGCCGCCGGACAGCCCTGGAAGGCCCAGGAGAAGGTCCGCGAGGTCCTCGCCCGCCTCTACGTCGGCAGCGGCATCGGGCAGGGCTACCACGGCGACGAGGACAACGGCGAGCAGTCCGCCTGGTACCTCTTCTCCGCGCTCGGCTTCTACCCGCTGGTGATGGGCAGCGGCGAATACGCCGTCGGCTCCCCGCTGTTCACCAGGGCCACCGTCCACCTGGAGAACGGCAGGGATCTGGTCGTCGAGGCCCCCGGGAACAGCGCGCGCAACGTGTACGTGCAGGGCCTGAAGGTCAACGGCAGGACCTGGACGTCGACTTCACTGCCGCACTCCCTCATTGCCAAGGGCGGCGTGCTGACGTTCGCCATGGGCCCGAAGCCGTCCCGCTGGGGCACCGGCGAGAGCGCGGCCCCGGTGTCGATCACGAAGAACGACAAGGTGCCCGCACCTCGCTCGGACGCCATCGAGGGTGACGGCGAACTCTTCGACGACACGTCGTCGACGAAGGCGTCCGTGGAGACGGCTCCGCTGCCGACTCCCGCCCGGACCAAGGCGGTTCAGTACACGCTGACCTCGGCCGACCGCACCGCGGCCCCGACCGCGTGGACCCTCCAGGCCTCCGCCGACGGCACCACCTGGAAGACCCTCGACGAACGCTCCGGCGAGTCCTTCGCCTGGGACCGCCAGACCCGGGCCTTCTCGATCCGCGTCCCGAAGGCGTACGACCACTACCGGCTGGTCCTCGACGGCACGGCGACGCTCGCGGAGGTGGAGCTGCTGTCCTGACGCCAGGACGCGGGCCCGGATACGAGGCGCGGGGTGCCGCCCGCGTCGACGGGCGCTGTGACCTACCCGACCCCAACCGGCTTGACTTGGTTGCCCGTTGAAACGATAGGGTCTTGTCCAGACCACTCGACAACGTTGTCCCGTCGATGGGTCCCCACAGTCGCACTCCCTCCGCGCCCGGTCTCCCCCGTACCGGGTCGCGGCTCGCGGACCGGGTGGGCACGCACCGCCCGTCCACCCGGTCCGCCCCGAGCGCGCCGCCCGCCCCCGCACAGGGCCGGTTCCGCGGATCGGGTCGACTCAGCCCACCCGACAGGGCAGCGTCGTCGCGGGATCACCTCCCGACCCCTGCACCACATACCCGAACGTGGCGGTTTCGCCGGGATCCAGCGACCCGTTCCAGTTCGCGTTGTGCACCATCACGTCCTGTCCGGTGTAGGTCGCGCTTCCGCTCCAGAGGCTGTCGACCTTCTGACCGGCGGGCAGTGTCCAGTTGACCATCCAGCCCAGCATCGGCACGTCGCCGGTGTTGGTGACGACGACCTCGGACTGGTAGCCGCCGGTCCAGTTGCCCGTCGTACGGCGGGTCGCGGCGCACTCGCCCGGTACCGGGTCGGTGGGGTTGCCGGGCTCCTTGATGCCGGTCACCTCTCCGTTGCCGCCGTCGAAGACGATGTCGGAGCAGGAGTAGAAGGTCTCCTGGCTGTCGGAGCGCTGCCAGACCATGTAGATGAGGTGGCGGCCCGACTTGTTCGCGGGCAGCTGGCCCCGCCAGGAGTAGTTGGCCTCGACCGTGCCGGGGCTGCCGTTCAGCGGCGGGTGGTCGACGCTCAGGAACGGCTGTTCCTCCATGTCGTTCCAGGTGAGCGTCTTCGTCGGGTCGAAGCCGTCCTTGGTGATGTAGACGTAGAACCAACCCGGGTGCGCCGCCCACGCGTTGTACGAGAAGTCGACGGTCGCGCCGGAGGTCAGATGGGTCAACGGCCAGTCGGCGCTGGGGGTGTTGAACCCGGTGAAGTTGGTGTTGCCACCGCTGCACAGTTGGCCGTCCGGGACGAAGCCGCGGGTGCGGCCGGCACCGTCCGAGCGGAGCACCGAGAACCAGTTGTAGAACGGGGTCGTGCCGCTGACCTGCTGTGCGGAACGACAGGCGGGGTTGATCGGTTTGATCTCGCCGGTGTCGGTCAGCCCGTCCTGCCAGCACAGGAAGGTGCGACTGCCGGGCTTCATCGGAGTGCCGTGCGCCTCCGCCTTGCCACTGCCGGCCGTGACGACGAGGCCGAGTGCCGGGATCGTGGTGACGAGGGCGAGCAGGATGAGCAGGAGTGCCCTGTGGCGCCGGGGCAGCCTTAATCGTAGAGTTGTCACGTGCATGACAGA
Source organism: Streptomyces sp. NBC_00104 (assembly GCF_045160825.1). NCBI lineage: Bacteria > Bacillati > Actinomycetota > Actinomycetes > Kitasatosporales > Streptomycetaceae > Streptomyces > Streptomyces sp. NBC_00104. Next base: position 8,473,913 of record NZ_CP108215.1, on the reverse strand, counting down.
CGCTCCTTGCGTGTACGGCTTGGAGGTGGGGGGAACGTGCGCGTGCCTATGCGTCGTGCGTGCGGATGAGTGGTGCGGGGCGGGAACGGGCCCGGGGCAGCGGGTTCCGGTCCGCCGCACCATATGGGAGCGCTCCCACCCCCACCTGCTTCGGAAGCTAGCGCGGAGTGGTTCGCTTGTAAACGGCTGACGCGCACCGACACACGTGAGCCGCGACCCGTGACCGTGGTGGACGGTGCCGGCACGGCCCTACGTCGCCCTCCTCGCGCACGGTCGGTCAGGGCCGCTCGGCGCGACGCCGTACCGACATGAGCAGGCGGCGGGTGAGGACCGCGTGGCTGCCTGTACCGACGACGAGCAGCCGGTACAGGGTGCCGAACGGGCCGGGGAAGGCGGCACGGCTCTCGGCCCGTAGCCGGACGCGGCCGGGGCCCGCGGGTTCGAGGCGGAAGGTGAACGCGTACGTCGAGAAGTGGTGTCGGCCGTGGAGGGTCAGCTCCTCGGCCGCGATCGCGGTCACCGCGCGGAAGCCGGGGAACGTCGAGCCCTCGGCCGGCGGCCGCGGCCCGGACACCGTGCGGTCGGCGCAGCCCACGAGTCCCGCGTAACGGCTCGCCCGGGGGCTCGAGAAGGCCGCGTCCAGGGCTTCACCGAGGGCCTGCCAGACGGCGTCGGGGGCCGCCGCCACGACGGTCGTGTGCTCGTCGACGTACGGCAGTGGGGCACGGCGCATCGGATCCTCCATGAGGGGGTGAGGGCGGCCGTGGGGTGGCCGGCCGTCAGGCGGGGTTCCTGTCGGGCAGTTGCCTCCGCATGGCTTCCGCGGTGTCGCCGACCTGTTGGAGCTGGCTCGCGGTGAGGCGGCGTACGGCCCAGATGAGTTCGGCGACGCCGGTGACGGCCGGGTTCGGGGGCGTGGGGGTGGCGGGCAGGGGGACGCCGGTCAGCGCCGTGAGGTCGGCGGCAGCGACGTCGAGCAGGGCGGCGAAGTCGGCCACGAGGTCGGGGGTCAGGGGCGTGCGGCCGCGGCCGACCCCTCCGTAGGTGGCGGCGGACCAGTAGCGGCCTGTGACCACCAGGAAAATGTGGGCGGTGGCTGTCCAGCCGAGGTTTCGGTTCCGGATCATGCGCATGAGGAGGGCGCCGGGGCCCGGAGGGTACTGCTGGTGCGGCCGTGGTTCGGGGACAGGCCGCGTGCGTTCTACCTGCGGCAGGGACGCCGCGAGTCGGCGCAATGCCTCCCTCTGCTCCGGTGGCAGGACGACGGCGTCCCGGGTGAGGTGGGGAACGCGCCGTCCGGCCGTCGCGTCCAGAGGGGCGAGGTCGTCGGGGATGTCGGCGCCCGCGATCGCGAAGACGTCCGCCGAGTGGAGACCGAGCGCGGGCGCGAGCCGACGGAGGAGAGACGGGCTCGGTCTCTCGCCGTGGAAGACGGACAGCAGTTCGGGCTCGGGAACGGAAGCCAGTCGGGACAGGGCCGCCGAATCCAGGCTCCTGCGGTCCAGCAGCCGCTTCAACAGCGGACCGAAATCCTCTTCCCCCATCATCCCGCCAGGCTAGCCCGGTATCCCGCAGCCCTCCCCCGGCGATCACACCGAAATCGAAGGCACCGACGGCACCGAAGGTGCCGAGACCGTGTCGATGGTCGGGAGTTCGGTCGTGCCGGTCGGGGGGAGTTCGATGGTGAACTCGGTGTGGCCCGGCTCGCTGGCGACGTCGAGACGGCCGCCGTGGGCGGAGACGATCGCGGCGGCGATGGCGAGGCCGAGGCCGGAGCCGCCCTCGTGGGGGTTGGCTCGGGCGCGGGAGGCGTCGGCGCGGGTGAAGCGTTCGAAGACGGAGGGGAGAAAGGCCGGCGGAATGCCGGGGCCGTCGTCGCGTACGCGGATCACACATCGGTCGGCGGTGGTCTCGACGGACGCCGTGACCGTCGTGCCGACAGGCGTGTGCACACGGGCGTTGACCAACAAGTTGGCCACCATCTGGTGGAGGCGTGCCTCGTCGCCGGTGACCAGGGCCGGAGCGTCCGGCAACAGCGCCAGTTGCCAGTGGTGGCCCTCGCCCGCCGCCCGCGCGTCCCACACCGCCTCCGCGACCAGGGCCGCGAGGTCCACCTCGGCCGACTCCAAGGGCCGGCCGTCGTCCAGCCGGGCCAGGAGCAGCAGATCCTCGACCAGGCCCGTCATCCGGGCCGACTCGGCCGACACGCGCCGCCACGCCACCGTCGGCTCGATCCGGTCGGGCCCCCGGTTCATCAGCTCCGCGTACCCGGCGATGGAGGCCAGCGGCGTACGGAGTTCATGGCTGGCGTCGGCGAGGAAGCGGCGCATGCGTTCCTCGCTGCGCTGCCGCTGGGCGAGGGAGGCCTCGACGTGGTCGATCATGCGGTTGAGGGCGGCGCCGACCTGGCCGGCCTCACTGTCCGGGTCCGTGTCACGGTCGGGCACCCGGGGCAGGCCGGTGACCTCGCCCCGGTCCAGCGGGGAGCGGGCCACCTCGACGGCGGTCGCGGCGACCCGGCCGAGGGGGCGCAGTTGACGCCGGATGACGACCGCGCAGACGCAGGCCGCCATGGTGAGGCCGGCGCCCGCGACCGCCGCCTCGACCACCACGAGACCGCCGATCATGTCCTGGACGTCGTCCATGGGCAGGCCCGTCAGGACGTGCAGCCCGTCCTCGCTGAGGGCGGTGATCCGGTAGGTGCCGAGGCCGGGCACGGTCCGCGTGTGCGTGGAGCCGTCGGCCGCGATGCCGTCGAGGGCGGCCCGCTGGTCGGCGCTGAGGGCCTCCGGGTCGCCGCTCACGTCGATGACCTCGGCGGAGGTGACGTTCCCGTCGCCGTCCAGCCGCGCGGCGAGGGTGCCGACGGCCTGGCCCTGCTCTCCGAGGAACCCCAGGTCGGTGTGGTTGCGCGGCCCGACGCCCGCCCCGCCCAGGCTGCGCTCGGCGGCGTCGGTGACCCGTTGGTCGAGGGCGCCCAGCAGCGAGGCGCGCTGCGCGAAGACCGTGGCCAGCGTCATCGCGGCGCACACCGCGACCAGCGTGGCGGAGACGAAGAGGAGCAGCCGCGTGCGCAGGGACCCGCTCCTGAGCAGAGCGTTCATCTCGTGTCCTCCCCCGCCCTGATCGCGTATCCGAGTCCGCGCACCGTGTGGATCATCGGCGCCCTGCCCTTGTCGATCTTGCGGCGGAGGCCGGAGGTGTAGACCTCCACCAGGTTGCCGCCGCCGTCGAAGGAGCTGCTCCACAGGTGGTCCGGGATCTGGGCCCTGCTCAGCACCTGGCGCGGGTGGCCGAGCAGCAGGCCGAGCAGTTCGAACTCCTTGGCGGTCGGCTGGATCGGCGTACCGTCGCGGTGCACCTCTCGCGTCTCCTCGCTGAGGGCGAGCTCGCCCAGCACGAGAGCGCCGTCGTCCGACGACCTGCTCTCCTCGACGCCGGAGCGGCACAGCGGTCCGCGCAGCCGCAGGACGACCTCCGCCAGGGAGAACGGCTTGGTCACGTAGTCGTCCGCGCCCGCCGAGAGTCCGTCGATACGGTGCTCGAGCCCGTCCCGGGCCGTGAGTATGAGGACGGACAGCCTCGGGTTCTCGTAGCGCAGCCGCCGGAGCACCCGGAGGCCGTCGAGGTCGGGCAGCATCCCGTCGAGCACGACGGCGTGCGGGGCGCAGCCGCGCGCGACCCGTAACGCGCTGTACCCGTCGGCCGCGGGGTAGGCGCGCCGGCCCGCCTCCGTGACGGCCACGGACAGCAGTTCGGTGAGCCCGGGTTCGTCGTCGACGATGAGGACACGGACTCGGCCGTTTCGGGTCGCGGGGGTGCCAGCCATGTCCTGATCCTGTCGCGGTTGTCTGGGGGAACCCTGTGTTCCGGCTGAGCCGGAGCCGTGTGACCTGGTCGGCGGGCATGGACGGCGCTCCGCACGGGGACGTACGGATGCCGCCAACTGCCTTGTCCGAAGAGGGCGTTGGCACGGACCGGCCACAGGAACCCCTTGAGCCTCTCTCGGCGCGCAGCCCACTCTGATCACTGGCTTCCGCCCACCAGGCCGGAAGCGTTCGTCAGCGTTCAGGGGAGGACGCACACCCATGCGAAGACTCCACACCCTCGGGGCCGTGGCAGGAGCGGCCGGTCTGCTCGCGGCGGCGATCACGCCCGCGGCGGCCGGCACCGCCACCAGCACCGCCACCGCCACCAGCACCAGCACCAGCACCAGCACCAGCACCAGCACCAAGAAGACCGACACCGCGAGCACATCCACCACGCAGACCGTCACCCTCATCACCGGCGACACCGTCTCGCTCACGGCCGGCCCGGACGGCAGGTACGCCGTCGACGTACGGCGCGGTGCGGGCCGCGAGGCCGCCACGTTCCTGTCGAGCGAACGTGACGGCGAGGTCAGTGTCCTGCCGGCGGACGCGATCCCGCTGCTCCAGGCGGGCCGCCTCGATCCGGCCCTCTTCAACGTCACCCGGCTGGTGAAGCAGGGTTACACCGATGCCAGGACCGGCACCACCCCCGTGATCGCGACGTACGCGAAGGGCGGTGCGACCCCCGACGGCGCCCGCCGCACGCTCGCGTTGCCCGGGATCGACGGCGCTGCGCTGAGTGCCGAGAAGTCGACCGCGTTCTGGTCGGACATCGCCCCGGCACTCGGCACCGAGCCCGCCACGAAGGCCGCGCGGCGACTCGGCGAGGGCATCGACAAGATCTGGCTGGACGCCAAGGTGAAGGTGTCCCTGGAGACGAGCGTCCCGCAGATCGGCGCACCCGAGGTGTGGCAGTCGGGCTACGACGGCAAGGGCGTCAAGGTCGCGGTCCTGGACACCGGTGTGGACAGCGGGCACCCGGATCTCGCGGGCAGGGTCGCCGAGTCCCGGAGCTTCGTCCCGGACCAGGAGGTACAGGACGGTCACGGACACGGCACCCATGTTGCGTCCACGATCGTGGGGTCCGGCGCGGCCTCGGAGGGCCGTCACAAGGGCGTGGCACCGGGCGCGGAGCTGGTGGTCGGCAAGGTGCTGAACAACGCGGGCCGGGGCCAGTCCTCCTGGATCATCGCGGGTATGGAGTGGGCGGCTCGCTCCGGCGCGAAAATCGTCTCCATGTCGCTGGGCGGTACGGCGACCGGCCCCTCCGACGTGCTCAGCGAGACCGTCGACGAGCTGTCCGCCTCCACCGGCAGCCTCTTCGTCATCGCGTCGGGCAACGCGGGCCCGGGCGAGCAGACCGTGGGCACCCCGGGCATCGCCGACTCGGCGCTCACCGTGGGCGCGGTCGACAAGTCGGACCGGCTGGCGTCGTTCTCCGGCCGAGGCCCACGCCCCGGTGACTTCGCGGTCAAGCCGGAGATCACCGCGCCGGGCGTGGGCATCACCGCCGCGCGTGCCGCCGGCACCACCATGGGTACGCCGGTCGACGACAACTACACGACGGCGAACGGTACGTCGATGGCGACCCCGCATGTCGCGGGCGCCGCCGCGCTGGTCGCGCAGGCGCATCCGGACTGGACCGGCCGGCAGATCAAGGAAGCCCTGGCCACCACGGCGAAGACGAACGCCGACAACTCCGTGTTCGAGCAGGGCGACGGGCGGGTCGACGCCGTGCGGGCCGTCGGACAGAACGTCTTCGCGACCCCGACGCTGAGCTTCGGCAAGTTCGAGGACGGCGACACCGAGATCGCCACCAAGGACATCACGTACACCAACACCACGGACAAAGCGGTGGAGTTGAAGATCTCTTCGTCGCTCGCCGACGTCACGGTGGGCAGCGGCACGCTGACCGTGCCCGCGCGGGGCACCGCCACGGTCCCGGTCGGCGTCGACCCCGCGCAGGAGGAGCAGGGCCGGTACACGGGCCACATCACGGCAATCGCCGACGGCATCCAGGTCACCACGGGTGTCGGCTTCGAGAAGGCTCCGAGGACGTACGACCTCAAGGTCTCGCTCCTGGGTCGCGACGGCAAGCCGCCCACCGGGGGGTCGCTCTACACGCTCATGGAGCTGAACGGCGCCTACCCCGACCAGTACGGCTTCATCGGCACCGGCTGGACCTGGCAGGTTCCGGCCGGCACCTACTCCGTCTCGACCTGGATCCCGGACCGCGACGCGGGCGGGGTGGCCGTCGGCACCTCGGTGGTCGTCAACCCCGAGATCAAGGTGGACGGGGACACCGAGGTCGTCCTGGACGCCCGCAAGGCGGTGGAGATCAAGCCGAAGACGAAGGAGGACTCGGAGTTCCAGGGCTTCAGCACCAACGTGCACCGCGAGGGGCCGGGCAACGCCTGGGGGCTCACCTACAGCCAGGGATTCTGGACCGACCACGTCTATGTGACGCCGGCCGAGCAGGTCACCGAGGGAACCCTGGAGTTCTCCGCCAAGTTCCGCCTGTACGCGAAGGAGTTGACGGCGAGCGTCACCAGCCCGGAGAAGTCCGAGCTGTCCTCGCTCTACTACTCCCAGACGTACGAGGACTTCCCGCTGAAGATCAGCGGTGACCACAAGGTCCAGGCCGTGGACGCGGGCGGCGGTACCGAGGCCGACTTCGCGGGGCTCGACGTCAAGGGCAAGGTGGCGGTGGTCGCGCTCGGCGCCACGGAGCGGGCACAGAGCGCTCTGGACAACGCGACCAAGGCCGGCGCGGGTTACCTCATCGCGTACCGCAAGACCCCCGGTTTCTGGATCGAGGCCGTGGACCGCGCGACCACCGTCCCGCTGATGATCGCCACCGACGAGGAGGGCGCCAAGCTCACCGGCCTGCTGAAGACCGGCAAGAAGGTCACGCTGAAGCTGGGCGGCACGCCGGTCAGTCCGTATGCCTACAACCTGCTCGCCGCGCAGAGCGGAGCCATCTCCGCCGACCAGACGTACCGCTTGGACCGTTCCAACACCGTGAAGCGGAAGGCCCGTTACCACGGAGCCACGGCCGGCGAGATCGGCGCGGACGCGCTGTACACCTACCGCCCCTGGCAGCTCTTCGGCATCGAGAACAGCATGTACATGCAGCTGGGCACGGAACGCGACGAGTACTACTACGTCGACCCCGACACCCGTACCTGGCACGTCGTCTATCCGAACTGGAATACGTTCAGGGGGCAGTGGAGCCCGCTGAGGACCTTCAGCAAGCCGGGCACGGAGCCCACCGAGAGCTGGCTGCGCCAGGTCGTCCGCCCCGGAACCAGCGAGGAGTACGGTCTCTCCGAACGCACCGGCGACAAACTCACCCTCTCCGTGGCGGAGTTGAGCGACTCCACACCGGGTCACTACGGCTACATCGACGGCACCGACAACACCGCGAAGGGCAAGCTCTACGCGGACGGGCAGCTGGTCGGTGACTCGACGTTCGGCGGGTACGGCACCTTCGACGTGGCGGCGGACAAGGCCTCGTACCGCTTCGTACTGGACGTGCAGCGCCGGGCCGCCTGGGCCACGTACTCCACGAGCACGCACACCGAGTGGACCTTCGCCTCGGCGCACACCGACAGCGAGACGGCCCTGCCGATACTCACGGTCGGTATCGCCCCGAAGGGCCTCGACCTCCTCAACCGGGCCAGGAGCGGCCGGGAGCTGGAGGTCGGGCTGCCGGTCGCGAACCAGCTGGGGAGCGTGAAGGCGAGCAGTCTGAAGGCCTGGGTCTCCTACGACGACGGCACGTCGTGGAAGGAAGTGAAGGTCAAGAACGGCACGGCACGGTTCAAGCCGGCGAAGGGCGCCGAGTCGGTGTCACTGCGGGTGCGGGCCACCGACCGCGACGGCAACGGGATCGACCAGACCGTGCTGCGGGCGTTCGGCCTGAAGTAGGCGACACCCGCCACCCGGTCCTCAGCCTTAACAAAGATCCTCTACCGTGCCGGGACATGGTGAACACGGCACACGACACGGCAAGACCGACCCCTGCCGCGAGCCCCTGGTCCGCGGTGGGGGTCTCCGCCTTCGACGAGCTGGTGTACCAGGCGATCCTCCATCAGCCCGATGCCGAAGCGGCCGGCTGGGCGCTGCTGACCGGTGCCTCCCCGGCACGGGTGCGCGAGTCCTGCGACCGGCTGCTCGCACTCGGGTTTCTCCAACCGCCCGACTCCATGGGCGGGTTACGCGCGGTCGACCCACGGGTGGCGATCCGCGCGCTGATCCGGCGGCGCGAGACGGAGTCCGAACTGCTCGCCGCCACCGCCGAGGAGATGGCGACCGCGTACGAGGCGGGGCTGCTGCGCGAGGAGCCGTCCCGGCTGGTCGAGGTGGTCTCCGGGGAGGGCGCCAACGCGGCACGCCTGGAAGAGCTGTACGCCCACGCCGAGCACGAGGTGTGTGTCTTCGACACGCCTCCCTATCTAGCCCCCCGTACCCCACAGCTGGACCTCCAGGCCGATCTGCTCAGCCGCGGGATCGTGTATCGCACGGTCTACGCCGCGACCGCCCTGGAGGACCCGGACGTCCTGTCCCACGCCTGGAAGATGGTGGAACTCGGCGAACAGGCCCGGGTGTTGCCGTCGGTGCCGGTCAAGTTGCTGGTGGTCGACGGACGTCGGGCGATGCTCCCGCTGACCGCCTCCCCGGCGGGCGGCTACTGCGCCGCCGTCGTACGGCACTCGGCGGTGACCGAGGCCCTGCAGAAGCTTTTCGACCTGGCCTGGCAGCAGGCGGCTCCGCTCGGCCGACCCGCCGAGGACGCCGAACTCTCCGAGGGCGAGCGGGCGTTGACACGGCTGCTGGCGGCCGGGATGAAGGACGAGGCGGTGGCCCGCCACCTGGGCGTGAGTCTGCGGACCCTGCGCCGCCGGGTGAGTGACCTCCAGGAGCGGCTGGGGGCGGCGAGCCGCTTCCAGCTGGGGATGCGGGCGGCGCAGCGCGGCTGGTTGTAGCGCGGTCTGCGGGAGCCCCCTCGGATCGGCCGTCGAGGACGGCGAAGGGCCGCACCCCCGTCACCGGGGATGCGGCCCTCAACTGCCCTGCCTGGCCGCTTACTTGCGGATCAGGCTGCGCAGCACGTACTGCATGATGCCGCCGTTGCGGTAGTAGTCGGCCTCACCGGGGGTGTCGATGCGGACGACCGCGTCGAACTCGACGCCGCTGTCGGTGGTGACCTTGACAGTGCGCGGCGTGGTGCCGTTGTTCAGCTCCTCGACGCCGGTGAAGGAGAAGGTCTCCTCGCCGGTGAGGCCGAGGGAGGAGGCCGAGGCGCCCTCCGGGAACTGGAGCGGGAGGACGCCCATGCCGATGAGGTTCGAGCGGTGGATGCGCTCGTACGACTCGGCGATGACGGCCTTCACGCCGAGGAGGGCCGTGCCCTTGGCCGCCCAGTCACGGGACGAGCCGGAGCCGTACTCCTTGCCGGCCAGGATGACCAGCGGGATGCCCTGCTCGATGTAGTTGCGCGAGGCGTCGTAGATGAACGACACCGGACCGCCGTCCTGGGTGAAGTCGCGGGTGTAGCCGCCCTCGGTGCCCGGCGCGATCTGGTTGCGCAGGCGGATGTTGGCGAACGTGCCGCGGATCATGACCTCGTGGTTGCCGCGGCGCGAGCCGTAGCTGTTGAAGTCACGACGCTCGACACCGTGCTCCGTGAGGTACTTGCCTCCGGGGGTGTCGGCCTTGATCGCGCCGGCCGGGGAGATGTGGTCGGTGGTGACCGAGTCGCCCAGCTTGGCGAGGACGCGGGCGCCGGCGATGTCCGAGACCGGGGTGGTCTCCATCGTCATGCCCTCGAAGTACGGGGGCTTGCGGACGTACGTCGACTGCGGGTCCCACTCGAAGGTGTTGCCCTCGGGGATCGACAGGGCCTGCCACTGGGCGTCGCCCGCGAAGACGTCGGAGTAGGACTTGGAGAACATGTCCTCGCCGATGGCGTTCGCCACGACGTCGTTGACCTCGGCCTCGGAGGGCCAGATGTCCTCCAGGTAGACCGGCTTGCCCTCCTGGTCCGTGCCGAGGGCGTCGCGCGTGATGTCCACCTTCATGGAGCCCGCGAGGGCGTACGCGACGACCAGCGGCGGGGAGGCCAGGTAGTTCATCTTGACGTCGGGGTTGATCCGGCCCTCGAAGTTCCGGTTGCCGGAGAGGACCGAGGTGACCGCGAGGTCGTGGTCGTTGACGGCCTTGGAGACCTCCTCCGGCAGCGGGCCGGAGTTGCCGATGCAGGTGGTGCAGCCGTAGCCGACGAGGTTGAAGCCGACCTTGTCGAGGTAGGGGGTCAGGCCCGCCTTGTCGAAGTAGTCGGTGACGACCTTGGAGCCCGGGGCGAGGGTGGTCTTGACCCACGGCTTGCGGGTCAGGCCCTTCTCCACGGCCTTCTTCGCGACGAGCGCGGCGGCGACCATGACGTACGGGTTGGAGGTGTTGGTGCAGGAGGTGATGGCCGCGACCGTCACCGCGCCGTGGTCGATCTCGTACGTCGAGCCGTCGGGGGCGGTCACGGTGACCGGGTTGGACGGGGCGCCGTTCGGGGCGACGGCCGGGGAGTCGGAGGCCGGGAAGGACTCCTGGCCCGCCTCGTCCACGGAGTCGACGTAGTTGCGCACGTCGACCTTGAACTGCTCGGCGGCGTTCGCGAGGACGATGCGGTCCTGCGGGCGCTTCGGGCCGGCGATGGAGGGGACGACCGTGGAGAGGTCGAGCTCCAGCTTCTCGGAGAAGTCGGGCTCGGCGGCCGGGTCGAGCCAGAGGCCCTGCTCCTTGGCGTACGCCTCGACGAGCGCGAGCTGCTGCTCGCTGCGGCCCGTGAGCTTCAGGTACTTGATGGTCTCGCCGTCGATCGGGAAGATCGCGGCGGTCGAGCCGAACTCCGGCGACATGTTGCCGATGGTGGCGCGGTTGGCGAGCGAGGTGGCGGCCACGCCCTCGCCGTAGAACTCGACGAACTTGCCGACGACACCGTGCTTGCGAAGCATCTCGGTGATGGTCAGCACGAGGTCGGTGGCGGTGGTGCCCGGCGTCAGCTCACCGGTGAGCTTGAAGCCGACGACGCGCGGGATGAGCATGGAGACCGGCTGGCCGAGCATCGCGGCCTCGGCCTCGATGCCGCCGACGCCCCAGCCGAGCACACCGAGGCCGTTGACCATGGTGGTGTGCGAGTCGGTGCCGACGAGGGTGTCGGGGTACGCCTGGCCGTTACGGACCATGACGGTGCGGGCCAGATGCTCGATGTTCACCTGGTGGACGATGCCGGTGCCGGGCGGGACGACCTTGAAGTCGTCGAACGCGGTCTGGCCCCAGCGCAGGAACTGGTAGCGCTCCTTGTTGCGGCCGTACTCCAGCTCGACGTTCTGCGCGAAGGCCTCGTTGGTGCCGAACTTGTCGGCGATGACGGAGTGGTCGATGACCATCTCGGCCGGGGAGAGCGGGTTGACCTTCGCCGGGTCGCCGCCGAGCGCCTTCACGGCCTCACGCATGGTGGCGAGGTCCACCACACAGGGCACACCGGTGAAGTCCTGCATGATCACGCGGGCCGGGGTGAACTGGATCTCCTGGCTGGGCTGGGCCTGCGAGTCCCAGCCGCCGAGGGCACGGATGTGGTCGGCGGTGATGTTCGCGCCGTCCTCCGTGCGGAGCAGGTTCTCCAGCAGGACCTTGAGGCTGTAGGGCAGGCGAGCCGAGCCCTCCACCTTGTCCAGCCGGAAGATCTCGTACGACTCGTCGCCCACCTGCAGCGTGCTGCGGGCGTCGAAGCTGTTCGCCGACACGACAGTCTCCTTCATTCCATGTGCGCGTACCACCGCATCCTGCCGCCACGCCCCCTTGGCCGACCCGCTAAGGTAAGGCTAAGTTAGGTAGCCCTTACCGCCAGACAGGCCGGGACGTGCGGCCGCAGTGCGCCTCGGCAGATATCTCGATGTCGAGATAACAGTAGTACATGGGCGCGGGCTGGTCATGCCCGGCCCGATGTGGCGTGCGCCAATCTCCGGGCGAGCGGGCACGGCTCCGGGCCGTTTATCGCGTTGCACGGCGGTTGCCGGGCTTCTTAGCATTGTCGTCCTCATGGGCAGCGGGGACGAGCCCCGTCCTCGGCCGGCCGAGCCCGTCCGCGGCCGTGAGTCAGCGGATCGGAGATCCCCAGGCATGACGTCCCACCTCCACGCGCTCTGCTTCGACGCGAACGACCCCGTCGGCCTCGCGCGCTTCTGGGCCGGCGTCCTGGGCTGGGAGACGACCGACGATCCCTACGACGGCATCGCGCTCGCGCCGAACGACGACACCGGGTTCCGGCTCCGCTTCCTGCCGAGCCAGGAGAAGAAGACCGTCCCGAACCAGATGCACTTCGACCTGACCAGCAAGTCCCTCGACGACCAGCAGCAGGTCGTGGCGAGGGTGCTGGAATTCGGCGGCCGGCACATCGACATCGGCCAGCTCCCGGAAGAGGAGCATGTGGTCCTCGCCGACCCCGAGGGCAACGAGTTCTGTGTCATCGAGCCGGGCAACGGCTTCCTCGCCGACTGCGGATTCGTCGGAGCGCTCGCGAGCGACGGTTCGCAGGAGGTCGGCTACTTCTGGAGCCGCGCGCTGGACTGGCCGCTGGTCTGGGACCAGGACGAGGAGACCGCGATCCGCTCACCGCACGGCGGCCCGAAGATCACCTGGGGCGGCCCGCCGCTGGCCCCGAAGGCCGGCAAGTACCGGCTGCACTTCGACCTCGTCCCACCCGCCGACGGCGACCAGCAGGCAGAGGTCGACCGCCTCGTCTCCCTCGGGGCGACACGCGTCGACATCGGCCAGGGCGAGGTCGACTGGGTGGTGATGGCCGACCCCGACGGCCACGAGTTCTGCGTACTGCCGCCTCGCTGACGCGACCGGCCAGGGCGCGACGGGACCGGTCAGGGCGCCACGCGACGCCAGTCAGGGCGCGACGGGACCGGTCAGGGTGCCACGAGCCGGTCAGGCGCCACGGGGCGCCCTCGCACCTCCGCGCGCGCCCCCCACGCACCGCGGCGGTTCACGAGCCTCCCCTTCCCGATCCCCGGCCAATACCCCTCTCGGAACTCGCAGTTGTCGACAAGCGACAGGGATGCGAACCGCCGAGGGGGGTACCCGGTGTCCATCGGAAAGGAGGCACACATGCCGCTCACGTTCCGCAAGAGCTTCCGCATCCTGCCGGGTGTGCGACTGAACATCAACAAGCGCTCCTGGTCCATCACCACCGGCGGCCGCAACGGCCCGCGCCACACGCACAGCAGCACGGGACGCCGCACGACCTCGATGGATCTGCCCGGCCCCTTCGGCTGGCGCCGTACGCGCAACGCGAAGCGCCACTGAGCCCACCGATGGCCCGCCGTACGGCTGACGCCTCGTCACGCCGCACGGGCGCCACTCCGTCCCTCACTCCCTCACTCCCTCACTCCCTCACCTGAACGGCCCTCCGCAGCACCTCCAACAGACCCCCCAAGAGGCGCCATCTCATATCTGAGATAACCTCGACCTCATGGCAGACGACTACCTCGAACGCATCGGCAAGCTCATCCGTGACGCAAGGCAGCACCGTGGCTGGACGCAGTCGCAGTTGGCGGAGGCGCTCGGCACGAGTCAGAGCGCGGTGAATCGTATCGAGCGCGGTAATCAAAACATCAGCCTTGAGATGATCGCCCGAATCGGTGAAGCCCTGGACAGTGAGATCGTCTCGCTGGGATACGCGGGTCCGATGCATCTGCGGGTGGTCGGCGGGCGTCGACTGTCCGGCTCGATCGACGTGAAGACCAGCAAGAACGCGTGTGTCGCGCTGCTGTGCGCCTCCTTGTTGAACAAGGGGCGCACAGTGCTGCGCAGGGTGGCCCGGATCGAGGAGGTGTACCGCCTTCTGGAGGTGCTCGGCTCCATCGGCGTACGCACCCGGTGGATCAACGGCGGTGTCGACCTGGAGATCGTGCCGCCGGCCGAACTGGACCTCGACGCGATCGACGCGGAGGCGGCCCGCCGCACCCGCTCGATCATCATGTTCCTCGGCCCGCTGCTGCACCGCATGGACCACTTCAAGCTGCCGTACGCGGGCGGTTGCGACCTCGGGACGCGGACGATCGAGCCGCACATGATCGCGCTGCGCCGGTTCGGCCTCGACGTCACGGCCACCGAGGGGCTCTACCACGCCGTGGTGGACCGGTCCGTCACCCCCGGTCGGCCGATCGTGCTGACCGAGCGCGGCGACACGGTGACCGAGAACGCGCTGCTCGCCGCCGCCCGGCACGACGGCGTGACCGTCATCCGCAACGCCTCGTCCAACTACATGGTCCAGGACCTCTGCTTCTTCCTGGAGGCGCTCGGCGTACGGGTGGAGGGCATCGGCACCACCACGCTCACCGTGCACGGGGTGCCGCGCATCGACGTGGACGTCGACTACTCGCCCTCCGAGGACCCGGTCGAGGCGATGAGCCTGCTCGCCGCGGCGGTCGTCACCGAGTCCGAACTGACCGTGCGCCGGGTGCCGATCGAGTTCCTGGAGATCGAGCTGGCGGTCCTGGAGGAGATGGGCCTCGACCACGACCGCTCGGCGGAGTACTTCGCCGACAACGGCCGTACGCGTCTGGTGGACCTCACCGTCCGGCCCTCGAAGCTGCAGGCGCCGATCGACAAGATCCACCCCATGCCGTTCCCCGGCCTGAACATCGACAACGTCCCGTTCTTCGCGGCCATCGCCGCCGCCGCGCAGGGCCAGACCCTCATCCACGACTGGGTCTACGACAACCGCGCGATCTACCTGACGGACCTCAACCGCCTCGGCGGCCGCCTCCAGTTGCTGGACCCCCACCGCGTCCTGGTCGAGGGCCCCACCCGCTGGCGCGCCGCCGAGATGATGTGCCCGCCCGCGCTGCGCCCGGCCGTCGTCGTCCTCCTCGCGATGATGGCCGCCGAGGGCACGTCCGTCCTGCGCAACGTCTATGTCATCAACCGCGGTTACGAGGACCTCGCGGAGCGGCTGAACACGGTCGGGGCGCAGATCGAGATCTTCCGGGACATCTGACCATTCTTCACCGGGGCACCCGCCGCACCCTGCTTGACGTGCTGGAAAGCAAGCCGGGAGGAGGTGCGGCGGCACTCGTGGGACATCCCTTGCCGGTGAGCCGGTACTGCTCGATGCGATGGTGCGGAAGCCGGCCGTCGCTGACGCCCGCGAGGAACACCCGCTGGAACTCCAGGCCCTTGAAGCGCTACATCGTCCCGATGCGTACGGCGTCCTGGTCGCCCCTCACCCCGTCCTTGGTGAGTTCCACGGACGGGATACGGAACGGCTCCCGGGCGAGAGTGCCGGCCATCTGGACCGCGGCCCGGTGGCGGCCCATCGCCCTCGGCCACTTCCAGGTAGAGAGCCGGTTCGTCGGGGACCGTGAAGCGGTGCACGCTCGGCGCCGCACCGCCGTCACCACCGACCTGGATCTCGATGGTGGAGTCGGGGGCATCCGGGTGCGGCACCTCGTGCGCCTCCCCCGAGGCCAGGCCGTAGGGGCCGTTGAGCTGTACCACTAGGCCGGACGGCGCGTCCGCGAGCCGGCGGATCAGCAGCAGGCTCCGGATGGTGGTGCTCTTTCCCGATCGAGGTCAGAGCAGGCACGGGCCAGGGCGTTTGCGATCACTTCGGAGCTGTCCGATGGTGGTTAGGGTCCTTCATACGGCGTGAGCAGGGCGGCCTCCCACAGGGCCGACGCGGCCGCCAGAGGTCGTCGCGGGGCCGATCGGACCGGGTCCACAGCCAGCCGATCGGACCGGGTCCGAAGCGTGGACGGTTCATCGGGAAAACCAGGGACGGTTCATCGCGGCTTTCCCTTCTTGGAAATCGCAGCTCCGGAACCTTGTCAGAAGCCCCGCTCTCCCAGGCCCCCGGAGACCGCAGAAGCACATGTCCGCGCGTGCCGCTCCGCCGATGCCCGAAGCAGGGCCCGGCGCAGCAGTGCGCTACAGAAGGGACAAGGCCATGAACACGCGACTCACAAGGGCGGCCCTCGCGCTCGGTGCGGCCGGGCTGCTGGGACTGACGGCTGTCCCCGCCACGTCGGCCGGAGCGGCGCAGAACACGGCGCAGAACAACGCCACCGTCACGGTCTTCCACGGCATCCCCGAGGCGAACGTGGACGTCTACGCCAACGGCAAGAAGCTGCTGTCCGACTTCACCCCTGGCTCTCTGAGTTCTCCACTCTCCCTGCCCGCCGACTCCTACGACATCAAGATCTTCAAGGCCGGGGCCTCCTACTCCGCCACTCCCGTGGTGCAGCAGACGGTCGAGGTGTCCAGCGGCACCAACGCCAGCCTGACGGCCAACCTGAACACCAATGGCCAGCCGGCGCTGAACGCCTTCCTCAACGACACCTCCAAGGTGCCGGAGGGCAAGTCGAGGCTGATCGTGCGGCACGTGGCGGCCGCGCCCGCGGTCGACGTGCGGGCCGACGGCACTCCGGTCTTCAAGAACGTCAAGAACCCGCAGCAGAAGCAGGCGGACGTGCCCGCCGGGTCGGTCAATGCCGATGTCGTACTGGCCGGCACCACCACCGTCGCCATCGGCCCCGCCAAACTCGACCTCGACCCGGGCGGCATCACCGTGGTCTACGCCTGGGGCAGCGCCGACGCCAAGAACCTCGCCCTCACGGTGCAGAAGCTGAGCGCTTCCGGATAGCACCTGGCCCGGCGGCGAGGACGCTGTTTGCGGAACACGTCGCACGTCGTATGCCGCCGGGGCTGTGCGCGGATGGGCCACCGGCCACACGTCGGTGCGCGGAAGGGCGTACAGGCCGGTGGCCACGGCGTGTTGGGCGACTGAGGCGTCGACCGCGTGGACGCCGTATGCGTGGTGACGGATGGCCGGTGGGGGCGGTCTGTCCTGGCACCGAGGCCGCCGACAGTTCTGATGGCCGTGGCGCCGCGTGGAGGGTCCGGGGTCGCTCGCGGCGTGCCCGTACGCCGCGTCGCGTCCGAGCCGGACGCGCCCGCGCACAGCCTTCTCAGGCGTTCGCGTGCACGGTTCCTCAGACGTTCGCGTGCGCGGCCTCGGTGGTGGGCTCGGGGTTCGGGTCGGGCTGTCCCGCCGGCGCCTCCTGGGGTGCGGCCGATGCGCGGCGGCGGGTGAGTCGGGTGGCGAGGGGTTCGGTCCAGCGGGCGGTGAGGGGGCCGAGGACGACCAGGATGAGGACGTACGCCGTGGCCAGGGGGCCGACGCGGGGCTCGACGCCGACGGCGAGGCCGGCGATCACGATGGAGAACTCGCCCCGGGCGACCAGCGTTCCGCCCGCCCGCCAGCGGCCCTTGGCGGAGATCCCGGCCCGCCGGGCCGCCCAGTAACCGGTGGCGATCTTCGTCAGGGAGGTGACGGCGGCCAGCGCGAGGGCCGGCAGGAGGACGGGCGGGATGTCGGCGGGGTCGGTGTGCAGGCCGAAGAAGACGAAGAAGACCGCGGCGAACAGGTCCCGCAGCGGGGTGAGGATGCTGCTGGCACCCTCGGCGACCTCACCGGACAGCGCGATGCCGACGAGGAACGCGCCCACGGCGGCCGAGACCTGCAGGTGCTGGGCGACCCCGGCGACGACGAGGGTGAGGCCGAGGACGACCAGGAGGAGCATCTCGGCGTTGTCGGAGGAGACGGCACGGCTGATCAGCCGGCCGTGGCGCAGGGCGACGTAGAGGACGGCGCCCACCGTGCCCAGGGCGATCAGGAGGGTGAGGGCGCCGCCCGCCAGGCTCACCCCGGCGAGCAGGGCGGTGAGGATCGGCAGGTAGACGGCCATGGAGAGGTCTTCGAGGACCAGGACGCCCAGCACGACCGGGGTCTCACGGTTGCCGAGGCGGCGAAGGTCGCCGAGGACCTTGGCGATGACGCCGGAGGAGGAGATCCAGGTGACGCCGGCGAGGGCGACGGCGGCGACCGGGCCCCAGCCGAGCAGCAGTGCCATCGCGGCGCCGGGGGCGGCGTTGAGAACGAAGTCGACCGCGCCGGAGGGGTACTGGGTCTTGAGGTTGGTGACGAGTTCGGAGGCGCTGTACTCCAGGCCGAGCAGGAGCAGCAGGAGGATGACGCCGATCTCGGCGCCGGTGGCGATGAACTCCTCGCTGGCCTGCAGGGGAAGGATGCCGCCGTGGCCGAAGGCGAGCCCGGCGAGCAGATAGAGGGGTATGGGTGAGAAGCCCACCCGTCCGGCGAGGCGGCCCAGCAGACCCAGGGCGAGAATGATCGCCCCGAGCTCGATGAGCATGGCGGTGGTGTGATGCACGGGCGTCTGTCCTCCGTTGACGAGTGCGGTGACGGCGTCTGTGCCTGGTGCGAGTTCGGGTGCGCGTATGGGTACGCGTGTCGCGTGCGGCTACGACCGGCGCACGCGGGCGGCGGGGCCCGGCACACCTGTCGGGCGGGGCCGTCGGCGTCGTACCGGCGCGCGGGTTTCCCGCGGGGCTCGGTCGCCTACGTGACGGGCCGTCGACCGCCCGAGGGCATCGGGCGGTCGGCGGACCTCTGCTACGGCGGCGAGGGCGTCAGCGCGCGGGGCGGTCGCTCGGGCCCGCGGCGCGGCCGGTATCGGGTACGGCGTCGCGAGCGGCGTTGACGACGCGCACGCGGATTACTCGACCCATGTCACGCCCCCCACACACACGCCGTCGGCTGCACCACCGACCATCACTCGAACAAATGAGCAAAGTAGCGCTCACCGGAGCGTCAGCGCTTGGTAAAGGATCCTAGCGCAATCCGAAAAGGTGAATTCACCCAATAGGTAAAGCGCTACCCATGTCCCTTCACTTCGGGCTCATCCCGTCACTCTCCGGTCTCGGCCTTCCCGCTGCCACCGCCCCGCACCGACCGCTCCCCCGCCGTGACACCGCGCCGCGAGACGCCCTTCAGGAGTCCGCGAGGTCAACGCCCGCGGTGGAAGCCGAGGGGTTCGAGCCCCGGGCAGTCGAAGACCGGCGACAGGGCGAGCGGCACGACCCCCGTGATGCCGAGTCCGAAGAACCAGGCCATGCGTGCCGCTCTCTCACCCCGCCGCCGGTCTCCGGCTTGACGGGATCCTCACACGAGTGGGGGGACCGATGCATTGCCGTGTTCCGGCAACGTTCCCGCGCGTTCCCTTCCCGCTCTCCGGCTCAGGCCGCGGCCTGCCGTACGACCTCCGCGACCTCGTAGCCCGCCTCCACGATCGCCGCGCGGACGGCCCCGTCGTCGACCGTCTCCCCGCGCACGGTCACCAGCCCGGCCCGTACGTCGACATCGACCTCGGTGACGCCGGGAACCGCGACGACCTCCTCGGTGACGCTCGCGGCGCAGTGGCCGCAGCTCATGCCGGACACGGTGAAGTACTTCTCGGCCATGGGGTCGCTCCTGTCCTCGGTCGGCCCGGTGACATCGCCTCATGGGGCTCACGGGCCGCGTGGCACGAGGTACGGCGGACGGCCCCGGCGCGTTCAGCCCGGCCCGGTACGCGGGCCGCCCGCACTTCGAGATCGTCCCGGAGAGGGCAAGGTCACAGCCGTGCCCCCTGCTGCTCCTTTGTGCATCTGGCCTAGCATCCGAGCATGACGGTCCTGCCTGACGACGGGCTTGAGCTGGCCGCCGAGTTCCCTGACGCAACCCACGAGCAGTGGCAGCGCCTCGTTGCGGGCGTGCTGCGCAAGTCGGGCCAGGACGTCGAGGGCGCTCAGGCCGAACAAGCCCTGTCCACCGCGCTGGAGGACGGGCTGCGCACCCGCCCTCTGTACACCGCGCACGACACCGCGCCCCCTCCGGGTCTCCCCGGCTTCGCGCCCTTCGTACGAGGAGGCCGGGCCGCGGGCAACACCGTCGGCGGCTGGGACGTACGCCAGCGCCACACGGCGGCGGACGGGGACGCCGTGCTCGCGGATCTGGAGAACGGCGTCACCTCCCTGTGGCTGGTGCTCGGCGAGACCGGCCTCCCGGTGTCGTCGCTCGGCCGGGTGCTCGACGGCGTCTACCTCGATCTCGCGCCGGTCGTCCTGGACGCGGGCGCCGAGGTCGGGCCCGCGGCACGGGAGTTGCTGCGGCTGTACACCGACCGCGGTGTCGCCAAGGAGGCGGCGCGCGGCAACCTGGGCGCGGATCCGCTCGGCCACGAGGCCCGTACCGGACAGACGTACGACTTCGCGCCCGTGGCCGGCCTGGCCCGACTGTGCGCGGAGGAGTACCCGGGGCTGCGGGCCCTGACCGTGGACGCCCTGCCGTACCACGAGGCGGGCGGCTCGGCCGCGCAGGAGCTGGGTGCCTCGCTCGCGACCGGTGTCGCGTATCTGCGGGAGCTGACCGGGGCCGGGCTGAGCGTCGAACAGGCCTGTGCGCAGCTGGAGTTCCGGTACGCGGCGACCGCCGACCAGTTCCTGACGATCGCCAAGCTGCGGGCCGCGCGCCGGCTGTGGGCGCGGGTGGCCGAGGTGTGCGGGGTGCCCGCGGCCGGGGCGCAGACTCAACACGCGGTGACCTCGCCGGTGATGATGACGCGCCGCGACCCGTGGGTGAACATGCTGCGCGCGACCATCGCCACGCTGGCCGCCGGGACGGGCGGCGCCGACTCCGTCACCGTGCTGCCCTTCGACCACACGCTCGGACTGCCGGACGCGTTCGCCCGGCGCATCGCGCGCAACACCTCCACGATCCTCATCGAGGAGTCCCACCTGTCCCGGGTGATCGACCCGGCGGGCGGCTCCTGGTACGTGGAACGGCTCACGGACGAACTCGCCCACGCGGGCTGGGAGTTCTTCCAGGAGATCGAGCACGCGGGTGGCCAGGCGGCCGCCCTGCGCTCCGGCGCCGTACGGGACCGCCTCGCCGAGACCTGGGCGGCCCGCAGCGCCAGGCTCGCCAAGCGGCGCGAACCCGTCACCGGCGTCAGCGAGTTCCCCCACCTGGCGGAGAAGCCGGTCGTCCGCGCGCCCGCGCCCGAGCCGCCGTCCGGCGGTCTCCCCCGCGTCAGCCGCGACGAGGCGTACGAGGCGCTGCGCGCCCGCTCGGACGCCCACCTCGCCGCGACGGGCTCCCGGCCCCGCGTCTACCTGGCCTCCCTCGGCCCCGCCGCCGCCCACACCGCCCGTACGACCTTCGCCGCCAACCTCTTCCAGGCGGGCGGCATCGAGCCCGTCACCGGCGGCACGTTCGAGGAGAGCGGTGCCACCGAGGTGTGCGTGTGCTCCAGCGACGCCCTCTACGAGGAGCAGGCCGCGACCGTGGCCGCACGGCTGAAGGCCGCCGGCGCCGCGCGGGTGTTCCTCGCCGGCCGCCCCGGGCAGTACACCGACGTCGACGCGTACGTCTTCGCGGGCTGCGACGCCGTGGCCGTCCTGTCCGCCGCCCTCGACCGCATGGGAGTGTCCTGATGGGAATCCCCGACTTCTCCGGGATCGAGCTGGGTTCCCCGGCCCTCGACGGCGGCGCCGACGACTGGCGTACGGCGGTCGAGAAGGCGGCCGGCGGTGACGACCCGCTGTGGCAGACCCCGGAGGGCATCCCGGTCAAGCCGCTGTACACCGGGCAGGACCTGGAGGGCCTGGATTTCCTGGGCACCTACCCGGGCATGGCGCCGTATCTGCGCGGCCCGTACCCGACGATGTACGTCAACCAGCCCTGGACGATCCGCCAGTACGCGGGCTTCTCCACCGCCGAGGAGTCGAACGCCTTCTACCGGCGCAACCTGGCGGCCGGTCAGAAGGGCCTGTCCGTCGCCTTCGACCTGCCCACCCACCGGGGCTACGACAGCGACCACCCGCGGGTGACGGGCGACGTCGGCATGGCGGGTGTGGCGATCGACTCGATCCTCGACATGCGGCAGCTCTTCGACGGCATCCCGCTGGACCGGATGAGCGTGTCGATGACGATGAACGGCGCCGTGCTCCCGGTGCTCGCGCTCTACATCGTGGCGGCAGAGGAGCAGGGCGTACCGGCCGAGAAGCTGGCGGGGACCATCCAGAACGACATCCTCAAGGAGTTCATGGTCCGCAACACCTACATCTATCCGCCGAAGCCGTCGATGCGGATCATCTCCGACATCTTCGCCTTCACCTCGCAGCGGATGCCCCGCTACAACTCCATCTCCATCTCCGGCTACCACATCCAGGAGGCGGGCGCGACGGCCGACCTGGAGCTGGCGTACACGCTCGCGGACGGTGTGGAGTACCTCCGCGCGGGCCGCGAGGCGGGCCTGGACGTGGACGCGTTCGCGCCCCGGCTGTCGTTCTTCTGGGCGATCGGCATGAACTTCTTCATGGAGATCGCCAAGCTGCGCGCGGCCCGCCTGCTGTGGGCGAAGCTGGTCAAGCAGTTCGACCCGAAGAACAGCAAGTCCCTTTCCCTGCGCACCCATTCGCAGACCTCGGGCTGGTCGCTCACCGCGCAGGACGTCTTCAACAACGTCACGCGCACGTGTGTGGAGGCGATGGCGGCCACCCAGGGCCACACCCAGTCGCTGCACACCAACGCCCTGGACGAGGCCCTCGCCCTGCCCACCGACTTCTCCGCGCGCATCGCCCGCAACACCCAGCTGCTCATCCAGCAGGAGTCCGGCACGACCCGGGTCATCGACCCGTGGGGCGGCAGCGCCTACGTCGAGAAGCTGACGTACGACCTCGCCCGCCGCGCCTGGCAGCACATCCAGGAGGTCGAGCAGGCGGGCGGCATGGCCCAGGCCATCGACGCGGGCATCCCCAAGCTGCGTGTGGAGGAGGCGGCGGCCCGCACCCAGGCCCGGATCGACTCCGGGCGGCAGCCGGTCATCGGCGTCAACAAGTACCGCGTGGAGACCGACGAGCAGATCGACGTCCTCAAGGTCGACAACTCCTCCGTCCGCGCCCAGCAGATCGAGAAGCTGCGCCGGCTGCGCGCGGAACGCGACGAGCGGGCGTGCCAGGACTCGCTGGACGCGCTGACCCGGGCCGCCGGCGGCGAGGGCAACCTGCTGGAGCTCGCGGTGAACGCGGCCCGCGCCAAGGCCACGGTCGGGGAGATCTCCGACGCCCTGGAGAAGGTGTACGGCCGGCACGCGAGCCAGATCCGTACGATCTCCGGCGTGTACCGCAACGAAGCAGGCGAGTCCCCGGCGGTGGACCGCACCCGTGGCCTGGTCGACGACTTCCAGGAGGCCGAGGGCCGCCGGCCGCGCATCCTGGTCGCCAAGATGGGCCAGGACGGCCACGACCGGGGCCAGAAGGTGATCGCGACCGCCTTCGCCGACCTCGGTTTCGACGTCGACGTCGGCCCGCTGTTCCAGACCCCGGCCGAGGTGGCCCGCCAGGCCGTCGAGGCGGACGTGCACATCGTCGGGGTGTCCTCGCTGGCCGCCGGACACCTCACCCTCGTCCCGGCGCTGAAGGAGCGGCTGGCCGAGGAGGGGCGCGCGGACATCATGATCGTGGTCGGCGGGGTGATCCCGCCCCAGGACGTGCCCACGCTCCTGTCGATGGGCGCGGCGGCCGTCTTCCCGCCCGGGACGGTGATCCCGGACGCGGCGTACGACCTGGTGAAGCGGCTGTCGGACGACCTCGGGCACGCCCTGTGATCGATGTCGGCGCCTACGCCGAGGGCGTCCTCGACGGGAAGCGGGCGATCATCGCCCGCGCCATCACCCTCGTCGAGTCCACCCGGCCCGGGCACCGGGTGCTCGCCCAGGAGTTGCTGACCGCGCTGCTGCCGCACAGCGGCCGGGCCCGGCGGATCGGGGTCAGCGGGGTGCCGGGCGTGGGCAAGTCGACGTTCATCGACGCCTTCGGCACGAGGCTGACCTCGCTCGGTCACCGGGTGGCGGTGCTGGCGGTCGACCCGTCGTCGAGCCGTACGGGGGGCTCGATCCTCGGCGACAAGACCCGCATGGAGCGCCTGGCCGTCGACCCCGCGGCCTTCGTGCGGCCCTCCCCGACGGCCGGCACGCTCGGCGGGGTCGCCAAGGCCACCCGCGAGTCGATCGTGGTGATGGAGGCGGCCGGCTACGACGTGGTGCTGGTGGAGACCGTCGGCGTCGGCCAGTCCGAGACGGCCGTCGCCGACATGGTCGACTCCTTCCTCCTCCTGACCCTCGCCCGCACCGGCGACCAGCTGCAGGGCATCAAGAAGGGCGTCCTGGAGCTGGCCGACGTGCTCGCCGTCAACAAGGCGGACGGCCCGCACGAGCGCGACGCCCGCACGGCGGCCCGGGAGCTGGCGGGAGCCCTGCGGCTGATGCACGGCAAGGACACGGTCTGGACGCCGCCGGTGCTGAGCTGCAGCGCTCGCGAGTCGACCGGTCTGGACACGGTCTGGGAGCGCCTGGAACAGCACCGCGCCCTCCTCGACTCCACCGGCCGTCTCGCCGCCAAGCGCCGGGACCAGCAGGTCGACTGGACCTGGTCCATGGTCCGCGACGAACTCCTCGGCCGGCTGCGCACCCACCCCGGCGTACGGTCCCTCGCACCCGGCCTCGAACAACAGGTCAGGGACGGCGAACTGACGGCCACGCTGGCCGCCGAACGCATCCTCAAGGCGTTCGGGGATCCCGCTTAGGGCCCTTCTGGGCCGCTCGGCGGCCGGTCGGGGGGTCCCGGTTCACCCGGCTGAGCGCCCTGAGTGGTGAGCGCGTGCGATCCGGCTGACGGTGGATCACGTCGGAGCCGGGTCAAGTCAGCTGACGAAGCACCAGCTGCCCGGCTGCGGCGGAAGGACCATCAGATGCGTTCTGCTCGCATGCTTCTCGCTACCGCGGCGGCCACCGCCGTCCTCGCCATCACCGCCCCCGGCGCCTACGCCGACGGTGACGGTGGCAAGTGGGACCACGGGGACCATGGCTACAGCAAGGAGCACGACAAGGACAGCAGCCACGACGGACCGCACGGCGGGGTTCACACGGGTGGCGGTGCGCTGACCTCGCTGAACAACGAGGGGGAGTGGGACTCCGGGCAGGCCGCCAAGCCCGAGGCCGGGGGTTACGACAAGGAGGAGTCCACGAAGGAGTCCTGGAAGGGCGAGCACGACAAGGGCTCCTGGAAGGGCGACCACGACCAGCCGCGCGGCGGGATGCACACCGGTGGCGGCGCGCTCGCCTCGCCGACGGTGACCGCGGGCGGGATGGCCGTCCTCGCGGTGGCCGGTACGGGCATGTACGCCCTGCGTCGCAGGAAGACCGCCGGAAGCGTGGCCTGAGCCCATGCCGGGCGCGATACCTGGCGCGATAGCGGCCGCGGCCGCCACACACCGTGTGTCGTGTGGCGGCCCGGCCGGCGTTCCGGCGTGTCCCCCGCCCGCCCTCCGCCCGTCCGTCCGTCCGCCCGTCCGCCCGTCCGTCCGTTCAGCTGCCGTACCTGGTGAGGTGGTGTCCGATGGCAGCCCCCGCTTCTCCCCCCGGCACCGATCCGGTGCCGACCCGCCGTGGCACCCACGTGAATCTGACCGTGCTGTGCGCCGTGGCCCTGCTGATCCTGGCGGTGAGTCTGTTCGGCGGCGCGGACTCCTCGTCCGACGCCTCCCGTCCGTCGAACGCCCGGCACGCCCCGCAGGCCGCCCCCGCCGCGCCCTCCGAGGAGTTCTCCCCCGCCGAACGGGCGGCGGGACAGCGACAGCGGACGTCCCGAGCCAGGCCGATCCGCCTGCTCATCCCCAAGATCCGGGTGAGCGCCCCCTTCGTTCCCCTCTCCGTCGGCCGCTCCGGGCAGCTCGAAGCCCCGCCCGCCGACGACGTCAACCTCGTCGGCTGGCACGCCGAGGGCGCCGCCCCCGGGGAGACGGGCACCGCGATCATCGCCGGGCACGTCGACACGGTGACCTCTCCGGCCGTCTTCGCGGGGCTCAGCGAACTGGAGAAGGGGGACGTCTTCCACGTCGTACGCTCCGACCGGAGCAGGGTGTCCTTCGTGGTCGACGGCGCGGAGACGTTCGAGAAGGACGACTTCCCCGACGAGCGGGTGTACGCCGATGCCGCCCGGCCCGAGGTCCGGCTGATCACCTGCGCGGGCGCCTACGACCGCAAGGCCATGGACTACACGGAGAACCTGGTGGTGTTCGCGCACCGGACGTGAGGGCGCGGGGCCCGGTCGCCGCGCGTGCCGCGCCGTCCGGCCCCGCTTCCGTCCCGCTCAGGACCCCGTCGCCTCCGCCACCGGCTCGGCCGACTGCGCCATCTCCCCGGTACCCCGCTCACCGACGGCTCGCCCGGCGGCCCGTGAAGCGAACAACAAGAGACCGACTGCCCAAATGCCTTCCCTGAAGTGACCAAGAACGATTCAAGGGTCGGCCATGATTGATCAACGCTCGTCCATGATTCCGCAACTTGAATCTTTGAGCGTTTGGCCGGACGTACGTTCCTGCCCGTGAACTCTGACGCAGCACCCCACAGAGGCGACGCCGCCGAGGCGACCGCCGCCGGCGCGGACGCCCCGATATCCCACGCGAAGCCTCGCGGCCGACGCTCACTCCTGCGCGCCGCACTGGCCGGCACCGCCGTACTCGGCGGCGGCCTCGCCGTCGGCGCCTTCCCCGCCGACGCCGAGCCCGTCTCCCGCTCCACCCCCAAGCCCTCCGCCCCCACCCGCACGCGGCCCGGCACGGCGGAAGAGGCGCTGAAGGAACTGTCGAAGGGCAACCGCCGCTGGCGGACCTTCCACGAGCAGCACCCCGACGAGGACGCCGTCGTGCGCAAGGCCCTGACGACCGGTCAGGAGCCCTTCGCCCTCATCCTCGGCTGCATCGACTCCCGCGTCCCCCCGGAGCTGGTCTTCGACCAGGGCCTCGGCGACCTGATGACCGTGCGCAGCGCGGGCGAGGTGCTGGACCAGTCGGTGCTCGGCAGCGTCAAGTACGGCGTCCTCGAACTGGACATCCCGCTGGTCGTGGTGCTCGGCCACCAGTCCTGCGGCGCCGTGAAGGCGGCGGTCGCGGCGGACCAGACCGGCGACAGGCTGCCGAGCGGCATCCAGTACATCGTCGACGAGATCGCTCCGGCCATCGACCACAGCGTGACCGGCGACGCCCGGGTCGCCGCGACGATCGACGCGAACGTCCGGCTCGTCCGCTCCAAGGTCGCGGCCGACTCCGACATCGCCGCCAAGCTGAAGGCCGGCGAGGTGGCGATCGTCGGCGCCCGCTACGACCTGACGACCCAGCGAGTGCACCTGCTCAAGTAACTAGGCCCCGCCAAGGGGAAGGCGGCTCCGGTGAACCACCCACCACCGGGGCCGCCTTCGCGCTGTCGCGGCCGGGCGGCGCCCGGGCCGACGGCTCAGCCCTCTACGAGGGTGATGTCCTGCTGCCGCACCGCGTGGAACCTGGGCAGGGGCAGACCGCCGCCCGACAGCTCCGTGAGGGTGGCCTCCACCCGGGCCCGGCCGGGCTGGAAGCGGCCCGGATCGGCCTTGTCCGTGTTGGTCCAGGTGTGGTCGGCGCCGTCGCAGACAGCCGATGTCCCGCCGACGCCCTTGCGGACCCCGCTGTCGCCCTGCTGCAGCGAGGACGAGACGAGGACGGGGCCGTTGCCGCCGAGGCAGCGGTACGTGCCGGACAGGGTGAGGGCGCCGTCCTGGGCGACGTGGCCGGTGGGGTCGATGGTCACCGTCTCGAACGGCTCGGTCGTGGCACCGGCGGACGGGGCGGCGCAGAACAGCAGCAGCGCGGCACCGGCGGCGGCGCCGAGGACCCGGGGGACCTGCGAAAAGCCCTGGGACAGGGACAGGGACAGGGACATGGGGATACCTCCTTGGACGAGGTTCCAGAGGTACCGGCCGGGCCGGGGCGCGCCGGTGATCATCACCCCTCCGTCGGCGCGTCGGCTCCGCCGTCCTCACTACCGGAACTATCGGACGCACCCCCGCGCGTCCGGGGTATGTCCGCGTCCTGTCACGGCACGTCCGGGTGCTGTCACGTCTCGCGCGAGGGTGTGGCGATGCGTTCCGGACGCGGGCATGGTCTGGAGTGCGAGGCGGTGAACCGCCGCCGGCACTCACGACGACGTGGAGGTGCGCCATGTGTTCACACCGGCCCCTGTGCCCCTCGATCGACAGCACGGACCGCGACGCCGCGCACATCGTCGCCTTCCACCCCGAGCAGGGCTGGAACCTGCTCTGCAACGGGGCGATCGTCTTCGACGACACCGGTGAACTGCTGCCCGACGGCAGCGTGATCGCCCCGCACCGCCCGGTCTTCGGTGCGCTGGCCGCCGCCGCCTGACACGACCTCCGTTCGGCTACGGCAGGACCGCGAAGCCGTCGAGTTCCACCAGGGCCCGCTCGTCCCAGAGCCGTACCACGCCGACGACCGCCATCGCGGGATAGTCCCGCCCCGCCAACCGCCGCCACACGCGGCCGAGTCGGGGCGCGCGGACGCGGTAGTCGGCGACATCTGTGGCGTAGACGGTGACTCGGGCGAGGTCGGCCGGTGTGCCGCCGGCGGCCTCCAGCGCGGTCAGCAGATTGCCGAGCGCCCGCTCGAACTGCTCCTCCAGCGTCTCCCCCACCACCTTGCCGTCCGCGTCGAGCGCGGTCTGGCCCGCCAGGAACACCACCCGGCTCCCGGTGGCGACCACGGCGTGCGAGAAGCCGGTGGGCGGCGACAGCCCGGCCGGGTTCATCCGCTCGATGCTCATACCGGCCGTCCTTCTCCCGCGGACCCCCGCGCCCCCGCCTCCCGTGTCCCCGCCTCCCGCGCCGACGCCTCCCTCGCGTACAACTCCTTGGCGATGACCGTGCGTTGCACCTCACTCGCCCCTTCGTAGATGCGTGGCGCCCGTACCTCCCGGTAGAGGTGTTCGAGCAGATGGCCGCGCCGCAGTGCCCGTGCCCCGTGCAGTTGTACGGCCGTGTCGACGACGTACTGCGCGGTCTCCGTGGCCAGCAGCTTCGCCATCGCGGCCCGCCGGGGTACGTCCGGGTCACCGGAGTCGTACGCCGCGGCCGCCGCGTAGACCATGAGCCGGGCCGCCTCGGTGCGCATCGCCATCTCGGCGACCTGGTGGGAGACGGCCTGAAGGTCCCGCAACGTGCCGCCGAACGCGTCCCGTCGGGCGGTGTGGGCGAGGGTGGCGTCCAGCGCGGCCTCGGCCATGCCGACCGCGAAGGCGCCGACGCTGGGGCGGAAGAGGTTGAGGGTGGCCATGGCGACGCGGAAGCCTCGGTCGGGTGCGCCGAGGACGTCGTCGGCCGTGACGGGGACCGCGTCGAAGTCGAGGGCGCCGATCGGGTGCGGGGAGAGCATGTCGAGCGGGGTGCCGGTGAGGCCGGGGCGGTCGGCCGGGACCAGGAAGGCGGTCACCCCGCGGGCACCCGCGTCGGGGGTGGTACGGGCGAAGACGGTGTAGAAGTCGGCCTCGGGAGCGTTGGAGATCCAGCACTTCTCCCCGGTGAGCCGCCAGCGGCCGGGGCCGTCGGGTTCCGCCCGCAGGGACAGGGCCGCCGCGTCCGAGCCGGCGCCGGGCTCGCTGAGCGCGAAGGCCGCGACCGCGTCGCCGTCGCTCACCCGGGGGAGCCAGCGGGCGCGCTGGGCCTCGGTGCCGTGGGCGTGCACCGGGTGGGCGCCCAGGCCCTGGAGGGCCAGCGCCGTCTCGGCCTCCGTGCAGACGTACGCCAGTGACTCGCGCATCAGACAGAGGTCGAGCGCGCCCGAGGTGAACAGCCGGGAGAGCAGGCCCAGTCGGCCCAGCTCGGCGACCAGGGGGCGGTTGACGTGGCCGGGCTCGCCCTTGTCGGCCACGGGGCGCAGGCGTTCGGCGGCCAGCGCGCGCAGTTCGGCACGCCGGGCGAGTTGCGCCGGTTCGAGCGAGAATGCGGTCATTGCCCGTCCCTTCTCCCCCAGGGGGCCACTGCCGAGGCTATCGCGAACTGTTGACTGCCGTCACCAAGGCGATACGCTCGCTGTGCGACAGCCCACCACACATGCGAGCCCACTTCGGCAGGGACCACAGCAGGGGGCGAACGTCATGAAATCCAGGGTCACCGCCCACGTCGACACCTTCGTCCGTGACGGTCTCCCGCCGCCGGACCAGTGGCCCGAGCTGTCCTTCGACCTCCCCGAGCTGCGCTATCCGGACCGGCTCAACGCCGCCGCCGAGCTGCTCGACGGCGGCGGTCCCGGCCGGCCCGTCTTCCGTACGCCCGCCGGGGAGATGTGGACGTACGGCGAACTCCGTGCCCGTGTCGACCGGATCGCCCACACCCTCACGTCCACCCTCGGCGTGGTCCCCGGCAACCGGGTCCTGCTGCGGGGGCCCACCACACCCTGGCTGGCCGCGTGCTGGCTGGCGGTGCTCAAGGCGGGGGCGGTCGCGGTGACGGTGCTGGCGCAGCAGCGGCCGCAGGAACTGACGGCGATCTGCGAGCTGGCGCGGGTGTCGCACGCCCTGTGCGACCTACGGCATGTGGACGACCTCGCGAAGGCGGACGTCCCGGGGCTGCGGATCACCACCTTCGGCGGGGACGGTCCCGAGGACCTCCTCGGCCTGCCGACGGCGAACGGGGCGCGGGGGCCGTACACGGCGGTGGAGACGGCGGCCGACGACGTGGCGCTGATCGCCTTCACGTCCGGTACGACCGGACGGCCCAAGGGGTGCGTGCACTTCCACCGGGATCTGCTGGCGATCGCGGACACCTTCTCGAAGCATGTGCTGCGGCCCCGGGCGGACGACGTGTTCGCCGGGTCTCCCCCGCTCGGCTTCACCTTCGGCCTCGGCGGTCTCGTGGTCTTCCCCATGCGGGCCGGCGCCAGCGCCCTGCTGCTCGAACAGGCGGGCCCGAAGCAGCTGCTGCCGGCGGTCGCCGAGCACGGGGTGTCGGTGCTGTTCACCGCGCCGACCGCCTACCGGGCGATGCTGGGCGAGCTCAACGCGTCGGACGGGTCGAACGGGTCGAACGGGTACGACATCTCGTCGCTGCGCCGGTGTGTGTCGGCGGGCGAGAACCTGCCCGAGGCCACCTGGCGGGCCTGGCACGAGCGGACCGGGCTGCGGATCATCAACGGCATCGGCGCGACCGAGCTGCTGCACATCTTCATCTCCGCGGCCGACGACGGCATACGGCCCGGGACGACGGGGGTGCCCGTACCGGGATGGCGGGCGCGGGTGCAGGACGCGGACGGGGTGCCGGTGCCCGACGGGGAGCAGGGGCTGCTCGCCGTGCGCGGTCCGGTGGGGTGCCGCTATCTGGCGGACGAGCGGCAGCGGGAGTACGTACGGGGCGGCTGGAACGTCACAGGGGACACGTACGTCCGCGAGCCGGACGGGTACTTCCGCTATGTCGCGCGCGCCGACGACATGATCATCTCAGCCGGCTACAACATCGCGGGCCCCGAGGTGGAGGAGGCCCTGCTGCGCCATCCGGACGTGGTGGAGACGGCGGTGGTGGGGCGGCCGGACGAGGCGCGTGGCCAGGTCGTCGTCGCCTATGTGGTCGTCGGAGCGGGCGCCGGCCGGGACGGCGACGGGCTGCGGGCGTTCCTCAAGTCGGAGCTGGCGCCGTACAAGTGTCCGCGCGAGATCGTGTTCCTGGACGCGCTGCCACGCACGGCGACCGGCAAACTCCAGCGGTTCCGACTGCGCACCCTAGGTGACCAGCAGTGATGCCGAAGACCTAAAATGATCAACGTGTCCGAACAGCACGCACCACGTTCGCTCATCGTCACCTTCTACGGCGCGTACGGCCGTTCGGTGCCGGGTCCCGTGCCCGTCTCCGAGCTGATCCGGCTGCTCGCCGCGGTCGGTGTCGACGCGCCCTCCGTCCGTTCCTCGGTGTCCCGGCTGAAACGGCGCGGCCTGCTGCTGCCGGCCCGTACGCCGGCGGGGGCGGCCGGGTACGCGCTGTCGCGGGACGCGCGGCAGTTGCTGGAGGACGGTGACCGGCGGATCTACGCGACGGCGCCCGAGCGGGACGAGGGCTGGGTGCTCGCCGTGTTCTCGGTGCCGGAGTCGGAGCGGCAGAAGCGGCATGTGCTGCGCTCCCGGCTGGCCGGACTCGGTTTCGGCACGGCCGCTCCGGGCGTGTGGATCGCACCGGCCCGGCTGTACGAGGAGACCCGGCACACCCTGACCCGGCTGCGGCTCGACCCGTACGTGGACCTGTTCCGGGGCGAGCACCTGGGGTTCGCGGCGACGGCCGAGGCGGTGGCGCGGTGGTGGGACCTGGCCGGGATCGCCAAGCAGCACGAGGCGTTCCTCGACCGGCACGCGCCGGTGCTGCACGACTGGGAGCACCGCGAGGGCACTCCTTCGCAGGAGGCGTACCGCGACTATCTGCTGGCTCTGGACTCCTGGCGCCATCTGCCGTACGTCGACCCCGGGCTGCCCGCGGAGCTGCTGCCGGCGGACTGGCCGGGCGAGCGTTCGGCGGCCGTGTTCCGGGCGCTGCACGCGCGACTGCGGGACGCGGGGGCGGAGTTCGCGGGGGTGGACTCGCAGGAAACTTCAAACGAACTTAAAGATCTGTAACAATTTTTTTCGCTAAGGGAACGCTCAGGGTTCTCCTCCAATCTTCTAAGAATCCTTACTTACCATCCTGACGCATGAGTCTCCTGCGCAACCTGAACCGTGCACTCACCGCCACCACCGGTCTGCAAGTGCGCAAAGCCGCCCCGGTCGCGCCCGCCGTACCCAGGGCCACGGCGCCGAAGCCGGCCGCGAAGAGGCCCACGGCGGTGTACCGATGTCCGGCTCCCGATGACCTGGCCACGGACCGGTTGCTCAGGCAGCCGGTCTTCATCATGTCTCCCGTGCGCTCGGGCTCCACCCTGCTGCGGATGCTCCTGAACGCGCACTCGCGGCTGCACTCCCCGCACGAGCTGCACATACGCCGGCTGGAGGTCGGCTACGGCAGCAAGCTGTCGCAGAAGGCGATGAGCGCCCTCGACCTGGAGCGCGGCGATCTGGAGCATCTGCTGTGGGACCGGGTCATGCACCGCGAACTGGTCAGGTCGGGCAAGGACTTCTTGGTCGAGAAGACCCCGAGCAACGCCTTCGTGTACGAGCGCATCCGGGACTGCTGGCCCGACGCCCGCTTCGTCTTCCTGCTGCGTCACCCGGTCTCCATCGCCCAGTCGTGGCACGAGGGCGACCCCGACAAGCGCGGCTACGACGAGGCCGCCGCCGACGCGCTGCGCTACATGAAGGCCGTCGACCGGGCCCGCGAGGGACTCACGGGTCACACCGTGCGGTACGAGGACATCACCGCCGATCCCGAGAAGGAGATGCGGCGGCTCTGCGACTTCCTCGACCTCGACTTCGAGCCGGCCATGCTCGACTACGGCAGGAAGGACGACGCCCAGGTCGTGAAGGGTCTCGGCGACTGGCGGGACAAGATCAGGACCGGTCAGGTGCAGTCCGGGCGCGCGCTCCCCGCCGAGGACGACATCCCGGAGCTCCTCCAGCCGATGTGCCGGGCCTGGGGCTACGGCAAGTGAAGCCGCACGCCGAGATAACCGAGGTCTGGCCGCGCGACGGGCTCATCAGAGTCGTCGGACGCATCCACGGGGTCCCGGCGGTCGGCACCTGGCAGCTGGTCCTGACCCGCCGCTCCCACGCCGACCCCAGGCTGCGCTACGACGCCGCCGTCAAGGGCGACCGCTTCGCGAGCGAGCTGCCCGTCCGCGACCTCGCCGCCTCCGGCCACGCGCCCGTCGAGGAGTGGGACCTCCACCTCACCGACGGCGAGGTCGAACTGCGCGCCGGAAGGCACCTCGACGACGTGCACGGCAAGAAGAAGATCTTCGTGTATCCGGAGCAGCGCATCGGAGAACTCCGGGTGCGCCCGTACTTCACGATCAAGGACAACCTGTCTCTGGAGTGCCGCACGGGAGGCTCCGCATGACCGACCGCCGCCCGCTCCCCCAGCGCCCCCACGTCCGGTATCTGCTGCTGCACGCGTACGGCCGGGGCGGCACCATCCGAACGGTGATGAACCAGGCCAACTCCCTCGTGGCGGCGGGCTGGACCGTGGAGATCGTCAGCGCGCTGCGCCGCCGCGACACCCTCCAGTTCCCGCTCGACCCCCGGGTGAAGGTCTCCACCGTCGTCGACCTGCGCGAGGGCGCCTACACCCCGCCGTCCGGCCTGGTCGCCCGCTGGCGCGACCGCAGGCGCGGCGAACTGCTGGAGGCTCCCGCCCGGCACATCCCGAAGGGCGAGTTCGGCTACCGCTACTTCAACCGGTACGTCGAGAACCACATCATCGCGTACCTACGGTCGTTGACCGACGGGATCCTCGTCACCACCCGGCCCGCGCTCAACTTCCTGGCCGCCGAGCACGCCACGAGCGGCGTGGTCCGGATCGCCCAGGAGCACATGAACCTCGGCACCCACAAACGGGACGTGCAGCGGCGCATCCAGGAGACGTACCCGCGCTTCGCCGCCGTCGCCGTGCTCACCGAGCGCGACCGCGACGAGTACGCCGAACTCCTGCCCGGGACCCGGGTCGTCCGCATCCCCAACGCCGTGCACTCCCTCGACCAGGTCCCGGCCGACCCGAGGTCGAAGATCGCGGTGGCGGCCGGCCGGCTCTTCCCGCAGAAGGGCTTCGACCTGCTGATCCCGGCCTGGGCGAAGCTCGTCGAGACGTACCCCGACTGGCAACTGAGAATTTACGGCAGCGGCGAGAAGAAGTCGGAACTTCGCCACCTGATCGAAGAACACCATCTCTACAATCACGTGTTCCTCATGGGACACACCGACCGCTTGGACGACGAACTCGCCAAGGCCTCCTTCTACGTGCTCAGTTCACGCTTCGAGGGACTGCCGATGGTGATGATCGAGGCGATGAGCCACGCCCTTCCCGTGGTGAGCTTCGACTGCCCGACCGGCCCCGCCGACGTGCTCACGCACGGCGTGGACGGGCTGCTCGTCGCACCCGAGGACCCCGACGCGCTCGCCGACGCCATGGCCAGGCTGATGGCCGACGAGGTGCTGCGCGCCGACATGGGCGTCGCCGCGGTTCTCACGGCCGCCTCGTACGGCCCGGACTCCGTCCATCACCGCTGGGAGTCCCTCTTCTCCTCCCTCCACGAGCAACGGCACGGCCTCGCCGCCGGCGCCGCGAAAGGAACCCACGCATGACCACCTCGTCCAGGGTGTCCAAGGCCCGGGGAGCCACGGTCTGGCTCACCGGACTGCCGAGCGCGGGCAAGACCACGATCGCCCGTGTCCTGGCCGGCCGGCTGCGGTCCGAGGGGCACCGGGTGGAGGTCCTCGACGGTGACGAGATCCGCCGCTTCCTCTCCGCCGGCCTCGGCTTCTCCCGCGAGGACCGCAACACCAACGTCCAGCGCATCGGTCTGGTCGCCGAGGTCCTCGCCCGCAACGGCGTGCTGGCCGTCGTCCCGGTCATCGCGCCGTACGCCGACAGCCGCGAGGCGGTCCGCAAGCGCCACGACGTGAGCGGCACCCCGTACCTGGAGGTGCATGTCGCCACCCCCGTCGAGGTGTGCAGCGAGCGCGATGTGAAGGGCTTGTACGCCCGTCAGGCCGCCGGCCGGCTCAAGGGCCTGACCGGTGTCGACGACCCGTACGAGCCGCCGGCCGACCCCGCGCTCGTGCTCCCGACGCAACACCAGACGCCCGACGAATCGGCCGCGTCCGTGTACGCGCTGCTGGCGGATCGAGGCCTCGTATGACCGTCCACACCCTGTCCCATCTGGACGCGCTGGAGTCCGAGGCGGTCCACATCTTCCGTGAGGTGGCGGGCGAGTTCGAGCGGCCGGTGATCCTGTTCTCCGGCGGCAAGGACTCCATCGTCATGCTGCACCTGGCACTGAAGGCCTTCGCCCCGGCCGCCATCCCCTTCACGCTGCTGCACGTGGACACCGGCCACAACTTCCCCGAGGTCCTGGAGTACCGCGACCGCACGGTCGCCGAACACGGACTGCGCCTGCACGTGGCCTCCGTGCAGGACTACATCGACCGCGGAGCACTGCGCGAACGCCCCGACGGCACCCGCAACCCCCTGCAGACCGTGCCGCTCACCGAGAAGATCCAGGCGGAGAAGTTCGACGCCGTCTTCGGCGGTGGGCGGCGGGACGAGGAGAAGGCGCGCGCCAAGGAGCGGGTGTTCTCCCTGCGCGACGAGTTCTCCCAGTGGGACCCGCGCCGCCAGCGCCCCGAGCTGTGGAACCTGTACAACGGCCGCCACGCGCCCGGCGAGCACGTCCGCGTCTTCCCGCTCTCCAACTGGACCGAGCTGGACGTCTGGCAGTACATCGCCCGCGAGGGCATCGAACTGCCGCAGATCTACTTCGCCCACCACCGCGAGGTGTTCCAGCGGGCCGGGATGTGGCTGACCGCCGGCGAGTGGGGGGCCCCAAGGACGGCGAGACCGTCGAGAAGCGGCAGGTGCGGTACCGAACGGTCGGGGACATGTCCTGCACGGGCGCGGTGGACTCGGACGCGGTGACGTTGGACCAGGTCATCGCCGAGATCGCGGCCTCCCGGCTGAC
Organism: Streptomyces sp. NBC_00104; assembly: GCF_045160825.1. NCBI lineage: Bacteria > Bacillati > Actinomycetota > Actinomycetes > Kitasatosporales > Streptomycetaceae > Streptomyces > Streptomyces sp. NBC_00104. The sequence goes on along the minus strand of NZ_CP108215.1, from coordinate 8,437,604 downwards.
CGAGCGGGGCGCGACGCGCGCGGACGACAAGATGTCCGAGGCCGCGATGGAAGACCGGAAGCGCGAGGGGTATTTCTAAGCATGAGCACCCCCCTGGCCGAGAAGCCCTCGGCCACCATCGACACACTGCGCTTCGCGACCGCCGGGTCGGTCGACGACGGCAAGTCCACGCTCGTCGGGCGGCTGCTGCACGACTCCAAGTCGGTTCTGGCGGACCAGATGGAGGCGGTGGAGCGGGTGTCCGCCGGCCGTGGGCAGGAGGCGCCGGATCTCGCGCTGCTCACCGACGGGCTGCGGGCCGAGCGGGAGCAGGGCATCACCATCGACGTGGCGTACCGCTACTTCGCGACCCCGCGCCGCCGGTTCATCCTCGCCGACACCCCCGGCCATGTGCAGTACACCCGCAACATGGTGACGGGTGCCTCCACCGCCGAGCTGGCGATCATCCTCGTCGACGCCCGCAACGGTGTGGTCGAGCAGACCCGCCGGCACGCCGCGATCGCCGCGCTGCTGCGGGTGCCGCACGTGGTGCTGGCCGTGAACAAGATGGACCTCGTCGGGTACGAGGAACGCGAGTTCCGGCGGATCGTCGAGGAGTTCACGCGGCACGCCGACGATCTGGGGCTGCCCGCCTTCACCTCGATCCCCGTCTCGGCGCTGGCCGGTGACAACGTCGTCGAGCGGTCCGGGCACATGGACTGGTACGGCGGTCCGGCACTCCTCGCATTCCTGGAGACCGTACCGGTGGGGGCGGAGGCGGCGGACGCTCCGGCGCGCTTCCCCGTGCAGTACGTGATCCGGCACGACGAAGTCCGTCACTACGCGGGGCAGTTGGTGTCGGGGGCGTTGCGGGTGGGTGACCGGGTGACCGTCCATCCGTCCGGTGGGACGTCCGAGATCACGGGGATCGACGTCCTGGGCGAGCCGGCGGAGGTCGCGTACGCGCCGCAGTCGATCAGCGTGCGGCTCGCGGACCAGCGGGACATCTCCCGAGGCGACATGATCACGGCGGGCGTGGCGGACGGCCCGACGCTGACGCAGGACGTCCGGGCGGCCGTCTGCCACCTCGCGGAACGGCCGCTCCGGGTGGGCGACCGCGTGCTGCTCCGGCACACCACCCGAACCGTCAAGGCCGTCGTCAAGGAGCTCGGCGGCCACCGCGAGCTGACCACGAACGACCTGGGCCGGATCGTGCTGCGTACGGCGGAGCCGCTGGCGCTGGACGACTACGCGGTCGCACGGCGGACGGGGTCGTTCATCCTGGTCGACCCGGCCGATGGGGCGACACTGACGGCGGGGATGGCCGACCTGGCGTGACGCGTGGGTGCGCCCTGGTGCCGTCGGCGCCCTCAACCCCCCAACGTCAGGCGGGGTTTGGGGGCGTCCGTGCGGCCCGTGTTGGGGCGGCGGCTGCCGGCTCGGTAGGGGGCGGGCCAGACCACGCCCGGTCCCTCGTAGCCCTGTTCGGCGGCCGCGTGGAGGGTCCAGTGGGGGTCGTACAGGTGGGGGCGGCCGAGGGCGCAGAGGTCTGTGCGGCCCGCCAGGATCAGGGAGTTGACGTCGTCCCAGGAGGAGATGGCACCGACGGCGATGACCGGCACCCCCGCCTCGTGCCGGATCCGGTCCGCGTACGGCGTCTGGTACGAGCGCCCGTACTCGGGGTGTTCGTCGGCGACTACCTGCCCCGTCGAGACGTCGATCGCGTCGGCGCCGTGCGCGGCGAAGGCGCGGGCGATCTCGACGGCGTCCTCGGCGGTCGTGCCGCCGTCGGCCCAGTCGGTCGCCGAGATACGGACAGTCATCGGCCGCTCCTCCGGCCACACAGACCGTACGGCGTCAAAGACTTCGAGGGGGAAGCGGAGCCGGTGGTCGAGGGAACCGCCGTAACGGTCGGTTCGGCGGTTCGTCAGCGGTGAGAGGAAGCCGGAGAGCAAGTAGCCGTGGGCGCAGTGGAGTTCGAGCAGGTCGAAGCCGCAGCGGGCGGCCCGGGTCGCGGCTGAGGTGAACTGCTCGCGTATGTCGGTGAGTTGGGCGCGCGAGACTTCGCGCGGGGTCTGGCCGCCCGGCTTGTAGGGAATCGGGGAGGCCGCCGTCAGGGGCCAGTTGGCCGCGTCCAGCGGCTCGTCGATGCCCTCCCACATCAGCTTGGTCGAGCCCTTGCGACCGGAGTGGCCCAGCTGGACGCCGATGGCCGTGCCCGGCGCCCGCTCGTGCACGAACGTCACCGTGCGGCGCCAGGCGTCGGCCTGCCGGGAGTTCCAGAGCCCGGCGCAGCCCGGGGTGATGCGCCCCTCGGGGCTCACGCACACCATCTCCGTCATCACGAGCCCGGCGCCGCCGAGAGCGCGGGAGCCCAGATGGACGAGGTGGAAGTCGCCGGGGACACCGTCGGTCGCCGAGTACATGTCCATCGGGGACACGACGACACGGTTGCGCAGCGTCAGGCCGCGCAGCCGGAACGGGGTGAACATCGGGGGCGTTCCCGGTGGGCAGCCGAACTCCCGCTCCACCGCGCCGGTGAAGTGGGCGTCGCGGAGGCGGAGGTTGTCGTGGGTGACGCGGCGGCTGCGGGTGAGCAGGTTGAAGGCGAACTGCCGGGACGGCTGGGCGAGATGGAGCCCGATGTTCTCGAACCACTCCAGGCTGGCCCGCGCCGCGCGCTGCGTCGAGGCGACGACGGGGCGCCGTTCCTCCTCGTACGCCGTCAACGCCCTTACCAGGTCCGGCTGTTCCTCCAGACAGGCCGCCAGCGCCAGCGCGTCCTCGACGGCCAGCTTCGTACCCGAGCCGATGGAGAAGTGCGCGGTGTGCGCGGCATCGCCGAGCAGTACCAGATTGCCGTGCGACCAGCGCTCGTTGACGATCGTGCGGAAGGTCGTCCAGGTGGAGTTGTTGGAGCGCAGGGGCCGTCCGCCGAGCGCGTCCGCGAAGAGTTTCGCGCAGCGCTCGACGGACTCCCGCTCGTCCGTCCGGTCCAGCCCGGCGGCCCGCCACACCTCCTCGCGCATCTCCACGATGACGGTGGACGCACCGAATTGGTCCTGCGGCCCGGAGGGCCTCGTTGAGGGGCGGTGGTCGGGTGACGGGCGGGCGTAGGGGTAGCCGTGCAGCTGCATCACGCCGTGCTCGGTCTCGGCGATCTCGAACCGGAAGGCCTCGAAGGCGAAGTCGGCGGCGAGCCAGATGTAGCGGCAGCGGTGGGTCTCGACAGCCGGCCGGAACACCTCCGCGTACGCCTCGCGGGTCGCGCTGTGCACGCCGTCCGCCGCTATGACCAGGTCGTACGCCTCGCAGAGCCAGGCGGGGTACGGGGCCTCCGTGCCGAAGCGGAGTTCCACGCCGAGGGCGCGGCAGCGGTCGTGCAGGATCTGGAGGAGGCGGCGGCGGCCGAGGGCGGCGAAGCCGTGTCCTCCGGAGGTGTGGCGGGTGTTGCGGTGGACGATGTCGATGTCGTCCCAGCGGGTGAAGTGCGCTTGCAGCGCCTCGTGGACGACCGGGTCGGCGTGTTCTATGCCGCCCAGGGTTTCGTCGGAGAGGACGACGCCGAAGCCGAAGGTGTCGTCGGGGGCGTTGCGTTCCCAGACGGTTATCTCGCGGGACGGGTCGAGGCGTTTGAGGAGGGCGGCGGCGTAGAGGCCGCCGGGGCCGCCGCCGATGATCGCGATGCGGTGGGGGTGGCTGGGCTGCGTTGGCGGCTGCGGGTTGGCTGTGGCTGGTCGCGCCCCGCGGCGGAGCCGCATATCGACACTGCCCCGCGCCCCTGGGTCGGCTGCCCCTGGGGTCGGAATGACAGGCGAGGTCGCTACAGGCGAGGTCGGTACAGGTGAGGTCGGCGTCATCGGCCCTGCCATTTCGGGGGGCGCTTCTCCGTGAACGCCGCGTGGAACTCGGCGTAGTCCTCGCCGTTCATCAGCAGGGCCTGGGTGGCCGCGTCCAGCTCCACGGCTGCCGCCAGCGGCATGTCCAGTTCCGCGGTCAGCAGGGCCTTCGTCTGGGCGTACGCCAGCGCCGGGCCCTCGGCCAGGCGGCGGGCCAGCACCCCGGCGGCCTCGTCGGCGCCGCCCTCGTCGGTGAGCTGGCTGATGAGGCCGATGCGTTCGGCCTCGGGGGCGCGGACGGGTTCGCCGAGCATCAGGAGGCGGGTGGCGTGGCCGAGGCCGACGACGCGGGGCAGGAGGTAGGCGGCGCCCATGTCGCCGCCGGAGAGGCCGACGCGGGTGAAGAGGAAGGAGAAGCGGACCGTGGGGTCGGCCACCCGGAAATCGGCGGCCAGGGCGAGGACCGCGCCGGCGCCCGCCGCCACGCCGTGCACGGCGGCGATCACCGGGAAGGGGCACTCGCGTACGGCCCGGACGACCTGCCCGGTCATCCGGTTGAAGTCGAGCAGCTGGGCGGTGTCCATGGCGAGGGTGGCGCCGATGATCTCGTCGACGTCGCCGCCGGAGCAGAAGCCGCGGCCGTCGCCGGCCAGCACCAGGGCCCGTACTGATCTCTCCCGGGAGAGTTCGGCGAGCAGGTCGCGCAGGTCGGCGTAGGCGCCGAAGGTGAGGGCGTTGAGCTTCTCGGGGCGGGCGAGGGTGACGGTGGCGACACCGTCGGCGATCTCGCACCGCAGATGCCGCCAGTCGGAGGTGCGGGCGGCGGAGCCGGTGAAGGGACTCATGACGGGCGGCCTCCTCGGGGGCTACCGCGGCGCTGCGGCTACTTCCCTACCCCATCGAAGCTATCACCGTTATCTGACTGTCGTCACGAGTGCGCGATAGGCGAGTCGGCAGTCGTGGTCGCCGCTCCGCCGGGGCCGTCCGGACCCCGTGACTCGGTCACGGACGTTCGACAAGCCGGTAACGACGGGCTCGGTCGGGCGCGGCGGAGCGTTGCCGTGGGTAGACCGGCTGGCAACGGGGCCGAAGGTCCCCCGCGGCGCCCGCCGAGCGGCATCGCCGGTCCGCGCCGTACCATTCGTCACGTTGAAAGCAGGACGAGCCATGACCTGCTCCATGATCGGATCCGCCGCCTTGCAAGAACCCTCCGCCCCCGCCTCCTGGCGCATCGCGCTGCCGCACACCGCCGCGGCCGTGCCCGTGGCCCGCGCGCTGGTGCGTACGGCGCTGACCGAGCTGGAGCACGGGGCGGACTGCGACACGGCGGAGCTGCTCACGGCGGAACTGGTCGCGAACGCGGTCGAGCACGCGGCCGGGGACGGGCCCATAGAGCTGGTCGTCGAGCTGGTGCCGACCGGCTGCAAGGTGGAGGTCCACGACCCGGACCCGGCGCCTCCGGGTGACCTCACCACCCCGGGCCACCTCGACCCCGACCCCTGGCAGGAGCACGGCCGCGGCCTGCTCCTCATCCGCGCCCTGAGCTCCGCCTGCGGCCACCGCCCCACGGACTCCGGCAAGGCGGTGTGGTTCCGGTTGCCGACGGTGCCGCCCCAGCGCCGCCACGCGTAAGCCGCCCCGAAGGGGCGCGGGGCAGTGTCGATACGCGGCTCCGCCGCGGGGCGCGGGCGCCCACGAACGCCCCGCGCCCGCCCGACCCGCACCCGCACCCGCACCCGCCCGACAAGCGCAGCCCCCGCGCTCTCACGCGCCCGTCAGGCCAGCGTCGCCACCAGGACCGCCTTGATCGTGTGCAGGCGATTCTCGGCCTCGTCGAAGACGACGGAGTGCGAGGACTCGAACACCTCGTCCGTGACCTCCAGCGAGTCCAGCCCGTGCAGCTCGTGGATCTCGCGCCCCACCTTCGTGCCGAGGTCGTGGAAGGCAGGCAGGCAGTGCAGGAACTTGACGTCCGCGTTGCCGGTGGCCCGCAGCACGTCCATGGTCACGGCGTACGGCGACAGCGCCCCGATCCGCTCGTCCCAGACCTCCTTGGGCTCCCCCATCGAGACCCACACATCGGTCGCGACGAAATCGGCGCCCTTCACACCCTCGTGGACGTGCTCGGTGAGCGTGATCCGCGCCCCGCTGATCTCCGCGAGCTTGCGCGCGTGGTCGACGATCTCCTCGGCCGGCCAGTAGGCCCGCGGGGCGACGATCCGGACGTCCATGCCGAGCAGGGCCCCGGTGACCAGGTACGAGTTGCCCATGTTGAAGCGGGCGTCACCGAGGTACGCGAAGACGATCCCGTCGAGCGGCTTGTCGCTGTGCTCGGTCATGGTCATCACGTCGGCCAGCATCTGGGTGGGGTGCCAGTCGTCGGTGAGCCCGTTGTAGACCGGCACTCCGGCGTACGCGGCGAGCTCCTCGACGTTCGCCTGGCTGTCGCCGCGGTACTCGATCGCATCGAACATCCGGCCGAGCACCCGCGCGGTGTCCCGTACGGACTCCTTGTGGCCCATCTGCGAGCCGGACGGGTCCAGGTACGTCGTCCGGGCTCCCTGGTCGGCCGCGGCGACCTCGAACGCGCAGCGGGTGCGCGTCGAGGTCTTCTCGAAGATGAGCGCGATGTTCCTGCCCCGCAGGTACGGGGTCTCCGTCCCGGCCTTCTTGGCCGCCTTCAGCTCCACGGCCAGCTCGATCAGCCCGCGGAACTCCTCCGCGGTGAAGTCCAGCTCCTTGAGGAAGTGGCGCCCGGCGAGGGCGTGGGGAACAGTCGCCATGGGGGCGCTCCTGGGTCGACGGGGGCAGGGACAGCGTAAGGAAGACTGGAAGTCTATACGATGTTCCACATTTCTATACGGGGACCGCCGTCACACGGCCGCCCTCTCCACCGGGCAGCTCATACAGCGCGGCCCGCCCCTCCCCCGCCCCAGTTCGCTCCCCGGGATCTCGATCACCTCGATGCCCTGCTTGCGCAGATGCGTGTTGGTGGTGGCGTTGCGTTCGTAGGCGACGACGACGCCGGGCTCGACGGCGAGGACGTTGCAGCCGTCGTCCCACTGCTCGCGCGCGGCGGCGTGGACGTCCTGCGTGGCGGTCAGCACCCGGATGGCGTCGAGGCCCAGCGCGGCGGCGATCGCGCGGTGCATGTGCTCCGGCGGGTGGTCGGTGACCTTGAGCTCCTTCTCGCCGACACCGGGTTCGATGGTGTACGAGCGGAGCATGCCGAGTCCGGCGTACTGGGTGAAGGTGTCGCCGTCGACCATGGTCATGACGGTGTCGAGGTGCATGAAGGCCCGGCGCTTCGGCATGTCGAGGGCCACGATGGTCTGCGCGGAGCCGGCGGCGAAGAGCTTGTGGGCGAGCATCTCGACGGCCTGCGGGGTGGTGCGCTCGCTCATGCCGATGAGGACGGCCCCGTTGCCGATGACCAGGACGTCGCCGCCCTCGATGGTGGACGGGTAGTCGGCCTGGCCCTCCGACCAGACGTGGAACGTCTCGGCGCGGAAGAGGGGGTGGTGCCGGTAGATCGCCTCGAAGTGGACGGTCTCGCGCTGGCGGGCGGGCCAGCGCATGGCGTTGATGGAGACCCCGTCGTAGATCCAGGCGGAGGTGTCGCGGGTGAAGAGGTGGTTGGGGAGGGGGTCGAGGAGGAAGTCGTCGAGTTCCATGACGTGGAAGCGGACGGAGGCCGGCTCCATGTGGGCGTCGAGGAACTCGCGCTTGGTCATGCCGCCGATCAGGGCCTCGACCAGCTCGGCCAGGGGCAGCGACTCGAAGGCGGCTCTGAGGTGGTCGGTGGCGAGCGGGCCGTACTCCTTCTCGTCGAAGACCCGGTCGAGGACGAGTTCCCGGGCCTGCGGAATGCGCATGACGTCGGTGAGCAGGTCGCCGAAGAGGTGGACGGCGACGCCTCGGTCACGCAGCACGTCGGCGAATCCGTCGTGCTCGGCGCGCGCCCGGCGCACCCACAGCACGTCGTCGAAGAGCAGCGCGTCCTTGTTGCCGGGGGTGAGCCTTTTGAGCTCAAGATCCGGCCGGTGCAGGATGACGCGGCGCAGGCGCCCGGCCTCGGAGTCGACATGGAATCCCATGCCCTCATCCTGACCATTCGGGCGCGTGTTCACCCTCCGGTCGGCCGAATCGGAATCCTTGGACCCCCTTTACTCGTCCCCTTGACGATAAGTGGGGCACTCCATTATCGTCTAAGTGACATTAATCGGTGTCGTTCAGTCGTCACGAGGGGGATCATCCATGGCCGACATCACCAGGCGGCTCGGCTGGCGGCATCTGCGCGGCGTGCCCACCGCGCACGTCCGTCACCACCGCTCCGGGCGGCTGGTGCACGACGGTCCGGGGCTGAGCTTCTGGTACCGGTCGCTGAGCGCCTCGCTCTCCGAGATCCCGGTGGACGACCGGGAGCTGGCGATGACCTTCCACGCCCGTACGTCCGACTTCCAGGACGTGGCGGTGCAGGCGACGGTGACGTACCGGGTGAGCGACCCGGCGACCGCCGCCGCCCGCCTCGACTTCTCCATCGACCCCGACACCGGTGTCTGGCGCGGTGCTCCCCTGGAGCAGTTGTCGACGCTGTTGACGGAGACGGCCCAGCAGCACGCGCTGGACGTCCTGGCCCGTACGACGCTGGCGTCGGCCCTGGTCGACGGGGTCGCGGCGGTCCGGGAGCGGGTGGCCGGCGGACTGGCGGCCGAACCCCGGCTGCCGGCCACCGGGATCGAGATCGTGGCCGTACGCGTGGTGGCGCTGCGGCCCGAACCCGAGGTGGAGCGGGCGCTGCGCACGCCGGCCCGGGAGCAGATCCAGCAGGAAGCGGACAAGGCGACGTACGAGCGTCGTGCCGTGGCCGTCGAGCGGGAGCGGGCCATCGCGGAGAACGAACTGGCCAGCCAGATCGAACTGGCCCGGCGTGAGGAGCAGTTGGTCGAGCAGCGGGGCACGAACGCACGGCGGGAGGCGGAGGAGAGGGCCGCGGCGGACGCGGTGAAGGCGGGTGCGGAGGCCGCCCGGACGGGACGGCTGACCGAGGCGGAGGCCGAGCGGACGGTGCGGCTCGCGGAGGCGGAGGCGGCACGGAGCGTGAAGCTCGCCGACGCCGAGGCGGCGCGGCAGGTCAAGCTGGCCGGGGCGGAGGCGCGGGCCGCGCGGGACGTGGGTGCGGCACGGGCCGAGGCGCAGGCGGCGTGGCTGCGGGTGCACGCCGAGGTGGACACGGCGACGCTGCACGCGCTGACCGCGACGCGGCTCGCGGAGAACCTGCCGCGGATCGAGAGCGTCACCGTGTCGCCGGACGTGCTGACCGGGCTGCTCTCCCGGCTGGGCGGGGCGGGCACCGCGGGAGACTCCGCGTGAGTCTCGCGCCGCGGGTGGTGCTGGTCCATCGCACCACCGAGTACGAGGAGTTGGTGGCCCGGCACGGTACGCACGGGCAGGCCGCCTTCTTCCTGCGGTCCCGGGGGCGGGACATCGAGGACGTGGCCGAGCGGCACCGGCGGGAGCGCGGGGCGCTGGCCGAGGTCACGTCCTCGGTACCGCTGACCTGGCGTCAGGCGCGGGTCGAACGGGCCGACCTGGACCGGTTCCTGTTCGCCCCCGAGGACGTCGTGGTCGTCGTCGGGCAGGACGGGCTGGTGGCCAATGTCGCGAAGTACCTCGCGGGGCAGCCGGTGGTGGGGATCAACCCCGACCCCCGGCGCAACCCGGGGGTACTGGTGCGCCACCGGCCCGACCAGGCGGGGAAGTTGCTGTCCGCATCGCTCCAACGTGACTGCGGGGCCGATGAGTTGACCATGGTCGAGGCCGTCGCGGACGACACGCAGCGGCTGGTGGCGCTCAACGAGATCTACCTCGGCGCGGCGGGACACCAGACCGCCCGGTACCGCCTGGGGCTCGACGGCGACAGGGGTGCCGTCGAGCCCCAGGCCTCGTCCGGGGTGCTCGTCGGGACCGGGACCGGGGCCAGCGGATGGATCCGGTCCGTGTGGCAGGAACGGGAGAGCGCCCTGAGCCTCCCCGGTCCGGACGAGGCCCGGCTGCTGTGGTTCGTGCGGGAGGCGTGGCCGTCGCCGGCCACGGGAACGTCGATGGTGGCGGGGGCGCTCGCGGAGGGCGGGCGGCTTTCGCTCACGGTCGAGTCGGATCGGCTCATCGTCTTCGGGGACGGGATGGAGGGGGACGCGCTGGAGCTGACGTGGGGGCAGACGGTGCGGGTGGGGGTGGCGGGGGTTCGGTTGCGGTTGGTCGGCTGACGCGTGCGTTTTTCGGCTGCGGGTGCGTGGGGGCTGGTCGCGCAGTCCCCCGCGCCCCTTGAAAGCTCCGGGCGCGGCCCATGCCGTTCAGGGGCGCGGGGAACTGCGCGAGCAACCGCACACCACCCGCACCCGCCCACGAAGCAGCACCCCCGAGCTCTGAAGCGGCTCCGTCACTCGGCCCCGTCGGCAGACGTGGGTACCGACGCCGCGCCCTTGCGGCGCTTGCGGTGGGTGTAGGCGACCACCGCCTCCCACAGGTCTCGGCGGTCCACGTCGGGCCAGGGCTGGTCGGTGAAGTGGAGTTCGGCGTAGTGGGCGTGCCAGGGGAGGAAGTTGGAGGTGCGGATCTCGCCGCTGGTGCGCCAGAGGAGGTCGACGTCGGGCATGGCGTGGTGGGGCAGATGCGCGGCGAAGAGCTGCTCGGAGACCCTGGCAGGGTCGACCTCGCCGGCCAGCGCGGCACGGGCCAACGCCGCGCCCGCCTGGGCGAGTTCGGCCCGGCCGCCGTAGTTGACGCAGACGTTGAGGGTGAGGCCGGTGCGGTTGCGGGTGGCGTGCTCCTGGGCGCGCAGGACCTCCACCACGTCGTCCGGGAGTCCGTCGGGGGAACCCACCCAGCGCAGGCGTACGTCGTGGTCCAGCAGTTCGCCGTCGAGGAGTTCCGCGCGCATGATCGCGAAGAGTTTGGAGACCTCGTCGGGCGACCGCTTCCAGTTCTCGGTGGAGAAGGCGTAGACGGTCAGATGGGCGAGGCCGATCTCCAGTGCGCCCTGGACGACGTCGCGCAACGCGACCGCCCCGGCGCGGTGGCCCTCGTCGCGGGGCAGTCCGAGCCCGGTGGCCCAGCGGCCGTTGCCGTCCATGACGATCGCCACATGCTGCGGGAGATGGGCCCCGGCTATGGCGGGCGGGCGGGCGCCGTCGCGGTGCGGGCGCGGCGGCAGCGGCGGTTCGGCGATCCGTGTGGTGTGCCGCTCGGGGCCCGCGAGCAGGTCCGCCGCGGTGGCGTCGGCCCGGTCGTCGGTGGACGAAGTCCCGTTCGCGCGGGCCCCCGCCGTCCTCGCCGTATCGATGGCCGCGTCCCTGCCGGGCGGCAGCGTCAGCCGCCACACCACGGCGGCCCGTGCCCGGGCGGGGCCGAGGATCCGCCACTCGGTGTGCCGGGGGACGCGTACCGGGCGGTGCAGGACGGCCGATCCGGCCCGGAGAATCGCGTCCAGCTCCGCGCCGAACAGTTCGACGGCGGTGTCGAGCACGATGGCGGGGCCCAGCGGCAGCGTGTCGCGCAGCGCCCGACGGGCGCTCTCCAGCCATTCCCGGGCCTGGCCGGCGAGGTGGGAGACCAGCTGCCGGACGGCGGGGGTCCACTCGCGTGAGATCAGTTCGGCCGGGGTGACGTGGAAGCGGTCGAGGACCTCGGCGGGGAACCACACGTGTCCGCCGTCGAGGTCCTCGGGGAGGTCGCGGAGCATGTCGGTGAGGAACAGGCCGTCCACGAAACGGGTGAAGCCCGGAAGGTCGCGCAGCCGTACGGGTACGGGCAGTCCGCTGCGGACCAGCATCCGCATCAGCTGCTCGGGCCAACTGACGTTCTGGGCGTGGGCACGCTCCCGCCACTCCTGCCAGGTCGCGACGCCCTCGCGGTCCTCGTCCCGCTGCACCGCGTCCAGGGCGCCGAGCAGGTCACCGAGGTCGAGCCCCCAGTGCCACACCGAATCGGTCAGCGCGAGCCTGACCGGGTCGTCGCTGGTGCCGCTGCCCAGGTCGGCCTCCAGCGCGGCCCGCCACTCCTGAAGCCGCCGGGCGCGCTCCTTCGGGGTGCCCTCGGTGGAGTCGAGCAGATCGTCGGCGGAGGCGAGGGCGGCGTACAGGGCCCAGCAGGCGGGGCGCACCGGCGGGGGCATGAGCTGCATCAGGGCGTACTCGGTGGGCCGGGTCGTGCGGACCAGGCGGCGGCACTCGTCGTACGCGGCGTCGAGTGCCGATCGCTCTCGCCCGGACCGCGTGACGGACCGCGTGGTGGTGCGACGCATGGGGAACCCCACATACCTTCGAACGGGACCGATGGGACCGACTCGGGTGACAGCGATCGCCTGCGATTGGCTGCGATCGCTGTCTCCCCGAGCACCGCCGGAACCTCTCGAACGCGGAACGCGGCCACGCCTGCCTGCGACATTATCAGCCGCATTGTCACCTCACGGGCGCGGGTCCGCCCGTCACGGACGGGTCGTCATCCGTGACGGAATCCGTGCAGGAATCCATGCAGGAATTCGTGCAGGAATCCGTCACGGAATCCGTCACGGACACGCGGTCATCCGTGACGGACGAGGGCCTCACAGCCGGGGGTCCACCGGCTCCGACTCCAGGGCCAGCACCCCGAACACCGCCTCGTGCACCCGCCACAGCGGCTCCCCCTCGGCGAGCCGGTCCAGGGCCTCCAGGCCCAGGGCGTACTCGCGGATGGCGAGGGACCGCTTGTGGTTGAGGAACCTGCCGCGCAGCCGGGCGAGGTTCTCGGGGCGGGTGTAGTCCGGACCGTAGATGATCCGCAGGTACTCCCGGCCCCGGCACTTGATGCCCGGCTGGACCAGCCGTCCCTTGTCGCTTCGTACGACCGCTCCGACCGGCTTGACGACCATGCCCTCGCCGCCCCGGCCGGTCATCTCCAGCCACCAGTCGATCCCGGCCCGCACCGAGGCCTCGTCGGCGGTGTCGACGAAGAGGCGCCGGGTGGTCTGCAGCAGCCCACTGACGTCGAACTCGACCAGCCGGTCGATGAGGGCCAGCTGCTCGTCGTGAGGGAGCGCGGCGAGGCTGCGGCCCTGGACGGCGAGGATCTGGAAGGGGGCGAGCCGCACGCCGTCCAGGCCCTGCGTCGGCCAGCAGTAGCGCCGGTACGCGTCGGTGAACGCGGCCGCGTCGGCGGCCCGCTCACGCTGCTTGCCCAGCAGCTCGCCCACGTCCACACCACGGGCCGCCGCGGCCTCCAGGGCGGCGAGCGCACCCGGGAACACCGCGCCGGAGGCGGCGCCGACGGCCGCGTACTGGGTGCGCAGCAGTCCGGACGCCTTCAGCGACCACGGCATCAGCTCGGCGTCCAGCAGCACCCAGTCGGTGTCCAGTTCGTCCCACAGCCCGGCCGCCGTCATGGCCTCGCGGACCCGGTTGAGTACCAGCTCGGTGCGCGCCTCGTCGTCGAAGAACGGGCGGCCCGTGCGGGTGTAGAGGGACCCGGTGGGGCCGTCCACTCCGAACCGCTCGCGGGCCGCGGCCGCGTCACGGCAGATCAGGGCGACGGCCCGCGAACCCATGTGCTTCTCCTCGCACACGACCCGCGCGACCCCGTCCTCCTTGTACTGCGCGAACGCCTCCGCCGGGTGCTCCAGGTAGCCATCCATGTGCGAGGTGGCCGTGGGAGCCATGGTGGGCGGCAGGTACGGCAACAGGCGCGGGTCGACCGCGAAGCGGCTCATGACCTCCAGGGCGGCGGCCGCGTTCTCCTCGCGGACCGAGACCCGGCCCGCGTGCCGGGTCTCGACGACCCGACGGCCGTGCACGTCCGCCAGCGCCAGCGGCCGGCCCTCGTGCCCGCCGGGTGCCTCCGTGGCCAGCGGCCTGGCCGGTTCGTACCAGACCCGCTCCGCCGGTACCTCGACCAGTTCGCGCTCCGGCCAGCGCAGCGCGGTGAGCTTGCCGCCGAAGACGGCGCCCGTGTCGAGGCAGATGGTGTTGTTCAGCCAGGTGGCGGTGGGCACCGGGGTGTGGCCGTAGACGACCGCCGCGCGGCCCCGGTAGTCCTCCGCCCACGGGTAGCGCACCGGCAGCCCGAACTCGTCGGTCTCGCCGGTGGTGTCCCCGTAGAGCGCGTGGCTGCGCACCCGGCCCGACGTACGGCCGTGGTACTTCTCCGGCAGACCCGCGTGACAGACGACCAGCCGGCCGCCGTCGAGGACGTAGTGGCTGACGAGCCCGTCGATGAACTCCCGTACCTCCTTCTTGAACTCCTCGCTCTCGCCCTCCATCTGCTCGATGGTCTCGGCGAGTCCGTGCGTGTGCTGGACGTTGCGGCCCTTGAGGTAACGGCCGTACTTGTTCTCGTGGTTGCCGGGTACGCAGAGCGCGCTGCCCGAGCCGACCATGGACATCACGCGGCGCAGCACGCCCGGGCTGTCCGGGCCCCGGTCGACGAGGTCACCGACGAAGACGGCCGTACGGCCCTCCGGGTGCACGCCGTCGACGTAGCCCAACTTGCCGAGCAGGGACTCCAGTTCGCTCGCGCAGCCGTGGATGTCGCCGACGATGTCGAACGGGCCGGTGAGGTGGGTGAGGTCGTTGAAGCGCTTCTCGGTGACGATCGTGGCGTTCTCGACGTCCTCCACACCGCGCAGGATGTGCACCTTGCGGAAGCCCTCGCGCTCCAAATGCCGCAGGGAGCGGCGGAGTTCGCGGGTGTGGCGCTGGATGACGCGGCGCGGCATGTCGGCGCGGTCGGTGCGGGCCGCGTTGCGCTCGGCGCACACCTCCTCCGGTACGTCGAGCACGATGGCGATGGGCAGCACGTCGTGCCGGCGCGCCAGTTCGATCAGCTGCTTGCGCGACTCCTGCTGCACGCTGGTCGCGTCGACGACCGTCCGGCGGCCTGCCGCGAGGCGCTTGCCCGCGATGTAGTGCAGGACGTCGAAGGCGTCCTTCGTCGCGCTCTGGTCGTTCTCGTCGTCGGAGACCAGGCCCCGGCAGAAGTCGGACGAGATGATCTCGGTGGACTTGAAGTGCCTGCGGGCGAACGTCGACTTGCCGGAGCCGGACGCGCCGATCAGCACCACGAGGGAGAGGTCGGTGACGGGCAGGGTGCGCCCCCCGGTGGTCTGCCGGGTGTTCTGCTGCGTGTTCTGCCGGGTGTTCTCGCTCATGCTGCCGTCGCCTCCTTCTCGCTGGTGTTGCGCTGCTTGAACACGGCCATCTGCGTCGGCGGCCCCACCTCCGGGTCGTCGGGTCCGACGGGCACGAAGGCGACGTCGTAGCCGTGCCGTTCGGACACCGTGGTCGCCCAGGAGCGGAACTCCTCCCGGGTCCACTCGAAGCGGTGGTCGCCGTGGCGGACGTGGCCGGCGGGGAGGGTCTCCCAGCGGACGTTGTACTCGACGTTCGGGGTGGTCACGACGACGGTCCGGGGGCGGGCCGAGCCGAACACGGCGTACTCCAGGGCGGGCAGCCGGGGCAGGTCGAGGTGCTCGATGACCTCGGAGAGCACGGCGGCGTCGTAGCCCTTGAGCCGGTTGTCGGTGTAGGCGAGGGAACTCTGGAAGAGCTGGACGCGGGAGGCCTGGCGCTCGCCCATCCGGTCGAGCTTGAGGCGGCGGGAGGCGATGGTGAGCGCGCGCATCGACACGTCCGTACCGACGATCTCGGTGAACCGGACGTCCTTGAGCAGCGCCTGCACCAACTGGCCCTGTCCGCAGCCGAGGTCGAGGACCCGCGCGGCGCCGGACTCGTGGAGCGCGGTGATGATCGCGTCCCGGCGCCGCACGGCGAGCGGCGTCGCCTTCTCCTCGCCCCCGGCCTCGCCGTCCGCGGCCTCCTCGACGGCGTTGTCGATCGCCTCGACCTCGCTGTCGTCGGCCTCGGCCAGCCGTACGAGTTCCAGGCGCTCCATGGCCTGCCGGGTCAGCGACCAGCGGCGGGAGAGGTACCGGCTGGTGATCAGCTTGTGCTCCGGGTGGGCCGGGAGCCAGCCCTCGCCCGCGCGCAGCAGCTTGTCGACCTCGTCGGACGACACCCAGTAGTGCTTGGTGTCGTCGAGGACCGGAAGCAGGACGTACAGGTGGCGCAGCGCCTCGGCCAGGGTCAGCGACTCCGACTCCAGCACGAGGTGTACGTAGCGGGAGGCGCCCCATTCCGGGAACTCGGTGTCCAGCGCCACCGCCTCGGCGGTGACCGTCCAGCCGAGCGGCTCGAACAGCTTGACGACGAGGTCGGGGCCGCCGCGTGCGGGCAGCGCCGGTATCTCGACGCGCAGCGGGCGCACCTGCTCCGGGAGTTCGGGCCGGGCCTTGCAGTGCCCGCGCACCGCGCTGGAGAAGACGTCGTTCAGCGCGACGGCGAGCAGCGAGGAGGCCGCGTACGGGCGGTCGTTGACGTACTGCGCGAGCGCCGCGTCCGGTGCGCCGCCACGGCCCTTGCCCTTGCCGCTCCGGACCAGCGCCACCGCGTCGACCTCCAGCAGCAGCGCGGCCGTGCACCGCCCGGCGTCCGCCTCGGGGTAGAGGACGTGCGCCTTGCCGTAGGAGGTGGAGAACGCCTGCGATTTGTCGGGATGCTTGTGCAGCAGGAAGCCGAGATCGGTCGCGGGGCGCTCGGGCGTACCGGTGGTACTGATCGTCAGGAACACGGTGGGGTGCCTCGTGGTGGGTGTCTGAGCTGCGGAGATCTGCGCATCGTCCTCTTCGGCGCGCGTCCCCAACGTACAGCCCGGGCCCGGGAGGCACCCCGGCATTTTCGGTACGCCGCCGTGGCCGACGGCAGGTTCGTCGGCCACGGCGGCGCCCGGTGCCGCGTCAGGGCAGTTCGGTCACCCGGTCCGTCCCCGGCGGCCCCACCGGGCTCCGGGCCGTGAGGTAGTCCGTCAGCGCGGTGATGTCGTCACCGCCTCCGACCGTGTTCCCGCCCTCGGCGAAGGTGGTGAAGCCGTCGCCGCCCGCGGCGAGGAAGGTGTTGGCGGTCACGCGGTAGGTGGTGTCCGGCTTCAGGGTCTCGCCGTCGAGCTTGATCGATGACGGGTCGATACGGTCGCCGACCGGAGCGCTGCGGGAGAAGGAGTAGGTCAGGCCCTTGGAGACGCCCAGCATCAGGGTCGGTGCGCGGGTGCCGGAGTCGTTGAACTGTTCCTCCAGGATCTTCTCGATCTGTGCTCCGGTGAGGTCGACCGAGACCAGGGACCCGGCGAAGGGCTGTACGGCGAAGGCCTCGGCGTAGGTGATCTCGCCCGGTGCCTCGCCGCCCGTCGAGGAGGCGTGGACGAGGTCCGCCCGTACGCCGCCGGGGTTCATCAACGCGATCTGGGCGCCGCCCCGTTCGGGTGCCGAGGTGGCCGCGAGCTGGGCGTCGGCGACCAGGTTCGCGAGGTCCGACTCGGCGTCGCGGGTCTCGGAGCGGGTGATGTCGGCGGTGACGCTGCCGACGACACGGTTGGCGAGGGGGGCGGAGAGGGCCTTCCACTTGTCGATGACGGCCGTCTGGTCGGCGTCCTTCGCGCCCGTGCGGGTCACCAGGTGGTTCATCGCGGCGACCTGGTCGCGTACGACGTCACCGGTACGACGGTCCACCGGGAGTCGCGTCTCGGTGACGACGCGGCCGAAGGACGAGGCCGAGGTGACCGTGCGGGGGTTGCCGGCCGGGTCGGGCAGGGAGCAGATGTACGGCTGGTGGGTGTGGCCGGTGACGACGGCGTCGATCGCCGGGTCCAGGTGCTTCGCGATGTCGACGATCGGCCCGGAGATGCCGTCGCACTGCCCGTACGAGCCGGCCTGGACGCCGCCCTCGTGCAGCAGGACGACGATCGCCTCGACGCCCTGGCGGCGGAGCTTGCGGGCGGCGGCGTCCGCGGTCTCGACCTCGTCGGTGAAACGCACGGACTTGATGCCGGACTGGCCGGTGACCTGGGGGGTGCCCTCCAGGGTCATGCCGATGAAGCCGACTTCGACGCCTTCGACCTTCTTCACCCAGGTGGGCGCGAGGAGCGGCTTGCCGGTGGTGCGGTCGAGGACGTTGGCCGCGAGCCACGGGAACGCGGAGCCGTCGTACGGCTCGCCGTCGAGGTAGCAGCCGTCCTCGGGGTGGCAGCCGCCGTGCTGGATGCGCAGCAGTTCCTCGGTGCCCTCGTCGAACTCGTGGTTGCCGACGCTCGTGACGTCCAGGTGCAGCTTCTCCATGGACTCCACGGTCGGTTCGTCGTGGAAGAGGCCGGAGAGGAACGGGCTGGCGCCTATGACGTCACCCGCGGCGACGGTCAGCGAGGCGTCGGTGCCCTCGCGGAGCTGCTTGAGCCGGGCCGCCAGGTACTCGGCGCCGCCGACCGGCGTGGACTTCGCGTCCAGTTTGGAGCCGAGGTTGGCGTCACGCCCGGTGGGCGGCTCCAGGTTGCCGTGGAAGTCGTTGAAGGAGAGCAGTTGGACGTCGACCGTGGACGGTTGCTTCGGCGCGGTGGGGAAACCGCCGGTCAGCAGCCCGGGGCGGACGGACAGCAGGTGGAACTTGGTGACGCTGCCGTTGAAGCCGAAGTTGTCGTCGGCGACGAGGACGAGTGTGCGGGAGCCGTCGGGCAGGGTCGGGCCCCAGGTGATGCCCTCGACGTTGTCGGCGTCCGTGCCGGAGAGGGTGAAGTCGTAGAGCAGTGTCTTCGGCATGGGCTTCTCGGAGCCGGTCAGGGCCTGCTTGCCGCTGATGTCGGTCGCGCCGCGCGTGGTGGTCCAGTACAGGCGGATCGCGAAGCCGACGCCGGAGGCGAAGGACCGCTCGACGGTGAGGTAGTCGGTCTTGTTGATCGCGAGGATCTCGGAGACTCCTCGGTCCGCCGCGTACGTGCCGACGGGGGCGGGCAGCGGGGCGGTGGGCGCGGCGGAGATCGGGTCGACCTCGTAGACGTGCTCGGCCTCCGCCTCGCCGGTACGGCGGTCCGCCACCAGCAGCCGGGAGGGGCTCTTGGCGGTCAGTCCGGCCGCCGGGCCGTCCTGGACGAGCGCGTTCTCGGTGATCGTGACGACCTTGCGGCCGTCCGGGGAGAGGGTCAGCCCCTCCAGGGCCTGGTTGTTGCGGACCCCGGCGGTGAGCGTGCCCGACTCCGAGCGGACCGGGGCGTACGCCTTCGGCAGCGGGAGTTGGCGTACGTACGCGCCGGACGCGGACGTCTCACGGACGAACGCCGGCTGTCCGGAGGCCGAGGCGCCCTCGCTGGTCCACAGCAGTCCCTCGCCGTCCGGGTTCCAGCGGATCGCCTCCGGGTCGACGGCCTTGGCGGCGAAGGGTTCGCCGGTCGTGTCGTCGAGGACGGTCAGGGTGTCGAGGGTGGGCTTGTCTTCAGCGAACTCCTCGCCCTTGAGCGGCAGTTGGAGCGAGTAGAAGCGGGCCTTGCCGTTCTCCGAGCGGTCGTCGCTGAGGGCCGCGTAGGTGTGGGTCTTCGGGTCGTAGTCGATGCCGGACAGCCCGCCGAAGGGCATGCCGAGTTCGGTGGTGCCGGCGGGGACGGTGAGCGTGTCGAGGAGGGTGATGCCGTGCTGCGTCTTCTTCTGGGCGCTGTCCGCCGCGGGGGCCGCGTCCGCCGCGAAGCCGCCGGCGAAGGCGAGGCCTCCGAGGAGGGCGGAGGCGGTGAGGCCGGCGAGCGCCAGGTGGCCGCGGCGGACTCGCCGTCGGTGTCGGGGCATGGGTGGGTGTCCCTTCCGGGAGAGGGTGAGGGTGAGGGTGGGTTTCCGGGCAGGCCGGAGGAACGGGCGGTCCGACCACCGTGCGCGCGCGGGCCGTCGGACCTCGTCGAGGGGTGGGCTCAGAGGGAGGCCGGAGCCACCTCCCCCACGCCCCGCCGCTTCCTGCGCCACGCGTACAGCGCGAGGGCGAGGAGCGTCATGGCGTACGGGATGGTCGACACCAGCTGGGGTGGTACGTCGAGGGTGCCGAGCTGTACGGCCAGGGCCTCGGCGGCGCCGAAGCCGAGGGCGGCGAGGAAGACGCCCCAGGGGCGCAGTCCGCCGAGGAACACCGCGGCGAGGGCGATGTAGCCCCGGCCGGCGGTCATGTCCCGGACGAAGAAGGAGACGTAGCCCATGCTGAGGAAGACCCCGGCCAGGCCGGCGAGGGCACCGCTGAGGGCGAGCCCGGCGTACTGGACGCGCCGTACCGCGATGCCGACCGAGGCGGCGGCGTCCGGCATCTCGCCGACCGCGCGGAGGTGGAAGCCGAAGCGGGTGCGGTAGAAGAGCCAGGCGACGAAGGGGGCGGCGAGGAAGGCCAGCCAGGTGACGATGTTCTGGCCGCTCAGGACCTCGCCGACCACCGGGATGCTCTCGATGCCGGGCAGGGTGATCGTCGGCAGGGTGCCGCTCTTGAGACCGGAGGTGCCGCCCTTGTCGCCGAGGAGGGTGAAGACGGCGTAGGCGGTGCCGCCGGAGGCGAGCAGGTTGAGGCCGATGCCGGCGATGATCGCGTCGGCGCCCAGCTCCAGCCGGAGCGCGGCGAGCAGCAGGCCGAGCAGGACGGCCACGGCGACCCCGGCCAGGGCGCCGGCGGCGACCGATCCGCTGTAGCCGGCGACCAGCGCGCCCGTGCAGGCGGCGCTCAGCATCTGGCCCTCCAGGGCGATGTTGCTGATGCCGGCGCGTTCGGCGACGAGGCCGCCCATGGCCGCGAGCAGGTAGGGGGTCGCGACGCGCAGGACGGCCGCGAGGAAGGCGCTGCTGAGGATGACGTCGAGGACGGCGTTCATCGTGCACCCGCCTTCGCGCGCGGGGTGCCGGACTGCTTGCGCGAGGTGTCGGCCTGCCTGCGGGCGAGGCGCCGCTTGAGGAGGTCGGGGAGAGCCTGGGCGGTGACCAGCAGCACGATGACCGCCTGGATCACGACCACGATCTCCGTGCCCACGTCCGTCTGCTGTTCCATGATGTCTCCCCCGGCGCGCAGGTAGGAGTAGAAGAGGCCGGCGACCACGACGACCAGCGGGTTGTTCCGGGCGAGCAGCGCCACCACGATCCCCTCGAAGGCGAGGCTCCCGGCGAGCCCGGGTTCCAGGCGTCCGTACACGCCCTGCACGAGGTGCGCTCCGGCCAGCCCCGCGACCGCCCCGCCGATGACGAAGCTCCACTCGATGGCGCGCGGCACCCGGATACCGCCGTACTCGGCGAAGTGCGCGTTCGAGCCGGTCATCCTGATGCGATAGCCGAGCGGGGTGCGGGTGATGAGCAGCCACAGCGCGACGGCGGTGAGCAGCATCAGCGGGAAGCCGACGTTCGCGCGGCCGAAGGGGATGCCGAGCCATTCGGTGAGCGGGGTGAGCGCGGAGTCCGGCTGGATGCGCTCCGAGTGGACGGCGCTGCTGCCCGGCTCCTTCAGGGGGCCGTTGACCAGGTAGTCGAAGACGCGGACGACGATGGCGTTGAGCATCAGCGTCGCCACGATCTCGTTGGCGCCGAGCCGGGCCTTCATCGATCCCGGTACGAAGCCCATGCCGGCCCCGGCCGTCGCCGCGGCGACCAGCGGGACGATCACGGCGGCCACCGGCGGCAGCGGCAGGAAGACCGCGACCGTGGCCGCCGCCAGCGCGCCCGCGTACAGCTGGCTCTCGGCGCCCAGGCTGATCTGCCGGGCCCGGAAGGGGATGGCCACCGACAGGCCGAGCAGCGTGAGCGTGGTGGCGTCCTCCAGCCAGCGGCCGACGCGGAAGGAGCGCTCCAACGGGCCGGTGAGCAGGGCCTCGTACGCCCGTACCGGGTCCTTGCCGGTGGCGAGGATGACGAGGAAGCCGATGGCGAGCGCGGCCAGGATGGTCGCCAGGGTCATGCCGAGGTCGACGGCGAGGCCGCGGCGCCGGGTGGCCTTGTACTCCCGGCGGTCCTCGCTCTCGATGAGGGTGGTCGGAGGGCTGGTGGTCATTCGGCGGTCGCCTTCCCGGAGTCGCCGGAATCGTCGTCGTCCGGATCGGTGGTGGGGCCGGCGTCGGCGGGCGGGCCGGGGGCTGGGGCCGGATCGGGCGCGTCCTGCGGACCGGGCGCGGGGGCCGGCCCGGCCGTAGGGCCGGTGTCGACGTGCGGGCCGGGCGCGGACTCCGAATCGGCCGCAGGACCGGCATCAACATCCCGGCCAGACGCCGACTCCGGACCGGACGCAGGACCGGCATCAACATCCCGGCCAGACGCCGACTCCGGACCGGACGCAGGACCGACACCGACATCCCGCCCAGACGCCGACTCCGAACCGGCCGCAGGACCGGCACCGACATCCCGCCCAGACGCCGACTCCGAACCGGACGCAGGGGCCGGACCGGGCGTGGGAGTCGGGCCCGGTGTGGGGGCGGTGTCGGCCATGGGGGCGGTGTCGGCCGTCGGGGCCGCTCCTGTCGCGCCACCGGCACCAGGCGCACCAGTCGCAGGCGCCGCGCCCTTCAGCCCCGCTGCCAGTCGGCCACGGTCGTGCTGCTCGACCCCGAGCATGTACAGGCCGACCTGTTTCTCCGTGAGGCCGCCCGTGTCGTCGAAGCGGCCGACGAGGCAGCCGTCCTTGAGGACGAGCAACCGGTCGGAGAGGGCGAGGAGTTCGGTGAGGTCGGCGGAGATGAGCAGGACGGCGGCGCCCTCGTCCCGGGCGGCGACGAGACGCTCGTACATGAAGCGCATGGCGCCGATGTCCACCCCGCGCGTGACCTGGGAGGCGATCAACAGCCTTGGTCCGGCGGAGAGTTCGCGGGCGACGACGACCTTCTGCAGGTTGCCGCCGGACAGCGCCCGGACGGGGACGGACGCGTCGGGGGTGCGGATCGCGTAGTCCTCGATGAGCCGCTCGGCGTGGGCGCGTACGGCTGCCGGGCGCAGGACGCCCCGGCGGGCGAGGGGCGGGCGGTCGTGCCGGTCGACGACGAGGTTGTCGGCGATGGACTCGTCCAGGGCTGCCCCGTCGTGGAGGCGGTCCTCCGGGACGTAGCCGATGCCGGCCCGGCGGTGGCCGGCGACGTCCAGCCCGGCGGTGTCGGTGTCGCCGACGTGTACGGTGCCCGCGCTCGGCCGCCGCAACCCGGCCAGGATCTCGGCGAGTTCGGTCTGCCCGTTGCCCTCGATGCCGGCCACGCCGACGATCTCGCCGGCCGCGACGTCGAAGTCGAGTCCGCGCAGGGACCGGCCGGTCGGGGTGTCGTAGTCCAGTCCGCGCACCCGCAGCGTGGTCGCGGCGCGCCGCGCGGGGGCCCGGGCCACGTCGAGGGACATCTCGCGGCCGACCATCATCGCGGCCAGGGAACGCTCGGTGGTGTCGGCGGTGGTGACGGTCCCGACGAGCGCGCCGGCGCGCATCACGCTCACCCTGTCGCTGATCTCCCGTACCTCGCGCAGCTTGTGGGAGATGAACAGGACGGTCATCCCGCCGTCGCGCAGGCGTCGTACGGCGGCGAACAGGTCCTCCGTCTCCTGCGGGGTGAGGACGGCGGTCGGCTCGTCCAGGATCAGCACCCCGGCGCGGCGGTGGAGGGCCTTGAGGATCTCGGCGCGCTGACGCATGCCGACCGACACCTCGTCGATGCGGGCCAGCGGGTCGACGGCGAGTCCGGCCTCCTCGGCGAGGCGGGCGGTGGCCTCGACGGCCGCCTTGGCGTCGACCAGACCCCGGCGGCCGGGCTCGACGCCGAGGACGACGTTCTGGGCGACCGTGAAGGACGGCACCAGCATCAGGTTCTGGTGGACCATGCCCACGCCCAGCGCGATCGCGGAGGCCGGGCCGCGCAGCACGCGGGGCCGGCCGCCGATCAGGATCTCGCCGGACGTGGGCTGCTCCAGGCCGTAGAACAGCTTCATCAGCGTGGACTTGCCGGCACCGTTCTCGCCGACGACCGCGCGGATCTCACCGGCCGGTACGTCGAGGTCGACGCCGCGGACCGCGCGCACGCCGTTGGCGTACGTCTTGGTGACCGCGCGGGTGGCGACGACGGGCCCGGCCGGGTCCCATGACTCGTTCATCTCAAGGCCGTTCGGGGATCAGGGGGATCAGAAGGCGCTGGGGACCGTGACGGAACCGGACTTCACCTTGTCGGCGGCCTCCTGGAGCTCGGTACGGATGCCTTGGGGCACCAGCTCCTCGAAGTGGTCGTCGTCGACGTAGCCGACCGCGTCCTCGTCGAGGCCGACGCTCTCGACGGCGCCGTACTTCACGCTGTCCCGCTTGTCGTCCTCCGCGGCCTTGTAGAGCGCGTTGCCCACGTTCTTGAGGATCGAGGTGACGACGGTGTTCTTCTGGGCGGTGTCGGTGAGGGTCCGGTACTGGTCGGAGTCGACGCCGAAGGTGTAGCGGCCGGCGCTCGCGGCCGACTCGAAGGTGCCGAGTCCGGAGAGCCCGGCGACCGGCCACACCAGGGCGGCGCCCTGCCCGTACAACGCGGTGGAGATCTCCTTGCCCTTGGCCGGGTCGCCGAAGGGCTTGTCGCCGCCGACGTACTGCACGAGGACGTCGGAGTTCTTGCCGCCGGCCGCCTTGAATCCGGCCTTGAATCCGACGATGAAGTCCTCGATGACGGGGATCTTCACGCCCCCGATGACACCGACCTTGTTCAGGGATTCCGCACCCTTGAGCGCTTTCTCGGCGACCAGCTTCTCGGCGAGGAACCCGGCCAGATATCCACCCTCGTTCTGCTTGAAGGTGACCGAATAGACGTTCTCACACTTGTTGGAACAGCCGTTCTTGCCGCTGTAGTCGACGGTCGAGTCGAACACCCAGAACTTCTTGTCCGGGTACTGCGGGGCGAGTTCACCGATGTAGTCGGTGACGTCGAAGGTGCCGGCCGCGAGGATGTCGTAGTCGTCGGCCGCCGCCGCGTCCTCGAAGCCCGGCTCCCACTTGGTACGGTCCGAACCCAGCTCGACCACCTTCAGCTCGTAGCCGAGCTCGCTCTCCGCCCGCTTCAGGCCCTCGTGGGCGGAGTCGAAGAACGACTTGTCGCCCAGCCCTCCATTGACCACCAATTTGATGCGGGTCTTTCCGGAGGAGGACGCCCCGGAGTCGTCCGGGCCCGACCCCCCGCACCCGGCCAGTACGAGCATTCCCGCCACCACGACGGCGGCTCCCGGTCCGTAACTTCTCATCGTCATCGACCTCCTGATCATTTTCTGCTCTTTGTATCTCTTGGTGTGGGGAAGGGGATGCGTCGACAGTAGGAAGTGCAAAACGTTTTGGCTATGCCGACGGGTTTCTGTTTGATTTCTTCCGGGGGAAATTCCGTGGTCTTCACCCGTCGGCCAGCAGCGCGGCCGCGGCGACGCGGACGGCCCGGTCGAAACAGGTCTCCCGGTCACGGGCGGACAGGGCCTCTCCGGTGCGCACGTGGTCCGACACGGTCAGTACGGCGAGGGCCTCGCCGCCCTCCGCCGCGGCCACGGCGTACAGCCCGGCCGCCTCCATCTCGACCGCGAGGGTCCCCCGGCGTTCGAGGGCGTCGAGGACCGCGGGCCGGTCGAGGTAGAAGTGATCGCTGGAGAACACCGGGCCGATGTGCACGGCCGCCTCGTCCGGCGCCTCCCGTTGGACGGCGTCCGCCGCGTCCACGGCCACGCGCAGCGACCGGTAGGAGGGGGCGAGGGAGAGCGTCACGCCGTCCACGAGCAGGCGGCTGACGCTGGAGTCGGTGTGCGCGGCCGAGGCGATGACGACGTCCCGTAGGGCGACCGAGGCGGGGAGCGCGCCCGCCGTGCCGACCCGGACGATCCGGCGGACCCCGTAGTGCCGGAACAGTTCCGTCGCGTAGATCGACACCGACGGGATGCCCATGCCGGAGGCGAGGACGGACATCGGTACGCCCCGATGGCTGCCGGTGTAACCGAGGATGCCTCGCACGTCGGTGACGAGCCGGGCGTCGTCGAGGAACGTCTCGGCGATCCGCCGGGCCCGACGCGGGTCGCCCGGCATGAACACGAGCGGGGCGAAGTCGCCGGGAGCGGCGGAGATGTGGGGTGTGCCCTGTTCCCGCGTCACAGCTCCTCCCCCGCGAGCCAGCGCACCAAGCGGTCCCACAGCTCCGGGTAGCCGTCCCACTCCAGGAAGGGCGGCGGCGCCCAGTGCGGTGCCACGTCGGAGGTGAAGGCCGCCGACCGGCCCGTGCCGTGGCCGCCGACGGCCAGCAGCGGATGCCCGGCGCACTCGGCGAGCAGGGCCGCGTCCGGTCGTACGACGACCTCGTTGAGGCCGAGCAGCGCGGGCCAGGTCCGGTCGAGGCCTGCCACCACCGTGTGCCCGCCGACCACTTCGGGTACGGCGCCGGCCGGCAGCTCCACCCGGTCGTCGCGGTCGAGCAGGGTCACCGGCAGGGCGGCGGCCAGGGGCGTACGCCCCCAGCGGGCGCGGGCGTCGATGCCGCTGAAGGTGAGGTAGCCGCCGATCATCAGCATCCCGCCGCCGCGCTCGACGAAGTCCCGCACCAGCTCCGAACGGTCGGGGGCGGGCTCGGAGCGGTTGAACGTCGCCGGCGGCAGCTGGAAGCTGTTGGCCCCGACGTCGCTGATGACCACGACGTCGTACGCGTCGAAGCCGGCGGCGGTGTCCGGGACCCGGGTGGATATCTCGTGCGCGGGCACATACGTCACCTCGTGGCCGCGCGAGCGCAGCGCGTCGAGGAAGACGCCGCCGCCCTCGGTGTACTCGGCGGTGTGGAACGCGTCGAAGCCCTTCTGATGGACCGTGTACGTGAACCAGGACTCGCCGATGACGAGGACTCTGGGCATGGACGAACCGCCTTTCCTTCGGGGCCGCTTCGGAGCGTTCGCGGGTGTGCGGGGGGGTATTTCGGGGCACGGGGACATGGCCGCGTGGCGCGGCGTCCGTGACGGAGGGGGGAGGTGCGGGTCAGCGGGAGGCGGGCGGGGCCGTGCTCCCGCGTACCTTCAGTTCGACGGGCAGGGTGTGCCGGGACGCGGGCGGGACCTCGCCCCGGGAGACGTACTGGAGGAGTTGCGCGGTGGCGGTACGGCCGACGTCGTAGGCGGGCTGGTGGACGGTGGTCAGGGGCGGGTTGATCAGCGAGGAGGCCCGGATGTCGTCGAAACCGACGACGGAGACGTCGTCCGGCACCGAGAGCCCGGCCTCCCGGAGCGCGGCGAGCGCGCCGAACGCCATCAGGTCGTTGGCCGCGAACACGGCCGTACGGTCCTCGAAGCCGCCCTCGTCGAGCAGTTCGGCGATCAGCCGGTACCCGGACTCCTCCTTGAAGTCGCCCACCCGCTCGGCGACATCGCCGTGGAAGGCCTGGCGGAAGCCGTGCGCGCGGGCCGCGCCGCTCCTCAGGTCGCGGGGGCCGGTGAGCATCAGGGCCCTGCGGTGGCCGAGCGCCCGCAGATGCTCGCCGACCAGCCGGCCGCCCGCCTCGTGGTCGGCGCTGGCGATGAGCGCGCCGCCGAGCCCCTCGACCTCCTCGTCGGCGAGGGCGATCGGGAACTTGCCCATGAGCGCCTCCAGCCGCCGCCGGGAGGGCGGGGACCCGGAGGCGTACACCATGCCGTCGATGAACCGGCTGCGGATCATGCCGAGATAGCGGTCCTCGCGGTCGGCGTCGAACTCGGTGTTGCACAGGATCAGCCCGTAGCCGAGGTCGTGGGCGGCGTCCTCGGCGCCCTTGGCCAGCTCGGCGAAGAAGGTGTTGCTGATGTCCGGGATCAGCAGCCCGATCACGGAGGTGGACCCGGCCTGGAGGCTGCGGGCCAGCGACGCGGGGACGTATCCCAGCCGGTTGACGACGCTCCGCACGCGGGCGGCGGTGTCCTCGTTGACGGGCCGGTTGCCGCTCAGCACATGGGAGACGGTGGTCGGGCTGACCCCGGCCGCCGCGGCCACGTCCTTGATGGAGGCGGCCCGGCGGACCGCCGGTCTGTCGTGGGTGACGCCGGCTTCGTGCAGGTCACGGGTCATAGTGCTGCACCGCTCTTCCGTGGGAGATGTCGAGGATCCGCGCGACCCGTGCGTCGGCCTCGGCGAGCAGGGCGGGCTCGTCCACGGTGAGCAGCCGGCCGTCGCGCATCAGGACCCGCCCGTCGACGACGACCGTGCGTACGTCACTGGCGCGGGCGCTGTAGACGAGTGCGGCGCGCGGGTCGTGCAGCGGACGGCAGTGCGGCCCGGACAGGTCGGTCAGGACGATGTCGGCGCGCATGCCCGGCTCCAGCGCCCCGATCCGGTCCTGGAGCCCCAGGGCCCGTGCCCCGCCCCGCACGGCCAGCCGCAGCGTGTCCGAGACGGTCATCCAGGTCGCGTCCCGCACCGCCTGCTTCTGGGTGAGCGCGACCAGCCGCAGCGCCTCCCACACGTCCAGCGTGTTGTGCCCGGCCGCCCCGTCCGTGCCGACGGCCACGGTGACCCCGGCGGCGAGCAGCCCGCGGACCGGGGTCAGCGGGGTCAGGGCGTGCTTGAGGTACACCTTGGGACAGCAGGCCACGGCGGCCGTGCCGGCGTACTCGCCCAGCAGCGGCAGGTCCTGCTCGACGATCCCGCAGCCGTGCGCGACGAGGGCGCCCGCGTCCAGGACCCCGGTGTCGTGCAGCACCCGGATCGGGGTGATCCCGCGCCGCTGAAGGCTCGACTCCGTCTGCTCCAGGTGCTCGGCGGCGTGGATGTGCATCCGCACGCCGAGCCGTCGGGCGTGGTCGGCCAGGGTCCGCAGGTCGTCGTCGTCCACGGTGTACGGCGCGTGCGGCCCGAGCGAGACGGTCACCCGGCCGCCGGCCCGGCCGTGCCACTCCTCGGCGAAGGCGACGCCGGCGTCCAGTGCCCGCTCGCCACCGCTGCTGAAGTAGGTGGGCGCGATGTCCGCCCGCAGCCCCGTCTCGGCGACCGCCTCGGCGATCGACTCGGGGAAGAAGTAGTGGTCCGCGAAGGTGGTGACCCCCGACCGGATCATCTCCGCGCAGGCCAGCCGCGCCCCGACCCGCACGTCCTCGGCGGTCAGGTTGGACTCCATCGGCCACACCCGGTCGTTGAACCAGCCCTCGACCGTCACGTCCTCGGCGGCTCCCCGCATCAGCACCATGGGGCTGTGCGTGTGCGCGTTGACCAGTCCGGGCAGGGCCAGCAGCCCCCGCCCGTCCACCACCTCCGCGCCGCGCTCCTCCGGCCCGTCCGCCCGCGTCGGCCGCACGTCCGCGATGACGCCGTCCTCCACCACGATGTCCCGCGCGGGCAGCACGTCGCACTCGCCCACGACCGGGACACGCAGCACGTCACAGCCGCGCACCAGGAGGCGGTGGCGGGATGCGGAGGGGGACGTTCTGTCGCTCATGCGGCACAACGTAGATTTCCAAAACGTTTTGCACAACAAGGGACGCTTTGGATCTTGCGGAGCGATTGCGGAGCGATACCAGGGCGGGCCGGCGGTGACGGCCCACGAGGCGGGCGGCGCCACAGGACCATGGCCGCCGCCGTCGGCAAGCGGTTCGTCCGTGGTCACTCGCGGCCGCCCGCGCACCCCCGCGCCCCTCGAAGGGCGCGGGGGGGGGCGGGTCCGCCGCGACGTGCGCCCTCGCTACGACAGCTGGGACTGCACCTGGGTGGAGATCAGTTCCAGGTGGTCCAGGTCGTCGAGGTCGAGGATCTGGAGGTAGACGCGCTGGGAGCCGATGCCCTGGTAGCGGGCGATCTTGTCGACGACCTCGGCCGGGGAGCCGGCGAGGCCGTTGGCCTTGAGCTCGTCGACCTCACGGCCGATCGCGGCGGCGCGGCGGGCGACCTCGGCGTCGTCCTTGCCGACGCAGGCGACCAGGGCGTTCGAGTACACGAGGTCGTCTGCCTTGCGGCCGGCCTCCTCGGCGGCCTTGCGGACCCGGCCGAACTGACGCTCGCTGTCCTCGATCGAGGCGAACGGCATGTTGAACTCGTCGGCGTACCGCGCGGCGAGCCGCGGGGTACGGGTCGCGCCGTGACCGCCCACGAGGACCGGCACCTTCGCCTGCGCGGGCTTGGGCAGCGCGGGCGAGTCGGTCAGCTGGTAGTGGGTGCCCTCGTACGAGAACGTCTTGCCGACCTCGGTGGCCCACAGGCCGGTGACGATGGCCAGCTGCTCCTCCAGACGGCCGAACTTCTCCTTGGGGAACGGGATCCCGTACGCCTTGTGCTCCTCCTCGAACCAGCCCGCACCCAGGCCGAGTTCGACACGGCCGCCGGACATCTGGTCGATCTGCGCGACCTGGATGGCGAGCACGCCGGGCAGCCGGAAGGTGCCGGCGGTCATCAGGGTGCCGAGCCGGATGCGCTTGGTCTCGCGGGCGAGTCCGGCCAGGGTGATCCAGGCGTCGGTGGGGCCGGGCAGTCCGTCCGTCGAGCCCATGCGGAGGTAGTGGTCGGAGCGGAAGAAGGCGTCGAAGCCGAGGTCCTCGGTGGCCTTGGCGACGCTGAGGAGGGTGTCGTAGGTCGCCCCCTGCTGGGGCTCGGTGAAGATGCGAAGATCCATGACTCCATCCTGCCCGCTCGCCTCCCGGTCAACGGCACCGGTCCCACGGGTGACATGGGCCCACGGCCGGGTGAAAATCCGTCGATCCGCGCACGGGGCGGGCTCGGGCCAGTGACCGGCGGGAACGGTGATCGTTGCTCGGGAGGAGCCGGACCGCCCGGCACCCGTCGCCGGCGGCCGCTGCCGGGGCGCCCGCACACGTGCCCCCTCGGGGGGCGAGGGCCGAGGAGGCCGTCACATGTCCCAGGAAGCCGTGCCGGAGCAGGCCGCCGTGCCTGCGCAGCCGAAGGGTCTGCTCCAGCAGATGGAGGAGCTGATGGCTGCCCTGAACGCGGACCTGTCCCAGCTCGACGCGGATCTGTCGGTGCCGCGTACCGCTGCCGCGGAGGAGAGCGGCACAGCCTGACCTTCCCGGAGCCGCGAAGTTCGACGCCCGGTCCGCTCTACCGGCCGGGCGTTCGCCATGTCCCCCGGTGGGTTGTTCGGCTGCGGGTGGGTGGGGGCTGGTCGCGCAGTTCCCCGCGCCCCTGACAAGCAGGGTCCCGCCCGGGTTTCAGGGGTGCGGGGAAGTGCGCGACCAACTCACCCCGCCGCCGCATCCCTCTCCGCCAGGACCTGGTCTCTCACCGCCAGGCGCCGCAGCATTTCCAGGACGCGGTCGCGGGCCTCGTCCGCCGCGTCGATCGCTTCCATGCACTGCCAGTAGGTCGCCTCGTCGTCGGCTCCGCTCGCCATACCCACCAGCGCGATACCGACCTCCCCCAGCAGGCCCCCGAGCCGCAGCAGCGAATCGTGGGCGTCGCCCAACTCGGTGAGCTGGGCGGCCCGTAAATCACCCACACCGAGTGGCGGGGCGCCGAGTATGCCGCAGCCGCTGCCGGCCAGCTCGGTCAACCCCAGCGCCTCACCGCGCAGTTCGGGAGGTCCCGAGACCGCGAGGCGGCTGCCGATCGCCTGGGCCAGGGCATAGGACTGCCACGCCTCCGCCATGATCTGAGGTCCCTCGACGCTGCCCGCCAGAGCACGCCTGCTCGCCAAGATGAGCCGCACCGCATCCATGCGCTGCCCCCGACTTCCCCGACGCGCTCTCACACGTCCGCCCGAACTCCTGCCTGTTCATTACCCACAGTGAGGGCCGCTGAGACAGAAAGCCAGAGGAAGCCTGAAATCTGTGGATAACAAGTCGGCTGTGGACAACTTCTCAACTACGAAGAGTGACAATCGGAGGGGCGTGCTCAGTGTCGAGCGTCGTCAAGGCTCCTCCGGCGCCGGAAATCTCCGTTCGTTGCGGTCGATCTTCGCATCCAGGGCTGACAGTGGGTCGATCCCCAGCACCTCGCAGAGCTGGAGCAGATAGGCGAGCACGTCGGCGACCTCGTCCGTGACGCGGTGGGCGGTCTCCGGGTCCGACATCACGCGCGCGGACTGCTCCGGCGTCAACCACTGGAAGATCTCGACGAGTTCGGACGCCTCGACGCTCAGCGCGGAGACCAGGTTCTTGGGCGTGTGGTACTGCTGCCAGTCGCGGGCGGCGGCGAACTCGGCGAGCCGCCGCTGCAGGGTCGCCACGTCGAGCCCGCGCCCGGGTTCAGGATCTTTCACGGTTCAGGTCTACCACCGTCACCCCCGGCACCCCGGCGGCCCAGGAGGCGTCGCTGACCGCGCCGACCAGCCGGATGTGCCCGCGCTCGCACATGCGGGCCGCCAGCCGCACCAACTCCAGGGCCTGCCTCGGGTCGAGGGCCCTGTCGAAGCCGTCGGCGAGGACCGTGAGGGTCTGGAGCGCCGCCGGCACCTCCGCGACCGGGTCCACCTCCAGGACCCCGGGACCGGTGAACAGCACCAGGGCCAGCGCGAGGTACCTCAACTCCCCGTCCCCCAGCAGGCCCAGGGCCGTCCGTACCCCGTCGCCCCGGTCCAGCACCGCCCGTACCGCGCCGTCCCGCAACGGCTCGGCCAGCAGATCGAGGACCGGCCCCGCACAGCCGTCGCGCACGGCACCGACGAGCAGCGCGTGCCGTCGGCCGCACTCCGTCCGCGTACGCCACAGCACGTCGGCGAGGTTGTCGCAGCCCCGGAGCAGCCGTCCGGTGCCGAGCGGGACCGCGGCGCGCATACGGCCGGGGCGCGGGTCGCAGGCGTAGACCGAGCGGAGTGCGACCACCATCTGCTCGGCGGCGGCGAGGACCTGGCGCTGACCGTCCGTCTTGCCGGCCACGCGGAGCGGGAGCAGCGCGGTGCCGAGGCGGTCGTCGGGCAGGGGCCCGCGGGTGACCGGGGAGGTGCCGGCCGTGTGCCAGGCGGCCTGGACGACGGGGCGGCTCGGGTCGACGAGCGCCGTCTGCAGCAGGGTCAGCCCGCCGGCCGTCAACCGCTCGCCCACGATGCGGAGTTCCGGCTCGGCCTGTACCGCGACATCGAGGTGCACGGGCCCTTCGGGGCCGTCGGCCGTGCAGCCGATGCGGAAGCCGCGCCGCCGCTGGGCGTCGGGGCGTGCCCGTTCGGGGACGCAGCCCTGAGGGTCGGGGAAGGCCTCGTCGAGGTGGGCGCCACCGCCGAGTCCGGCCAGCGCCTCGTAGGCCCGCAGCGCGGTGGTCTTGCCGCTGCCGCTGCGTCCCGAGAGGAGGGTGAGCGGCCCCAGCGGGAGGAAGGCGCCCCGGTGCCCGGCGAAGGCGGAGAGCCTGAGTTCGGTGACGTTCGGCCGCTCCGGACGCGCCCCGGCGTCCGCGCCGGGCAGCATCGGCGACAGGGATGACACGGTCATATGCGGACAGTAGGGGCCCATTCCTCGGGCAAACCGTTCCGCCCAGTGGATCTTCCTACGATCGAGGGAGCGCCCCGGCCTGCTCCCGGGCGCCCCGCACCGAGCGAGGGCGCCCCAACCGGGCAGGAGCGCGCCGGGCCTGTCGGGAGCGCGCCGGCACGGGGTCGGGCCGCACGGGAGCGCCGGAACGGCCGGGAGCGCGGGGGCCGGTCGGGAGCGCGCGGGGCCCGTCGGGAGCGCGCCGGGCCGGTCGCAAGCGCACCGGAACCGAGTCAGGACCGCGCCGGGAGCGCCGGAACCACCGGGAGCGCCCGGGGCCGGTCAGGAGCGCACCAGAACCAAGAGCAGGACCCCACCGGAAACGCCGGGAGCACGCGGAGCCAGTCGCAAGCGCGCCGAAACCGCGTCACGACCGCACCGGAAGCGCCGGAACCACCGGGAGCGCCCGGGGCCGGTCAGGAGTGCGTGGGGCCGGTCAGGGCCGCGCCGGAACCCCGACCAGGACCCCACCGGAAGCACCGGAACGGCCACGGAACGCGCCCTGCCGGTCAGGACCGCGCCAGGGCGAGCCAGGAGTCGGGCCCGGTCGGTCGCGCGCAGGCGCCCCAGGTCGCACGTGCCACCCGGCGGTCGAACGCCCCCGGGCCGAGCGGGAACGGGACGGCGACGGGCGACCGGGCGACCGGGCGACCGGGCGACCGACAACGCACAACGGCGACCGGAAACGCCCCCGCGGCAGAAGAAACTGGCCCCGCGGGCAGGTGCGCCCCGCAGCGGACGGAGGCGCCCCGCCCCGGGCGCCCCGCCCCGGGCGTCACACCCCGGGGATCCCGGCACCTTCCATCAGCCCCCGCACCTCGGTTCCCCGCGGCGTGAGAAGGAACACGTTCCGGTCGACCCGGTGCATTCCGCTGGCGAGGCCGAAAACCACCCCCGTGCTGAAATCGAGCACCCGCTTGGCGGTGTCGGACTCCGCGCCCGACAGGTCCAGCAGCACCGGAACGCCCGCCATCAGCGTCTCCGCCACGTCACGGGCGTCCGCGAAGACGTTGACGCGCAGCACCACGAAGCGGCGCCTAGCCTCGGTCTCGGCTTCCGGTATGGTCCGGTGGCCGACCGCCGACGGCCAGGCGTCCCGGCCCCGCAGCGGCACTACCTGGGCGAGCCCCTCCCACTGTTCGTCGGTGACATCGTGGCTGTTCACCCTGTTCACCGGCCTTCCCCCTGGCTCGCACTGAATGACTGCATCGGCCAATTCTTACGCATGGTCACCCGTTCGGCCCAACAGCGACACGGACCGCGACACCTCGCTGTCCGGCCCAACGGCCGGAACCCGCCCTCACAGCCCCTCGCACGGGCGTGTGTGGCGGGCGTAACGCCTCATGATCAGGTCATGTGACATAGGCGTAACGGGCAATTCGTACGATCGAGTCGGCCGGGCAGCGACTCGGAGGCTGAGCGGAAGCCGACCGGCCGCCGTACCAGACAGCGACCGGTGGACCGACCGGACGACCGACCGGACACCCCGGACGCCGACAGAGAGGGGCCGCCCGTGGCCGCACAGGGCCCGCCGAGCACCACGACCCGGGTGCGGACCGTGTGCTCGTACTGCGGTGTCGGCTGCGGCATGCTCCTGGACGTCGGGATGGGTCCCGACGGCCGGCGTACGGTCCTGAAGGCGTCCGGCGACAAGTCCCACCCGGCGAACTTCGGCCGCCTCTGCACCAAGGGCGCGACCACGGCCGACATGCTGGCCGCGCCCGGCCGCCTCACCACGGCCCTCGTCCGGGACGACCGGGGCGACGAGCCCGTCCCCGCGCCCGTCTCCGACGCGATCGCCGAGACGGCCCGGCGGCTGCGCGCGATCATCGACGAGCACGGACCCGACGCGTTCGCCTTCTACGTCTCCGGCCAGATGAGCCTCGAAGCGCAGTACCTCGCGAACAAGCTGGCCAAGGGCTTCATCCGCACCAACCAGATCGAGTCGAACTCCCGGCTGTGCATGGCGAGCGCCGGCACGGGCTACAAGCTGTCGCTGGGCGCCGACGGACCGCCCGGCTCGTACGAGGACCTCGACAAGGCGGACGTCTTCCTCGTCATCGGCTCGAACATGGCGGACTGCCACCCCATCCTGTTCCTGCGCATGATGGACCGGGTCAAGGCGGGCGCGAAGCTGATCGTCGTCGATCCCCGGCGTACGGCGACGGCCGAGAAGGCCGATCTGTTCCTGCAGATACGTCCGGGTACGGATCTGGCCCTGCTCAACGGCCTTCTCCAGCAGCTGCACGCGAACGGGCACACCGACCCCGACTTCATCGCCGCCCACACCGAGGGCTGGGAGGCGATGCCCGACTTCCTCGCCGAGTACACGCCGGAGGCCGTCGCCGCGAGCACCGGCATCCCGGCGGACGACATCCGCGAGGCCGCGCGGCTCATCGGCGAGGCCGGCGAGTGGACGAGCTGCTGGACCATGGGGCTCAACCAGTCCACGCACGGCACCTGGAACACCAACGCGCTCGTCAACCTGCATCTGGCGACCGGCGCGATCTGCCGCCCGGGCAGCGGCCCGTTCTCCCTCACCGGCCAGCCCAACGCCATGGGCGGGCGCGAGATGGGCTACATGGGGCCGGGCCTGCCCGGTCAGCGGTCCGTGCTCGTGGACGAGGAGCGGGCGTTCGTCGAGGAGCTGTGGGGGCTGGCGCCGGAGTCGCTGCGCAAGGACGGGGTCGGCAAGGGCACCGTCGAGATGTTCCAGAAGATGGCCGACGGGGAGATCAAGGCCTGCTGGATCATCTGCACCAACCCGGTCGCCTCGGTCGCCAACCGGAAGACCGTGATCGAGGGACTGGAAGCCGCCGAGTTCGTCGTCACCCAGGACGTGTTCGCCGACACCGAGACCAACGCGTACGCCGATGTCGTCCTGCCCGGCGCCCTGTGGACCGAGTCCGAGGGCGTCCTCATCAACAGCGAGCGCACCCTGACGCTCGCCGCCCCCGCCGTCGACCCGCCGGGCGAGGCGATGGCCGACTGGCGGATCATCGCGGCCGTGGCGCGCGGGATGGGGTTCGAGAAGGGGTTCTCGTACGACAGCGCCGAGCAGGTCTTCGAGGAGATCAAGCAGGCGTGGAACCCGAAGACCGGGTGGGACCTGCGGGGCGTGACGTACGAGCGGCTGCGTGCGGAGTCGGTGCAGTGGCCGGCGGCTTCGGAGGACGGGCCGGCGCGGAATCCGATCCGGTACGTGAAGGCAGGCTCGGGCTCGGGCTCGGATGCGGATGCGAGTGCGGGGTCGGGTTCGAGTTCAAGCTCGGGCTCGGGCTCGGGCTCGGGTTCAAGCTCCGGCTCGGGCTCGGATACGGGGCTCGTCTTTCCCACCGCCAGTGGGCGGGCCGTGTTCCACGCGCGGCCGCACATGCCGGCCGCCGAGATGCCCGACGACGACTACCCGTTCGTGCTCAACACCGGACGGTTGCAGCACCAGTGGCACACGCTCACGAAGACGGGGCGGGTCGCCAAGCTCAACAAACTGAACCCCGGGCCGTTCGTGGAGGTGCATCCGCGGGACGCGCGTGAACTCGGCGTCCAGGACGGGGACTCCGTGGAGGTCGCGTCGCGGCGGGGGCGTGCCGTGCTCCCGGCGGTGGTGTCGGACCGGGTGATGCCCGGGTGCGTGTTCGCGCCCTTCCACTGGAACGACCTGTTCGGCGAGTACCTGAGCATCAACGCGGTGACGAGCGACGCGGTGGATCCGCTGTCGTTCCAGCCGGAGTTGAAGGTGTGCGCGGTGTCTCTGGCGAAGGTGGCGGCGCCGGTACGGGTGACCGGGCCGGAGGAGACCCAGCCCACCGCGACGCGTGTGCCGGCGACGGTGACCGTGCCGACGGCGGTCACTCCCGGCGCCAACCCGTTCGGTCTCGAACCCTCTCCCCCGCCCGTCCTCTCCGCCCAGGAGCGCCAGTACCTCACCGGCTTCCTCGCCGGACTCGGCTCCGGTGTGCAGGGAGTGCCCGTACTGCCGGCCGACGCGCCGTTCGTTCCCGAGCACGCGGTGTGGGTGAACGGGGTGCTCGCCGGGATGTACTCGCGGACGGCGGCCCCGAGCACGGCGCCCGCCGTCGTCGAGCCCGCCGGGCGCGAGATCGTCGTGCTGTGGGCCTCGCAGACGGGCACCGCCGAGGAGTTCGCGGTGGCGGCGGCCGAGCATCTGGGGGCCGCCGGTCACCGGGCGACGCTCGTCGGCATGGACGAGGCGATCCCCGACCAACTGCCGAGCGGGGCCGACCTGTTGCTGATCACCAGCACCTTCGGCGACGGCGACGCGCCCGACAACGGCTCCGGCTTCTGGGACGCGCTCTCGCACCAGGAGGCCCCCCGCCTGGACGGCGTGCGTTACGCCGTACTGGCCTTCGGGGACTCCTCGTACGACGACTTCTGCGGGCACGGCCGCCGACTGGACGCCCGGCTCGACGAGCTGGGCGCGGTGCGCCTGGCCCCGCGTACGGACTGCGAGCCGGACTACGAGCCGTCGGCGGACGCCTGGCTCGGCCAGGTCATCACGGCACTCGGCACAGGGACGGAAACGGACACGGCCACGGCCACGGCGGCCACGGCTCCGGAAACGAAGCCGCAGGCCGGTCCCACCGCCGCCCCGGCGCCCGTCGCCCGTCCCGCCAAGCCCGCGCCCGCCGCCGCCCGACTGGTCGGCAACCGGCTGCTCAGCCTGCCCGGGGCGGGCAAGGAGGTGCGGCGGTTCACCTTCGACACCAGCGGGACGGGGCTGTCGTACGAGGCGGGCGACGCGCTCGGTGTACGACCGGTCAACTCCCTCGGCCTGGTGGCGGAATGGCTGGCGGTGACCGGCCTGGACGGCTCGACTCCCGTGCAGGTCAACGGTGTTGGCGAGGTGCCCTTCGCCGAGGCCCTGCACCGGCATCTCGACGTCACCCGGATCACCTCGGACCTGCTGCGCTTCGTCTCCGAACGGACGCGGGACAACCGTGAGTTGAAGAAGCTGATGCGCCCGGACAACAAGGACGGGCTGGCCCAGTGGTCATGGGGGCGGCAGGCCGTCGACGTGGTCACCGAGTTCGCCGTGCGGGCCTCCGCGCAGGAGTGGACCGGCGTCTTCAAGCGGCTCCAGCCCCGGCTTTACTCCATCTCGTCGAGCCCGCTCGTCGACCCGCACCACGTCTCGCTGACGGTGTCCGTCGTCCGGTACGAGAACCTGCGCGGACGCCCGCGCGGCGGGGTCTGCTCGCCCTTCCTCGCGGACGGCGAGGCCGATCTGGAAGTGCCGGTCTTCGTCCAGCGCTCGCCGCACTTCCGGCCGCCGACCGACCCGGTGACCCCCATGGTCATGGTCGGCCCCGGCACCGGCGTCGCCCCCTTCATCGGCTTCCTCCAGGAACGGCGGGCCCTCGGCCACCGGGCGCCCAACTGGCTGTTCTTCGGCGAGCAGCACCGGGCGACGGACTTCTACTACGAGGACGAGCTGACGGATCTTCAGGAGTCGGGCGTGCTCAGCCGGTTGGACACCGCCTTCTCCCGTGACCAGCGCGCCAAGGTCTACGTCCAGGACCGGATGCGCGAGCACGGCCCCGAGCTGTGGCACTGGCTCCAGGACGGCGCCCGCTTCTACGTCTGCGGTGACGCCTCCCGCATGGCGAAGGACGTCGACCAGGCGCTGCGGGACGTCGTGGTCACGCACGGCGGGATGACGGAGGGCGAGGCCGCCGCGTATGTGAAGCAGCTGTCGACGGAGAAGCGGTACGTGCGGGACGTGTACTGAGCCGCCACACCGGCCGGGGCCCTGGGTGTGCCGTCGCGTGACGCGTGGGGGCGCTCAGCTTGGACATCGCGCGGAGAGGCGGTTGCGGGACCGTGCCCGGTGCCAGGTGGACCTCGGTGGCGATCTCGGCGACCGAGGCGTCGGTGCGGGCGGCGCGCAGGGCCTGCGGTTCGCGGTCGCCGAGCGGGCAGTCGTCCTCGGTGAGGGCGGACGCGGCGATGTCCGGGCCGACGTAACGGCGTCCGCCGGCGCCATCGCGGATGATCTCCGTCGGCCGGGCGGCCGGGGTGGTCCTGGGCACGAAGCCGCGTACGCCGGCGGTGCTGCGCCCGGCGCAGCACCGCCGGGCGGGCGTGCCGGGTGACCAGCACGACCCGGGTGGGCGGCTTGGCCCCGATCTCCCGTGTGAAGAGCGGCGCCGTCTTCCCGGCACCGGCCGAGCGGATCGAGGCCCGAGCCTCCGAACGACGACTTTGCGATCTCTTTACAACGCGTCCCGCCGCTGTCTCGTCTCTCCGCTCGATACGTGATGCCGCCGCGTCCCGGGCAACCGGCCGGGCGGCCCACGAAGCCGTCGTCCCCGTCCGACCCGACGGGGACGACGGCCCGCCGAACCCGACGAGAGAGAGCGACTCATGCGCCGAACCGTCCTCAGTGCCACGGCACTCGCCTTCACCGCCGTGCTGGCGACCGCGCTGCCCGCGTTCGCCGACGACACGAGCCCGTCCGCCGCACCGCAGGAGGCCTCCACGACGGCGACCCCGGTCCCGTCCACCCCCGCGGCCACCGAGCATCCGTCCGAGGGGGAGCCCACCAGGGCTCCGGAGGACGGCGACGCGGACCCGACGCCGAGCCAGGTCTCCGTCGTTCCCAGCGGCGCGCCCGACACCGGTGCGACGCCGACGTCGGAGGGGTCCGGCAGCACCGGCGTACTCGTCGGCACGGGCGCCACCGCGGTGCTCCTCGGCGGCGGCGCGGCCGTCGTTCTCGTACGGCGCCGGCGGGCGAACGAGGCGTGACCCCGCTCTCCAGGCGCGCCTTCGCCGCCGCGGCGACGGCCTCGCTGCTCGTGAGCTGCGACGGCCGACGCACCGACGACGTCACGACCGCGCCCCCCGCGGGCGACGCGTCCCCGCCCCCGTCCTCGCCGTCCGCCACCGGCGTCGCGCGGCCCCTCGGCCGTTCGGTCCCCGTCAGACTGCTGATACCGGCCATCGAGGTCGACACCCCGGTCATCCGGCTGGGGTTGGCCCCGGACGGCACCGTGGAGGTGCCGCCGGTCACGGCGCACGACCGGGCGGGCTGGTACCGGCACTCGCCGACCCCGGGGCAGACCGGCCCGTCGGTGATCCTGGGCCATGTCACGGTCGGCACCTACGGGGACGGCGTCTTCCGCCATCTCGCCCGGCTGCGGCGGGGCGAGCGGATCGAGGCGCGCCTGGAGAACGGCACGACACCGGAGTTCACCGTCGATTCCGTACGGACGGTCGCCAAGGCCGAATTCCCCGCCGACGAGGTCTACGGAGACGTGGATCGCCCCGCGCTGCGCCTCATCACCTGCGGCGGGCCCCGCACGGGCGACGAGTACCGCGACAACGTGATCGTCTTCGCCACGCTGAGCGCCACCGATCGGTGAGCGACGGCCCGGTGAGCGACGGCCCGGTGAGCGACGGCCCGGTGGGCGACGGCGCCGCGAGCCACGGCCCGGTGAGCCGGAGCTCGCCGCTCGTTCCGCCAACCACTCGTCCCCCACTGCCACTTGTCGCATCATCACGACCATGGAGAGCGTTGAAACGGTCCCGTGAGAAGGCCGCGTCCGAGCTGTTCGCCGCCCTCTACCCGCGCCTCGCCGGCTGGTGCCGTCGGCTGGTCGACGACGACGAGACGGCACACGAGATCGCCTCGGAGGCGTTCACCCGGCTGTGGGCCCGCTGGACGTCCGTGGCGGAGCCGCACGGCTTCCTCTACGTCACCGCGGCCAACCTCGTCCGGGACCACTGGCGCAAGCTCGAACGCGAACGCAGGGCGATGCACCGGGTCACCGCCGAAGCCGCGGTGCGGCCACGGTCCGACCACGCCGAACAGTCCGACCCCTCGGTCAGGCTGCTCGTACAGTCGCTGCCGGAACGGCTGCGCGTGCCGATCCTGTTGCACTACTACGCTGACATGCCGATCCGGGAGGTGTCCGCGCTGACCGGACGCAAGGAAGGAACCGTCAAGGCCGACCTCCACGCGGCCCGCGAACTGCTCCGCGCCCATCTGAGGAGAAGCCTTGATCACACGGCCTGACGAGGGCCCGGACTTCGAGCCCGACGATCCGCTCACCGTCATCCTGCGTCCCCCCGCCGACCGCCTCGGCCCACCCCCCGGCCGCTACGAGACGATCCGCCGCACCGCCGCCCGCCGCCGCCTCGTGCGGGCCGCCGTCGGCGCCGCCGCGACCTGCGCGGCCGTCGCCCTCATCGCCCTCCCCCTGCACCTCGCCGGGAACGAAGCCCCGGCCGTCCCCTCGGCCCCCCTGGCCCCGCCCCCGGCGACCAGCCCCTCCCCCACCCCACCGACATCCCGCACCCCCGACACCGCCACCGCCACCGCCACCGCCCAGCCCACCGAACAACCCCCGAGCCCCGTCCCGTCGACCCCACCCTCCAGGACCGGTGCCGAGACCACCGCGCCGTCGGCGACCCCGACCCAGGCCGCCGAACCCTCGGTCCCGCGCGGCACGCCCGACGCGGGCTGAGCCGCCGAAAGGACCAGTGCTGTTCGCCGGCGACCCGACGGCCTCGACGACAGCGGTGGTGAACTCGGTGGTGGAGACCGATCCACCGAGATCGCGACGTCTCGCGCAGCGACCTCAGGTCTCATGGCCTCATCCGAACTGGTCGAAGGCGAGTTTGATCACCAGCACGGTGACGACCACGAGGAGGACGCCGCGGATGAAGCCGGAGCCCCGCTTCAGCGCGGTCCTGGCTCCGAGGGTGGCGCCCACGATGTTGCAGACGGCCATCCCCGCGCCCAGGGTCCACAGGATGTGGCCCTGCACGGCGAAGACCGTGAGCGCGCCGAGGTTCGTCCCGACGTTCACGATCTTCGCCAGCGCCGAACTCTCCAGGAACTCCATGGACAGCAGGGCGGTGAAACTCATGATGAGGAAGGTTCCGGTACCGGGTCCGAAGACGCCGTCGTAGAAGCCGACGCCGCAGCCTGCCAGGGCGACGGCCGTCATCCTCCGCCGTCGGCTGACGGCGTCGGCGGTCTCGATCACGGATCCGAAGCTCGGGCGCAGCGTCACGAACGCCGCCACCCCGATGAGCAAGGCCATGATCAACGGCCGGAACCAGTCGGCCGGCAGGCTGGAGGCGGACAGAGCCCCGAACCCGGCCGAGGGGATCGCGAGTCCGGCTGCGGACAGCGCCACGGACCGGTCCAGTTTCGTACGCCGCGCATAGGTGACGGCGGCCACGCCGGTGCCCGTGATGGCCGTCAGCTTGTTGGTGCCCAGCACCGTGGCGGGCGCCATCGTGGGAAACGCCACCAGCAGCGTGGGGATCAGGATCAGCCCGCCACCCCCCACCACCGCGTCCACCCATCCGGCCGCGGTCGCGGCAACCAGCAGGGCGGCGACTATCTCTGGATCCACACCGGTCCTTCCAGGGCGCCCGGCGAGCCCGCCGGAGGGACAACACTCACAAGATCGCGTAGACGGGTTCCAGGACCGTGCGGACATGCCAAGAGTCCACGTCACAGGCGGGCCGTAAGGACCTCACTAGCTTGGTGCATGTTACTTGCATGAGCAAGAAGGTCCACCCGAGCCGTTGCGCCGCCTCGCGGAGGAGACCGGGGCCCTCTCCCATCCGTCCGACGTCGGTGACCCCGACGCCGCCGTGAGCCTGGTCGACGCGGCCCTGACGTCCTTCGGCCGGCTGGACGGGCTCGTCCTGAACGCGGGCATCGGCCGCGGCGGCACCGTCGGGGACCTGGCGCTGGAGGACTGGGAGGACGTGATGCGCACGAACGTCACCGGCCCCCTGCTTCTTCTGCGTGCGGCGCTCCCCCACCTCCTGCGGTCGCACGGGCCGGTGGTCGCCGTCGCGTCGGTCTCCGCCCTGCGCAACGGCGCGGGCAATGCCGCGTACGCGACCTCCAAGGCCGCCCTGCTCCAGCTCTGTCGCTCGCTGGCCGTCGACTACGGACGCCAGGGTCTGCGCACCAACATCGTGTGCCCGAGCTGGGTGCGCAGCGAGATGGCCGACCGGCGGATGGCGCGCTTCGCCGCGGAAGCGGGGTTGGGCGACGGCGGCGCGGAGGCCGCCTACGACGAGGCGACCCGCCCACTGCCCCTGGGACGCCCGGGTGAGCCGCACGAAGTCGCGGCGGCGATCGGTTGGTTGCTGTCTCCGGCCGCCTCCTACGTCAACGGCGCGGTTCTGACCGTCGACGGCAGAGCGACGGCGCTCGATCCCGGAACCCTCGCCTTCGACTTCCGCATCGAACCCCGGGGCACCGCGGAGCGGTGACCGCCACCGGCGCCGCGTGGCGCGGCGTGGCGTGGCGTCACGACTGCCGAGCGGCTCTCCGTGCACGCAACCGATCCGGCGGCAACCACAGGTCCGGCGAGGGGCGTGCGGCGCCCAGACGCGCACCCGTCGTCCCGTCGTCCCGCGACGGCGAGGTCATGAGCCGGACGTGCGCAGGGCGGCCAGGGTGAAGTCGACGACTTGCTCCGCCCATTCGGGGCGGCCGCCGCGTCCGGCCAGGTGGTCGGAGAAGTATGAGCCGTGCAGCGCGGCCGCGGCCGTTCCCAGGTCGGCGTCTTCCCGGATCTCTCCCCGGTCCCGGGCCTGTTGGAGTGCCTGGCGCAAGAGGGCCCGGCGGGGCCCGATGGTGCGCTCGCGCAGCAGATTGATCAGTTCGGGGGTGTGGGCCTCTTCGGCCAGGCAGGTGCCGATCAGCGCCATGCCGTTGACGCGCTCCATGTTGGCGTCGAAGTCCCGGAGGATGGCGAGCAGGTCGGTGCGGATGTCGCCGGAGGGCGGCGGGGCGTCGGCCATGCGCATCGTGGCGAGCGCGGCGGTGAGCAGGTCCGCCTTGGTCTTCCACCGCAGGTGGATGGTGGACTTGCTGACGTCGGCCGCGGTCGCCACCTGATCGAGGGTCATCCGGACGTATCCCTGGGAGGCCAGCAGTTCCAGGGCGGCGGTCAGGATCGCCTCGTGCTTTTCGGCCGAGCGGGTCCGCCCCGCCGGTTTACCAGTCTTCGTCGTGCGCATGGTCAGAGAATAGCGAACTGACCCGCTCGGTTCGCGAATCGCGTACGCACTGGCGAGGTCGGCGAGGCACCGCACCGGGTACGAGCGCGGCGCGGCGGGGCCGGTGTGGAGTGCGGAGCAGTTGGCGGCCGGGAAGGGCGACGGCTTCATCCGCCAGGCCTGCGGTGAGGTACGAGCGCTCCCCGGCGGCCGACGGCCCACAC
Source organism: Streptomyces sp. NBC_00104 (assembly GCF_045160825.1). Lineage (NCBI taxonomy): Bacteria > Bacillati > Actinomycetota > Actinomycetes > Kitasatosporales > Streptomycetaceae > Streptomyces > Streptomyces sp. NBC_00104. The sequence continues at coordinate 8,393,325 of NZ_CP108215.1, read as the reverse complement.
GGCGAGGGCGAAACAGCTCAGGCCGGCGCCGGTCAGACAGACGGCGGTCCAACCACCCGTGGACCACAGCAGGGACGCCGCGGCGGAGCCGATGGCGCCGCCGATGAAGTTACAGGTGACAAAAGCCGTGTTGAGCCGACTGCGCGCCTCGGGGGAGACGGTGAACAGCCTCATCTGGTTGAGGATGTTCACGCCTTGGACAGCGATGTCCAACAGAACGATGGCGACCAGGATGAGCACGACGGAGTGCCCACCGAGCGCAGCCACCACGAACGACACCACGACGCCGGCCCAGCCCCATCCGGTGGCGGGCAGGGACCAGCCCCGGTCGTGAAGGTGGCCGACCCGCTGGGCGGCGAGGGCGCTGACGAGGCCGGCCAGGCTGAAAAGGCCGATGACGGAGACGGGGTAGGAGTACGGCGGGCTGCTCAGCAGGAAGGTCAGCGCGGTCCAGAACAGGGTGAAGACGGCGAACGCGGTGGCGCCGAGCACCAGGGTCCAACGCACGGTCCGTTCCTGCCGGACCGCCTCCCCCACCGAGAGGATGAGCCGCGGGTAGGGCAGGTGTGCCCTCGGTGCGAGCGGGGGGATCGCGCGGCGGAGCAGGAAGGCGAGCACGAGGGCGGCCGCGGCCGCGATGAGGTAGATCGCCCGCCAGCCGGCCGCATCGGCGACGAGGCCGCTGATGGTCCGGGAGGTGAGGATGCCGACGAGCAGGCCGGAGACGACGGTGCCCACCACCCGGCCGCGCTCGGCGTCGCCGGCGAGGTCTCCGGCCAGCGGAGTGAGGATCTGGCCGGACACGGTCGTGAGGCCGAGCAGGGTGACGGCGGCCAGGAGAACGCCGATCGAAGGCGCGAGCGCGCAGGCGACGAGCATCGCGGCCGCGCACAGCATCATCACGGGGACGAGCCGGCGCCGGTCGAGGACATCGCCGAGTGGTACGACCAGCAACACGCCGGCGGCGTAACCGATCTGGGTCGCGGTGACGAGCCAGCCCGCCGTCGTGGAGGAGGCGTCAAGGTCACGTCCGATGAAGCCTAGAAGGGGCTGGGCCCAGTACAGGTTGGCGACCGCGGCCCCGCCGGCGACGGCGAACAGCAGGGTCAGTCCACGACTCATCCCGTTCGACGCCGACAGCGTCACGGGGGCGGCTCGGGCAGGGGCTGGGGGCTTCTCGGGAGTGGTCATACGGGTATCCGGTCGTCGGTGCCGCTGTGGCGGAACGGGGCATTGTCAGCTTCGCGCCTGGAAGCACTCCTCGGTAGCCACTTCTCGACCTGCGTCAGGGGTGTCAGCGCCCTGGATGCCAAGTTCGCTGACGGCCGTCCGAATCTGCGGAAGGTGGCCGACGGCGAGTTCCGTGTCGGCGGCGGCCAGGTTCTCCTCATACGTTCCGGGGGGCAGCCGTTCGGTCGACGACCGCCCCTGGCACCCTATCGGACCGGCGCACTCCAGCCGCCCCGCGTCGTCCTGGTCGAGCGGCAAGCTCCGGTGGGAGGGCTAGCGGGCGCCCTGGACGCGGTAGTTGAAGTCGCCGTGGCCGAGGGCGCCCATCAGGCTCCAGCCGAGGGGGAACAGCATCTCGGTACCTCGGGCGGTGTCGATACCGCCGAGGTCGACGATGGCGCCCTCGGGCCAGCCGAAGGAGAGCAGCAGTTCGGTGACGTGCTTCTTGGCGTCTGTGTCCTCGCCGGAGACGAAGACGTCGTGGGCGCCCGCCACGCGGCCGGGCTCGATCATGATGCGGCACGGCATGGTGTTGAGGGTCTTGACGACCTTCGTCTCGGGGAAGGCGCGCTGGATCTGTTCGCCGAGACTGTCGGTGCTGACGGGGTTCAGCGAGGGCGGCATCCCGGCGGAGAAGTCGAGCGGGTTGGCGATGTCGATGAGGACCTTGCCCGCCAGGTTGGCGCTGCCCGCCGAGGCGAGGGCATCGAGCGCGGCGGCGCCGGCGGTCGTGTTGACGACCGTCTCACCGAAGGCGGCGGCCTCGGCGAAGGTCCGCAGCGGCACGGCCGGGTGGTCGGCATGCCAGGTGACGAAGGGCGGGTTGCCCAGGAAGTCCGGCTCGGTGCGGGCGAGGGTGGCCTCCGGGCGTCGGGTGCCGATGACGACCTCGTGGCCGAGGGAGGTGAGCTTGGCGGCGACGGTCCGGCCGACGATGCCGGTACCGAGGACGGCGTAACGCATGAGGAACGGTCCTTTCGAAGCGGGCCGGCCAACGGGAAGTGCATCCGACCCGCCATAAAACTAAACCGAGTCGTTCGGTATTGCAAGGGGCGTCGGTCCGTGCTGCTCGGCGTGGTCGTTCAGCACACGTGGTCCCGACCGGGCACCTTCGCGCGGTGCGGGGCAGGACAAAGCCGCTGCGCCCCGGGGTTGCAGAGGGGACTTCCTGACGCCCTGACGTCCTGACGTCCTGAGTGAGCCCGGGGCGCGTGATCGATGGGCCGTGGCTACCGGTCGCGGGTGCGGGGGCCGTTGTACTGCTGGTCGGTGACCGGCTCGGCTCAGGCGGTCTCGGGGGTGCCGTCGCCTGTGCCCTCCCACAGGGCGATGTGCTCCACGGACCGGTCGGGTGCGGCGCCGTGCCAGTGTTCCTCGTTCGGCGGGCAGGCGACCGTCTCGCCGGGATGGGCCTCGAAGAGAGTGCCGTCCCGGGTTCCGATCAGGGCGGTGCCGGACACGATGTGCAGGGTCTGGCCCAGGGCGTGGGCGTGCCAGTGGGTACGCGCGCTCGGTGAGAAGCGGACCAGGTTGGCGCGTATCCGGGAGGGCTCCTGGCCGGCCACGATGACGTCCCACCGCATGTCGCCGGTGAACCAGTCCGCCGGGGCCTTGCTGCTGGGCTGCTGCTTGATGAATTCCATGGTGTCTCTCGGCTCGTGGGGGGTTCCTAGCGGGCGACGTGACCGCCGTCGACGGGGAGGGCCACGCCGACGACGAAAATCGCTCCGGGGCTGCACAGCCCCAGGACCGCCTGGGCGATTTCCTCGGCGGCGCCGAGCCGGTTGATGGGCTGGTTGGCCTCGGCCTCGGCGCGGTCGAGCTCCCCCTTGGCGATCATGTCGCTGACCATCGGGGTGAGCTGGTCGGTGAACTGTCCCTGCGGGACAAGCAGTTCGCCCGCTGGTGGGGCGATCACCACGTCGCCGCCCGCACCGTGGGCACGAAGACCCTCAACCATCCGGTCGTCGGCGAGCTCGTCCTGGACTGGGACACCCTCACCGCCAACACCGACCCCGACCCCGACCAGCACCTCACCGTCTGGACCGCCGCCCCCGGGTCCCCCACCCACGAACGGCTCCCCATCCTCACCTCCTGGGCCACCGACCAGAGACTGCCGGCCTCGTCCCCCGTCACCTGACGGCTACGGACCGCCGCCGCAGGAGCGGGCGGTGGTCTTCGTGGCCTCCCTCGGCTCGGCACCCCGGACGGTCTCCGGCGCACCCGGGGTGCGGCCCAGCGGCGGCGGGGGCTCCCGTCCTCACCGCTCCCCGTCCCTCCCCCGGCCCTGCCGGAGGCGCCCGGCAGGGCACCGCGCTCGCGTCCACTCGGCGGGCAGTGGATCAGCACGGCGCACTCTTCGATAACGTGAGGGTATGAGCCATCCGCACCCAGAACTCAAAGCCGCCCCTCCGCTGCCGGACGGAGGCCTGAGGGTCACCGCCCTGGGCGGCCTGGGCGAAATCGGCCGGAACATGACCGTCTTCGAGCATGCCGGCAAGCTGCTGATCGTGGACTGCGGTGTGCTGTTCCCGGAAGAGAACCAGCCCGGCGTGGACGTGATCCTGCCCGACTTCACCTCCATCCGGGACCGCCTCGACGACATCGTCGCCGTCGTCCTCACCCACGGCCACGAAGACCACATCGGCGGTGTGCCCTATCTGCTGCGGGAGCGGGCGGACATCCCCCTCGTGGGCTCCAAGCTCACCCTCGCCTTCATCGAGGCCAAGCTCAAGGAACACGGGATCAGGCCCCGCACGGTGCGCGTGCGCGAGGGCGACCGGCGCCGCTTCGGCCCCTTCGACTGCGAGTTCGTGGCCGTCAACCACTCCATCCCGGACAGCCTGGCGGTGGCCCTGCGCACCCCGGCCGGGATGGTGCTGCACACCGGTGACTTCAAGATGGACCAGTTCCCCCTGGACGACCGCATCACCGACCTGCGCGCCTTCGCCCGCCTCGGCGAGGAGGGCGTGGACCTGTTCCTCACCGACTCCACCAATGCCGAGGTCCCCGGCTTCACCACCTCCGAACGCGAACTGAACCCCGCGATCGAACAGGTGATGCGCACCGCACCGCGGCGGGTCATCGTCTCCAGCTTCGCCAGCCACGTGCACCGCATCCAGCAGGTCCTGGACGCCGCCCACCAGCACGGCCGCAAGGTGGCCTTCGTGGGCCGCTCCATGGTCCGCAACATGGGCATCGCCCGCGACCTGGGCTACCTCAAGGTCCCGCCCAACCTGATCGTCAACACCAAGGAGCTGGAGAAGCTCCCCGCCCACCAGATCACCCTGGTGTGCACCGGATCCCAGGGCGAACCGATGGCCGCCCTGTCCCGGATGGCCAACCGCGACCACCAGATCCGCATCGGCAAGGGCGACACCGTCCTGCTCGCCAGTTCCCTCATCCCCGGCAACGAGAACGCCATCTACCGGGTGATCAACGGCCTGACCCGGTGGGGCGCCAACGTCGTCCACAAGGGCAACGCGAAGGTGCACGTCTCCGGCCACGCCAGCGCCGGCGAGCTCGTCTACTGCTACAACATCGTCCGCCCCCGCAACGTCATGCCGGTGCACGGCGAGTTCCGTCACCTGCGGGCCAACGCCGACCTCGCCATCCGCACCGGCGTCGACCCCGACCGGGTCGTCATCGCCGAGGACGGTGTCGTCGTCGACCTCGTCGACGGCCGCGCCTCCATCACCGGCAAGGTGCCCGCGGGCAACGTCTACGTGGACGGCATGGAAGTCGGCGGCGCCACCGAAGCGTCCCTCAAGGACCGGGTCACCCTCGCCCAGGAGGGCGTCATCACGGTCGTGGCCATCGTCGACGCCGACACCGGCGGGCTGGCCGAGGCCCCCGACTTCCTGGCTCGCGGCTTCGTCCACGACGACACCACCTTCGAGCCGGTCATCCCCGTCATCGAGAAGACGCTGGCCACCGCCGCCGAGGAAGGCGTCGGCGACGCCCACCAGCTCGAACAGCTCATCGCCCGCGCCGTGGCCAACTGGGCCTTCCGCACCCACCGCCGCAGGCCGCTGATCATCCCCGTCATCATCGACGCCTGAGCGGGCCGCCACCCCGACTCCCCCCTCCCCCACCGGGAGGGGGGAGCATGCGTCGCCACGTCGGCAACAGCCCCCGTGCCCCCGTGCATCCACGAACGTGAGAAAGGTGAACGGATGAGCCCGCGCCTGGAGGAGATCGACTGGCGACCGACACCGATCGGCGAGATCAGTCTGCGCCGACGCCGCGACCCGGTCTCAGGAGACGACGTGTACGAGGTGAAGCTCGGCGACGAGTACCTGATGTCCAGCCTCTTCACGACCGGCGAGATCGCGCTCGCCGAACTCGCCCTGGCGACACTGCCGGACACCGGACTGGACGTAGTCGTCGGCGGACTCGGACTCGGCTACACCGCCCGGGCGGCCCTGGACGACCCCCGGGTGCGCTCGCTGACCGTGATCGACGCGCTCGCCGAAGTCATCGACTGGCACCGGCGGCACCTGGTGCCCCTCGGAGCCCGGCTCACGTCGGACGACCGCTGCCGCCTGGTCCACGGCGACTTCTTCGCGCTGGCCGCCGACCCCCGCGGTCTGGACCCCGAGGAGCCGGGCCGCCGCTTCCACGCCATCCTGCTGGACGTCGACCATTCACCGCGCCATGTGCTCCACCCGCGCCACGCGGCGCTCTACCAGCCCGCCGGGCTCCGCGCCCTCGCCGCTCACCTCCACCCCGGCGGGGTGTTCGCCCTGTGGTCCAACGACCCGCCGGACGAGCAGTTCACCTCCGCACTCACCGAAGTCTTCGCACAAGCGGCGGCCCATGTCGTCGACTTCGACAATCCCCTGCAAGGCGGCACCTCGACCAACACCGTCTACCTGGCCGGCAAGGCACCGCACACGCCGTAGGCGGAGCTCGGCAGGCGATGCGTCCGCCGCTCACGTAAGGCAGCACACGGCTCGCCCCGTAGAGGAACCCTTTGGGCGGGGATCGTCGCCGTACGGGCGTCGAAGGGGCCGGTCGTACAAGGCGTCAACGGGTGGTCCGAGAGCCATACTTGACCTTGCGGGGACCAGCCCGCGGGGGCTTGGCAGGAGAGAGGCGGCAATCCGGTGAGCGGCGACAGGCAGGGAGTGGTGAAGGCCGAAGTACGGCTCAAGTGGGACCCGAGTTCCTGGGAGCAGCCACCGCACCACCTCGATATCATCGCCACGACCTACTCGACGGATGCCCCCTACGGGCGGCCCGTGTACGTCGTCCATTTCGACAGCCGCTCGCCGGACGGCACCATCAACATGAGCCGGCACAGCCAGACCGGTCAGGGCTTCGGCTACGTCGAAGTGATGACCCTGGAGTTCGATCGCCTCGCTCCCTCCTTCGCGCGGGTGGTCGTGGGCGTGGCGATCCACCAGGACAGCGGCCCCAAGACCTTCGGCGACATATCGAACGCCGGAGTACTGGTTGTCGAGGGGTACAAGGAGCTCCTCAAGGACGACCTCGCGCAGGTCTCCGGATCCACCGCGGCGACGGTCGCGGAGTTCACCCGGGATGCTTCCGGAACCTGGGAATTCCACGGGACGGTCCGAGGCTTCGACAGCGACCCCCTGCTCTTCACCGCGGAGATGGGCAGCGCCCCACAGCCCTGACTGACGGCGCCCCAACAGACAGTGAGGGAAACGGCGAGGCGCCGCACGTGCCGCCGACTGGTCACGGGGCGGCGCCTCGGCCGGGCGCGGCACCGATGCAGGAGCGGCATGCCGGTGAGTCCGTCAGTGACCGGCTGACAGTTCGCCACTGAGCCTGCCGTGAAGGTGGGCGCTGGGGGCGTTCAGGCCGGTGATCTCCACCCGCTCGCCGCGCTGGGCGTACTTGGTCTCGATGGCGTCCAGGGCGGCGACGGAGGACGCGTCCCAGATGTGGGCGGCGGACAGGTCGATGACGACATGGTCGGGGTCGGTGGTGTAGTCGAACCGGCCGACAAGATCGTTGGACGAGGCGAAGAACAGCTCGCCCGACGAGGTGACCGAGAGCGACAGCACTGCGCGAGCGCCTCCCCCGGACCGGCGTACCGGCCCGGACCCCCTGGCCGATCGGAACCGAGCGTGGGCCCGGCCACGAGGCCGCCTCTGAACGCCCTGAGCCTGCTTCAGGTTGCGGGCACGCGTGCCCCTTCGACGCCGACCGGACTTCCCTGCGCATATGGCTTCCGTCATGGCTTCAGTTGGGCTTCGTCGGCCAGTCCAGCAGCCGGGCGCCGATCACCGCGGTCTGCAGGGTGTAGCGGTGGACGGGGTCGGAGGGGTCCGCGCCGGTGAGCTTGTGGATGCGTTCCAGGCGGTAGGTGAAGGCGCGCACGCTCAGCGAGAGTCGCCGCGCCGCCTCCGCGGACACACAGCCGGAGTCGAAATAGAGGGTGAGGGTGTCGAGGAGCGGCTGGGCGCCGCCGCGGGCTCCGCGCAGCGGACCGAGGGCGTTCTCCACCAGGTCGGCCATGGCCTGCCGGTCGCGGGTGAGGACGGGGTAGACCAGGAGGTCGGCCGCGTGCAGCACAGGTTCGTCGAGTTCGAGGCGTTCGCCCAGGTCGAGGGCGTTGAGCGCCTCCTCGTAAGACTGGACGACGCCGGTCGCCCCGGATTGCGGGCGGCCGATTCCCACCTGGCCTCCACCGGTGGCCGCGAACGCCCGCTTGGCGAAGTGGGCGAGTACCTCGCTCTGGTCGCCCGGGGCGATGCACACCAGTCGGCCGTCCTTGGTGGTGAGCAGGATGCTGCGGTCGCCGAACCGGCCGATCAGCGCACGCTCCACTTCCCGGAGAACCGCGTCCCCCTCTTCGTACGCGACCGGGCCGCGGGCCACGGCGACCGCGTGCTCGTACGAGAGCCGCAGCCCGTAGCGTTCCGCGCGCTGGGCCAGTCGGCCCAGGTCGCTGCGGCCGTACAGCAGGTCGTCGATGAACTCGCGGCGAGCGGCTTCTTCCTGGCGTACGGCGATCCGCTGCGCCCGCTCATAGCCCTCGGCGAACGCGTCGACGGCCTGTGCCGCGGCGCCCAGCACGTCGTCCACGGAAACGTCGTTCCCGGTCGGCCAGTGCGACCGGGTGGCTGCCATGTGGGCGCCGACCATGACGCGCAGGCCCAGGCCCGCCTCCGCGGCCCGCTCGCCCAGCGCGCGGCGCGAATCCAGTTCGCTTCGGGTCAGTCGGCGCCCGGTCGCCGAGGCGTTCGCGAGGATGCGGGCGTACCCCTTCAGGTACTCGTCGTGTTCCTCGGACGCGTCCCGGCCCGCCATGTGGGTCTCCCCGAAGTTGATGCGTTGTCGACGTCTTTCTAGCGCATGACCGCGGGAAGGGACGCGTACGGGGCGATCTCCTCCCTGGTCGGTGCCGTACTGGCGCCGACGTCAGCACGCCCGGTCCCTCCCCGCGCGTCCCGAACCGCCTTTGGCTGTCCGGCCGGCCGAGGAAGCCGGCCTCCCGCGCCACGGTCCGCGGCCGCGGCGCGGGCGGATTCCTGAAGCAACCGGCATGCGCACAAGTCCGCACCCTTGCCTCAAGTGCGATGCCCGACATCTGTAGGGCCTTCTCGCGCCAACCGGGGCGGTTCCAGGGCCACCCGGGCGGTTCCAGGACCGCCCGGGCTCGCTCCTCCGGCCGATGGCCGGCGTCAGCCGGTGATCTCGACCTTCCCGTTGGCCTGGGTGGGCGCCGTCGTCGTGGGCTGCGCACCACCGACCCGGCCGGTCATGCCCTTCAGCAGCTCGGCGATGTCGACTCCGGTGGTTGAACCGAGGAGTTCGAGGCCTTGGGCGACGTTGTCGGCGACCGTGCGCGAGAGTTGGCTGGCGCCGTCGGTGGAGATCACCGTCATCTTGTCGATCGCGCTGAGCGGTTCGGATGCCTTGGCGACGACCTGCGGCAGTACCTCCACCAGCATCTGCAGGACGGCTGCGTCGCCGTACTGGGCGAAGGCGTCGGCCTTCTTCTGCATCGCGTCGGCCTCGGCGGCACCCTTGGCGCCGATGGCGGCGGCCTCCGCCTCACCTTCGAGACGGACGGCGTCGGCGAGCGCGGCGCGCTGTGCCTTCTCGCCCTCACCGGTCAGCCTGGCCCGTTCGGCGGTCGCCTCGGCCTCCTTGACCAGCGCGATGCGGCGGGCCTCGGCCTCCTGCTCGGCCTGGTAGCGGGCGGCGTCGGCGGGCTTGCGGACCTTGGTGTCCAGCTCACGGTCGGTCAGCGCGGCCTGCCGGGTGGCGACCTTCTCCTGCTCGGCGAGCACCTCCTGCTGCCGGGCCGCTTCCGCGAGCGGGCCGGCCGCGGCGGCACGGGCTGCGGCCTCGTCGGTCTCGGCCTTGATCTCGGCCTGCTTCAGCGCGAAGGTCCGCTGGGCGATGGCTATTTCCTCTTCGGCCTTCAGCCGGGCCTGCTCGGCCGCGCGACGGGCGACGGCCTCGGCGATGTCGGCCTCCTGCTTGGCGCGGGCGGCCTCGGGGCGGCCGAGGTCCTCCAGGTAGGAGCCCTCGGTGGTGATGTCCTGGATCTGGAAGGCGTCCAGCACCAGGCCCTGCCCGGACAGGCTCGCCTCGGCCTCCTCGGCGACCTGACCGGCGAACGCGGCACGGTCGCGGATGATGTCCTCCACCGACATCCGGCCGACGATGGCCCGCAGCGCGCCCGACAGCACTTCCTGGGTGAAGCCGACGATGCCGTCCTGCTGCATCAGGAACCGCTGCGCGGCGGCGCGGATCGAGTCCTCGGTGCCGCCGACCTTGACGATGGCGACGCCTTCGAGGTTCGCCTTGACTCCGCGCAGGGTGACCGCGCCGCGTACCGCGATCGGAATGTGCCGGGACGACAGGTCCAGGGTGAAACGCTGTTGCACGAAGGGCACGACGAACACCCCGCCGCCGACCACGACCTTCTGGCCGCTGTTGTCGGTGAACACCCGGCCGGTCTCCGGGTCGGTGGCCTGCTTGCCGCGCCGGCCGGTGACGATGAACGCCTCGCTGGGCCCCGCCACCTTGTAACGGGTGACCACGACGAGGCCGAGCAACACGAGGAGTACGACGACTCCCGCAACGGCTATGACCACTGGACTCATGATGTTTTCCCCCTCAGCCCTCCCAGGGGACGGCAGATCGATACGGGTGCACGTGGATGGTGGATGAATGGGCGCCACCGCTGCGACGGCGCCCGATGTGCGGACCTGCGCGGCGGGTCAGCGTTCGACCGGGCGGACGAAGACCGCTGTCTGCGACAACGCCTCCTCCACCCAGATCTCGGCGCCTCGCGGCACCGGGCTCGGGCTCTTCGCCGCGAGCTTCACCGGTTGCCCGGCCCGGTGGACCAGCACCTCGCCGTAGCCGTCGGCCGGAATGGCCGTCACCACCGAGCCCGCGGCGCCGATCAGGTCGTCGTCGCGCGGGGCGGCGCCGGACCGGTCGTTCAACAGCGCGCGGCTGAAGCGGTAGGCGAGCCAGCCCGTGGCGGCTCCGGCGGGCACTCCGACCGCGGTGGCGCCGAACGCGCCGAGCCCGGTGGTGCCCATGACGATCGCGCCGGAGAAGCCGAGCATGGACACGAACCCGGCGATGACCGGAAGCGACAGCCAGCCGTCGAAGAGACCGTCGAGCGCGTCGACGCCCTCGAAGAGGCCCTCAAGGACACCGTCGAGGACGAGGGACAGGACGAGGAGTACGACTCCTCCGATGCCGAGAACCAGAAACCAGGTCATCAGCCTTCCACCGCCCCTCCCCCACTGTCACCGCGCTGGTGACCGCAATACTCACACGTGGACCCGCCCAAAACACTGCCTGGTTCCGGCAATCTTTACGCTCCCTTGATGCCGTGCTCCGCACCCCCCTGGCCGGAGCGTGGCGAGGACCCGGCCCGACGGGACGAGGCATCCGCCCACGTGTCCGTGAGAGGCGTACTGCCCCTGGAGTCGAGCAGCCGCGAGCAGCCGTACAGCCGCTCGATCACCTGCTTCGTCACCGAGCTGTCGTCGCCCGGCCAGAGGGGCCCGGTGAGCACCAGGGTGTCGGCGGCCACCGCCTTCTCGTACGGCGGCGGCCGGGCGTCGGGGGCGAAGCCGTGCCGGCGGGGAGAACGGTCAGGCTTCGGCGAGTTCGGCGGCGCCGAAGGAGACGTCGAAGCGGTCGCACCAGATGGTGACGCTGGTGTACCGGGTCGGGTCGACGTCATCGGGCAGGGGGTAGTTCTGGCTTCCCTTGTTGCCTTTGAGCTTGCCGAGGCTGGCGTACGCGCCGTCGTCGAAGACGTGCCAGCCGGCCCGGCCCTCCTTCACCGGGGCGTCGGTCAGCCATACGCGCAGGTCCGGGCCGTTGCTGGTGTCGAGCCGCTCCAGCCGGATCACGTGGGTGCCGTCGGTGAGCCGTACGAGTTTCACCGTGCCCGTCGTCGTGTGCTCGTGGCTGATCAGCTCACCGGTGGCCAGTGTCACGGCTCCGGTCGGCTCCGACGGGGCGGACGATGTTCCTGGGCCGGCTTCCGGGGTCCGGGAGGCCTCCACGACGGCGCCGGGCAGGGATTCCGTCACCGTCTCGTCCTGCCAGAGCTTCCACGGCTGGAACCAGTACAGCCCTGCCCCCACGCCCACGACCATCGCCACCAGCAGCCCGATGGTCAGCGGTCCCCTCCGCACGCGCCCCATGCCGTCCCTCTTCTCGCTCCGTGAGTCCGTGTCGTCATCCCCATTCAACGGAACGGGCGATCGCTGCGGCCGGGTTGGCCGATGACGAAATCCTTACGTCTCGGCACAGCGTGCGCGCCTGGGCGAAGGAGCGATACACGATGAATCGCATGGGCTGCAACAGTTCGTAGCTCCTCGCCGCGGATGTTTCTGCTGATCAGAGACCCTGACGCGTGAACGGCCGTGGCTCCCTTGCGTATACGAGGGCGATTCCCGGCGTCGGCCTCTGACCTACGACGAGGTCCAAGCGCTGTTCGACGCCGCCGATGCCCGACCTCGACGAATATGGGGCGTGTTGCCGGGCAGCCGGTGGAACTCGGCGACCGGGATACGCCGCACGCCGCGCACGCTCTCCGCCGCGACGACCGCGCCGAGCATCACCGGCGCCACCGCCATGCCCGAGGGATGCGTGGCGATGCAGTGCTCGCTCGCGCCCAGGACCGCGCCGCCGCGGGAGAACCCGCCGATGGCGTCACAACCGCTGCCGGGTGCGCGTTTGTTGCACGCGGCGCTCTCGTCGTAGAAGTACATGCAGCGGGTGCGCTGCAGCAGGTTGCCTCCCACGGTCACCATGTTCCGCAGCTGGGCGGACGCCCCGTGCAGGATCGCCTGCGCCAGCACCGGGTAGCAGGTGCGGATGAGGGGGTCCGCCGCGAGCCGGCTACGCGCTGTCTGCTGGTGGCGCTGAGTAACCGGTGCAGCCGCGGTGGTCGCCGCCGCAGAAGGCCAACACCGTGACAGCGGGGCCGGCGTCTTCCCGGGTTCGCACGTGCTGGCGGATTTCGTCGATCACTTGTCGGTGGTCTCGCCACCGAGCGCGACGCCGGGGGCGCACGCCGGCAGTACCGGGAGGTCACGGTCCCGGCTGAGCCGTCGGCCGCTGTTGGTTACGGGGAGGACCGGTCGCGCTCGCCGGTATTGGTTGTCGGTCGAGTCATCCGTACCTGCGCCTGTCCCGGTAGGGCGACGTATCGGGGTGCTGCAGCGTGAACTGGTGGTCCGGGGTTCAGGATTCAGGATTCGGTGCGATAGCGGGTGAGCATGAGGGCGACGGCTTCGTCCACGATCGTGGTGTCGGTGGGGTCGGGCGGGACGAAGTCGGTCCGTACGAGTTGAGGCCACAGGAGCTGGCCGCAGATCATGCCGAGGAACTGTTCGGCCACGGCGGATGTCGGCTGTGTCTGTCCGTCGGCCGAGCGGAAGTCGAGTGTGCCGGCCTGTGCTTCGGCGTCCAGGTAGTCGCGGAGCCGGTCGAAGAAGGGTCCGCGGTCGATGGCGAAGCCGGTGCCGACGATGTCGGCGAGTTCCGGCATCTGCGGAAGTTCGGTGATGATGAGGCGGCACAGCGCCGCCGTGCCGGGCCGCGAGACCAGACAGGCGTAGTCGCGGCCGATGTGGTCCAGACCGTACCGGGGATCGCCGGGCGGGGGCGGTGCGGCGTACTGCACGTCCAGCTGCCACTGTTCGGAGGTGACGGCCGCGAACAGCGCGGCCTTGGAGGGGTACCGCTTGAAGAGGGTGCCGGTGGAGACGCGGGCCTCCCTGGCGATCTGGGCCAGGGAGGTCTTGTCGTATCCCCGGGCGAGGAAGAGGTCGCGGGCGGCGCGGATGATGCGCGCGCGGTTCTCCGCTTTGATCTGCGCGTGATACCCGGCCTGGCACGTATCGCCACCGGTTTCCGCTCGGTCACGGTCCGCCACCGACATACCCACGCCCCTCGCCCGTCTCCCAGCCGCATCCTCGCTGTCAGAGGACGGTCTGGCCGCCGTCCAGGATAAGGTCCTGGCCCACAGCGAAGGCGGAGGCATCGGAAGCCAGATACACGACGGCTTCCGCGACCTCCTCGGGCATGCCCATGCGACCCAGGGGGATGCCGGAGCTGATCACCTCCAGAACCGCCTTCCGCTGGTCGGGATCCTCGATTCCGAGCTTGGAGCCGGAGTACAGCGGGGTGTCCACGGGGCCGGGGCTGACCGCGTTGAACCGGATGCCGTGCGACCTGAGCAGGTCCGCGTTCCACGACCGCATCAGGGAGGCGACAGCCGCCTTTGTCGCGGCGTAGGCGTTTGAGTGACCGTAACCGCCGTGCGCACTGTTGGACGCGTTGAGGATGACCGAGGACGGGTTGGCCAGCACGGGCACCAGGGCCTGCGTGAGGAAGAAGACGCTCTTGACGTTGATGTCGAAGAGCCGGTCGTAGCTGTCCTCCGTGTGATCCTCGAACGGCCGCCAGTCCGAGACGCCGGCGTTCAGGAACGCCACGTCCAGTTGTCCGAAGTGCTCACGCACCCACTCCGCCAGGCCGCGCTGTGCATCGAGATCGCGCGCATCGGCCTGCACCACCGGCACCTTGTCCCCGAGGATCTGCCGCGCCTTGTCGATGCTGGCCGGGGTGACCCCTGTGACCAGCACGTCGGCCCCCTCCGCGATAAAACGCCGCGCGGTCTCCAGACCGATCCCACTCGTGCCGCCGGTGATGAGGGCGCGCTTGCCCGCAAGACGATTCATCTTCATTGTTCCTTGCCGAGTCGTAAGGTAAGTCGATGGACTCACCACGCGAAGGTAACCTCCGCGCCACCCTTGAGGCAAGTTGATCCACTTACCATCGGCGGTTCGGCCAGGCCGGAGAGGGGAAGCTCGCGGCGCTCATCGGGCACCGGGGCGGTCGCGTCGCGGCAGTCGCTCGGCGACCAGGTCGTAGGAATCCTCGACCGCGTCGGTGATCAGCCGCTCGGTGATGCCGGGGCCTGGTCCCAGTGAGATCCAGTGGCGTTTGTCGAGATAGCGGCCCGGTGTGATCGAGGCGTGGCCGCGTACGTGAGCGCGGGCGGGTTCGGGTTCGCACTTGACCGTGATGATCTGATCGTCCGGGTCGTCGGTGACGATCAGGAACACCTTGCCCGCGACCTTGTACACGTCGAGTCCCGGAGTGAAGGGGTATCCGTGGCTGACGTCGGGGAGGGCCAGGGCCGCCTGGCGGGCGGTGTCCTGGAGCCGGTCGCCGGCCGCGCTCACCGGGCAGCCCGCGTGCCGGTGCCGTAGGTGTGCGGGTCGACGGGCCGCTCGGCCCTGGGCAGGTGAGCGACGACGAGCCGGTAGGAGTCGGTGACGAGTTCCTCGACCAGCTTCTTGTCGACGCCTTCCCCGCTCTCCAGGGTGATCCAGTGCTTCTTGTTCATGTGGTAGCCGGGGGTGATGTGGCTGTACTGCTGCCGCAGGGCGTGGGCCTCGCCGGGGTCCGCCTTGAGGATCACGACGGGACGCCCCGGGACTTCGGTCATCAGCATGAACACCTTGCCGCGCACCTTGAAGACCTCCCAGTCGGGGCCGAAGGGGTGCTCCAGCTGGGCTCCGGGGAGTTCCTCCGCGCAGTCGGCGGCGGTCTTGTGCAGGGCCGATCCGTTCATGGGTGGTGAGCCTTCTCAGGTGGTGGCGGACTGTGGCGTCGAAGGAGGCGGAGGGCGCGCCGCGCGGGCGCCGTGGCACGTTCCATCCTTCCGTCGAAGCCGACTGGAAGGGCGGTAGACTGCGGACACGTGATGGTCGACAAGCGACACTCCGGGCCGAGCAGGCAGGCCGGACCAGCTGCGGTTCCGCTGTACGGTTTCCAGCCCCCGGTCGGGACTCCGTACGGCCTTGAGGTGAGTACCGTCGAGGACTTCTTCGCCCAGCACGACGACTGGCCGTGGAACCCGCCCCGTCCGGGCCGTGCCACCTTCCACTACCTGATCCTGGTCACCGAGGGTGAGTTGCGGCACGACGTCGACCACGTCACGCGGACGGTCGCCCCCGGCCAGTGGCTGTGGGTACGTCCCGGGCACGCGCAGTGCTGGCATCCGCCCGGCGCGGCCCGCGGCCCGTTCATCCTGTTCGAACCGGACGTGCTGCGGCCCGACCTCGCCCGTCTCCTGGCCCCGCTCACCGCGCACGAGGCGCCTGCCGTGCTCAGCCCGGACCCCGACGACGCCGCCTGGCTCCGGCAGACGGCGCTCCAGCTCCTGGACGAACACCGCGCCCTGGGGCGCCGCCCCCTCGACATCCACCACGCCCTGCGGCGCAGCCTGCTCGAATCGCTGCTGCTGCGCCTGGCCGACTCCCCGGGCATCGCCCCCGTCGGCACGGCAACGGCCGCGGCCACGGCCCGCGCCGGCCGTGGCCGTGCCGACAGGTACGGGCGCTTCCTGGACGCCCTGGAGCTGCACTTTCGCGAGCTGCATCAAGCCGCGGATTACGCCGAGTTGCTCGGCTGTTCGGTCCGCACCCTGAGCCGTGCCGCCCGGGACGCCACCGGCAAGGGGGTGCGTGAACTCATCGACGAGCGGCGCCTCCTGGAAGCCCGGCGCCTGCTGGGAGGTGCCCGGTGGGACGCCCGGGCTGTGGCTGTCCACCTCGGCTTCACCGATCCCGCGAACTTCGGCCGCTTCTTCCGCGACCGCACCGGTCTCACCCCGGCCGCCTTCGCGGCCCGCGCGGCGAGGACCGACGCGTGACGGAATCCCGGCGGCGTAGGCCCCGTGCCCGTCAGGAGGCGATGGCTCCCTTCGCGGTGTGCGTGAACGCCCCATGGGAGCGCACGATGTGCCACTCGCCGCCGATCACCTCATGACCAGGCGCCTTGCCCGGAAGGCGCCATCCCCAGCCGGCCGAGGAAACCCGCCCCGGCCGACACCTGAACGTTCCAGGCCACGGATGCCCGCCGGGCCTCGGCACATCCATGAACAGTCAGCAGTGCCCGGTCATTTCCGCTTGGTGAACTGCCAGACGATTCTGGCCAGTCCTCTGCCCTCACCGGTCCGCGTCTTGTCGGGAAAGACCGTCGAGGATGACGTTCATCAAAGGCCGTGCCCTTGATTCCCACTCATCCCGGTCCAGCCGGCCGAGGTATGCGATGAGCAGGAGGACCCCGTGGGCGTCCAGGTCCGCGCGGATGGAACCTGCCGCTTTACCGGCGTCCAGCAGGTGACCGAGGGCGCCCTCGATGGGGTTGTGGCTGTGGGCGGCAAGGTCCTGCCACGCCGCCGCCTCAAGCGCTGCCAGGACGCCGCGCTTGATGTCGGCGTAGTCGATCACTCGGTCGAGCCAGTGACGCAAGGCTGCCACAGGCTCGTGTCCCGCCAGCAGAGCGGAGGCGGCGACCACGAGTTCTTCGACATCGCGCCGGTACACCTCGGCGAGGAGCGCTTCGCGGTTGGGAAAGTGCCGGTAGAGCGTTCCCTGTCCTATACCGGCGCGCTTGGCGATCTCGTTGAGGGGGACGTCGTTGGACTCGGCAACGGCTGCGCGGGCGGCCTCCAGGATGCGGGTCCGGTTCTGCGCCGCATCCCGACGGCGTGCTGGCGTGCTCATAGACCTCTCGCTCCTGATGTTCCGCCCACCACCAATGGACACGTGTCCGGAAGGGCGAGCCGCGCACGGGAAGGCGGAAGCGAGGAGGAACAGGTGGACTCCTGCCTTCGCTGCGGCGGTTGCCGGTGAAATCCACGCCCTGCCCGTCGACAGCGTGCGCCTGTCGCGGGCCGGCTCCGCTCGCGCCCGCGGTGAAGACGGCTGCGTCGGCACCTTTCAGACGGGCGGCTGGAGTGTCCACGCTGAGCGACGTCAGGTCGCCGAGAACCGGCTCTGTTCCGTCGGATTCCAGGGTGTGCGCCTGCTCGGTATGGCGGTGGAGGCCCACGACCTGGTCGCCCTGTTCGATGAGTCGTGCGGCGAGGCGGGAGCCGACGCCGCCGGTCACCCCGATCGCGAGGCCCGGGACAGGGGCCCCTCTTCTCGCTGGTTGACGATCTCGGTGGTTTCCGGCTGGGTCTCAGTCGATGGCCTCGATGGTGACGTCGACCGTGCCGTCGTACTTCTTGAAGGCATCGGCCCCCGAGTCGATTTCGCCGAGGATGACGATGCCGGGGTCGGGGACGGACTGGCCGTCGTGGTCATAGAAGATGGCGATGCCGGGACCGGGTGACCAGTAGATGATGCTGCCGATCTCGTAGCCGAACTGCGGCTTGCCTCCCCCGGCGAGAGACCGGGGCAGGTGACCGTACTTCTCGCGCTCGAGCAGGTCGTTCATCTGCAGCGTCAGCGGAAGCAGTGAGGCGAAGTCGCGTGCCGTCGCGTTGTCGTCGAGGGTTGCGTTGAGGACGGTTTCTCCGGCGGTCAGTCGGATTCTCATATGGGTCCTGCCCTCTGGGGTGTTGGTGGAGTGGGTGTTGGTGGAGGGATCGTCGGCGGCCTACACGTACGCCATGTTCATCGGGGTACGCGCTTCAGTTCGGCACGGACCCGTGAAAGTAACTTCCACATCACCCCGATGGCAAGTCGATCCACTTACCATTGGGGGCTTGGGGCTGGTCGGTCGATTGCCTGGCACGGCCCCGGCCGGCACGGGCCGTGCCGACAGGTACGGGCGCTTCCTGGACGCCGTGGAGCTGCACTTTCGCGAGCTGCACCAAGCCGCGGACCACGCCGAGTTGCTCGGCTGTTCGGTCCGCACCACGTTTCTCAGTTGCCTGTGTCTCAGCCGTCCAGGACGACGACGTGCTTGCCCGGCGTGGTGCCGGACTCGACGTCGGCCTGGGCGTCACGGACCTGTTCCAGGCCGTGGTAGACCTTCGCGACCGGGACGTTGAGGCGCCCTGCGGCGATGGCCTGGAGCTGGTGGGCGAAGACGTCGGCCGGGAGGTCGGCGGCCTGACCGCCGTAGGAAGTCAGCCGCACCCCGTTGGGGATCATGAACGGGGTGAAGTCGGGGATCGTCCACTGGCCCGCCAGGGCTCCGGTGAAGCAGACGGTGCCGTGGCGGCGGACGGTGCGGAGGGTGTCGGCGAGGACCGAGCAGCCCACCAGCTCCAGTACGGCGTCGACACCCTCCGGCATCAACTCGCTCACCTGGTCGGCGATCGTGCCGCTGTCGACGAGGGCATGGTCGGCGCCCGCGGCCCGCAGTTCCCCGGCCCGGTCCGGGCTGCGGGTGGTGGACAGCACGGTGACTCCGAGGTCCTTCGCGATCGTGGCCGCGCTCAGCCCGACCGTGGAAGTGCCGCCGCGGATCAGCAGCGTCTGCCCGGCCTTGAGGTCCAGGCCGGTGGTCAGCGATCCGTAGGCGGTCTGGAACATCTCCGGCAGCGCACCGACGACCTCCCACGGCAGGCCGGTCTCGAACGGGATGACCTGTGCTGCGGGGACGGTCACGTACTGGGCGTACGCGCCGTCGTACGAGCGGCCCATGCCGCCCATCATCGTGGCCACCTGCCGGCCCGCCCGCAGCCCGCTGTCCTCGTCGGCCTCATCGACCACGCCGACGCCCTCGATGCCGGGCACCCGCGGGTAGGTGACCTCCGCGTCCGACTCACCCTTGCGGGTGGTGACCTCGGACTCGTTGACACCGAACGCCTTCACCCTGATCCGCACCCAGCCGGGCTTGCGTACGGGCACCGGCACGTCCTTGATCTCCAGTGCGTCGAGGCCGCCGGGCCGGGTGACGACGACGGCCCGCATCGTCGCCTGTGCGGCGCCGCCGGCTGCTGTCGATTGGCTCATGCCGAACTCCTAGCTCTTCTTTCCCAGGGAATGCGAAGGCGGAGCCGGGACTCCAGGCACAGGTACCCGGGTGATCAGTCGGTGGTGACCCTGCACCGTTGCGTATCTCGGTATCGCCCGGTGACCGTCAGGGGCGGTCGATGTTCTCCCACAGGTCGAGGGCCGCCTGGTAGTGGGCGCCCGCCTGGAAGGGCAGGTTGCCGACGCTTCCCGAAGTGAGCCGGTCCATGACGGCGGGCCACAGACGGGCCTGCTCGCCGGTGGCGAAGTCGAGCACGATGTCGCGGATCCGCGTGTCACGCTCGGCCTGCTCGGGGCTGCGGCCCGGCTTTTCCTGGCCGACCAGGGCGTACATCTCGGTGCCGTGCACGGCGGGCGCGCCCTCGGCCGGCCCGATCATCAGGAGATGGGCATCGCCGCCCGCGGCGGCGTGCGCCAGGGCGCCGCGGCCCGCGGGGAGCGCGAAGAGGTAGTCCGCCATGAGCGCGGCGCGGACCTCGGCAGGGGTGCAGCCGCCCTGGTCGTAGGCATCGACGATCTTCTTCGCGTGGGAGCGGGGAATGCGCCACCTCGCGACCTCGTCGGTGACGCGGTCGAGCGTGTGCGGGTCGAAGCGGTCGAGGTCGTTCGCCACCCACCAGCCCATGTCGTCACTGGCCATGCTCAGCAGCACGTCAACGTCACGGTGGGAGCCCGAGGCGAGGACATCCATGGGGTGGGCGTGTACCACCGCGCCGGGCTGTCCGGTGTCCAGGACGACGCCGGTGGCCTGGTTGTCCACCCCGCCGCGGACTCCGAGGTCCGCCGGACAGACCTTGCGCAGGGCGGCCATCAGGGCAGTCGCGTCGAGGTCGATCAGCTTGTCGGGGTTGTCCGCGACGCCGAGTTCGGTGACGAACCGGTGCGCGAGCTCCTCCGCCCACCAGACCGGGACGATACGAGCGGGCCCGCCGGAGAACCCGGCCAGGCGCCGGTACAGGCCGTTGGCGGAGGAGGCGCCGAGCAGCCCGAAGGTGGCATAGGCGCCGCCGCTGTGGCCGTAGACCGTGACGTTGTCGGGGTCGCCGCCGAAGTGGGCGATGTTCTGCCTGATCCAGGTGAGCGCGGCGATGATGTCCTGAAGGAACAGGTTGCTGGCCTCGGCGAGCCGCCCGCCGTACTGCGAGAGCGAGAGCGCACCCAGCGCGCCGAGCCGGTAGTTGACCGACACGCCCACCACGCGTCCCGACGCGGCGAGACCGGCGGCGTTCGAGGTGATCTGCGTGTTCGCGCCGTACTCGAATCCGCCGCCGTGGACGTACACGGCCACCGGCAGCGCCTCCCCGGCCGGCTGCTCGGGAGCCCACACGTTCAGGTTCAGGCAGTCCTCGCCCATCCCGCTGTCCGCTTCGAGCCAGTCGCCGCTGTCGGGCTGGACGGAAACGATGCCCTTGCGGTCATAGGGGCGGTCCGGATCGAAGTCCGCGACCATGGGTCGGCGGTATCGCTCGGCGGTGGCGTACGGGATTCCCCACCAGGACCGCACTCCTGGTGCAGTTGGGGCCTTGGGAGGGGTGGCGGTCATGGCACGTCCTTCCAGCGCGGTTCGGCTGTTCGCGCGGGGCTTCGGCGGCTGGTTGCTCGCGGTGATGTCTCCCATCGTTTCCTGGGATCCGACAAAGCGCCCGGCAGCTGGCGGTCACCCGGTGGTCATCAGGTGACACTTCGGCAACAAGATCTCGGTGCAGGCCATGAACTTCTCCTACATGGCCGACGGCCGGATCGTCGGCGAACGGGGCCAGCCCGACCACCTCGGGGTGATGCAGAGAATCGGTGCCGTACCGGCGTCGTGCACCTCGTAGCGCCGGGCGAGCCTTCTGTCGTGCGGGATTCCGCTGCCGTGAGGGGCCCGTACGGCGCGGTGGCAGAGGACGAGGGCCCGCACCGGGCCGGGTGTGGGAGTGCTCGCCCTGCGGGCGAATACTGCAACCCTCGAATACCGACACTCCGCCAGTGGCACAGCGGCTCGGCTTCCGGGCCGGCGTCTTACGGAAGCGTGACGTGCCGGGCGTGGCCCGGGGAGGCGGCCGGTGCGCGGTCCTAGCGTGAGCCGTATGCGCGTACTGGTCACCGGCGGTGCCGGGTTCATCGGGTCCCATGTCGTCGACGTGTTGGCGGAGCACGGGCATGAGCCTGTCGTGTTCGACGTGGCCTCGGACGCGGGCGCGGACGTGCGGGACCGCGAAGCCGTCGTCCGTGCGCTGGACGGCGTGGACGCCGTGTGTCATCAGGCGGCGATGGTCGGCCTCGGCACGGGTTTCGCCGACGCGCCGGAGTACGTCTCCCGCAATGACCTGGGTACGGCCGTGCTGCTCGCCGCGATGGCGGAGGCGGGTGTGCGGCGGCTGGTGCTGGCGGGCTCGATGGTGGTGTACGGGGAGGGGCGGTACGAGTGCGGGAGGCACGGGGTGGTGCGGCCGGGGCCGAGGGACGTGGCCGATCTCGCGGCCGGGCACTTCGAGCCGCTGTGCCCGACGTGCGGCGCGGAGCTGTCGCCGGGGCTGGTGGGCGAGGACGCTCCGGTCGACCCGCGCAACGTGTACGCGACGACGAAGCTCGCCCAGGAGCATCTGGCGGCGGCGTGGACGCGGGCGACGGGCGGGACGGCGGTGTCGCTGCGCTACCACAACGTGTACGGGCCCCGGATGCCGCAGGACACCCCCTACGCCGGGGTGGCCTCCTTCTTCCGGTCGGCGCTCGCCCGCGGGGAGGCTCCCCGGGTGTTCGAGGACGGGCGGCAGCGGCGGGACTTCGTCCACGTACGGGATGTGGCGGTGGCCAATGTGGCGGCGCTGGAGGCGGGTTCGGCGGAGGGTGTGCTGACCGCGTACAACACCGGCAGCGGTGAGCCGCACACGGTCGGGGAGATGGCACGGGCGCTGGCCGCCGCGTACGGCGGGCCCGATCCGGTCGTCACCGGCGAGTACCGGCTGGGAGACGTCCGGCACATCACCGCCGACTCGGCCCGGCTGCGGGCCGAGCTGGGGTGGAAGCCGGAGGTCGGCTTCGCGGAGGGGATGCGGGAGTTCGCGCGGGCCGGGATGCGGGGCTCGTAGGACCTCGGGGACGCCGCCGCACCCCGGCGGACGGCGTTGACCAGGAGGTCGCCGAGGACTCGGCTCGTCTCCTTGCCGGTCCGCCTCGACCGGCACCGGCTCGATGCGGTCGCCGGCCGGCCCGTCCCCGTGTTCACGGGCGAGCGGGTCGGCGCCCGCCATGGCGTCGTCGACCAGGTCGTACAGCGAGATCCGGGAACGGGTGAGGGCGAGGGCGACGGCGCCCGCGTGGTGCGCACTCGCTCGCTGTCGCATGCCGTCGGCCTCGCACCGCACCCGGCGGTCCGGACGTCCGGACCGCGTGAGGGACCCCGACGTCCTCGTTTCGTAAGGACGCGAAGTCCGGTATGCGAAGTTCGTCCTCGTAGGGTGAAAGCCGTGACGACCTCTCCCACACATCCGAACGTCGACGTCGTGCTCCCCTGCCTGGACGAGGCCGAAGCCCTGCCCTGGGTGCTGGCCCGGATCCCACCCGGCTGGCGTGCCCTCGTCGTGGACAACGGCTCGACCGACGGTTCGGCGGACCTGGCCCGCGCGTTGGGCGCGAGCGTGGTCCATGAGCCGCGCCGGGGCTTCGGCGCGGCCTGCCACGCGGGCCTGACCGCCGCCACGGCCGACATCGTCTGCTTCTGCGACTGCGACGCCTCCCTCGACCCGTCGCTCCTCGCCCCCTTCGCGCAGGAGGTACGAGAAGGCCGGGCCGACCTGGTGCTCGGCAGACGCCGCCCGCAGAGCCTGGGCGCCTGGCCTGCGCACGCCCGTGCGGGCAACCTGGCGGTCGCCCGGATGCTGCGGCGCCGCACCGGGCTCCGCCTGCACGACCTGGGCCCGCTGCGTGCCGCGCGTCGTGAGTCGCTCCTCGCCCTCGGCCTCACCGACCGGCGCAGCGGCTATCCGCTGCAGATGGTGGTGCGCGCCGCCGACGCGGGCTGGCGCGTCACCGAGCACGACGTGCCGTATCTGCCGCGCACCGGCGCCTCCAAGGTGACCGGCACGTGGCGGGGCACCTGGCAGGCGGTACGGGACATGAGCCGCGTCCTGCACGAACCGGCCACACCCACGACGACGGGCGGAGTACGCCGATGACCGCTCTCCTCGTCATCGCCAAAGAGCCCAGGCCGGGGCGGGTGAAGACCCGGCTCACACCGCCCTTCGGCCCCGCGGAGGCGGCGGCGCTCGCCGAGGCCGCGCTCGTGGACACCCTGCGCGCGGTGGCCGCGACGCCCGCGCGCCGCCGCGTCCTGGTGCTCGCCGGGGAGCCCGGCCCCTGGCTGCCGCCCGGCTTCGACGTCGTACCGCAGTGCGCGGGCGGACTGGACGAACGGCTCGCCGCGGCCTTCGCCGGCTGCGACGGCCCGGCCCTGCTCATCGGCATGGACACCCCCCAGGTCACCCCGGACCTGCTGACCGTGGACTTCGCCGGATGCGACGCGTACTTCGGTCCGGCCGAGGACGGCGGCTTCTGGGCCCTGGGGCTGGCCGAGCCGGACCCGGCACTGCTGCGCAGGGTCCCCATGTCGACGCCCCTCACCGGCGCGGTGCAGCGCGCCCGGCTGGTCGCCGCCGGTCTACGGGTCCGCGACCTGCCGCTCCTCAGGGACGTCGACACGGCCGCCGACGCCGAAGCCGTCGCCGCGATCGCGCCGCACACCCGGTTCGCGGCGAAACTGGCCCGGCTGCGGGCAGTCGGCGCCCGGTGAGCGAGGCGCCCCCTGCCCGGCGAGAGCCGCTGGGACACCTTCCTGCTCCTCGACGGCGACGGCGACGGCGACACGGCAGCGGCATCGGCATCGGCGGTGCCCCGTCCGCTCTCCTGCGCCGGCTGGCCTCACTGCTGTGCCCCGGCGGCCTGTTGACCGCCGAGACGGTCCCGGTGGTGGGCACGAGCGTGCCGAGGTCCGCCTCGTGAGCGGTGCCGAGGCCGACAGCGGAGCCGAGGGCGCGTCCTCCGGGGCCCGGCTCGGCGCCCCGGCGCTGTTGCGGCACGCCGGTCCGCTCGGACGGCGCGCCGCCGATCATCAGGCGACGGGCGGGCGCTCCTTCGTCGCCCGGCGCAGCCGCACCACCAGGAGCAGCGCCGAGCCGCCGAACAGCAGGGCCGTGATCAGCAGCCAGCGGGCGAGGAAGCCACTCGCCGACAGCGCGGTGGCGGACTCGTAACGGTCCGCCACCCGCCCGCTGATCAGCGGGAACCACACCACCAGCAGCAGCCCGGACAAGGCGGCGGGCACGCGCACATACGCGGCCCTCCCCCGCTGCCGTGCGGGCGCGGGCGGTGCCCCCACCCGGTGACCGGCCGGTGCCCCCACCCGGTGACCGGCCGGTGCCCCCACCCGGTGACCGGCCGATGCAACCGTCCCGTGACCGGCCGATGCCACCGTCCGGACGAGCGCACGGTCCGCCGCCGCGTACAGCGGCAACAGCACGAGATCGTGCACCACCGCCGCGCCCACGAACCACAGCGCGACCTCGAACCAGTCGTCCGCGAGCAGCCGCACCCCCGCGTAACCGGCGAGCGCGAACGAGCATGCCAGGAGCAGCAGTTGGAACGGGCTGCCCATCGGCAGCCGGAACTTCCCCATCAGAGGCCTCCGAACGTCATCCGGGCCACCCACTTGGTGTTGAGCACACCGGGCGCGGCGGGCACGATGATCCGCGCCGGGTAGCCGTGGTCGGGGGACAGTCGCTCGCCGTTGACGTCCAGGGCGAGCAGGGAGCGCGCATCGCGGACCTGGTTCGCGCGCAGGGCCGCCCGGCGGAAGGCGCCGCGTCGCTGGAGGGACTCCACCAGGACATCGGGAGCCGCCTCGGGCTCATGTCCGACGAGGGCGGCGAGGTCCCGCAGACGTACACCCCGCCACCACTGGTCGGAGGTGGACCAGCCCTCCACGCAGGCGATGGGCAGCGCCGCACTGTGCAGGGGCAGCTCCAGCAGCTCGGCGCGGCTCAGCCGGACGGTCCCCGAGGGCCCGGTGACGACCAGTCGCCACACCTCCTCGCTCGTCTCCGCCGCGCTGATCCCCCGCGACGTGGCCGTCTTGTTGATCTGGAAGCCGTTCGGCCCGCTGCCCGGCTCGGCACCGCCGTGCGGGGCGAGGAGGGCCGTCCGCCGCAGCGGGCCGTCGAAGTTCTGCCCCACGGTCGTCCCGAACAGCAGCAGCGAGCCGCCCCCGACCAGCCACACGGCACCCCGCCGCGACACGGTGGGCTCGGCCGGGTCCGGGGACACCAGCGAGGGCTCCTCCGAGGACACCGGCGGCGAAGCCCCTTCCCCCTCGCTCCCCCGCAGCTGCCGCAGGTTGCGTACGGCTGTCGGCGCCCTCAGCACCACGTGGACCACGAACGCGGCGAAGAACACCCACGCCCCGTAGAAGTGCAGCGGGTAGAAGGAGCCGGGGAAGACGTAGTCGAGCTGGATGTTGAGCACGCCGGTCACGAACTCGAACAGCACGCCGCCGACCAGCAGGAGCAGCGAGATCCGCTCCAGGGCATGGGCCAGCGACCGCGCGGGGGGCAGCTGGAACAGCCTCGGCACCACCGACCACAGCTTGGCCAGCAGGACGGGGACCAGCGCGATCCCGAGCGTGACATGAACGCCCTGCGTGAACCGGTACAGCCAGTGCGGGCCCGTCGGCCACGGGAACAGGTAGAAGCCGAGGACCCCCTTGTCCGGGGTCTTGTCGTTCACCGGCGACAGGCCCGGGTTGTAGGCGGCGTACGACAGCAGCCCCGTCACGAACAGCGCCGTGATCCCGGCGAGCAGCACCACACCGAGGACGGAGGTGAACCAGGGGCCGCGCAGCGGGCTGCGCCAGAAGGCGGGGGAAGCGGGTGAGCCGGGTGAGCCGGGTGAGGAAGGAGACCGTGCCATGCCCCGACGCTAGGCCCGAAGCACCCGGTGGGAGGGTGCGCGACTCATGACGAAAGGCTGACGTCCGCGCCTGTCGGGGGCCCACCGGACCCCCTCCGGCCTAACGTCTCCGAGCGTGAACCGCGATCTCCGCCGCGACCTGTACGCCGTCGTCGCCGCCGCGCTGCTCGTCGTGACGGCCGCGTTGGTCGGCATCGCCATCAAGCGCGCCGAGGACGTCCTGCACGTCGGCCGGCCACCCCTGTACGCCAACTGGCTGCCCCACACCGGCCCCGGAACTCCCGCCGCGCTCGCCCTCGCCGTCGCCGTCGTGGCGTACGGCCCCACGCTGGCCGCCCGGCTGCCCTGGCGGCCCCTAGTGTGGGCCGCGTGGGCCACCGCAACGGCCTGGACCTTCTCCCTCGCCCTCGTCGACGGCTGGCACCGGGGGATCGCCCGCCGGCTGACGACCAGGTACGAGTACCTCCAGGTCATCGACCGCTTTGACGACATCCCGCACACCCTGCGGGACTTCACCCGCCACATCCTGCTCGGCTCCCCCGACCACTGGCCCCCGCACGTCGCCGGCCACCCGCCGGGCGCCACCCTCACCTTCGTCCTCCTCGACCGGATCGGGCTGGGCGGCGGAGCCTGGGCGGGCGCCTTCGTCATCACCGTCGGAGCGACCACCGCGACCGCGGTCCTCGTAGCCGTACGAACGCTCACCAGCGAGGCCCTCGCGCGCCGCGCCGCCCCGTTCCTCGTCCTGGCGCCGGCGGCGGTGTGGGCGGGCACGTCGGCGGACGGGTACTTCGCGGCGGTCGCCGCCTGGGCCGTGGCGTTCCTCGCCCTCGCGGTGACGGACCACCGACCACGGACGACCGGCTTCGCCGCCGGGCTCCTCTTCGGCCTCACCGGCTACCTCTCGTACGGTCTCACCCTCTTCGCCGTGATGGCCGCCGTCGTCCTGCTGCTCGGCTCCCGGCGGCTGCCGATCCTCCCCTACGTGGTCGCCGGACTCGCCGTCGTCCCGCTGGCGTTCACCACGGCGGGCTTCAACTGGTGGGAGGCGTACCACCTGCTGGTCGAGCGTTACCACCAGGGCGCCGGCGGCTTCCGCCCGTACGGCTACTGGGTGTGGGCCAACCTCGCCTGCACGGTCCTCGTCGTGGGCCCCGCCACGGTGGCCGGCCTTCGCCGCACGGGCACCCGCCTCGCCCGGTGGCACACGTCCCCCGCCACCGAGCGCCGCATGGGACTGCTGCTGTGCGCGGCGCTGCTCATGCTGCTCACCGCCGACCTGTCCGGGATGAGCAAGGCGGAGACGGAACGGATCTGGCTGCCGTTCGCGATGTGGCTGCTCGCGGCAGGCGCCTTCCTCGACCGCCCCCGCGTCTGGCTGACGGCCCAGGCGGCCCTGGGCCTGCTCCTCAACCATCTGCTGCTGACGGGCTGGTGAGCGGTTCGCGCCCACCCGTTCGGTGCGGGTCGGGCAGGACGCGTCCTTCGATCGGTCCGGCGGCACGATCGGTCCGGCGTTGCGATCGGTCCGGCGTTGCGATCGGTCGGCGCGGAGGGCCTCGGCGTATGCCTCGCCTTCGGCGCAGCCGGCGGAAGTTGGCCGGCCTTCCCGGACGGGCGCGGGACCCAAGCCCCGGGCCCAGCAGCGCCGAGAACCAGGAAGACCATGGACGGCGCCAGGGCCGGCCCGTCTCGCGGGCCCACACGCGTGCCTCCCGGGACGGGACCGCGGAGAGCGGGCATGAAGACGACGTCCCGCCGGTCCGGTCCGGTGCGCCGGTCCGGTCCGGTACGGCGGTCCGGTACGGCGGTCCGGTACGGCGGTCCGGTCCGGTACGGTGCGCCGCAGGCTCGCCCCGCTTGAGCGCGGCACGCGATCAGAGCCCGGCTTTCGTGAGGGCGCGCAGTACCCGGCGCCCCGTAACCGGCTCGCCGGGCCCACGCCACGGGCAGCCGGAACACCGACGCGTTCGCCGTGCGCCGCAGGACGCGCACGTCCTGCGGCGGGACAGACGCGGGACAGGGCGCGGGACAGACGCAGGACCGGCGCGGGACAGACGCGGGTCAGGCGCGTAGCCCGCCGTCGAGTCCGGCCCGCTGACCCGCCGACCGCGTGGGTCCGGTCGGCGGCTCGCCTTCTCACCGCCCGTCGGAGCACCTCACCGCACGTCGCCCTCACATCGACGGCCACCGTCCTTCCGCGCCCGCCCTCCCCTTCGCGCGGCGAGGAAGCCGAGCCCGCCGGCAGCGGCCGCCAAGGCGATCTCCGTCCAGCCCAGCGCGACCGTGCTCAGTACCGACCGAAGGAAGGGCACATACAGGGCGGCGGCCGCGAGCCCGGCCGAGGCGGCCACCGCGGCCGGCAGTAACAGGTTCGCCCGGGTCAGCAGGCGGTCCCGCAGCCCGAGCACGACGCCGAGCTGCGCCACGAGCAGGGACAGGAACAGCACGCTCTGCCAGGGCAGGTCCAGGGAGCGCGCCACCAGCCCTGCCGTGAGGGACCCCGCTGTCACCACCACTCCGAGGAACAGCATCCGCTGCCACAGTCCGTCACCCAGCACATGTTCGTGAGGCGGCCGCGGCGGTCTGCGCATGGCTCCGGGTGACACGGGCTCGGCGCCCATCGCGACCCCGGTCAGACCGTGGGTCAGCAGGTTGATCCACAGGATCTGTCCGGCGCGCAGGGGAAGGGGCAGGCCGAGCAGGGGGCCGAGCAGCATCACCAGGATCTCCGCGGTGCCGCCGGCCAGCCCGTACAGGAGGAAGCGGCGGATGTTGTCGTAGACGCGGCGCCCCTCTTCGACCGCGGCCACCACGGTCGACAACTCGTCGTCCGTCAGCACCAGATCGGCGGCCTGACGGGCCACTTCGGTCCCCCGGCGCCCCATCGCGACTCCGATGTCCGCGTGCCGCAGCGCGGGGCCGTCGTTGACGCCGTCGCCGGTCATCGCCGTGACGTGGCCGTGGGCCCGCCACGCCTCGACGATGTCGAGTTTCTGCTTCGGGTCCGTACGCGCGAAGATCCGTACTTCCGTGGGATCCGGCACCTCACCGGCTGCCAGTGCCGGGCCGGTCACCACCCTGCCGCGCGCCGTACCGGAATCGAGCAGTCCCACCCGGTCGGCGATCGCCTCCGCGGTCGCGGGATGGTCACCCGTGATCAGGACGGCGGTGATGCCGGCGGCTCTGCAGTCGGCGAGCGTCCTGGCGGCGGCCTCCTTGGGCGGGTCGCTGAGCGCTGCCAGACCGAGCAGCCGCAGGCCCGTCTCGGCGTCCCGTGCCCGGCCGGGCATGTCGTCGCGCAGGCCCGACGCCACGGCGAGGACGCGGAAACCCTGAGCGGCCAGCTGTGCGGCGTTGTGCCGGGCGGTCGCGAGCAACGGCTCCGGCTCGTCGAGTACGGCACGGTCGAGCACCGCCTCCGGGGCACCCTTCAAGGACACCAGCACGCGGCCGTCCGGGGCACGGTGCAGCGTGGTCATCCGTTTGCGGAGGCTGTCGAAAGGCTCCTCGTCCGTCCTCGGGTACCGCCGGTGCAGTGCGTGGCGGTCCTCGCAGCCCGCCTTCGTCGCGGCCGTGAGGAGCGCCGCCTCCATCGGGTCGCCGAGCGCCGCCCAACGGCTCTGAGCACCGTCGGACGGTTCCGGGGACGGCGGCCTCAGTTCGGCGTCGTTGCACAGGGCGGCGGCGGTGAGCAGCTCCCGTACGGCCCCGAGCTCACGGCCCTCGGCGGCGCGCCCCCCGATGCGCACCTCGCCGAGTGGTTCGTAACCCGAGCCGGTGAGATCCGCCCCGCCCTGAGGTGTCCACACCTGCTCGACCACCATGCGGCCTTCGGTGAGCGTGCCGGTCTTGTCGGTGGCCAGGACGCTCACGGATCCCAGCGTCTCCACGGCCGGCAGGCGGCGTACCAGCGCGTGCCGGGCGGCCATGCGGCGTGCGCCGAGGGCCAGGGCCAGGGTCACGACGGCGGGCAGCGACTCGGGCACGGCGGCCACGGCGAGGCTGATCGCGGTCACGGCCATCGTTCCCGCAGCGGTGCCCCGTACCAGGCCCAGGGCGAAGACCAGCAGGCACAGGGCGAGCGTGACCAGCGCGAGGACCCGTCCCAGCGCGGCCAGCCGGTGTTGCAGCGGGGTGGTCTGGGGGCGCGTGTCCAGCAGTGCGGCGATCCTTCCGAGCGCGCTGTCCTTTCCCGTGGCCGTCACCAGCGCCACGCCTCTGCCGCGGACCACGATCGTGCCGGCGCGCAGTGCCGCGGCTTCGGACGGCCCGGTGCCGTCCGGCTGCCCGGGCGGCACGGCCTTGTCGACGGGTACGGACTCGCCGGTCAGCATGGACTCGTCGATCAGAAGCGACGACGCGTACGTGAGCCGGGCGTCGGCGGGCACGATGTCGCCCTCGCCGAGCAGCAGGACATCGCCCGGCACCACCGCCGCGGACGGCACCTCCGCCTCGGCTCCGTCCCGCCGTACGCGTGCGCTCGGTGCCGACATCGCCGACAGCGCGGCGACCGCCTGATCGGCTCTGATCTCCTGCACCACACCCACGGTCGTGTTC
This sequence comes from Streptomyces sp. NBC_00104, assembly GCF_045160825.1. NCBI lineage: Bacteria > Bacillati > Actinomycetota > Actinomycetes > Kitasatosporales > Streptomycetaceae > Streptomyces > Streptomyces sp. NBC_00104. Next base: position 8,362,333 of record NZ_CP108215.1, on the reverse strand, counting down.
ACCACGATGACGAGTGCGATCACGGCGGAGTCGGCGTGGTCGCCGATGGCCAGGGTCAGGGCGACGGCGGCGAGCAGCACCATGATCAGTGGGTCGCGGAGCTGCGCCGCCACGCGTGCGTACAGGGGGACGACTCGTTCGGCGGCCACCGCGTTGGGACCGTGTCGAGTCAGACGACGCACCGCCTCCTCATGGCTGAGGCCGGTGTCGACGTCGCCCGGCACCGGCGCGGTGCCTGGCCGGCGGGACGACTCGAGCTGTCCCGTCCGGTTCCGGTTCTCCGGCCGGTCCACCCTCGGCTCAGCCGTGCCGGGACTCGGGCACGGTGATCACCGGGCACTCCGCCCGGTGCAGCAGGCCGTGGACCACCGATCCCAGTCTCATGCCGGAGTAGCCTCCGCGCCCCTGCCTGCCGACGACGACCAGCAGGGCGTCGGCCGAAGCGAGAGCCAGTTCCTCCACCGGGTGGCCGCGCACCACGTCACAGGTGATCCGCACATCCGGGTACTTCTCCGCCCACCCCGCCACGGTCTCGGACAGGATCCGGCGCCGTTCGTCGAGCCCCGCCGTTTCGTCTCCGAAGGACACGACGGGCCGCCGCCACACCCACACGGCGCGCAGGGCAGCGCCGTGCAGCGCCGCCTCTTCCACGGCGAACTCCACGGCGGCCTTGGACGATTCGCTTCCGTCGACGCCCACGACGAGATGGGGATGCCGCTCCCCCGCGTGCTCCGGCTCCCTGACCACGACCACCGGGCAGTCCGCCCGGGCACTGACCGGTACGGCCACCGAGCCCGCGCTGAGGAGTTCCTCCGGTCGGCTGAGCCGACGGGAACCGACGACGACCAACCGGGCCGACCGCGCCTTCTGGCAGAGCACCACGGACGGCGTACCGTCGAGCAGTTCCGTCTCCACGGGCACGTCCGCGTCCAGCGCCCGCACCGTGGCGACCGCCTCGGCGAGGGCGTCTTCGCCCTGGGCTTTGAGCATCGTCCGACGCCAGGATGTGTCGATGTGCTGCTCGCCGGGCGGCGGCGGCACCGCCAGCACGAGCCGGAGGGGCGACCGCCTGCGGACAGCCTCGTCGACCGCCCAGGCGAGCGCCGGAACGGCCTGCCCGCGCGGGTCGATCCCGACGATCACCTCATTGCGTACAGCGGTGTCCTTCATGACTTCTCCTGCCGCAGCGGTGCCTGGACGGCGCGCACGGTTCACGCTGGCATCCCGGCCGGACGGGAGCCAGGGCCGACAAGCCTCCGTCCAGGGGCCGAAGGTCCTGCATGCGGCGGCCTGTCCCGTTCCATTGTTTCCCCGGGCGGGCTCGCCCGCCCGGGGAAAACGGATCGACGGAGCCCGGCGTGCACGTCAGTGGGCCGACGGCAGGACAGCCGGAGTTCCGCTGGTCGCGCCACCGTCGAGAACGAACTCGGTGCCCGTCGAGTAGGTGGCCTCGGCGACGATGAACACGACCATGCGGGCGACCTCCTCCGGCTCCCCGAAGCGCGGGATGGGCTGTCCGGAGGCGAACGACTCTTCGATGTCGGCCGTCATCGCGGTGTGTACGACACCGGGGTGGACGGAGCAGACCCGGATCCGGTCGGCACCGAGTTCCAGCGCCGCGGTCTTCGTCAGACCGCGCAGTCCCCATTTGCTGGCCACGTACGAGCCGACGCCGGCGTAGCCGGTCAGCCCCGCGCTGGAGGACATGTTCACGATCACGCCGCCGCCGGCCCGGCGCAGCGACGGCACAGCGGTGCGGATGCCCAGCCAGGCGCCCTGCAGGTTGACGTCGACGACCCGGCGGAACGACTCCAGGGTCTGTTCCTCGATGGTGGCCCACTCGACGATCCCGGCGTTGTTGACCAGCACCGAGACCGGTCCCAGCTCACGTTCCGTTTCCGACACCACCGCCTTCCAGCCTTCCTCGCTGGTGACGTCGAGGTGCGTGTACCGGGTCCGGCCGCCGAGTTCCGTGGCCAGCGCCGCGCCCTCGGCGTCCAGGACGTCGGCGACCACCACGGCGGCGCCCTCGGCCGCGAGCAGCCGCGCGGTCGCGGCTCCGATTCCCCGTGCACCGCCGGTGACGATCGCCACCCGCTCCGTGAGCCGTTCCATCATGACCTCCTGCGATCAGGCTTCGACGACAAGTCCCAGAGCAGGCATCGGTCGCCGGGCGGCCCGCCTCAAGCGCCCGGGCGGGGTCGATGCGTCGATGGTCCGCGGACGCGGCTCGGCCTCGGCCTCGGGCTCGGGCTCGGGCTCGGGCTCGGCCTCGGGCTCGGCCTCGGGACGACGAACACGCTGACGTGGCGGCGGGTGGCGCCAGGCATCAGGCTGGTGGCAGGGCTCGACCGCGGTGCGGGAACAACCCCGGGGATCGGCCATCGCGAGTTCGGACGGGCAGCCGACGCCCGTGGCGGGGTCGGCGGTGACGCGACGAACGGCCCGCGTTCCGGGCCCGGACGGCCCTGGTGGTGTGCGGCAGGCAGGTCCAAGGATGGTGGTCGTCGTCCCGCAAGGGGCCACGCCGAAACGCTTCCCAGTGCCCAGGAGCTCGCGATGCAAGCCTCGGCCAAGACGTTCGCCCCAGCCGCACGGGGGCCACTGGCCGGGCCTCCGGACCGGTGGGTGGCGTCCTGCGGGCGGAGACGATGAGCGTCGGCGCGAAGGCCACGGCGCCCGGCGGCCGGGGTGACCGGCCGGCCGACGCCGGGCCCGGTCCGGAAGCGGCGTCGACCGTTCAGGGGCTGCCCTCCGACGACGTCTTCACCTCCTTGGACACCTCGGCACGGGGACTGTCGGCGACGGAGGCGCGGACGAGGCTGGACCGGTATGGGGCCAACGAGCTGCCGCGCTCGGGTCGCACGCGTGTGTGGCGGCAGCTGGGGTCCCAGTTCACGGACCTGTTCGCGATGGTGCTGATCGTCGCCTCGGGGATCACCTTCGTCGCGTACACGCTGGAGGAGCCCCGTGACGTGGGTACCCTGCAGCTCGCCTTCGCCATTCTCGGCGTGGTGGTGCTGAACGCCGGCATCGGTTTCGCCCAGGAGTACTCGGCGGAGCGCACGGCCGAGTCCCTGCAGGCGATGGTGCCGCACACGTGCCGGGCGCTGCGCGACGGTGTGCGGCTGGAGCTGCCGGTCCGCGAGCTGGTGCCCGGGGACGTGGTGGTGATGGGGGCCGGGGACGCGGTGTCGGCCGACTGCCGCGTCGTGGAGGCGCATGAACTGTCCGTGAACAACGCTCCGTTGACCGGGGAGAGCAACGCCGTCGGCCGCACGGCCGAACCGGTGTCGGCCGGACCGCTGCTGGAGGCCCGCAACTGCCTGTTCATGGGCACGGACGTCGTCGCCGGGTCGGGCAGGGCCGTGGTCTTCGCCACCGGCGCGGAAACGGAGTTCGGGAAGATCTACCGCCTGGCCGCGGCGGCGCCGCGACAGAAGACCCCGCTGCAGCTTCAGGTGGCCTCGATGGCCCGGCGCGTGGCTGGGGCGGCACTGGCGATCGGCGCCCTGATGTTCGCTGTTCGACTCCCCACCGGGGAGCCGCTGGTCCCGCTGTTCGTGTTCGCCCTCGGAGTCATGGTCGCGCTCGTTCCGGAGGGGCTGCCCGCGACGCTCTCGGTGTCGCTGGCGATCGGCGTGCGGCGCATGGCGCGGCGGCACGCGCTGGTCAAGCAGCTGCTCGCGGTGGAGGCGCTGGGCTCGACGACCGTGATCTGCACCGACAAGACCGGCACGCTCACCCAGGCGGAGATGACGGTCGCCGAGGTGTGGGCCGACGGTCTCCTGCACCCCGTGACGGGGGTGGGGTACGCACCCGTCGGCGAGGTGCACGAGCCGGCCGCGGTGCGTGAGCTGCTGCGCGTGGCGGGGCTGTGCTGCAATGCCCGGCTCGTCCCGCCGACGGACCTCAGGCGCTGGCGGGTGCTCGGCGACACCACCGAGGGAGCGCTGCTCGTCGCCGCCGCCAAGGCCGGTGTCGACCTGGACGCGGCGGAAGTGGCGACCCCGCGCGTCACCGAGTTCCCCTTCGACTCGGAGCGCAAGCTGATGACGACGGTGCACCGCGGCGGTGCGGGCCACCACGCGTATGCCAAGGGAGCGCCCTCGGAGCTGTTGGCCCGCTGCACGGCGATCGCGTGGGAGGGCGAGCGCCGGCCGCTGACCGAGGAGACGCGCGCGGCCGTCGTCGCCGCGAGCGACGAGCTCGCGTCCCAGGGGCTGCGGGTGCTGGCCGTGGCGTGGCGAGAGGTGTCCGGGCCCCGTCCCACGCAGGCGGAGGCGGAGTCCGGACTGACGTTGCTCGGCCTGGTCGGCATGCTCGACCCGCCGCGGCCCGAGGTCACCGACGCGGTCAGGGCCTGCCGTCGGGCCGGTATCCGCATCGTCATGGTCACCGGCGACCATCCGCTGACCGCCGAGGCGGTCGCCCGCCGGGTGGGCATCGTGCTCGGGCCCACTCCCCTCGTGGTGACCGGCGCCCGGCTCGACACCCTGGACGGCGACGCGCTGGACGCTCTGTCGGCCGAGTCGTCGGAGCTGCTGCTGTGCCGGGTCAGCCCGGAACACAAGATGCGTGTGGTCACCGCCTTCCAGCGGCGCGGCGAGGTGGTGGCGGTCACCGGGGACGGCGCCAACGACGCCCCGGCGCTCAAACACGCGGACATCGGCGTCGCGATGGGGGCCTCGGGCACCGACGTCGCCCGGGAGGCCGCGTCGATGGTGCTGCTGGACGACTCCTTCGCCTCCATCGCCACGGCGGTGCGACTGGGCCGCTCGGTCTACCAGAACATCCGCAAGTTCCTCGTCTACGTGTTCTCCAGCAATATCGGTGAGCTCGGCCCGATCCTGGCCGCCACGTTCGCCGGGTTCCCGCTGGTGCCCATCAGCGCGGTACAGATCCTGGCCATCGACCTGGGATCCGACGTGCTGCCCGCCCTGGCGCTGGGCGCGGAGCCGCCGGAAGCCGACGTGATGGACCGCCCGCCGCGCTCCCGCCGCGAGCCGCTGTTCTCGGCCGCGGTGGTGGGCCGGATTCTGTTCCTGGGCGGCATCCAGGCTCTCGGCGTGTCCGCCGTGTTCTTCTGGCACATCAACTCCGCGGGTATCCCCTTCGGCGACTTCACCGAGGACGATCCCGTCTACCGGGAGGCGGTCACCATGGTCCAGGCCGGGATCGTACTCAGCCAGTTCTTCATCTCTCTCGCGATGCGCACGGACCGACAGAGCGTCCTGAAGGCCGGGCTGCTGTCCAACCCCGCGCTGCTGGCCGCCGGATTCCTCGGCATCGCCTTCATGGCCGCGATCAGCTACCTCCCCGTGCTGCAGGCGGTCTTCAACACCGCGCCGCTGGCCGCCGGGGACTGGGCGCTCCTGGCCGGACTCGGAGTGCTGCCGCTGCTGGCGGACGAGGCCCGCAAGGGATGGCTTCGTCACCACCGGGCCGAGGCCCGGAAAGGGGTGAACCGATGAGAGTGATCATCGTGGGTTGCGGACGAGTGGGTTCCGCACTCGCCGTCCAGCTCGCCGCCGAGGGGCACGACGTGCACGTCGTCGACCGGCGCCCCAAGGCGGCCCGGCGGCTGCCCGACACCTCCCGCATCCACTTCCACGAAGGAAACGGCTACAGCCGGGCCGTACTGGAGGCGGCCGGTATCGAGCACGCCGACGCCTTCGTGGCCGTCACCTCCGGGGACAACAGCAACATCGTCAGCGCGCGGACGGCGAAGGAGACCTACCGGGTGCCGAACGTCCTCGCCCGCATCCACGACCCCCGACGCGCCGACATCTACCGTGAGCTCGGCATCCCCACCATCGGCAGCGTCCGCTGGACGGTCCACCGGATCCACCGGATGCTGCTGCACCGCCACCTCTCCCCCGAGATCAGCTTCGGCAACGGCGAGACCCTGCTCTACCGCTCCGAGCTGCCGGCCTATCTGACCGGGCGGCGACTGGCCGAGTTCGATGTCGACGGCGAGATCCGCGTCGTCGAGGTCACCCGTGGCGGCCACTCCCTCGTCCCCGCCCACAGCACCACCGGGCGCCCGGGTGATCTGGTCACCTTCGCCGTCGCCGCCACCGCGCTGGGCAGGCTGCGCGGCTTCCTGGACAAGGAACTGGGGACATGAACGTGCTCATCGCAGGGGCCGGACGGCTCGGCACCCAGGTCGCCCAGGTGCTCGCCGCCGCCCACAACGAGGTGACGCTGATCGACGCCGATGACGACCGCGTCGCCGAGCTGGAGGGCCGCCTCCCCCTCCGCCTGGTCGCCGGCGACGCCTGCGAACCCGCCCTCCTGGAACACGCGGGAGCCCTCACCGCCGACCTCGTCATCGCCACCACCGGCGACGACGAGGACAACCTCGTCATCAGTCTGCTCGCCAAACGGCAGTTCGCCGTGGACCGCGTCGCCGCCCGCGTCAACGACGCCGAGAACGCCTGGTTGTTCGACGAGCGCTGGGGCGTCGACGTCGCCGTCCCCGCCGCCACCCCGCTGATCTCCCTCATCGAGGAGGCCACCGGCGCCACCGACACGGTCGCCCTCCTGCGGCTGAGCAAGGCGGGCGTCGATGTCATCGAAACCGCGATCACCCCGCAGTCCCGCACCGCGGGCCACGCCCTCGCCGACGTACCGCTGCCCGACGGCACCGTCATCGCCACCATCGTCCGCGACGGGCAACCGACCGTCCCCACACCGACGTTCACACTCCGAGCCGGCGACGAACTCCTGCTGGTCTCCCACACCGCCACCGAGCAGGAGATCCACGCCGCGTTCCAATGAAGGCCGAGGGGCCCGGGACGGAGCACCGGTTTTCAGGAAAGGCCCGCGCGAGGCGGAAGACGGGCGGGAAGAGCACACGCCCGCGGCCGCAGCCGCCGGCCGCCCTCCTGTCAGGACGCTCGGACCTGTCAGGACGCTCGGACCGTCAGCACATCGTGCTGCGGCTCGCCGAGAACGACCTTGAGCGCACCGGTGTCGCCGGCCCGCGAGAAGACGTCGTACGCCTCCTCCATCCGGTCCAGCGGGAACGTGTGGGTGACCATGGACGCCGCGGACAGCCGGCCGGCGGCCATCATGCGCAGCAGCGTGGGAGTGGAACGGGTGTCGACCAGGCCCGTCGTGATCGTCACGTTCCTGATCCACAGATCTTCGAGGTGCAGTGTCGCGGGCTTGCCGTGTACGCCGATATTGGCCACATGCCCGCCGGGCCGCACCATGCGCGTGCACGTCTCGAAACTCTCCGCCACCCCGACCGCTTCGATGACCACGTCGGCGCCGAGCCCTTCGGTGAGGTCGGCGACCAACTGCTCGGCCTCCTCACCCGCGGCGGCCACGGCATCGGCGCCCAGACGCTTGGCGGCGTCCAGCCGGGACGGGGCGAGATCCACGGCGATGATCTTCTCGGGCGTGTACAGCTGCGCGGTGGCGATCGCGGCGAGGCCGATGGGCCCCGCTCCGACCACCACGACGGTGTCTCCGGGCCGCACGTGCCCGTTCAGCACACCGACCTCGTAGGCGGTGGGGAAGATGTCGGCCAGCAGGACGGCGTCCTTGCTGTCCACCGAACCGGGGAGCGGGTACACGGACAGATCCGCGTACGGCACACGGACGTACTCGGCCTGGGTGCCGTTGATCAGGTGGCCGAGGATCCAGCCTCCGCCGCCCCGGCACTGCCCGTACGCGCTCTCCCGGCAGAAGCGGCAGCGGCCGCACGCCGTGATGCACGAGACCAGGACACGGTCGCCGGGCCGGACACCGCGCACGTCGCCGCCCACCTCGACGATCTCGCCGACGGCTTCGTGCCCGAGCACCGTGCCGGGGCGTACCTCCGGCACATCGCCCTTGAGGATGTGCAGGTCGGTCCCACAGATGGTCACGGCGTCGACGCGGACGATCGCGTCGGTGGCCTCCTGCAGCCCCGGGTCCGCGACCTCCTCCCAGGCGGACTTGCCGGAACCGTGGAATACGAGTGCTTTCATGACGATCCCTTCCTGGGCCTTGCGGGTGCCGGTGGGGGGACCAGCAGCGACCGGGCTCCTGCGCGCGGCCACCCGCTGTCCCTGGGGACGTCGGTGCCGAGGACGGTGGGACGCCCCTGGGTGGCCGCCCTCGAACGGAGTGACCTCATTCCTCCAGCCTGCCCGTGACGGCCGCCGTCCGCATGGGCAGCCCGGTCCCCGTTGCCGGACCGGGCGGGGCGCTCCGGGCCGAGCGTGCCCCGAACCGGCGGCTGTACGGGCCGACAGGTCCCCGGACGGGCCCACCCTGCCCTCGCGGGGTGACGCGGAAGCGGCCAGGCTGGTCATGAGCCCACCCGGCGACTCAGACGCCGGGGCGAAGGAGCTGATCATCATGACGACCCCGGTGGGATTTCCGGACAGCCCGGTCCAGGTGAACGCGCGTATCGACACGCCACTGTCCCGATGGCTGTGGCTCGTGAAGTGGATCCTCGCCATTCCCCACTACGTGGTGCTGTGTTTCCTCTGGATCGCCTTCACCGTGGTGACCGTGATCGCGTTCTTCGCCATCCTGTTCACCGAGCGCTACCCCCGCGCCCTGTTCGACTTCAACCTGGGAGTGATGCGCTGGAGTTGGCGGGTCGCCTACTACTCGTACGACACCCTGGGCACCGACCGGTACCCGCCGTTCAGCCTGGGCGAGGAACCGGATTACCCGGCACGGCTGGACATCGCCTACCCGGAGCGGCTCTCCCGCGGCCTGGTGCTGGTGAAGTGGTGGCTCCTGGCCATCCCGCACTACCTCGTCATCGCCTTCTTCACCGGTGGCTCCCACCTCGGCTGGTCGTCCGGCGGCCTGATCGGGGTGCTGACGCTCATCGCGGCCGTGATCCTGGCCTTCACCGAGAAGTATCCGAAGGACCTGTTCGACCTGATCGTCGGCCTCAACCGCTGGGTCCTGCGGGTCGCCGCGTACGCCACTCTGATGACGGACAAGTACCCGCCGTTCCGCCTGGACCTGGGCGGCTCGGAGACGACCACTCCGGAAGAGCGGGCCTGATCGCCCCGCTGTGGCCGCGTTCCCAGACGATCTTCCGGGCGATGAACCCTTGGCCCCCTCCTCCAGGCAACCGCCGAACGTGACGGACCGGGCGGGCATCGCCTCGACCGTCAGTCCCTCCCTGCGCGCCACACCGTGCCGGGCCGGGCCGTCCGGCCGCACGCTCGTGCGCTCCACAGGGCCGTCGAGCGTGACCGCACGTGTTGTGCTTCACCTGCCTTCGCCTTCCTCCTCAGCGCAGTCGGCGCAGGTAGGGGTCCTGTGGCATGCGCGGCAGCAGGCGCACGCGTGCGTCCAGCACGGTGACCTCGCCGGGTGTCGCGAGGACGGGGTTGAAGTCGGCTTCGGCGAGCTGCGGCAGGTCGCTCGCCATGCGGGACAGGCGCAGGAGCAGTTGTTCGAGCCCTTCGAGGTCGACCGGTCCGCCGCCGTGCGTGCCGAACAGCAGCGGGGCGCAGCGCGGGGCCGTGATCAGGTCGTGCACGTCGTGGTCGGTGAGCGGGGCGAGCCGGGCAGCGTGGTCGGCCAAGACCTCGGTCGCGGTGCCGCCGAGCCCGAAGAGGACGAGCGGGCCGAAGACCTGGTCCTGCATCACGCCCGCGAACAGTTCGGTGCCGCGCGCGGCGAGCGGCTGGACCACCACTCCGGTCATGAGTCCGGCGAACCGGGTCTCGAAGTCGCGGAAGGCGGCACGCACCTGGGCATCTCCCTGGAGATCGAGATGAACGGCGCGCTGTTCACTCTTGTGGAGCAGGCCCGGCCAGTGTGCCTTCAGGACCACCCGGCCGTCGGCACCGCGCAGCCGCTCGGCCGCCAGGACTGCGTCGTCCTCGGTCTCGGCCCAGGCCCAGGGCAGTTGCGGGATGCCGTAGCAGGCGAGCAGTTCGGCGCAGGTGCGCGGGTCGAGCCAGCCGCCGTCCGCGTGCGCGGTCAGGTACGCCTCGGCGACCGCGTGCGCGCGGGCCGAATCGACCTGGACCAGTGTCGGGATCGTCCCCGCCGGGCGGCTCAGCCACGCCGAACGGCGGGCCGCGTGCGCCAAAGCCCTTGCCGCTGCCCCGGGTTCGGCGTACGAGGGGATGGTGCCGCCGTCCGCGGCGGGCAACAGCCTGACGGGCAGATCCTGTTCGAGACGTACGGCGGCCACCGGACGTGCCCGGTGACCGGGAGCGTCGGTGAGGGCCCGGATCAGGTCGTCACCGGTCGCCTCGGCCACCGCGGTGGGAACAAGGGCCAGCAGTACGGCATCGATGCCCGGGTACCGCATGATCCGGTCCACGCAGTCCTTGAGCTGCTCCTCCGTGACGGCGGCGGTGGCGTCGACGGGGTTGCCGGCCGCCGCGCCGTCCGGGAGGACGGCGAGCAGGTCGTCGATCAGTGCCGGGGTCGGCGGGGGCAGGGACAGTCCGGCCTCGGCACACGCGTCGGCGGCGAGGACACCGGCTCCGCCCGCGTTGGTGACGATCGCCACGCGCGGTCCCGCGGGCAGCGGCTGGGAGTGCATCAGGGCGGCGGTCTCCAGGAGCTCACCGATCGACCGGGTGGCGGTGATACCGGCCTGCGTGAACAGGGCCCCGCGGGTCATGGTGCGGGTGGCGGCGGCCGCGGTGTGGGAGGCGGCGGCGCGCCGGCCCGCCTCGGTGCGGCCCGCGTCCACGGTGAGCACGGGCAGGCGGCGGGTGACGCGCCGGGCGGTGCGGGAGAAGGCGCGCGGGTTGCCGAACGACTCCAGGTGCAGCAGGGCGAGGTCGGTGGTGCCGTCGCTCTCCCACCACTGGAGCATGTCGTTGCCGCTGACGTCGTACTTGTCGCCGAGGGAGGCGAAGGACGAGACGCCGATGCCCAGCCGGGACAGGCCGTCGAGCAGCGCGATGCCGACCCCGCCGGACTGTACGGCGACACCGGCCGTGCCCGGGCGCGGATGGCCGGCGGCGAAGGTCGCGTCGAGCTTCAGCTCCGGGTCGGTGTTGGAGATGCCGAGGCAGTTGGGGCCCACCAGCCGCATGCCGTGCGAACGGCAGGCGGCCAGCAGGGCCCGGGCCTGGTCCGCGTCCAGCCCGGCGGTGACGACGAGCAGGGCGCGTACGCCCGCCTTCCCGCACTCCTCGGCGACCGCCGGGACCACGGCGGCGGGCACGGCGAGCACCGCGAGGTCGGGGATCCTGGGCAGGGCACCGACCGACGGGTGGGAAGGGACGCCGAGGATCGAGCTCGCGGCGGGGTTCACTGCGTACAGGTGCCGGGTGTAACCACCCGCGTGCAGATGGTGCAGGAGAGCCCGTCCCACCGACCCGGGCCTGCGCCCGGCACCGACCACCGCGATGGCGTCCGGCCGCAGCAGCGGCACCAGGCTGGCCACATCCGCGGCCCGACCACGTGTCTCCACCGTGGACAGGTACGTCTCATCCTCCGCGAGCTCGATGGTGCAGCGCACCTCAGGGCCCTCGAAGTGACGGGCCGTACGCAGTCCCAGATCGGCGAAGAGCCGGAGCACTTGGCGGTTCTCGCTGAGCGCGTCAGCGGTGAACGTGCTGACGCCGTCCGCGCGGGCAGCCGAGACCAGATGTTCCACGAGGAGGGTGCCGACGCCCCGGTGGTGCAGTCCCTCGGCCACGGCGACGGAGATCTCGGCCGATGCCTTGTCCTCGCCGGTCTCGTACTCGGCCAGGCCGATCACCTGGCCGTGCGTCTCGGCCAGGAGCGCCCGGTATCCGGGGCGCGGCGGCGCACAGGCCCGGTCGGCCGCCATCGCGGCGGAGCGCCGGCTCGCGGCGAAGAACCGCATCCGGAGATGCTCCGGGGACATCTCCTCGTACAACCCCTGGAGCTGTGCACGGTCCCTCGGCGTCACGGCCCGGATGCACACGGTGGTGCCGTCCGCGAGCAGGGCGTGAACCATGGGTCGGCTGCGGTCGTCGTCCGTCATCGCGGGCCTCCTCGAAACTCCTCGGCACTTCGAGCATCCAGCGGCCCATGGCCCGGTCCCAGGGGCCGGTCGGGGTGCGCCGTGTGGGCCCAACGGCCCCCCGCCCTCGATTCCCGTGGATCAGTCCTCCCGCGGAAGCAGCGTGCGCGTCTCTCCCGGTGCGACGGTGACGGCCCGGTCGGGCAGGAGGAGCGCGGCCCTCGGCCGGAGTTCAGGCGCGCTGCGGGACGACCGCCACCGGGCAGTCCGCGTGATGCAGCAGCGTGTGGGCGACCCTGCCGAGTTGCAGACCGGGATGGCCGTGCCGCCTGAGCGCACCGACGACCATCAGGTCGGCGTCGGCCGACGCCTCCAGAAGGACCTTGTGGGCGGGGCCCTCCACCGATTGGCGGTGCACGTCGACCCGGGGCTGTTGCCGTACGGCGTCGCGGAGGGCGTCGGTGAGGAAGGTGGAGGCCCGTTCCTCGTTCGCACGGGCGGCGTCGTCCGCGACCAGAGGGTGGTCCACGTGCTCATGAGCGGGACGGCGCCAGGCCCGTACGGCATGCAACGCGCAACCGCGCGCCTCGGCCTCGCGGACGGCGAACCGTACGGCGGCCGAGCCCTCGGCGGGGCCGCCCACGCCGACCACGACGCGGCCGAAGGAGCCCTGCCCGTTCTGTTCCCCGCCGCGGACCACGATGACCGGGCAGACCGCTCTGGCGGCCACCGCGAGACTCACCGACCCCAGCAGCAGCCCGGCGATCTCGCCGCGGCCGCGGGAGCCCGTGACCAGGGCGGAGGATTCCTGGCCCGCGTGCAGCAGCGCGGACACGGCGTCGTCGGGCAGCACCTCGCCCGACACCTTCAGCTCCGGGCTGCGGAGCTGGGCGCGTTCCGCGCAGGACGCGGCGATGTGCTCCGCCATGATCTCTTCGGACGGGCGGTCGGTGGTGAAGGAAGGGCGGCTTCCTTCGTAGCGCTCCCACAAGGAGGCGTAGACAACCCGTAGCGGTAGCCCGTGGCGCGTCGCCTCGTCCGCCGCCCAGTCCACAGCCCGCAGGCTGGACTCCGAACCGTCGACACCCACGACCAAGGGGAGCGTCATGATCCCCACCGCCTCTCTGCCCGGCCGGCCACTGCGAGAGCCTCCTGTGAACACCGTCGCACCGCGCCGGGCCCACCGCGACACGCGGATCGACGTCCGGCGGGCCTCGGCCCGGGTTGCGCCCCGTCGGTTTGCGGCGATCGTGGAGTCATACGGCCACCACCGCGCCGCCATGACCGGGCGCATGGGCCGCGTGCTGAGACGTCGGTGACCGGACAGGAGCCCGATCCGCTTCGAGATCACGAAGAAGGGACGGCCGCTGTGGTGGTGAGAACCGGCGTTTTCGGCGCCATGACCGAGGAACATCGCGAGCTGCTCATGTCGGTCGCTCGGGAGGTGTCGTTCGGGATGGGCGATCGCATCTTCGACGAAGGCGGCCAGGCCGACCGCTTCTGGATCATTCACACGGGCACGGTCGCCCTGGACCTGCATGTGCCCGGCCGACGCGCGGCGATCATCGAGACCCTCGGCGCCGGGAAACTGCTGGGCTGGTCCTGGCTGGTTCCTCCCCATCACTGGCACCTGGGAGCCGAGGCCGCCAGCCCGGTGCGCGCCTACGAGTTCGACGCGGCGACCGTTCGTGCGATGTGCGCGAAGGACCCTGTGCTGGATCACGAGCTGTGCACCTACGTCGTCGGCGTGCTCGCACGCCGGCTCAGGTCCTCCCGGGAACGGCTGCTCGACCTGTACGCGCCCCACGGCGCGGGCGAAATGCCCTGACGAGGCGAGAGGAGGGGCCGCAGTGCCTGAGACCCCGCACATCGTGAGCGATGTGATGACCCAGACGGTCGTGGCCGTCGGACGCGACGCGCCCTTCAAGGAGATCGTGCGGACCATGGAGCAGTGGCGGGTCAGCGCCATGCCGGTCCTGGAAGGTGAAGGGCGCGTCATCGGCGTCGTCTCGGAGGCCGACCTGCTGCCCAAGGAGGAGTTCCGCGAGGGCGATCCGAGCCTCTACGAACAACGCGGGCGCCTGTCCGACATCGCCAAGGCCGGGGCCTTGTCGGCGGCGGAGCTCATGAGCACTCCCGCGGTCACCGTCCACCCCGACGCCACTCTGGCCCAGGCGGCCAGGATCATGGCCGTCCGGCACGTCAAGCGGCTGCCGGTGGTCGACGACCTGGGCATGCTCCAGGGCATGGTCAGCCGTGCCGATCTGCTGAAGGTCTTCCTGCGGCCGGACGAGGACATCGAGGAGGAGGTGCGACGCACCGTGGTGTCCTACCTCTTCCCGGCCTTCAGCCACGCCATCCACGTGAACGTCCACGAGGGCGTCGTCACCCTCCGTGGACACATCCGCGACACCTCGCTCATCTCGGTCGCCGTGCGCCTCGTGCGCGCCATCGAGGGAGTCGTGGACGTCGATCCCCGGCTCACCGGCGAGTCCCCCGCTCCGGGCGGCCCGCAGGACACGGGGTGAGGGTGCGGCGATGCGGGCCCGGACGGCGCTCCTCCCTCACTGCTCGGCCGGCTCCTCCCTCCCTCACTGCTCGGCCGGAGTGATGCGCCGTCCGGTGACGCGCGTGGGCCGGATCGACACCCACATCTCGCGTTCGCCCCCTGCCCAGGGCGTGGTGTGGGCGTGATCGGTCAACTCGCGCACCGCGTCGGGATCGGTGACAGCCCGCGCGGGTCCGACGACGAGCACGCTCCAGCCCTGGCTCATGGCCTCGTCCACATGGTCGACCTCGAAGGCGACCTCCGATCCCACGGCCGCCGCCGGGACCGAGCCCGGCGCGGTCCGGAACGCGATCGCGTCGTCGACGACCTCGTAGTTCACCGGGACCACCGCCGGACCGTCCGATGTCGTGACCGCGACGCGTCCCACGCCGTGCGTGGACAGCAGGGACCGGCATTCGTCGGGGTCGAGGTCCCGCAGTCGGGGATGCAGCAGCGCCTCGCCCTGGCCGGGCGGCAGATCGACGCCACCCCCGCGCAGGGCGGCGAGGCTGGTGCCCAGCGCGTCGGCCAGGTTGATGAGACTGGCCGTGGTCGGGTCGGCCGGCTGTTCCTCGAGATAGGCCAGGTACTCCGGTGCCATTCTGGCGCGGCGGGCCGTCTCCTCCCGACTCAGGCCTCGGCGGGTGCGTTCGGTGGCGACGCGGCGGCCGATGTCACCGGGATTGGGCGGCCGGCCCGGCGGGGTCCCGCCGGGCCCTGCGCGACGCTGCCCGCCCGTCCGGTCCGTGGGGGGCCGGGAAGGCTCGTGAGCGCTCCCGGGCCTGTGCTCGATGTGACGGATGTGCGCGTCGGGCCCGGGGAAGACGAGCGTCACCTCGTCCGTGTCGGACCAGCGCACGTCGTAGGGAGGCGTTCCATCCTCGTGGTGGAGTCCGACAACCTCGCCGTCGCGCCTGGTGACGCCGGTGGCAGGGCTCTCGACCACGAGTTGATCGCCGAGTTGAGCTCGCATGATCGCCGCCGTTTCCTCAGAATGCCTGCTGTTCCCAACGTCCCACGCACGGCGTGCCACCGCACGGGATGAGGGCTCCGCCGATCCCCGTGGCCGCGCGGCCGGTCCGCCACCATCCGCGACGCCCTGCGCGTGCATGGCTCCAGACCCGCTCGGCACCCGGCCAACACCGCCCACCGGCTGTCTCCACCCGGAACGGAGAGGCGACATGCGGCGATCTGGACCACCCCATCGGCGTGGTGTCCGAGGCCGATCTGCTGCGCAGGTCCTCGGCCGGGACCTCCAGTCGGTGATCCACGTCATCATCCTTGTTGCTGCTCCGGCATCGGCCAGCCGGTCTCCGGGGGAGCCCACCCCTCGGTCGCACCGGCGCCCATGCCCTCGATGTCACGCTGCGCGGCACCCACCAGCTGCCGGCCGAGGTCGTGCATGGCCCTGCCCGCCGCCAGTTCGTCACCGATCTCCGGAACCTCCGTGTCCGCGGGGTTACGGTGGGCGGCCCCGTGCCCGGTGAGCTCCGTGGTGCCGGTGTTCAGCACCGCACGTGCCTTGGTCGTTCCCTCATCCTCGAAGAGGTGGAGGCGAACCTTCCATTCCACGGTATGTGCCATCACTTTCCTCCTCGTCCCGGTGCGGACCTCTGTGATCCGGACGCACTCCGCTCGTGGCTTCGCGGGTCCGCGGCCGCGGCCAGGAGCTCGCCCTCGATACGGCGCCGGACCTCGGCGGCGAGAGCGGTCAGCCGTGCGGACGTCGCCGCCCGTGGCGCGACGGGGGCCCGGATCCGGCGGGCCGCAGGAGGGAGCCCGGCCAGGTCCGCGGCGTATCTCTCGTCCCGCTCCGCCGGATCGGGGCGCCCGGCGGTGCGCTTCCCGTTCCGCATCACCGGCTCCAGCAACGGCAGGCCCCCGTCGGGGGGCGGCTCATCGCGGAGCCCGATCACGTCGGCGTATCCGGGGCGGCGGAACACCTGCTTCGCCCCGGGGGCGGTCACTTTGGCCGAGGAGAGCTTCATCACCGGCCGGCCGTCGTACTCGACCATCTTGTACGCGGAGTCGAGGTACGGGGCGTCGGCCGAGACTCCGACGCGGGTGCCGACGGCGTAGACGTCGATGGGGGCTCCGGAGCGGACCAGATCGTCCACGGAGTACTCGTCGAGGCCGCCGCTGGCGACGATCCGTACGTCCGGCAGTCCGGCCGCGTCGAGGAGGGCGCGGGCCCGTGACGCCAGGGCTCCGAGGTCGCCGCTGTCCAGCCGTACGGCCGAGCCGGGCCCACGGGCCGCCTGGTCGAGGTCTCGCAGCACCCGCGCCGCGACCCGGACCCCTGCCTCGGTGTCGTAGGTGTCGACCAGGAGCGTCAACGGCCCGGGGTGCGCGCGGGCGAAGGCGCGGAAGGCCGCCTCCTCCGTCCCGAACGCCTCGATGTAGGAGTGGGCCATCGTGCCGACGGCGGGCAGCCCCTCGGCGGTGGCCGCGGCGACGTTGCTCGTTCCGGCGAAGCCGACCATCCCGCTCAGCCGGGCGGCCTGGTAACCCGCCTGGGGGCCGTGGGTACGCCGCAGGGAGAAGTCCACCACCGGATGTCCTGCCGCTGCCAGAACGCACCGTGCGGCCTTCGAGGCGATCGTCGTCTGGTGGCTGACCTGGTTGAGCAGATAGGTCTCGACCAGCTGCGCCTGCGGAAGCGGAGCAGTCACCTCCAGCAGCGGCTCTCCGGCGAGCACGATCCGCCCCTCCGGGACCGCCCTCACCTGTCCGGTGAACTCCGTTCCGAGCAGCGGGGCCAGGTCGCGTGGCGGCCGGTGCAGTGCCGAGGCGAAGGCGTCGACGTCCTCGGCTCCGACCCGGAAGCCGGACAGGAAGTCCAGTGACGACTCCAGGCCCGCGGCCACCAGAAAACCCCGGCCCGGCGGCAGGTCGCGGACGAACAGGCTGAACGTCGCCGGGCCGCTCATCCCCTCCCGCAGGTACGACATCGCCATCGTGACCTCGTACAGATCAGTGGTCGTCGCCGAGGACATCCGCGTCACCTCCTCCTGGACACCGGCAGGGCGCCACGAGCTCGTTCACCTTCCGAACCGTGCGGACCACTGGGGCTCCACCAAGTCCCACTCGGTGTCCCACCGTGCGTACCGACTGCGGTCCAGCGCCAGACGCATGCTCTTTCGCGCGGCGACGAGGACGACGTACACACCGACCGCCGTCATGCCGCCCATCACCCAGCCGGTGGCCTGCGCGTCGCCCGCGGACATCGGCGGAGCCTTGACGGTTCCTTCCCGGTCGACCCAGATCCGCAGGGTGGAGCGCTCGGCCTCGTCCTGCGACACATAGGCTGTTCCCGTCCGCCGCTCGCCGTCTTCGCCCGTCCAGCTGAGCCGCACCTTCTGCTTCTCGTCCGCGGCGCTGACCCGTGCCGCGTCGGGGTCCGGGGTCAGCCGGGCGGTGACCTGGTGCCGCTCCGCGGTCTGGGCCTGGACGGCACGCGTCGCGGACCCGTACGCCGCCAGCCCCGCGCTCACCGAAGCCATCGGCAGTCCGAGGACGAGCACGAGCAGCAGGAATCCGGACCACCAGGCTTCGATCCGGTCGGTCGTACGCCGCAGCGGGTTCGCGCCCCTGGGCAGGTGCTCGTGGTCCGGCCGGCGGGGGTCGGATGCGTGCGGCGAGTCCTGTGCACTCATGCTCTGGCCTCCAGCTGTCGCTGCTGGTGCGTCCCCCCACCACCTCTGCCTCGCCCACCACCTTCCAACGACGACACCTCCCGGTCACGGGGCCGAAGGTCCCCGGTGACCGACCACTCGGCCCACCCGGCACGTACGCCGGTCAGACCCGTACGCCGGTCAGATCTGCGGAACGACCGCGACAGGGCACGGGGCGTGATGCAGCACGGCGTGGTTGACCAGGCCCAGCTGCAAGCCGACGTGCCCGTGTCGCCTGCGGGCGCCGACGACGAGCAGATCGGCGTCGGACGCCGCGTCCAGGAGCGCCTGCCGGGCCGGGCCCTCGACCACCTCGCTGCTCACCGGAACGTCCCTGTACCGCCGCGCGGAATCGCCCAGTGCGTCGGCCAGCACCTGCGCAGGCGCGCGGTCGAGGGCGCGGAGGGCGTATCCGGACAGGCCCGGCGGCCCGGGGTTTCCGACCGGGACACTCCAGGCGTGCACCGCCACGAGCCGACAGCGCCGTGCGTGGGCCTCGCGGAACGCGAACCGCACGGCGGTGCCACTGCCCTCCCCGTCCTCGACGCCGACGACAACCCTCCCGAACCGGCCGTTCCGGTGCTCCGCCCCGCCGCGCACCACGATGACCGGGCAGTCGGCATGGGCGGCCACAGCCAGGCTGACCGAACCCAGCAGCAGCCCGGCGAGGTCCCCGAGCCCTCTGGAGCCGAGTACCAGCGCGAAGGCGTTGCGCCCGCTGACCACCAGGGCGGACGCCGCGTCCTCGGACAGGACCTCGCTCGACAGCCGTACCGCGGGGGCACTCTTCCTCGCTCGCTCCGAGGCGACGGCGACCGGGTCGGGCGCCGCCTGCTCCGCCGCGGCCGCGTGCAGGAGATGGAGCGGCAGCTCGTGCCGGAGTGCCTCGTCGGCGGCCCAGTCCACCGCCTCAAGGCTCGCCTCCGACCCGTCGATGCCGACCACCAGGGGAACCTCCACCGCTCACGCCTCCTCCTGCCGGACCTCACGCCCGTGCGTGCGCCGCCGTTTCGCGGGCCACCTGCGCCCGGAGAGATCTGCGGTACTCCTCGACGGAGAAGCGCCGTGCCCGGCGCGCCGACGGACGGGGTCGGCAGTGGTCCGAGCGTCGGCAAACGCTCACCGCCCTTCCAGCTTCTTACGAGATGGAGACAGTCGCCATGGAAGGAGCGCGAACCGTCGGAACCGTCGGACTCGACGGGCCACCGCCACGGACGCGACCGAGCCCGTCGTCGTCATGCGCCGCATGCCCGACGAGCGCCGCCTCTCCCGACTCGTACGGGCGGGCGCGGACATCGACGACGCCCTGCGCGGCGTCGCCCGGCTGCTCGCCGCCCACCACGCGGACGCGCCCCGCGGCCGGGAGGCGGACGAGCAGGCGACCCGCGACGCGCCGGCCTCGCACTGCGGAGGACTTCTCCTGCCTCGACGACGGCCCGCGCGTCCTGGACTGTCCGGGGTGCAGAGCCCTTGTCGCCACCCATTCCGGCGTGTATACATTACAATCGTAAGACGAACGACCGTAATACTACAGAGCCGCGGTCCTCGCGCCGTATCCGGTGAGGTCAGATGAAGACGACAAAGAGCATGAAGTGGATCCACACGCCCACGCGCACGATCGACGTCGGCGGGGTGCCGTTCGCCTACCGCGAACTCGGTCCGACCGGTGGTGTTCCGGTGGTGTTCCTGCACCACCTGATGGCCGTCCTCGACGACTGGGACCCGAGGATCATCGACGGCATCGCCGCCCGCCGCCGGGTGATCGCGTTCGACAACCGCGGGGTCGGCGCGTCGGGAGGATCCGTGCCGCCCGACGTCGCGGACATGGGCCGCGACGCCGTGGCCTTCATCCGTGCGAGGGGACTCGAGAAGGTCGACCTGCTCGGATTCTCGCTCGGCGGCGGAGTCGCACAGATGGTCGCCCTGCAGGCACCCGAGCTCGTGCGCCGGATCATCCTGGCCGGGACCGGTCCCCGCGGAGGCGGCGGCATCAAGGAGATCAACAAGGTCGCGGTCCGTGCGTACGTCAAGTCCGCGCTCACCCTGAAGGACGCCAGGACGTTCCTGTTCTTCCCGCGCGACGCCGAGGGCAGGCGGGCCGCGAAGGACTACCTCGCCCGGCTCAAGGAACGTACTCAGAATCGCGACGAGAAGATCTCCCTGCAGGCTCGACGCGCGCAGCTGAAGGCCATCCGCGCGGCCGGACTGCACGCACCCGACGACCTCTCGGTGATCACCCAGCCGGTCTTCGTCGCCAACGGTGACAACGACCTCATGGTCGCGAGCAGCAACTCGGCCGACATGGCCCGCCGGATCCCGAACGCCCGATTGAAGATCTACCCGAACTCCGGGCACGGCGGCGTGTTCCAGCACCACCGGGAGTTCGTCCCTGAGGCTCTGGAGTTCCTCGATGACTGAGAGATCCGACCGGTCGATCGCCGGGAAGGTCGCCCTCGTGACGGGCGGCGGCCGGGGCCTGGGCGCGGCGACCGCGCGGTCCCTGACCGCCGCGGGTGCCCGGGTCTTCGTGATCGATCTGCACCGCCCGGCCGCGGGCGAGGCGATCGACGAGCGGGTCACCCACCTGGTCGGCGATGTGACCGACCTCGGCGACATGACCCGAGCGGTCGAGACCGTCGTCAGGGACGCCGGCCGCCTGGACATCGTGATCGCGAACGCGGGTGTACTCGGGCGGGGCGTGACCCTCCGGGCGTCATCGGCTTCGGTGGTCGACCGACTCTTCGACGTGAACGTCGGTGGTGCGCTCAACACGGTCCGTGCCGCCCTTCCGGGCCTCATCGAGAACCGTGGTCGGCTCGTACTGATCTCGTCGGTGTTCGCCTTCGTCAACGGGGCCGGCGCCATCCCGTACGCGATGAGCAAGGCAGCGGTCGAGCAGCTTGGCCGTGGACTGCGGGTCGAACTCGCCGCTCATGGTGTCAGCGTCACGACCGCGTACTTCGCGGTGATCAACACGGACATGACCCGGCAGGGCCTCGACGAGGATCCAGTGGCCCAGGCGCTGCTCGGCACCCAACCGAGGTTCCTGCGCAAGCGCATCAGCCCCGAGCAAGCGGCGGCAGCCATCGTCGAGGGCCTGTGTCGCCGGGACGTGCGGGTGTTTCGTCCGCGCAGATGGACGGTGGTCTCGAAGGTCCGCGGCATCATCGCACCCGGGATGGACTCCGGCCTGGCGCGGGATCGCACCGTCCAGAACATCCTCGGACACCTCGACGCGCGTGCGGGCGAGGACTTCCTGACCACCTGATGTCAGGACCGGCACGGAGCCCCGACTACGCACGGACCAGGAGCCATTGATGACGCGTTCGACCCGGAACGTGTCCGGACTGCTGACCCGCACCGCGTCGGGACACCCCGCGCGTACGGCGATCGTCTTCGGTGGCGATCGGATCTCCTACGCGGAACTCGACGCGGCGTCGAACCGGGTGGCGAACCTGCTGATCGAGCGCGGCGTTCGCCCTGGCGAGAAGGTCGCCCTGTCCTGCACGAACAGCCCGCAGTTCACGACGATCTACTTCGGGATCCTCAAGGCCGGCGCGGTCGTCGTGCCGTTGAACGTGCTCCTCAAGGCGCGGGAGATCGCCTACCACCTCAACGACTGCGAAGCGACGGCGTACTTCGCCGTCGAAGGCAGTCCGGAGCTCCCGATCGGGCGCGAGGCATGGTCGGCCTTTCAGGCCGCCGGTCGGGCCGCTCACTTCTTCCTCATCGGCAGCGGTACGTTGGTGGACGGCGTCACCCCGGACCAGGTCCATGCCGCCGCTGTCGCCGGGCAGCCGGAGACGTCCGAGACGGTCGAGCGGGCCGACGACGACACCGCGGTCATCCTCTACACGTCCGGTACCACCGGGCAGCCCAAGGGCGCGGAACTCAGACACCGGAACGTGTACGACATCGCCCGAGCCGGTGTCCAGCTCTTCGCGTCGGACCCTGCGACGCCCGACGTCTACCTGTGCGTCCTTCCGCTCTTCCACGCCTTCGGCCAGATGGTCATCCAGAACGGCGCCATCGGGTTCGGCAGCACACTCGTCCTGCAGGCGAGGTTCTCCGCCCGAGAGGCGCTGGATCTCATGCTCGACCATGCCGTGACGTTCTTCGGCGGCGTACCGACCATGTACTGGGGCCTGCTCGAGGCACTCGACGACAGCGTCGACGTCGCCCGGCTGGCCGCCAACCTGCGCATCGCCGTGTCGGGTGGTTCCGCGCTGCCCGCGAAGATCCATCAAGAGTTCAAGGAACGTTTCGGTGTGACGATCCTCGAGGGCTACGGGCTCTCGGAGACGGCGGCGATCGCGTCGTTCGCCAGGTACGGCGAGGAGCCCCGCGTCGGATCGATCGGCCTGCCCATCGCCGGGGTCCGGATGAAGCTCATCAACGATGACTGGTCGGACGTGGCAGACGACCCCGGCGCGGTCGGGGAGATCGCGATCAAGGGCTACAACATCATGAAGGGCTACTACGAGCGCCCCGAGGCCACCTCGGAGGCCATCGACCAGGGATGGTTCCGCACCGGAGATCTGGCTCGCAAGGACGCCGACGGCTTCTACTTCATCGTCGACCGGTCCAAGGACATGATCATTCGCGGCGGGTTCAACGTCTACCCGCGCGAGCTCGAGGAGGTGCTCATGGAGCACCCCGCGGTCTCCTTGGTCGCCGTCATCGGAGTTCCGCACCGGAGTCACGGGGAAGAGATCAAGGCCGTCGTCGTCAGGAAGGCCGGCGACAGGACGACTGAGGCCGAGCTGACAGCCTGGGGAAAAGAGCAATTCGCGGGCTACAAGTACCCGCGCATCGTCGAGTTCGTCGACGCCCTGCCCATGACCGCCACCGGGAAGATCCTCAAGCGCGAACTGTCCTAGAAAGCAGGGCCGTCTCCGGCGCCACGGATTCCCTGCGCACGGCCCGCGCTCGCGGCTGCCACCCAGTCGCGTCGGTCGCCGGTCCACGGCTCCGAGGACGGGCTCCGTGCCTACCCGCACCTCGCCCACGGCGACGACGACGTCCTGCACACCCTCCGCGAGCCGTGGCCGACCGGGCTGGTCCTCAACCGGGCCAACGCCTCCACCGCCACCGCCACCCGCGCCAAGGACATCGAAGACGGCATCGCCGACATCGTCACCGTCGGCTTGGTGAGCGGCTTCCGCGGGACCATCGACTGGTGGGACCCGGAGTTCCTGGACCTCCTGGCCGCCGACCACGACGTGATCCTGTTCGACAACATCGGGATCGGCTACACGCCCGGCGAACCACGCGACTCCGTCGAAGGATTCGCCGACGGCGCCATCGAATTCATCGAGGCCCTCGGCCTGGCGCAGGCCGATCTGCTCGGCTGGTCCATGGGCGGTTTCGTGGCCCAGCACGTGACGCTGCGGCGGCCCGACCTCGTCCGCAGACTGGTCGTGGCGGGCAGCAGTCCCGGCCGGGTGCCCGGGGCGCAGCCCTTGCCCGAGAAGGTGCAGGGCATCATGGCCAAGCCCGACGCCGACGCGGACGACATGCTCTACCTGTTCTACCCCGAGACCGACGCGGGCCGCGCCGCCGGGGTCGAACACCTCACCAAGGTCTCGACACGCCTGGCCGCCGGGGGCCCCGCGGTGTCCGAGACAGCGGCGACGCGCCAACGCGAGGCCATCGGCAAGTACATGGCGGTTCCGTTCGAGCAGGTACGGGCGAACCTGGAGACCATCAAGCAGCCCGTCCTCTACGCCAACGGCGTCCACGACGTGATGGCCCCCGCCCTGGCCTCCTACGTCGCCGTCCAGCACCTCGACTCGGCCACCCTGGTCCTCTACAGCGACGCCGGCCACGCCTTCCTCTTCCAGCACGTCAAGGCCTTCACCACCGAGGTGTCCAACTTCCTCGCCAACTGACCTCGCCAACTGCACGCCGACCGAAACGTCGGCACGCGACTCGGGCGGCAGAGCGCTGACACGGGATCAGAGGCACCTACTGACCGTGCGAACCGACCGTGAGAAATCAAGGGATTACGTTCGGTCCGGCGCCGCGAGCGTGCAGAGTTCAGCTGGGCGCTGAGAGCACCTCCTCGCAACGCATGGGAACGGCTGCGTGACCGATCGGAGCCCGGGCGACAACGAGCGCGAGGTACTGACGCCGGCTACACGGTGCACGTACGCTTTCCGAGTCCAGGTGACACTGGTTGCGTGATTGTCGAACGCGCGTATGCCCATCTCCCCTCGTACGACGAGGAAACCTGGCCTTGGTCGGTGCCCTGCGTCCGACAACTGCTCAACGAAGGGCTGCGGTTCACCGCACCGGTGACCTTTCTGGTCGGTGAGAACGGCTCGGGGAAGTCGACCCTGGTCGAGGCGCTGGCGGAGGGGTTCGGACTGGACTCCTACGGCGGCTCCCACGACTGGCGCTACGCCTCCCCGCGCGGCAGGTCGACCCTCGGCGAGCGTATGAAATTCGACGCCGCCTCGGGGCGCGGGCGCCGTATGGCCACCAGCTGGGCGGCCCGCAAGGGCTTCTTCCTGCGGGCCGAGACCGCGCTGGACGCCCTGGACAGGGAGGGGTTCTCGCCGGACTCGGTCAGCCATGGTGAGGGCTTTCTCGCGGCGTTCCGCGGGAAGTTCCTACACGCCGGGCTCTATGTTCTCGACGAGCCGGAGGCAGCGCTCTCCTTCTCCTCGTGCCTCGAACTGATCGGGCACATCGACCGGTTGGCCAAGGAGGGCGGCCAGGTCATCTGTGCCACGCACTCACCCTTGCTGACCGCACTGCCGGGCGCGGACATCATCGAGGTCGGTGAGCACGGTATGCGGAGGGTCGCCTGGCGGGAGCTCGGCGTCGTGGATCACTGGCGCCGCTATCTCGCCGACCCGCAGGCCTATCTGCGGCACATCGTCGAACCGTGAGGAATGGTCAATAGGTGTGGTCCGTCGCTGCGGGGTGTTGTGATCGGGTACGACGCCCCCAGGCTCGAGCGCCTGTACGGCGATGCCGTCCGCCCCGGCGCCCCGCCCGCCACCGAGGCACCCTCCCGGTCGCCGGCACCAGCACCGCCTCGCATCCCTCCGGGTCCATCCGCATCAGGGCCCGGGCCCACGCCTCCACCCGCTCCGCTTCCAGTGGCAGCACCGGGAGCGACACCCAAGGCCGCGTCTCCGGCGGACCTGCAGCAGCCGGGGCCGCCGCCACTCCAGACGGAGCTAGTGTTCCAAGTCGGGAATTCTGTTCAGATAACTGGCGAGGCGTTCGAGGATCTCGTCTGCGGTCTTCGTCCAGACGTAGGGCTTCGGGTCGGTGTTCCAGGCGGCGATCCAGTTGCGGATGTCCTTCTCCAGGGCTTGGACG
This sequence comes from Streptomyces sp. NBC_00104, assembly GCF_045160825.1. Lineage (NCBI taxonomy): Bacteria > Bacillati > Actinomycetota > Actinomycetes > Kitasatosporales > Streptomycetaceae > Streptomyces > Streptomyces sp. NBC_00104. The sequence goes on along the minus strand of NZ_CP108215.1, from coordinate 8,336,850 downwards.
GACCTGTGAACGCCGCGCCGTATCTGCTTGTTGGTCAGTTCGGCGAACCATCGCTCGACGAGGTTCAGCCAGGACGAGCCGGTCGGTGTGAAGTGCAGGTGGAAGCGGGGGTGGGCCAGCAGCCACTTCTTGATGGCGGGGGTCTTGTGGGTGGCGTAGTTGTCGCAGATGAGGTGGACATCCAGGTCGGCGGGCACCTCTTTGTCGAGCTTGGTGAGGAACTTCTTGAACTCCTCAGCCCGATGTCTGCGGTGCAGGGAGCCGATCACTTTGCCGGTGGCGACCTCGAGGGCGGCGAACAGGGTGGTGGTGCCGGCGCGGACGTGGTCGTGGGTCACCCGCTCGGGAACCCCGGGCATCATTGGCAGCACGGGCTGGGATCGGTCCAGGGCCTGGATCTGCGACTTCTCGTCGGCGCAGAACACCAGGGCCCGCTCGGGCGGGTCCAGGTAAAGGCCGACGACATCGTGGACCTTGTCGACGAAGTACGGATCGGTCGACAGTTTGAAGGTCTCCGACCGGTGCGGCTGCAGGCCGAAGGCCCGCCAGATCCGTGAAACCGACGACTGCGAGAGGCCCGTCTCCTTCGCCATCGACCGCGTCGACCAGTGCGTTGCGCTCTTCGGAGTGGATTCCAGCGTCTTGGTGACTACCGCGGCAACCTGCTCGTCCGTCACGGTCCTTGGGCCGCCCGGACGCGGCATGTCACCCAGACCGGCGATCCGGTACTGCACGAACCGGGCCCGCCAGCGGCCCACCGCATGGGGTGTGGAACCGAGCTGAGCAGCCACGTCCTTGTTCGAGGCGCCCTCGGCGCAGGCCAGGATGATCCGACACCGCAACGCCCATGCCTGCGGCGTGGAACGTCGCCGCACCCACTCCTCGAGTGCGGCCCGTTCTTCGTCCGACAGTGTCAACTCGGCCTACGCCCGCCCCGTCCGTGCCATGGAGCAAGCCTATACATCTGAACAGAATTCCCGACTCAGAACACCTAGGCATACAGCTCGATATCCCTAAAACAAATGCCTTTCTCAGGACTGCAGCTGGGCGAAGAGTGTCGCCAGGTCGATGAGGCCCCAGTGGTCGGTGAGCTTCCCGTCGGCCACCTTGAACATGCGAACCTCCAGCACCTTGATCGATCGGCCGGTGGCGGGTGTGCCGTTGAAGGGCCCGGTGTTCGTGCCGGTGAGGACGAAGGTGATCGCGAACCAATCGTCCTCGGCGACGACACGGACCGGCGTGGCCGCGAAGTCGGGGACCGCGACGAGGAACGACGCCAGCACCGCGCGGGCCTCCTCGACGCCGGTGGTGGTGCCGTCGGCGGCGTGGTTGCGGAAGTCCGGCGCGTACAGGGCGAACAGGGTGTCGAGGTCACGCAGGTTGACGCGCCTGACGTATTCATCGGCAAGTCGATGCAAGTCGGTGGTGGACGTCTGGGTCTCGTTCGAGGAAGACATGTGCTTCTCCAATGTGGACGGAGCGGCTCCGCCCTGGTGATGGACAGCGGAATCGGGTCGAATCATGAGGTGCCCCGGGTCACCATCGGCTCCGGGCCCAGGGGCGCTCGGCGGTGATGATCGGTAGTCGGATCAGGCGGCACTTCGCCGATAGGTGACGCCTTCCGGCTCCCGGGCGGTGAGATGGACGCCCTCCACCCGGGTGCGGGTCGCATCCGGCTCGGACTCGGGAATCACCAGTCCGGGCATAAAGTCCGCGAATGTTCAGCGGCAGTGTGCTCAGACAGGTGGTACCTCCATGGGGCCGTCTGGGCATACCGGCCCGCCGGGACCGGTATGGCCGGGGTTTGTCAGGCGGTGAGGGTGGGGTAGTCGGTGTAGCCGGCCTCGCCGCCGCCGTAGAAGGTGGCGGGGTCGGGGGTGTTGAGGGGGGCGCCGGTGCGTACGCGCTCGACCAGGTCGGGGTTGGCGAGTGCCATCGTGCCGACGGTGACGATGTCGGCGATGCCGTCTTCGACGTCCTTGGCGCGGGTGGCGATGTCGGTGCCGGCCCGGTTGAGAACCAAGGTGGTCGGCCACAACTTGCGCAGGGTGTGCAGGGGTTCGTCGTCGCCGCCGTGGACGATGTGCAGGTAGGCGAGGTCGAGCGGGGCGAGGGCGCGCACGAGTGCCGGGTACAGCTCGTGGGTGTCGCTCTCCGCGATGTCGTTGAACGGGTTGCCGGGAGAGATCCGGAAGCCGGTGCGGCCGGCGCCGATCTCCTCGGCCACGGCGGTGGCGACCTCGACGGCGAAGCGGATGCGGTTGTCGAGGGAGCCGCCGTAACGGTCGGTGCGCCGGTTGGTGTTGGTGGCGAGGAACTGATGCACGAGGTAGCCGTTGGCGCCGTGGATCTCGACGCCGTCGGCGCCGGCCGCGATGGCGGCCGCCGCGGCGCGCCGGTAGTCCTCGACCGTCGCGGCGACCTCCTCGGTGGACAGCTCACGCGGTACCGGCATCTCCTGAGGGCCGGACGGGGTGAACATGGTGCCCGCCGGCTGGACCGGGGAGGGGGCGACCGGCTGCCGGTGGTGGGGGTGTTGTCGGGGTGGGACATCCGTCCGGCGTGCATGAGCTGGATGACGATGCGTCCGTCGGCCTCGTGCACGGCGTCGGTGACCTTGCGCCACCCGGCGACGTGTTCCTCGGAGTAGATGCCGGGGGTGAGCAGGTAGCCCTGGCCGTCGGCGTTGGGCTGGGTGCCCTCGGTGATGATGAGGGCGTGCGAGGCACGCTGGGCGTAGTACTCGGCGTTCAGCTCGGTGGGTATGCCTTCCGGTGTGGACCGGTCCCGCGTCAGGGGCGCCATCGCCAGCCGGTGCGGCAGGGAGATCTCCCCGGCGACGATCGGGTTCCACAGGGCGTTCGACATGGATGTTTCCTCAAAATAAAGGGTGAGTGGGGGCTGCGGGGTGGCGGGCTGCCGCGAGTTCCGCGTACGCGGTGACCGGGCTGTCGCGCGCATGACCGCCGCCAGTTGCAGTGCCGGGACCTGGCTGCTTGTACGGGCGAGGGGAGGAGGTCGAGCGTGTCGGTCCTCCCCCACGCCGGAGGACGCATCGGTCGTCGTGTGCGCCAGCGGTCGTGGTTGCCACAAAGGGACTCCCGCACCGGAGTCGGAGCGGCGGTCAGCCGCGGTAGCGATCGGCCGGGACGCGCTGCGACAGGTTCGGGACGAGCGTCTGACGCGCCTTCTCGAACGACTCCCAGTCGCTGATCTGGGGCAGGGACGGGATGGTGACGGGCTCCCCGGCGTCGAGGCCGGCGAGCGCCGCGTCGACGGCGTCGTCCGCGCTCATGATCCACTCGTCGGGGAACGCCCCGAGGTCGGCGCCGGAGCCGTCCCAGAACTCCGTGCGGACAGCGCCCGGCAGCACGGCCTGCACCACGACGGGGCTCTCGGCGAGTTCCTGCTGCAGGGCCTGGGTGAACGTCAGCACGTAGCTCTTGGTGCCGCTGTAGACGGCGCTGACGGGCAGGATGTTGAGAGCCAGGGCAGAGGAGATGTTCACGACGGTGCCGCGCCCGCGGGCCGTCAGGCCCGGCAGGACCGCGGTGGTCAGCCTGGTCAGCGAGGTCACGTTGAGGTTGATCAGCGCCTCGGAGGCCGCGGCGTCGGAGGTTGCCAGCGGGGTGAACAGCCCCCCGCCGGCATTGTTGATCAGCACCTCGATGCTCTCGTCGGTCCGCAGACGCTCCTCGACCACGGAGATCTGCGCCGCGTCGGTGAGATCGGCGGTGACGACATCCACTGCGCGGCCCGTGCGGCTGCGGATGTCCGACGCCAGCGTTTCCAGCCGCGCGGCGTTCCGGGCCACCAGGATCAGGTCGTAGCCCCGGTCGGCAAGCCGCTGCGCGTAGGCGCTGCCCAGGCCGGCGGACGCACCGGTGACAACGGCGCTCTTGTTCTGCGTGGTCATGGGGGATCTCATTTCTGGTCTGGCGAAGAAGCAGGGGGCCAAAGCGTTGGCCTCGCTTTAGATTACGATAGATATCTAAAGCGATCCAGTCAACGGCCCCGACGCCGGCAGTCACCGCCCACGGCCGGAGACTGCTCGACATGCACGCGGGTCACAGGGCCGGCGGCCGATCAGCTTCGGACGGAGCCCCCCCCCATTACCGTCTTCCTCGGCCCCGCAATGGGGTTCCTGGCCTCTGGGCCCGGCATGACTGCTCCCCCCTGTTGATCATGATCTGGGGGGTGGTGTCACCGGTGCCCGGAGGCACTGGCAGACCGCTGATTAGGGGCATGACCACCGGTTCTTCTGGGACTTGGGAGGCTCTTCGTAATGTGGATGCCGGCAGCTGGTGCCGCAGGTGAGGCCGGGACGGGTACGACCGGAGAGTGCACGTGATCGACATCAGTGAAATCGGCGTCTTCCTCGGCCTGGACGTCGGCAAAGGCGAACACCACGCCACCGCCCTGACCCCAGTCGGGAAGAAGGCGTTCGACAAGCGGCTGCCCAACAGCGAACCGAAACTGCGCGAGGTCTTCGCCAAGCTGCAGGCCAAGCACGGCACCGTGCTCGTGGTCGTCGACCAGCCCGCCTCGATCGGAGCTCTGCCGCTCGCCGTGGCCCGCGACGCGGGCTGCAAGGTCGCCTATCTGCCCGGCCTGACGATGCGGCGGATCGCTGACCTCTACCCCGGCGAGGCGAAGACCGACGCTCGCGACGCGTTCATCATCGCGGACGCCGCCCGCGCGATGCCGCACACCCTGCGCGCCATCGACGTCGAAGACGAGACCATCGCAGAGCTGGAGATGATCGTCGGCTTCGACGACGACCTGGCCGGCGAAGCCACCCGCATTTCCAACCGGCTCCGCGGTCTGCTCACCCAGATCCACCCCAGTCTGGAACGGGTCCTGGGCCCACGCGTCCAGCACCCGGCCGTGCTGCTGATGCTCGAACGGTTCGGCTCTCCGGCCCAGTTGAGGAAGGCCGGACGCCGCAGGCTGGTCGGCCTGATACGGGCCAAGGCCCCGCGGATGGCCGAGCGTCTGGTCGACGACGTCTTCACCGCGCTGGACGAGCAGACGGTCGTCGTCCCCGGCACCGACGCAGCCGCACTCATAGTCCCCAGCCTCTCCGGACAGCTGAAAACTGTCCTTGACCAGCGCAAGCTCCTCGCCACCAGGATCGAGGAGCTGTTGGAGGCTCACCCTCTTTCGAAGGTCCTGATTTCGATGCCCGGCATCGGCGTCAGGACCGGAGCCCGCATCCTCATCGACGTCGGTGACGGCACCAACTTCCCCACCGCCGCCCACCTGGCCTCCTACGCGGGCCTGGCTCCTGCGACCAGGAGTTCGGGATCGTCCATCCGCGGTGAACAGCCTTCCCGACGCGGCAACAAACAGCTGAAGCGGGCCTTCTTCCTGTCCGCGTTCGCCGCCCTCGCGGACCCGGCATCGAGGGCCTACTACGACAAGAAAATCGCCCAGGGCAAGCACCACACCCAGGCCTTGCTCTGCCTCGCCCGCCGTCGGGCCGACGTGCTCTTTGCGATGCTCCGCGACGGCACCTTCTACGAACCGCAGCCAGCGGCCGTGGTCAACTGACCGGCGGTTCAGCCAAGAGAACGACCCGATCGGCTTCCACATCGAACCCGAGCACCGGATGCCCGCAGTCGCCCTCCGGATCCATCAGCACCGGCTTGGCCAGCCGTCGCCCGATCGCCCGCAGAAAGCCGCAGAACACATCGAGTCGCTCCTGGCCCTGCAGCTCCCGCAGATCAACGTCGAAGTCGATCTCCTCCGCCGCATGGAAGCGGAAGATCGCCAGCACATCGGCTGTCGGCCAAACTCGCAGGTCCGGGCACTCGGCATCAGCCGGGCGGGACAACACTGCTTCCGCCCGGGGCATCGGCATCACAACCTCGCCCTCGGAGTACTGGCACTTCCAGCCACTCGCCCTGATCAGGTCGAGGACCGCCTGCCAGTCCTCCACCGAGGCGTCAGGGACACGCACGTCCGGCAGCGACCCCATCTCATCAAGGTCGAAGAAGTACTCGACGTCATCCCACAACAGATCAGACACCCCGCCATGCTGCCCGGCATCGATCCTCAACGCAGCCCGATTTCCTTGACGAAACCCATAGGCCCCCCCGGGCGCAGGGTCACCGTGGACGGTTTCGCGAACCGCCCTCACGACGAACGCGCGGGTACGGCGAACGACACCTCCACGGAGACGCGCATGGCGCACACGTGCCGAGCACAACGCGACCGACCGCCTCCAACCGGAGCGCCGGATCATCTCCGGCCCTGGGGGCGAGCGGCGCGGTCTTCGCCTCGACAGCCCCTCGGCAGCCCCGGCTCGCCAGCGAATACGATCAGGCGCCCAGGGATGGGGCCACCTGTCACCCAGAGGCCGAACAGACTCCGTCGACCGCCAGGCACGCGCTCCACGAGATTCGCATCGGCGCCTTCTCGCAACCGCCGCACTCCGGAACGGATACGTGACACGGCCGCAAGCCGCTTCCGGTGCGGGCCCACGAGCCCCTCGCCTCGCGACAGCAAGAAAGGGCCGTGCCGAAAGAGGGCGCTGCGGCCGCCCGCCCGCACTTCGCATACGATAGATGCAGTTTACTATCTAACGTGGGCGGGTGAGTGATGAGTCGCGTTTCGCAAGCACAAGCGCTCGAGAACCGTAGGCGCGCGGTCGCCGCGGCCTCCCAGCTCTTCCGGGAGCGCGGCGTGAACGGCATCAGCGTCGCCGACCTGATGAAGTCCATCGGGCTGACCACTGGCGGCTTCTACAAGCAGTTCTCCTCCAAGGAGGCCCTGGTGGCCGAGGCGGCCCAAGCCGCTTTCGGGGACCTTGACCTGCTCCTGGCGTCGTTCGATACGGCCCAGGGCGATCACGACACCGCGCGCGGCGCCCTCGTCGACTTCTACCTGTCGGCCGAGCACCGTGACCAGCCCGGCACCGGTTGTCCCACCGCGGGATTCGCAGGGGACATGGCTCGCGAGCCCGTAGCCGGGGAGGTGCGGGAAACGTACGCGGCCGGAGTCGAGGCATTCGCCGCGTGGCTGTCCACCGACGCCGACGACGGCCTTCCCATGGTGGCCACCCTGGTCGGAGCGATCCTGCTCGCCCGGGCCACCGCGGGCACCGAACTGTCGGAGAAGATCATGGAGTCGACCCACAAAGCCCTGACCGCACCACACAGGCCTTGACCCGGAACCCTGGACACGGGCTGTGCGGCTGGCGCCAAGGCCACGTGGTCAAGCGGTGTTGGTCACCGGAGGCCACCTGCCCCCGGGTGGATCCGCCATGCGGGAGCCCCAGTGGCCCAATTCGCGAAAGTACGGGCGGACCGTGCCGATCATGTGACGCGCCGGGCGTCCGCACCTGGGACAGGGAGTTGCTGAGCACGGTCCAGGAAAGCAGCAGGTCAGTGGCGGTTTTTTGCCTCTGCTTCCCATGCGTCAGGCGCCTGGAGCGTCAAACGAGCGTCAGCCGACCACATCCCTCGGGACGCAGTCCGGCAGTCGCTCCTCGCCGTCGGTCAGTAGCGGTCGCCCTGCGGCACGGGCAGAGCGGCCGGCTCGGCAGCGCTCAGGCGGATGTCGGCCACGACGGCGTTGTCGGTCAGGTACTTCGGAGTCTTGGTGCCGAGGGATGGGCACGACGTACGAAGGTGGCGAACCGGCCGGTGAGGAAGCCCTTGCCGAGCGGTGAGTTCGGCAGGAAGGCGATGCCCTGTTCCCGGCAGTACGGCAGTACGGCAGTACGGCAGTACGTCGACCGTCCACTCCCTCGTCCACAGGGAGAGTTCGGACGGCACGGAGGTCACCGGATACACGGCCTGAGCCCGCTCGATCTGTTCCACGTGGCCTCGGACAGGCCGATGTGACGGGCCTTGCCCGCGGCGACGGTCTCCGCCAGGGCGTCCCAGGTCTCCTCGACCGGGACCGTGGGGTCGACGCGGTGCAGCTGGTAGAGGTCGACGTGGTCGGTGCCGAGCCGGCGCAGGCTCTCGTCGATCGACCTGGGTACGTGCTCGGGGCGCCCCTCCGCGAACGGGCAGCCGCAAGGGTAGTTGGCGCCACAGGTCGCGGTGCCGGACGGCTGGACGGCTGGACGGCGATGGGCTGCGTGGTGGTGGTCATGACCGGGCCGGCTTCGTGAGGCGCGGGTCGAGGCCGTACTGCTCGTGGGCGCCGAGGTTCTCGCGCAGGGTGGGGCCTTCGTAGTCGTCGTGGAACAGGCCGCGTTCCCGCAGGATCGGGACGACCTTGTCGACGAAGGAGTCGAAGCCGTCGTGGTAGCTGTCGATGGCGATCGAGAAACCGTCGCAGGCCCCTGCCTCGAACCACTGCTGCATGTGGTCGGCCACGTCGGCGGCGGTGCCGGCGACCACCGGGTGGTAGTCGATGACGCCGTGGGCGAGCACGTCGCGCAGGGTCCAGCCTTCCCGGGCCACTTCGAGGGCGCGGGCGGAGCGCGGGTCGTGCGGGCTGGGTATGGCGTCGGCGAGCTGGTCCGCGGTCAGGGGCTCGTCGAGCTCTGGGCGGGGCCGAGCGGGAGACCGATCATGGCGCCGAGGTAGCGGACGCGTTGGTCCAGGTCGACGACCTCGTCCAGGAAGCGGCGCCGCTGAAGGGCGGCCTGGCGGGAGGGGACGATGGTCGGCATGAAGCCGGCGAGCATCTTCACCTCGTCCGGGTCGCGTCCGGCGCGCTCGGCGGCGTCCCGCAGAGCCTGGCGCTGGGCCCGGGCGTCCTCGATGGTGTGACGGCCCGGGCCCAGGCGCCGGACGGTTCCTGCGGGCGGAGGAACTACGGCCGGTCGAGGACTCCTGAGGTGTCATGCAGGACCACGCTCCGCTGCAGCGGAACCCGCTCCGTGCGGAGCGTGTTCACCGGCGCCGCCGGGTCGGCCATGCCGAAGGAGATGCCGAACAGCAGCTTGAGCTCCGCGGGGACACCCAGGAACTCGCGGACGGTGTCGGCGTAGACGCCGAGTACGGTCTGCGGGATGCCGGCCAGCCCCCGGGCCGCCAGCGAGAGCAGGAAGTTCTGCGCGTACATGCCGATGTCGCCGGCCGTCCGCACCCCGTCGCCTAGCGCCGGCATGAACAGGAACGCGGCATGGGGAGCGCCGTAGAACTCCAGGTTCTCGCGGACCGCCGCCCTCCTGCCGTCCCGGTCCGAGCGCTCGACGCCCCGGGCCCGGTAGACACTCGCGCCCAGGGCCTGCGACCGCTCGAGGTAGAGGCCCTCGCCGTAGCCGTCGGTGAAATCCGGGGAGGTCCGCCCCTCCTCCTCGGCCCGGAGCAGCTCTTTGGCCAGGGCGTCCCGCGCCGCACCCGAGACGACGTGCACCGTCCACGGCTGGGTGTTGCTGTTCGACGGGGCCGTCTGTGCGTCTTCCAGCACGCCGCGGATGTCCGAAGGGGACAGGGCGGTGGGCAGGAACCGCCGGGGGGAGCGTCGGGAGCGTGCGATGTCGGTGAAGGATGATGCGGTGCCGGGCAAGGCGGTTCCTCTCCACGGCGCGCAGTCCCGCCACGGCGGCCGCGGCACAGCGCGGTACGGCAGGCCGTGCGACGAGGCAGCCGACGTCAGGGCCGGGTGCGGACGCACCCTTGCGGGTACCGGCAGGCATGCGGATGCTCGCAGGCAGCGGCGTGCCGAGACTGCGGGTCGCAGCGCGGGGGACTGCGCGCTCTTCGTGTTCGTCCTGTGTGTTCGTGGCGTGCCGGCGCTGCCGCCCTCGTGCCGTTGCGTGCACGAGAGCCGCGGTGGGTGACTCAGCGGTGGGCGGCGCGGTTCATCTCTACGACGTCCTCCAGGGTGGCCGTGGCCGGGAGGGCGGCGAAGCGTTCTGGGAGGCTGTCGCGGATGCCGGCGTCCTTGACGCGGTCGGCCGCGGCCAGGGCCGCCGGCAGTTCGTCGAGGGTCAGTTCGGTGCAGTAGGCGGGGCTGTTCGGCTGCTGGCGCCACGAGTCGGCCAGCGTGCCGGCGTCGTAGGGATCGAAGCCGGTGTCGTCCACGAGCCGCATGGCCACGCGCCGCGCCTCCGCGGAGTCGCCGGCGACGGGGATGGCGAGGCGGCCGGGCGTTCCGGCCGGGACGCCCCGGGTCCGCTGGGTCTCTGCCAGGGCGGCGTTCCACGCCTTGACCACGGGGCGCCCCAGCTGCTCCGCGTTCCACACGCTGTCGACCTCGCCGTTGTCCACGGCTTCGATGTGCCCGTAGAGGTGCGGGTAGTAGTTCGCGGTGTCGATGACCACCGTCTCGGCGGGGACCGAGGCGAACAGGCCGGCCAGCTTCCCCGCCACCCCGAAGGGGATGGCCAGGACGATGACGTCCCGGCCCTGGACGGCGTCGGCGAGCTCCGCCGCGCGGGCCCCGGACTCCAGCACCTCCGCCCGGACGGCCTCGGGGCCGCGGGCGTCGGCCACCTGGACGTCGTGACCGGCCGTACTGAGCTTGGCGGCGAGGTTCCCGCCGATGGCACCGGATCCTATGACGGTAATTTTCATGATTTATCCCTTGAGAGGTTGCGCCGCCCCTGAGGGCAGCACGATGTGATGGCCGTGTGGTGGTCCCGCCTCGCGTTGCGGGGGCGGGGCGGGGTGCCTGGCGGATTACGCCTGGGTGTCCCGCTGGCGGTAGCCGCTCGCGATGAGCGTGCGGAGCCGGTCGAGCGGCTCCTCCTCGGTACCGGTGCCCTTGATCCAGGCAACGGAACAGGCCGCGAGGAACAGGTCGTGGCCCCGCACCGACGCGCGCACGCGCCCCGCGAGCTGGGCGGCTCGCACGTACTGATCGGTGGCGGTGATGAGGATGTCGCAGGGAATCGTGAGCGGGTTGTCCGGCTCCTGCGCCCGAGCCGCGGCCATGAGCGGGTCGGGCAGACCGCTGAAGGCGCTGAAGTACTCCTCCATCGCCCGCAGCCACTGGTCCAGCGCCTCGGCGGGGTCGCCGAGTTGCTCGATGTCCGCCTGGCGGGCGACCAGTTCCTCGGAGCGCGTCTGCAGCACAGCCGCCAGCAGCGCCTCCCGGGTGGGGAAGTGCCGGTACAGGGTGCCGGGCCCGACGCCCGCCTCCTTGGCCACCGCCTCGAGGGAGGTGCCGACCCCGTGCTGCAGAAAGTGACGCTGCGCGGTCTCCAGGAGGGCAGCGCGGTTGCGCTGGACGTCCGCGCGGGGCTTGCGTCCCCGCTGCTCACCGGCGCTCATTGCACCCTCCTGCCTGCCGCGATCCTGCGGCCGCATCAAAACGGATGCTGCCTCCGTACGTATTCGAGAGTAAAACGGAGGCAGCGTCCGGTCAAATGGGCGGCCTGAGCGCGGAGCCCGGACATCGCAGGGGGCCGACATATTCGGCCGTAGAGCGCAGGGCAAAAGCCGTGCGGGCTGCACCATCCCAGAGTGCCCTTGTCCGGCCACTCCCGCGCCGACCCCGGCCCAGTCCCCAGTCCCCAGTCCCCGACCCAGGACGTCAGGGCGTGAGCTGCTGGTGCCCTATAACGGAGAGCAGTTCGAGTTTGCTGTGGCTCTCCGTGCCGGGGCGGGCGGTCAGCACCACCAGGGTCTGGGCGCGGTTCTCGGTGTACAGGACCTGGGCGTCGACCTCGATGCGGCCGAGTTCGGGATGGAGGATGATCTCGCAGTCGTCGTAGCTCTGTGCGACCTCCTGAAGTTCCCACATGCGGACGAACTCGGGGCTGTGCTGCTGGAGTTCGGCGAGGATCCGGGCGGCTCGGGGGGTGTCGCTGCCGGCTGTCAGCGCGGCCCGCAGGCGTGCCGCCTGGGCGCGGCCGTGGCGTTCGCGGGTCTCCTCGGGAACCATCAGGCGCTCGGCCGGGTCCATGAACCAGCGGTAGTAGCCGCTGCGGGCCAGACCGGTGTGGCGGGTCTGGTCGCCGAGCAGTGCGACGGCCACGGGGTTCATCGCGAGGGTGTCGAGCAGGTCGGTCTGCACCAGGGCCGGGGAGTCGTCCAGGCGGTCCAGGACCCGCAGCAGCGTCGGGCTGACATGTTCGGAGCGGTGGAAGCGGGCCGGGGCGTTGTGGCCGATGAGGACGAAGAGATGGTCGCGTTCGTCCAGGGTCAGCCGCAGTGCCCGGGCGAGAGCGGCGGTGATCTGGACGGAGGGCTGCGGAGCACGCTGCTGTTCCAGCCGGGCGTAGTAGTCGGTGGACATGCCGGCGAGCTGAGCGACCTCCTCGCGGCGCAGCCCCTGCGTACGCCGGCGTGGCCCCTCGACCAGCCCGACGTCGCGGGGCAGCAGCGCCTCACGCCGATGTCGCAGGAATTCCGCCAGCTCCTTCTTGTCCATGCCGTCCATCCTCGCCGCATCCCGCCCGGCTATCCAGAGACCGCCGATCCATGGCTGAGCTCTCCTCTCTCACTCCTGCGAAGCCGCGCGCACGGCCGACGCCGAGGGCGCCCGACGTTTTGGACGGGCCCCGGGCCCCGGGCCTCGTCGCCCGGCCCGGCCGACACGACGATGTCCGCCGTGTCGGCCGGGCGCTCGCGTACCCGTGTCGGCACCCGGGACGGAGCCGACCGCCTCCAGTGCGACGACCGGGGCGAAGCCGAAGACGCTTCCCTACCGTTCCGCGTCGGTCACTACAGGTCGGTCAGCTGCTGCTGATCATGGCGAGGACGTCGTCGTAGGAGCCGGTGGCCTGCGCGTCGCGGATGAACCTGGCGCGCTCGACGACGATCTCCTTCGCGTCGGGCTTCTCGCGCAGCAGGTCGAGGGCCTCGGTGAGGAAGTCGTCCAACGGCATGGACTGTTCGCTGTCCTGCTGGCCCATCAGGGTCGTGCGCACGCCAGGCGGGGCCATCTCGATCACCTGGACGCCGGCGTCGGCACCGGCGAGCTGGATGCGCAGGCTCTCGGAGAACGAGTGCAGCGCTGCCTTCGTCGCACTGTAGGTCGGGGTGATCGGGTACGGCACGAACGCCAGCGCGGAGGTGACGTTCATGACGACCGCGTCGTCCTTGCCCACCAGCAGCGGCAGGAAGGCGTACGTCATCCGGATCGTGCCGAGCAGATTGGTCGCGACGTGATCCTCGGCGACCCGGAGTCCGGCCGGGTCGAGGAGGTTCTCCTGAAGCATGATGCCAGCGTTGTTGACCAGGACGTTCAGCCCCGGGTGGCTCGCCGCCACGGTCTCACGGGCCCGGGCGATCGAATCGGGGTCCGCGACATCGAGGACGAGCGCGTCGATGCCCGGGTGCTCGGCCGTGATCTCGTCGAGGAGTTCCTTGCGCCGGCCGGCGACGATCACCTTGTTGCCGGCCTCCTGCAGCCGCAGGGCCAGACCGAGGCCGATGCCCGAGGTGCCGCCGGTGATCAGGATCGTGTTGCCGGTCATCTTCATGGGGTCCTGCTCCTTCGGTACGGCGGGCCGGTGAGCGCCCGCGGCCTCGACCGTAGGGGCGCCCGCGCAGGGGCGGGAGAGGACGGTTCATCCATGGACCGGCGGTCTCTGGCTGAGCCGTAGCAGACGCCACAACCGGTCAGCTCCCGTGGTCCGGGTCGCGTCGACCGCCCGTGCGCTGGCCGCCGGGGACCGCAGCGCACGGGCCCGGATCGACGCACCCGGTGAACTGGGCGACCTCGCCCGCGCCTTCGACGCCATGGCCGACGACGTCGGCCATGGCGAGCAGGCCCGCCACCGGCTCGCCGCGGACGTCGCCCACGAACTGCGTACGCCCCTGACCTCGTTGCAGGCGGGGCTCGAGGAACTGCGCGACGGCTACGCCGACCCGTCGGCCGAGCGCCTGGCCTCGCTGCACGACCAGGCCCTGCGGCTGGGCCGCATCGTCGACGACCTCGGGGAACCGGCGGAGGCCGAGTCGGCCCGGCTGTCCCTGCACCTGGCCGAGGTGGATCTGACCGCCCTGGCCGTCGCCGCCGTGGCCGAGCGCGCAGCCGAGCTGCGCACGGCGGGGCTGACCGTACGCACCGTACCCGGCCCCGCCGCCCTGCTGGTCCGCACGGACGCCGACCGGCTGCACCAGACCCTCGGCAACCTGCTGAGCAACGCCGCCCGCCACTGCCGTCCCGGCGACACCGTCACGGTCACCACCTCCGCCACGCCCTTCGAGGCGCTCGTCGAGGTGGCGGACACCGGTCCGGGCATCCCCGCCGTAGAGCTGCCGCATGTCTTCGACCGTCCGTGGCGTGGGGCCCGCGCTCGTTCCGCGGGCGGCAACGGCATCGGTCTGGCCGTGGTCAAGGAGCTGGTCACGGCCCACGGCGGCACGGTCACCGCGGACTCCGGACCAGGCGGCGGGACGCGCTTGACCCTCCGGCTGCCCAGGTCGCGCCCCACGGGTCACGGCTCGTTCCCGGCCCTGGCGTCGAGCCGTGACTTGCCTCCCGGGCAAATACCCCTAGGGGTATTTGACGCTCCCCCCGGCCCGCCGTACTCTCGGCAGAGAGATACCCCCGGGGGTAATTGAGGAGGCAACCAAGTGGCTCGTGAAGTGACACAGGAAGCGTTCGCGGTGGCCTGGGCCGACGGCGCGCTCGTGGTCGACGTCCGGGAAGCGGACGAGTACGCCGCCGGACACGTGCCGGGCGCGCGGCTGATGGCGCTGCGCACCGTGCCCGCGCGGTGCGGTGAACTGCCCACCAACCGGCCGGTGTACGTGATCTGCGCCAGCGGCAACCGCAGCAGGAGTGCCTCCGACTGGATGAACTCCTACGGCATCGACGCCTACTCCGTGGCCGGCGGCACCTCCGCCTGGGCCCGCGCCGGGCGTCCGGTCGCGGCCGGTTCGCACGAGCACGCCGCCTGACCCCGTCCGACACCCGTACACCGGCCAGCCGGGAAGGAGCACCGCCTTGGCCACCACCCCCTCACCCTCCCCCAAACGCTCGGCTTCGCTCGCGCCCGGGGGGACCCCCATCACCCCGATCTCCGGCCGCCACCGCGTCGCCGTCGTCGGCGGCGGCAGCGCCGGCATCAGCGTCGCGGCCCGCCTGCGCCGCGCCGGCGTCAGCGACATCACGTTGATCGAACCGTCCGACACCCACTGGTACCAGCCGCTGTGGACCCTGGTCGGCGGCGGCCAGGCGCTCCTGCGCACGACCCGCCGCCCCGAAGCGTCCGTCATACCCGACGGCGTGCGCTGGATCCGCCGGCGCGCTCTGGCCGTCGACCCCGAAGCCCGCACGGTGACCCTGTCCGGCGGCGACGCACTCACCTACGAGTACCTGGTCATGGCGCCCGGACTCCAACTCGACTGGGACGGCGTGCCGGGCCTGGCCGAGGCGGTCGGCCACGACCGGGTGAGCAGCAACTACGCCCCCGAGTACGCCCCCCGCACCTGGGAACTGATCCGGCAGATGCGCTCGGGCACCGCGGTCTTCACCCACCCGGCGACACCCCTGAAGTGCGGCGGCGCCCCGCAGAAGATCGCCTACCTGGCCGCCGACCACTGGCGCAAGCAGAAGGTTCTTGACGACATCCGCGTCATCCTGGTCATCCCGGACCCGGCGATGTTCAAGGTGCCCGCCTGGTCACAGGTCCTGGAGAAGGTGGCCGCCCGGTACGGCATCGAGGTGCGGCTGCGCTCCGAGGCGACCGTCGTCGACGGCGACGACCGCACGGTGACAGTCACCAACCACGCGAACGGCACGAAGGAGACCATCGGCTACGACCTCCTGCACGTCGTACCGCCGCAGAGCGCACCCGACTGGATCAAGGCGAGTCCGCTCGCCGATCCCGCGAGCCCGCAGGGCTTCGTCGCCGCGGACAAGCACACGCTCCAACACCCGCACCACGACAACGTCTTCGCCCTCGGCGACGTGGCGAACCTGCCCACCTCCAAGACCGGCGCAGCCGTGCGCAAGCAGGCCCCGGTCGTGGCCTCCAACCTGCTCGACGTCATGAACGGCCGATCCCCGTCGCACCGGTACGACGGCTACACGTCCTGCCCTCTGGTGACCGCCCGCGACCGGATACTGCTCGCCGAGTTCGACTACGACCTGAATCCCACCCCCAGCTTCCCGCTGCTCGACCCCTTCAAGGAGCGGCGCACGATGTGGCTGTTCAAGCGGTACGGGCTGCCGCCGGTGTACTGGCACGGCATGCTCACCGGCCGCCTCTGACCGGTCGGCCCGGGCATCCCCCGACCCGGGCCGGCCACCACCCCCCTTCGACAAGGGCGGACCAGACCCGTCTGTATACCCCCTGGGGTATGCACCCCTTCCGGTACGGAGGTCACCCGAAGATGTTCTTCGCCCAGTACTACCTCGACTGCCTCTCCCAGGCGTCCTACATGATCGCCGACGAGACCACCGGCCGGGCCGTCGTCATCGACCCCCGCCGCGACGTCTCCGAATACCTCGCCGACGCCGCCGAGCACGGCTTCACCGTCGAGGCGGTCGTCAACACCCATTTCCACGCCGACTTCCTCGCCGGCCACCTGGAGCTGGCCGACCGCACCGGCGCCTGGATCGGCTACGGGCAGCGTGCCGAGGCCGAATACCCCATCCACAAGCTGACCGACGGCGAACGCATTACCCTCGGCGACGTCACACTCCAGATCCTCGAAACTCCCGGCCACACCCCGGAGTCGATCAGCGTCCTGGTGTACGAGCACGCCGGCGACGCCGTCCCCTACGGCGTCCTGACAGGTGACGCGCTGTTCATCGGCGACGTCGGCCGGCCCGACCTGCTCGCCTCGATCGGTGTGACCGCCGACGAACTCGGCAGGATGCTCTACGACACCGTCCAGCACAAGCTGATGGACCTCCCGGATGCCGTGCGGGTCTTCCCCGCCCACGGCGCCGGATCGGCCTGCGGCAAGAACCTCTCCACCCAGCGCCAGTCCACCATCGGCGAGCAGCGCGCCACCAACTACGCGTGTCGGCCCATGAGCGAGGAGAGGTTCGTCGAGCTGGTCACCGAGGGCCAGCCGTCCGCGCCCGCCTACTTCGTCTACGACGCCATCCTCAACCGCAAGGAGCACGGTCTGTTCGACGCGGCCGCCGCGCCCCGGCCGCTGTCCGTCGAGGAGTTCATGCGGCGGCGCGCGGCGGGGGCGGTCGTCATCGACGCCCGCTCGCCGCAGGACTTCGCGCCCGGGTATCTGCGCGGCTCGGTCAACGTGCCCGCGGACGGCCGCTTCGCCGAGCAGGCCGGCATGGTCGTCGCCCCCGAGCAGGAGGTCGTCGTCATCGCTCCGCAGGACCGAGAGGAGGAGGTCGTCACCCGGCTGGCCCGCATCGGCTTCGACAAGGTGGGCGGCTACCTGCGCGAGCCCGAGGGCGCCTTCCCCACGCTGGCCGACGAGATGGAACAGGCCAGCCGCCTGACCGCCGACGAACTGCGTCGCCTGCTCGACGGGGACGAACCCCCGCTGGTCCTGGACGTACGCAACACGGGCGAGCGCGAAGAGGGCTTCATCGAGGGCTCGCTGCACATCCCGCTGGCCGAACTCACCCGCCGTATCGACGAGATCCCCGCCAGCCGTCCCCTGGTCGCCCACTGCGCGGGCGGCCACCGCTCCTCGATCGCCGTCAGCCTGCTGCGCCACCAGGGCCGCACCGACGTCTCCGACCTGCTCGGCGGCTACGGCGCCTGGCTCGCCCTGCCCTCCCCCACGCTCGGCTTCTCCCCCACGCTCGGCTTCGCTCGAGCGGGATGCACCCCCACCCCGGGCGGACCCCGGTCGGCCGACGTCTGATCCACCACACACCGCGCGGCGGCCGAAACCGTCGGCCGCCGCCCGCTCCCCCTCACAGGAAGAACACTTCACAGACAGCAAGGACCCCCGATGGCCGTCCACGCCCACAAACCACGACTCGATCCCGCGACCCTGCGCGACCTGACGCAGGACGGGGAGGGCCCGCGCCTGCTGGACGTACGTACGCCCGGCGAGTTCCGCACCGCCCACATCCCCGGCTCCTACAACGTGCCCCTCGACACCCTGCGCGAGCACCGCGCCGAACTGCTGCACCACCTCGACGAGGACGTCATACTCATCTGCCGCTCCGGCGCCCGCGCCGCCCAGGCCGAACAGGCCCTCGCCGAAGCCGGACTGCCCAACCTGCGCGTCCTCGACGGCGGCGTCATGGCGTGGGAGACCACCGGGGGCCCGCTCACCCGGGGCCCCGAACGCTGGGACCTGGAGCGACAGGTGCGCCTGGTCGCCGGGACCATCGTGCTGATCACCGGCACCGCGGGCCTGTTCCTGCCCGGACTGCACCTGATCGGCACCGCCGTCGGCGCCGGACTGACCGTCGCCGCACTCACCAACACCTGCGCCATGGGCATGCTGCTGGCGAAGCTGCCCCACAACCGCGGCCCGCGCACCGACCTCGACACCGTCGTCGCCGCCCTGCGGGATTCGTCGTGATCGCCGTCATCGTCGCCGCGTCCCTGCTCATCGGCGTCAGCCTCGGCATCCTGGGCGGCGGCGGCTCCATCCTGACCGTGCCCATCCTCGTCTACCTGGCCGGAATGGAGACCAAGGAGGCCATCGCCACCTCGCTGTTCGTCGTCGGCGTCACCAGCGCCGCCGGAGTGGTCTCGCACGCCCGCGCCGGACGCGTCCGCTGGCGCACCGGTCTGCTGTTCGGCCTGGCCGGAATGACCGGCGCCTACGCGGGCGGACGACTGGCCGCGTTCATCCCCGGCACCGTCCTGCTGCTCGCATTCGCCCTCATGATGATCGCCACCGCCGTCGCCATGATCCGCGGCCTTCGCGGGGCGCCCAAGAAGGTCCACCACGAACTCCCCGTCCTCCACGTCCTGCTGGACGGCATCGTGGTGGGACTGGTCACCGGCCTGGTCGGCGCGGGCGGCGGCTTCCTGGTCGTCCCCGCGCTCGCACTGCTCGGCGGGCTGCCGATGACCGTCGCCGTCGGCACCTCGCTGCTGGTCATCTCCATGAAGTCCTTCGCCGGGCTGGCCGGTTACCTCGCCGGCATGCACATCGACTGGGGGTTCGCCGCCCTCGTGACGGCAACCGCCGTCGTCGGCAGCGTGATCGGCGGTCTCCTCGCCGGGCGCATCCCACAGGACGCGCTGCGCAAGTCCTTCGGCTGGTTCGTCGCCGTCATGGGTGTCTTCGTCCTGAGCCAGCAGATCAGTTCCGATCTACGCCACACCCTGCTGACCAGTCCGTGGACCTGGGCCTCCGTGGCCGCGGCATCAGGCGTCGCGTTCAGCTGGTACATGCTGCGCAACGCCGAGCGAACACGGAGCCTGACGAACGACGTATCGGCCCCGTCCATCGAGGAAAACGCACCGGCGGTCCACCACCCCACAGGTGAGCACACCGTCCATAGCAGCGGCACCGCGCCATCGCCGCACGACGTGTAGCGGCGCCTCCCGAACCTCCGACGAACCCGACCCCTGGAGGTGTCCGGTGACGGACGAGACAGAAACCGTGAGAGATGTCGTGAACCTCGTGAACGAGGAAACGGACTCGTGGGCCGAGGTGCTCAACCGGCTCCGGCAGGCCCAGGGACAGCTGGCCGCGGTCATCACCATGATCGAGGCGGAGCGGGACCGCAAGGACGTCGTCACCCAGCCGGCCGCGGTCTCCCACGCCCTGGACCGGGCCGGCTTCAATATTGGCGGGCGGCATTCGCCAGTGCCTGACCGAACGGCAACGGGGACACAACCCTGCGCTGAGCGAGGCCGAACTGGAGAAGCTGTTCCTGACCCTCGCCTGACCACCCGGACGCCATACCTCAGGGGATACGTCCACGGAATTGCCGAGCAGGGCGGTGTTGCGGGCGGCGAACTCGTCGGCGAGTTCGGTGAAGGCAACGAACCCGGCGGTGCACACCGGCGTGAAGTCCGCCGGGTGGCTGAAGAGCACCAGCCACCGGCCGGAGTAGTCGGTGAGCCGGACGGGGCCGTGGGTCGATTCGGCCTCGAAGTCCGGCGCCCTGTCGCCGATGAGAGGCAGACTGGTGTACTCGGCGGGGTCGGCCGGTCGGAGACGGTCTCGGAGGATCCCTCCCGGACGATCACGGGTTCGGATACTCCCCAGGGTATTTTCACGCCCCTGGACCATGAAGGACCGCACGGCCTGACGTTCACCCCCATCGGCCCTTGCGCCTGTTGTCCGACGAGACCCTCCCCGCATCGCAGGGGTGCACCCAGCGCGGGGACGGGGGCAGGGGAGGAACAATTCCGCCTCGCATCACGCTGCTCCCTATACCCCTCGGGGTATACGAGTCACAGAGGCGCCCGGGGACGGTGACCGGACCCGGCGAAGGAGCGTGAAACCGATGGCGACAGCAGGACATGACGGACCTGCCCAGACGACCGAGGACACATGTCTTGTGACGACCTGCGGGCGCAGGATCGCTGTGCGGTGTCTGCGGCTCGCTCCCGCGGACCGTCCCATCACCCGGGTCACCCTGGACGTGGGCCAGGACCAGGGCGGCGAGCCGGGAGTGTGGGCGGCGCTGACCGCCGACGAGGCCCGCGACCTGGCTCGTCTGCTCCTCGTGCACGCCGGCCTGGCCGAGCGCGGCACCGCGGCCCTCGGGCCGCCACGGAAGAGCGGCCCTTCCTTCTGACTCCGGCGTCGGACACGTCACTCCAGGACCCGCAGGTACTCGCGGTCGCCGAGGAGTTCCAGACGGCGCCAGAGCACCGGGTTGTCGGACGACTGGCTGGCATGACAGGCGATGGCACGGTACTGCCGCTCCCGCGGCACCGACTCGGCACTCGGCACTCGGCCGGATCACGCCCGGTCAAGGACGTGCCGAACCCGGTGGCCAGTTGGTGGTCCCGGTGTCCGGTGACACCCTCTGGGTCGAACACGAGGAGGTGGCTGGAGCGCCGCTCGCCGATCAGACGGGCCGTCTCCGAGGCCGGCCGATGCCGCGGGACGTCAGTGAGACCGCCGTCCGGGTGACCGGCCGGTTCCACCCGCGCGACGCCCAGTTCCCGTGCGGCACAGGCGAGTTCGCCCGCACGGACGGTACACAGGTCGCCGGGCCTGCCGTGCAGGGTGAACGCCTCACCATGGGTGAAGCAGAGCACCGCCGTGGGCACGCCGACATCGGACAGCAGGGCCATCAGTCCGCCCAGCCCGAACGACTCGTGGTCGGGATGGGCGACCACCGCGAGCAGGGGCCGCACTCCGCCCGGTAGGCCGGGTACGGTACCGGCCATCTCAGGTGTAGATGATCTGGCCACCGGCCGCGTGTTCGTAGAACTCGCCGACCGTGATGATGTCCTGGACCTGCTCGACCAGATCGTCCTTGTCGAGGTCGAAGAGGTCCACGGACGCCTTGCAGGCGTAAATGCCCGCGCCAGTGTCGGCGATCATCTCGATGAACTCGGGGATCGGCGGGATGTCGAGCTTGTCCATCTTGCGTTCCATGTACCGGGTGACCAGGTCGGGTACACCGGGCATGCCGCCCAGCAGGGTTGGCAGGTGCAGGCCGGGGTTGCCGACGGTGGCCAGCTTGATGTGCTCCCAGCGCTTCTTCGTGATGGCGTCGAGGCCGAAGAAGGTGAAGAACAGGTCGGCCTCGATGCCTTCGGCGCGGGCGCCGTTGGCCATGATCAGGGCCGGGTAGATCCCTTCCAGGGATCCCTTGGAGACGATGATCGAGACCTTTTTGATCGTTGCGGTGTCGGCCATGACGGCACGCTCCTCGATGGCAGGGACGATGGCGGAGATATCAGATGCAGCCGCGCGGCTTGGGAATGCCGGCGATCTTCGCCGCGGTCTTGGCGGGACCCTTGGGGAAGAGCTGGTACAGCTCCTTGACGCTCACCCCGGACGTCTTGCCGAGGACGCGGACCGTAGGGCCGGTGCCCTTGGCGGCGTACTGCTCGCGCATGAAGCGGATGACCGTCCAGTGCCGGTCGGTCAGCTCCTCGATGCCGCTCTCGCGGGCGATCTGCTCGGCCATCGGCTCGGTCCACTGCGCGGGGTCGGTGAAGAAGCCCTCGTCGTCGACGGGGACGGCGCTCTCGCCGTAGGTGACTGTGGGCATGGCTGCTCTCCTTCGTTCAGGTGTGGACGTGTCGCTTGCCACGCTCGGGCATCGCCGAGCCGATACCGGGCATCTCCCGGCCCGGCAGCAGGCTGTGCCAGTACAGCCACTCGAAGGCGAGCTTGCCGAGGTGGCTGGCGTGCGACTCCTTCAGCAGCGGCAGGCCGACGGGGCCCGGGAAGTGGCCGGGCAGCGGCTCGGTCTCGTAGTTGAAGTCGATGAGCAGCGCCTTGTGGAAGCCCGTCTCGACGAAACAGTTGGCATGCCCGTCGAAAGAGGCGTCCAGCGGCTGCCCGGCGAGGAAGCGGCCGATGTTGTGCACCAGCACCTCGCCCTCGAAGTGGGCCACCGAACCGGCCTTGGAAGCGGGCAGGCCCGCCGCGTCACCGATCGCGAACACCTCGGAGAAATCCGGGTGTTGAAGGGTGTGGGGGTCGACGGGGACGAAGCCCAGCTCGTCACCGAGGCCCGGGGAGCGCCCGACGTACTCGGCGCCTCCGTGCAGCGGCACGACCACGGCAAGGTCGAAGGGCACCTCGCGTTCGTCGTACGACACCAGTCGGCCGCCTTCGCCGTCGACCTCTCCGAGCGTGAACTCGGTGACCAGGTCGATACCCTTGTCCGCCAGCAGTCCGGCCAGCGCGTTGGCCGCGACCGGCTTGGTGAAGGCACCGTCCAGCGGGGTGGCGTAGGTCAGTTGGACCTTGTCGCGGATACCGCACCGCTGGAAGTACCAGTCGGCGAGGAAGGCGAACTCAAGTGGCGCCACGGGGCACTTGACCGGCAGGTCCGCCACGTCGATCGCGACACGGCCGCCGTCGAAGCGCTCAAGGGCATGGTGCACGCCGACGGCGCCGGGCAGGTCGTAGAAGGTGAAGACGCTCTCGCCCCAGCCGGGACCGGTCAGCCCCTCGGTCTCCTCCGGCAGCAGCGTCGCGCCGGTGGCGACGACAAGGACGTCGTAGCCCAGCCGGATGCCGCCGCCGAGATGCACCGTCCGCGCATCCAGGTCGACCCGCTCGATCCGCGCCATCTTGTAGTCGATGTCGGCGTTCAGCTGCCGCGGACGGGACCGGACGAGGTGGTGCGGCTGGGCCAGCCCGAACGGCACGAACAGCAACCCCGGCTGGTAGAGGTGGTCGTCGTCCTGATCGACGACCGTGATCCGGTACTCGCCCTCGTCGTACGTGCGGCGCAGGCGGTTGGCCGTCATGGTGCCGGCGGTTCCACCGCCGAGAATCACGATGTGTTTGCCCATGTCCCCACTGTCGTGCGGGAGATGAGGGCGGGGCATGGGCCGCAGGTCCCTATTCGAGTACCCACCCGGATATGTCTTCGACCCACTCCATCGACCCCTGCGGCCCCCTCGCCCGCCGCGAACCCCCTGGTAAAATACCTGGCAGGGTATATCGCTACGCCAGCTCCCACGAGGGCCGAACGGCCCCCGGCGCACCCCGTCGGCCTCTCGATTCGTCGCACGGTGCGCGGTCGACTGGAATCCGTCAGCAGTCGACACCGGCGAGAAGGGCCCCGCCATGACCGGCAGCACACCACACACCCTGAGCACGAACCGGCCGCAGTCCATGGACGTGCACAGTTTCCAGGTCGCCCACGTCGAGCGGGATGCCTACACCGTGGACATCCGCGGGCACCGTCTCCAGGTCGACCAGCCCATCGAGGCCGGCGGTACGGACACCGCGCCCACCCCCACCGAGCTGTTCGCCGCGTCCCTGGCCACTTGCGTCGCCTTCTACGCGGGCCGCTATCTCCACCGGCACGGCCTCAGCCGGACAGGACTGCGCGTCCGTACGGAATTCACCATGGCCACCGACCGCCCCGCCCGGGTCGCCTCCCTGCGCGTCGTGGTCATCCCGCCGCCGGGGCTGCCCGAGCAGCGCCGGGCGGCCCTGCTTGCCGTGGCCTCGCACTGCACGGTGCACAACACCCTCCATCAGCCGCCCGAGATCGAGATCGAGCTGGAGCCATGAGCACGTCTCCGGCGCCGACCGCGTCGGCCCTGCTGGAGCGCATCCGGGGCGGGCTCATCGGGGACGACGAGGTGCTGGACGGCCCGTACGGCCCGAAGCGGATCGTCTACGCGGACTACACCGCCTCCGGCCGCTCGCTGGACTTCATCGAGGACTTCGTCCGCGAGCAGGTGCTGCCCCGCTACGGCAACACGCACACGGAGAGCTCCAGCACCGGTTTGCAGACGACCCGACTGCGCGAGGACGCCCGCCGGATCATCCGCGACGCGGTCGGCGGCACCGACGACGACCTCGTGATCTTCTGTGGTTCGGGCTCCACCGCGGCAGTCAACAAGCTGGTCGGCATCCTGGAGCTGCGCCGCCCGGAGAAGCCGCCCGAGGCCGAGCGCCCGGTGGTCTTCGTCGGGCCGTACGAGCACCACTCCAACGAACTGCCCTGGCGTGAGTCGATCGCCGACGTCGTGGTCATCGACGACGACCCTGACGGCCACATCGATCTCGCCGGGCTCGAAACAGCCTTGCGGCGGTACGCCGACCGGCCGCTGCGCATCGGCAGCTTCTCCGCCGCCTCCAACGTCACCGGCATCCTCACCGACACCGACCGCATCACTGGACTGCTGCACGCGTACGGCGCCCTGTCGTTCTGGGACTACGCGGCCGCGGCACCGTACATTCCGCTCCGGATGGCGGAGAGCGCTCCGGGCGCCAGGGACCACAAGGACGCGCTGTTCCTGTCCCCGCACAAGTTCGTCGGCGGCCCGCAGACCCCGGGTGTCCTCGTCGTCCGCAGTGAACTGGTCCGCAACAAGGTGCCCACCGCGCCCGGCGGCGGAACCGTCGCTTTCGTCGACCCGCTCCGCCACCGTTACCTGGACGACCCGGTCGCCCGCGAGGAGGGCGGCACCCCGGCCATCGTGGAATCCATCCGCGCGGGACTGGTCTTCGCCCTCAAGCAGGCCGTCGGCACCGACTCCATCCAGGCAGCCGAGGAGCGCCACTGGCGGCACGCCCTCGCGCGCTGGGACACCAACCCGCGGATCGAGATCCTCGGTAACCACCACGCCCGCCGCCTGTCCATCATCTCGTTCCGCATCCGCCACGGCGACCATGCCAACCTGCACCACAACTTCGTCGTCGCCCTGCTCAACGACCTGTTCGGCGTCCAGGCCCGCGGCGGCTGCTCCTGCGCGGGCCCCTACGGCCACCGCCTGCTCGCCATCGACACGGCCACCTCCCACGCCTTGCTCGACGAGGTCGTCCACGGCTGCGACGGCATCAAACCTGGTTGGACCCGCATCAACTTCAACTACTTCATCAGCGACACCGTCCGCGACTACCTCATCGACACCGTCGACCTGATCGCCACGCACGGCCACCGGCTCTTGCCCGACTACCGCTTCGACCCGCACACCGGGCAGTGGCGCCACCAGGCCGGTGCCGGCGATCCGCCGCTGCGCCTGGCCGACGTGCACTACGCGGCGGACGGTCGACTCAGCGCCCCGGCACCCCGTCATCGTCGGCTGGGCGAGGAGGCCCTGGCAGGTCAACTCGACCGCGCCCGCGAGGCGTTCGCCGCTCGTTCCGGCCGTCTCGACGACGGCCCCACCGGGCTGCCGACCGACTTCGAGCGCATGCGCTGGTTCCCGCTGCCACCCGTATGCCTGGAACAAATCCGGACCGGCACCGGTTGAACCGTGTACCCGAATACCCCGCCGGGTATGTGAGAGGAGACCGGAAGCCATGCCCACCGTGGAATTGACCAAGGACAACTTCGAGGAAACCGTCACCGGTTCGGAGATCGTGCTGATCGACTTCTGGGCGGCCTGGTGCGGACCGTGCCGGATGTTCGGCCCCGTCTACGAGAAGGCGGCCGCGCGCCACCCGGACATCGTCTTCGGCAAGGTCGACACCGAGGCACAGCCCGAACTGGCGGGCGCCTTCCAGATCTCCTCCATCCCCACACTCATGGCCGTCCGCGACCGGACCGTCCTGTACTCACAACCGGGCGCGCTGCCGCCGCAGTCCCTGGAAGACCTCATCGGCAGGATCCGGGCCGTCGACATGGAGGACGTGCGCCGGAAGGCCGCCGCGGGCTCGACGGGAGCGAACTGACGTCCGGGGCCACCCATGGAGTCTCCACGGGCGCCCCGGAACGCGGGTTCAGCGGCTGCGCAGAGCGGCCAGCGTGGCGTCGAGATCGACCGCGCGCGGGCGGTTGTGCGGCAGCTTGCCGAGCACGACCGCCATGCCGCAGGTGTTCGTGAGGGCGGAGAAGACCAGGCCGCCCGCGACGCCGGCCGAGAGGAGCTGGAGGGCCGGGTGCACGAGCAGGCCGAGCAGGAGGCCGAGCAGGACCAGGCTGCCGGCGGTGAAGCGGACCTGGCGTTCCATGCTCCAGCCGGCCCGCGTGTCGCAGGCGGCCGGTGTGTGCAGGTCGTGCCCCTCGGCGGCCCAGGCGCCGGTGCCGCCCGCGAGCGTGGCCGTGGTGATGCCCTGCTCGGCCAGCAGCTTGCAGGCGTTCTCGGAACGGGCTCCGGAGGCGCACACCACCAGGACGTCACCGCGTCCGGCGGCGTGCCGTATCTCCGGCAGGGCGCGGCGGACGTGGTCGAGCGGAATGTTCAGGGCGCCGGGCAGGTGGCCGGAGGCGTACTCGGCGGGCGTGCGCACGTCGATGACGGTGAGTTCGTGCAGCCGGGTGCGGGCCTGCTCGGTGGCGAGGGTGACGGGGGCGGAGGTGTTGGTCATGACAGATGTGATCCTTAATGGTCGACGCCGTCCCGAACCGGGACGTACAGTACCCCTAGGGGTATATTTTTTTGAGGAGTGGTCGTGGAACTGGAGCTTGAGGGTGCGGACCTGAAGTCCGTGCTGAACCGGCTGCGCCGTGCGCAGGGTCAGATCTCCGGTGTGATCCGGATGATCGAGGAGGGGCGTGACTGCGAGGACGTCGTCACGCAGCTCGCCGCGGCCTCCCGCGCGCTCGACCGGGCCGGTTTCGCGATCATCGCGACCGGCATGCAGCAGTGCATGACCGACATCGAATCCGGCCGCAAGAACGGCGAGGACGCCCAGCAGATGCGCACCCGCCTGGAGAAGCTGTTCCTGTCACTGGCATGAGAACTCTCGCCACGGCGGCCGTCACAGCGCCGCGTCGATCAGCATGAAGGCCGCCACCGCCAGCAGCACCAGCGCGAAGATCCGCTGCAGCGAGTGTCCCGAGATCTTCGCGGCCAGCCGCTTCCCGTCCCACGCACCGAGGATCGCGGCCCCGACGAACGGCCCGACGACCGCCCAGTCCAGCCTCTCGACCGTGCCGGCGCGCGTCGCCAGCGCGGCCAGCGAGTTGACGGTGATGACCAGCAGGCTGGTACCCACCGCGTTCCGCATCCGCAGGCCCAGCACGCTCACCAGCGCCGGTACGGCGAGGAAGCCACCGCCGACACCGAGCACACCGGTGACCGCGCCGAGCCCGCCACCGGCGACCGCCACCCGACCCGGCCGCACCGTCACGGCACCGTCCCCAGCCGGCCGGGACCGCAGGATACGCAGGGCGGCGACTCCCGCGACCACGGCGAAGGCCGCCGTCAGTACGGCCGCCGGGATACGGGTGGAGAGCGCACCGCCCAGCATCGCCGGGCCGATCCCGGCTGCCGAGAACAGCAGTCCCGTACACCAGCGGACGCTGCCGTCACGGGCGTGCGCGACCAGCGCGGTGACCGAGGTGAGCGTGACGATGACCAGACTCGCGGTCGTCGCCCCGACCGGACTGAAGCCGAGCAGGTAGATCAGGGCGGGAACGGCCAGCACACTGCCACCGCCCCCGAGCGCGCCGAGCGCCAGGCCGATCACCGCGCCGGCGGCCAGGGCGAGTATGACCGCGCTCACGCGACGGTGCCGTTCCCACCGCGTGCGTCCACCACCGGCAGACCCGCCCCCGCCCGGTCCCCCATCCCCCCGATCACGTCCACGGCCCGCGCGCCCCGGGCGACCAGCAGTTCCGCGGCCCGCCGGGACCGGTTGCCCGAGCGGCAGATCACGACCAGAGGCCGCGCCTGCGCCTCGGCGGGCAGCCCCGCCCCGGCGGCCGGCGCGGACAACGGCAGATGCGCGGCGCGCGGCGCATGCCCCGCCTGCCACTCGTACGGCTCGCGCACATCCAGCAGCACGGCGTCACCGCCGCTGTCGACGGCGCCGCCGTGGCCGGTGCGCGCGGCCGCCTCCTGCACGGTCACGCGACCCGGACCGCCCCGGTCTCGTCGGAGATTGCTCATGTCGGTGTCCCGCTCCTGTTTCCATGTCGTCGGTGAAGATCGGTGGGGTGTCTGCGGCGCGTCCGATGCCGTCAGGAGGTCCGGACGGTGAGTCCCGCCTTCTCGGCCGCGTCGAAGGAGTCGTCCACCGCGGCAACGGCACGACCGGCGGCATCCAGCAGCGAGGCGGCGACGGCAGCCCGCATGCCGCCCGCGCAGTGCACCCACACCTCACCGTCAGGAACCTCCCCGAGGCGGCGGTGCAGCGCGTGGACCGGGATGTGGACCGAGCCCTCGATGTATCCCGCCGCCCGCTCCGAGCCGCGCCGGACGTCGAGGACGACGACACCCTCCGCCGGGTGCCGGCCGGCGAGATCGGCGAACGTGGCGCGCGGGAAGGAAGCCTTGGCCTCCCCCTCCCGGACCCAGTCGCCGGGTTCGCCGGTGGCCGCGGCAGCGGGGCGGTCGATGCCCACGCGGACCAGCTCGCGCTGGGCGGTGGCGAGTTGCTCGGGTGACTCGGCGAGCAGCGTGACCGGCTTGCCCCACGGGATCAGCCAGGCGAGATAGGTGGCGAGCCGGCCTTCGGCCTCGAAGTTGAACGAGCCGGACACATGCCCCGCGGCGAACGCGATGCGGTTGCGCAGGTCCACCACCCACTCCCCCGCCGCCAGCCGGGCTGCGATCTCCTCGGCGTCGGCGACGGCGGGCGGCGTCAGATCGACGGGCGCGGGTCCGGCCGCATTGGCAGGGCCCATGTGCGTGTAGTAGGAGGGGATGTCGTCGAGGCCGGCCAGCAGGTCGGCGACGAAAGTGTCGATGTCCCTGGTGAGGGCTTCGTTGGACGCCTTCTCCTTGCCGATGGTCGTGTCGCTGCCCTCCGCCTGGGAGGACGAACAGAAGCTGCCGAATCCGTGCGTGGGCAGCACGGCCGTGTCGTCGGGCAGCTCGGTGGCCAGGCGGTGCGCGGAGGCGTGCTGGGCGCGGGCCAGCTGCTCCGTCAGCCGCGGTTCGACCAGGTCCGGACGGCCCACCGTGCCGATCAGCAGCGAGCCGCCGGTGAACACCGCGACCGCCGTGCCGTTCTCCTCCAGTGCATAGGAGGTGTGGTGCGGGGTGTGACCGGGGGTCGCCACGGCGCGCAGGGTCAGGCCCGCGTCCGAGTCGATCTCCGCGCGGTCGCCGTCGTGCACTGGTACACGCTCGAAGGAGACCCTGGCCCCGGCAGGGACGAGATAAGCCGCACCCGTGATCCGGGCCAGCTCCGGGCCGCCGGTGACGTAGTCGTTGTGGACGTGCGTCTCGACGACGTGCGAGATCCGCACCCCGCGCCGGGCGGCCACCGCGATCACCTGATCCACGTCACGGGGCGGGTCGACCGCCACCGCCGTCCGCTCGCCACCCGCCAGGTAACTGCGGTTGCCGAGCCCGGCCACCTCGATCGTGTCGACGAAGAACACGAGGTACTCCCTTCCAATGAAGAATTACCCCAGGGGGTATGCTTACGACCGTAACACGAGTACCCCGGGGGGTATTTTCGAGCGCAGGGAAAGCCCCGGGAAACACCTCACGAGTACCTCGCACACGGCCGGACACCCGGTCCACGCCACGCGAGCCGACACGAAAGCAGGACCACTGCCATGCGCTACGACCGCACCGTGCACCTCGACACCGACTTCGCCACCACAGTCAGCCGCGTCCGCAAGGCCCTCGCCGAGCAGGGCTTCGGCGTCCTCACCGAGATCGACGTCACCGCCACCCTCAAGGCCAAGCTCGACCACGACATGGAGGACTACGTCATCCTCGGCGCCTGCAATCCGCCCCTCGCCCACCGCGCCCTGGAGACCGACCGCACCATCGGCCTGCTGCTGCCCTGCAACGTCGTCGTCCGCCGAGACGGAGACCGCACCGCCGTACAGGCCCTCAACCCGAACACGATGGTCGCACTGACCGAACTGGATGCCCTGCGCCCGGTCGCAGAGGAGGCCACCCGACGCCTCGACGCCGCCCTCGCCTCCCTCACCGCAGCCGACGCGGACAGCTGACGGCGGACCACGGCGCCATCCTTTGTGGCCCGGTCGGGCCGCGCTCCCGGTTCCAACATGCGTGCGACGAGGTAGCAGCACGCCCCGTCGCCGGCAAGGTGCGGCAGGCCCCCGGAACCGGAGTCCTCGCCCCGTGCCGACGGCCCCGGTCCACGCGACCCGGGCCGGAGAGGTCCGCGAGGTTGAGACTTCTGATATTCGAGCGTCATCCGAGCGTCAGAACTCTGGATCCGCATCGCCTCATCACCCGTGAGACCCGCGCCAGCCCTTGAGTTGCAGCTCAGACCGTTCTGCACAAGCGAACCTCAGCAAAACAACAGGTCAGCGACGCCGATGAGTGCGCGCCATGTTCATCTTGCGCACTTCGGAAAACAGGTTGAGCACACCCAAGCCCCGCCCGAGCAACTAGGAAAACAGCAGGTCAGCGACTCAGCGCACCTTGGGTGCGCGCCGGGGGCGTGGTAAATGCCGTGGCGCGCGCCGGGGGTGCTTCTGTCTGCCCTGACGTGGGCTGATGGGGTACGGGACGCTGAGTTGGTTCGTTCCGGCCGAAACCGATGCCTCTGTGATGCCGGTGAGCTCGCAGGTCAGCGTGGTGCTGGGGACCGCCCACGGGAACCGTGGAGTGTTGCTGCGCAGCACGTGCGTCAGAATCCTGATTCGCCCTGGTCCTCCCGGAACGGCGCACCCGGCTGTCCGGCGAGGGAGGGAGCAAGGCCGTGGACGTGCTGCACGAACGCTGCGCCGGCCTCGACATCAGCAAGAAGGACGCCAAGGCGTGTGCCCGCACCCCGAGTCCCAAGCGGCGGGGATCCTTCACGAGCGAGACCACGACACGGGGGTCGACGACGAATGCGGTCCTGGCCCTGCGGGATCACCTGCTTGCCGCGCGGGTGACGCTGGTGGTCATCGAGGCGACCTCGGACTACTGGAAGCCCTTCTACTACCTGCTGGCCGAGGACTTGAACGTGATCCTGGTCAACGCGCGGCAGGTGAAGAACCTGCCCGGACGCAAGACGGACGTCTCGGACGCGGCCTGGCTGGCCCAGCTCGGCGCCCACGGCCCGGGTGAGGCCCTCCTTCGTGCCGCCCGAGCCGGTCCGTGAACTACGGGACCTGACCCGGGCCCGGACCACCGCCACCCGTGAACGCGGCCGGGTGGTCCAGCGACTGGAGAAGCTGCTGGAGGACACCGGCATCAAACTCTCCGCGGTCGCCTCCGACATCATGGGTGTCTCCGGCCGGGCCATGCTCGAAGCCCTCATCGCCGGGGAACATGATCCGCAACTCCTCGCGGAGCCGGCCAAGCGCAGGCTCCGCAACAAGATCCCCGAACTGACCGAGGCCCTGACCGGGCGCTTCCGTGAGCATCACGCGTTCCTGGCCCGCCTGCATCTGGATCAGTACGACCAGCTCACCGCCATGATCGGGCAACTGGACAAGCGGATCGAGGAGGCGATGGCCCCCTTTCGAGGCGCCCTGGACCTGCTCGACACCATCCCCGGGATCAACCGGGCGGTCGCCGAAGTGATCATCGCTGAGACCAGCGGGGACATGAGCCGGCTCGCCTCGGCCCGTCACCTCGCCTCCTGGGCCGGGGTCTGCCCCGGCCACCACGAGTCCGCCGGCCGCACCAAGACGACCAAGGTGCGGCCGGCAATCCGTATCTCAAAGGCGACCTCGGCCTCGCGGCGTTCGGCGCGGTGAGAACCAAGGACACCTACCTGCAGGCCCGCTACAAACGGCTGTCCGCCCGCCGCGGCCCGCTCAGGGCCCTGGTCGCCGTCGAGCACTCGATCATCACCGCGATCTGGCACATGCTCACCGACAACGTCCCCTACCACGAACTCGGCGGCACCTACTTCACCCAACGCGACCCCGAACGCGCCACCCGCCGGGCCATCAACCAGCTCAACCAGCTCGGCTACACCGTCACCCTCAACCCGAGGGAGAACACAGCCTGACCGACAGGGCCGGACACCCGGCGGCCGATCGCGACCACCGGGCACCCAGCCCTGCCCACACCCACCCTGAACAGGTTCTATTTACGCGTCAGAGCGCCTTTGAAGCCGGTTCGAGAATCGCCACACACTCCACGTGCGAGGTCATCGGAAAGATGTCGGCTTCAGCAGAGTCCGGAAAGGTGCAGGTCAGAGCCCATTTCGCGGCCCGCCGTACCGCCTGCAGGCGCCCGGAGCGTCAAACGAGCGTCATGGCCAACAGCCCATCCCCCCTTCTGCGGAGACAGGCCAGGCTGCCCCAACTCGTTCACGGCAGTTCTCCCGAATGGCCCGGCCGACCTGGACACGGGACGGCTCAGCACCGGCCCCGGAAGCGTCCGGGCGCCGCGCCCTTCCCCTCCAACTCGCCCTTGCCACCGAAGAGGGCCTGCGGTGCCCAGCCATGCAGGCAGCTCTGTTCGGCTTGGCCGGCGGCGCCCGCGCCGGGGTGATGTTGATCAACGGGCCTACCAGCAGCCACGCCAGGACCGTTATGCGGACCGGTGCGCCTGTTGCGGGCAGGCCCCGCGGCGAAGGCGGCCGTGGTTCTCAGGCGAGGACGACTGGCTTGCCGCTCAGCACCACACCGGCTTGGCGTAGCTCATTGATCGCGGTGCTGGTGGTGTCGGCGGCAACGCCGGCGGTGTAGTCGAGCAGGACCCGGACGGCGAAGCCCGCTCGCACCCCGTCGAGCGCGGTGGCCTTCACACAGTGGTCGGTAGCAATGCCGACGACATCAAGGTCACTGATGTGGCGGGCACGCAGCCAGTCGGCCAGCGACGTGCCGTCCTGGGCCGAGCCCTCGAAACCGCTCTTCGAGGCGGAGTACGCCCCCTTGTAGAACAGCTCGTCCACGCCGCCAGAGGTGACGGCGGGCGCGAAGTCCGGATGGAACTCGCCTCCCTCGCTGCCGACGACGCAGTGCTCGGGAAAAGAGCTCTGGAAGTCCGGGTGCTCGGAGAAGTGGGCCCCCGGGTCGATGTGGTGGTCACGGGTGGCGACGACGTGCGCGTACCTTCCATCGGCGCGCCGCACCAGGTCGGCGATGGCCACGGCCCTGCCCGCGCCGCCCTTCACCGGAATGCTGCCGCCCTCGCAGAAGTCCTTCTGCACATCAACAATGATCAATGCACGGCGCACGGAGACCCTTTCCCTCGGAAGAACCCATTGCCCGTATGGTCGCTCCCTCCGTCGGTGTGCTGACGCAGCACTCGCCAGCACTCACCCGATAGGGGCCACTTGATGAAAGGGTCCAGCTGCGGGCCGAGGACCTGGCACAGCCCATGCGGTTGTCCGCCGTCCGGTGCATCGGGTCGATCGGCCAGCCTTGGAACCAAGCGGTCGTCAGCCGGACAGCCCGCAGAGTCGACTGCGGCTGGACCGCAATCGCAGAGCTCGCTCGCTCGCTGGGGGCCTGGGTAGCCGAACCCGAACCCTATGGGGTGAGCTGGCTGGCCGGTATTTACTGGGCGTTACGGTCAACGACTACCTGGCCTTGCGCATTGGTACGGTCGGTGTCCATGCCACTCTCGGCTACGTGGATGCGGTCGAAGGCACCGAGATCACCGCTCAGGAGTGGTCCTCGCCCCTCGTGAAAGCAGCGGTCGAAGCAGGTCTGGTCTCCGTCGTGCGAACTAGAAGCGGCGGCGGCCTCGTGGCCGTAGCCAGAGGATCCGTTCATGGCCACTCGCCGCCGCTTACCGCCCAGGTGGTGGAGTACGCGTGCGGGCAGGTGTCCGATTTGGGAGCGGCCGCTGCTCTGGGGCAGCGCGGACGGCGCTGTCTTCCATCGGGTGACAGGCCGGGGAATCGGCGTTGATGCGGTGGCGGACCCGCGAGGCTCGGGGCATGCGTATCGCGGTGCTGGATGTGGACGGGACTTTGATCGCCGGCACGCTGGCCGGCCCACTGCCGGGAATGCTGGCCGAGGCCGGGCTCGTTCCCCGGGACCGGCTGGCGCGGCTGCGCCGTGCGCAGACGGATTCGGATGCGGAGGATGTGCAGGCGGCGGCGCGGTTGCATGAGTTGTTCGCCGCGATGCTGACCGATGTGCCGTGCGGGGCGGTGTCGACGGCGATGGCCGATCTGTGGCAGCGGCAACGCGAGCGGCTGTTCGACTTCACCAGGCCGCTGATCACGGCGTTGAAGGAGACCGGCTGTGTGCCGGTGCTGATCTCGGGCGGCCCGCAGGAGATGGTGGCCCATCTTGCCGGTGAGCTGGGCGTGCCCCTCTTCCGCGGCACCCGGTTCGAGACGGCTGACGGGCTGTACACCGGACGCGTGGCCGCCACGGTCTGCGGCGGGAAGGACGCGGCCGCTCAGGATCTGGTGGGCGAGGAGCGCATCGACTGGCCGGCTTCACTGGCGGTGGGCAACTCGCTGGGGGACGTATCGTCGCTGAGCCAGGTCGGCCGACCAGTGGTCTTCGAGCCGACGCCCGCGCTCAGGCTGCTGGCCCGCCACCGCTCCTGGCCCGTGTGTGACCGCACCAGCCTGCTCACTCACCTGCGCGACCAAGCCGCCCTGCCCGTGCCCCCGCCGCGCCCGGCCCGCGATCTGCCGTCGACTCGCCCCACAGTGCCGGCGACGTCGGTGGCCAGTGTGGTCCGGCGGCTGACCGAGCGGCTGCTGGACCAGGTGGGCGGACAGGGAGCCGTCACGGGCGAATGCCGCAGCCGGGTCACCGAGTCGGCCCTGATGCTGACCCTGCTGCGTCGGGCGAAGACCCTGCCCGGGGTGCAGAGCCGGCTGCACACCTACCTGTCGCGCAGCCGCACGGCCGCCGACGCCTTCGACACGTCGGTCATCGACGCCACCCTGCACGGCATCGCGCCGGCGGACCGGCATCGGCTGATCGAGGAGACCTTTGCCGGCGCCGCCCAGCACTCCTCCGACCGAAAGAAGCTCGCCCTGGAGGCGATCCTCGCCGTCGTGGGACCCGAACCCTTCCACGTCGACGCCCCCTCCCACGCGTTCGAGCACCACAACGAGGCCACCTGGACCCGCCTGCGGCAGATCGCCCTCCACCACCTGCACGTACCCGACCCCGTCGCCCCGGAACTCACCACCCGTCTGCTGAAGATGACCGAACGCGGCCAGGCCCGCGGGATCATCGAAGGAAACGTGTTCGCGCACCTGTTCGCGCTGCTGTCGCTGCAGCGGATGGCGCCCGGCCACCGGGTCATCGACGACGGCATCACCGCGCTGGCCAGAGCCGTCCGCGACGACGGCGGCATGCCCTTCATCACCAGCGAGGAGACCTTCTCCACCGCCACCGCCGGCCTCGCCCTGGTCCGCGCCGGCGCCGACCGGCACGTGCTGTACGCGATGGGCGACTACCTGACAGCCCAGCAGGCCGGCAATGGCGGCTTCGCCTACGCCCAGGACGTCGTCCAGACCGACACCGACAGCACCGCCCACGTCCTGGCCTTCCTGCACACCCTCGATCCCGAGCGATACCGGGCCCCTCTTCACGCCGCCCGGCAGAACCTGACCAGGCACCTGGGTGAGGACGGCGGGGTACCCACCTACCGGCCTGGCCAGCCCTCCGAGCCGACCATGACCGCCAACACCATCACCGCCCTGCAGCCCTACCACTTCGCCCACGCCCACCTGCTGGAACGCGCAACCCGCTACCTCCTCGACACGCAGAAACCCGACGGCACGTTCGAACGCAGCTGGAGCCTGAGCGAAGCCAACGCCATGCTCCGCGCCCTGAACGCCCTCACCCTCGCCCACCAGCACAATCCCGCAGGCCATCGTGGGCGCCTTGCGCCGGCCATCGACTCCATCCACCAGCGCCTGCTCGTCACCCCCAACCCGGACGGCGGCTGGGGCCGGACCCCCGGCGAGGCCAGCGACCCGATGAGCACCGCCTACACCCTCACCGCGCTTGCCCCCACCCACCGCACCCACCCCACCGTTCAGGCGGGCCTGCACCACCTGCTCAGCCGGCAAAACCCTGACGGCGGCTACACCTCCGTCTCCGACCAGGCAGCCCCCCGCCCCCTGCGCTACACCATCCCCGTCCTCACCGACATCTTCGTCCTCCTCGCCCTCACCCACTACGCCTGAGTCGGCAAACGGGGCCTGGACCGACACCAGGGAGAGCGTCAACACGGCTCTCCGACAGTCCACTCCTGAGGGTGGCCATCAGGGAGGGACAGGTACCCCTTTTCCGCCGTTCTGCCTGGCCTCCAGGTTACAGAGGAACCGTTTCCGCCGCTTTTGCCCCGCGTGGCAGTCCCGTGCGGTGACACTGGCCCGCTGGATAAACGCGTCAACGTGGAATGACGGGTCTGCCTCCCCGTCGCCTACCGCCGCGCGGCGGCCCGCGCTGTCCTGGGGCGGTGCCGAGGGCTTGAACGCCCGGCACGGTCAGCGGGGATGGGTGCCCCGGTGGCCCAGGCGGGACAGGATCTCCAGCAGGTGAAGGGACACGCGTGTCGAACGAGCTCAAGTACGGCGACCGGATCCATCTGCAGAACGGCTACAACAACTGGCAGGGCGGCTACCTCGACACCAACGGCCACGCCAGCAACAGCGGGGCCAAGTACGAGGTGTCCACCACGGACACCCCCAACCGTGGCACGGGCACGGGCACCTGGGAGGTGCTCTCCGCCGCCGGGAAGGCCGCCGGCGCCGCGGTCGTCACCGGTGACCTGATCTACCTGCGCAACCTCTACGGCGGCGACGGCGGCTTCCTCGACACCAACAACCACGCCACCACCGACCAGAAGAACGCCGGCGGCAAGTACGACGTCTCCACCTCCCAGGACAGGGACCGGGCGGAAGGCACCGGCCGCTGGCGGATCTTCGCCCAGACCTCCAGCCCTCTCGACCAGAGCGTCCGCGTCGGCGACACCGTCCACCTGTTCAACACCTACGACGACAACGGAGGCTTCCTGGAGACCAACCACAACAGCACCGCCTCGGGCGGCAAGTACGACGTGTGCACCAACGGCTACTACAACCGCAGCAACTCCACCGTCGCCGACTGGAAGATCCACAAGGCTCCTGGCTGACCAGCCCGACGCCCCGCCCCGGGCTCACACCGCCCGGGGCGGGGCGTCAATGCCGCGGGGAGGGAGTGCCCCTGCACCTGGTGCCCCTCGGCGCCGAGCTGCGGGGGCAGAGGGATCCGCAAGGACTGCACCTACGGCACCGTGCTGGTCGACGTCGAGGCACCGCTCCCTGGGCTCCTTCTGCGACTCCCTGCTGGCCCAAGTCCGCCCAAGCGACACCGACGCCGCCACCGGCAACCCTGCTCACACCGCTGATTGGACAGTCCTCGGGCCAAGCAGAGTCCCGCAGGACCATCCGCACCGTGATCACCCTGCATGGGCTCTCGTCCTGCGGAACCACGGGGAGCGGGAAGGGCGGTGCGTGTGGAGGACGAGCAGCGCAAGGGCGCCGGTCGCTGCGGACCAGGTGAGGGAGAGCAGGCCGTGGGACCAGGGGATGTGCGGGGTGAGGGCTGAGCTCAGCGCCAGCTGGTTCACGCCGTACAGAGGAAGCGCGGCCACGCCTGCCACATCCATGAGTGTGTTGAACACGGGGTTCTGCAGTCCGGTGTCGACCAGGCTGAGCATGATGATGAGGAAGAAGCCCTCCAGCTCGCCGCGGACCAGAGAACCGAGCAGAAGGCCGATGCCGCCGTAGGCGAGGCCGGCACCCACAAGGGCCAGCGCCAGGGGTGCTGTGTGGCGTACGGGCAGGGAGATCCACAGCAGGATCGTGGTGTAGAGGGCCAGCAGGGCGGTGGTGAGGGCGACGGCAGCGAGTTTGGCCAGCAGCATCGGCAGCCGGGGGTACCCGGCCAGCAGCAGACGGCGGTCCACCTCCCGCGATTGGAAGGTCTCGGTGAAGGCGATGAAGCCGGCGACCATGGTGATGGCGCCCAGCGCGCTGGCCACCTGGCCCACCTGGCTGGCCGGAGCGGAGACGTGGCCGCTGATGGCGTCCAGCCGGATACGCACCACTTGGTCGGAGGTGCACAAGCGCGCCACGAAAATCCAGATGGGGATGAACGCAACCGCCAGAACCAGGGCCAGCCGGTTGCGCAGGTGGCCCCGAAGAGTGCAGCGCAGCAGTTCGGTAAATGCCGTCCAGGAGAGCCTCAACGGTCGGTCTCCTCGTAGTGCAGACGCCCCTGGCGCAGATGAGCGATCGCGTCGAAGTGGTGCAGGTCGTGCAGCAGGTGCGAAACCACGATGATCGACCGGCCCTGATCACGCAGATCGGCGGCCAGGGCCCAGAACCGCTGATGAGTGTCCCAGTCGAAACCCTGGTAGGGCTCGTCCAGGACCAGCAACTGCGGTTCGTGCATGAGAGCGATCAGGAGGTTCAGCTTCTGCCGCGTTCCGCCACTGAGTTCGCCGACCTGCCGACGCCGGCAACCGGTCAGCGCCAGCAGCTCCATCAGCTCGCCGGCGCGCGCCAGCGTCGGCAGCCGGTAGGCCATCTGGAACAACCGCAGATGCTGTCCGACGGTGAACGCATCGTTCAGTACAGCCTGTTGTGGGCAGTACCCGACCGCCCCGGTCCTTGTCACCGTTCCGCGGTCGGGCGCAAGGTGTCCCACGGCGATCTGCAGCAGAGTGCTCTTGCCCGTGCCGTTCTCGCCGACGACCCCCACCAGCATCCCGGCAGACACGTCGAGATCCACATCGCGCAGGACCTGCCTGCCTCCGTACGCCTTGCAGACTCCGCTGATCCGCAGCCGCGGCCGATGTGACCGGTGGCGCGTCGTCACTGCCTGCACATGAACCCCTCGAAAGATCGGACAGGAGGAGCGAGCCGACCCGGAGCCCGCCGCAGAGGCCAAGGCCGCGCAGGCCCATGTCCCCTGGCCTGCCAGGCTCATGACCCCTCAGCCGCGCCCGGCCCGCATGTTCCGGACGGTCCGGCCCTCGGCGGACCGATCCGCCGCGCGAGGGGGCGCGCTGCTGACCGGTGTCCAACGAGTCCGTACCTCCGGTGTAACGGCAGCCACCCGCTGTTCCGTTGTGCAGCCGACATCACCACTCCACAGGCTTTGCGCCTCCCCGTCGAGCGTGACCCGAGCCGCGGTCTGCCGTTGTAGGAGGCGATGCCCCCGACACCACAACGAGACCTCAGCGCTCCCACGATCGTGATCGGAGCGGGCCCCCACGGCCTGGCGGCCGCCGCGCTGCTGCGCCGCTCCGGGGTGCCGACCGTGATCCTGGAACGATCGGACCGGGTGGGAGCGAGCTGGGCGCAGCGCTACGACCATCTACGCCTGCACACTACTCCCGGCACCTCGAGCCTCCCCGGCCTGTCGGTGCCGCGCCAAGCAGGCCCGTGGGTGAGCCGGGACGACTACGTGCGATACCTGGAGCGTTACGTCGCCCATCACCGACTCGACGTCCGGGTGACCACCCCGGTGGAGCGCATCGAACGGGCCGAGCCCGGTTCAGCAGCACAGTGGCTGGTCCACACCCCCGACGGCCCGGTGCCCACCGGTGCGGTCGTGGTGGCCACCGGCCGCTGCCATACCCCGAAGGTCCCCCACTGGCCCGGGCGTTCAACCTTCACCGGCACGCTGCTGCACTCGGCCCGCTACCGCTCTCCCGCTCCCTACCGCGGGCGGGACGTCCTGGTGGTCGGCGCCGGCAACAGCGGTACCGAAATCGCGAGTGTCCTGGCCGGGGCAGGAGCCGAACGGGTACGGATCGCAGTCCGTACCCCACCCAACATCCTGCCCCGCTCCAGCGCCCGATGGCATGCGGCCGGCCGGCTGACGGAGGTCCTCCCGCTCGCGTGGCGCGACCGCACCTCCCTGCTCACGCAACGCCTCGCGGTGCCCGACCTGACCTCACGGGGCCTGCCCCAGCCCCGTACCGGCCTCTACACCCGCAATGCCCGCGAAGGGGTCAACCCGGTACTCGACCACGGCTTCGTCGACGCCGTCCAGTCCGGTCGGGTGGAGCCGGTCGCGGCCGTCCAGGGTTTCGACGGCCCCGACGTGTTACTGGCCGACGGCACCCGACTGCGACCCGACACGGTCATCATCGCCACCGGGTACCGGCCCAACCTGCACGACCTGGTCGGGTCCCTGGGCGTACTCAACGAGGACGGGCAACCCCTCGCCGTAGGGGCACAGACCCATCCCGAAGCCGCGCGCCTGTACTTCACCGGATACACCAATCCACTCACGGGAGTCCTTCGTCAAGCCGGCATCGAAGCGCGCGCCATCGCGCACGCGTTACGGCGCGAGGTGGTGCGAGTCCCCCTTCCCTCCCCCCGCGTTGGCGACCGCACGACCGACACACTCCACAGAGGGCACGCTTCGAGCTGACGGGGCCTCGGAAGCTCGGTCCTTCAGCGGCGTGCCCCCGCAGGGCGCGTGGATGGCTCCGCGCCTACGGCGACACAGTCCCTGTCCTCCTGGGCCGCCGACCAGGACCCGCCGGCCTCCTTCTCGTCAGCTGACGGCGACGGGCCGCCGCCATGGAGGCGGCCGGTGGATCGCGCCCATGGCCTACAGCGGGTGGGGGCCGTCCCGGCGAGGAGACGGTCGGCTGCCCCGACGCGGGAAAGAGTGCGGATGCTCCTCGGAGACGTAGGCGGGGGGCTCACGCGAACTCGGCACCTCGTACCGTTGATGACGCTCTGATGCACGACCCTTCCCACGCACCCGCTGGCGCAGCCTCACCCACCTGACGTTCCGTCGGAAACAGCGTCAAATGAGCGTCAGGACGGTTACCCAGACACCCCCATGGACCGAGGAGAACGCGTCCATCACCTCGCGAGACGCCCACGAAGCCGCAGGTCAAACTCGCTCCCCGGCACCAGGACACGTTCCACATCGTATATTTCGGGAAACACGTCGAGCGCACCCGGACGCGCCTGAGCAACCCAAGAAAACTGCAGGTCAGAGCCCCTTTGCAGCGGGCTCGAGAATCGCCACGCACTCCACATGATGCGTCATCGGAAACAGATCGAACGCCCGCAGCATCCGCACCCGGTACCCGCCGTCCTTGAAGTACCCGAGATCGCGCGCCAGAGCGGCCGGGTCGCAGGCCACGTAGGCGATGCGGCGGGCGCCCAGGGACGACATGTGCTGGACGGTCTTGCGGCCGGCGCCGGCGCGGGGCGGGTCCAGGACGATCAGGTCGACCTCCGTGATCCCCGTACGCGGAAGCACCGCGTCGACCTTGCCCTGTTCGATCCGGACGCGGTCGAAGTCGGCGAGGTTGTGGCGGGCGTCCTCGACGGCGCGCTTGCCGGACTCGATGCCGAGGACGGCACCCTTGTCGCCGACGCGGTCGGCGAGGGCGCCCGCGAACAGCCCCACCCCGCAGTAGAGGTCGAGCGCCATGTCGCCCTTGCGGGGCAGCAGGCCCTGCATGACGGCCTTGACGAGGGTGTCGGCGGCCTTGGGGTGGACCTGCCAGAAGCCGCCGCTGCCGACACGGTACGTACGGTCGTCCGCGCGCTCACGCACGAAGGGGCGGCCATGGACGCGGTGGACGCCGCCGTCCTTCTCCTCGACGCGCATGACCGACACCGGCTTGTCCAGCTCCACGATCGGCAGACGCGCGCCCGGCCGGGGCTCCAGGATCACCTGACGGTCCTGCGAACCCGTCGCCGCGATCGCGTCGATCGACGCCATCCCGGTCCAGTCGCGCTTCTCGATGCCCAGTTCGCTCACCCCGGGCGCCGCGATCATGCAGTGGTCGATCGGCTCGACCTCGTGCGAGCGGTGCTTGCGCAGCCCGGCCCGTCCGGAGTCGTCCACCGCGTACTGCACCCGCGTACGCCACGCCGGGACCTCGCCCGCCGGCAGCTTGTCGCCCTCGGCCGGCATCACCGTGCCGTCCCAGCCCGCCTCCTCGGGGGTGAGGCCCGCGAGCCGCTCCAGCTGCTCGGCGATGACCTCGCCCTTGAAACGTCGCTGGGCGCCCGGCTTGGCGTGCTGCCAGTCGCAGCCGCCGCAGCGGCCGGGACCGGCGTAGGGGCAGGGGGCCTCGACGCGGTCCTTGGAGGCCGACAGGATCGAGACCGCGTCCGCCCGCAGGAAGCGCGCCCCCTCCTCACCGTCGGTCACCCGCGCCACGACCCGCTCGCCGGGCAGCGCGTGCCGTACGAAGAGGACCTGGCCCTCGGACGTGCGCGCGATGCAGTGGCCGCCGTGGGCGACGGGGCCGACCTCGACCTCGTACTC
Source organism: Streptomyces sp. NBC_00104 (assembly GCF_045160825.1). NCBI lineage: Bacteria > Bacillati > Actinomycetota > Actinomycetes > Kitasatosporales > Streptomycetaceae > Streptomyces > Streptomyces sp. NBC_00104. Next base: position 8,294,427 of record NZ_CP108215.1, on the reverse strand, counting down.
CTCTCCCACCAGCGATTTCTTCGGTTCTGCCTGCATGGTGGGGTGACTCCAGAAGAGAGGAAAGCGGAACAGCCGGACAACAGCCCACCAGTCTACGTGGGTGCCGTCCGGCCATTGACCACGAGCGTCAGCCCTTGCTGTCCGAGGATTCCTTCGACGACGTCTTCGACGACTCCTTCGGTCGCTCGTGCGCCGGACCACGCCGTACCGACCCCGGCGCGCTCCACTCCTGCCGCTTGCGCGCCCGTCGCTTCGCGACCTCGGAGGATTCCAGCTGGTAGGGCACCGAGGTCACCATGACGCCCGGCGTGAAGAGCAGTCGGCCCTTGAGCCGGAGTGCGCTCTGGTTGTGCAGCAGGTGCTCGTACCAGTGGCCGACCACGTACTCGGGGATGATCACCGACACCGCGTCGCGCGGGGACTCCTTGCGCAGCCCCTTGACGTACTCGATGACCGGCCGGGTGACCTCGCGGTACGGCGAGTCGAGGACCTTCAGCGGTACGTCGATGCCGCGCCGGGTCCACTCCTCCTGGAGCGCCCTGGTCTCGGCCGCGTCGACGTTGACACTGAGCGCCTCCAGGGTGTGGGAACGCATCAGCTTGGCGTAGGCGAGGGCCCGCAGGGTGGGGCGGTGGATCCTGGAGATCAGCACCACCGAGTGGACCCTGGACGGCCGTACGACGTCGTCGCTCGGGCCGTCCGGCGCGGCGATCTCCGCGGCGACCCGGTCGTAGTGCTTCCGGATGGCCGTCATCGTCGCGTAGAAGATCACCATGCCGAGCAGGGCGACCCAGGCGCCGTGCGTGAACTTGGTGACGAGGACGACGATCAGGACGAGCCCGGTGAAGAAGGCGCCGAAGGTGTTGATCGCACGGGAGCGGACCATGTGGCGCCGCTTGGCCTGGTCCTTCTCGGTGCGCAGATGGCGGTTCCAGTGCCGGACCATGCCCGTCTGGCTGAGCGTGAAGGAGACGAAGACCCCGACGATGTACAGCTGGATCAGACGCGTGGAGTCGGCGCCGTAGATCCACACCAGGAGCACGGCGGCGCCCGCGAGGAGCACGATGCCGTTGGAGAAGGCGAGGCGGTCGCCCCGGGTGTGCAGCTGGCGCGGGAGGTAGCGGTCCTGGGCGAGGATCGAGCCGAGCAACGGGAAGCCGTTGTAGGCGGTGTTGGCGGCCAGGAACAGCACGAGGGCGGTGGCGGCGGCCAGCACGACGAAGAAGAAGGTGCCGTCACCGAAGACGGCAGCGGCGACCTGGGAGATCACCGGGTTCTGGACGTAGGAGTCGCCGACCGGGGTGCCGTCGCGCAGCAGGTCGTCCGCCGGGTTCTCGGCCATCCGTACGTTGGTGGCCATCGCCAGGCCGATGATGCCGCAGAACATGGTGACGGCGAGCAGGCCCATCGCGGCGAGCGTGGTGGCCGCGTTCTTCGACTTGGGCTTGCGGAAGGCCGGGACACCGTTGGAGATGGCCTCGACGCCGGTGAGGGCGGCGCAGCCGGAGGAGAAGGCCCGCAGCAGCAGGAAGACGAGCGCGAAGCCGGCGAGGCCCTCGTGCTCGGCCTTGATCTCCAGGCCCGAGGTGGGTGCGTTCATGCTCTCGTCGAGGACCAGCCCGCGGAACGCGCCCCAGGCGATCATCACGAAGACGCCGACGACGAAGACGTACGTCGGGATCGCGAAGAGCTTCCCGGACTCCTTCACCCCGCGCAGGTTCATCAGCGTGAGCAGCACGATGATGCCGATCGCGCACAGCACCTTGTGCTCGACGAAGAAGGGGACGGCCGAGCCGAGGTTCTCCACACCGGAGGAGATGGACACGGCGACGGTGAGGACGTAGTCGACGAGGAGCGCGCTGGCGACGGTGAGACCGGCCCTGGGGCCGAGGTTGGTGTTCGCCACCTCGTAGTCGCCGCCGCCGCTCGGGTACGCGTGCACGTTCTGGCGGTAGGAGGCCACCACCGTGAACATCAGCACGACGACCGCGACGGCGATCCAGGGACTGAAGTGGTAGGCCGACACGCCCGTGATGGAGAGGACCAGCAGCACCTCTCCGGGTGCGTACGCCACGGACGAGAGCGGGTCGGAGGCGAAGACGGGGAGTGCGATGCGCTTCGGCAGGAGCGTTTCGCCCAGCCGGTCGCTGCGCAGGGCGCGCCCGATCAGGATCCGTTTGGGCACGTCGGTCAGTTTGGACACGCAGAGGATCGTAAGCGCCCCGACTGCTTCTGGGCACATCCGGGTGAAATCCCGGCGGGCCCCGGGGTGAAATCAGTCCCGCGGCGACTGCGAAGTGCGTCACGTCACGCATCCTCCGGTCTGATGGGCGGCGTCCTCACGTCTATATGACGAATCCCGTCCACCTCACTCTCTGGAGGCTCCATGCAGGCCGCGACCGCGGAACTGATCGGCGCTCTCGCCTCCCTCGTCGGACTCGGCGTCCTGACGAAGATCAGTTTCCGCAGGATCAGCCGACGAGGTCCCACGATGTGACCGGAAGGTGCACGGGGGTGCCCCCGGTGGACCGTGCGTGTGTAGCTTGGGCGACGGTCTGAGACCCTGTTTTCGACGTTTCGGCTGAACAGTAGCTATTGACACCGGAAGGACGGTCGTGCACATCGTCATCATGGGCTGCGGGCGAGTGGGTTCCACCCTCGCCCAGACCCTGGAGCAACAGGGGCACACGGTCGCCGTGATCGACCGGGACCCCACGGCCTTCCGTCGTCTGGGCTCGGGATTCGGCGGCCGTCGCGTCACCGGCATCGGCTTCGACCGCGACACCCTGCGCGAGGCGGGGATCGAGGAGGCGGGCGCGTTCGCCGCCGTCTCCAGCGGCGACAACTCGAACATCATCGCCGCCCGCGTCGCCCGCGAGATGTTCGGCATCGAGAACGTGGCGGCACGGATCTACGACCCCCGCCGCGCCGAGGTCTACCAGCGGCTGGGCATCCCGACGGTCGCCACGGTCCGCTGGACCGCCGACCAGATGCTCCGCCGGCTGCTGCCCTCCGGTGCCGAGCCGCTGTGGCGTGACCCCACCGGCGGCGTCCAACTCGCCGAGGTGCACGCCTCGTCGGCCTGGGTGGGCCACAAGATCAGCAAGATGCAGGAGGAGACCGGCGTCCGCGTCGCCTTCCTCACCCGCCTGGGCGAGGCGATCCTGCCGACCTCGCAGACCGTCCTGCAGGAGGGCGACCTCGTGCACGTGATGATGCGGACGGACGACGTGGAGAAGGTCGAGGCGTCCTTCGCCGAAGGCCCCGACGAGGAGGGCGGTCACTGATGAGGGTCGCCATTGCCGGAGCCGGAGCGGTCGGCCGCTCGATCGCGGGCGAACTGCTGGAGAACGGCCACGAGATCCTTCTCATCGACAAGGCACCGACCGCCATCTCGGTCGAGCGCGTCCCGCAGGCGGAGTGGCTGCTGGCCGACGCCTGCGAGATCACGTCCCTGGACGAGGCGGCGCTCCAGCGCTGCAACGTCGTCATCGCCGCGACCGGCGACGACAAGGTCAACCTGGTCGTCTCCCTGCTGGCGAAGACGGAGTACGGCGTCCCGCGCGTCGTCGCCCGCGTCAACAACCCCAAGAACGAGTGGCTCTTCAACGAGTCCTGGGGCGTGGACGTGGCCGTGTCGACCCCTCGTCTGATGTCGGCCCTGGTCGAGGAGGCCGTCAGCGTCGGCGACCTGGTCCGGCTGCTCCGCTTCAGCCACGGTGACGCGAACCTGGTCGAGCTGACCCTGCCGCCCGAGTCGGCCCTGGCCGGCACTCAGGTCGGCGAGGTCGAGTGGCCGGAGGACACCTCCCTGGTCACCATCATCCGGGGCACCCGGGTCCTCACCCCCACCCCGGACGACTCCCTGGAGGCGGGCGACGAGCTCCTCTTCGTGGCCGCCCAGGCCCGCGAGGAACAGCTGGAGGATCTCCTGTCGGTCCGCCGCGAGGAAGCGACGAGCTGACGCGACGACCGATACGAGGAAGGGGCGCCCGGAGGTTTCCGGGCGCCCCTTCCTTCGTCACCGGCTCAGGGTGCCTGGTCGGCACCGCGCACCGCGGCCTTCCGCTCCTCCTCCGCGCGCTCCTCCGCCTCCATCTCCGCGAACACGTCGATCGGAGCGGGGGCCTTCGCGAGGAAGATCCAGGTCAGCCATACGGCCAGCAGGAACGGCGGGATCTTCAGGGCGATGAGCACCCAGCCCAGCTGTGTGGTGTCGGCCCACCAGTAGAGCGGGAAGAGGATCGCGCATTTGGCGAGCAGAATCGCGCCCCAGGCGTAACTCGCCTTGGAGTACGCCTTCTTGCGGCCGGGGTTCCGGGTCCGCCAGGACAGGTTCTCCTTGAAGACCGGCCCGAGCATCAGACCGATCAGCGGCACGCCGGCCAGCGTCGTGAAGATGTACGCGAGCCCGAGGCCCAGCGTGTACAGCATGCCCGGCAGATAGAAGTCCTTGGCGTTGCCGGTCATCATCGCGAAGACCACACCGAAGGCGACCCCGAAGACACCGCTGAAGGCGTGCTTGACGGTGTCCTTCATGACGAGGCGCACCACGACCAGCAGGACGGAGACACCGAGGGCCGCGAGGGCCGCCGAGTGCAGGTCCTTGTTGATCGTGAAGATGGAGACGAAGAGCAGGCCCGGGAGCACGGTCTCGACCATGCCGCGCACGCCACCGAACGCCTCGAACAGCGCGGCCTCCGTCACCGCCCTGGAGTCCTGCGAGCCGTCCTGTCCGCCTTCGGCGTCCTGGACGCCGCGCTGGGCGTCTTCCGTCGGCTTGTCGAGCGACGTCACCGGCTACTCCCGTCCGAGCGGTCTGAGTTCGTACTTCGGATTGAACAGCACCCTACGGCCCCGGCTCATGGAGACCCGGCCGGATGCGATCAGCTTGCGCCCCGGCTCTATCCCGATGATGGAGCGTCTGCCCAGCCACACCACGTCCAGGGCGGCCGAACCGTCGAACAGCTCGGCCTCCAGGGCCGGGACACCGGCCCGGGGGCGCAGCGTGACCGTGCGCAAGGTACCAGTAACCGTCACTATCTGTCGGTCGTGGCAGTCACATATGCGCGTGCAGCCGGCGGTGTCCGCGTCCTCGCGCAGCTCCTCCGACTCCAGGTCCTGCTGGGACGAGGAGAGCCGGTCGAGCATGCGCCGGAACCGGCCGGCCGGCTTCTCGGAACGAGGGGCAGCACTCATGACAAAAGCGTACCGGGGGTCGCCGACAGTCCTGCACCCCCGTACGTCGGGCTCCGCTCACTTCTCGAAGCGGTACCCCATCCCCGCCTCGGTGACGAAGTGCCTCGGCCGCGACGGATCGCCCTCCAGCTTGCGGCGCAGCTGGGCCATGTAGACCCGGAGGTAGTTGGTCTCCGTCCCGTACGACGGCCCCCAGACCTCCTGGAGCAGCTGCTTCTGGCTGACCAGGCGCCCGGTGTTGCGCACGAGGACCTCCAGGAGGTGCCACTCCGTGGGGGTCAGCCGGACGTCCCGGCCGTCCCGGTTCACCTTCTTCGCGGCCAGGTCCACGGTGAAGTCGTCGGTCTCCACGATCACGTCGCCCTCGTCGCTCCCGAGGGGCTCGGCCCGCCGGACGGCGGCGCGCAGCCGGGCGAGCAGCTCGTCCATGCCGAAGGGCTTGGTGACGTAGTCGTCGGCGCCCGCGTCGAGGGCCTCGACCTTCTCGTCGGAGGAGTGCCGGGCCGACAGGACGAGGATCGGGACCCGGGTCCAGCCGCGCAGGCCCCTGATCACCTCGACGCCGTCCATGTCGGGCAGCCCCAGGTCGAGGACGACGACGTCGGGGTGGCGGGTGGCGGCGAGTTCGAGGGCGGTCGCGCCGTCGTGGGCCGCGTCGACCTCGTACGCGCGGGCCTTCAGGTTGATCACGAGCGCCCGCACGATCTGCGGCTCGTCGTCGACCACGAGCACCCGGGTCATGTCGTTCGCCTCTCTGCCGATGTGGCCGTGCCGACCGACGGGACCACGCCCCCCGCCCCGGCGGCGCCGCCTGCCGACGGGTGTGTGTCTGCCGACGCAGCCTCACCCGCCGAGGGGCCCGTGCCCGCCGAAGGACCCGTGCCCGCCGAGGGAGCCGTGCCCGCCGACGCGACGACGCCCGCCGTGGGACCCGTGCCCGCCGAGGGACCCGTGCCCGCCGACGGAGCCGTGGCGGGCCCTGAGCCGTTCGGTGCGGCGCGCACCGTGAGCACCATGGTGAGGCCTCCGCCGGGGGTGTCCTCGGCGTCGAGTGTGCCGCCCATGGCCTCGGCGAAGCCTCGGGCGACCGCGAGCCCCAGCCCCACACCGGCCCCGCGCGGGGCGTCGCCGTGTCGCTGGAAGGGCTCGAAGATGCGCTCCCTGGCGTCGTCGGGGACTCCGGGGCCCCGGTCGGTGACCCGGACCTCGACACGGCCGCCGAGGGCGCTGGCGGAGACCAGGACGGGCGGGCCGGTCGTGCCGGGCGGGCTGTACTTGACGGCGTTCTCGACGATGTTGGCGACCGCGCGCTCCAGCAGTCCGGGGTCGACGGCGACCATGGGCAGGCTCTCGGGGATCTCCAGTCCGACGCTGCCCTCGGGGACGCCGCCGAGGGCCATCGGCACCACCTCGTCGAGGTCGATCTCGCGGATCAGCGTGGTGACCGTGCCGGTCTGCAGGCGGGACATGTCGAGGAGGTTGCCCACGAGGTGGTCGAGCCGGTCGGCGCCCTCCTCGATCCCTTCGAGCAGTTCGGCCTCGTCCTCCTCCGACCAGGCCACGTCGTCGGAGCGCAGCGACGACACGGCGGCCTTGATGCCCGCCAGCGGGGTGCGCAGGTCGTGGCTGACGGCGGCGAGCAGCGCGGTGCGGATGCGGTTGCCCTCGGCCAGCTCCTTGGCCCGGTCGGCCTCCTGCTTCAGCCGCCTGCGGTCCAGTACGACGGCGGCCTGGGCGGCGAACGCGGCCAGCACCCGACGGTCCTCGGCGGGCAGGACGCGCCCGGAGAGGGCGAGCGCCATGTGGTCGCCGACCGGCATGTCCACGTCCGCGGCCTCCGGACGGTCCACCTGCCGGGGGCCCACGCTGCCCGCGCAGGTCCACGGGTCCACATCGCTCTCGCGCTCCAGCAGGGCCACCGACTCCATCCCGAAGGTCTCGCGGACCCGTTCGAGGAGTGCCTCCAGGCTGGTCTCCCCGCGCAGCACGCTGCCCGCGAGGAAGGAGAGGATCTCCGACTCGGCGCGCAGCCGGGCCGCCTGTTGGGTGCGCCGGGCCGCGAGGTCCACCACGGACGCCACCGACACCGCGACCCCTATGAAGACCGCGATGGCGACGATGTTCGTCGGGTCGTCGACCGTCAGGGTGTGCACCGGCGGGGTGAAGAACCAGTTGAGCAGCAGCGAGCCCAGCACGGCGGCGGCCAGGGCGGGCAGCAGACCGCCCAGCAGGGCCGCGGCCACCGTCACCGACAGGAACAGCAGCATGTCGTTGGCGAGACCCAGGTCCCTCTCGAAGCCGGCCAGCAGCAGCGCCAGCAGCACCGGCCCGGCCGTCCCGACCAGCCAGCCCCAGATCATCCGGGCCCGCCCCAGCCGCGCGCCCCGGGCGACGGGCAGCCCACGCCCCTTGCCCGCCTCGGCGTGGGTGATCAGGTGGACGTCCAGGTCGGGACCGGAGTCCCGGGCGACGGTCGCGCCGACGCCCGGCCCGAACACGTACTGCCAGCTCTTGCGCCGCGAGACGCCGAGCACGATCTGGGTGGCGTTGACCCCGCGGGCGAAGGCCAGCAGCGCGGCGGGGACGTCGTCGCCGACGACGTGGTGGAAGGTGCCGCCCAGATCCTCGACGAGGGTGCGCTGGACGGCGAGTTCCTTGGGCGAGGCGGAGGTCAGCCCGTCGCTGCGGGCGATGTAGACGGCCATGACCTCGCCGCCCGCGCCCTTCTCGGCGAGCCGGGCGGCCCGCCGGATCAGGGTCCGGCCCTCGGGCCCGCCGGTCAGCCCGACCACGATCCGCTCCCGCGAGCCCCAGATCCTGGAGACCTGGTGCTCGCTGCGGTACGCGTTGAGGTACTCGTCGACCCGGTCCGCCACCCACAGCAGTGCCAGCTCCCGCAGTGCGGTCAGGTTGCCGGGCCGGAAGTAGTTCGACAGCGCCGCGTCGACCTTGTCCGGCTGGTAGACGTTGCCGTGCGCCATCCGCCGGCGCAGCGCCTGCGGCGACATGTCGACCAGCTCTATCTGATCCGCCCGCCGCACCACCTCGTCGGGGACGGTCTCCCGCTGCCGTACGCCCGTTATCGACTCGACGACGTCACCGAGCGACTCCAGGTGCTGGATGTTGACGGTCGAGATCACGTCGATGCCGGCCGCGAGCAGTTCCTCGACGTCCTGCCAGCGCTTGTCGTTGCGGGAGCCGGGCACATTGGTGTGGGCCAGCTCGTCCACGAGGGCCACCCGGGGCCGACGGGCGAGGACGGCGTCCACGTCCGTCTCGGTGAAGACCGCGTCCCGGTAGGCCAGTTCCCGGCGCGGGACCTGCTCCAGACCGTGCAGCATCACCTCGGTGCGCGGCCGGCCGTGGTGCTCCACGACGGCCACCACGCAGTCGGTGCCGCGTTCGACCCGGCGGTGCGCTTCGGACAGCATCGCGTACGTCTTGCCGACGCCCGGTGCCGCACCGAGGTAGATCCGAAGCTTTCCGCGTCCCATGGCCCCATTGTCTTCCCGTGACCGCCGCCTACGCAGCGTCGACCCTACGGCCAACCATCACGGCGAAGGGGACGGAAGACGGGCCGGAGCCGCTCTTTGACGCAACCCTGACGCGCCCTGTGGGCAAAGAGCGAACATGACGAAGGGCCGCACCCCGAGGGGTACGGCCCATGTACATGCGACCCTGTCAGGGGCGCGGGAGCTGCACGACCAGCCCCCGGGAGCGTCAGCGGACCTCGGTGATCTCCGGTCCGCGCTGGAGCTGCCCCATGCCGCCGGAGAAGCGGGAACCGGCCTGGTCCTCCTGCTGGACCCCCTCGGGGACCATCTGCGCGTCGTTCGGCAGCTTCAGGACGATCGGGTCGCGCGGAGCCATGGGGCCCTCGCCGCGGACGACGACCGTGTCCCGGAAGATCTGCTCCAGCAGCCCGGCGGTCTGCGGCTCCACCGCGCCCCGGCCGGAGATCACCCCGCGCAGGAACCAGCGGGGCCCGTCCACGCCGACGAACCGGACCACCTGGAAGCCACCCGTGCCGTCCGGCAGCTGCACCGGCACCTGCGCGCGGAGCTCCCAGCCCAGCGGACCCTCGACCTCGTCGATGACACCGCCCTGCTGGGTGATGCCGGAGGCGATCTCCTCACGGACCTCGCCCCAGATGCCCTCGCGCTTGGGTGCGGCGAAGGCCTGCAGCTGGACCGCGCTGTCGCGGAGCACGACGGTCGCCGCGACGATCGCGTCGCCGGCCACCTCGACCCGCAGCTCCATGCCGTCGACTCCGGGCACGAAGATGCCGCCGAGGTCCACCCGGCCCTCGCCGGGCTCGCGCACCTCGGAGCTGTCCCACGGCCCGTCGGGCCGGGGCTCGGGCTCGAGCCGCACGCGCTCCCGCTCGGCCTCGTCCGCCTCGGCGTCGGCTTCCCCGGCAACGCCGTCGACCTGCTCGGCCTCGCTCGCCGCGTCCGCCGCGTCCTCAGCGGAACCCTTCTTCTTGCGACGTCCGAACACGTCACTGTCCTTCCCGGTCGGATACGGCCGAAGCGTATCGATTCCCACCCGTTGCCACCCATGGTCCGCCCACGGCGGCATGACCGCCGGTGGACCCGAAGCCCCCCTCGGCCCGCGCCGAGTCGGGAAGCTCCGCCACCTCCCGGAAGCGCACCTTCTCGACCTGCTGGACGACCAGTTGGGCAATCCGGTCGAAGCGCTCGAACCGCACGGCTTCATGCGGGTCGAGATTCACCACGATCACCTTGATCTCCCCACGGTACCCGGCATCAACCGTCCCCGGGGCATTCACCAGGGCGACGCCGCAGCGGGCGGCGAGACCGGACCGTGGGTGCACGAAGGCCGCGTACCCCTCGGGGAGCGCGATGGACACTCCCGTGGGAAGTACGGCCCGTTCGCCGGGCTTCAGTTCCCGGCTCTCCGTGGTGCGCAGATCGGCGCCCGCGTCGCCGGGCTGCGCGTAGTCCGGCAGCGGCACGTCGGGGTCGACGCGCCGGATCAGGACGTCGAGAGGGGTACGGCCGCCGCTCACGGGTTCACCTCGAAGGCACGGGCCCGCCGGACCTGGTCCGGGTCGTTCATGGCCGCCTGGATCTCCGCCTCGCGGCCGTGGTCGATGAAGTGGTCGACCTTGACCTCGACGAAGAGCGCGTCGGCGCGGACGGCCAAGGGGCCGTCGGGGTCACCGATACGTCCCTCGGCGGTCGCGAAGATCTTCCGCCCGGCCACCGCCGTCACCTCGGCCCGCAGGTGCAGCACGGTGCCGACGGGGACGGGGCGCAGAAAGTCGGTCTCAAGCCGTCCGGTCACCGCGATGGTGCGCAGCAGCCAGTTGAGGGAGCCGAGGGTCTCGTCGAGAGCACTGGCCAGGACCCCGCCGTGGGCGAGGCCCGGGGCCCCCTGGTGCGCGGGCCGCACGGTGAACTCGGCGGTGAGGGTGACGCCCTCACCGGCCCTCGCCTCCAGGTGGAGCCCGTGGGGCTGCTCGTCACCACAGCCGAAACACTGCCCGTAGTGCGCGCCGAGCAACTCACCCGGAGCGGGTGCCTCGGGATGCCGTACGGGCGCCGTGGCGTCCGCCGGGGGCCGCAGGGCCGCGGAAGTACCTCTCACAGCCGCAGACCTTACCCGTCCGTCAGCGTCCGGCCATCGTCCCTACGGGCAGGGTTTCCCCTCGGACGCCCCTATTTCCGGGGCCGGAGGGTCCCCATGCCAAGCTTGTCGCCATGCAGCTCTCCGCCTCGCCGTACGAAGAACGCCTCACCGCTCCCCGCACCTGGTGGCTCGTCTGCTTCCTGGTCGGCGTCTCGATGGCCCTCATCCTGCTGCCGTTCGGCACGCTCCCCCTGCTGGGCGGCCTCGCCGGCGGCACCGCGGTCGCGGCGGTCGTCACCAGCTCCTACGGCTCGGTCCGCATCCGCGTCGTCGGCGACTCGCTGATCGCGGGCGAGGCGAAGATCCCGGTGAGCGCCCTGGGCGAGCCGGAGATCCTGGACCGCGAGGAGGCCCAGGCCTGGCGCACCCACAAGGCCAATCCGCACGCCTTCATGCTCCTGCGCGCCTACGTCCCCACGGCTCTGCGCATCCCGATCGTCGACCCGGCCGACCCGACCCCGTACGTGTACCTGTCGACGAGGGAGCCGGAGCGCCTGGTGGCGGCAGTGGAAGCGGCGAAGACGGTGGCGTGACGCGACGCGACGCTCACCGACGGCGAGACGGCCCGGCCGCCCGAGAAGGTTCCGTTCGTCGCGACGACGGCGGAACGGCTCGGCGGCGACGCTGATTTTCCGCGGCGATGGCGACGCTGTTTTCCCGCCGAACTCTTACGGCCGAGAATTTTCCTCGCGCCGCATCGGCGATCAGCCAGGACGGCGCATTCCGAGCGGTGCCGAACTCGGGCGCGCCTGCCCGGGAACCAGGTGCGCCCGGCACCTCCCGCTCAGCCTCCGCCGAGTTCCTTCGGCAACTCCCCCACCGTCAGGGGATCCACCGGCTTCTCCAGCGGCGGCAGTTCCGGCAGCGCCTCCCACGGCACCTGATGACGCCGCAGGTCCTTACGGATCCGCTCCGCGAGGTGCTTGGTGTCCCGGCGGTTCATGACCGCCCCGACCGCGGCCCCGACCAGGAACGGCATCAGGTTCGGCAGATTCCGCACCATGCGTTTCATGATCTGCTGCCGCAACTGCCTCTTCAGCTGCCCGCCGAGCGCCGAATTGATCGTCGACGGCTTGGTCACGTCGATCCCGCGCTCACCTGACCAGGAGTCCAGATAGGCGGTGCTGCGCTGTCGCAGATTTCCCGGTGGCCGCGCCCCGTACACCTCGTGGAGCTCGGCGATGAGCTTCAGCTCGACCGCGGCGACCCCGGTGATCTCGGCGGCCAGTTCCGCGGGCATGGCGGGCGGCGCCGGCAGCATCGCGGCGGCCCCGACGCCCGCGCCCACCGTGGAGGTCGCGTTGGCGGCCCCCGCGACGAGCTTGTCGGCGATCTGCTCGGGCCCCAGTCCAGGGAACTGGGCGCGCAGGGTCGCGAGGTCGCGCACGGGGATCCGCGGGGCGATCTCGATGATCCGCTCGGTGATGTACGCGAGCCCCGCTCTGGCCCGGTCACCGCTCTTGAGGGCCCCGACCTTGAGGCCCTGTTTCAGTCCGTCCCGGACGACGGCCGTACGTCGTCGGGCGACCGGCGCCGGAGTCTCCACCGGTACGGGCAGGCGTCCCTGCTCATCCGTGGCCTCCCCCGACGCCGTGACGGACGCACGTTCGAGCGAGGCCGCTCCCTTGCCGGAGGAGCCCCGCTCGTCGTCACGCACGCCGTCGGAGCCGTCGTGCGGCTCCCGGTCCGCCTCCTTGCGGGAGCGGCGCTTCCAAGGAGGGGTCGAGCCAGTCACGGCCGACCCTGCCTCAGTCGCAGTCGCGGCAGATCGGCTGACCGTTCTTCTCGCGGGCCAGCTGGCTGCGGTGGTGCACCAGGAAGCAGCTCATGCAAGTGAACTCGTCCTGCTGCTTGGGCAGTACCCGGACGGCCAGCTCCTCGTTCGAGAGGTCGGCCCCGGGCAGTTCCAGGCCTTCTGCAGCCTCGAACTCATCTACGTCCACGGCGGACGTCGACTTGTCGTTCCGGCGAGCCTTGAGCTCTTCCAGGCTGTCCGAGTCGACGTCGTCGTCGGTCTTGCGTGGGGTGTCGTAATCCGTTGCCATGTCGCGCTCTCCCCCTCTGGGTGTCTGCGGTGTCTCCAGCGCACGTAACGCGTGAGAGGCCGGACTTGTGCCCGACCTGAGGCGGAGATTTTGCCTCACATCAAGGTCTGTTACTCAATCGACACCCAACCGGACCCCTCAAGAGTGATCGGCTTGGATGGCGAACGGGACCGTACACGGTCCAGAGGCTGCATACAAAGGCGCCTCAGCATGTACTTCCCGTGATCTCAACCCCCGAAAACCCGGATTTTCCCGGCTTTCCGACGGACACATGATCACGCTCGGTAGATGGCTGGAAATTCGCCCATGTGATCGATCACACATTGGTCGTGCACGACCGTTTCGATCTGGTGCCCAGGAAATTCCGCGCAAAGCGAACACGTCCCGGAACCGGGGGTCATTTTCTCAGACGGGCAGGGTCACCCGCATCACGAGTCCGCCTCCCTCACGTGGTCGGGCGGCGATGTGGCCGCCGTGCGCGCGGGCCACGGACCGGACGATCGACAGGCCGAGGCCCACGCCCTTGTCGCTGCCCGTGCGCTCCGTACGCAGCCGCCGGAACGGCTCGAAAAGGTTGTCGATCTCGTACGCCGGGACCACGGGCCCGGTGTTCGTGACCACCAGCACCGCCTGCCCGTGCTGGAGCTCCGTCGTGACCTCCACCCAACCACCCCCACCCTGCACGTTGTACCGGACGGCGTTCTGGACGAGGTTCAGGGCGATCCGCTCCAGCAGGACGCCGTTGCCCTGGACGACCGCGGGGGCCCGCTCCCCGCGGATCTCCACGTTCCTGGCGTCCGCCTCGGAGCGCACCTGGTCGATGGCCTGGGAGGCGACCTCGGCGAGGTCCACGGGCTTGCGCTCGACGATCTGGTTGTCGCTGCGGGCGAGCAGCAACAGCCCCTCGACGAGCTGCTCGCTGCGCTCGTTGGTGGCCAGCAGCGTCTTGCCCAGTTGTTGCAGCTCGGCCGGCGCGTTCGGATCGGAGAGGTGCACTTCGAGGAGCGTGCGGTTGATCGCGAGCGGTGTTCTCAGCTCGTGCGAGGCGTTCCCGACGAACCGTTGCTGCGCCGAGAAGGCCCGCTGGAGCCGCTCCAGCATCTCGTCGAAGGTGTCCGCCAGCTCCTTCAGCTCGTCGTCCGGACCGTCCAGCTCGATACGGCGGGACAGGTCCGAGCCGGCCACCGCGCGCGCGGTACGGGTGATCCGGCCGAGCGGCGCGAGCACCCGGCCCGCCATCGCGTAGCCGAAGGCGAACGCGATCACGGCGAGCCCGAGCAGGGCCAGCAGGGAGCGGCTGAGCAGGGTGTCCAGGGCGACCTGCCGCTGGTCGTCGATGCAGGCCGCGATCGCCGCGTTGAAGTCGGGCAGCTGCAGATTGGTCGGGGCCGTGTCGGCGTCCACTGCGGGGCACTTGTTGCTGGAGACGCTGATGTTCGTACCGCCCTCGATCTTGAACACCGGTGTGTTTCCGGTGCTCACGGCCTGGGCGGCCAACAAGTAGATGATCGACAGCAACAGGATCCCGGCGATCAGGAACATGCCGCCGTACAGCAGCGTGAGCCGTATCCGGATGGTCGGGCGCAGCCACGGGAACGGGTTCTGCGCCCGCCGGGGGTCCCAGGTGGGTTTCGGGGGCGTCTGGGGCGGCGCGGGGGTCGTGGCCACGGCGGATCAGATCCGGTAGCCGGAGCCGGGCACGGTGACGATGACCGGGGGTTCGCCGAGCTTGCGGCGCAGCGTCATGACCGTCACGCGCACGACGTTGGTGAACGGGTCGGTGTTCTCGTCCCAGGCCTTCTCCAGGAGCTGCTCCGCCGAGACGACGGCGCCCTCGCTGCGCATCAGCACCTCCAGGACCGCGAACTCCTTGGGCGCGAGCTGGACCTCCTTGCCGTCGCGGAAGACCTCACGGCGGTTGGGGTCGAGCTTGATGCCGGCGCGTTCCAGAACGGGCGGCAGCGGCACGCTGGTACGCCGGCCGAGGGCCCGTACGCGCGCGATGAGCTCGCTGAAGGCGAACGGCTTGGGCAGATAGTCGTCGGCGCCGATCTCCAGGCCCTCGACGCGGTCACTGACGTCGCCGGACGCGGTGAGCATCAGCACGCGCGTGGGCAGGCCCAGCTCGACGAGCTTGCGGCAGACGTCGTCGCCGTGGACGAGGGGGAGGTCGCGGTCGAGGACGACCACGTCGTAGTCGTTGACGCCGATGCGTTCCAGGGCCGCCGCACCGTCGTACACGACGTCGACGGCCATGGCCTCCCGGCGCAGTCCGGTGGCCACCGCATCGGCGAGCAGTTGCTCGTCCTCGACGACGAGTACGCGCACGTCGCTTGTCCTTCCTGTGTCCACCCGCGTAGCGCGTCACAGGCGCGCACGGGCAGGGTGTTCGTGGGTGTGTGACCTCCATCCTGCCTTTTTCGGCCGTAAGTCGGCTGTAAGACGACCCCTGGACAGGAAGGCCGAAGGCGGTCGGCCGGGAATGCGGGACTTTTTCGTCCGGTTGAGGTTTCCGTCCGAGAGACCGGGGGGAGGACGGCTTTACACCCCGCGATCACGCTCTGCTTGTGCCGCACCACCATGCGGTATGCGGCGCTCCGCTTCTCCGCAGAGCGGGCGTGGGTGTCCGGCACCGTCGCCGCCCGGCCAGGGCAGCGCTGGGCATCCACAGGAGACGTGATCGCCCCTTCCGAACGGCACACCCCCGTGCCAACGACCCACGACCCAGGACGAGGGGGCGCAGCATGGACGCATTCACCGCAGGACTTCTGCAGCGCATAAGGGCGACCGAGTCCGACCTGACCAGGGCTCGCGACGAGGGCGACGACTTCCTCGTCGAGGTGGAGCAGGGCGAACTCGACGACCTGCGCCGCCTCGCCGCCGATCACGGTGTGGAGGTCGGCGCGTACAGCGTCTGATCGACAGCCCGTACCGCACGACAACGGGACCCCGGCAGATCCAGGCCGGGGTCCCGTTGCGTTCGTCGCCGTCCGCCAGGACCGTCAGTCGTGCCAGGCACCCAGCTCGTCCAGGCGGCTCTGGAGGGCCTCGAAGAGGACGGGTGGGGCCGCGATGGTCAGGTCGGGTGAGAGGGGCTCTGAGGGGCGGCCACCGGTCAGGGCGCCCGCCTCCCGGGCGATGAGGTCGCCCGCCGCGTAGTCCCAGGCGTTCAGGCCGCGCTCGTAGTACGCGTCCAGGCGGCCCACGGCCACGTCGCACAGGTCGATCGCGGCCGAGCCACCGCGCCGGATGTCCCGGACGTGGGGGATCAGCTCGCGCAGCACGTCGGCCTGCCTGGCCCGGCGCTCGGCGCGGTAGCCGAAGCCGGTGCCGACGAGGGCCAGCTCCAGGGCGGGGGCGGGCCGCACGCGCGCGGGGCGGTCGTTGAGGTACGCGCCCTCGCCGAGGACGGCGCGGAAGGTCTCGCCGCGCACCGGGGCGTGGACCACGCCGACGACGGTCTCGCCGTCCACCCGTGCCGCGATGGACACGGCCCAACTCGGAAGTCCGTACAGGTAGTTGACGGTGCCGTCGATGGGGTCGATCACCCACTGGACGCCGCTGGTGCCCTCGACGCTGGCACCCTCCTCGCCGAGCACGCCGTCGTGCG
Source organism: Streptomyces sp. NBC_00104 (assembly GCF_045160825.1). Taxonomy (NCBI): domain Bacteria; kingdom Bacillati; phylum Actinomycetota; class Actinomycetes; order Kitasatosporales; family Streptomycetaceae; genus Streptomyces; species Streptomyces sp. NBC_00104. The sequence continues at coordinate 8,277,918 of NZ_CP108215.1, read as the reverse complement.
GCCTGCGCTCGGCCAGCAGGCCGGTGATCAGCTTCTCGGAGGCGATGTCCATCTCGGTGACGACGTCGACCGCGCTGGACTTGGTGGCGGCCACACCGAGATCCTCGGGCCGTCCGTCACGCAGGAAGGCCCCCGCCCGGTGGGCGGCGTCCAGGGCGATCTCCAGCAGTTCGGCCCTCAGGCCGTCCGGACGCTCTGACTGGTCGGTCACGGTGCTCCTCACGCGTACGGGCTGTCGGCGCCCGCGGCGGCGGGCTGCGGTGCGCGGGCCGGGCAGCAGCCGACCGGGCACAGGTGGTGGCTCGCGCCGAGCGCGCCGAGGGCGCAGGGGGTGACGTCCCGGCCCAGCTCGGTCGCGGCGCGCTCCAGGACGAGGTCGCGGATCGCGGCGGCGAAGCGGGGGTCGGCGCCCACGGTGGCCGAGCGGCGGACCGGCAGCCCCAGCTCCTCGCCCTTGGCCATGGCCTCGGTGTCGAGGTCGTACAGGACCTCCATGTGGTCCGAGACGAAACCGATGGGCGCCATCACGACGGCCGGGACCCCGGCCGCGTGCCGCTCCTCCAGGTGGTCGCAGATGTCCGGCTCCAGCCACGGGATGTGCGGGGCACCGGAGCGGGACTGGTAGACGAGCTGCCAGGGGTGCTCGACACCGGTCCGCTCGCGCACGGCGTCGGCGATGAGCTTCGCGACGTCCAGGTGCTCCGCGACGTACGCGCCGCCGTCCCCGTGGTCCTCGGCCGGGCCGGAGGTGTCCGCCGAGGCGATCGGGATGGAGTGCGTGCAGAAGGCGAGGTGCGCGCCGTCGCGGACGTCCTCGGGGAGGTCGGCCAGGGACTCCAGGACGCCGTCGATCATGGGCTCCAGGAAGCCCGGATGGTTGAAGTAGTGCCGGATCTTGTCGACCCTCGGCGGCTCCAGGCCCTCGGCCTCCAGGGCGGCGAGCGAGGCGGCGAGGTTCTCGCGGTACTGGCGGCAGCCCGAGTACGAGGCGTACGCGCTGGTGGCGAGGACCAGGATGCGGCGGCGGCCGTCGGCGACCATCTCGCGCAGGGTGTCGGTCAGGTAGGGCGCCCAGTTGCGGTTGCCCCAGTAGACCGGCAGGTCCAGGCCGTGCTCGGCGAAGTCCTTGCGGAGGGCGTCGAGCAGGGCGCGGTTCTGGTCGTTGATGGGGCTGACCCCGCCGAACAGGAAGTAGTGCTGCCCGACTTCCTTGAGGCGTTCCTTGGGGATGCCGCGCCCCCGCGTCACGTTCTCCAGGAACGGGACCACGTCGTCCGGGCCCTCCGGGCCGCCGAACGAGAGCAGGAGCAGGGCGTCGTAGGGGGTGGCGTCGTGCGCGTGTGGCATGCCTCCGATCCTGCCACCCGGCGCCGACAGCCGGGATCCCGGCCCACGCCCCAGGATGACTAAGGGTGACCTCAGCCGTAAGCTGTATCGACTGAGTTCGCACCTTACGAGGAACTCGTTCCTCCGTTTACCGGCCGACCGGAGACCCCGTGCCCAGCCCCTACACCGCCCTGTTCGCCGCCCCCGGCACCAAGGGCTTCACCGCCGCGGGCTTCCTCGGCCGGATGCCGCTGTCCATGATGGGCATCGGCGTGGTCACGATGATCTCCCAGCTCACCGGCCGGTACGGCCTGGCCGGCGCGCTCTCGGCGACCATCGCGCTCTCCGCCGCCGTGCTCGGCCCGCAGATCTCGCGCCTGGTGGACCAGTACGGGCAGCGACGGGTACTGCGCCCGGCGACCCTCGTCGCCCTGGCCGCGTCGGCGGGGCTGTTGTTCGCCGCGCACTACGGCTGGCCGGACCGGGTGCTGTACGTCTGCTCGGCGGGCATCGGCTGCGTACCGAGCCTCGGGGCGATGACCCGGGCGCGCTGGGCGGCCCTGTACCGGGACACCCCACAGCTGCACACCGCGTACTCCTTCGAGTCGGTCGTCGACGAGGTCTGCTTCATCTTCGGGCCGATCATCTCCATCGGGCTGTCCACGGCGTGGTTCCCGGAGGCCGGGCCGCTGCTCGCCGCCTGCTTCCTCGCCGTCGGCGTCTTCTGGCTGACAGCCCAGCGCGCCACCGAACCGGCGCCGCATCCGCGCGAACGGCACGACAAGGGCCGTTCGGCGCTGCGCTCGGCCGGACTGCAGGTCCTGGTGGCCACCTTCGTGGCGACCGGGGCGATCTTCGGGGCCGTCGACGTGGTCACCGTGGCCTTCGCCGAGGAGCGGGGCCACAAGGCCGCCGCGAGCGTCGTCCTGGCCCTCTACGCGGCCGGTTCGTGCGCGGCGGGCATCGTCTTCGGGTTGTTGCGCTTCGCCGGGGCGCCGGAACGTCGATGGCTGCTGGGCGTGTGCGGCATGGCCGTGAGTATGATCCCCCTCCTACTGGTCGGAAACTTGCCGTTTCTGGCCGTGGCGCTCTTCGTCGCGGGCCTGTCCATCGCACCCACGATGATCACGACGATGTCCTTGATCGAAGAGCACGTACCACGCACGCAACTGACCGAGGGCATGACCTGGGTGGGCACCGGGCTCGCGGTCGGGGTGGCGCTCGGCTCCTCCGTGTCCGGCTGGGTGATCGACGCTGCCGGGGCGGAGGCGGGGTACGTGGTTCCGGCAGCGTCCGGAGCCGTCGCGGTCGCGGTCGGTTTTCTCGGGTACCGCCGGCTGCGCAGGCCGGCTCCAAGGCGGGGAGGGCCCCATGAGCACCACAGTGATCGGGAAGAGCGGCACGTGGCGTAACTGGGCGGGGAACGTCACCGCCCGGCCCGTACGGGAGGTCACCCCTGCCACCGTGGAGGAACTCGCCGCTGCCGTACGGCAGGCCGCCGAGGACGACCTCCGGGTGAAGGCGGTCGGCACGGGCCACTCCTTCACGGCCGCCGCCGCGACCGACGGCGTGTTGATCCGCCCTCAACTGTTGACGGGCATACGCAAGATCGACCGTGAGGCCATGACGGTCACGGTCGCCGCCGGCACCCCGCTCAAGAGGCTCAACATGGCTCTCGCGCGTGAGGGGCTGTCGCTCACGAACATGGGCGACATCATGGAGCAGACGGTCTCCGGCGCGACGAGCACCGGCACCCACGGCACCGGCCGCGACTCGGCCTCGATCGCCGCCCAGATCCGGGGTCTCGAACTGGTCACCGCCGACGGCTCGATCCTCACCTGTTCCGCGACCGAGAACCCCGACGTCTTCGCGGCGGCCCGCGTCGGCATCGGCGCCCTCGGCATCGTCACCGCGATCACCTTCGCCGTGGAGCCGATCTTCCTGCTCACGGCGCGCGAGGAACCGATGTCGTTCGAGAGGGTGGTGGCCGAGTTCGACGAACTGCACGCCGAGAACGAGCACTTCGAGTTCTACTGGTTCCCGCACACCGGCAACACCAACACCAAGCGCAACAACCGCAGCGCGGGTCCCGAGAAGCCCGTACCGCAGCTGAACAGCTGGTTCGAGGACGAGTTCCTCTCCAACGGCGTGTTCCAGGTGGCCAACTGGGTCGGCCAGGCGGTCCCCGCCACCATCCCGACGATCGCGCAGATCTCCAGCCGCGCCCTGTCCGCGCGGACCTACACCGACATCCCCTACAAGGTCTTCACGTCTCCGCGCCGAGTGCGCTTCGTGGAGATGGAGTTCGCCGTTCCGCGCGAGGCCCTGGCGGACACGCTGCGTGAACTCAAGGCGATGGTCGACCGTTCGAACCTGCGCGTCAGCTTCCCCGTCGAGGTGCGCACCGCGCCGGCCGACGACATCACGCTCTCCACCGCCTCCGGCCGCGAGAGCGCGTACATCGCCGTGCACATGTTCAAGGGCACGCCCTATCAGGCGTACTTCACCGCCGCCGAGCGGATCTTCACCGCGCACGAGGGGCGGCCGCACTGGGGCAAGGTGCACACGCGGGACACGGACTACTTCGCCAAGGTCTACCCCCGCTTCGGGGAGTTCACCGCCCTGCGTGACCGGCTCGACCCCGAACGGCGGTTCCAGAACGACTACTTGCGCCGGGTGCTCGGGGCCTAGGGCAGCCCTAGCCGCCCGGGCGGTTCTGGTGATCGCGTGAAGCACGTCCCTCCCGAGGTCACGAAAAGGTCTGTTCCGGCGGCGGATCGACGTCTCCCATGAGAAGTTGAGCGGCGTGCCGATCCACGCAAGTGGCCCGAATGGAGTACTGTTGCGAGCCCTGGGTCCGGACTCCCGCCAGGGTGTCCGGGGCCTTCGAGGACCGCCGGGAGGGGGATCGTTGCACAGGGTGATGAGGTTCGTCACTTAGCGTTGCGAACAGGTAACCGTGCCATAACGGCGACCTCGGGCTCACGCCCGACACGCCGGGCAACTCGGCAAGGTTGTGGCAGGCTGCACCCGGGCAGGCCACACTCGACTAGCGGAAGCAGCGACGCACGTGACGTCGGCAGGCACCACCCGGGAGGTCCCCATGCCCGAACTGCGTGTCGTGGCCGTCTCCAATGACGGCACACGGCTGGTGCTGAAGGCTGCCGATTCCACGGAGTACACGCTACCGATCGACGAACGGCTGCGTGCCGCCGTGCGCGGCGACCGACCCCGCCTCGGTCAGATCGAGATCGAGGTGGAGAGCCATCTCCGCCCCCGTGACATCCAGGCGCGGATACGCGCGGGTGCCACGGCCGAGGAGGTCGCGCAGCTCGCCGGCATCCCCGTCGACCGGGTACGCCGGTTCGAGGGCCCCGTACTGGCCGAGCGTGCCTTCATGGCCGAGCGGGCCCGCAAGACCCCGGTGCGCCGCCCCGGCGAGAACGCCGGACCCCAGCTCGGCGAGGCCGTACAGGAGCGACTGCTGCTGCGCGGCGCCGAGAAGGACACCGTCCAGTGGGACTCGTGGCGCCGCGACGACGGCACCTGGGAAGTCCTGTTGGTGTACTGCGTCGCGGGCGAACCGCACTCGGCGAGCTGGACGTACGACCCGCCCCGGCGGCTCGTCCAGGCCGTCGACGACGAGGCGCGTTCGCTGATCGGCGAGTCCGACGACCTCGGGACACCCGAGCCGAGCTTCCCGTTCGTGCCGAGGATCGCGCGGCTGCCCCGTGACCGCCCCCTGGACCGCCAGGCGGAACGTCCCGCCCTGCCCGCGCCGCCCGAGAGCGACGAGGAGTTGGTGAGCGAGCGCGACTCGCTCACCAGCATCCTGGAGGCCGTCCCCAGCTACCGGGGCGACCTGGTCGTGCCCGACCTGCCCTCGGCCGAACCGCAGGAGGAGTCCGTCGAGGAAGTGGCGGAGGAGGAGTCCGCGACCCCTGCGGCCTCGGCCGGTTCCGCGTACGCGGACGTCCTCATGCCTCGGTCGGTCAACGGCCACCGCGACCGGCTCGTCGGCGCCACCGACCGCCAGGCCGAGGCCGACGGCGTCCGGCCGGGTCGTCGCGCGGCGGTGCCCAGCTGGGACGAGATCGTGTTCGGTACGCGACGCAAGAAGCAGGAGTAGCGGCCCACAGCGGTGGGGAGTTGGACCGGTCGTTCACGCAGATCCGTTTCTTCGTCTGTGTCCTCGTCGTCTTCCTCGTCGGAGAATCGGGCTCGTCGGTGCCGGCTGGTCGGTGCAAGATCGGTCATTCATACGTGTGGGGGGCCCGCGTCGTTCAGGCACGGGCCCCACGGCACGCCGTCAGCGGTGGGTCACTGGGGGTCGGGTCCGGTGGCCACCGGACGGTCCTCGTCCCGGGACCACTCCGACCACGAGCCCACGTACAGCGCCGCCGGGACGCCCGCGACGGCCAGCGCCAGCACCTGGTGGGCGCCGGAGACACCGGAGCCGCAGTAGACGCCGACCTCGGAGTCGGCGGTCGCGCCGAGTCCCTTGAAGCGGTCGGCGAGTTCGGCGGCGGACCGGAAGCGGCCGGATTCGGCCACGTTCTCCGTGGTCGGGGCCGACACGGCGCCCGGGATGTGACCGCCGACCGGGTCGATGGGCTCCACGTCGCCGCGGTAGCGCTCGGCGGCCCGTGCGTCCAGGAGCAGCCCGGTGCGGGCCAGCGCGGCGGCACCGTCCGCGTCGAGCAGCGGCAGCGCGCCGGGGACGGGTGCGAAGGTGCCGGGCACGGGCTCCGGGATCTCGGCCGTCAACGGGCCCTCCCAGGCCGCCAGACCGCCGTCCAGGACCCGCACCGAAGGGTGGCCCGCCCAGCCGAGCAGCCACCACGCCCGCGCGGCGGCCCAGTTGAGTCCGCCGTCGTACACGACGACGGCACGGTCGGCGCAGACCCCGGCCGCCCGCATCGCCGCACCGAAGGCCTCCGGGTCGGGCAGCGGGTGGCGGCCGCCGGAGCCCGCCGGGCCGGCGAGTTCGGCGTCCAGGTCGACGAAGACGGCCCCCGGGATGTGCGCCTGTTCGTACTCGGGGCGCAGGTTCGGGCCGCCCAACTGCCAGCGGACGTCCAGCAGGACCGGCGGTTGGGCTCCCGCCAGCTCGTTCGCGAGGTCGGAGGCGGAGATGATGGCGTTCATGGCCCCATCCTTGCGCACGAGGTGGCCGCGTCGTCCTGGTCCGGCTACTCTGCCCGCCGGGCGGTGCCGATCACGAGGCGTACGGGATCGGGCACAAGCCGTACAACCGATGGACACCGCACGGCGGCGCCGCGGAAAGCGACCGGTACCGGCGAGCCGGGCACCCGCGCACACGTACGCGGCGCGCGGCGGTGCGGCGCGGGCCCGTGGCGTTACGGGTGGTGCGAGCATCGGCACGGGGCGTGATCGCGCGTGGACGCGGTACACGCCTTCGGAGGGCGGACGGACACGGCCGCAGCGAGGGGCCGAGGAGAGAGTGACGATGACCGAGGCACGGGGGTCGACCGGCCTGAACGGTGCGGCGTATCCACCGGGCACACCCTGCTGGGTGAGCCTGATGGTGCACGGGATGGCGACGACCCAGGACTTCTACGGGGCGCTGTTCGGCTGGGAGTTCCAGCCCGGGCCCCAGCAACTCGGCCCGTACGTACGGGCACTGCTCGACGGGCGCCAGGTCGCGGGCATCGGCCAGCTGCCGCCCGACCGCCATCTCCCCATCGCCTGGACGCCGTACTTCGCCTCGGCCGACGCGGACCTGACGGCGGAGACCGTGCGGCACTGCGGAGGCACCGTCGGTGTCGGCCCGCTGGACGCCGGCGAGGCGGGCCGCCTGGCTATCGCCTCCGATCCCGCGGGCGCCGTCTTCGGCATCTGGCAGGCGGCGGAGCACCTCGGCGCGGACATCACCGGCGTCCCCGGCACCCCCGCCTGGGACGAACTCCTCACCGTCGACAGCTCGCTGGTCGCCAAGTTCTACGAGACGACCTTCGGCTACGAGGAGGAGCCGGTCGTCTCCCCCGACCTCGACTACGTCACCCTCCGCGTCGGGGGCCGCCCCGTCGCCGGCATCCACGGCGTCGGCGGCGCCCTCCCCCGCGACCGAGGGCCCCACTGGCTGACCTACTTCGAGGTGACCGACCCCGACGAGGCCGCCAACCGCGTCATCGAACTCGGCGGCCACGTCCTCACCCCCACCCACGACACCCCGCACGGTCCGGTGGCCACCCTCGCCGACCCGGAGGGCGCGAAGTTCGCCGTGGTGCACTCGGAACGCTGAACCCGCCGGTCGCACGGTCGGGTGAACCGGGAGCCGGGGCCGGGCGTCCCGTCAGACCGTCTCGACCGTCAGACCGTCTCGACCGGCAGGACGTCCGGGGAGAGGGCGCTCGCGTGGGCCGTCGCGGCCGTCATACGGCGGCTGTGGTGACGGCGGCAGAGGACCTCGTAACCGATGTCGTCGGGCTGGTTGACGTCGCCGACGACGACCTGGGCGCCCTCGACGACCATCTGGCCGCCTATCGTGCGGGCGTTGTGGGTGGCGCGGGCGCCGCACCAGCAGAGGGCCTCCACCTGCAGGACCTCGACGCGGTCGGCCAGCTCGACCAGGCGCTGGGAGCCGGGGAAGAGCTTGGAACGGAAGTCGGTGGTGATGCCGAAGGCGTAGACGTCGAGGCCCAGGTCGTCCACGACGCGGGCGAGTTGGTCGATCTGCCCGGGGGCGAGGAACTGGGCCTCGTCGGCGATCACGTAGTCCGCGCGGCGGCCCTGGGAGAGGTGGTCGACGAGGTACGCGTAGAGGTCCTGGCCGTCCTCGACCTCCACGGCGTCGGTGACCAGGCCCAGCCGCGACGACAACTTGCCCTCGCCCGCGCGGTCGTCACGCGTGAAGATCATGCCCTGGAGCCCGCGTGCCGAGCGGTTGTGCTCTATCTGGAGGGCCAGCGTCGACTTCCCGCAGTCCATGGTTCCGGAGAAGAACACCAGCTCGGGCATGGTGAGTTGAGCACCTTTCGGTGAGGAGGGCGAGGGGGCGGCGGGGCCGGAGGGACGACCGGGTGGGCAGGCGGGCAGGCGGGCAGGCGGGCAGGCGGGCAGGGCTTCAGGAGCGTACTTCGAGGAGCGGGACCAGCTGTTCCACGGGGGTCATCGAGCCGTGGTTGCCAACCATCGCCGACTCCTTGGGCTCCCGCTCGGAGGCGATGATCAGGACGTCGTCGCGCGCGGCCGCGACCACGTCGCCGAGGCGGGCGTACACGCGTTCGTCGACGTGCGGTCCGAACCAGCCCGCCGCGATCGCCTCGTCGCGCGAGGCGATCCAGAACTGCTCGCCGAGCACCTCGCGCCAGCAGGTCAGGACATCCGACTCGGCGCCCCGCACCGCGTACACATGGCGGGCGCGGCCCTCACCGCCCAGCAGGGCGACCCCGGCGCGCAACTCCCAGTCCTCGTCGAAGTCGATGCGGTGCTGCTCGTCGAACGGGATGTCGATCATGCCGTGGTCGGCGGTGACGTACAGCGCGGTGCGCGGCGGGAGTTGCTCCGCCAGGCGCTGGACCAGTCGGTCGACGTGCATGAGCTGGCCGCGCCAGGCGTCGGAGTCCACGCCGAAGCGGTGCCCGGCGCCGTCCAGCTCGGAGTAGTACGTGTAGATCAACGCACGGTCCCCGGCCGCCAGTTGCTCGGCGGCCAGGTCCATGCGGTCCTCGCCGGAGAGGCGGCCGTGGAAGGTGCCGCCGCTCAGGGCGACCTGGGTGAGAGGGGTGTTCTGGAAGGCCGGGGAGGTGACCTGGGCGGTGCGCACACCCGCCGCGTCGGCAAGCTGGAAGATCGTGGGGTACGGCTGCCACACCTTCGGTGACGTCCACGGCTGCCAGCGGAGCTGGTTCATCAGCTCCTCGGTCTCCGGGTTGCGGACCGTGTAACCGGGCAGCCCGTGCGCGCCCGGGGGCAGGCCCGTGCCCACGGAGGCGAGCGAGGTCGCGGTGGTGGCGGGGTAGCCCGCGGTGAGGGGGCGGCCGGTGCCGCCGCGTGAGGACGCCAGCAGCGCCGTCATGTAGGGCGCCTCGTCCGGGTGCGCCTTCAGCTGCTCCCAGCCCAGGCCGTCGATCAGGAACACGCAGGCCCGGTCGGCCGCGGTCAGCTCCGGTATCGACGCGGTCGTACCGGGGACGCCCATGCCCGCCGCGAGGGTGGGCAGGAGGTCGGCGAGCGAGCCGGAGCCGTACTCGGGGACGGGGGCGGAGCCGACGGCGAGCGGTTCCGGGTGGTCCCAGGTGGGCAGCGCCATCAGCGGGCGGGGTCCGCGGTCGCCTCGGAGAGGGACTGCGCGAAGGCGAGGGCCTGGCGCACGGTCTCCGGGCCGTCCCCGGCCTCGCTGACGCGCAGGCTGAGGTCGTCCGCCGTCGAGCTGCCCGTGTACCCGTGGTCCGCCTCGCAGTTGGGGTCTCCGCAGGCGGCGGGCTCCAGGTCGATGCGGGAGACGGCGCCCCAGCCGATGGTCAGGACGATCTCGCGGGGCAGGGTGCCCGGTGCGTACGACTCCGGGTTGGCGACGACCCGGCTGAGCACGACCGACGAGATCCGGCCGATCTTCACCGACTCGGTCGACGTCGTGGCGTACGGGGTCGGCGAGGTGGTGTCCGCGGCCTGTTCGTCGGTGTGGCTCACGATGAAGCGGTTGCCCGTGAGGACGAGGACGGTGACGTGCCGCCGCACCTCGTTCGCGTCGAACGTCGTCTCCTGGTGGACCAGGTACGACTTGATGGCCTCGCCGCCGACAGCGGCCTCCACCGCCTCGGCCACGAGGGCCGGGTAGTAGCCGCTGCGCTCGATCGCCGCACGCAGCCCCTGGGTCGTCGTACTGGTCTTGGCCATGACGTCCATCCTACGGTGGCGCACTGACTGCGAGGGACCGCTCTGCCGTCTCTGTTCTGTCGTGGACGGATCAATGCGTGGGGCCGTGCGCCGTCCGTACGCGGTCCGCGCGCCGTCGCCGGTACACCGCGAGCGTCGACCTCAGTACACAGCCAGCGTCGCCCTCAGTACACCGGAAGCGTCCTCGGGCCGAGGTCGTCGCGGGCGGGCGGGCGCGCGAGCCGGACGGTGGCGCCGAGGACGCTCAGGCCGTGCGGGGCGACGACGACGGGCTCCAGGGAGACCGCCACGACCTCGGGGTGGTCGTCGACCAGTCGGGAGACCCGCAGCAGCAGCTCCTCCAGCGCCTCCGTGTCGACGGGGGCGGAACCCCGCCAGCCGAAGAGGAGCGGTGCGGTCCGGATCGACCGGACCAGCGAGGTCGCGTCCCGCTCGGTGGCCGGGATCAGGCGGTGCGCCATGTCCCCGAGCAGCTGCGACGCGGGCCCGGCGAGCCCGAACGACAGCACCGCCCCGGCCGCCGGGTCCACCACCGTCCGCACGATCGTGTCGACCCCGCGCGGGGCCATGCCCTGCACGACCGGACGGAGCTCATCGGGCCCTCCGAACAGCTCCGTCAACTCCGCGTACGCCCGCCGCAGTTGCTCCTCGTCCGCCAGGTCGAGCCGTACGCCGCCCAGGTCGGCCCGGTGCCGCAGGTGCGGGGCGGTCGTCTTGAGCGCGACGGGGTAGCCGATGGCCTCCGCCGCCCGCACCGCCTCGTCGGGCGTGGGCGCGGGTCGCGCCTGCCGCGGGTGGATGCCGTACCGCGCGAGCAGTGCGCCCGTCTCCTCCGCGTCGAGCGTGAGTCCCTCGCCCCGCGCCAGCAGTGCGTCGATCTGCTCGGCGGCCCCCTTCTCGTCGATGTCCTCGTACGCGGGCACCCGCCCGGGGTCGGCCGCCTCCCGCCGCCACTGCGCGTAGTTCACGGCTTCGGAGAGTGCGCGAACGGCCCGCTCGGCGGCGGGGTAGGCGGGGATGAGGTGCGCCTCGGCCGCGGCGGCTTCCCCCCGCTCAAGCGCGGCCGAGGGTGGGGGAAGGTGGGCACCCCCCGCGGCGCCGGGCGCCCTGTCACCGGCCTGTGGTGCCGTGCTCGCCGCGGCCGACAACGCCTCCGCGAGCCCACCCAGCTCGACGTGCACGACCAGCACCGGCTTTGAGGGATTCGCGGCGGCAGCGGACCGCAGTGCGTCGGCCAGGGCCGCGTCCCCGGGTGACGTCTCCCCCAGCGCGGGTATCGCCGTGACCACGACCGCGTCGCACGAGTCGTCGGCCAGCGCCCGCGACAGGGCCCCGGAGAAGTCCCGCGCCGAGGCCCCGGTCGTCAGATCCAGCGGGGGCAGCGGCCGCAACCCCTCTGAGAGACACGCGTCGTAGGTGAGCAGCCCCAACGACTCGGAGTTCCCCAGAATCGCCACCCGCGGCCCCGCTGGCAGGGGCTGCCGGGCCAGCAGCAACCCCGCGTCGACGAGTTCCGTGATCGTGTCGACCCGGATCACCCCGGCCTGCCGCAGCAGTGCGGAGACGGTGGTGTGGGGCAGCCGGGTGGCGCGCACGGCATGCCCCAGGGGTGCGGAACCATGTCGCGCCCCCTGTACCACCACGAGCGGCTTGACCGCCGCCGTGCGCCGGGCGAGGCGGGTGAACTTGCGCGGGTTGCCGATGGACTCCAGGTACATGAGGACGACATCGGTGTCCGGGTCCTCGTACCAGTACTGGAGGACGTCGTTCCCCGACACGTCCGCGCGGTTGCCGGACGACACGAAGGTGGAGACGCCGGTGACGCCGGTGACCCCTCCCCCGCGCCGGTGCAGCCGGGACAGCAGTGCGATGCCGATGGCGCCGGACTGGGCGAAGAGCCCGATGCGCCCGGAGCGCGGGGCCTCGGGGGCGAGCGAGGCGTTGAGCCGTACACCGGGGGCGGTGTTGATGATCCCGAAGGCGTTCGGCCCGATGATGCGCATGCCGTACGTACGCGCCTGGCGCACCAGTTCGCGCTGGCGCTCGCGCCCGTCGGGGCCGCTCTCGGCGTACCCGGCGGAGACGACCACGAGCCCCTGCACGCCGTGTTCACCGCACTGGGCGACGACCTCGGGCACGTACGCGGCCGGGACGGCGACGACCGCGAGGTCGACAGGCCCCTCGATGTCGGTGACGGACCGGTGCGCGGGCACCCCGGCGATGTCCTTCTCGTCCTCCCCGAGGGCCTTGTTCACCGCGTACAGCCGCCCGGTGAAGCCCGCGTCCCGCAGATTGGCGAGCACGCTGCGGCCCACTCCGCCCGGCGTGCGCCCGGCGCCGATGACGGCGACCGAGCCGGGGGCCAGCAGCCGCTGTACGGACCTGGCCTCGGCTCGCTGCTCGCGGGCGCGCTGGACGGCGAGGGAGCGGTCGGTGGGCTCCAGGTCGAACTCCAGGCGGACGACGCCGTCCTCGAAGCTGCGCTTCTGCTGGTACCCGGCGTCGGTGAACACTTTGATCATCTTGGAGTTGGCGGGGAGCACCTCGGCGGCGAAGCGTCTGATGTCGCGCTCGCGGGCGACGGCGGCGATGTGTTCGAGGAGGGCGGAGGCGACGCCGCGACCCTGGTGGGCGTCCTGGACGAGGAAGGCGACCTCGGCCTCGTCGGCGGGGGCGGACGCGGGCGTTCCGTCGGCGCCGATGCGGTCGTAGCGTACCGTGGCGATGAACTCGCCGCCGACGGTGGCGGCGAGCCCCACCCGGTCCACGAAGTCGTGGTGCGTGAAGCGGTGGACGTCCTTGGCGGACAGGCGAGGGTAGGGCGCGAAGAAGCGGTAGTACTTCGACTCGTCCGAGACCTGCTCGTAGAAGCTGACGAGACGCTCGGCGTCATCAACGGTGATGGGCCTGATGCGTGCGGTGCCGCCGTCGCGCAGCACCACGTCGGCCTCCCAGTGGGCGGGGTACTCGTGCCGGTCCGACGAGGTCTGCATGGGCCCCAGAGTACGGCTCGCGTACGACAACGGCGCGGGGCAGTCTGGGGAAGCGCAACAGACGCGCGGAAGCCGGTTCGTGGTCAGGCCGTGGGCTCGTTCCGGTACGCCGCGCCATATGGGAAACTGGTCTAGACAACCTGGTCTAGACCTCTCTGAAGTACCCGAGACACCTGAAGGGCAGCATCACATGGCTGAGCGCCGCGTCAACGTCGGCTGGGCCGAGGGCCTCCACGCCCGACCCGCATCCATCTTCGTCCGGGCCACCACGGCCTCCGGTATCCCCGTGACGATCGCCAAGGCCGACGGCAACCCCGTCAACGCGGCCTCCATGCTGGCGGTGCTGGGCCTCGGCGCCCAGGGCGGCGAGGAGATCGTGCTCGCTTCCGAGGCCGAGGGCGCGGACATCGCGCTCGACCGTCTGGCGAAGCTCGTGGCCGAGGGACTCGAAGAACTCCCCGAGACGGTCTGAGCGACCCGGCCGAATAAAGCGGAAAAGGCCTGAAAGGCCACCCGCAGACACACCGAAGGGCTCGTCCGATTTATCGGGCGGGCCCTTCGCCTTTTCGTCCTTTTCCGTTCTGCGGGCAGCAGGAAAAATGCCCTTCGGAATTCTTCCCTCTTTGTATACGGCTCCTGTGTTAATGCCGCAGACTCGGCGTGTTTACGGGGTGTTGCGAAGTCCTCACACGGTCGGGGCGTTCCGTCCCGCCGGCCCCGGACGGAAATCGGAGCCGGTGTGCGGCGGTGGCGCGCTCGGTGTGCAGGGACGTGATCGTCCGGGCCCGGTCGCTGTCGCCGCGCGCGACCGCGTCCACGATGCCGCCGTGCTCCGCCCAGGACTCCACGGGGTTGGCCGGCGCCTCGATGGCGTACATCCAGGCGATCTTGTGCCGCAGCTGGGCGAGCGTCGAGGTCAGCGCGGGGCTGCCGGACGCCTGTGCGAGCGTCTCGTGGAACCAGCCGCCCAGGGAGCGCAGATCCTCGCTGTTCCCCCTCCTGGCCCGCTCCTGGCCCAGTCTGACCAGGCCGCGCAGCACCTTCAGGTGTGCTTCCGTGCGGCGCTGCGCGGCGCGGGCGGCGCCCAGTGGCTCCAGCAGCATGCGCATCTCCAGCAGGTCGGCGGCCTCCTGCTCCGTCGGCTCGGCGACGCACGCGCCCGCGTGCCGACGGGTCACCACGAAGCCCTCGGCCTCCAGCGTGCGCAGCGCCTCGCGCACGGGGACCCGGCTGACGCCGTACCGGCGGGCGAGCAGTTCCTCGGTGAGACGGCTGCCGCGCTCGTAGACACCCGCGACGATGTCATCACGGATCGCCGTGCATACCGAGTGCGCCGGAATACGCATGACCGACCTCCGCCTTAATCCCCGTGAAACGTCGATGATTGACGTGTGTTCCAGCGACTCTATTGCAGCGAGCCGGAATTTCCGATGGCGGACCGGAATCCAGGGATATTTTTTGGACAGGAGGTACGTCACAACGCGGAAAGCCCCGGCTCGGTGAGCCGGGGCCTCCTGGGAAGCGTCGAGTGGTGCGTCAGACGTTCACGCCGTGCGAACGCAGGTACGCGGCGGGGTCGATGTCCGAGCCGTACTCGGCCGTCGTCCGGGCCTCGAAGTGCAGATGCGCGCCGGTGACGTTGCCGGTCGCCCCGGAGAGGCCTATCTGCTGGCCGGGGGTGACCGTCTGGCCGACGGAGACGCCGATGGACGACAGGTGGCCGTACTGCGTGTACGTGCCGTCGGTCATCTTGATGACGATGTTGTTGCCGTACGCGCCACCCCAGCCCGCCTCGACGACGGTGCCGGAACCCACCGCGTGGACGGCGGTGCCGGACGCGGCGTGGAAGTCGACGCCGGTGTGGCTGCCGGAGGACCAGACGGCGCCGCCGGCCTTGTAGCCGGTGGAGATGTACGAGCCGCTGATCGGGGCGACATAGGTGTTGAGGCGCTCGCGCTCGGCCGCGCGGGCGGCACGGGCCTTGATCTCTTCGCGCTCCTTGGCGGCGGCACGTTCCTGCTCGGCCTTCTCGGCGGCGGCCTTCCGGGCCTCCTCCTGCGCCTTCTTCTTGACGGCGGCGACCTCGGCGGCCTGCTGCTGGGCCAAGGCCTGGGCGTCGACCTGCTCGGCGACCGTGTCGCCGAGGACGATGATCTGGTTCAGGCCGGTCTGCTCGACGGCGGGCTCCTCCGCGGCGAGCGCGGGAGCGGCCAGGGTGCCGATGACACCGGTGGTGGTGAGAGCGGCGACGCCCACGTTCCTCGTGGTCGTGCGCTTCACACGGCCGGGACGCCGGTGCTTCCCGGGGGCGCGGGTGAACGCCATGAAGTGGCTGGTCCTTTCCTTCCTTCTCGCCTACCGGGTTAGCTGACGGGTTCGGAGCAGGAAGGTCTCCTACGGCTGCCCCTCGTTTCGCGACGCTCCGCGAAGGGCACCCGATTCACCCCAGGGACTTCGGTGGGTCCCCGGCTCCCCTGGCTCGCGCCATGGGGACTCGGCGATGACTGTCCGGTGCCGCGGCTGCGGCGAACTTCTGACGAACAGCCGGACCGACGCTAAGCGGGCCGTCTTCGAAATAACAAACGGATCACAGGATTTGTTAAGTACGCCACAGGTCAGACACACAACCTCCGCCATCAATACGGACAAACGCGGGCCCTGGTGACTCTTCAGTCACCAGGGCCCCACGGACGTGTGTCCTTCTGTCCCGGTTCTACTCGGCCGGTACGACGGTGACTTCGCCGATGTCGAGGGCCCTGACCGGCGCCTCGATCTGCGCGGCGTCACCGACGAGGACGGTCACCAGACGGTCCACCGGGAAGGCGCTCACGGCGGCCGCGGTGGCCTCCACGGTGCCCGTGGCGGCGAGTTGGCGGTACAGCGTCGACTGGTAGTCGTCCGGCAGGTACTGCTCGACCTGGTCGGCCAGCGTGCTCGCCACGGCCGCGGCCGTCTCGAACTTGAGCGGGGCGACCCCGACGAGGTTCTGCACGGCGACATCGCGCTCGGCGTCGGTCAGGCCCTCGGCGGCGAGCGTGCGCAGCACCGTCCACAGGTCGTCGAGCGCCGGTCCGGTGTTCGGTGTGTCGACGGAGCCGCTGATGGCGAGCATCGCCGTGCCCGAGCCGTCCGGCGCGGAGCGCAGCACCTGGCCGAACGCGCGCACCCCGTAGGTGTAGCCCTTCTCCTCGCGCAGGACGCGGTCCAGGCGGGAGGTGAGGGTGCCGCCGAGGCAGTAGGTGCCGAGCACCTGGGCCGGCCACACACGGTCGTGCCGGTCGGCGCCGACCCGGCCGATGAGCAACTGGGTCTGCACGGAGCCGGGGCGGTCCACGATGATCACCCGCCCGGTGTCGTCGGCGCTCACCGACGGCACGGGGCGCGGCTTGGCCGGGGAACCGGTCCAGGCGCCCAGGGTGTCGCCGAGCAGCGCGTCGAGGTCGACTCCGGTGAGGTCGCCGACGACCACGGCGGTGGCCGTCGCGGGGCGCACGTGCCGCTCGTAGAAGGCGCGTACGGCCGCGGAGTCGATGCCCTCGACGGTCTCCTCGGTGCCCTGGCGGGGCCGCGACATACGGGACGTGGCGGGGAACAGCTGCCTGGAGAGCTCCTTGGCGGCCCGGCGGCCCGGGTTGGCGGTCTCGTGCGGGATCTCGTCGAGCCGGTTGGCCACCAGCCGCTCGATCTCGCTGTCCTCGAACGCGGGTGCCCGCAGGGCGTCGGCCAGCAGGCCGAGCGCCTTCTCCAGCCGCGACACGGGCACTTCGAGGGACAGGCGGACGCCGGGGTGGTCGGCGTGCGAGTCGAGGGTGGCGCCGCAGCGCTCCAGCTCGGCGGCGAACTCCTCGGCCGTGTGCTTGTCGGTGCCCTCCGAGAAGGCCCTGGTCATGATGGTGGCGACGCCGTCGAGACCGGCCGGCTCGGCGTCCAGCGGCGCGTCGAGCAGGACCTCTACGGCGACGACCTGCTGGCCGGGGCGGTGACAGCGCAGCACGGTCAGGCCGTTGTCCAGGGTGCCGCGCTCGGGCGCCGGGAACGCCCAGGGCCTGGCCTCGCCGGCCTGGGGCTGCGGGTGGAAGTCCATGGTCGCGAGCTCGGTCACTTCGCCGACTCCTCGTTCTTGTCGGTCTCGTCGGTCTGGTCGGTGGGTTCGGCGGCCTCCGCCTCGGCGGCTTCCCCTTCGTCGCCCTCTTCGCCGGCCACGGGCTCGTAGACGAGCACCGCGCGGTTGTCGGGCCTCAGCCGCGCCTTGGCGATCTCCTGGACCTCGTCGGCCGTCACCTCGAGAACGCGGTCGACGGCGGTGAGGGCGAGCTTCGGGTCGCCGAACAGGACCGCGAAGCGGCACAGTTCGTCGGCGCGGCCCGAGACCGTGCCGAGCCGGTCCAGCCACTCACGCTCCAACTGGGCCTGGGCCCGCTCCATCTCCTCGGCCGTGGGGCCCTCCGCGGCGAACCGGGCGAGCTCCTCGTCGACGGCGGCCTCGATGACGGGCACCTCGACGTCGCCGGAGGTCTTCACGTCCAGCCAGGCCATGGAGGGCGCGCCGGCCAGCCGCAGCAGGCCGAACCCGGCCGTCACGGCTGTGCGGTCACGGCGTACGAGCCGGTTGTACAGGCGGGAGGACTCGCCACCGCCGAGGATCGTGAGCGCCAGGTCGGCCGCGTCGCACGCGCGCGTGCCGTCCTCCGGCAGCCGGTAGGCGGCCATCAACGCGCGCGCGGGCACGTTCTCCTCGATCACCTCGCGCAGCTGCTCGCCCATGATGTCGGGCAGCGCGCCGTCGCGGGGCTCGGGCTTGCCGTCGTAGGAGGGGATGGAGCCGAAGTACTTCTCCACCCACGCGAGTGTCCGGTCCGGGTCGATGTCGCCGACGATCGACAGGACGGCGTTGTTGGGCGCGTAGTACGTCCTGAAGAACTGCTGGGCGTCCTCCAGGCTGGCCGCCTCCAGGTCGTCCATCGAGCCGATCGGCGTGTGCCGGTAGGGATGGCCCTCGGGGTGGGCCAGACGGAAGATCTTCTCGAAGGCGGTGCCGTAGGGCACGTTGTCGTACCGCTGCCGGCGCTCGTTCTGGACGACGGCCCGCTGGTTGTCCAGGTTCTTCTGGTCGAGCGCGAGCAGCAGGCTGCCCATGCGGTCGGCCTCCAGCCACAGCGCGAGCTCCAGCTGATGGGTGGGCATGGTCTCGAAGTAGTTGGTGCGCTCCCAGCTGGTGGTGCCGTTCAGCGAACCGCCCGCGCCCTGGACCAGCTCGAAGTGGCCGTTGTCCTTGACCTGGCCCGAGCCCTGGAACATCAGGTGCTCGAAGAGGTGGGCGAGGCCCGTACGGCCCTCGACCTCGTGGCGCGAACCGACGTCGTACCAGAGGCACACCGCGGCGACCGGGGTCAGGTGGTCCTCGGAGAGCACCACGCGCAGGCCGTTGTCCAGGCGGTGCTCCTTCACTGTCAGGCCTTCGGAGCCGGCCTCGGCTGTGGCCGTGTGACCCATGGGCGGTACGTCCCTTCGATCGCTGTGCTGTGGTCGCGGGATCCGTCGTGGAATCGTCGCGGAAACCGCTGTTCTCCTGCCGGTCCTGCCACTGTATGCAAGCGTGCGGACCCCTGGAGAAGTTCCCGGGGGTCGTACGCCGAGAGCGAGACGGGGGCTTGCGGTCGGCGGTCACGGTTAAGGTCGGCGCACGCTGTTGACGCGGTGGCTCGGAACCCCGTATCCAGTGGTCGGAGCCGGGTCGTGTCCGCGTTGTCGGTGCGGCAGTCCACAATGGTCCGCGTCAGAGTCCGTTCACGTCTCAGCAAGGAGCCGGCAGCGATGGCCCGCCGCAGCACGAAGACCCCGCCGCCCGACGACGCGTTCGAGGAGAAGATCCTCGACATCGACGTCGTGGACGAGATGCAGGGCTCCTTCCTGGAGTACGCGTACTCGGTCATCTACTCCCGAGCCCTGCCCGACGCCCGTGACGGCCTGAAGCCGGTGCACCGCCGGATCGTCTACCAGATGAACGAGATGGGCCTGCGCCCCGACCGCGGCTATGTGAAGTGCGCCCGCGTCGTCGGCGAGGTCATGGGTAAGTTGCACCCGCACGGCGACTCGTCGATCTACGACGCCCTGGTGCGCCTCGCCCAGCCCTTCTCCATGCGGCTCCCCCTGGTCGACGGCCACGGCAACTTCGGCTCGCTGGGCAACGACGACCCGCCGGCCGCCATGCGGTACACCGAGTGCCGGATGGCCGACGCGACGAGCCTGATGACGGAGTCGATCGAAGAGAACACGGTCGACTTCTCCCCGAACTACGACGGCCAGGAGCAGGAGCCGGTGGCGCTGCCCGCCGCCTTCCCGAACCTGCTGGTCAACGGCGCGTCCGGCATCGCCGTCGGCATGGCCACCAACATGCCGCCGCACAACCTGGGCGAGGTCATCGCGGCCGCCCGCCACCTCATCAGGTATCCGAACGCCGACCTGGACACGCTGATGAAGCACGTCCCGGGCCCCGACCTGCCCACCGGCGGCCGGATCGTCGGTCTCACCGGCATCAGGGACGCGTACGCGACGGGGCGCGGCACCTTCAAGATCCGTGCCACGGTGGCGGTGGAGACCGTGACGGCCCGCCGCAAGGGCCTGGTCGTCACCGAACTGCCGTTCACCGTGGGCCCGGAGAAGGTGATCGCCAAGATCAAGGACCTGGTCGGCTCGAAGAAACTTCAGGGCATCGCCGACGTCAAGGACCTCACCGACCGTGCGCACGGCCTGCGTCTGGTCATCGAGATCAAGAACGGCTTCGTGCCGGAGGCGGTCCTGGAGCAGCTCTACAAGCTGACGCCGATGGAGGAGTCCTTCGGCATCAACAACGTGGCCCTGGTCGACGGCCAGCCCCTCACCCTGGGCCTCAAGGAGCTTCTCGAGGTCTACCTCGACCACCGCTTCGAGGTCGTACGGCGCCGCTCGGAGTTCCGCCGCGGCAAGAAGCGCGACCGTCTTCACCTGGTCGAGGGTCTGCTCACCGCGCTGGTGGACATCGACGAGGTCATCCGCCTGATCCGCTCCAGCGACAACTCCGCGCAGGCCAAGGAGCGCCTGATCGAGCGCTTCTCCCTGTCGGACATCCAGACGCAGTACATCCTCGACACCCCGCTGCGCCGTCTCACCCGGTTCGACCGCATCGAGCTGGAGTCCGAGAAGGACAGGCTCAACGCCGAGATCGCCGAGCTGACCCGGATCCTGGATTCGGACGCGGAGCTGCGCAAGCTGGTCTCCGGCGAACTGGCCGCCGTGGCGAAGAAGTTCGGCACCGGGCGCCGTACGGTGCTGCTGGAGTCCTCGGGCACCCAGGTGGCCGCCGTTCCGCTCCAGGTCGCGGACGATCCGTGCCGGGTGCTGCTGTCGTCGACGGGGCTGCTGGCGCGTACGGCCAACGGCGAGCCCTTCGCGGCGGACGAGGACGGCAAGCGCGCCAAGCACGACGTCATCGTCTCCGCGGTCCCGGCGACGGCCCGGGGCGAGGTGGGCGCGGTGACCTCCACCGGCCGCCTGCTGCGCCTGAACGTGGTCGACCTGCCGCAGCTGCCGGACACGTCGGCGGCCCCCAACCTCTCGGGCGGCGCCCCGCTCGCGGAGTTCCTCACCCTCCAGGACGGCGAGACGGTCATCTGTCTGATGACGCTGGACGAGTCGTCGCCGGGGCTGGCCATCGGCACCGAGCAGGGTGTCGTCAAGCGTGTGGTCCCCGACTACCCGTCCAACAAGGGGGAGCTGGAGGTCATCACGCTCAAGGACGGCGACCGGATCGTCGGTGCCGTGGAGCTGCGCACCGGCGAGGAGGACCTGGTCTTCATCACGGACGACGCCCAGTTGCTGCGTTACCAGGCCTCCCAGGTCCGCCCGCAGGGCCGTCCGGCCGGCGGTATGACCGGCATCAAGCTCACCGAGGGCGCGAAGGTCATCTCCTTCACCGCCATCGACCCGGCCGCGGAGGCGGTCGTCTTCACGGTGGCCGGCTCCCGCGGCACCTTGGACGACTCGGTCCAGACCACGGCCAAGCTCACCCCGTTCGACCAGTACCCCCGCAAGGGCCGCGCCACGGGCGGCGTCCGCTGTCAGCGGTTCCTCAAGGGCGAGGACTGCCTCTCCATCGCCTGGGCGGGCCCCGTCCCGGCCCGCGCCGCCCAGAAGAACGGCACCCCGGCCGACCTCCCGGAGATGGACCCGCGCCGCGACGGCTCGGGCGTGTCCCTGGGCAAGACGGTGTCCGCGGTGGCGGGGCCGGTGTGAGCGAAGGCCTTCACAGGTTGTCGCTTCACAGGTTGTCGTAGGAGGCCTCGGGTTCCTCGGCCGCTGCCTCCTGGACGTAGCGAAGGACGCCCCACATGCCGTGTTCGTCGGCTTGTGGGGTGTCGTTCTCGTCCCTGCACGCCTCCAACTCCTTGCTCAGGGCGGGGGCGTCGATACCGGCCCCGATGAGCACGAGCTGACTGAGACGCCTCTCGTCCCCGGTCCCGTCGTGGTCCGCCCAGGGCTCGGGGTAGAACCGCAGGAACCGCCCGACGGCATGCACGGCGTAGCGGTTCCGGGGGTCGTACGGCCCGAAGTCGACGTATCCCTTGATGCGGTAGAGCCCGTCGGCCCGCCCGTCCAGGAAGTCCATGAGCCGCCGGGGGTCGAGCGGAGCATCGGAGACGAAGGCGACGCTGTCGTAGCCGGTGTGCAGATGCCCGGTGTGCTCGTGCCCGTCCTGCGTGTCGTGGTCGTGCCGGTGGAGGTCGTCGAAGGAGAGCTGGCCGATGCGCTCCTCGGAGGGCCGGCAGTCGAAGAGGAACTCGGGGTCGATACGCCCGTAGGTGGCGGGCACGACGGCCGCACCGTCACTGATCGAGCGGACGAGCGCCAGGACCCGTTCCCCGTCCTCGGCCCGGTCGAGCTTGTTGACGACGACGAGGTCGGCGATGGCGAGATGCCGGTCGATCTCGGGATGCCGCTGCCGGGTCTCCAGGAACTCGGCCGCGTCGACGACCTCGACGAGCCCGCCGTACACCACCCGGGGGTTCTCACTGGCGAGCACCATCCGCACGAGCTCCTGCGGCTCGGCGAGCCCACTGGCCTCGATGACGATGACGTCGATCCCGGCGGAGGGCTCGGCGAGCCGCTCCAGATACACATCCAGCTCACTGACGTCGACGGCACAGCACAAGCACCCGTTGCCCAGCGACACGGTGGAATCCCCGAGCGCCCCGGCCACGGCCATCGCGTCGATCTCGATCGCCCCGAAGTCATTGACGACAGCACCGATCCGGCTGCCGCCACTGCGGTGGAGGAGATGGTTGAGCAGGGTGGTCTTACCGGACCCGAGGAACCCGGCGAGGACGACGACGGGAATCTGCGGCGAGCCTTGCGGACTCGGACTCTGACTCGGGCTCGGGCTCGGGCTCGGCCCCTGGCCCCGCTCCGGACCCTGACTCGACGACTGGCTCAACACGCGCCCTCTCTCACACCGTTGCGTGCGCCGGCTCACGGCCGGCCACCGCACGAGGTCGGCTCATGGACCGGCTCTCACCGGAACGCCGCAGCTCTCGTACGTCCCCTGCAGGCCGCCCCAGGATACGAGTGGGGGCGAACGCCCCGTGGAGTGAACGATTGTTAGCGGCGCCCGCGGGGCACACGTTGGGCATGGCGCCGGTTCGCGCGACCCGCACATCCCTCCGTGCGCCTCCTCTCCGCCTCCCAGCCGACCAGCGCCGCTCGGCAACATTGGGAGACGGCAAGCGCCGCCCACCGCTCGCCGGTCCCCCTCCTGTCGACCCACACCCGACGACCGGCGGAACGGCCGCCTGAACCGGGGGTTGACATGGCCACACAGAACACGAAGTCGGGCGGACTGAGGGCCGCCGCAGCAGTCGGCCTCGGCATGGCGGTCGGCACGCTCGCCGCATGGGCCGCCCAGCGCCCCGTGGTCGAAGCGCTCCGCGCACGGGTCGAGCGCCTGGAGCAGCGGGCCCAAGTCCAGCAGCAGGCCAATCTGACCAGCCAGCAGCAGTTGCACTGGGCGCTGTTGAGCAAGGCGATGGACGACTCCGACCTCGCCGAAGTCCTGGACCTCTACGATGCCTCTCCCAAGAAACGCCGCCAATTCCTCTTCGCCAACGCCCTCTACACGAACCTGCTCTTCTACTACCGCATCGGCAACATGACCAAGGACGAGTTCTTCAAACGCGTCAGGGGCATGTTCCAGAACCCCATCGTCAGGGAGTACTGGTACGCCACCCAGCAGAACCGGGCGAGCATCGCGGACACCGAGGAGGCCGAACTCGGGCTCCTGGTCGACGATCTCCTGCGACAACTCGAGGAAGCGGAGACCGAGGAATGGTGGGTGGTCGGCGAGCCGCCGGGCGAGGACTGAACGAAGGGGTGACCCCGAGTACCTCTTCCCTCCGGGCCACCCCGCACCGGAGAACCCCTACACGTCCGGGATATCGGCCTTGGCCTTGACCAGGGTCTCGCGAGTGATCACGACAATGCGTTCGTAGTCGGCACGCGCCGCGTCGGCGGGGAGTTGCACGTCCATGGAGTCGGTGACATCTGTGCCGATAATTGCGAAATTCCCGTCGGACAATTCAAAGATATCAGGGCAAGTCGCACCGTCTGTGCTCCCGCGATGACGTGGAGGAACACCAAGCCGGCGAATGATCTGACTCACTGTCGTTTTTCCCTCTGCTCTCAAGGCGCACGCTGCCACGCAGTGCGCGAAGGCATCCTCGCAGAGCCCTGGCCGGGGACACCGGGCGGCGCGCACCCGGGAGAAGCACGCGGCGTGATTGCCGCTCACCCGCCGTCGAACGCGCCGCATTTCGCTTCACCGCCACCCCCACACAGCGGCTCCACTCCCGATCGGAAGAAAAATCGTCAAGAGCGACGGAAATCGGAGAAGTTTATATTCCGGATCCTCCGAGAGACAGCAACTCCTTTCACATGGTCGGCACCGGAACCGGCACATCCGGTCCCACAGAGCGCGCCACCGGGCGGATGATCTTCGACTCCTCCGCCTGTTCGAGCTCGCGGTCCGTGTCACCGCGTCGGCACGCGCCCACACGTACGCTGCCGTCTCGGCCGGCCTCGGCGCCCTCGAAGGCCCGCCGCACGGCACGGCCGGCGCCCTCGCCCACCGACTGCTGCTCGACGTGCTGGACCACGGCAACGCGGCTCCCGTGATCGCGGACGAACTGCGCGTCGGCCGCGGCATCCCGGGGTGAACACCCGCCGCTACCTCTACGCGGGCGAGGATCCACACGCGTGTGCCCTGTTCGCGCTCCCGGAGGACGTCTTCCAGGCGGCACCCGCCCTCGCGGTCCTCACGGTCTCTTTCGGCAGGCCCCTGCCGTGAGCGAGACCGTCTTCGCCGTGGCCCGCACGGCGGGCTGGGTCGCCCACGCCCCTGGAGGAGTACGGTGAGCGCCCGCTGCGCATGCGGCCGAGCGGCCAGTACGTGGGAAAAGGGCCACCGCGAGCACTCCCGGGCAGCGCCGCCGCACCCGCGCCTCGCGCCACCACACCCCCGAACCCCACTTCGGGCCCGTATGCGCCCCTTGTGGGCCGCGTTCGCACCCCTTCGGCCCGGCCGGAATTCGCTCGCGGGGAACTCAGGTTAGGCTCACCTCTGTGAGTACGTGCACATCCGCGTCCCGACACCTCGACGAGCCTCTCGCCGGGACCGCCGCCACGGCGAGGACATGGCTGCTGCTGGAACAGCCGGGCCCCTGGGGTGTCCAGGCGCTCACGTCGAGCCATCTGGACCCCGTGCTCGGCCGCGCCCTCGAAGCCGCGGCGAAGGACACCGGCGTACGCGTGGCCCTGATCCGGCGGCCCGGCCGCCACGCGGACTGCCGCGGGGTCCACGAGCGCCAGGTGTACGTGGCCCACTCCGATCCCGGGAACGTCTGGTTGCACAGCGCCACGACGTCCGACCCAGGGCACCTGCTCGACCTCGATTTCACGGCCCTCGGCCGGGGCGACCACCACACCTTCGGGACGGTTCTGCGGGGACGTCCCCACACCGGCGACCCTCTCGCGCTCGTCTGCACCAACGGCAAGCGTGACCGCTGCTGCGCCCTCCTCGGCCGACCGCTCGCCGCCGAGCTGGCCGCCTCCGGAGTCGAGGGCACCTGGGAGGTCACCCATCTGGGTGGTCACCGTTTCTCCCCCACCCTGCTCGTGCTGCCCTTCGGATACGTGTACGGCCGCGCGGGGGCCCATCACGTCAAGGAGGTCCTCCAGGGCATACGGGAGGGCCGTGTCGTCACCGACGGATGCCGCGGGAGCTCCGCATGGGAGCGCCCCGGACAGGCGGCCGAACTGGCGGTGCGTACCGAGACGGGCGAAGCGGCGGCCGACGCCCTCACCGTCCTGCGCACGGACGGGGCGGCACCCCGCTGGGACGTGACCGTCGCCCACACCGACGGCCGCCGCTGGACCGTCGCCGTCTCCCAGGGCGCCGCCCAGCCGCCCCGCCCGGAGAGCTGCGGCTCCCCGCTGGGCTCCCCGGCGAGGATGGACGTACTGACCGTACGAGAGCTCTCCCCGGCCACCCTCGCCCGCTAGCCGACCGGCGAGCCTGTCATGGCCAGGCCCTGCGCCCACGCGGTCGGACAGCCACACCACATCCCAGCTCCCAGCTCCCAGCTCCCAGCTCCCAGCTCCCAGCTCCCAGCTCCCAGCTCCCAGCTCCCAGGAGCCGTTCCGGTCCCGCCGCCGCAAACACCGGTCGCCTGAGATCCGCGCCACACCCCACTACGACCGGCCCACCCCGTCCACGTACCGTCATGGGTATGAGCCCCACTCCCCCCGCACGCCGCCTGCGTCTCGGGATGCCGCGGCGGGTGTTTTCGCAGGTCCTGCTGATGCAGGTGGCGATCGCCGCCGGTGTCGCCGTCCTCGCGACCGGGCTGTTCCTCGCGCCGCTCAGCGACCAGCTGGACGACCAGGCGATGCGCAGGGCCCTCGCCATCGCCCAGACCACCGCGGCCCAACCGCAGATCGCAAAGGACCTGGTGTCGACCAAGCCGTCCGTGAGCGGTCCCGTGCAGGTCGAGGCCGAGCGGATCCGGGAGGCCAGCGGAGCCGAGTACGTCGTCGTGATGGACCGGGTCGGGGTGCGCTGGTCGCATCCCGACCCGGCGGAGATCGGCGGGCTCGTCTCGACCGACCCGCGTCGTGCCCTGGCCGGCGACGAGGTCATGGAGATCGACTCGGGGACGCTGGGGCGCTCCGCCCGGGGCAAGGTGCCGTTGCGGGACGCCGACGGGAAGATCGTCGGCGCCGTCTCGGTGGGCATCGAGTACGACAGTGTCCGTGCCCGGCTCATCCACGCGATCCCCGGGCTCCTGGCCTACGCCGGCGGAGCCATGGCGGTCGGGGCGCTGGCCGCGTACCTGATTTCCCGACGGGTCCATCGACAGACCCGTGACCTGGCCTTCTCCGACATCGCGGGGCTGCTGGCGGAACGTGAGGCGATGCTGCACGGCATCCGGGAGGGTGTGGTCGCACTGGACCGCGCCGGGCGCGTGCGCCTCCTGAACGACGAGGCGCGGCGACTGCTCGGGATAGGTGACGAGGCGGTCGGCAGGTCACTCGACGACGCGCTCGGCTCCGGCCGTACGACCGATGTGCTGGCCGGCCGGGTCACGGGCACCGATCTGCTGACCGTGCGCGGTCAGCGCGTGCTGGTCACCAACCGCATGCCCACGGACGACGGGGGTGCCGTCGCCACCCTGCGCGACCGCACCGAGGTGGAGCAGCTCGGCCGCGAACTCGACTCCACGCGCGGCCTGATAGACGCCCTGCGCGCCCAGGACCACGAGCACGCCAACCGCATGCACACGCTCCTCGGCCTGCTCGAACTGGAGATGTACGACGAGGCCGTGGAGTTCGTCGGCGAGGTGGTCGGCGACCACCGGGCCACCGCCGAGCAGGTCACCGAGAAGATCCACGATCCGCTGCTCGCCGCGGTCCTGGTCGGCAAGGCGACCGTCGCGGCCGAGCGCGGAGTGGCCCTGTCGGTCGCGGGCGGCACGATGCTGCCGGACCGGCTCATCGACCCCCGGGGGCTGGTCACCATCGTCGGCAACCTCCTCGACAACGCCCTGGACGCCGTCGCGGGCACGCCCCACGCACGCGTGGAGGTCGATCTGCGTTCCGAGGGGCGTACGGCGATCCTCCGGGTACGCGACACCGGCCCCGGGGTCCCGCCCGACAAGCGGGAGTTGATCTTTACGGACGGCTGGTCCACCAAGACCCCGCCGGCCCACCGCGAGCGCGGCATCGGGCTCTCCCTGGTCCGCCGGCTCGCCGAGCGGCAGGGAGGCAGCGCCCGGGTCACGGAGGCGGAGGGCGGCGGCGCGGAGTTCACCGTCGTACTGCCCGACGCCCTCGCGGAGCCCGGCCTGGTGACACAGACGTCCGTACCGACGCTCAGCTCTACGGCACCCGACGACGGGCCGGCCCGGCAGGACGAGCCGACGGCCGACCGCGACGGGCGACCGGGCCCCGGGCAGGGGCCCGAGGCCGCCATCACAGCCGCCGACAAGGAGTCGCGATGATCGAGGTCCTCATCGTGGACGACGACA
This sequence comes from Streptomyces sp. NBC_00104, assembly GCF_045160825.1. Lineage (NCBI taxonomy): Bacteria > Bacillati > Actinomycetota > Actinomycetes > Kitasatosporales > Streptomycetaceae > Streptomyces > Streptomyces sp. NBC_00104. The sequence goes on along the minus strand of NZ_CP108215.1, from coordinate 8,250,125 downwards.
CCAGAGTCGCCCGCGTCAACGCCGCCTACGTGGAGAAGGTCGCCGGTTTCCACGTCGCCGGTGTGGCCCACAACGCGGCCGAGGCACTCCACCGGTTGGACACGCTGCCGCATGTGGACCTGGTCCTCCTGGATCACTATCTGCCCGATGACACGGGCCTCGTGGTCGTCCAGGAGATGCGACGCCGGGGCCATCAGTCCGACGTCATCATGGTGACGGCGGCCCGCGACGTCTCGACCGTCCAGGCCGCGATGCGCCAGGGAGCGCTCCAGTACCTGGTCAAGCCGTTCGCGTTCGCCGGGCTGCGGGCGAAGCTGGAGGCGTACGCGGAGCTGCGGCGCACCCTGGACGGCGGCGGCGAGGCCGAACAGGCCGAGGTGGACCGGATCTTCGGCGCCCTCTCGGCAGGCGGCGAGCCGGACCTGCCCAAGGGCCACTCCCCGACCACCACCGAACTCGTGCGCCGTGCCCTGATGACCGCCGAGGGCGCGTTGTCCGCCCAGGAGATCGCCGAACGGACCGGTCTGAGCCGCCAGACCGCCCAGCGCTATCTGAAGCTCCTGGAACGCACGGGACGGGCCCGACTCACTCTCAAGTACGGCGACGCCGGCCGCCCGGAGCACCGCTACGAGTGGGCGACCCGTCCCTGAGGAACCGCCGGAGCGCTTCCCACACGCCCTGAGCGCTCCCCTGAAGCCCGTACGCCGCCGAACGCGCCCCGGCTGCCCCTCCGGCCCTCACACCGCCCCCGCGCCCGTCAGCGACCGGACCTCGGTCTCCGCGTGCTTCGCCTCGTCCGGCGGCTCGGCCGAGGTGACCGTGCCGAGCCAGCCCGCGAGGAAGCCCAGCGGGATGGAGACGAGGCCCGGGTTCTGCAGGGGGAAGTACTGGAAGTCGACACCGGGGAACAGCGAGTCGGGGCTCCCCGAGACCACCGGCGACAGCAGTACGAGAACCATGGAAGGGACCAGCCCGCCGTACACGGACCACACCGCGCCCCGTGTGGTGAAGCCGCCCCAGAACAGCGAGTACAGCAGCACGGGCAGGTTGGCGGAAGCCGCGACCGCGAAGGCGAGGCCGACGAGAAAGGCCACGTTGAGGTCCTTGGCGAGCAGCCCGAGCCCGATCGCGACCGCGCCGATACCGACGGCGGCCGTGCGCGCCACAGCGACCTCGCTGCGCGGCCTGGACCGACGACGGCGCAGCGACGCGTACAGGTCATGGGCGACGGACGCCGACGAGGCGAGGGTGATGCCGGCGACGACCGCGAGGATCGTGGCGAAGGCGATGGCGGCGACGATCGCGAACAGAGCCGTTCCGCCAGTGGAGCCCGCGCCCCCGCCCAGATCGAGGGCCAGCAACGGCACCGCCGTGTTCCCCGCCGCGTTCGAACCCCGTACGGCTTCCGGGCCGACGATGGCGGCCGCGCCGAAGCCCAGCACGATCGTCATCAGATAGAAGCCGCCGATGAGGCCGATCGACCAGACCACCGAGCGGCGCGCGGCCCGCGCGGTGGGCACCGTGTAGAAGCGCGACAGGATGTGCGGCAGCCCGGCCGTGCCCAGCACCAGGGCGAGTCCGAGGCTGATGAAGTCGAAACGCGCGACCCAGTCGCCGCCGTACTTCAGCCCCGGCGCGAGGAACGCGGCACCATGTCCGCTGCGCTCGGCCGCCGTCCGCAGCAACTGGTCGAAGTCGCCGTGGAATCGCACCAGGACGAGCACGGTCAGCGCGATCGCCCCGCCCATCAGCAGGACCGCCTTGACGATCTGGATCCAGGTGGTGGCCCGCATCCCTCCCAACGACACATAGACGACCATGAGCGCGCCGACCCCGATGACCGTCCAGGCCTGCGCCGCCTCGCTCTCTCCCCCCAGCAGCAGCGCGACGAGGGTGCCCGCTCCCACCATCTGCGCCACCAGATACAGAACGGACACGGTCACCGAGGAAGTTCCCGCCGCGATCCGCACCGGCCGCTCGCTCATCCGCGCCGCGACCACGTCGGCCAGCGTGAACCGCCCGCAGTTGCGCACCAGTTCGGCCACCAGGAACAGCACCACGAGCCAGGCGACCAGGAAACCCACGGAGTACAGCAGTCCGTCGTACCCGAAGAGCGCGATGAGCCCGGAGATGCCGAGGAAGGAAGCGGCGGACATGTAGTCGCCCGCGATGGCAAAACCATTCTCCATCGGCGAGAACAGCCGCCCGCCGGCGTAGAACTCCTCCGCCGAGCCGTGCCGGTTGCGGCTCACCCACGTCGTGATGCCCAACGTGACCGCCACGAACGCGCTGAACAGCAGCAGCACCAGCGTCTGATGGTCGGCGGTCACCGCTCGCCCCCTCTGACGCCGCGCGTCAACTCCTGGGTGTCCCAGCGCAGATCGAGGGCCGGCCGATCCCGGCGCAGCCTGGCGTGCCGCGCGTACGCCCAGGTGAACAGGAACGTCGTGAGGAACTGTCCGAGCCCCGCCAGCATCGCCACGTTCACCGCGCCCGCCACCGGCCGTGCCATCAGCCCCGGGGCGGTGGTCGCCGTCACGACGTAGGCCACGTACCAGCCGAAGAAGACGGCGACGCCCGGAATCACGAACCTGCGGTAGCGGCTGCGCACCTCCTGGAAGGCGGCGCTCCGCTGGACCTCCAGATAGACGTCCGCCGCGCCCCCGCCCCGGCTCTCCCGCGCCTCGGCCACGACCGGGGCCGGCCCGCCCGTGCCGTCCAACTCCCCCCAGCCGGAGGCCAGCGCGTCGTACCAGGGATCGTCGAACCGCACGGCCTCGTCGGCGAGGCCGTGCCCCTCGTGCTGCTCAACCGGGCTCTCAGAACCACCCCCGCGTCGGCGGGGACGGCCGGTGCTTGACTGCATGCCCAAGCATGGACAGAACGGAAAGATCCCCGACGTACTTCTTCACAATTCTTCACCCCATCAGGTGAAGCACCGGCCAGCCTCCCCCACCCCCGCGCCGTTCCGAGGACGGGCACCCCCGGCACACCCCCGACCCACAACGAACCGAAGGCGCCCCGGCCCAAGCCCAGCCCAGCCAGCGGCTAGGCGTCGATGCGCGACCGGTCCAGCGTCGCCGCCGAGCTGGAGATGAACTCCTTGCGCGGCGCGACGTCGTTCCCCATCAGCAAATCGAACACCTGCTCGGCAGCCTCCAGGTCCGACAGGTTGATCCGCCGCAGCGTACGGTGCCGCGGATCCATCGTCGTCTCCGCCAGCTGGTCCGCGTCCATCTCGCCGAGGCCCTTGTAGCGCTGGATGGAGTCCTTGTACCGGACTCCCTTGCTCTGGAACTCCAGCAGCTTGTCGCGCAGCTCACGGTCCGAGTACGTGTAGACGTACTTGTCCTGCCCCTTCTTGGGCTGAACCAGCTCGATCCGGTGCAACGGCGGCACGGCGGCGAAGACCCGCCCGGCCTCGACCATGGGCCGCATGTAGCGCTGGAAGAGCGTCAACAGCAGGCACCGGATGTGCGACCCGTCCACATCGGCGTCGGTCATCATGATGATCTTGCCGTAGCGAGCCGCGTCGATGTCGAAGGTCCGCCCCGACCCCGCCCCTATGACCTGGATGATCGCGCCGCACTCGACGTTCTTGAGCATGTCGGTCACGGACGACTTCTGGACGTTGAGGATCTTGCCCCGAATCGGCAGGAGCGCCTGGAACTCGGAGTTCCGCGCGAGCTTCGCCGTGCCGAGAGCCGAGTCGCCCTCGACGATGAACAGCTCGCTGCGCTCGACGTCGTCGCTACGGCAGTCGGCGAGCTTGGCGGGCAGGGACGAGGACTCCAGGGCCGTCTTGCGACGCTGCGCGTCCTTGTGCTGACGTGCGGCGATGCGCGTGCGGGCGGCAGCGACGGCCTTCTCCATGACGACCCGCGCCTGAGCGGCGGCGTCCCGCTTCGTGGAGGTCAGGAACGCCTTGAGTTCTTTGGCGACCACCTGCGTCACGATGCGCCGGGCCGCCGAGGTGCCGAGGACCTCCTTGGTCTGGCCCTCGAACTGCGGCTCGGCGAGGCGCACGGTGACGACGGCGGTGAGGCCTTCGAGCGCGTCGTCCTTGACGACGTCGTCCTCGGCGACGCGCAGCATCTTCTTGGCCCGCAGCACCTCGTTCATCGTGGAGGCCACGGCCTGCTCGAAGCCCGCGACGTGGGTGCCGCCCTTGGGGGTGGCGATGATGTTCACGAACGACTTGAGGGTCGTGTCGTAGCCGGTGCCCCAGCGCATGGCGACGTCGACGCCGAGTTCGCGGGTGACCTGGGTGGGCGTCATCTGGCCGTGCTCGTCCAGGACGGGCACGGTCTCCTTGAAGATGCCCTGTCCGGAGAAGCGGAGGACGTCGCAGACCGGCTTGTCGGAGGCCAGGTACTCGCAGAACTCGCTGATGCCGCCGTCGAAGCGGAACGACTCCTCGCCCTTGCTGCCGCCGTCGCCGAGGCCGAACTCGTCACGGACGACGATCGTCAGGCCGGGCACGAGGAAGGCGGTCTGCCGGGCGCGCTGGTGCAGGTGATCCAGCGAGAGCTTGGCGTCCTTGAGGAAGATCTGGCGGTCGGCCCAGTAGCGCACACGGGTGCCGGTGCGCGTCTTGGGGATCCGCTTGCCCTTGCGCAGACCACCGGTCGCCTCGAACTTGGCGTCCGCGCCGATGCCCGCGAAGGCACCGGGCACGCCGCGCCGGAAGCTGATCGCGTGCGTGCCGCCATTGCGGTCGACCTCGACGTCCAGGCGGGCGGAGAGCGCGTTCACCACCGAGGCGCCCACGCCGTGCAGACCGCCCGAGGCCGCGTACGAACCGCCGCCGAACTTGCCGCCGGCGTGCAGCTTGGTCATGACGACCTCGACACCGGACAGGCCGGTCTTGGGCTCGACGTCGACCGGGATGCCGCGGCCGTTGTCCCGCACCTCGACGGAGGCGTCGTCGTGGAGGATCACCTCGATGTGGTCGCAGTAGCCCCCGAGGGCCTCGTCCACGGAGTTGTCGATGATCTCCCATAGGCAGTGCATCAGGCCTCGACTGTCCGTCGAGCCGATGTACATACCGGGGCGCTTCCGCACGGCCTCGAGCCCCTCGAGGACGAGCAGGTGCCGCGCGGTGTAGTTGGAACCGTCCCGGTCTGATCCGGTCAGCAGCGCTGTGGACGGCACGGACGTATCGGCGGTCACGCGGTTCGCTCCTCGCTGAATTTCAGGTGAGGCCCTTTTGGGTAAGAGGCCGGGCTCTGTTGCCGGTCCGAGGGTACCGAGGCCTGGTAGAGCCGTTGTAACGCCACCCTCGTCCGAAACTCAGAGTAGTCCAGAGTCGCATACGCGTTCGATCCCTCGATGGGGTGAAGTACATATCACGTTCCCTTCCAGGCATGAACCATTTAGGCTCCGGGCACGTCCTCATGAACAACCGGCAACCCAGCCGGGAGGACCGTACAACCGAAACGACAACCCCCAGAACCACCGACAGACAGCGCGAACCCGTACGACACGAAGACACGCACTACGGCTCATTCGCCGCCAACCGGCAGCAGACAGCCGGCCCGGAAAGATTTTTTCGAGTTAAAGCCGCGAGCGGGAACGTTTTCGGCCTGGTTGGATGTTGACCCTGGTACGACAGCTCGTCGAGCTAGAGAAGAGGCGACGTGACTACTGTTCTGACCCCCGCGACCCCGCTGACGGCCGCTGACCGATGCGACCGCTGCGGCGCCCAGGCCTATCTGCGCGTCGTCCTGCTGAGCGGTGGAGAACTGCTGTTCTGCGCCCACCACGGCCGCAAGTTCGAGCCGGAGCTCAAGAAGATCGCCGCGGAGATACAGGACGAGACGGAGCGACTCACGGCCGCTCCCGCGACCGCAGAAGAGGACGAGCGCTGACGCTTCGCACCTACGACGAGCCGCCACCGGCTCGAGGCCGGTGACCGGGCGGCCACTCCCGTACACACGGGGTGGCCGCCCGCTCTCGTCCCGCACCCTCCATGACGTGCGAGCCGCGCACCGCGCCGCAGCACCGTCTCAGCGGCTCCCCGCCAGCACCCGGGCCACGTACGAGCCCCTGGTGTAGACGCCCGGACTCTCGGCGAGCCCGCAGCCGCTGCCCCACGACACGAGCCCGACCAGCTTGCCCTGGGCCACCAGCGGCCCTCCGCTGTCCCCCTGGCAGGCGTCCCGGCCGCCGTCCCGCTCCCCGGCGCACACCATGGAGCCGGACAGATACCTGCCGTCCGCACTGCCCGGATAGGCCCTCTCACAGACGGCGTCCTCCAGCACCTTCACCGGCGCCGCCCGCAGGCTCTGCGCGTAGTCGCCGGCGCCGGTGGTGTCCCCCCAGCCGTAGACCGCGGCCGACGTGCCCGGCACGTATGCCGTGTCACCGGCCTCCGCCAACCCGATGACGGAGCTCTCGGGCAGCGGTGAGGCGAGGGTGACCACCGCGAAGTCCCCGGCATTCGTGTAGGGGTCGTACTCCGGGTTGACCCAGGCGCCGCTCACCGGGATCTCCTGACCTTCGGCCGACTCCAGTGCGGCGCGACCGGCGATGATCCTCAGATCGGGGACACGCTCCGGAGGACCTCCCAGCACGCCCTCGCTGAGGCAGTGGGCGGCCGTCAGGACGGTCGAGCGGCCGACCACGACACCGCCGCAGAACTGTCCTGCCCGCATACCCCCGAACCGGTCACGACTGGCCAGCGCCACCGTCCAGGGCGCCTCCGAGATCTCGATCGGATGGCCGCCGATGACGATCTCGGCCGTCGCCGGCGGCGGTGCCGCCAGTGGTATGACGGCCGTGGTGGCCGCGACGGCCAGCAGCCGGGCGAACGATCGACGCATGCGCGCTCCTCACTCTGGGACTTGGATGGCACACCCAGAGTGATCCACCAGCTCGGCTTCCGCATGCCACACACACCCCGAAGGCCCGGTTCCTTCGAGGGAACCGGGCCTTCGGGGACCGACCGCGTGCAGTGCCGTGCGCGACCTAGTCGAGGTAGTCGCGCAGGACCTGCGAGCGGGACGGGTGACGCAGCTTCGACATCGTCTTGGACTCGATCTGGCGGATGCGCTCACGCGTGACGCCGTACACCTTGCCGATCTCGTCGAGGGTCTTCGGCTGACCGTCGGTGAGACCGAAACGCATGGAGACGACGCCCGCCTCGCGCTCGGAGAGCGTGTCGAGTACGGAGTGCAGCTGCTCCTGCAGGAGCGTGAAGCTGACCGCGTCGGCCGGGACGACGGCCTCGGAGTCCTCGATGAGGTCACCGAACTCGCTGTCGCCGTCCTCGCCCAGGGGGGTGTGCAGCGAGATGGGCTCGCGGCCGTACTTCTGGACCTCGATGACCTTCTCGGGGGTCATGTCGAGCTCCTTGGCCAGCTCCTCCGGGGTGGGCTCGCGGCCCAGGTCCTGGAGCATCTGGCGCTGGACGCGCGCGAGCTTGTTGATGACCTCGACCATGTGCACCGGGATACGGATGGTGCGGGCCTGGTCGGCCATCGCGCGGGTGATCGCCTGACGGATCCACCAGGTGGCGTACGTGGAGAACTTGTAGCCCTTGGTGTAGTCGAACTTCTCGACCGCGCGGATCAGGCCGAGGTTGCCCTCCTGGATGAGGTCCAGGAAGAGCATGCCGCGGCCGGTGTAGCGCTTGGCCAGGGAGACCACCAGACGGAGGTTGGCCTCCAGGAGGTGGTTCTTGGCCCGGCGGCCGTCCTCGGCGATGATCTCCAGCTCGCGCTTGAGCTTGGGGGCGAGCTTGTCGGCGTTGGCCAGCTTGTCCTCGGCGAACAGACCGGCCTCGATGCGCTTGGCGAGCTCGACCTCCTGCTCGGCGTTGAGCAGCGGGACCTTGCCGATCTGCTTGAGGTAGTCCTTGACCGGGTCGGCGGTGGCACCGGCGGCGGCGACCTGCTGGGCGGGCGCGTCGTCCTCGTCCTCGTCGGACAGTACGAAACCGGCGTTCTCGGTGCCCTCGGGCTCCTCGCCGGGCTTGCCGCCCGGGGTCTCCTCGACGACCTCTTCGTCGACCAGCTCGACGTCGTCCTTCTTGGAGGTGGTCTTCTTGGCCGCCGTCTTCTTGGCGGCGACGGTCTTCTTGGCGGGGGCCGCCTTCTTGGCGACCGCCTTCTTGGCGGCAGCCTTCTTGGCGGGGGTGGCGTCCTCGGCGGCGTCGGTCGCGGGCACCGCGGGAGCGGCTGTGGCGGTGGCCTTCTTGGTGGTCACCGTCTTCGCCGCGACCGTCTTGGTGGCGGTGCGCTTGGCCGGACTCTTCGCTGCGACGCTCTTTCGGGTGCGCTTGGGTTCCGCGGCACTGACCATCAGCGTCACACCCTCTTCCTCGAGGATCTGGTTGAGGCTGCGCAGTACGTTCTTCCACTGAGTGGCCGGAATCTGGTCAGCTTCGAAGGCCCGACGCACATCGTCGCCGGCGATCTGCCCCTCAGCCTTTCCCCGCTCAATGAGCGCCATGACAGAGACGGACTCGGCGATCTCCGGCGGGAGCGTACGGGATGTGCTGGCCGACACGAACAACCTCTCGGAACGTTGGAAAACGGCTTCCGGCCCAGTCCACTGTGGACCGGAGCCGACCACCGGCTTGGGAGTGGGCCGACGGTGCGGGCGGGGGCCGGGAAGATGCACAGCGCCGTGAACGGCGTCCGTATTCCCTCCGCGGCTGTCGCCTCTTAGGTCATCGCGCTGCTCCCGCGAGCGTTACGCCCAATCTGCGTGGCCCGAGTCACACCCCGTAAGCGCGCAAAAACGGTCAGATACTGCCAGATGTAATTGATCAAGGCCACAACCGGTTCTGTTTGGATGAGTACCCGATCGATTCCCGAACGAACTCCTCAATGAGGATCACCGTCCCCAGTGAGATCCGGCACCCACGCCGGGGTCCACCACCACGTCGGCACGCACCGCTCCCGCCGGGGCCCACCGGCCCCGTACACACGAGTCGCTCCGGCAGGACGGGGCACCCACGAGACACGGCGCCCCCGCGCGCTCCGGCCAGCACGCCCGCCGTCCGTCGTGCCGCCGGGCCCCGCCGAATCCCGGGAGGATCCGATGGGGCCCGGCGGCACGGGTCCGCCGGTCGAGCGACGCCACGGAAGGACTTCCGCCCCGGCCGTGCCGCCCTTGACCCGCTCTCGGCGCCGTCAGTGCTCGCGCGGCGCGGGCACCACACGCTCCACCTCGGGATGGGAGGTGAGCAGTTGACGCGTGGCCGCCTCGGCAGCCCCTCCGTCGCCCGCCGCGAGGGCGTCGACGATCCGGGCGTGGTGCACCAGTGCCGACTCGGTCGCCCGGTCACAGCCGATGACCGGACCGCCGGAGACCTGCAGAGCCGAGGAGACGATCCCGGAGAGGTGCTCCAGCATGCGGTTGCCCGCGAGCTGGATGAGCAGCGAGTGGAACTCGGCGTCCGCGCGCGAGAAGGTCAGCAGGTCGCCCTGGGCCAGGGCGTGACCCATGAGCTCGACCATGTCGCCGAGGCGCTGCTGAACGTCGTCACGGCCGTGCCCGGCGGCGAGGCGGGCGGCGAGCGGCTCGATCGTCCACCGCAGCTCGCTGAGCTCGCGCCGCTGGTCGTCCCGCTGCGGACCGAAGGCCCGCCACTCGATGATGTCCGGGTCGAGCAGGTTCCAGTCGCTGACCGGCCGGACGCGCGTGCCGACGTTCGGGCGGGCGCTGACCAGGCCCTTCGCCTCCAGGACACGCAGGGATTCACGGACGACGGTGCGGGAGACCTCGAACCGCTGGCCGATCTCCTCGGGCACGAGGGGGCGGTCAGCGCCCAGGTCGCCGGAGACGATCATCTGGCCGAGCTGCTGGACGAGTTGGCCGTGCAGCCCGCGTCCGCGGCTCCCGGCGGCGCGGCGGCCCACGCGCCCCAGCTCGGGGTCCGCGCCGTCCCAGGCGGGGAGGCCCACGCGGTCGACGCCAGAGGGCTCGGCGTACGGGTATCGGTCGAGTTCGCCCGGTCCTGCGAGGCCTGAGTCGGCGGAGCGGGCGGCGGTCATCATGGTGTGCGCAAGGGTACTCACGCATCCTTTGTCGGCTGCGTTCCCAACTCCCTTGAGGTCTTTGGTGAAAAGCACACGAAAGGGTGATCGCTCACCCCGTCGCAATTGACGCCTTATCGGAAAGAAATGGGCGTTCTACGAGGAGTTGTGCGCATTGCGCCAACGGAAGAGCACGGACGGTGAGCACGAAAGGATGACGACGATCATCACCGGACCCGGCCGCGCAGGTTGGTGAGCACGTAGGCCCCCAGCAACGCGACCAGCGACAACAGCAGCGCCCCGCCCACGGGTTGGGTGATCGCCCGCGCCACTGCCTCCAGATGGCGCTCTCCCCCGAACGGCCACTGCACCAGTACGAGCTCACGCAGCCGCATCGGAAACCCGACCGCACTCCGCACAGATGACCCCTCCAGCACCTTCTGCACCAGGGGTACGACGAGGAGGGGCACGGCGACCACGGCCGCGAGCCCGGCTGACGTCGACCGGAAGACGCCGGCCGCGAGCACCCCCGCCCAGGAGCACCCGACCACGAGGCCGACCCAACTGGCGCCGAGGGGGAGCCAGTCGGCAGGAACCGAAATGAGCTCCGGTCCATAGACGAGATAGAGCACTTCGAGGTCGCAGCCCACAGCGAGAACGGCCAGCAGCAGCGCGGTGGCCGCCGCCACGAAGAGCTTCGCGACGAGGAGCCCCAGCCGGCGGGGGACGGTGCCACGGTCCGCGGCCAGAGCGGGGTGGCGGAACTCGTCACCGAAGGCGATGGCCCCGAGCAGCCCCGCACCGATGGCGGCGGGAGGCAGCGGCAGCTCTCGCGGCCACGCGGCGAGCAGCCGCGGCTGCGGGGTGTGCCCGATCCTGGCCAGGAGCACCGCCATGAGGGCGGAGGTGACGAGCACGGCCGCGGCGGTGACATACGCGGTACCTACGCCGCCCGCCCGGCGCAGCTCGTAGCGCAAGGGACGCAGCGGGCTCGGCGCCGAGCGCACGGCAATGGGCGGCGGGAGCATCGGCAGCGGGCCCGCCTCGGACGCCCGGGCGGGACGCGGCTCAGGGTGAGCGTCGGGCGAGGGGGCGGTGTCGGGTTCGGAGTGGGCACCGGGTGCGGAGTCGGGATGCGGTCCGAGGTGAGCACGGGGCCCGGGGTCCGTGTGCGGCGCGGAACCCGCGTGAAGTCCGGGGCCGACGAGCGGCGCCGGGTTGCTCTCCGGTACCCCGTCAGCCGGCGTCCGCGGCTCCGCCACGGCCACGGCCTCCCGAGGCTCTTCGGCGAACGCTTGGTACCCCTCGACCAGAGCCTGGTCCGGCCCCTGGTCCTGCCCCTGGTCCAGCCCCTCGGCCTCCTGGACCGATGTCTGAGCGTTCTCGGCCGACTCCGGGTCACCTTCGACCGCCGATGGCGGCATCGCCGACGTAGGACCCATGTCCCCGATCTCGTCCGCGAGTTGGTGGACGAGGATGCCGTGTCGGAAGGCGGTCTCGCCGATCTCGGCGCAGGTACTGCCGTACACCGACAGCCGGTTGCCCCCCTCCCGCACGATCTCCACGGAACGCCGTGCGGTCCGGGCCTCCTTGGTGAGCAGCGCCCCGAGCCGGGCGGCGTGCGGGGTGCGCACGGCGATCCTGGGCCGGAGCCGGGTCCGGGAGAAATCGGCGACCTCCTGGTCGGCGACGAGCTGGCCCCCTTCGAGGGTGAGGACCCGGTCTGCGGTCCGGGCGGCCTCCTTGGGCTCTCGGGTGGTGAACAGGACCGTACCGCCCTGGTCGGCGTGCGCCCGCATGATCCCGTGCAGCCACCGACCTTCACGGACGGCCAGCCCGGCGGCGGGGTCGTCCAGCACGAGCGTGTGCGGGTCGGACAGCAGGGCACAGGCCAGGCCGAGGCGGCGGTCCATTCCCCGCGAGAGCGTGTTCAGTCTCGCCTCGCACAGGCTGACCAGGCCCACGACCTCCAGGACTTCGTCGGCGCGCCGTGTGGGCAGCCCCGCAGCCGCGCACAGCATGCGCAGATGCCCTCGGACCGTGCGGGCCGGGTGTCCGGGCACATCGCCGAGGAGGACGCCCACCTCGCGCATGGGGTGGGCGATGCGGTGCAGGGGGCGGCCTCTGAAGTAGGCGACCCCACGGCCCTGTTGGAGTTCGAGCATGAGTTTCAGCGCTGTCGACTTGCCCGCTCCGGGGGCCCCGAGGAGTGCGGTGACGCGGCCGGAGAGCGCCTCGAAGGACACATCGTCGACGGCGGGCGGAAACTCCTTGCGGGGATTGCTGGTCAATCCGATGGCCTGAATCACCTGAAGCAAGATAGCGCGGTATGTCCGTTTTTTCGGGCACCTTGAGGCTCACTTCCTGGGCAGCGTCACAGCTGCTGGGCGAACCGTTCACCGATGGTGGGCCCACGCCTCGGGCTCGCCCTCCCCGCGAGCCTTGCCGGAGCTGCGCGACCAGGGGGCTTCTGATGGATCTCCGTGGAGGAAGGAGTGGCGGTCGGTGCGCGCTCTCGGCGTGCCGGGCGTCGCGACGCCGCGGAAATCCATCAGAAGCCCCCTGGGCCGCCGTACGCGGCGGCGAGGGCTCCGGCTTCGCCGCTTTCAGACCTCGGGACGCAGCATCGGCGGGTTGAGGAGGGTGGCGCCGCCGGCGCGGAAGAGCTGGGCCGGGCGGCCGCCCTGCCGCGTGGTGGTACCGCCGGTGGGCACCAGGAAGCCCGGCGTACCCGTCACCTTGCGATGGAAGTTGCGCGGATCCAGCGCCACGCCCCACACCGCCTCGTAGACGCGCCGCAGCTCACCGACCGTGAACTCGGGCGGACAGAAGGCCGTGGCCAGCGAGGAGTACTCGATCTTGGAACGGGCGCGCTCCACCCCGTCCGCGAGAATCTGCGCGTGGTCGAAGGCCAACGGAGCCACCGGTTCGCCGTCACGCCCGTAACCGCCATGCTCCAGCAACTCCTCGACGGGCGCCCAGCGTGCGCTGTTGGCGTCCCCTCCCGGGCGGGGCGCGGGCAGGTCCGGGGCGAGGGCGAGATGGGCGACGCTGACTACCCGCATCCTCGGGTCGCGTTTCGGGTCGCCGTAGGTCGCCAACTGCTCCAGGTGCGCACCGTTGTCCTGCGCGGGCTCGGACGGTTCGTGGGCGGTCAGCCCGGTTTCCTCGGCCAGCTCCCGCGCCGCAGCCTGCGACAGGTCCTCGTCCGGCCGCACGAACCCACCGGGCAACGCCCACCGCCCCTGGAACGGCTGTTCGCCACGCCGTACCGTCAGCGCGCAGAGCGCGTGGCGACGGACGGTCAGCACGACCAGGTCCACGGTGACAGCGAAGGGCGGGTAGTCCGACGGGTCGTAGGGCATGCCGCGATCATAGTCGTCTGCCTGACGATAAACACTCCCTTCGCCGGTGACTACCCCACTTGATCCACGTCTGTCGGTCACCGATCTCGGGGCCGGCGGCCGGCCTCATGGACTCGGCTCGCGATCTGTCCTCCCCTGAGGCATCACGGGAGGTCACACTCCCAACTGCAGTCCGTCGGCCGCCTCCTCGACCAAGGCGAGCCCCAGCCGGCTGACGCGTACGGCGAACGGGGCGCCCGCGACGCGCAGTCCCGTCATGCCGATCTCCCCCAGGGGCACACTGCGCACCGGACGCAGGGTCACCGTCCCTGCGGGGGCGTCGGGACGGATGCCGACGAGGGTGGTGAGCAGCAGCACCCCGGCGGCCGCCGCCGTCGCGGCCGGTCTGCAGGAGGCGGGGTGAGGCAGCGGGGCACCCCCTGCCTTCCGCTGCTCCCCCGCGTACATCTCGGGCAGCCGATGACCGAAGCTCTCCGCCGCCGCCAGCACTCCCCGCAGGAGCGAACTCGCCTCCTTCTCGTAACCCGCGGCCGCCAGCCCCGCGACCGCGATCGCCGTCTCCTGCACGCGCACGGCACCGCTGCGATGGCCGAAGGGGTTGTACGCGGCCTCCTTCGCACCCAGGCTCCGCAGCCCCCACCCCGAGTCCATGGCGGGCCCTCCGAGCAGCCGCGCGAGCTGCTCGGTCCGCACCTTGTCGAGCAGCCCCTGAGCCTGCTCTCCCGAGCCGAGCAGCCCGGTGTCCAGGAGGTGGGCGGCGCCGGCGCCCAGGTGCGGCACGAGACGCCCGTCCGGAGTGCGGGCGGCCGCCGGTCTGCCGCCGCCCCGGTCCTCTACCCAGAAGTCGGTCCCGAACCGGGTCCGCAGGTCTCTCGCCCAGTCCCGCAGCTCGGCGCCGCCGGGCCGGCCATAGGCGTCGAGGAGATCGGCACCCAGCAGCGCGGCCCGGTGGGCATGTGCCTGGGTCTCGCAACGCAGCGGTCCGCCGGGGCGCGGGTCGGGCAGATAGGCACCGCTTCCGGCGGCGGCCCGAAGCCACCACAGGCAGCGCTCGGCGGCGGGCAGCAGCTCCTCGGTCTCCTGCTCGGGGAGTCCCCATCGCCGGGCCTCCGCGAGGAGCACGGGGAACAGGAGGGTCGCCTCGGTGCCGGTGCAGCCCGGCGGCAGATGTGGGCCCGCGTCCCGTCGAGGGCCAGGGATCATGCCGGATTGTGCTTCCCGGCCCGCGAGTTGGGTCCGGGCGAGGGTGCGCAGGGTGCCTGCGGCGAGGCGCGTGCCGAGCGGCAGGGTCATCCGGGCCGCTGCCAGCGCGTCGGCCGGAGCCATGCCGCAGCGCCAGGGCGCGCCCGCCGCGAGGTGGGTGTCGGACGGGTTCTTCGGGTCGCGCAGCAGCAGGGCCTCAAGGTCCTCCAGACAGGTGTGCAGCAGGGCCTGCGCCGCCGGGTCGTCGCCTGCGGACCGGGCCTGGGCGAGGGGGCTCGTGGCGCCCCGTCCGACCGGTCTGATGGGTCCCGCGCCGTCCGGGCGTACCCGCAGCTCCACGCTCCGGGTCCCGCCGGGCGGCAGTTCCAGCTCCCAGCGCAGCAGTCCCGCGGAGGCCAGGGCGTCGGCGGGCGGAGGATGGGCGGTCACCGTGGAGTGTCCATCGGCACAGGACCAGCGGAGGCCGGAGTCGTGGACGCTCGCGGGCAGTTCCGGGCCGGCGCTGCCGGAGGCGACGGCGCCCAGTGCCGCGAGATCCGTCCCCAGGGACACCTCGACGGGCAGGCGAAGTGGGCGGCGGGCCGTGCTGTGCAGGGTGATCCGCTCGGTGCCGTCCGCGTACCGCGTGCGTTCGACCATGACGTCCGGGTCTGGCCCGGTATCGGCGGACATACGCAGTGTCGCCACGAACCGGGCTCGGTCGGCGGAGAGCATCCGCGCCTGCACGGCGAGCGGCTCCCGTCCGGCCACCCGCACCTGGCAGCGGGACAGCATGCGCCGTCCGGCGCGGTAGAAGCCCTCCAGTCCACTGCCGTTCAGCTGGCCCTGGTCCGTCGAGATCGCGAGGCCCGGCAGGGCGACGCAGATGAGCGTGGTGTGGGCCGGTGGCAACTCCGCGGGGCGGCGCGGGGCGGCGGGCGGCGCCTGCGAGGTCGAAGCTCTCGTACCTGTGGGCGGCGGCCCCGGAGAGCCACCCGTGGCGGGTGTGAGGGCCACCGGTCCGCCCGGGCTCCCTGGGCGTGAGCCCGTGGGGCGGACCGCCGGACTGCGGATGTCCGTGCGTGGAGCATGGGTGCCGTCCCCGCGAGCCCGGGTGGGCTGGGCGGACCTGCGGAGGGGCGGGACGTCGTCGTGGGCGTCGGGCATGAAGGGCAGGGGCATGGGGCGGCTTCTTCTGTCTTCGGCGCGTGTGGGGTGCGCTCGGCACCAGGTGGGGAGCCGGAGAGGGACGGGGTGACACGGCGGCGAGGTCAGGCCACGGGTACCGCCACACAGGTGAACGGAGCTGCTCCGCTCCGGGTCACGCCCCCGTCCCGGGAAGCCGACCGAATGGCGGCTTGGTGGTGCTGGTGGAGTGGCCGCGAAGCTGCGGGCGGCCGGGCGGGGCAGCGCGGTCATGTGCGCCCGGAGCCAGGGGGACGCGCTCAGCCGACCCCAGAAGGCGGGCAGTGCGCTCAGGAACGCTCCGATCCGGGGCGGCACAAGCATGCGGGACCCGAGCTGGACCTGCGCGCTCACGACTCCCCCTCTGTGGGCTGCCCTCCGCCACCGCGGCGGACCCGTGCCCGACCGCTCGCACCGTCGGCCGTACGTCCCGGCCGCCGACCGGCGGGCGGGTTGCCGTCGGTGGAGCGTGCGCGGCGGGCATGAGCAGCTCCCGGAGATCGCCGGGCGGGGCGAGCCTCGGGGCTTCCTTCCGAGCGTGGCCTGCGCCGGCGCCGGGTGCCGGCGGCGACGCAGGGCCGGTCCGTGGTCGACGTGGCATCGGGAGACTTGCCGGAGGGGCTCTTTTCGCTGCCGGCGTCTGCACCCGCCGTGGCCGCCGCCAAGTCGCGTCCCCTGCGCTCCGCACGCAGACAGCGGCGAATGGACTCGGGGTCGAGGCCCTCATTGCAGGCCTGGTGGAGGAGGCGGGCGAAGAGGTAGTCGGGGTCCGCGGCCAGGGCCATGGCCAGGGCTTCGCGGGCCTCCAGTTCGTCACCGGAGGACCAGGCGACCCAGCCGACGAGTGTGAGCGGGGCGGCGGCATGCTCACCGTAGGGGCCGACGCAGCGGCGGGCGAGGGCGCGCCAGAGGCGGAGGGCCGCGTCGGCTTCGTCGCCTTCCATCCACTCGGCGGCGCGGTCGCGGGTGGCGCGGTCCTGGAGCCCGAGAATCAGGGTGGCCGCGTCGTCGTGCCCGACGAGTTCGTCGTCACGGAGGTCCGCGTCCAGCGTGCCGGACACGGTCGGGGTGTCCGCCAGGCGGCCCATGAGGCGCTGGGCCACGGCGAGCGTCTCCTCCGCCACGTCCGCGCGGTTCTCCGCGTCCAGGATCCGCGGAACGAGGGCGGACTGCGCGGCGTCGAGCGCGGCCTCCTGTCGCAACGCGGCAGCGGTCTCCCACGGCAGGAGCCTGGCCCGCATCTCCTTCAGCGTGCCGCGCACCTGAAGGCCGGCGTAGGTCGCGGCGGCGGCCAGCACGGAGGTGCCCGGCAGCCCCATCTGCTCTCCCTCGGCCGAACAGCATCCGTTGCCGGGACAGCAGTAGGACCAGAAGCGGCCGTCGGAGATGCACAGGGCCTCCACCACCGGCACGTCCAGACTGCCGCAGGCCCTGCGCAGCAGCTGTGCGAGTGGCCGCAGGCGTTCCATGACCTCGCGTGGTGACTCACCGCTCGCCGGGTCCTGGCAGAGGAAGGCGACCATGCTCTCCGGTTTGACACCCCGACGCTCACTTCCGGTCACCAGTCCATGGGCCAGTTGTTGGGCGACGGACGGCCAGTCGTCCGTCTGGGCCGGGATGCCGAGCCGTGCCCGCCCGCCGAAACGTCCGCGGGCGTCCCGGTCATGCAGTGCGACGAGGACGATGCTGTCCTCGGGGCGGTATCCGAGCAGGTAGGGCAAGGCATCGGCGAGTTCGGCCGGTGTGCGGAGAGTGACCTGCTGTTCGTCGCGGGGGCCGGCGGTCGCGCCGTGCCCCAGGTAGGCGGAAGGCTCGCGGCTTCGCCCGCATCCGTTCTGCCCGCTGATGTCACTGTTGCCGGAGGTCCCGGACGCTTCGCTGTGATTCGTCATGCGGCGACCATCTCGCGGATCTTGAAATTCCGCTTTGCCCTGTGGATAAGTCCGACCATGACCACGTCAGAAGCTGTCCACAGTTCGCCCGCTCGTTCGCGCGATGTCCGAGGCATCGGGTTGCATGGGGCCATGAGCGACGAAGACCTGCCCACCATGGACCGCCAAGATCTGCGTACGGCCGCCGATGCCGTGCTCTCCCGCCTCGTCGGCGCCCCGGCGGGCGACGCGCGGCTGCGCGAGGACCAGTGGTACGCCATCGAGGCGCTGGTCGCTGAGAAGCGCAGAGCCCTGGTGGTGCAGCGCACGGGCTGGGGCAAGTCCGCGGTGTACTTCGTCGCGACCGCGCTGCTGCGCCGGCGGGGCGCGGGCCCCACCGTCATCGTCTCCCCGCTCCTGGCCCTCATGCGCAATCAGGTGGAAGCCGCCGCCCGCGCCGGAATCCGCGCGCGGACCATCAACTCCTCGAACACGGAGGAGTGGGACACGATCCGCCAGGAGGTCACCGCGGGTGCGGTCGACGTGCTCCTGGTCAGCCCCGAGCGGCTCAACAACCCGGACTTCCGCGACCAGGTCCTGCCCGAGCTGGCGGCGGCGACCGGTCTGCTCGTGGTCGACGAGGCGCACTGCATCTCGGACTGGGGTCACGACTTCCGCCCCGACTACCGCCGGCTGCGCACCATGCTGGCCGACCTGCCGCCCGGTGTCCCGGTGCTCGCCACGACCGCGACGGCCAACGCGCGCGTGACGGCCGATGTGGCCGAGCAGCTGGGCACCGGCGGCGGCACGGACGCGCTGGTCCTGCGTGGGCCCCTGGACCGGGAGAGCCTGAGCCTCGGTGTGCTCGAACTTCCGGACGCCGCCCACCGGATGGCCTGGCTCGCCGACCACCTGGACGAGCTGCCGGGCTCCGGGATCATCTACACGCTCACAGTGGCCGCCGCCGAGGAGGTCACCGCCTTCCTCCGCCAGTGCGGGCACACCGTGACGTCGTACACCGGAAAGACGGAGAACGCGGACCGGCAGCAGGCCGAGGAGGACCTGCTCGCCAACCGGGTCAAGGCCCTGGTCGCCACCTCCGCGCTGGGGATGGGCTTCGACAAGCCCGACCTGGGTTTCGTGGTGCACCTGGGCTCGCCGTCCTCTCCCATCGCCTACTACCAGCAGGTGGGCCGCGCGGGCCGTGGTGTCGAGCACGCCGAGGTGCTGCTCCTGCCCGGCAAGGAGGACCAGGCGATCTGGGAGTACTTCGCCTCGGTCGCCTTCCCTCCCGAGGAGCAGGTGCGCCGCACCCTGGACGTCCTCTCGCGCGCGGAGCGGCCGCTGTCCCTCCCCGCCCTCGAACCGCTGGTGGAGCTGCGCCGGTCCCGGCTGGAGACGATGCTGAAGGTCCTCGACGTGGACGGTGCGGTCCGACGCGTCCAGGGCGGCTGGGTCTCCACCGGCGCCCCCTGGACGTACGACACCGAGCGCTACGCCTGGGTCGCCAAGCAGCGCGCGGCCGAGCAACAGGCCATGCGCGACTACGTCGCGACGTCGGGTTGCCGCATGGAGTTCCTGCGGCGGCAGTTGGACGACGAGGAAGCCGTCCCGTGCGGGCGTTGCGACACCTGCACGAAGCCCAGGTTCCCGGAGTCCGTCTCCCCGGCGGCGCTGGACGCGGCGCGCGGCGAGTTGGGGCGCGCGGGTGTCGAGGTCGAGCCGCGCAAGATGTGGCCGACGGGGCTGCCGGCGGTCGGGGTCAATCTGAAGGGGCGCATTCCGGCCGGTGAACAGGCTTCTCCGGGGCGGGCGTTGGGACGGCTGTCGGACATCGGCTGGGGCAATCGGCTGCGGCCGATGCTGGCACCCCAGGCCCCGGACGGGCCGGTACCGGACGATGTGGCGAAGGCCGTGGTCGCCGTGCTGACGGACTGGGCGAAGGGTCCCGGTGGCTGGGCCTCCGGGCAGGCCGACGCCCAGCCCCGCCCGGTGGGTGTCGTCACCATGGCGTCCCGTTCCCGGCCGCAGTTGATCGGTTCCCTGGGCGCCCGGATCGCCGAGATCGGCCGTCTGCCCCTGCTGGGATCGGTGGCGTACACCGGCGCGGTCTCCCAGGTCACCCGGAGCAACAGCGCACAGCGACTCAAGGCGCTCGACGGAGCGCTGACCGTGGCCCCCGAACTGGCCGCCGCCCTCAACGATGCCGACGGGCCCGTGCTCCTCGTCGACGACGCCACCGAGACCGGCTGGACACTCGCGGTCGCCGCGCGCGTGCTCCGGCGCGCGGGCGCACAAGGGGTGTTGCCGCTCGTTCTCGCCGTCCGGGCGTGACCTGCCGTCAACCGGACGGCGGCCGGGTGCCGCCTGGGCGTTGCGGTCGAGTCCTCTGCGCAGGGATATAAGCGGTGGATCACCACAAAACTGTCAGTGGCCCCAATTGCTCGTTGCCGCAACCAAGTTCGCCAGGAAGAATTGGAGTCCGCTCCCCGCACGGCCCATCGTGAATCGGTAGGGCTTCTGCTGCGGCGTGCGCTCCCCCAAGTCCGACCCCCGCCCGCAGTGTGGGCGCGTAGCCGAAGGGAGGATCGTGACCTTCGGATTCGCTCCGTCCTCGGCGGCCTCCGTGTCGACCTCTGCCGACCTGTCCGCCGCTTCCGCCAACCGGATGCTCGAGCCCGCGGAATGGGCCGCCGCCGGGATTCCGCTGCTGCGCAATCCCCGAGAGGTCGTCAGCGGGCTGCACGCGCGGCATCAGCCCCGGCCCGCGACGGCGGTCATCGCCGTCCTGGATCCGGACGAACGGTTGAGGGCGAGCGCCTCGTTCATCCGCCGTTCGGCCCCGGCCGACGGCTGGATGTTCCGCAACGCACTCCTCGCCCAGCTGCGCCGGGTCATTCCGCACGACCTGCGTCGGCGCACTCCGGTGCGTACGGCTGTGCTGCTCTACTGCCGTGACGGCGACGCGCGTTGGACGGAGGAGGACGGAGCGTGGATGTGGGGGCTGCGGGACGCCTGCACGCTGCACGGGCTGCGCTGCGGGGCGTACATCACGCTGACACGTGACGGCTGGCAGGTCCTCGGCGAGGGCCGCGGCGGCCGCCGTCCCCACGCGGACTCACCGGCCGAGCCCTTTGCCACGGCCGTGGCCCCGCCGCCCATGCCACGGACCGGTGGCGTCGCTTCGGAGGTACTGCGCCGAGCCGCGGCGCGCTGAGCTCTCGGCTCCCGGCGCGGCGACGACGAACGCCCGCACCCGCGCACACCCAAGCCTGCGGGGGTGCGGCAAGGAGCCCGACCCCGAGCGCCACCCCTCAGCCAGCCCACGCAGCATCCGGCCCGCACCGCACCGCACCGCACCGCACCGCACCGCACCGCACCGCACCGCACCGCACCGCACCGCACCGCACCGCACCGCACCGCACCGCACCGCACCAAGAGTCATGCGGCACCCGTCGGCGAAACATCCCGCGACGCGCCACCGGACATGCCGAAACACCCCGCAGGCACGCCGAAGCGCCCCGTCGCGGGGTGTGGCCGCAGTGATGCCCTGATCGTTCTCCGGGCACGCACGGCTCCCCGGTGAGCCCTGACGGGCCGACCGGGACCAGGGCCGCAGTGGCTCAGACTCCGGCGCCCAGCACCGAGTTGATCGTCTGCGGGTCACCGCACACGATCAACAGGGCTGTGGCCCGGCCGAGGGCCTTGGGCAGCGCCTGAGCGGTGACGGAGTCGGTTCCGCCGTTGACGGCGACCACGACCACGGGACGCGGCGCGGCCCGGTCGGTGGCCGAGGCATCGGCGTAGAAGACGTCGTCGCCCGCGTCGTGCTGCGCCCAGTAGGCGGCCTCGCCGAAGGAGAGCTCGTGGTCGGCCCACGGATGCGACTCGCCGGTGGTGATCACCAGCACGTCGCCGGGGGCACGGCCCGACTCCAGCAGCAGGTCGACGGCTTCCTCGGCGGCGTCCAGCGCACCCTCGACCGAGGCCGGGATCAGCTGGATCTGCGGGGTGGCGGCAGGAGCGGACGGCGCGGGCTTGGCCGCGGCGTGCGCCGCGCGCTGGGCCGGCACCGGCCGGGCGGGACCCGGACGACCGGGCCGCGGCGGAGCCGCGGGTCGGGGACCGGGTACGGGACGGGGGGTCGGCGCGACCCGGCCGCTGGCCGGAGTGGCACGCGGGCCCTGGGCACTCTCGTGAATCTGAGGCTCCTCGGGAATGAGAGGCATGAGCTGATGTTTATCAAACGCCGGTGCGACTCGCCTCGGCGGGTGGCGCATGAGGGGGAACGGATCCGTCAGAAATCGAAGCCGAGCTGACCCTCGATCTCCGGAACGTTTCCGTTCGCCCAGTTGCGGGCCTTCTTGAGATGCCGCCACTGGGGCAGCGCATCAAGATACGCCCACGACAACCGGTGGTACGGGGTGGGGCCCCGCTCCGCCAGCGCGGCCTTGTGGACAGGCGACGGATACCCGGCGTTGGCCGCGAAACCGAAGTCTGCATGGTCGACACCCAGTTCGGCCATCATTTTGTCGCGCTGGACCTTGGCGATCACCGAGGCGGCCGCCACGGCGACACAGGACTGATCGCCCTTGATCACCGTACGGACCCGCCAGGGCGACCCCAGGTAGTCGTGCTTGCCGTCGAGGATGACCGCGTCGGGTCGCACCGGAAGCGCTTCCAGAGCCCGCACGGCGGCCAGCCGCAGCGCGGCCGTCATGCCCAGGTCGTCGATCTCCTCCGGAGAGGCGTGACCGAGGGCGTACGAGGTCACCCACGTCAGCAGTTCCTCGGAGAGCGACTCGCGTCGCTTGATCGTCAGGAGTTTGGAGTCGGTGAGGCCCTCGGGCGGTCGACGCAGTCCGGTGACCGCCGCGCAGACGGTGACGGGGCCGGCCCACGCTCCGCGGCCCACCTCGTCGACACCGGCAATGACCTTCGCTCCGGTCGTGGCACGCAGGGAGCGCTCGACGGTGTGAGTAGGTGGTTCGTACGGCATGGCGCCCTTAGCGTACGCCGCCCGCGCCCCCGCGCGACACCCAGGTTTCCCTGGGCGACCTCAGCCCCCTCGCCGGTACGGCTCAGGCGCCCCGCCGGCACAGCAGCGGCACCATCAACTGGTCGACCATCTCCTCGATATCGCGCTCGCCCCATTCGCTCCCGCACATCTTCGAGCGGTACATCATCATGGCCGGAATCGCGTCGAAGACATAGCCGTTGGCCGCGTCGGGTCGCACCTCACCCCGCCGAATTCCCCGCTCGACGATCTCCCGCAGGAGCTTGACCGTCGGCTCCACCACACCCCCGATGATCACGCCATGGAAGCGCTCGGCCTGGATGGTGTCGCATTCGTGAATCACCGAGCGCAGAGCGAACCCGGGGCGCGAGAACATCGCCTCGCGCGCCTGGCGGCACAGCTCCAGCAGATCCTCGCGCACGCTTCCGAGGTCGGGCACCTGCTCGAAGCGCGGCAGTCCGGCCTGGAGCGCGTCGGCCACGAGGTCCTCCTTGGAGGGCCAGCGGCGATAGACCGCCGCCTTGCCCGTCTGGGCGCCCGCGGCGACTCCCTCCATGGTGAGTCCGCTCCAGCCGACCGTGCTGAGCTGTTCGAGCGCGGCGTCGAGGATCGCACGCTCGAGCACGGCGCCACGCCGGCGCGGGGGGGCCGACCGGGCAGGAACGGCCGTCCAGCGCGAAGTGACCATCTGTGTTTCTCCGTTGAGCCGAGGGGTGGGGATGCGAGAAGCGGAAGCGGACGGACGACGCACACCACGGCGGCGACTTCGGTGAACGCTTGCGTTCACTAAGGGGGACTCACTACCGTGGACGCGTCAGTGAACGCGAGCGTTCACTAAGGCACTTGTGGGGGACCCATAGTGACAACCTCTCCGTTGATTCAGGATCAGAAGCCGGGAGCCGCCCGCCGGGAGGGGCGCCCCGGCATCGCTCTCACCGTCATCGCGGCCTGCCAACTCATGGTGGTACTCGATGCGACGATTGTGAACATCGCGCTCCCGCACATTCAAGACGCGCTCAAGTTCAGCACCACCGACCTGACATGGGTGGTCAGCGCCTACACGCTGACCTTCGGCGGTCTGCTGCTTCTGGGTGGCCGGGCCGGTGACATCCTGGGCCGCCGTCGTGTGTTCATGACCGGCATTCTCGTCTTCACGCTTGCCTCGCTGCTCGGCGGACTCGCCCAGGAGCCCTGGCAACTGCTGGCGGCACGCGCCCTCCAGGGCGTCGGCGGGGCGATCGCGTCGCCGACCTCACTGGCACTCATCACCACGACGTTCCCCGAAGGACCCGAGCGGAACCGGGCCTTCGGAGTCTTCGCCGCGGTCTCCGCCGGTGGCGGCGCCATCGGCCTGCTCGCCGGCGGCATGCTCACCGAGTGGCTCGACTGGCGGTGGGTGCTGTTCGTCAACGTGCCCATCGGCGTACTGATCGCCGTCCTCACCCCGATGTACATCAGCGAGTCCGAGCGGCATCCGGGGCGGTTCGACATCGCGGGCGCGCTCACCTCGACCGCCGGTATGGCCTCGCTGGTCTACGGATTCATCCGCGCGGCGGAGGAGGGCTGGCGTGACAGCCTGACCATCGGTTCCTTCGCGGCGGCGGCGGTCCTGCTGCTGCTGTTCGGCTTCATCGAGAGGCGGGCCAAGGAGCCCATCACCCCGCTGCGGATGTTCACCGACCGCAATCGCTCCGGCACGTACGTGATCATGCTGAGCCTCGCCGCGGCGATGTTCGGGATGTTCTTCTTCATCGTGATCTTCGTGCAGAACGTGCTGCGGTACACCCCGATCGAGGCCGGGCTGGCCTTCCTCCCGGTGACCGTCGCGATCGTCACGGGTGCCGGACTGTCCCAGCGGTTCCTGCCGGTGCTCGGGCCCAAGCCGTTCATGGTGGTCGGCTCGACGCTCGTCGTGCTCGGCCTGACCTGGCAGACCTTCATCAACCCCGACAGCTCCTACGTCGGCGGGGTGCTCGGCCCCATGGTGATGTTCGGCTTCGGCATGGGTCTGAACTTCGTGACCCTCACCCTGACCGCGGTCTCGGGGGTCGCCCCGCACGAGGCGGGCGCGGCCTCCGGTCTGCTCAACGTCACGCAGCAGGTGGGTGGTTCGCTCGGCCTGTCCATCCTCACCACGGTCTTCGGCACGGCCAGTCGTGACGAGGCGGGGAAGCAGGTGGAGCTCTTCATGGCGCAGGCGACGGACGAACAGAAGGCCGAGTTCGCCAAGACCCAGAAGCTGCCGGCCCCCTGGAGTCACGAAGTGCTCGCCCAGGGCATCTCGACGGCGTTCTTCCCGGCCGTCGCGATGGCCGTACTCGCCCTGGTCACCGCCATCTTCGTGATCAGGGTGCGCAAGAGCGACCTGGACGCCCTCTCCGGCACGGCCGGCCCAGCCGCCGGAGGCTGACAGAACACGGCGGACGGCTGGACCACGCCCACCGGACCGACGGGGAGGGCGTGGTCCGGCCGTCCTGCGCCTCGTCAGCGGTACAGCGTCTCCGTCCCCAACGCACTGCACTCCGCCCCGTCGGCCCTCGACGACACCGGTCGCTCCTCCAGGATGCGCCGGGCCTCGGCCTCGCCCCGGCTCGTGGCGTACCAGGGGATGCCGGCCCGGTCCTCCAGGTCCGCGTCGATGTCCCACAACGCGCACGACCGCATGGGCTCCTCCAGCCGGTCCAGGGCGGGCACCGCGTCGGCGGACAGCCCCTTCGCGTACTCGAGGTCGAAACGGCCCGTGGTCTCGTACCGCTCGACGTTGCGCTCGGCGATCAGCGCGTCCGGCGACGCCAGCCCGAACGCCAGCACCACGGCGACCGCACCGGCCGCGACGGCACGCGGCAGCCAGCGGGCGCCCCACACCCCGGCCGCCATGATGAGCACGATGACCAGGCCGAGCCAGAGCTCCATGGTCAGCACCGAGATCCTCAGTCGCGTCAGCCCATAGGCCTCCACGTACATGTCCATACGCCGCACAGCGGATGCCACGACAACGAGCGCCAGCGCGCACAGGGTTCCCAGCACACCGCGCACAAGCGTCCGGTCACTCGATCGAGTGCGCGGGGCCCAGCGCAGCGCGACCACGATGACCAGCAGGGTGAGCAGCGTGGCCATGAGCAGTTGCCAGAAGCCCTGGCGCGCGTACTCGGCGTACGTCTGGCCGGTCTCCTTCAGGACGGCGTCGTAGCCGCCGAAGAGCACGGCGAGCTGGACCGCGTTGAAGACGGCGAAGAGGGCGACGAGCCCGACCAGCGGCAGCGCCCACTCGACGCGGCCACGGGCGCGCCCCGCGGGCACCTGGACGCGGTCCCAGTGGGCGGGCGCGGCCGCCGTACGGGCCGCCGCGAGGGTCCCGAACAGACCCAGCGCGAGGAGCAGGACCCGCCAGGGCCCGTCGGACACGGAGATGTCGGGCACCAGAGCGCCGAGCAGATCCGCGAAGGCCGCGTCGGCCCCGGCGAACAGCGCGCCGAAGACGAAGAGCAGGAGGGCGGCCACGCCCAGCGCCCTCAGTACCGGCGCCAAGCGGCCCCGGTCACCGCCCATCCGCTCGCGCAGCCCCTGCCAGGCCCAGGCCGGGCCGGTGACCAGTGAGGTGAACACACCGATGGGGCCGAGCAGGACGGCGGGCCAGGTGCGTCCGCCGTGCAGAGCGAGCGAGCCCGCCGCGAGCGCGGTGACGACGGCGAGGAACGAAGGCCATTCGGCGGCGCGGAGCGCGGGAACGCTCAGCAGGGCGAGTCCGCCGACGCCCCAGACGAGGGCCCACGGGCGGGGACGCCGGCCCGCCCGCCGTCCGGCGACGTACACGGCGAGCGTCGCGGGCACGGCGACGACGAGGGCGTTGAACGCCAGCCCCTCGCCCAGCAGCACCATGCTGAGGACGCCGGCGGCCAGGGCGGCCCACAGGGTCGCGGTGCGGATCGGCGCGGGATCGCCAGGGCCGAAGTCGAGCAGCCCGGTCATCACGGGCGGCCCGCCCGGTATCGGTGCGGGTCCACCCGCCCTGCGCTCCGGTGCGGCGTCCGTGGGCGCTTTCGGCCCGGAAGCGCCCTTCTCGGTCACAGCGCGTGCCCTGGGCATCGCGCCTTCGGGCTCCGGTGTGGCTGGTGCTGATGGTGTCTCGGACATGGGACCCCCTCCCCCGACCGGCCCTCCCCGCCCACCGTACGCAGCGCGCGGCTGCGGCAGGAGGCTCCTGGCCGGTACCTCGTCGCCGCGTCTCGTCATGATCAACAGGCAGCGTGGCGGACAGGGTATGCCGCAGGAGAGCACCCGCGGCGGACCGAGGGGCGCACTGTGGCACTGCTGTGACAGTTGAGGCGATTGGGGTCGGTGGGGGCCGGGAACCATGTCCCCTTCGGCCGGCTATTCCACCCACAGCCAGGCCGGAAAGGCCTCGGTCTGCTCCGTCCACGCCTCGGGAGGCGCCCCGGCCTTCCCCGCGGCGACCACGCCGCCGACGATGGCGCAGGTCGTGTCGACGTCGCCGCCCACCTGTGCCGTCGTCCAGAAGCCCCGTTCGTAGTCACCAAGGGCGCGCGCCGCCGACCAGAGTGCGAACGGCACGGTGTCGTGCGCCGTCGTCCGCCGACCGCAGCCCAGTACGGCGGCGACGGTGTCCGCGTCGGCGTAGTCGAGCATGTCCCTGGCGCGCCGCAGCCCCGCGCCGACGGCGCTCTTCGGGACGAGCGCGATGACGCCGTCGAGCAACGCCCCGGCGCTCGGCGGTCCGGCCGGGTTGGCCGCCAGGGCGGCGGCAGCGGCGACGGCCATGGCACCGACGACTGCCTCGCGGTGCTGGTGCGTGGGGTAGGCCGAGATCTCCGCCTGGTGGGTCGCCTGCTCGGGGTCGTCCGCGTACCAGGCGCCCAGCGGCGCGATCCGCATGGCGGCTCCGTTGCCCCAGGATCCCTGGCCGTTGAAGAGCGCGGAGGCCAGCTCACGCCAGTCGCCGCCTTCCCGGACCAGGCGCAGCAGGCGGTTGACCGCGGGGCCGTACCCCCGGTCGAAGTCATGGTGCACGGCGAAGGAACGGGCGAGCTCGTCCTGGTCGATCCGGTGGTGGGCCGCGAGGACGGCCACGACGGAACAGGCCATCTCGGTGTCGTCGGTCCACTGCCAGGGGCCGGGCGGGATCTCGCGGCGCTTGAGCAGCGGGTAGTTCACGGGCACGAAGTACTGCGAGCCCAGCGCGTCCCCCACCGCCAGGCCGCGCAGGCTGGAAAGGGCACGCTCGAGGCGGCCGTCGAGAGAGGAGTCAGCGGTCATCGCCCTGCCACTCTAACTGGTGGCCCCGTACGATTCCGGGTCCCGCCAGCGATCGAACGGCCGGTCGAGCATGTACTTGTCGTCCTCTCCGAGAACGAGCATCCGCATCTCCGCGTTCCCGGGGTTCGACAGCGACTCGAACTCCGCCACCGTCCAGTGGAACCAGCGCATGCAGAACAGCCGCATGGCGAGCCCATGGGTGACCAGCAGGACGTTCGGCGGGTGGTCGGGGTCCTCGAAGCTGCGGAACAGGCTCTCCAGGAAACCGCCGACCCGGTCGTACACGTCGGCGCCGGACTCCCCTTGCGCGAAGCGGTAGAAGAAGTGCCCGTAAGCGTCCCGGTAGGCCTTCTGAAGTCGTACCTCGTCGGGGTCCTGCCAGTTGCCCCAGTCCTGCTCGCGCAGCCGCGGCTCCTCGCGCACCCGCACCTGTTCGGGGTCCAGGTGAAACGCCTGGAACGTCTCGTGCGTGCGGCGGTACGGGGAGACGTAGACGCTGACGCGCTCGCGGCCGAGGACGTCGCGGATGCGTTTGCCGGTCTCCTCCGCCTGCTGCCAGCCGAGGTCGGTGAGCGCGAGGGCGTGGTCGGGCTCGCGCTCGTACACGGTGTCATCAACATTGCCCGTTGACTCGCCGTGTCGGACAAGGATGATGCGCCGTGGTCGTGCCATGCCAAGACCCTAAAGGGGGCGACGGCGGATCGAGGCCTCGTCCGGGGGTCATACGGCGTAGGTCACACAAGTCCCGCACACCGAGCCCTTGGGTTGGAAATCCAAACCGACCGAGTTCGGATCTCACACCGTCCAGCTCGGTTCCAGTTCCACGATGTCGCCCGCCATGGCGGCGACGTCGGCCTCGGTCTGGGCACGCAGAGCGAGACGTTCGATGCGTTCGACACGGTATTTGCCGTGCTCGGCGGCCGACTGCCACATGGAGAGGATCATGAACTCGTGGCCCGGCGCCTCTCCGAACAGCCCCCGCACCATGCCGGGAGAACCGGCCATCGCGGGGTTCCAGACCTTCTCCTGCATCAGAGCGAAGTGCTCGGCGCGCTCCTCGTGGACTCGGCAGTGCGCCACCCGCACCAGATCGGCGTCCGTGAAGCGAGGCTCGAAGCCGGTCTTCACGTCGAAGCGGTGGTCGAAGAGCTTGACCTGCATGTCCTTGAACGTTCCCGACTGGGAAGCGGCGAGCCGGTCGTGGGAGCGGGCCATGAAGGAGTCGTAGAAGGCACGGCTCTCCCAGAAGGAGAAGATGTGCGTCACTCCGGGCCGCGCCCGGCTCCAACCCCCACCCTGTCCACGGAAACCCGGCTCCCCCAGAAGCCCCGCCCACTTTCGCTGCCCCCGCTCGAAACCGCGGCGGTCCACCACGGTGCAGCGAATCCACTTGACCAGCACCGCGCCATGGTAAGGCCACGGAACGTGGCGGCGGTCACTCTCCGGCCGGTTGCACCCGGGCGAGCGCCCGGGTGCGCGTGCAAGGATGGACAACTGGCCTGGATCACCAGGCAGTTCAGCTCGCACGCACAGGAGAACGGGGAGGAGAGTTCTGTTGAACGGCCTCAACAAGGGCATCCGCAAGGTCGAGGTGTCGGTGAAGTGGGACCCGAGCCCGGCCGGACAGCCGCCGACGGATCTCGACATCGTCGCGGCGACCTACCCGGCGGCCGATCCCAGCGGCAGTCCCGCCTACGTGGTGCATTTCGACAGCCGCTCGCCCGACGGCACCATCACCCTCAACCGCGACAGCAAGACCGGCCAGGGTTTCGGCTGGGACGAGATCATGACCGTGGAGCTGAACCGCCTCGACAGCCGGTACGGGCGGGTCGTCATCGGTGTCGCCATACAGCAGGGTTCCGGCGCGAAGACCTTCGGCAGCGTCCTCAATCCCGGCCTGCGCATCCGTGAGGACTACACCGTCCTGGCGGAGGACGGCTTCGGCACCGTCCTCGGCTCCTCCGCCGCGACCGTCGCCGAATTCGTGCGCGACGACACCGGCGAGTGGACCTTCCACCCCGGTATCACCGGCTACGACGAGGACCCGGCCGCGTTCGCCCGCGTGATGGGCGGCCCCCGGGCGTCCTGAGCCACGGGGCTCCTCGCCGACGGCCTCACCCGAACGATCACGACCGGTGCGGGGAGCCGCGTTTCGCGACTCCCCGCACCGGTCGTTCATGTCACGCCCGAAAGGCGCCCGGGCTCAGCTGCAGCCGCTCGTCGAGCCGCAGCCCTCGCAGATGTAGCAGGAGCCGGCCCGCTGCATCTTCGTACCGCAGGAGAAGCACAGCGGGGCGTCGGCATGGATGCCCAGCTGCATCTCCACCAGTTCGGCGCTGGTGTGGGCCTGCTTCGGGGCGGGAACGGCCACCTCCGCTCCGGCCTTCGGGGTGGCGACGGCCTTCAGGTCCGTCTGCCGCGGGGCCGACTGCGCCAGACCCTCGACGTCGACGTCCTCCTCGGAGGGCTCGTACGAGCCGGTCTCCAGGTGGCGCTGACGCTCCTCGGCGGAGTGGATGCCGAGCGCGGAACGCGTCTCGAAGGGCAGGAAGTCGAGCGCCAGGCGGCGGAAGATGTAGTCGACGATCGACTGCGCCATCCGCACGTCCGGGTCGTCCGTCATGCCGGCCGGCTCGAAGCGCATGTTGGTGAACTTCGAGACGTACGTCTCCAGCGGAACGCCGTACTGGAGGCCGACGGAGACCGCGATGGAGAAGGCGTCCATCATGCCCGCGAGGGTCGACCCCTGCTTCGACATCTTCAGGAAGACCTCGCCGAGACCGTCGTCAGGGTAGGAGTTGGCGGTCATGTAGCCCTCGGCGCCGCCGACCGTGAAGGAGGTCGTGATGCCGGGACGGCCCTTCGGGAGGCGCTTGCGGACCGGGCGGTACTCGACGACCTTCTCGACCGCGGTACGGATTGTGTCCTCGGCCTTCTCGGTGATCTCGGCCTTCTCCGAGTCCTTGGTCTTCGCGGAGAGCGGCTGGCCGACCTTGCAGTTGTCGCGGTAGATCGCGAGCGCCTTGACGCCGAGCTTCCAGGCCTCGAAGTAGATCTCCTCGACCTCCTCGACGGTCGCCGTCTCCGGCATGTTGACCGTCTTGGAGATGGCGCCGGAGATCCAGGGCTGGATCGCGGCCATCATGCGGACGTGGCCCATCGGGGAGATGGCGCGCTCGCCCATGGCGCAGTCGAAGACCTCGTAGTGCTCCGGCTTGAGGCTCGGGGCGTCGATCACGTTGCCGTTGTCGGCGATGTGGGCGACGATCGCCTCGATCTGCTCCTCCTGGTAGCCCAGGCGGCGAAGGGCCTGCGGGACCGTGCCGTTGACGATCTGCATCGAGCCGCCGCCGACCAGCTTCTTGAACTTGACCAGCGCCAGGTCCGGCTCGACACCGGTGGTGTCGCAGGACATGGCCAGGCCGATGGTGCCGGTCGGGGCGAGCACGGACGCCTGCGAGTTGCGGAAGCCGTTCTTCTCGCCGAGGCGGAGCACGTCCTGCCAGGCCTCGGTGGCGGCGGCCCACACCGGCGTGTCCAGGTCGTCCATGCGGACGGCCGTGCCGTTGGCGTCGGAGTGCTGCTTCATGACGCGGTTGTGGGCGTCGGCGTTGCGGGCGTAGCCGTCGTAGGGGCCGACGACCGCGGCCAGTTCCGCGGAGCGCTTGTACGCCGTGCCGGTCATCAGGGAGGTGATGGAGCCGGCGAGGGAGCGGCCGCCGTCCGAGTCGTACGCGTGACCGGTCGCCATCAGCAGGGCGCCGAGGTTGGCGTAACCGATGCCGAGCTGACGGAAGGCGCGGGTGTTCTCACCGATCTTCTGGGTCGGGAAGTCGGCGAAGCAGATGGAGATGTCCATCGCGGTGATGACGAGCTCGACGACCTTGGCGAAGCGCTCGACGTCGAAGGACTGGTTGCCCTTGCTGTCGTCCTTGAGGAACTTCATCAGGTTCAGCGAGGCGAGGTTGCAGGACGTGTTGTCCA
The DNA here is from genome assembly GCF_045160825.1 of Streptomyces sp. NBC_00104. NCBI lineage: Bacteria > Bacillati > Actinomycetota > Actinomycetes > Kitasatosporales > Streptomycetaceae > Streptomyces > Streptomyces sp. NBC_00104. The sequence continues at coordinate 8,218,261 of NZ_CP108215.1, read as the reverse complement.
GGTGCATGTACTCGCTGCACGGGTTGGACGCGGTGATCCGGCCGGACTCGGGGCAGGTGTGCCAGTTGTTGATCACACCGTCGTACTGGATGCCCGGGTCGGCACAAGCCCACGCGGCCTCGGCGAGCTTGCGGAACAGCGCCTTGGCGTCGACCTTCTCGATGATCTCGCCGGTCATGCGGGCACGGAGGCCGAACTCGGTGCCGTTCTCCACGGCGGTCATGAACTCGTCGTTCACGCGGACCGAGTTGTTGGCGTTCTGGTACTGGACGGACGTGATGTCGTCGCCGCCCAGGTCCATGTCGAAGCCCGCGTCGCGCAGGGCACGGATCTTCTCCTCTTCCTTCACCTTGGTGGCGATGAAGTCCTCGACGTCCGGGTGGTCCACGTCGAGAACGACCATCTTGGCGGCGCGACGGGTGGCACCGCCCGACTTGATCGTTCCTGCGGAGGCGTCGGCGCCGCGCATGAAGGAGACGGGACCGGAGGCGTTGCCGCCGGAGGAGAGCAGCTCCTTGGAGGAGCGGATACGGGAGAGGTTCAGGCCGGCGCCGGAGCCGCCCTTGAAGATCATGCCCTCTTCCTTGTACCAGTCGAGGATCGACTCCATGGAGTCGTCGACGGCCAGGATGAAGCAGGCGGACACCTGCTGGGGCTGCGGGGTGCCGACGTTGAACCAGACAGGGCTGTTGAAGCTGAAGATCTGGTGCAGGAGGGCATACGCCAGTTCGTGCTCGAAGATCTCGGCGTCGGCGGGCGAGGCGAAGTACTTGTAGTCCTCGCCGGCCTTCCTATATGTCTTCACGATGCGGTCGATGAGCTGCCTCAGGCTCACCTCGCGCTGCGGGGTGCCGACGGCACCACGGAAGTACTTGCTGGTGACGATGTTGACCGCGTTCACCGACCAGAACTCGGGGAACTCGACGCCACGCTGCTCGAAGTTGACCGAGCCGTCGCGCCAGTTGGTCATGACGACGTCACGGCGCGCCCACTCCACCTCGTCGTACGGATGCACGCCGGGGGTCGTGTGGATGCGCTCGATACGCAGGCCCTTGCTCGCCTTGGTGCCCTTGGCGCGGGAACTCCGTGCCGGGCCGCTCGCCGTCTCTGTCATGCCGCCTCCCTGTACGGGCGAAAACGCCCTGAAGTGCCACGTTGTTCCTGTGACACGGTGTTCTGTCTGGTGCCGCGACCCGGCTGACACAGCCGTTCGCGGCAGGTCTGGATCGCCGCCGATCGTCCGGACCCACGGGTCCGGCGGTGCGGCCCGCCGTCAGTCGGCGGTGCCGGCGGGCACGGGGACTTGGGCAGTCCCTCCGGACCCGCGGTCGCTCTCCGGGCGCCCCTCGACCGCGATCTCGACGTCCTCGTCGTTCGCGTCGGGGCGCTTGTCCTGCTCTTCCCTCAGTTGCGCGATGGCGGCCTCGAAGTCCTCCAGCGAGTCGAACGCCCGGTAGACCGAGGCGAACCGCAAGTAGGCGACGAGGTCGAGTTCCTGCAGCGGGCCGAGTATGGCCAGACCCACGTCGTGGGTGGTCAGTTCGGCGCTACCGGTCGCGCGCACCGCCTCCTCGACCCGTTGGCCGAGCTGGGCGAGCGCGTCCTCGGTGACAGGCCTTCCCTGGCATGCCTTGCGGACGCCGTTGATGACCTTGGTACGACTGAAGGGCTCGGTCACGCCGGACCTCTTGACCACCATCAGTGAGCACGTCTCCACCGTCGTGAAACGACGGGAGCAGTCGGGACACTGGCGGCGCCTGCGGATCGACGTGCCGTCGTCCGTCGTACGACTGTCGACGACGCGGCTGTCGGGGTGCCTGCAGAAGGGACAGTGCATAACTCCAACCCTCCTCACAGCACGACTCAATAGCCCCCACGGGCTCTTGGGCCCCGCGGAAGCAGCCCCAAGCATAGGGGATGACCAAGGACGCCAGGACCCGGGGGACCACAACTTCTGGGCTGTTGCTGCAATCCAAGCACTAGATGTAGGGCTTGGCACGTAAATCCACCCACGGCTCGCGTGTCGCCCGCGTATGGGCACGTGTCGACCGTGGACACTGTCGCGGAGCGCAGCCGTACCGTCGCGGAGCGGACGGAATCGCACGGTGGGACACCACAGAAATACGGCGGGGCGCCACAGAAAAGGGGTCGGTATCCGATCGACGGAGTACCGGGTGGCAGACTGGGGCACCGCGGCGACGGCGGCCCACAAGGCCCTTCGTCCCGGCGGTGAAGAGTACGGCAATCAATGCTTTTGTCCGTGGGAGCCGCAAGCCCTACACCCAGACACATGGTCACGTCCGGTAATCCAGACTTTTTCACTCGAACGTGTGTTTGGCGCAACCTTTCGAAAGCAACTACCGTTGTGCTGCACGGGAGACCATCGAGAGGGGCCGACGTGACCACCACCGCTGACAGTGCCACCATCACTGCCCAGGACCGCTCCCAGAGCCGACTCGAGCCGGTGCATGCGATGAACGAAGCCACGAACCATGAAGGGCCCAAGCGAGCCTTGCCCGGCCGACCTCCAGGCATCAGGGCTGACAGCTCCGGGCTCACCGACCGGCAGCGCCGGGTCATCGAGGTGATCAGGGACTCGGTGCAGCGGCGCGGATACCCGCCGTCGATGCGGGAGATCGGCCAGGCGGTCGGCCTGTCCAGCACGTCCTCCGTGGCACACCAGCTGATGGCACTGGAGCGCAAGGGCTTCTTGCGGCGCGACCCGCACCGCCCGCGTGCGTACGAGGTCCGCGGCTCCGACCAGTCCTCGGCACAGCCGACGGACACGGCGGGCAAGCCGGCCGCTTCGTACGTGCCGCTCGTCGGCCGGATCGCCGCCGGTGGCCCGATCCTGGCCGAGGAGTCCGTGGAGGACGTGTTCCCGCTTCCCCGCCAGTTGGTGGGCGACGGCGAGCTCTTCGTCCTTAAGGTCGTCGGTGACTCCATGATCGAGGCCGCGATCTGTGACGGTGACTGGGTGACGGTCCGCCGTCAGCCCGTCGCCGAGAACGGCGACATCGTGGCCGCGATGCTGGACGGCGAGGCCACGGTCAAGCGCTTCAAGCGCGAGGACGGCCACGTCTGGCTGCTCCCGCACAACGCCGCCTACGAGCCCATCCCGGGTGACGACGCGACCATCCTCGGCAAGGTGGTGGCCGTGCTGCGCCGCGTGTGACACCCAGCGGCGGACGGTCGCCCGTGCCGTCCCCGCCCCTGATCCGGGCCCCGGAATCCACTGCGCCGGTTCCGGGGCCCTGGCCTGTCCAGGGCCCGCCGAAGAACCACGGTCCGGGCCCTGTGCCTGTGCCTGTGCCTGTGCGCAGAACGGCCGGTGGCCTGTCCCATGGACGATCGGGACAGGCCACCGGCCGTTTTTTCACGCCTGCGCCTTCTCCGCCTCTTCCCTGTCCTTCGCCGCACTGTCGATCGATGCGAGCGACTTGCGGACCTGGTTACGGTCCGTCGTGTACCAGAAGTCGGGCAGTGACGCCTTCAGGTAGCTGCCGTACCGCGCGGTCGCCAGCCGCTGGTCCAGCACGGCGACCACACCACGATCGCCCTGCGCCCGTACGAGACGGCCGGCGCCCTGGGCCATCAGGAGGGCCGCGTGGGTGGCGGCGACAGCCATGAAGCCGTTGCCCCCCGCCTCCTCGACGGCCTTCTGGCGGGCGCTCATCAAGGGGTCGTCGGGACGCGGGAACGGGATCTTGTCCATGACGACCAGCTGACAGCTGGGGCCGGGCACGTCCACGCCCTGCCAGAGCGAGAGCGTGCCGAACAGACACGTCTCCGGGTCGGCCGCGAAGCCCTTGATCAGCTCGCCCAGTGTCTCTTCGCCCTGGAGCAGGATCGGGTACTCGGGGATACGGACGCGCAGCTCCTCCGCCGCCAGCTGGGCGGCCCGCATCGACGAGAACAGACCGAGTGTCCGGCCGCCCGCCGCCTGGATCAGCTCCGTGAGCTCGTCCAGCATGTCCGCCCGGTCGCCGTCCCGCGCGGGACGCGCCAGATGCTTGGCGACGTAGAGGATGCCCTGCCTCGGGTAGTCGAACGGCGATCCGACGTCCACGCCCTTCCACTGCGGAAGGTCCTCCCCCTGCGTGCCCTCCGGCGCCAGGCCCAGTGACGCGCCTACGCCGTTGAAGTCGCCGCCCAGCTTGAGCGTGGCCGAGGTCAGGGTGACGGAACGGTCCGCGAAGAGCTTCTCCCGGAGGAGGCCCGAGACGGACATGGGGGCGACCCGCAGGGACGCGCCGAAGCGGTCATGGCGTTCGTACCAGACGACGTCCCACTCGGAGCCGTTGCTGATCCGCTCCGCCACGTCGTGCACACTCTCCACGGCCGCCAGCGCCTGCTTGCGGACGGCGTCCTCGTCCTGGACGGACTTGTCGCGGGTGCTGCCGAGCGCCGAGATCACCGCACGGGCGGCATCGCGCAACGCCATGAGGACGTACGCCAGGTCCTCGGGGACCTCCTCCAGACGGCCCGGCAGAGCCAGCTCCATGACCCGCTCGAACCCCTCGGCGGCGGTCTGCAGCTGGTCGGCGACCTTCTCGTTCACGAGCTTCGCCGCCCGCTTCACCGCGCGGTTGACCTGGCCCGGGGTGAGCTCGCCGGTCGCCACGCCCGTCACCCGTGAGACGAGTTCGTGCGCCTCGTCCACGATCAGCACCTCGTGCGGGGGCAGCACCGGCGCGCCCTCGATGGCGTCGATCGCGAGCAGCGCGTGGTTGGTCACGACGACCTCGGAGAGCTTGGCCCGCTCCCGGGCCATCTCGGCGAAGCACTCCGCGCCGTACGCGCACTTGGAGGCTCCCAGGCACTCCCGGGACGACACGGAGATCTGGGCCCAGGCGCGGTCGGACACGCCGGGGGTGAGGTCGTCCCGGTCGCCGGTCTCGGTCTCCTGCGACCAGTCCCGCAACCGCAGCAGGTCCTGGCCCAGCTTGCTGGAGGGTGCGGCCGCCTCGAACTGGTCGAAGAGGCCCTCCTCCTCGTCCTGCGGCACGCCTTCGTTCAGACGGTGCAGGCACAGGTAGTTCGACCGGCCCTTGAGCATCGCGAACTCGGGGCGGCGGCGCAGCAGCGGATGCAACGCGTCGACCGTTCTCGGCAGGTCCCGCTCCACGAGCTGGCGCTGCAGTGCCAGGGTCGCCGTCGCCACGACGACGCGCTCCCCCTGGGCGAGCGCGGGCACCAGGTAACCGAGCGACTTTCCGGTGCCGGTGCCTGCCTGGACCAGCAGATGGGAGCCGTCGTCGATCGCCTCCGCGACGGCTTCGGCCATGGTCACCTGGCCGGGGCGCTCCATGCCGCCGACAGCGGTGACGGCGGCGTGCAGGAGTTCGTGGAGTGAGGGCTTCGTCATAGCGCGACCACCCTACGGGTCACCACTGACAAACGGGTGATCAAGGCGGAGGCATGGGGCGTGAGGGGCGGGATCAAGACCGGGTTCTCTTCGACGGGAAGGGCCGATTCTCGGCACCGGAAATCGAGTCGATTGGACCGGGAACCGCATCGGCGCGGGCGGTGTACCAGATATGACGGCGTCACAGCGGATCCACATCGGATCTACATCAGATCGCGCAGAAGCCGGTCTCGGACCATGAGGGCTGCCCGCTTGTCGGGCAGGTCGACCTCGGCGGAGAACCGGAAGCCTGCGCTCAGGAAGGCGGAGACGGAGGGGAAGTTGCGAAGGTCTGGTTCCGCGACGACGCGGGCACAGGAGGGTCGTCTGTCGAGGACGAGATCGGCGACGGCGCGCAGCAGGATGGAACCGAGACCCCGCCCCCGGTCGGCCACGGGACCGATGAGGAGATGGATCCCGGTGTCGTGCGGGCGGGCGGGGTAGTGGCGGGCGAGGGGGTCGAGGTCCGCGCGGTAGATCTCCCAGTAGCTCATCGGGGTGCCGTTCAGCATCCCGAGGCAGGGCATGCTGCGGCCGTCTCCGCCGAGCTGGTTCCGGAGGTGGTTCGCGGTCACGTCCTCGGGTCCGGCGAGCTGCCAGTAGGAGTCCACGGCCGAGTCGTTCATCCAGCGGGAGACCAGCGGGAGCTCCCGTTCGAGGCGGACCGGGACGAGATGCAGGGTGCCTGCCGGGGTGACGACCGGCCCCCAGTCGGCGAGGTGGTCGAGCAGCTCGCCGTTGGCCGGGGGCGCCTCCCGTCCCGCCTCGGTCCTGCCGCCGCACGAGTCCCCGTCCTCGGACAGGAGAGCGAGGAAGTCGTCGGTCAGTCGCAGTTCGAGCGTGTCCTCACTGCTCGAGGCCGAGGCGGTGTCGGTGCTTGCTTGGGTGCTCGCGTCGGTGGGAGGCACGGCGACGCTCCTCTCAGGAGATCGGGTGGGTCATGTTCCTCGGGGCTGAAGGGAGGCGGAGTACGGAGACGGGTGAGCTGAACAGGGGCGAAGGGGCCGGTCAGCGATGGAGGGGGTTGGCGATGGTGACGTAGACGGACTGGGTGTCGACGGGGCCGACGAGTTCGTCGAGGCCGTGGAGGCGGGTCAGGAGGTTGGCCTTGCAGCGCAGGACGGGTGAGTCGAGCAGCCGGGCCGGCAGGGTTGTGTTCAGCCGGGCAGGGCCGGTGGCCACATCCGCGAGGAAGCGGCGGAAGGCGGCGAGCAGGAGCCGCTCGTCGGCGAGGCGCTGGGAGCCGAACGCGCCGATGAGGCCCAGCACGTTGTTGATCCCGAGGTAGTAGGCGAACCGCTCGTCGGTGACCTCGTCGGAGACGAACGTGTCACTGTGTGCGCCGATGCCGGGCAGCCGGGCTTCGAGGTCCGCGCGACGGGACTCGCGGAAGTAGTAGCCCTGGTTGTCGCGGTACCGGCCGCCGATGGGCCAGCCGTGGGGATCCAGTAGGACGAGCGTGTTCTGCTGGTGCGCTTCGAGAGCGATCCCGGCCTCGCTGTCCAGCCACAGCACGGGCCGCACGACCTGCTCCAGATAGCGCAGGAACCACTCGATGGCGACGGTGCCTCGGGGACGCCCGGTGCGGTCGGCGAGGCGGGTGACGACGTCGGCAAGCCGTGACCGCATGGTGTGGCGCTCATCGGTACGGGTGTCGCGGCCCTGCCGAAGGGGGCCGCCGGGCCGCTCCGGCTCCTGGTCCTTGTGGCAGCTCTGCGGCTCGCCGGGGCCCACGGCGAAGCGATCCGTCCGTCGCCCGCCCTGGTCGTACGGCCTCGGCGAGACGAGTCCGGCGACGCAGGCCGCGTCGTCCGCCGGGCGGAACGGGTTGTGCCGGATGACCACGTCCAGCCCGGGCAGGGGGGCACCGTCCGGTGCGGTGACCGCCAGCCAGGCCGGGTCTCGGACGATGTCGAACCCGGGGTGGGCCGCCTGCCACCGCGCGGCCAGGCCGGTGCGCAACAGGCGGTGGACCTCGACACCGCGGTGGAGTTCCTTGCGGAGGTTCTCACGACGGGAGTTGGTGATGCGCAGGCCCAGCGAGAGCTTCAGCATCGCGGGGGCGCCGGTGCGGTGAACGGTGCGGACGGAGGAGGTGGGGTGCCACGGGTCGCCGTGCGGACCCAGGTCCCGAAGCAGCCCGGCGTCGAGCAGGGCGGCGACGGCCGGACGGTGGCGGACCTCGCGGAGCTGCCAGGGGTGCAGGGGCAGGGCGGCGTAGCCGTGGGGCAGCGGCAGCGCCGGGCCTGCCAGCCGTGCGGTCAGCTGGTCGGCGGGGACGACACGACCGCGCTCGGTCCATGCCGAGTCGGTCGACAGGACGGAGGGTGCGATCGCCATCCAGTGCAAGGGGAAGGAGCCACGCGACTCAGGTGAGTAGAGCCGTGCTTCGGCCTCGGAGAGCCCATCCCGGCTCTTCGGGGTGGGGTGCAGGGGGTGGCCGAGGACGAGAGCCTGCTCGGCGGCGAGGAAGCGGTCCGGATGGTCGGCGGGATCGGCTCGGCGCTCGGCGATGAACACGGCGACGCGGCGGGCGGAGTCGGCGACTCTGCCGATCAGGTCGGGCTGGTCGGGCTGGTCGGGCTGGTCGGGGCAGCCGAGTTGGTCAGGCCGGTCTGGTTGACCTGGTTGACCTGGTTGATCGAGTGGGGCGAGTCGTCGGAGCAGGCCGGGGCGGCCGAGTGCGTCGAGCGGATCGGGGTGATCCGGCCTGCCCGTGGTGGGGGACGCGGGGGTGTGCGCTGTCGTGGGTCGGGGCTCTTGGGTGCCTGTCCCGCGTGGGCCTCGCGCGGCAGCCTCCCTGGCCAGCAGGGTCGCCACTGTGACCGCGTCGACAGGGGGTGCCGTCTCGGGGATGCCGACGAGGTGCGGGAGGCCGAAGCGGTGCCAGCCGGTGAGGGACCAGTAGTGCACCGGGGTGAGGAGTGTCGAGCCGGTGGTGGGGAGGGGGATGTGGAGGGTGCCCTCGTGGGGGGAGGTGAGGTTGTGTTCGCGTACCCAGCAGCGCAACAGGTTCTCGACCGCTGCCGCCTGGGCCGCGGTGTGCGGGTCGGGGTGGTGCAGGACGTCGGCGGCGGGACCGGACGGAGGCTCGGTGGGCCGGGTTCCGACGGCGGCGGGACCGGACGAAGACGCGGTGGCCCAGGTTCCGACGGCGGCGGAGACGGGCGAAGACGCGGCGGTCCGGGTCCGGTCGGCGGCTCGGCTTGGGGCCGGTGGGACGCTCTCTCGACGTGCCTCGGTCGGATGGTGAGCGGTCGCGGCTTGGCGAGGGACCGGCACGGCAGGGGCCGGAACCTGCGCGGGGTGACCGGATCCGGATCCCGGCTCGGGCTGGCTGGGCCCTCGCTGGAGCGGATCGGCCCCTCGCCCGGCCTGACTCCCTTGTGGCTCGGCCTCACCTGGGCACCTGTAAGCCTGGCTGAACCCCGGCTCGGCCCGGCCGGAGCCCCGCTCCGGCCGGCAGGGGTCCTGCTCCGGGTGGCCGGGTCCCTGCTCAGCCTGGCAGGGCTGTGGCTCGGCCAGGCGAGGGGACGGCTCTGCGGTCGGCGGCCTCGGGGTCTCGGGGGTGTGGGTTTCCGGGGCGGGGTCGTGGATGCGGGCCTCGGGGGCGGGTGGCGGATTCAAGGCGGTTCCTGGGGTTGCTCGTGCGGAAGGGCAATCGCGGGGCTGTGCGGTCGAACGGAGTGGGGGCTTGTGCGGGAGGAGTGCCGGGCGATGGTGCGGTGGGGGCGCGTGCGGGAGCGATGCGGGGCGGTGGCGGGGTGGGTCGGTGCCGGGGGTGTGCGGCTGTTTCGGGGGTGGGGTGAGGGGCGGCCTGGATGGTTGCTCGGTGGTGGGCGGACCGGGCGGCCGCTCGGGGCTGCTCGAAGCTCATCCGGCGGGCATGCGTGCGGGCCCTCCGGTTCGCTCGGGCACCGGGCTCACCGAGCCTCGCGCCAGGGCGGCGGCCGCTACCGACGCGATCGCGTCCGTCAGGCGGTCGAGTACGGCGTTCGTCTGTTCGTCGGTGATCGTGAGGGGTGGGAGGAGGCGTACGACGCCGGCGTGGCGACCGCCGAGTTCGACGATCAGGCCACGGCGGAGGCACTCGCGCTGGACCGCGGTGGCGAGGGAGGGGGCGGGTGGGCGCGGGCCGGTGTCGCCGGAGGGAGAGGACGTGTCCGGGGTGACCATCTCGATGCCGATCATCAGCCCCCGTCCCCGTACGTCGCCCACGCAGGCGAACTGCTCGGTGAGGCACTGGAGTTGGGCGAGCATGCGGGCACCCAGGGCTTCGGCGCGTCCGGCGAGGCCGTTCTCACGGACGTGGGCGAGGGTGGCGGCGCCGGCGGCCATGGCGAGCTGGTTGCCGCGGAAGGTGCCCGCGTGGGCGCCGGGCTGCCAGGTGTCGAGGTCGTCGCGGTAGACCACGACGGCCAGCGGGAGACTGCCACCGATGGCCTTGGACAGGACCATCACATCGGGGACGACGCCGCTGTGCTCGACGGCCCAGAAGCGGCCCGTGCGGCCCACACCCGTCTGGACCTCGTCGGCGATCAGCGGGATCGAGCGCGCGGTGGTGATCTCACGCATGCGGCGCAGCCAGCCGTCCGGGGCTGGGATCACGCCGCCCTCACCCTGGACGGGTTCGAGGATCATGCCGGCGGGCAGCAGTGCGCCGGACGTGACGTCATCGAGGACGGACTCGGTCCAGCGGGCCGCGAGTTCGGCGCCGCCCTCGCCGCCGATACCGAACGGGCAGCGGTAGTCCTGCGGGTACGGCAGACGTGCCGCCCGTACGGCTCGGGCGCCCCCGGAGGCGTTGTGTGGGAGAGCCCCGGCGGTCATGGCGTGGTCGGCACCGGTGAAGGCGAGCATGTCGGTGCGTCCGGTCGCCGCCCGGACCAGTTCGAAGGCGGCCTCGACCGCGTCCGTGCCGGCGGGTCCGCAGAACTGGACGCGCGCGCGGTCCGCAAGCCCGGGCGGCAGGGTGCGGAACAGTTCGGTGGTGAAGGCCTCCTTGACGGGGGTGGCCAGGTCGAGGGCGTGCAGCGGGGCGCCCGAGTCGAGCGCCTTGCGGATCGCTTCGAGGACGACCGGGTGGTTGTGGCCGAGGGCCAGGGTGCCCGCGCCGGACAGACAGTCGAGGTAACGGCGGCCGTCGGCGCCCTCGATGGTCAGCCCCCGGGCGCGTACGGGCACGATGGGCAGGGCGCGCGCGTAGGTGCGCGCAGCCGACTCACGGGCCGTCTGCCGCCGCAGGATCCCCTCGTGTGCCGAGCGCGCCCCGTCGTGCTCCCGTCGTGCTTGCGCCCGTTCGCTCTCGTGTCGCGAACGCGCTCGGTCGGACTCACGCCCCACCAGCGTCACCGTGGACTCGGTCACCGCCACGACTGCACTTCCTCCCGCTGTTCAGAGGCGAGTTGGCAGGGGTCACCGAGCACCGGCGGGTCCCCGCACATACCAACGACGCGACTCCTACGGGGAAGCGGGTGGAGCGAAGATCCTTGCCGTGACGGAACCGTTGCCGTTCCATCGGATGTCCCCCACAACGACCGCATAGTGTGTGGTGCCGTTCCGAACGACGCGGCTCGGCGGACGCGTACCAAGCCGCGCGTACGACGGCTACGTACGAAGAAGCAGACGTACAGAGCCGCGCGAATGCCATGTCGGTTACGTACAAGGAGGCGGTGCGCGCGCGGAGGATCCGTGCGTGATCCGCTTCGGCAGCACAGAGTTCACTTACGCCCCAGGGGGAGTTCAGACCATGCGACCCATACGACCGCTCCGCACCGCTCGTCGTGGGAGGAGCACGCGCCGCAGAACCTCCCCCGTTCTGGCCGCGGTCGGCCTGGCCACGGTTCTGTCGTTGACCGCCACCGCGTGCGGCTCCGGTGACACCACGGCGAACGCCGATGCGTCGGCGTCCGCGCAGGACAGCGGCAGCGCGGGCGACGGCAAGATCCAGATACCGGACGACCTCAAGGACAAGCTCAAGGAACACGGGATCGACCTCGACAAGTGGCGGGGCGGGGCCTGGAAGAACTGGGACAAGGACGACTGGCTGCGCGAGGCCGAGGACTACGTCAACCCGATCATCGAGGACCTGTGGGACCCGGACCGGATGCGGGACGCCGAGGAACCGGAGAAGGAGGTCGACGAGAGCGACCTCACCGGTGACCAGGGCGTGACCGACCCGACGCCGCAGTCCGTCGAAGCCGAGGCGGTGTCGGCCAAGTACCACGCGAACGTGCCCGAGGCGGGCAAGGTGTTCTTCGACGCGCCCGAGGGCACGATGGTCTGCTCGGCGACCGTGGTCCAGGACCCGGCCAACCCGGGCAAGTCCAACATGGTGTGGACGGCCGGCCACTGTGTGCACGCCGGCAAGTCGGGCGGCTGGTACCGCAACATCGCCTTCGTGCCCTCGTACAACGACAGCGGTATGGCGGCGTCGGAGCTGCAGACGGCCACGAAGGAGGAGGTCGCTCCGTACGGCGTCTGGTGGGGTGACTGGGCGCAGACCTCGGACCAGTGGATCGAGCAGGGCGGTCAGACGGGCGGTGACGGAGCGCCGTACGACTTCGCGGTGATCCATGTGACGCCGGAGGAGGGCAGCGGGGGCAAGTCGCTGGAAGAGATGGTCGGTTCGGCGCTGCCGGTGGACTTCGACGCGCCCGCCGTGCCGCAGGTGGAGAGCATCACCGCGACCGGCTACCCGGCCGGCGCTCCGTACGACGGCGAGACGATGTACCGGTGCACGGACAAGCCGGGGCGGCTCTCGCTCGTCGAGGCCGACCCGACGATGTACCGCATCGGCTGCACCATGACCGGCGGGTCGTCCGGCGGTGGCTGGGTGGCGACCGGTTCGGACGGTCAGCCCGCGCTGGTGTCGAACACCTCCATCGGACCGGTGAGCGCCGGTTGGCTGGCCGGGCCGCGGCTGGGCAAGGAGGCCGAGGGTGTGTACCAGGCGGTGAGCGACAAGTTCGCGTCGCAGTGACACCTGGCTGACCACGGTGGTGCCGCCCCCGGAGAGGGGTGGCCGGACGGCGCGCGGAAGTCCTGGCCGCGCGCCGTCCGCCCGTCCCCTGTACCGCATCGGCTGCACCATGACCGGCGGGTCGTCCGGCGACGGCTGGTTCCGCATGGTCGGCACCGAGCCCCGGCTCGTGTCGAACACGTCGATCGGCCCGGCCGGCAACACCTGGCTCGCGGGATCGCGGTTGGGCGACACGGCCAGGGCGCTGTACGACGAGATGAGTAGCGCGTACGGCGGTCGGTGAGCGCGGCCGAGCTGGTGTCACGCCGCCGCCCTCTTCCGTCCGGCGGCCCGGTCGCGCGGTTGACCGGCGGCTCGTACGGCCTCGGCTGCCACGACGAGCGGAACAGCTTCGTCCCACTGAACAGGGCGCGTGCTGAGCACGCCTATGGCCCCGGCGAGCTGATCGCCGCCCAGGTCGAGGAGAAACCCGCGTGGCGCGTGGACGGACGGGGGTGTGCGGGGGCACCAAGCCGCCGGTGCCCCGCGCATGACCGAAGGCCCGCCCTCAACGGAGAGGGCGGGCCTTCGGGACGTACCGACGCGTCAACCGGCCGTCGGACGTGCGGGCGACTCAGTCGACCGTCAGGCCGTGGCCGCCGGGACGTACGGCGCCAGGTCGGCGGCCAGTTCCTCGTGCACCCGGGCCTTGAGCAGGGTGCCCTCCGGGGTGTGCTCCTCGGAGATCACCTCGCCCTCGGTGTGGGCGCGGGCGACGAGCTTGCCGTGGGTGTACGGCACGAGCGCCTCGATCTCGACCGAGGGGCGCGGCAGTTCGTTGTCGATCAGGGCGAGCAGTTCCGCGATGCCCTGGCCGGAGCGGGCCGAGACGGCGATGGAGCGCTTCTCGATCCGCAGCAGCCGCTGGAGCGTCAGCGGGTCGGCCGCGTCCGCCTTGTTGATCACCACGATCTCGGGCACGTTGGTCGCGCCCACGTCCCGGATGACCTCGCGCACGGCGGCCAGCTGCTCCTCCGGCGCGGGGTGCGAACCGTCGACCACGTGCAGGATCAGGTCGGAGTCGCCGACCTCCTCCATCGTGGAGCGGAACGCCTCGACGAGGTGGTGCGGCAGGTGGCGTACGAAGCCGACGGTGTCCGCCAGCGTGTACAGCCGCCCGCTCGGGGTCTCGGCCCGGCGCACGGTCGGGTCAAGGGTCGCGAACAGCGCGTTCTCGACCAGGACGCCGGCGCCCGTGAGGCGGTTGAGCAGGGAGGACTTGCCGGCGTTGGTGTAACCGGCGATGGCCACCGAGGGCACCTTGTTCCTGCGGCGCTCCTGGCGCTTGATCTCGCGGCCAGTCTTCATCTCCGCGATCTCCCGGCGCATTTTCGCCATCTTCTCGCGGATCCGCCGCCGGTCCGTCTCGATCTTGGTCTCACCGGGACCACGGGTGGCGAGGCCGCCGCCCTTGCCGCCGCCCATCTGCCGGGACAGCGACTGACCCCAGCCTCGCAGCCGCGGCAGCATGTACTGCATCTGCGCGAGCGCGACCTGTGCCTTGCCCTCGCGGGACTTGGCGTGCTGGGCGAAGATGTCGAGGATCAGGGCCGTACGGTCGATGACCTTGACCTTGACGACGTCTTCGAGGTGGATGAGCTGGCCCGGGCTCAGCTCACCGTCGCAGATGACGGTGTCCGCGCCCGATTCGAGGACGATGTCCCGCAGTTCGTTGGCCTTGCCGGAGCCGATGTAGGTGGCCGCGTCCGGCTTGTCGCGGCGCTGGATCACGCCGTCCAGCACGAGCGCGCCCGCGGTCTCCGCGAGGGCGGCCAGCTCCGCGAGGGAGTTCTCCGAATCCCGTGCGGTTCCCGTGGTCCAGACACCGACGAGTACGACGCGCTCCAGGCGGAGCTGGCGGTACTCGACCTCGGTGACGTCTTCCAGCTCGGTGGAGAGGCCCGCGACGCGGCGCAGGGCCGCGCGGTCGGAGCGGTCGAACTGGTCGCCGTCCCGCTCTCCGTCGATCTCGAAGCTCCAGGCGACGTCCTCTTCCATCAGGGCATCGGCCCGCAGGTTCTCGGGGTCGTTCTGCGCGAAGGCGCTCTGTGCGGCCTGGGAAGGGGAAGAAGAGGAGGTCATTGGGTCCTTACGTCGATAGGAATCCGAGGTGACGGATCACGACCCGTCACTGGCGACAACGCCCGGGGCACCCGGGAGATTCCCGCCGCCGACTCGAAGATGGTCGCACGGTACGCCCCGTCTCGTCACCCGGGTTTTTCCCCGTCCGCACCGAGGTCACACCCGGGTGGATCCCGGCTACCGCTTCGCCGGGGCCTCCACCGGAGCGGACTTCCAGTCGGGGTGCCCCGGCATCGGCGGTGTCTTCACCTCGTACAGCCAGGCGTGGAAGAAGGCGCCGAGGTCGCGTCCGGCGATCCGGGAGGCGAGGTCCTGGAAGTCGGCGGTCGAGGCGACACCGTCCCGGTGGACGGCGACCCAGGCCCGCTGGAGCAGGGCGAACGCGGAACCGCCGATCTCCTCGCGCAGGGCGTAGAGGAAGAGCGCGGCGCCGTCGTAGACGTTCGCCCGGAAGATACCGATCTTCTGGCCGTTCTCGGGCGCCTTCGGGGCCGCGGGGGGTCCCCCGGCGGTCCGCCAACGGTCGGAGGCGCCGTAGGCGGCCTTCATGCGCGCCGCCACGGTCCGGCCGGCGGTCTCCTCGGCGTACAGGGCCTCGTACCAGGTGGCGTGTCCCTCGTTCAGCCACAGGTCGGACCAGGTGCGGGGGCTGACGCTGTTGCCGAACCACTGGTGGGCCAGCTCGTGGACCATGATCGACTCGACGTACCACTTGGGGTACTCGGGCCGGGTGAACAGGTCTTTCTCGAAGAGGGACAGGGTCTGTGTCTCCAGTTCGAACCCGGTCTGCGCCTCGGCGATCAGCACGCCGTACGTCTCGAAGGGGTAGCGGCCGACCTTGCCCTCCATCCACTCGATCTGGGCGGGGGTCTTCTTGAGCCACGGTTCGAGCTTCTCGCGGTCCTTGGCGGGGACCACGTCGCGGACGGACAGGCGGTGGGGTCCGGTCCGGTGGACGACGGCGGAGCGGCCGACGGAGATCTGGGCCAGTTCGGTGGCCATGGGGTGTTGGGTGCGGTAGGTCCAGGTGGTGGTTCCCGGGGCGCGGTCCGTGCCGGTGGCGAGACCGTTGGAGACGGCCGTGTAGCCGTCGGGCACGGTGACACGGACCGTGAACATCGCCTTGTCGGAGGGGTGGTCGTTGCAGGGGAACACCACGTGCGCCGCGTCGGCCTGGTTGGCCATCGCGAGCCCGTCGGCGGTCCGTACCCAGCCGCCCTCCTCGTCCCCCGTGTACACGGGGTCGCTGGTGTGCCGCACGGTGATGCGCGTCCGGGCGCCCTCGGGGAGCGGGGCCCGGGGGGTGATCACCAGGTCCTCCCCCGCGCTCGTGAAGGCGGCGGGCGCTCCGTCGACCTCCACGGAGCTGACCTTCCCGTGCGTGAAGTCGAGGTTGACCCGTTCCAGAGGGGCGGTCGTCCGGGCGTCGATCGTGGTGACGGCGGTGAGCGGCTCGCGGTTGCTGCCGGGGTAGGTGAAGTCGAGGTCGTACGACGCCACGTCGTATCCCGGGTTGCCGAGGTGGGGGAAGAGCCGGTCGCCGACGCCGAGGGGCACGGCGGGTGAGGGGGCGCTCGCGGCGATCAGGCAGACGGAGGCGGCGGAGGCGAGCAGCGCGGCCTGGACGCGGCGGCTCCTGGGGCGTGGGGTGAGCGGCATGGTCCACCGCTACCAGCGCACTCCCGCCGCGCGCGGCCGACGCGCGGCGATCCCACCCGAACGAGCGGTCCGCCGTCCGCCGCGCCGCCTCCGAGCGGCCGGGTCGGTGGCCGGCTGCCGGACGGGATCGCCGCGCGGCCGCCCGCCGAGGTCGTGCGCGGCCACCGTCCGCACGGCGTGCGCGGGTGTCCGCCCGGGTCAGTGCGCGGCCGCCGCCTGGTGCTGGGCCCGGCCCACGTCGTAGACGCCCGGCACGTTCCGCATGGCGCGCATCAGGCCGGGGAGGTGGGCGGCGTCCGGGAGTTGCAGTGTGTAGGTGTGGCGGACGCGCTGCTGGGTGGGAGGTTCGACGGTGGCGGAGACGATGGCGACGCCCTCCAGGGCGATGGCCTCGGTGAGGTCGGCGAGCAGGTGGGGCCGCTGGAAGGACTCGGCGACGAGGGTGACCCGGAACTCGGTGGTGTCCCCCCAACTCACCTCGATCTCCGGACGTCCCAGGCCCTTCATGCGCGTCACGGCGGCGCATTCGACGCGGTGCACGGTCACCACTCCCCCGCGGACGGCGAACCCGGTGACCTCGTCGGGCGGTACGGGCGTACAGCAGCCGGCGAGACGTACGGTCGCCTCGGGTCTGTCGACGACGACCACGGCGCCGACGGTGTCGGAGGTGGCGGCGGGCTCGTCGAGGGCGGGGCGGAGGGCGGGCGTCTCGTCCTTGCGTGTGCCGTCGCGCTCCTCGTGGTCGTCGTCGGCGGCGGGCGAGGGGTGGGTGGCGAGCCAGCGCTGGATGGCGATGCGCGCGCCGGGTGTGTGGGCGTGTTCCAGCCACTCTCTGGAGGGCTCGGAGGCCGGGTCCTGGCCCATGAGGAGCTGGACGGTGTCGCCGTCCTTCAGGACCGTGCTCAGCCTCGCCAGGCGGCCGTTGACGCGCGCCCCGATGCAGGCGTGCGCGTCCTCGCCGTACTGCGCGTACGCCGCGTCCACGCAACTGGAGCCCTCGGGAAGCCCCAAGGTGCCTCCGTCGGGCCGGAACACGGTGATCTCGCGGTCCTGGGCGAGATCCTCGCGCAGGGTCGACCAGAACATGTCCGCGTCCGGTGCCGCCTCCTGCCAGTCGAGGAGCCGGGAGAGCCAGCCGGGGCGGGTGGGGTCGATGCGCTCGCCCTCGCCGTCGGGCCGCCGGCCGTCGGTCTGGTCCTCCGACGGAGGGGCGTACGGATTGCCCAGCGCGACGACACCGGCCTCGGCGACCTTGTGCATCTGGTGCGTGCGGATGAGGACTTCGGCGACCTGGCCGTCCCCTCGGGCGACCGCGGTGTGCAGCGACTGGTACAGGTTGAACTTCGGTACGGCGATGAAGTCCTTGAACTCCGAGACCACGGGCGTGAGGCAGGTGTGCAGTTCGCCGAGGACCGCGTAGCAGTCGGCGTCCTCGTTGACGAGGACCAGGAGCCGTCCGAAGTCGCAGCCGCGCAGTTGTCCGCGTTTGCGGGAGACCCGGTGCAGGGAGACGAAGTGGCGCGGCCTTATGAGGACTTCGGCCTGGATGCCCGCCTCGCGCAGAACGCCGCGCACCTCGTCGGAGATCTCGGCGAGCGGGTCGGGCTCCCGCGCGGCGTTCTCCGTGATGAGGTCGCGGGTGTGCGTGTACTCCTCGGGGTGGAGGATCGCGAAGACGAGGTCCTCCAACTCGGTCTTGAGTGCCTGGACGCCGAGCCGTTCGGCAAGCGGGATCAGCACGTCCCGGGTGACCTTGGCGATGCGTTCCTGCTTCTCGGGGCGCATCACGCCGAGGGTGCGCATGTTGTGCAGCCGGTCGGCGAGTTTGATGGACATCACCCGGACGTCGTTGCCGGTGGCGACGAGCATCTTGCGGAAGGTCTCGGGCTCGGCGGCGGCTCCGTAGTCGACCTTCTCCAACTTCGTGACGCCGTCGACGAGATAACGCACCTCCTCGCCGAACTCCTCGCGCACCTGATCGAGGGTCACATCCGTGTCCTCGACGGTGTCATGGAGCAGAGAGGCCGTCAGGGTCGTTGTCTCCGCGCCGAGTTCCGCGAGGATCAGCGTCACGGCGAGCGGATGGGTGATGTACGGCTCACCGCTCTTGCGCATCTGGCCGCGGTGCGAGGACTCGGCGAGGACGTACGCGCGGCGCAGCGGCTCCAGATCGGCGTCGGGGTGGTGGGCGCGGTGCGCCTCGGCGACATGGCTGATCGCGTCGGGAAACCGGTCGCGGGTCGTCGGTCCCATGAGTGCGGCGCGGCCCAGACGGCGCAGGTCGATACGAGGTCGGCCCTTCCTGCGGTGCGCTGGTGGCGGCGCAGGGGCGGGCGATACGGCGGGGTTCGTGGCCTCCGCGCTCATGGGCACCTCCGGCTGCGTGGACCGGCGGACGGGTGCCCCATGGCGTGCGGCGGCTCAGGGGATCGTGTGGTTCCCCCGTCCGTGCCGGTGCTTGATGCTACCGAGCCCATCACGCCCGTCCGACCGCCTCTCGCCGAGCGTGAAACGGATCACCCATTCGAGCGAAGGTCCTGAGGTTTACGGTTTCGAGCCACCCCGCCCGGGGTGTGCCATGGATTCGCACCCCTGAACGCACCGTGGGCTTGGATGCATACGGCGCCCGCGCTCCGGACACCGCCATATCAAGCCCTACCACACCTCAACGCGCCGCGTTTTCCAGCCACTTGGCGTCGATCTCGCCCTCGGCGACGATCACCGCGGGGCCGGTCATCTCGATCTCGCCGTCGGTCCGCTCGGTGATCACGAGCGTGCCGCCGGGCACGTCGACGGTGTACGTCGCCGGGGTGCCCGTGACGGCGGGGTCGGCGCCGTCCCGGCGGGCGGCGGCCACGGCGACGGCGCACGCGCCGGTGCCGCAGGAGCGGGTCTCGCCGGAGCCGCGCTCGTGGACCCGCATCGCCACGTGGCGGGGGCCCCGGTCGACGACGAACTCGACGTTGACGCCGTCCGGGTAGGCGGCGGCCGGACTGAAGGGCGGCGGGGAGAGCAGGTCGCCCGCCTGCGCGAGGTCGTCCACGAAGGCGACCGCGTGCGGGTTGCCCATGTTCACGTTGCGCGCGGGCCAGCTGTGCTCGCCGACGCTCACCGTGACGTCTCCTTCGGGGAGGCGGGCACCGCCCATGCCGACCGTGACGTCGCCGTCCTTGTCGATGTGGACCTTCTTCACGCCCCCGCGCGTGGCGACGGCGAGGTCGCCCTCGGTGATGTGACCGGCGTGCAGGAGGTAGCGGGCGAAGACGCGGACGCCGTTGCCGCACATCTCGGCGATCGAGCCGTCGCCGTTGCGGTAGTCCATGAACCACTCCGCCTCGGCCGCCAGCCCCTTCGCCTCGGGGTGCGCGGCGGACCGTACGACGTGCAGCACGCCGTCGCCGCCGATGCCCGCACGGCGGTCGCACAGGGCGGCGACGGCGGCCGGGGAGAGGTCGATGACGTTCTCGGGGTCCGGGACGATCACGAAGTCGTTCTCGGTCCCGTGCCCCTTGAGGAAGGCGATCCGCGTGCTCATCCCTCGATCGTACGGGCTGCGTACGACAGCGTGTCCGGGGAGCGGGGCCTCAGCGGAGCCGGGCCACCCGCCACACGGCCAGGAAGGCCACCGCGGCGAGGACCAGGGCGTAGGCGAGGACGAGGCGCCAGTCGGGGCGGCGGCCGGAGCCCCGCTGGGGCAGGCCGGGCCACGTGTAACCGACCCGGCGGGCGGCCATCATGCCCCAGCCGGCCGCGGTGGCGCAGATCAGCAGACCGAGCATGGCGACCACGGCGCCACCGTCCCCGAACTCGAAGGCGAGCGGGAAGGCGAACATCAGGGAGCCGACCGCGGCGAGGCCCACGATGGGCGCGAGCTGCCAGAGCCGCAGTCTGCGCTGGGGGCGCAGCTCGACCTCGACCTCCGGCCCGGACATCTCGTCGGGTTCCGGTCCGTCGTCGCTCACGCCACCGGGAGTCTGGTCCTCCGGACCGTCGGGGCTCAGCGGGTAGCCGTCGGGATCCAGTGCGTACCCCTCGGTAACCAGCTGTTCCGTGTCCTCCGCGGTGCCGTGCTCCGCGCCTTGTGCGGTGTCGCGAGGGCTGGCCTCCATCGCCACGCGCCCTCCCAACTCGGACTCCACTTGGTCGATCGAAGCTCGATGATGGCACGCCCTCGGAGGCCGGGATGACCGCCGGGGCGAGCCGATGCCATGACGTGATCAGGCTGTGACCGGTCGTTCGACCAACGCCAGTGCGAGCTGCGGGAGTTCCGTCAGGTCGGCGAGACCCCCCTTGAGCCAATGCACCCGGGGGTCGCGCCTGAACCACGAATCCTGACGGCGCGCGAAGCGCTTGGTGGCACGCACGGTCTCGATCCGCGCCTCGTCCATGGTGCACTGCCCGGCGAGTGCCGCGAGGACCTGCTGGTAGCCGAGCGCACGCGACGCCGTGCGCCCCTCGCGCAACCCCTGCGCCTCCAGGGAGCGCACTTCTTCGACCAGTCCGGCGTCCCACATGCGGTCGACGCGGCGGGTGATGCGCTCGTCGAGTTCGGGGCGCGCCACGTCGACGCCGATCTGGACGGTGTCGTAGACGGAGTCATGGCCCGGGAGGTTGGCCGTGAACGGCTTTCCGGTGATCTCGATCACTTCGAGGGCACGGACGATACGACGGCCGTTGCTGGGCAGGATCGCGTGGGCGGCCTCGGGGTCGGCGGCGGCGAGCCGGGCGTGCAGCGCGCCCGAGCCGCGCAGCGTCAGCTCCTCCTCCAGCCGGGCGCGGACCTCGGGGTCGGTGCCGGGGAACTCCAGGTTGTCGACGGCCCCCCGGACGTACAGCCCGGAGCCGCCCACCAGGATCGGCCAGCGGCCCTCGGCGAGGAGGGCGTCGATGCGGGCGCGGGCGAGCCGCTGGTACTCGGCGACGCTGGCGGCGGCCGTGACGTCCCAGATGTCCAGGAGGTGGTGCGGGACTCCGTCCCGCTCCTCGGGGGTCAGCTTGGCGGTGCCGATGTCCATCCCCCGGTAGAGCTGCATGGAATCGGCGTTGATCACCTCGCCGCCGAGGCGCTGCGCGAGGAAGACGCCCAGATCGGACTTTCCGGCCGCGGTCGGTCCGACGACGGCGATGACTCGTGGAGGGGGAACTGCGCTACTCACCGCCCCAGTCTCGCAAAGGTCGGGGCCTCTTCTCGAACGAGCTACGTGACGCGGGGGAGCCGGGGTCGTTGCGTGTTGCGAGTGCGATGCGCCGGTTTCGAGTGCCGGCGACCCGGGTGACGCAATGGGACGCTCCGGGAGAGCGCGGGAATTAGCCCGTATGATTAGCATTGAGGTTGATATGGGCGTTTTTTCACTGTTCCGTCGCAAGGCGAAGGACACGGAAGAGGCCGCCGTGACGGCGACCGAGCCGACCGCCCAGACCGAGGCGGAGGAGTCGGGCGAGGCGAAGGAATCCACCGAGGCCACCCGGCCGGAGGCCGAGGCCGAGACCAAAACCGAGGTCAAGGCCGAGGCCAAGGCCGAGGTCAAGGCCGAGGCCAAGGCCGAGGACGAGGGGGCCGAGTCCGCGGCGGAGACCGTCGACGCGGGGGACGACGTGGAGATCCCCAAGCAACAGACCGCCGACCAGGCGGCCGACAACGAGGCCGGCGAGAGCGCCCGCAAGTGACTGCCCGCGCGGGAAGGTGAACCATGAGTCTGCTGGATAACTTGAGATCCAAACTCTCCCCGGCCAAGGACAAGGTCTCGCACCTCGCACAGAAGTACGAGGTCAAGATCCATCACGGGCTCGACAAGGCCGCGCACACGGTCGACAAGAAGACCAAGGGCAAGTACAGCGGCAAGATCCAGTCGGGCACGGGCAAGGCCAAGCACGCCATGGACCGACTCGCGCACCACGACGACGGCGGTCACACGCCCCCGCCCGCGGGCGGTGGCCACACACCCCCGTCACCGGGCGGCGGCACGACACCACCGCCTCCGGCTTCCTGAACAGGTTCACATCGCCGGACGGCCGCAGAGCGCCTCACGCTCCCGGCCGTCCGCCGTGTTCGACCAGCCGTGTTCGACCAGCCGTGTTCCGTCTACGACCAGGCGGCCACCAGGTAGCCCACCCCGTACGGCGCGTCGTCGTACAGCAGGCTGCCGGCCAGGCCGGCGTCCTCGGCGGCTCCCGCCAGGATCTGCCAGGGGGCGCGGCCGGATGCCTTCAGCTCGCGCGCGAGCTGGGTGTCCAGGGCCTTCAGGGCCGCGATGTCGGCGTCGGCGAGCGCCCGCGCGACCCGCGCGTCGAAGCCGGCCGCGCGGTCGTCCAGATACCCCGGGGCCTTGAGGGTGCGGCACGCGCTGGCATCGCCCATCACCAGCAGGGCCACCCGCTCGGCCGACCCGGCGATGTCCCGTCCGATGTGGATACACCGCTCGGCGGCGATCGGTTCCGCCACGCCGAGCCCTTCCAAGGGAGCGTCGGCCCGGCCGGTGCGTTCGAGCAGCCAAGCGGCGACGGCGAGGGAGGCGGGCAGCCGGGCTTCCGGGGACGCCGTGTCACCACCGCGCCCCAGGCGGACGTCGAGGTCCACGCCGAAGCCCCGGAACGAGCCGCGTGAGCCCTCCGGGTACGGCCCGTCGTGTTCGGCGGCGCCCACGACCACCAGCCGGTCGGGCCGGGCGGCGGCGAGCACCCCGAGCGCATCCGCACAGGCGTCCCGAGCAGCGGCCAGCTCGGGCGCGGCCCCCGCGGCGACCTCGGGCACGAGCAGCGGAGGACAGGGACAGACGGCGGCGGCTACAAGCATGATCCGCAGGGTAACTTCTGCGCCGAACCCGCTACTGCCCGACGCCGCAGCCACCCGTGGTCGCCACCGGCAGCGGCTCCGGCACTCCGATCTTCGGCAGCCCCAGCAGGACACCCGCCGCCTTCTCCGCGGGCGCGGCGTTCCGCTTCTCCCAGGCGTCGCCCGCGCGGGTGCGCCGTACGTCGAGGACGGCGCCCTCGGCGAGGAGGTGGTGCGGGGCGGCGTACGTGATCTCGACGGTCACGACGTCACCGGGGCGCACCTCCCGGTCGGGCTTGGTGAAGTGGACCAGGCGGTTGTCGGGGGCGCGGCCGGAGAGACGGTGCGTGGCGCCGTCCTTGCGGCCCTCGCCCTCGGCGACCATCAGTTCCAGGGTGCGGCCGACCTGCTTCTTGTTCTCCTCCCAGGAGATCTCCTCCTGGAGGGCGACGAGGCGCTCGTAGCGCTTCTGGACGACCGCCTTGGGGATCTGGTCCTCCATGGTGGCCGCGGGCGTGCCGGGGCGCTTGGAGTACTGGAAGGTGAAGGCCTGGGTGAAGCGGGCCTCGCGGACCACGTGCATCGTCTGCTCGAAGTCCTCCTCGGTCTCGCCGGGGAAGCCCACGATGATGTCGGTGGTGATCGCCGCGTGCGGGATGGAGGCGCGGACCTTCTCGATGATCCCGAGGTAGCGCTCCTGGCGGTACGAGCGGCGCATCGCCTTGAGGACCGTGTCCGAGCCGGACTGGAGCGGCATGTGAAGCTGCGGCATCACGTTCGGCGTCTCGGCCATGGCGGCGATCACGTCGTCGGTGAAGTCGCGCGGGTGGGGGGAGGTGAAGCGGACGCGCTCCAGGCCCTCGATCGTGCCGCAGGCCCGCAGCAGCTTGCTGAACGCCTCGCGGTCGCCGATGTCGGAGCCGTACGCGTTGACGTTCTGGCCGAGCAGGGTGATCTCGCAGACGCCCTCGCCGACCAGGGCCTCGATCTCGGCGAGGATGTCGCCGGTGCGGCGGTCCTTCTCCTTGCCGCGCAGGGCCGGGACGATGCAGAACGTGCAGGTGTTGTTGCAGCCGACGGAGATCGAGACCCAGGCGGCGTAGGCGCTCTCGCGGCGGGTCGGCAGCGTGGAGGGGAAGGCCTCCAGGGACTCGGCGATCTCGACCTGCGCCTCGTCCTGGACGCGGGCGCGCTCCAGCAGGACGGGCAGCTTGCCGATGTTGTGGGTGCCGAAGACGACGTCCACCCAGGGCGCCTTCTTGACGATGGTGTCCCGGTCCTTCTGCGCCAGACAGCCGCCGACGGCGATCTGCATGCCGGGGCGGGCGGTCTTCATCGGGGCGAGACGCCCGAGGTTGCCGTAGAGGCGGTTGTCGGCGTTCTCCCGGACGGCGCAGGTGTTGAAAACGACGACGTCGGCGTTGCCCTCGCCGGCGTCCTCGGGCGCGCGCACGTATCCGGCGTCCTCCAGGAGGCCGGACAAGCGCTCGGAGTCGTGGACGTTCATCTGACATCCATAAGTACGCACTTCGTATGTCTTGACGCCCACTGCCTGACTCCGGTCGCTGCTGTTGGTCACTCCGTAAGCGTAAGGCAGCGCCCGGGGAGCCCTCGTCCCCAGGCGCTGCGGTCTCTCGGCCGGATCAGGCCGTCGTGTCGTCCGCGTCAGTCGTGTTCGTCCGCGTCGAGCACGGTCTGCGGGATCTGCACGTTGATCAGTTCGCCGGTGCGCTGGTCGACGGTGAGGCCCCGGCCGGGTTTGCGGCCGCCGCGCAGGTGGGCGTGGGCGAGGCGGGCGCCGACGAAGTCGCCCTCCAGGATGCTCTGCGGGCCGAGGAGGACGCCCTTGCGGTGCCGTTTCAGGGCGCTGAGCCAGCCCATCGCGCCCGTCATGGTCTCCGCGGTGGCGGCGATGACGATGCCGATGCCGTGGTCCCTGCCGGACTGGGCCAGGGAGCGCAGGTTCTGGTCGATGTCCGGCAGGACGAACAGGTCGGCGTCGTCCACCATGACCACCCGGGGTCCGCCGCCGGATTCCAGGGCCCCGGTGAACTCCTCGACGGTGGGTTCCGTCGCGGTGATCAGCCGTACGCCGGGATGGCCACCGAGGGTGCGCAGCGGCGACTCGCGGGGGGCGAGGATCACCAGGCGGGTGCCGGAGGCGAGCAGCGAGACGGCCAGGGCGGCCAGGGTGGTGCTGCGGCCGGAGCCGGGCGGACCGACGACCGAGAAGGTGGGGGCGGTGTCCGCGAAGTCCACGCCCACCGGGGAGACGTCGTCGCCGCCGAGGCCCAGCAGGCCCCACATCGGCCGGCGGAACTCCTCCCCCACCTTCTCGTACGCGTCCGTGAAGGTGACCTTCACCGGCAGGGTGCCGATGCGGGCGGGCCGGCGGTCGGCCGGGAGTCCGGCGTCGCGGCGGGTGGCCTCGGCGCCGATCCTGCGCAGTGCCTCGGCCTGCTCCTGGCCGGTGGCGCCGGGGGCGAGCAGGGCCACCTGGATCTCGGTGCCGCCGTCGGAGGTGAAGCCGCGACCGGGCAGGACGAGGTCGGGGACGTCGCGCGCCCGCTTGCCGACGGCGTGGTAGTCGGTCTTGTCGTTCAGACGCAGCAGCAGTTTGTTGTCGTTGAGGGCGGTGGCCCGGCCGGAGAGCAGGGCGCGCTCGGAGGTGGCGACGACGTGCAGGCCCGCGGCGGCGCCCTCGCGCAGGAGCCGGTTGAGCTGTTCCACCAGGCGGCCGCCGTTGTGGTCGGCGACGGCCTCGATCAGCGCGTCCCAGCCGTCGATGAACAGCATGATGTGCGGCGGACGGGCGCCGGTGCCGCCCGACTCGCGGAGTTCGGTGAGGTTGCCTGCGTGCCGCTCGGTGAGGAGTTCCTGACGGCGTTCCAGTTCCCCGTCGAGCCGGGCGAACAGCCGCTCCAGCCTCTCGATGTCGCCGCGGGGCACGACGGCACCGCAGTGCGGCAGCACGCCGAGCGCGGTGAGGGCGCCGCCGGCGAAGTCGATGCCGTAGAGGTGGACGTCGGCGCTGGAGTGACCCCGGGCGAGGGCACCGGCCATGGTGCGGAGCACCTGGCTGCGGCCGGAGCGCGGGATGCCGATGACGTACAGGTGTCCGAACTCGGCGAAGTCCAGTCGGACGGGCAGCTGGGCCTGTGCCTCGGGCAGGTCCGACAGACCCCAGGAGACCGGGGCCAGGCGGGCGCCGCCGGTCTCGTCGGGCTGGGGCAGGTCGTCGATCAGGAGGTTCTGGCCGAGGGCCGGGAGCCAGGGGCTGGGCTGCGGGGCGCATCCGGTGAGCCGTGCCGCCTCCGAGACCGCCGCCACCAGGGCGTTGAGGTCGGTGGGGCCCTCCTCGCCCGCCGTGTCCGTCGCCGGGTCACCTCCCAGGTCCGAGTCCGCCGTGCCGGGCAGGCCGGCGGCGCGGCCGAGGCGCTGCCAGTGCAGTGCGGTGCCCTGGACGCGGGGCTCCTCCGCGGGCCGCTGCTCGTGGGGCCCCGGGGCCGGCTCGGCGCCGGGCAGCGGGGTGCCCGCGTACGCGGTCTGGAAGGGGACGACGGTGCCGTGGCCGAGGCGGGCCAGGGCCCGGCCGGGGGTGGCCGGGGAGATGCTGACGGCGTCCTTGGTGTCGATGACGTCCATGCTCTCGGCGGCGTCGGTGACCCGGAGCGCGATGCGCAGGTTGGTGTTGGCCCGGATGTCGGAGCTGACCACACCGGCCGGGCGCTGGGTGGCCAGGACCAGGTGGATGCCGAGGGACCGGCCGCGCTGGGCGATGCTCACCAGGCCGGGGATGAAGTCGGGGATCTCCCGGTAGAGGGTGGCGAACTCGTCGATGACGATGACCAGCCGGGGCACGGGCGCGAGTGCGGGGGTGCGGCGGCGCATGCCCTGGTACTCGGGCAGGTCCTTGGCGCCGGCCTCGGCCAGGATGTGCTCGCGGCGGGTCAGTTCCGCCGAGAGCGAGGTGAGCGCGCGCTGGACCAGGTGGCTGTCGAGGTCGGTGACCATGCCGAGGGTGTGCGGCAGGTCGACGCAGTCCTTGAAGGCGCTGCCGCCCTTGTAGTCGACGAGGACGAAGGTGAGTTCGTCGGGCCGGTTGACGGCGGCGAGCGTGGCCACGAAGGTCTGCAGCAGTTCGGACTTGCCGGAGCCGGTGGTTCCGGCGACCAGGCCGTGCGGCCCGTCCTTGACCAGGTCGAAGGCTACGGGGCCGTCGTAGCCGGCGCCCAGCAGGACGCCGGTGGAGGCGGGCCGCCGCTCCCAACGGGCGGCTATCTGCTCGCCGCTCGGCTCGGGCAGGCCGAGGAGTTCCAGGAGCCCGACCCTGGTGGGCAGGCCCTCGGAGGCGTCCGGGGTGACGTCGCGGATCGGGGCGATGCCCCGGGCCACGCGCTCGCACCACTCGGGTTCGACCAGGTCGGGGCGGATGTCGGTGACGTCGGGCTGTCCGGTGCGGCGCAGGGTCAGCCGGTGGTTCTCGTGGCGGACCACGGCGGTGCACTCCTCGGGCAGGAGGCGTTCCTCCTGGTCCAGGCAGAGCGGGAAGATCCGGACGGCCGGGCCCTCCTTGAGGATCGAGACCACGCCGGGTACGTCGCGCAGGCGCCGGGCGCCGTCCATCACCACGAGGACGTCCGGTTCGCTGAGCAGCGCCTTGCTCATGGTGGACTCGGCGGCCCGCTGCCGGGTGCGCAGGGTGGAGACCAGTTCGGCCACGCGGTTGGCGACCGTCTCCGGGTCGTTGCCGATCAGGGTGACCGCGCCGCCGCGGATACCGGGCAGACCGTCGCGGGAGTGGGGCAGCCAGCGCGCCCAGTGCCAGGAGTCCTGCGCGGCCTTGTCGGTGAGGACGACGATCCGCAGGTCGCGCGGGGTGTGCAGGACGGCGGCCTGGGCCGTCATCCAGCGGGCCAACGCCTGCACCGGGCCGGTCGCTCCGGCCACGCCCACCACGCCGCTCTCGACGAGGTCGACGCCGACCGGGGCGTCCGGGATCGTCCAGTGGACGGCGGTGTGGTTGTCCTCGCGGGCGGTGTCGTCGATGCCGAGCAGGGACGGCTGCGGGGCGGTGCCGATGCGCAGGGCCAGGTGGTCCGGGTCGCCCCGGCGCCGTTCCCACAGCCTGCGGCCGGGGCCGACCGCCCAGAGTCCGGCCACGGCGGGGTCGGGCGCGCTCTCGGTGCGCAGCCGCCGTTCGGTGGCGACCTTCTGCCGGACGTCCTCCTCCAGCGAGGCCCGGCGCTGCCGGTAGACGCTCGACTTCTCCTCGTAGTCCTTGCGGGCCTGACGTCGTCCGCTGACGTAGTTCGCGGCGATCAGCACCGGCGACAGGAACATGAAGATCAGATAGAAGTACGAGTTCAGGAAGAACATCATGCTGACGCCGAAGACCATCGGGGCGAGGGCCACGAGCAGCGGAATCGGCCTGCGTCCGGGGGGATCGGGCGGTCCGGGCAGCCGGAACCGCTCGGGCGCCAGATGCGGCAGCATGCGCGGCGGCCGGTTGTAGTCCAGGCCGCCCCCGCCCTCGGAGGGCACCACCGCGGCGTCCCGGGAGGTCGGTTCGGCCAGCCGCAGCAGGTACGCGCCGACGGACAGCTCCGCTCCGACGGGCCAGAGCACCCAGCCGTCGGGGAGTTCCGCGCTGCCGTCGGCGGCGTCCAGCGGCTCGTCGTCCTCCTCGTCCTGCTCCGCGAGCGGCAGCAGCGGGGTGTTGGGCCTCCCCCGGTGCTCCGGCGGTTCCGGCACGGACAGCCGTGCCGGGCCGCCCTCGGGCAGTTCCACGATGGCCGATCCGTCCGGGCGTACGGTCACCCGGATGCCCTCGCCCGGCATGCCCCGGCCGTCGAGCAGGACGGCCGCGTCCGCCAGCGGGCCGATGCCGTGGGTGCCGAGGCCCAGCGGGTGGACCCGTCCGGCGTCCGGGCCGCCCACCACCTGGAGTTCGACCACCGGTGAGTGGTCCGCCCGGTGCGGCTGCGGCATGGCGTCGCGTTCGGGGCCGTAGGCGGAGGCGGGGGCCCGCTGCGGGCCGCCGAGGGCGACGACGCTGCCGTCCATCAGGCGGGTGGCGGCCAGCGGGGTGCCCGGGGCGAGGGGCTCGTCGCCCAGGTAGCAGGCCGGGGCCGGTCCCGGGGCGGCGGGCAAGGCGCCGGTCTCGTCGGTGTCACCGGCGCGCAGCCGGGCCAGATGCGCCGCGACGTCCTCGACGGGGGTGCTTCCGGACGCGCTCAACAGGACGTCCTGGCGGCCGGTGGCGTCGCCGGCGGCGACCGTGGTGATGAGGAGTTTCACTTCTCCCCTTGGGGTGGCTCGGGGGTGGGCGGTTCGGGTGCGGTGTGGCGGGCCGGGCCGGGGGCCGGTCGCGAGGGTCGGGGGCCGGTCGCGAGGGTCGGGGGCCCCTGCGACAGGCGTCAGTCCTCCCGTGTGCCGGAGGAGGCCGCGGTGCTGTGGTCCCGGGCGGTGGCCGGTTCGGCCAGCAGGTCGGATCCGGTGGTGGTCCGGGCGGGGGCCGTGGTCCGGAGGGGGGACCTCGGTGGCTCCTCCTGGAGGACCTCCGCCACCTCGAGTGCCTGGGTTTCCACGAGGTGGAGGGATTCCTCTCGGAGGGATTCCTCGAGTTCGTGCGGTCGGCTTTCCCGGGTGCGGGGCCGCTGCCGGGTGGGTGCGCCCCGGCGCGGGGCCGACTCGCGTCGCAGCCGACGCCGGTCCGCCCGGACGGCGGCGGCGACGGCTCCGCCCAGCGGGGCCGAGTCCGCGTCCAGCCCCAGTTCGGGCGCGACCACCCGGCCGCGTCCGTCGACCCGCAGGGCCCAGCTGTGCCCCGCCACCCGGCCGTCGATCAGGCAGACGACGGCGCCCGAGGCGGCGAGGGCGCTCAGCCGCCGCGCCTGTTCCGGGCCGGGGGCCGCGCAGACGACCACGGGTGTGTCGGCGCGACCGGACTCGTCGAACTCTCCGGCGCCTTCGGTCTCTTCGTGCGCCTCGGCCGCCTCTTCCAGGGAGCGCAGCAGGGCGTCGAGCCGCTGCCCCGGGTACTGCGGATGAACTCCGTCCGTGACGGAGACCGAGGCCCCGCTGCCGGGCCGGTCCAGCTGCGCGGCCAGCGCCTGGAGCAGCCGGCCCCGGGCGGCTGCGTCGCCCTCGACGGTGATCAGGCCCGGTCCGGCGGCCAGATCGAGGTGGACGCAGGCGTCGTCCGCCATGCCGATGGCGACCGGCAGGGGACGGAGGTGCGCCCCGGCGCGGGGCCGGCCCTGCGGCAGCGTGTCCGCCTCCGTGAGGGGAAGCTCCCAGCGCTGCGGGCCCGGCTCGTCGGACGGCTCCCAGGGGGCGGGCGGTTCGGGCAGCGGGCGGGCGGCGATCTGCACGGCCGCGCGCCCGGGTTCCGTCCGCACGGCGTGCGGAACCGCTCCGGGCGCGTCGGCCAGCGCCGCCGCGGCCCCGTCCAGCAGCCGTCGTACGAGCAGGGCGCCTCGGGGGTCGGACAGTTGACGGGCCAGGGCCCGTACGCCGCGACGGTGGCGCCGGTAGGTGCGCAGCGGTTCACCGAACGCCCGCCGGGTCAGGGTCAGCTCACGGCCGACGCCGCGGCGGAAGCGCCGCCAGCCGCCCCGTCTGCGGATCAGGTGCCGCAGCAGCGGAATGAGCAGCAGCAGGACGACCACGGCCACGATGACGACCGTGAGCAGCGAGTCGTTGGGCTTCCCCAGCGCGATGACCGAGCCGTACGCCGGGCCGGGCGCGCTCGGGCCGGACGTGGCCGGGCCGAGGCTCGCCGCGGCGGCCGGGGTCATGCCGCCGCCAGCGTGTGCTGCGGGTGGCGGCGGCGCAGCTCCC
The DNA here is from genome assembly GCF_045160825.1 of Streptomyces sp. NBC_00104. Taxonomy (NCBI): domain Bacteria; kingdom Bacillati; phylum Actinomycetota; class Actinomycetes; order Kitasatosporales; family Streptomycetaceae; genus Streptomyces; species Streptomyces sp. NBC_00104. Next base: position 8,187,475 of record NZ_CP108215.1, on the reverse strand, counting down.
GTATCGCGTGATGGGTGCGGGACTTCACCGTGCCCGGGGGTATGCCCAGGGCGTCGGCGGCGTCGGGGCCGGTGCAGCCGAGGACGTAGACGTAGAAGAGCACCTCGCGGTGGGGGTGCGAGAGCCGGGAGAGGGCGTGGACCAGGAAGCGGCGCTGGACGGCCTGGCTCATCGGGTCCACGGTCTCGGCGTGCTGCTCCAAGGTGTGTTCGTGCTGGATCTCGGCGTGCGGCCGCTCGCGCCGGGCCCAGTCGATCACCAGGTTGTGCGCCACCCTCATCAGCCAGGCCCGGGACGGCGACCAGCCCGGCGGCTGGTCTTCGGTGCTCAGCCATGCGCGTACCAGGGTCTCCTGGACGAAGTCCTCGGCCCGCTGCCGGTCGCCGCGCAGCAGACCGGACACGTAGCGGAGAAGCGGACCGTGGTGCTCTTCGTAGAGCCTGCGAATGGAGCCGTCGCCGGAGAGGGTCGCTTCGCCGGAGGGCGGTGCTTCGCCGGAGGGCGGTGCTTCACCGGAGGCCGGAGCACTCCCCGGAACGGGAGTGGGCATGGGCGTTCTCATAGATGTCCCCCAAGGCCGGCGTGGATCTTCTGCACCGGTCCGGTCGGGCGCCGCGAACGCGGCGTTGCTGGGCAGGGATGAGCACGGATACCCGGGGTGACCTCACGATTCACGGGTGGAACGTGAGGTTCCGCAAGAGGGAGTCTATGAGTCGTTCTGCAGCTTTCAAGGGTTCCTGAGAGGAACCTGAGGTTACCGATGAGTTGTCCGAAAACACGGACAAGGGCGCCGGTCCGGGGGATGGACCGGCGCCCCTGTCGAAGGGATACCGACGGAGGGGGATTCCGGTCGGTAACCCGCTCTGGGACCGGCTCAGGTGGGGATGCCGCCGGCGATCTGCGAGTCCAGGTTGTTGACGGCGTTGCAGACATCCCGGAACTGCTTGGAGAACTGCGTGATGTTGTTCACAGCCTCGGTCAGCGACTTGTTGAAGTTCGCGTAGGACGTCTGCATCTTCGGGCTGGTCGCCGTCAGCAACAGGCCTCCCTGGAGGAGGTTCTCGACGTCGGCCTGCAGCGAGGACAGCTGGGGGACCAGCGTGTCGCTGACCGCGGAGTCGAGCTTCTTCGCCGTTGCTTCGACTTCCTCGTCGTCGATGACGTTCTTGGGCATGGTGCACCTCGTTCTCTGTTGCCTGGGCGCGCACCGGTCGGTTCGGTACGCGACGGACCCGGCGGCGCCCAAGGACGCGCGCAGGGAGCTTCGGGGGGCGCGGGAGGAGTCACACGCCGGGTGGGGGTCAGCGCCAGTTCTCGCCGAGCGTCCCCAGGGGAGGTTCGTCGCCGTAGCGTTCGTGCTGGGTGACGGATTCACGCAGGTACCAGGTCCCGTCGCCGCGGCGCTGCCAGATCTCCTGGATCTCGTCGTTCGCGCCGGCCACGAAGCGGGTTCCGGTGTTCTCGTTGGTGACGACCTTCGTGACGGCACCGTCGGAGCCCGTGTAGTTCGTGCGGGTGACGCCCTCCTGCACCTGGGTCGCCGTCCCCTCGGAGGCGGGTGCGGACGGGCGGCCGTCGCCGTCGACGAGCGGGTTCTCCACCGTGAGATACGCGGGAGGCCTGTCCAGCCTCTGCTGGGCATCCTCCTGACCCGCGTCGGAGTTGAGGTAGGTCTCCTTGTCCAGGGTCAGCTCCCAGTCGCCGCCGGGCCGCTTGGTCCAGATCTGGAGGGTGTCCCGGCCGGTCTCGTCGGTGACGTAGCGCCTCATGGTCCCGTCGGCTTCTCCCTCGGGGGAGGAATCCGTGTAGATCTTGGTGACGGAACCGTCGGAACTGCGGATCGTCGACACGGAGTCACCGTCCTGGGCCAGCGCGTGGTACGTCTCGGAGTAGGACAGCCCCGTGTTCTTGTTGGTGACGGTGGTCGTCGTCTCGACGGGGTCGCCGTTCTTGTCGACCTTGATCTCGCCGTTCTCGTCGAGCTGGTACGACACCGTGGTGGTGCTGTTGGCGTCCTCGACGGTGTAGCCCTTGGGCACGAAGGCCTCGGGGGGCAGATCGTCCAGCTGACCGCGCATTCCCCTGAGCCGGCCGACGTCGGGGTCGCGATCCGGATCCCATTCGCGCAGCTTGTCGTACTCCTCGCCGAAGCCGTCCTGGAGGTCCTGCTGCCGTTGCTGGAGGGCCTTCTCCTCCTCGGTCAGCGCGGTCTGCGTGTCCTCGTCGTCCGACTGGTCGTCCCACAGATCCTTCTGGCGGTCCTGGAGGTCCTTCGACTCCTGGTCCAGGGGGTCCAGCCGCGTCTGGAGGTCGGCGCGTTCGGCGTCCAGACTGTCGCGCTTCCCCTTCACGGCGTCCTCGACCTCTTGCTGGGTGGACTTCTCCAGGGCCCAGAGGTCCTTCTGCCTGGCCTGGAGTCCGTCCTGCCGCTCGGTGAGGGGCTCCTGGGCGCGGCTCAGCGCGTCCCGCTCGCCATCGAGTTCCCTCTGCCGCTCACGGAACGGGTCGAACGCCTTCTCCTGGTCGCGCTGTTCCTGCTCCAGGGCGTCCCATCGCTCGGCGAGCCCCTTGCCCTCGGACTCCCACAGGGCGTCCCGCTCCTTGCCCAGGGCGTCCTGCTTGCGCTGCCAGGCGTCGAGGTCCGCCTGGGTGGCGTTCCCCTTGCCTAGCAGGGTCTCGCGTTCCCGATAGAGGGCTTCCTGCCGTTCCCGGAGGCCGTCCTGTTTGGCGTCGTAGGCCTTCTGCTCCTGTTCGAGGGCGGTGACCTTCTTCTCCATGGCCGCGTCCTGCTCCGCGCGCAGGGCCTTGTCGTCCGCCCAGAGTTGCTGCTGCCGAAGCTGGAGTTCCTCCTGCCGCTTCAGCAGGGGCTCCTGTTCCTCACGGAGTGCCTCGTACTCCTTCTGCAGCTCGTCCCGCTTGACCTGGAGCTTCTCCTCGCGCTGCTTGAGGAGCTCCTTCTCCTCCTGCCAGAGCCGCTGCTGCCTGGCCTGGAGTTCGTCCTGCTGCTTCAGCAGGGGCTCCCGCTTCCTGGCGAGCTCCTCCTGCTCCCTGTTGAGCTCTTCCTGTCTCTTCTGCTGGGCCACGGTCTGTTCGTCGAACTTCCGCCGCTTCTCGACCAGGGCGTCCTGTTCCTTCTTCAGGCGCGCCTGCTGGGTCCGGTAGCCGGCCTCCAGCCTTCTGGCCTGGTCCGCGCGGAGCTTGCCGTTCAGCTTCTGCTTACGCATCTCGTTGTGCCGCACGGCCTCGCCGCGGACCTGGGCGGTGACCTGCTGCGCGGCGCCGGCGGCCTGGGAGGCGTCCTGGTCGTAGAAGGCCTTGCCCGCCTTGTCGAGGAGGTTCCCGAGGTCGGTCATGACCTGCCAGCCCTCGCGGAACGACTTCTTCCAGGCGCCGTAGAAGTCCTCCAGCGCCTCGGTGGTCTCCCGGCGGGGGCCGATGTCCCCCGCGGTGAACGTCTTGTCCGTCTGCGAGGTGACGTCCAGTTCGTCGCGGAGGTGCCACAGGTGGCGTGCGAGGACGGTCATCAGGTCGTAGTCGTAGGAGACGCGCACCATGTCCGCCGTCCTTTCTTCGGAAGCAGCCGTGTCGTCGCGAGCCGACCGTCATGTCCGGCGTCGAGTCGCCCTGTAGACGAGGACACGGGTCCGGATGGTTCAAAGAAATTTCGTCCGCAGCGTTCTGACCGGCCATGACTGTGGCGTGCGCCACTTTCTTGAACTCTCGGCCCACCCAGGAACGTCTGCCTTCCGTACCGCGGCACGCCCTCGCGCGCGCCGGGTGGCCGGGGCGAGCCGTCGGCCTCGGCCCGACCCAGAGTCCTGGACACCGTGGAGGAATCATTGGCCACCTCCGACGAGTGGAGCAGAGTCGGATTCACCGGCAATCCGGTCACGGGAAATCCTGGCGTCGTCGAGAACATCACCAAGGAACTGCGGGACCTCGGCGACCTGGCCGGGCGTGTCGACGGCGGCCTCGACACGCTGCTGACCAAGGCCGAGGACGGGGGCTTCGAGGGGCGGACCGCGGACGCCCTGCGCACCTACGTCAAGGACGAGCTCAAGACGTTCATGGCGAACATCAACCGCTCCTTCGAGATGGCGGCCGACGCCACGGCCCGCTATGCGCGCGCCCTCGCCGAATCCCAGGACCGTGCCCAGAACGCCGCGGACACCGTCGCCGCGCTGGAACGGGTCGGCGGTCAGCCGCTGCCCGAGAACGATCCGGAGATGAACCGCGCCCGCAACGAGGTGGACGCCGAGGTCGACGCCATCCAGGCCGAGGCGAAGATCCTTGAGGAGACCCTGCGCGAGGCGGCCCGGCTGGTGTCGCGGCCCGTGAAGAAGCCGAAGAAAAGCTTCTGGAAGCGGTTCGTGTCGACGTTCTTCAAGGTCCTGGAGATCGTCGCGCTGGTGGTCACCATCGTCGCGGCCATCATCGGCGGCCCGCTGGGCCTGGTCGCCTTCGGGCTGGGCGCGGTGCTCTTCGCCAAAGCCCTCGTCGACTACGCCACGGGCAACGGCAACGCGCTCAGCCTGGGCCTCGCCTTCCTGGGCATCCTGTTCCCTTCGACCAAGGGCCTCACCACCCTCGGCGGACTGGCCCGCTTGGGCTCGTCGGGCGGGAAGGCCCTCGGCGGCGCCCTCTCCGCGAGCGGGCGGATGCTGTTCCGGGGCGGCAGGATGCTGTTCTCCTCACCCGGCAGACTTCTGTCGCTGGCCGGACAGGGGCTCGTCCGGTTCGGCAGCGGGCTCGGCAGCCGGGCCGCGGGCGGGTTCATGGCGCTGCCCCGGTTCCTGTCCAAGACGCCCGCGATGCTGGGGTCGGCCCTGCGGTTCATGGGCGGATTCGCCCGGAACACCTTCCGGCAGGGCAGGTCCGCGCTGACCCGCGACTTCGTCCAGTCGACCGCGTTCGTCGGCGGCAACATGGCCGGACGGCTCGGCGTCTTCACGGTCATGAGCCTGGGCCGGCTCACGATGACGGCGCTGCTGCCCATGAGGTACTCCGAGATCGCCCGGTTCGGCTACCGGGGCGCCTTCCGCATGGGGTTCATCGATCGCGGCATGCATTTCACCGGGCGCACCGTCGGTACGCTCGGCAGGACGGGCTCCCTGGCCCTGGACCTCACGAACCTGACGGGCCGCAACTTCGACGAGGGCGGGCTTCTGCGCCCGTTCAACGGCACGAACACCGACCGGCTCGCCGTGCCCGGGACCCCCGAGTTCAACGCCACCCTCGACGAACTGGCCGATATCTCGGTGACGCCGGTGACGACTCCCCGTGTCCCCGGATTCAGTTCCCTGACCGGCTCGGGCACCCCCCGTATGCCGGGTCGCCTCGACGACATGGGCGGTCGGCTCACCACCCTGGACACCCTCGACACGGTGGGGCTGCCGGTCGGCACGGTCCCCGGCGGACAGCGGTTCGGCATGCCGAACCCCGTGACCGGCCGGGTGGGCGACGACCTGATGCCCCCTCGGCCGCGTACCGCGCTCACCATGTTCGACCAGGTGGACGAGTTCGGCGATCCCTTCATCCCCGGCACCCCCACCGCCCTGCTGCCGCCGCGCGACACGCTCGACCAGCTGCGGAACCTCGACGAACTGACGGGCCTGGAGCGCACCGGGGCCGGACTGCTCAAGCCCCTCGACGAGCTGTCGGACCTGGCAGAACTGAGCCTCGACGGCAGGCTCGGCGGTCTGACCGAGTTCCAGGTCCGCAAGATCCTGGACGGCGAGATCGACCTGGTGAACGTCGCTCCGGACGGGGTCGTCCTGCGAGTCGGCAAGACGGATCCGGTGGACGTCCGGGTGCGGTTCGAGGACGGGGTGCAGGTCGACGTCCTCGGTCCGGCCGACACCCGCGTCCCTGCCTGGAACACGACGACCGGCGGCGACCGTCTCGACGAGCTCGGGATCAGGCTCGACGACCTCACCCGGCTGATTCCCGACACCGGAGACGACGCGCGCACCGCACGCGACCTGCTCGGCCTTGCACCGGTCAGGACGGACCTCACCGCTGCCCCGCTCGCCAAGGGCCCCGGCTTCACGCCCCTCACCCTGCGGGACATCGTCACCGGCGGAGCCACCGGCAAGCTCGCCACAGAACGCTTTCAGGCCTGGGCGCGCACCCAGGCCACCCAGTTCCAGCTGGACACCGCCGGGCGCAGGCTCTCCGAGATCGACGGACTGACCGACGTACCGCCGCTGGGCCGCGCCCGGGCCGAGTTGGATCTGAGCGCCGCGAAGATCGACTTCAACCGGGCCCGGACCGCGTTCGACCGGCTGGGGATGAACCTGGACACGGTCCGCAGGGACGTCACGGTGATGATGGCCCGCATGGACGGCCCGGGGGCCACCCTGCCCACCGGTGAACTGCGGCTGCTGGACGATCTGGGGCGGCCCACGGGCCAGTGGATCACCATGGAGCCCGGGCCGACCGTCAACTGGGTCCTCAAGGGGGACTCCGGGGTCGTCCCCGACGTCAGGGTGACCATGACCGACGGTGTCTTCACCCTCACTCCGCCCGACGGCCTCGTCACCAGGATCGGCCTGGACGGCACCCCCCTCCTCGACGACATCCCGGTGCGGCTGGAGTCGCCCGCGGGTCCGTCCGCCGCCCCGCGGGGCGTGGATCCGGTGCGGCTGCCCGTCGCGCCGGAGGTGACGGCGCCGTCCGTGCCGCAGGTCCACTGGCTGGTGCGGCAGGACATGGACTTCGCCGCGACGGTGGGCAAGTCCGGGTCGAAGACACGGCTGACCGAGGACGGTCTCGTACCGGTCAGGATCGACGGCACCATCACACCGCTCCAGGCGGTGTCCACCACCAATGCCAAAGTCTTCAAGGAGGGCAGCCAGTTCACCGCGTTCTCCGTGCCCGGCGGCACCGGGAAGCCTTTCGGGAACAGCGAGATCGGGCTCGATCTCGTATCCCTCAGCAACGACATCACGGCCGGTGCGGAGAACGTCAGAGGTGTACGGATACTCTCCAACGCCCAACTGCAGCAGGAGATCCTCAAGGAGATCCGGTTCGCCGTCGGGGACTCGACGCTGGAGATCCCGTCGAAGTTCACCCACGTGACGAAGAACGACGAGATCAAGAAATTCCTCGCCGAATACAACGTGCCGAAGAAGTTGGGTGCCTCGGTCACGACGGACATCAAGACGCTGCTGCAGGTGCGCCGCGACAACACCTGGCTCGTGCAGGGGACCATTCCGAAGGACTATCTGACGGGCCCCTATCCGACCGTCGACTCCCTGAAGTTCGTACCGGCCGCGCCGGCCGCCACCACGCCGACGATCACGGCGCCCACGGACCTGCTGGAGTCCGCGGGCCGGGCCTCCGGTTCCGGGCTCCAGCCCATGGAGACCCCGCAGTCGGTCATCAGGACGGACGACTTCTTCATGTCGAACGTCGACCTGGAGCAGCTGCGCGGTGTCAAGCTCGTCCGGCAGGACGACTTCCACACGTTGGAGGTCGACGACAAGAGCCTGCGCAAGTCGCACTTCAACCCCGACATCGGAATGATCCCGGCCAACCCGGACGGCAGAACCACCGCCTTCCAGCATGTGGTGGGTGCCGAGATCGCGGAGCGGAAGAGCAACAGTCCCTTCACCTCGTTCGCCGTTTCCGGTGGTGAGAAGGTGTACGGCGACACGGAGTTCGCCCTCGATGTCTACAAGCTGGGTCTGGACATCAAGGCCGGGAATCTGGAGAACGTGGGAATTCTCCCGGCCCGGGATCTTCAGCGGTTGATCGGCGACCAGATCGCGGCGACCATCGGGAAGCGTCTCGACTTCTCGGGGCTCACCGGGGCCAGTTCCCGGCCGGACGTCATCGATTTCCTCAAGAAGAACGACGTCAATGTCGCGGGCCGGGGTGGAAAGGACGCGATCGGCAAGATCGCCCGGGATGTCCGCGCTCTGCTGAACACGACCCGTGACCAGGAATGGCTGATCAAGGGCACCATCCCCAGGAGTTACCTGGAGGGCCCCTACCCCAGGGCGACAGGGCCCGAGAGCGTGGGTGGCCCGGCGCCCGTCGGTGACGCGCTCCATGGTCTCGACGAAGCCGCCGGCGACCTTCGGCTGTCGGACACGTTCAAGTCGGACTTCGAGGTGAAGGCCGTCTCCGTCGAGTGGCGTACTCCGGCCGGCGTGAATTCCGGCCGGCTGCTGGAGTCGCGCGTCGGTGAACTGCCGCTGCTGGACGGTCTGGGGCGGCCCACCGGTCAGTGGATCACCATGGAGCCCGGGCCGACCATCACGTGGGTCCTCAAGACGGACTCCGGAACCGTCGTCCCCGACGTCCAGGTGCGGATGGCCGACGGTGTGTTCACCGTCACCGCCTCCGACGGCGTCGTCACCAGGTTCGGCGCAGACGGCCTGCCGGCGGGCCTCGGTGATCCGGGACGGGTCCCCCTCCCGGCGTTGCCGCGAACGAGCCTCGACGAGGTGGTCCCGTCCTCGCCCGGCGACCTGGATCGGCTGGCCTTCGCCGCCGACCGGTCCGTCGACATCCAGGCCATCGCGCCCGCACCCGTCTGGCGCGAGAGCGACGAGACGCTGTGGCGCATCGGCGGCAAGCGCGGCCTGGACCAGATCTTCTCCGAGGGGTTCACCGTCCGCGACCCCCTGGAAACCAACCTGGACGTCATGGTCAGGACCGGCCAGCCGTCGGCGTTCGTGAGCACCACCACCGACCCGAACCTCATCTGGGACGGCGTCTTCAAGTTCGAGATCGAGGCCTCCGGCGGGATCGACGTCGGCAGGACCTTCGAACGCTCCATGGGCCCGGAGGGCTGGCGGACCTCGGGCTGGGCGTCGGAGAACGAGATCGCCTTCCCCGGTGGTATCGCCTCGGACTTCATCCGTGGCGCGTACCGGATGGACGCCCAGCACAACCTTGTCGAGTGGATCCCGAATCCCCACTTCAGGGGCGGGAACCCCCTGCCGGAGCTGGCGGCGGACATCAGGACGTCCGGGGCGGGCACGCCGGGCATCAGCGCGCTGGACTTCCGGGGGCCGTCCGTCGACGACCAGCTGAAGCTCCTGGACCAGCTGGATCTGGGCGGGGCCGGGAGTTGGGACGAGATCGGGTCCCTGGAGGGGACCGGGTCCCTGGACGAGGTCAACTCCGTGGACGGGTTCGGCTCCCTGGACGACGCGGGCGACGAGCTGGACTTCGGCTATCGGTCGGACGACTTCCGGCTGGACCGCTTCGACGCGCCCGCGCCCCGCAGCGAGACGGTGCTGCTGGATCCCCAGCAGGTCGCGGGTGTACCGGGCGTACAGAGGGAATGGCTGCGCACGCCGCTGGACGACGGCGGGTTCACGCTCGCCGACCCGATCGGGGACACGCGCCTGGTGTTCACGGCGGACGACGTGCTGCGGTTCCGTGACGTACGGCTCCCGGGCGCGGACGGCTTCCTCAGGTTCGAGGCCGCCCCGGGACCGGGCAGCCTTCCCCGGCCGGTCGGCACGGACGGACTGCCGGTGCCCGGCGGTGCGGCGATCGAACGCGGCGCGGTGATCGAACCGGTCCGGGGCGCGCTGAACGTCGTGACCGGCGTCCGGGTGCAGGCGCTGGACGGGGCCTGGATCGGCCGGTTCGACCTCGACGGCACGCGACTGTCCGAGCAGCTGACGCTGTCCGGCCCCGTCGGCGGTCCGCTGACCGGGGCCCGGCTGACCACGACGTTCACCCAGCTGCCGGGGGGCGCGACGGCGCCGGCGTACCGGCTGACGGTGCCGGGGCTGGGGGACGGCGCCTTCTCCGTCGTACGCCTGGACGGGGATCTTGCCCAGCGGCTGCCGGGCGGGGTCGCGGTGACCGACACGACCGGCGCGCGGTTCGTCTTCGACCGGGGCGGCCGGTTCGTGGACCTCTCGGCGGACGGGGCGACACCGACGCGGCTGGACGCGTCCGGGGCGGCGGTGCCGGAGACGACCGTGGGCCCGGTGACAGCCCTCGACGATCTCGGCGGACCTCTGTCGGAACAGCTCACCGCCGCCCCCGGGGGCAGCGTTCTCGACGACGTCGCCACCGGTCCCACCGGATCGGCTCCGGCCGGCGAGCACATGTCCGTGGAGAGCCTGGCGATCCCGGCCCCGCCCCGCGTCGCTCCCCCGCCGGCTCCCGCCCCGCCCCGCGTCGTCCCGCCGCCGGTGCCCGCCGCCGCTCCGCCCGTGCACATGTCCGGGGCGCCCATGGCCGCGAGGCCCGCGCGGGCCGTGGCACCCGGGTTCGAATCCTCCTTCCCGGCCCCCTCCATCGGCACCGAGAGCGAACTCAGCGGGTTCGTCGTCGCCCTCCCGGAGAGCGCGGACCGAACCTTCGCCTTCGTGTCGAAGGTCGACACCGACGAACCGTTGCTCATGGTCACGAAGGACATGGGCTCCGGCGGATACACCAACCCCACGCACCTCCCGATGGCGCAGCGCGGAAACTGGCAGACGCACACCGTGGAGCTGATCACCTACCCCTCGCGTCTGGGCGACCAGGTGGCGGTCGGCGCCCGCAACGACGCCACCCAATGGCTGCTCGACGTCTTCAAGGACCGTCTCGGCGTCCACAACCACCAGCCGCTCGAGTCGATGATCAGCCCCGACGGCCTCTACAGGCTTCAGGTGACGAGCGACCGGCACGTCATCGCGGCCGGGACCGGCCTGGAACTCGAGGGACTGCCCTCCGTCTCCATGCCGACCACGGGGCAGCAGGCGACGCTCGGTGTCCGGGCCGTGGACTTCGGCACCCGTGCCACGGACGAGCTGAGACTGCTGGCGGACCGCGCCCACTGGTACAAGCCCGCTTTCCGGAACGACGACGCTCTGCGTACGGCGCTCTCCCGGGAGACGCTCGACGCGCCCCAGCAGGTGGAGAACGCGTACACCTATGTGAAGTCCGTCATCGACTTCACCTCCCACCTGGTGAACAGGCACGGCATCCCCATGGAGGGCTGGGCCGGCGCGCCGCCGTACCGCGGGCTGACCCATCCGGCGGTGAAGAACGAATGGGGTGTGCTGCCCCGGACCAGGCCGAGCCTCGTCCTCGACTCCTTGTCGTCCGGTGACCGCGCCGTGACGCTGAGGCTGCTCCGCGAGACCCCCGCTCTCGGCGACGAGTCCATCTGGACGGCCGCCAGACAGTACATCCTGAACGGCAACGAGGTGGCCGGACGCGGTATCAACAACGCCACCGTGGGCGGAGAACGAGCCCTGTTGTTCGAGTTCCGGACCCTCCCGGACGAGCTGAAGGGCTCCGTACCGCGCGAGAAGGTCCTGGTCTCCCTGGTGAGCGACCCCTTGGCGGAGCTGGGCGGGAACCGGGCGACCGCGGTCCAGAAGATCAACGACTTCGTCTCCGGGCCGGAGAACAGGGACGCCTTCGCGGACTGGTACCGCGCGGAGTTCCCCAGGGATCCGGACGCCGGGCGGATCCACCGGAACAAGAGCACCGACTCGATCCTCAGGATGGCGGCGGCCCGTCACAAGGCCGAGTGGATCGCCGTGCGGCACCCTCGGACGTGGCAGGACATCACCGTGCGGCCGGCGGCCATCCAGCCGCCCGCTTCAGCCGTCCCCTCCGCGCCGCCGGTTGCCCCGCCGGTTGCCCCGCGAGTTACCCCGCCGGTTGCCCCGCATGCCGCAGCGGGGCCGCTGCCGGACGAACTGGGGCGGCCGGTGACAGGCGCGGGCGGCCCGGACGTGCCCGTCGTCGATCTGCCACGGATCACGCGGGAACCGGGCCCGGACCTGACCGAGCCCCTCGCCGACCCGCCACGGATCACGCAGGGACCGGGCCCGGACCTGACCGAGCCCCTCGCCGACCCGCCACGGATCACGCAGGGACCGGGCCCGGACCTGTTCGAGCCCCTCGCCGACCTCCCGCTCATCACCCGGGGGCCGGTCGCGGACCTGAGTGGCCCCGCCGTCCCGAGGCAGCCCCTCGACTCCCCCGTCCCGCCGGTCTCCTCGGTGCGGGAGGTGCCGCTGTCCGGGCTGGACGACGTGACGGGGCTGCGGCTGCGCATCACGGAGATCCCGGCGACCGACGCCGTCCCGGCCTCGCTCCGGATCGAGGTGGTGGACTTCACCGCCCGGGGCGGGCCGGTGCTCCTGCCGGATGTCCCGGTCGCCGTGCGCGAGGGCGGCGGATTCACCGCGACCGGTCCGCGGGGCGGCGTGCGCTGGCAGTTCGATGCCCTGGGGCAGCTGGAGCACCGCGAACTGCCGCTGTCCGGCACCGACTTCGCGCTGCGGTTCACCGACGACGCGCTCGACCCGATGCCGGTGGTCGGCCGGGGCGGAGTGCCCGTGTCGGGTGCCTCCGTCACGGCGGTCCGGAACGCGACCGGCGCGCTGAGCGAGCTGACCGTGCGGGTGCCGATGCCGGGCACGGACGGTCTCCCGGCGGTGTGGCGGTTCGAACCCGGTGGTCTGCTGCGTCAGCAGGAGCAGCCGATCACCCTGCCCGGCCTCGACGGATCGTCCGGCCTGGGGATCAAGGTGACGGTCACGCCGGGCGCGGGCGGGACCACGACCAGGGTGGTCGAGCTGACCGGCCCGCAGCATCTCACCGGTGCCCTCCGGCTCACCTCGGTGGACAGCACGCTCTCCGGACGGCTGCCGAACGGCTTCACGGTGACCGACACGCTCACCCACAGCCGCTTCCACCTCGACGCGGACCGCCGCCTCGTCCTGCGCGACCTGCCCGACCGGGACGGCTCCGGCTTCCTGCGCTTCACCGAGGACTCCGCCCCCGGCACCGCACCGGTCCGGCTCGCCGACCTGGGCGGCCTCCCCCCAGGGATCGCCCTGGACGACGTGGCGCGGATCGCCGGCCGTACGCTCGACGAGGCGGGCTCCGTGCCGAGACCTCCGGACGAACTCGGACGCCTCACCGGCCCGGAGGCGCCGCGCATCAGTTCACTCCCGGAGTTCCACGACCTCGGCCCGCAGGAACGGGCCCTCGTCGACGACCTCTGGGCCAGGCTGGTCCAAGACGTACGCCCCGTCTCCCCCGACGAACTCAACCGCGTCGTAGCCCCGGACACACCACGCACCGACTCGCTCTCGGCACCCGGCGCCCTGCCGGACCCCGCCCTGCCGGACCCCGCCCTGCCGGACCCCGACCTGGCGGCTCTCCGGGCACGCCTCGACAACCTCCGCCGCATGGACGGAGAACCCCGGCCCGCACCGGCCGCACCGGCGCCCCGTGCGGGCGGGCTGGCCGACCTCACCAGGCTCGGCCCGGACGGACGGCCCCTGTCCCCCGACGAACTGACCGTGCCCCTGTCCGGCGTGGACGACCTCGCGGACTTCGACCTGCGCGCGACCCGCCTCCCGGTGACCGACGCGACACCGCCGGGCTCGTACCGGCTGGAACTCGTCGACCGCACCCCCGGCGGGGCCGGGCCGGTGCGCGCATCGGACTTCACGGTCGAACTGCTCGACGACAGCGGCAGGTTCGCCGTCATCGACCCGGCCGGCACGACCCGGTTCACGCTCGATCCGCAAGGCGGCTTCCTCGGGCGGGAGACCGCTCTCGCGTTCGACGGCCTGCCGGAGGGGCTGCGGCTCAACGTGACGGTCAGCCCCGGTGCGCGAGGGGCGAGGCGGGTCACCGTCGATCTGCTCGTCCCCGCCGGTGCCACCCACTCCGTCCGGTTGACCCCGGCGACCGGCACCCTCGCCGAACGCCTGCCCGGCGGCTTCACCCTCGCCGACACCGTCACCGGGTCCCGCTTCCACTTCGACCACACCGGCCGCCCCGCCTTCCGCGACGTACCGGACCGGGACGGCTCGGGGTTCCTGCGCTTCACCGAGGGCGCGGCACCCGGCACCCCGCCGATCCGGCTCGACGACCTCGGCGACCTCGGCGACGGCATCGACGACGTCGCCGGGGCGAGCGCACGCGTTCCGCTCACCTCCGAGAACGGCGTCCTGGACGGCGTCGACATGGCGCGGATCTTCGACGTCACGCTCGACGAGGCGTCGGGCTTCCGCAGGCCGCCCGAGGGCGCTTCGGCGAACATGTCCGACATCGCGAGGGCCCTGGACTTCCTGGAGGCCGCGCCCGACCCCCACGGCCTCCACTCGCTGGACCTCCCCGGTGTCCAGCGCCTCGCCGACGAGGCGACCGCGTCGCTGGACCGGCTGGGCCTGCGCCCGGAGCTGCTGAACGACGAGCTGCGGCAGATGACCGGCCAGGCCCGGCAGACGCTGCGGCAGCACGCCGTCACCACGCTCGGCGACTACCTCGACCTGCCTCTGGCGACCCGCCTCGACGACCTCCGGTCCGTGTCCCAGGGCGCCGGTGGCCGTGTGATCGGCGACTTCACGGTCACGCCGACGCCGCACGGCGGGCCCGGCGGCAGCCGCTACACCGTGCGCCACGACCCGTCGGACGTGACCCTGGGCTTCGGCCCGAACCGCGAACTCCTCTACCAGGAGGTGTTCCTCAGGGGTGGCCCGGACGACCTGGACGGGCTGAAGGCCGGCATCACCGGCCGCTCGGCGGACGGCGGGCCGTGGATCGCGCGTTCGCTCGACTTCGTGGGCGCACGCCCGGCCGACGGCCTCTTCACGACGGCGCCGAACCCGCGCGGCGGTTTCACCGTCACCGACGCCGCCTCCACCACGAGCTGGCACTACGGCCCCGAAGGCGTGCACTCCCTGCGGGACGTACAGCTGCCCGGCGGTCGCGGCATCCTCCGTTTCGACGCCGACGCCCCCGGCGGCGTACCGCGGGTGCTGGACTCGGCGGACCGGCCGTTCCCCGGGGTGCGCCCCGAGCTCCTGGACGACGGCGGGATCGCCCTGATCCCCACCGGCAAGGCGGCCCGACCGATGGAGCGGACCGTCTTCAGCCCCACCGGCACGCTGCGGGAGGAGACGATCGCCGTACGGATCAAGGGCGGCAGGGCCAACGGCGAACACTGGAGGATCGACCACGCCACCGGCACCGCCGTACGGGTCGATTCATCCGGCACCGCGCTCACCGGCCGCTTCTCCACGGCCAAGGTGGAGATGTCGGGCACCGGCCGGTTCAAGCTGACCGGCGAGGGCGGCGTGACCCTCTTCGAACGCGAGGTGCTCGGCAACGGCAACGTCCTCCACATCGACGTGGACCGTGTCGGCCGGGCCCGCTGGACCGAGTTCGACCCGGCGGGGACCAAGGTGCGGGCCGGCGAGCGGATCTGGGACGGCGACCGCAGAACCGTCCACGACACGCTCTCCTACCGCTGGGCCCCGATGGACGTCCTCGACGTCCGGACGTACACCAAGGCCGTCGACGGCGGTCTGATCCGGGCGGAGAAGGGCGCGGCGGGCGACTGGACGTGGACGCGCTTCGACTCCGGCGGCACCGAGGTGCTGTCGGGCACCCGCGAGTGGTCGTGGAACCACATCGGCTTCAAGGACACCTACATCGACCCGGTCACCGGGCAGCGGACCGTCGCCCAGCAGCGCGGCAACATATGGCCGCTGAACGGCTACCACGGCTCCCGCCAGTACCTGGAGCACCCGGTACTGCCCGGTCAGAGCCCGGCGGGCCTGCGGGTGAACCCCGAGCTGCACACCGGCGTCGGCCCGGCCAACAAGCCGATCGACGTCATCGAGCACCTCGCGGACGGTGGCACCCTGCACGTCGTCCGCGTCTCCGACCAGCGCATGCCGGCGGCCCTCTGGCAGACGCGTGCGGGCGTCGGCCGGTTCGACGGGTTCTTCGGGAACTCCGTCACCGGGGACTCCATGTTCGCGGTGTCCAAGTGGACCGAGACCGCCGCCGACGGCACCCGGCTGAAAGGTGTCCGGCTCGTCTCGCACGGCGGTCACAGCTGGCGGGACGTCGACCAGTTCGGCCGGATCGTCCGGGAGACCCGCAAGCTGGAGAACGGCGACGTCGTCGAGGTCGGCCGCGGTCTCGACGATCCCACGCGGTGGGCTCCGGCCCCGAAGTGGAACGGTTCCGCCGCCCCGTACGAGCTGCCCTGGCTGGACACGACGAGCGGGGTCTCCGGCACCCGCCATGTCGCCGGCGACGGAAGCTTCGAGGACGTGTTCACCAATGCCGCGGGCGACGAGCTGCTGGCGATGCGCTCGCAGGGCACCGGCGTACGTGAGTACCTCGGCGAGAACCCGGCGCGCGGCATCGGGCGCGACGACGTCTCCGGGGTGTGGGTGGACAAGAACACCCAGCTGCAGATCACGGGGCGGCGTGACCTGTGGGGAGATCTCCGCGTCGAGGCGCACGGCAACCCCCGCCACCGGACCTGGGAGTGGAAGGCCACCGGCCCGGACGGGACGGTCACCGAGGGCGTCCGCCTGCAGAACCGCGGCTCGTTGTACTCCCGTACCTGGGACGACTCGTTCGTCGACTTCGAGCGGCTGGAGAACGGCCGGCCGGGGCGGGCGCTCAGGGAACGCGACGCCACCGACGACGGCACCGTCTGGATCGACGCCACCCGGCAGCCCGACCACACCTGGACCTGGCGGAAGACCAACGCCGACGGCACGGTCCACTCCCAGGGCGTCCGCGAGTACCAGGACGTCGCGAAGGGCCGCTGGACCGACCGTATCGGCGACGACGTGGTGAGGCGCCGCACCGGCGGCCGGGTCCGCGAGTACGCGTACACGGTGGAGGAGACGGCCCCCGCGGCCCGCACCCCGTCGGCCCTCACCCCGCCGGAAACCGGCCCCACCACCTTGGCGGATCTGCTCTCCCGGTCCGCGCGCCACTTCGAGCCGACCACGACGGTCACCGTCGACCGGGAGGTCTGGCGGGAGTTCGACATGGGCAAGGTGCTCCACCGCCGTGACGCGGTGGAGGGCGTCCCGGGCCGGTACCGGGAGTCGGAGTCGCTGTGGGGGCAGTGGCGGGAGTACCAGGGCGACCGGCTGGTCGCCCAGCGCACCATCACCGGACGGGTCTGGGCCACCGACGCCTTCGGCCGCTGGTCGGCGTTCGACGTCGCCAAGCTGCCGGAGATCAGCAGCCTGCCGACGGTCGGCGGGCAGGTGGGCCTGGACGGTCACCGCGCCTGGCGGCTCATCGGCCGCGAGGTCGACTTCCGCGGTTACACCACCGAGTTCCGCGGCCTGAACCGCGAGTTCCGCGACCCGTTCCACGAGATCTGGACCGGCGTCCGGGACGGCTCCTCGGCCGCCATGCCGCTCTGGCGCCATGAGCTGCGCAAGGCGGCCACCGAGTTCGCCACGGGCTTCCTGATCGAGTTCGGCACCAGCTTCGCGGTGTCGGCCATCGTCTCCGACTTCGCCAACACCCGCTTCGACCCGTTGGTGGCCTTCGAGCGGGCTCTGCTCAACGGCGCCGTCGGCGGCGTCATCCGGTCCGGCTTCAACGTGGCCCAGGACATGACCGCGCTCGGCAAGATCAAGCAAGGCCTGGCCAATCTCGACCAGGGCCAGGACTGGAACCGCCACTCGCTCGCCTCCAGCGACGACTGGGCCGGCGAGTGGGCGTCGTACGAGAACCCCGTCCGCTGGCGGTCCGGCACCTACGCCTTCTTCGACGGCCTGACGGTCAGCGCGCTCACCGGGTTCGTCAACAACGCCGCCAACGCGGCCATCTGGGGAGTGGGCGGCCAGAAGCACACCGGCGTCGAAGCCCTCGAAGCGGGCGCCTGGGGCGCGGCGGGCTCGCTCTTCACCGGCGTCACCAGCGGAATGGCCAGGTACACCTTCCACACCACCGCCGGTTCACGGATCTTCCATCGCGGCGGCCCCGGCGAGCTGATCTGGCAGAGCGCCGAGTCGCTGACCACGGGCATCCTCAACTACTGGATCAACACCAGGGGCGCCCACATCGACTCGACCCATCCGTTCCCGCCGTCGACCACCACACCCACGACGCCGCCCACGACCACCCCCACGACGCCGTCGCAGGGGACGCGATGACCGGCCGTCCCGCCCATCGAGGGATTGGAACCCACGTGCCCCCCACCGCCACCGTGCACCGGGTCGCCCCCAAGGGCCGCGGCGCGCACCGCAGCATCGGCTCCGCCGTACGCGCCGCCCGCGACGGCGACGAGATCCGCATCGCCCCGGGCGAGTACGTCGAACAGCTGCTCCTCGACCGCGCGGTGCGCCTGCTGCCCGAGGACGGCCAGGAGCACGCCGTACGGCTGCTGGCCGCGGCCCCCGGCCGCCCCGTGCTGGAGGCCGCCGCCCCCGGCGTACGGGTCGAGGGCCTCGCCCTGACCGGCCAGGACCCGGCGCTGCCCGCCGTGCTGGCCAACACCGGCGATCTGGAGCTGGACGGCTGCGAGGTCTCCGGCGGCCGGGTCGAGGCGGGCGGCGACGCGTCGCTCACGCTGACGGACTGCCGGGTGTCGGGGGCCGGGCTGGCCGCCGTGCACCTCAACACCACCGGTACGGCACGGCTGACCCGGGTCGTGGTCGAGGACATCGAGGGCACCGGAGTCGTCATCGGCTCCCGGGCCGTCGCCGAGGCCACCGAGCTGACCGTACGGCGGGTCACCGGGTCCGGCATCCGCGTCCGGGGCACCGCCCGGGCGGTGCTGCGCGAGTGCCGGATCTCCGGGCCGGGCCGCAGCGGTCTGCTGGTGGAGGACGAGGCGGCCGTCGCCGCCCTGGACTGCCGGGTGGCGGAGACGGCCGCCGAGGGCGTACGGGTCCTCGGCAGCTCGGCCCGCCCCGCGAACGCAGCCGGCCCCGACCACCGGGACACCCGGGAAGGCCGCGAAGGACGGGAGAGCGCGGACGGCGACGTGCCGCTCGCCCGCGCGGACGGCGGCGTCCTGCTCACCCGCTGCGAGATCCTGCGCACCGGCACGGACGGGGTCGCCGTCTCCGGCACCGGAGACGTCCGGCTGCTGAACTGCCGTCTGCGGGACGGCTCCGGACCCGGTGTGAGCGCGGACGGCGAGAGCCGCGCGGAGCTGGTGGACTGCCAGGTCGACCGGGCGCACGGCTCGGGTCTGGTGGCCCGGGGCTCCGCCCGGCTGACCGCCGAGGGCACCTCGGTGACCGGCAGCCGGGCCAACGGCCTGCTGGCGGGCGACCGTTCCGAGGTCCGTGTGGCCGACGGCGACCTGACGGACTGCTCGTTCAGCGCGGTGCACGCCTGCGACGACTCACGGGTGACGCTCACGGCGTGCCGTATCGCCTCGACGCCGGAACACGGGATCCGGGCCACCGACCGCGCCGGGCTCACCGTCGAGGGCGGTCGCATCACGGACTGCGGACTGTCGGGGGTGCGGATCGACAGCGCGGCCGAGGCCCGGATGCGCGGTCTCGCCGTGGTGCGCGGCCGGGCCGGGATCACCACCGAGTCGACCGGGACGGTGGTCCTGGAGGAGTGCGACGTCACGGACGCCGAGCGGGCCGGTGTCTCCTGCGGCACCGGGACGGCCCCGGTGCTGCGGGACTGCCGGATCAGCGGGACCGGCACCGCGGGCCTGGTGATCGGCGAACGCGCCACGCCCAGCGTCGAGGGCTGCACGGTCCGGGACACCGCCGGCTCCGGCCTGGTGGTGGGTCCGGGGGCCGAACCCCGGGTCAGGTCCGTCACGGTGGCCCGGACCGGCAAGAACAGCCTGTTCGTCGGGGAGAGGGCCCGCGGCACCTTCGAGGACTGCGTCTTCGCCTGGGCGGGCGGCGACGGCACGGCCTTCCCGGCGCTGCACGTGTCGGCCGGCGGTGCGCCTGTCCTGCGCGGCTGTCTGGTCCGGGACACCGAGGAGGACGTGGCACTGGAGAAGGGGGCCCGGCCGGTGTTCGACGACTGCCTCTCGCGGGACGTGGGGAACCCGTCCCTGCCAACCGGCGCGGACCGGTCCCTGGCGGCCGCCGGAGGCCCGGGCGGGGACCCGCGGTCGACCGCGCGGGAGACCGAGGCACCCCCCGAGGACACCATCGAGGACCTGCTCGCCGAACTCGACGGCCTCGCCGGACTGGACCGCGTCAAACAGGACGTCTCGTCCCTGGTGAAGCTGATGCGGATGGTCCGCCGCCGTGAGGAGATGGGGCTGGCCCCGCCCCCGCTCAGCCGCCACCTCGTCTTCACCGGCAACCCCGGCACGGGCAAGACCACGGTCGCCCGGCTCTACGGCCGCATCCTGGCCGCCGTCGGCCTTCTGGAGCGCGGCCACCTGGTCGAGGCCGACCGCTCCGCCCTGGTCGGCGAGTACGTCGGCCACACCGGCCCCAAGACCACCCGCCTCTTCCAACAGGCCCGGGGCGGCGTGCTGTTCATCGACGAGGCGTACTCCCTCACCCAGTACGCCGGCTCGAACGACTTCGGCCAGGAGGCGATCGCCACGCTGCTGAAGCTGATGGAGGACCACCGCGACGACGTGGTGGTGATCGTCGCCGGATACCTCAAGGAGATGGAGGTCTTCGTCCGCTCCAACCCCGGCCTCGCCTCCCGCTTCAACCGCACCCTCCTCTTCGAGGACTACGGCAGCGCCGAACTGGTCAGCATCGTCGAGCACCAGGCCGCCCAGCACCAGTACGAACTCGCCCCGGACGCCCGCGAGGCACTGGCCGGACGCTTCGACGCGATGCCCCGGGACCGGGGCTTCGGCAACGGCCGTACGGCCCGCCAGCTGTTCCAGGCCATGACGGAACGCCAGGCGTACCGCGTCGCCGAACTGCCCGACGCCTCGGAGTCCGACGTGATGACGCTCAAGCCCGAGGACATCCCGCGGAACCTCTGAACCGCCCCGTCGCCCACCCCACCCCACGTCACGCCCTCTCCCACCGACGACTTCCAAGGAACCGCCCGATGCCGCACACGCCCACCCCCAGCGAACGAAGAGAAGGCGAGTTCGCCGACCTGTTCGCCCGGAAGACCCGCACCCCGCTCCGCGGCTTCCTGCCCGGCCGCCGGGTGTGGAAGGCGGTCGGAGGCTCCGCCGCCGCGGTCCTGGTGATCGCCGGCTCCGCCACGGCCGTCGCCGCCATCGACTGGAGCGGCGGCTCCTCCGAGAAGGTCACCACCGCGGCCGACGAATCAGCCAAGGAGAAGTCCTCCGCCGGTGACACCGAGAAGGCGGTCGTCGTCCCGTCGCCGAAGGAGCGGGACAAGGGCAAGGACGGCCCCGAGGTCGTGTACGTCCCCGTCTCCGGCGGAGCGGGCGCCGGGACGGCGGCGGGTGGCGCGGCGTCGACGCCGGACACGGACTCCGACACCTCGGACGGCACGAGCACAGGCGCCTCCGGCTCCACGGACACCCAGGAGACGAAGGGCACCACCACCCAGAACACCGAGTCGCAGTCGGCGGACGGCTATCTGTGGGCCGACGGAAGCGTGGAGACGGACTCCAACGACTACTGGGACCAGAGCACCGTCACCGTCAAGTCCACCAAGCCGCTCACCTCGCTCAAGGTCGTCGTCCGCGTCATCCAGACCGGCGGCGTGTCGAGCAGCGGCACCTGGACCTCCCTGGGCGACAAGGTGGCCGTGGGCCAGAACGCCACCAGCGACCAACTGGGGTACGTCATCACGCTGAAGTCGGGGGTCACGCTCGCCCCCGGCACCTATGTCTTCAAGGTCCAGTACAACCACGCGCAGGGCAGCCGGGACGCGGGCCGCGACCTCTACACCGTCACCGCCGTCGCCTCGGACTCGGACGACGAGTCCGTCTCCGGCCGCTTCTGAGCACCCACCCGGTCAGGGTGTTCAGCCTGTCCAGCCCTGCTTCCGCAGCACCGCCGACACGTCGGGCGCCTGATAGTGGTCCCCCTTGAGCACCTTGCCGTCGGCCCGGCGGGCGACGACGCCGTCGGGGCCCAGCTTGGTCATGTTGGAGCGGTGGATCTCGGCGAGCACGGCGTCGAGGTCGATGCCGTGGACGAGCGCGGTGCCGTACGCCACGTACACGACGTCGGCCAGCTCGTGGGCCAGCCGGTCGAGCGGGCCGTCGACCGCCACCTCGGCGACCTCGGCGGCCTCCTCGGCCAGCAGCTCACCCCGGTGGGCGGCCAGCTCGGGCGAGACCTCGGTGGGCGCGGTACGGACGTCGAGGCCGAAGGCCCGGTGGAACTCGCGGACCAGGCGAGCGGGAGAAAAAGTCATCCGGCGACCCTACCGACCGGCTGCCCGCCCCCGCCCCGACCCGACCCGCTCCGGCCCGACAGGTCTGTCCGTCTCACACGATCCTGACCCTCAAGTCCCTTTGTGTCACGATCATTTGACGTTACGTCATCCTCAGGGCCGGTGTCGGAAGCAGTGACTCCACTCCGTACTCTCCGTTGGGTCTTCACGTACCACCCCGAGCGATTGAGGACCCAAAGTGAGCGTTCCCCCCACCTCCCCCACCCATCGCGCCCAGTCCCGGATGACCCGTCGTGCCGTGATCGGCGCCGCCGGCGCGGTCGCGGCCGGTGCCGTGATCACACCGACCGTGATGGCCACGACCGGCGACTCCGGCGGCGCGACCGCGGACACCGGCACGGAGGACACCAAGGCCGGTACGACGACCGAGACCTTCCCGAAGACCCGCAGCGAGGCCGCCACCGGCGAGGCGCCCGTCGAGGCGGCCTTCCCCATCGGGTACGTGGGCGTCCGCTGGGGCGGCACCGACGAGACCACCGGCGGCGGCATCCGGCTGCGGGACGCCGACGGCGCCCGGGGCGAGTGGCGGACGCTCGGCGACGGCGGCTGCTCGGTGGCCAACGGCGGCGGCGTACTGATCGCGGCCGCCCAGGCCGCCGGCTACGAGCTGAAGGCGCCCGACGGCGCCACCGGCCTGCGCTCGCTGGCGCTCGACACCCAGCACGGCCCGGACCGGAAGGTGGCCGTGCCGTCCGATCCCACCCGTGTCCGGGGCGTCGAGTTCCTGACCCGGGCCGCCTGGGGCGCCGACGAGTCGCTGCGGTTCAAGGCGGACGGCACGGAGAACTCGCCGACCGCGTTCTACCCGTTCCAGACGATCACCGTGCACCACACGGCCATGGCGAACGACGACCCGGACCCGGCCGCCACGGTCCGCGCGATCTACCAGCTGCACGCCGTCACCAACGACTGGGGCGACATCGGCTACCACTTCCTCATCGACGAGGAGGGCCGTATCTACGAGGGCCGCTACTCCGGCGACGACGGCCTGCCCGCGCACGACGCCGACGGCAAGGTGGTGACCGCCTTCCACGTCGGCGGCTTCAACTCCGGCAACCTCGGCATCGCCCTGCTGGGCACCTTCACCGAGCAGGGACCGAAGGAGGCCGCCCGCGCGTCGCTGACCCGGCTGGTGAAGGCGCTGGTCCGGCAGCACGGCGTCGACCCGCAGGCCCGCGTGACCTACACGAACCCGGTCAACGGCACCCAGAAGGAGGTCGCGGAGATCAGCGGCCACCGGGACTGGATGGCGACCGAGTGCCCGGGCGAGGTCATGTACCAGGAGCTGGACCGCCTGCGCACGGCCGTGGCGACCGGCCGCTGACCGCGTCCGCTGACCGCGTCCGCCGGTCGCCGGTCGCCGGTCGCCGGTCGCCGGTCGCCGGTCGCCGGTCGCCGGTCGCCGGTCGCCGGTGAGAGGGCGGGGCCCAGCCCCTGCCCTCTCAGGAGCGCGGGGAACGGCGCGAGCGTCCGCACACCGTCCGCACACCGCCCGCACCCGGAGGACACCCCGCACCCCCGAGGTCACAGCCTCGCACCGGATGGATCCGATCCTGGCCGCCCGCTCGGTGACCTGGCAGGATTTCGTCGCATGGTCCAGGTACTCCCCCGCATCGGCACGCGGCAGGCGCTGCTGGGCTCGGTGGCTTCGCTGGTGGTCCTCGGGCTGCTCGCGTGGTGGCTGTGGCCGAGCGAGGAGCCCCCGAGCGGAACGATCACGCTCATGACCGGAGCCGACCGGGGTGTCTACCAGCAGTACGGCAACCAGCTGCGGTCGGCGATCGCCGAGGACATGCCGGGCCTGCGGGTCGATCTGGAGCCCAGCAACGGTTCCCAGACCAACGTCCGTGGTGTGGCCACCGGGGAGGCCGACTTCGCCATCGCCGCGGCCGACGCCGTGCAGACGTACATCGAGGAGGGCCGGCCCGGCGCCGACAAGCTGCGGGGCATGGCGCGACTGTACGACGACTACGTGCAGCTGGTCGTCCCCGCCGACTCGACCATCCAGAACATCTCGGAGCTGAAGGGCAAGCGGGTCGCCGTCGGGCCCGAGGGGTCCGGCGTACGGCTGATAGCCGAACGTCTGCTGGAGGCGGACGGGCTGGACATCGGCAAGGACATCGAC
This sequence comes from Streptomyces sp. NBC_00104, assembly GCF_045160825.1. NCBI lineage: Bacteria > Bacillati > Actinomycetota > Actinomycetes > Kitasatosporales > Streptomycetaceae > Streptomyces > Streptomyces sp. NBC_00104. Next base: position 8,163,249 of record NZ_CP108215.1, on the reverse strand, counting down.
GCACGGCCGGACACCATCGCGACAAGCCCTGACGCCCTCCGTACCGGCAAGATCGACGCCTTCTTCTGGTCGGGCGGACTGCCCACGCGGGGGCTGACCAACCTCGCGGAGAAGCAGAAGTACGGCTTCCGGTTCGTCCCGATCCGCGGCACCCTGGTGACGAAGCTGCACGACCAGGGCGGCGTCTTCAGTTACTACCGGACATCCCTGATGCCCGCGGACGCCTACCCGACCATCCTCAAGGACTCGGTGCCCACCCTCACCGTGGCGAACCTGCTCATCACCCGCGAGGACCTGGACCCCAGACTCACGGAGTGGCTGACCCGCGTCGTGCTGAAGAGCCGGGACAAGATCGGCGAGGACGTCCACGCGGCCCAGGTGGTGGACCTGCGCACCGCCCTCTACACGGACCCGCTGCCGCTGCACGAGGGCGCCGCGGCGTACTACCTGTCGGTGAAGCCGTAGCCCGGCGGTTCGGGGACGACGCCCTCCGGGCCCCGTAGGCCCCGGGAAGGCCCTCTCAGGCCGGCGGACGCGACCGGGGCACCGTCACCGTCACCCGCAGCCCGTGCGGTTTGTGGTGGGCGTAGGAGATGGAGCCGCCGCCCGCCGCGATCAGCGCCCGGGAGATGGAGAGCCCGAGGCCCGAGCCCTTGATGTTCTGGTGCGCGGTGCTGCGCCAGAAGCGGTCGCCGACGCGTTCCAGTTCCTCGTCGCTGAGGCCTGGCCCGCCGTCGGTGACGACGACGGTGGAGTTCTCGCCGTTCGAGGCGACCCGGACCTCGACGGTCTCCCCGGCGGGCGTGAACTTCAGCGCGTTGTCGATCACCGCGTCCAGGGCGCTGGACAGGGCGATGGGGTCGGCCCAGGCGGTGGTGGCCGGGCAGGCGCCGGCCAGCGTCACGCCCTTGTCGTCGGCCAGCGGCGACCAGGAGGCGACGCGCTCGGCGGTCAGCTCGCCCACGTCGATGAGCCGCAGATCGGACTCCGCGTGCTCGGCGAGCGCCAGGTCGAGCAGGTCGTCGAGGACCGAGGCGAGGCGCTTGCCCTCGGTACGGACGGAGGCGATCTCCGCGTTCCCCTCGGGCAGTTCGAGGGCGAGCAGGTCGATGCGGAGCAGCAACGCGGCGAGCGGGTTGCGGAGTTGGTGCGAGGCGTCCGCGACGAAGGCGCGCTGCTGTTCCAGGACGTCCTCGACGTTGTCGGCCATCTCGTTGAACGACCGTGCCAGCCGCCGGAGTTCGGGCGGACCGCTGGCCACCGCGACCCGTGACTTGAGGCGTCCGGAGGCGATGGCGTGGGTGGTGAAGTCGAGGACGCGTACGGGCTTGAGGACCCAGCCCGTCAGCCGCAGCGCGGCGCCGACTGCGAGGAGCATCGCGGCGATCTCACCCGCGCCGATGATCAGCCAGCCGCGCAGGATCTTCTTGCGCATCTGGTCGGTGGGCGAGTCGGTGACGACGGCGGCGACGACATCACCGTCGTGGATGACCGGGGACGCGACGACGAGCCGGCCCTCCTGCCAGGGCCACACCTGTTTCGGGTCGTGCGGACGGCGCCCCAGCAGCGCCTCCTCGAAGGCCTCGAGCCCCTCTCCCTCGGTGGGTCTGCCCCAGTCGTAGGGGGCGTTGGCCATGGCCTGCTGGTCCTTCTCCCGGTAGAAGACGCCGGCCTTGATGCCGTACACGCTGTAGTACTGCTCCAGCTCCCGCTTCAGGGTCTCGCGGCGGCCGTCCGTGGTGTCCACGCGGGAGCCGCTCGGACGTTCGGTGACGAACTGGGCGAGGGAGGCGAAGCGCGCCGTGTCGTCGATACGGTCGACGACGACCTCCTGTTGCCGCGCCGCCGCGAGGCTCACCGCGAGCGGGATGCCGAGGGCCAGCAGCACGGCGGCCATCAGGACGATGAGCAGCGGAAGAAGACGAGTGCGCACGCGGGCACGCTACGGCGTCGGGGCGACCAGCCGGTAGCCGACCCCGCGCACCGTCTCGATCAGGGCGGGCATCCGCAGCTTGGACCGCAGGGACGCGACGTGCACTTCCAGGGTGCGCCCGGTCCCTTCCCAACTGGTCCGCCACACCTCGCTGATGATCTGTTCCCGGCGGAAGACGACCCCGGGCCGCTGGGCCAGCAGCGCGAGCAGATCGAACTCCTTGCGGGTCAGCTGGACGACCGAGCCGTCCACGCTGACCTGGCGGGTGGGCAGCTCGATGAGCACGGAGCCGAGGCGCAGCCCGCTGTCGCCGGGAGCGGCGGCCTCGTCGGGGGCCCTGCGGCGGGCGACGGCGTGGATACGGGCGAGCAGTTCCCCGGTGTCGTACGGCTTGACCACGTAGTCGTCGGCGCCGAGGTTGAGGCCGTGGATCCGGGAGCGTACGTCGGCGCGGGCCGTCACCATGATCACCGGGGTGCTGGTGCGCTTGCGGATCTTGCCGCAGACCTCGTAGCCGTCCTGGTCGGGCAGGCCGAGGTCGAGCAGGACGACCCCGAAGCCGTTCCCCTCCGGGACGAGCGCCTGGAGCGCCTCCTCGCCGCTGCGGGCGTGCGTGACGTCGAAGCCGTGCCGGGCCAGGACCGCGGACAGGGCGGCGGCGACGTGGTTGTCGTCCTCGACGAGGAGCAGCCTCATTCCGGCCCCTTCCGGTTCGGTAGGTCTCGCGTTTCGCGCATCTGCGCGTTTCGATCATCGGCGCGTATCGAGTATCTGCGCGTTTCGATCATCTGTACGTCTCGGTCGGCACACATTACGCGGATCCGCACCTGGGAGCCGCGCGCCTCGACCCATGCGCAGTCACACTGATGAGTGAGGACGCCGTCAAGGCCGTACGGGTTCCGAGCGGGTTCCGTTACCCAGCCGAAACGCCCGCGCGGGCCCGTCACGTGCCGTGTCCGTCCGGCTACCAGATCGTTATGCTCAATTCTCGCTCAGATGTAATGACGCTGGTCGTCGCCGGTCACTACTGTCCTCCGAAACCGAGCAGGACGGAGCCATAAAGCGATGACCGAAGTTTCGGTGGCCAAGGACGCCGTGGCCGCGACCGATGATCTGGTCGTCCTGAAGAGCGTCAACAAGCACTTCGGCGCGTTGCACGTGCTCCAGGACATCGATCTGACCATCGCCAGGGGCGAGGTCGTCGTGGTGATCGGACCCTCCGGGTCGGGTAAGTCCACCCTGTGCCGCACCATCAACCGGCTGGAGTCGATCGACTCCGGCGACATCCTGATCGACGGCAAGCCGCTGCCCGCGGAGGGCAAGGCGCTCGCACGACTTCGGGCGGACGTCGGCATGGTGTTCCAGTCGTTCAATCTCTTCGCGCACAAGACCGTGCTCGAGAACGTGATGCTGGGGCAGCTCAAGGTCCGCAAGACCGACAAGAAGAAGGCCGAGGAGCAGGCCCGGGCGCTGCTCGACCGGGTCGGCGTGGGCACCCAGGCGGACAAGTACCCCGCGCAGCTCTCGGGCGGCCAGCAGCAGCGCGTCGCGATCGCGCGGGCGCTGGCCATGGGCCCCAAGGTCATGCTCTTCGACGAGCCGACCTCGGCGCTCGACCCCGAGATGATCAACGAGGTCCTGGAAGTCATGCAGCAGCTCGCCCGGGACGGCATGACCATGGTCGTGGTCACCCACGAGATGGGCTTCGCCCGTTCGGCCGCCAACCGGGTGGTGTTCATGGCGGACGGCCGGATCGTCGAAGAGGCTGTGCCGGACCAGTTCTTCAGCAACCCCCGCAGCGACCGGGCCAAGGACTTCCTGTCGAAGATCCTGCACCACTGACGGCCCCACCGACGCCGCTCCCGGCCCAGGACACCCGCACCACGACGGTCCGCATCTCTTCACCAGTCAAAGGATGTTCACCATGAAGCTTCGCAAGGCAAGCGCTGCCGCCTCCGCCGCGATCGTTCTCGCTCTGACCGCCACGGCCTGCGGTGGGGACAAGAACGACAGCGGCGACAGCGGCGACGGCGGTGGCAAGGTCACCATCGGCATCAAGGTCGACCAGCCCGGCCTCGGTCAGGAGACCCCCGACGGTTACGAGGGCTTCGACGTCGACGTCGCCACGTACGTGGCCAAGGAACTCGGCTACGACGAGAAGGACATCGAGTTCAAGGAAGCGCCGAGCGCGGAGCGCGAGAACCTGCTGCGGCGCGGTGACGTGGACTTCATCGTCGCCACCTACTCGATCACGGACGAGCGCAAGGAGAAGGTCTCCTTCGCCGGTCCGTACTTCCTGGCCCACCAGGACCTGCTCGTCCGCGCGGATGACAACGTGACCAAGGGCGACGACCTGAACGGCAAGAAGCTCTGCTCGGTCACCGGCTCGACCTCCGCGCAGAACGTCAAGAACGACTTCGCGCCCAAGGCCCAGCTGCAGGAGTACGGCGGCTACTCCGAGTGCCTCAGCGGCCTGGAGAGCGGTGCGGTCGACGCGCTCACCACGGACGACTCGATCCTCGCCGGTTACGCCGCCCAGGAGCAGTACAAGGGCAAGTTCAAGCTCGCCGGACTCAACCTGAGCGACGAGAACTACGGCATCGGCATCAAGAAGGGCGACACAGACCTTCAGGGCAAGATCAACAAGGCCCTCGAGAAGATGGTCGAGGACGGTTCCTGGGAGAAGTCCGTCAAGGAGAACTTCGGCCCGGCCAACTACGAGAACGAGCCCGCCCCGGCGATCACCGAGAAGGGCTGACGGCTCCCTGACGGGGGGCCACCGGCTCGGTGACGTGCCGCCCCGGCTCGGGGCGGCACGTCACGCCAACGACACACGCGGAAGCGCGGGAGATCGTGTTCGACTTTCTTTCTGACTATGACAACCCCACGTTGTTGGGCGCCTTCTGGGTGACCGTGCAGCTCACGGTGTTCTCGGCCATCGGCTCCCTGATCTGGGGCACCATGCTGGCCGCGATGCGGGTCAGCCCCGTCCCTCTGATGCGGGGCTTCGGCACCGCCTATGTGAACCTGGTGCGGAACATCCCCCTCACCGTCATCATCCTCTTCACTTCTCTGGGACTCGCCGACACCTTCGGTGTCACCATGGGCGCGCCCGACGACGTCAAGACGAGAGTGTTCCGGCTGGCCATCCTGGGGCTGATCGCCTACCACGCGGCCTTCGTCTGTGAGGCTCTGCGGTCCGGCATCAACACCGTGCCCGTCGGTCAGGCGGAGGCGGCCCGCGCCATCGGCCTGTCCTTCACACAGGTCCTCACCCTGGTTGTCCTCCCCCAGGCGTTCCGTTCGGTCGTCGCGCCCCTGACCAATGTGCTGATCGCTTTGACCAAGAACACCACCGTCGCGGCGGTGATCGGCGTGGGCGAGGCGGCCTATCTGATGAAGGAAATGATCGAGAACGAGGCGGAACTGCTCCTGATCTCCGGGATCTTCGCCCTCGGCTTCGTGATCCTCACCCTGCCAACCGGCCTGATCCTCGGATGGGTCAGCAAGCGAGTGGCGGTAAAGCGATGACCTCCCTTCTTTACGACGCTCCTGGCCCCCGTGCCAAGACGCGCAACGTCGTCTACACCGTGGTGTTCATCGCCGTACTGGCCCTGGTGGCCTGGTGGGTGATCGCCGTCATGGCCGACAAGGGTCAGTTCGAGTGGGCCAAGTGGAAGCCCTTCATCACTGCCGAGGCCTGGGACACGTATCTGCTGCCCGCGCTGGGCAACACGCTGAAGGCAGCGGGGCTCGCGCTGGTCATCGCCCTGCCGCTCGGTGCGCTCTTCGGTATCGCACGGCTCTCCGACCATCGGTGGGTCAGGGTCCCGGCCGGTGCGGTCGTCGAGTTCTTCCGCGCCATCCCCGTACTGATCCTGATGCTGTTCGCGAACGAGCTCTACGCGTCGTTCACCGACATCAGCAGCGACATCCGCCCCCTGTACGCGGTCGTCACCGGTCTGGTCCTCTACAACGCCTCGGTCCTCGCCGAGGTGGTTCGGGCCGGCATCCTCTCGCTGCCCAAGGGCCAGACGGAGGCAGCTCAGGCCATCGGTCTGCGCAAGGGGCAGACCATGACGAACGTCCTACTGCCCCAGGCCGTGACCGTGATGCTGCCGGCGATCGTCAGCCAGCTCGTCGTCATCGTCAAGGACACCGCTTTGGGTGGCGCGTTGATCGGATACGCGGAGCTACTCCGCTCCGTGCGGACGATGAGCGGGTTCTACGCGAACATCATCCCCAGCTTCATCGTCGTCGCCGTGATCTACATCGTGCTGAACTTCCTGCTGACCAGCTTCGCCAGCATGCTGGAGAGCCGGATCCGGCGGGGCAAGAAATCGACGGGTGCGGTGCTTCCCGCGGCAGCAGTCGCGGGTACCACGGGAACCGGAGCCGAACTGTAAGCGTCACACTGCCCGCTGCGCCGGTCACTCGACCGGCGCAGCGGGCAGTGGGCTGTCTCCGTCCTTCTCACGCGCCGTCAGTGCTCGCTCCGCACACATGAATCCACACCCGTGAGAAGGAAACGGTCTCCTGTCCGTCCCCGATGGGACGGACAGGAGACCGCTCAGTCTCACGGTTCAGCCGATGGGCTTGATGGACGTGCTCCCGGACGTGTCATCGGCGTTGAGCTGGTGGATGGTCAGCGTGACGTTCGCCTTCAGGTTGCCCATGGGCGACAGCACGACGGACTTGTTGCAGCCCTTGACCGTGGACTCGGACACGTCGGTCCTTTTCCCCCACTTCACCGAAGCACGGGCCTTCCACCAGGCGCACTTCTTGTAGGTGATGCGGATCGAGTGCTTGCGCACGTTCTTGAGGGACGTACTCCGGTACTGCTTGTCGACCCACGTGTACGGGTAGATGATCAGCTTGATGCTGCCCGAGCGCTTGCCCAGGTACTTCTCGGCGGGACCGTCCGCGGTCGCCGAGGGAGCGGCCAGCCCGGCGGCCAGCACAGCCGTCCCCATGACCATGGCGCTTCGGCGCACCACTCTGCCCATGCCCTTGTCCTGCATCAATGGCCTCCTTCAGAAGCCTCTCGCCTGAGCGATCCGGTGTGAGTCGAGGAAAATTCGAGCCTTTCGCGGAACATCACGTCAGGCGGGCTGGTCGCCCCACTTCCAGCGCCAGGTGTCCTTGAACACCACCGTCTTGGCATTGCTGTAGACGATGCTCGACTTGGCCCAGAAGTCCTTGCACTTGTTCTTCGGCGGCAGCGCCTGAATCAGGGTCGAGTACGGGGCCTTCTTGGCTGCCACGTTCTGGCGGTAGACGCGCTTCTTGGTGGTGACGCAGTAGATCTCGCCGACGAGGCTGGAGATCTTCCGCCCCTTCTTGCAGCCCTTGGCCGTCTGGAACCACACCTTCAGAAAGGTGCCGTCCTGGTCCTTGTCGTACCACACCTTGAGATCGGTGGCCCCGCACTTGGCCTTGACCGCTGCGACCGCGGGTGCGACAGGCGCCGCGTCGGCGGCGGGCGCGGCGACGACACCCATGGCCATCGCGCACGCGGCAGCGGCGGCGGCCCGTCCCATTCTTCTGCTCGTCCCGTTCCCCGTCATGAGGTTCCTCTCTCGTCCAGGACGTCGTGAACGGCCATGACTGTGGCCCAGGTGCCCACGAGGAAGATCTCCCCTGTGCGGGGGGCTCCCCGAAGTTCACCCCCGGAACGGGGATTGCCATTCCGAGCGACAAGGCTTCGCGGGGGAGGCATGGCGACAATCGCCCCTCCCCAAGGGCCAATTGACGTGCACGCGCGATCGCCCCAGGATCGTGCTCGACGTCGCTGATGCCGACCACTCGGCGACGACAGCAGGACCGTCACGCACGTGAGCAACCACAACGGGGACCGCATGCTACGGGTGGGAATCATCGACGACAGATCGCTCTCGCGCACGGGCTTGCGCGAGATGTTTCAGGCGCTGACCCGTGACGCGCCGCACGGCGCGTGCACCAGCGTCGTGTTCGAGGGCAGAGCCGGCCAGGCGGCCACCCTCATCCGCGCCACCCGCCCGGACCTCCTCGTCAGTGGTCACACCTCCGGCCGGTCCTCTCTTCTGCTGCTGGAGACCCTCGCCCGTCTCACCCATCCCCCTGCGGTCCTGGTCATCGGGGAACGCATCACTGACGCCGACGCCCGCGCTCTTCTCACACATGGCGCCGCGGGCGTCCTGCTGCACCGCTCCGCGGCCAAGAACCTCACCTGGGCCCTCGCCGCCATCGTGGAGGGCAGCCGCGCCCTCTCCCCCGAACTCGCCGACGCGGTCATCAACGGCCGCGCCGCCCCGGCGCACCCACCCGGTACGGGCCAGGAACGCCTCGCCAGCCTCAGCCCTCGCGAGCTCGAAGTCCTCGCCCTGGTCAGCGACGGACTTCCCAACCGCGCCATCGCCGAGACACTCCATATCAGCCCGGAGACGGTCAAGGACCACGTCCGCGCCCTGTGCACCAAGCTCCACGCAGCCAGCCGCATTCAGGCCGCCCGCATCGCCTGGCAGGCGGGCGTCCTCCCGTCCCCCGCCTGACATCGGCGCTCGCGCGATCAGCCCCGTACACGCGGCGAGTACACCCGGCGCGACTCATCGACGGCCTCGCCGTGTGTCCGGCCGCTCCACCCATCCCCGGCATGCACCGGCCCGCCACCGCCTCCGTCACTTGACGCAAGCACCGGCAATGGGTTGCATACGTTCTGTGATCGTGCACCCTGCTCCAACTTCCTGTTCACCCACGTCCGCCGGGACGTCACGTCGGGCAGGGGGCGCCGCGCCGTGGACCCGGTGATCATCGTCGGCGCCGGGCCCGTGGGGCTCACGCTCGCCCTTGCGCTGGCGCGGCAGGAGGTGCCGTCCGTGGTCCTCGACGAGGGACCGGGGAAGGACGAGCAGCGGCTCGCGCGGACCGTGGTCCTGAACGAGGACACGGCCGCACTGCTGGAACGATTGTCCGGCGTCCCGCTCTCCCGGGCCGGCTGCCGCTGGGCCGGATGGCGGTCGATGCGGCGCAAGCAGGTGATGCGTCAGGTCCGGTTCGGGCAGACCGGCTTCGACGAGTTCGACGAGCCGGACATCCCGCCGCGGGAGGGCTCGAAGGGCGCCCGCGGCGGGCCCGACGCCGTCGTCGAGGGCTCCGCCGACCTCCCCCCGCTCCACATCGCCCAGCACGTCCTGACCGCCGCCCTGCGCGAGGCCATCGCCGGCGAACGGCTCGTCAAGGTCGCCGTGGAGAGCCGGCTCGACGCGATCGAGCAGGAGAAGTCCGGCGTCACCGCCCACACGCGCGGGCCCAAGAGCACCTGGTGGCACGGCAGTTACCTGGTGGGCTGCGACGGGCCGCGCTCGACGGTCCGCAAGCTCCAGGACATCCGCTTCCCCGGCCGTACGGCGGTGGAACGGCACGCGGTCGCCGCACTGCGCGCCGAACTCCCCTGGCCGGGCGAGGCGTTGCTGCACCGCATGCCGCCGTGGCGCACCTCGGGCCCGTCCGGCGGGGAGATCACCGCCCGGCCCCTCGGCGAGGGCGTCTGGCGCCTGGACTGGCTCCTGCCGCCGGGCAAGGACCTCGTGACGCCCGAACTCCTCGTGGCCCGCGTCCGGGAGACCCTCGCCGGCTGGACGGGCGGCTCCACACCGCCGTACGACCTGCTCGACACCGGCGTGCACACCGTGCACCACCGGCTCGCCCGGCGGTGGCGGGTCGGCCGGGTCTTCCTCGCCGGGGACGCCGCGCACCTGCTCGGGGCGCTCGGCACCCAGGGTCTCGACGAGGGGCTGCGGGACGCCGACAACCTCGCCTGGAAACTGGCCCTGGCCTGGCACCACGGCCCGTACGAGGCCCTGCTCGACAGCTATCAGGCGGAGCGGCGCGCGGTCGTCGCCGCCCGGCTGCGCGCGGCCGACCAGGTGCTGCCCCTGCTGCGCGGCGGCAAGGGCCTGCGGTCGTACGTCCCCGGCTCGTCCCGGGGCCACGACGCGCTGCTCGCGGACGGCCACCTGGGGCGCGGGGCACTGGGTGCGCCGGGGGCGTACTCCGACTCGCCGCTCATGCCTCCACGCGCCGCGGCGGAGACTCCGGTCGACACACCGCCGGGCACCCAGGTCGTGGATGTGGAGGTGACCGCGGAGGACGGCTCCTTCGTACCTCTACGGGACCGGCTCGGACGCGGGGCGATGCTGGTGGTGCTGATCGCGCCGGGTACCGGAGTGTGGGAGCGCAAGCACTGGATGAGCGCCGGGCTCATGCCCCGCCTCGCGGCCGCCGTCTCCGCCCTGCCGCGTCCCGCCGAGCTGCTGGTGGCCGAGGCCTACCCGGGTGCCGCCGCCCACACCGTCCTCCTCATCCGCCCCGACGGATACCTCGTCACCGCCCTGAGCGGCGTACGCCCGGCCGACCTGTACACGGCGGCCGAAGCGACGCTGGGCGGGGCGAAGCAGCAGCCCGAGACCAGCGGAGCGGCCGCGAGTCCGCGCTGAAGCGAGTGAGTCCTCCGGAGCGGCCGTCACTGTGCGTCCACATGGTGACGGTCGGTTGACCGCTCCGCGCCGTCATGGTGTACTCCGGTCCGTGACCGACACCTCTACGCGCCTGTGGCGGAGGGTCCATATGGACCTCGTCCGCTATGCGGGCTGCGTGTGTCGTCCGTCCTGCTGAATTCGCATCCCCACATCCTTTTCCGCGCGCGCCGCCTGCGTGCCGTCGCGCGCCCCCGAGCGAACGCACTCCAGGACGGTACCCGTGTCTGTGTCCCCCGTTGTTCCCCCCGCTTCCGCTCCGGCCGTCTCCGGCCCCACGCAGGCGGAACTGCTCGACTTCGCACGCCGGACCGCCGCCGACGCCGAGCTGATCGCCTCGCTCCCGCTCGACCCCGAGGGCCGTACCTGGGTGCGGCTCGAAGGCCCCGGCGGCAGCGAGGCCTGGCTCATCGGCTGGCCGCCCGGCACCGGCACCGGCTGGCACGACCACGCCGACTCGGTGGGCGCCTTCGTCACCGCCGCGGGCGAACTCAGGGAGTACTCGCTCGCCGCCCGGCTGCCCACCGACGGCTGGAAGACCCTCGAACTCAGCGAAGGCGTCGACCGCGAGCGGCAGTTGTCCGCCGGCAAGGGCCGCTCCTTCGGACGCCACCACGTCCACGAGGTGCTCAACGAGTCCTCCGAGGAGCACGCGATCTCCGTGCACGCCTACTACCCGCCCCTCCCCCGCATCCGCCGCTACAGCCGCACGGGACAGGTGCTGCGCCTGGAACACGTGGAGCGCCCGGCCGACTGGCAGTAGCCCAGGAGCCGAGCGGGCCGAGCCGGCCCGACGGCTCCGGAGCGCTTGGCACACGCGTGGCTCCCGGTGAACTCCGTTGGGAAGCAGCCGGGTTGTCCCGTTCCTGCCCCCGCCCCGATCCGCTGTCCTCGGGCGCCGTCACCCGCCCGGAGCCGGGGCGCCCCGCCCCCATACCCCCGCTCGATCCCCCTCGGCTCAGTACCCCTCGTCCTCCAGCCCCTCCGTGTCCTCCCCCTCTTCCTCCAGTGCCTGCCGGACCACTCGGAGGGCCATGCCCTCGGGGTAGCCCTTGCGAGCGAGCATGCCGGCGAGACGGCGCAGGCGCTTGTCCCGGTCGAGGCCTCGCGTGGAGCGCAGCTTGCGGGCGACGAGCTCGCGCGCGGTCGTCTCCTCCTGCTCGGAGTCGAGCTGCGAGACGGCCTCGTCGATCAGTGCCGAGTCGACGCCCTTGGTGCGCAGCTCCCGGGCGAGGGCCCGCCGGGCCAGGCCCCGGCCGTGGTGCCGGGACTCCACCCAGGCGTCCGCGAACGCGCTGTCGTTGATCAGCCCGACCTCCTCGAACCGCGACAGCACCTCGTCCGCCACGTCCTCGGGGATCTCGCGTTTGTGCAGGGCGTCCGCGAGTTGCTTGCGGGTGCGCGGGGTCCCGGTGAGCAGGCGCAGGCAGATCGCGCGCGCCCGCTCAGCCGGGTCCCCTGAGGACTCCCCTTTCTCGGCCCTCGACGAGAAAGACGAGCCCCCGTCCTGCGGTCCCCCGTCGTCCGGGCCGTCGCCCGATTCCCCGAAGCCACGCCGCCGCCCGCCCCGGCCGCCGCGCCGGCCACGCGCGTCACCGCCCGCAGCGCGCGAGGCACCGCCGCCACGCCGACGGGCGCCGACGGCCGAGCCCGCACCGGAACGCGAGCCGTCCTCCCGCCGACCGGGGCCACCTTCACCGCCGTCGTCGTACGGCTCGCCGTCGTAGAACTCACCGTCGCGGGGCTCGCCCGTGCCGTACGACGCCATGTCGTCGTACGGACCGGACCCGTACCCGTGCCCGTCCGCGGCGGATTCCCCCGTGCCCCCGCCGCCGGCCCCGCGCCCCCGGCTCTCGGGGGCACTGGGGTATGCGTACTCGCCCCAGTCCGTTCTGCGCGTCACGGACTAGCTCTTCGCCGCCGCGGCCCTGGTCTTGGGGGTCTTGGCAGCCGACGCGGGCACCGTCTTGGCGGCGTCGTCCGCGGGGGTGGCAGAGACCGCCGCGTCCGCTCCCGGCTCTGCGGTGGGTTCCTCGGGCCGGACGCCGACGCCCAGCTTCTCCTTGATCTTCTTCTCGATCTCGTTGGCGAGGTCCGGGTTGTCCTTCAGGAAGTTGCGGGCGTTCTCCTTGCCCTGGCCGAGCTGGTCGCCCTCGTACGTGTACCAGGCGCCGGCCTTGCGGACGAAGCCGTTCTCCACGCCCATGTCGATCAGGCCGCCTTCGCGGCTGATGCCCTGCCCGTAGAGGATGTCGAACTCGGCCTGCTTGAAGGGCGGCGCGACCTTGTTCTTGACGACCTTGACGCGGGTGCGGTTGCCGACGGCGTCGGTGCCGTCCTTCAGTGTCTCGATGCGGCGGATGTCCAGTCGCACCGAGGCGTAGAACTTCAGCGCCCGGCCACCGGTCGTGGTCTCCGGGGAGCCGAACATCACGCCGATCTTCTCGCGGAGCTGGTTGATGAAGATCGCGGTGGTCTTGGACTGGTTGAGCGCGCTGGTGATCTTCCGCAGGGCCTGGCTCATCAGGCGGGCCTGCAGACCCACGTGGCTGTCGCCCATCTCGCCCTCGATCTCCGCGCGCGGGACGAGCGCGGCGACGGAGTCGATGACGATGAGGTCGAGGGCGCCGGAGCGGACCAGCATGTCCACGATCTCCAGGGCCTGCTCACCGTTGTCCGGCTGGGACAGGATGAGGTTGTCGATGTCGACACCGAGCTTCTTCGCGTACTCGGGGTCGAGGGCGTGCTCGGCGTCCACGAAGGCCACCTGGCCGCCGGCCTTCTGCGCGTTCGCCACCGCGTGCAGGGTCAGGGTCGTCTTGCCGGAGGACTCCGGGCCGTACACCTCCACCACTCGGCCACGCGGCAGGCCGCCGACGCCGAGGGCGACGTCGAGTGCGGTCGACCCGGTGGGGATGACCTCGATGGGCTCGTTGGGCCGCTCGCCGAGGCGCATCACCGCGCCCTTGCCGAACTGCCGTTCAATCTGTGCGAGCGCGGCGTCGAGCGCCTTCTCGCGGTCGGTTCCTGCCATGGGTTCCACCCGATTTGCTTGAGTCGATCGCTTCACGTGAAAGACGCTAACGCCTGCCACTGACAATGGGCCCCGACGCCCGCCCGGCCTGTGGATAACTCGGGCACTTCCGCACGAAAACCCTGTCGAACTCCCGTCGAGACCCTCGCCGGAGCCTCCATAAGAATGGATGTTCGATTTTAGTGTCAAGCGCACCACACGGCACCCGGAGGTCTTCCGGGCGAGCGGGTTCACACGGACGCGGCGGCCGAGGACGAAGCTCGGCGCCGGGTGACGGCCTACGGCGGCAGCAGCCCTATGGGGCGCCGTCCTCGGGCCCGGCGCCGTGCTCGGGGCCCGGCCCGCCCTCCGGTCCGGTCTTTCCCCCGGCCTCCGGTCCGGTCTCCCCCTCCGCCTCCGTGTCCCGGCGGGCGGTGTCGTCGTCCCGCCGCGCGGTCGTGGAGTCGCCCGTCGGCTGTCTCGTCGCCCGCTTCCGGTCCAGCTTCTCCTCCAGCCGCTTGCGCACGCGCGTGAGGACGTCGCCCTCGGTCCCGTCCTGCTGTTCCGAGCGGTGCGGCCGCTTCCGCAGGCGGGCGAGGATGTCGCCCGAGCCGCGTCTGCGGTGTCCGTGCACCCGGGGGTCGTCCGTGACGTCGTACCGCTTCACGTACGCCCCGAGGAAGGCCTGCAGGGTGGCGATGGCGGGGATGGCGATGAGCGCGCCGACGGCACCGAGGAGGGCGGTGCCCGCGACGACCGACCCGAAGGCCACGGCCGGGTGGATGTCCACGGTCTTCGCGGTCAGCTTGGGCTGCAGCACGTAGTTCTCGAACTGCTGGTAGATGACCACGAAGACGAGGACCCACAGCGCGTACCACGGGTTGACCGTGAAGGCGATCAGCATCGGCAAGGCACCCGCGAGGTAGGTGCCGATCGTGGGGATGAACTGCGAGACCAGACCGACCCAGACCGCGAGCGCGGGGGCGTAGGGCACGTCGAGGTACTCCAGCAGGACGTAGTGCGCCGCGCCGGAGATCAGCGCCATCAGGCCGCGTGAGTAGAGGTAGCCGCCGGTCTTGTCGACCGCGATCTCCCACGCGCGCAGCACCTCGGCCTGCCTGGCCGGCGGCAGTACCGAGCACAGCGCGCGCCGCAGCCGTGGGCCGTCGGCGGCGAAGTAGAACGAGAACAGCGCGATCGTCAGCAGTTGGAAGAGGCCGCCCAGGACCTGCGCGGAGACGTCGAGGACGCCCGTGGCGCTGTTCTGCACGTACTTCCGCAGCCAGTCGGAGCGGAGCAGCCCCTCCTGGATGTCGACGCGCTTGAGCTCGGTGTGGAAGCTGGAGTTGATCCAGCTGATGACGGAGTCGAGGTACGCCGGGAAGTCCTCGACCATCTTGATGATCTGGCCGGCGAGCATCGAACCGAGCAGGGTGACGAATCCGGCGGCCCCGATCAGCGTGATCAGGAAGACCAGAAAGGTGGCGAAGCCCCTGCGCAGCCCCTTCGAGGCCATCCAGCTCACCGCGGGCTCGATCGCGAGCGCCAGGAAGAACGCGATGAGGATGTTGACCAGCAGCCCGATGAGCTGGTGGAACGCCCAGCTGCCCAGCTGGAAGACGGCGACGAGGGCGAGCGCCAGCACCATCGCGCGCGGCAGCCAGCGCGGCATACGGCCACTCGGCGCGGCGCCGGGCCCCGGGCCGGCCGGGGGGCCGGTGGGTGGTGTCGTGCCGACCGGGGATGCCTGGTGCTCGAACTGCGCGGTCTCGTCTGTGGGGGCCACGGAGCAAGTCTCGCCCACGCCACCGACAACCAGTCGCCGCCCCCGGCACTTCCGGTCAGACGACCGATGTCCGCGCGGTGAAGTCCCTGCGTTTTCAGCGGTTTTCGGATGGAACGCCCATGCTCGCGCACACCACGCGCCAGACGTCCTTGGCCTCCCAGCCCGCGTCCAGCGCCTCGTGCACCGTGCGCCCGCCGAGGTCGGACATCACGTGATCGAGCGCGAAGGTGTCGGCGTACCCCTCACCGAAGTGATCCGCCATCCGCTGCCAGAAGACCGTCAACCGCATGAGTCCAGTATCCCGCCCCAGGGGGTGGGCCTGGCCGGGACGGCATCCCGATACCGCTTTCCGCCCTACGGTCGGAGCCATGGCCGAAACCGGAGCATCCCCACTCCCCTCGTCGTCCCCGGCGCACACCCCGCTGGCTCGCGCCGAGCAGTTCGTCTGGCTGACCGCGCGCGTGCTGGAGCAGCGCCGCTTCGCGTACCACTTCCTGGACGGGAGCGCCGACGCGGTGGAGACCGCGCTGGCCGCCTACCGCAACGCCGACGAGGGGTACGGTCACGCGCTGGAACCCGATCTGCGCGGGCCCGTGAGCCAGCCGCTGCACACCGGGCACGCGCTGCGTGTCCTGGACTCGATCGGGCTCTGCGGCGGACAGCGGGTGGAGCGCGTGTGCCGCTATCTGACCTCGGTGTCGACCCCGGACGGCGCCCTTCCCGCGGTGCACCCCAGCCAGCGTGGCTATCCGGCGGCCCCGTTCGTGCCGATCGTCGACGACCCGCCCAGTGATCTGCTGGCCACCGGGCCCGTGGTGGGCCTGCTGCACCGCAACCAGGTGTGGCACGCGTGGCTGTTCCGGGCCACCGACTTCTGCTGGCAGGCGGTCGAGTCCCTGGAGAAGTCGCACCCCTACGAGATCCACGCCGCCGTGGCGTTCCTGGAGTCCGCCCCCGACCGTTCGCGCGCCCGGGCGGCCGCCGACCGACTCGGCCGTCTGGTGCGCGAACACCGGCTCGCCACGCTGGATCCGGGGCGGCCGAACGACTACCCGGTGGCCGCCGGTTACGCCCCGGACGAGCACCACTACCCGCACGACTTCGCCCGCACCCCGGATTCCCTCGCGCGCGCGTGGTTCACCGACGAGGAGATGTCCCGCTCCCTCGACTTCCTGGCGAGCGAGCAGACGGAGGACGGCGGCTGGCCGATCCGCTGGCGCCAGTGGGCACCCAGCACCGCCATGGAGAGCCGCCCGATCGTGACGATCGAGGCCCTGCGAACCTTGCGGGCGTACGGGCGGCCGATCGGCTGAGGGCGGTCGGGGCGGTCGATCGGCACGCGTGCGTGCGGGCACGGCGAGGATGCACGCGCGTGTGTCGTCGAGCACGGTCCCCGTGCGGCAGTCCGGGCAGATCCGGCGTATCGCCGCACGTGCCGCACGGCCGCACGGCCGCAGGACAGTCGTGGCGAACGTCAGCCCGTCATCGCCCGCACCCCCGCCGTCACGATCACCGCAGCGGCCACGACGAGCAGGAAAGGGGCTCGCAGAAGCAGCGCCACGGCGGCTGCGGCGAGCCCCGCGGCCCTCGCGTCCAGCACCAGGTCGTGCCCCGCGGCGAAGGTCTGCTGGGCCGTGAGGGCGGCGAGAAGGGCCACGGGCAGCAGGGCGGCGAGGCGTTGGACGAGCGGGCGTTCCAGGACGCCCGCGGGCACCAGCAGGCCGATGAGCTTGACGGCGTAGCAGCCGACGGCGGTGGCGACGATCGCGATCCAGACGTTCATCGGGCCTCTCCTTGCGGGCCGTCATCCTTCGGGCGGGTGTCCGGTCGGTCGCCGGTGCCGCGGCGCCCCTCCGCCCAGAGGACGACCGGTGCGGCCGTCGCGGCGACCAGGACCGGGACTCCGGCGGGCAGTACGGGCAGCAGACCGAGCCCGAGGACGACGGCGATGCCCGCGACGGCCCGCTCCGCGGTGGTCCTCAGCATCGGCGCGAGGAGTGCCAGGAAGACGGCTGGTCCGGCCGCGTCGAGCCCCCACGCGCCGGTGTCGCCGAGGGCCTCGGCGCCGAGCGCGCCGAGCAGTGTGGTGAGGTTCCACAGCACGTAGAGGCTGAGCCCGGTGACGGTGAAGCCGATGCGGGTGGCGCGGCGCGTGGGCTGGGCGAGGGCGACGGCCGTGGTCTCGTCGATGACCCACTGGGCGGCGAACGGCCGTATCGCGCGCGGGAGGGCCAGCACCTGGGAGAGGCGCAGTCCGTAGAACACGTTGCGTACGCCCAGGAAGAAGGCCCCGGCCGCCGCCGTGAACGGGTTGCCGCCGGCCGCCAGCGCGCCCACCAGGGCGAACTGGGAGGCCCCGGTGAACACCAGGAGGCTCAGCGCACAGGTCTGCGGCAGGCTGAGCCCGCTGCCGGCCGAGGTCACCCCGAAGGCGAACCCGGACAGTCCGACGGCGACCCCGACTCCCAGGGCGTCCCGGACGACGGCTCCGTCGGGTTTCGTGCCGCCGCCGTCTTCTGTCTCCACGAGACCGGTCTGTTCAGTCACCACGCCACGGACGGTACGAGCAGCCGCCCCTATGGGTCTTGTACGTTCTTGCGCCCGCGCACGTCGTCCGTGTGTGCCCGTACGGCGTCCTCGCGCTCCCGCCCGCCGCCGGTACCACCCCTGCGTTCCCGCTGGTAGGCGCCCGGAGGCACGCCCACGATCCGGCTGAAGTGGCGGTTGAGGTGCGGTTGGTCGGTGAAGCCGACGGCGACGGCGGCAGCGGCGGGAGCGGTGCCCGCGTCGAGCAGGCTCCGCGCCCGGCGGACGCGGGCGTCGGTCAGCCAGGTGTGCGGTGGCATGCCGTAGGCCGTGCGGAAGGCCCGCAGGAGGGCGAAGGGGCTGGTGCCGAGGTCGGCGGCGAGCCGCTCCAGGGTCGGCGGGTCGGCCATCCGCTCCTCGAGCACGGCACGCGCGCGTGCCGCGACGGGGGCGCCGGCCGTGCGGACGGCACGCTGGGGCAGCGGCCCGCCGTTCAGACGCAGCAGCCGGGTCACGGCGACCCGCAGCACGGTGTCGGCGGCCAGCGCGTTGCCCTCGTCGACGGCCCGCAGCACCTGATGGACGAGGCCCGCGGCGTAGGGATCTTCGAGCACCGGGCTCACGAAGCCGGGGGTGCCGCGGATCGTGGTGGTCTCGGCGGCGATCTCGGCCACCACGTCCGGCGACGGATAGACGGCGCCGTACCGCCAGCCCTCGGGCACGCCGGCGCGGCCGGTGTGCGGGGTGTCGGGGTTCACCAGAGCCAGGGTGCCCGGGCCCGCGTACTGGTCGGCGCCGCCGTGGTGGAACACCTCGACGCCGTCGGCGATGGCCGCGATCACGAAGTTCTCGTGGGTGTGCCGCACGAACTTCTTCTCGACGTAGCTCGCCCGCAGCAGGTCGACCCCGGGCAGTTCCGCGTACCGCCAGTGCCTCGCACGCTCCACCGAACCCGCCATACCCCTCATTCTGCGCCCCCGCGAGCAGCGCGGATCGCCCGGCCTCACGGACCTCCCCCGCCTCCCTCTGCCCGCCCGCTCCATGCCGTTTCCGCAGGCCCGGGCCATTGTCAGTGGCCGGGTGCAGGATGGGGGCATGGTCAGCTCCGCAGATCGGGCCCTCGACGGCTTCTCCCCCGCGACCCGCGGCTGGTTCACGGGGGCCTTCTCCGCGCCCACCGCGGCCCAGGCCGGGGCGTGGCGGGCGATCGGCGAGGGCTCGGACGTCCTGGTGGTCGCCCCGACCGGCTCCGGCAAGACGCTGGCCGCGTTCCTCGCCGCGCTGGACCAGCTGACGTCGAGCCCGCCCCCGGCCGATCCGAGGAAGCGCTGCCGGGTGCTGTACGTGTCACCGCTGAAGGCGCTCGCGGTGGACGTGGAGCGGAACCTGCGCAGTCCGCTGACCGGTATCCGGCAGGAATCGGTGCGTCTGGGGCTGCCCGAGCCCGAGGTGAAGGTGGGCATCCGCTCCGGGGACACCCCGGCCGCCGAGCGCCGCGCCCTGTCCACGCGCCCGCCGGACATCCTGATCACCACCCCCGAGTCGCTGTTCCTGATGCTGACGTCGGCCACGCGCGACGCGCTCACGGGCGTAGAGACGGTGATCCTGGACGAGGTGCACGCGGTCGCGGGCACCAAGCGCGGCGCCCACCTGGCGCTCTCCCTGGAGCGGCTCGACGAGCTGCTGCCCAGGCCCGCACGCCGTATCGGCCTGTCCGCCACCGTGCGTCCCGTCGACGAGGTCGCCCGCTATCTCTCCCCGCGCCGCCGGGTGGAGATCGTCCAGCCCCCGTCCGGCAAGGAGTTCGACCTCTCCGTCGTCGTACCGGTCGAGGATCTGGGCGAGCTGGGCGGCTCCCCGGTCGCCGACGGCAGCGAGGGCGCGGAGCGGCCGTCGATCTGGCCGCATGTCGAGGAGCGGATCGCCGACCTCGTCCAGGCCCACCGCTCCACGATCGTGTTCGCCAACTCCCGCCGCCTCGCGGAGCGGCTGTGCAACCGGCTCAACGAGATCGCGTACGAGCGTGCCACCGGTGTGCCCCTGGACGAGCACCACGCCCCGGCGGAGCTGATGGGCGGCTCGGGTGCGGCGCAGGGTGCGCCCCCGGTCCTCGCCAGGGCCCACCACGGGTCGGTCTCCAAGGAGCAGCGCGCCCTGGTCGAGGAGGACCTGAAGGCGGGCCGGCTGCCGGCCGTGGTCGCCACCTCCAGCCTCGAACTGGGCATCGACATGGGCGCGGTGGACCTCGTCGTCCAGGTGGAGTCGCCACCCTCGGTCGCCTCCGGCCTGCAGCGCGTGGGCCGTGCCGGGCATCAGGTGGGCGCCGTCTCCAGGGGCGTGGTCTTCCCCAAGTACCGTGGCGACCTGGTCCAGTCGGCCGTGGTCACCGAGCGGATGCGCACCGGCTCCATCGAGTCCCTGAGGGTCCCCGGCAATCCCCTGGACGTACTGGCGCAGCAGGTCGTCGCCATGACCTCGATGGACACCTGGCAGTTCGACGACCTCCTCGCCACGGTCCGCCGCGCCGCCCCGTTCGCCTCGCTCCCCGAATCCGCGTTCACGGCCGTCCTCGACATGCTCGCGGGCCGCTATCCGTCCGACGCGTTCGCGGAGCTGCGCCCGCGCGTGGTGTGGGACCGCGTGGCCGGCACGATCACGGGACGGCCGGGCGCCCAGCGCCTCGCGGTCACCTCCGGAGGCACGATCCCCGACCGCGGCCTCTTCGGGGTCTTCCTCGCGGGCTCCGATCCCAAGAAGGGCGGCGGCCGGGTCGGCGAGCTCGACGAGGAGATGGTGTACGAGTCCCGGGTGGGGGACGTCTTCACCCTCGGCACCAGCTCCTGGCGTATCGAGGACATCACCCGCGACCGGGTGCTGGTCTCCCCCGCACCGGGCGTCCCGGGCCGCCTGCCCTTCTGGAAGGGCGACCAGCTGGGCCGCCCGCTCGAACTGGGCCGCGCGGTCGGCGCGTTCCTGCGCGAGGTGGGCTCCCTGTCCGAGGAGGACGCCCGGCTGCGCCTGCTGGCCGCCGGACTCGACGCCTGGGCCGCGGACAACGTGCTCTCCTACCTGGCCGAACAGCGCGAGGCATGCGGCCACGTGCCCGACGACCGCACGATCGTCGTCGAACGCTTCCGCGACGAGCTGGGCGACTGGCGGGTCGTCGTCCACTCCCCCTTCGGCGCCCAGGTCCACGCCCCCTGGGCCCTCGCCCTCGGGGCGAAGCTCTCCGAGCGGTACGGCATGGACGCCCAGGTCATGCACGCCGACGACGGCATCGTGCTGCGCCTGCCCGACGCCGACCTGATGGGCCTGGACCTGCTCGACATGGAGCCCATGAAGGCGGGCACGGAGTACGACGCCGAGCAGGCTCCCCTCGGCGCGGCGGACGTCGCCTTCGACAAGGGCGAGGTCGACCAGATCGTCACCGACCAGGTGGGCGGCTCGGCGCTGTTCGCGTCCCGCTTCCGCGAGTGCGCCGCCCGCGCGCTCCTGCTGCCCCGCCGCAGCCCCGGCAAGCGCACGCCCTTGTGGCAGCAGCGTCAGCGCGCGGCCCAACTGCTGCAGGTAGCCAGCGAGTTCGGCTCGTTCCCGATCGTCCTGGAAGCGGTCCGCGAATGCCTCCAGGACGTCTTCGACGTCCCGGGCCTCACCGAGCTGATGGGCGACATCGAATCCCGCAAGGTCCGTCTCATCGAGGTCACCACCCCGGAGCCCTCCCCCTTCGCCCGCTCCCTCCTCTTCGGGTACGTCGCCCAGTTCCTGTACGAGGGCGACTCCCCGCTCGCCGAGCGCCGCGCCGCCGCCCTGTCGCTGGACTCCCGGCTGCTGGCCGAGCTGCTGGGCCAGGCGGAGCTGCGGGAGCTGCTCGACGCCGAGGTCCTGACCGAATTGGAGCAGGAGCTCCAGTGGCTCACCGAGGACCGCCGCATCAAGGACGTCGAAGGCGTCGCGGACCTGCTCCGCGTGCTCGGACCGCTCACGGACGCCGAGCTGGCCGAGCGCGGCGCCGAGCCGCAGTGGGCGCGGGAGCTGGCCGGGGCCCGCCGCGCCATCCGGGTCCGCGTCGCCGGCACCGACCACTGGGCGGCGATCGAGGACGCGGGCCGCCTGCGGGACGCTCTCGGCACAGCTCTGCCGGTCGGTGTCCCGGAGGCCTTCACCGAGCCGGTCAAGGATCCCCTCGGCGACCTCCTGGCCCGGTTCGCGCGCATGCACGGGCCGTTCACCTCGGCCACGGCCGCCGCCCGCTTCGGCCTCGGCACGGCCGTCACGGACGGGGCACTCCACCGCCTGGCGGCGAACGGCCGTGTCGTGCAGGGCGAGTTCCACCCGGCGGGCATCGGCCAGGAGTGGTGCGACGCGGCCGTGCTGCGCCGCCTGCGCCGCCGCTCGCTGGCAGCGCTGCGGCACGAGCTGGAGCCGGTGCCGCCCGCCGCGCTCGCCCAGTTCCTGCCGCAGTGGCAGCACGTGGGCGGGGGGCACGGGCTACGGGGCATCGACGGCCTGGTGCGCGCGATCGAGCAGGTGCAGGGCGCCTCCGTCCCCGCCTCCGCCCTGGAGAAGCTGGTCCTGCCCTCCCGGGTCGCCCAGTACAGCCCCGCGATGCTCGACGAACTCACCGCGGCCGGCGAAGTCGTCTGGGCGGGCGCCGGAGCCCTCCCCGGAAAGGACGGCTGGGTCTCGCTGTACCTGGCGGACACGGCCCCGCTCCTCCTCCCGCCCCCGCACCCGCTCGAACTGACCGCGCTCCACGAGTCGATCCTGAGCGCCCTCTCCGGCGGCTACGGCCTCTTCTTCCGCCAGATCGCCGACCAGGTCCGCGCGACCACCCACCCCGACGCCTCCGATCCCCAACTGGCCGACGCCGTCTGGGACCTGGCCTGGTCCGGTCGGCTGACCAACGACACGCTCACCCCCATGCGCTCGCTCCTGGGCTCGGGCCGCACCGCGGGCTCCACCGCCCACCGCGCCAAGCGCACGGTCCCGCGCGGCCGGTACGGCTCCCTGACCGCCGCCGCACGCCCCCAGTCCCGTACGGGCCCGCCCACGGTCGCTGGCCGCTGGTCCCTGCTCCCGGTCCACGAGCCCGACCCCACCGTTCGCGCCCACGCCCTGGCCCGCACCCTCCTCGACCGCCACGGCGTCGTGACCCGGGGCGCGGTGGCCGCCGAGGGCGTCGAGGGCGGCTTCTCCGCGGTCTATCGCGTCCTCTCCGTCTTCGAGGAGAGCGGCCAGGCCCGCCGCGGTTACGTCGTGGAGGGCCTGGGCGCCGCCCAGTTCGCGATGGACGGCGCCGTGGACCGCCTACGCGCGGTGTCCAACGCCCGCGAACGAAACGAGCCCCTGCCGAGCCCCACCCCGAACGGCTTCGGCGGAGACCACGACACGGCCCAGGCCCTGGACCCCTGGGACACCTTCTCCGACTCCGACTCCCTCCTCGCCCCGGACGGCACCCCCGGCGAGCCCAGCCCATACGACCAGGGCGCGCCCCACAGCCACGGCAGCCCCGACAGCCAAGGCGGGCCCTTCGGTCGAACCGGCCCCCACCGCCGAGCCGGCCACACCCCGCACCGCACTGGCCCCGCCCCCTCCCCCCGAGCCGTCGTCCTCGCCGCCGCCGACCCCGCGAACGCCTACGGCGCCGCCCTTCCCTGGCCCGAGCCGCCCACCGAAGCCGGACACAAACCGGGCCGCAAGGCAGGCTCGCTGGTCGTCCTGGTCGACGGCGAGCTGACCGTCTACATGGAGCGTGGCGGCAAGACCCTGCTGGCCTGGCCCGCCGACCCGGACGCCCGGCCCACCGACGATCCACGCCTCCGTCCGGCCGCCGAAGCCCTGTCCGCTGCGGCCCGCGCAGGCTCCCTCGGCACGGTCACGGTGGAACGCGTGAACGGCACCTCCGCCCTCACCTCCCCGTACGGCCCCCTCCTGGAGGGAGCAGGCTTCATCGCGACCCCACGCGGCCTACGCATCCGAGCGTGACCACTCATGACCACCCATGACCACCGAGCGACGACCCACGAAAGCCCCCGCCCCATCAGGGGCGCGGGGCTGCGCGACCAGCCCCACACCACCCGCACCCACCGACCGACCGAACCCCCCGAGCCATCAGCCGCCCCGCCCCCACACCCCTCCGCCCATGCCCCCTCCACCCGTGCCACCCTTGACCCATGCCCGAAGGTGACACCGTCTGGCAAACGGCGAGACGACTCCACACCGCCCTCGCCGGCAAGGTCCTGTCCCGCTCCGACCTCCGCGTACCGAGGTACGCCACGGCCGACCTCACCGGCCGTACCGTCCTCGACGTGACGCCCCGCGGCAAGCACCTCCTCACCCGCATCGAAGGCGGCCTGACCCTCCACTCGCACCTGCGGATGGACGGTTCCTGGAAGGTGTACGCCAACGACGAGCGCTGGCGCGGCGGCCCGGCGCACCAGATCCGCGCGATCCTGGGCACCACCGACCGCACGGCCGTCGGCTACCGCCTGCCCGTACTGGAGCTGATCCGCACCACCGACGAACACCGTGCCGTCGGCCACCTCGGCCCCGACCTGCTGGGCCCGGACTGGGACCCCGACCGGGCCCTCACGAACCTCCTGAGCGACCCCGCCCGCCCCCTCGGCGAGGCACTCCTCGACCAGCGCAACCTCGCCGGCATCGGCAATGTGTACAAGAGCGAGCTCTGCTTCCTGCTCCGGGTCACCCCCTGGCTCCCCGTCGGTGCCCTCCCGGAGGACCTCGCCGCCCGGCTGCCCACCCTCGCCAAGAAGCTTCTCGAAGCCAACCGCGACCGCCCGATCCGCAGCACGACGGGCCACCGCAGGCACGACCTGTTCGTGTACGGAAGGGCCCCTCGCCCCTGTCTGCTCTGCCAGACCCCCGTCCGCGTGGCCGACCAGGGCGACGGTTCCCGAGAACGCCCCACCTACTGGTGCCCCACCTGCCAGGCGGGCCCGGCCCCGGCACCGGGCGCCACGAGGGCATCCCGCCCGACTTCCCGTTCCCAACGCCGCACAGCCAATTGACGGGCCGTCAGAAACGCTCGTACCGTCAACTTCATGCCCATCCCGGCGTACGACCTCACCGGCCGCACCGCGTTCGTCACCGGCGCCGGCAGTGGTATCGGCCGCGCGTCGGCCGTCCTGCTCGCCGAGGCCGGCGCCACCGTGCACTGCGCGGACCGCGACGCACAGGGCCTGCACGAGACGGCGACCCTGATCAAGGCCGGCAACGGCACCGCCCACATCCACCACCTCGACGTCACCGACCGCGCCCAGCTCGCGCGGGCGGTGGCCGCCTGCGAGCGGCTCCATGTGATGGCTGCCATCGCCGGGATCATGCACAGCAGCCCGGTATTGGAGACCCGGGACGAGGATCTCGAACGGGTGTGGAGCGTCAACTTCAAGGGCGTGCTCCACGCCTGCCAGGAGGCGGCCCGCCGGATGATCACCGACGGGACGCGCGGCAGCATCGTCACCATGGCCTCCGGCGCCGTCGACACCGGCGGCCCGGGGCTGCTCTGCTACGGCGTGACCAAGGCGGCGGTGGTCCAGCTGACGAAGACCCTGGCGACCGAGGTCGGGGCGCACGGCATCCGCGTCAACGCGGTGGCGCCGGGCTGGATCCGCACACCCATGACCGACCGCAACGGCGGCGAGGCACAGGCGAGGACGGAGTCCTTCATGGCCAGGCTGTCACCGCTGGGCCGGGTCGGCGAGCCCGAGGACATCGCACACGCCGTGTTGCACCTCGCCTCCGACGCGTCCGCGTTCACCACGGGCCAGATCCTCCGTCCGAACGGCGGGGTGGCCATGCCCTGGTGACCACGGCCCCCACCGCGTCCTCCAGAACCGGGCCACCCCCCGCGCCCCCTGACGCGCCCCCCGACCGTCCCAGCGCCCGCCCCTTCGGTACGCAGTGCACAGGCAGCAGGCTCAGCCCCCACCCTCCGGCCGCGACCGCCCCCTCCAGCGCGCCGGCATCCGGCACCAGCGCGAGTCGCAGCACACCCCACCACCACAGCGCACCGAGACCCAGAGCCGCCCCCCAGCGAACTATTCGCATGGCCGCCACCTCCAAGGCCTCCGGGCCCCCAGAACGACGCTAGACGGCCCTCGTCACGGCCGGAGAGGGCGCACCACCGGCACAGGGACGCACGGCCCCCTCACGAGGACCGCGCCCACGGGGCACCCGATGCGCCCCGCAGCCGCTCACCGCCGTCGTCACGCCCCCACCGCATCCACCGGTCACGAGGCGCGCGGCAGGCCGGCACCCGTTCGCGTCCGCCGCCGCTCTACCCGTTCTCCGCCTGGAACATCCAGTGGTGCTTCTCGAGATCCGCCGTGATGCCGATGAAGATGTCCTGGCTCACCGGATCCGCCTCCGCGGTGCTCTCCACCCGTGTCCGCATCCGGGTGATCACCGCGCCGAGCGCGTCCACCAGGGTCCCCACGGCGTCCGCGTCCTTGACCCAGCCGTTCGGGGCCGCGCCGATACCGCTGCTCCCGGCCACTGTCCCGGCCCGCCCGTCCGGCGAGACACCGAGGGTGGAGGCGCGTTCGGCGACGGTGTCGGAGTGCAGCCGGGCGGTGTCCACGACCTCGTCGAGCTGGAGATGGACCGAGCGGAAGCGCGGCCCGACCACGTTCCAATGGATCTGCTTGGCCACGAGGGAGAGGTCGACGAGATCGACCAGGGCGCCCTGCAGCGCCTCGGAGACGGTCTTCAGATCGGCCTCGGACAGCGGGCTCTTCACCACGTACATCAGCACGCTCCGGTTTCTTGGGACGCCGTACGACCCTGTGCGCCCGTACGACTCTGTGCGCTCTACCGCGGCCGCACGCACGCATCGCGCGCACGCCCCGAGCCCGCTCCTCCACCATGACCGCACACCACCACCCCGGCAAACGGGAGCCGCAGGCAACACAGAAGCCCCGGCCGGTGCCCCCAGGTCTCCCTGAAGGCCCCGCCCGGGGCTCCCGCTTCCGCTTCTACTTCTTCACCGGCGCGCGCCGAACCTCACGCACATACACGCGGCTCACGCCGCGACGACGTCCACCGCTTCGGCGGGCGCCTTGATCGTGACCCGTTCCGGTGGCACACCGGCCACCGAGACGGAGTTGAGCATCGGTCGACGCACTGGTGCTGGCACCGGCTCGGTGGCCGCTGCGGACTGGGCCAGCTCGGCAAGGGCGAGCTCGTCGCTCACTTCCCGCATGAGCTCGGACATCCGTACGTCCAGCGCGTCGCAAATGGCGGAGAGCAGCTCGGAGGAAGCCTCCTTCTGCCCCCGCTCCACCTCGGAGAGATAGCCGAGTGAGACTCGGGCGGACGAGGAGACTTCGCGCAGAGTACGGCCCTGGCGCTGGCGCTGCCGACGCAGCACGTCACCCAGCAGGCGACGGAGCAGAATCATCGGTGGCTCCCTCCTCGGACCGCGTAGCCGCATCCTTCACGCCCCACCGTACCGCCTCGCGCTGCGGCCGTGCGGGGAGCGCTGTTGTGTTCACTCAGGGCTGCAAACATCAAGTCCCCCCGTTCTGTTCCGTATCCTGTGCCCGCTCATTCCCGGTCTGTTCGCCCGCAAGCTCCTGAAGAAGCAGTGCGAGTACGCTCCGTACACTCTCCATACGGATTTCCGCCCGGCCGCCGTTCAACCGCAACGACGACACTTTCCCGCCACCTGATACGCCGGAATCGGCTGCGGACGGCCCGGCGACGGCCACATAGACCACGCCGACGGGCCTGCCGTCCTGCGGCTCCGGGCCGGCGACCCCGGTGGTCGAAATTCCCCAGTCGGCGCCGAGCGCCTTGCGGACGCCGTCCGCCATCTGGGCCGCGACCTGCGGATCCACCGCTCCACGCTGGTCCAGGAGGGTCTCGTCGACATCGAGCAACTGGTGCTTCAGCTCGGTGGCGTAGGCGGTGACCGAGCCCCGGAACGCCTGGGAGGCCCCTGGGGCCGCGGTGAGTGCTGCCGCGACCAGACCGCCGGTCAGCGACTCGGCGACGGCGAGCGTCTCGCCCCTCACCGTCAGTAGTCGCAGCACTTCGGCGGCCGTGGAGGTCAACGTTCCGCTCCCTCCGCCGCGGCTTCGCGCTCGGCCGTTCCGCTCCGGCGCAGCACAATGGCCTGTCTCACATAGTCGAGTCCGGTCACTACGGTCAGGATGACCGCCACGGCCATCACCCACCACCTCAGGGTGGCCAGGGGCCCCTCCAGCGCCAGGACGTACATGCCGACGGCGATGCCCTGCGTGAGGGTCTTCAGCTTGCCGCCGCGGCTCGCCGGGATGACTCCGTACCGGATGACGATGAAACGCAGCAGCGTGATCCCGAGTTCCCTGCCGAGGATGACTCCGGTCACCCACCACGGCAGATCGCCGAGGTAGGACAGACAGATCAGCGCGGCACCCATGATCGCCTTGTCGGCGATGGGGTCGGCGATCTTCCCGAAGTCGGTGACCAGGTCGTACGTCCGGGCCAGGTGGCCGTCGAAGATGTCGGTGATCATGGCGACGGCGAAGGCCGCCCAGGCCCAGGCCCGCCAGACCGGGTCGTACCCGCCGTCCATGAGCATCAGCATGACGAAGCCCGGTACGAGGACCAGACGGACCATGGTCAGGATGTTCGCGATGTTCCAGAGGCTGGCCTGGTTGACGGCGGCAGCTCCCAGCTTCCCGCCACGCACGGGCCGCGTCTCTCCGGCAGCGCCCGGGGCGCCGGGAACGCCGGAGGCGCTCGTCACGCCCTTGGCGCCGGAGGTGCCGCCCGCCGCGGATGCCGGGGCTCCCGTCATCTGGCCGCCTCCTCAGGACACACGGGGGAGCCGAGCGAGCCCGGGAGTACCTCGGCCACCAGATCGACGCCTTCCGTGGCGACCACCTTCGCCTCGACCACAAGGCCGACGCTCAGCTCCTCACCGCTCGTGAACAGCACCTGGCCGTCCGTCTCGGGCGCCTGGTGCGCGGCACGACCGTACGCACCCTCGTCCCCGTCGACCGACTCGACGAGGACGCGCACGGTCTGCCCGACGCGCTCCTCGGCGCGCTGCGAGACCAGCTCCTCGGCCAGCCGCGAGACCCGCGCGAGCCGCTCGGCGACCACGTCCTCGGCCAGCTTGTTCTCGTACGTCGCCGCCTCGGTGCCCTCCTCGTCGGAGTACCCGAAGACGCCGATCGCGTCCAGTCTCGCGCCGTTCAGGAACCGCTCCAGCTCCGCGAGGTCGTCCTCGGTCTCGCCGGGGAATCCCACGATGAAGTTGGACCGCACGCCGGCCTCGGGGGCCTTGCCGCGGATGGTGTCGAGCAGCTCCAGGAAGCGGTCGGTGTCGCCGAAGCGGCGCATCGAGCGCAGCACGGCGGGGGCGGAGTGCTGGAAGGAGAGGTCGAAGTAGGGCACGACCTTGGGTGTGGAGGTGAGCACGTCGATGAGGCCGGGCCGCATCTCGGCGGGCTGGAGGTAGCTCACGCGCACCCGCTCGATGCCGTCGACCTCGGCGAGCTCGGGCAGCAGGGACTCCAGCAGCCGGATGTCGCCCAGGTCCTTGCCGTACGAGGTGTTGTTCTCGGAGACGAGCATGACCTCCTTGACGCCCTGCTCGGCCAGCCAGCGCGTCTCGTTCAGCACGTCCGAGGGGCGGCGCGAGATGAAGGAGCCGCGGAAGGACGGGATGGCGCAGAAGGAGCAACGGCGGTCGCAGCCCGAGGCCAGCTTCACGGAGGCGACGGGCGAGCCGTCCAGGCGGCGGCGCAGTGGCGAACGCGGCCCGGAGGCCGGAGCGAGGCCGTCCGGAAGGTCGACGGGGGCGTGCCCCGGCAGCGCGACCTCGGCAGCCGACTCCTGGCGCTCGGCCGGGCTGATCGGCAGCAGCTTGCGCCGGTCGCGCGGGGTGTGCGAGGCGTGGATGCCGCCGTTCAGGATGGTCTGGAGGCGGTCGGAGATGTTCGCGTAGTCGTCGAAGCCGAGCACGCCGTCGGCCTCGGGCAGCGCCTCGGCGAGCTCCTTGCCGTACCGCTCGGCCATGCAGCCGACCGCGACGACGGCCTGGGTTCTGCCGTGACCCTTGAGGTCATTGGCTTCCAGGAGCGCGTCGACGGAGTCCTTCTTGGCGGCTTCGACGAAGCCACAGGTGTTGACGACCGCGACGTCCGCTTCCTCGGCGTCCTCGACGAGCTCCCAGCCGTCCGCCTCCAAGCGGCCTGCGAGCTCCTCCGAGTCCACCTCGTTACGGGCGCAGCCAAGAGTGACGAGTGCGACGGTACGGCGTTCAGGCATGGGCTCAAGACTACTTCGTCCCGCTGACAGCCCACGTCGACGGGGTTGGCCGATCTTGGCCAACCCCGTACCCGCGTTCTCTCTGGGTCGTCCGTACGTCCGCTGGCGCGGACGTACCGAAGGCTCAGCCGACCTCCGGGTCGCCCTTCGTGTACGTCAGGCGTTCGACCTGGCCGGGCCGGAAGTCGTCCTTGATCTTCTTGCCGTTGACGTAGAGCTGGATGGCTCCGGCGTCGCCGAGGACGAGGTCGATCTTGGAGCTGTCCTGGAAGGTCTTGGACTGGCCCTGCTTGAGGAGGCCGTCCCACAGGAGCCGGCCGTTGTGGTCCTTGGCGGAGATCCAGCTGCGGCCGTCGGAGGCGCTGACCTGCACGGTCACCTTGTCGCGGGGCGCGGCCGCGATGGCGCTGTCGGTCGGGTCGGGCTTCGGGTCGGCGTCGGGCTTGTCGGCCTTGGGCGTGGGCGAGGCGGGCTTGCTGGTGGTCGGCGTGGAGCCCTCGGCGACCTGTGTGGTGTCGCCGTCGTCACCGTCGTTGAACGCGGTGAAGCCGACGAAGCCGATCACCGCGACGATCGCGGCGACCATGGCGGCGGTCCAGTTGGGGCCGCGCCGCTCGGGACGGATGCGCTCCGCCTCGAACAGCGGCGCCGCCGGGGTGGGCGCGGGCCGCCCGCCGTGCGCCTCGTCGAACTGCGCGAGCAGCGGAACGGGATCGATGCGCACCGCGCGTGCGAGGGTGCGGAGGTGACCGCGCGCGTAGACGTCGCCACCGCAGGGGGCGAAGTCGTCCTGCTCGATCGCGTGCACGATGGCGATGCGGACCCGGGTGGCGTTGCTGACGTCGTCGACGGTCAGCCCGGCCGCGATGCGTGCCTGCTGGAGGGCACGACCGATCGAGGGGCGTTCCGCCAGGCGTTCGTCACGGTCGTCTTCGAACGGACGCTCGTCTTCGGGGAAGTTGCCGTCAGGGGAGTTGCCGATGGACACGGGGGCGCCTTTCGAGCGTGTAGCCACCTGTGCTGGAGGTTCAGTCTAGGGGGGGTACGAAAGGGTGGGGCAACCGGGCGGTGGGACTTTGTACGCCATCAGAATGGCCGGTCATCCTGCTGGTGGTGAGGGTGGGGCACGGGGCTGTCCCCTCGTCCAACTTGACGTACGCCGAAGGGAAACGGTTGCTCACCATTTCCTTACGGGTGAGTCACGTTCGAATACCCGGATGCCGTAATCCCATCCGTGTTCCGCCCGTCGGACAACCGGTTTTCCCTGCGGTGCGCCCCTCCGCGGTCCCGCTGCGGCCCTTATGCCTCAGTCTCCCCCCGGATCACGGCCAGCACGCCGTCCAGTTCGTCGGGTTTCACAAGAACGTCACGTGCCTTGGAGCCCTCGCTCGGCCCCACGATGCCCCGGGACTCCATGAGGTCCATGAGTCGCCCGGCCTTGGCGAAGCCGACGCGCAGCTTGCGCTGGAGCATGGAGGTCGATCCGAACTGCGTGGAGACGACCAGTTCGGCCGCCTGGCACAGCAGGTCGAGGTCGTCGCCGATCTCCTCGTCGATCTCCTTCTTCTGCTTGGTGCCCACGGTGACGTCGTCCCGGAAGACGGGCGCCATCTGGTCCTTGCAGTGCTGGACGATCGCCGCGACCTCGTCCTCGGTCACGAACGCGCCCTGCATACGGGTCGGCTTGTTGGCCCCCATCGGCAGGAACAGCCCGTCGCCCTTGCCGATCAGCTTCTCGGCGCCGGGCTGGTCGAGGATGACCCGCGAGTCGGCGAGCGAGGAGGTGGCGAAGGCGAGCCGCGAGGGCACGTTCGCCTTGATCAGACCGGTGACGACGTCCACGGACGGCCGCTGCGTGGCGAGCACCAGGTGGATGCCGGCCGCGCGCGCGAGCTGGGTGATGCGGACGATCGCGTCCTCGACGTCCCGCGGCGCGACCATCATCAGGTCGGCCAGCTCGTCCACGATCACCAGCAGGTACGGGTACGGCTGGAGCTCGCGCTCGCTGCCCTCGGGCAGCTTCACCTTGCCGTTCCTGATGGCCTCGTTGAAGTCGTCGATGTGGCGGTAGCCGAACGCGGCCAGGTCGTCGTAGCGCAGGTCCATCTCGCGCACGACCCACTGGAGCGCCTCGGCGGCCCGCTTGGGGTTGGTGATGATCGGCGTGATCAGGTGCGGGATGCCCTCGTACGCGGTCAGTTCGACGCGCTTGGGGTCGACGAGGACCATACGGACGTCCTCGGGGGTCGCGCGGACCATGACCGAGGTGATCAGGCAGTTGATGCACGACGATTTACCGGAGCCGGTCGCGCCTGCGACGAGCACATGCGGCATCTTCGCCAGATTGGCCATCACATAGCCGCCCTCGACGTCCTTGCCGAGCGCGACCAGCATCGGGTGGTCGTCCTCGGCCGCGTCCGCGAGGCGCAGTACGTCGCCGAGGTTGACCATCTCGCGGTCGGTGTTGGGGATCTCGATGCCGACGGCCGACTTGCCGGGGATCGGGCTGATGATCCGTACGTCCGGGCTGGCGACGGCGTACGCGATGTTCTTGGTGAGCGCGGTGATCCGCTCGACCTTGACCGCCGGGCCCAGCTCGACCTCGTAGCGGGTGACCGTCGGCCCGCGGGTGAAGCCGGTGACGGAGGCGTCGACCTTGAACTCGGAGAACACGTTCGAGAGGGAGGCCACTATGGCGTCGTTGGCGGCGCTGCGCGTCTTGCCGGGGCCGCCCCGCTCCAGGAGGTCGAGCGAGGGCAGGGAGTAGGTGATGTCGCCGGAGAGCTGGAGCTGTTCGGCGCGCGCCGGCAGCTCTCGCGGCTCGTCCGGGGCCTGCTTGGTCAGGTCCGGCACCAGGGCGTCCTGCCTGGCGCCCTTGGGCGGCTTGGCGGCCGGGGGTTCCTGCTGGGGCGTCCTGCTGCGCGCGGCCGGGACGGGGGTGGTCTCCTCCCGGTCCCCCACACTCACGCCCTGGGTGAGGTCGGCGACCACCGGCGAGGGCGGCATCCCGTGCAGCACGGCCCCGTCGAGCGCGGCAGCGGCGGCAGCGGCCACGTCCACGGCGTCCATCGGCCGGTTCGGGTCGGGCTGCCGTACGGCGGAGCGCCTCGGCCGGCGCTTGGTGAGGGCCTCCTGCTCGGCGGAGTCGGGGTCGTACGCCTCGGGAGCCGAGCCGCGTCGGCGGGGGCGCGCGGGAAGCGCGTCGCGCCACTGCTCGTCGTAGCGGGAGTCGTCCTCGCCGTACTCGGCGTACTCGTCCTCGTCGTCCGCGACGATGCCCAGCTTCTGCCCGAGCAGCCGCAGCCGCTGCGGGATCGCGTTGACCGGTGTCGCGGTGACGACGAGCAGCCCGAAGACCGTGAGCAGCACGAGCATCGCCACGGCGAGGGCCTGGCCCATGGTGTACGTCAGCGGCGTGGCCGTGCTCCAGCCGATGAGCCCCCCGGCGTCCCTTATCGCCTGCATGCCGGCGCTGCGGGCGGGCGAGCCGCAGGCGAGGTGGACCTGGCCGAGGACGCCGATGACGAGCGCGGACAGACCGATGACGATGCGTCCGTTGGCGTCCGGCTTCTCGGGGTGCCGGATGAACCGTACGGCGATGACCGAGAGCAGTACCGGCACGAGCAGGTCGAGCCGGCCGAAGGCACCGGTCACGAGCATCTCGACGAGATCGCCGACCGGGCCGCGCAGATTGGACCAGGTACCGGCGGCGACGATCAGGGCGAGGGCGAGCAGCAGGAGCGCGACGCCGTCCTTGCGATGCGCCGGGTCGAGACCCTTCGCGCCCTGCCCTATGCCACGGAAGACGGCGCCGACGGCGTGCGCGGCACCGAGCCAGACGGCGCGTACGAGCTTGTACACGCCTCCGGTGGGATTGGGCGCCGGCTTCGGAGGGGCCGTCTTCTTCGCCGTCGCCTTCTTGGCGGCGGCTTTCTTCGCGGGGGCCTTCTTCGCCGAAGCCTTCGTCGGAGCGGCCGCCTTCTTCGCGGGCGGCTTCTTCGCTGCGGACTGACGTGAGGCCATGAGTGTGAGGTTACCGGTGGAGACCACAACCGACACGTGTGCCCACTGCTTCACCCGTTCGTGTCGCGCTCGTGGAGCCCCGAAGCTGACGCGGACAGACAGACCCTCATCCCCCACGATCACCGGTCACAACCGGACGCGGGCCCGGGCCACTTGTGCGACCCCGGCCCGCGCTCCGGAACATGCTCAGTTCTGCGACGGCACCGACGGGTGCCCGCCCGTGCCCGGCTCCAACGCGTCCAGCGCCCTGCGCAGGCCCGTGAGTTTGCGTTCGAGATGGGCCGCGGTGGCCACCGCGGCGGCGTCCGCGGAGTCGTCGTCGAGCTGTTTGGACAGCGCCTCCGCCTGCTCCTCGACGGCCGCGAGCCGCGCGGAGAGTTCGGCGAGGATGCCGCCGGAGGGCTCCTTGGAACCGCCCGCCGCCCCCTTGCCGCCACCCTCCAACTGGAGCCGCAACAGCGCCGCCTGCTCCCTGAGCTGGCAGTTCTTCATGTACAGCTCGACGAAAACGGAGACCTTGGCGCGCAGCACCCAGGGGTCGAACGGTTTCGAGATGTAGTCGACCGCACCTGCCGCGTACCCACGGAACGTGTGATGCGGTCCGTGGTTGATGGCGGTGAGGAAAATAATGGGGATGTCCCGGGTCCGTTCGCGCCGCTTAATGTGCGCGGCCGTTTCGAAACCGTCCATTCCCGGCATCTGGACGTCCAGCAGAATGACCGCGAAGTCGTCCGTCAACAGCGCCTTGAGCGCTTCCTCCCCGGACGATGCCCGCACCAGTGTCTGATCGAGCGCGGAGAGGATGGCCTCCAGCGCCAACAGATTCTCCGGCCGGTCATCGACCAGGAGGATCTTGGCCTTCTGCACCATGGCCCGTCCTCCTCGCCCCGGCTTGGGGCCTCCCCTGTCCGCAGGACTCGACGTGACACCACTCGGCGTCACCCCAGGGGACGACTCCCTCGCGCCACCCGTCCTTGTGCCGGTCATCGTAGCCGCACCCCGCCCGTCGCCACACCCTGTCACCGTGATGTCACTGTGCTCGTAGCAGAAACGCAAGCGGGGACCAGAAGGTTCCCCGAATCCCGCGTTTCTACACGGCCTCGGCCACACTCAGTCAGCAACTCCGTGCACCGCTCAACGGGTTGTGACCACCGACCGCGCTCCGCGTCACTCACTCCGCATCCATTGCTGCATGACCGACAGCAGATGATCCGGATCCACCGGCTTGGTCACATAGTCGGAGGCTCCCGAGTCGATCGCCTTCTCCCGGTCGCCCTTCATCGCCTTGGCCGTCAGCGCGATGATCGGCAGTCCGGCGAACTGGGGCATCCGGCGGATCGCCGTGGTCGTCGCGTAGCCGTCCATCTCGGGCATCATGATGTCCATCAGAACGACCGTCACGTCGTCGTGCTGTTCCAGGACCTCGATGCCCTCACGGCCGTTCTCGGCGTACAGCACGGACAGGCCGTGCTGCTCCAGGACGCTGGTGAGCGCGAAGACGTTACGGATGTCGTCGTCGACGATGAGGACCTTCTCGCCGTCGAAGCGGACCGTCCGGCGCGCCTGCGACGCCGCCTCCTGCACGGCCTGCTGCGCCCAGTGCTCCTGCGCCTGACCGTTGCCCTGGCCGTGGTGCGGGGCGGGCACGGACCTGCGGCGCCGCCTGAAGAGCGCGGCGGCCCCGTTCTGGGTCTCGCGGTACGACTTCACCTCGGCCGGCGTCTCGGTGCGCTCGGCCAGCTCGTTCTCGGAGGCCAGCAGCTCCCCGGCCTCCAGCGCGGCGGGCGTGTTGTGCGCGTAGCCCTGCGGGGGCAGTTCACTCGGGTGCAGCGGCAGATACAGGGTGAAGGTGGAGCCGCGTCCGGGCTCGCTCTGCGCGTGGATCTCGCCGCCCAGCAGCCGGGCGATCTCCCGCGAGATGGACAACCCCAGGCCCGTACCGCCGTACTTGCGGCTCGTGGTGCCGTCCGCCTGCTTGAACGCCTCGAAGATGACCCGCATCTTGCTGGCCGCGATCCCGATGCCCGTGTCCGTCACCGAGAACGCGATCATGCCGGCGTCCGCGTCCCGCAGCGAGCCCGCCTCCAGCAACTGCTCCCTGATGGCCACCGGCACATCCGCGCCGGCCGGCCGGATGACCAGCTCCACGGCCCCGGAGTCGGTGAACTTCACCGCGTTGGACAGCAGGTTCCGCAGCACCTGCAGCAGCCGCTGTTCGTCCGTGTGCAGCGTGGCGGGCAGCTCCGGCGAGACGCGTACGGAGAAGTCCAGGCCCTTCTCCGCGGTCAGCGGCCGGAAGGTGGCCTCCACGTAGTCCACGAGCTGGACGAGGGCGATACGGGTCGGCGAGACGTCCATCTTGCCCGCCTCGACCTTCGACAGGTCCAGGATGTCGTTGATCAGCTGGAGCAGGTCGGAGCCCGCCCCGTGGATCGTCTCGGCGAACTCGACCTGCTTGGGCGTCAGGTTCGACTCGGCGTTGTCGGCGAGCAGTTTGGCGAGGATCAGCAGCGAGTTGAGCGGGGTGCGCAGCTCGTGCGACATGTTCGCGAGGAACTCGCTCTTGTAGCGCATGGACACCGCGAGCTGCTCGGCACGCTCCTCCAGGACCTGCCGCGCCTCCTCGATCTCGGTGTTCTTGACCTCGATGTCGCGGTTCTGCCGGGCCAGCAGCTCGGCCTTCTCCTCCAGTTCGGCGTTGGACGCCTGGAGTGCCTTCTGCCGGTTCTCCAACTCGTCGGACCGCTCGCGCAGTTGCTCGGTCAGCTCCTGCGACTGCTTCAGCAGCACCTCGGTCTTGGTGTTGACGGAGATGGTGTTGACGCTCGTCGCGATCATCTCCGCGATCTGGTTCAGGAAGTCCTTCTGGATCTGTGTGAACGAGTTGAACGACGCCAGTTCGATGACACCGAGCACGGTCCCCTCGAAGAGCACCGGCAACACGATGACCTGCGCGGGCGGCGCCTCGCCGAGCCCGGAGGAGATCTTCAGATAGCCGCTCGGCGCGTTCTCCACCAGGATCGTGCGCTTCTCCTTCGCGGCCGTCCCGACCAGCGCCTCACCGGGCCGGAACGACGTCGGCATGGAGCCCATGGAGTAGCCGTACGAGCCGAGCATGCGCAGCTCGTACTGGTCGTCGTTGTCCGGGGCCAGGTCCTTGCCGTCGAGGAACGGCAACGCGAGGAAGAACGCGCCGTGCTGCGCGGAGACCACCGGCGTCAGCTCACTCATGATCAGCGAGGCCACGTCGTCGAGGTCCCGGCGGCCCTGCATCAGGGCGGAGATCCGGGCGAGGTTGCCCTTGAGCCAGTCCTGCTCCTGGTTGGCGATCGTGGTGTCGCGCAGGTTGGCGATCATCTTGTTGATGTAGTCCTGCAGCTCCTTGATCTCGCCGGACGCGTCGACGTCGATCTTGAGGTTCAGGTCGCCCCGGGTCACCGCGGTGGCCACGCGCGCGATGGCACGGACCTGCCGCGTCAGGTTCCCGGCCATCTCGTTCACCGACTCGGTGAGGTCCCGCCAGGTGCCGTCGACGTCCCGGACGCGCGCCAGACCGCCCAGCTGTCCCTCGGTGCCCACCTCGCGGGCCACCCGGGTGACCTCCTCGGCGAAGGAGGACAGCTGGTCGACCATCGTGTTGATGGTGGTCTTCAGCTCCAGGATCTCGCCGCGCGCGTCGATGTCGATCTTCTTGGTCAGGTCGCCCTTGGCGATGGCGGTCGTGACCATCGCGATGTTGCGGACCTGGCCGGTGAGGTTGGACGCCATCGAGTTCACGGACTCGGTGAGGTCCTTCCACGTACCCGCCACACCCGGTACGTGCGCCTGGCCGCCCAGGATGCCATCCGTGCCCACCTCACGGGCCACCTTGGTGACCTGGTCGGCGAACGAACTCAGCGTCTTCACCATGCTGTTGAAGGTGTCGGCGAGCTGCGCGACCTCACCCGCCGCCTCGATCGTCACCGTACGGGTCAGGTCGCCGTTCGCGACGGCCGCCGCGACCTGGGAGATGTTCCGCACCTGCATGGTCAGGTTCTTGGCCATCAGGTTCACATTGCCGCTGAGGTCCTTCCAGATGCCGGTGACGCCCGGCACGTGCGCTTGGCCGCCGAGGATGCCCTCGGTGCCCACCTCGCGGGCCACCCGGGTCACCTGCTCGGCGAAGGACGACAGCTGGTCCACCATCGTGTTGACGGTGGTGACGAGTTCGAGGATCTCGCCCTTCGCGTCGACGGTGATCTTCTTCGACAGGTCGCCCTTGGCGACCGCGGTCGTGACCTCGGCGATCTGACGCACCTGGATGGTCAGGTTGTTCGCCATGAAGTTCACCGACTGCGTGAGGTCCTTCCAGGTGCCGGAGACGCCCTGCACCTCGGCCTGACCGCCGAGCTGGCCCTCCGTACCCACCTCGCGGGCGACCCTGGTGACCTCCTCCGCGAACGACGACAGCTGGTCCACCATCGTGTTCAGCGTGTTCTTCAGCTCCAGGATCTCGCCGCGCGCGTCCACGGTGATCTTCTGGGAGAGGTCGCCCCGGGCCACCGCCGTGGCGACCTGCGCGATGTTGCGGACCTGACCGGTCAGGTTGCCGGCCATGCCGTTCACGGACTCGGTGAGGTCGCGCCACACACCGGCGACGCCGGGCACCTGCGCCTGACCGCCGAGGCGGCCCTCCGTACCCACGTCCCGGGCCACCCGGGTCACCTGGTCCGCGAAGGACGACAGCTGGTCGACCATCGTGTTGATGGTGTTCTTCAGCTCCAGGATCTCGCCGCGCGCGTCCACGTCGATCTTCTGGGAGAGGTCGCCGCGCGCCACGGCCGTCGTCACCTGCGCGATGTTCCGCACCTGCGAGGTGAGGTTGCCGGCCATCGAGTTGACGGAGTCGGTGAGTTCCTTCCACGTACCGGACACGCCGTCGACGCGGGCCTGACCGCCGAGGCGGCCCTCCGTACCCACGTCCCGGGCCATCCGCGTCACCTGGTCGGCGAACGACGACAGCTGGTCCACCATCGTGTTCACGGTGTTCTTCAGTTCGAGCATCTCGCCCGCGACATCGACGGTGACCTTCTGCGAGAGATCGCCGTTGGCCACGGCCGTCGTCACCGCCGCGATGTTCCTCACCTGTCCGGTGAGATTCCGGAACGCGGTGTTGACGGAGTCCGTCAGGTCCTTCCACGTCCCCGCCGCGCCCGGCACCTGCGCCTGACCGCCCAGCCGGCCCTCGGCACCGACCTCGTTGGCCACCCGTGTGACCTCGGCACCGAAGTAGGAGAGCTGGTCGACCATCCCGTTGACGGTGTTCTTCAGTTCGAGCATCTCGCCCGCGACATCGACGGTGACCTTCTGCGAGAGATCGCCGTTGGCCACGGCCGTCGTCACCGCCGCGATGTCCCGCACCTGGATGGTCAGGTTCCGGAAGACGGTGTTCACGGAATCGGTGAGGTCCTTCCATGTCCCCGCCGCGCCCGGCACCTGCGCCTGACCGCCCAGCCGACCCTCGGCACCCACCTCGTTGGCCACGCGCGTGACCTCGTCGGCGAAGATCCGCAGCGTCTCGGTCATCTGGTTGATCGTCTCGGCCAGTTTGGCGACCTCACCGCGCGCCGGGACGGTCACCTTCTGCGACAGATCACCGTTGGCGACCGCGGTGGTGACCTGAGCGATGCCGCGCATCTGGAGGGTGAGGTTGCCGGCCATGGTGTTCACCGAATCGGTGAGTTCCTTCCACACCCCGGCCACGCCCGGCACCTCGGCCTGCCCGCCGAGCTGACCCTCGGTACCCACCTCTCGGGCGACTCGCGTCACCTCGGAAGAGAACGCGGAGAGCTGGTCGACCATCGTGTTGACGGTCTCCTTCAGCTCCAGCATCTCACCGGCCACATGAACCGTGACCTTCCGGGACAGATCACCCTTCGCGACCGCCGTCGTCACCAGCGCGATGTCCCTCACCTGCGCGGTGAGCCGGTACGCCATCGTGTTGACGGACTCCGTCAGGTCCTTCCACGAACCGGACATGCCGCGCACCTTGGCCTGCCCGCCCAGCTTGCCCTCGGTGCCCACCTCGCTGGCCACCCGGGTGACCTCGTCGGTGAACGTGGACAGCTGGTCGACCAGGTTGTTCACCGTACGTCCGACCTTCAGGAACTCCCCGCGCAGCGGATGCCCGGTCCCGTCCGGCGCCTGCGTCCGCAGCTCCATGCGCGGCGACAGATCACCGTCCGCCACGGCCGACAACACCCGGCTGACCTCGGAGACCGGCCGTACGAGGTCGTCGACCAGCGCGTTCGACGCGTCGATCGCCGTCGCCCAGGACCCCTCGGCGGCACCCGTCTCCAGCCGCTCGGTGAGCTTGCCCTCACGCCCCACCACACGCCGCACCCGCGACAGCTCGCCGGTCAGATGGAGATTCCGGTCCGCCACCTCGTTGAAGACCGCCGAGATCTCGGACATCACACCGTCACCCGAGACGGTCAGCCGCTTGCGGAAGTTACCGTCCCGCATCGCCTCCAACGCCGTGAGCAGCCGGTTCAGGGCAGCCGTGTCCACGGTCGTGGTCCCATTGCGCGGTTTGCGTGATGTGCGCTGGTCACTCAGGGACTGTCCGCCTTTCGCGCGCGCTTTAGTGCCCCGCGTCGCTGCGCCAGACTCCACTGTGTCCCTCCCGCAAGGGTCGACCGTTCCCGCTAGACGTACTTCGTCATATTCGAACGCTTCGTACTGCTCACACTGCTCGTACCACTCGTACCACTTGGTACTCGGATACTTCTGCTCAGCGGGCCAGGTGCCACTCCCCGGCGCACTGGGAAGGTACTCGGAATTGCCCGACCTTCTCCTGGAAGCCTGCCCAGTGTTTCACCATGGCTGAACCAGGCCATAACAGTTCGGCAGCTTCGCACACGGTCCGCACACCTCCGGACGGAAACACAGACGACCGGCATCCGCATGGACGGCGAAGGTAAGTAACCTTGCATGCGGCTGTCCAGCCATGCCGGTCCCGACCCGGCCTGGGCGGTGGCGCACGAGCACGGCGGGCAGGCATCGGAGGGGCGGCCTCACCATGACCACCGGACTGCATCCCGGGGAGACCCCCCAGGACCCCAGGCCGACGGAGAACCAGCCTCTGCCACGGCAGGAGGCCGTCCCAGGATCCCAGCACGTCGAGAACCGGACAAGGAGTTCTGTGATCACCGCGCGCGCGGCCGCCAGCTTCGCTGCCCTCTCACGGTCCGTCGCGACCGCCCGCTCGTTCGTCCGCGACACCCTCCAGGGCTGGGGCTTCGCCGACATCGTCGACGACGCGGTGGTCCTCACCAGCGAACTCGTCACCAACGCGGTCGTCCACGCGGGCACCTCCGCCGATGTCCTGTGTCTGCGCGCCGACGACGGCGTACGCATCGAGGTCGCCGACAGATACCCCGAACGCGAGATCCCCCTCCAGGGCAACCACATCAACATGGGCAGTCCGGACCGCGAGGGCGGCCGCGGCCTCCAACTGTGCGCGGCGATGGCCTCCCGCTGGGGCGTCGAGTACACGCCCACGCACAAGCAGGTCTGGTTCCAACTCGACCTCCCCGACCGCCCGGTGGGCACCCGCTCGGCCGGCCCGTCCCTCCCCGCCGAGCTGCTCCCGCTCGCCGACGGCAGGGTCCGTGTCGCCGTCGTCCAGATCGACCGCACGGGCGCGATCAGCGCCTGGAACGAGGACGCCGGGGAGCTTTTCGGCTACGCCCCCGACCAGGTCATCGGCAAGCCCCTCACCGACCTCGCCGCCTGGCCGCACACCCCCGGCACCAGCACCGGCGTCGCCGAGGCCCTCCAACTCTCCCGCTGGGAGGGCAGTTACGGCATCCGCGGCGCCAGCGGCCGGGTGACGCCGGTCTACGCCTCCCACCTCCGGGTCCGCGACGCGGACGGAGACCCCTCCACGGTCTGTCTTCTCGTACGGGACCACGAGCGCGCCGTCCTCCAGACCCCGATCCGCATGTCCTCCGGCGACGGCTCCGGGTCCGGCGAGGGCCAGGCCACGGACCCCTTCGAGGTCTTCATCGGCTCCCCCGCCCCGGACGACCTCGACGGCCTCCTCCAGCGCACGGTCGAGCGCGCCCGCGACATGCTCGACGGCGACTCCGCCTTCCTCCTCCTCGCCACCGACGACGAGACCGAGCTGGAGGTACGGGCCTCCACGGGCCTTCCCTCGGCCCGCCAGCGCTTCGCCCGCGTCCCCGTGGAGGCCGGCCCCGGCCGCTACGGCTCGGCCCGCATGCCGGCCGTCCACGACGACCTCACGGCCGTCCCCGGCGCCGTCCCCCTCCTCAACGGCACGGGCATGCGTTCGGTCGTCACGGTCCCCCTCAAGGTCGAGGGCCGCCTCACGGGCTCCCTGGGCGTCGCCGCGGAGGCGCAGGGCCGGTACTCCAACGAGGAGGCCCTGCGTCTCCAGTTCGCCGCCGACCGCATCGCCCTGGCCGTCGAGTCCGCCCGCCTCGGCGAGCTGGAGCGCCTGCGCCGCGGCTCGTTGAGCTTCCTGGTGGAGGCCTCCGACCTCCTGGCGGGCACCCTGGACCGCGACCAGACCCTGGCGCTCATGGCCCAGATGACGATCCCGACCCTCGCCACCTGGTGCGCGGTCTACACGATCGCCGACCAGGCGTCGGACCCGTACCTGGGTTACGTCCTGCACGAGGACGAGGACCTCATCGACGGCCTCAAGGCCCTCCTCTCCAAGATCCGCCCGCCGGAGCCCATCCCCACGCCGGGCGCCCGCATCTGGACGGCCCCTGCGGAAGCGGCCCACCAGGCGGCCCTGCGCACGTCCATGCGCAGCCTGGGCCTGGGCGAGCCCGCCACGGTCAGCTCGGGCATCGGCACGACTCTGGCGACGGCCTCGGCGGTGGGCGGCGAGACCGTCGTACTCCCGCTCGTGGCCCGCAACCGCGTCATCGGCATGCTGACCCTCGGCAAGCCCACGGACGAGCACTTCCGCCAGGAGATCCTGGAGTTGGCGGAGGACCTCTCCCGGCGAGCCGCCCTCGCCCTGGACAACGCCCGCCTGTACTCGGAGCGCGTGGCCATCAGCCAGTCCCTCCAGCGCAGCCTCCTGCCGCCCGAGCTCCCCCAGATCGACGGCGTCGAGGTCGACGTCATCTACCGAGCGGCCGGCGAGGGCAACGAGGTCGGCGGCGA
Organism: Streptomyces sp. NBC_00104; assembly: GCF_045160825.1. Lineage (NCBI taxonomy): Bacteria > Bacillati > Actinomycetota > Actinomycetes > Kitasatosporales > Streptomycetaceae > Streptomyces > Streptomyces sp. NBC_00104. Next base: position 8,119,990 of record NZ_CP108215.1, on the reverse strand, counting down.
CTTCTACGACCTGTTCCCCATCCGCGACGGCGTGTACGGCTTCGCCATCGGCGACGTCTGCGGCACCGGCCCGGAGGCCGCCGCGGTCACCGGCCTGGCCCGCCACGCCCTGCGCCTGCTGGCCCGCGAGGGCTACGGCGGGCCCGCGGTCCTGGAGCGCCTCAACTCCGCGATCATCGACGAGGGCACCCGCAGCCGCTTCCTGACCCTGCTGTACGGCGAGTTGTGGCCCCAGGAGGACGGCAGCGCCGTACTGAAGGTCGTCTGCGCCGGCCACCCGCTCCCGCTGCGCCTCCGCCAGGACGGCACGGTCGAGCCGGCCGCCGAACCGCAGCCACTGCTCGGCGTCATGGAGGACCTGGAGCTGTACGAGCAGACGGTCACCCTCGACCCCGGCGACGTCCTCCTCTGCGTCACGGACGGCGTCACCGAACGCCGTGAGGGCACCCGCATGTTGGGCGACGACGGCCTGACCGAGGTCCTCACCACCTGCACGGGCCTCACGGCGGGCGCGGTCGCGGCCCGCGTCATGCGCGCCGTCGAACGCTTCGCCTCCGACGCCCCCTCCGACGACATGGCCATTCTGGCGATGCGCGTCCCGGGCCTCCAATCGGACTGACTCCGGACACGACAAAGGCCCCGCCCAGGTGGGCGGGGCCTTTTGGCTGAGCCCCCAAACGGAATCGAACCGTTGACCTTCTCCTTACCATGGAGACGCTCTACCGACTGAGCTATAGGGGCCTGTCACCTGTTCGAGGTTTCCCTCGCGGCAACGAGATAGATCATACCTCGAATCGGCGGCTGTTCAGAACCACCCGGCGCACTGACCAGGCCCACGCGCCCCCGAGTTGTCCCGAGCACCAGAACTAGAAAGCCGGCTGCAGCAGCCCACCGAGCGCGTTGCAGGCGGACACCAGCCGCTGCAGTTCCCGCCGCGACATCTCGCCGCCGATGGGCAGCGCCAGCGTCTCGTCGGCAGCCCGCTCGGTCTCCGGCAGACACACGTCCCGGCGGAACCCGGGCATCCGGTGCACCGGCGTCTTCACCGGCACGCTGCACTCGACTCCCCTGGCCCGCACGGCCCGCGCGAAGGCATCCCGGTCGGGGCGCCCGTTCCCGGGCACCCGCACGACGTACTGCTGAAAGGTGTGCTTGTCACACCCCTCGGGTGTCCCTACGCCCTTCAGCTTCGCGCTGAGATACGCGGCGCGCTGCCGACGCACCCCCAGCTCGCTGTAGGGCGTCTCCGACTCTCCCTGTTCCAGTACCAACAGCCCATGCCGTTGCCCGACTTGACGCAGCGCCGCGATGTCGGCGGACCGACCGAAGCGGTGGACGACGACCGCAGCCACCGTCCGCGACGTCACGGCGGCCTCGACAGCCGAGGGATCCAGGCAGTACGTCACCGGATCTATGTCAGCGAACACCGGCACAGCCCCTGCGAGGCTCACCGCGTGAGCTACCTCCGGGTTCCCGAACGCCGGCACGACGACCTCGTCACCGGCCCCGACACCCGCGGCCCTGAGCATTCCAACGGTACCCATGCTGCGGATCCTGGTCGCGCAACGTGAACTCCAAGTGACGCCCAACAAAAAAGAGCTGGTCCCCGAACCGAAATTCGGGGACCAGCTCTTTCAATATTTGTTCGGCGGCGTCCTACTCTCCCACAGGGTCCCCCCTGCAGTACCATCGGCGCTGTAAGGCTTAGCTTCCGGGTTCGGAATGTAACCGGGCGTTTCCCTCACGCTATGACCACCGAAACACTATGAAACACTCAACCGCACCATCCCCCGTGACCAAACAAGGGAATGGGGTTGTTCGTGGTTTCAGAACCAACACAGTGGACGCGAGCAACTGAGGACAAGCCCTCGGCCTATTAGTACCAGTCAACTCCACCCGTTACCGGGCTTCCATATCTGGCCTATCAACCCAGTCGTCTACTGGGAGCCTTACCCCATCAAGTGGGTGGGAATACTCATCTCGAAGCAGGCTTCCCGCTTAGATGCTTTCAGCGGTTATCCCTCCCGAACGTAGCCAACCAGCCATGCCCTTGGCAGAACAACTGGCACACCAGAGGTTCGTCCGTCCCGGTCCTCTCGTACTAGGGACAGCCCTTCTCAATATTCCTGCGCGCGCAGCGGATAGGGACCGAACTGTCTCACGACGTTCTAAACCCAGCTCGCGTACCGCTTTAATGGGCGAACAGCCCAACCCTTGGGACCGACTCCAGCCCCAGGATGCGACGAGCCGACATCGAGGTGCCAAACCATCCCGTCGATATGGACTCTTGGGGAAGATCAGCCTGTTATCCCCGGGGTACCTTTTATCCGTTGAGCGACGGCGCTTCCACAAGCCACCGCCGGATCACTAGTCCCGACTTTCGTCCCTGCTCGACCCGTCGGTCTCACAGTCAAGCTCCCTTGTGCACTTACACTCAACACCTGATTGCCAACCAGGCTGAGGGAACCTTTGGGCGCCTCCGTTACCCTTTGGGAGGCAACCGCCCCAGTTAAACTACCCATCAGACACTGTCCCTGATCCGGATCACGGACCCAGGTTAGACATCCAGCACGACCAGACTGGTATTTCAACGACGACTCCCCCTGAACTGGCGTCCAGAGTTCACAGTCTCCCAGCTATCCTACACAAGCCGAACCGAACACCAATATCAAACTGTAGTAAAGGTCCCGGGGTCTTTCCGTCCTGCTGCGCGAAACGAGCATCTTTACTCGTAGTGCAATTTCACCGGGCCTATGGTTGAGACAGTCGAGAAGTCGTTACGCCATTCGTGCAGGTCGGAACTTACCCGACAAGGAATTTCGCTACCTTAGGATGGTTATAGTTACCACCGCCGTTTACTGGCGCTTAAGTTCTCAGCTTCGCCACCCCGAAGAGTGACTAACCGGTCCCCTTAACGTTCCAGCACCGGGCAGGCGTCAGTCCGTATACATCGCCTTACGGCTTCGCACGGACCTGTGTTTTTAGTAAACAGTCGCTTCTCGCTGGTCTCTGCGGCCACCCCCAGCTCGAGGAGCACGTCCTCTCACCAGTGATGGCCCCCCTTCTCCCGAAGTTACGGGGGCATTTTGCCGAGTTCCTTAACCATAGTTCACCCGAACGCCTCGGTATTCTCTACCAGACCACCTGAGTCGGTTTAGGGTACGGGCCGCCATGAAACTCGCTAGAGGCTTTTCTCGACAGCATAGGATCATCCACTTCACCACAATCGGCTCGGCATCAGGTCTCAGACTATTGCCAGGCGGATTTACCTACCTGACGTCCTACACCCTTACCCCGGGACAACCACCGCCCGGGATGGACTACCTTCCTGCGTCACCCCATCACTCACCTACTGCAAGTCTGGTCCGTCGGCTCCACCACTTCCCTTTCCCCGAAGGGTCCGGGACGGCTTCACGGACTTAGCATCGCCTGGTTCAATGTTTGACGCTTCACAGCGGGTACCGGAATATCAACCGGTTATCCATCGACTACGCCTGTCGGCCTCGCCTTAGGTCCCGACTTACCCTGGGCAGATCAGCTTGACCCAGGAACCCTTGGTCAATCGGCGCACACGTTTCTCACGTGTGTATCGCTACTCATGCCTGCATTCTCACTCGTGAACCGTCCACAACTCGCTTCCGCGGCTGCTTCACCCGGCACACGACGCTCCCCTACCCATCCATACAGGCGTTGGCCCTATTGTATGAATGACACGACTTCGGCGGTACGCTTGAGCCCCGCTACATTGTCGGCGCGGAATCACTAGACCAGTGAGCTATTACGCACTCTTTCAAGGGTGGCTGCTTCTAAGCCAACCTCCTGGTTGTCTGTGCGACTCCACATCCTTTCCCACTTAGCGTACGCTTAGGGGCCTTAGTCGATGCTCTGGGCTGTTTCCCTCTCGACCATGGAGCTTATCCCCCACAGTCTCACTGCCGCGCTCTCACTTACCGGCATTCGGAGTTTGGCTAAGGTCAGTAACCCGGTAGGGCCCATCGCCTATCCAGTGCTCTACCTCCGGCAAGAAACACACGACGCTGCACCTAAATGCATTTCGGGGAGAACCAGCTATCACGGAGTTTGATTGGCCTTTCACCCCTAACCACAGGTCATCCCCCAGGTTTTCAACCCTGGTGGGTTCGGTCCTCCACGAAGTCTTACCTCCGCTTCAACCTGCCCATGGCTAGATCACTCCGCTTCGGGTCTTGAGCGTGCTACTAAAGTCGCCCTGTTCGGACTCGCTTTCGCTACGGCTACCCCACCCGGGTTAACCTCGCAACACACCGCAAACTCGCAGGCTCATTCTTCAAAAGGCACGCAGTCACGACGCACCGAGCAAAGCTCGATACGCGACGCTCCCACGGCTTGTAGGCACACGGTTTCAGGTACTATTTCACTCCGCTCCCGCGGTACTTTTCACCATTCCCTCACGGTACTATCCGCTATCGGTCACCAGGGAATATTTAGGCTTAGCGGGTGGTCCCGCCAGATTCACACGGGATTTCTCGGGCCCCGTGCTACTTGGGTGTCTCTCAAACGAGCCGTACAGATTTCAGCTACGGGGGTCTTACCCTCTACGCCGGACCTTTCGCATGTCCTTCGCCTACCCATACGGTTTCTGACTCGCCGACCAGCCGGCAGACTGATCAAGAGAGATCCCACAACCCCGTATACGCAACCCCTGCCGGGTCTCACACGCATACGGTTTGGCCTCATCCGGTTTCGCTCGCCACTACTCCCGGAATCACGGTTGTTTTCTCTTCCTGCGGGTACTGAGATGTTTCACTTCCCCGCGTTCCCTCCACTTGCCCTATGTGTTCAGGCAAGGGTGACAGCCCATGACGACTGCCGGGTTTCCCCATTCGGACACCCCCGGATCAAAGCCTGGTTGACGACTCCCCGGGGCCTATCGTGGCCTCCCACGTCCTTCATCGGTTCCTGGTGCCAAGGCATCCACCGTGCGCCCTTAAAAACTTGGCCACAGATGCTCGCGTCCACTGTGCAGTTCTCAAACAACGACCAACCACCCATCACCCCGGACCAGAAGTCCGAGTGCACTGGGGCCGGCACTGAAGGCGACCTGAACGGCCATACCCTCAGACACCCAACAGCGTGCCCGACCCGATCGACGTCCGGAGATCATGCTTTCCACGCCCTTACGGACAGTACTCACAGCCTCCGACCCGTGAACCGGTCGAATAATCAACGTTCCACCCTTGAGCAACCAGCATCAGTCGTTCGCTGATGTCCTGGCCTCTGATCCGGCAAAGCCGGATAAGAAGTGCTCCTTAGAAAGGAGGTGATCCAGCCGCACCTTCCGGTACGGCTACCTTGTTACGACTTCGTCCCAATCGCCAGTCCCACCTTCGACAGCTCCCTCCCACAAGGGGTTGGGCCACCGGCTTCGGGTGTTACCGACTTTCGTGACGTGACGGGCGGTGTGTACAAGGCCCGGGAACGTATTCACCGCAGCAATGCTGATCTGCGATTACTAGCAACTCCGACTTCATGGGGTCGAGTTGCAGACCCCAATCCGAACTGAGACAGGCTTTTTGAGATTCGCTCCGCCTCACGGCTTCGCAGCTCATTGTACCTGCCATTGTAGCACGTGTGCAGCCCAAGACATAAGGGGCATGATGACTTGACGTCGTCCCCACCTTCCTCCGAGTTGACCCCGGCAGTCTCCTGTGAGTCCCCATCACCCCGAAGGGCATGCTGGCAACACAGAACAAGGGTTGCGCTCGTTGCGGGACTTAACCCAACATCTCACGACACGAGCTGACGACAGCCATGCACCACCTGTACACCGACCACAAGGGGGCGACCATCTCTGGCCGTTTCCGGTGTATGTCAAGCCTTGGTAAGGTTCTTCGCGTTGCGTCGAATTAAGCCACATGCTCCGCTGCTTGTGCGGGCCCCCGTCAATTCCTTTGAGTTTTAGCCTTGCGGCCGTACTCCCCAGGCGGGGAACTTAATGCGTTAGCTGCGGCACCGACGACGTGGAATGTCGCCAACACCTAGTTCCCACCGTTTACGGCGTGGACTACCAGGGTATCTAATCCTGTTCGCTCCCCACGCTTTCGCTCCTCAGCGTCAGTAATGGCCCAGAGATCCGCCTTCGCCACCGGTGTTCCTCCTGATATCTGCGCATTTCACCGCTACACCAGGAATTCCGATCTCCCCTACCACACTCTAGTCTGCCCGTATCGAATGCAGACCCGGGGTTAAGCCCCGGGCTTTCACATCCGACGCGACAGACCGCCTACGAGCTCTTTACGCCCAATAATTCCGGACAACGCTCGCGCCCTACGTATTACCGCGGCTGCTGGCACGTAGTTAGCCGGCGCTTCTTCTGCAGGTACCGTCACTTTCGCTTCTTCCCTGCTGAAAGAGGTTTACAACCCGAAGGCCGTCATCCCTCACGCGGCGTCGCTGCATCAGGCTTTCGCCCATTGTGCAATATTCCCCACTGCTGCCTCCCGTAGGAGTCTGGGCCGTGTCTCAGTCCCAGTGTGGCCGGTCGCCCTCTCAGGCCGGCTACCCGTCGTCGCCTTGGTGAGCCGTTACCTCACCAACAAGCTGATAGGCCGCGGGCTCATCCTTCACCGCCGGAGCTTTCCACACTCATCGGATGCCCGAGAGTGTTGTATCCGGTATTAGACCCCGTTTCCAGGGCTTGTCCCAGAGTGAAGGGCAGATTGCCCACGTGTTACTCACCCGTTCGCCACTAATCCCCACCGAAGTGGTTCATCGTTCGACTTGCATGTGTTAAGCACGCCGCCAGCGTTCGTCCTGAGCCAGGATCAAACTCTCCGTGAATGTTTACCCGTAATCGGGTCGACACCACGAGAGCGGAACCACCGGAGGAATGATCCGATGGTTCACAGCGTCCTCGCTGTGTTTTACTTCAAAGGAACCTCGCCCCAACCGATAACCGGCCGGGAACGGGGTATCAACATATCTGGCGTTGATTTTTGGCACGCTGTTGAGTTCTCAAGGAACGGACGCTTCCTTTGTACTCACCCAAGCTACTCTCGGGCTTTCCTCCGGGCAGTTTCCCTTCGGTCTTGCGTTTCCGACTCTATCAGATCGTTTTCCGATCCGATTTCCTCGGCGCTTTCCAGGTTTACGCTTCCGCGTTTCCCTTTCCGGCGACTCCGACTTTATCAGAGGTTCTGAGTCGGAATTTCCGCCCGGTCCGGGTGGCTCCTGACGCACAGTTGCGTCGGGTTCCCCCCTGGGCGGAGCCGTAAACGTACTGGAGCGGGGCGCCCCGATGCAAATCGAGGAGCCCCGCTCCCGTACGGGCACTGACGGTGGGTCAGACCTCAACCACCACAGGCAGGATCATCGGCCTGCGCCGGTAGGTGTCGGAGACCCACTTGCCGAGGGTGCGCCGGATGAGTTGTTGCAGTTGGTGGGGCTCGACGACCCCGTCCTGCGCCGAACGCTCCAGGACCTCGGTGATGCGCGGGACGACCTCGCCGAAGGCGGAGTCCTCGATACCGGAGCCGCGGGCCTGGATGTGCGGGCCGCCGGTGATCTTGCCGGTGGAGGAGTCCACGACGACGAACACCGAGATGATGCCCTCGTCGCCCAGGATCCTCCGGTCCTTCAGGGCCGGCTCGCCGAGACCGACCGAGAGGCCGTCGACGTACACGTAACCGGCCTGGACCTTGCCGGAGATCTTGGCCTTGCCCTCGATGAGGTCGACGACCACGCCGTCCTCGGCGATGACGATGCGGTCGTGCGGTACGCCTGTCAGAGCGCCCAGTTCGGCGTTGGCGCGCAGGTGGCGCCATTCGCCGTGCACCGGCATCAGGTTCTTCGGGCGGCAGATGTTGTAGAAGTACAGCAGCTCACCGGCCGAGGCGTGTCCGGAGACGTGCACCTTGGCGTTGCCCTTGTGGACGACGTTGGCGCCCCAGCGGGTCAGGCCGTTGATGACGCGGTAGACGGCGTTCTCGTTCCCGGGGATCAGGGACGAGGCCAGGATCACCGTGTCGCCCTGGACGATGCGGATCTGGTGGTCCCGGTTGGCCATGCGGGACAGGGCGGCCATCGGTTCGCCCTGCGATCCGGTGCACACGAGGACGATCTCGTGCTGCGGCAGATCGTCGAGTGTCTTGACGTCCACGACCAGGCCCGGTGGGACCTTCAGATAGCCGAGGTCCCTGGCGATGCCCATGTTCCGGACCATCGAGCGGCCGACGAAGGCGACCCGGCGGCCGTACTCGTGGGCGGCGTCGAGGATCTGCTGGATGCGGTGGATGTGGCTGGCGAAGCTGGCCACGATGATCCGCTTGCTGGCGCCCGCGAAGACCTGGCGCAGGACGTTGGAGATGTCGCGCTCGGGCGGAACGAAGCCAGGAACCTCGGCGTTCGTGGAGTCGGAGAGGAGGAGATCGATTCCCTCCTCGCTCAGCCGTGCGAACGCGTGTAGATCCGTCAGGCGGTTGTCCAGCGGGAGCTGGTCCATCTTGAAGTCGCCCGTGTGGACCACCATGCCCGCGGGGGTGCGGATGGCCACGGCGAGGGCGTCGGGGATGGAGTGGTTGACCGCGACGAACTCGCAGTCGAACGGGCCGATCCGCTCGCGGTTCCCCTCGACCACCTCGAGGGTGTACGGGCGGATGCGGTGCTCCTGGAGCTTGGCCTCGATGAGGGCGAGGGTCAGCTTGGAGCCGATCAGCGGGATGTCGGGCTTCTCGCGCAGCAGGTACGGGACCGCGCCGATGTGGTCCTCGTGACCGTGCGTGAGGACGATGCCCTCGATGTCGTCGAGGCGGTCCCTGACGGACGAGAAGTCCGGCAGGATCAGGTCGATTCCGGGCTGCTCCTCCTCGGGGAAGAGCACCCCGCAGTCGACGATCAGCAGACGGCCGCCGTACTCGAAGACGGTCATGTTCCGGCCGATCTCGCCGAGACCGCCCAGCGGGGTGACCCGTAGGCCACCTTCGGGGAGCGGCGGCGGTGGGCCGAGTTCAGGATGCGGATGACTCAAAAGACTCTCCTCACCACGCGCGCCACGTACCTCTGTGGCACGTGGCGCGCATGACGTTCGTGCAAAAGCAGTTGTGGATGTGGACGCAGGCGCTTTCGTCCTGCCTATTCAGTTGTGAAGTCAGGGTGTCGCGTCGTGCGAAGTCCGGTGTTAGAGCTGTACCCCGCCGGCACCAAGATCGATCTTGAGCTGAGCCGTCTCCTCGGGCGAAAGCTCCACCATGGGGGCGCGCAGCGGTCCGGCGGGCAGACCCTGCAGGGCGAGCGCCGCCTTGCTGGTCATCACGCCCTGGGTGCGGAACATGCCGGTGAAGACCGGGAGCAGCTTCTGGTGGATCTCGGTGGCCTTCTGGACGTCACCGGAGACATACGCCTCGACGAGGGCGCGCAGCTCGGGAGTGACCACATGGCCCACGACCGAGACGAAACCGACCGCGCCCACGGAGAGCAGCGGGAGGTTCAGCATGTCGTCGCCGGAGTACCAGGCGAGGCCCGAGCGGGCGATGGCCCAGCTGGCACGGCCGAGGTCGCCCTTGGCGTCCTTGTTGGCGACGATGCGCGGGTGCTCGGCGAGCCGGACGATCGTCTCGGTGTCGATCGGGACGCCACTGCGGCCGGGGATGTCGTAGAGCATCACCGGCAGGTCGGCCGCGTCGGCGATCGCCTTGAAGTGCCGGTACAGGCCCTCCTGCGGAGGCTTGTTGTAGTACGGCGTGACGACGAGGAGGCCATGGGCGCCGACCTTCTCGGCGGCGCGGGCCAGCTCGGTGCTGTGGTGGGTGTCGTTCGTGCCGACGCCGGCGATGATGTGGGCGCGGTCGCCGACGGCTTCGAGGACGGCTCGTACCAGGTCCGATTTCTCCGCGTCACTGGTGGTGGGGGACTCGCCGGTGGTGCCGTTGATGACCAGGCCGTCGTTGCCTGCGTCCACCAGGTGGGTGGCGAGCCGCTGCGCGCCGTCGAGGTCGAGTGCGCCGTCCGCCGTGAAGGGCGTGACCATGGCGGTGAGGACCCGCCCGAAGGGGGTCTGCGGAGTCGAGGTCGGAGCCATGGGTAACACGCTACTCGCTGCTCAGGGCACGGTCTGCCCTCGGGGGGCGGGAAAAGTCAGGACAAATGCGGAGCCCGGCACTGCCTGCTCGGGGGTTCAAGCAGTGCCGGGTCCGTTTGATCAGGCTAGATGAACTTCGCGAAATGCCGCAATACGGACACTTCGCTCGGCTGACCCGTACATCTGTGCCTGGCCGAAAGTCGGCGGTCCGCTACGGCGCGACCCGGCCGTTCAGGTTGAACGCGGCGTGCGTGAGCGGCATGAGCCGGGACCACTCCGCCTCCATCTTCTCGCCGACCATCTCGATCTCCCGCTGTGGGAAGGACGGCACCTTCGCGAGCTCGTGCTGGGTGCGCAGACCGAGGAAGTGCATCAGCGAGCGGGCGTTGCAGGTGGCGTACATCGAGGAGAAGAGCCCGACCGGGAGCACCGCGCGGGCCACCTCACGGGCCACACCGGCGGCGAGCATCTCCTGGTACGCCTCGTACGCGTGGACGTACGAGTCCTCCATGACCCGCCCGACGAGCTCCTGCTGCGCCTGCGTGCCCTCCACGAAGACGTACTTGCCGGGACGGCCCTCCTGGACGAGCTTGCGGGCCTCGTCGGGGACGTAGAAGTGGGGCTGGAGCTCCCTGTACCTCCCGGACTCCTCGTTGTACGACCAGCCGACCCGGTGGCGCATGAACTCGCGGAAGACGAAGATCGGGGCGCTGATGAAGAAGGTCATCGAGTTGTGCTCGAAGGGGCTGCCGTGCCGGTCCCGCATGAGGTAGTTGATGAGGCCCTTGGAGCGCTCGGGGTCCTTCGTCAGCTCCTCCAGGGACTGCTCGCCGGCGGTGGAGACGCGGGCGGCCCACAGCACGTCCGAGTCGGCCGCGCTGTGCTTCACCAACTCGACGGTGACATCGCTGCGGAAGCTGGGTTTGAGGTCGTCGGCGGGGGTGTCGGTCACGGCTCGGAGGGTCCTTCCCATTGCTGCTCTCGGGCGGCGCCCACTCTACGGCCCGGCACCGACAGGGAGCCCGGATGGCCCGGGTTGCACCCCCTTGTGCCCCCGTCGGACCCCCGAGAGTGGTGGGGAGGGGCCCGGCTCGGTAGCCTCACCCGGCGAAACCTGTGCGTGGATTGAGTGAGGATCAGCCGTGCCCCTGCCCTTCCTGACCGCCGACCGCGCCTTCGACCAGGCGGCGGACGAAGCGCTGCCGTTCGACGACCGAGACCGCTGGCGGCGCCCCTACCGGCCCGGCCCGTGGCGGGTCGGCGCGGCCGCGCTGCTCCTGCTGCTCGCCTCCTACGTGCTGGTCGCGGCGGTCATCATCACGGTGGCCGAGACACCGCGGACGGGCGCGATCTGCTTCGGCGCGGCACTGCTGGTCATCGGCTGCGCGCTGCGGCTGCTGCGGGTCGGCATCTGGGTGAGCGCGCGAGGAGTGCGTCAGGTGGGCTTCTTCAGAACGCGTACGGCGTCCTGGGAGGCGAGCGTCTCGGTGCGTACCGTGCAGCAGCCGGTGCGGTGGCTCGGGCTGCCGCGGTCCGTGCAGGGGCAGGCGCTGCTCCTCGTCCGCACGGACCACGTGCAGGAGTACGTGACGCCGCTGATGACCACGCACAACGCCGACTTCCTGGCGCGTACGGAGGCCTTCGACCGGGCGGCGGACACGATCGAGGCGTGGGCGGCGGAGTACGGGCGCGCCGCGTAGTCGCGCAGAGGGGTGAGGGGCCGGTCCGTGGGTGCGGACCGGCCCCTCACCCCTCTGCGGGTGCGGCACATCAGGTGGTCGGCGCCGGCTTGCCGTCGTGGAGGGCGATCGCCCGCTGCATGGCCTTGCGAGCCCGGGGCGTGTCGCGGGCGTCGTGGTAGGCGACGGCGAGGCGGAACCAGGTGCGCCAGTCGTCGGGGGCGTCCTCGGTCTCCGTCTTGCGCCGTGCGAAGACCTCGTCGGCCGAGTCACGGTCGATGCGGCCGCTCGGGGTGCGCTTCAACTCGTCGACGGGGAGGCCCCCTTCGGCGTCGAGTTCGGCGGCGAGCTGGTTGGCCTTGCGGACGAACTGGGTGTTCTTCCAGAGGAACCAGAGGCCGATCCCCGGCAGGACGAGCACGGCGACGCCGAAGGCGATCGTGACCGGTGTGCCGGTCTCTATGAGCAGGAGCCCGCGGCTTCCGACCAGGACGAAGTAGACGACCAGGACGGCTGCCGTGACGGCGTAGGTGAGCTTCGCGCGCATGACGTTTCCCGTCCCGATCAGCCCAGGTCGAGGAAGTGTTCGAGGCCGAAGGTGAGACCCGGGGTCGTCACCACGCGGCGGGCGCCGAGCAGGATGCCCGGCATGAAGCTGCTGTGGTGGAGGGAGTCATGACGGACCGTCAGGGTCTCGCCCTCGCCCCCGAGCAGGACCTCCTGGTGGGCGAGGAGACCACGGAGGCGTACGGCGTGCACGGGGATGCCGTCGACGTCGGCGCCCCGTGCGCCGTCCAGAGCCGTGGCGGTGGCGTCCGGCGCCGGGGCGGTACCGGCCGCGCGGCGGGCCTCGGCGATGAGCTGGGCGGTACGGGTGGCGGTGCCGCTGGGGGCGTCGACCTTGTTCGGGTGGTGCAGCTCGACGACCTCGACGGACTCGAAGTAGGGCGCCGCGATCTGCGCGAACTTCATGGTCAGGACGGCCCCGATGGAGAAGTTGGGCGCGATGAGCACGCCGGTCTCCGGGGACCCGTCCAGCCAGGCCTTGAGCTGTGCGAGGCGGTCGTCGGTCCAGCCCGTGGTCCCGACGACCGCGTGGATGCCGTGGCGGACACAGAAGTCGAGGTTGTCCATGACCGAGGCGGGGGTGGTCAGTTCGACGGCGACCTGGGCGCCGGTCTCGGCCAGCGTCTCCAGCTTGTCGCCCCGGCTCAGGGCGGCGACCAGCTCCATGTCCTCGGCGGCCTCGACGGCCCGTACGGCCTCGGAGCCGATACGGCCCCGGGCACCGAGGACCGCCACGCGCAGCTTGCTCATTGCTTGGTTCCTTAACTGGGGTGTCAGGCGACGGCTTCGTGGAGACGGGACGCCTGTTTGTCCTTGAGCGGGCCGATGACCGACAGGGAGGGGCGCTGGCCCAGGATCTCGCGGGCCACGGCACGGATCTCGTCCGGGGTCACCATGGCGATCCGGGTCAGCATCTCGTCGACGGACATCTGCTCGCCCCAGCACAGCTCGCTCTTGCCGATGCGGTTCATGATCGCGCCGGTGTCCTCCAGGCCGAGGACCGTGGAGCCGCGGAGCTGGCCGATGGCGCGCTCGATCTCGTCGTCCGGCAGTCCGTGCTCGGCGACCTGGTCGAGCTCGTCGCGGCAGATCTTGAGCACGTCGTGCACCTGCGACGGACGGCAGCCGGCGTACACGCCGAAGAGACCGCAGTCGGCGAAGCCGGACGTGTACGAGTACACGCTGTAGGCGAGGCCCCGCTTCTCCCGGACCTCCTGGAAGAGGCGGGAGGACATGCCGCCGCCGAGCGCGGTGTTGAGGACGCCGAGAGCCCAGCGGCGCTCGTCGGTGCGGGCGAGGCCGGGCATGCCGAGGACGACATGGGCCTGCTCGGTCTTGCGGCCGATGAGCTCGACGCGGCCGGCCGTACGGAGGCTGCGGCGGCCGTCGCGCGGGTCGATCGGGGTGGCGTCCGTGCGCGTGAGGGCGCCCGCCTTCTCGAAGGCCGCGCGGACCAGTCGTACGACCTTGGTGTGGTCGATGTTGCCCGCGCAGGCGACCACGAGGTGGGTCGGGTCGTAGTGCTTCTTGTAGAAGCGGCGGATGCGGTCGGCGGAGAGGGCGTTGACCGTGTCGACCGTGCCGAGGACCGGGCGGCCGAGGGGGGTGTCACCGAACATGGTGTGCGCGAAGAGGTCGTGCACGCAGTCGCCCGGGTCGTCCTCGGTCATCGCGATCTCTTCGAGGATGGCGCCGCGTTCGACGTCGACGTCCTCCTCGCGGATGAGCGAGCCGGTGAGCATGTCGCAGACCGTGTCGATGGCCAGCGGCAGGTCGGAGTCGAGCACCCGTGCGTAGTAGCACGTGTACTCCTTCGCCGTGAACGCGTTCATCTCGCCGCCGACCGCGTCGATCGCGGACGAGATGTCGAGCGCGCTGCGGCGTTCCGTGCCCTTGAAGAGCAGGTGCTCCAGATAGTGGGTGGCGCCGTTCAGCGCGGGCGTCTCGTCGCGGGAGCCGACGTGCGCCCAGATGCCGAAGGTGGCGGAGCGCACGGACGGCAGGGTCTCGGTGACGATGCGCAGGCCGCCCGGGAGGGTGGTCTTGCGGACCGTACCGATGCCGTTCATGCCCTTGATCAGGGTTTGGGTACGGGCGACGGCCCGCGCCTCCGTGGAGGTGCGGGCCGTCGCCTTGGAGCTACGGGACGTCACTTGTCGCCGTCGTCCTTCTTGTCCTCGGAGCCTTCTTCGCCCTCGATCACGGGGATGAGGGAGAGCTTGCCGCGGGAGTCGATCTCGGCGATCTCGACCTGGACCTTGGCGCCGACCGCGACCACGTCCTCGACGTTCTCCACGCGCTTGCCGCCGGCGAGCTTACGGATCTGCGAGATGTGCAGCAGACCGTCCTTGCCCGGGAGCAGCGACACGAACGCACCGAAGGTGGTGGTCTTGACGACCGTACCCAGGTAGCGCTCGCCGACCTCCGGCATGGTCGGGTTGGCGATCGAGTTGATCGTGGCGCGGGCGGCCTCGGCCTGCGAGCCGACCTGGGCACCGATGTAGATGGTGCCGTCGTCCTCGATCGTGATCTCGGCGCCGGTGTCCTCCTGGATCTGGTTGATCATCTTGCCCTTCGGGCCGATGACCTCACCGATCTTGTCCACGGGGATCTTGACGGTGATGATCCGCGGGGCGTTCGGGGACATCTCGTCCGGCGTGTCGATCGCTTCCATCATCACGTCGAGGATGTGGAGGCGGGCGTCACGGGCCTGCTTGAGAGCGGCGGCCAGGACGGAGGCCGGGATGCCGTCCAGCTTGGTGTCGAGCTGGAGGGCGGTCACGAACTCCTTGGTGCCGGCGACCTTGAAGTCCATGTCGCCGAAGGCGTCCTCCGCACCGAGGATGTCGGTGAGGGCGACGTAGTGCGTCTCGCCCTTGATCTCCTGGGAGATCAGGCCCATGGCGATACCGGCGACGGGGGCCTTCAGCGGCACACCGGCGTTCAGCAGCGACATGGTGGAGGCGCAGACCGAGCCCATGGACGTCGAGCCGTTGGAGCCGAGGGCCTCGGACACCTGACGGATCGCGTAGGGGAACTCCTCGCGCGTCGGCAGGACCGGCACGATGGCGCGCTCGGCGAGGGCGCCGTGGCCGATCTCGCGGCGCTTCGGGGAGCCGACGCGGCCGGTCTCGCCGACGGAGTACGGCGGGAAGTTGTAGTTGTGCATGTAGCGCTTGCGGGTCACCGGGGAGAGGGTGTCCAGCTGCTGCTCCATCCGGAGCATGTTGAGGGTGGTGACGCCCAGGATCTGGGTCTCGCCACGCTCGAACAGCGCCGAGCCGTGCACGCGCGGGATGGCCTCGACCTCGGCGGCGAGCGTACGGATGTCCGTGACGCCGCGGCCGTCGATGCGGACCTTGTCCTTGATGACGCGCTCACGGACCAGGGACTTGGTCAGCGAGCGGTAGGCCGCGCTGATCTCCTTCTCGCGGCCCTCGAACTGCGGGAGCAGCTTCTCGGCGGCGAGACCCTTGACGCGGTCCAGCTCGGCCTCGCGGTCCTGCTTGCCCGCGATGGTGAGCGCCTGGGTCAGCTCGTCCTTGACGGCGGCGGTGAGCGCCTCCAGGACGTCGTCCTGGTAGTCGAGGAAGACCGGGAACTCGCCGGTCGGCTTCGCGGCCTTCGAGGCGAGGTCGGCCTGGGCCTTGCAGAGCACCTTGATGAAGGGCTTCGCGGCGTCCAGACCGGCGGCGACGACCTCCTCGGTCGGCGCCTCGGCGCCGCCCGCGACCAGCTGGATGGTCTTCTCGGTGGCCTCGGCTTCGACCATCATGATCGCGACGTCGCCGTCCTCGAGCGTGCGGCCCGCGACGACCATGTCGAAGACGGCGTCCTCGAGCTCGGTGTGCGTCGGGAAGGCCACCCACTGGCCGTTGATCAGCGCGACGCGGACGCCGCCGATCGGGCCGGAGAAGGGCAGGCCGGCCAGCTGCGTGGACGCGGACGCGGCGTTGATCGCGACGACGTCGTACAGGTGGTCGGGGTTGAGCGCCATGATCGTGGCGACGACCTGGATCTCGTTGCGCAGGCCCTTCTTGAAGGACGGGCGCAGCGGACGGTCGATGAGGCGGCAGGTGAGGATGGCGTCCTCGGAGGGACGGCCCTCACGCCGGAAGAAGCTGCCGGGGATCTTGCCGGCGGCGTACATCCGCTCCTCGACGTCCACCGTGAGGGGGAAGAAGTCGAGCTGGTCCTTGGGGTTCTTGGAGGCGGTGGTGGCCGACAGCACCATGGTGTCGTCGTCCAGGTACGCCACGGCGGAGCCGGCGGCCTGCTTGGCCAGGCGGCCCGTCTCGAAGCGGATGGTGCGGGTGCCGAAGGAGCCGTTGTCGATGACGGCCTCGGCGTAGTGGGTCTCGTTCTCCACTAGCAAATTCTCCGATACTTTTCGTCTTTCGTCCCTGGGCCCGCCCGTGTGGCGGGGGGACGGTGGCGGAGAAGCGCGCCGTCTGGTGCGGGCCGGTCTTCGATCGAAGCCCTCGGGATTCGCAATCCCCCGGGGGCCACTACCGAGGACCGGCGGCGGCGAGGTGCGCTTCTCCTCGTTCGGTGTGCGTGCGGGCGCCCGTGTCCCGGGCGCTCACGCTGTGGCGTGCGTATTGCGTTCTGCTACCACACTACAAAGGGGTGGTGACACTCCGCACGTTTCCGCCCGTACGTCCCGCGTGCGGCGGGGCCGCGCGCCCCCTTCCAGGGGGCCGCCGCGGTACGCGCCGCGAGCCGCGGACGTACGTACAACAAAGACGTACGTACAACAAAGGAGCGGTCCCCTTTTCCCGGGAACCGCCCCCCTCACGGCGTCTTACTTGGCGCCCGCCGCACCGCGGCGGATGCCGAGGCGGTCGACCAGCGCACGGAAGCGCTGGATGTCCTTCTTGGCGAGGTACTGCAGCAGACGGCGACGCTGACCGACCAGGATCAGCAGACCACGGCGGGAGTGGTGGTCGTGCTTGTGGGTCTTGAGGTGCTCGGTCAGGTCGGAGATCCGGCGGGAGAGCATCGCGACCTGGACCTCGGGGGAGCCGGTGTCGCCCTCCTTGGTACCGAACTCGCTGATGATCTGCTTCTTCGTAGCGGCGTCGAGCGACACGCGATACTCCTCATGAGTCTCATTGATGCCACCGAGTGCCCCTGGTCTGCGTCTCAGGGGGGCTTCTGTGACTCGGGTGACGGAGGTCCGCCGGGAGCTACCTCCGGAGTCCGGGGGTGCGCACACAAACGGCCGTCAGCCAGGGTACCAGGCTGGGGGGACGGGCTTGGCCGGGGCCTGGGCCGGGGCCGGGATCAGCGCCTGGACAGGGCGACGCTCTCGTAACCGATCGCGACGGTGGTCTCCTCCCCGACTTCCCCCTTGTCGCTCGGACCGTACAGGGCTTCGGTGGCGAAGTAGATCCGGCCGTGCTCGCAGATGATGCCGTGCTCGCAGATGATGTCGTCCTCCGTCGGATCCCCGACGTCGACCAGGTCGAGGGTCCCGCCGATGAGCAGGAGGAGCGTCTCCTTGCGGGACAACGGATCGAGGCTGACGACAGCGGCGGGAGAGAGATTGCCGGACTCCCGGTACGCGATCAGTTCGCCGCCGCTCATCCTCAGCGGATACATCCGCCGCCCGGGTATGGAGTCGAACTTGAACACGGTCTTTCCGGTACCCAGGTCGTACGCGACGATGTCGTCGTCCGTCGTGATGTAGAGCCGCTCCTTCCCCACGACGATCGTGCTGCAGGTCTCGACCACCGCGTTGAACGTCTCGCTGCAGTTGATGACCTGGTGATCGCGGTTGGGCTGGATCGAGGCGCGCGCCTTGCCCCTGTCGTCGAGGAGATCAGGCCGGTGACGGCGAAGCCGCCCGCCATGACGGCGATGACAGCCGGCTCGGAGGAGATCAGGTAGACCTCGGTGACGCCCGTGGCGACCTTGTAGGTCCACGTGGACTTGCCCGTGCGGGCGTCGACCCTCTCCACCCGGACCGGAACTCGGGGTCCCCCGAGTCTCCGCACCGCTGCAGCGCGATCAGGCCCTTGCCACCCGCGAACCCGGAGCCTCGCACGCCGACGGCGTGGTGTCGGCCCACAACCGCTTGCCGGTGGTCATGTCGTACGCCGCAGAGCCCTGTCCCCAGGTGACGAGGACCGCGCCGTCCGTCATCGTGACGTTGACGGACATGGCGCTGCCGTCGCCCGGCCGCCGCACGTCCCACTTCTTCTCGCCCGTGTCGACGTCGAAGACCGTGAGGCGGTCGCAGGGCAGGCTCATGGCCGTGGTGGTGGAGTCCTCGTCCGGGTCAGGGCTCTGGCCGGGGTAGGTAGGCGACGACCGTCCAGCCGGCCACGCTGACGTGGCGCGTCACCGCGCACAGTGGGGCGGGGAAGTCGAGCTTGTACAGTTCCTTGCTCTTGTCCCCGTGTTGGGTGAACCCCTGGACGTAGTTCCCGACACCCTTCGCGAAGACCTTCTCCGTCGCCCAGGTGCCGATGGACGAGATGTTCCTGCCCACGGTCTTGATCTTTTCGACGAGGTACAGGGACCTGCCGCCCTCCGGCGACTCGGGCGCCTTCTCCACGGTCTCGCGGATGTCGTCCGGAGCCTGCCGGACGGCCACCGGACGCCGTTCCGACTCCGCATCGTCACCGCCCAACGTGAGGCCCAGGACACCCACGGCGACGACCGCCGCTGCCAGAACCGCCGCGCCGGCCGTCCGCAGCCGCCGAAGCCGGGTGCGACGCTCGGCTTCGGGAGCTGAGGCGGTGTACGGGGAGTGGGACGGGCCGCTCACAGGCCATGGCCTTCCTGCGCGATGGGGACACTGCCGCCCGGACAGGGGCGCGAGGGGTGATCAAGAACCATACGGCTCACCGTGCGGCGGCGACCAAGCCGCCCGCGTGGAGCTGTGGTGAGGGCGCACCGACCCCTGTAACGAAGCCGACACCCCTCGTTACGGTCACACCCGGGCGAACCCCTGAGCAGCGAGAACGGGAGCAAGTAGGGTGACCGCACAGTGCGTTGGCGCGGAGGAAGGATCGGAGCCGTCATGGCCGAGGCCGAGGACAAAGAACTCAAGGCACGCAAGGAGCGGGAGAAGGACGAGCTCTACGCGCTCGACATCTCGGGCGTCGAGTGGCACAGCGCACCCGGCACGGAAGAACACGAGGAGCGAGTGGAGATCGCATACCTCCCGGAAGGCGCGGTGGCGATGCGATCGTCGCTCGACCCGGAGACCGTGCTGCGTTACACGGAGGCGGAGTGGCGAGCCTTCGTCCTGGGGGCCCGGGACGGCGAATTCGATCTGGAGCCGGCTCCGCACAATGGGGGCCTGGACGCATAGATCGGCCGCTGATGAACGGGGCAGGGAACCAGCGATCGGTTCCCTGCCCCATTGGCTTGCACGGTATGGCACCTACAGCTTCGCATTCCCCACACCGACCGCCGTCGCATTCACGGTTCCCGCGCTGGTAATCCGCCGCGACAGTGGGCTGGGGGCAAAGGCAAGGAGGCGGGCCGGAGTTCGGCCCCTGACGGCGTGTCCGCCCTCGCCCGGCCGGCGACAGAGCGCGCCGGCCCGTCGGCGGAAGAGCACTGCCCGCTTCCCACCCGGACACGTACGCGGGACGGGTGCCCCACCACTAGCTCGTCATGGCCCGGGCCCGTGCGTACACGTCGAAGACGGCCAGAGCCAGCGGGATCAGCGTGAGCAGGACGAAGCTCTCGGCGATCTCCAGGAAGCGTCCCCAGAACGGGGTCACACCACGCTGCGGGGCGATGAGACCGATCGCGGTGACAAGGACGACGGCTGCGGCGATCGCCGCAGCGAGCCAGACGCTACGGATGTTGAGGGCAGTCGCATCGCCGAGGACGGCGTCGCGCACATAGTCCTGCGGCGGGTTCAGTGCGAGCCCGAGTCCGAGGAAGACCAGGGCCGTGAGGCCTGCCGCCAGGGCAGCGCTCACCTGCGCGGTGTAGCGGAAGAGGTGGGCGCGCATCAACATCGCCACGCCTGTGGACAGAGCCAGGAGCTCCGCCCACACATCGCCGGAGAAGGCCAGGACGATCGACGCGCCTACGGAGACGAGCGCACAGCCACCGACGAGGCCGACGAGAAGCTCGTGGCCGCGGCGGGCCTGGGCCGCGACGCGTTCGACGTCGATGGGATCCTGCGCATCCGGCTCGCCCGCGTCGTAGCCGCCCCAGGACGGATTGGGCGCTTCGAAACCGATCGGCAATCGCGCGAAGCGCATGGACAGGCCGGGCAGGAAGGCCAGCGCGACAACGGAGAGCGGGGCACAGATGGCGGCCGTCTCCATGGGCCGCAGCTTCGTGAGGATGGCGATGAAGGTGGTGATCAGACCGATCGCGGTGGCGAAGACGAAGGCCACGAAGGGACCGTCGCCTCCGGGCGACAACAGCATGAGTACCACGGCGGCGAGCAGGACGGCCGTGCAGGCGAGCAGAAACTGCAGCCGCCCGATGCCCTGCCCCTCGGAGAGAGGAAGCAGTCCGGAACCGGCCACAGCGACGTTCGGGAAGGCGCCCAGGCCGAGAGCGATCGCTGAGCCGCGATCGCCGTACACCCGTGCGCGCACGCAGGCGATGGTGAGCAACAGCAGCCCGAACACACCGGCGATGACGCCCTGCAAGCTGTGCATGTCGTGACGGATCTGGGAACTCCAGGCCACGAACGCCAGCAGCGCCGGCAGGACGCCGCCCGCGATGAGGCCGGCGGTCCGTGTGAGTTCGCCGTTCCACAGGGTGCGGTCACGGGTGACGGCAGCGGCCACCGCCTCGGAGACGTCGTCGAGGACGGCCGGCGGCAGCGACTCCGCGAACGGACGCAGAGTGAGCAACTCTCCGTCGAGGATGCGCTGCGCCGCGAACGACCGCGCTCCGTCGAGAACGGTGCCGTCACGGCGTACGAGGTGATAGCCGACAGGAGCACCCTCGTCAGGGCTCTGCTGGGAAAGCCTCAGGATCTCCGGGTACAGGTCGGCGACCGGTACGTCGTCGGGCAGCGCCACGTCGATGCGGCTGTCGGGTGCCACGATGGTGACCCGGCAGAAGCCCAGGCCCGTACCTGCCCCGGAAGGGACTCCGATGCCCGGTCCGCCGGTCGCGCCGACCGGCGCGGAGGCCGTCATGCTCACCTGCTGTTCCCCCTCGTCGGTGGTCGGGCGGTCTGCGGTGCCGCTGCACACCCGTCCGCCCGCAAAGATCCTGTGCACGTTGCGCCGCGCCGCCCGCGCATCCGGGCAACGATGTCGTCACGCCCGGGAAATGCGGGGCGGCGCTTGGTTCCGAGCGTCGCGGATTGCCCGGTTTTCCCGGAACGATTCGCAACTGCTCACACACCTCATGGGCACCCTACCGCCCGCCGGTAGCGGTGGTTGTCAGTAGGATCACCCTTCGCGATCGACGTCCGCCGGACACGGGGCGGTGGACGAAACATCTCGGTCCGGCAAGGGAATTGGTGCGTAGTGAGCCACATCGTCGTCAAGCGCCCACCGCGGGCGCTGCCGAAGGAAGTGCCCACGGACGAGGTCGTGCTGCAGCCTCCGCCGGAGCTTCCGCGCGGGCAGCAGGAGGGTGCACTCATGCAACTCCTGCCCATGCTCGGTATGGGCGGATCCGTGGTGTTCTTCTTCAACCCGCAGGCCCAGCCCTTCATGAAGATCATGGGCATGGTGATGGTGGCCTCCACGATCGCCATGGGCGTCGCGATGCTGGTCCGCTACCGCCGCGGCAACCAGGGGCAACTGGCGGACATCCGACGGGACTACCTGCGTTACCTGTCGCAGACCCGGCACCGGGCCATGGACACCGCCAAGGCCCAGCGCGACGCCCAGTACTACCTGCATCCTTCACCGGAGCAACTGTGGGCCCTGGTCGCCGAGGGCAGCCGGGTGTGGGAACGGCGCACCGGTGACGAGGACTTCGGGCAGGTACGCGTGGGCCTCGGCCCGCAGGGCCTGGCCACTCCCCTGATCGCACCGCAGACCGCTCCGGTCGACGAGTTGGAGCCGCTGACCGCCGGGGCCATGCAGCGTTTCCTGACCACGCACAGCACGCTCGAGGGCCTGCCGATGGCGGTCTCGCTGCGCGCCTTCTACCACGTGACGATCAGTGGCGAACCCGGCACCGTGCGCGGCACCGCCCGAGCGGTCACGGCCTGCCTCGCCGCGCTGCACTCGTCCGAGGACCTGGTCATCGCGGTCGCCACCGGACGGGAGTCGGCGCCCGCGTGGGAATGGGCGAAGTGGCTGCCGCACACGCAGACGCGGGGCGTCACGGACGGCGCGGGCAGCATGCGTCTGATCACCACCGATCCGATGGAGCTGGAGGACCGGCTGACCGACATCCTCCAGGGCCGTCCGCGTTTCCACCCCGCCGCTCCGCCGGTCTCCGAGCAACCGCACCTGGTCGTCCTGCTCGACGGTGTCTCACTGCCGCCCACGTCCCTGCTGGCCAGTCCTGAAGGCCTGCAGAGCGTGACGGTCATCGAGATCGTCCCCGGTGACCTCAGCTCCGGGCGCGGCGACCTCTCGATCATCGTGCAGCCCAAGGAACTGCGTCTGGAGTCGGCGCACGGCATGGTCTACGAGGGCACACCGGACGTCCTGTCGTACGAGGCCGCCGAAGCGCTTGCCCGACAACTGGCGCCGCTGCGCATGGCATCGGGCGGCGACGACGGCGAACCACTGCTGGCCAACCTCGATTTCACGGAACTGCTGAACCTGGGCGACGCGGCTTCGGTCGACCCCCGGCGCACCTGGCGCCCGCGTTCGCAGTCGGAGCGGCTGCGCGTACCGATCGGCCTCGGCGAGGACGGCCGGCCCGTGATGCTCGACCTCAAGGAGGCCGCGCAGGAGGGCATGGGCCCGCACGGTCTCTGCGTCGGCGCGACCGGCTCCGGGAAGTCGGAGCTGCTGCGTACGCTGGTCCTGGGACTGGCCGTGACCCACTCCTCCGAGACACTGAACTTCGTCCTGGCGGACTTCAAGGGTGGTGCGACCTTCGCCGGGATGGCGCAGATGCCCCACGTGGCGGCCGTGATCACCAACCTGGCGGACGACCTGACCCTCGTCGACCGTATGGGTGATTCGATCCGTGGTGAGCTGAACCGTCGCCAGGAGCTGCTCCGCGATGCCGGCAACTACGCCAACATCCACGACTACGAGAAGGCGCGCGCCGCCGGCGCCCCGCTCCAGCCCATTCCGTCGCTGGTCCTGGTGATCGACGAGTTCAGTGAACTGCTCACCGCGAAGCCGGACTTCATCGAGATGTTCGTGCAGATCGGCCGTATCGGCCGATCTCTGGGCGTCCATCTCCTGCTCGCCTCGCAGCGTCTGGAGGAGGGCCGTCTGAGGGGACTGGAGACCTACCTGTCGTACCGGATCGGTCTGCGGACGTTCTCGGCGGCCGAGTCCCGCGCCGCGATCGGCGTCCCCGACGCGTACGAGCTGCCGAACGTGCCGGGTTCCGGCATCCTGAAGTTCGGCACGGAGGAGATGGTGCGCTTCAAGGCCGCGTACGTCTCCGGCGCGTACCGCACGGATTCTCAGCAGGCCGTCGTGCCCGGCGGGCCGCTCCCGGTCGACCGTCGGCCCGTGCTGTTCACCGCGGCCGAAGTGCCGGTGCAGTACGCGCCGGTACCGCAGCAGCGGCAGGAGGAGCCCGACGAACGGCAGGACGACGCGCTCGCCGACACCGTGCTGGACGTGATCGTCCGGCGTCTGGAGGCCCAGGGGCCGGCCGCCCACCAGGTGTGGCTGCCCCCGCTGGACAGTCCGCCGTCGCTCGACTCGTTGCTCCCGGGGCTGGCTCCGGTGGCCGGCCGGGGCATGACGCAGCCCGGTTACGAGGGTGCCGGTCGGCTCGTCGTCCCGGTCGGCATCGTCGACAAGCCGTACGAGCAGCGGCGCGAACCGCTCTGGACCGACTTCGGCGGCGCGGCCGGCCACATGCAGATCCTCGGCGGCCCGCAGTCCGGGAAGTCGACACTCCTGCGCTCGATCATCGCATCGTTCGCCCTCACCCACACCCCTCACGAAGTGCAGTTCTACGGACTCGACTTCGGTGGTGGCGGCCTGTCGGCCGTGGCCGACCTGCCGCACGTGGGCGGAGTGGCCTCACGACTGGACCCCGAGAAGGTCCGGCGTACGGTGGCTGAGGTGTACGGCGTCCTGACCCGCCGTGAGGAGTACTTCCGCACCGCGAACATCCCGTCGATCGCCGAGTTCCGTGCGCGCCGCGCGCGGGGGGACATCTCGGTGACCGACCAGCCCTGGGGCGACGTCTTCCTCGCCATCGACGGCTGGGGCAACTTCCGTACGGACTACGAGGCGTTGGATCCGGTGATCCTGGACATCGCGGCGCGCGGCCTCGGTTACGGCATCCATCTGATCCTCACCGCATCGCGCTCCATGGAGGTCCGTTCGAACCTCAAGGACCACCTGATGAACCGCTTGGAGTTGCGGCTCGGCGACCCCATGGACTCCGAGTTCGACCGCAAGGTGGCGGCGAACGTTCCCACAGGTGTTCCTGGACGCGGCCAGACACCGCAGAAGCAGCACTTCATGGCGGCGGTCCCGCGTATCGACGGTCTGTCCTCCGACACGGACCTGGCGGAGGCGACGGTGGCCCTCGCGTCCGAGGTCGGCCGCCACTGGCAACAGCCTGGCGCTCCCGAAGTCCGCTTGCTGCCGCGGGAGTTCCCGGCATCCCAGCTGCCCCCGGGCAACCGCTTCCCGAACCGCGGTATCTCCTTCGCCCTCGACGAGGACAGCCTCGAGCCGGTGTTCGTGGACTTCGACCAGGACCCGTTCTTCCTCGTCTTCGGCGAGAGCGAGTCCGGTAAGTCGAATCTGCTGAAACTGCTCATCAAGCGTCTCGCCGAGCGCTACGACAGCAACAGCTGCAAGCTGTTCGTGGTCGACAACCGCCGCTCGCTGCTGGGTGTCACCCCTCCTTCCCATCTGGCGGAGTACATCCCCATGTCGAACCAGATGCAGCACCACATGGACGCCCTGGCCGACCTCATGCAACGCCGCACCCCCACCGCGGACGTCACACCGGAGCAACTGCGCAACCGCAGCTGGTGGCGTGGCCCCACGGTGTTCGTGATCGTCGACGACTACGACCTGGTGTCCACGTCGAGCGGCAACCCGCTGTCGGGACTCACGGAAATGCTCCCGTTCGCCCGTGACGTCGGCGTCCGCTTCATCATCGCCCGCTCCACCGCGGGCGCCGGCCGCGCCGGCTACGAGGCCTTCACCCAGCGCATCAAGGAACTCGGGGCTCAAGGCGTCGTCCTCGCGGGCGACCCGGGCGAGGGCGACCTGCTGGGCGGCGTACGGCCGCGGCCGATGCCTGCGGGGCGCGGTGTGTTCGTGTCTCGGAAGCGGGGGAAGCCGTTGGTTCAGGTCGGGTTGGTCGAGGACGGGGATGGGTGACGGGCTGACGGCCGGCTGACGTGCGAGGGTCTTGGGGCCGTGGTCGCTTCGACGGTCACGGCCCGGAGCCGGAGGTGGCGCGGGCAGATTGGGCCGGTGGGGAGAGGGGTCTTCTCCGGTCCGGCACAGCGCGGGATCAGGACGTGCGGCATGAACTTCCCGGGCCCGTATGCCTCCGTACGGCGGACCCAGGACCACGGCTCACGCTGCGACGGGGGACAACGACGGGGTGGGCGCCTCCCGCGCGCGCCCACCCCGGAACTGTTCTTCATGAGCCTCCAGCTACTGAAGGTAGCTGGCTCCCTTTTTGTCGCCCTCCATGTAGGTACCGCCTGCCGTAGCCACGACGTGACCGATACCCGTGAGCGCCGTGTGGATGTCGGTGGCTTCCTTGTCCCACCTCTCCAGCTTCACCTTGAACGTGTCCTGGGCCTCACCCTCCCAGTACTGCACACTGTTCTCGACAAGCCTCTTCAGCTCCTGCAGATCCTGCTCGAGGTCCCTCGCCTCGTTAGCGATCTTGGTCGCCGTGATGTCGAGTGCGTCATAAGTGACGGAAAGCCCATCCATGTTGTTGCCGGCCATGCTTGCTTACCTCGTCTCATTGGTGCGTGGCTGATGCGTGCCGGTGTCCGGCCTTGGTCCTGAGCTCGGCTCGACTCAGAAGGAAGTGAAGGGAGAAACCGTGGGAGCACCGTCCTGGAGGTCAATCCTGTTGACCGCCGCGCGCACCTCGTCTTCCTTGGTGTCGATGATGTTGCGCGCCGAGGTCATCGCCTCGATGACCTCAGCAAGGATGTTGCCCATGCTCCGCAGCGACTGGTTGATCTCGAACTGCTTCTTGTCGAACGCGGCTCGGCCGATTCCGTCCCATTGACCGGTCTCCAGGCTGTCGATGATTCCCTGAAGCCTGTGCACACGTGACTTGACGTTCTCGTACTTCTCAAGCATCTGCTTCTGGAGCAGAATTACCGCATCGTTTTCGAGCTTCTGCTTGCCGGCCATGGTCAGCCGTCCTTTCTGTGTCTGCTTCCTGATCCAACTGTTTGGGCTTGAGCCGCACAGCACAGGGCTCCTGACGGCCCTTTACGGCTGTCGATGTCACCTGGCGCGTCGCGCCCGTATGACAGCCACGCCGGCGCCACCGATCACGATGGCTGCGGCAGCTGCCCCGAGCGCAATCCACAGAGTGTTGCCGCCATTCGTCGATTCCGCGGCTGAACCTGCCGCCGAGGTACCGCCACTGGAACCCTTTTCGGGGGCCTGTGATGCGGTTGACGGAGAGGGGGAGGGAGAGGACGAGGCGGTGGATGCGGAGTTGGCCAGGAGGTCTCCGCCGTTGTCTTTCGCGAGGGGGTCGACGTTGGCGGGGCCTGCGTCGTAGTTGGAGTCCTTGAGAACAATCCGAGGACGGACGAACCCATAACCCGCGTACTTACTCGGCTTGTCCTTCGCCCACGTACGGCCAGCCGTGTCGATCATGGAGCGGGTAACCTGGTTCACCGTCCATTCAGGGTGGGCGGACCAGATCAGGGCGGCGGAGGCCGAGGCGATGGCAGCTGCGGCACTGGTGCCTTGGTCGTCATCGCAGTACGAGCGGAGGTTCCCGTCGCACCACCCGGGGAAGCCCTGCCCTGGCGCCATGAGATCCACATAGTTCCCAGACGAGGCGAACTCCGACGCCGTGCCGGATTCGTCTGTCGCCGACACACCAATTACATAGGGGTACGCGGCTGGATAACCGATCCTGCCCCCGGTTCCGCCCTCGTTACCAACTGCTGCGATCATCAGCTTGCCCTTCGAAGCGGCGTACTCGACGGCCTCCTTCTCCTTGGAACTCGGCCCCTCCGCTCCGAACGACATGCTGATGATCTGCGCGTCGGTGTCGGCTGCCGCCCTGATCGCGTCTACGGCCCCGGGCGTCTTCTCCAGTTCCTCCGCCCCACCTTTCAGTCCCTCAAGCTCAATGCGATATGGAACGATCTTCGCCCCCGGCGCCAACCCCTGCAGGCCTCCTCCTGCTCCCGTACCTGCGATCAACTCAGCCATGGTCGTTCCATGGCCGGTGTAGTCGTCCGTGGCGTTGTAGGCGACCGACTTGGGAACTTCGCCGGTCAGGACCTGCCCCTTCAGGGAGGAGGTATTTGCGTTTACGCCGCTGTCGATGACCGCAACCTTGATGCCCTTCCCCGTACTGACCTTCCACATCTGTTCGGCCTGCATCGGTTCCAGGTACCACTGCTTGGACTGAGCGTCGTACGCAGCGGCACCAGGGGCGGATCCCACGCTCACGGCCACCAGGGCACCGACAACCGCGCCCACAGCCCGCGCTCGTCTACCGGGGCGGGATCTGTGGACCTTGGCCCGCTCGGCTCGTCGGCTGGTCCCTGACGTCATCGTGTTCCGTGTCCTCGCTCGTGCTTGGTCAGTTGACGACCGGCGGCACATCACGCCGCGGCCTGCTAGGTAGGTGCATCTCTTCGCCTTCGACCCGGTGGTCGGGACGCGGCGATCCCTGGACGTTCCCATCGTCACCGGACGCTACGTGGCCAGGGCCGCGCACGAGACCGGCGCCGCCACGTGTCAGGCCGTTACGCTCGGCGCCCGCAACGGAGTTGCGTGCGACCGGCCTGCCTGTGACAGCCTCGGACGTTCCGGAGCCCCCACGAGGGGGCGTCGCGCTTGCACCCGACCTCGCCGTGGGCTCGGGCGCTCCGAAGACCCCACGCTGCCCGGGTCGACCAGTAGCGGGACGTGAGTTGGCTACTCCCTCGCCACCGACAACCGTCCCGCGAGGAATCCTGGCGCCGCCCTGCGCAGAAGCGCCACCAACCGCCCTGGGCTGTCCCCCAACAACTCCGTTGGCCCGACCTGCTCCGGTCACCGGACCGCTGTTCGCCCGCGGAGCAGCCGTGCCGCCGGCTCGCGACGTACCACCGGTGACCGCACGGCCCATCTGGGACGACTGCGATCCAGGAGCCATGCCTCTGGCAGCGGACTGCCCGGTCGACGTGGCACGCCCCATCTGGTTCATGGGCCCTTGCCCCGTGGAGCGCCCAGAACCCGAACCGGGCGTACCAATGCGCGCCTGAGCCGACGCAGGGGTGCGAAGACCACCTGTTCCACCCAGGTTCCGGCCTGACGTGCCGTTGGAGACCGGTGTCCTTAGACCAACCTCGAACATGTTCGGCTGACCGCCACCGGGAGCAGGGGTGCCCAGTGTCGGCGGAGTGTGGCCGGTCACGGGTGTGGTCGTGGACGGTGGCAGCGTGCCGACGCTGTCGATGTTGGTACGGACAGGCTCGTCGGGGTACGCGATCTTGCCAGTGATGTCCTTTGCGGACCTCGGGTTATCGCTTACGCCGTGCCTAGCGGCATCATCCGTCACGGCAGCGTCATGGCCCACGACAGTTGTCGTTCCGGACTCTCCAGTCGTGGCTGAGGCAGATCCGCCGGGGCGATACTCCTTCGCCGGCCGCGGAACCCCAACATCAGGCATGGCCGTGAACTCCGGCGTCTTGTCCTTGGCGGGCAGGGACGCCAGCACCTCTTCGGACACCGCGTAGTACGACGCCAACCGGTTCATCTGGTTGATCGCCTCCTGGCGGTCCTTCTCCACCCGTACGGCAGCCTCGTACTCGCCTTTGTCCGCGGTTTTCTCAGCCTCTGTGAAGTGCTCAGGCCGCTTCCGGCTCGTTTCCGAATCACGAGACGGCATGGCACCGCGCACAGACGCAAGGCCCACGGCGGCAGCGGTGATCTGATCCCCTGCCGACCCGGCGAAGTCACTCAAGTGATGCGTGTTGGTGACGAGCGAGCTGCCCCATTTACGAAAGGCATCACCCGACTCTCCGACCCAGTGGACGTTGTCGATGTGGCCTTCGAGTTCGTCAGCTGCCGCATTGATGGCGTCGCGCGCGTCCCACAATGCCTTGCCCGAGGATTCCAGATCCTCCGGGTCCGTCTGCTCGACGAGGTCGATCAGTTGATTGAGGTCGAAGTCGCGCTTCTCAAAGTCCGTGCGCTCCGCGATGGTCCGCCCGAGCGGACTGTCCACGAAGGCCGAGCGCATCATGCGGTTGAGCAACCCACCTCGCGGACGGTCCTCAAACCCTCGGACGATATCCGTGACGCCGTTCTGCCCCTCGACGCGGTCGAGGTCCACCTCGCGCTGTTTGTCGGTCATCGTCACATCACCCCGGTGCGGTTGTCACCGACGCGCTGCTTGCCGTCCTTGGCATATTGGATCTTCGCGATCTCTCCCTGGATGGCGTAGAACCGCTGACGCAGTTCCTCCTCAAGGTTGTCGAAGCCTCGATGCGCACCCTGAACCGCGATGGCCGTCGCCTCAATCTGCAGATGCAGGGTCTTGGACAGGGACGTGAGCTCTTGATGGACCCGGTTGTACTGCGTGTACAAGCCGTCGGCTTCAGGGAAGATACCGTCCGCCCCCGCACTCAAAGACGTGGACCTGATGGTCTGGGCTCCCACCTTCGTCGGGTTGCCGGCCGACGTCTCAAGGTCGCGGAGAACCGCATCCACCCGCTTCACGAACTTGTCCAGGGCCTCACCACTGGCCTCCAGGTTCGCCGCCCTGGCCGCCGACACACCCCCCGCCATCTCTGCCGGAAGCACGACACCCCTCCCCGTTCCCCCGTACAGCCATCGGCTCCGACACGATCGAGACCTGGCCCAACCACTCACCGTACGATCGCAAAGCAAGCCGCGCCTCACAACGCTTTTACCACTGTAGTCAACCTGCACAACGGGGCCAACAGCGATGTGCGTCAGCTCGGTTACGAGACCGATCGGCCGTCCCGCCTTGCCCGTCTTGCCTGTTCACTGTGAACGGGTGCACACGACAGGCCGTGCACCGGGCACGCATGGCTCTACCCCATGATTCAGCACCCCACGGACGATGGCGTCACACTGCTTGCGATCTTCATCAGACTTCCGGAGACGTTCGATCGCGTCTCTGCGCCAACTCCCGTGCGCCACGGCTGAAGAGGTGCCCGGGCACGCGCCCCTCCCCCTGCCAGCCGTCACCGGAGTCTCAAGTACGCGTCTCCTGCAAACCTTCACGGCGACAATCTACGCACAGGGGACTTGCCCCAAATTCTCCATGGACCGGGTTTGATCGACAGACCCCTGCGTGGCGGAGTACGCGGCATCAACAGTCTGTGCGCACTGCATTGCGGTCCCGTTTCTCCTGCCCCGCCGCGTCTACCGATCCCGTGCGAAGTACGGAGTCGGTTTGCCGGTGCACGCGATGTGGAGGCCAGCACGGCTCACCGACTTCGACGCAACGCGGTGCGTCCTGCGATCCATCCGGCGCTCATGGGCGGCCGCGCGGCAACGGGCGGTGAGGGGCAGTGTCCCTCACGTATCCGGGCAGAAAGAAGTCCACGCCCGACCTGGGGCATCGCCGCCGCCGTTCTGCGACACCGTGTCCTTGATGAGAGTCGAGTAGTCATCGAGGGAAAGGGAGTCGCCAGCCTTGTCGGTCGGGTTTCATGTAGCCGTCCAGGTCGTTGGTGGCCCCTGCACCGCTCCGGTCAGCTCGCTGCCGTCCCACGCCGCGTCGTCGGAGACGCTGAAGCCCTGTATGGCGAGGTAGATGCCCATGCCAGCCATGAGGACCAGGATGACGCGGGCGGCGGTGAAGGCCGCGTCGGGCAGTTCCTCGGCCGACGGGTTGACGCGGGAGCGCCAGGCGCGTACCCAGTCCGCCTTGACACAGGCCATCACCAGGAATACAGCGGCCAGGACCAGGCTCAGGACGTTCGTTACGGCCAGCGCGTTCATGTGTCACTCCTTGATCTCCGCTGCCTGCGCCGCGAATCCCGCACCGCCACCGCCGTGCCGCTCAGGCCCGCCACCAGCACCAGGCCGCCTACGGTCACATACGTCGCCAGGCGCGTGTTCCGTTCCTCCGCGGACTCACCGAAATGCAGCGGAGTGACCGAGGGTGCCTCGCCCCTGGCCACTCCGCCCTCGGGCTTCGGGCTCTCGACAGGGTGCTCCGGGTCCACGTTCGTCAGGGCGTTGACGGGGTCGACCACTCCCCAGCCGACCAGGAGGTCATGGCCGGGGATCGAGCGTTCCGCCGTCTGCTCGATCTGGGCGACGACCTGCTGGGCGGTCCATTGCGGGTACTTGGACTTCAGGAGAGCCGCCACGCCGGCCACGTACGGCGCGGAGAAGCTCGTGCCGTTGTCGGAGCAGTGGCCGCCGCCGGGGACAGTGGAGATCATGTCGACGCCGGGGGCTGCGACTCCTACGAATTCCCCTGATTGTGAGAAGGGGGCACGTTCGTTGTTGCGGTCGGAGGACGCCACCGCCAGGACTCCCTCGTACGACGCCGGGTAGGTGACCTTGACGTTGCCGCCCAGGCCGTCGTTGCCGGCCGAGGCGACGACCACGACCTTGTTGTCGAGGGCGTAGTCGACGGCATCCTCCAGTCTCACGTCGGGTTTCACGGCGTTGGCCGTGTCCTGCGAGATGTTGATGACATCGGCGCCCACGTCGACGGCGTGGCGGATCGACGACGCCAGGGTGAGGGCCGTTCCGTCGCCCTCCGCGTTGTTCTGCTTGATCGGAATGATCCTGGCGTCCGGGGCCAGGCCCACGAAGCCGGTCCCCTTCAGCGGGCGGGCCGCGATGATGCCGGCCACGCGTGTGCCGTGGCCCACCGTGTCGGTGGTGCCCTGGCTGTTGCCGCGGTCGATCTTCTCGCCCTCGGAGTTCTTCGTGGGGAGGTAGTTCGCGCCCTTGGCGGCGTCCACGGCCTTGGTGAGCTGGGGGTTCCTGATATCCACCCCTGTGTCGATCACGGCCACTTGGACGTTCTTCCCCGTGGACAGCGCCCACAGCTCGTCGAGGTTGACGCGTTGCAGCGCCCAGGGACGGCCCGCGTAGTCCTTCGACGGGAACGTGCACTGGCCGCCGTCGGCCCAGGCAGTGGTCGTGGGCAGGGCGAGTACCGAGGTGGTGGCGATCAGCGCGGTCGCGGCGGCCCGGGCCGCCGGCCTCGTACCCCGGCCGCTCCGGAGCCCCCGCGTCTGCGTGTTCCGCCTGATCCGCGCGCTCAGCGCCCCCGCGTTCGCTTTCGACATCGCTTCGCTCCCCTCCACCGCGCGTCTACGAACCCTGCGGCTGCCGTGCCGCCGCCTCCGACAGGCGCGGCCCCGTCGGCAGGAACGTCGACCACTGCGCCGGGATGGGGGACGGCGTCACCTTCTCGTAGCCGAGCCGGGTCTGGGCGATCTTCGCCTCGTTCAGCTCTTCCTCGCGCTGCTTGGCCGAGGTGCCGATGCCCTCGTCTCCGGTGGTGCTGTCGCTGTTGGACTGCAGGGCGTAACGCAGGCCCGTGTCCGTGACCAGGAAGACGCCACCTGCCCTCGTCTCCGTGCCCTGGAACTGGCGGTAGAGCTGGCCGGAGCCGGGGGTGACATACGCACTGGAGGAACCGGTGGGCAGTTGAGCGGGGAAGTCGGTGCCCACCCAGGTGGACAGCGTCGTCTTCCCCTTCGAGCCGACCGAGAGCAGGACGTTGCAGACGGTGTTGCGGCCCGAGGTGGCGCTGGAGCCGTCGTTCACCGTCTTCGGCTCGAACGCCGGCCAGGTCTTGTCCGCCTCGAAGGTCGTACTGTCGGCGACCGCACTGGGGTGCACCTGTTGCGCCTCGCCAGCCTGTCCGACGTCGACGAGGTCCCCGCTGTTGAGCAGCAGCGTGGCGACGAACTCGGAGATCCGGGCCACCTCGCCCTGCAGCACCACGTAGTACTGCATCCGCCGGCCGTCGTATGCCTTGATGACCTCACCGACCTTGTCGTACTGCTCAAGGCGGGTGGAGGCGTTCGCCTTCGTGCCGGGCGTGCCGTCGATCGCCGGGATGGAGATCGGGTCGCCCTTGTGGAGGGTGTCGAGCCATTCCTGGGACACGCGCTGCGGGTCTCGGCCCTGGGTGTCGAGGGCCTTGAGCAGCTCGGTGTCGGTCGGGTCGGCCAGTCGGTACGCCGTGCCCTGCGCGTCGACCACGTACTGCGTCCTGCCGTCCGGGCCGACGACGTACATCAAGTCGCCGCCCGAGAGCTTGTCGGAGCCTCCCGTCTTGTCGAACTCCTTCTTGGCCAGGACGAACGCGGCCTTCTGGATGGCGCGTTCGCCGTCACCGGGACGCTCGCACACGGCCCAGCGCTTGGCGACCTCCGCCTCCTCGGCGGAGGGCAGGCGGTCGGGGGCGTAGGGGATCCCGATCGTGGCACCGTGCGGCGGCTCGCCGCTGTCCAGGATCTTCTCGTCGACGGTGATGATGTCGGCCTTGCCGGGATCCAGGAGCAGTTTGGCCGACGCCATGTTGAGAACCGGATGCAGCTGATTGCGACCATCCGTCTTCAGCACCACGTACCGGGTGGTGGAATCGCTCGCCACGATGACGTGCGCCTCCGCGTCGGCCCAGTCCTTGGGTGCCTTCGGGCTGAACACACCGATGCCCCCGAAGACCGCGAGAATCACCACACCGACGACGGCGCCGGGCCACAGCGCGCGCAGCGGCTTGGGAGCGCCCTCCTCCGAGCCCGACGGAGACGGCTGAAGGAAGGATGCGAGCGTACGGCGCTTCGCGAAGGTGTAGGCGTTGAGTTCGTCCCGCCGTGATGCCATCTGTGTCCGCTCTCTCCCCGTGCGGAGCCGTGGGGTGATCTGTGAAGATCTGCCCCTGTCCTCAATTGCCTCTGGTGCCTGGGCTGTCAGAGCCGCCCCCTACTATGCCTGTTGCGTGACTGTGCTGATGGCAGGGGCAGGGCGCTCAGGCCGTGCACGGCCCTGAGTGCAGGGAATTTCGGGAGAGTTCGGGGGTTTTGGAGCAATGGCTTCCGCAACACGGGCCCGGTCGCGATCGCAATCGGGGCCGCGATCAGGTGGCACGCTTCGGTCGCGTTCGGGCGGTTCCTCTTCTCCTTCTCCGACAGCGCGGTCGGGAGCGGTACCTGACGCCGCCGCATCGTCCCGCGGGTCCGTCTCGCCCCATCTGAGGTCCCACTCGGGGCACGGGGGCTCGTTCGCGCTACAGCGGCTGGTGATGCTGGAGATGGCGGCCGCCCTCGTGGCCGTCGGATGGCTCGTCGGTACGGCCGCGCTCATTCCGGCCATCGCGGCCGCCGCCGTGCTGGTCGTCCTCGCTCTCGTACGACGCCGCGGACACTCCCTGCCCGATTGGCTGGGCTCGCTGTTGGCGCTGCGGGCCCGCATGCGCAGGGCCGCGAGCGCACCGGTGCCTTCGGGGATCGATTCCGGCCTCGCACCTGCCGTGGAGTGTGATCCCAGCCTGCGGACGTACAGCTTCCACCGCGGCGACCGTCGCGATCAGCGGCCGATCGGCATGGTGGGCGACGGAGGATTCCTCACCGCGGTGCTCCAACTGGAGTCGGATGCCGGTGCGCTGCGCGCCGAGCGCAGTCGCCGGCCGCTGCCCGTCGCGCTCGTGCAGGACGTCCTCGAAGTCGACGGAATCCGGCTGGAGTCGGCACAGATCCTGGTGCACACGCAGCCGGCGCCCGCGCTGCACCTGCCCCAGCAGTCGGTCGTCGTGAGCAATTACGCACCGCTCCAGGCCCAGACCGGCGCTCCGTCAGTGCGCATCATGTGGATAGCCCTGAAACTCGACCCCGAGTCGTGCCCGGAGGCGGTGGCCGCGCGCGGCGGCGGGCTCCGTGGGGCGCAGAAGTGTCTGGTGCGGTCTGCGGAGCACTTGTCCAGTCGACTGACCGGCGCCGGCTTCCGGGCCAATCTGCTGACGGAGGAGGAGCTGACGGCTGCCATCGCCACCTCCGCGTGCGCCAACCCGATGGTGACCGCGCAGGCCGCACAGACCGGGCGGGACGAGGCGCCACAGCGGCGGACCGAGGAGTCCAGCCGCAGCTGGCGCTGTGACAACCGTCGGCACACCACGTACTGGGTGCGCCGCTGGCCTCAACTGGGCGGCTCCGGCACCTCGCTGGCACAGTTGGTGGCACATCTGACCGCGGTTCCCGCGCTGGCGACGACCTTCAGCCTGACGCTGGCCAAAGGCGGTCGGCAGGACGTCACCCTTACAGGTCACCTTCGCATCACCGGTCGCAGCAACCAGGAGCTGACCGACGCGCGGCGGGATCTGGAGCATGCCGCGCGTCAGGCACGGACCGGGCTCGTGCGTCTGGACCGTGAACAACTCCCTGGCGTGCTCGCCACCCTGCCGCTCGGAGGTACCCGCTGATGGCCATGAGGGCATCGGCCTCGCCGTCATCCACGTCCGCGCCGGAAGGCACTCCGGAGGTCACGGGCCTCGGACAGCGGCTGCGCACCGGGTTCGGGCTGTTGGGTCCCCGGCACCCGCGGCACACGCTGCCCGTGGAGCAGGTGGGTGCGCTCTCCCTGCCCATCGGAGACGACGGTGTGGTGGTCGGCGTCAACCAACAGGGCCGGCCCGCCGTTCTCGGGGTCAACCGACCGACCCCCTTCGACATCGTCCTCATCGGCGGCCTGTGGACGGCCCAGGTCCTGGCACTGCGCACGGCCGCGACGGGGGCACGCGTGGCCGTCGAGACAGCGCGGGCACAGGCCTGGATGCCGTTGGTGCACGCCATGGGCGGCGGGCAGAACGGCCTGGCGGTGTACGACGTGGGGCGCGTACCACCACAGGGCGCGTCGGCCGGCACGCCCGTACTGGTGGTGCGTGACTGCGGCATGCGGCCGCCGCGCGGACGCGTGACCTCGGCACCCTGGCAGTCCGTACTCACGCTGCTTCCCTATCTGAGTCCGGTCGCGCCGCGGTTGATGCGTCAGGCTCGCGTCGTGGGCGTCCAGCGGGTATCGCCGGACGAGGCGACTGAGATCGGGCGCGTGATAGGCCTGCCGCACCCCGAGACCCGGTCCCTGCCCGGGCTGCAGGACGGCATCACGCTGTGGTGCGCGGAGCGGGACCGGCAGTACGTGATGACGCAGGCCACGGACGCGGAGACCGGTCTCCTGGGTGTGGCACGTCGCATGGACTGAGCCGACGGTTCAGGACAAGCCCGGCGAGTGCGGATCAAGGCGATACGGTATGCCCACTTTGCTTCACCATTGGGGCAGTTGAGTACTTCACTGAAGCCCGTTGGGAGAGACGGGCCTGCCGGGCCCGCGGTTTTGATGATTAGGCTGGGGTACAGCACGTCGCGAGTTGCCCGCAAGCGGGTGGTAAGGACTGTGCGACATCTGCCCGGGGCCCGAGGGGGGACCAGCCCGGCGAATCGGACGACAGGAACGGTCGCCCCAGCACGACATGAGGGTGCTCGACCACACCAGGAGGAACTGTGAGTAGCGATCGGGACGGGACGCGCGGGGGCTGGGCCACACCCGACGATGACCAGCCCGACGCGGAGTCCGCCGTCGAGACGACGGGCGAGTTCACCATCGACTACGCGCCGCCTGCCTGGTACACGCAGAACGCCTCGTCGGCCGGGGCCGGTGCGGAACCGGCTGCGGGTACCGACACGGGTGCGGGCACGGACGGCGTTCCTTCGGCTGTCGGTTCCGCTACGCCTCCGCCCGCGCCGCCGGCCGGTCCTCCTGTCGACATGTCCGCGGTGCCCGGTGCCGGTTCGGGTGACACGTTTCCGCCGCCGTGGCCGCCGG
The DNA here is from genome assembly GCF_045160825.1 of Streptomyces sp. NBC_00104. Lineage (NCBI taxonomy): Bacteria > Bacillati > Actinomycetota > Actinomycetes > Kitasatosporales > Streptomycetaceae > Streptomyces > Streptomyces sp. NBC_00104. Next base: position 8,082,593 of record NZ_CP108215.1, on the reverse strand, counting down.
TTGCCGCCGCGCCCGAGGCCGGCACCGGGCACGGGGACATCGAGAGTGGCGCGACCATGCGGATTTCCGCTGCCGCGTTGAAGCGGGAGATCGCGGGTGCGGGTGTGGCCGAGGATGCCTCCGCCGGGCGTGCCGACGCGGGTGCGGGCGCGATCGGGGATGCGGCCGCAGGTGTGGGTGCCGATGGTGCTCCCCGTGGTGAAGTGGGTGCCGACGACTTCGAGTTGAACGCGCCTCAGGTGGAGGCCGTGGAGCCGGGCGGCGCCACCACCTCCGACGCCGGATCGGTGGCCAGTGGCGCCGACAGTGACGGTGATGGGATCTCTGACGCTGAGGGTGTGACGCAGGCTGAGGGTGTGACGCAAACTGATGCGGCCGCCGAGGCACAGCCTCAGGGGCAACCTCAGGGGCAACCTCAGGGGCAGGACGGCGCCGCCGTGGCCGACGCCGCCGTCGCGCAGCCCTCCGACGGCGCTTCGTCCGGCGAGGATCAGGACGTCCAGGCCATGCAGGCCGTGCAGGAAGGCAACGGTCAGGGCAGCGAGGGCGGGGTGAGCGCCGCCGGTGCGGCTACCTCGGAAGCGTCCGGTGGGGCCGGGGCCGCCGAGGTCGAGCAGCCCGACGGCACCGCGACCCCGGACGCCGTCTCCGACGGGACCGGGCCGACGGATGCCACCTCTCAGGGCTCCGTCCCGCAGGGCTCCGTCCCGCAGCACTCCGTGCCTCAGGACGCCACCTCTGACGTGGCCAAGTCTGCCGACGCCGCCTCCGTCGGCGCCGTGCCCCAGGCCGCCGCGTCGCCGACCACCCCACCTCAGTCCGGCGCTCCTCAGGACGCCCCGCCCGCCGCACCCGCTCCGGGTGCCCCCGGCGGCGTTCCGCAGACGCCTCCCGCCTGGACGCCGCCCGCGCCGCAGGGTGGGCTTCCTCCGTTGCCTCCGGCGTTCCAGCCGGCTGAGGCCACCGCGCCTGCCTCGGCGGGGCAGTGGCCCGCGTCCGCTCCGTCGGCGCCTGGCGGGCAGACGTTCCCCCAGGCGCCCGGTCAGCAGCAGCCGGTGGCCGCGCAGGGCGAGCCGTCCGTGTCGCCGCAGCAACCATTCCAGCCGCAGGCTCCTCAGGGCGCGCCCGCGCCATGGGGCAACCCGGTCGACGCCGCACCCGGCGTACCCAGTGCGCCCGGCAGTGCACCCGGCACCCCCGGTGCCACTGCGCCGCCCGCCGCCCCCGCCGGTTACGGCTTCCCGCCCTCCGGCGGCCCCGTGCCGCCGCAGGCACCCATCCCCCAGCAGGGCGGCTATGGCTTCCCCCAGCCCCCGGCACAGCCCGACCAGCCGGGCCAGCCGGGCCACCCGGGACAGCAGCCGGGCCACTCCGGTGCCCCCGTTCCCACCACACCCCCGGCCCAGCCCACCCCCGGTTACGGCTTCCCGCACCCCGGCGGCCCCGTGCCCCCGCAGACACCCATCCCCCAGCAGGGCGGCTACGGCTTCCCCCAGCCCCCGGCACAGCCAGGCGCGCCGAGCACACCAGGCGCCCCCACTCCCCACCCCAACGCCCCCCAGGCCGGCTACGGCTTCCCGCCCTCCGGCGCCGCCGGCACGCCTGGTACCCCCGCCCCCCAGGGTCCGCCCAACTCCCCTGCTCCCCAGAGCGGCTACGGCTTCCCCCAGCCCCCCGCCCACCCCGGACAACCGGAGCACCCGGGCCACCCCGGCCACCAGCAACCCCCGTTCCCCGGACACCCAGGCCAACCCGCCCAGCCCGCCCAGCCCGGACAGCCGGCCATCGCAGCGCACCCGGACCACCCGGGTCACGCCGGACAGCCCGGTCACCCCGGGGGTCACGCCCAGCCCCCCGCCCCCATCGACCCCCGCACAGGCACCGCCTGGCCGCAGCCCGTGCAGCACGACCACCGTCAGCCCACCAACCCCGGTGCCGCGCCGCTCGGTTACACCGCAGCCGTCGAGCTCTCCTCCGACCGGCTGCTGAACAGCAAGAAGCAGAAGACGAAGAGCAGTCGTCCGTCGTCGGGCGGCGGGCTGTTCAAGCTGGGCGGGAAGAAGGAGGAGGCCGAGCGGCAGCGGAAGCTGGAGCTGATCAGGACGCCCGTGCTGTCCTGCTACCGCATCGCGGTCATCAGCCTCAAGGGCGGCGTGGGCAAGACGACGACCACCACGGCCCTCGGCTCGACGCTCGCCACCGAGCGCCAGGACAAGATCCTCGCGATCGATGCCAACCCGGACGCGGGCACACTCGGCCGCCGGGTGCGCCGCGAGACCGGAGCCACCATCCGCGACCTGGTCCAGGCGATCCCGTACCTCAACTCGTACATGGACATCCGGCGGTTCACCTCGCAGGCGGCCTCCGGGCTGGAGATCATCGCCAACGACGTCGACCCCGCCGTCTCCACGACGTTCAACGACGAGGACTACCGGCGCGCGATCGACATCCTCGGCAAGCAGTACCCGATCATCCTCACCGACTCGGGCACCGGCCTGCTCTACAGCGCCATGCGCGGGGTGCTCGACCTCGCCGACCAGCTCATCATCATCTCGACGCCGTCCGTGGACGGTGCGAGCAGCGCCAGTACGACGCTGGACTGGCTGTCCGCGCACGGCTACCAGGACCTGGTGGCACGTTCCCTCACGGTCATCTCTGGGGTGCGCGAGACCGGCAAGATGATCAAGGTGGACGACATCGTCTCCCACTTCGAGACGCGCTGCCGCGGTGTCGTCGTCGTACCCTTCGACGAACACCTGTCCGCGGGCGCCGAGTTGGACCTCGACATGATGCGCCCGAAGGTGCGGGAGGCGTACTTCACGCTCGCCGCGATGGTCGCCGAGGACATCGCCCGTCACCAGCAGTCGCACGGTCTGTGGACGTCGGACGGCAATCCGCCGCCGGTGGTCGCCCCGCCGATGCCGGGTCAGCAGATGCCCGGTCAGCCGATGCCGGGTCAACAGCCCTACCCGCCGCAGCAGGGCCAGCCGTACCCCGGGCAGCCCTATCCGGGTCAGCCGGCACCCGGCCAGGCCCCGCAGCCCTACGGCCACCCCGGTCAGCCGGCTCCGGGGCAACCCGCTCCGGGGCAGCCGTACCCGCCGCAGCAACCGCACCATCCCCAGCAGGGTCAGCCCTACCCCCCGGCACCGCCTCAGCAGTAGGCGGCGGGAGTCGGACACGTCGGAGGGCCCGTACCGTTCACGATCCACGAACGGTACGGGCCCTCCGACGCAACCAGACCTCGGGGGCTACTCCCCCTCATACGCCCCGATCAGCTCCCGGCACTTCTTCACGTCCTCGCCCATCGCCACGAGCAGCGCCTCCAGCGAGTCGAACTTCGCCTGGCCGCGCACGAAGGCGAGGAAGTCGACGGCGACATGGAGGCCGTAGAGGTCGAGTCCGACGCGGTCGATGGCGTACGCCTCGACCGTGCGCTCGGTGCCGTCGAACTGCGGGTTCGTGCCGACGGAGATCGCGGCGGGCATCGCCTCGCCGGCGACGTGCAGCCAGCCGGCGTAGACGCCGTCGGCGGGGATCGCGGTGTGCGGGAGGGTCTCGACGTTGGCCGTGGGGAAGCCCAGTTCGCGGCCGCGCTGGGCGCCGCGTACGACGACCCCCTCGACGCGGTGGGGACGGCCGAGGATCTCGCGCGCGCCCTCGACATCGCCCTCGGCGACCAGCCGTCGGGTCAGGGTCGAGGAGAACGGCTGCCCGCCGCCCGCCTCGCCGGTGACGAACAGGTCGACGACCTCGACGTCGAAGTCGTACGTCTTGCCCTGCTCGGCCAGGAACGCCACATCTCCGGCGGCCTTGTGGCCGAAACGGAAGTTGGGGCCCTCGACGACGGCCTTGGCGTGCAGCTTGTCGACCAGGACCTTGACGACGAAGTCGGCCGGGGACAGCCGCGAGAACTCGCTCGTGAAGGGCAGGATCAGCACCGCGTCCACGCCCTGCTCGGCCATCAGTTCGGCGCGGCGATGGTGCGGGGCGAGCAGCGGGGGATGCGTGCCGGGGCGTACGACCTCGCTGGGGTGCGGGTCGAAGGTGACGGCGACGGAGGGAACGCCCAGCTCACGCGCGCGTTCCACGGCGTGCCGGAGGATCAGCTGGTGCCCGCGGTGCACCCCGTCGTAAGAACCGATGGTGACGACGCTGCGCCCCCAGTCCTCGGGGATGTCCTCCAAGCCACGCCAGCGCTGCACTGTGACCGCTCCTCGTCGAACCCGTGTCCGTATTGACGCCTAACCCTTGCGCAGGTCTAAGGGTGCCATGCCCGATGCCATCGGCCCGCATCGGCATCCGCGCTGTGACCCGGAGCACGGAACTCGGCGCCGCTTTTCACGCGGGCACCCGCACGCCCGACGCCCCCGGCACCCCCGGCACCCCCGCCAGGTTCTCGATCATCCGGCGGGTGCTGGGACCGACCACCGCCGCCCACTCCTGAGGCGTGCCGCTGAGCCAGCCGGCCACCAGCGCCGCGAAGCCGGGCACATGGCGGGCCAGGTCGACGAGCGCCCAGTCGAAACGGGTGGCCCCCTCGGGCGTACGAACGAGAAGCATGCCGACCCGATGGACCAGCAACCGGGTGGCGGCACTGTCCCCCGTCTCCTCCGTCTGCCCCATGCGCCCCGTCCCCGCCCTGTCCTGCGAATCCGCTGTTCCTCCGCGCGCGGCGGCCGCCCGCAGCAGCGCGTCCAGGACGGAAGGGTCCCGCTCGGTCGCCATCAGCAGGTCGAGCAGTTCGCGCCGCAGTGGGCCGGAGACCTGCGTGCCCGGCTCGGCGAAGACCGCCGCGAGGGCTGCGCGGACCTGGACGGGGCCGTCGACGATCAGACCGCTGACCAGCGGGAACAGCACGGCTCGGGTGCCCGGTCCGTGCTCCAGCCGGCGGTCGACGTAGGCGGCGACATGCCCGGCCACCTCGGGGCGCAGTTCGACGACCTCCCTTACGAGGGTGGTGACGCGGCGGGCGAGGCCGGGTGTGGTGACCTCGGCGAGCGTCCTCAGTGCCTCCCCGTCGGAGCCCTCGGTGCCCGGAGTCCGCAGCCGGGCGCGGAAGGCGTCCAGGACCGGGTCCGGGTGGGTGGCGAGGGCGGTGACCAGGGCGCTCGCGGGCAGCTGGGCGTCGCCGGCCGCGAAGCGCTCCAGCGCCTGCGGCAGATACCGGGACCGGGTCCGCGGATCCCGTACGAGCAGGGCGAGGGCGCCGCTGTGCAGGGTGACGTCGGCGGGGCGCCCCAGCAGGGCCAGCGCCGCGTAGCGAAGCAGCTCGCGATCGGCGTGCGTACGCACGTGCGGAGCGGTCCGCAGTCCGTACGCGAGCCCCGCGACCCGCCGCGCCGGGCGCTCGTCGTGCGCCCACCGGTCGACGGCCCGGCACACCGCCGAGGGCTCCTCCTCGGACAGTACGGCGAGCAGTTCGTCGCCGCGCCGGTGCGCGCTGTCGACCAAGGCCTCGGTCAGGTCGTCCAGGGCGCACCGGCGATGCGTGTGCAGCAGCGCCTGCGCGGCCGTCGCCACGGTGGCGTCGGGGGTCGCGACCAGCGGGGTGTCGTCGAGGAACCAGCGGGTGAGGAGCGGCTGCACGGCCGCGGGGCCGGCCGCGAGGAGACGGGAGACCACGTCCAGATAGCGGGGCCCCTCGCCGGGGGGCGGGTCGGCTACGACGAGGCGTCGCAGCAGGTCGAACCGTTCCGCCTCGGGCAGCGGCAGCGACGCCCAGAAGTCCGGTCCCAACTCCCCCGGTACGCCTCTGCCCTGGGCCCGCCAGGCGCCGATCCGCTCGGTGAGGAACCGCAGCACCCGGGTGTACGGCGTCGCGTCGGGCACCCGGAGCAGGACCTCGGCCAGGAGACGGGTGGCCCACCAGGTCGGGTCGTCGGGGACGGGGGCGCCCGGCGGCAGCAGTGCGTCCAGGGCGTCGAGCAACTCCTCCAGGCGTCCGGCGAGTTCGTTGGGGCCCTGTTGCCGGCCGAGGAGGAGCAGGGCGTGGACGACGGGGCCGATGCGGTGGCGGGGCACGGGGAGGTTACGGGTGGCCCGGCGGGCCTGCCGTCGGACGCGGGCCTCCGACGGCATCGTGCCCCAGCCCCGCCGTGCCTCGGCCTGGGCGACCCAGCCCCGGTGCACCAGCGCGTGCAGGGCCGCGTCGAGGTCCAGATGCGCGCCCTGGATCCAGTCGGCCAGTTCCTCGTGGGCGAAGCGGTAGCCGTCGCCGGCCGGGACGAGCAGCCCCTCGGTGAGCACGGCCGAGGCCCAGCCGGTGGTGCCGCCGAGCCGCCGCCCGGGCACCGGCCCCCACGGGAACACCGCCTCGAACGCCGCCCGGTCCAGCTCCCCCTGGCCGGGCCCCAGACACCGCCGTGCCGCCTCATGCACCTGCCCCGACACCTGCGCCGCGAGCCGCCGCACGGCCGCACCCCGCACCCCGTTCACCGCGGCGAGCCGCACGGCGACACGCAGACACATCAGATCCAGGTAGGCGGCCAGCACCTCGTCCCGATCGGGTCGTCCCACGGGGGTGGACGATGCCGCCGCGCCGGCGGAGGGCGACGCCGAGCCGAAGGAGGGCGACGCCGAGCCGAAGGGGGGAGTCGTCGAGGCGGAGGAGGATCTCGTCGAACCGACAGAGGGACCCACCGAGCCCAAGAAGCAACCCGCCGACCCGGCGGAGGAACCCACCGAGCCCAAGAAGGAACCCGCCGAGCCGGAGGAGGATGACCCAGTCCCGGAAGGGACTGTGCCCGAAGGGACTGTGCCCGAAGGGACTGTGGCGGAAGGGACCGGGCGCGTAGGGGCCGTGGCGGAAGGGACCGTGCCCATGGGGACCGTGCCCATGGGGACCGTGACGGAAGGGGCCGCCGTCGCACCGTCGCCCCCTCCCGAAGCCCCCTCGGCGCCCACACGTGAGGCTCCCGGCCCGCTGGGTCCGTACGCGTCGGGTCCCCACCCGTCCGGTCCCCACCCGTCCGGTCCCGACCGGCCGCCCCCGGCCTCTCCCCCGTCGGGCGGCCCGGCGAAGGCGCCATCCTCGCCGGGCCGCCCGTCCGGGACCTCCGGGAGTGCCGCCCGTACCTCGGACAGGAGCCGCAGGGTGAGCGGATGCCGGGCGTCGGCGTCGGCGAGCGCGTCCTCGGGGATCCCGTACCGCAGCCTGGCCCGCCGGGCCTCGTTCTCCGTCAGGTCACCCAGCCGCACGCAGGCTGGCAGCGACTGCACCTCTCCACCGGGCGCCTCCCCGTGCAGCAGCTCCGCCGGGAACTGCGCCCCGGCCCGCTCCCAGTACTCGGCCCTGCAGGCCACCACGAGCCGAGCCCCGTGCTCCCGCAGCCAGTCGACCGTCCCGGCGGTCCACTCGGCCAGCCGGTGCGCGAGCGTCGGCGGCATCTCCTCGGGCCCGTCGAGAAGCAGCACCATGGGCCGCCCCTCCGCCAGCGCCAGCCGGGCAAGCCGCTCCGGCCGGATGTCCCCGAGTTCGCCCTCGTACCGGCCTGGCAGCCAGGGCCGCCCCGCTCCGGGCCACCACTCTCCCGAAGCACCAGCACAGCCCGAGGAACCCCGACTCCCGCCAGCACCACCACCGCCCGAAGCAGCCGACGCGGCAGAGGCGGCCGGCGCGGCAGGCGCGGCAGGCGCGGCAGAGGCAGCCGAAAAGTCCGAGGCAGCCCAGCCACCCGACTCGCCCCTCCCCGCCGATGCCCCCCACTCCCCTGTGGACCTCTCCGCCGCCGACGCGGCCGACGCCGAGGACGCCGAGGACCCCGAGGACGCCGCCACGATCCGCCCCGCCCGTTCCAGCGCGCGACGGGCCGCGTCCGCTACCGAGTGGTCGTCGGAGAGCAGGTCGGCGCCGCGGAGCCACAGGGTGGGTGCGGGCTCGGGGTCCCGGCCGCGTCTGGCGGCGAGGGCGGCCAGTTCCGTCGTGCGGCCGGTGCCGGGTGGGCCGACGAGGCCGAGGACGGTGGCCGGACCGTCGGCGAAGGCGGCGAACTCCCGGACCACATCGACCCGTTCGACGGGATCGGCCTCGGCACCCGCGACGGCCCCGGCACCCGCCCCCGGCCCGTCCGACCCGACGGTGGTGGCCGTGAGCTCCAGCACCCCGGCCAGGTTCAGATCGGTCCCGTACGCGGCCACCGTCGCCGCGTTGCGCGCGAGGAGCTCGGCCAGCGGCCGCTCGGCCCGCCACCCGCGCAGGGGCACGGCGAAACCGGTGGCCCGGTGCGGGGCCTCCAGCGCCGTGCCGAGGACGCCGATCACGGCCCCGGTGGTCATGTCGAGCACGGGTCCCCCGGCCGCGCCCCCGCCCAGCCGCAGCGCCTCGCTCCCGGCCGTGCCGATCGCCAACTCCAGGGCGCCGCGCAGCAGATGGAAACCGTCCGTCGCGGTGTATGTGACGTCCGCCGTGCCCAGCACCCGCGCCTCGCGCCAGCCGCCGGCCGCGATACGGACGTACGCGCCCCTCTCGACCTCGTCCCGCAGGGCGAAGGGCAGCGGGTCCACACACAGCCCCGCGGTGCGGATGAGCGCGAGATCGAGGGCGGGCAGCGGGGTCACCGCGTCGGAGGCCACCACACAGACGCGGTCGCCGGTGGCGTGCACCACGATCCGGGCCAGCCCGTCCACCGCCTCGTGGCTGGTGACGACCGTGCCGTGGTGATCGGCCACGAAGCCCGTGCCGCGCGGTCGTCCCGCCAGATCGCCGACCCGCACCAGGACTTCGTCCCGCGCCGCCCGGCGGCCGTCGTCGGTTGCCCGACGGCCCCGTACCGCCATGTCCTGACCTCCCCGTCGTACCTGTGTTCCGACGGTAGGCACGCGAAGATCAGCGGAACAGATCGCCCGGCGAACGCGCCCCCTTCCGCTCCCTCGGTTCACTCCGAGCGCCTGCACGAAGGGGTGAATAGCCCCGGGCAGATGGATACACCTCTGGGTGGGGGAACCGAGGGGGGGGGACCGTGGAGCGGCGGGAACAGCGAACCCCGTGACCGTCGCTCCACGCTCCGCTGGGCTGGGCCGAATACGCCGGGTGCTTCCGCCACCGGCCGAACCCCCGGACTCTCCGAACCCTCCGCCTGAGAGCGCGGGGGGTTCGGAGAGTCCGGGGGTTCGGAGAGTTCGGGGGTTCGGAGAGTTCGGGGGTTCGGAGAGTTCGGCGAGTACAGGTCCCATGTGGCTGATCGCGCAGTTCCCCGCGCCCCTCAAAGAGCCGGGCTCGCCCTCAGCCGAAGACGGCCAGGCTCTTGGCCTTGCCCTTCTGGCTCTCCACCAGGGCCAGGAAGCGGCCGGTGGGGTCGAAGACCGCGACCGCGCCGCGGCCCGTGTACTCCTCGGGCATCTCCAGCCGCACGCCGTTCAGCAGCAGCCGGGCCCGCTTGTCGTCCACGTCCCAGCGCGGGAACGCGGCCGTGGCGGCCTCGGCGACCGGCATCACGGTCAGCTCCTCCTGGAGCTGGTCGAGGGTCCGCGCGGAGTCCAGCTTGTACGGCCCCACGCGCGTCCGGCGCAGCGCCGTGAGGTGGCCACCGACGCCCAGGCCGGAGCCCAGGTCGCGGGCGAGGGCCCGGATGTACGTCCCGGAGGAGCACACCACCGACACCACCAAGTCCAGCACCGGGGTGCCGTCCTCGGCGACGGTGTCCCGGACGTCGTGGACCGCGAAGGAGGAGACCGTGACGGGTCGGGCGGGAATCTCGAAGTCCTCACCGTCCCGGGCCCGTTTGTACGACCGCACGCCGTCGATCTTGATGGCGCTGACCTTGGACGGCACCTGCATGATCTCGCCGGTCAGCTCGGCCACACCGGCGTCGACGGACTCGCGGGTGACCTTCGACGCGTCGACCGACGCCGTGATCTCGCCCTCGGCGTCGTCGGTGACCGTCGTCTGCCCGAGCCGGATGGTCCCCAGGTACTCCTTCTCGGTGAGCGCGAGGTGACCGAGCAGCTTGGTCGCCTTCTCCACCCCCAGGACGAGCACTCCGGTGGCCATGGGGTCGAGCGTCCCCGCGTGCCCGACCCGCCGGGTCCGGGCGATGCCCCGCATCTTGGCGACGACGTCGTGCGAAGTGAAGCCCGACGGCTTGTCGACGATGACAAGGCCGTCGGGCGTGGTGTTCTTCTGGCGCTGCTGGGTCATTCGGCGGCGTCGTCCTCGTCGTCACCCGGCTTGCGGTACGGGTCGGCCTCACCGGCGTACGTCGCCCCCGAGGCGTTCTCGCGCACCTGGGCGTCCGAGGCCCGCGCCTTGTCGAGGAGGTCGTCGATGGTCTTGGCGGTGTCCGGGAGGGCGTCGGCCACGAAAGTGAGGGTCGGCGTGAACTTCACACCCGCGGCACGGCCGACCTCGGAACGCAGGACGCCCTTGGCGCTCTCCAGTCCCGCGGCGGCGGCCGCCCGCTCCTCGTCGTCCCCGTACACCGTGTAGAAGACGGTCGCCTCCCGCAGGTCCCCGGTCACCCGGGTGTCCGTGATGGTGACCTTCGAGCCGAGCCGCGGGTCCTTGATCCCACGCAGCAGCTTCTGGGCCACCACCTCTCGGATGAGGTCCGCCAGCCTCTTGGCACGCGCGTTGTCGGCCACTGGTCCGTCTCCTAGCTCGTTCCGCGTTACTGCTGTTTCTTGAATTGTCTCGGCGACCGGTCAGTCGTCGTCCCCGTGCAGCCGCCGTCTGACCGAGAGCAGCTCCACCTCGGGGCGTCCGGCGACCAGCCGCTCGCACCGGTCCAGTACGTCCGTCAGATGCCCCGTGTCACCGGACACCACCGCCAGCCCGATCACGGCCCGGCGGTGCAGATCCATATGGTCGACCTCCGCCACGCTCACCGCGAACTTGCGGTGCAGCTCGGCCACGATCGGACGGACGACGGAGCGCTTCTCCTTCAGCGACCGTACGTCGCCGAGCAGGAGATCGAAGGACAGAGTCCCCACGTACATGTGTGTATCCGGTTCACCCGCCGGTACGGGATAGATGGCCTGCCCACAGCACGGGGCAGGAACATCAGAACCGTACAACGAATGGCGGACACCCTCGACGGGATTGTTTGCCGGGGGTCCGGGGCGCGGCCCGGGAACGGCCACACCGGCCGGGGGTGAACAGGTCACCCCCGGCCGGCGTGAACCACCGCTGGTTACGACCGCGGCTTCTCGCGCATCTCGTACGTCGCGATGACGTCGTCGACCTTGATGTCGTTGAAGTTTCCGAGGTTGATACCACCCTCGAAGCCTTCGCGGATCTCGGTGACGTCGTCCTTGAAGCGACGCAGACCGGAGATGGTGAGGTTCTCCGCGATGACCTTGCCGTCGCGGACGAGGCGCGCCTTGGTGTTGCGCTTGACCTCTCCGGAGCGGACCAGGACACCGGCGATGTTGCCCAGCTTGGACGACTTGAAGACCTCGCGGATCTCCGCCGTGCCGAGCTCGACCTCCTCGTACTCCGGCTTGAGCATGCCCTTGAGGGCCGCCTCGATCTCCTCGATGGCCTGGTAGATCACCGAGTAGTACCGGACGTCGACGCCCTCGCGCTCCGCCATCTGCGCCGCGCGGCCCGCAGCGCGGACGTTGAAGCCGATGACGATCGCGTCGGAGCCGGTCGCCAGGTCGATGTCCGACTCGGTGACCGCACCCACGCCGCGGTGCAGGACGCGGATGTCGACCTCTTCGCCGACGTCGAGCTGGAGCAGCGAGGACTCGAGAGCCTCCACCGAACCGGACGCGTCGCCCTTGATGATGAGGTTGAGTTCCTGCACCAGACCGGCCTTGAGGGCCTCGTCCAGGTTCTCCAGGGAGAACCGGACTCCGCGCCGGGCGAAGTTGGCGTTGCGCTCACGCGCCGCGCGCTTCTCGGCGATCTGACGGGCCGTACGGTCCTCGTCGACGACGAGGAAGTTGTCGCCGGCGCCCGGGACGTTGGTGAGACCGAGGACGAGGACGGGGGTCGACGGACCCGCTTCCTCGACGTTGTTGCCGTTGTCGTCGAGCATCGCCCGGACCCGGCCGTACGCGTCGCCGACCACCATCGTGTCACCGATGCGCAGCGTGCCGCGCTGGACCAGGACGGTCGAAACGGCACCGCGGCCGCGGTCGAGGTGGGACTCGATCGCGATACCCTGCGCGTCCTGCTGGGGGTTGGCCCGCAGGTCGAGCGAGGCGTCCGCGGTCAGGACCACGGCCTCCAGCAGGGAGTCGATGTTGAGACCCTGCTTGGCGGAGATGTCGACGAACATCGTGTCGCCGCCGTACTCCTCGGCCACCAGACCGAACTCGGTGAGCTGACCGCGCACCTTGGTCGGGTCGGCGCCCTCGACGTCGATCTTGTTGACCGCGACCACGATCGGCACGTCGGCCGCCTTGGCGTGGTTCAACGCCTCGATCGTCTGGGGCATCACACCGTCGTTGGCCGCCACCACGAGGATCGCGATGTCGGTCGACTTCGCACCACGGGCACGCATGGCGGTGAACGCCTCGTGGCCCGGGGTGTCGATGAAGGTGATCCTGCGCTCTTCGTCGTTGACCTGGGTCGCGACCTGGTACGCACCGATGTGCTGCGTGATACCGCCGGCCTCGCCCGCGACGACGTTCGTCTTGCGGATGGTGTCGAGGAGGCGGGTCTTACCGTGGTCGACGTGACCCATGACGGTCACGACCGGCGGACGCGCGACGAGGAACTCCTCGCCGCCCTCGTCCTCGCCGAACTCGATGTCGAAGGACTCGAGAAGCTCTCGGTCCTCCTCCTCCGGGCTGACGATCTCGAGGATGAAGTTCATCTCGTCCGCGAGGAGCTTCAGCGTCTCGTCGGAGACGGACTGCGTGGCAGTGACCATCTCGCCGAGGTTCATCATCACGCCGACGAGCGACGCCGGGTTGGCGCCGATCTTCTCGGCGAAGTCGGTGAGCGACGCACCGCGCGACAGGCGGACGGACTGTCCGTTGCCGCGAGGCAGCATCACGCCGCCGACCGACGGGGCCTGCATGGCCTCGTACTCCTGGCGCCTCTGCCGCTTCGACTTGCGACCACGACGCGCGGGACCGCCGGGGCGACCGAAGGCGCCCTGCGTGCCACCACGGGCACCCGGACCACCGGGACGACCGCCGAAGCCGGGACGACCGCCGCCGCCACCGGGACCACCGGGACGACCGGCGAAACCGCCACCGCCGCCACCCGGACCACCGGGACGACCGGCGAAACCGCCGCCACCGCCACCGGGACCGCCCGGACGACCTGCGAAGCCGCCGCCACCGGGACGACCGCCGCCGCCACCGGGACCACCGGGACGACCGCCGCCACCGGGACCACGGCCACCGGGGCCACCGCCGCCGGGACGCGGGCCGGCAGCCGGACGCTGCGGCATCATGCCGGGGTTCGGACGAGCGCCGCCGGGGCCACCGCCGGGACGGGGACCGCCACCCTGCGGACGGGGCATGCCGCCCGGGGTCGGACGGGAACCGCCCGGAGCCTGCGGACGAGGACCGCCGCCGGCACCCTGCGGACGCGGCGCCTGGCCGGGAGCCGCGGGACGCGCACCGCCCTGGGCGCCACCGGGACCACCCGGGCCGCCGTGTCCACCAGGTCGGGGCGCGCCACCGGGACGGGGGCCCTGCGGGCGACCCATGCCCGTGGAGCCACCGGAGGTGAAGGGGTTGTTACCGGGACGCGGACCCGCGGGACGGGCACCGCCCGGCTTGGGGGCACCGGCGCCACCGGGACGCTGACCACCGGGACGCGGCGCCTGGCCACGGTCCTGACGGTCCCCGCGCTCCTGACGGTCCTGTCCGGGACCACCCGGACGCTGACCACCGTGGCCCCCGGCCGGTCGCTGAGCACCCGGGCCGGGACGAGCGCCCGGACGCGGTGCGGACGGGGCGGACGCGGCGGCCGGGGCCGACGGGGGCGCCTGGAACTCGGGCACGCTCGGGGCCGGGGAGGCCGGAGCGGGCTTCGGGGCCGGCGGCTTGGGACCCGGCAGCGGGCGCGGGCCCGGGGCCGGAGTCGCGGGCTTCTCCGCGGCGGGCGGCTTCGGTGCTGCCGGACCCGGGCGCGGGGCGGCCGGACGTGCGGCCTGCGCCGGAGAGGGGGCCCCCGGACGTGCCGGGGCGGCCTTGCGCGGGGCGGGCTTGCCGCCACCGCTGCCCTGCTGGAGGGCGTCAGTCAGTTTGCGTACAACGGGCGCCTCGATCGTCGAGGACGCCGAACGGACGAATTCACCGAGTTCCTGGAGCTTGGCCATGACGACCTTGCTCTCAACCCCGAACTCCTTGGCGAGTTCGTATACCCGGACCTTAGCCACTTCGCTCCTTTTTAGGTCCGGGTGCGTCCGGACCGTCGCTACTTCATGGGCGTACTCATCGCGTGCTCATCGAGTGCTCATCGCAATCTCGACCTACTTCCAACTCGCGGGGTACCAGGGCCGTACGGAGGCTCCGCACGGCACGTCTTACGGTGTTGCCTGCTCGGCAACTGTTGTCTGCTCCACGTATCGGCGCAACGCCTTTGTGTCGAGCGCTCCCGGGGCACGCAGCGCCCGCGTGAACGCCCGACGGCGAAGCCCCAAGTCGAGACAGACCTGGGCGGGGTGAACGTACGCACCCCGGCCGGGCAGCGTACCGCGAGGATCGGGGACGCATTCGTCCTCGATCGCCACGACCCGCAGCAGCTCGGTCTTGGCCGATCGCTGCCTGCACCCCACACAGGTGCGTTCAGGGCATGCACGGGCACGCGTCCGGCCAGACACTGCTAAGTCTACCTCCCCGCACCGACCTCACCCCTGCGGGGCAAAAATCGAACGGTTGTTGTCGTGATCTAAGCGACCTGCGGCTTGGATCTATTCCCCGGCCACCGGGCAGTACCCGAACGGCCCAGCTCGGACGTCCGATCGAGTGGTTACTCCGAGGGCTGCTCGGTGTCCGGGCGGATGTCGATCCGCCAGCCGGTGAGGCGGGCGGCGAGGCGGGCGTTCTGGCCCTCCTTGCCGATCGCCAGTGACAGCTGGTAGTCGGGCACCGTCACGCGCGCGGAGCGGGCCGCGAGGTCCACCACCTCGACCTTGGAGACCCGGGCCGGGGAGAGGGCGTTCGCCACCATCTCGGCCGGGTCGTCCGACCAGTCGACGATGTCGATCTTCTCGCCGTTCAGCTCGCCCATCACGTTGCGGACCCGGCCGCCCATCGGGCCGATACAGGCGCCCTTGGCGTTCAGACCGCTGCGGGTGGAGCGGACGGCGATCTTCGTACGGTGACCCGCCTCACGCGCGATGGCGGAGATCTCGACGGACCCGTCGGCGATCTCCGGCACCTCCAGCGCGAAGAGCTTCTTCACCAGATTGGGATGCGTGCGCGAGAGAGTGACGGACGGACCGCGGACACCCTTCGCCACCCGGACGACGTACGACCGCAGCCGCATCCCGTGCTGGTACGACTCGCCGGGGACCTGTTCCTGCACGGGCAGGATGGCCTCCAGCTTGCCGATGTCGACGAGCACGTTCTTCGGGTCGCGGCCCTGCTGGACCACACCGGTGACGATGTCGCCCTCGCGCCCCGCGTACTCGCCGAGCGTGGCGTCGTCCTCCGCGTCCCGCAGTCGCTGCAGGATCACCTGTTTGGCGGTGGTGGCGGCGATGCGGCCGAAGTCCGACGGGGTGTCGTCGAACGCGCGCGCCTCCTGCCCCTCCTCCAGGTCCTCGGGGTCCTCCTTCGCCCACACGGTCACATGGCCGGTCTCCCGGTTGAGCTCCACGCGCGCGTGACGGCGGCTTCCCTCGGTGCGGTGGTAGGCGATGAGGAGGGCCGCCTCGATCGCCTCGACGAGCAGGTCGAAGGAGATCTCCTTCTCCCGTACCAAGCCCCGCAGGGCGCTCATGTCGATGTCCACGGCTACGCCTCCTCCTCTTCCGTCATGTCCTTCTTGTCCTTGCGGTTGAACTCGACCTGGACGCGGGCCTTGTCGATCTCGGCGAAGGCGAGCCGGCGGGTGGTGGCCTTGCGGCCCTTCACTCCGGGCACCTCGAGGTCGAGGCCGTCGTCGTCCACGGTCAGGATTCTGGCGATCAGTTCCCCGTCCTCGCGGAGCGTGAACTTCACCAGGCGGTCCGCGGCCCGGCGGTAGTGGCGGTGCTCGGTGAGGGCGCGCTCGGCGCCCGGCGTACCGACTTCCAGCGTGTACTCCGCCTGGCCCATCGCGTCCGTCTCGTCCAGCTTGGCCGAGAGCGCGCGGCTGACATCGGCGACCGCGTCCAGATCCGCGCCCTCGTCCGAGTCGACGACCACGCGCAGCACCCGCTTGCGTCCGACCGAGTCCACTGCGATCTCTTCGAGATCCAGGCCCTGGGAGCGTACGAGCGGTTCCAGTAGTTCTCGCAGCCTCTCGCTCTGGGTGGTGCTCATCCGGGTGACTCCTCGGCCGCGTGTGCTGTTGTGGGTAGGGCGCGTGTCAGGTCAAAGGGTAGCCGCTCCACTGGGGTGTTGCCGTCCATGAGGGTTCCTGTGGGAGGGGGTTCCCGCGCCCCTCTCGGGGCTCGGGGACTTTCACGGGTACCGTGATCACACCGCTTCTTTGTTCGTACGACCCCCCGAGGACGTCTGCCGTGTCGTTCACCGTGCCGTCGCGTACCCCGTCGGGGCCGCGCAGAAGGAGTCTGCTTGTCGGGGCCGCCGGTGCGGGCCTGCTGGCGGGGTGTTCGGCGGGGGGTGAGGGGTCGGATTCCGCCGGGGGAAGTCCTTCGGTGGTGGCGAAGGCCCGGGCCCGGGTGGTGAAGGACAGTGGAGGGCTGGTGAAGCGGTACGACGCCGTGATCGCCGCGCATCCGGATCTGGCCGCGCTGCTGACACCGCTGCGGGCGGAGGTCGTACGGCATGCCCGGGCGTTCGGGGCCGGGAAGGACGCGCGTCCGGCTGCGGCGAGCGCCTCCCCGTCCGGCTCGCCTTCCGCCTCGGCGTCCCCCTCCCCCGTGCCGGAGGACCCCAGGGCAGCCCTCGCCGAGTTGGCCGCCGCCGAGCGGAGGCTCGCCGACACGCGGGCCAAGGCGTTGCTGGAGGTACCGGGCGAGATGGCGCGGCTGATGGCTTCGGTGGCGGCGGCGGGGGCCGGGCACGCGTACATGTTGACGGAGGGCGCGAAGTGAGCGGCGGGGAGCTGAAGGCGGTACAGGCGGCGCTCGGGGCCGAGCACGCCGCCGTGTACGGGTACGGGGTCGTCGGCGGGAAGATCGGTGAGGCGCGGCAGAGCGAGGCGCGGGAGGCGTACGACGCGCACCGGGCCCGCCGGGACACGCTCACCCGGGCCGTGCGGGATCTGGGCGGCAAACCCGCCGTGGCGGCCGCCGGGTACGCCCTGCCCTTCCAGGTGACCGATTCCGACTCCGCCGCGCGGCTCGCCGCCGAGCTGGAGGAGCGGGTGGCCGGCGTGTACTCCGATCTCGTCCGGGCCTGCGAGGGTGACCGGCGCGGCACGGCTGCCGAGGCGCTGCGGGAAGCGGCGGTGCGGGCGGTGCGGTGGCGGGGCGGAAGCGTAGCCTTCCCTGGTCTCACCGAGCGGACGGCCGCTGCCGGCCCGTCGGCGACACCGCACACCTGATCACGCCCAGGAAGGGAACGACTCGCCCATGGCGCGCATGGCTTTCGAGGACTTCGAACCGCCGCAGCGGCTGGTGCGAGCGCTCGCCGAGACCCGGCGGCCGGACGGCGGTGACGGGATCGGCGAGTGGCTGGAAACGCTTCCCGATCTGCTCCAACAGGCCGTCGATCTACGCGAGTTGACCGTCGAGCGGGTGCAGGCACCCGGCGGCCGCAGCAGTCTGGTGGTCCTCGTACGGCTGATCGACGACACCCCCGCCGTGCTCAAGCTGGCGCCCCGGCGGGCCCGGCCGGAGAGCGAGCGGGCGGCGCTCGCGCACTGGGACGGGCGGGGCGCGGTGCAGTTGCTCAACCCCGGGGACAGTCAGGGCGTCCTGCTGCTGGAGCGGCTGCATCCCGATCTGTCGGTGCGGTCGCTGCCCGAGGCGAAGGCGCTGCTGGAGGCCGCCGCGACGTTGCGGCGGCTGTGGGTCGAGCCGCCCGAGGCGCATGTCTTCGAGACCGTGGCCGAGCGGACGGGACGGCAGGCCGAGCTGATGCGGGGCGGCTCCGCCGGGGACGGCGAGGTGCGGGCGCTGGTCGACTCCGCTCTGGCCGCGCGGGAGGAGCTGCTGGCCGCCGCTCCCGAGGAGCGGTTGCTGCACGGCACGTTTCGGCAGAGCAAGGTGCTGGCCGGGGAGCGGTTGCCGTGGCTGGCCGTGGGGCCGGATCCGGTGGTGGGTGAGTGCGCGTTCGATCTGGCTCGGCTGGTGCGGGATCGGGTGGAGGATCTGATCGCGTCGCCGTCGGGGGCGGCGATCACTCGGCGGCGGGTGAAGAGGCTGGCCGAGTCGTTGGACGTGGATCAGGAGCGGTTGCGGGGGTGGACGTTGTTCCGGGCCGTGGAGTCGGGGGTTCGGGCGCGGCGGGTCGGGCGGCCGCGGGACGCCGAGTTGCTGCTGGAGTTCGCCGGGTGGCTCTAGCTTCGCCGGGTGGCTCTGGCTTCGCCGGGTGGCTCTGGCTTCGCCGGGTGGCTCTGGCTTCGCCGGAAGCCGGACCGTTGGAAGCCGCTGGTTGTCCGTGGCTGGTCGCGCAGTTCCCCGCGCCTCTTAGCGGGACCCCAGTTTCAAGGCCAGGACGGGGCAGTCGGCCGCTGCTCGCTTCGCTCGTTTCAGAGCCGCTCTCGGGACCGGCCCCTTCTCGAACAGCGGGTAGCCCCATTCGTCCAGGGTGACGTGGTCGGGGAGGAGTTCCGCGCAGAGGCCGTGGGCCTGGCAGGCGGTCCAGTCGACGTCGAGGGTCGGGGTTGAGGGTGCGGGCACGGTGTCGTCAGCTCCGGGGCTCGGGGACGGGCAGGACGGGGGTGCGGTCGGCGGCCGTGCAGTGGCCCTGGGCGTGGGCGTCGAGTTCGGGGGCGAAGGTGGTCAGGGCGCTGCGGACCAGGCGGACGGTGCCGTCGGGGTGGTGGCAGACTCCTCGGCCCTCGACCAGGCCCGCCCAGCGGGCGATGTCGGCGCGGGTGGTGCCCTGGGGGCCGGGGGCGGCCAGGGTCTGGAAGGCGGCGGCGATACGGGGCAGGCCGTTGAGGCAGGGGCCGCACTGGCCGGCCGACTGAAGAGCGAGGTAGCGCAGGACACGGGCGGTCTCGGCGGGACCGCAGCGGTCGGCGGGGAGGGCGACGAGGACCCCCGCACCCAGGTCCGCTGCGGCGAGGGTGAGGTGAGCGGCCTGCCGGGCCGGGATCCAGGTGCCGTGGTAGCCGCCGATCAGGACCGCGCTCGTGCCGTGGAGGGGGAGCAGGCGGTGCAGGGGGAGGCCGTAGGGGGCCTCCACGACTCGGGGGGTGTGGCCGGGGACGTGGAGCGTGCACAGGACGCTGCCGGGATCGCCGGGGGTGCCGGCCGAGCGGTACCAGTCGGCGCCGTAGCGGGCGATCAGGGCCAGGTGGGCGAGGGTCTCGACGTTCTGGACGAGGGTGGGGGCGCGGTGCACGCCCTGTTCGCGGACCGGGGGGTTCTGGTGCCGGGGCAGGGCGGCCCGGCCGTCGAGGTGCTGGATGAGGGCCGAGGACTCGCCGGACAGGAAGCGTGGGGGGACGCGGACGACTCGCACGGGGACCGGATCGCGTCGTTCGGCGACGGCTGCCTCCAGCGGAGCCGTGCCTTCCTCGACCGCGAGGTACGCCTCGGCCGCGCCGGTCGCCTCGGTGGCCAGCCGGAGGCCGTCCAGGACGAGGTGGGGTGACAGACGCAGCAGCGTCTTGTCCTTGGCACTGGCGGGTTCGCCCTCGGAGCCGTTCGCGACGACCACCGGGGCGCGGCCGGTGCGGCGGCCCGCTTCGGCGACGGAGGCGAGTTTGCGGTACGTGGGGAAGGCGGCGCCGCCACGGCCGGTGAGGCCGGACTCGGCGGTCACGCGGAGCAGGTCGGCGGGGGTGAGGGAGGTGAGGGGGCCGTAGCGCTGCTCGTGGGTGAGGTGGTCGGCCGGGGTGCCGCCGGGGGCGAGGAGACGGGGTGGCATGTGGAGGTCGCCGTGGACGGTCGGGGCGGTGGGGGCGGTCACGGTGGTCACGGGCGGGCTCCTTCGGCCGTGCGGAGCAGGTCGGCGGGGGTGCGGCGGGAGTCTCGTACGGCGTGGGCGGTGCGCGGGGCGAGGGCGGCGAGTACCGCGGCGACGCAGGCGACCGTGAGCCAGAGCATCCAGGCGGTGCCGCTGTCCGTGCCGATGCCGATGCCGTGGACCAGGGCGAACGGCCAGGACGCGTACGCCAGCCGGTGCACGGCTCGCCAGGTGCGGTGGCCGACGCGGGCACGCAGGAGGCTGGTGATCAGGACGGCGAGCATCAGGTCCAGGGAGACCGTGCCGAGGCCGAGCCAGAGGGGCTGGTAGTCGGAGAGGAACGGGAGGAACGCGTCGACGACGGTGATGTTCACGTAGTCGTCGGCGACCGCGGCCGCGATGTGCAGGACCAGGAACACGGTGGCGGAGAGGGAGAGGGTGCGGTGGAGGGAGACCGTGCCGAAGCGGGGCAGGCCGGGGATGCGGGCCCGGAGCCGTACGGCGATGCCGAGCAGCACGACGACGGTGAAGAGGACCAGACAGACGGCGCCGGTGGCTCTGTTGGCGTACCAGAGGATCTCGTCGCTCATGCGGCGGGCCCGGCTTTCGGCGTCGGGGAGGGCCAGCCCGGTGTCGTGACGACCGTGCCTTCGTGGGTGACCAGGCGGGCCGGGAGGGCCAGGCGGGAGAGCCAGCGGGGGGCGGTGTGGCCCTTGACCAGGGCGGCGGTGGTGGCGGCGTTGGCGTCGGCGCAGGTGGCGGCTGCCACCGAGACGGTGCGCCAGGGGGTGGCGGCGGGTTGCCCCGTGCGGGGGTCGACTATGTGGTGGAGGTCGTGGTCGCCGCGGCGCCAGCGACGGGCCGAGGTGCCGGAGGTGGCGAGGCCTCCGTCGCGGATGCCGACCGTGGCGTACGAGCCGTGTTCGGGCAGTCGGTCGACCGGGGCCGTCTCGTCCTGGACGCGGATGCGCCAGCCGCCGGCCGGGGGTTCGCCCGCGACGGCCGTGTCGCCGCCGAGGCTGACCAGGACGCCGCAGCCGGCCGTCCGCGCCAGCGTCCGCGCGGACTTGTCGGCCGCCCATGCCTTGGCCGTGGCGCCCAGGTCCAGGCTGACGCCGGGCGGCAGGGTCACCGTGTTCGTGGCGCGGTCCAGTGCGACCAGGCTCCAGCCCGGCACCCGCTTCACCGACAGGCGCACGGGGCGGTCGTCCTCCTGGACCAGGGTGAAGTCCCGGTCGTAGCCGAGGGCCTCCATCGCCGAGCCGACCGTGGGGTCCACGGCGCCGTCCGTGGCGCGGGCGGCGCGCAGGGCCACCGCGAGGGCCTCGGCCAGCAGCGGGCTGACCTTGACGGGTCGTCCTTCGGCCGCGTTCAGCGCCGACAGCTCCGAGTCCGCTCGGAATCGGCTGCACGCGGCGTCGACCTCGGCCAGGTGCCGGGCCAGCAGCAGGTTGCAGGAGTCGAGCAGGGCAGGGTCGGTGGTGACCAGGCGGACGCTCGTACCGAGGGCCCGCCAGTCCGTGGCGGCCGTGGGGCGGGAGGTCGTGGACACGGTCGTCACGACGCCCCCGAGGTGGAGTCCGCGGAGTCGTCCGAGGAGGACGTCATGCCGTCGGAGGACGACTGGAGGTCCTCGGAGGAGTCGGCAGATGAGTCGGAGGAGGACTCCGCGGAGGAGTCGCTCGAACTGTCCGAGGACGAGGAGGAGTCCGACGACGCGTCCGACGACGCGTCCGTGCTGCTGCCCGTACCGCTGCCGCTGTCGCTGCCCGAACTCGTGTCGTCGTTCGTGCTCGACGACGTCGAACTCGTGCCGCCCGCGCTCGCGGTGGTGTCCGCGTCCACCTGCATCGTGCCGATCAGCGCGAACATGCCGGCGGCCGCCGCGAGCGTCACCGCCGCCGCGGTGGCCGCCGTACGCCGGGCGCCTCTGCGGATTCCCGCGACGGCACCTCGTTCTCTGGTCGTCATGACCGTTCCCCTCCGTAGTGACGTTCTGTCACGCCCTACGGTCGGGGAACGGTCTGAGAGAAACCTGTGAGGTGGCTATAGGTCCCCGGAGAACATTCTGAGGGTTTCCTTCAAGCGGCGATCAGGCGGTGGTCAGGCGGGCGATCGCCTCGTCGACCGTCAACTCCTCGCGCTCACCGGTGCGGCGGTCCTTCAGCTCCAGGACGCCCTCGGCGGAGCGGCGGCCGGCGACCAGGATCTTCGGTACGCCGATGAGCTCGGAGTCGGTGAACTTCACGCCCGGGGAGACACCGGCGCGGTCGTCGACCAGGACGCGGAGGCCGGCCGCCCGCAGCTTCTCGGAGACGTCGAGGGCCAGTTCGGTCTGGAGGGCCTTGCCCGCCGCGACGACGTGGACGTCGGCCGGGGCGACCTCGGCGGGCCAGCACAGGCCCTTGTCGTCGGCGGACTGCTCGGCGAGGGCCGCCACCGCGCGGGAGACGCCGATGCCGTACGAGCCCATGGTGACGCGGACGGGCTTGCCGTGCTGGCCGAGGACGTCGAGCTTGAGGGCGTCGGCGTACTTGCGGCCCAGCTGGAAGATGTGGCCGATCTCGATGGCGCGGTCCAGCTTGAGGCCGGTGCCGCAGTTCGGGCAGGGGTCGCCCTCCTGGACGACCACGACGTCGACGTACTCGCCGACCTCGAAGTCACGGCCCGCGACGACGTTCCTGGCGTGTGTGCCCGCCTTGTTGGCGCCCGTGATCCAGGCGGTGCCCGGCGCCACGCGCGGGTCGGCGACGTACCGCACCTTCTCGCCGAGGCCCTGCGGGCCGACATAGCCGCGGACCAGGTCGGGGCGGCCCGCGAAGTCCGCCTCGGTGACCATCTCGACGACCGCCGGGGCGAAGTGCGCCTCGACCTTGCCCAGGTCGACCTCGCGGTCGCCGGGGACACCGACGGCGACGATCTCGCCGTCGACCTTCACCAGGAGGTTCTTGAGGGTGGCGGAGGCCTCGACGCCGAGGTGCGCGGCGAGGGTCTCGATGGTCGGGGTGTCGGGCGTCGGGATCTCTTCGAGGGCGGGCACGCCGTCGGCGTCCACCGGCTTCAACTCGAAGGTGATCGCCTCGGTGTTGGCGGCGAAGTCGCAGGCCGGGCAGTCCGCGAAGGTGTCCTCGCCGGCGCCGGCCGGGGCCAGGAACTCCTCCGACTTCGAGCCGCCCATCGCGCCCGCCGTGGCGGCGCAGATGCGGTAGTCGAGGCCCAGGCGCTCGAAGACCTTCTGGTAGGCCTGGCGGTGCAGGGCGTACGACTGGGCGAGGCCCTCGTCCTCGGTGTCGAAGGAGTACGAGTCCTTCATCAGGAACTCACGGCCGCGCAGGATGCCGGCGCGGGGGCGGGCCTCGTCCCGGAACTTGGTCTGGATCTGGTAGAGGATCACCGGCAGGTCCTTGTAGGAGGACGCCTGGTCCTTCACGATCAGCGTGAAGATCTCCTCGTGGGTGGGGCCGAGAAGGTAGTCGCCGCCCTTGCGGTCCTTCAGGCGGAACAGCTCCGGGCCGTACTCGTCCCAGCGGCCGGTCGCCTCGTAGGGCTCCTTCGGCAGCAGCGCGGGGAGCAGCACCTCCTGGGCGCCGATCGCGTCCATCTCCTCGCGGACGATCCGCTCCACGTTGGCGAGGACCTTCTTGCCGAGCGGCAGCCAGGTCCACACGCCGGCCGCCGTGCGGCGGACGTAGCCGGCGCGGACGAGGAGCTTGTGGCTGAGCACCTCGGCGTCCGCCGGGTCGTCGCGCAGCGTCTTCGCCATCAACTGGGACATGCGCTGGACCGGTGCGTTCGCCATGGTTCTCGTACTCCTGCTGCGGATCGGTTGATGGCAGGAGGTTAGCCGGGTGGTACGGGCCCGTGGAAATCCGGCGGTGGCGGCAGGGGGCGGTACGGCGGTCACCTGCGGCGCAGCGGCAGGGGGGCACCCATCACCGCGTACGGCTTGGGGGCGCTGGGGAAGACGACCTGGCGGGCCAGGTCCGTGTAGCCGAGGGACCGGTACAGGGCGCGGGCCGGGCTGTCGACGTCGATCGCGGAGAGGATCGAGCGGGGTTCGGTCGCGCTGTCGGTGATGGTGGTGATGAGGGCGCGGCCGACGCCGTGGTTCTGGTGGCGGGGGTGGACGTGCAGTTCGGTGATCACGAAGGAGTCGTCCAGCCAGTGTTCGTGGCCGAGGGCGCGGAGGTAGGGCTCGACGACGGTGGACCACCAGTGGGTGCGGTCGTTGGGCATGCCGTAGACGAAGCCGACGAGGCGGTTGTCGACCGTGGCGCCGAGTGCTCGTGCCCCCGGGTAGGTCATGTGGCGGAGGACGATGTGGCGGCGTACGGCCACCTCGTCGGGGCCCAGGCCGAAGGCGACGGCTTGGACGGCTAGGGCCTCGTCTACGTGGGCGGAGAGGTCCAAGGGGCCGATGACGAGGCTCATGTTGCGGATGCTACAGGGGGGTTCGGGTTGTCCGCGGGGTGCGGGTTGGTTGTGGCCGGTCGCGCCCCACGCGGCGGAGCCGCGTGTCGGGACAGCCCCGCGCCCCCGAAGGGCGCGCACCGTGCCCGGCGCTGGGAGGTCGAACGGGGAGGCCGGTTCCTCAGAACAGGACGCTCATGAACGCGCCCACTTCCTGGAAGCCCACCCGCTGGTACGTGCGCCTCGCCGCCGTGTTGTAGTCGTTGACGTAGAGGCTGACCAGCGGGGCCACGTCGGCCAGCGCGTAGCGGAGGACCGCTGCCATGCCGGGGGCGGCCAGGCCCTGGCCGCGGTGTTCGGGGGCCACCCAGACGCCCTGGATCTGGCAGGCCTGGGGCGTCGCCGCGCCGATCTCGGCCTTGAAGACGACGCGGCCGTCGGGGCCGAGGCGGGCGAAGGAGCGGCCGGAGCCCACGAGTTCGGCGACTCGGGCCTGGTAGAGGAGGCCTCCGTCGCCGGCCAGCGGGGAGACGCCTACCTCTTCGGTGAACATCGCCACGCACGCCGGCATGATCGCGTCCATCTCGTCCTTGCGGATCCGGCGGACGTACGGGTCGGGGGTGACCTCGGCGGGGTCGGGGAGCCGGTCGGTGACCATGAGGGGCTGGTGGGAGCGGACCTCGCGGGCCGGGCCCCAGCTGGGTTCCAGCAGCCGCCAGAGCTGGGCGGTGGATTCGGCGGGGCCGACGACCGAGGAGCAGCGGCGGCCGGCCCGGCGGGCGCGGTCGGCGAAGGCGCGCACGGCGCGGGGGGTGGCGCAGATGGGGACGAGGTTGGCGCCGGCGTAGCAGAGGGACGTCAGGGCGCCATCCTCGTACCAGCCCCACATCTCGCCGCCGAGTCGCCAGGGGTCCAGGCCGGCGACCTGGACGCGGGACGTCACGAAGGCGTTCGCGACGGGGTCTCGGTCCAGGACGGCGAGTGCGGCGTCCAGGTCACTCGGTTCGAGGACCCTGGTGGTGGTCTGGGTCAACACGTGCGGGGGCCTCACCCTGGGGTCTGCGCTGGTCTCCGCACGATACCCTGCCGGGCTGTGCGGGGCGCCCTGCGGCTGCGCCGCGGCCGGGGCGCCTGGTAGCTCGGTGGCTACTGCGCTTTGGCGGGTGCGCGTGCGTCGGGGCTTGTCGCGCCCACGCGGCGGAGCCGCACATCGGATACAGCCCCGCACCCCTGGAAGAGGGCCTGCGGCCCCTTCCAGAGAAGAGCGGCCCCTCAGCCCGCTACCGCCACCGTCGGCTCGCCCGAGGTGATGCCGTCGGCCTCCATCTGTTCGGCGATCTTCATCGCCTCCTCGATGAGGGTCTCGACGATCTTGGACTCGGGGACGGTCTTGATGATCTCGCCCTTGACGAAGATCTGGCCCTTGCCGTTGCCGGACGCGACGCCGAGGTCGGCCTCGCGGGCCTCGCCGGGGCCGTTGACGACGCAGCCCATGACGGCCACGCGGAGGGGGACCTCCATACCGGTGAGGCCGGCGGTGACCTCTTCGGCGAGCTTGTAGACGTCGACCTGGGCGCGGCCGCAGGAGGGGCAGGAGACGATTTCGAGGCCGCGCTGGCGGAGGTTGAGGGATTCGAGGATCTGGTTGCCGACCTTGATCTCCTCGACCGGCGGGGCCGACAGGGAGACCCGGATCGTGTCGCCGATGCCCTCGGAGAGCAGCGCGCCGAAGGCCACCGCCGACTTGATGGTGCCCTGGAAGGCGGGGCCCGCCTCCGTGACGCCGAGGTGGAGGGGGTAGTCGCACTGGGCGGCCAGCTGGCGGTACGCGTTGACCATGACGACCGGGTCGTTGTGCTTGACCGAGATCTTGATGTCCCGGAAGCCGTGCTCCTCGAAGAGGGAGGCCTCCCAGAGGGCGGACTCGACCAGCGCCTCGGGGGTGGCCTTGCCGTACTTCTGGAGGAGGCGGCGGTCCAGGGAGCCGGCGTTGACGCCGATGCGGATCGGGGTGCCGTGTTCGGCCGCCGCCTTCGCGATCTCCTTGACCTTGTCGTCGAACTGCTTGATGTTGCCGGGGTTGACGCGGACTGCGGCGCAGCCGGCCTCGATCGCGGCGAAGACGTACTTCGGCTGGAAGTGGATGTCGGCGATGACCGGGATCTGCGACTTGCGGGCGATCACCGGGAGGGCGTCGGCGTCGTCCTGCGTGGGGCAGGCGACGCGGACGATCTGGCAGCCGGAGGCCGTCAGCTCGGCGATCTGCTGCAGCGTGGCGCCGATGTCCGACGTACGCGTGGTGGTCATCGACTGGACCGAGACCGGCGCGTCTCCGCCGACCGCCACGGACCCGACCTGGATCTGCCGGCTCTTCCGGCGCTCGGCGAGCTTGGTCGGAACGGACGGCATGCCGAGAGAAATCGCAGTCATCTGCTGTGCAACCCCAAGTTGTGGATCAGGATCGGTTCCCGGTACGGGCGGGCTCCGGGCTTCGAGATTACGGCACAGGCATGGGCCCGAGCACATCACCGTCCGTAAACCCACCCGTTGGGGAGACTCGCCGCGGCGTTCGGGCACAGGTCGGCGGACGTACCGGTACGACGGCGGCCGGGCCCACTCCGTGAGTGTGCCCGGCCGCCGTGAACCACGGGTGACTACGAGATGCGCACCGGGTTCACGAGGTCCGCGATCAGCACCAGGAGGGTGAAGCAGACGAAGATTCCGGCCACGACGTACGCGACGGGCATCAGCTTCGCCACGTCGAACGGGCCGGGGTCGGGGCGGCGCAGCACCTTGGCCGCGTTGCGGCGCAGCGACTCCCACAGGGCGCCCGCGATGTGCCCGCCGTCGAGCGGGAGGAGCGGGAGCATGTTGAACAGGAAGAGGGAGAGGTTGAAGCCGGCGAGCAGGATGAGGAAGCTGGCGAGCTGCTGGGTGGCGGGGATGTCCATGGTGAAGATCTCACCGCCGACGCGGGCCGCGCCGACCACGCCCATGGGCGAGTCGGCCTCGCGCTCGCCGTCGCCGAAGGTGGCGTCCCACAGGGCGGGGACCTTGGCGGGCAGGGAGAGCAGGGACTCGACGCCGTTCTCCATCATGTCGCCCATGCGGTCCACGGACTCGCCGAAGGACAGCGGGAGGATGTCGGAGGCGGGGGTGAAGCCGAGCCAGCCGGCGTACACGTACTTGTCCTGGACGTAGCCGCCCTGGCCGTCGGTCTGGCTGACCTGGTTCTTGATGAGGGTGGGGGTCAGATCGACCTGCTGCCCCTTGCGGTCCACGGTGAGCGTGATCTGCTTGCCGGGGTTGTCGCGGATGTCGGCCTGCAGGGAGGACCAGTTCTCCACGGGCGTGCCGTTGAAGGCGATGATCTTGTCGCCGGGCTCCAGGCCGGCCGCCTTGGCGGGGGCCTCCTTGTCGCTGCCCTTGCACTTGGAGCGGTTCTCACTGGCGGAGATGACGCAGTCCGAGACCTTGCTGACCGTGGTCGTCTGGGTCTGGGCGCCGAAGGTCATCATCACGCCGAGGAAGATCACGAAGGCCAGGACCAGGTTCATGAAGGGTCCGGCGAACATCACGATGACGCGCTTCCAGGGCTTGCGCGTGTAGAAGAGGCGGTTCTCGTCGCCGGGCTGGAGCTCCTCGAAGGAGGCCGCGCGGGCGTCCTCGATCATCACGCGCCACGGGGAGGTCGAGCGGCTCTCGATCCGGCCGTCCTCGCCGGGCGGGATCATGCCGATCATGCGGATGAAGCCGCCGAGCGGGATCGCCTTGACGCCGTACTCGGTCTCGCCCTTCTTGCGCGACCAGATGGTCGGGCCGAAGCCCACCATGAACTGGGGCACGCGGACACCGAAGAGTTTGGCGGTCGAGAAGTGGCCCAGCTCGTGCCACGCGATCGAGAACGCCAGGCCGATCACGAAGACCACTATGCCGAGGATGAACATCAGGGTCGTCATGCACGGGCCTCCGCGGTCGTCCGCTCGGTGGGTTTGCCTGTCGAAGTGGTCGAGGTGGTCAGTTCACGGGCCCTGGCGCGCGCCCAGGTCTCCGCTTCGAGGACGTCCGCCACGGTCAGGGAAGTTCCCGTTCCGGGGGTGCCGTGCTCCTCGACGACCCGCGTGACGGTCTCCATGATCGCGTCGAACCGGAGACCCCCGTGCAGGAACGCGTCGACGCACTCCTCGTTGGCCGCATTGAACACCGCCGGGGCGGTGCCCGCGAGTTCCCCCACGTGCCGGGCGAGCCCGACCGACGGGAACGCGTCGTTGTCGAGGGGGAAGAACTCCCAGGTGGACGCCTTGGTCCAGTCGAAGGCGGGCGCGGCGTCCGGGACGCGCTGCGGCCAGCCGAGGCCGATGGCGATGGGCCCGCGCATGTCGGGGGGCGTCGCCTGGGCCATCGTCGATCCGTCCGTGAACTCAACCATCGAGTGGACATACGACTGGGGATGCACGACGACCTCAATGCGGTCGAAGGGAATGTCGTAGAGGAGGTGTGCCTCGATGACCTCCAGGCCCTTGTTGACCAGGGTCGCGGAGTTCACGGTGATGACCGGGCCCATGGCCCAGGTGGGGTGCGCGAGGGCGTCGGCGGGCGTCACGTCCGCCAGTTCCGCCTTCGTACGGCCCCGGAACGGGCCTCCGGAGGCGGTGACGACGAGCTTGCGCACGTCGGCCCGGGTGCCGGAGGCGAGGGCCTGGAAGAGGGCGGCGTGCTCGGAGTCGACCGGGATGATCTGGCCCGGCTTCGCCACCGCCTTCACCAGCGGGCCGCCGACGATGAGCGACTCCTTGTTGGCGAGCGCGAGGGTGCGGCCCGCCTCCAGGGCGGCGAGGGTCGGGGCGAGGCCGATGGAGCCGGTGATGCCGTTGAGAACGGTGTGGCACCGCGAGGAATCGGAGGCGGCGAGCTCGGTGGCCGCGTCCGGGCCGGCGAGGATCTCGGGGAGGGGCTCCCCCGCGCCGTACGCGGCGGTCAGGGCCTCGCGCAGCGCCGGTACGACGTCCCGGCGGGCGACGGCGACGGTCCGCACGCGCAGGCGGTGCGCCTGCTCGGCCAGCAGCTCCACCCTCCCTCCGGCGGCGGAGAGCCCGGTCACGCGGAAGCGGTCCGGGTTGCGCAGGACGAGGTCGATGGCCTGGGTGCCGATCGAGCCGGTCGATCCGAGGATCACTACGTCCCGTGCGCCGTCGACCGGGTCGAAGACGAGATGCGGATCGGCGAGAGGGGCTGGACTGTCGCTCATCCCCCCATTGTGGCCGCATCCGGTGTCCGGCAGGACCGCGCGCCCCACTGATGACCCACTTCGTGCGATGCGCCTTGACGATGCGCTTTCTCCGTTTGTGAAGCACGCGTGAAGACCGGTACCGCCAGGCGCTGCGGGGGAGGGTCGTTCGCGGGCTGCGGGCCGGCTGTGGCTGGTCGCGCAGTCCCCCCGCGCCCCGTTAAGGGGCGCGGGGGATGTGGGATGTCACCGGATGCGGCGGTGGACGTTCTCCTTCTCGCTGGGGCCGGGCGTCGCGTCCGCGATCCACGGGCCCTCTCCCGACGGGTCGATCACGCCTTGCTCCAGCCACTCGTACGCGCCGCCGAGGACGCCCTTGACCACCTTGTGGTCGAGGTCGTCGGTGTTGCTCCACAGGCGGCCGAAGAGTTCCTCGACGCGGATGCGGGACTGGCGGCAGAAGACGTCGGCGAGCTGGTAGGCCTCACGGCCGTGGCCCTCGGTGGTGCGGAGCAGTTCCGCGCGGACGACCGCCGCGCTCATCGCGAAGAGTTCGGCGCCGATGTCGACGATCCGGCCCAGGAAGCCCTGCTTGGTCTCCATGCGGCCCTGCCAGCGGGACATGGCGTAGAAGGTGGAGCGGGCGAGCTTGCGGGCGTTGCGCTCGACGTAGCGCAGATGGGTGGAGAGGTCGGGGTGGCCCGCCGGGTGGAAGTCGCCGTAGGTGCGCGGGAGTTGGCCCGGTCCCGCGACCAGCTTGGGCAGCCACTTGGCGTAGAAGACGCCCGCGTTCGCGCCCGCCTTCGCCTTGTCGGAGAGGGACTTCTCCGGGTCGATGAGGTCGCCGGCCACGGAGAGGTGGGCGTCGACGGCCTCGCGGGCGATCAGCAGGTGCATGATCTCCGTGGAGCCCTCGAAGATCCGGTTGATGCGCAGGTCGCGCAGCATCTGCTCGGCGGGGACGGCCCGTTCGCCGCGCGCCCGGAGCGAATCGGCCGTCTCGAAGCCCCGGCCGCCGCGGATCTGGACCAGCTCGTCGGCGATCTTCCAGCCCATCTCGGAGGCGAAGAGCTTGGCGAGGGCGCCCTCGATACGGATGTCGTTGCGGTCCTCGTCGGCCATCTGGGAGGAGAGGTCCAGCACCGCTTCCAGGGCGAAGGTGGTGGCGGCGATGAAGGAGATCTTCTGGCCGACCGCCTCGTGGTGGGCGACCGGCTTGCCCCACTGCTCACGGGCCGCCGACCACTCACGGGCGATCTTCAGGCACCATTTGCCGGCGGCCACGCAGGACGCCGGGAGCGAGAGCCGGCCGGTGTTGAGGGTGGTGAGGGCGATCTTCAGGCCCGCGCCCTCGGGGCCGATGCGGTTGGCGGCGGGGACCCGGACCTGGTGGAAACGGGTGACGCCGTTCTCGATGCCGCGCAGGCCCATGAACGCGTTGCGGTTCTCGACGGTGACGCCGGGCGAGTCGCTCTCCACGACGAAGGCGGTGATGCCGCCCTTGTGCCCGTCCGACTTCGGCACCCGCGCCATGACGACGAGGAGGTCGGCGACCACGCCGTTCGTCGTCCACAGCTTCACCCCGTCGAGGACGTAGTCGTCGCCGTCGGGCACCGCGCTCGTGGCGAGCCGGGCCGGGTCGGAGCCCACGTCGGGCTCGGTGAGGAGGAAGGCGCTGATGTCGGTGCGGGCGCAGCGCGGCAGGAACCGCTCCTTCTGCTCGGGGGTGCCGAACAGTTTCAGCGGCTGCGGTACGCCGATCGACTGATGCGCCGAGAGCAGGACGCCGATCGCCGGGCTGGCCGAGCCCACCAGGGCCAGCGCCTTGTTGTAGTACACCTGGGTGAGGCCGAGACCGCCGTACCTGGGATCGATCTTCATGCCGAGGGCGCCGAGCTCCTTGAGGCCGTTGACGACCTCGTCGGGGATACGGGCCTCGCGCTCGATCAGGGCGCCGTCGACCTTCGTCTCGCAGAAGGCGCGGAGCTTGGCCAGGAACTGCTCGCCGCGCCGGACGGCCTCGTCGGTGGGCAGCGGGTGGGGGTGGATGAGGTCGAGGCGGAACCGGCCCAGGAACAGTTCCTTGGCGAAGCTGGGCTTGCGCCAGTCCCGCTCCCGGGCGGCCTCCGCCACCTGGCGGGCCTCACGTTCTGTGACGACGGGCTTCTTGAGGGGTGGTGCGGACATGAGGCTCACCTCGCCGCGAATCGGGATCTCGTACCGGATGGGTACCTGAAGGGTTACCGATGGGTGCTACTCGATCGTTGGTACCCGATCCGGAGTGACCCCGCCACCCCTCGCGTGCGCGATCGGCCGAGCGTTCGACCTCTTCGGCAGGCGCGCGAGCGCGCTCCCGCACTCCCCCGCTCAGCCGATGTCCACCGAGTACGCCTTCGTGTCCAGGCGGCCGGTTCCCTTGAAGACCTCGGTGCCCGCCTCGATGCCGGAGACGTACTTGTCGCCGCTCAGCAGCTTGCGGCGGACCAGGGCCTGGGTGAAGTCGTCGAGGTTGAGCGTGGCCTTGGTGGTGTTGGTGCGGCGGACGAAGGAATACACCTTCCAGCCGATGTCACCGGTGTGGATGTCCCACATCGCCCCGCCGAGGCTGACGCTCCCGTACCTGGTGCCGAGCGGTCCCGCGCCGCCCTGCCGGTTGAGCCAGATCATGACCTCGTCGGTGGGCCGGTCCTGCCAGTCCGCGGTGTTCTTGGAGTGCAGCCACAGGTCGTAGGCGACGTTCATGGTGCCGGGGTCGGAGCCGACCGAGAACTCCCAGCCGGTCTTCACGGCCTTGCGGTCACCGACACGGATCGGCAGCCCGGTGGCCGCCTTGTCGACCTTCCAGCCCCAGTGCCAGCCGAGCACGCTGCTCGCGTACGACTTCACGTCGTGGTCCATGCCCGTGCCGGAGTTGGCGAGGCTGTAGCTCGTTCCCCACGAGATGGTCGAGCCCGACCGGGAGTTGTCCCAGACGCACTGGGTGCCGACGGCCTTCTCCCTGTTCCAGACGTTGTTGTTCACGTAGTACTTGCCCAGCGTGATCGTGTCGAAGTCCGTGCATCTCCTGGCCTCCTCCCCCGCCGTCGCCACGGTCACGGAGGCCCCGACCGCGAGCGCGGTGACCGCGGCCGCGCCGATCTTGGCCGTACGGGTCAGGCGTGGGCGACGGTGCGACATCGGTGTTTCCTTCCAGGGGTGAACACATACGCGACCTGGTCGCCACCGCCCCTCCTGAAGTTGCCGTCGAGTTCCAAAGTCGAGTTCTAAACTGGGGACACAGGAGCGCCCCGGAGGGGCGCGGGGAACTGCGAGAGAAGCCCCCCACTCACCCGCGCCCGCCCCACAACACCCCCACCACCCCCTTGGGCGTCCGGCGAATTATCGAAGCGCTTCGACAACCTATGGACACCCACTCACCGCCGAGCTACTGTCGAGCCACCCTCACTCGCCCCTGTTCAGAGATAGCGCTCTGTCGAAGCGCTTAAACACGCTTGGAGAGCTGGATGGTCACCCTCGCCGAGGTCGCCCAGCACGCCGGAGTCTCGGCGAGCACGGTGAGCTATGTCCTCAGCGGCAAGCGGTCCATCTCCGCGGGCACCCGGCAGCGGGTCGAGCGGAGCATCCAGGAGCTCGGCTACCACCCGAACGCGGGGGCCCGCGCCCTGGCGAGCAACAAGTCGAACATCGTCGCCCTGATGGTCCCGCTGCGCACCGACATGTACGTCCCGGTGATGATGGAGATCGCCATAGCGGTGGCCACCACCGCCCGTACGTACGGCTACGACGTGCTGCTGCTCACCGGCGAGGAGGGCCCCGACGCGGTGCGCCGGGTCACCGGCAGCGGGCTCGCCGACGCGATGATCCTGATGGACGTGGAGCTCGACGACGAACGGCTGCCGCTGTTGCGCGGCACCGACCAGCCGTCGGTGCTCATCGGACTGCCCGCCGACACCAGCGGCCTGACCTGCGTCGACCTCGACTTCGGGGCGACGGGTGCGCTGTGCGTGGAGCATCTGGCGATGCTCGGCCACCGCGACATCGCCGTCATCGGCGAGGCGCCCGCGGTGTACGAACGGCACACCGGTTTCGCCGAGCGCACCCTCGACGGACTCCGGTCCCGGGCGAAGGAGCTGGGCATGCGCGTGCTGCACCGCCCCTGCGGGGGCGGCTACGACGCGATGGCCGCGACCCTGGCCCGGATCTTCGACGAACGCCCGGGCACCACGGGGGTCGTCGTGCAGAACGAGTCCGCGGTGGAGCCGCTGCTCGCGCTGTTGCGGCAGCAGGGGCGCGCGGTGCCGGAGGACGTCTCGGTGATCGCGGTCTGCCCGGACCAGGTCGCCGTGCAGGCCTCGGTACGGCTGACCTCCGTCGCCATCCCCGCCCAGGAGATGGGCCGACGGGCCGTGGAGCAGCTGGTCGCCAAGCTGGAGGGCCGGGACACCGACGAAGTGGTGCTCCTCGCCCCCGAGTTGACGGTCCGCGCGAGCACGGGACCGCTGTCCACCACCGGCTGAGCCCCCGTCGTACGCGAGCCGCCGCACGCAAGCCGCCGTTCGGAAGTCGCCGTACGGCTCCCTCCTCCTCCCCCACAGCCCGGCGGCCGGAGCCGTGCCGGGTGTGCCGCCACTCCTCCCTTCCAGGAGACCTCCCGTGAATCAGCCTGCCGAGAACCAGACCCCGACGGGCGCGGTCAGCCTCGCCCAGTCCTCCCCCACCGTCGGCACGTTCCGTGAGCGGGACGGCGCCCTGGAGTGGAGCGGACGCCAGGAGACCCTGCGGATCGAGCCCTGGGGCCCGGACGCGGTCCGGGTCCGCGCCCGCCTGGGCGGCCCGGTCCTCGACGGGCTGCCGGGCGCCCTGCTCGACGAGGCGGAGAGCACCGAGAGCAGCGTCAAGATCGAGGACGGCCTGGGCCGGCTGACCGTCGGCGCGCTCACCGTCGAGGTCGACGCCGAGGGCCTGATCCGGTACACGCGCACCGCCGACGGCGGCGAGCTGCTGTCGGAGGCCCGCGCCCACTTCTGGTGGCCCGGATCGCGCCTCTACACGGCCGTCGGCAACGGCCACCACCGCCTGGAGCAGCGCTTCGCCGCGTACGACGACGAGAAGCTGTACGGCCTCGGGCAGCACCAGCACGGGCGGCTCGACCAGAAGGGCCTGGTGCTCGACCTGGTCCAGCGCAACGCCGAGGTCGGCATCCCGGTGCTCACCTCCAGCCGCGGCTACACCCTGCTGTGGAACAACCCGGCGATCGGCCGTGTCGAGCTGGCCGGCAACGGCACCCGCTGGGTCGCCGACTCCGCCCGGCAGATCGACTACTGGATCACCGCGGGCGATCCGGCCGACGCGCAGCGCCGCTACAGCGCGGCGACGGGCCGTACGCCGATGCTGCCCGAGTGGGCGGCCGGCTTCTGGCAGTGCAAGCTGCGCTACCGCACTCAGGACGAACTCCTCGCCGTGGCACGGGAGTACAAGCGGCGGGGTCTGCCCATCGACGTCATCGTCTGCGACTTCTTCCACTGGACGCATCTCGGCGAGTGGAAGTTCGACCTCGCCGAGTGGCCCGACCCTGCGGCCATGGTCCGGGAGCTGGACGAGCTGGGCATCAAGCTGGTGGTGTCCGTGTGGCCGTCGGTGTCGCCGCTGAGCGAGAACCACCCTGTGATGGAGCAGCGCGGCTACTTCATCGGGACGCAGTACGGCCCGATGGCGCACGCCGACTGGCCGGACAAGGGGGTCGCGTCGACGGTCCAGGTCGCCTTCTACGACGCGACGAACCCGGAGGCACGGGAGTTCGTGTGGTCGCGGGTGAAGGAGAACTACCTGGAGCCGTACGGCATCAAGGCGTTCTGGCTGGACGCCTGCGAGCCGGAGATCAAGCCGGGCTTCCAGGAGAACCTGCGCTACTGGGCGGGGCCCGGCCTGGAGGTCGGCAACATGTACCCGGCCGAGAGCGCCCGCACCTTCTACGAGGGGCTGAGGGCGGCCGGCGAGGACGAGATCGTCTCCCTCAACCGTTCGGCGTGGGCGGGCAGTCAGCGGTGGGGCGCCGCGCTGTGGTCCGGTGACATCGGCACGGACTTCACGGCCCTGCGCCAGCAGATCGCGGCGGGCCTCAACACGGCGCTGTCCGGCATTCCCTGGTGGAACACCGACATCGGCGGCTTCCACGGCGGCGACCCCGATGATCCGGCGTACCGCGAGGTGATGGTGCGCTGGTTCCAGTTCGGCGCGTTCTCGCCGCTGATGCGGCTGCACGGCTTCCGTGAGCCCGGTATGCCGCTGGGTCCGGCGATGACCGGGGGGCCCAACGAGGTCTGGTCGTACGGGGAGGAGGCCGGGGCGATCCTGGAGGACTACCTCCGGCTGCGGGAGCGGCTGAAGCCGTATGTGCTGCGGGTGATGCGGGAGGCCCATGAGGAGGGGCTGCCGGTGATGCGGCCGCTGTTCCTGGAGTTCCCGGAGGACGAGCGGGCCTGGTCGGTCGACGACGCGTATCTGTTCGGGCGGGATGTGCTGGTCGCGCCGGTGCTGGAGGCGGGGGTGACGCGGTGGACGACGTACCTTCCGGCGGGAGCGCGGTGGACCGACGCGTGGACCGGGGAGACGTACGAGGGCGGTGCGTCCGTGACCGTGGATGCTCCGCTGGAGCGGATTCCGGTGTTCCTGCGGGACGGGGTGTCGTTGCCGATCGCCGAGTAGGCGCCTGTGCGGGGGTGGCCCTGCCGGGCGTGATGAGCGTGGCGCTGTTCCAGGTGCTGGTGGTCGCGGAGCGGCTGCTGCTGCCCTGGGTGCGGGAGACCACCTCGCAGAGGTGGCGGACCGGCCCGATCACCGTTCGCCGGCCGGGTCTACGCTATGGCGCCATGGCCATCCCATGATCCTCAGGGGTGTGCGCGACCTCTGAGCGAGTGGAGATGACAGAGGATGAACAGCCGTACGGGAGACTCTCGCGGAACCCGCGGGGGACGGCCGGGCCGCAGGGGCGGACCCGCGCGCAGACCGGTCCATCGGACGCGTACGACGATACGCACCACCGGCGGGTACGTGGAGGCGCCGAGGGCCCTCGCGCGGTCGGACGAGGGGGTCCCCCGTGGTTTCCTGCCGGGGCCCGCGCGGCACATCGCCGTGTGGAGCGCGCTCACGCTGCTGGTGACGGGTGTCGTCTCGGTGGGCGTGTGGATCTGTGTGACGTTCCAGACGGCGGTCACGCCGATGCTGATCGCGCTGCTCGGTACGGCGCTGCTGGGTCCGTTCTACCGGCGGCTGGTCGCGATGAAGTTCAACAAGTCCCTTGCCGCCGGGCTGACCTGTGCCGCCGTGGTGGTGGTGATGGGCGGGGCCGCGTACATCGTGGTGGCCGCGCTGATCGACACCGGTGACCAGATCATCACCTCGCTCAGGGACGCGGCGAAGTCCCTCAGCGACGAGTTCGGGCTCGCGGGGACCTCGCTGGACGACCTCGCGAAGAACGCGAAGGAGCTGCTGTCGAAGTTCGGCGGCACCGCGGCCTCCGGGGTGCTCACCGGGGTCAGCGCGGTCAGTGAGTTCGTCGCGATGGCCATCCTGGCGATGCTGCTGATGTTCTTCTTCCTGCGCGACTCCGACAAGGCGGTCGCCTCCCTGCACTCGCTCGCGCCGCGCGGCTCCGGTGACACCCTGGAGGTGATGGCCCGGCGCGCGTTCCGGGCCATCGAGGGCTATATGCGGGGAACGACGCTCATCGCCTTCATCGACGGCGCCTGTATCGCCATCGGTCTGCTGATACTCCAGGTGCCGGGCGCGATCGGCCTCGGCGCGCTGGTGTTCGTCGGCGCGTACATCCCGTATCTGGGCTCGTTCCTGTCGGGCGCGGTGGCGATCCTCGTCGCGTTCGCGGACCGGGGCCTGGTGACGGCGCTGTGGGCGGTCGGGGTCGTCTTCGCCGTGCAGATCCTCGAAGGGAACGTGCTCCAGCCGATGATCCACAGCCGGACCGTGCAGATGCACCCGGCGGCCATTCTGCTGGCCCTCACGGCCGGGGCCTCCATCGCCGGCATCCTCGGCATGCTCCTCGCCGTGCCGCTCACGGCGGCGGTGTCCGGTGTGCTGTCGGAGCTGCGGGCACGGTACGGGGACGGGGCGGGCGCGACCGCACCCCCGGGGAGCCGGGAGGTAGCCCGCGCGGCAGGATGATCACCGGCGGGCGCCGCACCGGGCCGACCGCCGACGGCACCACGCCCGGACCCGGATCGTCCGGCCCCCGCGCCCGGACCCGGACCCGGACCCGGATCATCCGGCCCCCGCACCCGAAGGGATCTCCTCGATGACCTCCACTCCCCTGTCCCTCTCCCTGGCCAATCTGTTACTCCGGCCGACGCTCGGCTCCCGACGCGACCCGGACCGGGTCTTCGACCGGATCGTCGCCAAGGCCGGACAGGCGGACGGGGACGAGGAGTTCACCGACGGCTTCCGGTTCCTGCTGCGCCACTGGGCGGGCGACGCCGACCTCACCGCCGTCGGCTGGCAGTCCGCCCAGGCCCATCTGCGCAGGCATCTCACCAACCGGGCCCGCGTCCGGCGGCTGATCGCCGAACACCCGGAGATCGAGCAGGAGACCATCGAGCGGCCGGTGTTCGTGGTCGGTCTGCCGCGCACCGCCACCACACTCACCCACGGCGTGCTGTCGATCTCGGACGAGCACCGCTGCCCGCTGCTGTGGGAGCTGCTCGCGCCCGACCTCCACACGTCACCCGAGCGGCGGCGGAAGGCGATCACGTCCACGCGCCGCTGGGTCGGCGGCATCAACCTGTTCGCCCCGCGCTTCCAGGACATCCACCCCATGACCGCCGAGGGCCCCGAGGAGTGCACCTTCGTCCTGCCGCACGCCCTGGTGCCCCTGTCCCAGGCCCGCATACCGCAGTACCAGGCCTGGCACTTCGAGCGGGACTTCGTCCCGGACTACGGCTACCTCAAGCAGGTCTACCAGGTGCTCCAGTACGGTCGCCCACGCCGCCGCTGGATGCTCAAGTCCCCCATGCATCTCGGGAACCTCGACGCCCTGCGCGCGGTCTTCCCCGACGCCACGATCGTGTGGACCCACCGGGACCCGGCGACCGTCGTCGGGTCGTTCTGCAGCCTGGTCGAGCAGGGCATGGTCGGCACCCTCCGCCCCCTCGACCTGCACGTCCTCGGCGCCCAGTGGCTCGAACTGCTGAGCCGCTCCATGGAGCGCGCGCTCGCGGCCCGGGCCGCCATCCCCCGCGAGGCGCTGGTGGACGTCCCGTACTCCTGGCTCGGTTCCGACCCGGCCACGGGCGCCCCGAAGCTCTACGAGGCCGTCGGCGCCCGGTGGACCGACGCCGACGCCGCCCGGCTCCCCGGGATCGTCGCCCGCCCCAAGGGCTCCCGCCCTCATCGCTATGACCTGGCCCGGTACGGCCTGACCCGGGCCGACGTCGAGGCGGCCTTCACCGACTACAACGCGCTGCGGGCCGAGGTCGACCGGGCCTGACGCTCTCGGGCACGACAGGACCTCGGCCACCCGCGCGCCCACCGGTGGCCGAGGTCCGGCGTGTCCTAGCCGACGACCCGGCCCACCTCGATCCGGTCGATGTTCGGCGCCCACGCGCCCGCGTTGCCGAAGGTCACCTTGTTGGCGCCCTTCTCCAGGTCGACGGGGACGCCCACGGTCCAGTAGTCGTCCCAGCCCCAGGTGTTCTTGAAGGTGACCGTGCGCGGCGCACCGTCCCCGACCGTGATGTCCGCCGTACGGGACATGATGTCGGTGTTGTACGAGTGGCCGTTGTCGCGGCGGTCGTTGTGCGCGTAGTGGACGACCAGGACGTAGCGGCCGGACGTGGGGGCGTTCACCGTGAACTCGGCGGTGCTGTCCGCGCTGTTGCCGAGCCAGCCGATGTACGACCCGGCCGAGGCGTGCGCGGAGTCGACGAGCCTGGCTCCGCCCGCGAGCGTGGCCGAGGCGCCCTCGTACGCGAGCGTGCCCGTGGTCGAGCCGGCGCCGGTGACGTCGAGGGAGCGGACGGCGGTGTGCTTGGCGGTCGCGGTGATCCGGTTGTTGCCGGCCACGAGGTACAGCCGCAGCGGCCGGTCGGGCACCGCCGCCACCGACTGCCCGTGCAGGGCGAGCTTCACCGGCGCGGACGCCCGGGGCACCACCCGGTAGTAGCCGTCGCGCGGGGCGTACACGTCGAAGACCGCCTTGTCGCCGGAGCGCAAGCCGAGCGCGCCGGTGCCGACACCCGCTGACGAGGCGTAGTCGTACGACGGCTTCCCGCTGATGTCGGCGAGCGTGGCCTCGTAGGAGGCGGAGGGCTCGGCGGTGCGGGCGGTGAGGTCGATCCGGTCGAGGGTGACCTCGGTGTCGCCCTTGGCGAGGGTCAACCGGTGCGTCCCCGCCGGAAGTCGGACGGTGACGTCCTTCTTGGCGCGGTAGGTCCAGTTCTCGGTGGAGGGGTAGGTGACGGTGACCGGGTCGCCGCCGTCGACGATCAGCTTCTGGGTGGCCGGGGTCCCGGACTGGTTGCCGTACAGGATCGCCAGGTCGTACGTGCCGTCCTTCGGCACCGACACGGTGAAGTCCACCTTGCTGCCGACCTGGTTGAGCGAGCCGACGTCCTTGGTGCCGGAGGCCGCGTAGCCGTTGGCGTTGCTGACGGTGCCCTGGGTGTAGACCTTGCCGTCGGTGATCGCGGCGTCCTCGGCCTCGTAGGAGGCGGTCCAGGGGACGGACGGGGTCGTCGGGGTGCCGGAGCCGCCCGGGGTGAGGACGACGCGGTAGGCGGACATCTTGTGCAGGCCGCGCAGCGGGACGGTCACCGTGCCGTCGTCCGCGATCCTCACCTTCGTGCGGGAGAGGACGCGCGGGGTCGCGTGCTGCCCCTCGTAGCCGGACCAGGCGGCCTCGGCGACGGTCGCGGTGACCGTACGGCCGAACAGGGAACGGGAGACCTTCTCGACCACGACGTCCGTGTCACCGGCGGCGCCGCCGAGCAGGACCTGGGCCTGGCGGCGGGAGGCGTCGAGGGAGGCGAGACCCTGGAGGGTGTCGATGGTGTTCGCCTGCGGCGGGGTGACCTTGACGGTGTCGCCGGTCAGGCCCGCGTACCAGCGGAAGAACCACCAGCCGCCGTTGGGGATGTTGGAGCGGACGACGTTGCCGTCCATGTTGCCCGCGGCGTCCCAGTACGCCTGGTTGGCGTACACCTTGTTCCGCTCGAACATCGAGACCCACTGGACGAGTTGGCCGGGGACGGAGAGGTCGCGCCGGTTGGCGTACTCGTCGATGTTGATCTTCAGCGGGGCTATGCCCGCCGCCCGCTCCAGGGCGCGGTAGTCGTCGTAGTGGGCCTGGAAGTCCCGCAGGGAGCCGGAGCCCAGCTCGTGCCAGGTCATCACCTGGGGCAGGACGTTCTCGCGCTTGGCGAAGGCGAGGAAGTCCTTCAACAGGCGTGTGTGGTAGCCCGCTTCGTTGGGGCCGGCGATCCGCGCGTCCGGGTCGATGGCTCGGATGCGCTCGTACACCGTCTTCCAGTCCCGGAAGAACCGGTCGCGGTTGACCTCGTACTGAGCCTGGTCGGCGACGTCGAGCTTGTACCAGATCTGGTCGGGCTCGTTGAACGGGATGTAGACGAAGCGGTCGCTGTTCGGGTCGGCCGAGACCTCCTTGACGATCTTGTCGACCTTGGGGAGGTAGTCGTCGATGCCGAGGTCCTCGTAGGGCCACTTGGCGTAGATGTCCTGCATCATCACGTTGATCTCGCCGCCGCCGTTGCGGAAGAACGACTTGGAGACGGTCAGCGCGTCGCCGTTGGGGTGCTGGGCGCCGCCCTCCGGCTTCTGCGAGATGCTGGTGATCTTCAAGGGGGCGAGGGCCGCGTCGCTGGGCACCCCGTCGTCGCTGAGCCCGTACAGCGCGCCGTTGGCGCCGAGCATCACCGGGCCCTCGGAGGCGGAGAGGTCGACGGTGAGGCGCTGCGGGTCCGCGGCGGCCGCCGCGGACGCCCCGGTGGCGGGGAGGGTGCCTGCCATGGCGGTGACTCCAAGTAGTGCGGTGACCAGGGCGGTTCTCGTACGAGACCTGGTGCGGATCCGGGTGCGGGCTCTCGTGCGGGTGGGGGTGATCACGCTGCTGGACCTCCGGTCATTTGACGGCTCCACTGGTGATTCCGGACACGATCTTTCGCTGGCCGACGAGGAAGACGGCGACCATCGGCAGGCTCATCACCACGACGTACGCGAAGACGAGGTGCCAGTTGTTGAGGTAGAGCTGGGCGCTCGCGACCTTGTAGAGGTTGAGCGGGAGGGTGGCCCGGTCGCCGCCGCCGAGGACGAAGAAGGCGTAGAAGATGTCGCTCCAGGCGTAGAGCATCACCATGATCGTCGCGGTGGCGATGACCGGCCGGAGGAGGGGAAGGACGATCCGCGCGAAGATCCTCAGCGGTTTCGCCCCGTCGATCCGGGCCGCCTCCTCCAGCTCCATGGGGAT
The DNA here is from genome assembly GCF_045160825.1 of Streptomyces sp. NBC_00104. NCBI lineage: Bacteria > Bacillati > Actinomycetota > Actinomycetes > Kitasatosporales > Streptomycetaceae > Streptomyces > Streptomyces sp. NBC_00104. Next base: position 8,040,363 of record NZ_CP108215.1, on the reverse strand, counting down.
GGCGCGGATGAAGCCCGTCATGAAGAAGATCGACGTGGAGAGGTACATCCCGGTGTAGACGGCGATCATTCCGGGCCGGGTGCCGGCCAGCCCGAGCTGCCGCAGCTCCATCACGATGGTGATGACGGCCGGTGGCAGCAGCAGACCGCTGATGCACAGCGCGTACGCCGCCGAGACCAGCTTCGACCTGCGGCGCGCGAAGACCCAGGCGGCGCCCGCGCCGAGGATCAGCACGAGGACCACCGAAGGGACCACGACCAGCAGGGAGTTGAGAAGACCGCGCAGCATCTCGCCCTGGGCGACGGCGTCGTCGTAGTTGGCGCCGGGCTGCCAGTGCTCCGGCGGGTCGAGGTTCGGCTCGATGGCCTCCGCCTGCGGCTTGGCGGAGGTGACGAGGACCAGCCAGAGGGGGACGCCGACGGCGAGAGCGGCGAGGAGGAGGACGAGGGCGGGGCGGCCGTACCGCCAGAGCCGGGGCACGGGAGGGTTCACAGCAGCTGCTCCCTTCGGCGCAATCCGATGACCAGCGGAATCGCGACGGCGACCACGACCAGGAAGAGGACGAGGCTCATCGCGGACGCCTGTGCGTACAGGCCCTGGCCGAAGATCCGGAACATGTAGATGTTGAAGACCTCGGTGGAGGCGGCGGGCCCCCCGCCGGTCGTGGCCTGCACGATGTCGAAGGTGTTCATCGAGCCGATGAGCGCCGTGGTGACGTTGAAGGTGAGGGCCGGGGCCAGCATCGGCCAGCGCACCGACCAGAACGTCCGCCAGGGCCCGGCTCCGTCCATCCGCGCGGCTTCGAGCATGTCGCCGGGGATGCCCTTCAGCCCCGCCAGATAGATCAGCATCGACAGGCCCATCCACTTCCAGCCGTGGATGAGGGTGACGACGACGAGCGTCCACGTCGTCGAGCCCAGCCAGGGAACGTCCGTGCCGAGCAGCGAGTTGACCGCGCCGTCCTGGTCGAGGAGCGCCTGGAAGACGTACCCCGTGGCGAGGGCCGAGATGAGCACCGGCAGGAAGAAGACGGCACGGAAGAACCGGTTGAAGCGGGTGTCGTCCTCCAGCAGCAGGGCCAGCACCAGCCCGAAGCCGTTCTGGAAGACGGCCGCGAGCAGCGCGTACAGCAGGGTGGTACGGATCGCGCGGACGAGGGTGCCGTCGGCGGCGATGGTCGTGAAGTTGTCGAGGCCCGTGAAGGCGATGTCCGGGTGGTACGAGGACCAGTTGGTGAACGGGTAGTAGAAGTTGAGCAGGTTGGGCACCAGGAAGAAGCCCGCGAAGACGATGACCGCGGGGAGCGCGAACCACCAGGGGTGGTGCACGGCGGCCCGGGGCAGCCGCCCCGCCCGCCGGGGTTCGCTTCTCGTGGGTGCCTTCTTGCGCGTACGTACGGCCGTGTCCGCCATCGGAAGCCCTGTCTCTCCCTCCGGCTAGAAGCCGGGCGCGCCCTGGGCCTTGGCCACCTGCGCGAACTGGTCCTGGATGGCCTGGGCGACCTGCTGCGGGCTCTTCTTGTCGAAGAGCATGTCGGCGAGGTACAGGTGTGTGTCCGGGGCGACGATCGCCTTGGCCTGGAAGACGCCGATGGCGGTGGGCAGGGCCGCGACCTGGGCCTTCGACGCCTGAGGGAGGCCGTCCGGGGTGGGCACGGAGGGCTGCACGGACGGGATCTTCATCGCCTTGATGTAGTCGGGGTAGTCGGGACCGAGCCAGAAGGCGAGGAACTGCCGGGCCGCGTTCTGCCGCTTCTCGTCACCCGTCTTGAAGGCGACCACGCCGTTGGTCTGGTCGGGCGAATACAGGCCGGTGGCGGCGGAGTTGGCGATCGGGAACCAGCCGATCCTCTTGTCGATCTCGGCGGTGGAGTACTTGGCCTGCAACTGGCTCTGGAAGGACGTGACGTTGAGGACCATGCCGGCCTCGCCCTTCCACAGCGCGTCGGCCTGGCCGGTGAAGGTGCCGGTCCGGTGGTTCTTCTGCGCGAGCCCGGCGTCGAGCAGCTTCTCCTTGTACTTCTTGATCGCTCCGACGACGACCGGGTCGGTCCACTTCTCCTTGTTCTCGTTCAGGTCCGCCCACCACTGCTTGTCGAGGTCGGTGAGCTGCACCTGCATCTGCCACTGCAGGGGCCACTTGTCGCCGCCGGCCTCGTAGAAGGCGGCCGCGTCAGTGTCGTCGACGACCTTGTGGCCGAGGGCGAGGAGCTCGTCGTACGACTTCGGGAAGTCCTTCTCGGCGATGCCCGCCTGCTCGAAGACGTCCTTGTTGTAGTAGACGCCGAGCATCGCGGGGCTGGTGACGATCGCCGCGTACCGCTTGCCGTCGATGACGCCGAGCGTCTTCTCGGTGTCGCCGAGCTGGGAGACCCACTCCTCGCCGTCGAGGGTGAGGAGGTTCTGCCGTGGCTGGATGAAGGGGAGCGTGGAGATGGACGGCTGCCAGAACATCAGGTCGGGGCGGTCGCCGGAGGCCAGCTTCGTCGGCACGTTCGACTCGTAGGGGTCCGGCACCGGCTGGGTCTCGACCTCGGCGCCGGTGGCCTTCTCGAAGGCGTCGATGACCTGCTTGGGCGCGGTCACCGTGTTCTGCGCGGTCCACATGGTCAGCTTCACGCCGTCGAGCCGGGCGGTGGGGTCGACGGCCGACTGCTGGGTGTCCGTGTCCGCGCCCGAGGTCCCCGCCGTGGGATCGCTGCACGCGGTGGCGGCCAGGCCGAGGGCACATATGAGGGACAGCGTCGGGAGAGCCTTTGTCTTCATCGCGGCCTTTCGAGAACAGGGTGGTCCAGGGCAGGGCAGGATGCGGAACAGCTGTGCGCGGACGGGGTGTTCGACCGAGGTGTAGGGGGCGTATGAGGTGTACGGGGTTGCTCAGGCCCGGGCGGGCGGTGGCCCCGCGCTCTCCCGCACCACCAGTTCGGGTACGGAGACGGGGTGCGGGGCGATCTGCGCGGACTCCTCCACCACCCCGTGCAGCAGGGCGAACGCGGCCCGGCCGAGGCCGGTGAAGTCCAGGCGTACGGTCGTCAGGGACGGGGTCAGATAGGCGGAGTGCGGGGCGTCGTCGAACCCGGCGACGCTCACCTCGCCGGGCACCGACCGCCCGGCCTCGTGCAGCGCGCGCAGCACCCCGAGCGCGAGGTCGTCGTTGCCGCAGAGGATCGCGGTGACCGCCGGGTCCCCCGCCAGTTCGAGCCCGGCCGCGTGACCGCCCGCCGGGCCCCAACTCCCCTGCAGCGGACGGGGTTCGGGCGCCCCGGCCTCCTTGAGCGCCTGCCGCCAGCCGCTGGTACGGGCGGCGCTCGTCCGCCGGGTGCTGGACGGGATCGCGACGTAGTGCACGGTCTCGTGGCCGAGGGAGAGCAGGTGACGGGTCGCCTCGTAGGCGGCCTCGCGGTCGTCGGTCCACACCCAGGGGCGGTCGCCGCCGGGCGGGGTCGTGGGGGTCTCGACGACGCCGACGACCGGGAGTTCGGCGGGGACGGCGCGCAGGGCCGCGACACCGGCCGGATCGTAGGCGATCACGATGAGGCCGCCGCCCGCGTCCGCCGCCCGCTGCACCTCGGCGGCGACCGCGGCCTCGTCCGCCGATTCGAGGACACCGATCCCGACCGCGTACGACGCCGCCCGCGCCGCCTCCTCGATGCCCTGGAGGATCGAGGCATAGCCGTAGTGCGTGGTGTTGGCGGTCAACACGGTCACGGCCCGGCTGCGCCCGCTGGCCAGCGCGAGCGCGGTGGCGTTCCGCCGGAACCCCAGCTCGTCGATGGCCGCCAGCACCCGCTCCCGCGTCGTGTGCTTGACGCTGGGGTGGTCGTTGATCACCCGGGAGACGGTCTGGTACGAGACCCCGGCGGCCGTCGCGACGTCCCGGATGCTCGCCGGGCGCCTTGTGTGACCGGTCACATTCATGCCAGGATTGTGACCGGTCACACAGGAGGCGTCAAGAGAACGTAACGAGGGATTCACGCGGGCGGCTCCGGCGGCGGTCGGCGGTCGGAGCGGATGGCGCGTGGAGCGGGCGGCGTACGGACGGACGGCTTGGGAGGGGAAGCGACTTGGACTCGGGTGCGAGCGACTTCGACGGCAGCGGCAGCGGCAGCGGCAGCGGCAGCGGCCTGATGGACGGTATGACCGGCCTCAATCGCACTGGACCGGCCTTCACTTGGGGTCATGCGGCGATCGAGACGGAGTTCGCGACGGCTGCGGACGGAACGCTGCGGCTGGTCCGGCTCGGCCCCTCCGGTGACACCGCCGATCCCGAAGCGGCGCTCCCGCTGGTCGAGTTGACCGCGTTCGGGCACGGCAGCGGGTGGTCCGGGCCGCGCTTCACCGGTACGGCGTTCGGCGCGACGCTCGCCTACCGGGGGCACCGTCGTGACAGTGGCGGCGGCTGGGAGCGACTGACGATCGAACTCCACGACGCCGAGACCGGGTTGACGGCCCTCGTGGAGCTGTCCTCCCCCACCGGAGTGGCCGTCCTCCGCTCCCTCGTCCGACTCCGCAACGACGGCACCGAGTCCCTCGTCGTCCAGTCCGTCAGCAGCCTTCTCCTCGGCGGGCTTCCCTCCCCCGACGTCCTCGACGTGCACCGGGCCCGCAACGACTGGCTCGCGGAGTGCCGTTGGTACGCCGAGCCGCTGCGGGCGACGGTCGCCGACATCAGCGTCGACGTCCACCAGCACGACAGCCGGGCGGCGCTCTCCCTTACCGGGCGCGGCAGTTGGCCCAGTGACGGGCATCTGGCGATGGGTGCGCTCACGGAACGGGGCGGGGTCCGAGATGGAGGCGGGGATGGAAACGGAGACGGGGACGGGGACGGGAGTGAAGACCCGGGCCGGGTCAGGGGCCGGGGCCGGGCGTGGGTCTGGCAGGTGGAGTCGCCGGCCGGGTGGCGCTGGGACCTGGGGGAACGCGCGCACGGCACCTACCTCGCCCTGAACGGCCCGACCGACGCCGAGCACCAGTGGCGGGTGCGGCTGGCGCCGGGCGAGGAGTTCACGACGGTACCGGCGGCGCTGGCCGTCGGGGCGGCCGCCGGGGCCGGAGCCGGGCACGGATCAGGGCTGGACGCGGCGCTGGGGGCGCTGACCGCCTACCGCCGGGCCGTCCGCCGCCCGCACCCGGACCACGAGGTGCTGCCGGTCATCTTCAACGACTACATGAACACGCTGATGGGCGACCCGACCACCGCGAAGCTGCTGCCGCTGATCGACGCGGCGGCGGACGCGGGCGCGGAGTACTTCTGCATCGACTCCGGCTGGTACGACGACTCGGTGGACGGCGGCTGGTGGGACAGCGTCGGTGAATGGCTGCCGTCGGCACGCCGCTTCCCTGACGGGGGTGCGGGCGGCGGGAGGGGGGCGTCGACCGGGGCGGGGCAGGACGCGCGGAGCGAGGCGGGGACCCGAACCGGCGACAGCGGCGAGCGCGGCGGGAGCGAGGCGGTTGTCCGAGTCGGGGAGGGCCGCGGCAGTGCGAGCGGAGAGGGTGCCCTGTCCGACGGTGGGATCCGGGGCGTGCTGGGACGGATCCGGGAGCGCGGCATGGTGCCCGGGCTGTGGCTGGAGCCGGAGGTCGTGGGCGTGCGCAGCCCGGTGGCGGCGGAGTTGCCGCCGGAGGCCTTCTTCCAGCGTGACGGCGTACGGCTGACCGAGCAGGGCCGTCACCAGCTCGACCTGCGTCACCCGGCCGCCCGCGCCCACCTCGACAAGACGGTGGACCGCCTCGTCGGCGACTGGGGCGTGGGCTACCTCAAGCTCGACTACAACATCGTGATCGACCCCGGCACCACCGCCCCCGGCGACCTCTCCCCCGGCGCCGGCCTCCTCGGCCACGCCCACGCCTACCTGGGCTGGCTCTCCGACGTCCTGGACCGCTACCCGCACCTGGTCGTCGAGAACTGCGCCTCCGGCGGCATGCGCATGGACGGCGCCACCCTGGCCGTCTCCCAACTCCAGTCCACCAGCGACCAGCAGGACCCCCTCCGCTACCCCCCGATCGCCGCGTCCGCGCCCACGGCGGTACCGCCGGAGCAGGGCGCCGTCTGGGCCTACCCACAGCCCGAGCACGACGACGACCTCATCACCTTCACCCTCGGCGGCGCCCTCCTCGGCCGCATCCACCTGTCGGGCCACCTCGACCGCATGACGCCTCGTCAACTCGGTCTCGTACGCGACGCGGTGGACACGTACAAGTCGATCCGCGGGGACCTGGCCCACGCGGTCCCCTTCTGGCCGCTCGGTCTGCCGGGCTGGACGGACGAGCGGCTGGCACTGGGGCTGCGGGCGCCGGAGAGACACGGCCCGTCGTACGTCTCGGTGTGGCGGAGGGGCGGGGAGGCCGAAGTGCGGCTGCCGGTCCCGCACTTGGCGGGCCGGGACACACCCGTCCGCACGGAGATCCTGCATCCGTCCGCCGCCCGTACGTCGGCGGCGACGACGACGACGGTCTGGGACCCGTCCAGCGGCGAGCTGCGGGTGTCGGTGCCGCGCGCCCCGGGCGTCGTGCTGATCCGTCTGACACCGGACGCCCGGGCAGCGGCGTAGGACGACCCGAGCCGGTGCCGCATGGGGGTACGGCACCGGCTCGGACCTGTATACGGCTCAACCGCCGTCGAACGTCAGCTGCTGCTGACGGTCAGGTTGTTGGTGGCGAAGTCCAGGCCGCCGGACGACGAGGTGATCTCGAAGCCGAACTGTACGTCGCCGATGGTCTCGTTGCCCATCCAGCCCTTGGTGTCCTTGATCCACTTGAGGATGGGGAGGATCTGGACGGTGCCGGAGTTGGAGTCGGAGGTCCGCAGGAACGAGAAGACCTCGTTCGCGCCGTTGCTGCCCTTGTAGACGGTCCAGGTGTGGCCGCCGAGCGTCACGTTGCCCTGCGAGGTGCCGAGCGGGCCGACGGCTCCGTTGTAGTTGACCCAGAGCATGATCTCGTAGTCGTAGTCCGTGTCCCAGATGTCGTACGACGTGTTGTACGCGCCGGACGACGGGACCGTGACGTTGTAGCTGCTGTTGAGCGAGCCGAGCGAGGTGATCGTCTTGTTGATCACCTTCTTGGAGTTGGGGTACGACTTGATGCCGCCGGTGTTGGGGTGGTTGGCCCAGACCCCCCAGTTCGTACCGGAGTTGGCCCAGATGCACTGGCTGCCGGCGCCGGAGCCCCAGATGTTGTTGTAGAGCGTGTAGCCGTTGAGGCTCGTGTTGCCCCACTGGTCGCAGGAGTTCCAGACTGCGGCCGAGGCGGGGGCGGAGGCGAGGCCGATGGTGGCGCCGAGCGCGAGCGCGGGTGCCAGCAGGGCCTTGCCGATCCGGCCCAGGGTACGAGTGCGGGTACGGGTGCGGGTGCGTGTTGCCATGGGGTGTCGTGTTCCTTCCATGGGTGGGGGGAAATGCGGGGGTTACCACACCTCCAACAACAGGGCGTGGTCTTCTCCGGCGACGAGGTCGAGCGACTCGGCGCCGGAGGAAGTCCGGAGTTCGACGCGGCAGGTCCGGGTGGGGCGGATCACCGCTGTCGCTTTCTGTGGGCTCCAGGTCAGGTCGAGTTCGGCCCCGAACCTTGTGCGGACGCCTCGCAGCCGGCCTGCCGGACAGAGCGCCGGGAGGGCGGGCAGCAGCACCAGGCGGTCCGGTGTCGACTGCACGAGCATCTCGATCAGCACGGCGGGCAGGGTGTGGGCGGCGTCCGCGTTGTAGACGTCCCGCTTCGGGTAGTGGGCGCTCATCAGGGAGGCGTGGAAGAAGTCCCCGCCGAGCACCTGGCCGAGGGCGTGCGCGACCCGGTCGGCGTCGCGCAAGCGGGCCGCGACGAGGGCGTGGTGCAGATGGCCGTGGGCCGAGTCGTTCTCGGCGCCGCGGAGTTCGAGGGCACGATGGGCGGCGGTCGCCAGCTCGGGGGTGTCGTACGGGTTGATCTCGTCCAGCGGCCAGACGCCGTAGAGGTGACTCAGGTGACGGTGGTCGTAGGTGTCGTCGAGGCCCGGCCAGGCCCACTCGGCGAGCGCGCCGTCGGCGTTGACGCGATGGGGCGGCAGCCGGTCGGCGAGCGCGCGCCAGCGGTCCGCGCGCTCGGGCCGGTCGGCGTGGTACTCGGCGGCCGTGAGCAGGGCGTGCCGGGCGGCCGACAGGTCCATGGCCGCGTTGATCGCACCCCAGCTCGCGTTCGCGGGACGGTTCTCGGGCGAGTAGGAGGGGACGACGACGAGGTTCCCGTCGGCGTCGACGCGGGTGAGGAAGTCCTCGTAGAACAGCGCGACTTCGGCCAGCGCGGCCGCGGTGCGCGGGTCGCGTTCGCCCCGGGTCTCGTCGTGGTCGACCAGCGGCTTCAGCAGCCAGTCCGCCCCCGCCGTCCACAGATGCAGCGGGTACTCACGGCTGAAGTGGTACGTCAGCCCGCTCTCCCCGTCGGAGTGCGGCGGGGCGACGACACCCCGGGCGCCGAAGATCGTCCTGGCGTTGTCCCGCCAGTCGTCGAGCTGACCATGGATCAGGGACGCGTGTGCCTCGGTGACCTCGGGCAGCGCGGCGGCCGCCGCGGACGACGTCTGCAGGTTGAGGTTGGCGTCGTTGGTGAACGCCCCCGCCCACGCCGTGTTCCAGTCACCGGTCCACAGGCCGACCAGCCGGGGCGGGAACAGCCCGCTGGAGGAGAGGAGGTGGTAGCGGCCTGCGGCGAAGAGACGTTCCAGGAGGGCGGGGCTGTGCGGGCGGCGGATCAGCTCGGAGCCGGGGAGGGAACGTTCGTTTTGGGGGGTGTTGCGGAACGAACCTTCGTTTTGCGTGGCGGGGTGCGGGAACGAACCTTCGTTTTCGGCGGCGCGTGCCGGGAACGCACCTTGGTGGCGTGGGCCGCTTCGTGGGAACGAACCCTCGTTTTGGCTGACTTCCGAGCGCGAGCCTTCGTTCTGCCCGGCGTCCGAAAACGAACCTTCGCTTTCTTTCCCCTCGCCCCCGAGCTCCAACGACACCCGCTCATACGCCGGCCGGTGCAGCCCCACATGCCGGTCGAGGAGCCGGGCATATGGCTCCGAGCCATCCGCCAGCAGTGCCCTGAGCGCCTGTCCCTCGGCCACCGCGTCCAGCTCGCCCGTATGCCGACGCACCCGGGTCAGCAGCAGTACGGACCGCGCCCGTTCCACGTGCATGCCGGGCGGGGTGAGGGTCGTGTGGCCGCCGGTGACGGCGACGAGTGTGGTGCCGGTGTATGCGCGGTCGCCGCCCGGGTAGCGGGCGCGCAGGCTCAGGAGGGCGCCCTCGGGGGTGAGGACCGCGCCGTAACCGATCTTCAGGGCCGGGGGTGCGCCCGGCAGCCGGTGGTCGAGGTCGATGTCCAGCGTGAGCCGGTGCCCCGAGACGCACTGGACGATCACGTCGTCCGCACGCGAGACGAAGACCCGGCTGCGCAGGTCCTCGCACTCCGTCTCGACGACACCGGTGGTGAAGTCGACCGAACGGCGGTAGCCACGCCCACCCCAGCCCCAGCCCCCGCTCCCGTCCCCCTCCTCGCCCCTGTCGCCGCCCCTGTCGCCGTCCCTGTTTCTGTCCCCGTTCCTCTCCCCGTTTCTGTCCGCTCGTCTCAGCCGCATCTGGAACGCCGGATGGAAGGGCTGCACCCACTGCAACTCGCGCCCGTCCGTGAACCCTTCGGCGGCGGTCAGGTCGCCGGCGAGCAACCGGTCCTGGAGCGAGGCGAGTTCGGCGGCGAGGTGCGGTGGCCTGGCGGTCTCTCCGCCGTTGGGGCGCACGAGGGTGTGGTGGTTGACGATGACGCGGTCGTCGTCCGGATCGCCGAACACCAGGGCGCCGTGTCGGCCGTTGCCGCTGAGGAAGGCGTCCTCCCAGCGGGCGGCGGGGCGAGGTTCCCACGTGCCGTGCCGGCCCGCATGCCTGGCCGTGTCACGCGCGGCCTTGTCACGCGCGGCCTTGTCACGCGAAGTCGTCCCGCCGGAAGGCGTCCCGCCCGTGGTCGTGGTCATGGTTTCAGCACCGCCACTCCGTACCGGCCGAGCGCCAGCGATCCGGTGACGGTCGCCCCCGTCAGCAGGTCGCGATGGGTGCCCGGGACGTCGACGACGACCTCGTCGCGGCCGTGGTTGAGCACGAAGAGCACCCCGCCGCGCCGCACCGCCTCGACCCCGTCGGGCAGTCCGTCCAGCACCGGCCGCACCCCCGCGTCGGAGGCGACCCGCGCCAACAGGGCACGCAGCTCGCCCGGTTCGGGCAGCGTGGAGACGTACCAGGCGCGCCCCTTCCGCAGCACCGCCGGGAGTCCGTCGAGTTCGCCGCCCTTGTAGGGGACGACCTCGTCCACGTCCGCCGCCTCGATCTCCTCGGACCACAGCGTCCCCCGGAAGGCCCCCCGGGAGCCGTCGCACTCGACCTCCTCCCCCGCGTCCAGCGGCCACCACTCGTGCAGGGTGCGGATGCCGAAGAGGTCGCGGAGTCGCGCGTCCATACCGCCGGGGCGTACGCGGTCGTCCTCGTCGGCGATGCCGGTCAGGAAGCCGCTGACGAGGGTGCCGCCGCCTCGTACGTACGCGAGGAGGTTCTCGATGGCCGGGTCCGTGAGCAGGTACAGCTGCGGTACGACGACGAGCCTGTACGCGGAGAGGTCGTGCTCGGGATGGGCGAAGGCGGTGGTGAGGTTCGACTCCCAGAGGGCGCGGTGCCAGGAGCGGACGACCTGGGAAAGGTCCACCTCGGACGACGGACGGCCGTCCTGGGCACCGGCCCACCAGGAGTTCCAGTCGAACAACACGGCCACGTCCGCCTGAATGTGATGTCCCGTCACCTCGCGGCTGATGGCGGCCAGTTCGGCCCCGATCCGCTTGACCTCCTGATAGGTGCGGCCCTGTTCGCCCGCGTGGCTGAGCATGCCGGAGTGGAACTTCTCCGACCCCTGCCGGGACTGCCGCCACTGGAAGTAGCAGACGGCGTCCGCACCTCGGGCGACGGCCTGCAGGGACCACAGGCGGTTGAGGCCACGGGGCTTGGGATGGTTGACGCCGCGCCAGTTGACCGGACCCGCGGCCTGCTCCATGAGCATCCACGGGCCGCCCCCCGCCTGGGAGCGCGTCATGTCCTGGACCAGGGCCCCGTTTTGTGCGCCGAACGGGTCACGGGGGTCCGGGTAGATGTCGACCGAGACCACGTCCTCCTCCTCGGCCCACCGCCACGCGTCCTGACCCACCCACATCGGCATGAAGTTGGTGGTGACCGGGAGGTGCGGGGTGTGCCGGCGGACGATGTCGCGCTCGATGACGTAGCACTCCAGCAGCATGTCGCTCGTGAAGCGTTTGAAGTCGAGCACGTGCGTGGGGTTCTTCATGTAGTGGGCGCGGCGCGGCGGGAGGATCTCGTGCCAGCCGTCGTAGCCCTGGCTCCAGAAGGCCGTCCCCCAGGCCTCGTTGAGCGCGTCGAGCGTACCGTACTTCTTCCGGAGCCAGTCGCGGAAGGTGGCCGCCGCCTCGTCGCCCCAGTCGTAGGTGCAGTACTCGTTGTTGATGTGCCACATGGTGAGGGCCGGGTGGCCGCCGTAGCGGGCGGCCAGGTCCTCGGTGATGGCGGCGGCGTGTCGGCGGTAGACGGCGCTGGAGTGCGAGAAGTGCTGGCGGGAGCCCCACCACTCGACCTGCCCGTTCTCGTCGCGCGGGAGGGTCTCGGGGTGGAGGCGGCCCATCCAGGGAGGCGGGGAGGAGGTGGGGGTGGCGAGGACGACACCGATGCCGCCTGCGTGCATCAGGTCCATCAGCGTGTCCAGCCAGCCGAACTCCCGTGCGCCAGGGCGGGGTTCAAGCTTGGCCCAGGAGAAGACGCCGAGGGTGACGGAGTTGACGCCGGCCTCCTGCATGAGGCGTATGTCCTCGTGCCACACCTCGTCGGGCCACTGCTCGGGGTTGTAGTCGCCGCCGAAGAGGACACGGCCGCGCGTGGCGGCACCCAGGCCGGGCCTGGACCGGTGCCGGGGCCCGGGCCGGGTGGCGTCCGCCGGTTCCGGTCGCGTCGTCTCCGGCATCAGACCGGCTCCCCGTACTGGATACCGCGTCCGTTCGTCGCCAGGTACACGCGGCCGTACACACGCGGGTCGCCGATGACGACCTCACCGGTCCAGCCCCACTGGTGGGCGTCGTCGTTGATGCGGGTCCAGGTCTTCGCGCCGTCGTCGGAGCGGTGGACGGCGGTGATGGTCTCGGTCGAGCCGACCAGGTAGATCGCCGGGTAGTCGGCGCCGTCGGCGGCCTTGCCGAAGCCGAGGGTGTACGAGGCCCAGCAGCTGTCGACCTTCGAGAAGGTCGCCCCGCCGTCGGTGGACCGGTACAGCCCGTTCCACTTCACGCTCAGCCACAGGTCACCGGTGCGTCCGGGGGCCGCCACCAGCTCGAACTGGCTGTCGCCGGAGGGCAGTCCGGTCGCGCGGGCGGTGAACGAACGGCCACTGTCAGCGCTGGCGTACAGCGTTCCCGTGTCGGTGTCGTAGGCGTAGAAGCGCGTCGGGTCGGCCGGGTCGGCGACCGGTGTGGCGCCCTTGGGGAAGGAGGAGATCTCGGTCCAGGTCGCGCCGTTGTCGGCGGAGCGGTGGGCCGCGTACTTCGTGCCGTCCCAGTGCACGAAGGACCACAGCAGCGCGCTGCCGTCGGCGTTGGTGGCGATCGGCCCCGGTGCGTCCTTGGCGATGTCCGGCTGGGCTTCGAAGGGGGCCCAGGTCCGCCCGCCGTCGCGGGAGTACGCGCCGTTGCCGTGGTCGCCCCAGCCGGTGCGGACGACGTACGACGGCTTCGCCGAGGCCTGCGCGAGTCCCGTCGCCGATCCGAACACGGGGTTGGACGCCATGCCGCGCGACGGGGACGCCGTGAGCCGCTCGTGGTACATCGTGCCGATGTCCCCGAGACCGCTGATCAGGTGCGCCTCTCCGACCGGAGGCGAGATCAGCTGGCGCACGGACGTCTCCTCCAGGCCCCGGATCTGCGGCGCCCAGCGCTTGAGGTCCCGGGTGCCGTAGAGGGTCGCGCCGGTGCCGTAGACGATGTGCTCGGAGTCGTACGGGTCGAGGGCGAGTGCCTGGATCCACCAGCCGAACTTCGGCTTGTCGGCGCCCCACTTGAGATAGGGGGTCTCGGACACGTCGAAGACGGCGGAGTCCTTGAGGGACGTCCAGGTACGGCCGCCGTCGGTGGAGCGGTACACGGTGTCGATGTCGGCCCAGCGGTTGTTGGTGGACACGACCACCGTGCCGGGGCGGCGGGCGTCGACGTCCACCCCGCCGTAGCCGAAGGTGTCGGCGCCGCCGTCGGACGTGGTGCCGCCCGGCTTCACCGGGGTCACGTCGGTCCACTTGCCGTTGGTGGTGCGGAGCTTGTGGACGCTGCCGTCGGACTGGCCGTTGGGGCCGGGCGCGTTGGCGTACGTCAGGTACAGCTCGCGGGTGTGCCTGTCGTACGCGGCGCGGATCGGGACCTTGGCGGAGGCGCCGGTGGGCCGGCCGGGGACGGCTTCCCAGGTGGTGCCGTCGGTGGTCCGGTAGAGGTTCACGGTGGCCGAGGTGCCGTCGGCGTCGCCCCAGCCGGCGTAGACGACGCGTCCGGCGGCGACGAGCAGGGTGACGCCCTGGCCGGAGCCGCTGGGGGTCGCCGGGAAGCCGGTCGCCGTCGTCCAGGTGGCGCCCCGGTCGGTCGACTTGAGCAAGCCGTCGTGTCTGGTGCCGAGCCACAGGGTGTCGCTGTCGCGGGGGTCGACGAGGAGGCGCTCGCCGGCGCCCCGGCCGTCCTCGTTGGCGCCGAGCTTGACGGTGAGGTCGGTACGGGTCCAGGTGGCGCCCCGGTCGTCGGAGCGGAGGATCGCGCCGTTGCCGGCCCAGGACTGGGCATAGGTGCCGAGGGCGAGGTAGAGGCGGTTCGGGTGGGCGGGGTCGATGGCGATGGCCTCCACGCCGAGGAGGTTCCAGTCGTCCCAGCCGAGATGGTCGGTGAGCGGGGTCCAGCGGGCCTTCCGGTCGTCCCAACGGTAGGCGCCGCCGATGTCGGTGCGGGCGTAGGCGAGGCCGCGTACGGAGGGGTGGAAGAGGACGCCGGTGACGAAGCCGGTGCCGCCGACAACTGCGTTGCGCCAGCGGTAACCTCCGGCGGTCGAGCCGGTTCGGGCTCCGGCTGCGTGGGCCGGAGTTCCCAGCGCGGGGAGGGCCGTAAGGGCTGCGGCCGCGGCTGTGCCGGCGAATACGGTGCGGCGGCTCGGCTTGGGGGTGCGCATGACATACCTCGTTTTGCGGGGAGGGGTACGGGGTGGGCGCCTTGTGGCTCGGGGGGTTGGGTTCGTCGGCGGCTGCGGGTGGTGGGTGGTTGCTCGCGCAGTTCCCCGCGCCCCTCAAGGGCCTACGGCCCTTCCGGGCCGAAAGAGCAGGGGCGCAGCCCCGCTTTTTCAGGGGCGCGGGGAACTGCGCGACCAGCCACGAATCACCCGCAGCCGCCGACGGACCCGCACCCCGAGTTCACAGGCGCCCCGGTCAGCCCTTGACCGCGCCGGTGAGCATGCCCTTCTTGAAGTGCTTCTGGACGAAGGGGGAGAGGACGGCGACGGGGAGGAGGGCCATGACCATGACGGCCATCTGGATGGCCAGCCCCGACAGCTGACCGGTCCTGATGGCCTGGCTCAGGCCGACCGGGGCTTCCTGCTTCTGCACGAGCTGGATCATGACGTTCTGCAACGGCATCATGTCCTGCTCGTTCAGGTAGATCGACGCGTTGAACCAGGCGCTCCAGTACCCGACGGCGTAGAACAGGGTGATCACCGCGAGCACCGCCCGCGACAGCGGCATGACGATCTGCCATAGGATCCGGAAGTCCCCGGCGCCGTCGATGCGCGCGCTGTCGATGAGTTCCTGCGAGATCCCCATGAAGAAGCCGCGCAGCACCAGGATGTTGAAGATGCTCACCGCGCTCGGCAGGATCAGCGCGAGATAGGTGTCCATCAGACCGAGGGACTGCACCAGCAGGTAGGTGGGGATGAGGCCGGCGCTGAAGAACATGGTCGCCAGCAGCGTCATCAGGATCCAGCTGTGGCCGAAGGAGCCGGTGCGGGACAGGCCGTAGGCGCACAGGACGGACACCGTCATTGAGAACAGTGTGCCGACCAGAGTGACGAGGATGCTGATGACCGCGGCGCGGGTGACCTGGCCGCCGCTGAGCAGTTCCTCGTAGGCGATGAAGGTGATGCCCTTGGGCACCATCACCAGGCCGCCCGCCTCGTCGATGGTCTTCCGCGACGAGAGGCTGGTGACGATCACGATCCACAACGGGAAGAGGACCGCCAGGCAGGCGAACGACAGGGCGATGCCCTTGCCCGCCACGCCGGCCTTCGAGGGCTCCTCCTCCCAGGACGGTCGGGGCGGAGCCTGCCACCAGCGGGGCGTCTTCTCCTGCCGGACCGGCTCGGTGTCCTGGCGCGGTTCCCACATCACGGACGTCATTTCTTGTACACCCCCGACTCGCCCATGAGATGGGCCACCTTGTTCGCGGCGAGAACCAGGCCGATGCTGACCACGCCCTTGACGAGACCGGCGGCGGCCGCGTAGCCGAAGTCCTGGTTGCGCACGCCGTTCCACCACACGAAGGTGTCGAGGACCTCACCCGCGCCCGGTCCGACACCGTCGCGTTGCAGCAGGATCTGTTCGAACCCGACGGTCAGGGCGTCACCGACGCGCAGCACGAGGAGAAGGGCGATCACCGGACGCAGGGCGGGAAGCGTGACGTGCCACATGCGGCGCCAGCGTCCGGCGCCGTCCATCGCGGCGGCCTCGTAATGGTCCGTGGGGACCGACGCCAGAGCGGCGAGGAAGACGATGATCCCCCACCCGGCGTCCTTCCACACGCTCTGCGCGGTGATCAGGAAGGCGAAGGTGTCCGGGTTGGTCATGATGTCGAGGCCGTCGTACCCGTTCTCCCTGAGCAGCTGGGAGAGCATCCCCGCGCCGCCGAACATCTGCTGGAAGACGGCGATGACCAGCACCCAGGAGAAGAAGTGCGGCAGGTAGAGCACCGCCTGCGCGACGGCCCGCACCCGGGGCCGGACCACGCTGTTGATGAGCAGCGCGAGCAGGATCGGGATCGGGAAGAACAGCACGAGCTGGACGAAGAACAGCACCAGCGTGTTCTCGACGGCGTTCCGGAAGGCCGAGTCCTGGAAGATCCGCTGGAAGTTCTCCAGACCCACGAAGGGGCTGTTCAGCATGGACACGATGCCGTTGTCGCTGATGTACGGGTCGTAGTCCTGGAAGGCGACGACGTTGCCGAGGATCGGCAGGTAGTTGAAGACCATGACCAGCACGACGGCCGGCAGCGTCATCAGGAGCAGGACGCGGTCGCGTCGGAACCTGAGCCTCAGGCTCAGCTTCTCCGGGGGGCGTTTCCCCGGGGAGCCGGTGGCGCCGGTGACGCTGCCGGAGGGCACCGGGATCTTCTCCGGCGTGCTGGCCTCGGCACTGCTCCGAGGCACCGTGCTGTGGGACACAGCCGTTCTCCTTGCCTCAGATCCTGGTCAGCTCGCCGCCGAGCCGTTCTCGTCGAGGAGCTTCTTGTACCAGTCGCGCAGCTTGTCGCCGCCCTTGCTCTTCCAGTCGGACACGGCCTGCTGCATGTCGCTGATCTTCTTGTGCCCGCGGATGATGTCGTCCTCGAGCTGCTCGAAGTCGTTGGCCAGGTTGGTGTAACGGGAGGGCTCGGTGATCTGCAGGCCCCAGAAGGACGACTTCTTGGTGAAGGCGCCCATCCGCTGCTCCCACTCGACCATGGCCTTGGTGTAGTCCGGCAGGTCGGGGTGGGCGGTGGTCGGGGCGGGGCTCGCCACCATGACGTAGGCGTTGAGGACCTCGTTGTTGCCCTGGTCGTTCTTGACCGGGACGCCGTCCTTGATCGTGTAGTGCGTTCCCTCGACCCCGTAGTTGGTCATCATCCACTCCTTGGTGCCGTACGGCGCCGCGGTGACGTTGGCGACCGCCAGCACGTCGCGGATGACGGACTCGGAGGCCTTCTTGCTGACGAAGGCGAAGATGCCGGCCGGGTTCGCGGCGTACAGCGTCGGGTCACCGCCGTCGTGGCCCCAGATGTCCATGCCCCAGACCTTGAAGTCGGGGTTCTGGGTGGCCTGGGACGCCTGCTGGCCGTACCAGTGGACGATGTTGTTGTCCCAGATCAGGAACTCCCCGGAGGCGAACTTGGGTGCCGGGTCGGCGATCTGGCTCTTGCCCAGCTTGAAATTGGGGTGGACGACTCCGGCGGCGAACAGCTTGCGCGTCCACTCGATGGCTTCCAGGTACTCCGGGGTCTCGATGCGGTTGATCAGCTTGCCGTCGACCATGTTCCACCAGAGCGGCTTCTCCCCGCCCCCGAGCACCCCGAAGTTGTTCATCGCGGTCCACTTCATGTCACCGCAGGCCCACACCTTGGCGCGGGCATTGGTGATGTCCTTGCACAGGGCCATGAACTCGTCGGCGGACCGCGGAACTTCGTAGCCCTCCTTGTCGAAGATGTCCTGGCGGTAGAGGGGCACGATGGTCGCGACGGACGGGGCGGGCATGGGCAGGCCCATCAGCTTGCCGCCGAAGATGGAGCGCTGCCAGGCACCGCTGGGGATCGCCGCGAGGTTGGGGTACTCCTTGACCTTGTCGCCGGACAGGTACGGGCCGAGGTCGGCGAACTTGCCGGTGATGGCGCTGGGTATCTTGCCCATCATGTTCCAGCCGGGGATGACGACCACGTCCGGGATCTCGCTGGAGGCGAGGACCGCGCCGAGCTTCTGGTCGTAGGTGTTGCCGTCCTGGTTGCGCCACTGGACGTCGACGCCGATCAGGTCGTTCATCGCCGTGTAGTAGGGGTTGTCACCCTTCGGCGGCGAGCCCCAGAACGGCGACATGATGGTGACCTTGCCACCCTTGCCGAGCTTCTTCGCGACCGAGGTCTTGAGGGCGTCGCCGTCGAGCTTGGCGGTGAAGCCCATCGACGAACCGTTCTTGGACGGGATGTCCGGCTTCACCACGTTGCTGGCCACGTACGCCGGAAGGATCTTCTGGGCGTCCTTGCCCGACGTGGTGCCCTCACGCGAGCCGCTGTCCGAGCCGCCGCAGGCGGACAGCAGTGGCATGCCCCCGGCCACCGCTGCGGCGGCGACCGCCGTGGAGGCGAGGAAGCTTCTCCGGCTGGGCGCGGCGGAGGTGGCGGAGTTCGGCGTCATTGCGTCAACCCTTCATGGCGCACACCAGGACACCCGGCGGTGGCCGTCGGCTGCGGTGTCTTGAGTGGAACTGGCTGTGCTGAAGCGATGGAACTGATGAACAGCAGAGGGAGGTGAGCACGCGAAGCGATTCCCTCCGCAGTCGAAGCGCTTCGATGTTGCTGCGAGGTTAAGTGAACGACCGGGGGTGCACAAGGGTCGATTCCCAGATTCCTCGGAGGTGTGGAGGACCGGAAGACACCCTTCCGACCGTCGCTGTCCCGGCCTGTATGACGGTGGGGAAACGGATCTGTTGCGCCGTGGTCTCTTGACACCCACCCCACGGTCGAATGAGCATCGAAGCGCTTCGAAAGTGCCTCGCCGCTCCACCGCAAAGGGATCCCCACGTGACCGCACAGACGCCGCCCACGCCGCCTTTCCGCGATCCGCGGCTGCCGCTCGCGAAGCGCATCGACGATCTGCTCCAGCGGCTCACCCCGGATGAGAAGATCGCGTTCCTCCACCAGTTCGCGCCCGCCGTCGACCGTCTCGGGGTGGCCGCCTTCCGCACCGGCCAGGAGGCCCTGCACGGGGTGGCCTGGATGGGCCCCGCGACGGTGTTCCCGCAGGCCGTGGGGATCGGCGCGACCTGGAACGAGGACCTCGTCCGCCGTATCGGCGAGGCCGTCTCCACCGAGACCCGCGCGATGCGCGCCCGCGACGACCGCGTCGGCCTCAACGTCTGGTCCCCCACGGTCAACCTGCTGCGCCACCCCCTGTGGGGCCGCAACGAGGAGGGCTACTCCGAGGACCCGAGGCTGACCTCGGCGATCGCGACCGCGTACACCCGCGGCCTGCGCGGCGACCACCCCACGTACTGGCGCACGGCCCCCGTGCTCAAGCACTGGCTGGCGCACAACAACGAGACCGACCGCTCCACCACCTCCTCCTCGGTCCGCCCGCGCGTCCTGCACGAGTACGACCTGCGCGCCTTCCGCGAGACGGTCGAGGCGGGCGCGGTGGCCGGGGTGATGCCCGCGTACAACCTGGTCAACGGCCGCCCCAACCACGTCTCGCCCTATCTGGCCGAGCACCTGCGCACCTGGACCGACGAGCACCTGCTGGTCTGCTCGGACGCGGGCGCGCCGTCGAACCTGGTCGACTCCGAGCACTACTTCGACACCCACGAGGAGGCGACCGCCGCCTCGCTGCGCGCCGGCGTCGACAGCTTCACCGACCACGGCACGGACGGTTCGACGATGGTCGGACGCCTCCGGGGCGCCCTGGACCAGGGCCTGTTGACCACCGACGACATCGACGAGGCGGTCCGCCGCCAACTGTCGGTCCGTTTCCGCCTCGGCGAGTTCGAACCGGAGCAGGACCCGTACGCCGACGCCAAGGACTTCGACACCCCGGCCCACCGCGCCCTCGCCCAGGAGAGCGCCGAGCAGGCGATCGTGCTGCTGAAGAACGAGGGTGCCCTCCTGCCGCTCGCCGCCGACACCCGGATCGCCGTCGTCGGCCTGCTCGCCGACGAGTGCAAGCTCGACTGGTACAGCGGCACCCTCATCCACCGCTCGACCCCGCTCGAAGGCCTGTACGACCGCTTCGGTGCCGAGCGCGTGACGTTCGCGGAGGGCGTGGACCGCGTACGCCTCAGGGCGCTGTCCACCGGCGCGTACGTGTCCGTGCCCGAGGCGCCCGAGACCGCCGACGAGGTGCGTGGCGCGGAGGGTGCCCTCGACCCGGCGCTCCTGGCCGGCCGCACCGACCTGTCGCCGCTCACCACGGACGCGGACGGCACCGAACTGGCCCTCGTCGACTGGGGCGGGGGCGTGCTCACCTTCCGCGCGCCGGACGGCCGCTACCTCTCGGTCGCCGACGACGGTTATCTGCGCGCCGCGGCCGACCAGCCGGGCGGCTGGATCGTCCAGGAGACGTTCCGCCTGGAGCCCTCCGAGTCCCACGGGAACGGTCACCTCCTCAAGCACACAGGGACAGGCCGGTACGTCACTGTCGGCACCGACGGAGTAAAGGTTGCCGACAGCAATCCGGAAATCTTCGACCTGGTCGTGACCGAACGGGGCGAGGCGTCCGTCACCCGCGTGGCCGCCGAGGCCGACGTGGTCGTCGTGGTCGCGGGCAACGACCCGCACATCAACGGCCGCGAGACCGAGGACCGCGCCACCCTCGCGCTCCCGGCCCATCAGGAGCGTCTGCTGCGCGCGGCCCGCGCCGCCAACCCGAACACCGCGCTGGTCCTGGTCTCCGCCTATCCGTACGCCGTCGACCCCGCCGACCTGCCCGCCGTCCTGTGGACCGCGCACGGCGGCCAGGCCGCGGGCACGGCCCTGGCCCGTGTCCTCGCCGGCGACGTCTCCCCGGCGGGCCGCCTCCCGCAGACCTGGTACGCGTCCGACGCGGACCTCCCCGACCTCCTCGACTACGACGTGATCGGCGCCCGCCAGACCTACCTCTACTTCGAGGGCACCCCGCTGTTCCCGTTCGGCCACGGGCTGTCGTACGCGGAGTTCGCGTACGGAAGCCTCCGCGCCCATGTGGGTGACGACGACCTGACGGTCTCCTGCACGGTGACCAACAACGGCGCGGTGACCGCCGACGAGGTCGCCCAGCTCTACGTCCGCGCCGAGGACCCGTCCGTCCCGCGCCCGCGCCGCGAGCTGGCCGGCCACCGCCGCATCACCCTCGCCCCCGGCACCTCGGCGGAGCTGACCTTCCGGCTCCCGCTCTCCGTGCTGCAGTTCTGGGACGTGGCGCACGGCACCTGGCACCTGGAGCCCGGCGCGTACGAACTGCTGGTCGGCGCGTCGAGCGAGGACATCCGCCTCCGTACGACCGTCGCCGTCGAGGGCGCACCCGTGGCTCCGCGCCCGGTCGTCACGCACGGCCTGGACGCGGCGGACTTCGACGAGCAGCGCGGCACGGAGATCGTCGACCGTACGAAGGTGTCGGGCGACGCGGTGACGCCGACGGACGGCGCATCGGGTGAACTGCTCTTCCACGCCTGCGACTTCGGCGCGGGTGTCACCGAGGTGACGGTGGCGGCGGCGGGCGCGGGCAGCGTCGAGTTCTCCCTGGTCGGCGGCCCGGTGCTGGCGACGCTGACGCTCGACACCCCCACCGCGGACCCGTACACGTACACGACCGTGCGCGCCGCCGTCTCGGCCGCCGGCACACATGACGTCCACCTCAGGCTGCGCGGCCCACTGCGGCTGGCGCACGTCGGCTTCTCCGGTTGAGGGTCCGGAAGCAGGCCGACACACAGAAGGGGCCCGGCACCGGAAGGCATCGGTGCCGGGCCCCTTCATCCCGGGATCTGCCCCCAGGCTACATGAAAACGATTGTCACAAGCTAGAGGTTGCCGGGGACCACTTCCGATGCTTCCGATGCTTCCGAGAATCGGAAGCATCGTGGGCGGCCGGGAACCTCACAGAGCGAGCCCCGTCAGCACCATCACCCGCTCGTAGGTGTAGTCGTCCATCGCGAACTTCACACCCTCACGCCCCACTCCGGACTGCTTCACGCCGCCGTACGGCATCTGGTCGGCGCGGTAGGACGGCACGTCGCCGATGACCACGCCGCCGACCTCCAGCGCGCGGTGGGCGCGGAAGGCGGTCTGCAGGTCGTGGGTGAAGACGCCCGCCTGGAGGCCGTACTTGGAGTCGTTGACGGCGGCGAAGGCCTCGGCCTCCCCCTCCACCTTCCGTACGGTGAGGACGGGCCCGAAGACCTCCTCGCAGGAGAGGGTGACGTCGGCGGGTACGTCGGTGAGGACGGTCGGCGCGTACGAGGCGCCGTCGCGCTTGCCTCCGGTGCGCAGGACGGCCCCGGCCCCGACGGCCTCCTCGACCCACGCCTCGACCCGCTGGGCGGCGTCCTCACTGACCAGCGGCCCGACATCGGTGGCGCCGTCGGACGGGTCGCCGGTCACCTGGGCCTCGACCGCGGCGACGATGCGCGGCAGCAGCCGCTCGTACACGGACGCGTCCGCGATCACCCGCTGCACGGAGATGCAGGACTGGCCGCCCTGGTAGTTCGAGAAGGTCGCGATACGGGTCGCGGCCCAGTCGAGGTCCTCGTCGCTCGCGAAGTCGGCGAGCACGACCGCCGCGCCGTTGCCGCCCAGCTCCAGCGTGCAGTGCTTGCGCGGCGCCGAGTCCATGATCGCGTAGCCGACCTTCTCGGACCCGGTGAAGGAGATCACGGGCAGCCGCTCGTCCTGGACGAGGGCGGGCATGCGGTCGTTGGCGACGGGGAGGATGCTCCAGGAGCCGACGGGAAGGGCAGTCCCGGCTCCCGCGCCGGCCGCGCCGACCGCGCCCGCCGCGTGGGCCTCGGCCTCGGCGAGCAGTTCACCGATGACCAGCCCGGAGAGCGGGGTGGCCGGGGCGGGCTTCAGGATGATCGGCACACCGGCCGCGATCGCCGGGGCGATCTTGTGGGCGCAGAGGTTGAGCGGGAAGTTGAAGGGCGCGATACCGAGGACGACGCCCTTGGGGAAGCGGCGTGTGAACGCCAGCCGCCCCTGTCCGCCCAGGTCGGTGTCGAGTCGCTGCGCCTCGCCGCCGTTGAACCGCCGGGCCTCCTCGGCCGCGAACCGGAACACGGAGACGGCCCGGCCGACCTCACCCCGCGCCCACTTGATCGGCTTGCCGTTCTCCGCGGAGATCAGCTGTGCGATCTCCTCGGTCCGCTCGACCAGACGCCTGCTGACGTGGTCCAGGACGGCGGCCCGCACATGCGCCGACGTCGCCGCGCACGCGTCCCGCACGGCGTACGCGGCGGCCACGGCCTCTTCGACCTGCTCGTCCGTCGGCACACTCACCCTGCCGACCAGGCGGCCGTCCCAGGGCGACGTCACATCGAACGTGGTCTCACCGGTGGCCTGACGGCCGGCGAGCCAGAAGGCGTGGGTGGCGGTCATAGTCGATCCCGGCCCTTCGGTGGGTGGCACTTCAGCTTCCGGCTCCACGGTAGGGCCGGGGCGGCGGGAGGTCGTTTGTCCGGCACGTATGAGTGCGGCCGGGGGTTGTGCCGGATTGGCGGGGTGGGTGCGTCGAGTGCGGGTGAGTGGGGGCTGGTCGCGCCGTTCCCCGCGCCCCTGAACGACACAGCCCTACGGGCCGCTGAAAAGCCAGGGGCGCAGCCCCCTGCCTTTTCAGGGGCGCGGGGAACGGCGCGACCAGCCCCCACCGGACCCGCACCTGGGGGTCGAAGGGGCGCAGCCCCTGGGGACGGGAACGGGTAGGGGCGGCGGGGGCGAAAGAGCCCCCTACTCCCCCGCCGCAGCCGTCGCCTTCAACGCCAGCCACAGCTCCATCCGCACATCGGGATCGTCCAGCGAGCGCCCCACGATCTCCTCCACCCGCCGCATCCGGTAGCGCAGGGTGTGCCGATGAACCCCCAGGTCGGCGGCAGCCGCGTCCCACTGCCCGTGGCGCGACAACCACGCCCGCAGCGAGGCGACGAGATCCCCCCGCCCGGTCGCGTCGTGCTCCCGGAGCGGGCGGAGCAGACTGTCGGCGAAGGCCCGCACCGCGTCGTCGCCCAGCAGTGGCAGAACGGACCCGGCGGCGAGCTCCTCGTGCTCGACCAGACAGCGCCCACGCCGCCGGGCCACGGACAGCGCCTGCTCGGCCTGCTTGTACGCGGCGGCGGCCGCGATCGGCCCGGCGGGCGCGGACAGCCCGACGACGAGTTCCTCCTCCTCGACGGAGACAGGGGCGGCGACGGAGGTGGAGGCGGCAGCGGATGCCGCATCCGGCCCGGCCGCCCGCGACGCCTCCAAGGCCGTCGCGAACTCCCCGCACGCCTCGACCGCCGCTCCCCCGTCCACGGCGAGCACGACGAGCCGCTCCCCGTCCGGAACGACGAGCACAGCCTCCCCGGCGCGCGCGGCAGCCGCCTCCACGACCTCGACGAGCTGCCCAAGCAGATCACCACCCGAGCCCACGGCGACCGCCGCGCCCATCACAGCCCGCCCGGCTTCCCCGGCCCCGCCCCCGGGCCCGGCCGCAGCCCCGGGCCCGGCGCGGTCCGCCCCCGCACCGGACCGGGCCCCGCCTCCACGCGCGGCCGCGTTCCCGCCCCTGCCCGGATCCGCAGCCCCAGCCCCAGCCCCAGCCCCAGCCACTTCCTCCACCACACCCACCGCACCCACCGCGCTCACCGCCCCTTCCACCCGTGCCCGCGCCGCCGAAGCGGACGCCGACTCCGCGAGGATCAGCCGGAACGGGGCGTCCAACAGGCCTCCGTACAGATCCCCGGCGACGGCGCGCGCATGGTCGCACTCCCCTGCCAGCAGCATGCGCAGCACCGCCGCGCCGATCCGCTGCTCGGCGGCGTGCAACGAGCGCGACCGTTCCGTCGTGAGGGTCAGGAGGGCGATCGCGGAGTGGACGGCGTACCGCTCGGCCGTGCCGAGGGCCGCCGCCGTGCCGACGGCGAGGGCGGCGCGGGCCCGGCGGCCGGTGCCGAGGGAGTGCAGTTCGACACGGTCCTCGCCGCCGACGACCGCGCTGGCCGGCGCCGGCCGGTCCCGCAGCCGGTCGACGTCGCCGGTGAGCCGCCCGGCCCGCCGCTCCGCCCACTCGGGCGCCACCGCGACGACCGCACCGGAGGCGTCGTACAGGGCGGCCCACCCGTCGACCTGCCCGGCGAGCGCGCGGAGCAGGCCCTCGGGGCCGTCGGTCAACGCCTGCTTGGTGAGTTCCCGCTGCGCGGCGAACCCCGCTGTCACCGCCCGGTACTGCTCGGCGGCGATGGCGGCCGAGACCGCCTTGCTGATGGCGAGGAAGGGCGTGCGCCGGGGTACTTCCAGGAGGGGCAGCCCCTCCCCCTCGGCCGCGCGCACGAGCGCCTCGGGGATGTCCTCGTAGTGCACCCCCACGGCGAAGCCGAGCCCGACGACCCCGGCACCCGCCAGCCGCCGTACATAGCGCCGCATCGCCTCCGGATCCTCCGCGTCCAGCTTCAACGCGGTGATCAGCAGCAGTTCTCCGCCCTCCATGTACGGCACGGGGTCGGCGAGCTCACTGGCGTGCGCCCAGCGCACCGGCACGTCCAGGCGGTCCTCGCCGGCCCGCACGGTCAGCTTGAGCGCGGAGTGGTGGACGAGCGAGGCGAGCGTGGGGGGCATGGGACCTTCAGGTCGACGTCAGAGACGGAGGCGGAGGGGAGCGGAGGCGGAGGGGAGTCGGACGCGGATCGGACTGCGGGAGAACATCGGCTTTTGGCCGCCGCGTATGAACGACCTGTCCCGATTCTGCCTCACCGTACGATCACAAGTCCCACGCATCGCACACCGAATGGCTCGAACCGAACGGCGCCCCGGCCGCCGCCCGGCTCGCCGCCCTCAGCCCCGAAGATCCACCAGCAGCGGCGGCGCGTGCTCGCCCCGCACGTTCGTCAGCGACAGCACCGCGTGGCCCGGCGGCACACCGTGCGCCAGTTCGGAGGCGGACCAGCGTTCCCGTTCGACCTGGCGTACGGTCACGGCCCGGGCGGTGGGCGCATGGCCGGTGATGACGCGGCGCAGCGCGTGCCAGGCCTTGCCCGCCGGGGAGTCGGCGATGATCTGCCGGTCGGTGACGTCCCGTGCCTCGGTCCACTCCTTGCCCCAGACCTCGGCGAAGTCCTGCCCGTCCCACGGGGTGAGCCCGGACAGCGCCATCCGGCAGCCGGTGGCGCCGAGGAGCGGCCCGCGCAACGGCCGGGGCGCGTCGTCCAGGGTGCGGAGGGTGAGGACCGCGCCCGCGTTGGCGGACCGCAGCCGCTGGATGCCGCGTACGGCCTCGGGGGTGACGACCCCCGTGGCGTCGTCCAGCACGAGGCAGGCGAAGAGCGACCGGTCCTCCCGTACGGCGACGCTCGCGGTGAACTGCGCGAGCACCAGCCGCGCCAGGATGCGCGAGGCGTCGGCGTGACCGCGTTCGGGGAGGTCGATACGGACCCGTACGGGGTGGTCGAGGGCCCGGAGGGAGAAGGGCCGGGACTGGCCGGAAGTGTCGAAGAACCCGGCGAAGGCGGGCCGGTCGAGGAGGGCGACCCGGTCGGCCAGTACGGAGCCGACGTCCCCGGGGTGCCCGAGCTGCCGTTCCCGCGCGTCCAGCTCCCGCAGCAGCGACTCCTGTCCCGCGTCCTGGAGGCCCTTGCGCAGCTCGCCCAGCGGACCGGGGGCGCCGTCCAGCAGCTGCCGTAGCTGCGGCACCGACGGGAACCGCCCGTGCACCGCCCGGAACGGTCCGAGCAGCTGGGCGAGGACCGTGGTGGAGCGCCGGCTGTCGCCGCCCGGGTGGGGGTCGGCGAGATCACCGACGAGCGCCTCCGCGAGCACGGCCGCGGCCTCGTCGGGGTCCGTGGTCCCGCCGTAGAGGTCGAGGTCGTACACGGACTCCGGGTTCCCGATCCGCACGACGACGTCGTACGCGTCGGCCGGTCCGAGCCCTGCCCCCGCCGCCCCCACGACCACCACGGCGGCCCGCCCGGCGAGCGCGTGCAGACACAGCGACTCGGCGACCGGCCAGACCACGCTCCCGGTCTTCCCCGACCCGGCGGGCCCGACGGCCAACAGGGACGTACCGAGCAGTTCGGGACCCAGAGCGAGGCCCGTGCCACGGTAGGCGTAGGGGTTGCGTGGGTCGTCGACGGTGCCGCCCAGGCGGACCTGCCCGGTGACCATGTCGTGCCGGGCCAGCCGGGCGGGCAGGTCCCGCTCCCCGGAGGGGTGCAGACACGCCGCCGCGCCGTCCTTCAGCACGGCACCGGTGAACGTCGCCAGACTGTGCCGTCCGCTCCGCACCCCCTGCCACGCCCGCATGATCCGCGCGTGATCCACATCCCGCATGAGCCCGGCCCCCGCCTCGACAGCCAGCCGCTCAGCAGCCTCCCCGGCCCCGGCCTCCCGAAGCTGGTTCCACTGGGCGGGGTCGTCCTGGGGCGGCGGTACGACCTGCCGCACCCGCGGCCGGCGGAAGCGCGACGCCCCGTACCGGCGCCAGACCTCGCCCCAGCGGCCGAGCCGACCCACGCCGATCATGATTACCAGGGCAACGACGGTGTACCAGACGTAGCCGAAGACCACCGAGGCGTACGAGCCTGGCGGCGCCCAGGACTCGGGGACCATCGCCCACAACGGCAGCATCCACCAGCCGCCGAGGTAGCCGTTGAAGAGCAGGGACCAGACCAGCCAGCCGACGAGGAACGCGATCAGAGCGCCGGCGAGCAGCTGCAGACCGGGGACCGTCTCCGGCTCCTCCTCCGGCCGCGGCCGATGCCCGAACCGCCACACACCGGGCGCCGCGTCGGGTCGTGGTGTCCGCAGCCAGGACAGGAAGGCGTTCCCGTCCGGCCTGGGCGGCACGCCCGGAGCGCCCGAGGGCAGGGGAGGCACGGGAGGTACCGAAGGCATCTCCGGCGACCCCGCCGGACGCGGCACAGGATGCGCATGCGTGCCCCGTACGTCCCGCGTTCCGTCGCTGTTCATCGCGCCTGCCCCCTGACCAGCCGTTCCGTCCACCATCAGCGAGCCAATCTAACGCTCCCACAAGGGGAGTTCACCGTTTACGCGGCCGGGCGGACCCGTGTGCTCACCGTATTACGCGGTCGGGGGCACACGCGTGCCCCCGTTCCTCCATGTCCAACGCGGACAAGACGAACACGCGACAACGCCCACATGGAGCATGCCCACCTTCCGGTCGCCGCCCTAGCCTGCGAGAAAAGAAGGCAAGCGTCCGAAAACACCCTCACCGGTCGGCGCGATCGCCGACCCGCCCCGTACGCCCCATGTCGTACACACGCACGATCACCAGGGAGCTCCCATGACCGCCCTTCCGCCGCTTCCCCAGGAGCGCCGCGTAGTCACCGCCATCCCCGGACCGAAGTCCCAGGAGCTGCAGGCCCGTCGTGTCGCCGCGGTCGCGGCGGGAGTGGGGTCGGTGCTGCCGGTGTTCACCGCGCGCGCGGGCGGCGGCATCATCGAGGACGTCGACGGCAACCGGCTGATCGACTTCGGCTCGGGCATCGCCGTCACGAGCGTCGGCGCGAGCGCGGAGGCCGTCGTACGCCGGGCGACCGCCCAGCTCCAGGACTTCACGCACACCTGTTTCATGGTCACGCCGTACGAGGGTTACGTCGCCGTCGCCGAGGCCCTCGCCGAGCTGACCCCGGGCGACCACGCCAAGAAGTCCGCGCTCTTCAACAGCGGCGCCGAGGCCGTCGAGAACGCCGTGAAGATCGCCCGGTCGTACACCAAGCGGCAGGCCGTGGTCGTGTTCGACCACGGTTACCACGGCCGCACCAACCTCACCATGGCGCTGACCGCGAAGAACATGCCGTACAAGCACGGCTTCGGCCCGTTCGCGCCCGAGGTCTACCGCGTCCCGGTGGCGTACGGCTACCGCTGGCCGACCGGCCCGGACAACGCCGGCCCGGAGGCCGCCGCGCAGGCGATCGACCAGATCACCAAGCAGGTCGGCGCGGAGAACGTGGCCGCGATCGTCATCGAGCCGGTGCTCGGCGAGGGCGGCTTCATCGAGCCGGCCAAGGGCTTCCTGCCCGCGATCAGCGAGTTCGCCTCCGACCACGGCATCGTCTTCGTCGCCGACGAGATCCAGTCCGGCTTCTGCCGCACCGGCCAGTGGTTCGCGTGCGAGGACGAGGGCATCGTCCCGGACCTGATCACCACCGCCAAGGGCATCGCCGGCGGGCTCCCGCTCGCCGCCGTCACCGGACGCGCGGAGATCATGGACGCGGCCCACGCGGGCGGCCTGGGCGGCACCTACGGCGGTAACCCCGTCGCCTGCGCGGGCGCCCTCGGCTCGATCGAGACGATGAGGGAACTCGACCTCAACGCCAGGGCGAAGACCATCGAGACGGTCATGAAGACCCGCCTCACCGCCATGGCCGAGAAGTTCGACGTCATCGGCGACATCCGCGGCCGCGGCGCCATGATCGCCATCGAGCTGGTCAAGGACCGTACGACGAAGGAGCCGAACCCGGAGGCGACCGCCGCGCTGGCGAAGGCCTGCCACCAGGAGGGCCTGCTGGTCCTGACCTGTGGCACCTACGGCAACGTGCTGCGCTTCCTGCCGCCGCTCGTCATCGGCGAGGACCTCCTCACCGAGGGCCTCGACATCATCGAGCAGGCGTTCACCCGCGTCTGAGCAGCCGCCGTCGCGGGTCACCCGCATACGGAATCCCCCATCCGCCTCCGACGTCCCACGCTCCCCGGAACCGGAATCCGATCCCGGATTCCGGTCTCTGTGGACGAGTGTCGGAGGGCGTGAAGAAGGTGTGCAAAGTGCATGTCGGGTCGCGATTCCTCCTGTCCTCGCCGCGTTCCCTGTCGTAGGTTCTAACGCAGATGAGAGATACACCCCGCCCACAGGGGACTGTGGGTGACACCGGGTCGGGGCCTCCCCAGCTTCGCCCTGGTCGTGCCCTCGCGCACACACCCGGAGCTTCCGGCTCCGGATCTCCTCACCGATCGGATGGCCGCCCGCCCCAAACCCCCCGGGGCGTGCGGCACACCGATCCGGTCGGCCGTCCTCGAACCACCCCCCCTGTTCGAGGACGGCCGACCACCCCCTCCGGCCGCCCTGCCGCCCTCCTCCTTCTCGGCACCCCGGCCCTTCTCTTCGCGCTGATCACCTGGCAGGTCCTCGCGCACGGTCCACTGGCCCGCGCGGACGGACGCCTCAGCGACTCCCTCGTCCAGCGGGGCGCCCCCACCCAGTTCCTCGCCGACCTCGGCAACGTCACGGTCGCCGTCCCGGTCCTCGCCCTGGTGCTGGTGTGCGTCGCGTGGCGTACGCGCGCCACCGGTGGGGACCACTGGTGGCGGCCGTCCGCCGCGGCAGCCCTGCTCATGGCCGCCGTGCCCCTCTGGGTCGTGCCGCTGAAGGAGCTCATCGCCCGCTCGGGCCCGCCGATCATGGGCCCTGGCACGGGTTTCTACCCCTCCGGCCACACGGCGACCGCCTCCATCGCCTACGGCGGTGCCGTCCTGCTTCTGCTGCCCTGGCTGCGCGGCACCCTCGCGCGCCGCGCGGTCGTCGTCCTCGCGGTCGTCCTGAACCTCGGGGTCGGCTTCGGCCTGGTGCGCCAGGGCTACCACTGGCCGCTCGACGTGGTGGCGAGCTGGTGCGTGTGCGCGACGCTGCTCTCCTCGCTGTGGTTCCGGGTGCGTCGCCGTCCTGCGGGGTGAGGTTCTCGGTCGACTGGTCAGGACATCCAGCGTGGGATAGCCGAGTGCGTTCGGCAGGATCAACACGTCCCAGGCCCTGCCGGCCGGAAGCAGGGCGACCCCGGGGGGGCCAGGAGTGCGCACAAGGCCGAGTTAGCTCGATCGTGTGATCGTCCGCTTGCGGGCTTGCGGTGCCCTGGGCTGATCGGGCTGACGTGGTCGTGCGACCTGGGACACCGGGTACGGCGTCGGCGTGCGGGGCCCCTGCTCCACCAGAGGATGGTTCAGGGCCTCCCCGTCGCCTCTGGCCGTACCGAATTGGCCAGGTCGCGCAGGGCCGTGTTCATCAGCGGCCTCCGGCCGCGGGGGCCTCCCGGGCCCGGACCACGCACAGGATGCGTGTCGCCACCCGGGGTCGAGTACACCGGTGACCAGCTCGCCCAAGACCGTTCGGGGCGCGCGGCTGAACGGACTCACCCCGCTCAGTCCACAGGAACGGTTACGCTCCCACTCCCAGCGGCAGGCCTCGGGATCCGGTGACACGGATGCCAGCCACTCGGCCGCCGTCTTGGCCCCAGTCATGACAGGGACCTTCCTCTCTGTAGTGCTCCTGACGCGGTTTCGCGTCAGGAGCACTACAGAGGTTCCGGCCGGGCATTACGCGGGTTCCGACCACTTCTTGGTGGTGAATGAGGCAGCACGCTCAGCAGGGCGTACGCCTGTTGATCACGTGTGCGCCCTCACGCCCTCACGCCGTCGGCGCTCTCGCTCCGTCAGCTGTCGAAGCCCAGCCCCAGCCGGTCCATGGCCTTCAGCCACAGGTTGCGGCGGCCCGCGTGGGAGTCGGCGCGGGCCAGCGACCACTTGGTGAGGGCGATGCCGGTCCAGGCGAACGGCTCCGGCGGGAACGGCAGCGGCTTCTTGCGGACCATCTCCAGCTCGGTGCGCTCGGTGTGCTCCCCGGCGAGCAGGTCGAGCATGACGTCCGCGCCGAACCGGGTGGCGCCCACGCCGAGGCCCGTGTACCCGGCCGCGTAGGCGACCCTGCCCTGGTGGGCCGTCCCGAAGAACGCCGAGAAGCGGGAGCAGGTGTCGATCGCGCCACCCCAGGCGTGGGTGAAGCGGACCCCCTCCAGCTGCGGGAAGCAGGTGAAAAAGTGCCCGGCGAGCTTGGCGTACGTCTCCGGCCGGTCGTCGTACTCGGCGCGCACCCGGCCGCCGTACTGGTAGACCGCGTCGTAGCCGCCCCAGAGGATCCGGTTGTCGGCGCTGAGCCGGAAGTAGTGGAACTGGTTGGCCGAGTCCCCGAGCCCCTGCCGGTTCTTCCAGCCGATCGCCGCCAGCTGGTCGGCGGTCAGCGGCTCGGTCATCAGGGCGTAGTCGTAGACGGGGACGGTGTACGCGCGGACGCGCTTGACCAGGCTGGGGAAGATGTTCGTGCCCAGCGCGACCTGACGGGTACGGACGTGGCCGTAGGGGGTGCGGACGGCCATGCCGGCGCCGTACGTCCTCAGGGTCAGCGCGGGGGTGTGCTCGTAGACGCGGACGCCGAGGTTCCGGCACGCCCGCTTCAGGCCCCAGGCGAGTTTGGCGGGATGGAGCATGGCGACGCCCCGGCGGTCGTGCAGGCCCGCCTCGAAGGTGGGTGAGGCGACCTGGTCGCGGACGGCGTCGGCGTCCAGGAACTCGATGCCGTCGGCGAGGCCCTCGCGGGCGATCTCGTCGTACCAGTCGCGCAGCTCCCGGGCCTGGTACGGCTCGGTGGCGACGTCGATCTCGCCGGTGCGTTCGAAGTCGCAGTCGAGGCCGTGGCGGGCGACCGCCGCCTCGATCTCGTCGAGGTTGCGGTCGCCCAGTTCCTGGAGCTTGTGGATCTCCTCGGGCCAGCGGGCGAGGCCGTTGGCCAGGCCGTGGGTGATGGAGGCGGCACAGAAGCCGCCGTTGCGGCCGGAGGCGGCCCAGCCCACCTCACGGCCTTCCAGCAGGACGACATCCCGCCCAGGGTCGCGCTCCTTGGCGATCAGCGCGGTCCACAGCCCGCTGTAGCCGCCGCCGACGACCAGCAGGTCGCAGCTCTCGGCGCCGGTGAGCGCGGGCTCGGGGTGGGGCTTGCAGGGGTCGTCGAGCCAGTACGGGACCGGCTGTGCGTCGGAAAGCGACTTCGTCCAACGGTTCATGGCGCTCGGGGCCATGATTTCAACTCCCTACAGAGTCGGCAGAGGCTTTATGCCTTGTGCTTCTTCCTGCGGTTTCCGATGGCCATTCCGGCCATCACGAACAGTACGGCGACCAGGAACATGGCCGTACCGATGACATTGATCTGGACGGGTGTGCCGCGCTGTGCCGAACCCCAGACGAACATGGGGAAGGTGACGGTCGAACCCGCGTTGAAATTGGTGATGATGAAATCGTCGAAGGAGAGCGCGAAGGCGAGCAGCGCGCCCGCCGCGATGCCCGGGGCGGCGATCGGCAGGGTGACCCGGACGAAGGTCTGGACGGGGCCCGCGTACAGGTCCCGCGCGGCCTCCTCCAGCCTCGGGTCCATCGACATCACCCGCGCCTTCACGGCGACGACGACGAAGCTGAGGCAGAACATGATGTGCGCGATGAGGATCGTCCAGAATCCCAGCTGTGCACCCATGTTGAGGAAAAGGGTGAGCAGCGAGGCGGCCATCACGACCTCGGGCATCGCCATCGGCAGGAAGATCAGCGAGTTCACCGCACCGCGCGCGCGGAAGCGGTACCGCACCAGCGCGAAGGCGATCATCGTGCCGAGGACGGTCGCGCCGAGGGTCGCCCAGGCGGCCAGCTGGAGGCTGAGCGAGAGCGAGCCGCACAGGTCGGCGACACCGCACGGGTCGGTCCAGGCGGCCGTGGAGAATTCCTGCCACTCGTAGTTGAAGCGGCCCTTCGGCTGATTGAAGGAGAAGACGGTGACGACGACGTTCGGCAGGAGCAGATATCCGAGCGTCAGAAGTCCCGCGATGACCACGAGACGGCGCTTGAGCCAGTTTATGAGGGCCATTTAAACCAGATCCTCCGTCCCCGACTTACGGATGTAGACCGTGACCATGACGAGGATCGCGGCCATGAGGATGAACGAGAGGGCCGCCGCCGTCGGATAGTCGAGGATCCGCAGGAATTGGCTCTGGATGACGTTGCCGATCATCTGGGTGTTGGTGGAGCCGAGGAGTTCGGCGTTCACGTAGTCGCCGCTCGCCGGGATGAACGTCAGCAGCGTGCCGGAGACGACACCGGGCATGGAGAGCGGGAACGTGACCTTGCGGAAGGTGGTGAACGGCTTCGCGTAGAGGTCGCCGGCCGCTTCGTGCAGCCGCCCGTCGATGCGCTCCAGCGAGGTGTAGAGCGGCAGGATCATGAACGGCAGGAAGTTGTACGTGAGGCCGCAGACCACCGCGAGCGGCGTGGCCAGCACCCGGTCCCCGGCCGTGAGGCCGAGCCAGCTGGTGACGTCCAGGACGTGCAGGGTGTCGAGGGCGCCGACGACCGGGCCGCCGTCCGACAGGATCGTCTTCCAGGCGAGGGTGCGGATCAGGAAGCTGGTGAAGAACGGGGCGATCACCAGGATCAGGATCAGATTGCGCCAGCGGCCCGCGCGGAACGCGATCAGGTACGCCAGCGGATAGCCGAGGAGCAGGCACAGGATCGTCGCCGAGCCCGCGTACAGGACCGAGCGCAGGAACTGCGGGTAGTACTCGCTCAGCGCGTCCCAGTAGGTCGCGAAGTGCCAGGTGACCTGGTAGCCGTCCTCCAGGGAGCCCGTCTGCACGGACGTGGAGGCCTGGTAGACCATCGGCATCGCGAAGAAGACCAGCAGCCAGATCAGACCGGGCGCGAGCAGCAGATACGGCGTCCAGCGACCCCTTTTCCGGGGCGGCTTCGTGGTCGGGACGGGGGCCAGGGGCGGTGGTGCCTCGGCTTCGGTGAGGGTCGACATCAGACGGCCGCCCCCTCGTCCACGCCCTCGTCCACGCCCGCGTCGATGTCCT
The DNA here is from genome assembly GCF_045160825.1 of Streptomyces sp. NBC_00104. Classification (NCBI taxonomy): domain Bacteria; kingdom Bacillati; phylum Actinomycetota; class Actinomycetes; order Kitasatosporales; family Streptomycetaceae; genus Streptomyces; species Streptomyces sp. NBC_00104. The sequence goes on along the minus strand of NZ_CP108215.1, from coordinate 8,005,943 downwards.
GGGCGGCGTCCAGACCGAACGTGTGCGCGGGATTCCAGTGCAGGACGACATCCGCGCCGGGGACGAGGCGGACGTCGCGGTCGATGTTCTGGACGTACACCTCGAACTCGGGGCAGACCGAGCTGTCGATGACGTACTGCGTGGAGACGCCGATGAAGCTGGTGGCGGTGATCCTGCCGTTGACGCGGTTGCGGCCGACGGGGATGTCCCCGGCGTCGTCCGCGTGCGTGAGGGTGATCTTCTCGGGGCGTACGCCGACGAGGACCTTGCCCCCGGTCGCGGTGGGCGCGGCGCACCGCGCCTGTGGCAGGACGAGCTTGCCGTCGCCCGCCTTCAGGACGATCTCGTCGCCGCTCCTGGAGTCGACCTCGGCCTCTATGAGGTTGGAGGTGCCGAGGAAGTTGGCGACGAAGGTGGTCCGCGGGTTCTCGTACAGGTCGGTGGGTGAGCCGAGCTGCTCGACGCGGCCGCCGTTCATCACGGCGACCGTGTCGGCCATGGTCATGGCCTCCTCCTGGTCGTGCGTGACGTGGATGAAGGTGATGCCGACCTCGGTCTGGATGCGCTTCAGCTCCAGCTGCATCTGGCGGCGCAGTTTGAGGTCGAGGGCGCCGAGGGGCTCGTCGAGGAGGAGGACCTTGGGGTGGTTGATGAGGGCGCGGGCGACGGCGACGCGCTGCTGCTGGCCGCCCGACAGCTGGTGCGGCTTCTTGCGGGCCTGCTCGGCGAGCTGGACCAGCTCCAGCATCTCCTCGACCTGCTTCTTCACGCTCTTGATGCCGCGCCGGCGCAGACCGAAGGCGACGTTCTCGAAGATGTCGAGGTGCGGGAAGAGGGCGTACGACTGGAAGACCGTGTTCACCGGCCGCTTGTACGGGGGCAGGTTCGTCACGTCCTGATCGCCGAGGGAGACGCTTCCGCAGGAAGGTTCCTCCAGACCCGCGATCATGCGCAGGGTGGTCGTCTTGCCGCAGCCGGAGGCGCCGAGCAGAGCGAAGAAGGAACCGGCCGGCACGGTCAGGTCGAGCGGGTGCACGGCGGTGAAGGAGCCGTAGGTCTTGCCGATGCCGGAGAGGCGGACGTCACCGCTGCCGTTGTCTGTGCTCTTCTTGCTGGTCATCGTCCTCGTCACGCCCCTGTCAGCTTCGCGAACTTCTCTTCGTACGCCGTCTCTTCCCGCTGGCTGAGGGAGCGGAAGGCGTGTGACTTGGCTGCCATGGCCGCGTCGGGAATGATCAGCGGGTTGTTCGCCGCGTCCGGGTCGATCTTGGCCAGCTCCGCCTTCACACCGTCGACGGGGCACACGTAGTTGATGTACGCGGCGAGTTCGGCGGCCGGCTTCGGCTCGTAGTAGTAGTCGATGAGCCGTTCGGCGTTGGTCTTGTGCCGGGCCCTGTTCGGGATCAGCAGGTTGTCCGTCGAGGTCATGTAGCCGCTGTCGGGGATGACGAAGTCGACGTCCGGGCTGTCGGCCTTGAGCTGGACCACGTCACCGGCCCAGGCGATACAGGCCGCGAGGTCGCCCTTGCTGAGGTCCGAGATGTAGTCGTTGCCGGTGAAGCGGCGGATCTGGCCGTTGTCGACGGCCTTCTGGAGGCGGGCGATCGCCGCGTCGTAGTCGTCGTCGCCGAACGTCGCCGGATCCTTGCCCATGTCCAGCAGGGTCATCCCGATGCTGTCGCGCATCTCGGAGAGGAAGCCGATGCGGCCCTTCAGCTTCGGGTTGTCGAGCATGTCGGAGACGGACTGCACCTCCTCGCCGTCCAGGGCCTTCTTGTTGTAGGCGATGACGGTCGAGATGCCCTGCCAGGGGTACGAGTAGGCGCGCCCCGGGTCCCAGTCCGGGTCGCGGAACTGCTGGGAGAGGTTCATGAAGGCATGCGGGAGGTTGGACGCGTCCAGTTTCTGCACCCACCCGAAGCGGATCAGCCTGGCCGCCAGCCAGTCGGTGACGCAGATGAGGTCACGCCCGGTGTCCTGACCGGCCGCGAGCTGCGGCTTGATCTTGCCGAAGAACTCGACGTTGTCGTTGATGTCCTCGCTGTACTTGACCTTGATGCCGGTGCGCCGGGTGAACTGCTCCAGGCTGGGGTGACGCTTGCCGCTGTCGTCGATGTCCATGTAATCGGTCCAGTTGGAGAAGTCGACCTCCTTCTCCTTGGCCGAGTGGTCCTCTGACGAGACGCCCGAGGTGTTCTTCGCCGCGGGGATGCCGCAGGCGCTCAGCGCGCCGAGCCCGCCGATCGCGAGTGCGCCGCCGGTTCCGGCGCGCAGCAGCGAACGGCGGCTGAGGGCGGCCCTGCCGCTGGTGAGGCTGCGCCGCACGGCGGCCGCCTGGGCCGGTGACAGGCGGTCGGGCTCGTACTGCTCCATGCGCGTGATGCCCTTTCGGAGGGGCCCTTTCGGGAGGGTGGGCGGAGAGCGGCCGGGGGTCGGGCGGCCGGTCCCCGGGCTGACTAGCGGTCCCCGAAGATCGTGCGGTGCCAGTCCTTCCTGGCGATCGCCGTATTGTCGAACATGACGTGCTTGATCTGGGTGTACTCCTCGAACGAGTACACGGACATGTCCTTGCCGAAGCCGGAGGCCTTGTAGCCGCCGTGCGGCATCTCGCTGATGATCGGGATGTGGTCGTTGACCCACACGCACCCGGCCTTGATCTCGCGGGTGGCGCGGCCCGTCCGGTACACGTCCCGGCTCCAGGCGGAGGCGGCGAGGCCGTACGGTGTGTCGTTCGCGAGCCGGATTCCCTCGTCGTCGCTGTCGAAGGGCAGGACCACGAGCACCGGCCCGAAGATCTCCGACTGGACGATCTCGCTGTCCTGGGCGGCGTCCGCGACGAGCGTGGGCCGATAGTAGGCCCCGTTCTTGAGATCTCCCTGTGGTGCCTCGCCACCGGTGACCACGCGCGCGTACGCGCGTGCCCGCTCGACGAATCCGGCGACACGGTCGCGCTGGACGTGGGAGATCAGCGGACCGAGGTCGGTGCCCGGGGCGAAGGGGTCGCCGAGCCGGACGGTCTCCATGAGGGCGGCCGTCCGCGCGACGAACTCCTCGTAGAGGGGCCGCTGCACGTACGCGCGCGTGGCGGCCGTGCAGTCCTGCCCGGTGTTGATGAGGGCACCCGCGACCGCGCCGTGGACGGCGGCCTCCAGGTCGGCGTCGTCGAAGACCACGAACGGGGCCTTGCCGCCCAGCTCCAGATGGATGCGCTTGACGGTGGCCGTGGCGATCTCGGCGACACGCTTGCCGACGGCCGTGGACCCCGTGAAGGAGGTCATGACCACGTCGGGGTGCCCGACGAGATGTTCACCGGCGTCCTTGCCGGTCCCGGTGACGACGTTGATCACGCCGTCGGGGATTCCGGCGTCCGTGGCGGCCTGCGCGAAGAGCAGCGAGGTGAGCGGGGTGGTCTCGGCGGGCTTCAGGACGATCGTGTTGCCCGCGGCGACCGCCGGGAGGATCTTCCAGGCGGCCATCTGGAGCGGATAGTTCCAGGGCGCGATCGAACCGACCACGCCGATGGGTTCACGGCGTACGTACGAGGTGTGGTCGCCGGAGTACTCGCCGGCCGACTGGCCCTGCAGGTGCCGGGCGGCGCCCGCGAAGAACGCGGTGTTGTCGAGGGTGCCGGGCACGTCGAACTCGCGCGTCAGTTTGAGCGGCTTCCCGCACTGCAGGGACTCGGCCCGGGCGAACTCCTCCGCGCGGTCCGCCAGGACCGCGGCGAAGCGGTGCAGGGCGTCGGACCGCTCGCCGGGCGTGGTGGCGGCCCAGCCGGGGAACGCCGCGAGGGCGGCGGCGACGGCCGCGTCCACGTCGTCCGGGCCGGCCAGCTCGTAGGTGAGGACCTCGTCGCCGGTCGCGGGGTCGACGACCGCGTGGGTACGGCCCGATGTGCCCTTCGTCAGGCGGCCGGCGATGTACTGCGCGCCGGCCGCGAAGCGGTCCTGTGCGGGGAATCGTTCCGGGGCGGCGGTGCCCGGGTTCTGCATGTCGCTCTCCTCCGCCGGTACCCCCTCTGTCCCGGGGGCGGGTGGCGTAGCTCCAGCTCGATTTGAGTGCCGATCCTGACAGAGCCATGCGGCGCCAACAAGGGATTCCGTTGTTGCCTTTTGGTTACGCGACGGAATCTGTCGACCAGGTGTCCATCCGGGACGGAAAATCGAGGACGGTTTGTCGGTGGCGGCTGCCAGACTCGTCGGCATGGAGAAGATCGATTCTTGGGAGACGCTCACCGGAGCGGTCCGAGCGGGGGCAAGGGTCACGTACCTGCACTTCTGGGGACACCGTCCCCGGCCCGACGGCCGGATCGGCGCGAGCTGTCTGAGCCAGTGGTGGCCGTCACCGTTCACGGTGGACGGCGTGGAGTACGCGACGGCAGAGCACTGGATGATGGCGTCGAAGGCCCGGCTCTTCGGGGACCCGGAGGCGGAGCGCAGGGCCGTCGCCGCGTCGAGCCCCGCCCAGGCCAAGAAGATCGGGCGACTGGTCCGCGGCTTCGACGACGCCCTGTGGCAGCGGGAGCGCTTCGGCATCGTCGTCGAGGGCAGCTTCCACAAGTTCGCCGCCCACGCCGAGCTGCGGACGTTCCTCCTGGGCACGGGGAACCGGGTGCTCGTCGAGGCCAGCCCTCTCGACCGTGTCTGGGGCATCGGCCTCGCCGCGGACGACGAACGCGCCATGGACCCCGCGCGGTGGCGGGGCCCCAATCTGCTGGGCTTCGCGCTGATGGCGGCCCGGGAGAGACTGCTGAGCGGGGTCGACGCCTGAGCGCTCCGCCGGGAGCCCGGTCCATCATCCGCGGGTGCGTCGTGACCGGTCGGGCCATGCGGCGGAGCCGCGCATCGTCACGGCTCCGCGCATCGTCACGGCTCCGCGCATCGTCACGGCTCCGCGCATCGTCACGGCTCCGCGCATCGTCACGGCTCCGGCTCCGCGCATCGTCACGGCTCCGGCTCCGCGCATCGTCACGGCTCCGGCTCCGCGCATCGTCACGGCTCCGGCTCCGCGCATCGTCACGGCTCCGGCTCCGCGCATCGTCACGGCTCCGGCTCCGCGCATCGTCACGGCTCCGTGCCCCTTCGGGGCACTGTCGCCCGGTGGGGTACTAGCCGACGCGGGGCGAGAAGACCTCGGCGGCGTGGGTCGCGTCGCCGTCGCCGGGCGGCAGCACCAGGGACAGCGACGTGGAGTAGCTGTCGTCGAAGGGGGCGGGGTCCGAGTCGTAGTCGGCGCTGCCGGGCGCCACGACGATGAGGACGATGAAGCCGATGCCGAGCAGGATGCCGACCACTCCGCAGATGATCCCGGCCAGTGCGTGCCCCGGGTTCGTCGCCTCGCCCCGGCGCGCCTTGACCCGACCGATGGACCCGAAGATCACGGCCATGACCCCGAGCAGGATCGCCAGCGGCCACAGACAGAAGAGCACGGCGGCACAGATGCCGAGCACCATCGCCGCGATCCCCATCCCGTTGCTCGGCGGCGGCGCCATCGCGGGCCAGGCGTAGGCCGCGCCGGGGGCGGGGTAGCCGGTGCCGGGGTAGCCGACACCGGGGTGGGCGTGGGCACCCGGGTACGCCGGGTACTGGGGATAGCCGTACGGGACCTGGCCGGGCCCTTCGGGGCCGATGGGCGGCGGCGGGACGGCGGCACCGGGGGCGGGGGCGGGGGCGGGGGCGGCGTAGGGGGCGCCGACTGCCGGTGGCGGGTAGGACGCGTGGGGTGCGCCGGGTGTGTGAGGTGCCTGGGCGGCGGGCGGGGCGAACGGGTTGTAGCCGGAGGTGGTGGACGTGGCGGACTGCGGGCCGCCCGGGGGTGCGAACGCGCCGGGGCCGGCCCAGGGCTGCGGTGCCGTGGGGGCCTGGGGAGAAGTCGGCGCGGTCGGCACCGGGCCGCTCTCGTCCACTCCCGGCATGGACACGACCGTCATCTGGTCGTGCACCGAGGGGGCGGGGCGGGTGGGGCTGCCCGGCGCCGGGGTGTCGGCGGGCACGGCCCAGGGATCGCGGGGAGGCGCGGCGTCGGCGGGGGCAGCGGACGGGGCCGACCCGGCGTACGAAACCGGCGCACCGGGCCCGGTGGAGCCCGTGGGCGGCACCGGTGCGCTCGGCCCGGCGGAACCCACGGCCCCGGCGGGCTCGCCGAAGTCGGCAGGCCCCGCGGACACGGTCGGCTTGTCCAGCGCGACCTTCGGGGCCGGGACCGCGTCCTCGGGCTGCGGGACGGCGGCCTGCGCGGCCGGCAGGGGGATGCCGTCGCCCACCGTCAGCATGTCGGCGTCGGCGGCGACCGACGGCGGTACGGCGTCCTCGGTCAGCGTCGGCAGAGTGGCACCATCCACCACCACCGGCGGCACGGCATCGTCGGTCAGCGTCGGCAGAGTGGCGCCGTCCACGACTGTCGGCAGGGCGGCATCGTCGGCCGCCGTCGGCAGCGGGGCCCCGTCGGCGACCGTCGGTGGCGGTGTCGGGACGCGGTCCTGTGGAGGTGCCCACGGGTCCGGCTGCGGGTCGGCCGGTCTCTCCGGAGCAGGTGCCTCGTCGGATGACATGAGTGGGTCCCCCTGTAGCGTTCCGTGCCGTTCTGCGTCGTCTTTTCCGTCGTACGCGATCAGCTGTACGTTCGGTCATGCTAAGGCCCGGGGTTGGGCGTGCGGGCAGCCGCCTACGATGATCCCCGAGTCATCGATCAGCCGATCACCCGCGTCCCCCGACGAAGACCACGGTCCGGGGCGGACGCCGTTCCCGGGGAGGAACCTTGACCGACCACCGCACCGCACAGGGCGTGCCCGTGGCCCCCGCCGTCGCCGGCACGTCCGCCGCTCCCGGCGCCTTTGGCACCCGCGACCTGCACGCCTTCATCGCCGGTCTGCCCAAGGCCGAACTGCATGTGCACCACGTCGGCTCCGCCTCTCCCCGTATCGTCGCGGAACTGGCCGCCCGCCACCCCGACTCCGCGGTGCCGACGGACCCCGAAGCGCTCGCGGACTACTTCTCGTTCACGGACTTCGCCCACTTCATCCAGGTGTATCTGTCCGTCGTCGACCTGATCCGCACCCCGGAGGACGTCCGGCTGCTGACGTTCGAGGTGGCGCGGGACCTCGCCCGGCAGCAGGTGCGGTACGCCGAGCTGACCGTCACGCCGTACTCCTCCACCCGTCGCGGGATCGACGAGCGGGCCTTCATGGAGGCGATCGAGGACGCGCGGAAGGCGGCGGAGGCCGAGTTCGGGACCGTACTGCGGTGGTGCTTCGACATTCCGGGCGAGGCGGGGCTGGTCTCGGCCGAGGAGACCGTCCGGCTCGCCACGGACGACCGGCTGCGGCCGGAGGGGCTGGTGTCGTTCGGGCTCGGCGGGCCCGAGGTCGGCGTGCCGAGGCCGCAGTTCAAGCCGTACTTCGACCGCGCGATCGCGGCCGGGCTGCACTCCGTGCCGCACGCCGGCGAGACCACCGGCCCCGAGACGGTGTGGGACGCGCTCCACCACCTGCGCGCGGAGCGCATCGGGCACGGCACCAGTTCGGCCCGCGACCCGAAGCTGCTCGCCCACCTCGCCGAGCACCGCATCGCCCTGGAGGTCTGCCCGACCTCGAACATAGCCACGCGCGCGGTCCGCACCCTCGACGAGCACCCCATCAAGGAGTTCGTGCGGGCCGGGGTCCTGGTCACCATCAACTCCGACGACCCGCCGATGTTCGGCACCGACCTCAACACCGAGTACGCGGTCGCCGCGCGCCTCCTCGACCTCGACGAGCAGGGGCTGGCCGCGCTGGCGAAGAACGCGGTGGACGCGTCCTTCCTCGACGAGCCCGGCAAGGCCCGCGTCTCCGCCGAGATCGACACCTACACATCAGCCTGGCTGACCCCCTGACACGATCGGGACCCTCATCACCCTCATGCGCACCGTGACAGCCGTCGCCCATCGCGGCGCCCCCTACCGCCACCGTGAGAACACGCTCGACTCCCTGCGCGCCGGGCTCGAACTGGGCGCGGACGCCGTCGAGTTCGACGTACGGACGACCCGTGACGGCGTGCCCGTCCTGCTCCACGACGCGACGCTGAACCGGCTCTGGGAGCTGGACCGGCCGCTGGCCGCGCTCTCCGCCGCGGAGCTGCGCGGGCTGACGGCCGACGGGGTGCCGACGCTGGCCGACGCGCTGCTCACCACCCGGAGCAGCCGGGTCATGGTCGACCTGCCGGGCTCGGTGAACCCCCGGGCGGTGCGGCAGATCCTCGGTGTCGTACGGGAGCGCGACGCCGAGGACCGCGTCTACTACAGCGCGGACCCGCCCACCCTGCTCGCCGTCCGCGCCGCCGCCCCCACCGCCGAGCTCGCCCTCACCTGGAAGACCCTCGCCCCACCCCGCCCCGCCCTGCTCGACGCGATCCGCCCCCGCTGGCTCAACTACCGCTTCGGCCTGCTCACCCACGCCCTCGCGGACCGCGTCCACCACGACGGCTACCTCCTCTCCGCCTGGACCCCCGACACCCGCCGCTCCATGCGTCGCCTGATCGGCCTGGGCGTCGACTCGATCACGACGAACCGAGTCGACACCCTGTGCGCACTGAGGCAGCATCCCCGAACCGAGGCCGAGGACAGCGCCCTCTAGGGGGCGCGGGGAACTGCGCGAACAGCCACGACACACCCGCACACGCCCTCCGGGGTCCCGAGCCCCTGGACGCTCAGCGACACCCCGCGGCCGCATACGGCGGGGAGCCGACGAGGCCGTTACACCTCCGACCGCTGCTCCACCGTCGCCGCGTCCTGAGGCTTCTCCCGCGTGACGTACTGCGGTACGGGGGCCGAGTCCCGGCCGTTGTCGCGGACGAGGCCGTAGCGACGGGCGCCCCGGTCGGGCCCTTGGGTGATGTCCTCGGTGACGCTGTCCCAGGTGGAGGGGGCGACGGTGATGCCGTAGTCGGCGCCGCGTTCGTTCTGGGTGAGGGTGACCGTGCCGTCGAGATAGAAGTACTCGTTCTGCCACATCTGTTGGGTGCCTGCGGGCAGGACCGTGTATCCGGTGTCGGGCCCGCCCATGCCGGAGGTCTCGCCGTCGGCGGAGGTCGGATCGTCCATGCGGCGGCCGCCGCCCGAGGCGACGTGGAAGAGCTTGCCCTTCAGGCCGGTCCAGGACGGCATGACCAGGCCGCCCGCCCGGTACTGCGGCGAGATCTGCCAGCGGACCAGGACATAACCCTCGCCCGTGAAGGTCACGGCGTCGCCCCGGTGGTTCATCACGGTCCGCGTGCCGCCACTGCTCGTGAGGCCGGACTCCGGCCGGCGCGGGAGGGCGCCGGGCGGGGTGTCCGGGTCCGGCGCCGCGTCCACGACGTCGACGACGGTGCCGTAGAGATCGGCCTTCTTCGTCGCGGACGGGGAGACGGAGGGGGACGGCGTCGGCGAGGTGGAGGGCGAGGGGCCCCGGGGCTTCGAAACCTCGGGCGCGCGGGCCGTGCTGAGCGCCGTGGGCGCGGCCTGCGCGGGCCGGTCCTGCGGGGGCTGCGTCACGACGTACGCGCCCCCGGCGACGATCGACGCACTCGCCGTCACCGCGACGGCGGGCTTGGCGAGGGCGCCGAGCACCTTGGCGGACCAGCCCACGGAGGCGGTCGCGGCGGTCGCCGCCACGGCGGTCTTCCCGCCGAACGCCAGGGACAGCGTGAAACCGACGGGGACGGGCACCAGGGCCAGGCCGACGAGGAGGCGTTCGGCGGGGACGACGACCTCGCCGGGGCGGCCGTGGCCGTCGCAGCGGGCGCAGCCTCGGATGTGCCGGGCGATGCGCTTGCGCCACACCGAGTCGGGCCGCCCGCTCCAACGGGCGGTGACCCGGCCCAGGTCGGAGCAGGAGGAGTCGAGGGCGCGGACGATGCCCCGCGCGGTCTCCAGACGGGCCTTCATCCGCTGGACGCGCACGGCGGCATGCTGCCGGCTGATGCCGACGGCGGCGGCGAGCTCGCGCCGGGTGAGTTCGCCCGCGACCTCCAGCCACCACAGCGAGAGCAGCTGGCGGTCCTCGCCGTCGAGCCAGCGGACCGCTTCCGCGACCTCTTTCCGCTGGCCCTCCAACTGCAGCCGCAGCACGGTCAGCTCGGCGAAGTCGGTGGCGCCCTGGGCGGCGCTGTCGTCGAGCTGGTCGGCGGTGCGGCGGCGCGCCCGGTCCCGTATCTGCCGCATCGCGATCGCGACCAGCCAGGAGCGGAAGCTGTCCGGATCGCGCAGCGTGTCGAGGTTGTCGACGGCGCGCAGCATGGTCTCCTGCACGACGTCGTCGACATCGGCGTGGCCGTTGAGGGCCCGGCCGACGATGTTGTAGACGAGGGGCAGCCAGCCCTCGACCAGTTCGTCGAGGGCGCGCCGGTCCCCTGTCTGTGCGGCCGCGATGGTGGCGCGCCACTGCCGCCCGTCCACGTACGTTCCCTCCGGTCCCGCTGGGCTCACCCTGTTCACTCGGCTGTGTTCCGTACCTTCTCAGCCATCGCTGTGACGTGGGGATCCTCCGAGGCGGAGATCACACTGCTCATACGGCTCGCTCCTGTACGTGGGGAAACAGGGGTGCCTACGGAGACGGTGTGGAGGCGGCCGGGATAACAGTTTTTCGGTCCCACCCGTCGGTGAGCGCCTCCAGCCGCTTGATCCGCCGCCGAACGACGTACAGCGGGATCACCCCGAACACACCGAACGACATGTCGATCACCGTCCACCAGAAGGGGATGCCCCGGATCGGCCCGCAGATCAGGGCCAGCGGGATGATTCCCGCGCAGGCGATCATGCCGAACTCGACGACCCAGATGTTGCGGACCGGGTCACGGTAGGGGCCGTAGAAGGCCACCGCGATCACGAGGTGGGCGAAGGCCAGCCAGTCCGTGCCGTACAGGAGGAACGGGTACTCGGCGTCGGCCTCGTCGAGCCCCGCCCGTACGCGTTCGATCCACTCCACGAGCGCCGGCAGGTACTCCCCCACGGACAGCGATCGCAGCAACTCCTCGGTCCAGCGCAGCTCGTGGACGAGTGGGAAGGCCGTGGCGCCGCTCAGCACCAGACTGACGACGAAGAAGACCAGCCACGCACGGATGCCCTTCAACAGGGCGGCTCTGTCGCTCATGCGGTGAGCGTACGCCCCGTCTTGAACGCGTTCAAAAGTGGGGGCCCGGCATGCCGGGCCCCCACGAGAACGCAGCAGGCCGTCAGCCGCCGGGAATCGTGCGGATCGCGGCGATGTCGAATTGCAGGCGCACCTTCTCGCTCACCATGGCGCCCCCCTCCGCGAGCCGCTGGTTGTACATAAGGCCCCATTCGGAACGATTGATGGTGGTCGTCCCGTCGAAACCGACCCGCTCGTATCCGAACGGGTCCATGACGTGCCCTATATAGGTGAGTTCCAGATCCACAGGCCGGGTGATGCTCTTGATCGTGAGTTCGCCGGCCATGCGGTAGACATCGTTGCCCACGGGTCGCACCGCCGTACTGACGAAGCGCATACGCGGATAGGTCGCGGCGTCCAGGAAGTCGCGGCCCATCAGATGGGCGTCGCGTTGTTCCACTCCGGTATCGACGGACGTGGTGGACAGAACTATCTCGGCCCGTGAACGAGCAGGATCACGGCCGTCGAAGTAGAGCCGGCTCTGATACTCGGTGAACGCACCGCGCACGGTCGTCACCAGGGCATGCCGGACGGAGAAACCGATACGGCTGTGCGCCGCGTCGATCATCCATTCGCCGGTCAGCGTCGCCAGGGTGGGATCGGGCGGGCCGTCGGGACCGAAAGCCGGGGACTCGTGGGGGAGTTGTGAGGCTGTGGGGGATGCCGGGCGGCGCAGGGACGCAGCACGGGTGAACAGGTTCATGATTCACGTAACTACGGCACGACGGAATTTGCCGCAACCCTTCGTCGGCTGATCCGTCAGGTCCGAATCGACACCGAAAGGCTGATAAAGCGCCACCGCGCGGCAGACAATTGCACTATCTCCACAGGGTCGCCACGAATTGCCCGCCGAAATTCATCTCGGGAAGACCGGAATACGCCCCTCGGATTCAGGACCGGTCCTCGAGCGGCACGGGGATGCGGTCCCGCACCGGACACGGAACGAGACCGCGGTGACAGAAGTCCACGGGGAACCGGGCGGGCCGCAGGCCCGATCAGGGGCGCGGGGAACCGCGCGACCGGCCACAGACACCCCGCGCCCGTCGACGAACCCTCAGTCCAACGACGTCATCACGTGCTTGATCCGCGTGTAGTCGTCGAACCCATAACCCGAGAGATCCTTGCCGTACCCCGACTTCTTGAACCCGCCGTGCGGCATCTCGGCGACCAGCGCGATGTGCGTGTTGATCCACACGCACCCGAAGTCCAACGCCTTCGACATGCGCATCGCCCGCCCGTGGTCCTTCGTCCACACGGACGACGCGAGCGCGTACTCGACCCCGTTCGCCCAGCCGACGGCCTGCTCCTCGTCGGTGAACGACTGAACCGTGATGACCGGCCCGAAGACCTCCCGCTGGATGATCTCGTCGTCCTGCTTCAGCCCGGAGACGACGGTCGCCGCGTAGAAGTACCCCTTCTCGCCGACCTGGTGGCCACCCGCCTCGACCTTGGCGTGGGCCGGCAGCCGCTCGATGAACCCGGCCACCTGCTTGAGCTGGTTGGGGTTGTTCAGCGGCCCGTACAGCACGTCCTCGTCGTCCGGCTGCCCGGTCTTCGTCTCGGCCGCCGCCTTCGCGAGCGCGGCCACGAACTCGTCGTGGATGCCCTCCTGGACGAGGACGCGGGTCGCGGCCGTACAGTCCTGCCCGGCGTTGAAGAAGCCCGCCACCGAGATCTCCTCGACGGCCTTGGCGATGTCGGTGTCGGCGAACACGACGACCGGCGCCTTGCCGCCCAGCTCCAGGTGGACGCGCTTGAGGTCCTTGGACGCGGACTCGGCGACGGACATACCGGCCCGCACGGACCCGGTGATGGACGCCATGGCCGGAGTCGGGTGCTCGACCATCAGCCGACCCGTGTCACGGTCGCCCGTGATCACGTTGAAGACGCCCTTCGGCAGGATCGCCCCGATGATCTCCGCGATGAGAACGGTCGACGCCGGCGTCGTGTCCGACGGCTTCAGCACGACCGTGTTGCCCGCGGCGATCGCCGGCGCGAACTTCCACACGGCCATCATCATCGGGTAGTTCCACGGCGCGACCTGGGCGCAGACACCGACCGGCTCACGGCGGACGATCGAGGTCATCCCCTCCATGTACTCGCCGGCCGACCGGCCCTCCAGCATCCGCGCGGCGCCCGCGAAGAAGCGGATCTGGTCCACCATCGGCGGGATCTCCTCGGAGCGGGTCAGCCCGATCGGCTTGCCCGTGTTCTCCACCTCCGCCGCGATGAGCTCCTCGGCCCGCTCCTCGAACGCGTCGGCGATCTTCAGCAGGGCTTTCTGGCGCTCGGCCGGGGTCGTGTCCCGCCAGGCCGGGAACGCGGCCGCGGCGGCGGCCATGGCCGCGTCGACGTCGGCCTGGCCGGACAGGGGCGCGGTCGCGTAGGCCTCGCCCGTCGCGGGGTTGACCACCTCGGTGGTCCGTCCGTCGACGGCGTCACGGAATTCCCCGTCGATGTAGTTACGTAGCTTGCGCAGCCGACCCAGCTCGGTACTCACTGCCGGCCCTCCAGATGTGGGTGTCCAGGTTGGGGTGTCCATCCCTTGAGACACCACCCTAATCCGCCGCCCCACGTTTTCAACACCCCCGACACCCCGCCGACTGCGAAATCCGCAAGCTAAGACCCCAGAAACAACGAATTTCATCGATCCAGCCTTGCGGAACTGTCGATACGTCGTGCACAGTGTGGCCGTGGCCAGTCGAAGCGCAGACCAGAAGGACCCCAAGGAGCCCCGGAAGGACTCCAAGGAGCCGAGGAACGGCACTCCGCAGTTGGACGCCGTCTCCCTCGCCATCGTCGAGCAGCTCCAGGAGGACGGCCGGCGGCCGTACGCCGCGATCGGCAAGGCCGTCGGCCTGTCCGAGGCGGCCGTGCGCCAGCGCGTCCAGAAGCTGCTCGACCAGGGCGTGATGCAGATCGTGGCCGTCACCGATCCGCTCACCGTGGGCTTCCGGCGTCAGGCGATGATCGGCATCAACGTCGACGGCGACCTGGATCCCGTGGCAGACGCGCTGACGGCCATGTCCGAGGTCGAGTACATCGTGATCACCGCCGGCTCCTTCGACCTGATGGCGGAGGTCGTCTGCGAGGACGACGACCACCTCCTGGAGGTCATCAACAAACGCATCCGGACCCTGCCCGGCGTGCGCTCCACCGAGAGCTTCGTCTACCTCAAGCTCAAGAAGCAGACCTACATGTGGGGAACCCGATAACCGTGAGGACGGATAAGCCGTGAGCCCCAAGGACCTCAGCCAGACCGCGTACGACCACCTGTGGATGCACTTCACCCGCATGTCCTCGTACGAGAACTCCCCGGTCCCCACGATCGTCCGGGGCGAGGGCACCTACATCTACGACGACAAGGGCAAGCGGTACCTCGACGGTCTCGCGGGGCTCTTCGTGGTCCAGGCGGGCCACGGCCGCACCGAGCTGGCGGAGACCGCGTTCAAGCAGGCGCAGGAGCTGGCCTTCTTCCCGGTCTGGTCCTACGCCCACCCGAAGGCCGTCGAACTGGCGGAACGCATCGCCGACTACGCGCCCGGCGATCTGAACAAGGTCTTCTTCACCACCGGCGGCGGTGAGGCGGTCGAGACCGCCTGGAAGCTCGCCAAGCAGTACTTCAAGCTCCAGGGCAAGCCGACCAAGTACAAGGTCATCTCCCGCGCGGTCGCCTACCACGGCACTCCGCAGGGCGCCCTGTCCATCACCGGCCTGCCGGCCCTGAAGGCCCCCTTCGAGCCGCTGGTGCCGGGCGCGCACAAGGTCCCGAACACCAACATCTACCGGGCTCCGTACTTCGGCGACGACCCGGAGGCCTTCGGCCGCTGGGCCGCCGACCAGATCGAGCAGGAGATCCTCTTCGAGGGCCCCGACACGGTCGCGGCGGTCTTCCTGGAGCCGGTACAGAACGCCGGCGGCTGCTTCCCGCCGCCGCCCGGCTACTTCCAGCGGGTCCGCGAGATCTGCGACCAGTACGACGTACTGCTGGTGTCGGACGAGGTCATCTGCGCCTTCGGCCGGCTCGGCACGATGTTCGCCTGCGACAAGTTCGGCTACGTCCCGGACATGATCACCTGCGCCAAGGGCATGACCTCGGGCTACTCCCCGATCGGCGCCTGCGTCATCTCGGACCGCATAGCCGAGCCCTTCTACAAGGGCGACAACACCTTCCTGCACGGCTACACCTTCGGCGGCCACCCGGTCTCCGCGGCCGTCGGCCTCGCCAACCTCGACCTGTTCGAGCGCGAGGGCCTCAACCAGCACGTCCTCGACCACGAGGACGCGTTCCGGTCCACGCTGGAGAAGCTGTACGACCTGCCGATCGTCGGCGACGTCCGCGGCAACGGCTACTTCTACGGAATCGAGCTGGTCAAGGACAAGGCGACGAAGGAGAGCTTCGACGACGCCGAGACCGAGCGGATCCTCTACGGCTTCCTGTCGAAGAAGCTGTTCGAGAACGGCCTCTACTGCCGTGCCGACGACCGTGGCGACCCGGTCGTCCAGCTCGCCCCGCCGCTGATCTCCGACCAGTCGACCTTCGACGAGATCGAGCAGATCCTGCGCGCGACGCTGACGGAGGCGTGGACGCTGCTGTAGCCCCCGACGATCCCGTCGGCGCTCGCGGACGGCTCTTTCAAACGGCCCGGGACGCACCCATCCGAGTGAGATGGGGGCGTCCCGGGCCGTGTGCTGTCCGGCCCCCGCCCCCCTGACTCCCTAGCGTGCCCCCTGTAACCGATCGGCCCTGCCTTCGTTCCCCCGGACGGGGGGCTCCCCCGGCAATCCTGATCCGAACCGAGGTGTACGCCCATGGTGGCCCCGCCGGACAACGACGTGCTCTGGGCACGTGGTCTGACCTACGCGCACGACGGCTCGCCCGCTCTGCGAGGCGTGTCGATGGCCGTCCGGGAGGGCGAGATCGTCGCCGTCACCGGCCCGCGCGGCAGCGGCAAGACCACGCTCCTGCGGTGCCTGTCCGGACAGCTGCGGGCCCAGCACGGCGAGGTGTGGTTCAACAGCCTTCCCGTGCACACGATGGGTCCGCTCGCCCGGGAACGGCTGCGCCTGGACCGCTTCGGCTGGATCGACCCCGAGCCGGTCCTCGTCCCCGAGCTGAACGCCTGGGAGAACGCCGCCCTGCCGCTGATGCTGCGCGGCACCGGCCGCCGGGCCGCCAAGGCCGCCGCCCTGGAGTGGCTGGAGCGCCTCGACATCCGCGACTCGGCACGCAAGCGCCCGCACGCCCTCCTCCAGTCCGAGCGCCAGCGCGTGGTCGTCGCCCGCGCCCTGGTCGCCGCCCCCCACGTGCTCTTCGCGGACGAGCCGACCGCCGCGCTGCACCGCGCCGAGCACACCCACGTCCTGCGCACCCTCACCACGGCCGCCCGCTCCCACGACATCACCGTCGTCCTCGCCACCCACGACCCCGAGACCGCCTCCTTCGTGGACCGCACGATCTCCCTGCTCGACGGGCGCCACGTGAAGACCGTCCACCTCCCCTCCGCCGCGAACCGGCAAGGCCGAACTCCCACAGACCGGCAAGGCCGAGCCCCCACAGAGCCGAACCCCCGAGCCACGCCCGAGGCAGACCGCCGGCCCACCGCGGAAGCCGAAGGCCACCTCGCCGCCGAGAGGGGAGGCCACCTGGCTGCCGAGCGGGGACGCCGTCCCGGCACCAAGAAGGGAGGCCGCCCGGCCGCCGGGGGAGACCGCCGGGCCACCGCCGAAGGAGGAGGCCACCTCACCACCGGGCAAGGAGGCCGGCCGGCCACCGAGCGGGGAGGGCGGCCCACCGCCGACGAGGAACACGTGTCCGCCGGCGACGGCAAAGGTCACCTCGCCACGGGGCGAGGAGGCCGCCCGACCACCGAGCAAGGACGCCGTCCCGGCACCGACGAGGGAGGCCGCCCGGCCGCCGAGGAGGAGCGCCGGGCCGCCGCGGAAGGAGGTGGTGGAACCGCTGCCGAGGGGGAGCATCCGTCCGCCGACGGGGAAGGCCGGGCCGCGTGCTCGCTCTCCGCCTAGCCCGCCGGGCCCACCCCGTGGTCCAGCTCCGCCGTCTCCTGGTCGCCGCGGCCACCGGCGGCACGGGATTCCTGCTGCTCTGCGCCCTCGGGCACGCCATGGCCCATCCGCACGCCCCGGCCGGCTCGGTGCTCCGCCTGGCCTGGTGCTTCGCACCCGCGGCCGCCACCGTGTACTTCGCGGTGACGGTGGCCCGCACCGACCCCGGAACCCGCCCCCGCCCCGGCCTGTCCGCGATCGGCCTCGGCCCCGGCCGCCTGATGGCCATCTCCGCGGTCACGACGGCCCTGTCCACCGTCCTCGGCTCGCTCCTCGCCCTGCTCTTCTTCCTCCATCTGCGCGGCGACCTCAGGGGCATGCCCTTCGACGGCGCCGCCGCCGACGCCCTCGCCGCGGGGCAGCCCCTCCCCCTCCCCGCGGCCCTGACCCTCCTCGCCCTGGTACCGGCCGTGGCCTGCGCCACGACCGCCCTGGTGCTACGCCCCAAGGACACGGGTGCCCGGCCCACCGGACCCCGGACACGCTTCATGGCGTACGACACCTTCGCCATCGGCCGGCGGGCCGCGTCCCCGGCGGGCGCCACGAGGTACCAGGAGGAGCCGGACGAGGAGGCCGTCGCCCCCACGGCCCCCCAGGAGCCACCGGAACCCGCGGCTCCGCGCCCCGCCCCCGGCGGTCTCCCCTGGGGCATCGCCGTGCTCGCCGTCGGCCTCGCCGTGGAGACGTACGCCGGACAGTCCGACGACGGCTCCACCCTCCCCCTCCCCGGCGGCTTCGCGGACAGCCCCGCCGGAGCCCTCGGCGGCTGGCTGCTCACCGCGCTCGGGCTGGTCCTCACCGGCCCCGGGCTCACCCACCTCACCGGACGCCTGCTCCAGTCCGTACGCCCCGGCGCACTGCGGCTCCTCTCCGGGCGCGTGCTCCAGGAAGACGCCCGGCGCATCGGGCGCCCTCTCGGGGTGGTGTGCGCGGTGGCCTCCGGGGCGTACGCCATGGTGACGCTGTCCTCCGGCGTGCGCCCCACGGTCGGCCCGCTCGCCCTCCTGGGCGCGCTCGTGGTGGCCGGCTGTGCCGTGCTCACCCTCGCGACGGCCGCCGTCGAGGCCCGTCGGGCGCACGCGGACGCCACGGCCGCGCTGTTGCGGCTGGGAGCGCCCAGCGCGTTGCCGCGGCGGGCGGCCCTGCTCCGCGCGGGCGCCCTGCTCGCTGTGTTCGGCCCTCTGACCTGGACGGTCGCCCGGCTGGCGGCGCTGCCGCTGGTCGCCTGAGACGCGCCCCTGAGACACACCGCTGGGGCGCCGGAAAACTCGTACGAAAAAAAATCCGAGACCGGCGATGAGTTCCACGAGGGTCCCCGGTCTACCCCTGCGAACGGACCGCGACCGACAGGAGAGACCTCGCCATGTACCAGCAGATGATCTTCGTGAACCTGCCCGTGAACGACCTCGACGCCTCGAAGAAGTTCTTCACGGAGCTCGGGTACGCGCTCAACCCCCAGTTCAGCGACGAGAACGCGGCCTCCGTGGTGATCAGCGACACCATTGTGGCGATGCTGCTCACCAAGCCGTTCTACTCGTCCTTCACCCAGAAGGAGATCGCGGACGCCACGAAGACCAGCGAGGTGCTGCTCTGTCTGAGCGCCGAGAGCCGCGAGAAGGTGGACGAGCTGGTCGACAAGGCGGTCGCCGCCGGCGGCACCGCGTCGGAGAAGATCCAGGAGATGGACTTCATGTACGGCCGCGCCTTCGACGACCTCGACGGCCACACCTGGGAGGTCGTGTGGATGGACCCGGCCACCATCGAGGGCTGAGGCTCACCTGCCAACCGCCCCGTACCGCCGCGCCCCGGACGGGGCGCGGGGAACCGCGCGACCAGCCACGACGCACCCGCACCCGCCCACGCTGCTCCGGGCCCCCGGCACGACCCCGGCTCCCCCAGCGGAGCGCAATAGCATGGGCGGGTGCAGACGATGCCCGCCCACGCGGCCCACCACGGCGACCACGAGATCGAGACGATCGAGGAGTTCGACGCGATCGTCTCCGCGCGCGGCACGCTCTCGGGATTCCGCATCCAGGCCGTCGACCTGACAGACCGTACGCGCGTGCTGCTCGCCACCGGCACGGCGGGAGCCGTCTTCCTGGGCTGCCCGATGCGCGAGGAGGCGGCGGCGAAGATACGCGCGGACGGCGCCCTGGTCTTCCCGCCCGTGCCCGGCCTGCCCTTCGATCCGTACCGCGGCCTGCTCTACTCCCCCGACGAACTCTTCGCGTCCCTGTCGGACGGCGGCTACGAGGCGACACCCGACGCCCTCGCGTACGCCTGGTTCCAGCGGACCAAGGCCGACCGGGACGTCTACGCCTCCATGCTGCGCGCCGTCCACGACGACTCCGTCTCCGACGCCCTCGACGAACTCCTCACCGGCGCACGGGTGGTGGGCGTGATGGGCGGTCACGCGATGGCACGCGGCACCGAGGCGTACGAGGGCGCCGCCCACCTCGGCCGCACCCTGGCCCGCTCGGGTCTCACGGTCGCCACCGGCGGTGGTCCGGGCGCGATGGAGGCGGCGAACCTGGGCGCCTACGCGGCCCCGTACGACGACGAGATGCTCGCCGAGGCGCTGCAAATCCTGGCGAAGGCACCGACGTTCACGCCCTCGATCACCGACTGGGCGAGCGCCGCCTTCGACGTGCGCACCCGCTGGCCGAAGGGCGGCACCTCCGTCGGCATCCCCACCTGGTTCTACGGCCACGAGCCGCCGAACCCGTTCGCCTCGCACATCGCGAAGTACTTCGCCAACGCCACCCGCGAGGACGGTCTCCTGGCCCGCTGCGACACGGGCGTCGTCTTCCTGCCGGGCGCGGCCGGAACCGTCCAGGAGATCTTCGACAACGCGACCCCCAACTACTACGAGTCGCGCGGTGAACCGACCCCCATGGTTCTCGTCGACCGCGCCCACTGGACGGAGAGACTGCCGACCTGGCCACTGCTCCGGTCGCTGGCGCGGGGCCGTTCGATGGAGGCCCGGATAGCCCTGGTGGACCGCATCGAGGAGGCCCCGGAGGCCTTGGCGCGTCTGGGAGGGTGAGAGCTACGCGCGTTGCTGAACACGCGTCAAACCTGCGGACGGTTCATCAATGGGCAAAGCCAACCGCCCAAACACTTCTTCGGATTGACAGTGCTTATGGCGCACTTATAAACCTGTGAGGCACATGGGGAAGCCGCTCCTCCGGCGGCCCTCCGTCACCCCCCACTCCCCTGTGCTTCCCGTGAAGGGCAAAAGTGTCCATATCTCCCCGTACCGCGCGGACTTCGCGCTATGTCGGTGTTGCTTTCGCGTCCGCCGCACTCGTGTTCGGCGCCGCGGGCAACGCCATGGCCTGCAGCATCAAGGACTTCTCCGCCGTCGCCGGGTGCGACGGTGACAAGGGCGTCATCCGTGTGACCGATGTGGACCCCCTGGGCGTCAAGGCCGAGATCTCCGTCTACCTGGAGAACAACGGGGCCGACCTGCGCCAGGTCGGCAGCAGGACCATCGAGAACTCCACCGCCGAGGGTGTCACCGTCACCTTCGAGGAGGAATGGGAGCCGAACGCCGAGTACCGCATCCACGTCACGGCGGACAAGTACGTCGACGACGACCTGCCGATCCTGGTCGCCCCCGCCGAGGCCTGCACGGCGGAGACGGTCACCCCGCCGGCCAACTCGAAGAACCCGAAGAAGCCCGCGGAGAACAAGGACAAGGACAAGGGCAAGCCGTCCAAGACCAAGACGTCCCCCACCCCGTCCGCCTCCGAGGGCACCACGCCCGTCGGCTCGAACGACAACAACGCCCCCTCCCCCGAGGGTGACTCCGACCTCGCCGAGACCGGTGGCGACTCCAACACCGGCACGATCGCCGGTGCCGCGGCGGCCCTGGTCGCCCTCGGCGCAGGTGCCGTGTACTACAGCATGCGGCGGCGTGGGGCCTCCACACGCTGATCGCCGCTGCCTCAGGGCTGTGGCCCGTACCTCTCACCGAGGGTACGGGCCACACGCCGGGCACTGCCTCGCACTCACCCGAACGTCGCCCGCTCCAGCCAGAAGTCCAGCAGCCCGCGGTCGCCCAACACCTCCAACTCGCCACCGTCCGGCGGCAGTCGGCGATAGAAGGCGAGCAGCACCTCGGTGAGCGGCCCGCGCAGCGCGACCGTCGCCTCCTCGTGGCCACGGCGCCGGCGCACGCCGTCCTCGGTCAGCTCGACCACCCTCCCCCACTCTTCGGGCGAGGGGACCCCCTCCTCGCGTCGCTCGACGTTCACCTCCGCGGACGTGTCCGTGGCATGGAGATGGATGGTCCGTCCCGGGCCGCGCAGTTCGGCCGCCGCGTCGTGCGGCATGGTCCGCTGCACGAACTCGACGATCTCCAGCCACTCGTCGATCGCGTCGGCGGCGATCTCCGGCGCCACCTCGACCGGCCGCCCGACGGTGAGCGCGGCATCGGCCCCGTGAATGACCTGCTCATGGGCCATCCGGCGGGCCCAGAACCCCGCACTGTGCTCCCAGCCCCATGACCACACCGGCGCCTCGGGCCCCGCCTCGCGCAGCGTGGCCACGGTCATCTCGCCGGTCTCCGCGAGCCAGGCGTCCAGCGCGACCGGGTCCCCCTGCTTCTCCGGGCCCTCGCACAGCGGGACGTCCGCCTCGGGCACCTCTTCCTCCGACCAGGTCCGTACGTTCAGTTCGACCCAGCGCATGGCGCCGCCGGTGTGCCTCAGTAGCTGTTCCAGCGACCAGTCGGGGCAGGTCGGCACGGTCGCCGACAGATCGGCTCCCGAGGTCACGATGTCCCTCAACCGCCGTACCTGAAGCTCGATCTCGGCGCAGTAGCGGTCATGCCGGGCCTGGGGTTCTCGCGTACCTATCGCCATGGTGCCGCACCTTATGCGGCGGGACCGGCTCCCAGCACGACGATTTCGGTCGCGTCGAAGCTCACGCCGACCTCGGCCCCGGGCTCCGGCGCGTCCCGCAGCGCGCACGCCGCCTCCAGACGCGGCGCGCCCCCGGGCTGGAGGTGCACGGCGACATGGGTGCCCCGGAAGGTACGCGCGGCCACGGTGCAGCGAAGCCCGTCGGCCACGTCGACCAGTCGTACGCCGGCGGGCCGCACGAGCAGCGCGCACGCCCCCTGCGGCGCGCCCTCGGGCACCGGCACCTTGCCCCACGCCGTGGCCGCGATCGCCCCCGTCACGGTCGCGTCGACCACGTTGTCGAAACCGAGGAAACGGGCCACGAACTCGTCCACCGGCCGCTGCCACACCTCAAGAGGCGTACCGGACTGGGCGATCCGCCCGTCCCGCATCACCACGACCCGGTCGGCCAGCGCGAAGGCCTCCCCCTGATCGTGCGTGACCGCCAGCACGGTCGTCCCCAACTCCCCGAACAGCTCCCGGAGTTCGACGACCAGCCGCTCCCGCAACGAGCGGTCCAGCTGGCCGAGGGGCTCGTCCAGCATGAGCAGCCGGGGGCGCGGAGCGAGGGCGCGGGCCAGCGCCACCCGCTGCTGCTCACCGCCGGACAACTCCCCGACCCGTCGGCGCGCGGCCCCGGGCAACCCGACCAGCTCCAGCAACTCCCGTACCCGTACGGCACGTTCGTCCTTCGCCGCGCCGTGCATGCGGGGCCCGAAGGCGACATTGCCGGCCACGTCCCGCTGCGGGAACAGCTGGTGGTCCTGGAACATCAGGCCGACACCGCGCTTGTGGGCGGGCACGCCCCGCTGGTCCCGTCCGCCGAGCAACACCCGCCCGGCGTCGAGCGGTTGGAGACCCGCGACCACCCGCAGCAGCGTCGACTTGCCGCTGCCACTGGGCCCCAGCACACACACGACCTCGTGTTCGGCGACCTCCAGACCGACCGCGTCGAGCACGGGCCGCCCGTCGAACCGTACGGTCGCGTCCTCAAGCCTGAGCAACATCAGAACTCCCCCGTGCGATCGGGGCGGAGGCGCTCCAACACCAGCAGGGCGCCCGCGCACACCACCATCAGAATCGTCGAAAGGGCCATCGCCTGGCCGTAGTTGAGGTCCCCGGGGCGCCCGAGCAGCCGTGCCACCGCGACGGGCAGTGTCGGGTTGTCGGCGCGCGCGATGAACACGGTCGCCCCGAACTCCCCGAGCGACACGGCGAAGGCGAACCCGGCCGCGACCAGCAGCGCCCGCCGCACCATCGGCAGATCGACCTCACGCCACACCCGCCACGGCGACGCCCCGAGCACGGCCGCCGCCTCCCGCAGCCGTTCGTCCACCGCGCGCAGCACGGGCAGCATGATCCGTACGACGAAGGGGACGCCGACCAGGGCCTGGGCGAGCGGCACCAGGATCCACGACGACCGCAGGTCGAGCGGCGGCTCGTCCAGCGCGATCAGGAAGCCGAAGCCGACGGTCACCGCGGACACCCCGAGCGGCAGCATCAGCAGCGCGTCGAAGCCACGGACGAGACGGCCGGCCCGCCGGGTGAGCGCGGCGGCGGCGAGCCCTCCGATGACCAGGGCGATGGCGGTCGCGGCGAGCGCGTACGTGAGCGAGTTGCCGACCGCCTCGATCGGCGCCACCAGGAAGATCCCGCTGTCGTCACTGGTCAGCGCCTTGTAGTAGCCGAAGCCGGGCGCGTCGAGCGACCGCTCCACCAGCACGCCCAGCGGCAGCAGGATCAGCACGACGACGGTGGCGAGGACCCCGCCCAGGAGCGCCCACTGCCCCGCCCCACGAGGACGTCGGGAGGTGAGTGACGCGTCCACCAGCCGCAGGGCGGTCTCCCGTCGCCGTACGGTCCACGCGTGCACGGCGAGGATGCACCCGACCGCGACGAACTGCACGAGTGTCAGCACGGCGGCCGTCGCGAGGTCGAAGATCTCCGAGGTCTGCCGGTAGATCTCCACTTCGAGCGTCGAGAAGGTCGGCCCACCGAGGATCTGCACCACACCGAAGGAGGTGAAGGTGAAGAGGAAGACCATCAGCGCCGCGGCGGCCACGGCGGGTGCGAGCGCCGGAAGCGTGACCCTCCGCCAAGCCGCGAGCGGCGACGCCCCGAGCATCCGCGCCGCCTCCTCCTGCCCCGGGTCGAGCTGCGCCCACAGCCCGCCGACGGTCCGTACCACGACCGCGTAGTTGAAGAACACATGCGCGAGCAGAATCGCCCACACCGTGGTGTCCAGCCTTACGCCCCACAGCTCGTCGAAGAGTCCGCCGCGCCCGACCAGCGCCAGGAACGCCGTGCCGACGACCACGGTCGGCAGCACGAAGGGCACGGTCACGACCGCCCGCAGAATGTCCTTGCCCCTGAAATCGAAGCGCGCGAACACATACGCGCCGGGGAGCGCGATCAGCAGCGTGAGCGCGGTCGAGACCAGCGCCTGCCAGGTGGTGAACCACAGCACGTGCCGGATCCCGGAGTCCGCGAGCACCTCCCCGATCCGCCCGAGGTCCCAGGTCCCGTCGGCCTTCAGCCCCCGGACGACGATCGCGGCGACGGGATAGGCGAAGAAGACCCCGAAGAAGGCGACGGGCAGCACCATGAGCCCGAGCCGCGCCGCGCTCCCCGACCGACGGGGTCCACGCGGTGCGGCCACGGCCTCCTTGGTCGCTTCGGTTACTTCAGTACGAGCGAGGTCCACGACTTGACCCACTGGTCACGGTTCTCGGCGATCTTCTCCGGCGCCATGGTCTCGGGGTCCTTCGCCGCGGGCCCGTACTCGGTGAACTCGGCGGGCACGGACGCCCCCTCGACCACCGGGTACACGAACATGTTGAGCGGCATGTCCTCCTGGAACTCCTTCGAGATCAGGAAGTCGATCAGCGCCTTGCCGCCCTCGGCGTTATTCGCGTTGCTCAGCAGCCCCGCGAACTCGATCTGCCGGAAGCAGGTGCCGGTCGCGACCCCGGTGGGCGCGGTCTTCGGCTTCGGGTCCGCGTAGACGACCTCGGCGGGCGGCGAGGAGGCGTACGACACGACGAGCGGCCGGTCGCCGCCGGCCTTCTTGCCGTCCGTCGACCCGGAGAACTCCTGGTAGTACGCCTGCTCCCAGCCGTCGACGACCTTCACGCCATTGGCCTTGAGCTTCTCCCAGTAGCCCTCCCAGCCGTCGTCGCCGTACTCGGCGGCCGTACCGAGGACGAACCCGAGCCCCGGCGAGGAGGTGGAGGCGTTCTCGGTGACGAGGAGGTCCTTGTACTCGGGCTTGATCAGATCGTCGAACGACCGAGGCGGCGCGATCTTGTTCTTCTCGAAGTACGCCTTGTCGTAGTTGACGCAGATGTCACCGGAGTCGATGGGCGTGACCCGATGCTCGTCCTGGTCGAGCTGGTACTCGGCGCCGACCTTGTCGAGCCCCTTCGCCTCGTACGGCTGGAAGAGTCCGTTGTCGAGCGCGCGGGACAGCAGCGTGTTGTCGACGCCGAAGAAGACGTCGCCCTGCGGGTTGTCCTTGGTCAGGATCGCCTGGTTGACGGCCTGCCCCGCGTCCCCGCTCTTGAGGACCTTGACCTTGTACCCGGACTCCTTCTCGAACGCCTTCAGCACGTCCTTCGAGTAGGCGAAGGAGCCGTGGCTGACGAGGGTGACGGTCTTGGAGTCGGCCCCGCTGCCGCTGCCGCCCGATCCGGACGACCCGCACGCGGACAGCGTGACGAGGCCCAGCCCTACGACCAGAACCGTTGCCTTCTTGGTGATGTGCACTGAATCGATTCCTCCTGGGCGTGACCAGGAAGAGACGCGGCCCTGCCCGGGGACCGTCGGAGGTTCCTCCGGCTCCCGGGCAGGGCGCAACAGCTTGAGTGAAGACCGAACTTCCTACCCAGAATGACCTGGGCGAGGTTCAGAGGGTCTGCGGCCCGCTTGCCGCACTCTCAGCGCTGTGGCGCTCCCCTGTCGGAATATGAAGATGTGTACGGAGGTCAGCGTACCCCGTGGCCGGATTCCGACTCCCGCCGGTGGCCACGACCGTCCGTCGCGCCAGGTCACGCCACCGGTCGCTCTACCTTTCGGTGGCCGCCTACCTTTCGGTGGCCGCCAGCTGACCGCACGCCCCGTCGATCTCCTGCCCCCGGGTGTCCCGGACGGTCACCGGCACGCCGTGGGCCGCGATGGCCTCGACGAACGCCTTCTCGTCCTCGGGCCGGGAGGCCGTCCACTTGGACCCCGGTGTCGGGTTCAGCGGAATCAGGTTCACGTGCACCGGCTTGCCCTTGAGCAGCCGGCCCAGCCGGTCACCGCGCCACGCCTGGTCGTTGATGTCCCGGATGAGCGCGTACTCGATCGACAGCCGCCGCCCGGACCTGGCCGCGTACTCCCAGCCTGCGTCCAGGACCTCGCGCACCTTCCACCGCGTGTTCACCGGTACGAGCGTGTCGCGCAGCTCGTCGTCGGGCGCGTGCAGCGAGATGGCGAGCCGGCACTTGAACCCTTCGTCGGAGAACCGATGGATGGCGGGCACGAGCCCGACCGTCGACACGGTGATCCCGCGCTGCGAGAGCCCGAGCCCGTCCGGCTCCGGATCGGTGAGGCGGCGGATGGCCCCCACGACCCGGTTGTAGTTGGCGAGCGGCTCCCCCATCCCCATGAAGACGATGTTGGACAGCCGCGCGGGCCCACCGGGGATCTCGCCGTCCCTGAGCGCCCGCATCCCGTCGACGATCTGATGGACGATCTCGGCGGTCGACAGATTCCGGTCGAGCCCGGCCTGCCCGGTCGCGCAGAAGGGACAGTTCATCCCGCACCCGGCCTGCGAACTGATGCACATGGTGACCCGGTCCGGGTACCGCATCAGCACCGACTCGACGAGCGTCCCGTCGAACAGCCGCCACAGCGTCTTGCGCGTGGTCTCCTGGTCGGTCGACAGATGCCGCACGACCGTCATCAGCTCCGGAAGCAACGCCTCCTGAAGCTTCGTACGCGCGCCCGCGGGGATGTCGGTCCACTGCTCCGGGTCGTGCGCGTACCGCGCGAAGTAGTGCTGCGAGAGCTGCTTGGCGCGAAACGGCTTCTCCCCGATCGCGGCAACAGCCTCCTTACGCTCCACAGGCGAAAGATCAGCAAGATGCCGCGGCGGCTTCTTGGCTCCGCGGGGGGCGACGAATGTGAGTTCTCCGGGTGCAGGCATAACCCTCCCAGTGTCGCAGATCGAATCGTGTGACCCGAGCCGGTCGAGAGGTCAGAGGATTCCGCCGACCACGCCCACGATCCACGCGCCGTAGTTCTTCCAGCGATGGGACATACGGCAGTACAGGCGCGGTCTGCGTCGGCCCGCCTGGTCGATCAGCGTCTCGCACCACCGGCAGGGCAGATCACCGTGGTACCTGCCGTCCTCGCCCACCCGTGCTCTCCCCATGAACGCGGACTCTATCGACTCCCGCCCGACCGTCCGAAGGACCACGGAAAGGGGCCCCCACCCCGGCGAACCGGACGGGGGCCCACGACACCATCAACGCGTCTGTCAGCCGGAGCCCACGAACAGCACCAGCAGCAGCCAGACCACCGGGGCGGTCGGGAGGAGGGAGTCCAGGCGGTCCATGATGCCGCCGTGGCCCGGCAGGAGCGTGCCCATGTCCTTGATGCCGAGGTCCCGCTTGATCATGGACTCGCCGAGGTCGCCGAGCGTGGCGCTGGCGGCGACGGCGAGACCGAGGAGCAGGCCCTGCCACCACGCACCGCCGTCGATGACGAACTGCATGAGCAGCGCGCCGGCGACCATGGCGAAGGCGATCGCGCCGAGCAGTCCCTCACGGGTCTTGCCGGGGCTGATGCGCGGCGCGAGCTTGTGCGTGCCGAACCGCCAGCCGACGGCATACGCGCCCGTGTCACTGACGACGGTCAGCAACAGGAACACCAGAACCCGCTGCGGCCCGTCGTCGGCGGTCAGCATGAGCGCGACGAACGTGGCCAGGAACGGCACGTAGAAGGCCGCGAAGACCCCCGCGGTGACGTCCTTGAGGTAGTTGTCCGGCGGTTCCGTCATCCGCCAGACAAGGACGGCGAGCGCGGTGAGCGCCATGGCCACCCACGCGCCCTCGGGCCCGCGCACGTACCCGGCGACGACCATGGCGGCCCCGCCGACCGCGAGCGGAACGAGGGGCGCCTTGATGCCCTTGCGTTCCTGCAGGCGCGAGGTGAGCTCCCACAGCCCGACCACCACGGCCACCGCTATCACGCCGACGAAGGCCGCCTTGACGATGAACAGCGACGCGACGATGACCACGCCGAGCCCGACGCCGACCCCTATGGCGGCGCCGAGGTCACGGCCCGCGCTCTTCTTCTGCGGGGCGGGCTGCGGGGCGTCGGGCATGGGCTCCGGCTTCTGCGGCGCCTCCCCGTAGGGGTGCGCCGACGGCGTCTCGTCGCGGAACGGGGGACCGGCCTGCCGAGCGGCCCCCCGGTCGTCGTCCTGGTCCCCGCCATGCGCGGGTACGTCGGGCACGATGGGCATGGGGCGAGTCTGCTGGGCCTCAGGCGCATCGTACGGGGGACCCGCCGGGGCATGCCCCTGGACAGGTCCCCGGTCGGTCGGCGCCCAGTACCCGGCTTGTGACGGCGCCCCCCAGGAAGAGTCGTTCATCAGACCTCGAGGAGCTCCGCTTCCTTGTGCTTGAGCAGCTCGTCCACCTGGGCGACGTACTTCGCGGTGGTGTCGTCGAGCTCCTTCTCCGCACGACGGCCCTCGTCCTCGCCGACCTCGCCGTCCTTGACGAGCTTGTCGATCGCGTCTTTGGCCTTACGGCGGACCGAGCGGATGGACACCTTGGAGTCCTCCGCCTTGCTCTTCGCGACCTTGATGTAGTCGCGGCGGCGCTCCTCGGTCAGCTCGGGGAACACCACTCGGATGATGTTGCCGTCGTTGCTCGGGTTGACGCCCAGGTCGGAGTCGCGGATCGCCTGCTCGATGTTGCGCAGGGCGGTCTTGTCGAACGGGGTCACCACGGCCATGCGCGGCTCCGGCACCGAGAACGAGGCCAGCTGGTTGATCGGCGTCAGCGCACCGTAGTAGTCGGCCACGATCTTGTTGAACATCGCCGGGTGCGCACGACCGGTGCGGATCGCGGCGAAGTCGTCCTTGGCGACCACGACGGCCTTCTCCATCTTCTCCTCGGCCTCGAGGAGGGTCTCTTCGATCACCACTTGCTCCTGCGTGTCTTGAGTAGGCCCGGCAGCTGTACTTGGTCTGGTCGGCGGCCGGCTGCGTCGCGTCTTGTTCCTGCACGGTTCCGGACCGGCAGGACATTGTCCATCCCTTGGTCAGGCTCCGTCCCCCGGGCAGGGGAAGGACCCGGTCAGGCCCGGCTTCCCTGATCACCCACGAGAGTGCCGATCTTCTCACCCTTGACGGCCCGCGCGATATTGCCCTCCTTGAGAAGCTCGAACACGAGGATCGGGAGCTTGTTGTCACGGCAGAGCGTGATCGCGGTGGCGTCGGCGACCTTGAGCTCGCGGGTGATGACCTCGCCGTAGCCGAGGGAGTCGAACCTGACCGCGTCCGGGTTGGTCTTGGGGTCGGAGTCGTAGACCCCGTCCACGCCGTTCTTGCCCATCAGCAGCGCCTCGGCGTCGATCTCCAGAGCGCGCTGGGCGGCGGTGGTGTCGGTGGAGAAGTACGGCATGCCCATACCGGCGCCGAAGATGACCACACGGCCCTTCTCCAGGTGGCGCACGGCGCGGAGCGGGATGTACGGCTCGGCGACCTGGCCCATGGTGATGGCGGTCTGGACGCGGCTGTCGATGCCCTCCTTCTCCAGGAAGTCCTGGAGGGCGAGGCAGTTCATGACCGTGCCGAGCATGCCCATGTAGTCGGAGCGGGCCCGGTCCATGCCGCGCTGCTGGAGTTCGGCGCCGCGGAAGAAGTTGCCGCCGCCGATGACGACGGCGATCTCTGCTCCGTCGCGTACGACGGCCGCGATCTCCCGGGCGATGGCGTGCACCACGTCCGGGTCGACGCCGAGGCCACCGCCCCCGGAGAACGCCTCTCCGGACAGCTTCAGCATGAACCGGCCGCGTTCCGCTTTGCTTGCGTCGCTCTTCTCGGGCTTGGTGGTCATGGAGATCTCGCCTCTTTACGTGTCGCACATACGAAGAAGGCCATTGCCGGTGGGGTGGTGTTCGCATCCCATGCGCGGCAATGGCCTCCTCGTCAGATCCGCTGTCGTCCGTCGCGCGTCACGCGCGCACGTGGCGTGCGTACGCGAACGACTGCACTCGACCCTATCGGGGCCGGGCGCCCGTCGCGTAACGGACTCAGATGCCGACCTTGATGCGCGTGAAGCGCTTCAGGGTGACACCGGCCTCGTCCAGGACCTTCTGGACGGACTTCTTGTTGTCCAGCGCGTACGGCTGGCCGAGCAGCGTGGCGTCCTTGAAGAAGCCGTTGAGGCGACCCTCGACGATCTTCGGCAGGGCGGCCTCGGGCTTGCCCTCGGCGCGGGTGGTCTCCTCGGCGACGCGGCGCTCGGACTCGACGACGTCGGCCGGCACGTCCTCCTTGGAGAGGTACTTCGGCGCGAAGGCGGCGATGTGCTGGGCGATGCCCTTGGCCACGGCGGCGTCGGCCTTGTCCAGCTCGACCAGGACACCGATCTGCGGGGGCAGGTCGGGCATGGTGCGGTGCATGTAGGAGAAGACGAAACCGTCGGCGTACTGCGCGAAACGGTCGAGGACGATCTTCTCGCCGAGGTTGGCGTTGGCCTCGTCGACGTACGCCTGGACGGTCTTGCCGGCCTCGATCTCGGAGGCGAGCAGGGCCTCGAGGTCGGCCGGGGAGGTCTTGGCGACGTGCTCGGCGATCGCGGCGGCGGCGGCCTGGAACTTCTCGCCCTTGGCGACGAAGTCCGTCTCGCACTTCAGCTCGACCAGCACACCGGAGGTGTTGTCGTCGGCGATGAGGGAGACCACGGCGCCGTTCTCGGCGGAGCGGCCCTCGCGCTTGGCGACGCCCTTCTGGCCCTTGATGCGCAGGGCCTCGACGGCCTTGTCGACGCTGCCCTCGGCCTCGTCCAGCGCCTTCTTGCAGTCCATCATGCCGGCGCCGGTGAGCTCACGGAGCTTCTTGACGTCGGCGGCGGTGTAGTTCGCCATGATCTGTGAATCTCTTCTCGGAGTTCGAAGTCTCGAAGTCGGCGTCCGCCGCCGCTCGTAGGGCGGGCGCCCGCCGAAAGATCTACGGGCTGTGGGTGAACGGCGGGTGGCGCGCTCGGCGCCACCCGCCGTCATGTCGACAGCCCTACGACCGTGAAGGTCAGGCCTGCTCGGCGTCCGCGGCCGGAGCCTCGGCGGCGGGGGCCTCAGCCTCGGCAGCGGCCTCGGCCGGAGCCTCAGCAGCGGCCTCGGCCGGAGCCTCGGCGGGGGCCTCGGCGGGGGCCTCGGCGGCAGCCGGAGCCTCAGCAGCGGCGGCAGGGGCCTCGTCGGCCTTCTTCTCGCCCTCGAGCAGGTCGCGCTCCCAGGCGGCCAGCGGCTCGCCCGCGGCCTTGTCGCCCTTGCCCTCGGTGGCGACCCGGGAGCGGGAGATGAGGCCCTCGGCGACCGCGTCCGCGATCACGCGGGTGAGCAGCGTGACGGAGCGGATCGCGTCGTCGTTGCCGGGGATCTTGTAGTCGACCTCGTCGGGGTCGCAGTTGGTGTCGAGGATGGCGACGACCGGGATGTTGAGCTTCCGGGCCTCGCCGACCGCGATGTGCTCCTTCTTGGTGTCCACGATCCAGACGGCGCTGGGCACCTTCTGCATCTCGCGGATACCACCGAGGGTCTTCTCCAGCTTGGCCTTCTCGCGCGAGAGCACGAGAAGCTCCTTCTTGGTGAGACCCGACGCGGCGACGTCCTCGAAGTCGATCTGCTCGAGCTCCTTGAGGCGCTGCAGACGCTTGTAGACGGTCGAGAAGTTGGTGAGCATGCCGCCCAGCCAGCGCTGGTTGACGTAGGGCATGCCGACGCGGGTGGCCTGCTCGGCGATGGCCTCCTGCGCCTGCTTCTTCGTGCCGACGAACATGACCGTGCCGCCGTGGGCGACGGTCTCCTTGACGAACTCGTAGGCGCGGTCGATGTACGACAGCGACTGGAGCAGGTCGATGATGTAGATGCCGTTGCGCTCCGTGAAGATGAAGCGCTTCATCTTCGGGTTCCAACGACGGGTCTGGTGACCGAAGTGGACGCCGCTTTCCAGCAGCTCCCGCATCGTGACGACGGCCATGGCCGTTCTCCTTGAATTTTCTCGGTTGTGCCGTGGGAGCCGGACGGCTCCCGCGCCTGACACCCGCGAAGCGCCGTTGCCACAAAGGACCGAGAGGCGCTGATACGGACCACAGACGGGCCTCGTACCGGGGCGTGCGAAGTCGACCCGGTGACCCGGATCGCCACCAGAAGTGTACGGGACCCGCGAGGCCCCGGGTGACGCCGATATCCACAACCGGCGAGTACTCCACAGATCCCGACCATGATCACCCGGTTCACGGGACGCTTCCCCCATGTCTCACGAAACGGCTCACGAGCGAACGACCCGCCGACGTGCGCGTGCGGGTGCGGGTGCGGGTGCGGGTGCGGGTGCGGGTGCATGGTCGGCCCTGCTGCTGTGCCTGATGTCGACCCTCCTGGCCACGGCCTGGACGACGGCACCTCGCGCGGCCCCCGGGCCACCGGCCCCCGAGGACCCCGTCCCCGCCCTGGGCCGTGCCTGGCCCGTCGGGCTCCGCCCGCTGGTGGTCCGCGCCTGGGAGCCCCCGCCCACCCCCTATGCCCGGGGGCATCGAGGCGTCGACCTGTCCGCCCCGCCCGGCTCCCCGGTACGCGCGGTGGCATCGGGCCGCGTCTCCTTCGCGGGCCGGGTGGCGGGCCGTGGAGTCATCGCGGTCGGCCTCTCCGCCACGGGCGACCCACCCCTGCGCACGACCTACGAGCCGGTCCGGGCATCCGTGAGGAAGGGCGACGAGGTAACCGCGGGCACGATCCTGGGCACCCTGGAAGCCTCCCCGTCCCACTGCCCGACAGCCTGCCTGCACTGGGGCCTGCGCAGAGGGGAGACCTACCTGGACCCGCTCTCGCTCCTCCCGCCGTGGCTGCTGCGCAGGGGCCCCTCACGCCTACTGCCGGTACCCGAGTAGCCGGACGGCCGGCCTCTTTCACGGCCGTGGGCAGCTGCGGGCGATGGTGTTGCAGTCCCCTGCCACGAGCAAGCGTGCCTGCCGTCCCTGACCACGGCAATCACGTTGCCGTCCCGGCTTCGGGCAGGCGTGGCTGCGGGGCGGCACGGGTGGGCGACGAGGGCCCCGCTCGAGGCGAAGCCGAGAGTGGGGGAGGTACGGGGCCGGCACCGGTGAGCGCTACCCCGCCCCGAGCTCGACCCTGACGCATGACGACGCGGGGCACCTGGCGATGAGGGCCCAGCCGCGGCACCCGGCCACAGCACCCAGCACCCAGCACCCAGCACCCAGCACCGCGCAACGACCGCTCAGCCCCGTACGCCCCGCAGAGCCATCCCCACGGCCGCCTCGGTGATCGCGGAGGGCTCCTCGGCGGCCCCCAGCTCGATACGCCGCACCGCCGCGTCCACGACTCCCTGCAACAGCATCGCGGCCAGCCGGGGCTCCGTCTGCCCCAGCCCCGCGAGCGCCTCCACGATCATCGCGACGAGCCCACCGTGCGCGGCCCGGATCTTCTCCCGCGCCCCGGCGTCCAGTTCGCTCGCCGAGATCGCCACCACGGCCCGATGCCGCCGGTCCCCGACCAGCTCCAACTGTTTGCGGACGTACGCCTCGACCTTGCCCTCGGGCCGCTCGGCCGCGGCCATCGCCGCCTCGACCTCCGCCGCCCACACGGGAAAGTCGACCTCGCACAGCTCCTCGACCACCGCCGCCCGCGACCGGAAGTACTCGTACACGGACGACCGCGCCAGCCCCGTACGCTCGGCGAGCGCGGGGAACGTCAACGCCTCCGTCCCTCCCTCGGACAGCAGGGACCGAGCCGCGTCCAGCAGGGCGGCTCGCTGCATCGACCGGTGCTCGGCCACGGAGGCCGCTCGAATCCTTGGCACGTCAACCACTTTACGGACGGACCGCCACCAACGGGAGTGTCTTCCCCCGACAGGCCCTGGGCCGAAGCCCTGCCGACACCCTCCACAGCCCTGGCCTCGCGGCTCATCCGGCCAGGTAGGGCCGGGTCAACGACCAAAACTCGCCAGCTTCGCCCGTAGCTGCAGCACCGACTTCGTGTGGATCTGGCTCACCCGGCTCTCGGTGACCCCCAGCACGTTCCCGATCTCCGCGAGGGTGAGCCCCTCGTAGTAGTACAGCGTGACGACGGTCTTCTCCCGCTCGGGCAGCGTGTTGATGGCCCGCGCCAGGAAGCGGCGCAGCTCCCGGTCCTCGGCGACCTCGACCGGGTTGTCCGCGGCGGTGTCCTCCAGCGTGTCCATCAGGCTCAGCCGGTCGCCGCCCTCGCCCCCGACATGCAGCAGCTCCTCCAGCGCCACGACGTTGGCCAGCGACAACTGACTGAAGACCGAGTGAAGTTCATCGACCGCGATACCCATCTCGGCGGCCACCTCGCCCTCGCTCGGGGTGCGTCTGAGCCGGGACTCCAGGGTGGCGTAGGCCCGCTCCACGTTGCGCGCCTTCTGCCGCACCGACCGGGGGATCCAGTCCAGCGCGCGCAGTTCGTCGATCATGGCGCCACGGATCCGGGTGATCGCGTACGTCTCGAACTTGATCTCCCGGTCGATGTCGAACTTCTCGATCGCGTCGATCAGCCCGAAGACCCCGGAGGAGACGAAGTCGGCCTGCTCGACGTTGGCCGGCAGGCCGACACTGACCCGGCCCGCGACGTACTTCACCAGCGGTGAGTAGTGCAGGATCAACTGCTCGCGCAGCCGTTCGTCGCCCGTCGTCTTGTACGTCCGCCACAGCTCCTCGAGTGTCGAGGGGGCGGGCGGGCGCACGGTGCCGCGAGCGGCGGAGGGTACCGCCGTCCGGTCAGACCCGGAGGTGTGCTGGGGCATTCGTCGCCTTGTGCCGTTCTGCCGTGAACTGGGGGTGCCTGGGTGAGCTGTCGGTCTGATGTCGAGTTGCCTGCCCTGAGGGGGAACCCACGTGAGCGTAGCGTGACTGGGGAGTCGCAGTGCGCGAAGGCCGAGGGATCGCCGGTGCGCAGATACGTTCCGCTGGGTGCCCCGCGGGGTCACGGCGATCGCGCTGCGTGACGGATCCGGAAGGCCAACTGCCGGAAACCGCACGGCTGTCGGCGTTCCCCCGGACGGCCGAACACGCTGGGTCAACTTCGCCTCCGATCCGGCGAGACGGAGATCATCGCCTGGCGTGTCAACTTCCAGCCGTCGCCGTGTCGTTCGACGTAACCAAGTGCGCGGAGTTCGTACAGTCTCCCGACCGCGTCGTCCACGGTCGTGCCCGCGCCGCGGGCGACCTCGTCGGGGGCCGCGCTCCCCCGCCCCGGCAGTGCGGCGAGAACCTGCCGTGCGCCGGGTTCCAGCAGGTCACGGGGGAGCACGGGGCCCCGCCGGTCGGGCGCCAGCTCTCCCATGTCACCCACCAGCTCGACGACTTCGGCAGCGTCGGACACGAGCACGGCCTCCCCCCGCAGCAGTTCGTGCACGCCGGCGGAGAGGGCCGAGGTCGCGGGCCCCGGCACGCCCATCGTGAACCGACCCAATCGCTGCGCCGCCCGCGCCGTGACCAGCGCGCCGCTGCGGTAGGCCGCCTCCACGACCACGGTCCCCCTGGTGAGCGCGGCGATGACCCGGTTCCGCAGGATGAACCGGCTCGGCGTCGGATGCTCCCCCGGCGGCAACTCCCCCACCACCAACCCCTGTTCGGCGATTCTGCTGATCAACTGCACATGCCCCCTGGGATACGGCCGGTCCACCCCGCAGGCCAGCACGGCGACGGTCGCCCCACCGGCCCCGAGCACCCCCCGATGCGCGGCCCCGTCCACCCCGTACGCGCCACCGGACACGACCACCCACCCCTGCTCGGCAAGCCCCGCCCCCAGCACCGCCGCCATGTGCGCCCCGTACTCCGTGCAGGCCCGCGCCCCCACCACAGCCACGGACCGCAATGCCCACATCCGCACATTCGCCTTCCCCCGCACCCACAGCCCCATGGGCCGCCCGTCCCCGAGATCATCGAGCTGCCCGGGCCACTCACCGTCCCCGGGGACGAGGAACCGGACCCCGGCCTCCCTCGCCCGCGCCAGGTCACCCTCGGGGTCGGCGCGCCCGGCGCGGGCACACAGTCCCGCCCACCGCTTCTCCGAGGCCTCGGGCAGCGGGCGACCGCCCCCGGAGAGCCTCCGCACCACTTCCCGGGCTCCGAACTCCCGTAGCCACCGACCACCCAGCTCGTCTCCGGGCTCGATGACACGGGCCAGGAAAGCCCGGTCGAGCCGCTCGACATCCGGCGCACCGCCGCCGGTCATGGCGCGCCCGCCGATGACCCACGGGCCTCAGGCCTCACGTCAGCGCTCCGATCGCCATCGGCACCCCGCGTGGCACTCCGGTGCGCAGCTGCAGAGCCAGGTTGACGTCCGTCGCGTCCGGGCGGTCGTGGCCGACGAGGTCGGCGATGGTCCAGCCGACCCGGAGCACCCGGTCCAGGCCGCGCGCGGTCAGCACGCCCCGCTCCAGGCAGCGCTCGGCCTCGTCCATCGCGCCCGGGGTCGCGTGCCACCGGCTGCGCAGTTCACGCCCCGGTACCTCGCTGTTCGTCCGCCAGGGCGTATCCAGCAGACGGGCTGCCGCGCGCTCCCTGGCCGAGCGCACACGGTCGGCCACCGTCGCCGTGGACTCGCCCTGGGCTCCACGCCGGGTGAGCTCGGACCGAGTGACCCGGTCGACCTCGACCCGCAGGTCGACCCGGTCCAGCAGCGGCCCGGAGAGCCGCGCCTGATAGCGGCGGATCAAGGCGGGCGGGCACTCGCACAAGTCGTCCGTCCGCGAGAAGCGACCGCAGGGACAGGGGTTCGCGGCGAGCACCATCAAGAACTTCGCGGGGAACCGCACCACTCCCGCGCTGCGCGCGATCACGACGTGCCCCGCCTCCAGCGGCTGCCGCAGGGCGTCCAGCGCATGGCTGCTGAACTCCGGGGTCTCGTCCAGGAAGAGCACCCCCCGGTGGGCGAGGGAGACCGCACCGGGTCGTGCGATGCCCTGGCCGCCGCCGACGAGGGACTGCATCGTGGCCGAATGGTGAGGGGCGCAGTAGGGCGCCACGTCGACCAGTGGTTTTCCCGCGGGCAGCAGACCGGCGATCGAGTGGACCGCCGTGACCTCCAGCGACTCCTCTCTGGCCAGCCTCGGCAGGATGGCCGGCATCCGCTCGGCGAGCATCGTCTTGCCCGCGCCCGGCGGCCCTTCCAGGAAGAGGTGATGTCCGCCGGCCGCCGCGACTTCCACGGCGGTTCGGGCCGCGAGCTGACCGACGACATCGGCGAGGTCGTGGCCCTGGTCCTGGTGCGCGCCTGCCGCGGTGCGCATGCCGGTGGCCGCCCCCGTGCCCGGCAGACGGAGTCCCGCCATGAGAGGGTCCGGGCGGCCCTCGTCGGGTTCCTCGTCCGGCACCGGTTCGTCCGCCAGCACGGCGATCAACTGCCGCAGGGTGCGCACGCCCAGCACCGAGACCCCGGGCACCAGCGAGGCCTCCGCGGCAGCGCACTCCGGCACCACCACCTGCTCGTATCCGGCCTCGGCGGCGGCCAGCACGGCGGGCAGGATGCCCCGTACCGGCCGGACCCGACCATCGAGTCCCAGCTCCCCGATCATCACGACGTCGGAGAGCACCCGCGGATCGATCCGCTCGGATGCGCCCAGGACGGCGCTGGCGACCGCCAGGTCGAACCCGCTGCCGGCCTTCGGCACCGACGCGGGACTGAGCCCCACCGTCAGCTTCTTCTGCGGCCACTCGGCGCCCGAGTTGACCAGGGCCGCCCTCACCCGGTCCTTGCTCTCCGTCAGGCTCTTGTCCGGCAGCCCCACCAGCGTGAAGGCCGCCACGCCCGGTTCCAGGTCGGCCTGGACCTCGACGACGACGCCCTCGACGCCGACAAGGGCCACGGAACACGTGCGGGCGAATCCCATCAGGCCACCCCCCGCACGTGTTCCACGACGGGGGCGCCGCGGGCGGGGAGGACGACGCCGACGACGTCGATACGGACGCCGCCCGGCGGACTTCCTCCGTGTTCCTGGAGCCAGCGTTCGGCGAGGCCGCGCAGTCGTTCGGCCTTGGTGGTCGTGACGGCCGCCATGGGGTGTTCGAAGGGGCCGGCCCTGCGGGTCTTCACCTCGCAGACGACCAGCGCGTCCCCGTCGCGGGCCACGATGTCGATCTCGCCGGTCCTGCCGCAGCGCCAGTTGCGCTCCAGGACCGTCATCCCGGCCTCGGCCAGCCGCCGTGCGGCCAGCTCCTCGCCGTACTTGCCGAGCGCACCTCGCGCGCCGTTGCCCGGCGCGCCGTTGCCCGGCGCGCCGTTGCCCGGCGCGCCGTTGCCTCGTGTGTTGTCGCCTCGTGCCTTGCTCATGTCGGCACCACCTCCGGCGCCAACACTGAGTGCGACTCAGCCCGCTATTGGATCTTGGTGGACAAACAGGCGATTGTGGATAACTTCGTCACCCACACGGATGACGGTGCCGCAGCCCCTCCGCCGGCCTCAGCTGCCCGGCAGCTCCAGATCGCTCTTGTTCAGCTCCTCGATGTTCACGTCCTTGAACGTGAGCACCCTCACCTGCTTCACGAACCGAGCCGGCCGGTACATGTCCCACACCCAGGCGTCCGCCATCGACACCTCGAAGAACACCTCGCCCTGGACCGAGTGCACCTGCATCTCGTAGTCATTGGTCAGGTAGAAACGCCGCTCGGTCTCGATCACGTATTTGAACAGACCGACGACATCGCGGTACTCCCGGTAGAGCTTCAGCTCCATCTCGGTCTCGTACTTCTCGAGGTCCTCGGCGCTCATGGCATGTTCCCCTTCAGCCGTGCGATCCCACCATTGTGCGCCAGTCCCGCGAGCCCCTAGACAATTTCGGTGTCGAGGACCACGGGTCTGGCCGGGGGACCCTCGTCGAGCAGTGTGCGGAGCAGTTCGGCGAGTCTGGTCGGGTACACCGTCTCATGCGCCCGGGTCAGTTCCCCGCACGTCCACCAGCGTGCTCCTGCGACGCTGCGTCTTTCCAGCTCCGTCAGGCCCGCCGCCGCGGGCACGACCTGGTGCGTAGCGGTGGTCCGGGCGAGGTAGTACCACTCGTCCTGGTCCCAGCGGCGTCCGGCGAAGGGGAAGGAGCACATCCGCCGCCAGAGCACGGGGCCGAGCTCCACGTCCGTGATCCCGGTCTCCTCCGCGAGTTCCCGCAGGGCGGCCTCCTCACGGGTCTCCGCGCCCTCCACACCGCCGCCGGGCGTGAACCACCAGTCGTCGGCCGGATCGTCCGGCTCGTGCCCGTGCAGCAGCAGGACGCGCTCCCGCGGATCCAGCAGGATCACCCGGGCGACCTTGCGCAGCCCGCCCTCGTACGTGTCCTCAGCCGACACCGGCGGGCTCCGACTGCGCCGTACGTCCGCGTCCGCCGATCCGCTGGGCGACGGGCCCGTAGGCC
Source organism: Streptomyces sp. NBC_00104 (assembly GCF_045160825.1). NCBI lineage: Bacteria > Bacillati > Actinomycetota > Actinomycetes > Kitasatosporales > Streptomycetaceae > Streptomyces > Streptomyces sp. NBC_00104. The sequence continues at coordinate 7,966,168 of NZ_CP108215.1, read as the reverse complement.
GCGCCGCCCATGACGAGCACCATGCCCACGACCAGCGCGGCGGTGATCAGCCGCAGCGGGCCGGGAGAGGAGAGCGCGCCGAGCTTCTCGAAGCCCGTGGGGCGGGCCAGCATGCCGTCCATGGGCCAGACGACGGCGTCCACGCGCGCGTCCACGTTGGTGCGCGGCACCGTGCCGTTGCCGGCCTCCGTGAGGTGGGCGGTGGAGTCCAGGGAGCCGCTGCGCTCGTCACCGAGGAGGAACAGCCGGCCCTTGGGGACGGTGATCTCCGGGATGCCGGTCAGCTCGGCGACCTCGCCCTCGGGCAGATACCCCTCGTCGATCTTCTTGCCGTTGACGGTCAGCTTGCCGTCGGTGCAGCAGGCGACCGTGTCACCGCCGACCGCGACGACCCGCTTGACCATGGGGGTGTTGCCCCAGGTCTCCTGCCGGAAGACCACGACGTCACCGCGCTTGATCTCGGCGCCGTCGATCCGCTCGGCGAGTATGCGGTCCCCGGAGGTGATGGTGGGGGACATGGAGTCGGTGGGCACGGTGTAGGGCGCGTAGGCGATCGCGCCCCAGAGGAAACCGCCCAGGAAGAGCACACAGCCGAGGGCCACGGCCAGTCCCGACAGCTTGCTGCCGAGCCGTCCGCGGCCCTCGTCCGTACGACGTGTCGTCCCGCTCATCCCAGTGCTCCCCCAGTTCGGAGAATCGACCGTCCGGGCCCCGTGCGGGCCGCGGAAGATCGGCGATCTGGGACGGCACCCTACCCGGCGGTACCCGTGCCAGAAACCCTCGGGCTTTCGGTGGCCAGAAGGCGACGCCGGCGCCACAGCACCAGCGGCACCGCTCCCGCGAGGCCGAGCGCCCCGGGGGCGGCGGCGCTCAGGTTCTGGTCGAAGGTGTCGGGAACCGGCAGCGTGGACCAGCGGGTGGGCGGCCAGGCGACCACGATGGCGCGGCCCACGGCCTGGCTGACGGGGACCATGCCCTTGTTGCTGTCGTTCTGGTGGTAGCGGGAGTCCAGCGAGTTCTGCCGGTGGTCACCCATGACCCAGATTTTGCCCTCGGGCACCTTCACCTTGAACTGGCCGCCGGTGTCGTCGACGGTGCAGGGGGTGTTGCCCGGGTACACGTACGGCTCGTTCAGCGCCTTGCCGTTGACCTTCAGCGGGCCGGTGCCCTTGCACTCCACGGTGTCGCCGGCGACGCCGACGACCCGCTTGATGAGGTCCTTCTCCTCGGCGGACGGCATCAGGCCGATCCAGCCGAGGACCCGCTGCACGGCGTTGGGCTCCAGGGTGGGCTCGCCGTCCAGCCAGCCGTCCGGGTCGTGGAAGACGACGACCTCGCCGCGCTCGGGCTCGGAGCCGAACCACGGGGTGAGCTTGTCGACCAGGACCCGGTCGCCCTCCTGCAGCGTGTTCTGCATCGAGTCGGACGGGATGGAGAACGCCTGCACCAGGAACGTCTTGATCAGCAGCGCGAGCACCAGCGCGATACCGATCAGGATCGGCAGTTCCTTCCAGAAGGAACGCTGCTTCTTCCTGGGCCGCTCTTCCTGGTCGCCGTCGTCGGCCGAGGTCCGGGCGCCGTCCCCGCCGTCCGCCCCCTCCGGGGAGTCACTCCCGGTGTCGGCGGAACCCTCGGAATTCACGACGCCCTCCGCGTTCTCCGCGGCCGGGGAAGCCGCCTCGTCGGATCGCTCCGGCCGTTCTTCGGAACCACCGTGTCCGGACCGTGCGCCGACCGCCAAATCCCCCACATCCACTCCTCACTCCGTACCGCCGCCCGCGCCACAGCCGGTGCAGGCCCACCACTCCCATAACGAGCGGGAGTTCCGCAGGGGTCGGGAGAGGGATCAATCCGTTTCGATCCGCGGAGGCCACCCTATGCGAAGCGCCGAGGGCGGTGGTCGACCCGCTCGGTACGGCGGAGAACGTGTCCGGTTCCTCCAACTGCCCCCAGTGGCCCACCGGCCAGGCGATGACGACGGCCCGGCCGACGACGGAATCCTCCGGGACCGTCCCGCCGAACTGGGCCGTCTTCGAGTCGTCGGACTGGTGGGCGCGTGAGTCGGCGGAGTTCTCCCGGTGGTCGCCCATCACCCAGAGGCGGCCCTGGGGCACGGTCACCTCGAACCGCTGGGTCGAGGGCTGGTTGCCGGGGTGGATGTAGGCCGTCTCGTCCAGCGGCATGCCGTTGACGGTGACACGGCCCTGGGTGTCACAGCACTTGACGGTGTCGCCGCCGACCGCGACGACCCGCTTGATCAGGTCCTGCTCGTCGTCGGACGGGAGAAGGCCGATGAACTGCAGGCCTTCCTTTATCTGCTTGATGACGATCGGATCCTCGGTGGCGGCCGTCGTCTGCTCGTCCTCCAGCCAGCCGCCCGGGTCCTTGAAGACGACCACGTCCCCGCGGGTGGGCTTGGAGCCGAACCAGGGCGTGAGCTTGTCGACCAGGACACGGTCGCCGATCTGGATCGTCTGCTCCATGGAGCCCGACGGGATCACGAACGCCTGGACGAGGAAGGTCTTCAGGACCAGAGCTATGAGGACGGCGACACCGACGAGGAGCGGGATCTCCTTGACCGCGGAGCGACGCCTGCGCCGCTTGATCTTGCGGGCGAGCTTGCGCCGCTCGACCCGGCTCGGCCGGGCGGCACCGCCGGACCGCCGCGAACCGGTGGGCAGCAGGTTGGCCGCCGCGGTGGTGGGAGGCGCACCGCGGGGTTTGCCACGGTTACCCATGCGCACCGCCCGCGGCGGGCACACGCGCGTAGGCGTCCGGACGGTCCAGACGTGTCCAGTGGTCGGCGGGCCAGGCGATCCAGTCGGCCCGGCCGATCACGGAGTCGAGCGGGACCATGCCGCCGCCGGGCGATCCCAGGTGGTCACGGGAATCGCTGGAGTCACTGCGGTGGTCGCCGAGGAGGAACAGCCTGCCCTCGGGGACGACCACGTCGAAGGGAACGTTCGACGGGCTGTCGCCCGGATACAGAAACGACGACTCGTCGACCCACCGGCCGTTCACCTCAAGCCTCCCCTCCTGGTCGCAGCAGACCACCCGGTCGCCCCCCACGCCGACAACGCGCTTGACGTAGTCGGCGTTCCCGAAGTAGCCGGTGCCGTCGAAGACGACGACGTCACCGCGCTGCGGCTCAGATCCGAAACGGTACGCCAACTTATTTACGAGAACGCGGTCCCCGATCCTCAATGAGTCGGCCATGGAGCTGCTGGGAATCTGGAACGGCTGGATCACGAAGTTGCTGAAGAGCGCCAGAAGAAGCAGGCAGATCAGCACGGTCAGGGTGTATCTCCCGCCCGGAACCCACTCGGTGGTCCGGTCCACCCATGCGAAACGCGACCGCTCCTCCGGCCCTCGCGTGTCGGAGATCTCCTCGGAGACCTCCGCGCCGGAAGGGCGGGGGGAACGGTCGCGCTCCATGTGCTGCTGTGCTTCGGTGTCCATCGGGGCCAGATCGTATCCGGCCCCGCTGTGACGACCTTTTGTGACGCGAACGCGCGATCAGTTGTCGCGCTTCTCCTTGATCTTCGCCGCCTTGCCGCGCAGCTCGCGCAGGTAGTACAGCTTGGCGCGACGGACGTCACCGCGGGTGACGAGCTCGATCTTCTCGACGATCGGGGTGTGCACCGGGAAGGTGCGCTCGACGCCGACGGAGAACGAGACCTTGCGGACCGTGAAGGTCTCGCGGACACCGGCGCCCTGGCGACGGATCACCACGCCCTTGAACTGCTGCACACGGGAGCGGTTGCCCTCGATGACGCGGACGTGGACGTTGACGGTGTCACCCGGGCGGAAGGCCGGGATGTCGCTCCGCAGCGACGCGGAGTCGAGGGAGTCGAGCAGGTGAGACATTTCGTCTGCTTTCTTCGCCCATGCCACAGGTCATAGGCGGGAGCTAGGTGTTACGAGAGGATGCTGTCCGTGTCGGGGCGGGCGTCGTGTCCCCCTGCGGCAGGGGCGCGCGCCGGACGACGCACAACAACGGCCTATTCTTCCACGCCCTCGGGCCGCCGCCAAAATCGGCCGTGCGACTCCCCTTCCGGGTCCGGGGCCCAGCCCAGGATGGAGAGCATCTCGCGGTCCTTCTTGTCGAAGGCCTTGGGGTCGCAACGCTCGATGAGGTCGGGCCGGTTGGCGGCCGTACGCTTCAGGGCCTCGTCCCGGCGCCACCGCGCGATCTTGCCGTGGTGGCCGCTGAGCAGCACCTCGGGGATGTCGCGGCCACGCCACTCGGGGGGCTTCGTGTAGACCGGCCCCTCCAGGAGGTTGGCCATGGCGCCGGGCGCGAAGGAGTCGTCCCGGTGGGACTCGGCGTTGCCGAGGACGCCGGGCAGCAGCCGCGCGACGGCCTCGGTGACGACGAGGACGGCCGCCTCGCCGCCGGCGAGCACGTAGTCGCCGATGGACACCTCGTAGACCGGCATGCGGGTGGCGTACTCGTCGATCACCCGGCGGTCGATGCCCTCGTAACGCGCCGGCGTGAAGACCAGCCAGGGGCGCTCGGAGAGTTCGACGGCGAGTTCCTGGGTGAAGGGGCGACCGCTGGGGGTGGGGACGATGAGCGCGGGCCGGTGGGAGCCCGTCTCGTAGCCGTCGGCGAGGACGGAGTCCAGGGCGTCGCCCCAGGGGTCGGTCTTCATGACCATGCCGGGGCCGCCGCCGTACGGGGTGTCGTCGACCGTGTTGTGCCGGTCGTACGTCCACTCGCGCAGATCGTGGACGTGCACGTTCAGCTGTCCGCGCGCGCGTGCCTTGCCGACGAGGGAGACGTTCAGGGGTTCGAGGTACTCGGGGAAGATCGTGACGACGTCGAGCCGCATCAGGCCTCGTCCCCGGCCGGCTCGGCGGAGTCCTCGGAGTCCCGGGCGGACGCGATCTCCGCCCGGTCGTCGATCAGCCCGGGTGGCGGGTCGATGACCGCCCGCTGCTCCTTCAGGTCGATCTCGGTGACGATCGACTCGACGAACGGGATCATCACCTCGCTCCCGTCGGGCCGCTCGACGATGAAGAGGTCCTGGGAGGGCAGGTGCGAGATCTCGGTGATCCGGCCGACCTCGACTCCCTCCTTGGTGACCACGTCCAGGTCCATCAGCTGGTGGTCGTAGTACTCGTCCTCTTCCTCCGGCAGCTCCTCCGGGTCCACCTCCGCGATCAGCAGGGTGTTGCGGAGGGCCTCGGCGGCGTTGCGGTCGCGGACGCCCTCGAAGCGCAGGAGCAGCCGGCCGCTGTGGACCCGGCCGGTCTCGATGGTGAGCGGACCCGTCGAGGCGGGGTCCGTGAGCAGAACGGCGCCGGGGGCGAGCCGGAGTTCCGGCTCGTCGGTGCGGACCTCGACGGTGACCTCACCCTTGATGCCGTGGGCGCGGCCGATCCGTGCGACTACGAGCTGCACTGTGCTTGATCTCCTGTCATACGACTACGGGCCGGGGACGGCCCAGAGGCCCTCCCCGGCCCGAGCCGGTGCTGCGAATCTTCGTCAGCGGACGTGATCCACGTCGACGAGGTCGACACGGACACCACGGCCGCCGATGGCACCCACGACGGTACGCAGAGCACGGGCGGTACGGCCGTTGCGGCCGATCACCTTACCGAGGTCGTCGGGGTGGACCCGGACCTCGAGTACGCGCCCCCGGCGCAGGTTGCGGGAAGCGACCTGCACGTCGTCGGGGTTGTCGACGATGCCCTTGACGAGGTGCTCGAGAGCCTCCTCGAGCATGCTCAGGCCTCGGTCGGCTCAGACGAGGAAGACGCAGCGGCAGCCTCGTCCTTCTTGTCGGCCTTCTTCTTCTGGGTGATCGCCTCACCCTTGCCCTCGTCGTCGCCGCCCAGGGCCTCGAACGACGGGCGCGCGGACTTCGGCTGAGCCACGAGGAGCGGCGCCGGAGCGGGCTCGCCCTTGAACTTCTGCCAGTCGCCGGTCTTCTTCAGAATGGCGAGCACGGGCTCGGTCGGCTGCGCGCCGACACCCAGCCAGTACGCGACGCGCTCCTCGTCGACCTCGATGACCGACGGGTTGTACGTCGGGTGGTACTTGCCGATCTCCTCGATCGCACGACCGTCACGACGGGTACGGGAGTCGGCGATGACGATGCGGTAGTGAGGCGAACGGATCTTGCCCAGACGCTTCAGCTTGATCTTGACTGCCACGGGAGTGGGTTCTCCTGGATTTGACGTGATTGGGCACGGCGAGAGAGCCGCGTGGGGTTGCGGTACCCGAGTGCCCGATGGACGCGTCAGCCGGAGGAGAGAGGGGTCCTGTGCGACTGTCGAGTACAGCTAGCCATTGTGCCACACCCAGCGGGTCGCTTCGGCCGTCAGGGTGCGTTCAGCCATGGCTGAGCGGCACCCCGCGCCAGGGGGTGCCGCTCACCGGAGTGGAGGGTGCCGCCGCGCACCCGTGCCGCCACAGAGGCACGACTGCCCGCGGCCGGGCGGGCGCGAGGCTGCGGCGGCTCCCTCCACTCCGGGTACGGCTCGACATACGACTCACTGGTACGGCCGCCACGAGCAGCCGTCTGTTCAGTGCGTCGTCGTGTCACGCCGCGCCCACGACCTCCGGGATCCGGAAGGGCTTGCCGCAGCCGCCGCAGACGATGGGGGCCTGGGCGAGTACGGACGGGACGACCCGGACGTTGCGGCCGCAGTCGCAGACGGCCTTGACGCGGACGCCGCCGCCGGAGGACCCGTGGCGGGCGGCCGGGCCCCGGAAGCTGCGGGCCGTGTCCGCGGAGGTCGCGGCGGTGTGGGCCTTGAGGGCGCGCTGCAGTCTGTCGATGGTCGGGCGGTAGCGACGCTTGGCCTCGGGGTTGAGCGTGACCAGCGAGAAACCGCTGCTGGGATGCGGTTCCTCGGGGTGGTCGAGGCCGAGCTCCTCGGCGATCGCGAGGAATCTGCGGTTGTGGTACCGGCCCGCCCGGGAGGTGTCGCGGACTCCACGCGCGGCGGCGATGCCATGGACTGCCTCATGGAGCAGTCGCTCGAAGGAGAGTTCGTGCCCGCAGGCGGACGACGACTCCCCGATCAGGGACTCGGGAGCGGCAAGATCCGGCAGCTCGGGGTGGTGCCGTTGAATGTCGGCCCACGCCTGTGCCAGTTCTGCGGCGAGAACAGGTGGTGTCTGTGTCGTGCTCACGTAATGACAACGAGCCGGAGTGCCCCTGTGTTCCGATTCCGGGCCATCCCAAATAATTTGCACGTACCCGTCAGTTGCCACTAGTGCGTCCTGACGAGGGCGGGTGCGCTGATCTGCGGAGAAGCCTCGCAGCTCCCCACAAGGCGGTACGTAGTAACACGTACGCCCCGACGCGTAGCGAGGTCCGCGCGTCGGGGGCACCTGTGGTCGGCTGATGTGCAAGGGGCGTTTCGGTCGCTCTCCCGGCGGAACGGGGTGCTCTAGTAAGCGCGCGCCACGACGGCGACGTTACCGGGTGCGTCGTAGGAGTCGGGCACCGACCCGTCCGCGGCGACCAGACACCGTACGGTCACCGCGTGCTCCCCGAGCTTGGTCTCGCCGTCCTCGCCCAGCCTCGACCAGGGGATACGCGCCCAGCCGCCGCCCGCGGCGGCCTCGATCGCCTCGTCGAGGGTGGACACCTCGGTCGTACGGGACTCGCGGCGCTCGCGCGACTGCTTCAGGAGGAGCGCCTGGTCCTCTTCGAAGACGGTGGGCAGCAGGTGTACCAGCGAGTCGAGGGCGACCGGCTCCTTGCCGCCCGGGATGCGACGGGCGAGCATCGCGGTGCCGTTCTCCAGGTCACGGGGGCCGACCTCGATGCGTACGGGGACGCCCTTGAGTTCCCAGTCGACGGCGCGGCGGCCGAACGGGATGTCCGTACGGTCGTCCACCTGGACGCGGATGCCGGCCGCCTTCAGCTGGGCGCCGAGCTCGCGGACCTTGGCCAGAACCGCGTCGTCGCCCTTGATCGCGAGGACGACGGCCTGGACCTGGGCCAGCCGGGGCGGGACCCGCAGGCCGTTGTCGTCGCCGTGCATCATCACCAGGGCGCCGATCATGCGGGTGGTGGAGCCCCAGGATGTCTGCCAGACGAGCTCCTGCTTGCCTTCCTTCGACAGATACCGGGTGTTGAAGGCCTTGGCGAAGTTCTGGCCCAGCTCGTGGCTGGTGGCCATCTGGAGGGCCTTGCCGTCGCCCATCATGCCTTCGAGCGTGAGGGTGTTGATGGCGCCCGCGAAGCGCTCCTTGACGGTCTTGCGGCCGGGGACGACGTCCATCGCGAGGACGTTCACCATGAAGTCCTCGTAGACCTCCCGGTGGATGTGCGCGGCGAAGTCGCGCGCCTCCTCGTACGTCGCGTGCGCCGTGTGGCCCTCCTGCCAGAGGAACTCGCTCGTGCGGAGGAAGAGCCGGGGGCGCAGCTCCCAACGGACCACGTTCGCCCACTGGTTGATCAGCAGCGGCAGGTCGCGGTAGCTCTGCACCCACTTCGAGAAGTAGTCATTGATGATCATCTCGGAGGTGGGGCGGACCACGGCGGGCTCTTCGAGGTCCTTGCCGCCGCCGTGCGTCACCACGGCCAGCTCGGGCGCGAAGCCCTCGACGTGCTCGGCCTCCCGGGCGAGGTAGGACTGCGGGATCAGGAGCGGGAAGTACGCGTTCTGGGTGCCCGTCTCCTTGATCCGGGCGTCCATCTCCTGCTGCATCCGCTCCCACAGCCCGTACCCGTACGGTCGGATGACCATGGTGCCGCGCACCGGACCGTTGTCGGCCAGTTCGGCCTTGGTGATCAGATCCTGGTACCAGCGCGGGAAGTCGTCCGCGCGGGGCGTGAGTACGGGAGCCTTTGCCATGGCGCGATGGTACGGGTCCACGTTGCGGGGATGTGAATTCTTTTGCCCGCGCACGGACAGTACGCAAGCAGGTGTCCGAGACCCCTGGACGACTCGCCGGGCGGGGAGTTTCCTGGCATACGGGGGGGGGAGTGCGAGCGCGCACTGCCACGGGGGCCAGGAAATCCGGCAACGGCAACTCACGGCGGATTGGGGCGCTTTCGATATGACACCTACGCTCGTGCGGCAGCAACTGCCTCGCGCGGGGGCCACACCCCGCGTGGACCGGTGTGCACGCGCGCGTGACTGGGCCGAGATTCAGGAACGGATGCTGGTGCCGCTGTACGAGGCCGTCCACCGGCGGCTCGACGTCGGTACCGGGACGCGCCTGCTCGGCCTCGGCTGCGGGTCGGGGCTCGCGCTGCTGATGGCGGCGTCGCGGGGAGCCTCGGTCACCGGCGTCGACTCGGGGTCGCCGGAGAGAACGGCACTCGCGCGGGAGCGACTGCAGCCGGAAGGGTGGGGCACGCGCGCGCGTGTCGGCACACGGGTCGTCGACGGTGTCCCCGAGGACGCGGTCCGCGGCCCCGGGGACCCGCCGTACAACCTGGTGACCGCCTTCGAGCCGATCGGCTGTCTGGCCGGGGACTCCGAGGGCCTCGGCGAACTGCTCGCCGCGGCGACCCCGCTGGCGGAACGCGGTGCTCCGGTGATCCTGGCCGGCTGGGGCCCGCCGGAACGCTGCACCACGTCCACCGTGCTCCGCGTGGCCACGAAGCTCGCCGACCCTCTGCGCAGCGCGGGCAGTTGGCGTCCGGCGCTGCGGGACGACCTGGAGGAGGTCGCCCAGCGGGCCGGCCTGAAACCGGACGGCTCGGGACGCGTGGCCTGCCCCTTCGGGTACGCCAACGTGGACAACGCGGTACGGGGGCTGCTGTCGACCGGCCTGTTCGACGCGGCGATCAGGGCCACCGACCAGGCACAGGTGGACAAGGAACTGACCGAGGCCCTGCACCCCCACCGCCGCCGGGACGGCACGGTCTGGATGCCGAACGTGTTCCGCTACCTGATCGCGCGGACGCCCTGAGCGATGCGGGGCACGCCTTGAGGACTTCGGGGCGCTCCCCGAACGTTGTGGGGAACACTGAGAAGGTCTTCGAGACTTCTTCCGACGCGGGTGTGAATGGTGTGAAGAAAGCGGGCCGGTAGCGCTTTCGCTTGGCCAAGCGCCGCGCGGCAGCCATAGCCTGGCGCATCGTCCAGGGGAACAACACATCTGCGTACGGGAGTTGCCACCAGAAGCACCACGAGCGACACCACACATGCCGTCCACGCACACGGCACCCGGCGCCGCGCGCCCGGCCACACCCCCCGGCCGGTCACGCGGCGTCCGCCGTTGTGGGCGGGTCAGCCCATGAACTTCTTGAACTCGTCCGGCAGCTCGAAGTCCTGAGCGCCCTGCTGGCCCGGCAGTCCGAGGGCACCGCCCTGGGCCGCGGCGGCCCGGCGGGCGGCCTCCTCCTGCTCCTGCTGCTTGCGCTTCATCGGGTTGCCCGAGCGCTGCTTGCCCTTGGCCTGCTTGGGCTGCTTCTTGCTGCGACCGGGGCCACCACCCATGCCGGGCATCCCGGGCATGCCGGGCATGCCACCGCCCTGGGCCATGCGGGACATCATCTTGCGGGCCTCGAAGAACCGCTCGACGAGGCTCTTCACCGCGCTGACCTCGACACCGGAGCCCTTGGCGATACGGGCACGGCGCGAGCCGTTGATGATCGTCGGCTCCTGGCGCTCGGCCGGGGTCATCGACTTGATGATCGCGGCCGTGCGGTCGACGTCGCGCTCGTCGATGTTGTTGATCTGGTCCTTGATCTGGCCCATGCCGGGCAGCATGCCGAGCAGCTTGCTGATGCTGCCCATCTTCCTGACCTGCTCCATCTGGGCCAGGAAGTCGTCGAGCGTGAAGTCCTGGCCCTTCTTGGACGCCAGCTTGGAGGCCATCTTGGCGGCCTCTTCCTGGCTGAAGGTCTTCTCCGCCTGCTCGATCAGGGTGAGCAGGTCACCCATGTCGAGGATGCGGGAGGCCATCCGGTCCGGGTGGAACGCGTCGAACTCGTCGAGCTTCTCGCCGTTCGACGCGAACATGATCGGCTTGCCGGTGACGGAGGCGATCGACAGGGCGGCACCACCGCGGGCGTCACCGTCGAGCTTGGAGAGGACCACGCCGTCGAAGCCGACGCCGTCCCGGAAGGCCTCGGCCGTGTTGACGGCGTCCTGACCGATCATCGCGTCGACGACGAAGAGGATCTCGTCCGGGGAGACCGCGTCCCGGATGTCGGCGGCCTGCCGCATCATCTCCTGGTCGATGCCCAGCCGGCCCGCGGTGTCGACGACCACGATGTCGTGGACCTTCGACTTGGCGAACTCGATGGAGTCCTTGGCGACCTTGACCGGGTCACCCACGCCGTTGCCCGGCTCGGGGGCGTAGACCGCCACGCCGGCGCGCTCGGCCACGACGCTGAGCTGGTTGACCGCGTTCGGGCGCTGGAGGTCACAGGCGACGAGGAGCGGCGAGTGGCCCTGCTCCTTCAGCCAGCGGCCCAGCTTGCCCGCGAGGGTCGTCTTACCGGCACCCTGGAGACCCGCGAGCATGATCACGGTCGGCGGGTTCTTGGCGAAGCGCAGGCGGCGGGTCTCGCCGCCGAGGATCCTGACCAGCTCCTCGTTGACGATCTTGAGGACCTGCTGGGCGGGGTTCAGCGCCTTGGAGACCTCGGCGCCGAGCGCGCGCTCCTTGACGTTCTTGATGAAGCCCCGGACGACCGGCAGCGCGACGTCCGCCTCCAGGAGCGCGATGCGGATCTCGCGCGCCGTGGCGTCGATGTCCGCCTCGGAAAGGCGCCCCTTGCCGCGCAGGTTCTTGAAAGTCGCTGAGAGGCGATCGGAGAGCGTATCGAACACGGCGGTGTCGGTCCTCGGAGTCGGGGGCAGGGTGGGCTGCCCTCCAGGGTATCTGTCTGGGTGTGGTCGGGTCTCCACCCCTGTGGATAGTGGTGACGGAGCCCGGCCCGCACGGGTACGGGGCCGGGCGGGCCCCGTACCCGTCGTGTGTCAGCCGCGCAGGGTCTCCTCCAGCTTCCGCGCCACGGACGCCGCCTCGTCGCCCGGCAGCGGTGCCCCCTTCGGCCCGGTCACGTAGAAGGCGTCCACGGCGTTGGCGCCGAGCGTGCTGACGTGCGCGCTGCGCATCCGTACGTGCGAGTCCTCCAGGGCGCGCCCGATCCGGTGCAGGAGCCCGGGTGCGTCCTGGGCGCGTACCTCGATGACCGTGGCGTGTCGGGAGGCCGCCGCGGCAACCGTGACGCGCGGCGGGGGCGCGACGACACCCCGCCGCCGGGGGTAGGCCGCGTCCCGCTCGGCCAGTCGCCCGGCGATGTCCAGCGAGCCGTCCAGGGCCCGGACGAGATCGGCGCGGAGCCGGGCCGCCTGGGGCAGGGAGCCGTACTCGGCGGCCACCCGCCAGTTCAGCAGCAGTACCGAGCCCTCGACGCCGTCCGGGAGGTCGAACGTCCGCAGTTCGGCCGTGCGCACGGTGAGCCGGTGCATGGCGAGAACGCCGGCGACCGCGGGCAGGACGCCCGCCTGGTCGGGGACGGCGATGAGGAGTTCCACGCCGAGCGGCTCGGGGTCGGCCTTCTCGTCCTTCTCCTCGGGGGCGGCCTCCGTCTGCGCGCGCAGCGACAGCACCGGGCCGCCCGTGCGGAACGCCTCGATGGCGAGCCGCTCCTGTTCGGCGCTGATCTCGCCGGGCTCCGGCTCCTGCGGGGCGTCCCCGGCGAACAGCGCGTCGACCCGCTGGACCAGCTCGGACACGAGCGAGGCACGCCACGACGACCAGGCGGCGGGCCCGGTGGCCAGCGCGTCCGACTCGGTCAGCGCGTGCAGCAGTTCGAGCGTGCCCGGCGATCCGACGGCGTCGGCCACGGACCGGACGGTGGCCGGGTCCTCCAGGTCACGCCGGGTGGCGGTGTCGACGAGCAGCAGATGATGGCGTACGAGGGTGGAGAGCACCGCCACGTCCTCGCGGTCGAAGCCGATCCTGGCCGCCACGTCCTTGGCGATGATCTCGCCGGCCACGGAGTGGTCCCCGGGCCAGCCCTTGCCGATGTCGTGCAGCAGCGCGGCGACGAGCAGGAGGTCGGGCCGGTGGACCCGGCGGGTCATCTCGGAGGCCTGGACCGCGGTCTCGATGAGGTGCCGGTCGACGGTCCAGATGTGCACGGCGTTGCGCTGGGGCCGGCAGCGCACCCGCTCCCAGTCGGGCAGCAGGTGCGTGATGAGGCCTTCGGCCTCCAGCGCCTCCCAGACGTCGACGGTCGGGCGTCCGGAACCCAGCAGGGTGACGAGCTGCTCGCGCGCCTCCGCGGGCCAGGGTGTGGGCAGCGGCCGGGCAGCGGCCGCCAGGCGTCGTACGGCGTGCAGGGACAGCGGCAGTCCGGCCTGGGCGGCAGCGGCGGCGGCGCGCAGCGGCAGCACCGGGTCCCGATCGGGCCGGGCGGCGCGCGCGAGCACGACCTCCCCGTCCTGCTCGACCACGCCCTCGGCCAGCGGCGACCGCTCGGGGGCCGGCTTCGCACCGCCGAGCATGGCGCGCAGCCGGGGCCGCACGGCGCGCGACCGCAGCACGCGCCCCACTTCACGCCAGGTCACATCACTGGCGTAGGAGATGACTCTCGCCGCCTCGTACACCTGGCGCAGCAGGGTGTCGGCGTCCAGCAGTCCCAGCTCGGCGGCGACCTGGTCCTGCTCCTGGAGCGCGAGCCGGTCGGTCGCGCGGCCGGTGGCGAGATGCAGCGCGTCCCGTACGTCGAGGAGCCTGCGCCGGGCGTCGGCGAGCCCCTCGCGCGGGGCGTCGGCGAGCCAGGAGGCGGCGACGGCGCGCAGGGCGGTGGCGTCGCGCAGTCCGCCGCGCGCCTCCTTGAGGTCCGGTTCCAGCAGGTACTGCAGCTCCCCCTGCCGCTCGGCCCGCTCGGCGCACAGCTCCTGGAGTTCCGGGAGGCGTTTGGGCGCCTGGTTGCGCCAGTCGGCGAGGACGGCGGTCCGCAGTCCGGCGGTCAGGCCCAGATCACCGGCGATGTGCCGGGCGTCCAGCAGCCCCAGTTGCACCTTGAGGTCCTCGCCGGCGGTCTTGCGGGCCTCGGCGGGGGTGCGCACGGAGTGGTCGAGGGCCAGCCCCAGATCCCAGACGGGATACCAGATGCGGTCGGCCAGCGCGGCCACCGCCGCCCCGTCGGACCCGTCGTGCAGGAGCAGCAGATCGAGATCGCTGCGGGGCGAGAGCTCGCCGCGCCCGTATCCTCCGACGGCCACGAGGGAGACCCCGCGCGACTCGGCGGCGCCCGCCCCAAAGAGGCCGGCGAGCCAGTCGTCGGTCAGCTCGGCCAGGGCCGAACGGCGCGGCGGCCCGGACTGCGCCTCCTCCTGGAGGAGGCGCAGCCGGGCCGCCGCATAGCCGCTGGGTCCCGAGTCCTCTGCATCCGTACGTACGTCCGTACTCGTCACCCAGCGACTCCTGTTCTTCTCTTCGATCAGAGCGCGTCCGGGCCGCGCTCGCCGGTCCGGACCCGAACGGCCGTCTCGACCGGGAGGGACCAGACCTTGCCGTCACCGATCTTGCCGGTGCGGGCGGCCTTGACGATGACGTCGATCAACTGCTCGGCGTCGTCGTCCTCGGCGAGCACCTCGATACGGATCTTGGGAACCAGGTCCACCGTGTACTCGGCACCCCGGTACACCTCCGTGTGGCCCCGCTGCCGACCGTACCCACTGGCCTCGGTCACCGTAAGGCCGTGCACCCCGAAGGCCTGCAGGGCTTCCTTGATCTCGTCGAGCCGGTGCGGCTTGACGACCGCGGTGATCAGCTTCATGCCCCGACCTTCTTGCTCTCAGTGGCAGCGACGCTGCTCGGGGTGGCGGACATGTGGGAACTGGCTGCCGAGCTGAAGTCGTATGCGGTCTCGGCGTGCGCGGCCTGGTCGATGCCGCTGATCTCGTCGTCCTCGGAGGCGCGGAAGCCGATCGTCTTCTGGATGGCGAAGGCGAGGATGTAGGTCACCACAAAGGTGTAGCCCATCACCGAGAAAGCACCAATCGCCTGCGACAGGAACTGGTCCCAGCCGCCCTTGCCGTCGATGGCGAGGAAGCCGACCATCAGGGTGCCGAGGACACCGCCGACGAGGTGGACGCCCACGACGTCCAGGGAGTCGTCGTAACCGAGCTTGTACTTGAGGCTGACGGCCCAGGAGCAGACGGCACCGGCGACGACACCGATGAGCAGGGCACCGAAGATGTTGACGTTGCCGCCGGACGGGGTGATCGCGACGAGACCGGCGACGGCACCGGAGCAGGCGCCGAGCGTGGTGAAGGCGCCGTGCCGGATGCGCTCGTAGATGAGCCAGCCGAGCATGGCGGCACCGGTCGCGACCTGCGTGTTGATCGCCATCTGGGCGGTGACGCCGTCGACGCCGAGCTCGGAGCCGGCGTTGAAGCCGAACCAGCCGAACCAGAGCAGGGCGGTGCCAAGCAGGACCAGCGGCATGTTGTGCGGCCGCATCGGGTCCTTCTTGAAGCCGACGCGTTTGCCGATCACGAGGACCACTGCGAGCGCGGCGATACCGGCGTTGATGTGGACCGCGGTACCACCGGCGAAGTCGATCACCGGGGTGTCGAGGCTGGCGAGCCAGCCGCCGCCCCAGACCCAGTGGGCGACCGGGAAATACACCGCGGTGACCCATAGGCCGATGAAGATCATCCACGCGCCGAACTTGACGCGGTCGGCGATGGCGCCGCTGATCAGGGCCGCAGTGATGACGGCGAACAGCATCTGGAAGAGAGAGAAGGCGAACGTCGCGATCTGGTGCGCTTTGCCGTTCTCGTCCGTCACGAAGCTGGCCGTGGTACTGGCGGCGTCGACGCCCTTGAGCCCGATCATGTCCAGGTTGCCGATGAAGCCGCCCGAATCACCGCTGAAGGCGAGGGAGTGCCCGTACAGCACCCACAACACGCTCACGATGCCAAGCGAGATGAAGGACATCATCAGCATGTTGAGCACGCTCTTGGAGCGGACCATGCCACCGTAGAAGAGCGCCAGTCCAGGCGTCATCACCATGACGAGCGCTGCACTGATCAATACGAATCCGGTATCTGTGCCGTTCAATGCCGGTGTCTCCTCGTCGTTGGAACGGCCCGTGCGGGCGTCGGGGCCAAGATGCGCCACAGACTCGCCAAACCCGGTTTCCATCGACGCTACGGAACATTTCAGCCACGTAACCAACCGGCCAATGATGTTACGTCTATGTAAAATCCAAGCCCTGTGGGAACTTCTCCGTTATCTCCATGAGACCTTCCGTGCGCCACCCGCCCCGGAGCACCACCTACCCGGAATTCCGCTGCGCCGCACAACGAAAAAGCGGGTTCCCGGTGTCAGAATTCAACACCGGGAACCCTTTCGATTTATTGGTTACTTCCGCTTTTTTACGGCTTGAAGCAGAACCTCATCGTCTGCGCCCAAGCATCGGAGTTATTCTTGATGTACGCCTGCACCGTCGGACGACCAGACATGCAGAACCTCCGGTCATTCTTGCCGGTGGGCGCGTGCCGAATCTCCAGCTTCCCCTTGAAGTAAACCGGCCGGCCCGTGCTGGACTGGGTGTAAGTCTTGTTCTTGTTACCGTACACGGACTTGCGAGTGCCAGCCTTGCGCGAGCCGCACTCCACCGTCGGGGTCGCCGAGACGCTCCACGGGGCACCCACCGAGACGTCGACGTCCATTTCGCACTTACGGCTTTCGTACCAGCGCTGGGTCATCTCCATCTTCGTGGTGGTGGCAGCCTTACCACCCGAGCACTTGGTCAGGACCTTCGTCGTCATCTTCGGCTCGATGATCTTGATGTCCTTGTAGGTGTATCGACCCACAATGTAACCGTACTTAAAGGTCACCTTACCGGACAGGGTGGTGCGAACGCAGCGCTTGAGCGGTTTGGAGTAGAAGCTTTTCGTCTGCGAGTACTTCTTGGTGTGCGTCGTCCACGTGGCGGCATTGACCTCAGAAGCCGGAAGCATGACGAACAGACCCGCCGCGAGGCCCGCCAGGGCAGCCGAAACCGACGTTTTTTTGAACATGGAAAGAATTCCCCGTTCCCCGTGAAAGATGGCGTCTGGTCGAGCGCCATCAACAACAAGCCGCTGAGTTCCGGCCCGCAGGGGAAAAGGTTGCCAGTGCGACATACTCATGTCAATCCGAAAACACCACTCCACTCCAACAGGAACAACCCCTCCCGAACAAATATCGACCCGAATGTGAGACATGCCGGATTCCTCTTCCCATTTCACGCGGGACCGCTGACACCAACCACGACGATGGTTATCGCAGCGCAACCTTTTGCAGACGACCCGGATTGCACGGACGACGAAGCCGGACGAGCAAGGAGAACCGACCACGGCGGCCATCCGATGACCTGGCATGGGGGAGCCGAGTCGGGCAGTCGGGATGGCCGGCCGCGGCCGGAGCAGAGGGGCCCGCGTGATGCGGCGGGCCGGGGTCAGACCGCCTCGGCGGTCTCGGGGAGGTGGACGGCGAGCTGGTCGGTGAGGTCGACGATCTCGGTGAGGCCGCCGAAATCGCGTACGGCCGTGTCGACGGTCTTTCGGATACGGGTGTTCACCCGCTCGGAACGCACTTTCCTGGCGGTCTCCATGGCCTGCTGGGCCATGGCGGCCCCCTGCTCGGGCTCACGTTGGAGCAGGTGCACGGTGGCCATGCCGATAAGGTTCAGCGCGTAGGACCGCTGGTGTTCGGTGTCCGTGGAGAAGAGCTCGACGGCCCGGCGCATCACGGGTTCGGCGAGGGAGGCGTAGGTGGGGCTGCGGCCGGCGACATAGGCGAGGTCGCGGTAGGAGTGGGAGTTCTCGCCGTGCAGCTCGGCCTCGTTGAAGAAGCGGATCCAGTCGGGGTCCGGGTCGTCCCATTCCTCGGCGTCGGCGAAGACGTCCTCGGCCATCCGCACGGCCCGTTTGCACTTTCCGGGCTGGCCCATGTTGGCGTAGGCACGGGCCTCCATCGCATACAGCATCGACTGGGTGCGCGGGCTCGCGCAGTCACGGCTGCCGTACTGGGCGAGATGGATCAGTTCGAGGGCGTCGTCGGGCCGGCCGAGGTGGATCATCTGACGGCTCATGCTGGACAGGACGTACGAGCCGAGGGGCTTGTCGCCGGCCTCCTTGGCCGCGTGCAGGGCCAGGACGAAGTACTTCTGGGCGGTGGGCTGGAGGCCGATGTCGTAGCTCATCCAGCCGGCCAGCTCGGCCAGCTCGGCGGCGACCTTGAACAGCCGCCGTGTGGTGGCCTCGGCCTGGGGCTCCTGGAGGAGGTCGGTCACCTCGTGCAGCTGGCCGACGACCGCCTTGCGGCGCAGACCGCCGCCGCACTGGGCGTCCCACTGCCGGAACATCACCGTGGTGGACTCGAGGAGGTCCAGCTCCGGTTTGGAGAGCCGGCCGGCGCGGCGGGCGGCGGCCGACGGCTCGGGCTCCGCGCGCGGGGCGGGGGGCACGGGGACGAGCCAGCGCTGCATCGGCTCGATGAGGGCCGGGCCCGCGGACAGGGCGAGCGAGCTCCCGAGGAAGCCGCGCCGCGCCAGCATCAGGTCGCTGCGCGAGAACTCGCTGATCAACGCCACGGTCTGCGGGCCCGTCCAGGGCAGGTCGACACCGGAGACGGACGGGGACTGATGGGCCGCGCGCAGCCCCAGGTCCTCCACGGCGACGACACAGCCGAACCGCTCGGAGAACAGCTCGGAGAGGATCCTCGGGATCGGCTCGCGCGGGTTCTCCCCGTCGAGCCAGCGCCGTACGCGCGAGGTGTCGGTGGAGATGTGGTTGGCACCGAGCTGACGGGCCCGGCGGTTCACCTGCCGGGCGAGCTCGCCCTTGGACCAGCCGCTGCGGACGAACCACGAGCCCAGCAGTTCGTTCGGGCGCTTCTCAGCGTTCGTGCCGCTTCCGCCGTTGCCGCCCACTGGAACGCCCCCATCCCTGAAACCACCTGTGCGCTGTGTGCGCCAAGCCCTACCAGAATGCCGGTTACCACGCCGTACGTCCGACCCCTGTCACCCATCGAACGGAAAGACGACTTGCCCCCGGCATACCCACGGGCGCACACGTCCCCAGACCTCGTGCACTCAAAGTAATCCTACGATCACGCGTCCGGCCACGGCGATTCGAGAAACGCCACCATTCGCCACCCCTTCGAATGAACTAACGGTCGCCCGCACGCGATTCACTTGACACATGACGGCCGAGAGTGGGCGGAGCGATGCATTCAGGGGCGCGTGTCGCAGACCGCACCACCTGGAATGTCGAAGTGCGCCACCCATGCGGAAACAGAGCGTCGCATTCCGACTCCGTCGCGTAACCACCGGCGCGCTGGACCCGTTGGAGGGGGCATGGGCTTCACGATCGGCGGCATCCGGGAGATGCGATCCGGCACGCGTCGACGCGGGCGTTCCTCGGAGTGCACGGCCGTGGCCGAGTTCACCGGCCTCTGGGGATGGGACGTCACCCCCGGCGCGCGGGCGGCTTCGGGCGCGTGCTCGTGCGGCCGGACCACCTGCTCCGCGCCCGGCGCGCATCCACTCGACTTCGCGGCTCCCGTTCCCGCCGGAGCGACGCTCGACGAGGTGACCGAGGCCTGGGCCGAGTTCCCCGGCGCCTCCCTGATGCTCCCGGTGGGCCGGTCCTTCGACGTGATCGAGGTCGCCGAGTCGGCGGGCCGGCACGCGCTCGTCCGCCTCGAACGCATGGGTCTCCCCGTCGGCCCCGTGATCGCCACCCCCGAGGGTCGCGCCCACTTCTTCGTCGCCCCCGGCGCCGCCGCCGAGCTGCCCACCCTGCTCTACCGCATGGGCTGGGACGACCCGTCCGCCCTCGACCTGCGCGGCCTCGGCCCCGGCACCCACGTCACCGCGCCGCCCTCCGACCGCGGTGGCCTCGGCCCGGTCCGCTGGCTCCGCTCCCCCGCCCTCGACTCGGCGACGAGGCCACCGGCCGCGCGGCTGCTGCTGGGGACCTTGGCGTACGTGGCCCACCGGTCGCGGGCCTGACCGCAGCCCCTCGTCCCTGCACAGCGAAGCGCCCGTCCCCGACCTGCAGCCCGGGGACGGGCGCTTTTGTGCCACCGTTTGTCTCACATGAGAATTTTCGTATGTGGCTCGGAGGTCAGTCGCCGATAAGCGCATCCACGAACGCCTCCGGCTCGAACGGTGCCAGGTCGTCCGCGCCCTCTCCCAGGCCGACGAGCTTGACGGGTACGCCCAGCTCGCGCTGGACGGCGATGACGATGCCGCCCTTGGCGGTGCCGTCCAGCTTGGTGAGGACGATGCCGGTGATGTCGACGACCTCGGCGAAGACACGGGCCTGGACCAGGCCGTTCTGACCGGTGGTGGCGTCGAGGACGAGCAGGATCTCGTCCAGCGGCGCGTGCTTCTCGACGACGCGCTTGACCTTGCCGAGCTCGTCCATGAGGCCGGTCTTGGTGTGCAGCCGGCCGGCGGTGTCGATGAGGACCACGTCGGCGCCCTCCTCGATGCCCTCCTTCACGGCGTCGAAGGCGATGGACGCCGGGTCGCCGCCCTCGGGACCGCGCACGGTACGGGCGCCGACCCGTTCGCCCCACGTCTGCAGCTGGTCGGCGGCGGCGGCACGGAAGGTGTCCGCGGCGCCGAGGACGACGTTCTTGCCGTCGGCGACGAGGACCCGGGCGAGCTTGCCGGTGGTGGTGGTCTTGCCGGTGCCGTTGACGCCGACGACCATCACGATGCCCGGGGTGTCGAGCGGCGAGTCGGTGTTGACCACGCGGTCGAACTCGGGGACGAGAATCGTCAGCAGCTCCTCGCGCAGCAGCGCGCGCAGCTCCACGGGGGTGCGGGTGCCGAGCACCTTCACCCGCTCGCGCAGCCGTTCGACCAGCTCCTGGGTGGGCTGCACGCCGACGTCGGCGGTGAGGAGGGTGTCCTCGATCTCCTCCCAGGTGTCCTCGTCGAGGTGCTCACGCGAGAGCAGCGTGAGCAGCCCCTTGCCGAGCGCGTTCTGCGAGCGGGAGAGCCGGGCGCGCAGCCGTACCAGACGGCCGGCGGTCGGCTCGGGGATCTCGATCTCGGGAGCGGCCGGCGGCTCCTCGACGGCGACGGGCGCCGTCGCCGTGCCGTCCGGGAGATCCACCTCCTCGATCGTTCGGCGCGGTTCGTCGCGCGGCGTCTCGGCCTCGTCGCCGATATGCGGCTCGGCCGGAGGTGCGGTGATGTCGGGGGTCGTGGGGGGCGCCGGGGGCAGCGACTTCTTCTTGCGGCCGCCTACGACGAGCCCGCCCAGCACGCCGAGCACGACCACGGCGATGACTACAGCAAGGATGAGTTCCATAACTAGGCCAGTATGCGGGACCGCCCCGCGCCGCGTTCGATCGCCGTACGGGGGCACGCGCCCTTCCACACCCCTGGATACCTGACGAACCGTCAGCTAACGTCCCCCTCCACAGCCGCCCGAAGGGGGTCCCCCATGCCCGTCACGGTCGTCCGTTTCAATCTGGTCGAGCCGGGCGCCACGCCCGCATCGCTCCGGGCCCGCTACCGGGCCGCCGTCGAGATGGCCGCGTACGCCGATGAGCAGGGCATCAGCACCGTGCAGACGGAGGAGCACCACGGGGTCGAGAACAACTGGCTGCCGTCGCCGTTCGTCTTCGCGGGGGCGGTGTTCGGGGCCACCCGGCGTATCGCGGTCACGGTGTCGGCGGTGATCGGGCCGCTGCACGACCCGCTGCGGCTGGCCGAGGACATCGCCGTCCTGGATCTGGTGAGCGGCGGACGGCTGGTGACCGTCGCCGGGATCGGGTACCGGCCGGAGGAGTACGCGCAGTTCGACGTCGACTGGAAGGGCCGCGGAAAGCTCCAGGACGAGGTGTTGGAGACGTTGCTCCAGGCGTGGACCGGTGAGCCGTTCTCCTACCGGGGGCGCACGGTCCGTGTCACTCCGCGTCCGGGCACCGAGCCGCATCCGCTGCTGCTGGTCGGCGGCTCCTCGAAGGCCGCGGCCCGCCGGGCGGCACGCCTCGGGCTCCCCTTCTTCCCGAGTGCGCATCTGCCGGAGCTGGAGGCGTACTACAAGGAGCGGCTCGTCGAGTACGGCACCGAGGGCTGGACGATGATGCCCGCCGCCGAGACGCCGTTGCTGCATGTCGCGGAGGATCCGGACCGGGCGTGGGCCGAGTACGGCGGGCATTTCCTGCACGAGGCGCGGACGTACGCCTCCTGGCAGTCGGCCGGTATCCGGTCGGCCGTGCGGTCGGGGGCGGCGACGGTGGCGGAGCTGCGCGCGGAGGGCGTGTACCGGATCGTGACGCCGGACGAGTGTGTGGCGCTGGGCCTGGACAGCTACGTACTGCATCCGCTGGCCGGCGGGATGCCGGTCGAGGAGGGGTGGCGCGGTCTGCGGCTGTTCGCCGAGCGGGTGCTGCCCCGGCTCGACGGCTGACCACCACGCCCCGCGCCTCGCGCCCCGGAGAAACGCCGTCCCGGCCCGCTCGGTGGTCGGGCCGGGACGGCGGAGGGGACGAGGAGAGGGGCAGCGGGGACTTGGCCCTTCTCCCCGGACTCGGGGAGGCGCGTGGCCGACGGGCCGGCTAGCCCATCTCCTCCAGCGACTTGCCCTTCGTCTCCTTCACGAACTTGAGGACGAAGGGGATGGAGAGCGCGGCGAAGGCCGTGTAGATCACGTACGTCAGCGAGAGGTTCCATTCGGCCAGGGACGGGAAGCTCGCGGTGATGGCCCAGTTGGCGATCCACTGCGCGGAGGCGGCCACGCCCAGGGCGGCGGCGCGGATCCGGTTCGGGAACATCTCGCCGAGCATGACCCAGACGACGACCCCCCAGGAGAGGGCGAAGAAGAGGACGAAGACGTGGGCGGCGATCAGGGCGACCCAGCCCTGGGTGGCGGGGAGCTTGCCGTCGACGAGGTCGAAGGAGAAGGCCCAGGCCTCCAGGGCGAGGCCGAGGACCATGCCGACGGAGCCGATGAGGGCGAGGGGCTTGCGGCCGATCCGGTCCACGAAGATCATCGCGATGACGGTGCCGACGATGTTGATGATCGAGGTCGTGAAGGAGTAGAAGAACGACTCGCTCGGGTCGACGCCGACGGACTGCCACAGCGTGGCGGAGTAGTAGAAGGCGACGTTGATGCCGACGAACTGCTGGAAGACCGAGAGGCCGATGCCGATCCAGACGATCGGCTTGAAGAAGAAGCTGCCGCCGAGCAGGTCCTTGAAGGTCGACTTGTGCTCGCTGTGCATGGCCGACTCGATCTCGGCGACCCGGGCGTCCAGGTCGACGTCCTTGCCCTCGACCTCGGCGAGCACCTCACGGGCGCGCTCGTCCTTGCCGACGGAGATCAAGAAGCGCGGGGACTCGGGGATCGCGAAGGAGAGCAGGCCGTAGAGCACGGCCGGGACGACCATGACACCGAGCATGATCTGCCAGGCCTCCAGGCCGAGCAGCTCGCCGCGCTGGTCGCCGTCGGCGGCGTTCAGGATGCCCCAGTTGACCAGTTGGGAGATGGCGATACCGACGACGATCGCGGCCTGCTGGAACGAGCCGAGCCGGCCCCGGTACGCGGGCGGGGCGACCTCGGCGATGTAGGCGGGGCCGATGACGGACGCCATGCCGATGGCGAAGCCGCCGACGATCCGCCAGAAGGCGAGGTCGTACAGCGCGAAGGGGAGCGCGGAGCCGACGGCGCTGACCGTGAAGAGGGCGGCCGCGATCTGCATGCACCGGATGCGCCCGATGCGGTCGGCTATCCGGCCCGCCGTGGCCGCGCCGACGGCACAGCCGATCAGCGCGACGGCGATGACCTGCGCCAGAGCCGTGGAGCCGATGTCGTAGCGGCCTCGGATGGCTTCGACGGCGCCGTTGATCACGGCGCTGTCGTAGCCGAAGAGGAAGCCGCCCATCGCGGCGGCGGCCGCGATGAAGATCACGTGCGAGAGATGGTCGGGCTGAGCGTCCCGCACTCCTGTCGGGGATGTCTGCGCACTGCTGGTCACGTCTGTACTCCTCGGACCACCGGCAACGTCGCCGATGTGGGGGGAACCTTCGACTTGAAGGCAAAAGCAACGCCCCAGAGAATATGCCTTCAACTTTCGAAGTCAAGAGGGGACTGAAGGTCACGGAAGGGCAGTCTTCATCACATCGCGTTCAACTCTTGAAGAAATGGCAACGGCAGCGGAATCAGCACCCGCCTACCCGCGCGCGAAAACGACTAACGCAATCTCTGGCTGATGACCTTCGACACGCCGTCGCCCTGCATGGACACGCCGTACAGCGCGTCGGCGACTTCCATCGTCCGCTTCTGATGGGTGATCACGATCAGCTGCGACGCCTCCTGCAGCTCCTGCATGATCCGGATCAGCCGCTGCAGGTTGGTGTCGTCGAGCGCCGCCTCGACCTCGTCCATCACATAGAACGGGCTGGGCCGCGCTTTGAAGATCGACACGAGCATGGCGACTGCGGTCAGTGACCGCTCGCCGCCCGAGAGCAGCGACAGCCGCTTGACCTTCTTGCCCGGCGGACGGGCCTCGACGTCGACGCCGGTGGTGAGCATGTTGTCCGGGTCGGTGAGGATCAACCGCCCCTCACCGCCGGGAAACAGCCGACCGAAGACTCCCTCGAACTCCCGTGCGGTGTCCCAGTAGGCCTCGGTGAAGACCTGCTCGACCCGCTCGTCGACCTCCTTCACCACCTGGAGCAGATCGGCGCGGGTCTTCTTCAGGTCCTCCAGCTGCTCGCTGAGGAACTTGTGCCGCTCCTCCAGGGCCGCGAACTCCTCCAACGCCAGCGGGTTGACCTTGCCGAGCTGCTGGTACGCCCGCTCGGCCGCCTTGAGCCGCTTCTCCTGCTCGGCACGGTGGAACGTCTTCGGCTGGTTGCGGGGGTGCTCCGGATCGTCCGGCAGCTCCTCCCCCTCGGCCGGTGGCGACGGCGGTACGAGCTGATCGGGCCCGTACTCCGCGATCAGCCCTTCCGGTTCGACGCCCAGTTCCTCCAGCGCCTTGGTCTCCAGCTGCTCGATCCGCATCCGCTTCTCGGCCCCGAGCACCTCGCCCCGGTGGACGGAGTCGGTCAGTTTGTCCAGCTCGGCCTTGAGATCACGCCCCTCGTTACGGGCCTGGCCGAGTTCCTGCTCCCGGCGCGCCTTGGCGGCGTCGGCAGCGGTGCGTTCCTCCTCCGCGCGGGCGAGGGAGACCTCCACATGGCGCAGCAGCTGCCGGGCGCCGGACGCCACGGCCTCGGCGACGGCCGCCTCGTGCCGCAACCGCGCCCTGCGCTGCTCGGCCCGCGCCCGCGCCTCGCGCTCGGCGCGCGCGGCCCGGTCGAGGGAATCCGCACGCCCCGCGAGCCCCTTGACCCGCTCCTCGTGCGTCCGCACCTGGAGCCGGGCCTCCATCTCGGTCTGCCGCGCGTTGGCCCCGTCCGCCGCGAGCCGATCCCGTACGGAGGTGTCCGGCTCCTCCTCGACGGGCATCTCCTCGGCCACCGCGAGCCGTTCGGCCAGCTCCTCGGCTTCCTGGACGGCCTTGTCGAGCGCCTCCTGAGCGCGGGCGGCGGCGGCCGTGGACCGCTCGGCCTCCCCTGCGGCGCCCCTCGCCTGCCCGGCCAGCCGCCCGAGCTGCTGGGCGACCGCGGACTTCTCCCGCTCGGCCGCCCGGCGCCGCTCCCCCAGCTCCTCCACGAGTCCGGCCCGTTCCCGGCGCAGCTCGACCGCGTTCTCCTGGGCCTCGGCCAACTCCTCACACCGTACGGCCAGCTCCTCCAGCTCGGCCGCCGCCTCGTCGACGGACGCCTGCACCTCCAGCAGACTCGGCGCCCCGGCCGAACCGCCGTGCGCGAAGTGCGCCCCCAGCAGGTCGCCTTCGGCGGTGACGGCGGTGAGATCGGGGCGCGCGTAGACGAGGTCCTCGGCGTCTTCGAGGGTGTCGACCACGACGACTCGGTGGAGAAGTCGGCGTACGGCCGGCATGAGGTCGGAGGGGCCACGGACCAGGTCGGCGGCGAAGTGCCCGGCGGGGGCCGCGGGGAGGGGCGGTCGTCCGTCCGCGGGTTCGTCGTGGCTGGTCTCGCCGTTCCCCGCGCCCCTTCGGGACGCCGCCGTTGGTGGCAGGTCCTCCGGCGCCCCCGCCAGCAGCAGCGCCGCCCGGCCCGCGTCCTGCTTGCGCAGCAGTCGGATCGCCTCGGCGGCCGAGGCGGGGGTGGTCACCGCGATCGCGTCGGCCGCCGCGCCGAAGGCCGCCGCGAGGGCGACCTCGTGGCCCGGGGTCACCGTCAGCAGTTCGGCGGCCGGACCCAGCAACCCACCGAGCTTGTCCTTCGCACCGAGCAGCGCGCCCGTCCCGTCCTTGCGGCGCAGGCCCAGGGCGAGGGCTTCGTGGCGGGCCTGGGTGGCGGCGCGGCGGCGTTCGGCGGTGGTGGTGGCCTCGCGGGCGACCGTGAGGGCGGACTCGGCCTCGGCCAGGGCGCGCTTCGCGGCGTCGTGCCGCTCGGCCAGTTCGGAGTCGTCGGCGTCGAGACCGTCGACCTCGGCCTTCAGCGCCTCGTACTCCTCCTGCGCGGTGACGGCACGTTCCCGCGCCTCGTCGCGGGCGGCGGCGAGACGGTCGATCTCCGCCTGGGCGGAGGCCGCGCGGGAGCGGGCCGCGTTGACCTGGCCGTTGAGGCGCGCGAGGCTTTCGCGGCGGTCTGCGATGGAGCGGGCGACGTCCTTCAGCCGGCGTTCCTCGACCAACAGTTCGCGCTCCAGCTCGGCGCGGTGCTCGACCGTGTCCTCCAGTGCGTGCTCGGCCGCCTCGAGGGCCGCTTCGAGCTCGGCCTCCTGTTCCCGGATACGGGCGGCCTCGCGCTCCATGTCCTCCGGGTCGCGGCCGCGCCGCTCCTCGGGAGGCGCGGAGGTGGCGCTCTTGACCCGGGCGTCGGCCAGGGAGATCGTGCCGCGTACCCGTTCGGCGAGTTGCGAGAGCTCGTACCAGGTCTCCTGGGCCCGCTGCAGGCGCGGGTTCAGCCGTCGTACCTCGCCCTCCAGATGTGCCTCCCGCTGGAGCGCCTTCTTCAGCTCGGCCTCGGCGGCCTCCTTGCGCTGCTTGAGCGCGGCCTCGTCGGCGACCTCGGTGCGGAGCGCCGCGTGGAGTCGTACGAGATCGTCGGCCAGCAGTCTCAGGCGCGCGTCGCGCAGGTCGGCCTGGATGACGGCGGCCCGGCGGGCGACGGCGGCCTGGCGGCCGAGGGGCTTGAGCTGACGACGGAGCTCGTCGGTGAGGTCCTGGACGCGGGCCAGGTTGGCCTGCATGGCGTCCAGTTTCCGGAGCGCCTTCTCCTTGCGCTTGCGGTGCTTGAGCACACCGGCGGCCTCTTCGATGAAGGCGCGGCGGCCCATGGGGTCGGCGTGCAGGACGGAGTCGAGCTGGCCCTGGCCGACGATGACGTGCATCTCGCGGCCGATGCCGGAGTCGGAGAGCAGGTCCTGGATGTCGAGGAGGCGGCAGGTGTCGCCGTTGATCTGGTACTCGCTGCCGCCGTTGCGGAACATGATCCGCGTGATCGTGACCTCGGAGTACTCGATGGGGAGGGCCCCGTCGGAGTTGTCGATGGTCAGGGACACCTCGGCGCGGCCGAGCGGGGGCCGCCCGGTGGTGCCGGCGAAGATGACGTCCTCCATCTTGCCGCCGCGCAGCGACTTCGCGCCCTGCTCGCCCATGACCCAGCTGAGCGCGTCCACGACGTTGGACTTGCCCGAACCGTTCGGTCCGACGACGCACGTGATGCCCGGCTCGAACCGGAGCGTGGTCGCCGAGGCGAACGATTTGAAACCACGGAGGGTCAGGGCCTTGAGGTGCACGGCGCTGGACTCTACCTTCCGGCCTTGTCCCACTCCATGAACGCGCGGTTTCGCACATGAACGTGCAGGGCACATCAGACGTTAGGGAGAGTGAGGGAGCACGGGGGTTCGGGGGAAAGAAAGAAGGGACGCCTCTAGAGAAGGCGTCCCTTGCAGATCTGACAACTTAGCGGTTGATACGGGCAGCCCAACCACTGCTGTCTGTTGTGGTGCGATGCAGTGATCAGGTGAGCGCAGGCTCCGCCTGGCGTGCGTCGAGCTCCATGAGCGAGTCGTGAGAAGCGGCAGCCGTCAGCGCGTCGTTCTCCGCCTGGATTCGTCCGAGCTCGGATTCCAGGTCCTGGACGCGCTGCTGGAGCCGTCGCATCTCGGCGAGGAGTCGCGGATCGGAGCCGCCGACGTAACCGAGAAGCGCCTTTGCCATGATGGATGGTCCTCCACACTGATGACCGACCGAAGCGGTGTGGGTCGTGAGGGAATCGCACCCGCGATGCTTGGCACTGTTGAGTTTTTGCTGCCGTTCTCATGCCAAACAGCTAAGGTGCGCGGGGTTGCTTTTAGCGTCTCACCAAAAAGTTTGACGGTCAACACGATCACGCCCCGTATCGGCGGGCACCCCGGTTCCGCGCGGCCCTGAGCGGGCGACGCTGCGGCGATTCAGGGACCTCTCCTGGCCGGCGGAGCGAGGGGATCATCCTTCCTTCGGAGCCTGCCATGACAAGTGCGTCTTGGCAATCACCTGCACATTTCTGTTTTGTGCATGCTCCTGGCATATGCCGGTGGCGCACCCCTCCGCCCGCGCCCGGCCCGCCCTACAGAAGGGGGTCAGCGGATGGCGAAGCCGTCGTACCCCCCTCGCGGTGTGTCCCAGATCTCGGTGACACCGTCCACGCGCCCGGGCGTGTCGTCACTCTCAAGCCACTCCAGGAGCCCCTGGCACGCCTCACGGGGGCCCTCGGCGACGACCTGGACCCGTCCGTCGGCCAAATTGAGAGCAAAACCACTCAGCCCGCCGATCTCCAGCGCCCTGGCCCGGGTGAACCAGCGGAAACCCACACCTTGCACCCGTCCACGCACCCAGGCGGCCAGCCGTACATCCTCGCTCATGACTGCACGCTAACGGGCCAATGTCTCCTGGGTCTCTCCCTCCCCTGGCGCCATGCTGTACCGTCCCCACCCAATGAATCTCATATGAAACTCACTCCTTCGTGTGAGATTCGTGAAGACGACGATCACAACGTTGACGAGATCCCCAACGTTGACCTCAGGACACGCAAGGACGAGGAAGGCCAAGACATGGGACGCCACCGACGCTCCGCCGCCGGCCGCGCCGCCAGGGGGGGCCGCGCCGCCGGGGTCACCGACACGGGCTTCACCTCCGAAGAGCCGCACTACGGTCCGGAGAACCTGTACGGGTTCGCCGCGGTCCTGGAAGCCGACGCCCAGGCCGCGTCGCGGGGCGGCGGGTCCCGCCGCCGCAAGAAGAGGGCCGTCACCCCCGTCAAGACCGGTCTGCTCGGTGTCTCCGCCGCCGTCGCCCTCGGCACCGTCGCGGTGGCCACCGGGGTGCTGCCGGGTGGCGACACGTACACGGTCAGCGGGGGCAGCAGCAACGAGACGGTGGTGCCGGCCGGCTCACCCACCGGTGCGGCGGCCCAGCAGGGCGGTACGGACGGCGCCGCGCAGGAGCAGCGCGAGGACGAGTCCACCAGCCGTGACGCCGAGCGCGAGGCCTCGCCGTCGAACACCCCGGCCCCCTCGAAGAAGCCGTCCGAGAAGAAGCCCTCCGAAGAGGCGGGCAAGGACACCGGCTCGAAGAAGACCAAGAAGCCGTCCGCCGAGCCCACCAAGGAGAAGGGGAAGGACAAGAAGACCACGTCCCCGGTGGAGGTCTCCGCGGAGACCCAGGCCGAGGCGGCGGTCCTTCTGCTGGTCAACGAGGAGCGGGCCAAGGCGGGCTGCAGCCCGGTGGCGGCCAACAGCGACCTGGCGAAGCTGGCCGAGATCTTCAGCAAGGACATGGCCCTCCGCGGCTACTTCGACCACACCGACCCCGACGGCGCCGACCCGTGGGACCGCGCGGCCGCCCTCGGGATCACCGGCCTCGGCGGCGAGAACATAGCCCGCGGCCAGGCCACCGCCGAGGCGGTCATGGAGGCCTGGATGAGCAGCCCCGGCCACAAGGCGAACATCCTGAACTGCGACTTCAAGACCCTCGGCGTCGGCGTCCACCTGGGCGACGGCGGACCGTGGTGGACGCAGGACTTCGGCTACTAGGCCCGTCCGCCGTCAGGTGCCCTCCGAGCTCCCGCTAACCAGGAGTTAGTGCAACCTTCTAGTTAGCGCTGCGCCGGAGTATCCTCGACGTATGGAATCAGCCGCGCAGACCGCCGTGACGCCCGCGCAGGCCGCCGCGGGCGCGGACGTCGGGAACCTCGCCGATCTGCCCTTCGACGTGTTCGCCAAGAACTGTCCGTCGAGGGGCACCCTGGAGCACGTCACGGGCCGCTGGGGGGTGCTCACGATGGGTGCGCTGCACGAGGGGTCGCTCCGCTTCAACGAGCTGCGCCGTCGCGTCGACGGGGTCAGCGAGAAGATGCTCTCCCAGACCCTGCACGCCCTGGAGCGCGACGGTCTGGTGCACCGCGAGGCCCAGCCCACCAACCCGCCCCGCGTCGACTACACCCTCACCCCGCTCGGCCGCGAGGTCTCCGAGCGCCTGCTGTCCCTCATCACCTGTGTGGAGGACCGCATGGAGGACGTCCTCCGGGCCCGCGAGCGTTACGACGAGACGCGCGGCGCCCGCTGACACGTCGGGCAGAAGTAGCTGGACCGGTTCATCCAGGGCCGCCGCCGCATCGGCGTGGCACAGCGGCGGCAGGGCAGCCCCTCACGGCCGTACGCGTCGAGCGATCGGTCGAAGTACCCCGACTCGCCGTTCACGTTGACGTAGAGGCTGTCGAAGCTCGTGCCGCCCACCGCGAGGGCCGCGTTCATCACGTCCCGTACGTGGCCCAGGAGTTCGGTGGTGCGGGGGCGGGTGAACCCGGCGGTGGGGCGCTCGTAGTGGATCCTCGCCCGCCAAAGGGCCTCGTCGGCATAGATGTTGCCGACCCCGCTGATCAACGACTGGTCGAGCAGGGCCCGTTTGACGGTCGTACGCTTCCGTCGCAGCGCCTGGTGGAAGGCCTCGGCGTCGAACAGCGGGTCGAGGGGGTCGCGGGCGATGTGCGCGATGACGTCCGGCAGGCCGTCGGGGGTGGTGTCGTGCAACGACAGTCCACCGAAGGTGCGTTGGTCCACGAAGCGGAGTTCGGTGCGCAGGTCGTCGGCGAAGCGGACGCGGATCCTGAGGTGTTTCTCGTCCACCGCGTCGTGCGGCTGCACGAGCAGTTGGCCGCTCATGCCGAGGTGGGCGAGCACGGCGATGCCGGTGTCCTCCACGGGCAGCCACAGGTACTTGCCGCGTCGGCTGGGCTCTCCGATGAGGTGGCCCTTCAGCCGGTGCGCGAAGTCCTCGGGGCCGGCCAGGTGCCGGCGGATCGCCCGGGGGTGCAGCACCTCTACGTCGGCGACGGTGCGGTGGGCCACCCAGCGTGCGAGACCCCGTCGTACGACCTCGACCTCGGGGAGTTCGGGCACGGGGTCCTCCGGAGGGTGAGCGCGAGAGGGGTGGGGGGTGATGTCGTGGGGCGGCTGCGGGTGGGTTGTGGTTGCTCGCGCAGCTCCCCGCGCCCCTAAAAGATCAGGGGGGCGCCCCCAGGTTTTGAGGGGCGCGGGGAACTGCGTGAGCAACCGCGAACCGACCTGCACGTACCCACTCACCGCAGCCGCCCCCTCACCCCCGGGCAGGGGTCTGGGGGCGGCAGCCCCCGGCAAGACCTCAGGCCGGGGCAGTGTCCGAAGGAGTCTCGGCGGACTCGTCGGGCAGGACCGCGGCTTCCGCCGCCGCCTTCGCCCGCTCGTCCGCCGCGGCGCGGATCGCAAGCCAGGCCGACTCGGCCGCCTGCTGCTCCGCTTCCTTCTTGCTGCGGCCGGTGCCGGTGCCGTACGAGACGCCTCCGACGCGGGCGGCAGCGGTGAAGGTCTTCTCATGGTCGGGGCCGGTCTCCGTGACCAGGTACTCGGGCACGCCGAGCCCCTCGGTCGCGGTGAGCTCCTGGAGACTGGTCTTCCAGTCCAGGCCGGCTCCGAGGTTCGAGGACTTCTCGATCAGCGGATCGAACAGGCGGTGCACCAGCTCCGCCGCCGAATCGAGTCCCTGGTCGAGATAGACCGCACCGATCACCGCTTCGAGGGTGTCGGCGAGGATGGATGCCTTGTCCCGGCCACCTGTGCCCTCTTCACCACGGCCGAGCCGGATGAAGGAGCCGAGGTCGAGCCCGCGGCCCACCTCCGCCAGCGCACGAGAATTGACCACCGCGGCCCGCAGCTTGGCCAGTTGGCCTTCGGGCAGGTCGGGGTGGGTGCGGTACAGCGTGTCCGTGACCACGAGGCCGAGGACGGAGTCCCCGAGGAACTCCAGGCGCTCGTTGGTGGGCAGGCCGCCGTTCTCGTACGCGTACGAACGGTGGGTCAGCGCACGCACCAGAAGGGCGGACTCGAGCTGGTAGCCGAGCCGCCCTTCCAGAAGCGTGTGGGGCGAGGCTGTGTTCTCCGCCTTTTTCTTGGCGTTGGTCTCCGCCTTGGCGTCAGACATAGAGCCTCTCACCAGCCGCTCAGACCTCGAGGACCTGGCGCTTGTTGTAGGTGCCGCAAGACGGGCACGCGATGTGCTGCAGCTTGGGCTCGTGGCAGCGCTCGCACGCAACCAGGGTGGGGACCGCAGCCTTCCACTGCGACCGGCGGTGGCGCGTGTTGCTGCGCGACATCTTCCGCTTCGGAACAGCCACGGCTACTTCTCCTGCTTCTCGTCGACACCGGCTTCGGCGCCGCTCATCTCGTCCTTCTCGCCGTCTTCGAGTGAACCGGCGAGTCCCTGCAGTGCCGCCCAACGGATGTCGAGGGCGTCGTGGTGGTGGTCCGGGTCGTCCGCCAGCCGCGCTCCGCACTCGGAGCACAGACCGGGGCAGTCGTCCTGGCACACCGGCTGCATCGGCAGTGCGAGCACCACCGCATCACGCAGCACGGGTTCGAGGTCGAACAGGCCGTCCTCGATGAAGAGCCTGTCCTCGTCTTCCTCGGCGTCGTCGGCCGGCTCCGCTTTGGGGCGGCCCCGGTCGTCGGCGTCAGGGTACGAGAACATCTCCTGGAAGTCCGCTTCGAGCTCCAGCTCCAGCGGCTCCAGACACCTTACGCACTCCCCCTTGGCCCGTGCACGGGCGGTGCCTGTGACAAGCACACCTTCCATGACCGACTCCAGGCGGAGTTCGAGCTCCACCGGGGCGCCTTCCGGCACCCCGATCACTCCCTGGATCCCGAGATCCTTCGGAGCGTCGATCTCACGGGTCAGGCGCTGCAGCGCGCCAGGACGCCGCCCCAGCTCGTGTGTGTCGAACACGAGAGGGTTGCGGTGGTCGAGGCGGGCGTTCAGGGCCATTCCTGCTTTCGATCTTGAAGCTTGAGGACGCCACCCTTCGATGTTTCCCGGGCAGCGTTGATCGCGGACGTACACGCGACCGAAGAGCCAGGATACTGGACCATTCGCTTTCGGCCCAATCCGCTGTCAGCGACCCTGCTCGTAGCGGCGCAACTGCTCCGCCGTGATCATGGTGGTGTCGAAGAGGCTGGTCTCGTCGAGGGTGTTCGCCTGCGGCTGCGCGTACCCCTGTTGCCCCTGCTGATCCTGGTGATCCTGGTGCCCCTGCGGGTCCTGGTGTCCCTGGTTCGTGTCGTACGCCGGCTGCTGCGGGTAGCCGGCCGCGTACGGGTCGGCCTGCTGGTAGCCGTAGGGGTCGGCGGCCTGCTGGGGCTGGGTGTACTGCTGCTGGTAGCCGCCGTAGGGGTCCTGCTGGTACGCCGTCGCCGCGTAGGTGTCCTGCTGCTGTCCGTACGACTGGTGCGCCGGCACGGAGGGGGACTGCTGCGCGGGGGTGTCCGAGAGGTCGGCCAGCCCGGCCAGGTAGTCGGCGTCGCTGGTGGGCCGCGGGGAGGTGCCGTCGTCGTTCAGGGCGAGGGCGCCGAGGTCGTCGGTGGCGATACGGCCGTGGAGCTTCTGCCGGCCGCGGCCGACGGCGTCCAGGGTCTTGGCGAGGACCGCCTCGAAGGCACCGAGCTTGGCGTCCACGTAGGCGTCGGCGTCACGGCGGAGCTGCTCCGGGTCGTGGCTGCGCTCGGGGGCGTCGTCTTCTTCAGGGTCCACGTAGCCCTGCCCGTCGAGGCCGGGGCCTGTACCGAGGAGCTTCTCGCGGCCCCGTCCCACCGAACCGAGGGTCTTGGTGAGGACGACCTCGAAGTTGGCGAGCTTGGAGTCGACGTAGTCGTCGGCCTCCGCGCGGACCTCCTCGGCCTCCTGGCGGGCCTCGCCCAGGATGCGGTCGGCCTCGTTCTGGGAGCGGCGGGCGACCTCGGTGTCGGAGATCAGGGAGCCGCGCTCGGCGTGCGCGTTCTCGATGATCCGCTCGGCCTCCTGGCGGGCCCGCTCGACCATGGTGTCGCGGTCGCCGATCAGCTCCCGCGCCTGGGCGAGCGAGTCGGGCAGGGCCGCACGCAGCTCGTCGAGCAGGGAGAGCAGTTCGGCGCGGTTGACCACGCACGAGGCCGACATGGGCATGGATCGGGCGCCGGAGACCACCGAGACGATCTCGTCGAGCTTCTTCTGCACGTCCACCGTGTGGTCCACCGTGTGCTCGCCACTCTCTACAGCCGGGTTGGAGACGGTCGGGTCGACTGTACGGCCAGCGGGGGACGTTCGTCCGCTCAGTCGTGCTTCAGTCGCTCGCCCAGCGCTTCGAGGACGAGCGGGGGCACCAGGTGGGAGACATCGCCGCCCCAGGTCGCGACCTCCTTGACCAGGGAGGACGACAGGAAGCTGTAGGTGGGGTTGGTGGGGACAAAAAGGGTCTCCACGCCCGAGAGGCCGATGTTCATCTGGGCCATCTGCAGCTCGTAGTCGAAGTCGCTGACCGCGCGCAGGCCCTTGACGATGGCCGGGATGTCGCGCTGCTTGCAGAAGTCGACGAGCAGGCCGTGGAAGGCCTCCACCCGTACGTTCCCGTACTCGGTGGTGACCTGGCGGATCAGCTCGATCCGCTCCTCGACCTCGAAGAGGCCCTTCTTCGACTTGTTGATCATCACCGCGACATAGACCTCGTCGTACAACTTGGAGGCGCGGCCAATGATGTCGAGATGTCCGTTGGTGATGGGGTCGAACGACCCGGGACAGACGGCACGGCGCACTTGGGATCCCTCGCTCTCCGGTCCGGTCATCGTGCGTCTTCGCACGTAGAGGCGGCGCGACCGTACCAAAACGTTCCCTCGCCGTAGCGACGGGCCCTGATGGCTTCGAAACCGGTCGGCCAGGCGAATTCACCGCCTCTGGTGCTGCGCTCCACGGTGACGAGAGCTTCCTCGCCGAGCCAGCCCCCGGTACGGAGTGTGAGCAGGATCTCGCGAAGATCGTCGTCCGAGACGGCGTACGGGGGGTCCAGGAAGACGAGGTCGTACGGCTCGTCCGGCGCCGGGCCCTGGACGATCTGCTCCGCTTTGCCCGACCTCACCTCGGCGCCGGGGAGGCCGAGCGATCTGACGTTGTCGCGGACCGTCCGGGCGGCGCGGGCGTCGGCCTCGACGAGGAGGGTGTGGGCGGCGCCCCGGGAGAGGGCCTCCAGGCCGACCGCGCCCGATCCCGCGTACAGGTCCAGGACGCGTTCGCCGTCCAGGGGGCCGCCGAGGAGGGACTGCCAGGTGGAGAAGAGGCCTTCGCGTGCGCGGTCGGAGGTGGGGCGGGTGCCTGTCCCTGGCGGGACGGCCAGGCGGCGTCCGCCGGCTGCGCCGGCGATCACGCGGGTCATCTTGCGTCCTTGGTGGAGGAGGGGCGGCTGTGGGTCCAGTCTGGCAGTCGGAGGTGAGGGGTGCGTTCTGCCGTGGACGGCTGCGGGTCAGCGGAGGATTCGCCTGGTGGGGTGCCTCCTGATCAGCATGGGCGACTGCGGGTCCGTCGTGGCTGGTCGCGCAGTTCCCCGCGCCCCTTCGGGGCGCACCGGTCCTCAGCCCTTGTCCAGGTACTGCTCCCGCTCCTCGTCCAGGAGGGCGTCCAGGGCTGTGCGCAGGCCCGGGAGGCTCTTCAGGTCCGGGTCGGCGGCCACCACGGCCGCCGCCTCCTGCCTCGCCTCCGCGATGATCTCCTCGTCGTCGATGACGGCGAGCATGCGGAGGCTGGTGCGGGCGCCGGACTGGGCCTGGCCGAGGACGTCGCCCTCGCGGCGTTGTTCGAGGTCGATGCGGGAGAGTTCGAAGCCGTCGAGCGTGGCGGCGACGGCGTTGAGGCGCTGGCGGGCCGCGCTCGCCTCGGGCATCTCGGTGACCAGGAGGCAGAGACCGGCGGCGGAGCCCCGGCCCACCCGGCCGCGGAGCTGGTGGAGCTGGGAGACGCCGAAGCGGTCGGCGTCCATGATCACCATGGCGGTGGCGTTCGGGACGTTCACGCCAACCTCGATGACCGTGGTGGCGACCAGGACATGGGTCTCGCCGGCGGCGAAGCGGCGCATGACCGCGTCCTTGTCGTCGGGATGCATACGGCCGTGCAAAACCTCGACCTTCAGGCCCTGGAGGGGGCCCTTGGCGAGCTGGTCGGCGACGGCGAGGACGGCGAGCGGCGGGCGCTTCTCGGCCTCGTCCTCGGGGGACTTCCTGCCGGGCTTCTTCGGGTCGTCCTCCTCGTCCCCGATGCGCGGGCAGACGACGTACGCCTGGTGGCCGTTCTCCACCTCCTCGCGGACGCGTTCCCAGGTGCGGGCGAGGAAGTGGGGCTTGTCGGCGGCCGGGACGACATGGCTGGCGATGGGCGAGCGGCCGGCGGGGAGTTGGTCGAGGACCGAGGTCTCCAGGTCGCCGAAGACGGTCATGGCGACCGTGCGCGGGATGGGGGTGGCCGTCATGACGAGGAGGTGGGGCGGCTGTTTGCCCTTGCCACGCAGGGCGTCGCGCTGTTCGACGCCGAAGCGGTGCTGCTCGTCCACGACGACCAGGCCCAGGTCGTGGAACTGCACCTTGTCCTCGATCAGCGCGTGCGTGCCGATGACGATGCCGGCCTCGCCGGTGACCAGGTCCAGCAACGCCTGCCTGCGGCCCGCGGCACCCATCGACCCGGTGAGCAGCACCACCTTGGTGGCGTGCTCGGCCCCGCCGAGCATCCCGCCCTCGGCCAGCTCGCCCATCATCTCGGTCACCGACCGGTGGTGCTGCTGGGCGAGCACCTCGGTGGGCGCCAGCATGGCCGCCTGCCCGCCGGCGTCGACGACGGCGAGCATGGCGCGGAGGGCCACCATCGTCTTCCCGGAACCCACCTCGCCCTGGAGCAGCCGGTGCATCGGATGCTCGGTGGCCAGGTCGTCGAAGATCTCCTTGGAGACCTTGCGCTGGCCGTCGGTGAGGGTGAAGGGGAGGCGGGCGTCGAAGGTGGTGAGGAGGCCTTCGGGGGCGGGGCGGCGGGCGACGG
The DNA here is from genome assembly GCF_045160825.1 of Streptomyces sp. NBC_00104. NCBI lineage: Bacteria > Bacillati > Actinomycetota > Actinomycetes > Kitasatosporales > Streptomycetaceae > Streptomyces > Streptomyces sp. NBC_00104. The sequence continues at coordinate 7,928,781 of NZ_CP108215.1, read as the reverse complement.
CGGGCAGTTGGGCGTCGGCGTGGCGGCGGCGGGCGAGGGCGACCTGGAGGACGAAGGCCTCGTCCCATTTGAGGCGGTCGCGGGCGGACTCGATGTCCGCCTTGGTGTGCGGGCGGTGGATCTTCAGGAGGGCTTCGGGGAGGGTGGCCAGGCCTCGGCCCTCGCGAAGGGAGTCGGGGAGGGGGTCGACGGCTTCCTGTGCGCTCGGGAGGACCGTCTGGACGGCCTTGGCGATCTTCCAGGACTCCAGCTTGGCGGTGGCCGGGTACATCGGGATGAGGGCGCCGGCCCAGCTGTCGACGGTCTCCGTGACCTCCTCGCCGCGCAGCAACTCGTAGGCCGGGTGGGCCAGTTGGAGTCGGCGGTTGAAGACGGAGACCTTGCCGGCGAAGAGGGCGCGGGTGCCGGGGAGGAGGTCCTTGTGGGGTTTGTGCACGCCGTGGCCGAAGAAGACGAGCTGGAGGCGGCCGCTGCCGTCGGTGATGGTGACTTCGAGGCGCTGGCCCTTGCCCCGGGGGGCCTTGGCGGAGGCGAAGGTGTGCAGGCGGGCGTCGGCGACCTGGGCGACCACCGTGACGTGCTCGTCCATCGGGAGGTCGGCGAGGTGGGTGAGCTGGCCGCGCTCCTCGTACCTGCGGGGATAGTGGTGCAGCAGGTCACCGACGGTGTGCAGGCCGAGGTGCTCGGCCATCACCTTCGCGGTGGCGGCGCCGAGCGTGTTCTTGAGCGGTTCTTCGAGCGCGGGCACGGGATCCATTGCACACCACGGCACTGACAATCCCGTATACGTCCTTGAAATCCGCTGGTCAGACGGGTCGTTCGCGCCTAGGATGACGCACTCCCGGGCCCGGCTGTGTCAGGGTCCGTACCGCCTCCCGTCCGCGGTCACCGTCTCTCGGGACCGCCCGACCCCGCCGCCGTCGCCAGATTCCCACCCCACCGGCGCTGCGACGATGGATTCAATGACCTCACAGTCATCCCAGGCACCCCAGACTCCTCAGGCGCCCCAGTCGCCTCATACATTCCAGGTCGATCTGCGTGGCCTGGTGGATCTGCTCTCGCACCACCTCTATTCCAGTCCGAAGGTCTATCTGCGCGAGCTGCTGCAGAACGCCGTGGACGCGATCACCGCGCGCCGCGTCGAGCAGCCCGACGCGCCCGCCCGGGTACGGCTGTTCGCCGAGGGCGGCGCACTGCGGGTGGAGGACTCGGGCATCGGGCTCACCGAGGCCGACGTACACGACCTGCTCGCCACCATCGGGCGCAGTTCGAAGCGCGACGACGGTGGCATTCAGGAGGTCCGCTCGGACTTTCTCGGGCAGTTCGGTATCGGCATGCTGGCCTGTTTCGTGGTCGCCGAGCGGATCCGCGTGGTCAGCCGCAGCGCCCGTACGCCGGACGCGCCGCCCGTGGAGTGGACGGCGGCCGACGACGGCTCGTACACCGTGCGGACGCTGCCCGACGAGGCGCGTCCCGAGCCGGGCACGACCGTGCACCTGCTCGCGCGGCCCGGCGCGGCGGAATGGCTCTCCCCCGCGCGCGTACTGACACTGGCGCGGGACTTCGGGTCGCTGCTGCCGTACGACGTCCGGGTGGGCGACGAGGCGGTCACCGATCTGCCGGCGCCCTGGGACCGCGCGTACCCCTCCCCCACCACCCGGCGGGTGGCCCTGGCCCGGCACTGCCACGACCTGTTCGGGTTCACGCCGCTGGACTCGATAGAGCTGAACGTGCCGCTGGCCGGGATCCGGGGCGTGGCGTACGTCCTGCCGGCCGCCGTCAGCCCCGCCCAGCGGGCGACCCACCGGGTGCATCTGAAGGGCATGCTGCTCACCGAGCGGGCCGAACAGCTGTTGCCGGACTGGGCGTTCTTCGTGCGCTGTGTCCTCGACACGGACAGTCTGCGGCCCACGGCGTCGCGGGAGTCGCTGTACGAGGACGAGACCCTGGCGGCCGTACGGGAGGCGCTGGGCGAGAGGATCCGCGGTTGGCTCACGGGGCTCGCCGCGGGCGATCCGGAGCGGCTGGCGGCCTTCCTGTCGGTGCACTACCTGGGCGTGAAGTCCCTGGCGCGGCACGACAGGGAGATGCTGCGCACGATGCTGCCGTGGCTGCCCTTCGAGACGACCGACGGGCGGCTGTCCCTGGAGGAGTTCGCGCAGCGGCACCCGGTGGTGCACTTCACGCGCACGGTCGAGGAGTACCGCCAGGTCGCCCCGATCGCGTCCGCGCAGGGCGTCGGGGTCGTCAACGGCGGCTACACGTACGACAGCGAGCTGGTCGAGGCGCTGCCGTCGGTGCGCCCGGGGACGGTGGTCGCCGAGCTGGACGCCGACACGGTGACCGCGCACCTGGACACGCTGGACCCGGACGAGGAGCTGGCGCTGACGGGCTTCCTGTCGGCCGCGCGGGCCCGACTGGACCCCCTGGGGTGCGATGTCGTGCTGCGGGCCTTCCATCCGCTCTCGGTGCCCGCGCTGCACCTGGACGACCGGTCCTCCCGGCACGAGCAGGCCCGTGCGGAGGCGGAGGAGCGGGCCGACGACCTGTGGGCGGGCATCCTCGGCTCGCTGCGGAGCAGCGCCCCGCGCGCGCGGCTGGTGCTCAACCATCTCAACCCGCTGATCCGGCGGATCAGTTCCCTGTCCGACCGGGAGCTGGTCGGCACGGCCACGGAGTCCCTGTACGGGCAGGCCCTGCTGATGGCCCAGCGACCGCTGAGGCCCGCGGACTCGGCGCTTTTGAACCGTGCCTTCATCGGCCTGCTGGAGTGGGCCACGCACACCGATCCCGGGTCGGGGCCCGGCTCGGGTTCGGGTTCCGGTTTCGGGGAGGACGGCCGCCGATGAGCCGGTTCAGCGACATCACGGATTTCGACGAGCTGCGCCGGGCCATGGCGGAGAACTACGAGCAGCCGGAGGGCCCCGCCCGCAACGCGCGCGCGGAACTGCTGCTCGCTCAGGCCGAGAAGCTGAACGTGCCGCTCGCCGTGATCGAGGCGCTCGGGCATCAGCTGAAGGTCTACAACTACAGCTCCGAGAAGGACAAGATGTTCGTCCCCTTCGCGCGTCTGCTGCGCATGTGGGACGAGCGCCCGGAGGACTTCGACGAGTACGAGGTCCACTCCCTGCACTGGGTGTTCAAGTGGATGTCGGCCGGCATGCTGAACCAGCCGCACGTCCCGCTGGCCTCCATCGAGAAGTGGCTCGGCGAGATGGAGCACCGCTACCGGCTCGCCGGGCACTCGGAACGGGCCGTGCGCAGCGCCGAGTTCAGTGTGGCCACGCACATCGGCGACCTGGCGCGGGCCGAGCGGGCGTACGGGGCGTGGCTGGCCGCCGACCGGGACGCCATGGCCGACTGTCACGCGTGCGAGCTGCACGGGCAGGGCTGGTGGCAGGCCCTGCGGCGCCGGGAAGCGGAAGCGCTGGAGCTGTGGGCGCCGGTCCTGGAGGGCGAGTACACGTGCGCGCACGAGCCGCACACCGTCCTGGCGTCCTCCCTGGTGCCGCTGCTGCGCCTGGGGCGCCCGGACGAGGCGCGGGCCCACCATCTGCGGGGTTTCCGGCTGGTGCGGGCCATGGAGAGCATGCGGGGCGCGTACGCGGACCACGTGGAGTTCTGTGCCCTGACCGGTAACGAGGCACGCGGCCTGGAGCTGCTGGCCGAGCGTCCGGCGTACTTCACCGACTCCGGGGACCCGCGCAGCAAGCTGGACTTCATGAGTGTGGTGGCCCTGCTCATGAGCCGCCTCACCGCGCGTGGGTTCGGCGAGCAGAACGTCCCCGGTCCCGCCGGGCGTGGCTGGACCGCCCGCGAACTGGCCGCCCACGCGCGCGAGGAGGCCCTCGCTCTGGCCGCGCTCTTCGACGAGCGCAACGGCACGGCGTACGTCAGCACCCATGTCCGGGAGCGGATGGACCGATCGCCGCTGCTGGAGCGGCTGCCGCTGGGGGTGCGTTCGACGCGGGCCGTCGTTCCGGTGCCGGCGCCCCGGCCGCCCGCCGAAGTCGAGCGGACGGAGGGCATGGCGGCCCCCGAGGACCTGCCCGCTCTCCTCGCGGAGGCGCGGCGGCTCTCCGAGTCCCTGCATCCCGGGTCGGTCGGCGCCTGGGCCGCCGTGTCACGTGCCGCCGAGGCCGAGGGCGCGGAGCTGGACGCCTGGGACCGTGCGGAGATCGTCGACCACGAGGCGATCGGCCTCGGGCCGGAGGGCCGCACCCTCTTCGAACGGGCGGCCGAGCTGTACGAGGAGGCCGGTGACCCCGGCGAGGCGCTGGCGGCACGCGCGCGCGGGGCGAACGTGCACGCCCTGGCGGGCCACCCCGACGCGGCCCTGGAGCTGATCTCCGAGCCGTACGAGCGGATCCTCGCCCTCTGGGCGGACGGCCGGACGGGCGTGCGGCAGACGGCGTCCGTGCTGGTGGGGCGGGCGCGGATACTCGTGCAGCGGATGCACGAGAGCGAGGACGCCGACGTGGTGGCCCCCGCCGAGGCCGCCGTGCGGGAGCTGGCCGAGTTCTGTGCGGGCGCCGAGCCGCGCCACACGGAGGACGTACGGCTGGCCTCGCGGGCCGCGGAGGCGCGGGCGATGCTCGGGGAGCTGGCCGCGCGCGGCGGGGACGCGGAGGCCGCCGCCGGGCTGTTCGCGGAGGCCGCGGAGCGGTATGTGGCGGCCGGGCTGCCCTGGTTCGCGGTGCAGTACGAGGCGCGGCTCGCCGGGGTCGCGCAGCATCTCGGGGACCTGGAGACCGCCGAGCGGGCGGCCCGTTCGGCGCTGGAGCACGGCGGGGCGGATCTGGAGGCGGTGGGGCACGCGCAGCTGCACCTCCAGCTGGCCGAGCTGCTCGGCGCCGGCGAGCGGGTGGAGGAGGCCTCCGCGCACGCCCTGGAGGCGGCGCACTGGTCCGACGAGGCGGGTGAGGGTCCGACGCTCGGCGCCTGGGCCCGGCATCTGCTCGGCGGGTTCCTGCTGCGGCTGGGACGGTGGGCGGAGGCGGCCGAGGTGCTGGAGTCGGCGCTGCCGGACCTCACCACCGAGACGCACGGGGACGGGGCCGTCGCCCAGACCCTGTGGTGGCTCGGTGACTGCCACACCGAGCTGGGTGAGCACCGTGAGGCCGCCGAACGGTGGCTGCGGGCCGCCGACATCGCCCGGCACTGGCCCGAGCAGCGCGACCACGCCATGCTCGCCCATCTCGCCGCCGAGGCGCTCGCGCGCGCGGGGCTGCCCGGCGAGGCCGACCGGGCGTACGCGCGTGCCGTCGATCTCTGGGGTGAGCTGGGGAACGTCCACGGGTACGTCCGGGCGCTGCGGGCGCGGGCCTGGTACGCGGCGCGGGAGAGCCGTCAGGGCGCGGAGCCGTCGGCCCTGGACGAGGCCCGGGAGCTGATGGGTGACGCCGTGGTGGGCTGCGAGGCGGCCCTGTCCGATGTGACCGGTGAGGAGAACCGGCGGCGGATCGCCGCGGAACTCGGCGAGACCTGCCGGCAGTTCGGCGACCTGCTCGCCCGGTCCGTGGCCGAGGACGCGGAACTCGCGTCCTTCGGGCCGGTCTTCGAGGAGGCGCTCGGGTTCGTCGAGCGGGCGGTGTCGGTGTACGAGTCCCTCGGGGAGGACTTCCTCGACGCGCGGACCGCCGTGGAACTCGCTGCGGGGTGGCTGGAGGCCGACCTCCGGCGGGGGGCCGCGGCCGCGGGGCGGGCGCGGGGTGTGGTGTCCGCGCTCGCCGGGCGGGACGACGAGACGGCGGTGGCTCGGCGGGCGGAGGCGGAGCGGTTGTCGGAGGTGGCGGGGGCCGCGGGGGCGCGGGAAGAGGGCTGAGTTGGGGGCGACCATGGTTTCTCGCCCCCGCCGCCCCTACCCGTCCCCTCCCTCGGGGCTCCGCCCCGGACCCCGTTCGCGCAGTTCCCCGCGCCCCTGTTCTAGGGGCGCGGGGAACTGCGCGAGAAGCCCCACGGACCCGCGGATGGGGGTCGAAGGGGCGCAGCCCCTGGAGGATGGGACGGGTAGGGGCGGCGGGGGCGAGAAAATCCCTACTCCACACCGATCAGCAGCAGCGCGCCCTGCCGCCCGCCCCGGTACACCACCGTGTCCACCGCCAGGTATCCCTCCCGCACCCGGGTCTCCACGTGGTCCACGACGTCGGTGGGGGCCTCGTCGCCCAGGACGAGGGTGACCATTTCGCCGCCGGCGGCGAGCATGCGGTCGACCACCGCGGTCGCCGTCCGCGTGACGTCGGAGCCGATGACGGCGACATCGCCCTCGATGAGGCCGAGGACGTCCCCGGCCTGGCAGATGCCGGCCATGGTCCAGGACTGGCGCTCGGCGATGACGACCTCGGCGTAGCGGGTGGCGCCTGCCGCGGAGGTCATGGAGACGACGTCCTCGTCGAAGCGGCGGTCGGGCTCGTGGACGGCGAGGGCGGCGATGCCCTGGACGGCCGAGCGGGTGGGGATGAGGGCGACCCGGACGCCCTCGGCGCGGGCCTGCTCGGCGGCGGCCGCCGCCGTGTGGCGGAGGTCCGCGTCGTTGGGCAGCAGCACCACCTCGCGCGCGTGGGCACGCCGTACGGCCTCCACGAGCTCCCCGCTGGCGGGCGGCTCCCCGGGGCGGGCCAGGACCGTGGTCGCGCCGGCCTCGGTGTAGAGCCCGGCCAGCCCCTCCCCCGGCACGACGGCCACCACGGCCCGCTGGGCGCGCTCGCGCGGCCGGCGCCCGGCCTCACCGGTCATGTGGGCGTCCTCGGCCCCGAAGTGCGTGATCCGGATCCGGTACGGCCGCCCGGCCTCGACCCCGGCCTCCACGGCGGCCCCGGCGTCGTCGACGTGCACATGGACGTTCCACAACCCGTCCCCGCCGACCACGACGAGCGAGTCGCCCAACTCGTCCAGCCGGCGCCGCAGGCGGGCCACGGCCGCGTCCTCCGCCTCCAGGAGATAGATCACCTCGAAGGCGGGCCCCTCCGCTTCGGGCCGGTCGTCCGCGCACACCTCCACGACCGCGGCGACGTCGGCCACGCGCGCGTGCCCCCCGGAAACGGCCACCGCCCTCGGCGCCTCCCCCGTGAACGTCTCCACCAGCGCCGCCAGCACCGCCACCAGTCCCCGTCCGCCCGCGTCCACGACGCCGGCGCGGGCCAGGGCGGCCAGTTGGGCGGGGGTGGCCGCCAGGGCCGTACCGGCGCCCTCGTAGGCGGCGCGGGCGACCGTTCCGCAGTCGCCCTCGGCGTCGGTGGCCGCGTCGGCGGCGGCGGAGGCGACCGTGAGGACGGTGCCCTCGACGGGATGGGCGACGGCGTCGCGGGCGGAGTCTGCGGCGTGCCGGAGGGCGAGTCGCAGGCCCTGGCCGTCGGTGTGGGCCGCCTCACCGTCATCGGCGAGGACCTGGGCCATGCCCCTCAGGAGCTGGGCGAGGATCGTCCCGGAGTTGCCCCGGGCCCCGATCAGCGCGCCGTGCGCCATGGCCCGCGCGGCCTGGGCGAGCGTCGGCTTCCCCGCACCGGCGGGCGGACCTCCGGTCTCGTGGCCCGCGAACACCGCCTCGACGGCCGCCACCGCCGACTCCATCGTCAGGTACAGGTTCGTGCCGGTGTCGCCGTCGGCCACCGGGTACACGTTGATGGCGTCGATCTCCTCGCGCGCGCGACCCAGCGCCGCCAGCGCGAGTCCGCACCAGGTGCGTACCGCGAGAGCATCGAAGAACGTCTGCGGCACCTGCGGCACCTGCGCCTCCTTGAGCTGCTTGGCTGCTGGACGTGGGCCAGGTGGGACGCCGCACGTCGCACGCAGCGTAGACCCGCAGCGGTGACCGCCGGTAAGAGGGCCGGGACGGGCCCCGGACCAGCCATGGTAATTTCGTTGTACCGACGCAGTCGTTGTATGCTGCTCCGGTTGTCCGGTTCGGATCGATGATCCGGGTCGGACTCTTCCCCCCGGCAGCGCCACTCAGATCCCAGTCAATGGGGTCGTGATCCCGGCATGCCGGGATCAACCGTAAGCGCATCTGAAGTCTTTGGAGTGACCCGTGGCTGCCAACTGCGACGTCTGCGGCAAGGGGCCGGGCTTCGGCAACAACATCTCGCACTCGCACCGCCGTACGTCCCGTCGCTGGAACCCGAACATCCAGCGCGTGCGTACCGTGGTCGGTGGGACGCCGAAGCGCGTGAACGCCTGCACCTCGTGCATCAAGGCCGGCAAGGTCTCGCGCTGACGCTCAGCCAGCGCGCGGCCACTGCCGGTTCGCCGCACAGAGCCGGTCCACCATAGGGTGGGCCGGCTTTTTGCTGTGCCCGCGTGCCCTCCTGCGTCCCTCCCGGCCGTGCCCGCACGTCCCCTTGCTGCCAGAATCCCGTGAATGCGGTTCGGCATCCTGGGTCCCCTCGCCCTACGCACCGACGACGGCGCCTCGCTGGACCCGGGCGGCCCCCGCCCCCGCGCCCTGCTGACGCTGCTCCTCCTCGACGCGGGCCGTACCGTCTCCGTCGAGCGCCTCATCGACGGCCTGTACGGGGCCCGGCCACCCGCCGGGGCAGCCAACGCGCTCCAGTCCCAGGTCTCCCGGCTGCGCAGACGCCTGGGCCCGCACGCGCGGATCGAGGCCACGCCCGCCGGTTACCGCGTCGCCGTCCCGCCCGACACCGTCGACGCCCACCTCTTCGAGCAGCTGTCCGGGGAAGGGCGAAGCGCTCTCGCCGCCGGGGACCCTCCGCGGGCGGCGGCCCGGCTGCGCGAGGCGCTCGCCCTGTGGCGCGGGCCCGCGCTGCCCGACCTGCCGGACGCGTACGCCGAGGTCGCCCGCCTCGACGAGCTGCGGCTGGCCGCCGTGCAGGACCGGATCGAGGCGGACCTCGCGCTCGGCGGCGGCCCCGGACTCGTCCCCGAGACGCGCACGCTGCTGGCCGCACACCCGCTGAGCGAACGGCTGTACGGCCAGCTGATGCGGGCGCTCCACGCGAGCGGGCGCCCGGCCGAGGCGCTCCGCGTCTACGAGGAGGCCCGGCGCGTCCTCGCCGACGAACTGGGCGCCGACCCGTCGCCCGAGCTCTCCACACTCCACCGCGAACTGCTGCAGGGCCAGGACCCGGGCCCACGTCGCCCCCGCGTGCCGGCCCAACTCACCCGCTTCATCGGCCGGGACACCGAACTGGCGCGCATCGCCGCGCTCCTGACCGGCCCCGACGGGTCCGAGCCCGCCCTGTCCGGCTCCGGCCCGGCCGACCGCACCCTCTCCCGCTCTCCCTCCCGCGCTTCCGGTGCCCGGCTCGTCACATTGACCGGGCCCGGCGGGGCGGGCAAGACGCGGCTCGCGATCGAGGCCGCGCGGGCCCACGAGGCCGCCTCCACGAGCGTCTGCGTCACCGAGCTGGCGTCTCTGACCGACGGCGCGCAGATCCCGTACGCCGTTCTCGCGGCCCTCGGCGTACGCGAGGGTCTGCGCGGGCCCGGGAGCCCTGTCGCGCAGGCCACGGAACGGTTGCTGGCCGCCCTGGAGGAACGTGAACTGCTGCTCGTGCTCGACAACTGCGAGCATCTGGTCGAGGAGGCGGCCCGCCTCGTCGGCCTCCTGCTGGGCGGCTGCCCCGGCCTCCAGGTGCTCGCCACCAGCCGCGAGTCGCTCGGCATCACCGGCGAGATCCTCGTGCCGGTGCCGCCACTGCCCCCGGAACTCGCCGGCCACCTGTTCCTGGACCGCGCGCGGGCCGTACGCCCCGACCTCGGCAGCGGTATCGGTATCGGTATCGGTATCGGTATCGGTATCGGTATCGGTATCGGTATCGGTATCGGTATCGGTATCGGTATCGGCCAGGACATCACCGCCCCCGGTGTCGAGGGGCACGCGCGCGTGGCCGGTCCCAGCGAGCACGCGCGCGTGGCCGACATCTGCGCCGCCCTCGACGGCCTGCCCCTGGCCATCGAACTGGCCGCAGCCCGGCTGCGCACCCTGACCATGGACGACCTCGCCGACCGCCTCGCCGACCGCCTCGGCACCCGGCTGGGCACCCACGGGCCCACTCCCGGGACCGTCTGCGCCCCCGCCACCGACCGCTTCCGTCTCCTCTCCCGCGGCGACCGCACCAAGGCGCCCCGGCATCGCACGCTGCGGGCCGTGGTGGAGTGGAGCTGGGAACTGCTGGACGAGGCGGAGCGGGAGTTGGCGCGGCGGCTGGCCGTGTTCTCCGGGGGTGCGACGGCGGAGGCGGTCGAGGCGGTGTGCGGGGTGCCGTACGCGGAGGACGTGCTGGCCTCGCTGGTGGAGAAGTCGCTGGTGGAGGTCGCCGACGGGCGGTACCGGATGCTGGAGACGATCCGCGCGTACGCCGCCGAGCGGCTCGCCGGGGAGAACGATCCGCAGCGGCTGCGGACCGCGCACGCCGGGTACTTCCTGGCACTGGCCGAGCGCGCGGAACCCGTCCTGCGCGGTGCCGGGCAGCTGCCCTGGCTGGAACGGCTGACCGCCGAGCACGGCAATCTCGACGCGGCCCTGCGCCACCTGACGCACACCGACAGCGGGGCCGCGCTGCGACTGATGGCGTCCCTGTCGTGGTTCTGGCGGCTGCGCGGTCCGCAGAGCGAGCATCTGCCGCTCGCCCGCGCGCTGCTGGCGGCCGTGGGCGAGGTGCCGCCCCCGGGACTGGCCGAGGAGTACGCGCTGTGTGTGATGCACACGGTCGCCGGACGCGGTGACGACCCCGGCGAACCCGAGCGCCTCGCGCGCGTGGCGGCCGTACTGCGGGCACTGGAGGAGCCGTTGCGGCTGCCGTCCACCATGGTCATCTGGTCGCTCGTCGGCGGTCCGGTCCTCTCCGTGGAGGAGGAGATCCGGGCCGTGCAGATGAGCGACGACCCATGGGGCCGGGCACTGCTGGACGTCGGCCTCGCCTACCAGGACCTGTTCGCGGGGCGCCCCGCCGCGTCGGAGGCGGCCTTCACGCGCGCGTTGGACGGCTTCCGCGCGACCGGCGACCGCTGGGGCATGGCCAACTGCCTGGACCCACTGGCCTCGTTCGCCGACTGGCGCGGCGAGTACGGGCGCGCCCTGGAACTGCTCGACGAGGGCCTGGCACACGTACGGGAGAAACTACGACGGCGACCCGGACCGCGCGGTGGCGCTGCTGGTCTTCCGCTCCGCACGGCTGTCGTACGACCGCCAGGACATCGCCGGGCAGAAGCGGATCCTCACCGAGCGCTTCGCGGGCATGGGCTGGGAGGGGCCGCACGTCCTCAAGGCGCTGGAGGCGGCCGACGACCTGTACTTCGACGCGATCGCCCAGATCCACGTCGACCGGCTCACGAAGGGCCGGGTGGCGCTGCTCGGGGACGCGGCGTACGGCGCCACGATGGGCGGCATGGGCACCGGTGTGGCGGTCGTCGGCGCGTACGTCCTGGCCGGTGAACTCGCCCTGGCGGGCGGTGACCACCGTACGGCGTTCGCCGCGTACGAGTCCCGGATCAGGGACTTCGCCGAGGGCTACCAGAAGACCTCGGGCAACGCGGGCCCGTTCTTCGCGCCGCCCACCGAGCGGCGGATCCGCGGCCGGGACCGCATGTACCGCCTGCTCGCCTCCCGCCCGCTGGCGGCCTTCTTCAAGCGGCTCACCGAGAAGTCGGCGACGAACATCAAGCTGCCGGAGTACCCCGTGTGAGGACCCAGCCGTGGTCCACGGGCCCGATCCCCCCGCCGAGCGCGAACCCGGCGACGATCGCCCCGGTGACGTACTCCTTGGCCGCCGCCACGGCCTCCGGCACGGTCCGCCCCCGTGCGAGGTGCGACGCGATCGCGGAGGCGAGGGTGCAGCCCGTGCCGTGCGTGTGCCGGTTGTCGTACCTGGGGGCCCGCAGCCAGAACTCCTCGGAGCCGTCGGTGAGCAGATCGACGGCGTCTCCCAAGAGATGTCCGCCCTTGATCAGTGCCCACCGGGGCCCGTACGCCAGCAGGGCCTCGGCCGCCTCGCTCATCTGGGACTCCGACTGGACCCGTACGCCGGTGAGTTGGGCCACCTCGTCGAGGTTGGGGGTCGCGACGGTGGCCACCGGCAGCAGGCGCGTCCGTACGGAGTCCAGCGCGGAGGCGGCGAGGAGCGGGTCACCGTGCTTGGAGACACCGACCGGGTCGACGACGACCGGCGCGTCGGTGGCGGCGAGCAACTCGGCGACGGCCTCGACGAGTTCGGCGGAGGCGAGCATGCCGGTCTTGACCGCCTGGACGCCGATGTCGTCGACGACGCTGCGGTACTGGGCGCGCACGGCCTCCACGGGAAGCTCCCAAGCGCCCTGCACGCCGAGGGAGTTCTGCGCGGTGACGGCCGTGACGACGCTCATGCCGTGCACCCCGAGCGCGAGCATCGTCTTCAGGTCGGCCTGGATCCCGGCCCCGCCGCCGGAGTCGGACCCGGCCACGGTGAGGACCCTCGGCGGCGCGGGACTCATGACTCGATGTCCGCGAAGTGGTCCCAGCCGCCCTTGCTGGTCCAGGGCGCCCCGTCCACGGTCACCTGGGGCAGCGCGGAGGGGTTGAGGACCTCGCCGATCACCTTCCACCGCGCGGGCAGCTTCACGTCCTGCGGGAAGGTGGCCACGATCGCGTGGTCCTCGCCCCCGGTGAGCACCCACTGGAGGGGGTCGACACCGACGGCCTGACCGATGTCGTGCATCTGGGTGGGGATGTCGATGGCGCCGGAGCGGATGTCGATCCGGCACTTGCTCGCCTCGGCGATGTGCCCCAGGTCCGCGATCAGCCCGTCGCTGACATCGCACATCGCGGTCGCGCCGAGGGAGGCGGCGGCCGGGCCCGCGTGGTACGGCGGCTCGGGGCGCCGGTGGGCCTCCACGAAGGCCCGCGGCGAGCGGAAGCCCCGGGAGAGCACCGCGTGCCCGGCGGCGGACCAGCCGAGCCAGCCGGTGACGGCCACGACATCACCGGGCTGGGCTCCACCCCTGGTCACGGGCTCGTGGTTGCGCAGATCACCGAGCGCGGTGATCGAGATCATGATGGTGTCGCCGCGGACGACGTCACCGCCCACCACGGCCGCGCCGGCCACCTGGCACTCGTCGCGCAGGCCGTCCATCAGCTCGGTGGCCCAGGTCACCGGAAGTTCGGCGGGCGCGACCAGGCCGAGGAGCAGCGCGGTGGGTACGGCACCCATGGCGGCGATGTCGGCGAGGTTCTGCGCGGCGGCCTTGCGCCCCACGTCGTACGCCGTGGACCAGTCGCGCCGGAAGTGCCGTCCCTCCAGGAGCAGGTCGGTGCTCGCCACGACCCTGCGGTCCGGCGCCGCCACCACGGCGGCGTCGTCGCCGGGGCCGACCCGGACCGCCGGGGTGGTGGTGAGCCGGGAGGTGAGCTCCCTGATGAGCCCGAACTCCCCCAGCTCTCCCACGGTGCCCTTCATCGTCGTATCGCCCCTTCTCGTGCCGCTTCCAGTGTCTGTCGCGCCCGGTCGCGGGCCGTTCTCGTGCTCGGTACGGTCGAGTGGACCGTCAACTTCCGTCGTCCCCGCACCCCGGTGTGCGTGGCGCGGCCTCCACGGGTCTCCCCGTGGTGCGGGACGACGCGATACCGTGGCGTTCCTTTTCCCGACATGATCCACATGATCCTCGTGGCCGCCCTGGAGGTTCCGTGGTACAGGCGTACATCCTGATCCAGACGGAGGTCGGCAAAGCGTCGACCGTCGCCGACACGATCAGCAAACTCCCCGGTGTCATCCAGGCCGAGGACGTGACGGGTCCGTACGACGTCATCGTGCGCGCCCAGGCCGACACCGTCGACGACCTCGGCCGGCTGGTGGTCGCGAAGGTCCAGCAAGTGGACGGGATCACCCGCACCCTGACCTGCCCGGTCGTGCACCTGTAGCCCCCGTCTACCCTTGGCCGGTGAACTCGTTCCGTCACCGGCGCCCCGCTCGCCTCGGGCTTCCCGTCCTGGCCGTGTCGTTGATCGCCGTCACGGGCTGCTCCTCAGCAGACGACGGCGGCTCGGCGGCGGTTCCCAGCGCGGGGACTGCCGCCGTGAAACTGTGCCGGAACCTGGACGAGGTGCTGCCGCGAAAGGTGGACGGTCTCGGCCGCCGGGATCCGCAGCCGGCCTCCGCGCTGACGGCGGGCTGGGGTGACGCGGTGATCATACTGCGCTGTGGTGTGCCCCAGCCGCCGAAGATGATCGATCCCGGGGTGGCCGAGGGGCGCGATGCCGATGCGGTGGCCGGGGCCGTCGACGGGGTCGACTGGCTGATGGAGAAGCGGGACGACGGGTCGTACCGCTTCACCACCGCCAATCGCTCCGCGTATGTGGAGGTGTCGGTGTCGGCGGATCGGGCCGGGGAGGACACCTCGCCGATCCTGGTGGGGCTGGCGACCGCGATCGAGAAAGCGATTCCTGAAGGGGTTGCCTCCTAGATTCCTGAAGGGGTTGCCTCCTAAGGGGGTGCCTCGGCAGGCCGTCGGGAGGCTGCGGACCGGTTGTGGCTGGTCGCGCAGTTCCCCGCGCCCCTCGAAAAAGGGGCTCCGCCCCTTTCGAAGGCGCCTCAGCGCAGGCCCGTCGACCTGTGCAGGGCGGCCTGGACCAGGCGGTCCACCAGCTCCGGGTATTCGATTCCGCTCGCCTTCCACATCGCCGGGTACATCGAGATCGGTGTGAAGCCGGGGAGCGTGTTGATCTCGTTGATCACGAACTCGCCGTCCTCCGTGAGGAAGAAGTCCGCGCGGACCAGGCCCTCGCAGGAGGCGGCGTCGAAGGCTTCCACCGCGAGCCTCTGGACCTCGGCGGTCTCCTCCGGGGTGAGCGGGGCCGGGACGATGCCGGGGGTCGAGTCGATGTACTTGGCGTCGAAGTCGTAGTACGCGTGGGCCTCGGGCGGCGGGATCTCGGCGGGGACGGAGGCGCGGGGGCCGTCCTCGAACTCCAGGACGCCGCACTCGATCTCACGGCCGCGCAGGGCCGCCTCGACCAGGATCTTCGGGTCGTGGCGCTGGGCCTCGGCGATCGCCTCGTCGAGGCCCGCCAGGTCGTCGACCTTGGTGATGCCGATGGAGGAGCCCGCGCGG
The DNA here is from genome assembly GCF_045160825.1 of Streptomyces sp. NBC_00104. NCBI lineage: Bacteria > Bacillati > Actinomycetota > Actinomycetes > Kitasatosporales > Streptomycetaceae > Streptomyces > Streptomyces sp. NBC_00104. Next base: position 7,913,739 of record NZ_CP108215.1, on the reverse strand, counting down.
GCGGGCTTCACGAAAAGGGGCCAGCCGTGCTCACCGGCGAGATCGATGATCTTCTTGCGGGCGGCGGACTCGTCGAGCTGCCACTCACGCGGCCTGATCACCACGTACGGGCCGACCTTGAGCCCGAAGGAGGTGAACACCCGCTTCATGTACTCCTTGTCCTGGCCGACGGCCGAGGCGAGGACGCCCGAGCCGACGTACGGGACACCGGAGAGCTCCAGCATGCCCTGGAGGGTTCCGTCCTCGCCGTACGGGCCGTGCAGGACGGGGAAGACGACGTCGACCTCACCGAGCGCCTTGGGCACCGATCCGGGCTCGCTGTAGACGACTTCGCGGTTGGCGGGGTCGACGGGGAGCACCACGCCGCCCTCCCGCGACTCGGCGAGCTCCTCGACGCTCGGCGTGCGGCGGTCGGTGATCGCCATCCGCTCCGGTTCGTCGGCGGTGAGGAACCAGCGGCCTTCCCGGCTGATGCCGATCGGCAGGACGTCGTACTTCGTCCGGTCGATGGCCCGCAGGACGGCGCCTGCCGTGACCACGGAGATCCCGTGTTCCGAGCTGCGGCCGCCGAAGACGACGGCCACGCGCGGCTTGCGGGACGGCTGCTCAGGGCTCTGGGGGAGGTTCTCGGTGCTCATATCGCGTTGAGGGTACCCGTTGGTAGTGCGCCAGTCAGCGCCCCTACGGTCGCGTTCGCTCAGCGTCGCTCCGGCTTGGCGCTGCGCGACATCATCTCCTTGAGGGCGACGACGGGCGGCTTGCCGTCGTGGACGATGTCGACGACCGTCTCCGTGATGGGCATGTCGACGCCGTGCCGGCGCCCCAAGTCCAGTACGGACTCACAGGACTTGACGCCCTCGGCGGTCTGCCGGGTGACCGCGATGGTCTCCTGCAGGGTCATGCCCTTGCCGAGGTTGGTGCCGAAGGTGTGGTTGCGCGAGAGCGGCGAGGAGCAGGTCGCCACCAGGTCGCCGAGGCCCGCGAGTCCGGCGAAGGTGAGCGGGTCGGCGCCCATCGCGAGGCCGAGCCGGGTCGTCTCGGCGAGACCGCGCGTGATGAGCGACCCCTTGGCGTTGTCGCCCAGGCCCATGCCGTCCGCGATGCCGACGGCGAGACCGATGACGTTCTTCACCGCGCCGCCCAGCTCGCAGCCGACGACGTCGGTGTTGGTGTAGGGGCGGAAGTACGGGGTGTGGCAGGCGGTCTGGAGCCGCTGGGCGACGGCCTCGTCGGTGCAGGCGACCACGGAGGCGGCCGGCATGCGGGAGGCGATCTCGCGTGCCAGGTTGGGCCCGGTGACGACGGCGATACGGTCCTGCCCGACCTTCGCGACGTCCTCGATCACCTCGCTCATCCGCATGGCGGAACCGAGTTCGACGCCTTTCATCAGCGAGACGAGGACGGTGTCGGGGGCCAGCAGCCCGGTCCAGTCGGCGAGGTTGGCGCGCAGCGTCTGGGAGGGGACGGCGAGGACGGTGAAGTCGGCGCCGGCGGCGGCCTCGGCGGGGTCGGTCGTGGCCCGGAGGTTCTCCGGGAGTTCCACGCCGGGCAGGTAGTCCGGGTTGGTCCGGGTGGAGTTGACCGCGTCCGCGAGTTCCGGACGCCGCCCCCACAGAACGGTGTCGCACCCCGCGTCGGCGAGCACCATGCCGAAGGCCGTGCCCCACGAACCGGTGCCGAAGACGGCCGCCTTGACCGGCTTGCTCACTTGCTCTGCCCCTCTTCCTGATGTTCCTGTGCCCGCTGGACCGTGCTGTGCTGTTGCCGTTGATGATGGTCGACGACCGCCCGGGCGGTCCTGCGCCGCTGCTCGATCCGCTCCCGCTTCGGGTCGTACGGCGTCTCGGGCGCCTTCTCGCCGCGGATCTGCTCCAGCTGGTGGGTGATGGCGGCCATGATGACCTCCGTCGCGTCCTTCAGCAGGTCGGGGCTCATCTCCAGGCCGTAGAAGCGCGAGAGGTCGACGGGCGGGCCCGCGAGCACATGATGGGTCTTGCGCGGCAGGAGGTGGGGCTTCTTGGCGTACGGCGGCAGCAGTTCGTTGGCGCCCCACTGCGCGACCGGGATCACCGGGCACCTGGTCTGCAGGGCGACCCGCGCGGCGCCGGTCTTGCCGGTCATGGGCCAGCCGTTCGGGTCGCGGGTGAGGGTGCCCTCGGGGTAGAAGGCGACGCACTCGCCGCGCTCCACGGCCTCGATCGCGGCCCGGAAGGCGCTCAGCGCGTCGGTGCTCTCGCGATAGACGGGGATCTGTCCGGTGCCGCGCATCACGGCGCCGATGAATCCCTTGCCGAAGAGACCGCTCTTCGCGAGAAAACGCGGAACCCGGCCACTGTTGTACTGATAATGGGCGTACGCAAAGGGATCGACATGCGAATTGTGGTTCACGGCGGTGATAAATCCACCCTCGGCCGGAATGTTCTCCATTCCACGCCAGTCCCGCTTGATCAGCACCACCAGTGGTGGTTTGGCGATCACCGCGGCGAGGCGGTACCAGAAGCCGATTCTCCGGCGGGGCACGCGGACACCTTCCTCTAGGACTTCCCAGGGCCTGTTCCGGGGACCCGGAGCCGCACAAGTGTCGCCCCGGCCCACCGGTCTGTCGAGAACACCGTACGCCCCGCCCTGCGGCCGCCCCTTGCGCCCAGGTGACAATGGCCGCGACAAGAGAGGGACGGAACGCCCGTGCAGTGGACCCTGGTCGTACCCCTGAAGCCCCTGGCGCGGGCCAAGAGCAGACTCTCGGACACCGCCGCCGACGGGGTGCGCCCCGGCCTGGCCCTCGCCTTCGCCCAGGACACCGTGGCCGCGGCCCTGGCCGCCGCGGCGGTCGGCGGTGTGGTGGTGGTCACGGACGACCCCCTCGCCGCCCGCGAGCTGACGGCCCTGGGCGCCCGAACCGTCCCGGAGGACAACCGAAACGGCTCCCGGGACGGCCTGAACGCCGCTCTGCGGCACGGAACAGCCGTCGTACGCGCTATACGCCCGCAAAGCCCCGTGGCGGCCCTCAACGCCGATCTGCCCGCCCTGCGTCCCGGGGAATTGACCCGCGTCCTGAACGCGGCCGCCGAATTCCCCCGTTCTTTCCTCCCGGACGCCGCCGGCACCGGCACCACCCTGCTCGCCGCGACCCCCGGCCACGACCTCTCCCCCGTCTTCGGCCCCGAATCCCGCCTCCGCCACCGCCGCTCCGGCGCCGTGGAACTCGCCCTCACCGCCGTCGACTCCGTGCGGCAGGACGTCGACACCGGCGACGACCTCCGCACCGCCCTCGGTCTCGGCGTCGGTCCCCGTACGGCCGCAGCGGCCGCGCGCCTGCTGATCCCCGGCCAGTAGGCTGCGGCCATGCAGGCCACCGCGTACACCTACGACCCCGCCACCCGCACCGGCCAGGTCCTCCTCGACGACGGCACCCCGCTCCCCTTCGACGCCCCGTCCTTCGACGCGGGCGCCCTGCGCCTCCTCCGCCCGGGCCAGCGGGTCCGCATCGAGACGGAGGGCGAGGGCGAAGCGCTGCGGATCACCCTGATCACCCTGCAGACGTTCTGAGCAGGCGTTCCGACGGCGGGCAGGCACCGGAACACGCCGCGGGCCGGGCTCCTCAACAGGAGCCCGGCCCGGCGCGTGTGAGTACCCGGCGCCCTACGCCTGGCGCGCGGCAGTCTTCTTCGCGGTCGTCTTGCGAGCCGTCGACTTCTTGGCCGGCGCCTTCTTCGCGGTGGCCTTCTTGGCCGGCGCCTTCTTCGCCGTGGTCTTCTTCGCCGCCGCCGTGGTCTTCTTGGCGGTCGTCTTCTTCGCCGCCGCCGTCTTGGTGGTGGCCTTCTTGGCGGTCGTCTTCTTCGCCGTGGTCTTCTTCGCGGCGGCCGTCGTCTTCTTGGCGGCGGCCGTGGTCTTGCGGGCGGTCACCTTCTTGGCGGTGGTCTTCTTCGCCGCCGCCTTCTTGACCGTCGCCGAAGCGCCACCACTCAGGCTGCCCTTGGGGGCCTTCTTGACCGCGACCTCGCCACCCCGGGGAAGCTTCTTCGAGCCGCTCACCAGGTCCTTGAAGCCCTGGCCCGCGCGGAACCGCGGCACCGAGGTCTTCTTGACCCGAACCCGCTCACCCGTCTGCGGGTTGCGGGCGTAACGGGCCGGCCGGTCGACCTTCTCGAACGAACCGAAGCCGGTGACCGACACCCGGTCCCCGCCGACGACCGCGCGGACGATGGCGTCCAGAACAGCGTCGACCGCGTCGGCGGCCTGCTGACGCCCGCCGACCTTGTCCGCAATCGCTTCTACGAGCTGCGCCTTGTTCACGTCTTCCCCTTCGGAGACATCGCCAGAACGAAAGTGTTCAAGCTTTTTCGCACGTTAGGCAGATATATACCGCAAATCAAACACGAAACGGGCTTATCACCCTTGTGCCGCAACGAACTCGGCGGTCATGGAGTGCCTTCAGCGTTCCTCTGCGGGCATTCGCCCTTCGTCGAGGTCCGTCATGAAGCTCTCCAGACGCCTTGCCGCGTCGGCGAGATCGTGCTTGGCCACGGCCGTAATGACCAGCAGCTTCCGGGCCAGCGCCATGCGTACGCCCTCCGGGACTTGCAGTGCGCGCACCCTTGCGTGCGCTTCCTTGAGTTGGCCCGCGACCGCCGTATAGAGCTCGAGTTGGCCGTCGTGTTCCATGCACAGATTGTGCCATCTGGGGCGAGTTGTCGCCTGCGCAGGGGGCAACTGCCGTCTTCCGGGGGCCTGTGGAGCACCCCCGGCCGATGCCACACCATGATGCGCGTACCCCGGCAATCACCTTTGTAACTAGGGGAGTTGAAACCTTTCTGCACATGACTTCGAAGGTCTCCGAACCCGAACATGGCGGTACCCCCAACCGTGCACGATTGGGGGTACCTGGGGGTGTCGCGGTGGCCGGAATCCGCCTTGCGCGGACCGCCCCGAGGGGGGTCCGCGCCCATGGGTCAGATCGTCAGCGTCCTCGGCTTGTGCGAGGGGCGCTTGGCCTCGTACGCGGAGATGTCGGCCTCGTTCTGGAGGGTGATGGAGATGTCGTCCAGCCCGTTCAGCAGCCGCCAGCGGGAGTTCTCGTCCAGCTCGAAGGAGGCGGTGATGCCCTCGGCGCGCACCTCGCGGGCCTGAAGGTCGACCGTGATCTCGACCTCGGGGTCCTTCTCGGTGAGCTCCTGCAGCGCGTCCACGATCTTCTGCTCCAGGACGACCGTGAGCAGGCCGTTCTTGAGCGAGTTGCCGCGGAAGATGTCGGCGAAGCGGGAGGAGATGACGGCCTTGAAGCCGTAGTTCTGCAGCGCCCACACGGCGTGCTCACGGGAGGAGCCGGTGCCGAAGTCGGGGCCGGCCACCAGGACGGTGGCGCCCTTGCGCTCGGGCTGGTTGAGGATGAATTTCTCGTCCTTGCGCCAGGCCTCGAACAGCCCGTCCTCGAAGCCGTCCCTGGTCACCTTCTTGAGCCAGTGGGCGGGGATGATCTGGTCGGTGTCGACGTTGCTGCGGCGCAGCGGGACGGCCCGGCCGGTGTGCGTGGTGAATGCTTCCATGGCTGTTCAGACTCCAGCGGGCGTACGGGTGTCGGCGTCGGTCAGGTCGGCGGGGGACGCCAGGTGGCCCAGGACGGCCGTCGCGGCGGCGACCTGCGGCGAGACCAGGTGCGTACGGCCGCCCTTGCCCTGCCTGCCCTCGAAGTTGCGGTTGGAGGTGGACGCGGAGCGCTCGCCGGGGGCCAGCTGGTCCGGGTTCATGCCCAGACACATCGAGCAGCCCGCGTGCCGCCATTCGGCGCCGGCCTCCTTGAAGACGACGTCCAGGCCCTCGGAGACGGCCTGCAGACCGACCCGCGCGGAGCCGGGGACGACCAGCATCCGTACGCCGTCGGCGACTTTGCGGCCCTTGATCAGCTCGGCGGCGGCGCGCAGGTCCTCGATGCGGCCGTTGGTGCACGAACCTACGAAGACGGTGTCCACGTCGATGGACTTCAGCGGCTGGCCGGCCTCCAACCCCATGTACTCCAGGGCCTTTTCGGCGGCGTGGCGCTCCGAAGCGTCCTCGTACGAAGCCGGGTCGGGGACCGACGCCGAAAGCGGCGCGCCCTGGCCGGGGTTGGTGCCCCAGGTGACGAACGGCGACAGGGCGGCGCCGTCGATGACGACCTCGGCGTCGAACTCGGCGTCCTCGTCCGTCTTCAGCGTCTTCCAGTACGCGACGGCCGCGTCCCAGTCCTCGCCCTCGGGGGCGTGCGGACGGCCCTTGAGGTAGTCGAAGGTGGTCTGGTCGGGGGCGATCATGCCCGCGCGGGCACCGGCCTCGATCGACATGTTGCAGATGGTCATGCGGGCTTCCATCGAGAGCTTCTCGATGGCCGGGCCGCGGTACTCCAGGACATAGCCCTGGCCACCGCCCGTACCGATCCTGGCGATGATCGCCAGGATCAGGTCCTTGGCGGTGACGCCGTCGGGCAGCTCGCCCTCGACCGTGATGGCCATGGTCTTGGGGCGGACCAGCGGCAGCGTCTGGGTGGCCAGCACGTGCTCCACCTGGGAGGTGCCGATACCGAACGCCAGACCGCCGAAGGCGCCGTGCGTGGAGGTGTGGGAGTCACCGCAGACGACCGTCATGCCGGGCTGGGTCAGACCCAGCTGCGGGCCGACGACGTGCACGACGCCCTGCTCGACATCGCCCAGCGGGTGCAGACGCACTCCGAACTCGGCGGCGTTCGCGCGCAGCGTCTCCAGCTGGACGCGGGAGACCGGGTCCGCGATGGGCTTGTCGATGTCGAGGGTGGGGGTGTTGTGGTCCTCGGTCGCGATGGTCAGGTCGAGCCGGCGCACTTTGCGCCCGCTCTTGCGGAGACCGTCGAAGGCCTGGGGGCTGGTCACCTCGTGCAGCAGGTGCAGATCGATGAAGAGGAGGTCGGGCTCGCCCTCGGCGCGCCGGACGACGTGGTCGTCCCAGACCTTCTCCGCGAGTGTCCTACCCATCGCTTTCCCTCCGGCCGGCTTGTCCGAGCACCGGCCCAACTAGAGATATCGGAGGTGGCGAGCGCACGTACCCCTCGTATGAGCGCCGGCCGCCGGGCTCGTTGGTCCGCGAGCCGTTCGTTCTGCTTCCAGAGTGGCAAGGTCCACGCGAAATTGAACTTGCGTTTCACAGAGTGAGACGCGAGTATCGTTGCATGGACAACAGTAGCGGCGTCGGCGTTCTGGACAAGGCGGCCCTGGTCCTGAGCGCTCTGGAGTCCGGTCCGGCCACCCTCGCGGGTCTGGTCGGCGCCACCGGACTCGCACGACCCACGGCCCACCGCCTGGCCGTGGCTCTGGAACACCACCGCATGGTGGCACGCGACATGCAGGGCCGTTTCATACTCGGCCCCAGGCTGGCCGAGCTGGCCGCGGCCGCAGGCGAGGACCGCCTCCTCGCGACGGCGGGCCCGGTGCTCACCCACCTACGGGACGTGACGGGCGAGAGCGCACAGCTCTACCGCCGCCAGGGCGACATGCGCATCTGCGTCGCCGCGGCGGAGCGCCTGTCCGGCCTGCGGGACACGGTCCCGGTCGGTTCGACCCTCACGATGAAGGCCGGTTCCTCGGCCCAGATCCTCATGGCCTGGGAGGAGCCCGAGCGCCTGCACCGCGGACTCCAGGGCGCACGCTTCACCGCCACCGCCCTCTCGGGCGTACGGCGCCGGGGCTGGGCACAGTCCATCGGCGAGCGCGAGCCGGGCGTCGCCTCGGTCTCCGCCCCCGTTCGAGGCCCGTCGAACCGGGTGGTGGCCGCGGTCTCCGTCTCCGGCCCCATCGAGCGCCTCACCCGCCACCCCGGCCGCATGCACGCCCAGGCGGTCATCGACGCCGCGGGCCGCCTGTCCGAGGCCCTGCGCCGCACCGGCTGACCTGCGAAGCCCCCGTCCACCACGAAAAAAGGCCTGCCTCAACGCCGCGGCAGGCCTTTCCTCATGGGTGCGACTGCGGCGCGCCCCTTCAGGCGGCGCGGGGAACCGCGCGGACAACCACGAGCAGTCCGCAGCGAATCACGCGGCTCCCCTCGACGGCGCCTAAGCGCTCACGTCCCGCCGGTGGGCGAACCGCTCCTTCGCCGACCTCCCCCTACCCTCGACCGGCAGCACCCCCGTGGCCGCCGCGAGACCGAACGCGGGCATGTCGGCGTAGATCGACTCGTACGACCCCTCCGGCACCACATACGTCTCGTGCCACAGCCCCACATGCTGCCGGGCCTTCCCCTTGCGCTCCTTGCGGTTGATCGCCGCCCACGCGACGCGATGGAACGCGTCGGGCGCGTGCGCGTACCCGTACAGCTTGTCCTTGGACTCCCAGTACTGGACGACGTAGTACGTCCGCGGCGAGGCCGTGAGCAGCACGGCGTTCAGCAGCCCCCGGCCCGGGTCCTTCCGCAGCTCCCGCAGCATCCGCGGCATCGCCATGAGCACGGGCCCCCAGTGATGCACGGCCCAGAAGTGGTTGATCCGCATGCCGATCAGCAGGACCACCACGTCGCCCTCGGCGGCCGCGGTGGTACGGCCGGCGGCAACCCGCTTCCCTAACATGTCTCCCCCTAGTTGGTGAGCGGCACTATCCGACTCCTCGTGTTTGGATAGTGGCACTTCCCAAGGAGAGGCGCAAGAGATGCGGCTGGCGGAGCTGAGCGAGCGCAGCGGGGTGTCCCCGGCGACGATCAAGTACTACCTGCGCGAAGGGCTGTTGGCGCCGGGCCGCCAGATCAACGCGACGACGGCGGAGTACGACGAGGAGCATCTGCGCCGGCTGCGGCTGGTGCGGGCGTTGATCCAGGTCGGCAGGGTGCCGGTGGCGAACGCCAGGGAGGTGCTCAAGCACGTGGACGACGAGTCCCTGGGCCGTACGATCCGGCTCGGCGCGGCCCTGTGGGCGCTGCCCCAGACCCCCGACCCGGACGAGGAGGACCCGGCCACGGTCGCCGCGACGGCCGAGGTGGACCGGCTGCTGCGGACACTGGGCTGGGACTCGGTGAGGGAGATCGGCTCCCTCTCCCCCGTCCATCGTTCGCTGGTGGCGCTGGTGGCGACGCTGCTGCGGCTCGGTTATCCGTGCGACGCCGAACTCATGGCCCCGTACGCCGAGTTGATGCACCAGGCGGCCGTGCGGGACCTGGACCAGATGGAGAGCTACTCGTCCGACACGGAGAAGGTGGAGGTGGCGGTCTCGGCGGCGGTACTCTTCGAGCCGGTGCTCCGCTCGCTGCACCGGCTGGCCCAGGAGGAGGAGTCGGCGCGGCGGTACGGCATCGAGTAGCCGGAGCGCACGAAAGAGGCCCCCCACCGAAGTGGAGGGCCTTCTCGATGCGTACCCCCGACCGGATTCGAACCGGCGCTACCGCCTTGAGAGGGCGGCGTGCTAGGCCGCTACACAACGGGGGCGTGGAGCCTGCGTTTCCGCAGGTCCGAGCTGGTCTACCTGGACTCGAACCAAGAATGACGGTACCAGAAACCGTAGTGTTGCCAATTACACCATAGACCAATATGGTTGAGACCTTTTCCGTACCCCCGACCGGATTCGAACCGGCGCTACCGCCTTGAGAGGGCGGCGTGCTAGGCCGCTACACAACGGGGGCCCTAGCGATCCTGCATCGATGGTGGAGGGAGCTACCCTGGCCACCTTCGCGGGAAGGATCTGTACCCCCGACCGGATTCGAACCGGCGCTACTGCCTTGAGAGGGCAGCGTGCTAGGCCGCTACACAACGGGGGCTTCGCGGATCTGATCTCCGCATGCGCAGATGAGCTCTGCGAGCTGGCCTACCTGGACTCGAACCAAGACTAACTGAACCAGAATCAGTCGTGCTGCCAATTACACCATAGGCCACTGGAACGCAAGCCCCTCAGGGGATCTTGTTCTAGTTCGCTCCGCCGGTTCCGGCCTTTCGGCCCGCTTCCCGGCGGCGCAGGAAGAACATTACCCGAAGGTGGACGGCGCTCCAAAACGGGTATCGGAGCCGAGGATCGCGGGGAGTTCGGTCAGGGTGGCGATCCGGTGCGGCCCGGCGGGCGGGTCGATGGTCGCGTGGAGGCCGCCGCGATCGATCCAGACCGACAGCAGACCGGCGTCGGCGGCTCCCCGGCCGTCGATCTCCGGGTGGTCGCCGACGTACGCGACCTCGTGCGGCGGCAGTTCCAGGGCTTCGCAGGCGACGTGGAACGCCTCGGCGGCCGGCTTGTGGACGCCCAGTTGCTCGGCGCACAACACCGTCTCGAAGCGGTCCCACACGCCGAGGGCGCGCAGCTTGCGTTCCTGGACGGGGAGGCTGGAGTTGGAGAGCACCGCGTGCCGGTGGCTCGCGGAGAGCGAGTCCAGGACGGGCACGACGTCCGGGAAGAGCGACCAGGCCCGCTCGTAGTGGGCGACGTAGCGCTCGAACCAGGCGTCGGCCTCCGCGTCGCTCAGGGGCCGGCCCTGGAAGTCCCGTACCCGGTCGCGGCGCGTGGCCTCCCAGTCGCCCTCGCCCGCCGCGTACCGCCGCCAGTGCAGGCTCGTCAGTTCGCGCCAGCGCGAGATGGCCTCTTCGACGGTGTCGTATCCGAGCAGCAGGCCCTCGGCGGCGAGGTGGTCCCGCATTCCGGCCCGGTCGGCCGCGGTGTAGTCGAAAAGGGTGTCGTCGACGTCCCAGAGCACGGCCTTGATGTTCATGGAACGACGGTATCCGTCGCCGGGGTCCCTCGTACCGCGGATGCCTTAACGTGGTGGGACCGCCGAGCGAAAGACCGAGACACCGCCATGACCGAGTATCGCGTCCAGTTCACCGTCGAGGCCCGTGCGACGTACGACGCCCTGCCCGGAGAGCACCGCGCCCACTTGGACAGGGCCGTGCGGATACTGGCCCGTGATCCGTTCCGCAAGACCTCGACCGCGCAGCTGGGTCCGGACGAGAACCTGCGCAAGGCGTACGTGGCTCCCGGTGTGGTGCTGGAGTACATGGTGGCCGGGGCGATCATGGTCGTTGTCGTCCTGGAGATCTTCGACGAGAGCGCGTACTTGATCGACGAGAACGACGCCGTCTGATCGGATGCGCGGAGGGGGTGTCACCCGGTGGCCCGGGTGACACCCCCTCCGCGCGTCCACGTGCGGGCGTTACGCGGCCAGTTTGGCCAGGGCCGCGTCGATCCTCGCCAGCGTCTTCTCCTTGCCCAGGATCTCCAGGGACTCGAAGAGGGGGAGGCCGACCGTGCGGCCGGTGACGGCGACGCGGACGGGGGCCTGGGCCTTGCCGAGCTTGAGGCCGTGTGCCTCGCCGGCGGCCAGGACGGCCTCCTTCAAGGACTCGGCCGAGGTCCAGTCGGCCGCCTCCAGCTTCTCCTTCGCCGTACGGAGCAGCGCGTCGGAGCCCTCCTTCATGGCCTTCGTCCAGCTCGCCTCGTCCTGCGCCGGCTCCGGCAGGAACAGGAAGTCGACGTTGTCCGTGATCTCCGAGAGGACCTTGAGGCGGGTCTGCGCGTGGGGGGCGATGGCCTCCCACTTGGCCTCGTCGAAGTCCTCCGGCGCCCAGGGGGCGAACGGGGCCTTCAGCCACGGGGCGCAGCGCTCGGTGAAGTCCTTCACGTCCAGCAGGCGGATGTGGTCGGCGTTGATCGCCTCGGCCTTCTTCAGGTCGAAGCGGGCCGGGTTGGGGTTCACGTCCGCGACGTCGAAGGCGGCGACCATCTCCTCGATCGTGAAGATGTCCTTGTCCGCGGAGAGCGACCAGCCGAGCAGGGAGAGGTAGTTGAGCAGGCCCTCGGCCAGGAAGCCGCGCTCCCGGTAGAGGTTCAGGCTCGACTCGGGGTCGCGCTTGGAGAGCTTCTTGTTGCCCTCGCCCATCACGTACGGCAGGTGGCCGAAGGACGGGACCTCCTTGGCGATGCCCAGTTCGATCAGCGCCTTGTACAGGGCGATCTGGCGGGGCGTGGAGGAGAGCAGGTCCTCGCCGCGCAGGACGTGGGTGATCTCCATCAGGGCGTCGTCGACGGGGTTGACGAGCGTGTAGAGCGGAGCGCCGTTCGCGCGGACGATGCCGTAGTCCGGCACGTTCTCCGGGGTGAAGGTCAGCTCGCCGCGGACCAGGTCCGTGAAAGTGATCGTCTCGTCGGGCATCCGGAAGCGGACGATCGGCTCGCGGCCCTCGGCCTCGTACCGAGCCTTCTGCTCCGGCGTGACCTCGCGGCACTTGCCGTCGTAGCCGGAGGGCCTGCCGGCCGCGCGGGCGGCGTCGCGGCGCTCCTCCAGCTCGGAGGCGGTGCAGTAGCAGGAGTAGGCGTGGCCCGCGTCCTTGAGCTTCTCCGCCACCTCCTTGTACGTGTCCATGCGCTGCGACTGGCGGTACGGCGCGTGCGGGCCGCCGACCTCGGGGCCCTCGTCCCAGGTGAAGCCCAGCCAGCGCAGGGAGTCCAGGAGCTGCTCGTAGGACTCCTCGGAGTCGCGGGCCGCGTCGGTGTCCTCGATGCGGAAGACGAACGTGCCGCCGTTGTGGCGGGCGAACGCCCAGTTGAACAGGGCCGTGCGGACCAGACCCACGTGGGGGTTGCCGGTCGGGGACGGACAGAAACGTACGCGGACGGAGCCGTTAGCCACGCTTGATCACCTTGTTGGTGAGAGTGCCGATGCCTTCGATGGTGACGGCGACCTCGTCGCCGACGTTGAGGGGGCCGACCCCTGCCGGGGTGCCCGTGAGGATCACGTCGCCGGGGAGCAGCGTCATGGCCTCGGTGATGTTGACGATCAGATCCTCGATGGAGTGGATCATCTCGCTCGTCCGGCCGAGCTGGCGTTGCGCGCCGTTGACGGTGAGCTGGACGGTCAGGTCGCTCGGGTCGAGGTCGGTCTCCACCCAGGGGCCCAGCGGGCAGGCTGTGTCGAAGCCCTTGGCCCGGGCCCACTGCTTCTCGCGCTTCTGGACGTCACGGGCGGTGATGTCGTTGGCGCAGGTGTAGCCGAAGATCACGTCCTTGACGCGCTCACGCGGGACCTCGCGGCACATCCGGCCGATGACGACGGCCAGCTCGGCCTCGTGGTGGAGGTCCTCGGAGAAGGACGGGTACTGGATCGCGTCGCCGGGGCCGATCACCGAGGTGGCCGGCTTGAAGAAGGCGAACGGGGCGTCGGGGACCTCGTTGCCCAGCTCGCGCGCGTGCTCGGCGTAGTTGCGGCCGAAGGCCACGACCTTGTTGGGGAGCACCGGCGGCAGCAGCCTGACCTTGCTCAGCGGGACCTTCGTACCGGAGAGCTCATAGTCCGCGAACGGAATGCCCTTGATGATGTCGAGGACGAGCTCGTCCGGCTTGTCGCCCTCGACCGCGCCGAAGGCTACGTTCCCGTCGATGGAGAACCTGGCGATGCGCACGGGTTGCTTGCGCCCCTAACTGAGCTGGCTGGAGATCTGACGGTCCAGGCTAACGCGGGGCGGGGTGCCCGCCTCGCGCAATTGATGACGTACGCATGCGGAAGGGCGCCCGGCACGTGCCGGGCGCCCTTCGCACTCGCTTTCACGAACTCCGCCGAATCTTCACGGGAACCGGCTTGAGCGGTTGGCGGATTCGGCGCGTACTTGAGCGTGCAACTACTCCGCCGCCTGGACCGGGACCGTCATCAGGACCGTCCGGCGGGGGTTGGCGGTCTGGGAGGGGAGGTCGACGGAGTGCTCCTGCTCCGGCGTACGCAGGTCCTCGGCGTCGGCGAGGTGGGCCAGCGTCGTACGCCGGGGGTTGGCTATCGTGCGGATCATCGTCGTCGTCTTCACTGTCGTCCTGGACCTCGTCGTGTGCGGGCGCCGGGCGGACCGCAAGGGCCGTCCCACAAGCGCGGGTTGTCGGATTCGCCATCCCTGTAAAGCGTCAGGCTAAACATGCGATTCCCGGGTCAAGACGTGAAGAAGGCATGATCGGCGTGTGAGTTTGCTCACTCAGTCATGGGTAAAACGGACAATCCAGGCCATCAACCCGACCCCGCGAAACAGACATTAGTAACCTGAAGCCCGCATTCCGCTCCTGATCATGGCGACTGGGACACCCCCCTCACCCCCCTGGATCGCACGGATATGTCCGTAATGAACGGAAACACCTTCCACGCCTGGTGACGTGGTCCTCACATGCTGTCACTGTGAACAGACCGTTACCCATTGGCCTTGTTGGAGATCCTGCACTGTGCTGGAATTCCACGGACCGCCGCAGGATCGTGCCGGCGCGCAGGGGCGCAGAACAAAAGCGCCTGGCGGCGGTGGAAGGGGGAGCCTGCGCCGGTCACTCACGACCACCAATTGGGGACGTATTCAGGGCGCCCCCGAAGACGCCGACACCGTCCCGCCGTTCACGCGGTGGGGCGCCTGGTCCAGAGGTTGCGACGCTAGTGCAGGGACGTTTCAAGAGGGATGGCAGCGCTTCGGCGGAGCCGGAGCCACACAAGGGAGCCGGTAACGGTTCCTCCCCCCAGCACGCCCAGAACCCGGGTCCGGCGGAGATCGGCGACGGCGGGGAGCGCTCCGGGCGCCCCGGCGCGTCAGTTGCTCCCACGCCGCCCGGGAAGCCCAAGGGCGGCACCAAGGCCGGCGCCACGAGCGGCGGCTCCCGAATAGCCCTGCGCAACTGGCGCATCTCGACCCGTCTCGTGTCGTTGCTCGCGCTCCCCGTGGTGGCGGCGACCTCGCTCGGCGCGCTGCGCATCGGCGACAACGTGGACGACATCCAGCAGCTCGACAACATGCGGCTGCTGACCGACATGACGAAGCAGGCGACCGAGCTCGCCGCCGCGCTCCAGCAGGAGCGCGACCTGTCCGCCGGCCCCCTCGCCCACGGTCTGGACGCCACCGACTTCACCGTCAAGGGCACCCGCGAGAAGACGGACCAGGCCCGCATCCAGTTCACGGACGCGACCCAGGCCGCCGAGACCGCGAACACCACGGCGAAGATGCCCGGCGTCCGCGACAGCCTCGTCCGGGTCGTGCGCGAGCTCTACAACCTCAGCAGCATCCGCAAGAACGCCTACGTGGACCCCAAGAACTCCACGCAGACGGTCGAGGCCTACCACCGCCTGATCGGCCAGTTGCTGGACCTCTCCACGGACATGGCCGAGGCCACCAGCAACCCGGACATGATCAAGCGGACCCGTGCCCTGGCGGCGTTCTCGTCCGCCAAGGAGTACGCCTCCATCCAGCGCGCGGTCATCGCGGCGGCCCTGCCCGCGACCGACGACAAGGGCGGCAAGCTCTCCGAGAACGACCGGCTGTACGCGAACTCCGCGCTCTCGAACGAGGAGTCCGACCGCAGCACCTTCTCCGACATCTACGGTTCCGGTGCCGAGGAACTGACCAAGCCGATCGACGACGCGAGCCCCACCATCGAGGCCGCCGACGTCTACGCGGACCGGGTCCTCGCCAGCGCCGGCGGTCTGGGCGGGCAGGACAACCGCTCGTACAAGGACTGGACCGACGACTCCTCGGCCAAGATCGAGCAGATGAAGAAGATCGAGGGCTCGCTCCTCGAGGAGATGGAACAGACCGCTCGTAATCTCCGCGCCGACGCCGAGCAAGAGGCGATCATCTCCGGTGCGCTGATCCTGCTCGTCCTCGGTGTCTCCCTGGTCGGCGCGTTCGTCGTGGCCCGGTCCATGATCCGCTCGCTGCGCCGGCTGCAGGACACCGCGACCAAGGTCGCCCAGGACCGGCTGCCCGAGCTGGTCAAGCAGCTCTCGGAGTCGGACCCGCAGGACGTCGACACCTCCGTCGAGTCGGTCGGTGTGCACTCCCGGGACGAGATCGGCCAGGTGGCCGCGGCCTTCGACGACGTGCACCGCGAGGCCGTCCGCCTCGCCGCCGAGCAGGCCCTGCTCCGGGGCAACGTCAACGCGATGTTCACCAACCTCTCGCGCCGCTCCCAGGGCCTCATCCAGCGTCAGCTGTCGCTCATCTCCGAACTGGAGTCCCGCGAGGCCGACCCGGACCAGCTGTCCTCCCTCTTCAAGCTCGACCACCTCGCGACCCGCATGCGCCGTAACGGTGAGAACCTCCTCGTTCTCGCCGGTGAGGAGCCCGGCCGCCGCTGGACCCGCCCGGTCCCGCTGGTCGACGTGCTCCGCGCCGCCGCGTCCGAGGTGGAGCAGTACGAGCGCATCGAACTGTCCTCCGTGCCGACGACCGAGGTCGCCGGCCGCGTGGTCAACGACCTCGTGCACCTGCTCGCCGAGCTGCTGGAGAACGCCACCTCCTTCTCCTCGCCGCAGACCAAGGTCAAGGTCACCGGTCACGCCCTGCCCGACGGCCGGGTGCTGATCGAGATCCACGACACCGGTATCGGCCTCTCCCCCGAGGACCTCGCGGCGATCAACGAGCGCCTCGCCTCACCGCCCACCGTGGACGTGTCGGTCTCCCGCCGCATGGGTCTGTTCGTGGTCGGCCGGCTGTCGCAGCGCCACGGCATCCGTATCCAGCTGCGTCCGTCCGACTCGGGCGGTACGACCGCGCTGGTCATGCTTCCCGTCGACGTGGCCCAGGGCAACAAGAAGCCCACCCCGGGCAAGCCCGGCCAGGGCGGTCCTTCCACCGGTGGTCCGGCCGCCGCGCAGGCCGCGGCCGGCGCCGCCGCCGCGCGTCGCCAGGCCGGCAACCAGTCGGGTCCGCCGCTCGGCGGCGGCCCCTCCGCCGGTGGTCTCCTCGGTGCCCCTCCGCAGCGTGGGCAGGTCGGCGCGGGCCAGGGTCCGCGGGCCGCGCTGCCCGGCAACCCCAGTGGTCCGGGCGGTTTCGGCAACCCCGGTGGTCCGCGTGGGCCGCAGGGTGGTCCGCCGGTGCCCCCGCAGGGCGGCCGGCCGGCTCCGGCGGGTTCCGGTGCCGGTGGGTTCGGCGGCGGTCAGGCGCCGGGTGCCCCGCAGGGCCTGCAGGCCGCCGGGACCGGTGGCCCGGGCACCTTCGAGAGCTTCGACGACTCCGGACGCCAGGGCGGCTTCCCGGGCGGCGGCTCGGGCCTGCGCCCGGCCGGCGGGGCCGACGGCGGCCCGGGTGCCGTGCCGCCGAAGCAGGGCAAGGAACGTTCCGGCAGGCGCCGTCCGCAGTTGCCCGGCCGCGGTGGCCCGCGCGCCGAGCTGCCCGGTGGCAACTCCCCGTCGCGGACGCCCAGCTGGAGCGACGACAACGCTCAGCCGCCGGTGCCGCGCGCCTCGCTGGACGCCCCGCGCGGCCACGAGGAGCAGCCGGACGTCACCGCGCCGATGCCCCGCGTCGACCCCCACCAGACTCCGGGCTCGCCCACCGACTTCCCGCGTTCCCCGCGGGCCGACTACGACAGCCGCCGCCCCGGCGCGGACACGCCGCAGAACGGCACCGGGTCCTACGTCCGCTCCGACGTGTTCGGCGGGGCCGGTGCTCCGCCGGCGCCCTCCGGTCCGCCGCGCGGTGCTTCGCAGGACCCGTCGTCCACCGGCCAGTTCGCCATGCCGGGCTACGACGGTTCCGGCACGGGCCAGTTCCCGGCTCCGGGTCGGCAGAATCCGCAGGACACGGGACAGTACGGCGTCCCGGGCCGGCAGAACCCGCAGGACACGGGACAGTACGGTGCACCCGCCCGGCAGAACGGCCAGGGCACCGGGCAGTTCAACCCGCAGGGTCGGCAGAACTCCCAGGACACCGGCCAGTTCGAGCGGCCGCAGGTCAACGGTGAGAGCTACGGCGCGCCCCGCCCGCCGGTGCCGCCGCAGCGTCCCCCGGTGCCCCCGCAGCGCCCCGCGCGCCCGCAGGAGCCGGAGGCGCTGCCGCCGGCAACGGGTCCGATGGACGGCCGTACCCCGCTCTACGACACGCTGGAAACCAACTGGTTCCACGGTCAGGGCGGCCAGAACGGCCAGAACGGCCAGAACGGCCAGAACGGCCAGAACGGCCAGCAGCAGGGCAACGGTTCCGCGCAGCAGCAGGCCGCCCCGGCTCCCCAGACTCCGGCCGCTCCTCAGCGTCCGGCGACCCCCACCGCGCCCGCTTCCCCCACCTGGCGCAGCACACCCAACGACGACCTGGTCCGCCAGGCCGAACGCGCCCGTCAGCCTTCGGCGGGCGGGGTCACCACCTCCGGCCTGCCGCGCCGGGTCCCGCGCGCGAACCTCGTGCCGGGCACGGCTCAGCAGCAACAGCACCAAACCGGTCCGCAGGTCTCGCGTTCGCCTGACGACGTACGCGGCCGGCTGACCAATCTCCGTCGGGGCATCGCGCAGGGTCGACAGGCCGGTACCGGCCAGACCGGCAGCTTCCCGAGCCCCACTCACCAGCAGGAGCGTTAGTTGAGCCAGATGAGCCAAGCGGCACAGAACCTCAACTGGTTGATCACCAACTTCGTGGACAACACCCCAGGGGTGTCCCACACCGTCGTCGTGTCCGCCGACGGTCTTCTTCTGGCGATGTCGGAAGGCTTTCCGCGCGACCGTGCCGATCAGCTCGCGGCCGTCGCCTCCGGGCTCACCTCGCTCACGGCCGGGGCATCCCGGATCTTCGAGGGCGGGGACGTGGCCCAGACGGTGGTGGAGATGGAGCGCGGTTTTCTCTTCCTGATGTCCGTCTCCGACGGATCGTCCCTGGCCGTTCTCGCCCATCCCGAGTGCGACATCGGCCTGGTCGGTTACGAGATGGCGCTGCTCGTCGACCGCGCGGGCGCCGTGCTCACGCCCGACCTGCGCGCCGAACTCCAAGGCAGCTTGCTCCACTGACGCCTGCGGATCAACAGAACTCACCACATCACCGTCCGGCCGACACAGTCCCCCCACCGGCCCCCGTCAGACGGCACGACTGACCGACTTGCTGTCCCGCTCGGAGGATCAATGACCCCGCCCACCGCTCCTCACGATCCGTACGCAGAGCCGTACGGAGACGAGGGGGACCAGCCGCTGGTTCGGCCGTACGCCATGACCGGTGGCCGGACGCGGCCGCGTTACCAGCTCGCCCTCGAGGCGCTGATCAGCACGACGGCAGATCCCGCGCACCTGATGGGGCTGCTTCCCGAGCACCAGCGGATCTGCCACCTCTGCCACGAGGTGAAGTCGGTGGCCGAGGTGTCGGCCCTGTTGTCCATGCCGCTCGGTGTGGCACGGATCCTTGTCGCGGACCTCGCCGAGGCCGGACTCGTCGCGATCCATCAGCCCGGTGGCGACGAGAGCGCCGGTGGCGCGCCCGACGTGACTCTGCTGGAAAGGGTGCTCAGTGGACTTCGGAAGCTCTGAATCGGGGCGGGCCACCACCTCGGCGAAGATCGTGGTGGCGGGTGGCTTCGGCGTGGGCAAGACCACGTTCGTCGGGGCCGTCTCGGAGATCAACCCGCTGCGTACCGAGGCCGTCATGACGTCCGCGTCCGCGGGCATCGACGACCTCACCCACACCGGAGACAAGACGACCACCACGGTCGCCATGGACTTCGGCCGCATCACCCTCGACCAGGACCTGATCCTGTACCTGTTCGGCACCCCCGGCCAGGACCGCTTCTGGTTCATGTGGGACGACCTCGTACGCGGCGCCATCGGCGCCATCGTCCTCGTCGACACCCGCCGCCTCGCCGACTGCTTCCCCGCCGTCGACTACTTCGAGAACAGCGGCCTCCCCTTCGTCATCGCCCTCAACGGCTTCGAGGGGCACCAGCCCTACACGCCGGACGAGGTCCGCGAGGCGCTCCAGATCGGGCCCGACACCCCGATCATCACGACGGACGCGCGGCATCGCTCGGACGCGAAGAGCGCCCTGATCACCCTGGTCGAGCACGCTCTCATGGCCCGCCTGCGGTAGGCCTGCGGGGTCGAAGTACCACGGCTGGGCCCAAAACAGGACCCAAGTCCACAACGTCATACGGCGGTTGTCGTAGTTACACCGAAGCCGGCTGTGTCCTTTGACACGGTCGGCCTCGGTGTTCATAACGTTTCGACAGAGAAATAGGGTGGTACGACCACGCGTCGCGGTCGATCGGTACCGCTGCGCTCACCATGGCCCCGCTTTTTGCCGGGGCTCGCTCTTTATGACCGTTTTATCTAGGACTTACATCACGCGGAATCGTTGCCTCCCAGTGTTTGGAAGTCCTCAGCGTGACGTGCTGGAATGCCTGAACTGCCCATTAGTCAAAGACGTACTAGGGCGTGGAGTCACCCGCGGCACGACGTAGGTGCCGGCGCCGAGAGGTTGTTGGTCGAGTGAGGCGAAGCAAGAAAGGTCCCGAGCCGTCGGCGCGGGGCAACTTCACCCCGCCGCCGCGCGGAGCGGCACCCGCACAAGTGACCGGACCGGAGCCGACGGCAGCTCCCGCGCCCAGCGGCAGTCGTCTCTCCCCCCGCAACTGGCGTGTACCCACTCGCCTGAACGCGATTCTCCTCATACCCGTGCTGGTCGGCCTGGTCATGGGCGGCTTCCAGGTGAAGGGCTCGATCGACACCTGGCAGGAGGCCAAGGACGCCGAGAAGGTCGCCAAGATCGTGGCCGCCGCCGGCATCTACGCCGAGGCCCTGCTCAACGAGCGCGACCTCTCCGCCCAGCCGCTGCTGGACGGCGACCGCGACAGCGAGGTCGTCAAGGACGCCCGCGCCTTCACCGACGAGAAGGCCGACGCCTTCCACGCCGAGGTCGTGGGCATGCCGTCCGGGCAGGGCCTGGAGCGCCGGCTGCGCCTGGTCGAGGAGGCCGAACCGTCGCTGGAGAAGCTCCGGCAGACCGCGTTCACCCGCGCCGCCGACCCGGTACAGACCGAAGAGGGCTACGTCACCGTCGAGCACCTCCTGGCGGAGTTCTCCAACGAGCTCGGCCTCGGTACCGGCAACATCACCGCGTACGGCCGTACGGTCTACGCGGTCACGCTCGCCAAGGGCGCCGCCTCGCTGCAGCGTTCGATCGGCACCCACCTGCTGGTCCGCCCGAGCGAGGACCAGGCGGTCTTCCGCCGGCAGGTCACCGCGTTCACCTCATACGCCTACCTGGAGAACATCGCCGTACAGGAGTACGTCTCCGGTGGCACCGAGGCCGACGCCGCTCGCCTGGAGTCGGTCATGGCGCAGAAGACCGAAGAGGGCAAGAAGCAGGCCGCCGAGGCTGCGGCCAAGGACCCCGACTACGTCCCGCCGCCGGACACCATGCTGAAGATGATCCAGGCGATCGGCAGCGGCGCCTCGCCCGAGGATCTCGCGAAGCAGGGCGTCACCTACCAGAACTGGATGGCGGCCTCCACCCTGAAGTTCGAGGGTTACAGCGAGGTCGAGACCGAGCTGATCAACCGCGCGGTGGACGAGGCCGGCCAGATCGCCTCCGACGCCCAGCGCGACGCCTACATCAACGGCGCCATCGTCATCGTCGCCCTGCTGGCCGCGTTCATCATCGCCGGGATCATGGCCCGCCAGATGAGCCGCTCGATGCGCCAGCTGCGCAACGCCGCCTTCGGCATCGCCGAGCAGCGTCTGCCGATGCTGGTCGACCAGCTCTCGCGCACCGACCCCGGCCGCGTCGACACCCGTGTGGCACCGATCCCGATCAACTCCACGGACGAGATCGGCGAAGTCGCCCGCGCCTTCGACCAGGTCCACCGCGAGGCCGTCCGGCTCGCCGCCGAGCAGGCCCTGCTGCGGGGCAACATCAACGCGATCTTCACCAACCTGTCGCGCCGCAACCAGTCGTTGATCGAGGGCCAGCTGACCCTGATCACCGACCTGGAGAACAACGAGGCCGACCCGGACCAGCTGGAGAACCTCTTCAAGCTGGACCACCTGGCGACCCGTATGCGACGCAACGGCGAGAACCTCCTGGTCCTCGCCGGCGAGGAGCCCGGCCGCCGCTGGGACCAGCCGGTCCCGCTGGTCGACGTGCTGCGCGCCGCCTCCTCCGAGGTGGAGCAGTACGAGCGCATCGAGCTCTCCGGCGTCCCGGAGGCCGAGATCCACGGCCGTGCCGTGACCGACCTCGTGCACCTGCTCGCCGAGCTCCTGGAGAACGCCACCACGTTCTCCTCCCCGCAGACCAAGGTCCGCGTCACCGCGACCCGTCTCCCCGACGGCCGTGTGATGATCGAGATCCACGACAAGGGCATCGGCCTCACCGCCGAGGACTTCGCGGACATCAACCACAAGCTGGCCAACCCGCCGACCGTGGACGCCGCGATCTCGCAGCGCATGGGTCTCTTCGTGGTCGGCCGGCTGTCCGACCGGCACGGCATCCGCGTCCAGCTGCGTCCCTCGGGCGAGCAGGCCGGTACGACCTCGCTGGTCATGCTCCCGGACGTCATCACCCATGGTGGCGGTGGCGAGCAGCAGCAGCCGCAGGCCGACCAGTTCACGGTCTCGCAGATCATCCCGGAGCAGCAGCACTCGTTCCAGCAGCCGGGCCTGGCCCCGATGCGGACCGCCGCCGAGCTGGGCTTCGACGACAGCCGCTACGAGGTTCCGGACGACATCCGCGACCTGGACCCCGTGGGCCGTTCGCTGATGCGCGAGGAGCGTCGCGCGGCCCTGGAGTCCCAGGCGCACCCGAACCCGCAGCTGCCCGCGGGCGAGGCGCCGCGCTACGGCGACGACTTCCAGGCGCCCGAGCCGTCCTACGGCAACGGCGCGACCGCGTACGTGGACCCGCAGCGGTCGTTCGACCAGCAGACGGCGTACGAGGAGCCGCAGCAGCCGTCGTACGACGAGGCGTACTTCGGCCAGGGCAACGGCACGGCGAACGGCAACGGGCACCTGCCGGGCGGGAACGACACGTTCTCCGCCACCGGCGGTTACCCTGAGCCCGGCTATGCGGAGTCCGGCCAGGAGAGCCACACGGCGGCCGGCGCGAACGCCCCGGAGACCTACTCGGGCTTCGAAGAGCCGTCCTATCAGGACGACTGGCCGCAGCAGCAGGACTACCAGGGCGCGTACCGCTCCGAGTACGCTCCGGAACCGGAACCTACGCAGGCCGCTGACGTGAAGGAGCCGGACAGCGTAGGCTTCGACCGTCCGGGATCCACCCCTTCCGCCGGCCACGCGCTGACCAACGCCGGCCTGCCCCGCCGCGGCTCCACCGCGAGCGCGGGCGGCACGAGCGCGGGCGCCGCGAACGGACGACAGGATGTGGCCCAGGACCAGCCGACGGCCGGGGGACCAAACGGCGACTGGCGCTCGGCCAACGACGCGCGCTGGCAGCAGGCCTCCCAGCTGAAGAAGCCCAAGGCAGGCGGGGTCACCTCCTCCGGTCTGCCGCGGCGGGTGCCCAAGGCCAACCTGGTCGAAGGCGCCGCCCAGACGACCCCGCAGGGAGGTCCACAGATCTCCCGCGCTCCCGAGGACGTCCGGGGCAGGCTGAGCAACCTGCGCCGGGGTGTGCAGCGTGGGCGCAACGCAGGCAGTGAAACGAACGGCCAGGGCTTCGGTCCTGACAGCACCTACAACCAGGAGCGTTAGTGTGAGCCCGATGAGCCAGGCGGCGCAGAACCTGAACTGGTTGATCACCAATTTCGTGGACAACACCCCCGGGGTGTCGCACACGGTGGTGGTCTCCGCCGACGGACTCCTTCTGGCGATGTCCGAAGGTTTTCCGCGTGACCGAGCCGATCAGCTGGCGGCCGTCGCGTCGGGTCTGACCTCTCTGACCGCGGGTGCGTCCCGCATTTTCGAGGGTGGCAGCGTCAATCAGACGGTTGTGGAGATGGAGCGGGGATTCCTGTTCATCATGTCCGTTTCCGATGGTTCCTCGCTCGCCGTTCTCGCACATCCGGAAGCCGACATCGGTCTCATCGGGTACGAGATGGCCCTTCTGGTGGATCGTGCCGGTTCGGTCCTGACCCCCGATCTTCGTGCGGAGCTTCAGGGCAGCCTGCTCAACTAACAGTCAGACGGTGCGTTTTGGCGTCCCGGGGCCGTAAGGTTTCGGGACGCGGCTTCCCATGAGCCATGGATGCCAGCACAGTCGGAGGAGGAGAGAACGTGGCAACACCCCCAGGCGGTTCATCGTCGGGCAACTGGTCCTACCCTGGCCAGGGGCCGGGCCAGGGTGACCAGAACCGGTACAACTTCCCCTCCGCACCCAGCCGTCAGCAGCCGTACACACCGCAGGGCCCCGGCCCTTCGCCGTACGACCAGCCGCCGGCGCCGCGCATCCAGCCCGTGCAGCCGCAACGCCGCACCCCTGAGCCGTCGCCCGCCGGGGCGTCGCACAACCCCCTGGTGCGCCCGTACGCCATGACAGGCGGCCGCACCAGGCCGCGCTACCAGCTCGCCATCGAGGCGCTGGTGCACACCACCGCGCAGCCGCACCAGATGCAGGGCCAGTTGCCCGAGCATCAGCGGATCTGCAACCTCTGCCGGGAAATCAAGTCGGTGGCCGAGATCTCGGCCCTCCTGACGATCCCTCTCGGCGTGGCCAGGATCCTCGTCGCCGACTTGGCGGAGGCAGGCCTGGTCGCCATTCATCAGCCCGGCGGCGACGAGAGCGCCGGCGGCCAGCCAGACGTGACACTGCTCGAAAGGGTGCTCAGTGGACTTCGCAAGCTCTAGCGGCGGTCCTTCCCGCTCCACCACCTCGGCGAAGATCGTGGTGGCGGGTGGCTTCGGCGTGGGCAAGACCACGTTCGTCGGGGCCGTCTCGGAGATCAACCCGCTGCGTACCGAGGCCGTCATGACGTCCGCGTCCGCGGGCATCGACGACCTCACCCACACCGGAGACAAGACGACCACCACGGTCGCCATGGACTTCGGCCGCATCACCCTCGACCAGGACCTGATCCTGTACCTGTTCGGCACCCCCGGCCAGGACCGCTTCTGGTTCATGTGGGACGACCTCGTACGCGGCGCCATCGGCGCCATCGTCCTCGTCGACACCCGCCGCCTCGCCGACTGCTTCCCCGCCGTCGACTACTTCGAGAACAGCGGCCTCCCCTTCGTCATCGCGTTGAACGGCTTCGACGGCCAGCAGCCGTACAACCCGGACGAAGTCCGCGAGGCGCTCCAGATCGGCCCTGACACACCGATCATCACGACGGACGCGCGGCATCGCTCGGACGCGAAGAGCGCCCTGATCACCCTGGTCGAGCACGCTCTCATGGCCCGCCTGCGGTAGGCCTGCGGCGCTCAGCCGTACGAAGGGGCCCCTCTGTCGCAGAGGGGCCCCTTCGTCGTGTGTTCAGCGCCATCCGGGTGCGGCGTGCTCGACGGCTTGCGGTTCGTCGTGGTTGCTCGCGCAGGTCCCCGCGCCCCTGAAAAGCACGGGGTGCGCCCGAGTCTTCCAGGGGCGCGGGGAACTGCGCGGGCAACCACACACGACCCGCGGCCGACGACGATCCGACGTCACGACGGCGCTGATCGGGAGCCAGGCACGACGAAGGGGCCCCTCTGCCGGAGAGGGGCCCCTTCGTACGGTTCAGCGGCGCAGCCTCAGCGCCAGCTGTGCGGTGCCCTGAAACCGGGCTCGCGCTCCAGGCGGCGCCAGCCCGCGCGGGGGCGGCCCCGGTGGGCCGGGGCCTCGGCCGGCTGCGCGGCGGCGCGGGCGAGGAGCAGCGCGGTGATCGCGGCCACTTCTTCCGGCTCGGCGTGGCCCTTCTCGACGCGAATATCAGGAAGCTTCATGGGTGTCAGTCTCCGTGGATGAGGTTTCCGCAGGGGTACCGCGAAGGAACCGTCGGGTTACTGCGGCGGGTTGCCGTGCTTGCGGGACGGCAGGTCCGCGTGCTTGGTGTGGAGCATCGCGAGGGAGCGGATGAGGACCGCGCGGGTGTCCGCGGGGTCGATCACGTCGTCCACGAGGCCGCGCTCGGCCGCGTAGTACGGGTGCATCAGCTCGGCCTTGTACTCCTTGACCATGCGGACCCGCATGGCCTCGGGGTCCTCGGCGTCGGCGATCTGCCGACGGAAGATGACGTTGGCGGCACCTTCGGCGCCCATGACGGCGATCTCGTTGGTCGGCCACGCGTAGGTGAGGTCGGCGCCGATGGACTGGCTGTCCATGACGATGTAGGCACCTCCGTACGCCTTGCGCAGGATGAGGGAGATCCGGGGCACGGTCGCGTTGCAGTACGCGTACAACAGCTTCGCGCCGTGGCGGATGATTCCGCCGTGCTCCTGGTCGACGCCCGGGAGGAACCCGGGGACATCCAGCAGCGTGATGATCGGAATGTTAAAAGCGTCGCACATCTGGACAAAACGTGCAGCTTTTTCCGAGGCCTCGATGTCCAGGACGCCCGCGAGGGACTGCGGCTGGTTGGCGACGATGCCGACCACCTGGCCGTCGAGACGACCCAGCGCGCAGATGATGTTGCGGGCCCAGCGCTCGTGGACCTCCAGGTAGTCGCCGTCGTCGACGATCTCCTCGATGACCTTGGTCATGTCGTACGGCCGGTTGCCGTCGGCCGGGACCAGGTCGAGGAGGACGTCGCCGCGGCGGTCCGCCGCGTCGGAGGGCTCCACGCGCGGCGGGTTCTCGCGGTTGTTCTGCGGAAGCATCGACAGGAGGTAGCGCACCTCGGCGATGCATGTCTCCTCGTCGTCGTAGGCGAAGTGGGCCACGCCGCTGGTCTCGGCGTGCACGTCCGCGCCACCGAGGCCGTTCTGGGTGATCTCCTCGCCGGTGACCGCCTTGACGACGTCCGGGCCCGTGATGAACATCTGCGACGTCTCGCGGACCATGAACACGAAGTCCGTGAGGGCGGGGCTGTAGGCCGCGCCGCCCGCGCACGGGCCGAGCATCACGCTGATCTGCGGGATGACACCGGACGCCCTGGTGTTGCGCTGGAAGATGCCGCCGTACCCGGCGAGGGCGGAGACGCCCTCCTGGATACGGGCGCCCGCGCCGTCGTTGAGCGAGACGAGCGGAGCGCCGGCCGCGATGGCCATGTCCATGATCTTGTGGATCTTCGTGGCGTGGGCCTCGCCGAGGGCACCGCCGAAGATACGGAAGTCATGGGCGTAGACGAAGACCGTACGGCCCTCCACCGTGCCCCAGCCGGTGACGACACCGTCGGTGTACGGCTTCTTGGCCTCCAGACCGAATCCGGTGGCCCGGTGCCGGCGCAGCTGCTCGACCTCGTTGAAGGAGCCCGGGTCCAGCAGCAGCTCGATGCGCTCCCGGGAGGTCAGCTTGCCCTTGGCATGCTGCGCCTCGGTCGCCTTCTCGCTGGGACCGGCCAACGCCTGGGCACGAATCTCGTGCAGCTCGGCCACTCGCCCGCGCGCGTCCGTCGGCTCACCCGGTGCCTCATCCAAAACGGTCATGTAGTGACCTTACGAAGTTGACCCAGGAAAGCGGTCCGTCGACTCCGTACAGTCTCCGGCGTGTTTTCCTGGTGCCCCTGAACAGAACCTCGTCGGCATACAGCCGAACCGACTGCTCAGGGGGTGTGGGGCTTGTAGGAGTCACACAAAGACCCCTGGGTCCGCTCAGGCGAGAGTCAGGTCACAGGTGTGCGTGGCGCAGGCCGTGCCGGGGGTGACGCGGAGGCGTAGCCGGCCGGCCGTCGACTCCAGCACCTCGACCGGGTCGTCCGCCCTGACCACCGTACGGAGCGGTCCGCGCCATGTGATCTCCACCGGCCCGCCCGTGCGCGGCGGTTCGCTCACGCAGAGGGTAGCGGTCCGCCCCCGGCGGCGCAGCAGCACGCTCGCCCCGGCGGAGGCGGTCAGCGGGCCCGCCGTACCGGACTGCCAGAAGTTGGCGGCCGTCAGACCGAGCGAGGGCACGTGGACGGCCTGGCACACGCCGTCATTGGCGAAGATCGACAACCAGCTCCGATCGGCGGCACGGGCCGCGACGGCGTGGCGGGAGGCTCCGGGCATGAGCAGATAGGCGTAGCCGGCGTTCACCGGATCGGTGCCGTGGTCCAGCCAGAGGGTCTGCCAGCGCCGGGTGCGGCGTTCGGTCGTGCTCGTGGTGTTGATGTCGGACCAGGCGCCGGTGCGGTCCTCGCGCAGGGTGCGCAGGGCGCCGCCGGACGACGGGCCGCCCGGCGCGTCGTCCGGCGCGTCGTCCGGGAAGACCCAGCCCCCGTGGCCCTCCAGGTACGCCCAGTGCCTGCCGCGCACGAGGGGCTGCGGTGCCCCGTCGCCGGCCTCCCCCAGGTTGCGGTTGTCGACGACCGTCTCCACCGGCATCCCGTCCGTGCAGCTGATGTCGGCCCCCAGGCAGATGACGGCGTCTGCGACGCAGAACCACGACTTGCGGGCCCGGAGCGTGGAGCCGAGCCCTTCGAGGTGCTGGCCGATCGCCGCGTACTCGCCGTCCGTGGTGCCGCCGACCCACCGGACCGCGGGCTTCGGCGCGCCCCATTCGCCGCCCTCCTTGTCGGCGAGCCGTTTGGTGGAGACGGTCGTGCCGGGGAGGCGGTACCAGTCGACGGTGGGCCAGAACCAGTTCGTGTACTGGTCGCCGTGCCCCTCGGCCCACCAGAGGGTCGTCCCCGCGCCCGTGTGCCAGCCGCGGGGGTTCTCGCCGTTGCCGCACTCGTAGTGGGCGATGCGGTCGGAGGCCATGGCGATGTTGACCGCGAAGCCCGGGCGGCGGTGGACGGCTCTGTCCATGGCGGCGAAGAGGCGGTGGCCGACGGGTTCGGGCGCGGCGGCGACCGGGGAGTCGGCGACGGCGTGCAGCCGGGCCAGGTCCGCGACACCGAACTGCTTCGCCGTGAGGATCGGGGTCACCGTGTCGCGTTCGATCCACCCCTTGATGCGCCCGTGCCACCGCTCCCGCTCGGCGGCGGTGGCCCCGAGCGCGAGCAGCGCGATGGCGGCGATGATCCCCTGACCGTGGAAGTGGTCGCTCCGCATGATGTGCCGGTCGTCGCCCTTCAGGTAACCCCGGCTGATGGCACGGCCGTTGACGCTGTCCATGACCAGGCCGTCATGGATGAGCGGTGCGTACGCCCGCTCGACACCGTCGAGGACGATCTGCCTGTTCGGATCGGTCACCTCCCAGGCCGACCCGGCCAGCAGCGCGAAGAGTCTCCCCAGTCCGTCGAGCATGACCTGCCCGTACGTCCCCGAATAGGCGACCCAGGTGTGCTGCACGAACGAGCCGTCGGCGTACAGCCCGTCCCCGCGGGTGACGTACGGGAAGACGGGCGAGAGGGCGTCCCTGGCGAGGGCGATCTTCTCGGGGGCGCGGCCGAGGATGCCGCGCAGGGCCACGGAGCGGCAGAGGTCGACGCGGTTGGCGCCGGTGGAGGTGCCGGTGTACTCGCGGAGCGTCGAGTCGGGGATGAAGTGGTCGACCGCCGCGCAGGCGTCGGCCCGGCGAGCGGGTGTCAGCTCGTCGTACAGGGCGGCGACGATGTCCAGCAGGAGGCGTGGGCTGCCGATCTGCCACTCCCACCAGTTGCCGTAGCGGGTGGTGGAGGGGTTGTAGACGGTCGCGGTGAGGTGGTCGAGGCCGCGCAGGACGTCCGTGAGGAGGGCGGTGTCGCCCGTCGAGCCGGTGCCCGGCTGCGCGTACGCCTGGGCCATGGTCCACAGGCGGCTGTAGCTCTGGGTGATTCCGGTGGGCGGGTCGAAGGGGTGGCCCGGCCAGAGGGAGCCGGCGGTGGGCGCCATGGCCGCGCGGAACGCGTGGGCGAGGTCTCCGGTCTCGCGCAGGCGGGTGGCGTAGGGCTCGGCGGTGGGGTCGTAGCCGGTGCCGAGCGCGATGGTCAGCCAGCGGCGGCGAAGGCTGTCGTACGGGTCGGCGGCCTGGGCGGCATGCGCGGTGGATCCGGGGTACGCGGAGGGGGTGGCCGCCGTCAGGGCCGCGGCGAGGAGCAGGACGGTACGGCGGGTGGGGGTCATGCTCATGCCGTGTATCATCTCGCCTTCGGCGGGATCAACAGTGCGTGACACGGCGATCACGCCGGATCACGCCGCGATAAGGTTGAAACTTGAACGGAATAGGGCTACGGTGAGCCGTGTTCAGTTCGTTGAACATTGAACGAAATCACTCAAGGAGTACGTCATGGGCATCTTCGGCCGCAACGACACGACCACCGAGACCGCCGCAGCCTCGGCGACCCCCTCCGCGGTGAACCCCGAACTGGCCGCACTGACCGGTGACTACACGATCGACGCGGCCCACACCACGATCGGTTTCGTGGCGCGCCACGCCATGGTCACCAACGTCAAGGGCGGGTTCCGGGACTTCTCCGGCAGCCTGCACCTGGACGGCTCGGACCCGTCCCGGTCCACCGCCTCCCTGGACGTCACGATGGAGAGCATCGACACCGGCAACGCCGACCGTGACGGCCACCTGAAGAGCGCGGACTTCTTCAAGACGGACGAGTTCCCGACGATGACCTTCCGCTCCACGGAGGTGGAGGCCCTCGGGGGCGACGACTACCGCATCACCGGCGACCTCTCCATCCTCGGCACGACCAAGCCGCTCACCATCGACCTGGAGTTCAACGGCGCCGCCAAGGACCCCTTCGGCAGCGAGCGCGTCGGCTTCGAGGGCAAGGCGGAGATCCTGCGCTCCGAGTGGGGCCTGACCTGGAACGCGGCGCTGGAGACGGGCGGCGTTCTGGTGTCGGACAAGATCAAGCTGAACTTCGACATCTCGGCGATCCGGAACGCGGGCTGAGGTTCGACCGTCGCTCGATCCCGACCGGTCATGACCGAACAGCATCGTTCGTGACCGATCGTGATCATGTGTCACCGATGTGGGGCCCGTGGCGCGAGTCGTCCAGGTCCCGGGCGAGGGCTTCTGTCCGTATGACCACCGAGCGACCTTCCAGGAGGTGCGGTGGGTACGCGGCCCCGGACCCGGGCGCGGGCGGCTCGTTCAGGGCCCCAGCGGTGTCCCGGCCGGCCGCTCCTGGGAGCGCTAGGTGTTCTGTCCCGGGAGGTTGTGGACGGTGACAGGGATCACGGCTGATTGATCTTGAAATGGGTGAGGGCCTTCTGGCCTGGTGTGGATTGCGACATCTGCACCAGCAACAGAAAGGCCCTCGTGCCCCACCGTAATGCACCCCTGACCGAGACCGGCCGTCTGCGTCTGGCCCGCTGCGTGGTCGAGGACGGCTGGCCCCTGCGCCGGGCCGCCGAACGCTTCCAGGTCTCGCCGACCACCGCCCGGCGCTGGGCCGACCGCTACCGCCGACTCGGCGAGGCAGGCATGGCCGACCGCTCCAGCCGTCCCCACTCCAGCCCGCGCCGCACCCCGACCCGCACAGAACGGCGGATCATCAAGGTCCGCGTGCTGCGCCGCTGGGGACCGGCCCGCATCGCGCACCTGCTCGGCCTGGTGCCCTCGACCGTGCACCGCGTGCTCACCCGCTACCGGCTGGCCCGCCTGACGCACCTGGACCGGACCACCGGCCGTGTCATACGCCGCTACGAACGCGACAGGCCAGGCGAGCTGGTGCACGTCGACATCAAGAAGCTCGGCAACATCCCCGACGGCGGCGGACACAAGATCCTGGGCCGCCAAGCGGGCCGCAAGACCCGCTCGAACGCCGGCTACAGCTACCTGCACACCGCCGTCGACGACCACTCCCGCCTCGCCTACAGCGAGATCCTCACCGACGAGAAGAAAGAGACCGCCACCGGCTTCTGGACCCGCGCCCAGGCGTTCTTCACGGCGTGCGGGATCACCGTCGAACGCGTCCTGACCGACAACGGCTCCTGCTACCGCTCACGCGACTGGCGCGACCTGCTCACCACGGCCGGGATCACCCACAAGCGAACCCGGCCCTACCGGCCGCAGACGAACGGCAAGGTCGAACGCTTCAACCGCACCCTGCTCGACGAGTGGGCCTACGCCCGCCCCTACCGCTCAGAAGCCGAACGACGCGACGCCTTCCCCGACTGGCTGCACACCTACAATCACCACCGCGGACACACCGCGCTCGCAGGCAAACCACCCGCCAGCCGCGTCCCCAACCTCACAGGGCAATACAGCTAGGGGAGCGCTACGGGAGCGCTACGGGAGCGCTACGGGAGCGCTACGGGAGCGCTACGGGAAAGCGAGAACCGGGCGGACGGTGAAGTCGTCATAGAGGTCGTCGCCGTCCTCGCCGTACACGAACTCGGCCATGTCGGGGTGGATGTGTGCGGTGGCCAGGGGCAGCCACGCCAGCAGGTGACCGTATCCGCCGCAGACCGACTCGCCGCCGTCTCCACCGCGGACCTCCGTGGTGTCGCCGGTGATCTCGGCGCTGTAGGTGTCGTGGGCGATACGCAGGCCGAAGGCGTTCGGCTCGTTGTGGGGGCCGGTGCGGTCTCCGTACGGGATGCGGTCGAGAGGGCAGTCGTCGCCCCACCGGAAGAGGGTGCCGGACCCGGCTCCGCAGGCGTGCTCCCACTCGTCGGAGCTCGGCATGCGCAGTCCGCGCGCCGCGAGGACGGCCGGCATGTCGGCGGGCGGTTCGGTCAGTGGTTCACCCTCCACCGCCATGAGCACGGTGTCCAGGACGACGGTGCGGAGCGGGCTGAGCATGCGGGCGAGATGCTCCCTCAGATCGGCGCCGTATCCGAAGCCCTGTTCCTGGCTGGCGGCGTAGTCGGCGGCCTGCTCGGCCGTCGGCCGCCAGGTCTCCGGGTCGAAGCCGAGGATCACCCGGCCGCCGGGTATCAGGGCGAACTCCTGCCCGTCCCGCTCGATCCGCGCGCGGTGGAGGGGCCCGCCGAGGTGCTCGACCGTCTCGACGCCGATCAGCCGGCCGTGCACCAGGTGCGCGGCCTCGTCGGCGACGCGTCGCGCGGTGGCCGGGTCGAAGGAGCGCCATCGGTCGAGGGTGAGTGCGGCGAGGGCGGGGGAGGCGGGCAGGTCGGAAGCGTCGGGAGAGCCGGGAGACATGCGACGGAGTGTGGCACGAGGGTCTGACAGCAGTAGGAGCATCATCGGCCGTCGGCCTCCCCGGCGGCGACAGCGGTCCGCAGGCGTCCGAACGGTTCAGGTCCGGTCCGGCCCGGTCTCCAGCCCGGCGAGCGCCGTCCGCAGGCGAGCGGCCCGGGTGTGCGGCGTCCGGGCCTTGAGCAGCCCCAGCACGACGAGATACCGGTCCGTCTTCCCCAGCCTCTCGAAGGCCTGCCGGGCCCGGGGGTTGCCGTCGAGTGCCGCCGTCAGGTCCTCCGGCACGCCGGCCTCCTTCTGCGACGCGTACGCCGCCGCCCAGCGTCCGTCCGCCTTCGCCGAGGCCACCTCCGCGAGACCGCCGGGCCGCATGCGTCCGGCGGCGGTCAACTCCCCCACACGCCGCACGTTCACCATCGACCAGTCACCGCCCGGCCGGCGCGGGGTGATCCGCTGCAGGAAGTACGACTCGTCGAGGCGTCGCCGGTGACCCGTGATCCAGCCGTGGCAGAGGGCCACGTCGTTGACCTCACCTGCGCCGACGGAACGGATCCCGGTCCCCTTCTTGGCGACCTTGACCCACAGGCCGCCGGAGGGTGGGGCGGGGTGGGTGGTCAGCCAGGCGTCGAGGTGGTCGACGTCGGGGAACGCGCGGGCTTCCGTGCCTTCGGGGAGGGTCATGCTCCGCACGGTAGGCCTGCATTAGGTCGTCTTCTGTCCTATACGAGTCGCTTCCTGTCCCGTCCTCTATGAGTCGGTTCCCGTCCTGTACGAGTCGCTTCCTGTCCTATGCGACCGCGTCCTCCAGTACCCGGTCGAGCACCCGGCGCTGCCGTCCCTCCGGGTCGGGGCCGGACAGCCCCGCCGTGGTCGCCAGCGCCTTCCACAGCGCCCAGCCGCGTGCCCGTCGCCAGGCGTCGTCGGGCAGGCCGACGGCCTCGCGGAAGACCTTCCGTTCCTCGCCGGTGAAGTGGTTCCAGGCGATGACGAGGTCGCAGGCGGGGTCGCCGACACCGGAGGAGCCGAAGTCGATGACGGCGCAGAGGGTGCCGTCCGTGGCGAGGAGATTGCCGACGGCGACGTCACCGTGGAACCACGTCGGAGCCGATGGCCAGGCGGAGGTCAGGGCGTCCGCCCAGACGGCCCGGCAGCCGGCGACGTCGACGACGTCCCTCAGCCGCTCCAGGGCCGCCTCTGCCTCGTCGCCGTACACGCTGGGATGGCAGCCGCGGAAGTACGAGTGCCGCCCGGCCGCCGGTCCCCGTCCGCGCGGGGCCTCGCGCAGTTCGGTCAGGAAGTCGCCGAGATCGCGGGCGAGTCGGGTGCGGTCGACGCCCGTCGCGACCTCGACCGTGTCCCCCGGGAGCCACCTGCGCACCGACCACGGGAACGGGTATCCCTCCCCCGGCCTCCCGACGGCGACCGGCTCCGGCACGGGCAACGGCAGATGCCGGGCCAGCGCGGGCAGACAACGGTCCTCCTTCGCCACGGCGGCCACATAGCCCTCCGCACTGGGCAGCCGGACCGTCAGTTCGTCGCCGAGCCTGAAAGTGCGATTGTCCCAGCCCTGCCGGTCGACGGGCCTGACGGACAGCTCGCTCCACTCGGGGAACTGGGCCGAGATCAGGGCGCGGACGAGGTCCGGGGTGATGTCGATCATCAGGTCAGTGTGCGCGCACCTTAGAGGCCGCCGCACGCCCTTTTGGCGGGAGCGGTACGCGAGCCGGACGTGAGGCTGGCTGGATCGCGCCTCTTGTGCGGGGACTTTCGGCGTTCTCATAATCCTGCAACAGAAATTGACCTGGGCATGCCATCGAGGGTGATTTCTTGGCGCCTCATTGGCATGCCTGCGTCATGTCTGCGGTTCGGTTGTACGGGTCATCGCATGTCAACCCCCCACGGAAGGCATCACGTTGAAGCGACTCATCACCGCTCTGAAGAGATGTGCGGCTGTCGGTGCCGCCGCGCTCGCGATCGCCAGCCTGCAGCCCGTGTCGGCGGCGGAGGCCGCGCCGGCGCCTGTGGTCGGCGGAACGCGGGCCGCGCAGGGCGAGTTCCCGTTCATGGTCCGGTTGTCGATGGGCTGTGGCGGCGCGCTGTACACGCAGCAGATCGTGCTCACGGCCGCGCACTGTGTGGGCGCGACCGGCAACAACACCAGCTACACGGCCACGGCCGGCGTCGTGGACCTCCAGAACACCAGCGGCCGGGTCCAGGTCCGCTCGACCAAGGTGTACCGGGCCCCCGGCTACAACGGCGACGGCAAGGACTGGGCCCTCATCAAGCTGGCCTCGCCCATCAACCTCCCGACGCTGAAGATCGCCACGTCCACGGCGTACAACACCGGCACCTTCACGGTCGCCGGCTGGGGCGCGGCCACCGAGGGCGGCTCGCAGCAGCGTTACCTGCTCAAGGCGACCGTGCCGTTCGTGAGCGACGCGACCTGCCGTTCGTACAGCGGCTACAGCGGGCTCATCGCGAGCGAGGAGATCTGCGCCGGGCTCGCCTCGGGCGGCGTCGACACCTGCCAGGGCGACTCCGGTGGCCCGATGTTCCGCCGGGACAACGCCAACGAGTGGGTCCAGGTCGGCATCGTCAGCTGGGGCATCGGCTGCGCCCGGCCCAACGCGCCCGGTGTCTACACCGAGGTGTCCACCTTCGCGTCCCAGATCGCCTCGGCCGCGGCCACTCTCTGAGCGAGGTCCTCGCACCACCGCGTACGACGTCCACGGGTCCGGCGCCGCTCAGCGCCGGACCCGTGCTCATGCGTGCCCTCGGCGGGCCGGACCGTCAGAAGCCGCCGAAGTCCCCGCCGCCCCCGAAGTCGCCGCCACCGCCGAAGTCGCCGCCGCCGAACCCGCCGGAGAAGTCGTCCGTGTTGAAGTCGCCGCCCGAGACGTCACCGCCGTCGTAGCCGGAGGCCGCGCCGAAGTCGCCGTAGCCCGAGCCGTACATGGCCGCGTAGGAGGGGGTGGCCATCATGCTGCCGAGCATCGTGCCGACGAGGAGGCCGGGGAGGAGGCCGCCGCCGTAGTAGCCGCCTGCCCAGGGGCCGTAGGCGGGGCCGGCGTCCCAGTACGGGCGACGCCCACCGGACACCGTCTCGACCTCGCGGATCATGGGGTCCCGGCCGTCGGCGAGGCGGGCCTGGTCGGCAGCGCAGACCGGGACCTCGCGTTCGGCGCCGACGCCCGGGGTCCAGGGGACGTCCGCGACCGAGGGGCCGTGGCGGGGGTCGAAGAAGCAGGGGGCGCGGCGTTCGGGGAGCGGGCGGCCCTCTCTGCGGGCGGCGAGCTGGGCGAGGGAGAAGCGGCCGTCCTCCAGGGTCTGGGTGACCGCGCGGACCTCCTCGGGGCGGGTGGTCGCGGCCATGAGCGACTTGGCCTTCTCGTACGCGTCCAGGGCCCGTTCGTAGTCGGCGCGCATCGCGTCGTCGGCGCCCGCCTCGGCGGGGTGGAAGTCCAAGCGCTCCAGCTCCTCGCCGAAGGCGGTGATGTCCTCGTCCACCACCACGGCGAGCTTGGCCAGCGCCGCGCGGCGTTCCTCCTCCTTCTTGCGGCGGCTCCGGCGGACCAGCGCGTACGCGCCCACGCCGCCCGCCGCCACGACCGCACCCGTCGCGGCGAGGGCGCCCGCGTCCACGCCCTCGTCGCCGCCGTCGCTCCAGCTGGAGGGGGCCGTGCCGCCGGGGTTGCTGCGCAGGGCGTCGTCCACGAAGTCGTTGAGCTGGGCCTTCGGGTCGCCCGCGCCCTGGACCGCCGTGACCAGATTCTCCACGGTCTGGGGGCTCAGCACGCTGCTGTCGGCGCGGGCGTCGAAGCGGTCACCGAGGCGGACGGCGTACAGGCCGGTCACACCGGTCTCGGTGCGGAGGTTCCGGAAGAGGTTCTGGGCCGGCTGGTCGGCGGGGAGGACGGCCACGAAGATCGGCTCGTCCGCGTCCTCGATCTTGTCGGCGAGGGCTTCGGCGTCCGCCGAGGAGAGCAGGTCGGAGGCGGCCGGGTCGACGTAGACGGGGCTGTCGCGCAGGG
The DNA here is from genome assembly GCF_045160825.1 of Streptomyces sp. NBC_00104. Taxonomy (NCBI): domain Bacteria; kingdom Bacillati; phylum Actinomycetota; class Actinomycetes; order Kitasatosporales; family Streptomycetaceae; genus Streptomyces; species Streptomyces sp. NBC_00104. Next base: position 7,876,983 of record NZ_CP108215.1, on the reverse strand, counting down.
CCGCGGCCACCGTGGAGACGTCGGTGGCCGCGTGCGCGCCCGGCGCACCGACCGACAGCACCGCCAGGGCCGCCAGCGCCAGCGCGGCGAGCGGCAGCATGAGGAGGCGGAGCAGACGTCGGACCGATGCGCCCTTCATACCTTCGAAGCTACCTCGATCGGCCGGAAAACGGACACTGAGCCGCCGCCCATTCGTCGGCGCGAGCCGCCGTCCGTCGGCTGGGAGCCGAAAAGCTGCGCCAAGGGTTTCGCGACCGCCTCCGTCATCCGGACGCCCTGGCCCACCGTCCGCCGCACCCGTCGCCGTGCTCCGCCGCACCCGTCACCGTGCCTCGATCACCGCGGCGTGCATCCCGCGCTCGGGTGCCGCCCCCTTCGCCGTCAGGCCCGCCTCGTACGGGAACCGCGGGTCGTACGACGGGGCGGCGACGTTGATCGGCGGCTCAGCCTTTGGCGTCGGCCACGTGACGGGGAGCCGGCCGGTGGTCGGCGCAGGCGGCCGTTCGGTGCGTCACGGGGACGGGGCTGTCGACCGTGCCGGTGACGATGACGCGGACCTGGGCCGTGCCACCCTCGGCCACGGGGTACGCCGTGGCGTCGGCGGTCACGTTCGCGGGTGCGGCCGCCGTCGCCGTCGCCGTGGGAGGGGCGAACGACAGCGGGATCGGGCCGGACAGCGGAGCGGCCGAGACACCGCGTTCAACTCCCGTTTCCCCTTTGTGACTTGATGGGAGCCGACTGTCGACTTGGGCAGGCGGCAGGACGGCTGTACAACCGTTCGGGAGGGGTTCGGGTCAGGTAGTGCGAGAGGGTTACGGGGGGCGAGCGTGATGCTGCGGAGAGTTCTCGCGGTGCTGGGTGCGGTGGGCGGGGCCGTGCTGTTGAGCGGCTGCACGGCGCTCGAACTGCCGCTCGCGGCCGTGACGGTGGACGCGGACGGGGCGCCTCGGGTGCTGATCCGGCCCTGCGAGGACGACCCCTACGTGGGGCCGACGTTCTCGGGCTGGGCCGGTTCCTCCGAGGACGAGCCGAGCGAGGACGAGACGGACACCACGGTCTGGGAGACGGACGGCGAGTGGTCGGGGGACGCGGAGTTCCCGCTCTTCTCGCCGCCGGCGGCGTGGGGGGCCAAGGAAGCGGGCGAGCAGCGGCTCCTGTCGGGCCACACCTACACGTTCGTCTTCCATGACCAGACCGACGACTACGCCAACGGCGCGGTCACGTTCACCACGGCCGATCTCGGGCGGCTGAAGCGGGGGCAGGTCTGGGCGGACGACCGGGCGATGAGCGTCGAGGAGTTCGAGAAGGTCGCGGAGGAGTCGTGCTGACGGCTCCGCCGAAGGGGTGCGCCGGCGGGTGCGGGTGGGCGCGAGCAGCCACACCACCCGCGGCCGCCCACGCACCCCAGCCCGCCGAGCTCCTGGCGCACTACTCCGCCGGCTCGACCCCCGCCCGCAGCAGCCCGTACGTGTACGCGTCCTCCAGCGCCTGCCACGACGCGGCGATCACGTTCTCGGCGACGCCCACCGTGGACCACTCCCCCGTACCGTCCGTCGTGGAGATCAGTACCCGGGTCGTGGAGTTGGTGCCGTGCTTGCCCTCCAGGATGCGGACCTTGTAGTCGACCAGCTCCAGCTTGGCGAGCTGGGGGTAGATCTTCTCCAGGGCGACGCGCAGGGCGCGGTCGAGCGCGTTGACGGGGCCGTTGCCCTCGGCCGTGGCGACGATCCGCTCGCTCTTGGCCCACAGCTTGACCGTGGCCTCGTTGGCGTGGCTGCCGTCGGGGCGGTCCTCGACGATGGCCCGCCAGGACTCGGTACGGAAGTAGCGCTGGGGCTTGCCCGCGACCTCGTCGCGCAGCAGGATCTCGAAGCTCGCGTCGGCGGCCTCGTAGGTGTAGCCCTTGAGCTCGCGCTCCTTGACCCGCTCGACGACCCGGCCGACCAGTGCGCGGTCGTCGCCGAGGTCGACGCCCAGCTCCTTGCCCTTGAGCTCGATGGAGGCGCGGCCCGCCATGTCGGAGACCAGCATCCGCATGGTGTTGCCGACCTGCTCGGGGTCGATGTGCTGGTACAGGTCCGGGTCGACCTTGATCGCGGAGGCGTGCAGGCCGGCCTTGTGCGCGAAGGCGGAGACACCCACGTACGGCTGGTGGGTGGAGGGGGTGAGGTTGACGACCTCGGCGATGGCGTGGGAGATGCGGGTCATCTCGCGCAGGGCGCCGTCGGGGAGGACCTTCTTTCCGTACTTCAGCTCCAGGGCGGCGACGACCGGGAACAGGTTGGAGTTGCCGACGCGTTCGCCGTAGCCGTTGGCGGTGCACTGGACGTGGGTCGCGCCGGCGTCGACGGCGGCCAGGGTGTTGGCGACCGCGCAGCCGGTGTCGTCCTGGGCGTGGATGCCGAGGCGGGCTCCGGTGTCGGCGAGCACGGTGGCGACGACGGCCTGGACCTGGGCGGGGAGCATGCCGCCGTTGGTGTCGCAGAGGATCACCACGTCGGCGCCGGCCTCGGCGGCGGCGCGGACGACGGCCTTGGCGTACTCGGGGTTGGCGCGGTAGCCGTCGAAGAAGTGCTCGCAGTCGACGAAGACCCGGCGGCCCTGCGCGCGCAGGTGCGAGACGGTGTCGCGGACCATCTCCAGGTTCTCGTCGAGGGTCGTGCGCAGCGCCAGTTCCACATGCCGGTCGTGGGACTTGGCGACGAGGGTGATGACCGGGGCGCCGGAGTCGAGGAGGGCCTTGACCTGCGGGTCCTCGCTCGCCTTGCCGCCGGCGCGGCGGGTGGCGCCGAAGGCGACCAGCTGGGCGTGCTTGAAGGCGATCTCCTTCCGCGCGCGGGCGAAGAACTCGGTGTCCCTCGGGTTCGCGCCGGGCCAGCCGCCCTCGATGAAGCCGACGCCGAAGTCGTCCAGGTGCCGTGCGATGGCCAGCTTGTCCGCGACCGTGAGGTTGATGCCCTCGCGCTGGGCGCCGTCGCGCAGGGTGGTGTCGAAGACGTGGAACGAGTCGTCGAGCTCGCTGGTTTCCGTCATGGTCTCAAGGCTCCTGTGTTGGATCTCGGTCGTACCGGAATGACCGGCTCCACCGTCCTCCAATGATCCCTCGCGCTGCGCTCCCGGCTGGGGGTGGGCCAGAAAAGCGAAAAACCCCTCGCGGGTGCGAGAGGTCTGCGCGCGGGTCGAGAACGACGGTGTCCGCCCGTACCTGGTCGTACGTGGCGGTCACTGCGGACCGGCGCGCCTGCTGCCAATAATCGTGGCGAACGAGAGCACGGGGGCAGTCTGGCACAGACCGTCCCCGTGCTCACCGTCCGTCTCAGGATGCGAACAGCGCGCTGATCACCTCATGGTCACCGCGTGTGGCGTACGAAGACGTCCCGGGCCTCGTCGCTGTCACCGGCCGGGATCAGGGTCGGGTCCGCAGGCTCGAGGACGCCCCGGCCGCCGCCGTCCGCGGTCCTGCCCGGGCCGCGTTCGATCACGTACCACCCGGGCGGCTGCTCGCGTGTTCGCGAGCAGCGGTCGTCCCGGGACTCGGTGAGGGACCGGCGTCGAAAGCCGAAGCCCGCCTCGGACGGCCAGGTCCGGGGCGGGCCTCAGGGGTTCAGGCGCTCAGCCCAGTTCGTGCATCCACCCGTGCTTGTCCTCCACCGTGCCGCGCTGGATGTTCAGCAGGGCCTCGCGGAGCTTGAGGGTGACGGGGCCGGGCTCACCGCCGGACTGCTGCCAGGCGGCGCCGGTGCGCTTGACCGTGCCGACGGGGGTGATGACGGCGGCGGTGCCGCAGGCGAAGACCTCGGTGAGGGCGCCGCTCTCGGAGTCGGCCTGCCACTGGTCGATGGAGATACGGCCCTCCTCGGCCTTGTAGCCGAGGTCGGCGGCGACCGTCAGCAGGGAGTCACGGGTGACGCCCTCCAGGATCGAGCCGGTGAGGGTGGGGGTGACGATGCGGTCGCCGTACACGAAGTACAGGTTCATGCCGCCGAGTTCCTCGACCCACGTGCGCTCGACCGCGTCGAGGTAGCAGACCTGGGCGCAGCCCTCGGCCGCCGCCTCGGCCTGGGCGAGCAGGGAGGCCGCGTAGTTGCCGCCGGTCTTGGCGTCGCCCATGCCGCCGGGGACGGCACGGACGTGGTCCTCGGAGACCCAGATGGAGACGGGCTTGACGCCGCCCGGGAAGTACGCGCCGGCCGGGGAGGCGATGACCAGGAAGAGGTACTCGTTGGCCGGCTTGACGCCCAGGCCGACCTCGGTGGCGATCATGAACGGGCGGAGGTAGAGGGACTCCTCGCCGCCGTGCGCGGGCACCCACGCCTTGTCCTGCTGGACCAGGACGTCGCACGCCTCGATGAAGGTCTCCACCGGCAGCTCGGGCATCGCGAGGCGCCTGGCGGACCGCTGGAAGCGCTGGGCGTTCATCTCCGGGCGGAAGGTGGCGACGGAGCCGTCGGGCCGCCGGTACGCCTTCAGTCCCTCGAAGATCTCCTGCGCGTAGTGCAGGGTCATGTTCGCGGGGTCGAGGGAGAGCGGGCCGTACGGCACGAGCTGACCGTCGTGCCAGCCGCGGCCCTCGGTCCACTTGATCGTCACCATGTGGTCGGTGAAGTGGCGGCCGAAGCCGGGGTCGGCCAGGACCGCCTCGCGCTCCGTGGCGGAGAGCGGGTGGGCGGACGGCTTCAGCTCGATCGTGGGCGTCGTCATGAATGGTTGTCCTTCACCGGTTGTGTGTGACGGGCCGCGCTCACATCCGCACACTGCCAGTGGCCAGTGTTAGGACGTCCGAGCATTCCCTCATCCCGCGGCACCTCGTTCGATTATCGCCCGGGGAGGGGCGTGCACGAAACGTGGATGACCGTGGACGAAAACGGTGCGATGCGCGGCCCAGGGATGATGGTGACACCCGGCGGGAACATGCGGAAGCCGCCGGGTGCTGGTGCGACCCGGCGGCTTCGAAAGAGTTCGGTGAGCGCGGCGGGTCAGCCGGCTACTCGTACGGCGAGGGCGTCGCCGATCTCGGCCGTCGAACGGGCGGGCTTGCCGACACGCTCCGCGAGGTCGGCGGAGACGGCCTCCTCGATCGCCGCGGCCTCGGCCTCGTAGCCGAGGTGGCGCAGGAGCAGGGCGACGGACAGGACGGTGGCGGAGGGGTCGGCCTTGCCCTGGCCGGCGATGTCCGGGGCCGAGCCGTGCACGGGCTCGAACATGGACGGATACTCGCCGGCCGGGTTGATGTTGCCGGAGGCCGCGACGCCGATGCCGCCGGAGACGGCCGCGGCGAGGTCGGTGATGATGTCGCCGAAGAGGTTGTCGGTGACGATCACGTCGAAGCGGGCCGGGTCGGTGACCAGGTAGATGGTCGCCGCGTCGACGTGGATGTAGTCGGTGGTGACGTCGGGGAACTCCACGGCCACCTTGTTGAAGATGTTCGTCCACAGGTGACCGGCGAAGGTCAGCACGTTGTTCTTGTGGACGAGGGTGAGCTTCTTGCGCGGGCGGGCCTGGGCGCGGGCGAACGCGTCGCGGACCACGCGCTCGACACCGAAGGCCGTGTTCACGGAGACCTCGGTGGCGACCTCGTGCTCGGTGCCCTTGCGGATCGTGCCGCCGTTGCCCGTGTACGGGCCCTCGGTGCCCTCGCGGACCACGACGAAGTCGATCTCGGGCTGTCCGGCCAGCGGGGTGGCGACACCCGGGAGCAGCTTCGAGGGACGCAGGTTCACGTGGTGGTCGAAGGCGAAGCGGAGCTTGAGCAGGAAGCCGCGCTCCAGGACCCCGGAGGGGACGCTCGGGTCGCCGATCGCGCCCAGCAGGATCGCGTCGTGCCGCTTCAGCGAGTCGAGGTCGGCGTCGGTGAGGGTCTCACCGGTGGCGTGGTAGCGCTTGGCGCCGAAGTCGTACTCCTTGGTCTCCAGCTTCACATCCTGCGGAAGGACGGCGGAGAGGACCTTGAGCCCCTGGGCCACGACTTCCTGACCGATGCCGTCACCGGGGATCACTGCGAGATTGAGGCTGCGAGACATGACGGCACCGTACTCCCTTGTCCCACGGGATGACACGAGGTGTCCGCGATACGGACGGTGCGGACGGGTGGCGGACGGGCGTACGGACGGATGACGGACAGGTGACGGCACCCACACGTCGCCACGCGTTCACCCGTACGTGTGGCGGGCGTTGGGATTCGCTGGGAACTTCGTCGACATGACCCTCCCTTCCAGGGGGACACCCCCCGGACCCCCCGTACCCGACTTCGGCATCCCGCCGCAGCTCGCGCGCCGGATGAGCATGGCCGAGCAGCACGAGTACCTGCGGACGAGGCTGACGCGGCGACGCACCCTGGTGACGGCGGGCTCGCTCGCGGCGGGCGGGCTGCTGACCGGCTGTGGCGACTCCGGATCGTCGGCCTCGCCGAACGCGACGACCTCGGCCCCGTCGCCCGCCACCTCCAGGGCGCCCGGCTCGGTCGTCTCCCCCTTCGGCCGCCATCTGGCCTTCGGCGCCGACCCGAAGACACAGATGCGGATCTCCTGGCAGGTGCCGCTCGCGGTGAAGAAGCCGTACGTGCGCGTGGGCCTGAAGCCCGAGGAGCTGAGCCGGAAGGTGGTTGCGGAGGTCCGCGACCTGCACACGCCGGGGGTCGAGGGCGTGCGCCTGGAACTGGAGCAGTACTACCTGCACGCGGCCCTGGACGGCCTGCGCCCCGGCACGACGTACTACTACGGCGTCGGCCACGAGGGCTTCGACCCGGCCTCCCCCGCCCACCGCTCGACGATCGGCACCTTCCGTACGGCGCCCGCCGCCCCGGAGAAGTTCGTGTTCACCGCGTTCGGCGACCAGGGCGTCGGCAAGGCCGCAGCCGCCAACGACAACCTGATCGTCCGCCGGAAGCCCGCGTTCCACCTCCACGCCGGCGACATCTGCTACGCGAACGGGAACGGCAAGGGGGTGGAGTCGGACGGCTACGACCCCGCGTTCTGGGACCTGTTCCTCAAGCAGAACGAGCCGGTGGCCAGATCCGTGCCGTGGATGGTGACGACCGGCAACCACGACATGGAGGCCTGGTACTCCCCGGACGGCTACGGCGGCCAGATCGCCCGCTGGTCCCTCCCGGACAGCGGCTTCGACCCGCGGTCGGCGCCGGGGGTGTACGCGTTCACCTACGGCAACGTCGGCTTCGTGGCGCTGGACGCGAACGACGTGTCGTACGAGATCCCCGCCAACTTCGGCTACTCGGACGGCCGGCAGACCAAGTGGCTGGACAGGAAACTGGGTGAGCTGCGGGCGGCGAAGGGGGTCGACTTCATCGTCGTCTTCTTCCATCACTGCGCGTACTCGACGTCCTCGCACGCCTCCGACGGCGGCGTCCGCGACACGTGGCTGCCGCTGTTCGCCAAGCACCAGGTGGACCTGGTGATCAACGGCCACAACCACGTCTACGAGCGGACCGACGCCGTCAAGGACGGCGAGGTCGGCAGGGCGGTGCCCATCGGCGCGTCGACCGACCCGACACGGGACGGGATCGTGTACGTGACGGCGGGCGGCGGCGGACGGGATCTGTACGGCTTCCCGTCCGGCGTGAAGGAGAGCTACGAGGGGCACGTCACCCGGCACGACGCCGTCGACACCTTCGAGTGGACCAGGTCACGCCGGTCCAGGGCGGAGACGGTGGAGTGGTCACGGGTGCGCTACCGGGGCTTCTCCCTGCTCTCGGTGGAGGCGGAGAGCGGCGCGCGACCGGCCCTGAAGGTGTCGGCGCTGGCACAGGACGGTGAGCGCATCGACCACTTCGAGGTGCGGCGCGGCGCGTAGGTCGTCTGCCCACGGCCGCACCGCACCCCATGGGGTCCCCCCGCTCGAGCGAAGCCGAGAGTGGGGGAGGGTGCGGCTCCCGACTGGTGGGGGCACCGAGAGCCCGCGTGTGCGGGCCGTTCGGCACCCGGTCGACCGGGCCGCTCAGTGCCCGGTCGAACCGCCGTTGTCCCTGCGGTCGAGGGCGCGCTGGAGGGCGGCGGCGGCGTTCTTGCGGTCGGACTCGGTCGTCCGGGAAACGTGACGGACTCGGCGGCGGACGGTCGTCTCGGCCATGGGGAATCGACTCCTTCGAGGCAATCCGGAGTACGGAAACGGGAGGGGTACGAGACGCCGGATGGGGCGGGGAGCGGGGCCGCAGGGGTTGCCTGCCTCGGGCTCCGGCTCACGACCGCCATTCGCTGGATCGAGCGAGACGTTCGGCTCCTACAAAGCTAGGTGAGGTCGGCGCATCTGTCTCTACAACTAGTCGGACTTCCTACTATCTGAGACGGTGGATTGGGTCACACGGCGCTGACCTGCTGTTTCGCATGGCTGCGCAGCTCGCGGACCAGGGCCCGCACGACAGCGGTGGCGGCGAGCTCGGGTGAGGTGACGTACCCGACCTGACGGGTGGGCCGGTCCGGTCCGAGATCGGTGATCTCCAGGCCGAGCGGTGCCCCGGCGAGGGAGAGCGCGGGCATGATCGCCATGCCGAGGCCGCTGCCCACCATCGAGAGCACCGCCCCGTCGTCCTCGGCGCGGACGGTCGCGGTGGGGATCCAGTCCTGGGCCGCCCACCAGGTGCGGGTGTAGGAGGAGCAGTTCTCCTGCCAGTCGACGAGCGGCAGGGAGCGCGGGGCGGAGTGGCCGGCCGGATGCACGAGCGAGTACGGCTCTTCCAACAGCACGCCCCCGACCAGTTGCGGCGGGATCGGGGAACTGGTGCCGAGGGTGGCGATACCAAGGTCGGCCCGCCCCTCGGCGACCTCCCCGGCCGTGCCGGGCCCGATCTCCCGTACAACGGCGACGGTCGGCTCGATGGCGGGGTGCCGTGCGGTGAGGCGTTCGAGGACGGGTGGCAGGAGGTGGAGGGCGGCACTGCGGAAGGCAGCGATGCGGAGGGGGCCGGCGACGTCCTGGGGCTCCACGGCCCGCGTCTCCCGTACGAGCACGTCCAGCATCCGCAGGACACGACGGCCATGGGCGACGGCCCGCGCACCGGCCGCGGTCGGCCGGGCCCCGTACCGTCCGCGCTCGAACAGCACGACGCCCAGCTTGCGCTCGATGCCGCGCACCGCGTGCGAGACGGCGGACTGGCTCGTGCCGAGCCGACCGGCGGCGGCCGAGAAGCCGCCCTCCTCGGCGACCGCGACGAGGGTACGGAGTTCCTGCGGCGCAAGATCGACGGTGCTGCTCATTGCGGGTCCCCCACCTGCTGCCATGAGCGAGAGCTCATGGATGTGTGCGTTCCATGAGCGCAACCCTCTGCTGCGGTTCGGCATTCCTCCGTACGGTCCCGTCCATGACCGACACAGCGATCACCGTGCACCAGACCGCCCGCCCGAAGGGCTTCCCCACCCTCGACGACTTCGCCTTCGTGGAGTCCGGGCTGCCCACCCCCACCCCCGGCACGGCACTCGTCGAGAACCTCTACTGGTCGGTCGACCCCTACCACCGCGAAATGATGGACGGCGACTTCGAGTTGAACGCGCCGCTGGAGGGCCGCACGCTGGGCCGGATCGTGGCCTCGCGGGACCCGGGGCTGCCCGAGGGCGAGATCGTCTTCCACCGGCAGGGCTGGCGGACCCACGCCCTGGTGACCCCGCAGGAAGTCCGACGCCTGCCGCGGTACGAAGGCGTCCCGCTGTCCGCGCACTTGAGCGTGCTGGGCGGCACGGGCCTGACGGCGTACGTCGGTCTCACCCGGATCGCGCGGCTCCGGGAGGGCGACGACGTGTTCGTCTCCGCGGCGGCGGGCGGGGTCGGCACGGCGACGGGCCGCTTCGCGCGGCTGCTGGGCGCGGGGCGGCTGGTGGGCAGCGCGGGCTCACCGGAGAAGGTCCGCCACCTCACCGAACAGGTCGGCTACGACGCGGCGTGCGACTACCACGCGGGCCCGGTCTCGGACCTCCTGTCGAAATCCGCCCCCACCGGCATCGACGTCTTCATCGACAACGTCGGCGGCGACCACCTCGGCGCGGCGATCGGCGCCCTGCGCGACCACGGCCGCGTGGTGCGCATCGGCACGGTGAGCCAGTACAACACCCCGGACGAGCCCCCGGTCCTCTTCAACCACGCCGACGTGGTCGAGAAGAGCCTCCGCGTCGAGGGCTTCCTGGTCAGCAACTACCGCGACCTCCAGGACGAGCTGTACGACTTCGCCGTACCGCACCTGCTCAGCGGCGCGCTGGTGCCGGACGAGACGGTGGTGGAGGGCTTCGAGCGGATCGTGGAGGCGTTCTTGTTGATGCTGGGGGGTGGGAATGTGGGGAAGATCTTGGTGCGGGCGAGGGCATGATCTTGAACGCCGGTCGAGGCAACCTCAGCCCGTCCGGTCCTCGAGGACAAGGCCACTTAGGGGCCGATGGGGGGCTGGGGGCGGAGCCCCCAGGGAGCGGGGTCGAAGGGGCGGCGCCCCTGGGGAAGGGAAGGGTAGGGGCGGCGGGGGCGAAGAAGCCCTCCGGGTCAGCGGGGCGGGGCCGGCGGGCGCGCCGCCAGGGACACCGACCTCAGGTACCCCGACGTAGACCGCTCCAGCCGAAGGCCGATCCCGTCGACGTCCGCCAACGCCCGCTCCACCTCGCCCTGTTCATGCCCGAAGAGGTCGATGCCCTCATAGACGACCGGGGAGGCCGGCGCGTCCGGCTGAGCCAGGTTGATCCAGTCGAGCCGCCGCCCTTCGTCCGCGGCCCCACAGACCAGCAGCTCGACCCCTTCGTAAGCGGCCCCGAAACTCCACCCCGCCCCGCACACCCACGTCTCCCGCACATCGGCGAGCGCGGCCACCGCCCACTGAGCCTCCCGCTCCCCCATCCCGAACCGCAGCACCCCCGCCCCTCGGGGCAGGACAAGCCCTTCCCCAGGGCGGAGTTCGAAGTGGACCGGCATGGTGCCGAAGGGTAGCCGCCACACTCGTTCGCCGAGGCCCCAAGGCGCACGAGCTCGGCGACACGGGACACCGGACACGAAGGGCAAGCTCGCCCTGGCGATGCCCGACTAACCCCTCATGCACGCTTGACCAGTTGTGTTCTGTGGCAACTCATGCTGAACTTACCTAACCATCAAACACGCCGTCAGGGGTTATGCATCATGACCACCGCCCACCGCACCACCACCGTCCGCGGCCTGGACATCCACTACCGCGAGGCCGGCCCCGCCGACGCCCCCGTCCTCCTGCTCCTGCACGGCTTCCCGACCAGCTCGCACATGTTCCGCGATCTCATCCCCCTCCTCGCCGACGGCTACCGCCTCATCGCCCCGGACCACATCGGCTTCGGCCGCTCGTCGACCCCGGACGCAGGCGACTTCCCGTACACCTTCGCCGAACTCGCCGAGGTCACCGCGGAGTTCACCGAGCGGCTCGGCCTGAAGGAGTACGCCCTCTACATCCAGGACTACGGCGCCCCGATCGGCCTGCGGCTCGCCCTCGCGCACCCCGAGCGCGTGACGGCGATCATCACGCAGAACGGCAACGCCTACGAGGAGGGGCTGGGCAAGGAGGCCTGGGCTCCCGTGCTCGCGCTCATCGCCGAGCGGACCCCGCGGACCGAGGAACCGGTCCGCGAGATCTACTCGCTCGACGGCATCAAGTGGCAGTACCTGCACGGGGTTCCGGAGGATCTGCGGCACCTCGTCAGCCCGGACGCGTACGAGCACGACGCGGCCCTCATCGCCCGCCCCGGCCAGTCGGAGATCCAGCTCGACCTGATCTCCGACTACGGCTCCAACCTCGCCCTCTACCCCGCCTTCCACGACTACTTCCGCACCCGCCAGGTCCCCCTGCTGGCCGTCTGGGGCGCCCACGACGAGATCTTCGTCCCGGCCGGCGCCCTCGCCTACCAGCGTGACCTGCCGAAGGCCGAGATCCACCTCCTGCCCACTGGCCACTTCGCCCTGGAGACACACGCACCCCAGATCGGCGCGCTGATACGGGACTTCCTCAGCCGGACCCTCTGACGGACCCTCTGAGCGCCGCCCCCACCGCCTCCCCGAACCCCTCCGGATCCTCCACCCACGGCAGATGCCCGGCGCCGGGGAGCACCACCCGCCGTACCCGAGGCAGCGCCCGCTCCAGCGAGTCGACCGCCCAGCGCGGCCGGACGTCCCGCTCACCGTCGACGATCAGCACCGGCACGTCCAGGCCCTGGCAGGCGGCGTACAGCTCGGGGTCCCCCCAGCTCTCCTTCGTCTCCGTGCCCAGCACCTTGTCGCACTCGAAGTTGATCTCGAACCAGGGGTCCGCCATCCGCCCGGCATGCTCCAGCTCCAGCGCCCGCTCCCGGTCCTCGAAGTCGACCGACCACTGCAACACCGCCCGCTCCCGGTCCCCGTCCACCAACTCCCGCCACCGGGCGAACCGTTAGGGCGCCTCTCCCAGCCTCGCGCGGAAGTTCTCCTCGAAGGGCCCGCGCCAGGTGGACACCGGGTCGATACCCGTACCGCCCACTTACACGAGCCCCCCGACCCGCTCCGGGTGGGCCGGCGCATAGCTCAGCGCCAACTGGGCGCCCCAGGAGTGGCCGAGCAGCACGGGCCGATCGAGCGCGAAGTGCTGTCGTACGGCGTCCAGATCCGCCACGAACCGCTCGGTCGTCCACGGCCCCGCGCCCCGCTCCGGACGCCCGCACCCGCGCTGGTCCCAGCGGACGACGGTCGCCCGGTCGTCCAGCCGAGTTTGCGCCACGAGCCCGCCCGGAAACGGCGAAGGGCCGGGCGATCGCCCGGCCCCTCAAGCTCTCCGACCGACCCTCAGCCCATGTGCGGGTACGTGTAGTCCGTCGGCGGGACCAGGGTCTCCTTGATGGCGCGGGTGAGGGTCCAGCGCATCAGGTTCTGCGGGGCCCCGGCCTTGTCGTTCGTGCCCGACGCCCGGCCGCCGCCGAAGGGCTGCTGGCCGACGACGGCGCCGGTGGACTTGTCGTTGATGTAGAAGTTGCCGGCCGCGTAGCGGAGCTTGTCCATCGTGTACGCCGCCGCCGCGCGGTCGCCCGAGATGACGGAACCCGTCAGGGCGTAGGCGGACACCGACTCCATCTGGGTCAGCATCTCCTCGTACTCGTCGTCCTCGTAGACGTGCACGGCGAGGAACGGGCCGAAGTACTCCGTGGTGAAGACCTCGTTGGCCGGGTCGGTGCACTCCACGACGGTCGGGCGGACGAAGTAGCCGACGGAGTCGTCGTAGGAACCGCCCGCGACGATCGTGCAGGTGGGGTCGGACTTGGCGCGGTCGATGGCGGCCTTGTTCTTGGCGAAGGAGCGTTCGTCGATGACGGCACCGACGAAGTTGGCGAGGTCGGTGACGTCCCCCATGGTCAGGTAGTCGACCTCGGCCGCGAACTCCTCCTTGAAGCCGGAGTTCCAGATCGACGCCGGGATGTACGCCCGGGAGGTCGCGCTGCACTTCTGGCCCTGGTACTCGAAGGCACCCCGGGTGAGGGCGGTCTTGAGGACCGCGCGGTCGGCGCTCGGGTGGGCGACCACGAAGTCCTTGCCGCCGGTCTCGCCGACCAGCCGCGGGTACGAGCGGTACTTCTCGATGTTCGCGCCGACCGTCTTCCACAGGTACTGGAAGGTCCTGGTCGAGCCGGTGAAGTGGATGCCGGCGAGGTCACGGTGTTCGAGTGCCACCTTGGAGACCTCGATGCCGTCGCCCGTGACGAGGTTGATGACGCCCTTGGGCAGACCCGCCTCCTCCAGCAACCGCATGAGCAGGACGGCCGCGTGGGTCTGCGTCGGGGACGGCTTCCACACCACGACGTTGCCCATCAGGGCGGGCGCGGTCGGCAGGTTGCCCGCGATCGCGCTGAAGTTGAAGGGTGTGATCGCGTAGACGAAGCCTTCGAGGGGGCGGTGGTCGAGGCGGTTCCAGACACCCGGGGAGTTGGCCGGGGGCTGCTCGGCGAGCAGGTCACGGGCGTACTTGACGTTGAAGCGCCAGAAGTCGACCAGCTCGCAGGGACAGTCGATCTCGGCCTGCTGGGCGGTCTTCGACTGGCCGAGCATGGTGGAGGCGGCCAGCGTCTCGCGCCAGGGGCCGGCGAGCAGTTCGGCGGCGCGCAGGATGATCGCGGCGCGGTCGTCGAAGGACATCGCGCGCCAGCCGGGCGCGGCGGCGAGGGCCGCGTCGATGGCGTCCTGGGCGTCCTGCCCGGTGGCGTTGCCGTAGGTGCCGAGGCGGGCCTTGTGGTTGTGCGGCTGCACCACGTCGAAGCGGTCGCCACCGCCCATCCGCCGCTCGCCGCCGATCGTCATGGGCAGGTCGATCGGGTTCTCGGCCAGCTCCTTCAGCTTGACCTCCAGCCGGGCGCGCTCGGGCGAGCCGGGGGCATAGCCGTGCACCGGCTCGTTGACGGGGGTGGGGACCTGGGTCACAGCGTCCATGGTTTCCGTGTCTCCTTGACGTGAGCGGTGTCGTGGGCCGTTGGGTGGCTGGCCGTTCTTGTTCGGCCGTATGTCTGTGGGGCTCGATGTCTGTGGGGCTCGATGTCTGTGGGGCTCAGCCCTTGCCGGCCATCGAGCGGACGAAGAAGCGCAGGTTCGCCGGCTTCTCCGCCAGACGGCGCATGAAGTAGCCGTACCAGTCGGTGCCGTACGCGGTGTACACACGCATCCGGTGTCCCTCGGCGGCGAGCCGCAGATGCTCGTCGCCGCGGATGCCGTACAGCATCTGGAACTCGTACTCGTCGAGCTTGCGCCCGGCCCGGTGGGCGAGTTCCTGGGTGATGGAGATCAGGCGAGGGTCGTGGGACCCGATCATCGGGTACCCCTCCCCCTCCATGAGGATCTTCAGGACGCGGACGTACGCCTTGTCGATCTCGGTCCTCTGCTGGAAGGCGACGTCCGCGGGCTCCTTGTACGCGCCCTTGACCAGCCGCACGCGGCTGCCGTTCTCGGCGAGGCGGCGGGCGTCGGCCTCGGTGCGGAAGAGGTAGGCCTGGATGACACAGCCGGTCTGCGGGAAGTCCCGCCGCAGCTCGTCGTGGATGGCGAACATCGAGTCGAGGGTGGTGTGGTCCTCCGCGTCGAGCGTGACCGTCGTCCCGATCGCGGCGGCGGCCTCGACGACCGCGCGGACGTTGGCGAGGGCCAGCTCGTGGCCGCCGGGAAGCGCCTGCCCGAACAGGGACAGCTTCACGGACATCTCGGCGCGCTCGCCGAGCTCCAGTTCCTTCAGCCGGTCGATCAGCTCCAGGTAGGCGTCGCGGGCGGCGGCGGCCTGCTCGGGGCGGGTGATGTCCTCACCGACGACGTCCAGCGTCACATCGAGGCCCCTGCCGGTGAGATCCCGGACGACCGGGACGATGTCGTCGACCCGTTCACCGGGGATGAAGCGGTCGACGACCCGCTTGGTCACGGGCGCCGCCGAGATCAGGCGTCGTATCCGGTCGCTGCGCGACGCGGCGAGAATCACGGGACCCAGCACGGGGCACCTCCACAGACCAGCGGACAGAACCACCGTGAAACCTAAGGATCCCCCCGTTCGCCGACCATCGACAGCTGTCACGTATCCGTGCCGCAGATCTCAGACAGATGTATGAAGGTCTTCGAGAAATGCGGGAGAATGCCCGAGTGACGCCGGAAACCGCATCGCCCCACCCCGTGGGTGACTACCAGGACCTCGTCGACGAGATCTCCGGGCTGCTCGGCGCCCCGGCGACGCTGGAGAACCGCGACTTCGAGCTGATCGCCTTCGGCGCGTACGACAGCGAGGGCGACCTCGATCCGTCGGCCCTGGACCCGGTCCGCACCCGCTCGATCCTGACCCGCCGCTCGACGACGGCGGTACGGGAGTGGTTCGAGGGCTTCGGCATCACCCGGGCGACGGCCCCGGTCCGTATCCCGCCGACTCCGGAGGCGGGGGTGCTCCGGGGCCGCGTCTGCCTCCCCGTACGCCATCGGGGTGTCGCCCTCGGCTACGTCTGGCTCCTGGACGACGACCCCGGCCCCACCGGCGCACAGCTGTCCGCCGCCATGGCGGTCACCTCCCGGATCGGCGCCCTCCTCGCGGACGAGGCGCAGGCCGGCGCGGACCTCACCCGGGAGCTGCGCGCCGTCCTCACCGCCGAGCGCGACTGGGAGCGCGACATGGCCGTGGCGGAGCTGCGCGCGGCCCTCGGCCCGCGCGGCGACGGCGTCCACACGATGGTGTGCGTGGCCCCCTGGCCGTCCGCCGACCCGGACGACGCCCCGTCCTTCCGTACGGTTCCGGGGGCGACCGCACTGTGCACGGTGCCGTGGGGCGCGGCGGGCCAGGGCCTGGCCCTGCTGGTGCGGCTCCGCTCGGCGGACGTACCGGCCCCGGCGCTCACGGCCGCCGCCCGGCTCCTGGAACGCGCGGGCGCGCACGCGGCGGCGGGCGTCTCGGGCGCCCGCACGGGCCTCGCCGAACTGGGCGCCGACTGGCGGGAGGCCTCGGCGGCGGCCCGCGCGGCGCTCGCGGAACCCCGGCTGGGCCCGATCGCCCAGTGGCGCTCCATCGGCCCGTACCGCCTGCTGACCGCGCTGCCTCCAGGAGCCTCCCAGGACCCGTCCGTCCGCGCCCTCCTCACCCCCGCCCACCGCGAACTCGCCCACACCGCCGAGGTCTTCCTCGACCACGCGGGCCAGGCCGGCCGCACCGCCGCCGAGCTGGGCATCCACCGGCAGACCCTCTACTACCGCCTCTCGCGCGTCGAACAGCTCACGGGCCTGCGCCTGACCGACGGCGAGGACCGGCTGCTGCTGCACATGGCGCTGAAGGGGGCGCGGCTCTGACGCGCTCTCTCCGGACCTTCCGGCAGGCGCCTCTTTGACTGCTCTTTGGCCGCTCCCGGCACGTCTCGATGGCGGAAAAACGCGCTTCTGAAAATGATTGTCATCGTGCTACGGTCAGGCACGTTGAATCTTTGACCACGCCTTTACTCGGAGTGTCCCCGTGCGCCTCCCGGCCCGTTTCGTCCCCCTCACCGCGGTGACCACCGCGGCCTCCGCCCTGCTCACGGGCTGTTTCTCGTCGACGGGCGCCGCCGAGGGCGCTGCTTCCGGTGAGGGCAAGCGCGTACGGATCGCGATGATGCTGCCGCCCCGCTCGGGCCTGTCGCCGCTGTCCGACGACGCGTTCAAGCTGTCGCGCTGGTCGACCGCCGAGACCCTGGTGAAGCTGAACGCGGTGGGCGACGCACAACCCGCGCTGGCCACCGGGTGGAAGCAGTCGGGCAGGAAGTGGACCTTCACGATCCGCGACGGCGTGACCTTTCACGACGGGACGAAACTGACCGGCGAGGCCGTCGTCAACTCCCTCACCGAGGCCGCCACCGCCTCCCCCAAGCCCCGCATCCTCGACGGCGTGGACCTGACCGCGAAGGCCGACGGCGCCACCGTCACCGTCACCACGGGCACCGAGGACCCGCTCGTCCCCCAGCGCCTCAGCTCACCGCAGCTGTCGATCCTCGCGGCGAAGGCGTATGAAGGGAAGACGGTGAACCCGGTCGGCGCCGGCACCGGCCCCTTCGAGCTGACCAAGGTCAACGGCACCGCCTCCGCCGCCCTCGACCGCTACGACGGCTACTGGGGCGGCAGGGCCAAGGCCCCCGGCATCGATGTCACGTTCGTGCCGGACGGCACCGCCCGCGCGGCCTCCCTGCGCAGCGGCGAGGCCGACATCGTCGAGGCGGTCCCCGTGTCGCAGGCCGCCGTGCTCGACCAGGACCTGATCACCGAGGTCCCGATGCCCCGCACCAACACCCTCTACCTGAACACCGGGAAGGGCGTCTTCAAGGACGCCTCGCTGCGCGCCGCCGCCCGCGAGGCCGTCGACGCCGAGGCGATCGTCGAGGGGGTGTACGAAGGACGGGCCGACGTCGCCGAGGGGCTCCTCGGGCCCGCGCTCCCCTGGGCCGCCGAACTGCGGTCGACGGTGAAGCGCGCGAAGGCCGGTGACCCCTCCGGCCAGTCGATCACCATCGGCACCTTCACCGACCGCGCCGAACTGCCCGAGGTCGCGGCCACGCTCCAACAGCAGCTGCAGAAGGCCGGGTTCAAGGTGAAGCTCGACGTGCGCGAATACGCCAACATCGAGACCGACGCCCTGGCGGGCGAGTTCGACGCGTTCATCCTGTCCCGGGCGACCGTCCTCGACTCCGGCGACCCGGCCGCGTACCTCTACAGCGACTTCGCCTCCGAGGGCTCCTTCAACCTCTCCCAGCTGGCCGACCAGACCGTCGACACGGCCCTCGGGAAGGCTTCCGACACGGCAGCCGGTGACGCCCGCCGCCGGGCCGTCATCGACGCCGAGGCCGCCGTCCTCACCACCGACGCGGCCGTGCCGATGCTCCACGAGCGGGTGATCCAGGGCGACGCGGCCGGGGTCGTGGACGCGGCGCACGACCCGCGCGAGCGGGAGCTGGTCACGGCGGACACGTACGTCAGGTGAAGCGTGCCGTAGGGAAGTGGGTCGGTCCGGCCGGGCTCACCCGCTTCGTCTGTCTCGTCGCCGTGCTGGCCGCCGTCGGACTGCTGCCGTGGCTGTCCGGCCGCGACCCCGCGCTGACCGTGCTGCGCGCCCGGTCGGCCGAGCAGGAGGCGACACCCGAGGCGCTGGCCGCGATCCGTGAGGACCTCGGTCTGGGCGCGGGTCCCCTCTCCCTGCTGGGGGACTGGGCCTCCGGACTGCTGCGTGGCGATCTCGGCACCTCGTGGGTGTCGGGCACGGACGTGCTGCCCTCGGTGGTCTCCGGCCTCCAGGTCTCCCTCGGCCTGATGGGCGCCGCCTTCGCCGTCGCGGTCCTGCTGGCCGGCGCGCTGGTCGCCCCGGTCCTCGTACGGGGCCGGGGGTCGGCCGGCGCGTTCGCCGCGATGCTCGCCGCCGTGCCCGAGTTCCTGCTGGCCACGGTGGCGTTGCTGGTGTGCGGGGTGTGGCTGGGCCTGCTGCCGACGGCGGGCTGGGCGGGCCCCGAGTACCTGGTGCTGCCCGCGATCGCCCTCGGCGTCCCGGCCGGCGGTCTGCTGGGCCGCCTGGTCGCGGACGCGCTGCCGTCCGTGCTCGACGAACGCTGGGTGGAGCTGTGGCGCGGCGCGGGCGTGAGCCGGGCCCGTGTCTCGGCGGCCGCACTGCGCCGCGTACTGCCGCCCCTGGTACCGCAGTTCGGCATGGCGGCCGTCGGTCTGACGGGCGGCGCGGTCGCCG
Source organism: Streptomyces sp. NBC_00104 (assembly GCF_045160825.1). Lineage (NCBI taxonomy): Bacteria > Bacillati > Actinomycetota > Actinomycetes > Kitasatosporales > Streptomycetaceae > Streptomyces > Streptomyces sp. NBC_00104. The sequence continues at coordinate 7,857,812 of NZ_CP108215.1, read as the reverse complement.
TGGAGACCGTGTTCGCGGTGCCCGGCATCGGCCGTACGGCCCTGGGCGCGGCCAAGTCCCAGGACCTCCCCCTCCTCCAGGGCTCGGTCCTCGCCCTCCTCGCCCTGGGCCTGGTCGCCGGCGCCCTGGCCGCCCTCGGCCGCCGCCGACTCCTCGGCCCCGCCCTGCGCGACGCGGGCCTCACCCTGCCGCCGGCCCGCCCGGTCCGCACCCACCCCGCGATCCCCCTGGCCCTGGCGGCCGTCCTCCTGATCACCATCGGCTGGGGCCTGCTGCGCGACCCGTACGCCGTGGACACCACCGCCCGCCTCCTCCCGCCGTCCTGGGCGCACCCGCTCGGCACGGACGGGCTCGGCCGTGACGTGCTGGCCCGGCTCGGCCACGGCGCGGCCTCCACGGTCGGCACCGCGGCGGCGGTCTGCCTGCTGAGCCTCCTGGTCTCCCTGGCGCTCGGCTTCCTGCCCGGCGTGGCCGAGGGCGCGGCCGACATCGCCAACGCGCTGCCCCCGGTGATCGTCGGCATCCTCGTCGCCGCGGCGGCCGGCCCCGGCACGGGCGGCGCGGCCCTCGCCGTGGCCCTGATCTCCTGGCCGGCCCTGGCCGCCCACGCGGCGGCACTCGTCCAGGAGGTCCGCGCGTCCACGTTCCTGACCGCCCAACGGGCCCTCGGGGCGAGCCCGTCGTGGATCCTCACCCGGCACGTCCTGCCGTCCGTCGCCGCCCCGGTCACCCGCCACGCGGTCCTCCGCCTCCCGGGTATCGCCCTGGCGCTCGCCTCCCTCGGCTTCCTGGGGCTCGGCGCCCAACCGCCCACCCCCGAATGGGGACTCCTCCTCGACGAGTCCCGCGCCTACGTGGAACGCGCCCCGTGGGCGGCCCTGGCCCCGGCGGTCGCCCTGGCCGTGCTGGCCGGACTGGCGGTGTCGGGCGCGGCGTACGCGGAGACGCGCACGGGCCGCCGTACGAGGAAACCGGGCCGGGCACGCACGCGGAAAGGGGAGGCGTCCGTTGAAGTCGCTGCCGGAGTCTGACGTACCGCCGAGTTCGGATGTATTGCCGAGTTCGGATGTATTGCCGAGTTCTGACGTACTGCTGTCGGTCCGCGGGCTGCGGATCGCGTTCGACGAGGCGGAGGCCGTACGCGGGCTGTCCTTCGACGTCCGGCCGCGCGAAGTGCTCGCCCTGGTCGGCGAGTCGGGCGCGGGAAAGTCCCTCACGGCCCGGGCGCTGCTCGGAATGCTGCCCAAGGGGGCGACGACGAGCGGAACCGTGCGGCTGCGCGGTGACACGGATGTCGCCGCCCAGCGCGGCCGCCGTATCGCCCTCGTCCCCCAGGACGCCCTCGCCGCCCTGTCCCCGGTGCATCCCGTGGGCGACCAACTCGCCGCCGCCGTACGGTCGGTGGCGGGCGTCTCGCGCAAGGAGGCCCGCGCCCGGGCGGTCGCCGCGCTCGACCGGGTGGGGATCCCCGACGCCGTACGCAGGGCGCGGGCGTATCCGCACGAGTACTCCGGCGGTATGCGCCAGCGGGCCGTGATCGCCATGGCCACGATCAACGAACCGGACGTCGTCGTCGCCGACGAGCCCACGACCGCGCTCGACGCGGAGCTCCGGGATCAGGTGCTCCGGGTCCTGGGCGAGCAGCGGGAGGCGGTCGGCGCCGCGCTCGTGCTGGTCACCCACGACCTGGGCGTGGTCCGGGAACACGCCGACCGCGTGCTGGTGATGTACGCCGGCCGCCAGGTCGAACAGGGCCCGGCGACCCGGGTGCTGGGGCGCCCGCGAGCGCCTTACACGGCGGGCCTGCTGGCATCGCTGCCACCGGACGGCGACGACGTCGACCATGACAAGGGCGAGGGTCGTCACGGCGATCCGCACCCCGCCGCCGGTCGTCGCCGGCGGCTGCCCTCCATCCCCGGCTCCCCGCCCACCCCCGACGCCCTCCCGTCGGGCTGCGCCTTCGCGCCGCGCTGCCCGCTCGTCGAGGACCGCTGCCACCGGGAGGAACCGCGGTCGTGGGCGGCCGGCGACGGCCACGAGGTCTCCTGCCACCGCTGGGACGAAGTCCCGTATCCCGCGACCGAGTTGTTCCAGGAGCCCGTATGAACCGGCGTGACCCCCTGCTCGACGTGCGCGACCTGGTCGTCCGCTACGGCGCGGTCACCGCCGTCGACCAGGTGTCCTTCACGGTGGACGCGGGCGAGACCCTGGCCCTGAACGGCCCGTCCGGTTGCGGCAAGTCCTCCACGGTCGCCGCCGTGCTGCGGCTGCGGCGCCCGGACAGCGGCGAAGTCCGTTTCGAGGGGCGGGAGTTGACGAGGCTCACCGAACGCGAACTGCGCCCGCTCCGCCCGCGTATGCAGCCCGTCTTCCAGGACCCGTACGGCTCCCTCAGCCCTCGCCACCGCATCCGGGACGCGGTGGCGGAACCCCTGCGGGTCCAGGGCCGCTGGGACGCCACGGGCCCGGCCCGGGTCGCCGAACTCCTCGACCGGGTCGGCCTGGACCCGGCCTACGGCGACCGCTTCCCGCACGAGCTGTCCGGCGGCCAGTGCCAACGCGCCGGTATCGCACGGGCCTTGGCCTCCGAGCCCCGCCTGCTGGTCCTCGACGAGCCGGTGTCCGCCCTCGACCCGTCGGTCCGGGCCGGAGTGCTGAACCTGCTCGCCGACCTCCAGGACGAGCTGGACCTGGGGTACCTCTTCATCTGCCACGACCGCGCGGTCGTACGCCACTTCGCGGACCGCTCGATCGAGATGCGCGCCGGGAGGCTCGTACCGGCCTAGAAGGCCCAAGATCTTCATGGGCCTTCTAGGGGGCTTCGCCCCGGTCCGCCGCCGACCAGCGCTGATCAGCGTCGATCAGGTGTGCCACAACTCCAGACAGCGGTCGCACAGCAACCTCTGGGCTGCTTCCGCTCCAGGCGGACGACCCGACTCAGGTGGCCGGCTACCGTCTGGCCGCCCGGCTCGGAGCGGGTGGCATGGGCCGGGCTCGGTCCCGCGGCCGAGTCCCTGGCGGCGGCCGCTCGGGCCGCCGAGGAGCACTCGCGCCGGGTCAGGACGGCGAGCCGGTCGTGATCAGCCCCTCCCGATACGCGATGGCCACCGCCTCCGTACGGCTCGCCGCCCCCAACTTGGCCAGGATGTTGGACACATGGACGCTCGCCGTCTTCCCGGTGATGAACAGCTCGTCGCCGATCTGCCGGTTGGTGCGCCCGAGCGCGAGCAGCCGAAGGACATCGCTCTCCCGCGCGGTGAGCGCGGGGACGTCCCCGGCCCCGGAGACCTCCGCCAGCCGCCCCCGCCGGAGCAGCGCGTCCAGGGCGGCACGCAGCGGTACGGCGCCCAGCCGGTCGGCGGTCTCCCCCACCGCCCGGGCCTCGGTCGAGGCCTCCTCCCGCGCCCCCGCCCCCAGCAACGCCTCCGCCAACCGCAGCCGGCACCGGGCCGTCTCATACGGATCTCCGAACGCGAACGCGTCCACCGCCTTCCGCCAGGCCTCCACATCGGGTCCGGTACGCACCCGCGCGAACTCCGCCTCGGCCCGGGCCAGCCAGGCGCGCCCCTCCGGTCCCTGCCCGCTCTCGTCCTCCCCCTCCGCTGCGGTGACCCGCGCCGCAGTCACCAGCTCCTCCCCGGTGGCGGCCCAGCCCCGCGCCCCGTTCTCGTCCCCGGCCGACCGGCGCTCCGCCACCGCGTCCGCGATCGCCCCGAGGGCCAGCGCGGCCAGCCGGACGGTCGCGTCGAGCCGGGTCCCGGACTCGTCGGAGAGGGCGGCGACGGTCGTCCGGAACTGCGCGACCGCGGCCTCCGGATCACGCCGCAGGACGGCCGCCTCGGTGAGCGCGATGCCCGCGACGAGGCCGGCCATCCAGTCGTACGGCCCGTCCAGAAGCGCCCGGGCCCGCTCCGCGGCGCTCTCGTCGCCGCGGGCGAGGGCGACGTACAGGGCGGGACCGACCGTGTGGCCGGCCGTGGCGGGCAGCCGGTCGGTGTCGGCGGCCGAGCGGGCGCACTCGTCCCAGCGGCCCAGGGTGTAGAGGCAGAGGGAGTGGAGATAGCGCATCTCCACCGGGTACGGGGAGGACAGGAGGCCGGTGCGGCCCGCGCGGTCCAGCCCCTCGGAGAGCCAGGTGAGGCATTCCTCCAGGTCACCGGATTCGTAGCACCCCATGGCGAGGTTGAACAGGGCACGCATCTCCACGGGGACGTTGCCCGCGCGGCGGGCCAGCTCGCGGGCGTCGCGCAACCGTGCCCGGCCCTCCCGCGTACTCCGGTTGCTCCGGGGGTGGAGACCGACCACGGAGATGATCAGGTCGGCCTGGGCGTCGCCCAGTTCGAGCCGCTCGGCGACGGACAGCGCACCGCTCGCGACCCGCCCGGCCTCCTCGTCCTCCCCCACGTACCGTGCCGCCATCACATGCGTGGCCGCCGCCCACACCCAGGTACGGGACGGCGGCTCGGCGGGGATCATCGCCAGCGCCTCGCTGCTGTACCGGAACGCGGCCTGCAGCCTGTCGACGCGCATCAGGTCACCGGCGAGGGTGTAGCGCACCCGGGCGGCCAGCTCCGAGTCCGCGTCCGGACCGGCCCCGGCGAGGGCCGACCGCGAGAGGGAGACCGCGCGGTGGTTCTCCCCGGCGCGCGCGGCGGCGGACGAGGCGCGCAGGGTCAGGGTGACCGTGTCGAGGTCCCGGGGCCGGGCCCCGGCGTCCACGGACGACCACAGATCGAGGGCGCCCTCCAGATGCCGCAGCTCCTCCGCGGGCGCCCCGATGCCGTGCGCGTGGTCGGCGGCCTCGACGGACGCCGTCAGCGCGTCGGCGAGGTCGTGGCTCTCGCGCGAGTGATGGGCGCGCTCCGCACTCTGCCCGGCACGGCCACGGCCGGCCAGCAACTTGGCGAACACCCCGTGCAGCCGGACCCGTTCGCCCGGCAGCAGATCCGCGTAGACCGCCTCCCGGGTGAGGGCGTGCCGGAACTGGTACGTCGATCCCTCGCCCGGCAGCAGCAGTTGTCGGCCGACCGCCTCCCGCAGCGCCGACTCCAACTCGTCGTCGGGGAGTTGTACGGCGTCCCGCAGCAGATCGTGCTCGACCCTGCGGCCCGCCACCGCCGCCGTGCGCAGCACCTGCTGGGCGGCGCCGGGCAGTTGCTCGATCCGGATCAGCAGAACGTCGGCCAGGCCGCTCGGCAGCACCGCCCCGGGCTCGTCCGCCGTCGCGGCCAGCAGCTCCTCCGCGTAGAACGCGTTGCCCTCCGCCCGCTCGACGATCCGGCCGACCGTGGTGTCGGGCAGTGGCTCGGCACGCAGCGAACGCACCAGCCGCGCGACCTCGGTGTCCGGCATCGGCCTCAGCTCCAGCCGCTCCACGGCGGGCAGCCGCACCAGCTCGGCCAGCAGGGGGCGCAGCGGGTGGCGGCGGTGCAGGTCGTCCGTGCGGTACGAGGCGAAGACGGCGAGGCGGTGGGCGGGCGTACCGGGGGTGGGGCGCTGGAGCACACCCCGGCTGAGCAGGAAGCGCAGCAGGTCCCGCGAGGACTGGTCGGCCCAGTGCAGGTCCTCCAGCACGAGCAGGACGGGCGTCGTCTCGGCGAGGTCCGACAGCAGTGCGGCGATGCCCTCGAAGAGCTGCAGTCGGTCACCGCCGTCCGCGCCGCCGCCGAGGAGGCGTGCGGTGGCCGGGTGCGCCTGGAGAAGCGGCGCGCATCGCTCGTCCGCGGCGAGGGCACCGAGGATCTCCGTGAACGGGAGGTACGGCAGACCGACATCACCGAGGTCCACGCAGTGCCCGGTGAACACGGCGGTCCCCATGTCCACGGCGTACGCCGCCACCTCCGCCAGCGTCCGGCTCTTCCCCACGCCCGCGTCCCCGGCGAGCAGTACGGCCCGGGGTTCGCCGCGGGCGGTCCGGTCCAGCACGTCCCTCAGTCGGGCGATCTCGGTGTCCCGCCCGACGAACGGCGCGTGGAACATGTTCTGCGGCACACGGCCATCCTGGCACGCACCCCCACGCCCACCCCCACACCGCCGGGCTTCGCGCTGCCCCTTCGGGGGGGCCGGTCTGCGCGGGTGTGTGCGGGCAGGTGGGGCTTCTCGCGCAGTTCCCCGCGCCCCTTGAGGGCCTACGGCCCTCGCGGGCCGAAAAGCACGAGGCGCAGCCCCTGCTTTTCAGGGGCGCGGGGAACTGCGCGAGAAGCCTCCACCCACCCGCAGCCAAAGATCCGACCCCGCGGGGGCGCAAAAAAGCGGGGCCCGGCCACCCCAGGTGACCGGGCCCCGCCTCCCGCAAAAAGCAACCTCAGACCAGGTTCACCGAACGCGCGGACGTCGCGCCGATCTCCTCCGCGACCTCGGCGAGCACCGGCTGGGGCACCGTGTCGTCGACGGTGAGGACGGCGAGCGCCTCGCCACCCGCCGTGGACCGGGCGACCTGCATCCCGGCGATGTTGATACCGGCCTCGCCGAAGACGCGGCCGACGGTGCCGACGACACCGGGACGGTCGACGTAGCTCAGGACCACCATGTGGTCGGCGAGGGCGAGGTCCACGTCGTACTCGCCCACCGCGACGATCTTCTGGTGGTGCTTCGGCCCGGCCAGCGTGCCGGACACCGACACCTCCTCGCCACTGCCGAGCGTGCCGCGCACGGTGACGACGTTGCGGTGGTCGGGCGACTCGGAGCTGGTGGTCAGCCGGACCTCGACGCCACGCTCCTGCGCGAACAGCGGAGCGTTGACGTACGACACCGTCTCGTCGACGACGTCCTCGAAGACACCCTTGAGCGCGGACAGCTCCAGCACCTTCACATCGTGCTGGGTGATCTCGCCGTACACCTCGACGTCGAGCCGCACCGCGACCTCACCGGCCAGCGCGGTGAAGATCCGGCCGAGACGCTCGGCGAGCGGCAGACCCGGCTTGACGTCCTCGGCGATGACACCGCCCTGGACGTTCACCGCGTCCGGCACCAGCTCACCCGCGAGGGCGAGGCGCACGGACCGCGCGACCGCGATGCCCGCCTTCTCCTGGGCCTCGTCGGTCGAGGCGCCGAGGTGCGGGGTGCACACGACCTCGTCCAGCTCGAACAGCGGCGAGTCGGTGCAGGGCTCCTTGGCGTACACGTCGAGGCCCGCGCCCGCGACGCGACCCTCCTTGAGAGCCGAGTACAGCGCGGCCTCGTCGACGATCCCGCCGCGCGCGGCGTTGACGATGCGCACCGACGGCTTGACCTTGCGCAGCGCCTCGTCGCCGATCAGGCCGACCGTCTCGGGGGTCTTCGGCAGGTGGACGGTGATGAAGTCGGAGACCTCGAGGAGCTCGTCCAGGGAGAGGACCTTGACACCCATCTGCGCGGCCCGCGCGGGCTGTACGTAGGGGTCGTAGGCGACGACCTTCATGCCGAAGGCGGACATGCGCTGGGCCACCAGGGCACCGATGCGGCCGAGGCCCACGACACCGAGGGTCTTCTCGGCCAGCTCCACGCCCGTGTACTTGCTGCGCTTCCACTCGCCGTTCTTCAGCGCCGTGTTCGCCTGCGGGATGTGGCGGGCGGTGGCGAGGAGCAGACCGCAGGCCAGCTCGGCGGCGGTCACGATGTTCGAGGTCGGGGCGTTGACGACCATCACGCCGGCCTTGGTGGCGGCGGAGACGTCCACGTTGTCCAGGCCGACGCCGGCGCGCGCGACGACCTTCAGTTTCTTCGCGGCGGCGATCGCCTCGGCGTCGACCTTGGTGGCCGAGCGGATCAGGATCGCGTCGACGTCGGCGATGGCCGGGAGCAGTTCGGCTCGGTCCGCTCCGTTGACGTTCCGGATCTCGAAGTCCGGGCCCAGCGCGTCGACGGTGGCGGGCGACAGCTCTTCAGCGATCAGTACGACTGGTTTCGAGCTCACGTGAGTCCTCACAAGTCCAATGCTGCGGACGGCCGTCCCGACGGCCGCAGGCGGTGGAGGGTGGTGGCCGCGTGGAAGCGCACGACGCTGTGGGCCTGACGCGTATGTAGTCCAGCAGTGTAGTGGCGCCGGGGGCGTCGCCTCACGTCACTGCGGAAGGATCACCCGGACGGGAACCTCATGCACAAAGCCCCTCCGGCGATCGAGGAGCGGGCCCGGGGCAGGGCCCCGCGACGGCGCCTTGGGAGAGGACACCGCCGCGGAACCCGGCTCGGCACAGCGGCAGCGCCTACGCCTCTTCGTCGTTGACCCACGACATGAGCTTGCGCAGCTCCTTGCCGGTGGTCTCCAGCAGGTGCTCGGAGTCCTGGGTCTTGTACTCGTTGTACTTCTTCAGACCACCGTGGTACTCGTCCATCCACGCCTGGGCGAAGGTGCCGTCCTGGATCTCGGCGAGGACCTTCTTCATCTCGGCCTTGGTGGCGTCCGTGATGATGCGGGGGCCGGTGACGTAGTCGCCCCACTCGGCGGTCTCGGAGATCGACCAGCGCATCTTCTCCAGGCCGCCCTCGTACATGAGGTCGACGATCAGCTTCAGCTCGTGCAGGCACTCGAAGTACGCGATCTCCGGCTGGTAACCGGCCTCGGTCAGCGTCTCGAAACCGGCCTTGACCAGCGCGGCCGTACCACCGCAGAGAACGGCCTGCTCACCGAACAGGTCGGTCTCGGTCTCCTCGGTGAAGGTCGTCTTGATGACACCGGCACGGGTACCGCCGATGCCCTTGGCGTACGACAGCGCCAGCGCGAACGCGTTGCCCGTGGCGTCCTGCTCGACGGCGGCGATACACGGAACGCCGCGGCCCTCCTCGTACTGGCGGCGGACGAGGTGGCCGGGGCCCTTGGGGGCGACCATGCAGACGTCGACGCCGGCCGGGGGCTTGATGAAGCCGAAGCGGATGTTCAGGCCGTGGCCGAAGAACAGCGCGTCACCGTCATTGAGGTTGTCCTTGATGGACTCCTCGTAGACCTGGGCCTGGATCGGGTCCGGGACGAGGATCATGATGACGTCGGCCTCGGCGGCGGCCTCCGACGGGGTCACCACGCGCAGGCCCTGCTCCTCGGCCTTCGCCTTGGACTTGGAGCCCTCGTGCAGACCGACGCGGACGTCCGCGCCCGAGTCGCGCAGGGACAGCGCGTGGGCGTGGCCCTGGCTGCCGTAGCCGATGACCGCGACCTTGCGGCCCTGGATGATGGACAGGTCGGCGTCAGCGTCGTAGAACAGCTCGGCCACTTTGGGTTCTCTCCTTGAGTGCAGGTGTTGCGTCCCACCGTATGACGGCGGGCGTCGTGAAAGTTCGCGGGTCTCGGCATACGGGCGGCCGCGCGTCGTCGGCCGCCCGTTCCGGGTGTCAGGCCGACCGGTCCAGGGCGCGCAGCGAGCGGTCCGTGATCGAACGGGAGCCACGGCCGATCGCGATCGTGCCGGACTGGACCAGCTCCTTGATGCCGAACGGCTCCAGCATCTTGAGCATGGCGGACAGCTTGTCGCTCGACCCGGTGGCCTCGATGGTGACGGCCTCCGGGGAGACGTCGACGGTCTTGGCGCGGAACAGCTGGACGATCTCGACGATCTGGGAGCGCGTCTCGTTGTCGGCGCGCACCTTCACCAGAACGAGTTCCCGCTGAACGGCGGAGCCCGGCTCCAGCTCGACGATCTTCAGGACGTTGACGAGCTTGTTGAGCTGCTTCGTCACCTGCTCCAGCGGCAGTTCCTCGATCACGTTGACCACGATGGTGATACGGGAGATCTCGGGGTGCTCGGTGACACCGACCGCGAGCGAGTCGATGTTGAAGCCGCGGCGGGAGAACAGGGCGGCGATCCTGGCCAGGATGCCCGGGGTGTTCTCCACCAGGACGGAGAGCGTGTGCTTGGACATGTCTCGTTCAGTCTCTCTCGCTCAGTCGTCTTCGTTGTCGCCGAAGTCGGGGCGGACGTCCCGGGCGGCCATGATCGTGTCGTTCGAGGTGCCGGCGGCGACCATCGGCCACACCATCGCGTCCTCGTGGACGATGAAGTCGACGACGACCGGGCGGTCGTTGATCGAGTTCGCCTCCTCGATGACCTTGTCCAGGTCGTCCGGGGACTCGCAGCGGATCGCGTAGCAGCCCATGGCCTCCGACAGCTTCACGAAGTCGGGGACGCGGGTGCCGCGGGCCTTCGGGTTGACGTCGTCCGGGCCGCTGTGCAGCACGGTGTTGGAGTAGCGCTGGTTGTAGAACAGGGTCTGCCACTGGCGGACCATCCCGAGGGCGCCGTTGTTGATGATGGCCACCTTGATCGGGATGTTGTTCAGGGCGCAGGTGGTGAGTTCCTGGTTGGTCATCTGGAAGCAGCCGTCGCCGTCGATCGCCCAGACGGTCTGCGCCGGCGCTCCGGCCTTGGCGCCCATGGCGGCCGGGACCGCGTACCCCATCGTTCCGGCGCCGCCGGAGTTCAGCCAGGTGGCGGGCTTCTCGTACTGGATGAAGTGAGCGGACCACATCTGGTGCTGGCCGACGCCCGCCGTGAAGATCGTGCCCTCGGGGGCGAGCTGACCGATGCGCTCGATGACCTGCTGCGGGGAGAGCGAGCCGTCGGCCGGCTGGTCGTAGCCGAGCGGGTAGGTCTCGCGCCAGCGGTTGAGGTCCTTCCACCAGGCGGTGTAGTCCCCCTGTCCGCCCTCGCTGTGCTCCCTCTGCACCGCCTGGATCAGGTCGGCGATGACCTCGCGGGCATCCCCGACGATCGGCACGTCGGCGGCGCGGTTCTTGCCGATCTCCGCCGGGTCGATGTCCGCGTGGACGATCTTGGCGAAGGGCGCGAAGCTGTCCAGCTTGCCGGTGACCCGGTCGTCGAAGCGGGCGCCGAGGGCGACGATCAGGTCGGCCTTCTGCAGTCCGGTGACGGCGGCCACCGAGCCGTGCATGCCGGGCATGCCCAGGTGCTGCGGGTGGCTGTCGGGGAACGCGCCGAGCGCCATCAGGGTGGTGGTGACGGGCGCGCCGGTCAGTTCGGCCAGCACCTTCAGCTCGGCGGTCGCCTGCGCCTTCAGAACGCCGCCACCGACGTACAGGACGGGCCGCTTGGCGGCGGTGATCAGCTTGGCGGCCTCGCGGATCTGCTTGGCGTGCGGCTTGGTCACGGGCCGGTAGCCGGGCAGGTCCATGTTCGGCGGCCAGCTGAAGGTGGTCTTCGCCTGGAGGATGTCCTTGGGGATGTCGACCAGGACCGGTCCCGGACGCCCCGTGGACGCGATGTGGAACGCCTGCGCGATCGCCCGGGGGATGTCCTCCGCCTTGGTGACCAGGAAGCTGTGCTTGGTGATCGGCATGGTGATGCCGACGATGTCCGCCTCCTGGAAGGCGTCCGTACCGATCGCCTTGGACACGACCTGCCCGGTGATCGCGACCAGCGGCACGGAGTCCATGTGCGCGTCCGCGATCGGGGTGACCAGGTTGGTGGCGCCCGGCCCGGACGTCGCCATGCACACCCCGACCTTGCCGGTGGCCTGCGCGTAACCGGTGGCCGCGTGGCCGGCGCCCTGCTCGTGGCGGACCAGCACATGCCGCACCCGCTTGGAGTCCATCATCGGGTCGTACGCCGGCAGGATGGTGCCGCCGGGGATGCCGAATACCGTGTCGGCCCCGACCTCCTCGAGAGAGCGGATGAGGGACTGCGCACCCGTGACGTGCTCGACGGGGGTGGACGGTCCTCCGGATCGGGGCCGCGGCTGCGGATGGTGGGCCCCGGTGGCCTGCTCGGTCATCGGCATTCTCTTCTCGATGCTGAGGGTGTTTTGCGAGGTTCGTGCGGTGTGCGGCTAGCGCCTGACTGGTGCCCGTGCAACAAAAAACCCCTCCTTGCCACGAGGCAAGCGAGGGGAGCGCGTCGGGTACGGTCGCTGGGGATTCCGGGTCGTCGTCCGGTGGGTCCCAGCTTCAGCCGACGCGCTTTCCAAGTACGAGGATTCGAGTGCGCATGGCACTGACCCTCCCCCCGGCGTGCACCGCGTGTCAAGTAGGTGGGACGGGAGTCTCATTATGTGAGCGAAGGGCACTTCCGCCTCCGTAGACAGCGGTCACACCACTTGTGTACACCCCTCCCCCACCGCCCGCGAACGCGGGTTCCGCGGGCCCGCTGGGCACCGGGTAGTGCCCGAGGGACAGGGCCCGGCGGAGCCGGTACTCGTCCAGCGGTCCGGAGAAGGCCGCGCCCTGGCCGTGGGTGCAGCCCATCGCGCGCAGGGCGACCACCTGCTCGGGCAGATCCACGCCGTCGGCGACGGACTGCAGCCCCAGGTCGTCGGCGATGCGCAGCAACCCCCTGGTGATCTTGTGGAGCCGCGTGGACTCCACGATCCCCTCGACGAGGCCTCGGTCCAGCTTCAGTACGTCGACGGGAAGCCGGCGCAGTGCCGTGATGGCCGCGTGGCCACTGCCGAGACCGTCCAGGGCGATCCGGACACCGAGGCGCCGGAGGTGGTTCAGCCGGCGCTCCAGCTCGTCCAGCGGGCCCTTCAGCTCGGTGTCCGACAGCTCGACGATCAAGGAGCCCGAGGGCAGCCCGTGGCGGGTCAGGAGCGTCTCCACCGAGCCGGGGGGCAGGGAGCGGTCCAGCAGGCGCCGGGCGCTCATCCGGACGGACACCGGGACGTTCAGGCCGCTGGTGAGCCGGTCCGCGGCCTGCTCGACGGCCTGCTCCAGCATCCAGCGGCCCAGCTCGGCGGTCTTCTCACTGTCCTCGGAGACCCGCAGGAACTCGGCCGGCGTGAACAGCACCCCCTGGGACGAGCGCCAGCGTGCCGCGGTCGCGACCGACGAGATCCGGCCGGTCTCCAGCTCCACGACGGGCTGGTTCAGCAGCATGAACTCGCCGTCGTGCAGCGCGGCCCGCAGCCGGGTGGCCAGCTCCGCCTTGCGGACGACGTCCTGCTGCATCTGTGGCTTGTACAGCTCGACGCGGCCCTTGCCGGACGCCTTGGCGCGGTACATGGCGAGGTCGGCGTTGCGCAGCAGCTCGCCCGCGCCGAGGCCGGGCTCGGCGAAGGAGACGCCGATGGAGGCGGCCACCCGGACATCGTTGCCGTCGATGGTGTACGGCTGTGAGAGGGCGATCCGGAGCCGGTCGGCGAGCTCCAGGATGTGCCGCTCACGGGCGGTGCGGTCCCGGGAGCCGTCCCCGACGATGAGGGCCGCGAACTCGTCGCCGCCGAGCCGGGAGGCGGTGTCCCCCTGCCGGACGGCGTCCTGGAGTCTGCGGGCGGCCTGGACCAACAGCTCGTCCCCGGCCTGGTGCCCGATCGTGTCGTTGACGGCCTTGAAGCCGTCGAGGTCGATGAAGAGGACCGCCGTGTTGCGCAGGGCGACACCTCGGTCGGAGGAGCGGCGGCCGGAAAGCGCCTGCTGGACGCGCTTGGTGAACAGGGCGCGGTTGGGCAGGTCGGTGAGCGGGTCGTGCTCGGCGTTGTGCTGGAGCTGGGCCTGCAGCCGCACTCTCTCGGTCACGTCCCGGCTGTTGAAGATGAGGCCGCCGTGGTGGCGGTTGACCGTGGACTCCACGTTCAGCCAGCCTCCCCGGCTCTCGGCTTCGCTCGAGCGGGAGGTGCCCCCACCGCCGGCCTTGAAGCGGCACTCGATACGGGTGGTGGGCTCCTCGGCGGGGTCGGCGGCGAGGAAGCGGCGCACCTCGTGGACGACGCAGCCGAGGTCCTCGGGGTGGATGATCGACGCCAGCTCCTTGCCGACGAGGTCCTCCGCGGGACGTCCGTAGACCCCGGCGGCGGCCGGGCTGACGTAGCGGAGGATGCCGTTCGGCGCGGCGATCATGATGACGTCGCTGGAGCCCTGCACCAGGGAGCGGAAGTGGTTCTCCTTCTGGGCCAGCTCCTGGGTGAGGGTGATGTTGTCGAGGAGCATGATGCCCTGGCGGACGACGAGGGCGAGCACGACGGTGCAGGCGGTGATGAGCACCACGCGATCGACACTGCGGCCGTTCAGGACGTTGTAGAGGATGCCCAGGGTGCAGACGGCGGCGGCCAGGTAGGGAGTGAGCGCGGCCAGGGATCCGGCGATGGGGCGGGTGGCCGGATACCGACTGTGACCTCCTCCCTGGAGGAGCACATGCACGTGTCCTCCTTGCTGGATGTCGTGCCGGTGGCCCGGCTGGACCTCGTGGCGGTGGCCCGGCTGCGCGTCGTGCCGCTGGCCCGGGATGTGTTCGTGCACCACGCGCGCGTGCCCGCCCTCGTCCGCCTGTCCGTGCCGCTGGCCGGCCCAGGGGGCGTAGGCGAGGAGCAGGGAGCCCGCGAACCAGCCGGCGTCGAGGAGCTGGCCGGAGCGGTAGCTGGTGTGCAGGAGGGGTGAGGTGAACAGGGCGTCGCACATCACGGTGAGCGCGAGGGCGCCGATCGCGGTGTTGACCGCGGAGCGGTGCATCGAGGACCGGCGGAAGTGCAGCGCGAGCACCATGCTGACCAGGGCGATGTCGAGCAGCGGGTAGGCCAGTGAGAGTGCGGTGTGCGCGGTGTCGGACCCGTCGAGCTGGGCGGTCTGGGCGAGCGCGAGGCTCCAGGAGAGGGTGACCAGGGAGCCCCCGATGAGCCAGGAGTCCAGCGCGAGGCAGACCCAGCCGGCCCTGGTCATGGGCCTCTTGGCCAGCACCAGCAGGCCGACGATGGCGGGTGGCGCGAAGCAGAGGAAGAACAGGTCCGCGTAGCTCGGCTCGGGCACGGGCCGCTCCAGGACGACCTCGTACCACCCCCAGACGCCGTTGCCCAGTGCCGCCATGGCGGAGGAGAGGGCGAACAGCAGCCAGGCGGGCCGAAAGCGGCTGCTGCGGCGGCGTGCGTAGCGGAAGCAGGAGACGGCGGCCGCGGCCGCGGCCGCGCTGAGCCCGAAGTCGCCCATGACGAGGGCGACTTGTTCGTTGCCCCAGCTGAACGCGGCACCGACGGCGTAGGCCGCGCAGAGCAGGGCGAGGACGAGTTGGGCCCGGAGGCTCGCGCCACCGCGGCCGGGTGCCCTCCCGGGCGGCAGCGGCCCGGGCAGTGGCTTGGTCGCCCGGAGCGTGGGGCTCAGCGTGGAGCCGGTGGACTGGCGGGGACTCACCGGTTCTCCCAGGTGAGCGCCGCTCCCGCGTCCCGCCGGTCCCGGCGCGTCAGGGGGGTGTGCTTTCTGCGGCTGCTGTGCCTGCGGTGCTGACCGTGACCGCTGTGGCCGCCGTGGCTCCCGTGCGGGTGCCTCCGCGTCGCAGCTCGCCAGGGCCGCCGTCGGCGGCTCCGCCGCGTCGGATCGTTCGTCCATAGGCCGTGCATCGCCCGTCGCCCCCCTCGCTGTCTCAAGTCCGTCCCCGGCGCCGAACGGTGCGCGGCGCAGCCCCTGTCGGGGACGATACACCAGTCTCGTCACTCAGGGACATAGTTCCTCTACGCTCAGTGACCACCTGCGGCAACGTGAGCACGTTCCGCTTCCGAAGGAATGCGGAGGGTGCCCGAAGTGGATTACGCGTCGTCCGTCTCGCCCGTCGTAAGGACCACGTTGCGCAAGGGCTCCCGGTTCACGAATCGTCCCAACTGGGCCACCAACAGCCTTTTGGCACGCGGCAGGAAGGCCGAGGTGGGGCCGCCGACGTGCGGGCTGATGAGGACGCCGGGCGCGCGCCAGAGCGGGTGCCCCGGCGGCAGCGGCTCGGGATCGGTGACGTCGAGCGCCGCCGTGATGCGCCCACCGTCCAGTTCCGCGAGCAGCGCCTTGGTGTCGACGACGCCTCCGCGGGCAACATTCACCAGGAGGGCGCCGTTTTTCATACGGGCCAGGAAGTCGGCGTTGACCAGGCCTTTCGTCTGTTCTGTGAGAGGAGTGGACAGGATCACGACATCCGCCTGCGGCAGCAGGGAGGGCAGTTCGGTGAACGAATGCACCGGTCCGCGCGCCGTGGTGCGCTCAGAGCGCGCGACGCGCGCCACCCGCGCCACCTCGAAGGGCACGAGCCGGTCCTCGATGGCGGCGCCGATCGCGCCGTAGCCGACGATCAGGACGGTCCGGTCGGCGAGCGCGGGGCGGAAGTCGCCCTGCCAGCGCTCCTGTTGCTGGGCCCGGACGAAGTCGGGGACACCGCGCAGCGAGGCGAGGGTCAGGGTGAGCGCGAGCTCGGCCGTGCTGGCCTCGTGCACTCCACGCGCGTTGCAGAGCTGGACACCGGGAGCGACCGCGGACAGCCGGGCCAGGACGTCGTCGACGCCCGCCGTGAGCGTCTGGATCACCCGCAGGTTCCGCATGTGCTCCAGCGGGTTCACCTTCACCGGCCAGCGCTTCATGTAGGGCACCACGTACAGGACGCAGTCCGCGGGGTCGCCCGGGTACGGCTGCGTGCCGTCCTCACCTCCGTCCCAGAAGAGGTAGTTGGGGCCCTGCGGGAGCCCCTCGATCTCGTCCGGCGGGATGGGGAGCCACACATCGGCGGTCACGTCCGCGGTCGGGTCGGCAGTCGCGTCAGCAGTCATGCTCCGGAGGCTATGTCAGGTACCCGGCACGGCAGAGGTTAGGTTGGGGGTCGGGAGAGGGAGGGTCACGACCAGGTGGAGCGCAGGACGATCGGCGCGGCGACGCTCGAGGTGGGGGCCGTAGGACTCGGGTGCATGCCGATGAGCTGGGCGTACACCAGGTCGCGGCAACGGGGCGACGAGTCGATGCGGACGGTGCACCGGGCCCTCGACCTCGGCACCACGCTGCTGGACACCGCCGACATGTACGGCCCCTTCACCAACGAGCTGCTGGTGGGCCGGGTGCTGAGGGAGCGCCGCGCGGAGGCCTTCGTCTCCACCAAGGTGGGTTTGTTGGTGGGTGAGCAGCACATCGTGGCCAACGGCCGCCCCGGCTATGTGAAACGTGCCTGCGACGCCTCGCTGCGCCGCCTCCAGACCGACGTCATCGATCTCTACCAGCTCCACCGGGCGGACCCCGAGGTCCCCGTCGAGGAGACGTGGGGCGCGATGGCGGAGCTCGTACAGGCGGGGAAGGTGAGGGCGTTGGGCCTGTGCGCGGTGGGCGCGCGGGCGGGCCGCCGGCCGGGCGCGGGCATGTACGACACCACGATCCGCCAGCTCCAGCGGGTCCAGCAGATATTCCCGGTGAGCGCCGTGCAGGCCGAGCTGTCGGTCTGGTCGCGGGAGGCCCTGGACTCCCTTCTCCCCTGGTGTGTGGCCCGCGGCATCGGTTTCCTGGCCGCCATGCCCCTGGGGAATGGTTTCCTCACCGGCACCCTGACGCCCGGCGGGGGCTTCGAGATCGACGACCTCCGCGCCCGTCACCCCCGCTTCACCGCCGAGATGATGGCCGCCAACCAGCCCCTCGTCGTCGGCCTCCGCCGCGTCGCGGCACGCCACGGGGCGACGGTGACCCCGGCCCAGGTCGCCCTCGCCTGGATCCTCTCCCTCGGCCCCCATGTGGTCCCGGTGCCGGGCACCAAGCAGGCACGGTGGGTGACGGAGAACGCGGCCGCCCACGCCCTCCGTCTCACGGCCCAGGACCTGTCGGAGGTGGCGGGCCTCCCGCCCGCGCGGGGATCCTGGGACTGAGCGGACTGAGCGGACTGAGCGGACTGAGCGGACTGAGCGGACTGAGCGGACTGCGGACGGCGGACGGCGGACGGCGATCGGCGATCGGGCGGCGCCCGGGCCGAGCGTCGCGGCCCTTCGCGCCGGACGTCGGGCATCAGGCGTCGGGCATCGGGCATCAGGCGTCGGGCATCGGGCGTCGGGCGTCGGGCGTCGGGCGTCGGGCGAAAAAGCCGCTTGATCGGGCGGAGGCGGAACCTGTGGGGCACTCGCGGTGTATGACAAGTAGAAGCTCCACGCCGAAGGGATCGTGATGGTGCAACGTCGAGTGGTGACGGCCGCGTTGGCCGCAGCCGTGCTCCTGGTGACGACCGGCTGCTCCTCCGACGACGGAGAGAAGCCGGACGCGGCCGGCGGCTCACCCCCGAGCAGCAGCAGTGCCGAGTCGTCCCCGCCCGAGCAGGCGGCGGACGCGGCGCCCCCCGCGAAGGGCTCGGTGAGGGTGGTCCGCACCGTCGCCGAGGACCTCGACACCCCCTGGGGCCTCGCGCCCCTCCCCGAGGGCGGTCTCCTCGTGTCCTCCCGTGACGAGGCCACGATCAGCAGAATCGACGAGAAGTCCGGCAAGAGCACCGAGCTCGGCGAGGTCCCCGGCGTCGCCCCGGCCGGCGAGGGCGGCCTCATGGGCATCGCCGTCTCCCCGGAGTACGCCTCCGACCACATGATCTACGCGTACTTCACCTCGGAGTCCGACAACAGGATCGTCCGGATGCTGTACGACCCCGAGAAGCCCGCCGGCGAGCAGCTCGGCGCGCCGGACACCATCCTCCGGGGCATCCCCAAGGGCACGAACCACAACGGCGGCCGGCTCGCCTTCGGCCCCGACCGACTGCTGTACGCGAGCACGGGCGAGCGGTACGAGGGCCCGCTGGCCCAGGACAAGGACTCCCTCGGCGGCAAGATCCTCCGTATGACCCCGGACGGCGAGCCCGCCCCGGGCAACCCGTTCGACGACTCCGTGGTGTATTCGTACGGCCACCGCAACGTCCAGGGCCTCGCCTGGGACGGCAAGCAGCGTCTGTGGGCCTCGGAGTTCGGCCAGAACACCTGGGACGAGCTGAACCAGATCCGGCCCGGCGGGAACTACGGCTGGCCGGAGGTGGAGGGCAAGGGCGGCAAGTCCGGTTACGTCGACCCGGTGGCCGTGTGGAGTACGGACGAGGCCTCCCCGAGCGGCATCGCCATAGCGGAGGGCTCGGTCTGGATGGCGGGCCTGAGGGGCCAGCGTCTGTGGCGCGTCCCCCTGGACGGCACCAAGGCCGCCGCCGACCCCCAGGCCTTCCTGGAGGAGGACTACGGCCGTCTTCGCACGGTTGTCTCCGCCGGCGGCGGCAAACTCTGGCTGGTGACCAGCGAGACGGACGGCCGGGGTTCCCCGGAAGGGGGCGACGACAAGATCCTGGAGCTGGAGGTGACGTAACCGGCCGCCTACTCCTCGGCCGCCCTGCCTTCCCCTGCCTCCTCCTCCACCGGCTCGGGCGGGCGTACGACGACCTTCCCGGACGCAAGGTCTATCGGTCCGCGTCCCGGGTCGTTGTCCCCGACGTCCTCGCGGGTCAGTTCCAGCCGGTTCTGCTCGTCACGCGTGTGCTTGCGGCCAGGTGCGAAGAGTTCCTCGAAGGCGTTGAACACGGTGCTCCCTCCCCCGGGGCCGCGAGGCGGCGGGCGGTCGGTCCCTGTCGAACAGCGGAGCCTCGGCGGTCCTCCCTGCCATCATCCCGCTGCCAGCCGTTCCCCGGCCCCCGCCGGGGGCAACCCCACCCGATGCGCCACCGCCGCCGCCTCGCCCCGGCCCGAGACACCGAGCTTGGCGAGGATGTTGGAGACGTGGACGCTGGCCGTCTTCGGGGAGATGAAGAGTTCCTCGGCTATCTGGCGGTTGGTGCGGCCGACGGCCACCAGGCGGAGGACGTCGTGTTCGCGGCCGGTGAGGCCGAGCGCGGCCACGGGGTCGGCGGGCGTGAGGGCGGGCTCGGGGGCGCGGCTGAGGGTGAGGCGGGCGCGGCGGGCGAGGAGGGCGACCTCGTCGGCGAGTGGGCGGGCACCGAGGTGGTCGGCGACGGCGGCGGCCAGCCGCAGCAGTTCCGTCGCGCGGTCCCGGGCCTCCTCGTCGGTGCCCTCGGTCAGCAGGGCCTCGGCGAGGCGGTGCCGGACGCGGGCGAGGTCGTAGGGCCGTTCCAGAGGCTCGAAGGCGGTGACGACATCGGACCAGGTGTCCGGGGCCGATACGCCTTCGGCGCGCTGGAGTTCGGCGCGCACCCACTGCTCGTGGGCGAGCCAGATCGGTGCGCCGGTGGTGAGCTTCTTCACCGCGGTGAAGATCCGGTCGAGGGCCTCGGCGCGGCCGGGCCCGGTGGCCGGCAGGGTGCGGGCGTCGGCCTCGGCGATGGCGGCGGTGAGCAGCAGGGGCCAGGCATAGCGCTGGGTGCCGACGGGGAAGCCGGTGTCGAGGACGCGGGCGAGCTCCGCGCGGGCGTCCGGGAGGCGGCCCTCGGCGACGGCGATGCCGAGGGTGAGAGAGGACAGCGGCAGGTCGTTCTGCGGCATGGGGTTGTGGCTGCCGTAATGGCCGCGTGCGACGGCGAGTTGGCCGCGGGCCTCGGCGAAATCGCCGCGGGCCAGGGCGATGGCGGCGTGGATGAGGGTGCTGAGCCCTCGCGGCTTCTGGCTGGAGACGACGCTCTGGGCCTTCTCCACGGCCTCCAGGGCCTCGTCCCAGCACCCCAGGGAGAACAGGGACTCGGCGAGGTTGCCCCAGACCCAGGCCTCGGACTCCGACAGGCCCCTGCTTCGGGTGACTTGGACGCCTTCCTTCAGCAGGCGCACCGCGTCCTGGGAGCGTCCGATGCCCTCCAGGCAGGACGGGATGTTCACGTAGGCGCGGCCCACGACGGCGGCGGGGCCGCGTTCGAGCGTGCGGCGGCGGGCCTCCTCCATCTCCGCGATGCCCGTCTCGACGTCACCGGCGTCGACCATCAGGCCGCCGAGGGTGAGACGGGCGTTGAGTTCGATGTCCTCGGCGCCCACCATGCGCGCGTATTCGACGGCGCGCTGGGCGTCGGAGAGGGCGTCGGGGCCGGGGGCGTGGAGCATGGACCAACAGGCGACGCGGGAGAGCACCTCGGCGTGCACCTCCGAGGGCGGCAGGCCGCGGACGAGATCCTGGGCGGTGGCGAGCTCCTTCCAGCCGTCGCCCCGGGCCAGGCCCTCGGTGAGCATGGAGCGCTGTACCCAGAACCAGGCGGTGCGCAGCGGGTCGCCCCCGTCGGCGAGCAGGTCGAGGGCCCGCCGAGTGATCCTCAGGGCCCGCTCCCGCTCCCCGCACAGCCGTCCGGCGACGGCGGCCTCGGCCATGAGGTCCAGATAGCGCAGGGGGGTGGTGGCGGGGTCGCAGCCGCAGGGAGGGTAGACCTCGGTGTAGTCGACGGGGCGCAGTGCGGTGCGTACGGCGTCGGGGGCGGCGTCCCACAGCTCCATCGCCCGTTCCAGGAGCCGTAGTTGCTCGGAGTGGGCGTGTCGGGAGCGGGCCTCGGCGGAGGCGTCGAGGACGGCGGGCAGGGCCTTGGCCGCGTCGTGGGCGTGGTACCAGTAGCTGGCCAGGCGGGTGGCGCGGCCGTCGGCCGGGACGAGGGTCGGGTCGGCCTCCAGGACCTCGGCGTAGCGGCGGTTGAGGCGGGAGCGTTCGCCGGGCAGCAGGTCGTCGCTGACGGCCTCGCGGACCAGGGAGTGCCGGAAGCGGTAGCCGTCGCCGCCGGGGGCGGCGAGCAGGATGTTGGCGCCGACGGCGGCCCGCAGGGCCTCGATGAGGTCGTCCTCGGGAAGCCGGGCCGCGGCCGCGAGCAGGGCGTACTCCACGGTGGACCCGCCCTCGGCGACGATGCGGGCGATCCGCTGGGCGTCCTCGGGGAGCCGTTCGACGCGGACGAGGAGCAGGTCGCGCAGGGAGTCGGTGAGGCCGGGGCAGCCGCCGTCGTGGGCGGCGACGGCGAGTTCCTCGACGAAGAAGGCGTTGCCGTCGGAGCGGTCGAAGATCTCGTCCACGCGCTCCGGTTCGGGCTCGGCGGCGAGGATGCCGGCGAGTTGGTGGCCGACCTCGGCGCGGTTGAAGCGGGGCAGTTCGATGCGACGGACCGTGCGGAGGCGGTCGAGTTCGGCGAGGAGGGGGCGCAGCGGGTGGCGGCGGTGGATGTCGTCGGAGCGATAGGTGGCGAGGACGACGAGACGGCCGGTGCGCAGGGTGCGCAGCAGGTAGGAGAGGAGGTGGCGGGTGGAGGCGTCGGCCCAATGCAGGTCCTCCAGGGTGAGGACGATCGTGCGGTCGGCGGCGAGGCGTTCCAGGAGGCGGGCGGTGAGTTCGAAGAGGCGGGCCGTGCCCTCCTCGTCGTGCCGTACGCGGGGAGTCTCGCCCAACTCGGGGAGCAGCCTGGCCAGTTCCTGTTCCTGTCCGGCGGCCGCGGTGGCCAGTTCGTCGGGCAGTCGGCGGCGCAGGGCGCGCAGCGCGGTGGAGAAGGGCGCGAAGGGCAGTCCGTCGGCGCCGATCTCGACGCAGCCGCCGAGCGCGACGACCGCGCCCGCGCGCACGGCCTCGGCGGCGAACTCCTCGACCAGGCGGGTCTTGCCCACCCCGGCCTCACCGCCGAGCAGCAGCGCCTGCGGGCCGCCGCCCCCGTCTCCCCCGCTTCCCGCCGCCCGCGCGGCACCCCCACCCGCTGCGCGGGCCAACGCCTCGCGCAACACCTCCAGTTCGTCGGCTCGACCGACGAACACCGGACTGACGGACCTGGTCTCCACATCGCCGAGCATCGCACGACCCTCGGACACTCCGGCACCGATTATCCGCGGGCGCCCGGCCACCGAACCGTCGTTCACCAGGCCTCCATCACTCCACGTCCGGCTTTCGCGTCAGAGCTCCGGGGGGCGGTTGTCGGGCGAGTGCGGGTGAGTGGGGGGTGCTCGCGCAGTTCCCGGCGCCCCTTAGGAGCATGGGGTCGCCCCCGGTTCTCAACTAGCGCGGGGAACTGCGCGAGCAACCCCACACCGCCCGCACTCGCCCAGGAACGCCCACGCCCCGCATTCACGCGGCGCGTGGGAACCGGAGCCTGCGTGGGCGTTCGTGAGGCACCCGGCCCTCCTCGTTTCGCTCGTCGCGGCGGGCGCGGCGGGCCTCGCGTACCTGGCGGTACTGCTCCGCCTCGCGGATCAGCTCTGCGGAACGGATCTGCTGGAGCTCGTACTCGAACATCTCGTACCCCTCGTGAAGAGTCGGTCTCGGCTCGCTTGCTGCGATGCCTCAACCTTCGTCTCCGAGGCGGGTCCGCCACATCGGGAGAGTTCCGCATCTTGAACGCGGGGAGGGGCCTTAGGCCGGTGCAGGGATACCCGCACCGGGCCTAAGGCCCCTCAGAAACCGTCCTGTCCGTCCTGTCCGTCCTACCTGACCGTCCCGTCAGCCCTGCTCGGGGCAGGGCGTCAGGTGCTCGGCAGCGCCAGCAGGATGTCGGAGTACTTCAGGGCGGCCAGCACCAGCCCGATGAAGCCGACCGAGACACCGGCCCAGGCCACCGACTTGATCCACGGCGTCTGCACCTGGTCGGGGTCGCCGAACGCGGGCCGCACGAGCACGGCGACGCCGACGAGCAGCCCGACGAGCGCGAAGACGCCGCCCCACAGCGCGGACGCCTGCCAGGCATCGCCGTAGACCGCCTGGAGCTGCGTGGCGACGGTCGCGTTCGTCGCGGCCTGCATCTCCAGCTGGCCGGTGATCTCCTCGCGCGCGGAGGCGACCGTGCCGACCCAGCCGCCGGTCAGCGAGACGAGGCCCAGCACCACGGACACGATGCCGGCGGCACCCTGTCCGACGCCCGGCGACGCCTTCGCGGCGGCCGGGGGGAACTCCTCGTCGAACTCTCCGGCCTCGTCGGAGTCGTCGGCCTCGACCGAGCGGCCGGCTTCCGCCGCGGCCTCCGTCTGCGCCGCGTCCTCCTTGATGACGTCGGTGCCCTTCACCGACTCGTCGTCGTTCCTGGCCTCGGCACCCGTGTCGGCACCGGTCTCGTCAACTGTCTTGGTTCCCATACCTCGCACCGTACGAATGTTGTCTGAGAGGTTTCTTAATGATCGCTGTGAGCGCTGCGATCACGTGCCGCACGCCATTCGGGCGCCAGAACGGACCATATCTGCAAGTCGTGCCGGACACCTCGGTGGGGATATCTCTCCCGCTGCACACCGTCCCTGACCATGCCCAGCCGCCGCGCCACGTTCAGGCTCGGCGTGTTGCCGGAGGCCGCGATCCACTCGACCCGGTGGATGGCACGGACGTCGACGGCCCAGTCGATGAGGATCCGCATGGCACGGGTGATCAGCCCCCGCCCGGTGCCAGCGGGCTCCAGCCAGCAGCCGACCTCGCAGTTGGCGTTCTCCGCGTCGAAGTTGAGGAAGAGGACCCCGCCGACGAGCTTGCCGTCGAGCCAGATGCCGTGCAGGGAGCCGGTGTCGGCGGCGCGCATGTCGGCGTACCGCTGGAGGACGGCGCGCGCGGACGCGACGTCCGTGGCGGTCTGGCCGAAGGGGACGTACGCGTTGATGAAGTCGCGCCCCCGCTCCAGGTGCGCGAGGAACTCCTCGGCGTGCCAGGGCTCCAGGGGCCGCAGTTCGGCCCCGTCGTCACCCAGGGATATCGCGTACATCCGGCTGTCGCTCCTTCGCCCGTACGTCCGTCGCGTCGGCGTACCCCGCCGGTACGTCCTCGGCGTCCCCCGCCAGTACGTCCGCCGCCTCGGCGTCCGTCGCGGCGGCCAGCCTCTCATGGGCGGCGCGGGATTCGGGCGGCTCGATGCTGATGCGGGGCATGCGCTTGTCCAGCCAGCGGGGCAGCCACCAGTTGGCGCCGCCGAGCAGGTGCATGAGGGCGGGGACGAGGAGCGTGCGCAGGACGAAGGCGTCGAGGGCGACGGCGGCGGCCAGGGCGATGCCGAACATGGCGATCACGCGGTCGCCGCTGAGCACGAAGGCGAGGAAGACGGAGATCATGATGACCGCCGCGGAGTTGATCACCCGGCTGGTCTCGGCCAGGCCGACCCGGACCGCGCGCCGGTTGTCGCCGGTCTCCAGCCACTCCTCGTACATCCGGCTGACCAGGAAGACCTGGTAGTCCATGGAGAGCCCGAAGAGGACCGACACCATGATCACGGGGAGGAAGGGCTCGATCGGCCCGGCCCGGCCGAGGCCCAGCAGCTCACTCCCCCAGCCCCACTGGAAGATCGCGACGACCACGCCGAAGGCGGCGGCGACGGCGGCCACGTTCATCGCGGCGGCCTTGAGCGGTATGCCGATGGACCTGAAGGCGAGCAGGAGCAGCAGGCAGCCGAGGCCGATGACCACGCCCACGAACAGCGGCAGCTTGCCGACGATGACGTCCGCGAAGTCGTCGTAACCGGCGGTCACCCCGCCGACGCGCAGATCGAGCGAGGTGCCGGTCTCGGCCCTCGGCAGCACCTCGTCGCGCAGCCGTTCGACGAGGTCGCTGGTCTTCGCGGACTGCGGGGAGGAGTCGGGGACGACGGTGAGGTACGCGGTGTCGCCGCCGGTGTTGTACGTGACCGGGGTCACCGCCGAGACGCCCTCGGTGGCCCGGAGCGTGGTGTCGAGGTTGTCGAGGGCGAGTTTGTCGGCGGCGCCGTCGACCTCGGTGACGAGGGTGAGCGGGCCGTTCACGCCGGGGCCGAAGCCGTCGGCGAGCAGGTCGTAGGCCTGGCGGGTGGTCGTCGCCTGCGGGTCGTTGCCCTGGTCGGAGGTGCCCAGGCGCAGCCCGAGGGTGGGCAGGGCGAGCAGGGTCATGACGACGAGGGCGATCGCGCCGAGCTTCTTGGGGTGCTTCTCGACGAAGGCGGACCAGCGTGCGGCGAAGCCGGTGGGCAGTTCGGGCTCGGGGCCGTGCTCGGCCAGGCGGCGCCGCTCGCGGCGGCTCAGCGCCCGCATGCCGATGAACGACAGCAGGGCCGGCAGCAGCGTCACGGAGGCGGCGACGGTGAGGACCACGGTGAGGGAGGCGGCGATCGCGACGCCGTTGAGGAAGCCGAGGCGCAGGATCAGCATGCCGAGCAGGGCTATGCAGACCGTGGCGCCGGCGAACACGACGGCCCGTCCGGTGGTCGCGACCGCGTTCCGCGCGGCCTCCTCGACGGACAGCCCCCGCTTCAGCCCGCGCCGGTGCCGGGTCACGATGAACAGCGCGTAGTCGATGCCGACGCCGAGGCCGATCAGGGTGCCCAGCATGGGCGCGAAGTCGGCGACCGTCATGGCGTGCCCCAGCAGGGTGATCCCCGCGTAGGCGGTGCCCACACTGACCAGGGCGGTCGCGATCGGCAGCAGACTGGCGGCGAGGGAGCCGAACGCGAGGAAGAGGACGACGGCGGCGACGAGTACGCCGACGATCTCGGCGAGGTGCCCGCCGGAGGTCTCGGTGAGTTCGATCGAGGTGCCGCCCAGCTCCACCTGGAGCCCGCCACCCTCGGCGCCCTTCGCCGCGTCGACGACGGCCTCGGCCTGCGCCTTGTCCACGTCCTCGGCCGACTGGTCGAAGGTGACGGTGGCGTACGCCGTACGGCCGTCCTCGCTGATCCGGCCGCCGTCGGCGCCGTCGTACGGGTCGGTGACGGCGGCGACGCCCGGCAGGTCGGCGATCTCGTCGAGGGTGCGGGTCATCGTCTGTTCGACGGCGGCGGCCCGCACGGAGCCGGCATCGCTGTGCCAGACGACGGTGGCGCTGTCGCCGCTGACACCCGGGAAGCCCTCGTTCAGGAGTTCGGTGGCGCGGCTGGACTCGGTTCCGGGGGTCTTGTAGTCGTTCGAGTACGCGGCTCCCGCGACGGCGGCGCCGGCGGCCGTGCCGGCGAACGCGAGAAGCCACAGAAGTACGGCGACGAGACGGTGCCGGACGCACCAGCGCGCAAGGGCTGCCACGGATCGCGCTCCTGGGGGGTTTGTGGATCTTTGACCGTGTACAGCCGTGAATCGAACTGAACAGCACACAAAGAACGCATGAGCAACGTCTGGCCACTGTTGCACCCAGAAGTGATCGTTAGGCCCCTTTGAGGGTCTCCTCACAGGAGATGGGAGCCACCTCACAGGACAGACGACAGCACTCTGTCACCCTGCGCCACGCCCCCGGGCACACCCGGGGGGCGGCACATCGCAGTGATGCACCGCCCCCAGGGATACGCGGCGGAACCGCCGGTCGTTCAGCCCTCGCCGACGCCCAGCTTCTCCAGGATCAGTTCCTTGACGCGGGCCGCGTCGGCCTGACCACGGGTGGCCTTCATGACCGCACCGACCAGGGCTCCGGCCGCGGCCACCTTGCCGCCGCGGATCTTGTCGGCGATGCCCGGGTTGCCGGCGATGGCCTCCTCGACGGCCGTCGTCAGGGCGCCCTCGTCGGAGACGACCTTCAGACCGCGCTTGTCGACGACCTCGTCCGGGGTGCCTTCGCCCGCGAGAACGCCTTCGATGACCTGGCGGGCCAGCTTGTCGTTCAGGTCGCCCTTCGAGACCAGCTCGGTGACCCGGGCCACCTGCTCCGGCGTGATCGCCAGCTCGTCGAGCGGGACGCCCGACTCGTTGGCGCTGCGGGCCAGCTCGCCCATCCACCACTTGCGGGCGGAGGCGGCGTCGGCCCCGGCCTCGATGGTGGAGACGATCAGGTCCAGCGCGCCGGCGTTGAGGATCGCCTGCATCTCGGTGCCCGAGATGCCCCACTCCCCGAGGAGCCGGTTGCGACGGACCAGCGGCAGCTCGGGCAGCGCGGCCCGGATCTCCTCGACCCACTCGCGCGAGGGGGCCACCGGCACGAGGTCCGGCTCGGGGAAGTACCGGTAGTCCTCGGCCTCCTCCTTCACGCGGCCGGAGGTCGTGGACCCCGTGTCCTCGTGGAAGTGCCGGGTCTCCTGGATGATCGTCCCGCCGTCGTTCAGCACGGCGGCGTGCCGCTGGATCTCGAAGCGGGCGGCACGCTCGACGGACCGCAGCGAGTTCACGTTCTTCGTCTCGGAACGCGTGCCGAACTTCTCGCGGCCGTGCGGGCGCAGCGACAGGTTCACGTCGCAGCGCATCTGGCCCATCTCCATACGGGCTTCCGAGACACCGAGCGCCTTGATGACCTCGCGCAGCTCACGGACGTACGCCTTGGCGACCTCGGGAGCCCGCATCCCCGCACCCTCGATCGGCTTGGTGACGATCTCGATGAGCGGGATGCCCGCGCGGTTGTAGTCGAGCAGCGAGTGCGAGGCGCCGTGGATGCGGCCGGTGGCACCGCCGACGTGCGTCGACTTGCCGGTGTCCTCCTCCATGTGGGCGCGCTCGATCTCCACACGGAAGGTCTCGCCGTCCTCCAGCTGTACGTCGAGGTAGCCGTTGAAGGCGATCGGCTCGTCGTACTGGGAGGTCTGGAAGTTCTTCGGCATGTCCGGATAGAAGTAGTTCTTCCGGGCGAAGCGGCACCACTCGGCGATCTCGCAGTTCAGCGCGAGACCGATCTTGATCGCCGACTCGACGCCGATCGCGTTGACGACCGGGAGCGCGCCGGGCAGGCCGAGGCAGACGGGACAGGTCTGCGTGTTGGCGTCCTGACCGAGTTCGGTCGAACAGCCGCAGAACATCTTGGTCTTGGTGCCGAGTTCGACATGGACCTCGAGGCCCATGACGGGGTCGTACGACGCCAGCGCGTCCTCGTACGACACCAGGTCGGTCGTGGTGGTCACGGTCTAACTTCCCTCTCAGCCCAGCAGGACGTCGTCGTCGCCCAGCCGCTTCAGTTCGCGGTACAGGATGGCGAGGCCGGTGACGATGCCGACGGCGGCGACCGTCGCGTCGATCAGGCGCAGGGTGTCCTCGTCCGAGCGGGCCTTCTTGATCCGCTTGGCGACACCCCACGCGCCGAAGGCGGTGGTGGCGATGGACACGTACGTGCCGGACTTCGACTTCTGAAAGTCCTTGGCCTTGGACAGTGCGTTGGTCACAGCGACGGAGCCTCCTCGAGGAGCGGGTGCCCCCACTTTTCCACGAAGGCGGCCTCGACGGCGGCGCCGACCTTGTAAAGCCGGTCGTCCTTCAGTGCCGGAGCGATGATCTGCAGTCCGACCGGCAGCCCGTCCTCCGGCGCGAGGCCGCAGGGCAGGGACATCGCGGCGTTGCCCGCGAGGTTGGTCGGGATGGTGCAGAGATCCGCCAGGTACATCGCCATCGGGTCGTCGGCGCGCTCGCCGATCGGGAAGGCGGTGGTGGGCGTGGTCGGCGAGACGATGACGTCAACCTTCTCGAACGACTTCTCGAAGTCCCGCGTGATGAGCGTACGGACCTTCTGGGCGCTGCCGTAGTACGCGTCGTAGTAGCCGGAGCTGAGCGCGTACGTGCCGAGCATGATGCGGCGCTTCACCTCGGGGCCGAAGCCCGCCTCACGGGTGAGGGAGGTGACCGTCTCGGCGGAGTTCGTGCCGTCGTCGCCGGTACGCAGGCCGTAGCGCAGCCCGTCGAAGCGGGCGAGGTTGCTCGAACACTCGCTCGGCGCGATCAGGTAGTACGCGGCCAGCGCCAGGTCGAACGACGGGCAGTCCAGCTCGACGATCTCGGCGCCCAGCTCCTTCAGCAGCACGACGGACTCGTCGAACCGCTGGAGCACGCCCGCCTGGTAGCCCTCGCCCCGGAACTGCTTGACGACGCCCACCCGCATCCCGGCGACACTGCCGTTGCGCGCGGCCTCGACGACCGCCGGGACCGGGGCGTCGATGGAGGTCGAGTCGAGCGGGTCGTGCCCCGCGATGACCTCGTGCAGCAGCGCCGCGTCCAGGACCGTACGGGCACAGGGCCCGCCCTGGTCGAGGGAGGACGAGAACGCCACCATGCCGTAGCGGGAGACCGCGCCGTACGTCGGCTTGACGCCGACCGTGCCGGTGACGGCGGCCGGCTGACGGATCGAACCGCCGGTGTCGGTGCCGATGGCGAGGGGCGCCTGGTAGGAGGCGAGCGAGGCGGAGGAACCGCCGCCGGAGCCGCCCGGGATCCGGGTGAGGTCCCAGGGGTTGCCGGTCGGCCCGTACGCGCTGTTCTCGGTGGAGGACCCCATGGCGAACTCGTCCATGTTGGTCTTGCCGAGGATGACGACGTCGGCGTCCTTCAGGCGCTTGGTGAGGGTCGCGTCGTAAGGCGGGATCCACCCTTCGAGGATCTTCGAGCCCACGGTGGTCGGAATGCCGACCGTGGTGAAGATGTCCTTGAGCGCGAGCGGAACACCGGCGAGCGGGCCGAGCTTCTCGCCCCTGGCCTTCTTCTCGTCGACGGCACGGGCCTGGGCGAGGGCGCCCTCGCGGTCGACGTGCAGGAAGGCGTGCACCTTCTCGTCGACGGCCTCGATCCGGGCCAGGTGGGCCTCGGTGACCTGTACGGCGGTGAGCTCGCCGGAAGCGATCTTCGCGGCGATCTCCGCCGCGGTGAGCTTGATGATGCTGTCGGTCATGACGTGATCAGTCCTCCCCCAGGATCTGCGGCACCTTGAAACGCTGCTGCTCCTGGGCCGGGGCGGCGGAAAGTGCCTGCTCGGGGGTGAGCGACGGACGGACCTCGTCCGCGCGCATGACGTTCGTCAGCGGCAGCGGGTGCGAGGTCGGCGGCACATCTTGGTCGGCGACCTCGCTGACGCGGGCGACCGCGCCGATGATGTCGTCCAGCTGGCCCGCGAAGTGTTCAAGCTCTTCGGGCTTCAGCTCCAGACGCGCCAGCCGTGCGAGGTGGGCGACCTCCTCGCGCGTGATGCCAGGCATGCAGCGATCCTCTGGGGTGAGTGAGTGTGGTTTGGCGCCAATCCTATGGGGCGCGCGGGGTTGGCTGCGCCGCTGGGCCGGGCGCCTGGTAGCTCGGGGTGCACTGTAATCGGGCGAGTGCGGGTTCGTCGTGGTTGCTCGCGCAGTTTCCCGCGCCCCTGAAGGCCCAGGCCCTGCGGGCCTGAGAAGCACGGGGCGCGGCCCCTGCTGTTCAGGGGCGCGGGGAACTGCGCGAGAAGCCCCACCGGACCCGCACCCGCCAACCAGGCCCGCACCCCCGAGCCATCAGGCGCCCGCGCTACTCGTCCGCCGTAGCCGCGGGCAAGGCGGCTTTCGGCCGCTGCCACCCACGGGACCCCCGCGCCCGCAGCCAGGCCGTGGCCTCCTCCGGCGGCATCGCGGCGGCGACGAGCCAGCCCTGCACCGCGTCACACCCCAGATCCCGCAACCGCTCCCACGTCTCGTCGTCCTCCACACCCTCCGCGACGACGAGCAGGCCGAGCGAATGCGCGAGGTCCACCGTGCAGCGCACGATCTCCGCGTCCTCGTTGTCGATCGCCAGCCGCGCCACGAACGACCGGTCGATCTTCAGCTCGCTCACCGGCAGTCGCCGCAGATGGACCAGCGACGAGTACCCCGTCCCGAAGTCGTCGAGCGACATCTTCACCCCGTGCCCGGTCAGCCCGGCGAGGGTGTCCGCGGCCCGCTGAGGGTCCTCCAGGAGCACGTGTTCCGTTATCTCCAGCTGCAACGACCCGGCGGGAACCCCGTGGCGGGCGAGCCGCGCGGCCACCGCGCCCGCGAAGCCGGGGGTGTGGACATCGCGCGGCGACACGTTCACGGCGACCGGTACGTGCAGCCCCTGGGCCCGCCACCGCGCCACCTGCGCGAGGGCGGTCTCCAGGACGTACTCCGTCAGATGCGGCATCAGCCCGGACGACTCGGCGATCGCTATGAACTCGTCCGGCGGTACCTTCCCCCGCTCGGGATGCACCCACCTGACCAGCGCCTCCAGCCCGGCGACCTGCCCGTCGAAGCGGACCTTCGGCTGGTAGTGCAGCTCGACCTCCTGTGCGTCGAGCGCGCGCCGCAGGTCGCCCAGCAGACCGAGCCGGTCCGGCGTGTTCGAGTCCCGCTTGGGCTCGTACACCTCGACGCCCGTACGGTCCCGCTTCGCCTGGTACATCGCCACGTCCGCCCGGCGCAGCAGCCCCTCCGCGTCGAGCGCGTGGTCGGGGAAGACGGCGAGCCCGGCGCTGGCCTCCAGGACGAGGGTGAGCCCGTCGAGGTCGAGCGGCGAGCCGAGCGCGGCGACGAGGTTGCGGGCGACCCGCGACGCGGACGTCGTGGAGTCGGCGACGGGCAGCAGGACGGCGAACTCGTCGCCGCCGAGCCGCGCGGCCTCCGCTCCGCGCGGCAGGGCGACCCGCAGCCGATCGGCTATCTGCAACAGCAACCGGTCGCCCGCGAGATGCCCGAGTGTGTCGTTGACGGACCTGAAGCGGTCGAGGTCGATCAGCATCAGTGCGGACCTCGCCCCGATGCGTTCGGCGTCGTCCAGGGCGGTCCAGGTCCGTTCCAGCAGCCACTGGCGGTTCGGCAGTCCGGTGAGCGGGTCGCGCAGTTGCTCCTCGGCGCGGGCGCGGGCTATCCACAGCGTGGAGTCGAGCGCGATGAGGGGGATGGCGAAGAGCGGCAGCAGCAGGGGCTGGGCGAGGGCGACGACGCAGACGAGCGGGGCGATGCCGAGCAGCGCGACGGCGACGAGCCCCTGTCTGACCAGGGCCGTACGCGCGACGGTGGGCAGTCCGCCGCGTGGCGCGGCCAGATACCAGAGCAGGGCGCGGCTGACCGCGAGGTAGGCGATGGCGACCAGCGCCACCTGGGGCGCCGAGTAGAGGTTCCAGCTGTCCGGGTCCCAGGGCCGCTCCACCGAGGGGACCCGGCCGAAGACCCTCAGGACGAGCGCGGCGGCACCGATGCCGAGGATGTCGACCGCGCCGTGCAGCACGCCCTGCCGCCAGCGGCCCCGGCGGGCGATGCCGACGAGGACGACGACGGTGAGGCTGACCATCCCTGCGGCCACCCAGCCGTACAGCAGCAGGACGGCGAGGGTGAGGGCGGCGCCGGAGCCGGTGCCGCCCCACCAGCGGGCGCGGCCCATGGCGACGAGGTGGCCGACGATGATGCCGGTCAGCAGGGCGAGGGACCAGCCGACGGCGCCGGCCGGGAAGAGCGCGTGCTGCCCGACGAACGCCCGGTAGAACCCGGCGCCCAGGATGGCGCCGGCGAGGCCCACGATCACGGCGGGCAGCGCGGGCCAGGACATGTGCCGATCGGCTTCGTGGCCCGGCAGTTCGTGGCCGCGGCCCTGGCTGAGCGCGCCGGTGACGGCAGGGGTCCCGCCCGTGCCGACCGCGGTGCCGGAGGTGAGCTGTGCCGGGCCGGGTACGAGGGAGCCGCGTGCGCTCGCGCCCGCACGGCCCGGCGGCCATGCCACCCCGGCCCTGGATTCCGCCGCCGTCGCCTGCCGGGAACCCCGCTCCCGGCTCTCCCGCTCTCGGCTCTCCCGCTCTCGACCTCGCTGCTCTCGGCTTCCCTCGAACGGGCGTCCTCCCATGAGCAGGGAGCGCCCCCGTCGCCAGGCCCCGGACATCCGGCGCAGACGCAGCCGTGAGTCCGGGGCGACGCTCTCGGTCGGTTCCATTCCCGTCCCTCTCACAGCCGGCGGTGCCCGCGCCACGCGGCCCGTTGCTCCCGACAACCTCAACGGCACCGCGTCCGAAAACCCGCCACGCGTCCGGGCACGGCAGGCGCACACCTCAACAGTAGGCCGCACAAGGCTTCTA
This sequence comes from Streptomyces sp. NBC_00104, assembly GCF_045160825.1. Lineage (NCBI taxonomy): Bacteria > Bacillati > Actinomycetota > Actinomycetes > Kitasatosporales > Streptomycetaceae > Streptomyces > Streptomyces sp. NBC_00104. Next base: position 7,824,607 of record NZ_CP108215.1, on the reverse strand, counting down.
CGGGCAGCGGTCGACGGCGGTTGCCCGAATGCGACCGGCCACCCGTATGCATCTGGTATGCGCCGAACGGGTGGCCTTCAACCCCTACTCCTCGATCGGGAGCGCGACTTCCGCCGCCGCGTCCGGTCCCTGTTCGAGCAGTACGGCGAAGCCGTCCTCGTTCAGGACGGGCACCTTGAGCTGCATCGCCTTGTCGTACTTGGAGCCCGGATTCTCACCCACTACGACGAATGAGGTCTTCTTCGACACCGAGCCGGTCACCTTGGCGCCCCGGCTCTGCAGCGCCTCCTTGGCCCCGTCGCGGGTGTGGTGTTCGAGTGTGCCGGTGACGACGACCGTCAGCCCTTCGAGGGGCCTGGGTCCCTCGTCCTCGCCGGAGCCCTTGTCCTCCAGGGGGACACCGGCCTCCTTCCACTTACGGATGATCTCTAGGTGCCATTCCTCGGCGAACCACTCCTCGAGCGCCTTCGCGACGATGGCGCCCACGCCGTCGACTGCCGTGAGCTCCTCCACCGTGGCCTGCCGGATACGGTCGATCGAACGGAACTCGCGGGCCAGGGCCTGGGCGGCGACCGGTCCGACGTGGCGGATGGAGAGCCCGTTGAGGAAGCGGGCGAGCGGGCGGCTCTTGGCCTCCTCGATCTTCTGGAGCAGGGCGAGCGTGTTCTTCTTGGGCTCGCCCTGCTGGTTGGCGAAGACCGTGACGATCTTCGGCTCGCCCGTCTTCGGATCGTGCTTGGGCAGACCGCTGTCCGCGTCCAGGACGTACGCCTTGATGGGGAGCAGCTTCTCCACCGTGAGGTCGAAGAGGTCGCCCTCGTCGACGAGGGGCGGGTCGGCCGGCTCCAGGGGCCGGGTGAGGGCGGCGGCGGCGACACCGCCGAAGTGCTCGATGTCCAGGCATTCCCGGCCCGCCAGATACGAGACGCGCTCTCTCAACTGGGCGGGGCAGCTGCGGGCGTTGGGGCACCGCAGGTCGATGTCGCCCTCTTTCATGGGCCGCAGCGGTGTCCCGCACTCCGGGCACTCGGTCGGCATCACGAAGGGGCGGGTCTCGCCTTCGACGCGCAGGTCCACGACCGGCCCGAGGATCTCGGGGATGACGTCACCGGCCTTGCGGATCACGACCGTGTCCCCGATGAGGACGTTCTTGGCCTTGACGACCTCCTGGTTGTGCAGCGTGGCGAACTCGACCTCCGAGCCCGCCACCGTGACCGGCTCGACCTGGGCGTACGGCGTGACCCGGCCGGTGCGGCCGACGCCCACCTTGATGTCGATGAGCTTGGTGTTGACCTCTTCTGGCGCGTACTTGTAGGCGATGGCCCAGCGGGGTGCGCGCGCCGTCGAGCCGAGACGTCCCTGCAGACGGATCTCGTCGAGCTTGACGACCACGCCGTCGATCTCGTGCGCCACCGAGTGACGGTGTTCGCCGTAGTAGGCGATGAACTCCCGTACGCCGTCGAGGTCGTCGACCACCCTGTTGTGCTCGGCGGTGGGCAGACCCCAGGACTTGAGGAGGTCGTAGGCCTGGGAGAGGCGGGTGAAACCGCCGTCGAAGCCCTCCAGGGCGCCGATGCCGTGGACGACCATGTGGAGGGGCAGGGTGGCCGTGACCTTGGGGTCCTTCTGGCGCAGTGAACCCGAGGCGGAGTTGCGGGGATTGGCGTACGGCTTCTCACCGGCCGCCACACGGCGTTCGTTGAGACCCTGGAAGGCCTCCATCGGGAAGTAGACCTCGCCCCGGATCTCGACGAGCCGCGGGACGCGGTCGCCCTTCAGCCGGTGCGGGATCTCCGCGATCGTCATGACGTTGGGCGTGATGTCCTCGCCGGTCCGCCCGGTGCCCCGGGTGGCGGCGCGGGTGAGCCTGCCGTCCTCGTACGTCAGGTTCACCGCGAGACCGTCGATCTTCAGCTCGCACAGCAGGTGGTAGTCGGTGGTCCCGACGTCCTTGGCCACGCGGTCGGCCCAGGCGGCGAGCCCGTCGTCGTCGAAGACGTTGTCGAGGGAGAGCATGCGCTCGCGGTGCTCCACCTCGGCGAGATCGGTCTCGTACTCGACGGCGACCTTCTGGGTCGGCGAGTCCGGGGTACGCAGCTCGGCGTACTCGTCCTCCAACGCCTCCAGGGTGCGCAGGAGTTCGTCGAACTCCGCGTCGCTGACGACGGGAGCGTCCTTCACGTAGTACCGGAAGCGGTGCTCCTCGATCTGTTCGGCGAGCCGCGCGTGCTTCTCGCGGGCCTCGGCGGGCACCGCTGCCTCGGCGGGTACCGATGTGGGCTGTGCGTCCTTGTCGCCGGCCACCGTGTTGTCCTCCCGTTACTCTGGGTTGTCCGCGAGAGATCTCGCCGCCTTGACGCAGTGGGCGAGCGCCCGGCGCGCGTACGCCGGGGAGACCCCCGCGAGCCCGCACGTCGGAGTGAGCGTGACCGCCTCCGCGAGAAGCCCCGGACGCAGCCCCAGCCTGCGCCACAGCGTCCTGACACCCATGACGCTACCGGCAGGGTCCGACAACGGGCCCTCCGTGGTGGGCACGACACCGGCCAGCAGCTTCGTGCCCCCCTCCACCGCTTCCCCGATCGTGTCGTCGTCACGTTCGGTGAGCAAGGAGAAGTCGAAGGAGATCCCGGTGGCACCGGCTCGGCGCAGGAGCGCGAAGGGTACGTCGGGGGCGCAGGAGTGCACGACGACCGCCCCCTGGGGGCTCCCCTCCGTGGAGTGGACGCCGATGACGTCCCTGAGGGTGGACTCGACGAGTTGGCGGTCGACGGCGCGGTGGGTCCGGTAGCCGCTCGCGCTCTTCACCTGGCCGCGCAGGACGGCGATGAGGGAGGGTTCGTCGAGCTGGAGGACGAGTTGGGCTCCCGGTGCGCGGCGTCGGACCTCGGCGAGGTGCTCGCGCAGTCCCTCGGCGAGCGAGCCGGCGAGGTCACGACAGGCGCCGGGATCGGAGAGGGCCACCTCGCCGTTCCTCAGTTCCAGCGCGGCGGCGAGGGTCCACGGGCCGACGGCCTGCACCTTCAGCGGGCCCTCGTACCCCTGTGTGAACTCCTCCAGCGCGTCCAGGTCCTCGCCCAGCCACGACCGGGCCCGCTTGGTGTCGCGGCCCGGCCGGTCACCGATCCGCCATCCGCTGGGCTCCACGCGCGCGTACAGCTCGACCAGCATCCCGGCGGTTCTGCCGATCATGTCGGCGCCGGGGCCTCTGGCGGGCAGTTCGGGGAGGTACGCCATCCCCGTCTCCGGCCACTCGAAGGTGCCGGAGACGGTCTTGGCGGCCTCCCGGGCGTCGCCGCCGGGCATGGAGCCGATGCCGGTGGCGGGGCCGAAACTGAAGTGTGCGTTCACGCACCGAAGCCTACGTTTTCCGCCCCCGCCGCCCCTACCCGTCCCGTCCTCGGGGCTCCGCCCCGAACCCCGTTCGCGCAGTTCCCCGCGCCCCTCAAAGGGGCGCGGGGAACTGCGCGACAAGCCCCCACCCACCCGCAGACGACTCCCAGCCGACCGGGGTCGAAGGGGCGGAGCCCCTGGGGATGGGACGGGTAGGGGCGGCGGGGGCGATTCAAGCCGCTCGTCAGAGGCCCGGGCGGACCGTCAGGTCGTTCACTTCCGCGTCGCGGGGCAGGTCCAGCGCCATGAGGATCGTCGTCGCGACCGACTCGGGGGCGATCCACCGAGACGGGTCGTACTCCTTGCCCTCCTGCTGGTGCACCTTCGCCTGCATGGGACTGGCGGTGCGCCCGGGGTACACCGTGGTCACCCGCACCCCGTTGCCGTGCTCCTCCCACCGCAGGGAGTCCGCCAACGCCTTGAGCCCGTGCTTGGACGCGGCGTACGCGGACCAGTCCGCGTGCGCGTGGAGACCCGCGCCGGAGTTGACGAACACCACGTGCCCACGGGCGGCCCGGAGTTGGGGCAGGAGGTGGCGGGTCAGCTCGGCGGGTGCGACGAGGTTGACGTTCAACTGGTGGCGCCAGGCCTTGGGGGTCAGCTCACCGACCGGCCCGAGGTCGACCACGCCCGCGATGTGCAGTAGCGAGTCCACCCGGTCGGGCAGGGCCTGGTGGGAGAAGGCCCAGGAGAGCCTGTCCGGGTCCGCCAGATCGCCGACCAGCGTCCGCGCCCCGGGGAACTCAGCCGCCAGTTCCTTCGCCCGCCCCGCGTCGCGCGCGTGCAGCACGAGGTCGTCCCCGCGCTCGTGCAGCCGTCGGGCGACGGCCGCGCCGATGCCGGAACCCGCGCCGGTGATCACATGAGTAGCCATGCGGTCATGCTCGCATCACCCGGGAGCCGAGGACGTCCACCGGTGCCCACCGGTGCCCACCGGTGCCCACTGGAGCCCGCCGAGACCCCCGTCGAACGCCCGGCCTCACGCGACGCCCCGGCTCTCCTCCAGATACGCCATCGCCCCCACCGGCTCCTCCGCGAAGAAGACCAGGTCGGTGAGCGGGCGGGGCAGGAAACCCTCGTCCTCCATGCGCCGGAACTGCTCCTTCAGGCCGTCGTAGAAGCCCGCGGTGTTGAGGAGCACGACCGGCATCTCGGTGTGGCCGTGCTTCTTCAGCTCCAGGATCTCGGTCGCCTCGTCGAGCGTGCCGGTCCCGCCGACCATGACGACGACCGCGTCGGCCTTCTCCAGCAGCAGTCGCTTCCTCTCGGCGAGGTCCCGCGCGACCACCATCTCGTCGGTGCCGGGCCGCGCCTTGGCCGCCAGGAACTCGACCGACACGCCCAGCAGTCTGCCGCCCGCCTCCTGCACGCCGTCGGCGACCACCTTCATCAGCCCGACGTCCGAACCACCCCATACCAGGGTGTGCCCGCCCTTGCCGATCAGCTTGGCGAACTCCTTCGCGGGGCCCGTGTAACGGTCGGCGAGGTCGGCGGCGGAGAGGAAGACGCAGATGTTCATGGGTCCACGTTAGGGGGCGGCACCGACATCGCGGCCGTCGTGTCCACCGGCTTCCTCCGCCACCGTCGCGCGGATCTTGGACTGACGGTGCGGCAGGTCCTCCCAGTCGTCCATGAGGCGGGCGGACAGGCCGTGTTCGCGGGCGAGTTCGACGAGGGTGTCGGTCCGGTAGTAGAAGTCCTCGTGCAGCACCTGGTGCTCCTTGCCCTCGGTGCGGCCGAAGGTGAAGTCGAAGAAGCCGCCGGGGGCGAGGACGCGGCCGACGTGTGCGAGGCACTGCTCGATGACATGTGGCGGCGAGTGGGAGAACACGCTGTGCGCGTGGACGACGTCGAAGTGGCCCGCGGGCAGGAAGTCGAACGTGAGGTCGGCGACGAGCGCCAGGTGAGGGAGTTTGGCCTGCAGGCCCTCGCGCGCGAGGGTGCGCTGGGCCTCCATGAGGATGGCCGGCGAGATGTCGATCCCGTAGTAGTTCCCGGTGTCCAGGTGGTCGATGAACAGCCGCCCGGCCCGCAGGTTCCCGCAGCCGATCTCCAGCATCCGGTGCCCCGGCTCCAGACCGTGCCGCAGGAGGTAGTCGAACTGCATCCGGCCCATGCGTTCCCACTTCTCGACGGACGGGTTGTGCCCGACGGCGGCCTCCGGGCTGTGTGCCGTGTCGGCGGCCATGACGGCCCGGTAGTACGCGATGTGGTCGCGGTGCTTCAGCTGCAGCCAGGTGTCCCGCGCCACCCGCCGGGCGTGCGCGGGCACGCGCCTGGGGTGGCGCAGGGCGTACCGAGCCCGGTGGGTGAGGCTCCGGCGGTTCCTGGACGGGTCCCGGGACGGCTTTCCAGCCCCTTTGGCCGGGTCTGCGGCTTCCATGGCGACCTCCTGCGACCTTGTGGAAGAACTCACCAGCAGCCTGTGCTGTACCCGGTGAGACGGCTACCCGAGGAAGGGCGATCGTGACCCAAGGCCATCACATCACCATCGAACAAGGAATCGAACGCGTCCGTGTGGTCCACGGAGACCGGGTGCTCGCGGAGAGCAGCCGCCCCCTGGTGCTGCGCGAGACAGGCTGTCCCGTGCGGTATTACATCCCCGAAGGAGATGTCCGTATGGAGCTGCTGACCGCGTCCGAGACGCACTCTTACTGCCCGTTCAAGGGCACGGCGTCCTACTGGTCGCTCCCCGAGGCCCCCGACCTCGTGTGGGCGTACCCCGACCCGAAGCCCGAGGTCGCCGGGATCAAGGGGCATCTGTGCTTCTACGACACCGAGGTCGTCGAGTAGGACTCACACAGCCCCGCGCCACAGATCGGGCTCGGCCTGCGCGAAACGGTGTTCCAGTCCTTCCAGGTCTCCGAGTGCGAGCCGCATCCTGCGCCGGAACGCCGGCCCGTGAGCCGGGACGGCCAGGTGCGTCAGCTCATGGACGAGAACGAGGTCCACCAGGGCAGGAGGCAGTTGCATCAACGCCCAGTGCACGGTGATGGTCCCGTCCGGGTCACAGGCACCCCAGCGCTCGTTGAGGTCTCGTACGACGATGCCTCCGGGGGCCACACCTGCCCGCGCGGCCAGAGGCCGCATGCGCGCGGTCATCCAGTCCACGCCCCGTGCGGTGTACCAGTCGGCGATCAGCCGCGCGCCCACCCGTGGGGAGTCGGGGCGCGGAAGTTCCAGCCATCCCTGGTGCAGCCGTACCCGTGTGCCAGGCTCGGCGGCCACGACCCTCAGCCGGTGGCGGCGGCCGAGATACCCGAAGCTCGCCCCGCTGACCAGTTCCTTGCGGACACCTTGCGCGCCTCGCTCTGGGCGTCGGCCTGTGTCACGAAGTGCGGCGTCCGCACGAGGACCGCGATATCCGACGTCAGGAGGCAGGCCGCCTCGTACAGGTCGACCTCGGCGGACGGGAGAGGCGCGCCCTCCTGCTCCAGGGCCCGCACCAGTGCCCGGTAGACCGGGCGTTCCGTCAGAGGGTCGAGGGACGGGCCCGTCTCCTCGACGTCCGCCGTGATGTCGCCGTACAGCCGTGCCAGGTCGGTCGCCGCCTGCTCGAAGTCCTGGCGCATCTGCTGGACGATCTCCTCCAGACGGGCGCTGAACAGCTCGTAGCGGGCCCGGTCCGTGCCGATCCTCGCCGTGATGTGGGTCCGCAGGCGGCTGACCATGTACCTGGTCCTGGCGCGGGCGTCGGGGTTGGCGTCGACGCGTTCCATGAACTCGGGCGCGCTCAGTTCGATGGGCGGGACCCGCAGTTCGACACCCGTTACCCGGAGGTGGTCGGCGATGAGCCGGCGTACCTTCTCCCCGTACCGGCGCGGGCTGAACTCGTCGCGTCCGTCCAGATAGCGCTGCCGTGCCAGGTACTGCACCTCGCCCAGCCGGCCCGCGAACCGCTCGTACCGCAGGGCGTACGGGCGGGGCAGGACCGCGCCCAGGGCGGTGAGGAAGTCCCGTGCCAGTTCGTCGAACTGACCGCGCGTGAGCGGGTCTTCGAGCGCGTCGAGCAGTGCCTCGCGACGCTGTTCGTCGGCCAGGGAGAGGATGCCGTGTTCGAGTGAAGTCCCTTACGAGGGTGAGGAGATGGTCGGGCCGCAGGACTTCGACGACGAGGACCGCCATGTCGGTGGCGCACCCGTCTGCGGGCGCGGGCTCAGTCGTACGCCAGGGCGTGAAGTACTCGGGCGTCGAGGTGACCGTCCCCAGTTCCGCGTACGTCCGGTCGGTGCCGACCAGCACCTGCGCGAAGCGGGTGAACTCGGCGACGGGGAAGGGCGATTCCAGGCTCGCGTAGCGGCAGACCTGCCCGACCGCGTCGTCGAGGGCGGCCCTGCTCTCCTCCCTGCCGCCGGAGGTGAGCGGGGCCTTGCACTCGATGACGACCCAGGGCAGCCCGTTGACGAACAGCACGAGGTCGGGGGTGACTGGGGCCGCGTCCTTGCGCTCCACGCGGAACTGACTGACCGCGAGCAGGTCGTTGCGTCCGCCGTTCTCCCCGTCCCAGTCGACGAGCTGTACGTGTTCGGGGTCGCCCTTCTTCCAGCCGGGGCATGCGGGCGTTGACGCCCTTGCGCAGCAGCCCGGTCACGGCGAGGTTGCCGCGCACGCCGCGATCGGCAGGGCCCTGACCGGGCGCCGTGCCGAGCACGAAGGCGAGGAGGTGGTCGAGCTGAGCGCTGGTGAGCCCGGTCCCGCCGTTCGGCCCCGGGTTGATCCGCGAGATCGCGTCCCGGAAGCGCTTCACATAGACGACCTCGGTGAACGCCTCGCGCTCGGAGAGGCCCGGCGAGGTGGCCGGTTCGCCGGGCGGCGCCCCTTCCAGGTGCTCCCATCCGAGGTCGACCAGGTGCCGTATCAGCGGCTGCTCGGTCTGGTCGTACTCCGGTAGCTCCCGCGACTCACCGCTGGACTCCCTGCCCCACCGTGCGCCCCGGCGTCTCCATGGGACGTACAGGAAACTCTGCTCACGGGCAGGGAGCCGACCAGGGGTGTTTCGGCCTCGCGATCAAGCCACGGGGGCGCTTCGAGGGCTCACCGGATCTCCGGTTCAAGCCGCGAGGGCGGGCGGCGGCTGCGGCGGAAGGGCCAGCTCGAACCAGATCGTCTTGCCGGCGGGCCCGTACGGCCCCTCACCCGTGCCGCAGCCGCCCCAGCGGTCGGCGAGCAGGTCGAGGATCAGCAGGCCTCGCCCTCCGTCCGCGTACGCCGGTACGGCCGGGGGCGGCGGCAGCGGTGGCAGGTCGGGGCCCATGTCCCAGACGCTCACGCGGAGGACGGGGTCCAGCCAGTGCAGGCGGACGAACGCGGGGCCTTTGGTGTGCCGCACCGAGTTGGTCGCGAGCTCGGACGTCAGCAGCTCGGCGCGGTCGGTGAGTTGGGCGAGGCCGTGGGCGGTGAGTACGGCGCGGAGGGTGAGGCGGGCGATTCCGGGGGCTCGGGGGTCGCAGGGGAAGTGGAGCTCGTAACTCCAGGGGGCGGTGAAGGGGAGGGGGCCTAGGCCAGCGGGTGGAGGGGGTTCGGGGTCGTCGGCGTGAGGGGTGAGGACGGTGGGGGGTCGGGTCACGCGGCACCTCCGTTGGTGCGAGTGGCTGCGGTGAGTACGCGGATGCGAATCGCGCGGTGGGGCCGTTCCCTCCGACTCCGGGCCGGTGCGGTGTCTTTGCCGGGACGTTCGCCGCCTTCCGGAGGGCGGTGGGGTCCGGTGTGCTTCCGCGAGAGTGGAGCAGGGGGTGGCCTGAGTCACAGGCTAGCCTCACGACTAAAACGCGTGCTACCTCATTCACTAAAACGGGTCATAGTCCTGTTTCCCGTGGACGACGACACTCCGAGATCGGCAAACTGTGCGCGCGAGCAAGGAGTTAACTCATGGCACCACGTCACACACCTACGATTCGTCAGAGGCGCTTCGGCGCTGAGCTTCGACGACTCCGTGACTCCGTAGGCATGTCCGCGCCCATCGCCGCCGAGCGGCTGGGAGTGGACCGCACGATGATCTCCAACATCGAGTCGGGCCGCTTCGGCATCAGCGAGGAGCGACTACGTCGACTGGCAAGCATCTACGAGTGCGACAACAGTGAATTGATCGACGCTCTTGCCACCATCACCGGAGGACGCACACGGGGATGGTGGGACGAGTACCGGGGCAAGATCCCGCCCGACTTCCTGGACCTGGCAGAGCTTGAGCACCACGCCACGAGTCTGCGCACCCTCCAGACGGCTCACATCCCGGGCGTGTTCCAGACCGAAGAGCACGCCCGCGCACTGTTCGACCTCTTCGTCCCGGCATTGCCACGGCTGGAGGTCGAGTTGCGTGTGGCCCATCGCCTGGCCCGGCATGACGTGGTGGCGGGCGACCTCGGCGTGCCTTACGTGGGCTTGATCTACGAGGCCGCGCTCCACCTTCGAATCGGCGGTCGCCGGGTAGCCAAGGCCCAGTTGAATCGCCTCTTGGAGGAAAGCGAGCGCCCCAACGTCAGATTGCTGGTGATCCCGCTGACGGCCGAAGGATTTCCCATGGCCGGGGACACGATCATGTACGCCGCCGCCGCGAGCCCCCATCTGGACACCGTCCAGGTGGACTCACCCATCGGCGCAGTGTTCTTCGACTCTCCGACCCAGTTGTCCAACTTCCGTCGGCGGCTGGACTTGGTCGAACGGGTGGCGTTGAATCCGGATGAGTCAAGGAACCGCATCCTTGAGATCACCGGAGAGCTGTAAGAGGTGCCCCGTTGACCACGTTGAAATGGATCAAGTCCTCGTTCTCGGAGGCTTCGGCCAACGCCTGCGTGGAGATAGCCGCGCCGAGCCCCGAGGGCATCGCCCTCCGCGAGAGCGAGGCCCCGGCCCGCGTTCTGACCACGGACCAGGCTGCGCTGGGGGCGCTCCTACGGAGCGTCAAGGCGGATCAGCTCACGTAGCGGGGCTCCCGGCCCGCCCTACCAGCAGCTCCTCAACCACCGCCCGCTGAACGGTCCTCAGCTTGGTGACCTGCCTCTCCAACGCCTCCGATCGCCTTCTTACCGCACGAATCGGCCCGAGCAGCCGCTCCTGCTCATCCAGCGGAGGCACCGGGACGGGCATGGCCTTCACCTGGGTCGAGTTGATCGACGCGAGGTTCGTGGTCTGCTTGCCCACGCGCTGGAAGTAGGCACGGCCAGCGGGCGACGCCGTGTACGGTTGCCGGCCTTGCAGCCGCCGTGCTCGCACTGGTTGACCAGGCTTCTGGCGTGGGCGACCGCCTTCTTCGCGGCGTCATGTTCGTCCAGCGCGTCCCGGCGCTCGCCCTTGACGCTCTTGTCGTTCTTCACGCAGCCACAGGTCGAAGGACGGGTGCGAGAAACACACCTGGACGTTGGCCTCGGCGGCGTCCGTGAGCGCCTTCGGGATGTCGTGGTGCCGGTCCCGGTCGAACAAAACCCACGCCTCCTCGCCCTCGGCCTGCTTGAGGTCGCGCACGGCGGCGACGGTCCGGGAAGGGATGAGACCGTTCTTCGCGCTGATCGGATGGATCAGGAACGGCTGCCTCTCCCCGTCCCCGCCGTCCCCGTAGCGGGAGTTGAGGTGGTCGAGGTACTGCGGCTCGGTGACCTCGCCCTCACAGGCGACGAAGAGCACCCGCTGCTCCTTCGAGACCGGCGGCCGGTACGGGACCGGCGCGAACCGGTCGTCCCTGCTCCCCCTGCGCCTCCGTGACGTCCCGGTCCCTCCCGCGCCTTCCGTCTCTCCCGCCCCGCCGACACCGTTGTCCTGCTGCCGTCCGCCCCGCCTGCTCACGCTGTTTCCTTCGCCTCCTGCCAGGACAGTTCACGAGCGATCGCTCCCGCGCCGACGCGCGGTACACCGCCGTAGCGGCCTCGTAGGTATCCGCTCTCCAGGTCTTCGTCCTCTGCCGGGTGGGCGGCGGTGACGGGATAGACGCTGGTCGCCCCCGAACGCTCCTTCGCCGCGATCCACACCTGTTCCCGGTCCAGTGGACGGTCGAGTACGGCGCTGCCGAGCAGGGTCGCGTCATGCGTCGTGAAGACGAGCTGGGCGTTGTTCGGATTGGCCTTCGGGTCCTGGAAGATCCGTACGACCTCGGCGGCGAGGGTGGGATGGAGGCTGGAGTCGAGTTCGTCGACCAGCAGCGTCGTACCGTTGTCCAGCACCGTGAGCATGGGGCCGAGGAACGCGAACCAGGCGTGCGTGCCGAACGACTCCTCGCGCAGGAACTCCAGCGGGACATCCCCGCCGTCCGGGGTGCGGTGCCTGAGCCGGATGCCTCCGGACTCGGGATCGACGTCGATGCCGGTGATGCCCAGATCGGCGATGGCGAGGAGTTGGAGGATCCGTTCGCGGTAGGCGCGCTCCGTGTTCTTCGTGCTCTTCTCGGTCAGCATCCGCTGGGTGAACGTCGTACGCCCCGTGATGTCCTCGCCCGGCGTGACCAGCCACAGGTTGTCGAGGAACCAGCGGTGCAGCGCCGACAGCACGGGGTCGTTGAGGGTGGCTCCGGTGGAGAGGAACAGCGCGTCGGATCGCGTGTACCGAACCAGGTCGTCGCGGCGATTCCCGGCGATGCCGTCGCCCTCGAAGACGAATTCGGGGCCCTCGGCCGCCGGCCGGCCCGCCTCCCGGTCGAACCAGACCTGACGTTCGCCGTCGGGGTAGGCGTGCAGCCACTCGGCCTCGACGCGCTCGTCGGACAGCTCGAAACCGTAGGTGTAGCGGATCTTGCGGTGATGGCCCAGGACGAGGTCGACCTCGAAGAGGGTCGTTTCGTCGGCGCTCTTGCGGTCGAGTTTGAAGGGCTGACGGGGGACGCCCGGCGACTTCGGCCAGTCCGCGAAAGAGGTGCGTACGGCGTCCCGCATGGCCGTCATGGCGCTGAGCAGATTGGTCTTGCCCGACGCGTTGGCGCCGAAGACACCCAGGACGGAGAGCCCCGGAACCGGCCGGTGGTCATACTCGATTCCGGTGTCCCGAGCGGTGCCTTCCTTGAGCCCGGCGCCGATCAGCGACAGCTCACACTCGTCACGGATCGAGCGGTGGTTCGCCACCCGGAAACGGAGGAGCACCCTCGACCTCCTGGCGGACGGGGAGGCGGCCCCGTCGTTCACTGACCCTTGCGGACGATCCGCTAGGGAAGCCTATGACGGCTGCGGGTCCGGGGCCAGCCCCGAAGATCTTTTCTAGGCCACCCCGGCCTTCGCCCGTACCGTCGACGCGATCGTCGCCGAACCCACGACGCGGGTGCCGTCGTACAGGACGATCGCCTGGCCGGGGGCGACGCCGCGGACCGGCTCGGTGAAGCGGACCTGGAGCTCGCCGTCGACCAGCTCCGCCCGGACCTCGGTCTCGCCGCCGTGGGCGCGGAGCTGGGCCGTGTAGGTGCCGGGGCCGGTGGGGGCCGCGCCGCACCAGCGGGGGCGGATCGCGGTCAGGGCGTCGACGTCGAGGGCGGCGGCCGGGCCGACCGTCACCGTGTTGTCCACCGGGGAGATGTCGAGGACGTAGCGCGGCTTGCCGTCGGGGGCCGGTGTGCCGATGCGCAGGCCCTTGCGCTGACCGATGGTGTAGCCGTAGGCGCCCTCGTGGGTGCCCAGCACGGTGCCGGACTCGTCGACGATGTCGCCCTCCGCCTTGCCGAGGCGGCCGGCCAGGAAGCCCTGGGTGTCGCCGTCGGCGATGAAGCAGATGTCGTGGGAGTCGGGCTTCTTGGCGACCGCGAGGCCCCGGCGCTCGGCCTCGGCGCGGATCTCGTCCTTGGTGGTGACGGTGTCGCCGAGGGGGAACAGGGCGTGGGCGAGCTGCCTGTCGTCGAGCACGCCGAGGACGTACGACTGGTCCTTGGCCATGTCGGAGGCGCGGTGCAGCTCCCGGGTGCCGTCCTCGCGCACGATCACCTGGGCGTAGTGGCCCGTGCAGACGGCGTCGAAGCCGAGCGCGAGGGCCTTGTCGAGCAGGGCCGCGAACTTGATCTTCTCGTTGCAGCGCAGGCAGGGGTTCGGGGTGCGTCCGGCCTCGTACTCGGCGACGAAGTCCTCGACGACGTCCTCGCGGAAGCGCTCGGCGAGGTCCCACACGTAGAAGGGGATGCCGATGACGTCGGCGGCACGGCGGGCGTCCCGGGAGTCCTCGATCGTGCAGCAGCCGCGCGCCCCGGTCCGGAAGGACTGCGGGTTCGCGGACAGCGCCAGATGGACGCCCGTCACGTCGTGCCCGGCTTCCGCCGCGCGGGCGGCGGCCACGGCGGAGTCGACCCCGCCGGACATGGCGGCGAGGACACGGAGGGGGCGGGAGCGCTGCGAGATCTCAGTCATAACCCTTCAAGGGTAAGGGGCGCCGGGAACCGGAGCCCGCGAGTATCCGTTGACGATCTCGTGGGAACAAGACGGGCTTCCAAGAACGGTTCCGGGGACGGCGGCGCGAGCGCCTCCGGCGGCAAGGACGCGGGCCGGCGCGTCGGGCGCCGGGCGCTGCTCATCGGCACGGCCGTCGCCGCCGTCGGTACGGCCGTGGTGGCCCGGGACGAGCTGACGCGCGCGTGGTGGCGGGTGCCCGGTGTCACGAAGCCGCGTAAGGAGGGCGAGGTCGACTACACGGGCGCGAAGTGGGTCGCGGCGTCGGACGCGAACTGGCGGCTGGCCGACCGGCCGGACGACTTCGGCATAGACATGGTGATCATCCATGTCACCCAGGGCAGTTTCGACAGCGCCGTGAAGGTCTTCCAGGACCCGGCGCACGGAGCGGCCGCGCACTACATCGTCCGCAAGGACGGCCACGTCACGCAGATGATCCGCGAACTGGACGTGGCATACCACGCGGGCAACCGCGACTACAACGAGCGCAGTGTCGGCATCGAGCACGAGGGCTTCGTCGAGAAACCAGAGGACTTCACCGCCGAGATGTACGAGGCCTCCGCGCGGCTGACGGCCCGTATCTGCGCACGGTACGACATCCCCCTCGACCGCGAGCACATCCTCGGCCACGTCGAGGTCCCGGGGACGGACCACACGGACCCCGGCGAGGGCTGGGACTGGGACCGCTACATGAAGCTGGTCCGCGCCGCCGCCGCCCAGACCTCGACCCCCGCCTGACCCCCGACGGCGATCGCGTCCGCCGGGCGCGGACAGCCGGGCCACAGGGGTGCGAGGGAGTGGGGACAGCCCCGCCACAGACCATCGCCCATATGACACACATCACATGAAGGGTCCCCGACGGACCTGCCCCGCTCGACGACCGCCCGATACGTCCCACGCCACGGACGCGACCTGCGGCGGCCCCAACTCGCCCTCATCACACATGAGTTGAGGATGCCCGCTGCTCACGGCGGTCTCACAGCCCGCTCGGCCCGCTCCTAACTTCGCCCCAGACCTCACACAGCCCTCAGGTCAAGCATCCCGGCTCATGACGAACAACATGGAGCCCACCTCCGGCACGGCCGGTCACCGCAAGGGCGAGCACCGCAAGGGCAGGGGACTGCACCGCCGCACGTTCCTCGGCGGCATGGCGGGAGCCGGGCTGGCGGCGGTCGCGGTCGCCGGTACGGCCTTCTCGCTGCTGACCGACGCCAAGGGCAACAAGGCGGGCGCCGCGACCAACACCGCCACGCTGAACATCCCGGACCTCCTGGAGGGCACCACCTCCGACGGCACCACCACGTTCACGCTGACCGCCCGGACCGGCACCCACGAGGTGCTCAGCGGCGTCTCCAGCGACACCGCCGGCTACAACGGGTCGTACCTCGGCCCCACCATGAAGTGGACCACCGGCTCCACGGTCCTGCTGAACATCACCAACGACCTCGACGCCGACACCAGCGTCCACTTCCACGGCGCGCACATCCCACCCGACATGGACGGCGGCCCGCAGAACGCCTTCGCCGCCGGGAAGACCTGGTCCCCCACCTTCGAGATCCTCGACGAGGCCAAGACGCTCTGGTACCACCCGCACGCGCTGGGCACCACGGCCGAGCAGGTCGTGCACGGGCTGGCCGGTCTGATCATCGTGGAGGACGAGACCGACGCGTCCGCCGCGCTGCCGAGCGAGTACGGCGTCGACGACATCCCGCTCGTCCTCCAGTGCCTGGCCACCGACGCGGCGGGCGACATCAAGTACGACCTGAACGGCTATCTGCGCAACACGCTCAGCTTCCCGGTGCTGTGCAACGGCACGAACGTCGACGACACCACGCTCACGTTCACCGCGACCAGGACCCGCACCCGGTTCCGGGTCCTCAACGCCTCGCCGTCGGACATCATCACCGTCCAGCGCGGTGACGGCGGCACGCTCACCCAGATCGCCACCGAGCAGGGCTATCTCACCGAGGCCACCGAGGTGGAGAGCATCCGGCTGGTGGCGGGCGGGCGCGCCGAGTTCGTGATGGACCTCGGCGACGCGGTCACGCTGCAGGCCGTCATCACGACCGGGTGGGTCCGTGGCGGCAGCGGTACGTTCGACTTCCTCACCGTCACCCCGGACGCCTCGGACACCCCCGACGACCTGCCGTCCTCGCTCAACACGATCGAGCGGTACGACACCTCGGGCTTCACCGCCCGCGAGATCACGCTCGACCAGGACGGCCTCGAGATGGCGATCAACGGGGCGGTCGGCACCACCATGGACTCCATGGCGACGATCATGACGACGCTCGGCTCGAAGGAGATCTGGACGATCACCAACAACACGATGCTGGAGCACTCGTTCCACCTGCACGACGTGCCCTTCCAGCTGATCGAGATCAACGGCGAGGGGCCCACCGGCGTCGACCTCGGCTGGTTCGACACCTACGAGGTCGTCGGCGGCGGCTCCATCAAGATCGCCATGGAGTTCACCGACTTCGCGGACGACACGTACATGTACATGCTCCACTGCCACCTCCTCCAGCACGAGGACGAGGGCATGATGGCCGGCCTCATGGTGATGGAGAGCTAGGCCGCCGGGGGAGCACCGGGACGACGGCGGGGCCGCGCATCCGCGGACTCGGTGACCGCGGCCCCGCCGTCACCTCGTGTGCCGTACCAAGGGGTCAGCTCAGGCCCGCGTTGCGGGCGCGCTCCACCACCGGGCCGATCGCCTTCGCGACCGCCTCCACGTCCGCCTCCGTCGAGGTGTGGCCGAGGGAGAAGCGGAGGGTGCCGCGGGCCAGGTCGGGGTCGGTGCCGGTGGCGAGGAGGACGTGGCTGGGCTGGGCGACGCCGGCGGTGCAGGCGGACCCCGTGGAGCACTCGATGCCCTGGGCGTCGAGCAGCAGGAGCAGGGAGTCGCCCTCGCAGCCGGGGAAGGTGAAGTGCGCGTTGGCGGGGAGGCGTCCGCCCGGGGCCGGGTCACCGCCCAGGATCGCGTCCGGCACCGCCTCACGGACCGCCTCGACCAGGGCGTCGCGGAGGGCGCCGATCTCCCGGGCGAACCACTCGCGCTGCTCGGCGGCGAGCCGGCCGGCGACCGCGAAGGAGGCGATGGCCGGGACGTCGAGGGTGCCGGAGCGGACGTGGCGCTCCTGGCCGCCGCCGTGCAGGACGGGTACGGGGCTGTACTCGCGGCCGAGGAGCAGCGCGCCGATGCCGTACGGGCCGCCGATCTTGTGGCCGGAGACGGTCATGGCGGCGAGGCCGGAGGCGTCGAAGTCGACCGGAACCTGACCGAAGGCCTGGACCGCGTCGGCGTGCAGCGGGACGCCGAACTCCTGTGCGGTGTCGGCGAGTTCACGGACCGGCAGGATCGTGCCGATCTCGTTGTTGGCCCACATCACGGTGGCCAGGGCGACGTCGTCGGGGTTGCGGGCGATGGCCTCGCGGAGGGTGTCCGGGTGGACTCGGCCGTACGCGTCGACCGGCAGGTACTCGACGGTGGCGCCCTCGTGTTCGCCGAGCCAGTGCACGGCGTCGAGGACCGCGTGGTGTTCGACGGGACTGGCGAGGACACGGGTGCGGGCCGGGTCGGCGTCGCGGCGGGACCAGTACAGACCCTTCACGGCGAGGTTGTCGGCCTCGGTGCCGCCGGAGGTGAAGACCACCTCGCTCGGGCGGGCTCCGAGGGCTTCGGCGAGGGTTTCGCGGGCCTCCTCGACGGTTCGCCGCGCTCGGCGGCCGGAGGCGTGCAGCGAGGAGGCGTTGCCGGTGACGCTCAGCTGGGCGGTCAGGGCCTCTGCCGCCTCGGGGAGCATCGGGGTGGTCGCCGCGTGGTCGAGGTAAGCCATGGTGAGCCGATTCTACGGGGCCCTGTTCAGGTGGCCTCGGCGGTGCTCCCGGACTTGGCCGACAAGGCACCCGGCGCGGTCCGGCCGTACCCGGCGTTCACCGTGCGGCACGAACGCCCGCAGTGGTGACGGAAAGCTTTCAGCCCTCTGCCCTCTGCCCTCTGCCCTCTGCCCTCTGCCCTCTGCCCTCAGAAGCTCCAGGACACCGTGTTCGTGGTCTGCATCAGGGTGGCGAGGACCACGAGGTCGGCGATGCCCAGGCCCAGGCCCAGGTAGGCGCGGCCTCGCCTGGTCGTACCGCGCTTCAGGGCAACCGCGGCCAGGACGACGGCGATGGGGCCGAGGAAGAGGTTGAGGACGAGGAGGCCCAGGAGGCCCAGGACGAAGGAGGCGACGGCCATACCGTCGGCGTCGCGGCCTCGGGGGCGGGCGGTGGCTCCGGTCCGGCGTGCGGCGGTGAGCTGCATGGTCGGTCTGCTCCCAACGGGCTCTCGGGGACGGTCAGTCGGTGGTGCGGCTGCGGCGGGCGTGGCGCTCGCGGTACGCGAAGACCGCAAGCCAGAGGGCGATGCCGGCCGCCAGGGCGGACGAGACGGCCATCGGCACATGGGCGACGGTGCCGAGGACGACACCCAACAGCAGCAGTGCGGCGACGAGGAACAACATGGCGGACTCTCCTCTCGTTTCGGTTCGTCGTGACGGTTCGTCGGGTCGGTTCGCTCGTTACGGCTGGGTGAACGGTTGTAGTTACAACTGTTCACTGACCGCCAAGTCTAGCGCGGCGCCCGGCTTTGCAATTACAGAGAACAGTTGTTAACTGCATGGCATGAGTCACACTCTCGGCAGCCGGCAGGCCCAGAAGCAGAGGACCCGGCAGGCGCTCATGGACGCCGCGCTCGCCCTGCTGGAGGAGCAGAGCCTCAGCAGCCTGGGGCTTCGCGAGGTCACCCGGGCCGTGGGCGTCGCCCCGACCGCGTTCTACCGGCACTTCAGGTCGACCGCGGACCTCGGTGTCGCGCTGGTCGAGGAGGTGCTCGGCAGCCTGCACCCGGTCCTCGGGGATCTGATGTCGACGGTGGGCGACAGCGACGAACTCATCGAGCGCGCCGTCGATCTGATCGCCCGCCACGTGGACGCGTACCCCGCACACGCCCGGTTCATCGCACGGGAACGGCACAGCGGGGTCCAGCCGGTGCGCGACGCCATCCAGGGTCAACTGGCCCGGTTCGCCGAGGAGGTGCGCGGCGAGTTGGCCAAGCGGCCGGAGACCGGGGGGTGGACCGACGACGACCGGCTGATGCTCGCGGGACTGTACGTCGATCAGATGCTGGTGACGGCCTCGCTGTTCCTGGAGGCCCAGGACAAGCCGGAGGAGGAGCGCCTCCGGGTGACCCGGCTGGCGAGCCGCCGCATGCGGCTGATCAGCATCGGCTGTCGTCACTGGCTCGACTGAACCGGCCGGAACACGCGGAGGGCGCGCCCGTTCGCCGGGCGCGCCCTCCTGCTCACGTACGTCCCGGTCAGCTGTCCTTGGACGCCGACGCGGAGGCCTCCTGGCTCGGCGCCCCGCTCGGGGCCTGGCCGCCCTGGCCAGGCTGGCCGCCGCCGGGGCCGCCGCAGCCGCCACCGCCGCCGGGGCCGCCGTTCTGGCCGCCACCGCCGGGGGCGCCGCTCGGCGCACCGGACGGCTGGCCCGAGGGGGCGCCGGAGGGTGCCTGGCCGTTCGCGGAGGGCTGACCGGAGGGGGCACCCGAGGGGGCACCGGACGGAGCGCCCGACGGGGCCTGGCAGCTCTGGCCTCCGGAGTCGCCGTTGTTCGAGGTGGACGACGACGAGTCGCCGGAGCCGCACGCCACAAGGAAGAGGGGCGCGGCCGCCAGCAGGGCGACGGCGGGGAGGAGACGTGCACGCTTCATGAGAGACAACTCCAAGAACGATGAGGCAGTTCGTGGGCGGCATCGAATCAACGCAGCTTGGGGCTCTCTTGGGTTCGCGCTGTGCCAACCCTGTGCGAACAGCAAAGCGATCATCAACAACCCCCGCCTGACCTGGCCTTTCACTCCTCCCCCGCACCTCGGCTCTGATACGGGCTCGTGACAGAGGCGCAGGAACATGTCGAGGAAGGGGCGCCGCACGCACAGGTGACGTCGACGCCGTCCGGCCGTTCGTCGACCCGGCGCCGCAACTCTTCCCAGGTATCGCCGAGTTCGACGCCCGCACGGCGCCTGACGGGATCGTCCAGGACGGACCGCACGCCGGCCTTGCCCAGTCACCTCGTCGGCGGCCCGCAACGGATCGCGGTCGTCGGCGAGGGCGGTCGTCGGCGAGGGCGGTGACGGGCCGGCCGTACGGATGTTCGCCGACGGGGTGGCGGACGACGGCCGGCCGGAAGCGGACGACGGTCGGCCGACCGGAAGCGTACGAGGAGATCAGGGCCGGGATCCCGCGGGCCCGGGCCGACCGCTCGCGCTCGAACCGGAGCCGGCCGAGTACGCCCCGGCGAGGGCGCGGGGCGTCCTCCCGGACGGGCCGCGCGAGGGGCCGTTCGGGGAGGCGGTGACGGCCCCCGAAGGGGCCGACGCCTACGGCCGGATGGCGGCCCGGCCGGGCCGCGGACCGCTCAGTCCGACAGCCGGACGCGCGCCAGCTGCCGCGACTGCGCGACCAGCCGGTCGGCGCTGTCCCAGACCTCGGCGTCCTCCTCCAGGAAACCGCCGGCGAGGTTGCGGGTGGTGATGGAGACCCGGAGCGGCCCCGGCGCGGGGCGGCAGCGGACGTGGACGGTCAACTCGATCGTCGGGGCCCAGCCCATGATGCCCAGCTCGAAGGCGGTCGGCGGCAGCGCGTCCACGGCGAGGAGCAGGGAGAACGGGTCGGCGTCGCGGCCGTCGGCGAGCCCGAACCAGGACCGCATCTCGCCGTTTCCGGACGGTGCGCCGAGCGCCCAGCCGAGCGTCGCGGGGTCGAGCTTGAGGAACAGCCGGTCGGCGATCGCGGAGCCGCCGGGGACGGGGCCGGGGGCGTCCTGCGGGCCGAAGCACTGCTCGATCGGCGGGATCGCGGGTGCCTTCGCCGTCGTACGGACGTCGTCCGGGAGGGAGCCCAGGTCGCCGTAGGAGGCGAGGACGCGTATCCGCTCGACCTCGCGGCCCTCGTCGTCGTACTGGAAGAGGGAGGCCTGGCCGGTCGACAGGGTCCGTCCGGTGCGGACGACGTCCGTGCGGACGACCGCGGGGCCCGGCCGGGAGGCGGTCAGGTAGTACGCGGAGATCGTGAACGGGTCGTCGTGCGGGAGCGCGTCGGCGAGGGCGCGGCCCAGGACGGCCAGCAGGTAGCCGCCGTTGACGGCGCCGGTGATGGTCCAGCCGGCGGAGAGGTCGATGTCGTAGACGCCGGGTTCCCGCAGGGTGACCGCGGTGTCCCGGTCGAACTCGCTGTCGCCGATGGTGGCCTGTACGAAAGCTGCTTCGGGCATGGGTGAACCGTACAACAGGCGATTACTAAGCGGTAGCTTTATGCATTGCGGAGACGTTTCGTCTCAGCTCTCCTCGACCGCCGAGGACCGCCGGTTCCATGCCCTCGGCGCCCGCCAGTGGTAGCGCATCGCCAGCAGTCGCAGCGCGAAGGCCGTGATCGCGGCGAGGGCCGAGGTGAGCGGGTTCAGGGCGTCGAGGCGGATGCACAGGACGACCATCCCGGCACCGACCATCGCGGGCACGGCGTACAGGTCGCGGTCCCAGCGCAGCAGCGAGGGCACCTCGTTGGCGAGGACGTCCCGCAGCACACCACCGCCGACGCCCGTGGCGAGGCCGAGGGCGGCGGAGGCGGTCAGGCCGAGCCCGTACTCGTACGCCTTCGTCGTGCCCGCGACGCAGAACAGGCCGAGACCGGCCGCGTCGAAGACGTTCACCCCGGTCTGGATGCGCTCCACGTGCGGGTGGAGGAAGAAGACGAGGAGGGCGGCGAGCAGCGGCGTGAGGAAGTAGCCGAGGTCGGTGAAGGCGGCCGGCGGTACGGCGCCGATGACCAGGTCCCGGAACAGTCCGCCGCCGAGCGCGGTGACCTCGGCGAGGACGGCGATGCCGAAGACGTCGAAGTTCTTGCGGACGGCCAGCAGCGCGCCCGAGATGGCGAAGACGAAGATGCCGACCAGGTCGAGCGTGTGCTGGACGGAGGGGCTGAAGAGTTGCTGGAGCACCCTCACATTGTGACCCAATAGCGAACCCCCGCCTTACATTGCAAGGCGAGGGCTCGTTATCGCTTACTTCTCGTCGGTTTCTTTGGCGACCTCGGTCTTCTCGACGACCTCGGTCTTGTCCACGACCTCGGCCTCCTTGCCGGCACCGGTCTCCTTGACGGCACCGGCCTCCTTGCCGACGGCACTGGTCCCTGTCGGAGCCTCGGGCTTCTTGACCGATTCCGGTACGAGCTGGGCCGCCTGCTTCGCGGCCGTCAGCAGGACGACGTCCTGGGGCTGCTGGTCCTCGAAGTTCTCGGGGTGGTGGCAGGCGACCCGCTGCCCCGGCTTCAGCTCGGCGAGGGGCGGCTCGGTGGTCGTGCAGACCTGCGTGGCCTTCCAGCACCGGGTGTGGAAGCGGCAGCCGCTCGGCGGCGCTATCGGCGAGGGCACGTCGCCCTGGAGCAGGATGCGCTCGCTCTTGGCGCTGCGGCGCTTGGGGTCCGGGATCGGCACGGCCGAGAGCAGCGCCTTGGTGTACGGGTGCATCGGCGCCGTGTACAGGGAGTCCCGGTCGGCCAGCTCCACGATCTTGCCGAGGTACATCACGGCGATGCGGTCGGAGACGTGACGGACGACGGAGAGGTCGTGCGCGATGATCACGTACGTCAGGCCGAGCTCGTCCTGCAGGTCGTCCATGAGGTTGACGACCTGCGCCTGGATGGACACGTCGAGCGCGGAGACCGGCTCGTCCGCGACGACCATCCGGGGCTTGAGGGCGAGCGCGCGGGCGATGCCGATGCGCTGGCGCTGGCCGCCGGAGAATTCGTGCGGGTAGCGGTTGTAGTGCTCGGGGCTCAGGCCCACCAGCTCCAGGAGACGCTGGACCTCCTTCTTCACCCCGCCCTCGGGCGCGACGCCCTGGAGCTTGAACGGCGCCGAGACGATGGTGCCGATGGTGTGGCGGGGGTTCAGCGAGCCGTACGGGTCCTGGAAGATCATCTGGATGTCGCGGCGCAGCGGACGCATCCCGGCCGTCTTGAGGTGCGTGATGTCCGTGCCGTCGAACTCGACCTTGCCGCCGGACGGTTCCAGCAGGCGGGTGATGAGCCGGCCCATGGTCGACTTGCCGCAGCCGGACTCCCCGACCACGCCCAGGGTCTCGCCCCGGCGCACCTCGAAGTCGATGCCGTCGACGGCCTTGACCGCCCCGACCTGCCGCTGGAGCAGGCCCTTCTTGATGGGGAAGTGCTTGACCAGGCCCTCGACCCTGAGCAGCGGTTTCTCGTCGGCGTCGGCATCGGTGCGCGGGGCCGGCACGGCGGCCCGGGTCTCAGTCTCGCTCACAGCTTCGGCGCAATCTCTTCGGTCCAGATCCGCGTACGGTCCTCCTGCGACAGGTGGCAGGCGGTGAAGTGCCGGCCGCCGACCTCACGCAGCTCGGGGCGCTCGGTGCGGGTGATGTTGTCCTTGGGCACGTCCGCGTAGGGGCAGCGCGGGTTGAAGGCGCAGCCCGAGGGCACGTTGATGAGGCTCGGCGGCTGGCCCTTGACCGGGATGAGCCGGTCGGTCTGCGCGCGGTCGAGGCGCGGCATCGAGCCGAGCAGGCCCCAGGTGTAGGGGTGCTGCGGCTCGTAGAAGATGTCGTCGACCGGCCCGCGCTCCACGCAGCGGCCGCCGTACATCACGAGGATGTCGTCGGCGATCTCGGCGACCACGCCGAGGTCGTGCGTGATGATGATGACCGCGGAGCCGAACTCCTTCTGCAGGTCCCGGATGAGGTCCAGGATCTGCGCCTGGACGGTGACGTCCAGGGCGGTGGTGGGCTCGTCGGCGATCAGCAGCTCGGGGTTGTTCACCAGGGCCATCGCGATCATGGCGCGCTGGCGCATACCGCCGGAGAACTCGTGCGGGTAGCCGTCGACCCGCTTGTGGGGCTCCGGTATGCCGACGCGGTCGAGGAGTTCGACGGCGCGCTTGCGGGCCACCTTCTTGCTGACGTCGTGGTGGACGCGGTACGCCTCGACGATCTGGCTGCCGACCTTGTAGTACGGGTGCATCGCGGACAGCGGATCCTGGAAGATCATCGCCATCTCGCGGCCGCGCAGCCGGCGCACCTCGTCGGGGCTCGCCCCGACGAGTTCCTTGCCGTCGAGCCAGATCTCGCCGGACATCTGGACGTTCTTGCCCCGTGCCCCGAGCCGGTGCAGACCCATGATCGCCAGCGAGGTCACCGACTTGCCGGAGCCGGACTCGCCCACGATGCCGAGGGTCTTGCCCTTCTCCAGCTGGAAGGAGAGGCCGTCGACGGACTTGACCAGGCCGTCGTCGGTCGGGAAGTGCACCTTGAGGTCGCGCACTTCGAGGAACGCCTCGGGGGCGTCCCCGGCGCGTGCGGGCTCGCCGACGGCGGCCCCGGTCTTGGACAGTTCGGTCACGAGAGCCTCACCCGCGGGTCGATCGTGGCGTACAGCAGGTCCACCACAAGGTTCATGAAGACGACGAAGAACGCCGCGAGCAGGGTCACCCCGAGGATCGGGGGCAGGTCGTTGGCGCTGATCGACTGGACCGCGTACTCGCCGATGCCGTGCAGGGAGAACACGGTCTCGGTGATGAGGGCACCGCCGAGGAGCAGGCCGACGTCCATGCCGAAGACCGTCACCAGCGGGGTCAGCGCGGCCCGCAGACCGTGCTTCACGACCACCTTGCGCTCGCCGAGGCCCTTGGCCCGAGCGGTGCGGATGTAGTCCTCGTTCATCGTCTCCAGCATGCCCGAGCGGGTGAGCCGGGCGTAGATGGCCGAGTAGAGGAGCGCCAGCGAACACCACGGCAGGAAGAGGGTGTTGGCCCACTGCGAGGGGTTCTCGGTGAAGGGGACGTACGTCCGGCCGAAGATCTCCAGCTGGTAGCTGAACAGCAGCAGGGCGAGCTGTCCGGTGAAGAACATGGGCAGGGAGACACCGGCGAGTGCCACGCCCATGGCGGCCCGGTCGAAGAACGAGCCGGGCTTCAGGGCCGAGATGACACCGGCCGTGATACCGCCCACCAGCCACAGCACGGCGGCACCGGCGGCGAGCGAGATGGTCACCGGCAGGCGGGTGGTGAGCTGCGGCCAGACCTCCAGGTGGTCCTTGAAGGAGTAGCCGAAGCAGGGGGCGTCACAGCGGACCGTGGTGGGGCCCAGGTCGTACGTGGCACCGGAGACGATGCCCTTGATGAAGTTCCAGTACTGCTCGTAGACCGGCTGGTCCAGGCCGAGGTTCCGCTTGACCGCCGCGATGTCCGCGGGCGAGGGGTTCTTGCCGATGTACTGCTGTGCCAGCTGGTCGGCGGTCTGCCCGGCGAGTTTCGGCAGGATGAAGAAGATGCCGAAGGTGACCGCGGTGACGACGAGCAGCAGGATCACCGCCGCGATCGTCCGGCGGATGATGTACGAGATCACGAGGACCGGCGCCGGCGCCCGCGGGTGTGCTCACCCGCGGGCGCCAATGCCTTCACCTGCCTTCCGGGGCTACTTCTTTTCCTTGACACCGATGTTGAGGTAGTCGTACTGACCGCTGAAGGCCGAGGACGACACCAGGTTGGTGGCGTACGGCGAGCGGTACAGCAGGACCTTGAAGTAGGTCAGGGGCACGATGGCGGCCTGCTCCATGACCTTCTTGTCGACCTCGGTGTACGCGGCGGTGCGGGCGGCCTCGTCCGTGTTGCCGATCGCGTCGTCCAGCAGCTTGTTGATCGCCGGGTCGTCCAGCTCGGAGAGGTTGGTGTTACCGGACTCGCCGATGGCCTTGCCGTGCACGATCTGCTGCAGGAAGCCGTAGCCGGTCGGCCAGTCGGCACCCCACTGCATCATGATGAGGCCGATGTTGTTCTTCTTGTTGAACTTCGGCACGCCCGCGTAGTCGGAGAAGTACTTGCCCGACGGGTACTGCTTGATGTCGGCCTCGATGCCGACCTTCTTCAGCGCCTCGACGATCGCGGTGGCCGCGTCGACCTCGCCCTGACGGTCGGTGCGGGCGGAGATGGAGGTCTTGAAGCCGCCCTCCTTGCCGCAGGCCTTCAGGCTCTCCTTGGCCTTGGCGACGTCACCCTTGTTGTCCGGGGTGGCGTACGTGTCGGCCTTCTCGTAGCCCGAGACGTCGGTGGGCAGGACGGTGGAGGCGATGTCACCGCGGATCGGGCCGCCCATGGCGGTCTGCACGGCGGTCTTGTCGATCGCGTACTGCACGGCCTTGCGGCAATCGACGTTGTCGAACGGCGCCACCTTGGTGTTGATCGCCGTGTAGACGAGACGGCCGCCGAGCGCGTTGTCCGTGTTGGCCAGCTGGTCCTTGTCCTTGAGGACCTGGGCCTGGGTCTGGGCGTCGACACCGGTGCCCTGGATGTCGATCATGGTGTCGCCGGACATGACGTCCTTGTCGATGGTGGCCTTGTTGACCTTCAGGTTCACCACGATCTTTTCCGGGTACTGCTTGCGCAGCGGGTCCGTCTTGGCGTCCCACTCCGGGTTGCGCACCAGGACTATCTGCTTGCCCTCGTCGTACTTCTGGAACTTGTACGAGCCGGTGGAGACGACCTTCTTGGTGTAGTCGACACCGGTGTCCTTGGCCTTCGGCACCGGGGCCGTCTGCGGCATGCTCGCCAGGTAGTCGAAGTCGGCGAAGGGCTTGTTGAGCTTGAAGACGATGGTGTTGTCGTCCGGCGTCTCGAGGGACGAGATGCCCGCCTCGTTCTTGTCCTTGTACGGGCCCTTGTACTTGTCCCCGCCGTCAAGCAGCTGCTGGAAGTAGTTGGGGCCCGAGGAGAGCACGTCACGCGCGAAGTTCGAGCGCTCGACCGCGTACTTGACGTCCTTCGAGGTGACGACGGTGCCGTCCTCGAACTTGACGCCCTGACGGATCTTGTACGTCCAGGTCTTGCCGCCGTCGCTGGGCGTGCCCGCGCTCTCGGCCAGGTCCGGGACGAGCTCGTTGCCCGCCTCGCCCGCGCCGGGCTTGAACGTCATCAGCGGACGCGCGTAGAGGCGGCTGAAGTTGAAGCCGTACGCGTAGTACATGTTGCCCGGGTCGAGGGACTCGGGGGCGTCGGAGCTGGCGTAGGTGACCGTGCCGCCCTTCGCCGTGGACTCGTTGACGACACCCTTGGTCGCGGCGTTGGCGCCGGCGCCCTTGGGGGTGTCCGTACCGTCGTCCGCCTTGCTGCAGGCGGACAGAAGCAGGCCGGCGCTGCTCACAACCGCGACAGCGGCCATTGCTGACCTTCGCATGATGGTCGGTTTCCCCTTCGTAGTTGGACAGTTGAGTGGGACTTGGGGCCACAACCGGGCCGCGGTCGCAGACGTCAGCGGCTGCGGGGGTCGAGGGCGTCCCGGAGGCCGTCACCGAGAAGGTTGAAGGCCAGCACCGTGATGAAGATCGCGAGGCCGGGAACGATCATGTACTGCGGGTCGACCTCGAAGAAGTCGACCGCCTGGTTGAGCATGCCGCCCCAGGAGGCCTGCGGCGGCTGGATCCCGACGCCGAGGAAGCTGAGCGACGCCTCGAAGATGATGTTGGTCGGGATGAGCAGGGTCGAGTAGACGATGATCGGCGCGACGAGGTTGGGCAGCAGTTCCTTGAACAGGACGTACGGGCCGCCCGCCCCCATCCCCCGCGAGGCGTCGATGAACTCCCGCTCGCGCAGCGCCAGGGTCTGACCGCGCACGATGCGCCCCATGTACGGCCAGTTGAAGAAGCCGATGACGAAGATCAGCACCGAGATGTGCAGCGGCAGTCCCTCGAGACCGAAGGCGCCGCCCTGGAGCGTCGCGGAGATGGCGATGGCGAAGAGCAGCAGCGGGAACGCCAGGAAGGTGTCCATCAGCCGGCTCACGACCGTGTCCACCCGGCCGCCGTAGTACCCGGCGACCAGACCCAGCACCACACCGATGGCGTTGGACAGGATCGTCGCGCCGAAGGCCACGACCAGGGAGACCCAGGAGCCCTCCAGGATGCGGGCGAGGATGTCGCGGCCGAACTTCGGCTCGACACCGAGCGGGTGGTCCCAGCTCATCCCGCCGAAGTCACCCTTGGGCAGCGACGTGTTGGGGTCGATCAGATCCTGGTTGAAGGCGTTGGGGTCGAGCCCCAGCAGCGACTGCAGCGGCCGGGAGAGCGCCGCGATCAGGATCAGCAGGACGACGACGACACCGCCGGCGACCGCCACCTTGTCGCGCTTGAAGCGGGTCCAGGCGATCTGGCCGAGCGAACGGCCCTCGATCTTCTTGGCCTCGACACCTTCCAGCACGGCTTCGGGCTGCGCCTCGGCCTGCGATCCGGTCGTCTCTATGGGTGCGGTCATCGTCCCTCGTGCTTGCCCGTGCCGGTGGTTGCCGACTGTGCCTGACGGCCGCCCGGGTCTACGGTGCGGTCCGTCACCACTGCTGCTCTCTTGCTCTGTGACTACTGCTGGGTACGAGAGGGGGCGCGGCACGGAACTTCGCCGTATGAACAGCGCGTTCGCCGGATCCCCCCATCGCTCTGGGGGAGTCTTCAACGGTCGCGCGATCAGGCACCAGACTTGACGGCGAATGTATGCGCAACCGTGATGTGGCCAGCAGGGTTCCGCTATCCGGACGTGACGCTCTGTTGAGCGGTGGGCACGGCGGTCACCTGTGGTCCAGGTCACCGGACAGGACCGTCATGTCCGGATCGCCCCTCATCGTCCGCACGGGGCTCCGGTCCGCGTTGCGCGGGCTCAGTAGCCGCTCGGGTACCCGTATCCGCCCGCCGCGGGGGCCTGGGCCGGCGCCGCGTGGGCCTCGCGGTCGTAGAACGGACGGGCCGCGGCGCGGAGCCACATGGCGACCGGGTCGTACTCGTCGGACATGGCGACGGTGGAGACGGGCAGGCCGTCCGGGACCGCGCCGATGGACTGCTGCATCATCGCGCGCACGGAATCGACGGCCGGCGGCGAGGTGTCGTACACGTCGAGGCCGATGGCCAGGTACGGCGCGCCGAGCGCGGGCTGCACCCAGGCGCGGCGCAGCGAACGCACGGCGGACGTGCGGTGGGCGTTCTGCGTCAGCAGGGCGTAGAACTGCGGGATCTCGATGGCCGGTTCGGACAGCCGGAGCGGGCCCGCGGGCTGCCGCTCCAGGCCCGTGGCGATCCGGCGCAGGTCGAGCCAGGGGATGCCGACGCCGCCGCCCGGCGCGTGCGGGTTGAGCCAGAGGCCGTAGTGGTCGGGGTAGAGGGTGCGGGCCACGTCGAGGCCGTCGACCACCTCGTAACTGCGGTTCCAGCCACTGGCGGAGAGTTCCTGGGCGGAGGTGACGCACGGGGCGTAGTTGAACCCGTCGACCTCCATGTTCCCGTACTGCGCGTCCGGGGAGCCGCCCTGGCCGTGCCAGAGCAGCATCCAGACCTGGCCGGAGGACGGGGTCGCGAGGGCACGCAGCAGCGCCTCGTAGGCGTCGTAACGCCCGGGCGTCACCTGGCGCAGCATGTGCTCGACCTGCCCGGTGGCGATGCGGCTGCCGCTCGCGCTCACGTTGGCCGCCCTTCGGTGTTGGACCCTGGTTATAGGAAACAGCTTAGGTGGTGTGCGGGTTGAGCCGGTCAGGGCTCGGGGGTTGTTGTGCGTCGCGGGTCGCGGCGCCGTCGTGGCTGGTCGCGCCGTTCCCCGCGCCCCTGAAAGAACTGGTCAGTAACCCTGTTGGTAGAAGGGTCGTACTTTTTCACGGAGCCAGTCGCCCACCGGGTCCTGCGCCACGTCCAGGAAGACCATGTTGACCGGCCAGGGGACGGGTGTCTTGGTGAGCGCTCGGCCGAGGGCGGCGAGGGGGAGGGCGCGGTCGGCCTCCCAGGAGGCCAGGTCGACGCCGATGAACATGACGGGGTCGGCGGTCTCGATGGAGGCGAGGCAGCGGCGGGCGGAGAGGACCACTCCGATTCCGGCGAACTCGGCCGAGGCGGCGGCGAGGAAGTCCACGGGGTCGTCCTGCCAGTCCGGCTCGAACAGCCGTACCCGGGCGCCGCTCGCCGATCCGTCCAGTGTGGTCCGCCCGGCCCGGCACAGCTCGGCCACGGCGGGCGGCGGCAGCGGGATGCCCACGACAGCGTCCGGGTTCAGGGCGAGGCCGATCTGCGGGGGCAGACCGCGCGCGAACTCGACGGCCGGGGCGATGGTGTACGACATGTGGTTGCCGACGACCTGGCGGAACTGCTCCTCGGAGCTGAAGACCGGCACGTACGCCTGCCCGTCGAACTCCATCGTGGGCAGGTCCAGCTGACCGCTGTGCGGACCGCCGCCCTCCGGCAGCGGCACCCACACGAAGCTGCGGGCAAGCACCTCCACGATGCGCGCCCCGGCCTGGGGCACCCCGAGAGACGCGGACAGCACCTCCTCCAGCTCATTGCCGGGCCACCCGCCGTGCCCATGGGGATACGCCTGTGCCGGAAAGTCCGCCGGGAAGTCCATCTGCTGCCTACCGCTTTGCTCCGTGATGCTGTTGTAGCTGCACCTTAACGCCCCGGCCGCCCCGGGCACCCCTGAAGGGGCGCGGGGAACCGCGGAATCAACCACCACGCACCCGCACCCCCCGAGCCCTCCCCGCGATCTCACCCCCCGAGCTCTCCCCTGGATCTCACCCCACGAAGTCGATCCGCTTCAGCGCATCCGCGGCGGCCCGGTCAATGATCACCGCCGCCCCACACCCCTGCGGCAGCCGCCCCTTCTCCACCGCACTCAGCAGCCGGGTCATGGCGCCCCGGTGCCGGGCGAAGGCGTAGCGCGACACCCCCCGCCCCCGCTCCCGCTGCCCGTCCCGCGCCTCACCGGGAGTCACGTCGAGCAACAGCAGGTGCAATGTGCCGCCCCGCCTTACGGCCTCGCGCGCGAGCCAACTTCGTACCCACGCCTGGGCTCCGCAGTCGTGCACGACGATGCCCTCCCCCGAGCGGAGGGCACGCCGCAGCCCGGCGTAGTGGGCGAGGCGTACGAAGGGCCGGTAGAGCGCGTACGGCAGATGGCGGGCGAAGCGCGCGTCGAAGCGGTCGCGGGTGTCCTGGGAGTCGATCCGGACGCCGGGCACCGCCCGCCGCATCAGCGTCGACTTGCCGCTGCCGGGCAGCCCGGTGACGACCACCAGGTCGCCCGGTCCGAAGGACAGCCCGTGGGGACTCCGCCCGGCCCGCTCCCTGAGGTCGCGGACGACCGCCCTCGGGAACGGGCCGCACGCCTCACCGGCCGGTACGACGGGCTGCTCGGGCATCGCGATGCCCGAGGTCGTCGCGTATGCCGTGGTCCTGTTCACCGTGATCGTCCTCCCCAGGGGTTGGAGGTCCCATCCCCACAGATTGTAAAGAGAAGGTAATGCCCGATCCCTCCTGGTTCAGTCCTCGTCCTGCCACAAGAGTGCTACGGACCGCTGTGTCCGCCTGTGCTCCGTCGTCCCTCTCTGTGAAAGGTCCCCCTGCCGCACCGCGTCGATGCGTGCAATGATGTGCCCGCCAACTGCATACCGGCCGCTTGAATCCGCGCGGGAGAGCTCCCAGCAGCCGTTCGCTGGGGCGCCGAAGGAGCAAGTCCCTCCCTTGAATCTCTCAGGCCCAGATACCGCGCGGGCGAGGCACATCTGAAAAGCGGGCCGCATTCCTCTTCCACGGAGGGCGGCTCCACCCACGGTGCAAGTCACGACCACCGGTACGTACGGTCGTGGTGAACCTCTCAGGTTCCGATGACAGATGGGGAGGATCTTTCCTCGCCTGTCATGCCCTGGGAGCAGAACCGATGAGCAGTAGCCCGACCGCTGGATCGCGCCGTACCGCGCTCGATGCCCTGCATCGCTCGCTCGGTGCCACGATGACCGACTTCGCAGGCTGGGACATGCCCCTGCGCTACGGCTCCGAACGCGACGAGCACACCGCCGTCCGCACGAGGGCCGGCCTCTTCGACCTCTCCCACATGGGCGAGATCACCGTCTCCGGCCCGCGGGCCGCCGCGCTGCTGGACCACGCGCTGGTCGGCAACATCGGCGGGGTGAAGCCCGGCCGCGCCCGCTACACCATGATCTGCCGCGAGGACGGCGGCATCCTCGACGACCTGATCGTCTACCGGCTGGCGGACACGGAGGCCGGATCCTCGACCTACCTGGTCGTCGCGAACGCCTCCAACGCCCAGGTGGTGCTGGACGCGCTCGTCGAGCGTTCCGCCGGGTTCGACGCCGAGGTGCGGGACGACCGGGACGCGTACGCGCTGCTCGCCGTGCAGGGCCCCGAGTCGCCCGGGATCCTGGCCTCCCTCACCGACGCCGATCTCGACGGTCTGAAGTACTACGCGGGGCTGCCCGGCACGGTCGCCGGAGTCCCCGCGCTGATCGCCCGCACCGGGTACACCGGTGAGGACGGCTTCGAGCTGTTCGTGAAGCCGGAGCACGCCGTCGAGCTGTGGCAGGCGCTGACCAAGGCGGGCGAGGGCACCGGCCTGGTGCCCTGCGGGCTGTCCTGCCGGGACACGCTGCGCCTGGAGGCGGGGATGCCGCTGTACGGGCACGAGCTGTCCACCGCGCTGACGCCCTTCGACGCCGGGCTCGGGCGGGTCGTGAAGTTCGAGAAGGAGGGCGACTTCGTCGGGCGCACGGCGCTGGCAGCGGCCGCCGAGCGCGCTGCCGTCGCTCCTCCGCGTGTCCTCGTCGGGCTGGTCGCCGAGGGCCGCCGGGTGCCGCGCGCCGGGTACCCGGTCGTCGCCGACGGCAAGGTGATCGGCGAGGTCACCTCCGGCGCGCCCTCCCCCACCCTGGGCAGGCCGATCGCCATGGCGTACGTCGACGCCCCGCACTCCGCGCCGGGCACCGCCGGTGTGGGCGTGGACATCCGGGGCAGCCACGAGCCGTACGAGGTCGTGGCGCTGCCGTTCTACAAACGGCAGAAGTGACACTTTCGTAGTCGTTGGTTCGTCGTCACATGCGCAGCCGTATGCGAAGTCGTATGCGAAGTCGTCCGGAAGCGGCACCCGTGCGGAGCCCGAGCGTGACACTGGGCACATCCGCGCTGCTCAACAGCGGTTTCAGCTGTCCCCCATTCATCACCACTCCCCCGCGTACAGGAGAATTCAGGCCATGAGCAACCCCCAGCAGCTGCGCTACAGCAAGGAGCACGAGTGGCTGTCGGGCGCCGAGGACGGCGTCTCGACGGTCGGCATCACGGAGTTCGCGGCGAACGCGCTCGGCGATGTCGTCTACGCCCAGCTCCCCGAGGTGGGCTCCACGGTGACCGCGGGCGAGACCTGCGGCGAACTGGAGTCCACGAAGTCGGTCAGCGACCTGTACTCGCCGGTCTCCGGTGAGATCACCGAGATCAACGAGGACGTCGTCAGCGACCCGTCGCTGGTGAACACCGCCCCGTTCGAGGGCGGATGGCTGTTCAAGGTACGTGTCGCGCAGGAGCCGGACGATCTGCTCTCCGCCGACGAGTACGTCGCCCACACCGCCGGCTGAGAAGACGAGGTCGTACGCATGTCGCTGCTGAACACGCCCCTGCACGAGCTGGACCCGGAGGTCGCCGCGGCCGTCGACGCCGAGCTGCACCGCCAGCAGTCCACCCTGGAGATGATCGCCTCGGAGAACTTCGCTCCCGTCGCGGTCATGGAGGCCCAGGGCACGGTCCTCACCAACAAGTACGCCGAGGGCTACCCCGGCCGCCGCTACTACGGCGGCTGCGAACACGTCGACGTCACCGAACAGATCGCCATCGACCGCGTCAAGGACCTCTTCGGCGCCGAGTACGCCAACGTCCAGCCCCACTCCGGCGCCTCCGCCAACCAGGCCGCCCTCTTCGCCCTGGCCCAGCCCGGCGACACCATCCTCGGCCTGGACCTCGCCCACGGCGGCCACCTCACCCACGGCATGCGCCTGAACTTCTCCGGCAAGCAGTTCAACGTCGTCGCCTACCACGTCGACACCGCCACCGGCCTCGTCGACATGGCCGAACTGGAGAAGCTCGCCAAGGAGCACCGGCCGAAGGTGATCATCGCGGGCTGGTCGGCGTACCCGCGTCAGCTGGACTTCGCCGAGTTCCGCCGGATCGCCGACGAGGTCGGGGCGTATCTGTGGGTGGACATGGCGCACTTCGCGGGCCTGGTCGCCGCCGGGCTGCACCCCAACCCCGTCGAGCACGCGGACGTGGTCACGTCCACCACGCACAAGACGCTCGGCGGTCCGCGCGGCGGGATCATCCTCGCCAAGAAGGAGTTCGCGAAGAAGCTGAACTCCTCCGTCTTCCCCGGCTTCCAGGGCGGCCCCCTGGAGCACGTGATCGCCGCGAAGGCGGTGTCCTTCAAGGTCGCTGCCTCGGAGGACTTCAAGGAGCGCCAGCGCCGCACCGTCGAAGGCGCGCGGATCCTCGCCGAGCGGCTGACGGCCCCGGACGCGCGTGAGGCCGGCGTGGACGTCCTGTCCGGCGGCACCGACGTGCACCTGATCCTGGTCGACCTGCGCGCCTCCGAGCTGGACGGGCAGCAGGCCGAGGACCGCCTCCACGAGGTCGGCATCACCGTCAACCGCAACGCGGTCCCCAACGACCCCCGCCCGCCCATGGTCACCTCCGGCCTGCGCATCGGCACCCCCGCCCTGGCCACCCGCGGCTTCACGGCCGAGGACTTCACCGAGGTCGCCGACGTCATCGCCGAGGCGCTGAAGCCGTCCTACGAGGCCGAAGTCCTCAGGACCCGGGTCAAGGCCCTCGCGGACAAGCACCCGCTGTACCCGGGGCTGGGGAAGTAACCCGGGCTTCACCGGTACGTAGTCCCGCTTCTCCGGGGCACCGCGCACACTGGGCAGTGAGCGCGGTGCCCCACCCCCCGCACCACCCTCCCCCGTTCTGAGGAGTCACCGTGGCCATCTCGGTCTTCGACCTGTTCTCGATCGGCATCGGCCCGTCCAGCTCCCACACGGTCGGCCCGATGCGGGCCGCCCGGATGTTCGCCCGCCGACTGCGCAACGAGGAACTGCTCGCGGGCGTCGCCTCGGTGCGCGTCGAGCTGTACGGCTCCCTGGGCGCGACCGGTCACGGCCACGGCACCCCCAAGGCCGTCCTCCTGGGCCTGGAGGGCGCCTCACCGCGCACGGTGGACGTCGAGTCGGCCGACGACCGGGTGGAGGCGATCAGGGAATCGGGCCGCATCCGCCTGCTCGGCGACCACGAGATCCCCTTCGCCTTCGACGAGGACCTGGTCCTGCACCGCCGTGAGACGCTGCCCTACCACGCCAACGGCATGACGATCTGGGCGTACGACGCGGACGGCGCCGAACTCCTGTCGAAGACGTACTACTCCGTCGGCGGCGGCTTCGTCGTCGACGAGGACGCGGTCGGCGCGGACCGCATCAAACTCGACGACACGCCCCTCAAGTACCCCTTCCGCACGGGCGACGAGCTGCTCCGGGTGGCCAAGGAGACGGGCCTGTCGATCTCCGCGCTGATGCTGGAGAACGAGCGCGCCTGGCGCACCGAGGACGAGATCCGCTCCGGCCTCCTCGACATCTGGCGCGTGATGCAGGCCTGCGTCTCACGCGGCATGACCCGCGAGGGCATCCTCCCCGGTGGCCTGCGCGTACGCCGCCGCGCGTCCATGTCGGCCCGCCAACTCCGGGCGGAGGGCGACCCGCTGGCCCGCTCCATGGAGTGGATCACCCTCTACGCGATGGCCGTGAACGAGGAGAACGCCGCCGGCGGCCGCGTCGTCACGGCCCCCACCAACGGCGCGGCCGGCATCATCCCCGCCGTCCTGCACTACTACATCAACTTCGTGCCGGGCGCGGACGAGGACGGCGTGGTCCGCTTCCTCCTGGCCGCCGGCGCCATCGGCATGCTCTTCAAGGAGAACGCCTCCATCTCCGGCGCCGAGGTCGGCTGTCAGGGCGAGGTCGGCTCCGCCTGCTCGATGGCCGCAGGCGCCCTCGCCGAAGTCCTCGGCGGCAGCCCCGAACAGGTCGAGAACGCCGCCGAGATCGGCATGGAACACAACCTCGGCCTCACCTGCGACCCCGTCGGCGGCCTCGTGCAGATCCCCTGCATCGAACGCAACGGCATGGCCGCGGTGAAGGCCGTCACGGCGGCCAGGATGGCCATGCGCGGCGACGGCTCCCACAAGGTGTCCCTCGACAAGGTCATCAAGACCATGAAGGAGACCGGCGCCGACATGAGCGTCAAGTACAAGGAGACGGCGCGGGGCGGGCTCGCGGTGAACATCATCGAGTGCTGAGGGGATGGGCCCTGACCGGCGTGTTCGTTTCTTTCGGCGCTGTCGGGGCCTTCTCTGCTCACCCGGCGGAAAGTCCCCGGAATGCCCCTGGGACAGGTGTGAAAGTCGGCGAAAAGTCCCCGGGAAATCCCATGGAATGGGCGCCTGACCTGGGGGTTCGTGGCACCCTCGACCACTGTTCCGATGCGCCCTGACCGCCGACCATCGCCAGAATGTATCAAATCGATCCCCTAAGCCCACTTGAGGGGTACTATTGGATACATGAGTGCTGCGGAGAACTCGCGTTCGCGCCTGGAGCAGCGGCTGACCGGCCTCTCTCCCACGTTCACGACGGCGCAGGCACGTCAGGCCCTGCTCTCCCCCCGCGATCTGGCGTCCTTGGTCGCGAAGGGGGACATAGACGAACTGTCCCGTGGGGTGTACCGACAGGCAGACGCACCAGAGACCGCGCACGCAGATCTGCTGGCCGTGTGCACGCGGGCTCCACGCGCCGTCGTGTGCGGCGAGTCCGCCCTGGCCCTGCATGAACTGATCGACGACATCCCCGCAGCAGTGCACATCGCCGTGCCGCGCGGTACTCGCCGCCCCACGATTTCCTACCCGCCGACCGTGGTGGCGCAGTACGCCTCGAAGACCTTCGCCCTCGGCATCGAACGGTTCGAAGCAGCTCCAGGAGAGACCGTCCCCGTGTACAACGCAGCCCGCTGCGTCGTCGACGCGATGCGCCACCGCAGCCGCATCGGCGAGACCCTCGCGCTCTCCGCACTCGGCCGCTATCTGCGCCGGAGCGGCCGTGGCGGGGTCAGCGAACTCCAGGACATCGCACGCGAGTTGGGCGCTCTCTCTGTCGTCCGCCCCGCCGTGGAGGCGGTGCTCGCCTGATGGCCAACCCCACACGCGACACCACCGCCGGCCGCGTCTACAACGACCTTCGCAACCTGGCCCGCCGCAACAGCCGGTCCACGGACGAGGTCATGGTCGATTACGTCCTCGAACGGTTCCTCTACCGCATGGCCGCATCACCCCTTGGGCGCGACCACTTCGTCCTCAAGGGCGGCTTGCTGCTGGCCCAGTTCGGCGCGCGTCGGATGACCCGCGACATCGACATCCTCGGCCGCTCGTTCCCAGGCAACGAGGCCGAGATCATCCGCAGGATCGCCGGCATCGCCGCCACCGGGATCGACGACGGAGTGACATTCGACCCCGCGACGCTCAAGACCGTCCCCATCCGCGAGGAGGACGAGTACCACGGACTGCGTCTGTCCATGGCCGCATCCATCGCCCGGGCCCGGCTCAAGCTCCAGTTGGACGTCAGCTTCGGCGACCCTGTCACCCCCGGCCCCCGGATCATCGACTACCCGCAGCAGCTCACGACGGAGAGCTTCCAGATCCTCGGCTACCCCCTCGCAACCGTCATCGCCGAGAAACTCTCCACCGCCGTCTCACTCGGCGACCTCAACACCCGCGACCGCGACTACGGCGACCTCTACCGCCTGCTCACCCTCAACGACCTCGACGGCCAAGAACTCACCACGGCATTGACCGCCACCGCCACACACCGCGGCATCGCCCTGAAACCCCTCAGCACCGCGATCACCGACCTCGGCGAGCGTCGCCAGACCTCCTACACCGCCTGGCGCCGCCGGCAAGGCCCCGCCGCAACCGGCTACCCCGACCGCTTCACCGACGTCGTCCGGCAGGTCACCGCCTTCGCAGACACTCTCCTCAACGGTGACGCCACCACCCGCACATGGAATGCAGCGACCCTCACATGGTCATGAGCCAGTACGAGGAGACGGCCCGGGGCGGGCTCGCGGTGAACATCATCGAGTGCTGAGCGCCCCTTCAGGGGCTGTCCGCCTCACTGGTCCCCGGTGGGGACAGGAGGCCGTCGGCAAGGGTGCTCGGCGGGGGTCCGCGACGGGGTGGGCGTGCAAGGCGGGGGCGAGCAGGTCGGGTGCGTTCGGGGCGGGTTGGCGTCGTCCTGGGTGGCGGCCACCCGGAGGAAGCCGGTCTCGACGGGACGTAGGTCCGCGGTCACGTCGTACACCGGACCGTGTGACGCGGGTGGCGGTCAGGCGTTCTCCTCGGTGTGCGCGAGGGCCGCGCCCAGTTCTGACCTGCGGCGGATGCCGAGCTTGCGGTAGGTGCTGGTCAGGTGGGTCTCGACGGTGCGGCGGGCGAGGTGCAGGAGTTGGGCTATCTCGGTGTTCGTGCGGTTCTGCGCGGCGAGTTCGGCGATGCGGCGCTCGCCCGCGGTGAGGGCGGAGGGGCCGGTCAGGGCCGCCGCGGGGCGGCGGGCGCCGCCCTCGCGCAGGGCTGATTCCGCGACCGCGCGGAGGCGGAGCGCGCCCAGGCGTTCGGCGCGTTCGGCCGCCTCGCGGAAGGCGTCACGGGCCCGCGCCCGCTCCCCGGCGGAGGCGAGCCCCCGCCCCTGCGCCACGAGCGCCGGTATCAGCTCCGTCTCGACCGGCGCACCGCCCGGCGCCACGGTCCGGCCTCCGGCCGGTGCCGGGGTCCGGCTTCCGCCCGGTGCCGGGGTCCGGCCTCCGGCCGATGCCGGAGTCCGGCCTCCGCCCGGTGCTTCTGCCGAGGCCCAGCCGTCGATCGACGGTGTCGTGGACGCTCCGCCCGCGGGCCGGCCGTTCACGGCCCTCGCGGGGCCGGTGTCCGGCGTCCAGCGGCCCACGGCCCTCGCGGGACCTTCGCCCAGCGTCCAGCCGTGCACCGCCGTCGCCGTCGCACGTGATCCGCCTTGTGTCCAGCCGCCCTTGGCCGGCCCGGGGCCGCCCACCCCCGCCACGGTGGACCCGCCCGGCGTGGGACTTCCCGTGGCCGTGGGCCCGGCGATACCGCCCAGTGCCACGACGGCGGCCCCGGCGGTCCCCGTGGCCTCCTCCGGCGTGCCGTCGACGCCCTGGCGCAGCACCCTTACCGCCCGGTCGCCCAGCTCCAGGCCCCGGCGTCCGCCCGTCGCCGTGCCCAGGGCGGACAGAGCGCGGCCGAGGACGCGGGGGGTGTTCCAGATGGCGGCGAGGCCGAGTTCCTGTTCGGCCAGGGCGAGGGCCTCGTGAGGGCGGCCGAGGGCGAGGTGGCATGCGGCGGCGGCGGTGCGCCAGGGGGTGACGACGGGGCTGGCGACGTCGCGGGCGCACTGGCGGCGGCCGCACTCCAGGAAGTCGTCCAGGGCGGCCGCGGGGTCGCCGGTGGCGGCGCGCAGGAGGCCTCGGGCGTAGAGGAAGCGGTTCAACTCCCAGGAGTCGTGGGCGTGTTGGACCTCGAAGGCGTCTGCGAGGCGGGCGGCCTCCTCCGTGCGGCCGGTCTCCACGAGGGCGATGACCGCGTGGGCCAGCGCGTTGGCGGACTCGGGGCGGCCGGCGACCGCGCGCGCGACCTCGGGGTCGGCGAGGACCTCCTCGTGGGCGCCGCGTGCGGCGGTGATGTCGATGCGGACGTTGAGGAGGGCCAGGTGCATGGGGTGCAGGAGGGAGGTGCGCTGGCCGCTGAGGCCTCGGCGGACGAGTCGTTCGGCCTCGTCGAGCTGGTCGGCCCACTGGGCGACGGCGGCGGCGGTGCCCAGCAGGAAGACCTCGGCCGACGGGTCGGACGGCTGGGAGAGGAGGGCCCGGATGCGGTGCATGGCCGAGGCCGCCGAGGTCAGGCCCGCGGTGGCCTCGTAGCGCACGAGGAGGGCCTGTCCCGCGGTGCCGACCAGGTGGGGTGAGCGCTCGGCGGTCTCGCGCAGCCAGCGGTAGACCTCCTGCCGTACGCCCTGGTCGTGGTCGGAGAGCAGCGCGGAGGCGGTCTGGACGGTGCGGATCAGGTCCGGGTGGCCCGTCAGGTGCTCGTCGCGCAGTCCGCGCAGCACGTCGACGGCGGCGCGGGCCTCGCCGCGGCGGGCCAGGGCCGTGCCCAGGGCGACCGCCGCGTGGACGCGTTCCCGGGGCGGGCCGGGCAGCCGCATCGCCTCGGCGAGCCGGGGTATGCCGGCGGTGGACCGTACGGTGGCGTACTCCAGGGAGCCCAGTTCGGTGAGGACCACGGTGCGGCGGGCGGCCGGCATCGGCTCGTCCAGGGCGCGGCGGAGGTAGGCGAGGGCGTCGTCGCTGCGGTCCTCGCGGACGGCGAGGTCGGCGGCGTCGAGCAGGGCTCCGGTCGCCCAGGCCTCGCCGACGGGGCCGCAGCGCAGCAGTTGTCCCGCGACGGCCTCGGCGTGGTCGCCGCGGTGCAGCATCGCCTCGGCGGCCCGGCGGTGGGCGGCCTGCCGGTCGGCGCCGGCCCAGCCGCCCAGCACGGCGTCCCGCAGCAGCGGATGGGCGTAGCGGGGCCGGCCCTCGGGGTCGGGGCGCAGCAGGCCGAGGCAGGTCATCGCGGTGAGCCAGCCGGGTACGCGGGCGGGGTCGGCGTCGGCCGTGCGGGCGAGCAGGTCGGCGTCGGCCGGTACGGGGGCGGCCTCGTCGTCCAGCGCGGCGAGCGCGCGGGCGACCTCGGTGGTCGCGGGCCCCGCGCTGTCCAGCCACCAGGACACCGCGGCGGCGTAGGTGCCCGAGTAGAGCGCGGCGCAGGTGTCCGGGAGGGCAGCGGGGAAGGCCTCGGGGCCGGCGTTGTGGAGGTCTGCGAGCAGGGCGCGCAGCAACAGCGGGTTGCCCGCGCCCGCCCGTAAGCAGGCGTCGACCCGCTCCGGCGGGGCACCGCCGTGGACGGAACGGACCAGCCGTGCGGCGGCGTCCGGGCTCAGCGGGGCCAGGGTGCGGGTGTGCACGAGGGCAGGGGAGAGGGCGTGCGCGAGGCCGTCCGCCGGGCGGTCGATGTCGTACTGGCTGCGCT
This sequence comes from Streptomyces sp. NBC_00104, assembly GCF_045160825.1. NCBI lineage: Bacteria > Bacillati > Actinomycetota > Actinomycetes > Kitasatosporales > Streptomycetaceae > Streptomyces > Streptomyces sp. NBC_00104. The sequence goes on along the minus strand of NZ_CP108215.1, from coordinate 7,783,793 downwards.
CGGTGACCACCAGGAGCACCGGCAGCCGGTCGATGCGGCGGACGGCCTCGACGAGCCAGCGGCGGGACGGGGCGTCGGCGAAGTGCGCGTCGTCCACGGCGACGAGCAGCGGGGACTCGGCCGCGTAGGAGTTCAGCAGGCGCCACAGGCGCGCGGGCCTGCCCCGGTGCGGCGGGGTGCCCGGCGGGTCCGGTTCCTCGCCGGCGGCCTGGTCGAACTCCGGTCCGTGGGCGAGGAGTTGGAATACGGTGTCGAACGGCACGGAGGAGTGCTCGGGCGAGCAGCGGGCACGCAGGACACGCATGCCGTTCGCCGCCGCGTGGTCGGCGGCGGCCTCCAGGAGTGCGGTGCGGCCGGTGCCGGTGGCGCCCCGGAGCAGCACCAGACGGCCGGAGCCGCCCCGGGCGCGGGCGGCCTCGGCGGCCAGCAGCTCCAGGGGCTCACGGCGTTCGAGAAGCGGTTCCGGCGCGCACATCGCTGTCTCCTGTCGTGGACTGTCGTGGACTGTCGTTTTCCGCTTCCGTAGACGGGGCATGGCCCGTCGGGGTGCACCGTTCGCCAGCGGTCGGCGTGAAAGCGCCGTGGCCGGTCCCGTGGCCGGTCCCGTGGTCGGTCCCGCGGTCGGTCCGGTGGTCGGTCCGGTGGTCGGTCCCGCGGTGAATCTCGTGGTGTGTCTCGTGGTCCTCCACGATTGCGCAGCGCACACGACACACAGAAGGGTGAATCGAGCCCATCGGCCACTCCCCTCGCAGGAGCGGCGTTTTCGTGCATACGGGAGAAACGGTTGCGCAGCACATTCCGGACCGCGGACACGGCGGCGGCCACGGCCACGGCCGAGCCCCAGGAGCCCCGGCGCCGTATCCCCGTCGTGGTCCACACCCTCGACCCGCTCTCCCGCGCCGGAGTGCTCAGCCAGCTGCGCGGGCACCCGGTGATCGACCTGGTGGACGACGCCGAGGTACGGCCGGGCACCGTGGCCGTGCTGGTCGGTGACACACCGGACGAGCCGCTGCTCTCCGCGCTGCGCCGACTGGTGCGCAGCGAGGGGGCACGCGCGGTCCTGGTGGTGAGCCTGATCCGCGAGACCGAGCTGCTCGATGTCATCGAGTGCGGGGTCGGGGCCATCGTCTGGCGGCACGAGGCCACCGCGCACCGGCTGGCGCAGGCGGTGCTCGCGGCCTCGCGCGGGGACGGCGACCTGCCCGCCGATCTGCTCGGCCGGCTGATCAACCAGGTGGGGACGCTGCAGCGTTCCGTGGCCGGACGCACCGGGGCGCCGCTGTCCGGCCTGGTGCCGCGGGAGATCGACGTCCTCCGGCTCGTCGCCGAGGGGATGGACACCGGCGAGATCGCGAGCAAGCTCTCCTACTCCGAACGCACCGTCAAGAACGTGATGCACGGGCTCACCACCCGGCTGCATCTCCGCAACCGGGCGCACGCGGTGGCCTATGCCCTCCGGGAAGGCTACATCTGATCGAACGGGCAGACCCAACGGGCCACTTGGGCACCACACTCTGCCCGCTCGACGTCCCCGGCACATCTGCGCATACGGCGTCCCCGACGGGCAGGATCGGCGGACAGGCACACGACACAGCAGGAGCACGACCGTGATCCACGAGGTGGACGAGGTCCTCAAGGGACTGATCGGCGGTGGTGCCCTGGCCGGCTCCGGCATCGACGTCTCCTTCGAGGCCCCGACCCGCGACTGGGCGGCCCGGCGCAACGCGACCGCCGTCAACACCTATCTGTACGACATCCGGGAGGACGTCTCCCGCCGCCAGCGCGGCCACATGCCCGTCCGCGACGCGCGGGACATCGTCGTACGCCGTCGGCAGCCGCCCCGCTGGTTCCGGCTGTCGTACCTGGTCACCGCCTGGACGAAACAGCCCCAGGACGAACACCGGCTGCTCTCGGCGGTGCTGGCCAACCTGCTGACGCGTGAGCTGCTGCCCCCGGGCGAACTCCCGGGCGCGCTCGGCGCGCTGGGCCTGTCCGTGCCGGTCTCGGTGGCGGGACTGCACACCGAGTCCCGGTCCCTCGCCGAGATCTGGTCCGCGCTGGGCGGCGAGCTGAAGCCGTCCCTCGACCTCGTGGTCACCGCCCCCTTCCCGGCCTTCCCCGAGTACGACGCCGGTCCCCCGGTCACCGAGGGCGCGGCGATCCGCGTACGCGGCATCGACGGCTCCCTGGACGGCTCGGAGGAACGCGCCCACCGGCCGGGGCAGTTGGCGTCCGCTCCGCACACCGGGGAACAACAGCGGTGACCACGCACGCCTCCCCCGGCTCGCCGTCGGCGCCCACCACCGACGCGCTCCTCCTCCGGCTGGCCCGACTGCGCGAACGGGTCGCCGAGTTGGTGGCCGAGCGCGGTGCCGGTGACCCGACGGCGAACGACCCGTTGCGCGGGCTGTACCTGTCCGAGGAGGGCGTACGGCATCTGCTGGGGCCGTCGGCGCAGGCGTACGCCCCCGTGTTCGAGAGCGGCGAGGACGCGGACGGGGGCCCGGCCCCGGACGGTCCGCTGGAGCGGCTCGCGGGGCGGCTCGGGCTCACCGAACTGGACACGCGGATCCTGCTGATCGCCGTGGCGCCCGATCTGGACCGCTCCTACGAGCAGTTGTACGGCTATCTGAACGACGACGTCAGCAGGCGTCGGGCCACCGTCGGGCTCGCGCTGGATCTGTGCGGGCTGCCCGTGCATCTCGCGCGGGCGCGGGCCCGGTTCCTGCCTTCGGCGCCGCTGAGCGCGCTCGGGCTGCTGACCGTCGAGGACCCCGAACGCCCCTTCCTCGGGCGGGCGTTGCGGGTGCCGGACCGGCTGGTCGCCCATCTGCTCGGCGACGACACGCTGGACGCGGCGCTGGTCGGCCATGTCCGTCCGCTCACGTCGCCGTCGCCCTCGTCCGTCGTGTCCTCCTCGTCCGTCGTGTCCTCCTCGTCCGTGGAGGACGGCGGGTTCACCGCCAGGCTGGCCGCCCGCCTGGCCGCCGCCCCGGTCACCGTCCATCTGCGGGAGCGCCGCGAGGGCGACGGCCTGGTGCGCGCCGGGGCCGCCCTGCGCACGGCGGGGGTGGAGGCCCTGCACTTCACGCCCCCGCCGGCCGAGAACGAGCTGTCCGCGCTCCTCCCCCCACTGCTGCGCGAGGCCCGGCTGCGCGGCTGCGCGGTCGTGGTGTCGCCGCTGCCGGAGCGACCGGGGCCGCTCGTGCGGGCGTTGACGGCGGCCGACGTGTCCGTGCTGTTCGCGGGGGAACAGCCGTACGACCCGCAGTGGTGCGACCGTGATCCGCTGGTCCTCGACGTGCCCCGGCCGCCCTCGGGCGCGGTGGACGCCTGGGCGGCGGCGCTCGGCGCCGGAGCGGACGGGCCGGGGTTCGACCTGGCGGCCACGGTCGCCCCGTACCGGCTCGGCGGGGACCGGATCGAGCGGGCGGCCCGCGCGGCGGTGGACCTCGCGGCGTTCGACGGCACCCCCGTGACCGCCGACCACCTGCGCCTGGCCGCGCGGCTGCAGTCCGCCTCCGGGCTGGAGCGGCACGCCCGCCGGATCCGCCCCGACGTCGGCTGGGGCGACCTCGTCCTGCCCGACAAGCCCCTGGCCCAGCTGCGGGAACTCGCCCTGCGTGCGCGGCATCGCGACCGTGTGCTCGGCGACTGGCGGCTGAGCGCCGGAGGCGGCCGGGGCCGTGGGGTCCTCGGACTCTTCGCGGGCGAGTCGGGCACCGGCAAGACGCTGTCGGCGGAGGTCGTGGCCGCCGAGCTCGGCCTGGACCTCTATGTGGTGCAGCTCTCCTCGATCGTCGACAAGTATGTGGGCGAGACCGAGAAGAACCTCGAACGGATCTTCACCGAGGCCGACCGCACGGACGCCGTGCTGCTCTTCGACGAGGCGGACGCCGTGTTCGGCAAGCGCTCGGAGGTCAAGGACTCCCACGACAAGCACGCCAACATGGAGAGCGCCTATCTGCTCCAGCGTCTCGAGTCCTTCGACGGCATCGCCGTGCTGACCACCAATCTGCGGGCCAACATCGACGAGGCGTTCACCCGGCGGCTGGATCTGGTGGTCGACTTCCCGTTCCCGGACACCGCCCAGCGGCTGGCCCTGTGGCGGCACAGCCTCGCCGCGGTGCCCGGCGCGGACGACACCGACCCGGCGGCGGTCGCCCGCGACTTCGAGCTGGCCGGCGGTTCCATCCGCAGCGCGGTCGTCACCGCCGCCTACGCCGCCGCCGGGCGCGCCGGCCCGGTCACCACGGCCGACCTGCGGGAGGGCGCGGAGCGCGAGTACCGCAAGGCCGGGCGGCTGGTGCCGGGCGAGGGCAACTGGTAGCGGGCGCGGCATCCGGCGGGAGTCGCCCCGGTGAGGACGGCGGGAGCGCCCCCGAGGGTGGCGCGCCCGCCGGACGGGACTACTTCACGCGCCACTTCTGGTTGGGCGTGCCCGCGCACGTCCACAGCTGGAGCTTGGCGCCGTTGCCGGTGGCGTTGTCCTTCACGTCGACGCACTTGTCGGCCTGCGGGTTGACCAGGTCACCGGCGGTGCTCAGCACGAACTGCTGGGCGGGGTTGCCGCTGCACCTGGCCAGCTGGATGACGGCGCCGTCGTCCCGGGAGCCCCACGCGACGTCCATGCACAGCCCGAGGGAGCGGACGGTGCCGTCGCCCCGGAAGTCCCACTTCTGGTTGGCGGTACCGGCGCAGTCCCAGATCTGGAGCGGGGTGCCGTCCTTGCCCTTGCCGTTCTCCGCGTCCGTGACGTCGACGCAGCGGTTCGAACCCTTGCCGATGATCAGGAATCCCTTGGCGGCGGCCGGTTTCCTGGTCGTGGCCTTCGGTTCCGGTTCCTTGTCGGCCCCGGACCCCGAGCCGCCGGAGCCGGAGCCGGAGCCCGCACCGGAACCGGATGTCGAGCCCGGGTCCTCGGGCTGCTCCTCCTCCTGCTGAGGAGCCTCGGGCGTCTCCGAGGGCAGCGGCGCCGCGGAGATGCTCGGCGCCGGAGCCATCGCGGACGGGCTGGCGCTCGGCAGGGCCGTCGTCCCGGCCTCCTGGAGCTCGGTCGCGGCGCTGACGACCTTGGGCTGGTAGGCGAGCCAGAGAGTGACGAAGGTGATGGCCAGCGCCAGGAAGATCCCCATGCAGGTGGCGAGCCAGCCCGGCAGGAACCCCCGCTGGACATAGGTGCCGTCGACGGACTGCGGCGCGACGCCCGCCCGCTGGACGGCGAGCGCGTAGGGTCTCTCCTCCTTGGAGCCGAACCAGATGACCTGTCTCGGCTTCAGCGTGGCCTTCACGAACGCGGCCCGACCGGGCTCGATCTGCACGTTGCCCGGATGGATGTCGTACGACAGCTGGTCGCCGTTGTCGCTGCCGCTGACGGCGGCGGTGACCTTCGTGTTGCCGAGGTTGTCGATGGCGAGCTTGGGCCGCCCCCGGAACCGCCCCTTCACCGTCGGCGGGACGAGTTCCGCCCGCACCTCGGTGAACGGGGTGATCGTCAGGTTCCCCTCGGGGACGGTCGTCGCCTCCGGGTGCTGGGTCGGCGTGATCCGTACGGCGTACGGGTGCGGGCCCGCCGTCGCGTCGGGGGTGCGCGGCGGCGAGAACGTCAGTTCCACCGTCCCCGTGGTCCCCGGGTAGAGCCGTAAGGTCTGCGGCTCCACGGTGGTCCACGGCGCGACATCGCCTACGGGCTCGAAGCGGTACTCGTCGACGACGTCACCGGTGTTGCGCAGCCGCAGCCGTACGGTCGTGCCGGCCCCCGGGTCCACGGTCGTGGAGGCGGGTTCGAGGGAAGTCCAAAGGCTCATGGTCAGGCCCCCGCGCCAGGAACGATCTGCCATTCCTGGTCGTCGGTGACGGTGCAGTGGAAGAGCATCAAGGTCACCTCGTTCCGTGTGTCTTCGTTGCCCGCGATTTCGAGGCACCTGTTCTTGCTCGCGAAGTTGCGGATCCAGTAGCCGCCGCTCTGCTGCGGGTCGAGCCACCACAACTGGTTGTCGCTGGTCGTGCCGTCACAGGTGAACTCCGTGATCTTCGTGTGGATCGGGTTCTCTCCGTAGTTCGGCAGGTCCATGCAGAGCTGGTCCTTGGCGTTGCGGATCTGGAAGAGATCACTGCCGTCGGGCGCCTTCTTCTCGGCCTTCACCTCCAGGTGCCAGAGCTGGTTGTCCGCCGTGCTGTCGTCGCAGGTGAACTGCTGGACCCGGCCGTCTCTCCGCCCGTTGCCCTCGCCGGGGACGTCGGCGCACAGCTTGGTGGCGAGGTTGCGCAGGAGGATGTTGCGGGCGGGCAGCACGCTCTCGGCCTTCTCCTCGGCCGGCTCGGTCGGCTCGGCGGGCGCGCCACCGCCACCGCTGCCGCCACCGCCGTCGTCGTCGTCCGCCTTCTCGGACGGGGGGGCTTCCTCCGGCTCCGGCGTCGGCTCCGGCTGCGCGGACTCCAGCGGTTGCGGCGAGGCCGAGGGCGGCAGCGTGCTGACAGCGGCCTCCCGGAGTTCCGTGGCCGCACTGATCACCTTGGGCTGGTAGGCGAGCCACAGCGTCAGGAAGGTGATCGCCAGCGCCAGGAAGATCCCCATGCAGGTGGCGAGCCAGCCCGGCAGGAAGCTGCGCTGGACATAGGTGCCCTCGACGTCGACCGGCATCACGCCCGACCGCTTCACCGCCAGGGTGTAGGGCCGCTCCTCCTTGGACCCGAACCAGCTGATCTGGCGCGGCTTCAATGTGGCCTTCACGAACGCGGCCCGACCGGGCTCGATCTGCACATTGCTCGGATGGATGTCGTACGACAGCTGATCGCCGTTGTCGCTGCCACTGACCGACGCGGTCACCTTCGTGTTGCCCAGGTTGTCCACGGCGAGCTTGGGCCGCCCGCGGAACCGCCCCTTCACCGTCGGCGGCACCAGCTCCGCCCGCACCTCCGTGAACGGAGTGATCGTCAGATTCCCCTCGGGAACCGTCGTCGCCTCCGGATGCTCCGTCGGCATGATCCGCACCGCATACGCGTTCGGCCCCGCCGTCGCGTCCGGGGTGCGCGGCGGCGCGAACGTCAGCTCCACCGACCCCGTCGTCCCCGGATACAACCGGAGCGTCTGCGGCTCCACGGTCGTCCACGGAGCCACCTCACCCACCGGCTCGAAGCGGTACTCGTCCACCACGTCACCGGTATTGCGCAGACGCAGCCGCACCGTCGTACTGCTCCCCGGGTCCACGGTCGCGGAGGCGGGTTCGAGAGAAGTCCAAAGGCTCACAGAGGGACGCTACGCGGCGGTCGTCCTCAGGTCAGGAGCCGCCGGGGCAGGCCCGGCTGCCCCGGCGGCCACCGAAGCCGTCCCAACGGCCTTGCCCCAACGGCCTTGTCACACGGTGAACTTGACGGCTTCGAGCCAGATGCCGTTGTCGAGGGTGCCGCCGAAGATGTAGTGCTCTCCCTCGCCCGGCTTGTCGCAGGCCAGGTTCTGCCAGCCCCGGTCCTTCTGGTGGACCGACTGACAGACCCCCCGGCCGCCGTTGTCGACGTTGATGGTGAAGCCCAGCATGTCCGGGGCGCCCGCCTTGGAGCTGCCGAAGTAGTTGTCGAAGCCGTCCTTCGCGTTCGACCAGGGCTTCCCGTTGTAGTGGCCCTGGCCGTTGGTGGAGTCGGGGTTGTGGACGAACGCGGCACTCGCCGTGCCGTTGACGCCGGACACCGCGATGTTGAGGGCCTTGAGCGACCTGCCCTGGCCCACCGTGCCGGCCGTGTCGCCGTCGCATTCGGGGGCCGTCCAGCCCTTGCCCGTCACAAAGGCGCGGTAGCAGATGTGCCGGCCGCCCGGGTCCGCGGCGGCCAGCTGCCGCACGGCGGTCGCGGCCGTGGGCGCGGCCTTCTTCTTCTCCTCGGAGCCACCGCCGGAGCCGCCACCACCGTCGCCGCCGCTCGCGCTCCCGCTGTCGCTCTCCGTCTCCGTCACCTGCGGAGGTGCCGAGGACGCGGGAGGCGCGGAGGGCGTGGGCGGCGGAGGGGTCGACACCGGCGCCGAGGGGCTGGGCGGCGGCACCGTGCTGACGGCGGTCTCCTGGAGCTCTGTGGCGGCGCTGATCACCTTGGGCTGGTAGGCGAGCCACAGCGTCAGGAAGGTGATCGCCAGCGCCAGGAAGATCCCCATGCAGGTGGCGAGCCAGCCCGGCAGGAAGCTGCGCTGTACGTAGGTGCCCTCGACGTCGAGCGGTGTCACCCCCGACCGCTTCACCGCGAAGGCGTACGGCCGCTCCTCCTTGGACCCGAACCAGATGATCTGGCGCGGCTTCAGCGTGGCCTTCACGAACGCCGCGCGCCCCGGCTCGATCTGCACATTGCTCGGATGGATGTCGTACGACAGCTGGTCACCGTTGTCGCTGCCGCTGACCGACGCGGTCACCTTCGTGTTGCCCAGGTTGTCCACGGCGAGCTTGGGCCGCCCCCGGAACCGCCCCTTCACCGTCGGCGGCACCAGCTCCGCCCGCACCTCCGTGAACGGGGTGATCGTCAGGTTTCCCTCGGGAACGGTCGCCGCCTCCGGATGCTCCGTCGGCATGATCCGCACCGCATACGCGTTCGGCCCCGCCGTCGCGTCCGGGGTGCGCGGCGGCGCGAACGTCAGCTCCACCGACCCCGTCGTCCCCGGATACAGCCGCAGCGTCTGCGGCTCCACGGTCGTCCACGGAGCCACCTCGCCCACCGGCTCGAAGCGGTACTCGTCCACCACGTCACCGGTGTTGCGCAGACGCAGTCGCACCGTCGTACTGCTCCCCGGGTCCACAGTCGTGGAGGCGGGTTCGAGGGAAGTCCAAAGGCTCACGTCAGGACGCTACCGGGAGAGCGGAAGCCCGGTCAGGAGGAGAAGGTGCACGGTCTCACTGCCCGAAAGGGCACCGTGCGCGGGCACGGGGGCCGCCGCCGCCGGGCGGGCGTGCGCGGGCCGCCGGGGAGCGTCCGCGCCGATCGGCCGGACTGCCCCTGGGGGCAACGAGGATGCCCCCGATCAGGTACCGGAGGACGTTTCGGGTGACGCGCTTCGCGCGTGAGGGTGAGAGGCGACCTGTCTCGTACCCCAAGGAGAGCAGAGCATGCCGTCCTACCTGTCGCCGGGCGTCTACGTCGAGGAGGTGGCCAGCGGCTCGCGTCCCATCGAGGGTGTGGGCACCTCGGTGGCCGCCTTCGTCGGCCTGGCCCCGACCGGTCCGCTGAACGAGCCGACCCTGGTGACCAACTGGTCCCAGTACGTCGCCGCCTTCGGCGAGTTCACCGACGGCTACTACCTCGCGCACTCGGTGTACGGGTTCTTCAACAACGGCGGCAGCGCCGCGTACGTCGTCCGGGTCGGCGGCACGGACCAGGGCGGCGCGTCCGCCGGCGGCCCGGCCGCCGTGACGGGGTCCGCCGCGCCGGCCGCGCTGCCCCCGGGCGAGCCGAAGCAGCTGGGCACGTTCAGCGTGACCGCCATCGCGGGCGGTTCGCTCAGCGTCGAGGTCGCCGACCCCGAGGGCGAGGGCCCGGCCGAGCGGTTCAGGCTGATCGTCAAGGACGGCGACAAGGCCGTGGAGACGTTCGACGTGACCGCCAAGAAGGGCGGCCGCAACTACGTCGTCACCCAGGTCAAGGAGCGCTCCAAGCTCATCACGGTCCAGGAGACGGCGCCGGCCGCGCAGCTCGCGCGCCCCGACAACCAGACCGTGGCCCTGGCGGCGCCCGCCGCCCCGGCCGCCGTCACGCCCGCCGCGACGGACGACGGCCACCCCGGCCCGGCCGAGTACCTCGGCGACTCCGCCGACCGCACCGGCTTCGGCGGCCTGGAGGCCGTGGACGAGATCTCCATGGTCGCCGTGCCCGACCTGATGGCCGCCTACCAGCGCGGCGCGATCGACCTGGAGGCCGTCAAGGCGGTCCAGCTCGGTCTGATCGCGCACTGCGAGCTGATGGGCGACCGGGTCGCCGTCATCGACCCGCCGCCCGGCCTCAACGCCCGTCAGATCCGGGTATGGCGCCAGGAGACCGCCGGGTACGACTCCAAGTACGCGGCCCTCTACTACCCCTGGATCAAGGTCTTCGACCCGGCCAGCGGCCAGTCCCGGGTCATCCCGCCGAGCGGCCACGTCGCCGGCGTCTGGGCCCGCAACGACTTCGAGCGCGGGGTGCACAAGGCGCCCGCCAACGAGGTCGTACGCGGCGCGGTCGACCTGGAGCTCCAGATCACCCGCGGCGAGCAGGACCTGTTGAACCCCATCGGCGTCAACTGCATCCGCGCCTTCCCGGGCCGCGGCATCCGCGTCTGGGGCGCCCGCACCATGTCCTCCGACCCGGCCTGGCGCTACCTCAACATCCGCCGGTACTTCAACTACCTTGAGGAGTCGATCCTGATCGGCACCCAGTGGGTGGTGTTCGAGCCGAACGACCACGCGCTGTGGGCCCGGATCCGGCGCAACGTCTCCGCGTTCCTGGTCAACGAGTGGCGCCAGGGCGCCCTGTTCGGCCAGCGGCCCGAGGACGCGTACTACGTCAAGTGCGACGACGAGACCAACCCGCCGGAGTCGGTCGACCTCGGCCGGGTGATCTGCGAGATCGGCATCGCCCCGGTCAAGCCCGCCGAGTTCGTGATCTTCCGGCTGGCCCAGTTCTCCAGCGGCAACGGGGAGCTGGAGGAGTAGCACGCGGTGCCCTCCCCGCTCCCAGCCCTCGCACGCCCCACCTCAAGACCCCCTAGAAGGACAGAGAACAGATGAGTCTCGCGCCGGGTGACGCCCTTACCTCACACAATTTCGGCCTGCAGATCGACGGGGTGATGGTCGAGTACCTCGCGGAGGTCAGCGGCCTCACCCTCGAACAGGACGTCATCACGTACCAGCAGAACTCCGCCCAGGGGCGGCCCGAGGTCAACCTTCTGCCCGGTGTGCAGAAGAACGGGCAGTGCACCGTGGTCCGCGGTATGACCCAGTCGGCCGCGTTCAACACGTGGATCAACGACTCCATCAACGGTCAGATGGGCTCGGCCCGCAAGAACGCGTCCATCATCATGATGGATTATCAGAACAATCCGGTGAAGCGGTACAACATGCGCAACGCCTGGTGCAGCAAGATCGACGCGAGCACCCTCAAGGCCGGCGAGGCGTCCGCGCTCACCGAGACCGTGACCATCGTCTTCGAAGAACTGGTCATCGAGTAATGCGGCGTACGGCTGGCAGGGCGGGCGCGGGCGCGGGCTCGATCGTGGACGTCCCGGGTACGGAGCCGGGCGCGGGCATGGGCGCGGAGGCGGCTCCGGCCGCGTCCGCTTCCGCCTTCGCCCCCGTCTCCGCGTCCGCTCCCGCTCCTGCTCCCGCGCCGGCTCCGGCTCCGGCCGTCGCGCCGGTGGCGCAGCGGCTGCGGACGGAGTTCCCGTTCGAGCTGCCTCGCGGTTACGTCGACGAGGCGGGGAACGTCCACCGGGAGGGCGTGATGCGTCTCGCCACCGCCCGGGACGAGTTGATCCCGCTCCGCGACGTCCGCGTGCAGGAGAACCCGGCGTATCTGTCGGTCGTGCTGCTCGGCCGGGTCATCACCCGGCTGGGCAACCTGCCGATGGTCCACGACGGGATCGTGGAGAACATGTTCGCGTCCGACCTCGCGTTCCTGCAGGACTTCTACCGGCAGGTCAACGCGGAGGGCCACACCCGTGCGGCTGTGGAGTGCCCCCACTGCTCCGAGCCCTTCGAGGTCGAACTCGGCGGGAGCCGCCTGGGGGAATCGTGACGTACGCGACCGACCGGCTGCACGAGGAGATCGCGTACGTCGCCTACCACTTCCACTGGAGCTTCGAGGAGATCCTCGACCTCGAACACCACGACCGCCGCCGCTACACCGAACAGATCGCGTCCCTCGTGACACGGGGCGGGTCGGAGGGCTGACACGTGGGCTTCTTGGATCGCCTACGGGCCGCCGCCGGTCCGGCGGGGCGCCGGGGTGGGGTTGACGGGGGTGGCTCGGGCGAGGAGAGCCGCCCGGGGGGCGGGGCGGGCTCCCTTGCTGGGGTGGGCTCCCCTGGGGTGGGCTCCGCTAGCGGGGTGGGCTCCCGTGCTGGGGCCGACTCTCCTGGTGGGGCCAACTCCCGTAGCGGGATCGACTCCCGGAGTGGGGTGGGCTCCCATAGTGGGGTGGGCTCTGTCGGCGGAGATGGTTCGGTTGGCGGGGATGGTTCGGTTGGCGGGGATGGCTCTGTGGGTGGAACGGCTTCGGCCGGCGGGGCGACTTCGGCCCACGGGGCGACGCGGGCCGGCGGGGCGACTGCGGTCGGTGGCGGCGTCTCCGTCGGTGGCTGGGAGGGGCTCGCTCCGATTCAGCGGGCCACCGGGGGGCGGGCCGTCGTCGCGGACGCCGGGTTCAGCGGGCGGTTGAGCACCTGGCAGAACCCGTCCTTCACCGGGACCTTGTCCCATGCCGTCCTGCCCGGAGCACCAGGCGGGCTCGTCAGGGACGTCCTCACCACGTCGGCGGCACCCGTCGCCGGACTCGAACTGCCCTCGCGCACGCTGCCGGTGGCGAACGACGAGCCGGTGGCCCCCGCCGACATGCCCAGTGCTGCACGGCCTGTGCAGCGCGCGCCGCACCAGGTCACACCGTCTCGCCCGACCGGCCCCCGGGTGACTCCCGTACCGCCCCGCGCCGCCCGTCCGACCCCGTTGACCCAGGCCCCGACCGCGCCCGTCGTCCAGCGACGGACCCTGCCGACGGCACGACCGCAGACTTCCGGGACCGGTGGGATGTCGGGGGGTACGGCTCCGGGGAGTGCCTCATCCGGGCACGCGGCGCCGGGCGCCTCCTCGTCCGGGCAGATGTCGTCAGGCCCTTCCTCGTCCGGGCACACCACGGCAGGCGGTGCTTCGGCCGGGCGTACGGCGTCGGGCGGTGGCGCCGGGCACACCGTTACCGGTGGCGCCCCTTCCGGGCACCCGGCCTCCGGCAGTGCCTCGCCGCAGCGTTCGGCGTCGGGCGGCACCACATCGGTGCGTACGGCGTCCAAGCCTGGTGCGACGGGCTCGGCCGACTCGGGTGCGAGTCCGGTCGTCGCGTCCGGTGGCCCGCGTGGGGCGACGACGCCTGCCGCAGCGGCTGTTGGCGCCGACTCGCCGGGCGGCGGCTTCCCCGACGCTGCTCCGGCCTCCGGCCACGCAGCGGCTGACCCCGGTCGCGCGGGGCTCGGCATCCAGCGTGCGACGACGGGCTCCGGCGACACGGCAACGGGTTCCGGCCGAACGGGAGAGAACTCCGGCCGAACGGCAACAGGTCCCGGCCGTACGGCAGTCGGCCGCGCCGGGACGGCAACCGACCCCGGCAGGACGGGCAACGACACCGGGAACAGCCCCGCCGCCCCCGGACACGCCGAGGTCGGCATCCAGCGGGCAGCGACCGGGTCCAGCTCTTCGGCCGCCAACGCCGCCGCGACGGCCACCGGCTCCGCCGGAGCACCGGGCGGGCGCAGCGGAACGGGCACCGCCTCCGGGAGCGCCCCCGCCACCCACGGACCCGGCGAGGCCGGCATCCAGCGGACGACGGCCGAAACCAACCCCACGACAGCCAACGCCGACGCGAACGTCACCGGCACCACCTGGACCGCGACCAGCCCTCCCGGGACGGGCACCCACCCCGGGAGTACCCCCGCCACCCCCGGGCCCGGCGAGGCCAGCATCCAGCGAGCGGCGACCGGAACCAACCCCACGACAGCCGCCCCCGCCAGGACGGCGACCGGCCCCGGGAGCGCCCCCGCCACCCACGGACCCGGCGAGGCCGGCATCCAGCGAGCGGCGACCGGAGCCAGCCCCACGACAGCCAACGCCGGCGCGACGGCCACCGGCTCCGCCGGAGCACCGGGCGGCCCCGGCGGCGCACCGGCCGGCCCGAGCGACGCGGCGGCCAACGCCCCACGGTCCGGGGCCGGTCTCGGCAACACAGCGGGCGACGCAGCCGGGACGACGACAGGTCGCGGAGCCACACCCGGTGGCCCCGCCACGCGGGCGACCGCCCCCGGCAACCCGGCGGCCGGCATCCAGCGCGCGGTGATCAACCCCAGCGGCACGCGGAACAGCCCCGCCACCACCACCCCCGGCAGCACCAACGTCGTCGGCTCCGACCTCACTTCCGGTACGACCACCCACACCGGCTCCGGCCTCAACTCCGGCTCGGGCACCGGCACCGGCACCGGCACCGGCACGACCGTGGGCAGCCCCAGCCCCAGGCGTACCGCAACCGGCCCCTCCGGCGGAGCCGTCGACGTCCAACGGACGACGAACGGTCCCAGCCGTACGTCAGCCGCGTCCGCCGGTGCCCCGGCCAAACCCTCCGCGACGCCGACCCGCCCCAGCGGCGCACCCTCCAGCACCGGTGATGCCGTGACCGGCGTCCAGAGAGCCACCTCCGGCCCCAGCGGCGCACCGACCGCCGCCCCCGGCTCGGCCTCCAGCCCCGTCGGTACGGCGGCCGGCTCCAGTGGTACGCCCACCGGCAGCGCAGCCGTCACCGTCCAACGGGCGCAGTCCGACACCGGTGGCACGGCCCCCACCCCTCACGCGGCGGCCAAGGCAGGCACTCCAACCGCCACCGCGCACACAACGGCCAACACCGACAACCCCTCGCCCGGCACCGGCACCGGCACCGGCACCCAAGCCACCCCCTCCGTCGGCCCGTCCCACGGCACCCCTGTCCTCCAGCGGACCGCAACCGGCCCCAGCAGCCCCACACCCCCGGTCGCCCCGCCCCCGGCACCCGCCACCCCGAACTCGCCCGCGCCCGGCCCGATCGGCCCCACCCCGGGCACCCACCTCCTCCAGCGGAGCACTGTCGGCAGCGCACGGCGCACAGGCCTAGGCGCCCCCCTCTCCGGCCCTGTCCCGGCCGCCGCCGCGACCACTCCTCCGCCGTCGTTCCCCTCCCCGCAGCCGACCGGACCGACCACTCCCACACCCCCGGCCCCGGCCCCGGCCCCGATCTCGGCAGACCGCGCCCACGCCGCGACCACCAACCCGACCGCCCCCCGTCAGCGCCCCCTGCTCGGCGCCCCCCTCTCCACCCCGCCCCAGGACGCGAAGCCCCTCTCCGGGCGCGGCGCTCCCGGCGGTACACGCTCCACCGGCCCCTCTCCCGTGTCTCCCGTACAGCGAGCGACAACGGCGCACCGGGGAACCGCGAACCCCGCACCGGCAGCCCCGGCCGTCGTCCCGCTGACCCCCACGGTCCACGGCCGGCGCCCTGAAGGGGCGCAAGGGGCGCGGGGAACCGCGCGACCGGCCACACCCGGCCCTCGGCCGCCCCACACCCCGGCCCGGCACAGCCTGACCCCGCACACCCCTGAACGATCAAGCTCTGCCCCAGCACCGGCGGCGACGGAAGCCCAGCCCTCTCGGCCCGCGCCCACCCCCACCCCCGTACGCCCCCTCACCCCCACCCGCGCGCTCACCTCGGCCCTGCCCACCACGACACCGCCCCCCGCCCTCCAGCGTCAGGCGACGTCGGCCGCCGTACCCCTGCGCCGCCCGTCGTCCCCCGGCACCGGCCCCGCCGTGCAGCGCCTCGCGGCGGACAAGCCCGCCCCTCTGTCCCGTACCGCGCTCCCCCTGGCCGTCGCCCCCGTGACGCCCTCGCAGGCCCCGCGGAAGCCGAGCCCGCTCCCCGCCCGAGCAGTGGCCCAGCGCCAGGCCCTCACCACCCCCAAGCCCCCCGGCGCCACCCCCGTACCCGCACCCCTCATCCCACCGGCACCGGCACCCACACCCACCGCACCCGCACCCGCACCCATCCAGCGAGCCCCCGGCATCCCCCTTCGCCCCACCCCGGCCACCACGACCTCGGCCGTCTCACCCGTCACGGCGACCGCACGCCCCCCGCGTACCTCGTCGGCCTCGACACCCCCCGAGAACGCCGAGCCCTCCAAGGCCCAGTTCGACCCCCGTTCCCTCACCGACTTCCAGCTCGACGAGCTGACGCACAAGCTCATCGGCCGGATCACCCGCCTCGTCCGCACCGAACTACGTCTCGACCGCGAGCGCGTAGGGAAACTCCGCGACCCCCGCCACTGACCCACATCGGCCCCGGCCAACCGACCCGTCCGCCCCGTACCCGCTCCACCCGCACCACCCGACCCCTGTCCGCAGAAAGGCCCTCCCCGATGCCCCGCGATCTCGACCCGGGCTCCACCATCTTCTTCACCCTGACGATCGACGGCGAGAGCCTCGGTTACTTCAACGGGTGTGAGGGGCTGTCCTCGACGGTGGAGATCGAGCACCGCCAGGAGGGCGGGAACAACGGGTTCGTCTGGCAGTTCCCGTCACGTGTGACGTTCTCGAACATCCGGCTGACGAGGCCGCTCACCCCGGACACGGCCAAGGTCGCGGCGTGGATCTCGTCCGTGGCGACGGGCGTGAAGCGCCCGACCGCCCAGATCGCGGCACTGCGCGCGGACGGCTCGGAGGTGGCGCACTGGGGGCTGATCGACGTCCTGCCGGTGAGCTGGCAGGGGCCGTCCCTGGACCCGGCGAACCCGAGCGTGGCGACCGAGGTCCTGGAGATCACGCACCACGGATTCACGGACTGAGGGGCGGGCACAGGACATGGCGAAGGGCAGCAAGGGCGGCGCGGGCAAGAGCCTCGTGCGGGCCACACTGGCCATTCACGAGCCGCCGGTGGGGACGAGCACGACGCCGGGCGGGCTGATGAAGACGTTCAGCTTCGAGTTCAATCCGGCGGAGCTGACGCTGCGCCGGGGCGCCCAGTGGAAGACCACGATCAGCGCGGCCGTACGCGACGGCGCCCTGCCGGAGTTCATGGGGCCCGAGGCGCGGGAGATGAACGTCGAGATCTTCCTCGACTCCTCCGACAAGCCGAGCGGCACCACGGTGCTGAAGAAGGTGGAGTCGCTGCTGTCGTGCTGCGAGGTGACGACCAAGAGCCTCGCCGCGAAACAGCCGTCGCCGCCGTGGGTGGTGTTCCAGTGGGGGTCGTTCTCGACGGCCCGCTTCACGGCGTACGTCAGCTCCGTGGACGTCACGTACTCGCTGTTCGGGACGACCGGTGTGCCGATCCGGGCCACCTGCCGGATGTCGCTGCACGAGATCCCCAGTACGACCAAGGGGCAGAACCCGACCTCGGGCGCGCTCACCGCGCGGAGTGTGCACCGGGTCGTCGCGGGCGACTCGCTCCAGTCGCTGGCGTGGCGGGAGTACGGCAACGCGTCCGCGTGGCGGGCGATCGCGGAGGCCAACGGCATCGACGATCCCACGCGTCTGCCCACCGGCATCGAACTCGTCCTCCCGGCGGCCGAGGAGGTGGGTTTCTGATGGTGAAGCCGTCCTTCTCCAACGTCATCCATGTCACCCTCGACGGCGCGAAGCTGCCGCCGGAGTACGCCGATCTGCTGGTCGGCGGGTGGGTCGATCTCGGAGCCGGGGTGCCCGGCGCGTTCCGGCTCACCTTCCGGGACCCGCACGGCCTGCTGCTGGGCAAACTGAACGTCAGGTTCGGCACCAAGGTCGTCATCGCGCCCGTCGCCGACGGGCAGGGCGCGGCGTCCCCGCTGCTCACCGGTGAGGTCACCGGCATGGAGACCGACTACGACGGCACCGGCACCTTCACCGTCGTCCGCGGCTACGACCCGGGCCACCGGCTGATGCGGGTGCGCAGGGTGGCGGCGTACCGCAATCAGACGGCCGCCGACATCGCCCGCAAGCTGGCCGGGATGAACGGCATCCCGGTCGGACAGGTGCAGGGCACCAAGACGGTCTACGACTTCATCTCGCAGTCCAATGTGACGGACTGGGACTTCCTGGCGCGGCTCGCCGACGAGAACGAGATGGTGATGTCGCTGGACGCCAAGGGGAAGTTCCAGTTCGTCAAGCCGAAGCCGGCGTCCGGCGCGCCCCCGACGAGCACCCCCGGCGAGAAGAGCCCCTTCGTGCTGCAGGCAGGGGTCGACATCCTGCGCTGCCGGGCCGCCGTCACCGCGGCCGACCAGGTCGGCAGGGTCGAGGCGCGCGGCTGGAACGTCACGACGAAGAAGAAGCTCACGGCGACGACCCCGGCGAACTCCCACCCCGGTATCGCCATCGGCAGCACCCCGCAGAAGGCGGCGGGCGCGTTCAAGGCCGCCAAGCTGGTCGAGACGGACGTCCCGTACGACCTCCAGAGCGAGGTCACGCACGCCGCCGGCTCCCTCGCCGACGACATCACCTCCTCCTTCGCCGAGCTGGAGGTCACGGTGCGCGGCAACCCGCAGCTGCGGCCCGGTGTGCCGGTGACGCTCACCGAGGTGGGCGCCCCGTTCGAGGGCAAGTACACCTGCACCTCCGTCCGGCACTCCTTCGGCGACGGCAGCCACTACGAGACCTGGGTGACCGTCAGCGGCCGGCAGTGGCGCTCGCTCTTCGGCCTGACGTCGGGTGGCGGTACGGCGGCGCCCCGGCTGCCGAGCGTGGCCAACGCGCTGGTCACCGACGTACAGGATCCGCTGAAGCAGGGCCGGGTGAAGCTCCAGTTCCCGTGGCTGGACGACACGTACGTCAGCGACTGGACGCGGACCGTGCAGATGGGCGGCAAGGGCGGCGGCGGGATCTTCCCGCTGGACGTCGGGGACGAGGTGCTGGTCGCCTTCGACCGGGGCGCGCTCGACCACCCGTTCGTCATCGGCGGTCTCTACAACGGCGTCGACAAGCCGACCCCCGTGAAGGACGTGTGGCTGCACGACCCGGTCAAGAAGAAGGCGATCCGGCACACCCTGTCCGACCGGGAGGGCAACCGGGTCGACCTGCTCAGCCAGCAGACGGGCCTGCGCAAGCAGGGCGTCCGCCTCGCCACCGGCAACGACCGGCTGATCATCAACCTCGACCGGACGAAGACCGAGATCACGGTGGACAGCAAGGGCGCCGTCAGCATCACGGGCGGTACGTCGGTGTCCGTGAAGGCCGGGACCGATCTGACGCTGAGCGCGCGGCGGTCCGTGACCATCAGGAGCGGCGGGCCCCTCAACCTCCAGGGCCAGGGGCTGGTCAGCCTCCGGTCGCTGGGCGGTGTGGTGAACGTGAACGCGATGGGCGCCCTCAACCTCAGCGCGGCCGGCGCGGCGACGGTCAACGCCGCCGGGACCGTGCAGATCAACGCCGTGGGCCAGTTGGGCCTCAAGGCCGTCAAGGTCGACATCTTCGGGGGGTTCTTCGTCAACACGGTCAAATATCCGTTCGGGTGACGGCCGAGAGCCCACGCGCACCCCCACTCACCTCGCACACCACGTACTTCGAGCACCCACGTACTTCAGAAGGAGGGCGGCCCACGATGGCCGAGCAGTTCGTCGGATCCGGCTGGGCGTTCCCGTTGCGCATCGGGCCCACCGGGGGCATCGCCCTGGTCAGCGGGGAGCGCGAGGTCGAGGAGGCCATCCGGCTGATCCTGGCCACCTCGCCGGGTGAGCGGCCGATGCGCCCCGAGTTCGGCTGCGCCATCCACGACCTGGTGTTCGCGCCGGTCAACGAGGCCACCGCCGGCCGTATCCAGCACGAGGTGTACGCGAGCCTCGACCGCTGGGAGCCGCGGATCGAGGTGACCGACGTCGAGGTGACGGCGGGCGCCGACCAGGGCGTCCTGTTCATCGACGTCCGCTACGCGATCCGCGGCACCAACAACCCGCGCAGCCTGGTCTTCCCGTTCTACGTCATCCCCTCCCACGACGAGCCGGACCTGGCTTCCGAAGGCTCCGACCGTCCCGAAAGCGACCGCTGATGGCCCTGCCCTCCCCGAACCTCGACGACCGCCGCTTCCAGCAGTTCGTCGACGACGCCAAGCGTTACATCCAGCAGCGGGCCCCGGAGTGGACCGACCACAACGTCTCCGACCCCGGCGTCACCCTGGTGGAGACGGTCGCCCACATGGCCGACCAGATCGTCTACCGGCTCAACCGGGTGCCGGAGAAGAACCATCTGGCGTTCCTGGACCTGGTGGGCATCACCCTGTTCCCTCCCTCGGCCGCCCGCACGGATGTGACGTTCTGGCTGTCGGCGCCGCAGGAGGAGCCGGTCGTGCTGTCCGTGGGCACCGAGGTCGCCACCGTGCGCACCGAGAGCGAGGAGGCGGTCGTCTTCGCCACCGAGGGCGACCTGGCCGTCGTCCCTTGTGAGTTGCGGTATCTGGTCACCCAGCTTCCCGGTGAGCCGGTCGCCGACCGGACGGCCGACCTCGCCGAGGGCAAGGACCTGATGTGCTTCGCCGAGTCCCCGCGGCCCGGCGACTGCATGCTGTTCGGGCTGACCGCCGCCGTACCGTACTGCGCGGTCGTACTGGAACTGGACAGCGTGGTCGACGGCGTCGGCGTGGACCCGCGGCAGCCGCCGCTGGTCTGGGAGGCGTGGACCGAGGACGGCTGGACGACGTGCGAGGTCGACCGTGACGGCACGGGCGGCCTGAACCGTCCGGGCGAGGTCGTCCTGCACATGCCCGGCGGACACACCCTGTCCCGCACGGGCGGGCAGGAGGCCGGCTGGCTGCGCTGCCGGGTCACCGACCCCCTCCCCGGCCAGCCCTTCTACACCACCTCGCCGACGGTCCGCGCCGCCGAGGCCTTCACCATCGGCGGCACCACCACCGTCGTGCACGCCGAGACGGTGTACGACGAGGCACTCGGCGAGTCCACCGGCCTGCCGGGACAGCGGCTGCGGCTCGCCCACTTCCCGGTGGTGGGCGACACCCCGCCCGTCCTCCTCCAGACCGCCGAGCACGACGGCTGGACCGACTGGGACGTCGTCGCGTCCTTCGCCGCGTCCACCTCGTACGACCGGCACATCACCCTGGACTCCGCCACCGGCGAGATCGCCTTCGGCCCGGCGGTACGGGAACCCGACGGCACCCTGCGCCAGTACGGGGCCGTCGCCCCCAAGGGGGCCGTCATCCGCGCCGTGCGCTACCGCACCGGCGGGGGCAGGGCCGGCAACGTCGCCCGGGGCGCCATCCGGGTGCTGCGCACCTCCGTCCCGTACGTCTCCGAGGTGGTCAACCGTGAGGCGGCGCGCGGCGGGGTCGACGCCGAGACCGTGGAGGAGGCGAAGGTCCGGGCGCCGATCACCCTGCGCGCCCAGGAACGCGCGGTGACCCTGCGCGACTACGAGGAACTCGCCCGCCGCGCGGCCCCCGAGACCGCCCGCATCACCTGTCTGGAGGGCGAGGAGGGCGAGCACGGGGCGTACGCGGTACGGGTGTTGGTGGTCCCGCAAGCCGTCCCGGACCCGGGCGGCCGTCTCCGTTTCGAGCAACTGGTCCCCGGCGACGCGCTGTTGCGCCGCATCACCCGGCACCTGGACGAACGCCGCCTGATTGGCACGCGGTTGGCGGTGGGCCCGCCCTTCTACCAGGGCATCACCGTCGTCGCCACGCTGCACGCCTTCCGCGGCACCGACACCGACCGGGTCCGCCGCCAGGCCCACGACGCGCTCTACCGCCACCTCGACCCGCTGACCGGCGGCGCCGACGGCCGGGGCTGGCCCTTCGGCCGCCCCGTCCAGTCCGGCGAGGTCTTCGCCGTCCTCCAACGCGTCCCCGGCGTCGAACTCGTCGACGACGTCCAGCTCCACCCCGCCGACCCCCTCACCGGCAAACGGGGCGACCCCACCAACCGCATCGACCTCTCTCCCCCGTCCCTGGTCTTCTCCTTCGACCACCGGGTCCGCGTGATCGGGGACAAGCAGTGAGGGCCATCGTCCCCACCGTCCCCGCTGTGGGCAATCGTTCCGCAGGGCGATGGGGGTCCCCCCGCTCGAACGAAGCCGAGAGTGGGGGCGGGTGGGCACAGCCTGCAGCGCCGGGCGCCTTTGGAGCACCGACCGCGCAAGGCCACCGGACAGGGGGCGCCGAATGAGGGGCTCCATAGACGGCCTCGGCTCCTCCCACCCCATCGGCACCATGCTCCCGGCCGTGTTCGCCGACGACGACCTCGCCCAGCGCTTCATCGGCGGTCTGGACGACGTGATCGCCCCGATCCTCTCCGTCCTCGACTGCCTGGACTCCTACTTCACGCCGTCCCTCGCCCCCGTGGACTTCACCCAGTGGCTCGCCGGCTGGGTGGGCGCCGAGACCGACGGCACGGAACCGGAGGCCCGGCTGCGCGCCGCGGTCGCCGCCGCCGCGTATCTGCACCGGGTACGCGGCACCCGGCGCGGCCTGTCCGAGGCCGTGCGCCTGGTCTTCGGTGTGACCCCGGAGATCACCGAGAGCGGCGCCGCCTCCTGGGACGCCCGGCCCCTCGGCCCGGTCCCCGGCGAAGCCCGCCCGCGCCTCCACGTGGCCCTGCGCCTGCCCGACCCCACCCCCGCGGACGAACACCGGCTGGACAGCCTCGTGGCCGCCGCCCGCCCCGCCCACATGCCCTACACGGTCCAGGTGACCGCCGCCGAAAGGATCCCCGAGAGATGACCAGCCAGACCCCCGGCACCGGCCAGGCCCGGAGCTGCGCCGAATGCGGAACCCGCGGGGAGCCCGGCCAGTCCTTCTGCGACGCCTGCGGCGCGGTACTCGGCTGGTCCGGCACCCCGGCCCGGTCCACCACGGGCGGCACCAGGAGCGAGACCGCCGACCGACCGGACGCCGGACGCGCGCGGAGCGACGCCCCGGCCGACGGCGGCCGTACGGCGGGCGAGGCCCCCGACCACGCGGACACCGTGCGTACGCCCGACACGGCCCCCGCCCACGCGGACGCCGGACACCCGAGGGCCGAAGCCGAAGCCGAATCCCGCGCCCAAACCCCGGCCCCGGCGAACGCCGGCCGCACGACGGCCGACGACGAGCACGGCTGGGACGCCTTCTCCCTCCCGGGTGCCGGAACGGGTACGGCCCGCACCGGCCACGACCCGGCCCAGGCGGGGGTGACCGCGGCCGCGGTCACCGACGTCCGCGCCGCGGAGGCCGGCACGGCGGTCCGCACGGACGCACCCGCCGCCACCGCCCGCCCGGGAGCCGAGCCGGCGGCGCCCCCCACGGCCCAGCCCCCGGCCCCGGCGGCCACCCCCGCATCCGCATCCGCATCCGCATCCACGGTCGCGGCCTCACCCGCCCACTCCGCTCCCCCCGCCCCCGAGCCGGCCCGCCCGGCCCCCCACACCCACCCCCACCACGACGACGAGGACCCCACCACTCCCCTCCCGACGCACACCTCCCCCGCACCCCCCGCCTCACCGGCCCCCGTTCCCTCCGCCGCCGACCGGGCCAGGTCCCTCCTGGTCCCGGTCGCCGACCCCGAGCCCCGTGCTCCGGCGGAGCCCGCCGTCGCGCCCGTACTGCCGGGTCTCCCCGATGTGCAGCGGCCCCAGGTCCGCACCCCGGGGCCGGAGTTCGGCACGGAGGGCGGCGTGCCCTGCCCGTGGTGCGGGACCCCCACCCGGCCGGACCGGCACTTCTGCGGGCGCTGCGCGATGCCGATGGCCGGGCGGCCGGAGACACCGGGACGGCTCCCGTGGTGGCGCCGGATGCTGAACGGCCGCAACACGCAGACCCCGTGGGCGGGCGACCGCCCCCGTCTGCGTCGCGGCTTCGGCCAGATCCTCAACTGGGTGGTCGCCGCCCTCGTCCTCACCCTGATCGTCACGCTCGCCTTCCAGGCCGACGACGCCTACCAGGCGACCCGCGACCACTTCGCCAAGCGCGCCCCGGTCGTTCCGGACACCTTCAAGGCGTCCCGCTCGTATCCCGGTCACAAGCCGGGGCTGGCCTTCGACAACCACAGCAACACGTGGTGGGGCCCGGGTGTCACGCAGTCCGGCGAGGGGGAGTGGCTGGAGGCCCGCTTCCAGCAGCCGACCCGGCTGCTGGACGTGATGATCACGCCGGGCGTCTCGAAGAGGGTGGACCAGATCGCGGAGTCGGCCCGCCCGCACCGCATCGAGGCGAAGATCACCGCCGGCGACGGCTCCACCTCCACCAAGATCCTCACCCTCGACCAGGGCGCCGGCAGCCAGCGCCGCAAGTTCCGCGTCGGCGACGCCGTGGCCGTCCGCTTCACCCTCCGCTCCGCCTACGGCGCCGACGACAAGAAGCAGGTGGCCATAGCCGAGATCGAGTTCTTCGGCCGCTCGAACAGCAGCAGCTGACCCGGCAGCCACGACAGGCCCGCAGGACCGCAGGACCGCCGACGAGAAGCGGCCGCACGGGCAAGCCCTGACCAGCGCTTTCATGGATGAGCGCCGGTCAGGGCATTTTTCTTTCCCGGGAGCGCTCGAAAGAGTAAGACCCTTCCTCACTATGCACTCCCTGTCACCTGTGCCACGGTGGATCACGCCGCATCCTCGTGGACGTCGGCTCAACGGTGTCGACTGCTTTCCGGGGAGACAGCATGCGAATGCACCAGAACACGTACGACGGAAATACTTTCGACGCCGGAAATGGTGTTCGAACAGGGCGGGATTCCGATGCTCCGGGCTCCCTGCACGAGGACGGAACCATGGTGATGCAGCGCTGGTTCCTCTGTTCGCCGAACGGCCGGCAGATCCTCATTCCGGACGACGGGGTGATCCTCGGCCGGGCGAACGGCATCGGGCACCTGAGGGGAACCGGGGTGTCGCGCCGTCATGTCGAGCTGACGCCGGTGCCGGGCGGTGTCCAGGTGGATGACCTGGGGTCCACCAACGGGGTCAGCGTCGACGGGGTCGCCACCCGCCGGGGGACCATGCGCGCCGGGCAGGTACTGCGCGTCGGAGACACGAACTACTTCCTGGTCCACGTGTACGCGGGGAAAAGGCTGTTCCACCCCGATCACTGATTTCTCAGCGGGAATACGGCGAGATCAGCAACAATCTCTGCACGCCGCGTTCTCTCCCGCCGTTCGACGTCCGTACGCGCCCGCGGGCAGGACGTTCTCCAACGGCGGGATGAACCACAGCGGCATGCACTGAGGCTCGAAGGGAAAAGGCGTGCCCAAAACTTTCACCCGGCTCACTTTTCGAGAATCGACACGCCTTACCGCACTGGTGTGCGGCGCCGCTCTATTGACGAGCGGCTGTCTGCGGCCCGCACCGCAGAACGACAAACCGGCCGACGCGATACCGGCCCCCGCTCTGCCCGGTGACAAGGTGGTCTTCTGCCTCGACATCTCCTCGTCCTACGACGACAGCCACCGCCGGGCGGCCCAGCAGACCGTGGCGGACGCGCTGCCCCACCTGGTGAGGCCGGGTCGTGGAACCCACGACGTGTACGTGTACGAGATCAGCGAGAACTCCTACGGGCGGCCGCCCCTGCTCACCCTGACCGTGCCCGCGCTCCGCGAGAAGCCGGCCGCCTCCCTGGAGTCGGCGCCCCCGCTCCAGGGAGGTGCGCTCACCGAGCAGCTGGAGAAGATCGTCGACAAGTGGGAGGACGAGAGGCGTGACGCCCGGCGCGGGGCCCGGGTCGAGGCGGAGAAGGTACGCGACCTCCGGCTGGGCACCCGGGAGGGCACGGACATCGGCGGTTGCCTGGAGAACGCGGCGGAGCAGTTCAGGGACCACAAGGGTGACCGGCGGCTGGTGATCGCCTCCGACCTGCGCGTCCACGGAGTCCAGCAGCTGGCGGCCGCGCGGCTGAACGGCGTGACGGTCGACGTGATCGAGTTCGCCTGCACCCAGGCCAGGACCTGCGACGCGCTGCGCCGCACGTGGACGAAGCGCTTCGACGCCCTCGGGGCGCGTTCCGTGAACATCACCAGGCCAGGCGTCTCGGCCGCGCTCTTCGGATCGGAGGCTGAGGACAAATGATGGTCCTGCTCTGGACGGTGCTGAGCTGCGCGGTCGCCGTGACCGCCGGCGCGTTCCTGCAGCCCCAACTCAGGCTGGCGGCAGGTGCGGTGGCCGACTGGGGAGCGTACTCCCTGGATCTGATCGCCTCCGCCCTGGAGAACGCCGCCGACACGTGCGGGCATGTCACCGCGGCCGCGCGTCACGGCATCGCCCGTGGCGGCTGGCCCGTCTGGCCGCTGATCGCGGCGGCCATCGCCCTCGCCGGCGCCTTCTTCTTCGTGCGCGGCGAGTTCACCCTCGTGGAGTCCTCGGCCGCCGCGATCATCGCCCCCGACACCCTCGACGCCGGCGGCAGCATCGTCGAGGCCGGCCCGCAGAACCGTGAGATGGCCGAGTCCATCGCCTGGGTCTTCGTGGGCGGCACGGTGGTCCTGGGGGGTCTGCCCTTCGTGCTGGCCCGGGACGACACCGACCGCATCGGCCCCCTCGCCCGGCAGACGCCCGGAGTACGGCACACGGTCACCGTCGCCGTGCTCGGGCTCTGCGTCATCGCCGTCCTGTGCTCGGTCGCCCTGGGGATGTTCCGGGCGGAGCAGAGCGTGGGAGGCAGGGAGATCACGACGGTCGCCGAACTGGCCGCCTACAGCGCGGGCGGTGGCACGGCCGCCATCACGAGCGTGGGCTCACTCGCCGTCGGCTGGGCCCTGGACTACGTGCTGATGGGCGTGTGGCTGCTGTTCGTGGCCGTGTCGGAGCTGGCCCTCCACATCGCCGCGCTCGGCGCCCGGATCACCGCCGACGCGGCCCAGCGCAACGCCAGGATCGTCACCCCCGCCGCCGTGGACGCGCTGGGCCGGCTCGGTTCCGTCGCGTTCCGCCAGGAGACCCCCGAGTACCGGCCGTCCACCGAGAGCGGTACCTGGTCATCGTTGTCCCCGCCCGACGAACAACGGGACGACGACGCGGCGGACTTCCCGCTCCGGCCCGGGTCGGTCGTCGCCGGGCGCTGGCGACTGGTCGGGCAGCTCCCGGGGGCGGACAAACCGGGGTTCGCGGCCGTCGGCGGCATCATGCTCTGCCAGAACCTGCGAGAGCCGGCGACGACGAACGAGTACGTCATCAAGTTCGTCGCCAGGGACCGCGAGGGCCCCGGTGCGATGGGCCGCAAGTCACGGGCGTGGCGCCGGGAGGTACGGACGGCCGCGAAGATCGACAGCCCGCACACCGTGAAGATCGTCGACTTCGGTATCGACGACGACTGGCAGTGGACGGTCACCCCCCGGTACGTGCCCGGTTCCCTGTTCGCCTACGGCCGCGACAGCGCCCAGGCACGCACCCTGGAGTGGGTGCTCGTCATGGGCGAGCAGCTGCTCGCCGGCCTGGAGGCCATCCACGACAGGGACGTGGCGCACCTCGACATCAAGCCGCAGAACGTGCTGCTGTCCTGGCGCGACATGCGCCTGAACACCCTGTCCGCCGCGTTCACCGACTTCGGACTGGCCAAGCAGTTCACCGATTCCAGCGTCTCCTTCACCGGACATTTCCAGGGCACGCCCTACTACGCCGCGTTCGAGCAGCTCACCATGTCGCAGGAGAAGGACGGCCGGTCGCTCGCGACGGACATCTACCAGATGGGCAGCCTGATGTACTGGCTGCTGTCCGGGCAGCCGGCGCTCGCCCGGGAGGTGCGGGCACGGTCCGGGCAGGCCGAGGCGATCTTCCAGCTCTACCAGCTCATGCAGGAGAACCACCGTCCCGCCCGGCTGGACGCGCTGTTGCCCGGACTGCCCAAGAGCGTCGTGGAGCTGGTCGACCAGTGGCTCGCCTACGAGCCCGCGCAGCGCACCGGCGGCCCCGCCAAGAGCGCCGCCAGGGACGCCCGGCGGGCCCTCAGCCAGATCCGTGAACATCTGCGAGCCACCCGGCCGAGGGACCTGACGATGCCGGTGGGCCCGATCCACGCCCGGCAGGACCTTCCCCTGGCCCCTGGTGACTACACCGGCGAAAGCGACGGACCCACCACCGACTTCGGGGGACACAAGTGAACTCGACACACCTTCTGCTGACGACCCTGGCCCTGGTCGGCACGTTCGTGCTCGGAGCCGTCGTGGGAGCTACGGCCCGGCGCCGGGGCGACCTGGGCGCCATGCCGTCCCCGCACGACGCATGGCGCGGCGCGCCTCCCGGCCACGGCGCTGCTCCCGGCCACGGCGCGCCTCCCGGCCACGGCACAGCCACGGCCACGGCTTCGGCTTCGGCCACGGCCGAGAAGAGCCGCCCGCCCGTCCACGACCCCGGGGCCCCCACCGCCGAAGCGGCGGACGCTCCCCGTCCCCCCGAGGGCGAGGAGGAGGTACCGACCGGCCGGCGGGGCCCCGCGCCGCGCCCGCGGCGCAAGGAACGCGGCGGCGACCGGTCCGTTCCGGTCCCGGAGTTGCCCGCGCTGGCACTGCCCGCGGCGGCCGCGCCGGTCGCGCCGCGGCGTCGGGAGCGGCCGAACCCGCACGACGGCCCCGCCGGTTCGCCGGCGGCCCCGGCAGCCCCGGCGGCCCGGTCCGGGCCGCCGGCCCGGCGCTCCGCGGTCCCGGGGCGGGCCCGGCGATCCGCGGCCTCGTCGCCGACGGCCTACGAGGGTGCTCCGGCCGCCGGTTCGTCCGGCACCCGGCTGGTGCGGAGCAGCCCCCGCAAGGCCCTGACGGCGGCGGAGAGCCCGGACTCCCGGTGGCTGGACGTCGCGGCGGCCACGTCTTCCGGCCGCCGGACGACCAACGAGGACGCGTACTTCGTCGACGACGAACTCGCGGTCATCGCCGACGGAGTCGGCGGAGCGCCGGCGGGTGACCTCGCCTCACGACTCGCGGTACAGGCCGTGGTCGACGCCTGGCACGCGGCCGGTTCGGGTTCCGTACGTGCTCTGCAGGCCGGGTTCCGGCAGGCGACCGGCGTGATTCGCGCACACACCCAGGACAGGCCCCAACTGCTGGGCATGGCCACCACACTGGACGCCTGCGGCCTGGTGGGCGGCACGGTGGTCGGAGCCCATGTGGGCGACGGCACGGTCTGGGCCGTACGCCAGGACGACCAGCTTCCGCACCGGCTGACCACCCCGCACACCGCGGGTGGCCCGCTGCTTCGCGTGGTCGGCTCCGCGGCGGCCGCCCGGCCGGATCTGTGGCAGGTCGATGCCGAACCGGACATGCGGATCGTCATGGCGAGCGACGGGCTCTGCGCGGATCTGGGGGAGGAGGCGGCCCACGCCCTGCTGGTGGACACCCTCGGCCTGCTCCCCCAGGAGGCGGCCGACGAACTGCTGCGGCAGGCGCTCAAGGCCGGGGGGTCGGACAACATCACCGTGGTCGTGGCCGATGTGGTCGCGCAGGCACCCGTGGCCCGCCCGCTGGCCGACGCCGACCTGCTCCCCGCCCGTCAGGAACGACGATGACCTCTTCCGCCACCTCCGCCGTACTGTCCGACGCGTACGACATCCCCCGGGCGACCGTGAGCATCACGACGCGGGAGGGCCTGGCGTCGTTCACCCTGGACCCCGCGGGTGTGTTCCACCTCAGCCGGTCCGTGCTGGACCCCGGCAACACACAGCTGTCCCGTCGACCGCACTGCCCCCAGATCGTCCATCTCCACACCGGGTGGATGCTGGTGAA
Organism: Streptomyces sp. NBC_00104; assembly: GCF_045160825.1. Taxonomy (NCBI): domain Bacteria; kingdom Bacillati; phylum Actinomycetota; class Actinomycetes; order Kitasatosporales; family Streptomycetaceae; genus Streptomyces; species Streptomyces sp. NBC_00104. The sequence continues at coordinate 7,754,419 of NZ_CP108215.1, read as the reverse complement.
CCGCTCGACGAAGCTGGGCGTCCGAGTGGCTCCGCCGTCCGCCCCGTGGTCGGAGATCCCGCCCGGCCGGGCGCATGTGTTCTCGGCCGGGACCACGCAGGTCCAGTTTCTCGTCGCGGACGTCGACCCCGTGACGGTGACGGTTCCGCCCGCCACCGCGCAGGGGGACGAATCCTGCGAGGACCTCGTCTCCCACGGACGCAGCACCGTCTGGGGGCCGGAGATGAACGCCGAGGCGAACAAGATCCTGCGGGGTCCCGGCCGGGACCTCCTGGTGGCGGTCCTCGCCCCCTGGCTCTCCGCCGACCCGACGCTGCAGGAGCACAAGAGCCGCAGAGTGGCGGCCGAATGCGCCGGGTACAGCGTCTCGGCGGTCGACAGGATCCTGTCGCGGCTGCGGAACGCGCTGTGGCCCGACGAACCCCGGAAGCCCTCGCGTGAGCACATCGCCGAGTACCTCTCCCAGCGCGGCCTGGTGGGCCCGCAGGATCTGCCGCGGGCCGAGAACTGCCGGCACGAACAGGGGCGCGCTCGACCGCCCCGTTGACCGTGCCGGGCCGGGAAACGGCCGGGGAACGGGCCGGGGAACGGGCCGGTGTTCACCGACAGGGATCCCCGATCCCCGCCCGTCGTTCCGACGCCTTCCCGTGGCGTCGGCCCAACGACCCTCCTAGGGTGGGCCCTTCGAGCACACGAGGGCGGGCGGAGTGGGTATGGGATCGGATCGGCCGGTGGGCGCCGAGGTCGTGGCGGAGGTGCAGCGGGTCTTCCGTGACGGACTGCTGAGCGGCAGGTCCGCGTTCGCGCCGGAGACGGACGCCTGGAGCGAGGGCACGGCCTCCGATCTGCGCGCCCGTTTCGTGGACCGCCCGGACGAGTCGTCGGACACGTTCCTGGTCAAGCTGCGCCGCCAGTTGGACGGCGCACCGGCCGCCACGATCGTGCTGGCGGCCGAGCTGCTCTTCGTGAACATGGCGCCCCTGCGGCCCGAGCAGATCGGCATCAGGAAGAAACTCCAGATCCTCGGCGAGGTCCTCTCCTGGGCCGGCCTGGGCCACTTGGCGACCCCGGAGCTCATGGAGACACGCCTGAGGGGCTTCCTCAACGGCGGCCAGGGCTTCCTCAACTACCGCTGGGCGCAGTTCCAGATCCTGGTCCTGCTGGTGGAGCGGCTCGCGGGCAGGCCCTACGCCGAGCGGGACGCCGTACTGAACGACCCGTGGCGGTTCCGGGAGGAGTGCCTGGACGTCCAACGCTCCGTGGGCCACAAGAAGGGCCGCGCGCAGATCCACGTCCTGCTGTACGCGCTCTTCCCGGACGTGTTCCAGCCGATCGCCAGCGCCTACCACAAGCAGGAGATCGCCAAGGCGTTCGCTGACGAGCTGCCGCAGGTCACCGGCGACGACGACCGCGATCTGCTGGAGCTGCGGAAGATCCTGGAGGCGCAGAGCGGGGAGCCGGTGTGGTTCTACGCCGACCCCTGGGTCAGCCGGTGGCGGCGCGGCGCCGTCGAACACGACCAGCGGGGCTGGCTGGTGCGCGGATTCAACGTGGACGGGCGCAATGTCGTGCCGCAGTGGCTAGAGCAGGGCTACTGCTCGGTGTCCTGGAAGGAGCTGCCGGACATCCCGGCGGGCACGGCCAAGCAGGAGATCCAACGGACGGTGCTGGAAGGACTTCCCGAGGACAGCACCCAGTCACGAGGACAGTCCGTGTACCAGTTGCACGCCTTCCTCACGCTCATACAGCCCGGCGACCTGGTGGCCACGGTCACTCCGGACGAGGTTCACGTCGGTACGGTCCAGGGCCCGGCGGTGTACGACACCTCGGACGGCCTCGACAACGCCCGGCGCCTTCCGGTGCGCTGGGCCACCGCCGAGCGGCCTCTGAAGCGCTCGGAGCTTCCTCAGACCGTCCAGAACCGACTGACTCAGCCGCCCACGGTGTACGACATCAGCAGCGTGGCCGCCGAACTCGCGGAACGCGCGGGCCTGGAGGACGTCGTCGCCGAACCGCTGCTCGAAGCCGATGTCACCAAACCGCTCGAACTACCGTCCGTCACCGCGGAGTTGGCCGAGCAGCTGCTCATGCCGCTGGACTGGCTGAGCGAGACGGCCCAACAGCTCCAGGAGCAGCGTCAGCTCGTGTTCCACGGCCCGCCCGGCACCGGGAAGACGTATCTCGCCCGTGCCCTGGCCAGGCATCTGGCGGGACCGGACCGGGTGGAGCTCGTGCAGTTCCACCCGTCGTACACGTACGAGGACTTCTTCGAGGGCTTCCGCCCGGTACGCGGCGAGGGCGGGGCGGGCGGCTCGGGCTCGGTGGTGTTCGACGTCGTCCCGGGCCCCTTCAAGCTGCTGGCCGAGCGGGCGAGGAAGGACCCGGCGAACCCGTACGTCCTGATCGTCGACGAGATCAACCGGGCCAATCTGGCGAAGGTGTTCGGCGAGCTGTACTTCCTGCTGGAGTACCGCGAGGAGCCGGTCACCACCCAGTACAGCCCGCACGACCCGTTCCATCTGCCGGGCAACCTGTTCCTCGTCGGCACGATGAACACGGCCGACCGTTCGATCGCGCTCGTCGACGCGGCGATGCGCCGCCGCTTCGCCTTCCGCCGTCTCTCCCCCGAGAAGCAGCCGGTCCACGGCCTCCTGGACCGCTGGCTGCGCCGCCACGGCCTGCCGGAGGGCCCCGCCCGCCTCCTGGACGAGCTGAACCGGCGCCTCGGTGACGCCGACCGCGCCATCGGCCCGTCGTACCTGATGAAGCCCGGCGCGGCCCGCCCCGAGGGCCTCGACCTGATCTGGCGTACGCAGATCCTGCCGCTGCTGGAGGACCAGGTGTACGGCACGGGCGTGGACGTCGAGGAGGAGTACGGCCTGGCCTCCCTGCGCGCGGCCCTCGGCTCATGACGACCGGGCCCGGCATGGCTGGTGAACAGGAGTCCACCGCGAGTGAGGCGCCCACCACCAGTCCCCCCGCCACCACCGGTGCCCGCCCCGCGCTGGCGCCCCCGCTGCGGCTCACCGTCGACGAGACCGGCGCCGGCACCGTACGGGAACTGACGGCCGACCAGGTCGCGGGCCTGCTCTCCGCCCCCGGCCTCGTACGACTGACCCCGGCCCCCGGCGGCCGCTGGCGCGTGGCCGGAAACCAGAAGGTGGGCCTGGTCCGGCTGCGCACCCCGGCGGGCGGCGCGATCGAGCTGCTCCTCCGGCCCAAACTCCCGGTCCGGGACCTTCTCTTCCTGCTCTCCTACTCCCCCGACGATCCCTGGCACCCGGACCCCGATCCGGTCACCGCGGCCACGGCCGACGACCTGCTCCCCGCGCTCGCGGAGCTCCTCGCCCGCACCGCGCGCCGCACCCTGGAGTCCGGCGTCCTGCACGGCTACCGCACGGTCGAGGAGGACCTCCCCCTGGTCAAGGGCCGCATCCGGACGGCGGACCAGCTCCGCCGCGTCGGTCTGCCCCTCCCGGTGGCCGTCCGCTACGACGACCACACCCCGGACATCGCGGAGAACCGCATCCTCCTGGCCGCCCTCCACCTGGCCACGCACCTGCCGGGCGTCCCGGCCCCCACCCGTCTCACCCTGCGCCACCTCACCGACCACCTCCACGGAGTCCACCTCCTCCACCCGGGCGCACCGCTCCCCGACTGGACCCCGACCCGTCTCAACTCCCGCTACGCCCCGGCCCTGCGCCTCGCGGAACTGCTCCTCGCCCACCGCTCCGCCCAGCCGGAGGGCGACAGCCCGCTCCCCACCGACGGCTTCCTCCTCGACATGCCGGCGGTCTTCGAACGCTTCCTGACCGTCACCCTCACCGCCGCCCTCGCCCGCCGCGGCATCCGCTGCGCCGCCCAGGAGACCCAGCACCGCCTCGACGAGGCCGCCCGCGTCCCCTTCCGCCCCGACCTCGTCCTCTACCGCGCCGGCCGCCCCCTCTCCGTGGCGGACGCGAAGTACACGTACGTCACCCCCGCCGCCCCTCCCACGTCCCACCTCTACCAACTGCTCGCCTACTGCACGGCCCTCGGCCTCCCCCGGGGCCACCTGATCTACGCGGCCGCCGCCTCCGCCCCGGCCCCCGGCCCGACCCCCCACGTGATCCGCCGATCCGGCATCACCGTCATCGCCCACACCCTCGACCTCGCCGTCCCGCCCCCCACCCTCCTCGCGGACGTCACGTCCCTGGCCGAGCGGATCACCGCCCCCACCTGACCGCCCCCACCCCCGGAGACCCCCATGCTGCGCGGCATCGACGTCAGCTCCTACCAGTCCTCCTCCTACGACACCACCGGCCTCTCCTTCGTCTTCATCAAGGCCACCGAAGGCCGCACCTACACCAACCCGAAACTCGCCGCCCAGACGAAGACCGCCCGCGACGCCGGCCTCGTCGTCGGCTACTACCACTTCCTCTGGCCCGGCAACCTGACCGCGCAGGCCGAGTACTTCGTGAGCAAGGCCCCGGAAAAGGCGGGCGACATCCTCGCCGTCGACTGGGAGACGACGAGCGACGGGACGCACGCGAGCAATGCGGACAAGGATCGGTTCATCCGGAAGGTGCAGGAACTGCGGCCGAACAACCGGGTGATCCTGTACGCCAACAGGAACTTTTGGCTCAATGTCGACAGCACCTCATTCGCCGGCGACGGCCTCTGGATCGCCGACTACGTGACCGCGGGCAAGCCCCGTATCAAGGCGAAGTGGCGCTTCCACCAGTACACGGACGACCCCGTCGACAAGAACGTCGCGGACTTCGCGAGCAAGGCCGCGCTCAGGTCGTGGGCCGCAGGAGGCTGAGCTAACCCCGGAACTCCGGCTTGCGTTCCGGTGACGCCTCGGACAGGGCCTTGGTCACGGCCTCGACGCCGGCCTGCAGACCATAGACAGGGGTGTCGGGCTGCTGGCGCCACGAGTCGTCGAGGCCGCCCGCGTCGACGGTGTCGAAGCCGAGTGCGTCGATGAGGGCGCGGACCCTGGACTTGGCCGCGTCGTCGTCGCCGGCGACGGGGAGGGCGAGGCGGTCGGGGGCGTCGGCGGGGCGGGGGCGGTCGAGGATGTCCTGGGCGTAGGTGCCGTTGAAGGCCTTGATGACGGGGTGGCCCAGGTGGCGTTCGGTCCAGCGGCTCTCGGTGAGGCCGTCGTCCTCGATCCCGGCGATCCTGCCGTCACGCTGCCGGGGGTAGTAGTTGCCGGTGTCGATGACGGCGACACCGTCCGCGGCCTCGTCGAGGAGGCCGGGCGGCAGGTCCGGGACCGCCTTCAGCGGGATCGTGATCACCACGACTTCGGCGCCGCGCGCCGCCTCCCGCACCGGGACCGGCGTCGCGCCCGTCTCCTCGGCCAGTGCGGTGAGCGTGTGCGGGCCTCGGGAGTTGGCGACGGAGACGTCGTGGCCGAGGGCGGTGAGCCGCCGGGTGAGGTTGCCGCCGATGTTGCCGGCGCCGATGATGCCGATCTTCATGACAAGTCTCCCCTTGCGTCATATTTTCATGCGCGTGCATGCATTACTGGGCTGCAACCCAGGAGCACCCCCCGCTATTCCGGCCCCGGCATGACGAAGGGGCGCCCCCGTCGTACGCGACGGAAGGCGCCCCTCGGCCCCTGACCTCACTTGCCCAGGTGGGCCCAGAACTCGTCGAACGACAGGAGCTTGTCGCCGTTGAGGTCGCGGGTGCGGATGATGACCTCCGCCACGGACTCGGTGACGTTCCAGTCGCCCTCCTGGGCCAGGGCGGTCTTGAACTCCGCGGCGGTGATGAACCCGTCCCCGTCCGCGTCGATCCGCTGGAACTCCTTGCGCGCTGCCTCGATGTCCGCCACCGATCCGCCCCTTCTTGGTGCCCTGCCTCTTCGAGGCAGTCCTGCCGACAGTCCTACTGACGCAGGTCAGATTAACCGGCCACGCGAGCACGGAGTGCGGCGACCACCCACGCGAACTCCTCGGTGTGCGCCGACAGCGGCTCCACGCCCCGCACCAGCGCGGCCAGCTCCCGGAACCGGGCCATTTCGGCGTGGGCCGCCGATGTGACGCGTTCGAGCAGGACGGCCCGGTCGGCGTCGCCGAGCAGCCCGGCCAGCACCTCCTCGGCCGCGGGCGAGGCCGGATCGACACCCTCCCGCAGCGCCTCCCCCGCGAGCTGCACCAGGCGGCTCATGAACCACAGGGAGGTGCCCGCCGGCACATCCGGCCCCCGGTCCGCCGCGTTGAACTCGACCGTCTGCCGCATCCGCGCCCGGAACCCGGGGTCCTGGAGCATCTCGGCCAGCTCCACCCAGGCGTCCACCTGCTCGGGCGTGGGGTCCTCCGGCAGATCCGCGAGGCCGAACCTCAGCCGCGTACGGATGTCGGGGTCGGCGGTGTCGAGTCCCCCGAAGGTCTCCTCCATGAAGTCGTCGATGATCCGCCCTCGTTCGGCGGCGGACAGCCGGGCCAGTCTGTTCATCAGCGTCATCTCCTCCGCGGTCGAGCCGCGTCGCGCCACGGTCGACAGCACCGCCCGGGTCACCTTCAGGGCCCGGATCTGCGTGTCCAGCGCGGCCACATGGGCGGCCGCCACCTCCGCGACGGTCGTCTCCCCCGCGAGCACCCGCCGTACGTGGTCCAGGCCGAGGCCCAGCTCCCGCAGGGTGCGGATGAGTTCGAGCCGGGCCACGGACTCGGCGTCGTACAGCCGGTAGCCTCCCGCGCTGCGGGTGACCGGGTGCAGGACGCCCTCGTCGGACCAGTAGCGGATCGTGCGGACGGACAGACCGGAGCCGCGGGCGAGCTGCCCGATGGTGAAAAGGCCGGTGCCGTTCTCGATCATGTCTGCGAGTGTGGGCCTTCCAGCGGGTGGAGACTCAAGGGGAGATCCGGGGAGCACGGCGATGGAGAGCTTGCGGGACATTCTGGACGCGGCGGCGCGGGGTGTCTTCCCGCCGGCGGACGGCGGTACGACCGTCATCGCCCAGCACTCCCCCCGGGACGCGGGTGTCCTGTGCTTCACGGCCCACTCCGTCGTGTTCACGGACGAGGACCCGGACTGGGTGCACGAGACGCTGGCGGCCATGGAGTGCGACGCGCTGTCCGCGAGCATGAACCCACGGTTCCTGGCGGCCTTCATGGAACGGACGGGCCGCACGTCCGAGACCATCGACGCGATGCTGGTCGCCTCCCCCCTGCCGGGCGAACCGCCGCTCCCGCTGAAGGAGATCGAGGACGCCGGCCACCCCCGCGTCGCGTACGCGCGGCTGCGCCGGGACGACGTACGGGTCTGGACGGCGGACGGCGGGGTCCTGACGACGGGCCGCGGAATCGCCGGACGGCTGGAGGTCTCGGTCGAGGTGGACGAGCGCTCCGCGCGGGGTCCTGTCGTACGGCACAGGGGGCTGGGCCGGTCTCTGGTGACCGCCGCACGTCATCTCGTCGCCGAGCCGCTGTGGGCGCAGGTCGCGCCGGGGAACGCCCGCAGCATGCGGGCGTTCCAGTCGGCGGGCTATCTGCCGGTGGGCTCCGAGATACTGCTCAGCGCCCGACCGGCACGAGGGGCCGGACCGGCTCGAGGGGCCCGATGAGCGCGACCCGCGCGGCGGGCGCGGCGGGCACGGCGGGCATCAGTGCCAGGGCTCGTAGTGCGGGTTGCTCTCGCACTCGCTCATCTTCTCCGTCTTGGTCTTCTTGTCGACCGGGCAGACGCCGATGATGAACTCCGTCCTGATGCCGCCGGGGAAGGCGACCTCGACCTGGTCGGCCCACTTGTGCTGGTCGCCGATGGTCCTGTTGACGTCCACGCCGCCGGGGGCGTCGATGTAGTAGTTGTAGCCGGACTTGTACCAGGTCTTGTACAGGTCGTGGTCGTAGGTCGTGGAGACGTACGGCGAGGGCTGGTTGACCAGGACGTACTGCTCGATGTCGTACTGCCCGTCGATGACGTCCTTGGGCTGGAGCCCCTGTTCGAAGATGGTCGCCGGGCCCCGGCTGTCGCTGCGGTAGAGGGTGCCGCAGGTCTTGCGCCAGACCGGCTCGGGGCTGATGCGGTCGACGGCCACGCGGCGGTCGGCGGCGGCGTGGACCGGGTCCTCGAACCGGGGACAGGTGGGGGCGGCGGCCCCCGCGAAGGCAGCGGCGGCCTCGGCCGGCGTGGCGGTCCGGGTCTGCGCCGGAGCGGTCGCGGCGGAGGTGGCGAGGACGGCGGAGAGGGACAGGACGACGGCGGCGGCCCGGCGCCGCGGACGGGTGGTGATCATGCCGATCACGATCTCGGCTGCGCGGCGCCGGGCCGGGGACCCTCACTCGTACGGAGGCGTGTCAGCCCGCCCGGTTGTCCTGTGTCACCGGAAGACGCCCGTGTGCCCGAGCGAGTAGCGGCCGGGCTGCGGGTACACCGCGAGGCCGTGCGGGCCGCTGCCGACGGGGATGCGGGCGAGCTGCTTCCCGCTGCGGGTGTCGAGGGCGTACACCTCGGAGTCGTAGCGGCCGGAGAGCCACAGGACCTTGCCGTCGGCGGAGACGCCGCCCATGTCGGGGCTGCCGCCGTCGGGGAGGTGCCACTTCTTGGTGAGCTTGTTCTTGGTGAAGTCGAAGACGGAGACGGTGCCCTCGCCGCGGTTGGAGACGTACATCTCACGGGAGTCGCGGCCGACGTACAGCCCGTGGGTGCCCTTGCCGGTGGGCAGGAGCTTCGGCTCGTCGAACGTGTCGCCGTCCAGGACCCACATGCCGTCGGCCATCATGTCGGCGATGTAGAACCGCTTGCCGTCCGGTGAGATCTTCACGTCCTGCGGCATGGCCCCCTCGAACGGCAGCTTCAGCTGCCCGATCACCTTCATCCTCTCGGTGTCGACCTTCAGCAGCTCACCGCTGAACTCGCACGACACGATGAAGTAGGTGCCGTCGATCGAGAAGTCGGCGTGGTTGACGCCGTAGCAGGTGACCGGCTCGGTCCTGACCCGCTTCATGGTGTGCGGGTCGCGGAAAACGAGTTCGCGGTCGAGGGAGGCCATGACGACGGCGTACTCGCCGTTCGGGGTGAAGTACAGGTTGTACGGGTCGTGCACCTCGACCGGCTTGCCCGCCTTCCCCGTCTTCGGGTCGATGGGGGTGAGGGTGTGGCCCCGGTTGTTGTTGACCCAGAGGGTCTTCAGGTCCCAGGAGGGCACGACGTGCTGGGGCTGGCGGCCCACCGGGATCGTCTCGATGATCTCGTACGTCTTCGGGTCGATGACGGAGACGGTGTCGGACTCGCTGTTGGGGACGTACACCCGGGACGGGAAGTCCTTGACCACCGGGGAGAGCCGGTTCGGGCGGTCGGCGGCGTAGACGTCCTTCGGGTCCAGCACGGGCGGCATGCCGCGCAGTCCCCGGACCGCCGTCCGCTGCTTCTTCTTCCGCTCGGCGGCTTCGGCTTCGGCGGTGGCCCGGTCGGCCCGGATCCGCTGCTCCTGCTCACCGGTCCTGGCCTCGGAGCCGCACGCGGCCACGGCGGCGAGAACGGCGGCCGCGAGAAGGGCGCGCTGCACGAGGTTGCGCTGCATGAGGGGGGTGCGGGACGTGGTCACGCGACCTTTATAGGGAGGTCGAGCACGAATGTCGGCGATTGGCCCGATCGACGGAGGTGCGCGTTGCGCGCCCTACCGGTCCGCGACCCTCATCTCGAACCACGTCGTCTTCCCGCGCGGCAGCAGATCGACCCCCCACCGGTCCGAGAGCTTGTCCACCAGGAACAACCCCCGCCCGCTGATGTCCATCTCCTGCACCGGAATCAGGCAGGGCAGCCCCCGTGAGGGATCGCGGACCTCGACACGGATCCAGCCGGGCCGGCGGCGCATGCGGAGCCCGAAGACGCGGGCGCCGGTGTGCCGCACGGCGTTGCCCACGAGTTCGGAGACGAGGAGGACCGCGTCCTCGGTCATCTTCGGCGACAGCCGCCACTGGCGCAGGACGACGACCTGGGCGAGCCGCCGGGCCGTGGCGGCAGACTCGGGACGGGACGGGAGCGGAACCTCTCCCTCGGTGGGATCGCCGAACAACTCCAGTGCCTTCTGCGCCCGTTCGTCCTCGATCGCAGGCGACCAACGCGCCGCGGTCGCACTCCCGTGCCGCCGCGGCTGTTCGATACCCTCCAGCCCCGCCATGCCCCCATCATGGCCGTCCCGAGCCCCTTTCGGGGCCGTTCCGCAGGAATACAACCCCCGGAACCAACCATTCCGGAGGTTTCGGATGGCATATGCCAATGGCAGCAATTCACCGACGACAGCCCGCTCGACCTGCGCGAACACCCTGAACTTCGGTCAACGCCACGACCTTTGGGCAAGGCTTTCTTAAGGCTGCCTTAAGGCTCGGACAAACCGCTCCTTCGGGGGACGCGGGTCATACGTCGCGTCAACTGCAAGCCGATCAGCGGAACTTGTGGGCCGGATCTCGGGAACCCGGCCCTGACCCCTGACCCCTGCCCCTCAGCCGTCAGCCGTCAGCCGTCAGCCGTCAGACGAACTTCGCCTTGCCCGGCCCCTCCTCCACGAAGCTCCGCATCCCGCGCTCGCGGTCCTCCGTGGCGAACAGCCCCGCGAACCAGTTCCGCTCGATCGCGAGCCCGGTCTCCAGGTCGGTCTCCAGGCCCGCGTCGATCGACTCCTTGGCGGCCCGCAGCGCGATCGCCGGCCCCCGCGCCAGCCGCGCGGCCCACTCGTGCGCGGCGGTGTACACCTCGTCGGCCGGGACGACCCGGTCGACCAGACCGAGCGTGAGCGCCTCGTCCGCCTTGACCATACGGCCGGTGAAGATGAGGTCCTTGGCCTTGGAGGGGCCGACGAGACGGGACAGCCGCTGGGTGCCGCCCGCGCCCGGGATGACGCCGAGCAGGATCTCCGGCTGGCCGAGCTTCGCGTTCTCCCCGGCGATGCGGTAGTCCGCGCACAGCGCCAGCTCGCAACCGCCGCCCAGCGCGTACCCCGTGACGGCCGCGACGACGGGCTTGGGGATACGGGCCACGGCACTGAAGGAGTCCTGCAGGGCCCGGGACCGGGCGACCATCGCCGCGTGGTCCATGGCCTGCATCTCCTTGATGTCCGCGCCGGCCGCGAACACCTTCTCCCCGCCGTAGAGGATCACGGCGCGTACGTCGTCCCGGTCCGCCGCCTCCTCGGCGAGTTCCTTGAGGCGGTCCTGGGTGGCGATGTCCAGAGCGTTCATGGGCGGCCGGTCGAGGCGGATGGTGCCGACGCCTTCGGCGACTTCGAGGTGCACAGTCATGAGGGCAGGTTAACGGCGGCTAACGGCAAAGGCCCCGGTGCCGTACATCACACCGGGGCCGTGCACCACGTATCAGGCGGCGGCGCTCACGCCTTCCACTTGTCCCACGCCATGTTCCAGCCGTTGTAGCCGTTGTCCGGGTCGACGACGCGGTCGTTGGAGTTCTTGACGACCACGACGTCACCGACCATCGAGTTGTCGAAGAACCACGCGCCCGGCGCCTTGCGGTCGTAGCCGCCGCGGGTGTCGCGCAGGCCGATGCAGCCGTGGCTGGCGTTGTAGTTGCCGAAGGCGCCGCCGCCCCAGTAGTTGCCGTGGATGAAGGTGCCCGAGTTGGTCAGGCGCATGGCGTCCGGCACGTCCTTGATGTCGTACTCGCCGCCGTAGCCGACCGTCTCGCCGTTCATCCGGGTCACGCGCAGGCGCTCACTGATGACCATCTGGCCGTTCCAGGTCTCCATGCCGGGCTTGCCGGTGGTGACGGGGATGGTCTTGATGACCTTGCCGTCCCGCTGGACCTTCATCGTGAGCTTCTTGACGTCGACGACGGAGACCTGGCTGCGGCCGATGGTGAAGGAGACCTTCTTGCTCTGCTCGCCGTAGACACCGTCGCGGCCCTCGACGCCGTCGAGGTTGAGGTCGACGGTGACCTTCGTGCCGGCCTTCCAGTACTTCTCCGGGCGGAAGTCGATGCGGTCGTTGCCGAACCAGTGGCCCTCGACGTCGACGGCCGGCTCGGTCTTGATGGTGATGGCCTTCTCGACGTCCTCCGGGGCGGTGATGCCCCGCGTGAAGCGGATCGAGAACGGCATGCCGACGCCGACCTTCGAGCCGTCCTCGGGGGTGAAGATGCCAACGAAGGTGTTCTTCGGGGTCAGTGTGGTGAAGGACGCGTCCTCGGCCGCCTCACGCCCCTCGGAGTCCTTCGCGACGGCGTGCACCTTGTACTCGGTGGCCGAGTTTAGGTGGATGGACGGCGTCCAGGTGGCGCCGTCCCCGGATATCTCGCCGGCGATCTTCTCGCCCTTGTCGTTCTCGACCGTGACCTCGGACAGCTTGCCCTTGGCTGCGCTCACCTTGAGGGCGCCGCTGGTGGCCACGTCGTCGGCGCCGTTCTTCGGGGCGATGGAGACCACCGCTTCCGAGGCCTTGGTGGCCGCCTTGTCGGAGGCGCTCTTGTCGGAGCCCTTCCCCTTGTCGCCGCCGGAGCCCGAGTCCGAACCCCCGCCTCCGCCGCACGCGGTGACGGCGAGCAGCATCAGGACCGGCAGCATGGCCAGGGCCCCCTTGCGCCGCCGTGTCCGCGCGCCAACCGACGCCCCCGATATCGGTCGCCCGTTCAATGTTCTGTTCTCCCCTCGCACGGCCTGATCAGGCCCGCACCCCTACGCGCAGCGCGCGCGTACGCACGTACATTAACCAGATGATCGGAAGGGTTTGGCCTCGGTGTATGTCACCGTTCAGTCCCAACTTGGACAGTCGCCGCCCTCGGGAGCTCCCCCGCGCGCGTACACCTATGTCGGTCTACTTCACCGCGGCACCCGCTTTCCATTCATTCCACCCCAAGTTCCACCCTCCGAGCCCGTTGTCGGGAGCGACCTTTTTGTCGTCGCTGTTGATCACCTCGACGACGTCCCCGACGAGGCTGCGGTCGAAGAACCAGCCGGCGGGGGTGCCGGAGCTGCCGCCCTTCACATCGCGCAGACCGACGCAGCCGTGGCTGACGTTGGCCCTGCCGAAGGCGTCCGGGGCCCAGTAGTTACCGTGCAGGAAGGTGCCGGAGGTGGTGAGGCGCATGGCGTGCGGAACATCCGGGATGTCGTACTCGCCCTTGCCGTTCGCCTTCCTGAAACCGACGGTGGCGCCGTTCATCCGGGTCACCTCCAACATCTCGGTGACGACCATCTTCCCGTTGTACGTCGTCGTCTTCGGCGCCCCGGCCGTGACGGGGAGCGTGGCGAGGACGCCGTCGCCGCGTTCCACGCGCATGGTGTGCTTCGCCGCGTCGACCACGCTGACCTGGTGGCGGCCGACGGTGAAGGAGAACGTCTTGTACTGCTGGCCGTACACGCCGGGGGCGCCTTCGACGTCCCGCAGCCGCAGACCGACGGTGACCCTGGTGCCGGGCTTCCAGTACGTCTCGGGGCGGAAGTCGAGACGTCCCTTGCCGAACCAGTGCGGGCGGACCTCGACGGCCGGCTCTGCGGTCACGTCGACGGCGCGTTCCACGGCCGCGCGGTCCTCGATCTCCCGGTTGAACTCCAGGGAGACGATCATCCCGGTGCCGACGGTGGCCCGGTGCTCGGGCGTGACGTACGCGATGAAGCGCTCGTCGGGGACGTCCGTCGTGAAGGTGACGTGCCGAGCCGAGCGGCGGCCGTGGCCGTCGAGGGCGACCGCGTCGACGGTGTACCTGGCGGCCAGGGCGAGCTTCGGTGAGCCGGTGGGGCGCCAGGTCAGTCCGTCGGCGGACATCCGCCCCGGTACGGGTGACTCCTGCGCGTCCTGGGACTTCACCACCTTGACGGACTCCAGGCGCCCGCTGGGCACCCGAACTTCGAAGCGCTGCTCCGGGCGCACGCCCTTGCTGCCGTCCTCCGGCGTGACCCGGATCGTGTCGTCCGGTGCCTTTTCGCTGGTCAGTGGCGGTCCGACGGTGCAGCCGGCGGCCCCGGCCAGCAGGCCGGCCCAGATGAGTGCGGCGGCCAGGGCGGCCCCGGCGCGGCGCGCGTGCGTCTGTGCGTGGTTCACGTGCGGCCCAACGACGGCGCACGCCCCCGGGAAACGTGAGTGCGAGGCGTGCTCTGGGCAGAACCCTTGGGAGGACGACTCGGCGGGGAGCAGTGGCAGGGACACCTTGCTTCCCCTTTCCCGTCGCCCCACCGAGCCGCGGGAGGCCTGAGGTGTCGAGCGCAGCCGAGCAGGAGGAAGTACGAGGGACGCGCGGGGTACCGGCCGCGCGTCCGGCCACCGTGCTGAACGGCGGTCGGCGCGGGGAGGCCGCGCCGGAGACGAGGCCCGTGTGGCCGGGGGCGTCGACGCCGCTCGGCGCGCGGTTCCGGGTGGGCCCCGACGGGGTCGCGGGCACCAACTTCGCGTTGTGGGCCGGCGGGGCGGAGGCCGTCGAGCTGTGTCTGTTCTCCGAGGCGGGCGAGGAGACCCGGCTGAGGCTGTCCGAGCTGACCCACGAGATCTGGCACGGGTTCGTGCCGGGCGTCCTGCCGGGGCAGCGGTACGGCTATCGCGTGCACGGCCGCTGGGACCCGTGGACCGGCGCCCGCTGGAACCCGGCGAAGCTCCTCCTCGACCCGTACGCGCGGGCCGTGGACGGGGAGTTCGGTCTGCCGCCGGAGGTGTACGCGCACGTCCGGGACTGGCCCGAGCAGCATGTCGCGGACACCGTGCGCGACGAGCGGGACTCGGCGCCGCACGTCCCGAAGGGCGTCGTCGTCCACGACGACGCCCCCGACGACGAATGGATCGACGACCGCCGCCCGAAGACCCCGTGGGCCGACTCGGTCATCTACGAGCTGCACGTCCGCGGCTTCACCATGACCCACCCGGGCATCCCGGAGGAACTGCGCGGCACGTACGCCGGTCTCGCGCATCCGGCGGCGATCGAGCACCTGGTGAAGCTCGGTGTGACGGCGGTGGAGCTGCTGCCCGTGCACCAGTTCGCCCACGAGGACCATCTGCTGCGCCGGGGCATGCGCAACTACTGGGGCTACAACTCGATCGGCTACTTCGCCCCGCACGCGGGGTACGCGTCGTCGGGCACGACCGGGCAGCAGGTCGGGGAGTTCAGGCGGATGGTGCGGGCCCTGCACGCCGCCGGCATCGAGGTCGTCCTCGACGTCGTCTACAACCACACGGCCGAGGCCGACGAACGCGGCCCGAGCCTGTCGCTGCGCGGCATCGACAACCGGGGCTACTACCGCCTGCAGGGCGACGCCCGCCGGTACGCGGACTACTCGGGCTGCGGGAACACGCTGCACGTGGTCCAGCCGCATGTCCTGCGGCTCATCACCGACTCGCTGCGGTACTGGGTGACGGAGATGGGGGTGGACGGCTTCCGTTTCGATCTGGCGGCGGCCCTCGCCCGTTCCATGCACGACGTCGACATGCTCTCCCCGTTCCTCGCCGTCATCGCCCAGGACCCCGTGCTGCGGCGGGTGAAGCTGATCGCCGAGCCGTGGGACGTGGGCTCGGGCGGCTACCAGGTCGGGGCCTTCCCACCCCTGTGGACGGAGTGGAACGACCGCTACCGGGGCGCCGTCCGGGACTTCTGGCGGGGCGCGCTGCCCGACGTCCGGGACCTGGGGTACCGGCTGTCGGGGTCGAGCGACCTGTACGCGTGGGGTGGACGGCGGCCGTACGCGTCGGTCAACTTCATCACCGCGCACGACGGTTTCACCCTGCGGGACCTGGTGTCGTACGAGCGCAAGCACAACGAGGCGAACGGGGAGGGGAACCGGGACGGCTCGGACGACAACCGGTCCTGGAACTGCGGTACCGAGGGCGAGACGGACGACGAGCGCGTCCGGGCGCTGCGGCGGCGGCAGCTGCGGAACCTGCTGACCACGCTGCTGCTGTCCACGGGCGTGCCGATGCTGGTCGCCGGTGACGAACTGGGCCGCACCCAGGGGGGCAACAACAACGCGTACTGCCAGGACAACGAGATCAGCTGGCTCGACTGGCGGCTCTTGGACGACCCCGCCTGGAAGGCGCTCTTCGACCTGACGGCCCGTCTGATCGCGTTGCGCCAGTCCCATCCCGTACTCCGCCGCCGGGCCTTCTTCTCCGGCCGGGCCCACTCGGCGGACGGGCTCCGTGACCTGGCCTGGTTCACGGTACGCGGCACGGAGATGACCGAACGGGACTGGTACGCGCCGGCCGCGACCCTCGGCATGTACCTCTCCGGCCGCGACATCCCCGGCCGGGACGCCCGCGGCGCGCCCATCCTCGACGACAGCTTCCTCACCGTCCTCCACGCCGGCGACCGCCCGGTGGACTTCGTCCTGCCGGGGACACCGTGGGCGCAGCGGTACGAGGTGGTCGTCGACACGTCACGGGAGGAGCAGGAGGAGGGGCCGGGGGTGGTGCACCGGGCGGGGGCGGCGGTGACGGTACCGGCGCGGTGTGTGCTGCTGCTGCGGGTGCTCGGCTGAGGCAACGTTGCAGGCCTGAGGCAGAGTTGCAGGCCTGCGGCAGGGTTTCGGGGCTGTGGCAGGTCCATGAAATCCTCGCCGGATGC
Source organism: Streptomyces sp. NBC_00104 (assembly GCF_045160825.1). Taxonomy (NCBI): domain Bacteria; kingdom Bacillati; phylum Actinomycetota; class Actinomycetes; order Kitasatosporales; family Streptomycetaceae; genus Streptomyces; species Streptomyces sp. NBC_00104. The sequence continues at coordinate 7,737,928 of NZ_CP108215.1, read as the reverse complement.
CTGGCCAGGGCGGCGGACCGCTGATCAACTCGATCGCATGCCTGAGATATCCCGTCGTGCCTTCGGTGGTCTCGTCGGCGGCGGTGCGGTGACCGCCGTCGCCGGTGCGGCCGCCCCTGCCGAGGCCGCGCCCGCCGAGGCCGCCACCGCCGAACGCCCCTTCGAGGCCCGCCCCGCCACGGCCTCCGGCAAGCGCCCCAACCTCCTCGTCATCCTCGGTGACGACCTGGGCTGGGCCGACCTCTCCTCGTACGGCGCTCCGCACATCAGGACACCGAACCTGGACCGGCTGGCCCGGCAGGGGGTGCGGTTCACCGACGCGTACTCGGGGTCGGCGACCTGCTCGCCGACCCGGTTCAGTCTCTACACCGGCCGATACCCGGGCCGTACGCCGGGTGGACTCGCCGAGCCGGTCGCCAACAGGACGCAGGGGCTGGACCCGAACCACCCCACGCTGGCCTCCCTGCTGAAGAAGGCGGGCTACGCGACCGCCCTGATCGGCAAGTGGCACTGCGGCTGGCTGCCCGACCACAGCCCCACCAAGTCCGGCTGGGACGAGTTCTTCGGCAACTTCGGGGGCGTGCTGGAGTACTTCTCCAAGCTGGGCCAGCTCGGCACGTACGACCTCTACGAGGGGGACGCCGAGTACAAGGACCTGCGCTACTACACCGAGGTCCTGACCGAGCGGGCCGTCGAGTACGTCTGCCGCCGGCACGACAGGCCGTGGCTGCTGAACCTCAACTTCACCACCCCGCACTGGCCCTGGCTCGCGGAGGACGACCAGGAGACCGGCGCCGAGATCGCGGCGAAGATCCGGGCCGCGAAGACGCAGGCCGAGGTGTCCCGGGCGCTCAACCACTACGACGGCGGCTCGGTCGAGAAGTACACGCAGATGGTGGAGAGCCTGGACGCGGCCGTCGGCGAGGTCATGGCCGCGCTGCGCCGGTCCGGGCAGGAGGAGAACACGGTGGTGCTGTTCGCCAGTGACAACGGCGGCGAGCGCTACTCCTACAACTGGCCGCTCAGCGGGGAGAAGTTCGTGCTGCTGGAGGGCGGCATCCGGGTGCCGACGATTCTGCGCTGGCCCGCCCGGATCGACGGCCACCAGGTCAGCGACGAGCCGCTGTTCTCCCCCGACTGGACGGCGACCCTCCTGGAACTGGGCGGCGCCCGGCCCGATCCGGCCCACCCCCTCGACGGCGAGAGCCTCGTCGGCCATCTCCTGCGCGGCGAACAGGTACCGGAGCGGGACCTGTTCTGGCGGGTCCGGGCCAACCGGGCGCTGCGGCGCGGTGACTGGAAGTACTACCGGGACGCCGCCGGCACCGACCATCTGTACAACCTGGCCGCCGACGCCCGGGAACAGGCCGACCTCGCCCCCGACAAGCCGGAGCTGCTCGCCGAGCTGAAGGCGGCCTGGGAGAGGATCGCCGCCGGTCTGCTGCCGTATCCGAGCTAGCCGGCCGTCCCGAGGGCGGTGTCGACGACGTTCCGGCCGCTGTGCGACCTGCGGAAGCCGGTGGCCCATGCGCCGGTGCGACCCCTCTGAGCTCCCCGTACGCCCCCCGTGGCCGCGCAGGTCGTAGGACGTGAGACCGAACGCGGTCCGGCCAAAACTCGGTGGGCGTTGTCAGTGGCGATCCGTAGGCTCGCTGCTGATGTCCACGACACGTGCAACCGCCGAGGAACCCGAAACGGCCTCGGAGCCCGAGGAGCCCGAGCGGGCCGAGGCGCCCCGGAAGGCCGAGGGGCGGTCCGCCGTGCGCACGCTGCTGCGGCTGTGGCCGTATGTGCGGCCCGTGCGGGCGCGGCTGTCCGTCGCCGCGTTCGTCGCGATAGTCGCCTCGTGCGTGGGCCTGTTCATCCCCCTCGTCCTGAAGTGGATGGTGGACGGGCCGGTCGCCGACCGGGACCCGGCGGGCGTGTGGCTCGGGGCGCTGTACCTGCTGCTGCTCGGCCTCACCGAGGCGCTGCTGTTCGGGTTGCGGCGCTGGCTCGTGGCGCGGCCCCTCGCCGGGGTCGAGGCGTCGATGCGCGCGGACCTCTACCGGCATCTGCAGCGCCTGCCGGTCGCCTTCCACGACCGCTGGGCCTCCGGGCAGCTGCTCTCGCGCGGTACGACCGACCTGATGCTGCTGCGGATGTTCCTCGCCTTCCCGCTGACGTTCCTGCTGGTCAACGCGGTGACCATCGTGGTCGGCGTCATCATCATGCTGGCCCAGGACTGGACCCTCGGGCTGGTCATCCTGGGGCCCGTCGTGCCCGTGATCGTCACCTGTGTCCTCTTCGAGAGGAAGTACGCCGCGGTCGCGCGTCTCGCGCAGGACCAGGTCGGTGACCTGACGACGGTCGTCGAGGAGAGCGTCCTCGGGATCCGCATCATCAAGGGGTTCGGGCGGCACCGCAGCCAGGCCCGTGCGTTCCGTGAGCTGTCGCGGACCCTGCGGGGCACGGAGCTGCGCAAGGCCCGCCTCCTGTCGGCGATCTGGGGCGTCATCATCACGCTTCCCGAGCTCGCGATCGGCGCGGCGCTGGTGCTGGGCGTCGTCCAGGTCGCGGACGGTGAACTGTCGGCGGGCACACTGGTCGCCTTCCTCTCCACCGCCCTCGCGCTGCGCTGGCCCGTCGACTCGATCGGCTTCCTGCTGGCGATGAGCCAGGAGGCCGCGACGGCGACGGAGCGGTACTTCGAGGTGATGGACGAGAAGCCGGAATCAAAGCCGGAATCATCGGCTGTCCCGGCGGCGAGCGGCCGCGCCTCCGGGGCGGCACGGGTCGACGGCGCCGGGGCGGCACGGGTCGACGGCGCGGGGCAGCCGAGCGGGCTCCGGTTCCACGACGTCACCTTCCGCTATCCCGACGCCGCCCCCGGCTCCGCCCCCACGCTCGACCGTATCGACCTGCACATCCGCCACGGCGAGTCGATGGCCCTGGTCGGCGCCACCGGTTCCGGCAAGACCACCCTCACCGCCCTCGTCCCCCGCCTGCACGAGGTCACCTCGGGCCGCATCACGCTGGACGGTCACGACATCACCGAGATGCCCCGGGAATCGCTGCGCGCCCTGGTGGCCGTGGCCTTCGAGGAACCCACCCTCTTCTCCGCGACCGTCGGCGAGAACGTCCTCATGGGCGGCCGGCCGGACGCGGGCGAGCCCGAGCTGGACCGCGCCCTGGCCATCGCACAGGCGGAGTTCGTGCACGCGCTGCCCCAGGGCAGCGCCACGCAGGTCGGCGAACAAGGCCTCAGCCTCTCCGGCGGCCAGCGGCAGCGCCTCGCGCTGGCGCGGGCGGTGGTCGGCCGCCCCCGCTTCCTCGTGCTGGACGACCCGCTGTCGGCACTGGACGTGCACACGGAGGCCGCGGTGGAGGCCGCGCTGCGCCGCGTGCTCGCGGAGACGACCGCGCTGATCGTGGCGCACCGCCCGTCGACCGTGCTGCTCGCCGACCGCGTGGCCCTGCTCTCCGGCGGCCGGGTCACGGCGGTGGGCACCCACCAGGAACTGCTGCGCACGAACACGGAGTACGCCCACCTGATGTCCGGGACCGAAGGGGACGAGCGATGACGGCGTCCATGACCACCGCACCGGACAAGGAACCGAACGAGGAGTCGAACAAGGAGCCGAACGAGCAGCCGACCGGGGAGCCCGGCAAGGCCACGTCTCCGGGGAAGTCGCCGGACGGCGACCGGCCCGCCGCCGCGCGGAACGCGGCCGCCGACGACCCGTTCGACCACGACAACCTCCCCACTCCCCCGGGCGCCACCCTCGCACTGCTGCGCTCCCTGCTCGCGCCGATGCGGGCCCGGGTGGTCATGGCGAGTGTGCTGCTCCTGCTCCAGCAGGCGGCGGTGCAGGCGGGCCCGCTGCTGGTGGCGTACGCGATCGACCGTGCCGTACCGGCGCTCCGGGACGGCCGGCACGGGCCGCTGGTCGTGGTGGGGGTCGGGTATCTGGCGTGCGCGCTGGCGGCCGGCGGACTGCAGTACGCGTTCATCGGGGCGTCCGCGCGGGTGAACCAGGACGTGCTGCTGGATCTGCGCGGCCGGATCTTCCGGCACGCGCAGGCGCTGAGCATCGACTTCCACGAGCGGTACACCTCGGGCCGGCTCATCTCCCGGTCCACCACGGACGTCGAGTCCCTGCGGGAGCTGCTCAACGAGGGTCTGCAGGAACTCATCGGCGTGATCCTCGCCTTCGCCTACATCTCGGCGATGCTGCTCTGGCTGGACCTGGGTCTGGGCGCGGCGGCGCTGGCGTCGTTCGTGCCGCTGTACGGGTTCGTGCGGATGTACCAGCGGCGCGCGGCGAGCGTCTACACGGCCCGGTCCACCGCGATCGCCGCGGTGATCGTGAAGTTCGCGGAGACGATGAACGGCATCCGCCCGGTGCGGGCGTTCCGCCGGGAGGCCGCGAACGACACGGAGTTCGGCGCCCTGAACCGGCACCACGAGCGCAGGAACGGCGACGCCATCCTGGAGATGGCCCGCTACGTGGTCTGCTCCCGTGTCGTCGCCAACATCACGGTGGCGGCGATCGTGCTGTGGGGCGCGTACCGGGTGGCGTCCGGGACGCTCGCGCTGGGTGTGCTGGCGGCGGCGGTGCTGTATCTGCGGCGGCTGTACGACCCGATCGACCGGCTCGGCATGTTCCTCAACTCGTACCAGTCGGCTGCGGCCTCGCTGGAAAAGATCGCGGGCCTGCTGGCCCAGGCCCCGACGGTCCCGGAGCCCGCCGCGCCGCGGGAGCTGCCGGCCGCGGCCTCCGAACTCCCGGGCCGTGAGGTCGTGTTCGACGAGGTGCGGTTCGCGTACCGCACCGGCGGCGAGGTCCTGCCCCGCTTCGACCTCACCCTCGCGGCGGGCAGCACGGTGGCGGTGGTCGGCTCCACCGGCGCCGGCAAGTCGACCCTCGCCAAGCTGGTGGCCCGCTTCTACGACCCCTCGTCCGGGCGGGTCCTCCTGGACGGCGTCGACCTGCGTGACCTCTCGGTGCCCGAGCTGCGGCGCGGGGTGGTCATGGTGACCCAGGAGTCGTTCCTGTTCTCCGGCACGGTCGCCGAGAACATCGCCATCGGCCGGCCCGACGCCACCCGCGAGGACATCGAGCGGGCCGCCAAGGCCATCGGCGCCCACGACTTCATCAGCGCCCTGCCAGACGGCTACGACACCGACGTCCGCAAGCGCGGTGGCCGAATCTCCGCCGGTCAGCGTCAACTCGTGGCATTCGCACGGGCGTTGCTCGCCGACCCGGCCGTCCTCATCCTGGACGAGGCGACCAGTTCCCTCGACATTCCGGGCGAACGGGCCGTCCAGCGCGCCATGTCCACGGTCCTGCGCGGCCGTACGGCCGTGGTGATCGCCCACCGTCTCTCCACGGTCGAGATCGCCGACCGGGTCCTGGTGATGGAACACGGCCGGATCGTCGAGGACGGCACCCCGGCGGACCTGATCGCGGGCACGGGCAGGTTCGCGGACCTGCACCGGGCATGGCGGGACAGCCTGGCGTAGCGCGCCCTTGAGGGAAGGGCGAAGCCCTTCCCTCAAGGGGCGCCGGGCTGTATCACCATGCGGCTCCGCCGGTTGGCGCGACCAGCCCCCACCGGGCCCGAACCCGAGAACGCACCCACTCATCCTCATCCGAGTCCACACAGAAACCGGGGGCCAATGATCAACGCGTACGAGGACCCCGGCACACCCGACTGCCGAGGCGGCGCCCGCTACCTGTGGTGGCTGGTCAGACAACAGGCGGGCCGCTCCGCCCTCGGCTCCCTCATCTCCTGCGTGTGGATGATCCTGCTCGCGGCCACCCCGTACCTGCTCTCCCGGGCGATCGACGAGGGCCTGGAACCCGGTGACCGCGGCGCCCTGGCCGGCTGGACGGCCGCCCTCTTCGGCGTCGGCGCCTTCAACGCCTGGCTGAGCATCATGCGTCACCGCACGATGACCCGGGTCCGGATGGACGCCAACTTCCGCACGGTGAAGGTCGTGATGGCGCACGCGGTCCGGCTGGGGGCGGCCCTGCCGCGCCGCGTCGGCGCCGGGGAGGTCGTCACGATCGGCGTGGGCGACGTCCACACGATCTCCTCGTCCCTGACGGTCATCGGGCCGGGCGTCGGCGCGATCGCCGCGTATCTGGTGGTCGCCGGGCTGCTCGTGTCGGTCTCGCTCCCGATCGCCGCGGTCGTCCTGCTCGGGATGCCGCTGATGGCCTTACTCGTGGGGCCGTTGATGCGGCGGCTGCAGGGCACGGAGACGGAGTACCGCGAGCGGCAGGGCGTGCTGACGGCGCGGATCGCGGACCTCGCGGGCGGGCTGCGCGTCCTCAACGGGCTCGGTGGCAAGGGGCTGGTCGCGGACGCGTTCCACCGGGACTCGCAGCGGCTGCGGGCGCAGGGGTACCGGGTGGGGTCGGTGACCAGCTGGATGCAGGCGCTCGGGGTGGGACTGCCGACGCTGTTCCTCGCGGTGGTGACCTGGCTCGCGGCCCGGCTGGCTGCCCAAGGGGCCATCACGGTGGGCGAGTTGGTGTCGGTGTACGGGTATGTCACCGTGCTGGTGCGGCCGGTGTCGTACTTCGTCGACTGGGGGTACGAGGTGAGCCGCGGGGTGGTGGCCGCACGGCGCGTCATCCGCTTCCTGACCCTGGAGCCGCTGCCGGACCACGGCACCACGGACGCGCCCGCCGAGCCCTCGGCGCTGCACGACCCCGAGTCGGGCGTACGGGTGCCGCCCGGGCGGCTGGTCGCGCTGGCGGCCGACCGGCCGGCCGACGCGGCAGCCGTGGTCGACCGGCTCGGCCGGTACGCGCCGACGGCGGTGACCTGGGGCGGAACCCCGCTCGACGCGATCCCGTTGGAGCAGGTCCGCGCGCGGATCCTGGTCGCCGACCACGAGGCCGACCTGTTCGCGGGACGGCTGCGCGAACTGCTCGGCGGGCACGGCGACGTCGACGACGAGGCGGCCGCTCGGGCGCTGCGCGCGGCCGTGGCCGAGGACATCGTGCAGGGCCTGTCGGACGGCCTCGACTCGGCGATCGACGCGCAGGGCCGCAACCTCTCCGGCGGCCAGCGGCAACGCGTACGGCTGGCCCGGGCACTGGTGGCCGACCCCGAGATCCTGCTCGCCGTCGAGCCGACCTCGGCGCTCGACGCCCACACCGAGGCCCGCGTCGCCCAGCGGCTGCGGGCCGCCCGCGAGGGCCGTACGACCCTCGTCACCACCACCTCGCCCCTCGTCCTCGACCACGCCGACACGGTCCTGCACCTGGTCGACGGCAAGGTCGCGGCCACCGGCGGCCACCGCGAGCTCCTGGCCGCCGAGCCGGGCTACCGGGCGCTGGTGGCGCGGGACGCCGGGGAGGACGAGAACGATGCGGGCAACACGGACAACACGGACATGGGCAGCGCGCAGAGCTCTGGCGCCGAGGAGGTCGTACGGTGACGACGGTCGGACCCACCCCCCACTCCCCGGGCCGGCTGCCCATCGCCGACGCGGCCGCCGTACGACGGGCCACCGTACGGCTGGTGCGGGCGGACGGGCGGGCGTTCCTGGCCGTGCTGGGGCTGAACGGGGCGGCCGCCGCGATGGGGCTGGCCGGGCCGTGGCTGCTGGGGCGGATCATCGACGAGGTGCGCGGCGGGGGCGGCGTCGGGGCGGTGGACCGGCTGGCGTCGGTGATCCTGCTGTGCGCGGTGGCGCAGTTGCTGCTGGCGCGCTGGGCCCGGTATGTGGGGCACCGGTTCGGGGAGCGGACGCTGGCGCGGGTGCGGGAGGAGTTCGTGGACCGGACGCTGGCGCTGCCGGCGTCCGTCGTGGAGCGGGCGGGGACCGGTGACCTGACGGCGCGCGGCACGGCCGATGTGGACGCGGTCGGCAGGACGTTGCGTGACGTGGGTCCCGAGTTGCTGATCAGCTCGGTACAGGCGTTGTTCCTGATCGGCGCGGTGTTCGCGCTGGACCCGCTGCTCGGGGTGTGCGTGCTGTTCGGGCTGAGCGGCATCGGGGTGGTGCTGCGCTGGTATCTGCGCCGGGCGCGTACCGGTTACCTCGCGGAGGGCGCGGCCGGTTCCGAGGTCGCGGAGATCGTCGCGGCGACCGCGTCCGGGGCCCGTACGGTCGAGGCGCTGCGGCTGGAGCGACGGCGGATCACGGCGAGCCGGGACGCACTGGAGGTGTCCCGGCGGCGGCGGTTCCACACCCTGTTCCTGCGCACGGTGTTCTTCCCGGGGGTGGATATCTCGTACTTCGTGCCCCAGGTGCTCGTGCTCCTCCTCGGCGGGGTGCTGCTCGCGCGCGGCTCGGTCACTCTGGGCGCGGTGGTGTCGGCGGCCCTGTATCTGCAACAGCTCAGCGGACCGCTCGACGAGATCCTGATGCGGGTCGAGCTGCTGCAGAGCAGCGGCGCCTCGTTCGCCCGGGTGGAGGGGCTGGCCGGGGCCCCACGCGCGGACTCCGGCGACTCTCCGGAACCGGCGGACGACCGCATCGACGTGACGGGCGTCCGCTACGCGTACGACCGGGGCGGCGAGGTGCTGCGGGGCGTCGACCTGACGGTACGGCCGGGCGAACGACTCGCGGTGGTGGGCCCGTCCGGCGCCGGCAAGACGACGCTGAGCCGCCTCCTGGCCGGCATCGACGCGCCGACAGCCGGGTCGGTGACGGTCGGCGGCGTCCCCGTCGTGGGCCTCGGCCCGGAACGCCTGCGCCGCCAGGTCGTCCTCGTCACCCAGGAGCACCACGTCTTCCTGGGCACGGTCCGCGACAACCTCCTCATCGCCGAACCGGCCTCCACCGACGAGGAGTTGTGGGCGGCGCTGACGGCCGTGGGCGCGGACCACTGGGTCCGTGACCTCCCCGACGGCCTCGACACCCGCCTCGGCGAGGGCGGTCGCCGCACGGACGGCCCCCAGGCCCAGCAACTCGCCCTCGCCCGCGTGGTCCTGGCCGACCCCCACACCCTCATCCTCGACGAGGCCACCGCCCTCCTCGACCCCACCACCGCCCGCCACACCGAACGCGCCCTCGCCGCCGTCCTCCACGGCCGCACCGTCATCGCCATCGCCCACCGCCTCCACACCGCCCACGACGCGGACCGTGTGGCCGTCATGGAGGACGGCCGCCTCACGGAACTCGGCACGCACGAGGAGCTGGTGGCGGCGAACGGCGCGTACGCGGCCCTGTGGCAGAGGTGGCACGGGGAGGGATCGGCCTGAAGGCAGCGTTGGCGTCGACGACAGCGAGGGCGTTCGGTGGGACGGGCGGTCGCGGTCGGGCGGCGACATGGGGTGGCGGAACTCTCAGGGCGCTGGGGCCGGTTCGTGGTTCGCCGCGGCGGCCTTCGGGAACACGGTGGGCCGGAACACGCCGAGTTCGGAGCCCCTTCCCTGGGCCGGCCGGTGCCCAGGCGGTGGCGGCAGGCCGCGCAAGCTCGTCGCCGTGGTCAACCCCGCCGCAGGCGCCCGGCCCCTGCCCGCCCCCGGCGGTCTGCCGCTCCGCCCCCTCTCCTGATTGAATGATCAAGGTCGATTCGACGGGGGACGTCATGGAGTGGGAGACCGTGTTCGGGGCGGCCGGACTGTTGGTCGCGGTCGTGGCCGCGATGCTCGCCTACGCGCCGCAGCGGCTGGCGAGCCGGGAGCGGAGTGTCGCGCTGTTCGTCCACACCCGGCAGCATCTACGGCTCCGACGAACGGAGTTGACCACGGCGTGCCACGGTGCCCAGGCGGCACACCGCGCGGACCCGGAGCTGCCCCTGCTGACCCGGCCCGGCTGGATCCCGCCCCGGCCGCTCCCCCTGGACGCCATCCGGATGACGTTGCGTGATACCAGGCCCGAGGAGCGGCTGGACGGCTCCCGCGCGACGTTGCACCGCTACTGGCCGCGCGGCGAGAGCACCGGCCGGCTGACCGCCTACTCGGCCGCGATCGAGGCGTACGACCGCCCCACCGTCTGGTTCAACGGCCCCTCGTACCGCCTGCTGGAGGTCGCCGCCCCGCCGGCGGACGCCCCGGAGGCCGGGCTCGACCTCACCTTCTCCCTCAGCCACTACTTCGACGGCCTGGACACCGGCGAGGCCCTCGCGTACGAGGCGGCGCTGCGCGATCTGCGCGGCAGGGGCAAGGGCGGGGGCAGGCCGCCGGCAGGCCCCTACCGGCGCAGGCTGGGCAGCCCCTTCGCGCTGGGCGCACGGGCCGCGCTCCCGGGGATCAGCACCCTGACGATCCGGATCGAGGACGGCCGGCCGTACTTCTTCCTGCACCGGCGCGAGGCGGGCAAGGTCGCCGTGGCGACGGGCATCACGCACGTCGTTCCGGCCGGGGAGTTCCAGCCGCATACGGACGCCCTGCCCGTCTGGCGGTCCGACCTCGACCTGTGGCGCAACACGATGCGCGAGTACGCGGAGGAATTCCTCGGCGCGGCCGACGCCACCGGTGACGGCGGCGTGACCATCGACTACGAGCGCGACCTCCCGTACGCGGACTTCCAGCGGGCCGTGCACGAGGGCCGGGCGCGCGTGCGGTTCCTCGGCCTCGGACTGGACCCGCTGCCCTGGAAGCCCGAGATCTGCCTGGTCTGCGTATGGGACGCGGCCGCCTTCGACGAGATCTTCGCGGCGATGGGCGAACGCAACGAGGAGGGCGTCCTCGTCGTCGGCAGCCGTACCGGCACGGCTTACCAGGGCATCCCCTTCACCGAGGAGAACGTCCTCGGCTACGCGACCCACCCGGGCACCCTCGCGGCGGGCCGCACCTGCCTCGCACTCGCCTGGCGGTGGCGCCGCGAACTGGGCCTCGGCTGACGGGCGGGCACGACGCCGTACGAGAATGCCCGACAGCCCGACAGCCCGACAGCCCGACGAGAACGAGGAGTTGCCGCACCTTGATGCCTCCGATGTGTGCCGTATGCCCGGCTTCGCTGCATGAGGGCAGGGAACTCACGGAGTTCGCTCTGGTGTACTTCCAGGGGAACTTCACGTATCCCGTGGGCTGGGTCGGACACCCGCCGAACGCCGTGTGGTTCTGCACCGACCACGCGCCTCTCGCCGAGGGGCTGACCGGCCTGCCGGCCGGCGAGGCGCTGGAGGAGATCAGGCAGCGGATGGCGCGGAGCTGATCAGACGCGTCGCCCGCGCACAGCGAAACGGTCCGTAGAGCGAACGGTCCGTATAGCGAACATGACCAACCGGGCAACGGACGATTTCCGGCCAACTTGTTGACGCGCTCCTGACAGGACCCACAGTCTCCTGCCACTCTGCCCACAACCGCGACACAGCAACCTCACAAGCAGGGCTCGCCGTGCCGCGAAGCACCCCCCACGCATGTGGTTTAAGCGTTCACCAGTTCTCACCTTGTTCTGCCCGGGCGGCCACCAGCCGTCCGGTCTCCCCTGGCCGCGCGAACCGCGGCCACGCAGAAGGAGTCAGTGTTGAGACGCCAGTCCCACAGACGCACCTCCCACACCGGTAACACTTTCGGCCACAGCGCCCGCCGGCGCGCGGCCGCCGGCGCGCTCGTCGCCGTCACCGCCCTGTTGGCCACGGCCGTCCAGTCGGGCGCCGCCACCGCCGCCCCGGAGAAGGCACCGTCGGCGGCGGGCAAGGCCGGCCAGGGCGCGGTCCCGGTCAAGCTCACCCCCGCCCAGCGGGCCGAGCTGATACGCGAGGCCAACGCCACGAAGGCGGAGACCGCCGAGGAGCTGAACCTCGGCGCGAAGGAGAAGCTCGTCGTCCGTGACGTGGTCAAGGACCGCGACGGCACCGTGCACACCCGGTACGAGCGGACGTACGACGGCCTCCCGGTCCTCGGCGGCGACCTGGTCGTCGAGACCTCGAAGGCGGGCGAGACCGAGGGCATCGTCAAGGCCACCAAGGCGAAGATCGGTGTCCCCTCGCTGACGCCCACCGTCACCAAGGCCAAGGCCGAGAAGCAGGCGCTCGGCGCGGCGAAGGCCGAGGACGCCAAGAGCCCCGAGGTCAACCGCGCGCCCCGCAAGGTCGTCTGGGCCGCGAGCGGCAAGCCCGTCCTCGCCTACGAGACGGTCGTCGGCGGCTTCCAGCACGACGGCACCCCGCAGGAGCTGCACGTCGTCACCGACGCCACCAGCGGCGCGAAGCTGTACGAGTGGGAGGCGGTCGAGACCGGCACCGGCAACACGGTGTACAGCGGCTCGGTGACCCTCGGCACCACGCAGTCCGGCTCGACGTACAACCTCACCGACGGCGCGCGCGGCAACCACAAGACGTACAACCTGAACCGCGGCACCTCCGGTACCGGGACCCTGTTCTCCGGCCCCGACGACGTGTGGGGCAACGGCGCCCCGTCGAACCTGGAGTCGGCCGCCGCCGACGCCCACTACGGCGCCGCGCTGACCTGGGACTACTACAAGAACGTGCACGGCCGCAGCGGCATCCGCGGTGACGGCGTCGGCGCCTACTCGCGTGTGCACTACGGCAACAACTACGTCAACGCGTTCTGGCAGGACACCTGCTTCTGCATGACGTACGGCGACGGCTCGGGCAACGCCAACCCGCTGACGTCGATCGACGTGGCCGCCCACGAGATGACCCACGGCCTCACCTCCAACACGGCGGGTCTCAACTACTCCGGTGAGTCCGGCGGCCTGAACGAGGCCACCTCGGACATCTTCGGCTCGACGGTCGAGTTCTACGCGGCGAACTCCTCCGACGTCGGTGACTACCTCATCGGCGAGGAGATCAACATCAACGGCGACGGGACGCCGCTGCGTTACATGGACAAGCCCAGCAAGGACGGCTCGTCCAAGGACGCCTGGTACTCGGGCATCGGCTCGATCGACGTGCACTACTCGTCGGGCCCCGCGAACCACTTCTTCTACCTCCTCTCCGAGGGCAGCGGCGCCAAGACCATCAACGGCGTCAGCTACGACTCGCCCACCTCGGACGGCCTCCCGGTGACGGGTATCGGCCGCGCCAAGGCGGAGCAGATCTGGTTCAAGGCGCTGACCACGAAGTTCACGTCGACGACCAACTACGCGGCGGCCCGCACCGGCACGCTCGCGGTCGCCGGTGAGCTGTACGGCACCACGTCCGCCGAGTACACGGCGGTGCAGAACGCGTGGGCGGGCATCAACGTGGGCACGCGGCCCGGCGGCGGCGGGGGCGGCGGTACGTCGTTCGAGAGCACGACCGACGTATCGATTCCGGACAACGGCGCGGCGGTCACCTCGCCGATCACCGTCTCCGGCCGGACCGGCAACGCGCCCTCGAACCTCGCGGTCGCCGTGGACATCGTCCACACCTACGTCGGTGACCTCCAGGTCCAGCTGGTCGCCCCCGACGGCACGGCGTACACCATGAAGGCGTACGGCGCCGGTGGCAGCTCGGACAACCTCAACACCACGTACACCGTGAACGCGTCCTCCGAAGTCGCCAACGGCGTCTGGCAGTTGAGGGTCCAGGACAACGCGGCCCAGGACACCGGGTACATCAACAGCTGGAAGCTGACGTTCCCGTAGGGCGCGGCACGGCCCTTCGTATACAGGGCCCGGCACGAGCGTGACGTGACAGGGCGCCGCCCCGGTGGATCCAACTCCCCGGGGCGGCGCCTTCTTTGCCGTTCACCGGGACCTGCTTTGCCGCCCCTTTGCCGCGTTCGAAACCGTTTTACATGGCGGCAACATTTCCGGACGGTTGACTTTCGGCCAACATCACTTTGCCCTCCTGACATGTACGCGCCCGGGGTGCCACTCTTCACCCACCCGCCGCACTCGTAACTTCAGATCCGCCGGACGGCACCCCCATGACGTCCGGTCTCCCCCACCAAGGAGCATGAGTGACTCCGTTCTACGCGCGTCGCAAGCGAACCACGCTGGCCATCGCGACCGCCGTCGCCGCCGGCGCGCTGCTGACCACCGGACTGACCTCCGGTGCCACCGCCCAGCCCGCGCCCGTCGCGGACAAGGCCCAGCCGGCCGGTGCCCCGGCCCCGCTGACCCCCGCCGCGCGCACGGCCCTGATCAAGAAGGCGGACGCGGCCACGGCCGAGACCGCCGACGAGATAGGCCTGGGCGCCAAGGAGGAGCTGGTCGTCCGCGACGTCCTCAAGGACGCGGACGGCACCGTCCACACGCGCTACGAGCGCACCTTCGGCGGCCTCCCGGTGCTCGGCGGCGACCTGGTCGTCCACGAGTCCAAGGCCGGCGACATCAAGAGCATCACCAAGGCCACCGACGCCTCCGTCAAGGTCTCCGACCTCACCGCGGACGTCACCAAGGCCACCGCCGAGAAGCAGGCGCTGAAGGCCGCCAAGGCCGAGGGCTCGACGAAGACCGAGGCGGACAAGGCGCCGCGCAAGGTCGTGTGGGCGGCGAACGGCAAGCCCGCGCTCGCCTACGAGACGGTCGTCGGCGGCTTCCAGCACGACGGCACCCCGCAGGAGCTCCACGTCATCACCGACGCGGAGACCGGCAAGAAGCTGTACGAGTTCGAGGCCATCCAGACCGGCACCGGCAACAGCCAGTACAACGGCACGGTCACCATCGGCACGACCCTGTCGGGCTCGACGTACAACCTGACGGACGCCACCCGTGGCAGCCACAAGACGTACAACAAGGCCCGCGCCACGTCGTCCTCGGCCGGCACGCTCTTCACCGACGCCAACGACGTCTGGGGCACCGGCACCGCGACGAGCTCCTCGACCGACCAGAACGCCGCGGTGGACGCCCACTACGGCGCCCAGGTCACCTGGGACTTCTACAAGAACGTCCTCGGCCGCAACGGCATCAAGAACAACGGCGTCGCCGCGTACTCCCGTGTCCACTACGGCAACGCGTACGTCAACGCCTTCTGGTCCGACAGCTGCTTCTGCATGACGTACGGCGACGGCGACGGCAACGTCAAGCCGCTCACCTCCCTGGACGTGGCCGGCCACGAGATGACCCACGGCCTGACCTCGAACACGGCCGGCCTCAACTACTCCGGCGAGTCCGGCGGCCTGAACGAGGCCACCTCGGACATCCTCGGCACGGCGGTCGAGTTCTACGCCGCCAACTCCAAGGACCCGGGCGACTACCTCATCGGCGAGAAGGTCGACATCCGCGGCAACGGCACCCCGCTGCGCTACATGGACCAGCCCAGCAAGGACGGCAACTCGGCCAACTACTGGTCGTCGTCGCTGGCCGGCCTGGACGTCCACTACTCGTCGGGCCCGGCGAACCACTTCTTCTACCTCCTCTCCGAGGGCAGCGGTTCGAAGACGATCAACGGGGTGGCGTACAACTCCCCCACCTCCAACGGCGCCACGATCACCGGCATCGGCCGCGCCAAGGCCGTCCAGATCTGGTACAAGGCGCTGAGCACGTACATGACCTCGACGACCAACTACAAGGGCGCCCGCACGGCGACCCTGAACGCGGCGTCCTCCCTCTACGGCGCCGGCAGCACGGAGTACGCGGCCGTGAACGCGGCGTGGGCGGCGGTCAACGTCAACGCCTGACCTGACGTGGTGGTGCAGGCGCAGGTGTAGATGTAGGTGACTGGGGCGGTACCCGGAGAGAAGGCGACTCCGGGTGCCGCCCTAGTCTTTGCGCCATGCCCGAAACCAAAGGCCCGCTCCCCGAGGGCCCCTTCACCTACGCCGCGGTCGGCGCGACCCGTGAGGGCCACTGCCCACCCGACTTCAGCCCCCTCCACGTCCGCTCCCGCATAGGCGAGGGCACGGACGTGTTCGAGCGGGCCGCGCACGCCGTCCGCACCTGGGAGATGCACCGAGCGATGGGCGTCGGCATACAGGCCTCCGCCCCCGAGGCGTCCCCCGGCGTCGACGTCACCGTCACCCTGGGCGGCGTCATCAAGGCCCCCTGCCGCGTCGTCTGGACGGTCGACGAACCCCGCCGCAAAGGCTGGGCCTACGGCACGCTCCCGGGCCACCCGGAGTGCGGCGAGGAGGCCTTCATAGTCGACCGCACGGGAGACGGCACGGTCTGGCTGACGATCACGGCCTTCAGCCGCGGGGCGAAGTGGTACGCCCGGGCGGGCGGGGCCGCGACCAGGGGGCTGCAGCATGCTTATGCGCGGCGGTGCGGGGTGGTGTTGCGGAGGCTGGCGGGGGACCCAAAGGAGTGAACCCGCGCCGTAGCGGGCTACGACGGATTCCGTCTAACTAGACTTAGACAGAATCCGGCAGCCGACCGGCAGGAGTCTCCTTGTGGGAGGACGCGACGCTCAGCGCCCGCCAGTTCCGGCCAAGCCCGGCAGGCTGGTCGACCGTGATCGAGAATGGGCGCTGCTCACCGATTTCCTGAGCGATCCGTCGCCCGAGATGCGGCTGGGCATCGTGTCCGGTCGGCGACGCCACGGCAAGTCGTTCCTCCTACGAGCCCTGTGCGAGGAATACGGCGGTCTGTACGTCACCGCGGTCAGGGAGGAAGGCCGTCTCCCGGCTCTACGGCGTTTCAGCGAGGCGATCGCCGCGCACGCCGGCCTACGCCCAGGCACCCTGAATCTTCCCGACTGGCGAGAGGTTCTGACCAACGCCCTGGACGTCGCGGCCCGCAGCTCTGCGACCCCCCTCCTGATCATCGACGAACTCCCGTATCTGCTCCAGCACTCCCCCGAACTGCCGGGCCTGATCCAGCTCCTCTACGACGAGCACCAGTGGCACGAGGGTGTCGGCGCGCGGATCATCATGTGCGGATCCGCCATGAGCGTCATGCACGAGCTGCTGTCGGGTACGAAGCCCCTGCGCGGCCGCGCAGTCATCGATCTACGCCTCGGCGCCTTCGACTTCCGTATGAGCAGGCGGTTCTGGCAGATCGACGATCCCCTCACCGCGCTCCGGGTCCACGCGGTCCTGGGCGGCGCCGCCGGTTACCGTGCCCTCGCCGGCCGCCCGGATCCCAACGCCGACTTCGACGCGTGGGTGACACGGACCCTGCTCGATCCGGGCAGGGCGGTCTACTCCCCCACGGAAACCGAGCATCTGCTGCGCGAAGACCCCCGCATCACCCAGCACACGCTGTACTACGACATCCTCTCCGCCATCGCACAGGGCGCGAGCACTCCCAGCAAGATCGGCGCCGCCCTCGGCCGCCAGCGCAACGCCGTCACGCACCCGCTGGACGTCCTGGAGTCAACGGGCTACATCCACCGGGAGCAGGACCTCCTCCGCGCCCGCCACCCCGTCATCACCCTCACGGACCCACTGATCCGCTTCAACCAACTCATCACGCTCCCCCAGGTGGCCGCCGTGGAAGAGGGCAATGCCGCAGAAATCTGGCAGACCTCTCTCCCCACCTTCAACTCCAAGATCCTGGGCCCCCACTTCGAAGAACTGGCCCGCACCTGGACCCGCCGCTACGCCCACACGGTCCTCCCGGGCGGTCTCCCGGGCCCGGTCGGCACAACGGAGGTCTCTGACCCGGCAGCCCGCACGAAACACGAGGTGGCCGTCATCGCCCTGGCCCTGGGCGAACGTCCCCAGTCGCCACGCGCCCGCATCGCACTACTGGGCGAGGCCAAGGCGACGGCGGCCCGCTGCGGCATGAGCGACCTCCAACGCCTCGAACGTATCCGGGACTTGCTGTCCGAGCAGGGCCACGACACGAGCGGGGTCACTCTGGCGCTCTTCTCGCTGTACGGCTTCCACGCCGACGTGACGGACCGGGTCATGCGCGTTCTTGCGGCTCTTCCTGAAGGGCCGCCCGATGCTCCCGCCCCTCGGACGCGAGCGGCTCCGCCGGGCGGCCCTCCCATTCCCGCTGCCTGGCGGCCAGGGCCCTCGCCAGCATCTTCGCCCGGTAGGGGTTCGACGCACCCAGGGCCTTCGCCACCTCCACGGCCTCGTCCAACAGGGCCAACCGTCGCTCAGGCAACTCCCGCACCAGGGGCGACGCGCTCGCCTCCACCAGGACGTACGCCAGCTTCGACCCGTACGCCTCCGGCTCGACCTGTGTCAGAAGGCGGTAGATCCACAGCCCCTCGGCACCGCGCACCACCCGCCGGTTGGCACTGAGCAGCCTGACCCTCGCCAGCACGACCATGTCCTGATCCATAGATCCCCTTCGTCCCCCCATCCCCGACCGGCGCACGTCACACGGCGAGACAGCACAGCGAACGCGTCGACAACCGAGAAAGGTTGCCGACGGGTTGGCCGGAGAGTGGATGACGACGAGTCTGGCGCGCGGTACCAGCGGCCACAAGGTCGAACGGACGTGCCGTGCGTCCTACCGAAACCGCCTCCGAACAGGCATGATGGACCTGACACTCACTCAAGTCCCGTCTCCACCACTTGTGTCGACTCAGCCACGGCATCCTGTGCATGAGTGCCAGTTTCTGATCCCGGGTCTGAGTGGCCTTGGGGCCGAAAGCATGTTGCAGAACCGCCGCGACCACGAGTCGGGCGAACCTTCCCGGTCGGAGGGCTACCTCTCGCGCAGTGCCTCGACTTCGGCGGCCAGCACAGTCATGTCGCGTACGTGCGTGTAGTACCTGGTTGCGTACTCGTCGTCGATCGCCGGGAGAACGTTCTGGAACACCGCCGTCAGCCGGATCAAGACTCCACCGCGCTGTTCGTCGAGCGGGCCTTTGAAAACGCCCAGGGCGTAGCCGTAGGCGTCCGCACCAAGCATCACCATGTCCTGGTCCTCGATGTCCAGGCCGCGGAAGCCTGGGGGGAACGGCATGGCCATGTGCTCGGCCAACATCTGAGAGAGCGCGTCGAGCTTCTCTTCGAACATGCACGAGATCCTGCCGGATCCCACCCGGCGAACCCATGCGGTCACAGCACTAGAGATCTTTAAGGGTCCGGGGTACGCGGGGTCGTGACGGCTGTCGTGTGCCGCGCTGCGCCGGAGGAATGAGGTATCCCGATGGTCGTCCCGGTCGACTGGGTCTGCTCGCCGGTCGCGTTGTACTCGTATCCGGCCGACTCCGCGGGGAGGCCACCTGCCGCCGGATGGGACGTCAGGCTGATCGTGGCGTCCAATCGGTAACCCGTCGCGAAGGACAACGTCTTCGGCACACCCGCCGCGGCCAACTCGTCGGTCTCGGGGAGCAGGAGCTGGCTCTTTTGACCTGGTACAGAGGGTCGTACGGCGTGATCTTCTTCGTGTGCGCCGCACCGGTCACGACCGAACCACCGCCGTAGCGGATCGCCGTGTCGAGCCGCCCCTTGGCCAACGAGTCGAAGATCCAGCCGCGAGCTTGTTCGCGTCCGCATCAGACAGCCGCTGGTCGCGCCGAAGTCCCGGCCCGGACGCTCGGGCGGGGTGGCGGTCTCAACGCCCCCCGCCCGGCCAGGGCTAGCGCATCAACACCCCCGCCTGCTCCCCCATCTCCTCCGAAGGCACCGCCACCAGCCCCAGTTCGGCGGCCGAGGCGAGCAGGCGGTGGGCGGGCAGGATGCGGACCGTGTAGCCGAAGGAGCCCGTGCGGTCGAGGGAGAGTGGGCCCTCGTAGGACCAGCGACCCTCCCCGTCGGGGCCGCCGACCGGCTTCAGCGGGACGTACGTCGCGTCGGTGATGCGGTCGTCCGTGTCGACGCGGCCGGAGACGGCCTGGACCTCGACGTCGTCCGGGACCAGGTCGCCCAGACCGACCCGGACGCGCAGCACCAGCGTCGCGCCGAGCTCGGCGGCCGTACTGAGAGGAGCCGCCGAGGTCTCCACATGGTCCACGGTCACCCGGTGCCAGGCGCCCCGCACGCGGGCCTTCCACTCGGCAAGTTCCCGGGCCACGTCCGGGGCCAGCGACCGGTGGGCCCGGGCGGCCGGGGCGTACAGGCGCTCCACGTACTCCCGGACCATGCGGCCGGCGAGCACCTTCGGCCCGAGGTGGGTGAGGGTCTGGCGGACCATCTCGATCCAGCGGTCGGGCAGGCCGCCCTGGCCGCGCTCGTAGAAGCGCGGGGCGACCCGCTGTTCCAGCAGGTCGTAGAGGGCCGACGCCTCCAGGTCGTCCCGGCGGTCGTCGTCCGTCGCCGTGCCGTCGGCGGTGGGGATCGCCCAGCCGAAGTCCGGCCGGAACCATTCGTCCCACCAGCCGTCCAGCACCGACAGGTTCAGACAGCCGTTCAGCGCCGCCTTCATCCCGCTCGTCCCGCACGCCTCCAGGGGGCGGAGAGGGTTGTTGAGCCACACGTCGCAGCCCGGGTACAGCTTCTGGGCCATCGCCATGCCGTAGTCCGGCAGGAACACGATCCGGTGGCGTACGCGTGGATCGTCCGCGAACCGCACGAGCTCCTGGATCAGGCGTTTTCCGCCGTCGTCCGCCGGGTGCGCCTTGCCCGCGATCACGATCTGCACCGGTCGCTCCGGGTGGAGCAGCAGATCCATCAGACGGTCCTGATCGCGCAGCATCAGCGTCAGACGCTTGTAGGACGGGACTCTGCGCGCGAAGCCGATGGTCAGGACGTCCGGGTCCAGCACCCCGTCGATCCAGCCGAGTTCGGCGGTGCCGGCGCCGCGCTGCCGCCAGGAGGCGGCCAGGCGTTCCCGTACCTCCATGACCAGTTGCTCGCGCAGGTCCCGGCGCAGCTCCCAGATGTCCTGGTCGGGGATGTCACCGACGGAGTCCCAGCGTTCGGAGCCGCCGACCGTCATGGCGTCCTCGGTCCGCTGGGCGCCGATCTGCCGGGCGCCGAGGCGGAAGACCTCCGGGGCCACCCAGGTCGGGGCGTGGACGCCGTTGGTGACCGAGGTGATCGGGACCTCGTCCGGGTCGAAGCCCGGCCACAGTCCCGAGAACATGTCCCGGCTGACGTGCCCGTGCAGCAGGGAGACGCCGTTGGCGCGCTGGGCGAGCCGGAGCCCCATCACCGCCATGTTGAAGACGTTCGGGTCGCCGTCCGCGTACGTCTCCATGCCGAGGCCCAGGATGCGGCCCACGTCGATGCGCGGGAGTTCGGCGTCGGGGCCGAAGTGGCGGGCGACCAGTTCACGGTCGAAGCGGTCGATGCCGGCGGGAACGGGGGTGTGGGTGGTGAAGACCGTGCCGGAGCGGACCGCTTCCAGGCCGGCGTCGAAGTCGAGCCCCTCGTCGCAGAGTTCGGCGATGCGTTCCAGGCCGAGGAAGCCGGCGTGGCCCTCGTTGGTGTGGAACACCTCGGGTCCGGCGTGGCCGGTGAGCCGGCAGTACGTACGGACGGCCCGCACTCCTCCTATGCCGAGCAGCATCTCCTGGAGGAGCCGGTGTTCGCTGCCGCCGCCGTAGAGCCGGTCGGTCACCCCGCGTTCGCCGAGGTCGTTCTCCTCGACGTCCGAGTCGAGCAGCAGCAGCGGTACCCGGCCCACCTGGGCCTGCCAGATCCGGGCGTGCAGCCAGCGCCCGCCGGGGAGGGCCAGGTCGACCTGGGCAGGTGAGCCGTCGGGCTCCCGCAGCGGTACCAGGGGCAGCTCGTTCGGGTCGAGCACCGGGTAGTGCTCCTGCTGCCAGCCGTCCCGGGACAGGGACTGCCGGAAGTAGCCGTGGCGGTAGAGCAGGCCGACGCCGATCAGCGGGACGCCGAGGTCACTGGCCGCCTTCAGATGGTCGCCGGCGAGGATGCCGAGGCCGCCGGAGTACTGCGGCAGCGCGGCCGTGATGCCGAACTCGGGCGAGAAGTAGGCGATGGCGGCCGGGAGTTCGGACGTCTGCGCCTGCCCCTGGTACCAGCGGTCCCCGGTGACGTAGTCGCGCAGGTCGTCGGCGACCGCGGTCAGCCGGCGCAGGAAGCGCCGGTCCTCGGCGAGTTCGGCCAGGCGTCGGACGGAGACGGAGCCGAGGAGGCGTACGGGGTCGCCGCCGGAGGCGGCCCAGCGCTCGGGATCGACCGACTGGAAGAGGTCACGGGTCTCCGCGTGCCAGGACCAGCGCAGATTGCGCGCCAGTTCGCTGAGCGGGTGGAGGGCTTCGGGCAGGACGGGTCGGACGGTGAATCTGCGGATGGCCTTCACAGAGGGTTCCACCTTCGCGCCAGGACGTACGGGCCGGGGGACGCACTCCGCTGTGCGCCGTTCGTCTCCCCCCGACGGTAGCGGCGCGAGGGCCCGGCAACCACGGTGCGTCCTCCGGTATGCGATTACGGCGCATCCGTACCCCGGCCGCCCGGCCGGGCAGTCCGCCCCGGCCCGTTCAGTCCTGAATTCGCCGCAACCCAGGCGCAACCTTCACATGTACCCCACGGGCGATATGGCCGATTCCACCCCTCTGCGCGGCCTTGTGGCGCTTCACACCGCACGAGAGGCTTCCCAGTGGCGCACCACCGGCCGACCTCGGCCGAATCCGGTGGACCCCGGCAGCCCGCCACGACCGGCTTCCGGCGAACCCCGGTGCGGGTGCGCCGTGTCGAGGAGGGGGTTCTCACCCATGCACCACCTGGCAGAGGCGAGAAACAGGCGTACGCGCTGGGCGGGAGGGCTCACCGCGGTGATGACGGCCGCGACGCTTTCGGCCATCACCCTGCCCGCGCAGGCCGCTCCGGAGGGGTTCGTCCACGGGGCCGGTGGTCCCGGTTCCGTCAGCGGCAGTTACATAGTCACCCTCAAGGGGGGAACGACGGCACCGTCGAAGGCCGGAAAGGGCATAGCGACGAAGTACGGGGCGAAAATACGCCACATGTACAGCAACGCCCTGAACGGATATTCCGTGAGGGCCGACGAGAAACAGGCCAGGCGACTCGCGGCGGACTCCCGTGTGGCCTCGGTCGTCCAGGACACGAAGGTCACCTACGACCACCGGCGGATCGCGCCCGGCCACCGGCAGCCCGCTCCGCCCTCTTGGGGCCTGGACCGCGTCGACCAGTCGAACCTGCCGCTCGACAGGAATTACACCTGGCCCGAGCCGGCGGGCAAGGGCGCCACCGTCTACGTGATCGACACCGGCATACGGATCACGCACAAGGACTTCGGCGGCCGGGCCCGTCACGGCTGGGACTTCGTGCAGAACGACAGGACCGCGCAGGACGGCAACGGCCACGGCACCCATGTCGCGGGCACCGTCGCCGGCACCACCTACGGCGTCGCCAAGAAGGCCGAGGTCGTCGCCGTACGGGTGCTCGACGACGCGGGCGGGGGGACGACCGCCCAGGTCATCGCGGGTATCGACTGGGTCACCGAGCACGCGAGGAAGCCGGCCGTGGCCAACATGAGCCTCGGTGGCCCCGGCAACGCCCAACTCGACGCGGCCGTACGCAACTCCATAGCGTCCGGGGTCACCTACACGGTCGCCGCGGGCAACGACGCGCTCGCCGCCGGCCTCTACTCGCCCGCCCGCGTCAAGCAGGCGATCACGGTCGGGGCCACCGACAAGAAGGACGTCCGCGCCGACTTCTCGAACTGGGGCCCGAGCCTGGATCTGTTCGCCCCCGGCGCGTCCATCACCTCCGCTTCCCACAGGAGTGACACCGCGAAGGCGACCCATTCCGGTACGTCCATGGCCTCGCCGCACGCCGCGGGCGCGGCGGCCCTGTATCTGGCCGAGCATCCACGGGCCACACCGGCCGAGGTGGCCAAGGCGCTGGCGAAGCGTTCGGTTTCGGGCAAGGTCAAGGACAGATATCCGGGCTCCCCGAACAGACTTCTCCAAGTCGACAACCCGTAGGAGCTCGTAACACCACAGGTGAACGGCGCTTTACCCAGAGCGACTACAGTGACCGGCCTCGCCCCTCTCGGACGAGGCCGGTCTTGTGTGTAGACATACGCGTGAGTAGTTAACAAAGTGCCGGAATGCCCACCCGCACTGTGTGGGAAGGCTCCACCGGTAGTCCCGCTGGCCCCACCTCCCCACACCCTCATCCGCCCACCCACGTTGACGCGGACAGGAGCGGTCATGCCCGCCACGCACCACTCGTCAGCACCCCCGACGACCAGTACCACCACCGCCACACCCGACAGCACCGCCGCACGCCCCGCACGCCGGGCGCGCACCGGCCCGCCCACGCCGGACACGCCGCCCCCCGCGCTCCCGAAGACCCCGGGCGCCCCCACCATCGGGCGGATACCGGTCTTCGACGTACGGCCGACGGTCCACCACGGCCGCCGACCGGCGAAAGCCGTCGTGGGCGAGGCGTTCGAGATCTCGGCCGTCGTCATCCGCGAGGGCCACGACGCGGTCGCCGCCAACGTCGTGCTCAGGGACCCGGAGGGCCGCCCGGCCGACTGGACCCCGATGCGCGAACTCGCCCCCGGCACCGACCGCTGGGGCGCCACCGTCTCCGTACCGAGCGAGGGCGTCTGGTCCTATGCCGTGGAGGGCTGGGGCGACCCGGTCACCACCTGGCGCCATCACGCCCACATCAAGATCCCGGCCGGCATCGACACCGAACTCGTCCTGGAGGAGGGCGCCCGCCTCCACGAACGCGCCGCCGACCACATCCCCGAGGGCAAGAGCGGCCGCGGCACTCTCCTCGCCGCCGTGGACGCGCTGCGGGACACCGCCCGGCCCGCGTCCTCCCGTCTGGCGGCGGCGTTGGCGCCGGAGGTGGACGAGGTCCTGACCCGCCACCCCCTGCGGGAACTGGTCACGTCGTCGGAGCCGTTGCCGCTGCTGGTGGAACGGGAACGGGCCCTGTTCGGCTCCTGGTACGAGTTCTTCCCGCGTTCCGAGGGCACCCCCGAGCAGCCCCACGGCACGTTCCGCACCGCCGCCCGCCGCCTGCCCGCCATCGCCCGGATGGGCTTCGACGTCGTCTACCTCCCCCCGATCCACCCCATCGGCACCACCTTCCGCAAAGGCCGCAACAACACCCTCTCCCCCACCCCGGACGATGTGGGTGTGCCGTGGGCGATCGGCTCCCCGGAGGGCGGCCACGACGCCGTCCACCCGGATCTGGGCACCATCGACGACTTCGACCACTTCGTCACCGAAGCCCGGGCACTGGGCCTGGAAGTCGCCCTGGACTTCGCGCTGCAGTGCTCCCCGGACCACCCCTGGGTGCACAAACACCCCGAGTGGTTCCACCACCGCCCGGACGGCACGATCGCCTACGCGGAGAACCCGCCGAAGAAGTACCAGGACATCTACCCCATCGCCTTCGACGCCGACATGCCCGGCCTCGTCGCCGAAACGACACGGGTGCTGCGGCACTGGATGGACCACGGGGTACGGATCTTCCGCGTCGACAATCCCCACACCAAACCGGTCGTCTTCTGGGAACAGGTGATCGCCGACGTCAACGCCACCGACCCCGACGTCATCTTCCTGGCCGAGGCCTTCACCCGCCCGGCGATGATGCACACCCTGGCCGCCACCGGCTTCCAGCAGTCCTACACCTACTTCACCTGGCGCACCACCAAAGCGGAACTCACCGAGTACGCCACCGAACTCGCCGGCGAGGCCGCGAGCTACATGCGGCCGAACTTCTTCGTCAACACCCCCGACATCCTCCACGCCTTCCTCCAGGAAGGCGGCCGCCCCGCCTTCGAACTCCGCGCCGTCCTCGCCGCGACCCTCTCCCCCACCTGGGGCGTGTACTCCGGCTACGAACTGTGCGAGAACACCCCCCTCAAACCCGGCAGCGAGGAGTACCTCGACTCCGAGAAGTACCAACTCCGCCCCCGCGACTGGGACACAGCCGAACAAGACGGACGTACGATCGCCCCATTGCTCGGCAAACTCAACGAGATCAGGCGTCGGAGCCCGGCGCTTCGGCAGTTGCGGAATCTGCACTTCCACCACGCCGACCAGGAAGCGGTGATCGTCTACTCGAAGCGCGCGGGCTCGAACACGGTTCTGGTGGTGGTCAACCTCGACCCCCACCACACCCAGGAGGCCACGGTCTCGTTGGACATGCCGCAACTCGGCCTGGACTGGCATGAGTCCGTGCTGGTGCGCGACGAGCTCACCGGCGAGGTCTACACCTGGGGCAGGAACAACTATGTACGTCTCGAACCGGGCCGCGCGCCCGCGCACGTACTGACCGTCCTGCGACCGTCCAACCCGCAGATCGGGGGGTCACCCACACAATGATCGTCAACGAGCCCGTTCCGGACACCTTCGAGGACACTCCACAGAAGGACCGGGACCCGGACTGGTTCAAACGCGCCGTCTTCTACGAGGTCCTCGTCCGCTCCTTCCAGGACAGCAACGGCGACGGCATCGGCGACCTCAAGGGTCTGACCGCCAAACTCGACTACCTGCAGTGGCTGGGCATCGACTGCATCTGGCTCCCGCCCTTCTTCAAATCGCCCCTGCGCGACGGCGGCTACGACGTCTCCGACTACACCGCCGTCCTCCCCGAGTTCGGCGACCTCGCCGACTTCGTGGAATTCGTCGACGCCGCCCACCAGCGCGGCATGCGCGTCATCATCGACTTCGTCATGAACCACACCAGCGACCAGCACCCGTGGTTCCAGGAATCGAGGAAAGACCCCGACGGGCCCTACGGCGACTACTACGTCTGGGCCGACGACGACAAGCAGTTCCAGGACGCCCGCATCATCTTCGTCGACACCGAAGCCTCCAACTGGACCTTCGACCCGGTGCGCAAGCAGTACTTCTGGCACCGGTTCTTCTCCCACCAACCGGACCTCAACTACGAGAACCCGGCGGTTCAGGAGGAGATGATCTCGGCGCTGCGGTTCTGGCTGGACCTGGGCATCGACGGCTTCCGGCTCGACGCGGTGCCGTATCTGTACCAGCAGGAGGGCACCAACTGCGAAAACCTTCCCGCAACCCATGACTTCCTCAAGCGGGTGCGGAAGCAGATCGACGCGCACTACCCCGACACCGTGCTGCTGGCCGAGGCGAACCAGTGGCCGGAGGACGTCGTCGACTACTTCGGCGACTTCCCCAGCGGCGGCGACGAATGCCACATGGCGTTCCATTTCCCCGTCATGCCACGCATCTTCATGGCCGTGCGCAGGGAATCCCGCTACCCGGTCTCGGAAATCCTCGCCAAGACCCCGGCCATTCCCTCCAGCTGCCAATGGGGCATCTTCCTGCGCAACCACGACGAGCTCACGCTCGAAATGGTCACGGACGAAGAACGCGACTACATGTACGCGGAATACGCCAAAGACCCGCGCATGCGCGCCAACATCGGCATCCGCCGCCGGCTCGCCCCGCTCCTGGACAACGACCGCAACCAGATCGAACTGTTCACCGCCCTGCTGCTGTCCCTGCCCGGCTCGCCGATCCTCTACTACGGCGACGAGATCGGCATGGGCGACAACATCTGGCTCGGCGACCGCGACGCGGTGCGGACACCGATGCAGTGGACGCCGGACCGCAACGCGGGCTTCTCCTCCTGCGACCCGGGGCGGCTGTCGCTGCCGACGATCATGGATCCGGTCTACGGCTACCAGGTCACGAACGTCGAGGCGTCGATGTCGTCGCCCTCGTCGCTGCTGCACTGGACGCGCCGGATGATCGAGATCCGCAAGCAGAACCCGGCGTTCGGCCTCGGCTCGTACACCGAACTCCCGTCGTCGAACCCGGCCGTCCTCGCCTTCCTGAGGGAGGCGCCCTCGTCCGAGGAGAACGGGGACGACCTGGTGCTGTGCGTGAACAACTTCTCCCGTTTCGCGCAGCCCACCGAACTCGATCTGCGCGCCTACGAAGGACGCCACCCCGTCGAACTCATCGGCGGAGTGCGCTTCCCGGCCATCGGCGAACTGCCCTACCTCCTCACCCTCGCGGGCCACGGCTTCTACTGGTTCCGCCTGCGGAAGGACACCGTGTAAGCCCGACCGGAACCCCGGGCGGGCCGGTTTCTCCCGGCCCGCCCGGGGCACGCAGACAGGAACACCCCGCCCCCGGGGAAAGGACGCGACGCCATGTCGGAAGCCGCCACGCACTCCACCGCGACAAGTCCTGCTCCACCGCCCGCCACGGAGCCGACACCCGAGCTGCTCACCTCCCTGGAGCCGCTGCTGCGGGAGTGGCTGCCACGGCAGCGCTGGTTCGCGGGAAAGGGGCGGCCGGTCACCGGGTTCAGCCTGGTGGCGGGGACGGAACTGTTGCCGGTGGGCGCCTCCAAGGCCGGGCTGCTGCATCTCCTCGTACGCGCCCATCAGCCGCTGGTGCCGTCCCAGGGCGCCCCGGCGCACCCCGGCGACTGCTACCAGCTGCTGCTCGGCGTACGCGAGACACTGCCGCCACGGCTGGCGCCCGCGCTGATCGGGCATGTGGCCGACGGGCCGCTGGCCGGGCGGACGGTGTACGAGGCGCTGCACGACCCCCGCCTCGCCGACGTCCTCCTGGAGGCGCTGCGGTCCCAGGCACGCGTCGGTGAGCTGCGCTGCGGCCGGGACATGAGCTACGACATCCCCGAGGGTCTGGTGCCGCGGGTGGCCACCGCCGAGCAGTCCAACTCCTCCATCGTCTACGGCGATACGTTCATTCTGAAGCTGTTCCGCCGGGTCGTGCCCGGGGACAACCCCGACCTCGAACTGCCGCTGACGCTGTCCCGCGAGGGCTGCCCCCGGGTGCCGGCGCCGGTGGCCTGGATGGTGGCGGACCTGGGCCGGGGCACCGAGCCCGGCCCCGACGGCCATCACGTCCTGGGCGTCCTCCAGCCGTTCCTGCACGGCGCGGCGGACGGCTGGGAGCTGGCGCTGAGCGTGCTGGCCAAGAGCGAGGACTTCACCGCCGAGGCGCGCGCGCTGGGGCGAGTGACCGCCGAGGTGCACACCGCGCTGACGCGCTCCCTGCCCACGGTCACCCTGGGGCGACCGCAGCTGGAGTCGCTGGTCGACGGGATGACCGAACGCCTGGAGGCCGCCGCGCAGGCCGTCCCCGCGCTGCGGCCGTACGCGCCCGGCCTGCACACGGCCTTCGAGGCCCTCGCCGACCTGGCCGGCGAGGGCCGCACCTGGACGGCCCAGCGCATCCACGGCGACCTCCACCTCGGCCAGTGTCTCCGCTCTCCGTCCGGGGAGTGGTCCCTCATAGATTTCGAGGGCGAGCCGTCGAAGCCGCTGGCCGAGCGGCGGATGCCACAGCCCGTCGCCCGTGACATCGCCGGCATGCTCCGCTCCTTCGACTACGCCGCGCACTCCCTCCAGCCCCCGGCCGCCGACTGGGCGACCGCCTGCCGGGCCGCGTACTGCTCCGGCTACGCGGACGTCGCCGGCGTCGATCCGCGCACCGATCCCGTGCTGCTGCGGGCGTACGAGACCGACAAGGCCGTGTACGAGGTCCTCTACGAGGCCCGCCACCGCCCCGACTGGCTTCCCGTGCCCCTGGCCGCAGTACACCGCCTCGCCACGGACCCCTGCACCGACACCCCCTGACACCACCCCTCCCGACTGACACCACCCCTCCCGAGGAGATCGTCCCTGTGACTCCCCGCCCGCCGTCCGACGACAGCACGCAACACCCCGACGCCGCGGCCGAGGTAACCGCCCCGGTGAAGAAGACCGCCGCGAAGAAGACGGCCACGAAGAAGGCAGTCACGAAGAAGGCGGCCGTGAAGACCGTCGCGGCCGAGAAAGCCGTGGCGAAGAAGGCGACGGCGAAGAAGACGGCGACCAAGAAGGCAGCGGCCAAGAGCACGACCGACGCTGCCGGGGGGACGGCCGAGGCCGGGAAGGTCACCGAGGAGGCGCCGCCGGCCAGGAAGACAGCCGGGGGGACGTCTGCGGTCAAGAGGACGACAGCAGCCAAGAAGACGGCCGGGGGGACGTCTGCGGTCAAGAGGACGACCGCGGCCAGGAAGACGGCCGAGGGCAAGAAGCCGGCCGAGGCCAAGGCGGTCGCCAAGAAGTCCGCGCCGAGAAAGGTGGCCGTGGGCGAGGGCGAGGGCGAGGGCGAGGGCATGGAGGCGGCCAAGAGGTCCACCGCCAAGAAGGTCACCGCGAAGACGACCGTGGCGGAGAAACCCGTCGCCAGGAAGGCCGCGTCGAAGACAGCTGTCGCGAAGAAGGCCGCGTCGAAGACAGCCGTGGCGAAGACAGCCGTGGCGAAGAAGGCCGTAGCGAAGAAGGCCGTGGCCAAGACCGCGGCGGTCAAGGCCGTCGCGAAGAAGACGGCGGTCAAGAAGGCCACGGCCAAGAAGACCGTGGCCGAGGAACCCGTCACCGCCGAGGCCGCCGCCGGGAAGACCACCGCGGAGATCGCCGGGAAGAGGACCGCGAAGAGGGCCGTGAAGCCGCGGCGGCAGACGGAGAGCGCGGCGTTGGTCCCAGCCGCCCCGCCGGGCGCCGGACCGTCCGCTCCCAGGTCGGCGCCGGCTGAACCGCCGACCCGGGAACCCCTGGTCCCCAAGCAGGCCGCCGCCGAGCAGATGCCCCCCGAGCCGGTGGTCCCCAAGCAGGCCGTCCCCGAGTCCGCCGCCGAACGGGTCACCCACGAGCCGGTCGGCGTCACCGACGTCGAACCCGGCCCCGCCCGGCCCGCCTACTCCCCCGCGATGGACGGCGTCGACCGGGAGCGGCTGCTCGCCGGCACCCACCACGCGCCGCACGCGGTGCTCGGGGCTCACCCCGCCCCCGGTGGCGTGGTGTTCCGGGCGTTCCGGCCGTACGCGCTCGGGGTGAGCGTGGTGGCGGAGTCGCTGCGGGCGGAGTTGCACGACGACGGGGACGGGTTCTTCTCGGCGCTGCTGCCGTTGCGGGAGGTGCCGGAGGCGTACCGGCTGCTGGTCTCCTACGAGGGGACGGAGCAGGAGACCGAGGACGCGTACCGTTTCCTGCCCGCGATCGGCGAGCTGGACCTGTATCTGATCGGCGAGGGCCGGCACGAGGAGCTGTGGCGCGTGCTCGGCGCCGAGCCGATGACCCACCAGGGCGTGACCGGCACCCGCTTCACCGTGTGGGCGCCCAACGCGCGCGGCGTGCGCGTGGCCGGGACCTTCAACTTCTGGGACGGCACCGGCTTCCCGATGCGTTCCCTGGGCTCCTCGGGGGTGTGGGAGCTGTTCGCGCCCGGGATCGGCGAGGGCGAGCTGTACAAGTTCGAGATCACCCGGCCGGACGGCTCGAAGACGCTCCGGGCCGACCCGCTGGCCCGCCGCACGGAGGTCCCGCCCCACACCTCGTCCGTCATCCACGCCTCGCACTACGAGTGGGGCGACGAGGAGTGGCTGGCGAAGCGGGCCCAGACCCCCGCGCACGAGGCCCCGTTCTCGGTCTACGAGGTCCATCTGCCGTCCTGGCGACCGGGACTGACGTACCGCCAACTCGCCGAGCAGCTGCCGGCGTACGTCTCCGACCTGGGCTTCACGCATGTCGAGCTGCTGCCCATCGCCGAGCACCCGTTCGGCGGCTCCTGGGGCTACCAGGTCACCGGCTTCTACGCCCCGACCGCCCGCCTCGGCACCCCCGACGACTTCAAGTTCCTCGTCGACGCCCTGCACCGGGCCGGGATCGGTGTCCTGATGGACTGGGTGCCGGCCCACTTCCCGCGTGACGACTGGGCGTTGGCCGAGTTCGACGGGCGTCCGCTGTACGAGCACGCGGACCCGCAGCGGGCGGCGCACCCCGACTGGGGGACGCTGGAGTTCGACTACGGGCGCCGTGAGGTGCGCAACTTCCTGGTGGCGAACGCCCTTTACTGGTGCGAGGAGTACCACATCGACGGGCTGCGGGTGGATGCCGTCGCCTCGATGCTCTACCTCGACTACTCGCGCGAGGAGGGCCAGTGGACGCCGAACGAGCACGGCGGCCGGGAGAACCTGGACGCGGTCGCCTTCCTGCAGGAGATGAACGCGACGGTGTACCGGCGGGTGCCGGGCGTCGTGACGATCGCGGAGGAGTCCACGGCCTGGGACGGCGTCACCCGCGCCACCCACCACACCGGTCCGGGCGGCTTCGGCGGCCTCGGCTTCGGGCTGAAGTGGAACATGGGGTGGATGCACGACTCGCTGGGCTACATGTCCAAGGATCCCGTCCATCGCCAGCACCACCACCACGAGATGACGTTCTCGATGGTGTACGCGTACAGCGAGAACTACGTCCTGCCCATCTCCCACGACGAGGTCGTGCACGGCAAGGGCTCACTGGTGTCGAAGATGCCGGGCGACTGGTGGCAGCAGCGCGCCGACCACCGCGCGTACCTGGGCTTCATGTGGGCCCACCCCGGCAAACAACTCCTTTTCATGGGGCAGGAGTTCGCCCAGGGCGCGGAGTGGTCGGAGGCGCACGGGCCGGACTGGTGGCTGCTGGATCCCGCGTACGGCGCCGAGGCCGACCACCGGGGTGTACGCGACCTCGTCCGCGACCTCAACACCGCCTACCGGCACACCCCCGCCCTCTGGCAGCAGGACACGCGCCCGGCCGGCTTCTCCTGGATCACGGGTGACTCGGCGGAGGACAACGTCCTGGCGTTCCTGCGGTTCGCCGAGGACGGCACGCCCCTGTTGGCCGTCTCCAACTTCAGCCCGGTCGTGCGCGAGGACTACCGTCTGGGTGTCCCGGAGGACATTCCGGCCTGGCGGGAAATCCTCAACACGGACGCGGCCGTGTACGGGGGCACGGATGCCACGATGCCCGAGCCCGTGAAACCCGAGCCCCAGTCCTGGCACGGCCGCCCCGCCAGCATCCGCGTCACCCTGCCCCCGCTGTCCACGCTCTGGCTCCGCCCGGCCTAGTCCTCTCGCCCCCGCCGCCCCTACCCGTCCCGTCCCCAGGGGCTGCCGCCCCTTCGACCCCGCTCGGGTGGGTTGTTCGGGTGCGGGCGGGTGGGGCTTCTCGCGCAGTTCCCCGCGCCCCTTTTCAGGGGCGCGGGGAACGGCGCGAACGGGGTCCGGGGCGGAGCCCCGAGGGATGGGACGGGTAGGGGCGGCGGGGGCGAGAAAACCTGCCCGGCGGTCGTCAGCCGCTCTTGCGTCCCCCGAACATCATCCGCCGCAACGCCCCCAACAACCCGCTCCCCGACCGATCCCCGGCCGCGGGCCCGGCGGCCGGCACCACCGGCGGAGCCACGGGCGCGGCCTCCTCCCCCCGCCCGGCCGCCGCCACCCGAGCCGTACTGTGAGCGGCGAGTTCATAGCGGACCGGCAACAACCGCAGCCCGCGCACCACCGGCCCCGACCGCCACGGCAACTGGTCCGGCGGCAACGTGAGCTCCGCACGGGCGAAGTGCTCGAAGACCCGCCCCACCGCGGTCGTGACGATCGTCCCCGCGAGCTCACGCGCGGCACTGGGACACTGGTGCGGCCCGGCCCCCCACGCGAGATGCGCCCGCGTACTGACGGTGGAGTCGACGATGTGGGAGGAGCCGATCTTCAGCAGATCCCGGTGCGCGGCCGCGACGGACGGGGACACGATGTCACCGGCCCGGATCCAGAAGTTCCCGAGCCGCACGTCCCGCGCCGCGAACCGGAAGCACAGGTTGGCCGTCGGCGGATTCACCAGCGCCGCCCGGTTCACGGTCTCCCCGAGCTGCCCGTTGGACAGGCTCCGCCGGACGGTCGTGTTGCCCCGCAGCACCTCGAGCAGGGTGTTGCAGACCATGTTCCCGGTGATGTCGTTGAGATAGACCGCGTTCATGAACAGCTCACGGCCCAGCTGCTCGTCGCTCAGCGAGGGATCGGCCAGCAGCATGTAGGAGGTCAGGTCCTCGCCGGGCCGGGACCGCCGATGAGCTGCCAGCCGGGTCATCGCGCCCAGCGCCCGCCCGGTCGCCGGGCCCGCGTCCGGCCCGCCGTCCAGCATCCGCCAGAGGTCCATGACCATCTCGTCGCCGAGTTCGACGGGGCACCCGAACAGCTTGGTCGTGACCATGAGGAGCAGCGGCCTGGTGTACTGCGCCGCGAGATCGGCGAACCCGGTGTTCCCGGACTCGGCCGCGAGCATGGCGATCAGTTCGTCGGCGTACCGGGCGACGGCCGCCCGCAGCTCCCAGCCCTCGGGTGAGTGCCCGTCCTGGAAGGGCCGCATCGCCGAGTGGTAGCTCAGCCGGGCGTGCCGGTGTTCCTCGTCGTCGAAGAACATGGTCTGCCGGACCTCGTACCCGGCCAGGAGCGGCCAGTCCCTCGGCAGCCGCCCCTCCGCCCGCGCCCGCCAGTGCCGTACGTCGCGCCGCCACACGCTCTCGTTGCGCAGGACCTCCAGCACCTCGCGGTAGTCGAGAACCAGCCATGCCGGTACCCCCATCAGCCCCACCGGTGCCACGGGGCCGTACGTACTCCGCAGTCGCTCGTAGACGCTGCTGGGATCCGCGTCGAACTCCGAGGTCAGCAGCGGCTCCACGCGCAGCGATTCCAGGCCGGGGGTGCCGGCCGGAGCGGCCGCGAACGGATGTGTTTCCATGACCGACACGCATACCGCATGAACCATGTACGAGCAGTGACGATGACGGGAACTGTTACGGCTTGGTGATCCCTGTTGCACCTGGGGTGACGGTGCCCGGTACGGCGGCCCGCCGGGCGTCGGCCCGGCGGGACCGGCGGGACCGGCGGGACCGGCGGGACCGGCGGGACCGGCGGGACCGGCGGGACCGGCGGGACCGGCGGGACCCGTCCGGCTAGTTCAGGCCAACCGTCGACAACTCCCCCAGCGCCTCCGGCAGTTCCTCCGTGTGTACGACACCGAGCGCCTGCGTGGCACGCGTCAGCGCCACGTACAGGTCGCTCGTGCCGAAGCGTCCCGGTTCGACGACGAGGACGGAGTCGAACTCCAGGCCCTTGGCCTGCCGGGGGTCGAGGAGGACGACGGTCCGGGTCAGATCGGGCTCCGCGCCCGCCGTCACCCCGTCGAGCCGGGCCGCGAGCGGCCGGTGCAGCTCGCGCGGGGCGATCACCGCGAGCCGCCCCTCGGCCGGGGTCAGCTCGGCGACCGCCTTGGCCACCTCGGCGGGCAGTTCCTTCGGCGCCGCGCGACGCGCCCAGGGCCGTACTCCGGTCGACCGCACGGAGCTCGGCGGCTCGAAGTCCGGCCGCTCGGCGCGGACGACACCGGCCGCGACCGCCATGATCTCGGCGGGGGTGCGGTAGTTGACGCCGAGCCGGGTGTGCTCCCAGCGGTCCTCGACGTACGGGGCGAGGATGTCGGCCCAGGAGCCGACGCCCGCGGCCTCCGCCGTCTGGGCCGGGTCGCCGACGAGGGTCATCGAGCGGGTCGGCGAGCGGCGTATCAGCAGCCGCCAGGCCATCGGCGACAGCTCCTGCGCCTCGTCGACGATGATGTGCCCGAACGCCCAGGTCCGGTCGGCCGCCGCCCGGTCGGCGGCGCTGCGGTGGTCGTCCTCCTCGTGGCGCTCGGCGAACCGTTCGGCGTCGATGATGTCGTGCGCGGACAGCACCTCCGAGCCGTCGGGGTCGCTGTCCTCCTTGTCCTCGAACTCGTACGTCCGGGACGCGTACGACACCTCCAGCACGCCCTGCGCGTAGGCGATCTGGGTCTCCCGCTCGCGCTCGGCCCGGGCCCGCGCCACCCGGTCGTCCTCGCCCAGCAGCTCGGCGGCCTCGTCGAGGAGGGGGACGTCGGCGACGGTCCACGCGCGCGTGACGGGGCGGCGTACGGCGTCGGCGTCCTCCTGGGACAGATAGGCGTCCGGCTCGGCGAGGAAGTCGGCGATCAGGCGGCGCGGGGTGATCCGGGGCCACAGCCGGCCGATGGCGGCCCAGACCTCGGGGTTCTCGGCCAGTTCGTCGCGGATCTGGGTGATGTCGCTGGGGTCGAGGAGGTTGGAGCCGTCGTAGGGGTCGGTGCCGATGCGTTCGGCGACCATCTCCGTGAGGGTGTTGAGGATGTGACCCTCGAAGTACTCGCGGGACATGTTGTGCGGGAGTTTCGCCTCGCGGGTGCGCTCGCGGGCGACCCGTACGAGGTCGTCGTCGAGCATGAGGATCTCCCGGTCGTGCTCGATGGCGATCACCGGGTCGGGCAGCGTCTGCCGGTCCCGGACGACGGCCGCGAGCACGTCGGCCATGGCGGCGCCGCCCTTCACCCGGGCGGCCTGCGGGGTGTCGGTCGCCGTGGCGCGTACGCCGGGGAACAGCTCGCCGACGGTGGACAGCAGCACGCCCGTCTCCCCCAGCGAGGGCAGCACCTCGCCGATGTAGCCGAGGAAGGCGGGGTTGGGGCCGACGATGAGGACGGCGCGCTTGGCGAGCAGTTCGCGCTGCTCGTAGAGGAGGTAGGCGGCCCGGTGCAGGGCGACGGCGGTCTTGCCCGTTCCCGGGCCGCCCTCCACGACCATCACCCCCTGGTGCGGGGCGCGGATGATGCGGTCCTGCTCGGCCTGGATGGTCTGCACGATGTCGCCCATGCGGCCGGTGCGGGCGGAGTTGAGGGCGGCCAGCAGGACGGCGTCGCCGGTGGGGTCCTCGTAGCCGGTGCGGGTCGCGTCGCCGAGGTCGAGGATCTCGTCGTGCAGGGCGGTGACCCGGCGGCCCTCGGTGGTGAGGTGCCGGCGGCGGCGCAGGCCCATCGGGGTGTGGCCGGTGGCGAGGTAGAAGGGGCGGGCGACGTCGGCGCGCCAGTCGATCAGGATCGGGGTGCGCTCGGTGTCGTCCTCCCGCAGCCCGATCCGGCCGATGTGGTGGACGCCCCCGTCGGCGAGGTCGAGCCGGCCGAAGCAGAGCGAGCCGTCGACGGCGTTCAGCGCGGCCAGCAGCCCCGAGCGCTCGGCGACGAGGATGTCCCGCTCCAGACGGGCCTGCATGGGCGTGTCGCCCTGGGCGAGCGCGTCCGTGACCGACCCCTCGGTCGCACCGCGCAGGGCGTCCACGCGGGCGTACAGCCCGTCGATGAATTCCTGCTCCCGCCGCAATTCATCGTGCGAATAGCCGGTGTTTGACAATTCCACTCCCGCCCGGATATACTGTGTTCACTGAACTTCTTTGCGACTCAATATTCTTGAAGTCGTGAACCATCAAATATACGCAAGAAAAGCCCCCGAGCACAATTGCTCGGGGGCTTTTCTCGTCCGGGCGTCAGAGGACGTCGTCGAGTTCCTCCAGCAGCCGCCGCTTGGGCCGCGCGCCCACCATGGCCTTCACCGGCTCACCACCCCGGAACACCATGAAGGTCGGCATCGACAGCACCTTGTAGGCGTGGGTGGTCTCCGGATTGGTGTCCACGTCCAGCTGCACCACCTTCAGCCGCTCCCCCTCCTGAGCGGCGAGCGCGCTCAGCACCGGCCCCATCTGCCGGCACGGCGGACACCAGTCGGCGGTGAACTCCACGAGCACCGGCAGCTCCGCACCGATCACCTCCGCCTCGAAGTCCTCGTCCGTCACCTCGGCCACACCCGCCGCCCTGATCACAGTTCCCCGCCTCCCAGTTCACACCCCGGCCCCGGACCCCCCGGAACCTCCGCCTCGGCCGCCAGCCGCTCCCGCGCCTGCTCGGCCCGCGCCAACTGCTCGCCGACCGACGCCCGCACGGCCGCCAACTCACCGATCAGCGCGTCGAGTTCGTCCAGCTTCCGCCGGTACACCGCCAGCGACGCCGGGCACGAGTCGCCCTCCGGATGCCCGGCCCGCAGACACTCCACGAACGGCCGCGTCTCCTCCAGGTCGAACCCGAAGTCCTGCAGCGTCCGGATCTGCCGCAACAGCTTCAGATCCGCCTCGTCGTACGTCCGATAGCCGTTGTCGGTCCGCCGCGCGGGCAACAGCCCCCGCGCCTCGTAGTACCGCAGGGCCCGTGTCGTCGTCCCGGCCCGTTCCGCCAGCTCGCCGATGCGCATGGGGAGACGGTATTCCTTGACGCCGACGTCAAGGCAAACGCGCGCCCCTTCAGGGGCGCGGGGAACCGCGCGAGAAGCCCCACCGACGCGCAACGGGACAACGAAGCCGGAAAAGCCGAGTGACCAGGCCAATAGAAAGCCGAGTGACCAGGTCAATAGGGGGAGGACCTGGCCACTCGGTGTTCTGGTGCTCTTCAGTTGTGGACCGTACGGCCGGGTCTACGGGGGAGGACCCGGCCGTACGGCGTTCTTGGAGGGCCGCAGGCCCACTACGCCTTGGCGAGTTCCTTCTCGCCGTCGGGCTCGGCCTCGGCAGCCGGCGCGGGCCCGTGCCCGTCGTCCAGCAGCGTCTTCTCGTCGAACGGCAGCCGCCCGGCGAGCACCTCGCTGACCCGCTCCTTGTCGATCTCCTTGGTCCAGGTACCGATGAGGACCGTGGCGACCGCGTTGCCCGCGAAGTTGGTGAGGGCGCGGGCCTCGCTCATGAAGCGGTCGATGCCGACGATGAGGCCGATACCGTCCACCAGGGCCGGCTTGTGGGACTGCAGACCACCCGCGAGGGTCGCGAGACCGGCGCCGGTGACACCCGCCGCGCCCTTGGAGGCGACCAGCAGGAAGAGCAGCAGCGGGATCTGCTCGCCGATCGACATCGGCGTACCCATGGCGTCGGCGATGAACAGGGACGCCATGGTCATGTAGATCATGGTGCCGTCGAGGTTGAAGGAGTAGCCGGTCGGGACGGTGATACCGACGACGGGCTTGCTGACGCCCATGTGCTCCATCTTCGCGATGAGGCGCGGCAGCGCCGACTCGGAGGAGGAGGTGGACAGGATCAGCAGGAACTCACGGCCCAGGTACTTGAAGAACGTCAGGATGTTGAGGCCGGAGACGATCCGCAGCAGCGCGGCGAGCACGATGAAGACGAAGAGGAAGCAGGTGACGTAGAAGCCGAGCATCAGCACGGCGAGGCTCTTCAGGGCGTCGACGCCCGCGGAACCGGTCACGGCCGCGATGGCGCCGAAGGCACCGATCGGGGCGGCCCACATCACCATGGCGAGGATGCGGAAGACGAGGCGCTGGATGTGCTCGATACCGCGCAGGATCGGCTGACCGGCGTCGCCCATCGCCTGGAGCGCGAAGCCGGCGAGCACGGCGACGAGCAGCGTCTGGAGGACCTCGCCGCCGGTGAAGGCGGAGACGATCGTCGTCGGGATGATGCCGAGCAGGAACTCGGTGGTGTCCTTGGCCTCGGCCGACACCTGCGCCTGACCGGTCTCCTTGATCGCGTCGGTCACCGCGAGGCCGGTGCCCGGCTCCAGGATGTTGCCGACGACCAGACCGATGCTGAGCGCGACCAGCGACATGATCGTGAAGTAGACGAGGGCGATACCGCCGACGGCGCCGACCTTCGCGGCCTTCCGTACGGAGCCGATGCCCAGCACGATCGTGCAGAAGATGATCGGCGAGATCATCATCTTGATCAGGTTCACGAAGCCGGTGCCGATGGGCTTCAGCTCGACGGCGAAGTCGGGGGCGATGAGGCCCACGGCGATGCCGATGGCCACAGCCACGATCACGGCGATGTACAGGTAGTGGGTGCGGTCCCGCTTGGCGGGTGCGGTAGGTGCCGTATGGGCGGTGCTGGCCACGGCTGCCCTCCTCGTCGACGACATCGTCGGCTCGTTCGTCTCCGGCGTGCGGCTCACGACCGGGGGAATTCGGGAGACGGTCTCCCAGGGTGGGAACCGGCGGGTTCCCGGGTGGGAGACCGGCTCCCGGTGTCGGGAGCCGGCGGGCTCCCGGAGCCGGTAGCTGGGGGACTTCCGGCGGTGGGAGCGGGGCTCCCGGGGGGTGTGGGAGCCGGGGCTCCCGGCGGTGGAAGCCGGCGGGCTTCCGGGCCGGAGGCTTGGGGGCTTCCGGCGGTGGGAGCGGGGGCTCCCGGTGGTGGGAGACAGGCTCCCAGTGGTGGGAGAGATGCCTCCCGGGGGTGGGAGACGGGCTCCCGGCGGCTCGGGTTGTGGGGTCCCGGGGCGGGAGTCGTCCTCCCTGTCGTTGTCCATGTGCTGGACGAGTCGATGGTGTGACTATGTCTCGCCCTGTGAGGGCGGTCACCCTTCCGTTCATTTAGTTCACGCCAACCCGTGGATGCAGACTGTTGCCATGCGCGTCACGCCCCGTCTCCGTCCCCGCAGCCTGGCCGGTCAGCTCTTCGCCGTACAGGCGGTGCTGATCGCTGCCGTCGTGGCCGGATACGCGCTGTTCACGTACGTCAGCGACCGCTCCCAGGCGGAGGACTCGGCCCGCCGCCAGGCCCTGGCCGTGGCGGCCACGGTCGCCGACGCCCCCTCGGTCCGTGCGGCGATCCACACGCCCGAGCCGACCAGGCGGCTCCAGCCGTACGCGACGCAGGTGCAGCAGCACGCCGGCGTCGACTTCGTCACGATCATGACCCGTGACGGCATCCGCTGGACGCACCCCGACCCCGACCGGATCGGCGAGCACTTCCTCGGCCACATAGAGAAGGCCCAGAACGGCGAGTCCTTCACCGAGACCTACACGGGCACCCTCGGCCCGTCCGTCCGCGCGGTCGCCCCGGTCGTGGAGAACGGCGAGGTCATCGGCCTCGTCAGCGCCGGCATCAGGGTCCAGGCGATCAGCGAGCGCGCCGAGGGGCAGCTCACGGCCCTCCTCGGCGTGGCCGCCGGCGCACTCGCCCTCGGCGGCATCGGCACCTATATCGTCAACGCCCGCCTGCGCCGCCACACCCACAACATGAACGCGGCCGAGCTGAGCAACATGCACGACTACCACCAGGCCGCCCTGCACGCCGTGCGCGAGGGCCTGCTGATGCTCGACGGCCAGTACCGGGTGGCACTCATCAACGACGGGGCGCGGGAGCTGCTGGGGGTGACGCAGGACGTGGTCGGCCGCTCGGTGGCGGACCTGGGCCTGCCGGCCGCGCTGACGGGCGCCCTGCTCTCCTCCGAGCCGAGGGTGGACGAGGTCCTCCTCACCGCCGAACGGGTCCTCGTCGTGAACACCTCACTGGTGTCGGGCGGCCAGCGCCGCGGCACGGTGGTCACCCTGCGGGACGTGACGGAACTCCAGTCCCTCACGGGCGAGCTGAACTCCGAACGCGGCTTCACGGAGGCGCTGCGCTCCCAGGCGCACGAGGCCGCGAACCGCCTCCACACGGTCGTCTCGCTCATCGAGCTGGGCCGCTCGGACGAGGCGGTCGACTTCGCCACCGCGGAGCTGGAACTGGCACAGGCCCTGACGGACAAGGTCGTGGCGGCGGTGAGCGAACCGGTGCTGGCGGCCCTGCTGCTGGGCAAGGCCGCCCAGGCGAACGAGCGGGGCGTCGAGCTGGTGGTCTCCGAGGACAGCCGCATCGACGACGGCCTGCTCCCGGAGTCCCTCCCCGCCCGTGACCTGGTCACGGTCCTGGGCAACCTGATCGACAACGCGGTGGACGCGGCGCAGGGGTCGGTGGGGGCGAGGGTGACGGTGACGGCGTACACGCACGAGTCGGACGCGCTTCAGGACGCGGACGAGCCAGGGGACGCGGGCGGGTCGGCGGACGACTCCGTGCTGGTGCTGAGCGTGTCGGACACGGGTAGCGGCGTGGACCCGGCCCATGCGGAGGCCGTCTTCGAACGCGGCTTCTCGACGAAACCGGCGGGCCCGGGCGGCCGGGGTCTGGGCCTGGCGCTCGTACGGCAGACCGCGCGCCGCCACGAGGGCACACTGACCGTGTCGGAGGCGGCCGGCGGCGGGGCCCGGTTCGAGGTGCGGCTGCCACTGCGCACCACCGGTATCGACAAGACGGTGCAGGCTGTCCAGGCCCCTCGGGCCACTGTGGCTGGAGGCGACGACGTATGACCGGTGCCGATCCCATCAGAGTCCTGGTCGTCGAGGACGACCCCGTGGCCGCCGACGCGCACATGATGTACGTCGGCCGCGTCCCCGGCTTCACGGCGGTCGGCAAGGCCCACACGGGCGCGGAGGCGCGGCGCGCGCTGGACCGCATGCCGGTGGACCTGCTGCTGCTGGACCTCCACCTGCCGGACGTACACGGCCTGCAGCTGGCCCGCTCCCTGCGGGCGGCCGGCCACCACGCGGACGTGATAGCGGTGACGTCGGCGCGGGACCTGACGGTGGTGCGGGAGGGTGTGTCCCTGGGGGTGGTGCAGTACGTCCTGAAGCCGTTCACGTTCGCGACGTTGCGCGACCGGCTGGTGCGGTACGCCGAGTTCCACGCGGCGGCGGGCGAGGCGAGCGGCCAGGACGAGGTGGACCGGGCGCTGGCGACCCTGCGGGCGCCGGGCCCGGCGGCACTGCCGAAAGGGCTGAGCGCGCCGACGCTGGAGCGGGTGACGGTGGCCCTGCGGGACGCGGGCGAGGGCCTGACGGCGGCCGGGGTGGCGGAGGCGGTCGGCATCTCGCGGATCACGGCCCGGCGGTACCTGGAGCACCTGGTGGATGCCGGGCGGGCGGCGCGGAGTCCGCAGTACGGGCAGGTGGGACGGCCGGAGTTGCAGTATCGGTGGGTGAAGGGTTAGCGCCCGCCGTCAGCCGGAGGGCGGGGAGGTCGTGGAGGGCGTAGAAGGCCTGAAGGGCCTGGCGTAGAGGACGATCTGGACCCCGAGCCCGACGACCGTGAGCGCCTCGACGCCGGAGAGGGCGACGAGCCCCGCGCTCGTCTCACCGCTCACCCAGTACACCAGCAGCCCGGCGAACGGCACGCCACAGAAGGCCAGCAGATCGATCCCGCACTGGATGGCCTTGCGGGAGCGTCTCCGCGCATCGGCCCGATGCGCGACTTCCCAGTCGAAAGCCTTCTCCGCACCGGCGAGCTGGGCCAGCCGCGGCCCGAGTTCCCCTCGCACATACGCCCCGATCGCCGAGATCTTCTCGTCGTTGACGAGGTAGGTCCACCCGAGCACGACACACACGGGCGGCAGCGCGAGCAGCATCGCCGGCTGCTTCGCCTGTGCCGAGGCGGCGATGACGGCGGCGAGCACGGTGAGGGTGACGTAGAGCAGATTGTCCCGGAACCCGATCCGCGTCTTCTGCTCGTCCTTGACGGTCTGATACTCGACGAGCAACAACTGCCCGACGGTGACGTCATCCCGGTCCGACACCCGTGCCCCCTACCCAGCGCCAACAAAGCCTCTGCTCAGACAACTTGCTCAGCACCTTACGGGGAACCGGTGCAGACGCATTGACCTGACTAGACCACTCCCCTTACCGTCACCGGGCACCACCCAAGGCCACAAGGACGTAGCCAGCAGGAGGTCGTGCCCGTGCGCCCCACCGCACCCCACCCCCGCCGATCCCCCCTCCGCCTCCTCCTCACCGCCGCCCTGGCGATCACCGCCCCCGGCGCCC
The DNA here is from genome assembly GCF_045160825.1 of Streptomyces sp. NBC_00104. Taxonomy (NCBI): domain Bacteria; kingdom Bacillati; phylum Actinomycetota; class Actinomycetes; order Kitasatosporales; family Streptomycetaceae; genus Streptomyces; species Streptomyces sp. NBC_00104. Next base: position 7,695,011 of record NZ_CP108215.1, on the reverse strand, counting down.
TCACCGCATGCGGCAACGGCTCCGGCAGTGATCCGGACACGGTGGAGGTCTCCTACAAACAGTCCACGGACAACCAGGTCCGCGTGATGGACACCTTCCTCGCCGACGTCAAGAAGCAGTTCGAGAAGGCGAATCCGGGCAAGAAGGTGAAACTCGTCCCGATCAAGGCCCCGGACTCGGAGTACTACACCAAGGTCCAGCAGATGCTGCGCTCGCCGAAGACTGCCCCGGACCTGGTCTACGAGGACACGTTCCTCATCAACTCCGACATCACGAGCGGTTATCTGAAGCCCCTGGACGACTACTTGGCCGACTGGAAGGACTGGGACCAGTTCATCGACACGGCCAAGACCGCGGCGAAGGCCGAGGACGGGAAGACGTACGGCGTTCCGGACGGCACGGACACCCGCGGCCTGTGGTTCGACAAGGCGATCTTCGAGAAGGCGGGCCTGCCTGCTGACTGGCAGCCCAAGACCTGGGAGGACGTTCTCGACGCCGCCCGCACCATCAAGCGGAAAGTCCCGGACGTCATCCCGCTGAACGTCTACACGGGCAAACCGGCCGGCGAAGCCGCCACCATGCAGGGCTTCGAAATGCTGCTCTACGGCACGGAAGGCGCCACGGCCGCCGGGGCGAGCGATCCCCTGTATGACGAGAAGTCGAAGAAATGGAAGGCGGGCACGCAGGGCTTCAAGGACGCCCTCACCTTCGTGGAGACGGTCTACGAGGAAAAGCTCGGCCCGGAGGTCTCCGACGCCCTCGACCCGAACATCTCGACCCGGGTCCGCGGCGAACTCCTCCCCGAAGGCAGGCTCGGCATCAACCTGGACGGCTCCTGGCTCCCCCAGGACTGGCTGCCCGGCAGCGGCCACGAATGGCCCGAGTGGTCGGAGAAACTCGGCCTCGCCGCCATGCCCACCCAGAACGGCCAGTCCCCCGGCAAGGTGAGCATGTCCGGCGGCTGGACCTGGGCCATCCCCGACAAGGCAGCCAATCCCGACCTGGCCTTCAAGTTCATCGAGACGATGCAGACGAAGGCGAACGCCCAGAGGTGGTACATCGCCAACTCCGGAATCGCGGTCCGCAAGGACGTGGCGGCCGACCCCGCCTACGCGGAGGCCCAGCCCGGCATCAAGTTCTTCACCGACCTGGTGTCCAGCACGCATTACCGCCCGGCGTATCCCGCGTATCCGAAGGTCTCCACGGCCATCCAGGAAGCGATGGAATCCGTGACGACCGGGGATGCCTCGGTGGCGGAGGCGGCGAAGAACTACGACGAGGAGTTGAAGGCGGCGACGGACGACCAGGTGATCGAAGAGTGAGCCCCCGCGTATGAAGGGGCAGACAAGGGCTACGTCCGGGCCGGTGCCCCACCCGGCACTGCGCACCGCCACCCGAGTCCTCCCCCTCACCCCCGCCACCGTCCTCCTGCTCCTCTTCCTGGCAGGCCCGATCGCCTACTGCGCCTACATCGCCTTCACCGACCTCCAACTCACCGGCCAGGCCGAGGACTCCTTCATCGGCTTCGAGAACTTCCGCACGGCATTCGGGGACGAGGCCTTTCTCAACGCGGTCTGGCTGACCCTGGTCTTCACGGTCGTATCGGCCCTGCTCGGCCAGAACACGCTGGGCCTGGCACTGGCGGCCTTGATGCAACGCGCGTCCAAACCGGTTCGCACGCTGGTGGGAGGAATCGTCGTCACAGCGTGGGTACTTCCGGAGGTGGTGGCGGGATTCCTCCTGTACGCCTTCTTCCGCCGAGAAGGCACGCTGAACGCCGTCCTGGAATGGCTCCATCTCCCCACCCAGAACTGGCTGTACACGCTTCCGATCCTGGCGGTGTCGTTCGCGAATGTCTGGCGGGGAACGGCGTTCTCGATGCTGGTCTATTCGGCGGCCCTGAACGAAATCCCGAAGGAGATCACGGAAGCGGCGGAGGTGGACGGCGCGGGCGGCTGGCGCCGTATGTGGCACATCACGCTGCCGATGATCCGCCGCTCGATCGGCACGAATCTCATGCTCATCACGCTCCAGACGCTGTCCGTCTTCGGCCTGATCTGGGTGATGACGCGAGGCGGCCCGGGCGGAAAGAGCCAAACCCTCCCCTTGTTCATGTACGAGGAGGCGTTCCAGAAAAGCATGATCGGCTACGGCACGGCGGTGGCGCTGTTGCTGCTGGTGGTGGGGTCGTTGTTCTCTGCGGTCTACCTGCGGCTGTTGCGAACTGAGGTGTGAGTGTCGTGACAGACCTGAAGACCCGAACGCCCGCCTCCCGCCGGACGATCCGCCACCGCCTGGCCGCGGACTTCGGCCTCCTCGTCGTGGCCGCGACCTTCGTCCTCCCGCTGGCCTGGGTGGTCCTCTCGTCCGTGGACCCGCAGGCGAACCTGACGGTGAAACGCCCGGACGGCGTGACCCTGGACAACTTCGACGCGGTCCTGACCCCGGAGATCACCTTCACGCCGCTGCTCAACAGCCTGCTGCTGTGCGGCGGGGGAACGGCGTTGACGGTGGTGTGCGCGGCGCTGGCGGCGTATCCGCTGTCGAGGTTCCGGTCCCGCCTGAACCGGCCTTTCCTCCTCACGATCCTCTTCGCGACGAGCCTGCCGATCACGGCGATCATGGTGCCGGTGTACGCGTTGTTCGTCCAGGTGAACCTGATCGACACCTTGCAGGGCACGATCTTCTTCTTCGCCGCGTCCCAACTGCCGTTCGCGATCTGGCTGATGAAGAACTTCATGGACGGAGTTCCGAAGGAGCTGGAAGAGGCGGCGTGGACGGACGGCGCGTCGTCACTTCAGTCGCTGATGCGGGTGGTGCTGCCGCTGATGGGGCCGGGCGTCGCGGTGGTGACCGTCTTCTCGTTCGTGATGATGTGGGGCAATTTCTTCGTCCCGTTCATGCTGCTGCTCACACCGGAACAGATGCCGGCGGCGGTGAGCATCAATGAGTTCTTCGGGAATCGGGGAACGGTGGTTTATGGGCAGTTGGCGGCGTTCTCGGTTATTTATTCGACGCCGGTGATTTTGTTGTATGTGGGGGTGGCTCGGCGGTTGGGTGGGGGGTTTGCGCTGGGTGGGGCGGTCAAGGGGTGAGGGGGTGGGAGGGGGAGGGGGTGGGAGGGGGAGGGGGAGGGGTCTTCCAGTTCTGCGGCTCGGGTGCGGGCTTGGGCGGCTTCGGTGGGGGCGTTGCCTCGGGTGAAAGCGTCGGCGGCCTGAAGACGATAGGTACGGGCCTCGGCGAGACGGTCGCTGTATTCGTGAACGAGGGACAAGTTGCTGAGGGTCTGGCCCAACCTGAACCAGTCCTCGAAGACGCGGTGAATGTCCAAAGCCCTGTCGTACGCCTCGATCGCCTGTGCCAGTTGACCCGCATGCTGCAGGGCGAGACCCAGGTTGTGCCAGGCCGCACCCTCACTGTGGCGGCACCCGCCCACTTGGTGCAGGTCACAAGCGCTGGTATGGGCGTTGATCGCCTCCTCTACCCGACCCGTCTGATCCAGAGCGCTGCCGAGACCGGTCCAAGCATCGGCCTGCCGGCAACGGTCCCCAATCTCCTGGTACAAGTCACGGGCCCGGGTGAGCGCACCGACCGCTTCCTCCGCTCGGCCCACCCCCATGAGGGCGTTGCCGAGGTTGTTCCACACATTGGCCTCACCTTCGTGGTCGCCGACGCAATGAAACAAGTCGTGTGCGCTCATGTACGCGTCGACGGCCTCGTCCACTCGACCCCCCTGACTCAGGGCGAGGCCAAGACTGTTCCATGCCATGGCCTCTGCAAGGCTGTCACCGGAGCGGTGCGCGGCCTCCCGCGCAGCACGCGCGACGGTGATCCCGTCGTCGAAGTACCGACGCCATCCCAGATATTCACTCAAGCACGTCGCCAACAGCACAGCCGCATCCGCGAACCGCTCCTCCGGTGCCCACAACACGGTAGCCACCAGCCCCGCACGCTCATCGTCGAACCACTGCAACGCCTCCCCTCGGGTGACGAACCGCTCCGGCTCGGCCTTCCCCGGCAACCAGCGCAGCCGCCCGTCCGCCGCACCCGCCCAGCGGCAGTAGAACTGCAGCAGGCGGTTTCGGGCTTCCTCTCCCTCCTCCCACCGCCTCGGATCCCCATGCACCTCACTCGCCCCGTACACGCGCACCAGATCGTGTATCCGCCACCGCCCACGCTCGCTTCCCCGCTCAACAAGGTGCGCACGAGCCAGCTCCCTGAGGTCCAGCAGCGGGGGCGCTTCCGCACCGACCAGCGCAGCGGCGATCTCGTCACTCACCTCAGCCCCTGGCGCGAGAGCCAACAGCCGAAGCAGCCGCGCCTGCTCGGGCGGCAGCCGCCGGTAGGACAGGTCGAAGGCGGCGCGGACTCTACGCTCCCCGTCGTCAAGCTGTGCGAGCCGGTCACCCGATGCCGCAAGCTCGTCGACAAGTTCCGCGACCGGCATGCCCCGGTCCTCGACCAGCAGCGCGGCCGCGATCTGGAGTGCGAGCGGCAGGTGTCCGCAGAGGGCGGCGAGTCGCCCGGCCGCGTCGACGTCGTCGCTGACGCGGCTGTCCTCGGGTTCGGCGGTCCGTAGGGCGAGGTCGAGCAGCCCCCGAGCATGCTCCGGCGTGAGCTGGTCCAACGGCACGAGCCGGGCGCCGAGTTGGGTGAGGCGGTCACGAGAGGTGACCAGCACCCGATGCCGGGGGTCGCCGGGCAGGAGCGGCCGTACCTGGTCCGGTGACGACGCGTTGTCGGCCAGTACCAGCACCGACCCTCGCTCTCTCCCCCTCTCCGCGAGCACCGAGCGATAGAGGACCGCCCGGTCGTCCGCCTTGGCCGGGATCTGCTCCGGCGGAATCCCAAGTGCCCGCAAGAGCGACTGCAGCGCCTGATCAGCGGTGACCGGCTCCTCGTCGTACCCATGCAGGTCGACGAAGAGCACCCCGCCGGGGAACCGCCCCTCCTCGCACGCCAGGTGCGCGGTCTCCACGGCGAGCGCGGTCTTCCCGATGCCGCCGAGCCCGGACACGGCGCTGACGAGGACGGCCGTCGAGCCGTCGAGCGCACGCAGCAACGCGGACGTCTCCTCGTCCCGCCCGGTGAACCCGCCGGGCCTCGTCGGCAGTGAGGCCATGGCCTCCGGCGAGGCGGCGGCCCCGCCGAGCTGGATCACCACCTGGACGCCGATCGCCTCGCGCAGGAAGACCCCGCCCCTGAAGTCGGAGTGGTCCCCGCCGTACCAGGCCGTCCCGCTGCCCGGCGTGTGCCGTTCCATGGCCGCCGCCACGGCACCCGCGACCGTCGGATCCGCGGCGAGCAGGTCGACCAGCCGCGCGCCCCATTCCCGTACGACATCCCGCCGTGCCGGGTCCTGTGCCACCTCGACGACTTCCGCGACCGACGTCCCCGCGTCCAGCCCAATCGCCCGCGCCAGCGACTCCACCGCCCGGCGCCCCTCATCCCCGCACGCGCCCTCGGCCAGGGCGGTCAGCAACGCCGCTTTCATGTGCCCGTTCCGTCCCCGGTGTCCAGCGTCAGCAGTGCGTCAACGGTACGGGGTCAGGGGCGAGCCGGTACCGGTCTCGTGTGCACCACCCGATCCCGCCCGGCCGCTCTCCCCCGACATCCCGACCAGTCAACACCCGCTTCGAGCCGACCACTTGGCAGTATCTTGAAGAGGTGCCGCAGACTCACCCCACCGTCGTCGTCCTGACCGCGCTCGCGCTGGAGTACGCCGCCATGCGCCCGTACATCGAGGAGGACCGGGAGGAGCTCGTCCACCCCGACGGAACCCGGGTCGAGCGGGGCAGGCTGACCGGTACCGATTGGTATGTCGCCCTGGCCGAACTGGGCGAGGGCACCAGGACGGCCGCCACGCTCACGACACAGATCATCGAGTGGCTGAAGCCCGAGGCGGTGCTGTTCGTCGGTGTCGCGGGCAGCCTCAAGGCCGACATCGGCATCGGGGACGTCGTGGTCGGCACGAAGGTGTACGGCATCCACGGCGGCAAGCAGACAGAGAACGGCTTCCAGGTCCGTCCCGAGGCCTGGCCGGTCTCGAACGCGCTGGTGAACGCGGCACGTTCCGCGGTGCGGGACATAGCCGGCGTACGGGCGCACTTCAAGCCGATCGCCTCGGGTGACGTCGTGCTGGCCGATGCCGAGTCGGCGATCGCCCAGCATCTACGCGAGCATTACAACGACGCCGCGGCGATCGAGATGGAGGGCGCGGGCGCGCTCCAGGCCGCCCACCTGAACGGCCAGTTGCACGCCCTCGTGCTCCGGGGCATCAGCGACCACGCCGACGCCGCCAAGCACGAGGACGACGCGACGGGCTCACAGGAGCGGGCGGCTGCGCAGGCGGCCTCGGTGGCGGTGGCGACGCTACGGAAGCACCGGCCGCGCGGGGGCCGCAACGGCTCCTCCGACACCGAGGAGGGCCCCCATCGCCGCAGCGACGATGGCGGAGCCTCGCACGGAGGCGACCACATCGACCTGCGAGGCGGCACCTTCTACGGACCCGTCATCGGCAAACAGATCGGACACCAGCCATAGAGGCACGGTCCACGGCCCGGTCCCGGTCGCGACCACCACCCTCCCACCCCGCCCTCCCGGCTTCACCGGCCGCACGGCGGAACTGAACCGCCTGCTTCCCCGCCTCGCCCCCACCTCGGACGAGGGCACCCCACTCCTCATCTCGGCCGTCACCGGCATGGGCGGCATCGGCAAGACGGCCCTCGCGGTGGAGGCGGCGCACCGGGCACGGGCGAAGGGCTGGTTCCCCGGCGGCTTCCTCTTCGTCGACCTGCGCGGCTACGACGACAACCCGGCGACAGCTGACCAGGGCGTCCTGGCACTGCTGGACGCGATGGGAGTACGGGGCGCGGATCTGCCGCCGACGACAGCACGCCAGTACGACGCCTACCGCACGCTCCTCACCGAGCGGCGAGACCGCACGCTGCTGATCCTGGACAACGCCTCGGACCCGTCCCAGTACCTCCCCCTACTCCCCGGCACGGACCACCACCGGGTGTTGATCACGTCCCGAGATCGCCCGGACGCCCTCCCCGTACGCGTCATCGACCTCGAAACACTCGACCCGGACGAGTCCGCCACGCTCATCACCCACGCGCTGCACGACGCCGACGAACGCGACGACCGGCCGTCCTGTGAACCCGATGCCCTACGCGAACTCGCCGCCCTTTGCGGTCACTTGCCCCTGGCTCTCCAGATCGCCGCTGCGATGCTACGTCGACGCCGTCATCGGGGCATCGCGTCGCTGGTCGATGAGATCCGCGAGGCCGAGGATCCGACGATCGCGCTCGACAACGGCAGTCCCGGGACCGACCTGTACGGCCGCTCGCTGGTGCTGCGGCCGGTGTTGGAGACCTCCTACCGCCGCCTGTCGGACGACCAGGCCCGGTTGCTGCGGCTGCTGTGCCTGGCGCCGGGCGCGGATACCGGGACGGAGGCGGTGGCAGCGCTGACGACCCTGGACGAGGAGACCGCCTTGTCCCTGCTCGAGAGTTTGGCCGCCGCGTATCTGGTCACGCCGGTCCGGGGCGAGGCAGGGCTGCGGTGGCGGTTGCATGACCTGGTGCGGGTGTTCGGGGTGGGTGTGGCGGCGGGGGATGCGAGGTTGCGGGAGGAGGGGGAGGCCGGGCGGGAGCGAGTGCTGGGTTACTACCGACGGTGCGCGGGTGTGGCGGATGCCCGGTTGCGGTGGTTGCCGGGGGCGCCGGTGCCGGAGCGCTTCCCTGATCGTGGGGAGGCGTTGGGGTGGTTTGACGGAGAGCGGGCAGGGTTGGTGGCAGCGGTGTCGTGGGCCAGGGAAGAGCGGTTCACGGCCTCGGCGGTTGGACTGGCCGGGAACTTGGCGGAATACCTAGCCTGGCGGCGCTACTTCGACGACTTGATCACGGTCTGCCGGGCCGCGCGCGAGGCCGCCAACCGTGCCGGGAACATCATCAGCGAGGCCGTGGCGTGCAACAACCTCGGCAATGCCCTGGGCGGGGCCGGTCTGGCAGAAGAGGCGATCGACGCCCACACCCGCGCCCGCGAGCTCTACCAGGTCGCCGGGGACCACCACCGCGAGGCCGATGCGTGGAACAACCTCGGCATTGCCCTCAGGGAGGCGGGCCGGGCAGAAGAGGCGATCAACGCCCACACCCGCGCCGGCGACCGATGTCGGGCCACCGGAAACCGTCGGGGCGAGGCCATAGCGTGGATCAACCTCGGCGGCGCCTTGCTGAGGGTGGACCAGGCGGAGAAGGCGATTGACGCCCTCGCCCACGCCCTGGACCTGTTCCGGGCCATCGGGGACCGCCACAGCGAGGCCAACACATGGAATGGCCTCGGCATCGCCTTTGGGCAGGCGGTCCGGCCGGAGGAAGGGGTCGAGGCACACGGCAGAGCCCTGGAGATCTACCGTGAGTTCGAGAACTGGTATTGGGCAGGTCAGACCCTGCACAACCTTGCCGTCGCCCACCTGAAAGCGCACCGCCCTGCCGAAGCCCATGCCCACTGGCTGCAGGCCGCCGACGCCTACACCCAAGGCAACGCCCCCGGGGAAGCCGCCCAAGCCCGTGCCTGGGCCGAGGACCTAGCGTGATCCACCCTCCCCAAACCCCAAAGCCCCCCACCCCGGCAGCACCACCCACATCCGAGTCCCACCCCCAGGCTCCCGCGCCTCCCCGAACCCCCACTCCCCCTCACACGCCCGCACCACGCACCCCAACACCCGCAACGCGGCCCGCCTCCGCGCATCGCAAGCCGCCACCAGTCGCGGATGCCCGTGCCGCCGATGCCCGTCGTACAGGACGATCTCCAGGCCCCCGTCCCGGTACCGAAGCGACACGTACGCCACCTCATCCGGCGTGAACTGCCAGGCACACGCAACGAGTTCACCGACCACCTGAACCGCTGCATCCACCATGCCGAACATCCCGTACGCCGACAGCACGGCCCGCGTCGAGTCCCGCGCGATCCTGGGGCTCAACGGCCCCAGCGGCATGGTGAGCCGGTAGTCCAGGTCCTCCGGATGCACCGAGGCCACGGGCTGCGGCGCCTCCCCGAAGACGGGGCACTTCAGGACGGCAAGCTGTTCGCGCATGGGGAGCTCCCTATCGCACAGGGGGATTTGGGGCAGACGACAGCACCGCACACCGGTAGCGGGAAGCAACCCGTACCGTGAGCGGCTCGTCACCGACCGTACCGCAATCAAGGAGTACACGTACTACTCTCAACGCAACCTCGGTGGACCAACCACCCGCCACGACGGCACACTGAGCCCGTCGACCATCCGGACACGAGGGAACACATGCCGCCAAGAAGCACACCGACAGAGCGTCAGCGGCGGCTGGGCACGGAATTGCGCAGGATGCGCACGGCGGCCGGGATGACGGCCGAGCACGCGGCCAAACTGCTGGGCGTTCCCCGAACCAACGTGCCCAACATGGAGTCCGGCCGCTCAGGCATCAGCCCCGACCGCGTGCGCACCCTCGCGAGCAACTACGGCTGCGCCGACGCGGAGTACGTGGACGCGCTGGCCGCCATGGCCGCGAGCGCCGCGAACCGCGAGAAGGGCTGGTGGGAGGCATACCGGAGTCAACTCCGAAGCGGCTTCCTGGATATCGCCGAAATGGAGTGGTTCGCCACGCGGCTGCGGAGCTATCAGACCGTGCACATCCCGGGACTGCTCCAGCTCGGCGAGTACGCCCGCTCCATCTTCACCGCCGTTCTCCCCGCCCTGCCGAAGTCAGAGGTCGAACTCCGCGTCACGCAGCGCCTGCGGCGGCAACAGCTGCTCGACCGCGAGCACCCCGAGCCGCCGGAGTACATCGCGTACATCCACGAATGGGCCCTGCGCATGCAGTTCGGCGGGCGCCGCGCCATGCGTGAGCAACTCCTTCACCTGTGCGAGTCCTCCGAGCGGGACGGCATCGACGTACGGATCCTGTCCGCCGAGACCGGCGCCTTCCCCGGCGCGGGGCACGCCGTCCTCTACGCCGACGGTGCCGTGCCAAAGCTCGACACCGTGCAACTGGACTCCGCGCACGGCGGTGAGTTCGCTCATTCCGAAGCACAGCTCGCCAAGTACCGGGCCCACATGGAGTGGTGGCACACCCACACGCTCAGCCCAATCGACTCACGCGACCTCATTCACTCCATTGCCCGCCGACTCTGACCCGAGAGGAAACACCGTGGCCGACATCACCTGGGAAGAACCCTTCTGCGGCGAGGGCAACAACTGCTTCCGCATAGGCACCGACCCCACCGGCAACGCCTACATAGCCATCGCCGGCCAAGAGGACACCTACCTCACCGACACCCGCGAAGCGCTCCGCACCCTCATCCGCGACATCAAGACGGGCAAGGCCGACCACCTGCTCTAGCCACCCTCCGGCAACACCCCGGGCCGGAACGGCTCCACCCCCACCACCCACCGCACCCGCACCGGCTCGATCAGGATCATCAGGCGGCGTTCCCCGGGCAGCAGCCACGGATACCGCTCCTCCCCGATGTACTTCCGGGTGAGCCGGTCCATGGCGCGGTCCGCTTCCTCGCCCTCCACGAACCGCGCTACCCGCCCCCGGATCTCGGCCCGGTCGTACGGGTTCTCGGGGTCGTGATGGGACAAGGACACGAGCGGGTTGCGGCGCAGGTTCTCCTCCTTCACCCGGCCGACCGACGTGTTCACCATCACGTACTCGACCCGGGAGGCACCCTCGCCCTCCCCCTCGATGTCCACCCACATGGGTGACACCTGAGGCGCCCCGTCCGGCCCGACCGTCGCCAAGTGCCAGAAGTTCGGAGCCAGTAGGCGCTCGCGTATGTGTCCGTCCAGCTTCGTCATACGGCCACCCATACCCAGCAAGCCACTCCGATCACTCGGAGCCCACCACCCCCACAAACCGTAGATTCCCACAATCCGTGATTGTGGCCGAACAGCGCGTAGTCACCGCAGCCGCGCACCCCTACGTTGTGCGCGTGCACCGACGCTCAGCCCACGAACGGCAGCCCCAGCACCCGTACCCGCAACCGCACCCGGCCCCCTACGCGGACCCGGGCCCGTACTCGGACCCTCAACCCCCCGCCCCCACCCCGCCCTTCAACGCCCCCGCCGCCCGGCAACTCCGTATCGCCCTCGGCATGGGCCCCGAGCACGTCGCCTACGGGATGCGCTCCTCGTACGGGCTCCCGTACGTCACCCCGGACATGGTCGCCGCCTGGGAACACGGCGCCGTCGCACCCACCAACCCCGAACTCACCGCGCTAGCGGGCGTGTTGTGGTGCTCCACGAATGAACTCACCGGCACACCCAGGACCTTGCGCGAGCACCGCATGGCCCAAGGGATCGCCGCCGAGGACATCGCCCGTGCGGTCGGCCTCGAACTCTCCGCCTACCTCGGCATGGAGGAGACCGAGGAGTGGCGCGGTACCGATCGACAGTCAGCCGCCCTCGCCGACGTGCTCGACCTCTCACTGCCCGACCTGATCACCGTCACGGGACGCGAGGCGAAGCTGACTGATCTGCTCCGCAGCGCGGTGACCACGCGCTGGAAGGCCTACGTGCGACCGACCGTCAAGCTGCTGTCCCTGGAACGGCATCTCGACCGGCATCCCGACCGTCACCTGGGTCGCCACCCCGAGCGGCACCTCGATCGGCACCTCGACCGGCATCTCCTGGAGGACGTCCTCCAGGAGATGCACGCCGACTACCAGGGCCTGGTGGCCGCCACCCTCACCTGGGCCAACGGCACCGCCGCGACCGACTCGGGCGACACCGGCCGCGACTACCTGGACCGGATCGTCGACCACTTCTGGTCACTGGTCCAGCGCACGGCCGCCTACTGACCCGCGCCCGCCGCACCGCAGGCGGAACGACCTAGAACACCGACTCCGCCTCGTCCATCCGATCCTTCGGCACCGTCTTCAGCTCGGTCACCGCCTCCGCCAGCGGCACCATCACCACCTCGGTGCCGCGCAGCGCGGTCATCCGGCCGAAGTCGGCCCGGTGCGCGGCCTCGACCGCGTGCCAGCCGAAGCGCGTGGCGAGCACCCTGTCGTACGCGGTCGGGGTGCCGCCCCGCTGGATGTGACCGAGAATGACCGGCTTGGCCTCCTTGCCGAGGCGCCGCTCCAGCTCGTACGCCAGGGCCGCGCCGATGCCCTGGAAGCGCTCGTGGCCGAACTGGTCGATCTCGCCGTGGCCGTAGTCCATCGAGCCCTCGGCCGGGTGGGCGCCCTCGGCGACACAGATGACCGCGAACTTCTTGCCGCGGGCGAACCGCTCCTCGACCATCTTCACCAGGCTGGCCGGGTCGAACGCGCGCTCGGGCAGGCAGATGCCGTGCGCGCCCGCCGCCATGCCCGACTCCAGCGCGATCCAGCCCGCGTGCCGGCCCATGACCTCGACCACCATCACCCGCTGATGGGACTCGGCGGTCGTCTTCAGGCGGTCCATCGCCTCCGTGGCGACCCCGACCGCCGTGTCGAAGCCGAACGTCCGGTCCGTGGACGAGATGTCGTTGTCGATGGTCTTCGGGACGCCGACCACGGGCAGGCCCGCGTCCGACAGCATCCGCGCCGCCGTCAGCGTGCCCTCGCCGCCGATCGGGATCAGCACGTCGATACCGAACTGGTGCGCCATGTCCTGCGCGTTCTCGCAGGCCTCGCGGAGCCGGTCACGCTGGAGGCGCGAGGAGCCGAGGATGGTGCCGCCGCGGGCCAGGATGCCGCTGACGGAGTCCAGGTCGAGGGTGCGGTAGCGGCCGTCGAGGAGGCCGGCGTAGCCGTCCTCGAAGCCGATGACCTCGTCGCCGTACTGGGCGACCGCTCGGTGCACGACCGACCGGATCACTGCGTTCAGGCCCGGACAGTCGCCGCCTGCGGTGAGAACTCCGATACGCATCGTGCTGTGTCTCCTGCTCGTCCTGATCGTCCTGATCGGTGTTGTTACTTATGAGCCAGTCCGATTGTTTCACGGCCGCCAGGGGGGCGCCGCGCCCGTCCACCCCCGTCCACGGCTCCCCCACCGCACGGCCACCGTCCGCCCGCCGCCACCGCCAAGCTGATGGGCGCCTTATCCATGGTCAGAGGTATTGTCAAGAGGGTTTCCGTCCACCACGACGGTGATTTTCGTTCCCACCTACCGAAACCACCTACTGAACCCACCTACCGAAACCCACCTACCGAAACCCACCTACCGAACCACACGTCCTACACGTCCCACATGAAACGGAGAGCACACGTGACGCGCAGCGTGTACGTGACCGGTATCGACCGCGGCGACGGCCGCCAGGTCGTCGAGCTGGGGGTCATGGAGCTCCTGACCCGCCAGGTCGACCGGGTGGGGGTGTTCCGGCCGCTGCTGCACCACGGACCGGACCGGCTCTTCGACCTGCTGCGCGCCCGCTATCGGCTCACCCAGGACCCTGCGACCGTGTACGGCATGGACTACCACGAGGCGTCCACGCTCCAGGCCGAGCACGGCACGGACGAACTCGTCTCCACACTCGTCGAGCGGTTCCACGGCGTCGCCCGCGACTACGACGTCGTCCTCGTCCTGGGTACGGACTTCGCCGACACGCAGTTCCCTGACGAGCTCTCCCTCAACGCCCGGCTCGCCAACGAGTTCGGCGCCTCCGTCATCTCCGTGGTCGGCGGGCGGAAGCAGACCGCCGAGTCCGTGGCCGCCGAGACGCACAACGCCTATCGCGCGTACGACGGCCTCGGCTGTGACGTCCTCGCCATGGTCGTCAATCGCGTCACGCCCGCCGACCGCACCGAGATAGCCGAGCGGCTCGGTGACTCCCGGCTGCCTCTCCCCGTGCCCTGTTACGTCGTCCCCGACGAGCCCGCGCTCTCCGCGCCCACCGTCGCCCAGATCACCCACGCCCTCGGCGGCAAGGTCCTCCTCGGCGACGACTCGGGGCTCGCGCGCGACGCGCTGAACTTCGTCTTCGGCGGGGCCATGCTGCCGAACTTCCTCAACGCCCTGACCCCGGGCTGTCTGGTCGTCACCCCCGGCGACCGCGCGGACCTCGTCGTCGGCGCCCTCGCCGCCCACAGCGCCGGGACCCCGCCCATCGCCGGTGTTCTCCTCACCCTCGACGAGCGGCCCAGCGACGAAGTCCTCACCCTGGCCGCCCGCCTCGCCCCCGGCACGCCGGTCGTCGCCGTCGAGACCGGCTCCTTCCTCACCGCCTCCGAACTCTTCTCCATGGAGGGGAAGTTGAGCGCGGTGACACCGCGCAAGGCGGAGATGGCGCTCGGGCTCTTCGAGCGGTACGTCGACACCGCCGAGCTGCGCGGCCGGGTCTCCGCGCCGAGCAGCGACCGCGTCACGCCGATGATGTTCGAGCACACGCTCCTCGAACAGGCCCGTGCCGACAAGCGCCGTGTCGTCCTCCCCGAGGGCACCGAGGAGCGCGTCCTGCATGCGGCCGAGGTGTTGCTGCGGCGCGGGGTCTGCGACCTCACCCTGCTCGGGCCCGTCGAACAGATCCGCAAGAAGGCCGCCGACCTGGGCATCGACCTCGGGGACAGCATGCTGGTGGACCCGGCGACCTCCGAGTGGCGGGACTCCTTCGCCGAGAAGTACGCCCAGTTCCGCGCCCACAAGAACGTCAGCGTCGAGCTGGCGTACGACGTCGTGTCCGATGTGAACTACTTCGGCACGCTCATGGTCCAGGAGGGGCTCGCCGACGGCATGGTGTCGGGGTCGGTGCACTCCACCGCCGCCACCATCCGGCCCGCCTTCGAGATCATCAAGACCAAGCCGGACGCCGACATCGTCTCGTCCGTCTTCTTCATGTGCCTCGCCGACAAGGTGCTGGTCTACGGCGACTGCGCGGTCAACCCGGACCCGAACGCCCGGCAGCTCGCCGACATCGCCGTCCAGTCCGCCGCCACCGCACGGCGGTTCGGGGTCGAGCCGAGGATCGCGATGCTGTCGTACTCCACGGGGACGTCCGGCTCGGGCGCCGACGTCGACAAGGTGCGGGAGGCCACCGAGATCGTGCGCTCCCGGCGGCCCGACCTGCTGATCGAGGGGCCGATCCAGTACGACGCCGCCGTCGAGCCGAGTGTCGCGGCGACCAAGCTGCCGGACTCCGAAGTCGCGGGCCAGGCAACGGTGTTGATCTTCCCGGACCTCAACACCGGCAACAACACCTACAAGGCCGTGCAGCGGTCGGCCGGCGCGCTCGCGGTCGGGCCGGTCCTGCAGGGGCTGCGCAAGCCGGTCAACGACCTGTCCCGGGGCGCGCTCGTCCAGGACATCGTCACCACGGTCGCCATCACGGCGATCCAGGCCCAGACTCCCGCGTCCCCCGCCGGCACACCCGCCGCACCCGCCACACCCGCCGCCCAGTGACCCCCTCCGACGACAGAAGGCACCCGACCACCGTGACCGCCACCCGCGTCCTCGTCCTCAACTCCGGCTCCTCCTCGGTGAAGTACCAGTTGCTCGACATGCGCGACAGCGGCCGGCTGGCCGTGGGGCTGGTCGAACGGATCGGCGAGGAGAACTCCCGGCTGAAGCACACCCCGCTCACCGACGGGGGCGCCTCCCGCGAGCGCACCGGGCCGATCGCCGACCACGAGGCCGCTCTGAAGGCCGTCGCCGAGGAGCTGGCCAAGGACGGGCTCGGCCTCGACTCCCCCGAGCTGGCCGCGATCGGGCACCGCGTCGTGCACGGCGGGCAGAGCTTCACGCACCCGACCGTCGTCGACGAGACCGTGCTCGCCGAGATCGAGCGCCTGATCCCGGTCGCGCCGCTGCACAACCCGGCCAACCTGACCGGCATCCGGACCGCCCGCGCGCTGCGGCCCGATCTCCCCCAGGTCGCCGTCTTCGACACCGCGTTCCACACGACGATGCCGGAGTCCGCCGCCCGCTACGCCATCGACGTCGAGACGGCCGACGCGCACCGCATCCGGCGCTACGGCTTCCACGGCACCTCGCACGCGTACGTCTCCCGGGCCACGGCCGAACTGCTGGGCAAGGACCCGTCCGAGGTGAACGTCATCGTGCTGCACCTCGGCAACGGGGCGTCCGCCTCGGCGGTCGAGGGCGGCCGGTGCGTGGACACCTCCATGGGGCTGACGCCTTTGGAGGGGCTCGTGATGGGTACGCGGTCCGGAGACATGGACCCGGCCGTCATCTTTCATTTGATGCGTGTTGGCGGAATGTCCACGGACGAGATCGACACTCTCCTCAACAAGAAGAGCGGTCTGATCGGGCTGTGCGGCGACAACGACATGCGGGAAATTCGCCGCCGGATCGACGAGGGCGACGAGCGGGCGCAGCTGGCCTTCGACATCTACATTCACCGGCTGAAGAAGTACATCGGCGCCTACTACGCGGTGCTCGGCCGGGTGGACGCGGTCGCGTTCACGGCCGGTGTCGGCGAGAACGCGGCGCCCGTGCGGGCGGCGGCCGTGGCGGGCCTGGAGGGGCTGGGCCTCGCGGTCGACGGCGAGCTGAACGCCGTACGGAGCGGTGAGCCGCGGCTGATCTCTCCGGCCGGCGCGCGGGTCGCGGTCGCGGTGGTGCCGACGGACGAGGAACTGGAGATCGCGGCGCAGACGTACGCGCTGGTCGGAAAGAACGACTGAGCCACATATGAGCTTCGAAAAGAACAACTGAGCAAGACGGTCGAGCGAAGACAACCGAGCAAGGACAACTGAGCAAAGAACAGAACAGCTGAGCAATACACGCGGGTAACACGACTGAGCGCATAGCCGCCCATTTGTACATTCCATCAGACGGAATATTCCGTAGCGAAACAAACCGATAGGATCGCCCCATGCGCCGTTCGAAAATCGTCTGTACTCTCGGCCCCGCGGTCGACTCCCACGAGCAACTGGTCGCCCTCATCGAGGCCGGCATGAACGTGGCCCGTTTCAATTTCAGCCACGGCAGCCACGCCGAGCACCAGGGCCGCTACGACCGGGTCCGGGCCGCCGCCGCCGAGACCGGCGTGGCCATCGGTGTCCTCGCCGACCTGCAGGGCCCGAAGATCCGTCTGGAGACCTTCGCCGAGGGTCCGGTGGAGCTGGTCCGCGGTGACGAGTTCACCATCACCGCCGAGGACGTGCCGGGCGACAAGCAGATCTGCGGTACGACGTACAAGGGGCTGCCCGGTGACGTCTCCCCCGGCGACCAGGTCCTCATCAACGACGGCAACGTCGAGCTGAAGGTCATCGAGGTCGACGGCCCGCGCGTGCGGACCGAGGTCATCGAGGGCGGTGTCATCTCCGACCACAAGGGCATCAACCTGCCCGGCGCGGCCGTCAACGTGCCCGCGCTGTCCGAGAAGGACGTCGAGGACCTGCGGTTCGCCCTGCGGATGGGCTGCGACCTGGTGGCGCTGTCCTTCGTGCGGGACGCGAGCGACGTGCGGGACGTCCACAAGGTGATGGACGAGGTGGGCCGCCGGGTCCCCGTCATCGCCAAGGTGGAGAAGCCGCAGGCCGTCGAGAACATGGACGACGTCGTGATGGCGTTCGACGGCGTGATGGTCGCCCGTGGCGACCTGGCCGTCGAGTACCCGCTCGAGAAGGTCCCCATGGTGCAGAAGCGGCTCATCGAGCTGTGCCGCCGCAACGCCAAGCCGGTGATCGTGGCGACCCAGATGATGGAGTCGATGATCACCAACTCCCGCCCCACGCGCGCCGAGGCGTCCGACGTCGCCAACGCGATCCTGGACGGCGCGGACGCGGTCATGCTGTCGGCGGAGTCCAGCGTGGGCGCGTACCCGCTGGAGACGGTCCGGACGATGTCGAAGATCGTCTCGGCGGCCGAGCAGGAGCTCCTCTCCAAGGGTCTGCAGCCGCTCGTGCCGGGCAAGAAGCCGCGTACGCAGGGTGGTTCGATCGCCCGTGCCGCCTGCGAGATCGCCGACTTCCTCGGCGGCCGGGCCCTGGTGGCCTTCACGCAGTCCGGTGACACCGCCCGCCGGCTGTCCCGCTATCGCGCCTCCCAGCCGATCATCGCGTACACCACCGACGAGTCCACCCGTAACCAGCTGGCGCTCAGCTGGGGTGTCGAGTCGCACGTCGTGCCGTTCGTGAACAGCACCGACGAGATGGTCGACCTGGTGGACCACGAGATGATCAAGCTCAACCGTTTCAGTGAGGGCGACATCGCGGTCATCACCGCCGGCTCGCCCCCCGGCGTCCCGGGCACCACGAACATGGTCCGGGTGCACCACCTGGGCGGCGGCGCCCGCGACTGACGCCGTCGCGGCAGGTGCCGTAGGACAACGCCGAGGGCGCCCCCTGGAACAGGGGGCGCCCTCGGTGTGTTGCGGCTCCCGGAAGGGTCCTGTACGGCGCTCGGCCGGCCGTGGCGGCTGCTCAGTCGGTGGTGTACTGGTGCAGCCCCGGCACGGTGAGCGTCCCGCCGAACTGTCCCGCCTGGACGACCTTCACCTTGGTGAAGTAGATCAGCGGGATGTTCAGCGGCGGCGGGTGCTTCGGGTCGAAGGTCACCGGGATCAGACCGAGCAGGTTGCCGGAGATGCTCTCGGTGTACATGACCGTCTTGCCGTCGCGGATCGTGGACGTCGTGCCCTTGCCGGCCTGCACGTGGTAGGTCACGCCGGCCTGCTTGTCGTCGACCGTCTGGTGGAGGTCGCCGATGTCGGTGCCGTCGGAGATGACGTACTTCAGCACCTCCTTGACCGTGCCGTCGGCGGTCTTCACCTTGACGATGCCCTGGTAGTCGGCGCCCTTCAGCAGCAGCGAACTGGCGTTGAGGTACCAGGGGTCGTCGGGCAGCGCCGGGATGCCCTTCTCCACGCCGCTCTCGTCGTCCGTGGCGACCGGACAGCCTTCCGTGTCCGTGCTCTCGCTCGGCGACGGGCTCGGCGTCGAGGTCGCGTCGTCCGCGGTGTCCTCGGCGGTGTCCTTGGTGTCCCCGGCGGTGTCGGTGACGTCCTTCGCGGTGTCCTCGACCTTGTCGGTGGCGTCGTCGGCGGTGTCCTGCGCGTCCTTGGAGGAGTCCGAGCCCGTGTCCTCGTCCTCGTCCGAGCCGGAGGCGTCCTCCGAGGCCGAGGGCGAGGGGGACGGGCTGGTGGACGCGGACGGCGTGGTGCTCTCCGTCTCCTCGTCGTCCGGCGTGAACACGTCCTCGATCGCGTTGCCGATGTCCTCCAGGACGTTGCCGCTCCCACTCTCGGAGGCGGCCTCCGACGGTGTGGCCGAGGCGTCGCCGGCGGACGTGTCGGCGGTGTCGGTCGACGTGGAGTCGCCGGCCGTCTCCTTGTCGTCGGAACCTGAATCCGACGAAGAGGAGTCGTCCGAGGACGAGTCGCCGGAGGCGGAGTCGTCGGAACCGGAGTCGTCCGAGGAGCCGTCGTCGGAGGACGTGTCCTCGTCCTTGGGCTCGTCGTCCGGGGAGTCGGCGCTCTCCGACGCGGAGGCGGACGGCGTCGGGGTCGGCGAGGCGGACGTGTCGGTGCCCTCCTCGGCGCCCTCCAGCGCCTCCACGCAGTCCTTGTACTCGTCGGCCGTCAGACTCAGCTTCGCCGGGTCCTCGGCGCGGGCGAGGGTGGTGGTGGGTGTGAAGCCCATGCCCATGAGGACCGCCGTGGGCATGGCCGCCAGGGCTATCGCCTTGCCCGCCGGCATGTTCAGCCGGGTGAGAAGGGGCTTCTTGGGCGCCGCGTGCCGCGGTCCGGATCTCGCACGGGACTCTCCCACCGAAGTCCCGTGGGTCACCTCGTCAGCCGGCACTGTGCCTCCCGTTCGTCCCGTTCGTGGGGGTGGTACCTGACAGGTCGTCGCCCTCGCCGTTCGCCGCCCCGCTCATCGAGCCCGCTGCCGCGGGCTCCGGGGCGTCGCCCTTGTGCAGGGGGACCGCACCTTGCTGTGCCGTGTTCTGGGCTGTCGTGTCCTCGGGAGCCCGGGACCGTGCCGGGGTCCTGTACGTGGACGGCACCGCCGCCTCGTCGCCACCGGGCGCCCAGGCGATGGCCAGCGCACCGCCGATCAGCGCGAGCAGGAAGCCGAAGCCGAAGCCTCCGAGGTTGGAGACGGGGATGGACACGAGCGCCAGGAGGATCGCCGCCGTACCGGCGAAGGTGCGTACATGCCGCTGGAACCACAGGCTGACCCCGAGCACCACCAGCAGCACGCCGATGATGAGGGAGCCCGAGCCGCCCGTCGTCGCCATGGCGAGCGTGAGGTGACCGAGCTGCAGATTCGCGTACGGGAAGTACATGATCGGGAAGCCGCTGAGCAGGACCAACAGGCCTGCCCAGAAGGGACGGCTGCCCCTCCAGTCGCTGAAGCGCCGCCGGAGGACGCGGAGATAGTCTTCGTTCTGCCCCGTTGGCTCGGCGCTCATGGACAACAGCTCCCTGGAACGGTGTTGCTGTGACAAGTTCACGTACGACACGTACGAGGCGCGCGTACGGAATTCACGTACGGAGTGCGCGTGCGCGGCGGTCGCGCGCACGGCGGGAAGGACGGGCGGGCGAAGAAGCACAGGCCCCCTCACCCGCCCAGGGAGTGCCTAGTAGCACTCCACGGTGCCCTTGTGGAGCGACATCTTCAGGTTGCTCAGCTTGAAGGTTCCGGCAGTGGTCGCCCACGCCGTCTGCTTCACGTCGGTCAGCGTGGCCGAGTCGGCCTGCTGGGCGAACCCGTAGGGGTTGGCCTGCTCCGAGCCACCCTTCATGCCAGGACCCTTTTTGGCGTCCTTCGCCGCCACACCGATGTCGATGCCGCGGAAGACGGCATCGGCCGAGAGGTCCTCGACGTCGATGTAGAGGTTCTCGGCCTCGACCTTCTTGCCACCGGTACCGGCCGTCAGCTTGAGGCTGACGCTACCCAGGAACGGGACACCCGGGGTGACGACCGACTGGCACATGTTGGTGATCGACGCGGACCTGAACGCCGAAACGGCGACGGGGTGAACCGTCTTCTCGCCCTTGAGGGTGTAACCCTCGTCGAGCGCTCCGTACTGCGAGAAGCCCGTACCGTCGAGCTGGTCAGCCGTCACCTTGAACGACTGGCCCGACACACTGAACGACGCTGCGAGAGCACCCTGTGCCAGGGCCACACCTATCGCTGCTGTAGCGGCGACGCTGGGCACCATGACCACAGCGAACCGCTTCCATCTGGTCCCGCCACGCACCTGGGACTCCATATTTCCTCCTTCTCGGACGTACATCTCCTGTACACCGGTTCGCCCCTTGGCGGCGGCTCAGCCGGACAGGGATGGGAGAAGTGCTACGTCCTCGGGAAGGAGAGCGCCTGAGCTCGGTGGCGCGAAAAGCGTCCGAATCACCGGCGATCACCCCCGAGCGACAACCACTGGTCGCGCCTGACACGCATCACGCACAACCTGCTGGACAGGCTCCGCCGTTGAGCGGAGACCCCCCTGCCCAAGAGACAGGCGCCACTGTCGCCCGCTCTACTCGGTGGGGACCCAGAAAAACCGTTGACCCGACTGGCTGGCGGGGTACGGGACAGGACCGAGCGTCGCCGATCGTGGTGCATTCTCGCCGCCCCCGCAAGGGGGGTCGTTACTGGCTAGTAACGGACGGATAACCGAACAACGACCCATCGGCATCGGCGAGCAACCCTGGGTGGCGCCGAGTGAGGCGACACAACGGTTGACAGATGGACAGAGTCCGACAGATCGACGACTTTCTCTTACTGCCAGTAACAGCGGCCGCGTTTACCAAGATTTGGTAAAACGCGGCCGCGGTGTCGCTGTGTCGCCAAATCTCTCACTCGCGCAACACACGTCCCGGTACTCCGGGAACGGGTGGTCCCGGCCCCCCGAACCCCGCCCACCACAGCCGACGCTCAGCCGATGCACTGGTTCACACGCGGGGTTCACATGTGGGGTTCACGTGTGAGGTTCACATGTGGATCAGAACAGCGCCCGCGCCAGCGCCCGCCGCGCCGCGGCCACCCGCGGATCGTCGCCGCCGACCACCTCGAAGAGCTCCAGCAGCCGCGTCCGTACGGCGTCCCGGTCGTCCCCGGCCGTGCGCCGCACCGTGTCGATGAGTCGACCGAACGCGTCCTCCACATGTCCGCCGACGAGGTCGAGGTCCGCCGCCGCGATCTGCGCCTGCGCGTCATCCGGGTTCTCGGCGGCCGCCTTGCGCACGTCCTGCGGGTCGGCGCCCTGCACGCGCTGGAGCAACTCGGCCTGCGCGAGGCCCAGTTTGGCCTCGGTGTTGCCCGGGTCGTCGCTCAGCACGTTCTTGTACGCCTGCACCGCACCGCCGAAGTCGCCCGCGTCCAAGGCCTGTACGGCGGCTTCGAGCAGGTGGTCGTACGGGCCGGCCGGGATCTGCGGGGCCGCCTCGACGGGGGCGTCGGACTCGGCGTCCGGGTCCACCACGAGGCCGGTGAGCCCGAAGCGCTGCTCGGCGACCTGCACGAGCTGGTCGAGGGTCGAGCGGATCTGCTGCTCGGGGGCGGCCCCCTGGAAGAGGGGCAGCGCCTGCCCCGCGACAACGGCGAACACCGCCGGAATCCCCTGGATCCCGAACTGCTGCATCAACATCTGGTTGGCGTCGACATCGATCTTGGCGAGGACGAACTTGCCGTTGTACTCGACGGCGAGCCGCTCCAGCACCGGGCTGAGCTGCTTGCAGGGCTGGCACCACTCGGCCCAGAAGTCGATGACGACGGGTACTTCGGTGGACCGCTGCAGGACCTCGCTCTCGAACCCGGCCTCATCGACATCGATGACCAGGTCGACCGGGGAGACCGCTCCTCCGCCGCCCTGCCGGGCCGATTCGGCGCGCGCCTGCTCCGCCTTCGCCTTGGCCTCCTGGGCCGCCTTCACCGCGGCGAGGTCGACGACTCCGCTCATGGACATGTTCCGTGGCTGCATGAGTACATCCTCCCCCTTCCGAGCACTCAGGTGAAAAGCGTCCTGAAAGCCAGGCATCCCCCCAAGCTTTCGCTACGACTCGTAGCGTAACCGCCCCGGCGACTCTCCTGTACCCCTCACTACCCACTCCCCAGTGATCTGCCTCACGACACCCCGGGGAAGTTCGGGAACGGCCGGATATGGTCGGCGGATGCAGAGCCGCACCCCCGCCTCCCGCGCCACGGGCGGCCGTCCGCGCAGCGCCGCCGCGGACGCCGCGATCCTGGCGGCGACCCGGGAGGCGCTGGTCGACCTGGGCTGGTCGAAGCTGACGCTGGGCGACGTGGCGACGCGGGCCGGCGTCGCGAAGACGACCCTCTACCGCCGCTGGGCCGGCAAGAACGAACTCGTCGTGGACGCGGTGGCGGAGCTCTTCGACGAACTCCGCCTGCCCGACCGGGGCAGCCTGGCGGCCGACATCGAGGGCGTGGTGCTCCAGTTCGCGGCGATCCTGGCCCGCCCGGAGGCCAGGAGCGGACTCATGGCGGTCATCGCCGAGTCGACCCGCGACGACGCCCTCCGCGAACGCATCCGCGCGTCCATCGTCGACCGACAGAAACGCCTCGTCGTGGAAGGCCGCTCCCGCGCCCAGGCCCGCGGCGAACTCCCCCCGGAGACCGACCCCTCCACCGCCTCCCACACCACCGACCTCGTCTTCGACGTCGTGGCCGGCGCGGTCGTCCACCGCACCCTCGTCAGCGCGGAACCCGCGGACGAGGAATGGGTACGGGACTTCACCAGGCTGTTGTTGCTGGGCTTGCGAGGCGCGGCGTCGGAGCCGCCCTGATTCGCGGCCCGTAGGGGGCGCGGGGAACCGCGCGACAGGCCACGACGCTCCGACACGTACGAACGCACGTCACCCCCTCTCGCCTCCCAGCGGGGGCCTGGGGGCTGCCGTCCCCAGAGGGGGGTCGAAGGGGCACCGCCCCCGGGGATGGGAACGGGTAAGGGGTAAGGGCCGGCGGGGGCGGAAATCCCCACGCCCGCCCCGACCCGACCCGACCGCTCCTAGAAACCCGGCGGCTCCGTATAGACCCCCCACTCCTCCCGCAGCACCCCACAGATCTCCCCCAGCGTCGCCTCGGCCCGCACCGCGTCGAGCATGGGCTCGATCATGTTGGCCCCGTCCCGCGCGGCCGCGAGCATGGCGTCGAGCGCCCGCCCCACGGCCGCGTCGTCCCGCGCGCCCTTCCGCCCCGCGAGGACCCGCACCTGCTCCCGCTCCACCTCGTGACTGACCCGCAGGATCTCCAGATCGCCCGTCACGGACCCGTGGTGGACGTTGACACCGACGACCCGCTTCTCGCCCTTCTCCAGGGCCTGCTGGTACCGGAAGGCCGACTCCGCGATCTCCCCGGTGAACCACCCGTCCTCGATCCCCCGCAGGATCCCGGACGTGATCGGCCCGATGGGGTGCCGTCCGTCGGGGTGGGCCCGCAGCCCCCGCTCCCTGATCTGGTCGAAGATCTTCTCCGCGTCCGCCTCGATACGGTCGGTCAGCTGCTCGACGTACCACGAACCACCCAGCGGATCGGCCACGTTGGCGACCCCGGTCTCCTCCATGAGCACCTGCTGCGTCCGCAGGGCGATCTCCGCGGCCTGCTCGGACGGCAGCGCCAGGGTCTCGTCCAACGCGTTGGTGTGCAGGGAGTTGGTGCCGCCGAGCACCGCGGACAGCGCCTCCACCGCCGTACGCACCACGTTGTTGTACGGCTGCTGCGCGGTCAGGGAGACCCCGGCGGTCTGCGTGTGGAACCGCAGCCACTGCGCCTTGTCGGTGCGGGCCCCGTACACGTCCCGCATCCACCGCGCCCAGATCCTGCGCGCCGCGCGGAACTTGGCGATCTCCTCGAAGAAGTCGACGTGCGCGTCGAAGAAGAACGACAGTCCGGGCGCGAACACATCGACGTCCAGCCCCCGGCTGAGCCCCAGCTCCACATACCCGAACCCGTCCGCGAGCGTGTACGCCAGCTCCTGCGCGGCCGTGGCCCCGGCCTCGCGGATGTGGTAGCCGGAGACGGACAGCGGCTTGTAGGCGGGGATCTCGGCCGCGCAGTGCTCCATGAGGTCACCGATGAGGCGGAGATGCGGCTCGGGCTGGAAGAGCCACTCCTTCTGCGCGATGTACTCCTTGAAGATGTCGGTCTGGAGCGTGCCGTTGAGCACCCGCGGATCGACGCCCTGCCGCTCGGCGGCGACGAGATACATGCAGAAGACGGGAACGGCGGGCCCGCTGATCGTCATGGAGGTCGTGACGTCCCCCAGCGGGATGTCCTTGAACAGCACCTCCATGTCGGCGGCGGAGTCGATGGCCACCCCGCAGTGCCCGACCTCCCCCAGGGACCGGAGTTCGTCGGAGTCCCGCCCCATGAGCGTCGGCATGTCGAACGCGACGGACAGCCCCCCGCCACCGTTGGCGAGGATCTTCTTGTACCGCTCGTTCGTCTGCTCCGCGTTCCCGAACCCCGCGAACTGGCGGATCGTCCAGGTCCGCCCCCGGTACCCGGTCGGATACAGCCCGCGCGTGAACGGATACTCCCCCGGCCACCCGATCCGCTCGAACCCCTCGTACACGTCCCCCGGCCGGGGCCCGTACGCGGGCTCCACCGGATCCCCGGAGAGCGTCGTGAAGTCGGCCTCCCGCTTCCGCGCGGAGTCGTAACGGTCCTGCCAGCGGCGGCGGCCCTCTTCGATGGCGTCAGCGTCCATGACACCAATTTACTTGGACGTCCTAGTAAATGACAGCGACGCAGGCCAGGACGCGCGCGCGAGGCACCCAAAAGCACCCGTTACGCTCGACGCCATGAAGAAGAGCGTCTTGACCCGCTACCGGGTGATGGCCTACGTCACCGCTGTCCTGCTGATCCTGCTGACGGCGGGCGTGATCGGTAAGCGTCTGCTGGACCTGGACGGCTTCGACAGCTTCGTCACGGTGATCGGCTTCGCCCACGGCTGGCTGTACGTGCTGTACCTGGTCTTCGCCTTCGACCTCGGCAGCAAGGCGAAGATGCCGCTGGGCCGCCTCGCCTGGGTGCTGCTCGCCGGCACCGTCCCCACCGCCGCCTTCTTCGTCGAACGCAAGGTGAGCCGCGAGGTCGAGCCGCTGATCATCAAGGAAGCGGCCCCGAACCCCGCCGCCGCCTGACAACCCCGTACCGGGAGCCGGCGGCCGCCGGTCAGCTCTCCTCGAAGTCCCCCGCCGCCACCCGCAGCGGCCGGAGCATCGCGAAGATCTCCGCGCACTCCTCGGCGTCGTAGACACCGAGGCCGAAGTCCATGGACATCAGGTCACGGGTGGCCGCGTCGCAGACCTCGCGGCCCTTGTCGGTGATGGAGGCGAGGGTGCCGCGGCCGTCGTTGGGGTTGGGGCGTTTGTCGACGAGGCCGGACTTCACCAGGCGGTCGACCGTGTTCGTCACGGACGTCGGGTGCACCATGAGCCGCTCGCCGATCTTGGACATCGGCAGCTCGCCCTTCTGGGAGAAGGTGAGCAGCACGAGAGCCTCGTAGCGCGCGAACGTCAGGCCGTACGGCTTGACCACCGCGTCGACCTCCGCCAGCAGGATCTGCTGGGCGCGCATGATCGACGTGATCGCGCCCATGGACGGGACGTTTCCCCAGCGCTGCTTCCAGTGCTCGTCGGCGCGCGAGATGGGATCGAAGGAGAGGCTGAGCGGCTTCGGCACGGCATCGACCTTACCGGCCGGTCACATGTTGGTCAGCCCCGTCTCGCTTTTCGGTCACATTGGTCCGCCGCGTCACCTGACCTGGATCCACTTCGCCTTCGACGGCGTGCCCTCCCCGTCCGTCACGAAGAGCATGTACCAGCCGGGCGGGACGAGGGTCCGGTCGTCCGGTACGTCGACGGTGACCGAGTCGCGGGTCCTGGTCACCTCCAGGGCGATGGAGCGCTGCTCGACGTCCGTGCTGTGGGTCACGGCGCTGGGACGGATGAGGCGGGCGTCGGCGACGCGTTCGGGGTGGGTGGTGGCGAAGGTGGCTCGGCCCTTGGCGTCGATCTCCTGGGGGCCGTCGCCGAGGACGGGCCGCTTCCTGCCGTACTTGTGGAGGAGGGGCGGCGTGTAGATCTCCATGCGCTGCTCGAAGTGGCCCAGCTTGGTGTTCCGCTGGTCGTCGAAGAGCGGGTCGGAGCCGAAGGTGGCGACCCGGCCGTCGGGCAGGAGCAGGGCCTCGGAGTGGTAGTTGCGGCCGACCTTGGGGGCGGCGGCACCGCGGAAGGAGTTGGACCTCGGGTCGTAGAACTGCGCCTTGAGGATGTTGCTGGCGCTGCGGCCCCGGTAGTCGCCGGAGCCGTTGGAGGTGAAGACGGTGTCGTCGGGCATGAGCACGCTGTTCAGGTAGCGGGTGCCCTGGGGGAGGTCGGGGCCGTCCTCGAAGGCCGGGTTCTCCTTCTTGAGGTCGATGACGGCGGTGCGCGAGGTCGCCTTCCCCGACTCACCGACGCCTCCGCCGCCGAGGATCATCACCTTCTGGTCCTGGGCGGGCGGCAGCAGTACGGACGCCGAGGTCTCGGTCCGGTCGAGGTCGGTGAGGCCCTTCACCTTCTGGAACCTGTTGGTCCTCAGGTCCCAGATGCCGGGTTCGCGGCCGAGGTCGTCGGGCCCGTAGCCGGCGTTGGAGGCCGGGTAGAAGAGCTTGCCGCCCCGGATGAGGAAGAGGGCGGGGTAGGTGGGGAAGTACCGCTGCGGGCCGGGCTTCCACTTCTTGGTCCTCGGGTCGTAGATCTCGTTGTCACCGGGGTCGACCACACCGACGTCGTCGAGGCCGGAGACGGCCAGCACCCGCCCGTCCGCCAGTCCGACGAGCGTCGGATACCAGCGGGCCTTCCTCATCGGGGCGACCGGCACGTACTTCTCGGCCTTCGGATCGAACTCGTACGCCGCCCTGATCCCCTGGAAGTCCTGCTTGTCCAGGGTGATCTTCTCGGCGAGGCCGTACGTGTTGACGGCGTCCTCGCCCTTGAGGCCGAGGATCTCGTACTGGGCCCGCCCGGGCGTGACGGATCCGGCGCCCTTGTCCACGGCCTCGACGAAGACCCGGGCCTCGCTCGCGGTGACCTCGGTCTTCCAGGGCCGCATGACACCGGCCGCGTCGTGGGTGATGCCGAAGGTGCGCCTGGCCTTGGGAACGGTGACGTCGAAGCGGCTGACGTACTCGACGCCGGAGGGCGAGCGGAAACGGGTCCCCTTCTTCAGGACGACCGCCTTGTCGGGGTTCTCGTTCTTCACCCGCATACCGCCGCCGGCCCGTTCGACCTCGCTCTCCAGCAGCTCGTAACGGGCGGTGCCGCCGGCCACCAGGAGGCGGCCGTCGGGGAGTTGGGCGTGTCCGGCGCAGAAGAAGTCCACGGGGGTGGGGATCTTCCTGTACGTGTTCCGCGCCGGGTCCCACAGGACGGTGTCGAAGGATCCCTTGTCGAACTTCTTCTGCTCGTTGCCCGATCCGGCGACGATCAGCACCTTGCCGGTGTGCAGCAGGGCCGCGTGTATGGCGTTGGTGCGGAACCGCTCGGGGATGTCGACCTGGCTCCAGGAGCCGTATCTGGCCTGGTAGTCGGGTTGGGCGATCTTCCACTCGTGGTATCGCTCCTGCGCGAAACCGATGGCGGCCGGGGCGTTGAGACCGGCGAGCAGCGCGACGGCGCCGACCCCGAGCAAGGTCTTCCTGGTCTTCTTCGAGGGTCGGTGTGCCATGGGTCAGTTACCTCCTGTCGTGGTGCCGGAGACGGAGGGGGCGGCGGGTGCGGGTGCGGGGTTGGGGGTGGGGGTGGGCGGGGTCGCGAGGGCGGGCTTCCTCCCCTCGGTGAGCCGGGTGAGGGCCCACACCCCGACGGGCGCGAGCGAGATCGCCATGGCGAGGACGGCCCAGGTGCGCATGGCCACATGGGTGTGGCCGAGGACGAACGACGCGGTCAGCGACGAGGCGAGCACGGCCGCCCAGAACAGATGGATCCGGAAGGTCAGCAGCCGGTCGGGGCTCACGTCGCCGCCCTTCGGCGTGACGACGAAACGGCAGGGCAGCCGGAGCACGGCGGCGCCCAGGGACTGCAGGTAGACGGGCGCGGAGAGCGCCGACATCGCCATCCCGGCGAGCCCGCCCGACCCTTCCGGTTCGTGCGGCGAGACGTTGTGCCTGCGGTTCCACAGATACAGCCCCACCTGGAGGGCGGCCGCGTCGCTGTAGAGCATCAGCCAGACGGAGGCGGTGACCTGCGTGCCGGATGCCCCGAACCAAAGGAACAGCACACAACTGACGATTCCCAGAAGCCAGTTGACGGCCGTCATCGGGTAGTAGACGAGCATCAGCGTGTACGAGAAGAGGCGCCCTGGGGGCATCGTGAAGGGCGCCTTCCAGTACTGCTTGAACAGCGTCTCGTAGGTCCCGCGCGACCAGCGCATCTGCTGGGCGAAGAAGTCCGTCCAGGACGCCGGCCCCTCCCCCACCGCGAGCACGTCGGGCGTGTACACGGACCGCCAGTGCCCGCGCGTCCCGGGGTTCCGGTGCCGGTGCAGTTCGAAGCCGGTGGCCATGTCCTCGGTGATGGAGTCGTACAGCCCGCCGATCTGCCGCAGGGCCGCGACGCGTACGACGTTGTTGGTGCCGACGAACATGGGGGCGCGGTAGCGGTTGCCGGCGCGCTGGATGAGGGCGTGGAAGAGGAACTGCTGGGATTCGGCCGCCTTGGTGACCGGGGTGACGTAGTTCCCGTACACCTGCGGTCCGACGACGAAGGCGACGTCCGGGTCGCGGAAGTACCCCAGCATCCGCTCCAGGAACTCGGGGAGCGGCACGTGGTCGGTGTCGACGGAGGCGAAGAACTCGTACTCCTCGCCGTGCCGGGCGATCCACGCGTTGTAGTTGCCGTGCTTGGTACGGGCCTTGTGGGCGCCCTTCGACCGGTTCCACTCGGGTACGCCCCTGCGGGAGAAGTGCCGGACGCCGAGTTCCGCGCAGAGCGCCTTCGCCCGGTCGTCGTCACCCTCGTCGAGGAGCCAGATGTCGAGGTGGCCGTCGTGGCGGATCCGCGTCGCGCCCTCCAGGGTGGCCCGGACCATGGCGAGGGGTTCCTTGCCCGGGACGTAGGTGGTGAGGAAGGCGACGCGGGTGCCGGGTTCGGGGACGACCGGTACGGGATCGCGCGCGACCATCGTCGCGTGGGCGATCGACGCCACGTTGACCACCATGAACAGCTCGATCAGCCCGATGGCCGTCAGCATCGTGACGTCGAGCCCGACGAGCCAGGGGTCCCCGCCCTCACGCTCCACCCAGTGCGTGGGCCAGACCAGATAGACGAGCAGGCCGCCGGTCAGCAGCGGCGCCAGCGTCATCAGCAGCACGGCCCGTATTCGATGCGGCTCCCGCGAGAGAAGCCTGCGGTATTCCACCTGGTACGCCGATCCCGCGGGCTCCGTGAGCGGCCCGGCGAGTCTGCTGTGGCTGTCGTAGTCGTACACCTCCGACCGCACGGCGCCCTCCACTGATCGAACGAGCCGATACCCACACGAAAGGGCCAATTGAGTGGCGAGTCCAACTAATTAGGCTGATCGGGTGGGTGGGGGCACGGCGGTGCGGGCCGGAAGCACGGGGCGCAACCCCTGCTTTTCAGGGGCGCGGGGAACCGCGCGACCAGCCCCCGCCCACCCGCGGACGACCGACACACCTGAACGGGGTCGACGGGGCAGCGCCCCTGGGATGGGAACGGGCAGGGGCGGCGGGGGCGGGGGCGGGAAAGGCACCCGGCGGACTCAGCGGCCGGCCGTCTTCCGGAGGTGGTGACGGACCGCCCGCTGGGCCACCGGCCCGAGGCTGTCGAGCGCCGCCGCGAGCGCCGTCAGCTGTTCGAGGGCGGCGAGCGCCGCGCCCGCCCCCTCCGGATCGACCCCCTCGTACAGCTCC
Source organism: Streptomyces sp. NBC_00104 (assembly GCF_045160825.1). NCBI lineage: Bacteria > Bacillati > Actinomycetota > Actinomycetes > Kitasatosporales > Streptomycetaceae > Streptomyces > Streptomyces sp. NBC_00104. The sequence continues at coordinate 7,664,194 of NZ_CP108215.1, read as the reverse complement.
AGCCCCACGAAGGACGCGGCGACGGCCCGGGCCAGCCCTCCCGCGTCGGCGAACTCCCCGAGTGGCGATGTCGCCAGGACCCGCCGCAGCACCCCCTCGACCTCCGCGATCCACAGATCCAGCCCCGCCGCGGTCGCCGGCGCCAGCCTGGGATGGGTCTGCGCCCCCGCGAGGAGCTGCCCCAGAACGGCCACATGCCCCTCCGCGCGCTCCTCCTCGTGCATCTCCCGCCCGAAGGCCAGCAGCTCCGCGAGGGAGCCGATCGTCGCCAGCCGCTCCCGGTGGCGGGCGACGCGCCGCTCCGCCCCGTACCGGCACGCCGCCGCGAGGAGTTCGTCCACGGATCCGAAGTGGTAGAAGACGAGCGCCTGGTTCACCCCGGCGGTCGCGGCGATCGTGCGGGCGGACGTCTTGGCGATCCCCTGCTCGACGAGGGTCCGCAGCGCGCCCTCCAGCAGCTTCGCCCTGGTCGCCTCGCTCACGCCCGCGCCTCCTCGCGGACCGGCCGCAGACCGGGCCGGACCCCGCACACCCGGACGTCGTCGTAGGTCGCGGCGAAGGAGCCCTCGTAGCCGAAGAGCGGCCCGACGTACCGGTTCACCACCCGCACGCGGATGCGGAAGCGTCCGGTCCGCTCGTCGAACCGCTCCCGCACCTCCGCCTCACCGCCGATGAGTTCGGGGACGCGGACGTCGACCGGCCCCTCCCGGAAGCGGTGCTCGCCGGAGCGGATCAGCAGCGACCCGTCGGCCTCCGCGCTGAAGTGCAGGTCGCTGGCGAGGTGTTGGTGGGTGCCGAGGTAGTCGAGGACGCGGTCGCCCTTGGGGCTCAGCACCATCTGGGCGTCGAACCGGCGGGCCCGGCCGGGCAGGTCGAAGGTACGCACGAAGGTCACCGTCTCACGGCCGTGGCCGTCGACGTACGGCACGTTCTCGATGGTGAAGGGGACGTTCCGCCCCTCGCGCGGGACGAGGATGTTGCGGGTGCCGCCGAGCGCGAGGAACGGCTTCACCAAGCCCCGCCCGTGCCAGACACGGTCCATCACCCCCCGGCCGGTGCAGGCCTCGCCGCTCGCCAGGCCGACCGAGAAGCGGCGGCGCAGTTCGGGGTGGAGCCGGTCGAAGTCCGCCCCCATGACCGTACGGAAGATCGAGGCCGGAGCGGTCGTCGGAGACGAGGCCGTCGGGGTCGTCACGTCCATGGCCGGCTATCCCTTCAGGGTCGCGAGCAGGCGGGGAGCACGCGCGCGTGCGGGCGGGGTCCGCAGACAGCGGCGGGCGGACGGGGTACCGGGCAGGGGCGGCACGATCAGGGCGGCCAGGGCCGCCGCCATGGCCGCCACCGGCGTGGCGAACATCGCCGACGGCGCCCAGGGGCCCGCCGGGTCCGCCAGAGCCCCGTACGCCAGTCCGGCGCAGGCGACCGCGATCGTCAGCGCGCGTACGGCCGCCTCGGCGAGCCAGCTGCGCAGGGCACGTTCGGGGGTGATGTCCCGCTCCAGCCACAGACGGAGGCGGTCGAAGGACCAGGCGGTGGCCCAGCCCATGAGCGGGCGGAACAGCAGCCGGTCGGCGATCGCGCCGGGACGGCCCCAGCGGGGGTGGTAGTCGTAGCCGGTGAGGAAGCGGACCTCCGCGCCGTCCGGTACGTAGCGCCAGTAGCCGCCGCCCTCGGCGATCAGGGAGAGCGGGTGCGGCGAGGCGAAGCGCAGCGCCGAGGTCCGGGTGCCGTCCGGGCGTTCCTTCTCCCCGGCCGAGACTCCCGTCCCGGCGACCGTCAGGCCGGGGAGCACGCGGGTGGCGTACCGGAAGCGCTGCGGTTCGCCCTCCGCGCGCGGGAGGTGGTCGATCTCGGTGAAGCGCAGGTCCCAGCGCTGATGGGAGGCCGGGTCCTGGGTGCGCGCCCACAGCTCGTCGAGGTCGGCCCGTATACGTGCCTCTATGTAGAGCCCCATCCTGTTCCCCCAGTTCAGCGCGTTTTTTGAGCGACTGCTCAAGCGACTGGACAAGACCGTACACCGATTTGAGCGATCGCTCAAAAAGTGCGGCACGAGAAAACCCCGGCCCAGAAGGACCGGGGTCACGAAGCAGGACCGGGGTTCACCAAGCAGGACCGGGGTTCACCAAGCGGCGGTACGGGCTACTGGGCTACCGGGCTACGCGGACAGGTGGCGCTCCACCGTCTCCACCTTCGACGTCAGGCCGTCCGTGACGCCGGGCCTGATGTCGGCCTTGAGGACGAGGGAGACGCGGGGCGCGCGCTCCTCGACGGCGGCGACGGCGCGGCGCACGACGTCCATCACCTCGTCCCACTCACCCTCGATCGAGGTGAACATCGCGTCGGTCCGGTTCGGCAGGCCCGACGCGCGGACGACCCGTACGGCCTCGGCGACGTACTCCCCCACGTCCTCGCCGACGCCGAGGGGGGTCACGGAGAAGGCGACGATCACGCTTTCACCGCGCCTTCCTCGTCGGCGCGGGTGGCGATCGCCGCGTGGACCGCGTTCTCGGCCTCGCGGCGGAGCCTGCGGTCGGCGAAGAAGCCGCCGGTGGGCAGGACGGAGAGGGCGAAGTAGAGCGCGGCGGTCTTCAGGGGCCACTTGGTGCGGTTCCAGGCGTCGGCCCAGAAGACCAGGTACAGGATGAAGAGGATGGCGTGGACCCAGCCCATCACCGGCACCGCGTTGAACTCCGTGGTGCGCTTCAGCACCGAGCAGACGAGCAGCAGCAGGAAGGAGACGGCCTCGGGGGCGGAGACGAGGCGCAGGCGGCGCAGGGCGGAGGCGGTCTTTATGTCCACGGGTCACCTTCGGTGGGGTCGGCGGGGCGAGTCGTCGCGTCGCGGGTCGATCTTTGTGAACGGAAGCACAAGCGCCGTCCATTCTGGCATCCGTCAATCTCACGACGTCCCCTAGGGTCCCTTCAGGGTCGAGATCCACCTCTGGGCCCTGTCCTGTCCGCCATCGGGCGGTTACCGTCACCGCGTGGCAATGTTCCGACTTCAAGGCAGCAAAGTGCTGGCCGTCGACATGACCGGGGACGCCGTGAAGGCGAAGAACGGCTCGATGGTCGCGTACGACGGTCAGATGTCGTTCAAAAAACTGAGCGGCGGTGGTGAGGGCCTGCGCGGGATGGTGACGCGGCGCCTCACGGGCGAACAGATGACGTTGATGGAGGTGACCGGGCAAGGGACCTGCTGGTTCGCGGACCGGGCGTCCGAGATCAACCTCGTGAACCTTCAGGGGGACAAGCTGTACGTGGAGTCGAGCAATCTGCTCGCGACGGACTCCGGGCTGCGTACGGGCACGAGCTTCACGGGGCTGCGTGGCGCCTCGCAGGGCAACGGCCTGTTCACCACGACCATCGAGGGCCACGGCCAGGCGGCGATCATGTCCGACGGCCCGGCGGTGGTGCTGCGGGTGAGCCGCCAGTACCCGCTGACGGTGGACCCGGGGGCGTACATCGCGCACCAGGGCGACCTCCAGCAGTCCTTCCAGTCCGGTGTGACGTTCCGCACGTTCATGGGCGAGGGCGGCGGCGAGGCCTTCCAGATCCGCTTCGAGGGCGACGGACTCGTCTATGTCCAGCCCAGCGAGCGCAACACGGTGGCGGGAGACGTGTGACATGGCCTTCCGTGAGATCAATTCGAAGATGATCGAGGCGACCGTGATGCCGGGCCAGCGGCTGTTCAGCCAGCGCGGCGCGATGCTCGCCTACCGGGGCGAGGTGTCCTTCACCCCCAACACACAGGGCGGCCAGGGCGGTATCGCGTCGATGATCGGCCGTCGGGTGGCGGGCGAGGCGACGCCGCTGATGACCGTCGAGGGCAGCGGCACGGTGCTGTTCGGGCACGGCGGCCACCACATCCAGGTGATCAACCTGACCGGCGAGACGCTCTACGTCGAGGCCGACCGCCTGCTGGCCTTCGACGGCACCCTCCAGCAGGGCACGATGTTCATGGGCTCGCAGGGTGGCGTCATGGGCATGGTCCGGGGCCAGGTGACGGGCCAGGGTCTGTTCACCACGACCCTCAAGGGCCACGGCGCCGTCGCCGTCATGGCGCACGGCGGTGTGATCGAGGTCCCGATCACCCCCCAGCGCCCGGTCCACGTGGACCCGCAGGCGTACGTGGCGCACCACGGCGACGTACGCAACAAGCTCTCCACCGCGCTCGGCTGGCGCGACATGGTGGGCCGGGGCTCCGGCGAGGCGTTCCAGCTGGAGCTGAGCGGCAGTGGTGCGGTGTACGTCCAGGCCTCGGAGGAGAAGCTGTGAGCATGTACGGGGCCCCGGTGGCCGGCCCGACCGTCCACGACCCGATGACGCTGCCGTCCGACGACAACGTCAACAACTACACCTTCTGCGTGGAGCTCAAGGGGAGCCAGTGGTTCCTGCAGAAGGGCAAGATGATCGCCTACTACGGCTCGATGGAGTTCAACGGCATCGGGCACGGCCGTTTCGGCGGTCTCGTCCGTACGTCGTTCCATTCGCCTCTGCACGCCAGCGACTGGGTCGTGGCCGAGGGCTCCGGCAAGATGCTCCTCGCCGACCGGGCCTTCGACGTCAATTCGTACGACCTCGAAGACGGCAACCTGACCATTCGCTCGGGCAACCTCCTCGCTTTTCAGCCAAGTCTCGCGCTGAAGCAGTCGATCGTCCCGGGCTTCCTGACCCTGATCGGCACGGGCAAGTTCGTGGCGGCCTCCAACGGCCCGGTGGTGTTCATGGAACCCCCCATCCGGGTCGACCCGCAGGCCCTGGTCGGATGGGCCGACTGCCCCTCGCCCTGCCATCACTACGACCACGGTTACATGGCGGGCCTCATGGGCGGCCTACGTGCGATGACAGGCCTGGGCGGCGCCTCCGGCGAGGAGCACCAGTTCGAGTTCGTCGGGGCGGGCACGGTCCTGCTCCAGTCCTCCGAGACCCTCATGGCCGAGCAGGCCACGGGCATGGTCCCGCACGAGCCGGGCGTACCCGGCGGCGGCGGGGTGCCGGGCCACCACGGACAGCCGGCGGGCGCACCGCGCCTTCCCGGACAGCTGGGGGATCTCCAGCGTCGCTTCGGGCTGTGAGCGGTAGTCTGCGGAGTGTGACATCGAACGTGTGCGCGTTGTCATGCTCCACCCCCGTAAGACCCGCCCTGTCCGTACGACCAGCAGCACCGAACCCTCACTAGTTCGCCTTTCAACCTTTTAGGTAGACTTCATTCATGGAGACCGAAACGGCCACGCGCTGGCTGACCGATGCGGAGCAGTGCGCCTGGCGCACCCATCTGGACGTCAACAGGCTGCTGACGCACCAGCTCGAAAGGGATCTGCAGCCGTTCGGCCTGACAATGAACGACTACGAGATCCTGGTGAACCTCTCCGAGTCGGAGGGCCACCGGATGCGGATGAGCGACCTCGCCGCCGCCACACTCCAGTCCAAGAGCCGCCTCTCGCACCAGATCACCCGCATGGAGAACGGGGACCTGGTGCGCCGGGAGAACTGCGAGTCCGACCGGCGCGGGCTGTTCGCCGTGCTCACGGAGCACGGCATGGAGACGATGCAGCGGGTGGCGCCCCATCATGTCGCCTCCGTCCGGCGGCACTTCATCGATCTGCTGCCGGAGGAGGCGCTGGAGGAGCTGCACAAGTCGCTGACGCCGATCGCGGAGCACCTCCGGAGCCACCGCGGCAAACCGTAGCGCTCCGCTGCGGTTCGCCGATTCAGCGCCGGGGGACTGTGGGACGGCTCGCGGCTGCGGGATCGTCGTGGCTGGTCGCGCCCACGCGGCGGATCCGCACATCAATACAGCCCCGCGCCCCTGGTGGAAACGGCGGTTTCCCGGCGCCCTCACACGCGTGGCAACCTCAGTTCGAAGAGGGCGCCTCCGCCGGGGGCGTCGTCGACCGTCAACGTGCCTCCATGGCGTACGGCGATGTCCCGGGCGATGGCGAGGCCCAGGCCCGCGCCGCCGTCGTCCCTCGCCCGGGACTCGTCGAGGCGGACGAAGCGTTCGAAGACGCGTTCGCGGTCGGCCCGGGGGACGCCCGAACCGTCGTCGACAACCTGGAGGATCGCCCAGTCCGGGGTGGTGCGCAGGGTGACGGCGACCCGGTCCTGGGCATGGCGGCGGGCGTTGTCCAGGAGGTTGCCGAGGACCCGGCAGACCTGGTTGCGCGAGCCGCGCAGCTCCACGGACTCGACGCCGTCCAGGGTCACGCCGTCCCGGGACGCCACCTCTTGCCGTACGACCTTCGCCAGGTCGAACCGCGCGTCGGGCGGCGGCCGCTCCCCCGCGTCCAGGCGGGCGAGCAGCAGCAGGTCGGCGGCGAGGCTCTGCAGCCGTACGGTGTCCTCGACGGCGCCCTCCAGATCCAGCAACTCCGGATGCGCCGCGCCCACTTCGAGCTGGGTCCGCAGCGACGCGATCGGGCTGCGCAGCTCGTGCGAGGCGTCCGCGACGAACGCGCGCTGCCGCTCCACCGACGTCTCCAGCGCGGCCAGCGTCTCGTTCGTCGTCCGGGCCAGCCGGGCGATCTCGTCGTGCGTGTCCGGCTCGGGGACGCGTCGGGAGAGATCCTCGGAGGCGGTGATGGCCGCCATCTCGGAACGGATGCCCTCGACGGGGCGCAGAGCCCGCTTGGTGACGAAGTACGTCACTCCGCCGACCGTCAGCAGCAGGAGCGGCAGGCCGATGAGCATGGTCGTCAACGCGGTGCCGACGGCGTCCTCTTCGGTGGAGAGCGGGGCGCCCGCGTAGACGGTGAGCGGCACGCCGGCCGGCGTGACCACCTCGACCCCGGCGAACCGGTAGTCCGCCGTCACCCCCTCGACGGTGGCGGTGCCCTCGCCGTACCAGGTCTCGTCGGCGACGTCGGCGGCACCGAGCGTGTCCGCGTCCTCCGCGTCCCGGTCGCCCTCCGCTCGGTCGTCGACGTCGTCGTTGGTCTCGGAGTTCAGCCGGTCCGAGTCGACGGCGGTCACGTCCATGCCCTCGACGTCCTCGCCGACGACGACGGGCTTCTCGTTCCGGTCCAGGACCTCGACGGGGTTCTCGTCGCCGTCCGGCAGCCTCAGCTCGTCGTAGGCGAACCCGTTCGCCAGCGCCGAGGCGGCGTTGCGGGCCACGGAGTCGGCCTCCGCGTCCGCCTTGTCGGTGAGGGTGAACCGCAGCGAGAGCAGCACGGCGGCGCCCGCGGCGACCAGGGCGACGGCGACGACGACGGTCGCGGCCAGGGTGGCGCGCGCCCTCACCGAGCCGAGACGGCGCTTCACGGGCGGGCCTCCAGTCTGTATCCGGCCCCGCGTACGGTCTTGATGAGCGGGGAGCCGAGCTTGCGGCGCAGGGCGCTTATGTAGACCTCGACGATGTTCGGGTCGCCGTCGTAGGCGAAGTCCCAGACGTGCTCCAGGATGTCGGCCTTGGACACGACCTCACCGGCTCTCATCACGAGCTGCTCCAGGACGGAGAACTCCTTGGTGGTGAGGGTGATCTCGTCCTCGGCGACGAACACGCGCCGGGCGGCGGTGTCGACCAACAGATCGCCGACCTCGTGCACGGGCGAGGCACCGCCCGACGGACCGCGCCGCCGCAGCAGCGCCTTGACCCGGGCCACGAGGACGACGTACGAGAAGGGCTTGGTCAGATAGTCGTCGGCGCCCGTGTCGAGGCCCTCGGCCTCGTCGTACTCGCCGTCCTTCGCGGTGAGCATCAGGATCGGCACGTCGTGCCCGGCGGCGCGCAGGGCGCCGCACACGCGGTAGCCGTTCATGCCGGGCAGCATGATGTCGAGGATCACGAGGTCGTACGACCCCTCGCTCGCCCGGTGCAGGCCGTCGATCCCGTCGTGGACGACGTCCACGGCGTATCCCTCGGCCGTCAGCCCCTTGGCCAGCGACACCGCGAGCCGCTTCTCATCTTCCACGATCAACAGGCGCATGCGCTCAGCTTGGCAAACCGAACCTGAAGCGGTCTTCAGGGGGCTTCAGGTCCGCTTCAGCGTCGGTCGGCCAGATTGGTTCCCGTCGAAGCAGACGAGGCCGAACAAGCCAGCTGCAACCGGCGACTTCATCCGTTACTGGTTGCGACCAGTCGCATTCTGGAGGAAAACCATGAAGCGCAACATCGTCATCGCCACCATCACGGCCGTCGCCCTGATCGGCGGCGGCACCGCGACCGCCATCGCGGTCTCGGGTGACGAGGAGGCGCCGACGAAGAAGTCCGTGACGGTGTCGAACGACGGCAACGACCGCGACGACGTCAACGACACCGACGACTCGGCACAGGACAAGGCCGAGGACCGGGCCGAGGACAAGGCCGCCCGCGACACGGGCGAGGACGCCGAGGACAAGGCCGAGAACGCCGCCGAGGCGAAGGCCGGTCAGGTCACGGCCGCCGACGCGATCAGGACGGCGCTGAAGCAGAAGACCGGCACGGCGGTCTCCGCCGATCTCGACGACGAGGGCACGAACCTGGTCTGGGACGTCGACGTCCTGACCGACGGCGGCAAGTGGTTCAGCGTCCAGGTCGACCCCGGCACCGGCAAGGTCCTCGGCTCGCACGCCGACCGGGACGACGACGGTGACGACGCCGCCGAGACCGAGCAGATCCGGGCCGCGCTGAAGGGCGGCTCCGTGACCGCCGCGGAGGCCGCCGAGGCCGCCGCCGACAAGGGCACGGTCACCTCCGTCGACCTCGACGAGGAGAGCAGGGACAAGGCCTGGGAGGTCGACACCACCGCCGCCGACGGCACCGGCAGCGACTGGAGGGTGAACCCCGACTCCGGCAAGGTCACCGCCGACCGCTCGGAGGACTGACGTCCGCGCGGGCCCACACGAGCCACCGGCAGGAGTGACGCCGCCGATCCCCCTCGGCCGGCCGTCGCCCTCCAGGAGGACCACGTCTCCCTCCCCCCACCCCCGGGAGACCGACTCCTCCTTCCACACCGGAAGGCCGACACCTCGACTCCCCCGGAGGTGAGAGCCTTCCTCCCCCACAGGTAGGGGCACCCGACACCGGGTGCCCCTACCGGCGTTTCAGGGCCCTGCACGGGTCGTCCGGAACCCGCTCACCGCAGTTCGCCGACCCGCTCCACCGCACTCTCCTCCCGCTCCATCCCACTCTCCTCCCGCGCCGCCGGACGGCCCCGCCGCTTCCCCGCCCCCACGGCCGTCGCCGCGAGCAGGGCCGTGCCGCCCGCGAGGGCGAAGCCGAGGGCCGGCGAGAAGTGGGCGACCAGGAGACCCGAGACGGCCGCTCCCGCCGAAACGCCCGCGTTCACGGCGGTGTTGACCCAGGCGCCGGACCGGGTGCGGGCGGCGGGCGGGGCGGAGGCGTCGGCGACGAGATACGCGGTGGTCAGGGCCGGCGCGACGAAGAGGCCCGCACAGGCGATGGCGGCGGTGAGGGTGACGAGGTCCGGGGCGAGCCCGGCACCGGCGAGGGCGAGGCCCAGCCCCGCCGTCAGCAGCGACAGCCGTACGCGGGCACCGGAGCGCCACTCGACCGCGCCGTACACCAGACCGCCCACCGCGCTCCCGGCGGACAGTGCGGCGAAGATCCAGGCCACGACGTCGTCCCCGTGCCCCCGCTGCTCGGCGAAGGCCAGCACCAGCAGGTCGAGCGCCCCGAGCGACAGCCCGACCCCGCCGGCCGCGACGACGGGCGGCACGAGCCCGGCCACCACGCGGGGCGCCCACGGACCCCCGCGCTCCTTCGGCACCGCGCCCTGCCCCCGCATCCGGACCACGGCCGGAGAGGTCACGAACGCGAAGGTGCCCGCCACCACCAGCACGGCCCCCATGGCCACGGCGGCCGCCGGAGCGGCGAACTGCACCACCCCGCCCACCACCAACGGCCCCGACACGAACAGCAGTTCCTCCGCGACGCCGTCGAGGCTGTACGCGCGCCGCAACAGCCCCCGGTCGGCGGCGAGTTCGCTCCACACCGTGCGCATCGTCGGCCCGAGCGGCGGCGTACAGGCCCCCGCGACGACCGCGACCGCGCCCAGCACCGGCCCCGACACCCCCGGCCGCCAGCTCGCCACCGCCAGCACGCCGAGGAGCACGGCGTACAGCGAGGCCATCGGCGGCAGCGCCCGGCGGGGGCCGTACCGGTCGACGAGCGCCGCCCGCACGGGCGACAGGAAGACACTGGTGGCCCCGAACAGGGCCATGACCGTGCCGGCGACGGCGTACGACCCCGTCGCACGGGTCACGGCGAGCAGCACGGCGACCGGCACCATGCCGTAGGAGAGCCGGCCGACGAGTACGGCGGCGAAGGTGCGGCGGGCGTACGGGATGCGGAGCACCGCGGCGTACGACGGCCGCGAAGAGGTCGCGGACATGCGAAAGGTTCCTCACCTGGAGGCGAAAGGGGGACGCCGATGCCCCGCGCGCCGACCACACGTCGCCTGCGAGGCCGCCCGCCCTTTACGCACAGTGAGGGAACATACGGCCAACTTAGCAGCCCACAAAGGGATTTCGCCCCCGCCGCCCCTACCCGTCCCATCCCCGGGGGCTGCCGCCCCTTCGACCCCGGCTCAGGTGAGTTGTTCGGCTGCGGGCGGGTGGGGGCTTGGCCCGCAGTTCCCCGCGCCCCTGAAAAGGGGCGCGGGGAACTGCGCGAACGGGGTCCGGGGCGGAGTCCCGGGGAGGGGACGGGTAGGGGCGGCGGGGGCGAGGAAAAGCCCGGCTCAGCCCTCCGTCAACCCCGCCACCAGTTCGTCCGCCGCCCGATACGGATCCAGCTCCCCCGCCACGATCCGCTCGGCGAGAGCCGACAGCCGGCGGTCGCCGTGCAGGTCCCCGATCCGCTCCCGCAGCGCGGTGACCGCGATGGCCTCGACCTCATGCGCGGCCCGGGAGCGGCGCCGCTCCGCGAGGACCCCCCGCTCCTCCATCCACGCCCGATGCTTCTCCAGCGCCTCCACGACCTCGCCGATGCCCTCCGCCCGCGCGGCGACCGTCTTGACGATCGGCGGCCGCCAGTCACCGGGGCCACGGGACTCGCCCAGCCCCAGCATGTGGTTCAGCTCGCGCGCGGTCGCGTCGGCGCCGTCCCGGTCCGCCTTGTTGACGACGTAGACGTCGCCGATCTCCAGGATCCCGGCCTTGGCCGCCTGGATGCCGTCCCCCATGCCGGGCGCCAGCAGCACCACGGACGTGTCCGCCTGGGAGGCGATCTCCACCTCCGACTGGCCGACACCGACCGTCTCGACCAGCACGACGTCGCACCCGGCGGCATCGAGCACCCGGATCGCCTGCGGGGCCGCCCACGCCAGGCCGCCCAGGTGTCCACGTGTCGCCATCGAACGGATGTACACGCCGGGGTCGGAGGCGTGCTCCGACATCCGGACCCGGTCGCCGAGCAGGGCACCGCCGCTGAAGGGCGACGACGGATCCACCGCCAGCACCCCGACCCGCTTCCCGGCCTTCCGGTACGCGGTCACCAGCGCCGACGTGGACGTGGACTTGCCCACGCCGGGCGAGCCGGTGAGGCCGACGACGTAGGCCCCGCCGGTGAGCGGGGCCAGCGCCGCCATGACCTCGCGGAGCTGCGGGGACGCCCCCTCCACCAGGGAGATCAGCCGGGCGACGGCCCGGGGCCGCCCTTCCCTGGCCTGTGCCACCAGCGTGGGGACGTCCTGCATCACAGCTCCGTTCCGAGTAGCACGTACACCTGGGTACCGAGGGCCTCAGGCCTTGGGTACCCGCACGATCAGCGCGTCACCCTGCCCGCCGCCACCGCACAGCGCGGCCGCGCCGACCCCGCCGCCGCGCCGCTTCAGCTCCAGGGCGAGGTGGAGGACGAGACGGGCGCCGGACATGCCGATGGGGTGCCCGAGAGCGATCGCACCACCGTTGACATTCACCTTTTCCGGGGACACGCCGAGGTCCTTCATTGACTGCACGGCGACCGCGGCGAAGGCCTCGTTGATCTCGATGAGGTCGAGATCGGCGACCGCCAGGCCGTCCTTCTTCAGGGCGTGCTCGATCGCGTTCGACGGCTGCGACTGCAGGGAGTTGTCCGGTCCGGCCACGTTCCCGTGGGCGCCGATCTCGGCGAGCCACGTGAGGCCCAGCTCCTCCGCCTTGGCCTTGCTCATGACGACCACGGCGGCGGCGCCGTCGGAGATCTGCGACGCGGAGCCGGCCGTGATCGTGCCGTCCTTGGCGAAGGCCGGCCGCAGCTTGCCCAGCGACTCGGCGGTCGTCTCGCCGCGGATGCCCTCGTCCTGGCTGAAAACGACCGGTTCACCCTTGCGCTGCGGGATCTCCACCGGCGTGATCTCGGCGTCGAAGAGGCCGTTCTTCTGGGCGGCGGCCGCCCGCTGGTGGGACAGGGCGGCGATCTCGTCCTGCTCGGGGCGCAGGATGCCGAGGCGCGTGTTGTGCTTCTCGGTGGACTCGCCCATGGCGATGTTCTCGAAGGCGTCCGTCAGCCCGTCGTGCGCCATGGCGTCGAGCATCTGGATCGCCCCGTACTTGTAGCCCTCACGGGACTTCGGGAGCAGGTGGGGGGCGTTGGTCATGGACTCCTGGCCGCCCGCCACGACCACGTCGAACTCGCCGGCGCGGATCAGCTGGTCGGCCAGCGCGATGGCGTCGAGGCCCGAGAGACAGACCTTGTTGATCGTGAGCGCGGGCACGTTCATCGGGATGCCCGCCTTGACCGCTGCCTGGCGCGCCGGGATCTGCCCCGCCCCGGCCTGGAGCACCTGGCCCATGATCACGTACTGCACCTGGTCGCCACCGATCCCCGCACGGTCGAGGGCGGCCTTGATCGCGAAGCCACCGAGGTCGGCTCCGGAGAAGGACTTCAGCGAACCGAGCAGCCGTCCCATGGGCGTCCGGGCTCCGGCGACGATCACCGAGGTCCTGCCGTTGGATCCAGTCATGAGGTGCGATCCCCTTCCAGCTTGCACAGCCGAGGAGTGAACGAGGGTTTACTTCGAATGTACTGAGTGGCACTCCGTGCCGTCACCGGGCTGTCGGTGTGATCGCTGGCACGTTGCGTAACCACTCGCGGCGCGCTGCACTGACACCATGCTGACGCGAATCGACCACATCGGGATCGCCTGTTTCGACCTCGACAAGACCGTCGAGTTCTACCGGGCCACCTACGGCTTCGAGGTGTACCACTCCGAGGTCAACGAGGAGCAGGGCGTGCGCGAGGCCATGCTCAAGATCAACAGCACGGACGACGGCGGTGCCTCCTACCTGCAGCTTCTGGAGCCCACCCGCGAGGACTCCACCGTCGCGAAGTGGCTGGCCAAGAACGGCGAGGGGGTCCACCACATCGCCTTCGGTACGGCGGATGTGGACGGCGAGTCCGCCGCGATCAAGGACAAGGGCGTACGCGTCCTGTACGAGGAGCCGCGAGTCGGTTCCATGGGGTCACGCATCACGTTTCTGCACCCCAAGGATTGCCACGGCGTACTGACAGAACTGGTCACTTCGGCGCCAGTTGAGTCACCTGAGCACTGACCCCCGTACATATGGGCCGGTAGGGTTGGGGTCGGCCGTCGCCTTCGAGGGGGACGGCCCGGATCCCGTCGCCTTCCGAGGAGCGGGATCCAGGGGCACCGCGGAGATCCATCAGCGGCTGCCCCAGGGCCGGGGTCCAGGTTTCGGGGGACGAGGGTGAGGGCGGCAGCCCGTGCTCCGCCGTTGATCTGACACCATTCCCCGGGGGCCCCGTTCGGCGGTTGGACGGAGCTCGTTTGCCAGAGGTTGCGACCAGGGGACGGATGGGACCGCGCAGTGCGGGGCTACGAACGCCAGGAGCGAGAGCCGGCGGCTGACGTCGACCACCTCTCTCGGTTCGAGGCCGAGATGGAGCGGCTGAAGACCGAGCGGGAAAAGGCGATCCAGCACGCCGAGGACCTCGGCTACCAGGTCGAGGTGCTGCGCGCCAAGCTGCACGAGGCGCGCCGCACCCTCATGTCCCGGCCCGCCTACGACAGCGGGGGCGACCTCGGGTACCAGGCCGAGCAGATGCTCCGCCAGGCCCAGATGCAGGCCGACCAACTGCGCGCGGACGCCGAGCGCGAGCTGAGCCAGGCCCGGGCGCAGACCCAGCGGATCCTGCAGGAGCACGCCGAGCAGGCGGCCCGTCTCCAGGCGGAGCTGCACCAGGAGGCGGTCACCCGTCGCCAGCAGCTCGACCAGGAGCTGTCGGAGCGCCGCCAGACGGTCGAGTCGCACGTCAACGAGAACGTGGCGTGGGCCGAGCAGCTCCGCGCCCGCAGCGAGTCCCAGGCCCGTCGGCTCGTCGACGAGTCCCGCGCCGAGGCCGAGCAGGCGCTGGCCGCCGCCCGCGCCGAGGCCGAGCGGCTCGCCACCGAGGCCCGCCAGCGGCTCCAGAGCGACTCGGAGGCCGCCCGCGGCGAGGCCGACCAGATCCTGCGCCGGGCCCGCGCCGAGGCCGAGCGGCTGCTGAACGCGGCGTCGACACAGGCCCAGGAGGCCACCGAGCACGCCGAGCAGTTGCGCTCCTCCACCGCGACCGAGTCGGACTCCGCCCGCCGCCAGGCCTCCGAGCTGAGCCGGACCGCGGAGCAGCGCATGACCGAGGCCGAGGCGGCGCTCCGCGAGGCGCGCGCCGAGGCCGAGAAGCTGGTCACGGAGGCGAGGGAGACCGCGGCCAAGGCCGTCGCCGGCGCCGAGTCGACCAACGAGCAGCGCACGCGTACGGCCAAGGAGCAGGTCGCCCGGCTGGTCACGGAGGCCACGAAGGAGGCCGAGGCCACCAAGGCGGCCGCCGAGGAAGCCGTCGCCGACGCCAAGGCCCAGGCCGAGAAGATCGTCGCCGAGGCCTCCGAGAAGGCCCGCTCGATCACCGCGGAGGAGTCCGCCTCCCAGCTCGCCAAGACGGCCAAGACCGCCGAGGACGTGCTGAACAAGGCGTCCGAGGAGGCCAGGAACACCACCAAGGCCGCCACCGAGGAGGCCGAGCGCATCCGCGCCGAGGCCGAGGCCGAGGCGGACCGGCTGCGCGCCGAGGCGCACGACCTCGCCGAACAGCTCAAGGGCACGGCGAAGGACGACACCAAGGAGTACCGCGCCAAGACGGTCGAGCTGCAGGAGGAGGCGCGCCGGCTGCGCGGCGAGGCCGAGCAGCTGCGCTCCGACGCGGTCGCCGAGGGCGAGCGGATCCGCTCCGAGGCCCGCCGCGAGGCCGTCCAGCAGATCGAGGAGGCGGCCAAGACCGCCGAGGAGCTGCTCGCCAAGGCGCGCACGGACGCGGACGAGCTGCGGCAGACGGCCACCGCGGACAGCGAGAAGGTCCGCACCGAGGCCATCGAACGCGCTTCGACGCTGCGCCGCCAGGCCGAGGAGACGCTGGACCGCACCCGCAAGGAGGCCGAGCGGTACCGCGCCGAGGCCGCCGAGCAGACCGAGGAGCTGAAGGCCGAGGCCGAGCTCGCCGCCCGTGAGCTGCGCGAGGAGACCGAGCGCGGCGTGGAGGCCCGCAAGGCCGAGGCCGCCGAGGAGCTGGCCCGGCTGCACACCGAGGCCGAGGCCCGTCTGGCCTCCGCCGAGGAGTCCCTCGCCGACGCCCGCGCCGAGGCCGAGCGGATCCGCCGCGAGGCCGGCGAGGAGAGCGACCGGCTGCGCTCCGAGGCCGCCGAGCGCATCCGTACGCTCCAGGCGCAGGCCGAGGCCGAGGCCGAGCGGCTGCGGGACGAGGCCGCGTCGGACGCGTCCGCCTCCCGCGCCGAGGGCGAGGCCATCGCCGTACGGCTGCGGTCCGAGGCCGCGGCCGAGGCGGAGCGGCTGAAGTCCGAGGCGCAGGACACCGCCGACCGGGTACGGGCGGAGGCGCAGGCCGCCGCCGAGCGGCTCGCCACGGAGGCCTCGGAGACGCTGGCCGCCGCGCAGGAGGAGGCCACCCGGCGCCGCCGCGAGGCCGAGGAACTGCTCGGCGCGGCCCGGCAGGAGGCCGACCAGGAGCGCCGGCGGGCCCGCGAGCAGAGCGAGGAGCTGCTGGCCTCGGCGCGCAAGCGCGTGGAGGAGGCCCAGGCCGAGGCCGTACGACTGGTCGAGGAGTCCGAGCGGCGCGCCGGCGAGATGGTGTCGGCGGCCGAGCAGCACGCCCAGCAGGTGCGGGAGTCCGTCGCCGGGCTGCACGAGCAGGCCCAGGAGGAGATCGCCGGGCTGCGCAACACGGCCGAGCACGTGGCGGACCGGATGCGCAGGGAGGCCGAGGAGGAGTCCGACCGGGTCCGCGCCGACGCCTACGCGGAGCGGGAGCGAGCCACCGAGGACGCCAACCGGCTCCGCCGTGAGGCACGGGACGAGACGGACGCCGCCAAGGCGCTCGCCGAGCGCACGGTCGCGGAGGCCATCACCGACGCGGAGCGGGTGCGTTCGGACGCCTCCGAGCACGCCCAGCGGGTCCGCACGGAGGCCTCGGACACCGTCGCGCGGGCCGACCAGGACGCCTCGCGCACCCGGGCGGAGGCACGCGAGGACGCCAACCGCATCCGTTCGGACGCGGCCACCCAGGCGGACACCCTCATCACCGAGGTGACGGCCGAGGCGGAGCGGCTGACGCGGGAGACCAACGAGGAGGCCGAGCGGGTACGGGCCGAGTCCGTCGCCAAGGCCGACCGGTTGATCGGCGAGGCCACCGACGAGGCCGAGCGGCTGCGGGCCGAGGCCGCCGAGACGGTGGGCTCCGCGCGGCAGCACGCCGAGCGGGTACGGGCCGACGCCGAGCGCGCGCGGGCCGAGGCGGAGGCGGAGGCCGACCGGCTCATGGCGCACGCCCGCGAGGAGGCCGACAACACCCTCGACGAGGCCCGCAAGGACGCCAACAAGCGGCGCTCCGAGGCGGCCGAGCAGGTCGACAAGCTCATCTCGGAGACGGCGGCCGAGGCCGACAAGCTGCTCACCGAGGCGCAGACGCAGGCGCTGCAGACCACCGCGGACGCCGAGGGGCAGGCCGACTCCATGGTCGGCGCGGCCCGCAAGGAGGCCGACCGGCTGGTCGCGGAGGCGACCGTCGAGGGGAACTCCACGGTGGAGAAGGCCCGCACGGACGCCGACGAGCTGCTGGTCGGCGCGCGCCGGGACGCGACCGCCATCAGGGAGCGGGCGGAGGAGCTGCGCGACCGCATCACGGCCGAGATCGAGGCGCTGCACACGCGGGCCCGCCGCGAGGCCGCCGAGACGATGAAATCGACGGGCGACCGTTGTGACGCGCTCATCAAGGCCGCCGAGGAGCAGCTGGAGAAGGCGACGTCGAAGGCCAAGGAGATCGTTTCCGAGGCGAACTCCGAGGCGGGCAAGGTCCGTATCGCCGCGGTGAAGAAGGCCGAGGGTCTCCTGAAGGAGGCCGAGCAGAAGAAGTCCACGCTCGTCCGTGAGGCCGAGGAGCTGAAGGCCGAGGCGATCCGCGAGGCCCGCCGCACGGTCGAGGAGGGCAAGCGCGAGCTGGAGGTGCTGGTCCGGCGCCGCGAGGACATCAATGCGGAGATTTCCCGTGTCCAGGACGTCCTGGTGGCGTTGGAGTCTTT
Organism: Streptomyces sp. NBC_00104; assembly: GCF_045160825.1. NCBI lineage: Bacteria > Bacillati > Actinomycetota > Actinomycetes > Kitasatosporales > Streptomycetaceae > Streptomyces > Streptomyces sp. NBC_00104. Next base: position 7,646,682 of record NZ_CP108215.1, on the reverse strand, counting down.
TGAGGCCCCGTCGAGTGGCAAGGACGGTGGAGTCAAGACGGGTGCCGCGGCGGGTGCGACTCGTTCGGGTGGTAAGCCGTCAGACGGCTAGCGGTGCCGGAGCGTTGCGGGTATCTTCCCGCACCGCCCCAGCGCTAAAGAGATCAATTTGTGCTCGTTCTGTGCTTGCCAGGGCCTTTATGCAAAGTTTCTGGCAAGTATTCCGATGGTCGGCCACTCAAAAGGGGTGTCATTCTCCAGATCAAACGTGCATCTGCTCGATGACACGCCGCTTCGCCCCCTAGGATTCCACCTATCACCTCACCGGTCTCATTCGACAGGAACCCCATGAGCGACACTTCCCCCTACGGCTTCGAGCTTGTGCGGCGTGGATACGACCGCGCTCAGGTGGACGAACGTATCTCCAAGCTCGTCTCCGACCGTGACTCCGCTCTCGCCCGCATCACCGCTCTGGAAAAGCGCATCGAGGAGCTCCACCTCGAAACGCAGAACGCCCAGGCCCAGGTAACCGACGCGGAGCCGTCGTACGCGGGTCTCGGCGCACGCGTCGAGAAGATCCTCCGCCTCGCCGAGGAGGAGGCGAAGGACCTGCGCGAGGAGGCCCGTCGCGCTTCCGAGCAGCACCGCGAGCTCGCCGAGTCGGCGGCCCAGCAGGTACGCAACGACGCCGAGTCGTTCGCCGCGGACCGCAAGGCCAAGGCGGAGGACGAGGGCGTCCGGATCGTCGAGAAGGCCAAGAGCGACGCCTCGCAGCTGCGTCAGGAGGCGCAGAAGGACGCGCAGTCCAAGCGCGAGGAGGCGGACGCCCTCTTCGAGGAGACCCGCGCGAAGGCCGCGCAGGCCGCCGCCGACTTCGAGACGAACCTCGCCAAGCGCCGTGAGCAGTCCGAGCGGGACCTGGCGTCGCGTCAGCAGAAGGCCGAGAAGCGTCTCGCGGAGATCGAGCACCGCGCGGAGCAGCTCCGCCTGGAGGCCGAGAAGCTGCGCACCGACGCCGAGCGCCGCGCCCGCCAGACGGTGGAGACCGCGCAGCGTCAGGCCGAGGACATCGTCGCGGACGCGAACGCCAAGGCGGACCGGATCCGTTCGGAATCCGAGCGCGAGCTCGCCGCGCTCACCAACCGCCGCGACTCGATCAACGCCCAGCTCACCAACGTGCGCGAAATGCTGGCGACCCTCACGGGTGCCGCGGTGGCCGCGGCCAGCACGCCGGTCACGGACGACGAGCCGATCTCGCGTGGGGTTCCGGCGCAGCAGTCCCGGTAACACCTTTGCCGGACGGCGGCACCAGCCGGAAGAGGCAAGCAGGGCCCGCGTCTCCCCTCGGGGGGCGCGGGCCTTCGGTGTTCCGGGGGCGGGGGTGGGCTCGGGGGTACCCGTCGTATCGCGGCTGCCACCAGTACGCGGCTGGTGGCGCGGTTTCCCGCGCCCCTGACGGGGCCGGAGTGGCCTCGGCGCACTCCGGTGGCAGGCACCCGGTGCCCGTTCTAGCGTGGCCGCATGATCGAGCTCGACGGGCTGACCAAGCGGTACGGCGAGAAGGTCGCGGTCAATAACCTCACCTTCGCTGTGCGGCCCGGGATCGTGACCGGGTTTCTCGGGCCGAACGGGGCCGGGAAATCGACGACGATGCGGATGATTCTGGGGCTGGACCGGCCGACGGCGGGGGACGTACGGATCGACGGGACGCATTACGACCGCCTCAGGGACCCGCTCACGTACATCGGCGCGCTGTTGGACGCCAAGGCCGTGCACGGCGGCCGGAGCGCCTTCCATCACCTCCTCTGTCTCGCGCAGAGCAACGGCGTCCCCAGGGCGCGGGTGCACGAGGTGCTGGACACGGTCGGACTGACGTCGGTCGCCGGGAAGAAGGCGAAGGGGTTCTCCCTGGGCATGGGCCAGCGGCTCGGCATCGCCGGCGCGCTGCTCGGGGATCCACGGATTCTCATGTTCGACGAGCCGGTCAACGGGCTCGATCCCGAAGGCATCCACTGGATCCGGAATCTGATGAAGTCCCTCGCGGCGCAGGGCCGGACCGTCTTCGTGTCGTCGCATCTGATGAGCGAGATGGCGCTGACCGCCGACCATCTCGTGGTCATCGGGCAGGGCAGGCTGCTCGCCGACACCTCGATGGCGGAGTTCATCCAGCAGAACTCACGGTCGTACGTACGGATCCGCACCCCGCAGCGGGAACAGCTGCTCGACTCACTGCACGCCATCGGCGTCATGGTCGTGGAGACGGGCGACGGAGCGCTGGAGGCGGACGGCGCGAAACCGGAACAGATCGGCGAGCTGGCGGCCCGGCATCAGATCGTCCTGCACGAGCTGAGTCCCCAACAGGCCTCGCTGGAGGAGGCGTTCATGCGACTGACGGCCGAGTCGGTGGAGTACCACGCGCACGACGGCACGCCGGTGGCGAACCCGGCCCCCGTCCCCGGCTGGGGCGGCGGCTCGAAGCGGGAGGGCTGACCGTGGCCGCCACCCAGGTCGTCCGCTCGGAGTGGACCAAGATCCGTTCGGTGGCGTCCACGGTGTGGACGCTGTCACTGGCCGGGGTCGTCACGATCGCCCTGGGCGTGCTGATCTCGCTGTTGTCGAAGCACGAGTTCGACCGTCTGAGCCGCGCGGACCGGCTCTCGTTCGACCCGACGTTCATCAGCTTCGCGGGAATGACCCTCGGACAGCTGGCGATGATCGTGTTCGGGGTGCTGGTGGTGTCGAACGAGTACAGCACCGGCATGATCCGGACCTCGCTGGCCGCCGTGCCGCAGCGGGGCACCTTCCTCTTCAGCAAGATCGCGGTGGCCACCGCCCTCGCCTTCGTGGTGGGCCTCGCGACCAGTTTCGTGGCCTTCTTCCTGGGACAGGCCATGCTCGGCTCGCACCGGGCCGAGATCGGCGATCCGGGCGTCCTGCGCGCGGTCTTCGGGGGCGGGCTCTACATGACCCTCATCGCCATGTTCTCGATGGGCGTCGCCGCGATGCTGCGCAGCCCGATGCTGTCGCTCGGCATCCTGATGCCCTTCTTCTTCCTGATCTCCAACATCCTGGGCAATGTCGACGCCACCGAGAAGATCGGCCGGTATCTGCCCGACCAGGCCGGCAGCAAGATCATGCAGGTGGTCACCCCGGTCGACGACGACACGCCGTACGGGCCCTGGGGCGGCCTCGCCATCATGGCGCTGTGGGTGGCGGCGGCCCTGCTCGGAGGCTGTCTGATGTTGAAGGAGCGTGACGCGTGACCGTGCCGGGCGGACGTGGCAGATGGTCGTGGCCCACGACCAGAGGCCTGACCAGCAGTTACGTACATGCCAAACCGATGCCCCGGTGACCTGCGTGGTTTTACTTCCTCTTGGGCGGAACCGTCAACGCCCCGATAGGCTCCTAACCCTTACGGGGGCGTGTGCCCCGACGTCCTGAGACGTCCTCAACCGTTCGATGGGTGCGGAGCATGATCGAGGCAGTCGGCCTGACGAAGCGCTATGGCGCCAAGACGGCCGTGTACAACCTTTCCTTCCAGGTGCGGCCGGGGGCCGTCACCGGCTTCCTGGGGCCCAACGGCTCGGGCAAGTCGACGACGATGCGCATGATCCTCGGCCTGGACAATCCCACCTCCGGGCAGGTGACGATCGGCGGCTATCCGTACCGCAAGCTGCCGAACGCGGCCCGCCAGGTCGGTGCGCTCCTCGACGCCAAGGCGGTGCACGGTGGCCGGCACGCCCGCAACCACCTGCTGTCGCTGGCGCAGCTGTCGGGCATCCCGGCCCGCCGGGTGGACGAGGTGCTGGGCGTCGTCGGCCTCCAGGATGTGGCCAAAAAGCGCTCCAAGGGCTTCTCGCTCGGTATGGGCCAGCGGCTCGGCATCGCCGCCGCCCTGCTCGGCGACCCCCAGGTGCTGCTCTTCGACGAGCCGGTCAACGGCCTCGACCCCGAGGGCATCCTCTGGGTCCGCAACCTGATGAAGGCGCTCGCCGCCGAGGGCCGTACGGTCTTCGTCTCCTCGCACCTGATGAGCGAGATGGCGCTGACCGCCGACCACCTCATCGTGATCGGGCGCGGGCAGCTGCTCTCCGACATGAGCATCAAGGACTTCATCTCGGCGAACTCCGCCGACTTCGCGCGGGTCCGGACACCGGACACCGAGCCGCAGCAGCGCGAGAAGCTGACGGCCGCGCTGACCGAGGCGGGCGGCCAGGTGCTGCCCGAGCAGGACGGCGCGCTGCGCGTCATGGGTCTGCCGCTCCCCCGCATCAGCGACCTCGCGCACGGCGCCGACGTACGCCTGTGGGAGCTGTCGCCGCACCAGGCGTCGCTGGAGGAGGCGTACATGCGGATGACGCAGGGCGCCGTCGACTACCGCTCGACGACCGACCAGAAGGCCGGTTTCCAGCAGCCCCTGCCGCCCGGCGCGCAGCCGCCCATGCCGGTGCCCGGACAGGGCCAGCCGGGCTGGTACGCCCCGCCGGCGCCGCAGCAGGGCGGCCAGCCGTACGCGCCGCAGGGCCAGCCCGTGCCGCAGGGTCCGCCGCCGGCCGGGCCGTACGGGGCTCCGGCGCCCGCCGCCGCGCCCGCTCCGGCTCCGGGTCAGCCGCAGCCGAACCCGTACGCCCAGGCCGCGCCCCAGGCCCCCGCGCAGCCCTCCGCCGCGCCGGCCCCCGCACAGCCCGCCCCCGCGGCCGCGCCCGCCGCCGACCTGACGAAGTCCGAGGACGCCCGATGAGCACGCCCCAGCCACCCCTCGCCCAGCAGCCGCCCGCCCCCAACTGGCAGGGGGCTCCGGGCACTTCGTACACCTCGCCGATCCCGGTGGTGCGCACCCACCTCGGGCACGCGATCTCCTCCGAGTGGACGAAGATCAAGTCGGTCCGCTCGACGATGTGGACGCTGGGCGTCTTCGTCGTCCTGGTGATCGGCCTCGGTCTGCTCTTCGCCATGATCGCCGCCTCCACGGACATGGAACTGAACGGCGAGTCCCCGCTGGGCCTGGGCATGTTCGGGCTGATGATCGGCAGCGTCTGCATCCTCACGCTCGGGGTGCTGACCACGGCCTCCGAGTACGGCACGGGGATGATCCGGACCACGATGACCGCGTGCCCGAGCCGCGGCCGGGTCCTGGCCGCGAAGGCGATCGTGTTCTTCGGGCTCGCGTTCACGGTCACCCTGGTGTCCACCGCGTTCGTCAGCTTCGCCACGGTGGCGATCCTGGAGGGCAACGGCGCCACCAGCCCCGACGCCGACGAGTGGTTCAAGGCGACCGTCGGCGTGAGCCTCTTCCTCGCGCTGTTCGGACTGCTGGCGCTGCTGATGGGCTCGCTCATCCGGCACTCGGCGGGCGCGATCACCCTCATGCTCGGGGTGTTCCTCGCGCCGCTGGTCATCGCGATCTTCATGTTCTCGGAGTCGCTGAAGGACGTGCAGGAGTTCCTGCTGGAGTACTCGATCCCGAGCCAGCTCAGCGTGTTCTACGGCTCGGAGCTCAGCCAGTCGGGCCCGTCCGGCTGGGACCCGCTGTGGATCATGCTCGGGCTGGTGGCCGCCGCGTTCGTCGGCGCGTACGCCCTGCTGGAGCAGCGGGACGTGTGACCGGGGGCCGATGAGGTTCAGAACCTCGGTGCGTTACGGGACCGCTGCACCCGCGAGGTGCGGCGGTCCTTCGCGTTCCAGCAGGCCTTGTGCCAGTGCCGGCGCTCGTCGACGCCCGAGTGCTCGGGCCAGGCGACGAGGTGCGGCACCCCGGAGGGGATCATCTGGTCGCAGCCGGGGCAGCGATAGGTCTTGCCCGCGGCGCTCGCGCCCGCCACATGGCGCACGCTCCACTCCTCGCCCCGCCAGGGCTCGCTGGTCTGCCAGCCGCCGTACCGGTCCGACCGGTCCTCCTCCGCGCTGCGGCCCGACGGACCGGACAGACCCGACGAGGCATGGTCCTTGGGGCGGTTGCGACGCGGGGACACGGGACACCTCACGGGGCTATACAGGGAGCAGGGTTGGCGTCCAGCCTACGCGCGCCCGGTGGGGGTATGCGTACCTCACCAATCCCCTCAGATCGCCCTCCGTCCGCCGCATTCTGCAGACAATCCGCAAATCTCGCCGCGAGGCCGTGTCTTCGGCACGTGTCACACGGTTATGCCGGTGGGGGAGCTCCCGAGTCGGAGCCGAGGAAGCAGGAAGAGCGATGCACGTAGGAACATTTGTACTGGGAGCCCAATTCCCCGGCCAGGGCCAGGGGGAGGCGCTCCACCGGGCGGTCCGGACCGCCGAAGTGGCCGACGAGGCCGGGCTGGACGCGGTCTGGCTGGCCGAGCACCATTTCGTGCCGTACGGCACATGCCCGTCGGCGATCACCCTCGCCGCGTTACTGCTGGGGCGAACCCGGCGCATCCGCGTCGGCACGGCGGTCAGCGTGCTGCCCACCGTCCACCCCGTGGCCCTGGGCGAACAGGCCGCACTGCTGCATGTGACGTCCGGCGGACGCTTCTCGCTGGGCGTCGGGCGCGGCGGACCGTGGGTCGACCTGGAGGTGTTCGGCGCCGGCCTCGAGGCGTACGAGAAGGGGTTCCCGGAATCACTCGATCTGCTGGTGCGCTGGCTGCGCGAACCCTCGGTGTCCGCCTCGGGGGAACGATTCAGCTTCCGTGAGGTCCCCGTCGTCCCCAGGCCCGCCGAGGACCTGGACGAGACGCCGGGGCCGGAGGTCGTCGTCGCCTGCACCTCGCCGGCGAGCGTACGGCTGGCCGCCGAGCGGGGGCTGTCGATGCTTCTCGGGATGCACGTCGGGGACGAGGAGAAGGCCGACATGGTCGCGCTGTGGCGCACGTACGCCCGGGCGGCGGGCCGTTCGCCGGAGGAGATCTCCGGCGCGGCCCACGTCTCGGCCGGTGTCTGCCAGATCGCGGACCGGCGCACCGACGCCGTGGAGGCACTCACCAAGGCGATGCCGGGCTGGCTGAAGCAGGGCCTCGACGCGCATGTGACCGTCGACGGCCGCGCCCGCGCCATGCGGGACCCGCTCGCGTACACCGAACTGCTCTGCGGGCTCCACCCGGTGGGGCCCCCGCGGCTGTGCGCCGACCGGCTCGCGGCGACCAGTGAACGGACGGGCATCTCCCGCTTCGCCCTGCTCGTCGAGGGCTCCGGCGACCTGTCGGCGACGGAGGAGAACGTACGGCGACTCGGTGCCGAGGTGCTGCCTCACCTCGGCTGAGCCACTGCGGGGAGCTTGCCGCCCCGGTTACCGATGCACCTCCCGCGGTGGGAGCGGCAAGCTGTACTGCGTCACGTTCTCAGCAGTCCCGGAGTTCCGGGGACTGGTTGAGGAGTTGGCCGCGGATCGAGGTGAAGCGGGCCAGCCTGTCGTCCACGGACGGGTCCAGAGGGAACACCGCCACACGGTGGCAGTTCTGGAAGGCCAGCCGGACACCGAAGTGCCGCTGCAGCGCGCCGCGAATCGCGTCGCTGGCGAGCGCGCGCAGCAGTTGTCCGCGTGCCTGCTCGTCCGGCGGGGGCGTCTGGTTGTCGGCGAACTCTCCGCCGTCGACCTTCAGCTGGGCCACCAGGGAGCTGATCATCTCCCACGCGTAGGGCAGGGAGGTCCGGACGCAGTCGACGAAGGCGGCTTCGTCGACCTCGCCTCGCTCGGCCTGTTCGAGTAGGGCCGGTGAGACGTCGAGCGACATGGGTTCTCCTCTCGCACCCCCACAACAACAGGGGTTGACGGACAAGGCCGGAGATCGGTCCGCGAACACGCAGAGTGCACGCTTCGCGACCTCCAGTTTCTACGGTAAGCAACCGAACGTGACCGCACCAGGAGATTGCGCGCACCGACTCGGTGTCCGACGCACACAATCAGCCAATGCCGAACGGGAGTTGACAGCGGCACATGCCGGGGGACGACGGAGGCGTCCCTGAGGGGCTCGGGGAACGTGACGGAGGGCGACAGTCACCGCGCGGTGCTCGCGAGCAGTCGAACGGTTCCCGGCGGGACGCGCCGACCGCGGACGGGCTCCCGGCCGGGGCACTTCCGGCGGTCGAATCGCGCGCACCCGTCGGCGTCGAGTAGCGTTGCCGACCATGCGTCTCGTCATTGCCCGCTGCTCCGTCGACTACGCGGGCCGGCTCACCGCCCATCTCCCCTCGGCTCCCCGCCTGATCCTGGTGAAGGCGGACGGCAGCGTCTCGATCCACGCGGACGACCGGGCCTACAAGCCCCTCAACTGGATGTCGCCGCCCTGCACCCTGAAGGAGGGTTCCGGGGACGAGGAGGGCGTCTGGACCGTCATCAACAAGGCGGGCGAGAAGCTCATCATCACGATGGAGGAGGTCCTCCACGACTCCTCGCACGAACTGGGCGTCGACCCCGGCCTGATCAAGGACGGCGTCGAGGCACACCTGCAGGAGCTGCTCGCCGACCGCATCGAGACCCTCGGCGAGGGGTACACCCTCATCCGCCGTGAGTACATGACCGCCATCGGCCCCGTCGACATCCTGTGCCGGGACGCCGAGGGCAAGACCGTCGCGGTCGAGATCAAGCGGCGCGGTGAGATCGACGGCGTCGAGCAACTCACGCGCTACCTGGAGCTGTTGAACCGCGACCCCCACCTCGCGCCGGTCCGCGGCATCTTCGCCGCCCAGGAGATCAAGCCCCAGGCCCGCGTCCTCGCCACCGACCGCGGCATCGGCTGCGCGGTCCTCGACTACAACGCCCTGCGCGGCATCGAGGACGACAAGCTCCGGCTGTTCTGAGCCTTTCCACGAAAGAGGGCCGGGTCCGAGGAACGGACCCGGCCCTCTCGTGTCGGACGGAGGGCGTCGAACGGGCTGGACGGAACCTCAGGCCACCGTCCCGCTCGGGGAGTCGGCGGTGGTCGCCGGGGCCCCTGCCGCGCTGCTGGACTCGACGGGCCCACCGGAGGTCGACGCACTGGCGCTGTTCGTGCCGTCCGGTGGCGGCGGGTCCTCCGTCCCTCCCCCGGTCGGTGTCGGGGTGGGTGTCGGAGTCGGCGTCGGCGTGGGTGTCGGCGTCGGGGTGGGCGACCCCGACTCGTCCTCGCTGTCGGACGGCGTCGGCTTCGGGGAGTTCTTCGTCGGGGACGTCGTCGGCTTGCCCGTCGGCCCCTCCGTACCGCTCGGGTCGTCCGTCGGCCCCGCGCTGTCCGTGGGTGTCGGGTCGTCCGACGTGCCGTACGTGCCGTCGGCGCCGGGGTCGGTGGGTTCGGGCAGGGTGCCCGGGGCGTTGTCGTCGTCGCCGGTCTTGGGGCGGTCCGCGACGAGTCCGCCGTCGTCGACGCCCTCGCTGGCGGAGGGATTGACGCCGACCCGCTCGGCCGGAGTGTCGCCGTTGCCGTCGGAGGTCGCGCCGAGCGTCACGACGGTGCCCAGGACGGCGGCGAGCAGCGCACCCGCACCCGCGGCGACCACGTTGCGCCGGGCGCCGCCGACGAGGCTCTTGAGGCCGCTGAGCTTGTGCGCGGGCGACCCGCCGGGCCGCTGTGTGACGAGCGTCGATTCGCTGGTCGAGGTCGGCACGGCCTGACCCGCGTTCGCGGCCGCCGATCCCGAGCCCGTCGCCCCGAAGCCGACCGCGCCGAAGCCCGTCGGCGTGTACGCGGACGGCACGCCCCCGGGCGGTGGGGCCGACTCCTCGTGCCGGGCGTCCGGCACCTCCTCCCCCGCCGCCGTGCGCCCACCGGGCGGTGTCGCCCCGGAGCGGTCGGCGACCAGGGCGAGGGCCCTGCGGCCGGCGACGGTGCCGCGCTTGTCGGCGAGGACGTTGCGCAGCCCGATCGACGCCTCCAGGTCGGCGCGGGCCCGCTCCAGGTGCCCTGAGCAGAGCGCGAGGACACCCAGCTCATGGTGGAAGTAGGCCTGCTCGCCGGTCTCGCCGACGAGGCCGGCCGCCTCCGCGCCGGCCCGGAGCGCCCGCTCCCAGGCGCTCCAGCGCAGCCCCGCGGCGAACGCCGGCGCCGCCTGCCGGGCCAGCACCACGGCGGCGCTCTCCTCGTCCTCGCCGACGGGGGCGGTCGTGGGCACGAGCGCGGTGAGGGCGGCCAGGACGGCGTCCGCCTCGGCCGAGACCCGCTCGGGGGTGACCGACGGGTGCCCGGCCCACCAGGCGTAGTGCTGGGCGGCGGTGCGGGCACGCGTCTCGGCGTCGTCGGCGTACCCGGCGGCCTCCAGCTGGGTCCGCACTCCGGCGGCGAGCCGGTGGCGGGCACCGACAGGTGTCACCAGCGCGCAGCCGACCAGCTCGCCGAGGGCCGCGTCGGCGTGGGTGTCGCCCACGAGGGCGGGCAGGTGTGCCTGGTGCGGGACCTCGCCGCCGAGCGCGACCGCGAACCTGAGGGTCTCGCGGGCCGAGGCGCTCAGCCGGGACGCCAGCAGCGCGGCGGGCGCGGCTCCCTCGGCGAGCGACGGCAGGGGGATGTCGTGCTCGTCCGTGGCCGGCCCGAACGACGCGTCGACCAGTGACGGCGCGTCCTGGAAGACCCCGAACTCGTCCACGGCGTCCGCACCGGCCCGCTGCCGGTCCCGCTGCCTGAGCAGCGCCCCGGCCTGGGTGAAGCGCAGCGGCAGTCCCTCGGACTCGAACCAGAGGTCACCGGCCCAGTTCGACTCGTCCTCGGTGAGCACCCGCCCGACGGCACGCTCCAGCAGCCGCTCGCTGCCGGCCCGGTCGAGGCCGCCGAGCACGATCTCCTCCAGGGGCGCGTCGGCGGACGGCAGCGGGACGTCGGGGGTGGCACCGATCAGGAAGGCGCACTCGGGGGTGGCGTCGAGCAGTTCGTCGAGCGCGATTCCGCCGAACTCCAGGTCGTCCAGGACGACGACCGCGCCGATGTCCCGCACGATGTCGAGGATCTGCTGACGCGCGGGCCGGAACAGCGGTGTGCTGTACACGGCTGCGAACAGTTCGTACAGCAGGTCGTCGACCGTGCGCCGGAAGCCGCTCAGCCGGACGACGCCGTCGGGTGCCAGCTCCGCGCAGTCCTCGGCGACCGCGTCGAGGAGCGTGGTGCGGCCGGAGCCGGGGGCGCCGGTGAGCCGGACGGAGCGGCCGCGCGCGAGGAGCCGTACGAGCCGCTCCCTCTCCTCGTCGCGCTGGAGCAGGGGCAGCCTGGGCAGCGAGGGGCCCGGGGGCACCGGCGGCCGGGCGGCGCGGTCGATCGCGGCGCGCTCGGCGGGCGGGTGCTTCACGGGCGGACCAGGCAGTTCGCCGGGCGGGCAGTTCTCTATCTCGCTGCCGTCGACGGGGTTGACGGTGAGCAGGAAGTCGCCCGAGACGAGCTGGACGGTGCGGGCGAGTGCCGGGGCGTGCCGGTCGAAGTCCTGCGTCAGCGCGTCACGTGGTGGACGCTTGCTCTGCGCCTGTCCGTCGTCGTGGCCGTACTCTTCGGGTCCCCGGTTGTTCGGGTCCATCGGTTCTAGCCCCCCAAAAGCGTCTCGTGTGCTGGAGCCCCTCCCGGCCTTGCCGCACACCGCGCTGTCGCTTCTGGTCCGGAACCCGCTCGAGGGTAGCTGGCAGCGGGCAGCCGAACCCTAAACCTTCGCACAGTATCTCCGACAGTCCGGGGTCCCGCGCCGTCCGAGACATCACAGTCTCGTGAGGATTGCGAGCGTGGTGCGTTTCGCCCCCATAGTCCTCATGGTCCCCATGCCGAAGCCCTCAAGGTCCCATGCCGACCGGAGAGGTCATGCCGACCGGGTGTCCCGCGCACACCGACCCATACGTACGGGCCCGTACACGCGTTCACACGCGGGGCAGTGACTCCAGACCGATGCCGCCCTCGATCGCCAGGATGCGGTGCAGCCGTGTCGCCACGAGCAGTCGCTGCATCTGCGGTGGCACATCGCGCAGCACCAGCCGCCGTCCGCACCGTCCCGCCCGCCGGTGGGCTCCCATGATCACCCCGAGTCCGGTGGCGTCCCAGGAGTCCAGCTCTGACAGGTCGAGCACCAGGTCGCCGGCTCCGTCGTCGACGGCCGAGTGCAGGACCGTACGGGCGTCCGCCGCGCTGCGTACGTCGAGGCGGCCCCCGACGACCAGCTCGGCGTGGTCGCCCCTGATGTACATAAGCGCTCCCCGTGAGTGCGTCTCGTACTCCGTGATGTGGGTGATGCAACGTCTGACGGTGTTTGACACCGCCAGGTTGCCGTCTGTGAGCGAACCGATACCGAATTCACCTCAAGGGGTGAGGCCGGAGAGGCTCATGCGTTCACATGCGTGGGAAGTGCCGCCCGTGACGCGCATGCCGACGTCAGTAGGCGTAGAAGCCCTGCCCGCTCTTGCGTCCGATGTCACCGGCGTCAACCATCCGGCGCATCAGCTCCGGAGGAGCGAACTTCTCGTCCTGGGACTCGGTGTAGATGTTGCTCGTGGCGTGCAGCAGGATGTCGACGCCCGTCAGGTCGGCCGTGGCCAGCGGTCCCATCGCGTGACCGAAGCCCAGCTTGCAGGCGAGGTCGATGTCCTCGGCCGTCGCGACGCCCGACTCGTACAGCTTCGCGGCCTCGACGACGAGGGCGGAGATGAGCCGGGTGGTCACGAAACCGGCGACGTCGCGGTTGACGACGATGCAGGTCTTGCCGACCGACTCGGCGAACTGCCGTGCGGTGGCGAGCGTCTCGTCACTCGTCTTGTAGCCCCGCACCAGTTCGCACAGCTGCATCATCGGCACCGGCGAGAAGAAGTGCACCCCGACGACCCGCTCGGGCCGCTCGGTGGCCGCCGCGATCTTGGTGATCGGGATGGCGGAGGTGTTCGAGGCGAGCACGGTGTCCTCGCGGACGACCTTGTCGAGCGCCCGGAAGATCTCGTGCTTCACTTCGAGCTTCTCGAACACGGCCTCGACGACGATGTCCGCGTCGGCCGCCGCGTCGAGGTCCGTGGTGGCGGTGATCCGCCCCAGCGCCGCCTCGGCGTCCTCGGCCGCCAACTTCCCCTTGCTCACGAACTTGTCGTACGACGCCGTGATGCCGCCGATGCCACGGTTCAGCGCCTCGTCGGTGACGTCGCGCAGGACGACGTCCCAGCCCGCCTGCGCGGACACCTGGGCGATGCCGGACCCCATGAGTCCGGCTCCGATGACGGCGAGCTTCCGTGCCACTGTGCGACTCCCCTGGTACGCGCTGTCGATGGGTTACCTCTCGGGCGGACACTAGCGCTCGTGAGGGGCCGTGTGACCGCTTAGTAACGCGAGTCACGTCTCAATGGGCGGACGTCACACCGGCAGCGCTCACTCGGAGGGTCGGACGGCGTAGTTGAGCACCTTCTCGCTCAACAGGCCCTCCATGTCGTCCAGGAGAAGAAGTACCTCTCGTGACACTTCGTCCGGATCGCGCCCGGCGAGCATCTCGCGTCCGATGACGGCCATCACCGTCTGGTGGACCCAGTTGATCTGACCGGCGATCAGGGTGGGCAGGGAGTCACCAGCGACGGCGCCGGTCTCCTCACGGAGGGCCGCCTCCAGGTTGTCCTGGACCTCCTGCTGGATGCTCCACAGCCTGGAGCGCAGGGCGGGCGCCTCGTGGATGGCCTTCATGAAGCGGTCGTAGCCCTCCATCAGGCCGACGTGCGGCGAGACCGCCTCGACCTCGGAGCGCAGTTCACGGAGGACGGCGGCGACGGCCGACTCGCCCCGGTCGCGGGCGCGCACCCAGCGGGCGAGCCGTTCGACGATGCCCGCGCTGCGGTCGAAGAAGAGGTCCTCCTTGGCGGGGAAGTAGTTGTAGACGGTGTTCACGGAGACGTCGGCCGCGTCGGCCACCTCCGCGATGGTGACGGTCACGAAGCCGTGCTCCAGGAACAGCCCGGTGGCGATGTCCGAGATCCGCTGCCTCGTCTCGCGTTTCTTGCGCTCCCTGAGCCCTTCTGCCATGGGCACATCGTAGGTCGCCCCGCCGACTGTCGGGGGTTTCACTGGAGCCTCTTAAACTTTGAAGCCATTGCAAAATTTCAGTGAGTCTGTTTTTCTGAGGTCATGCCCATCATCAGTACGGCCGGTCTGGCCCGTACCTTCCAGACGAAGCGCGGCCCCGTGGAGGCCGTGCGCGGAATCGACCTCACCGTCCGCTCCGGCGAGATCCTCGGGTTCCTCGGCCCGAACGGCGCCGGGAAGACGACGACACTGCGCATGCTCACGACCCTGCTGCCCCCGACCGGCGGCGCGGCCACGGTCGCGGGGCACGACCTGGCGACCGACCCCGCCGGAGTACGCCGGGCCTGCGGCTACGTGGCGCAGTCGGGCGGGGTGGACCCGCAGATCACGGTGCGGGAGGAGCTGGTCACCCAAGGGCGGCTCTACCGTCTGACGAAGAGCCAGGCCGTCGAGCGCGCGGCCGAGTTGGCCCGCGACCTGGACCTCACCGATCTACTGGACCGCAGGTGCGCCGCGCTCTCCGGCGGCCAACGGCGCCGCCTCGACATCGCGATGGCGCTCACCCACCGTCCCCGTGTCCTCTTCCTCGACGAGCCGACGACGGGTCTCGACCCCGCCAGCCGAGCCGATCTGTGGAAGCTGGTGCGCCGACTGCGCGACGAGCACGGCACCACGGTCTTCCTGACGACGCACTACCTCGACGAGGCGGACGCCCTCGCCGACCGGATCGTCGTCGTCGACCAGGGCCTGGTCGTGGCGGACGACACCCCGAGCGCGCTCAAGCTGCGGCACGGCGGCTCGATCGACGCCACGCTCCAGGACGCCTTCCTGGCCATCACCGGGCGAGGGCCCTCCCCCGCCGACACCGCCCCCGTAGCCGTCTAGACCCGGTCCGAGGACTCCGATGCTTCTTCACGACACCGCGCTGATCTTCGGGCGGTATGCCCGCCAGACCCTGCGCTCCCGCTTCGCGATGCTGTTCGGCGTACTGATGCCGCTGCTGTATCTGCTCTTCTTCGGCCCGCTGCTCACCGACGTCCCGCTCGACTCGCGGGGCAGCTCCTGGCAGGTGCTCGTCCCGGGGCTGCTTCTCCAACTGGGGTTGTTCGGCGCCTCGTTCGCGGGCTTCATGGTCATCCTCGAGAAGCAGACGGGGGTGATCGAGCGCATGCGGGTCACCCCGGTGAGCCGGCTCGCCCTGCTGCTGGGCCGGGTGCTGCGTGACGCGGCGGTCTTCGTCTTCCAGGCGGTACTGCTCGTCCTCGCGGCCCTGCTCATGGGCCTGCGCGCGCCCCTCGCCGGCATCCTGATCGGCTTCGTCTTCGTGGCCCTGCTGACGGTCTCGCTCGCCTCGCTGTCGTACGCGCTCGCCATGAAGGCCCGCTCCCAGCACGAGTTCGGCCCGGCGGTGAACGCGCTGACGATGCCGTCGATGCTCCTGTCGGGCCTGATGCTGCCGATGTCACTGGCCCCGGGCTGGCTCGACGTCCTGTCCCACTTCATCCCGTTCCGCTATCTGGTGGACGCTATGCGGGACGCGTACGTCGGCGCGTACGCCACTTCGGCCATGCTGTACGGGGTCCTGGTGGCCCTCGGCCTCACGGCGCTCGCCGTGACGGTGGGCACACGGGTCTTCCGGACGGCCGGAGCGTAACTACGCTGGTCACATGGTCAATCTGACGCGCATCTACACCAGGACCGGCGACAAGGGCACCACCAACCTCGGCGACATGAGCCGGGTGCCCAAGACCGACCTGCGGATCTCGGCGTACGCGGACGCCAACGAGGCCAACGCGGTGATCGGGACGGCGATCGCGCTGGGCGGGCTGGACGAGGAGGTCGTCAAGGTCCTCACCCGTGTGCAGAACGACCTCTTCGACGTCGGCGCCGACCTCTCCACCCCCGTCGTCGAGAACCCCCAGTTCCCGCCCCTGCGGGTCGAGCAGTTCTACATCGACAAGCTGGAGGCGGACTGCGACCGCTTCAACGAGCGGTTGGAGAAGCTCCGCTCCTTCATCCTGCCGGGCGGTACCCCGGGCGCGGCCCTGCTCCACCAGGCCTGCACGGTCGCCCGCCGGGCCGAGCGCTCGACGTGGGCGGCCCTGGAGGCCCACGGCGAGGAGATGAACCCCCTCACCGCTACCTACCTCAACCGCCTCTCCGACCTCCTGTTCATCCTCGCGAGGACGGCGAACAAGGAGGTCGGAGACGTGCTGTGGGTGCCGGGCGGGGAACGCTAGCGGTCCCCCGTCGTTCCGCGTGCGGCCTGGTACAGGCCCGTCGCGACGAGTACGCCGCCGACGCACATCATCACCACGCCGACCTTGGTGAGGGTGACGACCGGGACCTCCACTCCGTCGGTGAAGAGCCACAGGACCAGGCCGACCACAAAGGTGCCGACCCCTTCCACCAGGTTCTTCATCGGCTTGCCCGTCGTGCCGCTCATCGCCCGACACCCTCTTTCGAGTACGTGCCCCGGTGCTCGCCCTCCGGGGCGTCCGGCTCCTTCTTCGGCCAGATCAGATAGGCGAGAGCCACCAGTCCGTGGATACCCGCGGCCCGGAGCGCCGCCCACTGGAACGACCGCAGCGAATCGACGTTCCCCTCGTCGCCGACGTACCAGACGGCACCCTGGAGCAGCGCCAGCGCGACGGCTGCCGCCACCACCGTGCGGAGCCAGAGGCCGCCCTCGTACCGGGCCCTCGCCAGGCCGTACTTCGGCGGCCCCACCGGCTTGGACCCGCCGCCCAGGCGATGCGCGGCATGGCCGTCCAGCCAGCGGATCGTGTAGTGGCCGTACCCCACGGTGAAGCCGATGTAGAGCGCCGCCACGCCGTGCTCCCAGCTCGGCTCGGCGCCGTTCTTCAGATCGATCGCGCTCACGACGAAGAGCACCAGTTCCAGCACGGGCTCGCACAACAGCAGCACCACGCTCGTCCGGCGCCACTTCAGCAGATAGCGGACGGCCAGGGCCAGTGCCAGCAGCACCCAGAAGCCGACCTCACAGGCGATGATCAACGCGACGATCACGATGCGCTCCTTTCGGTCACCCTTCCAGGCTCCCGGCGGCCGGCCCCCGATTCGTCGTCACCGGTGACGAAGTCGCGGTACACCGAACGATGCAGTCCAGGACCGTTCGCGGGGATCAGGCGCCGGGATCCCGTCCCGTGTTGGATGGAGTCATGGCCGTACGACTGCCCCGCCCGCACCGCATGGACGTGTACATCGCCGTCGCCGGACTCCTCGGCGGTCTGCTGCTGTGGGTCCTGGACCTCGGCACGCGCACGGCCCGCGACGGGCTCGTGGTGCTCGACGGCCGCTGGTGGATCCTGCTGCCCCTGGTCGTGACCGCCGGCTGCGAAGCGCTGCGCCGCACCATGCCGCGCACCGCCCTGCTGATCGGCTGGGCCGCCCTGACGCTGGACACCATCACCCAGGGCAACCTGCTCACGGTGCTGATGTTCACCGACCTGGTGTACGCGGCCGTGCTCTACGGCCGGCCCGCCACGGCTCGCCGGGTGCCCTGGATCGCCGGCCTGGTCACCGTGGCCTTCACGGTGGTGCCCCTCGCGGCCTTCCGGAAGCCGGAGGCCCTGCTGATCGGCCTGGTCGTCGGACTGGTCTCCCTCATGCCCGCCGCCACCGGCTGGATCGTCCGCAACCACCGCGACGCCGCCGAGGCCGCCGACCTGCGTGCCGAGCAGACGGCCCTGCTGGCGGAGATGGACCGCGCCCAGGCCGTCGTGTCCGAACGGGCCCGCATGGCACGGGAGTTGCACGACATGGTCGCCAACCACCTCTCGGCGATCGCGATCCACTCCACGGCCGCGCTCTCGATCGACGACCCGGACACCTCCCGACAGGCCCTCGGGGTCATCCGCGAGAACAGCGTCGAGGGGCTGACCGAGATGCGCCGGCTGATCGGCATCCTGCGGGACACGAGCGACGACGCCGAACCGTCCGCCGCGCCCACGCTCGACGGGGTCGGCTCGCTCGTCGAGGGAGCCCGCACCAACGGGCTCGACGTGACCCTCGACGCCTATCACGGCGACTCCCTCCCCGCCCCCGTCGAACTGGCGGCGTACCGCATCGTCCAGGAGTCGTTGACGAACGTCCTCAAGCACGCCTCCCCCGGCCGGGTCACCGTCGCGCTGCGCCAGACGGACAGCTCCCTCGCCATCGCCGTGACCAGTCCGTTCGGTGACCGCGACGGCCCGAGCGCGCCCGGTTCCGGCGCCGGTCTGGTGGGGATGCGGGAGCGGGTCGCCCTGCTGGGCGGCACCTTCGAGGCGGGCCCCGAGAGCTCGGGACACGGCAAGATCTGGAGCGTCCGCGCCTCCCTCCCCGTCACCGAGGGGGAGCCCGCTTGACCGCCGCCCCCGCACCCGCACCCGTCGCCGCAGTCGAAGGAGACCCCGCATGATCCGTGTGCTCGTCGCCGAGGACCAGTCCGCCGTACGGGCCGGACTGGTGCTCATCCTGGGCAGCGCGCCGGACATCGAGGTGATCGGTGAGGTGGCGGACGGCGAGCGGGCGGTGGCGCTCGCGCGGGAGCTTCGGCCGGACCTGGTGCTCATGGACGTGCAGATGCCGCGGCTGGACGGGGTCTCCGCGACCCGCCAGGTCGTCTCCGAGGGGCTGGCCGACGTGCTCGTGCTCACCACCTTCGACCTCGACGAATACGTCTTCGGGGCGCTGCGGGCCGGTGCCGCCGGGTTCCTGCTGAAGAACACGGAGGCCAAGGACCTCATCGAGGCCGTACGGGCGGTGGGGCGCGGCGAGGGTCTGATCGCCCCGGCCGTCACCCGGCGGCTGATCGCCGAGTTCGCCGCCAAGCCCGTACGCGAGCCCACGGCCGATCCGACGGTCCTCGGCTCCCTCACCCGGCGCGAACGGGAAGTCCTCTCCTGTCTGGGCGAAGGGCTGTCGAACGCGGAGATCGCCCGGCGGCTGGACATGGCCGAGGCGACGGCGAAGACACACGTCAGCCGCCTGCTGGGGAAGCTGGATCTGCGCAGCCGGGTGCAAGCGGCCGTACTGGCGCAGGAGTTGGGGGTCTGAGCCGGTTTCCGGCCCCGTTCTGATCCGTCGGGGTGTCCGGCGTGAGCGTACTGGTCCAGACCCATTGACCTATGGTCCAGACCTTTCTATTCTCGGCCGCACTGCGCCACGTCATGCTCATGCTCACGACACCCCACAAGGAGGCGCACATGCGCTTCAGGCACAGAGCCATAGCGGGTCTCGCCGCCCTTCTCCTCCCCCTCGCCGGCCTGGCCGGCCTCGCGACCCCCGCACAGGCGGCCACCGCGGCTTCATCGGCCACCGCCACCTACGCCAAGCCCCAGGACTGGGGCACCGGCTTCGAAGGCAAGTGGACCGTCAAGAACACCGGGACGACCACGATCAGCTCCTGGACCGTCGAGTGGGACTTCCCCTCCGGCACGTCCGTCACCTCCGCCTGGGACGCGGATGTCACCTCGTCCGGCACCCACTGGACCGCCAGGAACAAGTCCTGGAACGGCACCCTCGCACCGGGCGCCTCCGTCTCCTTCGGTTTCAACGGGAGCGGCTCAGGCTCCCCGGCCAACTGCAAGCTGAACGGCGGAAGTTGTGACGGCGGCCCGTCCGTCCCCGGTGACGCGGCACCCTCCGCCCCCGGCACCCCGACCACCTCGGACGTCACCACCACCTCGGTGAAGCTCGGCTGGAGCGCGGCCACCGACGACAAGGGGATCAAGAACTACGACGTCCTGCGCGACGGCACCAAGATCGCCACAGTCACCGGCACGACCTACACGGACACCGGCCTGACCGCCGGAACCGACTACTCGTACACCGTCCAGGCCCGCGACACCGCCGACCAGACCGGCCCGGTGAGCGGCGCCGCCGCCGTACGGACCACGGGCGGCACGAACCCGAACCCCGGCGCGAAGGTCAACCTCGGCTACTTCACCGAGTGGGGCGTCTACGGCCGCAACTACCACGTGAAGAACCTGGTGACCTCGGGCTCCGCCGCGAAGATCACCCACATCAACTACGCCTTCGGCAACGTCAAGAACGGCCAGTGCGTGCTGGACGACGCCTACGCGGCCACCGACAAGGCGTACACCGCCGACCAGTCCGTCAGCGGCACCGCCGACACCTGGGACCAGCCGCTGCGCGGCAACTTCAACCAGCTCCGCCAGCTCAAGGCCAAGTACCCGCACATCAAGGTGCTGTACTCCTTCGGCGGCTGGACCTACTCCGGCGGCTTCGGCCAGGCCGCGCAGAACCCGGCCGCGTTCGCCAAGTCCTGCAAAGCCGTCGTGGAGGACCCGCGCTGGGCCGACGTCTTCGACGGCATCGACATCGACTGGGAGTACCCGAACGCCTGCGGTCTGACCTGCGACACCTCGGGCCCCGCAGCGTTCAAGAACCTGATGTCCGCACTCCGTACCGAGTTCGGCCCGAACTACCTGGTCACCGCGGCCATCACCGCCGACGGCTCCTCCGGCGGCAAGATCGACGCGGCCGACTACGGCGGCGCCGCCACCTCGCTGAACTGGTACAACGTGATGACGTACGACTACTTCGGCGCCTGGGCGAACACCGGCCCGACCGCCCCGCACTCCCCGCTGACCTCGTACTCCGGCATCCCGACCGCCGGCTTCAACTCGGCCGACGCGATCGCCAAGCTGAAGGCGAAGGGCGTCCCGTCCGCCAAGCTCCTGCTCGGCATCGGCTTCTACGGCCGCGGCTGGACCGGCGTCACCCAGTCCGCCCCCGGCGGCACGGCGACCGGCGCGGCCACCGGCACCTACGAGGCGGGCATCGAGGACTACAAGGTGCTCAAGAACTCCTGCCCGGCCACCGGCACCATCGCGGGCACGGCGTACGCGCACTGCGGCACCAACTGGTGGAGCTACGACACCCCCGCCACCATCGGCACCAAGATGACCTGGGCCAAGAACCAGGGCCTGGGCGGCGCCTTCTTCTGGGAGTTCAGCGGCGACACCACGAGCGGTGAGCTGGTGAACGCGATCAGTAACGGACTCAAGTAGCGACTGCGATGAGCGTCTAGGCGACATTGACGCGCTGACCGGGCGGGGCTGCCTCCAGCCACGCGAGGAAACCGGTCAGCGCGTCCTCGCTCATCGCCAGTTCGAGACGGGTCCCGCGGTGCAGGCACGCGAGGATCACGGCGTCGGAGAGAAGCGCCAGCTCCTCCTCACCCTCGGGGGTGCGGCGCCCGGCCACCTCGATCGCCGAGCGCTCCAGGACGCGGCGGGGGCGGGGCGAGTACGAGAAGACGCGGTACCACTCGATGCGGTCACCGTTGTAGCGGGCGACTCCGTAGCCCCAGCCCTTGCCGTTCTCGTCGCTGCCGGGTTTCTCCGGGGCCTCCCAGCGGAGACTGCAGTCGAAGGTGCCGCCGGAGCGCTGGATGAGGCGCCGGCGCAGTCCGAAGACGAAAAGCCCCACCACCACGAGCGCGATCACCGACCCGCACACAGTCAGAGCGAGGACCATCGACACCGACCTCCTCGTCTCCTAGGTAATGCGACTGCCAGGTAATGGAACGTAAAAAACACCCACATTTGCCTCAGCCGCGGCCGGATCAGGATGAAGACATCCAGACCCAGCCGCGGCTGAGGTACAGCATCACACGACGTGCGGGCTCAGCGCGCCGCCGCCGTACGCAGTCGTACATCCGCGCGGCGCTCGGCGGCGGCGTCGCCCGCCGCCTTCGCGCGCTCCAGCTCTCGCTCCGCGCCCTGGACGTCGATCTCGTCGGCCAGCTCGGCGACCTCGGCCAGCAGGGACAGCTTGTTGTCCGCGAACGAGATGAAACCGCCGTGCACGGCGACGACGACGGTGCCGCCCTCACTCGTACGGATGGTCACCGGGCCCGACTCCAGCACACCGAGCAGCGGCTGGTGACCGGGCATGACGCCGATGTCGCCGGACGTGGTACGGGCGACGACCAGGGTGGCCTGGCCCGACCAGACCTCTCGGTCGGCCGCGACCAGCGCGACGTGCAGCTCAGCAGCCAAGGTGGCTCCTCGGGTCACCACCCGGCGCCTCGGCCGGGTGTTGGGTTCAATTCTAGAGGGAGTGCAGAGAGGGGCGGGACGCACCCCATGAGGTGTGGCCTCGCCCCCCACTGTTCACGAGTCGCCGGGCGTCAGGAGACGCCGAGCTCCTTCGCGTTCTTCTTCAGGTCCTCGATACCACCGCAGAGGAAGAACGCCTGCTCCGGGAAGTGGTCGTACTCACCGTCGATGATCGCGTTGAACGCGGTGATCGACTCCTCCAGCGGGACGTCCGACCCGTCGACGCCGGTGAACTGCTTGGCGACGTGGGTGTTCTGGGACAGGAAGCGCTCCACGCGACGGGCGCGGTGGACGGTGAGCTTGTCCTCCTCGCCGAGCTCGTCGATACCGAGGATCGCGATGATGTCCTGGAGGTCCTTGTACTTCTGCAGCACCGTCTTGACGCGCATGGCGGTGTTGTAGTGGTCCGCCGCGATGTAGCGGGGGTCCAGGATGCGGGACGTGGAGTCCAGCGGGTCCACGGCCGGGTAGATGCCCTTCTCGGAGATCGGACGGGAGAGAACCGTCGTCGCGTCGAGGTGGGCGAAGGTGGTGGCCGGGGCCGGGTCGGTCAGGTCGTCCGCGGGGACGTAGATCGCCTGCATCGAGGTGATCGAGTGACCACGGGTCGAGGTGATGCGCTCCTGGAGGAGACCCATCTCGTCGGCCAGGTTCGGCTGGTAACCCACCGCGGAGGGCATCCGGCCGAGCAGGGTCGACACCTCGGAACCGGCCTGGGTGAAGCGGAAGATGTTGTCGATGAAGAACAGCACGTCCTGCTTCTGCACATCGCGGAAGTACTCCGCCATGGTCAGACCGGCCAGGGCCACGCGCAGACGGGTGCCCGGGGGCTCGTCCATCTGGCCGAAGACCAGGGCGGTCTTGTCGATGACGCCCGACTCCGCCATCTCCTCGATGAGGTCGTTGCCCTCACGGGTGCGCTCACCGACACCGGCGAACACGGAGACACCGTCGTGGTTGTTGGCGACGCGGTAGATCATCTCCTGGATGAGCACCGTCTTGCCGACGCCGGCACCGCCGAACAGGCCGATCTTTCCACCCTTGACGTACGGGGTGAGAAGGTCGATGACCTTGACGCCGGTCTCGAACATCTCGGTCTTCGACTCGAGCTCGTCGAAGTTGGGGGCCTTGCGGTGGATGGTCCAGCGCTCGCCGTCGTACTGCTCGTCGGTGTTCAGTACCTCACCGAGGGTGTTGAACACCTTGCCCTTGGTGAAGTCACCGACCGGGACGGAGATGCCCGTGCCGGTGTCGGTGACCGCGGCCTGGCGGACCAGACCGTCGGTGGGCTGCATCGAGATCGTGCGGACCAGGCCGTCACCCAGGTGCTGGGCGACCTCCAGGGTCAGCGTCTTCTTCGCGCCGTCCTGGGCCGGGTCGGCCACCTCGACGTGAAGGGCGTTGTAGATCTCCGGCATGGCGTCGACGGGGAATTCCACGTCGACGACCGGGCCGATGACCCGGGCGACGCGGCCCGTGGCAACGGCCGTCTCAACTGTCGTCGTCATTACCTGTCACTCCCCGCGGTCGCGTCGGCCAGGGCTGCGGAGCCACCGACGATCTCGCTGATTTCCTGGGTGATTTCGGCCTGGCGGGCCGCGTTGGCAAGGCGGGAGAGCGTGTTGATCAAGTCTCCCGCGTTGTCGGTCGCCGACTTCATCGCACGGCGCGTGGCGGCGTGCTTGGAGGCAGCCGACTGGAGCAGCGCGTTGTAGATACGGCTCTCGACGTAGCGCGGCAGCAGGGCGTCGAGGACGTCCTCCGCCGACGGCTCGAAGTCGTACAGCGGAAGGATCTCGCCCTTCGGCGCGGACTCCTCGGCCACCTTGTCGAGGCTGAGCGGCAGCAAACGGGCGTTGAGCGCCGTCTGCGTCATCATCGAGACGAACTCGGTGAAGACGATGTGGAGTTCGTCCACGCCGCCGTCCGCCGTCTCCTTCTCGATCGCCTCGATCAGCGGACCCGCGACCTTCTTCGCGTCCGCGTAGGTGGGCTCGTCGGTGAAGCCCGACCACGACTCCACGACCTTGCGCTCGCGGAAGTTGTAGTGGGCCAGACCGCGGCGGCCGACGATGTACGTGTCGACCTCCTTGCCCTCCGCCTCGAGGCGCGCCGTCAGCTGCTCGGCGACCTTGATGGCGTTGGAGTTGAAGGCGCCGGCCAGTCCGCGGTCGCTCGTGAGGAGCAGCACCGCGGAGCGGGTCGCCGTCTCCGCCTCCGTGGTCAGCGGATGCTTGGTGTTCGAACCGGTACCGACCGCCGTGACCGCGCGGGTGAGCTCGGTCGCGTACGGCGCGGAGGCCGCCACCTTGCGCTGCGCCTTGACGACGCGCGAGGCGGCGATCATCTCCATCGCCTTGGTGATCTTCTTGGTCGCGGTGACGGATCGGATGCGACGCTTGTAGACCCGGAGCTGGGCTCCCATGAGTCAGGTCCCTTCCTTACGTCACTTGGCCGTGGCCGGGGCGTCCTCGCCGAGAAGCTTGCCGTCCGAGGTCTCGAACTGCTTCTTGAACTCGGCGATCGCGTCGGCAACAGCGGTGAGGGTGTCGTCCGACATCTTGCCGCCCTCCTTGATGGAGGTCATGAGGCCCTGCTCCTTGCGGTGCAGGTACTCCAGCAGCTCCTTCTCGAAGCGGCGGACGTCGGAGACCGGGACATCGTCCATCTTGCCGGTGGTACCGGCCCACACGGAGACGACCTGGTCCTCGGTCGGCATCGGCTGGTACTGCGGCTGCTTGAGCAGCTCGACCAGGCGCTGACCGCGCTCCAGCTGCGACTTCGACGCGGCGTCCAGGTCGGAACCGAAGGCGGCGAACGCCTCCAGCTCACGGTACTGGGCGAGGTCGAGGCGCAGACGGCCGGAGACCTGCTTCATCGCCTTGTGCTGCGCGGAACCACCGACTCGGGAGACGGAGATACCGACGTTCAGCGCGGGGCGCTGACCGGCGTTGAAGAGGTCCGACTCCAGGAAGCACTGGCCGTCGGTGATGGAGATGACGTTGGTCGGGATGAACGCCGAGACGTCGTTGGCCTT
The DNA here is from genome assembly GCF_045160825.1 of Streptomyces sp. NBC_00104. Taxonomy (NCBI): domain Bacteria; kingdom Bacillati; phylum Actinomycetota; class Actinomycetes; order Kitasatosporales; family Streptomycetaceae; genus Streptomyces; species Streptomyces sp. NBC_00104. The sequence continues at coordinate 7,621,681 of NZ_CP108215.1, read as the reverse complement.
CGTCTCGACGATCGGCAGACCGGTCATCGAGCCCGCGCCCAGCTCGTCGGAGAGCTTCGCGCAGCGCTCCAGCAGACGGGAGTGCAGGTAGAAGACGTCACCCGGGTAGGCCTCGCGGCCCGGCGGGCGGCGCAGCAGCAGCGACACGGCGCGGTAGGCGTCGGCCTGCTTCGAGAGGTCGTCGAAGATGATGAGGACGTGCTTGCCCTCGTACATCCACTGCTGACCGATGGCCGAACCGGTGTACGGCGCCAGGTACTTGAAGCCGGCCGGGTCGGACGCCGGGGCGGCGACGATGGTCGTGTACTCCAGCGCGCCGGCCTCTTCGAGGGCGCCACGCACGGAGGCGATGGTCGAGCCCTTCTGGCCGATGGCGACGTAGACGCAGCGGACCTGCTTCTTCGGGTCGCCGGAGCGCCAGTTGTCGCGCTGGTTGATGATCGTGTCGACGGCCAGGGCGGTCTTGCCGGTCTGGCGGTCACCGATGATCAGCTGACGCTGGCCGCGGCCGACCGGGGTCATCGCGTCGACGGCCTTGTAGCCGGTCTCCATCGGCTCGTGCACCGACTTACGGGCCATGACGCCGGGAGCCTGCAGCTCCAGGGCACGGCGGCCGGACGTCTCGATCTCGCCGAGGCCGTCGATCGGGTTGCCGAGCGGGTCGACGACGCGGCCGAGGTAGCCCTCGCCCACGGCGACCGACAGGACCTCGCCGGTACGGGTGACCGGCTGGCCCTCCTCGATGCCGCTGAACTCACCGAGGACGATGGCGCCGATCTCGCGCTCTTCCAGGTTCAGCGCGAGGCCGAGGGTGCCGTCCTCGAACTTCAGCAGTTCGTTGGCCATGGCCGAGGGAAGTCCCTCGACCTTCGCGATGCCGTCGCCGGCAAGGGTGACCGTACCGACCTCCTCGCGCGAGGCCGCGTCCGGCTTGTACGACTGGACGAAGTTCTCCAGCGCGTCCCGGATCTCCTCCGGCCGGATCGTGAGCTCCGCCATCTGGGTTCCCTGCTCTCCTTGTTGGGCCCGAAGTTTCACTTGGGGGGATGGGGACTCCCCCCTGAACGAGGTGAATCCTCTGCACGGCCCAACCGGGCCGCAGACATACGTACGTACTGCTATGAAGTTTGTGCTAGCTCGCCAGGCGGCGGCCGGCGTCCTCGAGTCGGTCCGCGATCGAGCCGTTGATGACCTCGTCGCCGACCTGGACCCGGATCCCGCCGAGGACGCCTGGGTCCACGTCGAGGTTGAGGTGCATGGCGCGGCCGTAGAGCTTCGCGAGGGCGGCGCCGAGGCGTCGCTTCTGCGGGTCGCTCAGCGGGACCGCCGAGGTGACGACGGCGACCATGCGGTCCCGGCGCTCGGCGGCGAGCTTGGACAGGGACTCGAGTCCCGCTTCCAGGCTACGTCCACGCGGCGCGGTCACGAGGCGCGTCACCAGACGCTCGGTGGTGGCCTTGGCGCGGCCGCCGAGCAGGCTGCGCAGCAGCTCGCTCTTGGCCGAGGCGCCTGCGGCACGGTCGGTCAGCGCGGCCCGCAGCTCGGTGTTCGAGGCGACGATCCGGCCGAACCGGAACAGCTCGTCCTCGACGTCGTCGAGCGTGCCCGACCGCTGCGCGGCGGTGAGGTCGGCGACGGCGGCCAGCTGCTCCAGCGCGTCCACCAGGTCGCGGGACTGCGACCAGCGGGAACGCACCAGACCGGACACCAGGTCGACGGTGGTCGCGCCGACCTGGCCGCCGAGGATGCGGCCGGCCAGCTCGGCCTTGGCCTCGCCGGACTGCGCCGGGTCGGTGAGGACCCGACGCAGCGACACCTCGCGGTCGAGCAGCGCGGTGACGGCGGCCAGCTCGTCGGCGAGGACCGCCGCGTCCACGGACGTGGAGTCCGTCAGCGCGTCGAGACGCGTCCGTGCGGCTGCCAGGGCCTCGCGGCTCGCTCCGTTCATCGCGTGGCCTCGGCCTTCTCCTCGAGGTCGTCGAGGAACCGGTCGATCACACGGCTCTGCCGGGCGTGGTCCTCAAGGGACTCACCGACGAGCTTGCCGGCCAGGTCGGTGGCGAGCTTGCCCACGTCCTGACGCAGGGCCGAAGAGGCGGCCTTGCGGTCGGCCACGAGCTGCGAGTGACCGGCGGCGATGATCTCCTCGCGCTGCCGCTGGCCCTCTGCACGCATCTCGGCGATGAGCGTGGCGCCCTGCTCCTGCGCCTCCTGGCGCAGACGCGCGGCCTCGTGCCGGGCCTCGGCGAGCTGAGCCTTGTACTGCTCAAGAACGCTCTGGGCCTCGACCTTCATGGCCTCGGCCTCTTCGATACCGCCCTCGATCGCGTCACGGCGCTCTTCCAGAACCTTGTTGATGTTCGGGAGAAGCTTCTTCCAGAAGAAGAAGAACACGATGGCGAAGGCGATGGCGCCCACGAGCAGCTCGGGGCCCGGCGGGATGAGCGGGTTCTGCTCCTCCTCGGCCGCCAGCTGTACCAGGTTGGCGATCACATCAGTGCCTTTCCTTGAAAGGTTTCGATCGTCGATGCGTCGGTCTAGTAGACGAACGGCATGACGATGCCGATGAGGGCGAGCGCCTCACAGAACGCGAAGCCGAGGATCTGGTTGGCACGGATCAGACCGGCCGCTTCGGGCTGGCGGGCCAGGGCCTGGGTGCCGTTGCCGAAGATGATGCCGACGCCGACGCCGGGGCCGATGGCGGCGAGGCCATAGCCGATGGAGCCGATGTTGCCGTCGACAGCGGCGAGGGTCTCAAGGGCAGCCATGCTGATTCTTCCTTCTCTTTCAGGACCGGTGGGGGTTGGCCACCGGACGTTCTGGGGCTGGGGGTGGTTGCGGCTCAGTGGTGCTTTGCGAGAGCGCCCTGAACGTAGGTGCAGGCCAGCAGCACGAACACGTATGCCTGAACGGCCTGGACGAAGAGCTCGAAACCGACCATGGCCACGGCCATCACGAAGGAGACACCGGCGGCCGGAATCATCCAGCTGTTGAGCAGGTACCAAGAGGCGACCGTGAACATGACCAGCATCAGGTGACCGGCGAACATGTTGGCGAACAGTCGCACCGCGTGCGTGAAGGGACGGACCAGCAGGTTCGAGAAGAACTCGATGACCATGACCAGCGGCAGGACCGGGCCGAGCGACTTGTCGTAGCCGGTGACGTTCTTGAAGAAGCCCACGAAACCGTGCTTCTTGAAGGTCAGCGACACCCACACCACGTAGACGATGGCGGCCAGCACCATCGGGTAGGCGATGACCGAGGACACCGGGAACTGTGCCAGCGGGATCACGGACCAGATGTTCATGATCCAGATGAAGAAGAACAGCGAGACCATGAAGGGGACGAACTTCTCCCCGTCCTTCTTGCCAATGGTCTCGTAGACGATTCCGCGGCGTACGAAGTCGTATCCCGCCTCGCCGATCATCTGCAGCTTGCCCGGGACCACCTTCGCCTTGCCGAAGGCGAGCGTGAAGAAGGTGATCACCAGGAGGGTGGTGATGAGCGCGAGCAGCATCACCTTGTTGAACTCGAACCCGCCGACCGTGGCGATCGGCTTGAAGAGGAACGAGTGCAGGCCCGGAGCCGGGAAGCCACAGCCGTTGTCGGACATGATCCGACAGCTCCAGTCAAAGGCGAGCTGGGTCCGGTCAGCACTCACCACGGGCTCCTTCGGCGTGACGCATGGGTACGGCAACCTCGTTGTGTCGGCGCGGCGCGCAGCCGCGGGTCGGCACTGGACTGGTGTTACGGATGTGGGGGCGGCTGGGGGGCATCAAGCCTCGCGATTGAGCAGGCGTCAGCTCAGATGCCCGCGCCCGCGATGCCGCAGTTGGCACCGGACGATAGCAGTAGTTCGCACACGCCCTTATCCCGGCCCTACTCCTCACGACGAGTGCCCCGATTTTTCGGGCTTGTTGCCCGTCGACGCATCGGGTTCGACGTAGAGGATCTTGGCCTTCATATGCGCGCGCGTCTGTGCGGCGATCCACACGAGCGTGGTGGCGACGAGCGTGAACGCGAAGGCCCTGGGGTGGAACAGAGTGGTGTTCTTGAACGCGGACAGAAAGATGAACAACAGCAGAATCTGTGCCGCGTAGAGCATCAGCCCCATCATCTGGAACAGATGAGGAAGCGATTTGGCAGTGCGCTGCAGAACGTAGAGCCCGATTCCCATGAAGAGAATCGTGATCACCGCCGCGACGACGGCACCGAGAGCCCCCTTGCCTCCGACGACCACACCGCTGATGACAGCGGCGATCGCGCCGGCGGCTGCCGTGGGTACGGCAGCCTGAAGGAGGGTCCGGACGTCATTGGACGGCATGGCGGCAACTCCGCTTGCTGAGGGGGCAGGGTGTCGTCATGGACGAGCGTAGACCCCGGGGTCGAGCGGAAATCTCCGGCCGCTGGACCGTCGCAATGCGGTCCTTCGACTCTGTCCCGGGTTCTCGTGAACCGTATCACAAACTATTTGATGAGGTCTTTACCTGAATGGTGTGCCAGGTGTCACACATGAGAGTGAAGCTGCCCGTCTGTGCAAAATCCATGCCGACTTGTCTGGTATAAGGCCGTTTGCACCGCCAGGGTCGTGCATGGCATCGGCAAAGCGTTAGTCAGATTCTTACCTTCCCGTCAGCGCGAGGCCCCGCCCTGGCGCCCTCACGACGGACGGCCGGGGGCCGTGTGCGGTGTTCCGCACACGGCCCCCGGCCGGTTCTCGATGCAGTGACGAGGGCGCGCGCGAGACGGTCGCGCCTCAGCGGCGCGCACCCGCCGGGCTGCGTTCCGCTTCGTGTGTACGGCCACCGATCGCCGTCGCGCCGTTGAGGGACGGGGTCCAGTCGGCGACGGGCTCGGCGGCGACGGCCGGGACCGCGCGGCGGCGGTAGCGGGGCGGTACGAAGCGTTCCGCCCAGCGCGGGGCGCGCGGGGTGAAGCGGGGCAGCAGGAGCAGGAAGAGGCCGACGCCGCTGAGCATGGCGATGGCCAGGACGATCCACATGGACGCCGAGTTCACGGTGTACGCCAGGGTGCCGAAGGCGATGACCGCGGACCAGAAGTACATGATCAGCACGGCCCGGCTGTGCGAGTGCCCGACCTCCAGGAGCCGGTGGTGCAGGTGCCCCCGGTCGGCGGCGAACGGCGACTGGCCGCGCCAGGTACGGCGCACGATCGCGAGGATCAGGTCGGCCGCCGGGATCGCGAGGATCGACAGCGGCATCAGCAGCGGGATGTAGACCGGGACCATCGAGTAGACCGTGCTGCGCTCCGAGCCGTACAGGTTCATCACGTCCGGGTCGACCTGCCCCGTGATGGAGATCGCGCCGGCCGCCAGCACCAGGCCGATCATCATCGAGCCGGAGTCGCCCATGAAGACCCGCGCCGGATGCATGTTGTGCGGCAGGAAGCCCAGGCACATGCCCATCAGCACGGCCGCGAACAGGGTGGCGGGGGCCGCCGCCTCGATGCCGTAGCTGTACCAGAGGCGGTAGGCGTACATGAAGAACGCGGCGGAGGCGATGCAGACCATGCCGGCCGCGAGACCGTCGAGGCCGTCGACGAAGTTGACCGCGTTGATGGTGATCACGACCAGGGCGACCGTGAGCAGGGTGCCCTGCCACTGGGTCAGCGCGACGATGCCGACACTCGGGATGGGCAGCCACAGGATCGTCAGACCCTGCATGACCATCACGCCCGCGGCGATCATCTGGCCGCCGAGCTTGATCAGGGCGTCGATCTCGAACTTGTCGTCCAGGACGCCGATCAGCCAGATCAGCGCGGCCCCGGAGAGCAGCGCGCGTGGCTCGTTCGATTCGGCGAAGACCTGGCTGAGGTTGGTCAGATGGTCGGCGACCAGCAGACCGGCGCACAGTCCGAAGAACATCGCGATGCCGCCGAGGCGGGGCGTCGGCTCACGGTGGACGTCGCGCGCACGGATCTCCGGCATGGCTCCGGCCACGATCGCGAACTTCCGCACCGGCCCTGTCAGCAGGTACGTCACCGCGGCCGTGACACAGAGCGTCAGGAGGTATTCACGCACGGGCTTCCCCACAGGTCTCGCTGGCCATCACAGCCCCACACCCTAGCGATGCGCGCATATGGTTGGGGACTTCCGGGTAGCGACGATGGTTGCACGTGATGCTGTGCCTGGTGGTGCGTCTACCCCACCTCAGCGCGGATACGGCGGAAATCTTCCGGCCAGGTCCCGCACTTCTTCACGCGTCCGCCTGGCGTCCACGCCGTCCCGCAGGGCCCCCGCGAACAGCCTGGCGAGCCGTGCCATCTCCACCTCGCCCATGCCCTGCGTGGTCAGCGCCGCCGTGCCCAGCCGCAGGCCACGGGCATCGCCGTGGGGCAGCGCACAGCAGTCGAGGACGATCCCGGCGGCCGCGAGCCGTCCGCGCGCGGTGCGGCCGTCGACGCCCAATGGCGCGGGATCGACGGTGAGCAGATGGGTGTCGGTGCCGCCGGTGATGATCACAAGACCCTCCTCGGCCAGCCCCTGGGCCAGTACGCGGGCGTTGGCGACCACCTGATGGGCGTACGCGGTGAACGCCGGTGTTGCCGCCTCCCCGAACGCGATGGCCTTCGCGGCGATGGTGTGCATCTGCGCGCCGCCCTGGGTGAACGGGAACACCGCCCGGTCCACCCGCTCGGCCAGCTCGCTCCCGCACAGCAGCATCCCGCCGCGCGGCCCCCGCAGCACCTTGTGCGTGGTGGCGCACACGATGTCGGCGTACGGCACCGGATTGGGCGCCGCTCCCCCGGCGACCAGCCCGATCGGATGGGCCGCGTCGGCGATGAGATAGGCGCCCACCTCGTCGGCGACCTCGCGGAAGAACGCGTAGTCGATGTGCCGGGGGTACGAGATCGACCCGCACACGATCGCCTTGGGGCGGCGCGTACGGGCCAGGGTGCGCACCTGCTCGTGGTCGATCAGCCCCGACTCGGCCTCCACTCCGTACCCGACGAAGTCGAACCAGCGCCCGGAGAAGTTGGCGGGCGACCCGTGCGTGAGATGCCCGCCGAAGTGCAGGCCCATCGCCAGCACGGTGTCGCCGGGGCGCAGCAGGGCGGCGTACGCGGCGAGTACGGCCGAAGACCCGGAATGGGACTGCACGTTGGCGTGCTCGGCCCCGAACAGCGCCTTGGCCCGTTCCACGGCCAGCCGCTCGGCGACGTCCACCATCTCGCAGCCGCCGTGGTACCGGGCCCCCGGATAGCCCTCCGCGTACTTGTTCGCCAGCGGCGACCCCAGCGCGGCGAGGACCGCCGGCGAGGTGAAGTTCTCGGCGGCGACGAGCTGCAGCGTCGTCGCCTGCCGATCGAACTCACCGAGCAGCACGTCGGCCAGCTCAGGGTCCTGCCGCCGCAGGACATCGGCCTCTAGGACAGGGGTGACCGACATGATGGACTCCGGGGCGTCGACGGTGACGTAGGACCAATGTAGGCCCGCAGGCCCGGACGCGCGCCCTGCGCTACGCCCGCGCAGGCACCCCGGTCAACGCCGTCACCACCGGACCCGATCCCCCACGCGCCCCTCGCGACGCTCGGCCCCGGCGGGCCTCCCGGCATCGGGACGCTGCGCCGGACTCCGCCCGCCGACCCACCCCACGCCCGGGATCAAGCCCGCGCGGGCACCCCGGTCAACGCCGTCACCACCGGATCCAACGCCTGATGTATCTCGTCACCCACCGACTGGAAGAACGGCAGCGGCGCCCCGTAGGGGTCGTAGACCTCGTCGGCCTCGGCGGTGGGGGCCAGGAGCCACCCGCGTAGAGCGGCGGCGGCGCGGACCAGGGCCCGTGCGCGGACGACCATGCCCTCCTCCAGGGGAGGGAGGGTGGTGGGGTCGATGGCGCGGACGAGGCGGGTGAACTCCTTCAGGGTGAAGGTGCGCAGCCCGGCGGAGTGCCCCATGGAGATGACCTGGGCCCGGTGATCGCGGGTGGCCGTCAGCACGAGGTCGGCGCGGATGACGTGCTCGTCCAGCAGCTCACGCCCCGTGAAGCCGGAGGCGTCCGCGCCGAAGTCCGCGAGGACCGCCTCCGCGTTCGCCTCCATGGGCGCCCCCTCGTGCCCCCAGGTCCCCGCGCTCTCGACGACCAGACCGCCCCACAGCGGGTCCCCGAGACGGTCCGCCAGGGCATGCCGGGTCAGCCGCTCGGTGATCGGCGAGCGGCACACGTTGCCGGTGCTGACGTGGAGGATGCGGAAGGTGTCACGCGGCAGACCCGTGAAGGTCCGTGTCTCTTCCCCGTCCCATATGCCACGCCCCGCGTCAGGGGCCGTCAATTCGCCACCTCAAGGTCGGGTACGACCTTGCGGAGCTCCTCCGCCGACAGGGCGCCCGCGCGCAGCAGCACCGGGATCTTGCCCGTGACGTCGACGATCGAGGACGGCTCGTTGCCGGGCGTCGGACCGCCGTCCAGGTAGACGGAGACGGAGTCGCCGAGCATCGCCTCGGCGGCGTCGCAGTTCTCCGGCGCCGGGTGACCGGTCAGGTTGGCCGAGGAGACCGCCATGGGGCCGACCTCGGTCAGCAGCTCGATGGCGACCGGGTGCAGCGGCATGCGCACGGCGACCGTGCCCCGGGTGTCGCCGAGGTCCCACTGCAGCGACGGCTGGTGCTTGGCGACGAGGGTGAGCGCGCCCGGCCAGAAGGCGTCGACCAGCTCCCAGGCCATCTCGGAGAAGTCCGTGACGAGGCCGTGCAGGGTGTTCGGGGAGCCGATGAGCACGGGTGTGGGCATGGTGCGGCCCCGGCCCTTGGCCTCCAGGAGGTCGGCCACGGCCTCGGAGGTGAAGGCGTCCGCGCCGATGCCGTACACGGTGTCCGTCGGCAGCACCACGAGCTCGCCCCGGCGAATGGCGGACGCGGCCTCGCGCAGACCGGTGGCGCGGTCGGTCGCGTCGTTGGTGTCGTATCGCCGTGCCATCTAGCGGGCCTCCTCGTACACGTACTGCTGCTGGGGGGTTCTCGTCGGGCGCGCGCTCATCAGGGCAGCGCCTTGCGGGCGGTCGCGAACCGCGGCCGGTTGTTGAGGTCCGGGTGGTCGGCCGCGTCGGCCCAGCCCCGCTCCTCGGTGAAGATCCACGGCACCTGGCCGCCCTGGGTGTCGGCGTGCTCGATGACGACGACACCGCCGGGGCGGAGGAGCCGATGCGCTGTGCGTTCGATGCCCCGGATGAGATCCAGGCCGTCCTCCCCTGAGAACAGGGCGAGTTCGGGATCGTAGTCGCGGGCCTCCGGCGCCACGTACTCCCACTCCGTGAGCGGGATGTACGGCGGATTGCAGACGACCAGGTCGACCTGGCCGTCGAGGTCGCGGAAGGCGTCGAGGGCGTTGCCCTGGCGCAGGTCGACCCTGGAGCCCGCCATGTTCTTGCGGGTCCACTTCAGGGCGTCCTCGGACAGCTCCACGGCGTGCACGCGCGAGCGCGGCACCTCCTGGGCGAGGGCGAGGGCGATGGCACCGGAGCCGGTGCACAGATCGACGATGAGCGGCTCGACGACGTCCATCGCGCGGACGGCGTCTATGGCCCAGCCGACCACCGACTCGGTCTCCGGCCGGGGCACGAACACCCCTGGCCCGACCTGAAGTTCGAGGTAGCGGAAGTACGCGCGCCCGGTGATGTGCTGGAGCGGCTCACGCTGCTCGCGCCGGGCGATGACCTCCCAGTACCGGGCGTCGAAGTCGGAGTCCTTGACGGTGTGCAGCTCGCCCCGCTTGACGCCGTGCACGAACGCGGCGAGCTCCTCCGCGTCGTTGCGCGGCGAGGGCACGCCGGCGTCGGCCAGGCGCTGGGTGGCCTGGGCCACTTCCGCGAGCAGCAGGTTCACGCAAGTCCTCCGTCGTCATTCGCGTTTCGTACGTGCCTTACGCGGCTGCCAGCTTCGCGGCCGAGTCCGCGTCGACGCAGGCCTGGATCACCGCGTCGAGTTCACCGTCCAGGACCTGGTCCAGGTTGTACGACTTGAAGCCGACGCGGTGGTCCGAGATGCGGTTCTCCGGGAAGTTGTACGTGCGGATCTTCTCGGAGCGGTCGACGGTACGGACCTGGCTGCGGCGGGCGTCGGCGGCATTCTTCTCCGCCTCCTCCTGCGCCGCGGCGAGCAGCCTGGAGCGCAGGATACGCATCGCCTGCTCCTTGTTCTGCAGCTGGCTCTTCTCGTTCTGGCAGGAGGCGACGACTCCGGTGGGAATGTGCGTGATCCGCACGGCGGAGTCGGTCGTGTTGACGGACTGGCCGCCGGGCCCGGAGGAGCGGTAGACGTCGATCCGCAGGTCGTTCGCGTTGATCTCGACGTCGACCTCCTCGGCCTCGGGGGTGACGAGCACGCCGGCCGCTGAGGTGTGGATACGGCCCTGGGACTCGGTCGCGGGCACGCGCTGCACGCGGTGCACCCCGCCCTCGTACTTCAGCCGGGCCCAGACGCCCTGGCCGGGCTCGGTGGCGCCCTGGCCGCCCTTGGTCTTCACGGCGACCTGGACGTCCTTGTAGCCGCCCAGCTCGGACTCGGTGGAGTCGATGATCTCGGTCTTCCAGCCGACGCGCTCGGCGTACCGGAGGTACATGCGCAGGAGGTCACCGGCGAAGAGCGCGGACTCGTCGCCGCCGGCGCCCGCCTTGATCTCCAGGATCACGTCCTTGTCGTCGCTGGGGTCGCGCGGAACGAGGAGCAGCCGCAGCTTCTCCGTCAGCTCCTCGCGCTGCTTCTCCAGCTCCTTGACCTCGGCGATGAAGTCCGGGTCGTCCGCGGCGAACTCGCGGGCCGTGTCGATGTCCTCGCCGGTCTGCTTCCAGGAGCGGAACGTGCCGACGATCGGGGTCAGCTCCGCGTAGCGCTTGTTCAGCTTGCGCGCGTTGGCCTGGTCCGCGTGGACCGACGGGTCGGCGAGCTTCTTCTCCAGGTCGGCGTGTTCCCCGACCAGTTCCTCGACCGCCTCGAACATCTCTCCGGCTCCCTGTACGACGTTGTGAGTGGGCCGCGCCCCGTGGGCCGCGCCCATGGGCTGCACCGCAAAGCGCCGGTCCCGGCGCCCCCGATGGGGGCGCCGCGGACCGGCGCTGGGGGCTCGCTACTTCTTGGCAGCGGCAGCCTTGCCGAAGCGGGCCTCGAAGCGGGCCACGCGGCCACCGGTGTCGAGGATCTTCTGCTTGCCCGTGTAGAACGGGTGGCACTCGGAGCAGACCTCGGCACGGATGCTGCCGCTCTCGATCGTGCTACGGGTGGTGAACGACGCGCCACAGGTGCAGCTGACCTGCGTCTCGACGTACTCGGGGTGGATGTCGCGCTTCAAGGTGTCTCCTAGTTTCGGGAGGGCGCCGGGTCGCATCCGCGGGATGCGGGAGCGTGAACCGGAGCCGACGTACCAGTCTGCCAGCACTGGTGCCATCTCCCCAAACCAGGGGGTGCGCTCAGGTATTCCCGGGGCCCGACGAGCGCCCCGGGCGCCGGGCCGGGTGACCGCCACCGGCCGGCCCACGGTACGTGGTGCTCGTGATCGCCGTTCGCGGCTGCGGGCCGTGTGTGGCTGGTCGCGTGGTACCCCGCGCCCCTGAAAGCCACAAAGCCCGCAGGCACCCTCAGGAAGCAGCCACGACCCCGTCGGCCGCGCCCGACGCCGTGCCCTTCGTCGCGGACTTCGGGATCGTCCTGTCGGCCTTCAGGGCGGCCCAGACCTGCTGGGACTTGTCCTCGTCCACCAGGACACGGTTGAGGTCGTCGGGGTCGTACTGGACCGGCATCGTGACCATCGTCATGTTCTTGGGGCTGATGCCCTTGAGGCCGCCTGCGAAGGACGCGAGGTTCTTGACGGAGTCGAGCTCGGAGTCGGTGGTGACGGCGTCGGTGGCGGTTTCGGCGAGGTCGTAGAGCTTCGTGGGACTGCTGAGGATCCCGACGGACTTGACCTGCTCGATGAGGGCCTTGATGAACGCCTGCTGGAGCTGGATGCGCCCGAGGTCGGACCCGTCGCCGACCCCGTGCCGGGTGCGGACGAGCCCGAGCGCCTGCTTGCCCGAGAGTGTGTGCTCCCCGGCCTTCAGGTTCAGATGGCTGTCGGGGTCCTTGATGTCCTTCGTCGTGGTGATGTCGACCCCGCCGAGGACGTTGATCAGCTTCTCGAAGCCGGCGAAGTCGACCTCGACGTAGTGGTCCATGCGGATCCCGCTCATGGACTCGACGGTCTTCACCGCACACGCGGCGCCCCCCGTGGAGTACGCGGAGTTGAACATCGCGTACGAGGCGGCCGGATACGTCTTGCCGTTCGCGTCGGTGCACTCGGGCCGCTCGACCAGGGTGTCCCGGGGTATGGAGACCACGCTGGCCCGCTTGTGGCCCTCGTAGACGTGCACGACCATCGCCGTGTCGGAGCGGGCGCTGCCGTCGTCCGTGCCGCCGCCCAGCTTCTTGTTGCTGCCCGAGCGGGTGTCGGAGCCGAGGACGAGGATGTCCTGCGAGCCGTTGTCGACGTCCATGGGCCGGTCGGAGCCGAGGACCTGGTTGATGTCGACGCTCTTGATGTTGCCGTTGAGCTTGAAGTACAGGTAGCCGATTCCGGTGCCGCCGAGCACCAGGACGCCCGCGGCGGTCCAGACGACGGCGAGCGCCGCTCTGCTGTGCCCGTCGCGTGACGTGCGGCGGCGGCCCTTGGCCGCGCGGTGGCGCGGGCCGGTGGTACCGGTCTTCCCTGCTATGCCGGGGTCCGGCGTGCTCTCCGCGGACATCTGCTCCTCGTTCTCTTTCCGGTCGGTTACCCCCTGCGCTCAGGCCCAGGCCTGTCGGGTCGGATGCGGCCATGGCGCTCCATGGTCACTCCGTCCGGTCAGACGGGATAATCCGGGAAAGGGTTGCACGACGAACGGTGCCCATCGCGTAAAGCGCGATGGGCACCGTGTGTGCGGGATGAGCCCGGCGGGACCGGGCTCACCTGGTGTTTCAGCCGAGCAGGTCGTACTGGGCGTAGCTGGTGCCGACCGAGACCCGTGTGCTGAAGATCTCGCTCGTGGCCTTGCCGGTGCCCTTGTAGAGGTACAGCGTGCCGGCCGGCGTACGGGCCAGGAGGTCCGCCCTGCCGTCGCCGCTCACGTCACCGGGAGTGATGAGCGTGTTGTAGGCGCTCCAGTCCGAGCGGACCTTGATCCGGGTGGCGAAGGCGCCCGTGCCAGACTTGCCGGTGCCCTTGTAGAGGTAGACGTTCGAGCCGGTCTTGGTGCGCGCGATCAGGTCGGCCTTGCCGTCGCCGGTGAAGTCGCCGTGACCGAGCACCGCGTTGTACGTGTTCCAGCCCGTGCCGACCTTGACGCGGGCACCGAAGGAACCGGTCCCCTTGCCCGGGTAGATCCACAGGGCGCCCGCCGAGTCGACCGAGAGCAGGTCGGGCAGGGCGTCGCCGGTGACGTCGCCGGGGGTGAGGATCCGGGTGCGGGTCGCCCAGTTGTCGAAGATCTGCGTGGTCGTCCAGGTGTTGGACGAGGGCGCGTACCGCCGCCAGAAGACGTCACCGTCGGAGGAGCGGCGCAGGACGAAGTCCTGGTGGCCGTCCCGGTTCAGGTCGGTCTGCTGGACGAGGTTGTACCCCGTCCAGGTGCCCGCCTCGGAGGGCAGGGCCTGGCGGTCGCCGAGCTTGGACCCCGTGGAGGCGCGGACGTAGCCCGTGCCGGTCTCCTTGTTGCGCAGGAAGACGTCGGCCTTGCCGTCACGGGTGATGGCGGTGTCGTCGACGCGCGGGTAGGTCGCACCGACGTACTTGCTGACCTTGGCGAAGACCGGGTAGGCACCCTTGTACACACAGTTCTCGACGCCCCACGAGACGACACCGATGACCTTGTTGCCGACGACGAGCGGGCCGCCGGAGTCACCGTTGCAGGTGGCGGTGGTCGTGGCGTCGGTGCCGCCGGCGGGCTTGCCCGCGCAGACCATGTGCCCCTTGATGAAGTGGGGGCTCCAGGTGTTCGCGCAGGTCGTGTCGCTGACGATCGGCAGCGTGGCCGTCTTCAGTGTCTGCGAGATGTCCTGGGTCTTGGAACTGGTACGGCCCCACCCGTAGACCTTGGCCTGGGTGCCGGCCGCGTACGAGGCGGTGTCGCCCGACGTCGTCATCTTGATCGGCGTCGCCTTGACCGGCTTCGCCAGTGTCAGGACGGCGACGTCGTTGTCGATCGTGTCCGCGTTCCACGAGGAGTGGTTCCACTGACGTGAGAGCGGGGTGGCGGTACCGCCGTGGTAGTCCACGTGGTTCAGGGTGCCGTCGTCGTTGTAGACGGCCGTGGGCAGCTGGTCGGTGCCGGTGACGATCTCGCCGTACTTGACCCAGTCGTAGTAGGCCTTGTCGACGCAGTGCGCGGCCGTGAGGATCTTCGTCGGTGAGACGACCGTGCCGCCGCAGAAGAAGCCAAGGTCCTGGGTCGGGTCGTAGTACCAGAGCTGGGCCATCCACGGCGCCGAGGCGATCGTGGTCGTCGAGCCGCCGATGATCTGGGCGGACGGCTCCAGGCCACCGTCCGAACTCGCGCTCGACGACGGTTCCCGCTCGGCCACATCCGCTGTGTCGTCCGCCGCCATCGCCTTGGCGATCCGTACGTCCGCTTCGCTGGGCGTCGGGCCGGTGTCGGCGGTTGCCCCGCTCGCGGACGACATCAGAAGCGTCCCGGCTATCGCGGCGGCTATGGCTCCGGACAAGGGTCTAGCCACTCAATTCCCCCCTGGGAGTGCAATGGTTGATCAGAGCATGAAGACCGTGATCGTACACGTGTGCCCTACAGAAAACTGGGGCCACCCTCACAAAGAGGGTGGCCCCAGCGCTCTGCTGTGCGGACTAGCGGACTAGTCGCCGCCGTTGCCCGGCGTCGTCTTCTGGATCTGCATCAGGAACTCGGCGTTCGACTTCGTCTGCTTCATCTTGTCGAGAAGCAGCTCGACCGCCTGCTGCTGGTCGAGGGCGTGCAGCACCCGGCGCAGCTTCCAGACGACGGCGAGTTCGTCGGGGGCGAGCAGGATCTCTTCCTTACGGGTACCGGACGCGTCCACGTCCACCGCGGGGAAGATCCGCTTGTCCGCGAGCTTCCGGTCGAGCTTCAGCTCGGCGTTGCCCGTGCCCTTGAACTCCTCGAAGATCACCTCGTCCATGCGGGACCCGGTGTCCACCAGCGCGGTGGCGAGGATGGTCAGCGAGCCGCCGTCCTCGATGTTCCGGGCCGCACCGAAGAAGCGCTTCGGCGGGTACAGCGCGGTCGAGTCGACACCACCGGACAGGATGCGGCCGGAGGCCGGCGCCGCCAGGTTGTACGCACGGCCCAGACGCGTGATCGAGTCGAGCAGCACGACCACGTCGTGGCCCAGCTCGACGAGCCGCTTGGCACGCTCGATGGCGAGCTCGGCGACCGTCGTGTGGTCCTCGGCCGGGCGGTCGAAGGTCGAGGAGATGACCTCGCCCTTCACCGACCGCTGCATGTCGGTGACCTCTTCCGGACGCTCGTCGACGAGGACGACCATCAGGTGGCACTCGGGGTTGTTGTGCGTGATCGCGTTGGCGATCGCCTGCATGATCATGGTCTTGCCGGTCTTCGGCGGGGCCACGATCAGACCGCGCTGGCCCTTACCGATCGGCGCGACGAGGTCGATGATGCGGGTGGTGAGGACGCCCGGGTCGGTCTCCAGACGGAGCCGGTCCTGCGGGTAGAGCGGCGTCAGCTTGTTGAACTCCGGGCGGCCACGGCCTGATTCGGCGGCCATGCCGTTCGCGGAGTCCAGGCGGACCAGCGCGTTGAACTTCTCGCGGCGCTCGCCGTCCTTGGGCTGACGGACCGCGCCGGTGACGTGGTCACCCTTGCGCAGGCCGTTCTTGCGGACCTGGGCGAGCGACACGTACACGTCGTTCGGGCCCGGCAGGTA
Source organism: Streptomyces sp. NBC_00104 (assembly GCF_045160825.1). Classification (NCBI taxonomy): domain Bacteria; kingdom Bacillati; phylum Actinomycetota; class Actinomycetes; order Kitasatosporales; family Streptomycetaceae; genus Streptomyces; species Streptomyces sp. NBC_00104. Next base: position 7,605,780 of record NZ_CP108215.1, on the reverse strand, counting down.
GCCCGACGTACGGATGAAGGCGTAGTTGTCGAGGATGTCGAGGATGCCCGCGACGGGGATCAGGACGTCGTCGTCGGCGAGCTGCGGCTCGGGGGTGCCGATCTCGTCACGGCCGCGACGGCCACGACGGTCCCGGTAGCGGCCGCGACGGCCACGGCGTCCGCCGTCGAAGTCGTCGTCGTCCTGCGGGCCGTTGTCACGCTGACGGTCCTGACGGCCGCCGCCCTGCTGCTGGCCCTGCTGGCCGCGGTCACGCTGCTGCTGGCCGCCGCCCTGCTGCTCGTCGCCCTTGCCCCGACGGCTGCGGTCGCCCCGCTCACCGCGGTCGGTGCGGTCGCCACGGTCGGTGCGCTCACCGCGGTCACGGCCACGCTCACGGCGGCCCTGGCGGCCCTCGCCGCCCTGGTCACCGGCGTCGCCCTTGGGCTCGGCCGAAGCGGCCGGGGTCTCGGCCCTGGGCTCGCTCTTCGGCTCGGTGACCGTGGCGGCCTGCGCATCGGGGCTGCCCGCGTCGGCGGTGGCACGGCGCCGACGGCGCTCGGTGGGCGCCTCGTCGCCACCGGCCGGCTGGCCGGGGATCTCGATCTGCTGCTGGGCCACGGCCTTCTCGGCCTTCTCGGCGGGCGCCTCGGCCTTCTTGGCGGTGGCCTTCTCGGCCGGGGCGGCGTCGTCGCCCGTGCGCGCCTTCGAGGTGGCACGGCGCTTCGGCTTGGTCTCGGTGGCTGCCTCGGCCTTCGCCGGGGCACCCCCGCCCGCCTGCGCCTCCTTGATGACCTCGATCAGCTGGCTCTTGCGCATACGCGCGGTGCCCCTGATGCCGAGGCCGGATGCGACCTGCTGCAGCTCGGCCAGCACCATGCCCTCAAGGCCGGTGCCACGGCGCCGCCGGGAGCCGGCACCGCTGGCAGGCGCGGCGTCCGTGGCGGGCGCGGCAGCGGTGTCCTCGACACGTGCGCCCATCAGATCGGTGGTGTCGCTCACGAAGGGTCCTTCCCTGGAGCGGACGTCGGCCTTCTGGCTCGGCGACCGTTTGTGCTGTCCGGCTTCGGCCCTGTTCGGGTGGACCGTGCCGGGGCGGTGGTCCGCCAAAGAGGCGGCGGAGGAAATTTCTGGTGATTCGGCGCTATCCGGGCCGTGGCACTGAATGTCTGTGTCACGCGGCTCGGCCACGCCTGTTCCGGGGCCTGCTCGGCAGACCGCTCAGTGCCTGCGTACGGCGTACAGCTTGACGTACGAAGCACAGTGCGGCTGGGGAGACTCCCGGAAGAATGGTTGTCCCTGACGGGGACGATAAGCACCTCGCCATGGCTGGGGCAGGTGCAGACTTGAGGTTAACACTACCGGATCCAACAAACATTCCCCCTCTCGAAATCCGGCAACCGAACGCCCCTACTCGTCGCCGCTGACGGCGCCGACTTCGGTGACGGCGGTGGTGAGCGGCAGGACGCACGCCCCTCGGGCGTCGAGGTCCAGCCGGTTGGCGGCCCAGCCCGCACCCGCGAGATCGGCCACCTTGTCGGCACTGGCCTCGTCGACCAGGGCCAGGACCGTGGGTCCGGCGCCGGAGATGACTGCCGGGACGCCGTCGGCCCGCAGCCGCTCGACCAGGGCCGTGCTCTCCGGCATGGCGGGCGCCCGGTACTCCTGGTGCAGCCGGTCCTCGGTGGCGGGCAGCAGCAGCTCGGGGCGCCTGGTCAGGGCTTCCACGAGGAGGGCCGCCCGGCCCGCGTTGGTGGCTGCGTCGACGTGCGGGACGTTGCGCGGAAGCAGTCCGCGCGCCGTCTCCGTGAGAACCGGCTTTCCGGGGACGAAAACCACCGGAACGATGGAATCCGCGGGATCCATCCTGATCGCGCGCGCGGCGCCGCCCTCCATCCAGGAGAGCGTGAAACCGCCGAGAAGGCAGGCCGCGACGTTGTCGGGGTGGCCCTCGATCTCCGTGGCCAGTTCGAGCAGCGCGGCGTCGTCGAGCCGGTTGTCGCCGCCTATGGTCACGGCGCGGGCGGCGACGATGCCGGCGCAGATGGCGGCGGAGGAGGAGCCGAGGCCGCGGCCGTGCGGAATGCGGTTGGCGCACACGATCTCGAGGCCGCGGGGCTGTCCGCCCAGCAGGTCGAAGGCGGTGCGCAGAGAGCGGACGAGCAGGTGCCGCTCGTCGCGCGGGAGGGTCTCGCTGCCCTCCCCCGCGATGTCGACGTGCAGTCCGGAGTCGGCCACCCGGACGACCACGTCGTCGTAGAGCCCCAGCGACAGGCCCAGGGCGTCGAAGCCCGGACCGAGGTTGGCGCTGGTGGCGGGGACGCGCACCCGTACGGCGGCGGCGCGGAACGCTGGACCGGCCATCGCTCGATGACTCTCCTTGAGCTGCGGGACTGACGAGTGTCGAATGACATTCGATACGTAAGTGATGCGTATGTGAGGACCCAGCGGCCGCTCAGGACGGCGCGGCGCCGCACCCTTGCGGGGCATATGCGGCGGGCGGGTTCACTACAGCCTATCGAAGGAAGGTTCTGTGGCGACATAGGGCGCACAGGAGGCGCACGATGCGTGTCGTAAGCCCCCTGTGCACCCCCTGTCGGGTGCTGTCAGGGTTATCCCCCGAGAACCGGCGTCTACGCGCGACTCCCAGGTCTTTTCGAACGGCTGGGCGAGAGCTTACGCGAGGCCGAGGCGCTCGGCCGCCGTCGCCGCGTCCACCGGGACCGTGACGGGCTGCGGGGCGCCCGCGACGGCCCAGTCGGGGTCCTTGAGGCCGTTGCCGGTGACCGTGCAGACGATGGTCTGGCCCGGGTCGACCTTGCCGGCCTCTGCGGCCTTCAGCAGACCGGCCACGGAGGCGGCGGAGGCGGGCTCCACGAAGACACCCTCCTGAGCGGCCAACAGCCGGTAGGCGCGCAGGATCTCACGGTCCGTCACCTCGTCGATGAAGCCGCCCGACTCGTCCCGCGCGGCCAGGGCGTACTGCCAGGACGCGGGGTTGCCGATACGGATCGCGGTGGCGATCGTCGACGGGTCCTTGACGACCTCGCCGCGCACGATCGGGGCGGAGCCGGAGGCCTGGAAGCCCCACATCCGGGGGGTCTTCGCGGCGATGCCGTCGGCGGCGTACTCCTTGTAGCCCTTCCAGTACGCCGTGATGTTGCCCGCGTTGCCCACCGGCAGGACGTGGATGTCCGGCGCGTCGCCGAGCATGTCCACGATCTCGAAGGCGGCGGTCTTCTGGCCCTCGATGCGTACCGGGTTCACTGAATTCACCAGCGCCACCGGGTAGTTGTCGCTCAGTTCACGCGCGAGGGTGAGGCAGTCGTCGAAGTTGCCGTCGACCTGGAGGATCTTCGCGCCGTGCACGAGAGCCTGGCCCATCTTGCCCAGCGCGATCTTGCCGCGCGGGACGAGCACGGCCGAGACCATGCCCGCGCGGACGGCGTAGGCGGCCGCGGAGGCAGAGGTGTTGCCCGTGGAGGCACAGATGACTGCCTTCGCGCCCTCTTCCTTCGCGCGCGAGATGGCCATGGTCATACCGCGGTCCTTGAAGGATCCGGTCGGGTTGGCGCCCTCCACCTTGAGGTGGACCTCGCAGCCCGTGCGCTCGGAGAGCACCTGCGCGGGTACGAGGGGCGTGCCGCCCTCGCGGAGCGTCACGACCGGCGTGGTGTCGGAGACGGGCAACCGGTCCCGGTACTCCTCGATGATTCCGCGCCATTGGTGGGTCATTGCTGGTTACTCTCCTTCAACCCGCATGATGCTGGCGACACCCCGCACGGTGTCGAGGTTGCGCAGCGCCTCGACGGTCCCGGTGAGGGAGGCGTCGGAGGCGCGGTGGGTGACGACGACGAGAGAGGCCTCGCCGTCCTTGCCCGTCTGCCGAACCGTATCGATCGACACACCGTGCTCCGCGAACACGGTCGCCACCTGGGCGAGAACTCCCGGTTTGTCGGCGACGTCAAGGCTGATGTGGTAGCGCGTGACGACCTCGCCCATCGGCGAGACCGGCAGGGCGGCGTACGCGGACTCGCCGGGCCCGGTGGCGCCCGCGAGCCGGTTGCGGCACACGGCGACGAGGTCGCCGAGCACCGCGGAGGCGGTGGGGGCACCGCCCGCGCCCGGACCGTAGAACATCAGCTGCCCGGCGGCGTCCGACTCCACGAACACGGCGTTGTAGGCGCCGCGCACGGAGGCGAGCGGGTGGGTCAGCGGGATCATCGCGGGGTGCACGCGCGCGGTGACGGAGCCGCCGTCCGCGGCCCGCTCGCAGATGGCGAGCAGCTTGATGGTGCAGCCCATGTTCCTGGCGGAGGCGAAGTCGGCCGCCGTCACCTCGGTCATGCCCTCGCGGTACACGTCGTCGAGACGTACCCGCGAGTGGAAGGCGATACCGGCGAGGATCGCGGCCTTGGCGGCGGCGTCGAAGCCCTCGACATCGGCGGTCGGATCGGCCTCGGCGTATCCCAGGGCGGTGGCCTCGTCGAGGGCCTCCTGATACCCGGCGCCCGTGGAATCCATCTTGTCGAGGATGAAATTGGTGGTGCCGTTGACGATGCCCATCACCCGGTTGATCTTGTCGCCGGCGAGGGACTCGCGCAGCGGCCGGATCAGGGGGATGGCGCCGGCGACGGCGGCCTCGTAGTAGAGGTCCGCGTCGTGGTCCCCGGCGGCGGCGTGCAGCGCGGCGCCCTCCTGGGCGAGGAGGGCCTTGTTGGCGGAGACGACGGAGGCGCCGTACTCGAACGCGGTGGTGATGAGGGAGCGGGCGGGCTCGATACCGCCGATGACCTCGACGACGACGTCGATGTCCCCCCGTTTGACCAGGGCGGTCGCGTCGGTGGTGACGAGCGCCGGGTCGATGCCCTCACGCACCCGGGAGGGCCGCCGGACCGCCACACCCGCGAGCTCGACCGGGGCGCCGATGCGCGCGGCGAGATCGTCGGCGTGCGTCGTCATGATGCGCGCCACCTCTGAGCCGACGACCCCACAGCCCAGCAGCGCCACCTTCAGCGGACGCGTACGCATCATCCGACCTCGTTTCCTCACATACCGAATACGGTGGGACCAGTCTCACTCACCGGACGGGGGTTTCTATCCCTCGTCCGGATCGTGAGACATCTATTTCATTTCCACCGGGCCGGAAGACGGAGATCTTTCGGCCCGGAATTTCTTTTGCGCGCGGATCACCCGTCACGTCATCCATGGACCACCCGTCACGCAGTCCATGGACCGCGGGTCACGCAGTCCATGGACCGCGGGTCACGCAGTCCATGGACCGCGGGTCACGCAGTCCATGGACCGCGGGTCAGGTCATCGACGGATCACCGGTCGGGTCATCCGACGTCGAGACGGAGAAGATCCTCCTCCGTCTCCCGGCGGACGATGACACGGGCCTCTCCCTCCTTGACGGCGACGACCGGCGGCCGCAGTACGTGGTTGTAGTTGCTCGCCATGGAACGGCAGTACGCGCCGGTCGCCGGTACGGCGATCAGGTCACCCGGTGCCAGGTCCGCCGGCAGAAACGCGTCCTTCACCACGATGTCACCACTCTCGCAGTGCTTGCCGACCACCCGCGCGAGCATCGGCTCGGCGTCGGAGGTCCGGGACACCAGCGCGACGCTGTACTCGGCGTCGTACAACGCGGTCCGGATGTTGTCGGACATCCCCCCGTCCACGGACACGTAAGTGCGCAGCCCGTCCAACGGCTTGACGGTGCCGACCTCGTAGAGCGTGAAGGCGGTGGGGCCGACGATGGCGCGGCCCGGCTCGACGGAGATACGAGGAGCGCGGAGCCTGGCGGCGTCACACTCACGGTTGACGATCTCGGTCAGCGCCTTGGCGATCTCGTGCGGCTCACGGGGGTCGTCGTCGCTGGTGTAGGCGATACCGAGACCGCCGCCGAGGTCGATCTCGGGCAGTTCGACACCGTGCTCGTCACGGATGTCCTTGAGCAGTCCGACGACACGGTGGGCGGCGACCTCGAAGCCGGAGGTGTCGAAGATCTGCGACCCGATGTGGGAGTGGATTCCGATGAGTTCGAGCCCGTCGAGCTTGAGGGCCCGCCGCACGGCCTCCGCGGCCTGCCCGCCGGCGAGCGGGATCCCGAACTTCTGGTCCTCGTGGGCGGTGGCGATGAACTCGTGCGTGTGGGCCTCGACGCCGACGGTGACGCGGATCTGCACCTTCTGCCGCCTGCCGAGCGACTGCGCGATGTGCGCGACCCGCACGATCTCCTGGAAGGAGTCGAGCACGATACGGCCGACACCGGCCTCGATGGCTCGGTGGATCTCGTCGGTGGACTTGTTGTTGCCGTGGAAGGCGATGCGGTCGGCGGGCATACCGGCGGAGAGGGCGGTCGCGAGCTCGCCGCCGGAGCAGACGTCGAGGTTGAGCCCCTCCTCGTGCAGCCAGCGCACGATGGCCCGGGACAGGAACGCCTTGCCCGCGTAGAACACGTCGGCGTCCTGCCCGAACGCCGTGCGCCAGGCGCGCGCCCGGGCCCGGAAGTCGGCCTCGTCGACGAAGTACGCCGGCGTGCCGAACTCCTCCGCGAGCGCCTTCACATCGATCCCGCCGACACTGACGACTCCGTCGTCCGTGCGGGTGACGGTCTGCGCCCACACCTTCGGGTCCAGCGTGTTCAGGTCGGCGGGCGGGGCGGCGTAGTGCCCCTCGGGAAACACGTCGGCGTGACGGGGCCCGGCGGGGTGTGCGGAACGGCTCATGTCTGTACGGCTTTCTGTGGACTCCGGGCTTTGCGCGCGGGGGCTTGGAGGGGGCTTCGGGGCTTCGAGCTTGGAGGCTTGGGGCTCCGGCTGACGGGTGACGGCTGACGTTGTGTCGGGTGTCGGGTGTCGGCTCCGGCCGACGGGGGTCGGCTTCCGCTCTTCGCTGTCTGCTCCTTGGGCTCCGCGGGCTCGCTCAGAGGTATGCGGGTGCGTCGATGCCGAGCAGGGACAGGCCGCCGGCCAGCACCGTCCCGGCGGCTTCGGCAAGTGCCAGCCGGGCCCGGTGGGCGGCCGAGGGTTTCTCGTCGCCGCGCGGCAGCACCGTGTGCTGGAAAGCGAGCAGGGCGTCGGCGAGGACGACCAGGTGCCGGGCGAGACGGTCGGGAGCGCGGTGCGTGGCCGCTCGGGCGAGGGCGGAGGGGTATTCGGTGAGGGCGGTGACGAGAGGGGTTGTCACGTCGGGGGTGGTGAGGGGCGCGGGAAGTGGGTTCGGGGTCACCGGGGTGCCGGTGAAGCCGAGGGCCGCGGCGTTGCGGGTGAGCGCGCGGGCTCGGGCATGGGCGTAACGGACCCGGAAGAGGGGGTTGCCGGCCCGCTGCACCAGGAGGTCCGCGGTGATCCGGGGACGGTCGTGCGCGGCCGGGTGCAGGAGGGCCCAGCGGAGGGCGTCCGGACCGAGGGGGGTGGGGTCTTCCGGGGCGGGGACGGGGCGCAGGTCGACGGGTACGTCGGTGGTGGCCTCGTCCGGGGCACCGGGCCGATCGGGTTCGGCGACCTTGCCGGGCCGACCGGGGGCGCCGGGCTCGTCGGAGGGCCGGGGTCGGGGCCGGGGCCGGGCGTGCTCGACCTCGACGCGGCCTCCCTGGCTGGCGACGATCCGGACGAGCGCGTCCGCGACGACCTCGGCTCGGATGTCGTACGGGATCCGCAGCCGGACGACCTGCCCGGCGAGGGTGTCGCTGTGGCCGTACGGGAGGGGATCGGGGCCCTGGCCGTCCGCGGCTCCCTGGGCTCCCTGGGCTCCCTGGGCTCCCTGGGCTCCCTGGATCCGGCGTACCAGGGCGGTGACGGCCGCCCGGTCGAGGTGGATGTTGAGGAAGCCGGGGCCGGTGATCTCGACGGCGACGACGCCCTCGGTGCGGCTGAGATGGGGCCGCAGTATCTCGGCGACCTGCAGGGGCGGTCGTCCGGCGGGCCGGGCCAATTGCAGGGCGATGTTCGTCGCGTAGTCCCCGCTGCCCCCGGGCCCCGGCGGCGTGACCACGGCCCGTGCGGGCACCGGCACGCTCAGCTCCCCCTCGTCCACAGCACGACGCACCGCGCGCAGCACGGTGCGGGAGAGCTCGACGGGGGTCACGGGGACAAGCGTAGGGGAGGAGGGGGGTGGGTATGCGAGCCGGTTTACCCCGGGGTCCGGGATGTGGACGAGATGTGGGGGGTGGTGGGGGCCGACAGGGGGCCGGGGTATGTGGAGGGGCGGGAGTCGGCAGGGGGCCGGGGTATGTGGAGGGGCGAGGGTCTGCGGGGCGGGGGTCGGCGGGGCGCCGGGGTGGACCGGCGTCCGTATGGGCGAGGCATCCGCACGGGCGACCGAGGGCCCTTCGGGCCGTGTGTGCAGGGCGAGCCGGTCTGCATCGTGGGGCCAGGCCGGAGCCGCGTGTTCCGGCGAGCTTCGGGGCCGGACTCCCCCGGGCCGGACTCCGGGTGCTGAAACCTCTGGGCAAGGGCCGCACACGGCAGGACGGCGGCCATGATCATCCCCGGTGCGCCCGGCCGGGCCCTCGCGGCGCCGCTTCCGGGCCCGAGATCAGCTTCCGGTACGGCCCGCCCGCTCCGCACACTCGGTGTGATCACTCCCGCTGCCGGTCCCTCCGGCCGGGGCGCCGGCGGGAGCGGGGCCGTCGACTCCGCTCCCGTACGCCGCGGCACCGTCGCCCCCGGCATGCGCTCGCTCCACCAACCGCCGTACGAGAGCGACGAGTTCGCTCGGCTCGAAGGGCTTGGCGAGGAACGCGTCGACGCCGACGTCGAGCCCGGCCTCGACCTCGTACTGGTTACAGGCACTGACGATGGCGAGCGGGAGACGCCGCGTCAGGGGGTCGCCGCGGAGCCGGGCGGCGGTACGGAGACCGTCGAGCCGTGGCATCACGACGTCGAGGGTGATTAGGTCGGGCCGCACCTGGTGAACGACGTCCAGGCACTCGGCACCATCGGCCGCGGTCACCACCTCGAAGCCCTCCAGCTCGAGGTTGACCCTGATCAGCTGCCGGATGACCTTGTTGTCGTCCACAACAAGCACCCGGCCGGACGCGCCTGGCACAACTCGAGAGTAGGTCCGCTCCCACCACCGCGTCCGGGTTTTCCCCACTTCCACCCTCTGCGGGCGGTCTCCCCCAAGCTCAACCCCGCCCTGACACCCCGCAAAACCCGTTCATGATCTCCCTCGGAGAGCTGGTAGGGTTCTACCCGTCGCCGCCGAACAAGGCGCCCGACACGCCCCCGTAGCTCAGGGGATAGAGCAACGGCCTCCGGAGCCGTGTGCGCAGGTTCGAATCCTGCCGGGGGCACCTTGTATGAGGTGCCCAAAGACCCCGTCACCAGCGGAAACGCTGAGGCCGGGGTCTTCGCGTATGTGCAGCCGTATGCCGCTCGGAGCGGCCGTATGTCGGGTGCTGTGGACTATGTGTGGACTGGCCGCAGGGCACGAATCCGCAGGTCATCCCCGGAAAACGCCGAGGCCCCTGGACCGGAGTCCAGGGGCCATCATGCCGTAGGTGTGCGTGAGGAGTGCGTGGATCAGGGCCCGGCGCCGGGCCCGTCCTCCTGTCCGTCATCCTCGCCGAGGAGTTCGGCGATCCGCCGATTGGCAACGTCCTGCCGACCGTCGAGGCACTTGGCGTACCGGCTCAAGAGCACTTCAACGCTGTTGCCCGCGCGCTCCGCCACCTCGGTGGGGTCCACACCAGCGTTGAGCCAGGAGGAGAGCGCGGCGTGCCGCAGGTCGTACGGTCGTGCGGCGAGGGGCGACGCCGCCTGTTCCGGGGTGAGCGCCAGGTGCCGGGCCTCGTCCCAGACGCGCCAGTACGTAGTGGAGGCGACCACTCCCCCGCGTTCGTTGGCGAACAGCCGGCCGTCCTTGGCCGTGCCGAACGTCTTGATGTGCGCGAGGAGCATGCGCACCAGGCGCGGCGGAATCGGAACGATGCGCGTCTCGTTCGCGGCGCGGTTCTTGAGGCCCCGGCTGTCGTGCACCTCACCCGTTCCGGTCCAACGCTTACCCACGGTCGGACGACTCTTCTCCAGGATCAGCGAGCCCCACCCGGTGTCCGGAAGGGCGCAGTCCTGACGGCGCAGCGCCACCGCCTCGGCCGGACGCAGTCCACCGAAGTACATGCAGGCGAAGAGCGCGACGAGGCGACGCCCGCGGGCCCGGCGGTACCCGCCGACGTACGAGACGGCGGCCAGGAGCTCCCCGGCCTGTCGAGGGTTCACCACAACCCGGCGGTCGACCTCTTTGGTGACCTTCGGTGGCTTCCACTTCACGAGCGTGACCGGGTTCTCGGGGAGCTCCCCCAACTCCACCGCATACGCGAGGGCGTTGAAGACGACCGCCCGCTTACGCCGTACCGTCTCGGCAGCCGCCGGAGCCCCGCTAAGGGTGAGCTTGAGCGAGTCGAGGACGCGGCGGATGTCCGCCGGGTTCTTGAGGGTCGCCAGGGGAAGCGACGCCTTGGCGACCCAGCGGAGGGCGTTCGCCACGTCGGTCGGTGGCTCCTCGTCGGGAGCGTGGACGACGAAGGCCCAGCCGCGGAGTGCCCGCCGCAACACGTCGTCAGCGGGCCGACCGGGCCGGTCGGCAAGGAGCTGCGTCGTGACCAGGGTCATGGTCTCGTTCGTGCTGTCCCGGGAGTTCGGCGCGGCGTGGGGCCACTTCATGGCGATGTAGCTGCGCGCGAAGTCGTACCAGGTGAGAGATGGCTTCGCCGTAGCCATGGAGTCCGGCAGGCCCGTTTCGGAGTCGAACGCCTCCCCCTTCTGCACCGCCCCAAGCAGCTTGGCCCTGAAGTTGTCGGCGAGCGCCTTGGTCCGGAAGGTCTCGGAGAACGGTGGCGTGTCGGCGACCTTCCACCGCACGTCATACGACGGTGTCTTGTACGGCCGCTTGCGGATGCCCCACACCCGCACGTCATGCGACTTCATGCCGCCTCCCCGAGTCCGTGCAGCCATGCAGTGAAGTCGCTTCGCCAGAACCGGAGTTCGCCGTTCGGCAGCTTCATCGCTTCGGGGGCCTGCCCCAGTTCGCGCCAGCGGTAGAAGGTGCGACGGGATACGCCGCCCAGTTCGGCGAGGATCTGCGGAACGGTCATCAGTTCGTCGCGTCGGCGGTCCACGCCGAGTCTCCTTCCGTGTCGTCGTCTGCTGAGGTCGTGGGTGATGCCGAGGGCGGTGGAGTGCCGTGCGCGATGAAGTGCTCTGCGGCTGTCATGCCGGTACCGGCGAAGCGCCAGTGAGAGAGGACAAGGACGGTGTCCGGGTCAGGCAGGGGGTGCCCTGCCTCAGCCGCGCGTTCTCGGGCCAGTGCTTCGTTGTGGTCGGCGCGTTCCTGGCGGAGGGCGCCGAGGGTGACGGAGTAGGCGCGGGACTTCGTGGAGAAGTGGCCGCGGAAGCCGAGCATGTGCGCCCACTTGCGCAGGCGCAGGTCTTCGAGTTCCGGGCGGGCGCCGAGGTGCCAGCAGGTGAGGATCATCTGCCTGGCGTGGTCGGTGACTTCGGCGCCGATGAGGTCGGTGATGGGGTTGCGGATCGGGCGGTCCAGGGTGCCGGTCGCAGTCTCGGCGCCCTTGGTGGCGTACTTGGCGATGTAGGACGCCACGGCGCGGCTGTTCAGGTCTGAGGTGCCCTTGAAGTCGGCTGAGCGGATTGGGCGAATGTCGAGTTGTACGCCGAAGCGGAAGGTGTGGGTGTGTCCGTCGAGGTCCGGGCCGGGGGTTTCGGCGAGGCCGGCGGCTGTGCGGATGGCATCAGTAAGGAGTTCGGTCGTGGCCCAGGCGGGTGGGGTGTCCTCGGCACCGTCGGGACCGTCCAGGCGGATCACGGCGTGAAAGTGGACAGCCCCGCGCCGCTGGTACTCGGCGACCTTGGCGTACGAGACCTTGAGCGAGTGGCGGAGTTCCGAGCGGGTGAGGCCCGCGCGGGAGGCGAGTTGCTGGCGCAGGTAGGTGGTAAAGCGGGCCCACAGAGCTCCCGCGTGGGCGTTCCAGAGGACGGCCGCGCGGTAGTCGTAGCGGTCAGGGTTCAGGGGTGTGCCGAGGGCTGGGTCGTCGTCCGGGTGGAGTCGGCCGCAGCGGCACCGGCCGCCGCCGGGGCGGTTGTGCACGGGGCCGAAGGACGGAGCGGTGAAGGTGGCGAAGACGCGGGGGTGTTCGGCGACGGTCGGGCCGATGCCCTTGCCGCCGCTGAGTCCGGCGGTGACGAGGTGGAAGGTGTCTTTGCGGTAGATCTCGGCGCAGGCCGCGCAGCGGGTGGCGCGGCGGTTGTTGCAGCGGACGAGGAGTTGTCCGGCGGGAAGGGTGCGGTCGAGGAGTTCGCGGACGATTTCGCCGGTCTCGGCGTGGACGTCGAGGCGGTGGCCCTCCATCCGTACCGGCTGCTGGCAGCCGCCGAGTCGCTGGATCTGTCGGGCGTAGGCGCCGAGGTCGCCGTGTCGGGCGAGGGTGAGCAGTTGGCGGATGGCTCCGTCGGGAGCCGGGGGCTGCATGTGCGGGTTCCTCCTTGGAGCGGTGAGGAGTTCGGAGCCGGGCCCCGGCTTGTCCAGGGGGCTAGACAGCACGGGCAAGCCGAGGCCCATGAGTTGGAGAGGTCAGCGGCGGTCGCTCTTGAGGATCGAGCGGACGACGACGGCGCACACGGCGACCGAGGCGGCGGTGATCGCGACGGCGAGGAGCATGGAGACCAGGACCGCGCCGACGACGAGGACCAGGGCGCCCCCGGCGGCGGCCAGGGCGAGGGTGCTGCCGGGGGTGAGTTGGACGGTCGGCCGGCCGAAGACCGAGGCGGACGGAACCGGGGCCGGAGCCGGGACGTGCGTGGCCGGGCTCATGGCGGTCGGGGTCGTGGTGGTGGGAAGCGGGGCGGTGTCCTGCGGCGGGTACTTCGGCGTGAACACGTGGGTGATCCCTTCTGCTGTCAGTCGAGGAGGGTGGCAACGGCCGGGGCGAGGAAACTGTGGGCGATGAGGTAGCCGCCCAGGAGGAGCAGGGCGACCAGCCACCACGGCGGCCGGGCGAGCTGGACGCCGAGGACGGCGACGACGAGCACGACGAACCAGAGCGGTACGTGCATGGCGGTGGTCTCCTGTCAGGGCTTGCAGCGGTGGGTGCGGGCGGCGAGTTCGGCGGCGGTGCGGCTGCCGTAGTCGGCCGAGAAGTCGCAGTTCGGGGCGGTACAGGCGGCCAGGTGGCGGTTGCGGCCACGGGCGATGTAGGAGCCGACCTGTACGGGGCCGATGCGGCGGACGTTGCGGAAGCGCTTGGGGCTGGACATCACGAGTCGTCCTCTCCGGTGAAGTCACGGGTGTGGTCGGTGAGCCACTGGCGGATCTCGGCGCGTTCGTCGTCGGTGGCCTCGCTGAGCGCGGCCTCACCGAGGGCGAGGGCATCCACGAGCCGGTTGCTTCGGGTCAGTTCGGCGGAGTGCTCCAGGGCGATGCGGATGCACGGACGCATGTCTTGAGGTCTCCCTTTCTTCTGTCAGAGGTGGGCGGCGACGGCGGCGGTCATGGTCGGGGGCAGGCCGAGCCGGGCGCGTACGTGGTCGGGGTCGGCCGGGTGGCCGGTCGTTGCGCGGTGCTCCTCGGCCAGGGCCCGGACGCGGTCGACGAGGGCGGGTGGCAGGGAGACGGTGGGAACGGGTGACGGAACCGGCACGGTCACCGGGTCGGTCGGGGTCTCCGGGTCGGGTGCGGGAGGCGGTTCCTCGGTGGCCCTGCCGACGGGGGCCGAGTCGAGGGGAGCCGCGGGGAGTGCGTCACGGCCTGAGTCGGCCGACTCGCTGTCCCGGATGGTGTCGATGGTCATCGGGGCAGGGGCCGAGGGTGCTTCTGGCGTGCGTGGGGTGTGCGAGGTGTGCGCCAGGAGCGTGCCGCCGAAGAAGGCGACGGCGGGCCAGCCGGCCACCACGACGCGGAGCCACGCGGGTACGTGGTCCAGGTCGAGGAGCCCGGCGGTGGCGACGTTGGCGCCGAGGGATGCGGCGAGCGCGACGAGGAACCACAGGCGGGGACCCCCGGACGGTTGTCCGGCCCGCTGCTGTTCGCGCATCCGGCGCCAGGCGGCGACCAGCAGAAGGTCAACGCTGATCGGGTAGGCCCACGCCTTCCAGCCGCCTTGGCCAGCCGCTTCGGCGAGGTCGTGGAGGTGGGAGAAGGACAGGGCGCCCGCGATGACAGCTTGGATGATCACGGCGTCCAGGCGGGCGAGTTGGGCGCGCATCGGCTCGTCTTCCTTCCTGCTTCAGGCATGGGAGGGGTAGGGACCTTGGCGTGAGGCGGTCACGCCGACCGTGGGAGGGAAGGACGCGGCTACTCGGCGACCGGGCGAGCCGAGGGCGCGACAGGGGCAGCGGCCGGGGCCGACTCGACAGGCTTCACGACGTCGGAGGGGCGGAAGGCGGCGAGCCGGGCCAGGTCCGGGACGAGGCCGGAGGTGTCGCGGCAGACGGCCGCCGCTTCGTCGAGGGTGAGGTGAGGCGAGCGGACGCGGGACCAGCCGCCGGAGGAGTCGCCGACGATCGCGACGCCGGGCCGTTCGGCCGGGATGGACGTGGCGGCCAGTGCCGCTTCGGGGGCGATGTCGGCGAGCGCCATGTTCGCCGAGGTCTCGTCGTTGACGCGATGGCAGACGCGCCCGGTGAGCTGAGCGCGCAGCATGGTCGCGCCCTTGCCGAGTTCGGAGCCGAAGCGCTGTCCGCAGACTTCCAGGTAGATGCCGGCCGCGCGGCCGAGCTGGGCAAGGCGGATGAGCTTGGTGACCATGGCGTCGCGTCGTTTCTCGTCGTCGCGGCTCGCGGCGAGGAAGAGTTCCGCGACCTCGTCGACGACGACCACGACCGGCACCGGCCGCACGTCATCCGGCAGCCCCCACACGTCGGAGGTGAGCACGGCGTCCGGACCGGCCACGCTCGACAGGCCGATGAGTCGGAACCGTGCCTCCATTTCCTCCAGCAGGGCGTCAAGGACGTCGTTCGCGCGGTCAGCGGTATCGGCGAGGGCCGACAGGCGGGGCGCGAACGGCGCCAGTTCGACGCCCCATTTGCAGTCGATGCCGACGAGGGCGACGGGTTGCCGGGCGAGGCCGCACAGCAGGTTGCGCAGGTATACGGACTTGCCGGACTGCGTGGCGCCGAGGATCAGTTCGTGCGGCACGGTGCGGAAGTCCCGTACGTGCCAGTGACCGTCTTCACGCAGGGCCAACGGGAGAGTGAGCGGCCCACTCCCCCGCCAGCGGCGGGCGGGGCGCACGTCGGCGAGCACATCCCAGCCGATCAGACGCAGTTCGAGCCGTCCCGGCTTTGTGGGGCGAATGTGCACGGCGTGGGCACCCCAGGCGTGCCGTAGCCGGTCGGCCGAGGCAGTGAAGTCCTCGGGTGCCTGCCCGGCCGCCATGCGCAACTGCATCACGAGGCCGGACCCGGTCGGCCGCGGCAGGGACCGGCGAGGCGGCACCGGGGCCGCTTCCCTCCCCATCATCCGGGCCGTGGCCCGACGGACGGCCGAAGCCGGAACCGTCAGGCCGCAGGCGTCCATGGTCGCCCGGTACGAGACGAGGACGCGCAGGGTGACGGCCGGGTACCCGACGAGCCACCAGAACAGGGCCGGCGTCCGCCGACGCATCATGAGCAGCGCAGCCAGCGCCAGCAGCACCAGGAGCAGTGTCCAGACGGAATCGGTCATGGCGTTCAGCCCTGTACCGGCGCCGGGGTGCCGACCATGACGGCGTCGGCCCGGTAGGCGATGCCGTGGCGGGCCCGGCCGCCGAACTCGCTCTCCCAGGGCCGGGCCACCAGGCCGGACAGGAAGACCGGAGTTCCCATCACCAGGCCGTCACCGATGCCCGGCTCAGGCACCGTCACCTTGATCATGTCGGAGCCGCCCGCCGCGATGAACACCAGCTCCACCACCATGAGCCGGGCGTTGGTCACCGGGTCCACGGCGATCTCACCGGTCTGACGGTCCTTCACCTTGGTCTCGGGCAGCTTGGTGACCAGCAACGTCGCGGCGGAAGTGTCTACGGGGATGACACGCATTCGTTGAACCTCACTTGTTGATGGCGCCTCTCTCGGCGCCGATCCGGATTGGATACCCCCCTAGACAGCAAGGGGGAGCCCCACCCGAACTGTCTAGGGGGGTTGACGCCAACAGTAACCCGACGCCCCATCAACTGTCTAGGGGGGTATACGAGCAGGGCTACAGCCAGGCCCGAACGGCCCTACGGCAGCACCCAGTGAAGGGCCGTCGCGTCATCCTGGGCTTTGCCGCGCGGCCAGCGCCGACCGTGCGGATCCCCGATCTCGGCATCTCGGACCAGGCGGATCAGCTCATCCGGCCCGGACTTGTTGAGGATGCCCAACACCGTTGCCCAGTCGGAAAGTTCGAAGCGGTCCACGAGCCGCGTGGCCCCGTCACTCAGCAGACTCACGGAGTCCACGGAGTCGAGCGGCACGGACCCGGTCAGTGCATGCTCAGCCGCCCGCGGGTCGGGGCCGGCGATCCAGAAGCCGCCCGGCCGGTTGCGCAGTCCGGTCAGCGCGTCGCGGTACTCGGCCAGCGCGGCAGCGTGTTCGGGTGAGCCGGTGGGAAAGGTGTCGACCGGGCCGCGGAACGGCTTGCCGACCTCGTCCAGGCGCCGGTCAGTAATGACCGCGCAACCCCCGTGGCGCTCGTCGAGCAGGAGGGAGGAGTCACCGAGGACGAGATATTCCAGCTCCTGGTCACCGGCCCGGACCGCCACGACCGTGCTGGTCGGACTCGCCCGATAGGTCAGGTCGCAACTGTCACTGTGCATGGCTCGAACCGAGGCGATGGAGTCGGCCAAGCAGTCGGCGAGCGGTCGGCGGGGATGAGCCGTGACGGCACGCAGCAACAGCGCCCCCAGGGTCCCGGAGAACCAGGCGATGCTGTGCACGCATCCGGTCTCAGCCCCCGCAACCCCGGCGCCGTCCAGGAGGACGGCAGCACCGGGGGCGACAGCGGCGAAGTCCTCGTTCTCCTGGCCGGGTTCGGAGGGAAGAGAGCCGAGCGCGACTCTCACGCCGCGGTCTCCTCGTCGTGCAGGTACAGCGGGCAGACCAGCTCAACGGACTGTGGCTCACTGGTCTCCGGGTCGTACTCGACGCCGACCAGCGTGGAGAACCGACGCTCCCCCACCTGCCCCCACAGGGCATTGAGATCCGAAGCCAGCAACTGGACAGCGCCGAGAGAGCCTTGCGTGTGAATACCGGCAATGGCGAGTACCGAACCCTTGCCGTCCGGACGGGGCAGTCTGCCGAGGTATCCCACGTCGTGCGGGCGAGCCGGATCGCCGTCCTGGCCTGAGCGGTGAACGGTACCGGTGCGCCGGTCCAGCAGTGTCCAGGGTTCGCCGTCCTCGTGCTGCCAGCTGAGAACCGGGTCCTGGGCGTACAGGTTCCACATGTCCTCGGACATGCCCGGACCGCAGACGACGATCAGACCGTCTCGGTTGAGGTTGACTTCACCGCTCACGAGCACATTGCCGGTGGCGACATCGAGGCTGTACGACTTCGCCAGGTCTTCGAGACGCTTGCCCGAGTTCATGTCGTCCATGGCGACGACCGTGCGCTTCTTCACGTCGTCCGCCCGAAGCGGAGTGACCACCGTGACGACGCCCGCACCGAAGAAGGCACCTTCGGGGGCCGGGCCAGTGTGGCGGATCTGGTGAATCCGGCCACGGCTCAGACCAGCCTTTTCGGCGATCTGCGCGTACGAAAGCCCCTGCGCATGGAGATCCTGAACCACACGCCGGCGAAGCCGCGCCAGCTCCGTCACTTCCTGCTGAGCGTCTGCCAACCGGGTCGTGACCTCACGCAGGAGCAGGTACGGATCATCAATCGACATAATCCGCTGCAACTCGTCCGACATGCCTTCACCTCCTAGACCTCCCCCGAAGTCTAGGCCCCTAGACAGAAAAGACGGAAGCAGGCGGCCCGAGCGAGCGCCGATCACATAGAAGCCGGATCTACGCCGAGGTACACCCCGAGGGCTCACCCGCCACCACCGGCATGGCAGCCGACAGCGGGAGCCGCACCAACTGCCATCACACGCCATCCCGGACCAAGTCGGCCCACACGGTGCGCCCGCTCGGTACACCCTTCACACCCCAGTCCTTTGCACAGGCTGCGACGAGCACCAGGCCACGACCGCCGTCGTCTTGGCTTGCCTCGTCACGCATCCGAGGGGCGCGGTCGCCGCCCATGTCGACCACTTCGAGCCGCACGCAGTCCGCCCGGAAGACGACGACTACGAGAAACCAGCCGCCCGCCGAGCCACTGAGGGTGTGCCGGACTGCGTTGGTCGCGAGCTCACTGACAACCAGGACCGCGTCATCGACAACGCTCGACTCCTGGAGAAGGGCGGCGACGAAGTGACGGGCTTCGGCCACCTGATCCGGCAGCCCAGGGAAGGCACGGCACCACTTGGTGAACATGGGAAGACTCCTTGTCTAGAGGGCTAGACAGCACGAAGGGCAGAGTATTCCCCCAGCCAGCCACACACCAAGGCATCTAGAGGAATTATTCCTCTATGGAGTGACGGTGTCCGCCAGGTCGCGAAACTCCTTCATCACCCGCAACAGCAGTTCCCGCACCTCACCACCGAAGACGGCCACACCCTCGAAGGAACCGAACACCTCCTCGTACGAGGCGACTTCGTCCCCGCCGTCCGAGACCTGCTCGTCCCGGAGCGCTTCAACCACGACCGCACTCCGGTCGCACAGGGTGAAGCCATGCCGAGGCATGACCGGCACCGGCCGATCCCACGGGATCACTCCGAGCCGCACGGTGGTCAGACTCTCGACAGCCAGCAGACGGTCAAGCTGGGCGAGCATGAGCGACGGAGTGCCGGGCCAGGTCCTCAACACGCCCTCGGTGACGACGAACACGGACTCCCGTCCCGGCTCATACAAAGCACTCTGGCGCTCCACACGGGCGGCGACGGCACGGCCAACGGCCTCAGGTTCAGCGTCAGGAGCGCTCGCAAAGACGTGACGGGCGTACTCGGCACTCTGAAGCATGGCCGGCAGCACCACACACTGAAACGACCGCACGAGCCGGGCCCCGCGGATCGCATCATCCAGGGCGACGCCAGGGAGTGCACTCGCTTCGGGCTGCGGAGCAGCGTCAACAGCCGCCTCCACAGCGACCAGGAGCTCCCGTACCTCACCCGAAGTCGTCTCATCGAGACCGAGGGCCCGAGAGAGCCGGTTGAGCACATCGGAGCTGGGGACCATCCGCCCGGTCTCGACCTTGGACACGGTCGGTTGCCCAACACCGGCTCGTCGCGCCAGAACAGCACCCGTCAGACCGGCATCCGCCCGAAGAGCACGAAGACGCGCCCCAAGCGCATTCATCCGCTCCCGCCGCTCACTCCCCATACCAAGGGTTCTACACCACGAGGGCACGCCAACCAGCGCAGGAGCAACGACCGGGAACAACAGGCCGTCGGCAGATGTCGGGTCCCAGTTGATGGCTGACGTTCTGGTCCCAGCTGTTGTTTGACGGTGGGCCTAGACAACTTGGGAAGCCCCGTGGGGCTTGTTCGCTTTCACGTTACGGACCGGGACGTCGGTCGTGCGCCGGATGACCCGGATCTGCCCGTCCAGCTCGACGGTGATCGTCGTGTCCGACACATGCACGGTCACCGTCTGGCCTGCGTAGGGGCGGCCGAGGGAGACAGTCTGGCGGCAGACCATGACCGTGCCCACCGCGCTGACCCGCCGCTGCACGCGGACCGGCTCCACCCGGGGCCGGGGCGGCGGACCCGCGGGCCGCAGGCCGTGCAACCGCTGCACCTTCTCGCTGGTGAGCGGGTTGGGCCGCACCCGCAGCAGCTCCCGCGACGAGGGATCGAAGAACGACAGCGTCTCCTCGTCGATCCGGATGCCCACCTGACGGCCGCCGAGGATCTCCGCCGCAAGCACCTGGCGCCCGCCCAGGTTCACCAGCCCGCTGTTGTTCACCACCCGGTCCACCTCGAACGCCTCCCCGTCCCCGGCAGGCAGTGGAGAGGGACCGGCCGCGCGACCTCCCCGGGCGGCCAGCTGCACGAGATCCGCCACCGACAGGTGCGACCGCACACTCTTGATCCGCGCCCCGGCGACCAGCAGATGGATCACCGATGTGTCCGCCCAGAACGTCACCGTCAGCCCCGAACGGGACGGCCCCAGCCAGAACTGCTTCCCCGCGACCTGCAGATTTCCACTCGCAGGCACCACCCGCTCGAACTCCACCGGCCCACCGGGCTCCATCGCCGCCGATGCCGGGACCTCCTCGGGCAGCCCGGCACGGACGGCCATCGCCTCAGCCGGACCCCGCTCCGCAGGCGCAGTCCGCTGCTGCGGCACCAGAGCCAGCACCCCCGGCACCCTCAGCCCCAGCACATCCCGCTCCTCCTCGGGAACCGGCGTGAACCGATCACCCGGAGAGTGCATGTCCAGCGCCTGATGCGGCCGGACGGAGTTGTACTCCTGCACCCACGCGTCCAGCGCCGACTGCGCCGCCTGGATGCTCTCGAACGCACCGCAATCGTCGAGAAGTTCACGTCGCAGCGTCTGATGGAACCGCTCGACCTTGCCCGTCGTGGTCGGCGAGGCCGGCTGGGTGAGCCGGTGCGCGATCCCGTTCTCCCGGCAGATCCGGTCGAACAACACCTCACCGCCATGCCCGAACCGGTCGGTGAACTGCTTGCCGTTGTCGGTGAGCACCTCCTCCGGCACCCCGAACGCCTGCAAGGCCCGGACGAAGGCCGCGCAGACCGCCCGCCCGGTCGCCCGCTCCACCACCGACGCGATCACGCAGAACCGGGAATGATCGTCCACACCGGTCACGATCTTCGCCTCGGTCAGCTCGCCAGTGACCGGGTTGACCAGCATCACCCCACCGACGATGTCCATCTGCCACAACTGCATCGCTCGATCGCGCTGCCAGCGCTTGTAATCCGACCGCTTCCGGCGCCGCACCCCCGGCTCCACCAGACCATGACGGACCAGGATCCGATACACCGTCATCCGCGACGGCACCGGCGCCACCGCCCCGGACCGCTCCAGCACATGAGCGATCCGCCGCGGACCCCACCGAGGATGTTGACGCCGCAGCTCACACACCGCCGTCTCCACCTCGGCGGATGCCTGATGCGGACACGACGCCGGCCTGCGTGACCGGTCCGCCAGACCCGCCAGCCCCTCGGCCTCATACCGGGACTTCCACCCGCTGACCGTCTGCCGCGACACCCCGAGCGACGCAGCGACCTCGGTCACCGTCGCGCCCGCCAGCACTGCCAACACAGCCCGGTATCTCTGCTCGACAACCGACAACTCCACCAGCGCCAATCCCGGCCTCCTGCCACACGCCGCAACGACGTGCACAGAAAAGCCGATCACGGCCACCGTCAACCATCAGCTGGGATCGAACTGTCAAGCATCACCCGGGATCGGACACAGGCCGTCGGCAGAGCGTGATTCAAACTTTCTCTACTGGTTCAAGGCCCGCGCACGGCGCGGGCGCGCGCCGCCTCTGCGGCGCGGCCTGCCTCCTGTCTGCGCCCCGGCTGGCCGCGCACGGCGGCGCGCTCGGCGGCTGCGGGCATGAAGTGGGAGACACCCTCTGTGGCTGGGGCGGTCGGCTCCACGGCTTTAGCCACCTCCCCAATTCGGGTCCCGCGTCGAGCAAGACCAGGGGGCCACTCGTTCAAATTCCGGGCAGGTGCAAAGCCTGCCCGAGTTGCCGACCAGCGTACGGCCCCCTGGTCATGCTCGACCCCAAACCGGGCAGGACACCGGCCAAACCCGCTCCACCGACCTTCTCTTTCATGAACTCCCGAGGTGGAGTACCGCATAGGGCCCGGTCTGGAACTGCCGATGCATCATTGGCCCCTAGGAGGCAGGAGGTTCAAGCATTCTGGAGACGATCGGCAAATAGCGCCGAACCTGCTCTCGATCGCTCTCTTTTTCTTCCTCCGACAGCTCGGAGTACGGCGTATTCATCTGCAATTCCCACCGCCGCACGAGCTCAGCGGGAATAGTCAGCGAACCATCATCATCGCGTACGCATTTCGAGTGGAGATAACGTTGCCAATGCGCCCATCGTTCATGTTCGACATTTGCAAGCTCCTCCACCATTCTTTCCATCTTGCGGGAATTTAGTGAGCCTTCTGGGAGGTCAGTCACTCTAGATCAACCCTTTGCTTACAAGCGCCCAATAATGCTGCCCTAGCACCGTTAGTTCACATGACTTACTTTGCATAGCAGCGTGCCACATGTGGGGCGCATCTACAGGCCGAACAAGGTTGACCTTGACGTACTTCTGTAGTACGGCAAAGTTTGCCGTGTTTACGGGGTCAGGTGACGGAATCGACGCATCCGTCCGCTGTTCCGCAGATCGCTCCGGTTCAAACGACGGGTCCAATTGGAGGTTGTGGTCCGGTGCCGGGAAGTGCTTCGTCAGCGCTTGGAGGTCAGCAAGGGAGATCGGCGGCTCAGCCTTCCGCAGAGAGACAAAGGTCTTGACGTTTGTCTTGAAGACTGGCCGCTGCGCCCATGGGCCAAGCGATTGATCAATATGAGCGTAAACACTTCCGGGTGTAATGTCCCCCACTAGATTCGCCGCTGCCCCATTGAGTGCATCAACGAATAAGCTTGTGAATACACCCGCGCCGCCACCGGACGTCTCGTAGGAGTACTGCTCGGCCGTCGAGGCAGTCAAGATGGTGACGCCGTCTGAAATTTCAGCAAGGCCTGTGGTCATCGAATTATTTCCCACCACGCCGCTGTGACAGCTATCGAGAATGATCACCTTGTTTCTTGCCTGCGAACTATTCGCTAGTTTCATAACCTCAGACAAAGCGAGCCCATCGTCCCCGGTCTCGGAATCACTCGCGCACAGGAAACCGCCGGTGTCTTCGATGTATCCGTGCCCCGCGAAGTAGAATAGGGCAATCTCCGAGTCATCTGCGAAAAGCCGCCTAACCTCCTCCTTGAGGCTCCTTTTGGTGACGCACTGCGTAACGCTTGTTCCCGTCATGACATGAGGGGAGGGAAAGTTAAGTGTTCCGTCTGAATTACGCTCGATCGCGGCCTTGACTGCGAAGGCATCGTTTACGCATCCAGTTAGATTTTCGAGGTTTTCATAGTGGTCGATTCCGACGATAAGGGCCTTACGCATAACACCTACAGGGAGTCGATGAAGTTAGCAATGTTCACGTCAGTCCACGTTACTGTACTCACACCAGGAATTGCCGTACGGTCATTAGCGTAAGCCCAGATGCCTCGAATTGACTTTCCCTCTTCTTTGGCGCATTGAATTTCCCACCTTTGCCCGCTCGACGTCAGGGAGTTCTTGCTGACCAAAACAATGACTCCATGAGAGCGCCGAATTCGAGTGCGCACTCGATCTTTCCAGTTGCTGTCATAGGGCTCCTTCACCGACATGTCGATGAACTCGAAAGGAGCTCGCGGGTGCAGGGACTGTCCCTTCAGGAAGTCTCTCTGGCGCTCATCCTCGATGGCGAACGCCACGAAGACCACCTTTTTGTCTGCCACTGCGTCTCCCTAAGCTTGGCGGGCTGCACTGCGAAGGAGGACCTCCTTGCAAGTGAGCCGCCGATGTATCCGGCTTGATCGTTCAGGTTACTAGGGCCCCCCGACGTTGGGGTGGGGTTTGATCAGATTGACGACGCCACCGGCCGGCGGCTGAGCGCATGGCGCCCGCAGGCGGGTGACGCGCGGATTGCGATCATGCAAGTCAATGAGCACCGTGCGCGGCCGTGCGGGCACTGTACGGTGTACAGCCTGCCCACCTCTCTACGCACAAAGGGACCCGTTGTGCCCACCACCATCACAGGTTTGGTTCTGCTCGTTGTCCTGCTGCTGCCGGGCCTCACGTTTGTCATCGTCCGGGAACGTAAGGGGAGTGAACGTCGTCCAACGCCCTTTCGGGAGACTGGCGCAGTGGTGTTCTGCAGCATTCTGACCGAGCTTGCTGCACTGGTGCTCTTCGCGGCACTGCGCGGGCTTAGGCCCGATCTGACGCCGGATATCGGACGGCTGATCCGGGAGGGCGCCACCTACGCACGGGCCCACTATGCCGAGCTGGTGTGGTGGGCGGGAGGCATGCTAGCGCTTGCATGCGTTCTGGCTGCGGTAATGGCAGCCATCGCAGGGCGCAAACCACATTCATCTGCGATGTCAGCGTGGTGGGTCATGTTTGAGAAATGGTTTCCGGGAGAAAACCCGCTCGTGGGGTGCATCCTGGATGACGGTTCGTACATCGAGGGGCGACAGGCATCGTTCAACATAAGTTCTGACGATTTGCCAGACAGAGACTTGGTGCTGATCCAGCCGCTGAAGTACCGGGCCCCCGGCGCAACCGAGACGCATGACTTTCCGTGGGGAGCGGCATGTATCTCAGCGCGCCGGATCGTCACGATGTTTGTCAGCTACTCCCTTGCCCCTGAGCAGGAGGAGGGGGAGGAGGGGGCGACGCAGGCGTCCGCCCCGGCTGTTTCGTAGGCTTATGGCCACGGCTACCCCCTGAAGAGGGCTTGCTTTGCGGCTGGTTACGGCCCCCCTCCTGGGGCGCCTTGGGCTTCTCGACCATGAGCAGACTCCCTAACGGTCATCCAACGTGATGTGGAACCAAAGATTCTCATCACCTTCCACGGTCATCTTATAGAACTAGCCTCGATCGGTCATGCGAGCTCGCCAGCTTACTGACGGGCCCGCATGACCGATCGAGGCTACCGCCCTCTGAAAGGTGCTCGTGCGAAAGCTGCCGGGTCTCTCAGTGACCTCGACGGACTGATCAACGCACCGGATCTCGCGGATTCAATCTGCGTAACGAATTCGAGTCACCCGGCCCGAATCGTACGCTACAACTACCGCCCCATCGTGTTGGACAAGCAAGGCGAGGAATGAAGGGTCCGGCATGGGAATCCGCCGCCGATTCCCGTCTGGCTGTATTACTGTCACCCTCTCCATCCCCTGTACAGCCAACCATGTACCGCTGCTTGAAACGCGAGCATTCTGGTCGCTCAACAGCAGCCTATTTCCGGCATCTGTGCCGCTGGGTTGCGGCCAAGCGACCTGGAGGACATGGCCCAATGCCGAGCGTACCCAAACTTGCTCGCCTCGCGTGGTCAGCTGAAGCGGGCCTCGGGGGACTTTCAGGCGGGCCACTGGTCGCAGGTCATCCGCAGCTAGTTCGACCACCTGGTTGCGTTGAGCGAGGCTGACGAAAATGCGCCCCCTAGCTTTGGCGATGCCGTACGGAGCACCTGTGACGGATAGCCTTGCCAACCTTTGACCGTCCTTCACAGCGAGCGCGTCGACTCGGCCGACGGCGGGTGACGCGACTACTACACGGTCGTTGGCCAAGACGAAGGAGCGAGCACCGCCACCAGCGGACTGCGTCCACAGGGTGTGTCCGGTATGCAGATCGACTCGACCTATGCGGCCCGCCTCCACAGACAGGTAGTAGGCGGCAGTGCCTCGGACGATGACCTGGTCCATGTAGTCGTTGACGCGCGCGACCGTGTGGCCAGTGTGCTGACCAAAGTCCAACCTGGATAGGAAGTGGCCGCTGACCACGGCATAGGTGGTGTTTGACGCTTCATCCTGCGTGATGCCCGTGACTGGGGAGTTGTAACTCACCGTATCCGAGTCGTTGTCACGAGAAGTGCCGAAGGCCAGCGCGAAGACCGCGGGAATGACGCTTGCGGCCACCCAGGGCCATACGTGCCACCACCGGCGCCACCACGGGCGGAAGACGGGAGCCTCACCAGGTGCGTGGATCAATACCGGGGGGGCTGGCTGCGTAGCGTGGGTGGAATGCTGCCCGCCTTTACCTCTGACTCGCCGTGCATATACGAGATATTCGCCAACGGTTTCGCGGACGTCAGCTGCCGATGCTGGCTTCGTGCCGGTCACGGCCAGCGCGGCGATCTCAACAGCTGCTTCGTAGCTCACGTCGTTTGGCGCACGTCCGACGACGATCACCGGAGAGTCGAAGGGAAGGGTGACTGCCAGAACTTCCGTGCCGGCGCGCGCCCGGTCGAGTTCGCTCCACTCAATTCCCAGCGCGTGACCGAGTACCGCTAGCCGTAGACGCTGTTCACGACGGCGAGTCGGTGGCAGTAGGAAGATGGTCCGTCCCAAGGCGCCAGCTGCTCTGATCTGGCGGATCTCCCACAGCAGGGACTCTGAGCGGCCGACAGTTACACAGATGAGCTGTGATCGACCGATCAGTTCGCGAACCCCGTCTTTCCAGTCAGCCATCGAGAAACTGCGGCGTGCCGCTCCCAGGGGTGGTGGCAACTTCTCGCCCACCTGGCTGAGTGTTTCAACCGGTCCGTGCACTGCTAGCGCGGAAGCTGCGACTTCCTCGAAGCGCTCGAAGCGGCGCATGAAGAGCCGCTCGACTACTGATGCACGGTCCAATCGGCGGGCCCGGAGGGTGCGGCGGTCATCGGCGAAGGACCGCAACATGAGGGTTGGGCGGCGCTGATCCTGCTCGACCTGTTGACGCAGGTATCGCATTCCCAGACGCCTCATCAGAATGAAGGGCACCAAGGCGAGCAACACGACCACTACGCCAATTACTCTGATGAGAGACCCGAAGCCAGTGGCTACGTAGTCCGACGAACCGGGGCTGACTCCCATTGCTTGTAGGTCTGAACCCAGCACGATCAAGAGCACTCCACCGCCAGCGATCACTGCGGTGAAGAATGAGCCAAGTGCAGCCAGGATACGCCCATACCCCTTGAAGACAGCCGGTCTCCACCGGTCGGCATGCCGTCTGTGTAGCAGCCTCTCGACGACCAGGACACCCACCACCGCGGCGACGGCGAAAGCCATTGTGGCCCAGACGCCCATGTAGAGCGTCTCGGTCAGGCGTATAGCCCAGGCGTACACGCAAAACCGTACAAGGACCGCTGCTGTACTGCTGGCCAGCCGCATGTTCACGAGACGGTCCACACGAAAGACGCCGTCTCTAACGGGGCGACTGAAGAACGATCGAAGCCGACGCCAGCTGGCGGGATCACGCAGGAGAGCCAACAGCCCGAGTAACAAGGGTAGACCGATGGCTGCGCTCATTGCCTCTGCGTTGAGCGCCGTGCGGGTGTCACTGTCGCGCCAACTTACGGTAGACAGGTCAGGCAGCACCGTCATACGGGGCTGCTGTAGTCGGACGAGATCGCTAAGCATTTCCTCGGTGGCCTGCGGCGCTTCAGCTCGGCTGGTTTGAACGAGAAATACCACTGCCGTCCGCCCCCGCACCAGCGCCGCGCATGCAGAGGCGTAGCCAGCACCACGTTTAATGAAGCCCGCCCGGTCGGCTTTTGGCACCTGTACTTCACTGGTTGGAGAACAGGACTGTGTCGCCTGCATCTGGGCGTAGGTGGCTTGCCGCATCTCAAGAGCCCGGATCTGCACCACGTCTTTGGCGTCAGCACTTTCCCAGGTGCGCTGCCACGCCCCGACGACCGTCAGGCGCCGGAAGTCGGCTCTCAGTCGGCCGGACCCGACAAACAGCCCTCCGTCTGGAGGGCCGTCCTGCATGGGGAGCCAGAAGCTGCGCCCAATCGAAGACAGATCCGAGGTGGCAAGGAGCTTCTGCTCGACGGCTGGTGTGGTGTACGGCGGGACGACCAACTTGACGGGCGGTGCCACCACCTCGCGGTGCCAGAAGACGGCCATGATCATGAAAACGAGCGCCAATAACGACAGTGCTCTCCAAGCAGCCCAGCGCACACGATGCGGCCACATGTGGTGCTCCCCATTGGACCCGGCTCATCTGAGCCTGCGATGTTAAGAGGACTTTGGCATCATCTTCACGGTTTAGCGGTACAGTCCAGGAAATCCATGGACGATATCTGATCGCAGTGTGACAAATGGGTCATACTCGATCATTCTCTACTTAAGTCGGCCGTGGACTATCCGTGGACTTGCCCCCTCTGATCTGTGACGTACAGGCCCGTGACCGGCTATGTTGCCCAGGACCCACGGGGCCTCCGGAGCCGTGTGCGCAGGTTCGAATCCTGCCGGGGGCACCTTGCATGAGGTGCCCAAAGACCCCGCCATCAGCGCTTTCGCTGAGAACGGGGTCTTCGCGTATGTGCAGGCGGATGCAGCCCGAAGCGGCTCTATGTCGAGGGCTGTGGACGAGGCGTGGATGGGATCTTGAGGCATCGGCCCAGTTCATCGGGCGCAAAGGGCGGGGCCCACAGCTCCGACCCCTCCATCCCCTCCCCCGGGTCACCGATCACCGAGGGCCGCACCGTCGATGGGCCCGCTCCGCGGTCAGGACGTACAGCCGGGGACCGAGCCGACAGGCCGGCAGTTATTGGGGGTGTTGTCGACGATCCGGCTGTTGACGAGGTTCAGGACGCTGGGGGACGGCGCTTGCCAGATGCCGCCGCCGTTGAGCGCACTGTTGTGCCGCACCACTGTTTTCGTCAGCGTGCTGGTGCCGTAGTTGGCGATACCGCCGCCAATCTGGCCTGCGCGATTGTCGGCGATGGCCGTCGAGGAGATGGTCATCGGGGCGCGGTCGTTGTAGATTCCGCCGCCCTGCTCGAAGGCGCGATTGCCGCCGATGTACGACTTCTTGATGGTCAGAGAGACCCCGGCGGTGAAGATGCCACCCCCGAATTGCGTAGCCTGGTTCCGCTCCACTTTGGTGTTGTCGAGCAGGGTGGTGCTGCGCGGCCCGTTGTAGATGGCGCCTCCCTGCTGTGCCGCGCTGTCCCGCAGAACGCTGTCATGGACTTCGAGGGTGCTGCCCTGGTTGACGAAAATGGCACCCCCTTGGTTCGCCGTGCTGTTGGTCACCGTGCTGTGCCGGAGGATGAGCGTCCCTCCGTCGGTGGGCAGGTAGGTGCCGGCGTAATCGAGGTAGCCGCCACCGGTCGCCGTGACACCGTCCACGGTCAGGCGCCCATTGGGACCGTCGATCTCCGCGATGCGGAAGCCAACGGCAGCTTCGGGGTCCCGTCGGATGGTGGTGTTGTGACCCAGCAGGGTGACAGTGCCCGTGATTTGCGGCAGAGCGTTGGCCCCAAGCCCGCCGGTCGACGCTGGAGTCGTGACGTTGTAGACGCATTTGGGCGCGAGCCGGATGGTGTGCGGCCCGGTGTTGTTGTTCGCGGCGACGATCGCATTGTTGAGCGCAGTCACATCACACGGGATGGACACCTGGGGTTCCGCGCTTGCCACGCTTCCCATGCCGAGCACAGCAACAATCGGCACAGCCAAGACCACGGCGCTTAGTTGACGTCTGAGCATTTCTTCTCCATATCGCAGTACGTGATCAATTGATCACCTTCAGCGACCATGACCAGTTTTCTGCGAGCTCGCAACCTGTCATTCGCGGCACAGGCAGGACCGGCGGTCAGGTATCGACGCGCGCCAGCCGGCATGCGCGGTCGGCACGTCGGCGGGCGCGCAGCGGTGGCGGCACAGGCCGAAGACGGCTGGGAAGCCGGTGGGTACGGAGGCGGTAGACACAGGATCGTGCCCTCAGTCACTCGTACTCGCGAAGCAGGTCCTCGATACGCCGGGTTGGCGACGTCCTGCCGTCCGTCGAGGCACTTCGCGTAGCGGGTCAGCAGGACCTCAACGCTGTTGCCGGCGCGCTCGGCGACCTCGGTGGGGTCGACCCCGGCGTTGAGCCACGTAGACAGCGCCGAGTGCCGAAGGTCGTACGGCCGGCTTGCGAGCGGCGAGGCCGCGGCGGCAGGCGGCAGGCGGCAGGCGGCAGGCGGCAGGCGGCAGGCGGCAGAGCGAGGAGCCGAGCCTCCTGCCAGACGCGGTAGTAGGTGGAGGACGGAACGGGCCTTGACCCAAGGCCCGTTTTGCTGGCTCCCGCTCTTTGTCGTTGTTGCGCACTGATCTCGTGTGAGGGGCGTGTGGGGACACGACTGCGGCTTGCGTGGCCAGGTCTCGTGGTCGGCCGGCTCCCTGGGTTGCGGGGCCATGACGGGCATGGATCTTGAGGTGATGGGCGCGCTCTCCGCGGCCGGAGTGGCGCTGATCGGGATGCCCGCCACAGTGCTCATGGGCCGATGGCAGATGAAAGCCGCATTGCGCACGGCAGGGGCCACCAGTGAGGCGGGTTTCGCTCAAGCCGAGTCTTCCTACCGTGCGGCATTGGACGCCGTCCGCGCCGGGCTGTCACGGCGTCACCTCGTCACAGGCCGGGGGCGCCCCATAGCGGGAACCAGCGGCCCAGGTCCTCCTCGATGCGCAGGTCGTCCTTGACGGTGCCCTTGACCTGGAGTTCCAGCGGGTTGTCGCGTTTGTGGCCGGGCAGTGGGGCGAAGGGGTAGAAGGTGCCGCGCTTGTAGAGGTAGACGAGGGCGAGCGAGCGCAGTTCGGCGTCGTGGAAGGTGACCAGGGAACACAGGAGCTGTGGGCCGAAGCCGCTGTCCTGCAGAGCGGCGTTCACCGCGTGCAAGTCGTTGACCAGGGCGGGCAGCTCGTCGGGGTCTCGGCGGGACAGCAGCCACGAGTACCCGTACTCATCCCGGCTGAACTCTACGGGCGAGCCGGCTCGTTCGGTGTCCGTGTCGAGGAGGTCTCGTACTTCCTGCTGGACTTGGGCGAAGGCCCCGCCTTCGATGGCGGCGAAGCACACGGAGCCCGCTCCGGTCGGGGTGAAGCCGATGGCCGCCTGGAGCGTGATCGCGGCCGAGGGCAGGCCGAAGAGCTGGTCCAGGTCGGGCTTGACCGGTCTGCTCCGGCCGAACAGGACATCCAGGAAGCCCACGGGGCATCAGCTCCTCGTCATTCCCGCCGACCGCCCGGCCCGCTCAGCTCGTCGGCGATGTCTTCGAGCGCCTCCAGGCGGCGTTCCAGGCTGGGGTGGGTGGAGAACAGGTTCGCCACTGCCGTGCCGGGTCCGAGTGCGGGGGTGAAGAAGAACGCGTTGAACGCCTGGGCGGTGCGCAGGTCCTGGGTCGGGATCCGGGCGATGTCTCCGCTGACCTTGGTCAGTGCCGAGGCCAGGGCGGAGGGTTTCGCGGTGAGCATGGCGGCGGCGCGGTCGGCGGCCAGTTCGCGGTAGCGGGACAGGGCACGGATGAGCAGGAAGCTGACCGCGTAGACGAGGGCGGAGACCGCCATCACGGCCATGAAGACGACGGCGGTGTTCTGGTCACGCTGGTCGCGTCCCCCGAACAGCTGGGAGTAGAACGCGAAGCGGACGACGAGCCCGGCGATCACGCCCAGGAACGAGGCGATGGTGATCACCGCGACGTCGCGGTGCGCGACGTGGGAGAGCTCGTGGGCCAGGACGCCTTCGAGTTCTTCGGTTTCCAGGCGGCGCAGCAGACCGGTGGTCACGCAGACCACGGCGTTGTCGGCGTTGCGGCCGGTCGCGAAGGCGTTGGGCAGGTCCATGTCCGAGACGGCGACCCGGGGTTTGGGCATGTCCGCGGTGGCGCACAGCCGGTCGATGACACCGTGCAGCCGGGGCTGTTCCTCGGGCGATACGAGGTGGCCGTGCATGGCGTACAGGGCGATCCGGTCGGAGTACCAGTACTGCGCGCCCAGCAGGGCGGCGGCGATGACGACGACCAGGACGACGGACTTGAGCAGCGCGATCAGCGCGGCGATGAACGCCACGTACACCAGCCCGAGCAGGAACATCGTCACCACCATGCGGGCCGTCAGCTGCCGGTCGGGCTCGAAACGACTGCGCACCGCCATCACCCCGGGATCAGGCCCTCGTCGGACAGCAGCTCCCGCACCTGCGCGAGGCTGGTGCCCTCGTCGGGCAGTACAAGTTCGGACGGTGTGATCGTCTCGTCGGGCAGCGGAGTGCCGAGGCTGCGCACCGCGTCCAGCAAGGCGGACAGGGCGGCGGCGAAGGCCGCGTCGTCGTCCGTGTCGGCGGCCGCCTGCAGGGTGGAGTCCAGTGCGTTGAGCCGGGCCAGGTGGCCTTCGGCGATCTCGTACTGGCCTTCGCCGAGAATCCGCATGATCATGACGTCTCCCTCCGCCCGGGGCCCTCCACCGCTGGCGGGGCGGAAGAGGCCGGTAGCTGGGCTTTCATCCGGGCCAGCTCGTTTTCCACGTCGCTTCCCGCGGTCACCCGTTCGAGCTCGGCCTGGATGTCGTCACGCCCGGTCGGCAAGGTGGCGTCCTCCAGCGCGCCGGAGGCGATGAGCTCGTCGAGCGCACCCGCACGCGCCTGGAGTTGTTCGGTCTTGTCCTGGGCCCGCTGCATGGCAAGGCCCACATCGCCCATCTCCTCACCGATGCCGGTGACGGCCTCGGTGATGCCGGTCTGCGCCTCGGCGGCGGTGTAGGTGGCCTTGATCGTCTCCTTGCGGGTACGGAACGCGTCCACCTTCGCCTCCAGCCGCTGGGCGGCCACGGTCAGCTTCTCCTCCTGGTCCTTCAGCGACGCCTGCTGGCCCTCCAGATCGGTGATCTGCTCGGCCACGGCCGTACGCCGGGAGAGCGCCTCGCGGGCCAGGTCCTCACGCCCCGCGGCGAGCGCCTGCTGCGCCTGGTCCCGCAGTTTGTCCGTGGACCGGCTCAGCTGGCTCACCTGTAGCTCGACCCGCTTGCGGCTGGTCGCCACATCGGCCACGCCGCGCCGGACCCGCTGCAGCATCTCCCGCTGCTGCTCGTAGGAGTAGTCCAGGACCTCGCGTGGATCCTCGGCCTTGTCCAGTGCCTTGTTCGCCTTGACGCGGAACAGGGTGGCGATGCGGTGAGTGATGCTGGTCATGGCGACCGCCTTCCTCTCGATGCCGGCACGGTCCGCCGTCCGAAAGTGACCGGCCCCGTCGCGCCGGGCCTGTCGGTGACATCCCTCGCGCCTGAGGTCACGGCTCCGTCGAGTTCACGGACACCTCCGGCCGCCGCTGCTCGGACTGTGCCTCTTCCATTGTCCGGCTCCGTTCCTGGCCCGGCACTCGGATAGTGTCCGGCGGCGGCTCACGGCCCGCTCCCGGCTCGGGCCGACCCGTGCGGGCCGGGGATGTCGCGCATCGCGTCGGCGATGGCATGGACCAGGGCGGCGGCGATGGTGACGGCGCCCCACAGGCCCCAGGCCGCTGCGGGCATGGCGGTGGCCAGGAGGGCGGGGAGGGGAAGCAGGCCGGCCGCGAGGAGGGCGGGAGCCGTGCGATGGATGGAGCGAACCGGGCCGGGGGCGTCGCGCCGGTGGCGCCGGGTGAGATGGGCGGCGCAGGCAGCGGTGGTCGCGGCACCGAGCGCGACAAGGGTCCAGGCAACAGCTTCCATGCCCGGTCACCTCCGGCCGGGTCCGCGCGGGCGGTTGCTCAGGACGACTCGCCGCCCCCGAAGTTGTGCCGGGGGCGGGCAGCGGCTCTCGTGCGGCGTGATCCGGCGCAGGATGTCCTGGGCCGGGGCGGCCAGGAGCCGGGTGCCGATCAGGATCGCCGTCAGCGTGTACATCGCGGGCACCATTCTCTGCCTGTACCGGTGCGGGGGGCTCAGCGGAACGGCATGTGGTCGTGCGGGTCGAGCTTCTTGGCCGTGTCGTGGTGGTCCCGACCCGGGCCGTGCGTGTCATCGCCGCCGTGCATGCCGCGCATCATGAAGAACATCATCAGCGGGCAGGCGAGCACGATGAGGAGGAGGGCGAGGTCGCCCAGCGGCACGCCGAGCGCGAGTGCGCCGACCATGGCGACGGCGACCGCGTACAGGCCGTAATTCCTGTTGTTCTTCATGACCGGTCCTCCTCTTTGGGAGGCGCGTCAGGGTTAGGTCAGTTCAGCGTTCGGTCAGGTCGGTGTTCGGTCAGGTCGGTGTTCGGTCAGGTCGGTGTTCGGTCAGGTCGGTGTTTGGTCAGAGGGCCGGAGGAGCGCAAGGCGGCGAGGCGCTGCCGGTACTCCTCTTCATCTATGTCACCGCGGGCGAACCGCTCAGCGAGCAGCTGCTCGGGCGAGGGCCCGGTGGAGACGTGGGTGTGCGGGTGCTCGGGGGCACGGTTCAGGGCCCGGAAGAGCAGGACGGCGGCGGTGATGATCAGCGCCCAGAACAGAATCATGCTGGCCGACATGGCGAACCAGCCCCACCCGCTGACATCGTGGTCGTACCAGAACATCATCGCGAGTCACACCTTCCCGGCTTGCGGGGCCGCGGACAGAAGGCTCACAGGTCCACTGTCGCGTTCTCCTGCCACGGTACGCGCCGGCCGGGTCGCTCGGCACAGGGCCGTTCGGTCCCCTCCGGGGCTGTTCGGTCCCCTCCGGAGCCGTTCAGCCCTTGCCCCGTAGGGGTAGGCGGGCTGACGCTGAGCCTGGGTGATCCCGCAGGAGGGACGGTCTGCCATGGATGCCGTCGATGTTGCTGTTGTCACGCTGGCCGTCGTGTTGATCGCCGGTCTCGGCTGGTTCTTCTTCGGCCCGCACCGGGCCCGCAGCGCGCGGCTGGAGGGCGGGGTCCAACGAGTCGAGGTGACGGTGCGCGGCGGCTACAGCCCCGACGTCATCCGGATCCGCCAGGGCATTCCGCTGGAGTTGGTCTTCGACCGGCAGGAGAGCGGGGAGTGCACCAACCGGGTCGTCTTCCCCGACCTGCGCGTCAGCGCCGGCCTTCCGGCGTATGCCCGCACCACCGTGCGGGTCGATCCGCCCAGGGCCGGGACCTTCGGGTTCGCCTGCGGAATGAACATGATCCACGGAACCCTGCTCGTCGAACCCGCCGAGGACTCCGCAACTGCGCCGTCCTCGCCCGACGGGCACGTCGGCGCGATCATGCCTCCGGCACCGGCCGTCGGCGCGCCCCCGGGCGGGGAGGAGCGGGGGGCGGCCGAGGCGGAGGCTGCGGAAGCCGCCGAGCGGCAGGCGGAGATCGAGGACCTGACCCGCCGGGTGACGCTCGGCGCCGTTCTCACCGCGCCGGTGCTGTTCGCCGTGATGGCGCACGAGCTCTTCGGCGCCGACTGGGTGCCGGGCTGGATGCTCAACCACTGGTTCCAACTGGCCCTGGTCACACCGGTCATGTTCTACACCGGGTGGCCGATCCACTCGACGGGCTGGCTGACCCTGCGCCATCGCGGCGCGGACATGAACTCCCTGATCACGCTCGGCACGTCGGCCGCGTACGGCTACAGCCTGCTGGTCACGCTGGCACCCTCGCTGCTGCCCGAGGACGTGCGCGAGGTGTACTACGAGGCCGTCGGGGTGATCCTCACCCTGATCCTCCTCGGGCGGTTGCTGGAGGCTCGTGCCAAGGCCGGCACCGGGGAGGCGATCCGGGCTCTGCTCGGGCTGCGGGCCCGTACCGCCCGGGTGATACGGGACGGGGCTGAGGCCGATGTCCTCGTCGAGGACGTCGTCGTGGATGACGAGATCGTGATCCGGCCCGGAGAGAAGGTCCCCGTCGACTCCGAGGTCCTGTCGGGCTCCTCGGCGGTGGACGAATCAATGGTCACCGGCGAACCCATGCCGGTCACCAAGCGGGCGGGCGACACGGTCATCGGCGCCACGGTGAACACCACCGGTTCCCTGCGGGTACGGGCGAGCAAGGTCGGCGCCGACACGATGCTGGCCCAGATCATCCGCCTGGTGCAGCAGGCCCAGGCGTCCAAGGCGCCGATCCAGCGGCTCGCCGACGCGGTATCCGCCTACTTCGTGCCCGCCGTCATCGCCATCGCGATCGCCGCCTTCGCGCTCTGGTACACGGTCGGCCCCGCCCCGGCGCTCACCCTGGCACTGGTCTCCGCGGTCGCGGTGCTGATCATCGCCTGCCCGTGTGCGCTGGGCCTGGCGACCCCGCTGTCCGTCATGGTCGGAACCGGCAAGGGTGCCCAGGCGGGCATCCTCATCCGCTCCGCCGAGGCCCTGGAGACCGCCCACAAACTCGACACCGTCGTGCTGGACAAGACCGGCACGGTCACCGCGGGCAGGCCCGTACTGACCGACGTCGAGGCGACCGGAGGCTTCACCGAGGCAGCGCTGCTCGCCCTGGTGGCGGCGGCCGAGGCCGACAGCGAACATCCGCTGGCAGGCGCGATCGTCACCGGCGCCCGGGAGCGGAAACTCGCCGTCCCCCTCGCGAGCAGCTTCGACTCGGTCACCGGCAAGGGCGTCCAGGCCACCGTCGACGGACGAGCCGTGCTGGTCGGCACCGCGCGCCTGCTCGCGGACGTGGGTATCGACACCAGCTCCGTGACCCCGGTCGCGGCGGAGTTGTCCGCGCAGGGCAAGACTCCCGTACTCGCCGCCGTCGACGGCCGGGCGGCCGGCGTGCTCGCCGTCGCCGACACGGTCAAGGCCGACTCGACCCAGGCCATCGCAGCCCTGCACCGGCTCGGCATCGAGACAGTCATCATCACCGGAGACAATCCCCGAACCGCCGCGGCCATTGCCGCCCAGGTCGGGGTGGAGCGGGTGCTGGCCGAGGTGCTGCCCGAGCACAAGGCCGACGAGATCCGCCACCTCCAGGCCGAGGGCCGCACCGTCGGCATGGTCGGCGACGGCATCAACGACGCCCCCGCCCTGGCCGCCGCCGACGTCGGGCTCGCCATCGGTACCGGCACCGACGTCGCCATCGAAGCCGCGGACATCACCCTCATCTCCGGCTCCCTGACCGGCGTCGTCACCGCCATCCGGCTCTCCCGCGCCACCATGCGCAACATCAGGCAGAACCTGTTCTTCGCCCTGATCTACAACGCCATCGGCGTCCCGCTCGCGGCAGGCGCCCTCTACCCCTTCTGGGGCATCCGCCTCAGCCCGATCATCGCCGCCGCCGCGATGGCCCTGTCCTCCCTGTCCGTGGTCACCAACTCCTCCCGCCTGCGCCGCTGGCACCCCGCACCACCGCCGCCCGCCGCACCGGCCGCGGTCGAACTCCGGGTCGAATCCGCAGCCGACCGGACCGAGCCCCAGCCGGAACCCGCGCACCATGACGGGCACGGGCACGGGCACGGCGACGACACGACCGTGGTCGACCCGGTGTGCGGCATGCGCCTGAACCGGGCAACCGCTGCCGAACGGCGCGACACCGACGCCGGCAGCCTCTACTTCTGCTCCGCCCGCTGCGCCGCGGCCTACGACGCCGATCCGGGCCGCTTCCACGCACCGGCACCTGGCGGAGCGCACGAAGGAGACAATCCCCAGTGATCACCGTCCCCGGCGAGCGCGCCCCCGAGGCCGCTGCGTCGCCGTGGATCTCGCGCTGGACGAACAGGCCGTCGGCGCCGGCCACCGCGTACGTGGTGAGGACGCGCACGGAGTCGTCGTCCAGGTCCGGGAAGAGTTCGGTGACGATGTCCGCGATTCTGCGGCTCGCGATGTCGCGGACCTGGAGGAGGACCGTGCGGCCCCGGGGGAAGACCGTGCGGCCCCTGTTCCAAACGCGCTGTGCGCGGACTTCCTGGCGGGCCGCCGATGAGCACGGCATCGACGAACGCTGTGCCGGTCGACACCACGTCGCCGTACGCCGCTTCGGTCTTCGGCGCCGTCCTCCTCGGGTACCCGGTCATCGAGACCGACCGGTTCGCCGACGGGCGACGGTCCGGCACCGACGCGATCGGCATTTTCCCGGCGCTGGGCGGGACGCGTGTCCCGGACGACGACTGAGGGCGCCCCGGGGCCCTGGCCGGATCACCGCCGGGGCAGGGGCTGTTCGGTCCAGATGGTCTTGCCTTCGGGGGTGTAGCGGGTGCCCCAGCGTTCGGTGAGCTGCGCCACGAGGAAGAGGCCGCGGCCGCCCTCGTCCTCGGTGCGGGCGCGGCGCAGGCGGGGCGAGGTGCCGCTGCCGTCGTAGACCTCGCAGATCAGGGCGCGGTCGCGGAGGAGGCGGAGCTGGACCGGGCCGGTGGCGTGGCGGATGGCGTTGGTGACGAGTTCGCTGGCCACCAGCTCGGTGGTGAAGGCCAGTTCGTCCAGGCCCCAGGCGGCGAGTCGCTCGGTGACGGCCGTGCGGGCGCGGGAGACGACGGCCGGGTCGCCGGGCAGGTCCCATCGGGCGACCCGTTCCGGGCCCAGGGTGTGCGTACGGGCGACGAGCAGGGCCACGTCGTCGCCCGGCCGGGCCGGCAGCAGGGCGTCGAGGACCGCCTCGCAGGTGTCCTCGGGGGCACGGTCGGGGCAGGCCAGGACGGTACGGAGCTTGTCGAGGCCGGTGTCGATGTCGCGGTGCCGGTCCTCGACCAGGCCGTCGGTGTAGAGGACCAGCTGGCTGCCCTCGGCCAGTTCGAGTTCGACGGTCTCGAAGGGCATGCCGCCGAGGCCCAGCGGCGGTCCGGAGGGCAGATCGAGGAACTCCACCGTCCCGTCCGGGGCGACGACCGCGGGCAGCGGGTGCCCGGCGCGGGTGAGGGCGCAGCGCCGGGACACCGGGTCGTAGACGGCGTACAGGCAGGTCGCGCCGATGATGCCGGAGTCCTGGTGGGTGTTCTCCACCGCCCAGCCCTCGCCCCGGTCGAGGCGGCCGACCAGGTCGTCGAGGTGGGTGAGCAGGTCGTCCGGGGGCAGGTCGAGGGCGCAGAAGTTGTGCACGGCGGTGCGCAGCCGCCCCATGGTCGCGGCGGCGTGCAGCCCGTGACCGACCACGTCACCGACGACGAGTGCCACCCGGGCGCCGGAGAGCGGGATGACGTCGAACCAGTCGCCGCCGACGCCCGCCTGGGCGGGGAGGTAGCGGTAGGCGACCTCGACCGCGCTCTGCTCGGACCGGCCTCGGGGCAGCAGGCTGCGTTGCAGGGCGAGGGCGGTGTTGTGCTCGCGGGTGTAGCGGCGGGCGTTGTCGATGCAGATCGCCGCGCGTACGACCAGTTCCTGGGCCAGTGACAGGTCGTCGTCCTCGAACGGGGCGGGCTGCTCGGACCGGTAGAAGCTGACCACGCCGAGGGTCACGCCGCGCGCCCGCAGCGGGACGGTGATCAGGGAGTGGATGCCGGCCGCGAGGGCGCGCTCCAGCCGGGCCGGGTCCTGGGCGAGCCAGCCGCCGGCCTCCGCCAGCACGGGCTCCAGCACCGACCGCCCGGTCTCCCAGCTGCGGGCCTGCGGGGTGGAGGGCACGAAGCGCACGGGGTCCCCGACCTCGTACAGATGCGACTCCTCGTGTACGGCGCCCAGCGCGACCCGGCGCAGCCGCATGCCGGGGCCGAGGGGTTCCGGCTCGTCCCCGAGCAGTACGGAGACCGGCAGATCCACGGCCGCGAAGTCGGCGAACCGGGGGACGGCCACCTCCGCGAGTTCCTCCGCGGTGCGGGTGACGTCCAGGGTCGTTCCGATCCGGACTCCGGCGTCGTGCAGCAACTCCAGACGCCGGCGCGCGAGCACGGCGAGCCGACCGACACCGGGTTCACCGACCAGGAGGAGCCAGGCGTCGGTGGCGGAGTCGGGGTGTGGGGTGGGAGGGGCCGACGGGGCGGGGCGGTGGGTGGCGTCGGTGGGGCGGTGGGTGCCGGTCGTGGTGGGGGTGCCGGTCGTGGTGGGGGTAGTGGGGGTAGTGGGGGTGCCGGTGGTCGCGTCGGTTTCGTACGGGGTGGGGTCGGGTGGTGGGGGTTGCGCCGGCGTCGGGCGGGCGTGGGGGGAGGCGGGGACGACCGTGCGGAGGGCGACGGTCGGGGGTGGGGCAGTGGGGAGTGGGGCGGGCGCGGCCGGGGATGTGCCGGGCGGGGTGGTGGTGAGGTCTGGGGTGGTGGTGAGGTCTGGGGTGGTGGCGGAGGTGGCGGGTGGTGTCGTCGGCGGCTGCGCGGGCGGTGTCCGGGATGGCGGCAGGGTCGGGGTGGTCGTCGGCTGCCCTGCCGGGAACGCGGGCGGGGGTGTCAGTTCCGTGTGGCGCAGGTGAGGGCCGCCCAGGACGCGGGCCTCGATGACCACCCCGGTTTCGCCCGACTCGCTCATGATCGGGCGGCGGAGGAGCGTGGCGACGCGGCCGCCGGAGAGGGTGATCTCGTCGAGGGTGCGGTGCGGGGAAGCGATGAGCTCCTCCGCCTTCTCACGGAGAACGGCCAGGTCCACGCGGCCGAGGGGCTCGCCGTACCGGCCGTCGTCGCCCCGCGCCCAGGGCGGGTGCTCGGGCTGGCGGGGCCAGGTGTCGTGGCGGGCGGCGGTACGGGCGGCCCGGCGGTACGCGGCGAGCAGGGCCCGTTCCCGTTCCGTGGCCTGTTCCAGGAGGCCAGCCTCGATGTCGTGGGCCGCCTCGCGGACGAGCCGCAGCATCGTGGGGTCGCCGTCGTCGCGCAGACAGGTCAGGTCGAGGACGGCCTCGACCCGGCCGCTGAGCGGGTTGCGGACGGGGGCGCCGGCGCAGGCGAAAGGGGA
Source organism: Streptomyces sp. NBC_00104 (assembly GCF_045160825.1). Lineage (NCBI taxonomy): Bacteria > Bacillati > Actinomycetota > Actinomycetes > Kitasatosporales > Streptomycetaceae > Streptomyces > Streptomyces sp. NBC_00104. The sequence goes on along the minus strand of NZ_CP108215.1, from coordinate 7,565,526 downwards.
GAGGCAGTCGGCGAAGTGTTCCCGGCCCAGGACGAAGACGGGCTGGCGTTCGGCGAGGGCCGTGCCGACGCCGTTGGTACCGGCGGCGGCCTCGGAGGCGCAGAAGCCGGGGGCGAAGTTCACCTCGTCGAGGCGGGTGAGGAGCTGTCGGTCGCCGCCGTGCCGCTGGACCATGCGGGCCTGTCCGTCGCAGAGCACGATGCTCATGCTGACGTTCGCGAGGGAGGTGGTGAGCTGCGCGAGCACCGGGTCGGCGGCGCGCAGGAAGGGGTCCTCCATGGCGAGGTCGGGTGCGTAGGGGATCAGCAGCCGGTGGGGTTCGAGGCCGGCGGAACGGCAACGCTTCCACGAGTCGAGCACCGGATCCCGGACATCCGAGTCGACCCGCGCGCCCGCGAGGAAGCGCTCATGCGCATCGACGAGACCGCCGATGTCGTCCCAGGAGACGGACAACGGGATCACTTCCCTGACCTGCGGACGGCCCCGCCGCACACCGCCACCCGACGTGCCCCCGGGGGCCGCCTGCCAGGCGCTACAACCCTAGACCTCGGGTGACACACATCACAACAGACGGGAAGCGGTGGGGCTCGGCGACCCAGCGTGCGGGGGCGAGGCCGGGAAGCAGGTGCATCCGGCGGCTCGGAGCCAGGCCGGTTCGGCGGCCCGACGACCCGGCCGCCTGCCGGCCCAGCGGCCCGGCAACCCGACGCCCCAGCGGCCCCCGCCGACCCATCGGCCCAGCGACCAAGCGGCCCAGCGGCCCAGCGGCCCAGCGGCTGCGTGGGCATCGGCGGTTTCGGTTCCGTCGTGGTCGTCTCGGCGTTCGTGGGGTCCGGCGGTCATCGTTGCGCGCGTGCGTCGAACCCGTCGGCGGGTGGCGAGGGTGGGCCGTCCGTGGGCCCGGGTGCGGGGCGGCCGGGAGGTGACTTGTGTCTCATGTGGGGCGGTGGGGTTCGGGTGGGCTTCGGCGGCGGAGTCGCTGTTCGGAAGCGGTGTCGTCGTTCCCACGGTGGCAGGAGTTCGGATGGTGCATACCGGGGAGTCATTTGGGGTGGGAACGGTCCTGAGGTTCCCTTCGTTCTTGACTTGCCCTGCCTCCGTCGGTGCGGTCCCCCGCCGTACCGACGCGACGCGGAAGGACGACGTGCCCATTGTTCCCGCTCCCGCTCGACGCGCCGCCCCCCTCGCGGCCCACCCCGCCCCCGGTCCCCGACCCCATCACCCTGATACCCAGCCCGGCCCAGCCCAGGGACCTCACCCAAGTCCCGAGCCAGGCCACCACCACCGCCAGCACCACCGGCACCTCTGGCACCACCGGCACCACCAGCACCGAACGCAGGGCGCACTCCGACTCGCCGTGCGCCCTCGCTCCTGTCCCGGGATCGACGCCGGTCCCCTCCATCGCCACGGTCTGCGCGCCTGCCCCGGCCCCTGACCTCACCGCGACCATCGAGCCCGCTTACGGCCACGCTCCGGTTCCTGGCGCGGTGAAGCCCCCGTGCCCCACCGCGGCCTGTGCCAGCGCCTGCGCCTGCGACCCAGCCCTAGATCCCACCCCAGCCCCCGATCCGGCCAGCGGTCCCGCCATCGCCGCCGGTTCGGGCCCGCCCCCCGTTCCCACCCCCGGCACCACCACCGCCGCCGACCCGCTCCCCCACCTCCCCACGGCCACCGACCCACTCCCCGGCCGCACCACGGCCACCGACCCACTCCCTGGCCGCACCACGGCCACCGCCCCACTCCCCGGCCGCACCACGGCCACCGACCCGATGCCCGGCTCCGCCGCAGCGGCGATCGCCCCCGTCCCCTCCCCCACCGCAGCGGCGTCCGACCCCGTCGTCGCCTCCCCCACCGCCCTCTGCGACCCTCCCTGTGGCCAGGCCGCGGGCGCCCACCCGGCTCGGCTCGCGGCGTTTCTTCCCGCGAGGCTGCGGGCACTGCTCCCGTCCCGTTCGCCCGTCAACGGCCGACGACTGCGGTTCGCTCTCACGTTGTTGCCGTTGGTGTTGCTCGCGGTGTGGGCCGCGGTGGACTGGCGGACGGTGCACGAGGGGGCGGTGCGGCTGGCGTCGGCCGACCTCCGGTGGCTGCTGGCCGGGGTCTTCTTCACGGCCCTGTGCTCGGTGGCCTCAGCGTGCGTACGGCAGGGCGCGGTGCCGGAGCGGCTGCCGCCGGGGCAGCTGCTGGCGACGCAGTTCGCCGCCGGGGCGGCCGGACACGCGTTGCCGGGCAACATCGGCGCCCACGCGGTCGTCCTGCGCTTCCTGCGGCGCCGCGGCATACCCCTCTCCCGGGCCACCTCGTCGCTCGCCCTGTACTCGGCGGTCAAACCGGTGGCCAAGACCCTGGTGATCCTCGCCTTCGTCGTCGCCTTCCCCGGCACACTGCGCCTGACCGCGCTCCTCCCGAAGGGCGAGACCCTCGCGCTGGTCGGCGCGATCACCGGCGTCAGCCTCGCCGCCGTGGTCACCCTGATCACGACCGTACGACCGTTGCGGCGCCCCCTCATCGGAGGGCTGCGCACCGCCCTCACCGACACCCGGGTCGTGCACAGCCGTCCCGTCCGCGCGCTCGCCCTGTGGGGCGGGGCCGCCGCCTTCCCCCTGTGCCAGGGGGCGGTGCTCGCCTCGGTCGGGTCCTCGCTCGGGCTGCAGGTGTCCTGGACGCAGATGCTGTTCGCCTACCTCGTCGCCAGCACGGCCGCCGGTGCCGTCCCCGCGCCGGGCGGACTGGGCCCGATGGACGCGGCGCTCGTCTTCACCCTCGTCGCCTTCGGCGCGCCGGCGACCCTGGCCACCACCACCGTCATCGGCTACCGCGTCCTCACCGTCTGGCTCCCCCTCCTCCCGGGCACGCTCGTCCTCTCGGCGTTGGTGCGCGCGAAGGTGCTCTGAGCGGGGCCGACGTTCGGGTGCGGGCACCGGGTGGCCCTCGGGCGGCGGGCCCGGTGTCGGCATGCCGTCGCGGGGTGCAGCAAGCAGTTGAAGCGGGAACAATCTCTGGGGCAGGAGGAATCGGCGGGGGCTGGACGGGCTGGGGGATGGGTCATGGCGTACGCGGTGACGCGGCGGGTGGTTGTCACGGGGCTGGGGGCTGTCACGCCGCTCGGGGTGGGCGTGGGCGAACTGTGGCAGGGGTTGTTGGAAGGGCGTTGCGGAATACGGGAGCTGGAGGGCGAGGAGTTCGCGGAGTTACCCGTACGGGTCGCGGGGACGGTGCCGGTGGATCCCGCCGGCCTGCTCCCCCGGCCCCGGGCCCGGCGGATGAACCGGGCCGCGCGGTTCGCCGTACTGGCGGCGCGCGAGGCGTGGCGGGACGGGGGGTTCGATGCCGCTGGTGCGGCCGAGAGCGGTCTCGATCCGGAGCGGGTGGGGGTGTCCGCCGGGGCGATCCTAGGTGACGCGTCGGTACTCGTGGCCGGCGACCGGCAGTTACGGGACCGGGGGCCCCGGAGTGTCTCTCCGCTCACCACGCCGATGTGTGTGCCCTCGCAGGCAGCCTCGCAGATCTCCCTCGACCTCGGGATCACCGGGGAGGCACGGACCGTCACCAGTGCGTGCGCCTCCGGCACCGAGGCGATCGGGCAGGCGGTCGACCGTATCCGGTACGGCCGCGTGGACGTGGCACTCGCGGGCGGGGCCGAGGCCGTGGTGACCCCGGCGATCATGGCGTCGTTCGCGGCGATGAGGGCGCTGTCGCGGCATGGGCTGACCGGCGGCGGGGAGAGCCCGTCCCGGCCGTTCGCGAAGGACCGGGACGGGTTCGTGAACGGCGAGGGGGCGGGTTTTCTGCTGCTGGAGGCGGAGGACCGGGCGAGGGCTCGCGGGGCCCGGATCTACTGCGAGGCGGCGGGCTGGGGACTCTCCGCCGACGCGCATCACATGGCGGCGCCTGATCCGTCGGGCTCGGGGGTGGCGCTCGCGCTGCGCCGGGCGCTGTGGGACGCGGGGGCGTCGCCCTCCGACGTGGTCCACGTCAACGCGCACGCCACCGCCACGGTCGACGGCGACCTCGCGGAGGCGAACGCGCTGACCGCGGTGCTGTCGGGGCGCCGGGTGCCTGTGACGGCGCTCAAGGGGAGTCTCGGACATCTCCAGGGCGCCGCCGGGGCGGTGGAGGCCCTCGTCACCGCGCTCACTCTCCACCACGGCCTCATCCCGCCGACCATCGGCTGCGCCGACCAGGACCACGCCATCACCCTCGACCTCGTCACCACCGGCCCCCGTCCCCTCCCGCCCGACGGCGACCTCGCCCTCACCAACTCCTTCGGCTTCGGCGGCCACAACGCGGTCCTCGCGCTACGGCGCGCCCCATAGCCCACGCCGCTCCGGCCGGTTGAGCACCGCCACCCACCGCCTCCCACCGCCGCCCACCACCGTGCTGGGCGCCGCTGCGGCGGGAAGGGGTCGACGGGTGAGGGGTCAAGGGCACAGCACGCGCGGAGCAGGACAGATGCATGGGAGCGGGAGCCGCAGAGAGCGAGGGGTGGCGTACGGCATCGGCTGCAGACGGCAGCGGGAGCGGGAGCGAGGGGGAACGGTGACAGTGGCGCCCCCCCATTCCGGCCGTCGGCACCGCCGACCTCCGCGGTCGTGGCGGGTCACCGCGGCGGCAGGAACGCGGGGACGGAGGTGGACAGCGGAAAGGGCTGGGCGGCGGGTGAGGAGTCGGCGGTGGCCGCGGGTTCCGTCAGGACCTTATGTCCGTATGTCCGTCGCGACGGCGGGCAGCCGCCATGGCCCAGTCCCCGGTGGTCCGCCCGGTGGTCAGGGGAGCGCCTGCGGGGGGTGTCAGGCGGAGCGCTTGCGCGCGGTTGTCTTCTTCGCCGGTGGCTTTTTCGCGGTGGCCTTCGTCGCCGTGTTCTTCGCTGCTGCGGACTTTGCCGACGTGGACTGTGCCGACGTGGACTTCGTGGCCGTGGACTTTGTCGCCGTGGCCTTTGTCGCCGTCGTCTTCCTGGCCGGCGATTTCTTCGCGGCCGTCTTCTTCGTGGGCTGGGTCGTTTTCGTGGGCTGGGTCGATCCGGCCGTCGACTTCTTCGGGGAGGCGGCCGTCTTCTTGGCGGTCGTGGTGGATTTCTTGCCCGCGGGTTGTTTGGGGGTGGGGCGGGACGGGAGGGGAGTGATGTCGGCGACGTCCTCGCCTCGGGACTCCTTGGCTTCGCGGACGCTCTTCTCGAGGGCGGCCATGAGGTCCAGGACCTTGCCGCCCGGAGCGGGGGCGGGGGCGGCGGGCGGCTCCTCGCCGGAGGCCTTCGCGGCGATGAGCTCCTCGACCGCCTCGCGGTAGTCGTCGTGGAGGGAGTCGAGGTCCACCTCGCCGAGGGTGTCCATGAGGGCGTCGGCGAGATCGAGTTCCTTGTCGCGGACGGTGACGCTCGCGTCGGGGGCGACCCCGTCCGTCGTACGGATCTCGTCCGGCCAGAGCAGCCCGTGCATGGCGAGGACGTCGTCCACGACCCGCAGCATCCCCAGCCGCTCGCGCCCGCGCAGCGCGAACTTGCAGATGGCGACCTTCCCGCTGCGCTTGAGCGCCTCGCGGAGGAGGGTGTAGGGCTTGGCGGCGGGGACGCCGTTCGCCGCGAGGTAGTACGCGGCGTCCACCTGGAGCGGGTCGACGCTCTCGGCCGGTACGAAGCCCTCGATCTCGATGGTCTTGGCGGTGGGGATCGGCAGCGCCGCGAGATCCTCGTCCGTGATCGGGATCATCGTGCCGTCCGCGTCCTCGTACGCCTTGCCGATCTCCCCCTGCGTCACCTCGCGGTCCTCCAGCTCGCAGACCTTGCGGTAACGGATGCGGCCGCCGTCCTCCAGGTGGACCTGGCGGAAGGAGACGGAGTGGCTCTCGGTCGCGTTCACCAGCTTGATCGGGATGCTGACCAGGCCGAAGGAGATGGCGCCGTTCCAGATCGATCGCACGGGGCAGCACGCACCTTTCGGGTCCCTGCTTCCGGTTTGTCCACACCGTAACTCCGACCGGTGGCCCCTGCCCGTCGGCCGCGGGGCACCCCGTGGAGCCCCTCGACAGGCCCCCGTCACCGGACCGGTCAGGATTCGAGAAGCGCGGAGGGGCGAGGCGCACCTAGCCTGAAGGCCGTGGCCTCACGCCTCACGCCTCACCATCAACGCGCGCTTCCCCCGGCCTTCCGTGAGCCGGCGGGCAACCTGATCCGCGTGCACGAGGTCTGAGATCCGGGGAGGGGGTCCGCGGGGCCGGGGCCGGCGACCGTACGCCGATCGGGCGGGCGCACGACCCGCGCCCGGCACCACCGGCCTTCGCCGTAGCCACACGGAAGACGCACCACCGCACGTACTGTTCCCACTGTTCCCAGCGGATCGGATCAGGTCAGGCGACGCCTGCGGGGACCGTGGGACGCGGCTCCGCCCGACAGATGGAGGAACGATGACGAAGGCCACGAGGACGCCGACGCAGGCGCAGACACAGGCGCAGGCGCAGGCGCAGGCGCGGACGCCGACGCCGACGCCGACGCAGGCGCAGACGCGGTCTTACGAGCCGCACGCCGCCGACAGCCATGATCTGATCCGTGTGCACGGGGCGCGGGAGAACAATCTCAAGGACGTCAGCATCGAGATCCCGAAGCGTCGGCTGACGGTGTTCACGGGGGTCTCCGGCTCGGGGAAGAGCTCGCTGGTGTTCGACACGATCGCCGCGGAGTCGCAGCGGCTGATCAACGAGACGTACAGCGCCTTCCTGCAGGGTTTCATGCCGAACCTGGCGCGACCCGAGGTGGACGTGCTCGACGGGCTGACCACCGCGATCACCGTCGACCAGCAGCGGATGGGCTCCGACCCGCGCTCCACCGTCGGCACCGCCACCGACGCCAACGCGATGCTGCGCATCCTCTTCAGCCGGCTCGGCAGGCCGCACATCGGGCCGCCCGGCGCGTTCTCCTTCAATGTCGCCTCGGTCTCGGCGAGCGGCGGGTTCACGGTCGACCGCGGCGCCGACAAGACCAAGACCGAGAAGGTGAGTTTCAGCCGCACCGGCGGCATGTGCACCCACTGCGAGGGCCGGGGCACGGTCTCCGACATCGACCTCACCCAGCTGTTCGACGACTCCAAGTCGCTCTCCGAGGACCCGTTCACCATCCCCACCTACACCGGGGACGGCTGGGTGGTGCGGGTCATCGCCGAGTCGGGCTTCTTCGACAAGGAGAAGCCGATCCGCAGCTACACCAAGAAGGAACGGCACGACTTCCTCTACCGCGAGCCGACCAAGGTGAAGATCAACGGCGTCAACCTCACCTACGAGGGGCTGATCCCGAAGCTTCAGAAGACCTTCCTCGCCAAGGACCGCGAGTCGATGCAGCCGCACATCCGGGCCTTCGTGGACCGGGCGGTCACCTTCGCCCAATGTCCCGACTGCGACGGCACCCGGCTCAGCGAGCTGGCGCGCTCCTCGCGGATCGGCAAGGTCAACATCGCCGACGCCTGCGCGATGGAGATCCGCGACCTGGCCGAATGGGCCCGGGGGATCGAGGATCCGTCGGTGGCGCCGCTGCTCGCCAAGCTCCACTACACCCTCGACTCGTTCGTGGAGATCGGCCTCGGCTATCTCTCGCTCGACCGGGCCTCAGGCACGCTCTCCGGCGGTGAGGCGCAGCGCACCAAGATGATCCGCCACCTCGGCTCCTCGCTCACCGACGTCACGTACGTCTTCGACGAGCCGACCATCGGTCTGCACCCCCATGACATCCAGCGGATGAACAACCTGCTGCTGCGGCTGCGCGACAAGGGCAACACCGTGCTCGTCGTGGAGCACAAGCCGGAGACGATCGCCATCGCCGACCACGTCGTGGACCTCGGTCCCGGCGCCGGCACGGCGGGCGGCACGGTCTGTTTCGAGGGCACCCTGGAGGGGCTGCGGGCGAGCGACACCGTCACCGGCCGTCATCTCGGCGACCGGGCCGCCCTGAAGGAGACGGTCCGCAAGCCCACCGGCACGCTGGCGGTCCGCGGCGCGAAGGCGAACAACCTCCAGGACGTGGACGTCGACATCCCGCTCGGCGTGCTCACCGTCATCACCGGCGTCGCCGGTTCCGGCAAGAGCTCGCTCGTGCACGGCTCGATGCCCCGGCAAGCAGGGGCCGAGGGCGTGGTGTCGATCGACCAGACCGCGATCCGCGGCTCCCGGCGCAGCAACCCGGCGACGTACACCGGGCTGGCCGACCCGATCCGCAAGGCCTTCGCCAAGGCCAACGGGGTGAAGCCGGCGCTCTTCAGCGCCAACTCCGAGGGCGCCTGCCCCACCTGCAACGGCGCCGGCGTCATCTACACCGACCTGGCCATCATGCAGAGCGTCGCCACCACGTGCGAGGAGTGCGAGGGGAAGCGGTTCGAGGCGTCGGTGCTGGAGTACCGCTTCGGCGGGCGCGACATCAGCGAGGTGCTCGCGATGTCGGTGGCCGAGGCCGAGGCGTTCTTCGGCGACGGCGAGGCGCGCACCCCCGCGGCCCACCGGATCATCGAGCGGATGGCGGACGTCGGACTCGGTTACCTCACCCTCGGCCAGCCGCTCACCACGCTCTCCGGCGGCGAGCGGCAGCGGCTGAAGCTGGCCACCCGCATGGGCGACAGGGGCAGGGGCCGTTCCGTCCTCGTACTCGACGAGCCGACCACCGGTCTCCACCTCGCCGACGTGGAGCAGCTGCTCGGGCTGCTCGACCGGCTCGTCGACGCCGGCGAGTCGGTGATCGTCATCGAGCACCACCAGGCCGTCATGGCGCACGCCGACTGGATCATCGACCTCGGCCCCGGCGCCGGTCACGACGGCGGCCGTGTCGTCTTCGAGGGCACCCCGGCCGATCTGGTCGCGGCCCACTCCACCGTCACCGGCGAACACCTGGCCGCGTACGTGGGCGCCTGACCGTCAGGCGCTCCACCCGCTCCACCCGCTTTACCTGCTCCACCTGCTTTACCTGCTTTACCTGCTTTACCTGCTACGCCCGCTTTGAGTGCTTTATCTTCTTTCACGCCTGATCGTGGGATTCTGGCTCCCATGACACCGATCACCGAGGTGGAGGGCCGCAGGGTCGCCCTCTCCAACCTGGAGAAGGTCCTCCACCCGGCGACGGGGTTCACCAAGGGCGAGTTGCTGCACTACTACGCCACGACCTCCGACGCCCTGCTGCCGCATCTGCGCGACCGCCCGGTGTCCTTCCTCCGCTACCCGGACGGACCCGGCGGCCAGGTCTTCTTCACCAAGAACGTGCCACCGGGCACTCCCGACTGGGTCACGACCGCCGAGGTGCGGCGGATGGAGGGCCCGGCCCGGATGGTGCTGGTCCAGGACCTGCCGAGCCTGATGTGGGCGTCGAACCTGGTCGTCGAGTTCCACACCCCCCAGTGGACCGTCAACTCCTCCGACGAGGCCGACCGGCTGGTCCTCGACCTGGACCCCGGGGCGCCCGCGACCGTCGTCGAGTGCTGCGAGGTCGCCTGCTGGCTGCGGGAGAGGCTCGCGGCGGACGGGATCGAGGCGTACGCGAAGACGTCCGGGTCCAAGGGGCTGCATCTGCTGGCGGCGGTGCGCGGGGCGTCGTCGGAGCGGGTGACGGAGTACGCCAAGGAACTCGCCGTCGAGGCGGAGAAGGCACTGCCCCGCCGGGTCGTCCACCGGATGACCCGCAGCCTGCGCCCCGGCAAGGTATTCGTCGACTGGAGCCAGAACGCCGCCCGCAAGACCACCGCCACGCCCTACACCCTGCGCGCCCGCCCCGAGCCGACCGTCTCCGCCCCGGTGACCTGGACCGAGGTCGAGGAGTGCGCCTCCCCCGACCGACTGGTCTTCCGCGCCCCGGACATCGCCCCCCGCCTCCAGGACCACGGAGATCTGCTGGCACCGCTCCTGGACCCGGCGGCCACACACCCACTGCCATGATTCGGCCCGCCCCGCAGCCCGTCCGGCGTCCGGCGTCCGGCGTCCGGCGTCCGGCGTCCGGCGTCCGGCGTCCGGCGTCCGAGGAGGAGGCCACAAGCGGCAGGCCGCAGGCCGACGGGCCGCAGGCCGACGGGCCGCAGACGGCACGCGCAGGCCGACAGGGCCCGAGGGCGCAGCCCCAAGACCGTTCACCACGACCGCCCCGCGCCCAGCAGATGGCCTACACCCGCGTCCACGTCCGCCGATCCCGCGCCATCGCGTGCAGCCCCTCCACGTCCGCCGGCTTCAGCACTCCACCCGCGCGGGCGAGTTCCGACAGGTCCGTGTCGCGCAGGACGCGGACCTCGCGCAGGGGCGTGGTGACGTCGAGGGCGGAGGGTTCGGCGAGGGCGAGGACGGGGTGGACCTCGGCGGTGAGGGCGTAGGAGGCGCGGTCGGCGGTGGCGCGGAGCCAGCGCAGCAGCGCGCGGGGCTCATGGCGGCCGACGGCGACCACGGGATCGGTGACGACGACGCGCTGTCTGCGGGCCTGGAGGGAGCGGACGCAGAACAGTCCTCCGGGGCCGATGACCAGGTGGTGGATGCGGTCGCCGCCGGGCAGCGGCACGGAGTGCAGGGTGTGCCAGCCGGCGCCCTCCAGCCGGTCCAGCGCGTCGCCGACCCTCTGCTCGGCGGCCAGGGCGCGGCGGCGCGGGTCGGGGCGCAGTCGGCGCGGTGGGCCGGGGGCCCGGTCGAGGGCGATCAGCAGGGCCTCGCCGGGGCGGTTGGGGGCCAGGTCGTCGTCCGGGGGGAGGCTCAGCCGGGCCAGCTCGGCGGGGGTCGGCACGGGCGGCGGGCCCACGGCGACCGGGCCGGTGAGGAAGGGGCCGAGGACGGCCAGCACGTCCTCTCTCAGCTCCTCGCTGAGAAGGTTCACCCGGCCGGCCTCACGGTCGTACCAGGCGATGTTCCTCCCGTCGGTCCGGCACACGTACAGGCGGTCCCGTCCGTGCCGCCGGGTCGGTATGACGCGCAGTCCGCTCATGCACCATCACCCCACGACCATGGGAACAGGCGGGGTGCTCCATCGGCAAGAACCCGGTTACCTTTGGGGTGACGACCCGTCGTCAGGGGGCTACGGCCTAGGGGAGGCGCCCTTGCGGACGCGCAGGAAACAAGCCGATGTCCCGGCTCCGGGCGAACCCTGGAGCGAGATCGTGCCCGGGCTCTGGATGGGCGGGCACGAGTTCGCGGGCCGGACCGGTACCGGGGACGTCGAACTCGCGGTCGTACGCGATGAGTTCGACCTGGTGCTGACCCTGCTGCGGCTGCCGGGGTACGGGCCGGACGACGGCGTCGAGCACCACGTGTGGCCGATCCCGGACGGACCGTTGGACGGTACGCAGCTGGCGGGCGTGATGCGGCTCGGGCAGGCGGCGTGCGACGCGCTGGAGGACGGCAAACGGGTCCTCGTCCGCTGTTACAGCGGGTACAACCGGTCCGGTCTGGTCGTGGCGCACGCGCTGATCCGCGACGGGCACTCCGCCGAGGAGGCGATCCGTCTGATCCGCACCCGCCGTTCACCGTGGGCGCTGCACAACGAGCTGTTCGTGGAGTACCTGCACACGGGGCTGGCGACGGTCCGGTTCCTGGAGGAGCTGGAGGAGCTGGCCGAGTAGGGCGGTGTGCGGGACCGAGCCGTCACGACGAAGAACTCGGGCACGAATAGGGTGTACGGGACCACAGCCGCTTCCTCCCCGTACCCGTACACCCAGGAGTCCCGTGTTCCCCAGCCGCCCCGCGCGTGCGGCCCGAGGCGCCTCGGCCGTCGTGGCCGCCGTCCTGCTGCTGGGTGCGTGCGGCGACTCCGGGGGCCTGGTGAGCGCGGGCGCCACGCCCACCGCGAGCGGCCCGACCCGGCTGTGGCCCGGGGAGCCGCCTGCCTCCTCCCCCGCCTACGACTACGGCGAGGCCGAGACGGAGGTCGTCGAGGGCGTCGAGGCCCCCGGCGAGGACATCCACAAGGTGGACCCGGTGGCCGTCGTGCGCGCGGAGATCGCCGCGCACCCCGACGTGTACTCCGGGTCGCAGGCCCTCTACGGCGGGACGGCCGCGCGTATGGCCGACTGCGGCGAGGGTGGGGACCGCGCCGAGTGTCCCGTCCTCAAGGCCTACTACCGGGACCTCACCGGTGACGGGCGCGACGACCTGGTGCTCGGCTTCCGGCTGCTGCCCGGCAACCAGACGGCGGTGCGGATGTACACGTTCCGGGCGGACCGGCTGGTGCAGGTGCTGGCCAGTGACGACGCGGTGCTCGCGGTCGAGCTGGCCGGCCGTACCGTGATCATCCGTTCCCCCGCGGCGATCGTCGGCTACGAGTACCGCACGCAGTGGACCTGGGACGAGGACCAGCTGGCGATGCTGCTCACCCGCGACGAGATCCTGCGGGTGGGCGGACGATCGCCACGGCCCTCCCCCCACGGCGACGGGTCGCCGCCGGTCGGCGCCCCCTCGTCCTCGCGCCCGCCGTCCACCACGCCGTCGCCCGCGTCGTCGTCTTCGGGCCCGCTCGCCGCCTCGTCGTCCGGCGGTCCGCGATGAGCGCGGCGAGGCCTGCGCGGAAACGGTTCGGCCTGCGTCGCTGGACCTCCTCGCTCACCTGGAAGGCGCTGGCCTTCATCACGGTCATGTGCTGCGGGCTGGCCGCGCTGCTCGGCGCCCTCGTGCATGTCTCCGTCACCAACCGGACCGTCAGCGACGCCCGCTCCCGGGCCCTCGTCCGGCTCGACGAGGCGGTACGGGCGTACGAGGCCGGGAACCGGCTGCCGCCCGACTCGGGGATCGACGCCCGGGGGCTGCCGACGTCGCTGCGCGAGCTGGCGGTGAGCGGGCGGCGCGGCACGATGGTCGGCGTCGTCGACGGGTACCCCACGATGTGGGCGGCCGCCCCCGCCGACGGCCGGGCCCTCGCCGTACAGATCGACTACGCGCAGAGCGCGGCCACGATCGAGAACCTCGACCGGGCCATCCTGGGCTCCTCCGCGCTGGCGATCGGGGTGACGCTGATCGTCGGCGCGCTCGGTGTGAGCGGGGTGACCCGGCGGCTGCGCACGACCTCCCAGGTGGCCCGGCGGATCAGCGCGGGCGACCTGGACGCGCGGGTGGGCGATCCCCGTACGACGGACCCGGCGCGGCACCGCGACGAGGTGGCCGCGGTGTCCGCCGCGCTCGACACCATGGCGTCCACGCTGCAGCGGAAGCTGATCGGCGAGCAGCGGTTCACCGCGGACGTCGCGCACGAGCTGCGTACGCCGCTGACCGGGCTGCACGCTGCGGCGGAACTGCTCCCGGCGGGCCGGCCGACGGAGATGGTGCGGGACCGGGTCGCCGCGTTGCGGACGCTGACCGAGGATCTGCTGGAGATCTCGCGGCTGGACGCGGGGAGCGAACGGCTGGACCTGGACGCGATCCGGCTCGGGACGCTGGTGGAGCGGGTGGCCGCGAACGCGAGCGCCGAGACGGAGGTGCGGGTGGTGGAGGACGCCTGTGTGGAGACGGACCGGCGGCGGCTGGAGCGGGTGTTGGGGAATCTGGTGGCCAACGCGCACAAGCACGGCGCACCCCCGGTGGTGTTGACCGTGGAGGGGGCCGTGGTGACCGTGCGGGACCACGGGGGCGGGTTCCCGGGCTATCTGGTGACCGATGGGCCGCAGAGGTTCCGTACGGAGGGCTCCGCCAAGGGGCACGGGCTGGGGCTGACGATCGCGGTGGGGCAGGCGGAGGTTCTGGGAGCGCGGTTGAGATTCGACAACGCTCCGGACGGGGGTGCGTCGGCTGTGGTGCGGCTGCCGGCCGGTGGCGGCTGATCGCACCCATATGCCGGAGCCGCACAACCGATCGCACCCACGCGCCGGAGCCGCACAACGGATCGCACCCACGTACCGGAGCCGCACAACGGACTCCCCCCCGGCCGGACCCGCGCATCGGACTCACACCCCCGGCCGGAGCCGCACATCGGATTCACCCCCGCGCCTCCGCGAAGGCGCGCCTCCCTGATGGCCCATCGCAGAAGGCGCCCCGCCCTCCCTCCTCCTAACGTGGCGAATAGTCAGCCTCGACCCCTTTTGTGGAGGAGCACCGATGTCCCTGCGGATTCTGCTCATGCGGTTCGGTATAGCCGCCGCCGGTGGCGCCCTGTTGGCGTTCGCGGCGACGACTCCCGCCGCCGGCGCCGGCCAGGAGGACCCCAGAGAGAGCAAGCAGATCGTCAAGGGTGAGGTCATCGCCCGCGCCGGTCTGGTCCTGCGCAGCGCGCCGACCCGCGGCGGTACGGTCGTCCGGGTCGCGCCCTACGGCGAGATCGTCAAGATCTACTGCCGGGCCGAGGGTCAGAGCGTCAGCGGCGACCGGCAGTGGTACCTGCTCGTCGACGGCACCTGGGCCCGGGGCTCGGCCCAGTACATCGAGGCCTACGGAACACCACGCCTGTGCGCCTGAGCGACAAGACGCACCAAGCATTGCATTTAGGTAAGTTCCGGGCATGAACACCAAGGCCGGAACGACCCTGGCGGCGGATCCCTCGGACCCGTCCCCGCCCGCCGTACGCCTGCTCCGGCGCCGAGGCGTCGAGTTCACCCTCACCGTCGTGGCCGTCCTGCTGTCCGTGTACGGCTACTGCGCCGTCGGTCTGGCGAAGAACGGCACCGTCCCACCCGGCGCCGCCGATTACGGCGCCGGGCTCGGCGCGCTCGCCCTGCTGGCCCATCTGGTGGTGCGGCTGCGGGCGCCGTACGCCGATCCGCTGCTGCTGCCGATCGCGGTACTGCTCAACGGCCTGGGCCTGGTGCTGATCCACCGGCTCGACCTGGAGACGCCGGCCGACCTGGCGGCGCCCGCGCAGCTGAACTGGTCGACGCTCGGGGTGGCGCTGTTCATCACGGTCGTGGCCCTGCTGCGCGACCACCGGGTGCTCCAGCGGTACGCGTACGTCTCGGTGGTGGCCGCGCTGGCGCTGCTCGCGCTGCCGATCCTCTTCCCGCCGGTCAACGGCGCCCGGATCTGGGTGCGGATCGCCGGGTTCTCCATCCAGCCGGGCGAGTTCGCGAAGGTGCTGCTCGCGCTGTTCTTCGCCAGCTATCTCGCGGCGAACCGCAACGCGCTGGCGTACGCCGGGCGCCAGATCTGGCGGTTCAAGCGCCTTCAACTGCCCACCGGGCGCGTCCTCGGCCCGATCGTCACCATCTGGCTGCTGAGCGTCGGCGTCCTGGTCCTGGAACGGGACCTCGGCACCTCGCTGCTGTTCTTCGGCCTGTTCGTGATCATGCTGTACGTCGCCACGGGCCGCACCGGCTGGATCGCGGTGGGGCTGTTGCTGGCGTGTGTGGGCGCGGTGGCCGTCGGCTGGCTCGAACCGCATGTCCACAGCCGCGTCGAGGACTGGCTGCACCCGTTCGCGTCGATCGAGGCGGGGCAGGGCCCGGGCCAACTCGCCCAGTCCCTCTTCGCGTTCGCCGCCGGCGGCCTCCTCGGCACCGGCCTCGGCCTCGGCCACTCCGTCCTGATCGGCTTCGCCGTCAAGTCGGACTTCATCCTGGCCACGGCGGGCGAGGAACTGGGCCTCGCCGGCCTCGCCGCGATCTTCCTGCTCTACGCCCTGCTGGTGGAGCGCGGCTACCGCACCGGCCTCGCCCTGCGCGACCCCTTCGGCCGCCTGCTGGCCACCGGCCTCGCCTCGATCGTCGCCCTCCAGGTCTTCGTCATCGCCGGCGGCGTCACCGGCCTCATCCCCCTCACCGGCATGGCGATGCCCTTCCTCGCCCAGGGCGGCTCCTCCGTCGTCACCAACTGGATCATCGTGGCCCTGCTGATGCGCATGAGCGACTCCGCCAGGAGGCAGTACGACCGCGGGCCCCTCCCCCGGGGCCCGCTCGGCGGCCCGGAGGTCCGGGGCGCATGACCAAGTACATCCGCCGCGCCGCCGCCCTCTGTGCCCTGCTGCTGCTCGCCCTCCTCGTCAACGCCACCCGCGTCCAGGTCCTCCAGGCCCGGGACTACGACGCCAATCCCGCCAACCGCCGCCCCACGATCGCCCGTTGGGGCCAGCCGCGCGGGAACATCGTGGTCGAGGGGCGCCCGGTCACCGGCTCGAAGGACACGGGGGAGCAGCTCCGCTACGAACGGACGTACCGGGACGGCCCGTTGTACGCACCGGTCACGGGCTTCGCCTCACAGGTGTACGGGACGACGTTCCTGGAGCACGCGAAGGACTCCGTCCTCGACGGCAGCGACCCGATGCTGTCCTTCCTCCCTCTGTGGAACGACATCACCCGTGACCGGAACGCCGGCGGCGAGGTCGTCACCACCCTCCAGGAGGCGGCCCAGCGGGCTGCCTACCTGGGGCTCGGTGCCCGCCGGGGCGCGGTCGCCGCGCTCGAACCGGCCACCGGGCGCGTCCTGGCGCTGGTCTCCCGGCCGTCGTACGACCCCGGCGTGCTCTCCGGCAACGGCCGCGAGGTGGCCGAGGCGTGGGCGCGTCTGAACGGGGACACGAGCAGGCCGATGCTCAACCGGGCGGTGCGGCAGACCTATCCGCCGGGCTCGACCTTCAAGGTGGTGACCGCCGCGGCGGCGCTGGACGCCGGGGTGGTCACGGACCTCGACACCCCCACCCGCTCCCCCGACCCGTACACCCTGCCGGGCACCACGACCTCTCTGTCCAACGAGGTCGAGGGCTGCGAGAACGCCTCCCTGCGCTATGCCTTCGAGTGGTCCTGCAACACGGTGTTCACGAAGCTGGGCGTGGACGTCGGCCTCGGCGCCATGACGGACACGGCCCGCGCCTTCGGCTTCAACGACCCGGGCCTGCGGATCCCGTTCTCGGTCGCCCCCAGCAGCTTCGACACCGAGATGGACCGGGCCCAGCTCGCCCTCTCCTCCATCGGCCAGTACGACACCCGGGCCACCCCCCTCCAGATGGCGCTCGTCACGGCGGCCGTCGCCAACGGGGGCTCGGTCCGCTCGCCGTACCTCGTCGAACGCACCACGACGGCGAGCGGCCGCACGGTCGCCACCCCGGGCGCACACCCCCTCCGCCAGGCCATGAGCCCCACCACCGCGAGGCACCTGCGCGACCTCATGCGGGGCGTCGTCGAGCACGGCACCGGCGCCAACGCCGCCCTCCGCCACGCCACCGTCGGCGGCAAGACCGGCACCGCCCAGCACGGCATCGGCAACTCCGGTACCCCGTTCGCCTGGTTCATCGGCTGGGCCCAGTCCGACGACGCGAGGGAACCCCAGGTGGCGGTGGCGGTGGTGGTCGAGGACGCGGAGGCGGTCCGGGGCGACATCAGCGGGGGCGGCGACGCGGCACCGATCGCGCGGGAGGTGATGCGGGCGGTACTGAAGGCCGCCGCCCGCTAGGGGGCGCGGGGTACCGCGCGCCCGGCGCCCACAGGCGCGAGTCGGCGCGAGCCGGACGAACCATGACCATCAGCTGAGATAAGCGGTACACCCCCCGAACCCACCCGTCCTATCGTCCGGTCCATGACTTCCGCCGCGTACGAACTCGCCCAGGTCAACATCGCCCGCCTCAAAGCCCCGCTGGATTCCCCGCAGTTGAAGGACTTCGTGGACGCACTCGACCCCGTGAACGCGGTCGCGGACACCTCCGCCGGCTTCGTCTGGCGCCTGCAGAGCGACTCCGGCAACGCGACGGACATCCCCGTCCTCGGCGACGAGTGGCTGATCATCAACATGTCGGTGTGGCGCGACACCGACGCCCTGACGGCCTTCATGTACCAGGGACAGCACAGGGAACTGCTGTCCCGCAGGCGGGAGTGGTTCGAGCGGCTGGCCGAGGCCGCGACCGCCCTGTGGTGGGTCCCCGCCGGTCACCACCCCACGGTGGCCGAGGCGGAGGAACGGATCCTCCACCTCCGCGCACACGGCGCGACGCCGTACGCGTTCACCCTGCGCACGTCGTTCCCGGCCGGACCGGCGGAGCCGACGGCGGAGCCCGCCGCGCCGGACGGCGTCCTCAGCTGATCCGCTGCCGGATCTCGGAGCGGACCTGCAGGGTTCGCTCCGCGAAGGCCTCCACGTCCACCTCCGAGGGGTCCTGCCCGACGCTCGCCGTGCTGAGCTCCGCGACGGACGCCCCGGTGTTGCCGTCGGCCCAGGCGCACATCGGGTACGTGATCTCGCTGCCGGCCTGCTCCTGGGTGACGACCTGGCAGCTGATGGTGAGGCCGGAGCCATCCGGGGTGTAGTCCTCGGGCGGCACGACCACCGTGATCGTGCCGGCCTCGGCCGCGCCCTTCAGCATGTTGTCGCGGGCGGCGTCGGTGTTCTTGAACCGGCCATACATGCCCGAGACGATCAGGGCGCCCTCGGCCCCGTCCGCCGACGGGGTGTACTGCGCGACGGCGGCCGTGACGTCGCGGGCGTCCCAGGCGCCCTCCGCCTCCTCCTCCACCTGCCGCCCCGCCGTGTCGGAGAGGTCCTGGGCCAGCTTGTACTCGCCGTCCAGCACCGTCTCGGGCAGCGCCAGCCGGTACTCGGCCTCCGGGAAACCGCTCGTGCCCCGCGTCCCGACGACCCACAACCCCACCGTGCCGACCACGAGCAGAGCGACGACCCCGCCGACGATCCCGAGGACGAGCCCCACCCGGCTCTTCGGGGGCGGCGCGGGCTGCCACCCGGCGGGGTACGGCTGACCGTACTGCTGAGGCGGGTACGGCTGCTGACCGTACTGCTGAGGCTGCGGCTGCGGCCCGGCGGGGTACGGCTGACCGTACGGCCCCTGGTGCGGCGGCTGTTGACCGTACGGCTGAGGCTGCTGAGGCTGCTGAGGCTGCTGAGGCGGTGGAGGCATGGACACGCCAGAACGCTACTGCACGTGACGGAACCGTCGGGAACCGGCCACCGCCCAGCGCGACCTCGCTCCGGCGCACGGGGCGACAACAAGTGGCGCACAAAGGATTGACGGCCTTGCTGACAAGTAGTCTCATAAGCGGTGACCGCTGGTAACTCCCCGCTGGTGACTCCCTGAACTCCCGTACGAGGAGCTGCGACAACCATGACAACGGTGACCTCGGTGAACGCGACGAACCCCGTGTCGGAGGCGGAGGTGCTGCGCGACGCGCTCGGGCTCCTCAAGGACCGCGAGCAGGTGGCCGAGCGGCTGCTCGTGTCCTCCGCGAAGCACTCCTTCGACCCGGACAAGGAGCTGGACTGGGACGCCCCCTTCGAGGAGGGGAAGTGGTTCTGGCCGCCGGAGCTGGTGTCCCTGTACGGGACGCCGATGTGGCGCAAGATGTCGGAGGAGCAGCGGATCGCGCTCTCCCAGCACGAGGCGGCGGCGCTGGCCTCCCTCGGCATCTGGTTCGAGATCATCCTCATGCAACTGCTCGTACGGCACATCTACGACAGGGCCGCGACCAGCGCGCACGTCCGCTACGCGCTGACGGAGATCGAGGACGAGTGCCGGCACTCGAAGATGTTCGCCCGGCTGATCAGCAAGGGCGACACTCCGTACTACCCGGTGAGCCGGCTGCACCAGAACCTGGGGCGCGTCTTCAAGACGATCTCGACGACCCCGGGCTCCTTCACCGCGACCCTCCTCGGCGAGGAGATCCTCGACTGGATGCAGCGTCTGACCTTCCCCGACGAGCGGGTCCAGCCGCTCGTCCGGGGCGTCACCCGCATCCATGTCGTCGAGGAGGCCCGGCACGTCCGGTACGCCCGTGAGGAGCTGCGCCGCCAGATGGTGACGGCCCCCCGGATGTCCCGCGGCTTCACCCGGATCACCTCCGGCGAGTTCGCCCGCGTCTTCTCCGTCGCCTTCGTCAATCCCGAGGTGTACTCGAACGTCGGTCTCGACCAGCGAGCGGCTGTCGCCCAGGTACGGGCCAGTGCGCACCGTCGCGACGTCATGCAGACCGGTGCGAAGCGGTTGACCGACTTCCTGGACGACATCGGGGTGCTCCAGGGTGTGGGGCGCCGTATGTGGAGGTCGTCGGGGTTGCTGGCGTAGTTTTTTGGCCGGGGCGCGTCAGGGGGGTGGGGGCTCCTGTGCATCGGCGGGTGCGGGTCGGTGGGGGCTGGTCGCGCAGTTCCCCGCGCCCCTGAAAAGCAGGGGCTGCGCCCCGTGCTTTTCGGCCCGCAGGGGCCGTGTCTTTCAGGGGCGCGGGGAACTGCGCGAGCAACCACACACCACCCGCACCCGCCGACGCACGGACACCCCCACCCCCTGACGCGATCTCGGCGGAACAACCGTCGCCCCCGACTACGCTGCGAGGTATGACGTCCGAGGCTCCCACCCGCGCGTACCGCCGACTGAGTGTGGAAGAGCGGCGCAGCCAGCTGCTCGACGCGGCCCTGGAGCTGTTCGCGCACCACGCGCCGGAGGACGTCTCCCTCGACGACGTGGCGGAGGCGGCCGGGGTCTCCCGCCCCCTCGTCTACCGCTACTTCCCCGGCGGCAAGCAGCAGCTCTACGAGGCGGCCCTGCGCACGGCCGCCGAGGAGCTGGAGCACTGCTTCGACGAGCCGGCCGAGGGCCCCCTCACCAGCCGCCTGGCCCGCGCCCTCGACCGCTATCTGGCCTTCGTCGACGAGCACGACACCGGCTTCAGCGCCCTCCTCCAGGGCGGCAGCGTCGTGGAGACCTCGCGGGCGACGGCCATCGTGGACGGGGTCCGGCGGGCCGCCGCCGACCACATCCTGCGGCATCTGGAGGTGGCCGAGCCGAGCCTGCGGCTGCGGATGACCGTCCGGATGTGGATCACCTCCGTGGAGGCGGCCTCCCTGATCTGGCTCGACGAGGGCAAGCGGCCGGACGTCGACGAGCTCCGCGACTGGCTCGTCGAGCAGTTCGTCGCCTGTCTCACCGCCACCGCCGGCCGCGACCCGCAGACCGCCGCCGCCGTACGGCACGCCCTGGCCGTCGAGACCTCCGCCGGGGCCGTCGGCACCCTGGTCCGCCGCATCCTGCCCGTGGTCGGCGACGCCGCCCACCTGCTGTGACACTGGTCCGGTGAAGAGCCAAGACACCCCCTTCGTGGGCGGCCCCCTCGACGGGCGCGTCCTGCCCGTGCTGCTCGGCATCACCGGGCACCCCCCGAAGACGTACCGGGTCCCGGTGCCCGACGCGGCCGGGGGCCCGCCGACCGTCCTCGTCTACCGCCGGGTCGACGCCGGCCGGGGCGGCTTCCTGCACCAGCTGTGGAAGTACGAGTACGCCCCGGACGCGGACCCCGCACGCCGCCTGAAGTGGCCCTGGTCCAGGCCGGACACCCCGGCCGGCCCCGAGACCCCGGACACGCCGGACGGGCAATCCGCCACGCCGCCCGCGACGCCGCGCCGCACCGACGAGTGACACCCGGGCGCCGGACGGTCCACCCGGCGCGCGGCCGCCCCACGGTCCCCCGATCCTGCCGGTGCGAGGTGGACGGCCCACCCCCGCACCGGAGGTGATGACGTGTCAGCAAGGCTTCTGCGCCTGGTCGGTACGGCGACGGTCACGGCCCTCACGGCCGGCGCCCTCCTGTCCACGGCGCCCGCACCGGTCATGGCCGCACCGGAACCCCCCGTCGCCGACGGCACGGGAGCGGGCAGAAAGGCGGAGGCGACGGACGACGGCACGGACACGGCGACGAAGACGCCGACGGAGACGGAGACGGAGACGGAGAACGCCACCGACACGAACACCGAAACCGGCACGGACACTGAAACCAGCACCAGCACCAGCACCAGCACCGAGCCCCCCTCCCCCGACGAGCGCTCGGTCGCCGACCTGCTCACCGACCTTCAGCGGCTCCACCGCGAGGCCGAGGAGGCCACCGAGGCGTACGACTCGACCGGCGAGGAGCTGACGAAGCAGCGGACCGAGGTGGCGAGGCTCGACCGGCGGCTCGCGGCGGCCCGCCTCTCCCTGCACGACAGCCGGAGCGCGGCCGGCCGACTGGCCCGGCAGCAGTACCAGAACAGCAGCACCGCGCTCTCCCCGTACGTACGGCTGCTGATGACCCACGACCCGCACCGGGCGCTGGAGCAGGGCCATGTGATCGGACAGGTCGCACGGGAACGGGCCGACACGGTCGAGCGGCTGGTCGGCAGCGAACAGGACACCGACACCCTCGCCCGCAAGGCCCGCGCGGCCCTCGACCGTCAGCTCACCCTCACCGAGCGCCGCAGGAGAGAACACGACACCGTACGCGACCGCCTCGACGAGGTGGAGAAACTCCTGGCCTCCCTCACGCCCGAGCAGCTCACCGACCTCAAGAAGTCGGAGAAGAGGGCGACGGCCGAGGTGGAACCCGGGACGTCCGACCTCCCGACGCTCCCGACGCCCCCGAAGCTCCCGAGCACGCCGGGATCTTAGGGCCCGCCTACCCCCCGGCGACCTCCGACAGATACGCCCGGGTCTTCTCCGCGTCGTAGAAGTAGCTCTCGAAGTCCGCCGGATCGTCGAACCCATTGGCAAAACGATCCGCCACCACCGGCAGCCCCTCGGCCGCCCCGACCAACTCCAGCACGTGCTCGGCCGGCGGGGCCAGCATCGTGTTGGTCCACTTGGTGACGGGCCCCACGATCCGCCAGAACCGCTCGAACGTCCGCCGCATCCACGCCTCGTCGAACTCCGCGTCCCCGTGGTCGAGGATCGCGGCGAGGTACACGGCCGCGCACTTGGTCGCCGAGTTCGCCCCCTGCCCGGTGAGCGGATCGTTGGCCACGACCACGTCCCCTGCGCCCAGCACCAGCCCACCGCCGGGAAGTTGTCCGACGGGGTGCCGGACCACCGGGGCGTAGCGGCCGGTCAGCGCGGCACCCGGGTCCGTCACCTCGGCCTCGGTGGCGCGCGCGTACTCCCAGGGGGTGTGGCGCTCCATGAGTTCCAGGGTCAGGGCGAGTTGCTCCTCGGCGTCCCGGACGCCGTCGAAGACGTCGAGCGGGCCGCCGGGCAGGCCCAGCCAGAACAGGGCGTCGGCGTGCCCGGAGGTGGTGAGGACCGGCTGGACGATGAGTTCGCCGAGACCGGGCACCAGGTTGCAGCGGGCCGCGTGGAACCCGGGGTGCTCGGGACGCGGGCCCAGTCCGTGCACGTACACGGCGGCGAGCGCGCGCTGCGGCTCGGTGTAGGGCGAGCGGGAGGCATCGCGGCGGAACATCCGCACCAGCTCGCCCTTGCCCGCGGTGACGAGCACGAGGTCGTACACACGGGAGAAGTAGTCGAGGTCGGAGACCGCGGCGCCGTGGATGACCAGCTGTCCGCCCCGCCGGGCGAACGTCTCCATCCAGCCGGCCATCTTCACCCGCTGGTCCACGGCCTGGGCGTACCCGCGCAGGCGGCCGACCCAGTCCACGGCGCGCTCCCCGTCGAGGCCGGCGACGGACACGCCGACGCCCTCGATCCTCGGGGCCTGGGACTCCCAGAAGTTCAGTTCGAGATCGCGCTCGTGGCGCAGTGCCGAGTCGAACATGCACTGGGTGGACATGATCCGGCCGGCGCGTATCTCGTCCGGGGTCCGATTGGACATCAGTGTGACCTCGTACCCGTGCGACTGGAGTCCGAGGGCCAGTTGCAGCCCGGACTGGCCGGCTCCGACGACGAGAATCTTCCGCATCCGGACAGGTCTCCTGGTTCGTCCGTGTCGTCCCGCTGAGGGGGGACTATTCGGGGCTGAGGGATATCGCGTGCGAGCACAGGGCCAGCAGGGTCTCCATCGCGGAGGCCCGCTTGCGTGCGTCCATGATCATGACAGGCACATGGTCGGGCACGGTCAGCGCGTCCCGTACGTCCTCGGGTTCGTACCGCACGCTGCCGTCGAAGGCGTTGACCGCGACGATGTACGGCAGTCCGCAGCTCTCGAAGTAGTCGAGCGCGGGGAAGCAGTCGCCGAGGCGGCGGGTGTCGGCGAGGACGACCGCGCCGATCGCACCGCGCACCATGTCGTCCCACATGAACCAGAACCGCTCCTGGCCGGGCGTGCCGAACAGGTAGAGGACGAGGTCGTCGTCGAGGGTGATGCGGCCGTAGTCCATGGCCACGGTGGTGGTGAGCTTGTCCGGCGTCGCGGAGAGGTCGTCCGTGCCGACGCTGGCCTCGGTCATCAGCGCCTCGGTCCGCAGCGGGGTGATCTCGGAGACCGCGCCGACGAACGTCGTCTTGCCGACACCGAAGCCGCCCGCCACGACGATCTTCGTGGCGATGGGGGCCCGGCTGAGGTCGGACTGCCAGGGTTTCAGTTCTTCCTCGGGCTCCGCCCCGGGCCCGGCCGCGGCGGTGTCGGCGAGCCGGTCGAGACCGCGGGAGGCGGCCCTGGCGTAGCCCCCGGGCGGGGCCGCGTCCACGTCGACGCCGGGCGCGCCGAGCCCGACACGCACGGCGTCCGCGTCGAGACGGGGAGCGTCCGCGTCGACCTCGACGCGGGGGGCGTCGTCGTCGACGCCCGGGGTGACGCCGGCCGGGGCGTCGGGGTTGACGCCGGCCGAGGCGGCGTCAGAGACGGCGGAGTCCACTCAGCACCCTTTCCAGCAGAGCGCGGTCCGGCTGTCCCGGTCCGTGACCTGTTCCGTACACACGGATCTTTCCCTGGTCCGCGAGATCACTGAGGAGGACGCGGACCACGCCGAGCGGCATCTTCAGCAGCGCGGCGATCTCCGCCACCGTCCGCATACGGCGGCAGAGTTCGACGATGGCCCGCATCTCGGGCATCACCTTGGTGTTGAGTGAACCATTCGCCAACTGGGGCCGCTCGGCCGGGGCTTCGAGTACGGCGACGAACGTCTCCACGAGGAGGACATGGCCGAAGCGGGTACGGCCACCGGTGAGCGAGTAGGGGCGTACGCGGGCGGGTTTGCGGTCGCCGCCGCGCACGGGGAGCTTCTTCGCGCCCTTCGGCGTGGCCGGCCGCTTCGCCGGACCGGGCTCGGGGACACGTGCCCCGCTCTTCGTCGGGCCGCTCATCGGTGGCTCCCGGCCGCCTCGGTCTCCTTCTGGGACTCGGCCTCCAGGGACTTGCGCAGTTCGCTGCGGAGTTCCGGGGTGAGGACGTGGCCGGCGCGGCCGACGAAGAGCGCCATGTGGTACGCCACCACGCTCATGTCGCAGTCGGGGGCGCCGTGCACACCGAGCAGCGAGCCGTCGCTGATCGACATCACGAAGAGGCTGCCCTCGGCCATCGCGACCATCGTCTGCTTGACTCCGCCGAACTGCATCAGCTTGGCGGCGCCGATGGTGAGGCTGCCGATGCCGGAGACGATGGTGGCCAGGTCGGCGGCGGAGCCCCGGGGGCCCTGGGGCCGCTCTTCCCGGGCCTGGCGGGCCTCGGCGTTTCTGCCGGGGTCGGAGGAGAGCAGCAGCAGGCCGTCGGAGGAGACCACCGCGACCGACAGCAGTCCCGGCACCTCCTCGACGAGGTTGGTCAAAAGCCAGTGCAGGTTGCGGGCTTCACTGCTCAGTCCGAAGGTAATGGGCGCGGTCAACTGCTTTCCTCCTCGGAAGTGCCCCCCGTGGTGTCAACTGCCTCTGTCCGGTACTCATGCGTCACGGGCATCCGCGTCTCGCCCGACTGCTCGGCGATCTCCGCCTCGACGTCGCGGCGCCCTTCCTTGGCCCCCTGGTGGAACCCGCCGAGCCGACGGCGCAGTTCCTCGGCGTTCACGCCCCCGACCCGTGGCCGGGGCGTCGTGGGCGTGGGCGCGGTGATCCTGGGCGTGCGCTTGGGCAGGCCCTTGTCGGTGAGGCGCGGGGTCTCCTCGGCCCGTGCCCCCTCCGTCCCGGCCCGTGACACCTCCGACGTGTGCGCCGCGTTCCCCTCGTCGGCGGCACGCTCATGGGTGTCGGGTTCGCTCGGGTACGGGTCGTCGGTGACGTCGGCGGCGATGTCCCCGTCGCTCTCCTCGTCGGCGCCCTTCCCCGGGGCCACCGGAGCGAAGAGCTCCATCGTCGTCTCGGACACGGACTCTGTCCCGGGGTCGTCGTCTTCCGGTACGACGGTCCCGGAGGCCTCTGCGGCCTCTGCGGCGTCGGTGGCCGTCCCCACGGCCTCCTTCGCCAGCAGTGCCCGCTCGGCCGCCTCGATGAGAGGGTCGCCGTCGCCCTCGGGCTCGCGTACGGCGACGGAACGGCCGGGCAGGACGTTCGAGTTGGCCTCGGCGTCCACGCCCGGCAGCGAGAGCGAGGGCGTGATCGAGACCGGGGTGCCCACGGGTACGGCGGGCGTGGGGGCCAGCAGCCCCATGGGCAGGACGACGACCGCCGCGGTGCCGCCCGAACCGTGCTGCTGGAGCCGGACCGGGGTGCCGAGCCGGTGGGCGAGGCGGGCCACGACGTACAGGCCGAGGCCGAGGCCCTCGCCGTCCTCCTGCTCGTAGGGCGCCTCGGGGTCGAAGTCGGTGAGGCGGGAGTTGAGCCTGGCGAGCCGGTCGGAGGCGACGCCGATGCCGCCGTCCTGGACGGAGAGGGTGATCTCGCCGTTCTCCATCAGCCAGCCGGAGACCTCGACGGTCATCTCCGGCGGCGAGAACGACGTGCCGTTCTCCAGGAGTTCGGCGAGGAGGTGGCTGAGGTCGTCGGCGGCGAACCCGGCGACGTGCGCGCCCGGCGGCAGCGCGGCGATACGGACCCGTTCGTAGCGCTCGATCTCGCTGACCGCGGCGCGGACGACGTCGACGAGCGGGACGGGTCCGGCGTGGTGCTGGATGTGCTCGTGGCCGGCCAGCACGAGGAGGTTCTCGCTGTGGCGGCGCATGACGGTCGCGAAGTGGTCGAGCTTGAAGAGGGTGGAGAGCCGGTCGGGGTCCTGCTCGCGCTCCTCCAGGGACTCGATGACGGCGAGTTGCCGCTCGACGAGGCCGAGGGTGCGCAGCGCCAGGTTGACGAAGGTGGCGTGGACGCTGTGCTGGACCTTCGTCAGGTGGGCGGTGGCCTCGGCCAGTTCGGCACGCAGCCGGTCGCGGTCGTCGGCCATGGTCCGGCGCTGGCCGATGAGGTGCTTGCGGTCGCCCTCCAACGGCGCGAGCCGCTCGTGCAGCGCCAGGGCGTGCGCGTGGAGCGCGTTGACGGAGCGTACGACCTGGGCGAACTCGTCGTTGCGGCCGGTGAACTTGACCGGTTCCTCGGTGGCCGGGTCGCCGGCGACACGGGCGGAGCCGATGCGCAGCACCGCGAGCGGGCGGGTGAGGGAGCGGGCCATGCCGGTGGCGACGCCGACGGCGAGGAGCATCAGGGCGCCGAGGACGGCGATCCGGATCTCCAGCGCGGTGACGTCCTCGTCGCGCAGCCCGGCGAGGTCCTTGGTGCGCCGGTCGTAGAGGGAGGACTCGGCGCCGCGCATCAGGTCCACGCGGGCGGAGAGCGCCGCGCCGACCGTCTTCGCGCTGGTGCCGGCCTCGCTGTCGGAGAGCGTGGGCTGGTCGGTGAGGTCCGTCAGGTACTTCTCGGCGGTGTCGGCCTCGGGGCCGCTGACCGTGGCGTCGTAGGACGAACGGCCGGCGGCGGGCGCGGTCTCGCGGAAGTGGGCGAGGGCGGCGTCGGAGCGGACGCGGGCCTGCTGGGCGGCGGCGGTGAGCGCGTCGCGCTGTTTCGCGTCGGCGGCCGAGGCGCCGGTCGTGGTGGTGGGCAGCCCGGTGGTGGGGTCGATGACCGTCTCGGTGGTCGTCGGGACGCTGAGCGCGGCGACGAGCAGCCCTCGGGCGGCGGCGGCCTGCTGGACGGCGGTGTCGAGTTCGGCGAGGGCGTACGCGCCGCCGCCCGCGCGGGGCGGCAGCCGCTCGGCCAGTTCCTCGGCGAGGGCGTGGAGTTCGGTGACGACCGCGGTGTACGCCGTGTGCGCCTCGAGAGCGGTGCTCTTTCCGGAGAGCGCCGCTTCCCGTACTCCGGCGATGGACTCGGCGCTCTCGATGGCCTCCCGCAGCGCGGCGGAGGTGCCGGTGTCCGCCCTCAGCTCCTCGACCTGGGTGTCGACGCGGTCACCGCGCTGCTTGCCGGGCGCGGCCGACTTGGGCCGCCCGGCGGCGATGTACGCGGTGACCTCGTCCCGCTCGTCCGCCAGCGCGTGCGCGAGGGTGAGCGTCTCCTGGGTCTGCCCGGCGAGCGTGACCAGGCTCTGGGTGTCGTGCAGTTGCTCCGAGGCGGCGAGGATCGAGGGTGACCCGGCGCCCGCTATGGCGGCGGCCACGACGGCCACGGCCACGATGAGCCGGTTGCGTACGTGCGTCTTCCGGCCGGTGCCGACAGCGGGGGCCTGCGCCTGTGCCGTCCCCTGCTGGTTCGGGGAGGCCGCGGAGGCCTTCGAAGCTGCCTGCTTGCCTGCGCGCCGAGGCCGCGTCTTCTGCACCGGTGCTCGCATTCCTGACTCGTGTACCCATGGGCCGGGGTGACGATCCGTCGACTAGGCGAAGGACGTACGACGTATGTCGTGTGTCGCGTTCAGCCGTCCCCCCGGTACGGCTCCCGACCCTCCCAGTGCCGGTGGGCAGTGGTCCCGCATCATCAGTCCCGCCACCCGAAGGAGTGAACATGCCCGGGGAGTTGGCGGGCAAGTTCCTCCGGCTCACGCGGATGCCCCGTGCGGGGGGCCGGTTGGACGTCGGCGACGCGCTTTGACAGTATTCGCCGCCGCGCTTCACCGCTCACGATCATTCCATGCCAAACCCGGCGGCCCGTCTGGAGGGTCCGGGTCGTCCGGCGACCGTTGTCGGCCTTTCGCGGATCTTGCGGAGGGCTCGTGCAGACTGGCCGAATGCGCACGGAACTCGTCTCGGAGCCCGGTGACCCCCTTCGCCCCAACGAGGACTTCGCGTCGGTGGCCCTGCCCGCGGGAGGACAGGGCGGCGCCCTCGTCCTCCTCGACGGCGTGACCCCGCCGCCCGACGGCTACGGCTGTCGACATTCAGTCGCATGGTTCACTTCCCGCCTCGGCGGCACCCTGACCGAACTGTCCGTTTCGGAACGGGATTCGCCGTTGCCCGACGTGCTCTCACAGGCCATTTCTCGTACCGCCCGAGCGCACGTGCAAACCTGTGACCTTTCTCACCCGCGAACCCCGCAGGCCACAGTGGCCCTCGCCCGTTGGTCGTCAACGGCCGTGGAGTACCTGGTGTTGTCGGACTCGGCCCTGTTGTTCGAACGACCGGACGGCGCGGTGACGGCCGTACTGGACGACCGCCTCTCCCTGCTGCCCCGGGCCTCGTTGGCCACGGCCGCCATCGCCGACTCGACCGTCCGGAACAAGGAGGGCGGTTTCTGGACGGCGGCCGCCGATCCCGCCGTGGCCGCCCGCGCCGTGACGGGGACCCTCCCCCGCGAGGAGGTCCGGTCGCTGGTCGCGCTGACGGACGGGGCGACCCGGTGGGTGGAGACGTTCCGCGAGGGCGACTGGACGGACTGCTTCACCTTCGTACGGAAGACGGGGGCGCAGGGGCTGGTGCGGCGGGTGCGGGAACTCGAAGTCACCGATGTGGAACGCGAGTTCCTGGGCCGGAGCAAGACGCACGACGACGCGAGTGTGGTGTTCGTGGAGCCGTGAGGGCTCCGCCGCCGCTCAGCTCTCCACCCCGCGGTTCAACTGGTGCAACAGCTGCGCCAGTTGGGCCACCTCGTCCCGGTCCCATCCCGCGAGCTGCCGTACGTACGCGACCCGGCGGGCGTCCCGGACCGCCCGGAAGCGGGCCCGGCCCTCCTCGGTGAGGTGGACGAGCCAGGCGCGGCCGTCGGCGGGGTCGGGTTCGCGGGCGATGAGGCCGAGGTGTTCCAGGGCGCGGAGCTGACGGGACATGGTGGCCTTGCCGACGCCGATGTAGGCGGCGAGTTCGGTGGCGCGGAGGCGGCCGGCCTCGTCGAGGCGGGCGAGCAGGCCGTAGGCGGCGGACTCCAGGTCGGGATGGACGGCCCGGGCCATCTCCCCGGACTTGGCGCGGGCCCGCCGCAGCAGGACCGTCAACTCCCGTTCCAGCGCCAGGAACGCCTGGTCCATACCACCCACCGGCACGTCGGTCCCGCCCTCGCCGCCGTCACCGTTTCCGCCCTCGTCGTGCACGTCAGCGCTCCTGATTCCGATTCCGGGTTACTGAAAGTTTCCGCCAGGGCCGCCGTCGCGGGTGACGCCGTTCAGTATTTCGCAGGCGGGGGCCGACACCGACCGCCTCGCCCCCGCGCGCTTCGGCACGGCGCGCACGACCGCCCGCGCCTCCCCGCCCCGCCCCGCCTCGCCCGTCCACGGGAAAGGCCCGGGCCTCCCTCTCGGGGACCCGGGCCTTCACCCGTCCGGCGGGCGTCCGTCACACCACCGCCGGAGCCTTGGGGAACCGCCGTCCGGGGATCACGCGGCCACCGGCACCTCCACTCCCGCCGGGGCAAGCGCCAGCTCCAGGACCTGGCGGACGTCGGTGACGGCGTGGACGTCGAGCTTGTCGAGGACCTCGGCGGGGACGTCGTCGAGGTCGGCCTCGTTGCGCTTGGGGATGATGACGGTCGTGACACCGGCCCGGTGCGCGGCGAGCAGCTTCTGCTTGACGCCACCGATGGGCAGCACACGCCCGGTCAGCGAGACCTCACCCGTCATGGCCACGTCCGTGCGGACGAGCCGGCCGGACAGGAGCGAGGCGAGGGCCGTCGTCATGGTGACGCCTGCGCTCGGCCCGTCCTTCGGCACCGCGCCCGCGGGGAAGTGGATGTGCACGCCCCGGTCCTTCAGGTCGGCGACGGGCAGCTCCAGCTCCGCGCCGTGCGAGCGGAGGAAGGAGAGGGCGATCTGCGCGGACTCCTTCATCACGTCGCCCAGCTGGCCGGTGAGGGTCAGCCCCGCCGCGCCCGTCTCCGGGTCGGCGAGCGACGCCTCGACGTACAGCACGTCGCCGCCCGCGCCGGTGACCGCGAGCCCGGTCGCGACCCCCGGCACGGCCGTCCGCCGCTCCGCCGGGTCCTGGGCCGCCTCGGGCACGTGGTGCGGTCGCCCGATGAGCCCGCGCAGGTCCCCGTCGGTGACGGTGAACGGCAGCTCCCGCTGCCCCAGTTCGTGCTGGGCCGCGACCTTGCGCAGCAGCCGCGCGACGGACCGCTCCAGGTTCCGTACACCCGCCTCGCGCGTGTACTCACCGGCGAGCTTGCGCAGCGCGCTCTCGTCGAGGACGACCTCGTCGGCGCCGAGCCCGGCCCGGTCCAGCTGCCGGGGCAGCAGGTGGTCCCGGGCGATGACGACCTTCTCGTCCTCCGTGTACCCGTCCAGCCGGACGAGCTCCATCCGGTCGAGCAGGGCCTCGGGGATCGCCTCCAGCACGTTGGCCGTGGCGAGGAAGACGACGTCGCTCAGGTCCAGCTCGACCTCCAGGTAGTGGTCCCGGAAGGTGTGGTTCTGGGCGGGGTCGAGGACTTCGAGCAGCGCGGCGGCCGGGTCGCCCCGGAAGTCGGAGCCCACCTTGTCGATCTCGTCGAGCAGGACGACGGGGTTCATGGAACCCGCCTCCTTGATGGCCCGGACGATACGACCGGGCAGGGCGCCCACATACGTACGCCGGTGCCCTCGGATCTCCGCCTCGTCCCGTACGCCGCCGAGCGCGACCCGGACGAACTTGCGCCCCATGGCGTGCGCCACGGACTCACCGAGGCTGGTCTTGCCGACACCGGGCGGCCCGACGAGCGCGAGCACGGCACCGCCGCGCCGCCCGCCGACGACGCCCAGCCCCCGGTCCGCGCGTCGCTTGCGCACGGCGAGGTACTCGGTGATGCGCTCCTTCACGTCCTCCAGCCCGGCGTGCTCGGCGTCGAGCACCCGCTGGGCGCCCCGGATGTCGTAGGAGTCCTCCGTCCGCTCGTTCCACGGCAGTTCGAGGACGGTGTCGAGCCAGGTCCGGATCCATCCGCCCTCGGGCGACTGGTCGCTCGACCGCTCCAGCTTGTCGACCTCCTTGAGCGCGGCCTCCCGGACCGCCTCCGGCAGATCGGCGGCCTCGACGCGCGCCCGGTAGTCGTCGGACTCCTCGCCGTCCTGCTCGCCGTTCAGCTCGCGCAGCTCCTTGCGGACGGCTTCGAGCTGCCGCCGCAGCAGGAACTCGCGCTGCTGCTTCTCGACGCCCTCCTGGACGTCCTTGGCGATGGTCTCGGCGACGTCCTGCTCGGCGAGGTGGTCGCGCAGCTGCTGGGTGGCGAGCTTCAGCCGGGCGACCGGGTCGCCGGTCTCCAGGAGCTGGATCTTCTGATCGGTGGTGAGGAAGGGCGAGTAACCGGAGTTGTCGGCGAGCGCGGAGACGTCGTCGATCGCCTGCACCCGGTCCACGACCTGCCAGGCGCCGCGCTTGCGCAGCCAGCTGGTGGCAAGTGCCTTGTACTCCTTGGCGAGTTCGGCGACCTGCCCGGGCAGCGGCTCCGGCACGCTCTCGTCGATCCTGGTCCCCTCGACCCACAGGGCGGCGCCGGGCCCGGTGGTCCCGGCCCCGATCCGCACGCGGCCGAGCGCGCGGATGAGCGCCCCGGGGTCCCCGTCGGCCAGCCGTCCGACCTGCTCGACGGTCCCGAGCACACCCGTGCTCGCGTACGCGCCGTCGATCCGCGGCACCAGCAACACCTTCGGCTTCCCGGGCTCCGCCCGCGCCGCGGCCTGCGCGGCCTCCACCGCGGCCCGAACATCCGTGTCGTTGAGGTCCAGCGGCACCACCATTCCCGGCAGCACGACCTCCTCGTCGAGCGGCAACACGGGCAGGGTGAGCGGTGCGGACGGAGCGTACTCAGTGGCCATGATCTCCCTCTCGACAATCAACTTGAGCTACATGGACTCAATGCATGTGAGCCTCCCGATGTTCCCTTGCAATGTTCGCTATCAGCGATCACGCCTCGGCTACCTTTGACAGCGAACCTTGCGAGGCCGATTCAACGTCGCGAGGATCTGAAGACGGACGGCTCCCTACGCCGCCCCAGACCCAGGCTTGCCAACGACGCCGAGGAAGCCTTCCTCGCGCCGGACTCAGGGCGCAGCCCTGGCTGATCAAGGCGGCCACCGGCGCCCCAGAATGCGGGCGAAGATGGCCGTCGCGAAGATCACCCGAAGCGATCTCATCGTCGACGCCATCGGGATACCGCCGTCCGTACGAGCCGCCGCCGAGGTGTTCTACCGCCCCATCGACGCCGCCTACGAACACCGCTCGGTGATCGTCGCCTCGAACCTGCACCCAGATGACTTCGATTCGCTCATACCTAAGACGTTGGCCGCAGCCGTCGACCGGCTTCTGCAACTCGCGCACCTCGTCCTCACCAAAGGCTCCAGCCTCCGGCTGATCAGACCAAAACAGCCAGGGTGTCATCCCGCTGACCGAGCGCGGCTGAACTCAGCCCCAGATTCCGTGAACGCATGACGCGGGAGGCCATGAGCCGATAAGAAGTATTAATAAGGTCTAACACTTCTTAGGAGTCGTCATGGATGACAGCAAGTTCAACGAGCTCAGAGTGCGAAAGCTCAAGATCCTCAGCGAGTACTACGAGGAGGACATGAAGAGGCGCGAGAAGCTGACAGCCGATCTGGCGGGAGTCGACCGAGAGATGGCTCTGTTGGCGGACACCAGCCTCGCCCTGTCTTGCCTGGTCCGGAACACGCCAGGCCCGAGGCAGACCGTCTACCACTCGGCCGACGCCACCTGCGACCGCGTCCGTGATCGCAGCAACTTCGGCGAGCACTCAGAGTACGAGGCACTCGAAGAAGTGGGCGACTACTACCTCAAGCGATGCACCGCTTGCGACTGGGAGAAGGCAGCGGAGATCCACGCACAACGCGGATCAGCGTGAGCCACGCTCAGGCACTTGAGACACATCCAATCGCACGATTGGAAGTCATACCGGACAGGGAGATCAACCGTCCGCCGGCAAGGACCTGAAATGTCCGTTCACCCAATGCCCTACTTCCGTTGACATGCGCCCACGCGACCGACGCTCCATGTACGCAGAGCTACGGACTGACACTTCTCGTGGCGGCACGACGTTGGGCGCGTAGAGCCATCCTGCACACGGCCAGGGTCCACCATGCGATGAAGCAACCCAGGATCCGGCTCCTGCACCAGCGATGAGGGTGGACAGCCGGTGGCTGTATTGCCCCGTGGCCGCACGCCCCTCAAAACTGCTCAGATCCTGGCCGCATCTCCTCTCTCCTTGTGGTGTAGCCGTATCCGTCGGCCCGTTGGAGCAGGCGGAGGTTTGCATGGCTCGTGTCGGCGTAGCCGCCAGGAACGGAAACGCGGTGGCGTCCGGTGGCACGTACGGCGACACGGCCGATGTGGACGCCCGCATACTTTCCCGTGAGGATGTACGCGCCGACGAGGTCGCCGGTGGCGAAACCGTAGTGATGCTTCTTTCGGGGAAGCCGGAGCCGAGGGAAGCCGTGCTTGTCCGTGCGGGTGCGGGAGTAGCTACCGCGCCCGGTCACCTTCACGACGAGCACAGTATCGGGATGCCGGACGATGCGCGTGGTGCCGTCGATCTCGCCGACCGCGAGGGCATCCAGAGTGTGGGTCTTTGCCAGGTGCTGGGTGACGCGGTTGTACTTGGTCCGGCCACCGGACCAAGTACAGAGGGGCATGCCCAAACTCCTGAGTTCGCATACCAGTTGCCAGCGTGTCGCGTTCATGACGGCCGCGTCCCGCAGGGGAGCCTTCGCCTGCTCGAGCAACTTCGCGAGCCGGGCAGGCTTCTTCGCCAGGAACTCCTTGAGTGGTTGGGCTGCCTTGGCCCGGTTGCACGGACCGCAGGCCAGGGTCAGATTCGAGATGCGATCGGAGCCACCACGTGCCCTGGGCTGGATGTGCTCGATCTGCAACGGGGTGTTCGCCGCCCCGCAGTACGCACAGGTCCGCCCCCATTTCTCCAGCAGGTACTGCCGGACCTCGTAGCCGGCCAGGGTCCCCTGCTGGTATTCGGCTCCTTCCAACGCCTTCACCCCCAGACTCAGCGCATGAGTGTCGAACGCAACCGACTCGACATGCACCTCCTTGATAGGGAACAGGCGCATCAGACGGGTGACCTGACCGACGGTGGAGTCCACGCGATGGCGTAGGGACGGTGCCAGCCAGCCCACGGGTCGGATGCGGTTGTCGAAACGCGGGGCGCGATGGCGCAGGTTCGCCGTGCGTCGTCTGCGCCTGTAGTTTGCCCGCTGCTCCATGGCCTTACGGATGGTGGCGCCCCGGTGCTGAAGCTCGACCGCGTACAGGCCTCGCCGCACCGTCGAGAATCCACCCGTAGCCCGGTCCAGCGCGGGGCTGTCGGCAGTGATGGCGAGCCCTGTCCCCTTCGAACCGGGATCGATCCGGATCGCGACCCCCTCCACCTCGGAGTCATCGAGGAGTCGATCTTTGATCCGGATCGTGAACGGCGTGTAGCGAGCGACCACCGCGCGGCCCTTGCGCAGCATTTCACGTGCCCGAGCCGGATGACACGGCATCAGCGGGCGGCCCCGCTTGTCCAGAACCGGCACCAGCTGCGCCCCGGCGCGCTGCCCGGTCGTGTCGTTCTTGCCTGGGTAGATGCTGCCGTCACCGGCAGCGGTTACTGCCCCGGACGCCGAAGCGGTGGGGTCGTGTCGCCGCAGGCTGGACGGTGATGTGCCTGCGGTCTCCCCTCGCCCATGTTCCACACCGGCTGCACCACCCTGGCGGGTCGTGCGCCTGCGGCCCGTTTCGTCCCTGCTCCCAGGGTTGTCTGCGACCGCAGGTTCCAGAGCCTGCCGCTGAGGAAGCACGGCAGGGTGGGTCTGCTCACCTGCATGAAACGTAGTCATCGAACTCACCTCGATTCACTGATGACTTGAGCTGGACACTCTGGGCCTGCCCCATTTGGGGCAGGCCCCGGCTTTTCAGGCCCGGAGCGAGTGACGATCTCTCCCTCGGCAGTTTGGGGGAACTACGCCGACCACGTCGCCGTGTACGCCTGGCTCCGCACCTCCGGCCTCCAACTCGAACCAGACGACCTTCCCATGATCTCTGCCTGCCTCCCGCCCCAGCGCGAAGCTGCCCCATGCGTCCGCACACAGGTCGACGAGGACGAGTCCTCGCCCGCCGTCCGCTTCCGGCGCGGGGCACCGCGTGGGGCGCGGGAGGAGCGGGCCCGTGTCCCAGACGCTGCCCCGGAGCCGCTTGTCCGCCCACCTCAGCCGCACGGAAGCCGGTCCCGGCGCGTAGCGGCAGGAGTTGGAGAGCAGCTCTGAGGTCAACAGGACTGTCGTGTCGGTGAGTTCGTGGAGTCCGTGGCGGTCGAGTACGAGCCGGCCGGTGGCCCGGGCGATGGCGGGGGCGAGCGGGTCGTGGGGGACGTTCAGGGTGTACTCCCACTCGGAGGGGGGTTCGAACAGGCGTTCGTTCACGGCAACTTCTTACGACGTATGGATGCTGAGGACTCAGTAACCGGCCCGACACTCACCGTAGGACAACAGGGAAACATCTGCTACCAGTTCACATTATTTCTCTTACAAGTGGACCCGATCGTGTGTCACGGGCAAGACTGTCACCCATGCCACCCAGGACATCTCCGACCGTGCGACAGCTGCGACTGGGAACCGAACTGCGGCGCATGCGCGAGCAGTCGGGGTTCAGCATCAGCGACGCGGCGGCCGCTCTCGGCGTGAGCCGCACGCACATCACCAATGTGGAGCTGGCTCGCTTCGGGGTGAGCGAGCAGCGCGTGCGCACCCTGGCCTCGATCTACGACACCCCGGACCAGGCTTACGTCGATGCGCTCGTGGGCATGACCCAAGACCGCAAGCCCGGGTGGTGGGAGGAGTACCAGGGACTCATCGCCACCGGCGCACTCGATCTCGCCGAGCTGGAGTTCTACGCGACGAGCCTGCGCGTATTCGTCGCCATGCACGTGCCTGGACTTCTCCAGACGGAGGAGTACGCCCGTGCCGTACTCGCGGAGAAGGTGCCCGCCTGGCCCGGAGCCGAGCTGCGCCGACGACTCTCTCACCGCATGAAACGCCGCGACATCCTGGATCGGGACAACCCACCGACGTGCATGTTCATCATCCACGAGGCAGCGTTGCGACTGCACTTCGGTGGACCGGACGTCATGCGCTCCCAGCTCAAGGAGCTGATCGAGTCGTCACGCCGCCGGAACCTCACCGTGCGCGTCATCCCCTTCAGCGCAGGCGGCTTTCCAGTACCCGGGCTCACCGTGTCATACGCGTCCGGACCGGTACCCCAGCTCGACACAGTGCAGCTCGACACCGCGAGCGCAACGGAATTCCTCGATGCGCAGACCCAGTTGTCGAACTACCGTGTGCTCATGGAGCGCATCACCAAGGCGGCGCTTCCCGCGAAGGAGTCACGTGAGTTCATCCGCTTCATCGCACAGAGCATCTGAAGGCGGGGACATGTCCAAGTTCGTCTGGCAGAAGTCGTCCTACTCTGGGTCGGGGGACAACAACTGCGTCGAACTTGCGGCGGCGGAAGTAACCCTCGCCCTCCGCGAAAGCGAGGCCCCAACCGTCGTACTCCACACCCACCACCCCCAACTAACAGCCCTCCTGCACCACATAAAGGCGCACGCACCCTCCACGCGCCCCTGACCGGCGCGCGGGCGCCGCTCGCACCACCGGCACACCGCCCCGCCCCACACACCAGCCGCCACCAGCAGATCTCCGCACGCCGGGGCATCATCAGCTGCGCCTCCGGCACCGGCAAGACCACCGCCCTCTCCCAGCTCGGGCGGGCCCACGAGATCGCCGTCCGCAAACGCCACCCACGCGCCCGCGCCCGGCTCCCGGTCCTCTACGTCACCGTCCCGCCAGCCGCCACACCGAAGATGCTCGCCATGGACTTCCTCGGCTTCTTCGGCCTGGACTTCCTCACCCGCTTCAACATCACCCACGTCGTCAACGCCGTCTGCAGCTGTCTGGCTAGCCACCGGAGACTTGCCGCCATCCGGCCGCGAACGCCCACTTGCTGTCTGGGGCGTAGGAGCGTGGTCCTGTCACCTTGGCCGTGTACTTGGCCTCTGTGGTGACCTTCCAGTCACTGCCATCCCACTTGAGAATCAGGTTGGTGGTCTCGTCCCTCAGTGGGTCGTCGTCAGCGCCTTTGCCGCGGATAGTCGCGAACCGGTCGTAGGACATCCACACGACGACAATGTCTCCGCTCTTGTCGAGTGAGCGGGTGAGGACGGCCTTCACGTTGGTGCTGAAGGTGATGCCGTCGGGGGTTCCGCCTGACGGCGGCAGTCCCACGCCTTCGCGGAGCTTCCTCACCTCGCTGACGCCCTGGTCGATCGTTTCCGGGGAGTCTTTGGCGGCGATGGCTGTCCACTGCTTGTGGGCGATCACGTCGTCCAGCAGATCAAGGCCCTCCCAGTAGGAGACTGCGGCGGATGTGGCGCCGAATGAGGAGTATTCGAAACCGGTACCGATACCGTCCGCGTTCGACTTGGGCTTGAGCAGCGACAGGCGGGGAGCGGTGGCTGGGGTGTACTCCTTGACCTTGCGCGGCGACTCGGTGGTGCTGGACACGCTCGGGGACGGCTTCGCTTCGGTCCCACGCTCAGTGCTCCCGTCGCCGAGCGACGTGACGGCGAAGACGCCGCCGGCGGTAAGGACGGCCCCGGCTGCGACCCCGATACCGAGGAGCCTCAGCCGCGCTGTACGGCCGAAGTCCGCCATCACGCCCCCGTCGTCATGGAGTAGGAGCCACAGACGAGGCCAAATGTCACGCCGATGCCGACGGCGGAGAGGACCGACTTGCCGCTCGAAGCGAGCTGAGCGCGTTCCGTGTTGTGTCCGATGTCGAGCAGATCGATCAGTTGGTGATTATACGCGCGCCTAGATCCGCCCGCAGCAGCTCGCAGCATGTGGGCAGCCCGATCAGGCCGAGAGACGCCAAGAGTCATCGACATACTGCAAGTCAAGCACGCCAGCCAGCGGCAGCGCCGTGAACGGATCTTCTACGCAAGAGAGTTGCGGCATCAACCATTGAAATGCAGCCACTGCCACAAGGCAGTGATCGACGAGTGGCTACACGCTGACAAGCCTTGCCCACTCTCGCCTACGAAACCACGCAGCAACGCACGGAAAACGCAGACTCAAGCTGCAGAGAATCCGGGCCCACACCGCAGCCCATCTCTTCGTCCCGCACCTAAGCAACCGGTCGCGATGCAACGACAAACGGCACCGGACACCAGGGGACGGAGAAGGGGTTCTCGGTGGTCGACGAGGGGGCGGAGGAGGCGACGGTCCGGAAGGTCGCGGAGGCCGTCACAGGCACCGCACCGGCGTATGGCTCAAGGGCCATCGCGGAGTCGTCGAGGGTCGCCCCCGTCCCCGATGGCTATCGGCTGCGCACCTGGTCGCGCGGGGGCGTGACCCGGGTGATAGTGGCCGCGCCGGACGGCTCCCCGGCCGCGCGGGGCCAGATCGGCCCGCCGGGAGCTACGGCGGTCGTCGACCGGGCAGAGACGTCCCCGGCCCACCGCCGCCGCGGCCTCGGCACCCTCGTCATGCGGAACCTCACACGGGCGGCGCTCGCACGGGGCGCGGAGGCAGGGGTGCCGGGTGGAACACCGGACGGGCGGGCACCGTACGGGTCGCCGGGGTGGAGGGTGGATGCGCCGCTGACGAGCGCGAAGTACTTGATCCGGCGTCGTCTCGGCTACCTCCCCCAGGAGTTCGGCGTGTTCCGCAGCTACACGGTCCGGGAGTTCCTGTCGTACGCGGCCTGGCTGCGTGAGATGCCGGGCGGCCGTATCCCGGAGGCGGTGGCCGGGGCGGCGGAGGCCGTCGGCCTGCAGGACCGTCTGGGCCACCGGCTCCGCACGCTCTCCGGCGGGATGAAGCAGCGCGTCGGCATCGCGCAGGCCATCGTCAACTCGCCCACCCTGCTCCTGCTCGACGAGCCGACGGCCGGACTCGATCCACAGCAGCGGTCGGACTTCCACAGCCTGGTACGGCGACGGGGACGGACCGCCTGCGTGGTCGTGTCGACGCACCTCATGGAGGACGTGGAGGGCGCCTGCGACGACGTGACCGTCCTCTCCCGCGGCCGCGTCGCCTTCCACGGCCCGCTCGACGCCCTCGACGCGGCCGGCGGCTACGCGGCGGTCGTGGCGGCGTGAGCCCGACCCGCGCCGCCCCGCGGGAGTCCCCGCCCGCCCGGGCCGGCGCGCCGCCACCGCCGCACGACCGGCCACGTCGCCACCCCGATCGCCAAGGCCAGCAGATGCCCCCAGTTCGTCATCGGGTCCGTGAACGCGATCAGGTCGTCCACCAGCATCCCGCCGAACCCCAGCAGAACCGGCCACCGCAGCCACGGCGACACCAGCCCCGCCAACGCGCCCACACTCGCCGCCACCCCGAAGCTGACGCCGTAGTCGAGGCGGTGGAGGGAGCTTGCGGGGAGGTGGCCGGCCAGGACGGCGAGGCCCACCGGGACCTCCGTCGCGAGGGTGGCGAGGATGTGGCCCAGCAGGAAGACACCGGCCGTGCGCCAACCGCCGATACGGCGTTCCAACGCGGTCAGCACCAGCAGAAAGCCGGTCGCGTACGGGGAGCCGACCCCGCCCGCCAGCCACAGCGCGCTCGCGAGCAGCACGAGCACCGGGGACCGGACCAGGTGCGCCACATCCGTACTGGAGCCCTGGTGCAGGGCGTGGACCAGGGCCGGGCCGGCGTGCTCGGCGACGAGCGAGGTCATCACCAGGACGGTGGCGTAGCAGAAGGTGAAGGGCGTGCCGACGGGGGTGGGGAGCAGCCGCCAGGGGCGCGGGAACGGGGAGCGGGTGGACCGGGCGGGCGCGCTTGGTCCGGGTCCCGCGGACTCCTGTTCCGCGACCGGGGCGGGTGCCGCCACCGGCGCGGGTGCCGCACCCGGCTGCCGCGGGATGCCG
This sequence comes from Streptomyces sp. NBC_00104, assembly GCF_045160825.1. Classification (NCBI taxonomy): domain Bacteria; kingdom Bacillati; phylum Actinomycetota; class Actinomycetes; order Kitasatosporales; family Streptomycetaceae; genus Streptomyces; species Streptomyces sp. NBC_00104. Next base: position 7,524,797 of record NZ_CP108215.1, on the reverse strand, counting down.
TCGAGGACGGGCCCCGCGGTCTCCACGGTCCTGGCGGCATCCAAGGCGAGGCGCTCCTTCCGTTTCGCCTCACCCTCGACGCCCCGGTACGCCCTTGTCTGTGACCCCCGCCACCCCCGACGCGATTCACAGCAACCCGACAGCACGACGACCCGTCGGTCCTGCAGCCCGGCGACCCGGCGACCCGGCAGCCTGCCAGCCCGCCAGCCCGCCAGCACGACGGCTTCTACGGGACCTCCGCGCCGATCCCCCGCAGGACGCGCTCCGCATACGCCCGGAACCGGCCCGCCATGTCGAACCCCTTCGGATCCAGCACCCACTGGATCTGCAGCCCGTCCATCACGGCGGCCAACTCCTGCGCGACGGCCACGACATCCGTGTCGGCCCGTAGTTCACCGGTGTCCACGCCCCGCCGCAGCACCCGGGACATGGTGCCCACCACCTCGGCGTACCGCTTGACGAAGTACGCGTGGGCGGGATGCCCGGGGTCGCCGGCCTCGGCGGCCAGGATGTTGAACATCCGGGTGCGGCCCAGCCGCGCGCAGTTGTACTCGGCGAGTTTCACGAGCGCCTCGAACATCTGGGCCACCGACTCGAACTCGCGCGAGAAGAACCGGTGCCGATCGGTCTCGTCCACGCGTTCCAGCACCTGGACGAGGAGGTCCTCCTTGCTGCGGAAGTGGTGCAGCAGCCCGCCCTGGGTGATGCCGACGTCCTTGGCGATCCGGGCGAGCGAGGAGGCGTGGAAGCCCCACTGGGCGAAGTGCTGGACGGCCGCGTCGAGGATGCGCGACCGCCGCTCGTCCCCGACGGCGTACGAGCCGCGCGCACCGGAGCTTTCCGGCCTCCGGCCCCCGTCCCCTTCCGGCCCGCCCGCACCGGGCCCCTCTGACCTCCGGTTCCGCACCATGACCGTCACCATAGTCCTCGCCGCACGGCCCCGAAGCCCCTCGCTAACCGGCGGTTACACGAGTCATCACCCCCTCCCTTTCAAGCCATGTGCCGCGTGATGGTGGCCACTTGTCCAAAACCTAGTGCCCACTCGGTTTTGCTGTTTCCCTGAACTCGCCTGCGCGGCGCCGATGCCGCCCTCGTCCCTCGTCCCCCGTCCCCCGTCCCTCGCCCCCCGTCCCGATCATCGCCCCGGGCCTGCCGGCCGTCGGAGGCAACGGCTCCAACTACAGCGCCCTCTTCCTCTTCGGCGCGGTCGCCTCGATCCTGGGCGCCCTCGCCGTCCGGTTCGTCCGTTCGGTCGAGTAGCCCCCGCACCGGCCCGCCCGCACCGCGCACCCCGCTCGGCCACCGTCTCGCGCAAGGAATCCCGGATGTCCACAGCCCCGTACCGCGACCCGAACCGTCCCCTCGACGAGCGGGTGGACGACCTGCTGGGCCGGATGACCCTGGCGGAGAAGGCGGGTCAGCTCTTCCACGCGATGCTGACGATGAACCGGGACGGGACACTGGCCGAGGCCGGCGAGGGGTCGTTCCTCCGGCACGGTACGTACGAGCTGGTCACGCAGGGCCATCTGACCCACTTCAATCTCCTGGGCCAGTACGGGGTCCGGGAGACGGCCGAGTGGGTCAACCGGCTCCAGGCCCTCGCGGCGGACACCCGGCTGGGCATCCCGGTCACCCTCTCCACCGACCCGCGCCACTCGTTCACCGACAACCCGGGCGCCTCCTCCGGCTCCGGTGCCTTCTCGGCCTGGCCCGAACCCCTCGGCCTGGCCGCGATCGGCGAACCGGAGCTGGTGGAGAGGTTCGGCGACACGGTCCGCCGCGAATACCTCTCCGTCGGCTTCCGCGTCGCCCTGCACCCGCAGATCGACCTCGCCACCGAGCCCCGCTGGTCCCGCCAGTCCGGCACCTTCGGCTCGTCCGCCGAGGTCACGAGCGCGCTGGTCCGGGCGTACGTACGCGGCCTGCAGGGGCCCCGGCTCGGCCCGCGCTCGGTCGCCGCCATGGTCAAGCACTTCCCCGGCGGCGGCCCCCAGCAGGACGGCGAGGACCCGCACTTCCCGCACGGCAAGGACCAGATCTATCCCGGCGGCCTGCGCGACGACCACCTCGCGCCCTTCAGGGCGGCCGTCGAGGCCGGCTGCTCCCAGGTGATGCCCTCCTACGGCCGGCCGGTCGGCGTGGCGGACTGGGAGGAGGTCGGCTTCGGCTTCAACCGGGACGTGCTGACCGGGCTGCTGCGCGAACGCCTGGGCTTCGGCGGCGTCATCTGCACCGGCTGGGGCCTGCTGACCGATACGTCCATCGCCGGCGAGCCGCACGAGGCCCACGCCTGGGGCGTCGAGCACCTGACCGTCGCCGAACGCGCCGCCAAGGCCCTGGACGCGGGCGCCGACCAGTTCGGTGGCGAACAGTGCCCCGAGGTGATCGTCGAGCTGGTCCGCTCCGGCCGGATCCCCGAGGAGCGGATCGACGCCTCCGTACGCCGGCTCCTGCGCGAGAAGTTCGTCCTCGGCCTCTTCGAGAGGCGGTACGTCGACCCGGACCGCGCCGAGGAGACCGTCGGCGCGAGCGAGTTCACCGCCCTCGGCGAGACGGCCCAGCGCCGCTCGCTCACCGTCCTGACCAACCACTCCCTCCTCCCGCTCACCGACCGCCCGAACCTCTACGTCGAGGGCGTGGGCGCCCAGACGGCGTCCCTGTACGGCAATGTCGTGACCGATCCGGCCCACGCGGACGTGGCCGTGCTGCGGCTGCGCACGCCGTACGAGGAGCGGCCGGGGGTCTTCGAGTCCTTCTTCCACTCCGGGTCGCTGGCGTTCGGTGAAGAGCGGCTGAAGGAGATCCTGGCGCTGCTGGAGGCCGTGCCCACGCTGGTCTGCGTCAACCTGGAGCGGCCCGCCGTACTCCCGGAGATCGCCGCGAAGGCCGCCGCGCTCGTCGCCGACTACGGGGCCAGCGACGCGGCCCTGCTCGACGTGGCCTTCGGACGGGCCCGGGCCGAGGGCCGGCTGCCCTTCGAACTGCCGCGTTCCATGGCGGCGGTGGAGGCGTCCCGCGCGGACGTACCCAACGACACCGAGGATCCGGTCTTCCCGTACGGCCACGGCCTGGCGCTCTGATCACGCCAAGTCGTGGCGGGTCGTCACCGGGGCGCCGCAATTCGGCCGCCCCCGCGCCACGGACACGTAAGGATGGGGGGATGCCCATCACCGACGAACCCGAAGTCATCGACCGGCGCGAGGGCCCCTACGGCGAGGTCGTGCTGCGGCGGCACGGGGAGCTGTTGCAGATCATCGCCAACGGGTGCTTCCTGATGGACACCTCGGACGGCCGCTCGGAGCGGCTGCTGGTCGACGCCGCCCTCGACGCGCTGACCGGCCGTTCTCGGCCACGTGTGCTGATCGGGGGCCTGGGCGTCGGTTTCTCGCTCGCCCACGCCGCCGCGGATCCGCGCTGGGGAACGATCACGGTTGTCGAACGCGAACCCTCCGTCATCGAGTGGCACCGCGCGGGACCGCTGGGCGAGGTGTCCGCCGGAGCGCTCGCGGACCCCCGTACGGACATCGTGGAAGCCGATCTCGTCGCCTACGTCAATGAGACGTCCGCCACGTTCGACGCGCTCTGCCTGGACATCGACAACGGGCCCGACTGGACTGTCTCCGAGGCCAACGAAAACCTGTACTCACCTGCCGGATTGGCAAGCTGTGCAAGGGTGTTGAGGCCTGGTGGGGTGCTTGCCGTGTGGTCGGCGCAGCCTTCCGCGGAATTCGAGGAAACCTTGCGGAATGCCGGGTTCCAACAGGTGCGTACCGAAGAGATCCCGGTTGCCCGAGGAGTTCCGGACGTGGTGCACCTCGCTGTCCGACCTGGATAGCCCTGGTGCGGTGACTGCCCGTACCCTGCTTGCCTGACGCCGATCATTCAAGCGTCAATCGCAGTCATGCGCACCCACGCGCAGTCAAGGGATCACCCCACGGATTCCGGAAAGCAACACAGGGGCGGGCGATGGAGCAGACACACACCACCCACAGCAGCACCACAGCGACCCCGGGCGCGCAGCGCCGGGTGCTCGTGGTCGAGGACGACCCGACGATCGTCGACGCCATCGCGGCCCGCCTGCGCGCCGAGGGTTTCGTCGTGCAGACCGCGTCCGACGGACCGGCCGCGGTGGACACCGCGGAGGCCTGGCAGCCCGACCTGCTGATCCTCGACATCATGCTGCCCGGCTTCGACGGCCTGGAGGTGTGCAGGCGCGTCCAGGCCCAGCGGCCCGTCCCCGTGCTGATGCTCACCGCCCGGGACGACGAGACGGACATGCTGGTCGGGCTCGGCGTCGGCGCCGACGACTACATGACCAAGCCGTTCTCCATGCGTGAACTGGCCGCGCGCGTGCACGTCCTGCTGCGCCGGGTGGAGCGGGCCGCGCTGGCCGCCACCACGCCGCGCTCGGGCATCCTGCGTCTCGGCGAGCTGGAGATCGACCACGCGCAGCGCCGCGTCCGGGTGCGCAGCGAGGACGTACACCTCACGCCCACCGAGTTCGACCTGCTCGTATGTCTCGCGAACACCCCGCGTGCCGTACTCTCGCGCGAGCAGCTGCTCGCCGAGGTGTGGGACTGGGCGGACGCGTCCGGGACGCGGACCGTGGACAGCCACATCAAGGCACTGCGGCGGAAGATCGGCGCGGAGCGGATCCGCACGGTGCACGGTGTGGGGTATGCCCTGGAGACCCCGAATCCCTGAGACCCGTGCTCGCACCGCGTGCGCAGGACATACGCAGGCACGTAGGCACAGGGGGCTGGTGGCGTGATGAGCGGAGTCGGTGACCCGAGGTCGCGGAACCTCGGTGGCGCGCAGTCGCGGAAGGGCGCGGGACCGCTCGGCGGTCTGCGCCCCTTCTCGATCAAGACGAAGCTAGGCGCGCTCGTCGTCATCTCGGTCCTGATCACGACCGGTCTGTCGATGATCGCGGTGCAGACCAAGACCGAGCTGCGCTTCATCATGGTCTTCTCGATGATCGCCACGCTCTTGATTACGCAGTTCGTGGCGCATTCGCTCACCGCCCCCCTGGACGAGATGAACGCGGTCGCCCGGTCCATCTCGCGCGGTGACTACACCCGCCGGGTCAGCGAGAACCGCCGGGACGAACTGGGTGACCTCGCTCACACGATCAATCTCATGGCCGACGAGCTGGAGGCCCAGGACCGCCAGCGCAAGGAGCTCGTGGCGAACGTCTCCCACGAGCTCCGCACGCCGATCGCCGGCCTGCGCGCGGTCCTGGAGAACATCGTCGACGGCGTCACCCAGGCCGACCCCGAGACGATGCGCACGGCCCTGAAGCAGACGGATCGCCTGGGCCGCCTGGTGGAGACGCTGCTCGACCTGTCGAGGCTGGACAACGGGGTGGTCCCCCTGCGCCGCCGCCGCTTCGAGGTCTGGCCGTATCTCTCGGGCGTCCTCAAGGAGGCCCAGATGGTCTCCTCGGCCCGCGGCGGCATCACCTCCGGCTCCGGCAACCACACCCGTACCGACGTCCACCTGCACCTGGACGTCCACCCGCCGGAGCTCACGGCCAACGCCGACCCCGAACGCATCCACCAGGTCGTCGCCAACCTCATCGACAACGCGGTCAAGCACAGCCCGGCGCACGGCCGCGTCACCGTGAAGGCCCGCCGCGGCCCCACCCCCGAGTCCCTGGACCTCGAAGTCCTGGACGAGGGCCCCGGCATCCCCGAATCCGAATGGCACCGCGTCTTCGAACGCTTCAACCGCGGCGCCGTCAGCTCCCCCCACGGCCCCGGCAGCGACGGCGGCACCGGCCTCGGCCTGGCCATCGCCCGCTGGGCCGTCGACCTCCACGGCGGCCGCATCGGAGTCGCCGAGTCCCCCAAGGGCTGCCGCATCCGGGTTGTCCTGCCGGGGGTGTCCGCACAGCCCGGCCAGCGCCCGGTACAGGTCTGAGCCCCCGTCCGGGACAGAGCAAGGCGTTCCGGGCCCCGGGCAACCGCAGCCTTTGAGGCCCCGGGCAGCCGCAGGCTTTTCAGGGGCGCGGGGAACTGCGCGAGCAACCCCACACGACCCGCGGCCGACCACTCACCCACGGCGGGGGCGAAATATCCCGCGATACCCACATCGCACCTGGCTGAATCCCCCCACCCTTGCCGGATATCGCTCATCCTCCCGGGGCTTACTTCTCTGCCAAGTTGACGTAAAGTTCGAAGCGGAGCCACAAGATCCACGGCCGATCCGCCCAGCGGGACACGTGTGATCAGGTGCGTTCAGGCAGAGGGCCGCGTCCACATACCCGCAGGCCCCACCCGACGCATGCCCGGCACCCGCCCCCCCACACCCGTTCCAGACCGGAACCACGCTTGTTTCCCGCCATTTCCACCCCCGAAACACGCTTTCCGATGTGACTTACGCGACGAAGAGCGGACTCGGCCTGACCTTCCCGGCCACGGGGGCGTAGCCTTAATTCCCGCTGTCCATCACCTTGTGAAGCGGAAGAGGGCGGTTGCCGCCGTGTCGCCACAGTCCCCCAGTAACTCGAGCATCTCGACCGACGCAGACCAAGCGGGTAAGAACCCCGCCGCGGCCTTCGGACCGAATGAGTGGCTCGTCGACGAGATCTATCAGCAGTACCTCCAGGATCCGAACTCGGTAGACCGAGCCTGGTGGGACTTCTTCGCCGACTACAAGCCAGGCGCCGCTGCCGCCCCGGCTCCGGCGAGCACTGCGGCCACGGGTGCCGCAGCGACCACACCCGCGGCACCCGCCGCCCCGGCCCAGGCCGCACCCGCCCCGGCTGCCCCGAAGCCCGCCGCCGCTCCGGCCCCGGCCCCGGCGAAGCCCGCGGCCGCCGCGCCCGCCAAGCCGGCGGCTGCCGCCCCGGCGAAGCAGGCCGCGCCCGCCGCGTCCGCCGACGGCCCGGAGCTGATCACGCTGCGCGGCCCCGCCGCCGCTGTCGCGAAGAACATGAACGCCTCCCTGGAACTGCCCACGGCCACGTCCGTGCGCGCCGTCCCGGTGAAGCTGCTGTTCGACAACCGCATCGTCATCAACAACCACCTCAAGCGCGCCCGGGGCGGGAAGATCTCCTTCACGCACCTGATCGGCTACGCGATGGTGCAGGCCATCAAGGCCATGCCGTCGATGAACTGGCACTACGCGGAGAAGGACGGGAAGCCCACCCTCGTCAAGCCGCCGCACGTCAACTTCGGCCTCGCCATCGACCTGGTGAAGCCCAACGGCGACCGCCAGCTGGTCGTCGCGGGCATCAAGAAGGCCGAGACGCTGAACTTCTTCGAGTTCTGGCAGGCCTACGAGGACATCGTCCGCCGCGCCCGTGACGGCAAGCTGACGATGGACGACTTCACCGGTGTCACGGTCTCCCTGACCAACCCCGGCGGCCTCGGCACCGTCCACTCCGTGCCCCGCCTGATGCCCGGCCAGTCGGTCATCATGGGCGTCGGCTCCATGGACTACCCGGCCGAGTTCCAGGGCACGTCCCAGGACACGCTGAACAAGCTCGGCATCGCGAAGGTCATGACGCTCACGTCGACCTACGACCACCGGGTCATCCAGGGCGCCGCCTCCGGCGAGTTCCTCCGCGTCGTCGCCAACTCCCTCCTCGGGGAGAACGGCTTCTACGACGAGATCTTCGAGGCCCTGCGCATCCCCTACGAGCCGGTCCGCTGGCTCAAGGACATCGACGCGTCGCACGACGACGACGTCACGAAGGCCGCCCGCGTCTTCGAGCTGATCCACTCCTACCGGGTCCGCGGCCACGTCATGGCCGACACCGACCCGCTGGAGTACCGCCAGCGCAAGCACCCCGACCTGGACATCACCGAGCACGGGCTCACCCTGTGGGACCTGGAGCGCGAGTTCGCGGTCGGCGGCTTCTCGGGCAAGTCCCTGATGAAGCTCCGCGACATCCTCGGCGTCCTGCGCGACTCGTACTGCCGTACGACCGGCGTCGAGTTCATGCACATCCAGGACCCGAAGCAGCGCCGCTGGATCCAGGACCGCATCGAGCGCCCGCACACCAAGCCGGAGCGCGAGGAGCAGCTGCGCATCCTGCGCCGGCTGAACGCGGCGGAGGCCTTCGAGACCTTCCTGCAGACGAAGTACGTCGGCCAGAAGCGCTTCTCCCTGGAGGGCGGCGAGTCCGTCATCCCGCTGCTGGACGCGGTCATCGACTCGGCGGCGGAGTCCCGTCTCGACGAGGTCGTCATCGGCATGGCCCACCGCGGCCGCCTGAACGTCCTGGCGAACATCGTCGGCAAGTCGTACGCCCAGATCTTCCGCGAGTTCGAGGGCAACCTCGACCCGAAGTCGATGCACGGCTCCGGCGACGTGAAGTACCACCTGGGCGCCGAGGGCACCTTCACGGGCCTGGACGGCGAGCAGATCAAGGTCAGCCTGGTCGCGAACCCCTCGCACCTGGAGGCCGTGGACCCGGTCCTGGAGGGCGTCGCGCGCGCCAAGCAGGACATCATCAACAAGGGCGGCACGGACTTCACGGTCCTGCCGGTGGCCCTGCACGGCGACGCGGCCTTCGCGGGCCAGGGCGTGGTGGCCGAGACCCTGAACATGTCGCAGCTGCGCGGCTACCGCACCGGCGGCACGGTCCACATCGTCATCAACAACCAGGTCGGCTTCACGGCCGCCCCGGAGTCGTCCCGCTCGTCGATGTACGCGACGGACGTGGCGAGGATGATCGAGGCCCCGATCTTCCACGTGAACGGCGACGACCCGGAGGCCGTGGTCCGTGTGGCCCGTCTGGCCTTCGAGTTCCGCCAGGCGTTCAACAAGGACGTGGTGATCGACCTCATCTGCTACCGCCGCCGCGGTCACAACGAGTCGGACAACCCGGCCTTCACCCAGCCGCTGATGTACGACCTGATCGACAAGAAGCGCTCGGTGCGCAAGCTCTACACCGAGTCCCTCATCGGTCGCGGCGACATCACCCTGGAAGAGGCCGAGCAGGCCCTCCAGGACTACCAGGGCCAGCTGGAGAAGGTCTTCACGGAGGTCCGCGAGGCCACCGCGCAGCCGACGTCCGGCGAGGTCCACGACCCGCAGGACGGCTTCCCGGTCGCGGTGAACACCGCGATCACGGCGGAGACCGTCAAGCGCATCGCCGAGTCCCAGGTCAACGTCCCGGACCACATCACCGCCCACCCGCGTCTGCTGCCGCAGCTGCAGCGCCGGGCGGCCATGGTCGAGGACGGCACGATCGACTGGGGCATGGGCGAGACCCTCGCGGTGGGCTCCCTCCTCCTGGAGGGCACCCCGGTCCGCCTGGCCGGCCAGGACTCGCAGCGCGGCACCTTCGGCCAGCGTCACGCGGTGATCATCGACCGTGAGACGGGCGAGGAGTTCACGCCGCTGATGTACCTCTCCGAGGACCAGGCGCGGCTGAACGTCTACAACTCCCTGCTCTCCGAGTACGCGGCGATGGGCTTCGAGTACGGCTACTCGCTCGCCCGTCCCGAGTCCCTGGTGATGTGGGAGGCCCAGTTCGGCGACTTCGTCAACGGCGCCCAGACGGTCGTGGACGAGTTCATCTCGTCGGCGGAGCAGAAGTGGGGCCAGACGTCCGGCGTCACCCTGCTGCTCCCGCACGGCTACGAGGGCCAGGGCCCGGACCACTCGTCCGCCCGCCCGGAGCGCTTCCTCCAGATGTGCGCGCAGAACAACATGACGGTCGCCATGCCGACCTCCCCGTCGAACTACTTCCACCTCCTGCGGTGGCAGGTGCACAACCCGCACCACAAGCCGCTGGTCGTCTTCACCCCGAAGTCGATGCTGCGCCTCAAGGCCGCCGCGTCGAAGGCGGAGGAGTTCACGAGCGGCGAGTTCCGCCCGGTCATCGGCGACGACTCGGTCGACCCGAACGCGGTCAAGAAGGTCGTCTTCTGCGCCGGCAAGGTCTACTACGACCTGGAGGCCGAGCGTCAGAAGCGCGGCGTCACGGACACGGCGATCATCCGCATCGAGCGCCTGTACCCCCTCCCGGGGGCCGAGGTCCAGGCGGAGGTCAACAAGTACCCCAACGCCGAGAAGTACCTCTGGACCCAGGAGGAGCCGGCGAACCAGGGTGCCTGGCCGTTCATCGCGCTCAACCTGATCGACCACCTCGACCTCGCGGTCGGCGCGGACGTCCCGCACGGCGAGCGCCTGCGCCGTATCTCCCGCCCGCACGGCTCCTCGCCGGCGGTGGGTTCCGCGAAGCGGCACCAGGCGGAGCAGGAGCAGTTGGTGCGTGAGGTGTTCGAGGCGTGAGCCTCTGACCTCCGGTCATGCCGCGGGCCCGGGCCGAGTGATCTTCACTCGGCCCGGGCCCGCGGCTTTTTCCGCCGTCCGGCGTCAGGGGATGCCAGGCGGTGTCAGGGGATGCTGTCCCTGCACGATCGGGCATCGATCGCCGCGGGGCTCGGCCGGTAGTCACCGATCCAGGCCGGGTCCTGGGCGGGGATGCCCGGCAGCCACGCCTTGAAGTCGTCCTTCCATTGGCTGCCGGTGACGTAGTCCTTCACGATCTCGCGCAGTCTCAGGCAGTCCGTCCGGTGTCCCTTGGGCAGACCGATACCCCAGTGCTGCGGCCCGCCGATCGTCAGGCCCGGCACCACCCTGAGTCCGTCGGCGGTGTGAAGGTCCGCGAAACCATGGAGGATCATCTGATCGGTGAAGACCGCGTCGGCCTTCCCCTCCCTGAGCTGTTGGACACAGTCGGAGGCGTCGAGGAGCGTCCTCGCCTCGATGTCGGCGAGCTCGAAGCGCCGCAGCACCTCCTCGGACGTGCTGCCCTCCCAGGAGCACACGATCTTGCCGCTCAGGTCGCTCAGTTCCTTGATGCCCGCGCCCTCGGGCCCCACCAGGAACCCCTGGTACGTGGTGGCGTACGGCCCGGCGAAGTCGATCACCTTCATACGCTCCGGGGTGATGGAGAAACTGGCGACCACCATGTCGAGCCGGCCCTCCTCCAGCTTCGACATACGGCCTTCGGAGGACACGTTGGTCAGCGTCGCGTCGTCCTCCTTCATCTCCAGCCCCTTCATGGCCGCCCGGAACACCTCGGAATCGAAGCCGAAGCGCTTGTAGTTCTCCTCGAAGGAGATGCCCGGCAGGTCGTTGTGCATGCCCACCCTGGGTTGCTCCGTGCCGAGGAACGTGGGACTCCGCTCGTCCGATATCCCGCCCCACACGAGGCCGGTCGCGCTGCAGACGAAGAGGGCCACCGAGGCCGCGAAGATCCAACGGGTGTTCCAGGTCATTCGGTCTCCTTCAGCCGTGCAGGACGGCGTCGTGGACGGTCACTCGCATCTGGCAGCCGTGGGGCGCTCGGACCACCACTCGTACCCGGGCGTCGGGCCGGACCCCACCCAGCGGAAGGTCGACCGCCTCGCCCGAGGTGACGTCGGTGACGGCGGCACGGCCCCCGTCCAGGGCGACGTCGAGAGAGGTGTCCGGGGTGCAGAACTGCGTGTCCGGGAAGGCCTCCGCGACCGAGAGGACGAGGCGCAGATGGGTACGGGCCACCCCGCCCCGCACCACCACGTCGAGCGTCTCCCCGTCCGTCAGCGGCCGGTCGGGCGTGACCGTCGTCCGTCCCTCGACGTCGACCTCGCCGTGCCCGCGCAGATACTCCGCCCGCACCAGCGCACCGGCCGCGAGAGCCAGGGACAGCGCCGAGACGAGGGCGGCGATGGCCGCCGGGCGCCGGAAGCCCGCCACCCGCACCAGGGCTGCCGCGGTCGCGACAGCGAGCATCACGCACACCCCCGGCAACTGCCCCGAGGAGCCCTGCGCGCGGAGCAGGGCGGTGCCGCCCAGGGCGAGGACCACGAGGAAGGGCAGCCAGTTCCACCCCCGCCAGCTCCGCACACCCTCGGCGGCGTCCTTCAGCGCGTCGCCCACGACCAGGCTGACCACGAAGTTGCCCAGCACCTGTCCGACGGCCGTCACCCAGCGGCCCTGCCCCCAGACCCCGGGCCGTCGGTCCTCGGGGGGTTCCTCGTGGCGGCTCTTCGGGACGCTGTCAGTCGGCTGGGTCATCTGCCGCTCGTGGGTCCGCCCCGAACGAGATGGTGAGATCGCGCTCGACCCGTCCCACCGCCATCGCATGCTTCCCGTGGGCCGTGACGTGGACGTCACCGCCCCGCCCGAACCTCGCGGCCCGCACGACCTGTGCCTCCAGGGCGGCGGCGCTCAGGTCGCTCCCGGCCAGCCAGCGCCCCACGGCCTCCTCCAGAAGGGCACGCTCGTCGTCGGTGAGCCCTTCGAGTACGCCCGCGACGCCGGAGGCCTCCTCGTCCCCCGGACCGGCCGCGCCGTCCCGGCGGCGCAGGGCCGCCGTCAGGAACGTCCGGCCGCCGCGTACGGCGCTGACCGCGAGCTGATCCCTGGCCGTGACGAGTACGGCCGTCCCCATCGAGGCCGCGGCCGCGCTCAGGTAGGGGGACAGCTGGCCGACGGCCGTTATCAGTTCGGACATCTCATCGCTCCATGAACAGGCGTACGAAATAGGGCAGTTGCCCATGAATCGCCTGGCGCACACCATAGCCGCGGACGCGCACGTCCGAGAGGCGTCGATCGATTTCGTACGCTGTGAGCGGCACAACGACCACGTACGCACCCAGGAGAGCGAGCCATGTACTTCACCGACCGCGGCATCGAGGAACTGGAGAAGCGGCGCGGCAAGGAAGAGGTCACCTTCGAGTGGCTCGCCGAGCAGCTGCGGACGTTCGTCGACCTGAACCCGGACTTCGAGGTGCCCGTGGAGCGGCTGGCGACGTGGCTGGCGCGGCTGGACGACGAGGACGAGGACGAGTAGCCACCCGAAGAAGGCCCCCGAAGAAGGCCCCCGGGGACGGTCAGTCGCGCGGGTGGGCCAGGTCGTACAGCAGGCCGAGGGCGCCGTGGGCGACCAGGAGGCCGCCCGAGAGGAGCCAGCCGGGGCTTCGGCGGTACAGGCCCCAGGCGGTGAGCGGTAGGCCCGCGAGGAGTTGGCCGGTGGCCAGGGCGCGGGCTCTGGAGGTGCCGGCCCAGGGGAGCCAGGGGCCGAGGCGGCCGCGTTCGAGGGCGTCGAGCTCCGAGCGGACGGCCCCGCGCCAGCCGGTCCACTCGATGCGCTGGACGCCGGGCTGGACCCGGGCGACCTCGCGGAGCCGGTCGGCGGGTTCGCCCGGGGTGAGGCCCGCGGGGAGGCCCACTCCCGCGTGGGCGAGGACGGCCAGGAGGCCCAGCAGACGGGCGCGGGCGTCCGCTCCCGGGTCGGGCCTGGTGAGGGCGTCGAGGGACTGTGCGTCGAGCACCGGATCCAGGCCCAGGCGGGCGGCGAAGGTGCGCATCGCCTCGCCCTCACCGACCGGGGTGCCGTTCGCGAGCCATACATAGCCGACGGTGCGGCGGAAGCCTGCGGCGAGGGTGTAGCCGCAACGGTCGGCATCCCACCAGAGGGCGAGCACGGGCCAGGGGGCGCCGACGGCGAGTGCGGTCGCCCAGCCGGTGACGACACGGTCGACGGGTTCGTCGCCCTGCAGCCAGGGCTTCCCCTCGGGCACGAGCGCGGCCCACTCCGGGCCGGCCGGGGTGAGCAGCATCCGTTCGCGGAGCAGCTGGGCGACGGGGGCGACGGAATCTGGATCCGCCCGGCAGAGCAGCAGCGCGCCGGGGGCGGGGGCGGGCCAGGGGTCACGCGATCCCGGGGAGCGTTCCGTCGACATGCACCCACGCTAGTTCGATTTGCCCGTATATATCCCAACGGGATCACCAGAACGGGTGTCTTGACTTTCCGTGACCACGATATATCGTGAATTACGGAAGACGCGATATTGCGTGTGTCGTGTGTTCGGCGCGCGTTGCGCGTACGGCGCGTATGGCGCGTATGGCGCGTATGGCGCGCATTGCGCGTATGGCGTGTTCTGTCGTGTCGGGTCTGTCGAGGAGGTCAGCACCATGTCCGAGTGGTCCGTCGCCGAGCCGCGGAAGCTCACGTTCGACGAACCGGTGACGGCACTGCATGTGCGAGTCGTCAACGGAACGGTGAACGTGGTGGGCACCGACGAAGGTTCCGCCCGTCTGGAGGTGTCCGACATCGAGGGCCCGCCTCTGACGGTGACACAGCAGGACGGCACACTGACCGTGGCCTACGACGACCTGCCCTGGAAGGGTTTCCTGAAGTGGCTCGACCGCAAGGGCCGGCGGCGCGACGTACTGGTGTCGCTCGCCGTCCCGACGGGCACCCCTGTCGAGGTGGGCGTGGTCGGCGCCACCGCCGTCGTGTCCGGGCTGGGCGGGCGTACGGAGGTGAAGGGCATCTCGGGCGACACCACCCTGGTCGGCCTGTCGGGCCCGGTCCGCGCCACGACGGTCTCGGGGAACGTGGAGGCGCAGGCCCTCACGGGCGACCTCCGGCTCAGTTCCGTCTCCGGTGATCTGACCGTCATAGAGGGCTCCTGCCCCACCGTGAAGGCCGACTCGGTGAGCGGCTCCATCATCCTCGACCTCGACGCCACCGGCGGCCCCACCGACGTCGGCCTCACCAGCGTCTCCGGCGAGATCGCCATCCGCCTCCCCCACCCCGCCGACGCCGAGGTCGAGGCCAACACCGCCAGCGGCACCATCTCCAACGCCTTCGACGACCTCCGCGTCAGCGGTCCCTGGGGCGCCCACAAGGTCACCGGCCGCCTCGGCCCGGGCAACGGCCGCCTCAAGGCCACCACCGTCTCCGGTTCCATCGCCCTCCTGCGCAGGCCACCGGGGGAGCACGAGCCGTGGGACGAGGAGCCGGGGAGCGGCGACCTGGGAGCGGGCCGGGTCACCGCGGAAGGCGGCACCGAGTCCGGCACCCCCACCGAGAACCAGCCCGCCCCCACCCACACCACCCCCGTGACCGACAATCCGTCTGCCGACTCCCCCGCCCCGGACGGCACGACCGAGGGGGCGGCCGGCGGCACGACCACTCGTACGACCGACAAGAAGGTGCTCTGACATGCCTCCCGTCTTCGCCCACGGACGCCTGCGGCTGTATCTGCTGAAGCTGCTGGACGAGGCGCCGCGCCACGGCTACGAGGTGATCCGGCTGCTGGAGGAACGCTTCCAGGGCCTGTACGCGCCCTCGGCCGGCACCGTCTACCCCCGCCTGGCCAAACTGGAGGCCGAAGGCCTGGTCACCCACACCACCGAGGGCGGCCGCAAGGTGTACGCGATCACGGACGCGGGCCGCGCCGAACTGGCCGACCGCAGCGGTGAGCTGGCCGACCTGGAGCTGGAGATCCGCGAGTCGGTGGCGGAGCTGGCCGCCGAGATCCGGGCCGACGTCCGGGGTGCGGCGGGCGACCTGCGCCGCGAGATGCGGGCGGCGGCCTCCGAGGCCCGCAAGGGCACCGGGGCGAGCGGTGGGGAGCAGGGCCCGCTCGGGGAGTACGCCGACAGCGAGTCGTGGCGGGCCGCGAAGGAGGAGATGCGCCGCGTGAAGCAGGAGTGGAAGGAACAGGCCCGGCGCGCGAAGGACGAGAGCCGACGCGCCCGCGAGGAGGCCCAGCGCGCCCGCCGGCAGGCCAAGGAGGCTCAGGAGCACGCCCGCACCCAGGCCCAGGAGGAGCTCCAGCGCATCGCCAAGCGGGTCCAGGACCACGTCCAGGACCACTTCACCCGGGGCGACTGGCCGACGGGGGTGCGCGAGGGCCTGACCGAACTGGCCAAGGAGTTCGGCGAGTTCGGGAAGGACTTCGGAAAGGAGTTCGGCAAGGACTTCGGCTTCGGGCGGACGGGTGCGGGTTCGGGGCCGGCGACCGGCGCGAGCACAGCCACCGGGGCTGGAGCCTCAGCGGGTTCCGGCGCCGACAGCAGGCCCGGAGCACGGACCGGCGCCGGGGAGCCCGCATACTCGACCACCCCCGAGGAGTTCCCGGCCGACTACGAACCCGCCTGGGTGCACGAGACCCCCACGGGCGACCCGGCCCGCGACCTCGACCGCCTCCTGGACCGCTTCCGCGACGACATCCGCGACGCGGCCCGCGACCACGGCGTGACAGAGGACCAACTCCGCGACACTCGCCGCCACCTGTCGACGGCAGCGGCCCACATCGGAGTGGTTCTACGGACCCCCAAGGCCTGATCCGCGAAGGGGCGCGACCCCCTTCAGGGGCGCGGGGAACCGCGCGACAAGCCACGCCGAACGGGTCGGCCCGCGACGTACCATCGCCAGACACCACGGCCCTGTCGACCCCGGTCGACATGACGACGGCCGGCCCGCAGGGCCGGGCCGGCCGTCGTCTCGACAGAGTCCGTCAGGGGCTGGTGAGCACGATCTTGCCGAACTGGTCGCCCGCCGCCAGGCGTTCGAAGCCCTCGCGGGCGCGGTCCAGGGGCAGGACCTCGTCGATGACGGGGCGGACGCCGGTCGCGGCGCAGAAGGAGAGGAGATCCTCCAACTCGTCCTTGGTGCCCATGGTGGAGCCGACGACCTTGAGTTCGAGGAAGAAGATACGGGTCAGTTCGGCGTGGGAGGGGCGATCGCCGCTGGTGGCGCCCGAGATGACAAGGCTGCCGCCAGGACGCAGCGACTTCACCGAGTGGGACCACGTGGCGGCGCCGACGGTCTCGATGACCGCGTCGACGCGCTGCGGCAGCCGCGCCCCCGACTCCAGCGCCTCCACCGCGCCCAGCTCCAGGGCCCGCTTGCGCTTGGCCTCGTCGCGGCTGGTGGCGAACACCCGCAGCCCCGCCGCCTTGCCCAGCACGATCGCGGCGGTCGCGACACCGCCGCCGGCGCCCTGGACGAGGACGGAGTCACCGGGGCGTACGCCCGCGTTGGTGAAGAGCATGCGGTAGGCCGTCAGCCAGGCGGTGGGCAGGCAGGCGGCCTCTTCGAAGGAGAGTTCCGCGGGCTTGGGGAGCACGTTCCAGGTGGGGACGGAGACGAGTTCGGCGAAGGTGCCCTGGTAGCGCTCGGTGAGGATCGAGCGGGGTTCCTCGGGGCCGACCCCGTGGCCGGTCTGGCCGATCACCGAGTGCAGGACGACCTCGTTGCCGTCCTCGTCGACACCGGCGGCGTCACAGCCGAGGATCATGGGCAGCTTGTCCTCCGCGAGGCCGACGCCGCGCAGGGACCAGAGATCGTGGTGGTTCAGCGAGGCGGCCTTCACCTTGACGGTCGTCCAGCCGGGCCTGGGCTCCGGGGCCGGGCGGTCGCCCAACTCCAGTCCGTCGAGCGGTCGGTCACGGTCGATGCGGGCGGCATAGGCAGCGAACATGCGCCTGACCATAGGGCCATGCCGGGAGCGAAGGAACCGAAGAGCGCTGTGACACGCGTCCCGTCGCCTCGGGGCAGGTGAGGGCCGGCCACAGGGGCCGAAAAGCACGGGGCGCAGCCCCTGCTTTTCAGGGGCGCGGGGAACTGCGCGAGAAGCCCCACCGAACCCGCACCTGGGGTCGAAGGGGCGCAGCCCCTGGGGACGGTGGGGGCACCTCCCGCTCGAGCGAAGCCGAGAGTGGGGGAGGGTAGGGGCGGCGGGGGCGAAGAACCCCGCACCGCCCCTGAGATCAGCGCCGGGCCACACCCTCCGCCCGAGCCGCCGCCGCGACCGCCGCGGTGACCGCCGGGGCGACCCGATCGTCGAACGGCGAGGGGATGACGTAGTCGGCCGCGAGGTCGTCCCCGACGACCGACGCCAGCGCCTCGGCCGCCGCGATCTTCATGCCCTCGGTGATCCGGGAGGCCCGCACCTGCAGGGCGCCCGCGAAGATCCCCGGGAAGGCGAGGACGTTGTTGATCTGGTTCGGGTAGTCGGAGCGCCCGGTCGCGACGACGGCCGCGTACTTGTGGGCCACGTCCGGGTGCACCTCGGGGTTGGGGTTGGCCATGGCGAAGACGAACGCGTTCTCCGCCATCGAGGCCACCGCCTCCTCCGGGACCGTCCCGCCGGAGACGCCGATGAAGACGTCCGCACCCGCGAGGGCGTCCTCCAGGGAGCCCGAGAGGCCGGCGCGGTTGGTGAGCTCGGCGAGCTCGCGCTTGACCGGGGTGAGGTCCGCACGGTCCGCGGAGACGATGCCCTTGCGGTCGGCGACCGCGACGTCGCCGAGACCGGCCTCCAGCAGCATCTTGGCGATGGCCACACCGGCCGCGCCCGCACCCGAGATCACGGCCCGCAGATCGCCCAGGCCACGGCCGGTCAGCCGGGCGGCGTTCCGCAGGGCCGCCAGCGTCACGACGGCCGTACCGTGCTGGTCGTCGTGGAAGACGGGGATGTCGAGGCGCTCCTGGAGCCGCTTCTCGATCTCGAAGCAGCGGGGCGCGGAGATGTCCTCGAGGTTCACGCCGCCGAAGGAGGGTGCGAGGCGGACCACGGTCTCGATGATCTCGTCGACGTCCGTGCAGGCGAGCGCGATCGGCACCGCGTCGACGCCGCCGAACTGCTTGAACAGGATCGCCTTGCCCTCCATCACGGGGAGGGAGGCCTCGGGGCCGATGTCGCCGAGACCGAGGACCGCCGTACCGTCCGTCACGACGGCGACGACCGAGGACTTCCAGGTGTAGTCGTTGACCAGTTCCGGCCGCTCGGCGATGGCGGTGCACACCCGCGCGACGCCGGGCGTGTAGGCGAGGGACAGGTCGTCCTTGTCCCGGATCGGCACGGTGGCCTGCACGGCCATCTTGCCGCCGCGGTGCAGCGCGAAGGCGGGGTCGAAGGAGTCGAGGGAATTGAGGGGCTCCCCGCCGCCCTCCTGACCCGTACTGCCGTCGCCGCTGTCGGTGCGAGGATTGACAATCTCCGCTGCCACTTTTTGTACCCCTTAGGTCTTCATGGTTTGAGGGTGAACCGCTCCCGGTTCGGGGCGGGCGGGCACCGCGTAAGGCCCAGGTCACCGGTACGTACGGCGACGCCTGCGGGCTCAGACGCGACGGGCGCGCCGCACACGCGCCCTGGGCCCCGGATGAGGGGTGTAAGGAACCTTCTTACCGGACGGACGGCACCGGCGACGAGTCCATACGTCTTCATACCTCGAAGGTCACAACTCGAAGGTTATTTGAAGACGATCATGGTTGGTTCGACTCATCGACGGATGACGGGACAAGTCGGTTACATCACGACAAGTCCAGTACAGCCACGTGTGCGGAGTTCACAGCCGACCGCATCCTGAGATGCACCGAAGATCTTCCGGCCGGAAGGGAGAATCTCCGCACAGGATCCGGCGTGATCACCTGGTCCGCAGCGGTTCGTGGGTCATTCGGGGGTCGCCCGTTATCCGATTTTGACATGGCTGGTCACCTGAATGCGCATGACCGAATGGCAAGATGCCGTAATCACACGAGGTCGCCACACTCGAAGACGCGTGTTAATCGTCGACCTGTCGGCAACTCCACACCACCCCGCCGGAGGAACCCACCATGACCGCAAGCACCACCTGTCGTACGACCGGCCTGCGCTCCCGGACAGCCGCGGTCGGAGCGATCGCGGTCGCGGGCGCCCTGCTGCTCACCGGCTGCGGTGACCAGACCAAGAGCAAGGACAACGGTTCCGACTCCACGTCCACCAGCGCGGCCCCGCTGGCCGCCAAGCTCCCCGCGGCCCTCCGGGACAAGGGCGTGATCAACGTCGGTTCGGACATCGCGTACGCGCCGGTGGAGTACAAGGACGCATCCGGCAAGGTCGTCGGCATCGACATCGACATCGCCGCCGCGATGG
This sequence comes from Streptomyces sp. NBC_00104, assembly GCF_045160825.1. Lineage (NCBI taxonomy): Bacteria > Bacillati > Actinomycetota > Actinomycetes > Kitasatosporales > Streptomycetaceae > Streptomyces > Streptomyces sp. NBC_00104. The sequence goes on along the minus strand of NZ_CP108215.1, from coordinate 7,505,133 downwards.
GCAAGCAGCTCGGTGTGGACTTCAAGTTCCAGAACGCCACCTTCGACACCCTCATCGGTGGCCTGGCGGCCAACCGGTACGACATCGCGATGTCGGCCATGACCGACACCAAGGACCGCCAGGAGGGCATCGACGGCGACACCGGCAAGAAGGTCGGCGCCGGCGTCGACTTCGTCGACTACTTCACCGCGGGTGTCTCGCTGTACACCAACAAGGGCGACGACCAGGGCATAAAGACCTGGGACGACCTCTGCGGCAAGACGATCGCCGTGCAGCGCAACACGTTCTCGCACGATCTCGCCAAGGACCAGGCGAAGAAGTGCAAGGACGACAAGAAGAAGGCCCTCAAGATCGAGGACTTCGCCACCAACCCCGAGGCCGAGACCCGGATGCGCTCCAAGGGCGCGGACGTCGTCTCCGCCGACTACCCGGTGGCCGCGTACTCGGTGAAGACCTCGGGCGGCGGCGACTACTTCGAGATCGTCGGCGACCAGGTCGAGGCCGGCCCCTACGGCATCGCCGTCGCCAAGGACAACAACGAGCTGCGTGACGCGCTGCAGGCCGCCGTCCAGGCGATCATCGACAACGGCGAGTACGAGAAGATCATCAAGAAGTGGGGCGTCGAGGACGGCGCGATCACCGAGGCCAAGGTCAACGGCGGCTCCTGATTCTCGGCTCGGTTCTGAAAGGCAAAGGCTCCACCCGTGACTGTTGACGTCAGCAAGACGGACGGTCCCTCGGACACTCCCCCCGCCGGCCCGGAGGCCGTCAAGGCCGTTCCGGTCCGGCACCCGGGGCGCTATGTGTCCGCGGCCATCGCGCTCGCTCTGCTCGGCTCGATCATCTACGCGTTCGCGCAGGCGAAGAAGATCAACTGGGGCGTGATCCCCGAGTACTTCTTCGACGACCGCATCATCGAGGGTGTCCTGAACACCCTCCTGCTCACCGTGCTGTCCATGGTGATCGGCATCGTCGGCGGCATCCTGCTCGCCGTGATGCGGCTGTCCAGGAACCCGGTGACCTCGTCGATCGCGTGGTTCTACATCTGGTTCTTCCGTGGCACGCCGGTCCTGGTCCAGCTCTTCGTCTGGTTCAACCTGGGCCTGGTCTTCGAGTACATCAACCTCGGCCCGATCTACAAGGACTACTGGTCGTCCTTCATGACGCCGCTGCTGACGGCGCTGCTCGGCCTCGGTCTCAACGAGGCCGCGTACATGGCGGAGATCTGCCGCGCCGGTCTGCTGTCGGTCGACGAGGGCCAGACCGAGGCGTCGCACGCGCTCGGCATGAGCCACTCCAAGACGCTGCGCAGGATCGTCATCCCGCAGGCGATGCGCGTGATCGTGCCGCCCACGGGCAACGAGGTCATCAACATGCTGAAGACCACGTCGCTCGTCTCGACGGTGCAGTTCGTGGATCTGCTCAAGGCGGCCCAGGACATCGGCCAGGGCTCGGGCGCCATCGTGGAGATGCTGTTCCTCGCCGCCGCCTGGTACCTGGTCCTGACCAGCATCTTCAGCGTCGGGCAGTACTACCTGGAGAGGTACTACGCGAAGGGCTCCTCCCGGACCCTCCCGCCGACACCGATGCAGCGTTTCAAGACGGCCGTGCTGCCCGTGCGCCGCCCGAAGGGAGTCTCGGCATGACCGCCATGGTGAAGGCCGAGGGCATCCACAAGTCGTTCGGCCCCGTCGAGGTCCTCAAGGGCATCGACCTGGAGGTGCAGACCGGCGAGGTGTTCTGCCTCATCGGCCCGTCCGGCTCCGGCAAGAGCACGTTCCTCAGGTGCATCAACCATCTTGAGAAGATCAACGCCGGCCGGCTGTACGTCGACGGTGAGCTGGTCGGCTACCGCCAGAAGGGCGACAAGCTCTACGAGCTCAAGGACAGCGAGGTCGCGGTCAAGCGCCGTGACATCGGCATGGTCTTCCAGCGCTTCAACCTGTTCCCGCACATGACCGCCACCGAGAACGTCATGGAGGCGCCGGTCCAGGTCAAGGGCGTCAGCAGGGCCCAAGCCCGCGAGCGCGCCCGCGAGCTGCTGGAGCGCGTCGGTCTCGGCGACAAGGCGGGCAACTACCCGTCCCAGCTCTCCGGCGGCCAGCAGCAGCGCGTGGCCATCGCCCGGGCGCTGGCCATGGAGCCGAAGCTGATGCTCTTCGACGAGCCGACGTCGGCGCTCGACCCGGAGCTGGTCGGTGACGTCCTCGACGTCATGCGCGACCTGGCCGAGTCCGGCATGACGATGGTCGTCGTCACCCACGAGATGGGCTTCGCCCGCGAGGTCGGCGACAGCCTGGTCTTCATGGACGGGGGTGTGGTGGTCGAGTCCGGCAACCCCCGTGACGTGCTGACGAACCCTCAGGAGGAGCGGACCCAGTCGTTCCTGTCCAAGGTCCTCTGACCGGTACGCACAGGTGAGGGGCGGTACGGAATCCCGTACCGCCCCTCACTCGTGTACACGGGCGGGGCGGCCTACTTCACCGCCAGCACCAGCGAGTCGGAGGGCGAGCACCACACCGCGCGGGCCTCGGCGAAGCCCTTCTCGCGCAGGACGCGGGCATGCCAGTCGACGCTGTGGAAGTCGCCGTCGGCATGCTCTCCGTAGATCTCGAAACGGCGGGCCGTCGGCGCGGCGAGGACGGGGTCCTGGGCGGCGAGCTGCCACCATGCGGCCCAGTCGACGACGCCGTCCGCCTTGGCTTGTTCCATACCCGCGTGCCGGTGCGCGCGCTCCGCCGCGTTGATCCGGGGCGTGGACTCGTCGATCATGTGGTCCGCGTTCATGAAGACACCGCCGTCGCGGACGAGTTCCGCGACCTGACCGTAGAGGGCGGCGAGGGGTTCGCTGTGCAGCCAGTGCAGGGCCGTGGCCGTCAGGACGGCGTCGTACGAGTCGTACGGCAGCCGGGTCGTCCAGTCGGGGTCGGTGAGGTCGGCGGTGACGAAGGTGACCCGCCGGTCGCCCTCGAAGGTGCCTTCGGCGATGGCGAGGAGCGCGGGGTCGAGGTCCACGCCGGTGCTGACGGACTTCGGGAACCGCGCGAACAGCCGGGACGTGATGGAACCCGTACCGCAGGCGAGGTCGAGGACGCGGGGCTCGGGGCCGGCGAAGGCCTCGACCATGTCCAGCATCACCCGGAACCGCTCCTCACGGTCCGGCAGATACATCTCCTGCTGTCGGTCCCAGCTCTCCTGCCAGGCATGCCAGTCGGTCCCGGTCGTGGTGGTCATGTGAGGTCCCCTTCCTCGCGCTACCGCTTCATCCACCTACCGCGTAATACCCTGTAAGCACGAGCAGCTATTACCTGACCCGCCCCACGACAATAGAGCTCCCCCGTAAGGACTACAAGTGGAACTGGCCTATTACTCGGACTATGCCGTACGGCTCGTGAACAGCGAGGAGCCGGGTCGCGGCAAGGACTCCCTGACCACGGTCGACGCGGTGCGTGAGCTCTTCGGTGCCAATCAGGAGGCCGCCCGCCGTGCGGCGGACGCCGATCTGACCCGGTTCAGGGGCGTACGAGCCCGGCTGCGCTCGGTGTTCGAGGCGGCCGACGGCGGCGACGAGACGCTCGCGGTGAACCTCCTGAACTCCCTCCTGCTCGAGTTCCCGGTGAGCCCGCAGATCTCCGGCCACAACCACCGGGACGACGACGGCCGCCCGCTCTGGCACATGCACCTGGCGGACCATCCCTCGAACGCGACCGCGGGCTATGCCGCCATCGCCGCGATGGGCCTCGCCTTCCACCTCACCGAGTACGGCGTGGACCGGCTCGGCCTGTGCGAGGCGGCGCCGTGCCGCAACGCCTACCTCGACACCTCCACCAACCGCTCCCGGCGCTACTGCTCCGACCGCTGTGCGACCCGGGCCAACGTGGCGGCCTACCGGGCCCGCAAACGCCTGGAGGCCGACCGGTCGCAGAACACGGGGCGGGCCGCCGACAGCGCCCAGCCGGCGAGCGCGAACGGCGAGCGCTGACCGTCCGGCCGTGGCCGGTACCGGAACCGGACCTTGCCGAGCACGAGTTCGTCGGGCACGACCCCGTAGTCGGTGCTGTCCCCGCCCGCGTACGCGTTGTCCCCGAGCACCCACCAGCCGCCGTCGCGCCGCTCGGCGGCCCGCTTGACCACGAGCAGGTCCTGCTGGAAGGGATGCCGCAGCACCAGCACGTCACCGACCCCCAGGCGGGCCCCGTAGTGGACGAGCAGCCGGTCCCCGTGACGCAGCGTCGGAACCATGGACGGTCCCGTGACCTCGGCCACCCCGAAGGGCAGGAGGGCCCTCCCCCGCTCGCTCTCCTGCGACAGCTCCGGCATCCCCGGCACCTCCCCGGTTCGTTCCTCCACAGTCCCAGTCTGACCCCGGACTTTTGTCCTAAGCCCATGGGGGCACTCGCGAAAACCTCTCTCGCAGGGAGTAATGTCCCACCTGAGAAGACGATCACGAGGAAGGAATGCTCCATGCTTTCCCGCCTGTTTGCCCCCAAGGTCAAGGTCAGCGCCCACTGCGACCTGCCCTGTGGTGTGTACGACCCGGCCCAGGCCCGCATCGAGGCGGAGTCGGTGAAGGCCGTGCAGGACAAGATGGCCGCCAACGACGACCCTCACTTCCAGGCTCGCGCGACCGTCATCAAGGAGCAGCGCGCCGAGCTCGCCAAGCACCACGTTTCGGTGCTGTGGAGCGACTACTTCAAGCCTCCGCACTTCGAGAAGTACCCGGAGCTGCACCAGCTGGTCAACGACGCCCTCAAGGCCCTCTCGGCCGCCAAGGCGTCGACCGACCCGGCGACGGGCCAGAAGGCGCTCGACTACATCGCCCAGATCGACAAGATCTTCTGGGAGACCAAGAAGGCCTGATCTTCGATCATGCCGTTTGACCTGCGATTTCCTTGGTCGTCTGGTCATCCTGTCCGCACCCGGTCCGCAGGCTGCCGAACACGGCGTCCATGACGGTCCGGGTGCGGTCCTGTTCTCCGGACCTGCCGGACGCTCGCTCCCCGGCGATCGCCCCCCTTTCCTCCCCGTTGTGTCAGTGGTCGGTGCGATGCTGTCGGCATGAACCGGGACGATCTGGTGCGGCTGCGGCGGGCGCGGGACCGCATGGACCGCGAGTACGCCGAGCCGCTGGATGTGACGGCCCTCGCCCGCACCGCGCTGATGTCCCCCGGGCACTTCCAGCGCAGCTTCCGCGCGGCCTTCGGCGAGACCCCGTACGGCTATCTCATGACCCGCCGGACAGAGCGCGCCAAGGCGCTGCTGCGCCGCGGCGACCTCACGGTCACCGAGGTGTGCATGGCCGTGGGGTGTACGTCGCTGGGCTCCTTCAGCTCCCGCTTCACGGAGTTGGTGGGCGAGACGCCGAGCGCGTACCGCGCCCGCTCGCACGAGGAGAGCGCGGCGATCCCCGCGTGCGTGGCCAAGCGCCTGACCCGGCCGACCCGGCATCGCATACGCACGGCGGAACCGGGCGAAGCGTCCTAGCGTGAGGTCATGGCTACGAACGATCCGAACGATCCGAACGCGGCGAACAGGCTCCCGGCTCCGGATGTGAGGCTCGCCCAGTGCTTCCTCGCCGTCGACGACCACGACAAGGCGCTCGCCTTCTACCGCGACGTGCTGGGCATGGAGGTCCGCGGTGACGTGGGCTGGGAGGGCATGCGCTGGGTCACCGTGGGCTCCCGTCTCCAACCGGACGTCGAGATCGTCCTGGAGCCGCCCGCCGCCGACCCCGACATCTCCCCCGCCGACCGCGAGACCATCGCCACGCTCCTCGCCAAGGGCGTCCTCCGCGGCGTCAACTTCACCACCACCGACTGCGACGCCCTCTACGCCCGCGTCGAGGCCTCCGGCGCCGACGTCCTCCAGGAGCCCATGGACCAGCCCTACGGCGTCCGCGACTGCGCCTTCCGCGACCCGGCGGGCAACATGCTGCGCTTCATGCAGCGCCGGACGTAGGCCGACGCGGGCCGACGGGCCGGCGGACCGGCGGACCGGCGGAAACCTCGTTGCGCGGGGCGGGGCGGCGGGAGACCGTACGAGTCGTTCAGCCGTGAGGGCCGGACCGTACGAGAGGGAGCGGCGCTGTGGGTGGAGTGGGCGGGAACGGCAGCGGGGACGGCGGGTGGGGCGGGATCGCGGCGGGCGGGGCGGTTCGGTGGACGTATGTCTTCGTCGACCGACCGGTGGCCGGGTTCGAGCGGGCGTGTGCCTTCTGGACGGCGGTCACGGCGACCGAGCTGTCCGAACCGCGGGGCGAGCAGGGTGAGTTCGTGACCCTGCTGCCCGAGACGGGCGACGCGTGCGTGAAGGCGCAGGGTGTCGTGTCCGGCGACGGCGGCGCGCATCCGGACCTCGCCGTCGAGGACGTCCCCGCGTTCGTCGACCGGGCGGTCCGGCTCGGCGCCGGGGTGGTCGCACCGCACGACGGCTGGGCGGTGCTGCGCTCGCCCGCCGGGCAGCTCTTCTGCGCGGTGCCGTGGCACGGGGAGTCCGTGCGGCCGCCGGTGGTCGAGGGAAGCCGGCTGGACCAGGTGTGCCTGGACGTGGCGCCGGACCGGTTCGAAGGCGAGGTCGCGTTCTGGGCGGCCCTGTCGGGCTGGGAATCCCACCCGGGCTCGCTCCCGGAGTTCCACGTACTGCGCCCACCGGCCGGCCTCCCCCTCCGCATCCTCCTCCACCGCCTCGACACCGCCCGCCCCGCCTCCGCTCACCTCGACCTCGCCTGCGCCGACATCGACACCACCCGCGCCCACCACGAAGCCCTCGGCGCCACCTTCGTCGCCCGCCACCCCCACTGGACCGTGATGCGCGACCCGGCAGGCGGCACGTACTGCCTCACGGGCCGGTCCCCGGAGACGGGCGGGCTGCCACCGAAGGCGGGGTGACGCAGCGCCCCCGGCGGGCGGGGTCCGGCGAAAACGGGACGGACGCGGGCAGGGCAAGGGAGGGGGCGGGGGCGAAGGGGCGCAGCCCCTGGGGACGGGAACGGGCAAGGGCGGCGTGGGCGAGAGCGGCGGGCCAGGCCCCCTACCCCGGCAACCGGCCCGCCCGCGCCAGCAAGTACCTCTGCTCAGGCAGACTCAGCGTCCGACGCGCAGCCGACTCGTACGCGGCCCGCGCATCCGCCCACTCCCCCGCCCGCTCCAACAGATGCCCCCGCACCGCCTCCACCCGATGCCCGATCCCCGCCGGCTCCTCCCCCAGCGTCTCCAACTCGGCGAGCCCGGCCCGCGCCCCCCGCACCATGGCCACCGCGACCACCCGGTTCAGCCGCTCGACCGGCCCGGGAACCAGCTCCACGAGCACGTCGTACAGCCCGAGGATCTCCCGCCAGTCCGTGGCGTCGTACGAGTCCGCCTCGTCATGAACCGCGGCGACGGCCGCCCGCACCTGGTACGGCCCCACCCGCCCCGTCCCCCTCGACCCCGCCAACGCCCGGGTCACCAGCTCGACCCCCTCCGCGACGGCCGCCCTGTCCCATCGACCGCGATCCTGTTCGTCGAGCGGCACCAACTCACCCCGCGCATCCTGCCGAGCAGCCCGCCGCGCATCGGTGAGCAGCATCAGCGCCAACAGTCCGGCCACCTCGGGATCCCCGGGCAGCAGCCGATGCACCGTCCTCGTCAACCGGATCGCCTCGACCGCCAGGTCGGCCCGCTGCAGAGTCGCCCCGGACGTGGCCGTGTATCCCTCGTTGAACACGAGATAGAGGATCTGCAGCACAGCGGGCAGCCGCGACTCCCAGTCGTCGGGCCGCCCGAACCGCACCCCCCGCACCTTCTGCTTGGCCCTGCTGATCCGCTGTGCCATCGTCGCCTCGGGCACCAGACAGGCCCGCGCGATCTCGGCCGTGGTCAGCCCGCCGACCGCCCGCAACGTCAGCGCGATCTGCGCGGGCACCGACAGTTCGGGGTGACAGCACAGGAAGAGCAGGGTCAGCGTGTCGTCCTCGTTCGGCGCCCGGTCCGCCCCCGGCTCCGGCGCCACGAACGCGTCGCGCGGCGTCAACGCGGCCGCCTTCTCCTCCCGCAGCCGCCGCGCCTCCTCACCGCGCAACGCGTCCGTCAGCCGCCGCGAGGCCACCTTGATCAGCCACCCTCGCGGATTGTCCGGCACTCCGTTCGCCGGCCACTGCCCGGCCGCCGCGAGCAACGCCTCCTGTACGGCGTCCTCGGCGGCGTAGAAGTGCCCGTACCGCCGCACCAGCGCGCCGAGGACCTGCGGCGCGCACCGGCGCAGCAGGCCCTCGACCTCGTTCATCCCGACCTGCCGAACCTCTCGCTGTCCGACCGTCTTCCGTCGGCTCAGATGTCCCCCGCTCCCTCCAGCACCGGCCGGATGACCACCGGGTACTCCGTGAGCCCCTCGGGGCCGGGGCACCGGGCGACGCGGGCCGCGATCTCCGTGACCCGGTCCAGGCTCGCGCAGTCCAGGAGCCAGTAGCCGGCGAGCAGTTCCTTGGTCTCCGGGTACGGCCCGTCCGTGACCACCGGCTTGCCGTCGGCGCCGGCCGTGACGAACCGGGTCCGGGCCGGTTCGGCCAGCCCCTGCCCGTCGATCATCTCCCCGGTTTCGGCGAGGTCGTCGTTGATCGCTCCCATGTGGGCGTACATGGCCTGCAGCTGCTCCGGCGTCCAGGCCGGGGCGTGCTCGGAGGCCTTGCCGCGCATGCCCTCGTAGTCCGCCTGGGTGCCCAGCACCATCATCAGGTACTTCATGAGTCCGCTCCTTCGTCGTCCTCGGTTCGAACCACCCACGGCGGGCGGCTCTCACAGGAGACGTCGGAGCCGTCCCACACTTCTCGACACACTCGCGCGACGTTTCCCCGTTCCCCCGGGTTTTCCGGAGCCGACGAACCCCACTTCTCGGGCCGCGGACCGAGGCCCCCGGCCGAGCCCCTCGTCAGGTCTTCTCTTCGGTCCTCGCCTCAGCCGCCTCAGCGGTCTCAGCGGTCTCGGGCCTCACCTCGACCTGTGCGCCGGCGTCCCCCACGTGCGCGTCATGACCACCGTGCGTCCCATGATCTCCCGGCGCGCCATGGCTGGCGCTCGTCCGCCGGGCCACGGCCCGGGGCTTCTCCGCGGCTGCCTCCTCGGCCTCGACGGCCGCGTCGACGTACGCCGCACACTCGTGATTCCTGCACGGACCCGGACGCCACACGGGTACCCACGCTCCCAGCGTCTTGTGCCGCCGTACGACCGTGGCCACAGGCTGTCCGCAGACCGGGCAGACTTGCTCGTCGATGCCCATGTCCTCAGGGTATGACCGACGGGGCCGGGGCGCTCCCCGTCGTACGCGGACGATCGGCGACCGGCCTCGGGTGCGCTGCGGACCGGCCGCTCGGCGACGCCCGTCAGCGCTTCCTGCTGTACGTCCGCACCACCACTCCGTTGTCGAAGCCGCGCACCTCGTCGAGCGTGAACTCGGTGAGGGCGAACCCGGAGCCGAACATCGGCATGCCGGTGCCCTGCACGACCGGGTAGGTCTTGATGATCAGCTCGTCGATCTCGTCGATCAGCGCGCCCGCGACCGCCGAGCCGCCGCACAGGTAGATGCCGAGTTCGCCGTCCTCCGCCTTGAGCTCTCGTATCCTGCCGACCAGGTCGTCCGAGATGATCTCGACGTTCGGGTCGGGTGACTCCTTCAGCGTGCGCGAGGCGACGTACTCGCGCAGATGGGCGAACGGGCTGGTGATGCCCTCCTTCAACGCCACGTCGTAACTGGCGCGGCCCTGGACGACCGTGTCGTAGTTCTTGTTCGCCAGGCCGTCGGTGCCGATGAGCCGACGCACATGGCTCGGGTTGATGTCCGGGTGCTCCGTATTGAGGTAGGCGGCGAAGTCCCCCACCACGTAGGGATACATGTACGACGCGTCGCCGTCCTGGTCCCCGATGAAGCCGTCGATCGAACAGGCGACGAAGTACGTCAGCTTGCGCAAACCGGTCTCTTTCCCTCGTCCGACAGTGAGTCGCGTCCCTGCCACTCACTCAACCACGTCAGTTATAGTACTTCACCTGTAGTGGTTGCAAGGTGTTTGGATACTGCTTCACGTAGGGAGGAGCCCGGATGGTCAGGAACCCGGAGCGCAGGGCCGCTCTGCTGGACGCGGCGGTGGGGGTGCTGGCGCGGGAGGGCGCGCGCGGGCTGACGTTCCGGGCGGTGGACGCCGAGGCCGGAGTGCCGGTGGGGACCGCGTCGAACTACTTCGCCGACCGCGACGCCCTTCTCCACCAGATCGACGCCCGGCTGAAGGAACGTCTGACCCCCGACCCGGCCGTGATCGAAGAGCTGCTCGCATCGCCCAAGGACCGGACCCTGGTCATGGCCTTCATGCGCGACCTGCTGGCCCGCGTGACGGGGGACCGCACCGGCTATCTCGCCCACCTCGAGCTGCGCCTCGAAGCCACCCGCCGCCCGGCCCTGCACGCCTCGTACACCGAGTCGGTGCGCGGGGAGCTGGAGTTCGGCATGCGGTTCCACCGCGAGGCGGGACTCCCCGGCGGCGACGAGACCGTCGTGGTCCTCTACCTGGCCATGCAGGGCCTCCTGCTCGAACACCTCACCCTGCCGGACGTCCTCGACGACGCCCTCCCCGGTGTCACCGCCCCCGAGGGCCTGATGGAACGCGTCGTGCGGACGATCGTCCCCGAGCACTAGTACCGCGGCACCGGCCACCGCTCGGGCTCCACGACGCGACGGGCCCCGCACACCGTGGGGATGTGCGGGACCCGCCCTGACCGGAGGCGTCGGCACCGTGCGGGGTCAGGTCCCCACGGTGCCGGCGCGTCCGGGGCTTCACCGGAATCACGCGGCCTCCGCCACCGCGTCAGCTGCTGCGGCGCGTCACGAACTCGGCGAGCGCGAGAAGCCCACCGGCCGACGCCGGTTCCGGGACCGCACGGGACAGTTCGTGCATGGCCCGCGCCATACGGTCGGCCGCCTGGCTCTGCGCCCAGTCGCGACCGCCGGCCCGCTCCACGACGAGCGCCGTGCGCTCCAGGTCGCCCTCCTCGTACGGCAGTCCGTACAGCTCGGCGAGTTCGACGGCCTCCGGAGTGCCGGACGCGAGAGCGGCGACCACCGGGAGGGACTTCTTGCGGACCATGAGATCCGCCCCGGCCGGCTTGCCGGTGCGACTCGGGTCGCCCCAGATGCCGATCACGTCGTCGATGAGCTGGAAGGCGAGTCCGGCCTCCCGCCCGAAGGCGTCGAGGGCCTCGACGTCCTTGTCATCGGCGCCCGCGTACAACGCGCCCAGCGCACAGGCGCAGCCGAGCAGCGCGCCCGTCTTGGCCTCGGCCATGGCGAGCACCTCGTCGAGGGTCACGTCCTCGGGCCGGCGTCCCTCCATCTCGGTGTCCGTGTGCTGGCCCGCGCACAGTTCGACGACGCAGGACGCGAGCCGCGCGGAGGCCGCGGCCGACGCCGGATGCGGGTCCTCGGCGAGCAGTCGCTGGGCCAGGGCCTGCAGCGCGTCCCCGGCGAGGATCGCGTCGGGGATCCCGAACACGGTCCACGCGGTGGCCCGGTGCCTGCGGGTGGCGTCCCGGTCCATCACGTCGTCGTGCAGCAACGTGAAGTTGTGCACCAGCTCCACCGCGGCGGCGGCCCGTACGGCGACGGACTCGCGCCCGCCGAGCGCGGCGACGGCGGCGAGGACCAGCGCGGGACGTATCGCCTTGCCCGCCTTCCCCGCGACCGGGGTACCGTCCGCGTCCTCCCAGCCGAAGTGGTAGCGCGCGACCCGGCGCATCGAACCGGGCAACGACCCGACGGCCCGGCGTAGTTCGGGGTCGACGGACACCCGAGCCTGCTCCAGGATCCCCGCCGCCTCCTGCCCGTCGAACGCACTCGCCCCGCCCGGCCGGCCGACCGGCCCCCGGTCGGCGGCGGAGGGCACGGCCCGCGCCGGCTCTCCTGCTCCCTCGGGATCCAGACCTCCCTTCCGATCCCGATCCCCGCCCCCCTTCGGGTCCAGAGCCGCCCTCCGGTCCAGGGCTCCCGCCGGATCCAGGAACTCATCCGGCTCCGGAGCCCCCACCCCGTACACGACGTCCGAAGACTCCACGGGCCTCGCGGCTTCCCCCTCCCCCGGCGGCTCCCCCGCCTCGATCGGAGCCGGGGCAGCCGCCACGGGCCTCCGCCGCTTCGGGATCTCGCCGCTCGGTGCGCCACCGCTGTCCAGGGTCTCGGCGGGTCCCTGCTTCGTCTCCGTCATGAACTCACCCATGGGATCGCCTCGGAGAGTCCGCGGACGGTGGCGGTTCCGCTGTCGCCGGGCGCGTGGTGCCGGGGTGTCCCCGCCCTGACGGGCGGGGACACGGCGTCCGGTCGGACAAGGTCACCGCCAGCGGCCGATCTCGACGTTCTCCAGAACGCCGAGCGCGTCGGGAACCAGGACCGCGGCCGAGTAGTAGGCCGTCACGAGGTACTTGATGATCGCCTGTTCGTTGATGCCCATGAAGCGCACGGACAGGCTGGGCTCGATCTCGTCCGGGATGCTCGCGGCCCGCAGGCCGATGACGCCCTGGTCGTCCTCGCCGGTACGCATGGCGATGATCGAGGTGGTCCTGGCCTCGGTCACCGGGATCTTGTTGCACGGGTAGATCGGTACGCCGCGCCAGGTGGGGATGCGGTTCCCCGCGATGTCGATGGTCTCCGGGACCAGTCCGCGCTTGTTCAGTTCGCGGCCGAACGCCGAGATCGCGCGCGGGTGGGCGAGCAGCAGCTTGGTTCCCCGGCGGCGGCTGAGCAACTCGTCCAGGTCGTCCGGGCCGGGCACACCGTCGTGCGGCTGGAGCCGCTGGTCGTACTCGCAGTTGTGGAGGAGGCCGAACTCCCGGTTGTTGACGAGCTCGTGCTCCTGCCGCTCCTTCAACGCCTCGACCGTGAGCCTGATCTGCTGCTCGGTCTGGTTCATCGGCTGGTTGTACAGGTCGGCCACGCGCGTGTGGATGCGCAGGACGGTCTGGGCGACGCTGAGTTCGTACTCGCGCGGCACGGCCTCGTAGTCGACGAAGGTGTGCGGGATGTCCGGCTCACCGCTGTGGCCGGCGGCGAGGTCGATCTCCTTCTCGCCGTACTTGTTGGTGCGCTGCGACGGGATCGCGCGCTGCTCCTGAAGGTGCTCGCTCAGGCTCTCGGCGCGCTCCGCGAGCTGCTCGACGGCCCGACGCGGCAGGACGAGCACCGTGCACGCGGTGACCGCGCGGGCCGTGTACTCCCAGATCGCCTCGGGGTCGAGCAGCGCCTGGTCGCCGAAGTAGGACCCGTCGGCCAGCACGCCGAGGACCGCGTCGTCGCCGTAGGGCCCGGTGCCGATCTTCTCGACCTTGCCGTGGGCGAGGAGGAACACCTCCTCCGCCTGGCTGCCGAATTCGGCCAGCACATCACCGGGCGCGAACTCCCGCTGCTCGCACCGCTGGGCCAGCTCGCCCAGCACGTCGATGTCCTCGTAGGTCCGCAGGGCCGGCAGTTCGCCGAGCTCCGCGGGGATGACGGCGACCTGGTCGCCGGTCTTCACGAAGGTGACGCGGCCGTCGCCGACCGCGTAGGTGAGCCGCCTGTTCACCCGGTACGTGCCACCCTGCACGTTCACCCACGGCAGGGTGCGCAGCAGCCAGCGCGAGCTGATCTCCTGCATCTGGGGTGTGGACTTCGTGGTGGTGGCCAGGTTCCGGGCAGCGGCCGTGCCGAGACTCTGCTGCGGCTGGTCCTGTTGCGAGCGAACCTCTTCGCCTACCGACATACGGATTCCCCTCCGGGTGTGCACTGATATCGCGGTCACCGATCTCGCGATCAAGCCTCCCATCACGGAGCGTGTCGGTGCTATTACCCGAAAGAGCGGGAATGGATCTTAGAAGAGTGGGCATATCCAGCGTTTTTGTCGACCACTCGCGCTCCTGTCCGAGCCCCGCACGAATCTGACCGGATCCACCCGCACGCCCCGCCGGCGACTCGCTCGCGCCAGGGCGTCGGGGGTACAAGCCTGCGTACGAGGCGGCCACGACCCGTGGCCGTCGCACAGTACGAAGGAGTCGGCCATGGCCCCACCCATGTCCGCGGGCAGGTTTCTCACCGTCCTCAAGAACGAGGGCGTCCGGGTCGTCGAGGTCGGCGACTGGGAGCATCACAACCGCAACCACGTGGGCCCCTGGGGCCCCGTCCACGGCGTGATGATCCACCACACCGTCACCTCCGGCAGCGAGCGCACCGTCCGCATCTGCCGCGACGGGTACTCGGGCCTGCCCGGCCCCTTGTGCCACGGCGTCATCACCAAGGACGGCCGGGTCCACCTCGTCGGCTACGGCCGCGCCAACCACGCAGGCCTCGGCGACGACGACGTGCTGCGGGCCGTGATCGCCGAGGAGGCCCTCCCGAAGGACAACGAGGCCAACACCGACGGCAACCGGCACTTCTACGGTTTCGAGTGCGAGAACCTCGGAGACGGCCAGGACCCCTGGCCGGAGGCCCAGCTCGACGCCATCGAAAGGGTCTCCGCGGCCGTCTGCCGCCACCACGGCTGGAACCAGCGGTCCGTCATCGGCCACCTCGAATGGCAGCCCGGCAAGGTCGACCCCCGGGGCTTCACCATGGCCCACATGAGAGACCGGATCCGGGCCCGCCTGCAGTAGGGGCCCGATCGCGGGCGAAGCCGACGCCGACCGGTCATGTGTCCGACAATGGGCACGTGACCGGACAGCCCGCCGCCCCCGACCCCGCCGTCCTGCACCCCCGGCTGCCGTCGCCCCTCCAGGAGGTCGCGGACGAGCGTTTCGCCCGCCACGGCGTCCGGCTGCTCCTCAAGCGCGACGACCTGATCCATCCGCGGCTCGTCGGCAACAAGTGGCGCAAGCTGGCCCCCAACCTGCGCGCGGCGGCCGGCCGGCCGCTGCTCACGTTCGGCGGCGCCTACTCGAACCATCTGCGCGCCACCGCCGCCGCGGGCCGCCTCCTGGGCCTGCCCACCATCGGCGTGGTCCGGGGTCAGGAACTGGCCGATCGCCCCCTCAACCCGTCCCTGGCCCGCTGCACGGCGGACGGCATGCGCCTGCACTTCGTCGACAGATCGACGTATCGCCACAAGTCCGACCCGGCCACCCTGGCCGCCCTCCTCCGCGCCGCCGACGCCGAGGGCGCCTACGTCGTCCCCGAGGGGGGCAGCAACGCCCTCGCCGTACGCGGCTGCCAGGACCTCGGCACGGAACTGCGCGGCCGGGCCGACGTCGTGGCCCTCGCCTGCGGCACCGGCGGAACCCTCGCCGGTCTGGCCGCCGGCCTGGCCCCCGACCAGCGCGCCCTCGGGATCCCGGTCCTCAAGGGAGGTTTCCTCGAAGGGGAGATACGACGACTCCAGGACCAGGCTTTCGGTGGTCCGCGCGGCGACTGGCGTCTCGACGACCGCTTCCACTTCGGCGGCTATGCCCGCACCACCCCCGAACTGGACGCCTTCGCCGACGACTTCGAAGCGCGCCACTCCCTCCCCGTGGAACGTCTCTATGTCGCCAAGTTGCTCCACGGACTTGTCGCCCTGGCGACGGAAGGCGCCTTCCCGCGCGGGACGACGGTCACCGCGGTGATCACGGGCCGCCCGTTCGCGGAACACACGGCCTAGGACCGGCCCAGGACCGGTCGGACCGGTCGGACCGGTCTAGGACGCCTCCCGATAGACCGCCGCCTCCTCCAGGTCCAGTCGCCGCAGGAGCGTGCGCAGCATCTCGTCGTCGATGTACCGGCCGTCCCGCAGCTTCACGAAGACCGCGCGTTCGGCGCCGATCATCTCCCGGGAGAGGCGGCTGTAGGTGTGGTCGACGCTCTCCCCGGTCATCGGGTTCACCGCGCCGAGCCGCTCCCAGACGGCGTTGCGGCGCCGTTCCAGGACCGTGCGGAGGCGGTCGACCAGCGGGGGCGGCAGTTCGTTGCGCTCGTTGGCGAGGAGGTCGTCCAGACGGGCCTCGGCGGCCCGGGACGCCTGGGCCTGGGCGTTGGCCTCGGCCAGGGTCTCGGCCTGCTGGTCGCGCCCCGGCAGCTTCAGGACCCGGATCAGCGGCGGCAGGGTCAGCCCCTGGATGACGAGCGTCCCGATGACGGTCGTGAAGGTCAGGAAGAGGATCAGGTTCCGCTCGGG
Organism: Streptomyces sp. NBC_00104; assembly: GCF_045160825.1. Classification (NCBI taxonomy): domain Bacteria; kingdom Bacillati; phylum Actinomycetota; class Actinomycetes; order Kitasatosporales; family Streptomycetaceae; genus Streptomyces; species Streptomyces sp. NBC_00104. Next base: position 7,489,004 of record NZ_CP108215.1, on the reverse strand, counting down.
GAAGTCCTCCCCGCCGTGCACGGTGAGCGGGATCGAGAAAGCGATGGCCAGCGAGACGACCCCCCGCATGCCGGCCCAGGCGATCACGAAAGGCGCCTTCCAGGTGGGGTTGACCTCCCGCTCCCTGATGCGCCGCGACAACATCCGCGGCAGGAAGGTCGCCGGATACACCCACAGGAAGCGGGTCGCGACCACGACGAGGAAGAGGGCCACGGCGTACCAGCTGGCACGGACCCCCTCGTACTCGCCCAGACCTTCGAGGACGACCGGGAGTTGGAGACCGATGAGGGCGAACACGGCGGATTCCAGCAGGAAGGTGACCATCTTCCAGACGGCCTCCTCCTGGAGGCGGGTGGCGAAGTCGACCTGCCAGTTGCGGTAGCCGAGGTACAGGCCGACGACGACCACGGCGAGCACCCCGGAGGCGTGCACCCACTCGGCGAGCCCGTAGGCGACGAAGGGGATCAGCAGGGAGAGGGTGTTCTGCAGCAGCGCTTCGCTGAGGTGCGTGCGCAGCCAGTGGATCGGCATCATCAGCAGCAGGCCCACCGCTATGCCGCCGACCGCCGCCACCAGGAACTCGATGATGCCGCCGGTCCAGCTCGCGCCCTCGCCGATGGTGGCCGCGAGGGCGACCCGGTAGGCGGTGATCGCGGTCGCGTCGTTCACCAGGGACTCGCCCTGCAGGATCGTGGTGATCCTTGACGGCAGCCCCACGCGCCGGGCGACCGCCGTCGCCGCGACCGCGTCCGGCGGCGCCACCACCGCGCCGAGCACCAGCGCGGCGGTCAGCGGCATCCCCGGCACGATCTGGTAGGCGGCCCAGCCGACGGCGAGCGTCGCGAAGAGGACGTAGCCGACCGACAGCAGCGCCACGGGCCGCAGTTGGGCCCGCAGGTCGAGGTAGGAACTGTCGCTGGCGGCCGTGTACAGCAGCGGGGGCAGGATCAGCGGCAGGACGATCTCGGGATCGAGCTCGTAGTGCGGCACTCCGGGCAGATAGGCCACCGCGAGCCCCGCCGCCACCAGCAGCAGCGGGGCGGGCACCGGCGTACGCCGGGCGGCACCGGCGACCGTCGCGCTCCCGGCGACCAGCAACAGCAAGGGCAAAAAGTGCATCGCTTCCGCCGCCTTCATTTCCGCGCGAGGTTCCGCGCACCCGTCGTAACCTGGCAATCATGAAACAGTGCACGCACGCGGACGCGCTGCCGCACCCCGAGCCCGATCCCCTGAGCGAGACCTGCCCGGAGTGCCTGGCCGCCGGGAGCCACCCGGTGCAGTTGCGGATCTGCCTGGAGTGCGGACACGTGGGCTGCTGCGACTCCTCGCCGATGCGGCACGCGACCGAACACCACAAGGAGAGCGGCCATCCCATCATGCGTACGTTCGAGGCGGGCGAGAGCTGGCGCTGGTGCTTCGTGGACCATGTACTCGTATGACGCCCGAAGCCGAGACGTCGCACGACGGAACCATGTCACCCCGTGACACGTCGACGTACTCGTGTGACACGGTTCGGCAGTCCGGCGCCTGGGTACGTCAATCCGGCGCGCGCTCTTCCTATTTGAGGCCCGCAGACCTCTAGCCACCGAGCGTATTCATAGGCTTACTATGAGTGACAGCATGGGGTGGGGTCCTCAGGACCCCGAGGACACGACGCTCGGTAGCGCGATAGCGTCACCGCTGAACCACGTAGCGCGTTACCCCGGGGGGCGACCCTCGGCCCCCGAAACAGCTTGTACCACCTTGGAGGTGAGGGTGTCCCAGATCGCAGGCGAGCCCGGGACCCAGGACTTCGTGGAAGTCCGGCTGCCGGCCGCGGGTGCCTACCTGTCGGTGCTGCGTACGGCGACGGCCGGCCTCGCGGCACGTTTGGACTTCACCCTCGACGAAATCGAGGACCTGCGCATCGCGGTCGACGAGGCCTGCGCGATCCTGCTTCAGCAGGCCGTGCCCGGCTCGGTGCTCAGCTGTGTCTTCCGCCTCATCGACGATTCACTGGAGGTCACGGTGTCGGCCCCCACCACGGACGGCCACGCCCCCGCACGTGACACCTTCGCCTGGACCGTGCTGTCGGCCCTGGCGGGCAAGGTGTCCTCCGCGGTCGCCGACGACAAAACCGTTTCGATCAGCCTCTACAAACAGCGCGGCGCGGGACCCGGGCCGGCGTGAGGAACGGGGACGGGCCGGTGCGGGACGAAGAACGCGGCACACGGGAACTTCCCGCGGAGGATGACGGCGGTCCGAGCGCGCCGGCGCATCTGGCGGACGGCGTCGACGGCATCCCCGAGCAGGCCCGGCCGCACCCGGAGGACGAGTCCTCGGCGGCCGGAGCCTCTCGGTGGGCGGATCCGGCCGACGGCGAGGAGCGCGAGGCACCCTCCGACGGGCAACGGGCTCCGGAGGGTGTCCTCCGGAGCACCACGTCCTCACGAGGGCGGACTGGGGCCTCCCCCGCTCGAGCACAGTCGAGAGCTGGGGGAACGGTGACGGCGGGCGGGACTATGAGCGAGCACGAGCGACACGACGAGGCGGGCGCGCAGAGCGTGCGGAGCACGCGGCACGACCCTCAGGACCGCAGTGGGGCGCGAGCCCTGTTCGTAGAGCTGCGCGCCCTGCCGGAGGGCAGTGCCGAGTACGCGGAGATGCGGAACCGGCTGGTCCGGATGCATCTGCCGCTCGTGGAGCACCTCGCACGCCGGTTCCGCAACCGCGGTGAGCCGCTGGACGACCTGACGCAGGTCGCCACCATCGGCCTGATCAAGTCGGTCGACCGCTTCGACCCGGACCGCGGCGTGGAGTTCTCCACGTACGCGACCCCGACGGTCGTCGGCGAGATCAAGCGTCACTTCCGCGACAAGGGCTGGGCGGTGCGGGTGCCGCGCCGGCTGCAGGAGCTGCGCCTCGCGCTGACCACGGCCACGGCCGAGCTGTCCCAGCAGCACGGCCGCTCCCCGACGGTGCACGAGCTGGCCGAGAAACTGGCCATCTCGGAGGAGGAGGTCCTGGAGGGCCTGGAGTCGGCCAACGCCTACTCCACGCTGTCCCTGGACGTCCCCGACACCGACGACGAGTCCCCGGCCGTCGCGGACACCCTCGGCGCCGAGGACGAGGCGCTGGAGGGCGTCGAGTACCGGGAATCCCTGAAGCCGCTGCTCGAAGACCTCCCGCCCCGTGAGAAGCGCATCCTGCTCCTGCGCTTCTTCGGCAACATGACCCAGTCGCAGATCGCCCAGGAGGTCGGCATCTCCCAGATGCACGTCTCCCGCCTGCTGGCGAGGACCCTGGCGCAGCTCCGGGAGAAGCTGCTGGTCGAGGAGTAGCGCAGACGGGGAGCGGATACGCCGGTGCGCACGACCGGCTACCGCTTCGTCTCCTCCGCACGCCCCGGCCCCTGGATTCCGAGGGCCTGGGTCGTCGCGGGATTGATCAGCAGGACCAGCGCGGCCACCGCGACCACGGCCAGCACGATGCCCGCCGGGATCGCCACGCTGTCGGCGCGCAGCAGGTTGTAGGCCACCGGCAGCGCCATGATCTGGGTGATGACGGCGGGCCCCCGGCTCCAGCTCCGCCGCAGCAGCAGCCCGCGCGCGGCGATCAGCGGCAGCAGGGCCAGCGCGATGAGGGTGACGCCTCCGGTGACGCCGGTGGTCAGGTCGTCCGCGTCGCCGTTGAAGCCGAGGAGGAGCATGGCTCCGCCGCCCACCAGCAGGGCCACCCCCTCCAGAGTGGCCAGCGCGGCCGCGGCGGTCAGCCGCCCGGGGCGGGGCTCGGCGTCGGAGTCGTCCGGCGTGGGGGTCTGCTCAGGGCTCACCCGTGAAGGGTAGCCCTCGCCCCTCCACGCGCCCCCACGTGCTCATCGTCACTACCCGATCTCCCCCTTGATCCGCACCTCGGTATGGGCCGAGTACCACCCAGTAGGTACCCTGCAACTCATGCGTGCACTTCTCGTGGTCAATCCGGCGGCTACCACCACAAGCGCACGTACGCGCGATGTGCTCATCCACGCCCTCGCGAGCGAGATGAAGCTCGAGGCGGTCACGACCGAGTACCGGGGCCACGCCCGGGACCTGGCCCGCCAGGCCGCGGAGGGCAAGGACGACATCGAGCTGGTCGTCGCACTCGGCGGCGACGGCACGGTCAACGAGGTCGTCAACGGCCTGCTGCACCACGGCCCCGACCCCGACCGCCTCCCCCGCCTCGCCGTGGTCCCCGGCGGCTCCACCAATGTCTTCGCCCGCGCCCTGGGCCTGCCCAACGACGCCGTGGAGGCGACCGGCGTCCTGCTCGACGCGCTGCGCGAGAGCCGGGAGCGCACGGTCGGCCTGGGGATGGCCGCCGGCACGCCGGGCACGGAGGACGAGGCGGTGCCGTCCCGCTGGTTCACCTTCTGCGCCGGCTTCGGATTCGACGCCGGTGTGATCGGCCGGGTCGAGCAACAGCGGGAACGTGGACGGAAATCCACACACGCTCTTTACCTGCGTCAGGCATTTCGGCAGTTCCTGGAAGAGCCCCACCGCAGACTCGGCACGATCACTTTGGAGCGGGCCGACGAGGAACCCATTTCCGATCTTGTGCTGTCCATAGTCTGCAACACGTCCCCGTGGACGTTTCTGGGCAATCGCCCGGTGTACGCGTCACCTAAGGCCTCGTTCGATAAAGGTCTCGACGTGCTCGGTCTCAGCCGCATGTCGACGCCCGCGCTCGCCCGATATGGCACACAGTTGCTCACTTCGTCCCCCGAGCGCGGACCCCAGGGCAAGCACGCCACTACTCTGCATGACCTGACCGACTTCACCTTGCATTCGAAGGCCCCGCTCCCCCTCCAGATGGACGGCGACCACCTCGGACTGCGAACGAGCGTGACGTTCACAGGCGTACGCCGTGCACTGCGTGTGATTGTGTGAGCGGAACGGGCAAAAGTCCTTCCACTCGAACGTTTAGGCCAGGATCCACCCCATGGAAGTACGGCTGTGACACAGTCGACACCGAGGAATCAAAAAAAACTTTCCGGAAGGGGTTGTATCCGCCGCTGAGGTTTGCGAGTCTCTACGTGGCGCTCGGGACAGCCCGCAACACCGGCTCAAGCAAGCGCCAGAATCCCTCCTCAATCCACAGGACCACACCAGTCTGTCTGGTGATCGGCCCTTCACTTGTTGAGGGATTCGTGAAAGCGTTCACATTCACAAGCAACGTGCATGTAATACCAAGGAGAGGTAGCAGCCATGGACTGGCGTCACAACGCCGTTTGCCGCGAGGAAGACCCCGAGCTCTTCTTCCCCATCGGCAACACCGGTCCTGCGCTGCTGCAGATCGAGGAAGCCAAGGCTGTCTGCCGTCGCTGCCCGGTTATCGAGCAGTGTCTGCAGTGGGCGCTTGAGTCCGGCCAGGACTCCGGCGTCTGGGGTGGTCTCAGCGAGGACGAGCGCCGCGCCATGAAGCGCCGCGCCGCCCGCAACCGGGCCCGTCAGGCATCCGCCTGACATCCCACCCAGCAATAGCCTGAGCTTGGCGGCGCGCACAGCGAGTGCGCTTCTCCCGCCCCCGAGCCGCAGCGCGCAGTGCCCCCGATGCGCTTAATCAGCCACGAGCCCGAGCCCCGGACCACATGATGGTCCGGGGCTCGGTGCTGTTTCCGGTACGACAGCCGTGGTGCCCGCTGGGGGTACGACCGCCGTATTCGCCGCTACTTCTGGGCGCGCACCGGGATGTCCAGGATCACCTGGGTGCCCCGCTCCGGAGCCGGGACCATGTCGAAGGTGCCGCCCAACTCCCCCTCCACCAACGTCCGTACGATCTGCAGGCCGAGGTTGCCGGAACGGTGCGGGTCGAAGCCCTCGGGGAGGCCGACGCCGTCGTCCTGGACGGTGACGAGGAGACGGGTCTCCTTGGTCGTGCCGCCGCGCACGGCCGACACCTCGACGTTTCCGGTGTCTCCCTCGCGGAAGCCGTGTTCGAGCGCGTTCTGCAGGATCTCGGTGAGGACCATGGAGAGCGGGGTCGCGACCTCCGCGTCCAGGATGCCGAACCGTCCGGTGCGCCGGCCGGCGACCTTGCCCGGTGAGATCTCGGCGACCATCGCGAGCACCCGGTCGGCGATCTCGTCGAACTCCACACGCTCGTCCAGATTCTGGGACAGCGTCTCATGCACGATCGCGATCGACCCGACCCGTCGTACCGCCTCTTCGAGGGCCTCGCGGCCACGCTCGGACTCGATGCGGCGGGCCTGGAGGCGCAGCAGCGCGGCGACCGTCTGGAGGTTGTTCTTGACCCGGTGGTGGATCTCCCGGATGGTCGCGTCCTTGGTGATCAACTCGCGCTCGCGGCGCCGCAGTTCCGTCACGTCCCGCAGCAGCACCAGCGAACCGATGCGCGGCCCCTTGGGCTTGAGGGGGATCGCGCGGAACTGGATCACCCCGTCGATGGACTCGATCTCGAACTCGCGCGGCGCCCACCCGCTCGCCACCTTGGCCAGCGCCTCGTCCACCGGCCCCCGGGACGGGGCGAGTTCGGCGGTCGTCCGGCCGAGGTGGCAGCCCACGAGGTCGGCGGCGAGGCCGAGGCGGTGGTACGCGGAGAGGGCGTTGGGGGAGGCGTACTGGACGATGCCGTCGGCGTCGAGCCTGATCAGTCCGTCGCCGACGCGCGGCGAGGCATCCATGTCGACCTGCTGGTCAGGGAACGGGAACGCGCCCGCGGCGATCATCTGGGCCAGGTCGGAGGCGCTCTGGAGGTACGTCAGTTCCAGTCGGCTCGGGGTCCGCACGGTCAGCAGATTGGTGTTGCGCGCGATGACGCCGAGCACGCGCCCCTCCCTGCGCACCGGGATGGACTCGACCCGTACGGGCACCTCCTCTCGCCACTCCGGGTCGCCCTCGCGGACGATCCGGCCCTCGTCGAGGGCGACGTCCAGGAGGGGGCGGCGGCCGCGCGGGACCAGGTGGCCGACCATGTCGTCCTGGTACGAGGTGGGGCCGGTGTTGGGGCGCATCTGGGCCACGGAGACATAGCGGGTGCCGTCACGTGTGGGGACCCAGAGGACCAGGTCGGCGAAGGAGAGGTCGGACAGCAGCTGCCACTCCGACACCAGCAGATGCAGCCATTCCAGGTCGGAATCGCTGAGACCGGTGTGCTGGCGGACGAGTTCGTTCATGGAGGGCACGTGTGCGAGCGTACCTGGCAGTACGGACATGACCGGAAACAGTGGTCGGTATGGCCGGTCAGGGCTCGGTAACCGGCTGCCGCGGGCCCCGGAAACACCCGCGGGCCGCGGCGCCTGAGAGGGACCCTCAGCCCTCCCGGCACCGCAGCCCGGAGCAACATCGGCCGTGGGGTGTGCGGTCCCAGTCGGCCGAAGGATGAGGATCCGGAGCAGTCAGGGCAGAGAGCGCCGGGTCCTCGGTCCGCCTTCCTGTGCGGGGAAGACGGAGGCTTGTCGTCGTCGCGTGCGATCGTCCGCGGCCGGGGCCGCTGATCGATCACATGCTCCACCACGCATTGTTGACTAGACCACTGCGTGTGTCCATGCGTTGGCGGATGTTTGTTGTTGTTCCCTTGTCCGACATCCACCGACGGCTCACACGCAGAGTAGCCGCTTCGGCCCGGGGGTGGGCCGGAATGCCGTGGCCTGCCCCCCAGCCGGTTCCGCGACCGGTCCAGTGACACGTCAGGGACGGGGCCGGATCGCCGGGGCGAGTTCGGCGACCGCCTCCAGCTCCTGTCGGGTGGCCCCGTCCCGGGCCTGCCGGGACATGCTGGGACATGCCCTGGATGACCGCTCCGGCCTGCCGGGCCAGGGCGGTGGCGCCGGTGTCCGCGAAGTGCGCGGTCACGACCTTGCCCCGTTCGCTCGCGGCCGAGACGGCACCCCGCGGCCTCTTCGCCAACTCCGTCGGACCCGGCTTCATCGACACCGACCTGACGCGCGCGGCGCTCGCCCATCCGGCGGTGCGCGCCCACGCCGAGGCGGTCTCGGCCCGCAAGCGCGTCGGCACGGTCTCCGACGTCGCGGACGTGGTGGCGTCCCTGGCCTCACCCGGCACCCGCTGGATCACGGGCCGGCGCCTCGACGCGACAGGGGGCTCGCTGCTCGGCCCGCACTGGACGGCTCCGAGCCGGTCGACCCCTGTGGCGCAGGAGCCACCCCTGCTAGATTGGTCTACACCACATGAGAGACGCTTGACCCCGCGGGTTCCGGTCGAGCCCTCTTGAGTCCTTCTTTCCAGATCGGCAGGCCCAGCGTGGAAGTTGTCATCGTTCCGGATGCCAAGGCGGGTGGCGAGCTCATAGCCGAGGCGATGGCGGAGTTGCTCCGGCGGAAGCCCGATGCGCTGCTCGGGGTGGCCACGGGGTCGACCCCGCTGCCCATCTACGAGGCGCTGGCGGAGAGGGTGCGGTCCGGTGCCGTGGACGCCTCGCGGGCGCGGGTCGCGCAGCTCGACGAGTACGTGGGGCTGCCGGCCGAGCATCCCGAGTCCTACCGCTCGGTGCTGCGACGGGAGGTGCTGGAGCCGTTGGGGCTCGGCATGGACGCGTTCATGGGGCCCGACGGGACCGCCGAGGACGTGGCGGGGGCGTGCGAGGCGTATGACAAGGCGCTGACCGAGGCGGGGGGTGTGGATCTGCAGTTGCTCGGCATCGGGACCGACGGGCACATCGGGTTCAACGAGCCGTGCTCGTCGCTCGCCTCCCGGACGCGGATCAAGACACTGACCGAGCAGACCCGGATCGACAACGCGCGGTTCTTCGACGGCGACATCGAACAGGTGCCGCACCACGTCATCACCCAGGGCATCGGCACGATCCTGGAGGCCCGGCACCTGGTGCTGCTCGCCACGGGCGAGGGCAAGGCGGACGCCGTCGCGGCGACCGTGGAGGGGCCGGTGGCGGCGGTGTGCCCCGCCTCGGCGTTGCAGCTCCACCGCCACGCGACCGTCGTGGTGGACGAGGGCGCCGCGTCGAAGCTGAAGCTGGCGGACTACTTCCGGCACACGTACGGCAACAAGCCTGACTGGCAGGGGATCTAGGGCCGCCGGGGGTACGAGCAGGCGCCACCGCCCGGTGAGAAGGGCTGTGGCGCCTGCTTGCGTGGAGCTATGGGCTGTCGGGCGAGGGGTGCTCGTAGGTGGGTGGTCGCGAGGAGCCCTTGCCGGTCCCGAGCCGACCCCGCCGATTCGCTACCGCGCCCCCGCGATGACCTCCGCCGCCGCCCTTCCGCAGACCCTCGCCGCGCCGTGGGTGGCGATGTGGAGGGCGCCCCGGGGTGGGGACTGGGGGATGCCCATCTCCACGACGATCGTGTCGGGGCGCGCGGTGAGGAGGGTGTCGAGGGCGGTGGTCATCCAGGGGTGGCGGTGTTCGTCGCGGACGACGGCGACGATGCGGCGGGTGCCGGCGACCGCCAGGGCGGAGGCTCCGGCGCTGTCGCCCGTGAAGGTGCCGGTGTCCGTGCCGGGGAGGAGGCGGGCCAGCTCCGCACCGACGCCCCAGGGGGTCTCGTCGCCCACGGCGATGTTCGCCACCGGGGTGAAGGCCGCGACGTAGAGAGGCTCGGTGGGCGGCTCGTGGGGCTCCGCGAAGGTCGTCGTGAGGGCGCGGCGGGCGGCCACGAGGCCGACGCCCCCGCCGGTGCCGTCGGTCTCCCCGATGGCTTCGGGCCCCCTCCCGTCGCCGTCGCCCGCTCCCCCGGCGGCCGAGCGCGTCCACTTCGCCAGTGCCCGCACCCGGTTGGCCGCGTCCGCCAGGCGTTCCTCCGGGAGGTCACCGTCGCGGACGGCGGTGACGAGGGCGTCGCGGAGGCGGCGGACGGTCTCCTCGTCGGCGAGGCCACCGCCGACACAGATGGCGTCGGCGCCGGCGGCCAGGGCGAGGACGCTGCCGTGTTCGATGCCATAGGTGCCGGCGATGGCCCGCATCTCCATGCCGTCGGTGACGATGAGGCCGTCGTAGCCGAGCTCGCCGCGGAGGAGCTCCGTGAGGATGCCGTGGGACAACGTTGCCGGAAGGTCGGGGTCCAGGGCGGGGACCAGAATGTGGGCGCTCATGATCGCGCGCGAACCGGCGGCGATGGCGGCCCGGAAGGGTGCCAGGTCCCGGGAGTCCACGAGCGAGCGGTCCGCGTCGATGCGGGGCAGGGAGAGGTGGGAGTCGACGGCGGTGTCGCCGTGGCCCGGGAAGTGCTTGGTGCAGGCGGCGACGCCCGCGGCCTGGAGGCCGGTGACATAGGCGGCCGTGTGGCGGGCGACCAGGCCGGGGTCGGCGCCGAAGGAGCGGACCCCGATGACGGGGTTGGACGGGTTGGCGTTCACGTCGGCCGACGGGGCCCAGTTGAGGTTGACGCCGCACTCCGCCAGGCGGCGGCCCAGGGCGAAGGCGACCGCTCGGGTGAGGTCCACGTCGTCGACCGCGCCCAGGGCGTGGTTGCCCGGGAAGGAGGAGCCGGTGCGGACCTCCAGGCGGGTGACGTCGCCGCCCTCCTCGTCGATCGCGACCAGGACGTCCTCGTGCTCGGCGCGCAACCGGGCGGTGAGGGCGGCCAGTTGTCCGGGCGAGGTGATGTTGCGGCCGAAGAGGCCGACGGAGGCGAGGCCCTCGCCGAGGCGGCGCAGCAGCCAGTCGGGGGCGGTGGTGCCCGTGAAGCCGGGCTGCAGGACCGTCAGCGCGTCCCGCGTGAGCCCGTCCCGTCCGGAGGGAGAACCGGGCGAGCCAGTGGCGAATGTCGTCATCGGGGTGGTCATCCCTTCACGGCGCCCGCGGTGAGGCCCGCGGCCATCTTGCGCTGGACGAGGAGGAAGAGGACGACGATCGGCACGGCCATCAGGGTGGAGCCGGCCATCATCGGGGCGTATTCGGTGCCGTGTTTGGTGGTGAAGTTGCCGAGCCAGACGGTCGCGGTCTGGTTCTGCTGGCTCATCAGCATCAGGGCGTACAGGTACTCGTTCCACGCCTGGATGAAGCCGTAGACCGAGGTCGCCACCATGCCCGGTGCGAGCAGCGGGAACACCACGCGGATGAAGGCGGTGGTGCGGGAGCAGCCGTCGACCATGGCCGCCTCCTCCAGCTCGCGCGGGATGTTGACGATGAAGCCGCGCAGGGTCCACACGGTGAACGGGAGGATGAAGGTCAGATAGGTGATGATCAGGCCGGTCAGGCGGTCGTACTGGCCGAGGTCGTTCAGGAGCAGGAAGACCGGGATGATCATCGCGACCAGCGGGACCATCTGCACCGCCAGGATGCCGACGATGACCACCTTCCGGCCGCGGAAGGCGAAGCGGGAGATGGCGAGGGCGGCCAGCATGCCGACGACGATGCCGATCACGACGACCGTGAGGGAGACGACGAGGCTGCGACCGACCGGGCCCCAGAAGTCGGCGATGTCCAGCGCCCGGCCGAAGTTGGCGAAGGTGACCGACGTCGGCAGCAGGCTGGGGTCGGGGTCGATCGCGTCCTTGGCGGGCTTGAACGCCGTGTTGAGCATCCAGTAGACGGGGAAGCCCGCGGTGACGAAGACGAACAGGCCGAGGAGGTTCCAGCCGAGCTTGGACCTCCGGGGACCGGAGACGGTGGCGGTACTCATTCGACCTCTCCGATCTTCAGCATCTGGCGCATGTAGACGCCGATCACGCCGAGCAGCAACAGCACGGTCAGCAGGGCGATCGCCGAGCCCTGCGCGTAGTCGTTGACCACGAAAGCCCTGTCGTACGAGTAGGTGGTGAGCAACTGGAACTCGGCCTCCGGGTGGCCGTTGCGCATCACGAAGACCTGGGGGAAGACGCCCATGTCCCAGATGACGGAGAGGGTCGTGAGCATCACGATGATCGGCTTGAGGATGGGCAGCGTGACGTAGCGGAACACGCCCCACGCGCCGGCGCCGTCGAGGCGTGCGGCCTCCTCCAACTCCTTGGGGACCTGGGTGAGTCCGGCACTGAGGGTGATGACGACGAACGGCACCGCGCCCCACACCACGAGGAGCGTGATGACGGCCAGGCCCTCGGGTCCGCTGGCGAACCAGTTGTGACCGATCATGTCGACGCCGGGGAGCTTGCTGAGGAGCGCGTTGAAGATGCCGTAGTCGGAGTCGAAGAGCCACTTGAAGACGGTGGTGGCCACGATGATCGGCATGCCCCAACTCGCCACGAGCGCGATGTTGACGAGCATCTTCACCCAGCCGGAGACCCGCTGGAGCAGCAGGGCGATCGCCATGCCGATGACCATCGTGAAGACGACGCAGGCGGCGGCGAAGACGACGGTCCGGACGACGACCGTCCAGAACTCGCTGTCGCCCAGCACCTTGGAGAAGTTGTCGAGGCCGACCGACTCGGCGGGCTTGAATCCCCACAGCTGGGACTGGCCGAACTCCTGGAAGGACAGGGTGACGAGGCGGACCAGCGGATAGCCGAGGACGACGGCGAGAATCAGCAGGCAGGGGGCCAGGAGGGCCCAGGGGACAGCGGCTCCACCTGTCAAACGTCTGGTCGAACTCCTGGTCTCCACCGGAGGAGTTGGCGGCGGCGCCGGCCGCGCGGGCGGCACCTTCGCAGGGGCGGTCGTGTCTGCGGCACTCATCGCGCGCTCCTAAGCAGATGAAGGAGGGGCCGGCAGCGAGCGCCCCGAAGGGGCGCGGGGAACTGCGCGACCGGCCACGACGCACGGGCAGCGAGCCAACCACCCATCGCGGCACTTTCTGGTGTCACGCACCGGCTTGTGTCACGCACCGGTCTGTGTCATGCACCGGCTTGTGACGCCCCCGGTCGGGCCCGGCACCGTCCGCCGGGCCGACCGCGGGTCGCCGTCACTCGTTGTTGATGACCTTGTCGATCGCGGCGTCCGCTTCCTTCGCGGCCTCCTCGACCGACTGCTTGCCCGTGCCGATGGACTGCAGCATGGTCTGGAGGATCTGCGCCTTCTCGACCTGGCCCCAGCCGGGTGCCATCGGGACGAACCAGTTGGACTCGGCCGCCGTCGCCGGGACCGCCGTCGCCGGGTCGTCCTTCAGGGTGGCGAGGTCGGTCTTGTTGTTGGGCAGGTTGCCCTTCTCGATCAGACCCTTCTGGCCGGCGGGGCCGGTGAAGGCGTTGATCCACTCGGCGGCGACGGTCTGCGCGTCGGACTTCACCGGGACGGCGAGGTCGGAGCCGCCGAGGAAGACGGGCAGGTTCTTGCCGGACGGGCCGGGCATCACGAAGTTCTCGACGTTGCCGGCGAGCTTGCCGGTCTTGTCGTTCTCCTTGGCCGCGGCGGTCGCGCCCTCCCAGGCGGGGGCGAAGATCATGCCGGACTTGCCCTGGCCGTAGACGATGTACCGGTCGGACTCGTCCTTGGTCTTGTCGCCGTGCATGTAGGTGTCGACGACGTCCTTGAACTCGTTGAGCCCCTTGACGGACTCGGGCGAGGAGAGGTTGGCCTTCCACTCGCCACCGGACTCGACGGCTATGGAGCCGCCGGCGTCGTAGACGAAGGACATGGCCGCGTACCAGTCACGGGTGGGCTGGTACCAGGCGTTGAACTTGGCGCCCCGCTTCTTCTGGACCTTGTCCAGAGCGGCGGTGAGCTCCTCGTACGTCTTCGGCGTGGACTTGACGCCCGCGGCGGCGAAGACGTCCTTGCGCCAGTTGGCGACACGGCCACCGGCGTAGTACGGGACGCCGTAGGTCTTGCCCTCGTAGGTGACGGAGGCCTTCAGGCCGTCCAGCCAGGCACCGGAGTTGTCGAACTTCGCCGCGTCGACGGGGGCGAAGGCACCCTTGACCATGTAGGCGAGCATCTCGGTGTTGCCCATCTCGACCACGTCGGGGGCCTTGTCGGTGGCGAGGACGGCGTCGAGCTTGGCGTTCTTGTCGGGCCAGCCGTAGTACTCGTGCGTGATGGTGATCCCGGGGTGCTTCTTCTCGATCGCCGCGTCGGCGGCCTTGACCAGCTCCGGCCAGTTGTTCTGCGCGTCCACCGTGAGCCAGACGGTCAGCTCCTTGGTGTCCGCACCCGTGTCGGAGCTCTTGCTCTCGCCGCCCCCGCACGCCGCGACGGAGACCATCATGCCCGCGACACAGATCGCGGTCGTCAGCTTCCTCTTCACGCCACCCTCCTCAGGGATGCCCTTGCTCAGGGATGCCACAAACCCCCCTGCTCCCCGCGGTGACAGATGTACCGCCCATGGGGCCAGGACCTGGACCAATGGTGTAGACCAGTACGCCGGAGCTTGGCTCAGACCATTCGCCGTGTCAAGGGTGCTCGAACCCCCTCTCACCAGCTGTTATGCGACCTACATATGCAGGAACCTTTATGTAATAAGGCAGCGAAAACCGCGCGCTTGAGCCACACTCTTCGGGTAGACCACTGCACCTTCGCGGAGTGGACCAGCGGAGACCCCCTCCGTGGACTAGACCAGCGAAGCCTGCGAAGGTATACAGAGGGATCACGCCACGAGGAGCCGGGAAGGCGGAGCATGAGCACCGACGTCAACAGTGCGGAGAACGAGAACGGGGCGACCGTCCGTACCGCACGCGTGCCCAAGTACTACCGCCTGAAGAAGCATCTGCTCGACATGACCGAGACCCTGCCGCCCGGCACACCGGTACCGCCCGAGCGCACCCTCGCCGCCGAGTTCGACACCTCGCGCACGACCGTGCGGCAGGCGCTGCAGGAGCTGGTCGTCGAGGGGCGCCTCGAACGCATCCAGGGCAAGGGCACGTTCGTCGCCAAGCCGAAGGTCTCCCAGGCGCTGCAACTCACCTCGTACACCGAGGACATGCGCGCCCAGGGCCTCGAACCCACCTCGCAGCTGCTGGACATCGGCTACATCACCGCCGACGACACCCTCGCCGGGCTGCTCGACATCACCGCCGGCGGCCGGGTCCTGCGCATCGAGCGCCTCCGCATGGCCAACGGCGAGCCGATGGCGATCGAGACGACCCATCTGAGTGCCAAGCGATTCCCGGCCCTGCGCAGGTCACTGGTCAAGTACACCTCCCTCTACACCGCGCTCGCCGAGGTCTACGACGTCCGCCTCGCCGAGGCCGAGGAGACCATCGAGACCTCGCTGGCCACCCCGCGCGAGGCCGGCCTGCTGGGCACGGACGTGGGCCTGCCGATGCTGATGCTCTCCCGGCACTCGCTGGACAAGGAGGGGCAGCCGGTGGAGTGGGTGCGATCGGTGTACCGGGGCGACCGGTACAAGTTCGTGGCGCGGCTCAAGCGTCCGCAGGACTGAGCCACTTCCGTACGCGATCGCCCGACGCCGGTCAACCAGCCGTTCCCGATCTTCGGTATCGGACCGACAGGAAGCGGACCCCAGGCAGCAGTTCCGCCGCCGCTCAACACACAACCTCCGCATCCGTTATCCGGACAGGGGGTTCCATACGACGGAACCCGTCCCTTACATTTCCTGCGCGTCGAGCAGGTGATCAGTGGCGATCAGTGAGGGGACGGAGCCGAGACATGTCAGAAGCGCCTGAAGTGAGACCACCTGTGGTGACACCTGTCAGAGTGGTCATCGCCCTGTGCCTGCTCGCCCCGTTCGTGGCGATGCTCTGGGTCGGCTCGTACGCCAAGACGGACCCGGCGTTCATCGGCATCCCCTTCTTCTACTGGTACCAGATGGCCTGGGTGCTCATCTCCACCGCGCTGACCGCCACCGCGTACGTCCTGTGGGAGCGTGACCAGCGTGCCCGTAAGTCCGGGACGCAGGGCGGGGGTGTCGCGAAGTGAAGGACGGCGTGAACGGCGTGGCACTCGCCGTCTTCATCTTCTTCTTCCTGGCCGTCACGGTCATGGGCTTCCTGGCCGCGCGCTGGCGCAAGGCCGAGAACGACAGCCTCGACGAATGGGGTCTCGGCGGCCGGTCGTTCGGCACCTGGATCACCTGGTTCCTGCTCGGCGGCGACCTCTACACGGCGTACACCTTCGTCGCCGTCCCCGCGGCGATCTACGCGGCGGGCGCGGCCGGCTTCTTCGCGGTGCCGTACACGATCCTGGTCTACCCGCTGATCTTCACGTTCCTGCCCCGCCTGTGGTCGGTCTCCCACAAGCACGGCTATGTGACGACCTCGGACTTCGTCCGCGGGCGCTTCGGCTCGAAGGGCCTGTCGCTGGCGGTGGCCCTGACCGGCATCCTCGCGACCATGCCGTACATCGCGCTGCAACTCGTCGGCATCCAGGCGGTCCTGGACGTGATGGGCGTCGGCGGCGGTGAGAACACCAACTGGTTCATCAAGGACCTGCCGCTGCTGATCGCGTTCGGCGTCCTGGCGGCCTACACCTACTCCTCCGGCCTCCGGGCCCCCGCGCTGATCGCGTTCGTGAAGGACACCCTGATCTACATCGTCATCGCGGTGGCGATCATCTACATCCCGATCAAGCTCGGCGGCTTCGACGACATCTTCGCCAAGGCGGGCGAGGCGTACAGCCAGACCAACCCGGCGACGGACAAGCCGCGCGGCGCGCTCGTCCCCGGCGACGCCAACCAGTGGACGTACGCGACGCTGGCCCTCGGCTCGGCGCTGGCGCTCTTCATGTACCCGCACTCGATCACGGCGACGCTGTCGTCCAAGAGCCGCGAGGTCATCCGCCGCAACACGACGATCCTGCCGCTGTACTCGCTGATGCTGGGCCTGCTGGCCCTGTTGGGCTTCATGGCGATCGCGGCCGGGGTCCAGGTGCAGAACGGCCAGCTGGCGATCCCGCAGCTGTTCGAGACGATGTTCCCCGACTGGTTCGCGGGCGTCGCCTTCGCGGCCATCGGTATCGGCGCCCTGGTCCCCGCGGCGATCATGTCCATCGCGGCGGCGAACCTCTTCACCCGCAACATCTACAAGGACTTCATCAAGCCGGACGCCACGCCCGCCCAGGAGACCAAGGTCTCCAAGCTGGTGTCCCTGCTGGTGAAGGTGGGCGCGCTGGCCTTCGTCCTGACCATGGACAAGACGGTCGCCATCAACTTCCAGCTCCTGGGCGGCATCTGGATCCTCCAGACCTTCCCGGCCCTCGTCGGCGGCCTCTTCACCCGCTGGTGCCACCGCTGGGCCCTCCTCGCCGGCTGGGCGGTCGGCATGATCTACGGGACGCTCGCCGCGTGGGGCGTCGCCTCACCCACGCAGAAGCACTTCGGCGGCTCCTCGGCGGAGATCCCCGGCATCGGCGAGATCGGCTACATCGGCCTGACCGCCTTCGTCCTGAACGTCGTGGTCACCGTGGTCCTCACCTTCGTCCTGCGGGCCGCCAAGGCCCCCGACGGCATCGACGAGACCAAGCCGGAGGACTACACGGCGGACGCGGGCGACGCGGGCGTCCAGGTGGAACTGCCGCCGGCGACGGCGGGCACGAGCCACTAGAGACCAAGGTTCCCCGCGCCCCTTTTCAGGGGCGCGGGGAACTGCGCGATCAACCACGTAGAACCCGCACCCGCCGTACAAACCCCGCCCCCGAGCTCTCAGACGCACAAGGGGGCCGAAGGGGCACAGCCCCTGGAGACGGGAACGGGTAGGGGCGGCGGGGGCGAAAACACCCGGCTACGCTGGCCGGGTGAGCGCTCGCACCCCGATCGTCCTCGACAGCGACCCCGGCATCGACGACGCCGTGGCCCTGCAGTACCTGCTCGGCACCGGCCTCTGGGACCTCAGGGCGTACACATCGGTCGGCGGCAACCTCCCCGCCGAGGCGACCTACGCCAACGCCCGCGCCCTGGCCCGCGCCCTGCGCATCGACGGAGACGTCCCGGTGCACCGCGGCGCGGGCCGCCCCCTGTCCCGGCTCCCCTACCGGGAGGCGTCCGCCTTCCACGGCCCGGCGGGACTCGGTGACGAGACGCTGCCCGACTCGACCGCCCCGCACCCGACGGAGTCGTCCGCACAGGCCCTGCTCCGGCTCTCCCGGGAGTACGAGGGCGAGCTGACGGTGTGCGCCACCGGTCCGCTGACGAACGTGGCCGTCGCGCTGCTGGAGGACCCCGGCTTCGCCCGCCGCGTCGGGAAGTTCGTGTTCATGGGCGGCGCCGCGCAGGTGCCGGGGAACTTCACCCCGGTCGCCGAGTTCAACATCTGGGCCGACCCGGACGCCGCCGAGATCGTGCTCTCCTCCGGCATCCCGTTCACCATGGTCGACCTGGACGCCTCGCACCGCTGGCTGTTCCGCCCCGCCGACCTCGCCGCGCTGGAGGCCGCGGGCCCGGGCACGGCCCTCGCCGCCCGGCTGATGCGCACGTACATGGACGCCTACACCCGCCACGGCGGGGACGGCACCTGTCCGCTGCACGATCCGCTGGCCGTGGGTGTCTGCGGGGACGAGGCGTTCGTCGAGGCCGCCGAGGGGGCCGTCGTCGTGGAGTGCGCGAGCGAACTCACGCGCGGCCAGACCGTGTTCGTGCCGGCCGCCGCCCGGCGCGTCTACTACTCCGAGTCCCCCGCCCTGACCGCCCGCCTCCGCGCCACCGGCCGGGTCGCCCTGGGCCCGGGCACCCGTGACTTCAGCAAGGACTTCGTGGCGACACTGCCGCGGTGGCCTGCGACGACCTGACGAAATCCGATCATCCGACAAGCGAACCGCGCTTGTGGAAAACCGCGGCCCCGAGAAGCCGCCCTTCGTGCACACTGCGACGCATGGACATCACGATCAGGCGGGCGACCCCGCACGAGTACGCCACCCTCGGCGAGATCACCGCACAGGCCTACCTCGGCGACGGACTGCTGGACTTCGGGGAGAACGACGACTACCTCGATGAGCTGCGTGACGTGGCGAAGCGGGCCGCCGCGGCCGAGGTGCTCGTGGCCGTGACGGACGGCCGAGTGCTCGGCGGAGTGACCTTCGTCCCGGCGGGCGGCCTCATGGCCGACATCGCGTGCGCGGGAGAGGCCGAGATACGGATGCTGGCGGTCGCCCCGGAAGCGCGCGGGCGAGGTGCCGGCGAGGCACTCGTACGAGCCTGCCTGGAGCGGGCTCAGGCCGTGGAGGGTTGTGTACGCCTCGTGCTGTCGACCCAGCGGGCCATGCACACCGCCCATCGCATCTACGAACGGCTCGGTTTCACCCGCACACCCGAGCGCGACTGGAACCCCCTCCCCGACCTCCCCGACCTCACGCTGATCACCTATGAGTTGACGCTCTGACACACCTCGAAGCCGAACGCGACACAACATGTGGGGGTGACACCGCGCCCCGGCACTAGATGTATGCTCATGCTCGCTGTCGCCGCAGGGGAATCCGGTGCGAATCCGGAGCTGTCCCGCAACGGTGTACACGCGTGCGCACCTCTCCATCCGCGCACGCCTGGTGAGTCCGAGCACCTGCCGACAGCGCGCCCGGCCGTCCGGTCCGGGTGCCCTGACGTCCGGGCCTCGTGGAATGGGCCGGTGGACGCGACGCCCCCGTGCGCTCGTGTGCTGCTGCCTGCCTTCCGCAAGGCCACCTGCCGAGCGAGGGAGAGCCCCACGTGACCATCGCGCCAGCCGAACCGGTTTCAGCCGACCTGGCTTCAGCCGCCCCGGCGACGGAGACCGACGGTCCCGGTACCGCGTTGCTGCGGACCCTGACCGAGCTGACCGCCGACCTCCCCGACGCCGACCCCGGCCGGGTCGCCGCCGCCGCGTTGCGCGGCCGGTCGGCGCGGGCCGACGAGTCGGAGCTTCGCGAGCTGGCGACGGAGGCGGCCGCCGGCCTCATCTCCGAGGACCCCACGTACTCCAGGCTGGCCGCCCGGCTGCTGGCCATCGGCATCCGCGCCGAGGCCGCCTCGCAGGGTGTCACGACGTTCACCGAGTCCATCGCCGTGGGTCACCGGGAGGGCCTCGTCGCCGACCGCACGGCGGAGTTCACCCGTGTCCACGCCGGGCGCCTCGACGCCCTGGTCGACCCGGCCGGCGACGACCGCTTCGGCTACTTCGGCCTGCGCACCCTGCACAGCCGCTATCTGCTCCGGCACCCCCTGACCCGCAAGGTCATCGAGACACCCCAGCACTTCCTGCTGCGAGTCGCCTCCGGCCTCGCCGAGGACGACACCGTCCGCGCCGTCGACGAGGTCGCCGCGCTCTACACGCTCATGAGCCGCCTCGACTACCTCCCCTCCTCCCCCACCCTCTTCAACTCCGGTACGCGACACCCGCAGATGTCGTCCTGCTACCTCCTCGACTCCCCGCTGGACGAGCTGGACTCCATCTACGACCGCTACCACCAGGTGGCCCGCCTCTCGAAGCACGCCGGCGGCATCGGCCTGTCGTACTCCCGCATCCGCTCGCGCGGTTCGCTGATCCGGGGCACCAACGGGCACTCCAACGGCATCGTGCCGTTCCTGAAGACACTGGACGCCTCGGTCGCCGCCGTGAACCAGGGCGGCCGACGCAAGGGCGCGGCCGCGGTCTACCTGGAGACCTGGCACTCCGACATCGAGGAGTTCCTGGAGCTGCGCGACAACACCGGTGAGGACGCCCGGCGCACGCACAACCTGAACCTGGCGCACTGGATCCCGGACGAGTTCATGCGCCGGGTCAACGCCGACGCGCAGTGGTCGCTGTTCTCCCCGGCCGACGTGCCCGAGCTGGTCGACCTGTGGGGCGAGGAGTTCGACTCCGCGTACCGCGAGGCGGAGGCGAACGGGCTGGCGAAGAAGACCATTCCGGCCCGTGACCTGTACGGCCGCATGATGCGCACCCTCGCGCAGACCGGCAACGGCTGGATGACCTTCAAGGACGCGGCCAACCGCACGGCCAACCAGACGGCCGAGCCGGGCCATGTCGTCCATTCGTCCAACCTGTGCACGGAGATCCTGGAGGTCACGGACGACGGGGAGACGGCGGTCTGCAACCTGGGTTCGGTGAACCTGGGCGCGTTCGTCGACCGGGCCACGGGCGACCTGGACTGGCAGCGGCTGGACGAGACCGTCCGCACCGCCGTCACCTTCCTCGACCGCGTCGTCGACATCAACTTCTACCCGACCGAGCAGGCGGGCCGCTCCAACGCCAAGTGGCGCCCGGTCGGCCTCGGCGCGATGGGTCTGCAGGACGTCTTCTTCCAACTGCGTCTGCCCTTCGACTCCCCCGAGGCGAAGGCGCTGTCCACGCGGATCGCCGAGCGCATCATGCTCGCCGCGTACGAGGCCTCCGCCGACCTCGCCGAGCGCAATGGCCCGCTGCCGGCCTGGGAGAAGACCCGCACCGCCCGTGGCGTGCTGCACCCCGACCACTACGGCGTCGAGCCCACCTGGCCGGAGCGCTGGGCGGCCCTGCGCGAGCGCGTAGCGACGACGGGCATGCGCAACTCGCTGCTCCTCGCCATCGCGCCGACGGCCACCATCGCCTCGATCGCCGGTGTGTACGAGTGCATCGAGCCGCAGGTGTCCAACCTGTTCAAGCGCGAGACGCTGTCCGGTGAGTTCCTCCAGGTCAACTCGTATCTGGTGAAGGACCTGAAGGAGCTGGGCGTCTGGGACGCCCGCACCCGGGAGGCGCTGCGCGATGCCAACGGCTCGGTGCAGGACTTCGCGTGGATCCCGGCCGAGGTACGGGCGCTGTACCGCACGGCCTGGGAGATTCCGCAGCGCGGCCTGATCGACATGGCCGCGGCCCGCACCCCGTATCTGGACCAGTCCCAGTCGCTGAACCTGTTCCTGGAGACGCCGACCATCGGCAAGCTCTCCTCGATGTACGCGTACGCCTGGAAGTCGGGCCTGAAGACCACGTACTACCTGCGCTCCCGCCCCGCGACCCGTATCGCCCGCGCGGCCCAGGCACAGGGCCAGGCGCAGACCCCGGCCCAGCCCGAGAAGACCATCCCCGTCCAGCAGGCGACCGACCCGGATGCCGTCGCCTGCTCCCTGGAAAACCCCGAGTCCTGCGAGGCCTGCCAGTAATGCCCGCCCGCCACCCGACCACCACCCCCGGAGGACGGCGCTTCGCGCCGACTGTAATGACTAACCAGAATCTCCTCGACCCCGGCTTCGAGCTGACTCTCCGTCCCATGCGCTACCCGGACTTCTACGAGCGCTACCGGGACGCGATCAAGAACACCTGGACCGTCGAGGAGGTCGACCTCCACTCGGACGTCGCCGACCTGGCGAAGCTCTCCGAGGGCGAGCAGCACATGATCGGCCGGCTGGTCGCGTTCTTCGCGACGGGCGACTCGATCGTGGCGAACAACCTCGTGCTGACGCTCTACAAGCACATCAACTCCCCCGAGGCGCGGCTCTACCTGAGCCGCCAGCTCTTCGAGGAGGCCGTGCACGTCCAGTTCTACCTGACGCTCCTGGACACCTACCTCCCCGACCCGGAGGACCGGACGGCGGCCTTCGCGGCGGTGGAGAACATCCCCTCCATCCGCGAGAAGGCGGAGTTCTGCTTCAAGTGGATGGACTCGGTGGAGAAGCTGGACCGCCTGGAGTCCAAGGCGGACCGCCGCCGCTTCCTGCTCAACCTGATCTGCTTCGCCGCGTGCATCGAGGGCCTGTTCTTCTACGGCGCCTTCGCGTACGTCTACTGGTTCCGCAGCCGCGGCCTGCTGCACGGCCTGGCCACCGGCACCAACTGGGTGTTCCGCGACGAGACGATGCACATGTCCTTCGCCTTCGAGGTGGTCGACACCGTCCGCAAGGAGGAGCCGGAACTCTTCGACGACGCGCTCCGGGAGCAGGTCACGGACATGCTCAAGGAGGCCGTCGAGGCCGAGCTGCAATTCGGGCGCGACCTGTGCGGTGACGGCCTGCCGGGCATGAACACCGAGTCGATGCGGCAGTACCTGGAGTGCGTGGCCGACCAGCGGCTGACACGCCTCGGCTTCGCCCCGGTCTACGGCTCGGAGAACCCGTTCTCCTTCATGGAGCTGCAGGGCGTCCAGGAGCTGACCAACTTCTTCGAGCGGCGTCCGTCCGCGTACCAGGTCGCGGTGGAGGGCACCGTCGACCTGGACGAGGACTTCTAGGCCGCCGAGGTCACTTGAGCGTGACCGCGTCCCCGGCCGACGTGACCCGAGCGGTCGTCGTCGTGCCGGGGAAGTACCAGCGCCAGCTGCCCGCCGCCGTGGCGGTGACCTTGGTGCCGATCTTCCCGGCGCTGCCCGTCTTCACCGTCTTGACGGTGGTGTAGCGGGCGGTGCCCTTCTTCTTGAACTGGAGCTGGACCGACTGCCCGGTGAACCCGTGGTACTTCAGGGTCTCCCAGTTGGCCCGGGTCAGGCTGCCCGCGACGGTGATCTTCGTGCCCTTGGCGACCTTCTCGGGCTTGATGACCGTGGTGAGGATCGAGGCACGCTTGACCTTGTACCGGGCGATGTTGTCGGAGATCCAGTAGTCGCCGTCGTTCGCCTTGACGGTGGCGTTGACCTGCCAGACACCGGCGGCCTTGTTGCTGTCGGCGTCGCTGTAGCCGGGAATCCAGGCCGGGACGATCGACATCGTGGCCGTGCACACCGATGTGGTCGACGACTTCTTCTTGCAGGCCGTGGCGTCCCAACCGGCGAAGCCGCCGCCTTCGGCACCGTAGGCGTAGTAGGTGCTGGCGTGCGTCAGCCCCTTGACGCCGGAGTTGTCCTTGATGGTGATGGCGACCGGGAACCTGATGGTCTTCGACGTCCCGACGATGACGTTCTTGCCGCCGTTGACGACCGTCTTGGTCACGCGGACGTCCCCCCGGCCCTCCGCGTGGGCGCCGGTCGCCGCCAACAGCACCAGGGCCGCCGCCCCGCCCGCCACGGCCAGGGTCCGGCCGTGTGCGGGGCGTGTTCTGTGTCTCATGATCCTCCCCTTGGGTCGAGGAGAGGCTACACAGAGGGAGACCGGTATCCGAACAGAAATGCGATCAGGCGGCGCGGGCGATGCGATGCGAGGCCCGCCGTTCCGCCGCCCGCCTGAGCTGGCGGTCGACACGCCGGTCGTGCACGACGCCGATGATCGCGGGCAGTGCGACCAGGGCGAACAGTCCGAGGACGGCCAGTGTTCCGATGAGTCCTTGCAGCTGTGTCGTTTCCATGGACACCACTGTCGCGCCGAACGCTCCTGACAAACAGTGGCAGGACTGCCGCACCCCCTCGAATTACTGCCACTTCCGAGGCACACTGGCAGCATGCTGAACAACGTGGCCGCCGTCCTCCTGGACGGGGTGCATCCCTTCGAACTCGGCGTCGTCTGCGAGGTCTTCGGCGTCGACCGCAGCGACGAGGGCCTGCCGGTGTACGACTTCGCGGTCGCGTCGGCGGAGGGTCCGACCCTGCGTACGCCCGCCGGGTTCACCATCTCCACCTCGTACGGCCTGGACCGGCTCGACGAGGCCGACCTCGTCGTCGTACCGGCGGGTGACGCCTATGTGCGGCGGACCTACCCGGCCGAGCTGCTGGACGCGCTGCGCCGGGCCGCCGACCGAGGTGCGCGGGTGCTGAGCGTGTGCACGGGGGCGTTCATGCTCGGCGCGGCGGGGCTGCTGGACGGGCGGCCCTGCGCGGTGCACTGGCTGCACGCCGAGGAGCTGTCCCGGCAGTATCCGCGGGCGATGGTCGAACCGGACGTGCTGTACGTGGACGCGGACCCGGTGATCACCTCGGCGGGCACGGCGGCCGGCATCGACGCCTGTCTGCACCTCGTCCGCAAGGAGCAGGGGCCGGAGGTGGCCAACAAGATCGCCCGGCGGATGGTCGTGCCGCCGCACCGCGACGGCGGCCAGGCGCAGTACATCGAGCGGCCGCTGCCGCGCTCGCAGTGCGACACGGTCGGCGAGGTGCTCGTGTGGATGGAGGAGCACCTCGACGAGGAGGTCACCGTCGAACAGCTCGCCGCCCGCGCGCACATGTCCCCGCGCACGTTCGCCCGCCGCTTCCAGCAGGAGACCGGGACCACACCGTACCGCTGGATCCTGCGCCAACGGGTACTGCTGGCCCAGCGGTTGCTGGAGGCGACGGACGAGACGGTGGACGCGATCGCGTGGCGCACCGGTTTCGGCACCGCCGCCGCCCTGCGCCATCAGTTCGTACGATCCCTGGGTACGACCCCGCAGGCCTACCGCCGCACGTTCCGGGGCCCGGAGGCCGCCTGAGGGTGACACCCGGCGCCGGCCGGGCTCGCGCCTCGGCGGGCACTTCGCCGTCTCAGTCGTTCGCCACCACGGGGTACCGGGGCTCGTTCTCGGCCATCTG
Organism: Streptomyces sp. NBC_00104; assembly: GCF_045160825.1. Taxonomy (NCBI): domain Bacteria; kingdom Bacillati; phylum Actinomycetota; class Actinomycetes; order Kitasatosporales; family Streptomycetaceae; genus Streptomyces; species Streptomyces sp. NBC_00104. The sequence goes on along the minus strand of NZ_CP108215.1, from coordinate 7,463,912 downwards.
CCGCAGCGCGTCCTTGCGCTCGCGCTTGGAGAGCCGGTCGATGTACAGGTAGCCGTAGAGGTGGTCGGTCTCGTGCTGCAGACAGCGGGCGAAGTAACCGGTGCCGCGCACCTTGATCGGATTGCCCTTCTCGTCCTGCCCGGTGACCTCCGCGTAGTCGGGGCGGGCGAGCGGCATGTACGCGGTCGGCACCGACAGACAGCCCTCGTTGCTGTCGTCCAACCGGCGTGCCTCGGCGGGCAGTTCGACCAGCTTGGGGTTGCAGATCACGCCGGTGTGCCGCTTGCCCTCGTCGTCCGGGCAGTCGTAGACGAAGACCTTCAGGTCGACGCCGACCTGGTTGGCGGCCAGACCCACGCCCTCGGCGGTGTGCTGGCTGGCGAACATGTCGTCCACCAGCTTCGCCAGTTCGTCGCCGAACTCGGTGACGTCCTTGCACTCCTTGTGCAGCACCGGGTTCCCGACCACGGTGATCGGCAGCGACGTGCCACGCTCCCGGTACGCCTGCTCGCGCTCCTCGCAGTCCTCCGTGTCGACGACGAAACCCTCGTCATCGACGGGGAGCACGCCCACGTGCTGCTGATCGGTGTCCTGCTGGGCCATGACAGACGTACGCCTTCCTCAAAACAACAAGCGGTGAAGTTGCTGATACAGGGTACGGGGAGCGCGCCCCGTAAGGGGCGCGGGGAACTGCGCGAGCAACCACAACGAGCCCGCGGCCGAAAACGGACCGCACGCCCCCTAACAAACCTCTTCCAGATCCCGCCAGTCACGAGAATCCGGACTGTCCGCGACCCACCCGTCCAGCAACCCCCGAACCAGCGAAGCCGGCGCGGCGATCCCGCACTCCCGCTCCGGCGCCCACAACTGCCCGTCCGTCACATGCCCGAGCGGTCCGGGATGCCCCGGCTCACTGTGATCGTGCGGATCGAGGTGCTCCCCGTTCCCCTCGTCGGAAGGCATCCGCGACTCCGAACACAGCCGGCACAGCAACCGCACCGAAGACGACCAGTCCTCCGCCGCGAACCCGGCGTCCGCCGCGAGCCGCTCCAGCGCGTCCCGGTCCGCCTCGGTCGCCGCCTCCAGCAGCACGACCCAGGTCGGCACAGGAGATGGCGCCCACAACTCGATCTCGTCGAACACCGGATACGCGTGCCCGGCGGCCGTGGTCCGCTCCCCGTGCGGCACCCCGTCGTGCAGAACGACCTCGCCCCAGCGTCGCCCGGACGACGGCAGCGGAATGGAGAGCACCTCGATCCGGGCGGGGTCGAGCCGCCGCCCCCACACAACCTCGGCCTCACCCTCCGGCGAAAGCCGTACGGCGGCGCTGCCGAGGTCCATGCCCACCGGCTCCCCGGAGTCGCCGGGACCGCTCCCCGGCTTAGGCCGGGAGGCGCCTCCGGGCACCCGCAACCCGTAGGCCTGCCAGGCGCGGCGGGCCAGCGGCCAGTCCTGCAGGGCGGTCGCGGCGATGCCCACGTTCCACCAGTCGGGCGCGCCTGTCTCCCGGTCGAGCAGCGCGACGGCCCGGAGACCGGCCGCCCGCGCCTGCTCCCAGTCGTGCCGGAACTTGTGCAGCAGGGCGAGGTTGAACCAGGACTCGGACAGCCACGGCTCCAGGTCCGCGGCACGTGTCAGCAGCGCGCCCGCGTCCTCGTACCGACCGTCGCCGATCAGCGTGAACGCACGATCGGTGGCCTGCCGCCAAGAGGCGGAGGGCCGATGCCGTCCCTTGCCGAAGATCCTCACGATTCCCGCCTGCCAGTTACGGTTCCCGCCTGCCAGTTCCATCGGAGTGGGCTGGCCGTCGCCCCCGGTACACCCTCTCCCTCGCATCCAACCACGACCGGATGGAGGGCCGCTCATTACCCATGGGTTACCCCACCGGGGGCAGGGTCAGACAGTCTCTCGACAGTACCCTCGCGAGCGATTCCACCACCTCCGGGTGATAGTCCCGAGCCGTTCCCAGCCGCAGGTCCTCCAGCGCCGTGAGCGGCCCTTCGGGCCCTGCTGCCCGCGCTTTCTCCTCATATGCGTTCGCGGCCCGCACGATCCGCGCGCCGACCGGCTGCTCACGATAGGGATCCGCCTGCCGCTCCACCACCACGCGACCTCGGGGACCTCGGCGACCTCGGCGGCCACGCCGGTCTGCCGTACGACCGCTCCGCCCGGCAGCGTGATCCGCCGCTGCTCGGCCGCCGGGAGCCCGGCGGTGGCCCCGGCCGGCACGGGGTCGACGAGGCTCGGCTGCCCGATGTCGTGCATCAGCGCCGCGTACTCGCCGGCGGTCGGCTCCGGCTCGCCGACCCCCGGCTCCCGCCCCGCCCCGCCTCACGGCTGAGCACCGCCACCCGCCGGACCTGCCCGGCCGGGGCGTATCCGGCGATCTCGGCGGCCCGGGCGAGCGAGGCGATGGTCTGCCGGTAGGTGGTCCGCACGGCCGCGTAGTGCCGGAACGACCTCTGCGCGAGCAGCGGTGGCAGCGCGAGCACCGGCAGCGCCCACAGCCCGACGACGCCGACCGCCAGGGCCATGACGACCCCGGTCGCGCGGGCCGCCGACCCGATCCCCGGCAGTGCCCGCAGCTCGTTCCTCAGCAGCGGACCGAACGGCCACCGCGTCCGCGCGTGCGCCATGGCCGCCGCCGGCACCGCGTCGCACAGCGCGGTGGCAGCGGCTGGAAGGCGCCTGTGAAAGGCCCCGGCGAGGAGGACCGGGACGTACACACGTGCCCATGCCGGCACCGCCCCCATGACACCTCCCGAGTGCAGGCGCCGGAGCCTGGGACGGACCGGAACGGGAGGGGACGGCTCGGGTGAACGCATGGGACGGGGGTGGTCGGATTAGCCCCTTCGAGTGAAGCGGCGCTCCCGTGACGACCGTCCCGGGAGCGACTGCGGGGGCCCAGCCTCCGTCGGCGGACCGCCCGGGTGACGAGATCCGACGGCCGGCACCGCACCGGCGGTCGACGAGACCGTGGACGCCCTTCGCCTCAGTGCGCCACGTCCGCCGCGAGCACCTTGTTGAGCTGCTCCACGGTCGCCGGGGACTCGCGCTGGAAGGCGGCGATGTCGAGGCCGTCGTCGCCCATGACGGTCAGCAGGGTGCGCTCACCGACGGCGACCACGATGACGTGCCCGGCGCCGCACCGGACGACGACCTCGCGGAGCGCGCCGGCGCCGGACTGGTCGGCCATGCGGCGGCCGACACCGAGGGTGGCGGCGGCCAGTGCGGCGACGGACTCGGCGTGGACCTTGTCGACGTCGGCGACGACGAGAAGCCCGTCCACGGTGGACAGGACGCTCTCGGAGACGCCCATCACCCGGTCACGCAGCGAGGCCAGGATGCCGGTCAGCGATTCGGTCGATGCGTGTGCGGTCATGGGCACGTGCTCCTTGGTCCAGACGTCTGCGGTGGGTGTGCGGTCCGAGCGGCTCAGTCGGGCAGGTGCCGTTCGGACTCGGGGAGAGCCCGCAGCCCGCGGCGGACACGCCGCAGCGTTTCGACGGAGGGCTGGTCGGCGAGCAGTTCCTCGGCCGACAGCAGGGACAGGGGCGGGAAAGGGGGCGGCACGGCCGGGTTGTCCGACGTGCCGTTCCCGGCGCTCGCGGGATCGGGTGCCGCGCCCCGCACGGGTAACGGGGGCAGTTCCGCGGTGGCACCGGGTCCGGCGCGCGACGGCCGTTCTGCGGCCTTGTCGCCGGGCGCGGTGGACAGAGGTCGGTCGACCTCCGTATCACCGGCCGGCGGCCGTTCGACCGGCCTTCCACCGGACTCGGCGGACGGCGGTCGGGCTGCGTTCGTGGGGCCGGGTGGGGCTTCGGCGGGTGGGACCGGGCGGTCGTCGGCGGCTGCTCTCGGGACCGAACGCCGTCGGAGGCGGGCGGCTTTGCTGCGTATGCGGCGCTTGCGGGCCGGGTCCTTGTGGGGGCTCACTACCCGCCCTTCGCTCCGAGGTCTCCGGTGGGAGAGCCTCCACCGGGCCTGCGTCGGGGCAGGGGACCGGCTCGTGGTGACGTTTCGTCGGATGGCGGCTGCCCCTGCGGAATCCGGGGCGCGGTGCTGGGCCGGCTGTCGGGGGCGGGCGTGGTCTCCCATCGGACCGCCTGGAGCGATTCCAGCCGGATGAGGTCCAGCATCACCGCGTAGAGTCCGCGCCCTCGAGAGAAGGCCAGGTCACGCGGGGTGCGGCGGCCGTTGACGCTCTCGACGAGGTCCCGGTGGCGTCGAGTCAGCCGGCCCTCGTGGTCCGCGGTGCCGCGGCCGTCGACCGGTCCGGGCCGGACGCGGGCCAGTTCGCCCGCGGGACCCCACAGCCGGGTCAGCAGTGCCATACGGCGGGTGGTCTCCTCGGCCAGCGGCCGCGGCTCGATGCCGGGCCGGGCGAGGAGGGTGGGTTGCCGTTCGGTCAGCTCCCAGCCACCGGGCGGGCTGAGCGCCATCGCGAAGGCCCCGTCGAACACGGCCGCCGTGCAGACGACCTCCAGCTCGGCGGCGCCGATCAGACCGGCGGCCGACAGGTGGAGGCCGAGCCGGTCTGCGTCGGGTTCGGCGGCGCAGGCGGCCAGCCAGGCGTCGTCGTCGATCCGGCCCGAGGCGAGCAGCACGGACGTCGCGGTCGGCGCGCCCGGTGTCTCGATCGCGCCGATCAGGCCGTCCCGCAGATGAATCGTGCCACCGGGGGAGCCGGAGACCCGTACCGTGCCGGTGTAGCCCTCTTGGTGCAGTGCCTGCAGAAGCGCGGGTACGTTGCGTGCCGAGGGAGACTTCACGCCAGCACCTCTCGGGCCCGGTCGCCGAGGCTGCGCAGTGCCAGGGCCACGTTCGCCCGGTCGCGGTCGAGACCGGCCGCGAGCAACAGCGGGTCGCCGGCCGGCCGGTTCACGGAGAGCAGCACCTGATGGCGTCTCCTGCTGGTCATGACCACGCTTTCCAACTCCCCCTCGGCTCCCGCCGCGCCGAGCCGTTCGGAGATGAGGGTGGCGAGATCGGAGCACTCCGCCCCCGTCCCCGCCTGGGCGGCGTCGCCCGCGGTGGCGTAGGTGAGTCCCGTGACCGCGTCGATCAGGGCGACGCCGGTGACGCCGGGAGAGTCGAGAAGCCGGTCCAGGGAGGCCTGGAGCGCCGGCTTCCTTTCCTCAAGTCCCCCCATTCGCCCTCCACGTCCACGCGCCGCACAGTACTTTGAACGCCAACTTCCGCAACACTTAACAAAGTTGATGTTTGTGACCGGTGAATCACTCGTGTTCGATCGTAGTTGGCCGGACAGTGACCGGTCAGCAGCACTGAGGAATTGGGGCAGCAAGATGAACATCGAGACCGCGCTCAAGGAAGCCATGGCCCTCGACGGTGCGATCGGGGTCGCGCTGGTCGACTACGACAGCGGAATGTCCCTCGGCACCCTCGGCGGCGGGCAGCAGCTCGACCTGGAACTCGCGGCGGCCGGGAACACCGAGGTCGTCCGCTCCAAGATGCGCACGCTCACCTCGCTGGACATGAACGACGTGATCGAGGACATCCTGATCACGCTGGGCCGGCAGTACCACCTGATCCGCCCGCTGAGCAGCAGCAAGGGGTCGCTCTTCCTCTACCTCGCGCTGGACCGCTCCCGCAGCAACCTGGCGCTGGCCCGGCACGGCCTCAAGCGCATCGAGAACGGCCTCGAGGTCTGAGCCCGTCCCACCCACCCCACCCCGACTCGACGACAGAGCCCGTTCCGGGAACGGCCGGACGGCCGTTCCCGGAACGGGCTCAGTGATCAGCTCTCCTGCGGGGTGACCGGCGAGGCCGTCACATCGTGCTCGGGCACGGTCTGTCCCGACCGGATCAGATCGATCCGGCCCATCACCTTGGCGCGCAGATCGGTGGGCACGTCGTCCTGCCCACAGCACCGCTTGACCAGCTTCTTGACGGCCTGTTCGAGTCCGTACTTCTCCAGACAGGGAGAGCATTCCTCGAAGTGGTGCTCGAACTTGGTGCAGTCGGAGTCGGGCATCTCTCGGTCGAGGAACTCATAGAGATGATCGAGGATTTCGCTGCAATCCGTCTCGTGCGGCTCTCCGCAGCTCATGAGCCCGAGCCTTTCGCTTCGTTCGACTCTCCGGCGCCGGCCGGGACCAGCCCACGGTCACGGGCGTAGTCCTCGAGCATGCCGCGCAGTTGACGGCGGCCACGGTGCAGCCGGGACATCACCGTACCGATGGGTGTCCCCATGATGTCGGCGATCTCCTTGTACGCAAAGCCCTCGACATCGGCGAGATAGACCGCGATGCGGAACTCCTCGGGGATCGCCTGCAGCGCCGACTTCACGTCCGAGTCGGGCAGGTGGTCGAGCGCCTGCGACTCGGCGGAGCGCAGCCCGGTCGACATGTGCGACTCGGCGCGCGCCAGCTGCCAGTCCTCGATCTCCTCGGCCGCGCTGCGCTGGGGTTCGCGCTGCTTCTTGCGGTACGAGTTGATGAAGGTGTTCGTGAGGATGCGGTACAGCCAGGCCTTCAGGTTGGTGCCCTCACGGAACTGGTGGAAGGACGCGTACGCCTTCGCGTACGTCTCCTGCACCAGGTCCTCGGCGTCGGCCGGGTTGCGCGTCATGCGCAGCGCGGCCGAGTACATCTGATCGAGGAATTCGAGAGCGTCCCGCTCGAACCGGGCGCTGCGCTCCGCGGCGGTCTCGGTGCCCTCGGGCTGCTCCGCCTGGCCCCGTTCGGTCCCTGCGTCGGTCCCAGTGACCGGACCCACCTCCTCCAGCGTCTGTGCGATACCGAAACCGGTACCACCAGAATCGGAGGATAGACGACGATCCATGCCCGCCGCCGCCCGAACAGGCGCGCTCTTGGCCGCATGCAGCACCGTCCAGTCCAGGTCAGCGCGGCTGCTGCGGCTCGGGCAATAGGTCGAACCCATGCGGCGGACTTCCTCTCCTACGGCGGTCAGCACGGTCTTTCGCGCTGTCTGATCCGCACAACAGAGGCCCGTCGCTCCGCATTCCCGTCCACCGCCGGACCGGTCATCCGAGTGACGCGATCCACTCCACGACACCCTCGGTGATCACCATCAGCGCCTCCTCCTGCCCGAGGGGCGCACGCTTCGGCACGGCGAACCCGTGATCGCCGTACGGCACCTCCACGAGCCCGTACGAGCCCTCCGGGAACTCCTCCGGCCTCCCGAACGGATCGTTCCCGCCCTGGACGACGAGCGTGGGGACCCCGGCCCCGAGCAGCTCGTCGGCCCGGGACTTCTCCGGTCTGCCCGGCGGGTGCAGCGGAAAGCTCAGCGCCAGTACGGCCGCCGCGCCCAGCTCCGTCGCCGTACGGCAGGCCACCCGGGCCCCGGCACTCCGCCCGCCGGCGATCACCGGCAGTCCCGGCTTCGCCAGCGCGGGCCACAGCCCCCGCCAGCCCACGTCCAGCGTCTTCGGCGCGGGCGCCAGCTTCTTCCCGGCCACCCGCCACGGCTGCTCCACCAGGGCGACGGTCACCCCGTGCGCCGGGAGGACGGCGGCGAGGGCCTGGAGATCACGCGCCTCGATCCCACCACCGGCACCGTGACTGACGGCGAGGACGACTTTCGGCCTCTTGGCCTCGTACCGGGTGAGGCGGGCCGTACCGGCCTCGGTCTCGATCTCTTCTCTCGCTGAGGTCGCTGATCTCACGGAACTCACGGAACTCACGGAACTCACGGAACTCACGGAACTCACGGAACTCGCTGAACTCGCTGACTTGATCTCGGTCACGTCAGAACAGTGTGCCCTCCTCGGGCCCCTCCAGCTCCTTCAGCAGCTCCGGACCGTTGTTGCGGACGTTGCTGACGGCCGTGGAGACGGGGTAGGCGCGCATCAGCCCGGCGGGCGGCGGTTCGAGCAGCCCGCGCAGGTCGTCGAGGTCCGTACGGGCGGGATCGAGCCAGCCGTCCCAGCGGTCGGGCGTGAGCATCAGCGGCATCCGGGGGTGGATCTCGGCCAACGCGTGCGGGCCGTCCTCCGGGGCCACGGCCAGCGGGGTCGCCTCGGCCTCCGTCGTGATCACCGAGCAGGTCGCCCACCAGGCCCGCGGGTGGTCGTCCGGCAGCGTCTTGTCCCGCCAGAACTCGTACAGCCCGGCCATCGCGAAGACGGACCCGTCGGCCGGCAGCACGAAGTACGGCTGCTTGCGCGGCCGCTTCTTCTTCCCCTCGACCTCCAGCTCCCGCTCGCCCGTGCCGGTGACCCACTCGAAGTAGCCGTCGGCGGGCAGGATGCAGCGCCGGGTGGCGAAGGCACGGCGGAACGACGGCTTCTCGTGCACGGTCTCCGCACGGGCGTTGATCATCCGGGCGGCGCCCTCGGGGTTCTTGGACCAGGAGGGGACCAGACCCCACTTCAGCTTCCGCAGCTGGCGAACCGGCCTCTTGTCCTCGGCGTCCTTCAAAGGGCGGTCGAGAACCGCGTAGACCTCCTTGGTGGGAGCCACGTTGTAGTCGGGTTCCAGGGTCTCCTCCGGCTCCCACTTCTCGATCTCAAAGACTCCTGCGAGATCCTCTGGCCTACGACTCGACGCATACCGTCCGCACATATGAAACCACCCCTCCGACCTGCGAAAACGGCTACCTCAGTCAGCACCGAGTCAGCACAAGTGCTGGTCAGCGCCACATCCACTCGTACCCCAGGGCCTTCACCACTTTACGGAAGGGGGACGAGGAGTCCGAGTGGCCACCAGGGGAGCCTGCGGCCCGCCGTGAGCCGGAGGCACCGCTTCTCCAGCCAGGCGGGCCGGAACCTGCCCGCGCTCAGTTGACACTGCGCCATATGTGCTGCTCCCACTCCTCGTCCTGGTCGTCCTGGCCCCCGTCGCCACGGGGCACCCGCTCGGGTGTAACGAGGTGGTCGTCGTCCCTGCCGATGCTGATCTGCCGCACGAGATCATTCATGAAAGCGGTCCGTCCTTCCGGTCTCCGGGGCTGTCTCACGAACGGGGGTTACGAACACCGGTTCCCTCGGCGGTTCGCCCGCAGACACGCCCACCGCGGCGACGTACCCGCCAGGGAGCCGGAAGGCTCTGAACTGCGCCGCTGCATAGGGGGTGCGCGCGACGAGCGGGAAGCGGGCCCCCGAGCACTCGAAGCCGATGCTCCGCAGGCCCGCACGCAGGCCCTGGCCGGTCAGTTTGGCCGCCGCCTCCTTCAGCACCCACAGGGCAGCCCGGCGTTCCTCGTCCTGCGGCACGGCGTGCAGGGCCGCCCGCTCACCTGGGCCGAGGAAGGCGTCGTCGGGCAGCCGGGTGACGCGCGCCACCTGCTCCGTGTCAACTCCGACCCGCGCCCCCAGGGCCACGGCCGCCAGCGCGTACCGGCCACTGTGCGCGATGCTCAGCGACACCTGCGGCCTGCCCACCACATAGGGCTGCCCGCCGAGGCGCCGTCCGGTGCACACGGTCGTCCACGGCGCGCCGACGATCCGTGCGGCCGCCCGGCGGGCCAGCCACTGCCCGATCAGCGAGCGGGTCCGGTCCGCGGCCAACCGCTTTCGCAGGACGTGCTCGCGTTCGGCCGGCGCCAGCAGCTCGGACACGGTGCGCGCGAGCTCCTCGGTGCCCGGGGTGCGCAGATCGTGCGCGAGGAGCAGCACGCGGGGCGAGGCTGCGACGGGGGTCATGTGCCCTCCAGTCCCAGCCGTCCCAGGTGCGCGGCCACCGTGGCGGCGGTCCTGCCCTCGGCCGCAGCGTCCTGCGGACCGGTGGCCGTATGGTGCACCGCTCCGGGAGCGAAGATGCTCAGGGCCATCAGCAGCGGGTGGTCGGCGTCCTCGGCCGTCCCGACGATGGTGTCCGCCAAGGCGCTCATCGGGTACCCCCCGACCGATCGGCCCTGCGCCACACGAGGACCCGCCGCTGCGGACGCGCGTCCGCCTCCCGGGTGGCGCGGACGGTGAGGACGTCCCCGTCGAGTTCGGCGTCCCGCGACTGCTCGATGCCGATCCAGTCGGGGCGCGACGAGATCCGGATATGGTGCACGACCTTCCCATCCTGTGCCCGCCACTCGCCCGCGTACCCCATGTACGACGGGCCGGGTGGCGAAGCCGGTGCGGTGGGCATCATGCTCACCGAGACGTGGCCGTCGGGCGTGTAGATCAGCATGCCCGACGGGGACGGCCCCAGTGGGCCCTCACCCACGGGCCGCCCGGCCTCGTCCACGTCATGGAAGGCGTCCAGATGCCACACACCGACGATGTCCTGCGTCATGTCCGGTCCTGCTTTCCTCACGTGAGTCTGATCGGGTCGTCCGTGCGGTCGGGGCCGGCGGCCTGGGGAACCCGCCGGCGGTGTCAGGCACTGTCGGAGGACATCAGCGCGGGGCTCCGTTCCGACTCCCGCCCCTGCACGCACTCCTCCACGAAGCCGAGGGCTCTGAGGTGGTAGGCGCGGGCCGTCCAGCCGAGGCTGATGTTGTGGCCGGCGTCGGGCTGATGGTCCGTCACCACGCGGGGCGCCGAGCTCAGCCGTGACCGCAGCCGGGCGACCGCCTGCTGGTCGTGCTGCCACCAGGCCTCGTGCTCGGCGAAGGTGAACCGGACGGGCACGCGGATCCGCTCGGCGAACTCGGAGAACTCCTGCGTCCAGCGGACGGCGTCCGCGAGCTCGCGCGGCGGAATCGAGGCGACGACGCTGCCACTGGCCCGGAACGTCCCCGGCGGATACAGCCGCAGCGGCCCCCAGTTGAGCCGCCAGCTCCGTCGCCCGTGGGTGTCCCTGGCGCTGAACGGCACCGCGTACTCGCCGCCGCACCCGGAGATGTCGAGCCCGAGCAGTTCCGGAACCATGCCGTCCGCGGCGATCCGCAGCGCCGGCTTGCCACCGAAGGAGTGGGCGAGGATGAAGATGCCGCTGCCCGTGTCGAACCGCGCCGCCAGGAAGCGCAGGGCCGCGCTGAGCGTCGCCGCCTGTTCCGCGATCCCCTGCCCCTGGGGCAGCTGCCGGGCCGACAGGCCGTAGCCCGGGCGGTCCACGGCCACCGCCGCGAACCCGAGGCTCGTGGCGAGGTCGAGGAACGACGTGTCAGGGTGGGACGGTCCGTGGAAATACGAGGAGCTCATCCCGGCTCCGTGCAGGGCGACCACCATCGCCCTGCACGGAGCCTGTGACGGGAGGGCGAGCAACCCGGACAGGGTGATGCCGTCCGCGTCGAGGGTGATGCCACGCACTCCCGCCGTGGCGGCCGGCTGTGCCACCGTCATGGACGGTCGCCCCCGGCACGCTCCTCGGCGAACGCTTTGGCAAGACCGAGGGTCGCCATACTGTTGGTGCTGAGCGCCGTGCGGACGTAGTCGATCGCGTCCTGTACGGTCGCGTCCGCGCCCAGGATCTTCGCGACGTTCTCGGTCTTGACCGTGAACGTGTGCTGCGAGGAGGCCGTCACGCCGTCCTCGGTCGGCGTAACGGTCCAGCTGCCGGTGTGCAGCGAGATCAGGGCGGGCAGCGTGACCTGCTTGTAGGCGATCCGGTGGTGCGGCAGGCACACGCGGTACGACTTCGTGGTGTGCGAGGTGCCGTCCTTGGACAAGGTGTCCATCTCGAGCGTCTGCAGCCCCGGTGCCGGCTCCTCCAGCCGCACCGCGAGGACGTGCGGCAGGCGATCTGTCCACAGGTCCGCCCGGTCGATGAAGTCGTACACGTCGCGGGCGGCGCCCCTGATCGTGACCGTGTCCTCGAAGGAGCAGGTCAGCGCGTCGGCAGTACCGTCGGACTCGGCTGTCACCTTCAGCGACTCGAGCTCGGCGCGGGAGTTGCGGTCCACGACGTCGTCGAGCCAGGCGAGGCTCTCGTCGTCGACCGCCTGGTAGTCGTGGTCGAGGCGCACCAGCGCGTCTCCGGAGGGGAGCGCCTCGATGTGCCAGGTGCCGCCCATCGCCGCCACGGGGGGCGTGCTGACCTCCTGCCGGAACCGGATGCGGAGGTTCTCCGGGTCGAGGGTCCGGCGCGACGTCCAGTTCTTGACGGTGTCGCCGGCCGTCGCCCAGATGCGGATGCGCTCCTCGCGTTCGCCGCGCTCCACCTGGTCGACGTAGATGTTCGGGGGGAAGAGACGGGGCCAGTCCTCGGCATGCGCGAGCATGCGGTAGACGGTTTCGGCCGGGGCCGAGATCTTGATCTCGTGACGGGACTCGTGCAGCTCCGACGGCATGGTTGGACTCCTTCGTGCTCGGTAGGTGATCAGAAGTTGCCGAGGCCGCCGCAGACGTTCAGGGCCTGGGCGGTGATGGACGCCGCCGTGTCGGTCATCAGGTAGCCGACCAGACCCGCCACTTCCGCGGCGGTGGAGTACCGGCCCAGCGGGATCTTGGCCTGGAACTTCTCCAGGATCGCCGCCTCAGAGGCACCGGACAGGCGGGAGTAGTTCCGCCGTACGTGCTCGGCCATCGGGGTCTCGACATAGCCCGGGCAGACGGCGTTGACCGTGATGCCGGTGGGAGCCAGTTCGTTGCCCAGCGCCTTGGTGAAACCGACGACGCCGTGCTTGGACGCGGAGTACGGGGCACCCAGGACGACGCCCTGCTTACCGGCCGTGGAGGCGATGTTGATGACGCGCCCCCAGTCCTTGTGCCGCAGCCCGCCCGTGGTCAGCACCTCGCGGGTCAGGCGGAACACGCTGTTGAGGTTCGTGTCGACGATGTCGTCCCACAGTTCGTCGGAGATGTCGGCCGTGACTCCACCGCCCGGGATCCCCGCGTTGTTGACGAGCCCGTCGACCGTGCCGAACCGCTCGACGGCCGCCTGGACGAATCCGCGGATCGAGTCCGGGGACCGCACGTCCAGGACGACGCCGTCCACGTCGAGCTGCTCCTCCTGGAGCTGCTTGACGGTCGTGACGACCTTGTCCTCGGTGCGGGACCCGATGAACACCCGGTGCCCCTGCCCGGCCAGCAGCCGGGTGACGGCCAGACCGATGCCGCTGGTGGCACCCGTCACCAGGACGACCCGGCTCTTCTGCTCTGTCATTTCCCCTCATTTCCCTGCGAGTTTCACTGTGGTCTCGAGCTGCGGTGGCGCGCTGAGGCGTCGCTCCGCGGCGGCGTGGTCAGGCGGCCTGAGCGAGCAGGTGGGCGGAGATGGCCTCGAGGAGGGCGCGGGGCGTGCTCGCCTCCCCCACGACGGTCTCGTCCAGCTCGATGCCGTACTCGCGCTCGACGCGGCTGGCGGTCTCCAGCAGGGCGAGCGAGTCGTAGCCGATGTCGGCGAAGTCGGCGTCGAGGATGTCCCCTTCAAGGCCGGTGCCGTCGGGGGCGCCGGAGCCTTCGAGGAGGATCCGCTTGAGGTCGTTGAGCGTGAAGATGCGGGACATGGGGAGCCTTCTTTCTTGTTTCTGCCTGTTCCTGATACGGCTGGATCGGGGGTGCGGCCGGGCTTGTGGCGGTGCGCTCAGCGGCGCACGACCATCGCCGAGTTGAAGCCGCCGTGGCCCCGGGCGAGGACGAGCGCGGTGCGCAGGCGGGCGGCGCGGGGCTGGGAGACGACCAGGTCGAGGCCGTAGCGTTCGGCCGGCTCGGTGTGGACCGTCGGCGGGATCGTGTCCTCGCCCAGGGCGAGGAAGGCCGTGGCGAGATCGAGCGCCGCGCCTCCGGCGTACAGCCGTCCCGTCATCGTCTTCGGCGCGGTGACCGGTACGCCGTGCGGCCCGAAGACCTCGACGATCGCCTCGGCCTCGACGCGGTCGAGCTCCGTCTCCGCCGCCGCGTCGGCGAACACCACGTCCACGTCGGCGGCGGTCACGGCCGCGTCCACGAGGGCGAGCTCCACGGCCTTGCGCAGACCGGGTTCGCGTCCGTCGAAGGTGGCGGCGTACCCGGCGATCTCGCCGTACACCCTGGCGCCGCGGGCCCTCGCGGAGTCACCCGACTCCATGATGAGCAGGGCGCCGCCCTCACCGGCCACGTGGCCGGCAGCCCGGTCGTCGAAGGGCAGGTAGGCGTGGGTCGGCTCGTCGGCGGTGCTGAGGCGGCCGCTGGTGTGCAGTCCGGCCCATCCCCAGGAGCAGAGCAGCGAGTCGACGGCGCCGGCGACGACGAGGGAGGTGCCTTTGCGGATCTGGCGCCGGGCCTGGGCCACCGCGTCCAGCCCACCGGCCTGGTCGGTGACGACCACGCCGCTGGGGCCCTTCATGCCGTTGCGGATGGAGATCTGGCCGGTGTTGACCGCGTAGAACCAGGCGAACGACTGATACGCGCTGACGTACTGGCTGCCCTTGCTCCACAGGTTCTTCAGCTCGTGCTGGCTGAACGCGAACCCGCCCGCCGAACTCGCGGTGCTCACGCCCATGCGGAACTCGGGCAGTTCGGCCGGCCGCACACCGGCGTCGGCGAGCGCCCAGTCCGCCGCGACGAGGGAGAGCCGGGTGACCCGGTCGGTCTGGGGCATCAGCCGGCTGGGCAGCTGCCCCTCGGCCACGAAGTCGCCGATCTCGCCGGCGAGCCGCGCCGGGTACCCGGAGGCGTCGAAGTGGGTGAGCGGGCCGAGGCCGCTCTTGCCGGCGAGGGTAGCGTTCCAGAAATCCTGGCCACCGAGTCCGTTGGGCGCCGCCACACCCAGGCCGGTCACCACCACTGAGGCCGTCACGCCACACTCCTTTCAGGCTGGGCCAGCACCATGGCGCTCTGGAACCCGCCGAAGCCGCTGCCGACCGTGAGGACGGTGTCGACGAGCTGATCGCGGGCGGTGAGCGGCACGTAGTCCAGGTCGCACTCGGGGTCGGGAGTGTGCAGGTTCGCCGTGGGCGGTACGACGTTGTTCCGGATCGCGAGGATCGACGCGGCGATCTCGATGGATCCGATCGCGCCCAGCGAGTGCCCCACCATGGACTTGATGGAGCTCACGGGTGTCCGGTACGCGTGGTCGCCCAGGCTGCGCTTGAACGCGGCGGTCTCGTGGCGGTCGTTCTGCTTGGTCCCCGAGCCGTGCGCGTTGATGTAGTCGATGTCCGTGGGATTCATCCGGGCCTCGTCGAGGGCGACGGTGATCGCCTCGGCCATCTCCCCGCCGTCGGCGCGCAGGCCCGTCATGTGGTACGCGTTGCTTCGGGTGGCGTATCCCGCGATCTCCGCGTAGACACGGGCGCCCCGGCGCTGCGCGCTCCCGAGTTCCTCGAGCACGAATACCGCGGCGCCCTCGCCGAGCACGAACCCGTTGCGGGTGCCGTCGAAGGGCCGGGAGGCGTGCTCCGGCTCGTCGTTGCGTGGCGTGGTTGCCTTGATGGCGTCGAAGCAGGCGAGAGTGATCGGCGAGATCGGCGCATCGGTGGCGCCGGCGACCACGACGTCGACCGTGCCCTCGCGGATCAGCTCGGCGGCGTAGCCGACCGAGTCGAGCCCGGAAGTGCAGCCCGCCGACACGACGCTGCTCGGTCCCTGCGCGCCGACGGTGCGGGCGACCTCGGCCGCGAAGGAACTCGGTACGAAGTAGTTGTAGAAGTGCGGGTCGGCGTAGGTGTGGTCGACCAGGTCGAGGCGGCCGTCGTCGCTGACGATCCGGTAGTCCTCGTCGAGGCTCATGGTGGAGCCGACGGCGGTACCGACCGTGACGCCGATCCGGTAGGGGTCGTACCCGTCGAGGGCCAGGCCGCTGTCGGCGACGGCGCCACGCGCGGCGACCACCGCGAACTGGGCGGCCCGGTCCATCCGCCGGACCTCCTGCGGAGTCAGGCCGTGCGCGTACGGGTCGAAGTCGACCTCGGCGGCCACGCGGGAGCGGAACGGTGAGGGGTCGAAGAAGGTGATGCCCCGGGTCGCGGTGCGTCCCTCGGTCAGCAGCTCCCAGAACTTCCGGGCTCCGACCCCGCCGGGGGCGAGGACCTCGACGCCGGTGATGACGACTCGTCGCGCGGTCACTGCGCCGCCTCCCAGTGGTAGAAGCGGGCGGCGATCTGGTCGGCCGTGGAGCGCCAGCGCTCCGGGGCGTACTTCTTCACCAGCGGGTCCAGGTCCGCGCAGATCTTCACGAAGCGGGGGTCGGCCTCCTTCCACGCCTGGTCGATCACGGCGGTGCCGTTCTCGCTCGGGAAGTCCTGGATGTGGAAGTACACGCCCTGGTACGCGAACAGCTGCCGGCGCCGGGTGCCCATCCGGTACGGGAAGTCGGTGGCGTCCAGTTCGCCGAAGAGCCGGGCCACCTCGGGGATGACCTCGTCGGCGACCCGGTTCACGATCACCGTGCTGTGCAAGCCGGTCTCCTTGTCGACCGACGGCTCGCCCTCCCAGTGGTAGAAAGCGACGGCACGGTCGTCGGCCACGGTCGGGTTGTAGGCCGTGACCAGCGGTGCCAGCCGCTCGCTGAGTTCGGTCCCCCGGAATTCCTTCGCCGCTTCGTCGGCCGCCGCGCCGGCGCTCTCTCCGGTGAAGTCCTGAATATGGACGAAGACGTCGTAGTAGGCGTACAGCTGCCGACGCTTCAGCCCGGATACCCGGGGCGCGGTGACCGCATCAAAGTCGGAGAAGATCTCTGCTATCTCCTTGCTGCAATCCTCGTCCAGTCTGCCCACGCTCACCACAGTGAACATGTCCTACCTCCCGTTCTGTTCCGACGCATCGGATTACGCAATCAACTATTCACCAGAGCTCAGCACACTCTCAACCCAATCCACTTCATGACTTCTACATTTCCAATGGCGGGAACAGTCAGGTCTCCACACGCCTAACTCAGCTTTATGTCAGGGAAAGGTCAGACCGGCAGGTCAGGGCATGGAAAAGGCCGCCGCCGCAGCTGGGTGAGCTGCGGCGGCGGCCGGTGAAATCTTTTCTTTCTCTTTTCCCTCTCTTTACGGCATCATGGGCACGCCCCGCCCAATACGGAAGCCGACACCGCGCACAGTGAGAATCCAGGACTTTGCACCGAGTTTTTGGCGGATACTGCTGACGTGCGTGTCGATCGTACGTCGGGACCAGGAGTTCTCCCAGACCTGGCGCATGATGCGCTCGCGCGAGACGACACTGTCGGGATTGACCACGAGCAGGTGGAGCAGGTCGAATTCCTTGCGGCTCATCGGGATCAGCCGGCTGTCCAGCCGCACTTCACGGGTGAGCGTGTCGATCCGCAACGGGCCGCGCTCGATGACGTGCTCGCCCTGCCGGTGTCGTGTCGCCCGTCGCATCACCGCGTCCATCCGGGCCATGAGTTCCCGGAATCCGTACGGCTGGACCACATAGTCATCGGCCCCGGCCTGGAGGGCCAGCACACAATCCAACTCGGACGAGCGGTCCGTGATGACGATGATCGGGGTGTCACAGGTGACCCGGATCGCCCGGCACACCTCCAGCCCGTCGATGTCGGGAAGGTCGGGACCCAGCAGCACCACGTCCGCCTGGTCGTAGACCTCAAGCGCCTTGGCACCCGTATCGACGCAGGTCACCTGGTGCACATGCCGGCCCAGCGCCTGTCTGAGCAGCTCTTGCTGCCGCTGCTCACTCTCGACGAGGAGCACTTGCCAGGTGTCGAAGGCCGGGAACGAGACCGGGAGGGGCCGCGTCGGCAGCAGGCCGGCGCCTCCGCGGTACCGCTGCCGATCGGCCCCGCCGGCAGCAACCGTGAGTATGCCACTTTCCGATATCTCAGTACGCTGTTCCATCCATCTACCCCCATGATCATGGATGTGAGACAGGAGACGTCCTGATCTTCTTCTCGTAGAAGTCGATCAGGATTTGCCGGTCGGAACTCACGGCGGCTTCATTGCCGACCGCGGGCGAACAGGCAGGTACTCCGAGGTCCTGGTACGAGCTTTTTTCCGTATGGTTCGGAACGGATCCGCCAGGAATGCCGCTCGTCACGCTAACACGCGGACATCCGAGCCGGAAGACCGTCGATCATGTCCCATCGAATGCCACAGAGAAGCCTGCCATGTGGCTGAATTCATTCGGAGTAGCGCGATGCAACGCGTCCAATACCGCGCCGTAACGAAAAGGTGCCGGTGCATTCGCTGTGGAGGAAGGCACCGTCACCCCTCCACGGGCCGTACAGCCCGCTCGGGCAGCCACCGGGTGCACAGGGCGGCGCCCGCGACGAGCGTGAGGGCCACCAGAAGCGCCGCCGAGGTCGCCGCCGTGAAGGCCGACGCCCCCTCTCCGCGCCGCCCGTTCAGGACGGAGAAGAAGACCGTGCCGAGTACGGAGGCGCCGAGCGCGTTGCCCACCTGCTGGGCGGAGGTCAGGGTGCCCGAGGCGGAGCCGGTCTCCCCCTCATCGACACCCGAGAGCACGATGTCGAAGAACGGCGCGATGGCGAGTCCGGAACCGACACCGATCACCGCGAGGGCGGGCGACAGCCACCAAGCGTTCACCGGATCGTCCTGCACGGCGATCGTTCCCAGCGCCGCCAGCAGACCGACGGCGGTGGCGGCGAACCCGATGAACATGGTCCGTCGCGCCATCCCGAGCGCCTGGGACAACCCGAACCCGAGCAGCATGCCCGCCGCCTGCGCGATCGTGGCGAGGCCCGCCTTCAGCGGGCTCATCCCGAGACCGAGCTGGAAGAAGAGGCCGAACAGCAGCGCGCCGCCCATCATGACGCTGAAGAAGAGGATGCCGATGAACAGCCCGGAGACGAAGGCCTTCTTCCCGAAGAGTGCGGGAAGGACGAGCGTCGACAGGCCCTTGTCCGCCCGGTGGTACTGGTGGCGGACGAAGCCGGCGAGAGTACCGATGCCGGCGGCCAGCAGCACGAACACCCACCAGGGCCAGCCGAGCTCACGGCCCTGCACGAGCGGGAAGATCACGGCGGCCATCCCAGCCGCGGCGATCAGCGCCCCAACCATGTCGATCTCGAGGTCCCGCTGCCGCTGCGACCTTGGCAGCAGGACGAACCCGGCCACCAGGGCGAGGACACCGACCGGTAGGTTGACCGCGAAGATCATCCGCCAGCTCCAGCCGAAGTAGTCTGCGTCGACCAGCCAGCCCGCCATGATCGGCCCGGCCACACCGGACAGCGCCATCACGGGCCCGGTCACCCCGAAGGCCATGCCGACCTTGTCCGGCGGGAAGAGGCTCCTGATGATGCCGAGCGCCTGCGGCACCATCAGCGCACCCAGCAGACCCTGCAGGATCCGGGCGGTGATCAGGGTCTCCGGGTTGGTCGCCAGCGCCGAGACCAGCGAGGTCACGGTGAAGCCGGCCAGACCGGTCAGGAAGAGGTTCTTGCGCCCGTACTTGTCGCCGAGCCGCCCGCCGACGAGCAGTCCGGCGGCCATGGCGATGGTGTACCCGGCCGCGAGCCACTGGATGAACTCCTGCGAGCCGCCCATGTCACGCGTGATCGTCGGCCCGGCAATGGTCGTGACCAGGGAGTCGAGCAGATCCATGACCTCGCCGACGAGGATGATGCCGACGGCCGCCCATGCCCGCCTGGCAGAGAACGCAGGGCCTTCCGGCAAGGCCACGGCCTGCGGCGTTTCAGTGGTGGACATACTGACCTCCTGGGGGGGGTCGGGACAGTGGGCAGTGCCGCCGGCAGCGCGGCGAGTGCTGCGCGGCGAACGTCGTGCGAGCGTAGAAACATTGTTCCCTTTGACCGAACGCCTGCCTGCAAACGAACACTGTTCTACGGTAGAATGGCGTTCTCCGTCAACCCAAATCCGAACCGCCCCGATCCGACCCCGCGCCCTCGGCGCCCCCTCACCGGTAAGGTCTCCGTGATGCGTCAGAAGTCGAACTCCGCCGAGGTACCCCTCCCGCCATGGGAGGTGCGCCGGAAAACCGAGGTTCCCCAACGTGCTCCGCTCACGGCGGAGCGGATCGTCGACGCCGCGCTCGCGGTCGTCGACACCGAGGGCAGTGCCGCTGTCACCATGCGCCGGATCGCCAGCGACCTGGGCGTGGTCGCGTCCAGCCTTTACGCGCACGTGCGCAACCGCGAGGAGCTACTGCTCCTGGTGCTGGAGCGGGTGATGAAGGAGGTCGGCGTCCCGGAGGTCACCGGGCAGTGGGACGCGGACCTCAAGGCGCACTACACGAAGATGCAGCGCGTGCTGTCCGCCCACGGCGACGTCGCCCTCTACAATTTCGCGGCCTTCCCGCCCACCGCCATCGGCGTGGCCATCACCGAGCGGCTGCTGTCGGTCCTGCTGAACGTGGGCGTCCCCCCGAAGATCGCGGCTTGGGCCCTGCACCGGCTCACCCTGTACACGACGGCCGACGTCTACGAGGGCTGGCGCCTGGCGAACAAGGACCTGGACGACTGGATCGATCCCGTCCGCGACTACTTCGCGTCCCTGCCCGCGGACCGGTTCCCGTCCATCGTCGGCAACGTGGACGTCATGCTGGACACCGACAGCGACGGCAGGTTCGAACTGGGCCTGGACATGCTGATCTCCGGGCTGGCGACGTTCGTCACGGACTGACCGCCCCGCAGCCTCCGCAGCCGCAATCCCGGGACCGGCTTTTTCCGTCACCGATTCCCTGCAGTTTCCCAGGTTCAGAATTAACAAAGAGCTGACTCTGGTCTGACCCTGAGGGAAAATTCGCCGCGCTACCGTTCATGTCATCCCCCCTCGGCATACCCAAGGGAATTGTCATGAATGAGATCGCAGTGGACGCTGCCCCGGAATTTCCCATACTCCGCACCTGCCCGTTCAGCGTTCCGGAGACGTATCGGAAACTGGACGAGGCGGGCGGCCGGGTGCACCAGGTCCGCATGTCCGATGGGCGCCGCGCCTGGCTCATCACCAAGAACGAAGACGCCCGAGCGGTGCTTTCCGATGCCCGTTTCAGTTCCGAGAAACTTCGGCCCGGATTTCCCGAACTTTCTCCGGGCGGACTCAAGGCGCTGACCTATTTCTCGCCGTTTCTCGTGAACATGGACGGACCCGAGCACTCCCAGGCCCGCCGCGCGGTCCTCGGCGAGTTCTCCGTGCGCAAGATCAACGCCATGAAGCCGCGGATCCAGCGCATCGTCGACACGGCGATCGACCGGATGCTGGAGCAGCCGGACCGGCCGGTCGACCTCGTCGCGCACCTCGCGGGCCCCGTACCCACACTGGTGCTCGAGGCGTTCCTGGGTGTTCCGGCGGACGACCTCGACGCCATCGAGCGCAACACCGGGAAGATGCTGCGCGAGGCTCGGACGGAGGACGACCAGCGGGCCGCCGCCGAGGCCCTGCACGCCCACCTCGACCGTGTCATCGCGGCCAAGGAGGAGAGTCCGGCCGACGACTTCCTCAGCCGTCAGATCGACCGGTCCCGCCGGGAGCACGGAGGGGTCGCCGACCGTTTCGAACTCGCCAGTCTGGTGCAGCTCCTGCAGATCGCCGGACACGCCTCCAGTGCCGCGATGATCTCGCTGTCGGTGCTCACCCTGCTGGCCAACCCGGAGCAGCTGAACGAGCTCACCACCGACCCGGCCCGCACGCCAGCCGTGGTCGAGGAACTCCTACGCTTCCTGTCGATCACCGACACCGGGCCGCTCAGGCTGGCCCTGGAGGACGTGGAGATCGGCGGCGTCCGCATCCGCGCGGGCGACGGTGTCATGATTCCCACCCTGCCCGCGAACCGCGACGCCGACGCCTTCCCCGACCCCGACCGCTTCGACATCGGGCGAGCCTCGGGCACCCGCCATGTCGCGTTCGGCTACGGAGCACACCAGTGCCTCGGCCAGAACATCGTGCGCACCGAGCTCCAGGTGATCCTCGACCGCCTCTTCCACCGCGTCCCGGAGCTGCGGCTCGCCGCCGAACCCGACGCCCTGCCCTACAAGTACTTCGGCCAGTTCTTCGGCCCCGTCGAACTTCCCGTCACCTGGTAGGAGACCAGCACGTGAGCATACGTCTCGGTTATCACATCCCGTACTTCCATCACACGGAGACGGTCACCGGCCTCTTCCCCGCACTGGTCGCCCAGGTGCGCGCCGCGGAGGACGCCGGGTTCGACCTGGTCACGACGATGGACCACTTCTACCAGCCGCCGCTGATCGGTCCGCCCGACGGCCCGATGCTGGAGGCGTACACCCTCCTCGGGGCGCTGGCTGCGGCCACCAGCCGTGTGCAGCTGTCGACCATGGTGACCGGCATCGGCTACCGCAATCCCGCCCTGCTGGCCAAGATGGTCACCACGCTCGACGTGATCAGCCAGGGGCGCGCCGTGCTCGGCGTCGGCGCCGGCTGGCATGAGCAGGAACACCGCGAGTACGGCTACGAGTTCGGTACCCTCGCCGAGCGATTCGGCCGGTTCGAGGAGGCGCTCGGCGTCGTCGTCCCGATGCTGCGCGGGGCGCGGCCGCGAGTCGAGGGGCGCTGGTTCCGCGCCGAGGGTGCCATCAACGAGCCCCGGGTCCGGGATGACGTACCGCTGCTGCTCGGAGGCGGTGGCGAGAAGAAGACGTTCGCCTTCGCCGCCCGGCACGCCGACCACCTCAACATCATCTGCACGACTTCCGAGCTGCCGCGGAAGATGGCGGCGCTGCGGACGCGGTGCGCCGAGGCCGGCCGGGATCCGGCGACGCTGGAGACCAGCTTCGCCACGCCGCTGATCATCGACGAGGACGGCGAGCGGGCCCGCAAGCTGCTGGAGGAGGCGCTGGCCAGGTCGGGCGTGAACGTGGGGGAACTGACGGACTCCGAACGGGCTGCGGCGAGCGACCGGTTCTTCGTCGGCACCCCGGCCGAGGTCACCGAGCAGCTCCAGGAGCGGGTGCTGTGCCACGGCATCGACGGGCTCATGGCCAACATGCTCGTCAACGGGCACGATCCGGACGCCATCGCACTGGCCGGGCGCACGCTGGCCCCGCTGGTCGGGCTCGCGCCGGAGACGGGGACGACGACATGAACATGGCCGGATCGCAGCGCTTCACCGGAGGCGATGTACTGATGCAACAGCTGAGGATCGACCCCCCGGTGCAGCTGCTCTGGCGGGTGCAGGGCCGGTCGGCTCCCGAAGCGTTGCGGAAGTTCCACGCCAACCTGGCCCAGGGCCCGTTGAACCGCCGGATGCGGACGGCCCGGCTGCCGCTGGCCCGTCCGGTCTGGGAGCGGCACACCGACTGCTCCGCCCTGCGTGTCTCACCTCGGACGATCGCCCCGGAGGAGGTGATGGACTGGGCCGACGCTGCCTGCCGGGTCGATCTCGACGCCCATGCGGGCCGCGGCTGGGTTCTGAGCGCGGCTCATGTCGGCGACGGCACTTCCGTGGTGTCCCTGGTGGGTTCGCACGCGCTGACCGACGGCCAGGGCCTCATCGGTGCGGCCACACTCGCCGCCCGGGAGACCGCTCGACAGTGGCGCTCCGGGCAGCCGTCGCTGATCGACGACCTCACCGACGTGGTGACGGAAGGCATGTGGACGTACTCCCGGCTGACCCTGTCCCGGCTGCGCGGCAAGGTCGCCGGGGTACCCGCCACGGCCACCCGGATGCTGCTCGGCCGTTCACGGCAGGCAGAGGGCGCGGCGCCGGTCCGCTCCCGGCTCGCCTTCACCGTGTCGGCCGCCGACGCCGAGCGGGTGGCGCAGAGCGGCGGGGGCAGCGTGACGGGGCTGATGCTCGCCATGACCGCGAACATCCTGCGCGCCGCGCGGGGCACCACCGAGTCGGGCGGGCCGTTCACGGTCGGGCTGCCCGTGAGCTTCCGGCGGCCCGACGACCTGGAGTCCTCCAACATGGTCGGGATCGCCACGCTGCGGCTGGCCGGCCTGCGCGGGCGTTACACCGACCTGGCCCACATCCGCCGGCTGAGCAAGGCGGTGTACGCCGAGGTAGTCGGCCGGCACCTCACCGGCTATCCGCAGACCGATGCCGCGCTGTCCAACGCCGGCGAGATGCTGCCGGAGGCCAGGGACGTCTTCGGCCCCGCCCTGGGTGTCCTCTTCCGCACGGTGTCGGGCGCCGGGGGGCCGCCCGGCCGGATGAACTGTTTCGTCCTCAGGGCCGGGGGGACGGTGTCCATCGGCTTCCAGTCCGCCGGCGTCTCGGTCGGACACGGGCTGGTCGAGGCGGAACTCGACGCGTGGGGTCTCGCCCCGACCCACAGCTGGTGACCCACCTGCCGCGAGCCGCGGAGCAGCGCGGCTCGCGGTAGTCGCGGTCGCGCCCCAGTGTCCTCGCAGGCCCACAGGAGAACGTGATCGGCTCCTGACGGCCTGCGGAGAACGCTGTACTTGTAAAAGAACAACGTTCACTGATAGAACGTTGTTCAGAACTGGAAGGCAGAGAGGAACCCGTAATGGACGCTGACGTGATCGTGGTGGGCGCCGGACCCACCGGTCTGACGCTGGCCCACGAGCTGGCCCTCGCCGGCGCACGCGTGGCCCTGCTCGACAAGGGCCCCGGCCGGACCGGCGAGAGCCGGGCCCTGAACCTCCACCCCCGCACTGCGGAGATGCTGGCCCTGCGCGGCATGCTCGACGGCGCGGAGGAGCAGGCCAGGGCCCGCCTGGAGACCACCCACTTCGCACACCTGCCCGTGCCGCTGACGCTGGACGGCTGGAACTCCCGCTACCCGTACCAGGTGGCCATTCCGCAGGCCGAGGTCGAGAACGTGCTGGAGGAGCACCTCGCCGCACTGGGGGTGCGGGTTCAGTGGAACTCGGAGGTCACCGGCATCGACCAAGACGAGGAGCGGGTCCGCGTCCAGACTGGCGGGAAGTGGATCGAGGCACGCTATCTGGCGGGCTGCGACGGTGGCCGCAGCTTCGTCCGCAAGCACCTCGGCGTCGAGTTCCCCGGGCTGGACGCGCGGTGGTTCGGCACCGTCTCCGACGTGGTGCTGGGCCTCACCGGTGAGGGGATCGCCACGACCTGGGACACCAAGGGCTCTCCCCGGATGCGCCCTGACGGGTCGTTCGCGAACATCTTCCCCATCGGCAAGGAGTCGGACAACGTCCACCGCATCTTCTACAGCGTCGCCGACCAAGTGATCGACGACCAGCGCGCGAAGGTGCCGGAGGACGAGGTCATCGCCGCGATCCAGGAGTTCTACGGCTCGGACACCGAGGTCAAGGAGGTGCGCTGGGCCTCCCGGTTCAGCGACGCCTCGCGTCTCGCGGAGCACTACCGCGTCGGACGGGCCTTCCTCGCCGGCGATGCCGCGCACGTCCACCTGCCGCTCGGCGGACAGGGACTCAACACCGGCGTGCAGGACGCGATGAACCTGGGCTGGAAACTGGCCGCCGAGATCGCCGGCTGGGCCCCCGAAGGGCTGCTCGACACCTACCACGGTGAACGCCACCCGGTGGGCGCCGCCGTCCTCACGAACACCCGGGCCCAGGTCGCCCTCGGCCAGAAAGGCATCGAGCATGAGGCGCTGCGGGAGATCTTCACCCAGCTGATCAAACTGCCGGAGGCCAACCGCCTGCTCGGCGGGGCGATCTCCGGGCTCTCCATCCGCTACGACCTCGGCGGCGACGAGCCCGTCGGCGCCCGGCTCACCGACTTCGCCCTGCCGGACGGCCGCTGGGTCAGCGAACTGTTCCAGCAGGGGCAGGGCGTCCTGCTGACCACGCGGACGGAACTCGTCGCCGAGTCGGCCCCCTGGACGGGCCGGGTGGACGCCGTGGAAGTACCGGAGCTGCCCGGCCTGGGTGCCGAGGCTGTGCTGGTGCGCCCCGACGGCTACGTCTGCTGGGTGTCCGGCACGCCGCTCACGGAAGCACTCCACCGCTGGTTCGGCGCGCCCCGGACCTGACCCGCGGCCGGCCTGGGCGCCGGCCGTGTGCGTCCCACTTCCCCACGTAGGAGTCCACCTCATGACCATTCTGGTGACCGGCGCGACCGGTAACGTCGGCCGCAACGTCGTCGAGCTGCTGCTCGCGGCCGGTGCCCCGGTGCGGGCCACCTCCCGGAACCCGAAGACCGCCGGACTGCCCGCGGGCGTCGACGTGCGCGCCGGGGACCTGGACGACCCCGGTTCGTTCGGGGACGCGCTGTCGGGCGTGGAGAAGCTCTTCCTGTTCCCCAACCCGTCCGGCGTCGTCGGCTTCCTGCGCCTCGCCGGGGACTGCGGCGTCAAGCACGTGGTGCTGCTGTCGTCCGCCGCGGTGAGCGAGCCCGGTGAGACCGCCAGTCCGATCGGGCTCATGCACCTGTCGGTCGAACGGGCGGTGGAGGACAGCGGTCTCGCCCGGACGGTGCTGCGGCCGGGCGCCTTCGCGAGCAACGTGCTGCAGTGGGCCCCCGCGATCCGCGAGGGCGGTGAGGTCCGTGTCCCGTACGCCGAGAGCGTGGTCTCGCCGATCCACGAGCGGGACATAGCGGCCGTCGCCGTCAAGGCCCTGCTGTCCGATGGACACGAGGGCGCGACGTACGAGCTCACCGGCCCGGAGTCGATGACGCAGCGCCGGCAGGTCGAACTGATCGCGGCGGCAATCGGTCGTCCGGTGACCGTCGTCGACTTGGTCGGCGATGCCGCTCGGACCCAGCTGGAGGAGCAGTACGGCTCGTTCGGAGTGCCCGGCCTCGTCGACTCCGTCCTCGGCACGTACGCCGCCTCGGTCGGCACCACCGCCCCGGTGACGGACACGGTCGCCCGGGTCACCGGCCGTCCGCCGACGGCTTTCGCCGACTGGGCGCTGGAACACCGTACAGCGTTCACCGCTGCCTGACGGCAGACCTCCGACATGAAGGAGCCGAACCCAGAACGGGTACGGCTCCTTCTCTGCTGCCTGGCTGCCTCGGGCCTGGGCCGCCTTGCGCCGCTCCCGCCGCGGTCCGGAGGCAGGCGCCCCGCCTCGGCTGATTCTCGGTCGGCACCGCGCGGGCGCATGCCGTCAGGAACGATCGCCGCTACGTCGGCGTCTCAAATACCGTCCGCGACATATATAACACCCCTCCGACCTGCAGAAACGTCAAATCATGTCGCTAACCTCGCCGTTTCACTTGGGTACGCCTGGCTTTGCGGCGGAAACGCGAAAGTGCCTTCCTGACCGGGGACGATGAACCTTGCTGAGGGGTTCTGTCGGTCCAGACGGAGGGCACTTTCTACGTGCAGGCTATCGGGTTGCGTCCCAAGGTCCATGTCAGTGCCGTTGGTTCGGGGGTGGTCGGGCATGCCGGGGCACGGTTGCTGGCGGATCTCGCTGATGCCACCGGGCTGACCGCCGCGTACTCCACCGCTCTCAGGCCGCTTCGGCCGCGCGGGACGGGGCATGATCCGGGCCGGGTCGCCACCGATCTCGCGGTGATGCTCGCCGATGGCGGTGAGGCGATCGCGGATCTGGCCGTGCTGCGGGACCAGGGCGAGGTGTTCGGCCCCGTCGCCTCCACGCCCACGGCCTGGCGGTTGCTCGCCGACATCGACAAGGCTGCACTCGCTTCACTGCGAGCGGCGCGCGCTGCAGCCCGGGAAGTCGCCTGGATGCAGGCCGCCGAGACCGGCGCGGGCATACCCGCTGTCCGGGCCGGCGGACGCGAGCTTCCCGGCCTGGTCCTGGACCTCGACGCCACGCTGATTACCTGCCACTCGGAGAAGGAACAGGCCGCCCCGACTTATAAGGGCGGCTTCGGCTTCCATCCGCTGCTGTGTTTCCTCGCGAACACCGGCGAGGCCGTGTCCGGCCGGCTGCGGCCGGGGAACTCCGGAGCCAACACTGCCGCCGATCACATTGCGGTGCTCGACCAGGCGCTCGCGCAGATCCCCGACGCTCACCGGCACGGCACCGACATCCTGGTCCGCGCCGACAGCGCCGGATCCGCGAAAGCCTTCCTCGCTCACGTCCGCGACGTGCGGAAACGAGGAATTCGTACCTCCTTCTCGGTCGGATACGCGGTCACCGAGCCGGTCCGCCGCGCTGTCCGGGCCATGCCCGACCGCCTCTGGCATCCCGCCCTGGACCAGGACGGGACACTGCGTGATGGCGCCGAGGTCGCCGAGCTGACCGGGATGATCGATTTGGACGGCTACCCGCCCGGCACCCGCATCATCGTGCGCCGGGAGCGGCCGCACCCCGGAGCCCAGCTGTCCCTGTTCGACCAGGACGAGGGCCTGCGGCATCAGGTGTTCCTCACCGACACCCCGTACTGCGGCGGCGGTTCCGCCCAGTTCCTGGAGGTCCGTCACCGCGGGCATGCCACCGTCGAGGACCGCATCCGGTGCGGCAAGACCACCGGCTTCGGCCGCTTCCCCTCCCGCGACTTCGGCGTCAACACCGTCTGGCTCGAACTCAGCCTCGCGGCGATCGACCTGATGGCCTGGACCCGTGTCCTCCTCTTGGACGGGGAACTGGCCACCGCCGAGCCGAAGAAGCTCCGCTACCGGCTCCTGCACGTCACAGCCCGCCTCACCCGCGGCGGCCGACGCCTACGCTTGCGGATATCGGCGACCTGGCCCTGGCGAAACGAACTGGCCACGGCCTTCCACCGCCTCGCCGCCCTGCCCCGTCCCGCCGGCTGACCGGCAAACCCCCGTCCGCCACGACCCGAAGGACCTGGAGAACCCGACCATCGCGCCGGGACTCCGTCATGCCCGAAAACCGAAATCGCGTCGGTCACCCGACAGTTGCCCCTCAGCGACCCCTCACCGACCCAACCGAAACGGCGAGGCTAAGGTCAGCACCAGTCAGCACCGTTGCCGAGCGCCGCCGGGGCGAACCGGTAGCGCACGTCGTGAGGCGACCAGTCGTCACGCAGGGTCTTCACTGCCACCAGTCGCGTACCGGTGCACAGCCCCGCCGACATCCCCAGCAATCGACGTTCTCGCGTCAGCGGTGCCAGCGGCCGGGACTTCCTGTGCGCGGCCCGCCTCCTGGGAAAACCTGATCCGCCAGAAGATCGGAAACGAGCAGATGAGGCGGACGAGGCGGTCATTGTCGAGGGTCTGGCCATGCCGTACGAAGAGGCTCTGGCCTACGCGGTGAACGGCGCCCCTTGGTCCCGCCGTCTCGCAGTACCCGCCGCCGCCGCCGGACGGCTGTTGCGAAGTTCTCGCCTCTTGGTCAGAGGTTAAGGACCGTCTCGGTGAGCAGATGGCCGCGGCCCAGGACGCGCAGGCAGTCGGCGACGAGGGACGTACGCAGTTCTCTGCTCACCTCGAGGCTGTGAGGTCGACCGGTCTCCGCGAGGCTCGTGCAGTGCATGTCGCGGGCCTTGAGCAACGGCGCGCAACTCCTTCTCAACGGCGTCGAGATGCGGAGTAGGAGACCTCCTGGCGCCAATGTCAGCAGGGCCTGCGGCAGTGGCCGCGACGCACACAGCCGACACAAGCGTGAGTCGGCCCGAGCCGTCGCCACCCTGCTCAACACCGTCCGCCGGGACCAGATTTCCCAGGCACCCGCTGTGGCAAGGCTGCTGCATCGGCAGTTCGCCCGCATTACCCCGGCCGAGGCCAGCCGCCATGCCGTCTGCGATCGGTGTCTGCTCGGCCCGGACCCGCTCCCGGCCGGGGGCATCGACGCGGTGCGTGCCCTGGTGTTCACCGGTGAACACGACGACGTCAGCACGCCGGACGAAAACCGTGTTGTGCAGCCTCCATCGCCGGCTCGACCTTCCTCCTCGTCCGCAACGCCGACCACATGGTGCACCTCGAACGGGAAGCCGAATACGCCGATCTCGTCCTACGTTTTCTCACCGACCTCCGGCTCGACGGCCTCCCCTACACGACTGCACCGGAGCACTTCGGGCAAGTGGGTAGGCGCCGACATGAGCTCCGGACCATCGGCTTCACCATCACTCTGGCCGCCGCTTTCACCAGCTACAAATTCCGCGAGCGAAGCTACTGACGAGTAGGCGCCCTCGCAAATGCCCACGATGCGCCTAAGCTCACACCGCGCAGCATCGAAGCGGGTGAAATCACCGGCGTGCAGATCAGCCGGCGCGCTCTACAGGGAGTGGGGCGCGGCCGAAGCCCGGGGCCGGTCGCCAACCGCGCTCTGAAAGGCGTCCTTGGGTGAGCAGCCACATCCGGACCACCGAGGCGCGCCGTGATCGGCACGAGGCTCGCACTCACGGGCCAGGACGTATTCTCCCGACGCCGACGCCGACGTGTTGCGGTGGTGGGTCCGCGACGACTCTTCGTTACACACAGACGAGGCGGTCGACCGCTGCGGCAACGTCTGCCCGAGCCGGACCGTGCAAAGAGATCAGCACCGACCCAGCACAGAACGGGTTTCCTGGGGTGATCACAGGTGCCTCCAGGTCAGCACAAAGTCAGCACGGGTAGAGAAAGAGCCCCGGATCGCTCCGAGGCTCTAAAGCTGTGACCTGCATGTTTGCTGTCAGGAACGATCGCTGCTAACTCGGCGTCTCAGATAGCGTCCGCACATAAGTGCCACACTGCCAGGCCCACCCGTCACCCGACCACCGCCCCCGACGATGGCGCGCCGCGCCGGCCCCGATCGATCGCGACCCCGAGGAGCCACCGCAGAACATGGAAAGCACCGCAGTCACCTCGCTGGCCTCCCTGTGGGACGAGGTCTTCGGCACCCAGCCCGACCCCGACCTCTGGGTCGTCATAGCCACCGCCGTCGCCGCGCTGGCGGCGATCGTCCCGCACGGCGTCTGGCGGCTCTCGCGCAACGCCATCACCATCGCGCACGAGGGCGGCCACGGACTGATCGCGCTGCTCACCGGCCGCACCCTGACCGGCATCCGGCTGCACTCCGACACCAGCGGCCTCACGGTCAGCCGCGGCAAGCCCACCGGCCTCGGCATGATCCTCACCGCCGCCGCCGGCTACACCGCGCCCCCGCTCCTCGGCCTCGGCGGCGCCGCCCTCCTCGGCTCCGGCCGCATCACCCTCCTGCTCTGGCTCTCCACGATCCTGCTGGTCGCCATGCTGGTCATGATCCGCAACGCCTACGGCGCCCTGACGGTCGTCGTCACCGGCGGCACCTTCGTCGTCGTCTCCTGGCTGGCGGGCCCCCAGGTCCAGGCCACCTTCGCCTACGCGGTGGTCTGGTTCCTG
Source organism: Streptomyces sp. NBC_00104 (assembly GCF_045160825.1). Classification (NCBI taxonomy): domain Bacteria; kingdom Bacillati; phylum Actinomycetota; class Actinomycetes; order Kitasatosporales; family Streptomycetaceae; genus Streptomyces; species Streptomyces sp. NBC_00104. The sequence continues at coordinate 7,433,085 of NZ_CP108215.1, read as the reverse complement.
CTGCTGGGGGGCGTCCGCCCGGCGTTCGAGCTCCAGGCGAAGCGCCGCCGAGGAGGCGCCGGCGACTCCGACGCGGACCAGCTCTCCCGCCTGACCCATGTGCCGGCGACGGTCTGGCTCCTGATGTTCCACGTGGTCTCGGTCTGCGCGCTGCTGGGCGGCGGCCGCTGGCTGCTGAACCTCTGACGCCGGGGTCGAGGCGCGCCCCGAAAAGGACGCGGGGCTGTCCCGACGCTTTGGCTCCGCCGCGTGGGCGCGACCAGCCACGACGGACCCGCGGACAAGAGCCGACCCGGGCTCCCGGCTCAACCCGGCGGAGCGAACCCCCACTAAAGTGGGCCCCATGGCCCTGAACGCACAGCCCGCCCTCTGGCCCGCCCCCTACGCGAGCGGAGCCGTCGACGCGACGGTCCACGTCCCGGGGTCCAAGTCGGTCACCAACCGCGCCCTGGTACTCGCCGCCCTCGCCAGCGAGCCCGGCTGGCTCCGCCGCCCCCTCCGCTCCCGCGACACCCTCCTGATGGCGGCCGCGCTGCGCGCGATGGGCGTCGGCATCGAGGAGACCGTCTCCTCCAGTTCGTCCGGCGCGGGCGGCTCCGGCGAGGCCTGGCGCGTCCTCCCCACCGGCCTGCACGGCCCGGCCACGGTGGACGTCGGCAACGCCGGCACGGTCATGCGCTTCCTCCCCCCGGTGGCCGCCCTCGCCGACGGACCCATCCGGTTCGACGGCGACCCCCGCTCGTACGAGCGCCCTCTGAACGGCGTGATCGACGCCCTGCGCGCCCTCGGCGCGCGGATCGACGACGACGGCCGGGGCGCCCTCCCGCTGACGGTGCACGGCGGCGGTGCCCTGGACGGCGGTCCGGTGGCGATCGACGCGTCCTCGTCGTCGCAGTTCGTGTCGGCGCTTCTCCTGTCGGCCCCCCGCTTCAACCAGGGCGTCGAGGTCCGTCACATCGGCGCGACCCTGCCGTCCCTCCCCCACATCCGGATGACCGTCGACATGCTGCGCTCGGTCGGCGCGCAGGTGGACACCCCGGAGTCGGGCGGCGAGGCGAACGTCTGGCGGGTCACGCCGGGCGCGCTGCTCGGCCGCGACCTGACGATCGAGCCGGACCTCTCCAACGCCCAGCCGTTCCTGGCGGCGGCCCTGGTGACCGGCGGCAAGGTCGTCATCCCCGACTGGCCCGCGCGCACCACCCAGCCCGGTGACCAGCTCCGCGCGATCTTCACGGAGATGGGCGGCACCTGCGAACTGACCGAGTACGGACTGGTGTTCACCGGTTCGGGTGCGATCCACGGCATCGACGTGGACCTGGGCGAGGTCGGCGAGCTGACCCCGGGTATCGCGGCGGTCGCCGCCCTCGCCGACTCCCCCTCGACCCTGCGCGGCGTCGCCCACCTCCGCCTCCACGAGACGGACCGCCTGGCCGCGCTCACCAAGGAGATCAACGAACTCGGCGGCGACGTCACCGAGACCGCCGACGGCCTCCACATCCGCCCGCGCCCCCTGCACGGCGGTGTCTTCCACACCTACGACGACCACCGCATGGCCACGGCCGGTGCGATCATCGGCCTGGCCGTGGACGGGGTGCGGATCGAGAACGTGGAGACGACGGCCAAGACCCTGCCGGACTTCCCCGACCTGTGGACCGGGATGCTCGGGAAGAACTGACGGGCGGACCGGGATCATGCGCCGTTACGGCAAGCACACCGACGAGGACGACATCCGCAGCCGCCCGAACCGCAAGGGCAACCGTCCCCGTACGCACATCCGCCCCAAACACGAGGACGCCGCCGAGGGCATGGTCCTCACCGTCGACCGGGGCCGGCTGACCTGCCTCGTCGACGGCCAGGTCATCCTCGCGATGAAGGCCCGCGAACTGGGCCGCAAGGCCGCGGTCGTCGGCGACATCGTCGCCCTCGTCGGCGACCTCTCCGGCAAGAAGGACACACTCGCCCGGATCGTCCGCATCGCCGACCGCACGTCGGTGCTGCGCCGCACGGCCGACGACGACGACCCGTACGAGCGCGTCGTCGTCGCCAACGCCGACCAGCTCGCCATCGTCACCGCCCTCGCCGACCCGGAGCCCAGGCCCCGGCTGATCGACCGCTGTCTGGTGGCGGCGTACGACGGCGGCCTCACCCCCCTGCTGGTCATGACCAAGTCGGACCTGGCCTCGCCCGACAAACTCCTGGAGCTCTACGGCCACCTGGACATCCCGTACGTGGTGACGAGCCGCCAGGAACTGGAGGCCGACGACACCGCCGACCACGTGCGCGAACACCTCGACGGCAAGATCACCGCCTTCGTGGGTCACTCGGGCGTGGGCAAGACGACCCTGGTCAACGCCCTGGTCCCGGAGGACCTGCGCCGTACGACCGGCCATGTGAACGCGGTGACGGGCCGCGGCCGGCACACCACGACCTCGGCGCTGGCCCTCCCCCTGGCGGACTCGCACGGCGGCTGGCTGGTGGACACCCCGGGCGTACGGTCGTTCGGTCTCGCCCACATCGACCCCTCGCGGGTCATCAACGCCTTCCCGGATCTGGTGCCGGGCACCGAGGGCTGCCCGCGTGCGTGCGGTCACGACGAGCCGGACTGCGCGCTGGACCAGTGGGTGGCGGACGGTCACGCGGACCCGGCCCGGCTCTACTCCCTGCGCAGGCTGCTCTCGACACGCGAACGACGGGAAGGCGACTGACCTCCGCGTTGTTTGCGCCCCTCTCTACCCGGTAAGTGCATAATCGCACCAAGTCGGAGCCCGACCGGACGAGAGCACACGAAGCGGTCACGGAGCGTGGGGACACGGGAGGACGAGACATGGCGTGGCTGCTGGTGGTCGTGGCGGGACTTCTGGAAACCGGGTTCGCCGTCTGCCTCAAGCTCTCGCACGGCTTCACCAGACTCTGGCCCACGGTCGCCTTCTGCGTCTTCGCGCTCGGCAGCTTCGGCCTGCTGACCCTCTCCCTGAAGAAGCTCGACGTCGGCCCCGCCTACGCCGTCTGGACGGGCATCGGCGCGGCCGGCACCGCGATCTACGGGATGATCTTCCTCGGGGACATCGTGTCGACGCTGAAGATCGTCTCGATCAGCCTGGTGATCGTGGGGGTCGTGGGCCTGCAACTGTCGGGTTCGGCGCGGTAGTTCGCGACCGGGCCTACAGATGGTGGAGAGGCCGGCTGAGCTGGCGGGGCAGCGCGGTCCGTACGAGATCCGTGACCCCGCCGTCACCCGGGGGCGCCGCCACGCACGACAGGGCGAGCCGCACGGCCAGTTCGCAGCAACGGGCCAGCTCCCCCGTGTCCGACCTGGGGGTGCCGGGCGCGGACAGCACGGCGACGGCCCGCTCGCGCACCAGGGCCACGAAGTCGGCGGGCGCGGGCAGCGGCCCGTCCGCGCGGCGCTGGGCGGGCACCACGGAGGACGAGGGCACCGCCGACAGCGTCGGCGAGGGCAGCCGCTCGCTCCAGCAGCCGGTGAGCATGGCGCGAACGAGCGCGTTGTTCCGGGAGGCCGCCACGGTCCACTCGGCGGTCGCGGCCAGCCGGTCCCGGGTGTCCGCGGGGGTGGCCAGCGCCCGCTCGACGCCCGCCAGATAGCCGTCCGCCTCCCTCCGGACCAGGGCCCTGGCCAACCCGTCCTTGCTGCCGAACTCGTTGTACAGCGTCTGACGTGACACTCCGGCCACCGCCGCCACGTCCACCATCCGCACCGTGGACCACGGCCGGCGCACCAGCGCCGTGTAAGCGGCGTCCAACAACGTTTCCCGCGCTGCAGGCATCATCGCCTCCCTGAATGCGAGCGGGCGGCTCTGGCCCTCAGATTTGACGCGCATCAAGTCACTGTCAAGGGTTCACGGCGGTCCCCAGGGGCGCACATCAGCCAACGCACGCGGGCCCCTTCCCACCACGCCCACCCACCCCGCCCACCCACCCCGCCGACGGCAGCCGCGGAGCGTGGCCGCCTGCCGTGGCTGCGCGCAGTCGTGCCGCCGGGGGCGACGGGGGCACCCCCGCTCGATCGAAGCCGAGCGGGGGTGAGGGTGGGCGCGGGGCACCCGGCGGGCGCCGGTGAACGACACCCGCCCCCGCCCGGCACGACCCCCGGGTGCCCGACCGTCGCCGCCCCAACCCCCGCACCCCCCAACCGACCTCCGGCCCCCTGTAGCCCCGTACCGACCTCGGCAGATACCGTTCGCCACATGGCCGACTACCTCGACGACCTCCGCTTCGCCCACGTCCTCGCGGACGCCGCCGACGCGACCACCATGGCCCGGTTCAAGGCCCTCGACCTGAAGGTCGAGACGAAGCCGGACATGACCCCGGTGAGCGAGGCCGACAAGGCCACCGAGGAACTCATCCGCGGCCAACTCCAGCGCGCCCGCCCCCGAGACGCGATCCTCGGCGAGGAGTACGGCCTCGAGGGCACCGGCCCCCGCCGCTGGGTGATCGACCCGATCGACGGCACCAAGAACTACGTCCGTGGCGTCCCCGTCTGGGCCACCCTGATCTCCCTGATGGAGGCGGCCGAGGGCGGCTACCAGCCCGTCGTCGGCGTCGTCTCCGCCCCCGCCCTGGGCCGCCGCTGGTGGGCCGCCAAGGGCCACGGCGCCTTCACGGGCCGCAGCCTCAGCTCGGCCTCCCGCCTGCACGTCTCCCGCGTCGCCGAGCTGTCGGACGCCTCCTTCGCGTACTCCTCCCTCAGCGGCTGGGAGGAGCGCGGCCACCTCAACGGCTTCCTGGACCTGACCCGCGAGGTGTGGCGCACGCGCGCGTACGGCGACTTCTGGCCGTACATGCTGGTCGCCGAGGGCGCGGTGGACATCTGCGCCGAACCCGAACTCTCCCTCTGGGACATGGCCGCCAACGCGATCATCGTCACCGAGTCGGGCGGCAGCTTCACCGGACTCGACGGCCGCCCCGGCCCGCACAGCGGCAACGCGGCGGCCTCGAACGGCCTGCTCCACGACGAGCTGCTGGGATACCTGAACGAGCGCCACTGAACCTGCCCTTTGACGCGGACGACGCCCCGGAGTGATCCCGGGGCGCCCCGAACTGACCACGCACGCCCCCTTGTTGACCTCCGCTTTACCTGCCACATTGAGAGTTCCCCCGCTTGTGAACTTGTGCAGCGCTCAACAGGCGCCTCCGGCGCCGGGCCTGAACTATCTGTCGCCGGGGTACCCCAGGAGGTGGCTGAACTCCATGCTCGTCCGCGACGCCATGAGCACACTGGTCCTCACCATCGGTCCCGATCACACCCTCCGCCAGGCCGCCGCACTGATGTCGGCTCGCCGGATCGGCGCGGCCGTGGTCCTCGACCCGGACGCCGGCGGACTCGGCATTCTGACCGAACGCGACGTCCTCAACTCCGTCGGCCTGGGCCAGAGCCCCGACGCCGAACGCGCCCATGCCCACACCACCAACGACGTCGTGTTCGCCGCGCCGTCCTGGACCCTGGAGGAAGCGGCCCGCGCCATGACCCATGGCGGTTTCCGCCACCTGATCGTCCTCGACCAGGGCGCACCCGTCGGCATCGTCTCGGTCCGCGACATCATCCGCTGCTGGTCACCGGCCCGACAGCCCACACCCGCCTAGAGAGCCTCCGGGCACACGAACGCGCGGGCTCGTGAACCCACGGACCCACGCGCGCGACCCACGGACGCGCGAACGGGCCGGGAACCTCGGAACGAGATCCCGGCCCGTCCTCAACGACAAGCGGTCCAACCCCGGGTCGGCCGCACAGGGCCTGGACTGCGACCTCCAGGCGCTTGCCGAAGCCTTTCCTGACAGAACCCGATCCTATATTGGACAAAATCCAAGTCAAGTCAAGCTCCAAAGTCACACCTGTTCGGGAACTGTTCCCCCTTGCTGTTAGGCTGACCGGTATGAGTGACCTTCTGGAGCGGCTGCGCGGACGCGGATGGCGTATGACCGCGCAGCGACGTGTCGTGGCCGAGGTCCTCGAAGGCGAACACGTCCACCTGACGGCCGACGAGGTGCACGCGCGCGCTGTCGCCAAACTGCCCGAGATCTCCCGGGCGACCGTGTACAACACCCTGGGTGAGCTGGTCTCCCTCGGTGAGGTGCTCGAGGTGGCCACGGACAAGCGCGCCAAGCGGTACGACCCCAACGCGCACCGCCCGCACCACCACCTGGTCTGCGCCCGGTGCGGCACGATCCGCGACGTCCACCCCACGGGCAACCCTCTGGCCGACCTCCCCTCCTCCGAGCGCTTCGGCTTCACCGTCTCGGACGTAGAGGTCACCTACCGAGGCGTCTGCCCGACCTGCACGACCGCGTAGGCCCACCGCCGCACGACACACCAAAACCCCCGGCGCCGATACGGCCGGGGGCTTCTCTCTGCACACTGATCAGTCAACCTGATCAGTCAACCTGATCAGGTTGCCAATACCGCGATACACCGAGGGCCCGGAACCTGATCGGTTCCGGGCCCTCGGCCTTCAGTAGCGGGGACAGGATTTGAACCTGCGACCTCTGGGTTATGAGCCCAGCGAGCTACCGAGCTGCTCCACCCCGCGGCGATGAACTGAACACTACGTCACCGCCACCGACCAGCGCAAATCCATTGGGCACCAGCCCTGACCTGCACCTCCGCGGCCGGCCACCCCGTCCCGCCCTCGGGCAACGCACCGCTGACCGCCCCACCCAGCAGTGCGGGCGCGGGTCCCACCTGCCCCGGCCGCGGGCAGTCGCCCGAGGGAGGCGACACCCACCCTGCAGGGGTGCAGGGCCCGGCACAGGCCTGCCTGTCGTCGCCGCGAGCAGTCGCGCCGCCGGGGTGGCCCGGCGGCACGGGTGGGCGCGGGCGGCACCCCGCAAGCGCCGGCGAGCGAGACCGACCCCCGCCCAGCCGCAGCCGCCGGGCGCCCCCGCACCCCCGAGCCCCGCGCAGCGGCCCGGCACCAGAAGCGCTTACGCCGACAACTCGTCCCGCAACGCATCCCGCAACCGCGCCGCCCGCTCCGCGACCTCCGCCGGCCCGAGGGCAGCGGCCCGATCGGCCCACCGCTTCCCCTCCACCAGCTCACCCCGACGCGCGTAGACGAGAGCAAGCCGCAAAGCGGCCCGCCCATGCCCCGCGTCGGCGGCCCGCGCCCACCACACCGCGGCCTCCGGCTCGCTCCCCTCCCGAGCCAGCAGCAGCCCCAGATTGAACGCCCCGTTCCGCGACCCGGACTCCGCCGCGACCCGATACCACCGTGCCGCCTCGACGACGTCCCCCCGCGCCGCGGCCAGCATCCCGACCCGCACCTGCGCCCGCCGATGTCCCTGCGACGCGGCCCTCTCGTACCACTCCTCGCACTCGTTCTTCTCCCGCACCGGCTCCCCCAGCTCATGCGCGGGAGCGGGCGGCCGGCGCGCGTCGAGCACGGCGGCCAGCCGGTACGCGGCCTCCGCACTGCCCCCACCGGCGGCACACCGCAGATGCCGCTCGGCGGCCCGCTCGTCGCCGTCCCGCAGCCGCGCGATGGCGACCTGGAGCGCCGCCTCGGTGTGCCCGGCGGCAGCCGCTCGCTCGTACCAGACGAGCGCTTTCACGTCGTCGCCCCGCCCGGCGAACAGGATGCCCAGGTTGAAGGCGGCGTCCACGCTGCCGGCCTCCGCGGCCTTGGAGAACCACGGTTCGGCCCCGGACGCGTCCCCGACCTGGAGCAGCAGGATGGCCAGCGCGTTCGCCGCCTCCCGGTGCCCGGCGTACGCGGCCCGCCGGTACCACTGCTCGGCCTGCGCGGTCCGCCCCTGCTCGGCGCAGAGCAGCCCGAGATTGAACGCGCCGTTGACGTCACCGGCGTCCATCGCGGCCCGGTACCACCGCTCGGCGGTCTGCGTCTCACCGCGCTCGGCGTGCAGCGCGCCCAGCGCGTTCGCCGCGTTGCCGTCGCCGTCCTGGGCGGCCCGCAGCCACCACACGGCCGCGCTCTCGGTGTCGCCCGCGTCCCGCAGCAGGAACCCGAGCGCGCAGGCGGCGCGCGGCTCGCCGTCCTTGGCGGAGGTCAGATACCAGCGCCCGGCCTCCTTGAGCTCCCCGCGCCGCTCCAGGATCGCCCCGAGGTGCAGGGCGGCCCGCCGGTGCCCGCGCGCGGCGGCCTGGCGGTACCACTGCTCGGCCTCCTCGGCGGCGCCCCCGACTCCGTTGTCGGCACCGGGCTCTGCGGCGCGCGCGGCGGCACGGCCTTCACGGACGACCGGACGGGCCTCGCGGGCGGCCTCCCGGCTCGCGCTCCCGATCTCGAACGCCGCGCGCGCGATCCTGCGCCCCTCGCGCGCCGCCGCGCGCTCCTCCTGCTCGGCACGCTGGTCGAGCTCTCGCGCGAGGCGATACGCGGCCTCGCGGTGCCCGCGCTCGGCGGCGACCCGCATCCACCGCTCGGCGGCGGCGTCGCTGCGGTGCTCCAGCAGATCGGCGAGGGCGTACGCGCCCAGTGCGTGGCCCTGCTCGGCGGACTGGCGCAGCCAGTACTCGGCGGCCGGCTCGTCGCCGCGCTCACGGTGGTGCCGGCCGAGCGCGTGCGCCGCGGCGGCGGACCCGGCGACGGCCGCGATCCGCCACCAGCTGGCGGCCTCGTCGGCGTATCCGCGCTGGTGCAGCAGGACACCCAGGTTGTTGGCGGCCGCGCGGTCCCCGGCCGCGGTGGCGCCCCGAAGATAGGGCTCGGCTCCGTCGAGGTCTCCGCGGCGCAGCAGCATGGCTCCGAGGACGCTCATCGCCTCGGCGTCACCGGCTTCGGCGGCGAGCCGCTGACGCGCCTCCTCGACGGCGTCGGCCGTCTCGTCCGCCGCCTGCACGGACTCGACCGACGAAACGGACTCGGCGGGCACCACGAAGTCGGCGGCAGGCAGCGCAAAGTCGGCAGGCTGCGCAAACCGCCCTGTCTCCAACAGAGTTGCCTTGTCCCCCATAACGTCCATCGTCGCACCACCTGCAACCTGGGTACACCTGGTATACCGCAGCCATTGAGGTCACTACAGCGTTTTGTCGACATGCCCACAGAGCGACAAGTCAAACACAGAATTCACCAACACCCCCGACAACACGTCGAAGGCCCGGATCCTTGAGAGGATCCGGGCCTTCAACTTCAGTAGCGGGGACAGGATTTGAACCTGCGACCTCTGGGTTATGAGCCCAGCGAGCTACCGAGCTGCTCCACCCCGCGCCGTTGTGTTGCAACCGTACCACGGCGCGGGGTGGAGCTTTGCATCAGCCGCTTCCGGAGCCTCCGTCACCGCTCTGGTCGCTGTCCTCACTGCCACTGCCGCCGGTCCCGTCGGCCTTGGACTGCGCGTCCTCGGCCCGCTTCAGCGCGTCCTCCAGGGCCTGTTGGGCCCGGCCGTACGCCTCCCAGTCGCCGTCCTTGAGGGCCTGCTGGCCCTCGTCGAACGCCTTCTGGGCTTCCTCCAGGGCCTGTTGGACCGTCGGATCGCCGGACGGCGGCGGCTCGTCGGTGCCCTCGTCGCCGTCGTCGACCGGTGGCTCGGTGGTCGGACCCTCGGTTTCGAACACCTTGTTGAGCGCCGCGTCGAGGGTGTCCTCGAAGGCCGTGTTGCCGCCGTAGGTGACCAGGACCTTGCGCAGCAGCGGGTACTTGAGTCCGCCGCCTCGCACATAGACGGGCTCCACGTAGAGCAGTCCGCCGTCGAGCGGGACCGTCAGGAGGTTGCCGTACTCGACCTGGGAGTCACCTCTCTTGAGGAGGCTGATGGTCTCGGCGATGTCCTGTTCGGAGTTGAACTGGCTCTGGACCTGTTTCGGTCCGTCGATCGGTTCGCTGGTCGGCAGTTTCAGAATTCTGATCTTGCCGTAGTCCTTGGTGCCCGCCTCGGCGTTGACCGACACGAAGGCGCTGAGGTTGTCCCGGCCGTTGGGCGTGAGCGTCGTGGTCAGCGAGAACGCCTGTGCCGTCTGGCCCGGCAGCTTCATGCTCAGGTAGTACGGCGGCACCGCGTTGCCCGAGGTGTTGGTCGGGTCGTCCGGGACCTGCCACACCTCGCTGCCGCTGAGGAACGTCTCGGCGTCCTTCACGTGGTAGCGGGTCAGCAGTTCACGCTGGACCTTGAACAGGTCCTGCGGGTACCGCAGATGGGCCAGGAGCGAGTCGGAGATGTCCTCCTTCGGCTCCACCGTGCCCGGGAAGGCCTTCATCCAGGTCTTCAGGACCGGGTCCTGAGTGTCCCACTGGAAGAGCTTGACCTCGCCGGTGTACGCGTCGACGGTCGCCTTCACCGAGTTGCGGATGTAGTTGACCTGGTTCTGCTGGGCCACCACCGCCCGCTGACTGTTGTCCGCGGTCAGAGAGTCGGCCGTCGTGTCGCCCAGGGTGGTGCGGGAGGCGTACGGGTAGCCGTTGGTGGTGGTGTACGCGTCGACGATCCACTGGATCTTCCCGTCGACGACGGCCGGGTAGGCGTCGCCGTCGATGGTCAGCCAGGGGGCGACCGCCTCGACGCGCTCCTTGGGCGTGCGGTTGTACAGGATCCGCGAACCCTCGCCGATGGCACCGGAGTAGAGGATCTGCGGCTCGTTGAACGCCACCGCGTACGCGGCCCGGTTGACCGGGCTGGAGAGGTTGATCCCGCTGTTGCCCTTGTAGCTGGTGGTCTTCTCACCGCTGTCGTCGGAGTAGTCGATCTCGTCCTGGGGACCGCCGACGATCGAGTACTGGGTGGTCTTCTCGCCGTAGTAGACCCGCTGCTGGTACTTGCCGAGGTCGCCCTTGGACGGCAGGTCGGACTCCGTGAACACCGGACGGCCGCCGGAGGTGGCCTCGGTGCCCTTGGCGGCGACCACGCCGTAGCCGTGGGTGTAGCGGAAGTGGTCGTTGATCCAGTTGTTCTTCGGGATGCCGGCGAGGTTCAGCTCGCGCAGACCGATGACCGTGTCCTGCTCCGCGCCGTCCTCATTGCTGTACCGGTCGACGTCCAGGTTCGTGGGGAACGCGTAGTAGTTCCTCATCTGCTGGAGCTGCTGGAACGTCGGCGAGACGATGTTCGGGTCGAGCATGCGGATGCTCGCCGTGGTGTCGGCGTCGGCACGGAGCTTGGCCTTGTCCGTGGTGTCGCTCACACCGGAGTACTCCTCGACCTCGGTCCCGTCGATGCCGTAGGCCTGCCGGGTCGCCGAGAGGTTCTTCTCGACGTACGGCGCTTCCTTGGCCTGCTCGTTCGGCTGGACCTGGAACTTCTGGACGATCGCCGGGTACAGCCCGCCGATGAGGATCGCGGAGAGCACCATCAGGCCGAAGCCGATGACCGGCAGCTGCCAGGTACGCCGCCAGATGGTGGCGAAGAACAGCAGCGCGCAGATGGCGGCGATGCAGAACAGGATCGTCTTGGCGGGCAGGTACGCGTTCGCGTCGACGTACCTGAGGCCCGTCCAGTTGCCCGTCGCCTTGAAGTCGCTGGACTTCACCGCGAGCCCGTACCGGTCGAGCCAGTACGCGACCGCCTTCAGGGTGACGAAGATGCCCAGGAGCACCGACAGGTGCCCGGTGGCCGCTGCCGTGGCACGCGCGCCCGGGGAGGTGACCCTGAGGCCGCCGTACAGGTAGTGCGTGAGCGCGGCCGCGATCACCGAGAGCACGGCGGCGGCGAAGCCGAAGCCGAGCAGGAAGCGGTACCAGGGCAGGTCGAAGGCGTAGAAAGAGACGTCCAGGTCGAACTGGGGGTCCTTCTGGCCGAACGAGACTCCGTTGACCCACATCAGCCAGGTGCGCCACTGCCCGGAGGCGGAGGCGCCGGCGATGAGGCCCACCAGGGAGGTGATCCCGAGAAGCAGCCACTTCTTGTAGGGCGCGATGCCCATGCGGTACCTGTCGAGGCTCTGCTGCTCCATCGACATCGCGCTCAGCGGCGGCCGTAGCCGGTGCGCGAGCCAGATATTGAAGCCGACCGAGGCCGACATGAGCAGACCGAAGACGAAGAAGAGCCCGATCTTCGTCCAGAGCGTGGTGGTGAAGACGGACGAATACTTCACCGACCGGTACCAGAGCCAGTCCGTCCAGAACCCCGCGAACATGACGAACGCCATGCCGAGGACGGCAAGGACGCCCAGCGTCATGAGCAGCGTCCGGACACGTCGGGACGGTCGGCCCACTCTGATCCGCGGCCCCGTCGGGCCTCCGCCGCGGTCCGGCATCTGGAAAGCCAAGGTGCGCACCTCGAAGTTCGCTGTCGATACGTCAGGCCCGCGTCTACGGACCCTCCAGCGGGCCCCGTGATCGCAGGGGCCTCACCTATGCAACTTACTCACGCTTTACTCGGTTCCCGCTTCCGGGAACGAACGAGGCAGGATTGTGACCATGTCCAACACTCCCATGGCAGCGAACCCCCTCACCCGGGCCGTGCTCGAGATCGACGAGTACGCCTCGGGCCTCGGCTGGGACCAGCCCGCTCGCCTCTTCGCCCTCGTGGATACCGCGCGTCTGCGGTCCCAGGAACCCGCCCTCGCGACCCAGCTCGGCCTTCAGGACGAGTCCGAGACCGCCGGTCTCACCCCGATCGAGCAGGACGAGATCCCCGCCGGCAAGGCGCTGGACGAGTTCCTCGGCACCATCGCCTGGCCCGACGCGGTGGTCGGCTGCGCGCTGACCGTGGAGCGGCTGATGCTGCCGCCGTCCGCCGAGACGTCCGTCCCCGAGAACCTCGACGGGGCCCGCCTCGCCCAGTGGGTCGCCGCCCACCCGGACCGCCAGGAGGTCCGCATGACGGTCGCCGTCCTCCGTGACGGCTCCCGCGACTCGGCCCTGCGCCTGCGCGAGAAGGACACCCCCACCGAGGTCCTCACCGGCCCCGAGCTGGTCCCGGGCCTGGCGGAGGCCCTGTCCGCGACCTTCGTGGACTGATCGCCGGAACTCTGCCGACGGGGTCCCGGGCAAGGGCCCGGGTACGGCGGTGGGGGCGCCCCCGGTCTTCCGGAGCGCCCCCACGCGCGCGTGCACGTCCGTCCCCGTCAGCCCTTGGTGGTGCACTTCGGCAGGTCGGCGGTGTCGCCGGAGCGGATGTCCTTCAGGGCTCCCAGCGCGTCGTCGATGGTGTCGACCTTGACGAGGGTCAGTCCGTCGGGGGTGTCCTTGGCCGCCGCGGCGCAGTTGTCCTTGGGCGTGAGGAAGTACTCGGCACCCTTGTCGCGCGCGCCGACCGTCTTCATCTCGATACCGCCGATGGGACCGACCTTGCCCTCGTCGTCGATCGTGCCGGTGCCGGCCACGAACCTGCCGCCCGTCAGGTTGCCCGGCGTGAGCTTGTCGTAGATGCCGAGGGCGAACATCAGTCCGGCGCTCGGGCCGCCGACGTCGGCGAGCTTGATGTCGATGGTGAACGGGAAGGTGTGGTCGGTCCCGGCGGAGATCCCGACGATCGCCCGCTCCTCGCCCGAGTCGTCCGACTTGGCCGTGGTGATCGTGACCTTGTCGGTCTCGGTCGCCGTCCTGTTCGCCTTCTCGGCGGCGGCCTGCGCCTTGGCGGGCACGATGAGGAAGTCGACGTCCTCGCCCGGCTTGTGCTTCGTGACCAGCTTCGCCACGTCCTCGGGCGCCTTGACCGCCGTACCGTCGACGGACTTGATCACGTCACCGGCGTGCAGTTTGCCCTCGGCCGGGGAGTCCTTGACGACGGTGGAGACGATCACCCAGGACTTCACCGGGATGTCCAGCTCCTCCAGGGCCGCGACCTTGGCGCTCTCCTGGGACTGGCTGAACTCCTCGGCGTTCTCCTGGGTCGACTGCTCCTCGGTCTTGCCGTCCGGGTACAGCGTGTCGTGCGGCACGACCTTGTTGTCGTGTGCCAGCCAGCCGTACACGGCCTCGACGAGGTTCATCCTGTAGTCGGCGCTGGTGACGCGGACCGTGGTCATGTTGAGGTTGCCGGTCGTCGCGTACGTCTTGCGTCCGGAGATCTGCAGCACCGGCTCGCCGTCGTGCTCCCCCAGCGTGTTCACCGTCGGCCCCGGTGACATCTCCGCGTAGGGCACGGGAATGATCACACCCGCGCACAGGAGCGCGATCAGCATCAGGGTGGAAGCGAGCATCGTCGCGGTGCGGCGTGGCATGGAACGACAGTACGGGACAGGCCTGTCCGCGCACTGTCGGGGCCGTCCGTCCGGGGGTGCGGGCAGGATGCCGCTAGCCGCCGGAGTGGGACCGCTCCATGGCCTCGCGGAAGCGCGAGTAGCCCGCGAGCTCGGTGCCGTCCTCGATGCTCCTGCGGTTCCGGCCGGCCCAGCCACCCCACAGTCCGGCACCGATCGCGGCCACGAGTGGAATCAGCAACCAGGCGAGCGCCGCCATGCCGGCCTCCCAACCCCTATCAAGCAACCACAACTGACTGATCAGCAGATTATCCGTCCGCTCCGTCAACGCTCGCGCCGGGGGGCGGGTTACGCAACCGGAACGCGCGCAGGCGCATTCCGGTCACGGCTTCAGCAGGCGCCCACCCTCCCGTCGCCCGACCACCACCCCTCACCGACGGCGCTACGCGCCGACCCGCCCTCCCGTCGCCCGACCACCACCCCTCACCGACGGCGCTACGCGCCGACCCATTCATCGGTGCCGTCGGAGAACTTCTGGTGCTTCCAGATGGGCACTTCGTGCTTCAGATCGTCGATCAGTTTGCGGCACGCCTCGAAGGCCTCGCCCCGGTGCGGACACGACACGGCGACGACCACCGCGAGGTCCCCGACCGCCAGGTTCCCCACCCGGTGCACGGCCGCGAGTGCCCGCACCGGGTAGTCGGCGACCACTTTCTCCGCGATCCGCCGCATCTCGGCCTCGGCCGTCGGGTGACACGAATAGCCGAGCGCGTCGACATCGGTTCCGCCGTCGTGGTTCCGCACGGTTCCCACGAACAGCGCGGTCCCCCCGGCCGCGTCGTCCCCGACCGCCCGGAACACCTCGTCGAGGGAGAGCGCCGTCTCTCGAATCCCGATCAGCTTGACGGGCTCCTCGGCCCCCTGCTCACCAGGATGATCATCATTCACTGCCATACCCCCATCGTGCCCCACTCACGGCCCGGCCCGACACGGTCACAACCGCAGTCACGCGCGCGTGGCGGCTTGGAGTGACCTACAGACGTACGCAGCGGTGTTCGGGCGATCGCGCCGGGGCGGGCGGCACGGGGGCGCGCGGCGGCACCCTGCGCGCGGCGGCAAGCGCAAACGCGCCCCGCAGCCACAGCAAGGGGCGCGCGTCCCTCAGCGCCGCCCCCGAGCCTTCCGCGCCCGCCGCACCAACGCCGCCGTGCCCAGCAGCGCCACCGTCGCGCCCGCCGCGCCCGCGGCCGTCGCGTCCTTGCGCCCCAGCCGCCGCCCGGCCACGGTGTGCCGCCCGGCGACCTCCTCCAGCAGCTCCGCGAGCACTTCCTCGTTCGTCCACACCGGCCGCCAGCCGGCGTCGTGCAACCGGCTCCCGCTCACGACCCACGGATACATCGTGTAGGCCAGATCCCCGGCCGGGGACGGTGTCAGCCCGATCCGGTGGAGCCGGGCAGCGGCCCCGAGGGCGACCGCGGACGGCAGCTCCATGCGCCGGATCCCGCTGAGCTCCTCGACCTCCTCCTGCTCCAGCCACCCCTCGCATCCGACGGCCAGCTCCCCGTCGACCTTCTCCAGCACGGCGTACTCCAGCGCACCGCACAGATCCTCGACGTGACAGAACTGCCAGGCGGGCCGCGACCCGGCCACCACCAGCAGCCGAGGCGACTCGAAGTACCTGGTCAGCGCCGTGTCCGTGCCCCCGACAAGGGTCGCCGGGCGGACGACGGTGACATTGAGGCCCGGATGGGCGCGGGGCGCCCGGCGCGCGAGCCGCTCGATCTCCAGCAGGTCGCCGACCCCGGTGGCCTCGGCGGTCGCCCGCAGCTCGGCGTCCTCCGAGAGCGGGAGCTCGTTGTCGGGCAGCGCCCCGTAGACCATCGCCGAGGTGCACAGCACGACCCGGTGCACCCCGGCCGCAGCGGCCGCCGTGAGCACGGTCTGCGTGCCGCGCACGTTGTACGCGCTGCGTGCCGCCGAGTCGGTGCCCAGGTCGAGGTCGACGGCGAGGTGCACCACGACGTCCGCCCCGCGCAGTTTCTCGGCGATCGCCGGGTCCCGCACGTCCAGGATGTGCCACGTGGCGGCCGCGCACTCGCCGCGCCGCTCGTCGATGGCGATGACCTGCCGGATCTCGTCGGACTCGGCGAGCCGCTCGGTGAGCAGCGCTCCTACGCCGGACGCGGCACCGGTGACCGCGACGACGGGCCCGCGCGCGGCGGGACTGGTTGAGTGGTTTCGCGCTGCGCGAACCTGTGGATCTGGGGAACTCACCGGGCGTCTCCAGCGGTTGTCTTCAGTACGAACGCGGGTGACGCGTACGTACCAGGTGGCATCCATCCTGCCGCAGGCCTTCGGTCGGCGGAGCACTGAGGCCTTAACCCGCCGTGGTGTCTACGCTGGGTGGTGTTCGGGCAGCCGTGCCGTCGGAGAAAACCGATGGCCCTATCAGCCGAGGAATCCCGTGAGTGACACCCCATTCGGATTCGGCCTTCCGCCGGAGGAGCCGGACGACGGCGACGAGGGCAAGAAGAAGGACCAGGAGAGCGGTGGTGGTCAGGGACCGGCCAACCCGTTCGGCTTCGGGTTCCCCGGAGCCGGCGGTCCCGGGGCCGACAATCCGTTCGCCGCGATGTTCGGTTCCATGAACCCCAACGACCTGGGCGCCGCCTTCCAGCAGCTGGGCCAGATGCTCTCGTACGAGGGCGGCCCGGTGAACTGGGACATGGCCAAGCAGATCGCCCGCCAGACGGTCTCCCAGGGGACGGCCGACGGCACGAAGGACGTGAGTGTCGGCCCCGCCGAGCGCACCGCCGTGGAGGAGGCCGTCCGCCTGGCCGATCTGTGGCTCGACGACGTGACGTCCCTGCCGTCCGGCGCGGGCTCCGCCGTGGCGTGGAGCCGCGCGGAATGGGTGGAGGCCACCCTGCCCGCCTGGAAGGAACTCGTCGACCCGGTCGCCGAGCGGGTCGGCGGCGCCATGGGCGACATCCTGCCGGAGGAGATGCAGGCCATGGCCGGCCCGCTGATCGGCATGATGAAGTCGATGGGCGGCGCCATGTTCGGCCAGCAGATCGGGCAGGCCGTGGGCGTGCTCGCGGGCGAGGTCGTCGGCTCCACCGACGTCGGCCTGCCGCTCGGCCCGGCCGGCAAGGCCGCGCTGCTGCCGATCAACATGGAGGCGTTCGGCAAGGACCTGGGCGTCGGCAAGGACGAGGTGCGGCTCTATCTGGCCCTGCGCGAGGCCGCCCACCAGCGGCTCTTCGCCCATGTGCCGTGGCTGCGCTCGCACCTGTTCGGCGCGGTCGAGGGCTACGCGCGCGGGATCAAGGTCGACACGGCCAAGCTGGAGGACGTGGTCGGCCAGTTCGACCCGCAGAACCCCGAGGAGTTGCAGCAGGCACTCCAGCAGGGCATGTTCCAGCCGGAGGACACCCCCGCGCAGAAGGCCGCCCTGGCCCGTCTGGAGACCGCTCTGGCGCTGGTGGAGGGCTGGGTGGACGCGGTGGTGCACGCCGCCGCGAAACCGCGCCTGTCGTCCGCCGACGCCCTGCGCGAGACCCTGCGCCGCCGTCGCGCCACGGGTGGCCCGGCCGAGCAGACCTTCGCGACGCTGATCGGCCTGGAGCTGCGCCCCCGCCGCCTGCGCGACGCCTCCCGCCTGTGGGCGTCCCTCACGGACGCGCGCGGTGTCGACGGCCGTGACGCCCTGTGGGCCCACCCCGACATGCTGCCCACCGCCTCCGACCTGGACGACCCGGACGGCTTCGTCCATCGCGAGCAGCTGGACTTCTCCGAGCTGGACAAGATGCTCGGCGAGGCCGCGGGCGGCTCCACCGAGAAGCCGGACCTCAAGAAGAAGGACGACGACACCGAGTGAGCCTGCACGACGACGCGGTCCTCGTACTGAAGAGCTACGAGGACCAGGCCGAGTTGCGCCAGGCGTATCTCGACCACCTCGCGGCCCACCCGGACGGCATGTGGAAGGCGTGCGGCGCCGGACACATCACGGCGAGCGGTCTGGTGATCGACCCCCAGCACGGCCGGGTGCTGCTCACTCTCCACAAGAAGCTGCGCATGTGGCTGCAGATGGGCGGGCACTGCGAGCCCGAGGACACCACCCTCGCGGGCTCCGCCCTCCGGGAGGCCACGGAGGAGTCCGGCATCACGGGCCTGTCGCTCCTGCCGGGCGGCCCGGTCCGCCTCGACCGCCACCACACCCCGTGCGCCTGGCACCTCGACGTCCAGTACGCGGCCCTCGCCCCGGCCGACGCCGTGGAAGCGATCAGCGAGGAGTCCCTCGACCTGCGCTGGTTCGCGTACGACGAGGTGCCGACCGTGGCCGACGAGTCGGTCGTACGCCTGGTGGAGGCTACGCGGGAACGGCTCTGACCTCGCTCTTTCGTGTGGGGTCGGCGATCTGACGGTGTGCCGCCGACGGGCTGCGGGCAGGCCCCCGCCGGGGGGACGGACGCGGTAAGGGGCGTCCGCCATGGCGGACGCCCCTTACCCATGCGCCGAACCGACGCGCCGACTGATCAGTTGCGGCTGCCCCCGAGGGAGTTCCCGCTCAGCCCGCCGCCGCCCATGCCGAACTGTCCAAGCACTCCGGACGTCCGCAGGTGCTGGGGCGGGAGCAGCTCGCTCGGCTGCACCAGGACGTGCCCGGTACCCCCGAAGTGCATCTCCCAGCCCTCTCCGGTGGAGCCCCTGCGGCGCCACACGGCGGAGGTGGAGGTCGGCGCCTGGAGCTGGGTACGCAGCGAGGTGGACCAGGCGATGACGGCGTCCGAGTCGACGCAGATGTTCTTCTCCGGCGTCACTTCCAGAGCGAGCGGCGCACCCGAGGTCATCAGGACGACCTTGCCGCCACCGGACAGCTCCAGGTTGTACGCCCCGGCCGAGGCCACCTCGACGGCGCTGTCCACCGCGACGATGCCGACGTTCAGGGAGCCGTCGAAGGCGAGGACCGCGGAGGAGTCGACGGTGATGCCTCTGCCGACCTCCATGATGTGCAGGTACTGCGCGAAGTTGGCGAGATACACGATCCCGTTGCCCTTGCAGCGCATGAGTTCGAGCCGCTCGCCCGTCATCCGCTCGGCGTTGCGCCAGCTGCGGTTGCGGTACTGGCTGTCGAAGTCGACCTGCCCCTCGAAGGCGACCATCGCGCCCTGGCGGGCCAGGACGGGACTGCTGCCGATGGTGACGTCGGTCTTGAGCAGCTGTGGGTTCTGCAGTGTGTAGCGCTCGGTGTGGTTCACCGGGATGTGCGCGAAGAGTGTGCTGTGCATGGTGTGCTGTTCTCCTCTCAGCCCCGGTCAGCCACGGATCTTGAAACGGTCGCCGGTGTCCTCGCTGGGCTGGACGACCACGAAGCCCCGCCCCTTGAAACCGATCTGGAAGGCCTCCCCGCTGCCCCGGCCGATGAGCGCACTGGCCTTGATGGTCCGGCGGGCCTTCATGTCGAGGCCGTCGGTCCAGGCGATCAGCGCGTCCGGGTCGACGTACGTCTCCCGCTCGGCGCAGTCGAGGGAGATCGGCACGCCCCGGCTGACCAGGGCGACCCATCCGGTGCCGCGGACCACGAGGTTGGTGAGGCCCGAGCCGGAGAGCTTGGCGAGGCCCTTGACCGGCTCGATGGTGAGCTGGAGGGAGGCGTCGCAGGCCAGCAGGGTGGGGCCGTTGACGGACAGTGCCTCGTTGTTCAGGTGGAGGATGAGGACGTCACCGCCGTAGTCGGCGAGGTACAGCTCCCCGTCGCCCCGGCAGAGCATCAGCTTGCCGCCCTCGCCGGTGACCATCTCCTCCGCGCTACGGCGAAGCGTGGCGGGCGGGCCGTCGAACTGGACGTAGCCGTCGTACGCGATCATCGAGCCGGCCTTGGCCAGCAGGTCCTGACCGCTGACCATGGTGACCTTGAGCGTCTTGGAGCTGTGCACGCTCATGCGGGCGCCGGTGGACGTGGAGCGGTGCGCGTTGAGTGTCTGGAGGTCCATGCTCTGCCTCACACCTCGAAGGGCTGGACGACGACGAAGTTGCCGGGGGCACCGCGGAACTGGAGGTTCACGGCCTCCTGGGTCTGCCGGGCGTACCCGGAACGGCGCAGCCTGAGCGAGGTGGTGGTGACGGCCTGCGCGCCGGCGGACCAGGCGATGACGGCGTTGCCGTCGACGTAGGTGGCCGGACCGACGGGCAGAACTACGGGAATGCCGCGGGTCTTGACGACGACCGCTCCCGTGCCGGAGAAGAGCATGCTGAAGAGACCGCCGCCGGGCAGGCCGGCGCCCTCGATACGGCGGATCTCGGTGTCGAGCGCCTCGTCGAAGGCGAGGACGCCGCGCGCGCTGGTGTAGAGCTGCTCGTTCTCCAGGCGGATGACGAAGAGGTGGCTGCCCTCGTCCGCGAGGAACACCTCGCCGTCTCCGGAACAGCGCATCAGGGCCATGCCCTGTCCGGTGAGCTGGCCCGTCAACTTGCCGAGCAGGCCGGAACCCTTGTGGGCGAAGTCGATGTCGCCCTGGTAGGCGACCATGCTCCCCTGCTTGGCGAGGATGTTGGCACCCTTGGTGAGCGTCGTCCGCACGAGCTGCGGGTTCTGCTCGGTCCAGCGGTCTCCGACGGGAGCCTCGGAGTACTTCGTGAGGACGACCCGCAGTCCCGCCTCCGGAGGCACGGGCGCGAGCTGCGTACCGCCACCGAAGGGCTGTGCCTGCCCCGGGAAGGCCCCGGGAGCGCCGGGGGGCGTGAACGGGCCGCCTTGCGGAGCCGCGCCAGGAGGCGTGAAGGGTCCGGCTTGGGGCGGGGCGCCGGGCGGAGTGAAGGGCCCACCCTGCGGCGGGGCGCCGGGCGGAGTGAAGGGACCGCCCTGCGGTGCGGGTGCGGCCGGGGGCGGAACGGTGCCGCCGGGCTGCGTGTTCAGGGGCGCGACGATGGTGGGCGCAGCGTGCACGGAGGGCGAAGGCGCCGGGGGCGCGAACCCCTGCGCGGGCGCGGGGGCCGGAGCCGGAGCGGCAGGGGCAGGGGCAGGGGCACCGAACGCGGGCGGGGCGAAGCCGGGTGCTGCGTCGGCCTGCGGCTGCTGTGGTGCGGCGGCGGGTTCCTCCTCGGCGACCTCGCCGCCGAAGTTCTTCAGCAGCGCGTCGAGACCGCCGTCGAAGCCCTGTCCGACGGCCGCGAACCGCCACACGTCCTTCAGGTAGAAGTCGCCCAGCATCACGGCGCGCTCGGTGGAGAACTCCGAGCCGTCGAACGGATACCGGGCCACCTCCTCGCCACCCGCGACGATGCGGACGTAGCCGGGGGCGATCTGCGACATCTGTCCGTTGCCGTCGACCGTCGCCGTGAAGGACAGCTTCTGGATCTGGGGCGGGATCTTGTCGAGAGTGACGCGGAAGGACTCCGTGTCGCCGGACTGCGCACCCAGGAGCTGGATCGACTCCTCGGGGGTCTTCGGCTGGTTGAAGAAGACGAAGTAGCGGTCGTCCGACAGCCGTTCGTCGGCGTCCAGACCGAAGCAGCTGATGTCGAAGGTCAGCCCGGGGCCGGAGATCTGTACACCTACATACAGATCCGTACCCGCGGTGAGGTCACTGATCTTGGCCTTGTGGCCGCGTTGGAATTCCCTGGCCATGCGTAACGACCGTCCCCCATCCCGTCCCGAAAGTGCGTACGCCTGCGAGTGCGTCGCGCCAGGCTAACCGCAAAGTCCTGAGGCGTACGAGGCCGGTACAGAGCCGGTACAAAAGCGCGACTTCGGTCACCGGTCCCACAAACGCACACACGCGCGCGTGAAGTGCCCGTTTCACGGCACTCGCCCCACGCCGCAGGCCGTGGCAGCCTTCACGCCGCAGGCCGCGACCCGGGTTCCACCGGACGGCCACGCGGGCGTTACTCGTCCCGCGCGACCGGCGGATGCGGCAGCCGGTCGGCGGCAACCACCCCTTCGAGGTAGCCACGCGCACGCTCGGTACGCGGATACGCCTCCAGCAGCTGCCAGAACCGAGGCCCGTGACCTGGTACGAGCAGGTGTGCGAGTTCATGGAGGAGGACGTAGTCGACGACGTACTCGGGCATGCCCTGCAGCCGGTGCGAAAGACGGATGCTGCCCTCGGCCGGGGTGCACGAGCCCCAGCGGGTGTTCTGGTTGGTGACCCAGCGGACCGCGGTGGGCCGGGCGCGCCCCCCGAAGTACTGGTCCGAGAGCCGGGCGGCGCGCTCCGCCAGTTCGGCGTCACCGAGGCGCCGTTTGCTTTCCTGCGCGGCCAGCTTGTCGAGCATGACGGTCACCCAGCGCTGCTCCTCCGCCTCGGACATCCGAGCGGGAATGAGCACGACGGTGCGGTCGCCCTCGCGGTACGCGGAGACCGTTCTGCGCCGTCGCGCGCTCCTGCGGACCTCGATCGCGCTCGCCCGCGAGCCGCTCGGCGGCTGGCTCGTCGTGCTGCGCTGTGGCTTTCCGGCGCGGTGCAGTGGGTCGGCGGGCACGCCCCGACGTTACCCGCTGCACACGGGGGAAGTCCCGTCTCCGGGACGGTTCGATATCGATCCGCACTCCGAGCGCCTGATTTGTACGACGAATGCCGTCGCCTGTGGACAACTCTCGACAGGCTTCGTCTCGGTCCGTGCATGCTGGCACTCGTCGGCGGACCAGGCACTCGCACCGTCGACACACGGAGACTCATCTCTGGCTTCGGGGGCCGATCATGCATCCGATGGTGAAGCCCGCGCTCCGGCGCGGCTGGCGGGATCTCAACACCGTGCAGTTCGGTCTGGCACCGGCGCACGCCATGGTGCTGGGCCCGATGGACACGGCGACAGGCAGTTTCCTCGCTTTGCTCGACGGCACCCGCGGACTGCCGCTCCTGCGCGACGAGGGGCGCCGCATGGGCCTGCCGGACGGTCATGTGGACGGTCTGGTGGACCGCCTGTCCCGGTCCGGCCTGCTGGACGACGCGACGGGCGGCGGTCCGGCCGCGGACGACCTGCGCGCCAAACCCGGGGTCCTGGACCGGCTGCGCCCGGACGCCGCCACGCTCTCTCTGATCGCGCCCGAGCCGGGCGACGCCATGAAGCGTCTGGCCGCCCGCCGGTCACTGAGAGTGCAGGTACGGGGCGCTGGGCGCGTGGGGGCGGTGCTCGCCTCCCTGCTGTCGGGGGCAGGCATCGGTGAGGTCGAGGTCCGCGATGTCGGCAGGGTCGAGCCAGGGGACGTCTCGCCGGGCGGCCTGCCGGCCGAGTCGATCGGCGAGCGCAGGGACATGGCGGCACGCCGAGCCGCTCGCCACGCGGCGCCCGACCGCCCGCCCCGGCGCCGCCGCGGCCCCCGGCCGCCTGCGGGCCCGTCCGAGGACCTGCCGCTGGACCGCCTCCGCGAGGAGTCCGGGTTCTCGCTGGTGATCCTCGCCCCACGCACCGGTGTCGACGTCCACGCCCCCAAGCCCGATGCCGCCGAGCCGCTCATCGCGTCGGGCACACCACACCTCTATGCCGGTGTGGTGGAAGGCACAGGTGTGGTCGGCCCCCTGGTCCTGCCCGGCGAGACGGGCTGCGCGGGCTGCCTCGACCACAGCCGTGCCGACCGCGACGAGACCTGGCCGCGGCTGGTCGCACAGTGGCGATCCGGTCGCCCCCACCAGCTCGAGGCCTGCGATCTGGCTCTGGCCACGACCGTCGCCGGGCTGGCCGCGGGACATGCGCTCGCGTTCCTCGACGGGCAGACGCCGTCCAGTGCGGGCGCCCGCTGGGAGGTCTCGGTGCCGGGGTTCGACTGGCACCCCCGCCCGGTGTGGCCGCACCCGGCGTGTGCCTGCTCGGCAGCTGAAAAAGATGCCGCCGGGAAAGGTAACGGGGAACACACCGCAAAGGACGGGGAGGCGCACGAGACAATGGCGGGGCATCAGCGGTCAACGAGGTTGTCCCGCAAGGCACACGCGGCACGGCCTGCTGGGACTTGGAGGGCGCATGTCTGATCTTCCCCGGAAGGCGGTCACCCGGACCGCCAAGCTCGCCGCGCTTCCGCTCGGCATCGCAGGCCGGGCCACCTGGGGACTCGGCAAGCGAATCGTCGGCGAGTCGGCGGAGCTCGTGGGCCGAGAACTCCAGCAGCGCACGGCGGAGCAGTTGTTCAAGGTCCTGGGCGAGCTGAAGGGCGGCGCGATGAAGTTCGGGCAGGCCCTGTCCGTCTTCGAGTCGGCGCTCCCCGAGGAGGTCGCGGGCCCCTACCGCGCGGCCCTGACGAAGCTCCAGGACGCGGCACCCCCGATGCCGACCCGGACGGTGCACTCCGTATTGGAGGAGCGTGTCGGAAAGGACTGGCGGGAGCTGTTCCTGGAGTTCGAGGAGAAGCCGGCCGCCGCGGCCTCGATCGGTCAGGTGCACCGCGCGGTGTGGCACGACGGCCGTGCGGTCGCCGTCAAGGTGCAGTACCCGGGCGCGGGCGAGGCGCTCCTCTCGGACCTCGGCCAACTCAGCCGGTTCGCGCGCCTGTTGGGCCCACTGATCCCCGGGATGGACATCAAGCCGCTCATCGCGGAGCTGCGGGACCGTGTCTCCGAAGAACTCGACTACGGTCTGGAGGCCCAGGCCCAGCAGGCACACGCGGAGGAGTTCGCGGGTGATCCGGACGTCGTGGTCCCGGCCGTGGTGCACCAGTGCGAGCAGGTGCTGGTGACCGAATGGATGGAGGGCACGCCCCTCTCCGAGGTGATCACCGACGGCACACAGGAGCAGCGCGACCGGGCGGGCCAGCTGCTGACCCGCTTCCTCTTCTCGGGCCCGGCCCGCACCGGCCTCCTGCACGCGGACCCGCATCCGGGCAACTTCCGCCTCCTGCCGGACGAGAAGAGCGGCTGGCGCCTCGGCGTCCTCGACTTCGGCACGGTGGACCGTCTGCCGGGCGGCCTGCCGACCCACATCGGTGAGTCCCTGCGGCTGACCATCGAGGGC
This sequence comes from Streptomyces sp. NBC_00104, assembly GCF_045160825.1. Taxonomy (NCBI): domain Bacteria; kingdom Bacillati; phylum Actinomycetota; class Actinomycetes; order Kitasatosporales; family Streptomycetaceae; genus Streptomyces; species Streptomyces sp. NBC_00104. The sequence goes on along the minus strand of NZ_CP108215.1, from coordinate 7,408,091 downwards.
GAGGCCGAGGCGGTCTACGAGATGCTCCGCACGGAAGGCTTCGTGAAGGAGTCGATAGACCTGGACCCGGACGCGGTCCTCGACTATCTGCTTCCCATCATCGAGCCGGCCAGGGCCGACGAGTTCGCCTTCGCCCGCGGCTGGATGCGCAGTCAGGCCGCCCGCATCGCCGACCCCCGCTCCCCCGCCCATCAGCTGGGCAAGCAACTGAACCTGCCCCCGTCCTACCTCCTCATCCACCGGGTGACCCTGAGCACCATCGGCGTCCTGTGCCAACTCGGCGCGACGGTCCGGATGCGCGACGAACTGGAGGAGTGGCTGCCAGGCTTCCTGTACGAAGAGGAGGAGGACGAGTCGGTCGCGGAGGCGTAGCGGTTCGAGCAGCGGCGGCTCGTCGGCTGTCTCCGCGATCCGGGTCAGGAGCGCGGAGCCAGTCCGAGGACGGGGCTCACCACCAGGCCGAGTCCAGCCGGCCTTCGATCGCCCGTAGGTTCTCACGGGCGCAGGCCGCGCAGAAGTAATGCCGTGCGCCGTTCTCTACGGAACAGATCCACAGGGGTTGAGGGGTTTCGGCGGTGGTGCCGCAGCGGGCGCACATGAGGGTCTGGGGTTCTCCGGCTGGGCTGCCGTGGTCGCTGTCCCCGGAAAGACTCGTCACGCGGCGACGATATCGGCGCAGCCGACGGATCCGTCGTCACCACGCACCGCGGGGGCCGGTCCGCTCGGACCGGCCCCCGCGGGGAGCCACTGCTATGCATGGTTGTGGTGTGCCTGACCAGGCTGGTTCATGCCGGTTGCCGCGCTGCGGCTACTGCATGACCGCCATGGCGAGCGCACGGCGGGCGCGCATCGAGGCGCGCTCGGCCCGGCGCTGCATCCGCTGAGCGACCGCAAGGCGCATGGCCCGGCGTTCCTGCTCGGCCTGGTGCAGGCGCTCGTGCATATGCGCACGAGCCAGGGCTTCTGGCATGAGATGCATCTCTCGGGTCCTGTTCTGGCGCGAGTCGTTCGCACCGGTGGTGGTGAAATCCGGAGTCGCGGAGCCGACGGGCTCGCTCGTGGACGGCTTCATCGGGGCCTGCTTCTTGGGGTCGTGCGTGAGAGGGCGGTCGATCGTTCCGGTGATGTTCATGCCGTGACCGGGTTCTTGCGCGGGCGACCACGAGGCCGCTTGCGGGCCACGACGACACCCTGGACGAAGAGCTCGCCACCCCAGACGCCCCAGGGCTCACGCCGCTCCTTGGCGCCGGCGAGGCAAGCCTCCATCAGCGGGCAGGTGCGGCAGAGGGACTTGGCGTACTCGACGTCGGCCGGCGACTCGGCGAAGAAGACCTCCGGGTCGTAGGAACGGCAGGGGACGGGTACGCCGAGGTTCTCGATGGCGTCGTCGAGCGCGGTGAGCGCGGTGAGCGGGGTCAAGGTGGAGTCCTCCGTGAGGCCGGGCGGGGGGATCGTTTCGGAAGGCGGTACGGACGGGGCGTGCGCTTCGAGTTGCACGGTTGGTCTTCCTCGTCTGGTCGTTCCGGCCTGTTGGCCGGTGGCGGCTGGTACCGGGTTCTTTTCTTGTCCCGAGGCCCCTTCGCTCTGCAGCCCCCGGTCGGGGACAAACAGAAGGGCCGCGGATCCCGGGTGGGGTTCCGCGGCCCTGAAGGCGCCGGCCTGATCGTCGATCAGGCTGGATCACTCCAGGGTTCAGGCCCACGGAAGGCCCACATCAGGTGGTGCTGCGTCGTCTGCTTCCGGAATCCGGCACCGGCCGCCGCAAAGGCATAGGCATGCGCCTGTGCCGTTACTGCTGCTTCCAGTGCCTTGGTCGGTCGCTCATTGCGCTCACGGACGGGAAGACCCGCCAGAGACACGGAGGACGCCGGACGGCCGCCACTGATGGCGGACAGACCGGTGCCCAGGTTCGAGACGCCGAGCATGCACAGGGAGACGGCCGAGCGATCGGTCATTTTGACCGGGCTGATGAAGCTGGTGTTGATGCTGATCACTGGACTCGCCTCCTCTCGGCGTCTTTGGGGACCGGCGTGAACCAATCCGACGGGTATGAAGTACATCACGAAACCAGGGCCTTCGAGAAGGCCGCTGCTCTCGTGCCTAAGAACCTATGGGGATTGCTGGGGCATGCGCAAACTATTTTTTCGACGAGTTCGTATCAGTCGTTCTCGTCCTCGTACCCAGGCTCCCGACCTGCGCAGATGTCGAGAACATCGGCGCCGTACCGCTGCAGCTTACGAGCGCGAACGCCGGGGATGCGACCGAGTTCAACCGGAGTACTCGGCCCCGCTTCCGCGATCGCCATCAGCGTCCGGTCGGTGAAGACACAGAAGTCCGGTTGGCCGCTGCGCTGTGCCTGGACCGCGCGCCACTCGCGCAGCCGCTCGTAGAGGCCCTCGTCCATGTCGGAGGGGCAGTCCTCGCAGCGCATCAGCTTCATGTCGCCGGCGTCCCGCAGGGTGCGTCCACAGACACGGCAGCGTGCCGGGGTCCGGCTGGTGCGGCATGGAGCCACCTCGGCGTCGCCGCCCGCGCGGTCACTCGTCCGGCCCCCCGCCGAGCCCAGTTCGACGCCCCCGGGGCCGCCCGTGCCGGTCCGGCCCGCCGTCGCGGTGGATCCGGGGCGCAGGCCGTTGAGGAAGCGGCTGGGGCGGCGGTTGGGGCGACTGCCGGGCGCCCGGGACAGGGCCCAGGAGACGGAGAGGTGTTCGCGCGCTCGGGTGACGCCCACGTAGAGGAGTCGTCGCTCCTCCTCGATCTGTTCGTCCGTTCTCGCGTAGGTGATCGGCATCATGCCCTCGGCGACCCCCACCAGGAACACGACGTCCCACTCCAGGCCCTTCGCGGAGTGCAGTGAGGCGAGGGTGACGCCCTGGACGGTCGGGGCGTGCTGGGCGTTGGCCCGTTCGTCGAGTTCCGCCACCAGGTCGCCGAGCGTGGCGTCGGACCTGGCCGCGGCGAAGTCCTGGGCCAGGTTCACCAGGGCCGCAAGGGACTCCCAGCGTTCCCTGACCGCGCCGGAGCCCGCCGGTGGTTCACTTGTCCACCCCTCGCCGGACAGCACGGCCCGTACCTGTGAGGGAAGGTCGACAGCGTCCTCGAGAAGGGTGTCGTTGCCGCCGAAGCGGGCGGCGGCTCTCAGCGCGGCCCATGCCTTGCGCACCTCGGGGCGGTCGAAGAACCTTTCCGCGCCGCGCAGTTGATAGGGCACTCCGGCGTCCGCGAGGGCCTGCTCGTAGGTCTCGGACTGGGAGTTCGTGCGGAACAGGATGGCGATCTCGCTCGCGGGGACACCGGAGGCGATGAGAGCGCGGATGCGGCGGGCGGCGCCCTCGGCCTCGGCGGGCTCGTCGGTGTACTCGGTATAGCGCGGTTCGGGGCCCGGTGGGCGCTGGGAGATCAGTTCGAGGCGATGGTCGGCGGCGCGGCCGCGGGCCTGGGAGAGCAACCCGTTGGCGAGGTGGACGACCTGCGGGGTGGAGCGGTAGTCGCGGACGAGCTTGACGACGGTGGCCCCGGGGTGGCGGTGGCGGAAGTCGAGCAGATGGTCGGGAGTTGCGCCAGTGAACGAATAGATCGTCTGGCTGGCGTCGCCCACGACGCACAGGTCGTCCCGGTCGCCGAGCCACAGCTCCAGGAGGCACTGCTGGAGGGGACTGACGTCCTGGTACTCGTCGACGACGAAGTGCTGGTACTGGGAGCGGACCTGCTCGGCGATGTCGTGGCGGTCCTGGAGGATGCCGACCGTGAGCAGGAGGACGTCCTCGAAGTCGATGACGGCGCGCTCGCGTTTGAGGTCCTCGTACATCGTGTAGATCTGGGCGATCTCGGCCGGGTCGCGGGGGGCCTCGCGGCCGTGCTTGGCGGTCGCGGCGGCGTAGTCGGCGGGGATGGTCCGGGTGACCTTGGACCACTCGATCTCGGCGGCGGTGTCCCGCAGCTCGTTGCGATCGAGACGGATGCGGCACGCGGCGGCCGCGTCCGCGACGAGTTGGATCTTGCGGTCGATGATGCGTGGCATGCCACCGCCGACGGCCTTCGGCCAGAAGTACTGGAGCTGGCGCAGCGCGGCCGAGTGGAACGTCCGGGCCTGGACTCCGGCGGCGCCGAGCTGGCGCAGGCGCCCGCGCATCTCTCCGGCGGCGCGGTTGGTGAAGGTGACGGCCAGCACGCTGGCGGGCTGGAGCATCCCGGCACGCACGCCGTAGGCGATGCGGTGGGTGATCGCCCGGGTCTTGCCCGTGCCGGCGCCCGCCAGCACGCACACCGGACCGCGCAGGGCGGTCGCCACCGCGCGCTGCTCGGGGTCGAGCCCTTCGAGCACCGCGTCGGCCGAGTCGGGGACCCGCGGGAAGAGGGTGGAGTGCGTTGCTGCTGTCACACGGCCATGCTGCCAGGTCGCCGGAGACGGCTGAGCAGGTTGTCCACAGGCAGGCCCTCGCGGTCGTACTAATGCGGCAGGCGCCCCCGCGTTCCGGTGGGGCCGGGTGTGCCGGCTGCGGTGGTGGACGCCACCCGCGTAAGGGAATGGCGGGCCTGGCGCGTACGTTCCACTCACTGCGACCACGCACCCCTCAGACCGTGAAGGAGCGCCAGCGATATGCCGGGCACTGTGACGATGTACAGCACCACGTGGTGCGGCTACTGCCGTCGGCTGAAGAGCCAGATGGACCGCGAGGGCATCACGTACAACGAGATCAACATCGAGCACGACCCGGAGTCTGCCGCGTTCGTAGAGAAGGCGAACGGGGGGAACCAGACGGTCCCCACCGTCCTCTTCCCGGACGGTTCGACGCTCACGAACCCCTCGCTGGCGCAGGTCAAGCAGAAGATCGGCGCATAACCGCGGACGAGTCCTAGCCGATGTGACCTCGCGTCGGGAGGGGCTTGCCGTACCAGAGTTCGATCAGCCGGGCCGCGATCGAGATGCCGTAGGGAGGCAGGACCTCCCCGGACTCGAACGCGGCCCGCAGCTCTTCTCGGGAGAACCAGCGGGCCTCGTGGATCTCGTCCCCGTCGACGTCCACGGTGGTCGAGGTGGCGCGGGCCATGAAGCCCAGCATGAGGCTGGAGGGGAAGGGCCAGGGCTGGCTGGCGATGTACTCGACCTGACCGACAGTGATGCCGACCTCCTCGTGGACCTCGCGCCGCACGGACTGCTCGATGGACTCACCGGGCTCCACGAAGCCCGCGAGCGTGGAGAAGCGGCCCTCGGGCCAGTGCACCTGGCGGCCGAGCAGGATGCGGTCCTCGTCGTCCGTGACCGCCATGATCACCGCCGGGTCCGTGCGCGGGTAGTGCTCGGCGCCGCAGGCCTGGCAGCGGCGGATGTGGCCGGCCGCCGCGATGACCGTGCGCTCGCCGCAGCGGGAGCAGAAGCGGTGGGTGCGCTGCCAGTTCTCCAGGCCGACCGCGTGCACCATGAGGCCCGTGTCGCGCGGAGACAGCAGCATGCCCGCCTCGCGCAGTCCGGCCGGGCGCGCGGACTGGTCCATGCGGCCGGGCAGCGCGTCCTTCTGAAGTGCGAAATAGCTCACACCGTCGGCGTCGGTGCCCAGGAAGTAGCGGTGTGCCTCGGTGAGCGGGGCCTCGAAGGAGGGGATCATGACGAGTTCGGTGGTGCCGTCAGGGGTCTCGTCGATGAGGACCTGACCGCCGGAGACCACGAAGCAGCGGGTCGTGGGGTGGCTCCACGCCGCCGCGAGCCAGGCCTCGTCGAGGCGGTGGTGGGCAGCCCGGTCGATGCCGCTGGGGGCGGTGAGCGCGATGGGTCGGTCGGCGGTGTGGTCGGTCCAGGTGGTCACGGGTGCTTCCAACTCCCCCGGTGAAACGGTTGATTGGGCGGGCGGTGCGGCGGGGCGTGCGGTGGGCGGGTGCGCTGGGGTGTGCGAGGCCTTCTTCAGTGTGCCTCGCGGCCGCCTCGGGCCAGTTCGCCCCAGAGGTATGCGCTGGTCTCGACGCCTTTGAGGAGCAGGTCGAGTTCGACCTTCTCGTTGGGGGCGTGCCAGCCGTCGGAGGGGACGGAGATGCCCAGGAAGAGCACGGGTGCGTCGAGGACTTCCTGGAGGTCGGCGGCGGGACCGGAGCCCCCCTCGCGCGTGTGGCGGACCGGCTGCTGGAAAGCACGCCCCATGGCCCGCACGACCGACCGCAGGGCCGGGTGGTCCAGGGGCGTCAGGCAGGGGCGGGTGGAGCCGCTGAACGTGATCTCGTGGCGGATCCCGGCGGGGATCCGCTCGGCGGCCCAGGCGGTGACGGCCTTCTGGATGTGGTCCGGGTCCTGGCCGGCGACCAGGCGGAAGGACAGCTTCACCATGGCGGAGGACGGGATGATCGTCTTGCTGCCCGCGCCCTGGTAGCCGCCTCCGATGCCGTTGACCTCGGCGGTCGGGCGGGCCCAGACGCGCTCCAGGGTGGTGTGTCCGGCTTCGCCGTGCGTCGCCGTGGATCTGGCCGTGCGCAGCCACCGCTCCTCGTCGAAGGGCAGTTCGGCGAAGAGTTCGCGCTCGCGGTCGGTGAGTTCGACGATGCCGTCGTAGAAGCCGGGGATCGCCACGCGCGCGTGCTCGTCGTGGAGGGCGGCGACGAGACGGGCGACCTCGGTGGCCGGGTTCGGTACGGCGCCGCCGAAGGAGCCGGAGTGGATGTCCTGGTCGGGGCCGTACAGCTGGATCTCGCACTCGGCGAGGCCACGCATGCCGGTGCACACGGTAGGGGTGTCCTCGGCCCACATGCCGGTGTCGGAGACGAGCACCGCGTCGGCGGCGAGCCGCTCGGCGTGCTCCTCGACGAGGGCGCGGAAGTGCGGTGAGCCGGACTCCTCCTCGCCCTCGATCAGCATCTTCAGGTGGACGGCGGGGGCGGTGCGGCCGGTGGTGGCGAGGTGGGCGCGGACGCCGAGTGTGTGGAAGAACACCTGCCCCTTGTCGTCGGCCGCCCCGCGCGCGTGGAGACGGTTTCCACGGATCACCGGCTCGAACGGCTCGGTGTCCCAGCCGTCCTCGCGCGCCGCGGGCTGTACGTCGTGGTGCCCGTAGACCAGGACCGTGGGGGCGTCGGCGTCCTCGGAGGGCCACTCCGCGAAGACGGCGGGGGCGCCCGGCGTCTCCCAGATCTCGGCGGTGGGGAACCCGGTCTCCCGGAGCTTGGCGGCCAGCCAGTCGGCGCTGCGTCGTACGTCCGTCGCGTGCTCGGGCTGGGCCGACACCGACGGGATGCGCAGCCATTCCACGAGGTCGTCGAGGAAGGCGGCACGGTGGTTCTCGACGTACGTACGGACGACGCTGACGTCGCTGTCAACGGGCTGGCTCATGCCCACGAGCCTATCGGCCCGCACCGACATGCTCGTCCGGCGGTTCGTCCGTGACCGTCCCCGACCCGTCCGGCGACGACTCGGGCCCCTCTGTGGCCGAAACCGGTCTCCCGTCGGCGTCGGGCTCCTCCAGGAGCAGCCGCTCCAGTGCGTCCCGGTCGGGGAGGTTCTCGGGCCGTACGACCTCCCCTGTACGGACGTACAGGAAGGCTGCGCCGACGGACTCCAGCGGCGCACCCTGCTGCTCGGCCCAGGCGAGCCGGTAGACGGCGAGCTGGAGCGGGTCGGCGGTGCGGGTGCGGCTGGTCTTCCAGTCGACGATCTCGTAGGTCGTCGTCCCGTCGCCGTCGCTCTCCCGGTAGACGGCGTCGATGCGGCCGCGTACGACGCGTCCGGCGATGCCGAGCTGGAAGGGTGCCTCCACGCGGTACGGCGTGCGGTGGGCGTACGGGGTGTGTTCGAAGGCCTCCTTGAGGGCCTCCAGGTCCCGTTCGTCGGCGATCTCGGCCTCGCTGCCGGGCAGGTCCTCGGGCTCCAGCATGGGCAGCCGGAGCGCTTCGAAGCGAGCCTCGACCCAGGCGTGGAAACGGGTGCCGCGACGGGCCGCGGGCTGCGGGGGGCGTGGCATGGGGCGCGCGAGCTCCTGGGCGAAGCCGTCCGGGTCGGCGGCCAGACGCATCAGCTGCGAGGCGGTCAGCGAGGCCGGCAGGGGTACGTCGGTGACCTTCGCGCGGGCCCGCATGAGCTCTCCGGCGAGGGCGTCCAGGTCGCGGTCCCAGGAGGCGACGGTGCGGGCTTCCTCGGGGGTGAGTCCGGACGCGGCGGGGTGCCTGCGGGCGTGCGGCACGGCCGGCGTGCGCGCGTTCGGTGCGGCGTGCCCCCCGCGCGCGTGGGGGGCCTGTGCGGGGCGGTTCGGCGACCAGGAGTGCCAGTCGCCGGTGTCCTCGTCGTGGATGCTCTCGGGGATGTCCGCCGGGAAGCCGTCCTCCTCCTCGTAGGAGACGTCATCCGGGAAGCCGTCCGGGAAGTCGTCGTCCTCGTGGAGGGCCTCCTCGTCCGGCGGAGGTGGCCAGTCCGGATCGTCGTAGGAGTGAGGGTCCGGGCGCTGGGCGGCGTCCGGATACGTGTCCTCGCGGGAGGCGGCCCGCTCCAGGTGGGCCAGTACGGTCTCGGCGGCCGCCCGGCGGCGCATCAGGGCCGTGTCGTCGAGCGGCAGGGGCCAGGCGTGGTCGGCGGCCGCATCGTGGAGGGCGGGGTTCTCGGCGTCCTCCTCGGGTTCGTCGGCCCAGGCCTCGATCTCGCCGTGTCCGGCGACGCAGTGGTCGTACAGGGCCTTGAGGAAGCCGGACGGCCCGCGCGGGCGCTTCTGGGAAGGGCCCCACCAGTGGCCGGAGCCGAGGAGCAGGGAGCGGGGGCGGGTGAACGTGACGTAGCCGAGGCGGAGTTCCTCGGTGTGCTGGTGGTCCTTCATGGCCTCCTGGAAGGCCTTCAGACCGCGCGCGTCCCAGGCCTCGACGTCGGGAAGGGTGTCGGCGTCGCCGCGCAGCTCGTGGGGCAGGACCTTGCCCTGGGCGGTCCACTTCTCCCGGCCCTGGGTACTGGGGAAGGTGCCGGTGACCAGGCCGGGGACGGCGACGACGTCCCACTCCAGGCCCTTGGACCTGTGGGCGGTGAGCACCTTGACGGTGTTCTCGCCGCCCGGCAGGGCGTTGTCGAGGCCCTTCTCATACTGGGCGGCCGTACGCAGGAAGCCGAGGAAGGCGAGCAGTGTGGCCTCTCCGGCGCTGTTGGTGGCGAAGGAGGCGGCGATGTCCAGGAAGTTGGACAGGGTCTCGCGACGGCGGGCGGCGAGCGCGTGCGGGGAGGCGGAGAGTTCCACCTCCAGGCCGGTGACGGCGAGCACCCGGTGGAGGACGTCCATGAGCGGGTCGGCGAGCGAGCGGCGCAGGTCGCGCAGTTCGGCGGCGAGCCGGGCGAACCGTACGCGCGCGTCCGGCGAGAACGGCAGCCCGTCGTCCTCCCCTTCGGCTTCGAGCGGGAGCTCCAGAAACGTGTCCAGCGCGTCCGCCAGCGAGATCACCTCGGACGGGTCGACACCCTCGACGGCTGCGGCGAGCCGGCGGTCCGGGTCGTCGTCACCGTCCACGCGCGCGTGGGAGACGAGCAGCCTGGCGCGGCGCCCCAGGAGGGCGAGGTCGCGTGGGCCGATCCGCCAGCGCGGGCCGGTGAGGAGGCGGACGAGGGAGGCGTTGGCGCCGGGGTCCTGGAGGACTTCGCAGACGGCGACGAGGTCGGCGACCTCGGGGAGGTGGAGCAGCCCGGAGAGGCCGACCACCTCGACCGGGACGTCACGGGCGACGAGCGCGCCCTGGATCTCGGCGAAGTCGGTGGCCGTGCGGCACAGGACCGCGATCTCGCCGGGTTCCTTGCCGGTGCGCACGAGGTGGGCGATCGAGTCGGCGATCCAGTCGAGTTCCTCGGCGTGGGTATTCAGCAGGGCGCAGCGGACCACGCCGTCGCCTTCGGCTCCTGGGGCGGGCCGGAGGGCCTCCACGCCCGCGTGCATGGCCCGCAGGGGCTGCGCGAGTCCGTTGGCGAGGTCGAGGAGACGGCCGCCGCTGCGACGGTTCTCACTGAGCGCCTGGCGGGTCGCGGGGCGGCCGTCGGGGTGGGCGAAGTGCTCGGGGAAGTCGTCGAGGTTGGCCACCGAAGCTCCACGCCAGCCGTAGATGGCCTGACAGGGGTCGCCGACCGCGGTCACGGGGTGGCCGGTGCCGCCGCCGAACAGGCCCGCCAGCAGGACGCGCTGGGCCACCGAGGTGTCCTGGTACTCGTCGAGCAGGACCACCCGGAACTCGTCCCGCAGGATGCGCCCCACCTCGGGGAGCCGGGCGAGGTCGGCGGACAGGGCGATCTGGTCACCGAAGTCGAGGAGGTCCCGCTCGCGTTTTGCCGCGCGGTAGCGGCCCACCAGTCCGGTGAGTTCACGCCGGGCGGCAGCGGCCTCGGGGACCTTGCGGAGGTCCGCGTTGGTGAGCTTGGCGCCCTCCAGCTCGCGCAGCAGTTCGGCGTCGTACGCGCGCAGGTCCTCGGGTCGTACGAGGTGCTCGGCGAGTTCGGAGTCGAGCGTCAGCAGGTCGCCGACCAGGTCCGGGAAGGAGCGGGTCAGTGCCGGGTACGGGCCGGGGGACTCCCTGAGGACGCGCGCGGCGAGCTGGTAGCGGGTGGCGTCGGCGAGGAGCCGGGAGCTGGGTTCCAGGCCGATGCGCAGGCCGTGGTCGGTCAGGAGGCGGCCCGCGAAGGCGTGGTACGTGGAGATGACCGGCTCGCCCGGCGGGTTGTCCGGGTCGATCACGTCCGGGTCGGTGATGCCCGCTCTGACCAGGGCCTTGCGTACGCGCTCGGCGAGTTCGCCGGCCGCCTTGTTGGTGAAGGTCAGGCCGAGCACCTGCTCGGGGGCGACCTGTCCGGTGCCGACCAGCCACACCACGCGCGCGGCCATCACCGTGGTCTTGCCCGACCCGGCTCCGGCCACGATCACCTGCGGGGCGGGCGGCGCGATGATGCAGGCCGTCTGCTCCGGGGTGAACGGGATGCCGAGGAGCTCCTTGAGCTGCTCGGGGTCGCTGATACGGGCGGACATTCCAGAGAGGCTAGCGCCGGCCACTGACATTGATACTCGTAAGCGGGTTCCGGTGGTCGTGGCTCTGCCACTGACTGACACCCTGCTGGGTTGTCTTCCGGCTGTACCGTCCGGCTGCCGGGGCCCGTTCTCCATGGCTCCGGCCAGGTGGAACATGACCTGATAGGAGCTTGGTCAGAAGCCCCCTCAATGTCCTGTCTGCCCCACCCGGCCGGTGCCGCCTCCGGCTAGGAAGGCATCTCCAGCATGACATCAGCGGGCACAGCAGACATGGCCGGCCAGTGGGTGTTCGGCGGCGTGGACTCCCATGCCGACACCGTTCATGTCGCGGTCGTCACCGGCAACGGCGGCCATCTCGCCGACGCCGAGTTCCCCACCACCTCCGCCGGATACGCGGCAGCCCTCGCGTTCCTGTCCGCACACGGAGACGTGGCCGCGATCGGCGTCGAAGGCACCGCGTCCTACGGAACGGGTTTCACCCGCGCCGCCCGCGCCGACGGTCTGACCGTCATCGAGGTCAACCGCCCCGACCGGGCCGAACGCCGCCGCAGCGGCAAGTCGGACCCCATCGACGCCTACGCCGCCGCCCGCGCCGCACTCTCCGGACGCGCATCGAGCGCACCCAAGGACGAGACCGTCACCGGCATACGAGCCCTCCACAACGCCGCCCGGTCCACGGTCAAAGCCCGCACCGCCGCCATGAACCAGATCGGCCACATCCTCATCGGCGCCCCCGACACCATCCGCGCCCGTTACCGGGCCCTCGGCGGCAAACCGCTGATCGACACCCTGGCACGCCTGCGTCCCACTGGAGACGCCGTCCACACCGCCGTCCTGACCGCCCTGAAGAGCCTCGCCCGACGCGTGAAGGCCCTGGCCGCCGAGCACGACGACCTCACCGCCGCCCTCGACGACATCGTCGCCGGACACAATCCGGGCCTGCGGGCCGCCTACGGCGTCGGCCCCGACACCGCGGCCCAGCTGCTGATCACCGCCGGCGGCAACCGGGACCGCCTGCGCACCGAGGCGTCCTTCGCAGCTCTGTGCGGCGTCGCCCCCGTGCCCGCCTCCAGCGGCAAAACCAACCGTCATCGCCTCTCACGAGGCGGCGACCGGGCCGCGAACGCGGCCCTCTACCGGATAGCCCTCGTCCGCATGTCCAGCGACCGCCGCACCCGCGACTACGTGGCCCGCCAAACCACAGCAGGCCGCACCAAGAAGGAGATCATCCGGCTCCTCAAACGGGCCATCGCCCGTGAAGTGTTCCGCTACCTCACCACCACAGTCACGGTCCCCGACATCGCGGACCTGCGGCCCGCACGCCAGGCCAAGAACATCACCCTCACCGCCGCCGCCCACCACTTCGGTGTCTGGCCCACCGTCATCTCCGGCATCGAACGCGGCACACGCCGCGACGACGACCTCGCCAACGTCTACCGCGACTGGCTCACCACTGCTTGACAGCCAATAGGAGCTTCAGCGGGTGCCGGGTCGCCCTGCGGGCGGGTGTCACTCGACCACGTGACGGCCCTCCGGGCGAGCACTGCACGATGCCCGGAACGCGCAGTGTGCACAGTGTTGTCCGGTGGTTGGGGAGAAACGTTCGTCCAGGACCTTGCCGGCGGCCGTGGCCAGGAGGTCTCCCACCCACTCCCCTTCCAACGGTTCCTGGGCCTGCACCTTGGGAACGGTCTCGCCACCGTTCTTCTTGGCCGCGCCCTGCCGCAGCTGGACGAGTTCGGCACCGCCCGGTTCGGGGCGTACGCCACCGAAGGGCTCGTCGACGGCTCCCTCGCGGACCGCGAGCTGGTACACGGCGAGCTGGGGGTGACGGGCCACCTCGGCGGAACTCACGGGCTGCTTGCCCGTCTTGAAGTCGACGACGTACGCGCGACCCTCGGTGTCGGCCTCGACGCGGTCCATGGAGCCCCGGATGCGCACCTCGTAGTCGCCCGCCCCGAGGGTGACGTCGAAGTCGTGCTCGCTGGCCACCGGGGCCCGCCCCGTGCGGTCCATGACATGCCATTTCAGGAAGCGTTCGAGCGCCGCGCGCGCGTGCTGCTTCTCCTGCTCCGACTTCCAGGGCGCGTCGAAGGCGAGCGCGTTCCACACGGAGTCGAGGCGCTCCATGAGGACGTCGAGGTCGGCGGGGGTGCGTCCGGAGGCGACCTCGTCGGCGAGGACGTGCACGACGTTGCCGAAGCCCTGGGCGGCGGTCGCGGGCGCGTCGGCCTTCACCTCGCGGCCGAGGAACCACTGCAGGGCGCACGTGTTGGCGAGCTGGTCGAGGGCGCTGCCGGACAGTACGACGGGCTGGTCGCGGTTCCTGAGCGGCACCTTGCTCTCGGTGGGCTCGAACATGCCCCACCAGCGGTACGGGTGCGCCGACGGCACGAGCGGGCGGCCGTCCTCGTCGCTCAGCGCGGCCAGTCGCGCCAGGCGCAGGGCGGCGGCCTCACGGAGGGTGTCCGACACGCGCGGGTCCACCGTCGTGGCGCGCAGTTCGGCGACGAGGGCGGCCACGGACAGCGGGCGGCGGGGGCGGCCGGTGACGTCCTTGGGTTCGACGCCGAGTTCGGCGAGGAAGCGGGAGGGCTGGTCGCCGTCGTCGGCGGGGGCCTTCACGGCGGTGACGACGAGGCGCTCACGCGCGCGCGTGGCGGCCACGTAGAACAGCCGGCGTTCCTCCGCGAGCAGCGCGCCCGGGGTGAGCGGTTCGGCGAGCCCGTCGCGGCCGATGCGGTCGGCCTCCAGGAGGGAGCCGCGACGGCGCAGGTCCGGCCACAGGCCCTCCTGCACGCCCGCGACGACGACCAGGCGCCATTGCAGGCCCTTGGACCGGTGCGCGGTCATCAGGCGTACGGCGTCAGGGCGGACGGCCCGCCCGGTGAGTGTGTCGGCGGCGATGTCCTCGGCCTCGATCTCCGCCAGGAAGTTGAGGGCGCCGAGGCCGCCGGTGCGCTCCTCCGCGCGTGCCGCCGTGGCGAACAGCGCGCACACGGCGTCGAGATCACGGTCCGCGTTGCGCCCGGCCGCGCCACCGCGCCTGGCGGCCCGCTCCAGTCGCCTGGGCCACGGCGTGCCGTCCCACAGCTCCCACAACGCCTCCTCGGCCGTACCGCCGCCCGCGAGGCGTTCACGGGCCTTCCGCAGCAGCGCGCCCAGGCGCTGCGCGCCCCGCGCGTACACCGGGTCGTGCGCCACCAGCCGCTCCGGCTCCGCCAGCGCGCGTGCCAGCAGTTCGTCCGAGGGCGGCGGTACGGGGTTGCCGCCGGCCCGCTCCTCCTCGCGCAGCGCGCGGCCGAGACGTCGCAGATCGGCGGTGTCCATGCCCGCGAGAGGGGAGGCGAGAAGGTTGAGCGCGGTCTCGGTGTCGAGCCAGGAGGACCGCGAGTCGGGCACGTCTGACGCGAGGGACATATCGGGTGTACCGGATGAATCGCCGGTCTCCTCGGCCGAGGTCGTCGGGGCCTCCTCCCCCAACTCCACCCGTGCCTCCTCCCCCAGCTCCGCCCGCGCCACCGCCCGCAGTGCCGTCAGGAGGGGCTGTACGGCCGGTTCGTGGCGCAGGGGCAGGTCGTCGCCGTCGATCTCCAGGGGGACACCCGCGGAGGTGAGGGCGCGCCGGATCGAGGGGATCGTGCGGGCACCGGCGCGCACCAGGACCGCCATCTCGCTCCAGGGGACACCGTCCTCCAGGTGGGCCCGGCGCAGGACGTCCGCGACGTTGTCCAGCTCGGTGCCCTGCGTCGGGTACGTGTAGACCTCGACGCTCCCCCCGTCCCGCACCGGCCTGAGCTCGCGGTGGGCCCGTACCTTCTCGGCGGGGAGGCGGGTGAGCGGCATGCGCTGGGTGAGGAGACGGGTGGCGGCGAGCAGGCCCGCCCCGGAGCGGCGGGAGTTCCGGAGGACCGCGACCGGGGCCTGGCGGCCGTCCGCGCGCGGGAAGGCCTGCGGGAACTCCAGGATGCCGTTCACGTCGGCGCCCCGGAAGGTGTAGATCGACTGGTCGGGGTCACCGAACGCGACCAGGGTGCGCCCGCCGCCCGCGAGGGCCCCGAGCAGCCGTACCTGCGCGGGGTCGGTGTCCTGGTACTCGTCGACGTAGACCGCGTCGTACTGGGCGGCCAGGTGCTCTGCGACGCCGGGGCGACCGGCCAGGAGCACGGCCCGGTGGACCAGTTCCGCGTAGTCGAGCACCCCCTGCAGGTCGAGGACGTCGAGGTACTCGGCGAGGAAGGCGGAGGCCGCGAGCCAGTCCGGGCGGCCGATGCGGCGAGCGAAGGCCCGCAGGTCCTCGGGCGCCAGGCCCAGTTCGCGGCTGCGGGCGAGGACCGCGCGGACCTCGTCGGCGAACCCGCGCGTGGTCAGACAGGCGCGCAGTTCGTCCGGCCAGCGCACATGCGCGAGCCCCAGGCGCTCCAGGTCGGGCTGGCCCGCCAGCAGTTCACGGACCGCCACGTCCTGTTCGGGGCCGGACAGCAGCCGCAGGGGCTCGACGAACAGGTCGATGTCCTGGTGGGCGCGGACGAGGGCGTAGCAGAACGAGTGGAACGTGGTGGCCTGCGGGGCGCGCGCGGCGCCCATGCGCAGCGCCATGCGGTCGCGGAGCTCCACGGCCGCCTTGCGGCTGAAGGTCAGGACCAGCACGCGCGCGGGGTCCGCTCCGCGGGCGACGCGGGCCGCCACGGACTCGACGAGCGTGGTCGTCTTGCCGGTGCCCGGACCTGCGAGGACGAGCAGAGGGCCGGTCTCGTGGTCAACCACGCCGCGCTGCTCGGCGTCCAGACGAGGGGGGTCCGTTCGGGGTGGTGGGGTACGCACCAGTCGGTAAGCGCCACGGCTCCCCTGTCGCACCTGGGTGTGCGACAGGCGCCTGGTGGAGAAAGAGGAGCTCACGTGGTTCGCCGGTCCTGGTGGGTGTGCGAGGTGTCACTGCCGACGCGGTGCGCCGGCGTCACGGGGTGGTGGTCGGGAAACGGGTGCGAGGCCCCTCGCGCGGTGAGGGCGGTGGCCGCGGGGTGAGAGGGACACGCGCAGCCGACGCTACGCCGACGGGTGGTACGGAAGCAGAGCTTCCTCTTGTTCCCTCCCGACTCGCGCGGCACCTGCGTCCCTCGCCCCACGAACGTACGGCATCCCGCCGACGTGCCCCGCTTCCCCCGTACGGACCAGGCGTCGCACCCGGGTCCGCCGGATGCCGGAAGCTGTCAGGTGTGACCCTCCGCGCGACCGTCGCCGTCCCAGCGCGCTCGTCTCATGTCGACGCGCGGCACATGGCCCTCAGTGGTGCGGCTCGCCTCGCGCAGGGGGGTGCCCTCCGCGCGGTAGTGGTCCAGGGCTCTCAGTTCGTGGCCGGGCAGCAGGACGCCGTCGGCGCGGACGACCCGCCACCATGGCACCGCACCGCCGTAGAGGGCCATCACGCGGCCCACCTGGCGCGGGCCGCCCTCCCCCAGCCATTCGGCGACGTCCCCGTACGTCATGACCCGCCCTGGCGGGATCAGGTCGGTGACCTCGAGGACCCGCTCCGCGTACTCCGGCAGGGCGTCCGCCGGAAGGCTCTCCTCGCTCATCCGCCCCATCCTGCCCCACCCCACCGACAATGGGACGTGGTGACCGACGTGGGCGTCCCTCGCCCCGGGGGCGGTCTTCGGGCAGACTGTGCGCCCCCGCATTGCACCCTGATGCCCCTGTGTGCCCACCGGGCATGCCACCATCGTGCGGGCGGTGACTGGTGATACGAGACCAAGAAGAGACGATGAAGCAGCAGAGCGTGCACCCCGATGACGCGGCGGGCACCTCTGACGCCTCGTCGCGCCCGAACGCCGCCGAGGGGGGCGACGAGGGCGCCGACAACGTCTCGGAGAAGGCGCCCGGCACGACCCCGCCCTTGGCCGAAAGCGGCTCCTCCAAGACGCACGAGGACCAGAAGCAGCAGGTCGAGCAGGACGAGCAGGACGAGAAAGACACGGGGGAGGCCCACGCCGAGGAGGTCGAGGGCGACGAACCGTTGCTCCCCGCGCGCGTGCACCGTCCCTCCGACCTCATGCGGCTGTCGGTCGGCATCCTCGGGATCATCGTCCTGCTGGCGATCGCCGCCTTCGCCCACGGCACCACCTCCGGGCTCGAGCAGGACATCAGCAAGGGCACGGGGCAGGCGCCCGATCTTCTGATCAAACTCGCGGGCCTCGGGTCGAGCATCGCGATCCTGCTGGTGCCGGTCGCCTTCGCGATCGAGCGGCTGATCAAGCGGGACGGGCTGCGCATCGCCGACGGCGTGCTCGCGGCGGTCCTGGCGCACGGTGTGACGCTGGCGACCGACCTGTGGGTCGCCAGGGCCGCCCCGGACTCGATCCAGGAGGCCCTCACCCAGCCCTCCCCCGGCGACATCCACGCCCTCACCGACCCCGTGCACGGCTACCTCGCCCCGGTCATCGCGTACATGACCGCCGTGGGCATGTCCCGCAGACCGCGATGGCGGGCCGTGCTGTGGATCGTGCTGCTGCTGGACGCCTTCTCGATGCTGGTCACCGGCTACACGACACCGTTCTCGATCATCCTGACGGTGCTGATCGGCTGGACCGTCGCCTACGGGACGCTGTACGCGGTCGGCTCCCCGAACGTACGCCCGACCGGCCGGACCCTGATGGCCGGCCTCAGGCGGGTCGGCTTCAAGCCGGTGAGCGCGGCCCGTGAGGAGGTCCCGGAGACGGCGGAGGGCGGCGACCGGGGCCGCCGGTACTTCGTGACGCTGGAGGACGGCCCACCCCTGGACGTCACCGTCGTGGACCGGGAACAGCAGGCACAGGGGTTCTTCTACCGCGTGTGGCGGCGGCTGACGCTGCGTGGCATCACCACCCGCCGCAGCCTCCAGTCGCTGCGCCAGGCGCTGGAGCAGGAGGCCCTCCTCGCGTACGCGGCCATCGCGGCCGGAGCCAACGCGCCCAAGCTGATCGCGACCTCCGAGCTCGGACCGGACGCCGTGATGCTCGTCTACGAGCACACCGGCGGACGCACCCTGGACTCCCTGGCGGACGACGAGGTCACCGACGAGCTGATGTCGGACACCTGGCACCAGGTGAAGGCACTGCAGTCGCGGCGCATCGCGCACCGCAGGCTCGTGGGCGACGCGATCCTGGTGGATCGTTCCGGCACGGTGATCCTGACCGATCTGCGCGTCGGCGAGATCGCGGCCGGCGACCTGGTGCTGCGCATGGACGTCTCCCAGCTGCTGACGTCACTGGGCCTGCGGGTGGGCGCCGAACGCGCGGTGGCCTCGGCCGTGAGTGTGCTCGGCCCCGACGCGGTGGCCGACTGCCTGCCACTGCTCCAGCCCATCGCCCTTTCACGCTCCACGCGCGCGACCCTGCGCAGACTGGCCCGGGAGCGCGCCGAACGTGAGCGCGAGGCGGTCCTGGAGGCGTCCCACCTGGCCAAGCAGGCCCGCGCGGAGGAGCACAGCAGGGCCGCCGAGCCCGGCAAGGCGGACAAGAAAGCCGTACGGGCCGAGCAGCGGGCCGAGAAGCGGGCGATCGACGAGGCCCTAGAGGAGGCCCGGGAGGAGGACCTGCTCACCCAGATCCGCCACCAGGTGCTGCTCATCAGGCCCCAGGCACCGGTCGAACCGGTACGGCTGGAGCGGGTCAAGCCGCGCACGCTGATCAGTCTCATCGCCGGCGCGATCGGCGCGTACTTCCTGCTGACCCAGCTCACCCACATCGAGTTCGGACCGCTCATCGAGAACGCCGAGTGGGGCTGGGTGGCCGCGGCGGTGTTCTTCTCCGCGCTGAGCTATGTCGCGGCGGCGATGAGCCTGCTGGGTTTCGTGCCGGAGCGGGTGCCGTTCCTGCGGACGATCGCGGCGCAGGTCGCCGGATCGTTCGTCAAGATCGTGGCACCGGCAGCGGTGGGCGGTGTGGCGCTCAACACACGCTTCCTGCAGCGTGCGGGGGTGCGGCCGGGGCTCGCGGTGGCGAGCGTCGGCGCGTCGCAGCTCTTCGGGCTCGGCTGCCACATCCTGATGCTGCTGGCCTTCGGTTATCTGACCGGCACCGAGAAGACACCGTCCCTGTCGCCGTCCCGCACCGTCATCGCCGGCCTGCTGACGGTCGCGGTGCTCGTCCTGGTGATGACGTCGATCCCGTTCCTGCGCAAGTTCGTCGTCACCCGCGTGCGGTCGCTCTTCGCCGGTGTCGTGCCGCGCATGCTCGACGTGCTGCAGCGGCCGCAGAAGCTGGTCACCGGTATCGGCGGCATGCTGCTGCTCACCGGCTGCTTCGTGATGTGCCTGGACGCCTCGATCCGCGCGTTCGGCAACGATGACGTGTCGATCAGCATCGCGAGCGTGGCGGTCGTCTTCCTCGCGGGCAACGCGCTGGGTTCCGCCGCGCCGACCCCGGGCGGTGTGGGTGCGGTCGAGGCCACGCTGACGGTCGGCCTGATCGCCGTCGGCCTCCCCAAGGAGGTCGCCGCGCCCGCGGTGCTGCTGTTCCGCCTGCTGACCCTGTGGCTTCCCGTGCTGCCGGGATGGCTGGCCTTCAACCAACTGTCACGAAAGGGCGCGCTCTAGGCGGGTCCACGCGCGCGTGGGCCCCGTTTCCGGAACTCACGCGCCCACGCGCGCGTGGCGACCCATCCTCGTGTCTCACCCGCACGGCCCGCGCCCCGAGCACGACGACCCGGGCGCCTCCAGGATGGGTGCATGCCCCTCTCGCCCCGGCCACGTGCCGTCATCGTGACCGCCACCGCCCTCCTGCTGTCCCTGTCGGCGGCGAGCTGCGGCGACGACGCCAAGGGCGACGACCATGACCTGACGGCCCAGAAACTGAGCTGGAAGACCTGCGAGGCGCCGTCCGAGTCCGAGGGCGGCGGCACCGCTCCCTCCCCGCTGCCGGACGGCGACGTCTGGCAGTGCGCGACCATGAAGGCCCCTCTCGACTGGGACGACCCAAAGGGCAACACGATCCGCATCGCGCTGATCCGGGCCAGGTCCAGCGGCACCGAGAGCCGGCGCATCGGCTCGCTCGTCTTCAACTTCGGCGGCCCCGGCCTGTCCGGCGTCAAGACGCTCCCCTCTTTCGGCGAGGACTACGGGAGACTGCGCACCCGCTACGACCTGGTGAGCTTCGACCCGCGTGGCGTCGGCCGCAGCGCCGGCGTCCGGTGCGAGGACGACGCGGCACTCGACGAGTACTTCCAGCAGGACGGGACACCGGACGACGCGGCCGAGCGGACGGAGTTCGTCGACAACACCAAAGCCTTCAACTCCGCCTGCGAGGAGAACTCCGGCAAGACCCTCCCGCACGTCCGCACCACCGACGCGGCCCGCGACATGGATCTGATGCGCCAGGTCCTCGGCGACGACAAACTCCACTACTTCGGCTTCTCCTACGGCACCGAACTCGGCGGCGTCTACGCCCACCTGTTCCCCGAGAACGTCGGACGGGCCGTGTTCGACGCGGTCGTCGACCCGACGCAGACGGCGGAGCAGGGCTCGCTCGGACAGGCCAAGGGCTTTCAGTTGGCGCTCGACAACTACGCCCGGGACTGCGTGTCACAGGCGGAGGGCTGCCCGGTCGGCGACACCGAGCAGGACGTCGAGGACCGGATCGTCAAGCTGCTCGGCGACCTCGACAGCAAACCGATCACCGGAGTCTTCCCCCGCGACCTGACCGAGTCGGAGGCGACGGCCGGTATCGCCCAGGCCCTGTACTCCCAGGACCTCTGGCAGTACCTGACGGAGGGCCTGGAGCAGGCGTACAACGGGGACGGCCAGCTGCTGATGCTGCTGTCCGACTCGCTGAACGGGCGCAGTGAGAACGGTGAGTACAGCAACATCACCGCGGCGAACGTCTCCATCAACTGCGCGGACGACAAGCCGCGCTACACCACCGAGGACGTGGAGGCGAGGCTGGCCGAGTTCCGGGCGGCCTCCCCCGTCTTCGGCGAATGGCTCGCCTGGTCCATGCTCGGCTGCGCCGACTGGGCCGTCGCCGGTGCGGCGGACCATCCCGACGTGCGCGCTCCCGGCTCGGCGCCGATCCTCGTGATCGGCAACACGGGTGACCCCGCCACGCCGTACGGGGGCGCGCGGAAGATGGTCGAGGCGCTCGGGGCGGGGGTCGGGATCGAGCTGACGTACAAAGGACAGGGGCATGGCGCGTACGGCAGCGGAAACGCCTGCGTACAGACGGCCGTGGACGGCTACCTGCTGACGGGGAAGGTACCGAAGACCGGCACGATCTGTTCGTAAATGCAGGTCAGAGCGTTATCCACAGGCGCTCTCACCCTTCACGGCAGTCCGCATACCATGGCATGACTGCCATTCGGGACATCCGGTGGACGGGTATCGCGAGAGGGGGGAAGTGCTCATGGCGCGTTTTCCACGGGGGGCGGCTCTGGCCGCTGCCGTGCTGCTGATCGCCGGCTGTAGCGGCGGCACGGACGACGGAGCCGGCGACGAGGCGAGCGACGGGAAGGCCCCGGCATCGTCACCGGCGCCCCAGAAGCTCGACTGGGAGCGCTGCAAGGAGACTGCGGAGGGACCGGCACCGGGCGACGACTGGCAGTGCGCGACGCTGAAGGTGCCGCTGGACTACGCGAACCCGGACGAAGGGACGATCGGACTCGCGCTGATCCGCAGCAAGGCGACCGGCGACACCGACGAACGTCTCGGCTCCCTCCTGTTCAACTTCGGCGGGCCCGGCGGCTCCGGCGTGTCCATGCTGCCGTCGTACGCGGCGCTCACGAGCGAACTGCACAAGCGGTACGACCTGGTGAGCTGGGATCCGCGCGGGGTGGCCGAGAGCGAGGGGGTGCGCTGCCGCGGCGACAAGGAGATCCAGGCGGGCGAGTCGGTGGACGCGACACCGGACGACGCGACCGAGGAGACGGCCTTCTTCGAGGACGCGGCCGGCTTCGGCGCGGGCTGCGAGAAGGCCGCGGGCAAGCTGCTGTCTCATGTCTCGACCGCCGAGACCGCCCGCGACATGGACGTCATGCGCCAGGCCCTGGGCGACGAGAAGATGCACTACCTCGGCATCTCGTACGGCACCGAACTCGGCGGGGTCTACGCCCACCTGTTCCCCAAGAACGTGGGACGCCTGGTCCTGGACGCGGTGGTCGACCCGACCGCCGACACGATGGGCCACGCGAGGAACCAGGCCCTGGGCTTCCAGCGCGCCCTCGACAACTACCTGAAGTCCACGGGCCAGGACCCCGAGGAGGGCACCCGGAAGATCGAGGACCTGCTGGAGCGGATCGACGCCGAGCCGCTGGCGACGACGTCCGGCCGCGAACTCACCCAGACCCTGGCGACCACCGGCATCGTCCTGCCGCTCTACAGCGAGCAGAGCTGGCCCACCCTGACCAGCGCACTGGACGCGGCCGAGGACGGCGACGGCACCGAGCTGCTCGCGCTGGCCGACGGGTACAACGAGCGTGACCCCTCGGGCCACTACGGCACGACGACCCACTCCCAACGGGTCATATCGTGCTTGGACCAGAAGCAGCGGCCGACTTCGCAGGAGACGAAGAAGCTGCTGCCCGAGTTCCGGGAGATCTCGCCCGTTTTCGGCGAGTTCCTCGGCTGGGACACCGCGGGCTGGTGCCACGACTGGCCGGTGCCCGGCCTGACGGACTCGCCGGAGGTGAGCGCACCGGGAGCGGCGCCCGTCCTCGTGGTGGGCAACACCGGGGACCCGGCGACGCCCTACGAGGGCGCGCGGAAGATGGCCGAGGAACTGGGCGAAGGCGTGGGTGTGATGCTCACCTGGAAGGGCGAGGGCCATGGCGCGTACGGCAGCGGCAGCAGCTGTGTCGATTCGACGGTGAACGCGTATCTGCTGGACGGGGCGGTGCCGAAGGACGGCAAGGTCTGCACCTAGATGTTCCGTCTCGGGACGGTCGCCGGCTCGCGCTGGTCCGGACGGCAGCGGGAAGGGGCCCGGCACCGGTGGTGCCGAGCCCCTCTCCGGAAGGCGTGTGTCTAGTAGACCGGCTTGTTCGGCTCGATCTGGTTGACCCAGCCGATCACGCCGCCGCCGACGTGGACCGCGTCGGCGAAGCCGGCCGACTTCAGGACCGCGAGGACTTCCGCACTGCGGACCCCCGTCTTGCAGTGCAGGACGATCTTCTTGTCCTGCGGGAGGGCCTCCAGGGCGGTGCCCATGAGGAACTCGTTCTTCGGGATCAGCTTGGCGCCCGGGATGGAGACGATCTCGTACTCGTTGATCTCGCGGACGTCGATGATCTCGATGTTCTCACCGTCGTCGATCCACTCCTTGAGCTGCTTGGGAGTGATCGTCGAGCCGGCGGCCGCCTCCTGGGCCTCCTCGGAGACGACGCCGCAGAAGGCCTCGTAGTCGATGAGTTCGGTGACGGTGGGGTTCTCGCCGCAGACCGCGCAGTTGGGGTCCTTGCGGACCTTGACCTGGCGGTACTGCATCTCCAGGGCGTCGTAGATCATCAGGCGGCCGACCAGCGGCTCACCGATGCCCGCGAGGAGCTTGATGGCCTCGTTGACCTGGATGGAGCCGATGGACGCGCACAGCACACCGAGGACGCCGCCCTCGGCGCAGGAGGGGACCATGCCCGGCGGCGGGGGCTCCGGGTAGAGGCAGCGGTAGCAGGGGCCGTGCTCGGACCAGAAGACGGAGGCCTGGCCGTCGAAACGGTAGATCGAGCCCCAGACGTACGGCTTGTTCAGCAGCACGGCCGCGTCGTTGACCAGGTAGCGGGTCGCGAAGTTGTCCGTGCCGTCGACGATCAGGTCGTACTGGCTGAAGATCTCCATCACGTTCTCGGCCTCGAGCCGCTCTTCGTGGAGGATCACGTTCACGTACGGGTTGATGCCGAGGACGGAGTCACGGGCGGACGCGGCCTTCGAGCGGCCGATGTCGGCCTGGCTGTGAATGATCTGGCGCTGCAGGTTCGACTCGTCGACCTCGTCGAACTCCACGATGCCGAGCGTCCCGACGCCCGCCGCGGCCAGGTACATCAACGCCGGCGAGCCCAGGCCGCCGGCGCCCACACAGAGCACCTTGGCGTTCTTCAGCCGCTTCTGCCCGTCCATCCCGACATCGGGGATGATCAGGTGGCGGGAGTACCTGCGGACCTCGTCTACGGTGAGCTCGGAAGCGGGCTCGACCAGGGGTGGCAGCGACACGGGGACTCCGTTGGTCGGTCAATCACTACAGTTGTTCTCCCCGTAACACTGCCACGCCCTTTTTCATTCCGAGACACCCGTTCCAACCAGCGAGACGATTTCGTCCCAGTAGCCGGGCATCGTCTCCCAGGGGTCGATCCTGCCGCCGCGGTCCGTGCGGTCGGTGAAGTAGATCGTGGCGGCGCCCTGCCAGCGGGCTGTGCGCAGCGCCTCGTCGAGGTGGCCGCGCGGGACACCGTGGACGAAGTGGCAGAAGCGCTCGGGCGGATGGTCGGCGGTCCACTCGGCCACCTGCGACCAGCGGTATTCGCTCCAGGGGCCGGAGAAGGTCACCAGTTGGTCGGCGGTCTCGGCATAGCCGGGATACGGGTGGGTGCCGTGGCCGAGGACGACATGGCCGCCGCCGAGGAGTGCGCGGAGCGCGGTGACGGTGCGGCTGGTCTCGGGGAGGGCGCTGCGCTCGGTGGGGCAGCGGTCCAGGAGGAAGCCGTCGACCTGGTACCAGTCGAGGTAGCGGCGGGCGTCGGAGGCGATCTCGGCGAAGGCGCGCGCCCCATAGGTCACGTCCAGATGGCCGAGAACCCGCACGCCCGTGTTCCGCAGCCGTCCGGCGGCTTCCAGACAGTGCGGGTCGGGACGGGTGCCGGGGCCGTCGGAGACGTTCAGGACGACCCAGTGCAGGGGGGTGCCGGGGCGGGTGAGTTTGCCCCATTCCAGGGGAGCGAGGAGGGGGTGGGCGTAGCCGGGGATGCCGAAGCCGAGCCGTAAGCCGGTGCTCGCGATGCCGGAGGAGGCGGGGGTCAGATACGGCATGCCGCCTCCATCCAGATGTCGGCGAGGGACTCCTCGAGGTTGATGCGGGGCCGCCAGCCGAGCCGGTCGCGGGCGGTGCGCACATCGGCCTGCTGCCAGCTGCCGCAGCCGTCCGGGTAGGGGTAGGAGACGGGGGCGGCGTGGTCGGGTTCGGGGCGGGGGTGGCCGATGGTGGGCCTGATGGGGCCGGGCGGGGCGTCGAGTTCGTGGAGGGCTCCGCCGTAGCCGGCGACGCGGGCGAGGACGGCCGCGGCGTCGCGGAGGCGCACGGCGCGGCCCGAGCCGATGTTGATCACGCCCTGGGCCGCGGAGAGCGATGCGGCGTGGACGGCGCGGGCGACGTCGCGTACGTCGACGAAGTCGCGCTGGACGCCGAGGCCGCCGAGTTTGAGTTCGCCGTCGCCGGACTGCATGGCGCGGCGCATGGCTTCGGCGAGGCGGCCGAGCGGGGAGCCGGCGGGTGTGCCGGGGCCGGCGGGCGAGAAGACGCGGAGGACCACGGCGTCCAGGCCGGAGCCGAGGACGAGTTCGGTGGCGGCGAGCTTGCTCACGCCGTACGGACCGCCGGGACGGGGCACGGCGTCCTCTGCGGTGGAGGAGCCGGGCTGGCTGGGCCCGTACTCGGCACCACAGCCGAGCTGCACCAGGCGTGCCCCGCAGCCGCTGCGGCGCAGGGCCTCGCAGACGGTGGCGACGGCGACGGTGTTGTGCCGGGTGAGTTCGCGGGCGCCGCCGCGGGTGGCTCCGGCGCAGTTGACGACGACTCCGGGGTGGACGGCGTCCAGGAAGCGGGTGAGCGCGCCGGGGCTGCCGGTGGCGAGGTCGAACCGTACGTCGGCGTCGTCGCCGCGGCCGAGGGCGGTGAGCTGCACGGCCGGGTCGGCGAGCAGGCGTTCGGCGACGAAGCGGCCGAGGTATCCGTTGGCTCCGATCAGCAGGACCCTCATCGGGCGGCTCCCGGGGCGGGTTCTCCGGTTCGGGAGGTGATCATCTGGCGTTCTCCTTATGGGGTGGTGCCGTGAGTGATGAGGTGGGCCCGCGGTGTCGGCTCCGCGGGAGGGGCGCGCGGACGGAAGTCCGGCGCGTCGGTCGGGCCCGGGCTTCGCGCGGCGGTATGCGGCCGTCGTGCGGAGCCCCGGATGGGTCAGGTGGCCCCGGAGGGCAGGGCGTGGGCCGAGGCCCGGGTCAGGGTGCGGGTGGTGTGGACGAGGAGGACGAGCGCGGCGGCGCCGCACACGAGAGCGGGGACGGCCCCGACACCCCAGGCGTCGGCGACTGTCTCGACGGGGACGGACAGGAGGGAGCAGCCCGGCAGGCGGCTCGCGAAGACCGTGCCCAGCCCGAGCGCCTCGCCCAGGGCGGCTGTCCGGAGGGCGAGGGCCGGGGCCTGGGTGAACCCGTGCGCGGTGAGGAGGCGGGCGAGCAGTAGGAGGGCGCCGAGGGCACCGGCGCCGGCGTACCCGGCGGGCTCGTCCAGGACCGCGCCGCACAGCGCGAGCAGGGCGGACAGGGCACAGAGGTGGAGCGCGAACACGCCGAGGATCAGGGGCTGCACGGAGTCGGCGAACTCCGCGAGGCCTCGGCTGGTGGCGAGTTTGCGGCGGGCGCGTACGGCCAGGAGGTGGGCGCACCAGACAGCGGGCGCGCAGGACAGGGCGAGTGCGAGCACGGGTGCGACGGCCGGCGGCCAGAGGCCGTGGGGGCCGCCGTGGAGACCGGCGGCGAGCAGGCCGTCGCCGAGGATCGCGTACGCGATCAGCCAGCAGGTCCAGGCGCGGGTACGACCGGCCGGGCCGGACGGGGCGCGCAGTGGTCCCCGGTCGAGGGCCACGCGGAGGCCGAGCGCCACCGCGAGGGCGCCGAGGGCGCCGAGGGCGGCGACCGCGAGACGGGGTTGGCCGTCGGTGAGCCGAATTCCGACCACGGCCGCCGCGCACAGGGCGCCCGGCAGGAGGGCGAGGACCGCCCATCCACCGCGCGCGCCGGGCGCACTCGGCGCCGGCTCGCGCTTCGTGGATTCCTCCCCGTCACGCGACACCCGCGCATACATCTCCTCGGCGAGCGAGAACACGTCCCGGTGCCGGAAGCGGGCAGCCGTACGGTCGGTCACCCCGTGCGCCTCCAGCCCGGCGGCGATCTCCAAGGAGTCCACCGCCCTCTCGCAGAGTTCCCGGTGCCGGTGCATCAGGGCCTTCACGGGGTCGACGGCACCGCGTCGGGGGGTGGACCCAAGTGCGGCTGCGGCGGGGTCGTCGTCGGCCGGTCCCAGGGTGGGGTCGGGTGAGGCGACCAGGTCCTGTGCTGCCAGGAGACGGGGCGAAGTCATGGCATCCGGCGGGGCCTTCGGACCGGGCGAGCCCTTGGTCCCGGGCTCACCCGACGGCCCTCGCGGGGCCGGTTCGCCCGACCGCTCCCTCAGGCTCGAAGCGCGCGCCGCCACCGGCCCACCCAGCCCGTCCGACTCGCCCCTCCCGTCCGCGTGGCCCAGTCCGTCCGCGTGGCCCAGTCCGTCCACGCGGCTCAGTAGGTCCGCGCGATCCAGTACGTCCGAGCGCTCCACCCCGTCGAAGCCATCGACCCCGTCCAGCCGCAGCTCGCTCATCGCGTCCCCTCCCCCGCGGGCACCGGATCCCCGGCCGCCGTCCCCGGAGGCCTCTCCGCAGCCCGGACCGGAGCCGATCCCGACGGCGCAGCGGCGACAGGCGCCGACGCCGGACCGGGTACGGGACCCGAAGCCGGTGCCGGACCAGACACGGAACCCCAAGCCGGAGACGGACCAGGCACGGAAGCCGACTGCGCCCCCGCCCCCGTCCCCGCCCCCGACCCCGAACCCGGGCCGGGCACAGACCCCACCGCCGGCGTCGCACCCGGCACCGAAGCCGTGTCCCGCACAGGTGTCGCCCCACGCACAGGTGTCGTCCCACGCTCGGGCGCCGTCGCCCGCTCGGACGCCCCCATCGCCCAGCGCGGCCTCCCCGAGGCAACCCCGCCCAGGCCCGCGGCACCGGCGACTCCCGCAACCCCTGCCACACCGGCAACCCCCGCGATCCCGAGGCCGCCCGCCACCAGGCGGGAATCGGTCCAGTGGCCGGGCACATGGGCCTCGGCGGGGGATCCGAAGGGCAGGGGCTCGCCGGTGTCGTCGAGGACGACCTTGCGCACCGGGGCCTGGGAGACGATTTCGAGGTAGATGCCACGAAATGCCGCGACGTTCTGCTCCACCGTGAAGAGTTCGAGGGCGCGGGCGCGCGCGGCCGCACCCAGGCGCGCACGGCGCGCGGGTTCTCGCAGGAGCGCCACGCACGCTTCGGCGAGCGCCCGCGGATTGCGCGGTGGGACGACGAGCCCGGTGCCGCCGATGACCTCCACGACCGCGCCCACGTCGGTGGAGACCGTTGGCCGGGCGCAGAACATGGCCTCGACCAGGCTGATCGGGAAGCCCTCGACCACGCTCGACAGCACGACCACCGCACCCACCGCGTAGGCCTCGGCCAGGTCGGGGACGGCCGGGTCGCCGATCTCCTCGAAGGAGACGGGGTTGTCGCCGATCGCGTGGACGCCGTCCGCCTCGTCGGGGAAGAGCTGCGCGGCCAGGGCCCTGCAGTGGCCCAGATAGGCGGCGGCCTCGGCCCCCGCTGCCGCTCCGACGATCCTGAGCCGCGCCTTGGGCTCCGCCCGGCGGATCTCGGCGAAGGCGTGCAGCAACGAGATCAGGTCCTTGGCGGGCTCGATGCGGCCGACCCACACCAGCGTGTGCGGATCCGCGCACTCCGGTGACTCGCCGACCGCCGCGAAGCGGGCGGCGTCCATGCCGGGGTAGACGGTCCGGATGCCGGCGCGGTCGGCGCCGCAGCGCTCCTGCCAGCGCCGGGCATGGGTGTTGCCGGGGGTGAGACAGGCGGCCTGCCGGTAGACCTCGGCGGTCAGCCGGCGGTGGAAGGCCGCGAGCAGCGCGCGCACCGGCGCCTCTCCCGAGGTCCCGAGGTAGTGCGCCCGGAGGGGCACGCCGTACTCGGTGACCAGCAGCGGAACCCCGTGGAAGTGGCGGGCCAACAGCCCGGGCAGCGCGGCCGAGCCACCCGCCGCCGCGTGGCACAGGTCGACCGAGCCGAGCCCGTCGTCCCCGTACCAGTCGAGTGAGAGGGGGCGCAGGGCGCGTTCCAGATGTGAGGCGACCGCCAGTAGATCCGGTACGCGAGCCTCGCGCGCCCCTCGCAGTGCGCCCGGCGCACGACATGCGCGCTCCAGCGTGCGCACCGCGACCTCGGAGCGCAGCGCGCCGACCAGTCCGCCCTCGTCACGGGCCAGCTCGGCGAGCCCGTACAGCGCGTTGCCGAAACGGTCCGCCTCAGCCCCCGCCCCACCTTCGGAAGCCTTCTCGACGCCTTCGGCCCCCTCGGCTCCACGGGCACCGCCGAGCAACCCGGCCACACCAGCCCCACCGTCGGGACCGCCCACTCCCCCCGAGCACAGCGCTGCCACCAGCTCGCCGTAGGCCTCCGCGAAGCGCCTCCGCGCCCGGCGGCCGTGGACGACCCCGTCGCCCTCGGCCGTCCACAGCGGTGCCGTGCGGACCCGGTTGACCTGCGGCGGCAGCGGGAGCCAGCCCTCGTCCTCCTGCCGCTCGCTCCGGCTGAGCGCGTAGATGTCGAACTCGTGTCGCGCCAGCCCACGTACGAGTCGGTCGCACCAGAGCCTGGCGTCACCGCTCACATACGGATAGCCACCCTCCGTAAGCAGTCCGATGCGCACGCGTGCACCCCCGATCTCCCGTTTGAGGAGCCGCCGTTCACCCGGCGGCCCGCAGCGGGACGAACGTATGCGGACAAGGCGGTGGTGCGACGGACGGTTGTCCATCACACCACCAAAAGGGGTGAACGGTCGTAACTTTCCCCAGCGGGACGCGTTTTGTCGCGCTAAGGGATCAATCGATCACGCCGCGTCGGCTTGCGCGGGCTCTCGTCAACTCCCGGGGTACGGCCAGGGATTGGCCTTGCACGTGATCCCGTCATAGGTCAGGAACTTGCTCTGCTGCTGCATGACGGGGGCGAGCTCGCCGTCCTTGTCGCAGGTCACATGGGGGTAGTCGAGGCGGTGGCCGATCTCGTGGTTGATCAGCATCTGCCGGTACGCGTGGATCTGGTCGCCGTACGTCTCCGAACCCTGGGCCCAGCGATACGCGTTGATCATCACGCGCTCGGTGGCGGCCGAATCGCAGGAGACGTTGTCCACGGTCGTGTCGAGCCCCGACTTGGCGCACCAGGTCGCGGTGGTGCCCGGGCTCGCCAGCGTGATCACGAAGTCGGGTGTCCCCGAGGAGATCCGCTCGAACGTCCGGCCGCCACCGTGGGCCCAACTCCGTTCGTCGTTCAGGGTCTTCTGCACGGCGTCGGCGAACAGCCCCGCGTCCAGCCCCAACCCCTTCTCGACGTCGACCCGGTAGCGGTATTTCCGTCCCACCCCCGGCGCCTTGTCGAAGCCCTTGACCGCCTCGAACTTCCCGCCACCCTCGAGATCCGCGGCGAGCTCGTACTTCTTGCCCATCTTCTGGTCGTACGACAGCGGCGTCGCACTCGGGCTCGGCGAACTGGACGGTGTGGGCCGGTTGTCGCTGCGCGAGGCGTCGCGCACAGCACGTTCGCCGGCGTCGGCGGCCTGCGACTGCGTGGCGGTGCCGTCATCCTGTCCACCGGCCATCTGTCCGCCCACGACGACCGCCAGCACGGTCGTGACCGCGGCGGCCGCGATCCCGGCGAACGCCCGCCCCTTGCCGCCCTTCGCCGTCTCCACGTCCTCGGAGTCATCGCCCGGAGGCTGCTCACCCGACGCCCGCGACGGCTTCTGCCGCAGCGGCTCCTCTCGCGACGGCTTCTCCTGCAGCGGCTTCTCCGCGAAAGCCGCCTCGACCCGGCCGTCGGCATCGGCACCGGGCGCCGCACGGTGTGTCCGACCGGGTGCGAAGACGTCGTCGACCTCGTCGAAGGCGTCCAGATAGGTCTGGCGGGGGCCTCCGGGGGGCATGGTCTCCTGCCGCTGCCGGGGAATGGGGAGGCGGCGGCCGGAACGCTCGGGAGGCACGCCGTACGGGGCGCCGGGGGGTGCCGCCTCGCCCGGCACACCATACGGGGCCCCCGCAGGAGCCCCGTGCGCCACGCCGTGTTCGGCACCCGTCCGGCGCCCACCACCACCCGAGTGCCCCCAACCCCCGCCCGCTTCACGCTGCTCGGGGTGCCCGCCACGACTCACCGGATAGCCGCGGTCCGGGGTGCCGTCCGGGAGCCGGGGGAAGCCGTGCGCGGGCGTACCGTCGGGGAGACGGGGGAAGCCGTGCGCGGGCGTACCGTCGGGGAGACGGGGCATCCCGTGCGCCAAAGTGCCGTCAGGCAGGCGCGGGAAGCCGTGCGCCGGAGTCCCGTCGGCGTAACGGGGCGCGCCGTGCGCCGGGGTGCCACCGGGCAGGCGCGGGAAGCCGTGCGCGGGGGTGCCGTCAGGGGAACGCGGCCCCTGTATCCCGGGCGCACCCCCGGTGAACCGTGGAATCCCCTGGCCCGGAGTCCCGTCGTACCTGCGGGGCAACGGGGTGCCGCCTGGCGACTGCGCTCCCGCCTGCGCCGCCGGAGCCGAGGTGCTCCCGGCGCCCCGGGAACCCGGTCCGCCCGCACGCGGGGCTCCCTGGGCTTCCGGTGCGCGTGGCGCCGGTTCGCGGTCACCCGTACCGGCGGACGTCGCCGTCCGGGCTGTGCTCATCTCGTCCGTCTCGCCTTTCGGCGCCCGCCCCTTGCGGCTGTGCCGTCCCACGCCGCGCCTCAGCTCCCCACGCCGGGTGACCCCTTGGGAGGCTCTTCGGCGACCGATTCGCCGCCGTCGACGCCGGCCGATCCACCGTCGCCCACCGGACCACCCTCACTCGAACCGTCGCCCGGAGCCGAATCCGAACCCGCGCTCGAAGCCGCAGCACGAGCAGAACTCACCGTAGCCGAAGCCGAAGTTGAACCCGAAGTCGAAGCCGAGGCCGAAGTTGCAGCCGAAGCGGCAGCGGAAGCCGAAGTTGCAGCCGAAGCGGCAGCGGAAGCCGAATCCGCATCCAGATCCCAGCCTCTCCGCCCCGAACCCACCGGCACCGACACCGACACCTGGTCCGCCCCGCCGCTCGACTTCCCCGTATCCGCCAGCAGTTCACGGAACGCGGCGGCAACGGCCTCCGGGTACTCCATCATCGCCACGTGTCCCGCGTCCGGCAGGGAGACGAGGCGGGAGTCGCGGAAGGAGCGGGCGGCACGCTGGGCCATGCGGTAGCCGACGAGTTGGTCGCGGCGGCCGTAGACGAGGAGGGTCGGGGCGAGGACGCGCTCGGCCTGGCGCCACAGCGAGTGCTGCCCGCCCAGGGTGTACGCGTCCACGATCCCACGGGCGGAACGCGTCAACGCGTCCCACATGTACGGCAGTTGGAGCCGCCGTTCCATCTCCTCCACGGCGTTGCGGAAGCCCTCCTCCGTGACCCGGCCGGGGTCGCCGTAGCAGAGCGCCGTGACGCCCCGTACGCGCTGCTCGGCGCTCCAGCCCTTGGTGAAGCGGGTGAAGAGCGCCGACATGCCCGGCAGGGCGAGCATCGCGGTCGGCACGGCCGTCCGCTGCACCCGCAGCTCCGGCAGGGCGGGCGACACGAGGGTCAGGGTGCGGACGAGATCGGGGCGCAGGGCGGCGACGCGGGTCGTGATCGCGCCGCCGAGGGAGTTGCCGAAGAGGTGCACCGGGCCGCGCCCGGCGGAGTCGAGGTACCGGATGACCGCGCGCGCGTGGCCCGTGACGGAGTAGTCGCCGTCGTCCGGCGGCGGCGAGTCGCCGAAGCCGGGCAGATCGAGCGCCTCGCTGTCCACGAGGCCGTCGACCAGCGGCATCAGGGCGGACCAGTTCTGCGAGGAACCGCCCAGGCCGTGCACGTACACGGCGGGCGGCAGTCCTTCGCGCGCCGGCGGTCTCGACCGCACCGACAGCGTGATCCCCGGTAGCCGAACCGACCTGAGTCGCTCACCGGGCGCCACGCGCACGGCACTCGCCTTCGGCGACGCGGTGGCGGTCAGCAGGGACGGCAGCTCGGTCGAGGACATGCGGGCAATGTTACGAGACGATCACGCAGTGGCTCATGTGTTCGCCGTCACAGAACGTGCCACAAATCAGCCACTTCTCAAGGGGTACCGGGGCGTGCAGCACTCGCCGCGAGGGCCGAGCACTTACCGCCTGATCACGCCGAACCACACAGCGCCACGACCACCTGTCTCCCAGACTCATGAAACAGGCTCATAAGCAGGCACATGAGCCTGCATCCAGGCCCGCGAAGAGGGCACCCGTACGTGGCCCCCACCGCCTCCGGGGACGTACCGGCGACGCCGGGGCAGCACAGGAAGGGGAACCCACGATGGCCGTCGACCCGACCGAACCCGACACCTTCCCCGAGGAGGACTCCATGGAGTTGGACGACGTCGAGGCCCCCGAGGCCGACGCCGCCGAGCAGCACACGGACATCGCCCAGGACCGGGACGACCCGCTCACCGACGCCGACCCCGGCGCCGCCAACGAGGCCGACCTGGCGGAGCAGGCACGAGTAGTCTCCCTGGACGAGGACGACTACCGGTAACCCGATCCTCACCAGGGACGACGACCGGTGACGAGAAAGGGCTTCCTTTCTGCCCGTCCTGCCCCTGTTCGATATGGTCCGCGGCACTTTCCCCGCTGTCCGGTCCGTGAAATTCTGCGCTCGCACCGCGCACACCCGGGTTACCGAAAAGTACGATGGCGGCGCGGCGCACACCCGCATGTGGACGATCTTGGGAGGCGGCGTGACAGCCATCGAGCAGACAGAGGCGGCGCGCCCGCGGGGCACACGCCTGCCGCGCCGAGCCCGACGGAACCAGTTGCTGGGCGCCGCCCAGGAAGTCTTCGTGGCCCAGGGCTACCACTCGGCTGCGATGGACGACATCGCCGAGCGCGCCGGAGTCAGCAAGCCGGTGCTCTACCAGCACTTCCCCGGCAAGCTCGACCTCTACCTGGCGCTGCTGGACCAGCACTGCGAGTCCCTGATCCAGGCCGTACGCGGTGCGCTGGCGTCGACGACCGACAACAAGCAGCGGGTCCTGGCGACGATGGACGCCTATTTCGCGTACGTCGAGGACGAGGGCGGTGCCTTCCGGCTGGTCTTCGAGTCCGACCTGACGAACGAGCCCGCCGTGCGCGAGCGCGTCGACAAGGTCACCAACGAGTGCGCCGAGGCCATCCGCGACGTCATCGCGGAGGACACCGGCCTCTCCCGCGCGGAGTCGATGCTCCTCGCCTCGGGACTGGGCGGCCTCTCCCAGGTGGTGGCGCGGTCCTGGCTGCACAGCGACCGCAGCGTCCCGCGCGAGCAGGCGGTCCAGCTGCTGGCCTCGCTGGCCTGGCGCGGCATCGCGGGCTTCCCCCTGCACGGCATCGACCAGCACTGACCGACAGCGCTGATCGACGGCACCGACGGTGCGACCCCGGGCCCGCCGCCTCGGCACAGCCCTGGTCCCGGGGTTTTGTTCCCGCGCTCTGTTCGCTCCTGGCGTTCTCAGGCGGAGCGTGTACGTCCCCTCACCGGGCTAATGTGTGCTGCGTACGGCGCGGAAGCCCGCGCATTTCACTGACCGTCGGAGGGACATAGCCGTGGAGGTCAAGATCGGCGTGCAGCACGCGCCCCGCGAGATCGTTCTGGAGAGCGGTCAGAGTGCCGAGGAGGTCGAGCGTGCCGTTGCCGAGGCGCTGGCCGGCAAGTCGGCGCTGCTGAGCCTCACGGACGAGCACGGCCGCAAGGTCCTGATCCCGGCCGACCGTCTCGCCTACGTCGACATCGGCGAGTCGGCCGTCCGCAAGGTGGGCTTCAGCGCGCTGTAGTCAAGAGGCACAAGAGGCGTAGGGAGGGGGCCCGGTGGTGTGAAACCACCGGGCCCCCTCCCTGCGCCCGCTCCTCATGGCTCGCACAGGCCGAACCGCACAGGGCCACCACATCTCATGCACCGACGATGGTTGCGTTCCCTGACTCGCGGGTAGTACCGGCTACGACCGATTTGCCCAGGCCAGGCCGTGCGGGAGGGAACCCGATCATGTTCTTGGAAGCACTCGGATCCGCACTCCTCGGCTTCGCCCTGGCCTGCGCCGCCGCCTACCGGCTGCCGCACCGCCTGCCGTCCCGCACCCTGGTCCTCCCGACCGGCACCGCCGGCGCCCTCTTCGGCGCCTTCCTCACCCACACGGCACTCGGCTCCGCGAACTACCTGCTGATCCTCGCCGGCGCACTGGTCGTCGCGGCGGCCTCCCTGTCCCTGCTCCTGCGCCCGACGGAACGATTTCGACGCAGCAGCTCCGCGACGGCGTGAGGAAGGCCGTCCGGCAGGGACGAAGCCCCACGTCACGGGGCGCGGGGAACTGCGCGACCAGCCGCGACGAACCCCGCACCCGCAGGACGACACTTCACCCCACGGCGACTAGAGCCATCAGAAGGGCCCTAGGCGCCCCCGGCTCAGGCCGCGAGGCCCAGCGCGGCCATCCGCTTCGTGTGCGCCTCAGTGATCCGCGAGAACATCCGCCCCACCTCGGCCAGATCGAACCCGTCGGCGACACCACCCACGAGCATCGTGGACAGGGCGTCCCGGTCGGCCACCACCCGCTGCGACTGCGACAGCGCCTCCCCCATCAACCGCCGTGCCCACAGCGCCAGTCGCCCGCCCACTCGCGGGTCCTCGTCGATCGCGGCGCGCACCTTCTCCACGGCGAACCCGGCGTGCCCGGTGTCGTCGAGCACGGCGAGCACCAGCCCGCGCGTGTCCGAATCGAGGTGGGCGGCGACCTCCCGGTAGAAGTCGCTGGCGATCGAGTCACCGACGTACGCCTTGACGAGCCCCTCCAGCCAGTCCGACGGCGCGGTCTGCCTGTGGAAGCCGTCGAGCGCGTCGACGAACGGTTCCATGGCCCGCGTCGGCTCCTCGCCGACCTCGGTGAGCCGGTCCCGGAGCCTCTCGAAGTGGTGGAACTCGGCCGCCGCCATCTTCGCCAGTTCCGACTTGTCGGTGAGGGTCGGCGCCAGCTTCGCGTCCTCCGCGAGCCGCTCGAACGCCGCCAGCTCCCCGTACGCCAGCGCACCCAGCAGGTCCACCACCGCGGCGCGGTACTGCGGGTCGGCGGAGGCCCGGGCCCAGTCCTGGGCGGCGATCCCGGTGACCTCGGCGGTGTCGGCGGACTCGCTGCCGACGGCGTTCTCAGGCTTGTCAGACGTGGTCATGAAGCGCACAATAGCCCGCTCCCCCCAAGGCGGAAGAGCGTGGTCATTCAGTGTGACGACGACTACGTGACCAAATCGGCCATCGCATATGCGCGATTCCGGGGTATGGTGGTAATGCGCCTGCTGGTACGTCGACGTAGTTCGAACGTGTCTCGACAGGCCGCACGCATGAGGATGCCCGGTCGGTGGCCCGATCGGCTCCGACCCGACAGCCCTCCTTTTCCGTACGGCACTCTGCGTACGGCGTCCGGAGGGAACCCCTCAGCGGTATGAGCGCTAGAGCGTCGGCAGTGGTCCCGTGCCACACGGCCCGCCCGTGCGGTGGCCGACGTCCCCGGCACGGTCCGACACGACCCCCGCGCTCGCCTCACACCGCGTACACAGAAGAGGCAGCACCCTGACTACGACTTTCCGAGATCTCGGAATCTTTCCCGAGACGGCCGAAGCCCTTGAGGCCGTCGGCATCATCACCCCCTTCCCCATCCAGGAGATGACGCTCCCGGTCGCCCTCACCGGCACCGACGTCATCGGCCAGGCCAAGACCGGCACCGGCAAGACACTGGGCTTCGGTCTCCCGCTCCTCGAGCGCGTCGTCGTCCCCGCCGACGTCGAGGCCGGCCGCGCCAAGCCCGAGGACCTCGTCGACTCGCCGCAGGCGCTCGTCGTCGTCCCCACGCGCGAGCTGTGCACCCAGGTCACCAACGACCTGCTGACCGCCGGCAAGGTGCGCAACGTGCGCGTCACCGCGATCTACGGCGGCCGCGCCTACGAGCCCCAGGTCGAGGCCCTCAAGAAGGGCGTGGACGTCGTCATCGGCACCCCCGGGCGGCTCCTCGACCTCGCGGGCCAGAAGAAGCTGAACCTGAAGCACGTCAAGTGCCTGGTTCTCGACGAGGCCGACGAGATGCTCGACCTGGGCTTCCTGCCCGACGTCGAGAAGATCATCAACATGCTTCCGGCCCGGCGCCAGACGATGCTGTTCTCGGCGACCATGCCGGGCGCGGTCATCGGCCTCGCGCGCCGCTACATGTCGCAGCCCACGCACATCAGCGCCACGGCGCCGGACGACGCGGGCAAGACGGTCGCGAACACCAAGCAGCACATCTACCGCGCGCACAACATGGACAAGCCCGAGCTGGTCGCGCGCATACTGCAGGCCGAGGGCCGCGGTCTCGTGATGGTCTTCTGCCGTACGAAGCGGACGGCGGCCGACCTGGCCGACCAGCTCCAGCAGCGCGGCTTCGCGTCCGGCGCGGTCCACGGCGACCTCGGCCAGGGCGCCCGCGAGCAGGCCCTGCGTGCCTTCCGCAACGGCAAGGTGGACGTCCTCGTCTGCACCGACGTCGCCGCCCGCGGCATCGACGTCGAGGGTGTCACCCACGTCATCAACTACCAGTCCCCCGAGGACGAGAAGACGTACCTGCACCGCATCGGCCGTACGGGCCGCGCGGGCGCCAAGGGCATCGCGATCACCCTCGTCGACTGGGACGACATCCCGCGCTGGCAGCTCATCAACAAGGCGCTGGACCTCGGGTTCAACGACCCGCCGGAGACGTACTCCACCTCCCCGCACCTCTTCGAGGAACTGAACATCCCCGCAGGCACCAAGGGTGTCCTGCCGCGCTCGGAGCGAACGCGCGCCGGGCTCGGGGCGGAGGAACTGGAAGACCTCGGCGAGACGGGCGGGCGCGGTCCGCGCGGTCGTGGCGGCCGTTCCTCCGGCCCCGCGCCCGCCGCCGAGCGCGAGCGTGAGCGTGAGCGTGAGCGTGAGCGCCCGGCGCGTACGCCGCGTCGTCGCCGCCGTACGCGCGGTGGTGCCACCGTCGACGGGGTGTCCCCGGAGGCCGCCGCGGTCACGGAGCCGTCGGAGTCCGCGCAGACGCCGGGCGCCGACTCCGCCGAGTCCGAGTCCCGTACGCCTCGCCGTCGCCGCCGCACCCGTGCCGGGGCGAACCCCGCCGCCGAGGCGGTGGCCGAGACGGTCGAGAGCACGCCGGCCGAGCGGGCCGAGGCCGTGGTCGAGACCGTCGCGGGCACATCCGCCGAGTCGGTCGAGGAAGCCGCCAAGCCGCGTCGCCGCCGCACCCGCAAGTCGGTGGAGGCCGTCGAGGCTCCCGTCGCCGAGGCCGCGCCCGGTGCGGACGCCGCGCTCGACACGGCCGAGGGCGCGACCGTCGCCGAGCCGGCGGCCGAGGCCCCGGCCACGCCGCGTCGCCGCACCCGGAAGGCCGCCGCGCCCGCCGAGGCCGTGGTCCAGGAGACCGTCGCCGAGGAAGCCCCGGCCAAGCCCCGGCGCCGCACCCGCAAAGCCGCCGAAGCCGTCGTCGAGGCCACGGACACCGCCGCCGAGGCCGCCGCCGACACCGTCGAGGCACCCGCACCACGCCGCCGCACCCGCAAGACTGTCGCGGAGGCCGCCGAGAGCGGGGTGGAGGCCGTCGCCGAGGAGGCGACGTCCACGCCTCGTCGTCGGACCCGCAAGGTCGCGGAGGCCGCCGTGGCGCCCGCTGCCGAGGCCGCGCTCGACACGGCCGAGGGGGCGGCCGCCGCCGAGACCCCGGCCACGCCGCGTCGCCGGACCCGCAAGGCCGCCGCGCCCGCCGAGGCCGTGGTCCAGGAGACCGTCGCCGAGGAAGCCCCGGCCAAGCCCCGGCGCCGCACCCGCAAAGCCGCCGAAGCCGTCGTCGAGGCCACGGACACCGCCGCCGAGGCCGCCGCCGACACCGTCGAGGCACCCGCACCACGCCGCCGCACCCGGAAGGCCGCGGCTGCGGCTGCGGCTTCGGTCGAGGGTGCGGTTCCGGCCCAGCCGACGGAGGAGCAGGCCACGAAGCCGCGTCGTACGCGTAAGGCTGCGGCTTCGGTTGCCGCCGTCGAGGAGACGGGTGAGGCTCCGGCGCCGCGGCGTCGGACGCGGAAGGCTGTGGCTGCCGTGGAGGCTGCGGAGAGCTGAGCCGATTCGGCCGAGTGAAGGTCCGGTTCCCCTCGGGGGGCCGGGCCTTCGGCGTTTCCAGGGTTTCCTCGCCCCCGCCGCCCCTACCCGTCCCATCCCCAAGGGGCTGCGCCCCTCGGACCCCCAGCGGCGGGTCCGGTGGGGGTTCTCGCGCGGTTCCCCGCGCCCCTGGAAGGCAGGGGGCTGCGCCCCGCCTTACAGGGGTGATGCCCGAGCAGCCTCGGCCCACGCGCCCCATGGCGAACCCCTCGCGGGCGAAGGGGTGGCGCGGTCAGCCGGTTCGGGCGACGGTTACCCTCCCTCCATGAGCCGTCCCCCGTCCTTCACTCCGCCCGCCGGTGCCTGCGCCCATCTTCTGCGTACCCCTCGTGGGGAGTTCGCCGTGATCGAGGCGGGGGTGGCGGTGAAGGGGACCGTGCTGCTCGTGCCGGGGTTCACCGGAAGCAAAGAGGACTTCATCGCGCTGCATGAACCGTTGGCGGAGGCGGGGTACCGGACGGTGGCGGTGGACGGACGCGGGCAGTACGAGAGCCCGGGTGCCGAGGACGACGAAGCGCCGTACGCGCAGGCCGAGTTGGCGAAGGATCTGCTCGCCCAGGCGGAGGCCGTGAGCGACGGCGGCCCGCTGCACCTCGTCGGTCACTCCCTCGGCGGTCAGATCTCCCGCGCCGCCGTGCTGCAGGACGCCTCCCTGTTCGCCTCGCTCACCCTCATGGCCTCGGGCCCCGCCCATATCTCGGTCGGCCAGCAGCAGCGCGTGACGCTGTTGCGGGACGCCCTGGCCGTGATGGACATGGAGCAGGTGTGGGAGGCCATCCAGGCGATGGAGGCCCCGGAGCCGGAGGAGAGCGAGACCGGCGCCCTCGACGAGGGTTTGGACGACCGCGCCGACCTGCGCCGCCGCTGGCTCACCACCAGCCCCGCCCAGCTCATCGCCACGGGCCGCCAGCTCTGCGCGGAACCCGACCGTGTCGCCGAACTGGCCGCCGTGGACCTGCCCAAGCACGTGCTGTCCGGCGAACACGACGACACCTGGCCGATCCCGGTCATCGACGACATGGCCGTACGACTGGCCGCCCACCGCACCGTCATCCGGGACGCCGAGCACTCCCCCAACACCGATCAGCCGAAGGCGACGGCGGACGCCCTCGTCGCCTTCTGGGACGGGATCACCACCGGCTGACCCGGCGGCAGGGCCCCGGCAGCCGCCTCCCGTACCGTCCCGTACTCCTGGTACCGCGCTCGCTGCTAGTGTTCTGAGTCGGGAATTCTGTTCAGATGTATAGGCTTGCTCCATGGCACGGACGGGGCGGCCGAAGGCCGAGTTGACACTGTCGGACGAAGAACGGGCCGCACTCGAGGAGTGGGTGCGGCGACGTTCCACGCCGCAGGCATGGGCGTTGCGGTGTCGGATCATCCTGGCCTGCGCCGAGGGCGCCTCGAACAAGGACGTGGCTGCTCAGCTCGGTTCCACACCCCATGCGGTGGGCCGCTGGCGGGCCCGGTTCGTGCAGTACCGGATCGCCGGTCTGGGTGACATGCCGCGTCCGGGCGGCCCAAGGACCGTGACGGACGAGCAGGTTGCCGCGGTAGTCACCAAGACGCTGGAATCCACTCCGAAGAACGCAACGCACTGGTCGACGCGGTCGATGGCGAAGGAGACGGGCCTCTCGCAGTCGTCGGTTTCACGGATCTGGCGGGCCTTCGGCCTGCAGCCGCACCGGTCGGAGACCTTCAAACTGTCGACCGATCCGTACTTCGTCGACAAGGTCCACGATGTCGTCGGCCTTTACCTGGACCCGCCCGAGCGGGCCCTGGTGTTCTGCGCCGACGAGAAGTCGCAGATCCAGGCCCTGGACCGATCCCAGCCCGTGCTGCCAATGATGCCCGGGGTTCCCGAGCGGGTGACCCACGACCACGTCCGCGCCGGCACCACCACCCTGTTCGCCGCCCTCGAGGTCGCCACCGGCAAAGTGATCGGCTCCCTGCACCGCAGACATCGGGCTGAGGAGTTCAAGAAGTTCCTCACCAAGCTCGACAAAGAGGTGCCCGCCGACCTGGATGTCCACCTCATCTGCGACAACTACGCCACCCACAAGACCCCCGCCATCAAGAAGTGGCTGCCGGCCCACCCCCGCTTCCACCTGCACTTCACACCGACCGGCTCGTCCTGGCTGAACCTCGTCGAGCGATGGTTCGCCGAACTGACCAACAAGCAGATACGGCGCGGCGTTCACAGGTCCGTCCAAGCCCTGGAGAAGGACATCCGCAACTGGATCGCCGCCTGGAACACCGACCCGAAGCCCTACGTCTGGACGAAGACCGCAGACGAGATCCTCGAACGCCTCGCCAGTTATCTGAACAGAATTCCCGACTCGGAACACTAGTACTGCGCTCGGAGGTGCTCCCAGAACCCGTCCCGCAGTGCCCGTCTCAGGTCCGCCTGCCCCCGCAGCGAGTACTGGAGCAGTCCCTCCGCCTCGACGAGCAGGTCCTGGTCGACGGAGCCGGGGAGGTACGGGTGGCCGTGGAGAAGCTCCTGCAGGGTCTCCCGGCCCCGGGAGGCGAGCCACTTCGCGGCGATCTGGGCGCCGACGAAGCGAACGTCCTCGCGGGTGGGGCGGGCGCCGGTGGGGGTCTCGTAGGTGGCGGCGGCCCGCCGTGACACGTACGGCTTGAAGAAGTCGAGGTCGAAGGTCCGCTGGCTGTCGACCTCCCAGAGCAGCGGCTCGGCCTGGTTGCGGCCCTCGGGGGCCTCGATGCCCCACAGGTGGACCCGCGCCCCGTACCCCTGCGCGGCCTCGACCGCCGAGACCAGGTCCTCGTCGCCGCCGAGGAGGGCGGCGTCGCTGATCGCGCGGTGCCGGGCCAGTGACTCCAGATCGGTGCGGATCAGGGAGTCGACGCCCTTCTGCTGGTTGTTGGCGTTGAGATTACCCAGTCGCACCTTCACGTCCGGCAGTTCGGCGATCGTCTGCTGTTCCGCCGTATGGATGCGGCGGCGCGCCCCGTCGTACCAGTAGACCCGCAGCAGTCGGCTGTCCGCGAAGATCGTGCGGGCCTTGTCGATCAGCGCGTCGATGAGTCCCTCCGCGTCGAGGTCGAAGGACCGCCGGTCCTCCGTCCCCGCGACGAGCCGTCCGGCGGCCGCGTACAGATACCCGGCATCGACGAAGATCGCGTGGGTCGAGGGCGTCTTCGCCACCTCGGCGAGCATGCGGTGAAGCAGCTCGTTCGTACGGTCGATGCGGGCGCCGAGCGCCGTGAGGTCGTCGTTCATCACCCCCATTGTCCCGGCGGTCACGCTACGAACACAACCGGTCCCAGTCAGTCTTCTCG
This sequence comes from Streptomyces sp. NBC_00104, assembly GCF_045160825.1. NCBI lineage: Bacteria > Bacillati > Actinomycetota > Actinomycetes > Kitasatosporales > Streptomycetaceae > Streptomyces > Streptomyces sp. NBC_00104. The sequence continues at coordinate 7,365,570 of NZ_CP108215.1, read as the reverse complement.
CCTCCGGGCAGGCATCCCCACGCCTACCGCTTACCGGCTAGTAATTAGCTTCTCGAAAATTTTCCTTAGCGTAGGGAATGTTTGTCACACGCATGCCGTTGACTCCTCATGGAACACGGGCACCGACGACCCGCGAACCACCACCAGTAGTTCTCCTTAGGAGGATGACCAGACGAAGGGAGAAGCCCTTGCGCTTCGAAATTCTGCGACTCGACGACGTCAGCGGTACACCCGTGGACAGCACCGTCGTGGACGCCGCCTCCGTCAACCGGATCGTGCAGCAGGCCGCCGCCATCGGGCAGCGCCTCTGGATCCGCCCGGCAGACGTGACCGCCCCGTAGTACGCGGATCCGTTCACACTTCAGAGCCCCGTACGGCACGACGCCGTACGGGGCTCTGCTATGTCCGCCACAGGTCCGTCCCGGCGGACCGGCCGGGCCGAGCCGCTCAACCGCCCCGCACGACCTGGGTGACACCGTTGATGATCTGCTGCACGGCGATCGCGGAGAGCATCATGCCCGCGAGGCGGGTCACCAGCACCACGCCGCCGTCCTTGATGACCCGGATGATCAGCAGCGAGTACCGCATCGTCAGCCAGAGCACGACGTGGATCGCCAGGATCGCGGCCCACACGGACATCTGACCGGCCACGCCGTCCGCCTTCTGCACCGCCAGGATCACCGACACGATCGCCCCGGGACCGGCCAGCAGCGGCATCCCCAGCGGCACGAGCGCGACGTTCACGTCCTTCGTCTGCTTCGGCTCGTCCGTCTTGCCGGTCAGCAGATCCAGCGCGATCAGCAGAAGCAGCAGCCCGCCGGCGATCATCAGCGCCGGCACGGACACATGCAGATAGTCCAGGATCTGGTGCCCGAGCAGCCCGAAGACGGTGATCACGCCTCCGGCCACACAGACGGCCTGGAATGCCATCCGCTTCTGGGTGCGCGCGGGCCGCCCGGCGGTGAGCCCGAGGAAGATCGGGGTGATCCCGGGGGGATCCATGATCACGAAGAGAGTGAGGAAGAGGGAACCGAAGACGGCGAGATCGAACACAGAGGTGCCTTGCGAGAGTCAAGAACGAAGGAAAGAGGGCAGCCCAGTGTGATGGCCGGTAACCACTGTGGGCAATCGTTTCCGCAGGGCGATGAGGGCACCGCCCGGCTCGAACGGGGTGGAGAGCTGGGGGAGGGTGGGCACAGCCGACAGCCGCCGGGTGCCGTCCCACGAACGGACGGGCTAGCGGGCTCCGCCGGTCCCCGGGACGGGAAACGCTCCGGTGGCCCGCCGGGTGATCTCCCCGTACACCTCGGGATCGGTCGTGTACTCGCCGAGCACGCAGGTCTTGCGGCTGCCGTGGTAGTCCGAGGATCCGGTGGTGAGGAGTCCCAGCTCCTTCGCCAGGCCGCGCAGCCGCGCCCTGGTCGCCGGGTCGTGCTCCATGTGGTCGACCTCGATGCCGTCGAGCCCGGCGGCGGCCAGCTCGGCGATGGCGGACTCCGCCACGGTCCGGCCGCGTTTGACGGCGGCGGGGTGGGCGAAGACGGCGACGCCACCGGCGCCCTTGATCAGCCGGATCGCCTCGAAGGGGTCGGTCTCGTGCTTCTCGACGTAGGCGCGGCCGCCGTCGGCGAGCCACTGCTGCGTGAAGGCGTCGCTCACGGTCGGTACGACGCCGAGTTCGACGAGGGCGGTGGCCACGTGCGGCCGCCCCACGGAACCGCCGCCAGCGATCCGCGCGACCTGCTCCCAGGTCACCGGCACGCCCAGCTCGTTCAGCTTGGCGATCATCCCGCGGGCCCGCGGGACCCGGTCGTCCCGGACCAGCTCACGCTCGGCGAGCAGCCCGGGTTCCTCGGGGTCGAACAGATAGGCCAGCATGTGCATGCTGACGCCGTCCAGCCGGCAGGACAGCTCGGCGCCGGTGACCAGCGTGAGCCCCTCGGGCAGCGCGGCGATCGCCTCGGCGTGCCCGCGCGTGGTGTCGTGGTCGGTCAGCGCGACGACGTCCAGCCCTGCCGCGGACGCCTTCCGCACCAGCTCGGCCGGGGTGTCCGTGCCGTCGGAAGCCGTGGAGTGGCTGTGCAGATCGATACGCACGACTCGGACTCCAGGCGCAGACGAAACGGAAGCGGACGCTCAAGGATAACGCCCTTCCGGACCACTCCTGTCACACCTGAAACCCCGGAGTGCCCCCTACAGGCGCGCGGAAGGGGCTACTGCCATTCCCGGCCAGGGGCAGCGGAGTCCGGGGCGCGGGGAACCGCGCGACCAGCCAAGAACGACTCGCAGCCGCCCGAGCACCCGAAGCCCTCACCCCATGGGCGCCCTACGGTTCCAGCATCCACGCCCTACGGCTCCAGGATCCGAGGCGACAGCGCCCCGCACGGCAGCAGCTCCACCTCCGCCCCCGCATCCCGCAGATCCGTCAGCACCAGCTCGTCGTACATCAGCAACCCGGTCTGCTCGGGCCACACGACCGCCCACAGCCACAGCCCGAGCGCCTCGCCCGCGAAGACCGCCCGGTCGTCCGGTGTGCCGGTGACATGCCACAGCGGTGTCGGCCGCCCCGCGGCCAGCACCTTCGCCTGGGGCGGTTTCTCGACGCTCAGATACGGCCCGGGATCGGGCCCGTCGATGCCCGCGTACCGGGCACCGAGACCGACGCCGAGTTCCTCCGCGATGAGGACGAGTTCTCCCACGCCCCCGAGCGGACCGGGACCGGAACAGGCCACGGCGGTGGCACGTCCGCCGCTGCGGTCGTCCCCGGCGAAGGCGGCACCCGTGAACAGCCAGCCCACGGGCAGCGGCCACGGCATCCAGACCGGCACCTTGGCGCGGTGCACCACGACACTGAGGGCCTCGACGCTGGGCGGGATCACGGGCTGCAGCGGGTGTACCGTCCCGTGCGCGGCGCACTGCCAGGAGTCGGCAAAGAGGCCGGGAGCCCTGACCCGGCCACCACACTTCGGGCAACTGGGTTCGCCCCTCATAGGGCCCAACGGTCCTCCCCGTGCTTCCTCGCGTCAAGGACGATCACCCGTCCGGCGTGTGCGCGTCACATTCCGCGCACGGACGCCGGACTCCGGCCGGCGGACGGCCCCTCGGACCGACCAACGGAATCAACTACCCACACGGTCAAGGGAAGCGGTTGTTTTCGGCCACCTGTCGAGCGGCCTCCGGTCACGTATGGCGTGCCGTCCGTCACACGGGGAAGTCGTGTCGGGCGGTCCGGTCAGTCCAGGCGGACCGATGTGCGGCCCGGGTCGCGGAGGTCCGTCCCGTGGGTGAGCCAGCGCTCCTGGAGTGCCTGGGCGCCGTGCACCCGCTTCCAGGCGGCCTCGTTGGCGGTCATCGGGAGAAGGGGCAGGAACCGTACGGGGTCGGCCGGGGCGTCGAGTTCGAGGTCCTCGACCAGGCCGCCGGACTCGGCGACGAGGACCGAGGTGAAGGGGGCGCCGGGCCAGAGCGGACCACCCACGTCGAGGGAGGCACCGGGGGCCACGATCACACCCTCGACCTGCGGCGACGCGGCGAGCACGGCGAGCGGGCGGAGCACCTTGTCGGTGTCGGCGACGCCGTGCCGCACGGACAGGACGAGCTCCGCGCGGGGGCCCTTGACGGGGTCGGCGAGGACCGCGGTGGGGTCGGCCATCGGCTGGGCGGACATGCCGAGCGTGGCGTAGCGGACGACGTCGCCGTCGGTGAAACGGAGGACCTCGATGCGGTCGGTGCCGAGGAAGGTGACCGCGGCGCGCGCGTCCGGTTCGCCCAGCGCGGTGCGCAAACGGGCCTCCACCAACGGAAGAACATCAGCCATGAGCCGAGCATAGAACTCGTCAGGAACCGGCAAACGGGCGCCTTGACACTTCAGCCGACTGTTAGTCTGGGGCGCCGGTCGGGACAGCATGCGGGCAGCACTCAGAAGCCTCGCACTCAAGGCTTCTCATGCCTTCGCGCCCCGGACCGAAAAGACTGACTCCCTTACGGGGAACCCCGAACGGGGTATGGAACGTCCCTTACGAGGGACCGGCCGGAGGAGGTGGGGCTGCGATGGACCGAAGTCGACCTGGCAGTACCACCCGCTCTTCCGCTCGCCGAGTTCCGTAGCTGTCGCCGTAGCCGTAGTTCTCGCTCCGCTGGCTACCACCCTCACTCGCTTCGTGCCGCTCGCCGGTCGTCGCGCATCGGAAGAGCACTTCTTTCCCGTCTTGATCCGAATCGCCGATCAGACGTCTCCGGCTCTCACCGGTCGGCCGTCGCCTGATCTGAATCAAGCGAAGCTGTCACCGCGACGGTGCGGTGCTCCCCGCTTTGTGGACGTGCCAAACATCCGCAGTCAAAACGTCCCCATTCCGGGTAGTTCCAACCGTCGTCGGCGGCCTTTCGTTGCGAAGGAGCCTGCTCATGTCGATGATCCACAACCTGCGCGCCGCGGTCCGCCCGTCCCGTCCCGCCCGACTGTCGCTCCGCAAGGACGGGGGCGTGTACGACACCACGCGTCCGGCGGAGGCGGTGACGGCCGTCGTGGACTGTGCCGTCTACCGCGACGGTGCGCGCGTCACCTTCGAGCGCAACCTGACCCCGCACGAGGCGATCCGTCAGGTGCGCCGCGACGGCGGTTTCGTCTGGATCGGCCTGCACGAGCCGTCGGAGGCCGAATTCGCCGGTATCGCCGCCGAGTTCGGGCTGCACCCGCTGGCCGTGGAGGACGCGGTGCACGCGCACCAGCGGCCGAAGCTGGAGCGCTACGACGACACCCTGTTCACCGTCTTCAAGACCATCCACTACGTCGAGCACGACGAACTCACCGCCACCAGCGAGGTCGTGGAGTCCGGCGAGGTCATGTGCTTCACCGGGCGGGACTTCTTCATCACCGTCCGGCACGGCGGGCAGGGCTCGTTGCGGGCGCTGCGTCACCGGCTGCAGGACGACCCGGAGTTGCTGTCCAAGGGCCCGTCGGCCGTGCTGCACGCCATCGCCGACCACGTCGTCGACGGGTACGTGGCGGTCGCGGACGCCGTGCAGGACGACATCGACGAGGTGGAGACGGAGGTGTTCTCTCCCGGGCGCAAGGGCACGCCCCGGGGCACCGACGCCGGCCGGATCTACCAACTCAAGCGCGAGGTCATGGAGTTCAAGCGCGCGGTGCTGCCGCTGGTGCGGCCCATGCAGCTGCTGAGCGAGCGGCCGATGCGGCTGATCGACCCGGACATCCAGAAGTACTTCCGTGACGTGGCGGACCACCTCGCCCGCGTCCAGGAGCAGGTCGTCGGCTTCGACGAGCTCCTCAACTCGATCCTCCAGGCGAACCTGGCGCAGGCCTCCGTCGCGCAGAACGAGGACATGCGCAAGATCACGTCGTGGGCGGCCATCATCGCCGTACCGACGATGGTGTGCGGCGTGTACGGCATGAACTTCGACTACATGCCGGAGACGCACTGGAAGTTCGGCTACCCGGTGGTCCTCGGCGTCACGGTCGCGCTCTGCCTCGGCATCCACCGGACGCTGAAGCGCAACGGATGGCTGTAGCCCGGCGCGGGCCGGGGCGGCGGCACCGGGGGCGGGGCAGCGGGCCGGGTGCCTTCGAGAGGGCACGGTCCGCTTGCGTGGGGCACGGTTAGGCTGCCCCCATGACCGCCGACTCGCTGACCGCCGATGTGCTGCTCGATCGGGCCCTCGTCGAAGAGGCCACCAAGAAGTCCGGGCTCATCTGGGCGCGGGGTGACGGGGTGCCGACGCACGAGGGCCGGGGTGTGCCGTCGCGGGCGCTGTGGCACGTCTGGCACGAGGGTGCGGCGTGTGTCGTGGGCGACGGGCCGGGTGAGCAGCCGCTGCCGGGGCTGGTCGACGGGGGCTCGGCTGTGGTGACCGTTCGCAGCAAGGACAAGGGCGGGCGGCTGGTCAGCTGGGCCGCGAGCGTCGTCGAACTGGCCCCGGACTCCCCCGAGTGGGAGGCCGCCGTGTCCGAGCTCAAGGGCAAACGCCTCAACGCCCCCGACGGCGAGGCGATGCCGGCCCGCTGGGCCCGCGAATGCCGTGTGCTCCGCCTGCAGCCGACGGGTACGACCCTGCCGCTGCCCGACGACGACCTGGCGGAGCGGCCGGCCCCGACACCCGCGACGACGCGCCGGCCCATTCCGGCGGCGGTCCCGCGCCTGCTCTTCGGCCGCCGCAAGCGCAGGCAGTGAGAGCCGGGTCCTGATCGAGGCCTGCTTCGTGTCGTGGATCGGGCCGGGCGCCGGATCGCGCCCAGGCGCCCGGGTGGTGGGCCCGGCCGGGTTCGGCACCACCCGAAACCGGAGGCGTGGCTCATCACCACCGCGGCGGAGATCAGTGAGCCGGCGGTGCGGCGGAGCAGAGCCGAGCGGCGAAGCAGCGCGGCCGGCTCTCGGAGGCGGCGGTCCCGCGCAGGCGCGCGCGGTACGCCCGTGTAGACCCGCGGTACGCCCCTATAGAGGCGCGGTACGCCCGCGCAGGCAGCGCGGTGTCGTGTTACGACGTCGGCAGTTGCCGGCCGTAGTCCACCACTGCCTTCTCGTCCGGCTCCTCCAGGGTGAAGTCCTTGCCCCAGTCGGAGAGGAGGATGGTGCCGGCGTCTCCGGCGCGGACGAGGCGGAGGGGGTAGGGGGTGCCTTCGAGGGAGACGTCGAGGGTGCCGCCGGAGCCCTTGTCGCCGGTGATGCGGATGGTGCGGGTGCCGGACTGTTCGTGGCGGCCGTCGGTGGACAGCGTGCCGTGCAGGGTGAGCAGGCTGTTGAGGAGGACGTCCTTGTCGGTGAAGCCGCTGAACCGCCTGTAGGCGGGGTCCCCGGTCGGCACCTTCACATACATGCCGTCCAGCTTGTCCGCGGCGGCCGCCTCCGAATCGCCGTGGCCCTCGCCGCCCTTCCCGGAGTCCTGGTGGTCCCAGAAGTCCGCGTCGGCCTTCAGGAAGAGGTGCTCGCCGACCTTCAGCAGCCGGAAGGTGGAGCCCTCCGACGTCACGGAGCCCGTGCCGCCGTCCTCCTTCAGGCGCATGTCCAGCTTGTAGGTCCTGCCGTTGCTCACCACGGCTCCGGACAGCCGGACCGTGTCCGCCGCCGTGGCCACCGCCTTCGTGGTGCTCTGGATCTTCGCCGGCTCCAGCTTGCCGACCCCGTTGGTGCCCTCGTCCGGATCCTCGCTGCACCCCGTGAGCCCCAGCCCGCCGACCACCAGGGTGCAGACGGCGCTCACCAGTGCGGCCCTTCGGGTACGGGGAATCACAGTCACGGGCGATGCACCTCTTCGTGGGGAGTCCAGGCGTACCGCAGAGTACCGGGGCTCCCGGCACACCACTGAGCCAGTCCGTCCGCACCGCTCACCAGGGCGTATCCGATCGGGACGGGCTAGCCTGAAGCCCTCCTCGGCGGACAATCCCCTCGCGACGGGAAGGAAAGGGGCGGCTCATGGCGGCAGTGGCGCCCCGGATCTTCGTCTCCCACCTCTCCGGCGTCGCCGTCTTCGACCCGAACGGCGACCAGGTGGGCCGAGTCCGGGATCTGGTGGCCATCCTGCGGGTGGGGCGCAAACCGCCGCGCCTGCTCGGTCTGGTCGTCGAACTGTCCACCCGCCGCCGGATCTTCCTGCCCATGACCCGGGTCACCGGCGTCGAATCCGGCCAGGTCATCACCACCGGTGTCGTGAACGTGCGCCGGTTCGAGCAGCGCCCCACCGAACGGCTGGTCATCGGAGAGCTTCTGGACCGGCGCGTGACCCTCGTCGAGACCGGCGAGGAGGTGACCGTCCGCGACATCTCGGTGCAGCAGCTGCCGGCCCGCCGGGACTGGGAGATCGACCGGGTGTTCGTACGGAAGGGCAAGGGGGGCGCCTTCCGGCGTCACAAGGGCGAGACGCTGACCGTGGAGTGGTCGGCGGTCACCGGGTTCTCCCTGGAGGAGCACGGGCAGGGCGCCGAGAACCTCCTCGCGACCTTCGAGCAGCTCCGCCCGGCCGACCTGGCCAACGTGCTGCACCACCTCTCCCCCAAGCGCCGGGCCGAGGTCGCCGCCGCCCTCGACGACGACCGGCTCGCCGACGTCCTGGAGGAGCTGCCCGAGGACGACCAGATCGAGATCCTCGGCAAGCTCAAGGAGGAGCGGGCCGCCGACGTCCTGGAGGCCATGGACCCGGACGACGCCGCCGACCTCCTCGCCGAACTCCCGGAGGACGAGCAGGAGCGGCTGCTGACGCTGATGCAGCCGGACGACGCGGCGGACGTTCGGCGGCTCATGGCGTACGAGGAGAAGACCGCCGGCGGTCTGATGACCACCGAACCGATCGTGCTGCGCCCGGACGCGACCGTCGCCGACGCGCTCGCCCGGGTCCGCAACGCCGACCTGTCCCCCGCGCTCGCCGCCCAGGTGTACGTGTGCCGGCCGCCGGACGAGACCCCGACCGGCAAGTACCTCGGCACGGTCCACTTCCAGCGGCTGCTGCGCGATCCGCCGTACACCCTGGTCGGCTCGATCCTCGACGACGATCTCCAGCCACTGGACCCGGAGGCGGCGCTGCGGGCCGTCGCCGGGTTCTTCGCGACGTACGACATGGTCGCGGCGCCCGTGGTCGACGAGAGCGGCTCGCTGCTGGGCGCGGTGACCGTGGACGACGTACTGGACCACATGCTGCCCGAGGACTGGCGGGAGGCGGAGTTCCATCTGCACGAGGACGACGGCGTCGCAGTCGACGACGAGGGGGCCGCCCATGGCTCCTGAACGGGACGGCCGCGAGGGACGTGACGGGCGGCACGGTGGGCGGGACGGGCGGCACGCGGGGCGTGAGCGGGCACACTCCGGCGCGGGAGCGCGGGAGCGCACGTCGCCCTCCGGGGCGCCCCAGCGGGAGCGCACGCTCTCCGGGGCCACCGCCCGCCCGCGTACCCGGCTCGACCAACCGCTGCCGCGCCGGCCCAAGTTGCTGCCCGAGTGGGACCCGGAGGCCTTCGGACGGCTGTCGGAGCGGATCGCGCGGTTCCTGGGCACCGGGCGGTTCATCGTCTGGATGACGGTCGTCATCATCCTGTGGGTGCTGTGGAACGTCTTCGCCCCACGCGACCTGCGCTGGGACCACTACCCCTTCATCTTCCTGACCCTGATGCTCTCCCTGCAGGCCTCGTACGCCGCCCCGCTGATCCTCCTCGCGCAGAACCGGCAGGACGACCGCGACCGGGTCAACCTCGAACAGGACCGCAAGCAGAACGAGCGCTCGATCGCCGACACCGAGTACCTCACCAGGGAGATCGCCGCGCTGCGCATCGGCCTCGGCGAGGTCGCCACCCGCGACTGGCTGCGCTCGGAGCTCCACGACCTGGTCAGGGAACTGCACGAGCGCGACGGTGACGGTCCGCGCGAGACCCGGACCGTATTCCCGCCGGAACATCCGCGCGGACGTGACATGGGCGACCGCTGACGGGGCTCCCAGCGGCCCCTCGCGTCGCCGTACCATCGTCCTTATGGCTACGGAAGACGCGGTGCGCGAAGCACTGTCGACGGTGAACGACCCCGAGATCAACCGCCCCATCACCGAACTCGGGATGGTGAAGTCCGTGGAGATCGGCGCGGACGGAGCGGTCGCGGTCGCCGTGTACCTGACGGTCTCCGGCTGCCCCATGCGCGAGACGATCACCCAGCGCGTGACCGAGGCGGTGTCGCGGGTCGAGGGCGTCACCCGTGTCGACGTCGAACTCGACGTCATGAGCGACGAACAGCGCAAGGAACTGGCGAACGCGCTGCGCGGCGGCCAGGCCGAGCGCGAGGTCCCGTTCGCCAAGCCGGGCTCCCTCACCCGGGTGTACGCCGTCGCGTCCGGCAAGGGCGGCGTCGGCAAGTCCTCGGTGACGGTGAACCTGGCGGCGGCCATGGCGGCCGACGGCCTCAAGGTCGGTGTCGTCGACGCCGACATCTACGGCCACTCCGTGCCCCGCATGCTGGGCGCCGACGGCCTCCCCACCCAGGTCGAGAACATGATCATGCCGCCGTCCGCGAACGGTGTGAAGGTCATCTCGATCGGCATGTTCACCCCGGGCAACACCCCCGTGGTCTGGCGCGGCCCGATGCTCCACCGCGCCCTCCAGCAGTTCCTCTCGGACGTCTACTGGGGCGACCTGGACGTCCTGCTCCTCGACCTCCCGCCGGGCACGGGCGACATCGCCATCTCGGTGGCGCAGCTGGTCCCGAACGCCGAGATCCTCGTCGTCACGACCCCCCAGCAGGCGGCGGCCGAGGTCGCCGAGCGCGCCGGTTCCATCGCCGTCCAGACCCACCAGAAGATCGTCGGCGTCGTCGAGAACATGGCGGGCCTCCCCTGCCCGCACTGCGACGAGATGGTCGACGTCTTCGGCACGGGCGGCGGCCAGTCCGTCGCCGACGGCCTCACCCGCACCACCGGTGCCACGGTCCCGGTCCTCGGCAGCATCCCCATCGACGTCCGCCTCCGCGAGGGCGGCGACGATGGCCGCCCCGTCGTCCTGTCCGACCCCGACTCCCCCGCCGGCGCCGCCCTCCGCGCCATCGCCGGCAAGCTGGGCGGCCGTCAGAGGGGCCTGTCGGGCATGAGCCTGGGAATCACCCCGAGGAACAAGTTCTAGGCCCGCTACGCGGCTGAGGGCGCTCCCCGCGCCCGCAGCCGGGCACACCCTGCGCCCTACGGCGAAGAGGGGGCACCGCACCAGCACGACGCGGTGCCCCTTCGGCTCGGCTCGCTCCGCTACTCGGCGGCGTACGAGGCGATGTCCTTGATCATGGCGAAAGCGATCCCGTACGCGCTCATCCCTCTCCCGTACGCCCCCACGTGCACCCCCTCCGACGTGGACCCGGCGAGCACCCACCCGAACTCGGACTCCCGGTAGTGGAACGGCGTGGGCACCCCGTCCACCGGCAGCGACAGCGTCGACCAGTCCGCCCCGGCGAGATCGTCCGCCAGGACCCACGCCGTCTCGGTCTGCTGATCCAGCCAGTCGTCCCGCAGGGAGTGGTCCAGCTGCCCGGGCCAGGTGAAGGTCAGCAGTCCGACACCCGCCAGCCACGCCGCCGAGGAGACCGACGTGGCCTCCAGCACACCGGTGCCGTCCGCGCTGCGGCGCACGTCGTTCGCCGCGACGGTCACCACGACCGCGAACCGCTCCTTGGCCTCGTCGTCCGACCCGGCGGTGTACTCGTTGCGCACCGAGGGCTCGTCGCCGTGTCCGATCGAGCCGTGCTCGACGGCTCCTTCCGCCGACATACCGACCTGCATCAGCCAGCGCGGCCCCGTGAAGGCCTCGTCGAGGCCGTACCACGGGAAGGGCGCCAGCAGGTAGCTGTCGACCGTGCGGCGGGCGGAGGGGACCTGTTGTCCGCCCTCCGCGGCCGACGCCTGCGCGCCTACCCGACTCGTCGTCTCCATGTGCCCGGACGCCTCCTAGCTCTCGACGGACCGGAGCGGCCCGCCCCCCTCGGGCGTCGTCGCTCGCTCTTCTTACAGTCCGCACAACAACTGGGCAGCATAGCCACAGCTCTCCGAGCAGCAGGGAAAGCGCCCGGCGCGCAGGACGGCGTACGGGCGGGTTCGGGCCGTACGAGGTCGCGTGACGGTATGAATCGCATCACGTACGGGGGCGCGGCAGCACACGGGTGTACGGCGCGGAAGGGCAGGCCGGAGGCGGTACGGGCGGCGGGCGGTGTACCGCTCAGGTGGCGTCCATGTCGTACGGCGGACGCTCGGCCGGCTCGGGCTTCTTGGTCATGTCGATGGTTCCGCCGGACGAGCCCGACGCGGAGCCGTCGGAGCCGGAACCGATGGCGGCGGGGGCGGGGGTGGACGCCGAGTCGGACTCGCGGCCGTGGACCGCGTCCGTCAGATCGGCCATCTCCTTCTTCAGGTCGAAGCCGCTGCGGATCTCCTTCAGCCCCAGTTCGTCGTTGTCCAGCTGCTTGCGGAGGAACGTCTTGGGGTTGAGGTCCTCGAACTCGAAGTCCTTGAACTCCGGTCCGAGTTCGCTGCGGATGTCCGCCTTGGCGCTGTCCGAGAACTCGCGGATCTTGCGGATCGTCCGCGTGACGTCCTGGATCACCTTCGGGAGCTTGTCCGGACCGAAGACGAGCACGGCGAGGACGACGAGCGTCACCACCTCGAGCGCACCTATGTCATTGAACACCTGAAGCTCCTTGGCATGTCCTCGGTCCCGATCCGCGGGCCTCGGCAGGTCTTCCGTGGTCCGGGCCGGATCCACGGTACCCGGCGATCCTGCCGATCCGGTACTGTCCGGCGGCTGCCGACCACGACCGGACGACGGGTTTTCCCAGCTGTTTGCCTGGCAGGAGGGGGTGTGGGGCCCCCGCCTGTGAAGTTGCCTTCAGTACGTCCCGCCGTCGTGGCCGCCGCCTCACGGTCAGTCGCCGCCGGACGAGCCGAGAGTGAGAGTGACCGTCCGCTCCCTGCCGTTGCGCAGGAGGGTGAGCTCCAGCCGGTCGCCGGGCCGGTGGGCGCGGACCTTGACGATCAGTTCGTCGCCGGAGTGGACGCGCTGGCCGTCGACCTCGGTGATGACATCACCCGAGCGGATGCCCGCCCGGTCGGCGGGGCCGCCCGAGGTCACCCCCGATCCGCCGTCGTCGCCGATGCGCGCGCCGTCACCCGAGTAGTCCATGTCGAGGGTGACACCGATCACCGGGTGGGTGGCCTTGCCGGTGTTGATCAGCTCCTCGGCGACCCGCTTGCCCTGGTTGATGGGTATCGCGAAGCCGAGCCCGATCGAACCGGCCTGCCCGCCGTCCGACTCGGAGCTGCCGGCGGACCGGATGGCGCTGTTGATGCCGATCACCCGGGCCTTGCCGTCCAGGAGCGGGCCGCCGGAGTTGCCGGGGTTTATCGGCGCGTCGGTCTGCAGCGCGTCCACGTACGACACGTCGCTCACGTCACCGCCCTCGCCGCCGGCCGTGATGGGCCGCTCCTTGGCGCTGATGATGCCGGAGGTGACGGTGTTGGCCAGGTCGAAGGGAGCGCCGATGGCGACGACCGGGTCGCCGACCTGGACCTCCTCCGAGTTGCCGAGGGGCAGTGGCTTGAGTCCGCTGACGCCGGACACCTTGACGACGGCCAGGTCGTACCCCGTGTCCCGGCCGACGATGGTGGCCTTGGCCGTCTCGCCGCCGCTGAACGTCACCGATATGTCCCCGCTCGTGCCGGCGGGGTCGACGACGTGGTTGTTGGTGAGGATGTGGCCGCGCTCGTCGAGCACGAATCCGGTGCCGGTGCCCTGGGCGCTGTCCCCGCTCACATGCAGGGTCACGACGCTGGGCAGCGCGCTGGCGGCGATCCCGGCGACGCTGTCGGGCGCCCGTCCCGTCACCCCGTCACTGGTCTGCGGCAGCTCGACCGCCCCGACACCGCCGTTCCGCTCCAGATACGTACCCACGGCCCCGCCGATACCGCCGGCCACGACGGCGATCAGCAGGGCCCCGGCCAACAGGACCTTCCCCCTGCGCCGGCGCCGCCGCGCCACGTCGTCCACCGCGGCCCCGTTCTGCTGCAACGACCCCGACCCGGCCCACGGGTCGTAGTTCTGCCAGGGCCCCTGCGGCGCGGCTCGGAGAGCCTGAGCGGGATCGGCGTAGGCGGTCGGCGCGGGCTGGACCCCACCCGCCTGCGGAGGCGGCGCGGACTGGGCTCCGCCCGCGTAAGGCGGAGGCACCGGCTGAGCCGCTTCCGCGTACGGAGGCGGCGCGGACTGAGCCCCTCCCCCGTACGGAGGCGGAGCTGGCTGAGCCCCACCCGCGTACGGAGGCGGCACGGCCTGCGCCGAGTCCCCGAAGGGCGGCGGCCCCGGCTGGGACGGATACGCGTAGGAGGCCCCTGGGGGCTGAGAGGCGTCGGGGTACGGAGCCGCGGCAGGCGGGGACGCGTCCGAGAACGGAGGTGTCGCGCCCTGGGGGGCCTCCGCGTACGAGGCCGCCGTGTGCGGGGCCCCCTCCGGATACGGCGCCGCAGCGGGCCGAGGTGTGTCCGGGTACGGGACCGCCGTCGTGGGCTGCGGAGTGGCCGGCGGTACGGCGGCGGTGCCGTGGGCCGGGGTCACCGGCGCGGGCGGAGGTATCGCCGAGGTCGCGTCGGTGTGCGGGGGTGCGGCGGCTGAGGGTGCACCGGCTGGCGTAGGGGCAGCCGGCGGGTTCGCTCCGGCGTGCGTCGAGGCGACCGCCGGAGCGGCCCCACGGTCTGTCGAGGCGACCGGCGACGCCGACCCACCCTGCGTCGGCGTCGCCCCCACCACCGCGGGCACGCCCTGCGCCGGAGCCGCCGTCTGGACGTGCGTGCCGTGTGCGGGAGTCGTCGCCGGGTGCTGGACCGGCGGAGCGGGCGCCCAGGGGCCGGGCTCGCCGTACGGCGGGGTGCTGTAGGGATCGGGGTCGTGCAGGGGTTTGGGGCGCTCAGAGGGCGCTCCAGGGGCGCTCAGGGCCCCCGTCTCGCCCGACGGCCGGGCATCGGCGACAGCGGTGGCGGCCACGGCGGTGGCTGCGCCACCGGTGGAACCGGCCATGCCGGGCTCGCCCGACGGACTCGCCTCGGCCGCTGCCGCACGCCCCGCATTCGCCTCGGCCGGTCGCTCCAGTTCGAAGTCGCCGTCCGGGTCGCCGTCCACGCCCGGGTTCGCCGTGGAGCCCAGGCGGAGCGGGGCTTCGGAGGCCGGGCGGGCCAGTTCGAAGTCGGAGTCGGTCTCGCCGGGGGCAGGCGCCGTCGCCGTCGCCGGGCGTTCCAACTCGAAATCGCCCTCGGCGTTCCCTTCCCGGGCCGCACCCGCAGGCACCCCGGCCGCCCCTGTGGAGCCGGGGGTTTCCGCAGACTCAGTGGACCCTGTAGGTCCGGAGTGATCCCCCGTCGTGCCGTCCCCCGCGCCGTGCGCTCGGGGGCGGCTCCACCATTTCGCCTTCGTGGGCTTCCCCTCGTTCATGTTCTCCCCACACCTGGGGCCCGCCCCAAGGACCGGCCCGCCGCCCACCGTTCACCGAGTACCGCAGGCCGGAACCGGCCCGAGCGGACACGGCCCACTCTGGATTCAACCAGGTTCGCGGGCCGGCGCGCAGAACTCGGGTCAGCGGAGGACGGGCGAGGTGGGTGTGGAGGACGAGGTGGTGTCGGGGGCCGTCAGCAGGCCCGGTCCCGTGAGCTCGGGTGCCGAGGACCAGTCGGTCAGCTGGAGCGGCGGTGCGGCGGTGAGCGGACGTATGAGCGGGGACATGACCGCGGCGCCGGCCAACACCGGTGCGGTCAACGGGTGTACGGCCTGACGGTCCTGCCCGGCCGGATCGGGGACTCCGGGCAGCAGGGGGGCGGAGATCTCCGTCGGGGCGATCGGCACCTCACCCAGGGACTGCTGGCCCTGCCCGAGCAGCGGCCCGACCGCGCCCCGGCGACGCTGCGACTCGGGGGACGGGAGCGTGCCCGAGGCCTGCGTCCGCAGCGGTGTGACATTGCTGCCGGCGCCGGAGCCGCCCCGGGCGCCCGCCGTCTCGACGGGCATCCCGTTGGTCACGCCGCCCAGGGCGATCGCGGCCAGCGACACCGCGCCGGCCGCCACGAAGGCGAACCGCCTGCCGCGCGAGGCCGAACGCTCGGCCTCCTGTCGGCTCACGTCATGGATCCGAAAGCCACGGTCACCCGTGACTCCTGTGTCGTCGGCGGCTCTTTCCTCCCGGTCGGGACGGCCGTCCGCGTCCCCGGAGAGGCCGCGTGCGCCGCCCAGGAAGCCGCGGTCGCCCAGCGCCCCTCGGTCGCCGAGGAAGCCGCGCCCGCTCAGGAAGCCCCGGTCACCGAGGAACCCGCGGCCACCGGACGGCCCTCGGCCGCCGCCGAGCAGTCCGCGACCCTCCGACGGCGTCAGCGCGCCGCCGTGTGGTCCCGACGGGACATATCCGAAGGCGTCGCCGCCGGGACCGAAGACGCCGAAGTCGGCGAAGTCCCGGGAGTCGGAGGCGTCACCGGGCAGGCCCGGCCCACCGGCCGCACCCCCGAGTCTTCCTCCGAAACCACCGGACAGCGGGGAGCCGCCGTCGCCGTCGCCGCCCGCCGGGAGCATCTGGAGACGGGCCAGGAAGCTCTCGGAGGGAGGCGGCGGGGCGGCCTCCGCGAAGACGTTCTTCAGGCGGCGCTGCTCGTCCGCCTCCGTCTTGCACTTCGCGCAGGTGGCGAGATGTGCCAGGACGCGGTCACGCGCCTCATGACCGAGCTCTCCGTCGATCAGGGCGGAGAGACGGTCTCCCAGGTGCTGCTCGGCAGGCGTAGGACGGGATCCACTCACGCGGTCGCGCCCCCTCCTCCCAGCACGGGCACCCGCGGCACCGTGAACCCGCGGCGCTGCTCGGCCCGGGCCTCCGGGGAGCGGTGCGCGAGGGCCTTGCGGAGCTGGGAGCGGCCGCGGTGGATCCGGGAGCGGACCGTGCCGAGCTTGACGCCCAGGGTCGCGGCGATCTCCTCGTACGACAGCCCTTCGATGTCGCAGAGGACGACGGCGGCGCGGAACTCCGGCGCCAGGGTGTCGAGGGCCTGCTGGACGTCGGCGTCGAAGTGCGCGTCGTTGAAGATCTGCTGCGGGGTGGGCTCTCGGCTGGGCAGCCGCTCGGCCGCGTCGTCCCCGAGGGCGTCGAAGCGGATGCGCTGCTTGCGCCGGACCATGTCCAGGAAGAGGTTGGTGGTGATGCGGTGCAGCCAGCCCTCGAAGGTGCCGGGCGTGTACGTCGACAGGGAGCGGAAGACGCGGACGAAGACCTCTTGGGTGAGGTCCTCGGCGTCGTGCTGATTGCCGGTCAGACGGTAGGCGAGCCGGTAGACGCGGCCGCTGTGGGTGCTGACGATCTCCTCCCAGGTGGGCGGAGTCCACGCCTGCGCGTGCGCGTCCGTGGTGAAGGTCGCGGTCTGTGCGACGGCGGCGTGGCTGTGGTCAGCGGTGTCGTTCACGGATTTCGGCCTGCCTGCCGAACCGAGAAAGCGCCGCAGCACTCCTCCCCGATCCACAGGCGCAGCCGCACCTCCCCTATCGGCTCTGGTGGTGTCCAGTGGAGCCCCTACCATAGCCACCTCGCCCGTTAGCTCCGGATAAGCGGTTTTATAGGAAATCGATGTGCGCCGATGGGCCTCAAAGGGCTGATGCGGCCCATATGGCTCGGCCAGCACCTGCGTCGATGCCCGCGCCTGGTCGTCCGACCGATCCATCCCGTGCCCCCCGTCGCGGCCCCCGTCACTCACTCATCCCTTTAAACGACCGGTCCCATCAGCAGGTTCCCGACGGCAACGGATACAGTCACGCCCAGGCAACCACGGGGACATAAGGAGAGGGTCATTACCGGCAACCGGCTGACGAGCTGGGCGTTCGCCGACGCCTTTGTCGCCGAGGACGAAGCGCTGCACTGGGCCCGCGAACGGGCCCGGGACGCAGGGCTGCGCTCGGTGTCGCCCGGCACGGGCGCCGCGCTGCGGGTGCTCGCCGCCACCGTGGACGCGAAGGCGGTGGCGGAGATCGGGACCGGCACCGGTGTCTCCGGGATCCATCTGCTGCACGGCATGCGGGCGGACGGGGTGCTGACCACCGTGGATCCGGAGCCGGAACACCAGCAGTTCGCCCGGCAGGCGTTCCGCGCGGCCGGCTTCGCCAGCAACCGCGCGCGCTTCATCCCGGGCCACGCCCTGGACGTCCTGCCCCGGCTCGCGGACTCCGGGTACGACCTGGTCTTCTGCGACGGCGACCGGCTGGAGAGCCTCGACTACCTCGCTGAATCGTTGCGCCTGCTCAGGCCCGGTGGCCTCGTCGCCTTCGAGGGCGTCTTCGCCAGCGGCCGCACGGTCGACTCCAACCCCCAGCCGACCGAGGTCATACGTCTGCGGGAACTGCTGCGCACGGTCCGGGAGAGCCCCGAACTCGTGCCGTCCCTCCTTCCGGTGGGCGACGGCCTGCTCTGCGCGGTCAAGCGCTGAGGCCCCTTTCAGGGCGCTGACCTGCCCCGTTTCACCCCCGGCACAACAGCGCCCCGGCACCGCCGAGTGCGGCGGTGCCGGGGCGACTGAAAGGGTATGGTCGCTTCGCGTGTCAGCCGACGACCTTCTTGAGGGCATCGCCGAGGGCGTCGGCCTCGTCAGGGGTCAGCTCGACGACGAGCCGACCGCCGCCTTCGAGCGGAACGCGCATGACGATGCCCCGCCCCTCCTTGGTCACCTCGAGCGGGCCATCGCCCGTCCGCGGCTTCATGGCCGCCATGCTCGTACCCCTTCCTGAAACCAGCTCATCGCCTAAGCCGACGGCCCGGGAGGGCAGGCGCGGGCCCACCTGGGGACACGCGACACCGGCATCGAACACATTGCTTCCAGGCCATTATCCCGCATCGCATGACCCGATGACCAACATCAGTCGGCATCGCTTGGGCAACGCGCGCGAGCAAAACCACTCAATTCGGCGATGTGGCTGCGATACTGCGCCGCCGCACGGTCCCGGGTCGGCGCTCGGCCATCGGTGATTCTTTGACGCAGGTCACACGTCAGGCCCCGGTCGTCACCCGTGATCTCCGCCATGCTGTGCTGTGACGAGGGCGTACTGACCAGTACGTCGTCAGCCGCGACCGGAGGGGAACCCCATGGCCGACACCGTGCTCTACGAGGTGCACGACGGACTCGCGACGATCACGCTGAACCGCCCCGAGGCGATGAACGCGCTGAACATCGCGACGAAGGTGGCGCTGCGGGAGGCCGTGGAGGCCGCCGCCGGGGACGACGCCGTACGGGCGGTGCTGCTGACCGCCGCCGGTGACCGGGCGTTCTGCGTGGGCCAGGACCTCAAGGAGCACATCGGGCTGCTGATCCAGGACAAGGAGACGGGCTCCCGGCAGACCATGTCCACCGTCCGTGAGCACTACAACCCCGTCGTGAAGGCCCTGACCGGCATGGGCAAGCCCGTGGTGGCGGGCGTGAACGGGGTGGCGGCCGGGGCCGGCTTCGGCTTCGCCCTCGCCGCGGACTTCCGTGTCGTCGCCGACACGGCCTCCTTCAACACGTCGTTCGCCGGGGTCGCGCTGACCGCCGACTCGGGGATCTCGTGGACCCTGCCGCGTGTGGTCGGCCCCGGCCGGGCCGCCGATCTGCTGCTCTTCCCGCGCAGCATCAGCGCCCAGGACGCGTTCGAGCTGGGGATCGCGAACCGGGTCGTGCCGGCGGCGGCGCTGGCGTCGGAGGCGGCGAAGGTCGCTCGCGCGCTGGCCGAGGGGCCGACCGTGGCCTACGCGGCGCTGAAGGAGTCGCTGGCGTTCGGGCTCACGCATTCTCTGGAGGAGGCTCTGGAGAAGGAGGACGAGCTGCAGACGCGGGCGGGGTCCTCCGAGGATCACGGGATCGCCGTACAGGCGTTCGTGAACAAGGAGAAGCCGAAGTATTCGGGGCGGTAAGGGGTGCGGGGGGGAACTGCGGGCGTGATCGCGATGCGGCAGTTGTGGAGCGCGCGGTTCCCCCCGCCGCCTAAAGGGCGCTCCTGGCCACGCATGTGTCCAGGTGGTCGTTCACCAGGCCGCAGGCCTGCATCAGCGCGTACGCCGTGGTCGGGCCGACGAAGCGGATGCCGCGCTTCTTGAGCGCCTTGGACAGGGCCGTGGACTCGGGGGTGACCGCCGGGACGTCCGCGAGATTCCTCGGCACCGGGCGGGTCGTCGGGTCCGGGGCGTGGGACCAGATCAGTTCGTCCAGGTCGCCGGGGGCCCAGGTGGACAGCTCGCGCGCGTTGGCGACGGTCGCCTCGATCTTGGCCCGGTTGCGGATGATGCCGGGGTCGGCGAGGAGGCGTTCCTGGTCGGCCTCCGTGAACATGGCGACCGAGGCGATCTTGAAGTCGGCGAAGGCGGAGCGGAAGCCCTCGCGGCGGCGCAGGATGGTGATCCAGGAGAGGCCGGACTGGAAGGCCTCCAGGCAGAGCCGCTCGTACAGGGCGTCGTCGCCGTGGACCGGGCGGCCCCACTCCTCGTCGTGGTACGCGACGTAGTCCTCGGTGGACAGAGCCCAGGGGCAGCGGAGTCCCCCGTCGGGGCCGGCGAGGGCGGTGCCGTCGCTCACTGGTGGTCGCCCTCCTCCGGCTTGTGCAGCGAGGTCACGGTCGCCGCGCGGGCGCCCGCGAGCGCGGACTCCAGGTCGGCGATACGGGCGTCCCGCTCGGCGATCTCGGCGCTGAGGCGGCCGAGGGCGTCGTCCACGTCCACCATGCGGTAGCCGCGGACGGCGACCGGGAAGCGGAGCGCCTCGACGTCCGCGCGGTTGACCGGGCGGTCCGCCGGAAGCGGGTCCTGGAGCCGCTCGCCCGAGGCCTCCGGCAGCACCGCGTTGTCGCCGCCGCCCACCACGGCGAGCGTCACCGCGGCGACCACGACCGCCAGCGCGACGACCAGGAACAAGAACATGAACATCGCTGGGTCCCCTCGAGTGTGTTCGGCTCCGATCGTGCCATGCGAGTCTGACAGTTAAGGTCGCAGGCGGTCGGGCAAGCCCGTCGATCCACGGAACGTACTGGGAAAGGTCACAGCGAATGCTCAGGCTGGGCAAGCGGGAATTCGGCCCGCACGAGCCGGTGATCATGGCGATCGTGAACCGGACGCCGGACTCCTTCTACGACCGGGGTGCCACCTTCCGGGACGAGCCGGCGCTCGCACGCGTGGAGCAGGCGGTCGCCGACGGCGCGGCCATCATCGACATCGGCGGGGTGAAGGCCGGGCCCGGGGAGGAAGTGACCGCGGCGGAGGAGGCGCGGCGGACCGTGGGGTTCGTCGCGGAGGTGCGGCGGCGGTTTCCCGAGGTGGTCATCAGCGTCGACACCTGGCGGCACGAGGTCGGTGAGGCCGTGTGCGAGGCCGGGGCGGATCTGCTCAACGACGCGTGGGGCGGGGTCGATCCGCGGCTCGCGGAGGTCGCGGCGCGGTATCGGGTGGGGCTGGTGTGTACGCACGCGGGCGGGGCGGAGCCTCGTACGCGACCGCATCGGGTCGAGTACGACGACGTCATGGCCGACATTCTCCGGGTGACCGTGGGGCTGGCGGAGCGGGCGGTGGCGCTGGGGGTGCCTCGGGAGTCCGTGATGATCGATCCGGGGCACGACTTCGGGAAGAACACGCGGCACAGTCTGGAGGCGACTCGGCGGCTCGGGGAGATGGTCGCGACGGGGTGGCCGGTGCTGGTGTCGCTGTCCAACAAGGACTTCGTGGGCGAGACGCTGGACAAACCGGTGAAGGAGCGGGTGGTGGGGACGTTGGCCACCACCGCGGTGTCCGCGTGGCTGGGGGCCCAGGTGTATCGGGTGCACGAGGTCGCGGAGACCCGTGAGGTGGTGGAGATGGTGGGGGCCATCGCGGGGTATCGGGGGCCTGCCGTGGCTCGGCGGGGGCTGGCCTAGGGCTTTTTCTCGCCCCCGCCACCCCTACCCGTCCCGTCCCGTCCCGTCCCGTCCCGTCCTCAAGGGGCTGCGCCCCTTTGGCCCCGCCCGTCTACCCGGGTCGTCGGGTGCGTGGGCGGGTGCGGGTGCGTCGGGGTTGATCGCGCAGTTGCCCGCGCCCCTTTCGGGGCGCGGGGCAGACACCGCCTAGCGGCCCGCCTCCTTCGAGACCAGGGCCACCGCCTCGTCCACGTCGTCCGTCACGTGGAAGAGGGTCAGGTCCTTTTCCGACGCCTTGCCCTGGGCGATGAGGGTGTTGGAGAGCCAGTCGACGAGGCCGCTCCAGTAGGACTCGCCGAAGAGGACGATGGGGAAGCGGGTGACCTTCTGGGTCTGGACGAGGGTGAGGGCCTCGAAGAGTTCGTCGAGGGTGCCGAGGCCGCCGGGGAGGACCACGAAGCCTTGCGCGTACTTGACGAACATCATCTTCCGCACGAAGAAGTAGCGGAAGTTGAGGCCGATGTCGACGTAGGGGTTGAGGCCCTGCTCGAAGGGGAGCTCGATACCGAGGCCGACGGACATGCCGCCCGCTTCGAGGGCACCCTTGTTGGCCGCCTCCATCGCGCCCGGGCCACCGCCGGTGATCACGGCGAAGCCGGCCTCCACCAGGCCGCGGCCGAGCCGGACGCCCGCCTCGTACTCCGGTGAGTCGGCCGGCGTACGGGCGGAGCCGAAGACGCTGATCGCGGGCGGGAGTTCGGCGAGGGTGCCGAAACCCTCGATGAACTCGGACTGGATGCGCAGGACACGCCAGGGGTCCGTGTGGACCCAGTCCGAGGGGCCGCCCGCGTCCAGCAGCCGCTGGTCCGTCGTGCTCGCCTGAACCTGGCCGCGTCTGCGCAGCACCGGCCCCAGCCGCTGCTCCTCCGGTGGCTGCTTCTTACCCTCGGGGTTGCCGGTCGCCATGTCCGCTCCCTCCGCCGTGCTGGTGGTTCACCTCAGCGTAGATCCATACGGGTTACGGACGGGGGACGTGAGCGTGTCCGCCGCGATCCGCCACCCCGTACAGGTGGTTGGACCAGTGGTCGTACCCGTGGATCACGCCGTCAGCCAGGACCTCAGACGCTCCTCGCCCGTCAGGATCTTCGCCGGGTCCACGCGTTCGTCGCGGCGGTGCGCCAAGTGCGGGTTGCCGGGGCCGTAGTTGACGGCCGGGACGCCGAGGGCGCTGAAGCGGGAGACGTCCGTCCAGCCGTACTTGGGCTGGGCGGTGCCTCCGACGGCCTCGATGAAGGCCGCGGCCGCCGGGTGGGACAGGCCGGGCAGCGCGCCGGGGCTGTGGTCGTCGACGATGAACTCCTCGACCCCGCAGTCGGCGAAGACCTCCCGAACGTGGGCGATGGCCTCCTGCTCCGTGCGGTCGGGCGCGTAGCGGAAGTTGACCGTCACCACGCACGCGTCGGGGATGACGTTGCCGGCGACGCCGCCCGAGATGCCGACCGCGTTCAGGCCCTCGCGGTACTCCAGGCCGTCGATCACCGGGTAGCGCGGTTCGTACGACGCCAGCTTCGCCAGGATCGGGGCCGCCGCGTGGATGGCGTTGGAGCCCATCCAGCCGCGGGCGGAGTGGGCGCGCTCGCCCTTGGTCGTCAGCAGGACCCGCAGGGTGCCCTGGCAGCCGCCCTCGACCTCGCCGTTCGTGGGTTCCAGGAGGACCGCGAAGTCGCCCTCCAGCCACTCGGGGTGGGCCTCGGAGACGTGCTTCAGTCCGTTCAGGTCCGCGGCGACCTCTTCGTTGTCGTAGAAGACGAAGGTCAGGTCGCGGTTGGGGGCCGGGACCGTGGCCGCGATCCGCAGCTGGACCGCGACGCCGGACTTCATGTCGCAGGTGCCGCAGCCCCACAGGACGCCGTCCTCGTCGAGGCGGGAGGGGACGTTGTCCGCGATGGGGACCGTGTCGATGTGGCCGGCCAGGATCACGCGCTCCGCGCGGCCCAGGTGCGTACGGGCGACGATGTTGTTGCCGAACCGGTCGACCGTGAGGTGCGGCAGGGCACGCAGGGCGGTCTCGATCGCGTCCGCGAGGGGCTTCTCGGTGCCGCTCTCGGAGGGGAAGTCGACGAGCTGCGCGGTGAGCCGCGCGGCGTCCAGCGTGAGGTCAATCGGGGTCTCGGCCATGTCACCGACCCTAACGCGCCGCCGGGGAGGGGCCGCCCGGGGAGGGGATCCGGTCACTCCCGTCACTCCCGCCTCCCTGTTCACATCACTGTTCACAACTCCTGCACGAGGGCCATTACTCTCCAGTACCTTGGACCGCGTGTCAGAGCCGTACCCCTTCCCCCCAGGTCCCCGCCCCCGCCGTCGCGGCCGTCGCGTGCTGCAGTTCATGGCGGCTTTCGTCGTGCTCGTCGCGATCGGGGCGTATCTCACCGTGCAGTACCTGACCGGGGGGAACGGCACACCGCGGTGCGTGGTCGTGTCCGGGGCGGACGACGGGGCGTCGTACGAGTTCACGCCCGAGCAGGCGGCGAACGCGGCGACGATCTCGGCGGTCGGCACCTCGCGCGAGCTGCCCGAGCGGGCCGTGACGATCGCGCTGGCGACCGCGCTCCAGGAGTCGGGCCTGCGCAACATCGCGCACGGCGACCGGGACTCCCTGGGCCTCTTCCAGCAGCGGCCGTCGCAGGGCTGGGGCACCGCGCAGCAGATCCAGGACCCGGTGTACGCGGCGGGCGAGTTCTACGAGCACCTCGTCAAGGTCGACGACTACGAGCAGCTGCCGCTGACGGTCGCCGCCCAGCGGGTGCAGCGCAGCGGCTACCCGGAGGCGTACGCCAAGCACGAGCCGGACGCCACGCTGCTCGCCGCCGCGCTGACCGGGCGGTCGGCGGCCACGCTGACGTGCGAGGGGCGCCGGGACACGACCGGCACCGGCACCGCCCTCGCGGGCGGTCCGGACGCCGTGCGCGGCGCGCTCGCGCGGGACTTCGGGGACGACGCGTTCGAGTCGGCCGGGGCGGTCGTCGACTCCGAGGACGGTGCCTCCGCCCAGGCGAGCCCGTCGCCGCGTCCGAGCGTCTCCCCCGTCGCCGGGACCGTCACCATCCCCCTCAAGGACGCCGGGGATGCCGGGGACGCCCAGGAGGCCCGGCGGCGCGGCTGGGAGCTGGCGCACTGGGCCGTGGCGAACTCCTCCCGCCTGGGCGTCGGGCGCGTCTCGTACGCGGGCCGGGAGTGGGTCGCCGAGGGCCGGGCCGGTGCGTGGCGCAAGGCCGAGGGCACGTCGGGCGACGCGGCCGGCTCCACCGCCGAGGTCCGAATCGTCACTGGACAGTAGGCCGCGCGGCTCACCCGTGCGGGGTACGCGCGGCGCGGCGAGTGGACGGGGTGCGCAGGTTTTCGCCTGCTCACCCTCGTCTCGCGGAAATCCTTGAGAACACAGGGCCGTAAGGATTCAGCAGACTGTCGGACCGGGTGGCGTTTGTCCGCATAGATTCGCATTCGATAATGCGACGCATTGCAAACTCTTTACGTCGGGTCGCCGCAACCTTCAGGGGCTTCGAGCGGTAGTCACTGCGTCCGAGCCCGGAACGGTCAACTCCCGGGCACGGTCGGACACTTCCACGTTCTCTTCCGTCAAAGGAGCACCATGTCCCTCCCCCTGACCCGCCGGATCGCCCGTGCCGCGCTGCTGACCGCAGCGGGAGCGGCCTCCGTGGTCGGTGCGGCCGGCTCCGCGAGTGCGGCGCCCGAACTGCCGGCCACCCCGAACCTGGGCGGCCTGTCCGCCGTGGACGGGACGAACGCCGGCAACACCGTGGACGGCGCGACGCAGAACGTCACCGGGGTCGCGAGCGACGCCGGCAGCAAGGCGGCCAAGCAGACCCTGCCGACCGTGAGCAAGACCGGCGGGAAGGCCGTCAAGACGACGACGCCCGTCGCGCAGAAGGCCGCCGGGGAGACCGCCGGCTCCGCCGGCACCGTTCTGGGTGACACCTCCAAGACGGCCACCAAGGGTGGACTGCCCACGGGGAAGCTGCCGGCGCAGAGCCCGCTCGGCTGACCTGCCGTACGTCGAAGGGGCCCGGGGAGATTCCCCGGGCCCCTTCGGGCCGTGTGCGGCAGGCCCTAGGCCTGGGACAGGCGTTCCACCGCTGCCGCCACCCGCTCGTCCGTCGCCGTGAAGGCCACGCGTACGTGGTGGTCGCCGGCGGGGCCGTAGAAGTCGCCGGGGGCGACGAGGATGCCGAGGTCGGCGAGGTGGGCGACGGTGGTCCAGCAGGACTCGCCCCGGGTGGCCCACAGGTAGAGGCTGGCCTCGCTGTGCTCGATGCGGAAGCCGTGGGAGACGAGGGCTTCGCGGAGGGCCGTGCGCCGGGCCACGTAGCGGGCGCGCTGCTCGTGGACGTGCTCGTCGTCGCCGAGGGCGGCGACGACGGCGGCCTGCGTGGGGGCCGAGGTCATCATGCCGCCGTGCTTGCGGATCTGGAGCAGGGGGCCGAGGACCGCCGGGTCGCCGGCGAGGAAGGCCGCGCGGTAGCCCGCCAGGTTGGAGCGCTTGGAGAGGGAGTGGACGGCGACGATGCCCTCGTACGAGCCGCCGTTCACGTCCGGGTGGAGGACCGAGACC
The DNA here is from genome assembly GCF_045160825.1 of Streptomyces sp. NBC_00104. Lineage (NCBI taxonomy): Bacteria > Bacillati > Actinomycetota > Actinomycetes > Kitasatosporales > Streptomycetaceae > Streptomyces > Streptomyces sp. NBC_00104. Next base: position 7,339,561 of record NZ_CP108215.1, on the reverse strand, counting down.
GGGTCGGCGTCCCAGCCGAGCTCCAGGTAGCACTCGTCGGAGAAGAGCAGGATGCCGTGCTCGCGGGCCCAGGCGACGATCCGGGTCAGCTCGGACTTGGAGAGGACCTTGCCGGTGGGGTTGGACGGCGAGTTCAGCCAGAGGAGCTTGAGGCCGGCCGGGTCCAGGGCCGTCGGGTCGTCGTAGCTCTCGTGGTCGGCGCGGGCGAGGCGGGCGCCCACCTCGTACGTCGGGTAGGCCAGGCGCGGGTAGGCGACCCGGTCGCCGGGGCCGAGGCCCAGCTGGGTGGGGAGCCAGGCGACCAGTTCCTTGGAGCCGACGATCGGCAGGACGTGGTGGTGGGTGACGTCCCGGGCGCCGAGGCGGCGCTCCAGCCAGCCCGTGATCGCGTCACGCAGTCCGACCGTGCCCCACACGGTGGGGTAGCCCGGCGAGTCCGCCGCGGCGACCAGAGCTTTCTGGATCAGGTCGGGCACCGGGTCGACGGGGGTGCCGACGGAGAGGTCGACGATCCCACCGGGGTGAGCGGCGGCCGTCGCCTTGTACGGCTCCAGCTTGTCCCAGGGGAAGGTGGGGAGTCGGTCGCTGACTGCGGACACGGGATCTGACTCACTTTCTCGTACGTACGTTCCCGAGCGGCGGGACGGGCGCGTACGTACCGCTCGTACGGCGAACGCCTCGGTCCCGTACGGCGATCATGGTGATCGGGCCGTACGGGACCGAGGCGGCGCGGCTGCGGGCCGCAGGGGCCGTGCCCCGGGCCCGCGGCGTCGCTCTCAGGCCTGCGGCGGCAGTGCGGCGACGAAGGGGTGGTCGCGCTCGATCAGGCCGAGCTTGCTGGCACCACCGGGCGAGCCGAGCTCGTCGAAGAACTCGACGTTCGCCTTGTAGTAGTCCTTCCACTCCTCCGGGGTGTCGTCCTCGTAGAAGATCGCCTCAACCGGGCACACCGGCTCGCAGGCACCGCAGTCGACGCATTCATCCGGGTGGATGTAGAGGGACCGCTGACCCTCGTAGATGCAGTCGACCGGGCACTCTTCGATACATGCCTTGTCCTTGACGTCGACACAAGGCTGCGCGATGACGTAGGTCACGCTGTCGTTCCTCCTCGATAGGGCGCCGGCGGGCCTCCTCAGGCTCCGCCGCCTGGCGCGCGGGAGCGCGGCGTCGTCGATGCCCACACCTAGTATCTCCGTTCCGGGGCATGATCCGAACAGGAGGGGTGGACGGACCTGTGGAAATCTCTGTCGGTGGACGGCTCGAGATCCGTGTCTCCGCTGCTGACGTGGGCAAACGCGTGTCCGTGCGGCGCGTGGACGAGGATGCCGCCGGGGGTGGGAAATTCACCGACACGGTTGGTGTTCTCACATCATGGGACGACGGTGTCCTGTTGATCACCCGTCGGGACGGGGAGCGCGTGCGGATCGAGGAGTCCTCGCTGGTCGCGGGGAAGGTCGTGCCCGCCGCCCCCGCCCGCCGGCGCGGGCCCGCCGCCTCGTACGAGGAGCTGGCGCGGGTCGCCGCGCGGGCCTGGCAACCGGTCGAGCGGGAGCCGCTCGGTGAGTGGGAGCTGCGGGCCGCAGCCGGGTTCACCCGGCGCGCCAACTCGGTGCTGCCGCTCGGAGACCCCGGCCTGCCCCTGGACGACGCGCTGACGGCCGTACGGACCTGGTACGCGGCCCGGGGGCTGCCCGCGTTCCTCCAGCTGGCCACGGGCGCCGAGGGCACGCAGGAGCTGCTGTGCGCCGAGGTGGCGGACCGCGGCTGGGTGCGGGACGTCACCGCCGAGCTGTGGATCGGGGCGCTCGCGCCGGTGGCGGACCGGGAGGCGGCCGGGGTCGGACTCTCCCGGACGGCGGACGAGGCGTGGCTCGGCCGCTACCAGCGCAAGGGGCTCGGCGAGATCGCGCTGAAGGTGCTCGGGAGCGGCCCCTCGGTGTGGTTCGCGACCGTGCCGGGGGCCGGGGGTGCGGGGCCGGCCGCGATCGGCCGGTGTGTCGTGGACGGACGGTGGGCCGGGTTCTCGGCCGTCGAGGTCGATCCCGCCCAGCGGCGGCAAGGGCTCGCCACGACCGTGATGGCCGCGCTGGCGCGGCGGGCGCTGGACGAAGGGGCCTCGGCGGGCTGGCTGCAGGTGGAGACGGACAACTCGGGGGCGCGGGCGTTGTACGCGGGGATGGGGTTCGCGGCGCATCACTCGTATCACCACTACCGGGAGCCGGAGAACACCGGTCACGGTGGCGGCCCCGCCTCGGGCTCGGGCTCGAATTCCGACCCCGGCTCCGCATCGGGCTCGGGCTCAGACTCCGGCTCCGGCACCGGCACCGGCACCGAGCCGTATCGATCGTCGTGAGCGGGCACCACGCCGCTGTGCCGGCGCCACGTCCCCCCGAGCCGGAGCGGGCCGCCGAGGTGCGGCGGCGGTTCGCGGAGGAGGCGCGGGCCGAGCGGCCCGACCTGGCCCTGCTGTGTCTGCTGGTGGGGGCGGCGGGCGACGGGACGCTGGACGAGGCGGGCATCGACGCCGCCGAGATCGAACTCGACCGCCTCGCCGGGCTGATGCCGTACCGGCCCGACGGGCCCCGGGCCTGGGCGGTCGCGGCGGCCGAACTGCTCGGGGAGCGGTGCGGGTTCCGTGGTGCCGCCGCGGACTACCAGCGGCTGGAGTCGTCGCTGCTGCACCAGGTGCTCGTACGGCGGCGGGGGCTGCCGATCCTGTTGTCGGTGGTGTGGATGGAGGTGGCCCGGCGGGCGGGGGCGCCCGTGTACGGGGTCGCGCTGCCGGGGCACTTCGTGGTGGGGTTCGGGCCGCGTGAGGAACAGGTGCTCGCCGATCCGTTCGACGGGGGGCGGGTGCTGAGCGGGACCGACGCGGAGGTGCTGGTCGCGGGGGCTACGGGGGCGCCGCTGGACCCCGGGATGCTGAGTCCCGCCGATCCGTTGGACGTGGTGGTGCGGATCCTCAACAACGTGCGGGCGTGGGCGGCCGCGCGGCCCGAGCGGTCGGATGTCGCGTTGTGGGCGCTGGAGTTGTCGCTGGCGATGCCCTCGCATCCGGCGCGGTTGCGGTACGAGTGGGCGCGGCTGCTGGTCCAGCGGGGGGAGTTCGTCCGGGGAGCTGCCGAGCTGGAGGCCTATGCGGAGGTGGTGGCGGAGGTCGATTCCGGGGCGGCCGAGAAGATGCGGAGGCAGGCGGACGCGGCTCGGGCCCTGCTGAACTGAGGGTGCCCGATCGCCTGGGGAGTCGTTGTGTGCGGGTGCGGGTGCGGGTGCGGGTGCGGGTGCGGGTGCGGGTGCGGGTGCGGGTGCGGGTGCGGGTGCGGGTGCGGGTGCGGGTGCGGGTGCGTGGTGGCCGGCCGCGCGGTTCCCCGCGTCCCTGACGCCGCCGCGGCCCGCCGGCGGTCACCGCGGAGTCGGTGGCCGTCGTCGTGGTCGTCATGGGCACCATCGTCGGCGGGCGGGGGTGCGGTCGGCGGTGTCGGCGGTCCTGACCCCGGCATGACAGAGGCCATACCCGGGACAGCGACAAGGGGGCACCCGGCGTGTGCCGGGTGCCCCCTGCCCGATGCCGATCGGACCGGCTAGCTGGGGTCCGTCTCGATGACCGCCGTGCGGTCCGTCTTGCTCCTCAGGGCCAGACGGATGGCGCCGTAGACGTCCTCGACGGTGACCGGGGTCTTCTCACCGTTGGCGCGGGTGATGCGGACGTCGTCGAAGGTGCTGCCGTAGAGGTCCTTGAGGGCCTTCTCGTCATAGGAGTCGACGAGCTTGCCGTCGATGTTCTTGACGGTCAGGAACTTCCACAGGGAGTTCTCCGGGCTCATCGGGAGCGGGACGCTGCTCGCGGGGTTCGTCTGCACGACGATGTTGGCGGACATCGCCGGCTCCGCGAACTCCTTCATGAACCGGTCGACCTCGGCCTTGGCGACCGACGGCTCCTTGGTGGTGGTCGGCAGCTGCACGACGGCCGCCTTGCCGGTCTCGACCTGGGTGCGGTAGGCCTCCTCGACGGCGTCGGTGGACTTGTCGACGTCGATGCCCTTGCCCGCCTTGCCGTAGACGGCCACGGCCTTGCCGGCCTCGTACTTGACGGTGCCGTCGCTCGCCGAGCCGGAGCTGCCTGCGGCGCGCCGCAGGGCGGCCTCCAGCTTCTCCTCGTCGACGGGCATGACGGGGTCGACGACGCGCTTCTGACCGAAGAGCGCGCCGATCACGGAGACGGGGTTGTAGTCGCTGACGGCGGCGGCGCCGACCGTGGCCTGCTTGTCGAACTGGAGTCCGGCCTGGTCGGGCTTGAGGGAGACGGTCTCGCCGTCGACGGAGAGCTTCAGCGCCTCGTCCGTGCTCTTGCCGAAGGCCTGGTCGAGCTTGTTGACGGCCTCGTCACGGGTGCCGCCGCCGATGTCGACGCCGAGGACGGTGGTGCCCTTGGGGACGTCGGAGTGGTTCATCAGCAGACCGGCGCCGTAGACACCGCCGCCGAGGAAGATCACACCGCCGACGACCAGGCCGAGCTTGCTGCGGCCCTTCTTCTTGGCCGGCTTCGACGCCTTGGCGTTCTTCCCCGAGCCGGCCTTCTGCTGCGGGCCGGGGTCGGGCAGCTTCGGCGGGGTGTGCTGCACCGCGCCGTCGGGGCCGCCCGCGCCGAAGGGCGTGCCCTGGGTGCCGGGGGGCACGACCGGGATACCGCTGGTCAGCGTGTGCCCGGAGGGGTTGTCGACGAGGGGGCCGGGGCCGCCGTAGCCCGGAGTGCCCGGCTCGGGGGCGGGCCGCTGCGGGGTGAGGACGGCGGTGTCGTCGCTGAGGCCGCCGCCGGGGCGGGCGTAGGTGCCGGAGGCACCGGGCGCGGAGAAGTCGGCGTCGGGGCCGCCGAAGGGGTTGCCCTGGTAGCCGGGGTTGCCGGAGCCGCCCTGGGCGGGCGGCGGGCCGAGCGGGCTGTCGCCGGTGACGGGGCCGCCGGTGGGGCCCGACGGGCCGGAGCGGCCGTTCGGGCCGCCGGGGCGGCCGCCGTTGTCCGAGAAGTACGGCAGGTCGTCGCGCTCGGGCTTGGTGCCGGCCAGCGCGGCCGAGACGTCGAAGGAGCCGGTGCCGCCGCCGTGGCCGGGAGCGACCGGCTGGCCGCCGGTGGCACCGGGCAGCCCGGCGCCGTTCGTACCTCCGGGCCGGGGGCCGGCGCTCGCACCGGGGCGCTGGCCGCCGGGCTGTGCGCCGCCGGGGCCGCCCGCGCCGCCGGGGCGGGCGCCCGGGCCGGGGCCGCCCGGCGTGCCGGGTCCGGTGCCGCCGAGGGGCCCGGTGGAGAACCCTGCGCCGTTGCTGGCACCGCCGCCCGCGCCCTTCGGCGGCGGGGTGGAGCCCTTGCGGGGCGCGAACCAGTCGCTGGCGGGCTTGTCGTCGCCCGGTGCGTCGGGCACCGGCGCGGGCGCCGGGGGCTCCGTGAACACGGGCATGGCCGTGGTGCCGGTGGTCTCCGACACGGACCCGGTGTCGTCCGCGGCGCCCTCGCCGTCGCCGACCGGCTTGCGGACGACGACCGGCGGGATCGGGCGCGACCCGGGGATGTTGATCCGGACCCGCGTCGTCAGCGTGGTCTCGGTCTTGGGTCCGTCCGGTCGCTCGCCCGCGGCCGACCGGGCCGCGTCGGCGCCGGCCTCGGTGGCCATGGGCGTGCCGTACGGCGGTGTCCCCGACGGGTACGCGGTGCTGCCGCGCCCATTGGCCCCGGAGGACGAAGTGTCAGTTTCACGACTCAAGGCAGGTTCTCCCGGTTTGCTCCGCCGCCCGTCACGACCTCAACTCAGCGGGCAGCTCGGCGGCGCGCACCACCATACTGGCCACTTCCGGCGCGTATCCCACGACCGCGTGGGAAACCATCACGGGACCCGCACCTGGGTACCGCGGCGAAGTAGTACGTCACTTCCCAAGTCGGGCGTCGTGCCCGGTCGGTTGCCGCCCCCGTCCAAGGGTGGCGCACATCACAGCCACAGCCATGCCGCCGAGCAGGAAAAGATACGACCCGGCTCCCGCGCCGAACAGGAAGTCTCCCTCCGGTCGGGTGGACGTCAGCAGGACGACGGAGATCATCCAGCCGACGGCCGGCGCAACGGCCCCCGCTCGGCCGCCCGTCGCCCGGGCGCCGCCCAGGAAGAGCCCGGCCGCGCCGAGCAGCGCGAGCAGCAACCCGCCGGGGAACCAGGCCGCTTGGAGCAGTCCGCCGGCCACGCCGACCACGGCTCCCAGCACGAAGAGCCCCAGGTGGGCGGCGGCCCGCCCCAGTGGGGGAAACGTCAACGGTTCCGCGAGCGTACTGCCTTGCCCGCCCGTCGGACGGTCCTTCGCGTTCATCGCCGGCCCGCCTCTCGGCAGTCGTGCGAGCGCGCCACTCGTTTGTCATACACATGCGTACGCATCACAGGGCCGTTCCGTTCTGCCGTTCCTCGAAAGAAATGCCGGGAATCCCCTCGAACAAGTCGCTCTCCCGGCTCCCGCCTTCGCGTCTGCCGCGTACCAACTCGTAGTACTCGGTGGTCAGGAGGGGCTGGGCCAGCTGGTTGGAGAGGATGAAGTACGGCTCGTCGACCTCGATCTGGGTGGCGTGCGCGCGCATCGCGGCGGCCTTCGCTGCCGCGAAGCCGGTGCCGTCGATCTCGGTCGTGACGATGTGGTCGTCCACCACTCCGGGCACATCGGTGACGCTCGCGGCCTGTTTGAAGGGCAGCCGTCCGGGCTCGGCGAGATCGCGGCGGAGCCGGCCGAAGCCCTCCAGGAGCACCCCGCGCGGCACCCGGTTCCAGTAGACCTTGGCGATCTCCCAGGGCTCGCCCAGGTCGGGGCGGAAGTCCGGGTCGGGGGTCAGGTCCGCGGCGCGCATGGCGACGCGGTGGGCCTGGATGTGGTCGGGGTGGCCGTATCCGCCGTTGGGGTCATAGGTGACGAGGACCTGGGGGCGTACCTCGCGGATCACCCGGACCAGGTGGGCGGCGGCCTCGTCGACGTCGGCGGACCAGAAGGCACCGGGCCGCTCGTTCTGCTCGACACCCATCATCCCGGAGTCGCGGTAGCGGCCGGGGCCGCCGAGGAAGCGGTGGTCGGTGACGCCGAGCTCCTTCATGGCCTCGGCCAGCTCGTCCACCCGGTACGGGCCCAGCGTGTCGTCACGGTCGGGCGCGAGGTGGGCGAGACGGGGCGGGATGACCTCGCCCTCTTCGCCGAGGGTGCAGGTCACCAGCGTCACCCGCGCTCCCTCGGCCGCGTACTTGGCCATGGTCGCGCCGTTGTTGATCGACTCGTCGTCCGGGTGCGCGTGCACCAGGAGCAGTCGGCGGGCGACGCGAGAGGGGTGTCCCCCCGGCCGACGGCCGGGGGAGGGCAGATCCGTCATGGGGCCCACCCTACGAGGCCCTCTGACCGCGCCCGTGCCGGGCGCGGTCATTCACAGGAACGGTCGGCCGCGGGGGTCGAGGGCCTGGTGGAACAGGTCCCGGGACGGACCCCGGCGGCCGGAGGAGTCAGAACTTGATACTGCCGATCATGCCCGCGATGTTGGTCGTCAGCTCGCTGATCGTCGGCGCGATGGTCGAGGAGGCGAGATAGAAGCCGAGCAGGATGCAGATGATCGCGTGTGGTGCCTTCAACCCTGACTTCTTGATCAGGATGAAGACGATGATCGCCAGCAGCACCACCGCCGAAATCGAGAGTGCCACGGCGGCTCACCTCCAAAAGTTCCCTGGGACCTGGGGAGCGAAGCAGTTGTCGAGGGCTGACGGCGGGACCGTCGTCAACCGGTGACGTGGGTGACGCAGTTGTAAATCCATACAGCAGCCAGCAGGTTCATACCCACCCAGCGGTAGTGATCATAACTATCCATACGCGCGCATCGATCGGCGCACGGCCGCACAAGGGGGCGCATGGCCAATATGGTCGGGGCATGACGACCCAGCCCGAGTCCTTTCCCCGCCGACACGCCCGGACACAACGTTTCTCCCTCGGCGCGCCGAGGGCGTTCTCCGTCGCGCCGGACGGTTCCCGCGTGGTGTTCCTGCGGTCCTCGTCCGGCTCCGAGCGGGCCGGCAAGCTGTGGGTTCTGGACCTCCCGGACGGCGACGAGCGAGTGGCGGCCGACCCGGTCTCGCTGCTCGCCGGCGTCTCGGAGAAGCTGTCGGCCGAGGAGCGCGCACGCCGTGAGCGCAGCCGTGAGGGCGGCGCCGGGATCGTCGGATACGCGACCGACGCGGCCGTGGAGGTGGCCTCTTTCGCCTTGTCAGGGCGGCTTTTCGTGGCCGAGCTGCGGGTCGGCACGGCGCGTGAACTCCCCGTCCCCGGACCGGTGATCGACCCCCGCCCCTCCCCCGACGGCCGGTACGTCGGGTATGTGGCCCAGGGCGCGCTGCGGGTCGTCGAGGCGGAGGGCGGTGACGATCGGGCGCTCACCGAGGAGGGCCCGGAGAACGTCACCCACGGCCTGGCGGAGTTCATCGCGGCCGAGGAGATGGGCCGTTCGCGTGGTTTCTGGTGGTCGCCCGACTCGGACCGCCTGCTGGTGGCGCGCGTGGACGACACGCCGGTGCGCCGCTGGTGGATCTCGGACCCCGCGCAGCCGGAAAGGGACCCGCAGCGGGTGGCGTATCCGGTGGCCGGGACCGCCAACGCGGACGTACGGCTCTTCGTGATCGACCTGTCCGGGTCCCGCACGGAGGTCGTGTGGGACCGGGCGCGCTACCCGTATCTGGCGCATGTGCACTGGTCAGCGGCGGGTGCGCCGCTGATCCTGGTGCAGGCGCGGGACCAGCTCAGCCAGCTGTTCCTGGCCGTGGACCCGGACACGGGGGCGACCCGGATGGTGCACGCCGACGAAGATCCACATTGGCTTGATCTTTTCCCCGGGGTGCCCGCGTGGAGTCCGTCGGGGCGGCTCGTGCGTGTCGCGGACGAGGGCGGCGCGCGGGTGTTGGCGGTCGGTGAACGCCCGCTGACGGGACCGCAGTTGCACGTCCGCGCGGTTCTCGACGTGGCCGACGCCGATGTGCTGGTCTCCGCGTCGGCCGGGGCGGCGGCGGCCGATCCGGAGATCGGGGAGATCCACGTCTACCGCGTGAACGAGCTGGGCATGGAGCGCGTCTCGCAGGAGCCCGGCGTGCACTCGGCGGTGCGCGCCGGGGACGTGACCGTGCTCGTCTCGGCCGTTCCGGAGAAGGCGGGCACCCAGGTGCAGGTGCTGCGGGCCGGCAAGCGCGTGGCGACCGTAGCGTCTTATGCGGAAGATCCCGGTGTGTCACCGCGCGTGCTGTTTACACAGGGGGGCGCACGCCGCGTACCGTGCGCCCTGCTTATGCCGAGGGACTACGACGGGGTCACACCCCTACCGGTTCTCATGGACCCCTACGGCGGTCCACACGGCCCCCGGGTGCTCGCCGCCCACAACGCGCACCTCACCTCGCAGTGGTTCGCCGACCAGGGTTTCGCGGTGGTCGTCGCCGACGGGCGCGGCACCCCCGGCCGCTCCCCCGCCTGGGAGAAGGAGATCGACGGCGACTTCACGCTCTCCCTGGACGACCAGGTGGAGGCGCTGCACGACCTCGCGACGTCGCATCCGCTGGACCTGTCCCGGGTGGCGATCCGCGGCTGGTCGTACGGCGGCTGGCTCGCGGCCCTCGCGGTGCTGCGCCGCCCGGACGTCTTCCACGCGGGCATCGCGGGCGCCCCGGTCACCGACTGGCGGCTGTACGACACGCACTACACCGAGCGGTACCTGGGCGATCCGGCGAAGGCACCGGCGGCGTACGCGAAGAGCTCGCTGATCACGGACCAGGGGCTGTCCGCGCCCGCCGAGCCGCACCGCCCCCTGATGATCGTGCACGGCACCGCCGACGACAACGTCGTCTTCGCCCACGCCCTGCGCCTGTCCTCGGCCCTCCTCGCGGCCGGCCGCCCCCACGAGGTCCTGCCGCTCTCCGGGGTCACCCACATCACCCCCCAGGAACAGGTCGCGGAGAACCTGCTGCTGCTCCAGGTGGACTTCCTGAAGCGTTCGCTGGGGCCGGCGTAGGGACGGTCGGGCACGGCAACGGGCCGGGGCTACATGGCGAGCCCCGGCCCGTTTACGGCACCCGCACGGCCGTACGCGATTTAGACTCCCGCGTCCGTATATCGGAACGGCGTCAGCCAAGTTGCCTGTGTGTTAACGCATTTGGTGCGTATTTGTACGTCTATTCCGACCCATCCCTATGATCGTCCTCGGGATCGTCGCTCGGCTCCTCCGGCGGCACCACCTGTTTCTCCTCCGCGAAATGGCAGGCCGAGTCATGGGCCGCCGGGCCGGCCGTGAGCCGGAACTCCGCCGGGACCGCGAGCAGCGGAACCTCCAGCGCACAGCGCTCCTGGGCCTTCCAGCAGCGGGTGCGGAAGCGGCACCCGGACGGGATGTTCGTCGGGGAGGGCACGTCGCCGAAGAGGATGATCCGCTCCCGGTGCTCGCGCGCCTCGGGGTCCGGCACGGGCACGGCGGACAGCAGTGCCTGGGTGTAGGGATGCGTCGGGTGATCGTAGATCTCGGCGTCGCGGCCGATCTCCACGATCCGTCCGAGGTACATCACGCCGACCCGGTCGGAGATGTGCCGCACGATGGACAGGTCGTGCGCGATGAAGACGTACGACAGTCCGAACTCGCCCTGGAGTTGGTCCAGCAGGTTGATGACCTGGGCCTGGACGGAGACGTCGAGGGCGGAGACGGGTTCGTCGGCGACGATGATCTCCGGGCGGAGCGCCAACCCGCGGGCGATGCCGATGCGTTGGCGCTGCCCGCCGGAGAACTGGTGCGGATAGCGGTGGATGTACTCGGGGTTGAGGCCGACCACGTCGAGGAGTTCCTGCACCCGGCGCCGGCGGTCTCCCTTGGGCGCGACCTCGGGGTGGATGTCGTACGGCTCTCCGACGATGTCGCCCACGGTCATGCGGGGGTTGAGGGAGGTGTACGGGTCCTGGAAGACCATCTGGATGTTGCGGCGGACGGTCTTGAGGGCCTTGCCGGAGAGCCTGGTGATGTCCTCGCCCTTGTAGCGGATCGAACCGGCCGTCGGCCGTTCCAGGTTGACCAGCATCTTGGCGACCGTGGACTTGCCGCAGCCGGACTCGCCGACGATGCCGAGGGTTTCCCCCGCACCCAGGGCGAAGTCGACGCCGTCGACGGCCTTCACCGCGCCGACCTGCTTCTTGAAGAGAATGCCCCGAGTGAGCGGGTAGTGCTTGACCAGGCCGTTGACCTCCAGGATCGGCTCAGCCGGTGTGGCCTTCGTGGTCATCGAGGCACTCCCTCCAGAAGTGGCAGGCGCTCGTCCGGATCCCGTCCGACGGCTCCACGTCGTACAGCGGGGGTACGTCGGTCCGGCACAGGTCGCGGGCCATGGGGCAGCGGGGGTGGAAGGCGCAGCCGGGCGGGATGCGCATGAGGTTGGGCGGCAGGCCCTTGATCGCGTACAGCTCCTGGCCCTTCTGGTCCAGGCGCGGGATCGAGTCGAGGAGGCCGCGGGTGTAGGGGTGGGCCGGGGCCTTGTAGATGTCGTGGACCGGGGCGGACTCCACGATCCGGCCCGCGTACATCACGGCGATGCGGTCGGCGACGTCCGCGACGACGCCGAGGTCGTGGGTGATGAGGACGAGCCCCATGCGCAGTTCACGCTGGAGTTCGGCCAGCAGGTCCATGACCTGGGCCTGGACGGTGACATCCAGTGCGGTCGTCGGTTCGTCGGCGATGATCAGCGCGGGTTCGAGGGCCAGCGCCATGGCGATCATGATGCGCTGGCGCATGCCGCCGGAGAACTGGTGCGGATAGTCCCTTACGCGTTCCCCGGCGGCCGGGATGCGGACCCGGTCCATCAGCTCGACGGCCTTGGCGCGGGCGTCCTTCTTCGTCATGCCCCGGTGCACGACGAACATCTCGCCGAGCTGGTCGCCGACGCTCAGCACGGGGTTCAGGGACGACAGCGCGTCCTGGAAGATCATCGCCATCTCGGCGCCGCGGACCTTGCGGCGCTCCTCCTCCTTGAGCTTCAGCAGGTCCTGGCCCTTGAAGAGGATCTCGCCGCCGGTGATCCTCCCGGGCGGCATGTCGAGGATGCCCATGATCGCCTGCGCGGTGACCGACTTCCCGGAGCCGGACTCCCCGAGCACGGCCAGGGTCTGCCCCTCGTCCACCCCGTAGTCGACCCCGTTGACGGCCTTGGCGATCCCGTCCCGCGTCCTGAACTCCACATGCAGATCCCGCACTTCCAGCAGCATGACGACGACTCACCTCAGCTTCGGATCGAGGGCGTCGCGCACCGCGTCGCCGAGCATGATGAACGCCAGGACAGTGATCGCCAGGGCCCCGGAGGGCCACAGCAGCGCGTGGGGAGCGTTGCGGATGTAGGGGGAGGCGGCGGAGATGTCGATGCCCCAGGAGACGCTGGGCGGTTTCAGGCCGACGCCGAGGTAGGAGAGGGTCGCCTCCAGGGCGATGTACGTGCCGAGGGCGATGGTGGCCACGACGATGACCGGGGCGACGGCGTTCGGGGTGATGTGGCGCAGCAGCATGCGGGAGTTGGAGGCGCCGAGCGCGCGGGCCGCCTGGACGTAGTCGTTCTGTTTGGCGGTGATGACGGAGCCTCGGGCGATGCGGGAGATCTGCGGCCACCCCAGCAGCACCATGAAGCCGATCACCGGCCAGACGGAGTTGCTGGTGACCACGGACAGCAGCACCAGGCCGCCGAGGACCACGGGGATCGCGAAGAAGACGTCGGTGATCCGGGACAGGAACGAGTCCGACAACCCGCCGAAGAACCCGGCGAGCCCGCCGAGCACCGATCCGAGGAGCGCGACCCCGAGCGTGGCGCAGACGCCGACGGCGATGGAGATCCGCGCCCCGTAGACGGTACGGGTGTAGACGTCGCAGCCCTGGCCGTCGTAGCCGAAGGGGTGGCCGGGCTGCGAGCCCTCCTGGGCCTTGGACAGGTCGCACTTGAGCGGGTTGCCGGAGGCGATCAGCGACGGCCAGAGGGAGATGACGACCAGGAAGAGGATCACCAGCGCCGAGATGATGAAGACGGGGTTGCGGCGCAGATCGCGCCAGGCGTCGGACCAGAGGCTGCGGGCCTTGTCGGAGGGGTCCCCGTGGTCCGCTTCGCCGAGGCTCTTCTCCAGGGTCTCCCCCTCGGTGGTGGCCAGGTCCATGGTGCCGTCCAACCCTGTCGCGGCGATCGCCCCGTCCTCCGCGGCGCGCCCGCCGCCCGATACGTGCGGCTCCTCGGGCTGCGGCTCAGGCATAGCGGATCCTCGGGTCGAGTACGGCGTAGAGGAGGTCGACGAGCAGGTTGGCGAGCAGGAACACCAGGACGAGGACGGTCACGAAGCCGACGACGGTCTGGGTGTTCTGGCGGAGGATGCCCTGGTAGAGCTGGTAGCCGACGCCGTGGATGTTGAAGATCCGCTCGGTGACGATGGCGCCGCCCATGAGGGCGCCGATGTCGGTGCCGATGAAGGTGACCACGGGGATCAGGGAGTTCCGCAGCAGGTGTTTGCGGATCACCCGGTGCCGGGGCAGCCCCTTGGCGACGGCGGTGCGGACGTAGTCGGCGCGGGTGTTCTCCGCGATGGACGTCCGGGTCAGACGGGTGACGTACGCCAGGGAGACGGAGGCGAGGACGAGCCCGGGGACGATCAGCTCGTCGAAGGGGGCCTCGGAGGAGACCGACGGGCTGATCCAGCCCCACTCGACGCCCAGCAGCAGTTGGAGCAGCAGACCGGTGACGAAGGTGGGGACGGAGATGACGACCAGGGTGACCACCAGCGCCCCGGTGTCGACGGGCCGCCCGCGCCGCAGGCCGGTGACGACACCGAGGGTGATGCCGACGACGACCTCGAAGAGGATGGCGACGATGGTCAGCCGGATGGTGACGGGGAAGGCGGAGGCCATCAGCTCGGTGACCTCCTGCCCGTTGAACGCGGTGCCGAAGTCGCCGGTGAAGACGTTGCCCATGTAGGTCAGGTACTGCTGCCAGACGGGCATGTCGAGGCCGAACTCACGGCGTAGTTGGGCGGCCGTCGCCGGATCGCACTCCCGATCGCCGCAGAGGCCCGCGATGGGGTCGCCCATCACGTTCACCATCAGGAAGATCAGGAGTGTGGCGCCCACGAAGACCGGGATCATCTGCAGCAGGCGCCGGACGACGTACCGTCCCACGGGAGGTCAGCCGACCTTGATCTGGTCGTACACCGGCACGCTGAACGGGTTCAGGGAGACGTCGGACAGGCGCGCCGAGTAGCCCGCACTGCCGTTCTGGTACCAGAGCGGGATGGCGGCCATGTTGTCCCGGACGACCTCCTCGGCCTGCTGGAACGTCTGCACGGCCTTCGCCGTGTCGGACTCGGCGTTGGCCTCGTCGACGAGCTTGTCGAACTCGGCGTTGGACCACTTGCCGTCGTTGGAGGAGGCGTTGGTGTAGTACAGCGGCTGGAGGAAGTTCTGGATGAGCGGGTAGTCCATCTGCCAGCCGGCGCGGAAGGGGCCGCTCATCTTCCGCTGGGTGATCTGGTTGCGGTAGTCGGCGAAGGTGCCGACGGGGTTGCCGACGCACGCCTTGTCGTTGTCGAGGGCGTTGTTGATGGAGTTGCAGACGGCGTCGACCCACTGCTTGTGGGAGCCGGTGTCCGCGTTGTACGTGATCTTGACCTGGCCGCCGGGGAGGCCGCCGCCCTCCTCGATCAGCTTCTTGGCGGCGTCCGCGTCGTACTCGCAGGCGTCACCGCACAGGCCCTTCTTGTAGCCGCCGTCCTCGCCGAGGACGGGGGAGGTCCAGTCGGTGGCGGGGGTGCGGGTCTTCTGGAAGATGGTGTCGGTGATCTGGTCGCGGTCGATGGCCCGCGAGAGCCCTTCACGGACCTTGTCCGAGCCCTCCTTGTTCCAGTCCTCGTCGTAGAACGGGAAGGACAGGGTCTGGATGATGCCGGCCGGGGTGTTGATGTACCGGTCGCCGAGGTCGGCCTCGACGTTCTTCAGCTGGGCGGCGGGGACGTCGTCGACGAGGTCGAGGTTGCCCGCCATCAGGTCGGTGTAGGCGGTGTTGTTGTCGGTGTAGACCTTCAGGTCCACGCCGCCGTTCTGCGCCTTGTCATCGCCGGGGTAGTCGTCCCACTTCCTGACCGACAGCTGGGAGCCCTTGGTGTACGAGTCGACGGCGTACGGGCCGTTGCCGACGGGCTTGCTCAGCCAGGCGTCGTGGTCGGTGAAGAACGACTGCGGCAGCGGGGCGAAGGCGTTGTAGCCGAGGGTGTCGGGGAAGGTCGAGAACTTCTGGGTGAGCTTGACCGTGAAGGTGTTGTCGTCGACGACCTTCAGCCCGGAGAGGGTGTCGGCACTCTGCTTGCTGCCGTCGTCGGGGTGCGTCTTGTCGTACCCCTCGATGTACTCGAAGAAGTACGCGTTCTTCTGGTTGTTCTTCAGGCTCGCCCCGTAGTTCCAGGCGTCCACGAAGGACTTGGCGGTGACCTTCTCGCCGTTGCTGAAGGTCCAGCCGTCCTTGACGGTGATGGTGAAGTTCTGCGAGTCGGTCGTCTCGATCTCCTCGGCGAGCATGTCCTTCGCCTCACCGGTCTTGGGGTCGTACCGCTTCAGCCCGCGGAAGATCATGTCGAGCACCTTGCCGCCCTGCACCTCGTTGGTGTTGGCCGGCTCCAGCGGGTTCTGCGGGTCGCCCCAGGAGGAGCTGAGCACCGCGCCGGTGTCCCCGCTGCCGCTGCCGCTGTCACTGTCGTCGTCCCCGCCCCCGCAGGCGGTCGCGGCGAGAGCCACCGCCACCGCGCCGGCGATCCATCGGGCGTGTGTGGCTCCACGCATGGGGTGCCTCCTCGTGAGTGCGCAGTGGTCTGCGGTACTGCGCTGTGCTCCAGCGCCGGGGCGCTGTTCCGTTACCGGCCAATATCAACCGGTTGCACACATAGCGCACATCACTCGGCCCGTCCGGGGGAACACGTCCATCCGGATGTACGCACTCACTGCGTCCGACGTGGCACCGCGGTCGGGGTCGGGGTCGCCCACGTCTGCACGCCCACCCGCCGGGCCTTGCCCTGCCCGAGGACGGGTCTGGCCACAAGCGTCCGCGGAGTCCCACCCGGACCGGCCGCCACCTGGGGTCTTCATGCTTGCGCTGTGGGACTGGGCGCCCACTGGCCGACGACTGGGGCCGAGTGCCCCGCGAGCCGCCTTTTCGGCGGGGGTCGGGCCGGCCGCTTCAGCCTGTGCGACGCGAGGCCCGGCCGAGAGTCTCGCCCTTGATTCCGCCGAGGAAGGCATGCAGAGCCGCGGACGTGGTGGCTATGACGGTCTCGGGGGTTGCGCTCTCACGGAGGTGGACGCGACTGGTGGTGGCGGCGGCGATTTCGACACAGTTCGCGGCGCCACCTTCACTGAAGCTGGACTTCTGCCAACTGAAGTCAGACATACAAGCCCTTTCTACAGGAGGGGGTAGAGAATCCGCTGCAGGAGGCCGAGCGACCCCTTGGCCACACAGACGTCCGGCGACGCATCCGGGTCGACGGCGGGCAGCGCCGATCCGGCCAACGTAGCGAACCAGTCCCCGTACCTGGACAGCGCCTCCCCATCGTCGAGGTACAGCGACTTCTCGATGTGGGAGACCACGACAGTCCCCAACTCCCGCACCTGCGGCGTGAGCAGCACGAATCCCGTACCGAACGGGACGGGACCGTCGGACGGCAGGATCTGAATGGTCACATGCGGCAACCGGGCCAGCTCGACCAGATACAGCAACTGATCACGCATCACCTGGGGCTCCCCCAGCGACATGCTGAGCGCCGCCTCATGGACCACTGCGTGAAGGCTTGGCGGACGCTCGCCTGTCAGCAAGCCACCACGTCGCACCCGGAAGCGGACGGCAGCCGCCCGCCCCTCGTCGCCCATCGGCCGATATCCGGCCCGGTGGATGACTTCGGCGTAGTCGCGTGTTTGCAGGATGCCGGGGACGAACATCGGCTCGTAGGTGACCATGGAGCGGGCACCGTCCTCCAACTCCGCCAGGTCCAGGTGCGCCGAGCTCAGCACCTTCCGGTAGTCGCTCCACCATCCCTTACCTGACCTTTGCCCAAGATCGATCAACGCCTGAACAAAGGTTTGAGAACTCGCACCTTCAGCTTGTGCAAGTCGCTGGACGCGTTCTGAAGCGAGCCCAGTCCTCCCCGCCTCGACACTGCTGAGCTGAGGCTGCCTCATGCCGAGCAGAGCAGCGGCCTCAGTCGACGACAACCCGGCCCGTTCGCGCAACCTGCGCAATTCCAGGCCGAAACGCCTCTGCCGGTACGTCGGATCAGCTCTTAGCCCCACATTCCCCCACCTCCCTCATCCACCAACCATCATTCCACCCAGTCAGGTTGAATAACTCACACCACTTCACCTACGGTGAGTGAGGAGCCAGTCACAGCATGACCTCACTCTGGAGGCTGCCACATGCGCACGCCCGATTCTCCCGGCACCCCTGAACTCCCGGAAACTCACTGGTCGTACGGTTTCCTCATCCCCCACGACCCGCGTGCCGCCTCCGTGGTCAGAGCCGCCCTCCGCGCACTGCTGCGCGCGACCCGCCTCGGGTGCGTGGCCGACACGGTCGAACTCCTCGCCTCCGAGCTGGTCACCAACGCGTACCGGCACTCCCCCACCGACGCCTACGTGAACGTGGAGCGCACCCCCGAGACCCTCACCGTCTCGGTCTGGGACCACGGCCTCGGATGCCCCGCCCCCAGCGAGGCCCGGCAGCGGAGCGACGACGCCGAGGCCGGGCGCGGGCTCGGGATCGTCGAGGCGTGCGCCGACGAGTGGGGCGTACGGGAGTACCTGTACGGCAAGGCGGTGTGGTTCAGCGTGGTGCCGAAGGAAGAAAGGTGAGGCGGTCCGCGGAACCGACCGGGCAAGAGGCGGCACGTATGTCCGCTCGCTACTCTCGGGACATGGAGTACGCGAAGATGCGCGCGATCGCCGAGGAGCTCATGGCATACGCCGAGCACCTCGAAGGGTCATGGATCGTCGAGATCGGCCCCGCCGGCCCCTCCCTCGCGATGATGAGCCCTTCGAAGCGACACGAGGGCGCTGTCCGCCGCATCTGCAAACAGCTGGACGAGCAGCTCCGCAGCACACACCCCGGCTACATCTGCGCGAACGGGCCCGAGATCGAGCACCCGTCGATCGGCCGCATGCGGCGCCCTGACGCCGTCGTCATCCCGGAAGAGGTGCTCGACGAGGAGGGCCTGACCGTGGACGCCACCCAGGTCCTGGCCGTGATCGAGATCGTCTCGCCGTCCAACCCGGACAACGACTACGGCGAGAAGCTCACCGAGTACCCCGCCATGGGGATCGCCCACTACATGATCGTCGACCCTCGCACGGGCACGATCGAGGTGCATTCCGAACCGTGCAAGGGACGCTACTCGCGCAAGGATCCGTACATCTTCGGCGACAAGGTGCCGTTCGGCGTATGGACGGTGGAGACCGCCGCATTCCGCCGCTACGGCAAGGCGGGAAACAGCTCAACCTGACGCGCTGACCGGGGCACTGCTGCGGCCATTCAGCCCAACTCTCCCCTCTCCACGCAGAATTCGTTCCCTTCGGGGTCGGCCAGCGTGACCCAGCCGCCGCCGTCGGGCCGAGTGTGGTCCGCGATCAGCCGGGCCCCGAGGGAGACCGCCCGCTCGACCTCCTCGGCCCGGGTGCGGCCGTGCGGCTTCAGATCGAAGTGGAGCCGGTTCTTCGCCGACTTGCCCTCGGGCACCCGGACGAACAGCAGCCTCGGGCCACCGGCCGGGTCCGCGATCAGGGCCTCCGGGTCACCGGGCTTGTCGTCGTCGGCCAGCGGCCGACCGAGCAGTTCGCTCCAGAAGAGGCCGAGGTCGTACGGGTCGCCGGTGCAGTCGAAGGTGAGGCTGTGGATGGTGGTGGGCTTCGGGCTCAACTGGTATCTCCGTGTGAGTCGGTGAGCGGGTGCGTCAGGTGCGTGGGGTAACTCGGTGAGACAGGTGATTCAACGGTTCCGGGTCGGGCCGGGATTGTTGTTGTTCGGCGGTTGGTTCGTGGGAGGGCGGTTGGAAGCCGCCGGGAGGCCCGGGGGCCGGTGCGGCCCCGGGGTCCCAGGAGTGCCCGGCGTACGGCTCGCGGCCCCGCCCGACGACCGCATCGTCGCCGCCGAGGAGACACCGGGCCCTGCGGCCGCCCCCGGTGCCGGCTGCTGGAGGGCCGTTCGCAGGCGGTGCAGCCGGTCGGCCACCGACGGGTCGGCGTACGGCTGGGAGGCGGCGACCGCGTCCGAGACGAGCCCCCGCCAGCGCGGCTGGATCGGCTCGCCCAGCTCCTCCGGCTTGACCTTGGCGAGCTTCTCCGCCGTGGTGGCGAACCACTCCGACTCGGCCCGGGTCCACGAACGTTCGCGTTCCGTACGCAGGGCGGTGTCCGTGCCGGTGGGCCGGGTCCAGTCACCGTCGGGGCCGAGAGTGTTGTGGTGGAGGGCGGTGCCGTCGCGGCGGTAGACCGTCACCGAGTCCGCGAGCCGCTCCTCGTCGATGACCCGGGCGCTGGCGAGAACACCGGGGAACGAGCGGTCGGGGTTCTCGACGAAGCGGGCGCCGCCCTGGGCCAGCCGGTCGGTGTGGTAACGCTCCAGCACACCCAGTCGGCTCAGCGCGGAGCCCCCGGCGACGAACACCACGTCGATCTCGTACCCGGCCTCACGGAACCGGTTCAGCAGCCGCCGGGTGCGCTCGGGATCGTCCTGGGCGGTGTCGAACAGCACGTCGAGCCGCCGGTCGACGGCGTCCCCGATCGCGGTCTCCACCCAGGCACGGGCGTCGTGATGGGTGTAGAAGCCGGCCGTGGTGTCATCGGCGCGCAGCAACTCCGGCCACTTGGGGTGCAGTTCACGGATGCCGTCGCTGGAGATCTTCACGACGTCCCGGTCGCCGACGAGGGCCCGGGCGACATTGGACTTCCCGGAGCCCGGCTGTCCGCCGAGCACGATCACTTTCGGCCGCTCGGACCCTTCCCCGACCAGCACGGCCGGGGCGATCACCTCCCGGTAGACCTGCCGGTGCCGGTCGGGCGGGAGGGCGTGCCGTAACGGGTCGGGGGACGGTGGTTCGGGCGCCGTGGGCTGCGCCCCGGGACCCGAAGCCCGCGACCGAGGCCCCGCTCCGGCTCCCTCGGCTCTCCCGGGCTCCTCCCCCGTCACCGCCCCTCCTCCACGGCCCGCCGGGCCACCGGGCCCAGCTCCTCGACCACGCGCCGCAGCTCATCGGGGGTCAACTTCCTTACCTGCCGCAGCAGTTCGGCGTACCGCTCGTTCTCCGCCGTCCAGCGCGCGACCGCCTCCGGTTCCGGCTCGGCCGCCTCCCGGGCCAGCCGCAACCGCTCCGCCGCCCAGCCGGTCAGCAGGCCGAGGATGCCCTCGGCGGAGTCCAGGTCTCGGGCGGACTGTTCGGAGAGGACGGAGAGGTCGTGGCTGCGCAGGTCATCGGGCTCGGGCATGTACGGGATCACTCCTCGGTGACGTGGGTACGGCGTATCGGGCCGACGGTCTCTTGCGCCCCGGCCTCCTCTTCCAGCACGTCGGCGCCTCCGGCCACGGTTCCGCCACCGGCCAGGGTCCCGGCATCCACGGTGGCTCCGCCACCGAATTCACCGCCGGTGCCGTCTCCGGCCCGGGTTCCTGCTCAGCCCACGGCCCGCAGAACCGCCCCCGCCGCCTCCCTCAGCGACCCGAAACACACGTGCGCGTCCCGGAGTTCCTCGGGCCGGTGGGTGGAGGCCACCGCGTACACCGTGCAGCCGGCCGCGAGCCCCGCCGCGATGCCCGCCGGCGCGTCCTCGACGACCAGGCACCGGGCCGGGTCGGTGCCCAGGCGGGCGGCGGCGGTCAGATAGCCCTCGGGCGACGGCTTCCCCTCGGAGACGTCCTCGGCGCAGACGCGTACCTCTGGCACGACCAGCCCCGTACGGGCGAGCCGCGCGGCGGTGGGCCCAGCGCGGCTGGAGGTGACGACGGCCCAGCGGCCCGGCGGCAGGGCGCGCAACAGCCCGGCGGCCCCGTCGAAGGCGCGGAAGCCGGGTTCCTCGGTCGCCATCAGCCGGTCCAGAGCCCGGTGTTCCCCGGCCGGATCGCGCTCCGGCGCCACCAGCCGCAGGATGTCCGCCCGCCGCCGCCCCTGCGTGGCCAGCCACACGGCCTCGGGGTCCAGTCCCCGCGCCCGCGCCCAGGCCCGCCAGACCCGCCCGTGCGCGTCGGCGGTGTCGATCAGCACCCCGTCCACGTCGAAGAGGACGGCGGCCGCCGTACCGTCGTCCATCACCCGTCCGGAACCCATCCGTTCGCACGCCCCCGTCGAAAGCAGTCCATCCCAGCGGTTCGTCCACACAAAACAGGGCTCGTCGCACAGCGGCGATGCGGGAGTCGGAGGCGGGGCGGTTCGGCCCCGGCACCGGTCCCGACCCCGGTACCGGGATCATCACCGTCGTACGACGAGCCCTCAAGGACTCGATCAGGTCAGTCGTCAGTCCTTCGTGACCTTCGCGCCGGACCCCTCCGCCCCGCTGTCCTCCAGCGCCTTCAACGCCGGGTCCAGGACGACGTCCTCGGCGCGGGCCTCGGTCGTGGGGTCCTCCGGGAAGTGGCAGGCCGTCAGGTGGCCGTCCAGGTTGCCGGAGAGCTGGACCAGCGGCGGCTCCTCGGAGGCGCACTTGTCCTGCGCCTTCCAGCAGCGGGTGCGGAAGCGGCAGCCGGACGGCGGCGAGATCGGCGAGGGCACGTCACCGGCGAGCCGGATCCGCTCCTTCACCTCGGCCTCGTCGTCGATGGCGACCTCGGGCACCGCCGAGAGCAGGGCGTGGGTGTACGGGTGCCGGGGCCGGTTGTACAGCGAGTCACGGTCGGCGACCTCGACGATCTTGCCGAGGTACATGACCGCGACGCGCTTCGAGAAGTGCCGGACGATGGCGAGGTCGTGGGCGATGAAGAGGAACGCGATGCCCAGCTCGTCCTGGACCTTCTGGAGCAGGTTGACGACCTGCGCCTGGATCGACACGTCCAGCGCCGAGACCGGCTCGTCCGCGACGATCAGCTTCGGGTTCAGGGCGAGCGCGCGGGCGACCCCGATGCGCTGGCGCTGACCGCCGGAGAACTCGTGCGGGAAGCGGTTGTAGTGCTCGGGGTTGAGGCCGACCAGTTCGAGGAGCTCGCGGACCTTGTTCTCCCGGCCGCCCTCGGGATTGATCCCGTTGACCTCCATCGGCGACTTGATGATCGTGCCGACCGTCTGCCGCGGGTTCAGCGAGGAGTAGGGGTCCTGGAAGATCATCTGGATCTCGGACCGCACCGGCGCCAGCTGCTTGCGCGAGGCGTGCGTGATGTCCTGGTCCCGGTAGGTGATCTTCCCGCCGGTGGGCTCCATCAGCTTCGTGATCAGCCGGCCGGTGGTCGACTTGCCGCAGCCCGACTCACCGACGAGGCCGACGCTCTCGCCGACGCCGACGGTCAGGTCGATGCCGTCCACCGCCTGGACGGCGCCGACCTTGCGTTTGATCGGGAAGCCGCCGTGGATGGGGAAGTGCTTCGTCAGGCCCTCGACCCTGAGGAGCGTTTCGGCCGCGGTGTCCTTGGAGCCCTGCTGCGCGGGGAGGGTGAGGTTGTCGCTCATGTCTCGGTTCTCCCTAGCGCAGCCGAGGCTGGATCTTGTCGATGAAGATGGTCTGCTTCTGCTCCGCCGTCAGGTGGCAGGCGGAGTCGCGCCCCTGACCGAGCGGGGGCCGCTCGGTGCTGCACCGGTTGCCGGTGACCTCACCGGTGAACGCGCAGCGCGGGTGGAACGGGCAGCCGGTGGGCGGGTTGAGCAGGCTGGGCGGGGAGCCGGGGATCGGCGTGAGCGCCTGCGCGGTGTCGCCGCCGAGGCGGGGCATCGAGCTGAGCAGGCCCCAGGTGTAGGGATGCTTGGGCTCGCGCAGCACCTCACGGACACTGCCGCGCTCCACGGCCCGGCCCGAGTACATCACCAGCAGGTCGTCGGCCATGTCGGAGATGACGCCGAGGTCGTGGGTGATGAAGATGATCGCGGAGCCGAACTCCTGCTGGAGGTCCTTGAGCAGGTCGAGGATCTGGGCCTGCACCGTCACGTCGAGCGCGGTGGTCGGCTCGTCCGCGATCAGCAGGTCGGGGTCGCAGACCAGCGCCATGGCGATCATGGCGCGCTGGCGCATACCGCCGGAGAACTGGTGCGGGTAGTCGTCCACCCGCGTCTGCGGGTGCGGGATGCCGACCTTGGCCAGCATCTCGATCGTCCGCTGCCGGGCCTCCTTCTTGGAGGCGCCGGTGTGCTTCATGAACGGCTCGGCTATCTGCCGGCCCACCGTGTAGTACGGCGAGAGCGCCGTCAGCGGGTCCTGGAAGATCATCGCCACCTTGTTGCCGCGGAGCTGCTCCAGCTCCTTCTCCTTGGCGGTGACGAGTTCCTTCCCGTCGAGGATGATCTCGCCCTCGACGGTGGTGGTCTTGGGGTTGTGCAGGCCGAGGACGGTCAGGTTGGTCACGGACTTGCCGGAGCCCGACTCGCCCACGATGCCCAGCGTCTTGCCGCGCTCGACGTCGAAGGAGAGCCCGTCGACGGCCTTGACAATGCCGTCCTCGGTGGAGAACCGCACCCGCAGGTCGCGGACCGAGAGGAAGGCCTCCGGCCCGGTCGGGGCCTTCTCACCTTCGGTCTTGGTCAGAGTGGTCACGGTATTTCTCCTAGCTGAGGCGCACGCGCGGGTCGATGTAGGCGTAGGCGATGTCCACGATGATGTTCAGCATCAGGATGAAGAACGCGCCGAACAGCATCACGCCCATCGTCAGCGGGATGTCCTTGCCGGTCGAGGACTCGACCGCGAGACGCCCGATGCCGGCCAGGTCGAAGGTGTACTCCGTGACCACCGCGCCGGACAGGAGCGCGCTCAGGTCCATACCGATGATGGTGACGATCGGGATGAGCGAACCACGCCAGGCATAACGGAAGAATACGTACCGCTGCCTCATGCCCTTGGCCCGGGCCGTGCGGACATGCTCCTCGGACAGCTGCTCGATCATCGTCGAGCGGGCCATACGCGTGTACTGGGCGGTGAAGATCGTGGCCATGACGGCCCAGGGGATCAACAAGCCCATGAACCAGCCCGCAGGGTCCTCGGTGAACGGCACGTACTTGGGGCTCTCCAACCAGCCGGTGCTGTACACGAAGATGCCGAGGACGATCGGGCCGAGGAAGTAGATCTGGAACGAACTGAGCACCATCGAGGCGCCGCTGACGGCCTTGTCGACGGCGGTACCGCGCTTCCAGGCGGCGATGAGACCGGCGCCAAGACCCAGCACCAGGAAGATGACCAGGCCGCCAAGGGTCAGCGACAGGGTGAGCGGGAAGCTGTCGACGATGGAGTCCCAGACGAAGTCACCGCTCTGGAAGGACACGCCCAGGCACGGCGCGGAGCAGTGCCCCACCGCGAAGTCGCGGCCGACCACGATGCCGGACATGAAGTCCCAGAACTGCGTGGCGATGGACTTGTCGAGGCCGAGGTTCTCTCTGATGACCGCGATGTTCTCGGGGGAGCAGTTCTTGCCGCAGGACAGCTGCGCGAAGTCTTGGGGGATCGTATAGAACAGGAAGAACGTGAAGGCGCCGATCAAGAACATGATGACGACGGCGCCGATCAGCCTGCGGATGAGGAACTGAAGCATGGCGGGTGGATGCTCTCTTCGAAAACGCGGCGGTCGGAGGGGGTGGTACCGACCGCGGGGGTGCGCTCCGCCTGGCGCACACCCCCGCGGATCAGCCGGACTGACGGATTACGGCTGCTTCAGGAACAGGTCGTTGATGTCGATGTAGCTCGACTCCGTGCTGTACCGGGCACCGCCGATGTTCGATCCGAAGAGCTGGATCTGCTTCGAGTAGTAGACCGGGGCGGCCGGGTTGATCTCCTCCACGATGCGGTGGTGAGCCTCTTCCCACGTCTTGGCCGCGGCCTCGGGCTCCTCGGACAGCGCCTTCTCGATGAGGGCGTCGACCTTGGCGTCCTTGATGTGCGAGTAGTTCGAGGCACCGTCGGCGATGAGGGTGCCGTCGTAGACCGGGGTGATGACCGTGGACGGGGAGGACCAGTCCTGGCCCCAGCCGGTCATGTAGAGGTCGAACGGGTTGTCCAGCTTGCCGATCTGCTCGTAGAAGCTGGCCCGGTCGATCTCCTTGGCCTGGACGTCGAAGCCGAGCTTGGCCAGCGTGTCCTTGATGATCACCATCTGGGCCTGGCCGCGCGGGGTGTTGGAGTAGGCGTAGGCGAGCTTGGTGCCGTCCTTGACACCCGCCTCCTTCAGCAGCTCCTTGGCCTTGTCCAGGTCACCGTTGGGCTTCTTCAGCTTGCCGAACGGGTCGTACGACTTGTCGTAGCCCGGGAGGGTCGGCGCCATCAGACCGCCGGCGACCTCACCACCGTAGCGACCACCGTCGGCCTGGACCATGGCCTGGGACGGGAGCGCGTAGGTGATCGCGTCGCGGACCTTCTTGTCCTTCATGTTGGCGCTGTCGAGGTTGAAGGTCATCTGCCACACGTAGGGCTGGTAGCCCTGGATGGTGCGCTTCTTGGCGGCGGCGTTACCGATGACCGTGGACAGCTGGGCCGGGTCCACCGAGTCCGTGAACTGGATGGCGTTCTTGGCCTCGCCCTGGTCGGCGATCAGACGCTTGGTCTGGCTGGCCTGGTCGATGGTGGTGGTGAACTGGTAGCCGTCGACGTACTGGTGGCGCACCGAGTCCGTCTTCTCGTCCCACTGGTCGTTCTTGACCAGGGTCAGCGACTTGCCCGCCTTGTACTCGGAGATCTTGTACGGCCCAAGGGCGGCCGGAGCCTTGTCGTACTTCTCCTTCGTGTCCTGCTTCTCGGGCACGATGGCGTAACCGGCCATGGCCAGGGCCTGCGGCAGGTCCGGGCGCGGCTGGTCGAAGTGGAAGACGACCGTCTTGTCGTCCGGGGTCTCCAGGACGGAGTCCGGCAGGTGCTTGCCCTTGTACGGGCCGTCCGGCAGCGCCTTGCGGTAGTCGGAGCCCGACAGCCAGCTCTGGACGTAGGACGGGCCGTCGAAGATGACCTTGGAGTACTGGCGCTCGATGGTGTGGCGGACGTCGGCCGAGGTGATGGCGTTGCCGTCCTCGTCCTTGACGCCGTCCTTGAGCTTGTACGTCCAGGTCTTGCCGCCGTCGGACGACGTGCCGGAGTCGGTGGCGATGTCACCGACGACCGTCAGGTTGCCCTTGTCGTCCTCCTGGTAGTTCGTCAGCCCGCGGTGCAGCAGGTTGGCGATCTGGCCGGCGTCGGAGACGTAGATCTGGCCCGGGTCCAGGTGGGTCATGTCCGACTGCGCGTACACGTTGATGACACCGCCGGGCTTGGCGCCCTTGACCGGCTCGGCCGGACCGGTGGAGGCGGCGGCGTCACCGTAGGCGACAGGCTTCGACTGCTCGGCGGCGTCGTCCTGGGACTTGGAGTTGTCCTTGGTCTCGCTCTTGCCGTTGTCCGCGCAGCCGGCGAGCGCCAGCGAGCCGGCCACGAGGGCGACGGCCACGGCGCGCGTGGTGCGGTTTCTGATGGGCTTCATGATGCCTATGCACCTACCTGTTGATAGTTGTCCACGAGTACTGCCTGACGGCCCGGGGGTGAACCCGGATCGGGGGTGGCAGTCCCCCCACCCACCAATGGACGATTACCGTCCGGTCTTGGGGTCGAATGCGTCCCGGACGGAGTCGCCGAGAAGGTTGAAGCAGAGCACGAAGACCACCATCGCCACGCCCGGGAAGACCATGAACATCGGGTCCTGCTCGTAGACGTCGGCGCCGACCGCGAACATGCGGCCCCAGTCGGGGGTGGGCTCGACGAAGCCGACACCTACGAACGAGAGGAAGGCGATGGAGAGGATCGTGCTGGGCAGGATGTAGGTGCCCTGCACCAGGATCGGGGTGACGATGTTCGGCAGGATCTCCTTGCGCACGATGCGCCAGGGCGAGGCCCCGGACACCTTGGCCGCCTCCACGAACTCGCGCTCCCGCAGCGAGAGAACCGAGCTGCGCACCAGACGGGCCAGGCCCATCCAGCCGAGGAACCACATCACCAGGATGATGGACACGGCCCGCAGGTAGGTCGGCGTCTCGTCGCGCGGGTCGACGAACAGCGCGGTGACCACGGGCATGAAGGCGATGAAGAACAGCTGCTGCGGGAAGCCGAGGAAGAAGTCGGTGATCCGGCCGACCCAGTAGTCGACCCGACCGCCGAAGTAGCCGCCGATCATGCCGATGAGGACACCGGTGACCACGCTGGCCACGGTGACGATGACCGCCATGTACAGCGAGGTCCGCATGCCGTACAGCAACATCGTGAACACGTCGCGGCCCAGCTTCGGCTCGACACCGAACCAGAACTCACCCGACATGCCACCGAACGAACCGGTGGGCATCGCGAAGTCGTCGAGCAGGAACGGGAAGTCGGGCTCCTGCGCGTAGAGCGTGTAGGGATTCTTGCCGTACAGCTTCGCGATGACCGGCGCGAGCGCGGCGATCACGAAGAAGAAAATCACTACGCACGCGGAGATGACTCCCGTACGGTCCCGCTTGAACCGTTGCCACATCAACTGGCCGGGGGAACGACCCTCAAGCTTCTTCTCACCCTTGGCGGCCTCGGTGGCCGTCTCGAGCTCGGGGTCCAAGGCGACCGCGGACCCGGAGCCCTCGGCCTTGGTTGGACTGGTCATGTCTGTTCTTCCCCCGGGGGGTTGGAGAGTTGAGCGCAGCACAGATACCGGCAGGTTCTGTGGTTTGGGGGAACTTTCGCCAAGTGGGTCAACGCGCGTCAAGGGCGGAAGGCATAGGGATCTCCCTACCGTCCATATTTTGAGCAAAAATTGCAAAGATTGACACCTACGCGCGCTTGACAGGCAAGTTCCGAAATAGACGAATCGGACATACAGGGAACGATTTTTGTTTACATGTCCGAAACTTGATCGCTGGATCACCGATATCCGAACAGCGCTTCACAGCTCACCGACAGTGAACCGAAGGGTCCCGGCCGGAAGTCCAGCCTCCCCCGCACACCCTTCGCACCCTTCTCGGAATCCCCAGTATCCCCACGGGACCTCCCCTGCATGCGGGTACGCCTGAAGCCCGACCCTCCACGAGGCGGAGAACCGGGACTTCTTGACGCTTCGACAGAAGTACAGAAGTACAGAAGTGCAGAAGTGTCGACAGACACTCCGGTACGTGCTGCGGCTTACCAGTCTACACGCGTAGCAACGAACGGAGGAGGCCCCCGACCGATCGAATCCTTGGGCAGGGGCACACGCTCAACTGTCGCCACGACGGCGGCACATGGCGCCCACGACGGGCCACAGCGCCCCCGAGCACGGCCTGGCCCGGTCCCCCGCGGACGGCGGGTGGCCGGGCCGGCTCTCGGTCCGTCAGCCGTGCTTGGCGCGGCTCGCGGCCCGGGCGCGCTCGCGGGCGTCCAGGTTGACCTTGCGGATGCGTACGGCCTCCGGGGTCACCTCGACGCACTCGTCGTCGCGGCAGAACTCCAGGGACTGCTCCAGGGAGAGCTTGCGCGGCGGGACGATCGCCTCGAACGAGTCGGCCGAGGAGGACCGCATGTTCGTGAGCTTCTTCTCCTTGGTGATGTTCACGTCCATGTCGTCGGAACGCGAGTTCTCACCGACGATCATGCCCTCGTAGACCTCGGTGCCGGGGTCGGTGAACAGCACGCCGCGCTCCTGGAGGTTCGTCATCGCGAACGCGGTGACGGCGCCGGAGCGGTCGGCGACGAGCGAGCCGTTGTTACGGGTCGTCAGCGTGCCGAACCACGGCTCGTGGCCCTCGTGGATGGAGTGGGCGATGCCCGTGCCGCGCGTGCCGGTCAGGAACTCCGTACGGAAGCCGATGAGGCCGCGGGAGGGGACGACGAACTCCATGCGGACCCAGCCCGAGCCGTGGTTCGACATGTTGTCCATCCGGCCCTTGCGGACGCCCATGAGCTGCGTGACCGCGCCCATGTGCTCCTCGGGCACGTCGATCGTCATGCGCTCGACCGGCTCGTAGACCTTGCCGTCGACGACCTTGGTGACCACCTGCGGCTTGCCGATGGTCAGCTCGAAGCCCTCACGGCGCATCTGCTCGACCAGGATGGCCAGCGCCAGCTCGCCACGCCCCTGGACCTCCCAGGCGTCAGGGCGCTCGGTGTCGAGGACACGGAGGCTGACGTTACCGACCAGCTCGCGGTCCAGACGGTCCTTGACCTGACGGGCGGTGACCTTGCGGTCCTTGACCGCGGCCTTGTTCTCCGCGCCCTTGCCGGTGCCACCGCGGCCGACCAGCGGCGAGGTGTTCGTACCGATGGTCATCGAGATCGCCGGCTCGTCGACCGTGATCAGCGGCAGCGCGATCGGGTTCTCGGGGTCGGCGAGGGTCTCACCGATCATGATGTCCGGGATACCGGCGACGGCGCAGATGTCACCGGGGCCGGCCACCTCGGCGGGCTTGCGGGTGAGCGCCTCGGTCATCATCAGCTCGGTGATGCGGACGTTGGACATCGTGCCGTCACGCTTGATCCAGGTGACGGTCTGGCCCTTGCGCAGCTCGCCCTGCTCGACGCGGAGCAGCGCGATACGGCCGAGGAAGTTGTCGGCGTCCAGGTTGGTGACGTGCGCCTGGAGCGGCGCCTCCACGTCGTACTCCGGGGCCGGGACGTGCGACAGGATCGTGGAGAAGAACGGCTCCAGGCTGTCGCTGTCGGCGGGGACCGTGCCGTCCTCCGGCTTGGTCAGCGAGGCGACACCGTCACGCGCACACGCGTAGACGATGGGGAACTCGATCTGGTCCTCGTCGGCGTCGAGGTCGAGGAAGAGGTCGTACGCCTCGTTCACGACCTCGTCGATGCGCGAGTCGGGCCGGTCCGTCTTGTTGATGCACAGGATGACGGGCAGCCGGGCCTTGAGGGCCTTGCGCAGCACGAAGCGGGTCTGCGGCAGCGGCCCCTCGGAGGCGTCGACGAGCAGCACGACCGCGTCCACCATCGACAGACCGCGCTCGACCTCACCGCCGAAGTCGGCGTGGCCGGGGGTGTCGATGATGTTGATGGTGATGACGTCGCCGCCATCCTTCGGGTGGTACTTCACCGCCGTGTTCTTGGCGAGGATCGTGATGCCCTTCTCACGCTCCAGGTCGTTCGAGTCCATCATGCGGTCGTCGAGCGACTCGGCGGCGTGCGCGGCGAAGGCACCGGCCTGCTTGAGCATGGCGTCGACCAGAGTGGTCTTGCCATGGTCGACGTGGGCGACGATGGCGACGTTGCGGATGTCGTGGCGCGTGGCCATATTGAGGCGCTTCTCCCGGAGTGTGAGGACGGCCTGCGCTGACATCTGTGTCGCGCGGACCCTGCCGGGCTGGACACGCCACGGCCTCACCCCATGGTACGGGGCCGCCGGGGAGAAGGCCTCCACAGGGGTTCCGGGCCGGCTCAGGCACTCCTGATCTGCGGCGACAGCTCCACCCTCAGTTCGAGACCCAGAGCCCGTGCGAGACGGTCGAGGACAGGGAAGGTCGGTACGGTTCCCCCGCCCTCGAAGCGGGCCACTGCCGATTGAGTCATACCCGCTCGTCGACCGACTTCCCGCTGTGAAAGACCGAGCTCCTGTCGCCGGGCGCGCACGGCCTCACCGAGAGCGAAACGCAGTTGCGCGGCCGCGTACTCCTCCTCGATCTCGTGAGTCATGGGCCGGGCCCGGCGGGCATCCGTGAGGCTGGTTCGCCCGGTTTCCGTCACAGCTCCTCCTCGTCCACTGTGTGGCCTTCAGCCTGGCACTTCTTCATCGCCTGGCGAGCCCGCTCCACCTCGACGAACTCACGCATCCTCGTTTTCGCGAACACGGTGAGCATGACAATGCGTCGCCCGGTGGCGATCCAGTACGTGATCCGTACGCGCGCGGCGCCACAGTAGAAACGCAGTTCCCTGAGCTTGCCGTCGAGCTGACGGGTGTACGGCTCGCCGAGGTGGACTCCTCGCTGTTCCAACAGGTCAAGGTGCATGAGCGCCTGTGCCCAGCGTTTGTCGTCGAGTCCGCCAAGCCATTCGGCGACCTCCGGCTCAAGTTCGACCGTACCCCACGTCATAGCATCGACGCTATGGCCACAGGGGGCCCGCCCGAGATCGATTGGCCCCGGGTTCACTCCATCGTGCGCCTGGCCGCCGCCCCGTGTCGTACAGGGCAGCGGCCGGAGTACGCAGGGTTGATCCCCTACTTTCCTGTGGGCCGCACCGGTCCCTTCGCGCCCTTCTTCAGGAACCCCATGTCCTCGTAGACCGGGGTCTGGAAGCCGAAGGCGCCCGCGTTCGCGAGGCCGCTGCGGGCGGCGACGAGCTGGGGCCGCTGGTAGAGGGGGATGGACCCGGCCGCGGCCCAGATGCGGGCGTCCGCCTTACGGATCAGGGAGCGGGTCTTCGACTCGTCGAGGGTGGCCACGGCCTGGTCGAAGAGCTGGTCGACCCGGTCCGTGCCGACGCGCGTGTAGTTCTGCTCGACGCTCAGCGAGCCGTCGGCGGCCGGTACCGGCTTGGCGTAGATCGGCCGGGCGTCGGTGGCGGGGTACGCGGAGGTCGGCCAGGACCACAGCGCGAGGTCGTACTGCCCGTTCGCGATGTGGTCCTTGAAGTAGCTCTCGTCGGCGACCTTGGAGATCTCCGTCTTGATCCCGACGCGCTCCAGCATGACCGCGATCCGCTCACCGACGGCCCGCAGCGACTCCGTGCCCGGCCCCGACGGCAGCACGAACCGCAGCGTCAGCAGCTTGCCGTTCTTGGCGAGCGGTCCCCGCGCGGTGCCGGCGGGCGCCCGTGTCCCCTGCGGCGCGTACGCGCCGGGCGCGCCGCCCGGCTTGAACTGCTTGCCGTCCTGGGCGAGGTTCTCGTCGGCGTCGTACGGCTTGTTGTCCTCGCCGACGGTGTACGTGCTCTCGTCCGCGGAAGCGGAGGCGGAGGCCGAGGCGGGCTTGGAGGCCGGGGCCGAGGTGGAGGCGGAAGGGGAGGCCGAGGCCGAAGCGGAGGCGGAGGCGGGCTTAGAGGCCGAGGCTGAGGTCGAGGCGGAGGCGGATGGGGAGCCGTTGGAGCCGGGGGCGCCCTTCTCCGTGGTCTCCTCTCCCTCCGCGCCGGCCGCCTTCCTGCTCTCCGCGACGGGCTTGAGGGGGCCGCCCTGTTCCCATCCGGCGTCGGCGAGGAGGGCCCGCGCCTCGTCGGTGTCCTGGCCGCCGAGAGCGCCGCTGCTGTCGGCGTAGTGGGCCTGGCCGGCGAGGGCGAGGTGGCTGCCGACGGGGACGGCGGGCAGGCCCAGGGGTTTCAGGACGAGGGCGGCGAGCTTCTTCCGGTCGATCGCGCGGGCCACGGCACGGCGGACGCGCTCGTCGGCGAGGGGGCCCTCGGAACCGTTCAGGGCGAGCTGGGTGAAGGCGGGTTCCAGGGACCGGCGGACGACGAAGCCGCGCAGGGCGGACTGCTGGGCGGTGTACGCGGCGAGCGCCTCGCGCCGCTTCTTCCGGGCGGTGATCTCGTCGTCCGCGGCCGCCTTGTCCGAGCCGTGCGCGATGGCCCAGGACCGCATCGACGTCGCGGGGGTCACGCCGGAGCCGGGCCCGTGGGCGGGGGAGCCGTTCCGGGCCGTGGCACCGTGCTCGGCCGGAGAACCGCTCCGCGTGAGAGGCCCGGCGCCCCGCGATCCCTTCTCGTCACGGGAGGCGAGCATGATCTGCTCGGCCTGCGCCGCGTCGATCTCGGCGATGTCGACCTTGTCCTCGGCCAGCGCCTTGGCCCGCTCGGTGCGCGGTACGGCACGCAGGACCAGCTCCGAGAGCTTGGCGGGGCGGCCCCACCAGCGGGGATTGCGGGTGAGTGTGACCTCGCCGCCCTTGCGGTCGATGTCCTTCAGCGCGTACGGCCCGGCGGTGACCTTGAGCTTCTTGCGGGCGCCGTCGTTGAAGGAGTCCGGGGTGCCCATCACCTGCTTCGGGTACAGCGGCGAGAACAGCGACTTCCAGTCGGCGTACGGACGGGCGAAGGTGACCCGGACCTCGAGGTCGTTGTCGCCCCGTTCGATCTTCTCGATGCGTTCGTAGCCGGCGTTCCTGGCCGTCCAGTACGCGGAGTCCTTGCCGGACAGGGCCCGCCACTGCGCGGCGAAGTCGGCCGCGCCGATCTCCCGGCCGTCGCTCCACACCGCCTGCTGGTTCAGTTTGTAGAGGACGACCTGCCGGGGCTCGCGGTCGACCACCTTCGCGGACTCCAGGTAGTCCGGGTGGGCCTGGGGGCGTCCGCTGGTGTCGAGGCGGTACATCGACGGCAGGACGGCGCCGGCGATCCGCGCCGTGGCCGGGTCGGCGTCCGCCTGGAACGTGTTGAACGTCTCCGGTACGGCGTCCACGGCCCAGCGCAGGGTGCCGCCGTCGGCGACGAGGTTCCGCGCGGCCGGCGCGATGTCCGGTCCGGCGACGGGTCTGCCCGCCGGGTCCTCCTCACCGCATCCGCTCAGCACGGGCATCGTGAGCACGCCGGCGGCCAGGAACGCCAACGAGCGGCGCGCGGCGCGCGGTCGAACGCGGTCGTGGGGAATCGGCATCACTGCGACCTCCTCGCTCCGCGGTGGGAGAACGGGGACGGGGGTGGCTCTGATCACGTTCGGCGGTATATGGAGCTGATCAGACGGATGCGGCCCACTGAAGAGGACGGGGTTCTTGTAGGACCGGCGACACGACGAGGGACGCGCCGGAACCCACCCGTGCGGCCCAACGCGGCGTTCCTTTGCGCCGGGGGAGCTCGGGGGGGTCGGTCGTATGGCGGCCGCGGGTGCGTAGCGGTTGCCCGCGCAGTTCCCCGCGCCCCTGAAAAGCAGGGGCTGCGCCCCGTGCTTTTCAGGCCCGCGGGGGCCCGATCTTTTTGGGTGCGCGGGGGACTGCGCGAGCAACCACACACCACCCGCACGCGCCGACGCACGGACGCCCCCGAGCTCCCCGGACGTAAAAGAACCCCGCACACCGCTTCCCACCGGCCGGTGTGACGCGCGACACTCGCAGGCGCATGAACGTTGCCGCCTTGGGGCCACCACCCCGTGAAAGCGAGGGCAAGTCATGTCCGTGCACGACGACTTGACGTCGGTCCGGCGCTGCCTGGACGAACTGACCCGGTCCGTACGTCGCCTGGAACAGCAACTGGGCGGCAGCGGCCTGGAGATACGCCGCGTCCGAACCGACGCCGACCACCTGCGCGAGAGCATCGCGTTGCTGGGCGAGGCCGCTCCCGCCCTGGCGAAGCCGCGCCGCCCCGACCTGGTCCCCATCTCCGACACCCCGTACGACAGCTCGCTGTGGACGGACTCGGACGACGAGGGCCTCGGCGCCCGCGACCGCCGCGCACCCTGACCGCCGTAACCGACCACCCCGAAACCCGAGCCCGAGAACCCGAGACGCCAAGAACCCGACCGGGAGTCCCCCGTTGGCCACTGGTACGGAACCACCGGCAACAGAACCCCTTCCACAGCGCGGCGGCGTGCGGACCCGTACGCGCGCCGCGATCTCCGCCCCGCATCTGCGCACCGACCGATGGTGGCTGGCCCCCGCCGCCACGGCCGCCGGACTGCTGGCCTTCATCGTCTACTCGACATGGCGGGCCTTCGCGGACGAGCACTACTACGCGGCCCCGTACGTCTCGCCGTTCTACTCGCCCTGTCTGGCGGAACGCTGCGAGCCCATGCACGGCGGCCCCAACTGGGAGATCTTCGGCGGCTGGTGGGGCATCTCACCGGCGATCATCATCCTGATCTTCCCGCTCGGCTTCCGCCTGACCTGCTACTACTACCGCAAGGCCTACTACCGCGGCTTCTGGGCGTCCCCGCCCGCCTGCGCGGTGGCCGAG
This sequence comes from Streptomyces sp. NBC_00104, assembly GCF_045160825.1. NCBI lineage: Bacteria > Bacillati > Actinomycetota > Actinomycetes > Kitasatosporales > Streptomycetaceae > Streptomyces > Streptomyces sp. NBC_00104. Next base: position 7,304,541 of record NZ_CP108215.1, on the reverse strand, counting down.
CCGCACAAGAAGTACTCGGGTGAGACCCGGTTCCCGCTGATCCTGCAGAACCTCCACCGGTACTTCTTCTACGCCGCCCTGCTCGTCGCCGGCATCCTCACCTACGACACCGTGCTGGCCTTCCGCGACGAGCACTACGAGTGGGGCCACATGGGCCTCGGCACCCTCGTGTTCCTCGTCAACATCGTGCTGATCTGGGCGTACACCCTCTCCTGCCACTCGTGCCGGCACATCGTCGGCGGCAAGCTCAAGCACTTCTCCAAACATCCCGTGCGCTACCGGATGTGGCAGTGGGTCGGGAAACTGAATGCCCGTCACATGCAGCTCGCCTGGGCCTCGTTGGTGAGCGTGGCGCTCGCCGACTTCTACGTGTACCTGGTCGCGTCCGGCGCCTTCGACGATCCGAGGTTGTTCTGATGTCCGTGGTCGATCGACAGGAGTGGGACGTCGTCGTGATCGGGGCCGGCGGTGCCGGACTGCGCGCCGCGATCGAGGCCCGTGAGCGGGGCGCCCGTACGGCCGTGATCTGCAAGTCCCTGTTCGGCAAGGCCCACACGGTGATGGCCGAGGGCGGCATCGCCGCCGCCATGGGCAACGTCAACTCCGGTGACGACTGGCAGGTCCACTTCCGCGACACCATGCGCGGCGGCAAGTTCCTCAACCAGTGGCGGATGGCGGAGCTGCACGCGCGCGAGGCCCCCGACCGGGTGTGGGAGCTGGAGACCTGGGGCGCCCTCTTCGACCGTACGAAGGACGGCCGCATCTCGCAGCGCAACTTCGGCGGCCACGAGTACCCGCGCCTCGCCCACGTGGGCGACCGTACGGGCCTGGAGCTGATCCGCACCCTCCAGCAGAAGATCGTGGCGTTGCAGCAGGAGGACCACAAGGAGACCGGTGACTACGAGTCCCGGCTGAAAGTCTTCCAGGAGTGCACGATCACCCGGGTGTTGAAGGACACGGCATCCGACGGCGGCTCCGCCGCGGGCCGGGTCTCCGGTGTCTTCGGCTACGAGCGCGAGTCGGGCCGGTTCTTCGTCATCGAGGCACCCTCCGTCGTCATCGCCACCGGTGGCATCGGCAAGTCCTTCAAGGTGACGTCGAACTCGTGGGAGTACACGGGCGACGGCCACGCGCTCGCCCTGCTCGCGGGCGCGCCCCTGCTGAACATGGAGTTCGTGCAGTTCCATCCGACGGGCATGGTCTGGCCGCCGTCGGTGAAGGGCATCCTCGTCACGGAGTCGGTGCGCGGGGACGGCGGGGTGCTCAGGAACTCCGAGGGCAAGCGGTTCATGTTCGACTACATCCCGGACGTCTTCAAGGAGAAGTACGCGCAGTCCGAGGAGGAGGGCGACCGCTGGTACGAGGATCCGGACCACAACCGGCGCCCGCCCGAGCTGCTGCCGCGTGACGAGGTGGCGCGGGCCATCAACGCCGAGGTGAAGGCGGGCCGGGGATCGCCGCACGGCGGGGTCTTCCTGGACGTGTCCACCCGGATGCCGGCCGAGACCATCCGCCGCCGACTCCCCTCCATGTACCACCAGTTCAAGGAGCTGGCGGACGTCGACATCACGGCGGAGGCGATGGAGGTCGGACCCACCTGTCACTACGTGATGGGCGGGATCGCGGTCGAGTCGGACACGGCGGCGGCGCGCGGGGTGCCGGGCCTGTTCGCGGCTGGTGAGGTGGCCGGCGGTATGCACGGCTCCAACCGGCTGGGCGGCAACTCCCTCTCCGACCTGCTGGTGTTCGGCCGCCGGGCCGGGCTGCACGCGGCCGAGTACGCGGCGGGCCTCGCCGGTTCGCGCCCCCCGGTGGACGACATCGAGGTCGACACGGCCGCCGCCGAGGCACTGCGCCCGTTCTCCGCCGAGGGCCCGGCGCCGGGGCAGGAGGAGGGACGGCCGCCGGAGAACCCGTACACCCTCCACCAGGAGCTCCAGCAGGCCATGAACGACCTGGTCGGCATCATCCGCCGCGAGGGCGAGATGGAGCAGGCGCTGGAGAAGCTGGCCGATCTACGGGTGCGGGCGCGCCGGGCGGGGGTGGAGGGGCACCGGCAGTTCAACCCCGGCTGGCATCTCGCCCTGGATCTGCGGAACATGCTGCTGGTCAGCGAGTGTGTGGCGAGGTCCGCGCTGGAACGCACGGAGTCCCGTGGCGGCCACACCCGCGAGGACCACCCGGCGATGGACCGTGACTGGCGCCGGATCAATCTGCTCTGCCGGCTCACCGACCCGACGGGCGGGCCGGCGGCCACGCACGCGGTCGTCGGCCGGATCGACCTCACCCGTGAGACCACCGAAGCCATCCGTCCCGACCTGCTCGCCCTCTTCGACAAGGAGGAGCTGGTCAAGTACCTCGCCGAAGAGGAGCTGTACGAGTGAGCAGCTACGAGGAGTCGCGGTCATGAGCGGCTACCAGGCCCGCTTCAAGGTGTGGCGGGGCGATGTGCGGGGCGGCGGCCTGGAGGACTTCGAGGTCGAGGTCAACGAGGGCGAGGTGGTGCTCGACATCATCCACCGTCTGCAGGCGACCCAGGCCCCCGACCTCGCCGTCCGCTGGAACTGCAAGGCGGGCAAATGCGGTTCGTGCTCGGCGGAGGTCAACGGTCGCCCCCGGCTGATGTGCATGACCCGGATGTCGGTGTTCGAGCGGGACGAGACGATCACCGTGACGCCGCTGCGGGCCTTCCCCGTGATCCGCGACCTGGTCACGGACGTGGGTTTCAACTACGCCAAGGCGCGTGAGGTCCCGGCCTTCGTACCGCCGGAGAAGCTCGGCGCCGGCGAGTACCGCATGATGCAGGAGGACGTGGACCGCTCGCAGGAGTTCCGGAAGTGCATCGAGTGCTTCCTCTGCCAGGACACCTGCCATGTCGTCCGCGACCACGAGGAGAACAAGCCGGCCTTCGCGGGCCCGCGCTTCCTGATGCGCGTCGCGGAACTCGACATGCACCCGCTGGACGCGGCGGAGGACACCGGCCTGGACCGCAAGAAGACGGCCCAGGACGAACACGGCCTCGGCTACTGCAACATCACCAAGTGCTGCACCGAGGTCTGCCCCGAAGGCATCAAGATCACGGACAACGCGCTGATCCCCCTCAAGGAACGTGCCGCCGACCGCAAGTACGACCCGCTGGTGTGGCTGGGCTCGAAGATCAGGAGGCGTTCCTCGGCGGGGTGAGGGCCCGAGAACGTGGGTGCCCTTCCGCTCCCCGCCGCGCGGTCGCGGCACAGCGGCGGCGGCGCGGCGAGGTGGCGGCCCGCAGCCACGGCGGCGCGGGCTCGGGCCCGGGCGTCGGGTCGTTGCGGGTGAGGGCCGGTCCGCGCGCGGCCGTCATGGGGTGGTGACGCGACCGGGGCGGGTCGCGAGGTACGACAGCACCGCGTTCGTGAGGAGCGAGCAGGATCAGGCCCGCCAGCCCGAACCCCTCCGCGCGCTCGGTCATCCTGCCGAAGCACCACGGGCGCATTCCCGCGCGGCGGGCGAGCGAAGCGTGGCCCCACGGAACCGGCCGCGTCGCGGCGCGGCGCGGCGCGGCGCGGCGCGGCGCGGCGCGGCGCGGCGCGGCGCGGCGCGGCGCGGCAACGGCAACGGCAACGGCAACGGCAACGGCAACGGCAACATCCACCGCGTACGGATCGCGAGGACGCCGGACACGGCGCCGGACACGGCGGTGGCCGCCAGGGCCGCCGCGAGGCACCCGATCACGATGCGCGTCACGCTGCCCGCCTCCCCCGTGCGAACGTCGATCACGGCATGCCCTCGTCACCGACACCAGGCTCCGCCTCCCCCACTCCGCCCCATCCCACTCGCGGCCGCGCGACACCGGCCATACGCTCCCAAATGTGACGTCGCGTCTGAGAAAGAGCCGAGCGCGGAGCGCCACGTCGCACATAGCCGTGCGCCTGGCCCACACCGCGTTCGGCGGGCTGGCAGCCATGGCCTGGCTCCTGCTGCCCACGACGACACAGACGGCCGCCGAGGGGCCTGCCACGGCACCGAGCGCCGACGAGCGGTCCGTGCTCAGGGCCGTGGAGCCGACCATCAGCGGGCATCCGGCAGCTCCGGCCTCCGACAGGAGACCCCCCGTGCCTCCGGCCGCCAGCGGGCGTGCCGTGGCACCGGGTGACGGCGAACGACCCGTGACTCCGGGCGACGGCGAGCGGTTCGTGGCCCCCGGCGGCGCCAACCCACCCAAGGGCCCGAGCGGCACCGGACAGTCCACCGTTCCGGCCATCGGCGAGCAACCCACGCCTCCGGGCAGCGACGAACGGCTCCTGGCTCCTGGCGGCAGTGGACCCTTGTCCCCGGCCGACGCGGTGTCGCCGGCACCCGCGGCTGTCGGCGCGCGGTCCGTGACTCCGGCCGACGGCGGGGCGGCTCCCACTGACGACGAGGCCTCCGGGGTGGATCTGATCCTGCCGGTGGCCGCCGCGGGGGCGGCGGTCGCCGTGGCCACGTACTCACTCGTACGACGCAGGCGCCGCGCCCAGGTGCGTACGACCCCGACCGGCGTCTTCGAACCGCTGACCACCCCGCTGCCCGACCTCCACCGCCGAGCCCAGCGGCTGCTCGTCGAGACCGACGACAGCGTCCGCACGAGCGCCGAGGAACTCCGCTTCGCGGCGGCCCGACCGGGCCAGGGGGCCGCCGAGCCGCTCCCGGACGGACCGACGGACCACGACGAAGCCGAACCCGACCCGGCGAGCCCGGCGAGCCCGGCGAGCCACGACGAAGCCGAACCATCCGCAGCGCGCCCCGCCGACCACGGCGACCCCGTGCCGTCCGCGGCAGGGTCGGCTGCTACCGACGACACCGAACCACACGCCGAGGGGGCGGCGGGTCGCGACGACGCCGGAACGTCCGTGGCGAGCCCCACCGGCCACGACGCCCCCCAGCCGCACGCAGAGAGGTCGGCCGGTACCAACACCACCCAACCGCACGCCGAAGGGCAGCCCGGCACCGACGACACCGAACCACACGAGAAGGAGTCGGCGGTGGCCGGCCCGGTCCTGTGGCGCCCGGAGGGGCGGGTTGTGCTGGATCTGGCCAAGCCCTTCGCGGAGACTCCCGCGGCGCTGGACGCGGTGCAACCGTTCGTGGAGGCGCTGGCGGATGCGCGGGGTGAGCTGGTGGCGGCCTTCGTGGCGGGTCAACGGCTGGACGAGGAGAGCGACGCCCTGGCGCCCGACGAGGAACGCGCGCTGCTGGAGGAGATCCTCACGCGGTGCACGACGGCACAGCGGCGGCTCGACACGGCGACCCCCGCCTTCGATCAACTCCGGTCCCTGGAGCGCGACATCACCCCGGCCCTGGAGTGCGCGGAGGCCCGCTTCCGCGAGCTGACCGGCCGTACGGCGACCGCGGCCACCACCCTCACCGCCCTCCGCGACGGCTACGCCCCCGCCGCCTCCCTCCCCGTCACCGGCCACGTCGAGCAGGCCAAGGACCGTCTGGTCTTCGCCACCACCGAGCTGAACCGGGCCCGCCAGGCCGCCTACCCGGGCGACCTGGACACCGCGGCCGTCCACCTGCGGGCCGCCGAGGGCGCGATCGACCAGGCGGACTTGTTCGTGACCGGGGTGGAGCGGCTCGCCGCCGAGCTGGCACGCGCCGGCGAGCTCGCGCAGCAGGGCGCCCCCCACACCGGCCCGTACGACGACCCCCTCGACGTCCTCCGCAGCCAGGGCCGCCCGCTCCTCCCGTCCCGCAGCGCGGTCGCCGCCGCGGCCGACTTCATCACCACGCACCGGGGGGCGGTGGGCGCGAAGGCCAGGACCCGACTGTCGGAGGCGGAACGGCACTTGGCGCAGGCGGTGGCAACGCTTTCCGCCGACCCCGACGAGACCCACGAGACCCACGAAACCGACAAGACCGGCGGGGCCCACCAAACCGACGAGATCGACAGGGCCGCCGAGAACACCGGACACCCGCAACTGGCCCAGGCCCACGCTCTCGCCCAGGAGGCCCGGAACCTGGCCGAGCAGGACGTACGGGCGTACGGCAACCCGTACGGCGGCCCGGTCGGCGACGGCCTGGCCGGCGCCCTCCTGGGCGGCATCATCCTCGGCGAGACCCGCGACGGCACCGGCCGGGCCGACCTACGGGGCCCGGCCTGCTACGGCGGAACAGCGACCCGCGCCCGCAGGACATCAGGCGGCCAGTTCTGACAAGCGGTCCGGCGACGAAGGCGAGAACCGCAAAAACCGCAACCGAACCGCTAGAACAGGCTCAGCAACGCCTCCGCCGGATCCGTCAGCCCGTTCTCCCCACCCGGCAACGGCAGTTCGAACCACACGGTCTTGCCGCGCGGCGTACGCCGTGAGCCCCACGCCGCGGAGAGCAGCCCGACGAGCTGCAGTCCGCGTCCGCCCTCGTCGGTGTCGCGGGCCCGGCGCCGACGCGGCTGCACGAGACCCGCGTCCCACACCTCGCAGACAAGCGTCCTGTCGAGGAGCATCCGAAGCCGTATCTCGCCCTCGCCATAGCGCAACGCATTGGTGACCAGCTCGCTGACCAGCAGTTCCGCCGTGTCGATGAGCGGCTCGAGGTTCCAGGCCTGCAGCCGCCCCCGCGCGTACTCACGGGCGCGGCCCACGCTGCGCGGCTCACGCGGCAGGGTCCAGTCGCCGACGGAGTCCTCCGGCAGCCCCTGGACACGAGCCATCAGCAGCGCGATGTCGTCCTCGCCGTGGTGGGTGTCGAGGGTGTTGAGGACGTGGTCGCAGACATCCTCCAGCGACCGGGGTGTGTCGGCGCGCAGCGCGGTCGGCGGTTGGGCGGGGTCGGTGAGCGCGCCCACGAACGCCTGGAGGCCCTCGTCGAGGGGATGGTCACGCGATTCGACCAGTCCATCCGTGTAGAGCGCCAGCAGTGCGCCTTCGGGTAGTTCGACCTCCACCTCCTCGAACGGCTCGCCGCCGACGCCGAGCGGCATGCCGGGCGGCACGTCGAGCATCAGCGCGCTCTCACCGGGCTCGACCAGCACCGGCGGCAGATGGCCCGCGTTGGCGAAGGTGCAGCGGCGGGTCACCGAGTCGTAGACGGCGTAGACGCAGGTGGCGAGGTAGACCTCGGAGAGGTCCTTGTCACGGGGGCGGCCGGCGGACGTGCGGGAGGCCGACTGGCCGCCGCCGGGGGTGCCGAGGCCGCGGGCGATCTCGTCGAGCGCCGAGAGGACCTCGGCGGGTTCGAGGTCCAGCAGGGCCAACGTACGAACAGCCGTACGAAGTTCGCCCATCGCCACCGCTGCCCGCAGCCCGCGGCCCATGACGTCGCCGACGACGAGTGCCGTGCGGTGGCCGGGGAGTTCGATGACGTCGAACCAGTCGCCGCCGACCTCGGTGGCCGCGTTGCCCGGCAGATAGCGGCAGGCGATGTCGAGCCCGGAGGCCTCGGGGTCGCCCGGCGGCAGCAGGGAGCGCTGCAGGATGAGGGCGCGCTCGTGCTCGCGGCGGTAGAGGCGCGCGTTGTCGATACAGACGGCGGCGCGTGCGGCCAGCTCGACGGCGAGGCCCCGGTCGCGATCGCCGAACGGCTCGCTGCCCTTCGTGCGCGAGAACTGCACGAGCCCCACGACGGTGTCGTGCGCGACCATCGGCACCGCGAGCGTCGACTGGATCAGGTTGCCCTCCTCGGGCACCTGCTGGGGGCGTGCGGTGCGCAGGGCGTCGGCGCAGGGGGAGTTGAACGGGTAGTGGTGCACCGCGCCGACCCGCACGGGGGCGGGGCCGCCGACGAAGGGCGCGTCGGAGACGGCGCTGGCGAAGGCGACCCGGCGCAGTTCGGCGCTGCCGTCGGCGAGTCCGGGCGGGGTCTCGTCGCCCATCAGGAGGCCCTGGTAGAGGTCGACGGTGGCGAGGTCGCAGAAACCGGGGACGACGACGTCGAGGAGTTCGCGGGCGGTGGTCTCCAGGTCGAGGGAGTTGCCGATGCGCGTCCCGGCCTCGTTGAGGAGGGCGAGATTCCGCCGGGCGGCGGCCGCTTCACGAGCGGCGGAGCGGCGGGCCGTGATGTCGGTGGCGAGCCAGGCGATGCCGATGGGACGGCCGGTTCCGCTGTGCACGCGGAAGAGGTTGATGGACCAGTGGCGGCGCTCTTCGGAGCCGGGCACGAAGCCCGTGATGTGCATGTCCGTGATCGAGTCGCCGGTCTCCATGACGCGCCGCAGGGTCGCCTCGACCCGCTCGGCCTCCGGGGACTGCAGATAGTCGTGGACGCCCCGGCCGCGGTGGTCGTCGACCTCGCCGCCGTAGATGGAGGCGAAGCGCTGGTTGGCACGCCTTACCCGAAGATCGGTGTCTATCAGAAGGAACCCGAACGGAGATTGGCCGAAAATTGCCTGCGAAGCGGCAAGGTCGGTCTCTATCCGGCGCAGGGTCCGGACGTCCACGACGATGCACACGGCGGCCCGTTCGCCACCCTCCACGGTGGTGGGCATCACATAGACCTCGGCGAGTCCCTCCACCCCGTCGGGGCCCGGCACGCGAAAGGGGACCACCCCGGTCCACTCCCGGCCGTCGAGGACCTCGGCCATCTTCCGCTGGCCCTCTTCACGCCGGTCGGGGTCGATGAACGCCTCGATGGGGTCCATGCCCACGGCCCGCCGCGCCGATATGCCGAACAACTGCTCGGCCCGCAGGCTCCACTGGTCGATGAGCCCGTCAGGACCGATCGAGAACGAAGCCACCTTGATGTAGTCGTACATGGACCCGGGCGGGCTGGTCTGCCACATCGAGTCACCGGTGCCGTGACCACCCATGACGCCCGCGCCACCGGCGGAAGCGCCGGCATCACCGACCCGCACGCCGGACGCACGACTCCCGGACGCACGCCCCTCGGACGCACGACCCGTCGGGTCGTCGCCCGTTTTGTCGCGTGCGGCCCCGCTGTCGCGAGTGGCTCCGCCCAGGCCGGAATCGTCTGCGGCCTCGGGCCTCGCGCGGTCCGACGGGTTCCTGGACCCCGTGGACTCCGTGGCCTTCGCTGGTATCTCGCTCACGCGAACCGTCCCCTCCAGCTCACCGCGTCCGGCTTCGGTCACCAGGGGCGGCTGCCCGCAGTATCCAGCACTACGGCGCCGCGCAACACGGTGTTCACGATCACAGCACGGTCCCGATCGTTTTTGGACCGGCTGGGACATACTCCCAAGTCTTCTAACCAGGCGTTGCCCCCTCGAATCAAAGACTCCAGCCAGCTCTACTGGCTTGAACCAGTCGGTCGCACGCGCGCCCCGGGGAGCCGCCCCCCGCCCCCGGTCCGTACGCCGTGGACTCCCGTCGTGCACCTGGATTTTCACCCCGTACGTCGACAAGGCCGCTCAGCCGGGAACCGCCAGCTCGAACCAGACCGTCTTGCCCGATTCCCCGGGGCGGGTACCCCAGGCCCGCGAGGAACAGGCCACCAACTGCAGACCCCGGCCGCTCTCGTCGTCGACATCGGCCGCGCGCTCACGCGGTGGATCGGGCAGCGGGTCGGAGACCTCGACCAGGAGTGCCCCGGAGGGGCCGGCGGGACGCACGAGCCGTACGCCGATGGGTCCCGTCGCGTGCCGCAGCGCGTTGGTCACGAGCTCGCTCACCAACAAGGCGGTGATGTCCCCGAGCACATCGAGTCCCCACTCGCGCAGTTGCCCTCGCACCACCGCGCGAGCGTCCCGCACCGCCCCCGGCTCCGCCGGAAAGGTCCACTCGGCGCAGTCGTCTCCGCTGTCGATCACGCCGATCACTTCCCAGTCCAGAAGCAGACCCTGTCCGGTTTCATGGGGTTAATGGGCACATACCCGATATCCATCCCGTAGTACCGCGCACGAGGGCGCACCGTGGCACGAACGGCGTAGGGGGCGCACCACGTCAGAGAAGCAGCCCCGCGAGGGGCACGGGGAACCGCGCGGCCGGCCACACTCGACCCGCAGCCCAAAAACCACTCCCCAGACGGCGGCTTGGGACGGCAGCCGTGAAGGGCCGGAGAACCAGCACCCCTGGAGGCCGGAGGCGGAGAACCAGCACCCCTGGAGGCCGAGGGCGGAGGGGCAGCGCCCCTGAGGCCGGGACCGTAGGGGCGGCCGCCCCTGGGGATGAGGCCGAAGGGGCGGCGCCCCTGGGGATAGGACGGGTACGGGCGGCGGGGGCGCGGCGGGGGGTGGCGGGCGGGGGCGGGGAAATCTCACCCACCCGGCGGCGCATCACCGGCCCCGGGCGACCCTCACCCCCCGTCGCCCCAAGCCATCCGCGCCGCCTCCATCACGGCCGGCACATCCTGGTCCAGCCAGTCGACATCCCACACCTCGTCCGCGGTCAGCCAACGCAGCTCGTCATGGTCCTCCAGCGCCCGGGGCTCACCGGACAGCAGATGGGCGATCCACACCCGCAGCACATACCCCGGCCGCACCACCCACTCACCGGGCACCCGCTCCGCGGACTTCGCCTCGACACCCAGCTCTTCGCGCAACTCACGCACGAGCGCTTGCTCGGGAGGCTCACCGGGCTCCACCTTGCCCCCCGGCAGCTCCCAGCGTCCGGCCAGCTCAGGCGGTGCGCTGCGGCGCGCGGCGAGCAGTCGCCCGTCGTTCAGCAGAGCGGCTCCCACCACCACGATCGGTTCGGTCATGCGCGGGAGCCTACGGGAGCGAAGACGGGCACCGGGCGGGGTGCGTCACTTGCTCACAGTCTGCCCGTTCTGGCCGTTCTGGCCGATACGTTCGACCCAGTAGAGCTGCTTGTGGCCGCGACCGTCGAGACTGTCCGCGATCTTCTGCGCCTCGGCGCGCGTCGCATACCTGCCCACCCGGTAGCGATTGCCGTTGTCGTCCTGCCTTATGACGAGCCAGGGAAGAGTGATCGTGCCGTCGTTCATCGACCCCCACCGCTCCTTCCCGCCCCGGCTCGTCCAGGTCCCACCCCCGGACGTCGCGCCCCGCCACCTAAGGAAACCGCAATCCGCATATGCCCGAGCGTACGCCTAACCTTCACGCAGCGAATCTGCCTTTTCACAAAGAGGTACGCAACCAGCCAAGACGAGGGGGGCGCACCCCGTCGAACGCGCCGTCGATCACTACCCGCGCGCCCCCCAGCGCTCCGACGAGCAGCGGTCCCGTGCCGTTCGTACGAAACGGGCCACTACCGGGCACCCTGGTACCCCGGGACCAAGAACGACCGAATTCGAACTACGTTCGGACGGAGTCCCGAGACTCCGACAGCGGCAACTTCCCTCCGGCAAGGGCCACTTGACCCATGCCCATGCCACAGCCCCTTACACGTGAGATCAGCCGGTTCCCGAACGAGGGGCGCCCCGCACCCACTTCCGCGTCCCGGGCTCACTTCACCGGCAGGTGATACGCCACCTGGTAGCGGTCCGCCGGGACCACCACGTCCGCCGTCTCCACCGGGCGGCCGGAGGCGAAGTACGTGCGCTGGACGACCAGGACGACATGCCCGGGGACACCGCCGAGGGACAACAGCTCCTCGGCGAGACCGGGGCGGGCGCCGACCTCCTCGGTGACGTTGTCGACGACGACGTCGATGGCCGCCATGCGCTCGACGACGCCCATGCCCCCTAGAGGCCCCTCCTCGGGAAGCATCACGGGTGTGCGGCCGGTGAGGGCGAGGGGCTCCCAGGAGGTGGAGAGCATCATCGCCTCCCCCGCGTCCCGGAAGGTGTACCTGGTGCACATCACGCGGTCGCCGGGCTGGATCGCGAGGCGCTCGGCGATCGTCCGGCCCGCTTCGACCTGCTCACTGCGCGACTCCCAGGTGCCGCGCGCCGCGGCGTCGGCCTGCTCCTGCCGGAAGGGTGTGGCGCCGCCGGCGGGCCGGAACCCGGAGCGGGCGACCCGACGCGGCACCGGCCGCTCTCGCACATACGTGCCCGAACCGGAGCGGCCTTCCACCAGCCCCTCGGCCATGAGCACCTTGCGGGCCTCCAGCGCGACCGTGTCCGAAACTCCGTACTCCTCGCGGATACGGGCCTGGGAAGGGAGACGGGTGTGCGGTGGCAGCGAACCGCTCACGATCTTCCTACGGAGATCACCCGCGACGCGCAAGTACGCCGGCTGCTCACCGAAAGTCACTGGCCGCTCCCATCAGGATGTACAGACAGCAACAGCGTGGCAACCGTGGGTTCGGCCATGCAAGCAAAGGCCAGAGAATCACTCGATGTGATGACATGTGCCCGGCGAGGGCTTTACGCAGGCACTTTCTCCCCACTATGGAGGCCGTCACACCTCCGCGCCGGAGCCGTCCTCGCCACCGCCCCCGCCGGCGTCCTCGTCGTCGTACGTCGGCGACTCGGTGGCCAGACCCAGAGCCTCGCGCGCGGTGACGGCCTTCGGGCCGCCGGTCAGCCGGTACGCCTTGTCCCAGTGCTCGGTGAAGTCCTCGGCGTCGCTCGCCTCGCTCGCCGCCTCCCACTCCTCGCGCGCCTCGTCCAGAGCCTCGACATAGTCGGTGACCGCCTGCTCGGCGGAGGACTCCCAGTCGTGCGCGCGCAACGCGGACGTCTGCTGTTCCAGGGCACGCACCACCTGCGACGCCCACACCTTGTGCCCGGACAGGTCGTCCTCCACGTACTCCGTGTCGGGCACCTGGTCGAAGGCGTCGTTCAGGATCGCGTCGGCCTCCAAGAAGGCGAGCTGATCGTCGTCGAGGGTCGTCGCGTCCCGCCGCAGCGAGCCCGTCAGGCTGCCCTCCGCGTCCACGTTGCCGAACATGCAGGTGATCTCGCGGTCGCCGTACCGCCAGCTCTGCCGCGTGGGCGTGAAGTAGTAGATGTCGACGTCGACCGGGAGCGCCCAGGCGTCCATCGCGTACTCCTCCGAGCGCGCGTAGCACCGGTCGTCGGCGACGTCGGTGACCGCGTCGTCACCCGGGTAGCCGCCGTCCGGCATCGAGAAGCCGGCGAAGACCTCCGCGTCGTGCTCACCGTCGCACGGCACGATGTCCACGTCGTACGCGTACTCCTCCAGGGAGCCGCTCGGCGAGTCGAAGCACTCGCCCTTCTCCACCGAGAAAGTGCCACCCGCGCTGCTCGCGGCGTCGCGGAAGCCGTCCCACGCGTCGCGCGCGCCGCCCGTGGTGAACGCGAGCGTCATCAGCAGCGCGCCGATCGTCGACAGCACGATTCCGGCCACCGCCATGCCCTTGCCGCGCTCCCCCTTCTTCCTGATCTGCACCAGCGCGACGATCCCCAGCAACAGCCCGACGCCCGGCAGGAAGCACAGCACCCCGAGCACGAGCGCGGCGATCGCGGGCCCGTTGACCGGCGGGGGCTGCGGTGGCGCCGGATATGCCCGCCCCCAGGCCTGACCCCAGGGCTGCGCAGCCGCCTGATACGGATACGGCTGCCCGCCCCCGGCCTGCGACTGCCCTGGCGACGCGAACGAGCCACCGCCGTGAGGTGGCTGGGGCCCGAGGGGCGGGGGTGTGGCCACGGGTACGGGTGCTCCTTGCGCCGAGCGGGGTGGGAGGAGTGAAGCGGGACGAGTGGAGTGGAACGAGTGGAGTGGAACGGGCCGAGTGAACGGACCGAAGGGAACAGGCCGAGTGGGAACTGACGTACGACTGGGCGCATCGTAAGCGGGTGATGGGCGTGGGCGATACGTCGGGCGGGGGACTGAGGCGGAAGGGATGTGCCCCGGGAAGCCCACCCGGCCCCGGATGCTCGGATCGCCGCCCCTACCGCCCCTACCGCCCCGCCCACCATGACGCACCGTCACCAACAACCCCGCCCACCCCGACCACCCCAACTACCCTTCGTCCATGACCCCACTGCCGGATCGCTTCTGCCCGACGGACGGCACGCGCGTCCCCGCCGCCTCCCTCGCCTGGTGCTGCCCGGCCTGCCGCGGCCCCCTGGACCTGGACTTCGCACCGACACCGGCATCGCTCAAGTCCCTGGCCGGCCGGGTGAACTCCCTGTGGCGCTACGCGGAGTGCCTTCCCCTGGCGGCGCCCACGATCTCGCTGGGCGAGGGCCGGACCCCGCTGGTCGAGCTGAAGGACGGCGTCCGGGCCAAGCTCGACTTCCTCATGCCCACGCTCTCCTTCAAGGACCGGGGCGCGGTGCTGCTCGCCGAGCTGGCCCTGCGGCTCGGCCCCCGGCGGGTGATCGCCGACAGCAGCGGCAACGCGGGCACGGCGGTCGCCGCGTACTGCGCCCGGGCCTCGCTGCCCTGCACGGTGTACGTCCCGCTCGGCACGTCGGCCAAGAAACTGGAGCAGATCGAGGCGCACGGGGCGCAGCTCCACCTCGTCGACGGCGACCGCGAGGCCACGGCCAGGACGGCCCGCGAGGCGGCTGACGCGGACGGCGTCTTCTACGCCTCGCACGTCTACAACCCGTACTTCCTGCACGGCACCAAGACGTACGTCCACGAACTGTGGGAGGACCTCGGCGGCCGGCTCCCCGAGGTGATCGTCGTCCCTGTCGGCAACGGCACGCTGCTGCTGGGCGCGGCCCTCGCGATCGCCGAACTGCACGCGGCGGGCCTCATCGACCGCCGCCCCGCCCTCTACGCCGTCCAGTCCGCCGCCGTGGCCCCGCTCGCCCACGCCTGGACCGAGGGCGCTGACGACCTTGTCGGGACCACACTCATGGCCCCCACCTTCGCCGAGGGCATCGCCATCCCCCACCCACCCCGAGCCCGCCAGATCCTCCGCGCCGTGCGCGACTCCGGCGGCACCTTCCTCACCGTGACCGAGGACCAGATCCGCCACGCCCAACGCGACCTGGCCTCACGCGGGCTGTACGTCGAGTCCACGGGCGTGGCCTGCTGGGCGGCCGTACGGGAGGGCGCGCTCGGGACCCGCACGGCGGTCGTGCCGTTGTGCGGAGCGGGGTTGAAGACGGGGCTGGCCGGAAGCTGAGGCCTCCACGCCCCGTCGCGGCAGCCGGTCGCCGGAGCCGTGGGTCAGTACGCCGCGTACAGCATCAGCGCGAGGAACCCCGCACCGACCGCCGTCAGCAGCATGCTGCTCCGCTTGTGCCCGACCCACAGCAGGAGCACTCCGGCGGCGACCGCCAGCACCCGGAACTCACCGTTGAACACGACGAGCACCCCGAGTATCGCCAATGCCACCCACATGTGGTCCCCCTCCCCCGACCTGATGTGCCTGCCTGCTCAAGGACTTCCCACACCAGGAGATCGACACCCCCAAACCCCCACGTTCCCGACACGGAAGAAGCCAAGGGCCGACCCGTGAGGGCCCGGCCCTTGTCTCACCACCCGTCGAAGCGGTCGACAGACCAGGGACCTGCCCTTGCCTCCATCGAGTGGCTGACTCACCAGGGCGCGCATAGGTACCCGGTCGGTCGGCGCGTCACAGCCAAGCTCTGGAGCCCTTGACGCGTTGTCGCCCCGAGCGGCGGAACAGCCACCCTGCACTACTCGTCTGCCACTGCGGCCGAAGCCGTGGAGCACGAGCCCACCACCGCCCGGTCGCTGTGAACGGCCGCTGACTCTTCGGGTGACGTCGCTAGGCTTGCCCCGTTACGACCACGCCCATGACCGGAGGACACCCCCGTGACGCCGACCGCTGCGAAGCCCGGTCCTCCATCGCGGCGTGAGCACTGGTTCCAGCCGCGCCGGTCCGGTTTCCGTTGGGAGCAGGAGGGCCTTGAGCATGTGCGGCAGCTGATGCCGAACGCCGAGCCGTACCGGGCATGGGCGACATTCAGGTTCACCGGTGTCACGGGCCGGGTCAACGAGTGCGATCTGTTGATCGCCGTGCCCGGAGGCGTCTATCTGCTGGAGCTGAAGGGGCATCCGGGGCGGGTCGTGAACCGGGGGGACACCTGGCAGTTCCACGACGACCGGGTGCGGACGCTGCGCAACCCGCTGCATCTCACCGATCTCAAGGCCAAGGAACTGAAGGCCCAGCTGGAGCGTGCCGCGCGTGCCGCGGGCATCCCCGAGGGGAAGATCCCCTTCATCAAGCCGGCGGTCTTCCTGCACGATCCCGACCTGGTGAGCGAGCTGGACGAGTTCCAGCGCACGTCGGTCTACGGACGCAACGAGGGTACTAGCGGTCTGCCCGGCATCTGGGACGGCCTGCTCGGACTGCCCCCGGAGCGGGAGAGCTGGCGCGTCACCCCGCAGGACAGCCAGCGGCTCGAAATGCTGATGAAGCGCATCGGGATCAGCCACTCCACCGCTCACCTGCGCTTCGGGGACGACTGGCTGCTCGCGCCGCGTGCGCTGGATGCCGGCCCCGGCTGGGAGGACCGGCTCGCCGCACGCGATGACGGCCTGGTCAAGGAGAACGGCAGGGTCCGGATCTATCTGTCGGGTCAGGCCTCGTCAGCGGAGCAGCGTGCCCGGGTGGACCGGGCTGCTCTGCGTGAGTACCAGGTGCTCCAGGGCATCAACCACCGCGGCATCGTGCAGGCCGTTCAGATCCGCGAGCACCAGGGCGGCCCGGCGATCCTGTTCCGGCACCAGGAGTCGGATCTGCGGCTCGACGCATATCTGGACGCGTACGGAGGCCGGCTCACGCCCGCTGTGCGGCTGGACCTGGTGCGCCAGCTCGCCGAGGCCGTCCGGTACGCCCACAACCGTTCGCTGTACCACCGGGCTCTGTCGGCGCGTTCGGTGTACGTGTCCGCGCACGAGGACGGTACGGAACCGGTGCTGCGGATCGCCGACTGGCAGACCGCCGCAAGGGACTTCGACACCACCTCACATCTCACGCTCGGCCAGACTCCGCTGGATTCCGGGCTGGTCGCCGACATCGCCCAGGTGTACCTCGCGCCGGAAACCACCCGGGAATTCGCGGACCCGGTCGACCTCGACCTCTTCGGCATCGGTGCGCTCTCCTACCTGCTGCTCACCGGCAAGCCGCCCGCCGATGCGCGGGGCGCGTTGGTGGACCGGCTCGCCGCGGAGGGCGGACTTCACCCGTACGCCGCCTCCGACAGCGTCTCCGCGGCACTGGACGACCTCGTCTTCCGGGCCACCGCCTCCGATGTGCAGAGCCGGTTGTCGTCCGCCGAGGAGTTCCTGCGGCTGCTCGACGCCGCGGAGGCCGACGCTGCCGTCGGCGGTCGGGGCGCCATCGAGGTGGAGGACCCTCTCACCGCCAAGGCCGGCCGTCGCCTCGATGCGGAGTGGGAGGTCGTGCGGGTCCTGGGCACCGGCGCGACCGCCCGGGCTCTGCTGGTGCGCCGCGTCGAGGAAGGAGTGCCGGATCCGGCGTCGCTGCGGGTCTTCAAGGTGGCGCTCGACCGGGAGAAGGACGCGCGGCTGTACGCGGAGGCGAAGGCCCTGCGCGAGGTGGGCGGCAACCGCATCGTCAAGCTGCTCGCCGCTCCCCGGGAAGTGGGCGGGCACACGGTCCTGGAGATCGAGTACGCGGGCGGCTTCCGCCCGGCCGACGACCGGGATCCGGTCAGTCTCGGGTCACGGCTGCGCAGCGAGGGCCGGCTGGGCTACGCCCAGCTGGAGCGGTTCGGCAACGACCTCTTCGAGGCCCTGGACAGCCTTGCCGCCCGCGGGGTGCGCCACCGCGACATCAAGCCGGACAACCTGGGCCTTTTCAAGCGGAGTGACGGCTCCTGGCAGCTGATGCTGTTCGACTTCTCCCTGGCCGATGCTCCCGACCAGGACCTTCACGCGGGCACCCGCGGCTACCTCGATCCTTTCCTGGGCGGCAGCCGCCGCGCCCGCTTCGACGATCACTCGGAGTGGTACGCGGCTGCGGTCACCCTGCACGAGATGGCCTCGGGCGAGCGGCCGGTGTGGGGCGACGGCCAGGGCGATCCGCTGACCGTTCCGAAGGCCGAGCTCTATGTGGCCCGCGAGCTGTTCGAGCCGGCGCTGGCGGACGGTCTGACCGAGTTCTTCGAGCAGGCCCTGCACCGCGACGTGGAGAGCCGCCACGACAGTCTCCGCCAGATGCAGGAGGCCTGGCGCGGGGTCTTCCGCAGGGCGGACTCCACGCGTCCGCCCACCACGCCCGCGACGGTCGACGCGCAGGCGGCGGACGTCGAGGACGCGCGCGAACAGGCTGCCGCCGCCGCAGACTTGACGACCCCGTTGGACGCCGCGGGGCTGTCGCCGCGCGCCGTGTCGGTGGCGGCGGGTCTGGGGGCCGTGACGGTGGGCCAGCTCCTGGACGTCCCCCCGCACTCGATCTCCCGTGCCCGGGGCGCCGGCAACGTCATCCGCAAGGAGCTCAACCGGCGCCACCGCCAGTGGACCCAGGATCTCCGCAGGCGGGTCACCCCGAAGCGGCCCGTGCAGGTGCCGGCCGACACCCCGGGCGACATCCTGGAGCCGGTCGAGATCCTCGCGGCCCGGCTGGTCCCGGCCGAGGGCGGTGTCCGTACGCGCCCGCGGCGGGACATCGTCCTGGCGACGCTGGGGCTCCCGGGCGTGGAGGCGGCCGGTGCGCTTTCCCCGTGGCCCGCCCAGTCCGCGATCGCGCGGGCCCTCGACGTGAGCCAGCCGACCGTCTCGGGGAACCTGGGCGCGGCGATCGAGCAGTGGACCGCGTTCACCTGGCTGGAGGACGTCCGCGCCGAACTGGTCACCATACTGTCCGAGCAAGGCAGGGTGATGACGGCGCAGGAGCTGGCCACCGAGCTGCGTGTACGGCACGCCCCGCGCGACGAGGACGATACGGACGAGGACCGGGCCGACCTCCAGGCGGAGGCCCTGGCCCTGGTGCGGGCGGCCACCGAGGTCGAGTCTCGCCGCGACGACCTGGCCCTCGGCGAGGGCGGCGAGGACGGCGCCTCCCGGTTCACCGTGATGCGCCGGGGCAGCGCGGTGCTGCTGGCCCTGGTCGACCTCCCGGGCGGCGACGACCCGACCCCGGTGGAGCTCGCCGAGTACGCGACCCTGCTCGGCCGGGCCGCCGAGGACCTGGCGGCCCGCGATCCCCTGCCCGGCGGCGGCACCGTCCTGCGGGAACTGCGCGCCGTACCCGCGCCGGAGGGCATGGCCCCGCTGGCCGACACCCGCCTGCTGACCCTGGCCGCCGCCATGGCGGGCGGTATCGGCGTCACTCCGCGCTTCGAGCTGTTCCCGCTGGACCTGGGACTCGAGCGGGCACTGCGGATCTCGCAGGCGGCCGCCGGGGTACGGGCCGGTGCGGGAATCGGCGCCGACGAACTGCTGACCCGGGTGAAGGCCCGTTTCCCGGGCCTCACGGCACTCGCCGACATCACCTACGTCGAGCTGGAGGAGGCGCTGTCCGGGGCGGGCTTCCCCCTGGTGTACGAACGGGAGACCCGACGCTTCTTCCCGCCCTCACGGGATGCCGAGCAGAGCCGTCCGGCGTTCAGCGGCTCCGTTCTGACCAGCACCGGCGCCTTGTACGACGCCGCGCAGGGCCAGCTGGCAGAGGGCCGCGACCCTCGTCGTCTGTCCGAGCTGCGGCTCCGGGAGTCGCTGCGCCGGGGCGGTTTCCTTGCCCTGACCGTCAGGGGCGCGCACCTGCCCGGCACGGCGCGCCGCCTGGCCGACCGGTTCGGTGTGCTGCCGGTCGACGTCGACGAGCTGTTCCTGACGGCCCTGCGGGAGCTGTCGGAGGAACAGCAGGTGCGGTGGGGAGCCCTGCTGAAGGCGGACGCCAAGTTCACCTCCACCGGCCGGATCGGGGCCGCCCTGGCGTCCTACACCAGGCTGGCCGCCGAGCGGGTCGCCGACCGCTGCACGGCCCTCGCCGCTCAGGCGGGTCCCCGTACGGTGCTCCTCGCGCACCGGGCTTCCCTCGCGGCCCGCTACTGGGAGGCCGGGGGCCGCGAACTCCTGGTCTCCTTGCAGGAGGCGGCCCGCCGTTCCGCCGCGGTGCCGCACGGTCTGTGGCTGCTGGTGCCCATGGACGACCCGCAGGCCACTCCGGCACTGGACGGCCGTCCGGTGGACGTCGTGGACCGGGAGAGCGAGTGGGAGGTTCTGGAGGGGTTGTTCATGCGGGAGCTCCAGGCGCTACGGGAAGCGAGCTGACGGTTGATGCCACGTCAACCGGGCTTCGACAGACGCGAATTCACCTCTTCGGAGCAGTCCTGCGACTTATGATCGGCGTCGTGCCGGACGATGACGCCAAAGAACCCACGACGGACTACGCCTGCGCGGGGGAAAGGCACTTCGAGGATGCCTCCTACCTCCACGGCGACGGGCGACTGTTGACCGCGGACCATCTTTTCGGACTTGCGGTGGAGTGCCTGATGAAGGGGTTGCTGCTGCGGTTCGGCACAGCGAACGGGGTGTCCATGATCGGCAAGAGGAATAGACCGGACAAGAAACCCTGGTGGGACGACCCCGACACGGGCGACCGTAAACCACTGGGGCATTGGCACGAAGTGCGCCCGGCCCTCTGCCTGCTCCTGGACGGACGTTCCGGCCCAGCTCTCGCCGAGGCCGTGACGAGGCTCTCGGCAGACTTCGAGCAGTGGGTCGTCGACGACCGCTACACCGACGGCACACACTTGGACACCTCACTCATGGCGCGCCGCCAGGAGGCGGCGGTCCTCGCCCACGAGTTGCATACGCACGTCCAGTTCACCGGAAAGCTGCCATGACCTTCTACGACGCCCCGATCCGCTTCGACCAGGCGCGCCCGGCCGCTTTTGCCTTCGCCCGTGAGGTCGCCGAGGAGGGCTTCGACGTCCTCCTGGTGCGGGACGTTCTGGGCCGTTTCTCTCTCGTGGTGGACGACGGCGATGAAGACGGGAGCGAAGGCGCGAGCGGCGAACAGGCCGACCGCTGGCGGGAGTCGTTCACCGCCCGGCTGGGCCGGTACTGCGGAGAGCGTCCCCTCACCCTGACGTCGGTCACGCGCCTGCCGGGATCCCTGACGGCCTCACCCCGCGCCATGGAGGTCGCGGCAGCCACCCCCACCACGGGCTCGATCCGGTTCCTCGACAACACGGTCGTCGGCGAGGACTGGTCTCACGTCACCACCCCCTCCGCCGCCGAGGGCGGAGCGTCCCGCACCCGCCGCACCGCCCTCTACGGGTTCAAGGGCGGCGTGGGCCGGACGACGGCGGCCTCTGTGCTCGCCCGCCGGCTGGCCGACGACGGCAAGATCGTGCTCGTCGTCGACCTCGACCTGGAGTCACCCGGCGTCGGCCCGCTCCTGCTCGCGGGCGGGAGCCTGTGCCAACACGGCGTCGTGGACCATCTGGTGGAGTCGGCGCTCGGCAACGCCGACGGTCTGGAGATCGTGGCCCGCTCCGGGTACGAGCCGCGCAACCAGGGTGAGCTGTGGATCGCCCCGGCGCGCGGGGCGGGCACCGAAGGCGTCCCCTACGGCTATGTGGACAAGCTCAACCGGGTGTACGCCGACGCGGAGGGGGGCCGCTTCGCCGACCGGCTGGCCGCCACCGTCCACGCCTGCGAGCAGGCGGTGGAACGCGGCGACAGCGGTCGCCTGCCCGACGTGGTGCTGCTCGACAGCCGGGCGGGCATCCACGACGTGGCGGCCGTCACCATCTCCCACCTGTGCGACTATGCGCTGCTGTTCGGCGCCGACAACGACCAGACGTGGGCGGGCTACCGGGATCTGTTCGAGGCCTGGGCCGCGTCCGGCCAGGCCCCGGCCATCCGCAGGAAGCTGCGCATGGTGGCGTCGATGGTCCCGGACTCGGCGCACTACTCGATGGACGCCCACCTGGGCTCCCTCCGCAAGAACGCCCACTCGGTCTTCAGCGTCCTCTACGACTCCGTCGCCCCGGGCGAACTCGGCGGCGTATCGGACGGCGCTCCCGACCTGACGGACGACTCCGCGCCGCACCACGCGATCCCCATCCTGTTCGAGCCGGGCCTGGTCGGCATGAACGTGCCCAACTCCCCGGACTGGCAGGAGCGCGCCTTCGTCCAGGCCGCGTACCGTGACTTCCTGGACACGGTCGTCCCCCTGATCATGGCGGGGCCGCCCGGGGAGCCCGACGCCGAGTCCGACGAGTCCGACCAGTACGCCGAGAGCACCGAGTCCGAGGAAGAGCGCCCATGAGCGAGCCGCTGACCCCCGGCGAGTACCGCGACCTGCTGTCGCGCGCGCTGGAGGGCACCGTGGACGCGGACACCCGGCACCCCACCCCGCACACCCTGTACATGCTGGACGCGCACCGCACCGCGCTCTACGTGGACCAGACCGTGGTGCAGGGCGACCGGGGCGTCGGCAAGACGTTCTGGGCGCGCTCCCTGCTCGACCCCGGGCTGCGGGAGGCGGCGTCGGTCGAGTACCGCATGTCCCGGCTGCTCCGGCTGCACGTCACGCCCGGCTTCGGCATGGACATGGGGTCACCGCACTACCCCGGCCCCCTCGTGCTGCCCTCGCTCCTCTCCGGCGGCGCGCTCCCCGAGGAGATCTGGTACGCCGTCCTCCTCACCGCGCTGGAACAGCCCTGGCCGCAGGAGATCACCGGCTGGGCCGAGCGCGTCGCCTGGCTGCGGACCAACCCCGCCCCGGCGGAATCCGCCATCGTCCGGGCCGACACGCGGGCCGCCGACGAGGGCATGGTGCACCTGCTGGTCTTCGACGGCCTGGAGCACCTGCACACCGACTGGGACACCCGTAACCGGATGATCGCCGAGCTGCTCCGCATGGCGATGCGGTTGCGGTTCGGCACCCGCAACATCCGCCTGAAGGTGTTCCTGCGCCCCGACATGTTCGAGGCGGCCAAGCAGCTCTTTCCCGACGCGTCGAAGCTGTCGGGGAACGCGGCCCGTCTGCTGTGGTCCCGCACCGACCTGTACGGCCTGCTCTTCCACCATCTGGGCAACGAGGACGACGAGCCGGCGGAGCGGTTCCGCCGCTTCACCGGCGGTTGGACGCTGCCGGAGGAGGGCATGCCCACGCGTTACGCGCCTCCGCCCGCCCTGCGCAACGACGAGAAGGAGCAGCAGCGGCTGTTCGAGCGGATCGCCGACCCGTTCATGGGCACGAACGTCCGCCAGGGCCGCCCCTACACCTGGCTGCCCAACCACCTGATGGACAGTAACGACCGGATCAGCCCGCGCAGTTTCCTCAAGGCCGTCGCCGAGGCCGCCGAGACGACCCGCCGCACCCGTCCCTCACACACGCGTGCCCTGCACCACGACGCGATCCGGAGCGGGGTGCGTGAGGCATCGACGGTCCGCGTCGACCAGGTCGTCGAGGACACCCCGTGGGTGAAACTGGCGATAGAGCCGCTCAAGGGCTGCCAGGTCCCGATCGCCCAGGGCAAGATCATCAACCTCTGGAAGGAGCGGGATCTGCCGCTGCTCCTGCGCGAGGAGTCGGCCCGCTACGCCCAGGCCGACCGCCCCGAACTGGTCCGCACCGGCCCGCGCCGTCCCGACGACCTGCCGCGGCTCGTCCAGGAGCTGATCGACCTCGGCGTGCTGCGCCGTCGTGACCAGAGCGTCGACGACTTCTCGCTTCTGGACCTGCCCGACATCTACCGTCTCGCTTTCGGGCTCGGCCGCCTCGGCGGGATTCCGCTGGCCGGGCGGTAGGCCGGGCCCGGCGGGAAGCCCTGCCTGGAGGGTCCGCCGCGCCGTCCGGGCTGGCAGGATGGACCGACCGGCGCGAGAGCACGCGCCGCAGACCCGAACGAAGGAACACCCGGTGCCCTCCCAGGAAGCCCCGCCGACCGCCGACGCGACGGACCTGCCGGCCGCCGCGTCGCTGGATCACGACGCGCTGCTCAAGGACCTCCAGAAGCAGGTCGCGCTCCTGGAGACCGACCTGCGCGAGCGCGCCCACGGCGACAGCGAGCAGGCCGCGGCGCTCAGGGCCGAGTACGGGCGGGCGGTCCACGCCGGGCGCACCGAGGTCGGCGAGGAGACCTGGCTGGAGGAGCGGGTGACGCAGATCGCCGCCGCCTGGGTCCTCGCCTGCGTCTTCGTCCGCTTCTGTGAGGACAACGGCCTCGTTCCCGACGCCCGCCTCTCCGGTCCCGGCGAGCGTCTCGCCGAGGCGCAGGACCACCACGACGCGTTCTTCCGCGAGCACCCCGAGCTGAACGACCGTGACTGGCTCAAGGAGTCCTTCCGCGCCCTCGGCCGCGAGCACGAGGTCGCCGAGGGCCTCTTCGACCCCGCGCACAACCCGCTGTGGGAACTCGACCCGTCCTACGACATCGCGTCCCGCCTCCTGGCGTTCTGGCGCGAACGCGGCCCCGACGGCCTCATCCGCCACGACTTCACCGACCCGGACCTCAACACCCGTTTCCTCGGCGACCTCTACCAGCACCTCTCCGAGTACGCCCGCAAGACGTACGCGCTGCTCCAGACACCGGAGTTCGTCGAGGAGTTCATCCTCGACCTCACCCTGAACCCCGCTCTGGAGGAGTTCGGCCTGGACCCGGCGTGGAAGTACCGCCCCGAGGGCTGGCGGGGCGAGACGTACGAGGAGATCGACGAGGACGGTGAGGTCGCCTCCGTCGTCCGCGGCCTGCGCTGCATCGACCCGGCCTGCGGCTCCGGTCACTTCCTGCTCGGGCTGTTCCGGCGCGTTCTCGCCGCCTGGCGGGAGGCCGAGAAGGGCACCGAGAACTGGACGCTGGTCCGCCGCGCCCTGGAGTCCGTCCACGGCGCCGACAAGAACCCCTTCGCCGTCTCCATCGCCCGGTTCCGCCTGCTGGTCGCCACGCTCCAGGAGTGCAAGGTCGACCGCCTCTCCGCGGCCCCGTCCATGCCGATCCGCATCGCGGTCGCCGACTCACTGCTGCACGGTCGGGAGGCCGGCCGCGAGACCGACCCGACCCTCGATGACGCCGAGCGGGGCGAGACGTTCACGTACCGCACGGAGGACGTCGCGCGGTACGTGAAGGAGGTCGACCTGCTGGGCCGCGGCTCGTATCACGTGGTCGTGGCGAACCCGCCGTACATCACGGTCAAGGACAGGGCGGAGAACGAGAACTACCGCAAGATCTACTGGGCGTGCTCCGGGAAGTACGCGCTGTCGGTGCCGTTCGCGCAGCGAATCTTTGAGCTCGCGGTCCGGGCGGGCGGCGACCACCGCGACGGCGGATTCACCGGTCAGATCACGGCGAACTCGTTCATGAAGCGAGAGTTCGGGGCGACGCTGATCCAGTCGTTCTTCCACGGGGGGCCGTACAGGGATCCGCAGACGCGGCGCCTTGACGTCTACTCCGGGGTCGAGCTGACGCATGTGCTGGACACGTCCGGGGCGTACATTCCGGGGCACGGTACACCGACGGTGATCCTCGTGGGTCGCCATCAGATGGCGCGGCAGGCTCAGCCGATCCGGGCGGTTTTGGGGGTTCGGGGGGAGCCGAAGCAGCCGGCTGATCCGGCGCAGGGGGAAGTTTGGCGAGCGATCGTCTCGCAGTGGCGGAAGCCCGGGGTTGGGTCTGCGGAGTGGGTAACCGTGGAGGACGTGGAGCGGGGGAGACTTGCTCGGCATCCTTGGTCACTCAGTGGTGGAGGCGCCGGAGATCTATTGGAAAGGCTCGAGGCCGCGTCAACAACACGTCTGGGCGACGTTGCCGAGTCCGTGGGCATCACGTGTTTCACGCTTGAGGACGACCTGTATCTCATGCCCAAGCGTGCTGCGGAGACTGCCGGAATCCCCGGCCAGTGGACACGCTCCATGGTCACCGGCGACCTGCTGCGCGAATGGAGCGGCGGAGACTACGAGGTCGCGCTTTTCCCGTACACAACATCGTTCACGCCGATTGACGTGGAGCACATCGAGGCTCTCCACCGCTTGATGTGGCCCTGCCGAACGACCATCGCGAGCAACATCCTCTTTGGCGGGAAGACCAAAGTCGAAGGCGGAATGAAGTGGTCGGAGTACGGGCGACTGACGGTGAGCAAGCTACGGACGCCGCTGTCGATTGCCTACGGCGAGGTTGCCACGCACAACCACTTCGTGCTGGACCGGGGTGGGAAGGTGTTCAACCGCACCGCCCCCGTGATCAAGCTCCCCAAAACCGCTGGCGAGGAGCAGCACCTTAAGTTGCTCGGGGTGCTGAACTCGTCGACTGGGTGTTTTTGGATGAAGCAGGTCAGCCACATCAAGGGTGGCAGCGGTATTGGCCGTGGGGTTCAGGATGAAGCCTGGGAGAACCGCTATGCGTTCAACGGAACCCGGCTTCAGGAGTTCCCCATCCCCTCCACACTCCCCCTCTCCCTAGCACGCCAACTCGACGCCCTTGCCCAAGAGCTGGCCGCTCATCAGCCCACCGCCCTCACCGCTTCCGCAACTACGCCCCCCACCCGCGAAGCCCTAGACGCCGCCGAGGCCACGCAGAGGCGCATCCGCGCCCGCATGATCCTGCTCCAGGAAGAGCTGGACTGGACCGTGTACGGGCTGTACGGGCTACTCACACCTGCCGAAGTCGCCCGGACCACGCTGCCCGGTGATCCGGACGAGCTCACTGACGCCGACGTGCCCGAGGAGTTCGAGCTCGGGCAGCGCGCGTTCGAGATCGCGCTCGCCCGCAGCGGCGCCGACACCGCCTGGTTCGAGCGGCACGAATCCACCGAGAACCGCACCACCGAGATCCCCAGTCGCGGCTGGCCCGAGTCCTACCGCCGGATCGTTCAGGCGCGGCTCGATCTCATCCAAGACAACAAGGACATCCGCCTCCTCGAACGACCCGAGTACAAAAGGCGCTGGCTGACCGCCTCCTGGGAGAAGCGCGAGGACGCTGCCCTGCGGGCCTGGCTGCTCGACGCCACCGAACGCGAGGAGCTGTGGTTCGAGGAGCGGGACGGGATCGACTCCCCCCGCGCGCTCACCATCTACCAGCTCGCCGACGCCCTCCGTCACGATGACGGCGTCCGGGCCGTCGCCGAGCTCTACGCCGCCAAGTACCTCAAGAAGCGCGACGTCCCGCTGTCCACCGTGCTGGCCACCGTCATCGAACCCGAACACGTCCCCCACCTCGCCACCCTCCGCTACAAGGAGTCCGGCCTGCGCAAGCGCGCTCAGTGGGAGCGGGTCTGGGACGAGCAGCGCAAGGAGGACGAGACCAGCGAGCGGCAAGGCATCAAGCCCCCGCCCAAGTACACGTCCGCCGACTTCCTCAGGCTCAGCTACTGGTCGAACCGCGGCAAGCTCGACGTGCCCAAGGAGAGGTTCATCTCCTACCCCGACTCCGGCCCGGACAACGACCCGTCCCTCCTCATCGGCTGGGCAGGCTGGAACCACCGCCACCAGGCCGAGGCCCTGGTCAACCTCCTCAACGACCGTCTGAACGTCGACGGCTGGCCCAAGGAGGACCCGCGTTTCATTCCGCTCCTCGCCGGGCTCGCTGAGGTCATGCCGTGGGTGAAGCAGTGGCACGACGAGTACGACGACGAGTGGGAGGGCAACCCGGCCGAGGACTTCAACAGTGCCCTCGTCGCCGGCATGTACGGACGGAATCTCTCCCGGGACGATCTCGCTGCCTGGCGCCCCGAGAAGAAGCGGGGCAGGGCGAGCAAGTAGGCCGGTGCCCAACGCGTTTGAGGGGGCGGGGAGGTTGGTCCCCGCCCCTCCGCATGCGCACGGTTCCGGTCAGCCGCGCCTCGCCGCCAGCCGCAGGAACGCGATCCACTCCATGGGGCTGATCGCGAGGATCGGCCCCACGGCACGCTTGGAGTCCCGAACGTGTACCCACGTGTCCGTCCGAGCGATCTCCACGCACTGGCCGCCGTCCCCGGCGCTGTAGCTGCTTTTCACCCAGGCCAACTCCGTTGGCCTTTCGCTGTTCGCTGTCACAACTCTCCCAAGAGCCTCTCGATCCAGCCCAGCGACTCCCTCGGAGTCAGCGCCTGGGCGCGCAGGATGCCGTACGTGGCTTCGAGATTCTGGACCTTCACCGGGTCCGAGTGCACGACGCTCTGGCTCTGCGCTTCCACGTACGCCATCCTGCGTCGGGTCTTCGTCAGGAGCAATGTGAACGGCCCCGCAAGGCTTGCGTGTTCGTCTCTTTCGATCGGCATGACCTGGATCTCGACGTTTCGCTGATGGCCTACGAGCAGTAGTTGTTCCAGCTGGCCCCGCAACACCTGCCTCCCGCCCAGCGGTCGTCGGAGCGCTGCCTCCTCAATGACGAAGCTCATGAGCGGCGCAGGCCGTCGGGCGAAGATTTTCTGCCGGACCAGACGAGCGGCAAGGCGCTGCTCAAGCGTCGCCTCGTCGAGCAGCGGACGCCACATCTCGAACACGGCTCGCGCGTACTCCTCGCACTGGAGCAGTCCGTTGACCAGCAAGGCGTCGTAGGCGTGAAGTTCGACCGCCTCGGCCTCCAGTCGGACGAACTCCCGGAAGAACCCCGGATACCGAGCCCTCCCCACCTCCCCCTTCATGGCCGACAGCACCCCACCCCCGCCCACCGCCCGGTCCACCGCGTCCACCAGCTCCGGCTTGGGAATCCGTCGCCCCTGCTCGACCGAGGCGATCAGCGCCTCCCCGTACCCGACCAACGCGCCCAACTCCGCCTGGGTGAGGCCCGCCGTCTCCCGCAACAACTTCATCTGGCGCCCGAAGCAGCGCAGGAACCCGTTCCCCGCGTCCGTACCGTCGGCCCCGTCCACCACGCCCGCCCCGGAAACCCCGTCGTCCACCAGCTCCACGCTCACCCGTCCCCTCGACCGACCGTTCAGCCACCCTCACAGACAGTCAATTCCAGCACCGGCAACGCCCCTTCACCCGGCGTTCTCCCATACGAGTGACCGGCCACCATCCCTCCGCCCCGACACCCCCGACAACCACCCCACCCACCCCCACAGTCCCCCGCCGTACCGCCTCACCCCCTGGCCGCAGCCGCCCCACTCGCGCCACCGTCGACGTATGACCCCCCTCACGGACAGCGCCACCCCCACCTCCGCCTCCACGACCTTCGAGCTGCGGTTCACCTCCACCCCGCGCGGCGCCCGCCTGGCCCGCCGGCTCACCTCGTACTGCCTGGATTCCTGGGGGCACCCGTACGGCTCCGCGGTCAACGAGACGGCCGCCCTCGTCGTCGCCGAGCTCGCCGCCAACGCCGTCACCCACGGGCGCGTACCCGGCCGGGACGCCGAGCTTCAGCTGCTTCGTACCGACGGGCGGCTGCGGATCGAGGTCACCGACACCCGGGGCGAGCGCCGCCCCGCCATCGAGCCGGGCGCGGCGGACGCGGCCGACGCGGAGACGGGCCGTGGCCTGCTGATCGTCGAGGCGCTCGCCGAGACGTGGGGCGTGACGCCCCGCACAGGCGGTCCGGGCAAGACGGTGTGGGCGGTGCTGCTCGTCGCACGCCCCGGAGGCGTCGGAGGCACCGGCGGGCCGTCCTGACGGCGATACGTCGATCTTCCCTGCCGTCCCACCCGTGCCCTCGCCCCTGGCAGGATAGACAGGCATGTGTGTGCGGGACGCGGGCGAAGGCCGGTGCCCGCTGGAAGCCCGGCCGCGGCAGCCGGGCTCGACGAGGTTGTGGGGAGCGGAAGCGGCTGATGGGGCGAGCCAGCGGGACCGTACTGAGGGATGTCCTCGACATCAAGGAGGACGTGCTCTCCGGTGACTTCAAGGTCGCCCTGTCCGAGGGGTTCACCGGCAGGGACGCCGGATCGATCGACGAGTACGTGGTCACGGAACAGTTGCAGGGGGAGTTCCGCAAGGCCCTCAAGCTGGTCGGCAGTGCCCTGCGCAAGAACGCCTCGCACGCCGCGTACCTGCACGGTTCCTTCGGTTCCGGTAAGAGCCACTTCCTGACCGTGCTGCACGCCGTGCTCAACGGCGACGCGGCTGCCCGGGCCAAGCCCCGGCTGCGCGAGGTGGTCGCCGAGCACGACGACTGGCTGCCCGGCAAGAATTTCCTGATGGTGCCCTACCACCTGGTGGGCGCCGCCAGCCTGGAGTCCGCGCTGTTCGGCGGCTACGTGAAGACCGTACGCCGGGAGCGGCCCGAGGCCTCCACGCCGCTGGTGTTCCGGGCCGACTCGCTGCTCGCGGACGCGCGTGAGCTGCGCGCGAAGATCGGCGACGAGGCGTTCATCGGGCTGCTGCCGGAGCCCGCCACGGCCCCCGCCTCCGACAGCGCGGACGACGAGGACGACGACGGCGAGCTCCAGCCCATCGGTACCGTCCCCGCCCTCGGCTGGACCGGCCCGGGCCTCGACGAGGCCTTCGACGCACCGGCCGGCGACCCGCGGCGCGACCAGCTGCTGACCGCCCTGTTCAAGGGGCCCAACAAGCACTACGCGGACACGGTCAGCGGTGACGCGGCCGCGTACGTGTCGCTGGACGACGGGCTCAGCGAGATCAGCAAGCACGCCCGGCTGCTCAACTACGACGGCGTGGTGCTGTTCCTGGACGAGCTGGTGCTGTGGCTGCAGGCCAGGATGTCCAACCGGACGTTCATCAACGACGAGATCCAGAAGCTCGTCAAGCTGATCGAGTCCAGCAACCCCGACCGGCCGGTGCCGATCATCTCCTTCATCTCCCGCCAGCGGGACCTGTCCCAGCTCGTGGGATCCGACATCCTCGGCTCGGACGTGGAGAACCTCCAGCAGGCCCTGGAGTACCTGAAGGAGCGCGTCACCGTCATCGACCTGGAGGACCGCAACCTCCCCGAGATCATCAAGGAGCGCGTCCTCAAGCCGCTCCCCGGACAGGAGCAGGTACTCGACGCCGCGTTCGCCGGGGTCGACAAGGCGAGCCAGATCGTCAAGGACGTGCTGCTCGACGGGGAAGGAGCGACCGGCGCGAGCTGGGAGGACTTCCGGTCCGTCTATCCCCTTTCGCCCGCCCTGCTGAACGTGCTCGTCGCCCTGTCCGGGGCGCTCCAGCGCGAGCGCACCGGCCTCAAGCTCGTCCAGCAGCTCCTCGAGAGGAACGCCGACGCCGAGGTCGGCCGGCTGATACCGCTCGGCGACCTGTGGGACGTCCTCGTCGACAACACCAGCACCGCCTTCACCGCCAAACTGCAGCAGGAGTCGGACACCGCGCGCCGGTTCCACGCCAAGGCCCGCCGCTTCCTCCTGGACAAGTACCAGCGGGCGGACCACCCCGGCCTCATCGCCGACGAGCGCTTCGTCAAGACGCTGCTGCTGGCCGCTCTCGCCCCCGACGTGCCCGCGCTGCGCCGTCTGACCGCCTCCCGGCTCGCCGCCCTGAACCACGGCTCGGTGCGCTCCCGCGCCGTGCCCGTGAGGGACAAGGTCATCGAGCGGATGCGGGCGCTGCAGGGCGAGTTCCCCACCGAACTGCGCTCCGAGGGCGACGACGACCCCGTCTTCTCGCTGCACCTGTCCGAACTGGACGTCGACCCGATCCTCGACGCCGTCGTCGGCGAGGACAAGGCCGGTACGCGGCGCACCTGGCTGCGCGAACGACTGTGGGAGGAGCTGGGCCTCACCGACCGGCAGGGCCAGTTCATCGACGAGAAGAAGATCGTGTGGCGTGGCTCCGAGCGCACCGTGGAGTTCGTCTTCGACACGGTCCGCAACCCGCGCCGGGTCGCGGACGAGGCCTTCGAGCCGGCCACCGCGGGCAACCTGCGGATCATCCTCGACTGCCCCTTCGACGAGGAGCCCGGCCGTTCCCCCGACGACGCCTACCGTCGCGTCGTCGGCCTGCGCAAGCCTCCCCCCGGCGCTCCCGTGCTGGTGTGGCTGTGCGACCACTTCTCCGAGCAGCGCAAGGCCCAGCTGGGCCGGCTGATGCGGATCAACTTCCTGCTGGAGCGCGACCGGCTGTCCGACTACACCCGGAACTTCCCGCCGGACGACCGCCTCAAGGCCCGCCGCCAGCTGGAGCACGGGCGCGACAACCTCACCCGCACGCTGGTCGAGTCGCTGCGCGAGGTGTACGGGCTGGCCGAGCCCAAGGAGGACACGCGGGGCGCCGAGGTGCCCGACGGGCGGCACGTACTGTCCCTGCAGCCCCAGTTCCCGCGTCCGCAGCCCGAGGGCAGCAAGCCGTTCGACCAGGCCGTCGCCCAGCTCGCCGACGGGCTGCTCTCCGCCCTCTACGACAAGCACCCCGACTTCGGCCCGGGACAGGGCAGCACGCCCAGGGCCGTCACACAGGGCGAGCTGGCCACGGCACTGAAGTGGCTCACCCGGGCCATGGACGAAGGCGGCCGGGCCGAGGTAGACCCGAAGGACCTGCGTCCCGTGAAACGCGTCCTGGAGCCTCTAGAACTGGGCACGGTCCACGACGGTCCGCTCGTGGTGAAGGGCGACCAGTGGCGCACGCGGATCAACCAGGCCGCCGCCGCCCACGGGGAGCACGGCGAGCTGTCGGTGGAGGACATCCGCAACTGGATCAGGGACGATCTCGGCCTGCGTGGCCTGGACAAGCACGTCTCCAGCCTGCTCATCGCCGCCTACGCCCTCTTCGACGACCGCTCCTGGGCGCTGTACTCCGGCACCGAGACCTCGCCGCCGCCGCTCTCGGAGATCGGCCTCGGCTGGAAGCTGCGCGCCCAGCAGCTGCCCACCGCGGAGGAGTACTCCACCGCCCGGGACCGTGCCGGAACGCTGTTCGGAGTCGTCGGCAAGCCGGGCCTGTTCGCGCGCAACGTGGGCCGGCTCGCCGCCGACGTCCTGGCCAGGGCGACCGCGTACGAGAGGGACGTGGACGGGGTGCGCTCCGCGCTGCGGCGGCACGCCGCGCTCCTCGGGCTCGACGGGGAGACGACCGGGGAAGCCGCGGCGCCGCGCGTCGCCGTGCTGCGCGAGGCCGCCGCCCTCCTGGCCCGCCTCGTGCGTCACCCCGACGACGCCACAGGACTGGTGTCCGAGCTGGCCTCGGCCTCCTACGAGACGCCCGCGCGGGACCTGTCCCACGCCATGGACAGCGCCGCCGCCGTACTCGCCGCGCTGGACGGCACCGACTGGCGGCTGCTGTCCAGCGTGCGCGGTCTGACCGGCCGCGACGACAGCATCGGCGACCGCGCCCAGCGGCTCGTGGACCGCATCGGCGAGGCCGCTCGCGCCCCGGAACGGGAGCGGTCCCTGGCCCCCGTACTCGGAGAGGTACGGGAGGCCGGGCTCGCCCTGCTGGACGCAGCCCTGCGACTGGAACGGCCCGCCCCCACAGGCGAACCCGCCGAGCCGGACCCCGCCACGGCCGCCGGCCACATCCCACTGTCCCGGCACGGTGTCCCGCCGGTCTCCTCGAACCCGAGCTCCCCGGATCCGGCGGGCACGGCCGCGCCGGCACAGGAGCCGCTGTCCTGGGACCCCGAGCCCGCCCCCGGGGACTCCGGTCCGCGGCGGGCCGCCCGCCGGGTCATCGCCCCCGGCACGGCGGCGCTCCACGCCGACCTGACCGCCGTACGCGAGGAGATCGAGGCGTTCCGCGCCCTGCACCCGGACACCCCGGTCGAGATCTCCTGGCGGGCCGAACCGGGCGGTGAGGGGCGGTGACGGCCACCCGGCCCGTCGCCGGCCGGCGTGCCATCGAAGTCCTCCTGCGGACCGAGCTGGAGAACGCACCAGACCGTCGGCTCGTGCTGGTCGACGCGGTCTGGGACCCCGAGGAGAAGGACAGCGAGTTCACCGTCGCCGTCGGCAGCGGGCGCCGCCGCGTCGTCGTCAGCGACCAGCACTCCCCGCTCGGCGTCGCGGACGCCTGGCACCGCCACCTGGCGGGCGGCGCGGCCCCGGACGACAGCGTCCTCGTCGTCACCGGCACCGTGCCCCCCGACCAGCTCGGCCTGGACCTGCGCGCCCACGCCGTGCACCGGCACCCGCTGCCCGTCGACCGCGCCGAGATCGTCACGCAGCTCTTCGGCGCCACCGACCTCGACCCGCGGATGCTGGGCGAGCACTGGCTGCTCGACGCGCTGCTCCAGGCCGAGCCCCTCGACGGCTGGCCCCGGGTCGGTGCCGTCCTCACCCGCGACCGGGCGGTACGCGCCCTGATCGCAGCGCGCCTCGGGCTCGGCGACCCCGCGTCCGACACCCTGGACCTGGACGCCGACACCCTGTTCGCCTGGACCCGCACCCCGGCCGGACCGGCCCTCTACGCCACCCTGCCGAAGGACGAACAGCGCGGCCTGGAAACCTGGCTGTCCAGGGCCGTCGGGCCCGCCGCCCCCACCCTGCTGACGCTCGCGTCCGAGGGCCGGGGCAACGACGCCCTGCCGCTGGGGGTCCTCGCGTCGGCCGCCCTGCGCTCTCCGTCGGCGGAGGCGGCGGGGTTCGCGCTGGGCACCCTGTTCGGTCAGGCCCTGGCGTCCTTCGACACGCTGCGGCCCTTCGCCGACGCCGCCACGGGCGTGCTCACGCGCTGGATCGCGCAGGCCGAGGGCACCGGCTCGCCGTCCGCGCCGGCCCGCTCCCGGGTACTGGCCGTCCTCGAACGCGCCGACCGGCTCGCCGCCGACGCCCGCCTGACCGACCTGGTCCGGGACGACCGGCTGCTCCCGTCCGGCTACCTCGGGCGGCTGCGGACCCTGGCCGCCTGCCTCGGCAGCCACGGCGCGGGCGCGCCCGCGCTCGCCGAGTCCGCCCTGCACCGCCTGACCGCTCATCAGCTCGCCGCGCTGCACGGCGAGTCCACCGAGACCGCCCGCACCGCCGTGCGTCTGATGCGCTGGCTCGCCACCGAATCCGCCCCTCCCGCGACCGTCGGTAAGGCCGTCCAGGACCACCTGTCCTCATCGGGTCGGGCCGACCTGGCCATCGGCGTCCTCACGGAGGGAGACGCCTCCCGTGACGCGTCCGTCGGCGAGGCCTACCGGCGGCTGATAGGAGCGGCGCGGGAGCGCCGGGCCGCTCTCGACGCCCGCTTCGCGGAAGTCCTGGCCTCCTGGTCCGAGACCGCCTGCCAGCAGGCCAACGGCGGCGCCCTGCTCATCGAGGACGTCCTCGCCAAGGCGGCGGCTCCGCTCGCCCAGGGCGGCGGCCGTCCCCTGGTCCTCGTCCTCGACGGGATGAGCGCGGACATCGCCGTCCGGATCGCCGGGGAACTCGACCGGCGGGCGTGGACCGAGATCGTGCCCGGCGCAGCGAAGGGCGCTCTGCCACACCGGCAGGCGGCGGTGTCCATGCTGCCGTCCGTGACCCGTGTCAGCCGGGCGTCGCTGCTGTGCGGCCGTCCCTCCGAGGGGGGCCAGGCCGCCGAGCGCACCGGGTTCGCCACCTTCTGGCGCAAACGCCATCGCGGCGCGCACCTCTTCCACAAGGGCGGATACGAGGGCCCGCCCGGTCACCGGTTGGCCCCGGAAGTCGTCCAGGCCCTCGCCTCCGACGACGTCGTGGGCGTCGTCGTCAACACCATCGACGACGCCCTGGCCGACGGCCGGGAGGGAACCACCGGCAGCTGGGGCCTGGCCGACATCGGGAAACTGCCCGACCTGCTCAACGCCGCCCGCGACTACGGACGTCCCGTCGTGCTCGTCTCGGACCACGGGCACCTCATCGACCGCACCGAGCGCGGTCACCAGCCCGCCGATGTCCCGGGGGTGCGCGGAGCCCGCTGGCGCACGGGAGAGCCGGGCGACGGCGAAGTCCTCCTGGCAGGGCCGCGGGTGCTGACCGACGGCAGGCGCATCGTCGCCGCCTGGCGCGACGACCTGCGCTACACCTCCCGGCAGGCCGGCTATCACGGCGGAGCCTCCCTCGCCGAGGTCACCGTTCCCGTGATCACCCTGGTGCCGGCGGGGGGGAGCGTTCCGTCGGGCTGGACGCTGCTGCCGCCCGAGTCGACCGAGCCGCCCTGGTGGAACACGACGGAGTCCGACCGGGCCAAAGCCGAGGCGGTGCCGGGAACGGCGGCGGAGCCGGCCGAGCAGGCCCCCACCGCGCCGCCGCGGAAGCCGCCTGCCGTCAGCACCGCGGCGACGGGCGAGCTCACCCTTGGGGATCGCACCGTACGCAGCGCCCCGTACCGCACACAGCGCGAGTTCGTCCGCCTCGCACCCGCCGACAAGGCCGTCGCCGCGGCGATCGACGCCCTGGACGCGGCGGGCGGGAAGCTGTCGCCCGGGGCCGTCGCCACGGCCGCCCAGGCCGCCACCGGCAAGTCGCAGCGCAACCCCGCCCGCTTCGCGACGATGCTGGAGCGGCTGCTCAACATCGACGGCTACCCCGTGCTCCAGCTGATCGAGTCGGGCCGCACCGTGCAACTCGACGGCGCCCTCCTCACCCAGCAGTTCCCATCCCCGGAAGGCCCCGCATGACCCGCCCGGCCCTCGACATCAGCGGCGCGCGCCGCCGCGACGTCGTCGACGCGCTGCGGCGCGGCACCGTCCCGCAGACGGGGCTCGGCCTGTTCGCCGTCGGTCTGGAGCGCTTCGAGGGCGCCCTCGACGACGACCTGGCCACCGTCGCCCGCGGCGGCGCCGCCTTCCACGCCCTGCGCGGCGAGTACGGCTCCGGCAAGACGTTCTTCGCCCGCTGGCTCGCCGAACAGGCGAAACGTCGCGGACTCGCCGTCAGCGAGGTCCAGATCTCCGAGACCGAGACCCCGCTGCACCGTCTGGAGACCGTCTACCGCAGGCTCACCGAACGGCTCACCACCGCCACCCACCAGCCGTCCGCGCTGCGCGCCGTCGTCGACTCCTGGTTCTACGCCTTGGAGGAGGAGGCGCTGGCCGGAGGCGACCTGGCGGACGACGACGAGGCGGCGCTGGCGGACGCCGTCGACGTACTCCTCGAACAGCGGCTCACCGCCGTCGCCCGTACGACCCCCGCCTTCTCCGCAGCGCTGCGCGGCTACCGGCGGGCTGTGGCGGCAGGTGACGGCGCCCTCGCCGAGGCCCTGATCGCCTGGCTGGGCGGGCAGAAGTCGGTGGCCGCCGCCGCGAAGCGAGCCGCCGGAATCCGCGGCGACCTCGATCACTTCGCCGCCCTCGGCTTCCTCCAGGGGCTGCTCACGGTGCTGCGGGACTGCGGACACCCCGGGCTCCTGCTCGTCCTCGACGAAGTGGAGACCCTGCAGCGGGTGCGCGGCGACGTCCGCGAGAAGTCCCTGAACGCTCTCCGTCAGCTCCTCGACGAGATCGACACCGGACGCTTCCCAGGCCTGTTCCTCGTCATCACCGGCACCCCCGCCTTCTACGACGGCCAGCAGGGCGTACAGCGCCTCGCGCCCCTCGCCCAGCGCCTCGCCACCGACTTCACCACCGATGCGCGCTTCGACTCCCCACGGGCCGTCCAGCTGCGTCTGCCGGGCTTCGACCTTGCCTCGCTCGGTGAACTGGGGCGCAAGGCCCGCGACATCTACGCGGCCGACGCCCGCCACCCCGAGCGGCTTGCGACGCGCGCGGACGACGCCTACCTAGACGAGCTGGCCCGCGCGGTCACCGGCGCACTCGGCGGCAAGGTCGGCATCGCGCCCCGTCTGTACCTGCGCAAGCTGATCGCCGACGTCCTGGACCGCGTCGACGAGTTCGAGGACTTCGACCCGCGCAGGCACTACTCCCTCACCCTGCACGCGGCCGAGCTGAGCGACACCGAGCGCAATGCTGCGGTCGGCACGGCAACCAGCGCGGCCGACGTCCCGCTGGACCTGCCGTGACGCACGCGCCTCCCGACCCGGCGGGCGAGTGGTCCGCGCCCGACGCCTTCGACCTCCTCGACCCCGTGCTCGGACACCACGTCGTCAACACCCTCGGCTGGCACACCCTGCGACCACTGCAAGAGGAAGCGGTCGCCCCGCTCCTCGCCGGTGAGGACGCCGTGCTGCTGGCCCCCACCGCGGGCGGCAAGACCGAAGCAGCCGTCTTCCCCCTGCTGAGCCGGATGAACCAGCGGGGCTGGAAGGGCACCAGCGTGCTGTACGTGTGCCCGCTCAAGGCCCTCCTCAACAACCTGCACCCCCGCCTGGAGACCTACGCGGGCTGGCTGGGCCGCAGCACGGGGCTGTGGCACGGCGACATCACCACCGCGCGTCGCCGCCGTCTGCTCGTGCAACGCCCGGACATCCTGCTGACCACGCCGGAGTCCCTGGAGTCCATGCTGGTCAGCACCCATGTCGACCATCGCTCCTTCTTCAGCGGACTCCACTCGGTCGTCATCGACGAAGTGCACGCCTTCGCCGGGGACGACCGTGGCTGGCACCTGCTCGCCGTGCTCGAGCGTCTGGGACGCGTCGCGAACCGTCCGCTCCAGCGCGTCGGCCTCTCCGCGACGGTCGGCAACCCCGCCGAGCTGCTGGACTGGCTCCAGGGCTCAGGACACGGCAGGCGCCCCGGCCGCGTCATCGCCCCCGGCTCCGGGCAGCAGCAGTTGCCCACGGCAGAGACCAGACACCCGGCCGGGGACATCGAACTGGACTACGTCGGCTCCGTCGCCAACGCCGCAATCGTCATCGCCGCTCTCCACCGTGGTGAGAAACGCCTCGTCTTCTGCGAGAGCCGGCGCACCGTCGAAGAACTGGGCGAGCAGCTACGCCTGCGTGGCGTGACGACCTTCCTCTCCCACGCGTCGCTCTCCGTGGACGAACGCAGAC
Organism: Streptomyces sp. NBC_00104; assembly: GCF_045160825.1. Taxonomy (NCBI): domain Bacteria; kingdom Bacillati; phylum Actinomycetota; class Actinomycetes; order Kitasatosporales; family Streptomycetaceae; genus Streptomyces; species Streptomyces sp. NBC_00104. The sequence continues at coordinate 7,266,211 of NZ_CP108215.1, read as the reverse complement.
GGGCCGAATCGGCTTTCGCCGAGGCCCGGGACTGCGTGATCGTCTCGACCAGCACGCTGGAACTCGGCATTGACGTGGGCGACCTTGACCGGGTCATCCAGCTCGACGCACCCCGTACCGTCGCCGCGTTCCTCCAGCGGCTCGGCAGGACCGGACGCCGCCCCGGCAGCAGCCGCAACTGCCTCTTCCTCGCACTGGACGACGACGGGCTCCTCGCCTCGGCGGCCCTTCTGCTGCAGTGGTCACGCAACTGGGTGGAGCCCGTCACCCCACCCCCGGAGCCCCGTCATCTCGTCGCCCAGCAACTGCTGGCGCTGTGCCTTCAGGAGCACCGGGTCGGCGAGAACTTGTGGCAGGAGTGGTGGGGCGGCATCGGCCCCTTCGGGCCCGGAGCGGCGCCTGTGGTCCGCCACCTGGTCGAACAGGGCTACCTCGACCAGGACTCGGGCCTTCTGTTCATCGGCCCGCAGGCCGAACACCGTTACGGCCACCGCCATTTCATGAACCTGACGGCCGTGTTCACCGCGCCACCCGAGTTCACCGTCCTCAACGGCCGCACCGAGGTCGGTCGGACCGACCCCGACCTGCTCACCGAGGAAGTCCAAGGTCCACGCAGGGTTCTGCTGGCCGGACGCAGTTGGCAGGTCACCCACATCGACTTCAGCCGGCGTCGCTGCTTCGTCATCCCGGTCGACGAAGGCGGGCGAGCCCGATGGAGTGGCTTCGGCGCCGAACGGATCCTCTCCTTCGAGCTCACCCGGGCCGCACGCGACGTCCTCCTCGGAGAAGACCCGCCGGTGCGCCTCACCGGGCGGGCCGCAGCACACCTCGCTCAGGCCCGTGAGGCGCACCTGGACACAGTGCATCCCGGAAGTACGGTCATCGCCCGCCGCCCTGGCGGGGACGTCCGCTGGTGGACCTGGGCCGGCCACCGCGCCAACGCCACACTCGCCGCCACTCTGGCGCCCGCCGTGTCACCCCAGCGACGCGCCCATGCCCACTGGATCCGGCTGCGGGACGACCTCACTCACCAGGACTGGGCGAACGCCATGGCCCAGGCGCGAGAGGGCATGACCCTGCCCGAGATCGACTGGCGAGCCGTACACGGCCTGAAGTTCGCCGAGGCACTTCCACCCAGGCTGGCCGAGGCAACACTGGCCGCACGCACCGTGGATGAGAAGGGCGCCTGCTTTGCCCTCGGAGAACCGGTCCGGTTTGCGATGCTTCAGCCCGACGGGTGAACTGGTTGATTCGATTTGCGACCACCCTGGCCCCACGTCGGCGCGACAAAGACGAAGGGCCCGACTCCGAAGAGTCGGCCCCCTTCTGATCTGTCTGTGTGTCAGCTCAGCAGCGTGGCAGTACCTCGCCAACCAGACGCCGAAGCGGAATGCCTATTACGGCGCAAAGGGGGCAGGCGGAACATCGCGGCGGTCGAGCCTTGTACGCGCATCACGCCCTGACCTGCTCATTCGAAGGCCCAGACCATTACCACCCGGTCAGTCGGGGCTAAACGACATGAACGAAGTCGCGGTACTCCCTGGCTACTATCTCCACTTCACGGGGACGCATGTTGAGATATTGCGCGACGGAGACAATTTCACCGTCAGCCGCAATGTCCGCATGCGCCTGTGCGTATGCGTAGGGGTGCGCGAGTGAGGAGTAGACGCGAACGCCCTGCTCGCGTCGCACCCAGATGCGGCGCTCGTCGATCGCGGATGCCTTGGCCCGGCTGGAGCCGACCTTCTCCAAGAGCACGTACTGAAGCCCGAGGAGGTCCAGCAGCTCTTGGTCACGCTCCCACACGGTTCCGCCGTACATGTTGCTCATCAGGAACAGAGGATCTCGATAGACGAGCCGTACTGCCTCGGGAAGTGACATACCTCGCCCGTTCCAGCACAGGGCGCCACGCACTGAGCTCGGCCGCCCCTGGTCGGGTACGGCTTCGCCCATGACCATGGGCAAGAACTCCTCCACCCGATCCGGCCACCCGTGGATGATTGCCTGCAGAAGGTTGCAGGGGTTGTAGATGTGCAGCCCGACATCTCCGTCCCCGACCTTCTGACTCGCCTCATCGAGCCAACCATCAACCAGCGACTCCCACTCCTGGTTGCCGGCCAAACTCTGTCGGATTTCTCTCCGGAACCCTTCCCAGCGGCTCGCTACCTGCGGGCTTGCGGACCCCGTGTAGAGAACCTGACTGTCACCTCGATCGTCCCCGGTGAGGAATCGGAACAGGTCCCGCTCTTCAAAGGCCGCCGTGTCACCGAACGCTCCGGTGCCCCGAAAGCCTCGGACGGCCCAGTTGGGATCGTCGGCGAGATTACTGAGCAGACCCGGTTGCGCACCTTCCATGTCCATACCGCGTATCTCACTGCGGGCAAGACGGTTGCAGATCGCGCAGAGGGCCAGGTACTCGGCAGGGTGCTCTGCGGCGAACGGTTCCGGACCGTCATAACCACTCAGGAGGTCCGCCGATGCGCGTCCCTCGTTGACCCGGCCTACCGCCAGGTAAAGGCCGAAGGGTGCAGGGGTGCGTTGCTTCTCCGCTACTCGATCGAAGTCCGCCGCCAACAGGTCCAGCGCCCCAAGATCGGCGGCCACCTTGCTGACGATGCTCCAGCCGTGCCGGCGTTGTTCCTCCGTGGTGAAGAAGAACAGGTTGTGAATGGGAGTGATGCGAGGCTCGAAGGCCTGCGGCAGAAGCTGTACCCGCTCGGCCCCGACGGGATGACCGCCCCTGTCCAGGAGAAGCCGGTAACCGCGAAGGTCATGGCTCCAGTCGCGCGCCGCGTTGCTGACGGCGGTCAGCAGTTCCTCCCAGTCATCCGGCATTGCCACGATCACAGCTCGGATACGGTCAGGCGCGAGGTTCTTCTCCCGGCAGAGAAGCTCGGTGTACTTGTTCACCTCGTGCAGGGCTTGCCGTGCGCTCGACCGCGACCGCTTCAGCTCGACGACCACCCACATCCGATGGCGGTCACGAGCCAAGATGTCGATGCTGCCCTTGGTGCCGTGGGCATTGGGCAGGGGGTACTCCTTGAATTGAACCGGCCGGAGGCCCGGCTCGATCAACTCCAAGTTGTGTACGAGCGCATCACGCAGCTCGTGTTCAAGAGGTGGCCGCATGGCCGAAGGCTAAACCGTAGGACTGACACCGACCCTACGGCTGTTGCTGATTGGTGAGGCTCCTGCGCACAGCTTCGGTATCCCGGTGAAGGGGCCTCACGTGCCAGCGCGTCGGCAATCGCGGCGAACTCCGAGAGCAAGCCGCACAGGAGGTTCTGGGCCCGCAAGTGGGCTGGTGTGCATCGCATCTTCCAGGAGTGCGGCGATCCACCGCCAGTCTGGCGCAGCCACTGTGCAGGCATAGCGCGCCGCACAGACGCCGCCCACGAGGCGCAGCCAGGGGCAGCACGGGAACGACGAAGGGGCCGAGCTCACGAGAGGGCTCGACCCCACGTCCGCACACTAAATGAACTGCATTAGCGTACGGCAATTCATCGATCACACATTGAAGCGGAACTCGACGACGTCCCCGTCCTGCATCACGTAGTCCTTGCCCTCCATGCGGGCCTTGCCCTTGGCGCGGGCCTCGGCGACGGAGCCGGTTTCGACGAGGTCGGCGAAGGAGATGACCTCGGCCTTGATGAAGCCCTTCTGGAAGTCGGTGTGGATGACACCGGCGGCCTCGGGGGCGGTGGCGCCCTTCTTGATGGTCCAGGCGCGGGTCTCCTTGGGGCCGGCCGTGAGGTAGGTCTGCAGGCCGAGGGTGTCGAAGCCGACGCGGGCCAGGGTCGCCATGCCGGGCTCCTCGACGCCGACGGACTCCAGGAGCTCCATCGCCTCCTCCTCGTCGAGCTCGGCGAGGTCCGCCTCCAGCTTCGCGTTGAGGAAGATCGCCTCGGCGGGGGCGACCAGGGCGCGCTGCTCGTTCTTGAAGTCCTCGTCGGTCAGCTCGTCCTCGTCGACGTTGAAGACGTACAGGAACGGCTTGGTGGTGAGCAGGTGCAGGTCGTGGAGGAGCTCCTCGTTTCCGGAGCCCTGCACGATGCCCGCGGAGAACAGGGTGTCGCCCTTCTCCAGGATCTCCTGCGCCGCCTCGACCGCAGCGACCTTCGGCCCGATGTCCTTCTTGATGCGCGACTCCCGCTGGAGGCGCGGCAGGACCTTCTCGATGGTCTGGAGGTCGGCGAGGATCAGCTCGGTGTTGATCGTCTCGATGTCGTCCTTGGGCGAGACCTTGCCGTCGACGTGCACGACGTTCTCGTCCTGGAAGGCACGGATGACCTGGCAGATCGCGTCCGACTCGCGGATGTTCGCGAGGAACTTGTTGCCGAGGCCCTCGCCCTCGCTGGCGCCGCGGACGATGCCCGCGATGTCGACGAAGTCGACGGTCGCCGGGAGGATCTTCTGCGAGCCGAAGATCTCGGCCAGCTTGGCCAGGCGCTCGTCCGGGACGCCTACGACGCCGACGTTCGGCTCGATCGTGGCGAACGGGTAGTTGGCCGCCAGCACGTCGTTCTTGGTCAGGGCGTTGAACAGGGTCGACTTGCCGACGTTGGGCAGACCGACGATTCCGATCGTGAGCGACACGTTTGCGACTTCCCGTACGTAGGAGGGCCAGGCGGCCGGGGTGCTGGAGCGGCAGGGCCTGGGACCTGAGGCCTGTCCGGCGGATCTGCCCCAGCGGCCGGAGGGTCGGCCGATCCCCCAGTTTACGGCGTGCGGACACCCGGTCCGGCGAGGTATCGAACGCTTGGCCAAGGTCCGCTCAACGGCGTGTCTGTGAACCCATTCGGCACATTAACCGACCTAAGTTGGTCGAGTGGAGCAGCAGCAAAGGACGTATCCCCCTCGGACCGGGCCGCAGCGCGGCGCCCCACCCCTTCCCCCGCAGGCGGGCAGAGGGGGCCGGCTTCCCGGCGCGGGCGGACCGCGTCGTGCTCCGGTCGCGCGCGGGCCCGTCCCGCCGCCGGTCCGAGCCGTGCGGAACGTCGTGCGGGCCGTGCGCCGGATGCCGAACCCACGCCTCACCGCCCTGGGCTGTGGATTGTTCTGCGGGGCGTCGATGTTCGCGCTCGCCGGCCTCGACCGGCTGTTGTTCGGCTCGTCCCCCGCCCTGTACGGGACGCTGTTCCTGCTGGTCAGCGCGTTGAGCGCGGTGTGGGTGCGGCGCGGTGACCTGGCGAGCGCGCCCGTCGTCGTACCGATCGCCTTCGCGGCCGGCCTGCCGCTGCTCGCCGAGGGTGAGGGCGGGCTCGGCGGACATCTGATGGCCCTGGTCACCGCCCTCGCCATGCAGGCGGGCTGGCTGTACGGCGGCACGCTCGTCGCCGGGGTCATCGTGACCGTACGCAAGCTGCGGCTGATGGCCCGCCGGGCGGCCGAGCGGGAGGGCCGGGAGCGCGTCGGGAGGCAGGGCCCGAAGGTCCGGGCGCCGGGTGCCCAGCCCCGGCCCCCGTACGACCGCCGGCCGATCGGGCCCCGGGCCCCGACGGCTCCGGTCCAGCCCCGCCGCACCGTCCCCCGGGGCTCCTAGGGCCTGCCGTTTGGATCACGCCTGGGCCGCAGGGCTTGGCACGCCCATCTGCGGCGTTGTCGTCAGTTGCCAACGCTCCGCGTTGACGCCCTCCTCCGCCTTGCAGCTGCACGCACCAAGCCCCACTCACCGGCGATCACCAGGCACCCGTGGCCGAAGTCGGCATGATCCAAACGACAGGCCCTAGTCGGCCTTCGCCGCCCGCATCGCCGCGCCCACGATGCCCGCGTTGTTCTGCAGTTGGGCCGGGACGATCTCCGCCTTGATGTCCTCGATGAGGTGGAGGAACTTCGAGGACTTGCGGCTGACGCCGCCGCCGATGATGAAGAGCTCGGGAGAGAAGAGCATCTCGACATGGGCGAGGTACTTGGTGACGCGCTTGGCCCAGTGCTCCCAGGTCAGCTCGTGGTCGTCCTTGGCCTTGGTGGAGGCGCGGGTCTCGGCGTCGTGGCCGTGCAGCTCCAGGTGGCCCAGCTCCGTGTTGGGGACGAGGACGCCGTCGGAGAAGACGGCGCTGCCGATGCCCGTGCCGAAGGTGAGCAGGATGACCGTGCCCCGGCGGTCGCGCCCGGCGCCGAACTGGACCTCGGCGACCCCCGCCGCGTCCGCGTCGTTCACCACGGTCACCGGCAGGTCGCCGATCCGCTCGCTCAGCAGGGCGCGCGCGTCGACGTCGATCCAGCTCTTGTCGACGTTGGCCGCCGTACGGATCGTGGCACCGCCGGTGACCACGCCGGGGAACGTGATGCCGACCGGTCCGGTCCAGCCGAAGTGGTCGACGACTTCCTTGACCCCGTCGGCCACCAGGTCGGGCGTCGCCGGCTGCGGGGTCAGCACCTTGTACCGCTCGTCCGCCAGATCGCCCAGGTCCAGGTCCACGGGAGCGCCCTTGATCCCGGAACCACCGATGTCCACGCCGAAAATGTGCATGGCCCTACGTTACGTCGTACGACTTACAGTCACGCTCGCGAGGTCCCCGTCGCCGACGGGAGCCGGAACCCCTCACGTCCTCGAACGCGTACGGCCCCGGAACCTTCACGTTCCGGGGCCGTACGCGGGTGCTCAGGCGGTCAGGCGCCCTGTCCGGTGCGCTCGGCGACCAGGGACGCGGCCTCCTCGCGCAGGTCGCGACGCAGCTCCTTGGGCAGGGAGAACGTGATCGACTCCTCCGCGGCCTTGACCAGTTCGACGTCCCCGTAGCCGCGCTGCGCGAGCCACTCCAGGACCTCTTCGACAAGGACCTCGGGCACGGAGGCGCCCGAGGTGACGCCGACGGTCTCCACGCCCTCCAGCCACGCCTCCTCGATCTCGTCGGCGAAGTCCACGAGGTAGGCCTCGCGGGAGCCGGCGAGCTTGGCGACCTCGACGAGCCGGACCGAGTTGGAGGAGTTGCGGGAGCCGACCACGATGACCAGCTCCGCCTCGGCGCCCATCTGCTTCACGGCGAGCTGACGGTTCTGCGTGGCGTAGCAGATGTCGTCGCTGGGCGGCGAGACGAGCAGCGGGAACTTGTCCTTGAGCGCGCCGACCGTCTCCATCGTCTCGTCGACCGAGAGCGTGGTCTGCGAGAGCCAGACGATCTTGGACGGGTCGCGGACCTCGACCTTGGCGACATCCTCGGGACCGTCGACCAGCTGGATGTGGTCCGGCGCCTCGCCCGAGGTGCCGATGACCTCTTCGTGGCCCTCGTGCCCGATCAGGAGGATGTCGAAGTCGTCCTGCGCGTACCGGATCGCTTCCTTGTGGACCTTGGTGACCAGCGGGCAGGTCGCGTCGATGGTGGCGAGCTTGCCGCGCGCGGCCTCGTCGTGGACGGTCGGGGCCACGCCGTGCGCCGAGAACATGACGATGTTCCCCTCGGGAACCTCCTCCGTCTGCTCGACGAAGATGGCGCCCTTCTTCTCCAGCGTCTGCACGACGTACTTGTTGTGGACGATCTCGTGGCGGACGTAGATCGGGGCCCCGTACTGCTCCAGGGCCTTCTCGACGGCGATCACCGCGCGGTCGACACCCGCGCAGTAGCCGCGCGGGGCGGCGAGGAGGACACGGCGGCGGCCAGGCGAATCGGTCATGTCCTCCATCGTAGGGGGTTCCCCACGTTGGGCTCCGCCGGTGGGCGCCTCATAGCTCGGGGGTGCGGGTGGTGTGGCGGGTGCGGGTCCGGTGGGGGCTGGTCCGGTGGGGGCTGGTCGCGCAGTTCCCCGCGCCCCTGGAAAGCAGGGGCTGCGCCCCGTGCTTTTCGGCCCGGAAACCCGTCGCCCCCGCCGACGCACCCGAACCCCCGAGCTATGGGGCGGCCTTGTCCGTGCCCCCCGTTACGCTCCCCTCATGGCTCTCAACACGTCCGCCGAGTCCCCCCTTCCCGTCGGCGAGGTCTCCCGGCTCATCGGCGGCTGGATCGACCGGCTCGGGGCGGTGTGGGTCGAGGGGCAGATCACGCAGTTGTCGCGGCGTCCGGGCGCGGGCGTCGTGTTCCTCACGCTGCGGGACCCGTCGCACGACATCTCCGTGGGCGTGACCTGTTACCGCCAGGTGTTCGACTCGGTGGCCGACGTGGTGAGCGAGGGCGCGCGGGTCGTCGTCCTGGCGAAGCCGGAGTGGTACGCGCCACGCGGGCATCTGTCGCTGCGGGCCACCGAGATAAAGCCGGTCGGGGTCGGTGAACTGCTGGCCCGGCTGGAGCAGTTGAAGAAGTCGTTGACCGCCGAGGGGCTGTTCGCGCCGGAGCGGAAGAAGGCGCTGCCCTTCCTGCCGCAGCTGATCGGACTGGTGTGCGGACGGGCCTCCGCGGCCGAGCGGGACGTGCTGGAGAACGCCCGGCGGCGCTGGCCGGCCGTCCGTTTCGAGGTGCGCAACGTCGCCGTGCAGGGCGTGCACGCGGTGCCGCAGGTCGTGCAGGCGGTGAAGGAGCTGGACGCGCTGGACGGCGTGGACGTCATCGTCGTGGCGCGCGGCGGCGGCAGCGTGGAGGACCTGCTGCCGTTCTCCGACGAGCAGCTCGTACGGGCGGTCGCGTCCTGCCGTACGCCGGTGGTGTCGGCGATCGGGCACGAGCCGGACACCCCGCTGCTGGACTATGTGGCGGACCTGCGCGCGTCCACCCCCACCGACGCGGCCAAGAAGGTCGTGCCGGACGTGGGCGAGGAGTACGAGCGGGTGCGGTGGCTGCGGGACCGGGCGCGGCGGTGCGTGGAGTCGTTCGTGGAGCGGGAGGAGCGGGGGCTCGCGCACGCTCTCGCGCGCCCCTCGATAGAGGATCCGCACCGCATGATCGACGAGCGCGCCGACCAGGTGGCCTCGCTGCTCGACCGGGGCCGCCGCTGCCTCGGACACCACCTGGACCGCGCCGTCTCGGAGTTGACGCACACGCACGCGCGCGTGGTGGCCCTCTCTCCCGCGGCGACGCTCCAGCGGGGGTACGCGGTGCTGCAGAAGGCGGACGGGCATGTGGTCCGCGCGCCCGGCGAGGTCGGGCCGGACGAGGCGTTGCGTGCCCGGGTGGCCGAGGGCGAGTTCGCCGTCCGGGTCGACGGAACGAGGACTGTCGACGCAGCCGGGACTGTCGGAGGGGACGCATAAGGTGGGCCGCATGACCAGCAACGTGAGCGAGGCCGACGGGACGACCGGAGCGGCCGGGACGACCGGAGCGGCCGGGACGGCCGGGGCCTTGGAGGCCGACCGCGCCCTCGGGTACGAGCAGGCACGGGACGAGCTGATCGAGGTGGTCCGCCGGCTGGAGGCGGGCGGTACGACGCTGGAGGAGTCCCTCGCCCTCTGGGAGCGCGGCGAGGAGCTGGCCAAGGTCTGCCGCCGCTGGCTGGACGGGGCGCGGGCGCGGCTGGACGCGGCGCTGGCGGAGGGGGAAGAGGGAGACGGCGAGGCCGGGTGACCGGTGCCCGCCGGGGCACTGTGAAGCGGATCACCACACCCCGCTTTTGGTTGAAGGTTGAACTTCATTCACTGTACGGTCGAGGACGTACACCCGACATCGCACGAAGGTTGCTCCATGTCCCTCGTTCTCGACCCCGCCGCCCAGGACCTCCTGTTCCGCGAGGCCCACACCGCGAACACGTTCACCGACGAGCCGGTGAGCGAGGAGCAGGTGCAGGCGATCTACGACCTCGTCAAGTACGGTCCGACCGCCTTCAACCAGACCCCGCTGCGCATCGTCCTGGTCCGCTCCGCCGAGGCCCGTGAGCGCCTGGTGCCGTACCTGGCCGAGGGCAACCGGGCCAAGACGGCCACCGCCCCGCTGGTCGCGATCCTCGCCGCGGACAACGAGTTCCACGAGGAGCTGCCGACCCTCTTCCCGGCGCTCCCGCAGGTCAAGGACCTCTTCTTCGCCGAGCGCGGGGCCCGTGAGTCCGCCGCCGGCCTGAACGCCGCCCTCCAGGCCGCGTACTTCATCATCGGCGTCCGCGCCGCCGGCCTGGCCGCCGGCCCGATGACCGGCTTCGACTTCGCCGGCGTCCAGAAGGAGTTCCTGGACGACGACCACACCCCGCTGATGGTCGTCAACATCGGCAGGCCCGGCGAGGACGCGTCCCGACCGCGCTCCCCGCGCCTGGACTTCGACCACGTCGTCACCACGGTCTGAGCCTCGCGCCAGTCATGACGAAGGGCCCCCGGCTGCGCCTCGCAGCCGGGGGCCCTTCGTACATTCACGTGATGCGCGCGTCCGCTCGCGCTCCGCGGGCTCCGCTCACGCGGGCTCGCGCTCCGCGCGGTCACTTCGTCCTGAGCGCCTCGGCCATCTTCGTCAGCCGGTCGAAGGAGGCGGAGCCGGCGACCACGGTCGTGGAGCCCGTGTTCTCGAGGACGAGGGCGTCGTAGCGCTCGCCCTCGTACCGGGTCCAGGTCTCGTCGCCGATCTGCCGCGTGGTCCCGGTCTTCTTCGCGTCCTGGGTGGCGTCCGCGATGAACCGGGACGGCTTCTCGGTGGACTGCTCGACCGCCACGTACCGGCCGTCCGGGTCGTGGAACCCGAGGTGCCAGTGGTCGGACTCGTCGCCCTGGAAGCGGACGGAGGTCGCCTTCCAGCTGTCCGGCAGGCCCTCGGGAGCGGCCACCGGGTAGGAGGCCGCGCGACGCGCCGTCAGCAGTTCGACGCGGTAGTCGACGCGCTTGAGCTCCTGCTCGGTCTCGTCATGCGGGATGAAGAGATAGATGACCCATGCCGCCAGCACGATGAGCCCCAGGGAGAGGACCATGTCGCGAACGGTCTGCTTGCCTTTCGTACCTGCCACGTCCTCATCGTCGCAGGTGTACTGGTCCGCTCATCCGTGGGGTCCCCTGCTCATTTTGTCGGACTGACGATAGAGTCGGGCAGAACCCTCATCCGGCCGTCGCCGTATCAGAAAGGTGCGCTCCGATGACCGAGAACCACCATCTGCCGTCCGAGCTCGAAGTCCCCTCCGAGGCCCCCGACCGCAACCTCGCCCTGGAGCTCGTGCGGGTGACCGAGGCGGCTGCGATGGCTGCGGGCCGTTGGGTCGGCCGCGGGGACAAGAACGGGGCGGACGGAGCCGCCGTGCGTGCCATGCGGACCCTCGTCTCCACCGTGTCGATGAACGGCGTCGTCGTGATCGGGGAGGGCGAGAAGGACGAGGCTCCGATGCTCTTCAACGGCGAGCGCGTCGGTGACGGCACCGGCCCGGAGTGCGACATCGCCGTGGACCCGATCGACGGCACGACGCTGACCGCCAAGGGCATGACGAACGCGATCGCCGTGCTCGCGGCGGCCGACCGGGGCACGATGTTCGACCCGTCGGCCGTCTTCTACATGGACAAGCTGGTCACCGGGCCCGAGGCGGCCGACTTCGTCGACATCAACGCGCCCGTGTCGGTGAACATCCGCCGGGTCGCCAAGGCGAAGCGGTCCGCGCCGGACGACGTGACCGTGGTCATCCTGGACCGGCCCCGGCACGAAGGGATCATCAAGGAGATCCGGGAGGCCGGTGCGCGGATCAAGCTGATCTCCGACGGGGATGTCGCGGGCTCGATCCTGGCGCTGCGGGAGGGCACGGGCGTCGATCTGCTGCTCGGAGTGGGCGGTACGCCCGAGGGCATCATCTCGGCCTGCGCGGTGAAGTGCCTCGGCGGCACCATCCAGGGCAAGTTGTGGCCGAAGGACGACGCGGAGCGGCAGCGGGCGATCGACGCGGGGCACGACCTCGACCGGGTGCTGACGACCGATGACCTGGTCTCCGGGGAGAACGTGTTCTTCGTGGCCACCGGGATCACGGACGGGGAGTTGCTTCGTGGGGTGCGGTACCGGTCGGAGACCGCGACCACCGACTCGATCGTGATGCGGTCGAAGTCGGGGACGGTGCGGCGGATCGACTCGGTGCATCGGCTGAGCAAGCTGCGGGCGTACAGCTCGATCGATTTCGAGAAGGCCAAGTAGCTCCACCGGCCGCGCACGCCACGAGGGCGCCCTCTTGTGCGGAGAGGGCGCCCTCGTGGCGTGTACGTGCGGGGCTAACCGGCCGCCGCTATCGTCCCGTTCGTCCTCGCCGCCTTCTGCAGTTCGACATCTCGGCGGCGCCGGCGGGCGAGGACCACTCGGCGTTCCGCCGCGGTGAGGCCGCCCCAGACTCCGTAGGGCTCGGGTTGCAGGAGTGCGTGTTCCCGGCACTCGACCATGACGGGACAGCGGGCACAGACGCGCTTGGCGGCTTCCTCTCGGGAGAGCCGGGACGCGGTGGGTTCCTTGGAGGGGGCGAAGAACAGCCCGGCCTCGTCACGCCGGCACACGGCCTCCGTGTGCCACGGGGCGTCCTGATCCCGGTCTCGCACTGGCACCCGCTGGGGCGGAACAGCAGCGACCTGCAGGGACGAATGCGGCGGATGCAGCACGGTCTACTCCTGACGACGGCTTCGCGAGCGAGAGACGATGCAGCAAGGCCTACCCGCTGTGCGCGGGCCTATGCACTGAGTCCCGATCCGCTGGAATTCGCCGTCACCACCCCGTGGTCACCACCGGATCGGATCCCTTCGGGTGGTGTCCGAGCGTGGTGGAATTCACAACCGTCAACGGTCCAGGTGTTTGCGCAAATGATCGTCCACCTTGCGGGAGACGTGGTCGGTGACCCGGCCGAGGAGGTCGGCGATCACCTTGCCCCGCTTGGGCCTCGCCTCGATGCTCCCGAGGACGGCCAGCCCGTCCACATAGACCACGGGGGCGTCGGTCTCCACCGAATCCAGCGCGTCCACCTCGAAGTTGCCGAGGATGCCGGCGCCGCTGCCGCGCAGCGAGACGTTCTCCGGGACGCGGATCTCGACGCTGCCGAAGACCGAGATCGCCTTGATCATCACCTGGCGGTGCTCGAAGAGCGCCTCGCTGAGGTCTATTTCGACACTGCCGAATATCGCGTACGCGTGGATGCGGCGGCCGGCGCGCCAACGGCCCTTGCGGATCGAGGCGCTGAAGACGGCCACCAGACGGTCGTCGGGGTCGATCGGGATGGCGCCCGGCGTCGGGCGGTTGGGCACGGAGGAGACGGGCGCCACATAGGCCCGCCCCGCCTTCCGGGCCTGACCGGCGGGCAGGTCCCGTACGAAGACGTCCAGCTCGCCCACGGTCTTGGCGGCGAGCACGCCCTCGACCCGCTCGGAGTGCTCCTCCGCGGTGAGGCGGCCCTCGGCGAGGGCGTCGCGCAGGAGGTCGGCTATCCGGTCGCGGTCGGCGTCGGACGCGCGCAGCTCGGCAGACGACAACGGCGGATCCTGGGTGGGGCGCTTTTGAAGGTCCACGACAGCAGATTACCCACTCGCGATAGATCGCGACCAGGGGGTGTGGACAACTCGGGGCCGCCGAACTGAGCCTTACCTCACAAGCCCGCTCTCCGAAGCAGGTCCTACGCTGGTGGCGCTGCCAACGGAGGTCAGCCGTCGGCGAGTGAGCCGCAGGGGCGCGCGAGCCCGACACCAGCCTTGTCGAGTGAGGAATGGGCGACATGCCTGAGTTCGAGTACACCGATCTGCTCCCCATGGGAGAGGACACCACCCCGTACCGGCTGGTGACCTCCGAGGGTGTCTCCACCTTCGAGGCCGACGGGCGGACGTTCCTCAAGGTGGAGCCGGAGGCGCTGCGCAAGCTGGCCGCCGAGGCGATCCACGACATCCAGCACTATCTGCGTCCGGCGCACCTCGCGCAGCTCCGCCGGATCATCGACGACCCCGAGGCGTCGAGCAACGACAAGTTCGTCGCGCTGGACCTGCTGAAGAACGCGAACATCGCGGCCGCCGGTGTGCTGCCCATGTGCCAGGACACGGGTACGGCGATCGTCATGGGCAAGCGCGGGCAGAACGTGCTCACGGAGGGCGGGGACGAGAAGGCCCTGTCCAAGGGCATCTACGACGCCTATCTGAACCTGAACCTGCGCTACTCGCAGATGGCTCCGCTCACCATGTGGGAGGAGAAGAACACCGGGTCGAACCTGCCGGCGCAGATCGAGCTGTACGCCACCGACGGCGGCGCCTACAAGTTCCTGTTCATGGCCAAGGGCGGTGGGTCGGCCAACAAGTCGTTCCTGTACCAGGAGACGAAGGCCGTCCTGAACGAGGCCTCCATGATGAAGTTCCTTGAGGCCAAGATCCGTTCGCTGGGTACGGCCGCCTGTCCGCCGTACCACCTCGCGATCGTGGTGGGCGGTACGAGCGCCGAGTACGCGCTGAAGACCGCGAAGTACGCCTCCGCGCACTACCTGGACGAGATCCCGGCCGAGGGGTCGCCGCTCGGGCACGGGTTCCGGGACAAGGAGCTGGAGGAGAAGGTCTTCGAGCTGACGCAGAAGATCGGGATCGGCGCGCAGTTCGGCGGCAAGTACTTCTGCCACGACGTGCGGGTCGTCCGGCTGCCGCGGCACGGCGCCTCGTGCCCCGTCGCGATCGCCGTGTCCTGCTCGGCCGACCGGCAGGCCGTCGCGAAGATCACCGCCGAGGGTGTGTTCCTGGAGCAGCTGGAGACGGACCCGGCGCGGTTCCTTCCGGAGACGACGGACGAGCACCTCGAGGAGGGCGACGTCGTCGAGATCGACCTCAACCAGCCGATGGACGACATCCTCGCCGAGCTGACCAAGTACCCCGTGAAGACGCGGCTCTCGCTCTCGGGGCCGCTGGTCGTGGCCCGGGACATCGCGCACGCCAAGATCAAGGAGCGGCTCGACGCGGGCGAGGAGATGCCGCAGTACCTCAAGGACCACCCGGTGTACTACGCGGGCCCGGCGAAGACGCCCGAGGGGTACGCGTCGGGGTCGTTCGGCCCGACGACCGCCGGGCGGATGGACTCCTACGTGGAGCAGTTCCAGGCAGCGGGCGGCTCCAAGGTGATGCTGGCGAAGGGGAACCGGTCGCAGCAGGTCACGGACGCGTGCGGGGCGCACGGCGGGTTCTACCTGGGGTCGATCGGCGGGCCCGCGGCCCGGCTCGCGCAGGACTGCATCAAGAAGGTCGAGGTCGTCGAGTACGAGGAGCTCGGCATGGAGGCCGTCTGGAAGATCGAGGTCGAGGACTTCCCGGCGTTCGTCGTCGTCGACGACAAGGGCAACGACTTCTTCAAGGACCCGGCGCCGGCGCCCACGTTCACGTCGATTCCGGTGCGGGGGCCCGGGCTGGCGTAGGGGGTGGCAGGTAGCGGGCTCGGGGCGGCCGTGGGGCGGATTTCTCGCCCCCGCCGCCCCTACCCGTTCCCGTCCCAGTCCGCGTCCCCGTCCCCGTCCCCAGGGGCGCTGCCCCGCGCTGCCCCTTCGACTCGGCCCCCGACCGCTTCTGGGGGCTGCACCCCCAGCCCCCTCGGCCTGAACGGCCTCGTCCTCGGACGCCGGACAGGCAGACGGGCAGACGGGCAGACGGGCGGAAATGCCGAAAGATGCCGGGCGGGCCGGGAATCCTCGTTACGACAGCTTCTTCACCTGTGCCTCGACGACCTCCGTCGGGAACTCGAAGTCCTTGCCCGTGGCGGCCGAGGCCAGGTTGAGGGCGGTGAAGTAGCCCAGCGTGCTGCCCTTGCGGAAGACGACGACCTTCATCGGGATCTTCGCGGCCTCGGCCTCGCTGACGAAGTCGATGGCGATCGCCTCGTCGGCACCCTCCGGCGCGGTGGCCGTGGCGACCTTGGTGACGTCCTGGGTGGTGCCGTCGACCGTGACCTTGAAGCCGTCCGCGCAGGCCTTGGCCGAGGTGTTGAGGGACTTCATCACGCTCTGGGCGGCGGCGCTGTCGTAGGCGGACAGGCGGAGCAGGACCCGGGTGACGTCGAGACCCGAGGAGCCGCCGCTCTTGGCGGCCTCGGCGGGGTCGATCTCGCCGGCCGTCTCGCGCTGCACGGTCGCGGACGGCTCGTCCACCACGCTGCCGACCATGGCGTACGCGACGGGCGCGCACTCGTCGCTGCCCGGCTCGACGTCCTTCTGGTCCACCGTCGCCGTGGGCTCGGTGACCTTGTGGCCCTCGACGTCCCCGTCCTTCAGCGCGACCTTCTCCAGGTCCGCGGCGGAGAGGGTGGGCGTCTTGCCGCCCGAGTCCCCCTCGCTCTCGCTCCCGCCGGAGTCCGAGCACGCGGCCAGCAGGGTCAGGGACAGGGCGGCGACACCGGCGACGCAGGACCGGCGTATGACAGCTCTACTCAATTCACGTTCTTTCTTCGGCATTTCGTTCGACGAGCGACTCGTCGGGGTGACGCTACTGCACGTCACCGGCATCGGTGCGCGGAATTCCGCGCTCACCCGCGCGGGGTACGGCCGGGAACACCACGGTCGGCCGGAACGCTGTACCGGACATGAGTGACTACCGCGTCGAACACGACTCCATGGGCGAGGTCCGCGTGCCGGCGGGCGCCAAGTGGCGGGCCCAGACACAGCGGGCGGTCGAGAACTTCCCGATCTCGGGGCAGCGCATCGAGCGCGCCCACATCGAGGCCCTGGCCCGGATCAAGGGCGCCGCCGCGCAGGTGAACGCCGAACTGGGCGTGCTCGACAAGGACATCGCCGAGGCGATCCGGGAGGCGGCCGAGGAGGTCGCGGAGGGCCGCTGGGACGAGCACTTCCCGGTGGACGTGTTCCAGACCGGGTCCGGCACCTCGTCGAACATGAACACCAACGAGGTCATCGCCACGCTGGCGACCGAGCGGCTCGGCCGGGACGTGCACCCGAACGACCACGTCAACGCCTCGCAGTCGTCCAACGACGTCTTCCCTTCCTCCATCCACATCGCCGCGACCGCCGCCGTCACCCGTGACCTGATCCCCGCCCTGGAGCATCTGGCCACGGCTCTGGAGCGCAAGTCCGTGGAATTCGCCGACGTCGTGAAGTCCGGTCGTACGCACCTCATGGACGCCACACCGGTCACTCTCGGCCAGGAGTTCGGCGGGTACGCGGCCCAGGTGCGGTACGGCGTCGAGCGGCTGGAGGCCTCGCTCCCCAGGCTCGCCGAACTCCCCCTGGGCGGTACGGCCGTGGGGACCGGCATCAACACGCCGCCCGGGTTCTCCGCCGCCGTCATCGCGGAGGTCGCGCGGGCCACCGGACTGCCGCTCACCGAGGCCCGCGACCACTTCGAGGCGCAGGGGGCCCGGGACGGCATCGTCGAGACGTCCGGGCAGCTCCGTACGATCGCCGTCTCCCTCACCAAGATCGCCAACGATCTGCGGTGGATGGCGTCGGGGCCGAGGACCGGTCTCGCGGAGATCTCCCTCCCCGACCTCCAGCCCGGTTCCTCGATCATGCCCGGCAAGGTCAACCCGGTGATCCCGGAGGCCGTGCTCATGGTCGCCGCGCAGGTCACGGGCAACGACACCACGGTCGCCACGGCGGGCGCCGCCGGGAACTTCGAGCTCAACGTCATGCTGCCCGTCATCGCCAAGAACGTCCTGGAGTCGATCCGGCTGCTCGCAGGCGTGTCACGGCTGCTCGCCGACCGGACCGTGGACGGGATCGTCGCCGACCGGGAGCGGGCCCGTGAGTACGCCGAGTCGTCCCCGTCCGTGGTCACCCCGCTCAACAAGTACATCGGATACGAGGAGGCCGCGAAGGTCGCCAAGAAGGCGCTCGCGGAACGGCGGACCATCCGCGAGGTCGTCCTGGACAGCGGTTACGTGGAGCGTGGCGATCTGACACTGGAGCAGCTCGACGAGGCGCTGGATGTCCTGCGGATGACACGGCCGTGACCGGGCGGCGAGTTCCGGCCGTCGCAGGTGTCACTCGGGTAACCGATTCCCGCCGAGGCGTGAACCGTGACCGGTACCGCAGCGTCATATGCGCATGACACCTAATATCTGCGCATGGGAGACGACGGAGTGGTGAGACGAGGGGAAGCGGACGGATCGACGGCGTTCTGGGAGCCGGGCAGTCAGATCCTGTGGCGCTATCGGGAGAACGGCGGCGAACGCTTCCATATCGCGCGGCCCGTCACGGTCGTACGCGATGACGCGGATCTGCTGGCCGTGTGGATGGCGCCCGGTACCGAATGCGTACGGCCCATACTGGCGGACGGCACCTCGCTGAACTCGGAGCCCCTCACGTCCCGGTACAAGAAGCCGCGGAGCGTGCGGCTCGGCCGGTGGTCCGGCACCGGTGTGCTGAAGCTGGCGCGGCCGGGCGAGCCGTGGTCGGTGTGGCTGTTCTGGGAGCAGGGTTGGCGTTTCAAGAACTGGTACGTCAACCTGGAGACACCGCGGGCCCGTTGGGACGGCGGTGTGGACTCCGAGGACCACTTCCTGGACATCTGTGTGTTCCCGGACCGGTCCTGGAACTGGCTCGACGAGGACGAGTTCGCGCAAGCTCAGCAGGACGGCCTGATGGACGCTCACGCGGCCGAGCGGGTGCGGGAGGCGGGTCGGTCCGCGGTGGAGGCCATCCACGCGTGGGGCCCTCCGTTCTCGGACGGCTGGCAGCACTGGCGCCCGAACCCGGCGTGGGGAGTACCGTCTCTCCCGGACGACTGGGACCGTACGCCCGCGCACTTGTCCTCATGAGACCCTTGATGCGCCCCCGGTCCGCAACCGTAGGATCGTCCTCCGCAAGAGTTCACAGGGGCAACTCCCGCAGTTCGGGCAAGGCTTGACCGTACGTCACCGAGGGGCGGCAAGACGTGATCAAGGGGTACGAGGGTTACACCGGGACGAGCCGGAGACGGCCCGACGGACGGGCAGTACTGTCGTTCGGCGAGCCCGCCGGTACCGTGTGTGGCACAGGAACTGCCTCTGACCACGCGGGAAATCCGTTCCCAGGACACGTAATCCGGGTATCGGCCTTTCTGCGGGACGAAGTATCGGGTTTGCGGGACGCACTGCGCTCACGACGCGCAGTCCCGGACGGATGGATTCGACACGCGTGACGGAGCACCCCACCTCCCACGAGCGCCCTCAGGGCGGCGCCGGCCCCACGGATCCCCGTGGGGCGCTCCTGCGTACCCAGGAGCCGATGCGCACCGCGCCCGCCACGGCCTTACCCGCTCAGGCACGCATGGGTGACGCACCGGCCGAGCCGGGCACCGCGGCCCCGTGCGCCAAGAGCGGACAGGCCCCCTCGGAGCACGCCCAGCCGGCGCTCTCCGAGCACTCCCAGCCCTCGGCCGCCGAGCCCGACCCGCACCGCCCGAGGCCCGCGCCGGAGACCATCCCGGCGCAGCCCGGCGGTGAGCCGGACCGGTCCGGCGGGGCCGGTGGCGGCCTGGAGCGCCGCAGCGGGCAGGGAGTGCCGCCGGGCGCCCCCATGCCCATGCGGCGGGACGGCGACCGGTTGCGCTTCGTGGGCGCCGCGACCCGGCGGATCGCCCGCGGCATCGACCTGGACGAGATCGTGATGGGTCTGTGCCGGGCCACCGTGCCGACGTTCTCGGACGCGATCCTCGTGTATCTGCGCGAGCCGCTGCCGGTCGGCGACGAGCGGCCCACCGGGCCCATGGTGCTGCGCCTGCGCCGCACCGACCGGATTCCCGAGGAGCGGGACACCGAGGGCGGCTTCATGCCCGTGCTCCAGCCCGAGCAGCCCGTGGATCTGGCGGTCGTCACCGCCGAGCAGTGCGAGGTGCGGCCCGGCGGAGCGCTCGCCGAGGTGCTGCGGGGCGTACGGCCGGTCTTCGCGGACGCGCCCGCCGCGCACGACGCGCTGCCGGAACTGCTCGGTCCGGACGCCGAACTGACCGTGCCGACCGGCCAGCGGGCGATTCTCGCGCCGCTGCGCGGCCGACGCCGGGTGATCGGCGCGGCGGTCTTCCTGCGCCGCCCGGAACGGATGGCGTTCGAGCAGGACGATCTGCTGGTCGCCGCCCAGCTCGCCACGCACAGCGCGCTCGGCATCGACAAGGCGGTGCTGTACGGCCGTGAGGCGTACATCGCGGACGAGTTGCAGCGCACGATGCTGCCGGAGGCGCTGCCGCGCTGCACCGGCGTACGGCTCGCGCACCGGTATCTGCCCGCCGCCGAGACGGCGCGGGTCGGCGGCGACTGGTACGACGCGATTCCCCTGCCGGGGAGCCGGGTCGCGCTGGTGGTGGGTGACGTGATGGGTCATTCGATGACCTCTGCCGCGATCATGGGTCAGCTGCGGACCACCGCGCAGACGCTGGCGGGCCTGGATCTGCCGCCGCAGGAAGTGCTGCACCACCTCGACGAGCAGGCCCAGCGGTTGGGCACGGACCGGATGGCCACGTGCCTGTACGCCGTGTACGACCCGGTCTCGCATCGGATCACCATCGCCAACGCCGGGCATCCGCCGCCGGTGCTGCTGCATCTGGGCGGGCGTGCCGAGGTGCTGCGGGTGCCGCCGGGTGCGCCGATCGGTGTGGGCGGGGTGGACTTCGAGGCGGTGGAGCTGGACGCGCCGGCCGGTGGCACGTTGCTGCTGTACACCGACGGGCTCGTGGAGTCCCGGCTCCGGGACGTGTGGACCGGGATAGAGCAGCTGCGGGAGAAGCTGGCCGCGACCGCGCAGTTGACCGGGCCGGATCATCCGCCGCCGCTGGAAGCGCTGTGCGACGAGGTGCTCGACATGCTCGGCCCGGGGGACCGGGACGACGACATCGCGCTGCTCGCCGCGCGGTTCGATGGGATCGCTCCCAGCGACGTCGCGTACTGGTTCCTGGAGCCCGAGGAGATGGCTCCGGGGCGGGCGCGTCGGCTGGCCCGGCACGCGTTGTCCCGCTGGGGTCTTGAGGAGTTGACCGACTCGGTCGAGCTGCTCATCAGCGAGGTCGTGACGAACGCCGTGCGGTACGCGACTCGGCCGGTCACGTTGAGGTTGCTGCGGACGGATGTGCTGCGGTGCGAGGTGACCGACGACGTTCCGCAGCTGCCTCGGCTTCGGCAGGCCCGGGCGACGGACGAGGGGGGCCGTGGGCTCTACCTGGTCAATCGGCTGGCCAAGCGGTGGGGGGCCACTCGGTTGAGTGCGGGGAAGGTTGTGTGGTTCGAGCTCAACCAGGCGTGAGGGATTTCGCGGGAGCGTCGTAGGACTTCCGCGAGTTCGGCGGCTGCGGGTTCGTCGTGGCTTGTCGCGCAGTTCCCCGCGCCCCTGAAGGGCCTGCGGCCCTCGGACGCGCGAAGGGCGCCCGGTGATCTCACCGGGCGCCCTTCGCTTTTCGGGTGCGCTAGTCGTCCACCTGTGGATCGTTCGGGTTCGTCGGGAACTCGATGCCGCCGTCGTCGCCCGACGGGGTCTCCTCCGGGGTGGTCTCCGGGGTCGTCTCCGGGGTCGTCTCCGGAGTGGTCTCCGGAGTGGTCTCCGGGGTCGTCTCGGGCGGGGTGGTCGGCTCGTCCGTGGTGGGCGTCTCGGACGGGGTCTCGGACGGCGTCACGGACGGGGTCGGGGACTCCGTCGGCGCGACCGCGGCGCCCTGCTTGGTGTCCAGGTCGAACTTGGTGGTCTTGCCCATCACGCCGAAGGTGTAGGTGGCCCAGATCTGGGCGGGGAAGCCACCGCCGTTGACCCGGGGGACGCCGACGGCGTTGTACATCGAGACGTGCTTGCCGTTCTTGCTCATGTCCTCGCCGAAGAGCCCGACGGAGGTCACGAGGTTCGGGGTGTAGCCGGTGAACCAGGCGGAGCGGTTCTCGTCGGAGGTACCCGTCTTGCCGGCGACCTGCTGCCCGTTGCGGGCCGGGTTGTCGCGGACGGACGTCTTGGCCGTACCGTCGTCGACCACGCCGGTGAGGACCGAGGTGACCGTGTCGGCGGCCTCTTTGCTGATGACCTGCTCGCCGATCGGCTCGGGGAACTCGACCGGGCCTTCCCGGTGCTCGGCCGAGGCGATGATGGTCGGGGTGACCTTCTTGCCGTGGTTGTCGAGGGTGGCGTAGATGCCGGCCATCTCCAGCGGGCTGGCACCCATGGAGCCCAGGGTCTGGGCGGGGACCGCCTCCATGCCCTCGGTGTCCATGCCGAGCTTCCCGGCGACCTCCATGACCTTCTCCATGCCCACGTCCACGCCCATCTGGGCGAAGACGGAGTTGATGGACTTGTTCATGGCGGCCTGCACGGTGACGTCGCCGTAGTCGACGTTGTCCTCGTTGGGCGGGGCGAAGCCGACCGCGGTGCCGTCGTCCGTGACCTTGTGCCGGCTGTCACCGTCGTAGACCGTGCTGGCGGTGATCGGGTCGCCGTCCTGGGTCTCGGCATCCTCGTCGACGGCCGCGGCGAGGATCACCGGCTTGAAGGTGGAGGCGGGCTGGTAGTCCCGGCGCATGGCGTTGTTCGTGTAGTGCTTCACGTAGTCGACGCCGCCGTACATGGCGAGGACCTTGCCCGTCTTCGGGTCGACGGAGACGGCACCGGCCTGGATGTACTTGTCGACCTTGCGCTTCTTCGGGTCGAGCTTGCTGGTGAGGCGTTCCTTGACGGCCTTCTCCAGCGCGGCCTGCTTCTTCGAGTTGATGTTCAGCGTGACGGTCCAACCGCCCGCGTCGATCTTCGTCTTGGCCTCTTCGAGGTTGTCCGCCTTGTCGCTGGCCACGAGCTGCTTGGCCAGCTGGTTGTTGGCGGCCGTGACCAGGTAGCCGTTCTGGCCCTCCATGTCGGGGGCGGCCTGGGGCTCCTTCGGCTTGGGGAGCTTCATGCCCTCCCGCTCCGAGGCGGTCAGCTTGGTCAGATCCTGCATCTCGACCATGTTGTCCAGCACGTAGTTCCAGCGCGCCGTGACCAGCTTCTTGCCGGTCGGCGTCGCGGTGAACAGGTCGTACTGGCTGGGAGCCTGGAGCAGCGCGGCGAGGTACGCGCCCTCCCGGACGTTGAGGTCCTTGGCGTCCTTTTGGTAGTACGCCTGGGCGGCGGCCTGGATGCCCCAGGCGCCACGGCCGTAGTAGCTGGTGTTGATGTAGCCCGCGAGGATGTAGTCCTTGGACTCGTTGCGCTCCAGCTTCAGGGAGATGACCAGCTCGTTGAGCTTGCGGGTCACCGTCTGGTCCGACGTCAGGTAGTAGTTCTTGACGTACTGCTGGGTGATCGTCGAGCCGCCCTGCTTGCCCTTGCCCGACAGGGTGTTGATCACACCGCGGGCCATGCCCTTGAAGTCGACGCCGGGGTCGTCGAAGAAGGTCTTGTTCTCAGCGGCGACGAAGGCCAGCTGGACGTCCCTGGGTATCTTGTCGAGCTCGACGATCTCGCGGTTCGTGTTGCCGGTGCGGGCGAAGACCTTGTCGGCGTCGGCGTACTTGTAGACGTTGCTTTCCTGGGTCGCCTCGGGGTTCCCCTTGGGTATGTCGATCATCAGGTAGAGCACGACGAAGGCACCCATGCCGAGCAGACAGACACCGAAGAACGTGCCGAGGATCTTCTTCCAGGTGAAGAGGCGGCGCAGGAAGCTCTTCTGCTGCTTCTTGCCGCCGCCCTTGGACGCGTTCTTGGCCGCGGCCCTGGCCGCCGCCCGGCCGCCGCCCTCCGGCGCGCCTATGACGGTCGTCGTCGCGCCTGCTTCGCCCCCGGACGAGCGCTGGGGCGCCGCGCGGCGACCGCCGCGTTGCCGCGCTCGTCTTTCTTCCGCTCGTCCCATGGCTCCGGTCCGCTCCGCATTCTGCTCGGTCTCATACGTCACTCGCGTCTTGTCAGCTCAGCAAGCTAACACCGAGGACTATGACAAGAGGGAGTCGGTCCGCCCTGTGACGGCGTGACAATGCGCACGCGACGCGCATACCCCTAGACCTCATCCCAACGGAACGGACGTTCCAACTGGGCCGATGGTTGCCCCACCGGACCCATGAGTTGTCGCCCAGTGGCCGCCGATCGCAGTGACAGAACCGTGACAATCGGCCCTGACCTGCGCCCCCTCTCCACCCGGCGGCGACCTATAAACGGCAGGTATACCTGCCGTGTATACCCCCTGTGTACAGTCGTGCTCATGTCCATCGGTCACACCCTCCTGGGACTCCTGGAGTCCGGGCCCCGACACGGTTACGACCTCAAGCGGGCCTTCGACGAGAAGTTCGGTCAAGACCGGCCCCTGCACTACGGCCAGGTCTACTCGACGATGTCGCGCCTGCTGAAGAACGGCCTCGTCGAGGTCGACGGCATCGAGCCCGGCGGCGGTCCCGAGCGCAAGCGGTACGCGATCACCGAGGCGGGCATCACGGATGTCCAGCGGTGGCTCGCGACGCCCGAGAAGCCCGAGCCGTATCTGCAGTCGACCCTCTACACGAAGGTCGTCCTCGCCCTGCTCACCGACCGGAACGCGGCCGACATCCTCGACACCCAGCGTTCCGAGCACCTGCGCATGATGCGCATCCTCACCGACCGCAAGCGCAAGGGCGACCTGGCAGATCAGCTGATCTGCGACCACGCCCTGTTCCATCTGGAGGCCGATCTGCGATGGCTGGAGCTGACCGCCGCCCGACTGGGCAAGCTGGCCGAGGCGGTGGCCCGGTGATGACCCCCGCCGGCTCCCTGCTCGTCGCGACCGATCTGCGCAAGGCGTACGGTCCGACCACCGCGCTGGACGGTGCCGAGTTCTCCATCCACCCCGGCGAGGTCGTCGCGGTGATGGGCCCCTCCGGCTCCGGCAAGTCGACCCTGCTGCACTGCCTCGCCGGGATCGTGCCGCCCGACTCGGGCTCGATCACCTACAACGGCCGCGAGATGGCCACCATGAACGACACCCAGCGCAGCGCGCTGAGGCGCAGCGAATTCGGGTTCGTCTTCCAGTTCGGCCAGCTCGTGCCGGAGCTGACGTGTGTGGAGAACGTGGCACTGCCGCTGCGGCTGAACGGCGCCTCCCGCAAGGAGTCGGAGAAGACCGCCCTCGGCTGGATGGAGCGCCTGGAGGTCGACGACCTGGCCCGCAAGCGTCCCGGTGAGGTCTCGGGCGGGCAGGGGCAGCGGGTCGCCGTCTCCCGGGCGCTCGTCACCAACCCCCGGGTGCTGTTCGCGGACGAGCCCACCGGCGCCCTCGACTCGCTCAACGGCGAGCGCGTGATGGAGCTGCTCACCGAGGCCGCCCGGTCCACCAACGCCGCCGTCGTCCTGGTCACGCACGAGGCGCGGGTGGCCGCGTACTCCGACCGCGAGATCGTCGTACGGGACGGGAAGTCGCGGGACATGGAGCGCGTCGTATGAGCTCGGCTGTCGTGCGCCAGTGGTACCGGGATCTGGCGATGGGGGTCCGGTTCACCTTCACCGGGGGCCGTGAGGGCTGGGTGCGCGCCGTGCTCACCGCGGTCGGTGTCGGCCTCGGGGTGGCGCTGCTGCTGCTCACCGCGGCGATACCGAACGCGCTGGCGACCCGGCAGGACCGGGAGCAGGCCCGGGAGGACCGGGGCATCGGCTACCTCGCGGACAACAGCAGGTCCAAGCCGACCGACAAGAGCCTGATCGTCGCCGACACCGACACCGAGTACCAGCACCAGGAGATCCGGGGACGGCTCCTCGAACCCGAAGGCGTGGACGCGCCGCTGCCGCCCGGGGTCGGGAAGTTCCCCGCGCCGGGCGAGATGCTCGTCTCCCCCGCCCTCTCCGAGCTGCTGAGGTCGGACGCCGGGGAACTGCTGCGCGGCCGGCTGCCGTACGACACGGTGGGCACCATCGGCGAGACCGGGCTGATCGGCCCGGGCGAACTCGCCTACTACGCCGGCGCCGACGGACTCGCCCCGCGGCTCGACGACTCGGTGGTGGCCCGGATCGACCGGTTCGGGTTGTCCATGGTCGAGCAGCCCGAGGAGGAAGTGGACCCGATCCTGCTGCTGCTCACGCTGGTCGTGTTCGTGGTGCTGCTGATGCCGGTCGCCGTCTTCATCGCCACGGCCGTACGGTTCGGCGGCGAGCGGCGCGACCGCAGGCTGGCGGCGCTGCGGCTGGTCGGCTCCGACGGGCGGATGACGCGCCGGATCGCGGCGGGCGAGGCACTCGCGGGTGCCGTGCTGGGACTGCTCTTCGGCACCGGGTTCTTCCTGCTCGGCAGGGAGATCGCCGGTTCGGTCGAGGTGCTCGACATCAGTGTGTTCCCGAGCTACCTCAACCCCTCCCCCGGCCTCGCCCTGCTGGTGGCGCTCGCGGTGCCGGCGGCCGCCGTCCTCGTCACCCTGTTCGCGCTGCGCGGCGTCGTCATCGAACCGCTCGGTGTGGTCCGCACGGCCAAGCCCGCGCGCCGCAGGCTCTGGTGGCGGCTGCTGCTGCCGCTCGGCGGTCTCGCCATGCTCTACCCGATGCTCGGCCAGGGGTCGGACAACGGGGAGTTCAACGAGTACATGGTGACCGGCGGCGTCGTCCTGCTGCTGATCGGAATCACCGCCCTGCTGCCGTGGTTCGTCGAGGCGTTCGTCGCCCGGCTGGGCGCCGGCGCCGTCTCCTGGCAACTGGCCGTCCGCAGGCTCCAGTTGAGCAGCGGCTCGGCGGCCCGCATGGTCAACGGCATCGCGGTGGCGGTGGCCGGCGCGATCGCCCTGCAGATGCTGTTCGCCGGAGTCGAGGGCAGGTTCACCGAGTCGACCGGGCAGGACACCACGCGTGCCCAGATGGAGCTCACCCTGCCGAAGGACCTCTCCGTGAGCGCCGCCGGCAAGGAGCTGAGGCGGGCCAGGGGCACGGAGTCCACCGCGGCACTGTCCACCACGACGGTCTCCGCCACCGCCAAGGACCCCGAGGAGACGACGGAGATGACCGTCGGCGACTGCGGCGCCCTGCGCGAACTCGCCGAGATCTCCTCGTGCCGCGACGGCGACGTCTTCATGCTGGGCGCCCCGAGCGACCCGACCGTGACGAAGCTCGTCACCGCCGGGAACACGCTGTACTTCGACGCCTCCTACAGCGGGGAGGAGCCGGGCGCCGAGATCGCCTGGAAGGTACCGGCCGAGGTGCGGAAGGTGCCCGAGCGCGCCGACGCGCTGCGGACCGGGGCGGCGGGGCTGATGGCCACCCCCGGCGCCCTGCCCGCGAAGGCCGAGACCGTCTTCTACAGCACCGTCTACGTACGGACCGACCCCAGGGTTCCGAACGCGCTCGACGAGGTGCGCAACGCGGCCGTGGCGATCGATCCGCTGATCAGGACCTGGGAGTGGGAGTCGACCAGGCGGGTGGACCAGTTCGCGGACATCCGCACCGGTCTGCTGGTCGGCGCGTCCGCCGTGCTCGTCCTCATCGGCGCGAGCCTCCTCGTGTCGCAGCTGGAGCAGCTCCGCGAACGCAGGAAGCTGCTGTCGGCGCTGGTCGCCTTCGGTACCCGGCGCCGCACGCTCGGTCTGTCCGTGCTGTGGCAGACGGCGATCCCGATCACGCTGGGCCTCGTCCTCGCCTCGACGGTCGGTCTGACCCTGGGCGCGGTCCTGCTGAAGATGACGGGCGTCCCGGTGGGCGTGGACTGGCCGAGCGTGCTGTCGATGACCGGCATCGGCGCGGGCATCGTCGTCCTGGTCACGGCGCTGAGCATGCCGCCGCTGCTGCGCCTGATGCGCCCGGAGGGGCTCCGCACGGAATAGGGAGGGCCGCGTGTCGTTCGCGGGCCGTCTCCGGCCCCGGACCGGCGAGGGCCGCGGCGCTTTCCTGAGCGCCGCGGCCCTCGCGCGGGTGCCGTGCGCGGCCGGAGTTCGACGGGCCGCCGTTCCCGACGGGACACTGGACCGCGACGGGACACTGGACCGCGTCAGGCCGCTCGCCGGGTAGTGAGGACGATGAGGACGACATGTCGCTGGAAACGTTGCAGTCCGCGGTGCCGGACTACGCCAAGGACCTCCGCCTGAACCTGGGTTCCGTCATCGGCGACTCCGCTCTGCCGACGCAGCGGCTGTGGGGCACCGTCCTCGTCACGGCGATCGCCTCCCGCTCGGCGGTCGTGCTGCGCGAGCTGGCGCCGGAGGCCAGGGCGAACCTGTCACCGGAGGCGTACACCGCGGCGCGGTCCGCGGCGGCGACGATGGCGATGACCAACGTCTTCCACCGCACGCGGCATCTGCTGTCCGACCCCGCGTACGGCGGTCTGCGGGCCGGGCTGCGCGTGAACGTCCTCCGTGATCCCGGGGTCGACAGGGTCGACGTCGAGCTGTGGTCGTTGGCCGTGTCCGCGATCAACGGGTGCGGATTGTGTCTGGACGCGCATGAGCAGGCGCTCCGCAAGGCGGGGGTCGACCGGGAGACCGTGCAGGAGGCGTTCAGGATCGCGTCCGTGGTGCAGGCGGTCGGGGTCACGCTGGACGCGGAGGCGATTCTCTCCGAGTAGGTCCTGTGGGGCAGGTGGCCGGGAATCGCCCGTTCGCGGAAATCCGTTCGCGGCCCCTCCTCTCCCTGGGGAAAATCCGTCTCCATGACGTCCTTCTCCTCCCTCTCCTCCCTCTCCTCACGCAGCTTCGAAGAGCTCGTCGCCGAGGGCGATGCCGTACCCACCGAGGGGTGGGACTTCTCCTGGTTCGAGGGGCGGGCCACGGAGGCCCGGCCGTCGTGGGGGTACGCGCGGGCGATGGGGGAACGGCTCGCGCGGGCCTCGGCGGCGTTGGACATCCAGACCGGGGGTGGGGAGGTGCTCGACTCCGCCCCGCGCCTTCCACCGGTGACCGTGGCCACGGAGGGGTGGCCGCCGAACGTCGCCAAGGCGACCGCGCTGCTGCGGCCCCGGGGCGCGGTGGTGGTGGCCGTTCCGCAGGACGCGCCGCTGCCGTTCGCGGACGGGGCGTTCGACCTGGTCACCAGCAGGCATCCGGTCCGGGCCCACTGGTCGGAGATCGCCCGGGTGCTCGAGCCCGGTGGCACGTACTTCGCCCAGCATGTGGGGCCGAGCAGCGTCTACGAACTCGTCGAGCACTTCACCGGCCCGCTGCCGGAGGAGAACCGCAGCGCCCGCCACCCGGACGGCGA
Source organism: Streptomyces sp. NBC_00104 (assembly GCF_045160825.1). Classification (NCBI taxonomy): domain Bacteria; kingdom Bacillati; phylum Actinomycetota; class Actinomycetes; order Kitasatosporales; family Streptomycetaceae; genus Streptomyces; species Streptomyces sp. NBC_00104. The sequence goes on along the minus strand of NZ_CP108215.1, from coordinate 7,237,405 downwards.
GCGCGCCGACGCCGAGGCGGCCGGGCTGGAGATCGTGGAACTGCGGGCCGAGCGGCTGCGGATCGAGTTCTACGACATCGGGGCGGTCGTGCACTTCCTGAAGAAGGTCGTCTGGATGGTGCCCGGCTTCACCGTCGAGGCGTATCTCCCCCGGCTCCGCTCCCTGCACGAGCGGATCGAGAGCGAGGGCCCCTTCGTCGCGCACAGCGCCCGGCACCTCTTCGAGGCCCGTAAGCCGGCCGCCGAGTAGGGCACTCACGCGTGCGGCCCGACCATGACCTTCCCGATCGCCAACTCGGCCCGCGCCTGAAGCACTTCGCCCACCCGTTCCACCCGCTCCCCCAACTCCCGCTCCCGCCGCGCGCCCAGCCGCCCGAGCGGCTCCACCGTGACCGTCGTACGCCGGCCCTGACGCCGCTGGTGCCAGACGCCCGCGACCACGCCGTCGACCAGGAGCAGGGGGTGGTTGCCCGCCTGGCCGCGTGCGAGGGCCCGCTCGTACGCCGCCCCGGGGAACAGCCGCTCGCGAGGTTGCGCGGCGATGCCGTACGCGTCGAAGTAGGGCAGCAGCCGTACGCCCCGCAGGACACGGGCGGGGTCCTCGGGGAAGTCGGTGTCGCCCGCCGCCACCCAGGCCGGCTCGCCCTCGAAGTCGACCTCCTCGATCCCGCCGGAGGAGGCCAGTGAGGCGAAGAGGCGGTCGGACCAGGCGCCGGGTGCCGCCGCCCACTGGGCGAAGTGGCGCGGGGAGGCCGGGCCGTAGGCGCGCAGATAGTGGTGGACGAGGGTCGCCAGTCCCTCGTCCGCCGAGGGGAGGGGATCGAAGTGGGGCGGGCGGGTGTACGTCGCCCTGCGGCCGCGGTCGGGGCCGAAGCACAGGGCGCCGGACTGGCCCGCGCGGTGCATGACCTGGCGCCAACGGGGCCACAGGTCCTGGAAGGCGGGCATGACACGGTCCCCGGCCCACGGCCCGGTGCGCGCGACGACCTCCTCGCCCAGCTCGTCGAGGGTCAGCGTGGTCCCGTCCAGGGCGGCGCCGATCGCGGCCACGACCTGCTCGGCCTGCTCGTCGGTGAGGCGTACGTCCGGGGCGAACGGGCTCGCTCCGCCCGGGATCGCGGTCAGCGCGGCCGTCCAGAAGGGCAGGTCGGCGGTCGGCAGCAGATGGACGGTACCGCGCGGCCCGAACGTCTTCACCAGCGTCCGGTCCTCCCACAGCGCGGCCCGCACGTCGGCCCGGGTGATCCCCTCGGTGCGCAGCCCCACCGACAGCTCGGCCGCCGACAGCACCTGCGCGTGGGCCCCCAGCATGGCGCCGGCCACCTCGGCGACCGGCGTACCGGCCGGTGCGGGAGCCCCCAGGAACTGCCGCTCCGTCCGTCGCGCACTCGCCTGCTCCCAGGTGACCGTCCTGACCCTCATGGCCTCGGCTCCCTCACGCTCGCCGTCCCCGTCACGCTCGCCGTCCCCGTCACGCTCGCCGTCCCTGTCACGGGACGACGCCAGGGCCGATCGAGGACGGATCCTGACCTCTGTGCCGGTGTCCACATCGTTACCGACCGCGGGCTTGGCTCCCGGGGTCTACTCGCGTAGGTTCAGACCAAGGCAATTCGCGTGAGCAAAGCTGCGCGGTGCGGCATCGCGCAGTGGAGGGGGCTGCGCGAGGCCGTGCGCCCCGTCACCGGGCGTCAAGCGCGCGTTCCACCCGCGCTTCACCCGTACGAGGGCGCCGGGCCGTTTCTTCTCGGAAGTCGCACAACGATGCGCAAACCCCACATTCCTTCCGGGATTCATCCATTCTCCCTTGGAATCCGCCGGGATCCGGCCATGATCACCCCTCGATCACACCCTGAATGAACGCTTCCGCGCTCACCGTCACGCTGTCGTCCGGCTGCGGAGAGTAGTTGTGGCACGCCGATGTACGCAGCATCACTCACGAAGGGTTATGGTGGAAACCCCCCCTCGGGCCGGTCCGTCTCCCCCCCACGGACCGGCCCGTTTTTTTGCCCGTGAGCCGGCCCTCCGGGGAGGGCGCTCCGTCGGGCCCGGGGCCCGCCCCAACCCCGTACACCCCTTGGCGGAGTTGGCCTCCAGCCCCGGTAGGCTCTGCCAACCAAGGGGACTGCCACCGCACCGGAGGGGCTGGAAGACGTGAACCTGCGCGACAAACTGCGCGGCCTGCTGGTCAGGGTCTACGCACGCAGGGTCGAGGGCCACCTCGACCACGCCCAGGTGCCCAAGCACATCGGCGTCATCATGGACGGCAACCGGCGCTGGGCGAAGGCAGCGGGCTCCACGACCGCGCAGGGACACCGCGCCGGCGCGCACAAGATCGAGGAGTTCCTCGGCTGGTGCACCGAGACGGATGTGAAGGTCGTCACCCTCTGGCTGTTCTCCACGGACAACTTCGGCCGCCCCCAGGAAGAACTGGTCCCCCTCTTCGGGATCATCGAGGACGTCGTCCGCACCCTCGCCGCCGACGGCCGCTGGCGGGTGCACCACGTGGGCACGCTGGACCAGCTGCCCGGGCAGCTGCAGACCGCGCTGAAGGAGTCCGAGGAGTCCACCGCGGACGTCGACGGAATACTGGTCAACGTCGCCATCGGGTACGGCGGCCGCCAGGAGATCGCCGACGCCGTACGGTCCATGGTCCAGGACGCGCACGAGAAGGGCACCTCGATGGAGGAGCTCGCCGAGAAGGTCTCCGTCGACCTGATCGGCAGCCACCTGTACACCGGCGACCAGCCCGACCCGGATCTGGTGATCCGGACGAGCGGCGAGCAGCGGCTGTCCGGATTCATGCTCTGGCAGACCGCGCACTCCGAGTACTACTTCTGCGACGTCTTCTGGCCGGCCTTCCGGAAGGTCGACTTCCTGCGGGCCCTGCGGGACTACGCGGCGCGCGGCCGCCGCTACGGAAGCTGAAATTCCGTATTACGGGTGAGGGGCGCACCACCACCATCGGGACAGAAGTAACGAGGAGTTCACCGGAGCGCCGTCGTACCGCTTGGCATGGCGGCGCATGTTCGAGGGCATAAGCCAGTCAGGTCGACACCCGAACCACGGGTGTCGGATCTCAGCGGGCGGCTCGGGGCCGTCCGCCCGGGAGGCCCTTTGCACCAGCCCGATCGTGCGGTCACAGCACGGACGAAGCAGCGGAGGGCCGGTCACCGGCCCGTGCAACGGCGCCGACGACCGGCCCAGTTCGAACCCGTCGCTCCCCGACCTCATCCGAGGGGGTACGTCCTTCCGTGGTGACCAGCACAAAGCGCCGTATGCCAGACCGGCGCACCTACGTCCTCGACACCAGCGTCCTGCTGGCCGACCCGAATGCTTTGAGCCGCTTCGACGAGCACGAAGTCGTGCTGCCGATCGTCGTGGTCACGGAGCTGGAGGCGAAGAGGCACCATCCCGAGCTCGGCTACTTCGCCCGGCAGGCCCTGCGCCTGCTCGACGAGTTCCGGGTCCGGCACGGCCGCCTCGACGCCCCCATCCCGATCGGGGAGCTCGGCGGGACCGTGAGGGTCGAGCTCAATCACTCGGATCCCAGTGTGCTGCCCAGCGGCTACCGCCTGGGGGACAACGACTCCCGGATCCTCGCGGTGGCCCGCAACCTGCAGGCCGAGGGCTTCGACGTCACGGTGGTGTCGAAGGACCTGCCCCTCAGGATCAAGGCGTCCTCCGTGGGCCTCCTCGCCGAGGAGTACCGCGCGGAGCTGGCCATCACGGACGCCTCCGGGTGGACCGGGATGTCCGAGCTGACCCTGCCGGGCGAACAGGTCGACATCCTCTTCGAGGAAGGGTCGATCTATGTCCCCGAGGCGAGCACGCTGCCCGTGCACACCGGCCTGACGATCCAGTCGGAGCGCGGCAAGGCACTGGGCCGGGTGACGCCCGAGGGCAACATCCGCCTCGTGCGGGGCGACCGGGAGGCGTTCGGCATCAAGGGCCGCAGCGCGGAGCAGCGCATCGCGCTGGATCTGCTGCTCGACCCGGACGTCGGCATCCTGTCGATGGGCGGCCGGGCCGGCACCGGCAAGTCGGCGCTCGCCCTGTGCGCGGGTCTGGAGGCCGTGCTCGAACGCCGTCAGCACCAGAAGGTGATGGTCTTCCGGCCGCTGTACGCGGTGGGCGGGCAGGAGCTCGGCTATCTGCCCGGCTCCGAGTCCGAGAAGATGAGCCCCTGGGCGCAGGCGGTCTTCGACACGCTCTCCGCGGTCACCAGCCGCGAGGTCATCGAGGAGATCACCGCACGCGGGATGCTGGAGGTCCTGCCGCTCACGCACATCCGTGGCCGTTCCCTGCACGACGCGTTCGTGATCGTGGACGAGGCACAGTCGCTGGAGCGGAACGTCCTGCTGACCGTTCTGTCCCGGATCGGCGCGAATTCGCGCGTCGTTCTGACCCATGACGTGGCCCAGCGCGACAACCTGCGCGTCGGCCGCTACGACGGTGTCGTCGCCGTGGTCGAGAAGCTGAAGGGCCATCCGCTCTTCGCCCACGTCACGTTGACGAGGTCCGAACGGTCCCAGATCGCGGCCCTTGTGACCGAAATGCTGGAGGACGGGCAGATTTAGCCCCAACCCCTGGGCGCCGTCCGGCAAAAGGCTCAGCAGCCTAGCCGGGCGGCGCCTCGGCGTGTGTGGCTTTCCTGGAATCTCCGGCGTCAAACGAGGTGTGAGCTTTCACACTCACCACTGAATTGCCTCGCGGTGCCGGGTTACGGCAGAGTCTCATTCCTGTCAGGCCCCGCATACGACACACCTGTACCCCCAGCGGTACGGAACCACAGCAGCATCAGATCAACTCCATAGCGTCGTCGTATGCCGCCCGCGCACCACGCGGCGCTCCCCGCAAAGGAGTTGCCCACCGGGCCCGCGCCTCCGTGACCCCGCAGTTGGGAGGCCAGCGTCAAGGGCACGATTGCGTCCGCCAGGGTCACCGAGGCGGACGATGCTGGAAGGAAACCGTGTGAGCCGGATTTCGGTCCGGGGATTCGCAGTGGCCTCGGCCACCGCGGTCACCGCAGTCGGCAGTGTCGTCGGAGTTGCCTCGGGCAGCACCGCCCAGACGACGACTGACGACGCCGAGGCGGTCGCGAACGACACCACGTTGCTCGCTGACATACCTGTGGGCCAGCAGGCTCAGGTACAGACCGCGTCCCTGAGTGCCCAGGCCGATGCCCAGGCCATCGCCGCCGACGCGAGCGCCCGCAAGGACGCCGAGGAGACCGCCCGTAAGAAGGCGGCCCAGGACGCGATCGACAAGCAGGAGGCGGCGGAGAAGGCCGAGCAGGAGCGGAAGGCGAAGGAAGCGGCGGCGGCCGAAGCCGAGTCGAAGTCCGCGGCCGCCGGTTCGCTCGGTGACATCCCCACGCAGAGCTCGTACACCATCGCCGAGATCCAGGCGATGGCGAAGGCGGTCGTGGCCAGCGACCAGTGGACGTGCTTCAGCAACATCGTGAACCACGAGTCCACCTGGAACTACAAGGCCGTCAACCCCTCCTCGGGTGCCTACGGTCTCTTCCAGGCGCTGCCCGCCGGCAAGTACTCCTCCGCCGGTTCCGACTGGCGGACCAACCCGGCCACGCAGATCAAGTGGGGCCTGAACTACATGGAATCGCGCTACGGCAGCCCGTGCGAGGCCTGGTCCTTCTGGCAGGCCAACCAGTGGTACTAGGACGGTCGGCCGGCGGGTGACATCCGCCCGCCGCTCAACCTTCCCGAGCCCTCCACCGTCCTTCGGTGGGGGGCTTCGGCCATGTACGGTCGAAGCCGCCGTGAGCGATCGCGGCCTCCGGGAGGAGTGGTGACCAACAGGGGCGACGGGGGAAGAGGACGGATGATGTCGCGAGTTCCTGGGTGGCTCGGCCGGCTCGGCGCCGGGCTGAGCGGGTGGAGCGAGCGGTTGGAGCGACGCCGGGCCGAGATCGAGTCGGCGGCGGAGCGCCCGGACGACGGCGAGGACGCCGCCGCGGGGCGCCGCCGCGACGACGGCACGGGCGGCTCCGACAACGGCCCCGACACCCCCAAGGAGACCACCGGGAACGGGGGCGGGGGCGTCGACGACGGTACGGGCGGCTCTCCGGGCCCACCCGCCGGTGCTCGGGACCGGACGGCCGCCCCGGTGCTCCCCACCCGGCCGGACCCCGCCTCAGCGGTGCCCTGGGGCATGCGGGTGGCGGCCGAGGCCGGATGGCGGCTGCTCGTGCTCGCGGGCACCGTCTGGGTGTTGATGCGGGTCATCAGCTCCGTACGGCTGCTGGTGCTGTCGTTCACCGCCGCCCTGCTCATCACCGCCGTGCTCCAGCCGACCGTGGCACGGCTGACCCGGCTCGGCGTACCGCGCGGTCTCGCCACCGCGCTGACCGCCGCCCTCGGCTTCGTCGTCATGGGACTGATCGGCTGGTTCGTCACCTGGCAGGTCATGGAGAACATCGACGACCTCTCCGACCAGATCCAGGACGGCATCGACGAGTTGCAGCGCTGGCTGCTCGACAGCCCGTTCCACGTCACCGAGAACCAGATCAACGACATCGCCAAGAACCTCCGCGAGGCGATCAGCGACAACACGGACACGATCACCTCGGCGGGGCTGGAGGGCGTGACCGTCGTCGTCGAGGCGCTCACCGGCATCCTCCTGACGATGTTCTCCACGCTGTTCCTCCTCTACGACGGCAAGCGCATCTGGCAGTGGACCCTGAAGCTGGTGCCGTCGGCGGCCCGGCCGGGGGTCTCGGCGGCCGGACCCCGGGCCTGGCAGACGCTGACGGCGTATGTACGCGGCACGGTGGTCGTGGCGCTGATCGACGCGATCTTCATCGGCCTGGGGATCTACTTCCTGGACGTGCCGATGGCGGTCCCGCTGGCCGTGTTCATCTTCCTGTTCTCCTTCATCCCGCTGGTGGGTGCGGTCGTCTCGGGCGCGCTGGCGGTCGTCGTGGCGCTGGTGACACAGGGCGTCTTCACGGCCGTCATGACGCTGGCCGTCGTGCTCGCCGTCCAGCAGATCGAGGGGCACATCCTCCAGCCGTTCATCCTCGGGCGTGCCGTACGGGTGCATCCCCTGGCCGTCGTCCTGGCCGTCGCCGCCGGCGGCATGATCGCGGGGATCGGGGGTGCGGTGGTGGCCGTGCCGTTGGTCGCGGTCACGAACACGGTGGTGGGGTCGTTGCGGGCGTACGCGGACGAGCACGGGCGAGCGCGGCCGTAGGCGGCCGGGCGGGCGCGGCCCTATGCGGCCGGGCAGGTCGGGCGAGCGCGGCCCTAGGCGGCCGGGCGTTCGTGGTGGAGGAGTACGACTCCGTTGCCGAAGGTGTGGGTCCCGATCAGGCGTAGGCCGGTCGGGGCCTCGGTGACGGCCGCCGGGAAGAGGCGCTTGCCCGCCCCCAGGAGCACGGGGTGGACGTAGAGCCGGAACTCGTCGACCAGGTCGTGCCGCATGAACTCGGCCGCCAGTTCGGCGCCGCCCACGGCGAGGTCGCCGCCGTCCTGCGCCTTGAGCGCCTCGATGTCCCGCACGACGACGTCCCGGACGATCGTCGTGTGCCACTGTGCGTGCTGGAGGGTCCGCGAGAAGACCAGCTTCGGCATGTTCCGCCAGATCGCGGCGAAGTCGGCGACGGGGCGTGAGGCCGCGGGGTCCCGGTCGGCCGTGGGCCAGTAGGCGGCCATCATCTCGTAGCTGACGCGGCCGTCGAGGAAGGCGCCCATCTTCCTGAGCACGTCGTTGAAGTGCGTGTGCAGTTCGTCGTCGACCAGGTGCCAGCCGAGCTCACGGTTCGGGCCCTCCATGTATCCGTCGAGGGACACGGACATCATCAGGACGATCTTTCGCATGGCGGCGGCTCCCGGTCCTCACTGCGTCGGCTTGTCTCGGATTTTGCCCGTTCGGCTCGTCTTGGCATCTTTCGGCACGCCTTGGCCTGCCTCCACTCGGCAGGAACAGGACCCCCTGCGCAACGGCCGGCACCGGTTCTCGGCGGGCGGCGGCGCGGGTGACCGCGGAGGAGTATCCCGCCGTACTCGGCCTCCTCATCCGGGGCCTGGCGACGCAGTCCGGGTTCGCCGACAACGCCCGGGAGATCCTGCGGCATGTCGGCCACCCGCATCCCGAGGTCCGCGCGGCGGTCGCCTTCGCCTTCGAGGGCTCCACGGACCACGAGGACCACGAGGACCACAAGGACCGCGAAGCCCTCCAAGACGTGCTCACGCTGGCCCGCGACCCGTACGCCGAGGTACGCCGAGGTACGCCGCCACGCCGTCGCCCACCTGTCCGGCCTCATCGGCCGGCCGCCAGCCGTCCACGCCGCCGTTCACACCGCTCTCCGGCGCGCCCTGTACGACCCTGACCCGGACGTACGTCGTCCATGACGCGCGGCCTACGCGCTGGGGGTGCTCGATACCGGGCGCCCGCTGCCCTTCCGCGCCGAGCGGATCCTCGTCCGGCGCTATCTCGACGACTCATGCGAGACCCGGTACTACGCGCGTGCGTACCGGGTCATCGAGCGGTTCATCGAGCGGTGGCCTCGGGAGCACTTCCGGGACGTACGGGATTCGTTGCCGGAGTGAGGCGACGAGGTGGTCATCAGCTCTGTTCGCTGTTCTGTTCCCTGTCGGATTCCGTGTCCGTCGTGGTGCGGGGGAAGGAGACCTCGACCCGGCGGTTCTTCTTGCGGCCCTCCTCGGAGGAGTTGTCGGCGATGGGGTAGTCCTCGCTGTAGCCGCGTACCTCGAAGGTGACGTTGCCGCCCAGGTCGGCGGCGAGGAGGTCGTGGACGGCCTCCGCGCGCTTCTTGGAGAGGGTCAGGCCGTGGGCGTACGAGCCGAGGTTGTCCGTGAAGCCGAAGACGCGGATCGTGCCCGCGCTCTGTTTCTTGATCTCCTCCGCGATCACCTGGATACGGGATTGGGCCTGGGGGTTCAGTTTCGCGCTGTCCTTCGGAAAGAGGACCTCCGCCTGGAGCGCGAACGTCACGTTCTCGTTCGTGTCCTCCCGGCGCTCCTCGCCGCCGAGGTCCTCCACGACCGACTTGATGTCCAGCACCTTGGCGGGGGCGAGCGTGGCCCCCTGGGCGAGCTTCAGGCCCGGGCTGTTCGCGTCCACCTCCGGGGGTGGGGAGGTGGTGACGGTGCCCGGGGGTTCGCTCGGGTCGTCCGCGGCGTGCGCGGGCGTCGCGAGGGTGAGGGCGGCAAGGACCGCCACGGCTACGGCCAGCGCCGCGGTGCCCGTGGTCGCGGTGCGTGGGGTGGGGGCGGTCATCGTCACGTCACTCGTCCTCGGAGAGTTCGATCGTGGCGGGGGGCATGGAGCCGACCTGGAAGTCTACGGAGGTGGTGGATTCGGGGGGAGCGGGGAATTGGGCGAACCAGTCGGTGGTCGCGCCCGTCCTCACGCCGCCGGTGAACCTCGTGCACAGGCAACGGCCTTCCGTGTCACGGAGGACGAGGTACTTCTTCTTGCCCGTCTGATCGACCAGGTTCGCGCCCGCGATGGAGCCGCCGTTCTTGACCAGTTCGCTTTCTTCGCCCCGCCACTCCGCGCCGACCCACGGTTTGCCGGTGCCGTTGGTCACCGTGCCCTCGACCGTGACGAAGCCACCACCGTCCCGGGCTGCCGATGTGACCTTCAGCGTCAGACCACCGGCCTTGACCTCGGCCAGGACTGACTCCGTGGTGGGGGCTTCGGACTCCTGCTTGTCGTCATCTCCGTTGTCCTTGGACGGCGTCGACGAGGACTCCGTGTTCGACGACTTGTCATCGGCCCCTCCCCCACCACAGCCGGCCACCGTGAGAACCAGCCCGGTGGCGATCGTCACCGTGGACAGAACCATGCGGCCCTTCATGGTGTACCGGAACTTCATGGACACAGCTTCCTCTCACTCGGCCAGACGCACAGAGAACATCACAGACGCGTCGGGAAGGTCGTCCGGATCGAAATTTCCGGGGTCGATGTCCACGAGTTGGCCGTCGCAGTCCAGGGCCACGGGCTTCGTGGGGTCCGCATCCAGGGCGAAGTCGCAGCGCGGCTGAATGACTGCGGTGGCCTGGGCCGTGGCGGTCATGCTCTCGGTGCCGGGGATGATCGAGTCACCGACGGTGTAGCCCGTCTGAACTTCCACCTGGAAACCTGGAAAGCCGTTGACCTCGGTTGGTGCGGCACCACCGAGAACGGTCGACTCGTTCGCGGCAGCCAGTGCCTGCGCAGCGGCTGTGGCTCCTTCGCCGGGAAGCCCCGCCTCGGAGAGGTCCAGCCAGTCCAGCCAGTCGCCGCCCCCGTCGATGGCGTCGCCGAGGTCCAGCAAGAGGTCTTCTCGCGCTTGCTGTGCCGCGGCCAACGCCGCTGCGTCCGCTGCGGACTGGGCGCCATTGCGTGCGGAGGCCGCTTGGGCGAACGCGAAGAAGGCCAACGCCGTGAAAAGCAGAATGGTCGTCAGCCAGATGTAGATGGGCAGGGTGGATCCTCGGTCGTCGAACGACCGGGGGCCCGTCAGCCGCCGATGACGTTGGTCACGGCAGCGAGGATCGCACTCGAGATCAGCCCGTCCAGCCCCAGCCCATCGATCATCACGAAGATCCCCGCGACGATGATCATGATGCCCGCGTACTCCACGAACCCGGCGCCCGAGTCCCGTCCTTTCCCGCGCATGCGGGAGACGACTGTGGTCCTCCAGGTCTCGAAACGGTGCTTCACCTTCATGGCGGTTGCCTTCCCGCGCGATGCCGACCCCAACCGGATCACCGTACGTGAGACGGCACGTACCCGGGGTGGGTCCGGGGGCCCAACTTCCGTTGGTGGGGTGGGTCATCGGGGCCACCCCTCGGGGGTGGTGCCGAGCCAGTGGGCTATGGCTTCGCTGCGGGTTGAACTGTGCAGTTTCGCGAAGATGCGGTTGATGTGGTTCTTGACGGTCTTCTCGCTGATGAAGCAGGTGGCGGCGATCTGGCGGTTGTTCATGCCGGACGCGATGAGGTCCATCACCTCCACCTCCCTTGAACTCAGGCCGAAGGACGGACGGTTGGAACGGTCGAGGATGCGGCGGTGCAGTCGCGACGCATAGGTGGAGCGAGCCCTTGACGACTGTGCCATAACTGGTTGCAGCTGCGAAGTAGGGTCGTGACTTTCGTGTGAAGGTTCGTAGGAAACGCCGAGCGAAGTTGAGACATTCGGACAGACCCTCGCGGGGATCGTCGGGTGGCCCTCCCGCATGTTCCGTACCGCCGCGATCAGTTCGGGTGCCGTGAACTCGCCGTGGACCAGGTAGCCGGCCGCGCCCCGGCGCCGGGCCTCGGTCACGACCTCGGGTTCCGTGCTGTAGGTCAGCATCATCACGGGGCACAGAGCGGCCAGTTCGGGGAGTGCGGTGAGGCCGTCCGTGCCGGGCATGCGGACGTCGAGGAGGGCGACGTCCGGGCGGTGTCGGCGCGCTTCGTCCACCGCCTCCTCGCCGTTCGTGGCCTGGGCGACCACCGCTATGTCGGGGTGCGTGTCCAGGAGGGCCGTGAGGCCGGCGCGGACCACCGGGTTGTCGTCCGCGACGAGTACGCGGAGGGGTGGGCCGGGGCGTGCCTGGGGCTGGTCAGGCATGTGCGGCCTCCTGTCGGGGGGCTTCGGGGGTGGGCGGTGCGGGGAGCGGGAGGGCCAGGGATATTTCCGTACCGGTGGTGTCCGATCCCAGGTGCAGGGCCGCGCCTGTCCGGTCCGCGCGTTCCGCCATGCCCAGGAGGCCGAAGTGGCCGGATCTTTGCGCCTCTTCGAGGGTGAGGGCGGGTGGGAGGCCTACGCCGTCGTCCTTGATCGTGAGGTGGAGGGTGTCCGGGGTGATCTTCAGGGACACCTCCGCCGTTGTCGCCCGTGCGTGGCGGTGGATGTTCTCCAGGGCCTCCGACGTGATCGCCAGGAGGTGGTGGGTCGTTTCGGGCGGGAGGGGCGGGGGTTCCGCGCCCGTGTGGGTGAGGTGGGTGCGGAGGGAGGTGCGGGACTCGAAGTTCGCTGTCCGGGTGCGCAGTTCGGTCGTCAGGTCTGCGGGTGGGGTCGTCGTCAGGTCCGTGTGGCGGCGTAGGTCCGTGAGGAGGTCGCGGGATTCGGCGGCGGCTCGGCGGGCCGCCGACGCCACGAGGGTGGCCTGTCGTCTCAGGTGGGTGGGGTCGGGGGTGGCGTGGTCCGCCGAGGTGGCCAGGGCGTCCGCGGCGAGGGCCAGGCCGTGCAGGGTCTTGGCCACCGAGTCGTGGAGTTCGCGGGCCAGGCGGGCGCGTTCCGACTCCACGGCCTCCGCGACGGCCAGGCGGGACGTGGCTTCGGAGAGCGCCTGGGTGGCCGTGCCGAAGCGGAACATCAGGTTGCGGAGGGTTACGCCGATGATGCCGGCGGCGACGCAGAAGCCGGCGACGAGGAGGGTGCTCACGCCCGCGCCGGGGTGGTGTTCCCAGGCGCGGTGGACGGTGAGGAGGACGGCCAGTTGCAGACCGGTGAGGACGCCGGCGCCGCGCCAGCCGTAGAGGAGGCCGGAGAGGAGGGGGGTGCAGACCGTGGCGTAGGCGAGGGGGGAGGCCGGGGAGGCGGTGAGGAGGAGGACCGCGCCGAAGAGGAGGTCCAGGGCCATGAGGGTGGGGTGGGCGAGGAAGCGGGGGGCGAAGCGGTCCCAGTCCCTGAGCATGGCGTAGGAGACGGTGATGCCGAGGACGGCGGCGATGAGTACGGCGTGGGTCGGGGGGCCGTCCGTGGTGTTGGCCATGGCGAAGGGGGTGCCGATGGTGAGGGTGACGAGGCGGACGGCGAAGGTCTGGCGGGCCAGGGCCTGGAGGGCGTTGAGCTGGAGGCGGAGGGTGGCGGGGGGTGCGGCGTCGTCCGCCAGGTAGCCGGTGCTGGGGCCGGGCGGGGGTGGGGTGCGTCGGCCTTCGCCGGGGTCGGGCGGGGGTTGGAGGCGCTGGCCGGCGCTGACAGGGTGCCGCTGCGCCAACCCGCCCCTACTCTCGGCTTCGCTCGACCGGGGGGACCCCCATCGCCCCAGCGGCACGATGGCCCGCAGCCGGGTGAGCCGAATCGGCCGTCCGCGCCAGCTCCGCCGGGGTCCCATCAGCGGCCCAGGATGTCGCCGAAGTTGGTGCCCGAGCCGAGGAACATGCCCGTCGCGATGAGGATCATCGTGGCCGGGAGCATGAAGACCAGGGTCACCAGAGTTGCCTTGGGGATGGTGCGGGCGGCTCGGCGGCGGGCGTTCTGGGCGTCCGTGCGGCGCATGTCGGCGGCCAGTTGGATCAGGGTCTCGGCGATCGGGGAGCCCAGTTCCTCGCCCTGTTGGAGCGCCGAGACGAACTGGGCGACCTGCTCGGACGAGTTGCGTCTGCGGAGTTCGTCGAAGGCCTGGCGGCGACTGACGCCCATGTCCATCTGGCGGAGCGTGATGCGGAGTTCGTCGGCCCAGGGGCCCTCGTACTTCTCGGCGACCCGGTCCAGGGCCTGGCGGAAGCCCAGGCCGGCCGAGACGACGACGGCCAGGACGTCCAGGAAGTCCGGCAGGGTGCGGTCGATGACGTCCTTGCGTTCGCGGATGGCCTGCCAGATCGCCGCGTCGGCGGCGAGGAGGCCGAAGGCGAGGGTGAAGGCGGCGAAGAGAGGGCGGTCGCTGGTGAGGAAGACCAGGCCCATGAAGGCGCCGAAGAAGCCGTAGACGGCTCGGCGGGCGGCGTAGCGGTTGAGGGTGAGGCCGCCGGGGTTGCCCGCCATGTCGATGCGGCGGCGCTTGGCCTCGACCCGGCGGGGGCCCATCAGGCGCAGGACGAGGGGCGCGAAGCGCATGCCCAGACGGTCGACGGCCGAGCCGGTCTTCGAGACGCGGGTGGCGCCGACCTCCAGGGCGAGGGCCAGGTCGCTGGGGAGTTTCGCGTCGGCGCGGATCATACGGATGCCCAGCAGGGCGCCCGCCACCGCGACGGCCATCAGAAGGGCCAGGAGCAGGGGGAGCATCGACGTCGTCATGTCAGGTCACGGCCCCCTTCTCAGACTTCGATCTTGCCGAGGCGGCGGATGACGAAGAAACCGACCGTGTAGAGGCCGATCGAGATCAGGACCAGGGCCTGACCGAGGGGGGAGCCGGTCACCCGGGCCAGGGCGCCGTCGTTCGAGGAGTTGATCAGGAGGAGGGAGCCCAGGCCCAGGAGGGGGACGGTGAAGGCCGTCGCGTTGACCTCGGAGAGCATCGTGCGGACCTCGCGGCGGGTCTCCTTGCGGTCCTCCAGGGTCTGGGTCAGGTTGCGCAGCGAACTCACCACCGTGCCGCCCGCCTTGTTGGACAGGACGAGGGTGGTGACGAGGACGATCAGTTCGCGGGAGGGGAGGCGTTCGGCGAGTTCGCCCAGGGCGTCGTCGACCGAGCGGCCGAGCGCCAACTGGTCGGCCACCCGCGCCAGTTCCTCGCCCGCCGGGGCCTCCAGCTCCTCCGCCGCCATCGCCAGGGCCGTACGGAGCGCCAGGCCTGCGGCGGTGGCGTTGGCCAGGAGGCGGGCCACGTCCGGGAGTTGGTTGATGAAGGCCTCGATGCGTTTCTGGCGCTGCCAGTTGAGGAAGATGGCGGCTGCCCACACGCCGACGGCACCGGCGATCGGGCCGAAGAACGGGGCGAGGGTGGCGGCGGCGATCAGCCACAGGGCGACGACGACCATGGCGACGTACGTGGCGAACTCGCCCGCCGTCAGGTCGAGGCCCGTCGTCGTGAGCCGCAGGTGGATCGCGCGGCCGAGGCGGGTGCGGCGCAGTCGGCGGTCGACGGCCGTGAAACGTCGTACGCGGCCCGCCGCCGTGCGGAGCGGGCCCCCCTGGCTGCCCGCGAGACGGTCGACCAGGGCCTGGCGCTGGGCGCGGCCGGAGACGTACGTGTGCGCGCCCGCGACGGCGAGGGTGCCGCAGAGGACGGTGGCGCCGAGGGCCAGCAGGGTGGTGTTGTCCAGGTCCAGGGGTGCCTGGGCCTGGGTCGCCTGAGCCAGAGTTGCCTGGGCCAGGGTTGCCAGGGCTGTCGCCATGTTCGATCCTACCTCCTCGGGGCTCTCGGGCTATCCGATGGCCTGGCGGGTGTTGAGCGGGTCGATGGCCTCGGCCACGCCGTACGCGGGGGGCAGCGGCTCGTTGGCCACGTACAGCTTCTCCGCGACGGGGCGGGGTACCGGCAGGTGTTCGAAGCGGCCGTGGACGACGCGGTCGGCGCCGAGCGGGTCCGGGACGTAGCGGGAGACCGTGGCGATGCGGAACTGTTCACGGCCGTGCGAGACGAGCAGGGCGATCTCGGTGACCTTGCGGGAGCCGTCGGCGAAACGGGTGAGCTGGACGACGACGTCCACGGCCGAGTTGATCTGGTCCTTCAGTGCCTCGAAGGGGATGAGGACCTCGGACATCGAGCCGAGGGTCTGCAGGCGCATGAGCGCGTCCTCGGCGGAGTTGGCGTGGACCGTGGCGAGGGAGCCGTCGTGGCCGGTCGACATGGCCTGGAGCATGTCGAGGGTCTCGCCGCCGCGGACCTCGCCGACGATGATCCGGTCGGGGCGCATCCGCAGGGAGTTGCGGACCAGGTCGCGGATGGTGATCTGGCCCTTGCCCTCGATGTTGGCGGGCCTCGATTCCAGGCGGATGACGTGCTCCTGCTGGAGCTGGAGTTCCGCCGAGTCCTCGATGGTGATGATGCGTTCGCGGGACGGGATCAGGCCGGAGAGGGCGTTGAGGAGGGTCGTCTTTCCGGTGCCGGTACCACCGCTGACGATCACGTTGAAGCGGGCGCGGACGAAGGCGGCGAGGAGCATCAGCATCTGCTCGTCGAGGGAGCCGAGGTCGATGAGTTCCGGGAGGGTGTACGCGCGGGGGAAGCGGCGGATCGTGAGGGTCGGGCCGGTGAGGGCGAGCGGCGGGATGATCACGTTGACGCGCTCGCCGGTGGGGAGGCGGGCGTCGACCATGGGGTTCGACTCGTCGACGCGGCGGTTGACGGTCGAGACGATGCGTTCGATCGTCTGCATGAGCTGGTCGGTGGAGGCGAAGCGGAGCGGGAGCTGTTCGACGCGGCCGCCTCGCTCCACGAAGATCGAGTCCGGGCCGTTGACCATGATCTCGGTGACGGACGCGTCGGCGAGGAGTGGTTCGAGGACGCCCAGGCCGAGGGCCTCGTCCACGACCCTGCGGATGAGTTGGGAGCGTTCGGCGGAGGAGAGGACCGGGCCCTCTCGGCTGATGATGTGGCCGAGGACGCGTTCCAGGCGGGCCCTGCGGTCGGCGGCGGTCAGCGCCGACATCTCGGCCAGGTCGATCTCTTCGAGGAGCTTGGCGCGGTAGACGGCCACGAGGTGTCCGTCCTCGCGTCCGGTTCCCCCTTCGTCGGGGGCGGCGATACGGGATCGCAGGCTCATCTTCTGGTCAACTCCTCTCGGTTGGCGGGGTGTTGAAGGGGTGCGGTCAGTTGTGAGTGTTGAGGGGTGTGCGGTCAGTTGTCGGTGTCGTTGGGCATGGTGGCGCTGCGTTCCACGGTGACCGGGTCGAAGAGGGGGACCACCGAGGGGACCGTGACGGTGACCGTGGCGGTGGTGGTGTCGGTGCCGCCGCCGTCCACGGCGGGGTCGGGGTTCAGCCAGGCGCTCGCCGCGGCCGCGCCTGCGGCCTCCCCCGCGCCGGGCTCCAGGGACTCGGCGCGTGCGGCGGCCCGTGCGGCCGAGCCCGCTTGGCTGATGCCGTAGCCGACCAGGCCGAGTTGGATCGCCGCCATGCCTACGAGGAGGAGGATCGGGAGGAAGCCGGCGAACTCCAGGATGGAGGAGCCTCGGTCGTTCCAGTGGTGGTGGGGTGGCTTTTTCGTCGGTGCCGGGTTCGCCCGGGGGTGGTGGGTGGGTCGGGGGCGCGCCGGGGGGTGTCCGTCCTCGGAACGGCGCGGAATCGGTCGCCCGAGAAGTCCGACGAGTTGACGCGCCAACCGCTGCGGGCGGACACCCCCCGACACGCCCCCTTCTCGCCGTACCCGGCCAACCCGCCGTACGGGGGGCGCCACGGCCTCCGCCTCCGCCTCCGCGCGTACGCGGCCCACCCGCCGTACGGGCCGCGCCTCCGCCTCCGCGCGTACGCGGCCCACCCGCCGTACCGGCTCCGCTTTCGCGCGTGCGCCGTCTTCCCGCCGTACGGGCCGCGCCACGGCCTCCGCCTCCGCACGTACGCGGCCAGCCCGCCGTACGGGCCGCGCCACCGCCTCCGCCTTCGTGCAGACGTCGTCTTCCCCTCGTACGGGGTCGTCGGTCGGGGTCATTGGGGGTCTCCCTCCAGTGCCGCCCCCGCCTCGCCGTTGACGGTCCAGCCGGCGTCGAAGCCCGGGAAGAAGAGGGGGACGTTGGCCTGGACCTCGGCTCGCATGAGGGTGCCCGCGGGGGCGCAGTCGATGGAGGTGTCGGCCCAGGCGCCCGGCAGGTTCTGGGTGCCGGCGGCTTCGCAGGCGCCGGCGACGTCGCCGTCGACCGCGTAGGCGGCGGTGGCGGCGCGGGCGGCCTCGTCGGCGGCGTTGCCGGCGAGGGAGTAGGTGTAGCCGTAGAGGGCGGCCTGCCAGAGGATCGTCATGGTGACCAGGATCAGGGGGAACATCCCGGCGAATTCGAGGGTCACCGAGCCCCGGTCGCCGCCCTTGCGGCGGAGGGCGAGGGCGCCTCGGTCGGCCGAGGACCTGCGGCGTCGGCCGCCGTGCCCGTTCTCCGGCGCGGCCACCAGTTCCAGCTCCCCGGCCAGCGCCCACAGCGCCTGCTTGACCACCGAGCGGGCGTCGAGGTCCTGGAGGCGGCCCGCGTCGACGACGGACTGGAGTTCCTTGAAGGCGGCGGGGACGGCGGCGCGGGCCACCTTCGTGCCGGTGACCTTCTCGACCAGGGACGGCTGGATCTCCGTGGCGCGCGACAGACGGTTGACGACCGTCAGCGTCTCCTCGGCCTTGCGGATCTGGAGGCGGTCCCAGAGGCGGACCATGCGTTTGGCGGCGCGGACCGCGATGACGTCCGGGGTCACCAACAGCAGGGCCTGGTCGGCCATTTCGACGGCCGCCGCGGTCGCCGCGGTCATCTGTGAACCGCAGTCGACGACGACCACGTCGTGCCGGGAACGGAGCGTGGCCACCACCTGGCGGGCCACCCGGTCCGTCACCTCCTCGCCGCGCTCGCCCTCGGCGGGGGCGAGGAGGAGGGCGATACCGGTGTCGTGGGCGTAGACCGCCTCCTGCAGGACGCGGGGGTTGATGTCCGTGATGCCGGCCAGGTCGGCGACCGAGCGGCGGAACTGCACGTCCAGGTACGAGGCGACGTCCCCCGACTGCAGGTCGAGGTCGAGAAGGGCCACCGTACGGCCGGACGCGCGGGCCGCGAGGGCGAGTTGGACGGCGGTGACCGTGGCACCGACGCCGCCCTTGGCCCCGCTGACCGTGACGACGGTGCCGCCGGGGCCCGCGTACAGCTCCGGCGTGGGGCTGCCGAGGTGGCGGCGCATACCGGCCGACCAGGCGGCGGCGGCCTGGACGCGTTCGGCGAGGGCCTCGTAGGAGAGGGGGAGGTTGACGATGCCGCGGGCGCCGGAGTCCATGGCGGCGGTGAGGACGCCGGTGCTCGTGTCGGAGGTGACGAGGACGACGCCGACCGCCGGGAAGCGCAGAACGAGATCGCGGACCAGGTCCAACGCCGTTACGGGACCGATCCGTTCGTGGACCAGCACCACCTCCGGCAGCTCGTCCAGGGACTCGGCGGCCAGCCGCGCCAGGGTGTCCAGCAGGGCCGTGGAGTCGGAGACCGGGGGCGCCGGTTCGGCGTCGGCCAGCTGGCCGAGCAGGGTGGTGAGGGCGCGGGCCGAGTCGACGTCCCCGGCGGCCGGGAGGATACGGATGGTCATCGGCGGATCCCCGTTCCGGTCGCGGAGGTGCGGGGCTCGGCCGCCTCGCACCAGCAGGGTTCACTCGGCACCCGCGGCCCACTCGCCGCCCACGGCATCCTCGTTCGCCGTACCCCCCTCAGCATGCCCACCCTCGGCACGCCCACCCGCGGCGGCATTCGACGCACCCTCGTTCGAGTCTTCCTCGTACGGACGTTCCGGACCGACCTCATCGCGGGGCCTCCTACTTGTCCTCGTCGAGGGTGTACGAACGGTCGTCCGGCACGACGACGGTGGCCTCCCCGCCCCCGACGAGGGCGAGACGGACGTGCTCGGCGAACGACTCGGCGAACGCCACGCGCTGCGCGTCGGCCGTGTCGAGCGCGAAGGTGATCGGGACGGCCTCGGTCGCCGTGCGCCGGCGGTCGCTGCTGGACTGGCCGGATTCGAGGGGCGTCAACTTGCCGACGTCGATGACGCGGGCGTCGGCGACCATCAGCTTGGACGTGTCCTTGCCCGAGTCGCTGTCCTTCTCCTCGAACGTGGCGTAGAGGTTGACCCGCGACCCCGGGTTGATCTTCCCCGCCACACCGGTGGACGCGTCGATCAGGATCGCGATCTCCTGCTGCCCGGGTTCGAGTTCCGGCCGGTCGACGATCATGTCGGACTGGAGCAGGGAGCCCTTGCGCAGCTGGGTGACGGCGATCTTCCCCCGGATCTCCGACAGATCGGTGACGGCCGTGCCGGACAGCCATCGCTCCGGCATCGTGATCTTCTCGAACTGGCCCGCCGACAGCTCCTTGTAGGGCGCGATGTCGTCCTTCAGCCGGTACGCCGTCACCTCGGGTCCGACCTTCGCGTTCACGTCACGGATCACCGAGAGCACCCCGGCGAACGCGGCCAGGGCACACAGGGCCGAGAGGACCAGCAGGATGACGCCGCGGCGCTGGCGCGAGTTCACTACATCTCACCTCGTGGGAACGTGCCGGGCACAGAAGCGGGCCTGCTTCTCCTGCTGGGGGTCATGGGGTCTGCCCCCGGAGTATGGAGTTGTCGTACGGCTGTCATGTGGCCCCTCGGGGAAGGGCCGCCCGGCCCGGGAGGGGCGTGGGCTCCGGTTCCCGTAAGGGGGCCGCGCAGAACCCGCAGCGGTCGCCGATGAGTTCGAGGCCGCACCAGTGGCAGGTCTCGCGGCGTACGGACGACACCAGCTGGTAGAGCACGGAGACGTCGGCGAGGCCGGCGGCGAACTCGACGAGCTTGCCGGTCCCCCACCAGCGCGCGGACCCCTCGGGCAGCGGGACCGGCAGGGACCCCTGCACCTGCCAGGCGGGCGCGAGGGTCGCGGTGACCCAGTCGGACGGCGGCTGCGGCCCCTGCGCGACGAGCAGCCGGGTGCCGAACTCGGGACCGGCGAGGGGTTCCTGGTCGGCGGTGTGGAGCCGGACGAGCTGGGGCCGCGGGTTGGCCAGTACGGCGAACTGGGCGCCCGGCATCCACGACTTGGCGTGCGACTTCAGCGTGACCGGCACCCGGTCGAGCTTGGCGACGGAGCCGAGGTGGGCGCCGGCGTAGATGTAGTGCGCGAGGAGGCGTACGGAGGAGGCGAGCACCCCCGGGCTGAAGTCGCACACGGACAGCTGCCGCAACTGCTGGGCGAGCAGGGCGAGTCCGAGCGGGGGCAGGTCCACGCCGAGCAGGGCGATGCGGTCGCTCTCCAGCACCGAACGGACGGTGTGCAGCCGCCGGGTGACGGCCGGCTCGTCGGAGGCCGAGTGGAGGGCGATGACATAGCCGTGCTGCTCGATGAGCGCGTGCATGCCGAACAGGGAGGCTTCGAGGGTCTCCTGCGGCTGGACGACCGCGGGCGGGGTCTGCCGGTCGTGCGGTGGGAGCACCAGGTCGGAACTGGTGACGGCTATCGCGGTCGGCACGCTGCACACCACCCCGTTCACTTCGGCGGAGTGGTCGACCACCGCCTCAGACGGCCCCTGTGAGGAGCGACGTCTTCCTCGACGCCCCTCCTGCATCGTCTTGCATCAGCACCATATCCACGGCATGGCCCGATCAACACCGAATCTCCTTGATCAACTCACGGAAGGTGCGGCCGTATCCACACAGAGTGAGACGCATATGCCTCAACTCGGCAGGCGGGAGGGGGTGTTGGGCGGCCCGGACGAGTGAACGGTGGGCCTGCGCGGGAGTACCTTCGTCCTCTTCTTCACGGTCGTGCCCGCCCCGGTTCTGTCACCCGACGCCCGGTCCGGCGACACACTTTGCGGCAAAGGTCGTGGCGTTGCAGCACGCCATACGCCGATGCGATGATCGCACGCATGTCTGATCACGGGGGAGGCGTCGGAGCGGCGGGCGGTATACGCCGATCCAGGATCTTCCACTACGTGGAACCGGCCGAGCCGGCCATGCCGAACGGTCCCGCTTCCGAACGCCCGCCGGCCCCGCCCGAAGAGCGGACCCCGTCCCCGACAGGCGGCGACACCCTCCCCCCGGCGGCAGATGACGCCGCCCTCGCCCACCGCCGACGCGAAGCCGCCGCCCTGCTCGGCGAGTTCCGGCGTACGGCGGTACTCGTACCCCTGTCGGCGGACGGCGCCCCGCTCACCGGGGAGCACGGCGGTATCCGCTGGATCTACGCCTTCTCGGACGAGCCGTCCCTGGCCCGATTCGCCATCGCAAGGGGCGAAGGCGCGCGCGAGTGGGCGTACGACCGGGTGCTGGGCGCCCGGCTGCTGGACGTGGCGATCCCGGCGATGCCGGTGCCGTACGGGGTGGCGCTGGACGTCGGCAGCGAGGGTCAGGGCGCGCTGTTCCCGCCGGTGAGGGGGATCGTGCCGGATGCGGCGGCGGTGGACGTGGACGACGAGACGAGCGGGTCCGGCGGAGACGGGGAGTTGACTCGATGAACGACGGCGGAGGTGGTGGGGGCGGCGGAGGTGAGGGCAAGGACCTTCAGGTGGAAGGCCTGGCCCTGATCACCGAGGGGATCAACCTGGCCATGTCGGAGCTTCGTGAACTCGGCATGGTCGGCGAGGCGAGCGTAGGCCGCGGCTTCGCCGATCTGGCCCTGTCCGGCCTGGAGTTGGGGCACGGCGGACTGACGTCGGCGCTCGACACCTTCTGCGAGCGCTGGGAGTGGGGAGTCCGCGCGCTGATCCTGGAGGGCAGCAACTTCGCGGACGCCGTGGGCCTGGCGGCGGGGACGTTCCACGAGACCGAGCAGTACATCGACGGCACCTTCAAGATCGCGGCGAACTCCGTGATGGGCAACCCGCACCTCAACGAGGACCAGGTCACCCAGATGTCCTGGGGCGAGATCGGCGACAACCACATGTTCGCCACCTCCGACTGGAGCGCGGAGTCCTGGGAGCGGGCGCAGGAGAACACCGACCAGGCTTGGAACGACGCCCAACGTGATGTGATGACGTCGCCCCTCCTTGAGAACGGGCCCCTCGACCCGCAGAAGGCGATGGGCATGACCGACCAGGAGTACGAGGCGTCGCTGGACCAGCAGTACGGCCCCTCCCGCGAGGAACGCGAGCAGGCGGCCCAGGCCGAGGGACAGCAGCAGAGCGGGGGCGGCAGCTGATGGGTGGCTGGATCCCGGACGGTGTGGAAGACAAGCTCAAGGGCGCCGCCAACACCGTCGTCGGCAAGGCCGAAGAGGTCTACGACGACGGCAAGAAGCTCGTCGGCGAAGGCATCGACAAGGGCACCGACTACGCCGGCGAACGCCTGGAGGACATGGGCTTCAAGGGCGTCGCGGACAAGGTGGAGGACTGGGGCGACGGTGCCGCGTCCGCCCTGGGCGCCACGCCCGGCGAGCAGCAGCTCGGCGAGACCGAGCAGGCGAACGAACTCGTCCACGGCAACGTCGGCCGTATCCAGGAGAGCGCCAAGCACCTCAAGGACTTCCACACGGCCTTCGACAAGGTCGGCGACGGCATGCGCAAGCTGGACTCCTCCCAGTGGAAGGGCCAGGCCGCCGACACCTTCCGCGAGAAGTTCGCCATGCACCCCAAGAAGTGGATGCGTGCGGCGGACGCCTGTGACAAGGCCGCCAAGGCGCTCGACGCGTACGCGGACACGGTCAAGTGGGCCCAGGGCCAGGCCCAGGACGCCATCGACGCCTACAAGGCGGGCATGAAGGCGTCCAAGGCGGCGGTGGAGGCGTACAACGCCAAGGTCGACACCTACAACGCCAAGGTGAAGGCCGGTGAGGATCCCGGCCCGAAGCCGGCGGAGTTCAGCGACCCCGGCAAGGCGGACATCACCCTCGCCCACGAACTCCTCAGGGAGGCCCGCCGCCAGCGCAACGAGGCCGCACGCACCGCCACCACCTCGATCAGGGCCGCCCTGGAACACGCCCCCGCCGAACTACCCCCCGCCCTCAAACTCGCCGCCAACTTCGCCGACCAGGGTGCGTCATCGGCCGTGGAACTCACCCATGTCGTCGGAGGCGTCGTCAAGGGCGGCGCGGGCATCATCACCTTCGGCCGCAGCATGAACGCCCTCGACCCGTACAACATCGCCCACCCCGCCGAGTACTACCAGAACGTCAACATGACGCTCGCGGGGCTCACGTCGACGGTCGCCCACCCCGACCGGGCCCTCAAGGACGCCTGGCAGTCCGCCAAGAAGGACCCGTCCGAGTTCGGGGGCCGCGTCGTCCTCGATCTCCTCGGGACCAAGGGGGCGGGGGCGGCGCGCGGGGCTGCGACGGGCGGGATCAAGGGCGCGCTCAAGCACACCCTGGACGACGCGGCCGAGGCGGGAGGAGCCCAACGCGGGCTGAGGGATACCGTCGGCAAGGCGCCCCAAGAGCACGACAACCCCGGCCAGAAGGTCCAGAAGGACCCGACCGACCCGGTCGACCTCACCACGGGCAAGATGTACCTGCCCCAGACGGACGTGGTGCTTCCAGGTGCTCTCCCCCTCGTCTTCAGACGGCGTGTGGAGTCCGGCTACCACTTCGGCCGCTGGTTCGGCCCGTCGTGGTCCTCGACGGTCGACCAACGCCTGCAGATCGACTCCGAGGGCGTCGTCTTCGTCACCGAGGACGGCCTGCTCCTCGCCTACCCCCATCCGGCACCGGGCGTCCCGACCCTCCCCAGCCACGGCCCCCGCTGGCCCCTGGACCGCGAGGACGGCGGCTACACGGTCACCGACCCTCAGGCGCACCGCGTCTGGCACTTCACCGACCGCGGAGACGACCTGGCCGTCATCGAACAGATCGACGACCGCAACGGCAACTGGCTCACCTTCGAGTACGACACCGAGGGCACCCCGCTCGGCATCGTCTCCAGCGCCGGATACGACGTACGCGTCACCACGGAGGCAGGCCGGATCACGGCACTCCACCTCGCCTCCGGCAACCAGGAACTGAAGCGCTACGGCTACACGGACGGCAACCTGACCGAGGTCGTCAACGCCTCCGGCCTCCCCCTCCGCTTCACGTACGACGAAACCGGCCGCGTCACGTCCTGGACGGACACGAACAACCGCGGCTACACGTACGAGTACGACGACCGGGACCGCTGCGTCGCCGAGGGCGGCACGCACGGCCACATGAGCCTCCGCTTCACCTACGGCGAACGGGACTCGGCAACCGGTCACCGCGTGACGACCACGACAACGGGCGAGGGCCACACCCGCCGCTTCGTGATCAACGACGCCTGCCAGGTCGTCACCGAGATCGACCCCCTCGGCGCCGCCACCCACTTCGAACGGGACCGCTACCACCGCCTCCTCTCCCACACGGACCCCCTCGGCCACACGACCACGTACCGCTACGACGAGACCGGCAACCCGACCGTCGTCACACGCCCGGACGGCCGCGAGGCGAGGGCCGAGCACAACGAACTCGGTCTGCCGATACGGGTGGTGAACCCGGACGGCACGGTCGTCCGCCAGACGTACGACGAACGGGGCAACCGCACATCCGTGACCGGGCCGACCGGCCACACCACCCACTTCACGTACAACGAATCGGGCCACCTGACCGCCGTAACGGACCCCCTCGGCCACACGGCAACGGTCCGCTGCGACCCCGCCGGTCTCCCGTTGGAGATCACGGACCCCCTCGGCGCGGTCACCCGCTACGAACGTGACCCCTTCGGCAGACCCGTCACCCTCACGGACCCAACGGGTGCGGTGACCCGGCTGGAGTGGACGGTCGAGGGCCACCTCGCCTGCCGCACCGCCGCCGACGGCACGACGGAGTCGTGGACGTACGACGGCGAGGGCAACCGCACCACCCACACGGACCCGATGGGCGCCGTCTCCCACTTCGAGTACACCCACTTCGACCTCCTGACGGCCCGCACGGGCCCGGACGGGGTGCGCTACGAGTTCGACCACGACAAGGAGCTACGTCTGACGCGGGTGACCAACCCGCAGGGCCTGACGTGGGCATACGAGTACGACGCCGCAGGCAACCTGGTCACGGAGACGGACTTCGACGACCGCACCCTCACGTACACCCACGACGAGGCGGGTCGCCTGAAGACCCGCACGAACGCGCTCGGCCAGGTGGTTTCCTTCGAGCGCGACGAACTGGGCCAAGTGCTCCGCAAGGACGCGGCGGGCGACGTCACGACGTACGCGTACGACATGACGGACCAGCTCGCCCAGGCGACAGGCCCGGACGGTACGACGCTGACGATCCTGCGCGACCGCTTCGGTCTGGTGCGCTCGGAGACGGTCGACGGCCGCGAACTGACTTACAAATACGACGAGTTCGGTCGACGGATATCCCGCACAACACCGACAGGGGCAACAACGACCTGGACGTACGACGCGACCGGTCGCCGCACGGGGATGACAGCCTCGGGCTGAAGTTCCCCCCGGGCCCTGGACAGCGGGTGTTTACGCTGCGGGGGTGAGGTCTTGCCTGAGCAAGGTTCTCGTTTCGAGTGGGGTGACGTACCCATGCTCGGGGTGTCTGCGGAGTCGGCTGCGGTTGTACTCGATCTCGATGTAGCGGAAGACGTCGGCCCGGGCGGCCTCGCGGGTCTCCCAGACGGTGGTTCCGATCTCCGCTTTCAGGACGGCGAACCAGCTTTCCGCAGCAGCGTTATCGTAACAAGAGCCGACACGTCCCATCGACTGTCGCATGCGCAACTTGCGTATCTCGGTGCGGAATTCATCACTCGTGTATTCGCTGCCGCGGTCGGTGTGCATGATGCAGCCGTCCTCCAGACCACCGCGTCCGGCCGCCATCCGCAGGGCGGCGACCGGCAGCTCGGCGCGGTGGTGGTCGGCCATCGCCCAGCCGATCACCTCCCGCGTCGCGAGATCAATGCAGGTCGCCAGATACAACTTCCCTTCCCGTGTGACGAGTTCGGTCATGTCACCGACCAGCCGCATCCCGGGACGGGGGGCGGTGAAGTCCCGGCCGATCAGGTCGGCGGCGAACACCGCCCGCCTGGCCTGCCTGGTCAGGCCCCGACGCCGGCGGCGGGTGATCCCGACGATCCGGTACTTGCGCATCAGCCGCTCGACCCTCTTCGGGTTCACCGCCCGCCCGGCCCGCCGCAGGGCGGCGTGGATCCGCGGGGCCCCGTAGGCGCCGCGCGATCCGGCGTGGAGCACCCGGATCTCGTCCACCAGGCGTTCCTCCTCGCGCCGCGCGACCCGGCGCGCTGACGCGGCCGCCCGGTGCGCGTAGTAGGTAGAGCGCGGCACTCCGAGCGCACGGCACAGCAGCGCGACGCTGTGACCTGCGTGATTGTCGTCCGATGTCTTCTCCGCGTCGATGAAGCGGCACCGCGTGGCGGTGTCTACCTCATCTTGTCCTGCGCGAAGAAGGCGGTCGCTTTTCCCAGGATGTCGACCGTCTTCTCCAGCTCGCGGACCTTACGCCGCAGCTGGGCGAGTTCTTCCCGCTCGGCGCTGGTCAGAGTCCCGGCGGGCCCCTCGCCCCGGTCGGCCTTGGCCTGCTTCACCCAGCCACGCAGACCCTCCGGGCTCACCCCCAGGTCCCGGGCGACCTCGGTGACCGTCTTGTCCGACGACAGCGCCAGCGCGACGGCGTCGCGTTTGAACTCGGCCGTGTACCGCTTGCTCATGTTGCTCTTCTTGCTCACTACCTGTGACTGCTTCCTCCGGGACCTTCCGTCCCAGTATCAGGCTGTCCAGGTCAAGGGGGGAGCTTCAGGCCGCACCATCGACTTCACCTACGACGAAGCCGGCCGCGAACTGACCCGTCACATCGGCGAAACGGTCACCCTGCACCACACCTTCGACTCCATCGGCCGCCTGACGACCCAGTCGGTGATGGCGGCAGACGACCGCTCGATCCAACACCGCTCATACTCCTACCGCTCCGACGGCAACCTGACCGGCATCGACGACCAACTCTCCGGCTCCCGCCACTTCGATCTGGACACGGCGGGCAGGGTGACCGCGGTCCACGCGGCGAACTGGACGGAGACGTACGCCTACGACGAGGCGGGCAACCAGACGTCTGCGTCGTGGCCGACGGACCACCCGGGCCAAGAGGCGACGGGACTGCGCTCGTACGAGGGCACCCGCATCACCCGCGCGGGCAAGGTCCGCTACGAGCACGACGCCCTCGGCCGCATCACTCTCCGCCAGAAGCCCCGCCTGTCCCGCAAAGCGGACACCTGGCGGTACGAGTGGGACGCCGAGGACCGCCTCACCTCGGTGACCACACCGGACGGCACCCGCTGGCGATACACGTACGACCCGCTGGGCCGCCGCACGGCGAAACTCCGTCTGTCAGCCGACGGCAAAGCGGTCATCGAGCAGATCGACTTCACCTGGGACGGCACAACCCTCTGCGAACAGACCACAAAGTCCCCGGCTCTGCCGAACCCGGTCACCCTGACCTGGGACCACCAAGGCCTGCGACCCATCTCCCAGACGGAACGCATCACCGCAGTCGCCACTCCGCAAGAGGAGATCGATTCCCGCTTCTTCACCATCGTCACCGACCTGGTCGGCACCCCTAGCGAACTCGTCGACGAACACGGCGAGATCGTCTGGCGGACACGGAGCACGCTCTGGGGCACAACAGCCTGGGCCGTCAGCAGTAGCACCTACACACCTCTCCGCTTTCCCGGCCAGTACTACGACCCCGAAACCGGCCTCCACTACAACTACTTCCGCCACTACGACCCCGAAACCGCCCGCTATCTCACCCCCGACCCTCTCGGCCTCACCCCTGCGCCCAATCCCGCCGCATACGTCCATAACCCGCTGGAGGAAATAGACCCGAAAGGATTGTCCCCCTGCCGCCAAGCTGTCGCAGAGGACTTTGGTGTCGCACGAAAGGCAGTAATCGAACCTAAAGTAGTCTATCGAGGAGATACGCGCCCACCTGAACTAGTTTTTGAAAATGGCTTTTCACCGAAGGGAACCAACGAGGACATCGGAAAATATTCACTCTACGACACCCCATCAAACTGGGTCGGCACAAGCAAGAGCGTCAGCGAGGCAGGTAATTTTCCGCAGTCGGCCAGAGGACGCGGCACCTGGGTTTACGAGATCCGCGGCGCCGGGTATGGCGTAGATGTCAACCGCTCACTAGGAGGCGCTATTCGCTCTTGGATAAACGGCACCGGCTTCCCGTCCGAGCGAGAGGTGATTTTCAGGAGCATCGATCCGAGCAACATCGTACGCGCGGAATATTGGCGCTACGGAAGGCCGACGGGAGAAATCATCGAGAACCCGGGATATATAGAGTGAACGAAGAAATTCCCATCCGCGTCCAATTTGATGACCAGGAAACCGAGTGGAAAATACTGGTCGAAGGGGACGGCCCGTGGCAACTGCGCCTGGAATCACCGCACGGCATTGAGGCATCAGCCAACGGCGACAACGTGTTTCAAGCACTGCGGTCCATGCGAGCAGAGCTTGCCCCGAGAGGTATCGCACTCTGCTGCAACGGGGCACGAGCCAATGTCAGACCATCCGGGCTGTCCTCATCGCACGGCGCTTGGATGATCTACGTTCTCCACATGTGGCGTCCCACAACAGTACGCGACCTCGTTCCAACTTTCAATTATGCACCACCGAACCTGATCGCCTCCATCGAGGAACAGGACGCATACTGGGAGCGCCACCTCAAAAACAGGAAGAATTGGCTCAACTTCATCAATCCGATCTGGTGGCTCTATTTCCTCACTGCGTCATGGGGAAAGCCGAAGTGGCGATAGCGCCGATCCAGGAAAATCGACCGATCGGAACTCCGTGCAGCCATCCAGGAGATCTGGACCGGCAGTCACAAATTCGCGACATCGCCCACTTCACAAATATGCAGGACCAAGAATTCATCTTCAGGGCACTACCGGATCACCGTCTGAGCAGCCGACAGCCCAGGCCTACGCATAGTCAGCCGCCCGCGGTAGACAACTCGAACCACACCACCTTCCAGCCGCGCTTTCGGAAGTCTCCGGTGACGGGGTAGCGGCCCCAGACGTCCGCCAACGCGTCGACGAGGAACAGGCCCCGGCCGAACTCGTGGTCGGTGGTGGAGGGGAGGGGGCTGGGGAGATCGGGGTGGTTGTCCAGGACGGCGACGTGGAGGCGGTCGGGGCTGGCGCGGAGGGTGACGGTGATGAGGCCGTCGGAGTGCTTCACCGCGTTGGAGAGCAGCTCCGAAGTCAGTAGTTCCGCTGTGTCGGTGAGGTCCTGGGAGCAGGCGTGACCGAGGAGTGCGGCGCGGATCGTGTGGCGGGCGACGCGTGGGGTCCGGGGGTCGTTGGGCAGGTCCAGGCGGCATTCCCAGGTGCGGGAAGTCTTCGAGGAGGATGCGGGCGGGACAGGGCAGGCCGAGGGCGCTTCGGGCATGGGGGTTCCCTTCGAGGCAACAACTGCCGTGTGTAGCTTGTTCATTACCGACTGTAGGGCATGCGGGGTTATGTTGCCCCATAAATGAGGGAACACAAGCACCTCCAGGGTGGTGCTGTCTTCGAGGAAGGAACGGCATGGCCGGGAGGACATCTCCGACGGAGCGGCAGAAGCGGCTCGGGGCGGAGGTACGGAGGATGCGCACCGCTGCCGGTATGACCGGGGAGTACGCCGCCGGACTGCTCGGTGTGGACCGAGGCAAGATCTCCAACATCGAATCGGGCACACGTGCCATCAGCGCCGACCGGCTACGTACGTTGGCCTGCAACTGCGACTGCGACGACGAGGCTTACGTCAGCGCCCTGGTCGCCATGGCGCAACCCGCCGAGCGGGGCTGGTGGGAGAGATACCGGGGCAGCCTTCCCGCCGGGCTCCTCGACATCGCCGAGTTGGAACACCACGCCGTGCGGATCCGCAGCGTTCACCTGATCCACATGCCTGGGCTCCTTCAGTCCAGCGACCACGCCCAAGCCGTCTTCAAGGCCGCGCTGCCGCCACTGCCCGACCATGAGATCGCCCTGCGGCTCGCGCACCGCCTGGAGCGTCAGCGTGTGCTGCAGAACGACGACCCCACCGAGTACGTCGGGATACTTCACGAGGCGGCGCTGCGCATGCAGTTCGGCGGACGCAAGGTCGCACGGGGGCAGCTCGATCATCTTCTCGCCGTGTCGGAGTGGGCCAACATGGCGCTACGGGTCTTCCCGTTCGACGCGGGCTCGTTCCCTGGCGCTGGGCAGACCGTGATCTATATGGAAGGCCCCGTGCCGGAGCTCGACACCGTGCAGGTCGACAGCACCCACGGACCGGAATTCCTATACCAGGAGGCCCAGTTGTCCAAGTACCGAACCCAACTGGATTGGATGGAGAAGCGCGCACTGTCTCCCGAGGAGTCGCGCGCCTTCATCCAGGACATCGCCAGCCAACTCTGAGGAGACGACCATGGCCGACATCACGTGGGAAGACCCCTTCTGCGCCGAGGGATCGGCTTGCTTCCGCCTCGGCACCGACCCCACCGGCAACGCCTACATCGCCATAGCCGGTGCCGAGGACACCTACCTCACCGACACCCGGGAAGCGCTGCGCACGCTCATTCTCGACATCAAGGCGGGCAAGGCGGATCACTTGCTCTGAGGTTTCGCACGGTCGTCCGTGCGGAAGCACCATGGCTAGCCCATCGGGCGGTAGTAGCCGAGCACCTGGGCCAGGTGCGCGAACCAGTGGTGGAGGCGCTCCCGAGGCTTCGCCTCGACCGTGCACTCGTAGAAGCTGCCGTCGAGGTGGATGACGGCCACCATGAGGGACTTGCCGTTGCCGCTCGCCTTGTAGTGGACGCTGCGGATCTCGGGCCAGGTGAAGTCGATGGCGATGCCGTGGTCCTCGAAGGCGACACCGTTGATGTCGATGACGACGGAGTTGTGGCGGTCGACGGCCAGGAACTCCGGGCCCTGGGGCGGCGCGCCTGGGGCTGCCGGTGGCTGGGCGTACGGGTGAGGCGGCTGGCCGGCGGGAGGCGGTGCCGACTGCCCGTACGGCTGCCCCTGCGGCGGCTGCGCGTAGGGCTGTGGTGGCTGGCCCTGCGGCGGCTGCGCGTAGGGCTGTGGTGGCTGGCCCTGCGGCGGCTGCGCGTAGGGCTGTGGTGGCTGGCCCTGCGGCGGCTGCGCGTAGGGCTGTGGTGGCTGGCCCTGCGGCGGCTGCGCGTACGGCTGTGGTGGCTGGCCCTGCGGCGGCTGCGCGTACGGCGGGGGCGGGGGGCCGAAGCCTTGCCGGCCGCCCGGCGGTGTCCATGGCTGCGGCGGTGGCGGCGGCTGCTGGCCCTGATCAGGCTGGTCCATGGTGTTCGTCCCTCTGCCCCGTTGGTGTGACTCGTACCGCACCGTATCCCTCACCCGCCCATGAAACATTCCCCGGGGGCCACCACATCAATGAAGTGAGAAGCGAAGTAGCGAAGAGGCCGAGTAGCGAAGTCGGCGCCTACGCGAGCTCACCCAGGGGGAGCCAGAGATGAGACCAGTCCGCGCGGACGGATACCAGGAGTTCGCGGCGGCGCGTGCGGGGCATCTCTACCGGTCCGCGTGTCTGCTCACCGGCGGAGACACCCATCTCGCCGAGGACCTCGTGCAGGAGACGCTCGGGCGGTTGTACGTGAAGTGGGGGCGGGTGCGGCAGGCGGAGAACCCGGCCGGGTACGCGCAGACCGTGCTGACCAGGACCTTCCTCGCCCATCAACGGCGGCGTAGCAGCAGGGAACGGGCCACGGACGTGATTCCGGACGTGCCCGCCGCGCCCGGCTCCGACTCCTCCCTGCGGCTCACCCTCGTCGAGGCGCTGGCCCAACTGCCGCCCAAGGACCGGGCCGTGGTCGTCCTGCGCTACTGGGAGGACCGGTCCATCGAGGAGACCGCCGCGTCGATGAACGCCAGTTCGGCGGCGGTCCGCACACGATGCGTCCGCGCCCTCGCCCGGCTGCGCGTGCTCCTCGGGGACGGCATCGGTGAGTACGTCACCCCCTGAGTGCCTCAGAGACACCGGCCGACACCCACACCCACACTCGCTCCCACACCCACCCGCACTTCCACACTCACTCCCACACCCACTCGCAGAAACGGTGGTTCGTCATGCCCGTTGAAGAGCACGGAGACCCCTTCGAGGGCAGGCTCGGCGACGCCCTGCGCCGGGCCGGAGATGCCTTCGAGACCGATGGACACGCGATGGTCGGCGGCGGAGCCGTACGCGGCCGGCGGCTGCTGCTGCGCCGGCGGGCGGCGATGCTGGGCGGGGTCGCCGGGATCGCGCTCGTCGGAGTGGGCGGGGCGCTCCTGCTGCCCGGGATCGGCGACGGGGGCGGGAAGCAGTCCGTGGCGGCGGAGCGGTCCACCGAGCCGGGCCCCAGGGACGACGACGGCAAGGTGTCCGGCGCCCGACTCGTCCGGCAGCTCAAGGATCTGCTGCCGGCGGGGAAGTTCAGCGGGGAGTCGGCGCGTGGCACGGGCGCGGAGCCGGGGCCGTACGCGCAGGTCGTGTACGACGACGGCGAGGGCGGGGCCGCCGTGCAGATCGGGCTCGGGCAGATCGACGCCGACAGCGAGCACGCCAAGCAGCTCACCGACTGCCCGGACAAGACGTTCGTCGAGTACGACTCCTGCGAGGAGAGCACCCTGCCGGACGGTTCGCGACTGATGCTCTTCCAGGGGTACGAGTACCCGGACCGCCGTGAGGAGACCAAGCACTGGTACGCGCAGTTGGTCACCGCCGACGGTTACGACGTCAGCGTCATGGAGTGGAACGCCCCGGCGCAGAAGGGCTCCCCCGTCACCCGTGAGGACCCTCCGCTGACCACCGCCCAGTTGAAGGACATCGTCATGGACTCGGGCTGGCGCCGGGCCATCGACGCCATTCCGGAGGACAAGGCGGAGCAGGAGGACCAGGGGGAGAAGCAGGAGTCCTCGACCGAGCGGCCCGAGGCCGGGTCCGTCGACGCCCCGGTGGTGGACGGCGCCACCATCCAAAAGACCCTCGCCGGGCTCCTCCCCGACGGCGTCCACGGTGTCGACGAGGGCAGCCAGGAGTCGGACTTCGCCTACGTCGTCCTCGACGACGGCAGGGGGAGGAGCCTGGTGCAGATCAATGTGCAGCCGGGGATGGCGGACGTCGCGGACTCGTTGTTCGGCGCCGATGCCGAGACCCTGCCCGACGGCACGAAGGTCGCCACGAGGCAGGGGCCCGGTGAGAAGGGCGGCGAGGGGGTCGTCATGTGGACCGTGGACACGCTCCGCACCGACGGGCTGCGGGTCGTGATCAGCGCCTTCAACTCCGGTGCCCAGCACACGGCCGCGACCCGCGAGACCCCCGCGCTCACCCTGGCGCAGCTGAAGGAGATCGCCACCAGCGAGAAGTGGAAGACGCTCGGCTAGCGACCGGGGCACTGCCGGCCCCGTGGTCCGGTGGGGGCGGCCGGACCACGGGGCCGGCCGCCCCACCGGTGTATCGGGCGTCAGAAGAAGTCCGCCCACGGCTGGTCCCAGATCTGCTTCAGGGCCAGGACCAGGAACAGCAGGCCGGCGAGGGCCAGCATCCCGTTGCTGACGAAGCCGTTGCGCCATTCCCGGGGCGTGCGGGAGGAGTTCAGGAGCCAGATGAGGGTGCCGGCGAGGAAGGGGAGGAAGGCGGCGCCGAGGACGCCGTAGAGGATGATCAGGCGGAACGGCTGGCCCTGGAAGAGCAGGACGATGGGCGGGAAGGTCAGCCAGAGCAGGTACGCGCGGAACGGCCAGGACTTCTCCCGGCGGCCGGAGGCGACCTCCTCGCCCGTCACCGCCCCCTTCCTGCGGAAGCGTTCCACGAAGTCCGCGAACATCAGGCTCACGCCGTGCCAGACGCCGATGAGGGAGGTGTAGGAGGTGGCGAAGAAGCCGATCAGGAAGAACTTGGCGGTGGCCGTGCCGTACTCGTCGGCCAGGATGTCGCTGAGCTGGATCAGGCCCTTGTCGCCGCTGGCGATGGCGACGTTGGCGGAGTGCAGCAGTT
The DNA here is from genome assembly GCF_045160825.1 of Streptomyces sp. NBC_00104. Classification (NCBI taxonomy): domain Bacteria; kingdom Bacillati; phylum Actinomycetota; class Actinomycetes; order Kitasatosporales; family Streptomycetaceae; genus Streptomyces; species Streptomyces sp. NBC_00104. The sequence continues at coordinate 7,203,127 of NZ_CP108215.1, read as the reverse complement.
CGGCGCCGACGAAGAGCATGGCGATCACGAAGATGCCGGTGGTGATGTACGCGACCCGGTTGTCGAGACGCATGACCTTCATCCAGCCGGTGTTGGTCCAGCCCTTGGCGTTGACCCAGTAGCCGTACGCGGCCAGCGTGATCGTGCCGCCGACGCCGCCGATCAGGCCGAGGGTGTTGAGGATCGAGTCCTTCTCGTCGGGGAGGACCGGCAACAGCCCCGCCAGCGCGTCCGGGAGGTTGGGGGTGACCCTGATCGCCAGGTAGACGGTCACCACGAACATGACGCCCACGAGGACCGTCATGACTTTCTCGAAGACCTCGTACTTGTTGAACCAGACGAAGACCAGACCGCTCAGGCCGCACAGGACGGCCCACCACTTGAGGTCCATGACGTCAGGGAACAGCGCCTGGAGGGGCAGGGCGCTGGAGGACATCGCGGCCGCGCCGTATACGAAGCCCCAGATCACGACGTACACGACGAAGAACCACGTCGTCCAGCGGCCGAGGCTCGCCCAGCCGTCGAAGAGGGTCCGGCCGGTGGACAGGTGCCAGCGGCCGGCCGCCTCGGCGAGGGAGATCTTGACGAGACAGCCGATGACGGCCGCCCACAACAGGGTGTAGCCGAAGTTGCTGCCCGCGATCAGGGTCGCGACCAGGTCGCCGGCCCCGACACCGGTCGCGGCGACGACGATGCCGGGGCCGATGTACTTCCAACTTGATGTGCGGGGTGGGGGGTTGGTGTCGGATGTTGCCGGGGTGTCAGTGGGGTTTCCCGTGGTGTCCGCCATGCAGGTCAAGAAACCGCATGGGCCCCGACCAGGCAAGAGGGCGTGCCCGGGATGCCTTTAGGGGCGCGGGGCTGTATCGATGTGCGGCTCCGTCGCGGGGCGCGACCAGCCACGACGGCGCCGCGGACGACCGACGGCCTCAGTGAACGGTGGCTTCAGTACCGGATGCCACCGAAGCCACCGGCCCCGCCGAACCCGCTCAACCCAGCGGAGCGGAACCGCAGCCGTCGGACCCGCACGTGCCGAGCTCGAACCACACGGTCTTGCCCGGCCCGTCCTGATGGCAACCCCAGCGCCCGGCGAGCGCGTCCACCAGGAACATCCCTCGGCCGCTCTCCGATATCTCCGTCGTTTGACGCACCCGGGGCGGGCGGCCGTCCGTGTCCGACACCTCGCAGCGCAGGACACCGTGCGCGGCCGACAGGGTCAGCTTCAGTCGGCTCTCCGCGTGCACCAGCGCGTTGGTGACGAGTTCACTCACCAGCAGTTCCGCCGTGTCGGTCTGGTCGAGCAGTCCCCATCCCTCCAGCTGCCTGCGCACCTGCGCGCGGGCCTGTGCGGCGGCGGTGGGACGAGGGTCGTACTCGACGCTCAAGTGGCCCGCACCCATCGGCGGTTGGGGGTACGAGGCGTAATGGGGGCCGGAATCCGGAAGGAGTCCCCCGGAGAGTTGCAGCATGCTTCCAGGGTTGCCGCCGCACGTACGCGGCACACGGGGAGGAATACCCGTTTCCGGCCTTGCATATACCTGTTTCCCGCCCGGGTACGTCCGCAATTGGGGGCGTACGCGCCTGATGGGCGTGTACGCGGTTGTGTAGGGCTTACGCACGCCGCGAACCCCCGGCCGGTTCCCGTCCGTTCCGGCCACGCCGCCCCGGGGCACCCACACCCCCACTCTTGACCTGGTCATGCCAGACCCGCACCATGAGCGCCACACCCGCACCAGGGCCTGCCGGGATCCCCACGGTCATCGGTCAGGCCCGAGGCACGTCGCAAGGATCCACCCCCCGCTCCACTCCCCACTTCCGGAGACCCCGGAATTCCTGGAGAAAATAGGAGACTTCATGCGACTCCGCATGCGCGGCAGGTCGGCGCCCGGCGGCACGGGCAGGAGATCAGGCCGCCGCACCGCCGCCCTCGCCACCCTGCTGGCCCTGGCTCTCGCCGCCCCGGTCGCCGCGACGACCACGGACGCGACGGCGACCAGCGCCGAGCGACCCAAGGCCTCGGCGGACGACATCCGCCAGTACGAGGTCCACATGCACTCGGACAGCAAGTCCCGCACGGCGCTGCAACAGGCCGGCGTGACCGTGGACGACGCCGACGACCACTCGGTGTTCATCTCCGGGCGCGCGGACCAGATCAAGAAGCTGAAGCAACAGGGCTACGAGGTCACGCCGCTCGGCGCGGTCCCCGACCGGTCGAACGGCGAGGACGACGTACGGCTCTTCGACTTCCCGTCCGCCGACTCCCGCTACCACAACTACGCGGAGATGACGAACGAGATCAACTCCGTGGTCTCGGCGAACAGTTCCATCGCCAGCCAGCGGGTCATCGGCACCTCGTACCAGGGCCGGAACATCGTCGCCATCAAGATCAGCGACAACGTCGGCACGGACGAGGCCGAGCCCGAGGTGCTGTTCACCCACCACCAGCACGCCCGTGAGCACCTCACCGTCGAGATGGCGCTCTACCTGCTCAACGAGCTGACCTCCGACTACGGGACCGACTCCCGGGTCACCAACATGGTGAACAACCGCGAGATCTGGATCATCCCGGACCTCAACCCGGACGGCGGAGAGTACGACGTCGCCACCGGCTCGTACCGCTCGTGGCGCAAGAACCGGCAGCCCAACAGCGGTTCGTCGGCCGTCGGCACCGACCTCAACCGCAACTGGAACTACCGCTGGGGCTGCTGCGGCGGCTCGTCCGGCTCCACCTCCTCGGACACCTACCGGGGTACGGCCGCCGAGTCCGCGCCCGAGGTGAAGGTCGTCGCGAACTTCGTGCGCAGCCGGGTCGTCGGCGGGGTCCAGCAGATCAGGACCGGCATCGACTTCCACACGTACAGCGAGCTGGTGCTGTGGCCGTTCGGGTACACGACCGCCGACACGACGACGGGGATGACGGCGGACGACCGCAACGCGTTCGCGACCGTCGGCGGGAAGATGGCCACCAGCAACGGGTACACGCCCGAGCAGGCCAGTGACCTCTACATCACGGACGGGTCGATCGACGACTGGCTGTGGGGCAACCAGAAGATCTTCGCCTACACGTTCGAGATGTACCCGGGGTCGGCCGGGGGTGGCGGGTTCTACCCGCCCGACGAGGTCATCGCCCGGGAGACCGCGCGGAACCGGGACGCGGTGTTGCAGCTGCTGGAGAACTCGGACTGCATGTACCGGTCGATCGGCAAGGAAGCGCAGTATTGCTAGGCCGGTAGTGCCGGTGCCGGTGCCGGTGCCGCTTCCGTGAGTGGGGAACTGCGCGTCCGTTGTGGCTGGTCGCGCAGTTCCCCGCGCCCCTTACGGGGCGCTTTACTCGGACTCGACCGATTCCTCGGCCGAGTCCTCGGCCTTCTTCTCCTCGCCGTCGTCGAAGTACGCGTCCAGGACCTCGTCGATCTGCGTCTCCCACGCGGCGTGCTCGGACCTGGCCTTGGCCTCGATCTCGATGGGGTACCAGCGGCGGTCGGGGGTGTGGACGGTGACCGTGAACCGCTTGCCGAAGCGGGGGGACTCCGTCTCGATCGCGCCGATCTCGTCCCAGCCGAACTCGCACTCCTGGTCGTCCAGGCGCAGCCGTACGCCACGGCTGTCGGCGACGATCTTCGCGCGGCGGTCGGAGGCCTCGAAGACGGGGCCGTCGGCCGCGTCCTCGGCGGCGTCTTCGTCCGCGTCCGGGCCCGCGCCCGCTTCCGCGTCGTCGGCCGAGGTCTTCTCGGCGGGGGTCTTCGCGACGGACGTCTTGGACGCCTTCGACGTCTTCTCGGCGGCAGCCGGCTCGTCCTGCTCCGGGGCGGCCTCGTCCGGCGCCTCGGGCTCCGTCGGTTTGATGTCCTCCGGCTCCTCCTGCTTCTCCTTCTTCACGGACACCGGTGCCGTGAGTCCGGGGATGTGCGACGGGTCGACCGCGGCGGCGGCCAGGGGCTGGTTGTTCGAACCGATGCGCTGCTCCACAGCGGGCAGTATGGTCGACGACCCTGTGCCAAGGACAGTCGGGCCAGGCATATGTCCGTATCTCAGTTGCACAATCTCGCCCTGGCGCTCTGTGCGCCGCGCACACGTCCGTACGAACACGTCCATACGAACACGCTCAGGACCGCGGCGGGGATGGTGAGGGGGTGGTGCGGGGGGGGTGGTGCGGGATCGCGGCCGGGCGGGGATGCCGGACTCAGCTGTCCAGTACCGCCAGCGCGTCGATCTCGATCAGGAGGCCTGCCGGGAGGCCGACGTAGACCGTCGTGCGGGCTGCCGGGGCCGCGGTGAGGTGTCGTGCGAAGTACTCGTTGTAGAGCGCGTTCATCTCGGCGAAGTGGTCCACGTCGGTCAGGTAGACGCGGATCATCATCACGTCGTCCCAGGTGGCGCCGCCCTCCTCCAGGATCACCTGGACGTTGGCGAGGGTCTGGAGGGTCTGGTCGCGGAGGGTGGGGCCGGCCGGGGTCGGGGGCTGCCCCTCGACGGCCGGGAGGAAGCCGACCTGGCCGGCGACCTGGAGGATGTTGCCCTTTTTGACGCCGTGGGAGAACTTCGCGGGCGGGGCGGTGTGGGTCTTCGGGGTGAGCGCGATCTTGTCGGTCATACGGTGTCCTTCGCTGGGGTTCTGCCGGAGTACTCGCCGCTGATCGCGTCCGCGGTGCGGCGGACCAGCGGCAGCAGGGTGAGGAGTTCGTCGGCGGTGACGACGACGTTGGGCGCGGAGACCGACATCGCGGCGACGACCCGGCCGTCGGCGCCGCGGACGGGCGCGGCGACGCAGTTGATGGACTCCTCGTGGCCGCCGAGGTCGGTGGCCCAGCCCTGTTCGCGGACCCGCGCCAGCTCCTTGAGGAAGGCGGGGGCGTTGGGGGTCGAACGGGGCGTGTACATGGGGTAGTCGAGCTTCTCCGCGAGGGCGCGGCGCTCGGCTTCGGGGAGGTCGGCGAGGCACAGCTTGGCGACGGCGGCGACCGTGATGGCGACCGGCTTGCCGATCCGGGAGTACATACGGACCGGGTAGCGGCTCTCGACCTTGTCGATGTAGAGGACCTCGTTCTCCTCGTAGACGGCGAGGTGGACGGTGTGGCCGCAGTGCTCGTTGAGGCGTACGAGGTGGGGGTGGGCGATCTCGCGGATGTCGAGGTTCTCCACGGCCTCCTGGGCGAGGGCGAAGAGGCGGGCGCCCAGGCGGTAGCGCTGGTCGGACTGGCGGTAGACGAGGCCGTGTTCGTGGAGGGTCCGCAGGAGGCGCAGGGCCGTGGACTTGTGGACGCCCAGGCGGTCGGCGACCCGGCCGAGGTCGGCGGGGCCCTCGGCCAGCAGCGGCAGGATGCTCAGTGCGCGGTCGACGGTCTGGCTCATGGGGTGCGTACCTCCTCGGGGGCCTGATCGGCTTGCGTCCAGCCGGGGCCGAGTCGAAGTCTCCCCCACGCCTCGTCGGACAGGGCCGCCAGGCGATCGGCGAGGTCACGGGACGGCGGGGCGGCGAGGTCTCCGGGGACGGTCAGGGCGGCCGCGGCCATGAGATGACCGTGCCGGAGCCGGGCACGGTCGGGAAGGCCGCGGAGTGTCGCGGACAGAAACCCGGCGGCGAAGGCGTCCCCGGCCCCGATGGTCGCCACGACTTCGACGTCCAGGGCGGGGACGAAGGTTTCGTGGGCGGGGGTTCCGAGGGCGGAGGCTTCGCGAGCGGAGGCCCCGAGGGCGGAGCTCCCGAGGGCGGAGGCTTCCCGAGCGGAGCTCCCGAGGGCGGAGGCTCCGAGGGCGGAGGCTTCCCGAGCGGGGGTCCCGAGGCCGGGGGTCCCGAGGGCGGAGGCTTCCCGAGCGGAGGTCCCGAGGGCGGAGGTCGAGCCGGGGTGGGTGCCGCTCGCCCCGACCGGCCGGGAGCCGCCGTCCGTCGGCCAGATGCCGCCGTCCATGGGCCGGGAACCGCCCGGGGCGGACTGAGAACCCTCAGCGCCGCCGCCCCGGCCACCGTTCTTGAGTCGCGAGCCACCGTCCACGGCCCGGGAACCGCCCGGGTCGGCCGGACCATCCTCAGCCCCGCCGCCCCCGCCGCCCCCGCCGCCGTCCACAGGCCGGAAGCCGTCCTGGCCGGGCTGACTGCCCTCTGCCCGGCCGCTATCTGCCCAGCCGCTCTCGGCCCGACCGTCCTCAGCCCGGCCCCGGCCCGGGCCCCGGCGGAACAGCGTCGCTCCGCGCGCCCCCTGCTTCACCACCAACACATCCGGCTCCGGCAGCAGCCTCCGGACCGCCGTCGGTCCGCCCGTGATGCCCCAAACCTCCTTCGCCTCGTCCTCGCCGACGAACACGAGGTCGGCGGCGCGGGCCAGTTCGAGGAGGACGCGCGGGCCGTCGGCGTCGTGCCACAGGCCCGGCCGGTGGTTGACGTCGAAGGAGATCAGGGGGCGGCCCGGGTGGGGGGCCGTCAGCTCGCGGAGCAGCCGCAGGCAGTCGCCGGACAGGGCGGCCGTGATCCCCGAGAGGTGCAGTACGCGTCCGGCGCGCACCGCCGCGAGGTCCACGGTCCGCGCCGACATCGCCGAGGCGGCCGAACCGGCCCGGTAGTAGGCGACCTCGTGCGCGTCCGTGGCCCGGTCCCCCGCCGTACGGAAGTACACGCCCGTAGGACGCGCCGGATCCCGCTCGACGGACGTCACGTCCACGCCGTGTCCGCCGATCGTCTCGACCAGGTGGTCCCCGAACCCGTCGGCCCCCACCCGGCTCACCCACCGGACCGTGTGCCCGGCCGCCGCCAGCGCGCACGCGACGTTGGACTCGGCACCGCCGATGGCCCGCTCGAAGGAGGGGACGTCGGCGAGGCGCCCGGGGCGGGTGGGAAGGAACGTGACCATGGACTCTCCGAGCGCGACGACATCCGTGCCGGGGGTCACGATGATGGAGGCTCCTCGTCACGTCGCTGGGGCGGGCTCGGCACCGTTGACCCGGCGCTGGCTGGGATGTTAGACAGCTGCGAGCGACATACGCAATGAACGTTGCATCATTTGCAACGCACGTCGTCAGGGAGGAACCCATGAGTGTCGAGAGTGTCGAAGCGCTGGCCCGGCTGGCCGCCGAACGCGTCGACCACCGGTTCAAGGGCCTCCCCCCGGACGCCGACGGCCTCTCGGTGGCCGAACTGGCCGCGCAGGGCCGGAACCTGTTCACCGGTGGCTTCACCACTCCCGTGCTCGCCCTGTCCGCCGAGCGCCTTGAGCACAACCTGGCGCTGATGGAGACCTACGCCGCCCGCCACGGCCTCGCCTTCGCCCCGCACGGCAAGACCTCCATGGCACCGCAGCTGTTCTGGCGGCAGATCGAGCGCGGCGCGTGGGGCATCACCCTCGCCGTGCCCCATCAGATGCGCGTGGCGCGGGCGTTCGGGATCGAGCGGATCTTCCTCGGCAACCAGCTCGTCGACCCCGCCGCCCTGCGCTGGGTCGCCGCCGAGCTCGCGGCCGACCCGTCCTTCCGGTTCGTCTGTTACGTCGACTCCGTGCGCGGTGTCGAGCTGATGGACGCGGCGCTGCGGGGCTCCGCCCGCCCGGTGGACGTCGTCGTAGAGCTGGGCGCGGGCGAGGGCGCGCGTACCGGCGTCCGTACGGAGGTGGAGTGCGCGGCGGTCGCGGACGCGGTGGCCGCGACCGGGACGCTGCGGCTGGTGGGGGTCGCCGGGTACGAGGGCGAGGTGCCGCGGGCCGACCCCGAGCGGGTGGGTGCGTGGCTGCGCCGGCTCACCGCGCTGGCCGTCGACTTCGACAAGGCGGGGCGGTTCGCGGGGCTGGACGAGGTCGTGGTCAGCGCGGGCGGCAGCGCCTGGTTCGACACGGTGGCCGAGGTGTTCGCCGAGCTCCCCGAACTGTCCGTGCCCGTACTGAAGTTGCTGCGGTCGGGCGCGTACGTCTCGCACGACGCCGGCCACTACCGCCGGATCACCCCCTTCAACCGTGTCCCCGAGGAAGGCGCCCTGGAGCCCGCGTTCCGGCTCTGGGCCCAGGTCGTCTCCCGCCCCTCCCCCGACCAGGCCTTCGCCAACGCGGGCAAGCGCGACGCCGCGTACGACCTCGACCTGCCCGCCGCCGAGGTCGTACGGGACGCCGCCACGGGCACGGTCCGCGACGCCGCCGGGCTCACGGTGACGGGCCTGTCCGACCAGCACGCGTGGCTGCGCACGGAGGCCGGGGCCGCGCTGGAGGTCGGCGACTGGGTGGGGCTCGGGTTGTCGCATCCGTGCACGTCGTTCGACAAGTGGAAGCTGATTCCGGTGGTGGAGGCGGACGGGACGGTCGTGGACTACGTCCGCACGTTCTTCTGAGCCCACCGAACCTCCGCCCGGCGCCCACCCCTCCCGCCCGCCTCCGGTCCCCGAAAGGTGGCACACATGGACCTGGTCTTCCGTGACGCCGAGGTCGTGGACGGTTCCGGCGCCCCCTCCTACCGCGCCGACGTGGTCGTGGCGGACGGCAGGATCACGTCGATCGTCAAGGAAGCGGCCGCGGCGGGGTGCCAGCGCCCCCGGGCCACGCGGGAGCTGGACGCCGAGGGCCTGGTCCTGGCTCCCGGCTTCGTCGACATGCACGCCCACAGCGACCTCGCGCTCCTGCGGGACCCCGAGCACACCGCGAAGGCGGCGCAGGGGGTGACCCTGGAGGTCGTCGGCCAGGACGGGCTGTCGTACGCGCCGGTCGACGACCGCACCCTCGACGAGGTCCGCCGCGCGATCACCGGCTGGAACGGCCACGGCGACGACATCGACTTCACCTGGCGCTCGGTCGGCGAGTACCTGGACCGCCTCGACCACGGCTTCGGCGGCGAGGGCATCGCCGTGAACGCCGCGTACCTCGTCCCGCAGGGCACGGTCCGCATGCTCGCCGTGGGCTGGGAGGACCGGAAGGCGACACCTCAAGAGCTGGACCGTATGCGGGAGTTGGTGGCGGCGGGCCTGCGGGAGGGCGCGGTCGGCATGTCGTCGGGCCTCACCTACACCCCCGGCATGTACGCCGAGGACGCCGAACTCACCGAGCTGTGCCGGGTGGTGGCGTCGTACGACGGCTACTACTGCCCGCACCACCGCTCGTACGGGGCGGGCGCGCTCCAGGCGTACGAGGAGATGGTCGCCCTGACCCGCGAGGCCGGCTGCGCCCTCCATCTGGCCCACGCCACCATGAACTTCGGCGTGAACAAGGGCCGGGCGCCCGAGCTCCTCACCCTCCTCGACGACGCGCTCGCGGCCGGCGCGGACATCACGCTCGACTCGTACCCCTACACCCCCGGCTGCACGACCCTCGTGGCGCTGCTGCCGAGCTGGGCGAGCGAGGGCGGTCCGGAGGCGATTCTCGCGCGGCTGAGGGACGACGACACGGCCGAGCGCGTCCGGCACCACATGGAGGTCGTCGGCGCCGACGGCTGCCACGGCGTGCCCGTCGAGTGGGACACCATCGAGCTCTCGGGCGTCACCGACCCGGCACTGTCGTCGTACGTGGGCCGCACGGTCGCGCGGTCGGCGGAGGAGCACGGCGAGGACCCCTGGGTCACCGCCCGCCGGCTGCTCGTCGAGGACCGGCTCGGTTCGACGATCCTCCAGCACGTCGGGCACGAGGAGAACGTGCGGACCATCATGCGCCACCGCGTCCACACCGGCGGCTCCGACGGCATCCTGCGCGGCGACAAGCCGCACCCGCGCGCGTACGGGACGTTCCCCCACTATCTCGGCCGGTACGTGAGGGAGTTGGGTGTGCTCTCCCTGGAGGAGTGCGTCGCCCACCTCACCTCACGCCCCGCCGCGCGGCTCCGCCTCGCGGACCGGGGACTCGTCCGCGAGGGGTACCGCGCCGACCTCGTCCTCTTCGACCCGGCGACCGTGGCCGCCGGGTCGACGTACGAGGCACCGCGCACCCTGCCCACCGGGATCCCGTACGTCCTGATCGACGGCCGTTTCGTCATCGAGGACGGCCGCCGGACGGACGTACTGGCGGGCCGGGCGATCCGGCGGGGGCACTGAGGGTGTTCGCTACGGCTTTCGCTACGGCTTGGGAAGGATGCAGCCGCTGCGGGTGAGGTCGAGCTTGTTGTCCACGCCGAAGCAGGCGGGGACGTGCCAGGTCTGCTGGGCGTAGTTGATGCCCTGGCGGACGGTCACGGTGCCGTTCGCGTCGACCTCGCAGGGGTTGTTGACGGTGCAGCGCTCGCCGCTCTCGTTGCCCGTGTTGTTGACGCCGACGACCTTGCCGGTGGCGTCATTGAGGACCGGGGAACCCGAGGTGCCGCCGATGGTGTTGCAGGCGGAGGTGTAACGGATCGAGTCCTTCCAGGTCCAGTCGCCCTCCTTGAGGCGGTACGCGTTCCCGTCGACACTGCAGCTGTAGATCCGCTTCCAGTACCCGGAGACGACCTTGATGGCGGTGCCGGCGGCCGGGCGGGCGGTGTCGTAGACCAGGGCGTCGATGCCGTACGAGCTCTTGATCTGCGCGTAGGTGGTGGTGAGCTGGTACAGCGCCATGTCGGTGTCGGTCATCGTGCCGTACGCGATCTTGCTGGCGCGCAGCGTGCCGACGCGGGTGCCGGCGGAGTTGAGCAGACCGAAGGTGCGGGTGGAGGCCTTGTCGACGATGACCTGGCCGGCGGCCGGGAAGCCGCTCTCCAGACAGTGGCCGTTGGTCATCACCAGCGCCGGGTCGTTGTCCTCGGAGGCGGGCATCCGGACGACCGAGCCGGAACAGTTGCTGAGCGAGACGGTGCCGGCGAAGTTGACGGCCTGGACCGCCGGGGCCGGGGCCGCGACGTCGGCCACGGCCTTGTTCGCCGTCCCGACGAGCGTCCCGACCGCCGTCTTCACGGGCGCCGCCGCGGGCTCCGGCGCCGCGACCGCCGGTGCCGCGCCCGCCCCGGTGATCACCAGGGCGAACAGCGAGGCAACGAGAGGCTTTCTCATGTGGGGGTCCCCTCTTGCTACGTGGGTGACAGAAGATCTTCCGGCCACCGCAGTTTGTCATGCGCATTGTGAAGGTGAAGTGCAGGACGAGCAAGGAGTTGGTTCCGGCCGCGCGATCTTCGGCCAGGGGGTGGGTCGGGGTCGAGGGGTGGGTCGGGGTCGAGGGGTGACTGGAGACGGGAGACGGGAGACGGGAGACGGGAGACGGGAGGCGGGAGGCGGGAGGCGGGAGGCGGGAGGCGGGTGATGAGGCACGGGTGATGAGGGACGGGTGACGGGAGACGAGCGACAGGAGGCAGGCGACGGGAGGCGGTGCGGATGGCGCGACGGCGGCAGAGGCGAGCGAGGCGTCAACTCGCCCGCTCACCACATGTCTTCATATGGCTGGCCCGACGGGCGGCTCCGCATGCCTCACCTGTGCGCACCGCCCGGCGGCGGCCGGCGCGGTGCCGCGGCGCACGGGCAGGACGCCGAGCGCGTCCGACAGGGGCACGCGCCCCCCGTCCACCGGCACGCGCGGTCACCACTGACCCGCCGGACCGCATCCCCGCCACCGACGCCCCCCCGACGACCAGGGGCTTCCCCCACTCCGGTCACCGCCGAGCGACCCCCTGGGGCCTCCTGGGCTACCTGGGGCCCTTCGTCGCTCCTTGGCCCCGGCCCTGGTTGCCGTTGGAGTTGCCTCGGGGTGAGGACGTCGCCGGGGCGGAGGGCGAGGCGGACGAGGTGGCCGAGGTCGGGGTGGGGGATGTGGAGCCGGAGGGCTCGGGAGTGGTGGCGGCCGAGGAGGGCCGCGTGGAGGTGTCGGGGGATGCCGTGGCCCCCGTACCGGCGGATCCGCCGGCCGACGGGGAGGCCGTCTCCGCGTCGCCGGACGGAGCGGCGGCCGGGGTGGACCCGAGGGGCGCCGGGGCATCCGGACCTTCCTGGCCCGAGGGGCCGGACCCGGCCAGTCCGGCCACCGCGACGCCCACGAGCACCGCGGCGCCGATACCGCCCGCGATCAACACGCGGCGGCGCCGGGCCCGGCGCCGCCCGAGCGTGACCCGCCGACCGTCCAGCGGCCGCGCCCGACGCCCGGCCGCGTCCAGGGCCTCCGGGTCGCCCTGCCCACCCCTCGCGCCCGGGCCACCTGCCCCGTACGGCGCACCCTCGGCATACGGCGCGCTCTCGGCGTACGGCGCACCCTCGGCGTACGGCGGCGCATCCGTCGCGTACGCCTCGGCCTCGCCGTACGGCACCCGCCCCGCCGCAGAACCGTTTCTTCCGCCCGAGCCGTCCCCGACCGCACCCGGGCCGTCCACCACGATCTCGTCCAGCTGAACGGTGTCGTCGTACGCGTTCTGCCAGCCGTGGGCGGCGGCGGGGTCCGTGAACGCCTCGTAGGCGGGGGTGCCATGGGAGTCGTCGAGGGGGTGGTACACGTTCGGCGGTCTCCGGAGGTCGGCCTCGTTCCGGTCCGGTCCGTGCGACCTGTCCACGCCGCCCACCCCATTCATGTCGTTCCGCTGCTTTCGTGTCGTGTGCCGTATGACCACGTGCCGCGCGGTCGAGGACCGGGCGGTGGGGACGGCCGGGCCTGCTGGCGGATTGTAGAGAGGAGGAGGGCCGGGGGGACAGCCGCGGGGCATTTCGGCGTATAGCGGCCCGTCCACGTGGTGGAAAACACGACCCGGAACGCGTTACCGGGCCGTAAGCTCACGGACATGCAGGTGATCCAGTCGACCAAGCTCGCCAACGTCTGTTACGAGATCCGGGGCCCGGTGCTCGAGGAGGCGATGCGGCTAGAGGCTGCGGGGCATCGGATCCTCAAGCTGAACACCGGGAATCCGGCCGCGTTCGGCTTCGAGTGTCCGCCGGAGATTCTGGAGGACATCCTCCGGAACGTGTCGTCGTCCCACGGGTACGGCGACGCGAAGGGCCTGCTCGCCGCGCGCCGGGCGGTCGTCATGCACAACCAGACGATCGGCATCGAGACGGACGTCGAGCACGTCTTCATCGGCAACGGCGCCTCCGAGCTGATCGTCATGGCGATGCAGGGCCTGCTCGACGACGGCGACGAGGTCCTCGTACCGTCCCCGGACTACCCGCTGTGGACGGCGGCGGTCTCCCTGTCCGGCGGTACGGCCGTGCACTACCGCTGCGACGAGCAGTCCGACTGGATGCCGGACCTCGCGGACGTGGAGCGGAAGGTCACCGACCGCACCAAGGCGATCGTCATCATCAACCCGAACAACCCGACGGGCGCGGTGTACGACGAGGCGATGCTGCGGGGCCTGACGGACATCGCGCGCCGCCACAACCTCCTCGTCTGCTCGGACGAGATCTACGACAAGATCCTCTACGACGGCGCCACGCACACCCCGACCGCCGCGATCGCCCCCGACCTGCTGACCCTCACCTTCAACGGCATGTCGAAGGCGTACCGGGTGGCCGGCTACCGGGTGGGCTGGATGGCCATCTCCGGGCCGCGCGCGCACGCCGACTCCTACATCGAGGGTCTGACGATCCTCGCGAACATGCGGCTGTGCGCGAACATGCCGGGGCAGCACGGCGTCGTCGCCGCACTCAGCGGACGCCAGACGATCAACGACCTGGTCCTGCCGGGCGGCCGGCTCAAGGAGCAGCGGGACGTCGCGTACGAGCTGCTCACACAGATCCCGGGCGTCTCGTGCGTGAAGCCGAAGGGGGCGCTGTATCTCTTCCCGCGCCTCGACCCGAACGTCTTCAAGATCAAGGACGACCGCCAGATGGTCCTCGACCTGCTCCGGCAGGAGAAGATCATGGTCGTCCAGGGCACCGGGTTCAACTGGGCCGAGCCCGATCACTTCCGGGTGGTCACCCTGCCGACGGTGGGCGACCTGCGGTCCGCGATCACCCGGATCGGGAACTTCCTGGACGGCTACGGGCAGGCGTGACGGCGCGCGCCGATCACGGCGAACCAGGACTTTCGGACGTCACTCAACTTTAGACGGAATCCAAGGTAGAGTGGTCGTCCGAGAGCTTGGAGGCCATCCCATGTACGAGCCGATCCGCACCAAGTCGGTCCACACGATGGCCGGCACCACCTCCTCCGACTTCCCTCACCGTTCGCGCGAGGAAGAGCTGGACATCCAGCTCGCGGGTCATCTGGCGGCGCTGCTGGCGGCGACCGACGAGCTCCGCGCCCTGACCCCCTCCGACGACCTCGACGCGGCGGCGGAGGCGCTGGCCGCGCGGGTCGCCCGGCTGCGGGGCGGCCTTCCGCCGGTACGCTCCGCTTCGGGCGGAGGCGAGGAGGATGTCGCCGCGCTCCACCGGCGCGCACACGCCCTCGCGGGGCGGGCCCTGGTCGTCGCGGCGTCCCGCGCGGACACGGCGTCCGCGATCCTGGCGGCCGAGCGGATGGACGCGCACGCCGGCGTCCCGCTGAGCGCCTAATAGCTCGGGGGCGAGTGCCATCGGGCGTCTACGGGTGGTGCGTGGTTGCTCACGCCGTTCCCCGCGCCCCTGAAAAGCCGGGGCTACGCCCCATGCTTCTCAGCCCACACGCCCGTCGTCTTCCAGGCCCGCAGGGCCTGGTCTTTCAGGGGCGCGGGGAACTGCGCGACCAGCCCCCACCGGACCCGCACCCACCCGACATCCGAACCCCCCGAACCCCCACCCGGCCCGGCGGAGCCCACCCGTTGTGTTCCGGGACCACCAGTTCACCGGAGGTTCACCCGCGCCGCCGAGGAACGTTGGGTTCCGGGAGCACTCTCCCCCTGTGAGACGCATCGCAGGAATCGTCCTCGCGGTACTGCTGATCGGCGGCGTGGTGGCAGCCGTCGTGGCGGGCCGGGAAACCGGGGACACGAGCACGGCAACGAAGACCGTGCGAGGAGTGATCGGGTCGGAGAAGGCGGAGTTCTTCGCCGACCCGGACGTGGTGAAGGCCCTGGCCGCCAAGGGCTACACCGTGAAGACGGAGACGTCCGGATCCTGGGCCATGGACGGCCTGGATCTGCAGGGGTACGACTTCGCGTTCCCGTCCAGCAAGGCACCCGCCGACGAGCTGGCCGAGAAGTACGGCGTACGCGAGCCGCTGCCCCGCCCCTTCTACTCGCCCCTCGTCGTGGTCTCCCACCGGGGCGCCGCCGACGTGCTGCGGCAGAACGGGCTCGCCACCCTCGACGAGGGCCGGGGCGTCCTCGCCATGGGCGCCTATCTGAAGGCCGCGGAGAACGGCCGGACGTGGCAGGACCTCAAGGGGGCAGGGAAGTACGGGGAGTTGATGGGACTCCTCTACATCTCCACCACCGATCCGACCACGTCCAACTCGGGCGCGCTCTACCTCGCCGCCGCCTCCAACGTCGCCAACGGCGGACGGGTGGTCGCGAGCAAGGGGGACCTGGACAGGACCGCGCCCCTGATGCACGAACTGATCAGCGTCCAGGGCGCCCAGCAGCCGAGCACCGACGCGGCGTTCCGTGACTTCGTCAGCGGGGTCGGCAATCCGCTCGTGCTCGTCTACGAGTCGCAGGTCGCCGCGCTGCTCGCGGAGGGCCAGAGCGTCGACGACCTGGTCGTCCTCTACCCGGACACCACCGTCTTCAGCGACCACACCGTCGTACCGGTCACGGACGAGGGGCGTGCGCTCGGCGAGCTCCTGGGCACGGACCCGAAGTTGCGCGAGCTGGCCGCCCGGCACGGGTTCCGGCCGCAGGGCGCGGCCACCGAGTTCACGTCGGCGACCGCCGACCACACCACCTACCTGATGCGGAAGCTGACCGTCCGGCAGGCGCCCGTGCCCACCTCCGAGGTACTGCACGAGATGGCGCGCCGGGCCAGGGGCCAGTAGGACGACGGGGGATCAACGGACATGACCATCGAAGACAGCAACAGCTACAGCAACCTCAACAGCACCAGCACCAGCACCAGCACCAGCACCAGCACCAGCAACCTCAACAGCAACGAGGCCGGCTTCACCCTCACCCCTCCCGAGCCGGTCGCGGCCGTGCCCCGGGAGAAGGCCGGCGGGCTCGTGCCGGTCGAGGAGTCCGTGCGGACGGACATGGCCCGCAAGGCCGAGGAGTACGTGCGCGGGCTCGCCGTCCTGGACGCCCGCTCCCCGGAGTTCGCCGGCCGGGTCGGGGAGATCACCTCGCTCGGCGCGGGCGAGATGCGTACCGCCGCCGCGCAGTCCAACCGGATGCTGGAGCGGACGGTCCGCAGCCTGCCCGACAAGGGCGGGGACGCGCAGTCGCAGGTCGCCGGCTCGCTCGTCGAACTCCGGCGGGTGGTCGAGGACCTGGACCCGCGCGATCTGCCGGCGAGCAGGGGACGCAAGTTCCTCTCCCGGCTGCCGGGTGGCAACAAGCTGCGCGACCACGTCGCCAAGTACGCCTCCGCGCAGGGGACCCTGAACCGAATCGTGGGTTCGTTGCGCGGCGGGCAGGACGAACTGCGGCGCGACAACGCCGCGTTGCAGACCGAACGCGTCCGGCTGTGGGAGACCATGGGCAAGCTCCAGGAGTACGTCGTCCTGACGGAGGCCCTGGACACGGCCGTCGAGGCGCACATCCAGACGCACTTCGACGGGGTCGACCCGCAGCAGGGCGACACCCTCCGCGCCGACGTGCTCTTCCCCGTCCGGCAGAAGCACCAGGACCTGCTCACCCAGCTGGCCGTCTGTGCCCAGGGCTATCTGGCCATGGACGTCGTGCGGCGCAACAACGAGGAGCTGATCAAGGGCGTCGACCGGGCCGCCACGACCACGGTCTCGGCGCTGCGCATCTCCGTGATGCTCGCCTCCGCCCTCGACAACCAGCGCAAGGTCGTCGACCAGGTCAACGCGCTGCGCGGCACCACCGAGGACCTCATCCGGGGCAACGCCGAGATGCTCGCCACCCAGAGCGGCGAGATCCAGCGCATCGCCGCCGACCCGGCCGTCGGCGCGGAGACGCTCCGCTCGGCCTTCCAGCAGATCTACCGCACCCTCGACGCCATCGACACGTACAAGGTGCAGGCCACGGAGACCATGGCCGCGACCGTCGAGTCCCTGACCTCGGAACTCCAGCACGCGACCCAGTACTTGGAGCGGAGCAGGAGCCAGGGAGCCCTGGAAGGCGGCCTCGGATGAGAACACGGATGAGAACACGGCTGAGAGTACGGCTGAGAGTACGGCTGGGAGTACGTACGACGACGGCCGTCGCCGCGGTGACCGCCGCCGCCCTCCTGGCCACCGCCTGCACCGCCGCGGACGGGACGGGGCTGCCCGACCCGGCCGAGGCGACCACGTACGTCCCCGGCACCCTCCGCGTCCTCGCCTCCAGTGAACTCGCCGACATGCAGCCGGTGCTGGAGCGGGTCGAGAAGGACACCGGGATCAAGGTCCGGCCCACCTACATGGGCACCCTGGACGCGGTCGAGCTGATCACCCGGTGGCGGGCGAAGGGGGCGTACGACGCCGTCTGGCTCTCCTCCAACGACTACCTGCGGCTCCGCCCGGACGCGGCCGAGGCGATCGTGTCGGAGACGCCGGTGATGTCCAGCCCGGTCGCGATCGGTGTGCGGGACGAGACCGTACGGAAGCTGGGGTGGAAGCCGGAGAACGTCACCTGGTCGGACATCGAGGAGGCGGTCACGGGCGGGCAGCTGACGTACGGCATGACCGACCCGTCCCGCTCCAACTCCGGGTTCTCCACGCTCGTCTCGGTGGCGTCAGGGCTCTCCGACGCCCAGTCCGCGCTCACGGACGCGGATGTCGCGCGGGCGACGCCCCGGCTGAAGGAGTTCTTCGCGGGCCAGAAGCTGACGTCGGGGTCGTCGGGCTGGCTGGCCCAGGCGTACGACCGGCGCGGGGACGTCGACGCGCTGCTCAACTACGAGTCGGTGCTGAAGGGGAAGAAGGGCCTGACGGTGATCCGGCCGCGCGACGGGGTCGTCACCGCCGACTATCCGCTCTCCTCGCTCACCTCCACGAGCAAGGAGGTCCGGGACGACGTACGCCGGCTCACCGACGCCCTGCGCACCCCGGACATCCAGCGGCTGATCACCGAGAAGACCCTGCGCCGCCCGGTCGTCGCCTCCGTGCCGCCCGCGGCCGGCCTCGACACCACGCGCCGCCGTGAACTCCCCTTCCCCGGCACCCGGTCCGTCGCCGACGGCCTCCTCGACGCGTACGAGAACGAGCTGCGCCGCCCCTCCCGGACCGTGTACGTCCTGGACACCTCGGGCTCGATGGAGGGCGACCGCCTCGGCCGGCTGAAGACCGCGCTCACCGAGCTGACCGGCGACTTCCGGGACCGGGAGGAGGTCACGCTGATGCCGTTCGGGTCGGACGTGAAGAGCGTGCGCACGCATGTCGTACGGCCCGAGGACCCGAAGGCCGGGCTCGACGGCATCCGCGCCGACACCCGGAAGCTGACCGCCGACGGCGACACCGCCATCTACACCTCGCTGCGCAGGGCGTACGAGCATCTCGGGGCCGCCGACCGGGACACCTTCACCTCCATCGTGCTGATGACGGACGGCGAGAACACCGAGGGCGCGAGCCCCGCCGACTTCGACGAGTTCTACGGTCGGCTGCCCGCCGGTCAACAGCGGATCCCCGTCTTCCCGATCCTCTTCGGCGACTCCGACCGGGGCGAACTGGAACACATCGCCGACCTGACCGGCGGCCGTCTCTTCGACGCCCAACAGGGCTCGCTGGACGGCGCCTTCGAGGAGATCCGTGGCTACCAGTAGGACCACCACCCAGAAGACCAGCGGCGTCCTGGCCTACCTGGAGTCCCGCAAGAACCTCACCGGCAGCGCCCTCGGGGTCGCCGGGCTCGGGCTGACCTTCGCGGGGATCGCGGGACCGTACTGGCCGGTCGTGGTCGCCGGGCTGTACGGCGTCGGCGCCCTGATCGCCCCGCCGGAGCGCCCGCCGGTGCCGGACTTCCCGGACCCGTCCGCCCAGCTCGACGAGGTGCGCGCCGACTTCGGCACCCTCCGCGCCTACCTCGACGGCATCGAGCTGCCGCCCGCCGCGGCCGGCCGCCTCACCGAGCTGACCGAACTCCTCACGGCCCTCCTCGACCCTGGCTGGGTCGCCGAGATCCTCGCCCACGACCCCGAGGGCGTCCACGCCCTCTCCCGGGCCGTGCGGCAGGACGTCCCCGAGGCCGTCGACACCTTCGTACGCACCCGATGGTGGGCCCGCCTCACCCCGGGCACGGATCCCCCGGAACGCCATCTCGAACGCCAACTCGGCCTGTTGCAGGAGGAGTTGGGACGCCTGGCGGGCGCCCTGCGGGACGCCGAGGCCCGCCGCCAGGAATCGCACACGCGGTACCTGGAGGACCGGTCGGGCTGACCGGCGGCGTCAGCCGAGGCGCGTCGGTCAGCCGAGGAGATCGGGCCGGCCGAGGTGCGTCGGGCCGGCCGAGGCGCGTCGGGTCAGCCGACGTTCGTCAGGATCACGATCAGCAGCACCACGCCGAGCACCACGGCCAGCACCTTCAACGCCGCGTACGGGGACGGGGGCTGGTCGGTCGGGGGCGGCGGGACCGGGACCGACGTGGGGCGGGGGCCGTTGAACACGTCGTGGCCGGTGACCGCCGCGCGGGTGCACCAGGGGCAGGTCGGCAGGTGGGAGCCGTAGGTGTGCAGGGGCCGTACCGTGCAGGCGCGCACCAGGCCGCGTTCCTTGTCGAGGGCGCGGAGCCAGGCCTCGGCCGGCGGCCGGGCGGCGGGATCCTGGACGCCGGGGCCGAAGGCCGCCCTGGCGAGGGTGAGGAGTTCGGTCGGCAGGACGGACGGGTCGATCGTGCCGCGCGGGATGGTGACGTGCTCCGGGCGTACGACATAACTGCAGCTCGCGGCGATGTTGTCCTTGACGGTCGACTCGGAGGCGCTCTGGTGCGGGACCCCGCCGAAGGGATGGTTGCCGGCGGTGAGCAGCTGGTAGACGAGGACGGCGAGGGCGAAGTCGTCGCTCTGCCGGGTCGCGGGGCCGCCCTCCTGACGCTCGGGGGACGAGTAGTCGGTGGTGTGCATCAGGCACGGGAAGAGTTCGCCGGTGACCGGGTCGGTGAAGGCGATGGAGTCGCAGTCGAGGAAGGTGACGAAGCCGTTGGCGTCGACGACGACGTTGCTGCTGGAGAAGTCGCCGATGACGAGGTTGTCGTAGTGCATACGGGCCGTCATGAAGGCGAGGTTCCAGGCGACGCCGAGCAGGAACCGCCAGTCGGCCCGGTCCGGGAAGAGCTTGAGGCGCTGGACGCGGGTGAACAGGCCGACCAGCTGGACGTGTTGCGGTTCGCCGAAGCGGCGCATCGCGTAGCCGAGGAACTCGCCGTTCGTGCCCCGGGCGATCGCGGTGGGCCAGGCCAGCTCGGGCGGCTGGCTGGCGTCCGTCGGGCGGGCGGCCAGCGGGGACATGGTCAGCATCCGGGCCAGCCGCCGCTCCTGGTCCGGCCCGGGTGTGTCCCGGTAGATCTTGACGACGATCCCGGTGTCCCCCTCCACCGGGAACACCGCCGCCTGCCCACCCCCCTTCAACGGCAACTCGGCCAGAGTGACCCGCCTACCGTCGAGAAAGACCGTGCGGCCGCTCATGGCCGTACCTCCGAGTGTGATGGGGCCGTTCGTCGCCGCGCGGAAGCGGTCGGCGCCCTGGCAGAGCGGTCATCGCCGGATCGCGCGGACGGCTCGTAGCAGGGTCTTGTCGTCGGCGTTGAGGGCGGTGAGGCGGTCGGAGCGGAGCAGGGCGGCCAGGTTGGGGTCGCGGTCGTCCTCGGCGGCGGTGTCGAGGGAGCGGAAGACTGCGTCGGCGAAGGAGGTGTTCGGGGACGGCGCGCCGTCGGCCGACCGGTTGAGCATGGCCTGGGCGAGCCCGTCCGTGGAGAGCAGCACTCCGTCGACCCCGTCGTCCAGGACGCACTCGGTGTGCGTCCAGCGCCCCACGTCCGGCGAGGTCAGGAACACCGTCTCGTTGCTGTACTCGCTCACCGCCGCGGCCTGCGGCAGCAGATGGAACTGGCGCTGCCCGTCCTCCGTCCCGGCCCGTACGACGACGAACCCGTCCCCCACGGTGAGGTGCCCGATCCAGCCGGGCGCGAGCACCACCACGGTGAGCGTGGTGGCGAAGTCCTGCGCGTCGGCGCCGGTCTGGTCGAGGAAGTCCTTGCTGACGTCCGCCAGGGCGTCCCGCAGCAATTCGTGCACGGCATCCCCCGGCCGCACCTCCACGGCCGCCTCGGCCCGCCGCGCGAAATACTCCGTCGCGAGCCGCACCGCGAGCCGCGCGCCCTCCTCCGACCGGGGCCGGCTGCCGGCCCCGTCGGCGACGGCGAGCACGGCGACGGACGGCGTGGCGACGGCGGCGCACGCGTCCTGGCAGGGCAGGCCCTGGCGTCGGTGCCGGTAGCCCTCGACGCTCAGTCCGTGGATGCGCCAGGGCGGGGCGGCGGTCACCTCACGCCTCCCAGGCCGGGCGCTGTGTCTTGAACTGGCTGAAGATCTTCTCGAACACCTCGTCCCCCGCCCCCTTCTGCTCGGCGTTGGCGCTGGCGGACATCATCTGGAGCAGCTCCCGGAACGGGAACCCCTGCAACCGTGCGTTGAACTTCGGCGCGAAGGCCCGCAGCACCTGCTCCCCCATGTCCGTGATCCCGCCGACGCCGATGGCGTACAGCCGGAACCGGCGGGCGCGCTGCTCCTCGGCGAGGACGGGGACCAGCCGGTGCCAGGAGTCGGTGAGATGGCCGGTCGGGTCGGTGGGCAGACCGTCCGTGACGAGGCAGATCTGCGGCCGGTAGTACTGCAGCCCGGACGCCCGCAGCTCGCTCTTGCGGGCCGCGACGATGTGCATCGCCAGCTCCAGCGCCTCGGTCATCAGGGTGACCCCGGCGGCCGTGAGCTGCGGTGCCTGGAAGGCGTGCGCGGGTATGAAGGGGCTCGTCCGGGTGCGCGGGTCGAGGAGCTGGGGCCCGCGCCAGGCGCCGACACCCTGGCCGCCGAAGGTGACGACGGCGACCTCCACGCTGTAGCTGAGGCTGACGTCGTCGTGGAGTTCGCGGGTCCACTCGGCGAGCGCGTTGTTGAGTGTCTGGATCGGCTGACCCGCCATGGAGCTGGATGTGTCGAGGCAGAGCACGAGCGGCATGCGCTGGGCGTTGTTCTCGAACTCGATGTCGGCGTACTCCGCCGGCAGCGTGGGCGGGTATTCGCTGTGCATCGTTCTTCCCCCTGTGTTTCCGATACCTCTGATGGTGCCGATGCCTACCTCGGCGTGCCGACGCCGACCTGGGCGCGCCGATGCCCACCTGGGCGTGCCGACGCCTACCTGGGCGTGCCCTTCGCGTGCCGTGCGGCCGTCGGCGGGAAGGCGTACAGGACGTCGGAGTCGCGTTCTGCCGCGTCGGTGACGTCGACGAGGCCGCCGGGCGCGGGGGGCGGCCGCTCCGGCTCGGCCCACACCGCCCGGCGCAGCACCCGGTCGACCTCGACATAGCCCTGCGGGTGGAGTTCGGTCCGTACGACGGCGGTCCGGGCGTGCCCCGGGCGGGCTCCCACCTGACGGCCGTGCCGCGGCGCGGACGCGACCCGTAGCCGAGTGGTGCTCTCGTCCCCGCCTGCTCCGGCACCGCCCCCACCGGCTCCGGCACCGCCCCCGCCTCGCGCCGCGTGCGCCGGTGCCGCCCGCGCGGGCCCGCCGGCCGGCCGGCCCGAAGACACCGCCCGGTGCCCCACGGCCACCGGGCCCCTGGACCGCCGGATCACGATCACGAAGGCGAGCAGCAACAGGGCGAGGAGAAGCCCCATCCAGAGGGCGGTCCAGGTGGCGCCGCTGTAGCCGGCGGCTTCGCTTTCGGGGGTGTCGGGCCGGTTGTCGACGGCTCGGCCCTTGTCGTCCTGCCCCTTGTCGTCCCGGTTCCTGTCACCCTCGCCGTCGGGGCCGCCGGACGAGGTCGAGGAGCCGGAGTTCCGGTCGCCGTCGACTTCGGTGATGGTGAAGCTGTTGTCGTCGGGGTCGGCGGCGAAGGCTGCCAGTTCCGAGCCTTTGAGGGTGGCCGCCCCCGGGCCGGGGCGGACCTTGGCACACAGTTGGTTCGTGTCGTCGCAGAGGCCGCTCGCCTCCAGGTCGGCCAGCGTCCGCGTCTTCAGCCGGTCGATCCTGGCACCGGGGTGGATGAGCAGTTCTTCGGCGATGAGGAGCAGCGCCGTGCCGCCCTGCCCGGTGTTCACGCCCTCCGACACCTGCACCACCAACGGGTGGGTGTCCTCGCGCAGCCGTCTGATGGCCTCATGGTGCCTCTCATCGAGGTCCTCGTACTCCAGGGGCCCTTTGAGCGTGATCACCACGGGCCCCTCGGATATGCGGCCGGCCCAGCACTCCAGCCGTTCCGTGAACCCGTCGTCGGGACACGGGGCGTCGGCCGCGGCCGACGGCCCCGCGGGAACCAACGCGGCCAACAACCCCACCAGCACACCGAGAAACGACAAACGACCCGTCGCACCCATCGCACCAACCGTTCCTGTGGACTGAGCAGAAGTGAGTCCGCTCGGCCGCACGCCCCGAACGGTCTTGGGCGTACTGGTCCCCGGCGTACTCAGCCCCGGGGCAGCGACACGGATCCTGTCCGTGGTCCGATCCCGGGAGGCCAGTTCCCTGTGCGACCTGACCATGTGGGTGTAGCCAAAGGCGACGAGGAGGCCCCGAACCATCACTCCGGTGGAGCGGGGGCCCCGCACACTGACGCCACACCCGGCGTCCCAGATCACACGACCACCGTAGCCCGCACGGCCCAGCACACCGCAAGCCCAGAAGCCGACCATCACAGCCAACTCGACCTCATGCACACTTCCTGGCGAGCAACTCCCCCCCCCCGTGGCCTGAAAGGCACGCCCCCGCGGCCCTGAAAAGCCCATCCCATAGTGGAGCAGGCAACCGGGCGGCCGGAAGGGTTTGGAGTATTCCGCCGGTGGAGTTACGGCGACGTCCGTTGACTTACGATCAGTACGCTTTTCACTTCTACAATTTGAACACTTGATGGCAACGGCTGAACATCTGCCGCGCCCGATCCACCCAGTCATTGGCCAACGCGTCGAAGTCCGCCTGGGTGATACGGCACGTCAGTGGCAGATCGCAGACTCCGGCGAGACAGGGCCGCGGCCCGCGCACGTCCCATACGGACAGCATGGGGTTCAGCTGTTCGGTATTCCAGGCGTTCGACGCGGCCGCCGCGATGGCTATTTGGTCCTGGCGCAGGAAATTCCCGTCCGTCGCGAACGCCACGAGAAGCTTCTTGGTCGTCATGAATCGCACCGTGACCATCCGCCCCGCCTCATGGAGATCGAATTGCAGGGAAACGGAGACGGTGTCGTGGACCGTGTGGTAATTCCGCCGGGCGACCCAACTCTGCACCAACTGCCGCCAGTGCGTGCCGAGGTCGTATATCTCGGCGTTGCCCCCCGGATACGAGTCGCGCCCGGAGTACGAGCCCCGCCCGGAGAAGGAGTCACGGCCGGGGCCGGACAAGGAGTCACGGCCGGAGAAGGAGTCGCGGCCGGGAGGGGAATCCCGGCCCGGGTAGGAGTCAGGCGCCGTCACGGACCACCGCCCCGACGACCATCGCGTCGGTCAGCCCGGCGTCGAGCAGTGCCTGCGCGTGCAGCAGCAGACAGGAGGGGACGGACTCGCTCGTCGTTCGGCGCCGGTGGCGCTCCTTCAGCTCCTCGTAGCGCACCTCGATGGTCCGGGCCACCTGCGGCGGCGGCCATGCCTCGGCACGCGCGTCCTCCTCCATCAACTCGGCCAGGATCGCGGCGAGCGGGGGCCGGTCCTCGGGTCGCTTGGCCAGGCAGCGTGCGATGAGGGGCCGCAGCCCCGGCGGTACGCCGTCGAGCCGGGGCTCTCCTCGGACGACCTCCACACGCACGGCCTCCCCGCTGCCGTGCGGCGGGCGGCCGGTGAGCGCGTACACCAGGACCCCGCCCAGCGCGAACACGTCGCTCGCCGGGCCGACCCGGTCGCCGCGGATCTGCTCGGGCGACATGAACGGCGGGGTGCCGACGACGACGCCGACGCGGGTGAGGCCGGGAGCGCCGTCCACGCGGGAGATGCCGAAGTCGATGACACGGGGGCCGTCCTGGGCGAGCAGGACGTTGGCCGGCTTGAGGTCGCGGTGGATCACGTGGGCGGCGTGGATGGCCTGCAACGCCTCGACGAGGCCGGCGCCGAGGGGGCGGACCTGGGCCTCGGGAAGGGGGCCGTCGGCGCGGACCGCTTCCGCGAGGGAGGGTCCGGGGACGTACAGGGTGGCCAGCCAGGGGAGTTCGGCCGTCGGGTCGGCGTCGACCACGGCGGCGGTGTAGGCGCCGCTGACCACGCGGGCGGCGGCGACCTCACGGGCGAAGCGTTCGCGGAACTCGGGTTCGGCGGCGAGTTCGTGGCGGGCGACCTTGACGGCGACCTCGCGGCCGGCGGGTGAGCGGCCCAGGTAGACCCAACCCATACCGCCGGAGCCGAGGCGGCCGACTATCTTGTACGGGCCGATCTTCATGGGGTCACTTACGGGTGTACGCACCCCGCTCACCTCATTTCGGGGTTCGGTGCGGATGTCCCGAGTGTCCCGCGAAATCCCCTCCCCGGCAGCCCTTTTCGCCCCCTCCGCCCTTACTCGTCCCTCCCCCATCCAGGGGCTGCGCCCCTTCGACCCCCATCCGCGGGTTCGGTGGGGCTTCTCGCGCAGTTCCCCGCGCCCCTGAAGGGCCTTCGGCCCTTTCGGGGCGAAAAGCACGGGGCGCAGCCCCTGCTTTTCAGGGGCGCGGGGAACTGCGCGCAAAGCCCCCACCGGACCCGCACCCGCCGACGAACCCCAGAACCCCGAGCTATCAGGCGCACAAAAAACCGCGACCGGCCAAGGTGACATCGCTGGTCAGGGCAACCCATACCCGGCCGGTCGCGGAGCGAAGGGGCGTCAGCCCAGGCGGCTCACCAGCGCCCGGTACTCGTCCCACAGCTCCTTCGGCGTGTGATCACCGAAGGTGTTGAGGTGTTCGGGAACGAGCGCCGCCTCCTCCCGCCACACCTCCTTGTCGACGGTCAGCAGGAAGTCCAGGTCGGACGAGGAGAGATCCAGCCCCTCCGTGTCCAGCGCCTGAGGCGTCGGGAGGATGCCGATCGGCGTCTCCACACCCTCCGCCTTGCCGTCCAGCCGGTCCACGATCCACTTCAGGACGCGGCTGTTCTCACCGAAGCCGGGCCAGACGAACTTGCCCTCGTCGTTCTTGCGGAACCAGTTGACGTAGTAGATCTTCGGCAGCTTCGCCTGGTCCTTGCCCTTGGCGACATCGACCCAGTGGCCCATGTAGTCGCCCATGTTGTAGCCGCAGAAGGGGAGCATCGCGAAGGGGTCGCGGCGCAGTTCGCCGACCTTGCCCTCGGCCGCGGCGGTCTTCTCCGACGCCACGTTCGCGCCCAGGAACACCCCGTGGTTCCAGTCGAAGGACTCCGTCACCAGCGGCACCGCCGTGGCGCGGCGACCGCCGAAGAGGATCGCCGAGATCGGCACGCCCTTGGGGTTCTCCCACTCGGGCGCGATGATCGGGCACTGGGAGGCGGGCACCGTGAAGCGGGCGTTCGGGTGGGCGGCCGGCGTCTCGGCGTCCGGCGTCCAGTCGTTGCCCTTCCAGTCGGTCAGGTGCGCCGGGGTCTCCTCCGTCATCCCCTCCCACCACACGTCGCCGTCGTCCGTCAGCGCCACGTTCGTGAAGACGGAGTTGCCCCACAGCGTCTTCATCGCGTTGGCGTTGGTGTGCTCACCGGTGCCGGGCGCGACACCGAAGAACCCGGCCTCCGGGTTGATGGCGTAGAGCTGCCCGTCCTCGTCGAAACGCATCCACGCGATGTCGTCGCCGATCGTCTCGACGGTCCAGCCCCGGACGGTCGGCTCCAGCATCGCCAGGTTCGTCTTGCCGCAGGCGGACGGGAACGCGGCGGCGACGTACTTCGACTCCCCCTGCGGGGGCGTCAGTTTGAGGATCAGCATGTGCTCGGCGAGCCAGCCCTCGTCGCGCGCCATCACCGACGCGATACGCAGGGCGTAGCACTTCTTGCCGAGCAGCGCGTTGCCGCCGTACCCGGAGCCGTACGACCAGATCTCGCGGCTCTCGGGGAAGTGGGAGATGTACTTGGTGCTGTTGCAGGGCCACGGCACATCGGCCTGGCCGGGCTCCAGCGGGGCACCGAGGGTGTGCACGGCCTTCACGAAGAAGCCCTCGGAGCCGAGCTCGTCCAGCACCGGCTGTCCCATACGGGTCATCGTGCGCATGGAAACGGCGACGTACGCGGAGTCGGTGATCTCGACGCCGATGGCGGAGAGCGGCGAGCCGAGGGGGCCCATGCAGAACGGGACGACGTACATCGTGCGACCGCGCATCGAGCCGCGGAACAGGCCCTTCTCGCCCTGGAAGATGTCCCGCATCTCGGCGGGGGCCTTCCAGTGGTTCGTCGGACCCGCGTCCTCCTCCTTCTCCGAACAGATGAAGGTGCGATCCTCGACCCGGGCGACATCGGTCGGGTCGGACGCGGCGTAGTAGGAGTTCGGGCGCTTGATCGGGTCGAGCTTCCGGAAGGTGCCCTTCTCGACGAGCTCCCCGCACAGGCGCTCGTACTCGGCCTCGGATCCGTCGCACCAGACCACGTTGTCCGGCTCGGTCAGTTCGGCGATCTCGTTCACCCACGCCACGAGTTCTCGGTGGGTGGTGGGGACGGTTACAGGGGGAGCCGCGATGTCGCGCGCCACGATTGCTCCTAAAAATGAGGGATTTTTTGTTGGAGGCCCCGTGGGGGCTGCGACCCGGATGCTTCACGAGGGGATCTCTGGGCGCTCATCCGGTGTCGACCGCACTCATTTGATCATCCGACGGGAGTGCCCATATGTCCAGAGGGCCGCCCACGTGAGCATGGTGACCATCACCACTCGACAACGTCCGCCCAAAAGGTTTCCGTGCGTCACCATCACTTCACCGCGGGTATCCGAATGTGCGCTCGGGTATCCCCCACGAGGGCCCCGCGTGAGACCATGGCCACTTCCGGGGACGCGAACGGCCCGCACGGTCCCGTAAGTTACGGGACCGTAGGTACGATGGAGGGCATGACAGCGTCCGTCCCCGATGCGCACGCGGAGACACCGGCCGACGGCCGCTCCTCCGACACGCGATCCCTGCCGCATCAGATCGCCCACCAGATCACCGATGAGATCAACCAGATCACCGACGAGATCAAGCCCAAACTCCGGGGCTGGCTGCATCTCGGCATGTTCCCGGCCGTGCTCGTCGCCGGCCTGGTGCTCACCGCCCTCGCGGACTCGACGCGGGGACGCATCGCCTGCGGGATCTTCGCCTTCACTGCCTGCCTGCTGTTCGGCGTGAGCGCGCTGTACCACCGGGGGAACTGGAACCCGCGCATGGACGGCATCCTGCGCCGGCTGGATCACGCCAACATCTTCCTGATCATCGCGGGCTCCTACACCCCGCTGACGATGCTGCTCCTGCCGGGTGCCAAGGGGCAGTGGCTGCTGTGGGGCATCTGGGGTGCGGCCGTCGCCGGCATCGCCTTCCGGGTGTTCTGGGTCGGCGCCCCGCGCTGGCTCTACACGCCCTGCTACATCGCGATGGGCTGGGCGGCCGTCTTCTTCCTGCCCGACTTCATGCGCACGGGCGGCATCGCCGTCCTCGTCCTGGTGATCGTCGGCGGCCTCCTCTACAGCGCCGGCGGTGTCATCTACGGCCTCAAGCGCCCGGACCCGTCACCGCGCTGGTTCGGCTTCCACGAGGTCTTCCACTCCTTCACCCTCGCGGCGTTCGTCGTGCACTACGTGGGGATCTCGATGGTCGCGTACCAGCACGCGTAAACCACCTCCCCTCCCCTCCCCCTCCCTGGCCACGGCTTCCGAGCCGTGGCCGTTTTCGTGCGCCCGTGTACGTCCACGGCATGAGCCTCGTCGTGTACGTCCACGGCATGAGCCTCGTCGTGGTCGTCCACGGCATGGGCCTCGTCCTGGCCGTGTGCGGCGGCGCGGCCCTGGTCGCCGCGCTGCCGCACACGGCCAGGACGAGGCCCTGGTCGCCGCGTTCCCGCCGAGCGCGCCGACGACGGCCCGGACCGTTGGGGGCCACCGCCCCTGACCTGGCCACCTCGAAGGCCGATACCCGACAATGACCGCATGACGGCCGCACGCCCCACCGCCCCCACCGACCGCCCCCCGCTCGGACTCCGTGAGCGGAAGAAGATCAAGACCCGCGAGGCGATCCGCGCCGCGACCTACGCACTGGTCGAGGAGCAGGGCTACGACGCCACGACGATCGAGCAGATCGCCGACCGGGCGGAGGTCTCGCCGTCGACCGTCTTCCGGTACTTCCCGACCAAGGAGGACATCGTCCTCACGGACGAGTACGACCCGATCCTCCTGGAGGAACTACGGGCCCGCCCCGCCGACGAACCGTGGCCGGACACCATCCGGTACGTGCTGCGGAAGGCCGTCCGCACGGGCATCGAGGAGGACCTGGAGGTCGCACGGCTGCGCACCCACCTGATGGTCCAGATCCCCGCGGTGCGCTCGCGCATGATGGAGAGCATGTCGGTCACCGGCCGCATGCTCTGCACCGCCATCGGCGAGCGCACCGGCCGGGACCCGGGCAGCCTGGAGGTACGCGTCTGGGCGATGTCCCTCGTCGGCGGCCTGATGGAGACCTCCCTCTACTGGGCCGAGAACGACCACCGCGACGACTTCGCCGAACTCGTCGACCGCACGCTGGACGTCCTCCAACACGGCCTCCCCAAGGAAACCGCCGAGCCCACTCCCTGAGCCCACTCCCTGAGCCCACTCCCTGAGCCCACTCCCTGAGGACATGCGCAGAGGACATGCCGGAGACCCCTGCCGGAAACCCCTGCCGGAAACCCCGAGGAAATTCCCTGAGGCCCCACCCCTCCCCCATGCCATCCTGACCAGGTGAAAGCAGCCGAGATCTACGTCGAAGTCGCCCCCGAGCTGGCCCTGTTCGTCCCCCACGGCCGGCGCGGGAGCGCGACCCCGCTGGCCACTGACGGCGTCTCGACGCTCGGCCACGTGATCGAGTCCCTCGGTGTCCCCCTCACCGAGGTCGGCACGCTGGTCGTCGACGGCCGCGAGGTGCCGGTGTCGCACATCCCGGCGGACGGCGAGTCGGTGACCGTACGCCCGGTGGAACGCCCCCAGCGGGTGCCGGGCGCCCCGCTCCGCTTCCTCCTCGACGTCCACCTCGGCACGCTCGCGCGACGGCTGCGGCTGCTGGGCGTCGACGTGGCGTACGAGTCGACGGACATCGGTGACCCGGCCCTGGCCACGCGGTCCGCCGCCGAACAGCGGGTGATGCTCAGCCGCGACCGGGGGCTGCTGCGGCGGCGGGAGCTGTGGGCCGGGGCGTACATCTACAGCACGCAGCCGGAGGAGCAACTCCGCGACGTAATCGACCGGTTCGCCCCCGAACTGCGGCCGTGGACTCGCTGCACCGCCTGCAACGGTCTGCTGAGGGCGGCGACGAAGGAGGAGGTCGCGGACCGGTTGGAGGGCGGGACGGAGCGGTCGTACGACGTGTTCGCGCAGTGCGACGCGTGTGGGCGGGCTTATTGGAAGGGCGCGCACCACGAGCAGTTGGAGGCGATCGTGCGGGAGGCGTTGAGGACGCGTACCCAGGCGGGTTGAGTACGGGAGCCGATCTCCGACGGTCGGTGGACACGGTTGGGTGAGGGATGGACGACACACTCCCCGCCGTGACCCCGAACTCGCGAATCCGATTCCACTTTCAATGCTTGAACAATCGACAGCATGCCAACTCTTTCGAGATGCGCTTGGATTGCAACGCCCTTAGCATGAAAAGTGGCTGGGGGCACAGGGGAACGGTAACCCCGGGCACGTCGCATAACCTCCAGGGACAACAGGAGGGGTGACGCGATGTCATCCACCAAGAACACCGCTCTGGACGCAGATCAAGATATTGCCGGATATGCCAGATCCTCGTGGTGGCAACGCACTGTTGCCCATATTGCAGAACTCCAGTGCCAACTCAACCGCATCAAGTCGCTCAAATCTCAGGGGCTCGCACCGCACGAGGAAGAGATTGCGACCAAAATTGAGACGCATCTCAATGCTGCGCGACTGGCGGCAGACCGCAGAAAGAGCCCGTGGTCCGTAATTACTGGAGCGGACATAGACCGGGCATTCGCCAATATACACAGAGCTGAAACAAACATTCTTCGCCTCACCCCCAAAGAAGAGTTGGGCGAGTTGGGGACACTCGTACTGGCGAACGCTCGACAGCATCTGGGCGAGGAAGATCCTCGACGCGCCAAGCTGGAGGTTCAGCTCCAGAACAACGGCCACAGGCTCACCGAAGAGATGCGCGAACTCGCCGTCACGACTCTGCTGGCCGCCCAGATGGCAGAAGAAAAGGAACGGGCGAGGGCTCGGAGCTTTCGAAACATACTACTGGCGTCCGTGGTGGCGACGACGGTAATTGCTGGACTCTTCATCCTGTGGGGCTTTTTGTCTCCCACGACGATCGCGTCAAACATCTGCTTCATCCCAGATCTGGACAAGCCTCAAGTCTGCCCCATCGGCAGCACGGAAACCGGTCAGGACATGCTGATCGTCATGGCTTTCGGTTCTGCGGCGGCGGCTTTCGCGGCGGCAGTCTCCCTGAAAGGAATACAGGGAACGTCCACCCCGTATTCGGTCCCCTTGATGCTGGTACTCCTCCGTATCCCGGTAGGGGCCCTTGCCGCCCTCATGGGCCTTGTTCTGATCCATGGGGGATTCATTCCAGGTCTTTCAAATCTGGACAGCGCACCGCAGATTATCGCCTGGGCGATCCTGTTCGGCATTCTGCAAGAGAGCGTCACACGGCTGGTGGACCGGCAGGGTAAGGACATCCTAAATAATGTGCGCGGAGCCGAACGCGAGTTCCAGAGCTCCAGCACAAAATCTGACCGCCGCGAGAAATGACCGCGGCCCACAGCACACCTTGCACACCTTCGGCCAGCGGATCCGGCCTGCAGGCAGCTGTAGTGGTGGTACGGGTGTGGCACGCCCCCGGATACGACGAAGGGCCAGCCCGAGAGAACCCGAGAGAAAAACCCTCCTGAGCTGGCCCTACTTCCTGTGCCCCCGACAGGACTCGAACCTGCGACATCCGCTTGAGAAGTTCGATCGAGCGGCTCTGATACGGCTCTCGCAGTCCTACCGGCATAACGTGTGTGATCGCTCAAGGCCGCCTACGTCCACGGTTGTTGATGTCAGTTGGTTTGCTGTGACCGGCAAGGTTCGCCGGGTGGACGGTGGGCGTGCACTTCCCGCTGAATCGGGCACGGATGGGGCACGTGCACCTTCTGATCCGTAGCTCTACAGAGAACGGTCGGGGACGGTCATACCGGTTGCTCGGGGGTGTCGGAGGAAGGTTGGCGGTCGGGGGCGGTTGCTGGGGTTGCTGTATCTGGTTGCTGTACAGCTGCGGAAACTCTGCGGGCGTGGGCGAGGTTGTTGCGGCTGGTCAGGGTGTCGGGGTGGGTCGCGCCCAGAACCTGCTCGAACTGGACGACGGTGGCCTCCAGCAGGGGGATGGCCCGCCCCAGGTCCCCCACCTTGGAGTAGGCGGAGGCGAGGTTGTTGCGGCTGGCCAGGGTGTGGGGGTGGGTCTCGCCCAGGACCTGCTCGTACTGGGCGAGGGTGACCTCGTACAGGGGGATGGCCCGCCCCAGGTCCCCCACCGTGTAGAAGGCGGAGGCGAGGTTGTTGCGGCTGGCCAGGGTGTCGGGGTGGCTGTCGCCCAGGACCTGCTCGTACTGGGCCAGGGTGGCCTCCAGCAGGGGGATGGCCCGCCCCAGGTCCCCCGCCGACTCATAGGCGCCGGCGAGGTTGTTGCGGCTGGCCAGGGTGTGGGGGTGGGTCTCGCCCAGGACCTGCTCGGACTGGGCGAGGGTGGTCTCCAGCAGGGGGATGGCCCGCCCCAGGTCCCCCACCTTGGAGTAGGCGGAGGCGAGGTTGTTGCGGCTGGTCAGGGTGTCGGGGTGGCTGTCGCCCAGGACCTGCTCGCGCTGGGCCAGGGTGGCCTCCAGCAGGGGGATGGCCCGCCCCAGGTCCCCCACCGTGTAGAAGGCGGAGGCGAGGTTGTTGCGGCTGGTCAGGGTGTCGGGGTGGCTGTCGCCCAGGACCTGCTCGAACTGGACGACGGTGGCCTCCAGCAGGGGGATGGCCCGCCCCAGGTCCCCCACCGACTCATAGGCGCCGGCGAGGTTGCTGCGGCTGGTCAGGGTGTCGGGGTGGGTCTCGCCCAGGACCTGCTCGAACTGGACGACGGTGGCCTCCAGCAGGGGGATGGCCCGCCCCAGGTCCCCCACCTTGGAGTAGGCGGAGGCGAGGTTGTTGCGGCTGATCAGGGTGTCGGGGTGGGTGTCACCCAAGGCCTCCTTGGACTGGGCGAGGGTGGCCTCCAGCAGGGGGATGGTGCGGGCTGTATGCCCCTGGTGGTGGAGACGGTTGGCGGCGGTGGCGTACGCGTTGGTGAGGCGGACGTTGTGGTGTCCGGGTGCGGCGGTGGCGGCGAGGGTGACCAGGTGGGGGGTGAGGGTGTCCCACTGGCTGTCGGTGGTTCCCTGTCCGGGGAACGGGGTCAGATGGCGCAGGACTGCTTGCTCGGCGCGGTCGCGTCCTTGCAGGTGCCGGGGTGCTTGGGTGGTGTCGGCGGGCGGGGCGGCGCGTAGGACGGTTTGGACCAAGCGGTGGATGGTGACGGTGGTGCCGGTGTCGGTGACCATGCTGTAGGCGGCGAGGGTGCCGATGGCTTCCGCGGTGTCGTCCGGGTCGGCGTCGGCGGGGGTGAGGAGGGAGTGGGGGATGTCGTCGGGGGCGAGCCAGGCGGCGGTGTGCAGTAGATCCACAGCCAGCGGATGCTCAACCTCCAGGGTCTGGAGGGTGACGTTCCAGACGCGGGCGATGGTGCGCTGGTTGTCGATGCCGTGGGCGGTCCTGGCGAGCTTGGTGCCCAGACGGCGCCGGTACGCGTCCATGCTGACCCCTCGATTCTGGGCGAGGTAGGCGCCGGCCTGTTTGACCGCCAGCGGCAGACACCCCAGATCAGCGACGAGCGCGCGGGCGTGCACTTTCTGCTGAGGTGTGGGCTGGATGTCCCTGAACACCAGATCGCACAGGAGCGTGGTGGCGTCGTCGGGGTCGAGGTTGCCCAGGCAGAGTGTGGCGGCGCTGTCGGGCCAGCCGGTGGTACGACGGCTGGTGGCCAAGTGGTGGCCCCGGTGAAGTGCGCCGGTGTAGGGGGCGAGGTCGGCGGGGTCCTCGACGTTGTCGTAGATGAGCAGCCAGTCCCGGTGCCAGGCCAGCCATTGCTTCGCCCACGACAGCTGTGCCCCGCGCTGGGCGGAGGCTGCCCAGTCGGGGACCAGTGCCGTAGTGAGCTCGGTGAGGGAGGTCTCGATCTCGTCGGGGGAGGCGGCGTTGATCCACCAGATCAGGGTGTAGTCGCTGCGGTGGCGGTGGGCGTAGCGCAGGGCGAGGGTGCTCTTGCCGATCCCGCCCAGCCCGTGCACCGCTCCGCTCTGCGTGATCGCTCCCTCGCCCCCGCCTGCCAGGATGCGGCGCACCTGGCTCAGTTCTTCATCCCGGCCTAGGCAGAGGGTGGCAGGGGGCAGGTTCGACGTGCCCGGGGCCGCGGTGACCTTGTCCGGCGCCTGCAATGCTTCGGTCGGCAGGACGTGCACATCTCCCGTGTAGGCGTCTCTGATGCGCTCGGCTGCGATGGCTCGCTCACCGGAAGCCTCGATCTGCTGCCCGGCTGCGATGTCGTCCGTTGTCACGGCTGGGGCGGGGTGTGACCGTCGCCGGTGATGGCGGTGCCGATGTGCTGAGCTGCGATCGACCGCTCACCGGACGCCGTGATGGTAACCATGCCCACAGCCGGAGCAGGCAACAGGGCGGACAACTCCTCCTGCAGACCGGGATCGTCCTGCAAAGCCCGCCGCAGGAGCCTGCTCAGCACTGCTGTGGAGTAGGCATTGTCTTGTTCGTCGGCGGCCTCGTCCACCACGCGTTCCAGCTCGGCCCGGCCCGCCTCGTCCCCACGCCGCCACACCAGCTGAAGAATCCGCTGCCCCAGACCCACCGTGGCATCAGCGGCAACTTCCTGCGCCCGCGTCAACACCGCCACCCCATACGCCCCCACAGCAGCCGTCAGGTACGGGCCCGCCTGCTCCACCAACTGCACAACCTCAGCACCCACTTGCTCCCCCTGTTCTGCGGCTCCGAAGGAACCCAGCGTAGAAACACCGCCCCTTCCATGAAGCCAAAACGCCCGAACCGCCCGCAACGGTTCCTACACCGCTCACTGACCACGGGCGAGGACAACCTCACCGCTGACGTGCCATCAGCTTGGGAAGCAGTGATCACTTGAGGTTGATTCGGTAGCTGACCTGGGCGAACGTTCGAGCCATGGCGTCTTCGGGCTGGGCCGTCTTCCCCGTGATTCCCCGCTCGATGTGGTGCGCTTGTGGTGCGGTCGGGCGGTCGTGGGTGTCCGAAATTGGTGTGCGGCGGGTCGTGGTGGTCGGCACGCTGGGGCTATGAGTCGTTGGAAGCTCTACGACAACTGGTACGCCGATTTGGCCGGCCTGGCTGTTGAACAACCGCGGGAGCGCCGGGCCTTCGCGGCTGAGCGGGCTGAGGGTGCCGTGGTGGGTGGCACGGGTCGCAACCCCAAGGCTGGCGGGAGTGGCGGCAGCGGCTTCGTGCTGTCGATGACGAACTTCTGAGGCGGAGTGTCCAGGGAGCGTAGCCATCGTGTGAGCCGGTCTGAGCCTCCGCCGACGACAGTCCGCCACGATGGCGGGTGCGGCAACCGATCAGGCGCGCGTGTGTCTCGCCGCACTCCCACCTGTCTCAGCCACGTTGTCGGTGTGTTCCGTTGACGAGACACGGCCTGAAGCACCGTACGGTGGGTGCACTTCGGGGTGGGGGTGGTACTCCCCTGGGCCCCCAGAGCCGACGCCGGGCCGGATAGCGTTTCCCGCCATGAAGATCGTGATCTGGTCCTTGCTTGCTCTGCTCCTCATCATCTGCGCCATCGGCGGCTTGCTCAGCGCCGTGAATGGTCATGATGCCCCAAGCGTCATCCGTGGACTGGTTGTCAGCGCCCTGTTTTCCCGCGGGGCTTGGGGCAGTTGGAAGAGGGCATCTCGCCCCCGGGCCCCGCAGATTGCCCACATCGAAGAACCGCACCAGAGACTTTGGCGGCGACGATGACTGCACCCCCGCCGGCCTGAGCCACGCTGTCACCCGTCGACCAGAGCAAGTCTCGACGGCGAAAGCGCATGGGCGGCTCCTTGCTCGATGACCTCTTCGTCCCGAAGCAACTTGGGCGAGTGTTCGGTCTTGGGCTGGTGTGCCGCGTACCTGCGCTGACGGTCCACTGGCGTTCGCGTCCGTCCGTCGTTGTCCGCTGGCGTTGTCACGCAGTTAGACACTCACCTGAGGGTGGCTCTGTGCGCGTCGTTGCGGCGCGTGTGGGGAGGGCAGGATTGGGGCGGCGGTGAAGGCGACCGATCATGCCGGCCGGTGGCCGACGGCCAGCAAGTGGGAGCTCGCCGCCAGCAACTCGGGGTACGGCTCCGCCATGCGCGCTGCGGTCAGGGCCGACTCGAAGAGTGGGGAGTCTGTGAGGGGCTCGCCGGTGTGGCGTTCGGTGGCGGCCAAGAGGGACCATGCGGGGCCCTCGATGCCGTAGACCTGGGTGTCGGTGAAGTCGGCGGTGGCTACCTCGTCGAGGAGTTGGGCGCCGCTGTGGAAGTACGCCTTCGTGAACGCCTTCTTTCCGTCGTGGATCTGGGTGGCGAGGATGCCGGAGATGCTTTCGCGCAAGGGTTCCTTGTGGAGGTGGGCGAAGGCGGTGTGTTCGAAGAGGGAGGCATAGCGGTTGATGCCGGCCGCCGCGAGGAGGCCGCCCGGCTTGAGGACGCGGTGGGCCTCGGCGAGGGCCCGGTCGCGGCCGGTGCGGTCGGGGAGGTGGTAGAGGGGGCCCAGGAGGAGGACTACGTCGTATGAGGCGTCTTCGGCCGTGAGGTGACGGGCGTCGCCCAACTCGGCTGTTGCGCCGACCCGTTCGGCCTGGGGCAGGTGGCGGGGGATCGGGTCGACGAGGTGGACGTCGTAGCCGTCCGCGACCAGCCATCGGGCGTGGACGCCGGGGCCGCCGCCCACGTCGAGGATCCGGGCGGGCGGGGGTGGCAGGTGGCGGCGCAGCAACTCCTGGGTGCGCACCAGTTCCAGGTGGCCGTCCGCCGTCGTGGACAGTCGGTCGGCCTCGTCGATCGTCTCGGCGTAGAACCTCACGATCTCCGGCGCTACCTCAGGGCTCGTCATACGGGCATTCTGGATGCGAACCGGTGGACCAGTCCAATGATCGGAAACGACAGCCATGCCGCAGCTGAAGTACGAGCAGATCGCCGAGGATCTACGCACTCGGATCGCCAACGGCGAGTTCGGTCCCGGCGATTTGCTTCCCTCCGGCCGCGATCTGGCCGAGCAGTGGGACGTGTCGAGAGCCACCGTCGTCAAGGCGTACGACGTCCTGCGCAACGACGGCCTGGCGACCGCTCGGCAGGGTGCCGGATTCGTCGTCGCCGAGACACCTGTCGCCCGGCCTGCGGGTGCCCGTCGCGCCGGTTCCACACGAGTGACGGGCGGCGCCCCATACCGGCGCATCGGTGTGCCCGACCGTACGGTGCCGCCGCCGCACGTGGCGGAAGCGTTGGAGTTGAAGGCGGGCGAGAAGGCACTGCGGAGAATCCGGCTCGTACTGCTCGACGACGGCTCCCCGCACTCGCTGGTAACGGCCTGGTTTCCGCCCGTCATCGCTGACGCGGCCCCGCGCCTGGCCATGAAGGGGCCCATCGCGGAGGGGACCACGCACTACGTGCGACGCGAGACGGGTCGTATCCCGGCGGAGGGGACGGACACGACGTCAGTTCGGCTGGCCGATGACGAAGAGGCCCGTCTACTGGAGGTGGAGCAGCCGGCAGCGGTGGCCGTGGTGCTGCACGTGGCCGTCGACCAGGATCATCGACCGCTCGTCTGCGAAGAGGGAGTGAGTGCCTCACATGTGTTCGAGCAAGTCGACAACTACCCCATGAGGTAGAGAAACTGACGTTTCGCTTGACTGGACCGGTCCACCGGTCCAGTCTTTTTTGTGTCGCACAGGACCGCTTTCGCGACGCAGTCACTCCACGCCCCAACAGTGGGCAAGGCAGACCCCGGCGACCGCCGTCACGGTCCCGGGGCATGGCCGATCTGACTAGGAGACCGACAATGCACCTTGTATCACGGGCACTCGTACGGGTGAGGACAGTGCTCTTCGGGCCGCCGCCTGAACCCAACCGCGCGGCCCACGAACCGGACGCGGCACCGGCTACCGCGCCAGGCCTACCCGCCCACCACCCCTCCCCCGAGATCTGGGCCGCCATCCTCGCCGGCGCCCGGCGCCGCAGAAGCCGATGTCCGTGGCCGCCTGCCGAACTCCCCGCCATCGCCGACGACGACATCGCCAGCACTCTCGTCGGCGCCTACCTCATCCTCCCCGAGGCGCGTCAACGGGCCCGGCAGGCACGACAGTTCGCGGAGGTGAGCTGATGGCCGAAGGGCAGGTCGGGGCCGTCGCCCGGCGCGTCGAAACCCCCATGCTCCGCGCCTACCGGCTGTGGTTCGAGCACACCCGCACGTGTGCCGACGGCTGCAAGGGCAGCCCCAGGGCCCAGGAGGGGTGCGAGGACGGACGGCGGCTGTGGGGCACGTACCGCCTCACGCGCATCGGGAGAGTCGGGGAGGCCACACCATGAGCTGGACCATCGTGCGCACACCCGGGCGGCCGGTACGCCGCACCGACGACGACCGGATCGCCGTACCGCTACGGCTGACCCGTACCGGCGGAGACCGCGGAGAACTGACCGACACCGACCTGACCCTCACCCTCACCCTCGCCGAAGCCGAACACCTCCACGCAGCCCTCTGCCGCTCCCTCGACGGCCGGCCCCCGCCCCCGGCCGCGCCGGACTGTCGTCAACCCGTTCAAGTCTCGCCCGGGGCCGCACACATCATCGGTCGCGCGTAACCGACACGGCCCCGTACCCGGCGGTTGCCCACCGGACACGGGGCCGAACATGCCGCCCTATTGATCGTCAGCGGCGCTTCACATCACCCTTCCCACACGCCAGACCATCCCTGTTCCGGTCCAGCTTCAGCGGATCGTCCCTGCCGTTGACCTTCAGGCGCCCGTAGTCGTTCTCCCTCAGCCACTCGCACCGCGACGCCGTCGTCTTGCTGACCTCCTTCGGGAAGGTGGTCGGGACGCAGACGTTCGCCGTGCCGTAGTGGCGGTCGCAGCCGGAGATCGTGGGGCTGACCTTTTTCGACTTGGTCTTCTTCAGGGGGCCCGTGGTCTTGCCCTCAGGGGCGTCCGCGAAGTCGTGGACGTGGGCCGAGGGGGCGTCGCCGGAGGCCTGGGCCAGGGCGGTCGGGCCCTGGAGGTGGACCCACTCCGCCACCGACGGGACACCGTTGGCGTCGACCGCGAAGAGCATGTACCAGCCGGGCGGGGCCAGGTTGGGATTGCTCGTCACGTTCAGGTCGATGTTGTTGCCGTCGACGGACAGGGGCAGGTCCACGAAGCGCTGGTTCGGGTCGGAGGAGTGGGTCACCGCCGCCGGACGGATCAGTTCCGCCTTGGCGATGGGCCGGTCCACGGTGATGCGCTGCGTGTCGCCGTACACCCACTCCTTGTCGATCACCGACGTGATCTTCGGTCGCGGGCCCTTCAACAGGTACGGCGGGGTGTAGATCGACACGTCGTGGTTCCACGTGCCGTTGCCCGGGTTGTCGCCCGTGGTCATGACGCGGCCGTCGGGGAGGAGGAAGGCCGAGGAGTGGTATCCGCGCTCCTCCGGGTCCGTCGCCACCGGGTCGAACGTGTTGGTCGCCGGGTCGTAGATCGATGTCTCGAACACCGGGTCGGCACGGTTGTGCAGCGCGCCACCCGTCTCCAGCACCTTGCCGTCGGGCAACAGCACCGCCGAGACGTACATCTTGCCCTGGTTACCCGTCTGGGCGACCTTCCCGTTGCCCAGATCCACCGTGCCCTGCGGGATCGGCGGGCCCGCGACGTACGCCGGGTTCGCGGCCTTCAGGTCGATGACGTCCGTCAGGCGGTTCGCCTCGGGGTTGGACTCGATGTTGCCGCCGCCGAGCGTGAGCACCTTCTGATCCTGGGCCGGGGGCAGCAGCACGCTCGCGGACTGGTCACGCTCGTCCTTCCGTTGCAGACCCGGGACCTGGGTGATCGTGTTGGCGCCGTAGTCGTAGATCGCCGAGCCCGTGCCGGGGATGTTGTTGCCGAAGACATGGCTGCCGGAGTAGAAGAGGCGGCCGTCCTGCATGAGGATCATCGACGGGTACAGGCCCCAGTACGACCAGGTCTGGTTGACCTTCCAGAGCTCCAGCCACTTCTGCTCGGCGTCCGACCACAGTTCGGCCGCCACCGAGCCGGTGGAGTCCTCGCGCAGACCGCCGAACGAGATGACGTCACCGTTGCCGAGGATCGTCGCCGACGGATACCAGTGGCCGTCGTTCATGTCGTTGGTCTTGCTGTAGGTCTCGGTGACCGGGTCGAAGATGTACGAGTCCTTGTAGCCCTCGTAGCCGTGCGAACCGTCCGCCGCCGGGTACGCCTTGTTGCCGCTCATGACGAGGACACGGCCGTCGTCCAGTTGCACGTGGCCCGCGCAGAACATGTCGTCCGGCGTCGGGATCTGCTTGTACGTGCCGTTCTTCGGGTCGTAGACCGCGGAGGTGAACGTGCCCGCCTCGAACATCTCCTCGCTGTTGCCGGAGCCGGCGATCAGCAGCACCTTGCCGTTGTTGAGGACGACGGAGTGCATGGAGCGGACGGGGTTCTGGGTGGGGAGCACGTCCCAGCGGCCGTTCTCGCACTCCTCAGCCGTGCCCGTGCAGTCGGGCTCGGGGACGGGGTCGGCGACCTGGTCCATCGTGTAGTCGTCGGTGGTGACCGAGCCGGTGCCGTAGACGGAGACACCCCAGGTGATCCGGTCGGTGCCGGCCGGTATTTCGGGGGTGCGGACCGTCGCCTCGGTCCAACTCGCCGCCATGTCCAGCGTCTTGAGGTCGGTCCAGTACTGCCAGCCCGCCGTGGTGTCGTGCCGGAAGAGGGTGACGGACGTGTCCGGTGTCGTCGACTTGTACCAGAGGGCCAGGTCGTACTGCTTGCCCACCGTGACGGAGGGCGCGCAGGCCGCCGACTCGGTGATCAGGGCCTTGCGGTCGCCGGAGACCCGGCGGGTCAGCTCGACCTTCATGGCCTTGGTGCCGGAGTGGGCGTCCGCCACCGTGGTGAAGGTGAAGTCGTTGTCGCCCCAGCCGGACTTCTCCCAGCAGTACGGCATCCCGTCCGTACCGGCGGTCTCGAAGCCGGGGTTCTGGATGAGGTTGGCGGCGGACGCGGACTGGGGCGAGATCAGCAGGAGGCCGGCGGCGAGTCCTCCGACCGCCAGCAGGGCTGTTCTCCGTCTGGGTCTGATACGGAACCGTCTGGGTCTGCTACGGAACCGCAAACGGCTCTTCAGGTGGTTCATCACACGGCTCTCCTTGCCGGCTCGGCCTGCATCATCTGCTCGCCGTGCTCCCCACGGCGAGACGTCTTTCGCGGCAGATAGACCAGCGCCTCGGTCCCCACGAAGCGCAGCACGAACGTCGTCACCAGGGCGAGCGCGGTCGCGGGCAGCGCCCCCATCTCGAACCGGCCGACGAACAGGGCGATCAGGGGGATACGAAGGACCAGGTCGGCGTTGGCGAGCAACGCGAACCGGCCGATGCGGTCCCAGCCCTTGCGGTGCCTGCGCCGCTCGCGGAAGAGCAGGTGCTCGATGAGGAAGAAGTTCCAGAGCACCCCGAGCTGGTTGGCGAGGATCTCGGCGGGGACGTAGTGCATGCCGGCCGAGGTCAGGGCGTACAGGCCCGCCAGGTTCGGCAGGAAGCCGGTGACGCCGATCAGCCCGAACACCATCATGCGGGCCAGCGGGGAGGCGGTGCGCAGGCCGACGAGGTGGCGCAGGAAGCGCAGGCCCTCCTGCGCGGTCGACTTGGACTCGCCGGCGTACCGGTCCTGGAAGACGAACGGCACCTCCGTGACCTGGCGCGGGCGGCTGCGCACGGCGAGTTCGAGGAGGATCTTGTAGCCGAGCGGCTGGAGGATGTCGGCGGTGACCGCGCTGCGGCGGATCGCGAAGAAGCCGCTCATCGGGTCACTGATGCCGTGCAGCCGGCGCGGGAAGAGGGACTTGGTGAGCCAGGTCGCGCCGCGCGAGACGGCGACGCGGTAGCTGCCCGCGAGTCCGGCCCGGCTGCCGCCCTTGATGTAGCGGGAAGCGACCACCAGACCCGCTGACGAACGCTCCCCGGTCGCCACCAACTCCGGTACCAGGGACGGCGGATGCTGGAGGTCGCCGTCCATGACGACGATCCAGTCGGACGTGGCCGCCTTGATGCCCTCGACGACCGCGCCGCCGAGTCCGCCGACCGGTTCGTCGCGGTGCAGCACGGTCACCGGGAACGGGCAGTCCTGCGCGGCCTCGTCGATCACCTCGGGGGTGTTGTCGGTGGAGTCGTCCACGAAGACGACCTCGCAGGGCAGCCGCCCGGGCACCGTCTCGGTGATCTGGTGCAGCAACTCCCGTACGTTGGCCGCCTCGTTGAAGGTCGGCACGACGATGGTGACGGCCCCGGGCTCGGGAACCTCGGCACCGCGCACGGCCGGGTCGCCCAGTTCCTCGGGGGCGGTGGACTCATAGCTTCCACTGCTCATCGGTCGCCTCCAGCGGCCTCGGTATCGCGGATCCGGTCGTCGCCGCCGGCCGCGTCGGTCTCGCGCGCTCGTGCGTCGCCGCCGGCGGCCTCGATCTTGCGGATCTCGATCCGGTCCTCGCCGGTGCCGAAGGTGGCGACCGGCGTCGAGTTCTCCATCGCGCCCTTGACGTTGGGCAGGTCGACGGCGTCGCGCCGTACCGTCGGGGAGGCGACCACGTAGTCGAGGTCGCGCCAGCCGCGCGGCATCGTCTTCGTCACCGCGGGGTCGAGGTCGGCCTTGTAGAACCAGATGACGCCGAGGCCGGGCTTGTAGCCCTCGTGGACGAGGTCGAGCCAGAGCGCGTCGTCGACGAGGACCCGGGTGTCGCCGGGGTCCTCGACCTCGGAGCCGAGCCACTGGGCGGCCTGCCGGTAGGGCGCGTTGGCGTCGAACGTCATCGCGGTGTGGTTGCCGTCGTACCAGCGGGGGACGACGTACACCGCCGCGGCCGCGGCCAGGGCGACGGCGACCACATGCCGCCCCCAGGTCAGGGCCCGCCTCTCGGTCGCGCTCCGCCACCTGCGCAGGACGCCGTGCGTGACGCTCGCCGTGCCGCCCGCGAGGACGAGGGCGAGGAAGGGCAGGGCCTGGAGGACGTACATCGCGGGCAGATAGCCGGGACGCAGGGCCATTCCGGCGAGGATCGCGACGGCGAGCGCGGGTCCGGCGAGTGCCCGCGCGGTCACCGACCAGCGCCAGGTGACCAGGAGCAGCAGCGCTCCGGCGAGGCCGCCGAGGGGCAGGACGCGGTCGTAGTAGAGCCAGGACTGCAGGACGCCGTACGAACCGGTGCCCTCGGTGAGGATGAAGCCGGAGCCGGGGCGGCTCATCTGGTAGACGATGCCGTCCCACAGCGACACATGGCCGGCGCCGGGCAGCAACTCGCCCTTGAGCAGGGCGAACAGCGGGTACGAGACGCCGATCAGGGTGCAGGCGGTGACGGCGCCGGTGAGGGCGAACTTCCGGGTGTCCCGGTGGCTGTGCCGCCACATGGTGAGCATCACGGCGGGCAGGACGAGGAGCATCGTCTCCTTGGTGAGCACGGCCGCCGCGGCGGCCAGCCCCGCCGCGAAGTGGTGCCAGAGGTGACGGCTCGGTGAGGCGGCGAGGCAGAACGCGAGCAGCGTCCACATCACCGCGATGTTGTCGAGGAAGATCTCCCGCTGGAGCACCACCGACAGTGGGGAGAGCCCGAAGAGGGCCATGCCGAGGCCGGCGGCCCAGCGGGGCAGCGAGAGGCGGCGGCCGAGGACGTAGACCAGGACGGCGCTGATGGCGCTGATCAGCAGCATCACCGCGCGCATCGAGCCGACGGTCATCGACTCGGGGGCGAGCTGGGCGGGGATCCAGGTCAGTACGGCTATCTGGATCCAGCCGAGGGGCGGGTGGTCGTACCAGTAGGTGTAGTGGGCGAGCCCTCTGCCCTCCTGCACGGCCCAGGCCTGCGCGAGGTAGGTGCCCTCGTCGTCGCTGAGGGTCGGGTAGTCGGCGATGTTCCACCCCTGCACGATCATGATCGCGACGAGGAGGAGACCGCAGAGGACCAGGTCGGAGCGTGAGTCGCGCAGGCGCTTCGGTGAAGGCGTCGGGGAAGCGGAGGCGATCGTTCGACTGGTCGAACCGGCTGCGGGCGCAGCTGTCCGCTGCGCGGGGACCTTGACTTCCGTCTTGGTCGCCGCGGGAAGTGTGGAGGTCACGCAGGAACGTCCTCTCGGGTCACGTTCGCGAGATGTGCGCCGACGTGGCTGGTCAACTCCCAG
Organism: Streptomyces sp. NBC_00104; assembly: GCF_045160825.1. Lineage (NCBI taxonomy): Bacteria > Bacillati > Actinomycetota > Actinomycetes > Kitasatosporales > Streptomycetaceae > Streptomyces > Streptomyces sp. NBC_00104. The sequence goes on along the minus strand of NZ_CP108215.1, from coordinate 7,158,484 downwards.
TCGTTGCGGCCGCGTTGCTCACGCCACACCGCGCGTACGGCGGCGAAGGCGAGGAGCACCTGGTAGAAGGGGCCGCCCACGACGAGCTTGACGTAGTGGACGAACCGGACGCGCAGGCCGTACTGCTTGCCGAAGTCGTGCAGTCCGACGACCTCGAACACGAAGGTGACGAGGGCGGTGACGGCCGGCAGGAAGGTGATGAAGGCGACGCCCACGGGGACGTCGAGGAAGAGTGCGACGGCCACGTTGAGCGGGATGATCACGCCGGAGACGGCCTGGAGATACGGCGTCATCAGCGTGTAGCGGGCCAGCAACCGCTGCCGGAAGCCGGGCAGTTGCTTCCAGTCCTTCTTCCGGTAGACCTGGAGGAAGCCCTGGTTCCAGCGGGTGCGCTGCTTCATCAGCGACATCAGGCTGCCGGGGGTCTCCTCCCGGGTCACCATGTCGGAGTCGTAGGCGACGACGACCTTCTTGCCGACGCTCGACAGCCGGACGCCCAGGTCGCAGTCCTCGGCGAGGCAGTTGGGGTCCCAGCCGTCCGCCTCGCGCAGCACGTCGGTGCGGACGAAGACGGTGTTGCCGCCGAGCGGGATGAACCCTTTCTGCGCGTGCAGATGCAGCCGGGACCGGAACCAGAAGAAGTACTCCAGGCAGTTGCGCAGGCTGTACCAGCTGGAGTTGTAGTTGATGAGCTGCACACCACCCTGCACCACGTCCGCGCCCGTGGTGCGGAAGGCGTGGTCGACGTGGGACAGCAGCTCGGGATGGACCTGGTCCTCTGCGTCGAAGACCCCGACGACGTCCCCGCGGCAGTGCGGGAGCGCCGTGTTCATGGCCTTGGGCTTGTTCTTCTTCTCGTGGTGGTCGACCACCACGCGGACGCGCGGGTCGCGCTCCTCGGCGGCCCGGGCCACCGCGGTGGTCTCCGGGTCGTCGTGCCCGACGATCACGATGATCTCGTAGTCGTCGTGGCTCGATTCGAGCAGTCGTTGGATGGTGTGGTCCAGCACGGCCTGTTCATGGCGTGCGGGCAGCAGCAGCGAGAACGACACATGCTCGTCGCCGTCCGGTCTGCTGAACCGGGTGGAGGCCAGCACTTCGGGCGTGCGCCAGGCGTGCATCTGCCACCACAGGGTGAAAGCCGCCATCCAGAACAAAACCAGCGAAACGACAGCTATGAAGACAGACGTCAGCAAGATAGATCCCCCCGGATCCCCAATACCCCCTGTCGCGACGGGCGATGACGCCCGTCGCGTGACTGTGGAGAGACTAAGGGGAAACTGTGAACTTGGGGGACCCTTCCGATAAAAACCGTGTTTCCGTTCGGTAGAACGTGTAATCGGACGTGTCCGAACACAGTCCCGTTTCCAGGCAGTTGTTCGATCATGTCCCGGTCTCGAACCGACGAGTTTCAGCCGGTCGACGCCGCTCCGAGGACCGTACGCAACCGGTCGACATCGGTCGTGGGAGCGTCACATGTGAAGTTACGGCAGACGTACGCGGTCGGTTCACCGCCGACGAGCGGACGGTCGGCCAGCAACGGCAGCTCGCCACTGTCCGTGGTCCCTACGGCCACCACCGCACCCGGCGCGGTGCCCAGCAACGCCGCCCGGTGCAGCTCCTTCGTCCCCGGATGCCCCTCCGGTCCGACGACCGCCACCTCACGCGGCCCGTCGAGCAACGCCTCCGCCGTGGCCAGCCCCCACCCGATGAACCGGGGCGCACGCGGGCCCAAGGCCTTCACCACACCCAACGCCCGCTCGGCGGCGGCCCGATGGGGCTCGGACCCGGTGTGCGCGGCATAGCTCAGCAGCGCTCCCGCGGCCGCGCTCCACCCGGACGGCACGGCGTTGTCGGTCGGATCCTGCGGCCGCCGAATCAGCTTCTCCGCGTCGACGGCGGTGTCGTACAGCGCCCCCGACTCCTCGTCGACGAACCGCGCGAGCACATGGTCGAGCAGGAACCCCGCGAACTCCAGCCACACCCCCTCCCCCGTGACCGACGCCAGTGCCAGGAACCCCTCCGCGACATCCGCGTAGTCCTCCAGCACGCCGGCATTGGCCCCGGCCCGCCCGCCCTTGCTGGTCCGCGCGAGCCGCGCCTTCTCGTCCAGGTGCAGTCGTACGAGGAGGTCTGCGGCGGCGATCGCGGCGTCGACCAGGTCGGGGCGGTCGAAGTAGGCGCCGGTCTCGGCGAGCGCCGCGACGGCGAGCCCGTTCCAGGCGGCGACCACCTTGTCGTCCCGGCCGGGCGCCGGGCGGCGCGAACGCGCCCCATGCAGCCGGTTCCTGACCGACTCGATCCTTTCGGCGTCGAACACGCCCTCGTGCTGCGGTAGTTGAAGAACGGACGCCCCCTCCTCGAAGGTCCCCTCCTCCGTGACCCCGAAGTAGTGCGCGGCGAGCCGGGCGTCCTCCTCCCCGAGCACCTCGGTCAGCTGCTCGGGCGTCCAGACGTAGTACGCCCCCTCGACGTGCCTCCCGGTCCCGTCGTCGCTGTCGGCGTCCAGCGCGGAGGCGAACCCGCCCTCGTCCGTCCGGAGTTCACGGACCATGAAGTCGGCGGTCTCCAGGGCCACGCGCCGGGCGAGCTCGGAGCCGGTGGCCCGCCAGAGGTGGGCGTAGACACGGCAGAGCAGGGCGTTGTCGTACAGCATCTTCTCGAAGTGGGGCACCACCCACTCACGGTCGACGGAGTACCGGGCGAAGCCGCCGCCGAGCTGGTCGTAGATGCCACCGCGGGCCATACGCTCGCACGTGTCCCGCGCCATCTGCAGCGCACCCTCGGAGCCGGTGCGCGCCGCGTGCCGCAGCAGGAACTCGATGACCATCGACGGCGGGAACTTGGGCGCCCTGCCGAACCCGCCGCGCGCCGCGTCGTACTCCCGGGTGAGCCCCAGCAGCGCCTGCGCGAGCTCGTCCTCCCCGGGCACGTCGACCGCCGCGAACTTCAACTCCCGCCCGGCCAGGTCCCGCACGATCTTCCCGGCGACCTCGGCGACCTCGTCCCGCCGGTCGGCCCAGGCGGCCCGCACGCCCTCCAGCACCTGCCGGAAGGACGGCATCCCGTGCCGGGGCTCCGGCGGGAAATACGTCCCGAAGTAGAACGGCTCCTTCTCCGGCGTCAGAAACACGGTCATGGGCCAGCCGCCCTGCCCGGTCGCCGCCTGCACCGCCTCCATGTAGACGGCGTCGACGTCGGGGCGTTCCTCGCGGTCGACCTTGATGTTGACGAAGTGGGCGTTCATGAAGGCGGCGACCGCTTCGTCCTCGAAGCTCTCCCGAGCTAGGACATGGCACCAATGGCAGCTTGAATAACCGACGCTCAGGTGTACGGGAACACGTCGCCGGCGTGCCTCCGTGAATGCCTCTTCCGACCAGGGCCACCAGTCGACGGGGTTGTCGGCGTGCTGGAGGAGGTACGGGGACGTCTCATGGGCCAGTCGGTTCGGCATGACTCCATCGTGCCTGACTGTCGTCGCCGGACCGCATGACGGCCTGTCGCTCCAACGTTCCCTCCTGCCGTGCCACCCGATCTGCTCAACGCCACACGGGCTCCAGTCGCGAGTAGTCCCAGGAGCGATCGCCTTTCACACCGGGCCGGACCATGAAGTGGGTGATGGCCGATCCGATGAGCTTCCGCTTCTCCTCCACCCCCATCTGGCCGGACTCCCAGCGTCGACACGCGGCTTCGGGTACTCCTCGCCCGTACGCCTCAGTGAGGATCGACCGTTCGATGATCTTGTCGGCCAGCGGCCCACTGATGCTGCATCGTCCGCAGCAGCGGCAGGAGTAGACGTAGGGACTCTTCTTGCTCTTCCCTTTCTGAGCGCACAGCGGGCCACGGCACACTGGGCCATCGGGACGCTGCGCCCCGCAGCGCAGAAAGCCAGAGCCAAGATGACGTGGGGCAGTCCTGCTTCCTGCGACTCTCGGAGCACCGCTGCCCCTGTGCAAATACAGACTGCCCGGCGAAAACGTCGCGCACACCGCCTGCCACTGGCCCGGCGTCACGATGGGTTCCCACTGCCCCAGTACCGGCCGCCGTGTCTCCGGGACCAGCAGCAGCTGCCCGTTGTTGGCGCGGTAACCGCACACCCTGGGCGTAGTGATGATCTGTGTGACCGCCTGGCCATTGGGCTTTCCGCCGCGCGTTCCGGTAACCCCGAGGTCACACCAGTCTCGCGCAATGGCCCGAACTGCCTTCCCTCCGATTCGGTCACTGATCGCCTGTCGGACGAGATGCGCCTCGTCGGGGTGCAGCGTGATCCTGTCGTCTCGCCAGCCAAAGGGGCGCGGCCCGCTGTGTGGCACGCCCTCGACGGCGCGAGCCCAGTGCCAGTTCGACAGGCGTCGGCTTCTGACTCGCGTTTCCGTGACCGACGCGTCCAGGGAGCGCACGGCTTGCAGCAACCCTTCCTGTGAGTACGGATCTCGGACTCCCTGCGGATCGACGTAAACGCGTCCCGGTCGGCTGGTCAGCGCGGCAAAGAAGCGGGCAAGATCTTCCGCGCGGCGATACAGCCGGTCGTCGGCGACGCACACCACCCCTTCGATCGACTGCCCCGTCTCGGTTTGCCCGCGCGCCAGGTCCGCGATCAATCCGTCGAATCCAGGCCTCACCACTCCCGTCCTGGACGCGCTGCGACCGTTGTCGCTGTACGTCGCAATGATCTCGCAGCCGTGATCAAGAGCTGTTCGCTCGTTGACTCGCAGCTGATGACGGACTCCATGTCCGTCGCGTTGCCGGACGTCCTCTGACGTACGCGCGTAGGACACGACCCGGATCAGTCCGGTCGGCTCATGTACGGCAAAGCCGTGCACAGCGCCCCCTTTTCGGAAATCAGCTCGATACCCAAAGAAACGAGCGAGAGATCCAGAGGTCACCGAACCGGATCAGCTCGTGGACCCATCGCGGAAGTTCAGCCGACCCGCCAGGCACATGGTGATCGCCGTACCTCCGATGCACGGTCACGCGGTGATCCCGTGAGGGCCGCGCGCCGGAAGTGTTCCGTGCGGCCACAGAACGCCTGTGCACCCGCGCATGCGCTCCCCGGCTGATCCACGCCCTCTCGCTAACGCGCCCCGATCGCTCCACACTGGCCAAAGGCAGCCGTTTCGGCGATAGGGGGACGTGTGATGCGGGACAGCCACCGGGGGGAGGCCGAACGGCTGTTGGTCCGGGCGGTCGAGGAGGAGGTCCGCAGGTCGGGCGGCCGTACCGACGGGGTAGTCCTGCTGGGCCGGGCCCGCTCCGCACTGGACACGATGGCGCAGAACGCCGCGGAGGAGTACGAGGCGTACACCCGCGCACTGGACGAATCGGAGGTCGGCCGCCTCACCTTCGGCCAGCGCTACGCGAAGGAAGGCTCCGGAACTCCCCTGCTGGTCGCGGCCGTAGCCGCGGGCACGGCGGTCGTGGCCGACCTCTCCTTCGGTGTGGACGCCGGGACCGCCGTGAGCACCGGCCTGATCGTCGGCATCGCGAGCGCCGTGGCCACGGTCCTGAAGGTGACCGCTTCCCATCTTCCCGCGAATCACCACCGCGCGGGCGCTCTGGGCCAGCCCGGCGGCCCCGAACAGCTGCGGCTGCAGTGGCTGACGGCGCTGGAGGTGCGTGGGATAAGGCCGTTCCTGGACCAGCAGCGCGTCCTCGCCGCGTCCACGCCGAAGAAGAAGGCGCCCCAGCTGCGCGGCGCGGACAAGAGCGCGGCGGCCCGGCGGCGCAACGTACTGGAGCAGTCGTTCGCCCAACTCCCGGAGTCCGACGACCGGTTCGCGGGCCGGCGGGCGGAGATGGGGAAGCTCCGCCAGTGGGTGCAGGCGGCCCGCGCCGAGACCGAGACCCGGCCCACGGTCGTCGTGCTGCACGGCGCGCCCGGCTCCGGCCGTACCGCCCTCGCCGTCCGCGCGACCCACGAGCTGCGGGACTACTTCCGGGGCGCCTGCGTGGTCGACCTGCGCGCGGACAGCCCGGAGGAGACCCCGCTGTCCACCCGGGACGCGCTGATGCATCTGCTGAATCGTCTCGGCGCCCCCCGCGACCAGCTTCTCTTCCGTGAGCGCACCTCCCAGGACCAGCAGGTCAAACGGCTGAGTGAGCTGTACCACCAGCATCTGACGGCCCTGCCGGTGACGATCGTGCTGGACGACGCCTCCGACCCCGAGCAGGTCCGCGCCCTCGTCCCGGAGCGCTCCGACAGCCTCGTCCTGGTCACCGCCCGCACCCCGCTCGCTTTGCCCGCCGACCTCCCCGCCTGGGTCCACGAGCTCCCCGTCGAGGCCCTCGACGGCGACGGCACGCACGAACTGCTGAGCACGGCGGCACAGGACGGCTCGGTGCTGTCGGAGGGGGCGTCGTCCACGCGAGCGCCGGCGGGGGCATCGGCGGGCGCATCCGCCGGGGGGCCGGCGGGCGCTTCCCCGGGGACGTCGTCATCCGCCGCCCCCGACACCGCATCCGTCGCCCGGATCCGGCACCTGTGCGGCGGCCTCCCCCTCGCCCTGCGCATCGCCGGTTCGTCCCTGGGCCCGCGTACGCCCGGCCAACTGGCCACGGACCTGGGCGCGTACGGCCCGGTCGAACCGGTCGAACGGGCCCTCTGGCTCCGCTACACCGACCAGTCGGAACCCTCGCGCCGGCTGCTGCGCCGTCTGGCGCTGGCGGGCCGCGCGTCCCTGGGCGCGGCGGCGGCCGCCTCCTTGCTGGCCACCGACGAGACGGAGGCGACCCGCCACCTCACCGCGCTCGCCCGCGCGGGCCTGGTCGACCACGTCCACGGCAACCGCTACCGCCTGCACGACCTGGTCCGCGCCTTCGCCCACGCCCGTCTCCTGGACGAGGAGGAGCCGAGCGAGCGCACGTCCGCGCAGGAACGCCTGATCGTCACCTACGCGGACCTCGCCGACTCCGTCCTGCGCCTGGTCGACGGCAACATGTCGACCCGCTCGGACCGCTTCGGCCAGCACGGCTTCGTCTCCCTGGACGAGGCGCTGCGCTGGCTGGACGACGAGACGAGCTTCATCACCTCCACGCTCCGGCACGCGGAGGGCGTGAACCAGGCGGCGGTCCTCAGCCTCCTCGGCGCCCTGTGCGACTACTGCCTGCTGCGCGGCGATCTCTACCGCCTCGGTGAGCTGAGCGAGCTGGCCCAGTCGGTGGACCAGGGCCTGCTGACCCGCTCGGTCCAGTGGCGTACGGGTATCGCGGCCCGTCAGCTGGGTGAGCTGGACAAGGCCCGTACGACGCTCGCCTCGGTCGTCGACCTCTACATGGAGACGAACCACGACGCGGGCGCCGCCCGTGCCCTGTGCTCCCTGGGCATCACCCTCCACCACCAGGGCAACCTGACCGAGGCGGCGGCGAAGCTCCTGGAGGCCCTGCAGCTCCAGGCGGGCCCCCAGCTGGCGGCGGACCGCGCCTGGACGATGCACGCCCTGGCTGCGGTGGAACGCGACCGCGCCCACCTCGCCGACGCCATGGACCTCCTCACCCGGGCCCTGGTCATCCACCGGCAGCAGGAGTCCCTGCACGGCGAGGGCTGGGCCTACTTCCAGCTGGGCCAACTGCTGCTGCGCATGGGCGAGGTGCCGCGGGCGGAGAGCGAACTGCGCACCGCCCTGGACCTGTTCGGCCGCACCCGTGACGCCCGGGGCCAGGCCTGGTCGATGACCCAGCTGGCCCGCGCCCGCCTCGTCGCCGGCGACCCCTCCGCCGCCGTCGACGGCCTCCGCCAGGCCCTCTCCCGCCACCGCGACAACGAGGACGCCCGGGGCGAGGCCTGGTCCGGCTACTACCTGGGCCAGGCCCTGGAGGAGACCGGCAACCTCGACCAGGCGGTCCGCGAACTGGAACGCTCCCGCACGATGTTCTCCCGCATGCGCGACGTCTACGGCCTGGCCTGCGCGAGGCATCATTCGGCCCGCGTGACCCGCGACCAACGAGCCGTCCAGACCGGCTCGTTGCGCAACTCCGGCTTCGCCCGCCAACTCCTCGTCGACGCCCGCGCCGACTTCCAGCGGATCGGCGTCGCCCACGGCGAGGCCTGGACCTGCCTGGAACTGGCGGTCGTGGACGCGGGCAACACCCGCACTCCCCAGGCCCTGGCCCTCTGCGAGGAGGCGACCCGTCTCTTCACCTCCTACGGCGACCGCCGCGGCGAGGACTGGGCCCGCTTCCTGAAGTGCACGCTGCTGCCGTACGCGGCCCCCGGCGGTGTGGAGATCGGCACCGCCGTGGCCCAGGAGGACCTGGCCCACCTCTCCCGCACCGACCACCCCCTGCGCGACGAGAAACTCACCGAGTACATCGAGGCGTACGAGCTGCTGCTGGAGCGAGGCGTGAACCTGGAGAGCGGCTGGCGGGCCTGGACCCTCGGCATGGTCCCGAACCGGCATGCCCGGGAGGTGATGGGGGTCCCGGTGTCGGGCGGGCAGGGGTGAGCCGAGGGCTCGGCGGCAGGCCCCCACGGCGACGCGCCGTGACTCGGTGACAGACGCACCGTGACTCCGGGACACCTGAGCGGTGTCACGGAGTCACGCCGTCGAGCCGTGGCCTCGGCGCTCAGCCCTTGGCCGGTGTCGCCTTGCCGCGCGCATCCGTCGTCGTCTCCTCGACGGAGGCGTCCGCGTCCGGCGACTCCTTGAAGTCGACCTTGCCCATGTGCTTGTTCATGGACTTCATCAGGCCCCAGACGGCCAGGGCCATCACCGCGAAGACGATGAAACCGAGGACGCCGGGGGTGACCTTGTCCTTGTCCAGCTCCTTGGCGAGGGGGACGAGGTGTGTGACTGCCAGGCTTACGCTCATGCCTGGCATTGTCCCCCAGGGCTAGCGGATGCCCGCAAAGAGGTCGTCCTCGGGGAGCGAGGTGTCCACGAGGGACTTCGCGAGCTCGTACTCCTCGGTGGGCCAGACCTCCTTCTGGATCTCCATCGGAACCCGGAACCAGCCGCCGTCGGGGTCGATCTGCGTGGCGTGGGCGATGAGAGCCTTGTCACGGATCTCGAAGAAGTCCGCGCAGGGGACGTGCGTGGTGAGAGTGCGGTCCTTGTGCTCGGACTCGTCCCAGCGCTTGAGCCAGTCGCCGTACGGGGACTCCAGGCCACGCTCCAGCAGGGCGTTGTGCAGCGCCTCGGTGCGGGGGCGGTTGAAGCCCTGGTTGTAGTACAGCTTCTGCGGCTGGTACGCCGGGCCGTACTCGGCCTCGGGGTACTTCTCGGTGTCCGTCGCGCCGTCGAACGCCACCATCGAGATCTTGTGGGTCATGATGTGGTCGGGGTGCGGGTATCCGCCGTTCTCGTCGTAGGTGGTGATCACCTGGGGACGGAACGCGCGGATCTTCCTGACCAGCTCGCCGGCCGCCTTGTCGACGTCCTCCAGGGCGAAGCAGCCGTCGGGAAGGGGCGGGAGGGGGTCGCCCTCCGGGAGGCCGGAGTCGACGAAGCCGAGCCACTCCTGCCCGACGCCGAGGATCTCGCGGGCCTCGTCCATCTCCTTCTTGCGTACCTCGTGAATGTGCTCCTCGATGTACTTGTCGCCCTGCAGTTTCGGATTGAGGATGGAGCCGCGCTCCCCGCCCGTGCAGGTCACGACCAGCACGTCCACCCCCTCGGACACATACTTCGCCATGGTGGCCGCACCCTTGCTCGACTCGTCGTCGGGGTGCGCGTGCACGGCCATCAGTCGCAGCTGGTCAGTCAAGACTCATTCCCTCGTAACTCGGTGCCCGGCCTGAACTTCGGTGACTCGGCCCGGCGCGATCCGGTGAGTCCATACTGCCGTCCCGCTCGGACACCCGTATGGGGCGGCCGTCAGGCGCTGGGCGCGGGGCTTCTATAGTGACGGCATCGGGGGGCGGGATATTCCCGGTCCAGAGCGTGGACGCCCCTGCCGGGAGCGCGCTCCCGGCCCCTTTCCGAGGAGACGACATGAGCACGGCGAGCACGCGGCTTCCCGAGGGCCGGTACGGCCGCTCCGCGGACGAGCGTGCCGACCGCAAGCTCAAGGTCATCGGCAGCGTCCTCGGCGCGGCCCTCCTGGTCCTCATCGGCTGGTTCGCCTACCACTACGTCGCCGGCAACAGGATCAGCGTCGAGATCTACACCTTCGATACGTCGGCGCGTTCGGTGAAGGTGCACCTCAGGGGCGACAAGGACGCCGGGGTCAAGGGCTACTGCACCGTGCGCTCCCAGTCCGAGGACGGTGCCGAGGTCGGCCGCGCCGACTTCCGCTTCGCCGCCGACACCACGGACATCGACGACGTCGTCACCCTGAGGACGACCGCGCGCGGCACCACGGCCGAGCTGCTCGGCTGCCACGTCGGCTGAACCCCGGCCCCCGGCCCCCGGCCCCCGGACGTAGACGTCGACCGACCCGTGACGTAGACGTCGACCGGCCCCGAGCTCTGCCGAATCGACGCCCTGACCTGCGTCGACGTAATGCTTGTGGTTTATGTCCTCCCCCTTCCGCCACTGAATTGTTAGGCTCGTGGTTTCGCCCACTCGTGAAGGAACATTCTTCTGGGTAGGGCGATGCTTTGTATTCCCAGTACCTACGAGGAGCACCTGTGACCCAGACCAGCGAGAACGTCACCTGGCTGACCCAGGAGGCGTACAACCAGCTCAGGGCCGAGCTGGAGTACCTGTCTGGTCCTGCGCGCACGGAGATCGCCGCCAAGATCGCGGCCGCGCGCGAGGAGGGCGACCTGCGCGAGAACGGCGGGTACCACGCGGCCAAGGAAGAGCAGGGCAAGCAGGAGCTCCGTGTGCGCCAGCTGACCCAGCTCCTGGAGAACGCCAAGGTCGGCGAGGCGCCGGCGTCGGCGGACGGCGCGGTGGCGCCCGGCATGGTCGTGACGATCGCCTTCGACGGCGACGAGGACGACACGGTCACCTTCCTGCTCGCCTCTCGTGAGTACGCCAGCTCGGACATCGAGACCTACTCGCCGCAGTCCCCGCTCGGCTCGGGCGTGATCGGCAAGAAGGTCGGCCAGGACGCGCAGTACGAGCTGCCGAACGGCAAGTTCGCCTCGGTGAAGATCCTCAAGGCCGTGCCCTACCAGAGCTGACCGCTCAACCGTCGCTCGATCCGGCCCCCGGCGCCCCTTCGGCGCCGGGGGCCCGGTCATGTCCGGGGCCGGTCGCCGCTCACGACGCCGCCGAGCGGTACTTCCGTACGGACAGGGTCCGGAATATGACGATGATGAGGACCGAGTAGATCAGGGAGGCCCACACCGGGTGTTGCATCGGCCAGGCGTCCGACGGCGACACCCCCGGGTTGCCGAACAGTTCGCGGCAGGCCTGGACGGTGGCACTGAACGGGTTCCAGTCGGCCACATGCTGCAGCCAGGGCGTCATCCGGCTGGAGTCCACGAACGCGTTCGAGATGAACGTGACCGGGAAGAGCCAGATCAGTCCGCCGGAGGTGGCCGCCTCGGGCGTGCTCACGGAGAGGCCGATCAGTGCGCCGACCCAGGTGAACGCGTACCCGAGGAGAAGCAGCAGGCCGAAGGCGCCGAGCACCTCGCCGAAACTGGTGTGGGTGCGCCAGCCGACGAGCAGGGCGACCACGGCCAGCACCGCCAGGGTGAACGTCGTCTGGACCAGGTCCGCGAGCGTCCGCCCGGTCAGCACGGCTCCGCGCGCCATCGGCAGCGAGCGGAAGCGGTCGATGAGCCCCTTGTGCATGTCGTCGGCGATGCCCGCACCGGCGCCCGCGGTGGCGAAGGTGACGGTCTGCGCGAAGATGCCGGCCATCAGGAATTCGCGATAGACACCGGGGTCCGTGGTGCCGCCGATGTTCATGGAACCGCCGAAGACATAGGTGAACAGCACCACGAACATGATGGGTTGGATGAGCCCGAAAATTACCATTTCCGGAATTCGGGACATGCGAATCAAATTGCGCTTGGCGACGACCAGCGAGTCCCGGACGGACCGGGTGATCGGGTTGCCGGACGGTGCGACGCGCGCGGCTCCGGTGGTGGCACTCACCTCGCGGCCCCCGTCCTGCGGCCGCGACCCTTCGCGTCGGCGGGCCCGCCGTGCTCCTCGGTCTCGTCCTTCCTTTCGGCGAGGTGTCCCGTCAGGGAGAGGAACACGTCGTCCAGGGTGGGGCGGCGCAGCCCGATGTCGTCGATCTCGATGCCTCGGGTGTCCAGCTCGCGGATGACCTCGGCGAGGAGCTTGGCACCGCCGGCCACGGGCACGGTGAGCCTGCGCGTGTGGTCCTCGACGGTGGTCTCGCCCTTGCCGAAGCCGGTCAGCACCTCGACGGCGGCCGGGATGCGCTCGCGCTCGTGCACGACGACCTCGACGCGCTCGCCGCCGGTGCGGGCCTTGAGCTGGTCGGAGGTGCCGCGGGCGATGACGCGGCCGTGGTCGACCACGGCGATGTCGTGCGCGAGGTGGTCGGCCTCCTCGAGGTACTGGGTGGTGAGCAGCAGGGTCGTGCCGCCGGAGACCAGCCGCCTGATCACCTCCCACAGCTGCTGGCGGTTGCGCGGATCGAGTCCCGTGGTCGGCTCGTCCATGAACATCACCGGCGGTGACACCACCAGCGCGGCCGCGAGGTCGAGCCGGCGGCGCATACCGCCGGAGTACGTCCTGGCGGGGCGGTCGGCGGCGTCGGCGAGGTGGAACTGCTCCAGCAGCTCGCCCGCGCGCACCTTCGCGGCCTTGGCGCGCATCTGGTACAGCTGGCCGACCATCTGCAGGTTCTCCCGGCCCGTCAGATACTCGTCGACCGCGGCGAACTGGCCGGAGAGGCCGACCGAGCGCCGTACGGCGTCGGGGTCCTTCAGCACGTCGATGCCGGCGACGACGGCCCTGCCGCTGTCGGGTCGCAGCAGGGTGGTGAGGCATCGGACGGTGGTCGTCTTGCCCGCGCCGTTCGGCCCGAGCAGGCCCAGGACGGTGCCCTCGGGGACATCGAGGTCGACGCCGTCGAGGGCTCTTACGTCACCGAAGGTCTTCACCAGGCCTTCGGCATGGATGGCGCCTGGCATGTGATTTCTCCACGTCTTCGAGGTTCCTTCGCAAAGCCTGGTTTTGCACGCTTTGCCCTGCCGCACGGGTGGCGTGGGCCACGCCGCGGGCGAGCACGAAACACACCGTAACGCGATGTATCGCGTCTCTCAATGGGCTTACCCGAACGAGTGACAAGCACGTGCCAGAGGGCCTGCCCGGCCTCAGTCGATGACGGTGTAGCCCGCCTCGCGGAGGGCGAGGTTCAGCTCGGCGCAGTGCGTCGGCCCCCTCGTCTCCAGATGCAGTTCGACCTCCACCTCCGTGAGCCCGAGCCGGGGGTCGGTCCGTACGTGGCTCACGTCCAGGACGTTGGCGTCCGCCTCCGACAACACCGCCAGCAGCGTCGCGAGGGCGCCCGGCCGGTCGGTCAGCCGGAGGCGTACCTGCAGGTAGCGGCCACTGGCGGCCATGCCGTGGCGCAGGATGCGCTGCATCAGCAGCGGGTCGACGTTGCCGCCGGAGAGCACCGCGACGACCGGGCCCTCGAAGGACTTCGGGTCGCGCAGCAGGGCGGCGACCGGGCTGGCTCCGGCCGGTTCCACGACCAGCTTGGCCCGCTCCAGGCAGAGCAGCAGGGCGCTGGAGAGGTTGTACTCCGAGACCGTACGGACCTCGTCCACCAGCTCGGCGATGATCCCGAACGGCACGTCGCCGGGCCGTCCGACCTTGATGCCGTCGGCCATCGTCGCCGGGTTCGCCACGGCCACGGGCAGCCCGGCCGCGAGCGAGGGCGGGTACGCGGCCGCGCCCTCCGCCTGGACGCCGATGACGCGCACGTCCGGCCGCAGCGACTTCACCGCGACCGCGATGCCGGCCGCGAGCCCGCCCCCGCCGATCCCGACCACGATCGTGCGCACCTCGGGGCACTGCTCCAGGATCTCCAGGCCGACCGTGCCCTGACCTGCGATGACGTCATGGTGGTCGAACGGGTGGATGAACACCGCGCCGGTCTCGGTCGCGTACTCCTGGGCAGCGGCCAGCGTCTCGTCGACCACCGTGCCGTGCAGACGCACCTCGGCGCCGTACTCCTCGGTGGCGCTGATCTTCGGCAGCGGGGCGCCCTTCGGCATGAAGACCGTGGAGCGCACACCGAGCAGCGAGGAGGCTAGGGCGACGCCCTGGGCGTGGTTCCCGGCGCTCGCGGCGACGACACCGGCGGCACGCTCCTCGGGCAGCAGGCCCGCTATACGGACGTACGCGCCGCGCAGCTTGAACGAACCCGTCCGCTGGAGGTTCTCGCACTTGAAGTGCACCGGCGCGCCGACGAGCTGCGACAAATGCCTGCTGCCCTCCATGGCGGTGACACGTGAAATGCCCGTAAGCATCTTCTGCGCGCCTCGCACGTCGTCGAGCGTCACCCGTGGAAAGGAGTCAGCCGTGCTGTAGCTCATGACTACCAGTCTCGCAGTTCACAGGGGCTGGACGCGGGTGTGACCAAGGGGCGGGACCGGGTTTCAGCGGGGCCCGTACACCCCGCGCCCGGTCCGCGTACTCTGTCCCCCAACCCAGCGCCCCACGCATGAATTGAGCCTTTGGCCATGCCCACAACACCTGAAATGTCGATGGACATGACGACTGTCGGTGACAACGGTCTTCTCGACACGCTGCAGCACGAGGTCGCGGTGTTCGCACGCCGTGCCGAACAGACCCGGCTCGGCGGCGTCGGGCAGGTGCGCAACTCCATGGACCGTGCCGCGTACCTGCTGCTCAACCGCCTCGACAAGGAAGGCCCGATGGGCGTCAAGGCGCTCGCGGCGAGCATGGGGATCGACTCCTCGACGGTCACCCGTCAGGTGGCGCCGCTCGTGGACACCGGACTCGTCAAGCGCACCTCGCATCCGGAGGACGGCCGCGCGGTGGTCCTCCAGCTGTCGCCGCGAGGGCTGTCCCGCCTTGAGGAGGTACGTTCCTCCAGGCGCCAGTTGATGGCCGAGCTCACCCAGGACTGGGACCCCGAGGAGCGCGAGGCCTTCTGCTCCCTCCTCACCCGCTTCAACACGGCGCTCTCGACCCGCATGGCGGCGGCGCCGGAGGCACCGTCACCCTCCTGACCCTTGACCGCGCCACCCCTCCTGGCCTCATATGAGACCGGGCCCTTGTCGTACGCGACGGAGGAATCCGTACGCGGCGGACCGACGGGTACACCGACGGGTACGCGGCCGGGGCCCGTTCCTCAGGGTCGGCCTCAGGCGGGAGGCGCGGTGCGAGAACGGCATGTGGCCCAAGGCGCCCGCCGGGCCCGGGAGTTCGAGGCGTTCGTCGCGGGTGCGGCGGGCCGGCTGCTGCAGACCGCCACCCTGCTCACGGCGGAGCCGCCGGACGCCAACCCGCGCGCGCGGCGGCTGCTGACCCATGCCCTCGCCCACACCTACGCCACCTGGGACCGGCTACGCGGCGAGGACCCGTACGACCGGACCCGGCAGCAGCTGGCCGTCCGTTTCGCGCGCGGGGCCTGGCACCGCCACGCCTTCTTCCGCCCCGCGCCGGGCGGCGTCCTGGGCATCCTCAGCCCCCAGGAGCGGCTGATCCTCGTCCTGCGGCTCTACGAGGGGGTCGCCGAGGAACAGACGGCCGCGCTGCTCGGGCTGCCCGTCGAACGCGTACGGGCGATCTGTCTGCGCGCGATGGCGACGGTCCTGCATCCCCCGCGCAAGGCCGTCTCCAAGAAGGTGGTGGAGGTGGCCCCGTCATGAGTCTGCGGGAGCGCGAGGCGGCCGTGCGGCGGATTCTCGACCGGAAGCCGCCCCAGGTGCCGCCCGACCTGTGCGCGGCCGCCGCGCGGCGCGGCGGCCGTATGCTGCGGCGCCGGACGGCGGCCCGCCATCTGATGTGGCTGGTGCTGCTGGCCGCCGTGGTCGCGTTCCTGGTGTGGGCGTCGATGGCCCGCCCCTGGGTGGAGCCGCCGTCGGAGACGACCCCACCGATGACGGGCTGGTGAGCGCCCCGGACCGGGCCCGGGTCCGGTCCGGGACCTAGCCCAGGGCCTGCTGGAGGTCCTCCAGGAGGTCGTCGACGTTCTCGATGCCCACGGAGAGGCGTACGAGATCAGCGGGTACCTCCAGGGCGGAGCCGGCGACCGAGGCGTGCGTCATGCGTCCCGGGTGCTCGATCAGGGACTCGACACCGCCCAGGGACTCGCCGAGGGTGAACACCTTGGCGCGGTCGCAGACCTCGACGGCCGCCTCCTCGCCGCCGGCGACCCGGAACGACACCATGCCGCCGAACGCCTTCATCTGCTTGGCGGCGACCTCGTGCCCGGGGTGCTCGGGCAGGCCCGGGTAGTACACCTGGGACACGCGCGGGTGCCGGGTGAGCATGTCGGCGACCTTGGTGGCGTTCTCGCTGTGCCGGTCCATCCGGACGGCGAGCGTCTTGGTGCCGCGCAGCACCAGCCAGGAGTCGAAGGGCCCGGCGACCGCGCCCATCGCGTTCTGGTGGTACGCCAGTTCCTCGCCCAGCTCCTGGTCGCCGACGATCAGGGCGCCGCCGACGACGTCGGAGTGGCCGCCCATGTACTTGGTCAGCGAGTGCACGACGACGTCCGCGCCGAGCGCGAGCGGCTGCTGGAGGTAGGGGGTGGCGAAGGTGTTGTCGACGACCAGCTTCGCGCCCGCCTCGCGGGTGACCTGGGCGACGGCCGGGACGTCGGTGATGCCGAGCAGCGGGTTGGAGGGGGTCTCCACCCAGACGACCTTCGTCTTGGGCGTGATGGCGGCGCGTACGGCCGAGGGGTCGCTGGTGTCGGCCACCGACCAGTCCACGCCCCACCGGGAGACGACCTTCGCGAAGAGACGGAACGTGCCGCCGTAGGCGTCGTTGGGGATGACCACGTGGTCGCCGGGGCTGAGCAGCGTACGGAGCAGGCAGTCCTCGGCCGCCAGTCCGGACGCGAACGCGAGCCCGCGGCGGCCGCCCTCCAGGGCGGCGAGGTTCTCCTCCAGCGCGGTGCGGGTGGGGTTGGCGCTGCGGCTGTACTCGTAACCGCCGCGCAGGCCTCCGACGCCGTCCTGCTTGAAGGTCGAGACCTGGTAGATCGGCGGGACGACCGCGCCGGTGAGGGGATCCGCGGTGTTGCCCGCGTGGATCGCGAGGGTCTCGAAGTGCTGGCTGGTGTGGGTGTCGCTCATAGATGTCGAGCCTAAGCGGTCAGCGGGATTCGGGACGCCTTATGGGAAGAGGGCGGCTGTCGATCGGCGGCTGCGGGCCGGTCGTGGCCGGTCGCGCGGTTCCCCGCCCCTCTGCTGGGCGAGGACGCCGTCCGATCACTGGGCTGGGACGCCGTCCGACGGTGCGGCAGTCCCGTCCGGTGGGGTGGCAGTCCCGTCCGACGGTGCGGCAGTCCGCGGAGTTATCCACAGGTCGACGGGCGGGTTGGGCAATTGTCGGCCGCGTCTGGAACCCTTGTCGCATGGAGATTCTCTGGGTCCTGATGGCGATGCTCATGGTCGGGTTCGTGGTGTGGCCGATCGTGGCGCGTCGGCGGGCCGGCATTCAGCAGGTGGAGGCGGGGCACCCGGACGCGGCGGACCCGGCGAACTACGGGTTCGTGCGGCAGGAGCTGCTCGACGTGCGGATGCCGGGGCCCGACCAGGATCTGCTGGACGTGCTGGACGTGGTGCAGCGTTCCCAGGACTACCGGGCGGCGAAGCAGCTGCTGGCCGGTACGGAGGCGGTCGGCGAGGTCCGGTGGCAGCGGGTGCAGGCCTTCGCGGGTGCGGCGGCACTGGAGCTGGCGCAGCGGCCCGGCGGGGTGGGCGAGACGCCGGGCGGGCAGTGGCTGCGGGTGTGGCGCGCCGAGGCGCCCAAGGACGCGGGTGGCGCGGCGGTGCACGCGGAGTTCCTGGTGCAGCAGGCGTGGCGGACGTCGACACCGGGCACGGACGACTTCCGGATCATCATGGAGGAGGCCAGATCGGCGTGCGGCGACGCGGCACTGCTGGCCCCCGGTGACCCGATCCCGTACATCATCGAGCTGTCGGTGGCGCGCGGGCTGGCGTACTCCCGTGAGGAGTTCGAGCAGCTCTGGCTGAAGATCCTGGACCGGGACCCGGCGCACATGGGCGCCCACCTCGCGGCCCTGCACTACTGGTGCGAGAAGTGGCACGGCTCGCGGGAGCTGGCGTACTCCTTCGCCGAGGCGGCGGCCGCCCGCGCCCCGCAGGGGTCGCTCCTCGCGGCCATGCCGCTCTTCGCGGTCTTCGAGCACCTGCCCGAGGTGAACCTGGTGCAGGGCTTCTACGAGAGCGAGGTCGTCACCAAGGCGATCCACGGTGCCCTGTTCGCGGCGCACGCGGCGCGGCCGGACGACCCCATGCTGGCCCATGTCCGCCATCTGCTGATCTTCTTCCTGGTCCGCTCCGAGCGCTGGTCCGAGGCCATGAGCCAGCTCGTCCACGTCGACGGCCACGTAGGCGCCCTCCCCTGGACCCTCACCTCCGACCCGGCCTCGGACTACGCGATATACCGGGCCTTGGCGGTGGCGGGCTACGAGGCGAACGGCGGGAGCCCGGCGACGCTGCTGCACTGAAGCGGGCCTGAGGGCGCGCCCCCCAGTAAGCCCTTGCGACCCCGCACACCCGTGCGAAATACTCCGCCTCTCACATCTTTTGGTCATGGACACGTCCCTGGCCGTCCTATTTCACCGCTTAAATGATCGTTCGCGATCTTTCCGTGGGGGGAACTCTGCCCAATGGGCGCGACCCTGCGCGCACTGCGCGCCCTCGTGCTGCTCGCCGGCTTCTATCTGCTCGGCGTGATCCTGCTCGCGGCGCTCGCCGGCGCCGACTACCTGCTCTACCTGCACGCTCCGTCCAGCCTCGCCGCCAAGCTGTACGTGGTCTCCGTACTGCTGGCGATCCCGCTGGTCCGCGGTCTGTTCATGCTGCGGACGCCGCGGGGCGAGGAGCCGCCGGGCCTGCCGGTGACGGAGGCCGACGAGCCCGAACTGTGGCGCACCGTAAGGGAACTGGCCGACGCGGTCGGCACCCGGGCGCCCTCCCGGATCATCCTGACGGCCGACGTCAACGCCGCCGTCAGCGAGGACGCCCGGCTGCTCGGCCTGCTGCCCGGCCCGCGCCACCTCTACCTCGGCGTACCGCTGCTGCAGGGCCTGACCGAGGCACAGGTGCGCGCGATCCTCGCCCATGAGCTCGGCCACTACTCGAACGCCGACACCCGGCTCGCCGCGATCACCGTGCGCGGCCGGGCCCAGGTACTGCGCACCATCCGGCACTTCGAGGAGCGGGCCGACAAGACCGCGGGACGCGAGCGGGCCCGGCTGGAGAAGAAGAACGCCAAGGCCGTGGCCAAGGGGAAGCAGGCCAAGGAGATCGACACGACGGGCGCGGGCCTCACGTACCGCGCGATGGCGCGGATCTACACCGGCTACGCCAAGCTGTACATCCGCGCCACGCTCTCCGGTTCGCGCCGCCAGGAGTACGCCGCCGACACCGCGGCCGCCCGGATCGCCGGACGCGACGCCACGGCGTCGGCGCTGCGCGAGATCCCGGCGCTGGACGCCGCCTTCGGTTTCTACATGAACAGCTACGCCACGCTCGGCGCCGAGGCCCGGCTGCTGCCGCCGCGCGGCGAGTTCTTCGGCGGCTACGGACGGATACTCTCCGCCCGCCAGCTCGAACTGGTCGGTCTGCGCACCGAGTTGCCCACCGACCCCACCTCGCCGTACGACTCGCACCCGCCCATCGCCGACCGCGTCGCGCGGATCGAGGCGCTGCCCGCCGACGGTCGCGCCGACGAGGCCAGGGGCGCGGCACTGGGTCTGCTCGCCGACCCGGACCGAAGCCTGGCGGCGCTGGAGGACGTGGTCCTCACCGAGGACGTGCTGCGGTTCCGGCGCACCGGTGACTGGCAGGAACTGCTCGACGGTTCGATGGCCGCGAACCTCTCCTCCCTCGACACCGCGCTGCACCGGGCGCTCGCGATGTACACCAAGGACCACCCGTCCCTGCCCGCGCTGCTGAAGGTGATCGACGACGGTCAGCTGTGGCAGCTGGCGCGGCGGCTCCCCCTGTCCGACCAGGCGGCCGAGGCGCAGGGCCGGGCCTTCCGCGAGTTCGTGCGACCCGCGCTGGCGGACGCGCTGCAGGGCATGGTGCTGGCCGAGCTGAGCGCCCACTCCCGGCTGCGCTGGGAGTTCTCCTGGTCGGAGCCGGCCGCGGTGCGTCTGCCGCCCGCGCCGGACGGCACGGAGACCGACCTCGGCGCCGCGATCGACGCGGCGGTCGCCGACCACCCGGACACCGGCCCGCTGCGCATGCTGCTGCCCACTCCCCAAGGCCCCGCCGCCCGAGAAACGGACGCACCGCGATGACCGTACTGCTGTGGATACTGGCCGTCCTGGCGGTACCGACGCTGCTCTTCGGGCTCTGGATGGCCGGGGTCTTCCTCAAGGAGTTCTTCTCCCCCAGCGCCGACGTCGACCCGGACGTCGCCGAGGCGATGGGGCTGCTGCCGGCGGAGCGGCAGAACACCAAGCTCTCGGGTCCGCTCCCGGCCGGTATGGAGTCGGCGCTCGCCGCCGTGCGCGGCGGCGACTGGAAGGCGGCCGCCAAGCTGATGCAGGACACCGGCCGGGACTGGGAGCGCCGGTCCTCGGCCGCGTACGTGCTGGCCGAGATCGCGGCGCAGGAGGACGACTGGCTGCTCGCCTGGGAGGCGGACCGTCCCGACGATCCGGACGCGGCCGTCGTCCGGGCCCGCAGCACGGTGATCCTGGCCTGGGACCTGCGCGGCGGGAAGCTGGCCAAGCACACCACCGGTGAGCAGTTCGGGGGCTTCCACCGGATGCTGGAACGTTCCCGCGAGGAGATCGGCCGGGCGGCGGCGCTCAACCCCGACGACCCGACGCCGTACATCACCGAGATCTGGGTCGCCCTCGGGCTCGGCTACCCGAACTCCGAGATGGACAAGCTGTGGGCGGAGATCACCGCCCGGGCCCCGCACCACTACGAGGCCCACTTCTCGGCACTGCAGTACTGGTGTGCGAAGTGGCGGGGCTCGGAGAAGCTGGCGACGGAGTTCGCCGAGCGCGCGGCGGCTCAGGCACCGCTGGGCAGCCTGCTCACCGCGTTCCCGCTCATCGCGCACTTCGAGCACGACAAGTCGGACGACAACAGCGTCGACCGTACGCCGAGGATGATCGGTCGCGTGGACGCCGGTCTCGCGGACGCCGCCGCGGCCGACCCGACGCATCCCCGCCTGCCCGAGCTGCGGCACCTCCTCGCCTACTACCTCTCCCTCCAGGACCGCGACGACGCCGCGCTCGAACAGTTCAAGCTGGTCGACGGGTACGTCAACGCCCTGCCGTGGCGCTACCAGGGGGACGGCGAGGCGATGGCCGCGTTCTACTGCCGTATCCGGAACGCGTCGGCCCAGGCGGTGGCGGCGGCGTCCGCGACGGACTGAGCTGGACGGGCTGAGCTGGACGGGCTGAGCGGCGAGAACGCGCTACGCATTGCGGGCGGTACCTGGAACGTTGCACAGGTACCGCCCGCTGACATCGAGCCGAGCCGCCGTTCGGCGTGCCCGACCGCCACACCCTGCTCGGCACCCAGGTGCTCGGCCCCTACCCCGAGCACCTGGAGACCGCCGACTTCGGCCTCGGCCGCTTCTGGGGCGCCGCTCCGCCGTCCACACCCACACCCCGGCCCAGGCCGCCACGGCCGAAGCCTCCCGCGAGGCCTGGTCAGCCCTCCGTGCGGGCGGGCAACCGCCATCCCGGGCGCGGGAAGTGGCAGGTGTAGCCGTCCGGGTAGCGCTGCAGGTAGTCCTGATGCTCGGGCTCGGCCTCCCAGAAGGGGCCGACCGGCTCCACCTCGGTGACGACCCTGCCCGGCCACAGGCCGGAGGCGTCCACATCCGCGATCGTGTCCTCAGCGATCCGCTTCTGCTCGTCGTCCACGTAGTAGATCGCCGAGCGGTAGCTGAGGCCGATGTCATTGCCCTGGCGGTTCTTGGTGCTCGGGTCGTGGATCTGGAAGAAGAACTCCAAGATCGCGCGGAAGTCGGTTCCCTCAGGGTCGAAAAGGATCTCAATGGCCTCCGCGTGCGTGCCATGGTGACGATACGTCGCGTTCGGCACGTCACCCCCGGTGTATCCGACCCGGGTCGCCATCACTCCCGGGAGCCGGCGGATCAGGTCCTGCATTCCCCAGAAGCATCCGCCCGCCAGCACGGCCCTCTGCGTCTGCGCAGCCATTGCGGCCCTCCCATACGTGTCAGCTCGGTGACTCGGTGTGCTCGGCTCGCACACCACCGCCATCCGATGCCCACCGTCCTCAACGCACGAGGGCTCCAAGCGATTCCGACCCGCCCAGCCAGCGCTGCGGTCGCCGACAACCAACCACCGCGAGGAGCACGCCGACTGTGCCCACCCCGCCGGCGCCCTTGCTGCAAAGCCCTCCCGAGACGGCATGAGATCGGGGCACTGGCGGCAGAGGGAGACGTACAGGCCGCCCGCGTCCCACGTCGGTCGTGTCGTTCCCGGTTCGTGCTCGTCCAGCGGGTGCCAACGTCCGTAGGCCGGCTCGCCGGCCCGGCCGGGTTACCTGACGGTGAAGTCTGCCGCCTCGGTGTCCAGGGTCGTGGTGCCGTCCTGGGCGGTGGCCAGGACAGCGACGTGCCAGGCACCGCGCGGGGAGGACTCAGCGTCGGAACCTGTGACCTTGACGCGGTACGTGCAGTGCACGGTGTCCTTTCCGGAGGGCTTGCAGACGGCCGAGTCCACGTCGGCCATGTCCTTGGCGGTCAGCTCGTTCTTGGCGAAGGACGACTGCTGCGGCCATGCCAGCACCTTCACGCTCTTGACACCGGAGGAAGCCGTGACGTCGGTGTCGAAGGTGAACGAGCCGTCGCGGTCGCCGTCGGGAGCGGTGTAGTGGGCGGTGCTGTGCGCCAGCGCCAACGGCTGGTCCCCGGCGTAGGCAAGAGTGAGGGCACCGGCACCACCGAGGACAACGACACCGGCGGCCACGGACAGAGCAGTACGTCGGGACATGAGAATCTCCGTAAGCGTCTGAGCTGGATCGGGTCGGCGCTTCTCGACTGCGCCGCTTCACCGATACTCGCCGCGCAGGGACCTGCCGGACATGAGCGCGCCTACTCAACTCCGTCTGAGTAGGCCCGTGTTGCCGCCCACGGGGCGCATGGCAGCACAGGCTCGCCGGCACGGGCGTGGCCTGTCCGATCGGCGCGGCGAAGGCCGAAGGCTAACCTCACGGGGTGGGCTTCGGAACAGACGCACGCGGAGTGCGCGACGAGCGGTTGCCGCTCGCCCGACGGCACAGGGCATTGCGAGGTGCCGTCGGACAGTACTGCCCGCTCGGATTCAACGCCACGTGGGCCTACCTGGCCGCCACCGCGTGCCCCGCTCCTGATCTGCGCAGGGACCCGGCAGCCCTGCTGCGGGCGCTGGACACGTTGGAGGAGAGCCGAGCGGCCCACCTTGCCGAGGTGGACGCCTTCACCGCGCGCCGGCACCTGGAGAAGGCGGCCGGCAGACGGACTCCGCGGGCCTCGGACGCTGCCGCCTTACGCGGACCTCGCTGGCCGAGTTCGACGGCACCCTCCCGACTGGGGCTGATCGCCGCCGTCGCGAACCGTCACGCGGCCTTCCGAGCATTCCCGTTCCCGGACGAGACGCTCTCCTCCGACCCCCGGGTACGACGACTCGCCGACCTGCACGCCCGGCTCGACGCCGCCGCCTCCGCCTACCTCGAAGACCTCGGCCGCCTCGACCGCCCGGCGACGGAGGAACTGGCCGACACCGCCCACGGCATCAGCAGCCTCGCCCGGCCGGGCTACGCACCCTTGAACGTGCATCTGCTTCCGTGGCTGCGCTTTGCCCGCCTCCTCGCATACGCATACGCGGACGCGGACGCGGACACAGACACAGACACAGACACATACGCCGCGTCCGGCTGGCCTGGCGGGACGACGACCTGGGCCACCCTGAAGCCCGGTGTGCGCGGGATCAGTGGCCACCCCCCTCCGGCTCGAACCCCGCCAGCATCCGTTCCAGTGCCGCCTGGTCCGGGCCCGTGAAGGGTGGGGCGTCGGGGGCGGTGGTGAGGGTGTCGAGGAGGGAGCCGGTGATGCCGGCGGCCGGGGGGAGGTGGGTGGACAGGACGAGGTCGGGCTTGCGGTCCTTGAGGGGCTGGAAGGTCGCCAGGTATTTGTCCATGTCGACCGTCCGCACCCAAGGGCTGTCCACCGTGGCCCAGAGGAGCTGGGCGGTGCGCAGGTCGTCGACGGCGATGCCGCGGACGTCGTCGGCCTGGGCGAGGTCGGCCGTGGGCAGGGGCGCGCCGAAGCAGTCGGAGCTGAAGCAGACGCCGGACTGGTCGTCGAAGAGGCCGACCGTGGCGGGGTTGTCGAACAGGGGCGGGCGGAAGCCGGTGAGGGTGCGGTCGCCCACGTCCATCGTCTCGCCGGGGTTCAGGAGATAGCAGCGGTCCAGGGGCAGGGGGCGTTCGCAGGAGAGGATCCCCGCGCCGATGAAGGTCGTCACGACGCGTGCCTCGGGCGCCGCCGCCAGCAGGTCGAAGATGCCGCCCGTGTGGTCGCGGTCGGGGTGGGTGAGCCAGATCCAGCGGACGTCCGCCGGGTCCAGCACCGCGCTGAGTGTCTCGACGAAGTTCCGGTCGGGCAGGCCGAGGCCGGTGTCGACCACGACCGGCTGGGCGGCCAGCAGGACGAAGGCGTTCACCGGGAGGTGCCCGAGCCCCGGGACCTCCAGGCTGTCGGCGAGAACGCTGATGTCCGGGCGGACCCTGTGGACCGTACCCGGTCGGACCTTTTGAAGGGGCATATCGCTCACACCTCTGAAACCGTTCCTAGGGACTGAGCGGGGGTGAGTCCGTTCGGCCGCGCGCCCCGAACGGTCTTGGGCGAGCTGGTCCCCGGCGTACTCGACCCGGGGGGCGGCGACACGCATCCTGTGCGTGGTCCGGGCCCCGGAGGCCGGTTCCCTGCGCGACCTGGCCCATTGGGGTACGGCCAGAGGCGACGGGGAGGCCCTGAACCATCACTCCGGTGGAGCAGGGGCCCCGCACGCCGACGCCGTACCCGGTGTCCCAGGTCACACAACCACGTTAGCCCGATCAGCCCAGAGCACCGCAAGCTCACAAGTAAACGATCACAGGATCGAGCTAATTCGGCCCTGTGCGCACTCCTTGGTGAGCAGCTACCAACCCCCCGGGTGGTGATCGCGCCGCGACCGCCTGCCTCTCCCTCCTCCATCGTCCGGCCGTCCCGGCGCCCCCGCATCCGGGGCGGCGGGACCCCGAGTTCTCCGGCACACGCCGTACTGCGGACGACTGCGGCACGCCGACCAGGTCCGATCCGCGTCCTCGGCTACCAGAACACCGCCACGAACCTCGCCGACGGCCCGAACGCCATGCTCCTGCACCTGCCGACGCACCGCTTCGACAACGCGCGGGCGGCACAGGCGAAGCCGCCGCTCATGAGGTACCCGCCGCCCGACCCCGACCTGCTCACCTGCTCACGCTGCCCGCGCTCGACTGCCACACCGGCGGCGTACCCGACCTCGACTCCCCCGTCCCCGTGGACCATTGGGTGATCCTCGGCACCGACGAGGCCCCGGCCTGCTGGGGCGCACCGGTCGCGTACGACCCCGTCATGCGCCACGGCCTGCGCGACTACCTCCCCGACACGGTCATCGGGTGGCACTTCGACGGCACCCTCCCCAACCGCGACTTCGCGATCAGCCACACCGACCTGCTGAGCGGCGACCCGGAGCGCGTGGCCAGGGTCCGGCCCCGGCCGTAGCCCGTGCTCAGCCCCCGCTCCCGTACGGCCTGGTGATGATCTCCAGGTTGTGGCCGTTCGGGTCGTCGAAGTAGGTGCCGCGGCCGCCGTCGTTGGTGTTGATCTCCATGGTCCGGCGGTGGTACGGATCGGCCCAGTAGGTGAGGCCGGCCGCTCTGACGCGGGCGAGGATCTCGTCGAACTCGTCCTCCGTGACCAGGAAAGCGTAGTGCTGGGGCGTGATGGGGCCGGGGGAGTCCAGGTAGTCGAGGGTCACGCCGTTGGGGATCTCGACCGGGACGAACGGGCCGTACCGCGGACCCACCTCCAGCCCCAGGATGTCGGCCAGGAAACGGGCCGACGCCTGCTTGTCGTGTGCGGCGACGATCGTGTGGTTCAGCGCTACGGGCATCGCGGACACCTCCCCTTCCGACTTCCCCTTCCGACTTCCCCTTCCGACTTCCCCTTACGTCTTCCCTCTTCTCCGTGTTTGTGCCCCCACTGGAGATTCCGGTGGGGGCACCGACATCGTTGGTCGGGGGGCCGTATGTGTTGTGGTTGCTGGGGTGTGCCCGCGGCGAGCGCTGAGATTTCCTCGCCCCCGCCGCCCCTACCCGTCCCTTCCCCAGGGGCTGCGCCCCTTCGACCCCCCGTCTGCGGGTCCGGTGGGGGTTGCTCGCGCAGTTCCCCGCGCCCCTTGCAGGGCCTGCGGCCCTTTAGGGGCGCGGGGGGGAACCGCGCGACAAGCCCCCACTCACCCGCGGACAACCACCCCGGCCTCGTCAGATCGTCGACGTGTCGATCACGAACCGGTAGCGGACGTCGCTCGCCAGCACCCGCTCGTACGCCTCGTTGATCTGGTCCGCGCGGATCAGTTCGATCTCGGCGCCGAGGCCGTGCTCGGCGCAGAAGTCGAGCATCTCCTGGGTCTCCCGGATGCCACCGATGCCGGACCCGGCGAGGGTCTTGCGGCCGGCGATCACCGAGAAGAGGTTGAGGGCTACGGGCTCCTCGGGGGCGCCGACGTTCACGAAGGCGCCGTCGGTCTTCAGCAGCGAGAGGTAGGCGTCGAGCTTCAGCGGGGCCGAGACCGTCGACACGATGAGGTCGAAGGTGCCCGCGAGCTCCTTGAAGGTCGCCTCGTCGCTGGTCGCGTAGTAGTGGTCGGCGCCCAGCTTGAAGCCGTCCTCCTGCTTGCGGAGGGACTGCGACAGGACGGTCACCTCGGCACCCAGCGCGTGCGCGATCTTGACGCCCATGTGGCCGAGGCCGCCGAGACCGACGACGGCGACCTTCTTGCCGGGGCCGGCGTTCCAGTGCCTGAGCGGGGAGTACAGGGTGATGCCCGCGCACAGCAGGGGCGCGGCCTCGTCGAGGGCGATGCCGTCGGGGATGCGTACGGTGAAGGCCTCGTCGACGACGATCTTCTCCGCGTAGCCGCCGTAGGTGGGCTCGCCGTCCTTGCCGATGGCGTTGTACGTGCCGACGTTGCCCTTGAGGCAGTACTGCTCCAGCCCCGCCTCGCAGTTCTCGCACTCACGGCAGGAGTCGACCATGCAGCCGACACCCACCTTGTCGCCGACGGCGAACTTGGTGACGCCGGAACCGACGGCCTCGACGACACCGGCGATCTCGTGCCCCGGAACCATCGGGAAGATGGCTTCGCCCCAGCCCTCACGGGCCTGGTGGATGTCCGAGTGACAGATACCGGCGTACTTGATGTCGATCAGAACGTCGAACTCACCGACTTCGCGGCGCTCGATGGTGGTGCGCTCCAGCGGAGCCTTGGCGGCGGGCGCCGCATAGGCGGCAACAGTGGTGGTCATGCCGGGATTCTCCTGATCGTCGTCCCGCATCCGGCCTGCCTTCGGGCCGGCTGCGGATACCAGCCTGCCCGAAATCCCAGGGGCCACCCAGGCCACGGCTTTGCGTACGTCCGCTGGTCCTACCACTGGCGGGGTCAGGCTCATGGGCGTACGACCGTGAATACTTGTCGTATGAACGAACAGCCCGAAGCCGTACAGGAGCCGCCCTTCGGCGAGGCCGGAGCCGCCGGTGCGCTGGACCGGCGTGCCGAGCTCAGCGAGTTCCTGCGCACCCGGCGGGCCCGGCTGAAGCCGGAGGACGTGGGGCTGCCGGCCTTCGGGCGGCACCGGCGGGTTCCCGGGCTGCGCCGGGAGGAGCTGGCGCAGCTCGCGGGTGTGTCGGTGGCGTACTACACGCGGCTGGAGCAGGGCAACGGGCGCAACGTGTCGGCGGAGGTGCTCGACGCCATCGCGCGCGCCCTCCGGCTGAACGACGCCGAGCACGCCCATCTCACGCATCTCGCGAAGCCGAAGGCGCACAAGAAGAAGCGGTCGGCCCGTCCGCAGCAGGTGCGGGGCGCCCTGCGGCAGCTGATCGACACCCTGGACGGCATCCCCGCGTACGTCACGGGCCGGCGCTCGGACATCCTCATCTGGAACCGGATGGCGTCCGCGGTCTTCGGGGACTGGTCGGCGCTGCCGGCACAGGAGCGGAACTGGGCGCGGATGGTGTTCCTGCGGCCCGACTACCGTGATCTGTACGTCGACTGGGACCAGAAGGCGGCCGACATGGTCAGCTATCTGCGGATGGACGCGGGCTGCCATCCGGACGATCCGCAGCTGTCGGCGCTGGTGGGCGAGTTGTCGGTGAAGAGCGAGGAGTTCCGGCGGCTGTGGGCGACGCACGACGTGAAGGAGAAGAGCCACGGGCTGAAGCGCATGTGCCACCCGCTGGTCGGTGACCTCACCCTCTCCTTCGAGACGTTCAGTCTGCCCGACGACCACGAGCAGAACCTGATCACCTACCACGCCGAACCGGGCTCCCCCTCCGCCGACGCCCTCCGCCTCCTGGCCAGCTGGGGCACGGACGCGACCCGCAGGCCGACGGCGACGCCTTAGGGGGTCGCCGTTGGATCTCCGCAGCGTCCACGGAGATCCATCGGAAGCCCTTGGGGCTCCTTGGGCCGTACGCGAGACGGCCCGCCGGAGGCAGCACCCCGGGCGGGCCGTCGCGGTCACGGGCGCCTGGCGGGCCGTGCCGGTCACGGACGCCCGCCGGGGCGCCCCGCGCTCACGTGCCGAAGTAGGCGTCGTGGATCGTCACCGTCGACGTGTTCCCCTTCCTGTCGCTCACCTCGGCGCGCAGCGACACGCTCTTGCCCGCCGCCGGAGTCCCGTACGTGAACGTGCCGTTCCTCACGGCGACCTCGGTCCACTTCTTGCCGTCGCCCGACACGTACACGGCCAGCGACTTGAGGTTCTTGCCTGCGGCCGCCCCCTGCACGGTGACGCGGACGGTGCCCTTCGTGCCGGCCGGGGCCGTGCTGTCGAGGCCCAGGAACGGGGCGCCGAAGCGGACCGTGGAGACCGGGAGTTCCGTGTCGTTCGCGGTCTTCTTCGACGTGAAGGTCCAGCTCGCGTCGATCCGGGAGGAGGCCGTGGCCAGCTCGGCCGCCCGGGAGAGGGACGTCGTCAGACGGTAGCGGGCGAGGTCCGCCGGGACCGTGAACCGGCCCGACCCGTCCAGCGCGTCCTCGCCCGAGGCGAACTTCTTCCCGTCGCGGTACAGGGTCGTCGTGACCTTCTCGTAGAAGGACGCCCCGTCATGCCCCTGCCCGTCGGCGAACATCGGCAGCAGGCCGTACAGGTGGTTCCCGTCACGCCGGATGCCGTAGAACCCGGTGATCCGCGGGCCGAAGACACCGACGTTGAAGGTCTGGGCGTACGTCTTGCCCGCCTTGTAGGTCCGGCTGTCGCCGGCCGTGTAGTAGGCGTCCAGGATCGGGAAGCCCTGTTCGTCCTCCGCGCCGTACTGCTCGAAGTCGAGGCTCCACCTCACCCCGTCGGTGGCGGACAGATACAGCGTGCGCCTGCCGGGCAGCGGCTGCGGTACGGCCACGGCGGGTGAGCCGGGGCTGCCGGGAAGCCAGGCCCAGGGGATGACGGCGCCCTGCTTGCCCGCGGCGGAGGAGCCGAGGCCGGTCTTCACCGTGGCCAGGTCGCCCTTCTTCCAGCGCTTGGTGAAGCCGGTGGCGAGCCTGTCGACCTTGCCACCGGTGGCGACGGCGTACTGGGCGCTGTCGCCCTTGGTCCACTGGCCCGCCCAGTTCTGGCTGAGCCGGCCGCCGGTGAGCCGCGGACCGAGGTGCGCGGTACGGAACCCTTCGTAGGTGTCGAGCAGCCAGCCGAAGGTGTACCCGCTGCCTCCTGCCCGCAGGGTGAAGTCCGGTGCGGCGAAGGCCGGTTCGGCGGCCGGGTCGGGCACGGTGAGGTCCACGGGTTTCGTCTTGCGGGCGTCCAGGGTGAGGGAGGTCTTCCGGTCGACGGTCAGCGTCGGCCGGGACAGCCAGGCCGTTCCCTTGCTGTGGTCCCGCGGGTCCACGACGATCCCGGCGTTGAGGATGTAGGTCCCCTCCGGCACCCGCAGCTCGACCGTGCCGTCCTTGTCGTACGGCGTGAACCACGCGCCCTCGGCGAGCCCGGAGACACCGGTCAGGTCGAGCATGTGGTGGACGGCCGGCTCGCCCTCCCGGCCGACCATCCTGAGCGTGACGTCGTACGCCTCCGCCTCGCGCCGCACCGCCGCCGCCGTGCGTACGCTCCGGCCGCCGCCGACGGCGGTGACGTACGCGGAGTAGGCGCCGTCGAGGCCGCCACCGAGCCTGGTGTCGACGATCACCTTCACCGTGGCCTTGCCGCTGGCGGGAACGGTGACCTTCTTGGCGCCGAGCTTGAAGAACCCGGCCGGGGCGGGCTTGCCCTTCGGGTTGGTGCCGGTCACCGAGAGGCCGAGGGTGACGGCCTTGGAACCGAGGTTCTTGTAGGTGAGTTTCCTGGTCACCGGCTTGTCGTCGGTGTGCGGCCACTCCTGGACGCCGAAGTCGACCGAGACCGGGGCGGCGACGACGGTCTGCTTGACCGCCTTGTCGACCCGGATGCGCCCCGAGCCCTGCTCGAAGGGCGTGTACTTGGCGCCCTTGGCCGACGCGACGAGGGCCGCCTTCAGTTCGCGGTACGTCCACTTCGGGTGCTGCTGCTTGAGGAGGGCGGCGGCGCCCGCGACGTGCGGGGTCGCCATCGACGTACCGGAGATGGTCAGGTAGCCCTTGGGCTTCTGTCCGACCTCCCGCTCGATGACGCTGCCCGGGGCCGCGGCGGCGGTGACTGCGACGCCGGGCGCGGTCACGTCGGGCTTGATCTGGCCGTCCAGGCCGGGGCCGCGGCTGGAGAACGAGGCGAGCCTGTCCTTGTCGTCGACCGCCCCGACGGTGAGCGCGGCGGCCGCGCTGCCCGGCGAGCCGACCGTCTGCCCGCCCCCCTCGCCCTCGTTGCCGGCGGCGACCGCGAAGAGGATGCCCTTCTCGGCGGAGAGCTTGTTGATCTCCGCCTCCATCGGGTCGGCCTCGGGGGTGTCGCCGCCGCCCAGGCTGAGGTTGACCACGTCGGCGCCCTGCTCGGCGGCCCACTCCATGCCGGCGATGATGCCGGAGTCGTCGCCGTATCCCTCGTCGCTCAGCACCTTGCCGTTGAGCAGTTCGGCGCCGGGCGCGACCCCCTTGAACCTGCCCTTGGACCGGGCCCCCGTGCCCGCCGCGATGGAGGCGACGTGCGTGCCGTGGCCGTACTTGTCCGTGGTGTCGGGCGAGGTGGAGAAGTTCTTGGCGGCAGCCACCTGGCCCTTGAGGTCCGGGTGGGTCGCGTCGATACCCGTGTCCAGTACGGCGATGGTGACGCCCTTGCCGTCGAGGCCGGCCTTCCAGGCCTTCGGGGCGCCGATCTGCTGGACGGACGTGTCGAGGCTGACCTCGCGAACGCCGTCCAGCCAGAGGTTCGCGACCCCGGTGGCGGTGGTGCCGTCGGCGTCGGTGAGCGCCTTCCACAGCGCGGCGGCGTCGTCCCGGGGGGTGAACACCGCGTCGGCGTTCAGGGTCCGCAGGGTGCGGCGGACCCGGGTGTCGCCCGCGTCCCGTACGTCGGCCCGGGCTCCGGCGGCGGTCCCCGAGTAGCCGACGATCAGCTTCAGGCCCTGCTTCTGGGAGGTGCGGGTCACCGAACGGTTCAGCTCGGTGACGTCGAAGAGCCGCTGGTCGACCCTCCCGGTGGAGATGAGCCGGGCCGCGTCGGCCGGCAGCACATAGGTGTGGCCGTCGACCTCGCGCAGCTGGACCGGGACGCCCGCGCGGCCCTTCGCCCGCTCCAGGCCGAGCACGCGGCCCTCGGCGTCGACGAGGACCCGGTCGCCCGTGACGAGGGTGATGCGGTGACTCGCCCTGAGACCGGCGCCGCTCCCTCCCCTGAGGTCGTCGAGGTTCTTGAGGCCCTTGATGCCTGTGAGGCCCTTGATGCCTGTGAGGCCCTTGATGCCCTTGATGCCCGTGAGGTCCGCCACGGTCGTGCCGGTCGTGCCTGTCACGTCGGTCACGTCGGTCATGCCGGTTGCGTCGGTCATGCCCGTCGGGCGCTCGGATATCGCGGACGCCGGGCCGGTCGTTCCCGCCGCCAGCGCCACGGCCGACGCCATGGCGATCGTGGCCGTGCACGCGCGCTTCACATGTCTGCGCAAGTCTCCCCCTTGGTCCGACAGGGGGAGCTTCCGCACACATACGCGTCAATTCCCCCCGGTCTACGCAGTATGACCGGGGGTCAACTCGCGCCACACGCCTCGCGGCTGGGCGCAAAGCGGCGAACCCGGGGCCACGCGCAAGCCGCACGCGCCCCGGACTCCACGCCGACGCGCCCCACACCCTGGGCGCTCGACGCCGCGGGCACCTCACGCCCCGGCGTTCTCCTTCACCGTGATGCGCCCCTTGCGGATCGTCGCGACCCGGGGGGCCTTCTTCGCCAGCGCCGAGTCATGGGTGACCATGATGAAAGTGAGCCCGTGCTCCTTCCACAGCGTCTCCAGGACCTCCATGATCTCGTCACGCGTGGACTCGTCGAGGTTGCCGGTGGGCTCGTCCGCGAGCAGTACCTTCGGCCGCTTCACCAACGCGCGGGCGATCGCGACGCGCTGCTGCTGACCACCCGACAGCTCGGCCGGCAGATGCCCCAGCCGATCCCCCAGCCCGACCGACTCCAGCGCCTCGGCGGCCCGCTCGCGCCGCTCCTTCGTCTTCACCTTGAGCGGCACGAGAGCCGTCTCGACGTTCTCCTGCGCGGTCAGCGTCGGAATCAGGTTGAAGCTCTGGAACACGAACCCGATGTTCTCGCTCCGCACCTTCGTGAGCCTGCCCTCCGACAGCCTCGCCAGATCGGTGCCGTCCAGCTCGATGCTCCCGTCGGACGGCTTGTCCAACCCCCCGAGCATCTGGAGCAACGTGGACTTCCCACCCCCGGTGGGCCCCTGGATGACCAGCCGATCCCCATCCGCGACGGTGAGATCGACCCCGTCGAGTGCGGTGACGGTGTCCTTGCCGCGCGCGTAGCGCTTGGTGACACCGGTGAGTACGTACATGTGCAACTCCTGTGAGGTGTGAGGGGGTTGACGGGGTGATCCGCCTGGACCGGCCTGCCTACTCCACGCGCCGCAACGCGTCCGCCGGCCTCAGCCGCGAGGCACGCCACCCACCGAACGCCCCCGCGATCAGCCCACCTGCCACGGCCAGCCCCACCGCGAGGGCGATCGTGCTGACGCTGACAGGCGCCGTGAGAGCCACTTCCAGCGCGTTCGAAGCGGCCTGCTGCCCACCACCGGGGCCGCCTCCACCGGGGAAGCCACCCCCGCCGGGCCCGCCGAAGCCACCACCCGTCGCCCCGACCTCCGCCTGCAGCGTCGGACTGATCGCCGTCACGACGTACGCCCCACCGAGCCCCAGCGCGATACCGAGCGCACCGCCCACCAGCCCGTTGACGACGGCCTCGCCGACCACCTGCCGGGTCACCCGCCCCGACTTCCACCCCAGCGCCTTGAGCGTGCCGAACTCCCGTACCCGCCGGGACACGGCCGAGGAGGTGAGCAGCCCGGCCACCAGGAACGCGGCGATGAGCACGGCGATGGACAGCCACTTGCCGACGTTGGAGGCGAGGCCGGAGGCGGTGGACAGGGACCCGGAGACCGTCTTGGCGAGGTCGGCGGAGGTGGTGACGGTCGTCCCGTCGATGTTCTTCTGGATGGCCGCCTTGACGCTGTCGATCCGCTGCGAGTCGCTCGCCTTGACGTAGATCGTGGTGACCTTGTCCTTGGAGTCGCTCAGCGTCTGCGCCTGCTTCAGCGGCATGTAGAGGTTGGCCGCCGCGTCCCCGCTGTCGGGCGTCGCGATCCCGATGACCTCGTACTTGACGCTGTTGATCGTGACGCTGTCCCCGACCTTCAGCTCCTTCTCCTTGGCGTACGACGTGTCCGCGACCACGACCTTCGCGTTCGTCTCGGACGTCGTGAACGTGCGACCGCTGGTGATCTTCGAGGAGGTCAGGGGGCCCAGGGCGGGCTCGGTCACGTCCATGCCGTACACCGAGTAGTTGTCGACGTCGAACTCGGCGCCGCCGCCCTCCACCCGCCCCTCGGGCTGCCCGGTGCCGCCGTTCTGGCCGCCGGGACCGCCCTGCTGCCCGCCCCCGGCGCCCTCGTCCTGCTGGAACCGACCGGACCGGAACTGCCCGT
Source organism: Streptomyces sp. NBC_00104 (assembly GCF_045160825.1). NCBI lineage: Bacteria > Bacillati > Actinomycetota > Actinomycetes > Kitasatosporales > Streptomycetaceae > Streptomyces > Streptomyces sp. NBC_00104. The sequence continues at coordinate 7,124,045 of NZ_CP108215.1, read as the reverse complement.
CCACCTTGATGACTTGGAGGCTGAGACCGCCGACGGCCCCGGAGACGCCCTCCTGCTCGGCGACCTCGGTGACGGTCGAGCTCGCGAGGGTCTGGAAGCCCTGGACCCGGACGAGGTCGCTGCTCTGCTCCGCGTCGGAGTCGTCGTCCTGGGCGTCGAACTCGAACCGGGGCCGTTCGCCGCCGTTCTCGCCGGGCGCGGCGGCGGCCTTGGTGACGGTCATGTCCGTGCCCAGGCCGTACAGGGATTCGAGCACGGTGGCCTGTGCCTTCTCCATGCCCGACGACACGGAACTGACCACGATCACCAGCGCGATGCCCAGGGCGAGGCCGGAGGCGACGACGAGTGCCGCTTTTCTGCGGCGGCGCAGTTCGCGCCTCAGGTAGGTGAAGAACATGTGCGGCAAGCTAGGGACGCCGCGTGATGATGGGATAAGCCCTCGATAAGAGCCTGATGAGAACCCTGTGCGCACCCCCGGAAACACCGATGCCGCCCCTGAGGGCGGCATCGGTTTGTCCCATCTGGCGGCGGATCAGACCGCGGAGCCGGCCTTCCAGTCGGCCCAGCTCAGGTTCCAGCCGTTGAGGCCGTTGTCCGGGGCGACGGTCTTGTCACCGGTGTTCCGGATGTCCACGACGTCACCGACGATCGAGTTGTTGTAGAACCAGGCGCCCTCGGTGTCGGGGTCGTTGGCACCCTTGGTGTCGTTCAGGCCGACACAGCCGTGGCTGGTGTTGACGTTGCCGAAGACCGAGTCGGCGCCCCAGTAGTTGCCGTGGATGAACGTCCCGGAGGTGGTGAGGCGGATGGCGTGCGGCACGTCCTTGATGTCGTACTCGCCCTTGCCGTCGTCGTCGGTGAAGCCCACGGTCGCGCCGTTCATGCGCGTCTCCTTGAACTTCTCCGACATCACCATGACGCCCTTGTACGTCTTGTTCTCGGGCGAACCGGCGGAGATCGGGATGGTCTTGACGACCTTGCCGTCCTGCGTGACCTTCATCGTCTTGGTCTTGGCGTCGACGATCGAGACCTGGTTGCGGCCGATCTTGAAGGTCACCGTCTTCTGCTGCACACCGTAGACACCCTCGGCGCCCTCGACCCCGTCGAGCGCGAGCTTCAGGGTGACGGTGGAGCCGCCCTGCCAGTAGTCCTCGGGGCGGAAGTCGAGGCGGTTGGCGTTGAACCAGTGCCCGACGACCTCCTGGCCGGAGCTGCTGGAGACGGTGATCCCCTTCTGGACGGCGGACTTGTTGGTGATCGCCTTGTCGAAGTTGATCGAGACCGGCATACCGACGCCGACGGTGGAGCCGTCCTCGGGCGTGAAGTTGCCGATGAAGCTGTTGGCGGGCGAGACCGTGGTGAACGAGGCGTTCTCGTGGGCCTCGCGGCCGTCGGAGTCCTTGGCGGCGGCGGCGATCTTGTAGCCGGTGGACCGCTCCAGCTGCACGGTGGGCGACCAGCTCTTCTTGTCGGCGGATATCTCGCCGTCGACAGCGGTGCCCTCGGCCGTGGTCATGGTCACCTCCGTGAGCGTGCCCTTGCTCACCGTGACCTTGGCCGAGTTGTTGATGGAGGCGTTGTCCGAGCCGTCCTTCGGCGTGATCTTGATCTCGGCCTCGGAGGTCTTCTTGGCCGCCGCCTCGTCGGCCTTGGCCTGCGAGGAGTCCCCGCCGTCGTTCCCGGACGCGTTGTCGCCGTCGCCTCCGCTGCACGCAGAGAGCACCAGCACCCCGCCGAGCAGTGCGGACGCGACCGACAGGCCCCTGCGCCGCTTACTGTTCGTCATCACACGCTTCTCCATCGTTGCCGAATCCCCAAAACCCCGAAGATCCCCGTAAGCACTTAAACACCACTACGGCGCTGGGCCGTTCCGCTCGCGCGGATATGTGGGATACGCCACTCCACCCGCATCGGATCGTCGGCGACCCGGCGGTGCACAAGTGACTGGTGCGACTCATGAGACGTAAGAACCCCGGGCGGCGGTTGCCGCCCGGGGCCATCAATCTCCCGAGCCGCTCAGCCGAGTCAGTCTTCTTCGTCCTCCCGATCATCATCCTCGCCGAGACCCCATTCCGGCGAATCGGGGTCGTAGTCCACGCCCTCGCTGCTCCAGGAGGCCTGGGCGAGTTCGACTCCCGGGACCTCCCCGACCAGGTCGAACGGGTCGATCAGGTAGGCGAGGGCCTCCGCCGTGTCCTCCGTCACCGCGCTCTCGGCGTGTACCCGCTCATCGGCAGGCATATCGGAGTCGGCGGCGATCCGCCGCAAAGCGGCCCCGGTGATGGCCTCCACGTCCTCGACTTCCACCACCAATTCGACGCGAAGCCGGACAAACTGTGATGTCTCAGTTGTACTCATGCTCCGGAGCGTACGGCTCACAGGTCACGCGACTTTCCCACGACCCGCGCCTTTCATTAGCATCGCTCCCTACGGCCAATTCGCCAGCACCACAAGGGGATCGATATTCCGTGTCCGTCGCACGTCGCGCGTCGTCCACCGCCCGCCGGTCGCTGCTGACCGCCACCGCCGCGGGCACCCTCCTGGGCGCCCTCTGGTTCGTGCCGTCGGCCAACGCGACGCAGGAAGAGCCCGCCGTACGGCAGCAGACGACGACCACGACGGCCGACACGGACGCGACCACCGGCGACAACCGCGAACTCGCCGACACCGGCAGCCCCAACACCACGCCCTACCTCGTCGGCGGCACCGCGATGCTCGGCCTCGGCGCGGGTTTCGTCGCGTACTCGATCCGCCGAGAACGCGAGGCGTACGGCCCGTTGGGCGGCGCGTAGTCGCCCGTTCCCCGCGCCCCTGCTCTTCAGGGGCGGGGGAAACCGCGCGAGCAGAGTCAGGCGAGCGGCCCGGTGACGGACTCCGCCGCGGCCACCAACCGCCCGTCCCGAACGAACGCGTCGGCCAACGCCAGATCCGGCGCGAGAAACCGATCAGGCCCGGGCCCCTCGACGCCGGCCTCACGCACAGCGGACACCACCGCCCGCGTGGCCGGCGCGGCCACCAGCCCCTCCCGCAGCTCGACGCCACGCGTACCGGCGTACAACTCGACGGCCAGCACCCGCGTGAGGTTGTCCACCGCGGTCCGCAGCTTCCGCGCCGCCGCCCACCCCATCGACACATGGTCCTCCTGCATCGCGGAGGACGGAATCGAGTCGGCCGAGGCCGGTACGGCGAGCCGCTTCAGCTCACTCACGAGTGCCGCCTGCGTGTACTGCGCGATCATCAGCCCGGAGTCGACTCCGGGGTCGTCCGCGAGGAACGGCGGCAGTCCGTGCGACCGGTTCTTGTCGAGCAGCCGGTCCGTCCGCCGCTCCGCGATCGACGCGAGGTCCGCCACCGCGATCGCCAGGAAGTCGAGGACGTAGGCGACCGGCGCCCCGTGGAAGTTGCCGTTGGACTCGACCCGCCCGTCCGCCAGGACGACCGGGTTGTCGACCGCCGCCGCCAGCTCCCGCTCGGCGACGAGCCGCGCGTGCGCGACGGTGTCGCGCCCCGCCCCGGCGACCTGCGGAGCACACCGCACCGAGTACGCGTCCTGCACGCGCGGCGCGTCGTCCTGGTGGTGCCCGGTGAGCCCCGACCCCTTCAGCACGGCGAGCATGTTGGCCGCGGAGGCCGCCTGCCCGGGATGCGGGCGGATGGCGTGCAGCTCGGGCGCGAGGACCTTGTCGGTGCCGAGCAGGGCCTCCAGGGAGATCGCGGCGGTGATGTCGGCCGACGTGTACAGCCGCTCCAGGTCGGCCAGCGCCATGACCAGCATGCCGAGCATGCCGTCGGTGCCGTTGAGGAGGGCCAGCCCCTCCTTCTCGCGCAGCTCGACCGGGGCGATGCCGTGCTCGGCGAGCAGCTCACCGGCGGGCCGTACGACCCCGTCCGGGCCCTCGGCGTCGCCCTCGCCCATCAGCGTGAGCGCACAGTGGGACAGCGGCGCCAGGTCGCCGGAGCAGCCGAGGGAGCCGTACTCGTGGACGACGGGGGTGATCCCGGCGTTGAGGACGTCGGCCATGGTCTGCGCGACCTCGGGCCGTACGCCGGTGCGGCCGGAGCAGACGGTCTTCAGCCGCAGGAACATCAGCGCGCGGACGACCTCGCGCTCCACCCTCGGCCCCATGCCGGCCGCGTGCGAGCGGACGATGTTGCGCTGGAGCCGGGCCCGCAGCTCCTGGCTGATGTGCCGGGTCGCGAGGGCGCCGAAGCCGGTGGAGACCCCGTAGACGGGCTCCGGCTTGGCCGCCAGCGCGTCCACGATCTCGCGGGCCGCGGCGAGGGCGGCCACCGCCTCGTGGGAGAGCTCGATCCGGGCGCCGGCGCGCGCCACGGCGAGGACGTCGGCCGCGGTGACCCCGGACGTCCCGAGCACCACCCTGTCCACAGAGTGCATATCCATATTCAGGATCGTAGGGACTGAATCGCCGAATGTCACGACCGAAGGAGGGAGGGGCTCCTTACTTCGCCGCACGCCCGCCGCACGCCCGCCGCACACCCGCCGTGCACCCTCCGCCCGCACGCCGCACGCACGCCGCCAGCGGCCGGCCGCCGTATCCGCCGACCCGGCTATCCGCGTAGATCAGAAACTGATCGGAGAACGATCGGGAATTCATCAGAGATTGATCAGAATCCGCAGGTCAGCGCCTTTCCGGCACGCGCACGCGAGTAGGGTCGACGTACCGGACGACGCGGGGCCGCGCTCCTTTCCGGGCCGCCCTTCGCCCCTGCCCCTTCCGGCCCACGGCCCACTCCCCCCTTGGCCGTGGGCAGCCCAGGACCGCGCGCCGACTCGACCCGCCGCGCGGCCCGCCCTAGGACCGGCGCCCTCGAATGCGGCGCCGGTCCCCCGGGTGCTCGGGATCGACCGGCGCGGGCGGCCGGTCGGCGAGACTGACCACCGGGTCCTCCGCGCCCTCGCCCTCCCGGCCCGCGACGACCGGCTCGACGGAACCGGCGGCCTTGGCCCGGTACTGCGCCGCGTCGGCCAGCCGGAAGAGCCGCCGGGCCGAGCGCAGCGGCCCGATCGGATCCCCGGTGGACGCGACCCCGCACGCGACCCCGTCGCCCGGCTCCAGCTCCCGCGCCCGCACGCAGAGGTCCCCGGAGACCCGCACCACGTCGTCCGCCGACGGCCCCACCGCGAGCAGACAGAACTCGTCCCCGCCGAGCCGCGCGACCAGCACCCCGGGCAGCTCGGCCGCGCAGCGCGACAGCACGGAGCCGAATCTCTCCAGCAGCTGATCCCCCATCGCGTGCCCGTGGGAGTCGTTGACCTTCTTCAGGCCGTTGAGGTCACAGACGACGAGGCTGATCACCGTGCCGTCACGCCGGTGCGCCTCCATCGCCTCGTCGAGCCGGAGGTCGACCGCGCGCCGGTTGCCGAGCCCGGTGAGGGGGTCGGTGAAGGCGAGCCGCCGGGCCTCCTCCAGCCGCTCGGACTGCGCGAGCCCGGCCGCCACGACCGAGGCGAGCACGGTCGCGAACGCGGCGTCGTCGCGGTGGAAGACGGGCTCCCCTGCGGGCCGGGCCACGTACAGCTCGCCCCACGCCCGGCCGTTCATCACGACGGGCGCCACCACGCAGCAGCCCCGCCCGCGCCGGCGCAGCGCGGCGACGCGCTGATGGCAGTAGCCGCCGGGCCGCCGCCCGGCGACCGGCCCGGCCGCCGTCTCCACCCAGGCGTTGGGCTCACCGCCCTCGAGCCACCGCTCGTGCAGGAACTCCGCGATCTCCGGGAACTCGTGCACCGGATACGTCTCGTCCTCGGGGAACTCCTCCTCGTCCACCGCCCGGTTCCCCACGTTCACGAGCACCCGCAGCAACCCTCGCTCCCGCTCCCACACGGACAGCGCGGCGAAGCTGCCCGACAGGGCCCGGCACGACCCGTCCGCAGCGGCCCACCACGTCTCCCGCGACGTACGCGCCCCAGCCATCCCCCGCGCCAACGCCACCACGGCCCTCAGCCGCCTGTCCTCTCCCATCTCCCCAGGCTAGGGAGCTTTGATCCGATTTGAGACGTTAGTGGGGCGAACAGGGGTACGGGGGCGCCGGTGGCGGGCAGTCGGCTCCACGGGAAGGGGTGCCCCGCCCTCCCCGCGCCCCGCCGGTCGGCGTCCCCGGCGAACCCCGTGGCCCGTGCCCCGTGGCTCACTCCCCCGGCCAGTCGGGCTTCCGCTTCTCGTTGAAGGCGGCCACGCCCTCCGCCCGGTCGCCCGAGAACGCTACCGAGCGCCACGCCGCGTCCTCGACCTCCAGACCGGCCCGCAGGTCGAGCCCCTGCCCCAGCCGCAGCGCTCGCTTGGCGGCGCGCAGCCCGACGGGCGAGTTCGCGGCGATGCGCGCGGCCAGGGCCAGGGCCTCCTCGCGGTCCCGCCCCTCCTCCACCAACGCGTCCACGAGCCCCGACTCCCGCGCCTCCTCGGCCTCCAGCCGCCGCGCCGTGAAGATCAGCTCGGCGGCCCGCGCGGCCCCCACCCGACGCGGCAGCAACTGCGTGCCCCCGCCGCCCGGGATCACCCCCACCGACACCTCGGGCAGCCCCACCACCGCCGTACGGTCGGCCACGATCAGGTCGCAGGAGAGGGCGAGCTCGAAGCCGCCGCCCAGCGCGAAGCCGTGCACGGCGGCGATCGTGGGCATCGGAAGCTCCAGGACGCCGGTGTACGCCGCCCGCGCGACGGGCCGCTGCCGCACCAGATCGGCGTCGCTGAAGGAGTTCCGCTCCTTCAGGTCCGCGCCCACACAGAACGCCCGCTCGTGCGTCGACGTCACCACGACCACGCGCACGTCCCGATCGGCGGCCAGCGCCGCGCACGCCGCCGCGACGGAACGGGCCATGTCGGTCGACACGGCGTTCATGGCCTTGGGCCGGTCGAGCGCGAGCTCGGCGACGTACCCATGCCGCCGCACCCCGACGAACTCCCCGAACCGCCGCTCCCCTTCTCCCTCCATCCCTACCGCCCGCTCCCCTGCAGCGCCGTCACCCATGAATCCCTCCCGGTTAACGCGGGTTAACTACCGTCGCCCCGATCATCGCAGCCGACCCCGCCGGACGAAAGCCCGAGCGAAGCCCAGCCGCCCGGTGGGCGGGTTCGCGGGTCAGCGGCGCGGAGGGGCGCTCGCGAGGGCCTTGGTGGCGACACCGTCGGACCGGCCCACGCAGGGGGATGCCTTTGACGGCACCGTCACCCGCGGGCCCGACCCCCACCCCGACGAGAGCCCCGCGGACCGCGCCCGTTGACAGGTCCCGGCGACCTTTTCCCCGTACGAGTGACATCCGGACCTTCTCCAGCCACACCGCCCACCCCGGCACATACTCTGCGCTCCGCCAGGGCGCACCGGGGGACACGGGCGCGCAGGGGAGGGAAGAACCATGACGACGAACACGGCCACCCGGCCGACGCCGACCACACCACGGGCGCCGCAGCGACCGCCGACACCACCACGACCGCCTACGGCACGGCCGACTTCCACACCGGCGTGGACGCCGACGGCATCGTCGAGATCTCCGCTGGCATCGGCGTCCACGGCGCCGGCGGGGTCGTCTGCGCCCTGGAGGCCGTCGGTGGCCCCGGGGCCGTCGGCGATGCCCCTCTCGCCCGTCGCATCCGGGGCATCGGCGGATCCCGCGGACCGGGTCGGGGCCGCCCCCGACCACTCCGCTCCCCGGCCGCGAGGGCGGCACCGGCGGCCCCGACCCCGGAAGTTTCTGTTCGCGGTGGGCGGGATGGCCTTGGCGGCGGGCGCACTGAGTCTCGTACGGCTGGCGTCGGGCCCGGTCGGCGGCTCCGACGCGGCGGGCCCGGCGCCGAGGGCGGCGGACGACGTCACGGACGAGGCGGCCCACGCCGGAGCGACCGTGCGGAGCGAGCCCTCGGCCGACGCGGGCACCCCGACCGCCGACACCCCCATGGGCGGCGACTCCACACCGACGCGGCCCCCGTCACCGGGAGCAACCACTCCCCCACCGACCCCGTCCACCTTCCCGCCCGCCCCCTCCATCGGCGTCGGCTTCCCCTCCGTCCCCGGCGCCCGCGACGTCCCCAGGACCCCACAGACCCCACCCGCTCCGGACGGGCCCCCGGCGACACGCACCCCGGATTCCCTCCGCCCGGCCCCGGCCACCCCTGCCCAGCCCCCGGCGGCAGCCCCCGAACAGCCGACCACCCCCGACTCCCCGGACTCCCCGGACTCCCCCGGCGACACGACAGCCCCCACGAAGCCCACCAAGCCGGGCCTCTGCGTCCCGATCGTCGGCCTGTGCGTCGACGAAGCCCTGGGCAGGTGACGGAACCCTCGCTGCCGCCGCCGGGGCGCGCCCCGGCCACACAAGGCCGACCACGACGGCCCCGGGCAGCAGACGGCCACGGCGGCAGAGGGCCACGGCAGCGTGGTCTGCCTGGGTGTTGCGGGTCTGAGCCGCCGGCGTGAGGGCTGAGCCGTCGGCGTGAGGGCTGTGCTGTGTCTGGGCCCGGGGTGCTGGAGGGGCGTTGTCACGCCGCCGGGCCGTGCCGACGCCGCGGAGCCGTGGCTGCTCGGCGGGCCTTCGTCGGCGTCGCCGCAAGGCCACATCGTTCGGCCCTCACGCCCTCACGCCCTCGGCCACGCGACTCGGACCCTCGTCATCGCCACAACACGCCCGCCCGGGTTCCATGGCTCGGATCGCACGTCCCGGACCACGCGGGTCCGCCCCCACCCATGCCGACGGCCTACACCGTTACGTGCCCGGACCCCTCAGACAGCCCACACCGGCAGAGCACATCGGCAGCCCACACCCTCACGGATCCGGTCCGCCCCTCGAGACCACGCACCCCCACGCGGCCCCTCCTCATTCCTTCCCCGGCCTCCGCGTCAGCAGCCACGGCTGGACCACGCCCAGGCCGCGTACCGGGCGTTGCCACATGGGCTGGAGGGCGAAGCGGTAGGTCGGGGGTTCCTCGCCCTCCTTCTCCGCGGCGGCCGCGGCTTCGGCGGCCTCGGCCTCGGAGGCGGGGGCCTCGCCCGTGCGGGTCAGCTCCTCGGCGAAGGCGCCGTCGACGAGGACCGCGTCCTTGGGCGCTATCGAGGTGAGCCGGCTCGCGAGGTTCACGGTCGAGCCGAAGACGTCGCCCATCCGCGTCGTCACCGTGCCGAAGGCCATGCCTACGCGCAGTTCGGGCATGGTCTCGTCGTTGGCCATGGTCTCGATGAGCCGCAGCGCGATCTCGGCGGCGACACCGGCGTCGTCGGTGGCGTACAGGACCTCGTCGCCCAGGGTCTTGATGAGTCGGCCGCCGTTCGCGGCCACCAGGTCCGCCGCCGTGGTCTCGAAGGCCTCGACCAGCTCGCCGAGCTCTTCCTCCTCCATGCGCCGGGTGAGGCGCGTGAACCCGACGAGGTCGGCGAAGCAGACCGCGAGCCGCCGGTCGACCATCTCCTCGTCGTCCGCGGCCTGCACGACCCGCCCGGTCGCGGCGGCGAGCTGACGCCGCCAGACGTAGACGAGGAACTCCTCCAGCTCCGGCAGCAACAGCTCGACCAGCGGATACGTCACCTCGGTCCGGGTCATCCCCGGCTCCGGCGGCTCGGTCAGGCCCTCCAGGAAGGAGTCGATCTGCCACTCGGCGAGCCGCGCGGTGGTCTGCCCGGTCGAACGGGCCACCTGCACCGCCATGGCCTCGCTCAGCAGCCCCGCCTCCACGAGACCGGCGAGCCGCCGCAGCGCGAGGACGTCCGCCTCGGTCAGCGCCTTGGCCTGGCCGATGTCCGCGAAGCCCATGGCCCGCCAGAAGCGGGACGCCAGCTCCATGGACACGCCCGCGCTGCGCGCCGCCTGAAAGGGGGTGTACCGGCGCTCGGCCCCGAGGATGAGCCCTTCGAGCCGCAGCGCCAGCGGGTCCTCCTCATCGGCGTCCACGCCGTGGGGTTCGCCCCGCTCGAGCGAAGCCGAGAGCGGGGGCGGCTCCACGCGGTCATCCGCGTCCGTGCCGGAGCCCGTGTCCTCGACGCTCACTCCTGCTGCCCTTCCGATCTCCCGCGGTCACGTACTCGACCGGCCTCAACTCTACGGCAGGTGTGCGCCAGCTCACTCCGTCAGGTGGGCCGAAGGATGCGTACCCCTTTCCGGTGAACGGCGCCCGGCGCCCTAGCGGGCCCCCTGGGGGCGGCGCTCTCAAGAGCCGGACCGAGCTGCGGGCAGTCGTGCCGCTGGAGGCGATAAGGGCGCCCCCGCTCGGCAGGCCTCCCGGGTGCCCAGGCACCACCGCCCCACACGTCACACAGCTCCCACAGGTCACACAGCCCGCAGATGCACGATGTCCCCCGCCCCCACCGGCTCCTGCACCCCGTCCTCCGTGGCGAGAACCAGCCGCCCGTCCCCGTCCACCGCGACCGCCTCCCCCACGATCGACCGGTCCCCGGGCAGCTCGGCTCGCACCTTCCGCCCCAAGGTCGCGCACCCGGCGGCGTAGGTCTCCTGCAGACCGCTCGCCGCCGGATCGCCCCCGGCCGCACGCCACCGCCCGTACCAGTCCTCCAGCGCCCGCAGCACGGCCCGCAGCAGGGGATCACGGTCCGTGGTCACGGCACCGGCGAGCGCCAGCGACCCGGCCGTCGGCACCGGCAGCTCGTCCTCCCGCAGGCTGACGTTGATGCCGATTCCGACGACCACACCCTCCGCTCCCGCCCGCTCCGCGAGGATGCCGCCGGCCTTGCGCTCCTCACCGCCGACGGTCAGCAGCAGGTCGTTGGGCCACTTGAGGGCCGTGTCGACCCCGGCGGCCCGGGACAGCCCGGTCGCCACGGCGACGCCGGTGAGGAGCGGCAGCCAGCCCCAGTGGTGGACGGGCACCTCGCCCGGCTTGAGGAGGACGGAGAAGAAGAGGCCGGAGCGCGCGGGCGCGCTCCAGGTGCGATCGAGACGGCCGCGGCCCGCCTTCTGCTCCTCGGCGACCAGCACGGCGCCCTCGGGCAGCCGATCGGCGCGGCCCGCGAGGTCGGTGTTGGTGGAGTCGATGACCGGCACCACGTCCAGGGAACTCCACAGCCCGCCCTCCCGGACCAGGGCCCGGCGCAGAGAGGCTGAGTTGAGGGGCGGCCGGCCGAGGTCGGACCAACGGTCCGACCTCGGCTCACCCGGTCCGTTGGACGGGTCTCCTTGTGCACCTGGTGAGGTCGTCATGCAACCCACCCTAGGTTTGACATCCTCCGCCCCTCGATAAGGGGACGGATTCCACCCCTGACGAGCTGAGGTTCAGGGGCGCTCGATCACTTTCGTGACGTCACCCGTCCGGCGTGTCCCGCCGCGACACAGCGATCGTACGGCCGGAAGGGGTCAGGAGTGTGGTAAACGCCGCACTGCCGAACGGTAGGTGCAGCACTACGCTACGGATGAGTAACCCCACACACTTCTGAGCACGTCCCGAACGCGTACCGAGCAGCACGTACTGATCCCTCACGTCCCCATGAGCAGGCAGGGAGCCGCAGCCCGATGTCCGAGCCGGAAGAGCCCGCAAGCATCGACATTCACACGACCGCGGGGAAGCTCGCGGATCTGCAGCGCCGTATCGATGAGGCGACGCACGCCGGCTCCGAGCGCGCGGTGGAGAAGCAGCACGCCAAGGGCAAGCTGACGGCCCGTGAGCGGATCGAACTGCTCCTCGACGAGGACTCCTTCGTGGAGTTCGACGAGTTCGCCCGGCACCGCTCCACCGACTTCGGCATGGAGAACAACCGGCCCTACGGCGACGGAGTCGTGACCGGCTACGGCACGGTCGACGGCCGCCCGGTCGCCGTCTTCTCCCAGGACTTCACCGTCCTCGGCGGTTCGCTCGGCGAGGTCTTCGGCCAGAAGATCATGAAGGCCATGGACTTCGCCCTCAAGACGGGCTGTCCCGTCATCGGCATCAACGACTCCGGCGGCGCCCGCATCCAGGAAGGCGTCATGGCCCTGGGCATGTACGGCGAGATCTTCCGCCGCAACACCCACGCGAGCGGTGTGATCCCGCAGATCTCCCTCGTGGTCGGCCCGTGCGCGGGCGGCGCGGTCTACTCCCCCGCGATCACCGACTTCACGGTCATGGTCGACCAGACCTCGCACATGTTCATCACCGGCCCGGACGTCATCAAGACGGTCACCGGCGAGGACGTCGGCTTCGAGGAACTGGGCGGCGCCCGCACCCACAACGCCACCTCCGGCGTGGCCCATCACATGGCGGGCGACGAGAAGGAGGCGATCGAGTACGTCAAGCAGCTCCTGTCCTACCTCCCGTCGAACAACCTCAGCGAACCCCCCGCGTTCCCCGAACAGGCGGACCTCGCCCTCACCGACGAGGACCGCGAACTGGACACTCTGGTCCCGGACAGCGCGAACCAGCCGTACGACATGCACACGGTCATCGAACACGTCCTGGACGACGCGGAGTTCTTCGAGACCCAGCCCCTCTTCGCCCCGAACATCCTCACCGGCTTCGGCCGCGTCGAGGGCCACCCGGTCGGCATCGTCGCCAACCAGCCGATGCAGTTCGCGGGCTGCCTGGACATCGACGCCTCCGAGAAGGCGGCCCGCTTCGTCCGCACCTGCGACGCCTTCAACGTCCCGGTCCTGACCTTCGTCGACGTCCCCGGCTTCCTCCCCGGCGTCGGCCAGGAACACGAGGGCATCATCCGCCGAGGCGCCAAGCTCATCTACGCCTACGCGGAAGCCACCGTCCCCCTCATCACGGTCATCACCCGCAAGGCCTTCGGCGGCGCCTACGACGTCATGGGCTCCAAGCACCTCGGCGCCGACCTCAACCTCGCCTGGCCCACCGCCCAGATCGCCGTCATGGGCGCCCAGGGCGCGGTCAACATCCTCCACCGCCGCACCATCGCCGCCACCCCCGACGACGAACGCGAGGCGGTACGCGCCCGCCTCATCCAGGAGTACGAGGACACCCTCCTCAACCCCTACACCGCGGCCGAACGCGGTTACGTGGACGCGGTGATCATGCCCTCCGAAACCCGCCGCCACCTCACCCTCGGCCTGCGTCAACTCCGCACCAAGCGGGAATCCCTCCCCCCGAAGAAGCACGGAAACATCCCCCTCTAGCCACCTCTAGCCCTGCTGGGAGCCGACATGACCATCAAGGTCGTACGGGGCAATCCGACCCCGGAGGAACTCGCCGCCGCACTGGCGGTGGTCCGGGCACGCGCCGCGGCGGCAGCCACCGAGCCGCCCGGCGCGCCCGCGCCCCGCGACTCCTGGTCCGACCCGTCCCGCATCGCCGCCCACCGCCTGCCGGCCCCGGGTCCCACCACCTGGAGCCGCACCTACTGGCCCGGCTGAGCGGAACCGCCCCTACCAATTTGAGTACGCGTACTCAGGCGCCCGGCCCTCCGGGCGACGCACCATCGCACCATGCTCTGGTCCGACCCTGAGAACGAGCCGCCGAAGGAACTGCGTGACACGCAGGCCATGCTTCGGCGGCTCGGCATCCTCATAGCCGTGGCCATGCTCCTGGCCATGCTCGTCCTGGGCATCCTCTGACCGCCGCACGACGCCCACCCCGTACGGCGGGTGGCCGTAAGGCGGGTCGGCCGCGCCCGGCAGGCGGGCCGGGCACGCGCGAAGGCGGAGGCGGAGGCGCAGCCCGTACGGCGGGCGGGCCGGGTACGGCGAGAAGGGGGCGTGTCGGGGGGTGTCCGCCCGCAGCGGTTGGCGCGTCAACCCCTCCAGCCTCCCAGCCAAACGATTCCGCGCCGTTCCGAGGACGGACACCCCCCGGCGCGCCCCCGACCCACCCACCGAACCCCAGGCGCCGCACCCCCCACGACGGGACAGCCGCGCCCCATCAGGGGCGCGGCTGTATCGATATGCGGCTCCGCCGCGCGGGCGCGAACAACCCCCACCCACCCGCACCCGACGAACTCCCCCACGGCCAACAGACACACACCGGCCCCGGCCGCCCCAAAAAACCGGGCTGCCAGACACCCGAACCGGCCAACCGCCGGAGGCAATACCCTGACCCCATGACCGCCCCGCACCCCCGCCGCCGCCTCGTGCTCGCCTCCCAGTCCCCCGCCCGGCTGAATCTGCTGCGCCAGGCCGGCCTCGCCCCGGAGGTGATCGTCAGCGGGGTCGACGAGGACGCCGTGAGCGCCCCCACCCCCGCCGACCTCGCCCTCGCCCTCGCCGAGGCCAAGGCCTCCGTCGTAGCGGCGAAGCCCGAGGTCAAGGGCGCCCTGGTCATCGGCTGCGACTCGGTCCTCGACCTCGACGGCGAAGCCCTCGGCAAGCCCGCCGACGCCGAGGAGGCCACCGCCCGCTGGAAGTCCATGCGCGGCCGCGCCGGCACGCTCCAGACGGGCCACTGCGTCTACGACACCGCCACCGGCCGCTACACCTCCGCCACGGCCTCCACGGTCGTCCACTTCGGCGACCCCACCGACGAGGAGATCGCCGCGTACGTGGCCTCGGGCGAGCCCCTCCACGTGGCGGGCGCGTTCACCCTCGACGGCCGCTCGGCCCCGTTCATCGACGCCATCGAGGGCGACAACGGCAACGTCATCGGCATCAGCCTGCCCCTGCTCCGCCGCCTGCTGGCCCAACTGGGCGTGGGCATCACGGAGCTGTGGACGCCCCGCGAGAACTGACCCGGCCGCTCACGAAGCACTGGGTGCCGGCGGAACGGCCGGGGCGGCCCGCTCCGGCCCACCCACCGTCGCCGTGTCACCCTCGGGCCCGCCTCGCCCATCCGGCCCGCCGGACCCGCCCGGGACCGCGTCAGCGACCCCGTCCTGCCGGTCGTACGTCAGCAGCGTGAGCAGCACCAGCCCCAGCACCACCATCATGAACGCGAACGCGCCCCACCCGACCAGCCCCACGGTGAGGGCCCCGAGCAACCCGTGCACGACGGCGGCGCTGATGAGCAGGATCCTCCCGAGCCCGGCAGCCGGCCGGTTGCGCAGCGCGACGAGCAGGGCGACCACACCGCAGAAGACGAAGTAGAGGCCGAAGAGGACACCCCCGGCCTTCGTGGAGACGGACATCGCGTCCGAATCCAGCCCGGCGAGCGACATCTCCTGCCGGTCCACGACCGTACCGAGGAGCCACTGCACCGCGGCGATCCCGAGCCCTTCCACGAACAGCACGACCGCCGTCATCACCGCCACCGGTCTGCGGATCACCGGCCCCACCCACTTCCGCTCTCGTCCTGCTGTTCTCAGCGCCTCGCACACCCCCGTCGTTACCCCAGGTAGGTGTTCGGGCCAACGCGAACGCTACTAACGGGTAAACCCCGGGACAAGGGTTCTCACCCGAGCAAAGAATCGTTGGGCCATTAGTAGGGACTCCACAAAGAAACCCAACCTGCCGCAGCATGGCCACACAGAGACCTTGACCACATCGGAGGGCTAGGGTTTTCGCGTGGGGTCCTGCGCAATGCTGCGCGACAAGGGATTTCGCCGGTCGAGCGAGCCTCGTTCACGCTCCGTGTGGGCAAGCTCACCATTATGGACGGGTCGAAACGCCGTGTCGGCAGTCCCTAAACTCGGCTTGTTTCAAGGAGAGGGAGCCATCGTGCGCAAGGTGTTGATCGCCAACCGAGGCGAAATCGCTGTCCGCGTCGCCCGGGCATGCCGGGACGCCGGGATCGCGAGCGTGGCCGTGTATGCCGAGCCGGACCGGGACGCACTGCATGTGCGGGCCGCGGACGAGGCGTTCGCGCTGGGTGGTGACACGCCGGCGACGAGCTACCTGGACATGGGCAAGGTGCTGCAGGCGGCGAAGGACGCCGGTGCGGACGCGGTCCACCCCGGCTACGGCTTCCTTTCGGAGAACGCGGAGTTCGCGCAGGCGGTGCTGGACGCGGGTCTGATCTGGATCGGCCCGCCGCCGCAGGCGATCCGCGACCTGGGCGACAAGGTGGCCGCCCGTCACATCGCCCAGCGTGCCGGCGCCCCGCTCGTCGCGGGCACCCCCGACCCGGTCTCGGGCGCGGACGAGGTCGTGGCGTTCGCCCGGGAGCACGGTCTGCCGATCGCCATCAAGGCCGCCTTCGGCGGCGGCGGGCGCGGCCTGAAGGTCGCCCGCACCCTCGAAGAGGTCCCCGAGCTGTACGACTCCGCCGTCCGCGAGGCCGTCGCCGCGTTCGGCCGGGGCGAGTGCTTCGTGGAGCGCTACCTCGACAAGCCCCGTCACGTGGAGACCCAGTGCCTGGCCGACAGCCACGGCAACGTGGTCGTGGTCTCCACCCGTGACTGCTCCCTGCAGCGCCGTCACCAGAAGCTGGTCGAGGAGGCCCCGGCCCCCTTCCTCTCCCCGGCGCAGAACGCCGAGCTGTACGCCGCGTCGAAGGCCATCCTCAAGGAGGCCGGCTACGTCGGCGCCGGCACGGTGGAGTTCCTGGTCGGCCTGGACGGCACGATCTCCTTCCTGGAGGTCAACACCCGCCTGCAGGTGGAGCACCCGGTCACCGAGGAGGTCACCGGCATCGACCTGGTCCGCGAGATGTTCCGTATCGCCGACGGCGAGGAACTCGGCTACGACGACCCGCCGCTGCGCGGCCACTCCTTCGAGTTCCGCATCAACGGCGAGGACCCCGGCCGGGGCTTCCTGCCCGCCCCCGGCACCGTCACCACCTTCGCCCCGCCCGCCGGCCCCGGTGTCCGCCTGGACGCGGGCGTGGAGTCCGGCAGCGTGATCGGCCCGGCCTGGGACTCCCTGCTCGCCAAACTGATCGTCACCGGCGCCACCCGGCAGCAGGCCCTGCAGCGTGCCGCCCGCGCCCTGGAGGAGTTCCACGTCGAGGGCATGGCCACCGCCATCCCCTTCCACCGCGCGGTCGTCACCGACCCGGCGTTCGGCCCCGAACTCACCGGCTCCACCGACCCCTTCACGGTCCACACCCGCTGGATCGAGACCGAGTTCGTCAACGACATCAAGCCGTTCGCGACCCCGGCCGACACCGAGACCGACGACGACACCGACCGCGAGACCATCGTCGTCGAGGTCGGCGGCAAGCGCCTGGAGGTCTCCCTCCCGGCCGCCCTCGGCATGACCCTGGCCCGCACCGGCCTCGCGGCCGGCGCCAAGCCCAAACGCCGCGCGGCCAGGAAGTCCGGCCCGGCAGCCTCCGGCGACACCCTCGCCTCACCCATGCAGGGCACCATCGTCAAGGTCGCCGTCGAGGAAGGCCAGGAGGTCAAGGAAGGCGACCTCGTCGTCGTCCTGGAAGCCATGAAGATGGAACAGCCCCTCAACGCCCACCGCTCCGGCACCATCAAGGGCCTCAGCGCGGACGTCGGCGCCTCCATCACCTCCGGCGCCACCATCTGCGAAATCAAGGACTGACCCGCACGGCTCGACTCCGCCGCACACCCGCGCCCCGTAGGGGCGCGGGGAGCCGCGCGACCAGCCACTACCGACCGGGCACCCGCGCAACGTCCGCATTCACCCGAGCTCTTGGGCTGAACCCGCCACCCGGCGAAGAGAGCAGGTGACCCCGTGCCGACCACCCGGCCCATGCGAGCCGACGCACGCCGCAACCGCGACCGCCTGCTCACCGAGGCCCGCCTGGCCTTCGCGGCCCACGGGACCACCGCCTCGCTGGAGGACATCGCCCGCCGGGCGGACGTGGGCATCGGCACCCTCTACCGCCACTTCCCCAACCGTCAGGCCCTCCTGAGCGCGGTCTTCGAGGAGGCCGTCGGCGACCTGCTGGCCCGCGCCCGGGCACAGCTCGACGCGCCCGAGCCCTGCTCGGCACTGCTCGCCTGGCTGCGCGACATCATCACCCACGCGGGCGAATACCGAGGTCTGGCCCAGGCCCTGATGACGGTCTCGTACACGGACTCCCGCGCCGTGGACGAGAACCCCTCGGACCTGGCCCGGTGCTGCGCCCCCATCCGGGAGGCGGGCACCGCCCTCCTCCGGCGGGCGCAACACGCCCACGCCGTACGCGACGACGTGTCCATCGGCGACCTGCTCCAGCTCACGCACGCGATCGCGCTGGCGGCCGAGGAAACCCCGGACGACCCGGAGTTGGCCGACCGCCTGCTGACGCTGACGCTGCGCGGCCTGAAGCCGTAACCGACGAGACGCCCCCGGCGAAGCGACCTACGACCTGCGACCTGCCTCGCGACCCGCCCCGGACGACGTGACCGCGAGATGCCCCCGGCACCCTGACCGGCGAAGCGACCCGACGGCCCGACTGGCGGCGTGCCCCGGATGACGTGACCGGCAAGACGCACCCTGCGACCTGACCGGCGAGGCAACCAACCGACAGCCTGACTCACGACCCGCCCCGGACGACGTGACCGGCGAGACGCACCCGGCGGCGTAGGGCCGCGTGGGCTACCGGCGTCGCAGGTCCGCGACCCGGGCCGCGCGCTCCCGCTCCCGGTCACCGGCCGGCGGCTGGTCCCCCAGGACCGTGGCGGTGCGCAACTGCGGCGCGGAGCCGTGGACCTGGTTGCGGCGGGGCCCCGGAAGGGGGACGTCCCGGCGCGATGGGCGCGCCGGGACGGGATCGCCTCCCGTACCACCGCCGCCCGCCGCCCCGGCCACGGAGATCTGCACGCCCTGATCGGCCAGGGCCTGCAACTCGGTGACCGCGCGGTCGTCGTGACCGGGCGGGTCGTCGGTGACCAGCCGGGTGACCACATCGGTCGGCACCGTCTGGAACATCGTGTCGGTGCCGAGCTTGGTGTGATCGGCGAGGACGACGACCTCGGCGGCAGCCTGGACCAGCGCGCGGTCGACGGACGCCGACAGCATGTTGGACGTGGACAGGCCGCGCTCGGCGGTCAGTCCGCTCCCGGAGAGGAAGGCCTTGGAGACGCGCAGCCCCTGGAGGGACTGCTCGGCGCCGGAGCCGACCAGGGCGTAGTTGGAACCGCGCAGGGTACCGCCGGTCATCACGACCTCCACACGGTTGGCGTGGGCCAGCGCCTGCGCCACCAGCAGGGAGTTGGTGACGACGGTCAGCCCGGGGACCCGCGCGAGCCGGCGTGCCAGCTCCTGCGTGGTGGTCCCCGCCCCGACCACGATGGCCTCGCCCTCTTCGACGAGGCTCGCGGCGAGGTCGGCGATGGCCGTCTTCTCGGCGGTCGCGAGATGAGACTTCTGCGGAAAGCCGGACTCCCGCGTGAACCCGCCCGGCAATACCGCACCGCCGTGCCGGCGGTCGAGGAGTCCTTCTGCCTCCAGAGCGCGCACGTCCCTCCGTACGGTTACTTCGGAGGTCTGGACGACGCGAGCGAGCTCACGGAGCGACACGGCTCCGTTGGCCCGCACCATTTCGAGGATCAATTGACGACGTTCTGCAGCGAACACGAAACTGACAGTAACGCCAACGACCATCTGCTTTCAGCAGTTTGCGCCGAATAGCAGAAGTTGTTCGCAGGGTGGGGCGAGAAGTGATATAGGGACCATCCGGGACGGAAGTCGTCAGACACCCCCTCGGACAACCCGTCGGCAAACCCGTCGACGAACCGTCGACAAACCCGTCAGACGCCGTCGCCGGCCTTGCGCCTGTGGAGCTGGCGCGCGACCTCGGCGATCGAACCCGACAGGGACGGGTACACGGTGAAGGCGTTCGCGATCTGTTCCACGGTCAGGTTGTTGTCGACCGCGATCGAGATCGGGTGGATCAGCTCCGAAGCGCGCGGGGAGACCACGACACCGCCCACCACGATGCCGGTGCCCGGCCGGCAGAAGATCTTGACGAAGCCGTCCCTGATGCCCTGCATCTTGGCGCGCGGGTTGCGCAGCAGCGGCAGCTTCACCCCGACGGCGTCGATGACCCCGGCGTCCAGGTCGGCCTGGGTGTAGCCGACGGTGGCGATCTCGGGGTCGGTGAAGACGTTGGACGACACGGTCTTCAGGTTCAGCGGGGCCACGGCGTCGCCGAGGAAGTGGTACATGGCGATACGGCCCTGCATGGCGGCCACGGAGGCGAGCGCGAAGACACCGGTCACGTCACCGGCGGCGTACACGCCGGGCGCACTCGTCCGGGAGACCTTGTCGGTCCAGATGTGCCCGGACTCCTTGACCTTGACCCCGGCCTCCTCCAGGCCCATCCCCGCGCTGTTGGGGATGGCGCCGACGGCCATCAGACAGTGCGAGCCGGAGATGACCCGCCCGTCGGCGAGCGTCACCTCGACCCGGTTGCCCACCCGTTTGGCGGACTCGGCCCGGGACCGCGCCATGACGTTCATGCCGCGCCGCCGGAACACGTCCTCCAGGACTCCGGCGGCGTCCGGGTCCTCACCCGGCAGCACACGGTCACGGCTGGACACGAGCGTGACCCGGGACCCGAGGGCCTGATAGGCGCCGGCGAACTCGGCACCGGTCACACCGGACCCGACGACGATCAGCTCGTCCGGCAGCTCGTCCAGGTCGTAGACCTGCGTCCAGTTGAGGATGCGCTCGCCGTCCGGCTGCGCGTCGGGCAGCTCACGCGGGTGTCCGCCGGTGGCGATGAGGACGGCGTCGGCGGTGAGCGTCTCCTCGGACCCGTCGGCGGCGCGCACCACCACCTTGCGCGACCCGTCGAGGTCCTGCTGCCCCTCCAGCCGCCCGCGCCCGCGCATGACCCGCGCGCCGGCGCGCGTCACCGACGCGGTGATGTCGTGCGACTGCGCCAGCGCGAGCCGCTTCACACGCCGGTTGACCTTGCCGAGGTCCACACCGACGACACGCGCGGGCATGTCGATGTGCGGGGTGTCGTCGGCGACGATGATCCCCAGCTCCTCGTACGAGGAGTCGAAGGTCGTCATCACCTCGGCCGTCGCGATGAGGGTCTTCGACGGTACGCAGTCGGTCAGCACCGACGCCCCGCCCAGACCGTCGCAGTCCACGACGGTCACCTCCGCGCCGAGCTGCGCGGCCACCAGCGCCGCTTCATAGCCGCCGGGTCCGCCACCGATGATCACGATCCGAGTCACGTACTCCATTGTCCCGTATGGACCCCGATGCCACTGAGTCGGGGGGCGGATCCAATCGGACGCCTGCTCCACGGGGACGCGGACGCGCCCCCGGGATGCCCGCTTCCGGGGACGGGGACGTCGGCCCGGAGGGCCGTTTCAGGGCGCGGGGAACTGCGCGACCAGCCACGACGGACCCGCACCCGCCGCACCGCGGTCGCCCCCGAGCCCATGGGCGCCCGGCCCCGAGCGGAGCGCTCCCGTACGCTCTCCCCCATGTCGCTCTACGCCGCCTACGCCGGCAACATGGACGCGCGGCTGATGTCCCGCCGTGCCCCCCACTCCCCGCTGCGCGCAACCGGCTGGCTCAACGACTGGCGGCTGACCTTCGGCGGCGAACACATGGGCTGGGAGGGCGCGCTGGCCACGGTCGTCGAGGCACCCCGCTGCCAGGTCTTCGTGGCGCTCTACGACATCGCCCCCATGGACGAGGAGGCGATGGACCGCTGGGTCGGCGTCGGCCTGGACATATACCGCCGGATGCGGGTCCGCGTACACACCCTGGAGGGCGAGGAACCGGCCTGGGTCTACGTCCTCAACGGCTACGAGGGCGGCCTGCCCTCGGCCCGCTACCTGGGCGAGGTCGCGGACGCGGCGGAGTCGGCGGGCGCGCCCCACGACTACGTGATGGAACTCCGCAAACGACCCTGCTGAGGAGCCGGCCGGGAGGGCGCGAGGCACGTTTCGCGCCCGGACTGCCTGTTGGAAACGACAAGACAACGATCCCGATCCCGTGAGCCCCGTCATCTACGCGCGTAGGCTCCGACCGGATACCCTCATCGCGTGAACGCATCTCTTCTTCCGGACGACATCCAGGGCGACCCCTACGCCGCCGCCGACGCCGCCGCCGCGCGCCTGCGCGAGCTGACGGGCGCCGAGACCCACGACGTCGCCCTCGTGATGGGCTCCGGCTGGGCTCCGGCCGTGGACGCCCTCGGTGCCCCCTCGGCCGAGTTCCAGGTCACCGAGCTGCCGGGGTTCCCCCCGCCGGCGGTCGAGGGCCACGGCGGCAAGGTCCGTTCGTACAAGATCGGTGACAAGCGCGCGCTCGTCTTCCTGGGCCGCACGCACTACTACGAGGGCCGTGGCGTCGCCGCCGTCGCGCACGGCGTCCGTACCGCCGTCGCCGCCGGTGTGAAGACGATCGTCCTGACCAACGGCTGTGGCGGTCTCCGCGAGGGCATGCGTCCCGGCCAGCCGGTGCTGATCAGCGACCATCTGAACCTGACGGCGACGTCGCCGATCGTCGGCGCGAACTTCGTCGACCTCACGGATCTCTACTCCCCGCGTCTGCGCGCCCTGTGCAAGGAGATCGACCCCTCGCTGGAGGAGGGCGTCTACGCGCAGTTCACGGGCCCGCACTACGAGACCCCGGCGGAGGTCCGCATGGCCCGCGTCATCGGCGCGGACCTGGTCGGCATGTCCACGGTCCTGGAGGCCATCGCCGCCCGCGAGGCCGGCGCCGAGATCCTGGGCATCTCCCTCGTCACCAACCTGGCGGCCGGTATGACGGGCGAGCCCCTGAACCACGAAGAGGTCCTGCAGGCGGGCCGCGACTCGGCGACGCGCATGGGCGCGCTGCTGACGCAGGTACTGAACCGGCTGTAGCGCCCAAGAGCTCATAGGGTGCCTGTGCGTCGGCGGGTGCGGGCGGGTGGGGGCTGGTCGCGCAGTTCCCCGCGCCCCTGGGAAGCAGGGGCTGCGCCCCTTGCTTCTCGGCCCGCGGAGCGTCGTCTTCCAGGCCCGCAGGGGCCTGCCCTTTGAGGGGCACGGGGACAATCGGACCCACGCCCCACGAACGAGAGGTTGACCCCCGTGCACGACGACCTGATCGCCCGCGCCAAGGCGTGGCTGGCCGAGGATCCCGATCCGGAGACCCGGGACGAACTCGGCAAGCTGATCGACGGGGCGGACACGGCGGAGCTGACCGCCCGCTTCTCCGGCACCCTCCAGTTCGGCACCGCGGGCCTGCGCGGGGAGCTCGGCGCCGGCCCCATGCGCATGAACCGCTCGGTCGTCATCCGCGCCGCCGCGGGCCTCGCCTCGTACCTGAACGGCAAGGGCGCCACCGGCGGCCTCGTCGTCATCGGCTACGACGCCCGCCACAAGTCGGCCGACTTCGCCCGCGACACGGCCGCCGTGATGACCGGCGCGGGCCTGCGCGCGGCCGTCCTCCCCCGCCCCCTGCCCACGCCCGTCCTGGCCTTCGCCATAAGGCACCTGGGCGCGGTCGCCGGCGTGGAGGTCACGGCCAGCCACAACCCGCCGCGCGACAACGGCTACAAGGTCTACCTGGGCGACGGCTCCCAGATCGTGCCCCCGGCCGACGCCGGGATCGCGGCCGAGATCGACGCCGTACGGACCCTCGCCGACGTCCCCCGCCCCGAGGCCGGCTGGGACACCCTCGACGACAGCGTCCTGGACGCCTATCTGGCCCGTACGGACGCGGTCCTCGCGCCCGGCTCCCCGCGCACCGCCCGCACGGTCTACACGGCCATGCACGGCGTCGGCAGGGACACCCTGCTCGCGGCCTTCGCCCGCGCCGGCTTCCCGGAGCCCGTCCTCGTCGCCGAGCAGGCGGACCCGGACCCCGACTTCCCGACGGTCGCCTTCCCCAACCCGGAAGAGCCCGGCGCGATGGACCTCGCCTTCGCGAAGGCCGACGAGACGGACCCCGACCTGATCGTCGCGAACGACCCCGACGCCGACCGCTGTGCCGTCGCGGTCAAGGACGGCTCCGGCTGGCGCATGCTGCGCGGCGACGAGGTCGGCGCGCTCCTGGCCGCCCACCTGGTCGCGCGCGGGGCCCGGGGCACCTTCGCCGAGTCGATCGTCTCCTCGTCCCTCCTCGGCCGTATCGCCGAGAAGGCGGGCCTCCCGTACGAGGAGACCCTCACCGGCTTCAAGTGGATCGCCCGCGTCGAGGGCCTGCGCTACGGCTACGAGGAGGCCCTCGGCTACTGCGTCGACCCCGAGGGCGTCCGCGACAAGGACGGCATCACGGCGGCCCTCCTGATCACGGAACTCGCCTCGCAGCTCAAGGAGGAGGGCCGCACCCTCCTCGACCTGCTGGACGACATCGCCGTCGAGCACGGCCTGCACGCCACCGACCAGCTCTCGGTCCGCGTCCAGGACCTCTCGCTCATCGCCCGCGCGATGGAGCGGCTCCGCGAGCGGCCCCCGACCGCCCTCGCCGGCCTGTCCGTGACCAGGGCGGAGGACCTGACGCGGGGCATGGACAGGCTCCCGCCCACGGACGGCCTGCGCTACACGCTCGACGGCGCCCGCGTGATCGTCCGCCCCAGCGGCACTGAACCCAAGCTCAAGTGCTACCTGGAGGTCGTGGTGCCGGTCGCCGGCCACGCCGGTCTCCCGGCGGCCCGTGAGAAGGCGGCCGGCCTGCTGGCCGGGATCAAGTGCGACCTGTCGGCGGCGGCGGGTATCTGACCGCTCCCCCGCCCCTCCCGACCACGGCGAGGCCCCGGCCGGTGATCCGGCCGGGGCCTCGTGCGTTCGGGCGGAGGCCTCGTGCGTTCGGGCGGAGGCCTCGTGCGTTCGGGCGGAGGCCTCGTGCGTTCGGGCCGGGGCCTCGTGCGTTCGGGCCGAGGCCTCGCGCGTTCGGGCCGAGGCCTCGCGCGTTCGGGCCGAGGCCTCGCGCGTTCGGGTCGGGAAACGGCCAGGGCCCGGCCGGGGGGAGCGGTTACGGCACCAGCACCAGCGCCGCCACCCACAGCACGGCCAGCACCGCGCCCAGCGGCCACAGCGGCCGGCCACGGCCCCCGTACTCCCCCTCGGGCCGCAGCGCGGGCTCCCGCCACATGGCGGTGATCTCGGCGGCGGTCCTCTCGTAGGGGTGGACCAGACGCAGCTTCCGCTCCAGCCAGCGCCAGCGCTCCGCCCGGACCGTCCAGGTCGGGAACGACTCCCGGCGGCTGTCCACCACCAGCACGGGTCCGCTGCACTGGACGGTCAGGAGGTGGTCCCACTCGATGTGCCGGGTCCGGCGCCAGCCGTTCAGCCACAGGCCCGAGCGGTCGGCCGTGATGCGCCAGGCGAGCATCTGGGGCAGCACCAGGACTCCGAAGACGCCGACGAGGCCACCGAGGACGTACTGCTTCAGCCCGTTCGGGTACAGCCCGATGGCGGCGATCGCGACGATCATGACGAGGGCGGCGGTCCAGTCGGCCCAACCCGACCGCCAGCGCCGTACGGGCACCGGCGCGTCCCCCAGCCTCGCTCTGCTCTCCGCGACGGCCGTGGCACGCAGTTCCTCGTGGACGACGCTCCGCTTCGCCCGGGCCCGCTGCGCGGCGATACGACGCCGTACGGCCCGGTCGGACAGCGGTCGCACCGGCCCGCTCGACGACTCGACGACCAGTTCCACGGGCGAACCGCCCGTCCCCTGGGGCTCCTGGGGCTCCTGGGGCCCGTCCGGCTTCTCCGCCGCGCTGACGATCACGATCTCGGCGCCCTCGTGGGGCGGCCCGTACAGCACGGCCTCGCGCAGGGGGCCGGGCTGTTCGTCATCGTCGTCCTCGACGTTCCTGACGGTGTCGAGGATTTCGTCCGGCCCCTCCGGGCTTCCGTCGGGCCCCTCCGGGCTTCCGTCCGACTCCTCCCGGCGGATGCGCTCCTCGACCTCCTCGTCGCTCTCGTCGTACCACTCCTCGGCCGCGACGGTGAAGAGCGGCCGCAGCGCGTCCACGTCGTCGGCGGCGAAGACCTCGGCGTCCCCGTCGGCGCCGTCGCGGACGAGCACCCGCAGCACCGGCACGGCGGTGCCCCGCAGCGCGGCGGACCGGCGGCGCCCCAGCCACCCGGAGAGCAGCGAGGTGAGCCCCCAGCCGACCACGAACCATCCGACGAGCGTGGCCTCGTGCCGGTCGGTGGCGACGTCCCAGCCGGAGGTGAGAGAGAGCAGCCCCGCTCCGAGTACGGTCAGCACGCAGCCGAGGCCCATGAGGAACCGGCCGCGCCGCAGCGGCCCCGCCTCGTCCGGCACCGTGGCGGTCGCGCCCTCGGCGGCCGCCAGGGCCCACTGCCGCTGGAGCCTGCGCTTGCCGAGCCGGATCTCGGCCGTGGCCCAGGTGAAGGTCACGGCGAGCAGGCCCAGCAGGGTCGGCACGTCGTGCGATCCCCCGAACCAGCCGAGCACGAACAGGAGAACGGGCGCCGAGAACCGTACGACCTCGGGCCTGACCAGGGTCCACACCAGTTGCAGCGGGACCAGCACGGCGAGGGCGGCGGGCACTTCGGCGAAGTTCGCCAGCCAGAAGCCGACGATCAGACCGCCCGGGACCACGGCGAGGAGGTGCAGGGGGCGCGTCCGGGCCGGCACCCAGACGGGCGGCCGGGTCCGCGCCCAGGCGTCCATCTTCTCGCCGCTCCAGGCGACGCAGTCCTCGGGCACGGCGGACACGGGCAGCCGTAGCGGCTGTGCGGGCCCCTGGGGCTGGGGCTCAAGCTTGGTACTCATCGTGGTGTGGTCACTCCGGCCGCCGTCGTGGTCGCGCCGTTCGCCGCACGCGATCCGACGCGATCCAAGCGGACCTGGCTGTGAAGGCGGGACGCACGGGCACGTTCTGTCCCGACGCACCCTGGTTCGTGGTGAGTTGGGTTGTCGCATGCTTCCCGGACATCTCGTCCGGCACGTTTCCCGCCACCATAGAACAGATGCCCAAAGCGCTTTCCCGGGAGCGCGAGGCAGGGCCGGTCGACGCCGATGGTGCCCCAGCCCCGCAGGGTCAGGCCCCCAGGGTCAGGCCCAGCGCGATCAGCCCAGCGCGATCAGCACCAGCAACAACACGGCCCCCGCCGCCGCGGGCCCCATGATCTCCCAGGCCCACCGCACACTCGGCCGCCCCTGCGACCCGACCGCCTTCGCCCGCGCCTCGCACAGCTCCCGCAGATCGGCCATGACCTGATCGGTCTCCGCCCGCACGGGCCGCGCGGCCGCGGCGGCACGACCGCCGCCGTCCCCCTTGGCCGCCCGATGGGCCTCCCGGGCCTGATGCCGAGCCGCCTTCTTACGGCCTCGCAGTGAAACGGGAATCGCCCACATCTGGTACTTGGCACCGCTGTCGTCGATCACCTCGTTGGTGTAACCGGACCGCAGCGACACGACGCTCGCCCAAGGCAGTTCGATCATCCGGAACGGATTGCGCACCCGCAGCCGGTCGTCGTTGGCGAAGACAGCCGGCCGCACCGAGAAGGCAACCACCAGCGGCACGGCCGTCAGCATCGACGCCAGCGCCAGCCAAGGCGTACGCCCCTCTCCCGTCACCACCGCGTCCCCACCGAGCCACGCGAACAACCCGAGCAGCAACACGCCACCCACCAGCCCGGCGGGGGACCGGTACACCCGGTCCTTGTACACGGGCTTGCCGGGCTTCGACGCGGTGGCCGTCGAGGCCGTCGAGGCCGTCGAGGCCGTCGAGGCCGTCGAGGCCCCCGGAGCCTGCCCGGCCTTCGGAGCCTGCCCGGCCTTCGGGTTCTCCGAAGCCGCCGCAGCCTCCGCATGCTTGCGTCCCGCCGGGGCGTGCTCCGGCTCGGGCGACGATTGATCCGAGGTGCTCATACGTCCGATTCTGCCCGACGCCCCGACCCTGTTCGCCGCCGAGGTCGCGGCCCCGCGAGGGGCGCGGGGACCCGCGCGAGCCACCACACCCACCCGCACCCGCCGCACGGCACGCACCCCCGAGCTGTCGGGCGCCCGCAAACAAACCGGGGGCTGTACACCTGCTACGCGCGTAGATATGCTCGTCTGGTGACCATGTCCACAGCTGCACCCCACGCTCTCGCCGACGTCACCGCGTCCGACAGCACGCTGCGCCGCTTCCTCCACGGGCTGCCCGGCGTCGACCCGGTCGGCCTGGAGGCGCGTGCCGCCTCGCTCGGCACCCGTTCCATCAAGACGACCGCCAAGGCGTACGCCATCGACCTGGCCATCTCCATGGTCGACCTGACGACCCTGGAAGGCGCGGACACCCCGGGCAAGGTCCGGTCCCTCGGTGCCAAGGCGGTCCTCCCCGACCCCACGGACCGCACGACCCCCGCCACGGCCGCGGTCTGCGTCTACCCCGACATGGTGCCCACCGCCAAGGCCGCCGTCGCCGGTTCCACCGTCAAGGTCGCCTCCGTCGCCACCGCCTTCCCGGCCGGCCGCGCCGCTCTCTCGGTGAAGCTGGCCGACGTCCACGAGGCCGTCTCCGCCGGCGCCGACGAGATCGACATGGTCATCGACCGCGGCGCGTTCCTCTCGGGGCACTACCTCAAGGTCCACGAAGAGATCACCGCCGTGAAGGAAGCCTGCGGCTCCACGGCCCGGCTGAAGGTCATCTTCGAGACCGGTGAACTCTCGACGTACGACAACATCCGCCGCGCCAGCTGGCTCGGCATGCTCGCGGGCGCGGACTTCATCAAGACCTCGACCGGCAAGGTCGCGGTGAACGCCACCCCCGCCAACACCCTCCTCATGCTGGAAGCCGTCCGCGACTTCCGCGCCCAGACCGGCGTCCAGGTCGGCGTGAAGCCCGCCGGCGGCATCCGCACCACCAAGGACGCGATCAAGTTCCTCGTTCTGGTCAACGAGACCGTGGGCGAGGACTGGCTGGACAACCACTGGTTCCGCTTCGGCGCGTCCTCGCTCCTCAACGACCTGCTGATGCAGCGCCAGAAGCTGGCCACCGGCCGCTACTCCGGCCCCGACTACGTGACGGTGGACTGATCCCCATGGCTTCCGCATTCGACTACGCACCGGCCCCCGAGTCCCGGGCGATCGTCGACATCGCCCCCTCCTACGGCCTGTTCATCGACGGCGAGTTCACCGAGGCCGCCGACGGCAAGGTCTTCAAGACGGTCAGCCCCGCCTCCGAGGAGGTCCTCTCCGAGATCGCCCAGGCGGGCGAGGCGGACGTGGACCGCGCGGTGAAGGCGGCGCGCAAGGCCTTCGAGAAGTGGTCCGCGCTCCCCGGCACGGAGCGCGCGAAGTACCTCTTCCGTATCGCCCGCATCATCCAGGAGCGCAGCCGCGAACTGGCCGTCCTGGAAACCCTGGACAACGGCAAGCCCATCAAGGAGACGAGGGACGCCGACCTCCCCTTGGTCGCCGCGCACTTCTTCTACTACGCGGGCTGGGCCGACAAGCTCGGCCACGCCGGCTTCGGCACGAACCCCCGCCCCCTCGGCGTGGCGGGCCAGGTCATCCCCTGGAACTTCCCCCTGCTGATGCTGGCGTGGAAGATCGCCCCGGCGCTGGCGACCGGCAACACGGTCGTCCTGAAGCCGGCGGAGACCACTCCCCTGTCGGCGTTGTTCTTCGCGGACATCTGCCGCCAGGCGGGCCTGCCGAAGGGCGTCGTCAACATCCTCCCCGGATACGGCGACACGGGCGCGGCCCTGGTCGCGCACCCGGACGTCAACAAGGTCGCCTTCACGGGCTCCACGGCGGTCGGCAAGCAGATCGCGAAGACCGTCGCGGGCACCCGCAAGAAGCTGACCCTCGAACTGGGCGGCAAGGGCGCGAACATCGTCTTCGACGACGCGCCCATCGACCAGGCCGTCGAGGGCATCGTGAACGGCATCTTCTTCAACCAGGGCCAGGTCTGCTGCGCGGGCTCCCGCCTCCTGGTCCAGGAGTCGATCCAGGACGAGCTCCTCGACTCCCTCAAGCGCCGCCTGTCGACGCTCCGCCTCGGCGACCCCCTGGACAAGAACACGGACATCGGAGCGATCAACTCCGAGGAGCAGCTCACCCGCATCACCTCGCTCGTCGAGCGCGGCGAGTCGGAGGGTGCCGAGCGCTGGTCCCCGGCCTGCGAACTGCCCTCCGCGGGCTACTGGTTCGCCCCGACGCTGTTCACGAACGTCACCCAGGCACACACGATCGCGCGGGACGAGATCTTCGGCCCGGTTCTCTCCGTCCTCACCTTCCGCACCCCGGACGAGGCCGTCGCCAAGGCCAACAACACCCAGTACGGCCTCTCGGCGGGCATCTGGACCGAGAAGGGCTCCCGGATCCTGGCCGTCGCGAACAAGCTCCGCGCGGGCGTCGTCTGGTCCAACACGTTCAACAAGTTCGACCCGACGTCGCCGTTCGGCGGCTACAAGGAGTCGGGCTTCGGCCGCGAGGGCGGCCGTCACGGCCTGGAGGCGTACCTCGATGTCTGACAAGACCGACAAGACCGAGCAGAACCGTCTCAGCGTCTTCAAGACCTACAAGCTGTACGTCGGCGGGAAGTTCCCGCGTTCCGAGAGCGGCCGGGTGTACGAGGTGACCGACTCCAAGGAGAAGTGGCTGGCCAACGCCCCGCTCTCCTCCCGCAAGGACGCCCGTGACGCGGTCGTCGCCGCCCGCAAGGCGTTCGGCGCATGGTCCGGCGCGACGGCGTACAACCGCGGCCAGGTCCTCTACCGCGTCGCCGAGATGTTGGAGGGCCGCAGGAGCCAGTTCGTCCACGAGGTGGCCGACGCCGAGGGCCTGTCGAAGTCGAAGGCCGCCGCCCAGGTGGACGCGACGATCGACCGCTGGGTCTGGTACGCGGGCTGGACCGACAAGATCGCCCAGTTGGTCGGCGGCGGAAACCCGGTCGCGGGCCCGTACTTCAACCTCTCCAGCCCCGAACCGACGGGCGTGGTGGCGGTCCTGGCCCCCCAGGAGTCGTCCTTCCTGGGACTGGTCTCGGTCCTCGCCCCGGTGATCGCCACGGGCAACACGGCGGTCGTGATCACGAGCGAGAAGGACCCTCTCCCGGCTCTCTCCCTCGGCGAGGTCCTCGCCACCTCCGACGTCCCCGGCGGCGTCGTCAACATCCTCTCCGGCCGTACGGCGGAGATCGCGGCCCCCCTCGCCGCCCACCAGGACGTCAACGCGATCGACCTGGCCGGCGCGGACGACGTCCTGGCGAAGGAACTGGAGATCGCCGCGGCGGACAACCTCAAGCGCGTCCTGCGTCCACAGCCTGTGGACGACTGGTCGGCCATGCCCGGGATCGACCGCATGACCGCGTTCCTGGAGACGAAGACGGTGTGGCACCCGACGGGGTCGCTGGGCGCGTCCGGCTCGGCGTACTGACCGGCGTACCGACCGGCGTACTGATCGCATACCGATCGGCGTACTGAGAGGAAGCGTCGGGGAACCGCGGGCCGTCGGGACGGTGCAGGCCGTCCGTGACCGGTCGCGCGGTTCCCCGCGCCTCTCACAAGAAGCTCAGCGCAGGCTGCCCACCACCTGACCCAGCACCGGGATGCTCCCGATCGACGGCGCCTGCGCCACCGGTCCGGTCAGGGCCGTCGACGTCAGCGGCTTGAAGTCGGCCAGCTGCGTCCCCACCCCGTTGGCGAGGGGGTCGACCCCGGTTCCGGCCAGCGGGTTGGGCTTGAGGCCGGCGACCGGGCCCGTGACATGGCCGATGGTGCCGGTGAGGGCCTGCAGAGCCGCCTGCGGGTCGACCGTGCCGAGCGAGGTGGGCCGGGTGCGCATCGCGTCGACGACCGGTGCGGCGCCGTCCGCGGCCGCGGCCGTACCGGCGCCCGCGCCGAGCGCGACCCCCGCGGTCGTGACGGCCAGCAACGCGCGCCGTGCGATGGGGTTCTGGGGAGCCGAGAGTCGAGCCATCAGCGGTGCCACCTTCTCCTGTGCGTTTCCACTTCGGAAAGTAATCATGGAGATGCGTACGGTAGTTGAGGTGTGATGTGCGCTCCAAGAGCGACCCGCCGTCTCGGCGAGAGCCGCCCGATGCCTCACACTGGACTCTCGTGAGTTCGCATCCCCCGATACCGACCCGGGTCGTCCTGCTGTCCGGTCCGTCCGGCTCAGGCAAATCCCTCCTCGCCGCCCGCTCCGGCCTGCCCGTGCTGCGGCTCGACGACTTCTACAAGGAGGGCGACGACCCGACGCTGCCGCAGGTGGAGGGCAGTGCGGACATCGACTGGGACCACCCGCTGTCGTGGGACGCGGACGTCGCCGTCGCGGCGATCGAGGAGCTGTGCCGCACGGGCGCCACGACCGTCCCGACGTACGACATCTCCCTCAGCGCGCGCACCGGCGCGGAGGCCCTGCGCATCGAGCGGACCCCGGTGTTCATCGCCGAGGGCATCTTCGCGGCCGAGATCGTCGGGCGCTGCCGTGAACTCGGCCTGCTGGCGGACGCGCTGTGTCTGACCCGGGGTCCGGTGAAGACCTTCCGCCGCCGCTTCCTGCGCGATCTGAAGGAGGGCCGCAAGTCGGTGCCGTTCCTGTTGCGGCGCGGCTGGCGGCTGATGCGCCTGGAGCGCACGATCGTGGCGCGCCAGACGGAGCTGGGCGCCCACCCCTGCGACAGGGACGAGGCGCTGGACCGGCTGGCGGCGGCCGCCGCGGGCCACTGCGCGAAGGCCACGGCCTGACGAGGGCACGGACGACGGCACACATGAAAGCGGGACTGGACGGACCCCCCGGCCCTCCAGTCCCGCTTCCCCCGTGATCCCCGGTGCTCACCGTCGTGGTCCCCCCGGACCCCCGTCGGTTTGCCCCCCGGCCGCCGCGCCGGCGCTCCCCCGCGCCACCGTGACGGCCCTCGTTCCCCCGTGCTCCCCCCGCTTTTCCCCCGTTACCTGCTCCCCCACCCACAGACCTTCAGGCGACAAGCTCCCCGAAGGACTCCTCCTCGTCACGGCCGAAGCTGAGGACCTCGTCCTCGCGCAGCCGGCGGAGCGACCGCCAGATGCTGGACTTCACCGTGCCGACACTGATGTCGAGGATCTCCGCGATCTCCGGGTCGGTTCGGCCCTCGTAGTAACGCAGGACCAGCATCGTCCGCTGGAGTTCGGGGAGCCGGGCGAGCGCCTGCCACAGGACGGCGCGCAGTTCGGTGCCGCGCATCGCGTCCGTGTCGCCGGCGGTCTCCGGCAGTTCCTCGGTCGGGTACTCGTTCAGCTTGCGGCGGCGCCACGCGCTGATGTGCAGATTGGTCATGGTGCGGCGGAGGTAGCCCCCGACCGCGGCCTTGTCACTGATCCGGTCCCACGCCCGGTAGGTCGAGAACAGCGCGCTCTGCAGCAGGTCCTCGGCCTCGAAGCGGTCTCCGGTCAGGTGGTAGGCGGTTGCGTACAGGGAGGCACGACGCTCCTGGACGTAGGCGGTGAACTCCGCCTCCGACACAGACCGGCGTTCCCCCGTGCCCTCCCCGTACGCGGTCCCCGTTCCCCCGTGGGTGACCCCCGTTACCCCCGTGGTGCTTCCCCCCACATGCGCGTCAACCACCGACATGAATGTGGTGTGCTGACGCCCGGTGCCGCGAGCGCACCCCCGCCCGCTCACGGCACCGGACTTCTCCGTGTTCCGGACGACGTCGTGGAGCCGCGTGACAACTGCGCTAGTGCTGGTGCTGTGCAGCGTGTTCATCTCGCGCCCCCCGTCGTGGAGTTCCGGTTGTGGTGCTGTGCTGTGGTGCTGATTGGTGCTTCCCCCGGCTCCGCCCCTTGGTGCTGTCGGGCGGCGTTTCCTTGCCTGTGCCGAAAAGATTGCCCGTTCACCTTCATGGCCGTGTCCGCCGACTGTCACAGAGCTGTCACAGGGGTCGGCCCATGGGCGGGGCCCAGTCGGAGCACAGGCCGATCACAGAGAAGAGTCGTACGGCTACGCGATCGGCACGATCGTGTGCGGGTGTGGAGTGGGAGCGCTCCAACGGTCGATTCGGCGCCATGCCATGGGCCAGAATGAGCCCGTGCCTTCCCTGTTGCTGATCGAGGACGACGACGCCATCCGCACGGCCCTGGAGCTCTCACTGACGCGCCAGGGGCACCGTGTCGCCACCGCCGCCACCGGCGAGGATGGTCTCAAGCTGCTGCGCGAACAGCGGCCGGATCTGATCGTTTTGGACGTGATGCTGCCAGGAATCGACGGCTTCGAGGTGTGCCGACGGATCCGGCGCACCGACCAGCTGCCGA
The DNA here is from genome assembly GCF_045160825.1 of Streptomyces sp. NBC_00104. Taxonomy (NCBI): domain Bacteria; kingdom Bacillati; phylum Actinomycetota; class Actinomycetes; order Kitasatosporales; family Streptomycetaceae; genus Streptomyces; species Streptomyces sp. NBC_00104. The sequence goes on along the minus strand of NZ_CP108215.1, from coordinate 7,090,172 downwards.
TCATCCTGCTGACGGCACGCAGCGACGACATCGACGTCGTGGTGGGCCTGGAGTCCGGCGCGGACGACTACGTGGTCAAGCCCGTGCAGGGGCGGGTGCTGGACGCCCGGATCCGCGCGGTGCTGCGGCGCGGTGAGCGCGAGGCCAACGACGCGGCGACCTTCGGCTCCCTCGTGATCGACCGAGCGGCGATGACCGTGACGAAGAACGGCGAGGACCTCCAGCTGACACCCACCGAGCTGCGGCTGCTCCTGGAGCTGAGCCGCCGCCCGGGACAGGCCCTGTCCCGGCAGCAGTTGCTGCGTCTGGTGTGGGAGCACGACTACCTGGGCGACTCCCGCCTGGTGGACGCGTGTGTGCAGCGGCTGCGCGCCAAGGTCGAGGACGTACCGTCGTCGCCGACCCTGATCCGTACCGTGCGCGGCGTGGGCTACCGGTTGGACACGCCTCAGTGACGAAGGCTCGAGGGGGGATCCGCGGCTGGGCCGCGGCTCGCAGGAAAGTGCAGTCCCGGATCCGTTTCACCAGTCTGCGGCTGCGGTTGGTGGTCGTCTTCGGTCTGGTGGCGCTCACGGCCGCCGTGTCGGCGTCCGGTATCGCGTACTGGCTCAACCGCGAGGCCGTGCAGACGCGCGCGCAGGACGCGGCGCTCAACGACTTCGAGCGGGAGATGCAGAGCCATGTGAGCACGCTGCGCCCGAACCCGACGCAGGACCAACTGCGCATCGCGGCACGGAAGATGACGGACGGCGGCGAGCGTTCCAGCGTGCTGCTCGTCGCCGGGGGCGCCGGCGGGCAGACGGTCTCCGGGTCCTCGACCGACAACGCGCTGGACGGTTTCTCGCTGGAGGACGTGCCGGCGTCCCTCCAGAAAGCCGTCAACAAGCGGCAGAAGCTCACGTCCGGCAACCGGCACGCGTACCACGTGTACTGGCAGCGGGTCATCGACGGCGACACCCCGTATCTGGTGGGCGGCGCGAAGATGATCGGCGGCGGGCCGACCGGCTACATGCGCAAGTCCCTCGCGGAGGAGGCGAAGGACCTCAACTCGCTGGCCTGGTCGCTCGGGATCGCCACGGGTCTGTCGCTGATCGGCTCGGCGCTGCTCGCGCAGGCCGCCGCGACGACCGTACTGAAGCCGGTGCAGCGCCTCGGTGTCGCCGCCCGGCGCCTCGGCGAGGGCAAGCTCGACACCCGGCTGCGCGTCTCCGGCACGGACGAACTGGCCGACCTCTCCCGGACGTTCAATCTCGCGGCGGAGTCGCTGGAGAAGAAGGTCGACGACATGAGCGCCCGCGAGGAGGCGTCCAGACGCTTCGTCGCCGACATGTCCCACGAACTCCGTACACCGCTGACGGCGATCACCGCCGTCACGGAGGTGCTGGAGGAGGAACTGGACGCCGACACGGGCAGCCTCGACCCCATGATCGAACCGGCCGTACGGCTCGTCGTCAGTGAGACCCAGCGTCTCAACACCCTGGTCGAGAACCTGATGGAGGTCACCCGCTTCGACGCGGGCACGGCCCGTCTCGTCCTCGACGACGTGGACATCGCCGACCAGATCACCGCCTGCATCGACGCCCGCGCCTGGCTGGACGCGGTGGACCTCAACGCCGAGCGCGGCATCATCATCAACCTCGACCCGCGCCGCCTCGACGTGATCCTGGCGAACCTGATCGGCAACGCGCTCAAGCACGGCGGCTCCCCGGTGCGCGTCTCGGTGCGCGAAGGCGACAAGAACGACGCGGACCTGCTGATCGAGGTGCGGGACCACGGCCCCGGCATCCCCGAGGACGTCCTCCCGCACGTCTTCGACCGCTTCTACAAGGCGAGCGCCTCCCGCCCCCGCTCCGAGGGCAGCGGTCTCGGCCTGTCCATCGCCCTGGAGAACGCCCACATCCACGGCGGCGGGATCACCGCCGCCAACTCCCCCGAGGGCGGCGCGGTCTTCACCCTCCGCCTGCCCCGCGACGCGGCCTCGCTCATCGCGGAGGAACGGGACGCCGACCAGGGCGACGACGGCCCGCAGGGCACCGAGGGGACCGGTCAGTGACGATACGAGGCGCACGACACCGAGAGGACGCGGGAACACCGGGCGTGCGAGACGTACGGGGCGCACGCGCGCGAGGCGTACGGGTCCTGGCCGCGACCGGGGCCCTGGCCGGGCTGCTCGCCGGCTGCGGCATCCGCGCCACACAGGTACCGACGGACTTCGGGCCGGCGCCGTCGATGGTGCCGTGCGAGCTGTCCGTGACGGACATCGCGACACAGGCGACCCCCTCCGGTGTGCCGGTCGAGGTGTTCCTGCTCTGCTCCGGGGCGCTCGTCCGGGTCAACCGCTCCGTGCAGGTCGCCGAGGGCACGGAGGAGGCCCAGCGGCGCGTCGTCGTCGCACAGGGTCTGCTGGACGCCCTGGCCGGCGACCCCAGCGACATCGAGGACGAGGCCGGCTACAGCACCGCCGTCCCCGTCGGCCTCACGGTGACCGGCCCCGCCCCCGGCGACCCCGAGGACGCCCTGCGCCTGTCCACCGCCCCCGACGCCCTCCCCCGGTACGCCCTGGCCCAGATCGTCTGCACCTTCTCCGACTCCGCGGCCGCCGGCGACAACGGCTCGGTGGTCCTGGGCAGCACGAGCGCCGAGTCACTACGCCGCTACGAGTGCGCGCCGGAGACCCAGACGTCCCCGGGCGCGGGCAACCCGCCCTCGACGGAGGTCAACGGCTCCTGAGCGGGAGCATCGAGGGTTCTCCAGCCCCATGATCTGCCCGTGCGACGCCACTGCCCGGATCACTGCTGACGCCCACTGCCCGGATCACTGCTGACGCCCACTGCCTGGATCACTGCAGAAGAGTCGGCGAGTGAGCCAAAGGGGCGCGCCTGTGTCGAGAGCGCGAGCGCGCGGAGGCCCCGACGAAGGAGGGGTCGAGCACGGTCGCGCTCTCGACACAGGCTTCTGCGCCCCGGCGGCGAACCGAGCCACAAAACAAAGGGGAACCGATCGTGCCGGGGGCGGCGTCTTGGGGGGCGTGCAGCCTCAAGGTACGAACGGCGGTAGCGCCGGGATCCGTGTCCGTGCGGCGGGGGGTGTCCTCCTCGCCGCACATCTCGCGGTCGTTGCCTGGATCACGCTGCGTCCGCTGGACGTCACCTGGATGAGTCCCGCGAATCTGCAGCCGTTCGCGGGGATCAGAGCGGATCTGGCCCTGGGGTGGCCGGAGGCGGCCCACCGGATCGGTGAGGGGCTGGCGCTGCTGGCTCCACTGGGCGTACTGCTGCCGATGAGCCACGGAAGACTGGCCGTGTCGCCGCTCGCGTCGCTGGCCCGGTCGGTCGCGGCCGGGGCGCTGCTGTCGCTGGCGATCGAGCTGTTGCAGACGGGGGTGCCCGGGCAGGTCGTCGACATCGACTCGATCCTGCTGAACGCGGTCGGTGTGGGCCTCGCCCATCTCGTGGTCGTGCCGACGGTCAGGTCGGCGCTGCGGCGGCGGGCCGAGACCCGGGTGCGGGCGGCGCGTCTGCGCCGGGAAGAGCTGTCTCAGGGGCGGACCCCGACGATTCCCAGGGTCGGGATGGCTCCGTAGAGGGACGCTTCGTCCGCTTCGTCACCGTAACGTCGAAAGCGTGGAAAAGAGAGCGGTGGCCGTAGGGAGGCCCCGCCCCACCGTCGGCCCGCGGTCGACGTCCTACGCTGACGAAGGAGTCCTCATGAGCCGCCTCGCCCGCCCCACCGAAGGCCGGATGATCGGCGGAGTGTGCGCCGCGCTGGCACGGCGCTTCGGCACCTCCGCGACCACGATGCGCGTGATCTTCCTGGCGTCGTGTCTGCTTCCGGGCCCGCAGTTCCTGCTCTACATAGCCCTCTGGATCCTCCTCCCCTCGGAAGGCAAGGCCCGCACGGCTTGGTGACGCGCACGGCGGAACGGCCACCTGTCGACCGACCGGCGCGCACACCGACGGGGCGCACCCTTCGAGGGTGCGCCCCGTACGGATGTCACGGTGCGCCTCAGGCGGCGGGGCCACCGAGGGGCAGGCCGTTGAGGCCGACGCCCTTGGCGGGGAGGGTCTTGCCGACGGGGAGGCCGCCGAGCAGTCCGGCGACGGGAGCGGTGGGGCCCTCGGCGAGGACGCCCGCGACGGCGGGCTGTGCGGCCTGGAGACCGGTGCCGAGCGCGCTCTGCCCCTGGGCGAGGGCGCCGGTGGCGGTCGGCAGCGCCTTCGTGACGTTCTCCGCGGGCAGCGCCTGGGTGACGGTACCCAGAGCCTGGGAGGCGTCGGGGGCGGCCGGTGCGCTCGGGGCGGCGTTCGCGGCGCCCGCGCCCGCAGCGGCGATGGCGGCACCGACAACGGCGACACCGAGGGTCTTGGCAGCAGACTGCTTCATGTTGAATGCGTCCTTGGAATGCGTGTGACGGGTGGGGAGCGGTGCCGAAACGTAAACACCAAAGTCCCGCCGGTGGCAACCATCGAAAAGCGGCCGCGTCACCGCCCGCGTGACCGCTTCCCGAAATCGCCGTTCAGCTCTTTTCGTCGACAGAACCACTGGTGGAGAACGTTTGGCGGAACAGCCATTCGGATTTCAACTCGGCATATCCGGGCTTGATCACGTCATTGATCATGGCCAGTCGTTCATCGAAAGGAATGAATGCTGACTTCATAGCATTGACCGAGAACCACTGGATGTCGTCGAGCGTGCAGCCGAAGGCTTCGACAAGGTGCTCGAATTCCCGGCTCATACTGGTGTGGGACATCAGCCGGTTGTCGGTGTTCACGGTGGCCCGGAAGTGCAGTCGCCGCAGCAGCCCGATGGGGTGCTCGGCGTACGAACGGGCGGCGCCGGTCTGGAGGTTGGAGCTGGGGCACAGCTCCAACGGGATGCGCTTGTCACGGACGTAGGAGGCGAGGCGGCCGAGCTTCACGGAGCCGTCCTCGTGGACCTGGATGTCGTCGATGATGCGGACGCCGTGGCCGAGCCGGTCGGCGCCGCACCACTGCAACGCCTGCCAGATGGAGGGGAGTCCGAAGGCTTCACCGGCGTGGATGGTGAAGTGGTTGTTCTCGCGCTTGAGGTACTCGAAGGCGTCGAGGTGACGGGTGGGCGGGTAGCCGGCCTCGGCGCCCGCGATGTCGAAACCGACGACACCCAGGTCGCGGTAGCGGTTGGCGAGTTCGGCGATCTCCAGGGCGCGGGCCGCGTGCCGCATGGCGGTGAGCAGGGCGCCGACGCGGATGCGCCGGCCGTCGACCCTGGCCCGGCGCTCGCCCTCCCGGAACCCCTCGTTGACGGCCTCGACGACCTCTTCGAGGCTCAGTCCGCCTTCGAGGTGCTGTTCGGGGGCGTAGCGGACCTCGGCGTAGACGACGCCGTCCACGGCGAGGTCCTCGGCGCACTCGGCGGCGACGCGGAACAGCGCGTCGCGGGTCTGCATGACGCCGACGGTGTGGGAGAAGGTCTCCAGGTACCGCTCCAGCGAGCCGGAGTCGGCGGCCTCGCGGAACCAGACGCCGAGCCGGTCGGGGTCGGTCTCCGGGAGCTGGGAGTACCCGCTGTCGCGGGCGAGTTCGACGATGGTTCCGGGGCGCAGCCCGCCGTCGAGGTGGTCGTGCAGCAGAACCTTGGGCGCCCGGCGGATCTGGTCCGGATCCGGGGTGTTACCGGTCGGGTCGTTCTGGTTCGTCATTTTCGCACGATAACGCCTACGCGCGTAGAGCGCCTGTCGGGCGGTCCTGTCGATACCCAACGGTGACCCACAGGACGGGTGGCGTACACCCTCTCTTCTGAGACTGTTCTGTCATGGCGCAGCAAGCAATGCCGGTCCGTACGCCCCGACTTGGGCGGACGATCGGCCCCGAGCCGAGCACGGTCAGCGGAGTCGTCCTGCTGCTCCCGGCCGGTGACGAGGCATCCCCCCGCAGACCCTCCCCCATGATGGCCACGGCCTCCGTGCGCGCACTGGGCCGCCGGCTCGCCCGCGCGGGACGTACGGAGGGGCTGGCGGTCCATGTCGTCCACTACCGCTACCGGGGCTGGAACGGTACGGAGGCGCGGCTCGCGCGGGACGCCGAGTGGGCCGCCGACGAGGTGGTCCGGCGTTATGGAGACGTGCCGGTGTGTCTCGCCGGGCTCCACATGGGGGCGCGGGCGGCGCTGCGCGCGGGTGGGCACGAGGCCGTCAACTCCGTGCTGGCCATCGCTCCTTGGTTGCCCGAGGAGGATGTGGCCGCGCCGCCCGAACCGGTGAAGCAGCTGGCGGGGCGGCGGGTGCTGATCGTGCACGGGACGAATGACGAGCGGGTGGATCCTGAGCTGTCGTTCCGCTACGCGGCGCGGGCGAAGAAGACGAACCCCGACATCTGCCGCTTCGAGGTGCACGCGGACCGGCACGCGTTGACGCAGTACCGGGACGAGGTGCATGCGTTGGCTGCGGATTTCGTGATGGGGGTGCTGTTCGGGAGGGCTTTCTCCCGGCCGGTGGAGGATGCGTTGGCCGCGCCGCCGCCGTTGGGGCTGCGGATGCCGCTCGCCTCCGGCTTCGGCCGACAGCGCTCACGTCAGGGGGGCTGAGGTCGTCTCGCGGCTGCGGGCCGTTGTCGGCTGATCGCGCGGTTCCCCGCCCCCCTCGCGGGGCACGGTCGGTGGCCTCAGTCGTGGAGCAGGCGGCCTCTTCTTGACAGGAGGAACTTCTTGAAAGCCGCCACCGGGGGTGTGTCCGGGTGGCCGTCCAGCCATGCGACGCCGATTTCCCGGGCCGCGCGGGGGGCCGTGACCGTCAGCTCCACCACCCCTGGTCTCGGGACGGCCGGTGGGGGAAGGAGGGCCACGCCCAGGCCCGCCGCCACCAGGCCCCTCAGCGTTTCCGCCTCCTCGCCCTCGAAGGCGATGCGGGGCTTGAAGCCGGCCTCCTTGCAGAGGTCGTCGGTGATGCGGCGCATGCCGTAGCCGGGTTCGAGGGTGACGAAGGTTTCGTCGGCGGCCTCGGCGAGGCGGACGCGCTTGCGGGCGGCGAGGCGGTGGTCGGCGGGGACGACGAGGCGGAGCTTCTGTTCGTCGAGGCGGCGGGCCACCAGGTCGGGCGCGTCCGGGACGGGGGACGTGAGGCAGAGGTCGAGTTCGCCGGCGCGCAGGCGTTCGAGCATGGCCTCGCCGTAGTTCTGGACGAGGCTGAAGCGGACGCGGGGGTGTTCGGCGCGGAAGGCCTGGAGGAGGCCGGGGACGGTCTCGGCGCCCAGGGTGTGCAGGAATCCGAAGGCGACCTTGCCGGTGGCGGGGTCGGCGTCGGCGCGGACCTCGTCGGCGGCTCGCTCGATCTCGGCGAGGGCGCGTTCCACGGAGGCGTGGAAGGTGCGTCCGGCGTGGGTGAGGGAGACCGTGCGCCCCCGGCGTGCGAACAGGTCGACACCCAGGTCCTGTTCCAGCCGGACCATCGCCCGTGACAGCGTCGACTGCGGAACCCGCATCTCCTGTGCGGCCCGGGTGACGTGCTCGGTGCGGGCGACTCCGGCGAAGTAGGCGAGGCGGGGGGCCAGGCGCAGGACCATGTCCTCGAGGTCGACGGCGCCTTCGGTGGCGCCGGCGCGATCGATGGTATGGGCATCGAATTGTTTTGTGTCACTGGACTGTGACAGCTGCCGTCCTGACCTCTGTTGATGCGTCACGGGAACGATTATGGGGGTTCCATGCATTGGACGGATGAGTGGTGCCGTCCGTAGTTTCGAGGCATGCCTTCCGCCAGTACCGAGGCGTCCACCACCGTGGGCGCCGTATCAGCCACGTCCGACACGTCCGACCGTTCGCCCGCCGCCGACTCCCGGGTGGCCCCCGGTGGGCCCGGCTACCGCCGCATGAGTCTGGCGCTGTTCCTCGCGGGTGTCGCGACCTTCGCCCTCCTCTACTCCACGCAGGCTCTGCTGCCGCTGATCTCTGACGGCTTCGGGACGACGGCGAGTGCGGCGAGCTGGACGGTGTCGGCGGCGACCGGTGCGCTGGCGCTGTTCGTGCTGCCGATGAGCGCGCTGTCGGAGCGGTTCGGGCGGCGTGCGGTGATGACGGCGTCGCTGGTGGTCGCGGTGACGGTCGGGCTGCTGATCCCCTTCGCGCCCTCGCTGGGGGCGCTGGTGGTGCTGCGGGCCGTGCAGGGCGCGGCGCTGGCCGGTGTGCCGGCTTCGGCGACCGCCTACCTCGCCGAGGAGGTCCGCCCCAAGGCGCTCATCACCGCGATCGGTCTCTTCGTCGCCGGCAACAGCGTCGGGGGCATGAGCGGGCGGGTCGTCACCGGGTGGGTCGCCCAGGAGTGGGGCTGGCGGGTCGCGCTGGGGGTGCTCGGGGTGATCGCCGTGGGGTGCGCGGTGGCCTTCCGGCTGCTGCTGCCGGCGCCGAAGCACTTCGTGGCGGGGTCGCTGCGGCCTCGGGTGCTGGGCCGTACGGTCCGGGCGCATCTCGGGAATCCGCTGCTGTGCCGGTTGTACGCGATCGGCGCGCTGTTCATGGCGGTCTTCGGTGGCATCTACACGGTCATCGGTTACCGGCTGGCCGACGCCCCCTTCTCCCTTCCGCAGGGGGTCATCGGCTCGATCTTCCTCGTGTACCTGGTGGGTACGGTGTCGGCGTCCACCGCCGGGAGGCTGGCGGGGCGGCTCGGGCGGCGGGGCGCGCTCTATCTCGCGGGTGGTACGACGACCGCCGGGCTGGTGGTGTCGTTGTCCGACTCGCTGGGGCTGGTGCTGGTGGGGCTGGTGCTCATCACGGCCGGGTTCTTCGCGGGGCACGCGGTCGCTTCGTCGTCGGTGAGTCATACGGCGAAGGAGGGGCGGGCACAGGCTTCCGCGCTGTATCAGTCGGCGTATTACGTGGGGTCCAGTGCGGGGAGCACGCTCGGGGCGGTGGCCTTCCATGCGGGGGGTTGGGGCGGGACCGTTTCGATGGGGCTGTTGGCTGTGCTCGGGGTCGTGGGGATCACCGTGGTCGGGTCGCATGCGGCTCGGCGTGGGCCGGTGCCGGTGCACTGAGTTCCTTGCGCACCCCGCCGCCCCTACCCGTCCCGTCCCCAGGGGGCTGCGCGCCCCTTCGACCCCCACAGTGCGGGTCCGTCGTGGTTGCTCGCGCAGTTCCCCGCGCCCCTGAAGGGCATGCGGCCCTTCAGGGGCGCGGGGAACCGCGCGGCCCGCCCCCATCCGGCCTCAGACCGCACACAACCCACCTGACCTGCCCTTTCCTTCCTTCGGCAGGCCGTTGTCAGTGGGCTGCGGTAGCTTCCGAGGTGTTGGTACGCACAGGTACGCCACAGGGGTGGGTTGGCCATGAGTGACGGTACGGCGACAGCGACGGCGGAGCTCGACGTCCGGTTGGAGAAGCACCGGGTCGAGCTGACCGGGTACTGCTATCGGATGCTCGGCTCGTCCTTCGAGGCGGAGGACGCCGTGCAGGACACGATGATCCGCGCCTGGCGGAGCTACGAGAAGTTCGAGGGGCGGTCCTCGCTGCGGTCGTGGCTCTATCGGATCGCCACGAATGTCTGTCTGGACATGCTGACCGCCGGGAACAAGCGGGCCCGGCCCATGGACCTCACCGAGTCCACACCTCTGGCCCAGGCCGCCCTCGCCCCCCGCCCCGACAACACCTGGCTGGAGCCGGTGCCGGATGCGCGGGTGCTGCCGACGACCGGTGATCCGGCGGAGGCCGCCGTGGCGAAGGAGTCCGTGCGGCTGGCGTTCGTGGCGGCGTTGCAGAAGCTGCCGTCGAAGCAGCGTGCGGTGCTGATTCTGCGTGAGGTGCTGGCGTGGCGGGCGAGTGAGGTCGCCGAGCTGCTCGACACCTCCGTCGCCTCGGTGAACAGCGCCCTGCAGCGGGCCCGCGCGACCCTCGCCGAGGGCGACGGGCAGGTCGCGGCGGCCGATGTCTCCGACCCGCTCGACGAGGAGCAGCAGAAGCTGCTGGAGCGCTATGTGGCCGCCTTCGAGGGGTACGACATGGCGGCGCTGACGGCCCTGCTGCACGAGGACGCGGTCATGACGATGCCGCCGTTCGACCTGTGGCTGACCGGCACGAGCGACATCACCGGGTTCATGACCACGCTCGGCGCGCCCTGCGCCGGATCACACCTCGTGCCGGTCGCGGTGAACGGCCTGCCGGGCTTCGCGCAGTACAAGCCGGACCCGGAGAAGGGCGGCTTCAGCGCCTGGGCCGTGCAGGTGCTGGAGATCTCAGAGGGCCGGATCGCCGGATTCCACTGCTTCCTCGACACCGCCCGCTGGTTCCCCCTCTTCGACCTGCCCCTCCACCTCGAAGGCAAGCCCGACCAGGCGCAGTAGCGCGCACAGCGCCGGGTCGGGGTCCCGCAGGCGTATCCGGCCCCCGGCCCGCCGCGCCGCGAGCTGCAGCCGGGCCAGTACGTCGACGGCGCCCAGACCCGGCGGCCCGATGCCTGCGACGTCGCACACCAGCACCCCGCTTCCGGTCCCCTTCAGTCGCGCGCGTACGTCGGCACAGAGCCGAGGCACCTCGTCCCGGGTGACGGGGCCTGGCAGTACGAGTACGGCGGGTGTCGTCGCGTCCACGATCTGTAGACCAGGCCAGGTCGCACAATTCATCGGTGCGTGAGGACACCCTCGTCCCGGCGGACCTACTTGGTGGGGAACACGCTCGTGTCCAGCGTGAACGCGAAGGGCTCGGGGAGTTCGATCGGGTCGCCGAATTTGCCCGCGCGCAGCACGCGGTGGACATCGCCCTTCGGCTCGCCGTAGAGCGTCACCGTCGGACCGCCCGGCGCCCAGCTGTCGATGAGCAGGTACAGGGGGACTCCCGCCTGTGCGTAGCCCGCCGCCTTCTTGATCCGGTCGTTGCTCGCGTTGGACTTCGAGGTGATCTCGACGACCAGTTCGGCGGCGGCTGCGGGGATGTAGTTGCCGTCTCCTTCGGCGTGCAGGGCATCCCTGGGCGCCACAGCGAGGTCAGGAATGTAGAGCCCGGCACGAGACGGTACGGCCGCGCCCAGCGTCTGATAGATCCCCCAGTCTTCAGGGATCTCCCGATAGAGGCGACGCTGCACGCGGTCGGCAATGTCGTTGTGGGCGTTGGACGGCGGTGGTGCCACGGTGACGATCCCCTCGATGATCTCCACCTTGCAGCCCTCGGGGGCGTCCGTCTCCTGCCAGATCCGGACGAGGTCGTCCCACTCGTGGCCACTGGCCGTCGTGTGGTCGACAGTGAGTGCGCTCATGGCGGTTCTCCAATCGGTGCGTCACCGACTACAGCATGCCGAACGGGACCGGTGGCGGTCCACCGATCCCGTTCACCCGAATGGGAAATGACCAGGTCAGGCGATACGTTCCAGCACCACCGGCGACGCCGTGAACGGCGTGCCCGGGGCCCCGATGTCGTACGAGCCCTCCACGGCCCGCAGGGCGTACTCGAAGCGCTCCGGGGTGTCGGTGTGGAGGGTGAGGAGGGGCTGTCCCTCGGTCACCGTGTCCCCGGGCTTGGCGTGCATCTCGACGCCGGCGCCGGCCTGGACCGGGTCCTCCTTGCGGGCGCGTCCGGCACCGAGACGCCAGGCCGCTATGCCGATGTCGTAGGCGTCGAGACGGGTCAGGACGCCGGAGGCGGGCGCCTTCACCACGTGCTGTTCGCGAGACGTCGGGAGCGGAGCATTCGGGTCACCGCCCTGAGCCGCGATCATGTGGCGCCAGGCGTCCATCGCCGAGCCGTCGGCCAGCGCCTTCGCCGGGTCGGCGTCCGTCACTCCGGCGGCGTCCAGCATCTCGCGGGCCAGGGCGATGGTGAGTTCCACGACGTCCGCCGGGCCGCCGCCCGCCAGGACCTCGACCGACTCACGCACCTCCAGCGCGTTGCCCGCCGTCAGGCCGAGGGGGGTGGACATGTCCGTCAGGAGGGCGACCGTCTTCACACCGTGGTCCGTGCCCAGGCCGACCATCGTGGAGGCCAGTTCGCGGGCGTCCTCGATGGTCTTCATGAAGGCTCCGGTGCCCACCTTCACGTCCAGCACCAGGGAGCCCGTGCCCTCCGCGATCTTCTTCGACATGATGGAGGAGGCGATCAGGGGTATCGCCTCCACCGTTCCCGTCACGTCCCGCAGCGCGTAGAGCTTCTTGTCCGCCGGGGCCAGGCCGTCGCCGGCCGCGCAGATGACCGCGCCGACCTCGTCCAGGACGCTCAGCATCTCCTCGTTGGAGAGCAGGGCGCGCCAGCCCGGGATGGACTCCAGCTTGTCGAGGGTGCCGCCGGTGTGGCCGAGGCCGCGGCCCGAGAGCTGGGGGACGGCGGCGCCGCAGGCCGCCACCAGGGGGGCGAGGGGCAGGGTGATCTTGTCGCCGACACCGCCCGTGGAGTGCTTGTCGGCGGTGGGGCGGGACAGGGACGAGAAGTCCATGCGCTCGCCGGAGGCGATCATCGCGGCCGTCCAGCGGGCGATCTCGCGGCGGTCCATGCCGTTGAGGAGGATCGCCATGTTGAGGGCGGCCATCTGGTAGTCGGCGACCTCGCCGCGGGTGTACGCGTCGATGACCCAGTCGATCTGTTCGTCGCTGAGTTCGCCGCGGTCCCGCTTGGTGCGGATGACGGAGATGGCATCCATGGACAGAGACGTCATGGCGTTCCCTTCGAGGGTTTTCGAAAGCGATCCGGTGATGAGCTGCGGATCGGGAAAGTGCGCGGCCCCTCCGACCGTTCGTCAGGAGGGGCCGCACGGGAGTCACTTGGTGAGATGGTCCGGGCCGAAGGCCTGGGGCAGCATCTCCGAGAGGGGCAGGATTCCCGCCGGGGTCTCCAGCAGCAGATCCGGGCCGCCGAACTCGTACAGCAGTTGCCGGCAGCGGCCGCACGGGACGAGGATCTCGCCCTTGCCGTCCACGCAGGTGAAGTGGGTGAGACGGCCGCCGCCGCTGTTCTGCAGCTCCGAGACCAGGCCGCACTCCGCGCACAGGCCGAGGCCGTACGAGGCGTTCTCCACGTTGCAGCCGGAGACGATCCGCCCGTCGTCGACGAGGGCGGCCACGCCGACCGGGTAACCGGAGTACGGGGCGTACGCCCGGGACATGGCGTCCCGGGCCACCGTACGGAGCCCGGCCCAGTCGACGGCGGTCACTTGCCCTGTCCCTTCCGGTACGGCATGCCGTCCGCCTTCGGCATCCGCAGCCGCTGGGCGGAGAGCGCGAGGACGATCAGGGTGATGACGTACGGCGTGGCGGCGACGACCTGGTTGGGTACCTCGTTGGTGGTCGCGTACCAGGTGTAGACCAGGGCGCCGATCACGAAGGTGATCGCGGCCGGGACGTACTTCTTGCGGACCGCCTGCCAGATGGCGCCGATGATCAGCAGCAGGGCGCCGAGGAGCAGCAGGGCGTGGACGTTCTCGGAGCCGCCGCGCAGGTTGAGGCTGTCGGTGTAGCCGAAGAGGCCGGCGCCGAGGGCGAGGCCGCCCGGCATCCAGTTGCCGAAGATCATCGCGGCGAGACCGATGTAACCGCGTCCGCTGGTCTGGCCCTCCAGGTAGAAGGGGTTGGCGACGATGGAGAGGAAGGCGCCGCCGAGGCCGGCCAGACCGCCGGAGATGATCACGGCGAGGTACTTGTACTTGTAGACGTTGACGCCGAGGGACTCGGCGGCGATCGGGTTCTCGCCGCAGGAGCGCAGGCGCAGACCGAAGGCGGTGCGCCACAGGATCCACCAGGTGGCGGGGATCAGCGCGACGGCGACGAGGGTCAGCCAGGAGACGTTGGTGACCAGACCGCCGAGCAGGCCGGCGAGGTCGGAGACGAAGAACCAGCCCTTCTCGTTGAGGGTCTGGAGCGCGTCCGACAGTCCGGGCACCGTGAAGTCGCCGAGGGAGTCGACCGGCGGGGACTGCTTGGCCGAGCCGCCCTGGTGGCCCTCGAAGGCGAGGGGCGCGAGGTAGCGGGTGGCGCCGAGGGCGAGGATGTTGATGGCCACACCGGAGACGATGTGGTTGACGTTGAAGGTGACGGTGACGAAGGCGTGCAGCAGACCGCCGAGCGCACCGCCGGCGATGCCGACCAGGACACCGGTCCACGGGCCGTACTGGAAGCCGGCCCAGGCACCGAACCAGGTGCCGAGGATCATCATGCCTTCGAGGCCGATGTTGACCACGCCCGCACGCTCGGCCCACAGACCGCCGAGACCGGCCAGGCCGATCGGGACGGCCAGCTCCAGCGCGGTGGACATCTGGCTGACGTTGGTGATGCCGTCGGCACCGGTGATGATGCGGACGATCGAGGTGAGTGCCAGGACGCCGGCGACGACCAGCAGCAGCACGGGCAGCGACAGCTTGCGGCCGGTCGGGGCGGCCGGCTGCAGCGAGGGCTGGTTGACGTCGGTCGCGGTGGTGCTCGTGGTCATCGGCCCGACACCTCCTTCTTGACGTTGTTGTTGTCGGAGGCGTCCGCGCCCAGGACGTTGCCCGCGGCGAGCTCGGCGCCGACCCGGCGCTGCTGGCGGCGCAGGCCCCACTCGCGCACGGTCTCGTAACTGACGACGACCGAGAGCACGATCAGGCCCTGCATGATGACCGCGATCTCCTTGTCGTAGTCGTGGAAGTCCAGCTCGGGCGAGGCCTTGTCGAGCCAGGCCCACAGCAGGGCCGCGAAGGCGATGCCGACCGGGCTGTTGCGGCCGAGCAGGGCGATGCCGATGCCGAGGAAGCCGATGCCGGTGGGGAAGTTGAGGCTGTAGGTGTGGGTGTCGCCGAGCAGGATGGGCAGACCCGCGAGGCCGGCGATGCCGCCGGAGATCAGCATGGCGGTGAGCACCATGCGCCCCGGGTCGACGCCGCTGGCCGCGGCGGCCGTCTCCGAGGCACCGGAGGCGCGCAGGTCGAAGCCGAAGCGGGTGCGGCTGAGGACGATCCAGTAGCCGATGCCGAGCAGTACGGCGAGGACGACCATGCCGTAGATCTCGCCGGCCGCGCCGATGTCGATGCCGGGCACCCAGCCGGACTCGGCCATCTCGCCGGTGGTGTTGTTGTTGCCGACCTTGACGCCGAAGACGTTCGGCAGCCAGAGGTAGCCGATGACGGAGGTGGCGATCGCGTTCAGCATGATCGTCGCGACGACCTCGCTGACGCCCCGGGTGACCTTGAGGACACCGGCGATGCCGGCCCAGAAGGCACCGGTGAGGATCGCGGTGAGCATCAGCAGCGGGATCTGGAGGAACGCCGGCAGGTCGACGTGGGCGCCGACGATCGCCGCCGCCATGGCGCCGAGCAGGTACTGGCCGTCGACACCGATGTTGAACAGGTTCATCCGGAAGCCGATGGCCACCGCGAGGGCCGCGACGTAGTACAGCGAGGCCTGGTTGATGATCCGGACCTGGATGTCGGAGAACGAGGCCTGCTCGAACATGATCGCGAACGGCTCGACCGGGTTCTTGCCGGAGGCCAGCAGCACGATCGCGGTCAGCGCGAAGGCCACGGCGAGCGCGAGGACCGGACCGGCCACCGCGAGGAGCACGCGCTCCTTGTCGAACTTCTTCATCAGCGGGCCTCGTCTTCCGGAGACTCGGGAGCCTTGCTCGGGGTCTCGGGGGTCTCTTCGTGTTCGAGGTGGCCGGTGGCGGCGCCGGTCATGGCCGAGCCCAGCTCCTCGGGGGTGATGGTGGCCGGGTCGGCGTCGGCGACCAGCTTGCCGTTGTAGATCACCCGGAGGGTGTCGGACAGGCCGATCAGCTCGTCCAGGTCGGCGGAGATCAGCAGCACCGCCAGGCCCTCGCGGCGGGCCTCGCGGATCTGGTCCCAGATCTGGGCCTGCGCGCCGACGTCCACACCGCGGGTGGGGTGGGCGGCGATCAGGAAGCGCGGCTTGTGGCTCATCTCGCGGCCGACGATCAGCTTCTGCTGGTTGCCGCCGGAGAGGGAGGCGGCGGTGACGTCGATGCCGGGGGTGCGGACGTCGTACTCGGCGACGATCCGGCGCGTGTCCTCCTGGGCGGCCTTCGGGTCGAGCCAGACGCCCTTGGCGTTGGGCCGCTCGGTCACATGGCCGAGGATACGGTTCTCCCAGAGGGGGGCCTCCAGGAGCAGACCGTGCCGGTGGCGGTCCTCGGGGATGTAGCCGACGCCCTGCTCGCGGCGCTTGCGCGTGGCCCAGGTGGTGATCTCCTCCTCGGCGAGCGAGATCGTGCCGGAGTCGGCGGACTTCAGGCCGATCAGCGCGTCGACCAGCTCGGTCTGGCCGTTGCCCTCGACGCCCGCCAGGCCCAGGACCTCGCCCGCGTGGATGGTGAAGGTGATGTCGTCGAGCAGCGCCTTGCCGCCGACGGCCTCCAGGCGCAGGTCCTTGACGGTGAGTACGGGGCGGTCGGTGACCGTGGACTCCGCCGTCTCGGGGGTGGGTAGCTCGCTGCCGACCATCAGCTCGGCGAGCTGGCGCGGGGTGGTCTCGGCGGGGACGGCCGTACCGACGGTCGTGCCGCGCCGGATGACGGTGATCTCGTCGGCGACCGACAGCACCTCGCCCAGCTTGTGCGAGATGAAGATGACCGCCAGGCCCTGCGTCTTGAGCTCGCGCAGGTTGGCGAAGAGCGCCTCGACCTCCTGCGGCACGAGCACGGCGGTCGGCTCGTCCAGGATCAGGGTGCGGGCGCCGCGGAAGAGGACCTTGAGGATCTCCACGCGCTGGCGCTCGGCGACGCCCAGCTCCTCGACCAGGACGTCGGGGCGGACCCCGAAGCCGTACCGGTCGGAGATCTCCTTGATCTTGCGGCGGGCCTTGGCGCCGATGCCGTACAGCTTCTCGCTGCCGAGGACCACGTTCTCCAGGACCGTGAGGTTGTCAGCGAGCATGAAGTGCTGGTGCACCATGCCGATGCCGCGCACGATGGCGTCGGCCGGGGACGAGAACGAGACCTGCTCGCCGTCGACCGCGATGGTTCCCTCGTCCGGCTTCTGCATGCCGTAGAGGATCTTCATCAGGGTCGACTTGCCGGCGCCGTTCTCCCCGACGAGGGCGTGGACCGTGCCCTTGCGGACGGTGAGGTGGATGTCGTGGTTGGCCACCACACCGGGGAATCGCTTGGTGATCCCGGCGAGTTCGACGGCGGTCACCTGACCGTTGACCGCCACGTCGGCCGGAGGGCTGCTGGACGCGTTGATGGCGCACTCTCCTGGGAAAGGGGGTCGTCTACGCGCGTAGCGCCCCTACGGCATCGAAAGCGGGCGGCGACGTGCCGTGACAACGGGGTACAGGGAGCGATACTCCCCGTACCCCGTTGAGCGGACGTAACCCCGCGGTTACTGGCGGCCTCGGGTTTGTCTGAACTCCCCCGGGGCCACCCGGCTGCTCGTGGTGTAGCTGGGTCAGCAGGTCTCGACCTGGATCAGCTGGTCTTGACCTTGATCTCGCCGCTGATGATCTTCTCCTTGGCCGTGGTGATGGCCTGCTGGAGCTCGGTGTCGCTCTTGAACTTCGGGTTGGAGTCCGCGAGGCCGACCTCGCCGGTCTTCAGATCGCCCCTGACGATACCGGTCCCGGGTCGGCCCTCCTCGACCGACTTCGCCAGGTTGTACACCGCCTTGGCGACGTCCTTCGTCGCCGAGGTCAGGATGGAGTCCTTGTACGTCGCGAGGGCTTCCTGGCGGTACTGGTCGGAGTCGACGCCGATCGCCCAGATCTTGTTCGCGGCGGCGGCCTCGATCACGCCCTGGCCGGACAGACCGGCCGCCGCGTAGACGACGTCGGCCTTCTTCTCGATCTGGCCCTCGGCGGCCGTCTTGCCCTTGTCGGGGCTGGAGAAGCCACCCTCCTCGGCGGTCTGGGTGAGGTACTGGGTGAGGACCTTGGCCTTCGGGTTGGTGTCCTTGACGCCCTGCTCGAAGCCCGCCTGGAACTTGTGGATCAGCGGGATGTCGACGCCGCCGACGAAACCGACGGTGTTCGTCCTGGTGGACCTGGCCGCGGCCACACCGGCGAGGTACGAGGCCTGCTCCTCGGAGAAGACCAGGTCCGCGACGTTGTCCAGCTGGACCGTGGAGTCGTCCACGATGCCGAAGGTGGTGTCCGGGTACTGCTCGGCGGCGGCCTTCACGGCCGTCGCGTACGCGTAGCCCACACCGACGACCGGGTTGTAGCCCTGCTTCGCCAGGGAGACCAGACGCTGCTCCTTGTCGGCGTCCGTCTCGCCCTCGGTGGGCTCGATGTCCTGCGTCTTGTACCCGAACTCCTTCTCCGCCTTCTCCAGGCCCGCGTAGGCCGCGTCGTTGAAGGACTGGTCGCCCTTGCCGCCGACGTCGTACGCGATCGCGAGGCCCATGTCGCCCTTGGAGTCGGCGGAGGACGAGGCCTCCGTCGAGGTACCGCCGCAGGCGGAGAGGACGAGAGCGAGGGAGGCGGTCGCTGCGCCTGCGACCGCTGTGCGGGAAACCCGGCGCATGTGTGGTGCTCCTGTCGTACTAGCGCCGGAGGGTACTGCTCAGTAGGTGCTGCACAGCGTCGGCGCCGTATGTGGCTTTCGCCGCAGAGTAACGCGCGTAGACCCTCCGGGTGAAGCCTGCGGGACCACGTTGTTATGGGGCCGTGTTGCAAGGTTTGCCCGGGGGTTGCGCGGGGGTGCCGGGGTGGGGTGTCACGTTCGGGTTCGTCGTGGCTGGTCGCGCCCACGCGGCGGAGCCGCACAGCGACACGGCCCCGCGCCCGAAAGCGGCGGCGCGACCCCTGGACCGGCCTCCGACAGCGAAGCGGGCGGGTGCACAGGTGCACCCGCCCGCTTCAGCACATCGCAGATCCGGAACTCCGGAACTACTCGGTCTTCACCTTGATCGTGCCGTCGATGATCTCTTTCTTGGCCTTGGCGACCGCGTCGGTCAGACCGGCGATCTCGGCCATCTTCGGGTTGGAGTCGGCGAGGCCGACGCCGTCCACCTTCAGGTCGAAGGTCTGGACCCCGGTGAGGGGCTTGCCGTCCTCGACGGACTTGGCGAGGGCGTAGACCGCGCCACCGACGTCCTTCAGGGCGGAGGTGAGGATGTACTCCTTGTAGGGGGCCAGGGCCTCCTGGTTGTACTGGTCGGAGTCGACGCCGATCGCCCAGACCTTGGCCTTGGCGGCGGCCTCGATGACACCCTGGCCGGAGAGGCCGGCGGCCGCGTAGAGCACGTCGGCCTTCTTCTCGATCTGGCCCTCGGCGGCGGCCTTGCCCTTGTCGGGGCTGGAGAAGCCACCCTCCTCGGCCGTCTGGGTCAGGTACTGCGAGACGACCTTGACCTTGCCGCCGCTGGTGTCCTCGACGCCCTGCTTGTAGCCGGCCTCGAACTTGTGGATGAGCGGGATGTCCACACCGCCCACGAAGCCCACGGTGTTCGTCTTGGTGGCCTTGGCGGCCGCGACACCGGCGAGGTACGAGGCCTCCTGCTCGGCGAAGACGAGGGACGCGACGTTGTCGCCCTCGACGACCGAGTCGACGATGCCGAAGTTGGTCTTCGGGTACTGCTTGGCCGCGGCTTCCATCGCCGGGCCGTAGGCGAAGCCGACGCCGATGACGGGGTTGTAGCCCTGCTTGGCCAGAGAGGCCAGGCGCTGCTCCTTGTCCGCGTCCGTCTCGCCCTCGGTGGGCTCGATGTCGCGGGTGTCGTACCCGAACTCCTTCTGAGCCTTCTCCAGGCCCGCGAACGCGGCGTCGTTGAAGGACTGGTCGCCCTTGCCGCCGATGTCGTACGCGATCGCGAGGCCCTTTTCGCCCTGGGTGCTCTCGCTGTCGTTGCCGCTCTCGCTGCTGGTACCACCACAGGCCGTGGCGGCGAGCGCCAGCGACGCGACCCCCACCGCGACGCGGGTCAGTTTGGAAATCCGACGCATCTTGAAGTTCCCCATCTTCTCCAAAGCCCCGCAGTGTGGGTGCTCAGTTCGGCGCACATTAACGCGCGTAGACCCTTCTGGGAACGGGGTCCTGCCGGACGTTATCCATTCGTGCCGCCGGTTACGTCCTCGTCACCTTCTCGGTCGTCAACACCCTAGATGCACAGTCCGGCGTTCACACCTCGTCGCGCCCCCGACTGCCTGCGGCTGGGCCGACAGAGGGACGAGTCGTGAGGCACACCCTGCCGCGCGTGCGCGATCCCGAGAGCGGGGCCGGTCGCGACGTGGCCGTCCCCGCTCGCGGATGCGAGGGGACGGCTACCTGGCGGCGCTGTCCAGGACGCGCATGCGGGCGTCGAGGAGGGCGGCGGCGGTGAAGAGTTCCACGCCCACGGTGATGGCGTGCTCGTCGGCGTCGAAGTCACCCTGGTGGAGGTCGCGGACGGTGAGGTCGCCCGGGCGGCGGACACCCAGACGGGCCATGGCGCCGGGGACGTGCTCCAGGTACCAGGAGAAGTCCTCGCCGCCGAGGCTCTGCTCGGTGTCCTCGACGGACGCCACGCCGCGGCGGGCGACCATCGAGTCGTGGAGCAGCTCGGTGACGACGGGGTCGTTGACGACCGGCGGGACGCCCCGGATGTAGTTGATCTCCGGCTTGGCACGGTGCATGGTCGCGACCTCGTGGACCGCCTCGTGGATCAGGTCGGGGGCCTGCCGCCAGGCGTTGATGTCCAGGCAGCGGACCGTGCCGGAGAGCTCGGCGTGCTGCGGGATGACGTTGGGGGCGTGGCCCGACTCGATGCGGCCCCAGGTCACGACGAGTCCGGCGCGGGCGTCGAAGCGGCGGGCGACCAGCGCGGGCACGTCGGTGACGACCCGGGCGGCGGCGGTGACGAGGTCGGTGGTGAGGTGGGGGCGCGCGGTGTGGCCGCCCGGCCCGTCCAGGGAGAGTTCCAGCCGGTCGCAGGCCGAGGTGATGGGGCCGTGGCGGAGCCCGATGAAGCCCGCGTCGACCCTCGGATCGCAGTGCACGGCGATGATCCGGCCGACACCGTCGAGCGACCCGCTCCTGATCACGTCGGCGGCGCCGCCGGGCAGCACCTCCTCGGCGGGCTGGAAGATCAGCCGGACGGGGCGGAGCAGCTCGCCCTTGCGGTGCAGGTCGGCGAGGACGAGGCCGGCGCCCAGGACGACGGTGGTGTGCACGTCGTGGCCGCAGGCGTGGGCGCGGTCCGGGACGGTGGAGCGGTAGTCGCAGTCCACCTTGGTGTCCGGGATGGGGAGGGCGTCGATGTCGGCGCGCAGGGCGAGCGCGGAGCTGTCGGCGCCGTTCCAGTCACCGATGTCACAGATGAGTCCGGTTCCGCTGTCGAGCACGCGCGGGCTCAGGCCTGCCTTCTCCAGGCGGGCCTTGATCGCGGCGGTCGTGCGGAACTCCTGGTTGCCGAGCTCCGGGTGCATGTGCAAGTCGCGGCGGAACGCGACGAGTTCGGCACGCAGGGCTTCCGGCAAGGTGCCGGGGAGCGACGCTTCGGCTTCCCCTGGCAGATCGGCCTCGGACTCTCGGGACATCAGTTGGTTCACCCTCTGAAGGGTAGGGCGATCTGGCGACCTTCTCACCCTCGATCAACAAAAAATCAGCCCGTCAGGGGAAGTTTTCCGGTCGCACAGCGCATACGTATCGACAGGGATGGGTATACCCGTCCGCCTCTTCGCGGGCAGGTGGACCTCGGAGACGGGAGCGCCGGGGTTGCCCGCGAATCCCATCGACTAAACGTCCGGGGGTGCCCGGACGATTCCCACACTCCACGGATACCACGTTCGCGTCGTCTCACCGTCCCGGAGCCATCACCGCCGCGTGAGTGTCCGGCTACGCCGTGTGTGCGAGGGGCTGATCGGGGAGAGGTCGTGGCGGGGAGGCAGGGGGGCGGTGGCCTGCGGTCGCGGGGGTGAACCGGGGCATCGGGGCAGCGGGGTGCGATCGAGTGGCGCGGGGTGCCGATGGTGACAGGGATCACGGAGGCGGTGGGGGGCGCGAGCCGACCGGAGCGCGACCGGCGCGCAAGAGGGCGCCGACCGGCTCGTCTCCTCAGGGGGCGGCGGCCGCGGAGGGCGTCCGGCCGTGCAGGATCAGCACGGCGGTGGTCGTGGCGGCCAGGGCCGTGAGGGCCACCAGGGCCGGGACGAGGGCGACCAGCGGGCCCGCCGCCACGCAGACCGCACCGCCGGTGATCAGCACCGGGGCGCGGCGGCCCGTGGTGCGGAGCACGATCGCGGCGGCACCCAGCAGGAAGACGCCCGCGCCGCCGGCCAGGGCCCAGGCGGGCATGCCGTGGAGGGGCTCGGCCAGGCCGTAGTGGTCCGTGGCGGCGACCTGCTGGAGGGTCTTCTTCATGCCGAGGGCGGTGGTGACGACGCCGGCCACCAGGGGCAGGTGGAGGAAGGTGTACGTGTCGCGGGCCAGGACCGTGCGGTCGTCGCCGGCCAGCTCGGCCAGGCGGTGTTCGGCCGGCTCGCTGACGCCGTGGAAGTACAGCCGCCAGAGGGCGGCGGTGGTCAGGAGGCCGAGGGCGGCGGCGGCCACGACCGGGGCGGACACCGGGTAGCCGGTCACGCCGACGCCCATCGCGACGATGGACTCGCCCAGCGCGATGATGACGATCAGGCCGTGGCGTTCGGAGAAGTGCGCGGGGGACGCCACTCGCCAGCCCGATTTGCCGGTGACGAAGATGCCCGCGTAGTCGATGGTCACCGCCGCCAGCCAGATCAGGATCTGGGTCACGCCCTCGAAGGCCGCGCCCACGAGCAGCAGGGCGAAGGGCGGGAGCACCGAGAGCAGGGCCGTGCGGCGGATGGTGGCGTGCAGGGCCTCGTCGTCGGGGGCGGAGAGCCAGTACGTCACCAGGTGCAGGACGCGGACCGCGCCGTAGCACGCCACGAACAGCAGGGGGGCGTGGAGGCCGCCCGGGGCGTCGTCGTACACGTCGGGGACCGTGATCGAGACGATCAGCAGGACCGCCATCACCGAGACGAGCACCGCGAACATGCCGCCCGAGTCGGCGCGGACGACGTTGCCGAGCCAGGCGAAGCAGCACCAGCACCACCACAGGAGGGCGAGGACGACCATGCCGCCCAGCAGGCGCAGGGCGGTGGGGTCGGCGGCCATGAGGGCGGTGACCTGGGTGATGGCGTAGACGAAGACGAGGTCGAAGAAGAGTTCGGCGGGGGTGACCCTGTGTCCGTCCGCCGTGGGGGTCAGCCGGGCGCGTTCTCCGTGCGTCGTCACAACTCCCCCTTCGGGGAGGGCACTTCACCCTCCCCAGCCACGCGGCACGATAGGCGCGGGCCGACCGGGGAAGCGACAGCTCCGGATGCTCCCACAGCGAACACCCGGTTCGGTGGATCAGCGGTTCAGCGGTCAGTTGATCAGCGGTTCAGATCGGCGCGACCGACGACAGCCGGTGGACGTCCCGTGCCGTGCCCGTGACCCCGGACAGGAAGCCCTGGGCGCGGGGGGAGGCGTTCTCGGTCAGCCAGCTCGGGTCGATGTCGCAGACCGCCACGCGTACGTCCGTTCCGGCGAGCGCGAGCGGCAGGGTGTGGACCACCGTCGACGGGAAGCTCAGGATCGTACGGCCGATGGGGCCCCGGCGGGCGATGAGTTCGAGGGGGAGGTCGGGGCGGACGATCTCCAGGCCCGTCTCCGCGGCGAGGGTGTGGAGTTTCTCGGCGCTCTCGCGGCGGTGGGCGAAGTAGCGGGTGGCGCCGTGGGCCTTCGCCAGGGAGCGGACGGCTTCGAGGTAGCGGTCGCCGTCCACCACACCGGTCTCCACGAGGGAGGTGCCCACGAGGTCGGCGCCCTTGGTGATGCGGGGCGGGCCGAAGCGGGCCCGGGTCCAGGCGAAGTCGTTGGCGGTGACGAAGACGCCGTCGGGGGTCTCGTCGATCGGCATGGAGGAGAAGACCTCGACGCGTCGGCCGGCGGCCGGGGTCAGTCGCTTGCGGGCCTTGGAGGAGACCGGGGCGAAGATCAGGTCGCGGGGGCCGGGGCGGCCGCCCTTGCGGTGCCAGCGGACGAGACGTTCGCCTCGGGCCAGCTGGGAGACGAACTCCATGGTCGCGGTGCCGTCGTCGACGACGACCACGTCCACTGCCCGGGTGATGGTCAGCAGGAGCTGGACGTAGCGGGAGAAGGGGTCGCCCAGGACGATGCGGCGCGCGGCGCGCAGCAGCGGGGCGAGGCCGCCGATGGTGCGGAAGGGGGCGGCGGTGCCGCCGCGCGCCTCCTCCCAGCGCACCTCGTGGCCCTCGTCCCGGGCCAGCTCCGCCATCCGGCGCAACTGGCCTCGGGTCATGGGGTCGTTGGGCGAGAGGACCACGACGGTGAGCCCCGCGCCGCCTGAACCGAAGGGCCCCGCGTCGGGGTCCTCGGGCGTGCCGAGGGAGTGGGTGTGCGCCCACTCCAGCACGTTCAACAGCTGTACCGGGCTCTCGACGAAGGCGAGAGTGTGGCGGCCGGCGGTTCCGGCGCGGGGGCTCATCGACGTATGACCGTCCCGTAGTGAGGGAGACCCGTGGTCAGGGAGGGAGGGAGGAGGTTCAGACCGAGACCGGCTCGCCCGCCGCCGCCGCGATCTCCGCCTCGGCGACGACGCCGGAGACACGGCGCAGCTTCTTCATGGGGCCGAGCTCGGAGTCGTAGACCTTCTTGACGCCGTCGCCGAGGGATGCCTCGATGGTGCGGATGTCGCGGACCAGGCGCGTGAGGCCCTGGGGCTCGACGGAGGCGGCCTGGTCGGAGCCCCACATGGCGCGGTCGAGGGTGATGTGGCGCTCGACGAAGGTGGCGCCGAGGGCGACGGCGGCGAGCGTGGTCTGCAGGCCCGTCTCGTGGCCGGAGTAGCCGATCGGCACGTTCGGGTACTCGGCCTGGAGGGTGTTGATGACGCGGAGGTTGAGCTCCTCGGCCTTGGCCGGGTACGTCGACGTGGCGTGGCAGAGCAGGATGTTGTCGCTGCCGAGGACCTCGACCGCGTGGCGGATCTGCTTCGGGGTCGACATGCCGGTGGAGAGGATGACCGTGCGGTTGGTGGCGCGCAGGGAGCGCAGCAGCTCGTCGTCGGTGAGGGAGGCGGAGGCCACCTTGTGGGCGGGGACGTCGAACTTCTCCAGGAAGGCGACGGCCTCGGTGTCCCACGGGGAGGCGAACCAGTCGATGTTCTTGCTCTTGGCGTAGTCGTCGATCTGGCGGTACTCGTCCTCGCCGAACTCCACACGGTGGCGGTAGTCGATGTAGGTCATGCGGCCCCAGGGGGTGTCGCGCTCGATGTCCCACTGGTCGCGGGGGGTGCAGATCTCGGGGGTGCGCTTCTGGAACTTGACGGCGTCGCAGCCGGCCTCGGCGGCGGCGTCGATCAGCTTGAAGGCGTTCTCCAGCTCACCGTTGTGGTTGATGCCGATCTCGCCGACGACGTAGACGGGGTGACCCGGGCCGGCGGTCTTCGAACCGAACGTGCGCAGACGGGAGTTGGTGCTCATGGTGGGACGGTTCCTTACTTGTCGAGGGGGTCGAGAGAGTCGAGAGACGGACCGAGGATCCAGCCGGCGATCTCCCGGATCGCGCCTTCACCACCGGGGACGGTGGTGACCGCGCGTGCGGCGCCGCGTACGACGTCGTGGGCGCTGCCGACCGCCACGGGCCAGCCCACGAGGGCGAAGCACGGGAGGTCGTTGACGTCGTTGCCGACGTAGAGCACGCGCTCCGGCGCGATGCCCTGCTCCTCGCACCACTGCTTCAGTGCGAGGTCCTTCCGGTCGATGCCGTGGAGCACCGGGATCTGCAGCTTCCGGGCTCTGGCGGCGACGACCGGGTTCTTCTCCGAGGACAGGATCAGCATCGTCAGGCCGCTCCTGCGGAGGGCCGCGATGCCGAGTCCGTCGCCGCGGTGCACGGAGACGAACTCCCGTCCGTCGGAGTCGATCAGCACCCTGTCGTCGGTCTGGGTGCCGTCGAAGTCGAGGACTACGGCGTCGATGTCGTCGTAGGTGGGGAGGGCGCCCGGCCGGTTCGCGTCGAAGAGCGGCGCGAGTGCCTGGGCGCGGGCGAGGTCGTGCGGGTCGTCGATCTCCAGGACCCGGGCGGGGTCGGTGCGGACGAGTTCCGTACGGCCGAAGAAGCGGTGCTGGTGCTTGCGCAGGCCGGCCGCGTCCATGGCGTAGGCGGCGCCGGTCTCCAGCAGGTCCTGGGGGCGGTCCTGGCGGCGGGGGCGGAACGACTTGTCGTGGTTGACGCCGTGGCCTCCGGCGGTGGGGCCGGGGGTGGCGTGGCTGTCGCCCGCCAGGGCGACGGCCGGGGCTCCGCCGGCCGCGGTGGCGTCGGTGGCGGTGGCTTCACCCGGTCCGCCGGTGCCGCCCGGCCCGGACGCGCGGTCGTCCGCCGGAGCGGCGCCGAGCCAGGCGTCCGCCCGTGCCGCGTCGGCCCCGCTCAGCACACCGCCGGCGGCGTACGCGGGCGCGCCCTGCGCCGCCGACGCGCGGTCGGCCCTCGGCGCGTCGGCGCGGGTCACCGCGCTCCCAGCGCCGAACTCGCCCGCCGGGGTGCCGGTGGACCTGGCCACACCGGTGCCGACCGCCGCCACGGCTCCACCGGGCGCAGCACCGACGCGGCTCGCGTCGCCATCGCCATCGCCGTCGCCGTCGCCGGTGAACTCGTCCGCCGTGTCCCGCCAGATGAAGCCGTGGAACGGGGCCACGGTCAGGGCGGTGTCGGCGCCGTGTTCCACGATCGCGCGGGCGACGCCGTCGATGTCCTCGCGGAGGATGAACGGGCTGGTGCACTGGACGAGCATCACGACGTCGACAGCGGCACCGTGGAGCGCCTCGTGGGCGTCCATCGCGTGGAGGACGGCGGCCTCGGAGGTCGCGGTGTCGCCCGCGATGGCGGCGGGGCGCAGGACGACCTCGGCCCCGGCCTCCCGGCCCGCGGCGGCGATGGCGTGGTCGTCGGTGGAGACGACGACGTTGGTCACCAGCCGGGCGGCGAGGCACTCGCGCACCGCGCGGGCCACCAGCGGAACGCCGCCGACGGGGGCCAGGTTCTTCGCGGGGACGCCCTTGGAGCCGCCGCGCGCGGGGATCACGGCGAGGACGCGGCGTTCGGAAGTCGTTCGGCCCGCTTCCGGGTGGGACATGGAGGGAACTCCTTGCGGTGCGTGCGAAGAGGTGGGGCGGCGGCTCACAGCTCCCCCATCCGGCGGATGACGGGCGCCACGCGCTGCACTCCGTGGCGGTAGGCGCCGCGGGCCGCCCGGCGCACGATCTGCCGTACGGGCCCGGCCTGCTTGTCGGCGGCGGGCTCCCCGGGCAGCGGTGCGCCGTCGGGGCCGAGGTGGTGGCGGGCGAGGATGCCGGGCAGATAGCCGGGCGCGGTGACGGGCGTGTAGTACGGCGCGAGGGGCGGCAGTCCGTCGGCCGCGACGAGTTTGGTGATGCGGTCGCGGGCCGCGTCGAAGGCGGTGGCGTACGAGCCTCCCCCGGACTTCGTCCGGGAGGTGCCCCCGGCGACGACGCCCTGCCGTGCCACCCACTCGGGGTCCGGTGCCGGCTCGTACCCGGCGTCCAGCTGGTCCCAGGAGGCGAGGCAGCCGGAGCCCACGAAGTGGTGGTTGCCGAGGGTCTCGCGGATCCCGAGGTCGGTGAGGACGACGGTGGGGATCCGGCGGTGCAGCGACTCCAGGGCGGCCGTGGAGCTGACGGTGACCAGCAGGTCGGTGGTGTCGAGGACCTCGCCCATGTTCCCGTACACCAGACGGAAGTTGGGGGGCGCGCCGCCGGGGAGCCGCTCCACCAGCTTCTGGTACGGCAGTTCCTCGATGTGCGTGGTGTGCTCGCCCGGCTTGGAGCGCAGCTTCAGCAGCACCTGGCGGTCCGGGTGCAGCTTCGCGTGCCGGACGAGCCGGTTCAGCAGGTACGTACGGTCCCGGCGGTTGTCCGGGACGGACGGCTGTACGGCGAAGACCACCGTGTAGGGGTCCTGGGTGCCGGCGTACGGCGTGCCGCCCAGGAAGGGCAGGGCGACCTCGGTGACCGAGGAGGCGTCGGCCCCCACGCCCTCGTACACGGCCCGGAAACGATCCGCGTCCTGGCGGGAGTTGGCGAGGACGAGGTCCGCGCCGTGCCGCAGCAGCAGACCGTCGGCGAGCTTCTCGTAGACGACACCGACGTATCCGGTGACGACCACGGGCCGCTTGGTACGCCCGTCCCAGGCCCGGCGCAGGCCGTGCAGCATCGCCTGGACGCCCCCGCCGACGAGGGAGAGCACGATGACGTCGTACGCGTCCTCCTTCATGGCGTTCATGGCCTTCATGGCGCGCAGGAATTCGAGGCCGGTCACCTCGCGCAGGGAGTCGGCGCGGACGCCGACCTCCTGGAGCTGGCGGGCGGTGGGGGTGGCTCGGCCGCGCAGGAGGAAGCCGTCCAGGCGGACGTCCGAATCCTCCGGTGCGAGACGGTGCGCGGTGAGCGCGCCCCATTTCCACCGGGTGTCGGAATCCGCGAGTACGGCGACTCGCCGGCCGTTCGTAGCACTTGCTGGCACATCGAAGACGCTAGGAAGTGATTCCGTTGAACGGCCCAACCCGAATACAACAAAGGGTTAACAGCGCATCGACGAATGGGGAATCGGGGCGCGGGAAGCGGGGAAAAGTGCCTGGTTCACGGTACCGCCACGCGTCGTTCACCTGACATCAAGCAGGTGGTCAAGACGAATGCCGGAGGGCCGCCTAACGTCACGGGGGTGGTCAAGCTCTCCGTCATCGTGCCGTTCTACAACGTGCAGCAATACGCGCCCGACACCCTGAAGAGCCTCGGAGCCAACGCTCGTGAGGACTTCGAATTCATTCTCGTCGACGACTGCTCGCGCGACGAGACACCGGACATTCTCGCGCGCGCGGAGCGCGAGCTGCCGGGGGCGGTGTATGTCAGACACGAGAAGAACGGAGGACTGGCGACCGCGCGCAACACGGGCATCGACGAGGCCCGCGGCGAGTACCTCACGTTCCTCGACGGGGACGACTGGCTCGCCCCCGGCTACTACCCCCAACTGCTCGGCGCCATCGAGGACTTGGGCTGCGACTTCGTGCGCACGGACCATGTCCAGTGCACCGCGCGAGCCCGCTCGATCCACCGCGTGCCCAACGGGCGCCGGGGCGTGGTGATGAACCCGCGGGACGCGATCCTGCCCGCCGACCGCTCCACCTCCGTCGACTACGCGTACGCCTGGGCGGGCATCTACCACCGCCGGCTGGTCGACAAGGGGGTGCTGCACTTCACCCACGGGCTGCGCACGGCCGAGGACCGGCCGTGGATCTGGAAGCTCCACCGGGAGGCCGATTCCTTCGCCACCGTGGGGCTGCTCGGCGTCTTCTACCGGCGCGGGGTGGCTTCCTCGCTGACCCAGATCGGCGACGTGCGACAGCTCGATTTCCTTCGCGCATTCGACCAGGTCATCGCGGAAACGGCGAAGGACCGGGACGCGGACAGACTTCTCCCCAAGGCCGTGCGTACATATTGCGCGATCATCTCCCATCATTTGGGATCCATCGAAAGGTTCGAGCCGGCGGTGGCACGGAAACTGAAGTCGATGAGCGCGGTCGCGCTGCGCCGAATGCCGCAGGACGTGCTCGACGAGGCCCTCGACTCCATGGACGTCCAGCGCGCCACCCGGCTGCGCCGGCTGCGCCGCCGTCCCGCCGCCACGGGGGTCGCCGCGTGACCACGCAGATCTTCATGGCGTCCACGCTGTACGGCACGGCCACGCTGGCCGCGGCCCTGGACACCGAGTGCTTCCGCCCCGCCGCCCGGCGCATCCTGCTGATCTCCAACAACGCGGCGACGCCCGAGACGGCCCCCGGCCTGGACGAGATGCCCGGCTTCGAGCGGCTGCGCGACCGCTTCGACGAGGTGATCTCCTGGAACGAGACCATCTCCCCCTTCCACCCCGGCGGCTGGTCCCCGCGTACCGACGACGTCCCCCTGTGGGAGCGGCACCTGCGGCTGCTGTGGAACCTGGGCGACGACGACGTCGAGCTGGCCGTGGAGTCCATCCAGGTCCACCCGGCCCTCGGCTTCACCCAGATCTTCACCGGCGCCCCCGTCACGGTGTACGCGGACGGCCTGATGAGCTACGGCCCCACCCGCAACAAGATCGACCCGCTGGTCGGCACCCGCATCGACCGCCTGCTCCACCTCGACCTGGTCCCGGACCTGAAGCCGCTGCTGCTCACCGAGTTCGGGGTCGAGGCGGAGATCGTGCCGACGGACGCCTTCGTGAAGGTGCTGGCGGAACTCGTCGACACCGGTGACGCGTTGCCCGCGATCGAGGAGCCGGCGCTGCTGCTCGGCCAGTACCTCTCCGCGCTCGGCATCCTCACCGCCGAGGAGGAGGAGGACCTCCACGTCCGGATGCTGAAGGGCGCGGTCGCGCTCGGGCACACCACGGTGGTCTTCAAGCCGCACCCCAGCGCGCCGGCCCGCTGGTCGCGCGGCCTGGAGAAGGAGGCGGAGCGGCTCGGCGCCGACCTGACGGTGCTGTCCACGCCGGTCCTCGCCGAGGTGCTCTACCAGCGGATGCGTCCGGCCCTCGTCGTCGGCTGCTTCTCCACGGCCCTGCTGACCGCCTCCGCGCTGTACGGCCTCCCGGTCGCCCGCGTCGGCACCGGCACGCTGCTGGACCGGCTCGCCCCGTACGAGAACAGCAACCGGGTGCCCGTCACGATCGTGGACGCGCTGCTGCCGGAGCTGGGCGACCGGGCGGCGGTCACCTCCCAGCGGCCGGGCACCGTGGTGGCGGACCTCGACGGCCTGGTCCGGGCGGTGGGTTTCGCGATGCAGCCGAAGATCTACCCGTCGCTGCGCGCGGAGACCGAGGCGTATCTGACGAGGCATCTGAGCGCGCACACCCTGCGGTACTTCAAGCGGCGCCGGTTGACCTCGCTGGGGCTGCCCGGTGGCATCCCCGTCCAGCTCGCCTTCATCCCGCGCAACGCGACCGTACGAAGAGTCGCGCGGCGGGCCCGGTCCCTCAAGCGGGCGACCTTGGGGTGAGCCCCGGGGTGACTTCTGCGACGAAGACCGGTGATCTTGTCGAGTCCCGGCCGCGGGTCGGTGGGGGCTGGTCGCGCCCCGCGGCGAAGCCGCGAAACGATACAGCCCCGCGCCCCTGTCGGGGCCCGGGTGAGGCTCGGCCTCGGTTGTATGCGCTGGACGGGCTGCGGCTGCTCGCCGCACTCGCCGTCGCGGCCTACCACTACGGGGGTCGCGACGGGGAGATCGGCAAGGCGTGGGGGGCCTCGCCGGCCGTGCAGTTCCCCACCGCCCACAGTTGGCTGGCGTACGGCTGGGCGGGTGTTCAGGCCTTCTTCGTGATCAGCGGGTTCGTCATCTGTGCCAGTGGCTGGGGGCGTTCGGTCCAGTCGTTCGTCGCCTCCCGTGCGGCCCGGCTGCTGCCGGCGTACTGGGCGGCGGTGATCCTGGTCGCGGCGGTCTTCGCCCTCCCGGGGATCACCTTCGCGCGGGTGTCCGCCAGTGAGTTCCTGGTCAACCTGACGATGCTGCAGATGCCGCTCGGCGCGGACCGCGTCCTGGGTGTGTGCTGGACCCTATGGGCGGAGGTCCGCTTCTACGTCCTGTTCGCGCTGTGCGTGGTCCTGCCCGGCGTGACCCGCAGACGCGTGATCTGGTTCTGCGGCGGCTGGACGCTGGCCTCGGTGCTGGCGCGGGCCTCGAAGGAACCGCTGCTGGACCTGGTCCTGATGCCGGAGTACGCGTCCCTGTTCATCGGCGGCATCGGCCTCTATCTGGTGCACCGCGACCGCCGGGACGCCACGGCCTGGCTGATCGTGGTCTTCAGCCTCCTGCTGAGCCAGTACCAGACGGTCGAGGCGATGTGGCACGCGCCGAACGCGGACTTCTTCTCCTACCGCTCCCAACTCGGCATCGTCCTCGCCGTCACCGTCGGCTTCGTGGCCGTGGGGGCGGTCGCGCTGGGCCTCCTGAACCGCGTCGACTGGCCGTGGCTGACCACCGCGGGGGCCCTGACGTACCCCTTCTACCTCGTGCACGAGCATCTGGGCTGGCCGGTGGTGCAGGCACTGCACCAGGGCCTGGGCGTTCCGTCCTCCCTGACCGTCGCGCTCACCGTGGCGCTGATGCTGGCGCTCGCCTGGCTGCTGCACCGGGGGGTCGAACGTCCGTTGCAACCACTGCTGCGCGCGTCACTCGGGGGACGCCGTGGGCGAACGTGAAATTGGCCCACTGTTCACCCGCCCCGGGGGTTCGAAAACTCCTCCACGGAGAGGCTCCGCATCATCCTTGACCGGGCCATGGCCGTCTCATAGGTTCCTGGCCCGTTCGCCTGTTCGCCTCGTCGACGCAAGAGAGTCTTCTGTCCTCATGGCCTCTGAAATGACCTCTGAACACGGCACGATCCGACTCCCCCGTGAACTCGATGACGTTCCCGGCTGGTTCCCGGTGCTCGACCAACTGCTCTTCGACTGGTTCCTGAGCCGACAGGAGGTCGCGGGCGGGAGGGGCGACCTCCTGGAGGTCGGCGTCTACATGGGCAAGAGCGCCATCTTCCTCGGCCGGCATCTCCAGGAGGGCGAGGCCTACACGGTCTGCGACCTCTTCGAGAGCGACGCTCCGGACGACGCCAACGCGGCGGAGGCCACCAAGTCGTACCGCAGCACGCTCACCCGCCGGGCCTTCGAGGCGAACTACCTCTCCTTCCACGACGAGTTGCCCCGCGTCCTGCAGGGCCCCAGCTCGATCGTCCCCGGCGAGGTCAAGCCGCGCTCCTGCCGTTTCGTGCACATCGACGCCTCGCACCTGTACGAGCACGTCGAGGGCGACATCAGCGCCGCACGCGACGTACTCCTCCCGGGCGGCGTGGTCGTCCTCGACGACTTCCGCTCGGAGCACACGCCCGGGGTCTCCGTCGCCGCGTGGGAGGCCGTCCTCAACCGGGGCCTCAACCCCGTCTGCCTCAGCACGCAGAAGCTCTACGGCACCTGGGACGACCCGGAGCCGATCCAGGACGCCCTCCTGGAGATGGTCGCGGGGCGGGACGACTGCCACCTCAGCAACCAGCAGGCCGCCGGCCACCGCATCATCCGCCTCAAGTCCAAGGGCATGAAGGCCCCCGCCTTCCCGAAGTCCCGCCACTGGACGGAGCCCACGCCCCCGGCCCCCGCCCCGGCAGCCCGCCGGCCGCAGCCCCCGGCCCGCCCCCGCCCCCCGCGGAGCGGCGCCCGCAAGCTGGCCGTGGACCTGCTGCCGCCGGTGGTGACGAGGGCGATCAGGAAGGCGAGGGCGGGAAAACCGGGGAGGTGAATCCGGGGCGGTGAGTTCGGGGCGGTGAGTGACGGGTGGTGGCACGGCAGAGCCGACAGCCACCCAGCCGCTCGGGCTGCCCACCCGGGTCCACCGGGGCGGGGAACACCGTGGCCGGGCCACCCGGCGGCCGGGCCTCGGCTCAGGAACGTACGCCCGGCCACATCCCGCCCTACGAGGCCTACGGCACCGGTGTCTTCCTCGTCCGCCCTGACGGCTACGTCGGGCTGGGCGGACCCCGAAGGGCCTCACCGCATACGCGGCCGCAGCGGGTCACGCCCGGACGGGTGGGAAGGCCAGTCAGTCGTCGCCGTCGAGGAGGGTGTCCACGGAGAGGTCGAGGGTGACACCGACGGATTCGGGCACGGGGACGGTCTGGCCTCGCTTGTAACGGACGGGGGCGGGGTATTTGCCGCCGACCGGGTCGGTGTAGAGGAGGACCTCGTCGTGCCTGCGGTCGGCGATGAGATAGACGGGGATGCCTGCCTCGGCATAAATCTCGGCCTTGAAGGCTGTGTCGTCGGCCCAGTTCGAGGAAGTCACCTCCAACACCATTCGGAAAACGTGCGGGGCGTAGCAGTTCTTCTGGACAAGTGCGTCACCGATATCGGCCTCGACGACAGACAGATCCGGAATCGCATAATCCGCCGGGCCAGTCGGCAGCCATAGCCCGATACCGGGGCGCACTTTGAGACCAGCCTCCTTGGCCCCTGCCCGCCGGATCTCATAACCGACTTCGAACACGGTTCCCTGATGCGGCTCGTCCGGCGGCGGTGACACGATAAGGCTCCCTCGAAGGATCTCCACACGATGTCCGGGCAGCCAGCTGGAGACACGGTCCGCGGCCTCAGCGATCGTCATCTCGCGCTCTATCACAGTCATGGCACCCTCCTCTCGGAAGCACTCTTCATGAGCCTAACCGGGGCCGGGCTGTTTCCGCCCTCGATCACTCGTACGAGGTAATCCCCAGCTCAGAACGCGTCGCTGGGGACATACGTCCCCCAGACCCCCCGCAGCGCGTTGCACACCTCCCCCACCGTCGCCCGAGCCCGCAGCGCGTCCTTCATCGGGTACAGCACGTTGTCCTCGCCCCCGGCCGCCTTCTTCAGCGCGGCCAGGGCGGAATCCACCGCCGCCTGGTCCCGCTCCGCACGCAGCTTCGCGAGCCGTTCGGCCTGCTGGGCCTCGATCGCCGGGTCCACGCGCAGCGGCTCGTAGGGCTCTTCCTCGTCGAGCTGGAAGCGGTTGACGCCGACCACGACGCGCTCGCCGGAGTCGGTCTCCTGGGCGATGCGGTAGGCGGAGTGTTCGATCTCGTTCTTCTGGAAGCCGTGTTCGATGGCCGCCACCGCGCCGCCGAGATCCTCGACCTTCCGCATCAGTTCGACGGCCGCCGCCTCCACGTCGTCGGTCATCTTCTCGATGACGTACGAACCGGCGAACGGGTCGACCGTGGCCGTCACGTCCGTCTCGTAGGCCAGCACCTGCTGGGTACGCAGGGCGAGCCGCGCGCTCTTGTCGGTCGGGAGGGCGATCGCCTCGTCGAAGGAGTTGGTGTGCAGGGACTGCGTGCCGCCCAGCACGGCCGCCAGGCCCTGGACGGCGACGCGGACGAGGTTCACCTCGGGCTGCTGCGCGGTCAGCTGGACCCCGGCCGTCTGGGTGTGGAAGCGGAGCATCAGGGACTTCGGGTTCTGCGCGCCGAACTCGTCCCGCATCACCCGGGCCCAGATCCTGCGCGCCGCGCGGAACTTGGCGACCTCCTCCAGGATCGTCGTACGGGCGACGAAGAAGAAGGACAGGCGGGGGGCGAAGTCGTCGACGTCCATGCCCGCCGCGACCGCCGTACGGACGTACTCGATGCCGTCGGCGAGGGTGAACGCGATCTCCTGCGCGGGGGAGGCACCCGCCTCGGCCATGTGGTAGCCGGAGATCGAGATGGTGTTCCACCTGGGGATCTCGGCCTTGCAGTACTTGAAGATGTCGGCGATCAGGCGGAGCGAGGGCTTGGGCGGGAAGATGTACGTCCCGCGCGCGATGTACTCCTTCAGCACGTCGTTCTGGATCGTGCCCGTGAGCCGCTCGGCCGGCACGCCCTGCTCCTCGCCGACCAACTGGTACATCAGGAGCAACAGGGCCGCCGGTGCGTTGATCGTCATCGACGTCGAGACCTTGTCCAGCGGGATGCCGCCGAACAGCACCCGCATGTCGTCGACGGAGTCGATCGCCACGCCCACCTTGCCGACCTCGCCGTGGGCGATCGGGGCGTCGGAGTCGTGGCCCATCTGGGTGGGCAGGTCGAAGGCGACGGACAGCCCCATCGTGCCGTTGGCGATGAGCTGTTGGTAGCGGGCGTTGGACTCCACCGCCGTACCGAAGCCGGCGTACTGGCGCATGGTCCAGGGGCGGCCGGTGTACATCGACGGGTAGACGCCGCGGGTGAACGGGTACGCGCCCGGTTCGCCGAGTCTGTCCGCCGGATCCCAGTCCCGCAGCGCCTCCGGCCCGTACACCGGCTCGATGGGCAGTCCGGACTCCGACTCGCGCGCCATGGTGTGTGCCTCCGTGCTGCTCGCTGGTTACTCGCCAGTACGACGACCCTCGCGACGGACTGTAGCGGCGGCCGTGCGCCCGTTGGAGTGGCCCGGGCTGGGACCTTGCTCACAACCATGCCCCTTTGTTCGCGACGGGTCACGTCCGGGAAACCTCTCTGGAAAGCTCTCCGCAAGCACTCCGCGGAGCGACCGGGCACCGGCGCGTCGGACGCGTCGATGAGACGACGGGGGTCGGGATGCGTACCAAGGACATGCGGAGATCAGTGGCCGCGCTCGCGGCACTCGCCCTGACCGGCGCCTGCACGGCCCAGGGGATCGAGGTGCACGGCGACCAGCGCCAGCCGGTACGCATCGACGTGACCGCCACACCGAGCGGCGCCCCGAAGCAGGACGGGAGCGGCAAGGCGGCCGACGGCGACGGCGACAAGGCCGACGGGGACGGTGACGACAAGGGGCAGCGCGAGAAGGCTCCGACCACCGCGTCGCCGCCCTCCCCCACGCCCACCCCCACACCCGCCCCTCGGGTCCTGTGGTCCCAGGGGGACGAAGGACTGGACGTACGTGAGTTGCAGGCCCGGCTGCGGCAGGTCGCGTGGCTCTTCGCCGGGCCCACGGGGACGTACGACGATCTGACGGTCCGGGCGGTCAAGGGCTTCCAGGGCAAGCGCGGGCTGCCGCGGACCGGGAAGACGGACAGCGTCACCTGGGCGCGGCTGCTGAACATGACGCGGGAGCCCGGCAAGTGGGACCTGTACGCGTACGGCGGGCAGCCGGCCGCGTCACCCGACCCGCGCTGCATGACGGGGCGGGTGCTGTGCATCAGCAAGACCAGCCGCACGCTGCGCTGGATGGTGGACGGCAGGACCCTGACGACGGTCGAGGTGCGGTTCGGCTCGGAGTACACACCGACCCGCGAGGGCGTCTTCAGCGTCTACTTCAAGTCCCGCGACCACTGGTCGACCCTCTACGACACCCCCATGCCGTACGCGATGTTCTTCAGCGGCGGCCAGGCCGTCCACTACTCCTCCGACTTCGCGGCCCGTGGCTACTACGGGGCTTCCCACGGCTGCGTCAACGTCCGGGACAAGGCGGCGATCGCACAGCTGTTCGAGCAGGTCAGGAACGGCGACAAGGTGGTCGTGTACTGGTGACGGGGGCCCTGGACGGGGGCCGTGGACGGAGCACTCGCCGGAGCGCCCGTCGGAGCACCTGTCGGGGCGCCCGTCGGGGCACCTGTCGAACAAGCGGAGTGGCGTGCGTCACATGACGCATAGCGGGAGGGTGTCCGGCGCGTCTGGAGAGGTACGGGGTCACGGGGGACCACGGGGGTGATGGGGCGCGGGCGGGACCGGGGGAACGTGTCCCGCCCGCGCCGAGGTGCACGAGCCGTAGGTACGGGGGGAACCCCGGCTCTGTGCGACGGCCGATGACCAGTCGGCTCACTCATTACTGCGCCGGGGCGGCCGAAAGTGTTACCCGTTCCGCGAAAGAATTCGTGACGGATGCGAAAGCGCAGGTCAGGAGGGGGTGACGCGGACTGTGAAGTCGATCGGGGTCACCGCGGCGAGCTGACCCCGGTGGCCGTTGCCACCGTTGCCACCGTTGCCCTTGTGACCCTTCCCGCCCTTCCCGCCTTTACCGCCCTGGTTCTTGCCGTTCCCGCTCCCAGGGCCGTTTCCGTTTCCGTGGCCCTTGCCGTTCCCCTGGCGGTGCTTGCCGTTCCCGTTCCCGTTCCCGTTCCCGTGGCGGCCCTTGCCGCCGTCCGGGTCGGGATCCTCGTCGGAGTCGCCGGACCGCGTCTTCTTGTCGCCACCGCCGGCGGAGCCGCCGGAGTCCGACGTCCCGGTACCGGTGCCCCTGCCCGTCCCGCCACCGGCTCCGGCTCCGGTGCCCGGGCGCTTCGCCTTGCCGGGGTTGTCGCCGCCGCCGGCCAGGACGCCTTCGCAGTACCGCTTCAGCTGTCCCTTGCCCTTGCCGCCCGCCGCGTCCTCCAGACCGCGCCGGCGGTCGGCGTCCAGGTTCTTGCCGTCCCGAACGTCACGGCAGGCGGAGAGCACCTTGTTCCACCACTCCTGGGTGGGGGCCTCGCCCTGCCCGGTGTCACCGGGCTGCCGGTCCTCGTCCGTACCGCCGGTGCCCTCTTCGGAGGGGGAATCGCCCGTCGAGGAGCCGTCCGGGGACGCCTTGGGCGTCACGTCGCCCCACGCCCCGCGCCTGCCATCACTCTCCTCCGCGTTCGGCGACGGCGACAGCAGCGGCCGGTCCGGCGTCCGAGCGGCGGAGATGGTGGCGGAGGGTTCCGGTTCGTCGTCGCGGAACCCGCTCAGCGCGCCGACACCGGCCACCACCGTGACCCCGCCGAGCATCCCGGCGGCCACCGCCGCGACCAGCCCGAACCGCACCGGCCGGCCCCAGCGGGCCCGGCGTCCGTCGGACGCGGCGGACGGACGCACGGGACGTCCGAGGTGGACGAGCCCCCCGTCGTCGGCGGGCACCGCGGTGGCGTGCGTACGGCTGCCCCGGCCGGGCTCCGCGGCCGGACCGTGCTCACCGGGGTGGGCCGGATGGGCCGAGCGAGCCGTACGCGCCATGCGGAAGGCGGCCAACGCGGCTTCCTCGCCGGGAAGTTCGGGGCTCTGCGGCGAGACCGGCGCGAACTCGGCGGACAGGGCACCGAGCGCCTCGGCGAGCCGGTCGGCACGGGCGCGGGTGTCGGCGTCGACGGCTTCGAGGGACTCCCCACGCAGCAGCCGCTCCGCAGCGTCGCGGTTCAGCCACCTGTACTGCTCGTCGGCCATCACACATCCTTCTGCGTCCGCGAACGCGTATGCGTCACACCGGCGGACGAGGCCGCGCGTACACGCGCGCCTCTCGGTGGGGGTACGGCGTCCAGCGGGTCGCCGGATTCCGGGTCGGCCTCCGAAGCCGTCTCCGGATTCTCCCCGATCAGTTCCGCGAGCCGCTTCAGCCCCCGGTGTGCGGCCGTTCGTACCGCTCCGGCGCGCTTGCCCAGGGCCTCCGCGGCGGTCTTCGCGTCGAGACCGACCACGACACGCAGGACCACCGCCTCCGCCTGGTCCTGCGGCAACTGGGCGATGAGCGACAGCGTGCGGTCGGTCGACAGGGCTTCCATCGCCTCGCCGGCCGTGTCGGACTCGGCGGCCTTGCCGGTCAGCTCGGTCTCGTCGCCGCCTATCGCGGGCCTGCGCCCGCGCATACGTATGTGGTCCAGGGCCCGGTTGCGGGCGATCCGCGCGGCCCAGCCGCGGAACCGGTCGGCGTCACCGCTGAACCGCTCCAGGTCACGGGCTATCTGCAGCCAGGACTCGGAGGTGACGTCCTCCGCGTCCGGATCGCCGACCAGCGTCCGCACGTACCCGAGCAGCCGTGGGTGCACCGTGCGGTACACAGTCCGGAACGCGGTCTCGTCCCCGTCCTGTGCCGCAAGCACCGCGGCGGTCAGCTCCGCGTCGTCCCCCAGCACCCGCGCGCGCCCCTCTTTGCGCCTCGACCGGCGCCGCTCTCGCGGACCGGGTTCTCGCCGTCATGGTCCTCAATGGATGGTCGGTGCCGGGCCGTAGACGGTTGTGGTGGTCTTCCGCCCATCCACGATCCGGCGCGAATGGCACGTTACGGCCTGAAACCGCTGGCCGTCCATGTCCGTAGAACATGCAACTAACTCGTGATGCGGCCAGGTGTGACAGAAAACGTCGACGCGGCGCTGTAGGTAGTACGGGTCGCCGCGCGGCCCGTGCCGCGCGACGGTCGGGGCCTCTCCTGTGGGGGGTGGCGGCCCCGACCGTTGCCATCGGCGGAGTCGGCCGGGTGTCTTGCGAGTACGGGGGTCTTGCGAGCACGCCGGCCTCACTTCGTTTTCCGGGCCCCCTGCCGCGCGCCCGGGGCCTCGCCCTCCTGTCCCGGCCCACCGCCGGACAAACTCGGCGGACTCGGCTCCTTCGACACCCTCGGCCCACTCGGCCCACTCGACGCGTTCGGCTCACTCGACGCGTTCGGCTCACCGGGCCGGGGCGGCTCTCCCTGCTTGTCGCCGGTGCCCTTGCCGTCACCGCTGCTGGTGTGAGGGCCACTGCCCTTGCTGTTGCCGCTGCCGCCGCCGCTGCCGTTGGCGTCGGCCTGCCCCGCGGCCCTGTCCGGCCGCTGGGAGGCGACGTGCTCCCCGGCCGGGGCGGGGCGGCCGGTTGTCGAGGGATGCGTACGCGGGGCGTTCGAGGGGCCGGGCCGGGCGGGGGCGCCGTCGGTCGTGCGGGTACGCCGGTCCTGGCCTCCGCGGCCTCCGCGGTTCCCGTCGGCGTCCTTGTCGTCGTGCGCGGCCGAGCCGATCGCCGCGAAGGCGACACCGCCGAGGGTGAGGCTGGCCAGCAGGACGGCCAGAGTGGTGCGTACGGAGAGCTGGACGCGGCGCCGCGCGTTGGGCCGCCAGTCGTCCCGGCGCCGGGTACGGGCCGTACCCGCCCCCTTCTCCCGTGCCGCCCGGAAGGCGGCCACCGCCCGCTCCTCCCCCGCGCTGTCGGCCGACACTCCCGCGCGTACGGCGGCGGCGAGGAGGGAGTCGACGGAGGGGGTGTCCCGGGAGGCGGCCGCGCCGGACGCGGCGGCCCGGGCATCGAGGCCACGGGAGGTGACGCCATCGGATACGGGGGCGCCGGAAACGCGGTCGGCGGCGGCAGCGGCGTCGCTCATGGCCCGGCGGCCGTCGTCCCGCCCTCCGCGGCCACGCCGTTCACCCTCGTCCGACTCCGCCCTGCCCGACGGCATCTCGTGCCCTTCCTTCCCGTCCTTCCCGCCGTATGTCCCGTCCTCGCCGTACGTCCCGTCGCTGTCGGTCATCTCGACTCCCCCAGCGTCCGGGGGCCGTCATCCGTCACACCCTCGCTGCGCAGGAGTTGGCCGAGTCGCTTCAGTCCCCGGTGGGTGGCGGTGCGGACCGCGCCGGGGCGTTTGCCGAGGACACGGGCGGCCGCGGGACCGTCGAGGCCGACGACCACGCGCAGCAGAACGGCCTCGGCCTGGTCGCGGGGCAG
Organism: Streptomyces sp. NBC_00104; assembly: GCF_045160825.1. Lineage (NCBI taxonomy): Bacteria > Bacillati > Actinomycetota > Actinomycetes > Kitasatosporales > Streptomycetaceae > Streptomyces > Streptomyces sp. NBC_00104. The sequence goes on along the minus strand of NZ_CP108215.1, from coordinate 7,049,369 downwards.
CCGGGCGACGAGCGCGAGGGCCTGCCCGGTGGAGAGGGACTCCAACGCCTGATCGTGGGTGCTGTGCTCGCCCGGCAGTTCCAGCAGGTCGTTCTCCAGCGCGGTCGCCCGGGGTCTGACCTTCTGGCGCCGCAGATGGTCCAGGGCCCGGTGCCGGGCGATGGTCGCGCTCCAGCCCCGGAAGCCCGCCCCGTCGCCCTTGAACCGCCCGAGGTCCCGCGCTATCTCCAGCCAGGCGTCCGAGGCGACGTCCTCCGCGTCGTCCCCGACGATGCCGCGCAGATACCCCAGCAGCCCGGGCTGCACGAGCCGGTACGCGACCGCGAACGCGGCCTCGTCCCCGTCCTGGGCCCGCGCCACGGCCGCGCCCAGTTCCCCGTCGTACGCCTGCACGCGCCGAGGTTCCCCTCCCTGGCTCCAAGCTGTCCGAGACAGTGCCACGTCAGTGCCGGGATCGCGTTCCCGGGGGCCGTCCCGGCCGCCGCCAAGCCCCCACCGTGATCTGCGCCGCATCTCGCGGAAGTGTCACAGGCCGTCACGCCAACCCCGGAAGATGACCCGGAAGCGTGAACACCGGCCTCCGTCGTGACATGGGCCACACCCGTACCGGTCGATACCGATGTTCGCGACGGCCTGTGCGCGAATAGAGGGGCACCCCTGTGCCGGGGTGGCGTCTTCGTACTGTTCGTCTCAGGTCGTTCAGGTCGTTCAGGTCAGTCAGTCAGTCAGGTCATTCAGGGGTGGGACATTTGAGTCGCCGTAGGAGCCGCGTGTACGAGCCGCCGAGCCCGAAGCGGAGGACGTGGTGGGCGCTGGGAGCCGTCGTGGCCGGCGGCGCGGGCCTGGTGTCGTACGCCGTGGTCGGGCCGGGCGCCCACACGGCCGCCGCGGACGACGTGCCCACCGCCCTCGCCTCGACCGTCACGCGCCCCCCGATCATCAGCCGGGCCCGTTGGGGCGCGGACGAGTCGACCGTGACGGGGACGGCCGAGTACATCGACAGGATCAGCGCGGTGTTCGTCCACGACACGGGCGGCACCAACTCCTACAGCTGTGCCGAGTCCCCCGCGCTGATCCGCGCGCTCATGGCGCACGACGTCCGGACGGCGGGCCGGGGCGACCTCGGCTACAACTTCGTGGTCGACAAGTGCGGCCGCATCTATGAAGGCCGGGCGGGCGGCGCGGACCTCTCCGTGCGCGGCGAGCACACCCCCGGCTTCGACGGGGACTCGACGGGCGTCGCGGTGCTCGGCGACTTCGACAGCGGCGGCGGGCCGGGCCGGGCGGCCGTGGAGTCCGTGGCGCGGCTGGCGGCGTGGAAGCTGGGCCAGTACGCCGGTGACCCGACCGGCAAGGTGACGCTGACCGCGGCCGAGGACACCGGCGTGTACGCGCAGGGCGAGTCGGCCGAGCTGGACGTGATCTCCGGCGGCGGCGACGCGGCGGCCACCACGTCCCCGGGCGCGAACCTCTACGCCGAGCTCCCCGAGGTACGCCGGTACGCCGCCTCCCCCGGCCGCAGCTCCGCGATCCCGACCGCCGACTACACGGGCGACGGCGTCAGCGACCTGGTGGCGCCGACGCACCGGACCGGCAGCGGCTCGATCACCCTCGTCCCGGGCGGCGTGAACGGCCCCGTCTCCGCGTCCAGGCTGCGCCTCGACCAGGCGAGCACGGGCGTGCCGGGCGCCGCCGAGTCCGGTGACCAGTGGGGCGCGGCGACCGCGTGGGGTGACGTCGACGGCGACGGGTACGCGGACCTCGCGGTCGGCGCGCCCGGCGAGGACGACACCACGGGGCACGCGGACCGGGGTGCGGTGACGATCCTCTACGGGCCCTCCTTCACCTCAGGCGCCGACACCATGGCCCTCGGCGACGACTACGAGCCGACCGGCGCGCGCTTCGGCGCGACCGTGGCGGTCGGGGACTTCAACGCCGACGGCAAGGCGGACGTGTTCACCGCGGCCACCGGTACGGGCGGCAACTGGGCGGCCCGTTTCGGCGACGGCCACGAGGTCGCCGGCGACCTCACCACGGCGACGGGCTCCCTCGCCCACGCGGACGCCGCGACGGGCGACTTCAACCGGGACGGCTACGCCGACGTGGCCCTCAACTACCGCGACGCGTCCGGCATCGGCAAGGTCACCTGGTTCAAGGGCTCCCGGTCGCTGGGGCTGACGAAGGTCTCGACCCTGACCGTCAGGGGCGGCCGGGCCGTCGCCGCGGGGGACGTCGACGGCAACGGCTACGACGACATCGTCATCGGCCAGCCGTACGCCTCCGAGTCCGGCGGCAACGCGGGCGGCCAGGTCACCGTGGTCCCCGGCGCCTCCACCGGCTTCACCACCACAGCCACCGCCCCGAAGACGATCCACCAGGCCACGGCGAACGTCGAGGGCGCCTCCGAGACCTCCGACGGCTTCGGCTCCTCGGTCTCCGTCGGTGACGTCGACGCCGACGGCTACGCCGACGTCCTCACCGGCGCCCCCAACGAGGACATCACCCGCGCCGGGACGAACCGCGCCAACGCGGGCTCGGTGTGGCTCCTCAAGGGCACCTCGGCCGGCCTGACGGGCACGGGCTCCCTGGCCCTCTCCCAGGACGCCCCCGACATCGCCGGCTCCACCGAGACCGACGACAAGTTCGGCTCCGCGACCTCCCTGACCGACGTCACGGGCGACGGCTACGCCGACCTCCTCACCGGCACGGAGGGCGAGGACACCGGCAACGGCACGATCCTGTACGTCCCGTCGGTGAACGGCACACCGGCTCCGACGAACTCGTCGTACTACGGCCTCACCCAACTGGACACGCCCCCAGCCGGCCGCCTGGGTCAGCTCCTGACCCCGTAGAGCTGCCCGCGCCCCTGACAGGGGCGCGGGTCAGGGGCGCGGGGAACTGCGCGAGAAGCCCCACCGGACCCGCGGCTGGAGATCCGCGGCTGGGGGTCCAAGGGGCGCAGCCCCTTGAGGATGGGACGGGTAGGGGCGGCGGGGGCGAAATCCCCCGGCGTCAGCCCGAGGGCATCGCGTCATGGCACAGCAACCGCAGGGACCCGTCCCCCGCGAAGCACCGGCGGGCCTCGTCGAAGGGATCCCAGAAGCGGCCGTCCCAGGTGCGTACCCAGTACGCCCCGTCCGACTCGACCCACTCGCCCCCGGCCCAGCGCACGACGACCTCACCCCCGTACGCCCCGAACCCCCGCAGCGCACCCTCCACGGCGGCGAAGGGCGCCCCCTCCCGCCGTATGTCCTCGATCATCCGGTCCACCCGCCACAGACTCTGCGCCGAGTAGTCGAGACGCACCCGCGCCCCTTCCCGCATCATCGCCACCGCGTCGGCCGCCCACCGAAGGGGCTTCGCCGCGCTCCCGGACCGGCTCCCGGGGCTCGCCGGCCGGCCGGAGGTACTGACCGAACTGAATGTCTGCTGTGCGCTCACACTCGGAATAGCGCCCGCCCCGCACCAGACGTTTCGCGTTTTCGGGCCGTCCCCGACACCGGCGCAGGACCGCCACACCCGGCCCCAGGACACCCACAGGACCCGCCAGGGAAACGAGGTTTACCGCCGCGCTCCACGCGCCCGCCGCGACACGACCGCCCGCAGCACCCGCCGCCCCTCCGTGGCCACACCGAGCGCCTGCCGGAGCCCCGCCGCGCCGTGCTGCGCGAGCAGGTCCAACACCACGACCTGCCGCCGTAGTTCGGCGGCGACGAGATGGGAGGCTCCTTCTTCGCGCCCCTCACGGCAGGCCGCCACGGAGTCGTCGCCCCCGGCGTCCAGCGGGTCGAGCAGCTGATGGATCCGCAGAGCGGAGACGGAACACACCTCGGCCCACTCGCGCAGCCCGTCACCGGACCGTTCCGCGGGAACCGCGTCGAGCATCCGGCGGGCGAGCAGGACGACCTCCTCGCCCCCACCGGAGCCGGGTGTGGAGCCGGGTACGGAGTCGGAGGCGGACTCGGAGGCGTGCGGGGCCAGTTCGCCGCGCACCTTCGCCACCCTCTCGCCCCATCCCTCCCCGTCGTCCACCAGCCCCGCCCACAGCGGACGCAAGACCTCGTCGTCACCCCCGAGAAGCGGTACGCAGCGGTCCAAACAAGCCAACCCGCTTGCCGCCAGACCGCGTTCGTCGGCCTGGGCCATCAGCTCCACCAGGCTCATCGCGCCTCCCCTAGATCCCGCTCGATCATGCCCCGGTTATACGGAGCCCGCACTTCCCCTTACTGCGTGCGACGACACGGGAGTGTCACAGAGGGACGACCCCGAGCCGGTCGAGCAACCGGAAGAGAATGTTTTCAGCCAGGAGGTCCGGCGGTCCAGGTTCTGCGCTCAACACCTCGACCAACGACTGTTCGACGACCGCCCGTCCCGCCTCCGCGGCCCAGGCGACGGCCCGCTCGGCGGCGTCGCGTGGTTCGAGGAAGAAGTCCTCGACCGTGAGCCCCTCGCCGTCACCCAGATACGCGGCCATGGCGCGCCGCGCGAGGCACGTCGTCCACGCCCCGCTCTCCGGCCCGGCGGCCTCGACGACCACACAGTCGCTGCCCATGACGTAACCGAACAACGCGGGCGCGTCCGTCTCCCGGGCGAGCGTGTTCATGTTCCCGACGTCGCCGGTGTCCCCGGCGTCCCCCGTGGCCTCGCCACCGGGCGCGCCCGTCGGGTACGCCCACACCTGCCAGCCGTCGGCCGCCGTCGCACACAGCGTCATGCCCTCGGCCCCGGTCAGCGCGTCCAGCTCCGCGAGTGGCCGCTCGCTTCTGCCCACGACGTAGTACCCCCAGTACCCCATACCGGGAATAGACCACACCCGTACGGCGGTTCGCTCCGGAATCGGGCAATCCGTACGGTTGCGCGGAGACATCCCCGAAGGGAGACGGGCTCAGAGGGAGACGGGCTCCGGTTCGCGCGGGCCGCTCCGCGCCTTGTCGTCCTGCATCCGGGTGAGCGTGACGACGAAGAGGATGGCGAGCACGGCGGCCACGATCTCGACGGCGTCCGCGAACAGCATCCGCAGGGCGGCCGACCGGTGTTCCGCGCCCGCCTCCGCCTCGTAATACGCCTTGTCCGCCACCTCTCTCACCACGACGCTGATCAGCCACAGCGCCCACCAGGCGTTGACGAGCGCGTGCGACCGGGGCTTCTCCCGCGGACTGCTCGCATCCCAGCAATCGATCGCGATCCGTCGCGGAAACCACAGGAGCACGGGCGGCACGAACCAGCCCCCGATCGCCCAGCCCCGCCTCAGCCCGTGTCCGGACGGGTCGAACACCTCGGCGTTGACCCGTACCCGGTGGAACCACACCAGGAAAACGGCGATGGTGGCGAAGAAGCTGAGCATCTGCAGGCCACCGGCCAGATCGACGAGCAGGTCCGCCGAGTCCGCATCCCGCGCGACGGCCGCGCGCGACTCCCCGTCCGCCATCCGGCCACTCACGTCGAGCAACGCGATGTCCGCCCCTATCGAGAGCAGGTCGACGGCGATGACCACCCCGAGCAGCACCGCCACAGCCCGTCCGTACCCCACCGGTGACCGCAGCCAGGGCGCCCCGTGCGGCGGCGGAGCGGGCCGCGCCGGGTGCGTGGGCAGCGGCGGGGCTGCCGCCCCGCACCACCGGCACAGCTCGCCGCCGGGTGCCGCCGCATGGTTTCCGCAGCGCGCACAGTTCACCGTGAAGCCCCCGTGTGGTCGAAACGCACCGAACGCGGTTCTCCCCAGACCCTGACGCTCGGCGCTCAGAACACTCGGAACATACGGTTCACCCGCCCTGCCCGTCCACCCGATTCCGTTCCCCGGCGCCCCCGGAGGCTCAGCTCACCTTCCCCGCCAGTTCCCGGAACTGCGCCCAGCTCATCCCCGGCTTCGCCGGATCCCACAGCTTCTGCGACAGCGCCCGCAACGGCATCCGGACGCCCGCCGCGACCTGCGCCTCGGTCTGCCGGTTCGCCAGGTCGCACCAGACGGCGAAGACACCGCCGAGGATCTGGTCGTCGTACTGGGCGGGGACGGCGGTGATGCCGCGCAGCACCCGTGGCGTCCAGGACTCGTAGATGCGCTGCCCGGTCGGGTAGACGAACTGGTTGGGCTCGCCGAGGACGTAGTACAGGTACTCGTCGTTGTAGTTGATCACCTGACGCCCGGCGCTCAGATACTCGACCGGCGGCCGGGCCCCGATCTCCTTGCCCGTCCAGTACGCGACCTGGATCGCCTTGTCCGCCTGGACGGACCCGCCCCGGAAGAACCCGTCGTTCCAGGCCCGTACCGTCCGGTCGTGCCCGCGCATCACCTTGGCGCGGTCGTTCAGCCAGCCGGTGGCGAGGTCGGCGACGGTCGCGCCGGAGCCGTACTTCTGCCGCGCGGCGGCGGCCAGCTGCGGATAGGAGGCCTCGGGGTTCGACACCATCAGCGCCCGGTACTCGTCACCGCCGAGATGCCAGTACGCGCCGGGGAACAGGTCGGCGTACTCGTCGAGCAACTCGTCGACGACCTCGGCGGACTCGGGGTTGGCGATGTCGACGGCTCCGCTCGCGGCCACGCCCTGCGCGTTCTTCAGCTGGAGCCCCGGATTGCCCGCGATCACGGCTCCCAGGTGCCCGGGAGAGTCGATCTCCGGTACGACCTCGATGTGCCGGCTCTCCGCGAGGTCCAGGATCTTCTTCACCTGGGCCTTGGTGAGGTGCTGGTCCGACACCACCTCGGGGTGGCTCGTGGACTCGATCCGGAAGCCCTGGTCGTCGGAGAAGTGCAGCCCGAGCTGGTTGTACTTCAGGTCGCCCAGCTCACGGATGCGGTCCTCGATCCAGCCGGCCGTGAAGTGCTTGCGCGCGATGTCGAGCATGAACCCGCGCTGCGGCTTGGCCGGCTCGTCCCGGACGACGCCCTCCGGCGCCGTACCGCCGCCGCGCACCTCCTGCTTCAGGGTGCGCGTCCCGTAGAAGACACCCGCCTCGGCGGGCGCGGCGATCCGTACCCGCCGGTCCTTCACCGTCAGCGTGTACGCCTCCGACCGCGGCGCGTCCGCCCCGGTGAGCGCCAGCTCCACGTCCCCGTCCCGGGGCTCGGTCTCCCCCGCGTAGGCCAGCCCCAGCTCCCCGGCGGTCAAGCGCGCCTCGTCGGCCAGCGCCGCGTTCCGTACGACGACCCGGCCCCCGTCGGCGGGCTTCCAGCCGGGGCCACGGGCGGCCTCGTGCTGCCGTACGGCGGGGATGGTCAGGGGCTTCCCGGACAGCGGATACGTGCGCGAAGGCGACGGGGACGCGGACGGCGAACTCTCCGCCTCGCTCAGCGACGACCGGCCCGGCGACGGCTGCGCCCCGCTGGGCGTGCGCTTCTCGTCGCCCGGCCACACGGTCACAGCCGCCGCGACCGCGCCGCCCGCCAGGACGACGCCCGCGCCCAGGAGCAACCCTTTCGACGTGATCGCCGTCTTCCTGCGGGGTGCCCTGCGCCGACCCCGGTTCACGCCACGCCCCCGGTCCCGATCCCGGTCAGCATCCACGACATCTCACGCACCTCTCGCCCGCGTCCTTCCCCCGGTCCTCTCCCGACTCTCTTCCGAGCCCCTTCTCGAACCTACGACGTCCAACCGCACCACCCGTCCACCACAGGTTCCGAAACTCTTCCGTCCGGGTGAATTCCGGGCACCGAACGGACAGCTCATGACCCGCCTCGATAACGTGGTGGCACCTTTCGCACGGCCTGCCCAGCCGACCCCTACGCACCGCCGAGGATCCACGCTGCCTCCGCACCGCCTCCCCCCTCTCCCCGGCCAGGTCGCCATCCCGGAGCAGGCCCGCACCCCCGGCCCGTCGGCCCTGGAGGAGTTCAACCACGCCCCCGCCGACCTGGCCCGGCAGACCCTCCTCACCTGCCTGCGCAGCCTCCGCTGGGCCCATCGCCTCACCGACCACCGCCCCTACCCCGACCTCGACGCCCTCCTCGCCGCGTCGGACGAGGCCGCGTACGACCTCACGGCGGCCGACCTGGCGGAGGCCCTCGCCGGCGAAGTCCTCCCCACCCTCCCGGACGACACCTACGGCGTGGCCCACACCGCCCTGAACGCCGCCCACGCCGCCTACGAGGCCCGCTTCGGCCACGTGTTCGTCATCTCCCTGGACACCTCCCACCCGGACGAACTCCTCGACCGCACCCTGGAGGGCATCCGCTCCCGCCTGGGGAACGACCCGGAGGAGGAACGGGTGGTGGTGGCGGAGGAACTGCGCCACCTGGCCGCAGAGCGGCTGACCGGCCACCTCGGGGGCGCGGGGAACCGCACGATCTTCTAGGCGCGCGGGGAACTGCGGGATCCTTCAAGGGCTCGGGGAACCGCGCGACCTTCTAGGCGCGCGGGGTCCTGCGCGATCCTTCAGGGGCGCGGGGAACTCCGCGACCTTCCAGGGGCGCGGGGAACTGCGCGACCAGCCACAACGAACCCGCACCCGGCACCCCACCAGCACCCCCGCCCCGAATGCCGCCCGCTACTCACCCTTACGTGCACCTTTGTATGCCAGTTTGATCACACCAACCCTCCCGGCTTAAGCCAAGTGCAACGACGTCGCTACCATGGCCGGGGCCGGTGGACCGTACCCGGCCGGGTCAGACCGACAAGCAAGCCGGCCGGCCCCAATCCCCGCTCCCGGAGGGTTCTTCCGTGCCGGCTGGAACGCTGTACCGCGGCCGGGAAGGAATGTGGTCCTGGGTGGCTCATCGAGTCACCGGCGTCCTCATCTTCTTCTTCCTGTTCGTACACGTGCTGGACACCGCTCTCGTCCGCGTCTCCCCCGACGCCTACGACAAGGTCGTGGCCACGTACAAGACGCCGATCGTCGCGCTGCTGGAGTACGGCCTCGTCGCCGCCATCCTCTTCCACGCGCTCAACGGTCTTCGGGTCATCGCCGTCGACTTCTGGTCGAACGGCCCCCGTCACCAGAGGACGATGCTCTGGTCCGTCGTCGGCATCTGGCTCGTGCTGATGATCGGGGCCCTGTACCCCGTCCTCGGCCACGCCGTCCGTGAAGTCTTCGGGAGCTGAGGCAGATGTCCGCCACTGAAACCACCGCATCCGGCATCGGCCCCGTCGAGGGCGCCGAGGAGCTGTCGGGCTACAGCCCCGACAACCCGGCCCCCTTCATCGAGCCGCCCCGCAAGCGCACCAAGAAGACCCCCAGGTCGACCCGCGGCAACTTCGAGATGGTCGCGTGGCTCTTCATGCGCCTGTCCGGCATCGTCCTGGTCGTCCTGGTCATCGGCCACCTGCTGATCCAGCTCGTCCTCGACGGCGGTGTCTCCAAGATCGGCTTCGCGTTCGTCGCGGGTCGCTGGGCCTCGCCGTTCTGGCAGACCTGGGACCTGCTGATGCTGTGGCTCGCGATGCTGCACGGCGCGAACGGCCTGCGTACCGTCATCAACGACTACGCGGAGCGCGCGAACACCCGGCTGTGGCTCAAGGGCCTGCTCTACACCGCCACGGTGTTCACCATCCTGCTGGGCACGCTGGTGATCTTCACCTTCGACCCGAACATCCGCTAGGCACGGGGCTGAGGCAACCGATCATGAAGATCCACAAGTACGACACCGTCATCGTCGGCGCCGGCGGCGCCGGTATGCGCGCGGCCATCGAGTCCACGCAGCGCAGCCGCACCGCCGTGCTGACCAAGCTGTACCCCACCCGCTCCCACACGGGCGCCGCGCAGGGCGGCATGGCCGCCGCGCTCGCCAACGTGGAGGAGGACAACTGGGAGTGGCACACCTTCGACACGATCAAGGGCGGTGACTACCTGGTCGACCAGGACGCCGCCGAGATCCTGGCGAAGGAGGCCATCGACTCCGTCCTCGACCTGGAGAAGATGGGCCTGCCGTTCAACCGCACGCCGGACGGCACGATCGACCAGCGCCGCTTCGGCGGTCACAGCCGGAACCACGGCGAGGCCCCGGTCCGCCGCTCCTGCTACGCGGCCGACCGCACCGGCCACATGATCCTCCAGACGCTTTACCAGAACTGCGTCAAGCACGGCGTGGAGTTCTTCAACGAGTTCTACGTGCTCGACCAGCTGATCACCGAGGTCGACGGCGTCAAGAAGTCGGCGGGTGTCGTCGCGTACGAACTCGCCACCGGCGAGATCCACGTCTTCCAGGCGAAGGCCGTGATCTACGCGTCCGGCGGCTGCGGCAAGTTCTTCAAGGTGACGTCGAACGCGCACACGCTGACCGGTGACGGCCAGGCCGCCGTGTACCGCCGGGGTCTGCCGCTGGAGGACATGGAGTTCTTCCAGTTCCACCCGACCGGCATCTGGCGCATGGGCATCCTGCTGACGGAGGGCGCCCGCGGTGAGGGCGGCATCCTCCGCAACAAGGACGGCGAGCGCTTCATGGAGAAGTACGCGCCGGTGATGAAGGACCTGGCGTCGCGAGACGTGGTCTCGAGGTCCATCTACACGGAGATCCGCGAGGGCCGCGGCTGCGGTCCCGAGGGCGACCACGTCTACCTCGACCTCACGCACCTCCCGCCGGAGCAGCTCGACGCCAAGCTCCCGGACATCACCGAGTTCGCGCGGACGTACCTCGGCATCGAGCCCTACACGGACCCGATCCCGATCCAGCCGACCGCCCACTACGCCATGGGCGGCATCCCGACGAACGTCGAGGGTGAGGTCCTGCTCGACAACACCACCGTCGTCCCGGGCCTGTACGCCGCCGGTGAGGTCGCCTGTGTCTCCGTGCACGGCGCCAACCGTCTCGGTACCAACTCGCTGCTCGACATCAACGTGTTCGGCAAGCGGGCGGGCATCGCCGCCGCCGACTACTCCCAGAAGGCCGACTTCGTCGAGCTGCCGGAGAACCCGGAGTCGCTGGTCGTCGAGCAGATCGAGCGGCTGCGCTCGGCCACGGGCAACGAGCGCGTGGCGGAGCTGCGGCGCGAGCTGCAGGAGACCATGGACGCCAACGTCATGGTGTTCCGCACCGAGCAGACGATCAAGACGGCCGTCGAGAAGATCGCCGAGCTGCGCGAGCGCTACAAGAACGTGGCGATCCAGGACAAGGGCAAGCGGTTCAACACCGACCTCCTGGAGGCCGTCGAGCTGGGCAACCTGCTCGACCTGGCCGAGGTCATGGCCGTGTCGGCGCTGGCCCGCAAGGAGTCCCGCGGTGGTCACTACCGCGAGGACTACCCGAACCGGGACGACGTCAACTTCATGCGTCACACCATGGCGTACCGCGAGGTCGGCGACGACGGCTCCGAGACCGTCCGCCTCGACTACAAGCCGGTCGTCCAGACCCGCTACCAGCCGATGGAGCGTAAGTACTGATGGCAACCCCGACCCTGGACAAGGCGGACGCGGCAGGCAGCCCCGAGCCCGGCTTCGCCGATTCCCCGTACATCACGGTCACGTTCCGCGTGCGCCGCTTCAACCCCGAGGTCGCGGCCGAGGCGAGCTGGCAGGACTTCGTCCTGGAGATCGACCCCAAGGAGCGTGTCCTCGACGGGCTGCACAAGATCAAGTGGGACGTGGACGGCACCCTGACCTTCCGCCGCTCCTGCGCCCACGGCATCTGCGGCTCGGACGCCATGCGGATCAACGGCAAGAACCGTCTGGCCTGCAAGACGCTGATCAAGGACATCAACCCCGAGAAGCCGATCACGATCGAGCCCATCAAGGGCCTCACGGTCCTCAAGGACCTGGTCGTGGACATGGAGCCGTTCTTCCAGGCGTACCGGGACGTGATGCCCTTCCTGATCACGAAGGACACCAACGAGCCGACGCGTGAGCGTTTCCAGACCGCCGAGGACCGCGAGCGCTTCGACGACACCACGAAGTGCATCCTCTGCGCCGCGTGCACGTCCTCGTGCCCGGTGTTCTGGAACGACGGCCAGTACTTCGGTCCGGCCGCGATCGTGAACGCCCACCGCTTCATCTTCGACTCGCGTGACGAGGCCGGAGAGCAGCGGCTGGAGATCCTCAACGACCGTGACGGCGTGTGGCGTTGCCGTACGACGTTCAACTGCACGGACGCCTGCCCGCGCGGTATCGAGGTCACCAAGGCGATCCAGGAGGTGAAGCGGGCGCTCATCACGCGCCGCTTCTGATCCGCCGCCGATGTCCGTGACGGAAGGCCCGCAGGTTCACCTGCGGGCCTTCCGCGTTCCCGGCGGAGGCGGGTGTGCGGCCCACGCACGAGGGCCTCGTCCCCACGCGGAGCTTTCGGGGAAGCTCCGCGGTGGACGAGGCCCATCGGTCGATCACCTCGCGGCGATCCTCAGCGCGATCAGCCGCGCAGGACACGGCCCTGCGAGTCGGTGCGGTCGTTGCTCGTGAGGAACAGGATGCCGTCGATCAGCGACCAGAAGCCCAGACCACCGCAGGTGAGGAGCTGGGCGACGCCCACGCCGACGGAACCGACGTAGAAACGACCGATGCCGAGCGTGCCGAGGAAGAGCTGCAGGACGCCCGCGACGATCTTCGACTTGTCGGAGTACGGGCGACCCTGCGGGTCGTGGCCGAAGGGAGCGTCAGGGGTGGGGACGGTCATGGAAATAACTCCTGGATGTACTGACTGAAACCGAAGCGGATTGCTCCGGGGGGCATCACAGGAGAGAAGGCGCGGCACAATACCGGCAGCAATCAGGCACGGCGAACACCGGCCAACGATCGAGCACGACGTAATCCCCCGTCATCCCCCCTGTCGCCGTTGCAGCGTAGTGAGACTCGTGGGACGGATGGGAGAGGAATAAGGCGATCGTTCCGATTCCGTGATCCGATTCCAGCCAACTTGCGACAACTGGGCGACATAAAGCGGGCGTAAGGGATTTACGGGGGCCGGCGGCGGGAAGAAAGCCCGATTCGGCCGTGATCGCTCAGTGAAGATTGCGGACGATCGTCCACGTCACCGCGATACCCAGGATCAACGCCTGGGTGCGGGGCTTCAGTTCGGGGCGCCAGCGGCGGCCGCGCACTCCCTCGACGAACCAGCGGCCGAGCAACGCCAGGGCGAAGGGCGCGGCGAGCAGCAGCACCCGGTTGTCGTGCCAGGCGGCGGCGAACTGGCCGTGCATCAGGTCGTACACCATGCGGGTGCCGCCGCAGGCGGGGCAGAGCAGCCCGGTGACATAGCGGAACGGGCACTGGGGCAGCAGATGGCTGGGCTCGTGCGGGTTGGTGCCGTACAGGTATGCGGCGCCCGCCAGCCCGGCGGCGGCCACCGCGAAGGGGGCCGCCGCCGGATGCCGGAAGGTGGTGAGGCCGCGTTCAGCCACGCAGGACACGTCCGTTGGAGTCCGTGGTGTTGCTGCCGGTCAGCAGGATGATGCCGTCGACCAGCGACCAGATGCCGAGGCCGCCGCAGGTGAGGAGCTGCGCGACGCCGAGGCCGACGTGGCCGATGTAGAACCGGCCGACACCGAAGGCGCCCAGGAACAGCGAGAGGATGCCCGCGACGATCTTGGACTTGTCGGAGTACGGGCGACCATAGGGGTCGTAGCCGTACGGGGCGTTGGGGTCACCCGTGTACGCGCCGCCCGGCGTGGGCGGCACCTGGTAACCGCCCTGCGGGTAGCCGCCCTGCTGCGGGTAGCCGTAGCCGGGCTGGCCCGCGCCCGGCTGCTGGTAGCCGCCCTGCGGAGCCCCGTACGGGTCGCCGGCCTGCGGGGCGCCGTACGGGTTGGCGCCCGGCTGGCCCGGGGCGCCGCTCGGGTACCCGTATCCGGGCTGCGGCGGCTGCGGGGGCTGAGCGGGCTGCTGAGGCTGCTCGGTCACGGTACTGACTCCTGCGTGTTGTTTGCTTGAGCGGCTGAAAAACTCACTATGGGCTGTCCGTCATATTGCAGGAGGGAAGGGCCCGGAGAGAAGTTGTTACTTCGGCCGGGCGCCGAACCGACTCCCGCGTGTGGGCGGAGTCACAGTCCCGTGATCACAGGTGCCGGTTGGCTGAGGATCGTCGGGTCGGTGATCTCCGTGTCCTTGGCGAGCAGCATCGCCTTGCTGAGGATGACAACGAGCATACGGTCGCCCTCGTAGGGGAGATAGCCGGTCTGCGGAGTTCCGTTCCCGTTACTGCCCCCTCTCATTGCTGTCCCCGTTCCCGTTCCGACGGGCCGCGGCACCCTGGTTCAGCGCACCGAAAGCGCACGACGTCCAGTACTCGGGAAGCGCCCGCCGGGCCCGCCGTCCTGCCCAGGTCGGGCCGTCACCCCCGGCCACCACTCCGACGAACAGGACGACGTCACGCAGCACTTCGGAGAGGACGAGTCCAGGGAGCGCCGACTTCTGAGGGTCAGCAGGGGAGTTGAACCGAAGGTGGCACTGAAAGCAGGGGGTGGGAGCAGCCCACGAGAGAGGGGCCACTCCATCGGGTGATCTGCGCCGGACTGCCGGACCGGATGACGGCCAGTACACCAGAGTACTAGTATGTACACGTACTACACGGTGATCGTTGATGGCCTGGCATCTTGAAATGACCGGAGAGGTGCGCGACTGGCTACACAGACTGCGCAAGGACGACCGCACCACGGCACGGCTGGTGGGCCAGGCGATTCAGGCCCTTGTCGAGGAGGGCCCGGACCTGGGACGCCCTCTTGTGGACCGGATCAAGGGGTCCACCCTGCACCACCTCAAGGAACTACGGCCGGGCTCGGCCGGAGACACCGAGATCAGGATTCTCTTCGCCTTCGATCCCGAGCGCAGCGCGGTACTCCTGGTCGCGGGTGACAAGGCGGGGCGATGGACGGCGTGGTACCGCCGCGCGATCCCCTTGGCCGAGGAACGCTATACCGAGTGGCTGGACCACCTGGCCCGGCGCCGTCACAAGGAGACAGAGCGATGACCAGCTTTCACTCATGGGACGAGGTCAAGGAAGAGGTCTTCGACACCGAGGACCTGGACGAGATCATGGCGGGTGCCCGGCGCATGGTCGCCGAGGCACGTGCGCACCGGTTGGCCGAGATGCGCAGGCAACTCGGCCTCACCCAGCGTGAGGTGGCCGACCGTATGCACGTACGACAGGAAAGGGTGTCCGCCATCGAGCGCGGCAGGACCGACTCCGCCGAGGTGGGAACGGTCGCGGCCTACGTGGAGGCGCTGGGCGGGGAGCTGGAGATCGTCGCGAACTTCAATGGGACCCGGGTCGTGGTGGCGTAGTCCGGCGCTCCTGAATCCCACGCGTCCCGTTCAACCCTCGCGTCTCGACGCGTGTCTCCTCTGTACGCCTGTTCGGCAAAGCCACGCAATACACCGATGCCTCGGGCGAACCACGAGCCCGACATCAGTCGTACGCGCTCTGCCCTCACAGGCACCCATACCAGCGCCGGGCCGCCCAGTGAGCCCCGCGCACACCGCAGGAGACGCATGTTCACGCGCAGGAATACCCGCCTGGTTCTCGCGACGGCCGCGGCCGTGTCGCTGACCGGCGGACTGCTCACCCTCACGACGGGCGCCGCGAGCGCCTCCCCCGCCAAGTACGCCGACGACTTCAACGGCGACGGGTACCGGGACTACGCGATCCCCGGCTACGGTGAGTTCACCGTGACGTACGGGACCGCCACGGGTCCCGGCAGCACAACCAAGACCTTCACGCAGAAGAGCGCCGGCGTCCCCGGGACGGCCGGTGACGCGGGCGGCTACGGCGACGGGTTCGGTGAGGATCTCGCCGCCGCCGACCTCAACCGCGACGGCTACGCCGATCTGGCGGTCGCCGACCGCAGCGAGAAGGTGAACGGGAAGGTCAGTGCGGGCGCGGTCACCATCATGTGGGGTGCCAAGTCCGGCCTCGGCACCAAGGCGACCCGGCTCCCCGTCAAGGCGAAGTCCCACCTCAGCTTCGGCAACGAGCTCGAAACCGGCGACTTCGACGGCGACGGCAAGGCGGACCTGGCGGTCGCCGACGGCCTCGACACCGTCCACATCTACCGGGGCGGTTTCACCCGGGCCGGCAAGACGGGCAAGGTCACCAAGCACACCCGTTCAGGCCCGACTCACACCTTCGAACCCACCGGGCTCGTCGCCGGAAAGGTCACCAAGGACAAGGCCACCGACCTGTACGTCCTCGGACAGGGGTACCGCAAGGACAAGATGACGCAGGACGCCTGGCTGCTGCGCGGCGGCAAGACGGTCAAGTGGAGCGACAAGCTGGTCGCGATCAACAATTCGGAGCCGGACTACGACCCGACCGGCGTCGTCGCGGACTTCGACAAGGACGGCTACGGAGACCTGGCGGTCAGCGACACGTCGTACAACAAGGGCGCGGGCTCGGTGGTCGTCGTGCGCGGCGGCAAGAGCGGCCCGACCGCCAAGTACCGCCTCACCCAGGCCACTTCCGGCGTCGCCACGGCCGCGTCGAAGAGTGACGGCTTCGGGTACGAACTCTCCGCCGGAGACACCAACCGCGACGGCTACCCGGACCTCGCGGTCGGCGTCCCCGGAGAGAAGGTCGGCTCCGCGAAGGACGCGGGCGGCTTCCACATCCTGCGCGGCGGCAAGAAGGGCCTGGCCGGCACCGGCTCCCAGTGGTTCAGCCGGGCGACGGAGGGAGTTCCGGGCAACCCCAAGGAGTACGAGATGTTCGGCTCCGCCATCCGCCTGCGCGACCTCGACGGTGACGGTGACAAGGACCTCCTCGCCGGGAGCGTGAACCGCGAGACGAGCCTGTTCTTCCGGGCGAGCGCGTCCGGAATCACGACGGGCACCGTGACGGAGCTGAGCCTGAAGCCGGGCTTCCCGCAGTAGCCGCGGCGCGCAGGGACGTTGCCGCTTGGCTGGATCGCGACCAACTTGTGTGACTGATGGGGCGGTTGATCACAGACTGACCCCATGACCAACCTGAGGAAAGCCGCGGCCGCACTGTCGGCCGCGGCCGCGATCCTTGTCGCGATACCCCCCACAGCCTCGGCGACGCCCGTCCCGCACGACACGTCCGACCACACGTACGGCGGCACACTCGTCCGGGAGAACTTCAATCACCTCCCCCTCGGCCCGGTGACCAAGGGCCGGGGCTGGACCACTGACGCCTCCAACGGCACGCTGTCCGTCGAGCCTGGTACCGACGGTCGTGGCCGTGAACTCCGTATCCGGACCGAGGGCAACGGACGGGCCTTCGTCGTCCTGTCCGACCTCGCCCCGCCCGGCAACAGCCTCTGGGCCCGGATGCGGCTGCGCGTGACCGAGTTCCCGACTGCTCCCGACTGGGCCCACTGGACCCTCGCGGAGGCCTCCGGCGCCGACTCCCCCACGCTGGTGCGGCCGTTGGGCGGCCAGTACGCGCCCACCGAGCCCGGCAACTTCTGGGGCGTGGGCTCCGATCTGGGCCCGACGGGCGACTGGACCAACTGGAAGACCTCGGCTCCGGCCGTCGCCGGAAAGTGGCAGTGCGCCGAGTTCCACCTCGACGCCACGGACAACCGCGTCACCGTCTACCTGAACGGCGTGGCCCAGCCCGACCTGACCGTCTCCACGAAGAACCACGGCGGCACGACGGACGACTTCGTCTTCCCCACCTTCGACAAGCTCAAGCTGGGCTGGCAGTTGTACCAGGCGAACCCGGCTCCGGCGGCGTTCGAGATGCGGATGGACGACATCGCGGTGAGCAGCCGGCGGGTGGGCGGCTGCGAGGCCTGACACAGAGGTCTGACACAGGAGACCACGCACCGCGCCTCTCCTGACCTCAAAGCGATAGCTCCTGAGTGGGCCGCCCGTCCTCCGCGAACGGGCGGCCCACTCGGTCTATACGCCCGGGAAACGCCACTCCGCCCACACCTCCTTACCACCGCCGCTACCCGCCCGTTGACGACGAGGTAATGCCCCCACTCGTCGGCGCACGCCCTCGACAGCCACAGTCCCCGTCCGCTTTCGGCATCGAGCCCCGGCTCCGGCCTCTCGCGCGGCAGACACGGGCTGCTGTCCCTCACGCTCAGCCGCAGCCGCCCGTCGGCGCGTAGGGCCCTACAGCGAACGAATCCCTCGTATGAGCGCGGGAGTTCGTGACCGGCTCGGCCTCCGCCTGGACCGAGCGCGACATCGTCACCGTCCTGGACATCACCGGCGACGGAGTGACGGACATGGTGTACCGCACGGACGTCCACTCCCAGCTCATGCTCCGCAAGGGCATCGCGGCGAGCGGCGGTGGCACCGGCCTGGACTCCCTGTCCTCCGGCGCCGACTCCTCCGGCGCCACCGACCTCGCCCCCTCGAGCTACTGGAAACCCGGATCGCCATCGGCCCCCTCTCCACGCCCAGGCCCGTCAGCCCGACCGTGCCATGCGACGCGTGCTGTCGCTCCCGCGGCTACATCGACCGACGCTCTAATCTGACGACATGTCAGACAACGAGTCACACGAGTCGTACGAGTCGTACGAACTGCTCGGCTTCGACAACCTCCTCCTCCCCGTCGGCGACCTCGGCGAAGCCGTCTCCTTCTACGAGCGGGCCGGCTTCGCCGTGGCGTTCCGGCTGGACGAGGCCGGGATCGCGGGGCTGAAGGTGGGCAAGGAGACGCCCGGGCTGCTGCTCCGCGTGGAGGACGAGTTGCCGCACCGGTCGCCCGCGTGGGGGACGGCACGGGCGTGGCTGGAGGTGCGGGACGCCCGGGAGGCCGCGCGGGCGCTCACGGCGGCGGGGGTGCCGCCGCTCGACGCGCCGTTCTCCATCGCCACCGGGTGGACCGTCGAGTTCGCGGACCCCTGGGGCAACGTCGTCGGGTTCACGGACTACACCAAGCGGCCGGAGCTGGCCCGCACCGGATGACCGCTTGAACGTGTTCAAAAATAGGTCTACAGTCTCCCTCAGAACGTTTTGAACACGTTCAAGAAGCCGGGAAGGGGTGGGGACATGGACCTCACGGTCATCGCGTACGTCGTCTATCTGCTGGTCAGCGTGGGGCTGACGGTCTGGGTGGCGCGGACGTTGAGCAGGAACGGGCGGATCTTCCTCGCGGACGTGCTGCGGGGGAACGAGAACCTCGCGGACGCGGTGAACCATCTGCTGGTGGTCGGGTTCTATCTCGTGAACCTGGGGTTCGTGGCGCTGTATCTGAACGCGGACGGCGCCATCAGCAGCCCGCGTGAGGTGTTCGAGGCGGTGTCGGCGAAGCTCGGTGTGGTGCTGCTCGTGCTCGGGGCGCTGCACCTGGGGAACGTGTTCGTGCTGAACAAGTTCCGGCGGCGGGGCGTGATGGAGCGGGAGCAGCTGCCGCCGGTCGCGCCGCAGGGCTGGGTCGCTCCGGCAGGGCGGGCATGAGCACCACGGCCGAGGCGGCCACCGCGGGCCGGGGCGCCGAGTGCGTCCCGGTTCGCGGGCTCACCGTGCTGTACGACGCCGGGTGCGGGCTGTGCGCCTTCCTGCGGGAGTGGCTCGGCAGGCAGCGGCAGTTGGTGCCGCTGGCGTTCGTGGCGGCGGGGTCGCAGGAGGCACGGCTGCTGTTTCCGTCGCTCGATCACGGGGCGACGCTGGAGGAGATCACGATCGTGGGGGACGGCGGGCAGGTGTACCGGGGGTCCGGCGCCTGGATCGTGTGTCTGTGGGCGCTGCGCGAGCACCGGCCGCTCGCGCACCGGCTGAGCACCCCGGCGGGGGCCCGGCTCGCGCGCACCGCCGTACTCACCACCGCGAAGTGGCGGGGCGCCCACCGGCAGCCCGGCTCGGGCTGTGGGAGCGGCGGAGCCGAGCTGACGGGATGGGCGTACGACCGGCGGTACGGGTGGCTGTACCGCCCTCCCGGTGGCTGCGACACCGGTACCTGCCCGACTCGTTAGGCTCTGCCCGTGCCCGCAGTGAACGACAGCCCCAGCGCAGAGCCCCCCGCCGACCAGGTCGACACGGAGCCCGGCGGCCCCAGGGACGGCGCCGAGCAACCCGGCCCCAAGGGCACCGCCAAGTCCGAACAGACCCGCGCGCTGATCCTGGAGACCGCGCTGCGGCTCTTCCAGGAGCGCGGGTACGACAAGACGACGATGCGGGCCATCGCCAAGGAGGCCGGGGTCTCCGTCGGCAACGCGTACTACTACTTCGCCGGCAAGGAGCACCTGATCCAGGGGTTCTACGACCGGATCGGCGCGGAGCACCGGGCGGCGGTGCGGACGGTGCTGGAGCGGGAGACGGATCTGGAGGCACGGATCGCCGGGGTGCTGAAGGCCTGGCTGGACGTGGCGGAGCCGTACCACGAGTTCGCGGCGCAGTTCTTCAAGAACGCGGCCGATCCGGACAGCCCCCTCAGCCCCTTCTCCCCCGAGTCGGAGGGGCCGCGCGAGGAGTCCATCGCCATCCACCGCGAGGTGCTCGCCGGGTCGAAGGCCAAGGTCCCGGACGAACTACGGGAAATTCTGCCCGAGTTGATGTGGCTCTCCCTGATGGGGCTCGTCATGTACTGGGTCTTCGACCGGACGGAGGGACGCGAGCGCAGCTACCGGCTCGCCGAGCGGGGGGCCCGGCTGACGACCCGGGGTGTCTCGCTGGCGCGGTTCCGGGTGATGCGACCACTGGTCCGCGAGGTGCACGAGCTGTTCACGGATTTCCTGCCGGGGATGACGAAGGTGGTGTCGGAGCCGGGGGTCAAGGGGCGGGGAGCGGAGTGATCACTTTCGGGTGAACGGTCTGAAGGGGACATCAGGCACCCTGCCTGCCTACGATGATGCTCTCGACACCAGCCCATGGGAGGCACCTGATGTCCGCAGCAGCTGTCGAGCGGTCGCACGAGGAGCGGGCGCTGATCGCCGAAGCGAACCACATCATGGAGAGCGTTCCGGGCCTCCGCGTCGAGATCATCGGAGACCAGATCCTCGTGAGCCCAGCACCGGACGGCCCTCACTCCGAGGCGCTGATGCTGTTCGCAGCCCCCTTCATGGATCTGGGCCTCGTGCGTGCGCTCCCGGGCATCGGCCTCTGGCTGCCCAGCGGCCCGGAGGACTACGCCATCCCCGACCTGTCGGTGGTCGACGACGACTACCGTGATCACCTGGTGGAGAACAGCTGCTACGACCCGATGTGCTTCCGTCTGGTCATGGAGGTCACCTCCAGCAACTGGAGAACGGATCTGCAGACCAAGGTCACCCACTACGCCAAGGCCCGCATCCCCGTCTACGTCATCGTCGACCGCAAGCACCAGCGCCTCCATGTGCTGACCGAACCGGGGCGCGGCAATTACGCCACACACGGGATCCACCTCCCCGGGGAGCTCGTCACGCTCCCCGAGTCCGTGGGCGGAAAGGTCGTGCTCGACGTCGAGCGCCTCCTCAAAGCCGGTTTGGCCTGAGCTGGTTGACCGCGTCCACCTCCCCCTCGGCCACCCCCGCCGTCTCCACGTCGTACACCAGCGGCCCCTCCCCCACGACCACCTGACGCGCACGCGAGGCGGACGACGGTGAAGTCGTCCCCAGCAGATACGCCCCCGGGCCCGGTACCGCGACGATGTACGAGCCGTCCGCCAGAGATGTGACCCGGTCCAGCTGACGCCCACCCCGCGACAGCAGCGTCACCTCGGCGCCCTCGACCGGCTCGCCGTCCGCCGCCCGGACGAAGCCGTGGATCACGGAGGCGGGGCCGCCGTCCGACAACGGGGGCCCCGCGGCCGGGAGCTCCTCCTCATTCGGCTCCTCCTCATTCGGCTCTTCCTCCTTCGGCTCCACCGCCAGGTGCGGCAAGCGCTTCTCCAGCCCCGCCGGCAGCCACCAGTTCGCCTTCCCCAGCAGATGCATCGCGGCCGGCACCAGCGCCGTACGCAGGATGAAGGCGTCGAGGGCGACGGCGGCGGCCAGGCCGATGCCGGCCATCGCGGCCTCCAGTTCGCCGCTCAGCACGAACGCGCTGAAGACGCACATCATGATCAGGGCCGCGCAGTTGATGACCCGGCTGGTCTCCGCGAGGCCGACGCGGACGGCGCGGGCGTTGTCCTTGGTGTGGACCCACTCCTCGTGCATCCGGCTGACCAGGAAGACCTGGTAGTCCATGGAGAGCCCGAAGAGCAGCGAGAGCATGATGACCGGGAGGAAGGCCGCGATCGGGCCCTCCCTGCCGATGCCGAGAAGCTCCGTTCCCCAGCCCCACTGGAAGATCGCCACCAGGACGCCGAAGGACGCGGCGGCCGCGACGAGGTTCATCAGCGCGGCTGTCAGCGGCACGAGGAGCGAGCGGAAGGCGACCAGCAGGAGCAGGAAGCCGAGCGTGATGATCGTCGCGATGAAGTAGGGCAGACGGTCGCCGGTCACCGAGGCGAAGTCCTTGGACACCGCCGTGACACCGCCGACGTGGGCCTGCGCCCCGGACGCGGGGATCACGTCCTCGCGCAGCCGGTCGATGAGGCGGTCCGTCTCCTCGGCCTGGGGGGACGTCGTCGGGACCACCTGGATCACCGTGACGCCGTTCGCCGGCGGTACGGCGGCCACCTGGGCCACACCCTCCGTGGAATCGATGCGCGCGACCAGCCCGTCGGCTCCGGTGCCGTCCACGACCACCTGGAGGGGGCCGTTGAAGCCGGGGCCGAAGCCCTCCGCCAGCAGGTCGTAGGCCTGGCGGGTGGTCGTGGTGTCGCGGTGGTTGCCCTGGTCGGAGGTGCCGAGGCGGATCGACAGGACGGGGATCGCGAGGATCAGCATGACGACGAGGGCGAGGACGGCGGTGGAACGCGGACGCCGCTCGACGTACGCCGACCAGCGGGCCGCCAGGCCGCTCGTCAGCTCCGGTTCGGGGCCGGCGGCCGCGAGGCGGCGACGCTGGCGGCGGCTGAGGACGCGCGGGCCGAGCACGCCGAGCAGGGCCGGCAGCAGGGTGACCGCCGCGAGGACGCTCAGCACGACGGTCAGCGAGGTCGCGATGACGACGCCGTCCAGGAAGCGGAGGTTCATCACCAGCATGCCGGCCAGCGCGATACAGACCGTGCCGCCCGCGAACAGCACCGCGCGGCCGGAGGTGTTGAGGGCCGTGACCGCCGCCTCCTCCGGCTTCATACCGCGCAGGATGCCGCGCCGGTGCCGGGTGACGATGAACAGGGCGTAGTCGATGCCCACGCCGAGGCCGATCAGCGAGCCGAGCAGCGGGGCCACGTCCGGGATGTTCGTGGTGTGGCTGAGCAGGGCGGTGGCCATCATGCCGGTGCCGACACCGGCGATCGCGACGACGATCGGCAGCAGCATCGCGAAGAGCGAGCCGAACGCGAGGAAGAGGACGACCGCCGCCGCCAGGATGCCGACCGCCTCGGACGTGCCCTGGGTGGCCTCCTGCGCCCGTGCGATGGCCTGACCGCCCAACTCGACCCGCAGACCGTCTCGTTCGGCGCCCTGGGCGGTCTCGATGACGTCGTCGATCAGTTCCTTGGGTACGGAGTTCGCCTGCTCGGTGAAGGTCACCTGGGCGTAGGCGATCGCCCCGTCCCGGCTGACGCCCGCGCCGCCGCCACCGCCCCGGCCGCCCTCGTCGTACGGGCTGGTCACGTCCCCCACGCCCGCCATCCGGCCGATCTCCTGGAGGGCGGGCTCGATCCGGGACCGTACGGAGGCGTCGTCCACCGACCCCTCGTCCACCTTCCACACCACCGTGTCGGTGTCGCCCGCGCGCTCCGGGAAGGCCTTGTCCATCAGGTCGTACGCGTGCTTGGAGTCCGTGCCCGGGAGGGAGAAGACATTCGCGTAGTCCGTGCCCGCGCTCGTGCCGGCGAAGCCGACGCCGAACACGGTCCCCACCCACAGCAACAGGACCACCAGCCGGTGCCGATAGCACCACCGTGCCAAGGTCGCCACGATCAACTCTCCTTGTCCGACGGTCGATTGGTCCCCCAGGTCCTGGCATCACCCTCGACCGCGGCACACGCACGGCGACATGGCCGGGCCATGACTCTCAAGGAACTCCAAAGCGGGACCGGGCCCCTGCGGGAACTCGCGTGCGGATACTGAGGACATGACCGGAACCCAGGGCACGACCACCGGCTGCGCGGGAGCGACCGTGCTCGTCGTCGAGGACGAGCCGAGCATCGCCGACGTCCTCTCCATCGCACTGCGCTACCACCGCTTCGAGGTGATGACGGCCGGTACGGTCCGCGACGCGCTCGCGCTCGCCGAACGCACCCGGCCCGACGCGGCCCTCCTGGACGTGATGCTCCCGGACGGCGACGGCCGCGCCCTGGGCCACGAACTGCGGTCTCGGCAGCCGGAGTTGGCGCTGGTCTTCCTGACCGCCCGGGACGCGCCCGCCGAGATCGTGGGCGCCCTCGGCTTCGGCGACGACTACATCACCAAGCCGTTCGACATCGAGGTGGTCGTCGCCCGCGTCACCGCCGTCCTGCGCCGCACCCGGCGTGCCGACGTCCTGCCCCAGCGCCCGCCGCTGCGCTACGGCGACCTGGAGCTGGACGAGACGACGTACTCGGTGCACCGGGCGGGCCGCACGGTGGAGCTGACGCCCACCGAGTACGCGCTGCTGCGGTTCCTGGTGCGCAACGGCGGGCGGATCGTACCGAAGGAGCAACTCCTGCGCCACGTATGGCAGTACGAGCACGCACCGGCCGAGTCGACCGTCGTCGAGACGTACATCAGCTATCTGCGGCGCAAGCTGGACGCGCTCGGCGCGCCGGTGATCACCACGCGGCGGGGCGTCGGATACGGGCTGGCATGACCCTTCCCCGAAGGTTTCCGAGCCGCTGCCGCCGGCACGGCCTGTACTCCCTGCGCGCCAAGCTCACGCTCGCGAACGTCGTACTGCTCGCCGTGGGCGTCGTCGCGGCGACGACGTTCAGCGCGATGGGCATGCGGCTGTATCTGCTCGACAGCGTCGACCGGGAGCTCATGGCGACCCGTGACTCGATCGGTGCCGCACGGATCGGCATGGAGCAGATCGACGCGCTGAGCGCGCTGGTCGCCCTCAGCGACCGGGCCTCCGGCAAGCCCGCCGCCGGGGACGCCGACTCTCTCGTCCAGGGCTCCGTCTTCACCGCGCTGGGCGACAGGGGCGAGCCGCTGACCATCGCCGGCTTCCCGCCGACCGACAGCCAGCGGGCGGTCGCCGCCGCGGTGGACGATCCGGCCGCCCTCGTCGCGGACGACGAACCGTACGACGTCGAGGTGGCGGGCGCCCCCCACCGCGTCACCGCGGCCCGGATGGACGACGGCACGACCGTCCTCCTCGCCGCCTCCACCGAGTCGCTCCACAACGTCATCGCCAAGGCCCTCAAGCTGGACTTCGCCGTCGGCGGCCTGCTCCTCGCGACGCTCGCCTGTCTGACCCTGTTCAGCGTGCGCCGCCGGATGCGGCCGCTGGAGGACATGGTCGAGACCTCGTCGGCGATCGCCGAGGGCGACCTCACCCGCCGCGTCCCCTCCAGCAGCGAGGCCACCCTGGAGGTCGAACAGCTGCGCCTCGCCCTCAACTCCATGCTCCAGCAGGTCGAGACGGCCTACCGCACCCGCGAACGCAGCGCCGCCCAGCTGCGCCGGTTCGTCGGCGACGCCTCCCACGAGCTGCGCACGCCCCTGTCCGCGATCCGCGGCTATCTCCAGCTCCACGACAAGGGCATGCTCACCGACCCCGACGAACGACGGCGCGCCTGGGACCGCATGAACAACGAGGTCGACCGCATGGGCCACCTCGTCGACGAACTCCTCACCCTCGCCCGCCTCGACCAGCGCCCCGAACTCCGGCTCAGGGACGTCGACCTCAGCCGCCTGGTCCGTGACGCCGCCGCCGATCTCCGCGCCCAGCAACCCGACCGCCCGGTCACCGTCCGCGCGGAGGACACTGTCCTCGTCCGGGCCGACGAGTCGGGCCTGCGCCAGGTTCTGGGCAACCTGGTGAGCAACGTACGCGCCCATACGCCGGCGGACGTGCCGGTACGGCTGGGGGTGGAGCGCGTGGCCGGAGTCGTACGCCTCTCCGTGGCGGACGAGGGCCCGGGCCTGGCCGAGGAGGACGCGGCCAGGATCTTCGACCGCTTCTTCAGGGCAGGAGGCGGCGTGGGCAGCGGCTTGGGCATGGCGATCGTGCAAGGAGTGGTCGAGACCCACGGCGGTGACGTCACGGTGACCACGGCACCGGGCGTTGGCTTGAAAGTGACGGTGACACTGGGAAGCCCAGCGGCGCGGGGAACGGCACGGACCACCGCGGAAGACCCGCGGTCGTCCTCCCTCACGTAGCCCCTCCCCCTGGGGTGTGCGGCACATCCACCCGGGCCCAGACCGTCTTCCCGTGCCGCCCCCGACTCCATACCCCCCACACCGCCGCGATGTGCTCCACGAGCCGCAGCCCCCGCCCCGCCTCCTCCCAGTCCCCCGCCTCCCTGATCCGGGGCGCGTCCAGCCCCTCGTCCGACACCTCGACGAAGCAGGACCCGTTCGCCAGCGCGGTCACCGCGACCTCGAACTCCCGCTCCAGCAAAGGACCATGGCGGACGACATTGGTCGCGAGTTCGGAGACGACGAGCACGACGTCGTCCAGGGCCGGGGAGTCCGCCCCGTGTCCCCAGTCGACCAGGTGTTCCCGTACGCGTCGCCGGGCGAGCCCCACGGACGCCGGATGGCGGGGCAGCCGGAAGGAGTCGCGTCTCGACACGTTCGCCCCTCACTCCGATCACACCCTCGACACAAGACGATGCGATGAGCGAGCGCGTCGTGTCACTCCCGCGAACATCCGGCCCACGAGTTCGCGTCAGCTGTCACACGGCGTCTGTCATATCCAGTCCAGCCGCCACAGCCGGAACACACCGGTCCCGTCGGACAGATACTGTGCCCCGCCGACGTCCTCACCGCTAAGTACGTACTCCTTGCGCTGCCACAGCGGGATGATCGGCACGTCCTGGGCCACGACCTCCTGGAGCTCCTTGAAGTCCGCCGCGGCCCGGCTGCGGTCCTCGTAGCGCCGGCTGTCCTTGACGAGCCGGTCGACCTGCTCGCTGCTGTAGCCGTTGCCCAGGGAGCCGCCGGTGCCGACCAGGGGCCCGCTGAAGCTGTCGGGGTCGGGGTAGTCGGCGACCCAGCCCACCCCGTAGCTGTCCAGCTTGCCTTCGGCGTACCGCTTCTGGAAGGCGGTCCACTCGTACGCCTTGGTCGTCACGTAGAACAGCCCGCTCGCCTCCAGCTGCTGCTTCAGCTCGGCGGCCTCGGCGGCGGCCGAGCCCCGGCCCTCGGCGTAGCCGTAGGTGAAGCGCACGGGCATGTCGACGCCGGCCTCGTCGAGGAGTCGGCGGGCCCGCTGCGGGTCGGGCTTGGGGTTCGCGTCGAAGAACGAGGTCGTGTGGCCGGTGATGCCGGCCGGGATGAGCGAGTAGAGCGGGTCGGTGGTGCCCTGGTAGACCTCGGCGACCAGCTTCTCGCGGTTGATCAGCGCGGCCAGCGCCTGCCGCACCCGGCGGTCGTGGAAGGGCGAGTTCGCCCGCACGTTGAGGACGAGGTTGCGGGTCTCGGTGCTGTCGGCCTCGGTGACCCGCTGGTCCGGATCGCTGGGCGACAGCGCGGCGAGCGTCGCGGGCGGCAGTGTGCGCGTGACGACGTCGACCTGCCGTGCCTTCCACGCCTTCTGCAGCGCCGCCGAGTCCTTGTAGTAGCGCATGAGAACGGGGCTGCCGACGGCCTGGGCGACACCCCGGTAGTCGCCGTTGGGTGTCAGGCGGGCCTGCTCGTCCGTGTACGAGGTCAGGGTGTAGGGCCCGGTGCCGTCGGCGCCGCCGTCCGTGCGCAGCCGGTTCGTGGGGTACATCGTGCGGTCGACGATCGCCCCGGCGCCGGTGGCCACCTTGGACGGGAAGGTGGCGTCCGGCGAGGAGAGGCGGAAGCTGACGGTCGGCCCGCTCGCGCTGACCGACTGGAGCGTGTCGAGCAGGGCGGCGGGGCCCACGTCCGCGTTGATGCGCTTGACCCGGTCGAAGGAGTACTTGACGTCCTTCCCGGTGACCTCGCGGCCACTGGGGAACTTCAGGCCCTGGCGCAGGGTGCAGCGGTAGACGGTGAGGGCGTTGCCGGCGAACCCACAGCTCTGCGCGGCGTCCGGCACGGGTGTGGCGCCGCCCGGTTCGAAGGTCAGCAGAGACTGGAACACATTGCTGAACAGGGCCCAGGACCCGGCGTCGTAGGCTCCGGCCGGGTCGAGCGAGGTGACCGTGTCGGTCGTTCCGACGCTGATCGTCCTGTTCCCGTCCAGCTGGGCCGGCAGCAGCTGCCAGCCGCCGATCGCCGCGACCGCCAGCACGAGCAGCGACGCGAGAATCCGCAGGCGAACCGACCGCATCGACGCCCCTTCCAAGGACCCCACCCGGCCCACTACACACAGTGGTTCCTTGGTGGCGCGGATCACCTAACCACAGTCGGCTGTGGTGACGGAAGGCGGGTTTTGTTGAGTTGCGAAAGAAATTAG
The DNA here is from genome assembly GCF_045160825.1 of Streptomyces sp. NBC_00104. Lineage (NCBI taxonomy): Bacteria > Bacillati > Actinomycetota > Actinomycetes > Kitasatosporales > Streptomycetaceae > Streptomyces > Streptomyces sp. NBC_00104. The sequence goes on along the minus strand of NZ_CP108215.1, from coordinate 7,021,058 downwards.
TAAGCATCTCGTCCATAAGTTTCCAAAAGCCTTCCGCGCCGGTCACCGAAAGGCTTTTGACGCCCCGTCACGCCTGCTTCGACGCCAGCTCCACCACCGTGATGTCCGACGGCGCCCCGACCCGCACCGGCGGTCCCCACGCGCCCGCGCCGCGGCTGACGTAGAGCTGGGTGTCGCCGTACCGTTCGAGGCCCGCGAGGGTCGGGTTGGCAGCCTCGGCGACGTAGGTCATGGGCCACATCTGGCCGCCGTGGGTGTGCCCGGAGAGCTGGAGGTCGACGCCGTGGTCGACGGCGTCGTGGATCTGGACGGGCTGGTGGGCCATGAGCACCACGGCCCGCGAGGTGTCCCGGTCGCCGAGCGCCTTGGCGAAGTCGGGACCCCGGCCCTCGTCCTCCCCCGCGATGTCGTTCACCCCGGCGAGATCGAGGTACGGCAGCTCGCGGCGGGCGTTCTCCAGTGGGGTCAGGCCCAGCCGCCGCACCTCCTCGACCCACTGCTCGGCGCCGGAGATGTACTCGTGGTTGCCGGTGACGAAGTAGCTGCCGTGCCGCGCCTTCAGCCCGGCGAGCGGCGCCGCCGCCGGACCGAGGTCCGCCACGTCGCCGTCGACCAGGTCGCCCACCACCGCGATCAGGTCGGGCTGCGTCGAGTTGATCGTGTCCACGACCTTCTGCGCGAAGCCCCGGCCCAGCATCGGCGAGAGGTGGATGTCGCTGACCACCGCGATCCGGAAACCGTGGGCCGCGCGCGGCAGCTTCGCCAACGGCACGGTGACGCGCTTGAGCCGGGGGCCGCGCACGACGCCGTAGGTGCCGTAGCCGACGGTGCCGAGGGCCGCGGCGGCGACTGCCCCGCCGACGACACGGGAGACGAACAGGCGGCGGGAGGGGTCGGTCGAGGTCGCGGGAGTGGCCGGGGCGGTCGGGGCCGGGGGTTCCGTCGCGGAGGGCGGTGTCCGCTGTCCGGGCTCGGCGGCCTCCGCGGCCTCCGCGGGCTGCGCGCCCGCCGGGACCGGTTCCGGCTCGCGCACCAGCGGCTCCGGCTGCCGCGCGGGCGCCGGGGCACGCCGCGCCACCAGGCGGCTCACCAGCGGCCGTACCAGCTCCCCCGCCAGGAGGGCCAGGAACAGGTACAGCGAGAGGGCGAGCCACATGAAGCCCGGCCAGGTCAGCGTCTGCTGCAGCCAGAAGGGGGCATGGGCGCGCTCGGACGCGAAGCCGGCGACCATCAGCACCGGCCCGGCGATGAACACCACCGTGCCCACGCGTCTGGCGAGACCCGGCCCGCGTGTCGTGTCACGCACCAGGCGGCGCCACGCGTACCAGTGCAGCACCCCGAAGAGGCCCAGCACCAGCAGGGCGACAAGGACGAAGACGAAGATCATCAAGTCGTACTCCCGGTCACACGGTCCGACGAAGGGCGCGCACCCCGCGCAACCCGATGACCCCGACAGCCGTCCCAAGGGCAAAGGAGACGACGGCGAGCGTCAGATGCACCCAGAAGTACGCCGTCGGATCGCCCGCGTCGTCGAACGCGAGCCCGCTGCCGTCCTTCCACAGGTTTTTGACGAAAGTGATCCAGATGACCCAGCTCCACACCCCGAAGGCGAGCAGGAACCAGGAGAGGGGGCGGCTGAGCTTCATGCGTTCAGTATCGCCGTCAGCCGTACGGTCCTCACGCCGGGGTGCGAGCGGGGGCGTGAGCAGAAGGGAAGACGCCACCGCGCGCTCCGGTGGGATTTACCGGTTGGAGGCATGTACTTTCTCGATCGTGCCCGCCTCCAAGAAGACCGCCAGGCGCCCCCTGCTGGTCACCTCAGCCACCCTGCTGTCCCTCTCCCTGACATCGCTGTCGACACTGACGGCCGCGCCGGCCTTCGCGGCGAAGCCGTCACCGAGTCCGAGCGCCTCATCGTCCGCCAGTCCGAGCGCCTCGCCGTCCGCGACTCCCCCGGCGACCATGTCGACCGTCGGCGGCGAGTTGCTGGGCAAGCCGGGTACCCAGGCCAGTCTCGGCGGCGACGCGCCCGTCCTGCCCAAGGACATCAGCGCCCGCTCCTGGATCGTCGCCGACGCCGAGTCGGGTGAGGTGCTGGCCTCGCACAACGCGCACTGGCGGCTGGCCCCGGCGAGCACGCTGAAGATGCTGTTCGCGGACACGCTGCTGCCGAAGTTCAACAAGGACGACGAGCACAAGGTCGCCCCCGCCGACCTGGCGGGCGTCGGCGCGGGCTCCAGCATGGTCGGCATAAAGGAGGACGAGACGTACTCCGTCCACGACCTGTGGCTCGGTGTCTTCCTTCGCTCCGGCAACGACGCGGTGCACGTCCTGTCGGCCATGAACGGCGGTGTGAAGCAGACCGTCGCGGACATGAACGAGCACGCCGAGGAGCTCCAGGCGCTCGACACGCACGCGGTCAGCCCCGACGGCTACGACGCCAAGGGGCAGGTGTCGTCCGCCTACGACCTGACGCTGATCGCCAGGTCGGGGCTGCAGAAGAAGGACTTCCGGGAGTACTGCTCCACCGTGCGGGCGAAGTTCCCGGGCGAGACCAAGAAGGGCAAGAAAGGCAAGAAGAGCCGTTCGTCCTTCGAGATCCAGAACACCAACCGGCTGCTCACCGGGGACAGCGGCCTCGACTCGTACCAGGGCATCGCGGGTGTGAAGAACGGCAACACCACGAACGCGGGCGCCACGTTCACCGGGGTCGCCGAGCGGGACGGCCGGGTCCTCCTCGTCACCGTCATGCACCCGGAGAAGGACGAGCACAACCAGGTCTACAAGGAGACCGCGAGCCTCTTCGACTGGGGGTTCAAGGCGGCGGGCAAGGTGACCCCGGTGGGCGAGCTGGTGCCGCCCAAGGGTGCGGACACCTCCGGTGACGATGCCGCCGAGCCGAGTGCGCAGGCGGGGGCCACGGCGTCGGCGTCCGCCCCGGGTGGGGCGGGTGGCAAGTCCGTCGCCGCGAGTGCCTCCGGCGGGGCGAGCGGGATCGGGGTCGCGCTGGGGATCACGGGGGGTGTGCTGGTGTTGCTGGCCGGTGGGGTGTTCCTGGTCAACCGGAAGTGGCCGCTGCGGCTGCGGAAGTAGGGCGGCGGGGAGCGTCCGCGTGGGTCGTGGCGGATGCGGACCGCGGGTTCGTCGTGGCTGATCGCGCGGTTCCCCGCGCCCCTCACGGGGCGCCGTCCTCGGCCGGAGGGTCAGCATCCTCCGTATCCCCGCTCTCCTTGCTGCCCTCCGCCGTCCATGCCGCGCAGTACAGCAGGAGCTTGGTGGTGAAGTTGATCCAGAGGAGCAGGGCGATGGGGACGCCGAAGGCCCCGTACATGCTCTTGGAGGCGATGCCCTGCATGTAGCCGCTGAGGAGGAGCTTGAGGAGTTCGAAGCCCACGGCTCCTATGAGGGCGGCGACGACCAGGCGGCGGCGGGGCGGCTGGACGCCGGGGAGCAGGGTGAGCACATAGAGGAGGAGCAGGAAGTCGGCCAGGACGGCGACGGCGAACGCGGCGACGCGCAGGAGGACGCCGCCCCAGCCGTCGCGGTCGATGCCCAGTTGGTCGGAGATCCAGCCGACGGCCGAGGAGGCGACGGTGGAGGCGGCCAGGGAGATGAGCACCGCGCCGCCGAAGCCGAAGAGGACGCCCGTGTCCTTGACCTTGGCGAGGACGGGGTTCTCCTCGGGGTCCGGTTTCTCCCAGACGGCGCGCAGACAGCCGCGCATCTCGCCGACCCAGCCGATGCCGGTGAGGAGCAGCAGCGCGCCGGCGATGATCCCGACCGTGCCGGCGTTGTCGACGAGGCCGCCGATGTCGAGCTGGTCGGAGATGCCGGGCACCTGCTCGGCGATCCGGTCCTCCAGGTCCTGCTGCCTGTCCTCGCCGAGCGTCGCCGCGGCGACGGCGGCGGCCACGGTCAGCAGCGGGAAAAGTGCCAGGAAACTGATGAACGTCATCGCCGCGGCCAGGCGGGTCCACTTCACCCGCTCCAGCCGCTCGTACGACCGCCACGCGTGCGTGGTCATCAGACGCTCCACCAGAGGGCCCACCCCGGGAAGCTTTTTCAGCCAGTCCATGATCCGAACTCTGCCCCACTCGCCGCCGACCGATACCGGGTACCCCCACACCGGCCCGCGGATCCGCCCCCGGCCGTCACCTCGCTCGACGCCGGGGCCACCGCGTCACCAGTCGGCCACCGCCAGCCCGTACATCGTCAGCCACATGACCCCGATGAGGGTGAGGGCGCGGTCGCGCAGGATGACGTCCTCGGGCTCGCCCGCCGTGCCCCGGTCGGCGAAGACGGCGTAGCGCAGGACGGCCAGGACGAAGGCCACCATGGAGAGTTGGCGCCACGGCAGGATGCCCGTGGTCGGTACGCCGCCTTCCTCCAGGGCCCAGAGGCAGTAGGCGAGTACGGCGACGCCGGCGGCCAACTGCCAGACGAAGCGGAGGTATCCGGCGGTGTACTCGGTGAGCAGCGCCCGGGTCGCGCCGGCCCGGTCGGCCAGTTGCACGGCCTCCGAGTACCGCTTGGCCGCGACCATGAACAGCGCGCCGAACCCGGTGGTGATCAGGAACCAGCGCGAGAGCGGGATGCCCAGCGCGAGCCCGCCGATCATCGCCCGCATCAGGAACCCGGTGGTGACGACCGCGAGATCGACGACCAGTACGTGCTTGAGGCTGACGCAGTAGGCGAGTTGGAGTCCGAGGTACGCGGTCAGCAGCGCGGAGGTGTACGGCGGGCAGAGCCACGCGGCGGCCAGGGTCGCGAGCACGGCCAGGGCGCCGCCGACGCCGTACGCGACCGGCACGGGCACCTGCCCGGCGGCGACCGGGCGGTGGCGCTTGACCGGGTGCGCCCGGTCCGCCTCGGCGTCCCGGGCGTCGTTGACGAGGTACACGGCGGCGGCGCAGGCCGTGAAGAGGACGAAGACGAGGGGAAGTTGGGTGAGCGCGCGGCGAGTGAAGAGCTCACCGGCGGCCGCGGGCGCGGCGAGGACGAGGGTGTTCTTGATCCATTGGCGGGGGCGGGCCGTCCGGAGGAGGCCACGGGCGAGGCCGGCCCTCAGGGGCGCCCGCCCGGGGATCGTCCGGCGCTCCAGGACCACCGTGCGCTCAGCCATCGCCGCTCACCACCCAGCGTGCGCCCAGCCGCGCCGTGAGCGCCCCGAGGGCCACGCCCGCCGCGACGTCCGACGGGTAGTGCACGCCGACGACCAGCCGGGAGAGACACATCGCGACGGCGAGCGGGGCGGCGGCGGGGAGCAGGAGAGGGGCGCCCAGGGCGCCGTGCGCCACGACGGCCACCGCCGCTGCCGCCGAACTCGCGTGCGAGCTGGGGAAGGAGTGCCGTCCGACCGTCCGGACCAGGGGATGGACATGCGCGGGGCGCGGCCGTCGTACGACTCTCTTGACGCCCATGCTGGCCAGGTGCGCCCCGGCGGTCAGCGCCGTGCCGCGCAGCCACACACGACGCCGCCGCCGGTCGACGGCGGCCCCCGCCAGCCCGGCCGCGAGCCACAGCAGTCCGTGCTCGCCCACCCGGGACAGTCCGCGCGCGGCGCCCGCGACGCGCGGGTCCGCGCCATGGACGTGAAGCGCCGAGAGAAGTCGCCGGTCCAGGCCGCGCACACCGCCGACGACGTCAACTTCATCCATGCGAGGCCACTCTTCTAGGTGACCGTCCCAGAATTGCGGCACTCTTGAACGACATCCCATTAATCACCCATTTCGGTGAGGCGGCAGAGCGGCCGGGCCGATGCGCCCGATTCCTTCGCATACGCGGCGATACGGTCGCGGGCATGCCAGCCGACGCCGCCGCAGTCTCCCCGGCCTCCGCACCCCCCGGCCCCGGCCCCGGCCCCGGCCCCGGCCGCACCGTCCCCGTCACCGGCTGGGGCCGCACCGCCCCGACCGCCGCCCGGCTGCTCCGCCCGCGGACGTACGACGAGACCGTGGCCGCCGTACGGGCGTGCGGGGCGCGTGGCGGGATCGCCCGGGGGCTGGGGCGGGCGTACGGGGACGCGGCGCAGAACGCGGGCGGGGCCGTCCTCGACATGACCGGCCTCGACCGCGTCCACGCCATCGACGCGGACGGCGGCACCGTCCTCTGCGACGCGGGCGTCTCGCTCCACCGGCTGATGGAGGTCCTGCTCCCGCTGGGCTGGTTCGTGCCGGTGACCCCCGGGACCCGTCAGGTGACCGTCGGCGGCGCCATCGCGGCCGACATCCACGGCAAGAACCACCACGTCTCCGGGTCGTTCGCCCGGCACGTCCTGTCCTTCGAACTGCTGACGGCGAACGGCGAGATCCGCACGGTCGTCCCCGGCACCCCGCTCTTCGACGCCACGGCCGGCGGTATGGGCCTGACCGGCGTCGTCCTCACCGCGACCGTCCGGCTCCTCCCCGTCGAGACGTCCTGGATGTCCGTCGACACCGAACGCGCCCGCGACCTCGACGACCTACTCGTCCGTCTCACGGCCACGGACCGCTACTACCGCTACTCCGTCGCCTGGATCGACCTGCTCGCCAGGGGCGCGTCGACGGGCCGCGCCGTGCTCACCCGCGGCGAGCACGCGCCCCTGGAAGCGCTGGAGTCACGGAAATCGGCCTCCACGCGCGTGCGTGGAGGCCGATTTCGGCGCGGGGACGCGCTGCGGAGAGACGCACTCACCAGTCCGCTGGAATTCCAGCCCCAGCGTCTCCCGGCCGCCCCCGCGTTCGTCCCCGAGGGCCTCCTCGGCCGTACGGCCGTGGGGCTCTTCAACGAGCTCTGGTACCGCCGGGCACCCCGGGCCCGCACCGGCGAACTCCAGCGGATCTCCACCTTCTTCCACCCGCTCGACGGGGTCCCGCACTGGAACCGGATCTACGGCCGGTCCGGCTTCGTCCAGTACCAGTTCGTCGTCGGGTACGGCCAGGAAGAGGCCCTGCGCCGGATCGTGGACCGGATCTCGGCACGCCGCTGCCCCTCCTTCCTCGCCGTCCTGAAGCGGTTCGGCGAGGGCGACCCCGGCTGGCTGTCGTTCCCGATGCCCGGCTGGACGCTCGCCCTGGACATCCCGGCGAGCCTGCCCGGTCTCGGCGCCTTCCTCGACACGCTCGACGAGGAGGTCGCGGCCGCCGCCGGCCGCGTCTACCTGGCGAAGGACGCCCGTCTGCGCCCCGAACTGCTGGCCGCGATGTACCCCCGCCTGCCCGAGTTCCGCGCACTGCGCGGGGAGCTGGACCCGGGCGGCGTCTTCGTGTCGGACCTGGCCCGCCGCCTGAGCCTGTGAGCGCCAGGGAAATCTCCGTCCCCCACCACACCCAGGAGCTGTCATGAAGGACGCCTTCGGCACCCCCCAGTCCCTGCTGATCCTCGGCGGTACGTCGGACATCGCGCTCGCCACGGCACGCCGTCTGATCGCCCGCCGCACCCGCACGGTGTGGCTGGCGGGGCGCCCCTCACCGGATCTGGAGAACGCCGCCATCCACCTGCGCGGACTCGGCGCGGAGACCCACACCATCAGCTTCGACGCGCTCGACTCGGGGTCCCACGAGGCGATCCTCGGCAAGGTCTTCGCCGAGGGCGACATCGACCTGGTCCTCCTCGCCTTCGGCGTACTCGGCGACCAGGCGAACGACGAACGCGACCCGGTGGCCGCCGCGCGCGTCGCCCAGACCAACTACACCGGAGCCGTCTCGTCCGCCCTGGTCTGCGCGCGGGCCCTCCAGTCGCAGGGCCACGGCTCCCTCGTCGTCCTGTCCTCCGTCGCCGCCGAGCGCGCCCGCCGCTCCAACTTCATCTACGGCTCCAGCAAGGCCGGCCTCGACACCTTCACCCAGGGCCTCGGCGACGCCCTCCACGGCACCGGCGCCCACGTCATGCTCGTACGCCCCGGTTTCGTGCGGACCAGCATGACGGCGGGCCGTCCGGAGACCCCCCTCGCGACGACCCCGGAGGCGGTCGCCGCCGCCATCGAGCTGGGGTTGCGGCGACGCTCCGAGACGGTGTGGGTCCCGGGTTCGCTGCGCCTGGTGATGGCAGCCCTGAGGCACGTCCCGAGGTCGGTCTTCCGCCGCCTGCCGCTGTAGGAGGACGGGGCGCGCCCCGCAAGGGGTGAGGGGAACCGCGCGAGCGACTCCCCCTCACCCGCACCCGCCGACCAGCCCGAACCCCCGAGCTGTCAGGCGCCCGCCCCACCCAGCGGCAGCGTCGCCGTGTCCCCCACCGGCGCCCCCGCCTGCGGCGGGACGACCGACCCGCCGAAGGCGAACTCGCGCAGCTTGCGCCAGACCCCGTCGGGACCCTGCTCGTAGAGCGCGAACCCGGTGCAGGGCCACTGGGCCTCGTACGTGGCGAGCTCCTCGAACGCCCGGTCCATCGCCTCCTCGGCGATGCCGTGCGCCACGGTGACATGCGGGTGGTACGGGAAGTTCAACTCGCGCGCCACCGGCCCCGAGGCGTCCCGGACCTGCTTCTGCAGCCAGGTGCAGGCCTCGGCCCCCTCGACGACCCGCACGAACACGACGGGCGACAGCGGGCGGAAGGTCCCCGTGCCGGACAGCCGCATCGGGAAGGGGCGCCCGGCCGCCGCGACCTCGGTGAGGTGCGTCTCGATCGCCGGCAGCTCCGCGTCCTCGACCACGGTCGGCGGCAGCAGCGTGACATGCGTGGGGATACCGTGAGCCGCGGCGTCGCCGAAGCCCGCGCGCAGCTCCTGGAGCTGGCTGCCGAGGGGCTCCGGGACCGCGATCGACACACCGATCGTTACGGTCCCCACGTCGTCTCCTGTCGTCGTGTCATGCGAGTTGTCATATGTCTTTGTTGGCCGCGGTTGATCGCGGTCGGTCGCCGTCGGTCGCGATCCATCGCACCGGCTATCGACTGTACGGCCACCGCGGTGTTCCGGGCAGGCGCAGCGGGAGTGATGTGCGGCGCTGTCGGTGGCGCGACCGGTGGTGCGATCGGCGCTCGGGGGCAGAGGTGGTGCGTCTCAGTGCTTGGCGGGCAGGAAACCCACCGCGTCGTACGCCTGGGAGAGCGTCTCCGCGGCGACGGCGCGCGCCTTCTCGGCCCCCTTGGCCAGAATCGAGTCGAGCGTCTCCGGGTCGTCCAGATACTGCTGGGTGCGCTCCCGGAACGGCGTCACGAACTCGACCATGGCCTCGGCGAGGTCCGTCTTGAGCGCACCGTAGCCCTTGCCGACGTACCTCTGCTCCAGTTCCGCGATGCCCGTCCCCGTCAGGGTCGAGTAGATGCTCAGCAGGTTGCTGACGCCCGGCTTCTCCGCGGTGTCGAAGCGGATCACCGTGTCGGTGTCGGTGACCGCGCTCTTGACCTTCTTGGCGGTGACCTTCGGATCGTCGAGCAGGTTGATCAGCCCCTTCGGGGTCGACGCCGACTTGCTCATCTTGATCGCGGGGTCCTGAAGGTCGTAGATCTTCGCCGTCTCCTTCAGGATGTACGGCTTCGGGATCGTGAAGGTCTCGCCGAAACGGCCGTTGAAGCGCTCGGCGAGGTCACGGGTGAGCTCGATGTGCTGGCGCTGGTCCTCGCCGACCGGCACCTCGTTCGCCTGGTACAGCAGGATGTCCGCGACCTGGAGGATCGGGTACGTGAAGAGGCCGACGCTCGCACGGTCGGCGCCCTGCTTGGCGGACTTGTCCTTGAACTGCGTCATACGGGAGGCCTCGCCGAAGCCGGTGAGGCAGTTCATGACCCAGCCGAGCTGCGCGTGCTCGGGGACATGGCTCTGGACGAAGAGCGTGCAGCGCTCCGGGTCGAGACCGGCGGCGAGCAGCTGCGCGACGGCGAGCCGGGTGTTGGCGCGCAGGTCGGCGGGGTCCTGCGCCACGGTGATCGCGTGCAGGTCGACGACCATGTAGAACGCGTCGTGGGACTCCTGCAGGGCCACCCACTGGCGGACGGCGCCGAGGTAGTTGCCGAGGTGGAACGAGCCGGCGGTGGGCTGGATGCCGGACAGCACGCGGGGTCGGTCAGAGGCCATGCTCACCATTCTCTCAGGTGTCCGGCCCCGTTCCGGAACCGACCGGAAACAGATGTGACACGGGTGGGAACCGATCGGGCTCGGGCGGTGTACCCATTTTGTGAGAACGCGGGAGGGGGGCCGCATCGTCGATGAGGCCGCGGTGATCGCACGCGTACGCGCCGGTGAGCCGGAGGCGTATGCGGAGCTGGTGCGCGCCCACACGGGCATCGCGCTGCGGGCGGCCCGGGCGCTCGGCGCCGGTGCGGACGCGGAGGACGTGGTGCAGCAGGCCTTCTTCAAGGCGTACTGCTCACTGGGCCGCTTCCGGGACGGCGCCGTGTTCCGGCCGTGGCTTCTGTCGATCGTGGCCAATGAGACGAGGAACACAGTGCGGACAGCCGGGCGCCAGCGCTCTCTGGCCGACCGCGAGGCGGCCCTGGCCGAGGCCGAGCCGCTGATACCGCCCTCGGCCGACCCGGCGGTCGCCGCGCTGGAGATAGAGCGCCGTGTCGCGCTCCTGGGCGCCCTGGAGAAGCTGAGCGAGGAACACCGGCTGGTCGTCACCTACCGCTACCTGCTGGAGATGGACGAGCCCGAGACGGCGGCCGCCTTGGGCTGGCCCCGGGGCACGGTGAAGTCCCGCCTGAGCCGAGCACTGCGCAAGCTGGGCCGCCTGCTGCCCGAGTTCGAGCCCGGGGAGGCGCTGGCGAAGGGGAGCGGAGGTGATGGGGGGTGAGTGAGCCGGACAGGGGCGAGGACCGGGAACGGGACCAGGACGGCGGGATCACCGAGAGTGAGGGCCGTGGCGTCCGGTTGCCCGAGGAGTTGCGGGCGCTCGGGCGGGCACTGGACCGGCCGGGTGCCGACGGGGACGAGACCGACGAGACCGACGAGACCATGGTCGAGCGGGTTCTGCGGCAGATACTCGCCGAGGGGGTGCCGACCCCGGTGGCCGAGCCGCCGGGGGCAGGTGAGCGGCTGCGGGCGGTGCGCCGGTGGGCCCGGCTCCGTCGGCGCGCGCTGACCGCCGCGCTGTGCGGGCTGCTCACGGTCCTCGTCCTCACCCCTCCGGTGCGGGCGGCGGTCGCCGACTGGTTCCACTTCGGCGGGGTCGAGGTGCGGTACGACCCGTCGGCGACGCCTTCGCCCGGGGCGCGGGTGCCGGGCTGCCCGGACCCGGTCCCGCTCGCCGAGGCCGAGCGGCGGGCGGGGTTCGCCCCGCTCGTGCCGGGCGCGCTGGGCACCCCGGACGCCGTGTCCGTGACCCGTGCGCCGAAGGACCGCTTCGTGATCACCCTCTGCTGGGACGAGCGGGGAGACACCGTCCGGCTCGACGAGTACGCGGCCCGGCTGGCACCCGAGTACGGCAAGACCGTGGCGGGCGAGCAGGTCGTCGAGTGGGTCCGGCTGAGCGGGGGTGCGTACGACGCGCTGTGGTTCCCCGAGCCACACCTCCTGCGTTTCTGGATGACCTCCGGGGACGGCTCCCGCTTCACCCGCTCCGAGCGCACGGCGGGGCCCACCCTGCTGTGGGTCCACGACGACGAGTTCACGCTGCGGCTGGAGGGCGTGGGGTCGAAGACGCGGGCGCGGGAGATCGCGGAGTCGTTGGACTAGCTTGACTCTGTCGGGGATCTTGGAGTTTCCCGGTGCGGCAGCAAGATCGACGGGCATGCTCGGGTAGTTCCGCCGACCGATACAGCTGTCGAGGTGCTCGTTGTCTCTTCGTCCCCGTTCCGGTGAGCAGGTCCCGTCTCTGACTGCGCAGGTTGCGCGGGCGAGCAACCCGGACGGCACGACGGCGATATGGGTACGTGACCGCCTCGATGGGCTGTGGTGCGACGAGGACTTCGCCGACTGGTACCCGCGGAATGGGCGTCCGGGGCTCTCGCCTGCTCAACTGGCCACCGTCTGTGTGCTGCAGTTCCTGCTCGGCCTGTCGGACCGGCAGGCCGCCGAGTCGGTCCGCTGCCGCATTGACTTCAAGTACGCCATGGCCATGGAGCTGGACGATCCCGGCTTCCACCACAGTGTGCTGGCCGACTTCCGAGACCGTCTCGCCGAAGACGACCGCGCCGACCGCCTCCTCGACCTCGCACTGGCCCGCCTCAAGGAGGCCGGCCTGGTGCGCGGGCGCACCACGCAGCGCACCGACTCCACCCACGTCCTGGCCGCGGTGCGCGACCTGACCCGCCTGGAGATGGTCACCGAGGCGGTCCGCGCCGCACTCGAAGAAGTCGCCGGCACATCCCCGCACCTGCTGGACGAGCTGGTCGATGAGGACTGGGGGCTCCGCTACGGCCGGCCGGTCCGCCTGGGCAGGAACCCCACCAAGCCCAAGACCAGGATTCTTGCCACCGGAAACGACGCCGTCCGACTCCTGGAACACCTCTACCAGCACGGAGCAGACCGCACATCCGGTCCTCGTATCCAGGCCCTGCGCCAGATCATGGTGCAGAACTACCACCGTGACGCCGCAGGACATCTGCGCTGGCGCACCGCCGAGAAGGAAGGCGGGCCCGGGCTGCCGCCCTCGTCCCGGGCGGTCGTCTCTCCCTACGACACCTCGGCCCGCTACGCACGGCACGGACACATCATCAGCTGGAAGGGGTTCACCGCCCACCTTACCGAGACCTGCGCTCCCGACGGCCCCAACGTGATCACCGACGTGGCCACCACCGCGGCCACCACCCACGACAGCCAGGTCCTGCCCGGCATCCACACCCGCCTCTCCCGCCGCGGACTGCTGCCCGCCGAGCACCTGGTCGACGCCGGCTACACCTCCCTGCCCCACCTGGAACAGGCCACCCGCGAACACCAGGTCACCGTCTCCGGGCCGCTGAAGAGCAACCCCACCCGCCAACACCGCCGAAATGAGGGCTTCGCCCGGGACGACTTCCGCATCGACTACGACCATCAGCAAGTCACATGCCCGCAGGGGCAGGTCAGTGCGGGCTGGCACGGCCCCTACCCGACCTCCTCGCCCACCGCGGCCCCGCTGATCGTGGCCAGGTTCACCAAGAGCCAGTGCCGCCCCTGCCCGGCCCGCATCCAGTGCACCACCACCGCCGACAGCGCCCGCACCGTGGGATTTCCTCCACGAGAGCTCCGTGACCTGCAACTCCGTGTCCGCGCCGAGCAGCAGACGCCCGAGTGGAAGACGCGTTACGCGGTCCGCTCCGGAGTGGAGGGCACGGTCAACGAGTTCGCCCACGGCCACGGCATGCGGCGCTGCCGCTACCGAGGGCAGGGAAAGGCCCACATCCAGCACGTCCTGACGGCCATCGCCGTCAACATCGAGCGCCTCAGCGGATTGCCACCGGCCGAGGAAGCCCCCATACCCCGCCGACCGACTGCCTTCCAGAGCTACCTCGACCAGCGCGAGTTACCTCGGCTGAAATCCTGGCGAACCCTGGGCAGTTGACCTCGCCAACCCCAAGATCCCCGACAGAGTCAAGCTAGGGCGTGTTTCGGAAGTCCCTTCGTCGCCCGAAGGGCGGCTCTGCGGCGTCCGGTGCGTGCTCTCGGCGCGCCGGACGAAAGGCCTCGTACTGGACGTACTTGGCCTTTCGTCCGGTGCGGCGGTGGGGGTCCCTCCCGCTCGAGCGGAGCCGAGAGTGGGGGAGCGTGCCGAACGTCGCAGAGCAGAAGGGACTTCCGAAACACGCCCTAGATCGGTCGCGTCGAGGTGGGAACCCCGGCGGTTCGAGCGGTGTACCAGGAATGACACCGCGAGTGCGGACGGACCGCACCGGGATCGATCGGGGGTGTCGGATGCGTGGACTGCGACAACTGGCGGCGGCGATGGGCGCGTTGGTGACCACTTCGGCCCTGCTCCTGCTGGGGGCGCCGCCCTCGGCGGCGGGCGGCCCGACCAGCGCGCTGCTGGTCTCCCCCACCAGTCAGCGGACGGCGTCGTTGTACGGCACACAGAAGGAGTACGACCTCCTGGAGAGGCTCCTCGCCCGTGCGGGATCCGAGCTCGACGGGAGCCGGGAGGAGGCTCCGGAGTGGGCCGCGGGGGACACATGGGGTGAGCAGGTCACCGACATGGTCACCGTGACCTGGATGCTCCATGACGTGACCCCCTGGCGGGTGGACCGGCTGTACACGGTCTCGCCCGACACGAAGGACGTCTGGATCAACACGAGCCTGGACGTCGAAGAGGACACCGGCGACGCGGGCAACAGCGCCTGGCACAAGGCGAAGCAGTCTGCGGAGCTGCGCGACCTGCTCACCGGGCTCGGCGTCCTGGGCAAGGCCTCCGACAGCCCGGCGCGGGGCGAAGCGCCCTCGACCGACTCGCTCTCGGAGGCCGGGGCCGGCGTCGGCGAGACGGCCACCGACACCCGGGCCGCGGCTGACGCACCCGGCCTGAACGACCGGGCGCGCTGGGCGATACCCGCTCTGGCCCTGGGCCTGCTCCTCGGCTCCGCAGGCGCCACGCTCGTCCTGCGCCGCGCGGCGGCCCGGCACGGGTCCGGACCGCCGAGGGAGCCCCGTCAGGAGTTGCTGGACGCCTGACCGGCGGCGGTGAGGGGGGTCAGCCGAGGTCGATCTCCGGGTACAGCGGGAACCCGGCGACGAGGTCGGTGGCGCGGCGGGAGATCTCGTCGGCGACCTTCGCGTCGAGGACGTGCTGCGCCTTGGAGGGGGCGCCCGACTTGGTGGTGCCGGGCTCGGTGGTGGTGAGGACGCGGTCGATGAGGGCGGCGACCTCGTCCATCTCGGCGGTGCCCAGACCGCGCGTGGTCAGCGCGGGCGTACCGATACGGATACCGGAGGTGTACCAGGCGCCGTTCGGGTCGGCCGGGATGGCGTTGCGGTTGGTGACGATCCCGGAGTCGAGCAGCGCGGCCTCGGCCTGGCGGCCGGTGAGACCGTAGGAGGTGGCGACGTCGATCAGGTTGAGGTGGTTGTCGGTGCCGCCGGTGACCAGGGTGGCACCACGGCGCATCAGGCCCTCGGCGAGTGCGCGGGAGTTGTCGACGATGCGCTGGGCGTAGTCCTGGAAGGCGGGCTGCCGGGCCTCGGCGAGGGCGACGGCCTTGGCGGCCATGACGTGCGGGAGGGGGCCGCCGAGGACCATCGGGCAGCCGCGGTCGACCTGGTCCTTGAGGGAGTCGTCGCACAGGACCATGCCGCCGCGCGGGCCGCGCAGCGACTTGTGGGTGGTCGTGGTGACGATCTGGGCGTGCGGTACCGGGTCGAAGTCGCCGGTGAGGACCTTGCCGGCGACGAGGCCCGCGAAGTGCGCCATGTCCACCATGAGCGTGGCCCCGACCTCGTCGGCGATCTCGCGCATGATCCGGAAGTTCACGAGACGGGGGTAGGCGGAGTAGCCGGCGACGATGATCAGCGGCTTGAAGTCACGGGCGGAGGTGCGCAGGGCCTCGTAGTCGATGAGGCCGGTGGTCGGGTCGGTGCCGTAGGAGCGCTGGTCGAACATCTTGCCGGAGATGTTCGGACGGAAGCCGTGGGTGAGGTGGCCGCCGGCGTCCAGGGACATGCCGAGCATGCGCTGGTTGCCGAAGGCCTGGCGGAGCTCGGCCCAGTCGGCCTCGGAGAGGTCGTTGACCTGGCGGGCGCCGGCCTTCTCCAGGAAGGGGACCTCGACGCGCTGGGCGAGGACCGACCAGAAGGCGACGAGGTTGGCGTCGATACCGGAGTGCGGCTGGACGTAGGCGTGGCGGGCTCCGAAGAGCTCCTTGGCGTGCTCGGCGGCAAGGGACTCGACGGTGTCGACGTTGCGGCAGCCGGCGTAGAAGCGGCGGCCGATGGTGCCCTCGGCGTACTTGTCGCTGAACCAGTTGCCCATCGCCAGCAGGGTGGCCGGGGAGGCGTAGTTCTCGGAGGCGATCAGCTTGAGCATCTCGCGCTGGTCGGCGACCTCCTGGCCGATGGCGTCGGCCACGCGCGGCTCGACGGCGCGGATCACATCGAGAGCGGCTCGGAAGGCGGTGGACTCGTTGGAGAGGGGCGCGGCTGACATGGGGACCTCCGGACGTTGCGTTCAGCGTTCACGGTACGGCCCAGGCGCACGGCACTCATCTTCCCCGGGCCGCTCCCCGATGGTCCATCCCATCCCAGCGCGCCAGTCACGGCCCACCGGCCACCCTATCGGGCGCCGTGGACGCCCGGGCCCTGGCGTCCACCATACGAACGACGGGAGGCGGCGGCGGGGGCCGCGGGGGTCAGAGGATCACATGGGGGAGGAAGCGGGCGTGCTCGTCCGTGACCGGGCCCGAGGACTCGCGGATGCCGAGGCCCGCCGATTCGTTCTCGACGACCCAGGCGCCGAGGACGACGTGATTGCCGTCGAAGGTCGGCAGGGGGGCCAACTGCTGGTAGCAGCAGGGGTCTTCGCGGAGGGCGGGGGTGCCGCCCGGTTCGTGGAGGGTGACGCCGGCGCCCTCGCGGCCGAGGAGGGGTTTGGCGACGTAGCCGGCGGTGGTGGCCAGTTCGCGGGGCCCGTCGAGATAGGCGGGGAGGAGGTTGGGGTGACCGGGGTACAGCTCCCAGAGGATCGCGAGGAGGGCCTTGTTGCTGAGGAGCATCTTCCAGGCGGGCTCGATCCACATCGTGCTCCCGGTGCCGCCGCCGTTGTCGAGGGTGGCGAGGACATGGGAGGCGAAGCGGTCGGTGGTGAGCCACTCCCACGGGTAGAGCTTGAAGATGCTGCGGATGAAGCGGAGCTTCTTGTCGACGAAGCGGTCGGAGAGGCGGTCCCAGCCGATGTCCTCCATGGAGATCCAGTCGGTGTCGAGGCCGGCCTGCTCGGCGGTCTCCTTCAGATAGGCGACCGTCATCAGGTCCTCGCCGAGCTCGTCGCCGGCGGAGTGCGCGAAGTAGAGGGGGCTGCCCGGCGGGAGCAGGTGGGACTGCTTCTTCCAGGCGTCGACGAGGCGTTCGTGGAGGGAGTTCCACTGGTCGGCGCCCGGGAAGCGTTCCTCCATCCAGAACCACTGGGGGCTGGCCGCCTCGACGAGCGAGGTCGGCGTGTCGGCGTTGTACTCCAGCATTTTGGCGGGGCCGGTCCCGTCGTAACGGAGGTCGAAGCGGCCGTAGACGGACGGCAGTTCGGCCCGCCGGTGCCACGCCTCGGCGACGAGGCCGACGAGACGCGGGTCGGTGATGCCGAGGTCGGCGAAGCGGTCCTCGGACACGATGTGCTCGGCCGCCGCCAGGCACATGCCGTGCAGCTCCTCGACGACCTCCTCCAGCGCCTCGACCTCGGGGAGCGAGAAGACGTAGTACGCGCTCTCGTCCCAGTACGGGCGCAGGGAACCGTCCGGGTGGCGGGTCAGCGGGTAGATGAGCCCCTGGTCCTCGACGGTCTTCTGCCAGCCCGGCCGGGGTTCGATGGTGCGGCGTTCCATGGTTCTGCCTCGTCCGCCGGATCAGCCGCCGCCGGAGCCGGAGCCGTCGCCGTCGCCCGAGCAGCCGAAGCCGTCCCGGTCCACGGCCTCGCTGCGGCTGAAGGTGCCGTAGTCGGCCCGGCCGCCGCTGACGTCCGCGTCGTAGTACCAGGCGGCGTCGGCCGAGCCGGCCTGGCTCCGGTTGCCGCTGCTGTTGTTCTTGCGGTTCTTGCGGTAGGACGACGACGAACTGGAGCTGGAGTTGCAGTTCTTGTCGGCGATGATCTTGTAGCCGTTGGCGTAGTCGTAGCTGTCGCGGTCCACGCAGCGGCGGTCCGGATCGGAACCGCAGGAGGTCAGGGCCGCCGCGACGACGCCCATCCCACCGAGTACGACCGTGCTGGACCGCAGCCGCCTGCGCTGTTCTCCCATGTGTGCTCCCCCGTCGGGCTCATAGGCCCTGCCGTGCCGGGGCCGGTTCGCGATGCGGTTCGCGAAAGCGGCCGCCGTCTTATGCGCGCTTTATCGGCGCTCAGACTAGTGATCGACTCTTCGAAGGGGCCAATCGGGTGCCGAACCCGGATGGCGGGACTGCTGACGAACCTGACGAACCTGGCGGGCGGCTTGCGAAGGGCGTGGCGAACCCCCGGGCCGGAGAAGACGTGAGCCACCGACCCCGAGCCCGCCCACTCGCTCGCTCGCCTGTGCTCATCGACATCCCTCATTCCCTTGACTAAGGTCAAAGAAATATGGAGGCCAAACAGCAGTCCGAACCGGTGGCCGTGCCAGATGTGCGGAGCCTGCGGCGGTTCAACCGGTACTTCACTCGCCGTATCGGAGCCTTGGACGATCACTATCTCGGGCAGGACCGGCCCCTCGGGGAGGCGCGGCTGCTCTTCGAGATCGAGGAGTCAGGCCGAGGCGGGGAGGGGACTTCGCTGCGCGAACTGCGGGCGCGGCTCGGGCTGGACGCCGGGTATCTGAGCCGGATGGTCAAGGCTCTGGAAGCGCAGGGGCTGGTCCGGGTCGGGGTGCATGGCAGGGACAGCCGCGTGCGGGTCGCGGCGTTGACGCCGGCGGGGCGCTCCGAGGTCGCGGAGCAGAACCGGCGGGCCGACGCGCTGGCCGAGGGGCTGCTGCAGGGGCTGAGTCCGGCGCAGCGGGGCGAGTTGACCGAGGCGCTGGGGGCCGCGCGGCGGCTGCTGCGGCTCGCCGCGATCCGGGTCGAGGCCGTGGACGGCGGGTCGGACGACGCCCGCGCCTGCCTCGACGCCTACGCCGCCGACCTCCACGAGCGGTTTCCCGAGGGGTACGATCCGGCCACCCTCGTGCCGCCCCATGAGGTCTCGGGGGCCTCGGGCGCCTTCCTCGTCGCCTACGAGGAGGAACGGGCCGTCGGGTGCGGGGCGTTGCGGACGCTCGATCCCGGGGCCCGGGTCGGGGAGATCAAGCACGTGTGGGTGCATCCCGGGGCCCGACGGCTCGGGCTCGCCCGGCGGTTGCTCGGCGAGCTGGAGCGGGTGGCCGCCGGGCGCGGATTCGGCGTCGTACGGCTCGATACGCATGCCTCGTTGACGGAGGCGCAGGCGATGTACCGGGCGTGCGGGTACACGGAGATTCCCCGGTACAACGACGACGTGTACGGGGCGCACTTCTTCGAGAAGAGGCTCACGGCGCCACGGAGGCGGTGACACGGCCTTCGCACGCCCCGGTTCAGGGCCTGATCCCAGCGCGCGCCCGTCGTAACCCGCCCCGCGATCACCCCCGTACGCAGGTCGCCCCCGTCGGGCACAGGGAGGTGGCCACCATCGTGACCGGCTCGCGGAGCTCGTCCAGGGGGGTGGACTCGGGGGCGCTGAGGCGGACTCCGTAGATCTTGTCGTCGGCCGTGCGGAAGCGGTGGTCGATGACCCGGCGGGGGCCCGCATCGCCCTCGCCGTCGAAGCGGTAGACGATCTCGGAGTAGCTGTCGTCGTCGGTGGCGGAGCGTTCGACGACGCGGTAGCCGGGGAGGCGGGCGAAGCCGTAGTCCTCGTTCTCGGCCAGGTCCATGGACTCGGCGGGGGTGTCCTCGCTGACCAGGAAGAGCTGGAGGGTCCTGCTGCCGTCCGGGGAGTCGTACGTCACCACCGTCGGCTTGTCCTTCGGCGTCTTCGCGGTGCGGTCCCAGCCGGCGGGAACGACGACGGTGAAGCCGGCCGGGTCGTCGGAGCGTACGTAGCCGGGCGCGCCGCCCGGCTCCGGGTCCACGTCCGGGTCCGCATCCCCGCCGGAGCCGTCCGCGTCCGTGCCCGACTGCTTCGGCGTGGCCGGGGCGGTGTTCCCGTCGTCCCCCGGGCCCGCCGCCGAGACGGAGGGCGGGGGTGTCGACGGGGAGCCGTTGGTGGAGGTCGCATGGGCCGTTCCGCCGTCCCGGGACAGGGCCCACACCCCGAAGCCGGCGCCGCCGCCGAGTAAGGCCGCGAGGACGATGACGGCGGTCGTGCGCGGCCAGGGGCTGCCCCGTCCGGGAGGGTCGTCCACCCAGCGTCCCTGGTGCGGGTCCCAGCGCGTCATCATGTCCCCCTTGCCGCCGTCGGCGTGCACACGACGTCGTGCACCGACGATAGCGGCGCATACGCCGAACAGGCCCCGTCCTGGTCGAAACCGGGACAGGGCCTGCGCGGGCAAGCTAAAGGGACGTCATCAGGACGTCGACCGTGCGGACGTCGGCGGTGCGGACGTCGGCCGTGCGGACGGCGACCGTGCGGACATCGGCTGCGGGACGTCTCAGATGAGGCCGAGCGCGCGGACCGCGTCGCGCTCCTCCGCCAGCTCCTGGACCGAGGCGTCGATACGGGCGCGGGAGAACTCGTTGATCTCCAGGCCCTGGACGATCTCGTACTTGCCGTCCTTGACGGTGACGGGGAAGGAGGAGATGAGGCCCTCGGCCACTCCGTACGAACCGTCGGACGGGATACCCATGGAGGCCCAGTCGCCCTCGGCGGTGCCGTTGACCCAGGTGTAGATGTGGTCGATGGCGGCGTTGGCGGCGGAGGCGGCCGACGAGGCGCCACGGGCCTCGATGATGGCGGCGCCGCGCTTGGCGACGGTCGGGATGAAGTCCTCGGCGAGCCACTTCTCGTCGTTGACGACCTCGGCGGCGTTCTTGCCGGCGACCGTGGCGTGGAAGATGTCCGGGTACTGGGTCGCGGAGTGGTTGCCCCAGATCGTGAGCCTCTGGATCTCGGAGACCGGGACGCCCGTCTTCTTCGACAGCTGGGTCAGCGCGCGGTTGTGGTCCAGGCGGGTCATCGCGGTGAAGCGCTCGGCCGGGACGTCCGGCGCGGCGGCCTGGGCGATGAGGGCGTTGGTGTTGGCCGGGTTGCCGACGACGAGGACCTTGATGTCGTCCGCGGCGTTGTCGTTGATGGCCTTGCCCTGCGGCTTGAAGATGCCGCCGTTGGCCTCGAGGAGGTCACCGCGCTCCATGCCCTTGGTGCGGGGGCGGGCACCGACGAGCAGGCCTACGTTGGCGCCGTCGAAGGCCACGTTCGGGTCGTCCGTGATGTCGATGCCCTGAAGGAGCGGGAAGGCGCAGTCGTCGAGCTCCATGGCGGTGCCCTCGGCGGCCTTCAGCGCCGGCGTGATCTCCAGCAGGCGGAGCTTGACCGGCACGTCCGCGCCGAGCAGCTGGCCGGAGGCGATGCGGAAGAGCAGGGCGTAACCGATCTGGCCGGCCGCGCCGGTGACGGTGACGTTCACGGGAGTGCGGGTCATGGCGTTCTCCGTATGACAGCTGGCGGTGGGGCGTCCCCGCCCCGTGGGACGTACAAATGATCGATCTCTTGGCGTCAAGAGAGATCGGTGGTCAGGCTACCGCGCATCCGGGATCCCGGACGGCCGGGGTTCGTGTGGCCCACCCCACAAGTCGCTTTCGCGGGCCGGGCCCCACGAAGAGGCGGCCGCCGGTCCGGGAGAGGGGGAGGACCAGGGCGGCCGCCTTGTGGGGGTGCCGGGCCGGGAGGGGGTGTCGATCTCCCGGGCGGGCCGGACTCCCGTGGGGGTACTGTCCGCCTGCCCCGGAGTTCGGCAGGCATTCCACTTACACCGTGATTACTTTTTCGGTAGCACGGATTACGGGGAGTGACGGGTGATCAGGAGGGGGCGGGCGTACGGCTGCCGGCCGGTGGGGGCGGGTGGGGGCCGGTCGCGCGGTCCTCGCGCCCCTTGGGGCGTCGGCGCGCCCCGCCTCCGCCCTGCCCCACTCCGCCCCACCGCCCCCTCCAGCCCCGCTACCCCGTGCAGCCCTTCTGCCCCGAAGCCAGCGTCGCGCAGGCCGTGGCCTCGCCCGCGTCCCTCACGGTGATCATCTGGGTGTAGGCGATGTTGTCGCCGGCCGCCTCGATGGCGGCGGTCTGCTTGGTCCTGCCGACCGTGACCTGGACCTCGTCGCCCTGGGCGGCACCGGTGATGCGGGCCCAGGCGGCCTGGCAGGTCTTGCTGTAGCGGACCTCGACCCTCGTGGTGCCCACCGTGGCCTCGTCGGTGGTCCGTACGAGGCTGCCGATGCACCCCATGGTCTCCGGGTCCTTGCCGTCGCAGTCCTTGCCGCTGCACTTCACCCCGGCCGGGAGGTCGGGATTGGTGCCGATCGAGGTCGACGGGGAGGTGGGCGGCTTGCCCTCCGCTTGGTCCTTCCCGTCACCGTTGGTGAGGAAGAAGGCCGCCGCGATCACGACGAGCGCGCCGACGGCTCCGGCGAGGAACATCGTCACGCGGCGCTTCGGCGAGGAATCGCCGTCGTCGAGGCGGCCGCCGCCGCTTTCCGGCGGACCGAAGACACCGGACGGGACCGAGGCGCCACCGGCCCCCTGGGCACCACCGGGAACCGCCGCGCCGGCCGGGACACGGGACGAGGACGCGGACGACGCCGACGATGCCGACCCCGAGGAAGCCGAGGACGGCGACCCTCCGGCCGGCCGCGACGGCGAAGACGACGGCACCGAAGTCGATGGCGACGACGCCGAGGGGCCCGACGGTGGCGTGGCTCCCCAGCTGACGCGCGACGCGCCGCCGGCGACCGCACCCGAGCCGCCGACTCCGCCGTACGGCGAGGCGGAGGAAGCGGCGGAGGAAGAGGAGGACGGTGACGAGGGGGACGGCGTGACCGAACCCCCGTACGGCGCGCGCGAGGTGCGCTCGCTCGACGAGCGCGGCTGCGGCGGGACCGTCGGCGAGACGCCCGCCGGGCCCGCCACGCCCGGTGTCGCGGTCGCGCTGCGGCCCGCCCTGCCGTTCCTCCCGCCGCCCTTGACGGTGGACTGGCCGCCCGTCTCGCCCAGGGCGGCGCGCGCCTGGGAGATACGGATCGCTTCCATGGTCATGTCGTGGCGCATCTCCGAACGGCTCCAGGCACGCTCGGCCAGCTCCCACATGGTGGTCAGATGGACGGGATCGGTACCGGTCACCTCGGCCAACGCGACGATCGCGCCTTTCGGCGCGAGCAGTCTGCCGTTGAGATACCGCTCCCAGGACGTCTTGCTGTAGCCCGTGCGGTCGGCCACCGCTGCGATGCTCAGTCCACCGCGGTCGACGAGCCGACGGAGCTGGCCCGCGAACTCCCTTACCTGTGGATCGAGTTCATCGGGCAAGGCCCTCCAACGAGGCATTGCTTCCCCCCTCATTCCCCCGTACGTCTCTGCACTTTCCCCCCGTGCCCGCTATCCCTGTGCCGCGCATGATGCCCTCGCTGAATCCTGGTCCGGGACCTGGCCCGGGGCCCTCTCCGGAGCCCTGTTCCGGCCTACCCACTGGGATGCGCCCGGTCGGGATGTCAGTTCCCTGAAAAGGGGCGCACGGGAGCATTTCGGGCCGAATCATGCGCCGCCGCACGCCCCCCAACCGGTCTGCGGTCCAGTGTCCCACCGACATCCCGGATTTCCGGGCGGAATTGCAGGTCCCCGCGTGGGACATCCCGAACCATCCCAAATGTTCACGTTAGCCCTGGTGTTGGGCGGCCGGACGGCACATCCTCGAACCTGTCAACACATCGACACAACGACCACACATGCACCGCCACACGAGTCGAACGGGTGCTCGTGCGACCCATGTGCGTCCGTGAAGGTCGAAGGTCAACGGAGACCAGGGGGATCACATGCAACACAAGGCCAGGCTGCTGCTCGCGGCCGTCGCCGTGACGGCCTCGGCCGGGCTCGCGCTCGGCGTCGCCGCTCCGCTCGCCACGGCTTCCGGGCCACACGTCGTCGACGGCTCCGGCGCCGCGTACAACGACTGGGGCGACGAGGGCACGCTGTCCGTCAACACGCACTCCAAGAGCAACGCGACGCGGCTGTGGCAGAGCGTCCTGTACGCCGACGGCGCCAAGTGGAAGGACTCCGGCGGGAATCTGCACACCTTCACCGAGTGGGACATCGACGGGCTCTTCGGCTGGAAGACCCGCTCGGCGACCAAGTACTGGCAGGCCCAGGAAGACCTGGAGGACGTAGACGGGATCGTCGGCAAGGAGACCTTCGGACAGGCCGACAGCTTCCTGGACGGGCCGTACAACGACGGCAAGGTGACCTACGCGGGCCTGGCGCACGAGGTGGACTTCAAGCGGCTCGACGGGGACTACTACGTCAGGATCGGCTCGAAGTGGAAGGTCGCCGCGTACGACTGGCGCGGCTGAGGGATCTGCCGTCGCGGGCCGGTGCCGGCGGATTCCGCCGGCACGGGCCGGTGACGGCCCATCCCGCCGACGCCGACCGGTGACGGCCCATGCCGCCGGCGCCGGCCGGTCCGCCGACCGAGGTCGACATGGTCGACCTCCGGGGCGCTCCGCGCGACACCGGGCGAGGGCCGTCACGACAACGTGACGGCCCCTATCAGCGCGGCGGCGACGAGGGCCAGGGCGATCAGGACGGCGAGGGCCGCGTAGAGGGCGACGCGGCCGGGCGGGCGGGGGTTCGGTTCGTCGGCGGGGGTGTCCCACCAGGGGAGCGTGGGATCGTCCTCGTACGCCTCCGAGCCGGCCTCCGCCGCCGCCCGCTCCCCCGCCCCCGCGGTGTTCGGCGGCTGGGACGGGGGCACGGTCTGGGGTGCCGGGCGCGGCCAGGCCCGTACGGCCAGTTCCCAGCGCACCCCGAAGCGTTCGGCGTCCTCCCCGGCGACCCGGCACAGGGCGGCGACCGCCTGCCGGGGCGGGGGCTGGGTGCCGTTGAGATACCGCTGCCAGGAGGACTTGCTGTACGCGGTACGCGCGCCGAGCGCGACGAGACTCAGTCCCGTGCGGTCCTTCAGCAGGCGCAGCTGCTCGACGAAATGCTGTACCTCCGGGGGGAGTTCGTCCGGCAGCGGCTGCCAGGCGCTCATCGGCTGCCTCCTCGGGGCCCAAGGGTGGGTCTGGGTCTGGGTCTGGGTCTGAGCAGGTGACGACGGTCGCGGGGGAACCGGTTCCCACCCGTACGGACGGCGGGGCCATGGAGTTCGGACAGCGCGATGGAGTGACTCGGGCGGCCTCGTGAGGCGAAGCGAAGGGCGCGATGAAGGGGCGTGCGAAGCGGCCCGCACCCCGTGTCGAGGCGACCGCGCCGGCTTCGAGCGCCGGTGACGGCATGCCGGGATGACGTCCGGGTGTCGTCGTCGTGGCCCGGTGCGGACACCTTGGCGGAATGGTCACTTCCGTGCCACAGCGGGCTGACAGGTGTTGAACGGGGCGTTCGCCGTGCAGGAACGTGGAGCGCGACGGCGGTCCGTCCTTACTCGGGGGAGGGGACGGACCGCCGTCGTGTGCATGCGGGACCGGGAGCGAGACGAAACGGCCTCAGCCCGCCTCGTCGCCCACCGTGAAGTGCAGCGTGTCCTTGAGGAACGGGATCTCCAGCAGCGGCTTCGGCTGGGCCATCAGCGCGAGGAGCACGATGGCGGTGCCCAGGACGATGTACGTGGCCATGTCGGTGAAACGGGAGCGGACGGCGAGCATGCCGACGTCCCGGACGGCCCAGCGCAGCACCGCGCCGGCGAGCAGCGCGGCCCCGATCAGGATCGTGCCGGCCCGGAACGCGTCCAGCGCGGTGAGCAGCAGCCCGAGCCCCACGGTGCACAGCACGGCGAGGATCGGCCACTGCCGCACGGGCGCGAGCGCCTCACGCGGCGCCGCCCGGCCACCGCCCTCGGGCCGCGCGGTGTCCTTGGTGAACATCGGGAACCGCCGGGTACCTCGAACAGGCTTGCCGTCGGCACCGGGCACGCTGATGTGATCCCGCACCTCAATCTCATCAGGCGCCTTGACCTCATCAGGCGCCTCGGCCGACTCAGCTGCCTCAGCCGGCTTTGTGGCCTCGGCGGGCTCACTCGTCCTGGCCGACTCAGTCGTCCTGGCCGGCTCGGTCGTCCTGGCCGCCTCAGCTGCCTCGGTCACCTCCGGCACCCCCTCCGCCCTGCCGTCAGCCGACACTGCGCTCCGCCGCCTCGACCACGTTCACGAGCAGCTGGGCGCGGGTCATGGGGCCGACACCGCCGGGGTTGGGGGAGATCCAGCCGGCGACCTCGGCGACACCGGGGTGGACGTCCCCGACGATCTTGCCCTCGGCGGAGCGGGAGACACCGACGTCGAGGACGGCGGCCCCCGGCTTCACGTCCTCGGGGCGGATCAGGTGGGCGGAGCCGGCGGCGGCGACGATGATGTCGGCGCGCTTGAGGTGCGCGGCCAGGTCACGCGTGCCGGTGTGGCACTGGGTCACCGTCGCGTTCTCGCTGCGCCGGGTGAGGAGCAGCGGCATCGAGCGGCCGATGGTCACACCGCGGCCGACGACCACGACCTCGGCGCCCTTGATCTCGACGCCGTACTGGCGGAGGAGGGTGAGGACGCCGTTCGGGGTGCAGGGCAGCGGCGCGGGCTCGTTGAGGACGAGGCGGCCGAGGTTCATCGGGTGGAGGCCGTCGGCGTCCTTGTCGGGGTCCATCAGTTCGAGGACGCGGTTCTCGTCGATGCCCTTGGGGAGCGGCAGCTGGACGATGTAACCGGTGCACGCGGGGTCTTCGTTCAGCTCCCGCACCGCCGCCTCGATCTCCTCCTGGGTGGCGGTCGCGGGCAGTTCACGCTGGATGGAGGCGATGCCGACCTGCGCGCAGTCGCGGTGCTTGCCCGCCACGTACTTCTGGCTGCCGGGGTCTTCACCGACCAGGATCGTGCCGAGTCCGGGCGTGACGCCCTTCTCCTTCAGCACCGCCACGCGGGCGGTCAGATCGGACTTGATCGCGGCTGCGGTGGCCTTGCCATCGAGAATCTGGGCGCTCATGGCCCCAATCTTCGCGGATGACCGGCGCCGGGTTCCAATCCGGTCACCTGGCGGACGCCCTCCCACCGCTTTCGGACCGGCTCGGCGGCCCGTCCCGGAGCGGGTGGCGGCCGGTGTCCGAGCGCTCGGCGGCCGGTGTCCGACAAGATCCGGCCGGTGTCCGACAAGATCGGATGTGTTGCACTTGCACAACACCCGATGAATCTCCCTGGACATCCGGCCGGGCATATAAAACGATTGGGGCACAGTGCCGCGGGCACTGCCGGGGGGCGTGACCATTTCAAAAGATCAGGGCATTCCTCCGACCCGTGCCGCGCGTCCCCGCACCAGGCAACGGAGGAAACCCCGCCATGAGCTTCGGCGACCCGAACAACCCGTATGGCCAGCCCCAGCAGCAGCCGCCCGCCCAGGGTTACGGCTACCCGCAGCAGACCCCGCCCCAGCAGCCCGGGTACGGCTATCCGACTGCCCCGCCGGTCTCGCAGGGCTACGGCGGCTACCCGGGGGCGCCCGCCGTGGTCCCGGGCGGTGTGAGGGCCGCGCGCATCATGCTGTACGTCCTGGGCGGTTTCCAGGCGATCGGCGGCGTGGCGCTGATGGTGGCCAGCGCGTGGTTCGCCGACTACATCTCGGACAGCGTCTCGGGCGACCCCGCACTCTCCTCGGAGGACGCGGACACCATCGCGAACTTCGGCGCCGGCGCCTTCATCTTCTTCGGCGCGGTCACCCTGGGCTTCGCGGTCTGGGGGATTCTCACCGCTGCGAAGTTCTCCACCGGGCGCGGCGGCATCCGGATCTCCGCGATCGTCTATGCCTCGTTCGTCACGCTCTTCAGCGTGATCAGCATCCTGGGCGCCAATCTCTTCGCTCTGATCAGCCTCGCCCTCGGTGTCCTGATCATCGTCTTCTGCAGCAAGCAGGACGCCGGCCAGTGGTTCAACCGCCCGCGCCACTGAGCCGCCGAGCGCAGCGAAGGGCCGTACCCCCCGCAGGAGGGGGCACGGCCCTTCGGCGCGTTCACGCCAGACAGGCGCCGGGCCCCGGCCTGGGCCCCACGGTGTTCACGGAGCTGTCCCAGGTCTGCGTCCCGCCCGGCGGGAGCCCATAGCTGAGACCACCGGTCACGCAGTAGGTGACGCGGGTCATGTTGGTGACCTCGGTGACTTGCAGAGCCGGGTTGAACGTGGCCCGCTCGCCCTCCTTCACCAGGACCGGCTGGGTGCCCAGCAGCGGCTGGAGACACACGTACCCGGTCTGGCAGATCACCACGGCCTCGTCCTCGGCGGCCGCCGCGCCGCCGCCCCCCGTACCGAGTGCCACCGCGAGCACCGCCCCGACGACGGCGACCCGGCGTGACCGACTCGACCTGTTCCGCATGACTGACCCCCTGAGTCCCGAGCGTTTGGGTTGCCCCTCGACCCTCGCAGCGGAACGCACGCCTCTGCACCGGGGTATCGGCCATTCCGCATACCCACGCCACAGATGTCACGAAGGTGACGACATCTGCCGCTTCCTCCAGGAAACGCCGTCCGTGCCGGACCTGTGGCACTTCCCGCCCCTCCGCGTAGCCTGACGCGTCCATGCCTGCCTCGGGGGAGGAACCAGTCATGCACAGCATCATCGTCGTGCCCGTGGACGGAGAGCGTCCGGGCGCACAGATCCGACTCGCACCGAGCGAGTCCCTGTCCTTCGGCCGTACGGCGCGGCCGGGCACCCCACATCTGACCATCGCGCACGAGGGCGTGTCCCGGGAGGCGGGACAGATCACGGCCACGGGCGCCTACTGGACGCTCAGCAATCTGAGCCGCGCGCAGACCTACGTCGTCGAGAACCCGGAGGGCGCCGGCGAGCACATCAAGATCGCGCCGGGGCGGCTGGACGCGCCGGTGCCGTTCGAGTTCTCGCGGGTGGTGCTGCCCGCCGGGAACGAGTTGCTCAGCTTCGACGTCTGGGCCCCACGCCATGACTTCCTGGACCACGTCGGCCCCTGCGACGGCTCGCCCACCGCGTCCGCGTTCCCGCTCGACCGGGGCAAGCGGTACTTCCAGGTGCTGGCCGCCCTGTGCGCCCCGCGCCTGAGCGGCGAACCGCACGCCGCGCTCGCCACCGCCGACGAGCTGGTCGAACTGCTGCGCCCCGCCTGGCCGTCGGTGTCCCGCACCGCCGTGCAGTGGAACATCGACTATCTGGCCGTCAAGTTACGCCTCAAGCCGGCCCCGGAGTCCGCGCCGCCCGGCGGCCCCCGCCTCAACGGCAAGAAGGACCGCCTCGTCTCCCTGGCCCTCCGCTTCGACCTCGTCCACGAGGCCGACCTGGCCCTGCTGAAGGGCGGTGCGGGCCGATGAGTACGCAGGAGCCGTACGCCGTGCCGGTACCGAAGGGCTATCGCGTCGGTGCCTGGGAGGTCCGCGAGCCGCTGGCCTCCGGCGCCTTCGGGACGGTGTACGCCGCCCGGTGCGCGGAGCCGGCCGAAGGACTGCCCGCCGAGGCGGCCCTGAAGTTCCACCCCACCGGCACGCGCACCCCGCGACAGCTGCGCCACCTGCGCGAACTCGCCGAGCGGGAGACCGAGTTGCTGCGCCGCCTCCAGCGGCCACGGCTCATCCGCATGTACGAGACGCTCACCGTGGACGACCCGTCGGACCCTCTCCTCGACGGCGCCTCCGTCCTCGTGCTGGAACGCGCCGAGGGCTCGCTCGACCAGCTGATCGACCGGCTGGCCGGGCGGTCGCGGGGGCAGCGGGCCGTCGCCCTGCCCGGCGGGCCCTCGCTGCTCGCCCAGATCTGCGAGGGGGTCGCCCACCTCCACCACGCGGGCTGGGTGCACGGCGACCTCAAGCCCGCCAACGTCCTGCTGATGGCGGACGGTTCGGTACGGCTCGCCGACTTCAACCTGGCCGCCGAGATGGACGGCACCCACGCCTACTCCCCCGCGTTCGCCACCCCCGACTACACCCCGCCCGAGCTGCTCTGGGCCGAGGTCGGCGAGCACGGCCACCTCACCCGCCCGACCGCCGACGTCTGGGCCTTCGGCGTCCTCGCCCATCTCGTCCTCACCGGCGGCCCGCCCTTCCCGGGCGCCACCCCGCCCGCCCGCCGCGACGCGGTCCTGCGCTACGCGAGGGGCCGGGAGGAGCTGCGGCTCTCCCCCGAACTGCCGGACGCCTGGCGGCAGATCGTCACCGACTGCCTCGCCCCGACCCACGCGGCCCGCGCC
Organism: Streptomyces sp. NBC_00104; assembly: GCF_045160825.1. NCBI lineage: Bacteria > Bacillati > Actinomycetota > Actinomycetes > Kitasatosporales > Streptomycetaceae > Streptomyces > Streptomyces sp. NBC_00104. The sequence continues at coordinate 6,991,229 of NZ_CP108215.1, read as the reverse complement.
CCGCACACCGCGTCGTCCCTGCTCCGCCGGGTCGAGACGGCCGCCGGCGCGGCGCGCTCCCCACGGCTCCCCCGTCTCCGGCCGAGGCGCGGCCCCCATCCGGCCGTCCTCGGCGGGCTGGCCGCGCTCACGCTCGTCTCCCTCGCCGTGGCCGGCCTGCTGGCCCTGCGCGAACCCGCTCCCCAGGGGTACGCGCGCTGCGACCGGGGCGACGTCTGCTTCTTCACGGAGGCGGACGGACAGGGCGAGATGTGCGCCTGGTACGAGTACGACGACGACTGGCTGGGCGGGATCATCACCTGCGACTGGGCGAAGGACACCAGGCCCAGGTCGGCCTTCAACAACGGCTACTCCGGCGACCCGCACGACGACGTCAGACTCTTCCGCGAGCCGAACCGGAAGGAACCGTTCGGCTGCGTCCAGGAGAACACCAAGGTCAACTATCCCGACGGCCTGGTGCTCCGCTCCCACGAGTGGGTGGCGGCGTGTTGAGCGGACCCCCGTCGAGCCGGTGACCCTGTGACCTTCGAGGTACCGGAGTCAGGGCCGCGCGCAGATGCTTGAGGCGTTCCCAGCAAGCACAGCAAGCACCGAAACCAACGGGGAAGACGGGGAAACGGGGAAACGAAGATGACGACCACAACGACGACAGCCATGCCCGCACGCCGCAGGACGGCCGTCGCGCTCGCCGCGACCGCCCTGGCGCTCTCCTTCGGCCTGGAGGCCGGCGGCACGGCCATGGCGGCACCGGCGTCGGCGACCGCGGCGGCGAAGCCGAAGTTCCAGATGCCGTTCAAGTGCAACACGCACTGGCAGATCAACACCTGGGGCCACAACCCCGCCATCGACATGGTGGTGAAGGGGAACACCGGCTCCTCCGGCAAGCCCGTCTACCCGGGCTACAAGGGCAAGGTGGTCCAGGCCTACACCAACAAGGGCGCCGGGAACGTGATCCTCATCAGCCACGGCGGCGGCTGGTACACGGCGTACTACCACCTGAAGGACAAGCCCACCAAGTACGTCAAGGTGGGCCAGAGCGTCGCCGCGAAGAAGCAGATCGGCCGGATCGGCGCCACGGGCAGCAACAGCGGCGACTGGGCGCACCTGCACTACGAGCAGCGCTACCTGGCCAAGGGCACCCCGACCGAGAAGCACCGCAAGCCGGTGCACTTCAACGGCAAGTCGTACACGGGCAAGAACAAGCAGTGGAAGGACGTCGTCAGCAAGAACTGCTGACCCGGCACGGCCCGCCGGACCTTCTCCGGCGGGCCGTTCCCGGCTCCGACCGCACGGTAGTCTCTCGTCAACTCACGTTGCCCATGGGACCGTTGAGGCAGCTCGCGACTGGAGAGAACACCACCCTGGGGACCCATGCCAGACCAGCGGCCCGGACCGCCGCCGTACTCCCCGGCGTCGGGTGACGCCGCGCCGGAGCAGACGGGCGCGACCCCGCTGAGACGGTCGGACCCCGGACGCCTCGGACCGTACGTACCGCTGGGGCTGCTCGGCAGCGGCGGGATGGGCGGGGTGTATCTGGCGCGGCCGGCCGACGACAGCCCCGGGCTGGCGGCGGTGAAGGTGATCCGGCCGGAGTACGCCGAGGACACGGAGTTCCGGCGCCGGTTCCAGCGTGAGGCGGGAGTGCACGACCGGGTCCGTACGCCGTACGCGCCCCGGTTGCTCGGCACCGGATTCGAGCCCGAGGACGAGAACGGTCACGAACTGCTGTGGATGGCCACGCAGTACCTGCCGGGCGTCGATCTCACGGACGCGGTCCGCGACTGCGGCACGCTGACACCCGGCGCGGCCTGGCGCCTGGTGGGCGAACTCGGCGGGGCACTGCCGGCGCTGCGCGGTACGACATAGCGAACGGCCCGCGTCGGCCCCGCTCCGGTCGCGTACGGCGAAGGGCCCGTCGGTGTGTCCGACGGGCCCTTCGTCCTGTGCCCTCAGCGGGGCGGCAGCGGTATCAGTGGAAGAAGTGCCGCGTGCCCGTGAAGTACATCGTCACGCCTGCCTTCCGCGCGGCCTCGACGACCAGCTCGTCACGGACCGACCCGCCGGGCTGCACCACGGCCTTGACGCCGGCCTCGGTGAGGATCTCCAGCCCGTCCGGGAAGGGGAAGAAAGCGTCGGAGGCGGCGTACGCGCCCCGCGCCCGCTCGGCCCCGGCACGCTCGACGGCGAGCTTCGCGGAATCGACGCGGTTGACCTGACCCATCCCGACACCCACCGACGCGCCACCCTTGGCGAGCAGGATCGCGTTGGACTTCACCGCGCGACAGGCCTTCCAGGCGAACGCCAGCTCGGCCAGCTCGTCGGCGGAGAGGGCGTCCCCGGTCGCGAGGGTCCAGTCGGCCGGGTCGTCGCCGTCGGCCTGGAGCCGGTCGGTCACCTGGAGCAGCGCACCGCCGTCGACGGGCTTCAGCTCGACCGGGGCGGCGGGCGCACCCGGGGCCTTCAGCACCCGGATGTTCTTCTTCTTGGCGAGGGCCTCCAGGGCCCCCTCCTCGTAGTCGGGCGCGACGATGACCTCGGTGAAGATCTCGGCGACCTGCTCGGCCATCTCCTTGCTGACCGGCCGGTTGACCGCGATCACGCCACCGAACGCCGACAGCGGGTCACACGCGTGCGCCTTGCGGTGCGCCTCGGCGACATCCGCGCCGACCGCGATACCGCAGGGGTTCGCGTGCTTGATGATCGCGACGGCCGGCTCGTCGTGGTCGTACGCGGCACGGCGCGCGGCGTCCGTGTCCGTGTAGTTGTTGTACGACATCTCCTTGCCGTGCAGCTGCTCGGCCTCGGCCAGGCCACCGGTCCCGGAGACGTACAGCGCGGCGGGCTGGTGCGGGTTCTCGCCGTAGCGCAGGGTGTGCGCGCGCTCCCAGGTCGCCCCGAGGAAGTCGGGGAACTGCGAGTCGTCGGCGGGGGCGTACGAGGACGCGAACCAGGAAGCCACGGCGACGTCGTACGCGGCCGTGTGCTGGAAGGCCTCGGCCGCGAGCCGCTTGCGGGTGGTGAGGTCGAAGCCGCCGTCCTGCACGGCCGCGAGGACGTCGGCGTAGCGGGCCGGGCTGGTGACGACCGCGACGGAGGGGTGGTTCTTGGCGGCGGCGCGGACCATCGACGGGCCGCCGATGTCGATCTGCTCGACGCACTCGTCGGGGGTCGCGCCCGAGGCGACGGTCTCCCGGAACGGGTAGAGGTTCACGACGACGAGGTCGAACGGCTCGACGCCCAGGTCGGCGAGCTGCCGCCGGTGGTCCTCGAGCCGCAGGTCGGCGAGGATGCCCGCGTGCACCTTGGGGTGCAGGGTCTTGACCCGGCCGTCCAGGCACTCGGGGAAGCCGGTCAGCTCCTCGACCTTGGTGACGGGGACGCCGGCGGCGGCGATCTTCGCGGCCGTGGAGCCGGTGGAGACGAGCTCGACACCGGCCTCGTGCAGCCCGCGCGCGAGCTCCTCCAGCCCGGTCTTGTCGTAGACGCTGACGAGCGCCCGGCGAAGGGGCCGCTTGTTGATGTCGGCGGTCACTGGATAACTACCTTTCGTCCCTCAATGCGATAGCCGTTGCGGGCGAGCCGCCCCACGACATCGACGAGCAGCCTTCGCTCGACTTCCTTGATGCGCTCGTGCAGAGCGCTCTCGTCGTCCTCGTCCCGGACCTCCACCACGCCCTGCGCGATGATCGGCCCGGTGTCGACGCCGTCGTCGACGAAGTGGACGGTGCAGCCGGTGACCCTGGCGCCGTACGCGAGCGCGTCCCGCACCCCGTGAGCCCCCGGGAAGCTGGGGAGGAGCGCCGGGTGGGTGTTGACGAACCGCCCACCGAACCGCGCCAGGAACTCCTTCCCCACGATCTTCATGAACCCGGCGGAGACGACGAGATCGGGCTCGTACGCGGCGACGGCCTCGGCGAGCGCCGCGTCCCACTCGTCACGGGTCCCGTGGTCCTTGACCCGGCACACGAAGGTCGGCAGCCCGGCGCGCTCGGCCCGGGCGAGCCCCTCGATGCCGCCGCGGTCGGCTCCGACGGCCACGATCTCGGCGCCGTAGGCCTCGACGCCGGTCGTCGCGATGGCGTCCAGCAGCGCCTGGAGGTTGGTGCCGGATCCGGAGACCAGCACGACGAGGCGCTTGGCCACGGGCTTGGCGGCCACGATGGGGCCCTTTCTACGGGTTCTGCGGGGAACGTTCAGGTCTGCCGAAGGTGCACTTGTGCATTCATACGAATGCTTTACGTCCCCTGATACGGGGAAGTCTACGAAGCGGCCGACCGCCAGCAACGATACCGGCACACCGGACGGCCCCCGTGGGACGGGGGCGTGGCCGCGAGGTAGCGTCTGCGAGGAGTGGGCTCGGGAACGCGGTCGGTGTGTGGGGCGTTCACGGAGTGCCGGCTCATGCGCAACCAGTAGATTTCACCGCCGAGCACACCTCGGAGTCCACCGCCGAGCACGCCTCCGAGTTCACCGCCGTATCCACCGCCGTATTCACCAAGGGGAAGACGCACTCCTGATGCCGGACCGCAGCCTCCGCCTTCCTTCGCTCCTGCTGCGCGAGCGGAGTTCCTCGCCCACGCCTCCGCGCGAGAGCGAGGACGCCCCCGAGCAGTCCGGGCAGCCCGGGCGGGGCCAGGGCTCAGGTTCTTCGGACGACAATCCGTTCGCGCCGCCACCCGAAGGCGCGCCCGACCGGCCGTGGCAGCCGCGCCGGCCCGACGGCCGGGATTCCGGCGACGGAGCGGGCCACGGCGGTGGCCACTCGCCGTGGGGCAGTCAGTGGAGCGACCGGCAGCCCGGCCGCTCGTCCGGCGGACCCTTCGGCGAGCGTCCCGGTGGCCAGGGCGGACCGGGTGGCCAGGGCGGTCCGGGCCAGGGCCCCGAGGGCGGACCGGGCAGCGGACTGCGCTGGGACCCGACGGACCCCGCCCAGCGCCGCGCGCGGTACTCGCTGCTCTGCGGCATGTGGGCCTTCTTCTTCGCCCTCTTCGCCTGGCCGTACGTCGCCCTGCTGCTCGGCTCGCTGGCCGTGTACTGGGCCGTCAGCGCCCTGCGCGCCAAGCCCGGCACCCCGGACCCGGCCCGGCCTGCGGCCCCCGAGCCGAGCGGTCGCCCCCAGAAGACCGCGGCCATCAGCGGCCTGGTGACCTCCACGATCGCCCTCGCCATCGTCGCCATCACCTTCACGGCCCAGTTCGTCTACCGGGACTACTACACCTGCGTCAACGACTCCCTCACCACCGCCTCCGCCAAGTCCTGCAAGGAACTCCTGCCGGAGGGGCCTCTGCGGGAGATGCTCGGCGCGCAGTAGACGCCCTTCACCTCGCTCTGCTCGCTCCGCTTCGTCAGACGACCTCCCCGGGGTGGGGATCGGGCGTGACTTCGGGGGCGGGCACGGAGTCATCGGGCGCGGAGTCATCAGGCTTCGAGTCATCGGGATCGGAGACAGGGGTGCGCTCGTTCTCGGCCCGGCCCGTCGTGGGGATCTCACGCACCGCCGCCCAGCGGGCCGCACGGAAGGCCGGGTCCCAGACGGGCGGGGGTGCGGGGACGATGGACCCGTAGGCGTAGGGATCCAGGGCGTCGTACGGTGCGAGGGCCTCGGCGTCGTCGGCACTGGAGCCCGTGGTGACGCTCGGGCCCGAGCCGGGGCCGAGACCCCGGCCGGAGCCTGCGCCGGCGCTCGCGTCGAGGGCGGTTGTGGGGTCGGTCCGGGTCCGCGGTGCGGCCGGACGCCTCTTCGCACCGGAGAGCCACGCGGGCAACCGGCGCGAGCGCCTCGTAAGGGGCTCGGGCTGCGGGACGAGGGCGGACGCCGTTGGCTGCTCCGGGGCTCGGGAACCGGTTCGGGGCTCGTCCGCTGTTCCGTCCGCGGTTCCGTCCGCCGCCCCGCCCCGCCCGCCGGGCCCACCCGGAAAGTCCTCGGCGGCTGCCGCCCGCAGGTCGCCCGGGAGTTCCCCACCCACGGTCGCCTGCGACCCACGCCGGACCACCCCGGCGCCCGCCGACTTCTGCCCCGGCTTCTGCCTCTGTCCATTCCCTTCGGCCACGGTCCCCGCCGACCGCTTCGCCGGTCCGTTCCCCTCGGTCGCAGGCCCGTTCGCCTGCTTCGCCGACCCAGCGCCCTCAACGCCGGCCCCGTTCAACCGTTTCGCCGACGCGGTCCACTCGGCCGCAGGCCCGTTCGACCTCCGCGCCGGTCCGGTCCCCTCAGCCGCGAGCGCTCCGGGCCGCTTCCCCTGCCCGGTCCCTCTGGCCACCGGCACCGCCGATGTCGTCGTCCTCCCAGCCCGCCCGATGCCGGCCGCTCCCTTCCGGGTCCGCGCGCGCAGGCGCCACCACCGCGCCGCCAACGCCACCGGCGCCCCCACCACGCCCACCCAGGCCCCGGCCGCGCCCCCCGCCTGCCACCACACCGGGCCGAAGTCGGTCAGGGCGGCGACGCCGAGGGGACCGCCGGCGAGGAGGGTGAGGAGGGCGAAGGCGGTGGCGGAGGCGAGGGCCGCGAGGAGGGCCGCGGCGGCGGTCCGTCGCGCGGACCACGGCGCCGTCCGGTCGGCGGCGGCCCGCGCCGCGATGAACCAGCCGACCGTCACCCCCGCGGCGAACGGCACCGCGCACACCGCCCAGTACACCGGTGTGCCCCCACCCCCGGGGACGGCCGCGAGCAGGGGAAACGGAGGCAGGAACGCGCCCGGAGCGGCTGCGTACAGCGGCGCGGTGGTGTGTCCGGCGCCCAGGACGAAGCCGGGGCCGAGGGCGTAGGCCGCCGCCCACAGCGCCGCGTTCGGGACGAGGGCGAGGCAGAGCAGCAGTACGGCGAAACGCCCGGACAGCCCTTCGGTGAGCTGGAGGAAGGAGTCGCGAGCCGCGGCGCCGTGCCCGACCAGGGACACGGCCACCAGCAGGGCACCCCCGCCGACGAGCACGAGCACGCCCGCCCCGGCGGCCCGTCCGGCGGCGACCGCCAGCTGCCGACGGCCCTCCGTCTCCGGCGCCCCGCCGAGGAGCGCGGGCAGGGGCAGCCGACGGCGCTCGCGCGCTGCCCACACCCCCGTGCCCGCCGCGAGCGCCGCGAGCAGCGGTACACACAGCGCGGCCCACAGCCACGACGGCCGTAGCGCGCCCCCCGAGGCGTACAGCGTGACCACCGCGCCGACGGCCGCGTATCCGAGGACGAGCCCGGCCCACATCGCACGGGCGCTCACCCCGGAGCCGTCGCCCGCGTGGTCGCGGGCCGAACGGTGCAGCAGGACCACCGGCAGGGCGAGCAGGAGGAGGGGGACGAGGCCGACCGGGGCGGGGTCGCCGGAGAGCGTGTCGATGCGGACGAGTTCCACGCCGTGGGAGAGCAGCCACAGCGCCGCCGCCACGTGCAGTGCCCCGCCGGGCCCGCTGTCCGGGTACGGCGAGCTGATCCACAGCACCGTCACGAGCGCCGTGAACACCGCGAGCCCGAGCCCCGCCGCCAGGGCCCCGCCCAGCACCCCGGAGACGAGCTCGGACGACCTGCGGCGCGCCCGCCTCAGCAACGGCGACAGTGGAGACCAAGGCGACGACGAGTACAGGGACGCCGTCGGCGCCGCGTGCCGCAGGGGCGCCCCGGGTGTCCCGGGTGTCCCGGGTGCCGTGGAGGAGGTCGACCAGCCGTGGTCGGTGGGGCGGCCCGGCCCCGCAGTCGGGTCGTTCGAGTCGGTCGCGTGCGTCACATCTGCCATGCTCCCAACGACACGCGCTTTACCGGCGTAACAAGGGATTCGTGCACGTGTCGCCCAATATGTGCTTATGTGCTTTTTCGTGCGAGGGTCGGTCCGACGGAGGTCGCTACGACGGGAGGCGATCCGGTGACCGGGCCAGGGGCCGGGACCCAGGCCGGGGACGAGGCCGCCACCGGAGCCGAGACCGAGACCGGAGCCAAGACCGGAACCGAGACCGGAGCCGGAGCCGAGGCCGGGGACGGGGCTTCCGGCGAGCCGTCGCTCCAGAGCGGGACCGAGTGGTACCAGCAGCCCCTCGGCACGGACGGCGACGCCGACAACGCCGCCGCCGATCCGGTCCCGGCCCCACCGCCCCTGACGCCCGGCCAGGCCTTCGACGCGCTCTACGCGTACTGCTCCCCCACCCTCGTACAGCAGACCTATCTGCTCACCGGGCAGCGCCGGCTCGCGCGCGAGGCGGTGGAGCGCGCCTTCCAACTCGCCTGGCAGCGCTGGCCGGAGGTGGCCGTCGACCGGGACCCGGCCGGCTGGGTGCGGGCGGCGGCCCACGAGTACGCCCTCTCCCCCTGGCACCGACTGCGTCCCCGCCCCCGCCGGCACCGCCACGAACACGAACCACAGCCGGCCGACCCCACCGCCCGTGCCCTGCTGACCGCGCTCCTGGAACTGCCGCCCCCGTACCGCCGTACCCTGCTCCTCTACGACGGTGTCGGCCTCGATCTGCCCGACACGGCCGCCGAGACGGAGGCCAGCACGCCCGCCGCGGCGGGCCGCCTCCTCTACGCCCGCGCGAGCGTCACCGCACGCCTCCCGGATCCGGTCGCACCCGACGACCTCAACCGCCTGCTGGCCGCGCTCCCTTCCGACGTCCGCCCGGGCCCCACCAAACCCGTGGCCCTCCGGGCCCGGGCCGACCTACGCGGCCGCCGCTGGATCCACGCCGCCATCGCCTTCACCACGCTTCTCCTCACCACCACCGCCCTCACCCTCCACACCGCCCCCGACCACTACGAACCCCCGGTCCCCCCAGGCGCCCCGGTCCAGGGCATCCCCCCGAGAGCGGCCCCCGGCCCCCTCTCCGCACCGCAGCAAAGACTCCGCGCCAAACTGAGATCAGACACGGCCGCCGGGCCGGAACGCCTGCACCCCGAAGTCCGCTGAGCGGTCCGCCCACGGAGACATCACTGCGGGCAGACCCGGAGACGCCAGTGGGCCCGCACCCCGGACAACGGGATACGGGCCCACAGAGGGCTCAGCCGAGCAGAGGATCAGCCGCCGAGGATCTCGCGCGCGAGCTTCGCCGTCTCGGTAGGCGTCTTGCCCACCTTGACGCCCGCGGCCTCGAGGGCCTCCTTCTTCGCGGCGGCCGTACCGGAGGACCCGGAGACGATGGCACCGGCGTGGCCCATCGTCTTGCCCTCGGGCGCGGTGAAGCCGGCGACGTAACCGACGACCGGCTTCTTCACGTTCGCCTTGATGAAGTCGGCGGCCCGCTCCTCCGCGTCGCCACCGATCTCACCGATCATCACGATGAGGTCGGTGTCGGGGTCGGCCTCGAACGCGGCGAGCGCGTCGATGTGCGTCGTACCGATGACCGGGTCGCCACCGATGCCGACGGCCGACGAGAAGCCGATGTCACGGAGCTCGTACATCATCTGGTACGTCAGCGTGCCGGACTTCGAGACGAGACCGATACGGCCCGGCTTGGTGATGTCACCGGGGATGATGCCGGCGTTCGACTGACCGGGGGTGATCAGACCCGGGCAGTTCGGGCCGATGATCCGCGTCTTGTTGCCCTTGGTCCCGGCGTACGCGTAGAACGCGGCGGAGTCGTGGACCGCGATGCCCTCGGTGATGACGACCGCGAGCGGGATCTCGGCGTCGATGGCCTCGACGACGGCGGCCTTGGCGAAGGCCGGCGGTACGAAGAGGACGGACACGTTGGCGCCCGTCTTCTCGATCGCCTCGGCGACCGTGCCGAAGACCGGGATGTCGTTGCCGTCGATGTCGACGGACGTGCCCGCCTTGCGCGGGTTGACACCACCGACGATGTTCGTGCCGTCGGCCAGCATGAGCTTGGTGTGCTTCATGCCCGTGGCACCGGTCATGCCCTGGACGATGACCTTGGAGTCCTTGTTGAGGAAGATAGCCATGGCTGTTTTCCCTCGTCCTTACTTCGCAGCCGCGAGCTCGGCGGCCTTGTCGGCCGCGCCGTCCATGGTGTCCACGCGCTGGACCAGCGGGTGGTTGGCGTCGGAGAGGATCTTGCGACCCAGCTCGGCGTTGTTGCCGTCGAGGCGGACGACGAGGGGCTTGGTGACTGCCTCGCCCCTGTCCGCGAGCAGCTGCAGCGCCTGCACGATGCCGTTGGCGACCTCGTCACAGGCGGTGATGCCACCGAAGACGTTGACGAACACGGACTTGACGTCCGGGTCGCCGAGGATGATCTCCAGGCCGTTCGCCATGACGGCGGCGGAGGCGCCACCGCCGATGTCGAGGAAGTTGGCCGGCTTGACGCCACCGTGGTTCTCACCGGCGTACGCGACGACGTCCAGGGTGCTCATGACGAGACCCGCGCCGTTGCCGATGATGCCGACCTCACCGTCGAGCTTGACGTAGTTGAGGTTCTTCTCCTTGGCCGCGGCCTCAAGGGGGTTCGCGGCCGCGTGGTCGACGAGCTCCTCGTGGTCGGGGTGGCGGAAGTCCGCGTTCTCGTCCAGGGAGACCTTGCCGTCGAGGGCGATGACGTCACCGGAGGCGACCTTCGCCAGCGGGTTGACCTCGACGAGGAGGGCGTCCTCCTCGATGAAGGTCTTCCACAGGGTGACGAGGATGTCGGCGATCTTGTCGGCGACCTCGGCCGGGAAGTTCGCGGCCTCGACGATCTCGCGCGCCTTGGCGGGGGTCACACCCTCGTTGGCGTCGATGGGGGTCTTGGCGACCGCCTCGGGGCGGTTGGCCGCGACCTCCTCGATCTCCATGCCGCCCTCGACGGAGGCGATGGAGAGGAAGGTGCGGTTGGTGCGGTCGAGGAGGTAGGAGACGTAGTACTCCTCGACGATTTCCGGAGCGGTCTCGGCGATCATCACCTTGTGGACCGTGTGGCCCTTGATGTCCATCCCGAGAATGTCCGTCGAACGGGCGACGGCCTCGTCCGGGGTTGCGGCGAGCTTGACGCCGCCGGCCTTGCCTCGACCACCGACCTTCACCTGCGCCTTGACGACGGACTTGCCGCCCAGCCGCTCGGTGATCTCGCGCGCCGCCTCAGGCGTGTCGATGACTTCACCGGCCAGCACCGGTACACCGTGCTTGGCGAAGAGGTCCCTCGCCTGGTACTCGAACAGGTCCACGCGCTTCCGTCCCTATCAGTGATCGCGGTTCGTCTGATGCGTGGGCGTGCCGCGAAGGGCAACGTGACGTCCGCCGAGAGTCACAAGGGAGGCGCACACGGTGTCCGAGCGCGCGGCATGTCCGTCTCGCAGGTTATCGCTGCTTCCGGGAGGCCCCTAAATCGCGGGTCACACCTGAGCGGTGATACCTGTCACATGATGCCGCGCTCACTGGCACCGCGTGCCGCGTATGCGGGACCTCACCGGACGGGGGTACGTCCGGTGAGGTCCCCACGAGGCCCTTCACTGACTTTGAAGGGCCCCCGACGGGTGATCTCCTCCCCATGGGAGACCGCCCGTCACCACCCCCCGGCGTCCGCCCGGACCAGGCCGACGGCTTTCGGCTGTCCGGGTTTCAGCCGGAGGATCGGTTGTCCGTGACCGCCTTACGGGGGCGGGGGCGAGGGTGGGGGTGGGGGTGGGTGCGCCGAGGGAGAGGACACGACGTCCGCCGGAGCGGCGACATTCCCGGCTCCGCCGACCGCGTGCCCGACCGTCGTCTCGGCGTCGTCGAGGGCCGTCACGATGAAGCGGCGGGTCTTCTTGTTCATGCGTGCGTCAGTTCCTTCGGGGAGCCGGGTCCAGGGAGCCGGTGTGTGTCGGGGGGCGCGTGGGGCACGTCGTGAGGACCGGTGCCGGGATCGGATGGCGGGAGCAGGTGGCGGGATCGGGTGCCGGGCCGCGACGCGTGACGCCGCTTCCGTCGGGATCCGGGAGTCGTCGGGATCCGGGAGTCGGGGACCGGCGGCTGTGCGCCCGGCACTACAGCTCCGTCATTCCGGCGAGGTCGCGGTTCCCGCTTCGACGGGCCGACGTGCGGGGCCTCCGGAAGCCCGGCTCCACAAGGGGGAGAGGCGCCCGGACGGCGGGCGGACGTGGTCCGTCTCCGCGCGACCGGCCTGGCGGCGGAAGGAGGCCGGCCCTAGCCGGGGAACTCGGGGATGTCCCGGTGCCGGTCCCGGGTCCCGTCCGCGGCGTCGGTGGCGGGGGCGCCGGGCACGAGGCTCGCCGGCGCCGGGTCGGGAGACGCGACGGCATACGACTCGGCGTGCCGCGGCCCGCCGTTGTCGACGGCGGAGTGCCAGCCGAGGCTGCCCGTCGGAAGACCGCCGGGGTTCTGCTGCGCGGGCACCCGCACGACGGCGGAGCCCCCGACACCGACGTGCCGGTGCGGAGCCGTGACGGCCACCGCACCGCTGGCCGGCGCACCACCGGCCACCGCATTCGGCCCGTACGCGACGGAAGCCGAACGGGAAGCAGGCTCGCCGTTCCTGCCGCCGTCAACGTCTACGGTGGAGCCCGGCCTCTCGGCCCCCGCCCGCCCCGGCTCCAGCGGCGTCGCGTCGACGGGCGGCGTCTCCACCGGCAACGTGGTCCACCCGGGCAGCTCCGGCACCTCCGGAAGCCCCGGTATCCCGGGCAGCGACGTCGCCCCGGCCAGCCCCTCGGTGACCGACTCCACGAGATCACCCACCGGCACCACGACACCCTCGGCGACCGGCAGCACCACCGAATCGGTGACCGGCCGCACCACGTCCTCGACAACCGGCCGCAGAACATGCTCGGCCGCCGGCTGTACGACGTGCTCGGTGACCGGCCGCGCCACGTGCTCGGTGACCGGCCGCAGCACCGGGTCGACCACCGGCTGCACGACGTCCTCGGTGACCGGCCGCGCGACCTGCTCGGTGACCGGCTGTACCGCCCGCTCGGTGACCGGCCGCGCGACCCGCTCGGTGGTTGACCGCACCGCCCGTCCGGTGACCGGCTCGGCCACGTCCCGCGCGACCGGTGCGACGACATGCGCGCCGACCGGCGGCAGCGCGTGGCCGGCCGTCCCGGTGATCGCGGTGACGGCGGTCGGGAGAAGCGACGAAGTCGGCGTCCCCTCGGCCGCGCTCGCCCGCTCCCCGCAGAGAACGCCCAGCACGAACAGCCCACCCACCAACAGCGCCACCTGCACCAGACGGCGCCCGGCGGCCCCGCGCACCACGCGCAGGACGGCACCGGCACCGGGAAGTGCGGCTGCTGAAGTCAAAACGGGGAGGACCCTCCCGTGCGACGGAACGGCGGAGTACGGGGCGAAGATGCGCGAGATGCGAACACCCGTGTGAAGGCTGTGAAGTGTTGCCGATCCTCGCACGGGACTCCTGCCGTCGCGCAAGCCCCATGTCACCGATGCGTTCTCATGTCCGCTTTTCAACCTCCCTTGTCCGGATCACCTCCTGCCGCGGCGGTCGCGGCCCCCGTTCACCCGCGACCGGCCCCGAGCCGCGCACCCCGGCGCGGTCGAACTCCCCGGCCCCGTACACCCCTTCACGCCCGGTCAGGTATCGGCAACGGCCGCTTCTCGATCGCCGCCGCCATCACCTCCGGGAAGAGGTCGGGCGTGCAGGCGAACGCCGGTGCGCCGAGGGCCGCGAGGGCCGCCGCGTGGTCGCGGTCGTACGCCGGCGCTCCTTCGTCGGAGAGCGCGAGCAGCGTCACGAACTGCACCCCCGACGCCTTCATCGCCGCCACCCGCTTCAGCATCTCGTCGCGGATTCCGCCCTCGTAGAGGTCGCTGATCAGCACGACCACCGTGTCCGCGGGCCGGGTGATCTGCGACTGGCAGTACGCGAGTGCCCTGTTGATGTCCGTGCCACCGCCGAGCTGGGTGCCGAAGAGGACGTCGACCGGGTCGTCGAGCTGGTCCGTGAGGTCGACGACCGCCGTGTCGAAGACGACGAGCCGGGTGCTGATGGACCGCATGGACGCCAGGACCGCCCCGAACACCGACGCGTAGACGACGGACGCCGCCATCGACCCCGACTGGTCGATGCAGAGGACGACCTCCTTCTTCACCGACTGCGAGGCCCGCCCGTACCCGATGAGCCGCTCGGGCACCACCGTCCGGTACTCCGGCAGGTAGTTCTTGAGGTTGGCCGCGATCGTGCGGTTCCAGTCGATGTCGTGGTGGCGCGGCCGGTTGACGCGGGCACTGCGGTCGAGGGCGCCGGTGAGGGTGGCCCGGGTGCGGGTCGCGAGCCGCTTCTCCAGGTCCTCGACGACCTTCCGTACGACGGCCCGCGCGGTCTCCTTCGTCGTCTCCGGCATGGCCTTGTTGAGGGAGAGGAGGGTGCCGACGAGGTGGACGTCCGCCTCCACCGCCTCCAACATCTCCGGCTCCAGCAGCAGTGCGGACAGCCCGAGGCGGTCGATGGCGTCCCGCTGCATGACCTGGACGACGGAGGAGGGGAAGTACGTCCGGATGTCCCCCAGCCACCGGGCGACGGACGGCGCCGACGCCCCGAGCCCCGCCGAACGGTCCTGTGCCGCCCGCGACTTGTCCCCCTTCCCGTACAGCGCGGCCAACGCCTGGTCCATCGCCGCGTCGCGCCCACCGAGCGCGCACCCGGTCCCGTCCGCCGAGTCCCCGCCCAGCACGAGCCGCCAGCGCCGCAACCGCTCGTCGGCCGCGTCCGACTCCGGCCCTGTCGTCCCCGTCGCCCCGGTCGTCATCCGCGCGCCCCCGTCCGAGGACGGGCCCAGAGCGGCATCACCGGCACGGTCGTCGTCCGACCGGTGTCCGACCGGAACCGCTGTCCGCGCCCGTGCCCGTCCCCGGCGTCCACCGCTTCGGCGGCCTGCCTCGGCCTGCTCTGTCCGTCGGTCGTCATCCCGCCACCCCCACAAGGTCGTTGTCGTCGGCGCTGTCCCGGCCGCCGTCCAGGCCGAGCAGCAGCCGCACCACCGGCAGCACCGCGTCCGCGCGGTCGCTGTCGAACTCGTCGGCGAAGCCCGGTATGCCGGACCCGCCGGCCGTTGCGCTCCCCCGCTGCCCCGGTCCGCGCCGCACCAGCTCGCCGAGCGTCCGGCGCACTCCGGCTTCGTACGCCGAGAACGTCCGCCGCAGCAGCGGCAGTACGTCCGTGAACGCGTCCCCCGGCACCCCGGTCAGCCAGGTGTCCACCAGGCCGAGGAGCCGTTCGTCGTGGACGAGCAGCATCCCGCCGCCCGAGCCGCCGCCGACGAACCCCTCGATCCACGCCGCCGCGTCGGCGGGTGCCGTCCCCGGCGACAGCACGAGCCCCATCAGCCGGGCCGCGTCGTCCTGCGCCAACTCCCCGTCGTCCAGCAGGAGTCGTACGGCCCGCCCCCGGATGACACCCGGCACCGTGTCCCGCCCGGAGAGGACGTGGAGCACCGAGTGCCACCGGCTCCGGATGTCGCCGTCCCGTGGCGCCCGCTCCCCCGGGGCGGTGTCGCCGAGGAGCCCCACCGCCCCGTGCACGGCGTCCACATGGCGGCGCATCTCCTGTGCCGCCTCCGCGTCGAGCGCGGCGCACGCGGGCGGCAGCCCGACGAAGACGCGCTCCGCGAGTCCCGCGGCGACCTCCGCGAGCGCCCGGGTGTCGGTGGCGCGGACGTCGCCGTAGCGGAGGGAGCGGACCAGGGCAGGGAGGGCCTGGGCGAGGTGGCCGACGTCGGTGTCGAGGGCGGCTCGGTCGGCGAGGACCCTCATCACCACGGGCAGGGCGTCGGGAAGTCCGGCGAGGAGGCAGCGCTCGGCGAGGCCGGTGATGTCGGCGAGCGAACGGGCCGTGACGGCGTCGGCCTCGGCCTTGGCGGTCGTCGCCGACAGCACGGTGGTCCCCCAGACCCCGGCCTCGGCGACCCGCACCGACAGCTCCGGCTCCCAGTGCAGCCGCCAGGCCTCCCGGAAGGTGCCCGTGCTGCCGCGCGAGGTCGTCGGCTCGCCCCACTCGACGCCGAGCAGCCGCAGCCGGTGCAGCAGCCGGCTGCGCTCCGCGTCGTTCTCCTTCCGCAGGTCGAGCTCCAACTCCCGCTCCAGAGCCTCCGCCTTGAGCCGCAGCCGCCGCTGGAGCCTCGTGAGGTCCCGCTGCAGCGGCACCGCCGGCGCCGACTCGGGTACCTCTCCCAGCACATCGCCGACGACCAGTCGGTCGCGCACCAGCGACAGCGGCACGTCCGAGCCGTCGCACATCACCGCCCGTACGGCGTCGGTGGTCTCGGTCAGGCCCGGCAGCGGGCGCCCGCGCATCGCGGCGAGCGTCTCGGCCAGCCGTACCGCCTCGATGACATGCGCGGAGGAGACGATCCGGTCCTCCTCGCGCAGCAGCCCCGCCACCTTGGTCAGCCACCGCTCCACGGGGCGGTCGGGCGCGCCGAACAGATGCCCGTACCAGCCCGGTGAGTCGATGCCCGCGCCGTAACCGCCGGCCCGGGCCAGTCTCCGGTTGGTCCACGGCACCCAGGTCATGTCGGCCTTGACCTTGGGCAGCCCCTTCAGCAACGCCCGGTCGGCGACCACGGTCCGCTTCTCCCGCAGTGCGGGCACATGCCAGGCCCCGCACACGACGGCCACGCCGTCGTCCCCGAACTCCTTCTGCGCGGCCCGGATCTGCGAGCGCATGTACGCCTCGCGCACCGGATCCCGGTCACGCCCGCCGGTCCCGTACACCTCCCGGAGCGCCCCCATGGCCTCCTCCAGCACGGCGAACGGAGCGAAGACGTCCCGGCCCGTCCCCCTGTGCTCGACCACGTCCTCCCACCAGCGCTCGGCGTCGTCATACCCGGCGGCTTCGGCGAGCGCGGCGAGCGGATCGACCCGGACGGCCTCCTCCGCCGCGCGCTCGGCCGGGACCGCGGCCTCGTCCGGCGGCGCTTCCCCGGTGGCCTCCTCCGGCTGCGAGGTCGGCCCGTCCGGCTCGGCGGCGGCAGCCTCCTCCCTCCCCCAGGCGAGCGAATGCGCGGCCGGCAGGTCGATGAAGCGGGCCTGGACCCCGTGGGCCAGGGCCCAGCGGATGGCCACCCACTCCGGGGAGAACTCGGCGAGGGGCCAGAAGGAGGAGCGGCCGGGCTCGTCGACCGCGTGGGCGAGGAGCGCGACCGGGGGCCGCATGGATTCGTCGGCGGCGAGCGGAATGAGCGCGTCCGCCTCCGGTGGCCCCTCGATCAGCACGACCCGGGGCCGAGCCGCATCCAGCACGGCCCGCACCGCCCGCGCGGACCCCGGCCCGTGATGCCGCACCCCCAACAACAACGGCCCCTCTCCGGCCGCCCGGCCCACCGTGTCGGCCAGGGCGTCGCCGCCGGTCTCCGGCGCTCCCTGCCGCCACCCCGTCACGCGCTCACCTCGCGGCAGGCGCGGTAGAAGTCCGTCCAGCCGGGGCGCTCGCGGACGACGGCTTCGAGGTACTCCCGCCAGATGACACGGTCGGCGGCGGGGTCGCGGACGACGGCGCCGAGGAGGCCGGCGGCGACGTCGGAGGCGCGCAGGACGCCGTCACCGAAGTGGGCGGCGAGGGCGAGCCCGCCCGTGACGACGGAGATCGCCTCGGCGGTGGAGAGCGTGCCGCTGGGCGACTTCAGCTTCGTACGGCCGTCCGTCGTGACGCCGTCGCGCAGTTCGCGGAAGACCGTGACGACGCGGCGGATCTCGTCGACGCCGTCGGGCACGGCCGGCAGGTCGAGGGAGCGGCCGATCTGGTCGACGCGGCGCGAGACGATGTCCACCTCGGCGTCGGCGCTCTCCGGCAGCGGCAGCACCACGGTGTTGAAGCGGCGGCGCAGGGCGCTCGACAGGTCGTTGACGCCGCGGTCGCGGTCGTTGGCCGTGGCGATGAGGTTGAAGCCCCGGACCGCCTGCACCTCCTGCCCCAGCTCCGGTATCGGCAGCGTCTTCTCGGACAGGATCGTGATCAGCGTGTCCTGGACGTCGGCCGGGATGCGGGTCAGCTCCTCGACGCGGGCCGTCATGCCCTCCGCCATGGCCCGCATGACGGGGCTGGGCACCAGGGCGTCGCGGCTCGGACCGTGGGCGAGCAGCTGCGCGTAGTTCCAGCCGTAGCGGATCGCCTCCTCCGGTGTGCCCGCGGTGCCCTGCACGAGCAGGGTGGAGTCGCCGCTGACGGCCGCCGCCAGGTGCTCGGACACCCAGGTCTTGGCGGTGCCGGGCACGCCGAGCAGGAGCAGCGCGCGGTCGGTGGCGAGCGTGGTGACGGCGACCTCGACGATGCGACGCGGCCCGACGTACTTCGGGGTGATCACCGTGCCGTCCGGCAGCGTCCCGCCGAGCAGATAGGTGGCGACGGCCCACGGAGAGAGCTTCCAGCGGGCCGGCCGGGGCCGGTCGTCCTGGGCGGCCAGCAGGGCCAGTTCATCGGCGAACGCGTGCTCGGCGTGTGCCCGCAGGACCTCGCCGCCCGTACGCGCGTCCTCCCGCGCACCCGTGTGCGTGTTCGCGGGCGCGGACTGGTTGTGGCTCGGGTCGACGGTGGTCGTTCCAATGGACGCAGGCATGGCTGAGTCCCCCTCCAGCTCGGCCGGTTCTGATCTGGTGACCACACTGCACCACGCCACTGACAATCCAGTCTGACCTGCGGAAATTGGATCGCGCAAGCCAATTGTCAGTGGTGGGATCTACCTTCGGAACATGACTCAGCAGGGGGTGCGCTGGACGGCTGAGCAGGTGCTGGCATTGGCACCTGACGCAGCGTCGCGCAAAGCCGGAAGCAAACTCGCCGCGGCCGGGCCGTGGTCGGGTGCTGGCAGTTCGTACGAGGGGACGGTGTGGGGACTGTGCAAAGGAAGTGGCAGCAAGCCGTATCAGACGATCATCGACGTGGCGGACTCCACCGGGCCCGCCTACAAGTGCAGTTGTCCGAGCAGGAAGTTCCCGTGCAAGCATGCGCTGGGGCTGCTCCTGCTCTGGGCGGGCGACGACGCCGCGGTGCCGGCTGGGCAGGCGCCGGACTGGGCGCAGCAGTGGCTTGCAGGCCGCCGCACGCGCGCAGCGGAGAGGACGACGAGGACGGACGCGGCATCTGGGGCCACGTCCGCTGACCCCGAGGCGGCGCGTCGCCGAGCGGAGCGGCGCGCCGACCGGATCACCGCGGGCGCGGCGGAGCTCGAACAGCGCCTGACCGACCTGTTCCGCGGCGGCCTGGCCGCCGCGGAACAGGCGGGATACGGGCTGTGGGAGGAGACGGCGGCCCGCATGGTCGACGCCCAGGCCCCCGGACTGGCGGCCCGGGTGCGGGAGTTGGGCGCGATACCGGGCTCGGGCCCCGGTCGGCCCGTCCGCCTCCTCGAGGAGTGCGCTCTCCTCCATCTCCTCGACCAGGGCTGGCTGCGCCGTGACCGGCTCCCGGAGGGCCTCGCGGCGACGGTCCGCTCCCGGATCGGGCTGCCCGGCTCCCCGGACGGCCCACCGGTCCGCGACCGCTGGCTCACCCTCGCCCAGTACGACACGTCCGACTCCCGCCTCACCACCCGCCGCGTCTGGCTGCACGGCGTCGAGTCGGGCCGTACCGCGCTGCTCCTCTCCTACGGAGCCGCCGGCCGCGCCCCCGAGCTGTCGCTCCCGGTCGGTCTGGCCTTCGAGGCGGAGGTCTCGGCGTACCCGGGCACGGGACAGCTGCGAGCGGCCCTGGGCGAGCTCTTCACCGCGCCCGAGCCCACCGCGGTACGACCGCCGGGGACCACTCCGTCCGAAGCGGCGGCCCGTTACGGCGCGGCCCTGCGGGACGACCCCTGGCTCGACTCCCACCCGGTCACCCTCACCCGCGTCATACCCGCCCCGGACGGCGACTCCTGGCAACTGGCCGACGCCGACGGCGACCTCGCCCTCCCCCTCACCCCCTTCGCCCGCTCCCGTCCCGGCCTGTGGCGCCTCGTCGCCCTCTCCGGCGGTGCACCCGTCACGGTCTTCGGCGAGTGCGGCCACCAGGGCTTCACCCCTCTGACGGCATGGGCGGCGGAGCCGGAGGGTGCGCGGGAGGCGATCGGGCAGGCGGTGGCGCTGTGCTGAGGGCAGGCGGAGGCAGCGGCGGGAGCAGCGGTTCGTGGCATACGGAAGGAACCTCATGACCGGCATCTCGGAATCCTCGGCGGGGCCCTCCTGGGAAGAGCTGGTCACCACCGCGTTGCTCGGCACGGATCGTCGTACGCCGCCCTGGGCGGTGTCCGGCCGGGAGGCGCCCGTGGCGTTGCTGGACGCGGCGGCCGTGGAGACCGTGCGGCGCAGGGCGGGGATACGGCCGGTGCGGGCGGCGGCGCGGCCGGAGCCGGCGGCGCCGGAGCGGCGGCCACCGCTGCCGCTCGCGGCGATGCGGCGCCTGACGACGTTGCTGGCCGACCGGCCCGGCACCGGTGGCGGCCGCCGAGGCGCGGCGCCCGATCTGATGGAACTGCTGCCCCAGTGGCTGGCACTGGCCAACGCGTACGGTTACGCGGCGCCTGCGGAGGTCCTGCCCGCGCTGCTGGACGCGGCGCGCGGCCGGACGGATCTGCGTCCCGCCGTGCTGGCCTTCGCGGGGGCGCGGGCGCTGTGGCTGGCCCGGCTGAACACCGACTGGCGTTTCGCGCTGCGTGCGGCGCCCGGCGGGGGCTCGGCACCCCCCGGGCCGGACGAGCCCGAGCGGGTCCAACAGCTGTGGCAGGAGGGCCTGTTCGCCGAGCGCGTCGCCCTGCTGACGGCGATACGGGCCCGGGACGCCGCCTCGGCACGCGAGTTGCTGGCGTCCACCTGGTCGACGGAGCGCGCCGAGGACCGGCTGATGTTCCTCGACACGCTTCGCACGGGACTGGAGGCGGCGGACGAACCCTTCCTGGAGGCCGCGTTGACCGACCGCAGCCGGAACGTGCGTGCCACGGCCGCGGAGTTGCTGTCCGCGCTGCCCGACTCGGCACTCGCCCGGCGGATGGCGAAGCGGGCGACCGCGTGTGTGGCCGTCGACCGCACGGGCAGCACGTCCACGGCAGCCGGTGCGGCCACGATCGTGGTCGAGGCCCCGCACGAGTGCGACCCCGGCATGGAGCGTGACGGCGTGGTGGCCAAGGCTCCGGCCGGTCGGGGCGAACGGTCGTGGTGGCTGGGCCAGTTGGTGGAGGCGGCGCCGCTCGGGGCGTGGTCGCGGCGGTTCGCGGGGCGTACGCCGGAGGAGATCGTGGCGTTGCCGGTCGCGGACGACTGGCAGGGCGAGCTGCACGGGGCGTGGTGCCGGGCGGCGGTGCGCCAGCGGGATCCCGGGTGGTCGCGGGCGTTGCTGGGGGCGCCCTCCACACCGGAGGCCGGCGGGCCGGGGGCCGTGTCGCTGGCCGAGCGGGCGAAGCTGCTGGCGACGCTGGAGGACGGCGAGCGGGCCGAGTGGGTGGCGGGGTTCATCGCCACGCACGGCTTGTCGGAGGCGTTCCAGCTGCTCGGGGTCTGTGCGGTGCCGTGGGCTCCGCCGCTGGGGCGGGCCGTGGTGGACGCGCTCAACATCGCCCGGGACGCGGGGAGTTACCCCTGGAGCTTCAGCGGGGTGATGGGGCTGGCCGAGCGCTGCCTGGATCCCGCGGAGGCCGTGCGGCTCGAACCGCTCACCGCGACGCCGGAGGACGCGGAGAACTCGGCGCCGGGGGCCGGTGGCTACTGGGCCGAGGCGTTTCAGCGGCTCGCGACGACCTTGCGATTGCGGGCGACGATGCGAGGTGAGCTAAAACCACCTGAAGCCGCCTGAGGGTTGGGGGCGCGGGCGAGTCGGCGGCGGCGGGCGCGTCAGCGACTGCGGGCGGATCAGCGACTGCGCGCGGGTGGGGCTTCTCGCGCAGTTCGCCGCGCCCATGAAAAGGCAGGGGCGGCGAGGAACCGCGCGACCAGCCCCCACGCACCCGCGGCCGAACAGCCGGCGGCCTACGCCCCCGCGGGCTGGCGTACGTTCGCCCGCACCCAGTCCACGATCGACGCCGTCGTCGCCCCCGGCGTGAAGATCTCGGCGACACCCTTGTCCTTCAGCGGCGCGATGTCCGCCTCAGGGATGATGCCGCCGCCGAAGACGAGGATGTCCTCGGCGTCGCGCTCCTTGAGGAGTTCGATGACGGCGGCGAAGAGCGTGTTGTGGGCGCCGGAGAGGATGGAGAGGCCGATCGCGTCGGCGTCCTCCTGGATCGCGGTGTCGACGATCTGCTCGGGAGTCTGGTGGAGGCCGGTGTAGATGACCTCCATACCGGCGTCGCGCAGCGCCCGCGCGATCACCTTGGCCCCGCGATCATGGCCGTCGAGTCCCGGCTTGGCCACCACCACGCGGATCGGACCGGCTGCCACACCCATCACTGCCTCCATGAAACGACTACACCAACCCATAACGGAACACGGCCGCGTATGTCGAGCGAGCCACGCAAACCGCGCACATCACGGTTTCCGGTCCATAGAACACCTACCCACACCGCGCCCCGAGGAAGTGAACGAACGTTATCTCCAGCATCCCGCAACCGGCCGTTTCGCGGCGGAGAGCGAGGGGGAAATCACACGGTGGGACACGTTCGCCGCGCACTGCTCCCGTTTCCGCGGCTCACGCGTCGCGGGGACCTAGGTGATCACGGAGGTGATCGCGGCATCCGGACCGTTTCCGGGCCGCCCGCCAGAGGCCCGCGCGGCGTGCGCGCCACGGGGAAGCGTGCGCAAGGAGAGTCGTCGGAAGGGTGCCGCACCGATCCACCGCCCGCGGGAGGCCACGGGGACGGGACGGATCGGCACCGGCAGACGGCAGAGGGCAGGGCAGCGGGGAGTCGGGAGAGCCGGACCCTCGTCGCGTGATCGGCGCCTCACACGTCGCACACGCACCGCACGTCACGCACGCCACACGCACCGCGTCACGTCGCATCGCACCCGCCGTCCGCCGCCCGCCCCCGGCTCGCCACTAGGGCACACGGGGGACAGAGGCGTCCACCCGTCTGCCGACGGGAGGTCGGGCATGAAGGTCACCAGGGCGCTCGCGCCCCTTCTTCCGCTCTGTGAGCGGTTCCTGCCCACCAGGCCGGCAGGCCTTTCCATGACCCTTCTCAAGGCGACCGCCCTGGAGTTGGCGATCCTCGCCGGGCATCTGCTGCTCTATCCGTCCGGGATGACGCAGGAGCGCCGGGTCACCCCCACGCTCCCCCCACCCGACGCGCCCCGACTGCCGACCGAGGAGAGGCCCCCGGTCGTCCTGCTGCACGGCTTCATCGACAACCGCTCGGTCTTCGTCCTGCTGCGCCGCTCCCTCGCGCAGCACGGCGGCCGGCACATCGAGTCGCTCAACTACTCACCTCTCACCTGGGACATCCGCGCCGCCGCCGAGCTGCTCGGCCGGCACATCGAGGACATCTGCGAGCGCACGGGCCAGGAGCAGGTGGACGTCGTCGGGCACAGCCTCGGTGGACTGATCGCGCGGTACTACGTGCAGCGGCTCGACGGTGACCACCGCGTCCGTACGCTCGTCACGCTCGGCACCCCGCACGGCGGCACCCGGGCCGTGCCGTTGGCGGACGCGCACCCGATCGTCCGCCAGATGCGGCCGGGTTCGAAGGTGCTGGAGGAGCTGCGGGAGCCGGCGCCGGGCTGCCGTACGCACTTCGTGGCGTTCTGGAGCGACCTCGACCACGTGATGGTTCCGCTGGAGACGGCCGGTGTCGACCACCCGGACCTGATGGCGCAGAACATCCGGGTCACCGGGATCGGCCATCTCGCCCTGCCCGTGCACCCCGCCGTCGCCACCGGGATACGACAGGCCCTGGACACCTCACGGACGGGCGCCCGCTCCACCGCCCGCCCCGGCGGCCTGACCGTGGCATGAGCCGGCGACCGCCGCCGACAGCACAGTGACGCTCGTCACAGGACAGCGAAATGGGGACGTAAGGCGATAAACGTGGCGCACGCCCATGCGCCCCCGCCACGCGCCCGACTCACGACACCCCTCCCGACGGCGACAACGCGCCCCACCCCCGGCCCGCCACCACCCGGAGAAACGTCTCCGCCCTGTCGGCACGGGCGTCCCACACCCCCCACACAGCAGTCCACTATCGAACAAACTTCGAACGCAAAGCCAAAGTCATGCCCACAGACCGCCGAAAGACGCTCGAATGCCCGTTTCCTGCGCGCGCGAAACCCGTTGAAGATTGTCGCGCCCGCATACCGCCGGGTACAGTCACCGCACTGCTCTGCCAGCCCCTGTCGTCGAGGCGAAAGAGAAGTTGGTGAACGATCGTCACCCGTCGGGGACCGCAACACCCCCGGCTCCGGCTTCCGAAGCCGACCCGGCGCACTACGCGTCGTACGGCCATCAGGAAGCCACCTACGGCGACTTCACCACGTACGGCGATTACTCCGCCACTGGTTTCGACTCCGGCACCGGCACCCACGCGACCGGCACGTTCGCGGCCGACCCCCTCTTCGGCGATCTGCCGGGCCATGACACCGGCACCGGCTCCTACGACGCCTCGCAGTGGTCGACGGGCAGCCACCAGACGCTGAACTACGACCCGTACGCCGCCCAGCACCAGGCCGCGTACGACACGGGCAGTTACGACACGACGTCCTGGTCGGCCGGTTACGAACACCTCTCCCACGTCCCGACGCAGTCGGCGGGCCCCGAGACGAGCGGGCAGTGGGACGCGAGCGGCTGGCAGCAGGCCGAACGGTCCGACGAGACGGGCCAGTCGGGACAGTCCGACCAGACCCAGCAGTGGGTCGGCACCCAGCACTTCGACACGGGCGCGTTCGACGCCACGCAGTGGAACAGTGACGGCACCCCCGTCGGCGACGAGCACGCCGGCTCCGCCGCGGAATCGCACGACGCCCACGACCATCCGCAGACCGTGGTGGTGGACCTCTCGGCCGAGGCCGTGGAATTCGCCCAGCAGGCGACCGCGACCTTCGAACAGATCGCCCCGTACGACCAGGACCAACCCCTCGACACGGACGGCGAGTTCGAGATCGACGGCGCGGACCGCGCCGCGCTCCTCGACGGCGAGGAAGAGGTCACCGCGACGGCAGCCAGGAGCGCGGGCCCCGGCCGGGCGGCCACCCGCGCGGCCTCGCGATCGCGTCGAAAGGCTCCGGCCAAACGTTCCGCCCTGCTGACCGTGGCCGTTCCGTCGGCCTGCGTCATGGGTGTCGCGGGGATCGCGGCGGCCTCGGTCGGGGCCACGTCGGACGACACGGAGACAACGGCGTCGGTCAAGTCGGACGACGTCACCGCCGTGAAGCCGTCCACCGCCAACAACCAGCTCGACACCCAGCTGGAGAGCCTGTCCGCCGAGGCCGACGACTTCGCCGACCGGGCGAGCCGGACGCAGGAGCGCATCGACCTCAAGGCGCAGCAGGAGCTGGAGCAGAAGAAGGCGGCGGCCGAGGCCGCCCGCAAGGAGCGACTGCGGCCGAAGTTCGCACTGCCGGTCGCCAAGCGCGGACTCAGCGCGTACTACGGGCAGTCCGGCGTCAACTGGATGTCCCTGCACACCGGTATCGACTTCCCGGTCTCGTACGGCACCCCGGTGATGGCCGCGACCGACGGCACCGTGCGCACCCAGTGGAACAGCGCCTACGGCAACATGGTCATCGTGACCGCCAAGGACGGCACCGAGACCTGGTACTGCCACCTCTCCACGTACAAGGTCGCCTCCGGTACGACCGTCAAGGCCGGCGACACCATCGCCTACTCGGGCAACTCGGGCAACTCGACCGGCCCGCACCTGCACTTCGAGGTCCACCCCGCGGGCGGCTCCGCCATAGACCCCCTGCCGTGGCTGCGCAGCCACGGGCTGGACCCGACGTAACGGACGCCGTAACGGCCCCCGTTACGGACACGGAGACGAAGACCGGGCCCCTGCCTCAGCAGGGGCCCGCGTCATGTCGGCGACAGGCCAGCTCGCTACAGCTTCTCCACCGGCGCGTACCGCAGCAGCAGCCGCTTCGGCTTGGTGTCGCCGAAGTCGATCGTGGCCTCCGCGTTCACGCCCGTGCCCCCGACGCCCACGACCGTGCCGAGGCCGAACTGGTCGTGGGTGACCCGGTCGCCCACGGCGAGGGAGACCACCGGCTTCTCGTTGGTGCGGCGGGTCGCGAAGCCGGACGCGCCCGAGGCGGAGGACCGGGAACGCGAGGACGACAGCGACGACGCGATGCCCGCGGCCGGGCCCGAGGACACCGGCGCGGAGGCACCCGTGCGCTTCCACTCCAGGTGGGTGGCCGGGATCTCCTCCAGGAAGCGGGACGGCGGGTTGTAGGAGGGCTGGCCCCAGGCGCTGCGGAGCGAGGACCGGGTGAGATAGAGCCGTTCACGCGCGCGGGTGATGCCGACGTACGCGAGGCGGCGCTCCTCCTCCAGTTCCTTGGTCTGGCCGAGGGCGCGCATGTGCGGGAAGACGCCGTCCTCCATGCCGGTCAGGAAGACGACCGGGAACTCCAGGCCCTTGGCGGTGTGGAGGGTCATGAGCGTGATGACGCCCGAGCCGTCCTCCTCCTCGTCCGGGATCTGGTCGGAGTCGGCGACCAGGGCGACCCGCTCCAGGAAGGCGGAGAGCCCGGCGGGCGTCGCGGCCGCCGCGGCCTCGCCCTCACTCTCGCCTTCCGCGGCCGCTCCGGATTCCTGCTCGAATTCCAGGGCGACGGCGGCGAGTTCCTGGAGGTTCTCGATGCGGGTCTCGTCCTGCGGGTCGGTGGAGGCCTGCAACTCGGCCAGATAGCCGGTGCGTTCGAGGACCGCCTCCAGGATCGTGGCCGGTCCGGCGCCGGACTCGACGACGGTCCGCAGGTCCTCCATCAGCGTGTTGAACCGCTTGACGGCGTTCGTCGACCGGGCCGCCATGCCGTACGCCTCGTCGACGCGCTTCAGGGCCTGCGGGAAGCTGATCTTCTCGCGCTGCGACAGGGCGTCGATCATGGCCTCGGCGCGGTCGCCGATGCCGCGCTTGGGCACGTTGAGGATGCGGCGCAGCGGGACGGAGTCCTCCGGGTTGGCCAGGACGCGCAGATACGCGAGGACGTCCCGGACCTCCTTGCGCTCGTAGAAGCGGACGCCGCCGACGACCTTGTAGGGCAGGCCGACGCGGATGAACACCTCTTCGAAGACTCGGGACTGGGCGTTCGTGCGGTAGAAGACGGCGACGTCTCCGGCCTTCGCGTCGCCCGCGTCCGTCAGTCGGTCTATCTCGTCGGCGACGAACTGTGCCTCGTCGTGCTCGGTGTCGGCGACATAGCCGGTGATCTGCGCGCCCGCGCCCGCGTTGGTCCACAGGTTCTTGGGGCGGCGGGACTCGTTGCGCTCGATGACCGCGTTGGCCGCGCTCAGGATGGTCTGGGTGGAGCGGTAGTTCTGCTCCAGCAGGATCGTCGTCGCGTCCGGGTAGTCCTCCTCGAACTGGAGGATGTTGCGGATGGTCGCACCGCGGAAGGCGTAGATCGACTGGTCGGCGTCACCCACGACGCAGAGCTCGGCGGGGGGTACGTCCCACTCGGCGGGCGGTACGTCGACGGGGTGCTCGGAGGTGCCGACCAGCTCTCTGACCAGGGCGTACTGGGCGTGGTTGGTGTCCTGGTACTCGTCGACGAGGACGTGCCGGAAGCGGCGGCGGTAGTGCTCGGCGACATCCGGGAAGGCGCGCAGCAGATTGACCGTCGTCATGATCAGGTCGTCGAAGTCGAGCGCGTTCGCCTCGCGGAGGCGGGACTGGTAGAGCGCGTAGGCCTGGGCGAGGGTCTTCTCGAAGCCGTCGGTGGCCTGGGCGGCGAAGTCCTCCTCGTCGATCAGCTCGTTCTTCAGGTTCGAGATCTTGGCGCTGAAGGACTTGGGCGGGAAGCGCTTGGGATCGAGGTCCAGATCACGGCAGACGAGCGCCATCAGCCGCTTGCTGTCGGCGGCGTCGTAGATCGAGAAGGAGGACGTGAAGCCGAGCTTCTTCGACTCGCGCCGGAGGATCCGTACGCACGCGCTGTGGAAGGTCATGACCCACATCGCGTGGGCGCGCGGTCCGACGAGCTGCTCGACGCGCTCCTTCATCTCGCCGGCGGCCTTGTTGGTGAAGGTGATCGCGAGGATCTGGCCCGGGTGGACATGCCGCTCGCCGAGCAGGTGCGCGATGCGGTGGGTGAGCACCCGGGTCTTGCCGGAGCCGGCGCCGGCCACGATGAGCAGGGGCGAGCCCGCGTGGACCACGGCCGCGCGCTGGTTCTCGTTCAGCCCGTCCAGGAGCGCCGCCGCGTCCAGGGCCGGGCGGGGGGCGCCGCCGCGGTAGTACGCGTCCCGGTCCGGCGGCACGTCGAACTTCCCGCCGAACAGATCGTCCGGAAGCGGCTCCGGTACGTGATCGTCCTCGGGCGGTGGCGGGGGCTCCTCCGCGTGGCCGCGGGGGGCCTGGAGGTCCGCCAGGAAGCTGTCGTCAAAGAGGCTGCTCATCGCTCTCCGAGTCTAGGCGCCGCCACCGACAGCGGGAGGCCGCCCCGGGAAGTCCACCCGCACCACTCACCGCGATCACCCCACGACGGTGAGCGATCGAGCGTACCGCCTGTCGCGTCGAAGAGGCTAAGGTCACGAAAACGTATCGGACATTTCGAACATCAACCTTCACACGGGCCACACGAGTTGGCTAACTTTTTCTTTAGGCCGTACGACCCAACCGGCGAACGTCGCCGGGCCGCACAGCCTCCGCCGAGTCCGGTACGCCTCCCGTGGCAGCCGGAGCCGGGGACCCACCGACCTCTGGGGTGAATCGACCCGCCCGCCGCACGCGGCGAGGGTCGTAGGGCAAACCTTCCGAAGCTTGCGCCCGAACCCGACAGCTAACTCGGTAGGCGGACTACGGAAGGAGACGCCGAACCATGGCGCCGCACCGCAAGCCGCGTCCTGCCGGCACACGCGTGGGCATACGCACCCCCGCTCTCGCCACGGCCGCCCTCACCTCCGTGGCCCTGCTCTCCCAGACGGCCACCGCCGCGCCGGCGACCGACGACAGGCCGAGCCTGGAGGAAGTCGAGAAGAAGGTCGACGACCTCTACCGCCAGGCCGGGTCGGCGACCGAGAACTACAACGCGGCCAAGGAGAAGACGACCAAGCAGAAGAAGAAGGTCGACACCCTCCTCGACGACGTCGCCAAACGCACGGAGAAGCTGAACGGCGCGCGAGAGGAACTGGGTTCGTTCGCCGCGGCCCAGTACCGCACGGGTGCGGCCACCCCCGACCAGGCCTCGCTGCTCCTGGCGGACAACCCGCAGGACTACTTCGACCAGAACCAGCTGATGGACCGCTTGACGGACCGCCAGAAGGGCGCCGTCGACGCGTATGTCACGCAGCAGGCCGAGGCGGCGGAGCAGCGCCGGGAGGCGAGCGACAGCCTCGAGCAGCTCACCGAGTCGCAGAACGCCCTCAAGACCAGCAAGGCCAAGGTCCAGGCGAAGCTCGCCGAGGCCCGCGAACTGCTCTCCACCCTCACCGCCCAGGAGAAGGCCCGGCTCGCCGCGATCGAACAGCGCGAGCAGGAGGAGGCCGACCGCAAGGCGGAGGAACTCGCGCGGCAACAGGCGGCGCAGGCGTCGGTCCAGGAGGCCCAGGGGACCCAGGGGACCCAGGAGGAGACCTCCACCGGCGCGGAGACGCCCACCGGCACCACCGAGACCGCCGCCCCGGCCGAGGACTCCACCTACGCCTCGAAGGCCACCAAGGCCATCGCCTTCGCCCGCGCGCAGATCGGCAAGCCGTACGTCTGGGGCGCCACCGGCCCCGGCTCCTACGACTGCTCCGGCCTCACCCAGGCCGCCTGGAAGGCCGCCGGCGTCGACCTCCCCCGCACCACCTACGACCAGGTCAACGCGGGCACCACCGTCTCCCTCGCCAACGCCAGGCCCGGCGACCTGATCTTCTTCTACGACAACATCGGCCACGTCGGCCTCTACATCGGCAACGGCATGATGATCCACGCCCCGAAGCCGGGGACGTACGTCCGCGAGGAGTCGGTCTTCTACGACGGGGAGTCGTCGATCCACAGCGTGGTGCGCCCGGCGTAGCAGGCGGGACGGCCAGGTCCGTTCCGGCGGCTCCACCATGTGCGGTGTCTCCCGCCGGTACCGGTTCACGGCGGCCCACGCCGCGTCGGGTTCCGCGGCGAGCTTGGCGCGGGCGGTGGTGAGCCGGTCCACGGGCACGAGGCCGGCGTCCCCCAGAACCGCCACCGGGGCCCCAGGGGAACGGCCGGTGCGCGACAGAGCGATCGCCTTGGACGCGGCGGCGACCCCCGCCGCACCCCCCAGGGCCCATCGCACCCTTCGCCGACGCCCCCGCCGCTCGGCGGCCCAGCCGCCGACCTGCCGGGGCGCCCCGTCCTCGGACAGGACGGTGAACAGCTGTGCCAGCGCACAACCGACCAGGACTCCGAAGGCCGGCCCGTCGGGACCGGCGGCACGGACGGCCGGCACCGTCAGAACGATCAGCGGCAATCGCACCCCCGGCACCAGCCACCGGGGCGCATGCGTCGCCGCCATGCGCCACCACAGCAGCAGTGCGTCGTCCGCGCTGCCCAGGACGCGGGTCACGACCTCCGGCCAGTGCCGCCGGTCCTCGGACCGCCGGCCCCGGCGGTCGTCGTCGCGCCAGAGCTCGAAGTTCGCGGTCGGATCGGCGTTCTCCAGGACGCGCCAGGTGACCTCGTCCACCCCGGGGAAGCGTCTACGGTCGAGGAGTTCGGCCGGATCACGGCGTTCGTACGCGCTCAGTGCCAGCACCAGGATCAACGGCGAGGACAGGGCCCGGGCCAGCGGGCCGTCGCGATCGGCCGCGACGGCCCGCGCCACGGGCGCCCACCGCTCCCCCTCCTCGGGGCTGCGCCAGTGGACGCCGGCCAGGCTCGTCCGCGCGTCCAGCGGCAGCAGCCGCACGACTCGGCCGAGCCGGCTCGTACGGGAGGTGCGGGTGCGTACGACCCTGCGGACCGAGGCGGCGAGAACGGCGGCGGGCTCCTCCGGGGGCTGCGGACGGCCTGCCCGGGGGCCCCAGTTCGCCCATGCGACGATCGCGACGGCGAGTCCGAGACCGCCCGGCAGAACGACGGGGATCGCACCGAAGAAATCGTCGGCCACGTCCCGCGAACCCATGAGGTTCGTGTACTGCCAGAGCCAGCCCGACAGCGACAGGCCTCCCGCCGCTGCGAGCGCCCCCCAAACCGTCCCAGCACCCGGAACACCAGGCGCCTCTCCCCCGACCGTGCCATTCCCGCATCATCCCCGAGTCACCTCGGGGGCGGCATCCTCATGTCCACAGCACCGCAATGAAAATATTCACGGTCGTCAGCGCGCCCACCAGACCGAACAGCGGCTTCTCCACCGCCTCCTCGTCCCGTTTCACGTAGACCAGGCCCAGGATCACGATCAGCAGGGCCAGCTTGACGCCGATCTTGATGTTGTTGACGGGCTGGTCGTCGGCCTGGTTGAGGCCGACGAGGAGGACGCCGGTGACGAGCATGGTGAGGGCGCCGTGGAGCATGGCGGGGACGAAGCGGGCGGTGCCCTGGCCCATGGCCTTCATCTGGGTGAGGAAACCGCCCAGGAGGGAGGCGATGCCGATGATGTGGAGAGCGACGAGGATGTGGATGAGTACGTCCATGCGCGGAGCCTAATGAGAGGCCCGTGTTCCGTCGGGCACCGGGGCGGGGGAGGGGATGGCAGGCTGCCGCGGAGCGCCGAAGGTGGTGCTCCGGAACGTCCGGCGACACCGTGATGATCTTGCATATATGCGCTCTATAGCACCGCCACACCCCCTTTCGTTCTGAAATGACCGCATCGGTCATCGCGCAGCGTGAAGTCGACGGCGTCAGGGCGGGATCACGGTCACATACGGTCACCTCGCGGTCGGTGCACGCCACTTCCGCACAACGCGTTACCGGCCCCTCGCCGTCAGGTTTAGCGTCCTCTCCCAGGTGACCGGCTCCCCACCGCCGCCCGGGCCAGGGGCGGCAGTCGGACACCACCGCCGAGAAGGTCCGGCGGCGTCCCGCTCCCCCTGTGCGGGCCGCCGCCGGACGCGTAACCGCTCCCCCCAGGCGGTCCGTACGGACAGACGATGTTCGTACTGCGGACGGCGGTCGTACGGAGAGGACATGGACTCCACGTGGCAGCGCACCGCAAGCCCAGACAGCGCTCACTCGGCGGCCATACGGTCCGCACCGCCGCGACGTTCGCCCTCGCGGGCGCGGCGACCGCGACCGGTTTCGACGGCACCGGGCACGCCGATCCACAGCTCACGCCTGACCAGGTCAAGGCGAAAGTGGACAAGCTGTACCAAGAGGCTGAGGTCGCCACCGAGAAGTACAACGGCGCGAAGGAGAAGGCCGACAGGGCGCAGGAGAACCTCGAAGAGCTGCGCGACCAGGCCGCCCGCCGCACCGAACGACTCAACTCCGCCCAGGACGAGCTCGGTTCGCTGGCCGCGGCGCAGTACCGGGGTGGCGGCATGGACTCCTCCTGGCAGCTCGCGCTCTCCGCCGATCCGGATCAGTACCTGGACGGTGCCGCCCTCGCCGAACGCGTCGGCAGCCGGCACTCGGCGGACGTGGCGAGCGTACGGAAGCAACTGCTGGAGATCGAACGGCTGCGCGGAGCCGCCCGCGTCGAACTCGGCACACTCAAGACCCGCCAGACACAGCTGAAGCGGCACAAGAAAACCGTGACCTCGAAGCTGGCCGACGCACGACAGCTGCTCGGCCGGCTCACCACCGAGGACCGCGCGCGGTTCGACACCCCGGGCGGCACCGCGGGGCACGCCTCCCGCTCCTCCGCGTCCCAGCGCGGCCTCACCGGCCCGGTCTCCCCCGCCTCCGCCACCGCCGACGCACCCAACTCCCGCGCCGCCGCGGCCGTCTCCTACGCCTACTCCAAGATCGGCAGCCCTTATGTCTGGGGCGCCACCGGCCCCAGCGCCTTCGACTGCTCCGGCCTCACCCTGGCGGCCTACCGCGCCGCCGGCGTCTCCCTCCCCCGCACCACCTACTCACAGATCAACGCCGGCCGCCGCGTCGACCGCTCCGAACTCCGCCCCGGCGACCTCGTCTTCTACTACTCCGGCATCAGCCACGTCGGCATCTACATCGGCAACGGCCAGATGATCCACGCCCCGAACCCGTCGGCCCCGGTACGTGTGGCCCCTCTCGACGAGATGCCGTACGTGGGGGCGACGCGGGTGGCTTGAGCCGGGGGCACGGGCCACCGACGCGGGCCCGGCTGCCGTGGGTTGGGCCTAACGGTCCGGGCGGTCCGGGCGGTCCGGGCGGTCCGGGCGGTCCGGGCGGTCCGGGCGGTCCGGGCGGTCCGGGCGGTCCGGGCGGTCCGGGCGGTCCGGGCGGTCCGGGCGGTCCGGGCGGTCCGGGCAGCGTGGACCTGGTCGGGCTGCGCGGGCCGGGCGCCTTGAGCCGGGCGGCGCGAGGCGGCTCCCTCGGACAGGGTGGCTCGGGCCGACTCGCATGGCACTGGGTAGCTCGGGCCAGTCGAGATTGGTCCCCTTGTCGTGTCTGGCCGGCCTGCCCGCCCGTCGAGCTCCAGCCATCCCTCGGCACGCGTCAGCGGCTGCCGGACGGCCGCACCGCCGGCACACCGGAAGCAGCGGTGGCCCGCCCCTCACACCAAGCGTCGTGCCGTCGCCCACCTCGTCAGCTCATGCCGGTTGGAGAGCTGCAACTTCCGCAACACGGCGGAGACATGGGACTCCACCGTCTTCACCGAGATGTAGAGCTGCTTGGCAATCTCCTTGTACGCATAGCCGCGGGCGATGAGGCGCAGCACCTCGCGCTCGCGCTGGGTGAGCCGGTCGAGGTCCTCGTCGACGGGTGGGGCGTCGGTAGAGGCGAAGGCGTCGAGGACGAATCCGGCCAGCCGCGGGGAGAAGACCGCGTCGCCTTCCTGGACCCGGAAGATCGAGTCGACCAGGTCGGAGCCGGTGATCGTCTTGGTGACATAGCCGCGCGCGCCGCCCCGGATCACGCCGATCACATCCTCCGCCGCGTCCGACACGGACAGGGCGAGAAAACGGACGGGCTGCTCGGCGTCCCCCATCAGCGCCGAACAGCGGCGCAGGACTTCGACGCCACCGCCGCCCGGCAGATGCACATCGAGGAGCACCACCTCGGGCCGCGTACTCGTGATCACCGAGACCGCCTGGTCGACGTCGGGCGCCTCCCCGACGACCTCCACGCCCGTACGGTCCGTCTGCCCGATCTCGGCCCGCACTCCCGTACGGAACATGCGGTGATCGTCCACCAGCACGACCCGGACGTGCCGCCCGGGCCCGGAGACACCGGCACCGGAGGCGGCGGTCACGCCCTCGGCCGAGCCCGCGCCCGTGTCCCGCGCGGCCGGACCTCCCTGGTCCCCGCCCGGGCCAGTGCCCGAACCGCCTTGTGCGGCATGGTCGTTCGCCCCGTTCGCGTCACTCATGACGTCGTCTCCGCCCTCTCCATCTCCAACTCGACCTCCGTGCCGCCGTCCGGTACGGCGCGGAGCCGTGCCGTGCCTCCGTTGCGCTCCATGCGGCCGATGATCGATTCTCTGACGCCCATGCGGTCGGCGGGTATCGCGTCGAGGTCGAACCCGGGGCCGCGATCGCGGACGGACACGAAGACCGTCCTTCCCTCGACCTCGGCGAAGACCTGTACGGCGCCGCCCTCGCCACCGTACTTGGCGGCGTTCACCATCGCCTCGCGCGCGGCCTGCATCTGCGCGGTCAGTCCCTCGTCGAGGGGGCAGTCACCGACGACGACCACCTCTATGGGGACGCCGTGCTTGTCCTCGACCTCCGCCGCGTTCCGCCGCACGGCCTCGGCGAGCGTGTCGGGCTCGTCGCCCTCGTCCTTTCCTGTGCCCTCGGGTTTGTACAGCCAGTTCCGCAGGTCACGCTCCTGGGCGCGGGCGAGACGGCGGACCTCGTTCGGTTTGTCCGCGTTGCGCTGTATCAGCGTCAGCGTGTGCAGCACCGAGTCGTGGACATGGGCGGCGACCTCCGCACGCTCCTGCGCGCGGATGCGCATCAGGCGCTCCTCGGAAAGGTCCTGGGTCATACGGACGAGGTACGGTCCCGCCAGCAGCGTTATGCCCACGAGGACCGCGAGTGCGGCCTGCAGCACCGAGCCGAGGTGGGCTGCCGAACCCTGCAGGACGAATATCCCGGAGACGCCCGCGGTGACCAGCAGGACGCCGGCCACGGAGCGGAGCAGCGTGATCGTGCGCCGACGACGGCCGACCTCGGCCCAACGGGCCCGTCGCGCGTTGTCCGCCTGGCGCCAGACCAGGGCGACGCCGGCCGCGACGAGCACGGTCGGCCAGAGATACGCCCTGGCCGCCTCACCGAGGTCCACGTTGCCGACGAAGACCATGGCCACGACGACCATGAGGAGGAGGGCGACCATCTGGCCGCGGTCAGGCTTGCGGGCCACGAGCCTGCGGCGGCCGTCCGGGGAGGTCTCGGTGGCGATGGCCGGGGGCCGCTGGTTGTCGACGCCGCCCACGCCGAGCGGGACGAAGAACCAGAACGCCGCGTAGACCAGCGCGCCGAGGCCGTCCGCCAGGAAGAGGCCGGCGAACACGAGCCGCACCCACGTCACGGGCAGGCCGAGATGTCCGGCGAGCCCGCGCGCCACGCCTCCGAGCCAGCGTCCGTCGCTGCTGCGGTAGAGCTTGCGCGGGGGCCGCGGAGTGTCGACTGGCAGTGCTGCGGCTTCCGGCATGCCATCGATGTTCACACGCACGGCCGATCGAGGCATCAGGGTCGACCCCCGAGACGCCCCTGATCTTCGGGCCGCACCGTGATCGAACACATCCCCGGGACGGATATCAGGGTTCGACCAGGGTCATCCCGACTGCCATCGGACCGCCTCGGCGGTCACGATGGACGCATGACGGATCACCAGCACGCGGCAGCGGAGCCGGGCCCCGGCTCGGGTCCGGACGCCCTGCGGCCCACCACCGGGCCGCAGGACGCCGTGCCCCCACCGGGCACGGGGACGGAGGAGCCGCGCGCGCACGGGGACGCGGGCACGCACCCGCACCGGGACGCGGGGAAGCGGGCGGGGGCGCGGACGCACACGCGCGCGGGTGCGCCCGCGGAACAAGCGGCGGGCACCGACCCGCCAGGAGCTGCGGGCCGCCCCGCCTCCGACGCGGCAGCCCCGCCCACCCCCGGCGCGACGGGGCAACCCACCCCCGACGATCCGGCCGGCCGGGGCCCCGCCGCCCCGCACAGGTTCCGCCGTGACCGACGGTTCAAAATGCTGGGCGGTGTCTGCGCCGGGCTCGGGCGGCAGTGCGACATGGACCCGGTGATCTTCCGGGTGGTGCTCGC
Organism: Streptomyces sp. NBC_00104; assembly: GCF_045160825.1. Taxonomy (NCBI): domain Bacteria; kingdom Bacillati; phylum Actinomycetota; class Actinomycetes; order Kitasatosporales; family Streptomycetaceae; genus Streptomyces; species Streptomyces sp. NBC_00104. The sequence continues at coordinate 6,955,007 of NZ_CP108215.1, read as the reverse complement.
GGTCCTCTCCGCGACCGGCGGCTTCGGCCTCATCTTCTACGGCTTCGCCTGGCTGTTCGTGCCGTACGACGACGAGGAGGAGAACGAGGTACGCAAGCTGCTGACCGGCCGGGTCGACGGCCAGGCCCTCGCGGCGGTGCTCTTCGCGCTGGTCGGCTGCGGCGTCTTCCTCACCTTACTGAGCAACACCACCGTCCTGACCTTCTCCGTGGTCGTCTCCCTGCTCCTGGCCGGCGCGGGGTACTGGTCGCGGCACCGCGGCGCGCCCGACCCCGATCCCCTGGCCGCGCAGGCCGTGGCCGACGCCCCGCCGGAGGCCCAGGCGCCGCCCGTGGCCTCCGCCTACCCGTCCTGGTGGCGCGACCCGATAGTCAAGGACGGCACCCATGTGGGCGGCACGGGCTATCTCTGGGGGCCGTGGGAGAGCCGCGACCGGGACATGGCGGCGGCCGTCAACATCGCCCGGGGTGTGCCGCCCTCCCGCCAGGACATACGTTCCGTGCGCCCACCGAAGCCGCGCGGCCCGCGCTGGACAGGCGGCTGGATCTTCCTGCTCGCGCTGCTCGTCGGCGGCATCGGCACCGGCGCGACCTGGGAGGACCGCCCTCTGGCAGCCAGCCTGCAGACCGGACTCGCCTGCGCGCTGACCGTGTTCGGCCTGGGCATAGCCCTGAGCGCCTTCCTCGGTCGTACGGGAGCGGGATCGATCTTCCTGGCCGTGGTCACGGCGGGACTCCTGGCGTGCACGGCGGCGCTCCCGGCGAACATCACCACCGACTGGGCCCGCACGGAGTGGACACCGCGGAACGCGGAGAGCGTGGCGGCCCGGTACGAGCTGGGGACCGGCGTCGCCACGCTGGACCTGTCCAAGGTGGACATACCGAAGGGAGAGACGCTGACCACGAGCGTGGAGGTGGGCGCGGGCAAGGCGAGGGTGGTCGTTCCACCGGGCGTCACCGTGCGGCTCGACGTAGAAGTGGGCCTCGGTGACCTCCAGTTGCCGGGTGACGGCAAGGAGGACCTGGACATGGCACCGGACAGGAGCGATCAGCTGACGCTCGCCCCCGCAAAGGGATCGACCAGCGGCGGCACGCTCACCATCGACCTCGAAGTCGGTCTGGGACAGGCGGAGGTGGCCCGTGCTGCGTCATGACTTCCGGCCCGGGAAGCTCGTCGCCGGCCTCTTCCTCACCGCCGCCGGTGTCGTGTACCTCGGCGATGCGGGAAATGCCTGGCAGACACCTTGGTTCGTCGTGATACCGCTCGTCGTCGGGGGGCTGTGTCTGGCAGGAGCGGTGGCTTCTCTGAACCATGCGATAGGAGGGCGACGGGTGGCCGGGCGGACGGGGACAGCGGGGCCGATGGGACCGCCGGGGGCGACCGGGGCGGGGGCGACCAGGGCCGCGGGGCCGACAGGCACGGCAGGCACGGCAGGCACGGCAGGGTCGGCAGGGTCGGCAGGGTCGGCAGGGTCGGCCCATGCAGAGGAAACAGAGAGACCGAGAGGGGCAGCGGGGTGAGCGGGAGCGGCCGGGCAAGGGGATGAGCGGGAGCGGTCGGGCAAGGGGATGAGCGGGAGCGGTCGGGAAGCGGGATGAGCGGGAGCAGCCGGGCAAGAGGGGTGGGCGGGGAGCGGTCGGAAAGGTGGGGCGCGGGGCGCCGGCTGCCGAAGAGGCGCGGCGCGCAACGCCGGAGGACCGGGCGGGTGTTGGCAGGCAGGGCAGGGCGAGCAGGGCGGTGTCTCAGGAAGGGGCCGGGTCATAGGTCGGGCGACGGGTCGGCGCCCGGTTCGGTCCGGCAGTGCGTTGGGCTCAGGCAGTACCGACCAGGTATCCCGCGGCTGAGCCGACCTCGGGACGTGCGTCTGGGCTGCGCCCCGGAGCGTACGTCCGGGCTGCGCCCCGGGGCCGCCCGGGCCATGCGCACATGGGGGTCAGCGCTGCGCCACCGCCTCCAGCCGTGCCTGTCGCCCAGGGACACCAAGGGGCGGTCACCAAGGGGCGGTCACCAAGACTCGCCTCAGCCTGCGCGGCAGGACCGTCCGCTCGGCGGCGGGCTCCGACCGACACCCGTACTCGCGGCGTCCTGACAGATCACCCCAGCCGGCCGGGCCGGAGGCCAAAGGCCGCGGTCGGGGTGCTCTGGGGGCTCAGCGGTAGGCGCCCGCGCGATGCCTGCTGACGCCGTGGCGGCGGGAGCGGATGGCCGCGTCCACCGAGAGGACCGGGGCGCCGGCGAGGATCAGGGGGATCCAGGCCATGAGGTAGGGGAGGTCGTTGCCGTAGTAGTACGGGGATGCCGACCAGCTGACTGTCAGCCAGAGGCTGAGGGAGATCAGGGCGCCGCCGAGGGCAGCGAGGCGGGAGAGGAGGCCGAGGAGGGTGCCGATGCCGACGGCGAGTTCACCGATGGCGATGGCGTAGCCGAAGCCGACGGGGTTGTTCAGGGCCATGTCGATCAGGGCCGGGATGGCGGAGGAGTCGCGGGCGGCGCTCATCATGTCGCCGATGGAGCCGGAGCCGGAGGACGCCATGAACGCGCTGTCGGTGAGTTTGTCCAGGCCGGCGTAGATGAAGGTGACGGCGAGGAAGACGCGTAGGGGCAGCAGGGCGTAGCGGGTGGCGGTGTCCCGCCATTCGGGGCCGCCGTTGAAGTAGGGGGTGGGGGAGTCCGTGCGAGTGTCGTGAGTCATGGTCTGCGCCGCCTCTTGTCCGCCGTGCCGTTGACCCCTCAACAGACGATACGTTCGCAAGGGTGGGGGCGCTCAATGGTTCGGGCGTGTTTTTCCGGGTCGGGGTGCCTTGTCGGGGTCTGACCGTGGCCTCGGGTGCCCCTCCCGCTCCGCCCCTTTCCCGCCCCGCAGCCCCTACCCGCCCCGTCGCATCCCGCCCGTCCCAAAGGCCCCGGCAGGGGCTCCGGCCGGGGCTCCGGCCGGGGCTCCGGCCGGGGCTCCGGCCGGCCGGTGGTCGCTCAGTCCGCTGAGACCTCGATGGTGTAGCGGTTGGTTTCGACGCCGGCCGCGGTGACGACCTGGACCTCGACCTTGCCGGGTTCGACGTCGGCGGGGACGGGGGCGGTGAGGACGGAGTCGGTGGGGTTGCTGAAGCCGCCGGCGACGGGGACGAGGGGGACGTGGACGTGGACGGGACCGATGCGGACGACCATGCGGGAGAGGCGGTCGGCGGTCTGGGCGCCGGGCGGGACGAAGCCGGCGCCGCGGATCTCGATGTCGTCGCCGTTGCGGATGGGGGCGTCGAGGTCGCCGGCCTCGCGGGCGCGGACGACGGAGAGGATGACGGGGCGGCCGCCCTCGGCGTACTTGCCGGCGACGTAGGTGGCCGCGGAGACCAGGACGAGGAGGGCCAGGCCCCAGGGGAGGTCGGGGAGTTGGTCGGGGCGGCGGGCCAGGCGGACCGCCGCGAAGGCCAGGGCGACGCCGCAGATGATCACGTACTGGATGTCCGTGAAGCTGCCTCGGCCCGAGTCGTCGGTGAGGAGGTCGGCGGCGCGCGGGCGGTGGGCGGGGACCTTCTGGAGACGTTGGGAGAGGACGCGGAGGCCGACCACACGGCGGACCAGGACCGCGATGCCGCAGACGACGGCCAGGACGGTCACGACGCCCGCGCCGCGGGCGAGGTCGAGCCCGGCGATGAGGGCGTCGCGTTCGCGGTGGTCGGAGGCGGCGGCCAGGCGGCCGACGAGGACGAGGACCGCGAAGACGACGAAGAGCACCCAGCCGGCCGCGACGGCACGGGAGGTGGAGAGGCGGTTGTCCTCGCCGATGACCGGGGCGAGCGCGCCGCCGCGTGCCCGGTGCAGATATCCGGCGCCCGTCAGCGCAGCGGCCACCAGCAGGGCGGCGAGCAGACCGGCGGTACGGGCGACCGTCCAGCCCGCGCCGATCGCGGTGAGGGACTGGACGAGGAGGAGGGTCACGACGGCGGCCCAGACGACGATCGCCGTGCGCAGCCACAGACGGGCGATCCAGGCCTCGCCCTCGACGCGGCCGCGTTCGGCGACGAGGGCCGCGGACTGGGTGAGTTCGTCGGAGACCCACTGCCGGGAGGCGGACGCGGAGTGCGCGACAGCCGCCGGCAGCCCCTGCCCGGACGCGAACTCCTCCCGCTTCAGCAGGAACTCGGCGACCGCACGCCGGTGTCCCGCGCGCGCCCCGTGCGGGCAGCCCCCGCACATGCACCCACCGTCATGGGCTCCCGCACCCATGCCGCCTCTCGCCTCCTGCACCGCCACGCCCGAGCCCGCCTTCCCGCGCCGCGTCCGCCTCGGCATTCGCCGCCGTAGTCATTGCTGTCGTCATTGCTTCGTCATTGCTGTTGTCATTGCTGTTGTCATAGCCGTCGTCGTCAGGTGCTGTCGTCGACGGCTACTTCAGCGCCTTCGGCAGCGCCGTGATCGGCACCGCCGTGGACGCCCTCGCAAGTCGCCGGGGGTCGTATGTACGTCCGCTCACTACCACAGCCGTGCGGCCGTACAACTGCCCTGCGATGACAGCGAATTGTGCCGTACGGAACACGGTCCGCGTCCGGCAGGTCCACTCCGTGCAAGGGAAGCGTGGGGTGAAGTCCCGGTGCCCGTGTTGACCCGGCTGCGAGAATCTCCCCATGGCCGAGATCATCCAGCGGGACGGGTCCTGGGCCTTCGACGGCAACACGGTCCGGATCACCCCGGGCCTGCACCGTTCCGTGGCGCTGTTCCGGCAGACGTACGGGGAGATCGCGGTGCCCCTGGAGGAGACCTGTGGGGCAGCACCCGCCGCGACCTCCTGACCGCCCTCGTCGCCACGGCGGTCACGGCGCGGCTTCCCCATCCGTCGACTCGGGCGACCGGCCATGCGGACCGGTCCCGGACGGCCGGGACCGTGCCCTCCACCGCCCCGCCGTCGGCCGCCGACCACCATGACATCCTCCTGCGCCGTCTCCGCGAGCTGGGCGACCTGCACCGCGACGGCGTCCTCACGGACGAGGAGTTCGCAGCGACGAAGGCAGCGGTGCTTCGCGACTTCTGAGTGACATCAGCGCCCCCGAAGGGGCGCGGGAACCGCGCGACCAGCCACGACGAACTCGCGGCCGGCCAACGCCGGAACACACACCGAACACACGTCGAACACACGTCGAACACACGTCGAATGAGCGACGCCAAGAAGGAGACTCCAAGAAGGAGACTCCGAGGAGAAGCGCTCAGCTCAGCAGATCCGGCTCACTCCGGCTGATGTCCTGCCACAGCGGCTGATAGTTGATCCACGCCACCAGATCGCCGCCCGCCTGCTCCCGCGTCGCCACGGCCAGCCGGTGTTCGATCAACAGCGGCCGCCCCGCCGCCTTCGCGGTGAGCTGCACCTGAGCCGAGCGTTCCATCGACAGGAACCACCACGCCGCAGCGTCGACCGAGTCGCCGACCGTCAGGAGGCCGTGGTTGCGCAGCACCAGCGCCTTGCGGCTGCCGAGCACGCCGGCGATGCGGCGGCCCTCGTCCGCGTCCACCGCGACACCCGTGTAGTGGTCGTAGAGCGCCTGGTCCTCGTAGAACGCGCAGGACTCCTGGGTGATCGGGTCCAGCAGGTCGCCGAGCGCGGCCAGCGCGCGGCCGTGCACGGAGTGGCAGTGGGCGACCGCGACGACGTCGGGGCGGGCGGCGTGCACCTGGGCGTGGACGGTGAAGGCGGCCTGGTTCACGTGGTAGCGGCCCTCGATCACCTGGCCGTCCTGGTTGGCGAGGACCAGGTCACTCACCGTGACGTGCTGGAACGGCATCCCGAACGGGTTGACCCAGAAACAGTCGCTGAACTCCGGGTCGCGCGCGGTGATGTGCCCCGAGACGCCCTCCTCGAACCCCATTCGCCCGAAGATCCGCAGGGCCCCGGCCAGCCGTTCCTTGCGGTGCCGCCGCTCGTCCTCCGCCGACTCGTGCATCGGCGGCATGGCGAACCGGAGCTGGTCGGTGGGTAGGGGCAGGGGCGGTGTGGGCCCGTGCATGTGTCCTCCAGACTGACTTCCTTTACGAAGCGGAAGTTACCGTCGGTCCCCCACGCAGAACAGGTCCGTTCGGTGAAGAGAGTGCGCAACCGTTACGCAAGTCACAGAAGCACGCCAGGTCGCGCACCGCCCACGCGGGTCGGGTCGTTCGTCGTACGTCGCTCGGGGTAACCGGACCGTGCTTGTCGGGTATCCGCGCGAGACTCGACGTATGCCGGAGAATCTTTCGAACTGGGGCGCGTTCGTCGCCGCCGAACCCGAGCTCGCACAGACTGTCGAGGCGCGCTTCGGCGCCTTCACCCATCACGTGCTCGCCACCCTCCGCAGGGACGGGTCCCCGCGGACGACCGGGCTGGAGGTCCGGTTCGCGAAGGGGGAGCTGTGGCTGGGGATGATGCCCGACTCGTTCAAGGCGCTCGATCTGCGCCGCGATCCCCGTTTCTCGCTGCAGGCCAACCCCGGCCCCGGCACGGGGATGGGCGGTGGTGACGTACGCGTGAGCGGCCGGGCGGTCGAGGTCGACGACCCGGCGGTGAAGGCCGCGTACGGCGCCGAGGGCGAGGAGAGCGGAGACGAGAGCGGCGGGAAGAGCGGCGGGAAGAGCGAAGAGGTGGAACCGCCGGAGCCGTTCCACCTCTTCCGCACCGAGCTGACGGAGGTCGTACGGACCTACGTCGAGGACGACAAGTATCTGGTCGTCCAGGTCTGGAAGCCCGGAGAGCCGGTGCGGGCTCTCAAACGGACCTGAGACTCAAGCCTGCGACTCCAGCGGACCTGAGACCAAGCGGGGTCTACTCCCACTCGATGGTGCCCGGCGGCTTCGACGTCACATCGAGGACCACGCGGTTGACGTCCGCGACCTCGTTGGTGATGCGGGTCGAGATCTTCGCGAGGACCTCGTACGGCAGCCGGGACCAGTCGGCGGTCATGGCGTCCTCGGAGGAGACGGGGCGCAGGACGATGGGGTGGCCGTAGGTGCGGCCGTCGCCCTGGACGCCGACGCTGCGGACGTCGGCGAGGAGGACCACCGGGCACTGCCAGATGTCCCGGTCGAGACCGGCGGCCGTCAGCTCCTCACGGGCGATGGCGTCGGCGTCGCGGAGCAGGTCGAGGCGGTCCTTGGTGACCTCACCGACGATCCGGATGCCGAGCCCGGGGCCCGGGAAGGGCTGGCGCTGGACGATCTCCTCCGGGAGCCCGAGCTCCTGGCCGACCATCCGGACCTCGTCCTTGAAGAGCTTGCGGAGCGGCTCGATCAGCTTGAATTCGAGGTCTTCCGGCAGGCCGCCCACGTTGTGGTGGGACTTGATGTTGGCCGTGCCGGTGCCGCCGCCGGACTCGACGACGTCCGGGTAGAGGGTGCCCTGGACGAGGAACGCGACCTCGGGGCCCTCGTCGGCGATGATCTCCGCCTGGGCCTGCTCGAACACGCGGATGAACTCGCGGCCGATGATCTTCCGCTTCTGCTCGGGGTCGGAGACCCCGGCCAGCGCCTTCAGGAACCGCTCCTCCGCGTCCACGACCTTCAGCTGGACGCCGGTCGCGGCGACGAAGTCCTTCTCGACCTGCTCGGTCTCGTTCTTGCGCATCAGACCGTGGTCGACGTACACGCAGGTCAGCTGGGAGCCGATGGCCTTCTGCACGAGGGCCGCGGCGACCGCGGAGTCCACGCCGCCGGAGAGGCCGCAGATCGCGCGCTTGTCGCCGACCAGCTCGCGGATGGCCTCGACCTGCTCCTCGATGACGTTGCCCGTGGTCCAGCTCGGGGTGATGCCCGCGCCCCGGTAGAGGAAGTGCTCCAGGACCTGCTGGCCGTGCGTGGAGTGCATGACCTCCGGGTGGTACTGGACGCCGTACAGCTTCTTCTCGTCGTTCTCGAAGGCGGCGACCGGTACGACGTCGGTGGAGCCCGTGACGGTGAAGCCCTCGGGGGCGGCGGAGCAGGCGTCGCCGTGGGACATCCAGACCGACTGCTCGTCGGGGGTGCCCTCGAAGAGGGTGCTGCCGGGCTTGGAGACATGCAGGGGCGTACGGCCGTACTCGCGCGCACCCGTGTTGTCGACGGTGCCGCCGAGGGTGGTGGCCATCAGCTGGAAGCCGTAGCACATGCCGAAGACGGGGACGCCGGCCTCGAAGAGCGCGCGGTCGAGACGGGGGGCGCCCTCGGCGTAGACCGAGGAGGGGCCGCCGGAGAGGATGATCGCCGCCGGGTTCTTGGCGAGCATCTCGGCGACCGGCATGGTGCTCGGCACGATCTCGCTGTACACCCGGGCCTCGCGGACCCGTCGGGCGATGAGCTGGGCGTACTGGGCGCCGAAGTCGACGACCAGGACGGTGTCGGGAGCGGCGGCAGCGGGGTTCGCTGATGACACGGGGTGCCTTCCGGCGGTGGGGCGGGGGTCTGTGTGGCCGAGTCTACCGGGGTGCGCTCTCGCGGAGTGGGCCACTGGAGGCTCCGCCCCCAGACCCCCGATGTCGGTTGGAGGGAACGGCACGAAAAGGCGCCCCCGCTCAGGCATGGCATACTGACCCCCATGCTCACGCACCCGACCTTCGTCTTTACCTATGGCAACCGGCCCACCGGCTGCCATGGTCGTGCTGCTTGAGCCACTGACAAGCGACTTCCCCAGGCGCCCCGGGCCGACAAGGTCCGGGGCGTCTGGCGTTTTCCGGGTCTTGCCGCTCCGGGGTCTCTTTCGACTTCCGACGAGGAGCCCTCTATGACCGCCATCGACATGACCGCCATCGACGTGACCGGTGCCCGTACGTCCGAGGCCGCCGACGTGATCACCGGTGCCCGTGAGCGCATCGACGCGCTGGACGACCGGATCATCGGCCTGATCCAGGAACGGGTGGCGGTCTCCGCCGTGGTCCAGGAGGCGCGGATGGAGTCCGGCGGCCGGCGCGTGAACCTGTCGCGCGAGATGGAGATCCTCGCCCACTACAGGGACGCCCTCGGCAAGCCCGGCACCGCGCTCGCCATGACCCTGCTGGAGCTGTGCCGGGGGCGCATCTGACCGGTGCACGTAAGTACGCCTGCCCTCTCACCCGTACGGCGCGTGACCGTCGCGCGACACGCTTCGTTGGTGTCGGTGTCCGCGCCAGCCAGGTGCGGGCCCGAAAGAACCACGCGTGGCTCCGCTGGAGCGATGAGGCGTACGGATCGTGCCGTGCGCCGTGGGACCTCGCTCCAGGTTGGTGACCGGACGGCAGGGGACAGCAGCCCGGTCACTCAAGAGAACGGTCGGCTCCGGGGACGCCCGGGGCCGGCCGGCGGAATCTGTTCAAGGGTGGCCGGAACGGTGGCGGAGGCCGTTGCCCACCCTCACGAAGCGGAACAGACCGCCACCAACCGCCCAGGGTCGGCAGCTCTCGACCCCAGTGCACGCCCCCTCGTGCGCCGACCCCAGATCCACGTTCCTCCGAGAGATCCACGTTCCTCCGAGCCGGCGGCGCACTCCCCCGGGCGCCGCTTCGAGGCACCGGCGCTGCCCTGACGTCGGTGCTGACGCAGAGGGGCCCCGCGACATCCGTCTCGCGGGGCCCTTCGTCACGTCGAGTCCGCTCAGCCGGCGGCCTTCTCCAGCTTCGCGACCTGCGCGTCCAGGATCTCGTCCGGCACCTCGGCCTTGTCCGCGTCGAGCATGTTCATCGAGTAGAACCCGATGAGCGTCGAGCCGCTGCGCACCACCGTGAAGGACATCGGGATCTTCGCCCCCTCAATGTCGCCCTTCAGCTTGTACGCGACGGCCTCGTCGCCCTGCTCGGGCGCGGCGAGGGTCTCGATGTCGGTGTACTTGTTGCCGACGTGCTCGTACCCGGTGCAGCTCTCCGTCGCCTTGCGCAGGTCCGCCATCACCTTCTCGGCATCGCTCTGCTCGTGCGCGGCGAGGGCGAGGGAGATGACGCTCGCGGAGAGTTCGTCCTCCGAGGTGACGGTGCGTCCGGTGCGGGCCTTCGCCTGCGGGTCGGAGGTGAAGAAGAACATGTTCGCGAGGGGCTGGCAGGCGGCCGGCTGCGCGGGGACGGTCTCGGCGGGCATGTCCTCCGCGGGCAGGTCGGCGATCTTGTAGCCCTTGACGTCACCCTTCGCGAGGGCGGCTTCCTTCAGCTGGGCCTCGGTCAGCGCGGTCTTCCCGGCCGCGTCCTGATCGTTCTTCGCGTCCCCGTCGGCCGAGGCGCTGCCGGCGACCGACGGCTTCGTCTCCGCGTCCTTGCCCTCGTCGCCGCCCCCACCGCACGCCGCGGTGAATCCCAGCGTGGCCACGACCGAGACGGCCACCGCCGCCCGCGACATCTTCGACTTCATGTCCCCCACCCTCACGACGTTCACTTCATGCCTCACAGGAGCCCCATAGGCCCCACCGAACACGTATGTGACCGCGCGGCACACCCGTTCGTTGTGCCACCCCCGCCACATTTACATGTGACTCACGTCACACGAAAAAACTGTCATCGCAAGGGCAACCCTTCGCCCCACTCGCCGGTCACACCTGGCACACGAGAGAAGGACCCGCGCTCGGAGGGGGGTGCGGGTCCTTCTCCGCTGTCATGGTGGTGACGGCCACCGCTACTGGGGTTGCTGTGACGGTCGCGGCGGGACCGTCGGCACCGGTACCAGCGGCAGCCGCAGCGCGCCGAAGGCGTCCGCCGGGACCGCCGGGTGCAGGGGCTCCACCGGGCGGAGGCGTTCGTAGGCCGCGCCGGGGGCCGGGCGGTGGTCGGGCTCGCCGTTGTTGGGCCAGTACGACATCGCGCGCTCGGCCTGGGCCGTGATGGTCAGGGACGGGTTCACGCCCAGGTTCGCGGAGACGGCGGCGCCGTCGACGACGGAGATCCCTGGGTGGCCGTACAGCCGGTGGTACGGGTCGATGACGCCGTCGGCCGCCGTGGCGCCGATGGGGCAGCCGCCGAGGAAGTGCGCGGTGAGCGGGGTGCCCATCAGCTCGCCCACGTTGCTGCCGGCGAAGCCGTTGATCTCGGCGGCGATGGTGGAGGCGGCCGTCGAAGCGGCCTCGATCTGCTTGGGATTGGGCGCGCCGTGGCCCTGACGTGCCGTCAACAGGCCCTTGCCCGGGCCCTTCGTCTTCAGGTGCGTCGACAGGGAGTTGTCCAGGGACTGCATCACCAGGCCGATGATGGTCCGCTCCGACCAGCGGCGGTTGGAGAGGGAACGGGCCATCTGCAGGGGGTGCTTGGCGGCGTACGCCAGCCAGCCGAGGATGCGCGAGGCGTCCGACGCGGTGCCGCCCGCGTACGGGACCTGGAGGATCGACAGGCCGCCCATCGCGTTGGAGCCCCTGCCGTAGCGGACCGGCTCGATGTGGGTGTTCTCGTCCGGGTGGATGGAGGAGGTGATCGCCACGCCCCGGGTGAAGTCGACCTCGGGCACACCGTGCGCCTTGCGGTAGCGGCGGTTGTCGGTCTGGGCGCCGACCAGGGCCTCCGAGTTGGTCCGGGTCAGCATGCCCAACCGGTCCGAGATGTGCGGCAGTTGCCCGTTGGACTTCATACGGTGCAGCAGTGTCTGGGTGCCGTAGGTGCCGGCCGCGAGGACGACCCGGCGGGCCTTCAGCACCCGGGACTCACCCTTGCGGCGCTCGTCGGTCGGGAGGGTCGTGACGGCGTAGCCGCCCTGCGAGTCCTCGGTGAGGGCGACGACCGTGGTCATCGGGTGGACGACCGCGCCCGCCTTCTCGGCGAGGTAGAGGTAGTTCTCGTTGAGGGTGTTCTTCGCGCCGTGGCGGCAGCCGGTCATGCACTCGCCGCACTCGGTGCAGGCGTTGCGGGCGGGGCCCGCGCCGCCGAAGTAGGGGTCCGCCGCCTGTTCGCCGGGGGCGGCCTTCGCCTTGCCGTCGGCGTCCTCGCCGTCGCCGAAGAAGACGCCGACCGGGGCGAGGTGGAAGCTGTCGCCGACGCCCATCCGCTCGGCGGCGGCCTTCAGATGCACGTCCGACGGGGTCATCGTCGGGTTGAGCCGTACGCCGAGCATGCGACGGGCCTGGTCGTAGTACGGCTTCAGCTCCTCCTGCCAGTCGGTGATGTCCTTCCACTGCGGGTCCTCGAAGAACGGTTGCGGCGGTACGTAGAGGGTGTTGGCGTAGTTGAGGGAGCCGCCGCCCACCCCGGCTCCGGCCAGCACCATGACGTTGCCCAGCAGGTGGATGCGCTGGATGCCGTAGAGCCCGAGTCCGGGCGCCCACAGGTAGCTCTTGAGGTCCCAGGAGTTCTTGGGGAGGGTGGCGCGGGTGAAGCGGCGGCCCGCTTCGAGGACGCCGACCCGGTAGCCCTTCTCCGTGAGACGGAGGGCGGTCACCGAACCGCCGAAGCCGGAGCCGACGACGATGACGTCGTAGTCGTACGACACTTGTTCTCCTCGTTGAGAACGGTCCTTGTCTGCGGGCCGTATGTGGTTGCTCGCGCTCAGGCGGCGGAGCCGCATATCGATACAGCCCCGCGCCCCTGAAAGACCTGGCCTAACGCAGCCGGAGTGCCTTCATCGCCCTCAGGCTGCGGCTCATGAACTGGGCGTACTTCTCGTCGTCCATCCCCAGGGACGGGGCCATGGGCAGCAGGCGCTGCTGGGCGACCGTCTGGGCCTCGGTGTACTTGAGGATGCCCTCGGAGCCGTGGCGGCGGCCGAGGCCGGAGTCCTTCATGCCGCCCATGGGGGACTGGACGCTGCCGTAGGCGGAGGCGTAGCCCTCGTTGACGTTGACCGTGCCGGCGCGCACACGGGAGGCGACCTCGCGGCCGCGGCGGCCGTCCTTGGTCCAGACGGAGGCGTTGAGGCCGTACGCGGTGGAGTTGGCCTCCGCGATGGCCGCGTCCTCGTCCTTGAAGCGGTAGATGGAGACGACCGGGCCGAAGGTCTCCTCCGTGCAGACGGACATGGGCTCCGAGACGCCGTCGAGGATGGTCGGCTCGTAGAAGTAGGGGCCGATGTCGGGGCGGGCCACGCCGCCCGCGACGACCTTCGCGCCCTTCGCCACGGCCTCGTCGACATGGCGGGTGACGGTCTCCAGCTGGCGTTCGCCGACGAGGGAGCCCATCTCGGCGCCGTACGCGAGGGACTTGCCGAGGCGCATGGCCTTGGTGCGGGCGGCGAAGCGCTCCAGGAAGGCGTCGGCGACGGACTCGTGGACGTACAACCGCTCGATGGATATGCAGAGCTGGCCGGCGGAGGAGAAGCAGGCGCGGACGGCGCCCGCCGCCGCCTTCTCTATGTCGGCGTCCTGAAGGACCAGCATCGCGTTCTTGCCGCCGAGTTCGAGGGAGACGCCGACGAGACGGGCGGCGGCGCCCTGGGCGACCTCGCGGCCGGTACGGGTGGAGCCGGTGAAGGAGACGTAGTCGGCGTGCCTGACGACCTCGGGGCCGATGACGGGGCCCTCACCGAGGACGACCTGGAAGACCTCGGCGGGCAGACCGGCCTCGATGAGCAGGTCGCGGGCCCACAGGGCGGTCAGGCAGGTCTCCGTGTCGGGCTTCATCACGACGGCGTTGCCCGCGACGAAGGCGGGGATCGCGTCGCCGACCGAGAGTTCGAGCGGGTAGTTCCAGGGGGCGATCTGGCCGATCACACCGCGCGGGTGGCGGAGTTCGGTGACCTTGGTGAGGGTCGGTACGGCGCCGGTGTGCCGCTTCGGCTTCAGATAGAACGGGGCCTTGCGGCCGTAGTGGCGGGCGGCGACCGCGACGGCCTGGACCTCCTCGTGGGCGTGCAGACGGGCTTTGCCGGTCTCCAGCTGGATGAGGTCGAGCACCTCGGCCTGGCGCTCCAGCACCAGATCGTGGAAGCGGAGGAGTACGGCGGCGCGCTCGCGCACGGGCCGCTGGGCCCAGACGGCCTGGGCGGCACGGGCCCGCTCGTAGGCCTTCTCCACATCCTCGGGTGTGGACTCCGGCAGGTCGGCCAGCTTCTCGCCGGTGAACGGCGTGTGGTTGGCGGTCCGGCCGGAGCCGACCACGCCCTTGGTGAGCTGGGCGACCAGTTCGGGGGTGACCACGTCGGCTGCGGTACGGGCGCTCTGCGGTGCTGCCGCGAGGGGGTTGGTGCCGGTCGTCCGTGCCGTGCCGGTCTTTTCGGGGGCCTGCGAGTCCGTCATGACGCGCAGGGTATTCCGGACCGGACGACTTTGGGTACCCGGCGGTAACAGGGATTCACCGGGCGCACACACCACGCCAGTGATCGCTGGCAACGAACTCGCTGATCAGCGAGGCGGCCGGTGCGGTGCGGCCGCGAATGCGGCGTCGATCACCCCGTTTCGAATCCACGGCCGCGCCACTGCTCTTCGAATCCACGGCCGCGCCTGCGCTCTTCACATCACGGCCACACCTCTACCCTTCGCGTCACGGCCACACTTCTGCTCTCGGCATCACGGCCACGCACCTTTTGCCGGAATCACGGCCGCGCACCTGTTCTCCGATCGTCAGCCGCTCGGCTGTTCCCCGATCGTCAGCCGCTCGGCTGCTCTCCGATCGTGAGCCGGTCCCGCGCGCCCTTGAACACCGCCGTGCCCTTCTTCTCGTCCGCCGTTCCCTTCGGCATGTCCACGCGCAGTTCGTACATCCGGTCGTCGTCGGTGCGCATGATCAGTTCCATGACCCGGGTGGGTGTGCCGTCCTGGTAGTGGGTGGTGTCGGCGAGGACGGCCTCCTGGTCGTGAAAGCTCGTGGTGGTGTAGTTGGCGGTCGACTTCACGTCTCCCGCCACGATGTCCGTGGAGTCCTTGGCCTGTTCCATGGGCGAGGCGGGCGCCTTGTCCCACTGCGTCAGCCGCACCCGGATGACCTCCTCGCCGTCATAGGTGACCGTGCGGGGCTGATCGTCCTCGCCGCCCTCCGCGCGGAGCCTTTCGTACGGGCTCGGGAGGGACAGGACGGCGTTCATGCCTTTCTCGCGGTGGGCGACCCAGCCGGTACCGGCCGTGACGCTGGGACCGGGGGACGCGGCACGGGCGTCCACCCACCCGACGCTGGGCTCGGGGACCTCGGTGATGTCATCGCCCGTGTCGAGAGCGGCCCCGGCCCAGACTCCCCCACCGGCCAGCAGGATCCCGGTGGTGGCGGCGACGAGCCGACCGGCACGCCGCCTGCCCGGCGGCCGCGCGGCCCCGGATCGTACGACCACGGTTTCGCGCACGCCTGCCGGCCCGTCCTCCGGGGTGCCCTCCGCGCGTACCTCTTCCTGACCCTCTTCCTGTGCCTCTTCCCGTACGTCTTCCTCCCGGGTGCGTTCCTCTCGTACGTCCTCCCTCGCCCCCTCGCGTACGGCGGCACCGTCCGGCTTACCGCCGAGCCGTACCGTCCCCACGTCTTCGCCCAACTGCCGCAGGTCGGACGGCGTCTGAGTGTCCGGTGCCCGCTCCTGCGCCACGTCCTCCAGGATCCTGGCGGTCTCCTGGGCGTCCGGGCGCTCCGCCGGGTCCTTGGCCAACAGCCGTACGACCAGGGGGCCGAGGGGGCCCGCCCGCTCGGGCTCGGGGGGCTCGGTGGACAGGATCGCGGCGAGGGTGGACTCCAGGGTCGTACGGCGGAAGGGGGACCAGCCCTCGACCGCGGCGTACAGGAGGACGCCGAGCGACCACAGGTCGGAGGGCGGGCCGGCGGCGCCGGGGCCGGACATGCGCTCGGGGGCGACGAATTCGAGCGATCCGACGAACTCCCCTGTCATGGTGAGCGATTCCTCGCCCTGGACGTGGGCGATCCCGAAGTCGGTGAGGACGACCTGGCCGTGCGGCCCGAGGAGGACGTTGGCGGGCTTGACGTCCCGGTGCACGATGCCGACTCCGTGCGCGGTGTGCAGCGCGCCGACGACGGCGAGGCCGATGCGGGCGGACTCGGCGGGGGTGAGGGCGCCGCGCTTGAGCACCTCGTGGAGGGACTCCCCGCGGACCAGTTCCATGACGATCCACGGGAATCCGTCCTCGACCACGACGTCGTGGATGGTGACGGCGGACGGGTGGTCGACGCGGGCGGCGGCGCGGGCCTCACGGTGGAGCCGGTTGGCGGCCCGTTGGCGCGCCTCGTTCTCCGGGCCGTCCGGGTCGTCGGTGTCACCGGGCAACTTGGGCTGTTTGACCGCGACTTCACGGTCGACGAGTTCGTCGACCGCCTTCCACACGGTGCCCATGCCGCCGGATCCGACGCGTTCCGTGAGGCGGTACCGGCCACCGATCAGGCGACCGGCGGCCTGGGACGTCCTGCCTCTGTACCGGGGTTCGTCGTGCGGATGTCCGCCGTCGTCGCTCATGCCACATCAGTACCGTGCGGGGGCGGAGCTTGTCGATGTACCGCCCAGTAGACCGCAGGGCTAGCGTCGTCGGTGCCACAACTCCTGTGCCCACCCGTACCGTTCGCGGTGTTTGGGCAGCGCCGTGCGGCCGACCGCGGCGGCGAGCTTGCGCAGCCGGCGCCAGTCCAGGGGCGGCTTGGGCTCGGGGACGCCGGGGCGGTCGCGGGGCACGCGGACGCGCAGGGCCTTCGGCGAGACCCGGCAGTGCACGGGGGTGGGCAGGAGGAGGGCCTCGCCGTCGACGCCGACCTCGATCTCCGGCCGGTCGGCCTCGACGACGATCTCGTCGGCGACGAGGAGGCTGAGGCCGGGGGCGTTCGGGCCGAGGACCATTCCGGCGGCCTCGGCGGCGCTGTCGACGCGGACGCCGACGACGCCCAGCACTCCGGCGTCCAGCCGTTCGCGGCGGCCGAGGCCGACGAGGTCGTCGCTGCGGTAGACGTTGTTGCTGACGAGGACGGCCTGGGGCGCGTCGATGACGGCGTTCCCGATGCGGGCGGTGAGCCGCGGTCCCCGCTGGTGCGTGAGCAGTTCGGGCAGCAGTTCCAGGGTGGTGCGGACCTTGTCGTCGCGGTAGGCGGGGCTCTGCACGACGGCGGCGTACGCGCCGAAGGAGGCGTTGTTGACGAAGGGGTGGCCGCTGGCGTAGCCGAGGTCGACGTGGAGTTCGACACCCTTGTCGGTGAGGGCGTCGAGGCAGGCGGCGGGATTGTCGCGGTCGAGGCCGAGGTCCATGGCGAAGTGGTTGCGGGTGCCGGCGGAGATGACGAGGAGGGGGACGTCGTATGCCGCCGCGATGGCGGCGACCTGGGCCTGGGTGCCGTCGCCGCCGGCGACGCCGAGGAGGTCGGCGCCGTTCCTGACGGCGTCGCGGGCCAGTACGGCGACGTCCTCGTGGTGTGCGGGATCGAGCAGATGGACCGTGGCGCCGAGCCGCTCGGCCCGCTCCTTCAGCCGGAACCGCTCGACCTTTCCGCCCCCGGACCTGGGGTTCATGATGAGGAAGGGGCGGGCGGGGGCGGGGGTGCGGTGCTCGGGTACGTGCACCTGGTGGGACTTGGTGCTGCTGAGGGCGAACTTGCCGGACCAGACGGCGACGGCCCACAGTGCGGCGGAGACGATCACGACCCACAGCAGGTTGACGACGGCGAACCACCAGATGACGCCGACCGGCGCGGCCACGGCCAGCGCGCCCGCCGCGATCCGGGCGGCGCCGCGGTGGATCAGCACCCACCACAGGGAGGCCACGGTGAGACCGGCGCCGAGCAGGACGCCCGCGACGAGCAGGAGGCTCGCCTCGCGTGCGTAACCGAGGGGCAGCAGTACGGCGAGTGCCGCGCAGCCGAGTGCGGCCCTGGCCGCCCAGCGCTGTCTCGCATGAGCCCGCACGTCCAGGTGTTCGATGCCCACGCTCGCTCGCCCTCCGCGCCGATCATGCACTTGACAGGGCATGTTAGAGGCAGGGCGTGCGACAAAGCGATGACCCCCGGGGAACGGAACTCCCCGGGGGTCGTGCGTCAGCTCTTCCAGTCGGCCAGATAGAAGAGTTCCAGCTGGCCGTATTCGTCGTCGACGTCCGAGAGATCCTGCGCCGTCGTGTGCAGGAGGGACACGGATCGGACGAAGGCGTGGACGTCGGCGTCCAGGAACGCGGAACTGGAGGACAGGACCAGGGCCACCCTGAAGGGTTCGTCGGCGCCCCGGTCACGGAGTACGTCCGTCAGGGCGTCCCAGTTGCCGCCGTAGTAGTCCGGTGCGGAGAGGGCCCGCCCGAGAGCGGTCAGCAGATCCTCTTCCGTCCGTACCTCCGACAGGTCGGCTTCGAGGACGGTGAATCCGGCCCGGCCCAGTTCGTCGACCACCTCGTCATGACGGCTCTGCTGTGCGAAGTAGGGCTCGGACGGCAGCCACGGAAGGATCTCCTGGGGGTCGACCCAGGAATCCTGCAGATCATCCGTCGTCATCGCACCCGCACAAACGTCTTGTAGTGGTCAGCGGTGAAATACACTTCACCCTTCTTTCCGAAGATCAGACGATGCACGCCGCGACTGGCTCCGCCGGTCGGCCACACGTCCGATTCGCGATAGTACCCCTTCCCCTTCTTGGGCAAGAGGCCCTTGTTGTTGGTGAAGACGCCCCTCGCCTGGCCACGTGCCTGGCCCTTCATCACGCCGGGAGGAGTGCGCCCCGTCTTGTCGTAGTAGTTGACGACCTTCCAGATCTGCGCGCCGAGCGGAGTCAGGCAGCTGGTCTTGGCGTTGTGGACGAGAACGGGGGTGTCGGCCGCCAGGACGTAGTAGGTGTGCAGGTCGCTGACGGTGAGGTTGTGGACCGTCGCCTTCGGGCTCGTCCAGCGGGTGACCTCGGTGATCCGGACCCCGGTGCCCGCGTCGGTGCTCAGCCGGTCGCCGGCCGTGAGGTCCGTGGCGTCGAGCCACTCGTCGAGTCCGGGCACCCAGAACGGGTGGCCGTCGGTCGCGGTGACAGAGGCGGTCCTCGTACCCCTCTCACCGTCGAGGTCGACGGTGACCCGGACGAGGTGCTTCAGCCCGACGCCCTCTATCTCTGCGGTGACCTTCTCGGTCCTGGTCTCACCGCTCTCGGGATCGGTGGCCAGCACCTCGTCGCCGATGTCGATGTCCGCTATGGCCTTGGTACTGCCGTCGGCCATGAGGACCCTGGTGTCCGGGGCGAAGCTGTTGCCCTCACAGGACTCCAGTTGGCCGGCGAGCCGGTTGGCCTCCTTGCGCTTCTTGTTCCAGTCCTTGAACTTGTCCCAGAGCTTGAGGGCCAGCCCGCCGATTCTCTTGCCGACGGCGGCGGCCTTGTCGAGCCGCCATCCGTACTTCGCGACCAGCCTGCCCGCGGGGCCGCCGCTGATCAGCGAGGTGACCACGTTCAGCACGGTCTTGCCGCAGGAGCCGAGGGCACCGGTGGTGAAGCAGTCCAGCGCGTCGGTGATGCCCAGTTCGTCGGCGATGATCCCGCCGAGTTCCTTGGCGATGGCGATGGCGCGCCTCTCGGCCGCTTCCTTCTCGGCCCGCGCGGCGTCCGCCTTCTCCTTGGCCGGTGTGTAGATCGCGTTGTCGCCCGTGCCGCCGCCGCTACCGCCCCCGCCGGAGCCGGAGGAGGACTTGTTGTAGTTGTGTGGCCATGGCCCGCACTGCTGCCAGCCGCCCTCGCAGTCCGCGAGCCTGAGGCCCGTGGCGTCGCTGTAGGTGACCGGGCTGTTGTTGGCATAGGCGTAGCCGTTGATCTGCTGCGGGTCGTTGTAGTCGATGATCGGGTCGGCGGAGAGGAAGCGGCCCGTGTCCGAGTCGTACTCCCGCGCCCCCACGGTCGTCAGACCCGTGGACTCCTGGACGGTGCCGCCGACGAAGCCCTTGTCGTTGACCCATCCCGTGGCTGTCGAGCTCGACTCGTCGCGCGCGGTGCCGAACGGGTCGGTGCGCCGGCGGGTCGTCTGGCCGGTCGCCGCGTCCACCGCGAGCTCGGCGGTTCCCTGGTGGTCGGCGAGCAGGAAGTGCACCCCGCTCGCGTCCCGCATGGCGACGGTTTGCTGGGAGAACGAGTAGTAGCGGGTCGCCGTCACCTTGGAGGTGGCCTTGTCCAGATGGAGTTCGGTGCCCGGAAGGTAGTAGGTCTTCTCCTCGGGCGTATCCCGCAGAAGGCGTTCGCCCGAGGCGTCGTACGTGTACGACGTGATGCTTCCGTCGGCGTTGGTGACCTTGGTCAGCTCGCCCTGCGGGTCCCACTCCAGCCTCTGGGTGTCGCCGTCGAGGACCCTGGTCTCGGTGTTGCCCTCCTCGTCGTAGGTGTAGGTGTCCTCGGCGGTGACGGCCGGCGTGGTGCTCGTCGCGGCGGTCTGCCGGGTCACCGCCGACACGGTGTGCGGGCCGCCGGTCTCGCCGTAGGTATAGCCGCGGGTGGTGGTCCCCGCTCCGCCGAGGCCGTGCCGCACCTCGTCGGTGCGGTTGCCCACCGAGTCGTAGCCGTACTCGGTCCAGAACGGGTTCACCCCGCCGACCGTGGCCGACGACGCGCCGGACGCGCAGGCCGCCTCCGAGGCACCGGTGCCCGAGGCGTCGTTCGGCGTCACCGACGAGGTCCAGGCGTCGGTCAGGCGACGCAGTCCGTCGTACGTGAAGCACTGGACGTCGTTGGCGCCGTCGCTCGGAGTGTCGGCGATGGAGAGGATGTTGCCGGTGTCGTCGTAGGTGTAGCGGGCGTCGTAGGCGAAGGGCGCCCCGTTCTCGACCCGCATGTGCGACCTGGTGAGGCGGCCGGTGCCCTCTTCGTAGAAGTTGGTCAGCCAGGTCTTCGGCGCGTTCGCCTGGCCTGTGGTCAGCTCCAGCGACTCCAGTTGTGAGGTCGGCGAATAGCCGGCGTCCGTGACATATCTCAGGCCGCCCAGCGAGGTGTTGAGGGCGGTCGGCCGCTGCAGTTCGTCGTACCCGTACGACAGCGCCTCGGCCGACAGGTCGCCGACGGCCGGCAGACCCTCGCCCTGGAGGGTGCCGTCGTCGTTGTACTGGTTGGTGAACTCGTAGGTGCCGCCCAGCTGGGGCTCGGCCGTCTTCGACAGGAAGTACCTGGTCGTGGTCGGCTTGTAGTCGTTCTCCGGGTCCAGCGTCGGGTAGGTCACCGACGAGTGGACGGCTCCGTCCTTGTAGGTGTAGACGCCGTACAGCTCGCCCTTGTAGGCCGTGTCGTAGCGGGTCAGCGACAGCCGGGTGCCCGTGTCCGCCTCGCCCTGCCAGGTGGAGACCGGGCGGCCCATCTCGTCGTACTTCGTCGACGTCTTGTTCAGCCGGGCATCGGTGATGGACGTCTGGCGGTCCATCGCGTCGTACGTGTACGTCGACCTGCCCGTGTCAGGGTCGACGGCCTCGATCTGGCGGCCCATCTGGTCGTACTTGTACGTCCACTCGTTGCCGGCGTCGTCCGTGACCCGCGACAGTAGTCCGGCGTCGGTGTACGCGTACGAGGTGGTGACGGTGTCGCCGCCCGTGGGGTGCTGGATCCGGGTGGTCGTACGGTCGCGGGCGTCGGTCACGATCGTCGTCTTCACTCCGCCGGAGGGCGGGGTGGTCGTGAACCGGTCACCGGCGTGGGTGTAAGTGGTGCGGTAGCGCTCCTGGCCCCCGACCTGGAGGATCGTGGCCGTCTCGCGGCCGGCGCCGTCGTACCGGGTGACCTGCTGCGCGTTGAGGTCCTCGTTGACCGGCTCGAAGAGCGTCGAGGACGGGGAACCGGTGGTGTAGTAGGTGTCGTTGACCTTGGCGATACGGCCGGAACCGTCGTAGAGGGTGTCGGCGATCATCCGGCCGCCCTCGCCCTCCGTCTGCTCCTGACGGGGCCGGAGCAGACCGTCGTACAGGGTCCACTCGCTGCCGTACGAGGTGCCGTCGTTCTCGATCTTCTGGGTGTGGACGGCCGTCGGACCGTCGTCGCCGCGGACCAGGTACGTGTACTTGATGGACGGGGACAGGCCGATGCGGTCGGGGAACCAGACCGAGGTGAGGCGGCCCAGACCGTCGTAGGCCAGCTCCGCGCGTTTGCCGTTCTCGTCGACCTTCACGGTCGGCACGCCCCGCTGGGTCGCGTACTCGGTGGAGGTCGTCCAGCCGAGCACGTTGGTGACCGTCGACTTGGTGGCCAGGCCGTAGGGGTTGTCGACGTACGCGGTGGTCGTGGTCTGGGACGCGGCGTCCTTCACCGTCAGCGGGCGCCCGTATGCGTCGTACGTCGTCGCCGTGACCGTCTGGTACGTCGCCGTGGTGCCGTCGTGCGCGGACAGCCGCTTGGTCATGGTCGGGGCACCCTCGGTGGGGGCCGCGCCCAGGGTGGTCGAACCGTCGTAGTAGGTCAGCTCGTCGGAGATGACCTGGGTCTTGCGGTTCGGGGTGGTGGAGCAGTCGACGCCGACCTTCTCCACACGGGAGATGTACGCGTACATGTGCCGGGACGCGTTGTCCGCGTACTCGGTGCGGGTGCACTCGTTGTCGCCGACGCCGACCTCGCCGTCGTCGTCGACACGCAGCACCCGGCCGGTCTTGTCGTCGTACGTGGTGGTGGACTTGGTGTGCCTCCAGTTCCCGGAGCCGAGCGACACGTAGGAGTCGACGGAACCCTGGCTGAGGTAACGCGCCCGGCGGGTGCCCCAGTCCTCGACGCGGGTGGCGGTGACCTGCGTCCAGGGCAGGGTGACCGAGCGCTGGGTGATGTCGGAGCCGTTGTAGGTGATCGTCTCCAGCTCCTGGCCGGCCTTCCAGTCGGAGTCCTCGTAGGAGGTCCCGCCGGAGTCCTTGACCGTCGCCGAGCGGGAGTCGCCGTCGGCGTCCACGTCGCCGTCGAGACCGCGGAAGAAGACGTGCTCGGTCCTGGTGTCGGACGCCGAGTTGGTGCCGTCGGAGGTCTCGATCCGGACCCGGCCGTAGCCGCGCCAGTCGTCCCAGGTGCGGTATTCGGCCGTGGTGATGCCGTCGGCCTTCGCCTTCCGCCAGCCGGCGTCGCCGAGGTACGTGTACGAGGTGACCTTCTCCGCGTTGCCGCCGGTGAGGTCCTGCTCGACGACGGAGTCGACGACGTACTTGTGGAACCAGTCGACGATCGGGTCCTCGGCGCCCGGGGGGTTCCACTTGACCGGGAAGCAGCGCTTGGTGGAGGAGTCCTCGGCGGGCACGGTGCTCGAAGTGCACTGCGGGTCCGCGTAGTTGACGCTGAGGACACCGCCGGTCTCGTTCTTCACCGCGGAGAGACGGAAGCGGTAGAAGGGCTGGAGGTTGTCACCGGACTCGTCGACGCGGCTGGCGAGTTGCTGGCCGTGGAGCTCGACGGACGGCATGGTGACGTCGGTGCCGACCTTGCCGGTGTGGTCGATGGCCTTCAGCCACAGGGACTTGGAGCCGTCGCCGTTGTCGGTGAAGTCGTGGGACAGGGCCCACTCGTCGACCGCGCTGAAGGAGGTGTCACCGGTGCGGACCTGAGTGGTGATCTTGGTGAGCTTCTTGCGGGTCCAGAACGTCGGCGAGTTCTGGCCCGCACACTTGGTGTCGGCCTTGCAGTTCTGGTCCCACGGCACGTCCGGCCAGTCGGCGGCCGTGTCGTCCGTGAGGTCGCCGGGCTCGCAGTCGGTCAGGTCGCCGATGCAGCGCTCGGCGGTGGTGAAGACGACGCGGGCGGACGGCTCGGTCGAGTAGGCCTTGCCGGCGCGCTGGCCGTAGTCGATCCGCTTGAGGTAGCCGCCGCGGACGTACGACTTGCCGTTCTCGCCGGTCTTCAGGCCCTGCGTGTAGTGGTTCGTCTCCTTGCCGTAGAAGTACGACATGACGTTGCCGTGCGGGTCGATGACGTGGTCGAGGTTCCAGCGCCAGGCCTGGGCGCAGTGGGCGTCGGCGAAGGTCGCGTTGTAACAGGGCTCGCCCGAGTCGTCGCCGTACACCGGGACGGTCCAGGTGGAGTCGGTCTCCTCCTCGCCGCTGGTGTAGCCCGGCAGGCGGTTGCGACCGAAGAAGTACTGGGTGCCGTCGGGCGTGGTGACCTTCCAGTACTCGCCGTTGTTGTCGCCGTTGGTGGCGTCGGTCAGCTTCTCGACCTTGGAGTTGTCGTCCCCGCTGACCCGCCACTCGCCGGTGGTGTCGTCCTTGACGATCTCGCCGGAGGTGCCGCCCGCGAGGGAGAGGGTGGCGTTGTCGTACGCCCAGCACTGGTCGCCGTACGTGTCCTGCTGGCCGTCGTCGGCACAGGCCTTGTAGTTGCGCTCGATGAACCCGGGCTCGTAGGTGAAGCCCTGGCCGACCCAGGAGCCCTGGTTGTTGGTGGCCGCGGTCTGGCCGTCGACCGACTGGGAGTTGTAGGAGAGGCCGACAGTGGGCTGCGAGCCGCCGGGCACGGGCGGGGTGGTCATCGGGTACGACCAGGTGAACGCGCCCGAGGAGGTGTCGACACCCCACTCGGAGGACGCCTTCAGGCTCGTTGCCTTGTAGTCGCCGCCGTCGCCCTCCGCGCCCGCGGTGGCGGCCAGGACGGTGACCGAGGCGGCGCTGGTGGACGCGGCCCGCAGCAGTTGGGTCCCGGTGCCCGCCGTGTCGCCGGCCGCCGTGACCTTCGCGGCGAGGGTCTGCTTCTCCGCGTCGTTGGTGCTCTTCAGGTAGACGGGGGTGGAGCAGCTCTTCTTCTCCGGCGTGGTCAGTACGCACTCCGGGTACTGCGCGAGGCGCAGCCTGGAGCCGTAGCCGCCGCCGTACGCATCCGCGAAGTGCGAGTAGTCCAGGGCGACTTGGGCGGTGCCCTGGCCGGCCTCGCCGTCGCTGCGGGCGACCGTGAAGAGGACGCCGTCGACACCGGCTGCCTCGGTGGCCTTGCGGCCCAGCACCTCGACGCGGAGGGAGTCGGCGGCGTTCTTGCCATCGGCCGACCTGGCGGTCAGGGGCAGGCCCTTGGCCTTGGTGGCCTTGTCGGTAGTGAGCTCGACCTCGGCGTCTCCCGCCTTCGGCCAGGTGGTCTTCTCGGCGTGCTCGACGGCGGCCTTCGCGGCCTCGTCGGTCTGCTTGAAGGTCTCGCTCTTCGCGTTCCTGCCGCGGACCGGGTCGTCGAGGTTCGTCTGAGTCCTGGGCTTGGTCAGGCCGTCGTCCGCGGCGAGGGCCTCCGGCGTGTACTGCGGCAACAGGCCTATGGACAGGGCCAGGCCCAGGACAAGCGCGGCGCGGCGGCGGCCGGTGCGCCAGGCCGGTCTGGACGACCGGTACCAAGGAGGCGAGGACATGACAGGCATCTCCGTTCGAAAAGGGGTCTGGAACGCTCCGGGCGGGGAATGACGGCCGGTTTCGCGGCTGCGGCCGGTGGGGGCCGTTCGCGCAGTTCCCCGCGCCACTGAAAAGCAGGGGCTTCGCCCCGTGCTTTTCGCTTTGGGGGGCGCGGGGAACTGCGCGATCAGCCACGACGTAGCAGCGGACGGCCGACGGCACATCGCGGCACTTGCAGCGGAGCGTCAGCCCTCGCTGATGCTGGAGCCCGACGGCATGACCGCCACCAGCGTCACCAGTGAGGCGTCCAACGGACCCTGGTACATGCGGACCTCGTCGACGGCGCCGGAGAAGTACTCGCTCCCGGCCGTGCCGCTCAGCGTCCGGCCGACCTGGAGAGCCGTGGTCGTGAAGTTCCACGTGTTGTCCCACGGAGCCTCTGCCACCGCCACGCCGTTGACGTACAGCAGCACGTCTCCGAAGACCGCGTTGTAGACGAGCGCCAGATGGTCGCCGTCGCCCTCCGCGCTCGGCAGGTCGCCGTTGTCGAGGACCGTGGTGACCACCGGGGCCGCCGCGTCCGCATCGGTCACCTTCAGCTGCCAGCGGTTGCTCGCGGCCAGGTACTTGACCGTGATCGCGCTGCCCTTGGCCCCGGACAGCGAGAGCACCGTCTGGTCCGCGGTGGAACTCGTCGACGCGAGCCGGGCGCGGGCGGTCAGAGTGAAGCTGTCCTGCGCGGAGAGCACACCGGCGGCCCGGGTCGCGTAGGCGTTGGTGCCGTTCAGCGCCAGGTGTCCGTCGCCCCACAGCGGCTCGGCCGGGGGGACGCACTCCGGGTCGGCCTCGGGGTCGCAGGAGTCGTCGGGCAGATAGACGGAGGCGCCGCCGCCCAGGGTGAGGCCCGTGCCGCCGTCCACCTCCGGGGAGAGGCCGGAGGCCGACGCGTCGAGCTGCCAGTAGGCGAGCTGGTGGGGCTGGATGCCGCCCAGCTCCTGGCCCTCGGCGGGCGGGATCACCCGGTCGTGGATCTTGACGTCGGCGACAGTGCCCTTGAGGTGGCCCAGGTAGCCGTCGAGGGCCAGCTTGCGGCCGATCTGGACGCCGCCGCCCGCGTTCCAGGTGGTGTGGCGGGCCTGGACGTCGTCGGCGACCAGGACTCCGTTGACGTAGAGCATCATCTTGCGCAGCTCGGCGTCGTAGACCCCGATCAGGTGCGTCCAGCTGCCGGGGACGGCGGCCGCGCCCGAGACCTTCCAGGTGCCGAGCGACTCGATGTCGCTGTAGGGGATGCGGAAGGTCCACGACGCGGAGTCGACGTCGTAGCCGAGCTCGAAGCCGGGCTGGGCGGTGCCGTCCTGGCTGACGACGGTCATGCTCTCGGTGGGCAGCGAGGGCAGCATCACCCAGGCGCCGACGGAGAAGGTCCTGCCGGTGTCGACGGCGGGCTCGCCCGCTTCGACGTAGGCGTTCTCGGTGCCGTCGAAGGAGGCCGCGGTGTCGGCGGAGCCGAGCGGACCCCCGACTCCGAAGGTCACCCCGGAGCCGGCGGTGGCGTCGGGCGCGTCGCCGCTGCCGGCCGCCGTCGAGGAGCCCTTGGCGTCACCGAGGGTCCAGGCCGCGGCGGGCGCCCGGCCGTCGCTGACCAGGAAGACGTGCACCGTCGGGGTCTTCTGCGCGTTGCCCGCCCCGTCGACGGCGGTGACATGCAGCGCGTACGTGCCCTCGCTCGGCGGCATCCAGCGGATGGTCGCCGGGCCGCCGGTGGACTCGGGGGCCACTGTCTTCGGGGTGTTCACCGCGTTCGGGCCGGTGAAGCGGTACGTGTACTTGGCGACGTCGGTGGACGGCGAGTCCATGGTGAAGCTGCCGTAGTCGCCGGTGCCGACGTGCCAGGCCTCGTCGTCCGGGTATGCGGCGGAGGTGACGGTCGCCGACTTGGGCTGGGAGGTGTCGTAGATGAACTCGCAGCGGGTCTGCTCGCCGTCGGAGGACCAGGCGCCGTAGGCCTGCTGGTCGTAGCCGCGGACCGCCCAGCCGATGACGGTGTTCTTCGGGATGGTGAAGCCCGCCTCACCGTCGTCCTTGACGTCCGTGCCGATGGTGTAGAAGAAGGTCGCCTGGCCGGTCTGGGTGATCTTCTTGCTGACGTTGGTGGTGGCGCGCTGACCGGTCCGCGCGTAGTGCGTGACCGTCTGGCCGTCCTTCTCCCAGAAGACCTTGAACTGGGCCTGCAGCTTCTCGGAGTTGGAGCCTGTGTCGTTGTGGTCGTAGTCCTTGAGGACGACGCTGACGCGCGGCGCCTCGGTGACGTAGTGCTCGGTGGGGCTGCCGTACTCGCAGGAACCGCCCGGCTTCATCTGCAGGTCGTCCTGGTCCGGCTGCAACGGCGGTCGGTTGTACGTCACTTCGAGGTGGGCGTTGCCGCAGAAGCGCTTCCAGTACGAGACGTCCGACTCGCTGGTGGCCTTGAGCCGGAACGTGGTGGTGTCCCAGCCCTTGTCGGCCGCCGTCTGGATGGTGCCCGTCACGCCGAAGCGCACGTTCTGGTTGGTCGAGGTGCACGAACCCGCCGTGTCGGTCGGCGACTTGGAGGTGATCGTGTCCTTCGACGACGGCTGGTTGGACCAGTTCGTCTTCGAGCTGATCGCGCTCGCGCCGGTGCTGTTGACCCGGGCCAGCTGCACCTCGCGCGCGGAGTCGCTGTAGCTGTGCACCAGGGTCACGGCGAACTGCGCGTCGACGATGTCCTTGCCCTCGAACGTCCCGGTCGGGATCGCGAAGAACTGCCGCTTCTTGTCGCTGCTGCTGGTGCAGCGGTACGACACGTTGGACGGGCAGAGGCCGACACCTTCGTCGTCGTCGAACTTCCAGAAGGAGTCGGACGGCGAGTCGGAGGACACCATGGTCCAGCCGGTGCGGTTGGCGGTGCGGACCACGGGGTCGATGTAGACCGGGTACACCGTGTCGTCGCCGGTGAGCAGGCCGGCGTCCGGGGTGAGGGTGACGCTGTCGGAGTCGACGGCCACGTCCACGTCCTCGACGGTGGCGCCGTCGGGGGGTGTGATGTCGTCGCCGGGGGCCTCCGGGGCCGGTGCCGCGTCGCCCGTGCCCTCGCTGGAGTCCCACATCAGCGGCTTCGGTGCCTCGAAGACCGTGCCGCCGGAGCCGCTGTCGGTGGCGGTCAGACCGCCACCGGAGGTCTCCGTCAGCTCCACCGAGGTGGTGTCGACGGGGAGTTCGAGGGTGGCGAGGTCGGGGTTGGCCGCGGCCTCGGCGTTCTTGACCACCAGGATGTGCGAGAAGCCCTCGGCGTTCGCGGTGACCTTGAGGTCGACGTCCGGCAGGACGTCCGGATAGGTCGCGGTCGAGCCCTCGACCTTCGGTCCGGGCAGCTTGCCGAGCCAGTCGAGGGAGAGCGCCCGGCCGTCCTTCTCGATCTCGGCGAAGGTGCTGTCGCCGCCGCCGGAGAACGCCATCGCGGTGACGGCGGCCTTCGGCGCGTACGTGCCGTTGGCCTGCTTCACCAGCGTGGTGTCGATCTCGGCCCACTTGCCGTTCTTGCGGGTGCGGACCGGCTGGACGTACTCGGTGACGGTGAACGTGCCGTCCGGGTTCGCGACCGTCGTGCTGCGCTCGTCGCGCAGGCTCGTGATCTCGACCTTCTCCCCGGTCTTCGCGGCCCTGTCCTGGGCGGCGTCCTCGGTGAGGGCTGTGGTGGAGGCCTTGCCGGCCTTCCCGGTGGCGGCGGCCGGGGCCGTGGGCTCGGGGGCGGGGGCGCCGCCGAGTGCCGTGACCAGCAGGGCCGTCAGTGCGGTGGCGACGGTGAGCGAGCGGACGGGACTCCGGCTGCCGCCCGGCTGCCCGCTCGAACGGACTGTCATCGCGGTGCGTCTCATCCCCGTGCGTCTCGTCGCGGTGCGTCTCGTCGCGGTGCGCTTCATCCCCGTGTGCTTTCTTCTCCCCATGCCGCCCGTCACCCGACCACGCCGAACGAGACGCCGTTGTCGGGCAGTCCGCCCGAGCCCGGCTGGTACGTGGTGGCACCCGTGCCGGTGGTGCCGTCGATGTCGGTCCACGTCAGGACGTGGAGCACGCCCTTGGTGGTGCCGGACGCCTTGCTGAAGGGCACCCCGAGGTAGAGGTTGTTCGCGCCACCGGTCATCGACATGCCCAGGTGGTCTCGCTTGGTGGCCGTACCCGGCAGGCCCGAACCGCGGGTGAGCAGCCGGTCGGCCGCGCCGATCGTGCCCAGCGGCCGGAAGACCTGGACGGCGCCCGCGTCGGTGGCGGTGCCGACGTCCTTGCCCGGGATGCCGACGGCCAGCCGTACGGTGTCGGCGGTGGTGACGACGGCCGTGTCGGTGTTGGAGATGGCCACACGCTGGCCCAGGAAGTCGCCCGCGACCGCGTCGCCCTCGACGTCCGTGACATTGGCGTCGATGGCCGCCAGCTCTGTGTACGTGCCGGAGGGCTGGATCCGGAAGACCGCCGCGCCGCCCGCCTCGGTGACCGTGCCGATGTCCTCGCCGGGTGTGCCGACGGCCAGCAGGATGTCGGAGTTGTACGTCTGGTCACTGGGCCGGTAGTTGGTCATGGCGATCGAGGTGCCGAAGCCGTCGTCGGCCTCGGCCGTGCCGGTCACTCCGGTGGCGTCCTGGTCGAATCCGGCCAGCGCGGTGGGGAGTCCGTTCGCGAGGGTGTGGTTGAAGACCGCGACACCGCCGGCGAAGGTCTGGTCCCCGATGGCCTCGCCCGGGATGCCGACGCCGAAGTAGCGGTTCGTGCCGGCCACGGAGTAGCCGAAGCGGTCGTACGCCTCGACGGTCCCGGGGACGCCCGTGTCGTTCTGGTTGACCGTCGTCTTCGTGCTGCCCTGGATGTAGTGGATGCAGCCCGCGTCGGCGTGGTTCGTACCGCCGGTGACCACGTTCTCGCCGGGCACGCCGACGACCAGATAGGGCGAACCGCTCGCGGTTTCCCCGCCCTTGACGGACTGTCCGAACCAGTCGTACGCCTCGGTGGTGGTGCTGGGATCCAGGCCCGACTGGCTGTAGCCCTCGATCGTGGAGCCCTCGCCGATGCCGGTCGGCGTGCCGTGGATGACGTAGATCGCCCCGCTGTCGACGAGCTTCACCCCGTCCTTGGTGACGTCCTCATAGGGCACCCCGACGACGAGGTCGGTGCAGCCGTCGCCGTCCGCATCGTACGTCGTGCGGGAGGTGCCGAAACCGTCACCGGCCTCGGGGGCGGCGTTCATCCCGGTGGTGGCCTGCGAGATCTCGAAGACCCCCTTGCCGGCGCCGAGAATCACCCGCACCAGACCCGCGCCCTTGGCGCCGTTCACCGTGGCGTTCGGATCCGCGACGACCGTGTCGACAACGCTGTCGCCGTTGAAGTCCGTAGAAGTACCCGCCGTGCAGGTGGCCGCCGCTGCCACCCCGGCGACGCCGGAGGGCAACAGCCCTGATGACATGACGAAAGAAGCCAGCAGGGCACATCCCGCTGTGCTTGTGCGTATTCGCACAACTCACCCCTTGATCCCCGTTGAGTGACCACATCCACACCCCTGGCCACATAAAGCGAAGCTAAATGTGCACGCCATCAGCATGTCAACCCCCCTTTCCTCATAGCTCATCCACAGGACCGGAGATGTTTGCACAAGTCATCCACAACCCCCGCCAAGCTGTTCAGGCCGGACGCTTCAGGCCAACTCCCGTGCTCGGCTTGACGATTGTTCGAGCGGGCCGCTTATAGTCCGGATTGCTCACGCAAGCAGGCCGTGTGAGCGCCCCCTCACTGTGGACGTTCCGGTCGGATCCCGTGCCCGGGGACAACGTCGCCTGCCGTCATGTCACTTGAAAGCAGGTAGCCGTGCGTCGGCTCTGGGGTTGTCTGGTTCTTTGCGTTGCCGCCATCGCAACCCTCGTCCTTTCGGACACACGCGACAGCGCGGCGGCCGACCGCAACGAGGCCACGTACTCCTACGGTTCGCACTCCCGGCAGACCCTCGACGCCTACTGGAACACCGCCGGTGAAGAGCGGGACGGGGAACAGCCGGGGGTCGTGATCCTGCACGGCGGCCACTGGTACGAGGACACCGGCTGGGCCACCTGGTCGCGCGCCTTCGCCGACGCCGGTTACGCCGTCTTCGACGTCGACCACCGGCTGAATTTCGACGCTCCCTGGCCGGCCCAGCGAACCGACGCCCTGTCCGCGCTGGACTGGATCCGCGACCACGCCGCCGACTTCGACCTCGCCCCCCACCGGCTGGTACTGCTGGGCTCCTCCTCCGGCGGCCAGATAGCCACCACCGTCGCGACCTACCGCTCCGGCGCCTCCCGCGTCGACGGCGTGGTGGCGCTGTCGCCCGTGAACTCCCCGTACCGCGCCTGGCAGGACGGCAACGACGCCGGTGCGAGCGACAGGCAGCGCAAGCTCCGCGACAACGCCGCCATCCTGGCCCGCTGTTACCCGGACCCGGCGGACAACGACACCTCCACGCACCCCGGCTGCCGGGACACCTGGGACGACATGGCCGCCATGAGCCGTGCCTCCGGCGCCGACGACGCCCCCATGTACCTGCTCCACTCCCAGGGCGACTTCGTACCCGTCCGGCACTCGCTCGACCTCGAAGCCGCCGAGGAGACCGACCACAACATGCCACCCAATGGGGTCACGGTGGAGCGGGTGGCCGGTTCCTCGCACGGCGCAGCACTGTTGGACGTATCGGGGGTGGCCGACCGGGTCCTGTCCTGGATCTCTGAGAGGACGTACAGAGCGTCATGAAGATCACTTTCCTGCTCCACAACGCGTACGCCATCGGTGGCACCGTCCGCTCGACCCTGAACCTGGCCGGGGCCCTGGCGGCCCGTCACGAGGTCGAGGTCGTCTCGGTGTTACGCACCGCGGACCACCCTCCGCTCGGCGTGAGCGGCAAGGTCCGCCTGGTCCCGCTCGTCGACGAACGCCCCGACGCGGAGTCGTACGACGGCGGCCACGAGCTGATGTCCCGGCCCTCCGCCCTCGTCCCGCCCACCGAGGTCCTGGCCCACCGCTACACCGCGCTCACCGACGAACGCCTGCGCGCGTTCCTCGACACGACCGACGCGGACGTCCTCATCGCGACCCGCCCGGCGCTCGTCGTCCTCCTCGCCCAGCACGGCCCGCGCCACGCCGTGCGCATCGGACAGGAACACCTGTCGTACGACAACCACGTGCCCGGCGTGCGCGAGGCGCAGAACGCGGCGATCGGGCGCCTGGACGCGTTCGTCACCGTCTCCGAGCGGGACGCCGCCGACCACCGCCGCCACCTGCCCGGCCTGCGCACCCGGATCACGAACATCGCCAATGCCGCGCCCCGCCCGAAGGGTGAACGCTCCGATCTGCGCGCCCCGTTGGTGGTCACCGCCGGGCGCCTGTTCCCGGTCAAGCGCTACGACCTGCTCATCGAGGCCTTCGCCAAGGTCGTCGCCGAACGCCCCGAGTGGCGGTTACGGATCTACGGCAAGGGCCCCGAGCGCGCGACCCTGCGGGCCACGATCGACACGCTCGGCCTCAACGACCATGTCTTCCTCATGGGCCCGCACGCCACCCTGGAGACCGAGTGGGCGAAGGCCTCCGTCGCCGTGGTCAGCTCCGAGTGGGAGTCCTTCGGCATGACCATCCTGGAGGCCATGCACGCCGGCGTCCCCGTCGTCGCCACCGACTGCCCCCACGGCCCCGGCGAGATCATCACCGACGGTACCGACGGCCTCCTCGTCCCCCCGTCCGACCCGAACGCCCTCGCCACGGGCCTGCTCCGCCTCATCGACGACCCCGACCTGCGCCGCGGCATCGGCACCGCTGCCCACACCACCGTCCGCCGGTACGCGCCCCGCGCGATCGCCGCGGAGTACGAGCGGCTGATCGCGGAACTCCAGGAGGCGCGCACCCCCGCGGCGGTGAAGCTGCGGCGGTGGTTACGGCGAACGATGGGAGCGCTCCTCCCTCGCACTGCGCAGAACACCGGGGCCGCCAGGACCCCGGGGGCTGTGGGGACCCCGGGGACTGCCGGGACTCCGGGGGCTGTGGGGACTCCGGGGGCTGTGGGGACTCAGGGGGCTGCCGGGACTCCGGGGGCCGCCGGGACTCCGGGGACTGCCCGGACTCCGGGGACTGCCGGGGCTGCCCGTACGGGACCGGCGGAAACCACCACCGAATCGGCGGGCCCGAAGGCCGCCGGTGCAGCTGATGCCGCTGCGGCCGGTGCCGCCGCTGCCGCCGCCCAGGCGACGGAACCGGCCGGGGCGACCGCAGCCGGGGCGACCACATCCGACGTGAAGCCGCGCCCCCTGCGCCCGAAAGCCGGCTGTCGGGTCGACGCGCACGGCAGCGTGCGGATCTCGGTCGCCGCGTCCGGCGCATCCGGCACGTCCGGCGCGTCCGACGCGTCCGACGACGGCCTCGCGCTCGTACTGCGCCGACGCCACGGCGACGACGAGGTCCGCGTCCCGCTGGAGCGGGAGAGTCCGGGCGACGCGAAGAGCCCGTGGGCGGCCACGCTGAGCCATGCCGCCCCGGCCCTCGCGGAGGGCCGCTGGGACCTGCACGTCGAGCGGGCCGGGGACGGGGCGCGGCGTCGGCTGCGGGCCGGACTGGTCGAGCAGCGGGGCCTGTTGACCGCCGCGGTCCCGGACGAGGCGCCGGTCGCCTGGTGGATCCCGTACGCGACCAAGGACGGCTACCTCACCCTGCGTACCTTCCACCGCACCGCGCACGCCGAGGTCACCGCACTACCCGTCGGCGACGGCTCGATCGCCGTGGAGGGCGTCCTGCACGGGGCCGCACTCGGCGAGGGCGCGGCGTTGGTGGGCGTCGCCCGGGGCGAGGACGTGGCGGACTTCGAGGCACCGGCGACGAGCACCGAGGGGGGACGCGGATTCCACGCACACCTCACGTCCCTGCCCGACCCCGTCGGCCCGGACAAGGTGATCTGGGACCTGTTCCTGCGCCCCGCGCCCGACGCCGACCCCATCCGCCTCGGACGGCTGTTCGACGACATCGTGGACCGCAAGGACACCGACAAGTACCCGGCCGTCGCCATGACCACACCGAGCGGCGCATCCCCGCGGGCCCGCGTCTTCTTCACCGTCACCAACGACCTGGCCGTCGCCCTCTCCTGACACGCGCGCCTTTCGAACGCGCGCCTCCCGGACGTGCTTCGCCCGGACACGCTCCTCCCGAAAGCGCCTCGCCAGAACGCGCTTCCCGAGAGGCGTCCGTCTACATCGCGTCGATCTTCAGGTTCGCGATGGCCGTACGGGCGATCTCGCGGCCCTGCTCGGTGAAGTGTCCCTTGCCCGGATAGTCGATCCAGAGCCGGTACATGTCGCCGTTGCTCGCCTTGTAGTACAGGACCCGTGCCTCCCGCAGGCGCGGGGCCTGGCTGTCCGTGGTCGTGTACACGATGGTGTTCTCGGCGGCCTCGCGGTCCTCGAACTTCGCCTCCTGCGGGCGCCCCTTCGGCGCGGGGTCGTCGGCGATGTCCAGCGTGTACTCGCCGTCCTTGACCAGCTCCCAGTCGGCGTACGCCTTGTCCAGCGCGACGCCCGGTATCTCGTTCTCCTTGTCGTCCTTCTTGACGTCCCGGTCGACGTTGATCCGGATCAGCCCGCTGGGATCGCTGTACTGCGCGAACGTGCCGTCGGTGTCGTCCGGCTCGAACTCGTCCTTCACGAAGTCCCCGGGCACCCCCACGCTCGCGGCGACCTTCGCCCCGAGGTTCCGCTGCTTCCACCCGTCCGGCAGCGGCCCCGCGAAGGGGTCGGCGATCACCAGGTACGCCGTCACCGCGGCCGCGACGACCACCGCGCCGAGCCCGGCGAGGGTCTTGGCGCCGACCCGGATGCCCTTGCCGTTCCCGGCCGGGGGCGCGGTGATCTGCTGGACCACCTGGGTGGGCGCGGGCGCCGGCGGGTTCGCGGCCGTCTCCAGCAGCTCGCGGACGCGGGCGGCGGTCGGGCGGCGTGCCGGGTCCTTCTGCAGCAGGCCGTTGATGGCCTCGGCGAGCGGACCCGTGGCCGAGGCGGGCGCCGCGGGCGTGGCGTTCAGCACGGACTGCAGCGTCGCCGGCGTGTTGCTGCGCCGGAAGGGCGACACGCCCTCCGTGGCGGCGTAGAGGACGACGCCGAGCGACCAGAGGTCCGACGCGGGGCCGGGCCGCTGGCCCAGCACCCGCTCGGGGGCGATGTACTCGGGCGAGCCGACGAAGCCGCCGGTGTCCGTCAGGTTCGTCTCGCCCTCGATCTGGGCGATGCCGAAGTCGGCGAGGACGACCCTGTCGTGGCGGCCGAGGAGGACGTTGTCCGGCTTGACGTCGCGGTGCAGGATGCCCGCCGCGTGCGCGGCCTCCAGCGCGCCGAGCACGTCGAGGCCGATTCTCGCCGCGTCACGCACCCCGAGGGTGCCCTCCTGGAGCGCGTCGCCCAGCGAACGCCCCCGCACCAGCTCCATCACGATCCACGGCTGACCGTCCACGACCGCCACGTCATGCACGTTCACGACCGACGGATGGTCCAGCCGGGCCGCCGCACGCGCCTCACGACGCATCCGCTCGAAGGCGTTGGCCCGTTCGCGCTCGGGAAGATGGTCCGGTACGCGGGGCTCCTTGACGGCGACCTCGCGATCGACCGTCTCGTCCTTCGCCCGCCACACCGTGCCCATGCCGCCATGGCCGAGCTTGGCGAGCAGCCGGTAACGGCCCTCGATCAACCGCCCGGTGCCGGGGTCCTGCGGGGGCTGCGCCGAGGCCGGTGCCGGTTGCGCCACCACCTGGGTCGGCTGCGCATACGGGTTCCCCGGGTACGGCACACTCGGCTGCGGCGGTTGCAGTCCGAAACTCGTCGGCTCGTCGGGTCCGTAGCCGGGCCCATGGCCGGATCCGTAAGGGGCGCCCCCGTTGCTGCTCATACGTTCATCTGTATCGCGGCGAGCGCTTCGGCATCCACCCCCGTCGCTTTCCGGTCACAGACCCGTGACGCGGAACACCACTTATCTCCGCTTTAGTTACGTACGAACGTGTCCACCGCCACGTCGAAGTACTCCTTCGCCTCGCTCACCTTCCCGACCGGCGCCGACACCCATACGTCGTACAGCCGCCCGTCCTGCTCCCAGCACAGGTCGTACGTGTGCCGGGGCCCCTCCGCCGCGCTGAAGCCGTCCCAGGTGAACTCCCAGAGTGCGGCGGGCCGCCCGTCGTGCGTGGTCTCGGTGACCCGGCCGTCGCGGTAGCCCGGGTTCGTGGAGGCACCCTTCTCGTGGGCGCGCCGCATGACCCCGGCCGGGCCGCCCTCCGCCGGGTCGTCGAGCTTGACGCCGATCCGGATCACCTGCCCCGGCGACATGAAGAAGACCCGCTCCCCCTGCGGCTCCCGCGTGAAGTCGTCCGGCACGGCGAGGCTGAAGCCCCGCTCGTCCTCGGCCAGCCGGTACCCCGAGGGCACGGTCGGCGCGGTGGCCGCCCGTGAGCGCGTGACAGTGGGCGTGACGTCGGCCGACGTACCGGCGGAGGCGCCACCCGACGCGCCGGACACCCCCGAAGCACCCGAAACACCCGAAGCACTCGGCGTGCCCGCCGTACTCGACGTGCCCGCCGTGCCCGACTCGCCCGCCGTACTCGACGACCCCGGCGTGTGCGGTGCCGAAGTGCTCGGCGTGCCGCCCCCGCCGCCCCCCTCCCGCATCAGCAGCGCCGCCGCCGACACGCCCGCCCCGGCCATCGCCGCCACCAGCGCGGCCGCGACCAGCACGCTCCGGGGGGAGTGCGGCTGCCGCTGCTGCGCGGGCTGCTCCCGCGAGGCAGCCTCCGGACCGGACGCGGGCGGCCCCGGCTGCCCGGTGCCCGGCGCGTCCTGGGCGGCGGCCGAGGCAGCGGCCGCACGCTGCGCGTCCCGGCCCATGCGCGGCACATCGCGTCGGGTCGGCGTGTACCCGGGCGACGTCCTCGCGCTCTTCGTCGTCCTCGGTGTCCGGCCGGTCTCCCGGAAGGCCCGCAGCAGCCGCTCCGCCTCCGCCGCGTCGAGCCGCCGGTCCGGATCACGCTCCAGCAGCCCCCGTACGACGGGAAGCAGCGGCGCGGCCTGCGCGGGCGGCCGGATCTCGTCGACGACGACCGCGTGCAGGATCCCGCCCAACGAGTCCCGCCGGAACGGCGATTCACCGCTCAGCACGGCACACAGCAACGCACCCAGCGACCACAGGTCGGACTCCGGCCCGGTGCGGGTCCCGGACATCCGCTCCGGCGCGGTGTACTCGGGCGAGCCGACGAAGGACCCGCTCTCGGTGAGCGTGGTCGCGCCGGCGACCTGGGCGATGCCGAAGTCGGTGAGGACGACCCGGTCGGTGCCGGTCTCCATCAGCACGTTGGCGGGCTTGAGATCGCGGTGCAGCACCCCGGCGTCGTGCGCCCGGCGCAGCGCGCCCAGCAGATCGATCCCGATCCGCGCGGCCTCTCGCGCGTCGAGCGGCCCCTGGGCCGCGATCCGCTCGGCGAGCGAATCTCCGTCGATCAACTCCATGACGATGTAAGGACGTTCGTCCTGCTCGACGACATCGTGCACGACGATGATGTGCGGATGACTCAGCCCGGCGACCGCCCGCGCCTCCCGCAGGGTGCGCTCGCGCCGCTGCCGGGACCGCTCCTCCGGGAGCGAGTCGTCGAGGGCCAGCTCCTTGACCGCCACCCGCCGACCGAGGAGCTGGTCGGTGGCACGCCACACGATCCCCATCCCGCCGCGGCCGATCCTGGCCTCCAGCAGGTAACGACCCGCTATGACACGGACGTTCTCCCCCTCGGTCCCCATACGCCCCATCATGCCGCACCGGACCGGAACCCTCCGGTGCCGTGTGAGGGCCTGGCTGACAAGCGACGTACGCCCGTCCCGTGAGCAACTCATGAGCAGCTCATGAGCGACTCGCGAGCGCCGTGCGGGAGGATCACGGGTGGGGCCTGCGTGCGGCGGCCACGAGGGAGCCGGTATGCGGGGCGGAGAGGTTCCTCGCCCCCCGCGGGGTGACTCGTCGCCGACTCACCTCGGCGCCGGCCGCCAGCTGCGCAGCACCGCGTAGAACTGCTCCTCCGCCGTGTCCCAGTCCGCCGCCGGCGAGGACATGTAGATCGTGTACTCGACGCCGTCCCGGGAGAGATACATCTGCTCGATCGCCCGGCGCGGCCCGGGGAACTCCGTGTCCTTCGCCGGCGCGGTCCAGGTGAAGTCCCACAGCGCGCCGGGCCGGTCGCGGTAGATGTTCTCCTCCAGGCTCACCCGCCGGTACTCGGGCCGCACCTTCACCTGCTCCTCCAGATCGATCTGGTGGTGGTACGGGCTGTCGAAGTCCGGCGAGTCGTCCACGGCGACCCGGAGGAAGTGCTCACCGTCGTCGGGCGTGTAGTCGATCTGCGTCCCCTCCACCTCCCGCTTCCACCCCTTGGGCAGGGCGAGGCTGAAACCCGCCGGGTCCTCGACCCGTTCCCACCCTTCGGGCACCCCGTCGGCCGCCGGCTGATCCCCGTCCCCCGTCCCGTCCGACCCATCCGTCCCGGCCGTGGCGGAGCCGCTCCCCGCACGCCACTCGTCCGCGTAGTGCTTCGCGACGGCACCGCCCCCGCCGACCAGAGCGGCCAGCAACAGGACGAGCGCGACCGTACGGCCCCGGCCGCGCCGCCGGGCGGTGGGCGCGGCGGGGGCAGACCCATAGCCGGTGGCCATCGCCGCGACCGGGGTGCCGGAGCCACCGAGGGCGGCGTACCCGTGTCCCCCGGCGGAGGCAGCGGCCGAGGCGGGATGCCCCGGCACCTGCACGCCTCCGCCGTACGCACCCGGCGCACCGTGCGCGCCCTCTACGCCGTACGAACCCTCTACGCCGTACGCGCCCTCTCCACCTGGCACGCCCCCGGCCCCACGCCCGTCCCGCGCCCCCGGTGCGCCCGCCACTCCCTGGGCTTCCCGGGCTCCCTGGGCTCCCCGGGCGTCTCCACCACCCCGACCATCCGCACCACCGGGCCCCTCAGCACCATCGACACCGGGCCCCGGACCCCCCGGCTGCTGCTGGGTGGCCACATACGCCTGCGCGACCCGTGGCCGCCGCCCCTCCGCCGCCTCGGCGAGCATCTGCTCGGCCTCGTCGGGACCTGGCCGTACGGCGGGATCCTTGCACAGCAGCGCGGTGATGACGGGCCCCAACGGCCCGGCGGCCACCGGTTCGGCGGCCTCCTCGCTCACCACGGCCTGCATGGTGGTGAGCGGTGTGGTGCGCCGGAACGGCGACTTGCCCTCCACCGCCGTGTACAGCGTGGCGCCCAGCGACCACAGGTCGGAGGAGGGCCCGGGCTCGTTCCCGCGCACCCGCTCGGGGGCTATGTAGTCGACGGAACCGACGATCTCGCCGGTCCGGGTGATGGTCGTGTCGCCCTCGACCTGCGCGATGCCGAAGTCGGTCAGCATGACCCTGCCGTCCTCGGCGAGCAGGACGTTCCCCGGCTTCACATCGCGGTGCAGTACGCCCGCCTGGTGGGCGGCCCGCAGCGCGCGCAGCACCCACATCCCGATCCGTGCCGCCTCGCGGGCCTCGACCCGCCCCCGCTCCCTGACCGCGTCGGCCAGCGAGACGCCCTCGACCAACTCCATGACGATCCACGGCCGGTTGTCGTGCTCCAGCACGTCGTGCACGGTGACGACGGCCGAGTGGTTGATCCGTGCCGCCGCGCGCGCCTCCGCCCGGGTCCGCCGCAGCAGGATGGCCTGCTCGCTCTCCGAGACATAGAGCGCGGCCGTCAACTCCTTGACCGCGACGGCCCGGTGCAGCACCTCGTCGTGCGCACGCCAGACCCGTCCCATGCCACCGCTGCCGATCGTGTCGACGAGCCGGTAGCGCTCCGCGAGGAGCAGCCCCTGCATCTGATTCACGTTGCCCCGCAATGTTCTTGACAGGGTCACATTAGGGAGCGGCCCGCAACCCGGGGAACCGGCCGGGCCGCACAGAGACAGCACTGTGACGGTTCTCGCTTCCGCGAACGGAGCGCAGCCTTCCGCCGCCGGGCCGGCGAAGCACCCCTCCGACGGCCCGAAGCACCCCTCCGACCGCGCCGACCGCTCGGCCGGTGCCGCCCCGACCGCTCGCCCGGACAGCCGCTACCCGGTCACCCGGACAGCCGCTAACCGGTCGCCTTGTACGTGTCCGCCGCCTGCTCGTACAGCCGCGTGATCTCATCCCGCTCCGCCTCCGGCCCACGCACCTGCACCACGTGGTACCGCCCGTCGAGAAGGATCACGAGGTTCCGTACGAAGACGCCGCGCCCCTGGGAGTCCTGCCACGTGAACTGCCCCTCGGCCGAGGTCACCCCGCCCACCTCGATCAGCCGCATCCCGGTGGAGGTGGCCCAGGACGAGTCGCGGAAGGGCTGCAACTCGCGCTCGTCCTCCCGCTGGTACTTCAGCGGATCGCTGCCGTAGGTCGCCGTGCTGTCCCGCCCGGGGACGAGGAGCAGCTCGAAGTCGCCCTGGGAGTACACGATCTGACCGCGCCCGTTCTTGGCGCCGCGGTCCCACCCGTCGGCGACGGCGACCTGGAACCCCTCGGGGTCCTTGCGCAGGGTGAACCCCTGGGCGACCTCGGGGTCGCCGGTCTGCGTCTGCGTCGACCCGGACGACTCCGACGGCGTCGGGCTCGCCCCGCTCTGGCCCTCCTCGCCGCCGTCGGGCGAGTTCGAGTTCTGGTCGGGCCGGGGCTCACTGCTCGCGTCCGGCGCCGAACCGGACTGCCCGGCACTGTCGGTACGGCTGCCCGTGTCGCCACCCTCGCTGCTCGGCGTGGCCTTCGGCATGAACACCATGGCGTACGTGACCGCCGCGGCCAACGCGAGCAGGATCAGCAGAAGCAGGTTCCGGCCCAGCTTGCGGGGCTGTTGCGGCCGCTCCTGCCGGGTGCGCTTGTGGCGGGCGTGCGCGCTGGTCGCGGGCAGCCCGGCCCGGCGCCTGCGGACGAGCTCGCCCCGCCGCCGTATGATCGGCAGCCGGCTCGCGTCCACGGGCGGCGCCGGGACGACATGCGTACCGGCCTCGGGCTCGGGCGCCGACCGCACCAGGGAGCGCAGCCAGCCGCGCAGTTCCTCGAAGTCCAGCCGGTCAGTGGGGTCCTGACGCAGCAGCGACTCCACGACCGGCCGCAACGGCCCGCACTCCTCGGCGAACGCGGGCGGCTCCGCGCACACCATCTGCACCAGCTCGGCGGTGTTCTCCTCCGGGTACGGCCCATGTCCCTGCACGGCCCGGAACAGCAGCGCCCCGAGCGCCCACAGATCCGTCGCCGGCCCGATCGGGGCCGCCAACTGCCAGTTCTCGTGCACCGGTCCGGCCTGCTCCGGCGCCCACCGCTCGGTGACCGGCCCCACCACGGCCATCCGCGCCTGCCGCGCCCGCTCCGCCGCGAGCGCCGTCGCGGGACCCCGGCGGGGCCCTGCACCGGCGCCGTCCCAGGGAGCCGCGTCCGCCACCCCGGTGGGGTAGGAGGCGCCCCGGTCCTGGACGGAGTCGGGACGCGCGCCGCCGCCGTACGCCGGGTTGTCGTGGGTCCCGGTGTCGTACCCGGGGTTGCCGTACCCGGGGGCGAGACGCGAGGCGGGCCCCGGTGTCGGGTGGGCGCCGGTGTCGCCGCCGTCGAAGGTGGCGTCGTCCCGACCGCCGGTGCCGGGCGCGTCGCCGAGCGGACCGCCGCCGTACGGCGAGGAGTTGCCGGGCGTCGAGGTCCCCTGGCCCGAGCCGCCGGGTGGGGCCGTCCCGCCGCGCGGCAGCGCGCCGTGCCAGGCACTCGTGGCGCCGCCGTCGGCGAGGACACCGTAGGGGTCGGCGATCTGGCCGAGCGGCACCGGACGCGTCCCCGCGCCGGACGTCGGGTCGCCGTCCCGCCCCGCCCCCGGCCTCGCCGTACCGTCCTGCGGCGCCGGCCGCTGCGCGGGCAGTCCCGCGCCCGGCCCGCCCTGGTGGTCGTCCTGCACCCGGGCCGCGGCCCGCGCTCCCGCCCGGTACGCCGCGATCGCG
Source organism: Streptomyces sp. NBC_00104 (assembly GCF_045160825.1). NCBI lineage: Bacteria > Bacillati > Actinomycetota > Actinomycetes > Kitasatosporales > Streptomycetaceae > Streptomyces > Streptomyces sp. NBC_00104. The sequence continues at coordinate 6,912,895 of NZ_CP108215.1, read as the reverse complement.
CCCGCCCGAGCCGCCCGGGCGTCCCCGCCGGCCTCCAGCGCGCGCCGGCCCCCGGAGGGGTCCGTGCCCGGAGCCGCCGCGCTGCCCGCCCGAGCCTCTATCGCGGCCCGCCGAGCCGCTTCGGGGTCCGCGACCGCGCCACCGGGCCCTGCGCCGCGGGAGCCGCCGAGCGTGCCGCCGCCGGTGCCCCCGGGCAGGGCGCCCCTGGACGCCGACGCCCCGCGCGCCCCGGGAACACCACCGGGCGGCACCGGGTCATGGCGCCGGCCCCGCGCTCCGCCGCCGGGCCCCACGGCAGGCGCTCCCGCGCCGCCACCGGGTGCCTCGGGCGGCCTGTCCTCGAACTCCCGCACGGGCACCGGGTCGTACCCGCACAACGCCTCTTCCGCCGCCCCGGCCGCCAGCCCGGTCAGCATCACCCGGCCGTCGTCGCAGACCAGCACCGTACGGGCGGTGATGTTCCGGTGGACCCAGCCGTGGGCGTGCAGCGCTCGCAGCGCGGTGAGCACGTCGGAGGCGACCTCGGCCGCGCGGTACGGGGTCAGCGGCTGCTCCGTGAGCAGCGCCTCCAGCGTCCGTGCGGACACCAGTTCGCTCACTATCCACAACGAGCCGCCCTCGGCGAACACGTCGAAGACCTGGTCGAGCCGCGGATGGTCGGGGATCTGCGCGGCGGCCTGCGCCGCCTCGATGGCCCGCCGTACGGCCGGGTCCGCGGACCGGCCTGTGGCCCGCGCCGCGCTCCGGCGCCCCGCGCCGTCCCGCGCCACATACCCCTCGGGCAGCCCGTCCGCGTCGAGCACCTCCGCCTCGACGACCTCGGGCAACGGCACCTGCCGTACCAGGACTTCCTGCCCGCTGTAGGTGTCGAAGGCCCGGATCTCGGCGGCGAGTTCGTACTCGTCGGAGGGCGGCAGCGGCAGGCGATAGCGGTCGGCGAGTACTCGCCCCGCGTATTCGTCCACGATGCCCTCCCCCGGCCGCCCGGTTGTCAATTCCGCTCGCCCCGCGGCCCGTTCCGTTCTGGATGCGTACGATCCGCAGCCCTTCACGATACGTGCCGGAGGCAACTCACATTGACTCGATGCGATATCTCGTTCGTCTCGAATGCGCTCGAACGCATCCGATCTTCCCCTGAAGAGCCGTCCCCGAACTCACCCGGCGGGCAGAACTCCCGAAGCCGAGCTCACGTCGAGGGGCCTCACCTCGACATGAGCCCCCGCACGCCCCCGCGGTGCACCCGAGCTGAGGCACGAAACCGCACACAGCAGCAGCCTCGAACGCACCGGCGCACAACACCCCACCCCCACGCGCTCCTGCGCACACCCGTCACGGACGGGGCTCGGGGGCGGGGCGCCGTCGCCTCACGACTTGGGCTTGAACGTCTTCGTGAACGTCCGCCACGTGTCCTTGCGCAGCTCACCGCTCCACTGCGACGCCTTCGCGGTGTACATCAGCGCGTATCCCTGCTGGGAGTCGACGACGAATCCACGGTCGATGGACCGGTTCTTCGTGCCGCTCTCCATATAGGTGAACTCCCAGTCGGCCGCGTTCCAGCCTCGGTAGTCCACCGCCTCTATTCGAATCCGCTTGTACTGCGAGCGCGTCATGTACCGCTCTTGGTTCTTCCAGTCCGCGACCGGGTCGTTCTTCGGCGTGGTCGTCCAGCCGACGAGCAGCCGCTGCCCGTCGGGGCCGGAGAACCGGGCACCCGCGGCGTCGGTGGACTGGTACTTCCACCCGTCGGGCAGCCCGATCGAGAACCCCTGCCCGCTCTTGTACGTCTCGGTCGCAATGTCCCCCGAGCCGGAGCCGGCACCGCTCACCGACCCGCTCGACCCGCCCGAAGGGCTCGGCGAACCGCCCCCGGAACCGCTCGAAGCGTCGGTCTCCCGCGCCTTGTCACCGTCCGGACCGGGGTCGGACCCGTCGGCCTTGTCCTTGTCCGCGTCCGTGTCCGCGTCCTTGTTTTCGGCGTCGCTCCCCGACGCCGACCCGCTGGACGTGGACGCCTTGGTGTCGGCGCCCTTGCTGTTGGTCGAACTGTTGTCGTCGCCACCGAGGGTGAGCGCCAGGACGGTCCCGATGACGGCCAGCACCACGGCCACCGCGATGACGGCCAGCGTCCGCCGCGACACCACGTCCGTGATCGGCGCCCTGGGCACCGGCCGCGGCGGCAGATCCGGCGGCGGCATCTCGGGCCACCCGGAAGTCCGCCCCGCCGACGCGGAGTTGCCCGCGCCCGCACCGCCACCGGCGCCACGCGTCCCGGCCGCCCCGGCCGCCGACTTGCCCGCGGCCTGCGCCGAGTCACCCCCGGCCTTCGCGGTACCGGCACCCGACGACACCCCGACGGATGCGGACCGCGTCGTCACGGCCGCCCGGGGCGCGGGCGGAGACGCGGCGCCTGCCCCCGCACCACGGGAAGCCGCACCCGCTCCACCGGAGGTACCGCCCGAGGTACCACCGGACGCGCCCCGCGCGACACCGGTGCCGGTGCCGGCACCCGCCCCGGCAGCCGTGGTTCCGGCACCCGCCCCGGCCGCCCCCTTCCGCATGGACCACCGAGGCGCACGCGGACGCTGGCCACCGCCTTCCTCGGCACCGGCCCCGGCTCCGCCGGAACCGCCCTTCTTCGGCCGCTCCTCCGGCACCCGCGGCAGCGGCACGACCCGCGTCGCGTCCACCGGGTCGACGTCCTTCGGATCGGGCGCGTGGATCACCGTGTTGAGCAGCGCCCGCGCACCGGCGTCGTCGAGCCGCCGCTCGGGGTCCTTGGTGAGCAGCCCGAAGATGACGTCCTTCAGGTTCCCGGCGCGCTTGGGCTCCGGCACCGGCTCGGTCATCACCGCGGTCAGCGTCGCTATGGCCGACCCCTTGTCGTAGGGCGGCACCCCCTCGACCGCCGCGTAGAGCAGGCCGCCGAGCGACCAGAGGTCGGCAGCGGGGCCGGGCTTGTGCCCGCGGGCCCGCTCCGGCGAGATGTACGAGGGCGCGCCCACGAGCATGCCGGTCGAGGTGATGGAGGGGTCGCCCTCGACCTGGGCGATACCGAAGTCGGTGAGGACGACCCGCCCGTCGTGCTTGTCGATGAGCACGTTCGACGGCTTCACGTCCCGGTGCAGGATGCCCTCGCGGTGCGCGGCCCGCAGCACGTCCAGGATGGCGAGCCCCACCTCGGCGGCCCGCCTCGGTTCGAGGACGCCGTCCTCCCGGATGACCTCGGCGAGCGACTTGCCCTCGACGAGTTCCATCACGATCCACGGCCGGTCGTCCTCGTGGACGACGTCGAACACCGTCACCGCGGCGTTGTTACGGATCCGCGCGATCGCCTTGGCCTCACGCAGGGTGCGCGTGATCAGCCGTCGCTTCTCGTCCGCGTCGATGCTCGACGGGAACCTCAGCTCCTTGACGGCCACCGTACGGCCCAACGTCTCGTCCTCGGCACGCCACACCGTGCCCATGCCGCCGCGACCGAGCACCCCTCCCAGCCGGTACCGCCCGGCGAGGAGACGTGCGTCCTTGTCCTGACGGGATTCCCCAGCCCGCTCCGCCTCCGACATGCGTCCCCTCATACAACCCGCCCTGACAGAGCCTCCATTGTCACCCACCCGCCCAGCGCCCCACGCCCTGGGCCCCCCTCAACCAGCCACCCCGCCTCCAAGCCCCTCACCGCATCCGCCCACACTTCACAACCAGGGCGCGACAGCAGCCCACTTGGGCGGGGCCCGCACGTGACGCCGGCCCACCCCAGCCAGCCCGTCCGGCGGTTGAGGACGAGCCCGAAGGGCGACAGCGGGGGTCTCGGGGCGCAGCTCCCAGGGACGGGAGGGACAGGGGCGGCGGGGGCGAGAACAAACACCCGCCGCACCCGGCAGCCGCACACACGCCCCCGCCCCCGCCCCGCCTACAACGGAACTATGTCCGGCGCCCCCAGCCGAGCCGCATCCGCCGTCAGGTCGTCCGGCTGCCGCTGCGACTCCCGCTCCGCCTCCACCCTCTTCTCATAGTGCTGAACCTCCCGCTCGATCTGGTCCTTGTCCCACCCGAGCACCGGAGCCATCAACTCCGCCGCCTCCCGCGCACTCCGCGTCCCCCGGTCGAACGTCTCGATGGAGATCCGCGTCCGCCGGGTGAGGACGTCGTCGAGATGCCGCGCCCCCTCGTGCGAGGCGGCATACACCACCTCGGCCCGCAGATAGTCGTCGGCCGCCTGCAACGGCTCCCCCATCGACGGTTCGGACGCGATCAGATCGAGCACCTCCTCGGCCGCCGACCCGTACCGGTTCAGCAGGTGCTCCACCCGGACCACATGCAGACCGGTACTGGCCGCGATCCGCGCCCGCGCGTTCCACAGGGCCCGGTACCCCTCCGCCCCGAGCAACGGCACATCCTCGGTGACACACTCCGCGACCCGCTGATCCAGCCCGTGCACGGCCGCGTCCACGGCGTCCTTGGCCATGACCCGATAGGTCGTGTACTTGCCGCCGGCCACGACGACCAGTCCCGGCACCGGATGCGCGACGATGTGCTCCCGCGAGAGCTTGCTCGTGGCGTCCGACTCCCCGGCGAGCAACGGCCGCAGCCCGGCATAGACGCCCTGCACGTCATCCCTGGTCAGCGGCACCGCAAGCACCGAGTTCACATGCTCCAGCAGATAGTCGATGTCCGCGCTGGACGCCGCCGGATGCGCCTTGTCGAGGTCCCAGCCGGTGTCCGTCGTCCCCACGATCCAGTGCCGCCCCCAGGGGATCACGAACAGCACGGACTTCTCGGTCCGCAGGATCAGCCCGGTCGTGGAGTGGATCCGGTCCTTGGGTACGACCAGATGGATGCCTTTGGACGCCCGCACATGGAACTGTCCCCGCTCACCCACCATCGCCTGGGTGTCGTCGGTCCACACCCCGGTGGCGTTCACCACCTGCCGAGCGCGGATCTCGTACTCCCCGCCGCCCTCGACGTCCTGCACCTTGGCCCCGACCACCCGCTCGCCCTCACGCAGGAACCCGGTCACCCGCGCCCGGTTGGCGGCCTTCGCCCCGTACGACGCGGCCGTGCGCACCATCGTCGCCACATAGCGGGCGTCGTCCATCTGGGCGTCGTAGTACTGCAAGGCCCCGACCAGCGCGTCCTTCTTCAGACAGGGCGCGATGCGCAGGGCGTGGCGGCGGGTCAGATGACGATGCAGCGGCAGGCCCCGGCCATGCCCGCGCGCCATCGACATCCCGTCGTACAACGCGACGCCCGAGCCCGCGTACCACCGCTCCCAGCCCTTGTGCTGCAGGGGATAGAGGAACGGCACGGGCTTCACCAGATGGGGGGCCAGGCGCTCCAGCAGCAGCCCGCGCTCCTTCAACGCCTCCCGTACGAGGGCGAAGTCGAGCATCTCCAGATAACGCAGACCGCCGTGGACCAGTTTGCTGGACCGACTGGAGGTACCCGACGCCCAGTCACGCGCCTCGACCAGACCCGTGGAGAGGCCGCGTGTCACGGCGTCCAGGGCCGTGCCCGCACCGACCACGCCACCACCCACGACCAGTACATCCAGCTCGCGCTCGGCCATACCCGCCAGTGACTCGGCGCGTTGCGCCGGTCCCAGTGCCGCTGTCCTCACCGCTGCCTCCCGCTGTCGGTCGCGCTGGCCTCACCTGTCCATGCCCGTCAGGCAAGACCCGGCTCACATCCCCCTGCCCAAAATTCTGACCGTGTTGCCCGACTTCGGCCACCACCAGCCCCGAGCCTGTGGATAACTCCGCAGGACGCGCACAGAAAAACAACCCCCCAATCCCGCATATCGGTCATATTTACTCCTAGTGTGACATTGCGCTCGCTCATCCAGTCCACCGGGCTTGCGCGCCTGTCCCGCTTCGGTTACTGGGAAGGACGGCCACACGCCATGCCCGCAGATCTCGCCGTCATCGGACTCGGCCAATTGGGGCTGCCGCTGGCCCAGGCCGCCGTCGCAGCCGGCATCCCCACGCTCGGTTACCGCACCGGCCCCGACTCCGGCTCCCTCACCCCCGGCGAACTGCGCCGCATGCTCGCCCGCGGCTTCAAGCCCACCACCAGCCCCGCCGAACTCGGCCGCGTCCGTACGGCGGTCATCTGCGCCCCGACGTCCCTGGGCGCCGACGGCTCGCTCGACCTCACCCAGGTCGAGGAGGCCGCCCGCACCCTGGCCGCGCGGCTGCGCCCGCACACCACGGTCATCCTTGAGTCCCCGGTCCCCCCGGGCACGACCGAGGAGCTTCTCCGCCCGCTCCTCGAAGAGGGCTCCGGCCTGCGCGCGGGCCGCGACTTCCACGTCGCCTACTCCCCCGCCCGCGTCGACCCGGGCAACCGCGACTTCCGCCCCGCCAACACCCCCAAGGTGATCGGCGGCCTCACCTCCGCCTGCACGGAATCAGCGGCCGCCTTCTACGGACGCCTCACCGACAAGGTGGTCCGCGCGCGCGGCCTGCGCGAGGCGGAGACGGTCCACCTCCTGGAGACCAACTACCGCCACGTCAACATCGCCCTGGTCAACGAGATGGCCGGCCTCTGCAACGACCTCGGCGTCGACCTGTGGGACGTCATCCGCTGTGCCGAGACCAAGCCCTTCGGCTTCCAGGCCTTCCGCCCCGGCCCCGGCGTGGGTGGCCACGCCCTCCCCCAGGACCTGTCGGGCCACGCCCCCCGCTCGCTGCGTATGGTCGAACTGGCCCAGCGGGTCAACAACCGCATGCCCCAGTACGTCGTCCAGCGCGCCGCCACCCTCCTCAACGAGCACGGCAAGTCGGCCCGGGGCGCCCGCGTCCTCCTCCTCGGCGTCACCTACAAGCCCGACCTCCCCGACCAACAGGGCACCCCCGCCGACGAGATCGCCCGCCGCCTCATCGAACTCGGCGCCCACGTCAGCTACCACGACCCCCACGTCCCCACCTGGAGCGTCCTCGACCGCCCCATCCCCCGGGCCGACTCCCTCTACGAGGCCACCGCCGACGCCGACCTGACGATCCTCCTCCAGCAGCACCGCACCTACGACCTCCAGGGCCTGTCGGTGAAGGCCCAGCTGCTGCTGGACACCCGGGGGGCCACACCCACGGGGGCGGCGCACAGGTTGTGAAAGGGGCGCTCGAAGCAGCCCGGGCTTCCGGGGCTGGTGGCACTCGGCGTCCCGCGTCGGTACCGTACGGAAACAGGTGGAGCCCGCCGCAGCGGGTACTGCGGCAGGCTCCAGGCTGGTTCACGGAGTGTCCGCCCCTAGTCCTTATGGGGGCGGCCGCTCACCAACCGAAAAGCCGCAAGATCCACCTCCTCCGGCACCGGGCCGCCCCACAGCGAATCCGGTACCGTACAAAAAAGGTGGAGCCCGCCGCAGAGGGCACTGCGACGAGCTCCAGGTTGGTTCACGGAGTGTCCGCCCCTAGTTCCTATGGGGGCGGCCGCTCACCAACCGAAAAGCCGCAAGATCCACCTCCTCCGGCACTGCACCGTCCGAAGACGGAGTCGGTCCCAGCGGGTGGGCTTGCGGTGACGTCCCATGGGCGCCCCCTTCCACGACGCCGCCGATAGCCCGGTAGGCGGTCCGTTGGAATTCGGGCCGGGCCCCGAGGGCGGGGTCCGGACCATGTCCTTGGAAGGGGGCTCCCAGAAGAACCTGGGGCGCCGGACACGAACGCTATCGCCCGGCTACGCCCGTTCGGCCCACATTCATCCCGAACGCAACCACGCGCCCCCATCCACAACTCACGCCCCCACCAGCCCACTTGGGCACACGAAAGGGGCCCGGTCGCCCTCAGGCAACCGAGCCCCCCACCGCTCAAGCCGAGCGCGGCGTCATCTCACCGCTTGTGCTGCGAGTCCGCCACCGTCACCTCGACGCGCTGGAACTCCTTCAGCTCGCTGTAGCCGGTCGTGGCCATCGCCCGCCGCAGCGCACCGAAGAGGTTCATGGAGCCGTCGGGCGTGTGCGAGGGCCCGGTGAGGACCTCCTCGATGGTGCCGACGGTGCCGAGGTCGACCTTCTTGCCTCGCGGCAGCTCCTCGTTCACCGCCTCCATGCCCCAGTGGTTGCCCTTGCCGGGCGCGTCCGTGGCGCGGGCCAGCGGGGAGCCCATCATGACCGCGTCGGCACCGCAGGCGATCGCCTTGGGGATGTCGCCGGACCAGCCGACACCGCCGTCGGCGATGACGTGCACGTAGCGGCCGCCGGACTCGTCCATGTAGTCGCGGCGGGCGGCGGCGACGTCGGCCACCGCCGTCGCCATCGGGACCTGGATGCCGAGCACGTTGCGCGTGGTGTGCGCCGCGCCGCCGCCGAAGCCGACGAGGACGCCCGCCGCGCCGGAGCGCATCAGGTGCAGGGCCGCCGTGTACGTGGCGCAGCCGCCCACGATCACCGGGACGTCCAGCTCGTAGATGAACTGCTTCAGGTTCAGCGGCTCGTGCGAGCCGGAGACGTGCTCCGCCGACACGGTCGTCCCGCGGATGACGAAGAGGTCGACGCCCGCGTCCACGACGGCCTTGGAGAACTGGGCCGTGCGCTGCGGGGAGAGCGCGGCGGCGGTGACCACACCGGAGTCGCGCACCTCCTTGATGCGCTGCCCGATCAGCTCCTCCTTGATGGGAGCCGCGTAGATCTCCTGGAGGCGGCGGGTCGCGGCCTCGTCGGGCATCCCGGTGATCTCGTCGAGCAGCGGCTGCGGGTCCTCGTACCGCGTCCACAGGCCTTCGAGGTTCAGGACGCCGACGCCGCCCAGCTCGCCGATACGGATCGCGGTGGCCGGGGAGACGACCGAGTCCATGGGGGCGGCCAGGAAGGGCAGCTCGAAGCGGTAGGCGTCGATCTGCCAGGCGATCGAGACCTCCTTCGGGTCCCGCGTACGGCGGCTGGGGACGACGGCGATGTCGTCGAAGGCGTACGCCCGGCGGCCGCGCTTGCCGCGCCCGATCTCGATCTCAGTCACGTCTGTGGCCTTTCCCTGATGCGTTCAGCGTCTACCAGTATCGCCGACGGGCACGACGAGGGCGGCCCCGGAGTCTCCGGGACCGCCTTCGATCGAGCAGCCTGGTGACTACTTACGGCTGTAGTTCGGTGCCTCGACCGTCATCTGGATGTCGTGCGGGTGGCTCTCCTTGAGGCCCGCCGAGGTGATCCGGACGAAACGGCCGTTGGCCTGGAGGTCCGGGACGGTCCGGCCGCCGACGTAGAACATCGACTGGCGCAGACCGCCGACCAGCTGGTGGACGACCGAGGAGAGCGGGCCCCGGTAGGGCACCTGGCCCTCGATGCCCTCGGGGACGAGCTGCTCGTCGGAGGCGACGCCCTCCTGGAAGTAGCGGTCCTTGGAGAACGACTTGCGGTCGCCGCGGGACTGCATGGCCCCCAGCGAGCCCATGCCGCGATACGACTTGAACTGCTTGCCGTTGATGAACATCAGCTCACCCGGCGACTCGGCGCAGCCCGCGAGCAGCGAGCCCAGCATCACCGTGTCGGCGCCCGCGACCAGGGCCTTGGCGATGTCGCCGGAGTACTGCAGGCCGCCGTCGCCGATGACCGGGATCCCGGCCTCCTTGGCGGCGAGGGAGGCCTCGTAGATGGCGGTGACCTGGGGGACGCCGATGCCGGCGACGACGCGGGTCGTACAGATGGAGCCGGGGCCGACGCCGACCTTGATCCCGTCCACACCGGCGTCGATGAGGGCCTGGGCGCCGTCCTTGGTGGCGATGTTGCCGCCGATGACGTCGACGCCCGCCGAGTTCGACTTGATCTTGGCGACCATGTCGCCGACCAGGCGGGAGTGGCCGTGGGCGGTGTCGACGACGATGAAGTCGACGCCGACCTCGATGAGGGCCTGTGCGCGCTCGAACGCGTCACCGGCGACACCGACGGCCGCGCCGACGAGGAGCCGGCCCTCGCCGTCCTTCGCCGCGTTCGGGTACTTCTCGGCCTTCACGAAGTCCTTGACCGTGATCAGGCCCTTGAGGATGCCCGAGTCGTCGACCAGCGGAAGCTTCTCGATCTTGTGCTTGCGCAGCAGCTCCATGGCCTCGACGCCGGAGATGCCGACCTTGCCGGTGACCAGCGGCATCGGCGTCATGACCTCGCGGACCTGGCGCGAGCGGTCCGACTCGAAGGCCATGTCACGGTTGGTGACGATGCCCAGCAGCTTCTTGTTGCCGTCGGTGACGGGCACACCGCTGATGCGGAACTTGGCGCACAGCGCGTCGGCCTCGCCGAGCGTGGCGTCCGGGTGCACGGTGATCGGGTCGGCGACCATGCCGGACTCGGAGCGCTTCACCAGGTCGACCTGGTTGGCCTGGTCCTCGATGGAGAGGTTGCGGTGCAGCACGCCGACGCCGCCCTGGCGGGCCATGGCGATGGCCATGCGGGACTCGGTGACCTTGTCCATCGCGGCCGAGAGGAGCGGGATGTTCACCCGCACGTTCCTGGAGACGTACGAGGCGGTGTCGATCTCGTCGGGCGCCATGTCCGACGAGCCCGGCAGCAGCAGCACGTCGTCGTAGGTCAGCCCGAGCGTCGCGAATTTCTCGGGCACTCCGTCGACGTTGGCAGTCATGACACCTTCCCCAAATGGCCTTGATCGGTGCGGATGTCCATGCTAACGGGAAGTGTGGGTCACACATTCCACGGTACGAAGTAACGCCGGGCTTCGTATGTTCGTACGGAAAAGGCACCCCGCGTGTTCATCCGAGGCGCCCTCCGAACCGTCGCCGAGACGCCGGTACCCCTGCTCCGCCAACGCCCGAGACGCCGGTACTACTGCTCCGCCAACGCCCGCAGTCTGCTCAGCGCCCGGTGCTGGGCCACCCGGACCGCACCCGGTGACATGCCCAGCATCTGTCCGGTCTCCTCGGCCGTGAGCCCCACCGCGATCCGCAGGAGCAGCAGCTCCCGCTGGTTCTCGGGGAGGTTGGCCAGGAGCTTCTTCGCCCACTCGGCATCACTGCTGAGCAGGGCGCGCTCCTCGGGACCCAGCGAGTCGTCGGGGCGCTCCGGCATCTCGTCCGAGGGGACGGCCGTCGACCCGGGGTGACGCATCGCGGCCCGCTGGAGGTCCGCGACCTTGTGGCCGGCGATGGCGAAGACGAACGCCTCGAACGGCCTTCCGGTGTCCTTGTAGCGCGGCAGCGCCAGGAGGACGGCGACGCAGACCTCCTGCGCCAGGTCCTCCACGAAATGCCGCGCGTCCCCCGGAAGCCGGGACAGACGGGTGCGGCAATAGCGCAACGCCAAGGGGTGGACATGGGCGAGCAGATCGTGTGTGGCCTGCTCGTCCCCGTCGACCGCGCGATGCACGAGCGCACCGATCACTGTCGTCTCGTCGTCACGCATCGGTCCATGGTGCCTTGCGGCCGTCCGGTCCGTGGCGCCACGTCCATGGTTGTGCACCGAAGCGTTATGAGCAGGTGCGCCGGAACTCATCTCCTGCGCCCTCCCCTCCCGCTCGTTCGACTGCTCCCCGAGGAACTCCACACCTCAAGGATGCGGCATCCGCGGCGAAACGAGCAGCGGGCACCCGACGGACCGTCTCACCGCCCCCGCCCGCCGCGCGGCAGGCGGGGATCCTCCTCACCCCGTCACGGCCCACTCAACGGACCAGACCCCAGCGGAAACCGAGCGCCACCGCGTGCGCGCGGTCCGAGGCGCCGAGCTTCTTGAACAGGCGCCGGGCGTGGGTCTTGACCGTGTCCTCGGAGAGGAACAGCTCGCGACCGATCTCGGCGTTGGAGCGACCGTGACTCATGCCTTCCAGCACCTGGATCTCCCGCGCGGTGAGCGTCGGCGCGGCGCCCATCTCGGCGGAGCGCAGCCGGCGCGGGGCGAGCCGCCAGGTCGGGTCGGCGAGGGCCTGCGTCACCGTGGCGCGCAGCTCCGCGCGGGAGGCGTCCTTGTGCAGATAGCCCCGCGCGCCGGCCGCGACCGCGAGGGCCACGCCGTCCAGGTCCTCGGCGACGGTGAGCATGATGATGCGCGCCCCGGGGTCGGCGGACAGCAGCCGCCGTACGGTCTCGACGCCGCCCAGGCCGGGCATGCGTACGTCCATCAGAATCAGATCCGAGCGGTCGGCCCCCCAGCGGCGGAGGACTTCCTCGCCGTTGGCCGCCGTGGTCACGCGCTCGACGCCGGGCACGGTAGCCACCGCGCGGCGCAGCGCCTCTCGGGCAAGCGGGGAGTCGTCGCAGACGAGGACGGATGTCATGGCCGCCCTCCGCAGCTGATGCGCGTCACCTTGAGCCTCCAGGCTGGTACGAAATCGTCACCTGTGCGGTCGATACTCACGAGCGGACAGGAACGCCTGCCCGAGCGCTTGTTCTCTCAACCGCCTCCGCCCGTCTCAACGACGGTCACTCGAAAGAGTTACGGGATGGCCGGCCATCTTCGGCACTCTACGTGAGGGCGCGGACACGGCGCAGACATGCACAACGGACCCTCAATGTTTCATCACAACCTATGCCCCATTCAGACGTTTTTGTTCCCATTTATTGGTGTCTGAGGCTAGATTCGCAATGAGTCATATTTTCATCTCCTTAGATAGTCGATGTACGGTCATGGGCAACATCTCCTCCCAGAACAGCAACAAGGGGACACGCAATGGCAGATTTCTCCCGCCTTCCCGGACCGAACGCTGATCTGTGGGACTGGCAGCTCCTCGCGGCCTGCCGTGGGGTCGACAGCTCACTCTTCTTCCACCCCGAAGGAGAACGCGGTGCGGCACGGAGCGCTCGTGAGAACTCGGCCAAGGAGGTCTGCATGAGATGCCCGGTCCGCGCGCAGTGCGCGGCCCACGCCCTCGCGGTGCGCGAGCCGTACGGCGTGTGGGGCGGGCTGACCGAGGACGAGCGCGAGGAGCTCATGGGCCGGGCACGTCACCGGCTGGTGACGGCGTCCGCGTCCGGGAGCGACACCGGTTCGAACACCTGAAGGAACGTTTCTTCACCATCCCGGCCCCCGGCCCCCGGCCGTCCGGCGCTACCGCGCGGCCGCTCCGGCCAGCCGCTCCAACGTCGCCGCGACCGTCGGCACCTGGGCCAGGTCCGGCAGGGTGAGCGCCACGATCTCCCGGCGCACCGCCGGCTCGACCGACACCGTCCGCACCCCCTTGGCGCGCACGGACTCGATGGCCAGCTCCGGCAGGACGGCGACCCCGAGACCCGCTCCCACCAGGCCGACCACCGCCGGATAGTCGTCGGTCGCGAAGTCGATGCGGGGCGTGAAGCCCGCACTCTCGCAGACCCGCACCAGCTGCCCCCGGCAGCGCGGGCAGCCGGCGATCCAGGGTTCCCCGGCGAGTTCCCCGATGCCGACGGACCGCGAACGGGCCAGTCGGTGCCCCTCGGGCACGAGTCCGACGAGCCGGTCCGTGAGCAGGGGACGTACGACCAGGTCGTCCCATTCCTCCGCGCCCGCCGCGCCCTCGTAGCGGAAGGCGAGCGCGATGTCGCAGTCACCCTCGCGGAGCATCTCGACCGAGCGCGGCGGTTCGGCCTCCTCCAGGGAGACGCGGGTGCCGGGGTGGGCGGCGCGCAGGGCGGCCAGGGCCGTGGGGACGAGGGTGGAGCTGCCGCTGGGGAAGGAGACCAGGCGCACCCGTCCGGCGCGCAGCCCGGCGATGGCGGCGACCTCCTCCTCGGCCGCGGTGAGCCCGGCGAGGATGCCGGCCGCGTGCCGCACCAGCGCCTCGCCCGCCTGCGTCAGCCGCATCTCACGGCCGGTGCGGACCAGCAGCGGTGTGCCGACGGAGGATTCGAGCGCCTTCATCTGCTGGCTGACGGCGGGCTGGGTACAGCCGAGTTCACGTCCGGCCGCCGAGAAGGAGCCGGTGGCGGCGACGGCGCGCAGGACGCGGAGATGGCGGGCCTCGATCACGGGGTCGAGCATAAGCGGGGCTTGGGAACGCTGCCGAATATCGCGTCGACTCTTTGATGTCCGTTCGCCTAGCGTGCCGTGCATGAAGCTTCTGTCGCTGAATGTGGGGCGGGCCAGGGCCGTCGACGTCCCGGAGGAGTCGAAGAGCCTCTCGGGCATCGACAAGCGGCCGGTGGAGGGGCCGGTGCGGGTGGCGGCGCCCGGGCCCAAGGGGGTCGGCGCCAGCGGGGTGGCCGGGGACGCGGTGTGCAACACGGAGCACCACGGCGGCGACGACCAGGCGGTCTACGCGTTCGCCCGCGAGGACCTGGACGGCTGGGAGCGCGAACTGGGCCGCACGCTGCCCAGCGGGATCTTCGGCGAGAACCTCACCACCGAGGGCCTCGACGTATCCGGCGCCCTCATCGGCGAACGCTGGCGGATCGGCCCCGACCTGATCCTGGAGATCACCTCGGGCCGGGTCCCCTGTCTCAACTTCCAGCGGCACCTGGGCGAGCGGAGCTGGGTCAGACGCTTCACGCGCCAGGGCGCGCCCGGTGCCTACCTCCGCGTGATCCAGCCGGGCGAGATCCGCGCGGGCGACCCGATCGAGATCGTCCACCGCCCCGACCACGACATCACCGTGGCCCTCACCTTCCGCGCCACGATGAACGAACACGACTTGCTGCCACGGCTGTTGGCGGCGGGCGAGGCACTGCATCCGGAGATTCTGGAGACGGCGCGGACGTACGCGGCGAAGCAGGGCTGAGGGGGCCGGTCCGTCGTGACGAGGCCGCTGGTGAACGTGCGGTGGAGCAAGCGGACCCGCACGGTCCCGGTCACTACGCTTGCGCCATGACAACGGCTCTCATTACGGGTTCGACCGCGGGTATCGGTGCCGCCTTCGCACGGCGGCTGGCGGCGGACGGGCACAACCTGGTGCTGGTGGCGCGTGACACCAAGCGGCTGCGGGAACAGGCGACCGAGTTGCACGACCGCCACGGCATCGAGGCGGAGGTGCTGACGGCGGACCTCGCGACGGACGACGGCATCGAAACGGTGGTGCGGCGGCTGGCCGACCGCAGGAACGCGGTCGACCTGCTGATCAACAACGCCGGCTTCGGCAACAAGGGCCGCTTCCTCGACGTCTCCATGGCCGATGAGCTGAAGATGCTCAAGGTCCACTGCGAGGCGGTCCTCCGTCTCACCTCCGCGGCCACCGAGGCCATGCGCGAACGCGGCCGGGGCGGCGTGGTGAACGTGGCGTCGGTCGCCGCGTTCGTGCCGCGCGGCACGTACGGGGCGTCGAAGGCCTGGGTCGTGCAGTTCACCCAGGGGGTCGCGCGCGACCTGGCCGGCACCGGCGTCCGTCTCATGGCACTCTGCCCCGGCTTCGTCCGTACCGAGTTCCACGACCGGGCCGGCATGGGCACCGACAACATCCCGTCCTGGATGTGGCTCGACGCCGACAAGCTGGTCACCGCCGCCCTCGCCGACCTCTCCCGAGGCAGGACCGTCTCCATCCCCGACCCGCGCTACAAGGCCCTGATGGGTGTGGTGAAGGTGGTGCCGCGCGGTCTACTGGGCGGGATCAGCTCGAAGACGGGACGGAAGTACGGGCCGCGGTAGCCCGTGGTCGCCCCGGTGCCGGCGGGTGGGAGAGAGGACACCGGGAGACAATGGAGCTGTTAACCGGAGCCAGGGGGGCCGGAGGCGGTCTCATGACATTCGTGCAGCTCATCGACTGCAGGACCAGCCGGTTCGACGAGATGAACCGGCTGATGGACACATGGGTCGAACAGACCAAGGGGAAGCGGACGGCGACGCACAGCGTGATCGGGAAGGACCGGTCGGACGGGTCGCACATCGTGGAGATCGTGGAGTTCCCGTCGTACGAGGAGGCGATGCGGAACTCGGGTCTGCCGGAGACGGACCGGATCTTCCGGGAGATGATGGCGCTGTGCGACGAGACGCCCACGTTCACGGACCTGGACGTGGTGCGGGACGAGCAGTTGTACGCCGCGACGGCGCGGCGGTTCCTCACGACCATCGCCACGAAGGGCGAACTGCCGCCGCTCGACGATCTGCTCGTGGAGGGCTACCACGACCACGTGCCCTCCGACGAGCCGGACGCCATCGGGATGGACGCGTTCAGGCGGACCGTCGAGGAGTGGCGCGGCGGGTTCGACTTCGAGTTCACCGTGGAGGACCAGATCGCCCAGGGTGACCGGGTGTGCACACGGTGGACCTGGAACGCGACCCACAACGGGGACTTCCTCGGGATTCCGGCCAGCGGCAGGACGGTCCGGATGACGGGGACGCTCATTCACCGGTGTACTCCCGACGGGAAGATCACCGAGGGGTGGTGGGAGTACGACCGGCTCGGGCTGATGGGGCAGCTGGGCGCGCTCGACGATCTGGAGAAGTAGGCCGCCTCCGGGAGACGGGTGGTGACGCGGGAAGGCCCGGCGCCCCCTCGTACAGGGGTGCCGGGCCTCGCCTACGGCTGACCGACGTGCGTACGTACGTCAGTGGGAGTGGCCGTGACCGTGGCCGTGGCCCGCGTCGGCCGGCTCCTCTTCCTTCTTCTCGACGACCAGGGTCTCGGTCGTGAGGAGGAGGGAGGCGATGGAGGCGGCGTTCTCCAGGGCGGAGCGGGTGACCTTGACCGGGTCGATGACGCCCTGCTTGACCAGGTCGCCGTACTCGCCGGTGGCGGCGTTGAAGCCCTGGCCCTTGTCGAGCTCGGCGACCTTGGAGGTGATGACGTAGCCCTCCAGGCCGGCGTTCTCGGCGATCCAGCGCAGCGGCTCGACGGCGGCCCTGCGGACCACCGCGACACCCGTGGCCTCGTCGCCGGTCTTGCCGAGGTTGCCCTCGAGGACCTTCACGGCGTGGACGAGCGCGGAGCCACCACCGGAGACGATGCCCTCCTCGACCGCGGCGCGGGTCGCGGAGATGGCGTCCTCCAGACGGTGCTTCTTCTCCTTCAGCTCCACCTCGGTGGCGGCGCCGACCTTGATGACGCACACGCCGCCGGCCAGCTTCGCGAGGCGCTCCTGGAGCTTCTCGCGGTCCCAGTCGGAGTCCGTGTTCTCGATCTCGGCCTTGATCTGGGCGACGCGGCCCTGGACGGCACCGGAGTCACCGGCGCCGTCGACGAGCGTGGTGTCGTCCTTGGTCACGGTGACGCGGCGGGCGGAGCCGAGCACGTCCAGGCCGACCTGGTCGAGCTTGAGGCCGACCTCCTCGGAGATGACCTCGGCGCCGGTCAGCGTCGCCATGTCCTGCAGCATCGCCTTGCGACGGTCGCCGAAGCCGGGGGCCTTGACGGCGACCGCGTTGAAGGTGCCGCGGATCTTGTTCACGACCAGGGTCGACAGGGCCTCGCCCTCGACGTCCTCGGCGATGATCAGCAGCGGCCGCGAGGCGTTGGACTGGATGACCTTCTCCAGCAGCGGCAGCAGGTCGGCGATGGAGGCGATCTTGCCCTGGTGGATGAGGATGTACGGGTCGTCGAGGACGGCCTCCATACGCTCCTGGTCCGTCACGAAGTACGGCGACAGGTAGCCCTTGTCGAAGGCCATGCCCTCGGTGAAGTCCAGCTCCAGACCGAAGGTGTTGGACTCCTCGACGGTGATGACACCGTCCTTGCCGACCTTGTCCATCGCCTCGGCGATGAGCTCGCCGACCTGGGTGTCCTGGGCGGACAGACCGGCGACGGCGGCGATGTCGGACTTCTCGTCGATCGGGCGGGCGGTCGCGAGGAGCTCCTCGGACACGGCCTTGACCGCGGCGTCGATGCCCTTCTTCAGGGCGGCCGGGGAGGCACCCGCGGCGACGTTGCGCAGGCCCTCGCGGACGAGCGCCTGGGCCAGCACGGTGGCGGTGGTCGTACCGTCACCCGCTACGTCGTTGGTCTTGGTCGCCACCTCCTTCACCAGCTGGACGCCGAGGTTCTCGTACGGGTCGTCGACCTCGACCTCACGGGCGATGGTCACACCGTCGTTGGTGATGGTGGGGGCGCCGAACTTCTTGTCGATGACGACGTTGCGGCCCTTGGGGCCGATCGTCACCTTGACCGTGTCGGCAAGCTTGTTGACGCCGCGCTCGAGGGCGCGACGGGCGTCCTCGTCGAACTTCAGGATCTTCGCCATGGGAGCGGTTCAGCCCTCTCGGAAAACGTGGGTGAAACGAACTGCGCCCCCGACGCCCGGCTGATTAGTGGTCGCGGGGGGCCAAGGGCGCAGCTCACATGCAAGGTGCTTCGGTGAGGAAGCGGGTGAATTACTTCTCGATGATCGCGAGCACGTCGCGAGCCGAGAGGACGAGGTACTCCTCGCCGTTGTACTTCACCTCGGTGCCGCCGTACTTGCTGTACAGCACGATGTCGCCGGTCTGGACGTCGAGCGGCAGGCGCTCGCCGTTCTCGAAGCGGCCCGGGCCCACGGCCAGGACGACGCCCTCCTGGGGCTTCTCCTTGGCCGTGTCCGGGATGACCAGGCCAGAGGCGGTGGTCTGCTCGGCGTCGAGCGGCTGGACCACGATGCGGTCCTCGAGCGGCTTGATGGCAACCTTGGAGCTGGTGGTCGTCACGATCCGACCTCCCCCTTCGGAGATCTCACGGGGTTAACTGTCTGAGGTGGCGACCAGGTGGATCCGTCGTCGCGGGTGCCGGACCTGCCCGTCGCGTAGTTGGCACTCTCCAGTGGGGAGTGCCAGACCTGAGACTATGACCGCGATTAGCACTCGGTCAAGCGGACTGCTAATCGAGTGGGTCGCGGCGGGGCATCCCGCGGTGGGTGGCGGGGCATCGCGCGGCGGGTGGCGGGGCGTCGGGTGGGGTGCGGGCGGGGTGTCGGGTGGGGTGCGGGCGGGGTGTCGGACGCGTCCGGGGCGGGCCTCAGAGGTAGTCCTCCAGGCGGCCGACCGTCAGGCCCTGCTCCTGGACGCGGCGCAGCAGCCGGGTCGTCATCTGCGTGAGCGTGGTGCCCTTCAGCTGGTCCGGGCCCCGGAAGCAGGCCAGGACGATGTCGCCGGGACGGAGGCGGTCGCCGACGGCGTAGCGGAGGTCGTGGATCTGCATGGACGCGCGCCACAGGACGACCGCCGAGATGCCGCAGTCGGCGGCGGCGCGGAGCGTGGTCGTGTCGTAGACGCCGTAGGGCGGGCGGAAGAGGGTCGGCCGGACGCCGAAGCGCTGCTTCAGCTTGTCCTGCTGGCCGCAGATCTCGGCGCGCTGTCCGGCGTACGGCAGGCCGCGCAGGGCGGTGTGGTCGAGCGTGTGGTTCTGCACGGTCGCGCCGACCGTCCGCAGCCGCGCGAAGTGGCCGTAGCCCGGCCCCACGACGCTGTCCGTCAGGAACATGCTCACCGGCAGCCGCAGCTCACGCACCATGTCGACGAACCGGGGGTCCTTCTCGGCCCCGTCGTCGTACGTGAGGAAGACGACCCTGTCCCGGGTCGGGACGCGGTCGACGACGGGCGGCAGCCCCGGACCGGCCGCGCGGGGGGCGGGCGGCCGGTCGGGGGTCCCGGGCGCGGGGGCGAGGGGTGCGGCGAGGCCCCAGCGGCGGTACGGGGGTGAAGCCGGGCGGTCGGGGGCGCGTGCGCCGGAGTGGGGGGCGGCCGAGGTCGGGGGTGACGCCGGCGCCGAGCGCGAGGCCGATGACGGCGTGGGGGCCGCCCGGTCGGCCGGATCGGGGTGCCCGGTGGCGCATCCGGCCAGGGGCAGGACGGCGAGGGCGGTGAGCGCGGAGAGGGCGGCCAGGGCGCGGGCCGCCGGCGTACGGACCGCCGGACCGCGCGCCCCGTGACGCGCCCCCTGTGCGCCTCGCACCCCGGGCACGCCCTGCGGCGTCCCGCGCCCCCCGCCGGCCCTCACAGGTAGTCCTCCAGCCTCGCCACCGCGTACCCCTCGGCGGTGACCAGGTTCAGGAAGCGGCGGATCATGTCGGGCATGGTGCCCTTCCCGTCGCCCTTGCCCCGGAAGTGGCTGAGGACGATGTCGCCGGGGCGGAGTCGGCGGTCCCATTCGCGGTAGTCCCAGCGGTCGGCGAAGACCTCCTCGTTCCACAGGGGGACGGCCTCGATGCCGCAGGTCTTGGCCGCGCGGAGGGTGTCCTGGTCGTAGCTGCCGTACGGCGGCCGGAAGAGGGTGGGCCGGGTGCCGAACCGCCGCTCGATCACGTCCTGCATGCCGCAGATCTCGCGCTGCTGGGCGTCGTACGAGAGGGCGGGCAGGTGGCGGTGGTTGAGGGTGTGGTTGTTGAGGGCGACGCCACGGTCCCGCATCCGCTCGAAGTAGCCGTAGTCCTCCTTGATCAGGTAGTCGCTGAGGAAGGCGGTGTACGGGACCCGCAGGTCGCTCATCATCCGCAGGAACGCGGGGTCCTTCTCGGCGCCGTCGTCGATGGTGAGGAAGACGACCTTGTGGCGGGTCGGGACGGTCGTGAAGACCGGCGGAAGTCCGTCCTCCACATGACCGTCGACCTCGAACCCCTTCCGCGTCCCGAGCGCCGGCTTCTCCGCCGGGGGCGCGGGCGCGCTCAGGGGCACCTCGGCCAGCCCCCAGCGCTTCGCGGCGGCGACCCGCGCGGCGTGCGCCCGGCGCACCTTTCCGGCGTACGCGTCGAGGGCACGGGCGCCGGGCGCGTCGAAGGGCCGCTGGCCGCGCTGCTGACCGTGGGCGGGCCCGGCGGTCTCCCGCCGCTCGGCGGAACCCCTCTCCGATGCCTCCTCGGCACCACCCCAGGCACACCCGGCGACGACGACCGCGGCGGCGAGCAGGGCGACGCCGCCCCGGACCCCACCCCGGACCCCGCCGCACCCCCTCCGGAAATCCGCCCGCTTCGCACTCTTTCCATCATTTTGTCGTACGAATCGCATGGCGCTGCATCCTCGCAGGACGGCCCCTCCCCACCGCCCCGACACCGCCGCCGGCCCCGGAGCGTCCACCGACTGGCCCACACCACCGGGCCCCTGACCGACAATGGCCCGGTGAACGACCTCGACCCCGCCTCCTTCCTCACCCCTCTCCTCACTCCCGAGGGCCGCGCCCTCCTCGACGAGGTGCGCGGCACCGAACCGGCGCGGGAGTTGGCCGTGGCGACCCGGCTGCGCCGCGACCACCCGGCGGAGCTGGTCTCGGCGGCCATGGCGCAGGCGCGGCTGCGGCAGCGGGCGGCGGCGAAGTTCGGGGCGGCGGACGCGGAGCGGATGTTCTTCACGCCGAACGGGGTCGAACAGTCGACCAGGACGACCGTGGCGACCTACCGGGCGGAGCGGATGCGCGCGCTGGGCGTGACGTCCGTCGCCGACCTGTGCTGCGGTATCGGCGGCGACGCGATCGCCCTCGCCCGGGCCGGCATCCGGGTCCTGGCCGTCGACCGCGACCCCCTGACGGCGGCGGTGGCCCGCGCCAACGCCGACGCGCTCGGCCTCACCGACCTCGTCGAGGTGCGGGAGGCGGACGTCACGGAGGTGGACGTCTCCCCGTACGACGCGGTCTTCGTCGACCCGGCGCGGCGCGGCGGACGTGGCCGGATCTTCGACCCCGAGGCCTACTCGCCACCGCTCTCCTGGGCCGTCGCCACCGCCCTCAAGGCCCCGCGCGCCGCCCTGAAGATCGCCCCCGGTGTCCCCCACGAGGCGGTTCCCGCCGAGGCCGAGGCCGAGTGGATCTCGGACGGCGGCGATGTGAAGGAGGCGGTGCTCTGGTTCGGCACGGGGACGGGGGGTGCGGTGCGGGCGACCCTGCTGCCCGGGCCGCGGAGCCTGCTGGGCCGGGGCCTGCCCGACCCCGAAGTCCGTTCCGTGGGGCGGTACTTGTACGAGCCCGACGGGGCCGTCATCCGCGCCCACCTCGTCGCCGAGGTCGCCGAGGACCTGGCGGGCGGGCTGATCGACCCCACGATCGCCTACATCACCGCCGACGAACACCACGTCACGCCGTACGCCACCGCGTACGAGATCACCG
Source organism: Streptomyces sp. NBC_00104 (assembly GCF_045160825.1). Taxonomy (NCBI): domain Bacteria; kingdom Bacillati; phylum Actinomycetota; class Actinomycetes; order Kitasatosporales; family Streptomycetaceae; genus Streptomyces; species Streptomyces sp. NBC_00104. The sequence continues at coordinate 6,891,065 of NZ_CP108215.1, read as the reverse complement.
ACCGGCTCCACTTCAACGTCAAGAAGTTGAAGGCCCTGCTCCGGGAGCGCGAGGTCGGCATCCTGACCGTGAAGAAGCGGGGGTCGGCCGTCGAGCCGGAGGAACTGCGCAAGAAGGTCAAGCCGCAGGGGCGCAACTCGGCGACGGTCTTCCTGACCCGGGTCGCAGGCGCCCCGACAATGCTGATCGGCCACCCGGCGTAGCCCCCGCCCCGGAAACGACGGGCCCGCGGGCCGAAAATCACGGGGCGCAGCCCCTGCTTTCAGGGGCGCGGGGAACTGCGCGACCAGCCCCCACCCACCCGCACCCGCCACACCACCCGCACCCCCGAGCCATGAGGCGCCCACCGCACCCCCGAGCTACGAGGCGCCCCCTCGCTCCCCCTCCCCCTCCTCCGCCCGCGCCAGCAGCAGCGTCCGTTCCCGCTCGTTGCGGGTCAGTCCGGCCGCTCGGACGAACTCCTCCCTGGCCTCCTCCGTACGGCCCAGCCTGCGCAGCAGGTCTCCTCGCACGCTCGGCAGGAGGTGGTATTCGTGGAGGGCGGGCTCGGTGGCCAGGCGGTCCACGATCTCCAGGGCGGGGCCGGGGCCCTCGGCCATGGAGACGGCGACCGCGCGGTTCAGCTCGACCACGGGGGACGGGGAGCGCGCGGCGAGCAGGGCGTACAGCGTGGCGATCCTCGGCCAGTCCGTCTCCTCGTAGGTGTACGCCTGGGCGTGGCACGCGGCGATGGCGGCCTGCAGGGCGTACGGGCCCGGGGCACCGCTCGCGGCGGCGGTGGCGCGGCCGAGGGCGGTGAAGCCCCGTGCGACGAGCAGGCGGTTCCAGCGGCGGCGGTCCTGGTCCTTGAGGAGGACGGGTTCGCCGGCCGGGCCCGTACGGGCGGCGGCGCGCGACTCCTGGAGCTCCAGCAGGGCCACCAGGCCGTGCACTTCGGCCTCCTTGGGCATCAACTGGGCCAGCACGCGGGCGAGTCGGAGGGCGTCCTCGCAGAGGGCGGGGCGCAACAGGTCGTCGCCGGCGGTGGCCGCGTACCCCTCGTTGAAGATCAGGTAGATGACCTCGAGCACGGAGTCGAGGCGGGCCTCGCGGTCGGGGCCGTACGGCACTTCGAAGGCGACGTTCTTCGTCGCCAGCGTGCGCTTGGCGCGGACGATGCGCTGGGCGACCGTCGCCTCGGGGGCCAGGAAGGCACGGGCGATCTCGGTCGTGGTCAGGCCGCCGAGGAGGCGCAGGGTGAGGGCGATGCGGGCCTCGGCGGAGAGCACGGGGTGGCAGGCCGTGAAGACGAGGCGGAGCAGGTCGTCGTCGATGTCGTCCGGGTCGGACGGCCGGTCGAGATACGGCCCCGCCGCCTCCAGGTCCCGCCCCACCTCCGCCAGCTTCCGCGCATACCGCTCCCGGCGGCGCACGAGGTCGATCGCCCGGTGCTTGGCCGTGGCCATGAGCCAGGCCCCCGGGTTGTCCGGAACCCCGTCCCGCGGCCACTGCTCCAGCGCCGCGACCAGCGCGTCCTGAGCCAGTTCCTCGGCGATCCCGACGTCCCGCACAATCCGCGCGACCCCGGCGATGAGCCGGGGCGACTCCATCCGGAAGACGGTCTCGATGGCCGCGTCGGGATCGGGGGCGGGGCCGGAGGGGGCGGCGGTGGGCTGTGGGGTCACAGCCCACCATCAGACACCCGGAGGGCAGCGGAGCCAAGCGGGCTCAGCCCTCCTGGATCTCCCGCACCTCGCAGGTGACCGTCCAGTACTCCTCGTGCACCTTCAGGAACCGCTTGGCCCACTCGACCGCCTCGGCCATGTCCTTGCACTGCATCAGCGCATAGCCGCCGACGACCTCCTTGGTCTCGGTGAACGGCCCGTCGGTGACCGACAGTTGCCCGCTCTCCCAGCGCACCCTCTTCCCCTGCGCGCTCGGCATCAGCCCGGCGGTATCGAGCATGACCCCCGCCTTGGTGATCTCCTCCAGCAGGTCCCCCATCCGCTGCATCAGTTCGGGGCTCGGGCCCTCGGCGGGGGCGGTCTTCTCGTCGATCTGGATCATCGAGAGATAGCGCGGCATGGTGACTCCAGGTGCATCGGTGGCCGGGGCTTCTCCCCGACTCTCACCCATGCGTCGAACGGCCGCACCCCGGATCGACACGGTCGCCGGATTCCCTCGAAATATTTTTCCGCCCCTGCTCCGGCTACTTCAGCGACTCCCACAGCTCGCTCGCCTCGGGCTCGTCCGCCACCACCCGGTTGCCGTCGTAGGGGGCCATGACCACTGGCATCATCACGGTCTTCGTGGTGTCCGAGGACAGGCCCTTCAGGCTCTGGCCCAGCTTCATCAGTTCGGTCAGGGAGTCCACGCCGGTGTCGGTGGTGAGGCTGCCGGTGATCGCGTCGGCGGCCTCGTAGAGCCGGGTGGGGTCGGTGAGGAGGTCGGTCGAGGAGATCTGGTCCAGCAGGGCCTTCACCAGCGTCTGCTGGAGTCCGATGCGGCCGAGGTCGCTGCCGTCGCCGATGCCGTGGCGGGTGCGGGCGAGGGCGAGGGCCTTCTCGCCGTCCAGGTGGTGCGTGCCGGCCGTCAGCTCCAGGTGCGAATCGTCGTCGTCGATGTCCTCGTCCGTCGTGACCGTGACGCCGCCGAGGGCGTCGACGAGCTGCGCGAAGCCGGAGAAGTCGATCTCGATGTAGTGGTCCATGCGGACGTGCGTCATCGACTCGACGGTCTTGACCGCGCAGACCGGGCCGCCGACCGCGTACGCGCTGTTGAACATCGCGTTGTACGCCACCGACGACGAACCGCCCGACTCCAGCGGGCAGGACGGGCGGGTGACCAGGGTGTCGCGGGGGATGCTGACGACCGTCGCCCCGGTGCGGCCCTCGTCGATGTGGACGACCATCGCCGTGTCCGAGCGGGCGCCCGCGCCGTCGTCGCCGCCGCCCAGTTCGGCGTTCTCCGTGCCGCTGCGGGAGTCGGAGCCGAGGACGAGGATGTTCAGCGCGCCGCTCGGCAGGGCGGACGGCAGGGCGGAGGGCGAGGCGGAGGGATCGGACGGATCGGCCGAGGTCGTCGGCCCGGTCTTCGCGGGGCGGTTGTCACCGAGGGCGGCGTCGATGTCGACGCTCCTGATGTTGTCGTTGAGCCGCCAGAACGTCCAGCCCGCCCCGCCCGCGCCCAGTACGAGCGCTCCGACGAGTGTGAACCCGGCGATCCTCAGCCGGCGCCGCTGTCTGCCCATGCCCCCGTTGCCGTCCCCGCACGCGCTTTCTTCACCCGTCACGCACAGGAACTTACGTCCGAATTGTTACGGGCAGAACCTCATGACGCCTTTCCTTCGGAAATTCTCAGACTTCTCTCAACCGCTCTCATCCCAGCGTCACCGTCGGCACCGGATTGCTGCCGCTCCAGGTGCCGTTGAACCCGAAGCTCACCGAGCCGCCGCTCGACACGCCGCCGTTCCAGGGGGCGTTGGCGCAGCTGACGGTCGCGCCGGTCTGGGTGCACGTCGCGTTCCAGGCCTGACCGACCTGCTGCCCCGCCCCGAACGTCCAGGTGACCCGCCAGGAGGAGAGTGAGGACCCGGCGGCGCAACGGATCGTCACGTTGCCCGTGAAGCCGGTGTTCCACTGGTTCGCGACGCTGTACGTCGCCGAGCAGCCGGCCGGGACCGGCGGCTCGCCGGCCGTGCCGCCGAGCGCGGTCACGATGCCGTAGTAGGCGGGCTTCGGCGCGTAGTTCTCGTCGTACGGGGTCGCCGCGCCCTGGCCCGGGAAGGTGTCCGGGATCCAGGAGTCGGAGTCGGTGAAGCCCCAGACCGTGACGGCGGTGCAGCGGGTCACGGCCACGCAGGCCTTCACCACGGCGTCGTACTCGGTGCGCTGCTGTGCCAGCTTGGCCTCGGTGGCCGGCAGTTGCATGCGGATGTCGAGTTCGGTGATGGCGACGTCCACGCCCAGGTCGGCGAAGCGCTGGATGTTCTGCTGGAGGGTGGAGGGGACCTGGCCGAGGATCAGGTGGGCCTGGAGGCCGACCCCGTCGATCGGGACACCGCGTGCCTTCAGGTCCCGGAACAGGTTGTAGAGGGCCGTGCTCTTGGCGTTGACGCCCTCGACGTTGTAGTCGTTGATGTAGAGCTTGGCGGCCGGGTCGGCGGCGCGGGCGGCGGTCAGGGCCTGGGCGATGTAGTCGGTGCCGAGGCCGTTGTACCAGAGGGTCTGGCGGTAGGTGCCGTCCTCGTTGAACGGCTCGTTCACCACGTCCCAGGCGGCCAGCCGGCCCTTGTAGCGGCCGACCTCGAGCGCGATGTGGTCGTTCATCAGCTGGCTGAGCTGCGCGGGCGTCCAGGTGCCGTTGTCGAGCCAGCTCGGGTTCTGGCTGTGCCAGACCAGGGTGTGGCCGCGTACGTCCTGGTCGTGGGCCTCGGCGAAGTCGACGATCTGGTCGGCCTCGGTCCAGTTGAAGGTGCCCCGGGTGGGCTCGATGGAGCCCCACTTCATGGCGTTGCCGGGGGTGAGCCAGTTGAACTCCCGGCCCGCGATCTCGCCGTAGGTGCCGGTGAGCTTGGAGCCGGTCACCGCGGTGCCGATGGCCTTGCCCTTGGCGGCGGCGAGGTCGCGCAGGGGCGGGTCGGCCGCGTGGGCGGCGGGGGCCGCGACGAGCAGGGCGGCGAGCGCGGCGGCGCCGGTGAGCAGCGAGGTGAGGGAGAAGCCGGTTCTGAGAGTGCTCATGGTTCTCATGCGGGTGCCTCCGAAAGTTTCGGTGGTGCAACCGATTGGCTCGGAGCAGTGTGGGGGGCCGCCCCACACTCGTCAATACATCCGCGGCACACCCGCTAGACAGCCGGAGGCACTCCCGTGCTGCTCCGCACCACCAGGCTCGTCGCCAGCTCCACCCGGGTCGCCGCGGAGGATCCCTCCTGCCGGCCGAGGTCGAGCACCAGCCGGGCCGCCGCCTCGGCCATCTCCATCAGCGGCTGTCGTACGGTCGTCAGGGGCGGCCCCACCCAGCGGGCCACCGGCAGGTCGTCGAAGCCGACCACGCTCAGGTCCTCCGGGATCCGCAGGCCCAGTTCGCGGGCGGCTTCGTAGAGGCCGAGCGCCTGGAGGTCGTTGCCGGCGAAGACGGCCGTCGGGCGGTCGGGGCGGCGCAGCAGCTCCAGGCCCAGCCGGTATCCGGTCTCGTGGTGGAAGTCGCCGGCCCTGAGCAGACCCGGGTCGACCGGCAGCCCGGCGGTCTCCAGCGCGGCCCGGTAGCCGTCGACCCGGGCGCGGCTGCACATCATCCGCGAGGGTCCGCTGATGGCGCCGATGCGCCGGTGGCCGAGTTCGATCAGATGGCGGGTGGCGGCGAGGCCGCCCTGCCAGTTGGTGGCGCCGATCGAGGGCACGTCGTCGCCGGGGTCGCCCGCCGGGTCCATCACCACGAACGGGATGGACCTGCTGGTCAGGAGCGCGCGCTGGGACTCGTCGAGCCCGGACAGGACGAGGACGACACCGTGCGGGCGGCGGGCGGCGACCTGGTCGGCCCAGGTGCGGCCGGGGGTGAGGCGGCCGGCGCTCTCGGAGAGGACGACGCTCAGGCCCTCCTCGCGCGCGATGTTCTCGACGCCCCGGATGACCTCCATCGCCCAGGCGCTCTCCAGTTCGTGGAAGACCAGGTCGATGAGGGGCGACCGGGTCGCCTCGGCGCGCCGGCGGCGGTAGCCGTACGCGCGCAGCAGGTCCTCGACGCGGGTGCGGGTCCCGGGCGCGACGTCCGCGCGGCCGTTGAGCACTTTCGAAACAGTCGGAGCCGAAACACCCGCCTGGCGGGCGATCTCGGCGAGCGTCGCCGTCTGCGTGGAGTGCGACGCACGCGCTCTTGTCTGGGTTTCCTCGGACTTCGCGGGCTTCATGAACCGGATCGTATCCCTGCGCGACCTCTTGACGAACCCTTTCGACGGCCATAAGTTCCCGGAACATTCGAGGTGCCATCCGAAACATTCGCACGTCCGAACATTCGTGAAGGGTGCTGTCATGGAGTCGAGCAGAGGCCAGTCGACCGGGACGAACGCGGGCCGGTCCCCCGGGAGCGGCCCGGGCGACGGCGGCCGTTCGTTCAGCAGGCGCTGGTTCCTCGGCGCCGGTTCCGCCTCGTTGGTCACCGCGGGACTCGGCGCCGGCCTCACCGCCTGCGGCTCCGGCGGCGGAGCGGGCGGCGGGGACGGCAAGACGCTCACCGCGTTCGTGTACGGCGACGACGCGGTGAAGGTCCAGCAGGCGGGCGTCGACCGGTTCAACAAGTCGGCCGCGGCGAAGAAGGCCGGCGGCACCATCAAGCTGCAGAAGGTGCCCGGCTCCGACTACTCCCCCAAGCTCCGCACGGCGATGGGCTCCCCCAGCGCCCCGGACGTCTTCTTCAACTGGGGCGGCGGCTCGATCAAGCCGTACGAGGAGGCGGGCAAGCTCGTCGACCTCACCGACATCATCGAGGGCGACCCGGTCCTCAAGGACGGCTTCCTGCCCTCGGTCCTCGCCGCCGGCGACCTGGGGGGCCACCACTACGGCATCCCGATGCGCGGCATGCAGCCGGTGATCCTCTTCTACAACAAGGCCGTCTTCGCCGAGCACAAGCTCCAGCCGCCGACCACCTGGGACCAGTTGCTCGACAACAACGCCAAGCTGAAGAAGGCGGGGATCACTCCCTTCGCCCTCGGCGGCTCCGACGTCTGGCCCGAGCTGATGTGGCTGGAGTACCTGGTCGACCGCCTCGGCGGCCCCGAGGTCTTCAAGCGCATCCAGGACGGCGACGCCGAGGGCTGGGGCGATCCCACCGTCCTCAGGGCCGCCGAACTGGTCAAGGAACTGGTCGACGACGGCGCCTTCGGCTCCAAGTTCACCTCGGTGTCGTACGTCAACGGCGGCGCCCCCGCGGTCTTCGCGCGCGGCAAGGCCGCCATGCATCTGATGGGCTCCTGGGAGTACTCCACGCAGCTCGGCAAGTTCCCGGACTTCGCCAGGAAGAACCTGGGCTGGGCCGCCTTCCCGACCGTCGAGGGCGGCACCGGCGACGTCCGCAACGTCGTCGGCAACCCCACCAACTACTGGTCCGTCAACGCCCGGACGAAGAACAAGGACCTCGCGGTCGGCTTCCTGAAGGACTGCGCCTCGGAGGCGTACGCGCAGGCCCTGATCGACAACGGCGACGTCCCGACCACCTCGAACGCGGCCGACCTCCTCGCCTCCTCGCCCAATCCCGAGTACGCGACGTTCCAGTACGACATGGTCCAGCAGGCCCCCGCCTTCACCCTCTCCTGGGACCAGGCGCTCGGCGACGGGCTCGGCACCAAGATGCACACGGAGATAGGCAAGCTGTTCGCGGGCAAGTCCTCACCGAGCGAGTTCGTGACGGCCTGCAAGGGGCTCAAGTGACCGTCACGGTCGAGAAGCCCCCGACGGCACGGAAGCGGCCGGCGCACCGGGCGAGCCGCGCCGGCCGCCCGCACGCCGCCTGGGCCCTCCCCGGCGTCCTCTTCTTCACCTTCTTCGCGGTCGTCCCGATGGCCCTGGCCCTCTACCTCTCCTTCACCAGTTGGGACGGCCTCGGCGACCCGCGGCCGGTCGGCCTCGACAACTGGAAGAAGCTCCTCGACGACCCCCGGATGACCCAGTCCCTCTGGCTGACCGTCGTGCTGACGGTCGCCAGCTGGGCCTTCCAGACGGTCGTCGCCCTGCTGCTCGGCGTGTGGGCGGCGGGCCGGCAGCGCAACCGCGCGATCCTCTCCGCGGTCTTCTTCGTCCCGTTCCTGCTCTCCTCCACCGCCATCGCGATCCTCTTCTACGCCCTCCTCGACCCGAACTTCGGCATCATCCAGAAGGACACCCTGGGCTCGCAGAGCGGCGCGTTCCTCGCGATCGTCTTCGTCGGCGGCTGGCAGTTCATCCCCTTCCACACCCTGATCTACCAGGGCGGGGCCCGCCAGATCCCCGACGTCCTCTACCAGGCGGCCGCCATCGACGGCGCCGGCCGCTACCGCCAGTTCTTCTCGATCACGCTCCCGCAGCTGCGCCACACCATCACCACGTCCACGGTCCTGATGGTGGTCGGCTCACTGACGTACTTCGAGACGGTCCTGATCCTCACCAAGGGCGGCCCCGGCACGGACACCGCGATCCTGCCGTACCTGATGTACGAGGCGGGCTTCAAGACGTACGACTTCGGCTACGCGAGCGCCATCGCGTCCTTCCTGGTCCTCGCCGCGACCGGCCTGTCGCTCGTCCTGGTCCGGCTGACGGGCTTCGGCGGCATGCGCAGCACCCGCGAAGGGATGTGACGGAGTGTCACACGATACGTTGGCGCGCCCCACGAAGACCGACGAGCCCCGACGCGTGCGGGCGAGCGCCCCACGCCGGCGCCGCCACTGGACCAGGCGCGCCAACCCGGTCGCGGGCCTCGGCGCCTTCGTCTGGCTGGTCATCGTCCTGATCCCGATCTACGCGATGCTGTCGGCCTCTCTCACGAGCGCGGACAAGGCGTTGACGGGCAATCCCCTCAAGCCCCCCACGGACCCGACCCTCGACAACTACAACACCGTCCTGACCACCGGCTTCGGCCATCTGCTGAGCAACACGGCGATCGTCGCGGTGTCGGTGGTGGGCATCGTCCTGGCCCTGTCCATCCCCCTGGCGTACGTGGCCGTCCGCACCCGCGACCGCTGGTCGAACGCCGCCTTCCGCCTGTTCCTGCTGGGGGTGGCGATCCCGGCGCAGGCGGTGGTCGTCCCGCTGTACCTGCTCATCGCGAAACTCGACCTCTACGACACCCTCCTGGCCGTCATCCTCCCGACGGCGGCCTTCGCGATGCCGGTCTCGGTCCTGGTCCTGGTGGGCACGCTCCGGGACGTCTCCGAGGACCTGTACGAGGCGATGGCCCTCGACGGCGCCTCGCCCCTGCGGATGCTCTTCCAGCTGACGATCCCGCTGGCCAAGGGCGGCATCAGCACGGTCGTCATCTTCTCCGCGCTCCAGGCCTGGAACGGCTTCCTCTTCCCGCTGATCTTCACCCAGTCCGACGAGCCACGGGTCCTCACCCTCGGACTCTTCAACTACGTCAGCCAGTTCGGCGTCAACATCCCCGCCGTGCTCGCCTCAGTCGTCCTCTCCGGCATCCCGATCTTCGCCGTGTACCTGGTGGCGCGACGGGCGCTGGTGGGCGGGTTGATGGGGGTGGGCGGCAAATGAGACCTCATCACACCCAGCGCATCCATCGCATCCATCGCATCCATGCACTGAAACTCACCAACCCATGACAGGAGTTTCATGACCACGGCCCTTTGGCGTGACCCGGCCCTGCCCGCAGCGGCCCGGGTCGACGACCTTCTCTCCCGGATGACCCTGGAGGAGAAGTGCGCCCAGCTGTACGGCGTGTGGGTGAAGAGCGACTCCAGCGGCGAGGACATCGCCCCCGACGAGCAGGGCATGTCGGAGACGTTCGACTTCGACGAGCTGATCACCCGGGGCCTCGGCCAGCTCACCCGCACCTTCGGCACGGCCCCCGTGGACCCGGCGCTGGGCGCGGCGGCACTGGCCCGCGCCCAGCGCCGCATCATGGCCGCGAACCGTTTCGGCATCCCCGCCGTCGCCCACGAGGAGTGCCTGGCCGGCTTCACCGCCTGGCGTGCGACCGCCTACCCGGTCCCCCTGGCCTGGGGCGCGACCTTCGACCCACCGCTCGTGGAGGACATGGCCCGGCACATCGGCCGGGACATGGCGCGGGTCGGCGTCCACCAAGGGCTCTCACCCGTCCTGGACGTGGTCCGCGACCCGCGCTGGGGCCGGGTCGAGGAGACGATCGGCGAGGACCCGTACCTGGTGGGCACGGTCGGCACGGCGTACGTCCGGGGTCTGGAGTCGGCCGGCATCGTCGCCACCCTGAAGCACTTCGCCGGGTACGCCGCGTCCGTCGGCGCCCGCAACCACGCGCCCGTACGAGCCGGGGTACGGGAGTTCGCGGACGTGACCCTGCCCCCGTTCGAGATGGCGTTGCGCGAGGGCGGCGCGCGCTCGGTGATGGCCGCGTACACGGAGACGGACGGCGTCCCGGTCTCGGCGGACCCCCACCTCCTGACCGAACTCCTGCGCGACGACTGGGGCTTCACCGGCACGGTCGTCTCCGACTACTTCGGCGTCGGCTTCCTGGAGACGAACCACCGCGTGGCGGGAAGCCGCGCGGAGGCCGCCGGGGCGGCCCTGACGGCCGGCATCGACGTGGAACTCCCCTCCCTGCGCTGCTACGGCGAGGCCCTGGTGGAGGCGGTCCGCGCGGGCGGGATCCCCGAGTCCCTGGTGGACCGGGCCGCCCGCCGGGTCCTGCTCCAGAAGTGCGGGCTGGGCATGCTGGACGAGGACTGGGCCCCGGAGACCGAAGGCGGCGAGGTCGACCTCGACCCCCGCGAGAACCGCGCCCTGGCCCGCCGTCTGGCCGAGGAGTCGGTGGTCCTGCTGGACAACCCGGACGCCGTACTGCCGTTGGCCCCGGACATCAGGATCGCTGTGGTGGGCCCCCGCGCGGACGACGCCCTGGCCATGCTCGGCTGCTACTCCTTCCCCTCCCACGTCCTCCCGGCCCACCCCGGCACCCAGCTGGGCATCGAGATCCCCACGGTCCTGGACTCCCTGCGCACCGAACTCCCCGACGCGAAGATCACGTACGCGGTCGGCAGCGACGTCGACGGCGAGGACACCGGAGGCTTCCCGGAGGCGGTCGCCCGCACGGCGGAGGCGGACGTCTGCGTGGCGGTACTGGGCGACCGGGCGGGCCTCTTCGGTCGCGGCACCTCGGGCGAGGGCTGCGACGCGGAAGACCTCCGCCTCCCGGGGGTCCAGGCGGAGCTGCTGGACGCGTTGGTGGCGACGGGCACCCCTGTGGTGCTGGTGCTGCTCACCGGGCGCCCCTACGCACTGGGCCGCTGGAACGGCCAACTGGCCGGAACCGTGCAGGCGTTCTTCCCGGGAGAGGAAGGCGGCCCGGCGGTGGCGGGAGTGCTGTCGGGCCGCGTCTCCCCTTCGGGCCGCCTGCCGGTGAGCGTCCCGAACCGGCCCGGCGGCCAGCCGTGGACGTACCTCCAGCCGCCCCTGGGCCTCAGCGGTGGCGCGAGCAACATCGACCCGACCCCGCTGTACCCCTTCGGGCACGGCCGCTCGTACACGACGTTCGAGTGGACGGACTTCGAGGGCGGGAGCAGTGACGACGGCCCGGCTCCGGAGATCGCCACGGACGGGGATGACACGTACGACGTCTCGCTGACCGTCCGCAACACGGGTGAGCGGGCGGGTGCGGAGGTCGTCCAGCTCTACCTGCACGACCCGGTGGCCTCGGTGACCCGCCCCGACGTACGCCTGATCGCCTACCAGCGGCTGGAGTTGGATCCGGGCGCCGCCTCCCGCGTGACCTTCCGCTTCCACGCCGACGTGTCGTCGTTCGCAGGACGCTCGGGGCGGCGGACGGTCGAACCGGGGGCCCTGGAACTGCGGTTGGGCGCGTCCACGGCGGACATCCGCCACCGGGCACGGCTGACGCTGACGGGCCCGGTCCGCGAGGTGGGCCCGAACCGCCGGTTGCACTGCGAGACGGAGGTCCGGGTGGCCGAGAGCTGACGGTCAGTCCGCCTGGGCCGCCGCGTGCACGACGAACGCGGCCCAGGCGGAGGGGCCGAGGCCGAGGTGGGGGCGGGTGGTGTCCTTGGAGTCGCGGATGTGGATGGTGGCGGGGGTGGCGGCGATTTCTATGCAGTTGTCGCCCGCAGTGCCGCTGAACGTGGACTTGCGCCAGTCCAGGCCGACTTCAACGCAGCTGTCACCTTGATCCGTACTGTGGCTGGACCTGAACCACGCAGGTTCGGTGATGCTCATAACGCTCCTCTGATCCGCTCCAGCAAGCTCACGGAGTCCAGGGGACTGAGAGCCTGTGCGCGGAGTGTCGCATACCGACGGTGCAGGACGGCCGCCTCTTTTCCGTCGGCAATCAGGCGTCCGGTCTCCTGCCCCTCGGCGTAGGCGAGATGCCTCCCGTCTGGGTTCTCCAGCAGTGCCAGCGGGCCGTCCAGCCCCGCGTGCGCCTGGCATTCGAGCGGCATGATCTGGATCTCCACGTTGCGGAGTTGGGCGTGCGCGAGCATGTGATCGAACAGGCCCCGCGACACCTCGCTTCCGCCCAGACGACGCCGGACGATGTGCTCGTCCACGACGAAGCTGAACGAGGTGTTGGGCCGCTCGCGCAGCATGCCCTGCCGCTCCATCCGCGCGGCAACCTGCGCTTCCAACTGCTCGTCCGACAGCGGCGGGATGCGATTGCCGAACACCGCCCGCGCGTACCCCTCGGACTGCAACAACCCCGGAACCAGGCGGCACTCGTACGTAGCGAGGTATACGGCATCCCGCTCAAGCCTCGCCCACGTCCTGAACCACGCCGCCAACCCCGGCTGCCGAGCCATATGTCTGAACGCGCCCCCCACAGCCCCCGTGCTGCCCGTAGCCCCCTCCGCCAGCTCCACGAACCGCTGATCCGCGAGCCGACGCCCCAACTCGATGGAGGCGACGGAGTGTTTGGACAGATGGACGAGCGCCCCGAACTCCTCCCGGCTCAACCCCGCATGCTCCCGCAGCGCCTGCACAACGGCCCCGAACGCCTTCATGCTGTCCGACGACTCGGGCTCACCACCCGACCCCTGCGCCGCCCACTCCACACCGTGCACCATCAACCCAGAGTGACCGCTCGATCACCGTACTGTCCACCGAACAGCCACGTACTCCCCCCTCAGTACGCGCCGTACCGACCACCCCCTCCCGTTCATGACAACAAGCTGTAACATCCCTCCGCCCCATGCGTACGCCATGAGGGCCTGGTGAACGGGGGGTTCGGATGAGTGTCGGGATCGAGCGGGAGTACCGCAAGGCACAAGGGGTTCCGCCCTCTTACGTCATGCTGGTCGTCGCGGGCGGGCTGATCTGCGCCAACACGGTGTGGTCGATGACGGAGTTCGGGCGGTCGGGCCTGGACTGGCTCGTCGTGGTGGCCTGGACGGTCGCCATCGGCCGGGTGGGGCTGGAGCAGTGGCGGGCGCGTACGCTCGTCACGGCCGACGGGGTCACCGTACGAGGGGCGCTGCGCACCCGCACGTGGACCTGGTCCGAGATCTACGGCATCCGGGTCGAGGACAACAAGCGGGGCACCCCCCGCTGGTCGGCGTATCTCTACGCCACCGACGGGCGCCGGGCCCGCCTCCACCACCTCGACGACCACCAGCTGACCGACCCGATCGCCGAGGTCGCCGACCTGTGCGCCACCGCCGTACAGCTCGGGCTCACCTCCCTGGAGACGCGGCCCGACGTGGAGGAACGCGTCGAGCGCGAGGCGCGAAGGCGCAAGGCGTGGCAGCGGACGGCCATCGCGATCCTGGGGGTCGCGGCCGCCTTGTTCGTCTTCTCCATCTGGCTGATCGTCACCGACCGGCCGACGCACATGTACCTGCTGTTCGTGGGCATCCCGCTGGCCTGCGTACCCGTCCTGTTCCTCGCCCTGGACCGCTTCGGCGAGAGTCGCCACCGCCGCCTCACCCGCCCAGCGACTCGAACCGCCACCGGTGCACCGCCCGGCTGACCAACTCACCATCCGGCTCCGGCAGTTCGGGCAAATCCGCGTCGTAGTCCGCGTCCCACCACGTGATCACCAGTACGCGGTCCTGGGGCGCCCGGAGGGTCTCCCGGCGCAGGAGCCGTCCTGCTTCCCCCGGCAGCTCCTGCGCACGGGCCCAGGCGAGCAGTTCCTCGCCCCGGCCCGCCACGGCCCGCGCCTCCCACATCAGGGCGACGGTCACGAGTAGAGGTTGTCCTTCGCCAGCTCGTGCACATGATCGTGATCATGCCCGTGGGCATGACCGTGGGCATGCCCGTTCCCCGTCCCCGGCACATGTGGATCCGTCACCGGCAACGACGAGTCCGCCGACAGGTCCCAGTCCGAGGCGGCGCGCCCCCGCGCCACCATCTCGGCGCCCAGCGCGGCCACCATCGCCCCGTTGTCCGTGCACAACTTGGGTCGGGGCACCCGCAGTCGGATGCCAGCCGCCTCGCAGCGCTCCTGGGCCAGCACCCGCAGCCGGGAGTTGGCGGCGACGCCACCACCGATCATCAGATGGTCCACGCCCTGATCACGACAAGCCCGTACGGCCTTCCGCGTCAGGACGTCCACCACGGCCTCCTGGAAGGAAGCCGCCACATCCCGCACCGGGACATCCTCCCCCGCCGCCCGCCTGGCCTCGATCCAGCGGGCCACGGACGTCTTCAGCCCGGAGAAGGAGAAGTCGTACGCGGGGTCGCGGGGCCCGGTCAGCCCGCGTGGGAAGGCGATCGCGTTCGGATCACCCTCCTTCGCGTACCGGTCGATGACCGGCCCGCCCGGGAACCCGAGGTTGAGGACGCGCGCGATCTTGTCGAACGCCTCGCCCGCCGCGTCGTCGATCGTCGCGCCCATCGGCCGTACGTCCGACGTGATGTCCGTGGACAGGAGCAGGGACGAGTGCCCCCCGCTGACGAGCAGCGCCATCGTCGGCTCGGGCAGGGCCCCGTGCTCCAGCTGGTCGACGCAGATGTGGGAGGCGAGGTGGTTGACGCCGTAGAGCGGCTTGCCCAGCGCGTACGCGTACGCCTTCGCCGCCGAGACGCCCACCAGCAGCGCACCCGCCAGCCCCGGCCCGGCGGTGACGGCGATGCCGTCGAGGTCCTTCGCGCTCACCCCGGCTTCCTTCAGCGCGCGGTCGATCGTCGGGACCATCGCCTCCAGGTGCGCGCGGGACGCGACCTCGGGGACCACCCCGCCGAAACGGGCGTGCTCGTCGACGCTGGACGCGATCGCGTCGGCCAGCAGTGTCGTACCGCGCACGATGCCGACACCGGTCTCGTCGCAGGAGGTCTCGATCCCCAGGACCAGCGGTTCGTCAGCCATTGACCTAGCCATTGATCTCGGTTCCTTGTACGGATGTGGAAGGGTCGTTGAGGCGCATGACGAGCGCGTCCACGTTCCCCGGCTGGTAGTAGCCGCGGCGGAAGCCGATCGCCTCGAAGCCGAAGCGTTCGTACAGCTTCTGGGCGCGGACGTTGTCGACCCGGCATTCGAGCAGCACCTGCGCGCACTCGAAGGCGGTGGCGGCCCGCAGCAGTTCGGTGAGGATCAGCGCGCCGAGGCCGGTGCCCCAGTGTTCCTGGGCGACGGCGATGGTCTGCACGTCGGCGACGTCCCCGGCGGAGGCGAGGCCCCCGTAGCCGACGATCCGCCCGTCCTCGTCCGGGGACTCCGCCACGACGTACCGCCGGGTCGCGTTCGGGCCCCGCGCGTGGGCGAGGTCCGACCAGAACATGCCCCGGGACCAGGCGTCCTCGGGGAAGAGGACCTTCTCCAGCTCCAGGACGGGCTCGATGTCCCACCAGCGCATCTCGCGCAGCACGGCGGTCGTCACTTGGGGGTGACCACCTTGTAGTTCTTGGGCACCTGGGCGTCGGGCCGGCGCAGATACAGCGGCCGGGGCGCCTCAAGCTCCTCGCCCGCCGCGAGCCGTTCGGCGGCCAGCGCCGCGAGGGCGGCCGCGGAGACGTGCTCGGGCCCGCGGGCGTCCGGGAAGGTGTCGGGGTAGAGCGTCGCCCCGGCTCCCACCGCGGGCAGCCCGGCCACCAGCTCGGCGATCTCGGCGGGCCGGTCGACGGCCGGCTCGGTCGCTCTCGTCCGCGCGTCCTCGTAGCGCGCCCAGTACACCTCCTTGCGGCGGGCGTCGGTGGCCACCACGAACGGGCCCTCGACGTCGGCCGCGTACGCCAGCCCGTCGAGGGTGCACAGTCCGTGGACGGGGACCCCGAGGGCGAGGCCGAAGGTGTCGGCGGTCATGAGGCCGACGCGCAGCCCGGTGTACGGGCCGGGGCCGATGCCCACGACGATGCCGGTGACGGCGTCGAGGCGGGTGCCCGCCTCGGCGAGGACCCGGTCGACGGCGGGCAGCAGCAGTTCCCCGTGGCGCCGCGCGTCCACCTGGCTCGACGCGGCGACGACGTCCGTCCCGTCGTGCAGCGCGACGGTGACGGCGGGGGTGGCGGTATCCAGAGCGAGCAAGAGCACGCAAACAGCCTACGGCGCTTCGGCCCGCGCCACGGCCGACCTGGGACACGTCCCCTCTGCTGCTACCGTCACAGCACAGACGTACTTCAAGGGCGTACGTGGGTACGAGAGGTGGGCTCAGAAGGTGGCCAGTAGCAGCTCGGTATTCGTGGCCGGGCTCACCGCGGCGGCCATCGCCGCAGTCGGGTTCCTCACCTATCAGGCGTCGGCGCACGTGCCCGACGACCTGGGGAAGCCGTCCCCCTCCAAGTCCTCGGCACTCCCGAAGTCCAAGGCCCCCGCCGGGCAGGAGAAGGACACCGACGAGGTCCTCCCCGACGACTCGGGCTCCGGCGAGCGGGTCGTCTACTCCCTCGACGGGGACCGGGTCTGGCTGGTCGGCGCCAACGAGAAGGTCACCCGCACCTTCGAGGTCACCCCCAGCACGGTCGACCCCACCCCCGCCACCTACACGGTCACGTCACGCTCGGCCGCCGTCACCGGCTCCGACGGCACCCCGATCGAGAACGTCGTCCGCTTCGCCTCGGTCGACGGCGTCTCCATCGGCTTCAGCGCGGCCGTCGACGGCTCCACCCCCGAGCCCGACCCCGCCACCAAGACGGGCGGCATCCGCGAGGCCCGCAAGGACGGCCAGGCGATGTGGAAGTTCGCGGGCATCGGCACGAAGGTGGTCGTGGTCGAGTAGGGGGCCACTTTCAAGCGCCGGGGGCGGGTGTTTTTCAGGGGCGCGGGGAACCGCGCGACCAGCCCCCACCCACCCGCGGCCGCGAATCAAACGGCTCCACCCCGCCGCGGGCGCTACGCAGCCTTACGGCACCGTTCATCCACAGGCCGCCGCTCCTCCACCCGCACCGGCGGAGCGGGCGGCGGTGTGGACACGGCCTTCGCCGCCGCACACGCCGCCAACAGGTCCCGCATCGACACCCCGGCCACCCCGGACGGCTTTCGTTCCGCTGTCGACATGGACGCCTCCTGGTGCCACCGGCGAACCAAGTTAGGTAGACCTAACCAAGGACTGGTTACCATGTGACCACGCCGAGAACGACCAACGCAACATTTTGCCGACACCTCGTCGGAACAGACGACCGGCTCGACCACCTGGAGTTACGCGGACAGCACACCCAGCTCGACGGAGCCCCACCGCTCCCCCAGCCCGGTGACGCTCACGTGCCGTACCTCGTCCGTCGTGTCCCCGACCGCCCGATGGATGACCACGTTCAGCCGGTCGTCCGTCAGCTCCTCGACCTTCCCCTCGCCCCACTCCACCACGATCACCGAATCCGGCAGCGAGACATCGAGATCGAGGTCCTCCATCTCGTCCAGCCCGCCCCCCAGGCGGTACGCGTCGACATGGACGAGCGGCGGCCCCTCCCCCAGCGGGGGATGCACCCGGGCGATGACGAAGGTCGGCGAGGTGACCGCACCCCGCACCCCCAGCCCCTCCCCGAGCCCCCGGGTCAGGGTCGTCTTCCCGGCGCCCAACTCCCCGTTGAGCATCACGAGATCGCCCGCCCGCAACAGCTTCGCCAGGCGACGGCCCAGCTCCAGCATCTGGTCGGGCGAATGTACGGTGATCCGCAGAGACGTGCCGGACTCACCCGGGACGTGCGGTGCTGCTGGCGCTTCCATAACCACTTACGGTAGCCCCCGCCGGAACGGCCCCCGCCCGGGTGAGAAGGTCGGCGAGCCGGTCGGTCACGACCTCGGGGTGCTCCAGCATCACCAGATGCCCGGCGTCCGGCACCAGCACCAACTCCGCGTCCGGCAGCACGTCCGCGATCGCCTCGCTGTGCTCGCTCGGCGTGACGAGGTCCTTGACCCCGGCCAGCACCAGCACCGGCAGCTCGGCGAAGGTCACCAGTGCCTCGGTCTTGTCGTGCTCGGTGAACGCCGGGTAGAACTCGGCGACCACGTCGATCGGGGTGCCCTCGATCATCCGTTCGGCGAACCGCGCGACCGCCGGATCGACGTCCCGCGACGCGAACGAGTACCGCTTGATGAGCCCGGCGAACAGGTCGGCGGTCGCCCGCCGCCCCCGCTCCACCAGCGCGGCCTGCTGCCCCAGCGCCTTCAGCACCCCCGGCAGCACCCGCCGCACCGCGTTGACGCCCGCGACCGGCAGCCCGAAGTTGACCTCGCCGAGCCGCCCCGACGACGTACCGACCAGCGCGACGGCGACGACCCGCTCGCGGATCAGCTCCGGGTAGTGCGCGGCCAGCGCCATGACGGTCATGCCGCCCATGGAGTGCCCGACGAGCACGATGGGCCCCTCGGGGACCGCCGCGTCGATGACGGCCTTGAGGTCGCGCCCGAGCTGGTCGATGGTGACCGGCCGCTCGTCCTGCACCTGGGCCACCCCGCGCCCGGAGCGGCCGTGGCTGCGCTGGTCCCAGTGCACCGTCCGTACGACACCGCGCAGCGCGGCCCGCTGGAAGTGCCAGGAGTCCTGGTTGAGGCAGTAGCCGTGGCTGAAGACGACGGTGACGGGGGCCGGGGCCTTGCGGCCGAAGAGCCGGCGTCTGCGGGGCGAGAGACCGGCCTCGGGCTCGACGTCGTCGACCTCGTAGTACAGCTCGGTGCCGTCGTCGGCGTACGCCTTGGCCGGGGTGCCGCGCAGCGCCCCGTACGGGCCGGTGGAGTCGAGCGCGAGTTGGGCCTTCCTGCGCATGCCGCGTCCGACGGTGAGCCGCTCTATGGCGACGCCGGCCGCCGCGCCCGCCGCGACCACGCCTATCGCCGCCCCCGCGACACCGGCTCTGCGCCAGATCCCGTCGCCGGACGCGGCCGTGGCGGCGGCCGCGCTCGCGACGGCCTCCACGGCCTCCGCGCTGCTCTCGCTCACGTCCCGCTCCTCTTCGCCGACGTCCGGTCCTGCTGCCGATCCCGCTGTCGCTACGCTCCGCACATCAGTACGGAGTTACCACTCTTGTTCGTCTTTCACTTACTCGTGTTCCGTGCCGATCGTTCACGTACCCCGGATCACAGGCCCGTGATCACATACTCGGGGGCCGTGCTCACGGTCGCACGCGCCCGCTCACTCACCCGTGTCGGCTCACTCACCCGTGTCGACGTAGACGCGCGGAACGCGGGTTCCGATGCGCGTCACGATCTCGTACGCGATGGTTCCGGCCGCCTTCGCCCAGTCCTCGGCGGTCGGCTCGCCCCCGTCTCCCGCCCCGAACAGCACGACCTCGTCGCCGGCGGCGGGTTCGTCCCCGCCGAGGTCGACGACGAACTGGTCCATGGCGACCCGGCCCGCGACCGTCCGCCACTTGCCGCCGACCAGCACGGGCCCGGTGCCGGAGGCGTGCCGGGGGATGCCGTCCGCGTAGCCGACGGGGACCAGGCCGAGGGTGGTGGCGCCGGGCGTGACGTAGTGGTGCCCGTAGCTGACGCCGTGGCCCCCGGAGACGTGCTTGACCAGCGCGAGCGAGGCGCTGAGCCGCATCACCGGGCGCAGCCCGAGGTCGGCCGGGCTGCCCAGCTCCGGGCTGGGCGAGATGCCGTAGAGGGCGATTCCCGTGCGGACGAGATCGAAGTGCGCGTCCGGGCGGGTGAGGGTGGCGGGTGAGTTGGCGATGTGCCGCACCTCCGGGCGGACGCCCTGGTCCTCGGCGTACGCGACCATCTCGCGGAAGCGGGTGAGCTGGGCCTCGATGGACGGGTGCCCCGGCTCGTCGGCGCACGCGAAGTGCGACCAGAGTCCGGTGACCGTCACGAGCCCCTCGGCCTCCGCCCGCAGCGCCTCGGCGACGAGCTCCGGCCAGCTGTCGGGCTGGCAGCCGTTGCGCCCGAGCCCGGTGTCGGCCTTGAGCTGCACGCGCGCGCGTGCGCCCGCCGCACGGGCGGCGTCGGTGACCTCGCGCAGCGCCCACAGCCCACTGACCCCGACGTCCAGTCCGGCCTCGACCGCCTCGCGCCACGGGCCGCCCGGCGCCCACAGCCAGCACATCAGCCGCCCCGACAGCCC
The DNA here is from genome assembly GCF_045160825.1 of Streptomyces sp. NBC_00104. Classification (NCBI taxonomy): domain Bacteria; kingdom Bacillati; phylum Actinomycetota; class Actinomycetes; order Kitasatosporales; family Streptomycetaceae; genus Streptomyces; species Streptomyces sp. NBC_00104. The sequence continues at coordinate 6,870,967 of NZ_CP108215.1, read as the reverse complement.
CGCCGCCCGCAGCGCCAGCGCCTCCTCCGGTGTGGCCGTCCCCAGCCAGGTCGCCCCCGCCTCGACCGCCGCCCGGGCACACCGCACCGCGCCATGGCCGTACGCGTCCGACTTGACCACGGCCATCAGCTCGGCACCCGGCGCCGACGCACGCAACGTCCGCACGTTGGCCCGCAGGGCATCCAGATCGATCTCGGCACGGGCCCGCAGGGGCGCGCTCCGCAGAGGTGCTGTCTCACTCATGTCAGCCCCAGTGTCTCAGAGCCCCGGAAGCCCCTTCGAACGGGCGCAGCCCGTTCGTTCGGGGCACGGCGATACGGAATGTCATTTGTCTGCTCGTCATGTGATCAGCGATACGTGCCGCACCCACCCGCGTGGGGGCGCCGCGCGTGCGGTCACCCGATAGCCCCGTGGGAAGTCACCCGATATGAGGGCTCACCGGGCGCCACCGGCGTCACGTACAGTCACATACGGCACACGACAGGTCGCGAACGGTACGACACAGGGGTTGATATGTGCGGAATCGTGGGTTACGTCGGATCGCAGTCCGCGCTCGACGTGGTCCTGGCCGGGCTGAAGCGGCTGGAGTACCGGGGGTACGACTCCGCGGGCGTCGCGGTACTGGCCGACGGCGGTCTGGCCGCCGCCAAAAAGGCCGGAAAACTGGTCAACCTGGAGAAGGAGCTGGTCGGGCGCCCGCTGCCGACCGGTTCGACCGGCATCGGCCACACCCGCTGGGCCACGCACGGCGGCCCCACGGACACCAACGCCCACCCGCATCTCGACAACGCGGGCCGGGTCGCCGTCGTCCACAACGGCATCATCGAGAACTTCGCCGCGCTGCGCGCGGAACTGGCCGAGCGGGGCCACGACCTGACCTCCGAGACGGACACCGAGGTCGTCGCCCACCTGCTCGCCGAGGAGTACTCGTCGTGCGACGACCTCGCGGAGGCGATGCGGCATGTGTGCCGTCGGCTGGAGGGCGCGTTCACGCTGGTCGCGGTGCACGCGGACGCGCCGGACGTGGTCGTGGGCGCCCGCCGCAACTCCCCCCTGGTGGCCGGTGTCGGCGAGGGCGAGGCCTTCCTCGCCTCGGACGTCGCCGCGTTCATCGCCCACACTCGGTCGGCGATCGAGCTGGGCCAGGACCAGGTGGTCGAACTGCGCCGCGACGGCGTGACGGTGACGACCTTCGACGGCCGCCCCGCCGAGGTCCGCTCCTTCCACGTCGACTGGGACGCGTCGGCGGCGGAGAAGGGCGGCTACGACTACTTCATGCTCAAGGAGATCGCCGAGCAGCCCAAGGCGGTCGCGGACACGCTCCTCGGCCGTATCGACGCGGCGGGCTCGCTGTCCCTGGACGAGGTCCGGATCCCGCACTCGGAGCTGCGCGAGACGGACAAGGTGGTCATCGTCGCGTGCGGTACGGCGTTCCACGCGGGCCTCATCGCCAAGTACGCCATCGAGCACTGGACCCGTATCCCGTGCGAGGTGGAGCTGGCGAGCGAGTTCCGCTACCGGGACCCGATCCTCGGCCCGCGCACCCTGGTCATCGCCATCTCCCAGTCCGGCGAGACCATGGACACGCTGATGGCCCTGCGCCACGCCCGCGAACAGGGCGCCCGCGTCCTCGCCATCTGCAACACCAACGGCTCGACGATCCCCCGCGAGTCCGACGCGGTCCTCTACACCCACGCGGGCCCGGAGGTGGCGGTCGCCTCGACGAAGGCGTTCCTGACCCAGCTGGTGGCCTGCTACCTCGTCGCGCTGTATCTCGGCCAGGTGCGCGGCACCAAGTGGGGCGACGAGATCCGGGCGGTGATCCGCGACCTCTCCCGCATCTCCCGCGAGGTGGAACGGGTCCTCGAAACGATGGAGCCGGTACGGGAGTTGGCGCGCACCCTCGCCGACAAGAACACGGTGCTGTTCCTGGGCCGTCACGTGGGCTACCCGGTCGCTCTGGAAGGCGCCCTGAAGCTCAAGGAGTTGGCCTACATGCACGCGGAGGGCTTCGCGGCGGGCGAGCTGAAGCACGGCCCGATCGCCCTGATCGAGGAGGACCTCCCGGTGGTCGTCGTGGTCCCGTCCCCCGCCGGCCGCTCCCTCCTCCACGACAAGATCGTCTCCAACATCCAGGAGATCCGCGCGCGCGGTGCCCGCACGATCGTCATCGCGGAGGAGGGCGACGAGGCGGTGGTCCCGTACGCCGACCACCTGATCCGCATCCCGGCGACCCCCACCCTGCTCCAGCCGTTGGTGGCCACGGTCCCCCTCCAGGTCTTCGCCTGCGAACTGGCGACGGCGCGGGGCAACGAGGTGGACCAGCCGCGGAACCTGGCGAAGTCGGTGACGGTGGAGTGACCCGGCGAGTCGTGGAGTGACCCGGCGAGTCGTGGGGGCTGGGGCTCCGCTCGTCCCCAGCTCGTCGGCGTCACCGTAGGGTGCGGATCATGCCCATCATCGGAGTCGGCATCGACGTCGCCGAGATCGACCGTTTCCGCGCCTCGCTGGACCGCACCCCCAGCATGGCCGATCGCCTCTTCCTCCCCAGCGAACTCCTGCTCCCCAGCGGGGAACGCCGGGGCATCGCCTCCCTCGCGGCGCGCTTCGCCGCGAAGGAGGCCCTCGCCAAGGCCCTGGGCGCCCCCAGCGGCCTGCGCTGGACCGACGCCGAGGTCTACGTCGAGCCCTCCGGCCAGCCCCGCCTCCGCGTGACCGGCACGGTCGCGTCCCGCGCCTCCGAACTGGGCGTCAAGTCCTGGCACATCTCGTTGAGCCACGACGCGGGGGTGGCCTCGGCGGTGGTGATCGCCGAGGGGTGAGGGGCGCGTCACAGCTCGGGCACGTGTCAGGGGCGCCTGACAGCTCGGGGGTGCGCGTCAGGGGCGCCTGACAGCTCAGGGGTGCGCGTCATCGGGCGGCTGCGGGCCGTACGTGGCCGATCGCGCAGTTCCCCGCGCCCCTGAAGGGGCACGACTGCCCGCCCCCTCCCTCACAGCCGCGGGCAACCCTGCCGCCCCGCCCCAACTGCGGGCAATCGTGCCGCTGGGGCGATGGGGGTCCCCCCCGCTCGAGCGAAGCCGAGAGTGGGGGAGGGTGGGCGCAGCGGCACCTCGTCACCGCCGAGCAGCGGACCCACCCCCGCCCGGCCACAGCGGAGGGCACCCAACATCCCCGCCCAGTGACAGCCAACCGCACCCCGCACCCCCGCCCAGCTGCACCCACCCCCCACCACAAGGCAGACTCATCCCCATGCGCTCAGCCCACCGTGTCGAAACCGTCCGCACAGCCGAACGCACCCTGATGGCCCGGCTCCCCGACGGCGCCCTGATGCAGCGCGCGGCCGCAGGCCTGGCCGCGGCCTGCGCGGACGTCCTCCCCCGCCGGGTGTACGGCAGCCGCATCGTCCTCCTCACCGGCAGCGGGGACAACGGCGGCGACACCCTCTACGCCGGCGCCCGCCTGGCCAAACGTGGCGCGGGCGTGACGGCCGTCCTCCTCACCCCCGACCGCACCCACCCGGACGCCCTCAAGACCCTCCTGCGAGCAGGCGGCACCACGACCACCCCCCACTCCGCCGCCGCCCCCATCTCCCGTGCCGACCTCGTCCTGGACGGCATCGTCGGCATCGGCGGCAAGGGCGGCCTGCGCCCCGAAGCCGCCCACCTCGCCGACCTCGTGGCCGCCTCCCGGGCCACGGTCGTCGCCGTGGACCTCCCGAGCGGCATCGAACCGGACACCGGCGAGGTGCGCGGCGCAGCCGTCCGCGCCGACCTCACCGTCACCTTCGGCACCCACAAGCCGGGCCTCCTCATCGACCCGGCCCGCGCGTACGCCGGCTCGGTCCGTCTGATCGACATCGGCCTGGCGGACACCCTCCCGGCCGCCCCGGCCCTGGAATCCCTCCAGCACGCCGACCTGGCCGCCCTTCTCCCGCACCCGTCCCAGGAGAGCGACAAGTACCGGCGAGGGGTCGTGGGGATCGTGGCGGGCTCCGCCCGCTACCCGGGCGCGGCGGTCCTCGCGGTCGCGGGCGCCCTGCGCGGCGGAGCGGGCGCGGTCCGCTACGTGGGCGCGGCCACCGACGCGGTCCTGGCCCGCTTCCCGGAGACCCTGGTCTCGAACACGGGCCCGAAGAAGGCGGGCCGGGTCCAGGCCTGGGTGGCGGGCCCCGGGGCCGGCGACGACCCGGCCCCCGTCGCCGAGGCCCTCTCCACCGACGTCCCCGTCCTCCTCGACGCCGACGGCCTCCGCCTCGCCGACCGCGACACGGTACGCACCCGCCCGGCCCCGACCCTGATGACCCCGCACGCCGGAGAAGCCGCGGCCCTCCTCGGCATCTCCCGCGAGGAGGTGGAGGCCTCCCGCCTGACCGCCGTCCGCGAGCTGGCCCGCGCCTACGACGCGACGGTCCTCCTCAAGGGCTCCACCACCCTGATCGCCGCCCCCGACCCCGACGCCCCGGTCCGCGTCAACCCGACCGGCACCCCCTGGCTCGCCACCGCCGGCAGCGGCGACGTCCTCTCCGGTCTGGCGGGCTCGCTCCTGGCCGCCGGTCTCTCCCCGCTGGACGCGGCGAGCGCGGCGGCGTACCTCCACGGCCTGGCGGGCCGCTACGCCGCCGACGGCGCCCCGACGGGCGCCCACGACGTGGCGGAGGCGATCCCGGCGGCATGGCGGGACATCACCGCCTGACCCTCACCCCGCCCGGTACGCCCTCGCCCCGTCCGCTCCACTCCGCTTCCCGTCCCGCACCCTCACTCCCTCTGCTCCCCTCCTCCCCCTACTCCCCCTCCTCGATCCGGTCGATCGCCTCGCGCACCATCCCCAGATACTCGACCTCCTCGCACCGCGGCTTACTCCCCATGCGGTACATGTCAATCGCGTCGTAGAGGTGCTCGCCCAGATCCTCGTCCGGCAGATCCGCCGAGAGCTCACTGCACACCCGCCCGGCGAGCTCCGCGTCACCGCGCGTAGATCCTCGTCGAGCAGCGTCCCGTAACCGCAGACGCACACCGAAAGTCATCCTCATCCCCCAATTCCCCCTGATCGACCGGGAGGCGGCTCCCTCCCGACCGCCCGGACGCTAGTCCCGCCCCCCACCCGAGGTCCATACCTTCGTCACAGTTCACGCACAGCTAAGGGCAAACCCCCTACCGTGTCCCCCGGCGTGACGGACCCCACCCCGCCACCCCGTTCGAACTCCGTTAACAATGGACTGTGATCTCACCGGTCTCCTCGTTGCCGCGGAGCGCCCACCGGCCCAGGCCGGAGGCGACTCCCTACGTCGACCTCACCCGTGCCGAGTGGAGCGCGCTGCGTGAAAAGACGCCGCTCCCCCTGAACGCCGAGGAGGTCGAGAAGCTGCGCGGTCTGGGCGATGTCATCGACCTCGACGAGGTGCGGGACATCTATCTGCCGCTGTCCCGTCTCCTCAACCTCTACGTGGGCGCCACCCACGGCCTGCGCGGCGCCCTGAACACCTTCCTGGGCGAACAGGGCTCCCAGTCCGGCACCCCGTTCGTCATAGGCGTCGCCGGCTCCGTGGCCGTCGGCAAGTCGACCGTCGCCCGTCTCCTCCAGGCGCTCCTCGCCCGCTGGCCCGAACACCCGCGCGTGGAACTGGTCACCACCGACGGCTTCCTGCTCCCCATGAAGGACCTCCAGGAACGCGGCCTGGTCTCCCGCAAGGGCTTCCCCGAGTCGTACGACCGCCGGGCCCTGACCCGTTTCGTCGCCGACATCAAGGCCGGCAAGGACGAGGTGACGGCCCCCGTCTACTCCCACCTCATCTACGACATCGTCCCCGACCAGCGGCTCACGGTCCGCCGCCCCGACATCCTCATCGTCGAGGGCCTGAACGTCCTCCAGCCCGCCCTCCCCGGCCAGGACGGCCGCACCCGCGTCGGCCTCGCCGACTACTTCGACTTCAGCGTGTACGTGGACGCCGGCGCCGACGACATCGAGCGCTGGTACCTCAGCCGCTTCAAGAAACTCCGCCAGACCGCGTTCCAGAAGCCCGACTCGTACTTCCGCAAGTACACCCAGGTCTCCGAGGACGACGCCCTCGACTACGCCCGCACCCTCTGGCGCACCATCAACAAGCCCAACCTGGTGGAGAACATCGCCCCCACCCGCGGCCGCGCCACCCTCATCATCCGCAAGGGCCCCGACCACAAGGTGCGCCGCCTCAGCCTGCGCAAACTCTGAGACCGGGGGTACCGCACCACCCCGGCCGTAACCCCGGCCTGTTAGAAAGGGCGGCATGCTGCATCTCCGCCTGATCACCCCGTCCGACAGGACCGACGAGGTGGTGCGCCTGCTCGAGGACGCGGTCGGCACCACCCACCTCGTCGTCGTACCGGGCGCCGCCCGCAACCCCGCCGGAGACGTCGTGATGTGCGACGTGGCGCGCGAGGCGGGCGACGAACTGATCGGCGCGCTCAGGGCGTTGGACCTCGACAGGACCGGCTCCATCGCCGTCGAGAACATCGACCTGTCGCTCTCCGAACGCGCCGACGAGGCCGAGAAGGACGCGCCCGGCGAGGGCGCGGACGCGGTCCTGTGGGAGCACCTGACGGACGCCACCCACGAGGAGTCGACGCTCTCCGTCACCTACGTCGCCTTCCTCACCCTCGCCACGATGATCGCGGCCTGCGGTGTGGTCCTCGACAACGCGATCCTGATCGTCGGCGCGATGGCGGTGGGCCCCGAGTTCGGCCCCCTGGCGGGCATCAGCACATCCATCGTCCAACGCCACCCGCGCCTGGCCCTGCGCTCCCTGATCGCGCTCCTCGTGGGCTTCGCGATGGCCATGGCCGTGACCGTCGGCTTCAGCCTCTTCATGGACGCCCTCGACCTGTTCAGCCGCGAACAACTGGACGCCGAACGCCCCAACACGGCCTTCGTCTACGCCCCCGACGCCTTCTCCTTCGTCGTGGCCGTCCTCGCCGGCATCGCCGGCACCCTCTCCCTCACCTCGGCGAAGTCGGGTGCCCTGGTGGGGGTGGCCATCTCGGTCACCACGGTCCCGGCGGCCGCGAACGCGGCAGTGGCCCTGAGCTACGGCGACACGCCCCAGACCGTGGGCTCGACGGAGCAACTCCTCCTGAACCTCCTGGGCATCGTCCTGGCAGGCACCCTCACCCTGCTGCTCCAGAAGTGGCTGTGGTCCAGGCAACGCGGCGCCTGTTAACCAGGGGGCGCACTCAACAGGGGCGCGGGGAACTGCGCGACAAGCCACGAATCACCCGCGGCCCGCAACGCACAGAACCCCACGCCCCTACCCGGAACGAACGGAACGCCAGACCTAACCGAGCGCCGACTTCACAACATCAGCAAGCCGCCCCGCGACAGACCGAGCCTGCTCGATATCCGCCGCTTCGACCATCACCCGAACCAGCGGCTCGGTCCCGGACGGCCGCAGCAACACCCGCCCCGTAGAACCCAGTTCCCCCTCGGCCTCGGCCACCGCCGCAGCCAGCTCCGCGGACGTCCCCACCCGCGACCGATCCACGTCCGGGACGTTGATGAGCACCTGCGGCAGCCGCTCCATCACCCCCGCGAGGTCCTTGAGCGTACGCCCGGTCCGCGCGACCCGAGCGGCCAGCAGCAACCCCGTCAACGTGCCGTCACCCGTCGTCGCGTGGTCGGAGATGATCACATGCCCGGACTGCTCGCCCCCGAGGGCGTACCCGTGCGCCTTCATCTCCTCCAGCACATACCGGTCACCGACCCCGGTCTGCACCAGCGTGAGCCCCTCCCGCTCCAGCGCCAGCTTGAAGCCGAGGTTGGACATCACGGTGGCGACCACGGTCTCCGACCGCAGCACCCCCCGCTCCCGCATGTCCAGCGCGAGCACCGCGAGGATCTGGTCCCCGTCGACCTCGTTGCCCTCGTGGTCCACGGCGAGGCAGCGGTCCGCGTCCCCGTCGTGCGCGATGCCGAGGTGCGCCCCGTGCTCGACGACGGCGGCCCGCAGTTTCCCGAGGTGCGTGGACCCGCACCCGTCGTTGATGTTGAGCCCGTCCGGCTCGGCCCCGATGGTGACGATCTCGGCGCCGGCGCGGGTGAACGCCTCCGGCGAGACCCCGGCGGCGGCACCGTGCGCCTCGTCGAGGACGACCTTCAGCCCCTCCAGCCGGTTGGGGAGGACGGAGAGCAGATGCGCGACGTACCGCTCGAAGCCCTCGTCGTACGACCGGATGCGCCCGACACCCGCACCCGTCGGCCGGTCCCAGGGCGCCCCGGTGCGGTGCTCCTCGTACACGCCCTCGATCCGGTCCTCCAGATCGTCGGCGAGCTTGTGGCCGCCGCGGGCGAAGAACTTGATGCCGTTGTCGGGCATGGCGTTGTGGCTGGCGGAGAGCATCACGCCGAGGTCTGCGCCCAGCTCGCCGGTGAGGAACGCCACCGCGGGGGTGGGCAGCACACCGACGCTCAGCACGTCGACGCCCGCACTGGCGAGGCCGGCCACGACGGCCGCCTCCAGGAACTCCCCGGACGCTCGCGGATCCCGTCCGACCACCGCCACCGGCTTGTGGCCCTCGAACGTTCCCGCCTCGGCGAGTACGTGTGCCGCCGCGACAGAGAGTCCGAGCGCGAGCTCGGCCGTCAGATCCGCGTTGGCGACACCGCGCACGCCGTCCGTGCCGAAGAGTCGTCCCACTGTGGTGTCCTCCGAATTGCTGAGAATGTGCGGCTCGTACCTGATGGTCCCCTACCGGGCGGTCCCGCACCGGGTGTCCCCGAGTGTCCCGGCATTCCCCGGACCAAGTACATCCCCTGAGACTGTCCTCCCCCTTTCGGGGTTGTACCGACAGTCCGTGTATAAGCCTGTGATAAACGATCGGCCCTGCTACGCAAACCGCCCCGGCGGCACGGGTACGTGCCACCGGGGCGATGCGCGCGATGCGGCGCAAGCGCGATTTAGCGCTTGCTGTACTGCGGAGCCTTACGGGCCTTCTTGAGACCGGCCTTCTTGCGCTCGACCGCACGGTCGTCGCGACGGAGGAAACCGGCCTTCTTGAGGGCGCCACGGTTGTTGTCGACGTCGGCCTCGTTCAGCGCGCGGGCGACACCGAGACGGAGCGCACCGGCCTGACCGGAGACGCCGCCGCCGGAGATGCGGGCGATGACGTCGTAGCGGCCCTCGAGCTCAAGAACCTTGAAGGGCTCGTTGACCTCCTGCTGGTGCACCTTGTTCGGGAAGTAGTCCTCGAGCGTACGCCCGTTGATCTTCCACTTGCCGGAGCCCGGGACGATCCGGACGCGGGCGATGGCGTTCTTCCGACGGCCCAGGCCGGCGGCCGGCTGCGGGTCGCCGAAGCGGGAGGCCATGGACTCGGAGGTGTACTCGCCCTCGACGGGGACGTCCGACTCCGTGGTGTAGCTGTCGATGTCTACGAGCTCAGTCTCTTCGACCGGCTGCTCAACGGTGGTCTCGGCCACGATTCTCCTCAGATTCTTTTCTGTCTTAGGGGGTTGTGGCCGGAACTACTGCGCGACCTGGGTGATCTCGAACGGCACCGGCTGCTGCGCAGCGTGCGGGTGCTGGTCGCCCGAGTAGACCTTCAGCTTCGAGATCATCTGACGGCCCAGGGTGTTCTTGGGGATCATGCCCTTGATGGCCTTCTCGACGGCCTTCTCGGGGTTCTTCGCCAGCAGCTCGTCGTAGCGGACGGAGCGCAGACCACCCGGGTAGCCGGAGTGGCGGTACGCCAGCTTCTGGGTCTTCTTGTTGCCGGACAGGTGAACCTTGTCGGCGTTGATGATGATGACGAAGTCGCCCATGTCCATGTGCGGGGCATAGGTCGGCTTGTGCTTGCCACGGAGGAGGTTCGCGGCAGTGGTAGCCAGACGGCCCAGGACGATGTCCTGAGCGTCAATGACGTGCCACTGGCGAGTCACATCGCCGGGCTTGGGGCTGTACGTACGCACTTCGCAGCCTTCTTCTTCAGTGGATGGGTGCTGACACATGGCATCACTGAAGCGATCGTGCAGCTGGGGACGACAATGCCGGGGACGCTGCCCGTATGCCGCCCACTGGTAACTGCTCCAGGGAACCTACGCAAGGGCCTCTCGCGTGAGAACGACCAAGCCCATACGCATAACAAACTGAAAGGGTACCCGCGCCGCCCCGGACAGGTCAAAACGGGTCCGGGCCGGGGAGGCCACCGCACCCTTGATCCACTTCGCCCACGGGTTCGATACGACCCGGCCTCACGCGCCGCGAGGCACGTGAGGCCGGGTCGCCCTGACCCTGGGCAACGCCGGCACCGCGTCCGCGTCGAGCTACTACTCGGTGCCCGGCGGCCAGGTGAAGTTCACGTCCAAGGGCGAGATCCTCAAGATCTGGGACATGAAGGCGGGCAAGACCGGTCTCTACGTCTCCGTCTACGACGAGTCCGCGAAGAACCCGACGTTCGACACCTGCCACGTCAAGGGCAAGGGCAAGGGCAAGGGCAAGGGCAAGACCTGCGACATGAAGTTCAAGAACGGGCACAAGCTCGACATCAACGTCTTCTCGTACACGAAGTTGAGCGACCACAACACGCGCGAGCTCGTCGCCAGCAGGCAGGACAAGGCGTAACCCGTCCCCGGCGTGACCCATAACTGAAGAAGGCCTCCCCTCGCCCGTCTAAACTGCGGCCCATGAGCTTTGGGCAGGGGGGGTCTCAGTGGAGCCCCGGGGGTTCCCACAATCCGTGGGACAATCAGTGGGGTTCCGCCAGTAACCAGACCCCGGACTGGGCGTCACTCGCCGAGCAGTCCGAAACACGCAACAGGCGCCGCAGACTCCTGCTGATCGTCGGCGGCGCCCTCGCCACGGTCGGCATAGGCGTCGCCGTGGCCGTCGCCGTCGTCAACACCGACAACGGCAGCGCCTCGGCGAACGGCCCGAACGACCTGCCGGCCACGGAGGGCATCCCGAGCGCCAGCGCCAAGACGGACCCGTCGTTCGCACCGACGTCGGCCCCGCCCCCGCTGAACCCGAAGGACTTCATCTCCAGCTCGGGCAAGGACAAGGCGCCGATCAGCCCGGACATCCTCTTCCCGGGCTCCCAGCTGACCAAGCGCGAGGGTGTCGTCTACCGCAAGGGCGCCACGGCCTCGACGAAGGACTGCGCCTCGGCCGTCCAGGGCACCCTCGACAAGCTCCTCACCGACAACGACTGCACCCGCTTCATGCGCGTGACCTACTTCCGGGACAAGGTCGCGACCACCATCGGCGTCGCCCTGTTCGACACCGAGGCCAAGGCGACCAAGGTCAAGGACGACTGGGACAAGCAGAGCACCATCGTCTCCCTCTCCGGTGAGGGCGTCCCCGTCTTCTGCCGTACGACGGTGTGCCGGACGACCGCCAACTCCTACGGCCGCTACACGTACTTCACCCTCTCCGGCTTCACCGACGGCAGGGACGTGACGGAGAAGGACAAGGCCGTCTTCGCCGCCGGCGACGACCTCACCACGTCCACGTACGGACAGATCCGCCGCCGCGGCGAGACCCAGGCGGCCGCCGCGGCCAACGGCCAGTAACCCGGGTCCCCAGTCCCCCGCCGCCCGGGGTCAGCAGCAGCCGCCCCCGGGCACTCCCGGCAGACTCCGCCGGTTCCGCGCCTCCCTGCTCCGCGCGGCCAGCAGCTCGTCGGCCGGGTACCCGACCTCCTCCAGGGTCAGCCCGTGCGGCCGTACGACATGCACGGCGGAGTCCCGGACACCGGCGGCCAGCACCTTCCCGGGCCATTCCGGCCCCCGGTGGCCGTCCCCCACGAACAGCAGGGCCCCGATCAGCGAGCGCACCATGTTGTGGCAGAAGGCGTCGGCCCGCACGGTGGCGGTGATGATCCCGTCGTCCCCCCGCACCAGGCTCAGCTCCTGCAGCGTACGGATGGTGGTCGCCCCCTCCCGCCGCTTGCAGTACGCCGCGAAGTCGTGCTCCCCCAGCAGCCGCCGCGCCGCCTCGTTCATGGCGTCCACGTCGAGCGGCCAGTCGTGCCACAGGACGTGACCGCGCAGCAACGGATCGACACCGCCGGGATTGTCGGTGACCCGATAGGCGTACCGCCGCCAGATCGCCGAGAACCGCGCGTTGAAGCCACTGGGCGCCTCCCTGAGGGCCCACACCCGCACATCCCTCGACAGCCGCCCAGCGAGCCGCTTCAGCAGCTTCTCGTGGTGCTCACGCCAAACGGCCTCCGGCAGATCCACGTGCGCCACCTGCCCCCGCGCGTGCACCCCGGCGTCGGTCCGTCCGGCCACGGTCAGCTCATAGGCCTCCCGGGACCGGGTGACCGTCCGCAGGGCGTCCTCGATCTCCCCCTGCACGGTCCGCCGCCCTGCGGCCTGCTTGGCCCACCCGGAGAACTCGGCACCGTCGTACGACAGGTCGAGGCGCACCCGGACCTGCCCGGGCTGTACTTCGTCACTCACTCAGAGATCCTCTCAACAACACAAAAGCGGGCCCGCCCCTCGAAAGGGACGGGCCCGCCAACGCCCTGAAGGGGCGCGGGACTGTATCGATGTGCGGCTCCGCCGCGTGGGCGCGAACAACCACCACGAACCCGCAGCCGCAGACGCACAGCCCCCCGACAGAACGCTTACGCGTCCTTCGACTCCTCGGCCGGAGCCTCGGTCGCCTCGTCGGCCTTGGTCTCCTCGACCTTGGCCTCCTCGGACTCCTTGACCGCACGCTTGGTGGCGGCCTCGGCCTCACCCGTCGCCTGCTGCGCGACCGTCAGCGCCTCGACCAGCTCGATGACAGCCATGGGCGCGTTGTCGCCACGGCGGTTACCGATCTTGGTGATACGGGTGTAGCCACCCGGACGGTTCTCGTACCGCGGGCCGATCTCGGTGAAGAGCGTGTGCACGACGCTCTTGTCCGTGATGACCTGGAGCACCTGGCGGCGGTTGTGAAGGTCGCCCTTCTTCGCCTTGGTGACCAGACGCTCGGCGTACGGCCGCAGACGGCGGGCCTTCGCCTCGGTGGTGGTGATGCGGCCGTGCTCGAAAAGGCTCTTCGCGAGGTTCGCGAGCAGCAGCTTCTCGTGCGCGGCACTGCCGCCCAGACGGGCACCCTTGGTGGGCTTCGGCATGGTGTTTCTCCTAGGTGTCTGCCCCGGCCGTATCAGGTACCGAGGTCAGTGTCCGAGCAGGCGATCGCCTGTCGGAGATCCGGGGCGCCTCTTTCGAAGCACCCCGGAGGATCCGCGCCCCGTAAGGGGCGCGGGGAACTGCGCGACCAGCCACAACGGTCCCGCAGCCAGGATCCGGCAGTCGGTCCCGAGCTCTCAGTACTGCTCGGTCTCGACGAACCCGGCGTCCGCGTCGTCGTCCGCGCCGAACGCGTCCGCCGCCGCGGTGGGGTCGAATCCGGGCGGGCTGTCCTTCAGGGCCAGGCCCATGCCGGCCAGCTTCGCCTTGACCTCGTCGATCGACTTCGCACCGAAGTTACGGATGTCGAGCAGGTCGGCCTCGGAACGCGCCACGAGCTCACCCACGGAGTGGATGCCCTCGCGCTTGAGGCAGTTGTACGACCGAACGGTGAGCTCCAGCTCCTCGATCGGCAGCGCCAGATCGGCGGCGAGCGCGGCGTCCGTCGGGGACGGACCCATGTCGATGCCCTCGGCGTCGATGTTCAGCTCGCGGGCGAGACCGAACAGCTCGACCAGGGTCTTACCGGCGGAGGCCATGGCGTCACGGGGACGCATCGCCTGCTTGGTCTCGACGTCGACGATCAGCTTGTCGAAGTCGGTGCGCTGCTCGACACGCGTGGCCTCGACCTTGTAGGTGACCTTGAGAACCGGCGAGTAGATCGAGTCGACCGGGATGCGCCCGATCTCCTGACCGACCTGCTTGTTCTGCACGGCGGAGACGTAACCGCGGCCGCGCTCGACCGTCAGCTCCATCTCCAGCTTGCCCTTGCCGTTGAGCGTGGCGAGGACGAGGTCGGGGTTGTGCACCTCGACACCGGCCGGGGGCGCGATGTCGGCGGCGGTGACCAGACCCGGGCCCTGCTTGCGCAGGTACATCACGACCGGCTCGTCGTGCTCCGAGGAGACGACCAGCTGCTTGATGTTGAGGATCAGGTCGGTGACGTCCTCCTTGACGCCCGGCACGGTGGTGAACTCGTGCAGGACACCGTCGATACGGATGGACGTGACCGCCGCACCCGGGATCGAGGAGAGGAGCGTACGGCGGAGGCTGTTGCCGAGGGTGTAACCGAAGCCCGGCTCCAGCGGCTCGATCACGAACCGGGAGCGGAACTCGTCGACGACCTCTTCGGTCAACGAGGGACGCTGAGCGATCAGCATGAAGTGAATCCTTCAGTCATGGGCACCCACTATTTGATGCCCTTGAGTACTACAAGGGTACGGGCGATATGGCCCCGAAGAGCCATACCGCCCGAAAACCTCAGACCAAGCAGCCGTACGTCGGGTCAGACGCGGCGACGCTTGGGCGGACGGCAGCCGTTGTGCGGGGTGGGCGTGACGTCCTGGATGGAGCCGACCTCGAGACCGGTCGCCTGCAGCGAACGGATGGCCGTCTCACGACCCGAACCCGGGCCCTTGACGAACACGTCGACCTTGCGCATGCCGTGCTCCTGCGCGCGACGGGCAGCCGACTCGGCGGCCATCTGCGCGGCGAACGGCGTGGACTTCCGGGAGCCCTTGAAGCCGACGTGGCCGGCGGAGGCCCAGGAGATCACGTTGCCCGAGGGGTCCGTGATCGAGACGATCGTGTTGTTGAACGTGCTCTTGATGTGCGCGTGGCCGTGAGCGACGTTCTTCTTTTCCTTGCGGCGCACCTTCTTGGCAGCGCCCTGACGACCCTTGGGGGGCATCTATAACTCCTACGGGAGGTGGTCGGTCCTACAGCGAAGACCGCTGGACGGCGAATCCGCTGCGGACTACTTCTTGCCCGGCTTCTTCTTACCGGCGATGGCGCGACGCGGGCCCTTGCGGGTACGGGCGTTCGTGCTGGTGCGCTGACCGCGGACGGGCAGACCACGACGGTGACGGAGACCCTGGTAGCAGCCGATCTCCACCTTGCGGCGGATGTCGGCCTGTACCTCGCGACGGAGGTCACCCTCGGTCTTGATGTTGCTGTCCACGTACTCGCGGATCGCGACGAGCTGCTCCTCGGAGAGGTCGCGAACGCGGGTGTTCGGGTTGACGCCGGTCGCAGCCAGCGTCTCCTGGGAGAGGGTCCGGCCGATGCCGAACACGTAGGTGAGGGCGACCTCCACGCGCTTGTCGCGCGGGATGTCAACACCGGAAACGCGTGCCATTCAATGGCTCCTGGTGATTGTCGGAGGTCTTCCACAGAACCGGGTCCCGGCCGCCGGCCTCTTCTTGTGTCGAAGAGTGGGTACGACCCGGGTCCCCGGCCTCCGAGCCGGGGGTGTCAGGCACTCTCGGGCGCCTGGGTCCTGCGTATGAACATATTCAGCTTGCGTCGCGCGAATCTCTGCGAATCGAGCAGAGGGATCGGTCGTGCGTCAGCCCTGGCGCTGCTTGTGGCGCGGGTTCTCGCAGATGACCATGACCCGACCGTGACGGCGGATCACCCTGCACTTGTCGCAGATCTTCTTGACGCTCGGCTTGACCTTCATGGGGTGAGGTTCTCCGGGTCAGTGCCACCACCCGCGACCCGGAGACCGGGCACGGAGAGCAGGGGCAAGATCTACTTGTAGCGGTAGACGATCCGGCCACGCGTCAGGTCGTACGGAGACAACTCCACCACGACCCGGTCGTCAGGGAGGATACGGATGTAGTGCATACGCATCTTGCCGCTGATGTGTGCCAGGACCTGGTGGCCGTTCTGGAGCTCGACCTTGAACATGGCGTTCGGAAGAGACTCGACGACAGTGCCCTCGATCTCGATGGCACCTTGCTTCTTGGCCACGCTTCGCCCTTCGAATCGACTACCTTGATCGACTCCGCGTAACCGAATGAGGACACACGGAAACACGAGAGCCGACGAGTCAGTCTACGTCAGGGCCTCCAGAAACACGAATTCGGGTAAGGATGCCCAGGGTGGAAGATCCTTATGCGCCCGGCCGTACGCGTCTGAAGGGGTGCGGGGAACCGCGCGGGCGACCACGAACCCCCCGCACCCGGCAACGAAGATCAACCCACCGGATCAGGCGCCGCGGTGATCCCGTACTCGGCCAGCTTCGCCCTGCCCCCGTCGGGCGCGGTCAGCACCAGCGGCCCCGCCTCGGTCAACGCCACCGAGTGCTCCCAGTGCGAGGACCACGTCCCGTCCGTGCTCACCACGGTCCAGTCGTCCGCGAGAACCTTGGTCTTCGGCGTGCCGAGCGACACCATCGGCTCGATCGCCAGACAGAACCCGGGAACCAGCTTCGGCCCCTTGCCCCGCCGCCGCTCGACGTAGTTCAGCAGATGCGGGTCCATGTGCATCTCGGTCCCGATGCCATGGCCGCCGTAGTCCTCGACGATGCCGTACTTCCCCCCACCCGGCTTCGGCTGCCGGCGGATGTACGTCTCGATGGCCCGGGAGACGTCCACGAGCCGGTTCCCCACCTTCATGGCGGCGATCCCGGCCCACATGGACTCCTCGGTCACCCGCGACAGCTCAAGGAGCTCCGGAGCGTGACCGGACCCCACGAACGCGGTGTAGGCCGCGTCACCGTGCCAGCCGTCGACGATCGCGCCGCAGTCGATGGAGATGATGTCGCCGTCCTTCAGGACGACCTCGTCGCTCGGGATGCCGTGGACCACGACCTCGTTCACCGAGGTGCAGATGGTCGCGGGGAAGCCGCCGTACCCGAGGAAGTTCGACTTGGCCCCGTGCTCCGCGAGCACCTTGCGGGCCACCTCGTCGAGGTCCTTCGTGGAGGCGCCCGGCACGGCGGCCTCCCGGGTGGCCGCGTGGATGGCGGCGACGACCAGCCCCGCCTCGCGCATCTTGGCGATCTGCTCGGGGCTCTTGATCTGCACCATGGGGGCCTGCGCTCTCCGTCTTCCGTGAATACGAACTCTGGGTCTTGGGTTGCCTGCACAACAGTACGGCCGCGGCGCCCCTCCAGGGCACCGCGGCCGACGTACTGAACCGACGACCTTACTTGTCGTCGTCCTCGCGCTTGAGCGCCTCCATGGCGCGCTGGGTGACTTCCTCCACCGGACCGAGCGCCGAGATCGTCACCACGAGGCCCTGGGCCTTGTAGTAGTCGATGATCGGCTCGGTCTGCGTGTGGTAGACCTCCAGGCGCTTGCGGACGGTCTCCTCGGAGTCGTCGTCACGCTGGTACAGCTCGCCGCCGCAGGCGTCGCAGACGCCGTCCTGCTTCGGCTTCTTGTACGTGACGTGGAAGACGTGGGCGGAGTCGTTCCGGCAGATGCGCCGGCCGGCGATCCGCTTGACGACCTCTTCCTCGGGGACCTCCAGGTCCAGCACCGCGTCCAGGTTCATGGACTCGTCCCGGAGCGTCACGTCCAGCGCCTCGGCCTGCGAGACGTTGCGCGGGAAGCCGTCGAGCAGGAAGCCCTGCTCGGCGTCCGCCTGCTCCATGCGGTCCTTGGCCATCGCGATGGTGACCTCGTCCGGGACCAGCTCGCCCTTGTCCATGTAGGACTTCGCGAGTTTGCCGAGCTCCGTCTGCTTGCTGATGTTGGCCCGGAACAGGTCGCCCGTGGAGATGTGCGGGATCGACAGGTTCTTGGCCAGGAACGCGGCCTGCGTTCCCTTACCCGCACCCGGCGGCCCGACGAGGACGATACGCATCAGCGGAGGAACCCTTCGTAATTGCGCTGCTGGAGCTGGCTCTCGATCTGCTTCACCGTCTCCAGACCCACACCCACGATGATCAGGATGCTGGTACCACCGAACGGGAAGTTCTGATTTGCCCCGAAGCCGGCGAACGCCATCGTCGGGACGAGAGCAATCAGAGCCAGATACAGCGAACCCGGCCAGGTGATCCGGTTGAGTACGTAACTCAGGTACTCAGCGGTCGGTCGGCCAGCCCGGATGCCCGGGATGAAGCCACCATACTTCTTCATGTTGTCCGCGACTTCCTCGGGGTTGAACGAGATGGCCACGTAGAAGAACGCGAAGAAAACGATCAGGAGGAAGTAGAGAGCGAGGTGCGCCGGAGCATCCGTTTCCGCGAGATTCTTCTCGATCCAGGTCTTCCAGCCGGAAGTTCCACCGACGAACTGGGCGACCAGTGCCGGGATGTAGAGAAGCGACGAGGCAAAGATCACAGGGATGATGCCCGCCTGGTTGACCTTCAGCGGAATGTACGTCGACGTGCCGCCGTAGGACCGACGGCCGATCATGCGCTTCGCGTACTGGACCGGGATACGACGCTGGGCCTGCTCGACGAAGACCACGAGCCCGACCATGACGAAGCCGACGGCGATCACGATGGCGAACTCGATCCAGCCGCCCGCCAGGTCACCCTGCTCCTTGATGGCCCACAGCGCGGACGGGAAGGTGGCGGCGATCGAGATGAACATCAGGATCGACATGCCGTTGCCGATGCCGCGGTCGGTGATGAGCTCACCGAGCCACATGACGACGGCCGTACCGGCGGTCATGGTGATGACCATGACCATGGTGGTGTAGATCGAGCGGTCGGGGACGATCTGGCCGGCCAGCTGGCAGCCGCTGAACAGCGAGCCGCTGCGCGCGGTGGCGACGAGGCCGGTGCCCTGCAGGATGGCCAGGGCCACCGTCAGGTAGCGCGTGTACTGCGTGATCTTCGCCGTGCCGGCCTGCCCCTCCTTCTTCAGGGCTTCCAGACGCGGGATCACCACGGTCAGCAGCTGCAGAATGATGCTCGCTGTGATGTACGGCATGATGCCGAGCGCGAAGATCGTGATCTGCAGCAGCGCGCCACCACTGAACATGTTGACCAGACCGAAGAGCCCCTTGTTGGTCTGGGCCTGGTCGATGCAGAACTGGACGGCGGTGTAGTCGACACCCGGGATCGGCACATGCGTGCCGACCCGATAGATCACGATGATGCCGAGCGTGAAGAGCAGCTTCTTGCGCAGGTCGGGCGTCTTGAACGCCCGGGCGAACGCGGTGAGCACGGTGCCTCCTGCGACCCCCGCGCTACTGCGTCAAGGGTGACGGTTTTGAGATTCTGATGAGGACGACTTACGTAACGACTTACGTAACGTTTAACTGCCGCGCCGAGTGCCCGTGTAGGAGCACCCTGTGAAAACGGGCAGCGCAGGTCACCTTACCGGCGAGACTGCTTCCCTAGGAACGACCAACCGGGGATACCCCATTTGTGGGGTATCCCCGGTCGGGATCGCTCAAGTCATCGAGACACCTGATGTGTTCAGACGAGCTCGGTGACGGTACCGCCGGCGGCGGTGATCTTCTCCTTGGCGGAGCCGGAGACGGCGTCGACCGTCACCTGCAGCGCCACGGAGATCTCGCCCTGGCCGAGGACCTTGACGAGGCTGTTCTTGCGGACGGCACCCTTGGCGACCAGGTCGGCAACGGTGACCTCCCCACCCTCGGGGTAGAGGGCGGAGAGCTTGTCCAGGTTCACGACCTGGAACTCCGTCTTGAAGGGGTTCTTGAAGCCCTTCAGCTTCGGGAGACGCATGTGGAGGGGCATCTGGCCACCCTCGAAGCGCTCCGGAACCTGGTAGCGGGCCTTCGTGCCCTTGGTACCACGACCGGCCGTCTTACCCTTCGACGCCTCACCACGACCGACACGGGTCTTCGCGGTCTTGGCGCCCGGGGCCGGACGGAGGTTGTGGATCTTGAGCGGGTTGTTCTCCGCCATGATCAGTCGACCTCCTCGACCGTCACGAGGTGGCGGACGGTGTGCACCATGCCGCGGAACTCGGGGCGGTCCTCCTTGACGACCTGCGTGTTGATGCCCTTGAGACCAAGGGAACGCAGGGTGTCACGGTGGTTCTGCTTGCTGCCGATGTACGACTTCGTCTGCGTGATCTTGAGCTGAGCCATTACGCAGCACCAGCCCCGGCACGCGCACGCAGCAGAGCCGCGGGAGCGACGTCCTCGAGCGGCAGACCACGGCGGGCCGCGATCTCCTCGGGACGCTGCAGACCCTTCAGGGCCTCCACGGTCGCGTGCACGATGTTGATCGCGTTCGACGAGCCGAGCGACTTCGACAGGATGTCGTGCACACCGGCGCACTCGAGCACGGCACGCACCGGGCCACCGGCGATAACGCCGGTACCGGGGGAAGCAGGCTTGAGCAGGACGACGCCCGCGGCCTTCTCGCCCGTGATCGGGTGCGGGATGGTGCCCTGGATACGGGGGACCTTGAAGAAGTGCTTCTTGGCCTCCTCAACACCCTTGGCGATGGCGGCCGGCACCTCCTTGGCCTTGCCGTAACCGACACCCACGGTGCCGTCACCGTCGCCCACTACGACGAGCGCAGTGAAGCTGAAGCGACGACCACCCTTCACAACCTTGGCGACGCGGTTGATCGCGACAACGCGCTCAACGTACGCGGTCTTCTCGGCGGCAGCTGCGCCGCCGTCACGGCCCTTCCGGTCCCGCCGCTCGCCGCCACCGGCACCGCCACCGCGGCGCTGGGGTCCAGCCATTGGATTTACCTCTCTCTTTCCGCTAGCTACGCAGCGAGCTCAGAACTTGAGCCCGGCCTCGCGGGCGGCGTCGGCCAGGGCCGCGATGCGACCCGCGTACCGGTTACCACCACGGTCGAACACGACGGCCTCGACACCGGCGGCCTTGGCACGCTCGGCGACCAGGGCGCCGACCTTGCCGGCCAGCGCCGACTTGTCCTCCGACGCACCACGAATCGAGGAGTCCAGGGTGGACGCCGACGCAAGGGTGTGACCCTTGAGGTCGTCGATCACCTGGGCCACGATGTGGCGGTTCGAGCGGGTCACGACCAGGCGGGGACGCTCAGCCGTACCGTTGACCTTCTTACGGATCCGGATCTGGCGCCGCTTGATGGCAGCACGCTTGTAAGCATCGCCCTTAGCGATCTTCGTACCGTATGCCATGGCTTACTTACCCGCCTTTCCGACCTTGCGGCGGATGACTTCGCCCTCGTACTTGACGCCCTTGGCCTTGTACGGGTCAGGCTTGCGCAGCTTGCGGATGTTGGCCGCAACCTCGCCGACCTTCTGCTTGTCGATGCCCTCGACCGAGAACCGCGTGGGGTTCTCGACCTTGAAGGTGATGCCCTCGGGCGCCTCGACGGTGATCGGGTGGCTGTAGCCGAGCGCGAACTCGAGGTTCGAACCCTTGGCCTGCACGCGGTAACCGACACCGCTGATCTCGAGCTTCTTCACGTAACCCTGGGTCACGCCGGTGATCATGTTCGCCACCAGCGTGCGGGACAGGCCGTGCAGGGCCTTGTTCTGACGCTCGTCGTTGGGGCGGGTGACGTTGAGAACGCCGTCCTCACCCTTGGCGATGTCGATCGGCGCAGCGACGGTGTGGCTCAGGGACCCCTTGGGGCCCTTGACCGAGACCGTACGGCCGTCGATGGTGACGTCCACGCCGGCGGGAACCGTGATGGGGAGCTTGCCAATGCGCGACATAGCTGTTTCCTCCGTTCCCTTCCGCTACCAGACGTAGGCGAGGACTTCTCCGCCTACGCCCTTCTTGCCGGCCTGCTTGTCGGTGAGGAGCCCGTGGGACGTGGAGATGATCGCCACGCCGAGGCCACCCAGCACCTTGGGCAGGGAGGTGGACTTCGCGTAAACCCGGAGACCGGGCTTGGAGATCCGCTTGATGCCCGCGATGGAGCGCTCACGGTTCGGGCCGAACTTCAGCTCGAGGACGAGGTTCTTGCCGACCTCGGCGTCCTCGACCTTCCAGCCCGTGATGAAGCCCTCCTGCTGGAGGATCTCCGCGATGTGAGACTTGATCTTCGATGCCGGCATCGTCACGGAGTCGTGGTATGCCGAGTTCGCGTTCCGCAGACGCGTAAGCATGTCTGCGATCGGATCAGTCATGGTCATGAATTGGCCTTCGGCCTCTCTCGCCGGGGTTTCCTGTATGCGCCATCCCTCTCCCCACTCGGTGGCGGGACGGGTGCGGTGCGGGGACCTACGGCGTAGTAAGTCGTACGGGCGACCGTCAGGCGCCCAACCCTCCAAGCCTAAGCCATGGAAGGGCGGGCGCCTGACACGCCCAGTGCTTACCGAGAGCTTCGGGAATCCCTGAAAGGAGGGACTACCAGGAGCTCTTGGTCACGCCCGGCAGCTCGCCACGGTGAGCCATCTCACGGAGGCACACGCGGCACAGGCCGAACTTGCGGTACACGGAGTGGGGACGGCCACAGCGCTGGCAGCGCGTGTAGCCACGCACGCCGAACTTGGGCTTGCGAGCAGCCTTCGCGATCAGAGCCTTCTTCGCCATCTCGCTCACGCCTCCTTGAAGGGGAAGCCGAGGTGACGGAGGAGCGCGCGGCCCTCAGCGTCGTTGGTCGCCGTGGTCACCACGGTGATGTCCATACCCCGGGTGCGGTCGATCTTGTCCTGGTCGATCTCGTGGAACATGACCTGCTCCGTGAGACCGAAGGTGTAGTTGCCACGGCCGTCGAACTGCTTGGGGGACAGACCACGGAAGTCGCGGATGCGCGGCAGCGCGAGCGACAGGGTGCGGTCCAGGAACTCCCACATGCGGTCGCCACGAAGCGTGACGTGGGCACCGATCGGCTGACCCTCACGCAGCTTGAACTGCGCGATGGACTTACGGGCCTTGGTGACGGCCGGCTTCTGACCGGTGATCGTGGTGAGGTCGCGGATGGCGCCCTCGATCAGCTTGGAGTCGCGGGCGGCGTCGCCCACACCCATGTTGACCACGATCTTGACGAGGCCCGGGGTCTGCATGACGTTCTCGTAGGAGAACTCTTCCTGCAGCTTGCCCGCGATCTCCTCGCGGTACTTCGTCTTGAGACGCGGAGTCGTGGTGGTAGCCATCAGATGTCCTCACCCGTCCGCTTGGCAACGCGAACCTTGTTGCCCTCGTCGTCGAAGCGGTAGCCGACACGCGTGACGACCTTCTTGCCGTCCTTCTCCACGACCAGCTGGACGTTGGAGACGTGGATCGGCGCCTCGACCGTGACGATGCCACCGGCCTGCGAACCCTTGGCGGTCGGGCCGGCCTTGGTGTGCTTCTTGACCCGGTTGACACCCTCGACCAGGACGCGGTCCTCGCGGGGGAAGGCCGTGATGACCTTGCCCTGCTTGCCCTTGTCCTTACCGGTGATGACCTGGACCAGGTCGCCCTTCTTGATCTTCATGCTTACAGCACCTCCGGCGCGAGCGAGATGATCTTCATGAACTTCTTCTCGCGCAGCTCCCGGCCGACCGGGCCGAAGATACGGGTGCCACGAGGGTCGCCGTCGTTCTTCAGAATGACAGCGGCGTTCTCGTCGAAGCGGATGTACGAGCCGTCCGGACGGCGGCGCTCCTTGACGGTGCGAACGATGACCGCCTTGATGACGTCACCCTTCTTCACGTTGCCGCCGGGGATCGCGTCCTTGACGGTGGCGACGATGACGTCACCGATGCCCGCGTAGCGGCGACCGGAGCCACCGAGCACACGGATGCAAAGGATTTCCTTCGCACCAGTGTTGTCGGCGACACGCAGTCGCGACTCCTGCTGGATCACGTCTATCTCCTGATTGTCTGCCGGTTCCCCGGGGGCCGTTCAGGAACGGCCCCCGGAGCCTGGCGGAACTGTCCTGCGGGTTTGCCCGCAGGAAATTACTTGGCCTTCTCGAGGATCTCTACGACGCGCCAGTGCTTCGTGGCGGACAGCGGCCGGGTCTCCATGAGGAGGACACGGTCGCCGATGCCGGCGGCGTTCTGCTCGTCGTGCGCCTTGAGCTTGCTCGTGCTACGGATGACCTTGCCGTACAGGGCGTGCTTCTTGCGGTCCTCGACAGCGACGACGACGGTCTTGTCCATCTTGTCGCTGACGACGATGCCCTCACGAGTCTTGCGGAAGCCGCGCGCCTCGGTGTTCGTCTCAGTCACGTTGTTCTCGCTCATCAGGCGCTCTCCACCGTTTCGATGCCCAGCTCACGCTCGCGCATCAGGGTGTAGATCCGCGCGATGTCCTTGCGGACCGCCTTCAGACGGCCATGGTTCTCAAGCTGTCCGGTCGCCGCCTGGAAGCGGAGGTTGAACAGCTCTTCCTTGGCTTCGCGGAGCTTCGCCAGAAGCTCCTCGTCACCCAGCTCGCGCAGCTCGGACGCCTTGGTACCGGCCGACATCACGCTTCACCTGCCTCGCGCTTGACGATCCGGCACTTCATCGGCAGCTTGTGGGCTGCGCGAGTGAGGGCCTCACGGGCGATCTTCTCGTTGGGGTAGGACAGTTCGAACATGACCCGGCCCGGGTGAACGTTCGCGATCCACCACTCCGGCGAACCCTTACCGGAACCCATGCGGGTCTCGGCGGGCTTCTTCGTCAGCGGGCGGTCCGGGTAGATGTTGATCCAGACCTTGCCGCCACGCTTGATGTGGCGGGTCATCGCGATACGGGCCGCCTCGATCTGGCGGTTGGTCACGTACGCCGGCGTGAGGGCCTGGATGCCGTACTCGCCGAACGCAACCGTCGTACCGCCCTTGGCCTGACCACGGCGCTTCGGGTGGTGCTGCTTGCGGTGCTTGACCCTACGGGGGATCAGCATGACGGTCAGGCCTCCGTTCCGGTGCTCTCAGCCGGAGCGGCGGCGGCGGGAGCCTCGGCCTTGGGGGCCTCGGCGCCGGCAGCCTGCTGCGGCTTACGACCGCGCCCGCCACGCTCGCCACCGCGGCCACCACGGGCCGGGCGGTCGGCGCCACCACGGGCCGGGCGGTTACCCGCACGGGCCGCGGCGTTCTCGGCGCGGACCTCGGCGATGTTCTTGACATCGCCCTTGTAGATCCAGACCTTCACGCCGATGCGGCCGAAGGTCGTCTTGGCCTCGAAGAAGCCGTAGTCCACGTTCGCGCGGAGCGTGTGCAGGGGCACACGGCCCTCGCGGTAGAACTCCGAGCGGGACATCTCGGCGCCACCGAGGCGGCCACCGCACTGGATCTTGATGCCCTTGGCGCCGGCCTTCATCGTGCCCTGCATGCTCTTACGCATGGCGCGACGGAAGGAGACGCGGGAGGAGAGCTGCTCGGCGACGGCCTGAGCGACCAGCTGAGCATCGGTCTCGGGGCTCTTGACCTCGAGGATGTTCAGCTGGACCTGCTTGCCCGTGAGCTTCTCGAGGTCACCGCGGATGCGGTCGGCCTCGGCGCCACGGCGGCCGATGACGATGCCCGGACGCGCGGTGTGGATGTCCACGCGGACACGGTCACGGGTGCGCTCGATCTCGACCTTGGAGATGCCGGCGCGCTCCATGCCGGACGTCATCATCCGACGGATGGCGACGTCTTCCTTGACGTAGTCCTTGTACAGCTTGTCGGCGTACCACCGGGACTTGAAGTCCGTGGTGATGCCGAGCCGGAACCCATGCGGGTTAACCTTCTGGCCCATTACCGGGTTCCTTCCTTGCTGCTGACGACCACGGTGATGTGGCTGGTCCGCTTACGGATCCGGTAGGCACGGCCCTGGGCACGCGGACGGAACCGCTTCAGGGTCGGACCCTCGTCGACGTACGCCTCGCTGATGACCAGCGAAGAGGCGTCCGTGTGGTCGTAGTTGTGCGCGGCGTTGGCAATGGCGCTGTCCAGCACCTTGCCGACCGGCACGCTCGCGGCCTGCGGGGCGAAACGCAGGACCGCCTGAGCCTCCGTGGCATCCATGCCACGGATGAGGTCCACCACGCGGCGGGCCTTCATGGGCGTAACGCGGATGTACCGCGCCTGGGCCCTGGCTTCCATGGTTGTCCTTCCAGTGTCTGTCATGGTCATTCCACCCCGCGTTAGCGGCGCTTCGACTTCCGGTCGTCCTTGACGTGACCCCGGAAGGTGCGCGTCGGCGAGAACTCGCCGAGCTTGTGGCCGACCATCGACTCGGTGACGAACACCGGAATGTGGGTCTTGCCGTTGTGCACCGCGATCGTGTGGCCGAGCATGGCCGGGATGATCATCGAGCGACGGGACCAGGTCTTGATGACGTTCTTGGTGCCGGCTTCGTTCTGTACGTCCACCTTCTTGATCAGGTGGTCGTCGACGAAGGGCCCCTTCTTGAGACTGCGCGGCATCTAAACCCGCTCCTAGCGCTTCTTGTTCGTCTTGCGGCGGCGGACGATGTACTTGCTCGAAGCCTTCTTCGGCGAGCGAGTACGACCCTCCTTCTGACCCCAGGGGCTGACCGGGTGGCGACCACCGGAGGTCTTGCCCTCACCACCACCGTGGGGGTGGTCAACCGGGTTCATCGCCACACCGCGAACGGTCGGGCGGACGCCCAGCCAGCGCTTACGGCCGGCCTTGCCCCAGTTGATGTTGCTCTGCTCGGCGTTGCCGACCTCGCCGACGGTGGCGCGGCAGCGCGCGTCGACCAGGCGGATCTCACCGGACGGCATGCGGAGGTGGGCCATCGAGCCCTCCTTCGCGAGCAGCTGCACGGAGGTACCGGCGGAGCGGGCGAACTTGGCGCCGCCACCGGGACGGAGCTCGATCGCGTGGATCGTGGTACCGACCGGGATGTTGCGGAGCGCCAGGTTGTTGCCCGGCTTGATGTCGGCCCCGGGACCGTTCTCCACGCGGTCGCCCTGCTGCAGGTTGCGCGGGGCGAGGATGTAGCGCTTCTCGCCGTCCGCGTAGTGCAGCAGCGCGATGCGCGCGGTGCGGTTGGGGTCGTACTCGATGTGCGCGACCTTCGCCGGCACGCCGTCCTTGTCGTGACGACGGAAGTCGATGACTCGGTAGGCGCGCTTGTGTCCGCCACCCTGGTGGCGAACGGTCACACGACCGGCGTTGTTACGGCCGCCCTTGCTGTGCAGCGGGCGGACCAGCGACTTCTCCGGCGTGGACCGCGTGATCTCGACGAAGTCGGCGACGCTGGAGCCGCGACGGCCCGGCGTAGTCGGCTTGTACTTGCGGATTCCCATTTCTCAGTCCTCGTCCGATATCGGACGATCCGACCCGCTTACGCGGTCGGACCGCCGAAGATGTCGATACGGTCGCCCTCGGCAAGGGTCACGATGGCGCGCTTGGAGCCGGCACGCTGACCGAAACCGGTCTTGGTGCGCTTGCGCTTGCCGATGCGGTTGATCGTGTTGACCCCGGTGACCTTGACCGAGAAGACCGCCTGGACGGCCTGCTTGATCTGGGTCTTGTTGGCGCCGGGGGCGACGATGAAGGTGTACTTGCCCTCGTCGAGGAGCGCGTAGCTCTTCTCCGACACGACCGGCTTCAGCAGCACGTCACGGGGGTCCGTGAACGCCTTGCTGGGCGC
This sequence comes from Streptomyces sp. NBC_00104, assembly GCF_045160825.1. Classification (NCBI taxonomy): domain Bacteria; kingdom Bacillati; phylum Actinomycetota; class Actinomycetes; order Kitasatosporales; family Streptomycetaceae; genus Streptomyces; species Streptomyces sp. NBC_00104. The sequence goes on along the minus strand of NZ_CP108215.1, from coordinate 6,843,629 downwards.
GGTGATGACGGTGTTCTTGCCCTCGGCCTCGTGGCGACGCGCCTTGGCGACGCGCGCGGCCTTGGCGGCCTTGGCCGCCTTGGAGGCGATGCTCGGGTGACGCGTAGCCATCAGGCCTCGCTCCCTTCGGTGTCGTTGGCCTTGTTCGGGCCGGACACGAAGGACTCAAGGGCGGCCTGGGTGAAGACCACATCGTCCGAGACGATCACGTCGTACGTGTTCAGCTGGCCCGGCTCCAGGATGTGGACCTGGGGCAGGTTGCGGGCGGAGAGCCACGCGGCCTCGTCGGCGCGCTCGACGACCAGGAGCAGGTTCTTGCGCTCCGAGATCTTGCCGAACAGCGACTTGGCGGCCTTGGTGGAGGGGTTCTCGCCCTCGATCACGCCGGAGACGACGTGGATGCGGTTGTGGCGGGCCCGGTCGGTGAGGGCGTGGCGCAGGGCCGCGGCCTTCATCTTCTTCGGGGTCCGCTGCGAGTAGTCACGCGGCTGCGGGCCGTGGACGACGCCACCACCGGCGAACTGGGGCGCGCGGGTCGAGCCCTGACGGGCGCGGCCGGTGCCCTTCTGCCGGTAAGGCTTCTTACCGCCACCACGGACTTCACCGCGGGTCTTGGTCTTGTGCGTGCCCTGGCGGGCAGCCGCGTTCTGCGCGACGACGACCTGGTGGATCAGCGGGATGCTGACCTTCTCCACGCCGAAGATCTCCGCGGGGAGCTCGACGCTTCCGGTCTTCTCGCCGGCAGGCGAAAGGATGTCAACAGTGCTCATCGGTACCTCAGGCCCCCTTGGCCGCGGTGCGGACCAGGACGAGGCCGCCGTTCGGACCGGGAACCGCGCCCTTGATGAGCAGCAGACCCTTCTCCGCGTCAACGGCGTGGACGGTCAGGTTCTGGGTGGTGACCCGCTCGTTGCCCATGCGACCCGCCATGCGGAGGCCCTTGAACACACGGCCCGGGGTGGCGCAGCCACCGATGGAGCCGGGAGAGCGGTGCTTGCGCTGGGTGCCGTGACCGGCGCCGAGGCCCTTGAAGTTGTGACGCTTCATGACACCGGCGAAGCCCTTGCCCTTGCTCTTGCCGGTCACGTCCACCTTGACGCCGGCCTCGAAGACCTCGGCGGAGATCTCCTGGCCCAGCGTGTACTCGGAGGCGTCCGCGGTGCGGATCTCGACGAGGTGGCGGCGGGGGGTGACGTCGGCCTTGGCGAAGTGACCCTTGAGGGGCTTGTTCACCTTGCGCGGGTCGATCTCGCCGAAGGCGATCTGGACCGACTCGTAGCCGTCGACATCGTTCGTACGGACCTGGGTCACGACGTTGGGGCCGGCCTTGACGACGGTGACCGGAACAACACGGTTGTTCTCGTCCCACACCTGCGTCATGCCGAGCTTCTCGCCCAGGATTCCCTTGATCTGCTTAGCCATTCTCAGATCACCGGCCCTCAGAGCTTGATCTCGATGTCGACACCGGCCGGGAGGTCGAGTCGCATCAGAGAGTCAACGGTCTTGGGCGTCGGGTCGAGGATGTCGATCAGGCGCTTGTGCGTGCGCATCTCGAAGTGCTCGCGCGAGTCCTTGTACTTGTGCGGCGACTTGATGACGCAGTACACGTTCTTCTCAGTGGGCAGCGGCACCGGGCCCGCGACCGACGCACCAGTGCGCGTCACCGTCTCGACGATCTTCTTCGCCGAGGAATCGATGACCTCGTGGTCGTAGGCCTTGAGCCGGATGCGGATCTTCTGTCCCGCCATGGCTACTCAGTAGTCCTTTGTCTCGTTTAACGCTCTGGAACCCGGTGTTCCGTCACCCGCTCCTCCGACCCACGCGGTCGGGCGTGTCGCGCTTCCGCTGACACAGATGCCCCTTGTTCGAACATCCCCTGTCCGGGAAACACGGCCCATTACTGCAACCGCGGGCCGGGGGCAGAAGCCCACCGGGTGCCTGGCCGGCGCCGCACTGACACTTCCCGAAAGATTCCCGTACGTCCGCCTCAGCGCTGCCTTACGGCAGTTGGGGCGACGAGTACTGTGGGACTCGCTTCCGGTCCTCCCGGCGGGAGGCGCGCAGCATCAACACTCGACCGAGCAACCCCGCTAGTCTGCCATACGGCGCAGCACCTCCGCCAATCGAGCCGGAGAGATTACCCCGAGAGTGACGCAGGTCAAACCCGGGAGCCGCTCCCGCCGTCCGGGGCCTCGCGAGAGGTGGCGTCCGGAAGGTCACCCGAGGTGTCGGGAAACACGAGCTTGGCGCCGCCGCTGATCGCTCCGAGGCACCCCAGCACCAGCGCGTACCGCAGGAACCTCATGCCCCCGTGCCAGTCACGGGGGGCGCCGAAGGCCACCCAGAGACCGAGGGCGATGCCGGCCAGAACCGCCGCCACACCGGTGATACGACTTACTGAAAGATGCATGGACGCATGATCTCCTCCACGATCCGACCGACCAGGACGGTCACTGTGGTCCCTCCTGCTGTCCTCGGGTCTTGAACCATTGGACAGCCGCGTCGTCGGTCCTGGCGGGCGAGCCGTGCAGGCGGTGCATGAGGAGCCAGCGTCCGTCCGGAAGGGCCCCGGCGAAGACCGAGGAGGCGCGGACGGCCCCGTTGTGCCAGGTCAGCGGCCCGGTCTGCCGCCAGGAAGGCGCGGGCTCCCCCAAGGTGCGGTCGGTGACCAGCCTCAGCAGCGTGGCCATCGTGCGTGGCGTCGCCCACAGTCCCCCGGCGGGGAGGATCGCGCCGTCCAGGGTCCACGGGGTGACCTGGCGCCCCAGGAGGCCCCGGCGCACGGATCGGCGCTGGGGAGGCCGCGGGGTCATCGCGCCGGCCGGCAGCCCGAGGGGAGTGAGCACGTGGTCGGTGACGAGCTGCTCGTAGGTACGGCCGGTGGCGGCCGTCAGGGCGGCGCCGAGTATCGCGTAGCCGAGGTTCGAGTACTCCTCCTCCGCGCCCGGCGGGCGGGTGGCCAGGGTGTCCAGCCGAGGGAGGAGGGCGTCGAGGGTGTCCTGCGTGAAGGACCGATAGGGATCACGGGACCGGATCCGGGGCGGCAGACGCGGCAGGCCGGAGGTGTGGCGGGCCAGCTGTTCGAGAGTGATCCCGGTGCCGGTCGCGGCCGGCAGCCAGGTGCCGAGCGGGTCGTCCAGGCCGAGCGCTCCGGCCTTGGCCAACTGCGTGAGGACGGTGCCGGTGACGACCTTCGTCAGCGAGGCCATCTCGGCGAACGCGTCGGGGTCGTGACCGGGAGTCGTGTGGGAGCGGATGCCCTCGCTCGCCAGGACGCAGGTGGCGGTCGTCATCGGGATACCCCTTCGGCCTCGGACGCCTGCGGAACACGGCCGTCGGACGGGCCGGTTCCGGTGCGTCGGGTGTGCGGACGGTCGGCGACACGGACACGCAGGGCGTGAGCCGCGGACAGGGCGCGGTCGAGGAAGGAGGAAAGGAAGACGAGAGCGCAGGCGACCCTCGTCGGCGCGAAGCCCGTCAGACCCATGAACACGGCGAGGGAGACATGGAAGCCGATGGACATCGCGGCGGCCCAGGGACGCGGTGCGGGAGCGACGACGCCGAGTGGGAAGTAGATCATGAACAGCGCCGTCGCGTAGGTGCCCAGGCAGACGATCCGGCCGTTCTCGCACACCAGGCTGGGGACTCCGGGCAGTTCGCATTCCGGTACTCGCATGATGCGGAAGAGCGCGGTGCCGGGCAGGACGATTGGCCGAAACTCTCCCTGGCCCGCCGCTTCGGCGGACCCGCTTCACGACGGGACCGGCTTCGCCCGGGCCCGGTTCACGACGGGACCCCGGGCCACGGTAATCCGCTCGCCCGCCGCCGCCACACGCTCCTACGCTGATCAGGTAAATCGGCTGTCACGGGGGAACGTTCACCATGCGTACGCACTATCCGCGGACCAGGCATCTGCCCTGGTCCCCCGGCGCCACCCCCGACGATCTGCGGGTCACCGACCTGTCCGGCCTGCGCGGCCACGAGGTCGTCGTGACCGAGAAACTCGACGGCGAGAACACGACGCTGTACGCCGACGGCCTGCACGCCCGCTCGCTCGACTCCGCGCACCACCCCTCCCGCACCTGGGTCAAGGCTCTGCAGGCCCGGATCGGCCACGCCGTCCCGGCGGGCTGGCGGGTGTGCGGGGAGAACATGTTCGCCCGCCACTCCCTCCGGTACGACGACCTGGACAGCTGGTTCTACGGCTTCTCGGTGTGGGACGTGGACGGGCGCTGCCTGGACTGGGACCGGACGGTGGTCTTTCTGCGCGGGCTCGGTATCCCCGTGCCGCGCGTGCTGTGGCGGGGAGTGTTCGACGAGCGGGCGCTGCGCGCGCTGCGGCTGGATCTCGGGCGGCAGGAGGGGTACGTCGTCCGGGTCGTGGACGGCTTCGGCGCACAGGAGTTCGGCGCGCGCGTCGCGAAGTGGGTGCGGGCCGGGCACGTACGGACGGACACGCACTGGATGCACGCGGCCGTCGTGGAGAACGGGCTCGGGACGGGAGCCCCGCTCTGGGCCGTGCGCTCCGGCGCGTCCGCGGACGCCGACGCGCTGGCGGAGGCCGTCGGGCTGCCCGGCGAGGGGGACCGGGAGGCCGTCGCCCGCTTCGACCCGGCGGGGCGGACCGGCGACGACCGGCTCATCGGCGTACTGGCCGCGCTGCTGCACCACCACGACCAGGGCGGCCGACGGGCCCGGATCGCGGCTCGGACGGCGGGGGTCGTGGGCATGCCGCTCGCGCGCCGGGTCGCCGACCTCGTGGGACTGCACCCCGCGCTGCACCGGCCCTACCCGGACGAGGACCGCCGGACCGGTCTGGCCCGGCTGTCCCTGGCCGCCGACCTCGGTCTGCTGCACGCGGTCGCCCGCGCCACGGCGGCGACGGACGAGGCACATGAGCAGGTGGAGTGGTCGGCGTTGCACGCCGAGGAGGTCAGGGGCCTGGACGAGGGCGCCTTGCGGGAGGCGTTCGCCGAGCTCTCGCCCGACGCGGCCGTCCGGTGCCGGGCGGAGGCACGGGAGGCGTACGCGCGGGGGCGCATGGGCGGGGGCGGCGGCTCCGGCGCTGTCGAGGAGGCCGTCGCCGCGACCTGGCGCTGGCGGTCGGGCGCCTTTCCGAGGCTGATCCAGCTGGTCGGTCCGGCGGGCAGCGGCAAGAGCACGTTCGCGCGGGGGCTCACGGGCGTGGACGCGTATGTGTCGCTGGACGATCTGCGCGAGGCGCGCGGCGCGCGCGCCGACCAGCGGGCCAACGCGGACGTGCTGCGCGCCGGGCTCGACCGGCTGGACGGGGCACTGGCCGCCGGCGGGACGACGGTGTGGGACGCCACCTCGCTCAACCATCAGCAGCGCTCACTGGTGCACGCGGTCGCCCACCGCCGCAACGCCCTGGTCACCCACGCCGTGGTCTTGGTCGACGAGGACGAGCTGATCCGGCGCAACACCCGCCGCGAGCACCCGGTACCGCCCGAGGTGCTCACCGCCCAGCTGCGCCGCTTCGCCCCGCCGTATCCGGGCGACGCGCACCGCACCTGGTACGTCGGGGCGAGCGGGACCCTAGAGGAAGAGGTCTGAGGAACCGTGCGTACGAGCGACGAGATCTACCACCGGGTGCGTTGGGACGCGCGCTTCGACCCGGCCCGCTTCGTGCTGGGCGTCCTCCAGCGGGGGGCCGCGCCCAAGCGCGTCCCGCTCCCCGCGTTCGTCCCCGGCGGCGAGATCCCGTGGCACCGGGTGCTCTTCTTCGAGGCCGATGGCGAGGTGGTCTGGGACCGGGCCACGGGTGTGGACCGGATCGACGCGACGGAGGCGGGGCGTGTACGGGAGGCTCGCCTGCTCCGGGCGCCGTTCTTCACGGCGCGCACGCCGCACAAGTGGGACGGGGAGGGCTGGGCGCCCGCGCCCCACGAGACCGAGCCCGGCTCCGGCTCCGGCTCCGGCTCCGGCTCCGGCTCCGGCTCCGGCAGTGTGCGGGTGCTGACCTGGAACACCCTGTGGGACCGGTACGACGCCGACCTCGTCGACAGCACCCGGCGCAGGCCGCTGCTGCTGCGGGCCCTGCGCGAGGCCGATGTGGACGTGATCGCGCTGCAGGAGGTCGAGGCGGAGCTGCTGGCCATGCTGCTGCGCGAACCCTGGCTGTGGGCGGGCTGGACGCTGGGGACGGACCCGCGCGGGCGGGATGTGAATGACTGCGGTCTGCTGCTCCTGAGCCGGTTGCCGGTCCGCGAGGCCGCGTTCCACGCGCTGGGCCCGCACAAGGCGGTGACGGCCGTGGTCGTGGAGCAGGCGGCTGTCGGCGTGCGCCCCCTGGTCGTCGCGGCGACGCACCTGAGCAGCGACCACTCCGCCGACGGTGCCGGCCGCCGCGCCGCCGAACTGGCCCGGGTCGCCGAGGGGTTGGCGGGCCTGGACGCCGACCTGGTCCTCCTCGGCGACTTCAACGACGGCGGCGATACCCCGCAGGTGACCCTCGGCATGCGGGACGCGTGGAGCGAGGCGCACGGCTCCGCCGACGCGACCCCGACCTTCGACCCGGCCGCCAACCCGCTGGCCGCGATCTCGTCCCTGTCGGGGCGGGCGTCCCGGCTGGACCGGGTACTGCTGCGCGGGGAGGACCTGCGGGTACGGCGGGCCGAGCTGTACGGGGACGCGCCGACGCCGGAGGGGCTGTTCATCTCGGACCACTACGGAGTGCGGGCCGAGGTGGCGCCGTTCGCCCCGGGCACGGACACCTCCGCGCGCCTCGACGCCCACCCGACGCCCCGTACGGCACTGGCGTGGCTGCCTCCCGAGGAACTGTGGCCTCCGGTGCAGGACATCCGCCGGGAGCACGACCCGCAAATCCATCGCTGGCCGCCCCACGTGAACCTGCTCTTCGGCTTCGTACCGGAACACACCTTCGAGGACGCGGCCTCGGTCCTCGCGACGGCCACGACGGCAACGACGGGCCCGTTCGACGCCAGGCTGGAGGGCGTGCACTGGTTCGGCCACCGGGACGACGCGACGGTGTGGCTCGACCCGGCGGCGGACGGCGGGGAGCCCTGGGCCGCGCTGCACAGCGCTCTCGTTCGCCGCTTCCCGCGCTGCCGGGGCCGCCACGAGGGCTTCACCCCGCACCTGAGCCTGGGCCGCACCACCGACCCGAACGCCCTGGCCGCGGCCTGCGCGGCCCGGCTCTCCCCCATGTCGGTCAGGGTCGGCGAGCTGGCGCTGCTGTCGCGCCGCGGGGACGAGCCGATGCGGGTACGGGGGACGGTGAACCTGGGGACGGGTGAGGTGCGCTGGAGGGACGGGGCGGAGGAGCCGACGCCGTACGGGGCCGGCGGGGAGGGGCTGGGCACGGACGAGGCCGGCGGGGAAGGGCTGGGCACGGACGGGGCCGGCGGGGAGGGGCTCGCCGACGCCGCCGTGGCCGACCGGATCACCCGCCTCGTCGCGGACGCGTTCCCCGACGGCGTCGTCCATGTCGTCGGCTCCCGACGGATGGGCTGCGCGCTGCCCGGAGCCGACCTGGACCTGGTGGCGGCGCTGCCCGACGCGGTCGAACTAGCCACCGTACAGGCGAAGTTGGGCGCGATGACACGCGAGGCCACCGACGCGCGCGAGGTGGTCGGCGCACGCGTACCCGGCCTGCGGCTGCGGCTCGACGGGCTGGAGGTGGACCTGGCCGTCGTGGCCACCGGATCGCTGGACCCGGCGGAGGCGGTGGACCGCCGGGCCGAACTGGGGGAGGCGGCGGCGATCGCGCTCAGCGCGGTGAGCGACGCCGACGCGGTACTCGCCTCGGCGGGCACCCACGGGCCGGCCTTCGCCCGGCTGGCCAGGCAGGTCAAGGCATGGGCGAAGGCCCGGGGCCTGGACTCGGCACCGTTCGGCGGACTGCCGGGCCTGGCCTGGTCCGTCCTGGCGGCCCGCACCGCGAGCGAGGCGGGCGGCCTGCCGTCGGCCGACCTCCTACGGCACTTCTTCGCGACGTGGGCGGCATGGGACTGGCGCGACCCGGTGGGACCCACCACCGGGTCCTCCCAGGCCCTCCCCCTCACCATCGCGACGCCCTCTGCCCCGGTCCGCTCCTGCACGGACCAGGTCACGGAGGGCATGCGCGACCTCATCACCCAAGAGCTGTTCCGGGCTTGGGAGTTGCTGGAGGGGGGGAACGCGTGGGCCGAACTCCTCGCCCCTCCCCCACTCCACCGCCGCCACGCCGCCTGGGCGGTCGTGACGGTGGGTGGAGGCGGAGGCGGAGGCGCGGACGAGGGTGCGGACGCGGGCCGGGTACGGGGCAGGATGCGGGCCCTGATCACCGACCTCGCCGAGGCGGCCCCGGGGTGCCACGCCTGGCCCCGCCCCTTCACCACGGCCCCCGCCCGCTACGCCATCGGCCTGGGCCCGACCCCACCGACCGCCGCCGATCTGACCGCCGTGGCAGAGCGTCGGCTCCGGGGTCTGGCGGGGGTCACGCTCACACGGGCCGAGGGGGGCGAGATCCCGACCCTGTACTGAGACGGTTCAGAGCACGTCGACGTAGTCGGCCGCGCTGGTGGCGACGCCGGTCGTCGAGTTGCCGTAGTACACCCAGCGCCAGGAGCCGTCGGTGGAGGCGGTGACCGTCGTCCTGAGCGCGCCCGTGCTGCTGGTGGTGGCCTTCTTGACCGTCGTGAAGGTGTCGGCGCCCTTGGCGCGGAACTGGAGGCTGACCGTGCGGTCGCCGTAGGCGCCGTACGTCTTGGTGCTCCAGTTCGCCCGGGTCAGCTTGCCCGTGACGGTGATCGCCTTGCCCTTGGCCACCGGCTCGGGCGTGGCGTTGACGGTGGCCTTGGCCGCGCGCTTGAGCTGGACGGTCTGGGACCGGGTCTCGTACTCCTCGGTCTTGAGGCCGCCGTCGGCCTTCCACAGGCGCAGCACGACGGCGGTCTTCCAGGTCGTGGCGTCGTTGTTGGAGTCGACCTGCTTCCGGCTCGGGTGCGGGTCGATGTGGAAGGTGCCCTCGCACCGGGCGTGCTTGGAGTCGGTCTCGAAGCAGGTGTAGATGCCCGGCCCTATGTAGTTGTCCGCGCTCTCGGCGGCCGTCTTCGGGCTGCCGCGGTAGATGAAGGGGTGCGCGGTGTAGCGGAACGGGTCCGCGGTGGTGTAGCCGGCCGGCAGGGCGATCTTGAAGGTGACGGGCGGCCTCACCTCCTTCGACGTGCCGACCACGATCGGCTTGCCCTTGTTGATGACGATGTCCGACACGGTGATGCCGGTGTCCGCCGCGTGGGCCGCCGGCGCGTTCAGCACCGAGAGAGCCAGCGCTCCCGCGATCGTGGCCACCGCGACGGCCCGTCTGCCTGACTTCATTCACACCTCTTCGGAGGATGCCGATATGGGAGGCGGCAGAGTACCAATGACGTGATCATGCCCTGCAAGGTGGTACGAGAGTGACGTCACGGCGATTCCACACGTCAAGCACCCCGGAGAGGGCAAACTGTGCTCCCGATCAGGGACGCACGACAGGGAGTGGAGAAGCCGACGTCATGGTGAAGGTGCGGTTGGAGACCAGCCGGGAGCACGTTGCCGAGCTGGCGCGGCTGCGGGATCCCGTCGGCGCGGTCGAGGAGCTGATCTGGAACAGCGTCGACGCAGACGCCGGGTACGTCGTCGTCACGCTGGAGCGCAACGACCTGGGCGGTGTGGACAGGGTTCGTGTTCAGGACGACGGCAGCGGGATGTCGGCTGAGCACTGCGAGGAGTACTTCCGGCCGATCGGCGCCTCCTGGAAGAAACGCTCGCAGGGGAGCCCGGTGAAGAAGCGTGCCCTGCACGGGAAGAACGGACGCGGCCGGGTACGCGCCTTCGCACTCGGTACCCAGGTGCGCTGGACCAGCGTCAGCGACGCCTTCGGAGGCCGGCAGCAGCTGGTGATAGAGGCGGACCGGCGTTCCATGGACGAGTTCGACATCGGCGACCCGGAACCCACCGACGACCCCACCGGCACGCTCTTCGAGGCGTTCGGCGGAGATGAGCAACTGAACCTCCTGGCCGACGAGCGCGCCAGGTCGTCACTGACCACGGCGTTCGCCACGTACCTGGAGAAGTACCCGGACGTACGCATCGAGTACGACGGCCAGGACCTCGACCCGGCCGCCGAGCAGTCGCACGTGCGCGACTACGTCCTGCCGTCCCCCGCCGACTGGGGCGGCGACCCCGCACGGCTGAAGGTCGTCGAATGGCGCAGGTCCGTCACCCGCGCGCTCTTCCTGTGCGACGGGGAAGGCATGTCGCGGGCGCAGCTCAAGCCTGGCATCCAGGCCCCCGGCTTCGAGTTCACGGCGCATCTCAGCTGGTCCGGCTTCGACGATGTCGACTCCGAGGACCTCGCCTTCACCGAGTGGGCGTCGCACGGACCGCTCGCCGAAGTACTCGCGGCGGCCCGTGACCAGCTCAAGGCCCACTTCCGGGCACGCGTGGACGAACGACGGCGGGAACAGGTCGCGGAATGGCGTCGGGAAGGCATCTACCCGTACGCGGACAATGCCGCCAGCGAGAAGGAGCGAGCGGAACGCGAGACCTTCGACGCCGTCGCCACCACCGTCTTCCGGCATCTGCCGAGGTCCCAGGGGACGCGGCGCACCACCTTCGCCCTGCTCCGGTCCGTCCTCGCGCACGAGCCCTCGGACGTGCTGCGGATCGCGGACGACTTGTTCTCGCTCTCCAAGCAGGAACGAGATGAACTCAACCGGCTTCTGCGGCGTACCACGCTGTCAGCCCTGATCAAGGCGTCCACCGCGGCAGCCAACCGTATCGACTTCCTGGCGGCGCTGGAGCACCTTGTCTTCACGCCGGAAGCGAAGCGACGCGTGACCGAGCGGGACGAACTCCACCGGATTCTGGATGATCAATGCTGGGTGTTCGGCGAAGAGTACGCACTCCATGTCAGCGACCGCAGTCTCAACGTCGTGCTCGCCGAGCACTGCCGACTCCTCGGCCGTGACGCCCCCGCACCGGAACCGGTCCTGCGTGAGGACGGGCGACGCGGCAGGGTCGATCTGATGCTGTCCCGTGCCGCTCGGCACCGGAAAGGCGAACGGCACCATCTGGTCGTCGAGTTGAAGCGCCCCAGCGTTGTCCTGGGGGTGACGGAGTTCGGCCAGATCAACAGCTACGCGGAGGCGGTGATGTCCGACGACCGCTTCTGTGAACCGGCGGTGACGTGGGACTTCTGGCTCGTGGGCAACGCCATGGACAGAACCCTTCGGCAGATGGCCCACCAGATGGACCGTGTCCCAGGGTGCGCCGTCTCCAACCCGCGCTTCCGGATCATGGTGAAGACCTGGGGCGAGATCATCGAGGACTGCCAGGAACGCCTGCGGTTCCACAGCGCGCAGCTGGAGTACCAGTCCTCCACCGAACACGCGATGGACTACCTGGTCCGCAACCACGGCGAGGCGGTCGCGGAACTGGTCGCCGACGGGACGGTTCCCAGCCCTCGAAGTGTCGGTGTCGCCGACGTCACACAGTGACGGTCTGACCGGCCCGCAGTCAGGAGGAGGACGCCGCGGTGCTATAGGGGAGACGTCGTTGTCGATACGGTCCGTGTCGATCACCTGTGCGACGACGCGTCGAACCTGATCTCGAAGCTGGCGCAGGGCAAACGAGTGAGGTACACCTCAGAACACGTCGCTGCGTGGGTTGCCCATCGGTCGGAGGTGCCGTGTGCCAGAGCACGACCGCGCACGAGCGCTGCTCTGGCTCCAGGCGAATGCGGAACAGTTCATCGACTTCGGCGCCCTCGAAGAGCGGGAGCGGTCCGGCCTGTGAGCGATCTCGCCGACGCATTCGCCGTCCGGCGAATGCGTCGGAGCCCGATCGGGCCCCCTGGCCCGGCTACGTCGCCCAGGGTCGCCATCTGTCCGTCTCACGCCGTGCGTCGACCGACCCTGACGGCTCAGCCCCCGGCCGCGTACGACACGAAGTCCGCCCAGGCGGTCGGCGTGAGCGCGAGCTGAGGGAGCCGTATGTCTTTGGAGTCGCGGATGTGGACGGTGCCGGGGGCGTGGGCGATCTCGACGCATGACTCGCCGTTGGTGCCGTCGCTGTAGCTGCTCTTGAACCACGCCAGTTCGGGGGCGTCCTCAGCGGAGGCCTTGCGGATCATGTCTCTCCCAGCAGTTGCTCGATGAAGGCCAGCGACTCCCGCGTCGGGAGAGCTTGCGCCCGGATGGTGCCATACAGCAGCTCGATAACGCGGAGTTGTCGTGGATCGGAGACAGGCCGACCCTGGAAGACACCATCGGCGCGGCCCACTGCCGTACCGTCGTCGAACTTCAGCACCTCGACCCGGCCGTCCAGCCCCGGGTGAGCACCACTGTTGGTCGGCATCACCTGGAGCGTCACATTACGCATCTGGCCCACCTCCAGCAGACGGTGGAGTTGCTGCCGCCACACCATTGTGCCCCCGATTTCGCGCCGCAGCGGGGCCTCTTCCAGCACGAAGGCAATCGAGGGCGCCGGGTCACGGTCGAACACCGCCTGGCGGGCCACACGAGCGGCCACCATCCGCTCCACGTCGTCCGGCGAGTACGCCGGCTTCCATGCCTCGATCAGGGTCCGCGCGTGTTCCGGCGTCTGCAGCAGCCCACTGAGGCTGTTGCAGACGTACACCCCGATCTCAACCGCCTGCCCCTCCAGCTTCCCCAGCTCCCGCACCTTCTTCGGGTACCGGACCTTCTTCACGTCCTCCCAGGTGGCCGAGATGAGCCCGCCCGCCTCCAACACCTCGTCGGACTTGTCCAGGTACTCCGGCCGGGGAATCCGCTTCCCGGCCTCGATCTTGTAGACGAGGTCCTCTCCGTACCCGATCGCCACAGCGAAGTCGGCCACCCGCATGCCTACGGCCTCCCGCCGCAGCTTCAGCTGTCGCCCCACGGTCTCGACGACGGCGACGCCCCAGTCATCGTCGGGGTCCACCTCCCAACCCGGCTCGTCCGTCGCGTCCTTGAGCCCGTCCACGTGCATCGCGCACCTCTCCGCCGTACCGCAGTGACTCAACGCCCCCTACCCGTGCACCGGTTCCGGACAGGCTGGACAGCGCCGGACAAGCCCTGGACAGTAACCGTACGTACCGGCGCAGTCACTGTTCACGGTAAGCACGCACCGCCACGCTGAGTAACGTGAATACGGAAACCGCCGCCCCTGAGGCCGAACCGCACAGCCCCATCCGCAACTTCAGCGTGCGACTGTCCCCCACACCACGCGGAGCCCGTCTCGCCCGCCTGCTGGCGACGGAGCAACTGCGCGCATGGGGGCTGCCGTTGGACCCGGCGCGGCACATCGTCGCCGAGCTGGCGGCCAACTCGGCCACGCACGGTCGGGCGCAGGGCCGCGACTTCGGACTCACGCTCTACGTGGTCGGCGGCACCCTCCGCATCGAGGTCACGGACACGTGTGAACGGCTGCCCACAGCCCAACCCCCCTCCCCGGACTCCCAGTCCGGCCGGGGCCTCCTCCTCGTCGAGGCGCTGGCCGACCGATGGGGCACCGCGCCGGGACTGCCGCCACGTAAGACGGTCTGGGCCGAGGTCACCGTCCGACAGGCACCGGAACCCGCAGATGTGCGCTCCGGTGCGACGGGCGGTCTTTCCCCAAAGGACCCGGGAGAGAAAGAACCCCACCAAACCCCACCCCTCCTCCCGCCCGGCGGGCGGTCTCACCCTCGCGGGTGAACATCGCCGACTCGGCTGGATTCGGAGCCGGTTGATGCCCTTACGCTCAGCGCAGCAGGACCACACAACCGCAGACATGCGACGGCCCTCGCCGGGACGGCAATCCCAGTGCGAGGGCCTGACCACCAAGGAAGTGGACCCTTCCCGATGGATACGCAGCACCCTAGCGCGCCCCCGCGCGCCCGCGCCCGGCTTGCCGACAACAACCACCCGAACCGGCACCCGGACCCTCACTCCGGCGGTGGTCTGATCCACGACCACACCCGCCACAGCACCCGCTTCACGGTGATCGGCAACCACCTCGCCCAGCACCCGGAGCTGTCCCTCCTCGCGATCGGACTGGCGACGCACATCCAGTCGCTGCCGAGGGGCGCCCGCGTCGACATCAAGAGCCTCGCCGCCCGCTTCAAGGAGGGCGCGACCCGGATCGCCGCCGCGCTGCGCGAGCTGGAGACCCACGGCTACCTGCGCCGCGAACGCGTACGCACCCCCACCGGCCGCGTCATCACCCGTACGACCTCCTGCAACCAGCCCGGCCACAGCCGCAGCCACAGCCGCGCGGAGGACGAGCCCGGACGCCCGGCACACGCGCCCCGGCAGAAGAAGGCACCCCGCAAGCCCCTCCCCAGCGTCCCCCAACCCGCCTACCGCTCCCCCACCCTCCTCCAGACCGCCACCGACCTCCTCGCCGACCTGCGCCGCACGGACCCCCGCCTGCTCCTCTCGGCCTGCGACACGGCCCACCTCGCCCCGGGGGTCGCCGCCTGGCTGGAGCGCGACCTCACCCCCACCGCCGTTCGCCACGCCCTGACCGGCGGCCTCCCGAACGAACCGCTCCACCGCCCGGCCGCCCTCCTGGCCCACCGGCTCACGGACCGGCTGCCGCCCCTGCCGCCGTTCCGGGCGCCCGCGTCCCCGCCTGCCCCTACCGTCCAGTACCCCATGACGAACTGCGACGGCTGCGACCGCGGCTTCCGGGGACCGAAGGGCAGCCGTTGCCGCGACTGCGGGCCCGACCCCATGCCCGACCTGATGCCCGACCTCATGGAGGCCACCTAGCATGAACGTGACGATCCTTGCCCACGGGCCCAGACGAGGAGCGAGCGCCATGACCATCGCCCCGGACGACGCGCAACACGGCGCCCCCCACATCTACCGAGCCATGCGGGACTTCGTTCAGTCGATGGACGACACCCTCCCCGGGAAATTCGAGATCACCAAGGAAGGGATCGTCCACGACATGATGGCGCCCGTCGGCCCGCACGAGCTGACCACGCTGCATCTCCGGAAGCGCCTTGAAAAGGTCATGCCGGAAGAGCTGGTCGCTCACACAGGGACGCCTGACGTAGAGGCAGAACCCGAGGGCATCATGCGCCACCCCGACGTCATGGTGATCGCCTGGGCGGACATGGACGTCCCGGGCTCCTTCGACCCACGGACGCTCATCGCCGCTATCGAAGTCGTCTCCCGCTCCAACCCCGACAACGACTGGGTCGCCAAGATGCGCGACTACCCGCTGCTCGGCATCCCCGTCTACGCCGTCTTCGACCCCCGCACCGGCACAGGCGCCGTCCTCACCGACATCCACGCCACCCCGGACGGCCCGCGCTACGCCACCCGCAAGGACTTCGTCTACGGCGAGGACGTCACCATCGCCGACTGGACCATCTCCACGGAGAACCTGCCCCGCTACCCGGACAAGGGCTGAGGGCGACGCCGGTCACCTCCCGGCCGCCAGCCCCTCCCGCAGCGCCCCGTACGCCGGCTTCCGGACGTACGTCTCGTCCATCGGCGTCGCCGAGCCCTGGCCCTCGAAGACGCCCGGCACCCAGGAGTACTTGTCCGTGAAGCCCCACACGGTGAAGGACCTGCAGCTCCGGGCGCCCAGACAGGCGTCCAGCAGGCGGCGGTAGTAACTCGCCTGGGTGGCCTGCTTCGTCTCGTCCACCGGCAGGATCATCCGCACGTCCACCTCCGTGAACGCCGTCTGCATGCCCAGCGCCTCGAAGCGGGCCAGATTCTCCGCCACCTGCCCCGGGAATCCGTACTGGATCGCGAGGTGCCCCTGGATGCCGAAGCCCTGGACGGGTACGCCCTCCGCACGCAACCGCTTCGCCAGTTCGTAGTACGCCGTGGACTTCGCGTTGACGCCCTCCACGTTGTAGTCGTTGAGGAAGAGCTTCGCCTTCGGGTCCGCGGCATGGGCCCAGCGGAAGGCGTCCGCGATGTACGAGGGGCCCAGCTGCTGCAACCAGAGGGAGTTCCGCAGGCTGCCGTCCTCCTCGAAGACCTCGTTCACCACGTCCCACTGCTGGATCTTCCCCTTGTACCGCTTCACCTCCGTAGTGATGTGTTTCCGCAGAATGCCCCGCAGCTCCGCCGGGCCGATCGACCCGTCCGCCACCCCCGAGGTCAGCCAGCCCGGCAGCTGGCTGTGCCAGACGAGGGTGTGACCTCGGACGACCTGGCCGTGGGCGCGGGCGTGGCGGACGAGGTCGTCGGCCGGCTTCCAGTCGTAGACGCCCCTCTGCGGCTCCACCGACTCCCACTTCATGACGTTCTCGGCGGTCACGGAATCGAACTCGCGGGCGGTCGTCCTGCGGTACGTCGTGTCGTCCGCGAGCGCCGCCATGTCGACGGCCGTGCCGATGCGTACGCCGGCCCGGTCGGCGAGCGCCCTCAAGGACGGGCCGGACGAGCCGGACCGGTCGTGCGCCGAGGCCGGTTGCACGGCCACCGCCGTGGACAGCAGCGCCCCGGCGACCAGCGCGAGCACGGGCATGCGGAAGCGGTTCGTGTGCCTCTTCATGTGCGGGTCCCTTCTCGGATCCGTTCTCAGACGCGGCGGGACTCCAGCGGCCCCAGATACGTCGGCGTCAGCCCACCCGTGTCGATCACCAGGCGCTGCAGCACCACCGTCGGGTCGACCATCCAGAACGTCAGCCGGTGCACTCCGGGCCCGGCGATCGCGTGTCTGGTGGCCGTCCTGTTCACGTTGTCCGAGGTGTTGCGCGCCCACTGCCTGTTCATGAGCCCGTCGTCGGCGCCGGTGGCGGCGTTGATGTCGACGACCTGCGGAGCCCCCGAGCCGAAGGACACGGCATAGCGCAGCCCGCCCGTGGCCGGCGCCGGGTTCCGTGGCGAGACGTACGCCCAGACCGTCACCTCGTCCACGGCCGACAGGACACTGACCTCGTACTCCAGGCGCGGCCCCACCCCACCCGGCGTCTGCCGAGCCGCCGTCACCGGCCACGGTGTGACCCCCGCCCCCGTACGCCCGATCCGCTCGATCCGGCGCCAGCGCACCCGCCCGTCGGCCGACCCCACTGCCCGCGCGTAGTGCGCCGCGTCGATCGCCACGTACCCGCCCGCCTCGACGAACCCGCGCAACTGCCGCGCCTCCCGCGCCGACGGCTTCTGCGCGACGGCCTTCACGGTGACCGAGGCCCCGGCCCCGCTCACCGTCAACGAAGCCTCCGCACCCCCCGCCGGCACCCGCCCCCAGTCCACCCGGACCCCGACCCGCACCTGCTCCTCGACCCGCCCCCGCGACCGCTCCACCACCAGCCACGGCGCCGACGACTCGATCCGGTACGAGAAGGGCGTACGCCCCCGGTTGAAGATCTCCACGTACTGCTGAGGCCTGGTCTGGTGAGGGCTGAACACCGGAAGCACCGCCGCCGCGGTGGACCGGGGCCACCACTCCCCCGAGTCGTCCGCCCCGTCGACCGTCACCCCCAGCTCCGCGGCCCGCGGCACCTCGATCCGCCGCACCTTGGGGAAGATCTCGTCCGGCAGCGCCACGTTGTTCCGCTCCGGCTGCTGCCAGCCCGCGTTCGGCCCGTAGCGCTCGACGTCCCCGTATCCGATGTGCGGCTGGGTCTGGAAGCCCCGCCATTTCCCGCCCGCCACCTCGGAGTTGAAGCGGTCGGCCAACGCGAAGTCCCGCTCAAGCCCCGCCTCCGCGGCCTCCGCCCGGCCGTTCGTCGCCGCCCTTCCCTGTCCGGCGTAGAGCAGATTCTGGAACTCGGCCTCCCGCAACCCGTACAGGTTCGCCGTGGCCAGCACCGCGTACCCCACCAGCTCGAACCACGCGTCCTGAACGGCCGCGGGAAGCCGCTTCCCCACCCGCTCGGCGCGCTTCGCCAGGGCCCGCCACTCCTCCGTGACCCGCTCCAGCTCCCGGTGGCCGAAGAAGAAGGGCGTCTCCTGGTCGTCGTAGACGATCGCGCGCTCGCCCGTCGCCGGATCCGTCGGGTCCTTCGAGGTGTCCAGGGTGATCCGGCGGTTCAGCAACTCGGGCTTCCGGCGGGCCTGGAGCTGCCCGTACGCGCTCAGCACCTCGGCGATCTCCGAGGCGATGTCCGACGAGGCCCCCGGCCCACCGCCCCCGAAGTTCTGCCGCGCGAACCCCCGCTCCCACTCCTCCAGGTCCGCCAGGTCCTCCAGCCCCCAACGCTCCGGATTCCAGGCGTGGTTCAGGAAGAACTCGGTGGGCAGCTCGTTCCCCTTCAGGTCGCCGACGTTCACCACCCACAGCCCGTGGTTCCCGTACGCGTCCGCCTCGTGCAGCTGCTCCCACAGGTTCGCGAGGTTCGCCGTGTCGACCCACTTGTAGTTGCGCCCGACGCCGACGTAGTCGAAGTGGTAGTACAACCCGTAGCCCCCAGGTCGTACGGGCTCCCCCGGATCGGGATGCCTACGGATGTTCCCCCAGTTGTCGTCCGTGAGGACGACCGTGACGTCGTCCGGCGCCCGCAGCCCCCGGTCCCAGTACCGCTGGACCTCCTTGTACAGGGTCCACACCTGCGGGGTCTCCTCCGCCGGCCGGCCGGTCACCTCGGCGATGATGCCCCGCTGGGTCGTGATGATCTCCCGCATCAGCTCGATGCCGTCGCCGTCGGGGAGGCTCGTGTCGCCGTTCCCCCGCATCCCCAGCGTGACGACGCCCTCGAAGTCCTCGTCGACCATGCGCCGGATACCGTCCCGCCAGTACGCCCGGATGGCCTCGGCGTTGCGCCGGTACGACCACTCCCCCGTGCCCCCGTAGGGGTCCCGCCCGGGGGTCACGATGTTCCCCGCGCCGTCCCGCACCGCGGGTACCGCGTGCCGGTTCCACTCCTCGATCCCCCGCATCATGGGCGCCTCATGGGACGTGCCCATGACAATCCCGTACTCCTTCGCCCGCGCGTGGTTCTCCGGATCGTCCTCGGCGAAGGCCCGGCCCCACACGGCCGGCCAGACGTAGTTCCCCTTCAGCCGCAGCAGCGCCTCGAAGACCTTCGCCCAGAAGTCCGCGTTGAAGCCCCCGGGATGCCCCGGCGCCTTCCCCGGCCCGAAGTACGCCGGCGCCCACGTCCCGAGCGCCGGGTTCTCGTCGTTGATGAAGACGCCCCGGTACTTCACGGCCGGCGTCCCCTGGCTGAAGCGGCCCGGCCGCACGTACACCGCGTCCCGGTGGACCGGCGGCACGTCGTCCCACCAGTACCAGGGCGAGACACCGAGCCCGTACGAGACGTCGTACGCCCCGAAGATCGTGCCGCGCGGATCGCTGCCCGCGACGACGAAGGCCCGCTCCACCCCGGGCATCGGCCGCTCGACGACCGTCTGCAGCGACGTCTCCCACCTCCCCCGCACCCCGCCGACGTCGAGCTTCCCGGCGGCGATCAGCCCGTCGATCAACGGGCTGCGGCCGATGGTCCCCACCAGCACGACCTCGGACGCCATCGCGCTCCCCGGCCGTACACCCGTCACCCGCTCGATGTCGTCCCGCAGATCCCCCGCGACCCGTACGACTCCGGGGTGATCCTCGGGGCTGACCACGACCGGGGCGCCGACCAGTGAGAACGCGCCCGCCACGGGGGAGAAGGAGAGGTACGCCCCCGAGTCCGTGATCCGCACAGCCCCGGCGCCATCTGTGGCCCCCGCATCCCCGACCCCCATCGACAGCACCGGCACAGCGGCGATCCCCGCCCCCAGCACACCCCTGCGGCTGACGCCTCCAGACATGCCACACCCCTCCACCCCGTATTTGGTCAGCGGCATGACAAATAGTGAAGGGAGTGACCGGCGTGGGGAACGGGTCGTGAGCGTCGAATAGTTTCGTAGACGGCGAAGAGGCCCGTACGACCGAAGTCGTACGGGCCTCCCCAGAGTCCTACCGGGTCAGCTCAAGATCACTTCGTGATCTTGATGACCTGGCCGGCGCCCACGGTCCGGCCACCCTCACGGATGGCGAACTTCAGGCCCTCTTCCATGGCGATGGGCTGAATGAGCTCAACCTTCATCTCCGTGTTGTCGCCGGGCATGACCATCTCGGTGCCCTCGGGGAGGGTCACCACGCCGGTCACGTCCGTCGTACGGAAGTAGAACTGCGGGCGGTAGTTGTTGAAGAACGGCGTGTGGCGGCCACCCTCGTCCTTGGACAGGATGTAGGCCTGGGCCTCGAACTCGGTGTGCGGCGTGACCGAACCGGGCTTGATGATGACCTGGCCGCGCTCGACGTCCTCGCGCTTGATGCCACGGAGGAGCAGACCGACGTTCTCACCGGCCTGGCCCTCGTCGAGCAGCTTGCGGAACATCTCGATGCCGGTGACCGTGGTGGTGGTCTTGTCCTGCTTGATACCGACGATGTCGACGGTCTCGTTGACCTTGAGGATGCCACGCTCGATACGACCGGTGACGACGGTGCCACGACCGGTGATCGTGAAGACGTCCTCGATCGGCATCAGGAACGGCTTGTCGACGTCACGCTCGGGCTGCGGGATGTTCTCGTCGACGGCCTTCATCAGGTCGAGGACGGACTGGCCCCACTCCTTGTCACCCTCAAGGGCCTTGAGCGCCGAGACCTTGACGACCGGCAGGTCGTCGCCCGGGAACTCGTACTCGGAGAGCAGCTCACGAACCTCGAGCTCGACGAGCTCCAGGATCTCCTCGTCGTCCACCATGTCGGCCTTGTTCAGGGCGACGACGATGTACGGAACGCCGACCTGGCGGGCCAGGAGCACGTGCTCCTTGGTCTGCGGCATCGGGCCGTCGGTGGCGGCGACAACGAGGATGGCGCCGTCCATCTGCGCCGCACCCGTGATCATGTTCTTGATGTAGTCCGCGTGACCGGGGCAGTCGACGTGGGCGTAGTGACGGGTCTCCGTCTGGTACTCGACGTGCGCGATCGAGATCGTGATACCGCGCTGACGCTCCTCGGGAGCCTTGTCGATCTGGTCGAAGGCCGAGGCCTCGTTCAGGTCCGGGAACGCGTCGTGCAGCACCTTGGTAATGGCGGCCGTGAGGGTCGTCTTACCGTGGTCGATGTGACCGATGGTGCCGATGTTGACGTGCGGCTTAGTCCGCTCGAACTTCGCCTTCGCCACTGGGGTCCTCCTGGGAGTGGTTCTGGTACGCCTTACTGCGTCGGCGCCAGGTGATCTTTGCTGGAAAGTCCGGGTCCTTGGGCAAACACCCGTGTTCGCGGGTGTTTGCCCCCTGAGGCTCCGGAGTCAAGCCTAAAGCGTGTGGACGCGGTGCGTTACTCGCCCTTGGCCTTCGCGATGATCTCCTCGGCGACGTTCCGCGGAACCTCGGCGTAGGAGTCGAACTGCATCGAGTAGCTTGCGCGACCCGAGGTCTTGCTGCGGAGGTCTCCGACGTAGCCGAACATCTCCGAGAGGGGCACGAGGCCCTTCACGACGCGGGCACCGGCCCGCTCCTCCATGGCCTGGATCTGACCACGGCGGGAGTTGATGTCGCCGATGACCTCACCCATGTAGTCCTCGGGCGTGGTGACCTCGACGGCCATCATCGGCTCAAGGAGCACGGGGGACGCCTTGCGCGCGGCCTCCTTGAAGGCCTGCGAACCGGCGATCTTGAAGGCGAGCTCGGAGGAGTCGACCTCGTGGTAGCCACCGTCGAGAAGAATGACGCGGACGCCCGTCATCTCGTAGCCCGCGAGGATGCCGAACTGCATGGCCTCCTGCGCACCGGCGTCCACCGAAGGGATGTACTCCTTCGGGATACGGCCACCGGTGACCTTGTTCACGAACTCGTACGAGGCGTCGCCGCCCTCGATCGGCTCGATCGCGATCTGCACCTTGGCGAACTGGCCGGTACCACCAGTCTGCTTCTTGTGCGTGTAGTCGACGCGCTCGACGGCCTTACGGATCGTCTCACGGTAGGCGACCTGCGGCTTGCCGACGTTGGCCTCGACCTTGAACTCACGGCGCATACGGTCGACCAGCACCTCGAGGTGCAGCTCGCCCATACCACCGATGATGGTCTGGCCCGTCTCCTCGTCCGAGTGGACCTGGAAGGAGGGGTCCTCCTCCGCGAGACGCTGGATGGCGACACCCAGCTTCTCCTGGTCACCCTTGGACTTGGGCTCGATGGCGACCTGGATGACCGGCGCCGGGAAGTCCATGGACTCCAGGATCACCGGCTGCTTGTCGTCGCTCAGCGTCTCACCGGTGGTGGTCTGCTTGAGGCCCATGACGGCGACGATGTCGCCGGCGCCCACCGACTCGATCTCCTCACGCTTGTTCGCGTGCATACGGTAGATCTTGCCGATGCGCTCCTTCTTGCCCTTGACGGAGTTCAGCACGGCGGTGCCGGACTCCAGGCGACCGGAGTAGATCCGGACGAAGGTGAGCTTACCGAGGTGCGGGTCGCTCATGATCTTGAACGCCAGCGCCGACAGCGGCTCGTCGTCGGACGGCTTGCGCTTGACGACCAGCTCCGGGTCCTTCACGTCGTGGCCCTCGATGGCCTCGACGTCGAGCGGGGTCGGCAGGTAGCGCACGACCGCGTCGAGCAGGGGCTGGACGCCCTTGTTCTTGAACGCGGTGCCACAGAACACCGGGGTGACGGTGACGCCGTCGGACTTGCCGGACGCGATGGTGATGCGACGGATCGCGGCGTACAGCTGCTCCTCGGTGGGCTCCTGGCCCTCCAGGAACAGCTCCATGATCTCGTCGTCGTTCTCCGCGACGGCCTCGACCAGCTTGCCGCGGTACTCCTCGGCAGCCTCGGTGTGCGTGGCCGGGATGTCGACGACGTCGTACATCTCGCCCTTGGCGGCCTCGGCGGACCACACGAGCGCCTTCATGCGGACCAGGTCCACAACGCCCTTGAAGTCCATCTCGGCGCCGATCGGCAGCTGCATGACGAGCGGGACGGCGCCCAGGCGGCTGGAGATCATGTCCACACAGCGGTGGAACTCCGCGCCGGTACGGTCCAGCTTGTTCACGAAGCAGATGCGCGGCACGCCGTAGCGGTCGGCCTGACGCCACACCGTCTCGGACTGCGGCTCGACACCGGCGACACCGTCGAACACCGTGACGGCACCGTCGAGCACGCGGAGCGAACGCTCCACCTCGACCGTGAAGTCGACGTGACCCGGGGTGTCGATGATGTTGATCGTGTAGTCGTTGTCCTCGAGCGGCCAGTGACAGGTGGTGGCAGCAGAGGTGATCGTGATGCCACGCTCCTGCTCCTGCTCCATCCAGTCCATGGTGGCAGCGCCGTCGTGGACCTCACCGATCTTGTAGCTGACGCCGGTGTAGAAGAGGATCCGCTCGGTGGTGGTCGTCTTGCCCGCGTCGATGTGGGCCATGATCCCGATGTTGCGGACCCTGGCCAGGTCAAGTGAAGTGGTAGCCATAAGGCTTCGGTCTTCTCTCGGTCTCGATGGGGGTAGCGACTACCAGCGGTAGTGCGCGAAGGCCTTGTTGGACTCGGCCATCTTGTGGGTGTCCTCGCGCTTCTTCACAGCGGCACCGAGGCCGTTGGACGCGTCGAGAAGCTCGTTGAGCAGACGCTCGGTCATGGTCTTCTCGCGACGGGCGCGGGAGTAACCGACCAGCCAGCGCAGCGCGAGCGTGTTGGCACGACCGGGCTTGACCTCGATCGGAACCTGGTACGTCGCACCACCGACACGGCGGGACTTGACCTCGAGGGTCGGCTTGATGTTCTCCAGCGCGCGCTTCAGCGTGATGACCGGGTCGTTGCTGGTCTTCTCGCGCAGGCCCTCCATGGCGCCGTACACGATGCGCTCGGCGGTGGAGCGCTTGCCGTTCAGCAGCACCTTGTTGATCAGCGACGTGACAAGAGGAGAACCGTAGACCGGGTCGATGATGACCGGGCGCTTCGGGGCGGGGCCCTTACGAGGCATTCTTACTTCTCCTTCTTGGCGCCGTAGCGGCTGCGGGCCTGCTTGCGGTTCTTGACACCCTGGGTGTCAAGCGAACCGCGGATGATCTTGTAGCGAACACCGGGCAGGTCCTTCACACGGCCGCCGCGCACGAGCACGATGGAGTGCTCCTGCAGGTTGTGTCCCTCACCCGGAATGTAAGCGGTGACCTCGATCCCGCTGGTCAGACGCACACGCGCGACCTTACGCAGGGCCGAGTTCGGCTTCTTCGGGGTGGTCGTGAACACACGCGTGCAGACGCCGCGACGCTGGGGCGAACCCTCGAGTGCGGGCGTCTTGTTCTTCTCGACCTTGTCCTGCCGGCCCTTCCGGACCAGCTGCTGGATCGTAGGCACTACTTCTCCGGTTTCTGTGTGCCGAATGGTGAAGCTAACCTGGAACTTCCCCGACCCACGCGGTCGGGTGTGTCGAATACTGCAGACCCCCGCCGCGAGGCAGAAAGGGCGCAGATTGCGGTGGCTGCTTACGGCTCCCCCTGTGCGGTTGAAGGCACGCACGGGAGCCAGGGCACACCCCAGGCACAAGGTCTGAGCGTACCTACCTCATTCGCTACGGTCAAAACAAATGGGCGGGCGGGGGTTTAAGGGTGGACGTGTCCGCACCGACCGGCACTGCCGGCGGAGCTCAGATTCCGCTGCTCGACGACGTCCCCGCGATCATGATGAGCATCAGGAAGAAGGCCCAGCCCGCCACGGAGAGCCAGCCGAGGATGAGACCGGCCAGGGCGAAGCCCTCACCGCCCTCGCCCGTGCGCTTGATCTCGGCGCGGGCGGTGTGGCCGAGGATGACCGCCGGAATGCCGGTGAGCCCCAGCGTCATGGTGGTGAGGACACCGCACACCATCGACCCGACGGCCTTGCCGTTGGTGGGCGGCGGCAGCACCGGCGCCGGCATGAAGGTTCTCGGGACCATGGGGGCCATGTGTGCCGTGGCGGTCGGCTGCATCCCCGAGGGGCCCTGGGGCAGGTCGGCGACCAGAAGGGACAGCTCCCCCACGGTGCGCGCCTTGTAGGCCCTCTCCACGCGCCTCTCGTACTCGTCCTGCGGGAGGCGGCCCTCACTGAAGCCGGCCTTGAGTACATCGACGGCACGCTCACGGTCGGCATGCGCGGCCAGCATCGAAGGACTACTGCCCTGCGCCTGCTGCCACGGGATCGGCTGCCACGACGGGTTCGACACGAGAAACACTCCCCCGGACTGGTTGTTCCTCCATGATGCTCCAACGCCCGGCCCACGGCACGGGTTCCCCCGCCCCACTTCTGTCCCGGTTCTGCCACACCTGGCCGTCGCGCGTCGAGGACGGCCACTCCGACAGAACGGGCTCCGGCCACACCTGGCCGGTTGCGCCCCGTTGCCCACACGGTCGTCTCAAGTACGTTGACTGATTGCGGAGTCAGGGGCATCGGCACAGGTGAACGCGGGGGCGGCGGCATGACCGGGGGTACGGCCGGCAGACGTACACACGCGTGGGACGACGACGGTTTCGACGACCGCGTGCCCTTCCTCGCCCGGCTGGAGAAGGACGACCGCGTCTCCCTGCTGGCCGCCGGCCGCCCGCTGCGCTACCGGGCACGCAGCGTGATCATGCACCAGGACGAACCGTCCACCCACGTGGTGCTCCTTCTGCACGGCTGGACCAAGGTCACGGCCATCGCGGCCAACGGCTACGAGGCGTTGCTCGCCCTGCGCGGCCCCGGCGACATCATCGGCGAGGGCGCGGCGCTCAGCGGGCGGCACAGGGCGGCCACCGTGACGGCCCTGGAGGCGATCGAGGCGGTGGCCATCGACCAGGCCCGCTTCACCGCCTTCCTCGCCGGCAGCCCCCAGGTCTCCTTGCAGTTGCTGGGCCTGGCCACCGACCGTCAACGGTCGACCGACCGCCGTCGGCTGGAATGGGCCGCCCTCAGCGTGCGCGAACGCCTGGCCGTCCTGTTGCTCGAACTCATGCGCACCCATGGCAGCCGCACCGACGAAGGCATCGAACTGACGATCGGACTCAGCCAGCAGGAGTTCGCGGGTTCGGTGGGCTCCTCCCGCGAGGCCGTGGCCCGCCTGCTCAAGGAGCTGCGGACCAAGCAGGTCGTGGTCACCAGACGCCGCCGCATCGTCGTACTCCGCCCGGACGTCCTGCGCCGCATCACCGGCGAGCGTTCCGCCTGACGCTCTGTCTGTCTGTCTGTCTGTGCACACGGTCACAGTTCGTCCGTGTCATCGTTCCTCGGCCGCGCTCCCTCCACCCGCCATCGTGCTGCGTACCGGTTGAAACGGACCGCCTCGCGAGAGGCGTCCATCGGAAAGGGACAGACATGGCCGACCCCGTGTTCCGCACGATCCTCCTCTTCGACATCGAGCAGTTCGGCAGCCGCGACGACGTCGAACAGGCGTACCTGCGCCGGGTCCTGTACGACGTCGTGGACGCCACGGTGGCCGCCGCCGACGTGGACGAGACCGCCCGGCTGCGCGCCGACCGCGGTGACTCCGTCATGGAGCTCATCGACACCCGGGTCTCGGTACCGGCGCTGGTGAAGACCCTCCTGACCGAGACGCCCGCGCTCCTGCACAACAAGAACCGCCTGCTCGCGAGCAGCGCGCGGATGCGGGTGCGGATCGTGCTCGCCTCCGGCTACGTGGCCGTGGACGAACTCGACGGCTGGGTCGGCTCGGACCTCAACCACGCCGTGCGTCTGCTGAACGCCGACCCGCTGCGCGACGCCCTCAAGCGGTCCGACGCGGGCAGCGTCCTGTGCGTCTCCGACGCCGTCTACCAAGGGGTCGTACGCCACGGGCCGCTGGGGGTGCGCCCGGACGACTTCCACCGCGTGACCGTGGAGACGAAGGAGGGGCCGACGGTGGCCTGGCTGCACGGGGAGGCCGCGGCTACGGCCGCGGGGGGCGCCACGACCGCCGCGTCGGCGGACCCCGGCACCGCGCACACCCACCCCCACACCCACCCCCACACCCACCCCCAGACCCACATCGGCGGCGACCAGTACGGCGTGACCGGAGGCACCGTCCACGGCGACCTCAACTTCGGCCTGCCCGGCCGGGGTGGGCGGCGATGAGCCAGGACACGGCGGCCGGCCCGGCGAGGACCGCGGAGAAACCGAAGGACGAGGACGAGAGACAGGAGGAGTCGTCCCAGGCTCCGGAGCAGCGGCAGAAGGCCTGGGAGGCGCGACAGGACCTGGTCAAGCACGCGGCCCGCGCGTTCTCGTCCACCCTGGTCGACGGTGACCAGTTCGGGCAGACCGGCGGCGCCCACTACGGCGACAACGTCTTCCACCTCGGAGGCCGCGACAGGACCCTCCACCGGAACTCGGGACCGATCCCGCGGGAAGACGTCGCCGAGCTGACGGCCGTCTTCCGAAGCGGCCCCCACTTCGACGAGGCGCTCGCCCGGCTGCGCGCCGAGCGGGTCGTGATCCTGACCGGCGGACACGCCACGGGCCGCCGGTCCGCCGCGATGATGCTGCTGGCCCGGCTCGGTGTCGACCGGCTGCGCGACCTCGATCCGCACACCAGCCCCGCCGCCCTGCGCGAGGAGTTGGAGCACCCCGACGGATACGTCCTGTGCAACTGGGCCACCAGCCGTCACCGGCCCCTGCGGGCCCCCTTCCTGTCCGGCCTGCGTGAGCAGTTGGAGCGCGCCGACGGGCACCTGGTGATCACGGTCGAGCCGTCCGCGGTGCCGACGGACATCCCCTCGGTGCGGTGGGAGCCGCCCTTGACCGAGGAACTGCTGCACTCCCACGTCGTCCGGGCCGTGGGCGAGCAGCCCTGGCTCGAACTGAGCGGACTGCCGTACGTCAAGGAGTACCTCGAACGAGAGCATCCGCCGCACGAGACCGCCCGGTTCGCGGAGCGTCTGGTCGCGCTGCACCGGGGCGAGATCGACGAGCAGGCGCTGGCCGCCCATGGGGAGGCTGCCGCGTCGGCCCAGATCGAACGATGGCTCACCGGGGAGACGCCGGCCCTCCTCGACAAGTCGTTCCTCGTCTCGCTCGCCGTCTTCGACGACGCCCCCTACGCGGTGGCCGCCGAACTCGGCGACGGTCTCTTCAAGCTCCTGCAGAAGACCGAGGACCCTTCGGTCTGGCCGCGCGTCCCGGTCTTCGGAACCTCCCGTGCCGACCGGCTCCACCTCGCCCGTGCGCAGGGCTATGTCCAGACCGAAGCCACCGAGTGGGGTGTCGTCGGCCACTTCGTCGCCCGGTTCCAGGACGAGCGGATCGCCCGGCTCCTGCTGCACGAGGTGTGGAACCTCCACCCCTCGGCCCGACCGGCGCTCGTGAGCTGGATACGGCAGCTCGCCAAGGACAAGCGTCCGCTCGTGCGCACCCGGGCGGCCGGCGCCGCCGCGCTGCTCGCCCAGGCCGACTTCCCGTCCACCCTGGCCCATCTCATCGAGCCCTGGGCCGACTCGAACAGCTTCAACGCCTGGCTGACCGCCGCGAACGCCCTCACTCTGGCCGTGCTCCTGGAGGTGCCGCCGGCCTTCGACGTCCTGCACGGCTGGTGCACCGGCGATCACCACAGCCGCCGGTGGACCGCCATCCGCGCCTACGGCCTGCTGGGCACCGCCCACCACGAGATCACCCTGCGCACCCTGCTCGACGCCGTCCGCCGCCCCGTGGAGAACGACGACTCGGACGACGACGAGGACGAGAAGCAGCGGGAGAAGAAGAAGGAGAAGGCCAGGAAGGAGGAGGACAAGCAGTTCGCGGACGCCCTGGAACTCCTCCTCCTGACGGTGCAGAGCCCGGTGCTCCACGCCCTGGCCGAGCGTCTCGATCCCCACGGCCCGGCCCACGACCGCGCCGTCCGCTCCCACGCGCTGCGCGCCTTCGTCCAGGCCTGCGCCCAGTACGAGGAGAACGGCGACCGCCCGATCGTCCTCGACTGGTACGCCCGGGCCAGGGCGGCCGGTGAGAGGGCGGACGTCCGGCACCTGACCGCCTTCTGGACCACGGTGCTCGGCGACCACGAGCTGACCTCCCGGGCCCTGCGGGTGCTGCGCGGCTGGGTGCTCACGGCCGACCGGGACCGGGAGTCCGAGGTCGCGCTCACCTCCCTGCTCCCCGCGCTCGCGACGACCCCCGCCAACCACCAGCGCGTCACCCATCTCCTGCGCACCGTGCGCGACTTCGACGGCGACGAGCCGCCGGTGGCCACGCGCCTGCTCGCCCACGTCCCCGCCGCCTGACCTGCCCTCTGACCTGCCCTCTGACCTGCCCTCTGGAGCAGCCCATGGAAGCCCCTGACACACGCCCCCGGCCCGACGAACCCGACTGGTTGGCGGAGGAGACCCTCCCGTCCCCGTCCGCCCCCTTCCCCGACCCCGTCCTCAGGGTCTGGGCGCTGCCCCGCCTCCGCCTCGGCGGCCGCCGCTTCGTCGGACGGATCGACCACGCCCTGGTCTGCGTGACCCGCAAGGGTTCGTACGAGACCTTCCTGCCCCCCGCCCGCCCCACCACCGTCCGCCGCTACGTCGCCCTGTACGAGGTGAACACCGAGGCCCACTCCTTCCGGCTGCGGGAACACCTGCCCAGTCAGGTCGACACCTTCGCCTTCGAGGCCCTCGCCGACATCACCTGGCGCGTCACGGACCCGGCCCGCTTCGTCACCAGCCAGGAACGGGACGTACCCGGCCTCCTCATCGGCGAACTCGTCCCGCTGATGCGCAGCGCGAGCCGCGACCACGCCATCGCCGAGAGCTCCCACGCCGAACAGGCCGTGCAGCGGGCGGTCGACGAAGCCGCACCGGTCGGCGGCCGCCAGGGCCTGCGGGCCACCGTCACGGTCCGCCTGCGGCGCGACGCCGCCGAACGCACGCACCAGGAGCGGCTGCGCACCGCGCGGCACGAGGCGGAGGCCGCCTCACCCGAGCACGCGGTCTCGATCCAGCGGCAGCGGCACGAGGCCCACGTCCGGGCGGAGCGGATCACGTTCTACGAGGACTGCCTGGCCAGGGGCGACACCGCGGCGCTGGCGCTCCATCTGACCGAGCACCCCGAGGACACCCGGCTCGTTCTGCAGCACCTCGGCGAGGAACGCGGGAAACTCATCGAGACCCAGCGCCACCTGATCGACCGGGTGCTCGACAAGGAAGGGCTGGAGAGCTACCAGCTCCAGGAGCCACGAGAGCTCACGGCCCAGTGGATGACGACCGTCCTGAGGTCCGGCACGACACCCGAGGACGAGACGCCAGGTGCCTCGGCATGAGCGCCGTACCCGCACAGGTGGTCGTCCAGGAGGTACAGGCGGGCGCGCGGTTGCTCGCCGACCTGCGCGCCGAGATCGCCCGCGCCGACACCAAGGCCTCCGTCCTGGCCGGGGCCCTCGGCATCATGGCCGGTCTGCCGGGCGGGCACCGCTGGAGCCCCGCCGCGCTCTCCCCCACCGCCACGATCCTGTGGTGGGCGGGCGCGACATCGCTGGTCACGGCGTTGTTCGCCCTGTTGCTGGCGGTGCTGCCCCGCTACCGCAGAAGCACCTGGGAGCCCGGTCGGCCCCTCACCTACTTCGGTGACATACGCCGCGCGGCCCGGGCCGGCGGGCTCGCCGCGGCCGTGGCGGAGACCGGCCGCGACCCCGCCCTCGGCCTCTTCCTGGCGCTGGCCGAGACGAGCCGCATCGTGGCCCGCAAACACCTCTGCATCAGGACGGGCCTGATCGCCTTCGGTTGCGCCGCGGTGCTGCTCCCCGCATCCGCGCTCATGACCTGAACCTCGCCCCCGTCCCGCTCGCGACAAGGAGCGCCATGTCCGTCCCGTACGAGTCCGAGCACCACCGCAAGCCTCCCGCCCCCGCCCCCGCCCACGCCCACGACGACCTCGCCTCCCGCGCGGGCCGCGTCCACATATCGGCCCGCCACCGGGGCGTGGACGCCACCACGCTCGGGCGCCTCGCGCTCCAGCTGCCGCTGGTGCTGACGAGCCTGGCCGTCGTCTTCGTCGTGTCGTACGCCGTCGACATCCTGTTCGGGCCCTCCTGGTGGATCCCGCTCGCCTGCTGGGTGGTCAGCGGCGCACTGGCCTTCCACCGCCCCTGCGAACACCTCCTCGCCCGCCGGCTGTACCGGCTGCGCTACCCGACGCCCGAGGAGGACCGAAAGCTGAGGGCGGTGTGGCGCCGGGTGACCGCCCGGGCCGGTGTGGACGCGGACGCCTACCAGCTGTGGGTCGAGGACAGCACCGGCATCAACGCCATGGCGGCCGCGGGCCACATCGTCGGAGTCACCAGCCACTCGCTGAGGACGCTGACGCCCGGCCGGCTCGCCGGCGTGCTCGCGCACGAGTTGGGCCACCACGTGGGAGGGCACGCCTGGGCTTCGCTGCTCACGTTCTGGTACGCGCTGCCGGCCCGGATCGCCTGGCGGCTGCTGCGGTGGCTGGCCTCACGCGTCGACCGCGTCTCCGTGGGCGTCGCCGCCGTCGTGATCGGCGTCCTGGGCGCCGTCCTGTTCGCCCTGGCGACGGCCACGTACGGTCTGGTCTTCCTGCCGCTGGCCACGCCCTACCTCCTGGCGGCGGTCTCCCGGCGCGCGGAACTCCGCGCCGACGCGCACGCGGCCGGGCTCGGCTACGCCCAGCAGCTGATGGCCGTACTGAGCGAGGATCTCGGCCGCGAGGAGACCGCACGCGCCGGCGCCTCGGCCATCGGCGTCCGCTTCGACGAGGAGGGAGTGATCGCACGGCTCCTCGCCTCCCACCCCGACACGCACACCCGGCTCCACCACCTGCGGGTCCGCCTGGAGAGCGGGCGCTGACGGGCCCGGCCGACGGAACGCCCCGGGCAACGCCGAAGGGCGGCCACCCGAAGGTGACCGCCCCTCAACTCAAGCAACCACAGCCGCTCGCCTACTGGTTGTACGGACCGTAGTCGTAGTCCTCCAGCGGGACGGCCTGGCCGGAGCCCGTGCCGAACGGCGAGTAGTCGATGTCGTCGTAGCCGACGGCCGAGTACATCGCGGCCTTGGCCTCCTCGGTCGGCTCGACCCGGATGTTGCGGTAGCGGGACAGACCCGTACCGGCCGGGATGAGCTTACCGATGATGACGTTCTCCTTGAGGCCGATGAGGCTGTCGGACTTGGCGTTGATCGCCGCGTCCGTCAGGACTCGGGTCGTCTCCTGGAAGGAGGCGGCCGACAGCCAGGATTCCGTCGCCAGCGAGGCCTTGGTGATACCCATCAGCTGCGGACGACCGGAGGCCGGGTGACCGCCCTCCTGGACCACACGACGGTTCTCGGTCTCGAACTTCGAGCGCTCGACCAGCTCACCGGGCAGCAGCTCGGCGTCGCCGGACTCGATGATCGTCACGCGGCGGAGCATCTGCCGGATGATGATCTCGATGTGCTTGTCGTGGATCGACACACCCTGCGAGTTGTAGACCTTCTGGACCTCGCCGACCAGGTGGACCTGGACGGCACGCTGACCCAGGATGCGCAGCACGTCGTGCGGGTTGGTGGCACCCACGGTGAGCTTCTGGCCCACCTCGACGTGCTCGCCCTCGCTCACCAGCAGACGGGCACGCTTCGAGATCGGGAACGCCGTCTCGTCGCTGCCGTCGTCCGGCGTGATGACGATCTTCTTGGTCTTCTCGGTCTCTTCGATGCGGACGCGACCGGCCGCCTCGGAGATCGGGGCGACACCCTTCGGCGTACGGGCCTCGAAGAGCTCGACGACACGCGGCAGACCCTGCGTGATGTCGTCACCGGCCACACCACCGGTGTGGAAGGTACGCATCGTCAGCTGGGTACCGGGCTCACCGATGGACTGGGCGGCGATGATACCGACCGCCTCACCGATGTCGACCAGCTTGCCGGTGGCCAGGGAGCGGCCGTAGCACATGGCGCACGTGCCGACCTTGGACTCACAGGTCAGGATCGAGCGGGTCTTGACCTCCTCGACACCGTGGTGCACGAGCTGGTCGATGAGCACGTCGCCCAGGTCCACGTTGGCCGGCGCGATCACCTTGCCGTCGATGACGACGTCCTCGGCGAGCATGCGGGCGTAGACGCTGGTCTCGACGTCCTCGGCCTTGCGCAGGACCCCGGTCTCGTCCTTCGAGGCGATCCGCAGCTTCAGACCGCGCTCGGTGCCGCAGTCCTCCTCGCGGATGATGACGTCCTGCGAGACGTCCACCAGACGACGGGTCAGGTAACCCGAGTCGGCGGTACGCAGGGCGGTGTCCGCCAGACCCTTACGGGCACCGTGCGTGGAGATGAAGTACTCCAGCACGGACAGGCCCTCACGGAACGAGGCCTTGATCGGACGCGGGATGGTCTCGTTCTTCGCGTTCGACACCAGACCACGCATACCGGCGATCTGCCGCATCTGCATCATGTTTCCTCGGGCACCCGAGTCAACCATCATGAAGATGGGGTTGGTCTTGGGGAAGTTCGCGTTCATCGCCTCGGCGACCTCGTTGGTCGCCTTGGTCCAGATCGCGATGAGCTCCTGCGTGCGCTCTTCCTTGGTGATCAGACCGCGCTCGTACTGCTTCTGGACCTTCTCGTCCTGCGCCTCGTAGCCCTTGACGATCTCCTTCTTCGCCTCGGGAACGACGACGTCGGAGATGGCCACGGTGACACCGGAACGGGTCGCCCAGAAGAAGCCGGCCGCCTTCAGGTTGTCGAGCGTCGCCGCCACGATGACCTTGGGGTAGCGCTCGGCCAGGTCGTTGACGATCTCGGAGAGCTGCTTCTTGCCCACCGAGTAGTCGACGAACGGGTAGTCCTCGGGCAGCAGCTCGTTGAAGAGCGCACGGCCGAGCGTGGTCTTCAGACGGAAGCTGTCACCCTGCTGCCACTCGGGCTCGCCCTCCTCGCGCGCCGGCGGCATCCAGCCACGCGGCGGGATGGTGCCCACCGGGAAGCGGATGTCCACCTGGGACTGCAGCGCGAGCTCGCCGGCGTCGAACGCCATGATCGCCTCGGCCGTGGAGGCGAACGAACGCCCCTCGCCCTTGGTGTCACGGAGCTCGCCGTCGGTGGTGAGGAAGAACAGACCGAGGACCATGTCCTGGGTCGGCATCGTCACCGGACGGCCGTCGGCGGGCTTGAGGATGTTGTTCGAGGACAGCATCAGGATGCGGGCCTCGGCCTGCGCCTCCGCGGAGAGCGGCAGGTGGACGGCCATCTGGTCACCGTCGAAGTCCGCGTTGAACGCGGTGCAGACGAGCGGGTGGATCTGGATGGCCTTGCCCTCGACCAGCTGCGGCTCGAAGGCCTGGATGCCGAGGCGGTGCAGGGTGGGAGCACGGTTCAGCAGCACCGGGTGCTCGGCGATGACCTCTTCGAGGACGTCGTACACGACGGTGCGGCCGCGCTCCACCATGCGCTTGGCGCTCTTGATGTTCTGCGCGTGGTTGAGGTCCACGAGCCGCTTCATCACGAACGGCTTGAAGAGCTCCAGCGCCATCGCCTTCGGCAGACCGCACTGGTGCAGCTTCAGCTGCGGACCGACGACGATCACGGAACGCGCGGAGTAGTCCACACGCTTGCCGAGCAGGTTCTGACGGAATCGACCCTGCTTGCCCTTCAGCATGTCGCTGAGGGACTTCAGCGGGCGGTTGCCGGGACCGGTGACCGGGCGACCACGACGGCCGTTGTCGAACAGCGCGTCGACGGCCTCCTGGAGCATGCGCTTCTCGTTGTTCACGATGATCTCGGGCGCGCCGAGGTCGAGAAGCCGCTTCAGGCGGTTGTTCCGGTTGATCACACGGCGGTACAGGTCGTTCAGGTCGGAGGTCGCGAAGCGGCCACCGTCCAGCTGCACCATCGGGCGGAGGTCCGGCGGGATGACCGGCACGCAGTCGAGCACCATGCCCTTGGGGCTGTTGCTGGTCTGCAGGAACGCGGAGACGACCTTGAGGCGCTTGAGCGCACGGGTCTTCTTCTGGCCCTTGCCGGTGCGGATGATCTCGCGGAGGCGCTCGGCCTCCTCGTCCAGGTCGAAGGACTCCAGGCGCTTCTGCAGCGCCGCGGCACCCATCGAACCGTCGAAGTACGTGCCGAAGCGGTCACGCAGCTCGCGGTAGAGGAGCTCGTCGCCCTCCAGGTCCTGGACCTTGAGGTTCTTGAACCGGGTCCACACCTCGTCGAGACGGTCGATCTCGCGCTGCGTACGGTCGCGCAGCTGCTTCATCTCACGCTCGGCGCCCTCGCGCACCTTGCGGCGCACATCGGCCTTGGCACCCTCGGCCTCGAGCTCGGCCAGGTCGGTCTCGAGCTTCTTGGCGCGGGCCTCGAGGTCGGCGTCGCGACGGTTCTCGACCTGCTGACGCTCGACGGAGACGTGGGCCTCCAGCGACGGCAGGTCGCGGGTGCGGCGCTCCTCGTCGACGTACGTGATCATGTACGCCGCGAAGTAGATGACCTTCTCCAGGTCCTTCGGGGCGAGGTCGAGCAGGTAGCCCAGCCGCGACGGAACGCCCTTGAAGTACCAGATGTGGGTGACGGGAGCGGCAAGCTCGATGTGGCCCATCCGCTCACGGCGCACCTTGGCGCGCGTGACCTCGACGCCACAGCGCTCACAGATGATGCCCTTGAAGCGGACACGCTTGTACTTGCCGCAGTAGCACTCCCAGTCCCGGGTCGGACCGAAGATCTTCTCGCAGAAGAGTCCGTCCTTTTCGGGCTTGAGCGTGCGGTAGTTGATCGTCTCGGGCTTCTTGACCTCGCCGTGGCTCCACTGACGGATGTCGTCAGCGGTGGCCAGACCGATCCGGAGCTCGTCGAAGAAGTTGACGTCGAGCACTATGCGTCAATCCCTCTCAGGGTTGTAAGTCATGGGGTCTGATACGGGGGTCCTGGGGCCGGAGGCCTTCATGGCGAAGGCCTCCGAACTCCCGTCAGACCTCTTCGACGCTGCTCGGCTCACGCCGGGACAGGTCGATGCCAAGCTCCTCCGCAGCGCGGAAGACGTCCTCGTCGGTGTCGCGCATCTCGATGGACATGCCGTCCGAGGACAGCACCTCCACGTTGAGGCACAGGGACTGCATCTCCTTGATGAGCACCTTGAAGGACTCGGGGATGCCGGGCTCGGGAATGTTCTCGCCCTTGACGATGGCCTCGTAGACCTTCACGCGGCCGGTGACGTCGTCGGACTTGATGGTCAGCAGCTCCTGGAGGGCGTACGCGGCGCCATAAGCCTCCAGCGCCCACACCTCCATCTCACCGAAGCGCTGGCCACCGAACTGGGCCTTACCACCCAGCGGCTGCTGGGTGATCATCGAGTACGGGCCGGTCGACCGGGCGTGCAGCTTGTCGTCGACCAGGTGGTGGAGCTTGAGGATGTACATGTACCCGATCGAGATCGGGTCCGGGAACGGCTCACCGGAGCGGCCGTCGAACATCCTCGCCTTGCCGGTCGGCTGCACCATGCGCTCGCCGTCGCGGTTCGGGATGGTGTGCTGGAGCAGACCGGCGAGCTCGTCCTCACGGGCACCGTCGAAGACCGGGGTCGCGACGTTGGTGCCGGGGGCGACGGAGTCGGCGCCGATGACCTGCAGACGCTTCGCCCAGTCGTCGCCGAGACCGGAGACGTCCCAGCCGCGGCTGGCGAGCCAGCCGAGGTGGATCTCCAGAACCTGTCCCGGGTTCATTCGGGACGGCACACCGAGCGGGTTGAGGATGATGTCGACCGGGGTGCCGTCCTCCAGGAACGGCATGTCCTCGATCGGCAGGATCTTCGAGATGACACCCTTGTTGCCGTGCCGGCCGGCGAGCTTGTCACCGTCCGTGATCTTGCGCTTCTGCGCCACGTAGACACGAACCAGCTGGTTCACGCCCGGCGGCAGCTCGTCGCCCTCTTCACGGTCGAAGACGCGGACGCCGATGACCTTGCCGATCTCGCCGTGCGGCACCTTCAGCGAGGTGTCACGGACCTCACGGGCCTTCTCACCGAAGATCGCGCGCAGCAGACGCTCCTCCGGCGTCAGCTCGGTCTCACCCTTGGGCGTGACCTTGCCGACGAGGATGTCGCCGGCGACGACCTCGGCACCGATGCGGATGATGCCGCGCTCGTCGAGGTCGGCGAGGACCTCCTCGGAGACGTTCGGGATGTCCCGGGTGATCTCCTCGGGGCCGAGCTTGGTGTCACGGGCGTCGACCTCGTGCTCCTCGATGTGGATCGAGGAGAGGACGTCGTCCTGCACGAGGCGCTGCGACAGGATGATCGCGTCCTCGTAGTTGTGACCCTCCCACGGCATGAACGCCACGAGCAGGTTCTTGCCCAGCGCCATCTCGCCGTTCTCGGTGGCCGGACCGTCGGCCAGGACCTGGCCCTCGATGATCCGGTCGCCCTCGTTGACGATGACCTTCTGGTTGACCGAGGTGCCCTGGTTGGAACGGGCGAACTTGGCCAGGCGGTACGTGATGTACGTGCCGTCGTCGTTGGCGGTGGTGATGTAGTCCGCGGAGACCTCCTGGACCACACCCGCCTTCTCGGCCTTGACCACGTCGCCGGCGTCGACGGCGGAGCGGTACTCCATGCCGGTGCCGACGAGCGGGGCCTCGCTCTTGATGAGCGGAACGGCCTGACGCATCATGTTCGCGCCCATGAGGGCACGGTTGGCGTCGTCGTGCTCGAGGAACGGGATCATGGCCGTCGCGACCGACACCATCTGGCGCGGCGAGACGTCCATGTAGTCCACGTCGTCACCGGGGACGTAGTCGACCTCGCCGCCACGACGGCGGACCAGGACGCGGTTCTCGGTGAAGCGCAGGTCGTCGTCGAGCGTGGCGTTGGCCTGCGCGATGACGAACCGGTCCTCTTCGTCGGCCGTCAGGTAGTCGACCTCGTCGGTGACGACACCGTCGGTGACCCGGCGGTACGGCGTCTCCACGAAACCGAACGCGTTGACGCGGCCGTAGGAGGCGAGCGAACCGATCAGACCGATGTTCGGGCCTTCGGGCGTCTCGATCGGGCACATACGGCCGTAGTGGGACGGGTGCACGTCACGGACCTCGAAGCCGGCCCGCTCACGGGAGAGACCACCCGGACCAAGGGCCGACAGACGGCGCTTGTGGGTGAGACCCGACAGCGGGTTGTTCTGGTCCATGAACTGCGACAGCTGGCTGGTGCCGAAGAACTCCTTGATGGAGGCGACGACCGGCCGGATGTTGATCAGGGTCTGGGGCGTGATCGCCTCGACGTCCTGGGTCGTCATGCGCTCGCGGACGACTCGCTCCATACGCGCCAGACCCGTACGGACCTGGTTCTGGATGAGCTCGCCGACGCTGCGCAGACGACGGTTGCCGAAGTGGTCGATGTCGTCGGTCTCGACGACGATCGTCTGGCCGTTGTCGGCGGCCGTCTCGGTCTCGCCCGCGTGCAGCTTCACCAGGTACTTGATCGTCGAGATGACGTCCTCGACGGTCAGGACGCCCGCGTCGAGCGGAGCCTCCGCACCCAGCTTCTTGTTGACCTTGTAGCGGCCGACCTTCGCGAGGTCGTAGCGCTTGGGGTTGAAGTACAGGTTCTCGAGGAGCGTCTGCGCGGCCTCACGCGTGGGGGGCTCGCCCGGACGCAGCTTGCGGTAGATGTCGAGCAGCGCGTCGTCCTGCCCCTGGGTGTGGTCCTTCTCCAGGGTGGCGCGCATGGACTCGTACTCGCCGAACTCCTCCAGGATCTGCTCGGTGGTCCAGCCGAGTGCCTTGAGGAGGACGGTCACGGACTGCTTGCGCTTGCGGTCGATGCGCACACCGACCATGTCGCGCTTGTCGATCTCCATCTCCAGCCAGGCACCCCGGGACGGGATGATCTTGGCGGAGAAGATGTCCTTGTCGGACGTCTTGTCGATGGAGGAGTCGAAGTAGACACCGGGCGAACGGACCAGCTGCGACACCACGACACGCTCGGTGCCGTTGATGACGAACGTGCCCTTGTGGGTCATGAGCGGGAAGTCGCCCATGAAGACCGTCTGGGACTTGATCTCACCGGTCTCGTTGTTGGTGAACTCGGCCGTGACGAAGAGCGGGGCCGCGTACGTGAAGTCGCGGTCCTTGCACTCGTCGATGCTGTTCTTCGGCGGCTCGAAGCGGTGGTCGCGGAAGGTCAGCGACATCGACCCGGAGAAGTCCTCGATCGGGGAGATCTCCTCGAAGATCTCCTCCAGACCGGACTTGGTGGGGACGTCCTGTCCGTTCTCCAGAGCCTCCTCGACCCGACTCTGCCAGGCGGTGTTGCCGAGCAGCCAGTCGAAGCTCTCGGTCTGCAGCGCGAGCAGGTTGGGAACCTCGAGAGGCTCCTTGATCTTTGCAAAAGAGATGCGCAGCGGGGCAGTGCTGGCGGCGGGGTTCGTATTCGAGGTCGAGGCGTTGCGCGAGGCGGCCAAGAGGGGGTCCTTCCGAGGGCTCGGACTCACTACGCGCGTACCGGCCCCTCTTATGCGCAAAGAGAGCAGGCTGTTCCTGAACTGATCAAAAGGCCAGGTCGGGAATGGTCTGTTCGTCGATGCTCAAGCGAGGGCATGCCCCTGGTGACGGGCAGGGGACAGCTAACAGGCAGCGCAAAGGGTCAGTGTAGCCACTTGGCACACTGATGTCCAGTTCGGGTTTCTCGAGACCCTCGTTGTTCTCGACACCTACGCAAGCCCACGCCCTCAATGCACGTTGATACTGCCCTCTTCGCCGTCGATCCATGCCTCGGAGTTCGGATCGGTGTGACGACGCGTCCTGAGAATTGCGCGCTGCGTGCAGTTCGTCAAGGCCCCTCATGCCCGATCCCTGTGCCGCGATCGTCACTCGCGGTTCGTCACCCGGGGTGTTCGGAGGCACGACGAAGATCACCATACTCGTCGCCACCGACAGTGCAAGGCAGCCGTCGCTCGACGTCCCCGAACGCCGAAAGGCGACCACCCAGTTGGGTGATCGCCCTTCGGTACGTTCGCGTTACAGCCTCGAACGAGATTTTGACACTCGTCCCGGAACTGTCTCGCACGGATCCTCGCGGATCCAGGGGAGCTGGCGGACCAGCGAGGCCTTACTTGACCTCGACGGAGGCGCCGGCGGCCTTGAGGGACTCGGCAGCCTTCTCGGCGGCCTCCTTGGCGACCTTCTCGACGACGGGCTTCGGGGCGCCGTCCACGAGGTCCTTGGCCTCCTTCAGACCCAGGGAGGTCAGCTCACGCACGACCTTGATGACCTGGATCTTCTTGTCGCCGGCACCCGTGAGGATGACGTCGAACTCGTCCTGCTCGGCCTCGGCCTCGGCCGGGGCGCCAGCGGCGGCCGGGCCGGCGACGGCGACGGCCGCGGCGGCGGTGACGTCGAACTTCTCCTCGAACGCCTTCACGAACTCGGAGAGCTCGATGAGGGTCATCTCCTCGAACTGCGCGAGCAGGTCTTCCTGGCTGAGCTTCGCCATGGTGGGCGATCCTTCCACTAATTCGGCTGGTGCCGGTAGGTACATGTCTGGCGGGCGTACGTTCGGCCCGCTACGACCGCTTCCGGAGGCGGCAGCCTCAGGCGGCGATCATTTCGCGAGCCGAGTTACTCGGCACCGCCCTGCTCGTCCTGCTTGGCGCGAAGGGCGTCCACGGTGCGGACGAGCTTCGAGGGAAGCGCCTGGAAGAGCTGCGCAGTCTGGGACTGCTTGCCCTTGAAGGCACCCGCCAGCTTGGAGAGCAGAACCTCGCGGGACTCGAGGTCCGCAAGCTTCTTGATCTCGTCGGCGGACAGCGCCTTGCCGTCAAGGACACCGCCCTTGATGACGAGGTTCGGGTTGTCCTTGGCGAAGTCACGAAGACCCTTCGCCGACTCCACCGGGTCACCGGTGACGAAGGCGACCGCCGTCGGACCGTTGAACAGGTCGTCGAGCGTCGTGATCCCGGCCTCGTTGGCCGCAATCTTGGTCAGCGTGTTCTTCACCACGGCGTACTGGGCGTTCTCACCGAGCGAACGACGCAGCGTCTTGAGCTGCGCCACGGTGAGACCCCGGTACTCGGTCAGCACGGCAGCGTTCGAGCTACGGAACTGCTCCGTGAGCTCGGCCACCGCGGCAGCCTTGTCGGGCCTTGCCATAGAGCGTCGGCCTCCTTCCGGGTGATGAGGACCGCTCAGAAGGGGCTGGGACAAACGAAACGCCCCGGCGCAGGCGCTCGGGGCGTAGCTCGACCGGACGAATCCCGTACGACGACGGAACCGGACCAGGAGCAACTTCCACAGTCACCTGCGCGGGTCGTCCGCAGTTCAGCGGATCCTTCGGCCACCGCGCCCTCTCACGAGCACACGGCAACGACCAGCGGTCTTTGGCTTCTCCGGAAGAGTACGGGACCGCATCCCCGTCGGGCAAATCCGGTCCCGGGGGCCGCCACTCAGCCCTCTTCGGCCCCGTCCACCAGCTCCGCGACGTCCATGGTGTCCTCGGCCGCCGGGGTCTCGACGGTCACCGGCCGGTCGACCTCCAGGAGGGTGACGGTCAGGTCGAGCGGGCCTCCGTCGACCATGCGGCCCTCCTTCAGGGCATAGGTCTCGCCCTGTACGCGGTACCGCTTGGCGCGGCCGTCGCCGTCGACCCACAGGTCCACGGTGAGGGTGCCCTTCACGCCCAGCACCGCGAACTGGTCGAGGCTGGTGGTCAGCAGCTCCCGGGTCGCCTTGTCCTCGGCGGCCGTCTGGGCGGCTCGCAGGCCCTTCGTCGTGACCGTTCCCCGGTAGTGCGTGGTCCCGGTGCCGTCGACCGTCCCGGCACCGACCTTCCGCACGTCCTTCGCGCCTGCCAGGAGCGTGGACTGCGGGAGCGGGCTCGCCTCCAGCGGGCGGGGCAGGACACGGTAGGTGTTGTTGTCGGCCGCGCCACGGCCCCACACGGCCGGCTCCGCACTGAGCCATTCCTTGTCCCCCGCGACACCGATGGCCGCGGTGTCGCCCCCGGCGTACAGCACCCCCTCGGCGAACCGCACCGTCAGGGGCTTGCCCTCGCTCTCGCCCAACCCGGTCAGCTCCATGTCCAGGGCGGACGGCCGCACGGTCATGGACGCCTCGGCCCGCACCTTCCCGTGCTGCGGCAGGGTCCCGCTCACCCGGTAGCTCAGCGACTCCACCTCCGTCGTCCACTCCGCGGCCCGGACCACGGCCTCGGCGGGCGTCAACGACACCGCCCCTGCCCCCGACTCCGTGCCGCAGGCGGTGGCACCGCCGAGCAGCCCGGCCACGACGGCGATGCCGACGGCTCTGCGACGACGTACGGAGCCGTGTGCGGCAAACCTCATGTGTCCCCCTGGAACCTCACGCCCCACCCCTGTGGGAACGGCAAGGACACTAGCGCCGCCCGGTCGCGGCCGTCGCCCGTTTTCAGCTCGTCGGCAGGGAGTTCATCAGGTCCTTGAAGTCGACGGTCCGGTCGGCCGGCGGCTCCTCGGTGGAGACGTCGACGCCGTAGTCGCTGTAGTGGACCGTGGAGTTCACCACCCCGTTCGCGGTGTCACCCTTCTCGACCTTCTTGACCAACAGGTCGTCGTCGTCGATCCAGAGGTCGATGTCCACGGTGGTGATGCCGGACGCCTTGAGCTGTTCCTCCAGCTCGGCCCGCGCCTCCTCGCCGAGGCGGGCGTTCCGCTCCTGGACGTCGGCGACCTTCACCGTGCCCGCGTAGTGCGTGGTCCGCTCACCCCGTACGTCCTCCTCGCCGACCTTCTCGACGTCGCCGGAGGCCAGCAGGAGGCGTACGGACTGGTTCGGCGTGACGCTCTTGAAGTACTCCTGCACATAGGCGCCGGAGGCCCCGCCGATCATCTCGTCCATGCCCTCGTACGCGTACCTGATCCACCGCTTGCCGCCGTACTGCCGGGCGAAGAGGTCGCCCATGTCCGCGTAGTAGGCGTCGGGGAGATAGCGGGCCTGCATCGAGGTGACGCCCAGCCGGCTCATCTGGTCGGCCGCCTGGCCGCCGGTGTAGGTGATGGTCATGGTGCCGTTGAGACCGTCGGCCCAGTCGATCTCGCCGTCGGCCTCGATGGACATCAGGTCACCCATGTCCCCGGTGGATTCGATCCTGGACGAGTCGGCGTCGCCGGTGGACCTGTCCGCGAGCTTCAGCGCCGCGATCAGGTCGCCCCCGCCCTCGCCCGGGTCCGAGGACCCGCAGGCGGCCACCCCCGTCAGGGCGGCGACCACCGCGAACGACAGGACCGTACGGCGACACCCGGTCGTGCTGGTCATCCGTCCCCACCCCCAGGGAGATTGCCGTGCTCCGCACACCAGGGCAGCACACCCGCGCGCGGATGCCCACCCGTACGCCGAAAAGGTCCGTACGCCGAAAAGGGACGAGCCCCGCACCTCGAAAGGTTGCGGGGCTCGTCCTCGGGCTGTGCGTCCGCGACGCGGCGGCCGGTGAGCGTCAGGCTCAGACGGCGGCCGGGTCCTCCTCGACGAGGAGGTTGCGGGTGCGGTTCGAGTCGATCGGAATGCCAGGGCCGATCGT
Organism: Streptomyces sp. NBC_00104; assembly: GCF_045160825.1. Classification (NCBI taxonomy): domain Bacteria; kingdom Bacillati; phylum Actinomycetota; class Actinomycetes; order Kitasatosporales; family Streptomycetaceae; genus Streptomyces; species Streptomyces sp. NBC_00104. Next base: position 6,800,298 of record NZ_CP108215.1, on the reverse strand, counting down.
GGTGCTGATCGCGGCCTTCTTGATGTAGCGACCCTTGGCGGCCGACGGCTTCAGACGGAGGATCTCCTCCAGCGCCGCGGCGTAGTTCTCCACCAGCTTGGTGTCGTCGAACGACGTCTTGCCGATGATGAAGTGCAGGTTCGAGTGCTTGTCGACGCGGAACTCGATCTTGCCGCCCTTGATGTCGTTGACGGCCTTCACGACGTCCGGGGTCACGGTGCCGGTCTTGGGGTTCGGCATGAGACCACGGGGACCGAGCACGCGGCCGAGGCGGCCGACCTTGCCCATGAGGTCCGGGGTGGCGACGACGGCGTCGAAGTCCAGACGGCCCTTCGCCACCTCGTCGATCAGTTCGTCGGAGCCGACGATGTCGGCGCCGGCGGCGGTCGCGGCCTCGGCACGGTCACCGGTCGCGAAGACCAGGACCCGGGCGGTCTTACCGGTGCCGTGCGGGAGGTTCACGGTGCCACGGACCATCTGGTCGGCCTTGCGCGGGTCGACACCCAGACGGAAGGCGACCTCGACGGTGCCGTCGAACTTGGACGTGGAGGTCTCCTTGGCGAGACGGACGGCCTCGAGCGGGGCGTAGAGCTTGTCCCGGTCGACCTTGGCGTCCGCAGCGCGGAGAGCCTTGCTGCGCTTGCTCACAACTGCTCCTGAGTGTTCTGAAAGGAGTCGTGGTACGGGCCGAGCAGGCCCTGCCACGTGCGACCGCTCGTACGGCGGCCGCATGGTTCTACAACTGCGGTGATCAGCCCTCGACCGTGATGCCCATGGAACGGGCGGTGCCGGCGATGATCTTCGACGCGGCGTCCAGGTCGTTGGCGTTCAGGTCGGGAAGCTTGGTCGTGGCGATCTCGCGGACCTGCGCCTCGGTGATCTTGGCGACCTTGGTCTTGTGCGGCTCGCCGGAGCCCTTCTCGACACCCGCGGCCTTCAGGATCATCTTCGCGGCCGGCGGCGTCTTGGTGATGAAGGTGAAGGAGCGGTCCTCGTAGACCGTGATCTCCACCGGGATCACCCAGCCACGCTGCGACTCGGTCGCGGCGTTGTAGGCCTTGCAGAACTCCATGATGTTGACGCCGTGCTGACCGAGCGCGGGGCCGACCGGCGGGGCGGGGTTCGCCGCACCGGCGTTGATCTGGAGCTTGATGAGCCCCGTGACCTTCTTCTTCTTGGGAGGCATTGCTCTCCGGGTCCTTTCGATTCGAGTGCACCCTCACCCGGGTCGCGTCCCGGATGAAGGCATACCGCACAACGATAACGGGTATAGATGCGCGGCCAAAAACCGAGCAGGTCAGACAAGCTTTTGACAGCCCGTCTGACCTGGTCGGAAGCAGCGATTCCAGAAGTGGCCGGTGCGCGCTAGTTCTTCTGGATCTGGTCGAACGACAGCTCGACCGGCGTCTCGCGGCCGAAGATCTCGACGAGACCCTTGACCTTCTTCGAGTCCGCGTTGATCTCGTTGATGGTCGCCTGCAGCGTGGCGAACGGGCCGTCCGTGACGGTGACCGAGTCGCCGACCTCGAAGTCCAGCACCTGGACCTCGACCTTGCGGGCGGGGGCCGGCTTGCCCTCGGCCTCGGCGGCCTCGCGGGCCGCCTTCTCCTCGGCCTCCGGCGCGAGCATCTTGACGATCTCGTCCAGGGTCAGCGGGTACGGGTCGTAGGCGTTGCCCACGAAGCCGGTGACGCCGGGGGTGTTGCGGACGACGCCCCAGGACTCGTTCGTCAGGTCCATGCGCACCAGGACGTAGCCGGGGAGCTTGTTCTGACGGATGGTCTTGCGCTCGCCGTTCTTGATCTGCGCGACCTCTTCCTGCGGCACCTCGGCCTGGAAGATGAAGTCCTCGACGTTCAGCGAGACGGCGCGCTGCTCGAGGTTGGTCTTCACGCGGTTCTCGTAACCGGCGTACGTGTGGATGACGTACCACTCGCCGGGCAGGGCCCGCAGTTCCTGACGGAGGGCCTCGACGGGGTCGACCGGCTCGGTCTCCTCCTCGACGGCCTCTTCGGCTGCGTCCTCGTCCTCGGTGTCGCTCTCGGCGTCGGCGTCCTCGGCCTCGGCGTCATCCTCGACGTGCACGGCCTCTTCCTCGGCCGGCTCCCCCGCCTCGGCTTCGGCAGCCTCGAACTCGTCGACCTCGTCCGCTCCCTCGACGATGTCGAGCTCATCATCCACGGACTCGTCCGGCTCGATGGCGTCGTTCAGGTTCGGGTCAGACACGTGGCTGCTTCTTCCTGGATACATGGGGGTGGAACACGCGAAAGGGGCGCCAGGTTACGGCGCCCTTCGCTTTCGGCTCAGCCGAAGACGTACTTGGCGGCCTTGTCGAGGCCGAAGTCAATCACGGTAACGAGACCGATCATGATCACGACGAAGACGATGACCACCGAGGTGTACGTCGTCAGCTGGGAGCGGGTCGGCCAGACGACCTTCCGCAGCTCCGCGACGATCTGGCGATAGAAGATCCCGAGGCGCTTCAGCGGGCCCTTCTTGGCACGCTTGCCGCCCTTGCGGGTCTTCTTCTTGTCCTCGGGCACCTCGTCCTGGGCATCAGGCGTGTCGATGGAGCCCACGGCGTCCGTCATTCATCCTCACCTGATTCCGGTCCGGGTCGTGGCCGTGCCGCGCCCGGTCTGAGCCGCACGGCGGAACATTGCTGTACGTACATGCGCACACATCCTGGCGTGAGGAGTGTGTAGCAGGGCCGGAGGGACTTGAACCCCCAACCGCTGGTTTTGGAGACCAGTGCTCTACCAATTGAGCTACGACCCTTTGTGTTTCTCCCCCAACGTACCGCATCCGACCGAGTGCTCGGTGTGCACCTGCCGGGCGCGGCCGGTGAAGGCCAACGAGGAGAGAGCATACGTGGTCCGAGGCCTGTCGTCGAACAGAAAGCGTCCGTAGGGGCGTTGCCCGCCGAAGATCGACCGTTCGCCGGTCCGGATACGGACGGTTGTTCCCGGGCTGCTCACTGTGTGAAACCCGCGTGCCGGGCGCGTTTCCGGTCTGGAACGATGGGCCCCATGAGCGCTGCAACCCCTCCCACCGAGCGCCGGGTATCCGCGCGTATCGGCGCGATCTCCGAGTCCGCCACCCTCGCCGTGGACGCCAAGGCCAAGGCCCTCAAGGCCGCTGGGCGTCCGGTGATCGGCTTCGGCGCCGGTGAGCCCGACTTCCCGACCCCGGACTACATCGTCGAGGCGGCCGTCGAGGCCTGCAAGAACCCGAAGTACCACCGCTACACGCCGGCCGGAGGTCTGCCGGAGCTGAAGGCCGCGATCGCCGCGAAGACCCTGCGCGACTCCGGCTACGAGGTCGACCCGTCGCAGGTCCTCGTCACCAACGGCGGCAAGCAGGCCATCTACGAGGCGTTCGCCGCGATCCTCGATCCGGGCGACGAGGTCATCGTCCCGGCCCCGTACTGGACGACGTACCCGGAGTCGATCCGTCTCGCCGGCGGTGTCCCGGTCGACGTCGTCGCCGACGAGACCACGGGCTACCGCGTCTCCGTCGAGCAGCTGGAGGCGGCCCGCACGGAGAACACCAAGGTGCTGCTCTTCGTCTCCCCCTCCAACCCGACCGGCGCGGTCTACACGCGCGCGCAGATCGAGGAAATCGGCCGCTGGGCCGCCGAGAAGGGCCTGTGGGTCCTGACCGACGAGATCTACGAGCACCTGGTCTACGGCGACGCGGAGTTCCACTCGCTGCCGGTGGTCGTGCCGGAGCTGGCCGACAAGACGATCGTGGTCAACGGTGTCGCGAAGACGTACGCGATGACCGGCTGGCGCGTGGGCTGGGTCATCGGCCCCAAGGACGTCGTCAAGGCCGCGACCAACCTCCAGTCGCACGCCACGTCGAACGTCTCCAACGTGGCGCAGGTGGCCGCGCTGGCCGCCGTCTCCGGCGACCTGTCGGCCGTCGAGAGGATGAAGGAGGCCTTCGACCGCCGCCGCAAGACGATCGTGCGGATGCTCAACGAGATCGACGGCGTCCTCTGCCCGGAGCCCGAGGGCGCGTTCTACGCCTACCCCTCGGTGAAGGACCTGATCGGCAAGGAGATCCGGGGCAAGCGCCCGCAGGACACGGTCGAGCTGGCCGCGCTGATCCTGGAGGAGGCCGAGGTCGCCGTCGTACCCGGCGAGGCCTTCGGCACCCCCGGCTATCTGCGGCTGTCGTACGCCCTGGGTGACGAGGATCTCGTCGAGGGTGTCTCGCGTATCCAGAAGCTGCTGGCGGAGGCGACGGACTGACGTCCTGAGCTGCCGACCGGGGCGCTGCACCTCCGAATTCTCGGAGGTGCAGCGCCTCCTTCATGTGTGCGAGCAAGACCACGTTCGGGGATTCCGCTTTCGGTACGGCTCGGAGGTGCGGCAGGATCCTTCAATGGAGCGTGTACGTGATCTCTCTGAACTGCCCAAGGCCCATCTGCATCTGCACTTCACGGGATCGATGCGGCCCACGACCGTGCTGGAGCTGGCCGACAAGTACGGGGTGCGGCTGCCCGACGCGTTGTCGGAGGCGCTGACCAGCGGGGAGCCGCCGAAGCTGCGGGCGACGGACGAGCGAGGGTGGTTCCGGTTCCAGCGGCTGTACGACGCGGCGCGCTCGTGCGTCAGGGAGCCCGAGGACATCCAGCGGCTGGTGCGGGAGGCCGCGGAGGAGGATGTGCGGGACGGCTCGGGCTGGCTGGAGATCCAGGTGGACCCGACGTCGTACGCGCCCCGGCTGGGCGGGCTGATCCCGGCGCTGGAGGTCATCCTCGACGCGGTCGACACGACGGCGCGGGAGACCGGGCTCGGGATGCGGGTGCTGGTGGCCGCGAACCGGATGAAGCACCCGCTGGACGCGCGCACCCTGGCCCGGCTGGCGGTGCGGTACGCGGACCGGGGTGTGGTCGGCTTCGGGCTCTCCAACGACGAACGCCGGGGCATGGCGAGGGACTTCGACCGGGCCTTCGCGATCGCCCGCGAGGGAGGTCTGCTGTCGGCGCCGCACGGCGGCGAGCTGACGGGCCCGTCGTCGGTGCGTGACTGCCTGGACGACCTGCACGCGGACCGGTTGGGGCACGGGGTGCGCGCGGCGGAGAATCCGCGCCTGCTGAAGCGGCTCGCCGAGCAGCAGATCACCTGCGAGGTGTGCCCGGCCTCGAACGTGGCGCTCGGCGTCTACGAGAAGCCCGAGGACGTCCCCCTGCGGACTCTGTTCGAGGCCGGGGTGCCGATGGCGCTCGGCGCGGACGACCCGCTGCTGTTCGGCTCACGCCTCGCGGCCCAGTACGAGCTCGCCCGCCACCATCACGGCTTCACGGACGCGGAGTTGGCGGAGCTGGCCCGTCAGTCGATCCGGGCGTCGGCGGCGCCGGAGCTGGAGCGGACGAAGCTGCTGTCCGGGGTGGACGACTGGCTGGCCGGCTAGCTGTCCGGGGTGGACGACTGGCTGGCCGGCTAGAGGTTCTGGCCGGTCAGAGGCTGACGCCGACGGTCACCGGCTCGTTGACCAGGGTGATGCCGAAGGCCTCGCGAACTCCGGTGACGACCTCGCGGGCCAGGGCGAGCAGGTCCTCGGTGGTGGCCGCGCCCCGGTTGGTGAGGGCCAGGGTGTGCTTGGTGGAGATCCGGGCGGGGCCGGTGCCGTACCCCTTGGTGAAGCCCGCCTTGTCGATCAGCCAGGCGGCGGAGGTCTTGGTGTGGCCGTCGCCCGCGGCGTACGCGGGCGGGGTGACGCCGTCCCCGAGCCGCTCCCGCGCGCGCGCGTGGAACGCGGCGAACTGCGCGTCCGTGAGGATCGGGTTGGTGAAGAACGACCCGGCCGACCAGGTGTCGTGGTCCTCGGGGTCGAGCACCATGCCCTTCCCGGCCCGCAGCTTCAGCACGGTCTCCCGGGCGTCGGCGAGGGGGACCCGGTCGCCGGGCTCGACGCCGAGCGTGCGGGCCGTCTCGGCGTACTTGACCGGCCCCGACAGGCCGTCCGCGTCCTCCAGTTCGAACCGGACCCGGAGCACGACATACCGCTCGGGCTCGCCCTTGAAGCGGCTGTGGCGGTACGAGAAGGCGCACTCGGCGTTCGGGACGGTGACCGTCTCGCGGGTGCGGCGGTCGTAGGCGACGACCTCGGTGACGGTGGAGGCGACCTCCTGGCCGTACGCCCCGACGTTCTGGATCGGCGTGGCGCCCGCGGAGCCGGGGATGCCGGCCAGGCACTCGATCCCGGCGAGCCCGGCCTCGACGGTCCGGGCGACCGCGTCGGTCCACACCTCGCCGGCGGCCAGCTCCAGCCGCGTCCCGTCGAGCGCGTAGCCCTTCGTGGCGATGACCAGTGCGGTCCCGGCGAACCCCTTGTCACCGATGACCAGGTTGGAGCCGCCGCCGATGAGCAGCAGCGGCGTACCGGTGTCGTCGGCCTCGCGGACGGCGGCGATCACCTCGTCGTCGGTGGTCGCGGTGATCAGCCGGTGCGCGGGCCCGCCCAGCCGGAAGGTGGTCAGCGGGGCGAGGGGAGCGTCGTGGAGTTCCTGCACGGGCTCAAGAGTACGAGACCGTTCCTGTGGACTGAGCGGGGGTGAGTCCGTTCGGCCGCGCGCCCCGAACGGTCTTGGGCGAGCTGGTCCCCGGCGTACTCGACCCGGGGGGCGGCGACACGCATCCTGTGCGTGGTCCGGGCCCCGGAGGCCGGTTCCCTACGCGACCTGGCCCTCAGGTACGGCCAGAGGCGACGGGGAGGCCCTGAACCATCACTCCGGTGGAGCGGGGCCCCGCACGCTGACGCCATACCTCACGTCCCAGATCGCACGATCACGCTAACCCAAACGGCCCAGGACACCGCAAGCCCGGAAACCGACCATCACACGATCGAGCTAATTCGACCTCGTACGCACTCCTTAACAAGCCAGCTGATACCCCCGCGCCCGGGAGGGGGCGGGGGACCGTGCCAGGCGCGGCTGCGCCGCGTGGGCCGTCAGGCCAGTCGTACGACCGCGCGGGACATGCCCAGTACCTTCTGGCCGGCGCTCATCGCCGTGAGGTCCACGCGGACGGTGTTGTCGTCGAGCTTGGCGCCGACCTTGGCACTGACCTCGATGGTGGCGCCCTGGTCGTCGTCGGGGACGACGACGGGCTTGGTGAAGCGGACGCCGTACTCGACGACCGCGCCCGGGTCGCCGGTCCAGTCGGTGACGACGCGGATCGCCTCGGCCATGGTGAACATGCCGTGGGCGATGACGTCCGGGAGGCCCACCTCCTTGGCGAACCGCTCGTTCCAGTGGATCGGGTTGAAGTCGCCGGAGGCGCCCGCGTACTGGACGAGGGCGGCGCGGGTCACGCCGAAGGTGCGGGCGGGCAGTTCGGTGCCGACCTCGACGTCGTCGTAGGAGATCTTCGCGGTCATCGGGTCCTCACGCCTCCTCGGCCGCGCGGGCCACGAGCTTGGTCCAGGCGGTCACGACGTGCTCGCCGGCCTCGTCGTGGACCTCGCCGCGGATGTCCAGGATGTCGTTGCCCGCCAGGGACTTGATCGCCTCGATGGTGGAGGTGACCGTGAGGCGGTCACCGGCGCGCACCGGGCGCCGGTAGGCGAACTTCTGGTCGCCGTGCACCACCCGGCTGTAGTCGAGGCCCAGCTGGGGGTCCTGGACGACCTGCCCCGCCGCCTTGAAGGTGATCGAGAACACGAAGGTCGGCGGCGCGATCACATCGGCGTACCCGAGCGCCTTGGCGGCCTCCGGGTCCGTGTACACGGGGTTGGTGTCCCCCACTGCCTCCGCGAACTCGCGGATCTTCTCCCGGCCGACCTCGTAGGGGTCGGTGGGCGGGTAGGAACGCCCCACGAAGGACTGGTCGAGCGCCATGGGCTCGGCACCTCCTGGTTGCTCGGCGGATACGGCGGTACTGGCCGGTACGGGTCACTCAACGACGCGAGGCCGCCCCCGATCTCTCGGGGACGGCCTCGTGTACGAGCCTGATTTTCTATCGCGTTTCGCGGTGCGCGGTGTGCGCCTTGCAACGCGGGCAGTGCTTCTTCATCTCCAGTCGGTCCGGGTTGTTACGCCGGTTCTTCTTGGTGATGTAGTTCCGCTCCTTGCACTCCACGCAGGCCAGCGTGATCTTTGGGCGGACGTCGGTGGCAGCCACGTGAGTGCTCCTTGACGAACGGATGGGACAGGGTTCAACGCACAGAAGAGTAGCCGATCGAAGGACCGACCCCGCAATCGGCTACTGTCAGTAGCGGTGACCGGACTTGAACCGGTGACACAGCGATTATGAGCCGCTTGCTCTACCGACTGAGCTACACCGCTGTGATGCGATCGGATCCCGCCTTGCGACGGGAACCATTCACACCAGAGCCCCAATACGGAATCGAACCGTAGACCTTCTCCTTACCATGGAGACGCTCTGCCGACTGAGCTATTGGGGCGAGCGATGAAGACATTACACGCCCCACCACCGATCGCCCAAATCCGTTTCCCCGCCTCCCTCCGTGGGCCGTCCACGGGTCGTCCAAGGGTCGACCAGGGATCATTCGGAGGGCGTCCGGAGCGCGCCCTGAGAGCGCCCCGGAGGGCTTCGTCCGTCCCGTTTCCCGAGGTCCCGTGGGTCTCAGGGGCACCACCGTGCCCGGCCCTCCCGACGATCCCCCGGCAGGTGAACCACACCGGTACGACTATTGCGCTCCTCCGAGACGAGGGCGGGTGGCCCGCCTAGGCTCGACTCACTCTGCGTGATCTTGTGTCCCCCGCTGTGTCCCCACCATGTGCGCCACCGCACAGCCGTCGCCGAGCCCCGGGAGTGCGATGCCCGACAGCCAGCCGCAGCCGTCCCACTCCTCCTCCGGCCCGCCCTCGGGCCCGGACGAGGCAGGCGCCCTGCTGCTGTGCGGTGCGCGGCTGACCGACGGCCGGGTGGTGGACGTACGGCTGGGCGGCGGACGTATCGAGGCGGTCGGCACGGCGGGCAGCCTGGGCGCCGGGACCGCCGGGACCGCCGCGCCCGGGGCGCCCGGGGCGTCAGGGGCGTCCGCCACCCGGGTGGATCTCGGCGGCCATCTGCTCCTGCCGGCCCCCGCCGAGCCGCACGCGCACGGCGACACGGCCCTGTCGGCCGACTTCGAGGGGCCGGTCCCGTACGACGGTCGGGACGTCCAGCGGCGGGCCACCGAGGCCGCGTTGCTGCAGCTCGGGCACGGCGCCACGGCGGTGCGCTCGCACGTGCACGTGGGCGACGTGCAGGGTCTGGGGGCGCTGACGGCGGTGCTCCAGGCGCGGCGGGCGCTGCGCGGGCTCGTCGAGCTGACGACGGTGGCGATGCCCCGGGTGCTGACCGGGGTGGCCGGGGCGGACGGGCTCGCGATCCTGCGGGACGCGGTCAAGATGGGCGCCTCGGTGGTCGGCGGCTGCCCGGATCTGGACCCCGACCCCACCGGGTACGTGGAGGCGGTCCTGGAGATCGCCTCCGAATACGGCTGCCCCGTCGACCTGCACACCGACGGCGACGACCCGGCCCGCCTCGCCCGGCTCACGGCCATGGCGGGCGGCCTGCGGCCCGGCGTCACCCTGGGCCCCTGCGGCGGCCTGGCCCGCCTCGCCTCCCAGGCCGCGTCCCGCGCCGCCGACCAGCTCGCCGCGGCCGGCGTGACCGTCGCCTGTCTCCCCCAGGGCGGCTGCGGCACCGTGGACCGCCGGGGCACCGCGCCCGTACGGCTCCTGCGCGCGGCCGGCGTACGCGTCGCGGCGGGCAGCGGAGCGTTGCGGGACGTGTCCAACCCCGTCGGCCGCGGCGACCCCCTGGAGGCGGCCTACCTGCTGGCCTCGCGGTACGGGCTGCGGCCCGAGGAGGCGTACGACACCGTCAGCGGGGCGGCACGCGCCGCCCTCGGGCTGCCCGAGGTGCGCGTCGAGGCCGGCTTCCCCGCCGAACTGCTCGCCGTACGCGGCGCCCGGCTCGCGGGCGTGCTGTCCCTCGCGTACAGCCGGATCGTCGTGCACCGGGGGCGCGTGGTGGCGCGCACCAGCGCGGTACGGGAGTACTGCGGCTCGGCGACGAGCGCGGCGGTGGACCTGCCTCGGCAGGGGCGGGGGGAGCCGTCGTGAGGAGAGTGAGGAGGGATGGGGTGGTGGGTGGCTCGCAGGGCGTACGTGAGGGGCGCGGGGCGCGTGTGGGCATGCGGGCGTGGGCGAGCCGCAGATGAGTGTGCGGGCACGCGCGCGTGGGGGTTCTCGTGTCTCCACACGCGCGTGCCCGAAGTGAGCAGCGGCAGCCGTCGCGCTCGGCGGCTGCTGCTCGGATACCGGGCGTCCCGCTGGGACCGCCGGTCAGACGCCGAACATCCCGCCGCCGAGCGGGCCGCCGAAGTCGTCGACCGGGATCTCGGAGGCGCCCTTGGGGGCGCTGATGTCGCCGGCCTTGCCGAAGGTGAGCACGAGGGGGGCCTTGGCGCCCTTCGGGTCGTCGGCGAGGACGGCGAGGTCGGTCTCGATACGGGTCAGGTCGCCGTTCTTGAGGGTGAAGTCGACCGCGACCTTCTTGTTCGGGGCGTCCTTCAGGTCCTTGCCCGTGGGGAGTTCGGCCCCCGGCGGCAGGTCGCCCTCGATGGGCTGGAGCTTGTCGACGATGCCGGTGAGCAGGTCGCGGAAGTTGGCCTTGGCGGTGATGACCTCGGTGCCGTTCTCGCCGTTCTTGGTCTTGAAGTCGACCTCACGGGCGACGACACCGCGGACGGCGTCGAGGATCTTCTTCTGGGTCCTGGCGTCGATCTCGTCGGAGCCGCCCGAGCCGGAGCCCCCCGCGTCCTCGGCGACCTCCTGCAGCTCGGTCTTGTTGATCTTGACCCAGTCGCCCTCGAGGACCGGCCGCAAGTGCTGCTCGCTCTCGGGGAGTTCGTCGAGTTCGTCGGCCGTCGGGAAGGGCATGCCCATCGCGTCGCCCATGGCCTGCATGTCGGCGCGGTAGTACAGGTAGTCGCCGACCATCCGGTACTCGGCGAACACGCCCTCGTCACCCGAGACCTTCATGGCGACGCCGGCGATGTCCTTCTCACCGGAGTCGGCCAGCGGCTTCTTCGACCTGACCGACACGTCGACGCGCAGCCCGGTGAAGAACTCCGCCATGTCCGGCGGCACTTCCTCGCTGTCCTCGCCCATGAGCGCGACGAGGTCGTCCGGGTCGGCGTCGAGCCGCATCCCGAAGGCCAGTGACTTCTGCTCGCCCAGCCGTTCGACGGCGCTGTCGACCTTCTGACCCGCCGTGAGGTTCTGGACCGTGCCGCACGCGGCCACCGTGACGAGCACGGCCGCGGCGCAGCCGACCCCGGTGACGGCGCGGCGGACCACGGGCGTTCCGGCGGCGGACGCGCGCTCCATGGACGTACGTACAACAGTCTTGCGCATGGCTTTACGCATGGTGGTGATGGGGTCCCCCCGTGATTCCGGCGCTCGCCGACACGGCGAACACTGTTGAGACACCTGAGACCGCGGGATGGTTGCGCGGCAAACGCGTCCGCTCGGGCGTACGGTCGGAAGCATGCGCATTGTCATCGCTGGAGGTCATGGTCAGATCGCGCTGCGGCTGGAGCGGTTGCTCGCCGCGCGCGGTGACGAGGTCGCGGGGATCATCCGCCGCGCCGAACAGACAGACGATCTGCGCGCGGCCGGTGCCGAACCGGTGCTGTGCGATCTGGAGTCCGCGTCGGCCGAGGAGGTCGCCGCGCATCTGCTGGGCGCGGACGCCGCCGTGTTCGCGGCGGGTGCCGGGCCGGGCAGTGGGGCGGCCCGCAAGGACACGGTCGACCGCGCGGCAGCGGTCCTGTTCGCGGACGCCGCGGTGCGCGCGGGCGTACGCCGCCACGTCGTCGTCTCGTCCATGGGCGCCGACCCCGAGCACCGGGGCGACGAGATCTTCGACGCCTACCAGCGGGCGAAGGGCGAGGCCGACGCGTATGTGCGCGGCCTGGACGCCCTGGACTGGACGATCCTGCGCCCCGGCATGCTGACCGACGACGCCGGCACCGGCCTCGTACGTCTGGAGGCGTCGACCGGCCGCGGTCCGATCCCTCGCGACGACGTGGCCGCGACGCTCGTCGAACTCCTCGACACCCCCGCCACCGCCGGTCTGACCCTGGAGCTCGTCAGCGGCTCGACGCCGGTGTCGGTGGCGGTGAAGTCGGTGGCGGGCAACTGACCGTTCCGAGCCGGGGAGCGGCGCTTCAGAACAGCGGCAGCTGACCGGGGAACTCGGGAACGACGAAACCGTCGAGCGCGGGCTGGGCCTCCCCGATCCGGGCCTGCCTGCGCGACCCGGGACACGAGACCAGCTCCCCGCTCGCCCCCGGCGGATCGTGCCGCGCGAACCGCCCCGCCACGACGGCGATCTCACGACGGCATTCGGGGCAGTGTCTGCGACGCGATGACATGCAGTCAGTGTGCCTCGCGACCGTTCCGACTCCCCTTGCCCGTCACACCGTCGAAGCCGTCCACGCACACGAAGAAGCCCCTTCCGAACTGCTCTCACAGTCCGGAAGGGGCTTCCCTCCACGTGGCGGCGCCAGGATTCGAACCTGGGTAGGCTAAGCCGACGGATTTACAGTCCGCTCCCATTGGCCACTCGGGCACACCGCCTGGGATTTGTCGTCCTTCGAACCGCTTTTCGGCGGCGCTCCGTGGCGACGACGTAAACGATACCTGATGCTCGGGGGTGCTTCGCCACCTGATTGATCAGTACTCGGAGGGGTGGGGTGGCTAGGCTTGTCGCCTCCCGATACACCGATACAAGGAGCCACAGCACATGGCCGACTCCAGTTTCGACATCGTCTCGAAGGTCGAGCGGCAGGAGGTCGACAACGCCCTCAACCAGGCCGCCAAGGAGATCTCGCAGCGCTACGACTTCAAGGGCGTCGGCGCCTCGATCTCGTGGTCCGGCGAGAAGATCCTCATGGAGGCGAACTCCGAGGACCGTGTGAAGGCCATCCTCGACGTCTTCCAGTCCAAGCTGATCAAGCGCGGGATCTCCCTGAAGTCGCTGGACGCGGGTGAGCCCCAGCTGTCCGGCAAGGAGTACAAGATCTTCGCGTCGATCGAGGAAGGCATCTCCCAGGAGAACGCCAAGAAGGTGGCGAAGATCATTCGTGACGAGGGTCCCAAGGGCATCAAGGCCCAGGTCCAGGGCGACGAGCTCCGCGTGAGCTCCAAGAGCCGCGACGACCTGCAGGCCGTGATCGCCCTCCTCAAGGGCAAGGACTTCGACTTCGCGGTGCAGTTCGTCAACTACCGGTGATCATCGGTAGTCGGAGCCTGACGAGGAAGGGCGGGCACCACGGCCGAGGCCGTGGTGCCCGCCCTTCCTCGTCCGCCGGCCGCGGGTCCGGGTGTGGTGCGCGCGTACGCGCTCAGCGGCGGGAGTGGCCGAACAGGAGGCGGTAGGCGATCAGCAGGACCAGCGAGCCGCCGATCGCCGCCGCCCAGGTGGCGCCGTCGTAGAAGTTCTCGGAGATCGGGTGGTCCAGCCAGCGGGAGGAGATCCAGCCGCCGATGAAGGCGCCCGCGACGCCGATGAGGGTCGTGCCGATGAAGCCGCCCGGGTCCCGGCCCGGCAGCAGGAACTTGGCGATGGCGCCGGCCAACAGCCCCAGAACGATCCAGCCGATGATGCTCATGCCGTGAACCTGCCCTTTCGTGCCGTAACTGTGCTGTGTTTCCCCCCACAGAGACCGGGTGCCAGGTGCCAGGTGTCCTGCCGTCCGGCTCTGTTGTCGTGCCTTGTCGTCGTGCCTTGTCGTCGTGCCCGGAGTCGTCGTGCGTAGGCGTCGTCTCCTGTTGTCGGGGAGGACGCCTCGGTGACGTCCGGCGGTTGCGGCGATCAGTAGGGTGCGGCACATGACACAGGCCGGATCGGGCGCTGAGCTGCGCCGCACGCTCGGGGTCGGGGACGCGGTGGTCGTCGGGCTCGGGTCGATGGTCGGCGCGGGGATCTTCGCCGCGCTGGCCCCCGCGGCACACGCGGCCGGGTCGGGGCTGCTCCTCGGGCTCGGGGTCGCCGCGGTGGTCGCGTACTGCAACGCGATGTCGTCGGCGCGGCTGGCGGCCGTCCATCCGGCGTCGGGCGGCACGTATGTGTACGGGCGTGAGCGGCTCGGCGCGTTCTGGGGGTATCTGGCCGGCTGGTCGTTCGTCGTCGGCAAGACGGCCTCGTGCGCGGCGATGGCGCTGACCGTGGGGGCGTACGTGTGGCCGGGACAGGCACACGCCGTGGCGGTGGCGGCCGTGGTGGCGCTGACCGCGGTGAACTACGGCGGCGTGCAGAAGTCGGCCTGGCTGACGCGGGCGATCGTGGCCGTGGTGCTGGCGGTCCTGGCGGCCGTGGTGGTCGTGTGCCTGGGGTCGGGCGAAGCCGACGCCGGGCGGCTGGGCGGCGGGGCGTCGGGGGGCGCGGGCGGGGTGCTGCAGGCGGCCGGGCTGCTGTTCTTCGCGTTCGCGGGATACGCGCGGATCGCGACCCTCGGTGAGGAGGTACGGGATCCGGCGCGCACCATCCCGCGCGCGATCCCGCTCGCGCTGGGCATCGCGCTGGTCGTGTACGCGGCCGTGGCGGTCGCCGTCCTCGCCGTGCTGGGCTCCGGTGGGCTGGGCCGGGCCGCGGCTCCGCTGGCCGACGCGGTGCGGGCGGCCGGGGTGCCGGGGCTGGTGCCCGTGGTGCGGGTGGGGGCCGCCGTGGCCGCGCTCGGCTCGCTGCTGGCGCTCATCCTGGGCGTCTCCCGCACGACCCTCGCCATGGCCCGGGACCGGCATCTGCCGGGCGCCCTCGCCGCCGTGCACCCCCGTTTCCAGGTACCGCACCGGGCGGAGCTGGCCGTCGGCGCCGTGGTCGCCGTCCTGGCCGCCACCGTCGACGTCCGGGGCGCGATCGGGTTCTCCTCCTTCGGAGTCCTCGCGTACTACGCGGTCGCCAACGCGTCCGCCTGGACGCTGAGTTCGGCGCCCGTGTCCCGGGTGGTGCCGGTGGTGGGGCTCGTCGGGTGCGCTGTCCTGGCGTTCGCGCTGCCCGCGTCGTCCGTGGGCGCGGGGGCGGCTGTCCTGGGTGTGGGGGCGGCGGCGTACGGCGTACGGCTGTGGTGGGCGGGGCGGGGCCGCTGAGCCCGGGCACGGTCACGCCGGGCGGTCACTCGGGCGGTCACTCGGGCCGTTCAGTTGGGGCATTCAGTCGGGGCGTACATCGATGCCGTGCGCTGCGAAGAACTCGAGGAGTTGCTCGAAGGTCGCCTGGCGGATGTCGGTGCGGGGCGCGAGGCCGAGGCACGCGCGGGCTGTGGGGGCGTCGTGCCAGACCAGGGTGAAGGGCGAGGTGGCGCCGAAGTGGCCGCGCAGGGCGTCCCGGACGCCGTCGAGGCAGTGGCCGAAGTAGCCGCCGGGGCCGTTGACGGCCTCGCCGAGGGCGCAGAAGAAGGCCGCGTCGTCGGTGATGTGACGGCCGTCGAGGTGGTACGTGGTGCCGGCGGGAGCGTCGGCTCCGCTCGTGTCACGGTTCGCCAGGGCCGTGTCGAGCCAGAACCCGCGGCCGGCGGTACCGCAGTGGGCCCAGAGGTTGGGTTCGGTGGGACGGCCTCGGTCCCACAGGGACCAGACCTGTTCGGCGGCGGTCGGCGGCCGGTCCGACCAGGGTTCGAGGGTGAGGTCGACGAGGCCGGGGCCGCGTGCCGACGGGATCCACGCGGTGAGTTCGCCCTCCACGGCGGCCTGCACCGGGCGGCCGTGCGTGTCGAGGCGCAGCAGCTCGGCGTGGCCCAGGTCCTCCTCCCCCGCGTCCAGCGCGGCCCGCAGGGCGCCGCGTGGCACGCAGCCGAGGAGTCGTACCGGAGGATCGGCCGACTCGGACGGGTCGTCGTCGCCGAGATGGGCCAAGTCCTCGCACGAGCCGTGCGGTTCGGACTCCGGGCCGAGGAGCCGGAAGCCCCGGGACAGCGGGCGGCGCCGCGGGAGGCCGGACGGGTCGGCGGGGTGCGGCGCGCCCTCGATCGTGATGTCCCGCAGCGACGGGTCGCTCGGGCTCGGGCGGTCGCCGAGGACGCGTACGTCGTCCAGACACCACTCATGGACCGGTTCACCCCGCTCGCCCGGGATCTCCAGGACGAGGCGGCCGAGGGGTGCGGAGCCGTCGGCACGCGCGCGCGTGAGGGCTGTTTCCAGGTCGCCCTCGGGGGCGCAGCCGAGGAGTTCGTACGTGCCGCGCGGGGGCGGGGGCGGGTCGCCGAAGAGGTTCTCGGTGTCCGTGCAGGAGGCCCAGGTCGCCTCGTAGCCGTCCGCGCCGTCGAACTCGGCTGCGGCGCCGTACGGCAGCAGGACGTACTTCGGTCGCTCCGTGTCGCCCACCCCCGGCGTGCCGCTACCAGCGCTGCTGGGCGAATGGCTGGTCGGAGCGGACGATCTCGCGGCCCAGGGGCATCAGCGAGACGGGGACGAGCTTGAAGTTGGCGATGCCGAAGGGGATGCCGATGATCGTGACGCAGAGCACGAGGCCCGTGAAGATGTGGGTCAGCGCCAGCCACCAGCCCGCCAGGACCAGCCACAGGATGTTGCCGAGGCAGGAGGGCGCGCCCGCGTCCCGGCGCTCGACCGCGCTGTACCCGAAGGGCCACAGGGCGTAGATGCCGATGCGGAACGACGCGATGCCGAAGGGGATGCCGATGATCGTGATGCACAGAAGCAAGCCTGCGAACAGGTAGCCGAGGAAGAGCCAGAAGCCGCTGAGGATCAGCCAGATGATGTTCAGAATGGTCTTCACTGGGGGCGACCTGCCATCTTCTCGAGTCGGGCGATGCGTTCCGCCATCGGCGGGTGTGTCGAGAACATTTTGGAGAATCCCCGGCCCGGCCGGAAGGGGTTCGCGATCATCATGTGGCTCGCGGTCTCGATACGGGGCTCGGGGGGCAGCGGGAGTTGCTTGGTACCCGTTTCCAGTTTGCGAAGGGCACTGGCCAGCGCCAGCGGGTCGCCGGTCAGCTGGGCGCCGGAGGCGTCCGCCTCGTACTCCCGGGAGCGGCTGATGGCGAGCTGGATGAGGGACGCGGCGAGCGGGCCCAGGATCATGATCAGCAGCAGGCCGAGGAGGCCGGGGCCGTCGTCGTCGTCCGAGCGGCCGATCGGGATCAGCCAGGCGAAGTTCACCAGGAACATGATCACGGAGGCGAGGGCGCCGGCGACCGACGAGATCAGGATGTCGCGGTTGTAGACATGGCTCAGTTCGTGGCCGATGACGCCGCGCAACTCGCGCTCGTCGAGCAGGCGGAGGATGCCGTCGGTGCAGCACACGGCCGCGTTGCGGGGGTTGCGGCCGGTCGCGAAGGCGTTCGGGGCGTCCGTCGGGGAGATGTACAGGCGGGGCATGGGCTGGCGGGCCTGCATGGAGAGCTCGCGGACCATGCGGTAGAGCGCCGGGGCCTCGAACTCGCTGACCGGGCGGGCACGCATCGCGCGTAGAGCCAGCTTGCCGCTGTTCCAGTACGCGTACGCGTTCGTGCCGAGGGCGATGAGGACCGCGATGATCAGACCCGTACGGCCGAAGAAGCTTCCTATGACGATGATGAGTGCGGACAGTCCCCCGAGGAGTACGGCGGTCCTGAGCCCGTTGTGCCGGCGGTGCACGGTACGCCCTCCAGGTCGTGCGGCAGGGGAACCCTTTGCTTGCTGTAGCTGTCGACTCCACCTCTCAGTGGACCTTCCCGTACTGGTCAACGCCAGGCGGGGAGTACTAGTTCCCTTGTGCGCGCGGCCCCGCCGGGGGCCGTCCGGGTGACGGCGGGGCCGTCAGAAGAGGCCGGTGTCGGCGAAGCGCAGGATGACCTGGGGCGCGCCGGAGAGGGCGATGCCGACGATCCCGGTGAGGGCGATGGCCACCGTCAGGGGGGCCGGGACGCGGTGCGGCTCGGGTTCGCTCTCGGGGGCGCGGAACAGCAGGGCCGTCCACTGGAGGTAGTAGAAGAGGGCGATCACCACGTTGACGGCCATGACGACGGCGAGCCAGCCGAGGCCCGCGTCGACGGCCGCCGAGAAGACGGTGACCTTGGCGAACAGGCCGATGATGCCCGGCGGCAGACCCGCGAGGCAGAGCAGGAAGAAGGCCAGGAGGAGGGCGGAGAGCGGGTTCGTCGCGTAGAGGCCCCGGTAGTCGCTGACGCGGTTCAGGAGCTTCGTCCGGCCGACCAGGGCGGCCACGGCGAAGGCGCCGAGGTTCACGGCGGCGTACATCAGGGCGTAGGCGACGGTGGAGCCGATGGCCTTCTCGGCGTCGTCGGTGTTCTCGGCGTACGCGGCCGCCGCGATCGGCACCAGGAGGTAGCCGGCCTGGCCGACGGAGGACCAGGCGAGCAGCCGGACGGCGCTGTACGCGCGCGTGGACTGCTGCTTCAGGGCGCCGACGTTGCCGACGGTCATGGTGAGGGCGGCCAGGGCCGCCAGGGCGGGGCCCCAGACGTCGGCGTACGACGGGAGGGCGACGACGGTGATGAGGATCAGCCCGGAGAAGCCGACCGCCTTGCCGACGACCGACAGGTAGGCGGCCACCGGCAGGGGTGCGCCGACGTAGGTGTCGGGGACCCAGAAGTGGAACGGTACGGCGGCCGTCTTGAAGGCGAAGCCGATGAGGGTGAGGACGACGCCGGCCTGGGTGACGGTGTGCAGCTGGCCGTCGACGTTCTGGATCCGGTCGGCGATCTCGGTGAGGTAGAGGGTGCCTGTCGTGGCGTAGACGAAGCTGATGCCCAGCAGGCTGACGGCGGTGGCGGTGACGGACGACAGGAAGAACTTCAGGGCCGCCTCGGAGGACCGCCTGTCGCCGAGCCGGATGCCGACGAGGGCGAAGGCGGGCAGGGAGGCGACCTCCAGGGCCACGATGAGCGTCGCCAGGTCGCGGGAGGCCGGCAGGAGGGCGGCGCCGGCGGCGGACGACAGCAGCAGGAACCAGAACTCCCCTGCGGGCAGGGTCTTCTTCTCGTCCGTCAGGGCCGTCATCGACAGCAGGGCGGCGAGGAGGGCGCCGCCGAGGGCGAGGAACTGGACGACGAGGGTGAAGCGGTCCGCGGTGTAGCTGCAGACGTCCGGGGCGCCGGTCAGGCAGAAGGTGGCGCGGTCGCCGTCCAGGAGGGGCAGCAGGGCCAGCAGGGAGACGACGAGGCCCGCGACGGAGGCCCAGCCGATCAGGGTCTTCCTGCCGTCGCCCACGAAGAGGTCGGCGACGAGCACGGCGAGGCCGACGACCGCGGCGATCGTGGGCGGCGCGATCGCGAGCCAGTCGACGGACTGGACGACGGACTCGGCCAGGGTCCGGGCCTGGTCCTGAACCGGCGGCTGGGCCAAGGGGCTCAACGGGTGCCTCCTGCGAGGAGCTGCTGCACGGCCGGATCGGTCAGACCGAGGAGGGCCGCGGGCCAGAGGCCGGCGAGGACGGTGAGGGCGACGAGCGGGGTCCAGGCCGCGAACTCGTACGTCTGTACGTCGGCGAGCCGCGGCCCCTCCTCCGGTTCCTGCGGGGCGGCGCCCATGCAGACACGGCGGACCACGATCAGCAGGTACGCGGCGGTGAGGAGCGTGCCGAACGCGGCGATCGACATGAAGGTGAGGAAGGCGGGGCGGCTGAGGCCCTCGGCGGGCCGGAACGCGCCGAACAGGGCCAGCATCTCGCCCCAGAACCCGGCGAGTCCCGGCAGTCCGAGGGAGGCGACGGCGGCGAAGGCGAGCAGGCCGCCGAGGCGCGGGGCCCTGCCGTAGAGGGCGGCGCCGGTCTCCCGGGCGAGGGTGTCGAGGTCGGTACTGCCGGTGCGGTCCTTCAGCGCGCCGACCAGGAAGAACAGCAGCCCGGTGATGAGGCCGTGGGCGATGTTGGCGAACAGCGCGCCGTTGACGCCGGTCGGGGTCATCGTCGCGATGCCGAGCAGGACGAAGCCCATGTGGCCGACGGAGGAGTACGCGATGAGGCGCTTGAGGTCGCCCTTGGCGCCCTGCCGGGCGAGGGCGAGGCAGGCGAGGGATCCGTAGATGATGCCGACGACCGCGAAGGCGGCCAGGTAGGGGGCGAAGGTGCTCATGCCCTCGGGCGTGATGGGCAGCAGGATGCGGACGAACCCGTACGTGCCCATCTTCAGCAGGACGCCGGCCAGCAGGACCGAGCCGACGGTCGGGGCGGCGGTGTGGGCGTCCGGCAGCCAGCTGTGCAGCGGCCACATCGGGGTCTTGACCGCGAGCCCGATCCCGATCGACAGAACGGCGATGACCTGCACGGATGTGGTGAGCTCGGGGTGATTGTCAGTGGCGAGTGCCACCATGTCGAACGTGCCCGCCCTGAGTCCGATCAGGAGCAGGCCGAGCAGCATGACCACGGAACCGAGCAGGGTGTAGAGGATGAACTTCCAAGCGGCCTGCGTGCGTTGCTCACCGCCCCAGCGGGCGATGAGGAAGTACATCGGGATGAGGACCATCTCGAACGCGAGGAAGAACAGCAGCAGATCGAGGACGGCGAAGGTCGCGAGGGTGCCGGACTCCAGGACGAGCAGCAGGGCGACGAAGGCCTTCGGGGACGGGCCCGCGGCCCGCGGCGTCAGCCGCTGATGTTGCTGCTTGAAGTAGGAGTAGAGCGCGCAGAGGAAGGTCAGCAGCGCGGTCAGGACCAGAAGGGGGAGGGAGATGCCGTCGATGCCGAGGTGGATGCGCACGTCGAGTGCGGGGATCCAGCTGATGTCCGTGCTCGCCTGCATCTTCGACGGCTGGTCGTGGTCGAAGCCGAGCGCGAGGACGATCGCGGCGATGAGGACCGCGCCGGTCACGGTCATCCCGTGGCGGAGCACGGCCTGTTCGGGTGACTTCCCCTTCAGTCCGGGCGGGGCCGGCAGGAGAGCGGCGGCGGCGCCGATGAGCGGGCCGACGACGATCAACGCCAGAAGGACCTGCATCACGGACTCGTTGATATCGATCACGCCTGCTCACGCTCCCGTGGCGACGACGAGGGCGGCGACCACCAGGACGACGGTGCCGGCGAGCAGCGCGCTCACATAGGTCTGGACGTTGCCGGTCTGGGCCCGCCGTACGGCCGCGCCCAGCAGACGGGGCAGGGCGCCCGCGCCGTGTACGTAGGTGTCGACGACCTCGCGGTCGAGGAACCGGACGAGACTCGCGCCGGCCTGGACCGGGCGGACGAAGAGGGCCCAGTAGACGGCGTCCAGGTGGAAGCCGGCGGCGGCGTGGCGGTGCAGCGGGCCGAGCAGGAGGCGGCCCGGGTCCGCCGGGTCGGGTGCCGAGGCCACGTCTCCGTAGGCGGGGGTGTGGCTGGCGATGGCCTCCGCCTCGACCGTGGCGGCGTCCGCCTCGGGGTGCGCCGCGACCGCGCCGAGGGGGGCGCGGGCCGCCTTGGCCCTGGCGGACCGCCAGGCCGCGTACGTCACCAGGGCGCCGATCAGGGCGACGCCCGTGCCGACGACGGACGTGGTGAGGGTGGGGGCCAGGTCGTCGCCGTCGAACCAGTCGGGGAGCCTGCCGTAGGCGAGCCCGCCGAGGGCGAGGGACGGGACGGCGAGCACCCACAGCACCACGGTCATGGTGCGCGGCTGGCGGCCGTGGTCGGGGGCTTCGGCGCCCTTGCCGTGGAAGGTGAGCAGCCACAGGCGGGTGGCGTACGCGGCGGTGAGCAGGGCCGTGAGGACGCCGGCGACGAGGACGGTCCAGCCCGCGGCGCCGGGGACGTGCTCGGCGTGGCCGGTGGCGGCGTGCTCGGCGGCTCCGAGGACGGACTCCTTGGAGAAGAAACCGCTGAACGGCGGGATCGCGGCGAGGGCGAGGAGGGCCACGGTCATCGTCCAGAAGGCGTCGGGGACGCGGGCGCGCAGGTGGCTCATGCGGGACATGGCGGCCAGGGAGTTGGTGCCGGCGGCGTGGATGATCACGCCGGCCGCGAGGAACAGCAGCGCCTTGAAGGCGCCATGGGAGATGAGGTGGAAGACGGCCGCGCCGCGGTCGCCGACGGCGAGGGCGCCGGTCATGTAGCCGAGCTGGCCGATCGTCGAGTAGGCGAGGACGCGCTTGATGTCGTCCTGGGCCAGGGCGGCGAGGGCCGAGCCCGTCATGGTGATCGCGGCCATGACGGCGAGGACGACCAGGGCCGCCGAGGAGGCGGCGAAGACCGGGAGGAGGCGCGCGACGAAGTAGACACCGGCGGCGACCATCGTCGCGGCGTGGATCAGCGCGGAGACGGGCGTGGGGCCCGCCATCGCGTCGGGGAGCCAGGTGTGGAGGGGGAACTGGGCGGACTTGCCCGCGACACCGGCGAGGAGCAGCAGGGCGATCAGCGTCGGGTGGTCGAGGCCGCCGTCGGCGACGGTGGCCAGGATCCGGGTGATGCGGAAGGACCCGGCGTCCGTGGCGAGGGCGAACAGACCGATCAGGAAGGGGACGTCACCGAGCTTGGTGACCAGGAAGGCCTTGAGGGAGGCGGCGCGGGCCTGAGGGGTCTCCCAGTAGTGGCCGACCAGGAAGTACGAGCAGATGCCCATGATCTCCCAGCCGACCAGGAGCACCATCAGGTCGCCGGAGTAGACGACGAGGAGCATCGCGGAGGTGAAGAGGGAGACGAGAGCGGCGTACGAGGGGTAGCGCGGGTCCTCGCGCAGATAGCCCGTCGAGTAGATCTGCACGCAGGTCGCGACCAGGCCGACCAGGACGGCGACGAGGGCGGCGAAGCCGTCGATGTACAGGGCGAGGTCGATCGGGACCGAGCCGGTGGGGGTGAGCTGGGTGGCCGCCTCGACGGCCCGGTCGCCGCCCTGGCGTACGGCGACCAGGACGGCCAGGGCGAGGGCCGTCAGGGTGGGCAGTACGGCGAGGGGGCGGACGAAACCGGGGGCGGTGCGGCCCAGGAGCAGGCCGGCCGCGGCGCCGAGGAACGGGAGGAGGGGGACGAGGACGGCGAGGGTGGTCGTGGTCACGCGGTGGCCTCGGCCTTCTCGGTCCGGCCGGACGGGTCGGCCGTGCCTGCCGTGCCGGTGGCCTCGTCGGGGGCGTCCGGGCCGTCGGTCCCGTGACCCTCGGCGGTGTCGCGGAGCTTGTCGATGTCCGCGGTGCCACGGTTGCGGTGGACGGCGAGGACGATCGCCAGGCCGATGCCGATCTCGGCGGCGGCGATGGTGATCGTGAACAGGGTCAGCGCCTGCCCGGAGTGCAGGGTCTCCTCGGCGGTCTTGCTGAGCCAGACGTCGAAGGCGACGAGGTTGAGGTTGACGGCGTTGAGCATCAGCTCGACGGACATCAGGACGAGGATCGCGTTGCGGCGGGCGAGGACGCCGTACAGGCCCGTGCAGAAGAGGAGGGCGGAGAGCACGACGGGATAGGCGAGGTGCATCAGCGGACGCCTCCCTTGTCGGTGCCGGTCTCGGATGCCGCCGCGGTCCGGGTTCCGGTCGGCGGCTCGGTCCGGGTTCCGGTCGGCGGCTCGGGCGGGGTGCCGTTGCGGGGGCAGGGAGTGGTCGCGGGGGCCGGGGTGTCCGGCTTCTCCTTGCGGGAGAGGACGATCGCGCCGACCAGCGCGGCGAGGAGGAGGACGGAGAGGGCCTCGAAGGGGAGGACCCAGTTCTGGAAGAGGCTCTCGCCGGTGGCCTCGGTGGAGCCGGCGGCGGGGCCGTCGAGGTCGATCCAGGTGGTGCGGAAGGCGTCGACGACGACCCAGACGAGGGCGGCGGCCGAGGCGACGGCCACGGTGAGGGCGGCCCAGCGGTTGCCGGAGTCGGCGTCCGGGGAGCGGCCGATGGGGGCCTTGGTGAGCATCAGTCCGAAGAGGAGGAGGACGACGACGGAACCGACGTAGATGAGGACCTGCACCCAGGCGATGAACTCGGCGGTGAGCAGGAGGTACTCGACGGCGAGCCCGCCGAGCGCCACCACCAGCCACAGGGCGGCGTGCACGAGCTGCCGGGTGGTGACGGTGACGATCGCGGCGCCGAAGGTGACGAGGCCGACGAGGAGGAAGGCGATCTCGACGCCGGTCGGGGAGAGAAAGCCTTGCTGCGCCTGGGCGAGAAATCCTTGCTGTGCCTGGGCGAGAAATCCTTGCTGTGCCTGGGCCAGGAGGCTGTGCGAGGTCTGGGCGAGGAAGTCGTGGGGCGCCGGGGTGAGGGTCACGAGTCCGCTCCCTCCTCGGATTCGTCCGGCTTGGCCTGCTGGGCCGCCGCGAGCTTCTCGGCGGTCTTGCGGGCGGCGGCCAGTTCCTTGGGTTCTTCGGCGGAGGGGTCGAGGGCCGGTGGGGAGGGGACGGTCCACATCCACTCGCGGAGTTTGTCGCGCTCGTGGGTGAGTTCGTGGATGTCGGTCTCGGCGTACTCGAACTCCGGGGACCAGAACAGGGCGTCGAAGGGGCAGACCTCGATGCAGATACCGCAGTACATGCAGAGGGCGAAGTCGATGGCGAAGCGGT
The DNA here is from genome assembly GCF_045160825.1 of Streptomyces sp. NBC_00104. Lineage (NCBI taxonomy): Bacteria > Bacillati > Actinomycetota > Actinomycetes > Kitasatosporales > Streptomycetaceae > Streptomyces > Streptomyces sp. NBC_00104. The sequence continues at coordinate 6,775,867 of NZ_CP108215.1, read as the reverse complement.
CGAGGACGTTGCGGCTGCGCTCGCGGCCGCCGGGGGCGGCGGGCGGGACCGTCTCCTTGTGGGAGTCGATGTAGATGCACCAGTCCGGGCACTCACGGGCGCACAGCATGCAGACCGTGCAGTTCTCCTCGAAGAGACCGATGACGCCACGGGTGCGGGGCGGGAGTTCGGGCTGGACGTCCGGGTACTGCGCGGTGACGGTCTTCCTCGTCATCGTGCGGAGGGTGACGGCCAGGCCTTTGGCGAGACCACTACCGGGAATCGACAGCCGGGGCCGCCCGGAGGGCGTCGTTGAGGGGTGGGGGTCGGGCGACGGGCGGGACATGGTTACTGGATCACCACCTTGACGACGCCGGTGAGGGCGATCTGGGCGAGGGAGAGAGGGACGAGGAGGGTCCAGGAGAGCTTCTGGAGCTGGTCCTCGCGCAGGCGGGGGTAGGTCACGCGGAGCCAGATGACGACGAAGGCGAGGACGGCGGTCTTCAGGAGGGTCCAGACCCAGCCGAGGCCGTCGGCGCCCCACGGGCCGTGCCAGCCGCCGAGGAAGAGGACGGTGGTCAGGCCGCACAGGACGACGATGCCGGCGTACTCGGCGAGGAGGAACAGGGCGAAGCGGAGGCCGGTGTACTCGGTGTAGGCGCCGAAGATGATCTCCGAGTCGGCGACGGGCATGTCGAAGGGCGGGCGCTGGAGTTCGGCGAGGCCGGCGACGAAGAAGACGATCGCGCCGACGATCTGCCAGGGCAGCCACCACCACTCGAAGGCATCGACGATGCCGACGAGGGAGACCGTGCCGGCCGCCATCGCCACGGAGGCGGCCGTGAGGAGCATCGGGAGTTCGTAGGCGAGGAGCTGGGCGGCGGTGCGGAGACCGCCGAGGAGGGAGAACTTGTTGGCGGAGGCCCAGCCGGCCATCAGCGAGCCGAGGACGCCTACGCCCATCACGGCGAGGACGAAGAAGATGCCGGCGTCGATGACCACGCCGACGGCGCCCTCGCCCGGGCCGATGGGGATGGCGAGGAGGACGAGGAGGTACGGGAGGAGGGCCACGGCCGGGGCGAGCTGGAAGACACGGCGGTCGGCTCCGGCCGGGACGATGTCTTCCTTCTGGGCGAACTTGACGCCGTCCGCGACGAGTTGGGCCCAGCCGTGGAAGCCGCCGGCGTACATGGGGCCGAGGCGGCCCTGCATGTGGGCCATCACCTTGTGTTCGGTCTGGCCGATGATCAAGGGGAAGGTCAGGAAGACGACGAAGACGATGAGGAGTCGCAGGGCGACGTCCAGAGCGTCGTTCACTGCGTGCCTCCCGTAGGGGGGTTGGGGTTGGGGTTGGGGTTGGGGTTGGGCGGGTCTTCGGGGGTGTCGTCGGCGGGGTCGGTGTTGTCCTGGGGCGCGCCGTCGTCAGGGTCGGCGTCGGCGGGGTCGGCGGGTGCCCCCTCGTCGGTGGCCTCGCCGGGCGGGGCCTTGGCCGGGGGCGTGCCGGGCGACTCGGGTTGCTGCGGCGGGGTGTCCGGGGCGGGGGCGCGCTCGTCAGCGGTGGCTGATTCGGGGGTGGCCTGTACGGCGGCACCGGTGTCGGCATTGGTGTCGGCACCGGCATCAGCGTCGGCACCGGTATCTGCACCGGCACCGGCACCGGTATCTGCACCGGCACCGGCCGGATCGGGTTCCGCTGTTGCACCAGGTGTGGCATCCGGCTGGGGGGCTGCGGGGCTGGTGGGGCGCTCCGGCTCGGGCTCGGGCTCGGCCTTCGGTGCGGGCTCGGCCTTCGGCTGGGGCTCGTGTTCGGGTCCGGGCTCGTCGTAAGCCGGGCGGGCGTGGTGCCAGGGCGCGTCCGTGCTGCGGGCGGTGGGACGGGTGGGGCGCGGCTGCGCCGGGGGCTCGCCGGTGCCGGAGGGTTCCGTAGGGGTCGCGCGCTGACTCGCCGAGCCTCCCGATGCGCTGCGGGCGCGGCGCGGTCCGGCGGGAGACGTTCGCTCGGGCCGGGCGGCTCGCTCAGCGGGGGCCGCCTCGTGGCCGGAAGGCGGCTGCTGCCCGGAGGGGGCGGCCGGGTCTCCAGGTGCGGCGTGCTCTTGAGAGGCGGGCTGTTCCCCGGCGGCGGTCTGGGACCCGGGGGCCGTGGAGGCGGCCGGGGGCTGAGCCGGCGGCTGGGTGCGCTGCGTGGTTGAGCCCTCGCTCGCACTGCGGGCGCGGCGGGAAGGCGTAGAACTGCCGCTCGCATCCGGGGCCGAGCCGGCAACCGTCTGGCTGGCCGAGCCCTCCGCTGCCGTGCGGGCGCGGCGCGCGGGCGTAGAACTGCCACTCGCGTCCGGGGCCGAGCCGGCAGGCGCCTGGCTGGCCGAGCCCTCCGCTGCCGTGCGGGCGCGGCGTGCAGGCGTAGAACTGCCACTCGCGTCCGGGGCCGAGCCGGCAGCCGTCTGGCTGGCCGAGCCCTCCGCTGCCGTGCGGGTGCGGCGGGGGGAGGGTGGGGTGTCGGTCGGTGGCTGGGGGGCTGAGCCCTCGTCGGTCGGGCGGGGGCGGCGGGCGGGGCGGTCTCCGGCCGGGCGGGTGGCTGCGCCTCGGGAGGGGCGGGCCGGGGCCGGGGGGAGCTGTCCCTTGAGGGGGCCCCATTCGTTGGGGTCGGGGACGCCGGGCGGAAGCATCTGGCGGCGTTTGGGTGCGCCGTGCGCCGCACCCGCCGCAGGCTCCCCGGGCTCCTTCGCGCCCGGCCAGGCCTTGGCCACACGGGCGGCGAGGACGAAGTCCTTGCGGAGGGGGTGGCCCTCGAAGTTCTCCGGGAGGAGGAGGTGGTCCAGGGCGGGGTGGCCCTCGAAGCGGACGCCGAACATTTCGTGGGTCTCGCGTTCGTGCCAGGCCGCGCCGGCGTAGATGTCGACGGCGGTGGGCAGGACCGGGGACTCGTGGGGGACGGTCGTACGGACGAGGAGGCGTCGGACCGGGGCGAGGGCCACCACGTGGGCCGACACCCGGAAACCCGTGCCCGGCTCGTCGACCGCGCTCAGCCAGTCGAAATACGTGCAGCCCAGGGTGGAGCGGGCCGTGCGCAGCGCCTCCGTCCAGGATGCGGGCGGGACGTCCACGGTGAGAACGCCGTACGACTCCTCCGCCGTGGCCTCGGGGCCGAAGAGTTCCTCGGCGGGGGTGGGCAGCCAGCCGGTCACTTGTCCCCCACTTCAGCGCCACCGCCGGTCGCCGTTTCGGCACCGCCATCGCCATCGCCATCGCCATCGGCACCGGCACCGGCACCGGCACCGGCACCGGCACCCGCATCGGCCGCCGGTGGCTTCACCAGGTCGCTCTGCAGGGCCGCCGTGGACGGGCGGGGGCCGGCCGCAGCCGCCGCCCCCGTGCCGGAGCCGGAGCCTGTGCCGTTGCCGTAGCGCTCGCTCAGTGACTCCCGGGCGATCTTCTCCTGGAGTTTCAGGATGCCCTGGAGGAGCGCCTCCGGCCGGGGCGGGCAGCCGGGGACGTAGACGTCGACCGGGATGATCTGGTCGACGCCCTTGGTGACCGAGTAGGAGTCCCAGTAGGGGCCGCCGCAGTTGGAGCAGGCACCGAAGGAGATGACGTACTTCGGTTCCGGCATCTGCTCGTACAGGCGCTTCACCGCCGGGGCCATCTTGTCCGTGACCGTCCCCGACACCACCATCAGGTCGGCCTGGCGCGGTCCGGGAGCGAACGGGATGACGCCGAGGCGGATGAAGTCGTGGCGGGCCATGGACGCGGCGATGAACTCGATCGCGCAGCAGGCGAGGCCGAAGTTGAAGACCCAGAGGGAGTAGCGGCGACCCCAGTTGAGGATCACCTTCATCGGCTCGGGGGCGAGACGGGCCAGGGCGCCCAGCCGTTTGGGCTCCGGGAGGAGGACGGGCTGCGGGGCGCCCGGCTGCGGGGCGCCCGGCTCCGGCGCGTTCGTTTCTGGCGTCACGTCCATGCCAGGACGCCCTTCTTGTATGCGTAGAGCAGGCCCACGGCGAGGAAACCGAGGAAGACGAACATCTCGACGAGGGTCGTCGCACCGTAGCCGGGGTCCGCGAAGACCGTCGCCCAGGGGAAGAGGAAGATCGAGTCGATGGCGAAGATGACGTACAGGAAGGCGTAGACGTAGTAGCGGACCTGGGTGTGGGCCCAGCCCTCGCCGACGGGGTCGACGCCGCACTCGTACGTCAGGAGCTTCTCCCGGGTGGGGACCTCGGGCCGCAACAGCCGTCCCGCGCCGAAGGCGACGGCGACGAAGAGCACGCCCACGGCGGCGAGCAGTCCGACCACCGAATAGGACTGGAAGTAGTCCGCCGCTACGGCGACGGTCGGTTCCGCCGCTACGGCGACGGTCGGTTCCGGCACGTCCGTCCCTCGCTCCCTGGCCTGGCGATTCGTACGTACGTGATGCGGACGCCGTACGTACTTCGCTGTTCGACGATCTGTACGCACGCGAGTCTAGGCCCTGCTAAAGAGACCGTAAGCAGCCCGTCACAGGTCGGCACGCCCGAGTGCCGTCCTGGCCGGGACGGGCCGGGTCGGGACGGGGCGGGACCGGGCGAAGGGAGCCGGATCGTGAAGGGGCGGGACGGGGCGGGGTGGGGTTTTCCCCAGGGTGGCCGGGGCGGTCCGCCTCATGGCGCGGGGCGGGGGCGGGCGGGCAGGCTGGTGGGCATGACCGATCCCCTCTCCTCCCCGACCGGCTCCGGGCGGCCGTACGGTCGTCCGCTGCCCTCCAGCCGCACGCCCTCCGAACCGCTGCCGCCCGCGCGGTTCGCGTTCGGGGGGCAGACGTGGCGGGAGATCGCGCATCTGCTGGCGAACCTGCCGCTCGCGCTGCTCGGGTTCGTGTACGTGACGACCGTGCTGTTCACCAGTGCCTTCCTGACGTTGACGGTGATCGGTTTTCCGCTGCTCGCCGCCGCGTTGATGGGGGCCCGGCAGCTGGGCCGGGTGGAGCGGATGCGGGCGCGGGCGCTGCTGCGGGTGCGGGTGGACGAGCCGAGTCCGCTGCCGTTCCGCGGGGGCGGGCGCCGGGCGGACGAGGGGTTCTTCGCGCAGGTGTGGATGAGCGTGAAGGATCCGGTCGGCTGGCGTTCGATGCTGTACGAGCTGATCCGGATGCCGTGGGGCATCGCCACGTTCGTCATCACTCTGACGGGGTTGTTCGTGGCGTGGCCGGTGCTGCCGTACATCGTGCGGGGGCTGACGAACGTGGACCGGGTCATGGTGCGGTCGCTGTTGTCGCCCTCCGACGAACTGGAGCGGCGGATCGCGGAGTTGGAGTCCGACCGGGGGGTCGTCGTCGACACGGCCGCGGCCGATCTGCGGCGGATCGAGCGGGATCTGCACGACGGGGCGCAGGCGCGGCTGGTGAATCTGGCGATGGGGCTCGGGCTCGCGAAGGAGAAGCTGCTGGAGGACCCGGACGCGGCTGCCACGATGGTGGCGGAGGCCCATGGTGAGGTGAAGCTCGCGCTTCAGGAGCTGCGGGATCTGGCTCGGGGGATCCATCCGGCGGTGCTGACCGACCGGGGGCTCGACGCGGCGTTGTCGGCGGTGGCCTCGCGGTGTACGGCGCCGGTGAAGGTGACCGTCGATCTGGCCGCGCGGCCTGCCGCCGCCATCGAGGGGATCGCGTACTTCACCGTGTCCGAGTTGCTGCAGAACATCAGTAAGCACAGTGGGGCGAGGGCGGCCTCGGTGGATGTCTGGCGTTCCGACGACCGGCTGCTGATACAGGTGTGGGACGACGGGCGTGGGGGTGCTCGTCTCGACGGGGGGACCGGTATCGCCGGGCTCGCGGAGCGGCTCGGGGCGGTCGACGGGTTGTTCGTCATCGAGTCTCCGGTGGGCGGGCCCACGACGGTCACCGCGGAGTTGCCCTGGCGTGGACGGGATGCCGCCGGCGGTTGACCGGGGGTGTGCGCGGCCGGGGGCCTGGGGGCGGAGGGCTCTTCTGTCGTGGGTGTCTGTTCGCCGTTTCGCCGTGGGGGTGTCGCGGTGTGGGCGGGGGGCTGGTTCGTCGTGGTTGCTCGCGCAGTTCCCCGCGCCCCTTTCGGGGCGCGGGGAACTGCCTTTTCGGGGTGGGGAAAACCCCCGTATCGAGACGCCGACTCGCTCCATGGTCCCGGGGGTCGGGGGCGAGCAGGGTGGGAGTACGACATCGGGAGTGCGGGACGAGTGAAGGCGGGCGACGGTGATGGCCACGGAGTACGGGGACGGGTACGGGAGTTGGGGCGAGGAGCGGCGGCATCGTGTGCCGGCCGGGTTGCGGGCGCCGTTCGAGGCGCGCAGCTGGCGGGAGTTCGGGTATGTGCTGCTGGGGCTGCCGGTCGGGATCCTGCTGTTCACGTACGCCGTGACGATGGTGTCGGTCGGTGCGGGGCTGCTGGTCACGTTCCTCGGGGTGCCGGTGCTGGCGGCGGGGCTGGCCGGGTGCCGGGGGTTCGGTGCGCTGGAGCGGGCGCGGGCGCGGGCGTTGCTCGGGGTGGAGGTGGCCGCGCCGGAGCCGTTGCGGGTCAAGGGGCGCGGGGCGATGGCGTGGATGGGCGCCATGCTGCGCAGCGGGTCGTCGTGGCGTCAGCTGTTGTACGCGGTCGTGCAGTTCCCGTGGTCGGTGTTCTCGTTCGTGGTGGCGGTGACCTTCTGGACGTACGGGTGGGCGCTGCTGACGTATCCGCTGTGGTTCTGGGTCTTCCCCCTGTGGGCCGGGCAGGACGGGTTGCAGCTGTACGGGGACGAGACGCGTGCCGTGTACCTCGACAATCCGTTCGAGGTGACCGTGACCGCGCTGGTGGGGCTGCTCTTCACGATGGCCACGCCGTGGATCGTGCGGGGGTTGACGATGGTCGACCGGGTGATGGTGAGCGGGATGCTCGGACCGTCGCGGCTGGGGGCCCGGGTCGTCGAGCTGGAGTCGGACCGGGGGGTCGTGATCGACACGGCCGCCGCTGATCTGCGGCGGATCGAGCGGGATCTGCACGACGGGGCGCAGGCGCGGCTGGTGGCGCTGGCCATGGATCTGGGGCTGGCGAAGGAGAAGCTGGCGGAGGACCCCCGGGCGGCGGCGGTGATGGTGGACTCGGCGCACGGGGAGGTCAAGACGGCGCTGCAGGAGCTGCGGGATCTCGCGCGGGGCATCCATCCGGCCGTGCTGACCGACCGGGGGCTCGACGCGGCGCTGTCGGCGGTCGCCTCGCGGTGTGCGGTGCCGGTGGTGGTGGACGTGGACCTGCCGGCGCGGCCGGTGCCGGCGATCGAGGGCATCGCCTACTTCACCGTCTCCGAGCTGCTGCAGAACGTCAGCAAGCACGCGGGGGCCACGCGGGCGACCGTGGATGTCTGGAGGGTCGAGAACCGGCTGATGCTCCAGGTCATCGACGACGGGGTCGGCGGCGCCGACACGCGGGGCGGTTCCGGGCTGGCGGGGCTCGCCGAGCGGATCAGGGCGGTCGACGGGATCCTGGTCGTCGACTCACCGGCCGGGGGGCCGACCCGGGTGACGGCGGAGTTGCCGTGGCGGGCTGCGTGAGGCGGTGCGGTGGGGGTGGGGGTACGCGGCGTGAGAACGGTGCCAGGCGATGGCGGGGTACGGGGGAAAGGGGAGGGTGCGGATCCGGGTCCGGGCGCGGGCTCGGGCTCGGGCTCGGGCTCGGGCTCGGGCGGGTGCCTGATGGTGGTGGTCCGAGGGCGGTGCCTCACGGTTGCGGCCCGAGTGTCGTGGAACGAGGGCGGATGGGTCCGCCGGTGATCGCCTGAGGCGCCCTGGCGGCGGCCTCGGCGCCGCGCCGGGGGCGTGTGAAGGGTGTCGCGGTGAGCGCGTCCAGGGGTCACACCCTGGGCGCGCTGCCGTGTTTCCCTGCCGGACGCGCTCGGCGGGCGGGGACCGCGGCTCCATACGCGTGGGCCGTGGCTCCCCTGCGCGCGGCCCGATTCTGCCCCTGCGCACTGCCGTGGTTCCCTGCCGGACGCGCTCGGCGGGCGGGGACCGCGGCTCCATACGCGTGGGCCGTGGCTCCCCTGCGCGCGACCCGATTCTGCCCCTGCGCACTGCCGTGGTTCCCGCCGGACACACTCGACGATCCTCTGGCGGCGGCAGTGGCTCCGTGGGCGCGGGCGGCCCACCTCACCGTTCCCCGCCCCACCCACGCCCGCGCCCGCGCCACTCCACCCCTTCGAGCGGAGCCACCGCGCCCCGGAACCCCCGCCTGGGAGGGACGCGGGTGGTGTTCGGCCAGTTCGTAGGCTGTTTCTGTCTCTCTTTTCTTGGCTGGGCGGCGCCTGGGCGTGCCGATGCTGGAATGCTGGGGGCTGTTGTTCGGGCCGGGCCGAAGCTGGTGGCCGGTCGGGGGTGGTGCGGGTGTCGTGGGGGGACAGGGCGTGGAGGACAGGGTGCGGGTGGTCATCGCCGAGGATTCGGTGCTGCTGCGAGAGGGGCTGACGCGGCTGCTGACCGACCGGGGGCACGACGTCGTGGCGGGGGTCGGGGACGGGAACGCCCTGATCAAGACGATCACCGAGTTCGCCGCGCAGGGGGATCTGCCGGACGTGGTCGTCGCCGATGTGCGGATGCCGCCGACGCACACCGACGAGGGTGTGCGGGCCGCCGTACAGCTGCGGAAGCAGCACCCTGAGCTGGGGGTGCTCGTGCTGTCGCAGTACGTGGAGGAGCGGTACGCCACCGAACTGCTCGCGGGGTCCAGTCGCGGCGTCGGGTATCTGCTGAAGGACCGGGTCGCCGAGGTGCGGGAGTTCGTGGACGCGGTGGTGCGGGTGGCCCGGGGCGGCACGGCGCTGGACCCGGAGGTGGTCGCGCAGCTGCTCGGGCGGAGCCGGAAGCAGGACGTGCTCGCGGGGCTGACCCCCCGGGAGCGCGAGGTGCTGGGGCTGATGGCGGAGGGGCGGACCAACTCGGCGGTCGCCCGGCAGCTGGTCGTCAGTGACGGTGCCGTCGAGAAGCACGTCAGCAATATCTTTCTGAAGCTCGGGCTGTCCCCCAGCGACGGGGACCACCGGCGCGTTCTGGCGGTGCTCACCTACCTCAATTCATGACCGTCTGACACTGTGTCAGCAAGGGGCGGTCGATCGCCCGCCCTCCACCCGGACCCCACCCGCTCTCCGCCCACCCCCTGCCCGTCCTCCGTCCGGACCGAGAACCATCGGTCGGCGGTGCGCGTCTCCGAAGGAAGCGGCAGGGGCGGGTAAATCATGACAAGTCAGGGCGTCAGGCAGTCTCAAAACAGCGTCCATCAGGCGAAAGGACGAGGGAAGGCCACCCTCGCCGACGTAGGGTTGGTCCGGGGAGGGCCGGCGGGACGGCCGTTCCCGGACAGCCGCCTCAAGGGAGGTCCAGTTCAGTGACCAGCCAGGTCAGCAGCCCAGCGGAGCCGGCCGACGAGGCCGCTCTGGGAGAACTGAGGGAACAGCGCAAACCGGCGGGGACGAAGGACGTCCGCCGACTCGATCGGGTGATCATTCGCTTCGCCGGGGACTCCGGTGACGGTATGCAGCTCACCGGCGACCGCTTCACCTCCGAAACGGCCTCCTTCGGCAACGACCTCTCCACCCTGCCGAACTTCCCCGCCGAGATCCGCGCCCCCGCCGGCACCCTCCCGGGTGTGTCCAGCTTCCAACTGCACTTCGCCGACCACGACATCCTCACCCCGGGTGACGCGCCCAACGTGCTCGTCGCCATGAACCCGGCCGCCCTGAAGGCGAACATCGGTGACGTGCCGCGCGGCGCGGAGATCATCGTCAACACGGACGAATTCACCAGACGGGCGATGCAGAAGGTCGGGTACGCGGCCAACCCGCTGGAGGACGGGTCGCTGGACGGATACAGCGTCCATCCGGTGCCGCTGACCACCCTCACCGTCGAGGCCCTCAAGGAGTTCGACCTCAGCCGCAAGGAGGCCGAGCGCAGCAAGAACATGTTCGCGCTCGGCCTTCTGTCGTGGATGTACCACCGGCCGACCGAGGGCACCGAGAAGTTCCTGGCGGCCAAGTTCGCCAAGAAGCCCGAGATCGCGGCCGCCAACCTCGCCGCCTTCCGCGCCGGGTGGAACTTCGGCGAGACGACCGAGGACTTCGCCGTCAGTTACGAGGTCGCGCCGGCCGCCACCGCCTTCCCCGTCGGCACGTACCGGAACATCTCCGGGAACCTGGCGCTGTCGTACGGGCTGATCGCGGCGTCCCGGCAGGCGGATCTGCCGCTGTACCTGGGCTCGTACCCGATCACGCCGGCCTCGGACATCCTGCACGAGCTGAGCCGGCACAAGAACTTCGGTGTGCGGACCTTCCAGGCCGAGGACGAGATCGCGGGCATCGGGGCCGCGCTGGGGGCCGCGTTCGGGGGTTCCCTGGCGGTCACGACCACCTCCGGTCCCGGGGTGGCGCTCAAGTCGGAGACCATCGGGCTCGCCGTCTCGCTCGAACTGCCGCTGCTCGTCATCGACATCCAGCGCGGCGGACCGTCCACCGGGCTGCCGACCAAGACCGAGCAGGCGGACCTGCTCCAGGCGATGTACGGCAGGAACGGGGAGGCGCCGGTGCCGGTGGTCGCGCCGCGCACTCCGGCCGACTGCTTCGACGCGGCCATCGAGGCCGCCCGGATCGCGCTGACGTACCGCACGCCGGTGTTCCTGCTGTCGGACGGCTACCTGGCCAACGGCAGCGAGCCCTGGCGCATCCCCGAGATCGACGAACTGCCGGATCTGACCGTGCAGTTCACCCAGGGACCCAACCACACCCTCGACGACGGCACCGAGGTCTTCTGGCCCTACAAGCGCGACCCGGAGACCCTCGCCCGCCCCTGGGCGATCCCGGGCACGCCCGGCCTCGAACACCGGATCGGCGGCATCGAGAAGCAGGACGGCACGGGCAACATCTCGTACGACCCGGCCAACCACGACTTCATGGTGCGCACCCGGCAGGCGAAGATCGACGGGATCGACGTGCCCGACGTCAAGGTCGACGATCCGCACGAGGCCCGGACCCTGGTGCTGGGCTGGGGGTCGACGTACGGGCCGATCACGGCGGCGGTACGGCGGCTGCGTACGGCCGGGGAGTCCATCGCACAGGCCCATCTGCGGCACCTCAACCCCTTCCCGCGGAATCTGGGTGCGGTGCTGAGGCGTTACGACAAGGTGGTGGTCCCCGAGATGAACCTCGGGCAGCTCGCCCTGCTCATCCGGGCGAAGTACCTGGTCGACGCCCATTCGTACAACCAGGTGAACGGCATGCCGTTCAAGGCGGAGCAGCTCGCCACGGCTCTCAAGGAGGCCATCGATGGCTGAGAGGTCCACGGAAGGCGCGGGTACGGGAGGCACGATCGAGGCGCTTTACCTCGTGCCCAAGGCCACGGCCCGGCAGTCCATGAAGGACTTCAAGTCCGACCAGGAGGTGCGCTGGTGCCCCGGCTGCGGTGACTACGCGATCCTCGCCGCCGTCCAGGGCTTCATGCCCGAGCTGGGGCTGGCCAAGGAGAACATCGTCTTCGTCTCGGGCATCGGCTGCTCGTCCCGCTTCCCGTACTACATGGACACGTACGGGATGCACTCGATCCACGGGCGGGCGCCGGCGATCGCGACCGGGCTCGCCACCTCGCGGCGTGACCTGTCCGTGTGGGTGGTGACCGGTGACGGCGACGCGCTGTCCATCGGCGGCAACCATCTGATCCACGCGCTGCGCCGCAATGTGAACCTGAAGATCCTGCTCTTCAACAACCGCATCTACGGCCTGACGAAGGGCCAGTACAGCCCGACGTCGGAGGTCGGGAAGGTCACCAAGTCGACACCGATGGGGTCGCTGGACGCGCCCTTCAATCCGGTGTCGCTGGCGATCGGGGCGGAGGCGTCGTTCGTGGCGCGGACCGTCGACTCCGACCGCAAGCATCTGACGGAGGTACTGCGGCAGGCCGCCGCCCACCCGGGGACGGCACTCGTCGAGATCTACCAGAACTGCAACATCTTCAACGACGGCGCCTTCGAGGTCCTCAAGGACCGGCAGCAGGCGGAGGAGGCCGTCATCCGGCTGGAGCACGGCAGGCAGATCCGGTTCGGGCCGGCCGGCACGCGGGGGGTCGTACGGGACGAGGTGTCCGGTGATCTGAAGGTGGTCACCGTGACCGAGGAGAACGAGTCGCGGATCCTGGTCCACGACGCGCACGCGCAGTCCCCGACCACGGCTTTCGCGCTCTCCCGGCTCGCCGACCCGGACACCCTCCACCACACCCCGATCGGCGTCCTGCGATCCGTCGAACGGCCCGTCTACGACACCCAGATGGCCGACCAACTCGACTCCGCCATCGAGCAGTTCGGCAAGGGAGACCTGTCGGCGCTGCTGGCGGGCGGGGACACGTGGACCGTCGTCGGGTGACCACGACCGTCAGCTGAGCATGGTCACCCCAGGGGCCCGGGCCGGTTCAGGCCCGGGCCTCGTCGTACGCCTGCCGGGCCTGCTGCACGTCGTCCATGCGGTCCTTGGTCCAGCCCGCCAGGGCACGCACCTGTTCGGCGGCCTCGCGGCCGAGGTCGGTGAGGGAGTAGTCGACGCGGGGCGGGATGACGGGCTTGGCGTCCCGGTGGACGAGGCCGTCGCGCTCCAGGGTCTGGAGGGTCTGGGTGAGCATCTTCTCGCTGACGCGGCCGATGGCCCGGCGCAGCTCACTGAAGCGGTACGGCCGCTCCAGCAGCTCGATCAGGACGAGGACACCCCAACGGCTGGTGACATGCTCCAGGACGAGGCGGTAGGGACAGACTCCCTCGCCGTCCCTGTCGTCCTTGTGATCCTTGTGTCCCTTGTCGTGCTTGGTCGCGGGCTGTGTCGACACCTTACTTACGGCCATGCCAGTACCTTACTTCAAAGTGGGTACTTTCGCAGAGTTAGCGCACCCCCTAGGGTTAGTGGCGCACCCGCCCCCCTGGAGGAGTTTCACCATGAGCATCGTCGTCACCGGAGCGACCGGACACCTCGGCAAGATCGTCGTCGAGGGTCTGCTGGAGAAGGTCCCGGCCGAGCAGATCACGGCCGTCGTCCGCAGCGAGGAGAAGGCCGCCGGGTTCGCGGCGCGCGGCGTGAAGATCGCCGTGGCCGACTACAACACCCCCGAGACCTTCGACGGCCTCTTCGCCGCCGGCGACAAGGTGCTGCTGGTCTCCGGCAGCGAACTCGACAAGAACCGCGTCGCCCAGCACCAGGTCGTGATCGACGCCGCCAAGGCGGCCGGGGTCGCGCTCCTCGCGTACACCAGCGCGCCGGGCAGCCTGACGGCCGCGCTCGCCAACGACCACCGGGGCACCGAGGAGGCGCTGCTCGCCTCCGGTCTGCCGTCCACCCTGCTGCGCAACGGCTGGTACAACGAGAACTACACCGAGCAGCTCGCGCCGGTGCTGGAGTACAGCGCCGTCACCCACGCCGCCGGCGAGGGCCGGGTCTCCTCCGCGGCCCGCGCGGACTACGCGGCAGCCGCGGTCGCCGTGCTGACCGGCGAGGGCCACGAGAACCAGACGTACGAGCTCGGCGGCGACACCGCCTGGAGCTTCGCCGAGTACGCGGCCGAGCTGAGCAAGCAGACCGGCAAGGAGATAGCGAACAACCCCGTCCCGGTCGAGGCCCTCACCGGCATCCTGACCGGCGCCGGGCTCCCCGAGCCGCTGGCCGCGACCCTCGCGGGCGTGGACGCGTCCATCGAGAAGGGTGAGCTGGTCGTCTCCTCCGGTGACCTCTCCCGCCTCATCGGCCGCCCGACCACGCCGATCGCGGACTCGATCGCGGTGGCACTGAAGGCGTGACCCGCCCGGATCGAGCAGCTCGGCCCGGGGCCCAGCCGTCCGGCCCGGCTCCGGGGCCGTAGGACTCCGGAGCCGTAAGACTCCGGTCGGCGCCCCGGACTCCCCCTCGGGGCACCCACCCCCGGCTGTCATGACCGTATCCCGATACGGGCATGACAGCCGGGGGTGCTCGGCGTTACCTTCGGGAGGCCGAGGGTTCGGGGGTCGCGGTGGCGCGGCCGGGCGAGGAGGAGGGGCCGTGGCTGCGCAGCCGAGGGGCGAACACCGGATAGGCCTGTTGAACGGCTTCGCCGCGTACGGGATGTGGGGGCTCGTCCCGCTCTTCTGGCCCCTGCTGAAGCCGTCCGGCGCGGTGGAGATCCTCGCCCACCGCATGGTCTGGTCCCTCGCGGTCGTCGGTGTCGCGCTGCTGGTGCTGCGGCGCTGGTCCTGGGCCGGTGAGCTGCTGCGACAGCCACGCAGGCTCGCTCTGATCACGGTCGCGGCGGCGACGATCACCGTCAACTGGGGCGTGTACATCTGGGCCGTGAACACCCACCAGGTGGTCGAGGCCTCCCTCGGGTACTTCATCAACCCGCTGGTCACCATCGCCATCGGCGTCCTGCTGCTGAAGGAACGGCTGCGGCCCGTCCAGTGGACGGCGGTCGGCGTCGGCTTCGCGGCCGTCCTCGTCCTCACGATCGGCTACGGGCGGCCGCCGTGGATCTCCCTCTGCCTCGCCTTCTCCTTCGCCACGTACGGGCTGGTGAAGAAGAAGGTCAACCTGGGCGGTGTCGAGTCGCTCGCCGCGGAGACCGCGATCCAGTTCCTGCCCGCGCTGGGATATCTGCTGTGGCTGGGGTCGCGAGGGGACGCCACCTTCGGTCCGGAGGGGACGGGACACGCCCTGCTTCTCGCCGCGACCGGACTGGTGACCGCCCTGCCGCTGGTCTGCTTCGGGGCGGCCGCGATCCGGGTGCCGCTGTCCACGCTGGGGCTGCTGCAGTACCTGGCGCCGGTGTTCCAGTTCCTGCTGGGGGTCTTCTACTTCGGCGAGGCCATGCCGCCCGAGCGCTGGGCCGGCTTCGCGCTGGTGTGGCTGGCGCTGTCGCTGCTGACGTGGGACGCACTGCGGACGGCACGGGTGGCGCGGAGGCGGCTGGCGGAGTTGGAGGACTCGGAGGGACGGGACGAGCAGGACGAGCGGGACGAGCGGGACGAGCGGGAGGGGCCGTCGGCGGCCACCGAGGCCTCCGGTGTGCCCACCCCCCTGGCCAAATAGCACTCTTGACGGAGAGTCAGTCCCACCCGCACCATCCAGGCACCTCATTCAGCCGGGATCGCCATGGACACATCAACAGTGTCGTCCATGGCGATCCCCATGGAATTCGGAGCCCCCCACTATGAAGCTCTCCGTTCCAGCCACGGGACGCACCGCCGTCGCCGCCGCCGTCGCGGTGGCCACGCTGTTCACCACCGGGTCCATAGCCGGGGCGGCGCCCGCCCCGGACGTGACGGTCGCCGCCGCGCCCGACCTCCCCGTGGCCAACGTCAAGGCCCACCTGACCCAGTTCCAGTCCATTGCCGCCGCCAACGGCGGCAACAGAGCGCACGGCCGCGCCGGCTACCTCGCTTCGCTGAACTACGTGAAGGGCAAGCTCGACGCGGCGGGCTTCGTCACCACCACGCAGTCCTTCACCTCCGGCGGCCGCACCGGCTACAACCTGATCGCGGACTGGCCAGGCGGCGACACGAATCAGGTTGTCATGGCCGGTTCACATCTGGACAGTGTCACCTCGGGTGCCGGCATCAACGACAACGGCTCGGGTTCCGCCGCCGTACTGGAGGCCGCGCTGACCGTGTCCCGCACGAACTACCAGCCCACGAAGCACCTGCGGTTCGCCTGGTGGGGCGCGGAGGAGCTGGGCCTCGTCGGCTCCCGCTACTACGTCAACAACCTGTCCACCGCGAACCGGGCCCGCATCAGCGGCTATCTCAACTTCGACATGATCGGCTCGCCGAACCCCGGGTACTTCGTCTACGACGACGACGCCGTCATCGAGCAGACCTTCAAGGACTACTTCACCGGGATCGGTGTCGCGACCGAGATCGAGACCGAGGGCGACGGCCGCTCCGACCACGCGCCCTTCAAGAGCGCCGGCGTTCCCGTCGGCGGCCTCTTCACGGGGGCGAGCCGCGCGAAGACCGCCGCGCAGGTCGCCAAGTGGGGCGGCACGTCCGGCCAGGCCTTCGACCGGTGCTACCACTCCTCCTGCGACACCACGTCCAACATCAACGACACGGCGCTCGACCGAAACGGGGACGCGCTGGCGTACGCGGTGTGGGAGCTGTCGGAGTAGGGGCGGCGCCTCTCGTAGGCAGAGCTTCAGGTGGTGTGGTTCCGGGGTCGGTCAGCGGCGTGGACCCGCGGCCGGCCCCGGCCCCTGCGGTACGGCGGGTGCGCGGGTGCGGTTGATCACCGAGGTGCGTTCCGCCGCGAGGGCGTGGGCGTGGGCCGGGGTCGCGCTCGTCGACCTGAGGCGGGACGCGACCGAGGTGGGCATCCGGGTGCCGTGGGCGAGATCGGCGGCCGCTCCGGAACGGAGGGCGCCGACCCGGGCCAGGTGGCTCTGCCGCTGTTCCGGGCTGAGCGAGGCGACGTCGGCACCCAGAGCGGCCCGTACGGCCGCGGGGTGCGTCGGGATGGGCGCGGCGCCCTGCGCGGGGGCCCGGGAGGGGTCCAGGCCGGCGGAACGCAGGGCCGCGGCGCGGGCGTTCCAGGGTGCCGCGTCCGGGACACGCCGGCCTGCTCCTTCGTGCTGCCGCCGGCCCCCGCTGCTCGTCGGGTGGTCGACGGTGCGCCAACTCATCGTGCCGGTCAGCTCGTTGACGTGGACCTCGACCCGGGGGCGGCGGGTGGTGGCGGGCGAGCCCGGGGAGCGGTGGCGGGCGGCCTCGGCGGCGGACCCGGACCCGGCGCTCTGCGCGGCTCCGAGGAGCCGCCGGGCGTCCGGTTCTCGTCGTCCGGAGTGGTCACTGGCCATGGGCGTAAGGGGCGGGGTCGAGGGCGCGGGCCCGTTCGGTGAGGCGGGTCATGCGGGTGCGGGCCTTTTCGAGTTGTTCCAGGTCGTCGGCGGCGGGACCCGCGTCGGCGGCGAGGTCGGCCCAGACGGCGATCAGGTCGCGGCCCAGGTGCAGACCCTGGAGCGGGTCGCGGACCGCGCGCCAGGCAGCCGCCGCGCTCTGGACGTTGCCGTACGCGGCCCGCTGGTCGCGCAGACGGTGGCGGAGGACGGCCAGGTCGAGGGAGAGGTGGAAGGAGCGGAGGGCGTCGCCGGCCAAGTAGGCGATGTAGGCGGTCAGTTCGCGAAGTTTCAGTACCTCGGGGTGCTGTGGGCCCAGCGTCGCCGTCGCCTGCGCGACCGTCTGCTCGGCCATCTCCGCGGCCTCCTGGATCCGGCCCAGTTTCACCGCCTCGTTGATGCGCGACACGGGCTCCGCGAACGGTGACGCCGTGTCGCCGCCCTCCTCCGCCGTGTCCAGCACCGCTTCGGCGACCGCGTCGAACTCCCGTACCGGCGCGGGCTTCGGCGCGCTGTCCTCCTCCAGCACCTTCCACTCGGGAGCGGAGTAGGCATCGGTGGCGGACTCCTCCGGAGGGGCCAGTACGGGGGGTGCGGATGCGGATGCGGATGCGGATGCGGGTTCGGGTGCGGGTGCGAATGCGGGTTCAGGGGTGGGAGCGGGGGCGGTCGTGTGCGTCGGCATCGGCATCGGCGTCGGGGCCGGTGTCGGTGTCGGTGTCGGTGTCGGCGGCCAGGGCTGGGGCTCCAGCGTGGCGGGCCCCGACTCCGGCGCCGCCTCCGAGGCAGGGGACGGGGACGGGGACGGCTGGTGCGTCGGCTGCGGGGTGGGGTCCTCGGCCGGTGCCGGGGGCCAGGGCTGCGGGTTCAGGGAGGCCGATGCCGACCGTGGGGTGTCGGAGGAGATGTCGGGCGGGGTGGTGGCCTGCTCCGGGTGCCAGGGCCGGGGAGTCGTCCGGGCCGGAGGCTGAAGCAGCTCCGGGTCCATGACCGGGCCGAACTCGCCTGTCGGGGGCGAGACGGTGCCGGGGGTCGGGGCGGCGTCGCCGGTCGGCTCGGTGCCGGAGGCCGCGGCGGCGTCGCCGGTGGGCTCGGCCGACGAGGGCTTGCCGTCCGGGTCCACCGGAATGCCCGGCAGGGTCAGCGGGAGCCCCGGGGTGCGGGGCGGCCGTGCCAGGGGCCCCTCCTTCGGTTCCGGCACCGCGCGCAGCACGTACGTCGAGGGCGCGACCCCGCCGGACACCGGGTCCGACGGCTGCCCCTGCTGCCCCTGCTTCTCCTTCGCCGCCGTGAGCGGCATCGTGCGGGGCTCCCGCTTCACCTCGGGGGCCGCCGCGGCCACGGGTTCCGCCGAGGGCCGGTCCGACTGCGCCCCGGGGGCGACGGACGACTCCGGCATCGCGTGCGGGGGTGCGACCGCGGGCGCCGGCTTCGCCGCCGACAGCGGCAGCGTGCTCGGCTCCCGCTTCGGCCGCTCGGGCTCCGGCGCGGCCGACTCCGCCGAGGGCACCGGCTTCCCCGCGGCCAACCGCATCGTGCTGGGCTCCCGCCTCGGCTGCTCCTGAGAGTGCGTCCGCGACTCCGGCCGCACGTCCCGCTGGGCCTCCGGCTGCACGTCCCGCTGGGCTTGCGGCTGCGGGTGCGGGTGCGGCTGGCGCTCGGGGTGCGCCGACGACTCCGGCCCGGCCTGCGCCGACCACTGCGGCTGGGCCTGGGCCTGCGGCTCTCCGTCCAGCTGCGGCTGCCGCTCGGGCTGCGCCTCGGGCAGCACTTCCGGTTGCGGTCGACGCTCAGCCTGCACCTGCGCCTGCGCCTGCGCCTGCCAACTCGGCTCCGGCTGGGCTTGCGCGTACGGCTGCGGCTGCGGCTCTCCGTCCAGCTGCGGCTGCCGCTCGGGCTGCACCTCGGGCAGCACTTCCGGTTGCGGTCGACGCTCAGCCTGCGCCTGCGCCTGCGCCTGCGCCTGCCAACTCGGCTCCGGCTGGGCTTGCGCGTACTGCTGCGGCTGCGGCTGCGGCTGCGCATGGGGTGCCGTACCGGTCGGCTGGTTCGATCGGTCCTGGTCGTCCGGGAGTTCAGGGCCCGCGGCTGCCGACTCCGGCACCGCGCGCAGGACATGTGTCGACCGGTCACGGCGTGGGCCGTGTGCGGGAGCCGACGGCTCGGGAGCCTCCGGCGCCGCCCATCGGGCCGCCTCCTCGCCGAGGTGGGCCGCCGCGGCCGTACCCGACCGGCCGGCCACGGGCGTGGGCCCGACCGCGGGCGCGGGCGGGATCCCGGGCGTACGCACGCCCGGATCCGCAGCCACATGCCCACGCACCCCCGCACCCGGCACCGCCCCCTCCCGCTCACTCACCGGCGGCGCTCCCGCGAACCCCCTCGGCTCTCCCACCCGTACCGGTTCCCCGGCGTAGTGGCTGGAGCCGTCGACGTGGATCTGGAGAGGGACGACGTAGCCGATGCGTTCGTCGTGGACGGTGGCGAGGACGGGGTGGCCGGTGGCGAGGGCGAGGCGGTGGAGATAGTCGAGTGCGGCGGCCTGGAGGGACTCCCCGGCCGCCGGGGGCACGGACATGCCGCCGACCGTCGCGCCGGCCTCGGCGGAGACGCGTACGTCGATCGGGGTCAGTCCGGCCGGCGCACGCCCCGCGCGCTTGAGTTCCCGCTTCTGTTCGCGGCTGAGTCGAGTCATCGTTCCCTCACTCGGGTCGGGCAGAAGGAGAAGAAGGGGAAGGAGAAAGAGAAGGCGTGGACGAGGCGGCGGAGTCTGCCCCGGACGGCTCCGGTGCCGATACCTCTGCCTCCACCGTACGCACCTCGTCCACCCGCCACGGCTCGCCCTTGCCCGAGCGAACCAGCTTCACGTACACCGTGGCCTGAGGTCCGGTCCCCGTCCAGCCGTCGCGGCCGTGCGCCGTGCCGTCGACGAAGAGGGCGCGGTAGGCGTCCCGCGCCGAGTCGGGGGGTGCGTCGCCGTCGTCGTCCAGCTCCACGTCGACGGTGGTCCACGCCTCGTGCGCGGCCCAGGAGTTCCACTGTTCGCCCGCGCCGCTCGCGGGGTGGTACGAGTGCTCGGCCTTCGCCCTGGCGGCGGTGAACCAGCGCGCGGAGCGAAGGACGGCGTCGTGCGGGCCGGTGTCGTACTTCGTGTCGTAGCCGTACGCGACCTCGGTCCAGGCCTCGGCGACCGCGGTCGCGTCCGTGTCGTCGACGCCGCTGGGGCTCGGGACCCGCGCGTCGGAGCCGAGCGGTTTACCGGACGGCAGGGGGGCCTTGGGGGTGAAGGGCGGTTCGGACGAGGCCGTGCCGCCGCCCGCCGTCTCGCGGTGGTCCTCCAGGCCGCACGCGGCGAGGACCGCCACTCCGGTCACCGTCGCGAGCGCGACCGCGACCGCCCTGCGGACCGCCCTGCCGAGTCCGCCGGCCACAGCTCCGGCCACGGCTCCGGCTCCGGCCACGGCTCCGACCCCGACCCCGACCCCGTACGGCCCGCCGGGCACATGCGGTCCGCCGCGCTCGTCACGCCCCCCGCGCTCGTCACGCTCCCCGCGCCCGCCGCGCGCATCGCGCATCGTGTTCACCCGCATTCCCCTCCTCACCTCAGTGTCCTGCCTCGCCGATGGCGTCGTCCACGTCGAACGCCGTGCCCGCATCGCCCACGTCATCACTACAGCCCCAACCAGGGCGCCGGATTCACGTACTTGTCGTTCTGCATCACCTCGAAGTGGAGGTGCGCGCCCGTCGAGTAGCCCGTCGAGCCGACCAGGCCGACGCGTTGACCGACCTTCACCTTGTCGCCGGCCTGGACGCTGAGGCCGCGCAGCATGTGGTTGTAGGTCGTGGAGACGCGGTCGCCGTTGATGGTTCCGTGGGAGATGACGACGCGGTTGCCGTAGCCGTTGGTCCAGCCCGCGAAGGTGACTTCGCCGTCGCGGGCGGCGAGGACCGGCTTGCCCTCGGCCACGCCGAAGTCGGTGCCGGTGTGCAGTTTGCGGACCCCGAGTATGGGGTGCATGCGCCAGCCGTACGGGGAGGTCACGGGCGGGTTGCCGGAGAGCGGCATCGCCATCTCCTTGCCGTCCGGGAGCTTGCCCGGCGGGTCGTCCACCGACTCGTACTTGGCGATGAGCGACTTGATGCGGGCGACGTAGTTCCGGGTCTCGGTGTAGGGCGGGATACCGCCGTACTGGTGCACGGCGCCGGGGCCCGCGTTGTACGCGGCGAGCGCCAGGTCGAGCGTCTCGCCGGTCGCCTCGCCCCGGTCCTTGTAACCCTGGACCTGCTTGGCGAGGGCGCAGTCGTAGCGGCCCTGGGCCATGATCGCGTCACCGGGGTCGTACGGGGAGACGCGTCCGTTGCCGTCGTCGTCCTTGCCCCAGCTCGGCCAGGTGCCGGGCATGAACTGGCTCAACCCCTCGGCACCGACAGGGGACTTGGCGTTCGGGTTCCAGCCCGACTCGGCCTCGATCTGCGCGGCGATCACGGCCGGCTTGATGACGTCGCACATGGCGCCCGCCTTGAGCACCCAGGGCACGTACTCCGCCGGCACCTGACCGGTCTTGAGGCCGCCGCCGACGCCCTGTTCCTCGGCGTCGGCCTCGCCGCCCCCGCTCACCGCGACCATCATGACCACCGGCATCATCACGGCCGCCACGCAGCCGCCGACGACCCAGGTCGTGACGGACCCTCCCCCGTTGGACATGCGCTCCCCTCAGCGTCGAAGTCCAGTCATGTTCCTGCCACTTGTGGCCAGGCAGTCGAGTCTCCCCGCTCACCCCCGCCGCGTGCGTCACCAGCGCGTCACAGGCTCGTCGCAGGAACTCACGTCCCGATTCCCAAGCCGCCCGCGGGCCGTGAAGATCGGGGGTGGGCGCCTCGCCGGGCACGGAACCGGCGGCGAGCACCGCGCCGGGTGCGACGGGCACGACGAACTCAGGAAGACTGCTGTGATCAGCGGCGGAAACGGGGAGTGGTGGAGAGCGGTGATGCGGTGATGCAGCCGGGCACGGGACAGGCGGCGGCCGGGCCGGAGATCTGGGTGCGGGGGCCGGTGGCGGAACCGGAGGCACGGCCGCAGGACCCGCCACCCCTGGCGGCCGCGAGCGCACGGCGGTTCTCCTGGGTCGCCACGCACGGCGGCGCCGGGACGACCACCCTCGCGACGGTCTTCGGCGGCCATGACGCGGGCCGCAACTGGCCGCAACCCGAACACGGCGATCCGGCGTCGGTGCTCCTGGTGGGGCGCACGCACGCCGCCGGGCTCGACGCGGTCTCGCACACCCTGGACATCTTCCGGCGGGGCGACGCGCCGCCGGGGCTCGACCTCGACGCGATCGTGCTGGTCGCGGACGCGCCCGGCCGGCTGCCCCGGCAGCTCGTGCAGCGCGTGAAGGTGATCGGTTCCGTCATAGACGTCTACCGCGTGCCCTGGGTGCCCGCCTGGCGCACCGGCGATCTCACCGGACCGCCGCCGCGGGAGAGCGCGGCGCTGGCCCGTCTGACCGGGAGGACCCCATGAGCAGCACCCTGTACGCCGCCGCCACGACACTGGCCGGACCTCCGGCCGTGGTCACCCGTGAGCTCAACTACGTCCTGAACATCCTCGCCTGGCTGGTCACCGCGGCCGGTGTGTGCGGGCTGCTGATCGTCGGCTCGCGGATGGCCGTCTCCCTGCGGTCCGGGGAGGGCGACGAGCATCTCAGCCAGTTCGCCATGGTCATGGGCGCCTGCATCATCGGCGCGACGGCGGGGCCGATCGTGGGGTTCGTGTTGTAGGGGTTCGTGTTGTAGGGGCTCGTGCTGCAGGGGCTCGTGCTGCAGGGAGTCGTGCTGCAAAGAACCCGTGAGCAGGACAGGGGCGACGGCCCGCCGGTTACTCGTCAACCGGCGGGCCGTCGTCGTACGTGGGCCACCCCAGGGACGAACACCGGTACGAGCCCCTCCGCTTCGCCGCAGGTCCGGGCGATGCTGACGGCACGTCACTGTCCCGGACATGACGAGAGCTTCCCGTCTGTCACGAGCACGTCACCGACAGGTGCTGGATCACTACATCCCTTGGTTTCGGCTCACAGGAGTCGCCAAGCTCACAGGGCGACCGGGAACCCGGGCACGTCACGCCGGCCCCGCGAGCATCCCAATGTCCCATCCGCTCACATCAGTTGACGTCAGCCCGCTCGCCCACGGCGGGCCGGCCGAGACAACGGGGAGAAACCACATGCTGCACGCGATGGCCGCCAAGGCACATCAGTCCCTCTACCTGGCCGACGGCACGGTCCCCAACCCCAACCGCGACGCCCCCGCCGAACTCACCGGCAAGGTCGACACCGTGCTCGGCATCGTCGCCTGGGCCGGCACCGCGGCGGGCGTCGCGGGTGTGCTGATCACCGGCGCGATGATGGCGATCTCCATGCGCCGCGGCGAGGGCTCGGAGCACATGGGCCGGCTCGGCATGGTCCTCGGCGGCTGTGTGCTGGTCGCCACCGCCGGCCCGCTCGTGAACTTCGTCTTCTAGCCGTCCGAGCACGTCGAAAGGGGGAGCGACGATGCTGAACTCCGGCCGGGCCCAAGGGGGCAGCGGGGAGTGGGAGCAGCCGTTCTGGCAGCAGCGGGGCTGGATCCTGTCGGCCGGGTTCCTGGTGGTGCTGCTCGTCCTCGCGGTCCTCTTCGCGGTGACGGGCAACGGCAGCGAGGGGTCCGCCGGCTCGTCCGGCGACCCGGGCCCGGCGCCGACCTCGACGTCGGACTCCGGCGACGGCGGCAGCGGCGACGGCAAGGGCAAGGGCAACGGCCGTGCGGACGCCCGGCCCGCCGGCTGCCGCACCGACGACAGCGACCAGGCCAAGCCCACCGAGGCGCCGCACGACTTCCACTGGAAGGCCAACGGCACCGGCCTGGTCCCGGTCTCCAAGGCGGCGGGCCCGCTCAAGTACGACGGACCGGTCTGGTCCTGCTTCGCCCACACCCCGCTGGGGGCCGTCATGGCGGCCCACTCCATCACCGACCATCTCAGCTACGACGGCTGGCGCGAGGTCGTCGACCGGCAGGTCGTGCCGGGCGCGGGCCGCGACGCGCTGATCGCGAGCCGCTCCCAGGAGGCCGACCAGTCCACCACGGGCTCGCCGGACGCCGGTGGCTACGCCGGCTTCACGGTCCTGTCGTACGACGAGACGCAGGCGACCGTGATGGTCCTGGTGCGCGGCATGGGCGAGGGCGGCTTCGGCTCCGCCTCGGTGACCATGCGCTGGCAGGGCGGCGACTGGAAGCTCTCGCCCGACCCGGACGGCACGGTCTACAGCGGTGTGTCGCAGGTCAGCGGCACCAACGGCTTCGTCACCTGGGAGGCGTGAGATGGCCTGCTCCTGGAAGCTCTACGACTGCGTCATCGAAGAGGGCGGCAAGCAGTTCACCGAGGGTGCCGTGGTCGTCTTCGCCAAGGCGATCGGCGACGGCGCGGCGGAGGTGCTGAAGTCGCTCAACGGCGTCTGGCTGAGCGTCGACGTGCGGGACCCGGCGGGAAACGGCGGCGGCCACGGCCAGGCGGCCGCAGGCAGTCCCATCGGCCAGATCACCGCCGAGGTCAACTGGATCGTCGCCTATGTGGCGGTGGCCTCGTTGCTGCTCGCCGCGATCCGCATGGCGGTGGACCGCAAGGGCCAGTCCATGAAGCAGGCGTTCATGGGGATGTGGAAGGTCATCCTCGTCGGCGCGGCCTCCGTCCCCGTGGTCACGGCCCTGATGGCGGCATCGGACGCGTACGCCAAGGACGTGTACGAGCGATCCGACCTCGGTGACAACGCCGCCACGATGCTGGGTGTGCTGAGTCTCAACCAGCCGGGCCTGGTGCTCATCTTCGGTCTGCTGGTGATGCTGTCGAGCTTCGTGCAGATCGTGCTGATGTACATCCGCATCGGTGTCCTGATCATGCTGGTCGGCACGCTGCCGCTGGCCGCCGCCTCCTCGATGACCGGGTGGGGCGAGGGCTGGTGGAAGAAGCACATCGGCTGGCTCGCGGCCTGGCTGCTGTACAAGCCGGCCGCGGCCCTGATCATCTACGCGGCCACCGCGATGACCAAGGACACCAAGAACCTGAACTCGGTCATCGCCGGCATGGGCATGCTGATCATGGCGGTGTTCGCCCTGCCCGCCCTCCTCAAGCTGATCGTCCCGGCCACGGCCGCCCTCGGCGGCACCTCCGGCGGCACGGTCGCGCTGGGCGCCGCCAACAACATCGCCTCCGGCGCGGTCAGTATCGCCGGCGGCTCCGCGGGGGGCGGCGGAGGCGGTGGAGGCGGCGGCTCCGCGGGCCCCCAGGGCTCGCCCTCCTCGGGCGCCGGTTCCTCCGCGGGCGCCGCGGGCGGAGCAGGTGGAGCCGCCGGAGGCGCAGGCGCGGCGGCCGGCACAGCGGCCGCGGGCGCGGCCACCGGGGGCGCGGCCCTCGCGGTCCAGGCCGCCGCGGTCGCCGTACAGACGGGCGTGGCGGCGGCGACCGAAGTCGCCAACTCCCTGGACGACAACGACGGCATGAAGGGCCACAACCAGTAGCCCCTGCCCCTGGAAAAGGCGCCGCGGGCCCTCTTTTCCAGGGGCGCGGGGAACTGCGCGATCAGCCCCCACCCACCCGCGGCCGCCGTCCGACACAGCACCACCCGAGCTCGTCGGCACTCGACCCAGCGACCTCAGCCGGAAGAAGGAACCCCATGTCCACCGACGCCCTCACGCGTCCCACCTACGGAAACTGGCGCAGACCCCGCCGCCCGGGCCTCGGCCCGCTGGGCCTCCTCGGCACCGTCGTGGCCTTCGGCGGACTCCTGGTCGCACTCCTCGCCTCGCTGGTCTCACTGCTGGCCGCGATCCTCGTCCTCATCCCCCTCGGCCTCTTCCTCGCCCCGCTCGCGCTGCGCACGGTGGACGGCCGCAACATCTACCAGGTGGTCGCGGTGCGTATCGGTTGGCTCAGGCGCAAGGCGAACGGCTCGACCACGTACGTCTCCGGCCCGCTCTCCAGGCGTCCCGGCGGCCGCTACCACCCGCCGGGCCTGCTGGCCCGCACGAAGATGTACGAGGGCCGCGACGCCTACAACCGCGCCTTCGGGGTGATCCACCACCCCGGCCGCAACCTCTGCACGGTGGTGCTGGCCTGCGAGCCGGACGGCGGTTCGCTGGTCGACCCCGAGCAGGTCGACATCTGGGTGGCGTCCTGGGGCGACTGGCTCGCCCGGCTCTCGCACGAGCCGGGCCTGCGCGGCGCCCAGGTCGTCGTGGAGACCGCGCCGGACACCGGGACGCGGCTGGCCGCCGAGGTCCTGCCGCGCATCTCGCCGGACGCCCCGGCGGCGGCCCGCGCGGTCATGGAGGAGGTCGTCGCGCGCTACCCCTCCGCCTCCTCCGAGATGCACACCTACATCGCCCTCACCTACGGCCCCACCGGTGGCCCCAAGCGGGACGTCCAGGACGTCATCACCGACCTGTCCATGCGGCTGCCCGGCCTGCTGTCGGGCCTGGTCGCGGCCGGCGGCGGCGCCGCGTACCCGCTCTCCGCCGAGCGGCTCGCGGAGATCGTGCGCGTGGCGTACGACCCGGCCGTCGGCCCCGATGTCCTGAGCACGCGGGCCGAGCACTCCGCCACCGGCCTCGACTGGTCGGACGCGGGCCCGGCCGCCGCCGTCGAGTCGGTCCAGGCGTACAAGCACGACTCGGGCGTGTCGCGGACGTGGATGCTGACGCTGGCACCGCGCGGCACGGTCCGGTCGAGCGTGCTGCGGGGCCTGCTGGAGCCCGCGACGGGCACCCGCCGCAAGCGGGTCTCGCTGGTCTACCGCCCGATCGACCCGGCGACCTCCGCCCGGATCGTGGAGGCCGACCGGCGGACCGCGCACTTCATGGCGGGCTCCAAGCGGGGGCTGGTCCAGGCGCGGGCCAGTTCCGAGATGCAGGCGGCCGAGCAGACGGCGGCCGAGGAGGCGGCGGGCGCCGGGCTCGTGGAGTTCTCGCTGATGGTGACGGTCACCGTGGACAGCGAGGAGCAACTGCCGGACGCGGCGATCACCGTACGCAACCTCCAGGCGTCGTCCCGCATCCTGATGCGCCCCGCCGACCGCATGCAGGCCTCCGCGTTCACCTGCACCCTCCCTGTCGGCCTGCTGCCGTGGGAGCACACCCTCGTCCCGTACCAGATCAGGGAGGCGCTGTGAGCAAGCGCGCTGCCGTACGTCCCGTTCGTCCCCAGATGGCGCCCCCGCGTGGGTGGTTCGGCCCCGGCGGCGGCCAGGTCGGTCATGTCGACCCGCCCGCGCTGTGGCGGGCGACGACGGTCCAGGCGTGCGGCCTGTGGCCCTTCGCGGCGGGCTCCGGCGCCCCCATGACCGGGGTGCCGCTGGGCCAGCACCTGCACACGGGCGCCACGGTCTGCGGTGACCCCATCTCCTGGTTCACCCGCGCCCGTTACATCTCCAACCCGTCCCTCTTCATGTTGGGCATGCCGGGCCTCGGCAAGTCCACGCTGGTCAACCGGATGCTGATCGGCATGTGCGCGACCGGTATCACCCCGCTGGTCCTCGGCGACCTGAAGCCGGACTACGCCGACACCGTACGGGCGCTCGGCGGCCAGGTGATCTCCATCGGGCGCGGGGTGGGCGGCATCAACGTCCTCGACCCCGGGGCGATGGGCGAGGCGGCACTCCGGATCGGCGGCGAACGGGGCCGGATCCTGGCGGCGGAGGCGCACGGCCGTGTCCTGAACATGGTCGCGGCGCTGATCACGATCGTCCGGGGCCGCCCGATGGACGACCACGAGCAGTCGGTCCTCTCTGCCTGCCTGCACCACCTCACGGAACGGACGAAGCCGGGGCGGCCGCCGCTGCTGCCCGACCTGCTGAAGGTGCTGGACGAGGGTCCGGACCGGGTCCGCGCGGTCACCCTTGACCGGGGCGACATGGCGCGCTACCAGGAGGCGGTGGACCCGCTCCACCGCTCGCTCCTCGGCGTCCTGGACGGCCCGCTCGGCGACACCTTCGCCTCCGAGACCTCCACCCGTATCAACCCGGCCTCGCCCGCCGTCTGCGTCGACATCTCCCGCATCGGCGAGGCGGACACGCAGCTCACGGCGGCGGCGATGCTGGCGGCATGGTCGGACGGCCTCGGCACGGTCGCGGCGGCCCACGCCCTCGCGGACGCGGGCCTGGCGCCGCAGCGCTGGTTCTTCACGGTCCTCGACGAACTCTGGCGCCCCCTGCGCGCCGCCTCCGGCATCGTCGAACGCATCGACGCCCTCACCCGCCTCAACCGCTCCCTCGGTCTCGGCGACGCGAAGATCACGCACACGTTGAAGGACGCGGAGGCGCTGGGCAGCGAGGCCGACCGGGCGAAGGCGCGCGGCTTCGTCGAGCGGGCGGGGATGGTGGTGTGCGCGGGCCTCCCCCGTACGGAGATGAGGGAACTCGGCGAGATCGTCGGACTGTCGGAACGCGAGATCGACCTGGTGTCGTCGTGGTCGTCGCCGCCGGGCTGGGCGAGCGCGGGGGGCAACGAGGAGCCGCCGGGGCGTGGGCGCTTCCTGATCAAGGTGGGTGGACGGCCCGGCATCCCGATCAAGGTGTCGATCACGGACACGGAGAGGGACCTGCACAACACGAACACGAGGTGGACCCCGAAGCCGGTCCTTTCCAAGACGGGGCGCCCATGAGCTCTGGGGGTGCGGTTGTCGGGCGACCGCGGGCGAGTGGGGGCTGGTCGCGCAGTTCCCCGCGCCCCTGAAGGACACGGCCCCTGCGGGCCGAAAAGCACGGGGCGCAGCCCCTGCTTTTCAGGGGCGCGGGGAACTGCGCGAGCAACCACGACGCGACCCGCACCCGCCGACGCACCAGCACCCCCGAGCTCTCCGGCGTGCGGGGTCGAAGGGGCGGCAGCCCCTGGGGAAGGGACGGGTAGGGGCGGCGGGGGCGAAGAAAGTCCGATCAGCTGACGGGGGAACAGAAATGAGCACACGCAAGCAACAGCACACCACCGGCGACGACCTACTGCCCTGGATCATCCCCGGCGCCGCCCTGCTCATCGGCACCCTCTTCCTCGGAGCCTGGCTCGGCGGCACCCTGGCCGCCGCCCTCACCGGCGCCGGCTGGAACCCCCCACCCTTCGCCCTGACCACGATGAAGACCCTCATCACGCAGGGCCCGACAGCCGTATGGCCGACGACGTCACCCGGCGCGCTCACCACCGGCATGGGCACGGTCCTCGGCGCCACCCTCACCCTGCTCGTCGCCCCCGTCGTCCTCATCCGCCGCCGCGGCAGAAGGCCCAGCGGTCTCGCCGGCCGCCGCGAACTCTCCGGCCTCCTCCCGAAGGGCGCCACCACCAGGGCCCGCCAACTCCGCCCCTCCCTGCCGAAGTCGGGCAAGCTCCCCCCGGACGACACGGGCAACCTCCTCGGCAACCTGGAACCCGGCGGCCCCGAACTCCGCAGCAGCTACGAGGACGTGGAGCTGGACCTGATGGCACCGAGGGCCGGCAAGTCCACCGGCATCGCCGTCCCGCGGGTCCTGCGCGCCCGCGGCAGCGTGCTGCTGACGTCGAACAAGGCGGACGTGTACAGCGTGACCCGCGCGGAACGTGAACGCGTGGGCACGGTGTGGACGTTCGACCCGCAGGGCATCGCCCACACGGCACGCGGCCTGTGGTGGGACATGCTGGCCGACGCCGCCACCATCGAGGGCGCCCGCCGCCTCGCCGGCCACTTCGTCGGCGCGGTCAACGACGACGCCTCCAAGCGGGACTTCTGGATCTCGGCCGCCCAGAACACCCTCACGGCCCTGTTCCACGCGGCCAACCGGGGCAGGCGGCAGGTGGACGAGGTGCTGGCCTGGCTGGCGGACCCGGCCGACCGTACACCGGTCGACCTGCTCCGCGACGCGGGCATGGCGGCGCTCGCCGACCAGCTCCAGGGCACCGTCCAGGGCGCGGTGGAGACCCGGGACGGCATCTACGAGACGGCCCGCCAGTGCGTGGCGTGCCTGCTCGACCCGGCGATCGCGGCCTGGGTGAGCCCGGACCCGGAGCTGCCGCAGTTCCTGCCCGAGCGGCACGTCCTCGCGCCCGACACGCTCTATCTGCTCTCCAAGGACGGCGGCGGCTCGGCGGCCGGTGTCATCGCCGCGTGCGCGGACTCCGTCCTGCGCGCGGGGGTCGTGGCGGCGGAGCGGACGGGCGGTCGCCTGGACCCGCCGATGACGGCGGTGCTGGACGAGGCCGCCAACGTCTGCCGCATCTCCGACCTGCCCGACCTCTACTCCCACTTCGGTTCGCGCGGCATCAACGTCGTGACCCTGCTGCAGAGTTACCGCCAGGGCACACGGGTGTGGGGCGAGACCGGGATGGACGCGCTGTGGAGCGCCGCCACCATCAAACTGCTCGGCGCGGGCCTCGACGACGCGGACTTCGTGGAGAAGGTCTCGCGGCTGGTGGGCGAGCACGACGTGTCGACGGTGAGCTACTCCCGCGGCAAGGACGGCCGTTCCCGCTCCACCTCGTACCGCCTCGAACGCATCCTCCCCGCCGACCGCATCCGCGCCCTCCCCAAGGGCACCGCCCTCCTCCTCGCCACCGGCGTGAGACCCGCCCTCGTCCGCCTGCGCCCCTGGTACGCCGAACCCGGCGCCGACCGCGTCGCCCTCGCCGCCCAGGCCGAGGTCAAGGCCATCACGGCCAGGGCCGCGGAAAGGATCCCCCGATGACCACCACCGTCGAACAGCACAGCCCGGAACAGCCGCTCGCCGCCCCGCCGTTCATCCTCTACCTCGACGGCGCCGAGTACGCCGACGAGATGCACGCCCTGGCCGTCTGGGTCGGGGACCTGCTCCTCCCGGTCTACGGCCGCGAGGTCACCTCGCAGCAGCCCTGGTGCCCGCGCTGGTGGGAGCACCTGGAGGCGGTGGCTCGGCTGCACGCCCTGTGGCTGGCCTGGCAGGAGCTCACCGACCCGACGGCGGGCGCGTCGGGCCCGGCGGTGTGGCACCGCGACCACCTCGGCCCCGTCATGGCCGAACTCCGCTCCCCCAACGGCCCGTTCGCGGGCTGCAAGACGGGCGCCCACCGCGCGAAGCAGCCGCCGACCGCGGAGCCGTACGGGACGCCCTCTTGATCCGCCGCCCCCCGGCCCGCGGCTCCGCCCCGACCGTCTCCGTCACCGACCACCTCCGCCGACGCCTCCGTGAGCGGCGGCGTCCGGCGGGAGTGCCGACGAGGAGCAGAACTCCGCCGCCTACGACATCCCGCAGGTCGACCGAACTCCGTACCGGGGCCGGGAACGGGGGTATCGGCCCCGGTACGGTCCCCCCTTCCGCCAACCCCACCGCCAATCCCAGCGCCGGGCCCTCCGCACTGGCCCGCGCCCCGTGCCCCATCTGCCCCCTGCTCCATCTGCCCCCTGCCGGAGCCGCCCGCGCAGGGCTGACCGAGCCGGTGACCGCTGTCCGCCGAGCCGCCGAGCCGCCGAGGAAAAAGCCGAGAGACCCGAGAAGGCCATGCGACCGCACACCTCCCTGCCACCCGACTCCCTCCCGCCCAACGGCTTTCCGACGCCCTCGGCCGTACGGATCGCCGCCGCCGTGCGCGCGCGTGAGCTGTCGGCCGTCGACGTCGTCGCGGACACGCTCGCCCGGATCGAGCAGGCCGAGCCCGCGCTGTGCGCGTTCGTCGAGGTGTGGGCCGAGGAGGCGTCGCGGCGGGCGGCGGAGGTGGACGCGCAGGTGGCCGCAGGGGTGTGGTTGCCGCTGGCCGGGGTGCCGATCGGGGTGAAGGGGCGGGCCGGGCTGCGGGCCGCGGCGGCGCGGGCGCTCGTCGCGGCCGGGTGCGTCCCCGTGGGGGCGACCTCCGTGCCCGGCCCCGGTACCCCCTGGCAGACCTGGGGACTCGGGGCCGGCGGCCGGACCGTCAACCCCTGGCGGGCCGACCGGACGCCGGGCGGTTCCTCGGCCGGGTCGGCGGCGGCGGTCGCCGCGGGCCTGGTGCCGATGGCGACCGGCACGGACGGCGCCGGGTCGGTACGGATCCCGGCCGCGTGGTGCGGCGTCGTCGGCCTGAAGACCACGAACGGACGCCTGCCCTCGGCCGACCGTACGGGCCTCGCGGCGGCCGGCGTCCTCACCCGCTACGCCTCGGACGCGGCGGCGTACTGGCGTTGCGTGACAGCGGCGGTCGACGCGCCGGGCTCCGGAGACGTGGGAGGGGGCGGGGCGGAGCGCGACCGGCAGAAGGAGCCGGACCCGGCCGGGACAGCCCAGGAGGCCGAAGCGACGCGCCCGGCCGGGACGTCCGAGGCACCCCGCGCGGCCGGGACGGCAGGGACGGTAGAGGCACCACGCGCTGCCGGGACGGCAGGGACGGCCGGGACGGCAGGGACGCCAGGGAGGGCAGGGACGGCCGGTTCTGCGAGGGCAGTCGCGAGGGCCGAAGCGCCGTACGCGGCCGGGGCGGCACAGGCGGTCGGGGCGGCACAGGCGGTCGGCGATGTCCCGGCTCCCCTCACCGCCCTCTGGTCGGCCGACCTCGGGTTCGCCGACACCGACCCCCAGCCCGCCGCGATCGCCCACAGCGCCGCACTCCGCCTCGCGGACGCGGGTCTCATACGGCTCGCCGGGGTCGTACGGCCGCCGGTACGGCGGGCGAACGCGCCCGTACCGGGGGACGCCGCTCCCTCACACACGGCGAACGCGCCCGCGCGGCACCCCGAGCCGCAGCCGCATCCGCGGCCGCTTCGCCTGGAGGACCCCGGGCCGGCCTGGCTCGCCCTCCGCGCCGCACCCGACGCCGACCCGGCAATCCTCCAGGCCGCCCAGGAGCTCCGCGCCGAGAACGACAGGCGGCTCGCCGCGCTCTTCGCCGGGGCCGATCTGCTCCTCACCCCCACCACGCCCAACGCCCCACACGGCCACGACGGCCCGGGTGACCGCTACTCCACGGCGCTCACCTGGGCGTTCAACCTCAGTGGCCACCCGGCCATCAGCATCCCGGCGGGCTTCGACGCCGACGGCTGCCCGGTCGGGCTCCACCTGGTGGCGCGACACGGCGAGGAGGCACTGTTGCTGCGGATGGCAGGTGCCGCCGAAGCCGTCCGGATTCACCCCGCCCGAGCGCCGGAGGCCCCGGCATGAGACGCGGGCGCCACCGCTTCGCCCGGGTGCGCTGCGGGAACTGCTCCAGTGGCCACTGCGGGTTCCCCTGGGCGTCGGCGGCGCCGGGCCCCTGGTGACGGCGCCCCCTCGTCGGCGTCATGGCCCTGCTGCCGGAGAGGGCGCCCGGGCGTCGTCCGTAGGCTGCGGAACCGCATCCTTGCCGTCGCATGCATGTGCATATATTGTCGATGCATGCAATCGGCGTACGCCACACATCGGTACGCCGGTACCCGGACGCCAGGTACCCAGGGGGACCCCATGACCCGCCGCTTCCTGTTCGTTCTCGGTAGCAGCCGGCCGGACGGCAACAGCGAGATGCTGGCCCGCTCGGCCGCCGAGCAGTTACCGGACGACGTCCAGCAGGTGTGGATCGATCTGGCGCGCCACCCGTTGCCGGACTTCGAGGACCTGCGGCACGACAGCGATCATGTGCGGCCGGAGGGGGACAGCAGGGCGTTGCTCCTGGAGGCCACGCTCGCGGCGACGGACCTCGTGATCGTGTCGCCGTTGTACTGGTACTCCGTGTCCGCCCCCGTCAAGCGCTACCTCGACCACTGGGCGGGCTGGCTGCGCACCCCGGGGCTCGACTTCAAGCAGACGATGGCCGGCCGCACCCTCTGGGGCGTCACCGCGCTCGCGCACGACGAGGAGGAGGTCGCCGAGCCGCTGATCGGGACGCTCAACCACTCCGCCGCGTACCTGGGCATGCGCTTCGGCGGAGTGCTGCTGGGCAACGGCAGCAAGCCGGGGGACGTCCTCCACGACACGGCGGCCCTGACCCGCGCGAAGACGTTTCTCGCCGGGGAAGCGCCTTTCGCGCGCTTCCCGTACGACACGGACGCGGCCGCCGTCTGAGCCCCGACGGGCGGGCCGTCACGCCGGGCCAAAGCCGCGTCACGCGGGTCGTCGCGTCACGCGGTGATGTCCTTCGCCGTGAACCTCGCCCAGGCCGCCGATCCGAACACCGCCGCGTACAGGGCCTGGAGGCCGAAGTTGCGTTGGAGGTCGTCCCAGTAGACCGGTTCGCGCATGAGGTCGGCGAAGGAGAGCCAGTAGTGGGAGAAGAAGTACGGGTGGAGGGCGTCCAGCTGGGGGATCTGGTCGAGGATCTGGACGGTGATGAGGAGCCCGACCGTGGTGGCCATCGCGGCGATGCCGCTGTTGGTGAGGGTGGAGATGAACAGGCCGAGGGCCGCGATCCCGATCAGTGACGCGGCCACCGCCAGCGCGATCAGCAGCGCCCGCAGCAGGCCCTCGGCGAAGCCGATCCGCGTGCCGGAGATCGTCGTCAGATCGCCGAGAGGGAACAACAAGGCCCCCACGGCCATCGCCGACGCCGCCACGACGAGGGTGGCGACCAGGCAGAAGGTCATGGTGGTCGCGTACTTGGTGAGCAGCAGCCGGGTCCGGCCCGCGGGCGAGACCAGCAGATAGCGGAGGGTGCCCGCGTTCGCCTCGCCCGCGATCGCGTCCCCCGCGATCACGCCGACGGCCATCGGCAGGAAGAAGGGGAGCGTCGCGGCCAGCGCCGTGAACACCAGGAACAGCCCGTTGTTGCTGATCTGCGCGATGAACGCGGGCCCGCCCCCGCCTCCGCCGCCCGGTCCACCGCCCGTCGACGACCCGTCACCCGTCTCGATCCTCACCGCGATCCCGACGAGTACCGGCACCGCCGCGAGCACACCCAGCAGCGCGATGGTCCGCCACCGCCGGAAGGTGGTCACCAACTCGCTGCGGAACAGCCCGAAGGTCCAGAGGAGACTGGGCGTCCGGCCACCCGGCGTGACAGCACGCACCGCATCACCCTGCGACGCATCCGCATCAACCCGCGACATCGAAGCCCTCCCCCGTGAGCGCCACGAACGCGTCCTCCAGGGAGGCCCGTTCGAGGCCGAAGCCGCGGACGCGGACGCCCGCGGTGACCAGTGCGGCGTTCAGTTCGGCGAGGTCGCGGTCCGGTGGCGGCGGTTCGGCCGTCACCCGGCCCCCCTCGCCCGGGTTCCGACCGTCACTGCGGCCGTCTCCCTCGGTCACGACCACGTCCCCGATGCCCTGTTCCTTGAGCACACGGGCCGCGTCCGCCGTGTCGGGTGTGGTGACGACGAGGCGCCCGCGCGCCCCGGCGGCCAGTTCGGTCACCGGGCCCTGGACGATGAGTCGGCCCTTGGCCATGACGGCGGCATGGGTGCACACCTGCTCGATCTCGTCGAGCAAGTGCGAGGAAAGGAAGACGGTGGTGCCGTCGGACGCCAACTCCCGTACCAGCGCGCGGATTTCGCGCATGCCCTGCGGGTCGAGACCATTCGTCGGCTCGTCGAGGACGAGGAGGCGGCGCGGCTGGAGCAGCGCCGCGGCGAGGCCCAGCCGCTGCTTCATGCCCAGCGAGTACGCCTTCGCCCTCTTGCCGGCGGCGGCCGCGAGCCCCACCCGGTCGAGGGCGGCCGCGACGCGCGTACGCCGGGTGCGCGGGTCGGCGGTCGGGTCGGCGGAGTCGTAGCGGATCAGGTTGTCGCGGCCGGAGAGGAACCCGTACAGCGCGGGCCCCTCGATGAGCGCGCCCACCTGCGGGAGCACGGTTCGCACGGAGCGCGGCATGGGCCGGCCGAGGACCCGGGCCGTGCCCGAGGTCGGCTCGATCAGGCCCATCAGCATGCGGATGGTGGTGGTCTTGCCCGAGCCGTTCGGGCCGAGGAAGCCGAAGACGCTGCCGCCGGGAACCGTCAGTTCCAGGTGGTCCACGGCCACCTGGCCGCCGCGGAAGGTCTTGGTCAGCCCCTGGGTGTGGATGGCTGCGTCGCTCATGGCTCCCCTCGGGTACGGCCGGTGGGCCGGGACGGCGGTGTCGCCGTCCCGGCCCACCGGCCGGGCGTCGCTACTTCGCCGCGTTGGCCGCCTTCACCAGCGCGTCCTTGGTGACGGCACCCGCGTACACCTTGCCGTCGTCGGTGAAGAGGACGTTGATCAGTCGGGTCTTGAAGACCGTACCCGAGCCGAACTCGCCCTTGACCTGGTCGCCGAGGGAGTTCAGGAACCCGTCGACCCGGGCGTCGCCGGACGAGTCGTCGCCGCCGGTGGGCATGCCGCCCTCGGCGCCGCTGTCGAACTCGGCGATGGTGCTCCAGCCCTTGCCGATGGTCTTCAGCCCGTCGAGCCCGCTCGCGAACTCCTCCTCGGAGCCCTCGGAGTCCTTGGAACCCTTGGGTCCCTTGAGTCCCTCGGATCCCTTGCCGTCCTTGAACGCACCGTCCTTACCGGGCCCCTCGAACACGGAGTCGCCGGACCCGGACTCGTGGTGGCCCGACTTCTCGACCTCGTCGGCCTCGGTGACCTTCGCGCCCTTCGGCGGCGTGAAGTCGAACGTCGACGCGCTCGGCCTGCCGAAGTCGACCTTCGTGAAGCCCGCGTCCACGACGGCCGCGCCGCCGCTCGCCGGGGTGAGCGTGAACTTCAGCGGCAGCCCCGTCTTCGCGTCGACGGCGATCGAGATCGCCCCGACCGTCGAACCGGACTGCTTCGGCTCGATCACCAGCTTGTACGCGTCCCGCCCGGCGACCTGCGCGGTCCCGTCGACGGTCACGGACGTGGTGTCGTCGACGGCCTTCAGGGCCTCCTCGGCGAGCTTCTGCGGCGTGGCGGGCACGTCCTCGGCGGTGTCGGGAGCGTCCTTCCCGGCTCGCCGGTCCTTGCCCTCGCCGGCATCCTTCGCGTGGTACACCTCGTTCGAGGCGCTGTCGTACGCCCACAGGTCGTCGCCGTTGTGGATGACGCTGTACTCGGCGGCGTCGTCCAGCAGCGACAGCTTCTGCCTGTCGGGGCCGTCGGCGGCGACCCTCAACGTGTGGGTACCGGTGGCGAGTTCGAGGAGCTTGGCGGAGGGGTCGGCGGCCGAACCGCCGTCGCCCCCGGAGGGCGCCTGCGAGGCCAGGCCGCCCGCGAGGCCGCCCAGGTCGGGCAGGCCCAGATCCGTGGTGATCTTCACCGTGCCGGACACCTGCTGTACGTCCGAGGCGGCGATCTTCTCGATGAGTTCCTGCGCGCTGATCTTCGGCAGATCGGGGTCACCGGAGCCGGCGAAGGCCGGGACGAGCCCGATGGTCGCCGCGGCCACGCCCAGCACGGTGACCGGGACGACGTACCGCGCGGCCCTGCGTCGCCGGGCCGAGCGCATCTCGTCGGCCTCGGCCGCGAGCGCGGCGGCGTCGCCGGACCGGTCGCTGTCGTCGGTTTCGTACGGTGCCATGTGTGCCTTACCTCCGTCGTCGGCGGCGGCGTCTACTCGGAGCCGCCATTCTCACCCGAATCGGTGAGGAGTGGTGATACCCATCTGACCAAATCGGCCGACGGGAATCGTCAGACTCGGGACTCAACTCGACGTACTGCTACGGGATGACATGGCGACCCGTGAGGGATGACATGGCGAGGCGGGGCCGCCCCGCACCCCGTAGGGGTCGTCAGGGACGGCGCCGCCGGCCGGACCGGGCGGGTGCCTATCCGGCGCGGTGCACCACCGCGTCGCACAGCTCCACCAGCGCCGCCTTCGCGTCGCACTCCGGCAGCGGTGCGAGGACGGCGCGGGCCTCCTCCGCGTAGCGGATCGTGTCGCGGCGGGCCTGCTCCAGCGCGGGGTGGACGCGCAGCCGGGCCAGGGCCTCGGCGTGGCGGGCGTCGTCGGTGAGGTCGGATTCGAGGAGCTCGCAGAGGGCGATGTCGTCCGGCAGCCCCAGTCGGCCCGCCCGCTCGCGCAGCCGCAGCACCGGCATCGTCGGCACGCCCTCGCGGAGATCCGTGCCGGGTGTCTTGCCGGACTCGTGCGAGTCGGAGGCGATGTCGAGGACGTCGTCGGCGAGCTGGAAGGCGACGCCGAGCCGCTCCCCGTACTGGGTCAGCACGTCGACCACGGTCTCGTCGGCGCCCGCCATCAGCGCGCCGAGCCGCCCGGCGACCGCGACCAGCGACCCGGTCTTGCCGCCCAGCACGTCGAGGTAGTGCTCGATCGGGTCGCGTCCGTCGCGCGGCCCCGCTGTCTCCAGGATCTGTCCGGTGACCAGCCGCTCGAAGGCCTCGGCCTGGATACGGACGGCGTCGGGACCGAGGTCGGCGAGGACGTGCGAGGCGCGGGCGAAGAGGAAGTCGCCGGTGAGGACGGCCAGGGAGTTGTCCCAGCGGGCGTTCGCGCTCGGCACGCCCCGGCGCACCTCGGCCTCGTCCATGACGTCGTCGTGGTACAGCGTGGCGAGATGGGTCAGCTCGACCACCACCGCCGAGGGCACGACACCCGGCGCGTAGGGGTCACCGAACTGCGCGGCGAGCATCACCAGCAGCGGCCGGAACCGCTTGCCGCCCGCGCGCAGCAGGTGCTGGGCGGCCTCCTGGATGAAGGGGACCTCGCTCTTGGTCGCCTCCAGCAGACCCTCCTCGACGGCCGTCATTCCGGCCTGGACATCGGCTTCGAGAGCCTGGTCCCGCGCGCTCAGCCCAAACGGCTCGACGACGGTCACGAGGGTTCTCCTGTCTGCTGACGTCTGATGACGGTCACACGGTCGGTCTAGGTCGCTCTCACGGTCGATGACACGGTTTGTCGATCTGTCGCTGCCATCACCCGAGTCAGCGTATCCGGTCACCTTTCGATCACCACGAGCGCCCACGGCTTCGCCCCGGGTGGTATGAGACCGCACTCTCCATATTCTTGATCAACTGGTCCGCGGCGATATCCACCGACGCGCATGCGCGCCCGCCCGCCCGCGACGGCCCGCCCCGGGTACCCGCCCCTCCCCCGGAGACGCCCACGCGCTCCACGGCCGCGCGCATCCACACCCGCACACCCGCCCCTTCAGGCCCCTATGCACCCCTTTCACCCAGCCCGAGTTGACCGATTTGCCGCTTACCCCGCACTTCACCCGACTCCTCCCGTGAGTTGAGTCACGCGCCCCTCACGCGACACCCCCGCCCCACCCCTTCGAGTTTCCCTTTGCGGTAGGCAAGTTGAGCCGTGAACCGCACCGGAAACCGAGGGGCGAATCACAGCAAACTCAAGGTCAACTGGACCAACCCGCCAAACCGGGACTTGTTCCCGTCGTGTGCTCTCGCATACGTTCACACCCCGTCCGGACGGACCGCCGAATCCTGCCGCCGCCCCGGACTCCCCACCCCTCAACACATCCACGCACGGCAGGAGCGGGGGACCCAGGTAAACCGCCGGTCCGGATTTCCCCCACGGACCGGCTAGGGGTCAAGCCACGCGCAGTACGCCCAGCGGACGCGGCACGCACAGCGACCGCCGGGACGAAGCGCGCGGCCGGGCATCTCCAGCCCGAACCCGACAGCTCACCCCGCAGGCGACGGAGAGGAACCCCCCATGCCCGCACGAGGCAAGCACCGCCGCCCAAGAAGCAACGCGTTGACCCGTGGCGTCGTCGCCGCCGGAACGGGCGGGGCCGCACTGGCCCTCCCGCTCACGCTCGCCACGACCGCGAACGCCGCCACCCCGACCCAGGCCGCCGCCTCCGTACAGTCGGCCCCGCAGTCCGCGCCCGCCGTGGCGCAGCCCCAGCCCACGACGTACACCGTGGTCTCCGGCGACACGCTCTCCTCCATCGCGCGCGAGCACGACACGAAGGGCGGCTGGCAGCGGCTCTACCGGGACAACCGCGCGGCCGTCGGTGACAACCCGGCACTGATCCGCCCGGGCCTGAAACTGAAGCTGAACGCGACGAAGGCGTCCACGGCCGCCCAGACCACCACGGCCACCCAGGCGTCGGTCAAGACGTACACGAACAACCTCGACGGCTGGATCCGCGAGTCGCTGGACATCATGGCGCAAAAGGGAATTCCCGGGTCGTACGACGGGATCCACCGCAACATCATGCGTGAGTCGTCGGGCAACCCGCTGGCCATCAACAACTGGGACTCCAACGCCGCCGCGGGCACCCCGTCGAAGGGCCTCCTCCAGGTCATCGACCCGACGTTCGCCGCGTACCACGTGTCCGGCACCCCGTACGACCCCTACGACCCGGTCGCGAACATCACGGCGGCGTGCAACTACGCCGCCGACCGGTACGGCTCGATCGACAACGTGTTCGGGGCGTACTGACCCTTCCGGTTCCCCCTTCTTCACTCTGTTCCCCTGGGTCGGCGGACCCAGGGGAACAGTCGTTCGCGGGAAGAGCCGCTCACCGGAAGAGACACCCGTGGGAAGAGCTGCTCACGGGAAGAGCCGCTCACGGGAAGAGCTTCTCCAGCACCACCGCGATCCCGTCGTCCTCGTTGGAGAGGGTCACCTCGTCGGCGACGGCCTTGAGTTCGGGGTGGGCGTTGGCCATGGCGACCCCGTGCGCGGCCCAGTCGAACATCGGGATGTCGTTGGGCATGTCACCGAAGGCGATGGTCCGCTCCGGCGTCAGACCGAGATGGTCGGCGGCCAGGGCGAGGCCCGTCGCCTTCGTGATACCGCATGGCTGGAGTTCGACGGTGCCGGGCCCCGACATGGTGACCGTCGCCAGCGAACCGACCGCCATCCGCGCCGCCGAGGCCAACTCGTCGTCGGACAGATAGGGGTGGCGCAGCAGCACCTTGCTGATCGGCTCGCACCACAGGTCGTCCCGGCGTGGCACCCGTACGGCGGGCAGCGTGGGGTGTGGCATGAGGTAGCCGGGCTCGATCAGGGTGAGGCCGTCGACCCCGTCCTGGTCGACGGCCGCGTACACCTGTCCGACCTCGGCCTCGATCTTGCCGAGCGCGGTCTCGGCGAGTTCCCGGTCCAGGGTGACGGACCAGAGCAACCGGTCCGCGCCGGTGTCGTACAACTGCGCGCCCTGCCCGCACACCGCGAGCCCCCTGCTGCCGAGGTCCTCCAGCAGTGGGCGCACTCTCGGCGCGGGCCGTCCCGTCACCACGAGGTGCTGAGCACCGGCCCCCGTGGCCCGCGCCAGCGCGGCGAGGGACCGGTCGGAGAGCGTGTCGTCACTGCGCAGGAGCGTTCCGTCCAGGTCAGTGGCGATGAGTGAATATGCGGTGGGTGCGGCCATGATCAGAGAATACGGATGCCGCGCCCCATCGGTTCGACGCGAACCGGACGACGTCCGGCATCCCGACCGCCCCACCGCCCCCGTACGTCAACATCCCTTTCCCGAACCGCCGTTCAGCGGTACCGCACGGCCGCAGCTCGGGGCGGCGCCCCGAAGGGGCGCGGGGGACCGCGCGATCAGCCACGAACGACCCGCCCCCGCGACGCACCGCCCCCACCCGAGCTCATCCCGGATGCGTCTCACCCATGAGCCAGGGCCAGATGCCGGGCCAGCCGAGGCGACGCGAACTCCGTCCCGCACACGAACCGCATCACCGGCCCGTACGACGCCGCCGCAGGCAACCCCGTGAAGTACAGCCCCGGTATCGACGACCGGAACCCCGCCCCGAGCACCGGCGTCCCCCGGCTCACCACCAGCTCCGTACGGAGTTCATGCCCGAGGAACCCCATCGCCCCGAGGTCGACGCGGTACCCGGTCGCCGCGATGACATGGTCGGCGGACACTTCCTCGATACGGCCGTCGTGTCCCTGGAGGGAGAGCCGCGGACGCCCGTCGACGACACCGGATCGCACCACCCGCGCCACCTCCCGCACCTCAACCCGCCCCTCGAACCGCTCGCGCAACCACCAGGCGCCGAGCGGCCCGAGCACCCGGCGGACCAGGAGGTGCCGGGTGGTGGCGGGCAGGTACCGGTAGGGGTGCGGGTAGTAACTGAGCGCCCACAGCGACCAGGCCCGCCCGAACGGCGACTCGGGGCGCAGCCTCGGCTGCTTCCACGGGGGCGCGCCGAAAGCCACGGCCCCCCGCCCGCGCGCGACGACCCGCACCCGTGCGCCGGCCTCGGCCGCCAGTACCGCCGCCTCCAGGGCGGACTGCCCCGCGCCCACGACGATCAGGTCCTTGTCCTTGAACCGGCTCAGGTCGGGGTGCTGGGAGCTGTGCGAGACGGGCCCCGTGGGGGTGGGTCCGTCCACGGCCGCACCCGCCAGCTCGGCCGGCAGATGCGCCAGCCCGAACAGCCCGCTCGCCACGACGACGGCCCGTGCCGCGAACAACTCCCCCGAGTCCAGCTTCAGTTCGAAGCCGCCGCCCTTGCCGCGGTCGACGGACACCACGCGCACCCGCTCCAGCTCGGGCACGAACCGCTGCTGGAACCACTCCCCGTACGCGATGAAGGTGTCGACGGGGATGAGGTCCTCGTCCGTCACCAGCCGCCGGATGCCCGCCGCGTCGCAGTAGTCGGCCAGCGTGTGACCGTGCTGCGGGGCGTCGATGTTCGACGCCACCGGGGTCGACTTCAGGAGCATCCCGGCGGGCATGTTGTCCCGCCAGCTCACCATGGGTTCGCCGAAGACACGGACCGGAATGCCGTGCGCACGCAGATGCGCGGCGGTGGACAGCCCGAACGGGCCGGCACCGATGACTGCTACCGGTTGAATCACGAAGTCCCTCCCCAGGACGCGTTGTGCCTACTTCGTGTTGTTCTGTGCGGCTTTCGTGTGTTCCTCGCATGGTTGCCCACCGCGGGGGCGCCCGGCTAGGGGCGCACATGGGCGTTGCCGAGGCGGTTGGTCCGCCACATCTGGTACAGGTGCTTCGCGCCCGGTCGCACGAAGCGCGCGAGCATCGTGAGGAACGGCAGCGGGTCGTCACCCGCGAGCCACGCCAGCTCCGTACCGCTCGCGCGAGCCGGCGCGTGCGGTGTGGTGTACCCGCTGCGCCGGTAGGCGAGCAGGGCCGGCAGATCGATGTTCTCCACGATGTACCGCCGCCCGGCGAGCTGTTCCCCCTCCGGCACCGCCCGCCCGGTCAGATCGAGGTGCATGGCGCGTACGACGTCGACCCCGGCCTCGTTCTCGAAGAGCCGGAACTGCGCGCCCATGCGCGGATTGAAGTCGAGCAGCTTGTACCGCCCGTCCCGCCGGTCGAACCGCAGATCGAGGTCGATGACCCCGGCGAACCCGATCTGTTTGATGAACCGCGCGGCGATGTCCGCGAGTTCGGGGTTGTCGACGACGTAGGCGTTCGCCGTCATCCCCGCGTGCGGCGGCCATGACCGCACCTTCACCCCGGTGAACATCGCGAGCGGCGTCGAGTCGGCGTCGAAGTACGCGTGCACGATCCAGTCCTCGGCGTCCTCCCGGGGCAGGTACTCCTGGAGGATCACCCCGGGCCGCTCGCCCCAGCCGCGGGCCAGCCGCAGCAGACACTCCCGGTCGGCGATCCGCGTCGTCCCGTTCACCGCGGGCCGCCTGCGCCGCTCGAACGCCTCCCGGTTCTTGGCCACCACGGGGAAGCGGGCCCGCTCCGCGAACCGTTCGACCTCCTCGTACGACTGCGGGAACGAGCTCACGGGGCTGGCGATGCCGTGCTCCACGCACAGTTCGTGGAGCCCCTGTTTGCTGGCGAGCCGGCGAGGGAGCTTCCCGTCGACGCGGGGGAAGAGGAACCGGGTCGCCAGTTCCTCCTGGTGCTCGGCGATGAGCACCGCGGCTTCCTCGTCGGTGGGAATGAGCACGGCGGGCCGCCCGATCCGCCGTCCGATGCGCAGCAAGCCGTCCACCAGCCACTCGGGCTTTTCCGTCCCGGTGGTCGGCCACACGAACGCCCGCCGCAGATAGCGCGAGACGGCGGCCGGCGTGTACCGGTCCTCCGTGATCGCGTACATCGGCACGCCGAGCCGCCCCAGGCTGCGGATGGCACCGACGCCGCCATGGTGCAGCGGATAGTCGCCGAGCTTCACGACGAGCCCCGGAACGTCTCGGTCCGCCTGTACCGGCGCACCCCGAGTGCCCCTGGCCACGGGTCCCCCCACGTGTCCCCCCTACCGGACCCGGACCCACCCCGTCCGCGTCCCCCACAGGACGCTAAGCCGGAACCTTTCCTTCCGACCCTCCCCTATCAGGACATTGCG
This sequence comes from Streptomyces sp. NBC_00104, assembly GCF_045160825.1. Taxonomy (NCBI): domain Bacteria; kingdom Bacillati; phylum Actinomycetota; class Actinomycetes; order Kitasatosporales; family Streptomycetaceae; genus Streptomyces; species Streptomyces sp. NBC_00104. The sequence continues at coordinate 6,731,932 of NZ_CP108215.1, read as the reverse complement.
AACTCTTTAGACACTCCCCGATCTCCGCACCGCCCCGTAACGTGTGGCGCGACCAGTGGTACGACGGAACGCACGAGAGCGAGGCAGCACCCGATGCCCCCCTTCGATGTCCGCGAAGGAGATCCCTTCGACGTCCCCGAGGGCCACCCCTTCGGTCCGCACAACCTCCCCTACGGCGTCTTCTCCCCCGCTGGTTCGGACGCCCGTACGGTCGGTGTCCGTCTCGGCGACCACGTCCTCGACGCCGCGGCGGCCGCCCACGCCCTCGGTTCCCCGTACGCCGCGCTGCTGGGCCACCCCACGCTCAACCCCCTGCTGGCGGCGGGACGCACGGCCTGGTCGGACCTCCGCCGGGCGTTGACGGCGTGGCTGACGGTGCCCTCGCACCGGGAGACGATCGCGCCGCACTTCCACGCGCTGTCCGCCGTGACCCTGCATCTGCCGTTCGAGGTGGCCGACTACGTCGACTTCTACGCCTCCGAGAACCACGCGCGGAACGTGGGCAGGATCTTCCGGCCCGACTCCCCGGATCCGCTGACGCCCAACTGGAAGCATCTGCCCATCGGTTACCACGGGCGGTCCGGCACGGTCGTCGTGTCCGGCACGGAGGTGGTACGGCCGTCCGGTCAGCGCAAGGCGCCCACCGACGCGGCGCCGGTGTTCGGTCCGTCCGTGCGGCTGGACATCGAGGCGGAGGTCGGGTTCGTGGTGGGGGTGCCCTCGGAGATGGGGCGGCCGGTGGGGCTGGGCGACTTCCGCGACCACGTCTTCGGGCTCTGCCTCCTCAACGACTGGTCGGCGCGCGATCTCCAGGCCTGGGAGTACGTGCCCCTCGGGCCGTTCCTGGGCAAGTCCTTCGCGACGTCGGTCTCGGCCTGGATCACGCCGTTGGAGGCGCTGGACGAGGCGCGGGTGGCGCCGCCGGAGCGCACGCATCCGCTCCTGCCCTACCTGGACGACTCCACGCCGGACATCGACCCCGGGGGGTACGACCTCCGCCTGAGCGTCGCCGTCAACGGGCACGTCGTCTCCGAGCCGCCCTTCTCCACGATGTACTGGACCGCCGCGCAGCAACTGGCCCACATGACCGTCAACGGCGCCTCGCTCCGGACGGGCGACTTCTACGGCTCCGGCACGGTCAGCGGGCCCTCCCCCGCGCAACGGGGCTCGCTGCTGGAGCTCACCTGGAACGGCCGCGACCCCCTCGACCTCCCCACCGGCAAGCGCACGTTCCTGGAGGACGGCGACGAGGTGACCCTCACGGCCTGGGCCCCGGGTCCGGGCGGGACGCGGGTGGGCCTCGGCGAGGTCACGGGCCGGGTCAGGGCCCGGGAGTAGGCGGTACGCCTCCGGCGGCGAGGCGGGTGCTGCGCGCTCGGGCGGCGGCTTCGTACGTGGCCGGGGAGCTTCGAGCGCGGGCGGCGGCTTCGTACGTGGCCGGGGCTGCGTGCTCGGGCGGCGGCTTCGTACACGGCCGGGAGCTTCGAGCGCGGGCGGGAGCTTCGAGCGCGGGCGGCGGTTTCGTGCGCGGGCGGGAGCTTCGGTGGCGGGCGGCGGCTTCGAGCGCGGACGGGAGCTTCGGTGGCGGGGCGCTTCTTCGCCGTGGGGGTGCCATGTCGGGGGCCGGGTTCCGTCCGCCGTGATTGCTTGCGCGGTTCCCCGCACCCCTTCGGGGCGCGGTCCACGGCTGCGGACAGCGGCCGTGCCCCCTGCGTCATGGCTGCCGCCGTATCCGCGCCCGGTACACCAACCCGCTGCCCGCCCTGCCCGTCATGCCGTTCAGAAGCCCCCTAGGCCCAGTCATCGTGCTCGGGCTCCGGTTCCGCATCGGGCCAGTCGAAGTCCCCGCCCGCGTCACCCGTCGAAGCCGGGCCGGACTCGCCGCCGCCGACCGGAGCCGGCGCGGATCCCGATCCCGATCCCGATCCAGATCCAGACACCGCCGACGCCGACGCCGACGACCCGCCGGAAGCCCCGCCCAGTGAAGCCAGCACCCCCAACACCCCCTCCCCGTACGTCGCCAGCTTCTTCTCGCCGATTCCGCTGATCGTGCCGAGTTCGGCGACGGACGCGGGAGCCGTCGCCGCGATGTCGCGGAGGGTGGCGTCGTGGAAGATGACGTAGGCGGGGACGCCCTGTTCGCGGGCCTGTTCGCCGCGCCAGGCGCGCAGGGCCTCGAAGACGGGGAGCAGGTCGTCGGGCAGCTCGACCGGCGCCTTGGCCTTGCGGTCGCCCCGGCCGGAGCCGGAGGAACCCGACCCGCCGCCCGACGCCGACCGCGAGGTCACCGGCTTCTTCGGTTCCTTGCGCAGCGGCACGTCCCGCTCGCGCCGCAGCACCGCCCCGCTCTCCTCGGTCAGCACGAGCGTGCCGTACTCGCCCTCGACCGCGAGGAGCCCCTGGGCGAGCAACTGCCGTACGACGCCCCGCCATTCGCCCTCGGCCAGTTCCTCACCGATGCCGAAGACGGAGAGCTGGTCGTGGTCGAACTGGATGACCTTCGCGGTCCGCCGCCCCATCAGGATGTCGACGATCTGCACGGCGCCGAACTTCTGCCCGCGCTCCCGCTGCAGCCGCACCACGGTGGAGAGCACCTTCTGCGCGGCGACGGTGCCGTCCCAGGTCTCCGGCGGTACGAGGCAGGTGTCGCAGTTGCCGCAGCCGTCGGCCTGCGGTTCCTGGCCGAAGTACTGGAGCAGCTGGCCGCGCCGGCACTGGGCGGTCTCGCAGAGCGCCAGCATGGCGTCGAGGTGGCTGGCGGCCCGGCGACGGAACGCCTCGTCGCCCTCGCTGCCCTGGATCATCTTGCGCTGTTGTATGACGTCGTTCAGGCCGTAGGCCAGCCATGCCGTGGAGGGCAGTCCGTCGCGGCCGGCGCGGCCGGTCTCCTGGTAGTAGCCCTCCACCGACTTCGGGAGGTCCAGGTGGGCGACGAAACGGACATCGGGCTTGTCGATGCCCATGCCGAAGGCGATCGTGGCGACGACCACGAGTCCTTCCTCGCGCAGGAACCGCGACTGGTGTGCCGCGCGCGTGCCCGCGTCGAGACCGGCGTGGTAGGGCACCGCCTCGACGCCGTTCTTGCTCAGGAACTCCGCCGTCCGCTCGACGGAGTTCCTGGACAGGCAGTAGACGATGCCCGCGTCGCCGGCGTGCTCCTGGCGGAGGAAGGACAGGAGCTGCTTCTTCGGGTCGGCCTTGGGCACGATCCGGTACTGGATGTTGGGCCGGTCGAAGCTGGCCTCGAAGTGCCGGGCCCGGGGCATGGCCAGCCGCTCGGTGATCTCCCGGTGCGTCGCGTGGGTGGCGGTGGCGGTGAGCGCGATGCGCGGCACGTCCGGCCAGCGCTCGCCCAGCAGGGAGAGGGACAGGTAGTCGGGCCGGAAGTCGTGTCCCCACTGGGCCACGCAGTGTGCCTCGTCGATCGCGAACACCGAGATCTTGCCGCGCCCGAGCAGATCCAGCGTGGCGTCGAGCCGCAGCCGCTCGGGAGCGAGATACAGCAGGTCGAGCTCGCCCGCGAGGAACTCCGCCTCGACCACGCGCCGCTCGTCGAAGTCCTGCGTGGAGTTCATGAACCCGGCGCGCACGCCCAGCGACCGCAGCGCGTCCACCTGGTCCTGCATCAGGGCGATCAGTGGGGAGACCACGATGCCCGTGCCGGGCCTGACCAGGGAAGGAATCTGGTAGCAGAGCGACTTTCCGCCGCCGGTCGGCATGAGGACGACGGCGTCGCCGCCCGCGATCACATGCTCGATGACCGCGCCCTGCTCGCCCCGGAAGGCGTCGTACCCGAAGACCCGGTGGAGCACGGCCAGCGCCTCGCTGTCCGTCCCGGTCGTCCTGTCCTCGTCCGCCATCACACTCGTCCCGCCCGTCCCGATCATCGCCCGTCCCCCGCGCCCTTGCGTCCTGTACCGCCCGTGGTTCCTCCAGCCCTTGCCACCATAGGCGCCCGCACCGACAGCCTCAGAGTTATCCACAGGCTCCACCCGCATGAGGCCCACCACGCCCACGTACGACAACCCGTATATACGACGGGACCCGGCCCCCAGGAAGGAGGCCGAGTCCCGTCGTCGCATCACAGGCGCACGCACCGCTCCCGAGCGGAGCGTCAGCGCACGAACACCCCCGCCTGTCCCGCCAGGTCCAGGAAGTACTGCGGCGCGACGCCGAGCACCAGCGTGACGGCGACCCCGACCCCGATCGCGGTCATGGTCAGCGGCGACGGCACGGCGACGGTCGGCCCCTCGGGGCGCGGCTCGCTGAAGAACATGAGCACGATGACGCGGATGTAGAAGAACGCGGCGATGGCCGAGGAGATCACACCGACCACCACGATCGCGCCCGCGCCGCCCTCCGCCGCCGCCTTGAACACGGCGAACTTCCCGGCGAACCCGGAGGTCAGCGGAATGCCCGCGAAGGCCAGCAGGAAGACCGCGAAGACGGCCGCCACCAGCGGTGACCTGCGCCCGAGCCCGGCCCACTGCGACAGATGGGTGGCCTCGCCGCCCGCGTCCCGCACCAACGTCACCACGGCGAACGCGCCGATCGTCACGAACGAGTAGGCGCCCAGATAGAAGAGGACGGACGAGACGCCGTCGGGTGAGGCCGCGATGACACCGGCGAGGATGAAGCCGGCGTGGGCGATCGACGAGTAGGCGAGCAGTCGCTTGATGTCGGTCTGGGTGATGGCGACGATCGCGCCGCCCAGCATGGTGACGATGGCGACGGCCCACATGACCGGCCGCCAGTCCCAGCGCAGGCCGGGCAGGACGACGTACAGGAGCCTGAGCAGCGCGCCGAAGGCGGCCACCTTGGTCGCCGCCGCCATGAAGCCCGTGACCGGTGTGGGCGCGCCCTGGTACACGTCCGGCGTCCACATGTGGAACGGCACCGCGCCGACCTTGAACAGCAGGCCCATGACGACCATGGCGGCGCCGATGAGCAGCAGCGCGTCGTTGCCCATGGTGTCGGCGAGGGCGGGGTTGATGTCGCTGATGGTGCCGTCGACGACCTGGGCGATCGTCGCGTACTTCACCGAGCCCGCGTAGCCGTACAGCAGGGCGATGCCGAAGAGGGTGAAGGCGGAGGCGAAGGCGCCGAGCAGGAAGTACTTGACCGCGGCCTCCTGCGACATGAGCCGCTTGCGGCGGGCCACGGCGCACAGCAGGTAGAGCGGGAGGGAGAAGACCTCCAGGGCGATGAACAGGGTCAGCAGGTCGTTGGCCGCCGGGAAGATCAGCATGCCGCCGATCGCGAAGAGCAGCAGCGGGAACACCTCGGTGGTGGTGAACCCGGCCTTCACGGCGGCCTTCTCGCTGTCGCTGCCGGGCACGGAGGCGGCCTGGGCGGCGAAGGAGTCGACCTTGTTGCCGTGTGTCTCGGGGTCGAGGCGCCGTTCGGCGAAGGTGAAGACGCCGAGGATGCCGGCCAGGAGGATCGTGCCCTGCAGGAACAGGGCCGGTCCGTCCACGGCGATGGCGCCCATGGCCGCGATACCGGCCTTCGTGGTGCCGTATCCGCCCGCCGCGAGGGCGACCACCGCGGCGAAGGATGCCGTGAGGGCGACGACGGAGACGAACACCTGGGCGTAGTAACGGGACTTGCGCGGGACGAAGGCCTCGACCAGCACCCCGATGATCGCCGCCCCGATGACGATCAGGGTGGGCGACAGTTGCCCGTATTCGATCTTCGGCGCGTCGATCTTGGAGATCGGGTCGGCCGCGGTTGTCCACAGGCTGTGGACGGCTGATGCGCTCACTTGGCCGCCTCCACCTCGGGCTGGGGGTCCTTCTTCTGGACGTCGGACATGGTGTGCTCGACCGCCGGGTTGACGATGTCGGTGAGCGGCTTCGGGTAGACGCCCAGGAAGATCAGCAGAACGATCAGCGGGGCGACCACCACGAGCTCCCGCACCCTCAGGTCGGGCATCCCCTCGACCTCGGCCTTCACCGGGCCCGTCATCGTCCGCTGGTAGAGGACGAGGACGTAGAGCGCGGCGAGGACGATGCCGACGGTGGCGATGATCCCGATCACCGGGTAGCGCGCGAACGTGCCGACCAGGACCAGGAACTCACTGACGAACGGGGCGAGTCCGGGCAGCGACAGGGTCGCCAGGCCGCCGATCAGGAACGTGCCGGCGAGCACCGGCGCGACCTTCTGCACCCCGCCGTAGTCGGCGATGAGCCGCGACCCGCGCCGGGAGATCAGGAAGCCGGCGACCAGCATCAGGGCGGCGGTCGAGATGCCGTGGTTGACCATGTAGAGCGTCGCGCCGGACTGGCCCTGGCTGGTCATCGCGAAGATGCCCAGGATGATGAACCCGAAGTGCGAGATCGACGCGTACGCCACCAGCCGCTTGATGTCCCGCTGGCCGACCGCGAGCAGCGCCCCGTAGATGATGCTGATGAGCGCCAGGACGAGGATCACGGGTGTGGCCCACTCACTGGCCTCGGGGAACAGCCCGAGGCAGAAGCGGAGCATCGCGAAGGTGCCGACCTTGTCGACGACCGCCGTGATGAGGACGGCGACCGGGGCGGTGGACTCCTGCATGGCGTTGGGCAGCCAGGTGTGCAGCGGCCACAGGGGTGCCTTCACCGCGAAGGCGAAGAAGAAGCCCAGGAACAGCCATCGCTCGGTGCTGGTCGCCATCTCCAGCGAGCCGTTGGCGCGGGCCTCGGCGATCTCCGGGAGCGAGAAGTTCCCGGCGACCACGTACAGGCCGATCACCGCGGCCAGCATGATCAGGCCGCCGACCAGGTTGTAGAGGAGGAACTTCACGGCGGCGTACGAGCGTTGCGTCGCCGCCGTCTCCTCGCCGTGCTGGTGGGCACGGTCCCCGAAGCCGCCGATGAGGAAGTACATCGGGATGAGCATGGCTTCGAAGAAGATGTAGAAGAGGAAGACGTCGGTGGCCTCGAAGGAGATGATCACCATCGCCTCGACGGCCAGGATCAGGGCGAAGAAGCCCTGAGTGGGCCGCCACCGCTTGCTTCCGGTCTCCAGCGGGTCGGCGTCGTGCCAGCCCGCGAGGATGATGAACGGGATCAGCAGGGCGGTGAGCGCGATGAGCGCCACCGCGATGCCGTCCACGCCCAGTTGGTACCGCACCCCGAAGTCCGCGATCCAGGCGTGGGACTCGGTGAGCTGGTAGCGGTCGCCGCCCGGGTCGAAGCGGACCAGGACGATCGCGGCGAGCACGAGCGTGGCCAGCGAGACGATCAGCGCCAGCCATTTCGCGGCGGATCGCCGCGCGGCCGGTACGGCGGCCGTGGCGATCGCCCCGAGGGCCGGGAGCGCCGCCGTCGCTGTCAGCAGAGGAAAGGACATCGGTATCAGACCGCCCTCATCAGCAGGGTCGCGGCGATGAGGATCGCAGCACCGCCGAACATCGAGACCGCGTACGACCGGGCATAGCCGTTCTGGATCCGGCGCAGCCGCCCGGAGAGGCCGCCCATCGAGGCCGCCGTGCCGTTGACGACGCCGTCGACCAGGGTGTGGTCGACGTAGACGAGGGAGCGTGTGAGGTGCTCTCCGCCGCGTACGAGGACGACGTGGTTGAAGTCGTCCTGGAGGAGGTCGCGCCGGGCGGCCCGGGTGAGCAGCGATCCGCGCGGGGCGACGACGGGGACGGGCCCCCGCCCGTACTGGAGCCAGGCGAGGCCGACGCCGATGACCATCACGGCGACCGTGGAGATCGTCACCGTCAGGGCGCTGATCGGCGGGTTGCCGTGCTTGTGGCCGGTGACGGGCTCCAGCCAGTGGAGGAACCGGTCGCCGATGCTGAAGTACGCGCCGCCGAAGACCGATCCGACGGCCAGCACGATCATGGGGATCGTCATGACCCTGGGCGACTCGTGCGGGTGCGGCTCGTGGCCGTGCTCGTCGGGCTGCCAGCGCTTCTCGCCGAAGAACGTCATCAGCATCACGCGCGTCATGTAGAACGCGGTGATCGCCGCGCCCAGCAGGGCCACGCCGCCGAGGATCCAGCCCTCGGTGCCGCCCTTGGCGAAGGCCGCCTCGATGATCTTGTCCTTGGAGAAGAAGCCGGACAGACCGGGGAAGCCGATGATCGCGAGGTAGCCGAGGCCGAAGGTGACGAAGGTGATCGGCATGTACGTCCGCAGGCCGCCGTACTTGCGCATGTCGACCTCGTCGTTCATGCCGTGCATGACCGAGCCGGCGCCGAGGAACAGGCCGGCCTTGAAGAAGCCGTGCGTGACCAGGTGCATGATCGCGAAGACGTAGCCGATGGGGCCGAGGCCCGCGGCGAGCACCATGTAGCCGATCTGCGACATCGTGGAGCCGGCGAGGGCCTTCTTGATGTCGTCCTTCGCGCAACCGACGATCGCACCGAAGAGGAGCGTGACCGCGCCGACCACGGTGGTGACGAGCTGGGCGTCCGGCGAGGCGTTGAAGATGTCGGCGGAGCGGACGATCAGGTAGACGCCGGCGGTGACCATGGTCGCGGCGTGGATGAGGGCCGAGACCGGGGTCGGGCCCTCCATCGCGTCCCCGAGCCAGGACTGCAGCGGCACCTGGGCGGACTTGCCGCAGGCCGCGAGCAGCAGCATCAGCGCGATGGCGGTGAGCGTGCCCTCGCTCGTCTCACCGGTGGCCTCCAGGACCGGCCCGAAGGCGAAGGTCCCGAAGGTGGTGAACATCAGCATGATGGCGATGGACAGGCCCATGTCGCCGACGCGGTTGACCAGGAAGGCCTTCTTCGCGGCGGTGGCGGCGCTGGGCTTGTGCTGCCAGAAGCCGATCAGCAGGTACGAGGCGAGGCCGACGCCCTCCCAGCCGACGTACAGCAGCAGGTAGTTGTCGGCGAGGACGAGCAGCAGCATCGCCGCGAGGAACAGGTTCAGATAGCCGAAGAAGCGGCGTCGGCGCTCGTCGTTCTCCATGTACCCGATGGAGTACACGTGGATGAGCGAGCCGACTCCGGTGATCAGCAGGACGAACGTCATCGACAGCTGGTCGAGCTGGAAGGCGACGTCCGCCTGGAAGCCCTCGACGGGGATCCAGCTGAACAGGTACTGGCCGATCTCACGGTGTTCGGCGTCCTTGCCGAGCATGTCGGCGAAGAGGACGACACCGATGACGAAGGAGGCGGCGGCGAGGGCCGTGCCGATCCAGTGGCCGACGGCGTCGAGGCGCCGGCCGCCGCACAGCAGGACGGCGGCTCCGAGCAGGGGCGCCGCGACCAGCAGCGCAATCAGGTTCTCCACGATTCTTCCGACCCCTTACAGCTTCATCAGGCTGGCGTCGTCGACCGAGGCCGAGTGGCGGGACCGGAACAGCGACACGATGATCGCGAGTCCGACCACGACCTCCGCGGCGGCGACGACCATCGTGAAGAAGGCGATGATCTGGCCGTCGAGATTGCCGTGCATCCGGGAGAAGGCGACCAGGGTGAGGTTGCATGCGTTGAGCATCAGCTCGACGCACATGAACACCACGATCGCGTTCCGCCTGATCAGGACGCCGGTGGCGCCGATCGTGAACAGCAGGGCGGCGAGATACAGGTAGTTGACGGGATTCACTTCGATGCCTCCCCGCTGTTGCCGCCGTTCCCGCTGTTGGTGCGCTCCAGGCGGTCCTCGGCGCGCTGCTCCAGGGCCTTCAGATCGTTGAGCGCCTCGCTCGACACGTCGCGGACCTGGCCCCGGTCCCGCAGGGTCTTGCTGACGGTCAGATCGGACGGGGTGCCGTCGGGCAGCAGGCCCGGGATGTCGACCGCGTTGTGCCGGGCGTAGACGCCGGGGGCCGGCAGCGGCGGGAGGTGCTTGCCCTCGCGTACGCGCTCTTCGGCCAGCTCGCGCTGGGTCTTGGCGCGCTCGGTGCGCTCGCGGTGGGTGAGGACCATGGCGCCGACGGCGGCCGTGATGAGGAGGGCGCCGGTGAGCTCGAAGGCGAACACGTAGTCGGTGAAGATCAGGGCCGCGAGGCCCTCCACGTTGCCGCCCGCGTTCGCCGTGCCGAGGCCGTTGAACTCCGTCAGTGAGGCGTTGCCGATGCCCACGGTCAGCAGGATGCCGAAGCCCAGGCCGCACAGGAGGGCCATCCAGCGCTGGCCCTTGATGGTCTCCTTCAGGGAGTCCGCCGCGGTGACGCCGACGAGCATCACCACGAACAGGAACAGCATCATGATCGCGCCGGTGTAGACGACGATCTGCACGACGCCCAGGAAGTAGGCGCCGTTGGCGAGGTAGAACACCGCCAGGATGATCATGGTGGCGGCGAGGCAGAGCGCGCTGTGCACGGCTCTCTTCATGAAGACGGTGCACAGGGCGCCGATCACGGCGATCGTGCCGAGCACCCAGAACTGGAAGGCCTCACCGGTGGAGGTGCCGGCGGAAAGAGTGGCTGCGGCGGCGAGTTGCGCGCTCACGCGTCCACCTCCTCGTCCTGCGGCTTCTCGCCCTTGGAGACGGCGACCTGGCGCACCGTGCCGGGCGCGGCCTCGGTTACCAGCCCCCGGTAGTAGTCCTGCTCGTCGGTGCCCGGGAAGATCGAGTGGGGCGAGTCGACCATGCCCTCCTCCAGCCCGGCGAGCAGCTGCTCCTTGGTGTAGATGAGGTTGGCGCGGCTGCTGTCCGCCAGCTCGAACTCGTTGGTCATCGTGAGCGCGCGCGTGGGGCACGCCTCGATGCACAGGCCGCACAGGATGCAGCGGGCGTAGTTGATCTGGTAGACGGCGCCGTACCGCTCGCCCGGCGAGTAGCGCTCCTCGTCCGTGTTGTCGGCGCCCTCCACGTAGATGGCGTCGGCGGGACACGCCCAGGCGCACAGCTCGCAGCCGACGCACTTCTCCAGGCCGTCCGGATGGCGGTTGAGCTGGTGCCGGCCGTGGAACCGTGGGGCCGTGGTCTTGGGCTGCTCGGGATACTGCTCGGTCAGCCGCTTCTTGAACATGGCCTTGAAGGTCACGCCGAAGCCGGCGACGGGGTTCTGGAAACCGGGCTTGGTCTCCTTCGGCTCCTCAGCCATCGGACGCCTCCTTCCCATTCGAAGATCCGTCACTGTCAGTATCGGACCCACCACTGACAACCAGCTCCCGCTCCCGCCGCGGACGCCTGCGCGGCACCGGTGGGAGGGTCTGTCCGGGCAGGGGCGGCACGGGGAATCCGCCGGCCATCGGGTCGAAGCCGGCCGGTTCGGCGGGCTGGTCCTGTGCCTCGCGCCGGTCGCGGAACATGTCCGCGACGACGGAGAGCAGGAAGAGGACGATGACGGCGCCGGCGACGTACAGGGCGATCTCGGCGAAGTCGTAGTTCTCGTTCCTGAGGGTCCGTACGGTCGCGACGAGCATCAGCCAGACCACGGAGACCGGGAGGAGGACCTTCCAGCCGAGCTTCATCAGCTGGTCGTAGCGGACGCGCGGGAGGGTGCCGCGCAGCCAGATGAAGAAGAACAGCAGCAGCTGCACCTTCACCACGAACCAGAGCATCGGCCACCAGCCGTGGTTGGCGCCCTCCCAGAAGGTGCTGATGGGATAGGGGGCCCGCCAGCCGCCGAGGAAGAGCGTCACCGACACGGCGGAGACGGTCACCATGTTGACGTACTCGGCGAGCATGAACAGCGCGAACTTGATCGACGAGTACTCGGTGTTGAAGCCGCCGACCAGGTCGCCCTCGGACTCCGGCATGTCGAACGGGGCGCGGTTGGTCTCGCCGACCATGGTCACGATGTAGATCACGAACGAGACCGGCAGCAGCACGATGTACCAGCGGTCCTGCTGTGCCTCCACGATCGCCGACGTCGACATCGACCCGGAGTAGAGGAAGACCGAGGCGAACGCGGCGCCCATGGCGATCTCGTAGGAGATCATCTGCGCCGCGGAGCGGAGGCCGCCGAGCAGCGGGTAGGTGGATCCGGAACTCCAGCCCGCCAGCACGATGCCGTAGATGCCGACCGAGGCGACCGCGAGGATGTAGAGCATCGCGATCGGCAGGTCGGTGAGCTGCATCGTGGTGCGCTGGCCGAAGATCGAGATCTCGTTGCCGGCCGGGCCGAAGGGGATCACCGCGATCGCCATGAAGGCCGGGATGGCCGCGACGATCGGTGCGAGGACGTAGACGACCGTGTCCGCGCGTTTGACGATGACGTCTTCCTTGAGCATCAGTTTGACGCCGTCGGCGAGCGACTGGAGCATGCCCCAGGGGCCGTGCCGGTTGGGGCCGATGCGCAGCTGCATCCAGGCGACGACCTTGCGTTCCCACACGATGGAGAACAGCACGGTGATCATCAGGAAGGCGAAGCAGAACACCGCCTTGACGACGACCAGCCACCAGGGGTCGCGGCCGAACATCGAGAGGTCTTCAGCGGCGAGGTACAAGCTCATGCCTCCACCTCCTCGGGGGCCTCGGCGGCGAGCGTCGCGGGGCCGATACGGACGAGTGCGCCGGGCAGCGCCCCCGTGTCGGAGGCGACGCCCGAGCCGGTGGAGTTCAGCGGCAGCCAGACGACACGGTCGGGCATCTCGGTGATCTGCAGCGGCAGTTCGACGACACCGGCGGGGCCGCTGACCGCGAGGACGTCGCCGTTCTTGACGCCCGCCTCGGCGGCCGTGGCGGCGGACACGCGCGCGCGTGCGGCGTGCCGCGTCCCGGCGAGCGCGTCGTCGCCGTCCTGGAGGCGGCCCTGGTCGAGCAGGAGTCGGTGCCCGGCCAGTACGGCCTCCCCGGCGGCCGGGCGCGGCAGTCCGGCCGCGACCTCCACCGGCTCATGGGCCCTCGCCCCGTCCCACGCCCCGAGGCGGTCCAGCTCCGCGCGCGTGGTGCGCAGATCGGGCAGCCCCAGGTGGACGTCCATGGCGTCGGCCAGCATCTGGAGGACCCGCCCGTCGGTGGGGGCCACCGGGCGGGTCATCTGGTCGGGCTTCAGCGCGGCCTCGAACATCCGCACACGGCCCTCCCAGTTGACGAAGGTGCCCGCCTTCTCGGCGACGGCGGCGACCGGAAGGACGACGTCCGCCCGTTCGGTGACCTCGCTGGGCCGCAGTTCCAGCGACACCAGGAAGCCCACCGCGGACAGTGCCTCACGCGCGCGTGCCGGATCGGGCAGATCGGCGAGTTCCACACCCGCCACCACCAGGGCCCCGAGCTCTCCGGTGGCGGCGGCCTCGACGATCTGCCCGGTGTCCCGGCCGTATCGCGAGGGGAGTTCGGCGACGCCCCAGGCGGCGGCGACCTCCTCCCGCGCGCGCGGGTCGGTCGCCGGACGGCCGCCCGGCAGCACCGACGGCAGCGCGCCCGCCTCGACGGCGGCGCGCTCCCCGGCCCGGCGCGGGATCCACACCAGCTTGGCGCCGGTCAGGGACGCGGCCCGGACGGCGGCGGTGAGTCCGCCCGCCACGGCCGCGAACCGCTCCCCGACGACGATCACGGCGCCCTCGGTACGCAGCGCCTCGGCGGCCTTGGTGCCGTCGTCGTCCAGGCCGAAGCCGCTCGCGAGGGCGTCCAGCCACTCGGTCTCGGTGCCGGGCGCGGCCGGCAGCAGCGTGCCGCCGGCCTTCGCCAGGCCCCGGGTGGCGTGGGTGGCCAGCGAGAAGACCTGCTGCTTGTGCTTACGCCAGGCCTTGCGCAGCCGGAGGAAGACGCCGGGCGCCTCCTCCTCGGCCTCGAACCCGACCAGCAGGACCGCGGGCGCCTTCTCCAGGGAGGCGTACGTGACGCCCGTACCGTCGAGGTCGCGGCCGCGTCCGGCGACCCGGGCCGCCAGGAAGTCGGCCTCCTCGCCGCTGTGCACGCGCGCGCGGAAGTCGATGTCGTTGCTGTCGAGGGCCACGCGCGCGAACTTGCTGTACGCGTAGGCGTCCTCGACGGTGAGCCGGCCGCCGGTCAGGACACCTGCCCGGCCGCGGACGGCGAGGAGCCCCCGGGCGGCGGCATCCAGGGCCTCCGGCCAGGACGCGGGTTCCAGGACGCCCTCCGCGTTGCGGACGAGGGGGGTGGTCAGCCGGTCCGGGCGCTGCGCGTACCGGAACCCGAACCGCCCCTTGTCGCAGATCCACTCCTCGTTGACCTCGGGGTCGTTGGCCGCGAGCCGGCGCATGACCTTGCCGCGCCGGTGGTCGGTGCGGGTCGCGCAGCCGCCGGAGCAGTGCTCGCAGACGGACGGCGAGGAGACGAGGTCGAAGGGGCGGGAGCGGAATCGGTACGCCGCCGAGGTCAGCGCGCCCACCGGGCAGATCTGGATGGTGTTGCCGGAGAAGTACGACTCGAAGGGGTCGCCCTCACCGGTGCCGACCTGCTGGAGCGCGCCCCGCTCGAGCAGCTCGATCATCGGGTCGCCCGCGACCTGGTTGGAGAACCGGGTGCAGCGGGCGCACAGCACGCACCGCTCACGGTCGAGGAGCACCTGCGTGGAGATCGCCACGGGCTTCTCGTACGTCCGCTTCCTGCCCTCGAAGCGGGAGTCGGAGTGGCCGTGCGACATGGCCTGGTTCTGCAGGGGGCACTCGCCGCCCTTGTCGCAGACGGGGCAGTCCAGCGGGTGGTTGATGAGCAGGAGCTCCATCACACCCTTCTGGGCCTTCTCCGCGACCGGGGAGGTGAGGTGGGTCTTGACGACCATCCCGTCCGTGCAGGTGATCGTGCAGGACGCCATGGGCTTGCGCTGGCCCTCGACCTCGACGATGCACTGGCGGCAGGCGCCGACCGGGTCGAGGAGGGGGTGGTCGCAGAAGCGGGGGATCTCGACGCCGAGTTGTTCGGCGGCCCGGATGACCAGGGTGCCCTTGGGCACGCTGATGTCGACGCCGTCGATGGTCAGCGAGACGAGATCTTCCGGCGGGACCGCCGCCTCCCCGCCCCCGGAGGGAGCACTGGTGGTCACGGTCATGCGTTCACCTCCGCGTGCTTGTCCTTGTCGGCCCAGGCGGTCGACTTGGCCGGGTCGAAGGGGCAGCCCCGGCCCGTGATGTGGTCCTCGTACTCCGCGCGGAAGTACTTGAGGGAGGAGAAGATCGGCGAGGCGGCGCCGTCGCCGAGGGCGCAGAAGGACTTGCCGTTGATGTTGTCGGCGATGTCGTTCAGCTTGTCGAGGTCGCTCATGACGCCCTTGCCGGCCTCGATGTCGCGCAGCAACTGCACCAGCCAGTAGGTGCCTTCACGGCAGGGGGTGCACTTGCCGCAGGACTCGTGGGCGTAGAACTCGGTCCAGCGGGTGACGGCACGGACGACGCAGGTGGTCTCGTCGAAGCACTGGAGTGCTTTCGTGCCGAGCATGGAACCCGCGGCGCCCACTCCTTCGTAGTCAAGAGGGACGTCGAGGTGCTCGTCGGTGAACATCGGGGTCGAGGAGCCGCCCGGCGTCCAGAACTTGAGGCGATGCCCGGGTCGCATTCCGCCGCTCATCTCCAGCAGCTGGCGGAGCGTGATGCCGAGCGGCGCCTCGTACTGGCCGGGGCTGGTGACATGGCCGCTGAGCGAGTAGAGCGTGAAGCCGGGAGACTTCTCGCTGCCCATCGACCTGAACCATTCCTTGCCCCTGTGCATGATCGCGGGAACCGACGCGATCGACTCGACGTTGTTCACGACAGTCGGGCACGCGTAGAGGCCCTCGACAGCAGGGAAGGGGGGACGGAGCCGCGGTTGACCACGGCGGCCTTCGAGCGAGTCGAGCAGTGCGGTCTCCTCACCGCAGATGTACGCGCCCGCGCCCGCGTGCACGGTGAGTTCGAGGTCGAGTCCGCTGCCCAGGATGTTCTCGCCGAGGAAGCCGGCCTCGTAGGCCTCACGTACGGCCTCGTGCAACCGCCGCAGGACGGGAACGACCTCACCACGCAGATAGATGAAGGCATGCGAAGACCTGATGGCATGACAGGCGATGACGATGCCCTCGATGAGGCTGTGCGGGTTCGCGAAGAGGAGCGGAATGTCCTTGCACGTTCCGGGTTCCGATTCGTCGGCGTTGACAACTAGATAGTGTGGTTTTCCGTCGCCCTGGGGAATGAACTGCCATTTCATTCCGGTCGGGAATCCCGCGCCGCCACGGCCGCGCAGCCCGGACTCCTTGACGTACGCGATGACGTCGTCGGGTGACATGGCCAGCGCCTTGCGCAGCCCCTCGTACCCGTCGTGCCTTCGGTAGACGTCGAGCGACCATGCCCGGTCCTCGTCCCAGAAGGCCGACAGCACGGGTGCGAGCAGTTTCTCCGGGCTGGTGCCCTTGATCTCGGGTGCCAACGTCATCACTCCCCCTCCTCGGCTGCAGGCCCCGCCGGGTGGGCCGGGTCCGAGGCCGACGTGTCCTGCGGCGCGTCGTGCGAGCTGAGGTGCTCGGTGGGTGACGGCTCGTGCACCGTGTCGCGCGGCTCGTCGTGCGGGCCGCCGTCCCGCGGGTGGACCACGCGGGCGGGTCCGGCCTCTCCCCTGGCCAGGCGGAGGCCGACCAGCGAGGCGGGTCCCGCGCCGCCGCTCGCCTCGACGGCCCCGGGCCGCTCGTCGGGGAAGCCGGCGAGGATCCGCGCGGTCTCCTTGAAGGTGCACAGCGGCGCCCCGCGCGTGGGCTCGACCTCGGTCCCCGCGCGCAGGTCGTCGACGAGGGCCTTGGCGCTGTCGACGGTCTGGTTGTCGAAGAACTCCCAGTTGACCATCACGACCGGCGCGAAGTCGCAGGCCGCGTTGCACTCGATGTGCTCCAGCGTGACCTTGCCGTCGCCGGTGGTCTCGCCGTTGCCGACGCCGAGGTGGTCCTGCAGCGCCTCGAAGATCGCGTCGCCGCCCATCACCGCGCACAGGGTGTTGGTGCAGACGCCCACCTGGTAGTCGCCGGAGGGCTTGCGCCGGTACATGGAGTAGAAGGTGGCGACCGCGGTGACCTCGGCGGTGGTCAGACCGAGCACCTCGGCACAGAACCGCATGCCGGTGCGGGTGACATGGCCCTCCTCCGACTGCATGAGATGCAGCAACGGCAGGAGGGCGGACCGGGAGTCCGGGTAGCGGGCGATCACGTCCGCCGCGTCCCGCTCCAGCCGGGCCCGAACGTCGTCCGGGTAGTCGGGCGCGGGCAGTTGGGGCATGCCCAGGCTGACGCCCTCGGGGGTGGTGGTCACCGGTCGACGCCTCCCATCACGGGGTCGATGGACGCGACGGCGACGATGACGTCGGCGACCTGGCCGCCCTCGCACATCGCCGCCATGGCCTGCAGGTTGGTGAAGGACGGGTCGCGGAAGTGGACCCGGAAGGGGCGGGTGCCTCCGTCGGACACGGCGTGCACCCCGAGTTCGCCCTTGGGCGACTCGACGGCCACGTACGTCTGTCCCGGCGGGACGCGGAAGCCCTCGGTCACCAGCTTGAAGTGGTGGATCAGGGCCTCCATGGAGGTGCCCATGATCTTCTTGATGTGGTCCAGGGAGTTGCCGAGTCCGTCCGGTCCCAGGGCGAGCTGGGCGGGCCAGGCGATCTTCTTGTCGCCGACCATGACCGGGCCGGGCTGCAGCCGGTCCAGGCACTGCTCGACGATCCGCAGGGACTGGCGCATCTCCTCCAGGCGGATGAGGAAGCGGCCGTAGGAGTCGCAGGTGTCGGCGGTCGGGACGTCGAAGTCGTACGTCTCGTAGCCGCAGTACGGCTGTGCCTTGCGCAGGTCGTGCGGGAGGCCGGCGGAGCGCAGGATCGGGCCGGTGGCGCCGAGGGCCATGCAGCCGGACAGGTCGAGGTAGCCGACGTCCTGCATACGGGCCTTGAAGATGGGGTTCCCGGTGGCGAGCTTGTCGTACTCGGGAAGGTTCTTCTGCATCTTCTTCACGAACTCGCGGATCTGGTCCACCGCGCCGGGCGGCAGGTCCTGGGCGAGTCCGCCGGGCCGGATGTACGCGTGGTTCATGCGCAGGCCGGTGATCAGCTCGTAGATGTCGAGAATGAGTTCACGATCACGGAAGCCGTAGATCATGATCGTGGTGGCGCCCAGCTCCATGCCGCCGGTGGCGATGCACACCAGGTGGGAGGAGAGCCGGTTCAGCTCCATGAGGAGCACGCGGATGATCGTGGCGCGGTCCGGGATCTCGTCCTCGATGCCGAGGAGCTTCTCCACGGCGAGGCAGTACGCCGTCTCGTTGAAGAACGGCGTCAGGTAGTCCATGCGCGTCACGAACGTGGTGCCCTGCGTCCACGTGCGGTACTCGAGGTTCTTCTCGATGCCGGTGTGGAGGTAGCCGATGCCGCAGCGGGCCTCGGTGACGGTCTCGCCGTCGATCTCCAGGATGAGCCGGAGCACACCGTGCGTGGACGGGTGCTGGGGGCCCATGTTGACGATGATGCGCTCGTCGTCCGACCGGGCGGCGGTCTCGGCGACCTCGTCCCAGTCGCCGCCGGTGACCGTGTAGACGGTGCCTTCGGTGGTCTCGCGCGCCGAGGCGGCGGACTCGGCGGATGCGTGTTGCGTGCTCATGAGTACGACCTCCGCTGGTCCGGAGCCGGGATCTGGGCGCCCTTGTACTCGACGGGGATGCCGCCGAGGGGGTAGTCCTTGCGCTGCGGGAAGCCCTGCCAGTCGTCCGGCATCATGATCCGCGTCAGCGCGGGGTGGCCGTCGAAGACGATGCCGAAGAAGTCGTACGTCTCGCGCTCGTGCCAGTCGTTGGTGGGATAGACGGGGACGAGCGACGGGATGTGCGGGTCGGCGTCGGGGGCGGAGACCTCCAGGCGGATCAGCCGGTTGTGGGTGATCGAGCGCAGGTGGTAGACGGCGTGCAGCTCGCGGCCCTTGTCGCCGGGGTAGTGGATGCCCGAGACGCCGGTGCACAGTTCGAAGCGGAGGGCCGGGTCGTCGCGGAGGGTGCGGGCGACGCGCGGCAGGTGTTCGCGTTCGATGTGGAAGGTGATCTCGCCCCGGTCGACGACGGTCTTGTCGATCACGTTCTCGGGGACGAGGCCCTGTTCCTCCAGGGCGCCCTCCAGTTCGTCGGCGACCTCGTCGAACCAGCCGCCGTAGGGGCGGCCGGCCGCGCCGGGGAGCCGGATGGAGCGGACCAGGCCGCCGTAGCCGGAGGTGTCGCCGCCGTTGTTCGCGCCGAACATGCCGCGCTGGACGCGGATCTCCTCACCGCCCTCGCCGCGCTGGCCGGGGAGGTTGGAGGCGGCGAGGTCCTTCTCGGGGTTGACCCCGTTGTTCGCGTCACTCATCGCAGCAGCCCCTTCATCTCGATGGTGGGGAGCGCCTTGAGTGCCGCTTCCTCCGCCTCGCGGGCCGCTTCCTCGGCGTTCACGCCGAGCTTGGACGTCTGGATCTTCTGGTGGAGCTTGAGGATCGCGTCCATCAGCATCTCGGGCCGTGGCGGGCAGCCCGGCAGATAGATGTCGACGGGGACGATGTGGTCGACGCCCTGGACGATCGCGTAGTTGTTGAACATGCCGCCCGACGACGCGCAGACCCCCATGGAGATCACCCACTTGGGATTCGGCATCTGGTCGTAGACCTGCCGCAGCACCGGTGCCATCTTCTGGCTGACCCGGCCGGCCACGATCATCAGGTCGGCCTGGCGCGGCGAGCCGCGGAAGACCTCCATGCCGAAGCGCGCCAGGTCGTAGCGCCCCGCGCCCGTGGTCATCATCTCGATGGCGCAGCAGGCGAGGCCGAAGGTGGCGGGGAAGACGGACGCCTTGCGTACCCAGCCCGCGGCCTGCTCGACGGTGGTCAGCAGGAAACCGCTCGGCAGTTTTTCTTCGAGTCCCATGGTCTTAAAGGCCCCTCAGTCCCATTCCAGGCCGCCGCGGCGCCAGACGTACGCGTAGGCCACGAAGACGGTGAGCACGAAGAGCAGCATCTCCACGAGCCCGAAAACACCCAGGGCGTCGAAGGTGACGGCCCAGGGGTAGAGGAAGACGATCTCGATGTCGAAGACGATGAAGAGCATCGCCGTCAGGTAGTACTTGATGGGAAAACGCCCTCCGCCGGCCGGCGTGGGGGTGGGCTCGATCCCGCACTCGTATGCCTCGAGCTTGGCCCGGTTGTAGCGCTTCGGGCCGATCAGCGAGGCCATGATCACGGAGAAGATCGCAAAGCCTGCCCCGAGGGCTCCCAGTACGAGGATGGGCGCATAGGCGTTCACCGCTCCTCGCTCCTCTCAGTCGGCACTGACTGCTGGCGGATGGCGTGGGCCCTGCTCTCCCGCCGCACCGGTCCCACGAACTCCGCCCGTTCCGACGAAGATCGCGAACATGTGAAGCAGGTCACAAGCCCAACTGCCCCGCATCCTATGCCTGCCGGTCTGTGATCTGCGACACGGGGTACAGCACCGAGTTTGTGATCTCCACCACCCGACGAAGGATCATGAAGTCGGATGAGCGTTGATCTTCATACATGAAGCGCCAGACTGATCACCAGAAGTGACATTTTCGCTCGTCACCGCTGGTCACGCGGGTCGTCTCCATATCAAGAGGGTTCCGCTGCATGCAAATTGGCGCTGGACGAGGTCGCTTGATAGAGCGCCGCGTTCACACCCCGGGGGGAGGCCCGGCGGCCGATGTGGACGCGTGCACACATTCACGAGCGCCGGGAGCGGGTGATCCCGCGCGGGACGCGGCATGGACGGGTGACCGTTCCGTGACCTGCGCCACACCGGAGCGAGATCAAATCAACGGGCCTTGGCCACTCGCTGCAATCGATGGTAAGCGCAGGGCAATTCGGACGTAATCACGAAAGTGCATGATCACAGGCATGTTCGACCCTGTCCGCTATGCCCGTTACGGCGTCAATAAAGAGTGACGCACAGGGAATTTACGGCCTCCGTTGAACAACTGTGGCGCAGCACACGTTTCTTGAAGGTATGGAGGAGTCGCTGGTACCGCTTGTACCCATGTCCCACACCGCTCACATACGCAGCCACCGAAAACCCCGCCGCAACGCGTCCTCGATCGCGATGCGCGCCGGAGTCGCCGGTGGCGTTCTCAGCACCGTGGCAGTGGCCGGCGCGTCCACGTCGGCTTTCGCCGCGGAGCCGGTGACGCAGACGCTCGAACTGCCCACCCTCACGGCCGACCTGGCCACGCAGGCCGCGCAGTCCGCGGACGCCACGCAGGCGATGGCGGCCGACTACCAGCTCCAGGCCGAGCGTGACCTGGCCGCCGAGCAGGCCGCCAAGCAGGCCGAGAAGGACCTGGTCAAGGCGAAGAAGGAAGAGGCCCGCAAGAAGGCCGCCGCCGAGGCCGAGCGCAAGGCCGAGGCCGAGCGTGCCGCGCGGGACAGTGAGCGGACCACTCTCACGTCCAACTCGGCGACCACCACGACGACGACGCCCGCCACCGGCAGCGTCAGCACGGTGATCGGCTTCCTCAAGGCACAGGTCGGCGACGCCTACGTCCTCGGCGCCACGGGCCCCAACGCGTGGGACTGCTCCTCGCTCGTGCAGGCCGCGTTCAAGCAGGTCGGCGTGGACCTCCCCCGGGTCTCGCAGGACCAGTCGATGCAGGGCACCGAGGTCTCGCTGTCCAACCTGCAGGTCGGCGACATCCTGTACTGGGGCTCCAAGGGCTCCGCGTACCACGTGGGTGTGTACATCGGGGACGGCCAGTACCTCGACGCGGCGAACCCCTCCAAGGGCGTCGTCATCCAGGACCTCTCCGGCTACCCGGCGACGGGTGCGGTGCGCGTGCTCTGAGCCGACGCGCACGCGGTCGCCCAGACGCTTTTCGAGAGGGCCGCTCTTCCCATGGGGGACAGCGGCCCTTCGGGCTGCCCTCGTAAAGGGCCACAGGGGCCCCACAGGGCGCCTTTCACCCCAGGCGTGGGGGCGCAGGACAGGCCGAGCCGACAACGGCCCCCGTCGAGGCGTTCCAGGGGTTCCGTCTCCGAGGGCCGGTACGGCGCCCCGGCCTCACGGCGCCCGGTGTCCGAATCGTCCGTGTGGAGCAGCGCGTTGACGGCCGGACGCGCGCGACCATGGCCGACCGGACACGCTAAGTCGCGGTCGGTCGGACACGCTAAGTCGCGGTCGGCCGGACGCGCGGCGTCGTAGCGGGACGGAAGGTCACGTCCCGCTCACGCACGGCATCCTCGGGCCGGTCGGCCGCGGGGTCACGCCTTCGGCGCCACCTTGCTCAGGCCGTTGATGATGCGGTCCATCGCGTCGCCGCCGGTGGGGTCGGTGAGGTTGGCCAGCATCTTCAGGGTGAACTTCATCAGCAGCGGGTGGGTGAGGCCCCGCTGCGTGGCGAGCTTCATGATCTTCGGGTTGCCGATGAGCTTCACGAAGGCGCGGCCCATCGTGTAGTAGCCGCCGAAGGTGTCCTTGAGGACCTGCGGGTAGCGCTGGAGGGCGAGTTCGCGCTGGCCGGGGGTGGCGCGGGCGTGGGCCTGGACGATGACGTCGGCGGCGATCTGTCCGGATTCCATGGCGTAGGCGATGCCCTCGCCGTTGAACGGGTTCACCATGCCGCCGGCGTCGCCGACGAGCAGCAGCCCCTTGGTGTAGTGGGGTTGCCGGTTGAAGGCCATCGGGAGGGCGGCGCCGCGGATGGGCCCGGTCATGTTCTCGGGGGTGTAGCCCCACTCCTCGGGCATGGACGCGCACCAGGCCTTGAGGACGTCGCGCCAGTCCAGCTCCTTGAAGGCGGCGGAGGTGTTGAGGACGCCCAGACCGACGTTGGACGTGCCGTCCCCCATGCCGAAGATCCAGCCGTAGCCGGGCAGGAGACGGTCCTCGCCCGGGCCTCGCTTGTCCCACAGCTCCAGCCAGGACTCCAGATAGTCGTCGTCGTGGCGCGGGGAGGTGAAGTACGTACGGACCGCGACGCCCATCGGGCGGTCCTCGCGGCGGTGCAGGCCCATCGCGAGGGAGAGCCGGGTGGAGTTGCCGTCGGCCGCCACCACCAGCGGGGCGTGGAAGGTGACTTCCCGCTTCTCGTCGCCGAGCTTGGCGTGCACCCCGGTGATACGGCCCGTGCGGTCGTCGACGATCGGCGCGCCCACGTTGCAGCGCTCGTACAGCCGGGCGCCCGCCTTCTGGGCCTGGCGGGCGAGCTGCTCGTCGAAGTCGTCGCGCTTGCGGACGAGTCCGTAGTCCGGGTAGGAGGCGAGATCCGGCCAGTCGAGCTGGAGGCGGACGCCGCCGCCGATGATCCGCAGCCCCTTGTTGCGGAGCCAGCCGGCCTCCTCGGAGATGTCGATGCCCATCGACACGAGCTGCTTGGTGGCGCGTGGTGTGAGGCCGTCGCCGCAGACCTTCTCCCTGGGGAAGCTGGTCTTCTCCAGGAGCAGCACGTCGAGCCCGGCCTTCGCCAGGTAGTACGCGGTGGTGGAACCGGCTGGCCCGGCCCCGACGACGATCACATCGGCGGTGTGTTCGGTAAGGGGCTGGGGCTCGGTCACGACGGGTTCTCCCCAAGAAGTAGAAGGATCGCAGCGCCGGTCGGCCGGAAGACGAGAAATCCGGAAGACCAGAAAACATGTGCCGACTGGCGTCGGACATGGGCAGTCTATTCAGCGGAACCGATCATCGGCTGAAGGGCTGCCCCTGTGAACAGAGCTCTGCCCGACGTACGGCTGCGTGTCCCCACCGACGAGGACGCCTTCGCCTGGCACCGGATCTTCGACGACCCCGACGTCATGGAGTTCCACGGCGGCCGGTCCGCCGAGCTGTCCGTCTACGAGGAGCTCACCGCGCGCCAGCGCCGCCACGACGCCGAGTACGGGTTCTGCCTGTGGACCATGCTCGACGAGGAGGGCCGGGCGATCGGCTTCACCGGCGCCCAGCCGTGGCCCCGGGAGTGGGGCCCGACCGGCGAGATCGAGATCGGCTGGCGGCTCGCCCGTGACCACTGGGGCAAGGGATATGTGACCGCCGCCGCGACGCAGACCCTGGAACGGGTGCGGGCGGCCGGTGTCGGCAACGTCGTCGCGATGGTCAACGCCCGCAACGAACGGTCCATCGCCGTCACCCGCCGCCTGGGCATGGAGCTGGCGGAGGAGTACATGACGCCGTCGCAGCAGGTGGGGCACTGCTACCGGCTGGCGCTGTGACGCCGGTCGGCGAGGCCGCCGCTCGTTCGTGACGCGGCTCGTTCGTGACGCGGCTCGTTCGCGATGCGCCTCGTTCGCGATGCGGCTCGTTCGCGATGCGGCTCGTTCGTGACACGGCTCGTTCGCGATGCGCCTCATTCGTGACGCGCCTCATTCGTGACGCGCCTCGTTCGCGATGCGGCTTGTTCGCGATGCGGCTCGTTCGTCATATCGGCAACTCGTCACTCAGAGTAGCAATTTGCCGCAGATTGCAACTCAGTGCTTCCGACCGGGGCCGCTCGGCGGTTACCCTGCCGGTACCGCTGGGGGTGAACATCTGTGCGCACAACACCCAAGTCATTCGAAGTGCGTGTGCCACGGTTCGTCGGGCTGATGGCCGTGGACGCGCGCGAGACGGCCGAGGCGGGCGGGGTGACCCTCGCCGCACCCGACCGGCCCGACTTCCAACGCACCGTCGTGGACTACGTCGTACGGCAGTACCCGCCACCGGGGGTGGAGGTGCCGCGTGGGGCCGCCGTGACCGTGTGGTTCGAGTTGGGGGACGAGGGCGGGGGTGTCCGGGAGCCGCGACGCGCGGGGCCCCCGCCCGGGTTGCGCAGGGCGTTGGACGAGCCGGGGGATCCGTTCGCGGTTCTTCGGTAGGAGCGTGGTGGGACGTGCCCCCTATTTCTGCCAGAGCAGGATCGCCGCCGCACCTCCCCCGCCGATCACGAAGGCCGCCGCGATCGTGACGGCCCAGATGAGGGTCCGGCTGCGTGGCCTGGCGGGTTCGGCGGGTGGCAGGTGGTGGTGGCCGAGCTCGACGAGCGGAGGCTCGTACGGGGTCGGGGCCGGAGCCGGAGCCGGAGCCGGAGGCTGCCGCGGGATCCCGTAGTGCGCCGGGCCGTCGCTGGGCATGGCCGGGATCGGGGGTGCGATCACCGCCGTGCGCGCTCCCGCCATCTGGACCAGGTAGGGCGCGAGGAAGGCCGCGGCGAAGATCCAGAGGAGTCCGAAGAGGAGCACCTCGGGGATGTCGAGGCCGACGTCCACCTGGCCCGCGGCCGAGAACTCGTTGCTGAAGTCGGCCGTGGCGGAGCCCGAGGCCTCCATGCCGAAGCCGCTGATGCCGGCGAGGAGGAGGAAGAGACCGAAGAAGACACCCGCGGCGAGGAGTTGCTCGCCACGGCCCGCGGAACGGCGGGCCGCGAGGACACCGAGGATCAGGGCGCAGACCGCGCCGAGCGCCAACGCGCCCACGACCGCCCAGGAGTTGACGGCGTCGCCCAGTTCGGAGAGCCCGAACGCCTCGCGCTCGTAACCGCCGTACGGGCGGGGCTCGACGAGTCCGTAGTCGCCGGACGAGTCGTACGAGGTGTCGTCCCCGTACCGCGTACGGCCCGCCTCGCCCTCGATGGACGCGCCCCAGGAGAGGCCGAGGACGTGGACGGCGAGGTTGGGCAGAACGAGGAGCACGAGGAGGAGCGGGTTGAGGTCCTCCTCCCATTCGCCCTGCCACTCGTCGCTCGCCGCGAGGACGACGAAGGTGACGAGCGAGCAGAGGGCGAGGACGATCGCCATGGCGCGTACGGCGGTTCCGGTCGCCCGGAACAGCGCCTGGGGCCCTGGGCGAACGGCCAGCCACGCCGCCAGGTCGTCGCGTTGCAGCAGGCCGGCCGAGACGGCGGCGGTGAGCAGCAGCGCGCCCAGTGCCGCACGCCAGGGTGACGTCGAGACCTCGGCGAGGGCGATCTCGGGCTGCGCGAACAGCCCCAGCAGCAGCACGGCGGCGGTCACCAGCAGCGTGACCCGCACGGCCGCTTCGAGCCCGGCGGTACGGCTGCCCCCGGGCACCACCCCGGGACCTCCGAGACCGGCGTACGCGCCGCCGTATCCACCGGCGTACGCGCCACCGTGCACACCGCCGCCGTACGCGCCGCGTGTCACCAGGCGCGTACGGAGTTGCCGTACGCCGAGGACGAGCGCCCCGATGAACAGGGCGGTCACCGTGAGCGGGACCAGGGTCAGGGTGACGGCTCCCTCGGCGGACCGGAAGTCGCCTGTGTAGCCGTCGCTGATCCCGGAGGCCTCGAAGCCGCCGCCGAGGCCCTGCAGGAGGGCGGCGAGGGTGAGGCCCAGACGGTCGCCGAAGCCGACGAGGTCCTCCTCGTCCTGGCCGTACGACGGGATGGCCAGCGCGACGGCGGCGGCGAAGAGGAGCCCGACCGGCCAGAGCGCGGCCAGTGCGGAGCCGCCCCAGTCGCCCCGGAAGGCCCGTCCGAGGAAGGCGCCGACCGGTGAGGGACGGGCGGGGACGGGGGCGTACCCGGGTGGCGGTGGCGGTGGACCGAGGGGTGGCGCGCCCGGTGGGGCTGCCGGGAGAAACGCCGGGAGAAACGCCGGGAGGGACGCCGAGGGGGCCATTCCCGGGGCCCCCGACGGATCCGTTCCCGGGACTCCCGGCGGCGGTGTCGGGATGGCCGCCGTTCCCGGAGCCGGTGAGGGCGGGGGCGTCGGGGGTGGAGCCGGTGGTGGCGTCGCGGGTGGGGCCGGCGGAGCCCCGGCCCCGGTGCCGGTCTCCGCCGCAGGAACCGGCATCCGTTCCCGCCCGCACGTCATGCAGAAGCGTGCGTCGTCGGGACCGGGTGTTCCGCAGTGCGGGCAGTAGGACGTCATGGAACGCTCCGTCATTCAGAGAACTCGTGCCGTGATGCGACGTGGTCGCCTGGCGCACCGGTGGTCGTGCGACATCACCGGCGCGTGCCGACGTATCAACGGACGGTAGTTTCTGTTGACCGGTTCCCGTCAACAGGATTCCCTGACGGGCACCCCTCGTACGGGTGAACTCAGAGCCTTACGGGCGGTCTTGAGCCCTACGACTGGCCCTTGAACCCCCGGTGCAGCGCGGCGACCCCACCCGTGAGGTTCCGCCACGCGACCTTGTCCCAGCCGGCCTTCCGGAGGCGCTCGGCGAGGCCCGCCTGGTCGGGCCAGGCACGGATGGACTCGGCGAGGTAGACGTACGCGTCCGGGTTGGACGACACCGCGCGGGCGACGGGCGGCAGCGCGCGCATCAGGTACTCGGTGTAGACGGTCCGGAACGGTGTCCACGTCGGGTGGGAGAACTCGCAGATCACGACGCGGCCGCCGGGCTTGGTCACCCGGTACAGCTCGCGCAGCGCGGTGTCGGTGTCCTGCACGTTGCGTAGCCCGAAGGAGATGGTCACCGCGTCGAAGGTGTCGTCCTTGAACGGCAGCTTCGTGGCGTCGCCCGCGGTGAACGGCAGCCAGGAGGTGCGCTCCTTGCCGACCCGGAGCATGCCGAGGGAGAAGTCGCACGGCACGACGTAGGCGCCGGTCCGCGCGAAGGGCAGCGACGAGGTGCCCGTGCCGGCCGCGAGGTCCAGGATCTTCTGCGCGGGGCGGGCGTCCACCGCCCGCGCGACCTCCTTGCGCCAGCGCCGGTCCTGCCCGAGGGACAGCACGTCGTTGGTCAGGTCGTACCGTTTCGCCACTCGGTCGAACATCGAGGCGACTTCGTGCGGCTGCTTGTCCAGGGATGCGCGGGTCACGGGCCCATTGTGGCAGTACGGGCCGGGCGCCCACGCGGCGCCCGGCCCACAGAGGGCCACGGCAACAGCTTCGGCTTCTTCTTCGCCGCCACGTCCTCCACCCAACCGCCGAGCAGGACGAACACGCCGATCAGGAGCCAGCCGATGCCGAACATGAACCACTGGCTCTCCAGCGGCAGGTACGTCTCGAACGCCGGGACGTTCCAGAACCGGTCGATCAGCGGGACGGCGAGGATCAGGGCGATCTCGTGCCAGAGATAGATCGTCACCGCGCGGGAGTTGAAGATCGTGACGGTCCGGTCCAGGTGCCGGAAACGGGTCAGTCCGGCGAAGTCGACCTTGAAGTACGCCTTCGCGTAGAGCAGGAGCGTCACGAACCCGGCGGAGAAGAACGCCTGGGCGAGGGGGATGTCGTCGAGGTCGTACGAGCCGGTCTCCTCCTGGTGGGTGAAGGCGTACAAGGCGCCGAAGCCGAGGGCCGCGAGGGAGAGGGCGGTGACCGCGAACGGCTTCAGCCTCGCCAGGACGCCCTCACGGTGGGCGAAGCCCAGCATCCAGCAGAACAGGAAGGTCGCCAGGTCGGTCAGGGCGCCGCCGAGGCGGTCGTCCGGGGGTTCCCAGAGGAAGTGGAAGACCAGGACCGGCGACAGCGACAGCAGGAGGACCGGGACCGGGGCCAGCCGGAACAGCTTCAGCAGGGGCGGGGAGAGCAGGACGAACCAGAGGTAGGTGCGCAGGTACCAGAGGATCTCCCAGGCCTGTTCGCCCCAGGCGTTGCCCGGGGGGTCGCCCAGCGGGACGACCCAGAAGACGATCTGCCAACCGGGCATCCAGCCGTGGACCAGCATGGCGACGACCACGAAGAGGCCCCAGAACCAGAAGGGGGGCAGGAGCCGCCGGAAGCGGCTCCTGATGACCTTGGGTGCGGGGCGGTCCAGGGACTTCGCCATGAGGGTGCCGGCGAGGGCGAACATGACGCCCATGGAGGGGAAGGCCATGCCGGCCCAGGGCCAGCCGAAGGTGTGGTACGTGACCACGCGGATGAGGGCGAGGGCGCGGAGGGTGTCGAAGTACCTGTCGCGCACGGGGACCTGTATCGGGACCTGCACGGGGACCTCGGTCGCGTCGGGCCCCGGCACAGCAGGGGCAGCAGGAGCAGCAGGAGCCTCGGCCGCGGCCGCGGTCCCCTTCCGGTGCGACCCCATCAGCTCGCCCCGGCCGGTGTGCCGACCTCGCCCGTGCGCTTGAGTTTCTGCCAGCGCAGGCGGCCGCCCGTCAGAGCCGTGACGCAGGAATGGATGAGGACGAGGTACATCATCTGCCGGTAGGCGAGTTGCTGGAGCGGGAGCATCAGCAGATAGCGGTACTTCTCCTTGTCGAGCTTGAAGGCGTAGGCCGCGCAGACCAGTTGGACGCCCAGGACCGCCAGCCAGGCCAGCAGGGAGGCCTGGAAGTCGACGAAGATCATGGCGTAGACGGTGAAGACGTCGATGAGGGGCGCGAAGACCGGTGTGACGACCTGGAAGATGACGACCAGGGGCATGCCGACGCGGCCGAAGCGGCCCGACGGGCCCGTGTCCGTCAGGGACTTGCGGTGCTTCCAGAGGGCCTGCATGGTGCCGTACGACCAGCGGTAGCGCTGCGACCAGAGCTGCTTCAGCGAGGCCGGGGCCTCGGTCCAGGCGCGGGCGTGCTCCTGGTAGACGACGCGCCAGCCCGCGCGGTGCATGGCGATGGTGATGTCGGTGTCCTCGGCGAGGGTGTCCTCGCTCATGCCGCCCACCTCCAGCACGGCGTCACGGCGGAACGCGCCGATCGCGCCCGGGATGGTGGGCATGCAGCGCAGCAGGTCGTACATGCGGCGGTCGAGGTTGAAGCCCATCACGTACTCGATGTGCTGCCAGGCGCCGATCATGGTGGTGCGGTTGCCGACCTTGGCGTTGCCGGCGATCGCGCCGACGCCGGGGTCGGCGAAGGGCTGCACCAGCTTGGCGACGGTGTCGGGCTCGAAGACCGTGTCGCCGTCCATCATCACGACGATGTCGTGACTGGCGTTCCGTACACCGTTGTTGAGGGCGGCGGGCTTGCCCGCGTTCTCCTGGCGGATGACCCGGACGTTGGGATAACCGAGGGCCTCGGCGATCTCCTTGGTGCCGTCCGTGGAGCCGTCGTCGACGACGATGATCTCGATGGGGTGCGTGCTCCGGGCCAGGGAGTGCAGCGTGTTGGCTATGCACTCCTTCTCGTTGTACGCGGGCACGATGACCGTCACCGGGCCGGTGATCGGCGGCCCCCAGCTGAAGCGGCGTTTGTTTCGCTCGCGGAAGTGGCGCCGGGCGAGGATCAGCATCATCCCGAAGCGGCCCATGACCGCGACGCCGACGACCATCAGGCCGACCGAGAGGGTCGGTACGGCGTACTCGGCGACGTAGACGGCAGCGACGAGCGCCTTGCCCTCGTAGAGGGTGGCGCCGGTGGCGGTGCGGTGGGCGGCCTGCGCGTTCGACGTGCCCGGGGTGCCCTGCCCGCCCGCGGCGGCGCCGCCCTGTGTCCCGCCCTGTGTCCCGCCCTGCGCGTCGGCCCCGGCGGCGGCGACGGGGGCACCCGCCTGCTGACCGTTCCGCTGGTTGCCCTGGTTGCCCTGGTCGCTCCGGCCGTTCTCGGCGTCGTCCTTCTGGAGGGCGCCGCTGACG
The DNA here is from genome assembly GCF_045160825.1 of Streptomyces sp. NBC_00104. Taxonomy (NCBI): domain Bacteria; kingdom Bacillati; phylum Actinomycetota; class Actinomycetes; order Kitasatosporales; family Streptomycetaceae; genus Streptomyces; species Streptomyces sp. NBC_00104. The sequence continues at coordinate 6,701,718 of NZ_CP108215.1, read as the reverse complement.
GTGGTGAAGGTGTAGCCCTTGGCCTTCATCTTCTCGATGTAGGTGCCGAGCGCGTCGACCGTCTGGGAGCGGTCGCCGCCCGCGTCGTGCATGAGGACCGAGGCGCCCTTGCCGTCGTCCGGCGTGGCCCACTTGATGATCTTCTTGACGCCGGGCTTCTTCCAGTCGTCGCTGTCGGTGTCGACGAAGACGCTGGTGTAGCCCTCCTCGCCGAGCTTCTGGTAGACGGGCCAGCTGTAGTTGTCGATGGCGTCCGTCTCGGAGGAGTACGGGGCGCGGAAGAGCGTGGTCGTGATGCCGGCCGCGCCCGCGAGGGCCAGCTGTGTCTGGGTCATCTCGCGGGTGACGCGGGCGTCGCTCTGGTACGACAGGTCGACGTGGGTGAAGGTGTGGATGCCGATCTCGTGACCGTCCTCGACCATGCCCTCGACGATGTCCGGGTAGCGCGACACCATCGAGCCGACCACGAAGAAGGTCGCGGGGATGTCGTACTTCTTCAGGACGTCGAGGATCTCCGGGGTCCAGGTCGGGTTCGGGCCGTCGTCGAAGGTGAGCGCGATGGTCTGGTCCGGCACGGACTGCGTCTGGGCCTCACCGCCGCGGAAGGTCAGGATCGGCCCGCCGTCGAGGATGTCCTCGGGTACGTCGCTGGAGCCGGCCCCGGTGCGGACGCGCTGGTCGCCGCCGACCTCGGCGCGCAGATAGCCGTCGAGCAGCATCACACTGGTCAGCCCGAGCAGGAGCAGCAGGGCGAGGATGACCCGGGGTTTCTGCAGGGCGGCGGCCTTGCCGGTGGCGCGTTGGAGCTTGGAGGGGGCGCGTCGGCGGCCACGGCGCGCGGGTGTCGTCGTGCTCATGAGGTGGTGCGCTCCCGTCAGTGGGCGGACGCGGACGGGGACGGTACGGCGGTGGGGGCGCCGGAGGGTGCGGTGCCGCCGGGGGCGCCCGAGGGGATGCCCTCGGGGGCGATGCCGCCCTGGGGCTGCGGGCCGTTGCCGCCGCCGCCCGGCACGCCGGACCGGCCGCCGCCTCCGCCGAACGGGAACAGGTCGGACGGGGACGCGGAGATGCCCCAGCCCATGAACGCCATGCCGAGCACGACGGCGTAACCGAGGCATACCACCCCCAGCAGCGTGCCGCAGCGGCGCAGCAGTCTGGCGCGGCGCCCGGAGTTGTCGACGAACACGGGGCCCTCTTCTGCCGGCCCCGTGCCCTGCCTGCCCTGCCTGCCCTGCCTGCGGCGGCTGCCGCGGGCCGGTGCCGAGGTGATCTCGTACACGGCCTCGGGGGTGGAGTTTTCGTTGGCGGACTCGGATTGCATGTCCCCGGATATTAGGCGGCCTTTATTTGGCCAATTCCCAGCTTCTCTTGTGAGACTCCCATGAGAAACTCCTTAACCTGTCCGTTTCCTTAGAGAATCCATGAACGACTGCGAAGCCGTCGGGGTTTGCTTTTGCGGGCATACACCCCACCCAGATAGGTGCGTTTGTCCGGCTGCCGAACCTTTTGCCGTTCACCGTTCCGTGACCGGCCTTCGGAACTGCAATCCCTCACGAAGCACACATGAAGCACAGCCAGGTGTGATTGATTTCCCTCGTGAGTACCGTGAGGAATTCCCTGAAACCGGCCGTCGGACTGATATGTCTGGTGGCCCTGACCTGCGCGGGCTGCACCACGAAGACGGATGATTCCGCCTCCGCGCCCAGCGCTCCGGCGGGCTCGGCCGGCGCGCCGTCGGCCGCCGAGGAGTCGGCGACGGAGGAGTCGTCGGCGGAGGAGTCGTCGGCGGAGTCCAGGACGTCCACGACCTACGCGCCGTACGTGAACGCCACCGACGCCTCCGGCCTCGACGACGCCGGGTCGGCCGCCGCGTACAACCTGGCGTTCGTGATCGCCGACGGCAAGGCGTGCACGCCCGCGTGGAACGGGACGGACGCGATCGACGACACTGCGGTGAAGTCACGTATCTCGGCGCTCACCGACTCGGGGGCGTCGGTGCGGGTCTCGTTCGGTGGTGCCTCGGGCACGGAGCTGGCTCAGGCCTGCGACAGCGCGTCCGAGCTCGCCGAGGCGTACGGCGCGGCGCTCGACGCGGCCGGCTCGACCGAGGCCGACTTCGACGTCGAGGGCGACGCGCTGCGGGACTCCGACTCCGTCGACCTGCGTTCCGAGGCCATCGCGCTCCTTCAGAAGGACCGACCCGACCTCTCCGTCTCCTTCACCCTCCCCGTCATGCCGTCCGGCCTCGACGACGACGGCGTGGCCCTCCTCGACTCGGCCAACGACCACGCCGTCCAGGTCACCACGGTCAACATCATGACCATGAACTACGCCAGTTCGTACGGCGGTGACATGGGCGACTACGCGGAGGAAGCGGCCGAGGCGACGCACGAGCAGTTGATGGACACCTTCGGCACGAGTGAGTCGACGGCGTGGGGGGCGCTGGCGTTGACCTCGATGCTGGGCGTCAACGACGTCGACAACGAGACGTTCACCCTGGAGGACGCGGCGCAGGTACGGGAGTTCGCGGAGGAGAAGGGGGTGGCCTGGGTGTCGATGTGGGCGACGTTCCGGGATCAGGAGTGCGGGGACGGGGCGAAGGACGAGTTGACCGACTGCAGCGGGGTGGATCAGGAGGACGGGGCGTTCGGGGAGGCGTTCTCGGGGTGAGCCGACACGCCCCTTGATCGCATGTCGCCTCTATGGCCTGTCGCCTTTATCGCATGTCGCCTCTATCGCCTGTCGCCTTTATCGCCGACGGTGGACCAGGCGCCCGGCGCACACCGTGGCCATGCATACGCCGGCCCCGTCGAAGACCGCCAGGTCCGCTCGGCCGTGCTCGGCGATCGCCGTGGGGCGCGGTCGCGGCAGTACCACCACGTGATTGCGCTCGGCGGCCGACCGGAGTTCCGGGGTGTCGACGTGCTCTTCCAGCACCGCCGCCGCCCCCGACTTCAGCACCGCGTGAACGCGTTCACGTGGGGAGGGCGCGTCCGGGAGCGGGCCCTCGTGGAGGTGGGCGGGACCCAGGACACCGGGCCACCGCCGCACGCGGGCGCCCGGGAACCGCGCCCGGACCTCCTCCAGCGACCCCACGGCATGCACTCGGACGCCCTCCACCGCGACGGCGCCGTCCTTGATGGGCTCCGGGTCGTCCCACGTGCGCCGCACCTCGTCGGCGGCGTGAATCGTCAGCATGTGAGCCCTAGTTGGCGTTCAGCAGCTTCAACTCGGGGTGGGCCGTGCCGCCTTCGATGGCCGTGGACGAGATGTGGGACATGACGCGCTCGTCGACGGGGTCGTTCGCCGGGTCGTCGTGGACGACGATGTGCTCGTAGGTCGTGGCCCGCTGGGCGGGGACGCGGCCCGCCTTGCGGATCAGGTCGATGATCTCCATGCGGTTGGAGCGGTGCTTGGCGCCGGCGGAGGAGACGACGTTCTCCTCCAGCATGATCGAGCCGAGGTCGTCCGCGCCGTAGTGCAGGGAGAGCTGGCCGACCTCCTTGCCGGTGGTGAGCCAGGAGCCCTGGATGTGGGCGATGTTGTCCATGAAGAGCCGGGCGATGGCGATCATGCGCAGGTACTCGAAGAGCGTGGCCTGCGTACGGCCCTTCAGGTGGTTGTTCTCCGGCTGGTAGGTGTACGGGATGAAGGCCCGGAAGCCGCCCGTCCGGTCCTGTACGTCACGGATCATCCGCAGGTGCTCGATGCGCTCGGCGTTGGTCTCGCCGGTGCCCATGAGCATCGTGGACGTGGACTCGACACCCAGGTTGTGCGCGGTCTCCATGATCTCCAGCCAGCGCTCGCCGGACTCCTTCAGGGGCGCGATGGCCTTGCGGGGGCGCGCGGGGAGCAGCTCCGCGCCGGCGCCGGCGAAGGAGTCGAGGCCGGCGGCGTGGATGCGCTGGATGGCCTCCTCGACGCTCACCTTCGAGATCCGGGCCATGTGCTCGACCTCGGACGCGCCGAGGGAGTGGATGACCAGCTGCGGGAAGGCCTTCTTGATGGCGGCGAAGTGCGTCTCGTAGTACTCCACCCCGTAGTCCGGGTGGTGACCGCCCTGGAACATGATCTGGGTGCCGCCCAGCTCGACGGTCTCCGCGCAGCGGCGCAGGATGTCGTCGAGGTCGCGCGTCCAGCCCTTGTCCTTGGCCTTCGGCGGGGCGTAGAACGCGCAGAACTTGCACGCCGTCACGCACACGTTCGTGTAGTTGATGTTCCGCTCGATGATGTACGTCGCGATGTGCTCCGTGCCCGCGTACCGTCGCCTGCGTACGGCGTCGGCGGCGGAGCCGAGCGCGTGCAGCGGGGCGTCGCGGTAGAGGTCGAGCGCTTCCTCTGGCGTGATCCGCCCACCCTCTGCGGCACGGTCGAGAACGGACTGGAGATCGGCCTTCTCGGTCACCGGGAGTGTCCCTTTCGTAAGGGTTGAACGGACCGGCCCAGCCTACGCCAGGGGTCCGGATCGGCCGACGTCAGCCCGGCTGCCTGTGGACAACTCCACGGCCGGGGTCCGTCTGATGCTCCGTCTCAGGCCGCGTACGCCTCCAGCAGCAGCCCGGCGTACGCTCCCGCGATCATGAATGGGCCGAGGGCGACCAGCTGTCGGCGTACGGCGCGGCCCCGGGCCGCCATGACCAGGGTGTACGCGCTGCCGATGAGCGCGCCGGCGAACGTGCCGAGGTACAGCGCGCCCCAGCCGTACCAGCCGAGGACGGCGCCGAGGCCCAGGGCCAGCTTCACGTCGCCGAAGCCGAGGGCCACGGGTCTGATGAGGAAGAAGAGGAAGTAGAAGCCGCCGAGGGCGAGCGCGCCGTATGCCGCGGTACGCCACTGCCCCGCGTGCTCGGGTACGAACGCGACCGCGCCGAGGAGCGTGAGGGCCAGGCCCGCGAAAGGGAGGGTCAGGGGGTCGGGCAGGCGTTGTGCCCCGAGGTCCACGAGGGTGAGCAGTACGCCCAGGGGGGCGAGGAGCAGCCAGACGGCGAGTTCGGGGCGGAAGCCTGTGGTCAGGGCGAGGGTGGCGCAGACGAGGGCGGTCGTGGTGGCGACCGTGGTGGTGCGGGGCCCGTAGGCGCAGGTGGGAGGGGTGATGCCCGGGGAGGCGGGCGCCGGGCAGCGGGCGGGGCCGAGCCAGCCGGATGCGGGGCCGGTGATGGGGTGGCCGGCAGGGCATGCGTGCTGCCAGGGGTGTTCCTCGTCGACGGTGAGGCGGTAGGCGGGGCGGGGGAGCAGTGTGCCCACGGCTCCGCCCCACAGGGCGGCGGCCGTGGTGAGTGCGATCAGCCAGGGGTCGAGAGCCACGTGGTCAGCCTATGAGTGGTGGGGTCCGTGGTGTACCGGGATGTTGTCGCCCCCGCCGCCCCTACCCATCCCTTCCCCATCCAGGGGCTGTGCCCCTTCGACCCCCAGATGCGGGTGCGTCGTGGTTGCTCGCGCAGTTCCCCGCGCCCCTGGAAAGCAGGGGCTGCGCCCCGTGCTTTCCAGGGGCGCAGCCAGCCACCACCCACCCGCGGCCGAACCGCCCCCGTCCCCGCGTCACTTCACCTTCGCCAGGCGGGCCGTCGGGTCGCCCGCGGCCGCGTTGTTCGAGGTGTACTGGAGTTCGTCGCCGACGGGGGTGAGGGTGATCTCGTGGGTGTTCTTGGTGCAGGTGCCGGGGTTGTTCTTGGTGTCGGCGATGCTCGTGGCGACGATGTCGTCCTTGGTGACCTTCTTGAGGACGAGCTTGTCGTCGCAGGCGCCGCCGAGGAGGTCGACGGAGCGGAAGGTGCCCAACGGGTCGCCGACCGAGGCCTGTTCGAGGGTGACGGTGAAGGTTCCGGCGGGGAGGTTGCCGTCCAGGGCGTAGCCCTCGCCCTCCCAGGTGCCGAGGTACTTCTTGGGCAACTCGCCCTCCGCGTCGCCCGGCAGCTCCGAGTCCTGGCCGCCGTCGGTCGGGCCGGCGCTCGCCGACGGCGCCTGGTCGCTCGCCTTGCTGCCGCTGTCGTCCTCGCCCTTGAGCATCCCGAGCCCGAACAGCGCCCCCACGCTCACCACCGCGAACGCCCCCACGACCGCCAGGGCGACCGAGCAACTCACCTTCCGGCCGCGCCCGTTCGCCGTGGTCGTGGACGCCGCCGCCACGCTCAGGGACAGCCTGCCCGGCGCCGAGGACGAGGAGGGCGGCGTCGGCGGAGCCGTGTCCGCCACCACGGCGTCGGACCGCTGCCCCGGCACGTGCGTCAGGGGCGGCGCCTGCGGCGACATCACCGGCGGCGGCCCGAACACCCCGCTCGCGGCGGGCACTTCGACCTTCGCCTCGCCGGGCGGGGTCCCCGTGTCCGGTGAGCCCGTGTCCGGTGAGCCCGTGTCCGGTGAGCCCGTCCCCACCGCCGACGCCCCCACCCCCACCCCCACCGACGGACTGCTGAACCCCACCGGCCCGGACGGGACTTCCTCCGCCGCCTCCAGGTTCAGCAGCTGCACCGCGCTCCGGCCGACCTGTTCCACCAGCGGACCCGGCAGCCAGCCCGCCGCCACCAGGCGGGCCGCGCCCTGGGGGGCCAGGGCGCGGGCGATGTCGTCGGGGGTCGGGCGGGCGGTGGGGTCCTTGGACAGGCAGTGCGCGACCAGGTCCCGCAGGTCGCCCTCCAGCCCGTCCAGTCGGGGCTCCTCGTGGACGACCTTGTAGAGGAGGGCGGCGGAGGAGTCGCCGGGGAACGGGGACAGGCCCGTCGCGGCGTACGCGAGGACGGCGCCGAGGGAGAAGACGTCCGCCGCGCCGGTGATCCCCTTGCCGAGGATCTGCTCGGGCGACATGTAGCCGGGAGAGCCGATCGAGACGCCGGTCGAGGTCAGGGACGCCGTGCCGTCCGTGGCGCGGGCGATGCCGAAGTCGATGAGGAGGGGGCCGTCCACGGTCAGCAGCACGTTCGAGGGCTTCACGTCCCGGTGGACCAGGCCCAGCGCGTGCACCGCCGAGAGGGCTTCCGCCAGGCCCGCGCCCAGCACGCGTACCGAGTGCGGGGGCAGGTGGCCGCCGTCCGCGATCGCCGCCGTCAGGGTCGGGCCGGCCGCGTACCCCGTCGCCACCCACGGGACCGACGCCTCCGGGTCCGCGTCCAGGACGGGAGCGGTCCAGGAACCGCCCACCCGGCGGGCCGCGTCGACCTCACGCCGGAAGCGGGCGCGGAACTCCTCGTCCAGGGCGAAGTGCGGGTGCACGACCTTCACGGCGACGGTACGGCCGCCCGCGCTGCGCCCCAGATAGACGCGGCCCATCCCGCCGGACCCGAGCCGGCCGAGCAGCCGGTAGGGCCCCACGACCGTGGGTTCGCCGGCATCGAGCGGTTGCATGGGCCACACCTCCCCCGTACGTCTCCCGGACGCCACCCCGTACGTTCCCCCGTACGAACGCTCCACGACGCACGACTCCCCAGCAGCGTAGTGCCGTACGCCCGAAGGGGAATGCGAACGTCGGCGGCAGATCCTCGGCCGATCCCACAGAAGGCGGAATTCGTCAAACGAAATTCCGGGAAGTTCGCCGGGACCTCCGGGGGAAATGTTCAGGAAAGCAGGTCGACCTTCACGTCCGCCGGAAATCCGGTGGTCGGGCCGACCCGGCGCGCGAACTCGGCGACCGCGGCCAGCTGGGGTCCGCCGAAGCGGAAGTCGAGGGTGGTGAAGTACCGCTCCAGGACCTGTTCGTCGAAGGCCTCCCAGCGGGCCGCCTGCTCGGCGACCTTGCCCACCTCGGTCAGGGACAGGTCGCGGGAGGCCAGGAACGCCTGGTGCACCTTGCGGGTGACCTCCGGCTCCCGCTCCAGGTAGTCCCGGCGCGCCGCCCACACCGCGAAGACGAACGGCAGCCCCGTCCACGCCTTCCACATGGCGCCCAGGTCGTGCACCTCCAGCCCGAAGTTCGGCCCGTCGAGCAGGTTGGCCCGCAGCGCCGCGTCACCGATGAGCACCGCCGCCTCCGCCTCCTGCATCATCAGCGAGAGGTCGGGCGGGCAGGTGTAGTACGACGGCTGTACGCCGACGCTCTCGGCCAGCAGGAGTTGCGCGAGGCGTACGGAGGTGCGCGAGGTGGAGCCCAGTGCGACGCGTGCGCCGTCCAGGCGTTCGAGTGGTACCTGGGAGACGATGACGCAGGACATCACCGGACCGTCGCAGCCGACCGCGATGTCCGGGAAGGCGACCAGGTCGTCCGCGTTGCGCAGGAACTCGACGAGCGTGATCGGCCCGATGTCGAGGTCCCCGCGCACCAGCTGCTCGCTGAGCTTCTCAGGGGTGTCCTTGGTCAGCTCGAAGTCGAGGAGCGTGCCCGTTCTCGCGAGCCCCCAGTACAGGGGCAGGCAGTTCAGGAACTGGATGTGGCCGACGCGCGGCCGGTTGCGAGAATTGTCCACATCGCGAGGCTAGCCCTCATGTTGTACGGTGCGGGCTCCGGGGCCCGCGACGGGTTCGCGGAACCGAATGTTCACCCGCTGTCAATACTCTCGACGGCGTGTCGTCCATGCGACTGGTGATGCGGAAGACGCGATACGTCAACCCACGAACCGAGCCCGTCAAACATCCGGGTGACGTGATCTTGCCCTCTATTGCATTCCCGTGCCCGCGTGCTAGGCTCGCCGCAAGTTGCAGTTTGGTTTCCCTTGCAGTACAGAGCCTGCGGAGCATGTAACCGCGGGCTCTCGTCGTTTTCAGACGTATGCAGTTGTGCGGCATCTTGTTTTCACACTTGCAGGGTTCTGGAGCAGGGCAACCCTTTGGGCCCAAGGAGGGCTTATGGCTACCGGAACCGTGAAGTGGTTCAACGCCGAAAAGGGCTTTGGCTTCATCGCCCAGGAAGGTGGCGGACCGGACGTGTTCGTCCACTACTCCGCCATCAACGCGAACGGCTTCCGTTCGCTGGAGGAGAACCAGCAGGTCTCCTTCGACGTGACGCAGGGCCCGAAGGGCCCGCAGGCGGAGAACGTCACCCCCGTCTGATCGAGGGATGCCCCTCTGACGACGTCTGAGAGCAGTACCCAAGGAGCCCCTTGCCTTTCGGCGAAGGGGCTCCTGCCTTTTGCCCTCCTACGCCTTTTCCCTCCCAGCTGTGCCGCATCACGAGGACGAACGTCATCCCGGGCGCCAGCGCCTCGTACGAGTGCGGCACGTCATCCCGGGCGCCAGCGCCTCGTACGAGTGCGGCACGTCACCCCGGAACGCCATGGAGTCCCCGGGAGCGGCGGCGGTCAGTCACCCTTCGTGTAGGTCAGCCGCTCCACGGTGCCGGCGGTGAAGTCGTTCTCGATCTTCTTGCCGTTCACGACGAGTCGGACGGCGCTCGCGTCGCCGAGGACCAGGGTGATCCGGTCCTTGTCGGAGAACGTCTTGGTCTCACCCTGCTGGAGCAGACCGTCGAAGAGGATCTCGCCGACGGCGTCCTTGGCCGAGATCCAGCTCCTGCTGTACTGAGCCGTGATCCGAACCGTGACCTCGTCCCTGGGCCCTTTGCCTTCACCGCCCTCGTCCGCCTCGCCCCCGGCGTCGGGTGAGCCGGTGCTCCCACCGCCGCCTCCGGGAGTCGCGCCGGCCGACGACGTCGGCGAGGAGGTCGACCCGCCGGCCGAGGGCGCACCGCTTCCCCCGTCCCTGTTCGCCACGTACACCGCGCCGCCGACGAGCACGGCCACGGTGACCAGGGCGACGACAGCCCTGGCCGGCCCGAACGCCCGCGTGGGCCCGGCCGGGGTCGGCGGCCGGTGGCCGACGAGAAGGGTCGTCGCCTCCTCGGAGGTGCCCGGGGCGGATGGGGTGGTCGAGGTGGACGGGGTGGTCGGGTCCGAGGCCGGGCCGGGAGTCAGCTGGTTCAGGAGGCTGTCGGGGGTGGGCCGGTCGGCCGGGTCCTTGGACAGGCAGGCGGCGACCAGGGAGCGCAGCCCTTCCGGCACCTCGGACACATCGGCGGACTCGTGCACCGACCGGTACATCAGCCCCATGGGCGTACCGCCGCCGAACGCGCTGCCGCCGGCCGCCGCGACGAGGACCGCGCCGAGCGCGAACACATCGGCGGCGCCGGTGACTTCGAGGCCCTGCGCCTGCTCGGGGGCGAGATAGCCGGGGGTGCCGAAAGCCGCTCCGGTGGAGGTCAGCCGGGTGGACTCCACGGCTCGGGCGATACCGAAGTCGAGGACCCTGGGACCGTCCTCGGCCATGATGATGTTGCCGGGTTTCAGATCGCGGTGGACGAGCCCGCAGGCGTGGACGGCCTGCAGGGCCTCCGCCAGGGCGGCGCCCAGCAGCCGCAGCCGGTGCTCGTCCATCGGGCCCCGCTCCGCGAGCAGGTCGGACAGCGTGGGCCCCGGGATGTACGCCGTGGCCAGCCAGGGCGTCTCCGCCTCCGGGTCCGCGTCCACGACCGGGGCGGTGTGGAAACCGCCGACCCTGCGCGCGGCGTCGACCTCGGCCCGGAACCGTGCGCGGAAATTCCGGTCGGCCGCCAGCTCGGGATGGGCCACTTTCACCGCGACGGCGCGACCACCGCGCGACCGGGCGAGATAGACCGTCCCCATGCCTCCCGCGCCGAGCCGCCGTTCGACGGTGTAGGCACCGATACGCGACGGCAGGACCGCCCCCGGCTCCACCACTGCCCGCCTCCCCCGCTGCGACACCGCGCACCATTATGACGACGCGGGGTGACAGCGCGTTCCGTTGGGGCGCGAGGAAACCGCGCCCGTTCCCTATGGGGCGCGAGGAAACCGCGCGGCCGGCCACGACGAAGCACGCGGCGATGAACCGGCCCCTGGAGGGAGCGCTTACGAGCGCAGTTCCTCCAGCACCCGTCGCAGCCGGATGCCCGGCCCCAGGTCCGGTTCGAGGCCCTTGGCCTTCAGCAGGGCGGTGAGGGAGGCCTGGACGACCTCGGCGCCCTCGGGCGCGACCCGTTCGGAGACCTCCAGCCACTCCAGACAGGCCCCGTCGGCATCGCCGCCCCCGTCGGCGCCGCCCCCGTCGGCCAACGTGCGGCGCTCCAGGGTCACTTCGTGATGGTCGAGGCGTACGCCGCGCCAGCGGACCGTGTGCACGGGGCCGAGGACGTCGAGCGAGCCGAAGCCGACGTCGATGTCGGCGCACTCGGTGAGAAACGCGCGCTGGCGGTCGGAGAAGACGCGGTCCAGCGGCTCGTCGCCGGTGGCGGCGGCCTCCACGGCCGTACGCCCGCAGTCGGAGACGAGGGCGGCGGAGAGGACCCGGCGGTCGCCCGACCAGGCGCCCGCCAGGTGGAAGGAATCCGGTCCCTGCTCTCGGAAGCGCAGCCAACGTTCCGAGAGCCGGGACCGGCGACAGGGCCGCAATTCCGCGGTCGCGGCCCCGCCTCGCCCGCTCCCCGCCCGTAGGCGCAGGATCAACCCCGCATCCAGAAGCGGCAGGTGACCTGGCGCCGTGGAGCGGGCGAGGGCCTCACAGAAGTAGACGCGGCGCCGGGCTCCCCCGGTGTCCGGCGCCAGCGCCCAAGTCGCGGCGGCAGCGCCCGCACCCGAGAACGTCACCTTGATCTCGACCGAGTCGAGCCGGTCGGATGCCGAGGTGAGATCCCCGCGTCCCACGGATGCCGGCATGCGCCGTCCCCCTAGTTCCGCGACCTGGTTCATTCCCCTGATTTCCCTGATCTTCCTGATTTCCTTTGAGTTGCGAACCTCTTGTGGTGCGATCCCCCTGTGGTGCGATCCCCCTGTGGTGCTGTGGTGCTGTGGTGCTGTGGTGCTGTGGTGCTGTGGTGCTGTGGTGCTGTGGTGCTGTTGCGCACCACCATTGAAGGCCCGGGGCGACACCCCTCGCTTCCGGGAAGTCCCTACATCTCCCCTGACCTCTCCCCTTGGGGGCATGATGGACGGGCGGGGCCGGGCACGGGCGGGCACCAGGGGGTGGCGCATTGTTACGGGGACTCGTCGGTCGGGAGCGGGAACGCCGGCTGATGGACGACCTGCTCGTGGCGGGTGGGGCGGGTGGGGCGGCGCTGTTGCTGTGGGGCGCGCCCGGCATCGGAAAGACCGCCCTGCTGGACTACGCGGCGGAGCGCGCGACGGCCGGAACCTCCGGCGCGGCACCGGCCACCGTCCTGCGCGCCCGGGGCATCGAGACCGAGACTGTATTGCCCTTCGCCACCCTCGGCGACCTACTGATGCCCCATTCATCCCTTTTCAGGGAACTCCCCGGAGCCCAGCGCTCGGCCCTGGAATCCTGTCTGGCCCTGAGCGGCGACCCGGCGGACCCGCCGGGCAATCCGTACGCCGCCTGTATGGGCGCCCTCAACGTCCTCGCGGCGCTCGGCGACGAGCGCCCGGTCGTCGTCCTCGTCGACGACCTGCACTGGGTGGACCCCTCCTCCCAGCGCGTCCTGCTCTTCGTCGCCCGCCGCCTGTCGAGTGAGCGGGTCGCCCTGGCCCTCGGTTCCCGCGAGGACCACGGCGAGTCGGGGCCGCGGCGCAGCATCCCCGCCGTGCAGGTGGGCGGGTTGGCGCCGGAGGAGTGCGCCACGTTGCTGGACGGCCGCGTGACACCCAACGTCCTCGCCGACCTCGTACGCATCAGCGGCGGCAACCCGCTCGCCCTGCGCGAGATCGCGAGCGGGCTGACGGACGAACAGGCGCGCGGCGAAAGGCCCTTGCTCGACCCGCCCTCCCTCGGCAGTCATCTGGAGCGCGCCTGGGCGGCCCGTATCGACGCTCTGCCGGACCCCGCCCGCCGGGCCCTGGTGGTGCTGGCGGCGAGCCGCTCGGCGGCGGCGGGCCCGCTGCGCAAAGCCCTGGAGGCGGCCGGCCTCTCCCTCGACGCGCTGTCCCCCGCCGAGGAGGACGGCCTGATCACGGCCACGGCGGACGGGCTGGACTTCCACCACCCGGTGCTGCGCGCGCTGGTGCTGGGCCGCGCCCCCCTCGCGCACCGCTACGCCGCGTTCCAGGCGCTGGCCGAGGTGAGTACGGGCCCGCTGCACGCCTGGTACCGGGCGTCCGCGACCCCCGGCCCCGACGAAGAGGCCGCGGCGGCGCTCGCGGCGGCCGCGGCGGAGGCCCGCCGCCGCAGCGCCTTCGGCGAGTCGGCCCTCGCCTGGCGCCGCGCCGCCGAACTCACCCCCGACCCCGCGCCCCGCGCCGACCGCCTCCACCACGCCGCCTCCGACGCCCTGCTCAGCGGCTCCCCGGCGGGGCCCCAGTGGTGCGAGGAGGCCCTCCGCATCACCCCCGACCCGGCCGTACGCGCCGCCATCCAGGGCCTGCTGGGCCGGATGTACACCTGGAAGGGCGAGACGGCCCAGGCGTACGGCCTCCTCGTGAACGCCGCCGACGCCGTACGCGACACCGACCGCACCCGCGCCTGCCTGCTCCTCGCGGAGGCGACGGCCGCCGCGCGCCTGGACGGCCATGTCCCGGCGGCGGTACACGTGGCCGAGCGGTCCCTGGCCCTCGCCTCCGAGTCCGGCCCCGAACGCTGGTACAGCCTCACCCTCCTCGGCGGCGCCCTCGTCATGTCCGGCCGTACCGCCGAGGGCCGCGCGATGCTGGAGGCCGCCGACCGCCACGGCACCGGCGGCGACCCCGTCCGCGACCAGCAGGTCTACGCGATCGCCGGGCAGGCCTGGAGCCGCGTGGAGGAGTTCGTACGCGGGCGCCGGCTGCTCAACACGGCCGTGGAGTCGGCGCGGCAGCACAGCGCGGTGGGCGTGCTGGGCTTCACCCTCGCCGTACGGGGTGAGCTGGAGACCCGTATCGGTCAATGGGCCTCCGCACGCGGTGACTTGACCGAGGCTCTGCGCTGGGCGGAGGAACTCGGCCAGCTGACCTGCGTGAGTTACGCCCTCTACTGCCTCGCCCGCCTCGAAGCCCTGCGCGGCGACCGCGTCGAGTGCGAGGAGCATGTGGCGCGGGCGCGGCGGGAGTGCGGGGCGTACGGGATCGGCTGCCAGGAGTTCCACATGACGGCGGTCCTCGGTCTGTCGGCCCTCGCCCACGGCGACCACGACGCGGCCGCCGACCAGTTGGAGCAAACGTTGTCACTGGCGGTCGAGCAGGGCATCGGGAACCCCGAGGTGGTCCCCTTCGCGGCGGACCTGGCCGAGGCGCACGTACGGGCGGGGAACGCGGCGCGGGCCGTCGAGGTGGTGTCCTGGCTGGAGGAACGGGCGCGGGAGACCGGCCTCGCCTCGGCCGAGGCCGCGGCGGCCCGGGTCCGGGGGCTGATGGCGGGGACGCCGGAGGAGGCGGAGGCCTACTTCGGCGCGGCGTTGCAGGCCCACCAGCGGACGACGGGCCCCTTCGACTGGGCGCGGACCCTGCTGTGCGAGGCGGAGGTCCTACGGCGCTACCGGCGCCCGGGGGCCGCCCGCGCCCCCCTCGCCTCCGCCCTGGCCTGCTTCGAACGACTCGGCGCGGTGCCGTGGGCCCGGCGGGCGGCGAGCGAACTGGCTGCGGCCGGGGGGATGTTGAAGAGCACCGCCCAGTCCTCGGCGGGGGGTATGGGCGGGGTGCTCGACCAGCTGACACCCCAGGAGTTCCAGGTGTCGCGCGCCATCGCCCGCGGCCTCAACAACACGGAGGCGGCCGCGTCGTTGTTCGTGTCGCGGAAGACGGTGGAGGCCCATCTCACCCGCGTCTACCGAAAGTTGCACGTCCGGTCGCGAACGGACCTGACGCGGTTGCTGACGGCGGCGGACCTGGTGGATTGAGTACGGGTACTCATGTGGGCGTCTCCGGCGACCGACATGGTTCAGACATGAGACCGAATTTCCTTGCGAAGCACTTCCTTCCGAAGTGCCTGCTGGCGGCCGCGCTCGGGAGCGCCGCCGTCCTGGGCGGCCTCGCCGCGCCGAGCGCCACGGCCGCTCAGACCTCCACGGTCGGCGTCGCCGCGGCGAGCGACGACGCGGAGGCGCGGTTCTTTGAGTTGCAGGACCTCTTCTGGCAGGTCTGTGCCCCGGACGTCGAGGCCGGCGGCGAGTTGGCGGCATCTTCCGCCACCGAGACCACGCCGGTCGATCCGGTCGATCCGGTGCCGACGGACCCCTACGATCCGGTGCCGCTGGACGTCACCGAGCAGTGTGTCGCCGACCGGAACGCACTGCGCATCAGCAAGGCGTTCTCGGGCAAGGACACCACCACCTACGAGGCGGTGCAGGAGAAGCTGACGAGCCTGCGCTACCCGGCGGCGCGGATCCACCGCATGCCGGACCACGGGGGCGCGCCCCGGGCAAGGCTCGACCTGCGCTTGGGGGACGACCGCGCTGCTCTGGAGGTGACCGGCACCTACCTCGGAGTGATGGTCGAGACGTTCGGCGCCTCCAAGGGCGTGAGCGCGACCGAGGTGCTGCTGGAGCCGCAGGTGGACGAGCCCACGTCCTGACGCCGCTGGGGGCCGGCGTTGGTACCGGTACTCAGCTCGGCCCACACGCTCTTGCCCGGGGCGCGGTCCTCGACGCCCCACTTTTCGGCGAGGGCCTCGACGATCAACAGCCCCCGCCCGGACTCGGCCCCGGGCTCCGGCCGCCGCGTTTTCGGCCGCCGCTTCTCGCACGCGTCGGCCACCTCGATACGTACGGTGCCGGTCACCCACACCACTTTCAGCAGAAAGCTGTGCCCGGAGACGTACCCGTGCATCGCGGCGTTCGTCACCAGCTCGGCGACGACCAGCACGGCGTTGTCGTACTCCTCGCTCCCCTGGGGGATGCCCCAGGCGTTCAGCCGCTGCGCGACGATCCTTCGCGCGAGTCGGGCGCCTCGGCGGCTGGGGGTGAAGAGTTGCCTGAACTCACCGAGGACGGTGGGAGTCATGGGGGTCGTGGGGGTTTCCGAATTCATGTCACTCAGCGTGGTCGTCCGGTTCTAGTCTGACCAGGTACGACGGCGGGACGCTATGTAGCCGTATGGGTGCGGTGTACGAGGCGTCGGCTCGTCGGCCGTGACCACGACGAGGTGAGGGCGGTGCAGGGGGATGGCGGATGAGCGCAGGCCGGAGACTCCGGCGGAGGCCGACGGTACGACCGGGTTGTTCGCGGCGGTCGGCAAGCTGCTGAAGCTACTGCGGGAGCGGGCGGGGCTCACGCAGAAGGAGTTGGGGGAGGCGGTGGGGTACGGGCCGGATGCGATCGGAGCGATGGAGCGGGGGGTGCGGGTGGCTCGGCCGGAGGTGTTGGAGAAGGCGGATGAGCTTCTGGATGCCGGCGGGCTGTTGAGGGCGATGGTCCCTGAGATCAAGGAGGGGATGAAGAAGGCGCGGACTCGGCATCCGGAGTGGTATCGGGGATACGCCGCCTTGGAGGCGCAGGCCGTCTCGCTGTACGACTACAGCACGATGGGTGTGCTCGGGCTGCTCCAGACCGAGGACTACGCCCGGGCCGTATTCACCCAGCGGTTCCCGCCACTGAGCGAGGACACCATCGAGAAGCGGGTCGCGGACCGCCTCTCCCGACAGCAGATCTTCGAGCAGTGGCCGCCGCCGGAGTGCAGCTTCGTGATGGAGCAGTCAGTACTTGAACGGCCGATCGGCGGCCCCGAGGTGCACGCGGGGCAGCTACGGCAGCTGTTGCGGATCGGGGGCATGCGCAATGTGCAGCTTCAGGTGATGCCGACCGGGCGGCCGGAACACCCCAGCCTGGGCGGCTCCTTCACCTTGCTAACTCCCAAGCGCCAGGAGCAAGTTGCCTATATGGAGGCGCAGGGTTACCCACGCCTGGTCACCGACCGAGAAGAGGTACGCATCCTCGCTGCGCGCTATGGGATCATCCGGGCGCAGGCTCTCAACCCGCACGAGTCCCTGGACCTGATCGAGAAGAAGCTGGAACGGCGATGAACATAGAGCAGCTGAGCTGGTTCAAGTCGAGCTACAGCGACGGCGAGGGCGGCCAGTGCCTCGAAGCCGCCTACACCTGGCGCAAGTCATCCCACAGCAGCGGCGAGGGCGGCCAATGCGTCGAGATATCCCCCTGCCCCCACACCATCCACATCCGCGACTCGAAGAACCCCCGCGGCCCTCGCCTCACCCTCTCCCCCACCGCTTGGTCTGCCTTTCTCTCAGACTGCCGATGAAGTCCACCGGGCGGTGTCGAGTTCGCAAAGGCCTGCCTAGACCCAGGCGTCACCGTATGGAGCGGGACCAGACCCACTCCACACCCTTGCCCGCAGGCATCACAAACTGGCCTTGCTGGGCTTAGAAGCCGTTGTCTTTCCGAGAGTGACGGGCGTGTTTCTGCTGGTCAGGTGTAGGGGTGGTGTTTCGGCGGGAGGGACGGGTTGTTGTGTCGTCTCTTCGGTGGAGGTGCCGGGATGCCGTCGGTGATGGGGTTGCTGGAGGAGCGTGAACGCGTCGCTCGGCAGCGGGTGGATGCTCTCCAGGCCGAGCTGCGGGAAGCGGAGGCGGTGTGGGAGCGGTTCGTGATTGCCCGTGAGACGGTGGGTGAGGTTCTGGCGGAGCCTCGCGGAGGCGAGGACGTGGCGCCGGTCGTGGTGGCCGGCGAACGGCCGGTGCAGGTCAGGCAGGCGGTGCCCGGCTCAGTGGTGCCTCACTGGGAGGAAGGGCTCGCCCCGGCGGTTCTCGCGCCGGACTACCAGCGGATCATGGACGTGCTGGCCGGCGGGAACGGGATGCGCGGGGAGGCGATGGACTGTCGTCAACTCGCGGCAGGCCTCGGGCTGGAGCCGGTCCCGGCGAAGGTGGAAGGGGTGCGGTCGAAAGCCAAGCGGCTGGCCGCGCGGGGCTGGCTGGCTGAGGAACGTCCGGGGCTGTTCAGCGTGCCCGTCGGGCGAGGCGGCGGCTCATGACTGTGCTCATCGCCCACTTGATCACTGCCTCCGAGGTGTCGGTGCGCGTCTCGTAGTCGCGGGCCAGCCGGCGTGAGTGCATCAGCCACGCGAACGTGCGCTCCACCAGCCACCTCTTCGGCAGCACGATGAAACCGCTGGTGTCGTCGCTGCGTCTGACCACGGTCAGCGCGATCCGCCAGGCGTCGCGGGCGAGGTCGACCAGGCGCCCGGTGTAGCCGCCGTCGGCCCACACCCGCGTGATGCGCCAGTGCCGTTCACGCAGCCGGGCCAGGAGTGTCTGCCCCGCGTCCCGGTCGGTGACCGAGGCCGCGGTCACCGTCACGGCCAACAGCAGTCCGAGGGTGTCCACCACGATGTGCCGCTTGCGGCCGTTGACCTTCTTCCCGCCGTCGAAGCCCCTGGTCGCGCCCGGCACCGACGCGGCTGCCCTCACCGACTGCGCATCGATGACGCCGGCCGTCGGCTCCGGGTCCCGGCCCTCAGCCCGGCGGACCCGGTCGCGCAGCCGGTCGTGGAACTCGGCGGTCAGGCCCTTGTCCCGCCAGCGCCGGAAGAAGGCGTAGACGCGGTCCCACGCGGGAAAGTCCGCAGGCATCGCCCGCCAGGTGATACCGCCCGCGACCAGATAGCGCACCGCGTCGACCATCTGCCGGTGGCAATAGCTCTCCGGTTGCCCGCCACGGCCCTCCAGCCAGCCGGGAACCGGCATCGCCTCACGTACGACGGCCCACTCCGCGTCGCTCATGTCGGACGGATACTTCGGTCGCCTGTACGGCCGGTCCCTGGCGTTCCCGAACCGGTGTGCGAGGCAATCACACTCCAGGGAAGCTTGGTTGGACGCCATCGACGCCGGCACGGAAGACTGCAGCACCAGGGGCCTCCTGTTGCTCGGTTGGATTCGACACCCACGAGCTGTGCGGGAGGCCCCGCTTTCATGCCCGGTTGGCCACGAGATCACCCGACCGAGTCGACAACCTCGAACTCACGCCCACCAAGATCGATAGAGCAACAGCTTCTTAGTACTCCAGCAGGATTTCGCTGTCTGACCTGGTCTTTTCGCCGGGTGGCGGGAGTGTAGCGGGACTTCGATCGTGCGGGGGCGGTCTCACGGAGAGCGCCCTCGATTGTGCGACAACGCCGCAGGTAGTGACAGCGGCGGGGCAACCTCCGAGGGTGATCACCGAGTCTGCCGCCGCGCAGTGGGACCTCGAACTGGACGATCTCTTCCTGACCATCGGGCACCGCTTCGGCCGAGTCGAGCTCCGCCGCCGCATGCGGGACTACGCGCGCGGGCTGCTCGCCCCGGTGGCCCGCAAGAACAGCTGGCAGCTGGCCGAACAGGCCTGCCACTCCACCCCGGACGGCCTGCAGCACCTCCTCGCCGGATCGAAGTGGGAACCCGATGACATCCGCGACGACCTGCAGGAATACGTCGCCGGCAAGCTCGGCGAGGCTGGCGGCGTCCTGATCATCGACGACACCGGGTTCATCAAGAAGGGCACCACCTCCGCCGAGGTCCAGCGCCAGTACTCCGGAACCGTCGGCCGGACCGAGAACTGCCAGATCGGCGTCTTCGCCGCCTACGTCTCCGCCCGTGGCCGGGCTCTGGTCGACCGCGAGCTCTACCTCCCGAAGTCCTGGACCGAGGACCGGGATCGCTGCCGCACCGCAAGGGTCCCCGACGAGCGGGAGTTCGCCACCAAAGGTGAACTGGCCCGGCACATGGTGCTGCGGGCCCTCGCCTCGCCGCTGCCCATTGCCTGGGTGACTGCGGACTCCGCCTTCGGTCAGGACAACCGATTCCGTCGGCTGCTGGAACAGTCGGGTGTCGGCTACGTGCTGGCCGTCCCCAAGTCCCAGTTCAGTGTGGGCTGTTCGCGGATCGAGGGCCTGTTCGCGCAGGCCCCGGACGAAGCGTGGGAGAAGATCTCATGCGGTGACGGCGCGAAGGGGCCCCGCGTCTACCACTGGGCAGCGGTGCGGCTGCCGGCCGTTGCCGAGTTCGACTATCAGGGCGAGGTCCCTCACCGGATGCGGTGGGCACTGGCCCGGCGCAGCATCAGCAAGCCCGACGAGATCGCCTACTACCTCGCCTACGCGCCCCCTTCAGGTCACCGTCCAGGAGCTGGTGCGGGTCGCCGGGGCGCGCTGGGCGATCGAGGAGTGCTTCCAGGCGGCGAAGAACGAGTGCGGCCTGGATCAGTACGAAGTCCGCCGCTACGTGGGCTGGTATCGGCACATCACTCTGGCCATGCTCGCTCACGCTTTCCTGGCCGCTACGGCACACCAGCTCTGGGAAAAGGGGGCGCAACAGGTGAGACACCCGAGGTCATCGGGCTCACAGTGGCGGAGGTTCGGCGACTCCTGGCAGCTTGTCGTGCCCGGCCCCCGCACCTGAGCGGACACCGCGGACGACACCACGCGCTGAGCTGGTCGAACTGGCGCCGCCGACGCCAAGCAGTCGCCCGCCGCTGTCACTACCTGCGGCGTTGTCGCACGATCGAGGGGCGCTCTCCGTGAGACCGCCCCCGCACGATCGAAGTCCCGCTACACTCCCGCCACCCGGCGAAAAGACCAGGTCAGACAGCGAAATCCTGCTGGAGTACTAGCCGCCCGCCGCCAAGTCCACGGCGGCGGAAACTGTGATGATCGACGCCACAACATCCAGTTCCACGGGGCCCGTGATACGGATCCACACCAGAGCCGGTAGACCAGGGAAACCGTGCACGAATCGGCGCGCTGTTTCCGGCCACGCTTCCCCGCCCGTCGGCAAATAGGTCACCGAAACGTCTTCCACGGTGACAAAACCGTCGAGTTCCAGTGGATCACTGATGGCGAGATAACGGATCTGCTCCAGCGTGACAAGGACTTCCTCCTTGCCATTTCCCTTCCGGAGCGAGATCTGGCACCAGCTTTCCTTGCCTGCCAAGTGCGAGACTCTCTCAATGAATTCACCAGAATACACACCCAAGACCCGCTGGGCATTCTCGCAGATATCCCGAAATTCCATGGTCATCTAGCAAGAGATCCTTTCTCCCGTGTCATGCAGGTCCGTTTCCGCACCATCCGACGTCCACCTTTGAGGCTTATTCTTAGTATTCGGCCCCATGTCTACTGTCGAGTGACGCACCACTCGACCATTCCCCAATTCAATAGAGATCTTACTTCCGTCTGCACCCTGATAAACGGCCCAGGCGCCGCTTTGAGATATGGACTTCAGCGTAAGCCCCCTGCTCTCCAGCAGATCGTGGGCTTGCGTCTGCGTCAACCCCTCCAAGCTTGGAACCTTGGCCGCATCTGGCGTGTCGCCGCCGCTGTTATGAACGAGGACTGCAGCAGGCCCCGCCAGCACGTAGTACGTGTGAATATCTCTGATAGTGAGGTCAAACGTGCGCTGCCGTGCGCCGAACTCACGTGTCTTCACCACACGCACTGCGGAACCATCGGCGCTACGGATGGTCATTCCGGGCTCCAGGACCCCTGCCTTTACCCAAGCGCCCTCGGAGACGGACCAGACAGGATGGGTCGCGGTCGCGACCAAGGAACCGATACCGCTAGCCGTTTCAAGTGAGAGATCAACGAAGTGCTTGTCGTCCTCGGTGACGATGGTGGCGACTACCTCACGTACCGCCGTTTCGCCCGTTTCCGGATCAGTGACAGTGACCTTGTCCCCGATCTCAACGTCCTCAATAGGCTTGGTCGTTCCGTCGGCCATGAGGACTTCGGTGCCGGCGACGAAGCTGTGGGCAGCCTTGACGAGGCAACTGATGGCGGTGCTGTCCGAACGCTTCAGGGCCGCTTGGAACATGTTGAGTGTGATTTTGGCAAGCTTGCCCGCACCGTAACTGGCGGCTGATATCGACGCGTCTATCGCGGCGTCCGTGCATCCCTTGCCGTTGTAGCAGTCAACGTAGGAGCGGATACCGATAATTTCGAGGACGTCAACCTCTGGCGTGCCTCCAAACCAGCCCAGCTTACCCACCGCAGAGCAGAAATCACCAGAAGCCGCGGAAGCCGTGCACTTGCTTCTTGCCCAGTTCTGCAGGTTCCCCTGGTAATCCATTTTCTCGTGATAGTAGGGAAACTCTGCGGCAAGTTCTTCTTGCGTAGGAACATAGACACCTTGAATGGTGACCGACTTGCCATAGGGCTTGATGGTCACTGGTCCGTTCAGAGGGGCGCCGTTTACTCCTGTTCGCGGCCGGTAGATAGTTCCGCCGCCGGTAGGGCTCCCGTTCTTGGACAGAGTGCCGTCACCACGGGTCACCACGCCGGTACCACAGCCCTCGGCGAAACCCGGCCCGCAGGCCAAGCCCAGCCCTGTGGCGTCCGTGAAGAAGAGCGGGTTCTGGGCCCCGTAGGTGTAACCGTTGAGCGTCTGCGGCTTGTCGATCTCCAGCAGGGGATCGACACTGATGAACCGGCCCAGGGCGGGGTCGTACTCACGAGCCCCGAGGTGCGTCAGGCCTGTGGCCTTGGTGTCGTCCGTACCACCGACGAAGCCCTTGGTGCCTGGCCAGTCGGTCGGGCTGTCGCCGCGGATGCCGCCAAAGGGCAGAGTGCGACGCTGGGTGAGCTTCTGGGTGGCCGCTTCGATGGAGAGTTCGGCTGTCCCATGGTGGTCGGCGAGGGTGAAGGAGACCGAACCGTCGTCCTTCTGCACCGCCTGGTTGCCGCCGCCGACGTCGAAGTAGCGGGTCACCTTCGGGGTGGTGGCCCCCTTGGCCAGCGTGATCTCCGTGGCCCCGAGGTAGAGCGTCGTCTCGGTCGGGGTACGGCCGATGAGACGGTTGCCGTCGGTGTCGTAGAGGTACTCGGTGACCTTGTCCGCGCTCCCCTCGACGGGCTCGGCCACCTTGGCCAAGTGGCCTTCGGCGTCCCAGAGGAGACTCTGGGTGTCGCCGCCGATGGTGCGGGTGGTGGTGTTACCGACCTCGTCGTAGCCGTAGCTCTGCAGCGCCGTGCCCGTAGGGCCGGCCTCGGTGACGGAGGTCAGGGAGTGTGGCCGTGTCTTGCCCGCGCCCGGGTAGGCATAAGTCCTCTTGGTGTCCTTGGCCGCGTCTCCGGTGACATCGTGGAGGGTTTCGGTCTGGCGGTTGCCCACCGCGTCGTAGGTGTAGGAGTGCCAGTACTTGGCCGGGCCGCCCAGCACGCTGCCGCTGGGTGCGGTGGCGCAGGTGGTCGTGCCCTGGGTCCAGGCATCCGTCAGGCGGCGCAGGTGGTCATAGGTGAAGCACTGGGTGTCGGTGCCGGAGCGGGAGACGTCCGACGCGGACAGGACGTTGCCCGCATCGTCGTAGCGGTAGGTGCTGCTCTTGTCGAAGCCTGCGACGTCCTGGCGGTGTGCGGTGGAGTTGGCCAGACGCTGGGTGCCCCACTCATAGGCATTGTCGACGAGGACGGGCTTGCCCCCACCGTTGGACAGCTGATGGCTGAGCGGTTTCCCGGTCAGGCTGTAGTCGGTCGTGGCCTTGATGCCCTGACTGCCATCGATCGCGATCGGACGCAGAGTGACGTCCTCGTAGGTGTACGCGACCGTCGCAGCAGACAGGGATCCGGCCTTCGGATAGCCGACACCCGAGACCAGGCCCGATGCCGCGTATGAGGTGGTCGACAGGTACGTACCCTGCAGAGCGCCCTCCGAGGACGGGATCGTGATTGAGGAGCGCAGCGGGCGGTACAGGCGGTCGTAGGCGACGACCTTGGCGGTGTAGGCGTTGCCACCGCTGTAACGGGTGGATTCGGCCAGGTGCCCCTTGGCTCCAGTGATCGTGTCGTAGACCCACTTACTGCGCAGCGTGCCGGTGGACGAACCTTCCCTGATCTCGGTCTTGCGGCCGAGGTTGTCGTACCCGAACCACAGCGCCGGGACATCCGGGCGGGCGTCGTCGACCTTGGTGAGCTGACCGCGGTCGTCGTACTCGCTGATCGTCGTGCCCTTGTCGGGGTCGACGGATTTGATCTGCTGGCCAAGCAGGTCGTAGGTGTATTCCCAGGAGTTGCCGTCGGGGTCGGTGACCTTCAGCAGCTCACCGCGTGTTGTATAGCCGTAGGCGGTGGTGTCGTACGCGGCGGTCGCGCTGCGCGTGCGGTGCTGGCGCAGTTCGGTGGTCTGGCCCCGGGCGTCCATGATCGTGGTGGTGGCCGTGCCGCCCACCGGCGGGATGACGGTGGTTCGGTCGCCGCCGTAAATGGTCCGGCTCGTGGACAGAACAGCTCCGCCGTCGCCGTTGCCGGCGATCTGTTTCGCCTCGGTTCGTCGTCCCGAACCGTCGTAGATGTAGCGGCTCTGCGTCTCGACGTTCAGCGCGTTCTCGGGTTTGAACAGAGCTGTGGATGGAGCCACTTCCGCGTAATAGGTCGCGAACTCCTTGCTGACCAGACCACGTTCGTCGTAGAAGGCGTCCGTCAACAGGCTGCCGCCGTCCGGGCCGGGCTCCTGGGTCTGGCGGGGACGGAGGAAGCCGTCGTAGAGGGCGTAAGCGGTGTGCTGGGCTCCGCCGTTACCGATCGTCTTCGTACCGACCACGACCGGCTTGCCTTCGGCGATGGTGTAGGTGAACTCGTAGGACGGGGTCTGGCCGGTCATGCGGTCGGCCAGCCACACCTTGGACGACCGACCCAGCGCGTCGTAGGCGAAGTTGGTGACCTTGCCGTTGGTGTCGGTCTGGGTCAGCGGCAGGCCACGGCGGATGTCGTGCGTCGTGGTGGATGTGTGAGCTGTGGCAGCGACGCCCGCTGTGGCAGGAGGCGTGGTCACCTTCGTCGTGGTGGCGAACCCTGCGGCCGGTGTGCGTTCGGTCGTCGTGGTACGACCGTCGGAGCGCGCGGTACGGGTGAGCACCCCGGCCGCGGTGACCTTCACGTCAGCCGTCAGATCGGTGCTGGTCAGCTGGCGGCCGTATGAGTCGAAGGTGGCACCGGACTCCACATAGACGGCGGTCGTGCCGTCGTACTTCTTGAGCAGCGCGCTCGCGGTCGCGTCGCCCTTGGTGGGGGGCTCACCGTAGGCACCGCCGTCGTAGGCACTGCGCACGTCGGCGATCACGTCGGCGGGACGGCTCGTCGCGGTACCGCAGGACTTCGCGACGGTCTCCACACGGGAGGGGAGTGTGAGGATGCTGGCCTGCGTGGAGCTGAGCTGGTAGCTGGTGCGAGTACAGCGGTTGTCGTCGGAGGTTGAGTTGTCACCGAAGTCGTCGATGTGGGTGACTCGTCCGGCGGTCTCGTCGAAGGTCGTGGCAGTCGATGTGACGCGCCAAGTGGCACCCGCGCCGTCGTCCAGTGACGTGAACGTCTTCGTGTGCTCCGTGCCGGTGAAGTTGGCCGTCACCGTGCCCCAGTCGCGGACCTTCTTGGCCGTCTCGTGCCGCCAGGGCCGATTGACGGTCTTGGACAGCACCTTGCCGTTCGGACCGGAGTAGCTGACGGTCTTGTACGCGAAGCCGGCCGCTGCCTCGTGGTCGGTGATCGGGTCGCCCTCCCCTTCACCCAGGGGCACACTCACAGCTTTGGTACCGCCGCTGGGTTCTTTGCGGTCGCCGTCCATGCCGCGCAGGAAGTACGTGGCCTGCTGCGACCTCATCTCCGAGGCCCCGCCCTGGCCACCGGTCTGTACGCGCACATGTCCATACCCGCGCCATTGCGACCAGGTCTTGGACTTCTCCTTGGTCAGCCCGTCGTCATCGTCGTAGTGCCAGGCCGCTCCGCCCAGATAGTCGTACGTCGTGACCTGATCGGGTGCACCGCCCGTACGGTCGGTGGCGGTGACGCTGTCCACCACGTACTTGTTGAACCAATGCAGTTCGGGGTCTTCGGTGGCGCTGCCGCCTATGTACTGGGGGAAGCAACGGGTGGTGTTGGTGTGTGGGGTCGGCAGCGCGCTCCAGTCGCACGTCGGCTCCGAGTAGTTGATGTCGATCTGACCACCGGACTCGTCGGCGACCGTGGACAGACGCCCCTTGATGAAGGGGGCGTATCCGTCGCCTGACTTATCGAGTCGGTTGGCGTATTGGGAGTACGCGAGCGTGGTTTTCGGAAGGGTGATCGCCGTGTCGGCGGAGTGCCCGGTCCGTTGGACGGAGTCGAGCAGCAGCTGGTAGTCGATGTCCGCCTGTCCCCAGCGATGGGTCAGCTTCCAGGAGTCGACGTTCTTGTAGGCACTGCCGTCGTAGACCTGGGTGGTGACCTCGGTGAGTCGCTTGCGGGTGAAGAACGACGGAGAGAAGCGACCCTCGTCGCAGTCCGTGCCGCTCTCGCAGTTCAAGTCCCACGGGGTGTCGTACCAGTAGGCCGTATCCGTGCTGATGGACGAGCAGGTGGTCGACGTGTTGGGCAGGCAGCGCTCGCTGTTGGTGAAGTCGACCAGGCCGAGCGCCTTCGCGCTGTACACCGAGGATGACTTCAGGCCGTACTCGGCACGGTCCACGGTTCCACCACGGACGTAGCGGGTGTCGTCGCTCGCCTTGAGATTGCGGCCGTAGGAGTTGGTCTCCTTGTCGTAGTAGTAAGCGATGGCATTGCCGTGCGGGTCGACGACGTAGTCGAGGTTCCATCGCCAGCCCTGCTGGCACCATGAGCCTGCGAACGTCGAGGCGTGGCACTGGTCTTTGTCGTCGTCCCCGAAGACGGGGACGGTCCACGTGGAGTCCGTCGTCTCCTTGCCGCTCTCCCAGCCCGGCAGACGGTTGTAGCCGAAGAAGTACTGCGTGCCGTCGGGGGTGGTGATCCGCCAGTATTCGTCGTTGCGGGCACCGTTGTCCCGCACGTCACCGCTGGAGCCGTAGAGCCGGACAATCTTGGTGCCGTCGTCGTTCCTGAGTCTCCAGGAGTTGGTGCCGTCGGGCACCAACTCACCGCCCTTACCGTTGAAAGATACGAACGCGTTGTCGTATGCCCAGCACAGATCGGCTGGCTTGTTGCCGTCCGCGTTCTCCACGTCGTCGTCGGCACAGGGCTTGTAGCGCCGTTCGATGTAGCCGGGCCACATGTCGAAGCCGTCGCCCACCCAGGAAGCCTGGTTGTTGGTGTTGCTCGTACGACCGTCGACCCCGCCCGAGGAGTACGAAAGCCCGATGTTCGGCGTCATGCTGCCCGGCACGTCGGGTACCGGCATGGTGTACGACCAGGTGAAATCACCGGTGTTCAGGTTGGTGTCCCAGGTCGCCGACGGGGCCAGCGAGGTGGCCTTGTAGTCACCGCTCCCGCTCTCCGCTTCCGCCACGGCGGCGAGCACTGTGGGCGCACCGGCCTTCAGGGTTATGTCCGGGGCTGTGAGGGTTTGTTTCTCGGTGTCGTTGGCCGTCGTGACAGGCTCGGCAGTACGGCAGTTTCGCCGTTCGGGGGTGGTGATCGCGCAGGCGGGCAGTTGGACGAGGGTCAGGCGGGAGGCATATCCGCCGCCGTATGCTTCGGCGAAGTCCGAGTAGTCGAGGTGAGCACGAACCCTGCCGTGCTGTGCGTCCTTCGTGGTGTTCTTGGAACGCAGCGTGAACAGGAGCCCGTCAGTGCCCGTCTTCTTCGCTGCCGCTCGGCTCAGCACGCGCATCTCGACGGCGCCGATCACCGGATTCTTGATCGCCTTGCCCTGAGTGTCCAACGTCAGAGGCAAGCCTTCGGCATGTACCGATGTCGGCGTGCTGTTCCTCGTCTTGTCTTGAGCCTTCGGCAACTGCACCACCGCAGTGGCAGCCTTCGGCCACCCTGCCTCTGGTGGTGTCTTCGGGGTGCGCGGCCCCTTCATCAGAGGTCGCGGTTTGACCTTGGCTGTGGAACCGGGCACCGGCTTCTCGGTCCGTGAGGCGTAGGCGCGGGCCTTGTCGTCGTCCACAGCCGCAGCCGGTTGCGCCAATCCTTGGAGGAGCGTGCCGACCATGACGGCGGCGGAGGCCACGGCGATACGCCGACGCAGCGTCCGAAATCGCTTGCTGGATCTGCCGTTCATCCTGTCCTTCGTCCTTGGCTCGGCGCACCCGCAGCGCAGTCGGCGCGGACTGGGGGCGGAAGTGGGGGTGTGAAGCGAAGTTGGCTCGGAGGTGCCGGGCGGCCGGCCCTGCACCCCCGAAGTCGGCTGTCAGGAATCGCTGGGAACATCGGTGGCCATACCGGGCTGACCCAAGGCCAGCATGCCGATCTGTGCCTCGCTCAACGGGCCCTGAAAGACCCATGCGTCGGAGACGGCGCCGGGCCAGTGCCCGCCCACGGTGGTCGTTCCGGTCTTGGCCGCGCCCAGGTACAAGGGCTGGGTCGACTTGAACAACTGCACGTTCTCGGCCGACGAGAACGCGTCCGTGCACGTGGGCACGTCCTGCTCTCCGTCACCGTCCGCGTCCTCGCAGGGAGCACTCTCCGGTTCACCGTTGACGTAGAGCGTCAGCTCTTTGGTGAGTCCGTCGTAGACGAGCGCCAGATGCGTCCAGTCGTCGGCTCGGGAGAACTGGGCGTGGTCAACCGAGGTGACAACGGCGCCGGTCGTGTCAGTGGCGGCTGTCGTGGCCTGCCAGCTGCCCGGATCGGTCGCCGGGTCGTCACTCGGCACGTAGCGCACCGCGAACGCGTTCTGTGTCGTCGTCCCGGGTGCGCTCAGCAGCGTCACACTCTTGTCCGGGACGGCCGCCGCCTGCGCCCATGTGCTGATGGTGAAGCTGCCGGTGGTATCCACCGGTGCGGTGGCCGTCGTTCCGTAGTCGTCGATTCCGTCAAGTGCGACACCACCGTCGACCCAGATCGCACCGCCGACCGCAGCTCCTCCCCGCAATGTCATGGCGTTGCCCGACGCCGACGCGTCCGGCGTCACTTGGGGCGCCCCCGAGCCCTGTGCGAACGTCCAGCGTCCCTTGACCAAGGGCCGCTGCTTGACCATCTGCTGGACCTCTTCGGGCGAGAGTGGGCGGTCGTACAGCCGCACGTCGTCGATGGTGCCCGGGAAGTGGCTCTGGATCTGGCCGTTGTAACCGCCGGCCCCGATGTACATGGACTGGTCAGCGTAGAAGGGGCTGGTCAGCGTGGTTGATCCGGCCCTGACTCCGTTGACGTACAGCGTCAACGTGTTCATGACCGTGTCGTGCACTCCGACCAGGTGCACCCACTCTCCGACGCGTGCGGTGGTGCCATCGGGTTGCATGGCACGGATCGGTGTGGCGTCCTCGGCGTCGGCGGAGTACTGGTTGACCGCCCACCGGTCGTAGGCCTTGGAGTAGTACAGCTCGAAGCCGGAGCGGTACTGGCCGGCCTGGGCGGTGATGACACCCGCTCCGTCCGGTTTCCTGTCCATCTTGGCCCAGGCCGAGACGGTGAAGCTGCGGGAGGTGTTGATGTGCGGTGCCCGCTGCTGGCCGATCTTCGCGTAGGCGTCGGTGCCGTTGAACTGGGCCGCCTTGCCCGCCACTCCGGGTACCCCGGTGGTGACACCGCCCGCGTACTTGGCCGGTACGACTCCGCCGTAGCCCTTGATCCTGCTGGTCTCGGTGCTCGCCTCGTCGAGGTGGAAAATGGAGACCGCAGGGCGGCCGGGGTCACCGACCGACTGCTTCGCGTACAGCTTGTCGACTTCGTCCTGGGCAACCGCCTTGTCGAACAACTGCACTTCGTCGACCGCTCCGGGGAAGAAATCCTTGAGCGCTCCGCTGTTCCTACCCGCACCGATCTGCAGGCCCCGCCGTGCGTTCCAGGTGATCTCGTGGGTGACCTCGCCCGTGAGCGTGCCGTTGACGTACAGCCGCATCTTCGTGGCCCCCGGGTCGTAGGTGCCGACGAGGTGGGTCCAGACTCCGGCCTCGGCTCCGCCCGCCGCGCTCGCCATGGCGCGCTTGGCTGTTGCACCCGGCGCGTCGGTGGCCAGGGTCCCGAAGACCCAGCGGTCGTAGGCGGAC
This sequence comes from Streptomyces sp. NBC_00104, assembly GCF_045160825.1. Lineage (NCBI taxonomy): Bacteria > Bacillati > Actinomycetota > Actinomycetes > Kitasatosporales > Streptomycetaceae > Streptomyces > Streptomyces sp. NBC_00104. The sequence continues at coordinate 6,672,062 of NZ_CP108215.1, read as the reverse complement.
GAGTAGAGCAGTTCGAAGCCGGCCGCGTCGTTGCCGATCTGGGTCGCCACCATTGCCCCGTGGCCGGGCTTGGTGTCCAGCTTGGCCCAGGCCGAGACCGAGAAGCCGGTCGTGGTGTCGACCACCGACAGGTCGGTGGACGCGTACCCGGTCGTACCGTCGAGGGACAGGGCTGTACCGAGCGTGCCGCCCGCTCCGGGGGTCGCCCCACCATTGAGGTCGAGGGTCCGTGCGGGAGTAGAGCCGTCGGCCTGGCTCGTGCCGGATTCTTCGTCCAACTGCCAAGTGGCCCGGTCGGGTTGACCGGCTTTGACTCGGAACCTGTAGCTGGACTCCGAGGCGTTTCCGGCGGAGTCGAATGCCTTGACGAACAGTGTGTTGGTACCGACCCGGGGCGGCAGCAGGTTGATCGTCCTGGCCGCTCCCGCCGTTGTCGAGATCTCGTTCTTGGACGTGGGATCGACGTTGATGCCGTACCAGTACCTGGTCACATCGGCCTCGCCGGCTTTCGCCGAGAAGGCACCGTACTTGCCGATACCGTCGTACCAGGGGTCGTTCGGATCAGCCGTGTCATAGGCGGGGTAGTCGGTGGACGTGATGGTCGGCGGCCTGGGCGCCGTGGTGTCGTAGACGAAGTAGCAGCCCGTGGCGTCACCGGCGTAGGACCACGGCGAGTAGGTGCCGTTGACCTCGTTCAGATCCTTGTCCTTGACGCGGGCGTACCAGTGGATCTGCTTGTTCGTCGGGATGGACGAAGGCAGCGAGATGGCAAAGTCGGATCCGGAATCCTTGTATGTGCTCAGGGACGGCTTCCAACGGGCGATCAGCCCTTTCCCGTCGCCGCTGTCCCACTTCGCCTGGAACTCGACGGCCACGTCGTCGCCATCCGGATCGGTGACGTTGTTGGCATAGATCGTCCCCAGTGACCGCGTCCGCGGGGCGGTCCCGGGCTTCTTGCACGTACCGCCGTACTTCATCGTCAGCTGCGACATCTTGAGCTGAGGAGGAGACCGGTTGTAGTAGACCCGCAGGTACGCGTCGTCCGAGAACCGCTTCCAGCCGTAGGCGTCCTCCTCGTTGGACGCCTGCAGGCCGAACGTCATGGTCGACCACTTCTTGTCCGCGGCCTGCTGGACCGCCGACTTGACGTTGAACTCCGCGTCCTTGGCCGAGCAGCCGTCGAAGCCGTACGCGAACGATTCGGTGGTCAGGTGGTCGATCCAGAAGCCGGAACGGTTCTGCGAGTTCCATGTCGTGGACTGCGAGATGTCACCGGTCCGCCACAGCTGGACACCTCGCGCACCGCAGGACGCCGACCAGGTGTTCCGCACCGTGAACTCGGCGGAGAGGATCTTTTTGCCGGCGAACTTCGAGACGGGAATGCGGTAGAAGAGCCGCTTGGTGTCATGGGGCTGGCAGTACGACCAGGCGCAGTAGCCCATGCCCGCAGTGGACTCTCCGTTGAACTTCCACTGGGGCGACGACGCCCAGTACTTCGACGCCATCGTCCATGCCGTCGCTTTGGGGGTGTGCATCTGCGGGTCGATGAAGACCGGGTACACCGTGTCATCGCCCCGCAGGACATCGGTGTCGGGCTTCAGTACGAGTTCATTCTGGGCGGCGGGCACATCCACCCCGACGGGCGCCAGCTTTCCCGACTCGGTGGCGCCCGGCTCGCCGTTCTCGTCGGCTGCCGCAGTGGTTTCCGAGGCTGCCGCACGCGAGATCTGCTCGGCGCTGCTCTTCTGCACGGCGGCACCCGACGCGGCCGCGCCCGGGCTGGAGTCCCACATCACTGGTTCCGGTGCCTCGAACACTGCTGTGCCGGCGCCCTCGTCCAAGGCTTCCAGGCCGCCACTGCTGGTCTCCTGGACATTCAACCCCTGGGTGTCCATCCTCAGGCGCACTTCGGCCAGTTCCTTGCTCGCCGCGGCCTCGGCCGACTTCACGACGAGGAGCTGCGAGAAACCGTCCTCCTGAGCCCCCAATCGGAGGTCGACCCCCGGCAGGACATCCGCGTAGGTCGCGATGTCACCGTCCAGCCGGGGAGCGGGAAGCTCACCCGGCCATGACAGCTTCAACTGCCGTCCGGCCTTCTCCATCCGCACCATGGGCGCGCTGCCGCCGCCGGAGAACTGCAAGCCGATCGTGGCGGCTTTCGGGGCTACCATGCCGTCACCGGTCTTCGTCAGATCGGTGTCGACGGCCTTCCATTCGCCATCTACGCGCGTCCACACCGGACGCAGATACTCACGTGCTTCGAGCTTGCCGTCCGGGGTGGCGAAGACCTCGCTGCTTTCCCCACGTTGTGAGGCGATCTCCACCGACTCGCCCGTGCGCTCGGCCTGCGCCAGGGCGTCGGCTTCCGTGAGGACTGGCTGTTCCGTCGCCGCCGACTCCTGCGTCACCTCCGCCGACGGTTCGGTGCGAGCCGCGCCCGCCGCGGCCGTCGGTCCCAGCACGCTCGACATCACAGCAGCGGATAAGACCGCCCCGGCAACGCACCACCCTCTGCCCACAGGCATGAAGCACTCTCCCCCGCAGGGACTCCCCAGACCCTGTCATTGCGTAGTTGGTCGTCTACGAACTGTGAAGGGAGAGTAAAGCGCGATTCAGTAGAAGTTCCAGGGCGCCACAACAGGACATCACGCCCCATCAGAACCAAACACCACAGAACATCCGGTGACGTGCGTCACAATATGCGACGGCCGAGGTGGTCGCCGAACTGTTCGGGGACCACCTCGGCCTGGCGCTCACCCGAGGATCGTCAGGGGTTCTCGATGGTGATGAAGGGGTCCCACTGGAAGTAGCCCTTCAACTGCCGGTGGCGGTCCAGGATCTGGAAGTAGAAGTGGTAGACGACCTTGCCGGGCTTTTTGACGGTCGTCCGCCAGTAGTGGTCCTGGTAGTTCTGGGTCACGAATTCCGGCCTGCCCTCGGAACCCTCCTTCGGCATCGGGTAGATGCCGTCGATCACCTCGATCTCCGGTGTCCTGATGAGCTGGTGGCCGGTGTCGCTGCTCACGTATTTGTACAGTAAAGCCTTGTACTCGCTGCCGAGTGAGAGCGTCGTCTCGCGCCACCTGATGCTGTCGCCGGGTTCGGCACGGAGGTTCAGTTCGGCGCCCGACGTGCCGACGATGTGGTCGTGGCGGGTCGTCATGTAGATCAGGTTGTGGTCGGCGTAGGTGGGTGCGTCCGGGTTCCTCGACGCGTTGGGATTCTGTTCGACGATCGTGGCCGCGTCGAACGCGATCAGTACGTTGAGATCAGCCATTTTCTGTCCCTTTCGGATGTGGGGGTGTCACCTTGTACGCCATCGCCCGCGGATAGTCGTGCCGGTGCAGGCGGACGCGGACCAGCAGGGGGCCGGCGTTGACCGGGTCGGTCGGGTCGGTGAGGCGGGTCAGCAGGTCGTCGAGGTCGGAGGCGTGGGCGATGGTGATCCCGTTCGCCGGGGTCTCCTTGCCGGCGAAGACGGCCGCGAGACGGTCGTAGTGCCAGGGGTGGAGGACGTTGTAGAAGTCGGGGTCGCGGGAGCCTCGGTCGTCGTCGGCGGCGGCGTAGTAGGACGGGTGCACCAGCATCTGTTCGATGCCGTAGAAGTGGCCGTTGTCCATGACGAAGACGACCGACCGCAGGCCGAGCCTGGTGTGGGTGGAGAGTTCCTGACAGGTCTCCTGGAAGGCGCCGTCGCCGACGAACACCATCGGGCGGGCGTGTGCGCGCTCGGGGGCGAGCGCGGCGCCGGTCGCCGCGCCGACCGACCAGCCGATGGACAGCCAGCTGACCTGCGACTGGAACCCGCCCGCGGGCAGGGAGAGGTTCATCGAGCCGATGAGGGAGAACGCGGCGTCGGAGACAACTGTCCAGTCCTGCCGGGTCTCGTGGCCCAGGAAGTGGTTGATCCGGTCGAACACACCGTCGTAGGTGAGTCGTTCGGCATGTCGTCCGGTATCTCGTTCGGTGTGCCGGGACCGTGAGCCGCTGGTGCGGAGCGAGGCGCGGTGCTGCTCCAGGTCGGCGGGGCGGTCGACGGGCGCTCCGTGGTGGGCATGGGCGTGGGCATGGGCATGGGCCTCGGCGTAGTAGTCGGCGGCCAGGCCCCCGGAGCCGTAGCGCTTCACCAGTGTGTCCTGGAGGGCGGGCAGGAGTTGTTCGAGCTGGACGTCGGGGAAGTAGGCGGTGCCGACGCTGACGCCACCGTTCGCGGCCATCACCCAGTCGCCGCCGACGCACTGTTCGCCGCCGAGGTTCTTCGACGTGGACCAGGCGCCGAGCCCGATCCGGCAGGTGGCCCAGTCCTTGAAGATCCGGTGCACGTCCGGGTGGCTGGCGTGGCCGTTGTAGACGCCGTGGAACTGCGGCAGGTCCTCGTCGACCACGGCCTTGGCGCCGACGGTGGTGCAGAACGGCACTCCGGTGGCCTCCACCAGGTCGGTGAGCTCCCCGCCGAGGCGGAACCGGTCGATCTCCTCGCCGGCCCACACGATCGGGCGGGGCGTGCCGTCCGGGCCGGGGTGCTCCTCGACCAGGGTGAGGATCGCGTTCACGGCGTGGTCCAGCATGAGTTGGTTGCGCGCGCCGAACGGCCGCTCGCGGCGGACGATCGGCTCCCCGGGTTCGGCGCAGGGCTCGTCCCAGAGGTCCTCCATGACCTCCAGGTAGACCGGCCTGCGCTCGGAGAGGCACGCGGTGAGCGCGGCGTCGATCTGGGCGGGGGCGAGGCCAGGATTGGAGATGAGCCGCGCGTCCACGGTGACCTGTCGGTAGACGTCCAGGTTGCTCTCCGGGCGCGGGCTCATGTGGGAGGTGAGCAGGCCGAGGGCGCGGTAGTTCTGCCACTGCTCGTAGGGAGGAGAGGCGTTGACGGCTATGAGCGGGACCTGTTCGACGTAGGCGCCGCCGCAGGCGCCCAGCAGGTTGAACGCGCCGACGCTGTAGGTGACCGCGGCCGCGCCGACGCCGTGGATGCGGGCGTAGGCGTCGGCGGCCTGGCCCGCGCCGCCCTCGGTGGGGGTGCCGACCCACTCGATGTCGCCCTCGGCCCGCAGCGTGGTCAGGAAGGGGCCGAGGTGGTTGCCGGGGACGCCGAAGAGGTGGGTGATGCCCAACTCGGCGAGGCGCAGGGCGAGGTAGCGGGCGACCGTGCACCCGGGGGTGATCGCGGTCACGAGCGGTCCTCCTCCTGGTCCGGGCCCGGGGTGGTGACCGGCGGGGCCTGGTGGACGGCGACGGCCGCGCGGACGGCGCTCTCCAGGGCACCCTCGATCCATGCGTGCTTGAGGGAGGTGTGCTCCCCGGCGAAGTGCACGGGACCCTCGGGCCGGGAGACGTCCAGGTGGAAGCTGGTCATCTGGTGCGCGGTGTAGATGGCGGCCTCACCGAAGGCGTACGGGTCGCGGGCCCAGCTCTTGGTGGCGCCGCGCCCGGTGAAGAACACCTCGATGCGCCGGCCGTGCAGGGCCTGGAGGTTGCGCAGGGCGTAGACGTAGCGCTCCGCGTCGCGCATGGAGTCCCAGCGCGCGGCGTCGTCGGACCAGGAGTACGAGGCGAGCACGACGCCGCCGGTGCTGCCCTCGACCCGGTGCGACGGGTAGTACAGGAACCGGTTGGGGTTGTCGGTGGCCGAGCCCCCGCCGAAGGCGTGGGTGGCGGGGCGGACCGCGGGGCCGCGCAGCGGCATGGTGCTGTCGATCCGCCGCATCTCCTCGGTGACACCGCTGTCCTTGACGGCGGCGCCGAGCAGGCCGGAGGCGGACCCCGAGACCCCCTCCCGGATGAGCGAGAGGGTCGTAGCGGTGCCTTCCTCGCCACCCTGCCGGTAGTACTCGTACAGGCCCGGCGAGATGCTCTCCAGTTCGCTCCGCCAGTCGTCCTCGGTGAACTCCCACCACCGGTGGCTGAACTCCAGCAGCACCTTGGTGGCTGAGTCGTAGTGGGTCTCGATGATGGCGCGGCGCTTCTTGTACGACATCGCGGGGACGATCTCCACGAAGCGCAGGGCGGAGAACGGGATGGTGACGATCGCCAGGTCCGCGGTCCAGCGGCGCGGCGGGGCCTGCGGGTCGTTCTCGGCGACGGTCTGCACGGTCACGCCCCGTCCGTCGGGTCCGACGGCGGTGCCCTCGGGGGCGGTGTCGCGGCTGGGATCGTGGTATTCGAGGCGGATCATGCGGTGGCCGAGCCGCACCTCGTCGCGCAGGCCCTCGTGGAGGGCGTGCGGCAGGCGCCAACTGCCGCCGGGTATCTCCCAGTAGCGGACGGCGGGGTTGATGTCGCTGCGGCTCAGGAAGCTGTGGAAGAAGGAGAGATGCAGCCGTGAGGACATGTTCTCCAGCGTTCCGACGGCCTCGATCGCCTCGTCGCTGAGCCCGGCGTGGTCGCGCAGGAAGCCGCCCATCGAGTAGCCGTCGAAGTCGCGGATCACCCGGGCCCAGCCCTCGACCCACTCGTCGAACGGCTTGTTGACGCGCTTGCCGTCGACCAGATCGGAGTAGTAGTCGCGCACGCTCTCCAGCGCGTCGTCCACCATCCTCACGACGGGGGCGCGGACCTCGTCGCCGGTGAGGTGGAAGCCCTCGTTGATCCGTTCGGGGGTCGTGGCGTAGTCGGCGCGCCGCACCTGGACGCGGTTGGCCCGGATCCAGGAGTTGCCCCGCTTGTCGGGCTCGCGGAAGTCGGGGCTGTCGTCGCCGTAGCTCCAGGTCCGGCCGGTGAAGGAGGTGTACGTCACCGGGGGGACGGGGACCTCGGGGCCACTGCCGGTGGAGGGATCCACGTCCACGTTGTAGAACTGGCGGCGGCCGAGCCCGAGCTTGTCGACGAGGGCGAGAACGAGCGGATGGAAGTCGGGCAGCCGCATGGCGCCGGCCTCCGCGTACTGGGCGGGGTCCTCGAAGGGCTGGTGGTGCCTGGTGGCACGGAACGTCTTGATACGTCCGCCGACCCGGCTCTCGTTGGCCTCGATGATGGTGACGTCGTGGCCGGCGTCCTTGAGCAGACGGCCGGCGACGAGACCGGTGATACCGGCGCCGATGACGAGGATCTTCTTGCGCGGGTGGTGGGTGGGGCCGAGGCGGCCCGTGTCGATCAGGGTGTGGAGATAGCCGAGTTTGAGGTCCTTGTCGTCCGGCCCGACGAGAAGGAGTTCGCGGGCGAGCCTGAGACATGTCTGCCAGCGCGCACGGGTGGCGGAGTCGTCCCGTGGAGTGTCGGTCATGGTTCGGAATCGTAGATATGCAGAAACGATTTCGTTGCCCCTCCCGGCAGGCAAAGTCCTGAAAACACCGATCGCTTTTCTTGACGTAATTTCGGCTTGCTTGCATTTCCTTACGGCGACCGGAGTTCCACCAGAGACGGAAGGGAAAGGAGACGAAAGCCGAGGCAGAGGACCAGCGCACGGAATGTGGAAATCCTGAGAACTCGACGGCGGCATTCCCGCCGGGGCCTTTTCCCCGACAGCCTTTTCCGCGCCGACCGGGCAGCGGCGTCACGCCAAAAACATCCGAGTTTCGGGAAGGGGAGCGGAACGTGGTGTCGGGGACGACGGCTCAGCGGCGTTCCGCCCCGGCCAACGCACGCACACCCATGCGTACGCCCACCCGTGCGACGGACTGTTGAGCCGGGAAGTTCGTCGGTGGGTACAACCGAGTCCGGCTGAAACGACTCTCTATGGAGGAGTCGGCCGAGGGGTGGTCCGGTCGGCGAAAACGGGACGGGACGGGGCGGGGCGTTGCGGGGCGGAGCAAGGGTGATGAAGAAGCGGGGCGTTCTGCTGTGCTGTGGTGGGCTCGTGGTCGTTCTCGGGGCGGTCGGGGTCGTGTGGTGGAACTGGTTCCGGGCGCCGTACGCGGTCGCCGACTCGCCCCGCATCGATGTGACCGTGCGGGCCGGGAAGTCCGAGTATCCCGACGTCCGGGAGACCGCCGAGGACGTCGACACCGTCGTACGGGCGTATGTGCAGCGGCTCAAGGCCGGTGACGTGGAGGGGCTCATGGAGCTTGCGGGGCCCGCGTACGACGGGACCCGGGGCGCGGCGTACGAGCATGTGCGGGAGTTCGGCGAGGGGGCGCGCGGGCATGTCGAGGTCACCGTGCTGGAGGGGGTCGTGGACTACTTCAATCCCGTCCGGCTGACGTACGAGAGGACCGACCAGCAGCAGGAATTGCTGCTGGTCAAGGACGACGGGTACTGGTGGGTCGGGCTGGGGGACGGCGATCCGGCCGCAGGTCAGTAGAGCGATGGGGAAACAGGGAGAGGAATCACGCCCTGTTCTCGTGCGGCCCCCGCATCACTCTCTCGTGCGGCCCCCGCACACTCTCTCGTGCGGCCCCCGGATCACTTTCTCGTGCGGCCTCCGCATCATTTCTCGTACAACCCCTCGATCTCCGTCGCGAAGGACCGCTCCACGACCTCCCGCCGCAGCTTCATCGACGGGGTCAGATGGCCCGCCTCCTCCGAGAAGCCGGCGGGGACGACCGTGAACCTGCGGATGGATTCGGGGCGGGAGACCAGGCGGTTGGCCTCGTCGACGGCTCGTTGCAGGATGGCCCGCAGGTCCGGGTCGTCGGCGAGGCGTTCGAGGGGGATGTCCTGCTTGGCGTTCATCTGGGTCCAGTGGGTGATGCCCTCGGGGTCCAGGGTCAGCAGGGCGGTCACGTAGGGGCGGCGGTCGCCGATGACCATGGCGTGGGCGATCAGCGGGTGGGAGCGGAGCCAGTTCTCCAGCGGGGCCGGGGCCACGTTCTTGCCGCTGTCGGTGACGAGGATCTCCTTCTTGCGGCCGGTGATCGTCAGGTAGCCCTCGTCGTCCAGGTGGCCGATGTCACCGGTCGCGAACCAGCCGTCGGGGCCCGCCGGGACGACGCCCCCGGCCTGAGGGTCCCAGTAGCCCCGGAAGATCTGGCCGCCGTGGAGCAGGATCTCGCCGTCGGCGGCTATGCGGACCCGGGTGCCGGGCAGGGGCCGGCCGACCGTGCCCAGGCGGGGGCGGTTGGGCGGGGTGACGGTGACGGCGGCCGTCGTCTCCGTCATGCCATACCCCTCGAAGACGTCGATGCCCGCGCCCGCGTAGAAGGCGGCCAGGCGGCGGCCGAGGGGGCTGCCGCCGCAGATGACGTAACGGACCCGGCCGCCCAGTGCCTTGCGGATGCGGCGGTAGACCAGGGGGTCGTAGAAGGTGCGGGCCGCCTTCAGGAACGCGGAGGGGCCGGGGCCGGTTCCGTGCTGCTCCGCCTCCAGGGCCTCGCCGTAGCGGCGGGCGACGGCCGAGGCACGGTCGTACGACGACGCGCGGCCCATGCGTTCGGCTGAGGCGCGGGCCGTGTTGAAGACCTTCTCCAGGACGTAGGGGATCAGCAGCAGGAACGTCGGCCGGAAGGTCTTGAGGTCGGCGAGGAGGTCCTCCGTGCGGAAGCTCGGAGAGTGGCCGACGCGGATCCGCGCCCGCATGCAGGCGATCGCCACCATGCGGCCGAAGACATGGGCGAGAGGGAGGAAGAGGAGAGTGGAGGCCTCCTCGTCCGTCCTCGCGCGGAAGATGGGGTAGAGGAGGTCGATCGCGTTGTCGACCTCGGCGCAGAAGTTGCCGTGGGTGAGGGCGCAGCCCTTGGGACGGCCGGTCGTACCCGAGGTGTAGATCAGGGTCGCCAGGGTGTCGGGTCCCAACACCCCACGTCGTACGGCCACTTCCTGGTCCGACACATCACGGCCCAGCTCGGCGAGCCGGTCCAGGTGGCCCTTCTCGAAGACCCACATGTGGCGCAGGTCGGGGATGCGGTCGAGTTCGGGGCCGAGGGCGGCGGCCTGGCCCGACGTCTCCACGGCCAGCGCCACCGCTCCGGAGTCCTGGAGGATCCAGCGGGTCTGGAAGACGGAGGAGGTCGGATAGACGGGGACCGTCACCAGGCCCGCCGCCCAGGCCGCGAAGTCCAGGAGCGTCCACTCGTACGTCGTCCGCGCCATGATGGCGATACGGTCACCCGGCATCAGACCGTCGGCGATCAGGCCCTTCGCCAGCGCGAGCACCTCGGCGGCGAACTCGGCCGCCGTCACGTCCCGCCAGCCGCCCTCCCCCTTGCCCGCGTCCCTGCCCTTGTCCGCGCCTGTGCCTGTGCCTGTGTCTGTCCCTGCACCTGTTCCCGTGCCCGTGGCTGTACCGCTGCGCTTGCGGCTGAGGACGACCGAGTCGGGCTCGTGGGTCGCGTTGTCGAAGGGGATGTCCGCGAGCGAGCCGTAGGTCACGGGCGCGGCGAGCGCGGGGACGTACGCCTCTCGCACGGTGCCGTCCAGCCGCTTCAACTCGGGTTCCACCAGCGCGGGTTCGGTGTGTTCGAGGCTGGACACGGGCGACTCCTGGGCGTTCGGTGTGTCCGGATCGTACGGGGTTGGTGTGTGAGGTTGGTGTGAGTGTGGCGATAGTCCGGAGATGGAACCGGGCCGGGGGTGTGCAGTGTCGCCGGCCACCTGCGCGCGGCTCAAGCGCAGGTCAAGGGCGTGTCAAGTTACCTGAGGGTCGTTCAGTTCTGGCGTCCATCGAAGCCTTACCAGGGCATTACCTCGGGTAACCTGACTTCCGGGTAAGAAGGCCGTCCTGGAGGTCGTGGTCCGCGGTCGCGGCACAGGAGCACCACGGCGGGGAGCTCCACGGCGAACACCACGGCGAGCACCACCGGCGAAGGGGGAATCCGTCCGATGCACACCCTCACCCTCACGCAACCGCCCTCCCTCGGCTCCCGTCTCGCCCAGGGCGCCCTCCTCTCGCCGTGCAAGAGCCTCAAGCTCCCCCGCGCGGCCTCCCGGCCCACGTCTCCCACCAGGTTCCCCCGGCTCGTCCTGCCCGGCGTCCGGATCGACCTCGCCCGGCTCGCCGCGTACGAGCGGGTCTGCGGGTTCCCCACCGGGGAGGACGCGGTTCCGCTGACGTATCCGCACGTCCTCGGGTTTCCGCTCGCCATGCGGATCATGGCCGGCCGGGACTTCCCGCTGCCCCTCCTCGGGCTCGTGCACACGTCGATCGAGATCACCCGGCGGCGTCGGCTGCCCGCCACCGGGGAGTACCAGATCACCGTGTACGTCGACGAGTTGGCGCCCCATCGCCGGGGCACCGAGGCGACGGTCGTGACCGAGGTGCGGGACGGGCGCGAGGACAGGGACGGGGTCGGGGTCCGGGTCCGGGACGGTGACGGGGACGGGGACGGGGTCGGGATCGCGTGGGAATCGCGGAGCACGTATCTCGCCCGGCACCGGCGGAACGAGGACGCGCCGGGCGGCGGGGGTGAGCGGTCGCGGGAGGAACCCTCGCGGGGCGAGCGGCTGCGGGACGAACCGTCGCGGGGCGAGCGGCCGCGGGACGAACCATCGCGGGACGAGCGGCCGCGGGACGAACCATCCCGGGACGAGCGGCCGCGGGACGAACCATCGCGGGACGAACCGTCGCGAGGCGAGCGGTCGCGGGAGGGTCGGAAGCCGTTGCCCGCCGTCGCCGAGTGGCGGTTGGCCGGGGATGTGGGGCGGCGGTACGGGGCGGTGTCCGGGGACCGGAATCCGATCCATCTGCATCCGCTCGGCGCCCGCCTGTTCGGCTTCCCCCGGGCGATCGCGCACGGTATGTGGACCGTGGCCCGCTGCCTCGCCGAGCACGGCGCACCCCCGGCGACCCTCGTCCGCGCGGAGTTCCGCGCGCCGGTACCACTGCCGGGCGCGGTGACGTACGCGGCGGACGGACAGGCCTGGGGCGGCTTCGAACTGCGCGGAGGCGACGCCTCCGGCCCGGGCGGCGGACGGGTTCATGTGAGGGGCCACGTGTACCCGCTCGTCGCCTGACCGCACCGGCGGGAGTGCGGGAGTCGGCTGTTCGCTCGCGGGGATACGAAGACGGTAACGGGGTGGGGGCTGGTCGCGCCGGTCGCCGCGCCCCTTGACGGCATGGGGCGCACCCAGCGTCTTTCCGGGGCGCGGTGAACTGCGCGAGCAACCACCCACGCCCCGCAGCTGCCCCGCGAACGTCACCCCCCGGGTTCGCTCGCGATCGGCGGTGTCCAGGGGCGGCCCTCCATCAGGTCGCCCAGGCCGGCCCAGGCGAAGTTCATGAGGGTGGCCGCGGCCTGGCGGGCGGTGATGCCGGGGGTGGCGTTGGCCCAGGCGGCGAGGGCTTCGGCGGCACCGACGAGGCCCTCGGCGAGACCGGCGACCTCACGCTCGGGCAGTGACGGGTCGCGGCGGGCCTCCCTGGCGCCGACCAGGATCAGCCCGGTCACGAACGCGACCATCTCCTCCCGCATCGCCGCCACTTCGGCGGCGAACGGTTCGCCGTGCGTACGGGCCTGGAGGTGCAGTACGGCCCAGGCGTCCGGGTTGTGCGCGGTGTGCGTGAAGAACGCCAGCAGCCCTTCCCAGAGTTGGCGGTCGGCGGGCAGCTCGGGGTTCACTCCCGCGCGTACGGCGGTGGTGAGGGCCTTGGCCTCGCGGCGGATGCAGGCCGTGAAGAGGTCTTCCTTGGAGTTCAGGTACAGGTACACCAACGGCTTGGACACGCCCGCCAGTTCGGCGATCTCGTCCATCGACGCGGCCCGGTAGCCATGCTGCCCGAAGGTCCGCACCGCCGCGTCCAGCATCTGCTGTTCCCGCACCGCGCGGGGCATCCGTTTGCTCTTCACAGCACCCATGCGGGCAAGCGTACGGTTCCGACGGCGGGTACGGACCTGGGCGTCGGGCGGGTGATCTTCCCCGCGGGCCGGCGAACGGACCTACGAAGCCTTGCCCGACGCGGGCTGGGCGGTCTTCACGGCTTCGTCGCTCTTCACCGCTTCGTCGCTCTTCACCGCTTCGCCGGACTTCGTCGCTTCGCCGGCCTTCGTCGCCCCGTCGGACTTCGTCGCTTCGTCGGACTTCGTGTCCTCGGCCGTCTCCGGGGTCCGCGTCCTCGCTTCGTCGTCGGCCTCGTCCTCCTGGCTGCGGTTGGCGGCGAGGTTGGACTTGACGCGGTCGATGGAGCGGTCGAGGTGGGGGGCGATCCGGACGGAGGCCCGGTCGCGCTCCTTGCGCAGGGCGACGAAGCTGATCGGCGCGGAGACCAGGAGGGCGAGGACGACCACCCACATGCCGTTGGAGGCGCCGAGGCCGCGCGGGGCGATGCCGGAGTAGACGAGGGCCCAGACGACCACGAAGCAGCCCACGAAGATACCGAGGCGCATCAGTGTGTAGCGGAGCATCTCAATCCACTCTTCCGTTTCCGTTCCGAACGTTGCCGAAGGGCATCGTCCAGTGAAGCACGGTCGGCGTGCGATCTTGCAGGGGGGTGTCGGGCCCTCGGCCCCCCGGGGCCCTGGGCCTCAGGTCAGGGGCAGGAGCATCGTGATGTCGTCGCGGTGGTCGTCGGGGGCGACGCGGATGGCGCCGGGGACCCGGCCGACCTCCTTGTAGCCGCAGGAGGCGTAGAAGCGTTCCAGGCCGAGGCCGCCCCGGCAGGACAGGCGGATGGCGTCTATGCCGTCGAAGTCCCGGGCCGTGGTCTCGGCCGCCCGCATGAGGGCGTGGCCGTAGCCCTTGCCCTGGTGGGCGGGGTGGACCATCACCGTGTACAGCCAGACCCAGTGGGTCATCAGACGGTGGGTGTTGAAGCTGAAGAACGCGGTGGCGGCGGGGGTGCCGGTGGAGTCGAGGCCGAGGAGGAGGCGGTGCCTGCCTTCCGCCATGGCGACCAGGTGTTTCAGGAGTTCTGGGCGGATGACTTCCGGGGTGACCGGGGGGACGAAGCCCACGGCTCCGCCGGCGTTCGAGACGTCTGACCAGAGGGTGAGGATGCCGTCGTGGAGGGTGGGGGTGAGGGGTGGGTCCAGGTGGAACGTAAGGGGCATGGGGCGACCGTAATCATTACCTGCGGGGCGTCTCAAGGGGGTTCCGCCCCCGCCGCCCCTACCCGTCCCATCCTCAAGGGGCTGCGCCCCTTCGACCCCCGGGTGCGGGTCCGGTGGGGCTTCTCGCGCAGTTCCCCGCGCCCCTGAAAAAGCGGGGGCTGCGCCCCCTGCTTTTTCATCGGGCTCATCGGGTTCATCGGGCCGTAGGCGGAGAGCCTGTCCGTCAGAGCCGCATCGGCTGGGGGGAGTCCCTGCGGGACGGGTCCGGGGCGTCGTACTCGCGGATGATCTCGTACCTCGTGTTCCGTTCGACGGGGCGGAAGCCGGCGTCGCGGATGAGGTCGAGCAGGTCCTCGCGGGTCAGCTTGTTCGGCGTGCCGTAGTTGTCCGCGTCGTGGGTGATCTTGTACTCGACGACCGAGCCGTCCATGTCGTCGGCGCCGTGCTGGAGCGCCAGCTGGGCCGTCTGGACGCCGTGCATGACCCAGAAGACCTTGACGTGGGGGACGTTGTCGAACAGCAGCCTCGACACCGCGAAGGTCTTCAACGCCTCCGCGCCCGTTGCCATCTGGGTGCGGGCCTGGAGGCGGTTGCGTACCTTGCCGTCCTGCATGTCGACGAAGTCGTGCTGGTAGCGGAGGGGGATGAAGACCTGGAAGCCGCCGGTCTCGTCCTGCAGTTCGCGCAGGCGCAGGACGTGGTCCACCCGGTGGCGCGGCTCCTCGATGTGGCCGTAGAGCATGGTGCAGGGGGTCTTGAGACCCTTCTCGTGCGCCAGGCGGTGGATCCGCGACCAGTCCTCCCAGTGGGTGCGGTGGTCGACGATGTGCTGCCGGACCTCCCAGTCGAAGATCTCCGCGCCGCCACCGGTGAGCGACTCCAGGCCCGCTTCGATCAGCTCGTCGAGGATCTCGGACGCCGACAGGCCGCTGATCGTCTCGAAGTGGTGGATCTCCGTGGCCGTGAAGGCCTTCAGGGACACGTTCGGGAGGGCGGCCTTCAGCTCCTTCAGGGAGCGCGGGTAGTAGCGCCACGGGAGGTTCGGGTGCAGGCCGTTGACGATGTGCAGCTCGGTGAGGTTCTCGCCCTCCATCGCCTTGGCGAGCTTCACCGCCTCCTCGATGCGCATCGTGTACGCGTCCTTCTCCCCCGGCTTGCGCTGGAAGGAGCAGTACGCGCAGGAGGCCGTGCACACGTTGGTCATGTTGAGGTGGCGGTTGACGTTGAAGTGGACGACGTCACCGTTCTTCCGCGTCCGCACCTCGTGCGCCAGACCGCCCAGCCAGGCCAGGTCGTCCGACTCGTACAGCGCGATGCCGTCCTCGCGGGTCAGCCGCTCGCCGGAGCGGACCTTCTCCTCCAGCTCGCGCTTGAGCCCGACGTCCATGCCCACACCTTTCACCGACCGACCTGCCTGTCTGCCTCGAAGACCTCGTCAACCCTACGTCTCCTGCCCTACTCCTCCTCCGGCAGCTCACCCACCCGGTTCTCCCACTTCGTGGAGAGCACGATCGTCGTACGGGTCCTGGACACGCCCTTCGTGCCGGAGAGCCGGCGGATGGTCTTCTCCAGACCGTCGACGTCGGGGGCGCGCACCTTGAGCATGTACGAGTCGTCACCCGCGATGAACCAGCAGTCCTCGATCTCGGCCAGGTCCCGCAGCCGCTGCGCCACGTCCTCGTGGTCGACGGCGTCGGAGAGGGAGATGCCGATGAGCGCGGTCACGCCGAGGCCGAGGGAGGCCGCGTTGACGGTGGCGCGATAGCCGGTGATGACACCGGCCGCCTCCAGCCGGTTGATGCGGTCGGTGACACTGGGTCCCGACAGGCCGACGAGGCGTCCCAGCTCCGCGTAGGAGGCCCGGCCGTTCTCCCTCAGGGCCTGGATGAGCTGCCTGTCCACCGCGTCCATGCGATCGGTTGCCTTCCGCTGAAGAGTTGCGTTGTGGGTGCTACGTGCTCAGGTTGTGGGTGATACGTGCTCAGTGGGACGAGCGGGATGAGGGTGATACGGGGCCGGGGTGGGCGCTTACGGCTCAGTCGGTCGTACGGGAAGCCCGTCCGCCGCCCACGTCGCCCTCCCAGCGCCGGTACAGGGTGTGTGGGACGCCCGCCGCGTCCAGCGCCCGTCCGGCGACGAAGTCCACCAGGTCCTGGATGTGCGTGGCCCCCGCGTAGAACGCCGGGGACGCGGGCAGTACGGTCGCGCCCGCCTCGTCCAGGGTCACCAGGTGCCGCAGGGTCTGCCCGTTCAACGGGGTCTCGCGTACGGCGACCACGAGACGCCGGCTCTCCTTGAGGGTCACGCTCGCCGCCCGTTGCAGCAGGTCCTTGGAGAGCCCCAGGGCCACGCCCGCGACGCACGCCGTCGACGCGGGGACGATCAGCATCCCCTTGACGGGGTACGAGCCCGAGGACGGCCCCGCTGCCAGGTCACCTGCGCTCCAGTGCCGTACGCGGTCGCCCTCGACGTTCACGGCGAACGTGTCGGGCTTGCCGTCGGCCCCGCGGGCCAGCCATTCCCGCAGGTCGTCGCGCCAGTGCGCGTCCCGGAAGGAGATTCCCGTCTCGTCCAGCAGCGTCAGCCGCGAGGCCCGGGACACCACGAGGTCGACGCGCTCGCCGGCGGCGAGGAGCGCGCGCAGCACGGCCGCGGCGTATGGGGTGCCGGATGCGCCGGACACCCCTACGATCCAAGGCGTACGCGGCGTCTCTCCTGGCTTGACTGGGTTCACGACCCCGAGCCTATCCGGCGCCGCGGGGCGGGAACCGGTCAAGGGGGCACGGCCGTTTCCTGGAGGGGACGAGATGACTCGGGGGTTCGACATGGCTGGTGGAGTGCGTGGGGCGCTGAGCCCGGAGCGGGAGTGGTCGCGCGGGGACCGTGCGAAGGCCGCGGCCAAGCTGATGGTGGGCTGGGTGGCGCTGCTGTGGATCCTGGAAGTCGTCGATGCGGCGACCGGCCATGCGCTGGACGACTTCGGCATCGTGCCGCGTTCGGTGCCCGAGCTGGTCGATGTCGTGCCCGCGTCGTTCATCCACTTCGGCTTCGCCCATGTCGCCGCGAACAGCGTGCCGCTGCTGGTGCTGGGCTTCCTCTCGGCGCTCGGCGGGCTGCGCCGGTTCGCCGCCGTGTGCGCGCTGATCATCGTCGCGGACGGGCTGGGGGTCTGGCTGATATCCCCGGACAACACGAACACGGCGGGCGCGTCCGGCGTGGTCTTCGGGCTCTTCGGTTTCCTGGTCGTCAGCGGGTTCGTCGAGCGGCGGCTGATGGGGGTGGCGGTAGGGGTTCTCGTCGCGGCCGTCTGGGGCGGGTCGATCCTGGCCGGGGTCGCGCCGACCGAGACGGGCATCAGCTGGCAGGGGCATCTGATCGGGTTGGTGACGGGGGTGGTGGCGGCGTTCCTGTTCCGGCGCCGGGCGGACGGGCCGCGCTCAGGGCGCGCTGGGTGACCCGGGGTCCACAGGAAGGCGGCTGGAATCGACCGTGAGGCGACCGATCTTGGTCTCCACGGTGAGCTTGCCGCCGTACGGAAGCGTGTCTCGTCCACGGTAGCCGTCGGGGCCGGGATTCCAGAGCGTGACGAGATGCGCCTTCTGCGGATCGAAGATCAGGTAATTCGGGATGCCTCGAGAGGCGTACTGCTTGTTCTTGACCTCGTAGTCGTTGCGGACGCTGCTTGGGGAGACGACCTCGATGGCGAGCTCGATGAGGTCGGGTGCGTAGGACGTCAGATTCCGGTTCTTCTCGGCCGCTGGGATGAGCGCGAGATCGGGGCAGAACTCGAAGTCGTCGCTGAACGGGATGGCCACATCGCTGATGAAACCCCACTCCGGGCCCAGCTGAGCTTCCAGCTGTGTCCAAAGCCGCATGATGGTCTCGTTGTGGAACGGCCTCAGCGGACTCATCACGATGTTGCCCTCGACAATCTCCATCCGGTATCCGCGGAACATGTCCTCGTACCGGGCGAGCTGCGAGTGCAGGCGGTCACTGTCCGAGATGGTCACGTCGGCCTCCGTCTCTCTGCACTCGATGGTAGGCCGCACCGTACTCAGAGGGTCAGACCCCGAACCAGAAGATCCAGCAGCGCACACACGAACAGGGCAATGCCGATGAACCCGTTGACGGAGAAAAACGCCCGGTTCAGGCGCGACAGGTCGTGCGGCCGCACGATCGAGTGCTCGTACACGAACGCGCCCGCGACGACCGCCAGGCCCAGCCACAGGAACGCGCCCGCGTCCGTCGCCACCGCGTACCAGACGAACAGGCCCGTCGTCAGGACGTGGCAGACCCTCGCCGCCCAGATCGCCGCCGGGATGCCGAAGCGGGCCGGCACCGACAGGACGCCGGACTCGCGGTCGGACTCGACGTCCTGGCAGGCGTAGATGAGGTCGAAGCCGCCGATCCAGATGCCGACGGCCAGGCCGAGGACGACCGCGTCCCAGGACCACTCCCCCGTGATCGCGAGCCAGCCGCCGACCGGGCCCATGGCCTGGGCGAGGCCCAGGATGGCCTGGGGGTAGTTCGTGAAGCGTTTGCCGTAGGGGTAGACGACCATCGGGATGACGGCGACGGGGGCCAGGGCCAGGCAGAGCGGGTTCAGCAGCGCCGCCGAGCCGAGGAAGATCACGACCGCGATCAGGGCGCCCGTCCAGGCGTGCTTGACCGACATGGCGCCCGTCACCAGCTCGCGGTGTGCCGTACGCGGGTTCCGGGCGTCGATCTCGCGGTCGATGATCCGGTTGACCGCCATCGCGAAGGTACGCAGGCCCACCATGCAGACGGTGACCAGGAGCAGCCGGACCCAGTGGACGTTGCCGTCCAGCTGGAACATGGCCGTGAGCGCGGCGATGTACGCGAAGGGCAGCGCGAAGATCGAGTGCTCGATCATCACCAGGCGGAGGAAGGCCTTCGTCCGGCCCGGCTGGGGGATCGCGGCGGAGGCGCTGGTCACAGGCCGTACTCCTTCCAGCGGCGGTCGACCAGGGCCGAGGTGGCGGGGTCGGACTCGACCATGTCGGGCCAGCCGCCGTCCCGGGTGTAGCCCTCCTCGGTCCACTTCTTCGTGGCGTCGATGCCCGCCTTGCCGCCCCAGAACTGCTGGTAGGAGGCGTGGTCCAGATGGTCCACCGGGCCTTCGACCACCGAGAGGTCCCGGGCGTAGTCCGTGTTGCCGAGCGCGCGCCAGGCGACCTCGTGCAGGTCGTGGACGTCGCAGTCGGAGTCGACGACCACGATCAGCTTGGTCAGGGACATCATGTGGGCGCCCCAGATCGCGTGCATGACCTTCTGCGCGTGCTTGGGGTACTTCTTGTCGATCGAGATGATCGCGCAGTTGTGGAAGCCGCCGGCCTCGGGCAGGTGGTAGTCCACGATGTCCGGGACGATGATCTTCAGGAGCGGCAGGAAGAAGCGTTCCGTCGCGCGGCCCAGCGGGCCGTCCTCCGTCGGCGGGCGGCCGACGACGATCGACTGGAGCAACGGCCGCTTCCGCATCGTCACGCAGTCGATCTTCAGGGCGGGGAACGGTTCCTGCGGGGTGTAGAAGCCGGTGTGGTCGCCGAACGGACCCTCGGGGAGCATCTCGCCGGGCTCCAGCCAGCCCTCGATGACGACCTCCGCCTGCGCCGGCACCTGCAGCGGCACCGTCTTGCAGTCGACCATCTCGATCCGCTTCCCCGAGACGAACCCGGCGAACAGGTACTCGTCGATGTCACCGGGAAGCGGGGCCGTGGAGGCGTAGGTCACGGCGGGCGGGCAGCCGAAGGCGATGGCGACCGGCAGGCGTTCGCCGCGCTTGGCGGCCACCTGGTAGTGGTTGCGGCTGTCCTTGTGGATCTGCCAGTGCATGCCGATGGTGCGCTTGTCGTGGCGCTGGAGGCGGTAGAGGCCGAGGTTGCGTACGCCGGTCTCGGGGTGCTTGGTGTGGGTGAGGCCGAGGTTGAAGAAGGAGCCGCCGTCCTTCGGCCAGGTGAACAGCGCCGGAAGCTGTTCCAGATCCACGTCGTCGCCCTGGAGGACCACCTCCTGTACGGGGGCGCTGTCCGCCTTCACCTTCTTCGGCGGGACGTGGGTCATCGCGCCGAGCTTCCCGAACGCCTCGCGCACGCCGACGAAGCCGTGGGGCAGCTCCGGCTTGAGCAGGCCGCCGATCTTCTCGCTGATCTCGCCGTACGACTTGAGGCCGAGGGCCTTCAGCAGGCGGCGGTCCGTGCCGAAGACGTTCATCGCGAGGGGCATCGAGGTGCCCTTCACGTTCTCGAAGAGAAGGGCGGGGCCGCCGGCCTTGTTGACCCGGTCGACGATCTCCCCGACCTCCAGGTAGGGGTCGACTTCGGCCTTGATGCGCTTGAGATCGCCCTCGCGCTCCAGTGCGCGGAGCAGGGAGCGAAGATCGTCGTAAGCCATGGGGTCAAGTATCCCCGAGGGGCTACCCTGACCCCGTCACGGGGCCCGGCGCACG
This sequence comes from Streptomyces sp. NBC_00104, assembly GCF_045160825.1. NCBI lineage: Bacteria > Bacillati > Actinomycetota > Actinomycetes > Kitasatosporales > Streptomycetaceae > Streptomyces > Streptomyces sp. NBC_00104. The sequence continues at coordinate 6,651,737 of NZ_CP108215.1, read as the reverse complement.
GTCCCGCCGTCACTTCCGGGGCCGGTACGCGGGCCCACCGCCGTTTCCAGGGGGCTGTTCCATGCTCAGGGTGTTGATGTACCTCGTGCCGTTGGCGCTGACGATCTACGCGTTCATCGACTGCCTCAACACCCCCGAGGACGAGGCGAAGCACCTGCCGAAGATCGCCTGGGTCTTCATCATCCTGCTCTTCTGGATCGTCGGCCCGATCGCCTGGCTCGCCGCCGGCAAGCTCCGCAACGCCCCCGCGGGCGGCCGCACCCCCTCCGAGTGGCACCGCGAGCACCGCACGCAGTACGTCGCCCCCGACGACAACCCCGAGTTCCTGAAGTCCCTCGCCGAGGACAACAAGAAGGACGAGTCCCTCCTCAAGAGCTGGGAGGCCGACCTGCGCCGCCGCGAGGAGGAGCTGAAGCGGCAGGAGGAGGAGAAGCCGGACCAGGGGGGCAAGGGGAGCAAGGGGAGCAAGGGCGACAAGAAGGACGGCGAGGAGTAGGGCCCGGCCGGGGCCGAGACCTCAGTCCTCGCGCAGGACGAGGGCGAGCAGCCCGGGGAAGCGGGCGTCGAACTCCTCGCGGCGCAGGCGGTTGACGCGCCTGGCGCCCTCGTCGCGCTGTTCGACGAGTCCGGCACCGCGGAGCACCGAGAAGTGGTGACTGAGGGCGGCCTTGCCGACCGGCACGTCGAAGCTGCCGCAGCTGCGCGTCCAGACCGGGGAGCCCGCCAACTCCCGTACGAGCGTGATGCGTACGGGATCGGCGAGGGCCGCGAGGGCGGTCAGGACCGGGACGTCGTCGGGGTGGGTGTGCTCGGGGGCCGCCCGATGGCCGGCACGTTCCGCCATGTCCGCCCTTTCCTGTCGCACCTCTCGCGGAGGACTCTCGCACCTCGCGGAGGCTTCACTCCTCGCGGGTGCCCACTCCTTGCAGAGTGGCCGCGCCTTGCGAAGTGTTCGATGAGAACCATACACTCGCGAGTGTTCGCTTTTCATTGAACAGTCGAGCGGGAGTCCGGCATGCGCGCGATCGAGTTCCAGGAGTACGGCGACCCCGAGGTCCTGACGGTGGTGGAGGCGGAGGTTCCCGAGCCCGGCCCCGGGCAGGTCAGCGTCGATGTGGCGTACGCCGGGGTGAACTTCGCCGACCTGAAGGCCCGCGCCGAGGGCTACCGGGTCCCGGCGCTCCCCTACCGCCCCGGCCTGGAGGTCTCCGGACGGGTGCGCGCGCTCGGCGAGGGCGTCGAGGGGCTGAGCGTCGGGCAGCAGGTGACCGCGCTGACGGACGCGGGCGCGTACGCCGAGGTGATCGTGGCCGACGCGGTGACCGTGTTCCCGCTGCCCGAGGGCCTGGGCCTCCGTACGGGCGCCACGCTCCCCACCGTGCTGCCGACGGCGTACGCGCTCGTGCACGCGGTGGGGCGGCTGCGGGCCGGGGAGAGGGTGCTCGTGCAGGGCGCGGCGGGCGGGATCGGCACCGTGGCGGGGCAGTTGGCGAAGGCGGCGGGCGCGGCGGCGGTGTACGGGGTGGTGTCGGACGCGGCCAAGGCGAAGCACGCGCTGGCCCACGGCTACGACGAGGTCTTCGCCGGCACCGACACCGGGTTCTTCGCGGACGAGGTGCGCGCCGCGACCGGTGGCCGTGGCGTCGACCTGGTCCTCGACCCCGTCGGCGGCGACACGCTCCGCGCCGGGCTCGCCTCCCTCGCCCCGTTCGGCCGCCTGGTCTCCTTCGGCAACGCGAGCGGGGAGCGGCCGTGGACCGTCGGCCAACCGGAGCTGTACCCGCTCGGTCTGACCGTGTCCGGGTTCTCCGTCCTCGCCCTCGCCACGTCGGCGCCCGCCGAGCTGCGCACCCTCGCCGAGCGGGCCTTCGCCGCGGTCGTCGACGGGGTGGTGTCCCTCCCGGTGACCGCCGAGTTCGATCTGGCGGAGGCGGCGGAGGCCCACCGGCTGATGGGCACGCGCAAGAGCGTGGGGAAGCTGTTGCTGCGGGTGGGGGGCGGGGAGGCGTAGGCACCGCCGCCCCCGGCCGGCCGGTCCTCGGCCGGCCGGTCCTTCCTCGGACCGGAAACTCCCTCCCCCTCGCTCCTCGAACCGTCCTAGCCTTCGACCCGATGCCCGCACTCGAACGAACCTCCGCCCGCCTCCGGCCCGTCGACCTGGCCCGCCTCCTGGGTGTCTCCACGCAGCAGATCCGCAACTACGAGGAGGCCGGGGTGCTGCCGCCCGTGCCGCGTACGGACTCGGGGTACCGGGTCTTCGGGGACGCGCACCGGCGGGCGCTGCTGACGTACCGGGCGGTGTCGCAGGGGTACGGGGCGGTGGCGGCCACGCGGATCATGCGGACCGTGCACGAGGGGGACGTACCCGGTGCGCTGGCGTTGGTGGACGCGGCGCACGCGGCGCTGCACGCGGAGCGGGTGTCGTTGCGGGCGACGCGCGAGGCGTTGGAGACGCTGGCCGGGGAGCCGCCCGAGGACGACGTACCCGGCCCCGATCTGCTGATCGGCGAGGTCGCCGCGCTGCTCGGCGTGCGGACGTCCACGCTCCGCGTCTGGGAGGCCGCCGGGCTCCTCTCCCCCCGCCGCGCACGCGGCACCGGCTACCGCCACTACGCGCCCGACGAGGTACGCGACGCCCGCTTCATCCTCGCCCTCCGCCGCAACCACTACCTCCTCGACCACATCCGTCCCGTCCTCGAAGACCTCCGCCGGGAGGGCGGCACCGAGGCCCTGAGTTCCGCGATCACCACCCGCCACACCGCGCTGACCACCCGCACGGCGGCGATGCTGGAGGGAGCGGGCCACCTGCACTCCTACCTGACGACGGAGTGAACGCGAGGGCCCGCTCAGGAGTGGCATAGGAGGCGCCGGAGGTCGATGATGGACAAAGGGTAAGAAGGTGATGATGACGAACGGTCACGAGTCGGAGAAGCGCCGTTCCCCGCGGCAGGAGCCCGCCGAGGAACGCCTCTCCGCGCCCGAGGCCATGCGGAGCGCGATCGAGCAGCTCACCGAGTTGCTGGGCCGCGCTCCCGAGTCAGTTTCCGCGCTGAAGCCGACCGACGAGGGCTGGGAGGCCCAGGTCGAGGTCCTGGAGCTGGAGCGCGTCCCGCAGACGACCAGTGTGATGGCCGGCTACCGGGTCGTTCTGGATCCCGCGGGCAAGCTGCTGGCGTACGAGCGCGGACGCCGGTACACGCGCGCGCAGGTCGACCGGGGCAACCGCTGAGCCGACGCGGCCACGGCCGCCGAGAAGTCGGCAACGCCGTCTGAGCCACGGCTCGCAGCCCCTGACGTACGGCTTCCCGCATCGGAAGGGAAGAGATCGTGACTGTGGTGCCGCAGGGCGAGGGCGGCGCCGGCGTCGCCCGTGGTGGTGGCTCGGGAAACCTGTACGACGTGCTGGAACTCGTCCTCGACCGGGGGCTGGTCATCGACGCGTTCGTACGGGTCTCCCTGGTGGGCATCGAGATCCTGAAGATCGACGCCCGGGTCGTCGTGGCCAGTGTCGACACGTATCTGCGCTTCGCGGAGGCGTGCAACCGGCTGGACCTGGAATCGGGGCGCAAGGCCCCCTCCCAGCTGACGGACATCGTCGGGGACACCACCGAGGCGGGCGCCCGGGGCAAGAGCAAAGGGGCACTCACGGGCGCGGTCCAGGCCGTCACCGATTCGCTCCAGAAGGGGCGCGGGGACGAGGACGAGCGCGGGTCCGTCGGGCGCGAGAAGCAGCGCGTGCGCTCCGAGCGGAGCGCGAGCCGCCGTTCCTCCAGAGACCGTGAGGAGTGACCGAGCCGATGTCCGTGTACGTCTACGCGATCACCAAGGCGGCACATCCGCTGGGCCTGGACCACGTCAAGGGCGTCGGAGAGGACCCCGCCGAACTGCACGCCGTCAGCAGCGGCGAGCTGAGTGCCGTCGTCAGCGAGGCCCCCGAGGTGCTCTCGGTCAGCCGCCGGGACGTGGAGGCCCACCTCGATGTCCAGGAACAGCTGTGGGCCGACGGCGCCATTCTGCCGATGAGCTTCGGCTTCGTCGCCCCGGACGAGTCCGCCGTGGAAGAGCTGCTCCAGGAGCGGGCCGAGGCGTTCTCCCAGCGGCTCGACGAGCTCACCGGACGCGCGGAGTTCAACGTCAAGGGCGTACTGGACGAGGACACCCTCCTGCGCGCCGTGCTGACGGAGTCCGCGCGGGCCCGTGAGCTCAACGACGCGATCCGCGAGGGCGGCGGCACGTACGAGGACCGCCTCGCCCTTGGCGAACTCGTGGCCCAGGAGGTGCAGAGCCGGCAGGAGGCGCTGGGTGAGGAGGCCCTCGCCGCACTGCGGCCCTACGCCCTGGCCGAGCAGGTCACCCCACCGTCCCAGCAGTACTTCGTGAACGCCTCGTTCCTGGTGGACGGCGAGAAGTCCGACGAGTTCGCCGAGGCCGGAGGAGAGCTGGCCGAGGCCCTGGGAGAGGGGGTGGAGCTGCGGCTGCGCGGGCCGCTGCCGCCGTACAGCTTCGTATGACCGCGTACGACTTCGCATGACCGCGTACGACTTCGCATGACCGCGTACGACTTCGCATGACCGCGTACGACTTCGCATGACCGCGTACGAAAGTGACGGACCTTCAGCTCGGTGGACGGCCCTTCCAGCTCGATGGACGGCCCATCCGCTCGATTCACCCCGAGGAGGCGTTGTGGTGGGACTGGTCGGGACGATTCTGACGTTGCCGTTCGCTCCGGTGCGGGGTGTCGGGTGGGTGGTCGACAAGGTGCGACAGGTCGCTGAGGACGAGTACTACGACCCGGGGCCCATCCAGGAGGAGCTCGTGAAGCTGGAGCAGGCACGGGTCGAAGGGCAGGTCGACGAGGAGGAGTTCGCGCGGCGCGAGGAGGAGTTGCTGCACCGGCTGGAGGAGATCAGCGCCTACCGGCTCCAGCAGCAGAGGGAGGCAGAGTCATGAACAACGCCACGATGGGCGCGGCCGTCCTCGGCGGTTATCTGCTGGGGCGGACGAAGAAGGCCAAGCTCGCCCTCGGCCTCGGCGCGCTGCTGGCCGGATCCCGGGTCAAGCCCGGGCAGTTGGGCAACGCGCTCGACGTCCCGTTCCTCGGCGACATCACCAAGCGGGTGCGCACCGAGCTGACGGACGCCGGCAAGGCCGCGGCGACCTCCGTACTGACGGCGAAGGCCGACAGCCTGGCCGGAACCCTGCACGAACGCACCGCGGGGCTGCGGGAGCGGGCCGAGGGGAAGGGCGACCAGGACGAAGACGAGGCTGAGGCTGAGGCCGAGGTCGAGGACGAGGTCGACGAGGACGAGGAGGAAGTCCCCGAAGAGGAAGTCGAGGAGGGAGACGAGGAGGAAGACGAAGGGGGAGACGAGGAGGAAGGTCCGGAAGAGGACGAGAAGCCCGCACAGAGACGGAAGAGCCCGGCCGGGAAGACCGGCGCGGGGACCACGGCGCGCCGCGGCGGCGGACGCTCGACGGCTCAGCGCGGCGGGTCCACGGCCCGGAAGAGCGCCCCGCGCCCGAAGAAGAAGACCGCTGCGGCGAGCCGCGCCAAGAGCGGCTCCGGCTCACGGTCGAGGAGGCAGGACGATGGCTGAGGGCAGAACGGAGAAAGGCGGCCCGGCCGGTACCGGCACCCTCAGCAGGACGGGTGAGGAGGGTGCCGGTGTGAACGGGGGCACGAGCCGGCTGAAGGAAGAGCTGGAGGAGTACATCGAGGCCCGGATGTCGGTGATGCTCCAGAACGTGGGGCACGGGCTGGGCGACGGTGCGCGCAAGCTGAGCGACATGAGCGCGGGGACACTGACGTCGACCGCGACCCATGCCAAGGACGCGCTGGCGGACAAGACGAAGGGCGCCGCGGGCAAGGCGAAGGACGCCGTCACCGACAAGGCCAAGGACGTCACCGAAAAGGCGAAGGAGGCCGTCGGCAAGGGGCAACGCAAGGATCCCTCGGGCGGCAGCGGCAAGGGGTTCGCCATCATCGAGGACGTCGACGTGGGTGTCCCGGTGCGCGAGGCGTACAACCAGTGGACGCAGTACGAGGAATTCCAGCGGTTCGCCAAGGGTGTGGTCGGCGTCGAGCAGAAGGACGAGGTCACGACCCAGTGGCACGTCAAGGTCGCCAAGTCCAACCGTCGCTGGCGCGGCACCACCACGGAACAGGTGCCCGACGAGCGCATCGCCTGGACGTCCGAGGGCGACAAGGGGACGACCAGGGGCGTCGTCACCTTCCATCCGCTCGGGGAGAACCTCACCAAGGTGCTGCTCGTCCTCGAGTACTTCCCCAAGGGACTCTTCGAGAAGGTGGGAGGCCTGTTCCGGTCCCAGGGCCGTCGTGTCCGCCTCGACCTGAAGCTCTACCGCACGTTCGTCATGATGCGCGGCGAGGCCACCGGGGGCTGGCGCGGCGAGATCCGCGACGGAGAGCTCCAGGAGCCCGAGGAGGCCGACGAGGCGCGGGACGAGGAGGAAGAGGAGGAAGAGGAGGAAGAGGAGGACGGCGCGGAGGGCGCGGAGGACCGGTACGACGAGGACGAGGAACCCGAGGCCGAGGCCGAGAACGACGACGAGGAAGGCGAAGGGGAGGAGGGAGAGGACACCGACGAGTACGAGGACGACGAGGACCAGGAACCCGAGGGCGGGTACGAGGACGAAGAGGACGAAGAACCCGAGGTCGAGGAGGCGGACGAGGGGCGGAGGAAGCCGAGGTCGAGGAGGTCGAGTGAGCCGTGACCCAGTCAGCCTCCCCCGTTCCCTCACCGTCGCGGAACCCCTATCCGTACGGCGGCGGTCAGGGCTCCAGCGCGAACCTCGCCGACATCCTTGAACGGGTGCTCGACAAGGGCATCGTCATCGTCGGCGACATCAAGATCAACCTGCTTGACATCGAGCTGCTCACGATCAAACTGCGCCTTCTGGTGGCCTCGGTCGACAAGGCGAAGGAGATCGGCATCGACTGGTGGGAGCACGACCCCGCCCTCTCCTCCCGCGCGTCCCGCCCCACCGACCGGCGCTCCCTCGCCGACGAGAACGAGCGTCTGCGCGCCGAGGTGGAGGAGCTGCGGCAACGCGTCGAGGAGCCCCCGCCGGAACTGTCCGCGCCCGCCGCGACCGGCTCGCCCGAGCGCCGCCGCCCCCGTCCCCGCCCCGCCGAGCGGAGGACCCGCGAGGCGGCGCCACGTGAGGAACGCCGTGCGGAGGAGCCGCGACGCAAGCGGCGCAAGGCGGCGGTGGACGACGAGGAAGACGACGACCGGGGCTGAGGACGACGACCGGAACTGGACGACCGGAACCGACTGACGAGAACGGAACGACTGGGGTTGAGGAGGGCTTCGCCGACGATGAGCGTGCACGGCGACCGCGACACCGCCCACTCCCACGGCGACAACGACGGTTACGGCAGGTACGACGGGTACGACGGGTACGACGGCAGGTACGACGACTACGACCGCCCGATCAGCGGGCGGCAGGTGGCGCTGATCGACCTGCTCGACCGCCTGCTGAGCGGCGGCGTCGTCCTGACCGGGGACCTCATCCTGAGCGTCGCGGACATCGACCTGGTCCGGGTGTCACTGCGCGCGGTGATCGTCGCCGTCCGCGAACAGATGGACGACCAGTGGGCACTGGCCCTGCCCGAGCGGACGTCCCCCGAACCCGAGCAGACACCCCCGGCACCCGAGCGGACGCCCCGGGAAGGAGGTGGCGCCGATGACGACCCCCCGGTCTGACGGCGGCCCCCACGCCGACCGCCTCCGCGAGGTCACCGAAGCCGCGACCCGCGCGTTCTCCCTGCTCCCCGCGCGGCCGGAGGAGATCACCCCGCCGCCCACGGGCCGAGCCGGAACGGGAACCGTGGCCCGCCGCCTGCACACCGACCCCGACACCGTGGAACGCGACCTCGTCCGCCTGGTCCTCACCATCGTCGAACTGCTCCGCCAGCTGATGGAACGCCAGGCCCTCCACCGCGTCGACCACGGCGGCCTCACCGAGGACCAGGAAGAGCGCCTGGGCATGACCCTGATGATCCTCCACGACCGCATGAACGAACTCTGCGACCGCTACGGCCTCACCCTCGAAGACCTCAACCTGGACCTCGGCCCCCTGGGCACCCTCCTCCCGCCCTGACCGGCGAAGGCAGCCTCAGCCACCGGGCGTCACCTGGGGGAAGACCCTGCGCACCGCCGTGCTCCACGGCCGCCGCGCGAACATCGTCCGAGCCTGGGTCCGCAGCGCCCGCTCCACCCGGTCTTCGACCACAGCCACACCCCTGGTGATACGTCGGCAGAACACCCTGGCCGCAGGCGTGGTTCAACCGATGCTCGGGCGAGGGCGAACGGCCCCTCCGGCCGGCTGCCGACCCTGGCCCGGCTCTGTGCCGGAGTGTTCCAGACCGGCCCGGCTCGGGCCACGTTTGGAGGGCACTGCTCCGGCCACGGCTCGGGCCACGGCTCAGGCCACAGTCAGCAGGCCCGCCGACTGTAGGCCCGCCGGTTCGGGGGCAGAGTGAGCTCATGAACCAGTCACAGTCACCGCCCCAGGCCGACGCACAGGCACGCGCCTGGCTGGCCACCGCCGTCGAGGAGGCCCGTGCCGGCCTCGCCGAGGGCGGTATCCCGATCGGCGCCGCCCTCTACGGCCCGGACGGCACCCTCCTGGGGCGCGGCCACAACCGCCGAGTCCAGGACGACGACCCCGCCCTGCACGCCGAGACGGCGGCGTTCCGCGCGGCGGGACGGCAGCGGACGTACCGGGGTACGACGATGGTGACGACGCTGTCGCCGTGCTGGTACTGCTCCGGGCTGGTGCGGCAGTTCGGGATCTCGCGGGTGGTGGTCGGGGAGGCCACGACCTTCCACGGCGGGCACGACTGGCTCGCCGAGCACGGTGTGGAGATCCTGGTGCTGGACGACCCGGAGTGCGTGTCCCTCATGCGTGACTTCATCACGAACAACCCGGCCCTGTGGAACGAGGACATCGGTGACATCGGTGACATCGCTGAGTAGGCCCCGCATCCCCACCATCGACCTGCGCCCCTGGCTCGACGGCGGCCCCGAGGCCCGGGCCCGTATCGCCCGTACCGTCGACGAGGCGCTCCAGAGCGCCGGATTCCTCCTCGTCACCGGCCACGGTGTCGACCCGTCCCTGCGGACACGTATCCGGGAGGCCGCCCGCGCCTTCTTCGTGCTCCCCGTCGATGCCAAACAGGTGTACGAGGTGAAGGTCGGGGGACGGGGGTGGCTCGGGCCGGGGGCCGAGGCGAACGGGTACGCGGAGGGGACTCAGACTCCGCCGGATCTCAAGGAGTCGCTGACGTTCGCGACGCACGAGCCGTTCGACGACCCGGTGGTGAACGCGGAGTGGTACGCGCCGAACGTGTGGCCGACGGAGGTGCCGGAGCTGCGGGCGCTCTGCGAGGAGTACCTGGCGCGGATGGGTGAGCTGGAGAACCTGCTGCTCACCCTCCTCGGCGAGGCCCTCGGCCTGGAGCCGGACTTCTTCTCCCGGCACATGAGCCACCCCACCTACGGCTTCAACATCAACTGGTACCCGGGGACGGAGGTCGTCGGCGACCCGGAGCCGGGCCAGTTCCGGATCGGCCCGCACACCGACTTCGGCACGGTCACGATCCTCGACCGGCAGGCCGGGAAGGGCGGGCTCCAGGTGTACACGGACGACGGCGGCTGGGAGGACGCCCCGTACGACCCCGCCGCCTTCACCATCAACATCGGTGACCTGATGGCCCGTTGGACCGGCGACCGCTGGCGTTCCGGCCGCCACCGCGTGCTGCCGCCCCCGGCCGACGAACCCGCCGAGGAGCTGATGTCGCTGGTCTACTTCGGCGAATGCACCCCGGGCACGGTCGTCGAGTCCGTGCCCGCGCCGGTCGGGCGGGTGGCACACCCTCCGGTGGACTCGCACGTCTACCTCCGGGCACAGCTGGACTCGATCACCGTCGACTGACCGATCACCGTCAACCGGCCGATCGCCGCCGACCGAACACCTCTCCCCCCTCCGCCTCGCCACGAGAACCGCCTCACCACGGAACCGCCGCGCCAGGGAACCGCCGCGCCACGGGAACCCCTTCGCCACGGAACCCGTCTTCCCCTCGCGTCACCTTGTATCGAACATTTGACACAAGATCCGGGCCACGGCATCTTGTACTCACCGCTTGATACAAGATGATCCGGGGGGATCTCCGCATGCTCGACACCGCCCCGCTCCAGCACCGGTTGCTCGACCACGCCGACCACTACGCCCGCTGGTCCGGTCTGGCCATCGGCCTCGTGGTCGCGCAGGCCCTGTCCACGCTGGGGGACGTCGAGTTCGAGCAGCGCGTCGTGTTCTGCCTCACGGCCTTCGGCCTGTGCGCGGTGGCCGGTGTCCTGCTCGCCGACGCCCTGACCCTGCGCCCCCAGGAGGCGGTGCGCACCGCGAGTCTCGCCCCGCGCCTGGTCAGAGATCATGTGCCGCCGCACATGGGCCCCCTGATCGCGCTTCAGGGGGTCTCCCTCGTCGTCCTGCTGGTGATCACGGCCGCCACGGCCTCCGTCGACCCCGACCGGATCTTCAGCACGGGGAAGGTCCTCACCCTCACCTGCAACGGGATGCGGGCGACCACCGGCCCCTGGCCCGGCCTGTACTACACCCTCCCGATGTTCGGCGCGCTCGCCATAGCCACCCCCACCTGCGTCTGGGCCCTGCGCCGCATCGCCCACGGTCCGGGCGAGGAGCAGCAGCGCCGCGACCGCGCGTGGGCGGTCACCGGCGCCTGGGGCCTGCTGGTGTCGAGCCAGCAGCTGTACGCCGTGCTGATGGTCTCCCTCGCGCTGACGGAGACGGGCTGCGCCGGTGCGCTGGGCGTGCTCACCTTCTGGGTGTTCTACCCGCTGGCCCTGCTGAACCTGTTCACCGCCGTCTGGTCCCTGGTCACCGTGGTGGCACCGCGGGCCGTCGACGACGAGGCGGCGGCAGAGGGGTCCTCCGACGATGAGTGAGGCCGCCGTCCGCGTCGACACCACCAGCCAGGTCCCGCCGTACGAGCAGATCCGCGCGCAGCTCGCCGCGCTGATCGTCACCGGGCGGCTGGCCGAGGGCGACCGGCTGCCGACCGTGCGCCAGCTGGCCACGGACCTCGGGCTGGCACCGGGCACCGTCGCCCGCGCCTACCGTGAGCTGGAGGCCGGCGAACTGATCCGCACCCGCCGGGGCGCGGGCACCCGGGTGGCGGCGCCCCCCACCGGCCCGGCCCGCCCGCACGCCGTCCAACTCGCCACGCTCGCCCGTGACTTCACCTCGTCCGCCCGAGCCCTGGGCGCCGACACCGAGGCCATCCTGACCGCCGTCCGCGACGCCCTGGGCCCGGACCTCCCGAGCCGCCCCTAGCGCCGACTCCGGGTAAATTATTGAGAATTGAGACAGGGTCGTGATCCTTCGTTCGGTGGGGCGAGGCTGGTCTGAGGGGTCGCTGACTGTGTGACGGTCCGGTCATTCCGGGCGGATGTCAGTAGTGCCTGCGATCGTGTGCGGCGTGGATGAACTCGTGGAACGTGTCGACGCTCAGGACCGTGTGCTGGGGGTAGTCAGTCGGGGGGACGCCGTTCGGGAGGGCTGGCTGCACCGGGTTGGCGTGGTGGTGTGCCGCGACAGGCAAGGCCGTTTTCTCGTCCATCGGCGAGCCGAGCACCTGTCCCGTTTCCCAGGGCACTACGAACTCGGAGTCGGGGGTGCTGCGGGAGTCGGCGAGTCCTATGAGCAGGCAGCTGCCCGCGAGCTCAGCGAGGAGCTGGGAGTGCGGGCGACAGCGTGCCTTCGGTTCAAGTTCCTCAACCGGGGTGGGCTCAGCCCTCACTGGCTCGCGGTCTGTGACGCCGTGCTTCCGGAGATCGTCGCCCCTGATCCGGAGGAGGTGGCCTGGCACGGGTGGCTGACTGAGCCCGAGCTGCGGCGGGCTCTGCAGCTGTGGACCTTCACTCCTGATAGCCAGGCGGTTTTCGATCGATATCTCGCTTGTCGTGCCGCCCCGGCTTCTGCGCGGGAACGGTGCTCATGAGTTGGGTCAGTGGGACGAAGGCCCCGGTCGTTCCGAGGTCCCTGGGAGTGAGGTCCCTGAGAGTGGGGCCGGCGGCGGTGGGGGTGTCCACGAGACGTTCGGCAAGGGTGGTGACCGCTTCGCGGTCTCCTTCGAGGGCCTCGCGCTCGTCGACAGGTTATTGAGAATTCGAGGTAACGACTGGGCAGGGTGGAGGGGTGCCTGAGTCGTCCTTGCCGGGAGGTTTCGTCAATGCGGTTGTTCGTGTCGGGGACACGGTGCGCCGTCCCGCCTCTGCTCGCACGAGGTTCGTGGGTGATCTGCTGAGGTTGCTCGAAGCCGGTGGCTGGGGCGGGGCTCCGCGGTATCTCGGTGTGGACGATACGGGTCGCGAAGTGCTCAGTTACCTTGATGGGCATGTGGCGTGGGAGCAGCGACAGCCTGCTGCTGTGTCGTCGGACGAGAGCCTGGTAGCGGTCGCCCGGCTGGTGCGTGAGTTTCACGACCTGACGGTCGGCACTGCACTGGCTGGAGAGCACGAGGTCGTTTGTCACAACGACCTGTCGCCCAAGAACACGGTCTATCGGCTGGTCAGTGGCGCGCTTCGACCGGTGGCGTTCATTGACTGGGATCTGGCGGCGCCGGGCGCCCGGATCCATGACGTCGCTCATGTCTGCTGGCAGTACCTCGGCCTCGGCCCTGCCGTGGTCGACGTTGGGGAGGCGGCCTGGCGTATGAGGCTGATTGCTGACAGCTACGAGTTGTCGGAGCGGCAACGTCTTGTGTCCACGGTCTTGTGGTGGCAGGACCGGTGCTGGCGGGGCATCGAGGCCGAGGCCGATGCGGGTGACGGCGCCATGGTCCGGCTTCGTGATGCCGGGGTGGTGAGAGAAGTTCAGAGGGCGTATCAGTGGGTTTCCGATCATCAGGGTGCTTTGGAACGCGTACTGCAGTGAGTGCGTGGTGACGGTCAAACCGGGCTGTTGGGCGCCCCGGCACGTCGAGCGATGCCTTCGACGGTCTTCGACCAGCTGGAAGCGCCCAGCGGGGCAACCCAGTTACGGTTCGACGTCGACCGGAACAGCGGCCCGTCGATGCGGCCGGACAGCGTGCGACGTTCGCGGAGAAAGGCCGCGAACAGCTGCGACGAGGTGGTGCCGAAGGCCACCTCCCGGGCCCTCTGGGACTTGGTGGCCTCCGCCCACAGATGGATCAGACGGTGCGCGGGCTCGAAGTCCTCGACGTCGAGATGGACGAGCTCTTCGCGTCGCAGAGCACCGTCGTAGGCGAGCGTGACCCTCAGCCGATTGCGCAGCGATTCCGCTGTGCATGCGGCCAGGATCCGCTGCCAGACATCCTCGTTGGGGATCCAGGGAGCTTGCTCGATATGCCGTACGAGACCCTGGCGGGGTCTGCGGCCGCTACGGCCTGCCTGCCCTCGGCGGACCGGGTTCTGTTCGCGCAGGCCGTCCTGCACCAGGTACTCGTGGAAGGACCTGACCGCGACCAGGCGCTGTTGGACGGCTGCGTTAGCCAAACCCGTCTCGGTCCGAGGCTGAGCCTTCGACGGACGACGCGATGGTCGGTCCAGCATGTGGTGCTCGACCGATGTTGGCTGTGAACTGCCACCACCGGCGAGCACTGACAAGTTCCGCCGAGTCATCGGGTATTTGTCCAGCTTCACGCAGATGCCAGGAGGCAACCCTTACCCCGGGCTCATTCCCAGCGTTCCCCGCAAGCCGCTGCGCATTTTCATGCAGGCTGGCCATCGTGACCTGCGCCGGAACGAGCCCGAGTGGAATTGGCTCGCCCACAACTTGCGCGTCGCGGCTGCTCTCGCAGAAGCCGGCTACGACTTCCGCCTCGTCCTGGGCGATGGCGGCCACAGCCCCAACCACGGTGGGGTCCTGCTCCCCGATGCCCTCCGCTGGTTGTGGCGGTCGGACGAGGGCTGGGTACCGCCTGCAACGATCCGGCCGCAGGGCAGTCACCTGATCGCCTGGACAGGTCCTCAATGGTTCCCGCTCGATTCCACATAAGACCGCCTCACAGCGGGACCTCCTCCAGCGGCTCCAGCACCGAGTAGTCCCCGAAGCTCCGCCGATAGCGCGGATGCCGCGTCTCCTGTGTGTGCCTGCGCTGCCACTCCTCCACGGCCGCCGGATCACTCCGCACGCCCGACTCCGCGCCGCACTCCGTCTCGTCGCCCGACACACACCGCGCCTCGTACTCCGGCTCCGCCGTCGCGTCCTGCGCGATGACGTACGGCACGTACCGGAACACACGGCGCGGGCGGGCGGCTCCGGCGTGCTCCCGTCGCTGATGGTGACGCAGCAGCACGTTCGCGTCGGTCTCCGCGCTCCCGTCGTACCGGGCCCGCGCCTCGTCGCGCCGTACGGCCAACCCGGCGCACGTCGCACAGCCGGGCACGGGAACAGGCGGGCGACCGAGATCACTCTCGTATCTCTGACGCACCTTCACACCCTCCTCTTCGACCGACGGTTGACCGCTTTCACCTGTGCCCCGATCCGCTCCGCCGCAGTCGCCGGCCGCAGCGTCTCCGGGTCCGCCTCCCACTCCCGGCCGCCCCCCACCGGGCGCAACATCGCGTACGGCCCGACCTTGTCCCGGTACTCCCCCACGCGCCGCGTCCGCGGATCGTAGACAAGCTGCCCCTCTGGTTCCACACGCACTCCACAGCCCTGTTTCGTCACTCTGGGTGTACACAGCGTCGCCGAGGGGAACGGTCGCAATCAACGCGGTACGCGTGGCACTGGACCTTTGCCACGGACAGCACGAGGGGGACGTCATGACGCGGCGGAACGCGGAGGGGGCCGGCGGGACCGGGAGTTCGGTGCTGTTCGGCGAGGTCCTGCGGCACTACCGCGAGGCGGCCCTGTTGACGCAGGAGGCGCTGGCGAGGGAGATCCCGTGCGACCGGTCGCAGGTGGCGAAGATCGAGGCGGGGACGAGGGTTCCGAGCGAGCAGTTCGCGAAGCGGTGCGACGGAGTGTTGGACACGGGTGGGGTGTTGGCCCGGATCTGGGCCAAGGTGGATTGGTATCCGGCCGTTCAGCATCCGGACTGGTTCGAGCGCCGGGTGGAGATGGAGGCAGTGGCGGTCGGTTTGCGGCAGTACCAAGAGCGTGTCGTCCCCGGCCTGTTGCAGACGGAGGACTACGCTCGTGCGCTCTTCTCCCGGGCCACCTCGGGCGACGAGGTGGAGGAGCGCGTCCGGGCCCGGATGAGCCGCCAGCCCCGCTTCCTGTCCGACGATGGCCCGCTGTACGTCGTGGTCCTGGACGAGAGTTGTCTCCGCACTGCGGTAGGGAGCCCGGACATCATGCGCGACCAGTGCGCGCACCTGTTGAGTGTCGGGCGGCGCCCCAACATCCGTATCCAGGTGGCTCCGGCCGACCTCTTCGGGATCTTCCGCCCCAGGCAGTCCATGTCCCTGATCGAGCTGCCCGACGAGCGGTGGCTCTACTCCGAATCGATGGACCACAGCCACTTCAACAACGAACCGACGGCTTACGCCCGTTATAGCCGAACCTATGATGTGCTCAGGGCCGACATCCCGTCAGCCCGCGAGTCCGCCGCCCTGATCAGCGACGTGATGGAGGGGTACGAGCATCATGGACAGGTACGAGCTGAGCACGGCGACCTGGATCAAGAGCAGCCACAGCGGCGACAACGGCGGCGACTGCATCGAAGTAGCCCCCGGTTTCCCCGGACTCGTCCCCGTCCGTGACAGCAAGAACCCTGACGGCCCCGTACTGGTCATCAACCGCTCCGCCTGGCTCTCCTTCATAGGGGCCGTTCGGTCGGAGTCGTAAGCGAGCGGGCAGCTTCACCCCTACTCCGAAGCAACTGCCCGTCCTTCCCCAGCTGTTGATACCCACAACAGCTATGACAACGGCAACAGCGCAGACCCACGCCCTCTTCGACATACCCACCGCCCACCAACCCCCGGAGGGACCCCCCTTCGTGGTGCTGGCCGGAGCGCGAGGCCTCGGCAAGAGCACGATGCTGCGGGAGCTGCGGGCGGCGTACCGGGGTCGTGCTCCCGTCGCGCTGATCGACGGCGAGGAGGCGCGGTTCGACCGGCCTCCCCCGGGCCGCCCCCCGGCGTCCTGGTCGCCCGCGTACGAGGCGCTGGCGGTGATCGCGGAGCAGCTCGGGGAGCCTGTGGACGGTGCCGGGCGGATCACGTTCCCCCGGCTGGCGTGCGGGCTGCTCGCCGTCGCGGCCGGTGGCTGGGGGGATCGCGGCCTGTCACGGATCTGCGCGGAGGCCGAGCGGGTCCTGTTGCTGAGCGACACGGGCGGCTGGCTGGCGGGACGGTGGGTGGGGAAGGCCGTGGCCCGGTTGGTGTCGTCGATGTCGGATCAGGGGCCCGTGGTCGAGGCGATCATCGAGGCCGCGCTGGAGGCGTTCAGCGAGGGGATGTCGTCCTCGCACCGGCGGCTGCGCCGGGGCGCCGTCTGGTACCGCGACCACCCGAACGCGGCCGGGAACCCGAAGCGCGGCCTGGTCCTCCTCTCCCGGCACTTCAGGGCGGGCGGCGACGCCCGGACCCACGCCGAGCACCAGCTCGTACAGGCGCTGCTCACGGACCTGGACGACGCGTACGCGGGGGTCGTACCGCGTACGCAGCGGACCGGACGGCCGGTGATCCTGCTGGACAACGTGCAGGAGGCGGCGGGGCGGCGGCTGCTGGAGTCAGTGCTGCGGGGCCGGGCCGACGGCAGGGCCGACCAGGTGACGTTCTTCGCCGGGCTGCGGGGGCAGAGTCACCCGGCGCTGCGGTACGCGGCCCGCCACACCCTGCCGGAGGTGACAGGGACCAGCGGCTGGGCGCCGGGCGGTACGCCGTCGTCGCACGCCCTGCTGGTGTCGTTGCCGCCGCTGTCCCCCGACGAGACGCGGCAGGTCATGGAGGCGGCCTGCGGCCCCGGACAGCCGATCCCACCCCAATTCCCCTCCTCCGCCCACCGGTTGACCGGCGGCAACCCCCTCGGCACGTCGCTCATGGCCGAATCGGCGCGCCGGAACCTCCCCCGAGGGCTCACCGGGCCGGCCGACCTGCTGCTCGCCGACCACGCCGGACGCCCCGCCTACGAGGTGATACTGGACCGTCTCCTCCCGGACGGGGACCACCTCGACGAGCTGACCGTCCTCGCCATCGCCCACGACCACGACTCGGCCGTCGCCCTCGCCGAGTCCCAACTCCCGGTCGGCTTCGGCGCGTCGGGCGTACGGGCGCTGGAAGACCGCCTGGCGGCGGAAGGTCACGCCCCCGCCCCCGACCACTTCGTGGGCGACCCGTTCCTCCGGACCCTGCTGTTGCTGCGACTCCGCCACGGGAACGGCGACCGCCCGGGCCGCACTGCTTGGCGGGACACCCACCGCGCGCTCGCCACCCACTACGGCAGCACCCGCCCCCTCCACCGCGCCCACCACGAACTCGCCCTCGGCAAGCCCGACTTCGCCATCACCCACCTCAGCGCCACGTTCCGCGAGGCGGACCCCCGCACCTGGCTGAAGTCGCTGGTCTTCATCGCGTCGGCCCCCTCTGCGGACGGCCCGGACGACCGGGGCACGGTGGCACTCGGCCGCCCGGACCCGGCCCTTCACGCGCGCGTACGCCGTCTGCTGCACGCGGTATGGCAGCTGACCGATCCCCTCGCCCTACCGGACCCGGAAGTCGCCGAACGCATGCGCCAGGAGCTGGAACAGCTCTCCGCCACCCGCCCGGCCGACGACGTACTCCTGTGGCGGGCGTCGAGGGACTGGCCGGACGACGCGGTCGCGGGCCGCCCGCTGCGCGGGGGATGACCGGAGGCTCGCCCGCGCCGCCCCCGCACCGACCTCTCCGACTCCGACTCCGGCGTCGGCGTCGGCGTCGGCGTCGGCGTCGGCGTCGGCGTCGGCGTCGGCGTCGGCGTCGGCGTCGGCGTCGGCAACGCGCGATGGGGCGGACCTCGCCAGGAGGTCCGCCCCATCTTCTATGGGTCATGCCGGGCAAGGGGTCATGCCACCGGGCTCAGAAACGGCCCGGGGCACGCTCCGGGAGCGGAGAACCGGGGAGCGTGTCCCGCTTCTGGTTCTCCCGTGCCTCCGCGTTCGAGCCGGTCGTCGCCTCGCAGGTCACGTCCTTCGCCGGGAGCTTTCCGGCGAGCAGGTAGCCGTTGACCGCGCCGTCCGAGCAGGCGTTGCCGTTCGGGTAGACGCCGTGGCCCTCGCCGCCGAGGACGGTGACCATCTTCGAGCCCTTCAGGTCGGCGTGCAGGGCCTGACCGCTGGGCAGCGGGGTCTGCGAGTCCCACTCGTTCTGGACGACCAGGGAGCCGACCTTGTTGTTCACCCTGGTCGCCGGTTCCACGGACTTGTCCCAGAACGCACAGGGTTTGATGCTGGACGCGAAGTCACCGAAGAGGGGATACCGGCGCTTGTCCGCGATGGCATCCCGTCGGTAGCTCTCAGGATCGCGGGACCACGCGGCCGAGTTGTCGCCGCACACCACGGCCCAGAAGCTCGCCATCGAGTTGTCGGACGGCACCTCGGCGCCACCGCCGGCGGCGCCTGCCGTCCCGGTCCCCGCGGAGCCGGCGAACACCGCGAGCTTCTTCGCGGAGGCGGGCTTGCCGGCCGCGGCCTTCTTCAGCTCCACCATTGCCTCGGAGGCGTACTCCGGGCTGAAGACCGCCCCGCGCATACCGATCCGGATGTCATCACCGGTGGTCGGCTGCCCCTCCACCTCGATGGGCTTCTTCTCGGCCCGCGCGACCAGGTCCCAGAAGGTCCGGTCGACCTTCTTCGGGGTGTCACCGAGGCCGTAGGTCGCCGAACGCGCGGCGGCCCACTCGGTCCACCGGTCGAACGCGGGCTCGGCACCCTCCGCCCACCACTGGATCATCCCTCGCCAGGCCCGCGCCGGTTCGACCGCGCTGTCCAGCACGAACCGGTCGGCCCGGCCCGGGAAGAGCTGGGTGTAGACGGCGCCGAGGTAGGTGCCGTACGAGTAACCCAGGTACGAGATCTTCTTCTCACCGAGGATCGCCCGGATCAGATCCATGTCACGCGCGGTGTTGCGCGTGGTGATGTGCCGGAGCGTGGCGCCCGCTTTCTTCTCGCACTTGTTCGCGACGCCGCGTGCCCAGGCGACGTCCTTGGCGAACGTCGCCTTCTTGTAGGGCCGCAGCCAGTCCTCCTCCTTCGGCTTCAGACCGCAGGAGACCGGGCTGCTCCGTCCCACACCGCGCGGGTCGAAGCCGATGAGGTCGTACTTCCGCTGTGTGGCTTTGGGGAGCATCTCCTGGATCCCCAGCGGCATGTAGAGCCCCGAGCCCCCGGGGCCACCGGGGTTGGAGAACAGGACACCGTGGCGCTTGTCGGGCGCGGTGCTCTTGAGCCGGGATATGGCCAGGTCGATCCGCTTGCCGCCGGGGGCCCGGTAGTCCAGCGGGACCTTGATGGTGGCGCACTGGAACTTCGCGGGAGCGTCGGCGTCGCACCGCTTCCACTTCGGCTTCTGCTTCACATACCGGTCCAGCGCGCCCTCGGCGGCGGACGAGGAGGCGGTCGAGCGGGAGACGGCCGACGGGGAGGCCGCCGGAGCGGCGGTGGCCGTCGAGGTGGCGAGTGCGGGAGCCAGCGTTGCCGTGACACTCACGGCTAACAGGGGCAGGAGACGTCGTCTGCGCACGAAATCGATCCTTCCGGTCACATGTTCGGACAGGAAAGATCATTCAGGAAGCGGCCATGCATGCGGATCCCTCGCCGGGCCGCGCCTCCCTCCACCCTGGGAATGACACAACAGTGTTGGGTGATACCTGAGTTGTAGGGGAAGAGGTCGTGTTCTCAGGGACGCGGGGAGGCCGGCTTCAGCGTCGCGACTCGACCAGGACCTCGATGCCGTCGAGCACCCGGTCGAGCCCGAAGTCGAAGTCGAAGTCGGTGTCGCCCTCGTCCCCGTGCTCGAACACGCCCGAGCCGAGGAGCCGCGCGATGGCGGGGTGCCGCTCGGCGTCGGTGAGCGCCCCGAGCGCCGCCGTGTAACGCCGCAGAGACTCGTCGGGCCCGACCCCGCTCGCCCGCATCCCGGCCTCCAGGTCGGACGTCAGTACGGATTCGTTCCGTACGTAGCCGCCCACCAGCATCAGCACGGAGAGCTTCTCCTCCTCGCGCAGGCCGGTGCCGTCCAGCCCCGCGAGCGCCGCCTCCATCCAGGCCAGGGAGTTGGGGCCGATGGGCGGTCCCGAGGTCGGGATGCGCAGCACCCACAGGTTCCGGCGGAAGACCGCCCGCTGCGCCCGCGCCCACCACGCGAGGCACTCGCGCCACCCCGACCCGGACGGCGGCCCCTCGGGCGGCACGCCCACGGCCGCCTCCAGCATCAGCACATAGAGCTCGTCCTTGGCGCCGACATAGCGGTAGAGCGACATGGGCGAGACGCCGAGTTCCTTGGCGATCCGCCCCATGGACACCGCGCCGAGCCCCTCGGCGGCCGCGATCCACACGGCCGTGTCCACGATCCGGTCGAGACTCAGCCCGGGCCGCGGCCCCTTCGCGGGGCGTTCGCGCAAGCCCCAGGCCACTTCGAGGCTCACGGGCAGCCCCGTCCCGCTCTCCGTGTCCGCCACGTACGCCTCCCTCGTCACCCCGGTCGCCCTCCGGTCCTCGACCCCGGCTTGACGCACATCCTATTTCTGCGTAACCCTTACACAGTAATGCGTAAGGGTTACGCAGTTGACTGGCGACAGAGACACAGAGACACAGAGATGAGGGGCGATGCCAGAGCACCCGTCCGACCCGCACCCGTCCGACGCATATACGCACCCGGCCATCGAGGCCACCGGCCTGACCAAGTCCTACGGTGACCTCCAGGTCCTGCGCGGCGTGGACCTCACCGTCCCGCGTGGCGCCGTCCACGCCCTGCTCGGCCCCAACGGGGCGGGCAAGACCACCGCCGTACGCATCCTGGCCACGCTCTCGACCGCCGACGCGGGCACGGCCCGGGTGGCCGGGCACGACATCCGCACCGCGCGCTCCAGGGTCCGCCGGGCGATCAGCCTGACCGGTCAGTTCGCGGCGGTCGACGAGATGCAGACGGGCACCGAGAACCTGCGCATGATGACCCGCCTGGCGGGCCGCGGCCGCCCGGCCGCGCGCGCCAGGGCGGCGGAACTCCTCGACCGCTTCGACCTCACCGGCGCGGCCGACCGCCTCGTGAAGACGTACTCCGGAGGCATGCGCCGCCGCCTGGACCTGGCCGCATCCCTGGTCGGCGACCCCGAGGTGATCTTCCTCGACGAGCCGACCACGGGCCTGGACCCACGCAGCCGCGCCGCCCTCTGGGACGTCGTACGCGAACTGTCCGCCCAAGGCACCACGGTCTTCCTGACCACCCAGTACCTGGAAGAGGCCGACCAGTTGGCGGATCGCATCGCGGTACTCCACAAGGGCGTCCTGGCCGCCGAGGGCACCTCGGCCGAGCTGAAGCGACGCGTCGCGGGCCACCGCCTCGACCTGGTCCTCGCCGACTCGGCGAGCTTCCTGCGCCTGGCGTCCCGGGCCACCCACACCGATCCCGACACCCGCACCCTGGGCATCCCCACCGACGGCTCGGCCGCCCACATCCGCGCCCTGCTGGACGAGTTGGACCCCACCCGCACCACCGTCTCGCGCTTCTCCGTCCACACGGCGACCCTCGACGACGTCTTCCTCGCACTCACCCGGTCCCCCGCCGCGGAGCCCGCCCATGTCTGACGCCCTGATCATGACCGGCCGCTCGCTGCGCCTGAGCCGCCGCAACATCGACGCCCTCATCACCTCGATGGCCCTGCCGGTGATGATGCTGCTGATCTTCGTCTACTTCTTCGGCGGCGCGATCGACACCGGCACGCGGTACGTCACCTACGTCGTCCCCGGTGTCCTCCTCCTCTGCGCGGGCTTCGGCTCGGCCAACACGGCGATGGCGGTGACGGAGGACCTCAAGAGCGGCATCATCGACCGCTTCCGCTCCCTGGACATCGGCGGCACCCCGATCCTCACCGGCCACGTGCTGGCATCGGCGGCCCGCAACTCACTGGCCACCACCCTGGTCCTCTGCCTGGCCTTCGCCATCGGCTTCCGCCCCTCGGCCACCCTCTCGGGCTGGCTGGCGGCGGCGGCCGTCCTCCTGGCCTACATCCTCGCCCTGTCCTGGCTGTCGGCCGCGATCGGCCTCTTCGTCAAGTCCTCCGAAGCGGCGGGCGGCTTCACCTTCTTCGTCAGCTTCCTCCCCTACCCCAGCAGCGCCTTCGTCCCGACCGACACGATGCCCGGCTGGCTCCAGGGCTTCGCGGCCCATCAGCCGGTGACCCAGGTGATCGAGACCCTCCGGGGGCTGCTGCTCGGGCAGCCGGTGGGAACCACGCCGTGGGTGGCGCTGGCCTGGTGTGCGGGAATCCTGGCGGTCTCGGCGGGGGCTTCGGGGCTTCTCTTCAGGAGGCGGACGGCGTGAGCCGTGACGCCCACGCCGCCGCGGCCCGCCGCCGCGCGGTCTCCCCCTCCGACGCGGGGCCGGACGGCGGCGGGGGCGTCACGGCCGTTGACCGGTCCGGTCCACCACACCCCGTTCCAGGACGGCCACCGACGACACGAGGTCGCCGACGTCGAGGACCTCGCAACGGTCGTCCCGGGTGTCGAGGTTGACCGAGTTCAGGGCCAGGAAGTCCAGCGTCCGCACGTCGAAGAGCAGTTCGTGACGGGAGCGGCCCTGGCCGAAGTCCCCGGGAAACGCGCCCTCGATACCCACCGACACCCCGGTACGGCCCGCCGCGTCCTCGGAACCGCTCTCCACGGTCAGCCCCGGGATCCGCGCGACGGCCCGGTACAGCGCCGCCTCGACCTTCGGCGGCAGAAGCTGCCGGCTCAACAGCACCGCGGCCTTCTCGAAGGCGTCCCGGTCGGCGGACGCCTCGCCGGAGGGCCGCTCCCCGGACTTCAGCCCGTACAGGTAGCGGTACATCTCCTCGGGATCGGTGGGCAGTTCGTCCTCCGCCTCCCGGAAGAAGTTGACCTCGTTCCTGCTGGGCAACTGCTTGGCGATGGGCTGGTCCGTCACCTTGTCGTCGTCCTCGTACTGCCGGGACAGCCCGACACGCTGCCCGTCGACCGACGCCCAGATCTCGCGTACGCCGGACGGATGCCCTTCCAGGGTCATGGCACAGCCGTCGCCCAGCCCGGCGAAGTCCACCTTCCAGTGGTAGTCCTCCTGCTCGGTGTAGACGAACTGGTCGTCCCTCACCTCGGGCAGCGTCCGCTTGTCGGCCGCCGCCGCGACCCGCTCCAGCAGCGCGGTAGCGCTCTCGTCGCTCGGGGTCCCACCGCGCCGGCCGGTCGCGCTGTCCACGCCCGGCTCCGGCGGCACGGCGGCGTTCTGGGTCATGGTGGCGCCGACCACCACGGCGACGGTCAGCGCGGCCGCCACGGCCGGCGCGACGAAGGCGGGACGCCGCCAGAACCGCCGTACGGCGGGAGCGGGGCCGTCGGCGGGAGCAGGGCCGTCGGCGGCCTCGGCGCCCCTGACCTTCCCGGTGCTCTTCGTGCTCTCGGCGCCGCTCTCGATCTCACGCATCAGGTGCTCCCTCAAGGCGCGGTGACGGCCCGGCGGGAGGTCCCGGTCCTCGGCGGGCGGGATGCCCGGGGAGGACGGAACGCCTTCGGGGGACGGCTTGTCGTTCACTGGTTCCCCTCCTGGATGGGCCCGGCCACGGGGCTGTGGCCGCCTCTTGTCTGTCCGCGCCCGCCGTCGGGTTCCCGGTCGCCGAGCTGCGCGGCGAGCTTCGCGCGGGCCCGGGAGAGCCGGGAGCGTACGGTGCCGACGGGGATGCCGAGGGCCTCGGCGGCGGCCGCGTAGTCGAGACCGCCCCAGGCGCACAGGGCGAGCACCTCGCGCTCGGGCCGCCGCAGCCGGTCCACCGCCGTGCGGACGGCCCGCAGATACGCCTGGTCGTCGAGGTTCCCGGCGACCTCGTCGGCGAAGTCCCGCACGGCCTCGGGTCTCGGCAGCCGCGCGACGGCGGCGGAGTGCCGCCGGTGGGCGCGGCGGGTGTTGCGGGCCACGTTGGTGGCGATGCCGAGCAGCCAGGGCCGCGGCGAACCCCCCTCCGCGTCCAGCCGCCCCCGCAGCCGCCACGCCTCCAGAAAGGTCAGCGAGACCACGTCCTCGGCCGTCGACCAGTCCCCCGTCAGCCGGAAGGCGTGGTTGTAGACGGACCGCGCGTACGCGTCGAAGACCTCCCCGAAGGCCCCCGCGTCCCCGTCCCTGATCCGCGCGCGCACCTCACGCCGGTCCCCCATGTCCCTGCCCCCGTCATTCGTCTCCACGTCCTCCCCCTGTCCGTACGCCGAAGGCCGGTTCCCGTGACCCACGTCACAAGGGAACCGGCCTTCGGTATACGGAGTTTGTACGGGAGGCGGCGGGCCGCCCGGGGCTACGCCGTGGTCAGCCGACGTCCGCGTAGGAGTGCTTGCCGCTGACGAAGATGTTGACGCCGTAGTAGTTGAACAGCCAGCAGGCGAAGGCGGCGATCGCGATGTACGCGGCCTTGCGGCCCTTCCAGCCGGCCGTGGCGCGGGCGTGCAGGTAGCAGGCGTAGAACACCCAGGTGATGAACGACCAGGTCTCCTTGGGGTCCCAGCCCCAGTAGCGGCCCCACGCGTCGCCCGCCCAGATCGCGCCCGCGATGATCGTGAACGTCCACAGCGGGAAGACGGCCGCGTTGACGCGGTACGAGAACTTGTCGAGCGAGGCCGAGGCGGGCAGCCGCTCCATGACCGAGGTCGCGAACCGGCCGGGCCGGCCGCCGCTCGCGAGCTTGCTCTCGTAGGAGTCCTTGAACAGGTACAGGATCGTGCCGACCGCGCCCACGTAGAAGACGGCGCCGCAGAAGATCGCGGTGGAGACGTGGATGTACAGCCAGTACGAGTGGAGGGCGGGAACCAACTGGTCGCTGGCGGTGTACAAGACAGTGACGGCGAGACCGAGATCGAGGAGGACCGTCGTGATGAGCGGAAGCCCGAGCCAGCGGACGTTCTTCTTCAGCGCGAGCAGCCCGAGGTACACCCCGACGGCCACGGTGGAGAAGGTGATGTTGAACTCGTACATGTTGCCCCACGGCGCCCGCTGCACCGAGAGAGCCCGCGTGAGCACCCCGCCGAATTCGACGAGGAAGGCGACCACGGTGAGGGACACGGCGATACGGCCGTAGAGGTCGCCCTGCTCGTCCCCGCCGTGGGCCCCGGGCCCGTCCGGCACGTCCCGCGCACCGGCGGCGGCCCGCACGACCACCTTCGGCCGCTCCAGCACACTGGTCCCGCCGGCCGACTTCACGGTCACGGCGGGCGCGTCCGCCTTCTTGGCGCCCTTCGTCTCGGCCGTCAGCGCGGCGGCCGTACGACCCACCTTGCTCCGGCTCCCGAACAGCCATTCGGCGATGTACGCGAAGAAGGCCAGGGTGTACACGGCCATCGCGGAGTAGATCAGCGTATTGCTGACATTCGCGAGGTTTTCGTTGGTGGCGGCGGCGAGAATCACTGCTCGGCCCCTTCGGAAGGCACGGCTGGGGGGTTGGGGGTAGGGGTCTTCAAGTCGGCGTCGGGCTCGGGCTCGGGCTCGGGCTCGGGCTCGGGCTCGGGCTCGGGCTCAGCAGCAGTAGGCGCCTCGGCGTGGACGACGGCGGCCAAGTCACCCAGCTCCTCCGGCACCTTCGCCGACTCACTGCGCCCCAGCCCGGCCATCTCCACGACGGTCACCCCGTCGGGCCCGGCCACCGCCCGCACCCACACCCGGCGGCGCTGGATGAACAGCGACCCGGCGAGACCGAGGATCGCGGTGATCGCTCCACCGAGCGCCCATCCGCTGCCCGGCTGCTGGGTGACCTGGAAGCCGGCCCACTCCTTGACCCCGTCGAAGGTGATCGTGCCCGCGCCGTTCGGCAGCGTCATGGACTCGCCGATCCTCAGGTTCTCCCGCACCTGCGCGCCCTCGGAGTCCTTGAACCCCTTCAGCTTCGACTTGTCGAGCTGGTAGACGCTCTGCGGGATGCCCCCGTTGACCCGGAGATCACCGTGGTACGGCTCCAGGTTGAGCACGGGGCTCAGCAGCGCGGGGAACTGCGAGACCACGGCGGTGTTCTTGCCGCCGTACGTCGGGAGGAAGAAGGCCTGGATGCCGAGCTGGTCCCACTTGCCCTGGGCGTCGCGGTAACCGTCCATGACCTTGATCGCACCGGTGGAGGTGACATTGGAGTCCAGCGGCAGCAGCGGCACGGCGTCGTCGAGGACGACCTTGCCCCTGCCGTCCCTGATGGTGAGGACGGGGGCGTACCCGTGGCTGACGAGGTAGACCTTCGAGTCGCCGATCTCCAGCGGCTTGTTGACCTCGATCTTGGTCGACCGCTCCTTGCCGGCGGCGCCGACCGCGTAGTCGATGGCGGCCTCGTAGACGCGCGGCGTGCCCTTGTTCGGCCCGCTGTTCTCGTACGTGCCCCGGAAGCTCTTGAGGTCGAAGCTGAACGGGTTGAGGTCCTCGGCGGTGAAGAGGTTGCCGGACTTGAAGTCGTCGTACTGCGTGAGGGTGTTGGCGAAACCGTCGCCCTCGACGATCAGCTTGTTGCCCTCGGAGCGGTAGAGCTGGCCCCAGGCGAAGGCGACGAGCATCACGATCAGGGCGATGTGGAAGGCGAGGTTGCCCGCCTCCCGCAGATAGCCCTTCTCGGCGGCGACCGCGTCGCCGGCCAGGTGCGCGCGGAACCGGCGCTTCTTCAGCGCCTTCAGCGCGGCCTCGCGCACCTGCTCCGGCGGGGCCTGCGTGCGCCAGGTCGCGTACGCGGGCAGCCGGGTCAGCCGCTTGGGCGCGCCCGGCGGGCGGCCGCGCAGCTGGCCCACGAACTGCCAGGTGCGGGGCACGATGCAGCCGATGAGCGAGACGAAGAGCAGGATGTAGATCGCCGAGAACCACACCGAGCTGTAGACGTGGAACAGCCCGAGCTTCTCGTAGACCGGCCCGAGGATGTCGTGCCGCTTCATGAAGTCGGCGACCTGGCTCTCGTCCTGCCCCGACTGCGGGATCAGCGAGCCGGGGATCGCCGCGAGCGACAGCATGAACAGCAGCAGCAGCGCGACCCGCATGGACGTCAGCTGCCGCCAGAACCACCGGGCCCAGCCGATCACGCCCAGCGAGGGCAGGTTGGGGGCGTCCTCCTGGGGGGCTGTGGAGAGCTGCGAGCCGGCGGCACCGAGGTCGTTGTCGTCGGCTGCGCTCCCGCGCTGCGCGGCGGTGTTCTCGCGGTTGCCGGAGTCGGTCGTCGTCATTGGCTCAGATCCCAGGGGTGAAGCCGGCGGTCCAGACCTGCATCTCCTGAATGATGCGGTCCCAGGCCCCGGTCAGCATGAGCAGTCCGATCGTGATCATCATGCCGCCGCCGACGCGCAGCACCCACACGTAGTGCCGCTTGACCCAGGCGAAGGCGCCGAGCGCCTTGCGGAAGGCCACCGCGGCGAGCACGAAGGGCAGGCCCAGCCCCAGACAGTACGCCACCATCAGCAGGGCCCCGCGGCCGGCGCTGGCCTGGTCGAGGGCGAGGATGTTGACCGTGGCGAGGGTCGGGCCGATGCAGGGCACCCAGCCGATGCCGAACAGCGCGCCGAGCAGCGGGGCGCCCACGAGACCGGTGGTCGGCCTGGTGTGGAAGCGGTACTCCCGCTGGGTCAGCCAGGGCATCAGCCCCATGAAGAAGAGACCCATGACGATCATGAGCACGCCGAGCACCTTGGTGAGCACGTCCTGGTGCTCCAGCAGGGTCCGGCCGAAGTACCCGAAGAGCGCGCCGCTGGAGACGAACACCGCCGTGAACCCGAGCACGAACAGCCCGGCCCCGGCCGCCATCCGCCCCTTGCGGGCGTCGGCCAGGTCGGTGCCGCCGACTCCGGTGACGTACGACAGATAGCCGGGCACGAGCGGCAGGACGCAGGGCGAGAAGAAGGAGACGAGCCCGCCGAGGACGGCGACCGGCAGGGCGAGCAGCAGGGCCCCGCCGGTGAGCGTCGACGTGACGTCGGCGGCGGTCGTGGTCAGCGCGGTGGCCGTGGCCGGCACGGGCGTTCCCGGCACGTCACTTCTCCGCGAGGATCGGCTTGAGCATCCTGCGCAGCTTCTCCTCGCTCAGCGCCTGCTGGGTGCGCGCCGCGAGTTTCCCGTCCCGGTCGATGACCAGCGTGGAGGGGATCAGCTGCGGGTTGAGCGAGCCCTTCTCGAAGCGCAGCAGCAGCTTGCCGGTGGGGTCGTACAGGCTCGGGTAGTCGACCTTGTACTGCTCCTCGAAGGCGACCGCGGGCCGGGTGCTGGTGTCCCGCGTGTTGATGCCGACGAACTGCACGCCCTCGTCGGCGAGGTCCGCGGAGACCTTCGCCAGGTTGGGCGCCTCCGCACGGCACGGCGCGCACCAGGAGCCCCACACGTTCAGGACGATGACCTTGCCCTTGTAGGACGAGAGGTCGAGCTCGTCGCCGTCGATGGTCTTGCCGGAGAGGTCGGGCGCGGTGTCCCGGTCCCCCTTCTTCACCGTGGCGATCCCGTCGGAGCCGGTGATGAACCCGGTCCCACCGCCGCCGCCCTCGATACCTCCGCCCGCGCAGGCGGACAGCGTCAGCGCCAGGGCGGCGGCCCCGGCCGAGAGCAAAGCGGCACGACTGCGGCTCGTACGGACACTCATGTGAAAAGTTTCGCATGCCCGTTTCGAGGGCTTACGGCGGGGTCAGCCGCCGTCGTTGGGCGAGGTCAGGCGGCCGATCCGGCCCCGAGGAACTCCTTCCACCCACCCGTCGGCCGCTGCCCGACCCCGAGCGTCCGGAGCTTGGCCAGCACGTCCGGTGTCTGGACGTCCATCCAGTCCACGAACTGCCGGAAGGAGACGATCCGTATCTCCCCGTCCTTCGCCTTCTCCTTGGCCCGCGCGATGTGCTTGAGGGCCTCCTCGACGGCGTCCATGTAGACCCCGCCGTTCCACTCCTCGAAGTGGTTGCCTATGAACAGCGGCGCCCGGTTCGTCTCGTACGCGCGCTGGAACCCGGCGACGTACGCGCCGGTCGCCTGCGTGCGGTAGGCCGGGTAGTTGGCGGGCGGGGCCTGGGTGGAGTTCTGCGACTGGTTGTACATGATGTTGTAGTCCATCGACAGGACCTCGAAGCCGCGGCCCGGGAACGGTACGGACTGCAACGGCAGGTCCCACAGGCCCTGCTTCTTGTCCGGCCAGACCTGGAGGCCGCCGGGCGAGGAGGAGTCGTAGCGCCAGCCCAGCTCGCGCGCGGTGGGCAGCAGGTTCTCCTGCCCCATCAGACACGGCGTCCGGCCGCCGACCAGCTCCTTGTCGTAGTCGAAGGGCAGCGGTTCGACGTCGGTCCAGCCGCTGTTGGTCTTCCACTCCTTGACGAACGCCTTCGCCTGGTCGATCTCACTGCGCCACTGCTTGGGCGTCCAGTTCCCGACCGAGCCGGTGCCGCCGCAGAAATGGCCGTTGAAGTGGGTGCCTATCTCGTGGCCGTCGAGCCAGGCCGTGCGCAGGTGCCCCAGCGTCGACTTGATGTGCTCGTCCGTCAGATAACCGATGTCGGAGGCGCCCGGCGCGTTGTTCGGCGGCAGGTACGTGCGCTTCTTCGACTCCGGGAGGAGATAGATCCCGGAGAGGAAGAACGTCATATGGGCGTCGTGGTCCCGCCCGGCTTTCAGGAACCGCTCGAACAGGCCGTTCCCGACATCCCCGGCCCCGTCCCAGGAGAACACCACGAACTGCGGCGGCGTCTCGCCCGGCGCCAACGGCTGCGGCTTCCCCGGCTGGTTCGGCTGCTTCCCCGTGTACGTCGTCGACCCGTCGCCCAGCGGCTTCGCCGTCTTCCCCGGCTTCTTCTTCCCCGGGCCCTTGCCGCCACCGCCGGACCCACCGGCGCCGCCCGGCTCGCCCCCGAGGCCCGTACCGCACCCGGTCAGCCCCAGCCCCGCGGCCGCCCCCACGGCCGCACCGAGCCCGAGCATCCCCCTTCGCGATATTTCGCGCATTACATCCCCCTTGGCCAGTTCACGCACCAGTTCACGTGAAGCACACCGTTTGAGAGGGATGAGAGGAGGCGGTGGTTCCTTTTGATCTCCGGGGAAATTCAGATTTCCTCAGAGGCGCGGGGAATCGCGCGACCAGCCACGACGGCCCCGCGGCTCCCCCGCCGCCCTACGCCCTACGCCCTACGCCCTACGCCCTACGCCCCGAAAGCCTTGTCCTTCCCCTTCACCGGCTTGGCCCCGGCCAGGAGATGGGGCGGCACGAGATCCCGCGCGGGCTCGCTGTAGCCGACGGACACGATCTTGTCGCCCTGGTACGTGAACGTGGTCAGGGACGCGAGCGTGCACTGCCGCCGGCGCGGATCGTGCCAGAGGCGGCGCTTCTCGACGTACGACCGCACGATCCAGATCGGCAGCTGATGGGAGACGAGCACGGCCTCGTGCCCGCGTGCCGCGTCCTTCGCCGCGTCGAGCGCCCCCATCATCCGGACGACCTGGTCGACGTACGGCTCACCCCACGACGGCTTGAAGGGGTTGACCAGGTGCTTCCAGTTCTCCGGCCGCTTCAGCGCGCCGTCGCCGACACCGAAGGTCTTGCCCTGGAAGACGTTGTCGGCCTCGATGAGCCGCGCGTCGGTGGCGAGGTCGAGCCCGTGCGCCTTGGCGATCGGCGTCGCCGTCTCCTGCGCCCGCTCCAGCGGGGAGGCGACGACGTGCGTGACGTCCCGGGGAGCCAGGTGTTCGGCGACCCGGTCGGCCATGCGGCGCCCGAGGTCGGAGAGGTGGTACCCGCCGAGACGCCCGTACAGAATCCCGTCCGGGTTGGCGACCTCGCCGTGCCGCATCAGGTGGACGACCGTGATGTCACTCATGCTGCCGAAGCCTCCGCTGCTGCCCGCGCCGCCGCCGGAAGGGCGTCGGCGATCCGCTGAACCGCCCGCTCGTCGTGCGCGGTCGACACGAACCACGACTCGAACGACGACGGCGGCAAATAGACGCCCTGCGACAGCATCGAGTGGAAGAAGGCGTTGAAGCGGTACGACTCCTGCGCCTTGGCCTCCTCGTAGTTCCGCACGGGCGTGTCCGTGAAGAACACGGAGAACATGTTGGAGGCGTTCTGCAGCGTGTGCGCGACGCCTTCCTTGGTGAGCGCGTCGGTGACGAGGCCCTGGACCTGGCGGGACACGGCATTGACGACGTCGTACGCCGCGTCGTCCAGCAGCCGCAGCTGCGCGAGCCCGGCGGCGGTCGCGACCGGGTTCCCGGACAGCGTGCCGGCCTGGTAGACGGGCCCGGCGGGCGCGAGGTACGCCATCACGTCGGCACGCCCGCCGAAGGCGGCGGCGGGGAAGCCACCGCCCATCACCTTGCCGAAGGTCATGAGATCCGGGACGACCCCGTCGATCCCGAACCACCCGGCCCGGCTGGTCCGGAACCCGGTCATGACCTCGTCGGAGACGAAGAGGGCCCCGTTCTCGGCGCACACGTCCTTGAGGCCCTGGTTGAAGCCCGGCAGCGGCGGCACGACGCCCATGTTGCCCGGGGAGGCCTCGGTGATGACACAGGCGATCTCGCCGGGGTGCGCGGCGAAGGCGGCCCGTACGGCGTCGAGGTCGTTGTAGGGCAGCACGATGGTGTCGCCGGCCTGGGCGCCGGTGACGCCCGGGGTGTCGGGCAGGGCGAAGGTGGCGACCCCGGACCCGGCCGCGGCGAGCAGCGAGTCGACGTGACCGTGGTAACACCCGGCGAACTTCACCACCTTGGCGCGGCCGGTGAACCCGCGGGCGAGCCGGATCGCGGACATGGTGGCCTCGGTCCCGCTGGACACGAGCCGCACCTGCTCCAGCGGCCCGACCCGGTCCACCATCTCCTCGGCGAGCGCGACCTCGCCCTCACCGGGCGTACCGAAGGACGTACCCCGCGAGACGGCGTCCTGGACGGCGGCGATGACCTCGGGACGGGAGTGCCCGAGGATCATCGGACCCCACGAACACACGAGATCGACATACTCGCGACCATCGGCGTCGGTCAGATAAGGACCGGTACCGGACACCATGAACCGGGGCGTACCGCCCACGGCGCGGAAGGCGCGCACGGGAGAGTTCACGCCGCCGGGCGTGACGGCCGCCGCGCGCTCGAAAAGAGTCTGCGAAACTGGGGCTTCGTACGGATAGCTCACACAGGCCATGGTGTCAGAGGCTCCGAAGATCCTGCCGACTGGTGTTTGCGCGCACGTTTCGGCGGGCGGTCGCGGGGGAGGTCACTGACACGATGATCGGGTTTCGCGGCGGGGGTCACGTGGCCCAGAAATGCGTTCGGGTGGAGATATGCATCGCGGTGGCGGACTGGGCGAGGGGACCGGTGACCTCGGTCCTCGTCGTGCCCGGCGGGGCAGGCACCGACGCGAGGCGGAAGAGGCCGCGGAGACCCGGCAGGAGCGGAGCGGGTCGACCGACCGCACCGGGTCCTCGGAGCGCGGCACACCGGGCGAGCTGAGCGGATCGGCCGGGCCCGGCCCGCAGGGAGCGTCGCCGGGGCCGCAGGGTTCCCTGCCGGCGCCGCCGCCGGGACCGCCGACGCCACCCGTGCCACCGGCTCCGCCCGTACCTCCGGCCCTGGGGTCGCCGGGGTCACAGCCCCCGCACACCCCGCAGGGTCAGCCGGGCGTGTACGGTCCGCAGGGTGCACACGGCACACACGACTCACACGGTGCGCGGGGCGATGCCGACCGCGCTGAGCGCACCGACCGTACGGAAGCGGGTGACGGCCGGACCGAGACCGGTGCCGACCGTCTCCAGAGCGGTTCCGACCGGGTCCAGTCCCATGGTTCCGACCGGATCCAGAGCGGCGGCCCTGAGCGGATCGGGCGGCGCAGCCGTATGGACGGTATGGACCGTATGGATCGTGCCGATCATGTGGATCGTGTCAATCGTGTGGACGGAATGGATCAGACGGACCGGATGGACCGGCCCGACCTGGTGGATCGCAGGACGCGCGCGGAGCGCAGGAGCCGCGCGGAGCGCAAGGACCGTACGGACCGCATCGAGAGTGCGGACCGTGTGGACGGCCTGGACCACGTGGTCAACCGGCTCCGGGCGGGGAGCGGGAATGGTGGTCGGGTGGGGGTGACGTACAAATACTTCGGCGCGCCCGACGGCGCGACCGCGGCCCGTGTCCCGATCTCGATGCGTCCCGAGGAACTCGGCGGCGACGAGCTCGGCATGAACGGCATGTTCACCAAGATCAAGCCGGAGACGATGGCCGCGATGGTGCTGACCGGCATCGAAGGCGTCCCCCTCCACAAGGTGCCCCCGCTCGAACTGGTCGTCCTCCACCCCGACTACGCCGTCGTCAAGCTCCCGATGACCGTCGTCGACCCCCTCAGAGGCATCGGCGAGGAAGCGGTCGGCGCGGCCGCCTTCATCTGGTCGACGGTCCCGGACCGCGGCGGCCCCCGCGACGCCTTCAACGTCTACCAACTCCTCCACGAATGGCAGGATTTCAGCCACCGTCTGCACGAGGCGGGCCACCAGCCGTACTGTCTGGTCTGGCCGTGAGCTGACACTCCATGAGCTGCGGGCGGGGTTCCGGGAACCCCGCCCTCGTCATGTGACGGGCCCGACGACGGACTTGCGGGTGAAGCAGGCAGATTTCCTGGATGTATGCGTGGTGGCCGTGCCACCCTGTGTCACTGGCCCGACGCACGGTGTGCTCTGTCGGTGGTTTCCAGTGCGGTATCCGCATGCCCCTTGTCCCGTCGAGGAGTTCCCTGAGGAGTTCCCTGTGGTGCGTGTCCCGGAGGAAGACGCGACCTTCGTCAAGCGGGAGTGCGGGCCGGACGTACTGGCCGAACTCACCGTCTGGGCGCGGGAAGCGGGGGCCGGGGAACTGTCGCTGCCGCGCCCGCTGTGGAGCGTGCCGGGCAAGGGGTACACCGGCGCGGTGCTGCTCGCGGTGGAGGTCGCGCCCCCGGCCCGGGTGGTCGTCGTCAAGGTGCTGCCGAAGGGGCCGTCCGCCCGTGAGCCGGCCGCCCTGCGCAGGGCGTGGGCCGCCGTGCCCGACTTCTCCCGGCGGCATCTGGTCGGACAGCCGGACGATCCACGCCCCCTGCCCGACGGCCGGACCGTGATGTTCCAGGAGCCCGCCGGTCACAGTCTGCGCGGCAGCCGCCCGGCGAGCGCGCTGGGCGACGAGGCGCTGAACCAGGTGCTCGCCGAGGTCGTCCGCGGTCTGCTGACGGAGTGGAACGGCCCGGCCCTGGAGCGGGCGCACGGCACGGTCCCGCGACCGGTGCGCGTCTCGGACTTCCTGCGCGCGGACCTCGACGGCGCCTGGACCAGTGGCGGGACGATCCAGTCCTGGGGCGGGGAGCTTGGGCTCCTCGACAACTCGCCACCGCGGATCTACAGCGACGGACTGCCCCTGCCCAACCCCTACTTGATGGTGTCCGGCGGCCACCCGGAGCTGCCGGATCCCACCGTGCGGATCCTTCCCGGGCGCAACCACGGCGACCCGCACCTGGACAACATCCTGGTGCCGGACTGGGAGGGCGTACCTCAGCCGGACCAGTACCGCCTCATCGACGTCTGCACCTTCTCGGACTCGTCAGCGCTCGGCATGGACATCGCCACCCTGCTGCTGGCCTCTCTCGTGCCCTATGTGCGGGCTTCGCTGCCACCGGAGCAGCGTCATGCACTCCTCCGGTTCCTCGTGGACCCGTCCGCCACACACCGCGCGGACATCGTTCCGAGGGCGGTGCAACGGGTGACCGCCGTCCGGGACACGGCGTTGCGGATCATGCGAGCGCGTCGCTGGGGCGACCAGTGGGAGACGCAGTTCCTGCTCTGCCTCCAGGCACGGGCCCTGCTTTTCACGTCGTACAGCTCCATCCCGGAGTCGGGCCGTGCCTGGTTCGCTCGGCTGGCGGCCCATGCCGGCGGGGAGTTGCTGAAGCGCACCGCCGCGAGCACCGGGCCGGACGCCACGTCCCGGCAACCGGGGAGGGACTCCTTCGCCGATCCCGTGTTCGCGGCCCCGCGGGCGGCTCCCCCCATCACATTCGTCCCGAATCAGACCCCGCGTACGCACTTGTGGACGGCGTCGACCGGGGTACAGGACACCAGGGCAGTCGTCGGGTTCGGGCCGGACCACACCGTCGTCGTCGTGGACGGCCAAGGCGCCGTCAAGCGATGGACCGTCTCGGGTACCGAGTTGCCCGGCGCCGGAGGGACGTCGCCCGCTCTCCGGCTCGGACACCAGGCTCTGGCCTCGTCCCTGACCCACAGCGTCGTCGTGGCACGCCCGGGAGCACTGGACATCCTGCGCTTCCCCCAAGAGGGCGGTGCGGAACGGGTGGAGCCAGTCCGGCTCCCCGCCGACCACTTCCTGATCACCAGCGGCGGGGACGTCCTGGCCACGCACGACAGGAAACAGCTGACGGTGCGCGGCTTCGAGGACGGGGCGCCCATCGCGTCGGTCTCCTGCCCGTCCGGTCTCGCGGCCAGTGCCATCAGCACCGACGGCTCGGTGATCGCCCTGGCCACCTCCAGAAGTGTCCAGATCCACCGGCGAGGCGGCACGATTCTCCTGAAGGAGACCGAGAACAGCCTGCCGTACCTCAGAAGTCGCCTGTTCCAGGCCCTGCTGCCCGATCCCGGGTGCTGGCTCGCGGTCTCGCCGTCCGGCAGCCACGTCGGGTGCATCACCTTCGAGGAGGTGGTCGTGTGGAGCGTGGCCGACGACCGGGAGGTCCACCGCAGCCCCTTGGGTAAACGGCAGAGCCTCGAAGGGCTGGGCGCGACGCAGATGCGTCTGGTGTGCACGGACACGGGCACCCTGCTCTGGCTCAGGCGCGGCCGGCTCGCCTGCCCGACCACCGGCCCGGCCGGGACCCAGCTCCAACAGTCCGGCTACTACAACGACTTCGCCCTGTCCCGGGACGGAAAGCTGGCCGCCCTGCTGGACAGCGAGGGCGGGCTGAGCGTCTGGGAGACCTGACGCGGGCGACGACGAAGGCGCAGGCGTAGGCACAGGCGTAGGCACAGGCACAGGCCGTGTTCTGTCCTGAGCCCGTCCCGCCCCGTGTCCGGCCGCCCGTCAGGCGCCCGTCAGCCGCGCGGCGGCCGGGTCAGGCGGACCAGCAGGCCCGCGACCAGGGCCGTCTGGGCGGGGACGGTGTCCGGGTGGATGTACTCGCCCTGGGCGTGCGCGCCGTCTCCCACGGCGCCCATGCCGCAGAGGACGGGGAGGCCGAGGGCGGCGACGAAGTTGGCGTCGCTGGCGCCGCCGACGGCGGCGGTGGGCAGCTCTCCGCGGCCCTGGTCGCGGGCGACCTCGCGGGCGAGGTCGAGGAGGGGCGCGGAGGCGGCGTTGAGGGTCATCGGGGGGCGGTTCCAGGCGTGGTCGACCTCGATGCGTACGCGGGGGTCGCTGACCTGGATCGCCGCGAACTCGGCGTCCACGCGGGCCTGTTCGGCCTCGCTGCCGACCCGGATGTCGATACCTGCGGTGGCCGAGCCGGCGACCACGTTGACCGCCGAACCACCGCTGACGACGCCGGTGTTGATCGTCGTACCCCGCTCGGGGGCGGCGACGGCCGCGGCGGCGATCACGAACTCGGACAGCGCCAGGATCGCGCTCGCCCCGTCCTGCGGCGCGAGCCCGGCGTGCGACTCGACGCCGGTGGCCGTGACCTCGAAGATCCCGGTGCCCTTGCGGGCGGTCTTCACCGCGCCGTGCGCCGTGGGCTCCAGAACCAGGGTGACGTCGACCTTCTTGGCGGTCTCCTCGATCACCGGGCGGGAGGCGAGGGAGCCGATCTCCTCGTCGCCGTTGAAGAGGAAGGTGACCGTGGGGACCGGGGCGCCGCTCTCCCTGGCCAGCTTCAGGGCCCAGATCCCTTGCGCCAGACCGGTCTTCATGTCGAAGATGCCCGGCCCGCCGAGCCGCGGCCGCCCGTCCTCGTCCGTCGTCTCCGGCTGCCCCCAGCCGGCCAGCGTGCCCGTCGGCCACACCGTGTCGTAGTGGCCCACCAGGGCGACGTGCCCGGCGCCGTCGCCGGTGCCCGTGTACGTGAGGGTGAGCGTGTCCCCGTACGCGCCGCCGGGGTGGCGGTGTTCGTGGTCCGGCGGCCCGAGGCGGGCGACCGTCGTCTCGCGCAGGAGGTCGAGGCCGGACGCGAGGGCGGACAGGTCGTAGCTGCCGGTCTCGTGGCGGACGAGGGTCAGGATGTCGGCGACGATCCGGTCCGCGACCTCCTCGGCGCGGGCGGTCAGGGCGGCGGCGCGGGCGGCGTGCGATGCGGTCATGGTCTGCTTTCTCACTCGTGTTCGTGGGGGGGGGTGCGGGTCAGCCGATGCCGAAGGGGAGGCCCAGCAGGTACCAGGCCACGAAGAACGCGATCCAGACGACCCAGACGACGGCGGCGATCGGGATCGTGAAGGAGGCGAGCGTGCCGATGCCGGCGGACTTCCGGTACTGCTGGACGAAGCCCAGCGCCATCACGAAGTACGGGCTCATCGGGGTGACGCAGTTGGTGACGGAGTCGGCGACGCGGTAGACGGCCTGGGTGGCCTCGGGCTCGATGCCGATGAGCATCAGCATGGGGATGAACACGGGTGCCGCCAGGGCCCAGAGCGCGGAACCGCTGGTGATGAGGAGGTTCATCAGCGTGATCAGTACGGCGATGCCGACCAGCACGGTCCAGCCGTCGAGCCTGAGGTCGCGCAGCGTCTCCGCGCCGGAGACGGCGAGGACGTTGCCGATGTTCGTCCACTTGAAGTAGGCGAGGAACTGGGAGATGGCGAAGAACAGGACGAGGATCGGCGCCATCGACCGGGTGCCGTCGGCCATCGCGGCGACGATGTCACGGGCGGCGGCGAAGGTCCCGGTCGTCCGGCCGTAGACGGTGCCGAGGACGGCGAAGAAGACGCCGAGGACGAGGGCCATCCCGCTGATGAGCGGGGAGTCGACGATGCCGCCGTGCGCGCCGCGCAGCGGTGAGGACGCGGGGATCATGGCGGCGGCCAGGACGGCGGCATAGCCGAGCGCGACCAGCCCGGTCACCCGCAGGGCGCGGCGCTGGCGCGGGGTGACCTCGATCGCCTTCAGCTCGTCGGCGCTCAGCCCGGCGACGGGCTCGTCGGGCTCCAGGTCGGGGCGACGGGCGAGGACCTTGTCGACGACGAGGGTGATCACCAGGGCCACGAGGACCGACGAGGCGAGCCCGAAGAAGTAGTTGGCGACCGGGCTGACGACGTGGTCGGCGTCGATGGTGCGGGCGGCGGCGGTCGAGATCGACGACAGCAGGACGTCGGTGGTGGTGAGGGACGGCGAGGCGTCGTAGCCGGCCGAGATGGAGACGTACGCGACGATGCAGCCGAGCACGGGACTGCGGCCCGCCGCGCGGTAGACGAGGGCGCCGAGCGGGATGAGGGTGACGTAGGCGGCGTCGCCGGCGACATGGCTGACCATGGCCGTCATAGACAGCGCGAAGGTCAGATACCTGCCGGGGACGCGCGCCACCATGCGGCGCAGGAGCGCCGAGAAGAGGCCGCTGCGCTCGGCGACGGCGATGCCGAACATCACGGTGAGGATGGTGGCCAGGGGCGGGAAGGCCGCGTAGTTCTCGACCGCCCCCTCGACGGCCATCGTGACGCCGTCCCTGCTGAGCAGGTTCAGCACCTCGATCTTCTCGCCCGTCCCGGGGTGCACGGCACTGACCCCGGCCGCCGCCAGCACGGCGCTGAGGACGGCGACGACGCCCGCGAGGATCCAGAACAGCCAGAACGGGTGGGGGAGTTTGTTGCCGACGGTCTCTATCGCCGCGAAACCCCGGAACGCGGCGCGCAGGGCCTTCGACCGGGGCTCGGCCGCATCGGCCGGGGCGGGCGCATCGGCCGGGGCGGGCGCAACAGGCGGGTCGGCCGGGGCGGGCGAACCGGGCGGGTCGGGCGGGTCGGTCAGGGCGGGCGCATCGGTCAGGCCTGGCGCATCAGGCGGGTCGGCCGGAGCGGGCGAACCGGTCGGCGCGGCCGGGTCGGTCGGGTCGGGCAGGTCGGGCGGCTGTGGCTGGGCGGAGGTGGTGCTCATCGGTACCTCTTCGCACACTGGAGAGGGATGTTCCCGCACACGATGGCAGGATCGTGGGAGATTTCCTAGCCTCTCGACGTAACAGCGGGATTAATCGGCACACCGGGGCGGGGTGGATTCGAGGTGGGGTGGATCTAAGGTGGGGCAGCATGACCCGCCCTCTCCTCGACGAGCTCGACCGGCGCCTCATCGGGGCCCTGCACCTGGCGCCCAGGGCGACCTGGGACGACATCGGCGGGATCCTGTCCGCCGACGCCGGCACCCTCAAACGCCGTTACGACCGGTTGCACGAGGCCCGGATGGTCCGTGTCATCGGGCAGGCCGACTGGGGCATGCACTCCACGGCGATGCCCGTGCACGTCTTCCTGGACATCACCGGCGAGACCCCGCTGGCCGTCCTGGACCGCCTCCGGAACCTGCCCCACCTCCAGCTCCTGGCGCAGATCTCCGGCGACTACCCGCTCTACGCCGTCGTGCACGCCCCCTCGGAGGCGGCCACCAGCGAGGCGATCGACCGGATGTTCTCCGTCCCCGGCGTGCGCCGCGTCAACGCGCTGCCCGCGCTCAGCACCCTGCGCCGGGGCATCACCTGGGACCCGCAGTTCCTGACCGACGCCGAACGGGCCGAGCTGCTGAAGCTCACGGGGGGCCGGGCGGAGGGCACCGCGACCGCGACGCCCCCCGCCAAGCCGCTCAGCGAGGCCGAACGCACCGTCGTCGCCCAGCTGATCCAGGACGGCCGGGCGTCCTCCGCGAGCATCGGACGGGCGTCGGGGCTGGCCACCTCCACCGCGCACCGCGTCGTCCGCCGGGTCCTGGACGAACGCTGGGTCCAGCCCCGCCTGGAGATCGTGTCGGAGTGGCTGGGCTTCCGGACGCCGTTCATCCTCCGGCTGCGGGTCGCCCCCGGCGAGACCCCCGACGTCATGCGCCGCATCGACCGGCTCCCCCAGACCCGTCTCGTCGCCCACGTGGCCAGCGACATGTCCGTCCTCGCCACCGGCCTGGTCGGCGACCGCTCCGCCCTGGCGGCCTTCGTCGACCACGAGCTGGCCGAGATCCCCGGGCTCCTCACCACCGGCGTGGACGTCATGCTCGCGGAGCCCCGCCGCTACTGGCTGGACCGCGACCTCGGCACGGGCCTCGGGGAGTTCCACGCGCCGACACTGCTGTGAGCCGACACTGCTGTGAAGGGAAACCGGTCCTGCGACGGTTGCGTCTCCGGAGTCGGACAGAGATCACGACCACGTACGGAGAAAACCTTGGAAACCACGGGATCACGCCCCCGCCGTCGTACGGTGCTCGGCCTCGGCGGCCTCGGCGGCCTGAGCGGCCTGGGTGCTCTCGGCGCTCTCGGCACTCTCGGCACCGGTACGGCGCACGCCTCGGCTCCCGGTGACGCGGAGCTCTCCCGGCAACTGGGTGAGCTGGAGCGGGAGTACGCCGCGCGGCTGGGGATCTTCGCCCATGACACGGCCACGGGGCGCACGGTGGCGTACCGCGCGGACGAGCGGTTCCCCATCTGCTCGGTGTTCAAGACGCTCGCCGCGGGGGCGGTTTTACGGGACCGCGACCACGACGGTGAGTACCTCGCCCGGCGGATCCACTACACGAAGGAGTACGTCACGGCGGCGGGCTACAGCCCCGTCACGAACACGGCCGAGAACGTCGCCGCCGGCCTGACCGTCGGGGAGCTGTGCGCCGCCACCGTCTCGCACAGCGACAACGGGGCGGCGAACCTGCTGCTGCGCGAGCTGGGCGGACCGACCGCGATCACCCGCTTCTGCCGCTCGCTCGGCGACCGGACGACCCGCCTCGACCGCTGGGAGCCCGAGCTGAACTCGGCGGAGCCGTGGCGGAGGACCGACACCACGACTCCTCGGGCGATCGGCGAGACCTACGCGCGACTCCTCCTCGGCCGGGCCCTGCCGGACGACGACCGGGAACTGCTGACCGACTGGCTGATCGCCAACACGACCAACGTCCAGCGCTTCCGGGCGGGTCTCCCCGCCGACTGGACGCTCGCGGACAAGACCGGCGGCGGGGCGCCCTACGGAGTCGCCAACGACGTCGGCGTCGTCTGGCCCCCCGACCGTCCGCCCCTCGTCCTGTCGGTCCTGTCGACGAAGCACGACCCCGCAGGCCCCACGGACAACCCGCTGGTGGCCAGGGCGGCGGGGCTGGTGGCCAGGACCCTCACGTCATAGGGGAGCGTGTGCCCCGGCGGTCGCGTACGAGGCCGCGACCGCCGGGCGGGGCCGCCGTCCCGGGCGGGGCCGCCGTCCCGAGCGAGGCCGCCGTCCCGAGCGAGGCCGCCATCCCGAGCGAGGCCGCCATCCCGAGCGAGGGCCGCCATCCCGAGCGAGGGCCGCCATCCCGGGCGAGGGCCGCCATCCCGGGCGGGCGCCGCGTTGACGCGGCGCTCAGCAGGCGTGGGTGGGGCGGGCGGGCGGTGCACTTTCAAGAGGTTGGCCTTTCGGGCACTGTCCTTCGGGGTGGTGGCTGGAGAGACAATTTCCGACAGCCGGCCGGCTTCGTAGGGTCGTTGACGCAGCTGAACGCACACGTCACGGGGAGCCCACACATGCTTACGTCCACCACCGGCCGACTGACCACCGCCGCCGTCGCCACGGTCGCCGGTCTCGCCGTTCTCGCGCCCGCGGCCCAGGCCGCCGAGCAGGCGCCGGCGAAGCCCGCGGTCAAGCTGACCGTCGCCGGTTACACCAAGTACCTGAAGGCGCAGAAGACGCCGGCGGCGCAGCAGACGCTGAAGCGGTTCCTGGGTCTCAGCAAGGGCCAGCAGGCCATCTTCGTGAAGGACCTCCAGGACCGCAAGATCTACAAGGCGCTGCTCGGCAAGGTGGCCGCGCCCGTCGGCAGGCCGGTCAGCATCACCGACCCGTACAACAAGGAAGTCCGCTTCGTCACCAAGGCGTCCTCCTCCGTCGCCAAGGACAAGAACCGCACGACCACCGTCAGCTTCACGGTGACCCAGGAGATCTTCCGCATCCCGGTCACCAGCGAGACCCTGACCGTCAGCTACCCGACGGCCGGCAACGGCCCGAAGCGGACCAAGGCCTCCGCCAAGGTCACCAACGTCAACGCGGCCATCGCCATCAAGCCCGGCCGGGTCAGCGTGAAGGGCCTCGGCGCCAGCACCTCCTGGGCCGCCGTTCCGCAGGTGAAGTCCTTCGGCAAGCCCGCCTACAAGGCGCAGAGCCTCCTCGGCGCCAAGACCGGCTACCGGGCCGTCCTCAAGAACGTCGGCTGACCCACGGAACAGCCGACTGCCGCTGACCTTCCCCCGCGCGCCCGTGCCACCGGGCGCGCCCGCGAGGCCCAGGACCACCGCCGGTCCTGGGCCTCGCCCCTTCCTCCGTCCTGTCCGACCCCCGGCCGACCCCCGTGTCCGACCCCCGTGTCCGGACCCCGGTCCCCCT
The DNA here is from genome assembly GCF_045160825.1 of Streptomyces sp. NBC_00104. Lineage (NCBI taxonomy): Bacteria > Bacillati > Actinomycetota > Actinomycetes > Kitasatosporales > Streptomycetaceae > Streptomyces > Streptomyces sp. NBC_00104. Next base: position 6,609,076 of record NZ_CP108215.1, on the reverse strand, counting down.
GTGTCCGAACCCCGGCCGCCGCTGGCCCCGACCCGCCTCCGGGCCGCAGCATGAGCGGCATGAGCAATGTGAGCAACGCGGGCGAGGCGAACGACGTGAGCAGTGCGAGCGACCCGAGCGACGTCGGCGGGGCGAGCGGAGTGCGCATCTCGCGGCGCGCCCGGGCCGTCGCCCCCTTCTACGCCATGGAGTTCGCCAAGCAGGCCGCCTCGCTGGCCGCCCAGGGCCACGACGTCGTCAAACTCAGCCTCGGGGAGCCGGACTTCGGCGCACCCCCGGCCGTCGTGGACGCGATGCGGGAGGTCATGGACGGGCGGCCGATGACGTACACCGCGGCGCTCGGACTGCCGGCCCTGCGGGAGGCCATCGCCGGGTTCTACGGGGACCGGCACGGTGTCGACGTCGATCCGGGCCGGGTCGTCGTCACGGCCGGCGCCTCGGCCGCGCTCGTGCTGGCCACCGCCGCCCTCGTCGACCCCGGCGACCAGGTGCTCATCGGCGACCCCTCCTATCCCTGCAACCGGCAGATCGTCGAGAGTTTCGGCGCCGACGTCACCCTCGTGCCCACCACCGCCGCGAGCCGGTTCCAGCTGGACGCGGCATCGGTACGGGCGCACTGGACGGACCGTACGCGCGGGCTCATGGTCGCCACCCCGTCCAACCCCACCGGTACCTCCGTCCCGGCCGACGAACTCGCCGCCCTCTGCGACCTCGCCCGCGAGCGCGACGCGTGGCGCCTCGTCGACGAGATCTACCTCGACCTCGGCGACCACGACGAGCGGGGCCGGCCGCCGCGCAGCGCGCTCTCGTTCGATCCGGGTGCCGTCGTGATCAACAGCTTCTCGAAGTACTTCGGCATGACCGGCTGGCGGCTCGGCTGGTGCGTCGTCCCCGAGCCCCTCGTACCGGCCCTGGAACGCCTCGCCCAGAACTACTTCCTCTGCGCCTCCGCCCCCGCCCAGCACGCCGCCCTCGCCTGCTTCACCCCCGAGTCCCTCGCGGTCTGCGAGGCGCGCCGGGTGGAGTTCGGCGAGCGGCGCGCGCTCGTCCTGGACGGGCTGGCGCGGATCGGGCTGCCGGTCCCGGTGCCGCCGGACGGGGCCTTCTACGTCTACTTCGACGTCAGCGGGACCGGCCTCACGTCCTGGCAGTTCTGCGAGCGGGCCCTGCGGGAGGCGCACGTCGCCCTCACACCCGGCCGGGACTTCGGCACGCACACCGCCGACACCCACGTCCGCCTCTCCTACGCGGCCTCGGCGGACGAACTGCGCGAGGGGATCGCCCGGCTGGGGAAGTTCCTGGCCACCCTGCGGTGAGCCCGGTTCGGCCGGCGACCCGTCGGCCGGGCTCGGGCGGCGGGGCGGCGTACGGCACCGGGCGCGGGCGGCGGCGTACGGCACGGGGCGCGGGCGGCGCCGTGGCGCGCTGACGCGCGTCCGTGCCGACACCCATCCCCGCCGACACGCATATCTTGGCGTCCATGCAGTCCTACACAATCGGTCAGGCCGCGCGGCTGCTCGGGGTGAGTGCCGACACCGCACGGCGATGGGCGGACGCGGGCCGGGTGGCGACGCGGCGCGACGAGAGCGGGCGCCGGCTCATCGACGGGAAGGATCTCGCGGCCTTCTCCGTGGAGCTGGCCTCGGGTGCCACCGACGAGGCCGACGTCCCGTACACGTCGGCCCGCAACGCCTTCGCCGGCATCGTCACCGCCGTGAAACTCGGTGACGTGGCGGCCCAGGTCGAGATCCAGGCGGGCCCGCACCGCCTGGTCTCCCTGCTCACCCGGGAGGCCGTGGAGGAACTGGGCCTGGAGGTCGGCATGGAGGCCACGGCCCGGGTGAAGTCCACGAACGTGCACATCGACCGGACGTGATCGACCCCCTCTCACGGGAACGCACATGCCCGCCCCCGCCCCTCGGTGACCTGGCTCATGCGATGTGACAGGAGACTTTTCCCTGGCACATGCGGCAGGATGGTCGGCGTGGTGTCCGGCCTGCCGGGTAGGCGGGCTCCGAGGGAGTGGGCAGGGGAGATCGTGATGAGCCGTTCCGTGCGTCTGGCCGCCGGCGTGGGTGCCACCGCACTGCTGGTGACCCTGACCGCCTGCTCCTCCTCCGACGACACCGCCGGTTCCTCGGCGGCCGCGTCCGGCTCCGGCTCCTCGGCGCGGCTCTCCGGCACGGTGACCGTGTTCGCCGCCGCGTCGCTGAAGGAGAGCTTCACGACGCTGGGCGAGCGGTTCGAGGACGAGCACCCCGGTACGAAGGTGACCTTCAGCTTCGGCGGCAGCGACTCCCTCGCCGCGAGCATCACCGGCGGCGCCCCGGCGGACGTGTTCGCCTCCGCCAGCCCCAGGACCATGGCGATCGTGACGGACGCGGGCGACGCCTCCGGCACACCCGCCACCTTCGTCCGCAACCGGCTGGAGATCGCGACCCTGCCGGGCAACCCCGACAGGATCGCCTCCCTGAAGGACCTCACCAGGTCCGGGCTCAAGGTCGTGCTGTGCGACAAGGAGGTGCCCTGTGGCGCCGCCACCCAGAAGGCCCTGGACGCCGCCAGGTTGACACTCACGCCTGTCTCCTACGAGCAGGACGTCAAGGCCGCGCTGACGAAGGTCGAGCTGAAGGAGGCCGACGCCGCCGTGGTCTACCGGACGGATGTACGGGCCGCCGGTGACAAGGTGCGGGGCGTGGACTTCCCCGAGTCCGCCGACGCCGTCAACGACTACCCGATCGTCCAGCTCAAGGACACGCAGAACGCCGAGGCCGCCAAGGCGTTCATCGCACTGGTGCGGTCCGCCGAAGGCCAGAAGGTGCTGACCGGGGCGGGGTTCCTGAAGCCGTGATCAGACCTACCGGCAGCCCGCCCCCCGACAGCCCGCCGCCCGGCAGCCCGCAGTCCTCCGGCCAGGGCGACACGGCCGACATCGTGACGGGCGGGGGCAGGACCAGGGGGACCTTGCCGGGCGGGAACCTGCCCGGCAAGACGGTGACAGGCGGAGCCGCACGGCCGCCACGGGTACGGCGCCTGCGCGGCTCCGTCCCCGTCCCTCTCCTCCTGCCCGCCCTGCTCGGCCTCGCGTTCCTGGTGCTGCCGCTGGTCGCGCTGCTCGTACGGACACCGTGGGCGAGCCTCCCGGAGCAGCTGACCAGCGCGGAGGTGTGGGAGGCGCTGCGACTGTCGCTGGTGTGCGCGACGCTGGCGACGGCCGTGAGCCTGGTGCTCGGGGTGCCGTTGGCGTGGCTGCTGGCCCGGGTCGACTTCCCGGGCCGTGGTCTCGTACGGGCCCTCGTCACCCTCCCCCTCGTCCTGCCCCCGGTGGTCGGCGGTGTGGCCCTGCTGATGGCACTCGGCCGCAACGGGGTCGTCGGGCGGCTACTGGACGACTGGTTCGGGCTCACCCTGCCCTTCACCACCACCGGGGTGGTGATCGCGGAGGCGTTCGTGGCCATGCCGTTCCTCGTCATCAGCGTCGAGGGCACGCTCCGGGCCGCCGACCCGCGCTACGAGGAGGCCGCGGCCACCCTGGGAGCCTCCCGGTTCACCGCGTTCCGCCGGGTGACCCTGCCGCTGATCGCCCCCGGGATCGCCGCCGGCGCGGTGCTCGCCTGGGCGCGGGCGCTGGGGGAGTTCGGCGCGACGATCACCTTCGCCGGCAACTTCCCCGGCCGTACCCAGACCATGCCCCTGGCCGTCTACCTCGCCCTCCAGAGCGACCCGGCCGCCGCGATCTCCCTCAGCCTGGTCCTGCTCGCGGTGTCGGTGGCGGTACTGGCGGGTCTGCGGGACCGGTGGATGACGGCGTCGTGAGCGAGGCCGAGGCGGTGGCGGTGGCGGTGGCGGTGGCGGTGGCGCGTGAGCGAAGGGTGAGCCGGTGGCTGCGGCGCATGAGCGATACGCCGGTGACGAGGAGGGAAGCGACCCATGAGTGAAGCACCGATCGCCGCCGAGCCACCTCTCGCCGAAGGGACCGACGGCACCGAAGGGACAGCCGGCTCTCAAGGCGCCGAAGGCTTCCGGCGCTCCGAAGGTCTGGACGCCCACCTCGTCGTCCGGCGTGGTGACTTCCGCCTGGACGTCTCCCTGACGGCCGCCCCCGGTGACGTGGTGGCCCTGCTCGGCCCCAACGGCGCCGGAAAGACCACCGCGTTGCGCGCGCTGGCGGGCCTGACCCCGCTCACCGGCGGCCATCTACGGCTGGACGGCGCCGCGTTGGAGCGTACGGCGCCGGAGTCCCGCCCGGTCGGCGTCGTCTTCCAGGACTACCTCCTCTTCCCGCACCTCACCGCCCTCGACAACATCGCGTTCGGCCCCCGCTGCCAGGGCCTGGGCAAGGCGGCGGCCCGGGCACAGGCCGCCGAGTGGCTGGACCGGATGGGCCTCGCCGAGTACGCCGGCACCAAGCCGCGCCGCCTCTCCGGCGGCCAGGCCCAGCGCGTCGCCCTCGCCCGCGCCCTCGCCACCCGCCCCCGCCTGCTGCTCCTGGACGAGCCCCTCGCCGCCCTGGACGCCCGTACCCGCCTCGACGTACGGGCCCAACTCCGCCGCCACCTCGCCGAGTTCGATGCCGTCGCCGTACTCGTCACCCACGATCCCCTCGACGCCATGGTCCTGGCCGACCGCCTCGTCGTGGTCGAACACGGCCGAGTGGTCCAGGAGGGCACCCCGGGCGACATCGCCCGCCACCCCCGCACGGACTACATCGCCCACCTGGTCGGCCTGAACCTGTACCGGGGGCGGTCCGAGGGCCACGTCGTACGACTGGACGCGCAGGACCCGAGCGGCACACGGCCCCCGGGGCCCGCCGTGAGCAGCGCTGACACGGGCGGACGCGGCACGGGCGGACGCGGCACGGGCGGACGCGACACGGGCGGGGCGGGCTCGGACGTACACGGCTCGGGCGGGACGGGCTCGGACGCCCACGGCACGGACGCCCCCGGCACGGACCCGGCGGTGATCACGACCACCGACCACCTCACCGGCCCGGTCTTCGTCGCCTTCCCCCCGAGCGCCGTCACCCTCCACCGCGACCGGCCCACCGGCTCCAGCGCCCGCAACCTCTGGCGGTGCGAGGTGGCCGGCCTGGAGGTGCACGGCGACCAGATCCGTGCCGACCTCACGGGCGAACTCTCCCTCACCGCCGACCTCACGACCGTGGCCGCCGCCGAGCTGGGGCTGCACACGGGGACCCCGGTATGGGCGACGGTGAAGGCGGCGCAGACCCACGCGTATCCGGCGTGAAGATCCGGCGTGAAGGGCGTCACCACTCGGCGCGAAGGGGTGGGGCACTAGTTCGGTGCCGCCAGGTCGAACCACACCGCCTTGCCGTCGGGATGGACGAGGCCGCCGCCGTTGGGGAGGGCGGCTGCGGTTCCCCAGTGCCCCTCGGTGAGGGCGTCCACGAGGTAGAGGCCGCGACCGCCCTCCTCCCACCCGCCCGGGGTCAACTCCCGTAAGACCGGCGGATTCTCGTCACCGTCGTAGACGATCACTCTGACCCGCCAGGACTCCACCGCCAGCCACAGAACCGATCCTCCACCTTTGGCGTGCACACAGGCGTTCGTGACCAGTTCGGATGTGCACAGGGCGGCCGCGTCGACGAGGGCGTCGAGACCGAGGGCACGCAGCACACTGGTGACGAAGTCGCGGGCGATGTGCGGGGAGGTGTCCAGGGACGGGCAGAACAGGGTGTACGTCGTCGCCGCGGGCGAGAGCCAGGGGGCACTGAGGATTGGGGCGGGGAGGCTACGGGCAGTTTCGGTCATGGCTGATCAACTCCGTTGCGACGAGAAGGGATTGCTCGGGTCCCTACCGCGTCGGTGGCTCCCCCTCGGGTGTCGACGGCCCGGGGTGCGCTTTCAACTGGCGGTACACAGGGGTGGATTGCGGATGAATGCGGACGACTGCGGACGGACTGTTTGTGAGCGGCGGGGCTGAGTGCGAGGTGGGATGCTTGTGAGTAGCCAGTCGAGCACTCTCCGTGAGCGCAGGAATGACCGTAGTCGGCGTGTTCGCGCCGCCGCAATGGGGTCGGTGGAAGTACTACGAAAGCGCGTCGCCGGGGGCCCGGCAGCCGCGGCCCGGCCCTCCCCCCGAGTGGCCCGCGAACCGGCGGCACGACGTGTGATGATGGGCCGAGGGTGCCCGCAGGGGACGGGCGGCGCTCCCCGGGGGAGCGGGAACGAGACGGGTACGGGGACAGAACTGTCATGACCAGTCGGTTGCTCATGTCGTACAACGCGCAGGCCCAGCGGGCCGGGACGCTGGCCCGGGAACCGGCGGACGTGGTCGGGTCCACGCGGGCCACGGTGATCCTGGACCACGACGACCCGCTGGTCGGGGCGGTCGCGCGCCGGGTGCTGGGCGAGGCGACGCCGCGTGACGCGTTGCGGACCGCGCACCGGATCATCGCGCGGGACGTACGGCCGGTGTACTCGGTGGAGGACCGCCGACGGGTGTCGCGGACGCTGCGGCTGGGGCGCGGCTCGTGCAGTCAGCGGATGGCGGCGCTGGAGGCGGTCGCCCGGGCCGTCCGGGTACGGACGCGGGTGCGCGGGCTGCTCGTGGACGGGACGTTCTGGTATCCACGGTTCCCGCGGCTGAAGCCGTTCGTGCCGGAGCAGGTCCTGCTGGCCTGGCCGGAGTTCAGGATCAGCGGCGCGTGGGTGCCGGTCGGCGAACTCTTCGACGGCCCCGACGCCGGCGGTGGCGGCTTCGCCAACAGAGGCGGTGAGACCCTCTTCGACGCGATCGCCCGTACGGGCGTCCGGTGGGACACCTGCGGCACCGCGTCCGGCTCCGCCTGCGACCTCTCCGCCCAGGTCGTCGCCGACCTCGGCCACTTCGACGACCGCGACGACCTCTTCGAACGCCACGGCCAGACGCTCTGCTGGACGGCCCGCACCCTCACCGAACCGGTACTCGGCCGCTGGAGCGCGGGGGCGGCCCGGCCCGCCGCGTGACGGACGCACTCCGGGGGGCTCACCCCGGCAGAGCACCGCGATGACGGAAGGCCGGTTCAGCCGCGTGCCCCGAACGGTCTTGGGCGAGCTGGCCCCCGGCGTACTGACCCCGGAGCGGCGACACGCCTCCTGTGCGTCGTCCGGGCCCGGGAGGCCGGTCCCCCTCGCGCGACCTGGCCGCACAGGTACAGCCAGAGGCGCGGGAGAGGCCCCGAACCATCACACCTGTGGAACAGGGGCCCCGCACGCTGACGCCGCGCGACCAGCCGTACCGCGGTCTCACCTTCCACGACGGGGCGTGGCACTGGGCGATGCCGACGATCCGCGGCCCCTCCCACTGGGCGGAACACCCGGAACCGGCCGGACCGCCGGACGAGTACAGGGCTCTCGACCGAGCTGGCCGCCCCTGGGCGGACAGTCACGCCCGTCCGCCCTTCACCCCTCGACCCCCCGCACGGTGAACCCCGTCACCAACCCCCCGCCCTCCCGCCGGAACGCGAACGGCGCCCCGCCGTGCGCGGCCGCCACCGCCCGGACGATCGACAGGCCGAGCCCGGACCCGGGCAGGCTGCGGGCGTCCGGGGCGCGGTAGAAGCGGTCGAAGATGCGTTCGAGGTCGCAGTCGGGGACGCCGGGACCCCGGTCGAGGACCTCGACGCGGACGACGTCGGAGTCGTCGCCGGGCCGGCCCGGTCCGGCTGGTTCGCCGAAGTCGCCCAGGTCGCCCAGGTCCCCCAGTTCCCCGAGTTCGCCCAGCTCTCCGAGGGCCCCCGCCGACCCCCGCGCGACGACGACCACGATCGCGCCGGAGCCCGCGCGGTCGAACTTGGCCGCGTTCTCCACCAGGTTCGAGATGGCCCGCTGCAGGGCCCCGGCCCGCCCCTCGACGGTCGTGTCACCGGCCACGCGGACGACGACCTCGCGCCCGGTGCGCCGGCGGGCGGTCCCCGCGACGTCCTCCGCGAGGTCGGCCAACTGCACCCGCTGCACCGGCTCGGTGCTGGACTGCCCGGCCGCGAGGTCGACCAACTCGTTGACCAGGTCGGTCAGTTCGAGGGCCTCCTGGGAGAGGTCGTCGACGAGTTCCTCGCGTATCCGGGGCGGCAGTTCGTCGATGCGCCGGAGCAGCGAGATGTTCGTACGGAGGGACGTGAGGGGGGTGCGCAGTTCGTGCCCGGCGTCCTGGACCAGGCGCCGCTGGTCCTCCTCCGACTGGGCGAGGCGGACCAGCATGCGGTCGAAGGAACGCCCCAGGCGGCCCACCTCGTCCCGGCCCGCGACCGGCACCTGGATGCCCAGATGCCCGGTCCGGGCCACGTCCTCCGCCGCCCCCGCCAACTGCACCAGGCGCCGCGTCTGCCGCCGCGCCAGCCACCACCCGAACAACCCGGCCGAGATGACGATGCCGGACACGAACAGCAGGGTCCGCTGCTGCAGCTCCCGCAGCAGGTCCTCCGTGTCGCTGAACTCCTGCGCGACCTGCACGGCACCCCGGCCGCCACCGAGCGCGACGGTCACGACCCGGTAGCGGTCGTCGCCGACCTCGACCTCGCCGTGCTCGACCATCACCCCGGCCAGGGCCGCGTCGGCGGTACGGCGGTCGGCGTCGCGGACGGGCAGGCCGGGGGCGCCCTCGTCGAGGATCTCCCCCTTCGGGCCGAGCACCTGGACGTCCGTACGGCCGGAGCGGATCAGGTCGTCGCGCGGGCCGCCGCTGTCGCTGGGCGCGAAGTCCTCCGGCGCCAGCGGGTCCTGCTCGACCAGTTCCCGCAGATCACGCACGACCTCGACGAACACGGTCTGCTCGTCGACCCGCACCAGCCGCGCCGCCGCGCTGTAGCTGAGGATCCCGACGAGGACGGTGACCACACACGCCACCGCCACGAACGACACGGTGAACGTCGCCCGCAGCGAGGGGACCGGACGCAGCCGGGAGAGCAGCCGGGACAACGCCCGGACGAGACGCGGCGGCACCGGCGCCGCCCTCAGTCTTCCCGCAGCGCGTACCCGACACCCCGCACGGTGTGGATCAGCGCCGGCGCCCCGGGCTCGTCGAGCTTGCGGCGCAGATAACCGACGTAGACGGCGAGGTTCTTGGAGCCGGGCCCGAAGTCGTAGCCCCAGATGCGGTCGTAGATCGTCGCGTGGTCGAGGACGATCCCCGCGTTGCGGACGAGCAGTTCGAGCAGGTCGAACTCGGTCCGGGTCAGCTCCAGTTCCCGCGCCCCGCGCCACGCCCGCCGCGCCTGTACGTCCATCCGCAGCCCGGCGGCCGTGAGCAGCCCGCCGGCGTCCGGGGCCGCGGCCCCGGCGGCGGGAGGCGCGCCGGCCGGCGACGGGAGCGGCTTCGCGAAGCCGTCCGCGTTGCCCGTCCGCCGCAGCAGTGCGCGCAGCCGCGCGAACACCTCTTCCACGTCGAACGGTTTGACGACGTAGTCGTCCGCGCCGGCGTCGAGGCCGGCGATCCGGTCGGCGGTCTCCACGAGCGCGGTGAGCATCAGGATCGGCGTCCGGTCGCCCTCCGCGCGCAGCACCCGGCAGACCTGGAGGCCGTCTATGCCGGGCATCATCACGTCGAGCACGAGCACGTCGGGCTGGGTGCGGTGCGCCTGGGCGAGCGCCTCGACGCCGTCGGCGACCGCCGTGACCTCGTACCCCTCCAGGGTCAGCGCGCGTTCCAGGGCATGGCGGATGGCGCGGTCGTCCTCGGCGAGCAGCACGTTCTGGGGCACCCCACCAGTCTGCCAAGGTCACGGGCGCCCACCACCTCGCCGGGAGCACCGGGCCGCCCTTCTTACCGGCCTCTCACCCCGACCGCGCGGCGGACTTACCACTCCGGAGCAGCGTGTCCGTGTGACACCCGCCCGCACGGGAACCCGGGCAGAGCGAGCAGATGGAGTACAAAGGGTCTGAACCATCCAAACCGTCATGACCAACCGCATCAACGGACAACTACGCCACCCTCGTACAACTGCATCACCGCATCGCTCACGCCATCGGGAAGGTAGGGCCTTGAGCCGCCGCAAGAAGATCGTGTTTCTGCTGCACAACGCGTACGCCATCGGCGGCACCGTCCGTACGACGCTGAACCTGGCGTCGGCGCTCGCGGACCACCACGACGTGGAGATCGCCTCGATGGCCCGCCATCTGGACGCACCGCGCTTCACGGTCGACCCCAGGGTCACGCTCGTCCCCCTGGTGGACATCCGCGCGTACAGCCCCGACCTGCGCGATCCGGCCCAGGCGCAACCCGCCACGGACTTCCCGGCGGAGGACAAGCGGCACCGCCAGTACAGCCGTCTCACCGACCTCCGGGCCCGCGCCTATCTGGCCCGCTGCGGCGCGGACGTCGTCATCGGCACCCGCCCCGGCCTCAACGTCTACGTCTCCCGCTTCGCACCCCGCCGCGCCCTGCGCATCGGCCAGGAGCACCTGCGGCACGACGCCCACACCAAGCAGCTCCGCAGGGTCCTCGCCCACCGCTACCGCACCCTGGACGCGGTCGTCACGACCACGGCGGCGGACGCGGCGGTGTACCGCGCACGGATGAACCTGCCGGGCGTACGGGTGATGTCGGTGCCCAACATCGTCCCGGAGTCCGGGGTCGCCCCGTCGGACTGCGCGGCCCCCGTCATCGCGGCCGCCGGCCGCCTCGCCCGGGGCAAACGCTTCGACCTCCTCCTGGAGGCGTTCGCGAAGGTCGCCGCGAAGGAACCCGACTGGCAGCTGCGCATCTACGGCGGCGGCAAGCAGCAGGGCCGTCTGGAAACCCTCATCCAGGACCTCCACCTCACCGACCGCGCTTCCCTGATGGGCCCGCACACCCCCATCGAGGAGGAGTTCGCGCGCGCCTCGATCGTCGTCAGCGCCTCCGAGGCCGAGTCCTTCGGCATGACCCTCGTCGAGGCCATGCGCTGCGGCGTCCCGGTCGTCAGCACGGACTGCCCGCTGGGCCCCGCCGAGATCATCACCGACGGCACCGACGGCCGTCTCGTGCCCGTCGACGACCCCCACGCCCTCGCCGACGCCATCCTCGACCTCACCGCCGACCCGTCCCTGCGCCGCGCCATGGGCCGAGCCGCCCTGGCGAGCGCCCACCGCTACGACGCGGCCCCGATCGTCGCCAGGTACGAGCACCTGTTCGCGGACCTGCGCGAGACCAGGCGCCGACGCGCCTGGGAACGGGAGTCGACGAGGGCGAGGGCCTGGCTGCGACGCCGGGTGCGTGCCGGGAAGAGGGCGGCCCCGGCTTTCCTCAGGGGCGCGGGGCTGTCACCCGTGCGGCTCCGCCGCGCGGGCGCGAGCAACCACAAACAGCCCGCGGCCTGACCGCCCCCGCGCTCCGGGCGGCGCCGCTCATCCCTTCAGCGCCGCCAACCGCTCCTCGAAGGGCACGACGACGAACTTCTCGGGCTCGGCGGACGACGCGACGCCGCTCCCCGAAAGCCCGGCCATCAACCCGCCCAACTCGGACGCCGCCCGCTCGATCCGCCCGGCCAGCCCCTGCGCACCCCAGTCCTCGGACGCGGCATACACACCCGTGGGCACCACCACGGCCCGCAGATACGCGAACAACGGCCGCATCGCGTGCTCCAGCACCAGCGAATGCCGGGCCGACCCTCCGGTGGCGGCGATCAACACCGGCTTCCCCGCCAGCGCGTCACGGTCGAGCACATCGAAGAACGACTTGAACAACCCGCTGTACGAGGCGGAGAACACCGGCGTCACCACGACGAGCCCGTCGGCACCGGCCACCGCGTCCGACGCGGCGGCGAGCTTCCGACCCGGGAACCCGTTGGTGAGGTGGTGCGCGATCTCCACGGCCAGCTCGCGCACTTCGACGACCTGGACCTCCACCGAGGTGTCGTGCCCGACCACCGCCGCGGCCAGCCGGTCCCCCAGCAACCGCGTGGACGACGGCACACTCAGCCCCGCCGAGACGACGACCAGCTTCCTGCGACGCCCTCCTGTGGCATTCACGCGACCCTCTCCTTCTCCGCCGCCGCCAGCAGCGATCCGTGCGTCGGCGCGTCCGGCACGTCCGCCGGCCGCCCCTTCGCGAACTCCTCCCGCAGCACCGGCACGACCTCCTCGCCGAGCATGTCGAGCTGCTCCAGGACGGTCTTCAGGGGCAGCCCCGCGTGGTCGACGAGGAACAGCTGCCGCTGGTAGTCACCGGCGTACTCCCGGAACGCCAGCGTCTTCTCGATCACCTGCTGCGGGGACCCGACGGTCAGCGGGGTCTGGTCGGTGAAGTCCTCCAGGGACGGCCCGTTGCCGTACACCGGCGCGACGTCGAAGTACGGCCGGAACTCGCGCACCGCGTCCTGCGAGTTCCTGCGCATGAAGATGTGTCCGCCGAGGCCGACGATCGCCTGCTCGGGCGTGCCGTGCCCGTAGTGCGCGTACCGCTGCCGGTACAGCTCGACCATCCGCTTGGTGTGGTCGGCCGGCCAGAAGATGTTGTTGTGAAAGAAGCCGTCGCCGTAGTACGCGGCCTGCTCGGCGATCTCGGGCGAGCGGATGGAGCCGTGCCAGACGAACGGCGGTACGTCGTCCAGCGGGCGGGGCGTGGAGGTGAAGCCCTGGAGCGGCGAGCGGAACTTGCCCTCCCAGTTGACGACGTCCTCGCGCCACAGGCGGTGCAGCAGCGCGTAGTTCTCGACGGCGAGGTTGATGCCCTGCCGGATGTCCTGCCCGAACCACGGGTAGACGGGCCCGGTGTTGCCGCGCCCCATCATCAGGTCCACCCGCCCGTCGGCCAGGTGCTGGAGCATCGCGAAGTCCTCGGCGATCTTCACCGGGTCGTTGGTGGTGATGAGGGTGGTGGAGGTGGAGAGGATCAGCTTCTCCGTGCGCGCGGCGACGTAACCGAGCATCGTGGTCGGCGACGACGGCACGAACGGCGGGTTGTGGTGCTCCCCGGTGGCGAAGACGTCGAGCCCGACCTCCTCCGCCTTCAGCGCGATCTCGACCATCGCCTTGATGCGCTCGCGCTCGGTCGGCGTCCGGCCCGTGGTGGGGTCCGGCGTCACATCACCGACGCTGAAGATCCCGAACTGCATCATCGCTGCCACCCTCCAAGGTTGTTCACGATTCAACTATACCGGTGAACGAGGGCCCCCCATCCACTATTCCTCCGGTGGGAGCGGTGCTCTCAGGGGCAGTGCAGGCGGCGGTACCGAGGGCCACTGTCAGTGGCGGTCCCTACCATCGCCTCATGGCCGCCCCACGCCGTGACACCCGCGGCATCGTCGACGCCCCGGAGCTCTTCGCCCGGGTCCGCTTCCGCCGCCGCGAACCCGCCGAGCCGCTCCGCCCGTACCTGGAGCACTACTGGCTGATCGACTGGGACCTGCCCGAGCCGTACGTCTCCCAGGTCGTCCCGCACCCGTCGGTGAACGTCGTCTTCCAGCGGTACGAGGGACAGGCGCCCTTCGCCGAGATCTCCGGGATCGGCCTCGGCCTCTTCGCCCAGAAACTGGAGGGCCGGGGCCGGGTCTGCGGTATCCAGTTCCGCCCCGGCGGCTTCCGCCCCTTCACCCCGTCCCACCCCGCGACGGACTGGACCGGCCGCCGCGTACGACAGCCCGAGGCGTTCCGGGACACCGACATCGACCCGGCCGCGATCCTCGCCCCCGACGACGAGGACGCCCGCGTCGCCGCCCTCGACGCGTTCCTCACGGGGCTCGCCCCACACCCCGACCCCCAGGCCGACCTCGCCATGGCCCTCGTCGAGCGCATCCGCACCGACCGCACGATCCGCCGCGTCACCGACTTCGCCCGCGCCGAGGGCCTGTCCGTACGACTCCTGCAGCGCCTGTTCTCCGCGTACGTCGGCGTCGGCCCCAAGTGGGTGATCCTCCGCTACCGCATCCACGAGGCCCTGGAACGCGCCGAGACCGACCGGGCGATCGACTGGGCCGCCCTCGCCGCCGACCTCGGCTACGCCGACCAGGCCCATCTCGTCCGCGACTTCACCGCGACGGTCGGGGTGCCGCCGACGGCGTACGCGGAAGCGGTGTCCCCGGCCTGACCCGGCGGCCGCCCGCGGCTACTCCACTACTTCGCGTGCGTGACCGCGTAGATCATCACGAACGCCACGATGTGGATGCCGAAGAGGAAGTACCCGAGGTACCACCACATGTACCGCTCGTTCTTCTTCTCCTCGGCGAGCCGGCGCTTCTCGGCCGTCGGCTCCCCGCCGTCTGGTGCCATCACAGCTCCCGGTGGACCTTGGTGTTGGAGGCCTGGGCGCGGGGGCGCAGGACGAGCAGGTCGACGTTGACGTGGCTGGGCCGGGTGACCGCCCAGGTGATCGTGTCGGCGACGTCGTCGGCGGTCAGGGGCTCGGCGACGCCCTCGTAGACGCTCGCCGCCTTCGCCGCGTCGCCGCCGAAGCGGGTCAGCGCGAACTCGTCCGTCTTCACCATGCCGGGCGCGACCTCGATGACCCGGACCGGCGTGCCCACGATCTCCAGCCGCAGCGTCTCCGCGAGGACGTGCGCACCGTGCTTGGCGGCGACATAGCCGCCACCACCCTCGTACGTCCCGTGCCCGGCCGTCGACGACACCACGACCACCGTGCCGTCACCGCTCGCGGTCAGCGCGGGCAGCAGGGCCTGGGTGATGTGGAGCGTGCCGATGACGTTCGTCTCGTACATCGTGCGCCAGTCGGCCGGATCGCCGGTCGCGACCGGGTCGGCGCCGAGCGCGCCGCCCGCGTTGTTGACCAGCACACCGATCGTCCTGAACGCGCTCGCGAACTCGTCCACCGCCACGCGGTCCGTGACGTCCAGGGCGTACGCCGTGGCCTGCCCGCCGCCGCCGTTGATCTCCTCGGCCAGCGCCTCGATACGGTCCTTGCGGCGCGCGGTCAGCACGACGCGATACCCGGCCGCGGCCAGCTGCCGGGCCGTGGCGGCGCCGATCCCGCTGCTCGCCCCGGTGACGACGGCGATGCGGGAGGCGGCGGACGGTGCGGCGGTGGCCATGAGCTGCTCCTGGGGCGGTACGGAATCGAACGGGACCGGCCGGGACCGGGCAGGGAACCGACCGGCGGTCGAACAGTTCCCGCCCGGCCAGGATAGGCGGGCGGTGAGACAATGAGACGGGTGATCCCCGGTACATCGCGGTACAGGAGGTGGATCATGGGACAGGCGCGCGAGCTGATGGACCAGCTCACCGAGGCGCTCACCACACACCAGGACCCGAAGACCATCGCGAACCTCTTCGCGGAGGACGCGGTCGCCCACACCCCCGACGGCGGCGAACTCCACGGCCGGGACGCCATCGGCGAGTACTGGCGGCAGATGACGGACGCCGTGCCCGAGGCCACGTTCGAATCGATCACGTCGTACGAGGTCGGCGACACGGCTGTCGACGAAGGGATCTACAGCGGCAGGAACACCGGCCCGCTGGAGTTCCCCGACGGAACGTCCCTCCCCGCGACCCAGAAGGACATCAGGATCCGTGGCGTCGACTTCGCCACCGTCCGGGACGGGCAGATCACCAGCTACCGGCTCTACTTCGACCAGCTGGAGTTCCTGAACCAGCTCGGCCTGCTGCCGGAGGAACTGGCCCAGCCCTCGTAGCGAGGACAGTCGGACGGCATCGGCCGTCACCCGCCGCGCGGGGCGTACATGATCACCGCCATGCCCGCGAGGCAGACCAGCGCGCCCGTCACGTCCCAGCGGTCGGGCCGGTAGCCGTCCGCGACCATCCCCCAGGCGATCGACCCGGCCACGAAGATCCCGCCGTACGCGGCGAGGATCCGCCCGAAGTGCGCGTCCGGCTGGAGCGTCGCCACGAACCCGTACGCCCCCAGGGCCACCACCCCCGCCCCGATCCACACCCACCCCCGGTGCTCCCGCACCCCCTGCCACACCAGCCAGGCCCCGCCGATCTCGAACAGCGCGGCGAGCACGAACAGGGCGACGGAGCGGGCGAGGACCATGGCCCTCAGCTTCGCACGGTGCTCCGAGCGGGGTTTCCCGCCGGGCGGGACGTCTGAGTCGGCGCCCCCGTGGATACATGCGGTGATCCACGGACGCGCTTCTTCCGAACGGCCGCGGGAAACGAAAACGCTATGGGAAGCGGCCGTGCGCGGCGGGGCCTCAGCCCTTCACGCACACGACCTGCTTCAGCTTCGCCACCACCTGCACCAGGTCCCGTTGCTGGTCGATGACCTGCTCGATCGGCTTGTAGGCGCCCGGGATCTCGTCCACGACGCCGGAGTCCTTGCGGCACTCCACGCCCCGCGTCTGCTCCTCCAGGTCCTTCGTCGAGAAGCGGCGCTTCGCGGCCGTCCGGCTCATGCGCCGACCGGCGCCGTGCGACGCCGAGTTGAAGGCCTTCTCGTTCCCGAGGCCCTTCACGATGTACGAGCCGGTGCCCATCGAGCCCGGGATGATCCCGTACTCGCCGGAGCCCGCGCGGATCGCGCCCTTACGGGTCACCAGGAGGTCCATGCCGTCATAGCGCTCCTCGGCCACGTAGTTGTGGTGCGCGCTGATTTCGGGCTCGAAGGTCGGCTTCGCCTTCTTGAACTCCTTGCGGACGACGTCCTTGAGGAGCGCCATCATGATCGAGCGGTTGTACTTCGCGTACTCCTGCGCCCAGAACAGGTCGTTGCGGTACGCCGCCATCTGCGGGGTGTCCGCGACGAAGACGGCGAGGTCGCGGTCGACCAGCCCCTGGTTGTGCGGGAGCTCCCGGGCGACGCCGATGTGATGGTCCGCCAACTCCTTGCCGATGTTCCGGGAGCCGGAGTGCAGCATCAACCAGACAGAACCGGTCGAATCCGTGCACACCTCGACGAAGTGGTTGCCGGATCCGAGCGTCCCCATCTGCTTCTCCGCCCGGTCGTGACGGAACTTGACCGCTTCCGCGACCCCGTCGAACCGCCCCCAGAACCCGTCCCACCCCCCGGCGGCGAACCCGTGCAGCCGCCCCGGATCGACGGGGTCGTCGTGCATCCCCCGTCCCACCGGAATCGCCTGCTCGATCTTCGACCGCAGCCGGGACAGGTCCCCGGGAAGGTCGCCCGCCGTCAGGGACGTCTTGACCGCGGACATTCCGCAGCCGATGTCGACGCCCACCGCCGCGGGACAGACCGCGCCGCGCATCGCGATGACGGACCCGACGGTCGCGCCCTTGCCGTAGTGGACGTCCGGCATCACGGCCAGACCCTTGATCCACGGCAGCGTCGCCACGTTGCGGAGCTGCTGCAGGGCCCCCTCCTCGACCGACGCGGGATCGGTCCACATACGGATGGGTACCTTCGCGCCCGGTATCTCGACGTACGACATAACGCCCTCATTCCCCCGAAAGACAGATGAAAGTCTCAGAACGCAAAACCGGCGCCAAGGCCCAGGAAAGGGATACCGAACCGGCGTCCACGGCAGTGCGTGCGATACACATGGTGCCCGGGGGTCACCCCCGGGCGGCAAGTGAATAACCACAGGCAGGACAGCGCAGGCGTCCCGAGGGACCCCGTCGAGAGGAGCCCCACCGTGCAGCGGAAGGCGTACGTACCCGGCGTCGCCGTGCTCCTCGCGGCACTGCTGGCCGCGTGCACGGGGTCGGACGACAGCGGTTCGAAGGACGACCCCCGCCCGGGCGAGGCCACCGCGTCGGCCACCGTCGCCCAGCCCGGCCGCTACGACACGCTCCCGGACCCCTGCGTCTCGGTCGACCACGGCACCCTCGACTCCCTCCTCCCCGGCATCAAGCAGCTCACCGACGCGACCCAGCGCGATCAGGCGTACGAGGGCGAGGCGACGCAGACGTACGACACGGATGCCAAGGCCGGCTGCCGCTGGAAGGTGGAGTCCACGGACGCAACCCACTACGTGTTCGTCGACTTCGAGCGTGTCGTGTCGTGGACCAACGCGGTCAGCGACGACAGCAAGGCGCAGGAGGTGTACGGCGGCAAGGTCGAGGCGGCGGACCTCCCGGAGCCGACGCCGGCCGCCTCGGCCGAGGAGAGCGAGGGGACGGACGAGGAGGCGGACGAGCCGGAGGGGACGGGCGAGGCCACCGCCGAGCCGTCGGCGAGCCCCTCGTCCTCCACGTCCCGCTCGGCATCACCCTCCGGCTCCTTGGCGCCCTCCGGCTCCTCCACCCCCTCCGCGACCGCCTCCCTCCAGCCCCGCACGCTCGACGGTCTCGGGGACGAGGCGTTCCTCGACGACGCGCTCGGGACGAGCAAGCAGCACACGGTGACTGTGGTGTTCCGCACGTCGAACGTGATCGTGACGGTGGAGTACGAGGAGCAGCCGGCGACCACGACGGTGGTGCCGGACAGCGAGGAAATGCAGGACAGGGCCCTGAATCTGGCGGAGCGGCTCGCCGAAGCGTTCGACGACTGAGGGACGTTCGGGGGTGGTTCGGGCGTCCGCGCGAACCCCCTGAATCAGGACCGCACTTCTTCATCACCGCGTACGGTGGCCTCTCGGAGACCCGATCCGATTGTGAAGGAACCATGCAACGAGCCGCAGAGTCAGATCAGCATCAGTCGCCGCGCGTCGCGCGTTCGCCGCGGGTGGCGCGCGCCGGACGTCGCGGACGTCCGGGCCGGGCCAGGGTGGTCGTGGGCGCGGCGGTCGTGCCGGTGATGCTGTTGGCCGTCGGCTGTTCGTCGGACTCCGGCTCCGACAGTGCCTCCGGTGACGAGACCCCGGCGGGCGTGAACGAGGCGGCGAAGGAGAGTCCCACGCCGGAGGTGGTCGCGGCGAAGTACGCGTCGCTGCCGGACGCGTGCGAGGTGTTCTCCGACAAGACGCTGAAGTCGGTGGTGCCCAAGGGCGTGAAGTCCGGGAAGGCGATCAACGCCGCCGAGGAGAACGTGACCGGCGACTGCCGCTGGATCAGCCTCGACAACAACGGCGTGGACGGCTCCCAGTACCGCTGGCTGAGCGTGTCGCTGCACCTGCTGGCCTCGAACGAGGCGAACGGCCCCGGCGAGGACCGCGCGGCCAAGGCGTACGAGTCGAAGGTGACCGCGGCCAAGGCCGTGGACGGGGCGAAGAAGGTCAAGACCGAGCCGGTGACGGGCACGGGCGACCAGGCGACGCTGGTCCAGTACGACCTGAAGAAGGACGGGGACACCTTCAAGCAGCAGACGATCGTGGTGCGCACGGAGAACGTGGTCATCACGCTCGACTACAACGGCGCCGGCCTGGCCGGTGAGAAGACGCCGGACCCGGCCGCGCTGCTGAAGTCCGCGAAGTCCGCCGCCCAGGAGGCCGTGGAGGCGGTCGAGGACGCGAACGACGGTACGGACGCGTCGGCGTCCCCGTCGAAGAGCGCCTCGAAGGGCGCCTCGCCGACTCCCTCGAAGGGTGCGACGAAGGGGTCGTCGTCGAGTGGTTCGGGCGCGGATGTGAGTTCCGACTCGGATACCGATTCGGACTCGGGCTCCTCCACCTCCGGCACCAGGAAGCGCACGTCGTAGCCTCACCTCACCTGCTGTTTCGTCGAGCCCGGTCCCCGCGGGGGCCGGGCTCGACGCCATCCGGCAACACGTTTGCCGTACACATGTGCCACTCTGTTGCGCGCAACAACACGCAAGGGGAGGGGAGTACGGGTGGCCGCGCCAGTTCAGCTGACTCGAATGCACCGCGTTCTCATCGGCGTGGTCGTGTTCGGCGCCGTCATCATCGCCGGGATCGGCTTCGCGGGTTCGTACGCGGCCGTGCGGGAGCTGGCCCTCCAGAAGGGCTTCGGGAACTTCAGTTACGTCTTCCCGATCGGTATCGACGCGGGCATCTGCGTGCTGCTCGCCCTCGACCTGCTCCTGACCTGGATCAGGATCCCCTTCCCGCTGCTGCGTCAGACGGCGTGGCTGCTGACGGCGGCGACGATCGCGTTCAACGGCGCGGCGGCCTGGCCGGACCCGCTGGGCGTCGGCATGCACTCGGTGATCCCGATCCTGTTCGTGGTGGCGGTGGAGGCTGCCCGGCACGCGGTCGGCCGCATCGCGGACATCACCGCCGACAAGCACATGGAGGGCGTCCGCCTCACCCGCTGGCTCCTCTCCCCCCTCCCCACGTTCCTCCTCTGGCGCCGCATGAAGCTCTGGGAGCTCCGCTCCTACGAGCAGGTCATCAAGCTGGAGCAGGAACGTCTCGTCTACCAGGCCCGCCTCCGCTCCCGCTTCGGCCGGGCCTGGCGCCGCAAGGCCCCGGTGGAATCCCTGATGCCGCTGAGGCTCGCGCGTTACGGCGTGCCCCTGGCGGAAACGGCCCCGGCGGGCCTGGCGGCGGCGGGCATCGAACCGGCGCTGCTGCCGCCGGCGCCGATGCCGGAGCTGACGCAGGTGGCCGACGCCGGGGACACCGCCCTACCCGCCGCGGGCGCAGCTGCGGGCAATCGTGCCGCTGGGGCGGCACGGGTGGGCGCAGCGGCACCTCCCAGCGAGCAGCGCGCCCTCCCCGACGGCAACCAGTTCCCGGAGCAACGGGAATACGAGCCCCCGGTCGACGAAAGCCCCTGGCTCCACGCCCGCCACCCCCAGGAGGTCCCCTACCAGGGCGGCTACAACCCCTCGTACGAACCCGAGGAACAGTACGAGAACTGGTACGAGGAGCAGGCCCCGGAGGAGTACCAGCAGTTCGAGCCGGACCCGCGGGACCCCCGTTACCGGCAGCAACGGTTCGAGGCCCCGGAACTCCAGGACCCGGAACTCCAGGACCCGGAACTCCAGGACCCGGAACCCTCCCCGGAGGAGACGGGCAGCTTCCCCATCCCGGCCGGCCCCGGCCGCACCCGTGAGCTGGGCGAGGGCGGCGGCCCCCCTGAGCCCGCCGCCCCGGACGAGGAGGCGTACTACCAGGTCTTCAAGAAGTCGATAAACGGCAGCTACCCGACGCCGCGCGAGTTGATCGACAACGTGGAGGCCGAGTTCCGTGTCACCCTCCCCGCGGAGGAGTCGAAGCGCATGGTCAACCGCTTCACCAACCGTCACACGGCGGAGCTGGAGGAGGACCACATCGCGTAGGCGACGCGTACGAGGAGGGGGCGCCCGGTGTTCACCGGGCGCCCCCTCCTCGTATGCCGTCGGCCTTGGGGGCCCTTACTCCCCGAGCAGGGTCCGCACCCGCTCCTGCCCCACCGCGAGCAGCAGCGTGGGCAGGCGCGGCCCCGTGTCCCGGCCCACGAGCAGGTGGTACAGCAGCGCGAAGAACGACCGCTGGGCGGTCTTGATCTCGGCCGGCAGCTCCTTGGGCGTGGCGTCCGCCGGGAACCCGGCCTGCACCTTGGGCACCCCGTAGACGAGGTGCGTGAGCCCGTCCAGCGACCAGTGCTCGGCGAGCCCGTCGAGCAGCAGCCGCAGCGACTGCCGGGACGGCTCGTCGAGGGACTTCAGCAGCTCGGCGTCGGCCTCCTCGCGCACGATGGTCCGCTGGTCGGCGGGGACCTGTGTGTTGATCCACGCCTCGGCCTTGTCGAGCCGCGGCCGGACCTCGTCGAGGCCGGACAGCGGGTCGGTGGGGTCGAGTTCGCTGAGGATGCGCAGGGTCTGGGCCTCGGCGCCGGCGGTGATGTCGGCCACGGACGCGAGCGTCCGGTACGGCATCGGGCGGGACGTGCGGGGCAGTTCACCGGCGGCCGTACGCACCGCACGGGAGTGCGCCGCGACATCGGCCGGCAGCGCGGCCCCTTCCGCCACCTTCGCGTCGAGCTTGTCCCACTCGTCGTAGAGCCGCTGGATCTCCTGGTCGAAGGCGATCTTGAACGACTGGTTGGGCCGGCGGCGGGCGTAGAGCCAGCGCAGGAGCTGCGGCTCCATGATCTTCAGCGCGTCGGCGGGGGTCGGCACGCCGCCCTTCGACGACGACATCTTGGCCATGCCGCTGATGCCGACGAAGGCGTACATCGGCCCGATGGGCTGCTTGCCGCCGAAGATCCCGACGATCTGCCCGCCGACCTGGAAGGAGGAGCCCGGCGACGAGTGGTCGACGCCGGAGGGCTCGAAGACGACGCCCTCGTACGCCCACCGCATCGGCCAGTCGACCTTCCAGACGAGCTTGCCGCGGTTGAACTCGTTCAGCGCGACGGTCTCGGAGAAGCCGCAGGCGGTGCAGGTGTAGGTCAGCTCGGTGGTGTCGTCGTCGTAGGCGGTGACGACGGTGAGGTCCCTCTCACACTGCCCGCAGTAGGGCTTGTACGGGAAGTACCCGGCGGAACCGCTGCTGCCGTCGTCCTCGGCGGCGGCCCCGGAGCCCTCCGCGGCCTCCAACTCGGCCTCGTCGACCGGCTTCTGCGACTGCTTCTTCGCCGGTGCCTTCTTGGTGCGGTACTGGTCGAGGATCGCGTCGATGTCACCGCGGTGCTTCATCGCGTGCAGGATCTGTTCCCTGTAGACCCCGGAGGTGTACTGCGCGGTCTGGCTGATCCCGTCGAACTCGACGCCCATCTCGGCGAGCGCGTCGACCATCGCCGCCTTGAAGTGCTCGGCCCAGTTGGGGTGGGCGGAGCCCGTGGGGGCGGGTACGGAGGTGAGCGGCTTGCCGATGTGCTCGGCCCAGGAGCCGTCGACGCCGTCGACGCCGTTCGGGACCTTGCGGTAGCGGTCGTAG
Organism: Streptomyces sp. NBC_00104; assembly: GCF_045160825.1. Taxonomy (NCBI): domain Bacteria; kingdom Bacillati; phylum Actinomycetota; class Actinomycetes; order Kitasatosporales; family Streptomycetaceae; genus Streptomyces; species Streptomyces sp. NBC_00104. The sequence goes on along the minus strand of NZ_CP108215.1, from coordinate 6,586,524 downwards.
TCGTCCCACGAGATGAGGTGCCGGACCTGGTGCCCGCGACGGCGGATCTCGTCGGCGACGAGGTGCGGGGTCATGACCTCACGGAGGTTGCCCAGGTGGATCGGGCCGGAGGGGGAGAGTCCGGACGCGACGACGACGGGTTTGCCCGGGGCCCGACGCTCCGACTCCTCGATGACCTCATCCGCGAAACGGGAGACCCAGTCGGTGGTCTCGGTGCTCTGAGCCACGATCGGCACGTCCTCTTTTTTCCTTGGGTTCCATGGCCGCCCGGTACGGTCCCCGGCCGGCGGCCCTATTCTCCCAGCCTTTCACTCCGTGGGTCGAACCGGGCACCCAATAAACCGGGGGTGCGGGTGGTGTGTCGGGTGCGGGTCGGTGGGGGCTGGTCGCGCAGTTCCCCGCGCCCCTAAAAGACCAGGCCCTGCGGGCCTGGACGACGACGGCCCTGCGGGCCTGAGAAGCACGGGGCGCAGCCCCTGCTTTTCAGGGGCGCGGGGAACTGCGCGACCAGCCCCCACCGAACCCGCACCCGCCGACGCACCCGAACCCCCGCCCCCTCCCGCGCCCCTCCAACCAACCGACCAACAGACCAACCGACCAACCGACCAACCGCACCAGAAAAACCCGTTTACCCCCCGTGGGATACTGACGGCATCCACCCGTACCCCAAGGAGAACGGCTCCCCCTGATGGCTTCGGTCACGTCCCTCACCGCCTCCGTCCACCAGCGCCTCGCGACCGCCCTCTCGGCCACCCTGCCGGAGGCCGCCGCGGACCCGCTGCTGCGACGCAGCGACCGGGCGGACTACCAGGCCAACGGAATCCTCGCCCTCGCGAAGAAGGCGAAGGCGAACCCGAGGGAGCTGGCCACCCAGGTCGTCGCCCAGGTGGAGTCCGGCGAGCTGATCAAGGAGATCGAGGTCTCCGGCCCCGGCTTCCTGAACATCACCCTCACCGACCGTGCGATCACCGAGAACCTCGCGGAGCGCTACGCGGACGCGGAGAACCGTCTCGGCGTGCCGCTCACCGCGCACCCGGGCACGACGGTCATCGACTACGCCCAGCCGAACGTGGCGAAGGAGATGCACGTCGGCCACCTCCGTTCCGCCGTGATCGGCGACGCGGTGGTCCAGATCCTGGAGTTCACCGGCGAGAACGTGGTCCGCAGGCACCACATCGGCGACTGGGGCACCCAGTTCGGCATGCTCATCCAGTACCTGGACGAGCACCCGCACGAGCTGGACCACAAGGACGCCCGGGTGAGCGGCGAGGAGGCGATGTCGAACCTCGACCGCCTCTACAAGGCCGCCCGGAAGCTGTTCGACTCCGACGAGGAGTTCAAGACGCGGGCCCGCCGCCGGGTGGTCGACCTCCAGGCCGGTGACCCGCAGACCCTCGCCACGTGGCAGAAGTTCGTCGACGAGTCGAAGATCTACTTCTTCTCCGTGTTCGAGAAGCTGGACATGGAGATCCGGGACGCGGACATCGTCGGCGAGTCGGGCTACAACGACATGCTGGACGAGACGTGCCGCCTCCTGGAGGAGTCGGGCGTCGCGGTCCGCTCGGAGGGCGCCCTGTGCGTCTTCTTCGACGACATCAAGGGCCCGGACGGCAACCCGGTCCCCCTGATCGTCAAGAAGTCGGACGGCGGCTACGGCTACGCGGCCACCGACCTCTCCGCGATCAGGGACCGCGTCTTCCACCTCAAGGCGAACTCGCTCCTGTACGTCGTCGACGCCCGTCAGTCCCTGCACTTCAAGATGGTCTTCGAGACCGCGCGCCGGGCGGGCTGGCTGAACGACGAGGACGTCAAGGCGTTCCAGCTCGCCTTCGGCACGGTCCTCGGCAAGGACGGCAAGCCGTTCAAGACCCGTGAGGGCACGACGATCCGCCTGGTCGACCTGCTCGACGAGGCGATCGACCGCGCGACGGCCGTCGTCCGAGAGAAGGCCGAGAAGGTGGGCCTGACCGAGGAGGAGATCGTCGAGAACGGCCGGTACGTCGGCATCGGCGCGGTGAAGTACGCCGACCTGTCGACCTCCGCCGTACGGGACTACAAGTTCGACCTGGACCAGATGGTGTCGCTGAACGGCGACACCTCCGTCTACCTCCAGTACGCCTACGCCCGTATCCAGTCGATCCTCCGCAAGGCTGGCGAGGCGAGCCCGGCCGCCCACCCGGAGCTCGAACTGGCTCCGGCGGAGCGGGCGTTGGGGCTGCACCTGGACCAGTTCGGGGAGGCCGTGGCCGAGGTCGCGGAGTCGTACGAGCCGCACAAGCTGGCCGCGTACCTCTTCAAGCTGGCGACCCTGCTGACCACGTTCTACGACCAGTGCCCGGTCCTGAAGGCGGACACCCCGGCCCAGGTGGAGAACCGCCTGTTCCTGGTCGACCTGACGGCCCGCACCCTGCACCGGGGCATGGCCCTGCTGGGCATCAGGACACCCGACAAGCTCTGACTCCGCGGGACCTCGCGTCGGGCGCCGGACACCCTGGGTGTCCGGCGCCCGACGCCTTCCTGACAAATCCCCTGCCCGTCAGGCTTCCTGCGGCCGGAGTCCGCCCATCTCCTGCTGCCCCTCGCGGGACGCTCCCGCTGACGGCGAGGGCGCGCGCCGACGCGCGGGGGCGCCCCCCGTGGCGCCCCCGCGCGTCAGTCAGTCGGCCGACCGGCCGACCGGCCCGGTCCGGGTCGGTCCGAATCGGACCGGATCGGGTCGGACCGGATCGGACCAGGTCGGGTCGGGTCGGACCGGTCAGCGGTTGCCGACCCAGGCGTTGAACTTCACGTTGACCGTGGCGGTGGTCTGCCGCTTGGTGAGGGGGGTGGCGCCGACGGACCGGTACAGCGGCGCGGCCTTCCACGTGGTGGTGGCCGAGATGTTGCGGCCGCTGACCTTGATGGCGTCCTTCTTCACCGGTGTGATGGCGACGGCGCCGTTGAGGTTGGTGACGGACCGCTTGTACTTCGGCGACTTGACCGGGCTGCCGTAGTCGTAGGACAGGACGGTCTTCTGGGTGATGACCGGAAGGTTGTAGATCCGCTCGGTGGCGGTGAACGTCAGGGTGATGTGCGACCCGGCCCGGGTGGCCTTGCGGACGCCCTTGATGTCCGCGACGAAGCGGACGTCCTTGTTGTAGGCCTCCTCGTTGTGTCCGCCCCGGTTGATGTAGCCGCCGGCCCGGACGTTGTAGGCCTCCTGCACCTTCCGGTTCTGGAGATAGTCGACGAACTTCTGCTGCTTGGCCTTGGGCAGCTTGTCGAAGGCCTTGAGCAGCTTGAGGGAGGCGGTGGCCTCGTCGTTGTTCTTCAGCCAGTCGCGGTACTTCGCGACGGTGAGCTTGGCCGGCTTGCCCTGCGGGGCGGCCACGGCGGTGCCCTGAGCGGCGACACCGGTGAACAGCAGGGCGCCGGCGGTGGCGGCGAGGACGCCGGCGCGGGTGGCCGTGGCGAGTGTACGCATGGTGAGAGAGCGCCTTCCCAGACGGTTTCGAGCTGGCACAACCAGCCTAATTTCGTGGGGAGTTGGCGGAAATCGTCTCTTGGGTCACTGCCCTTCGGGACAGTCACGGGGGAGTGAGGACGGGCAGGACGGCGGGGCCGCACGAACCGGCCCGGAGGACCGGGTTGTCAGTGGCAGAGCCACGACCACCGGAACCCGCTACGAGTATCAATGTCAGTGGCTGCCCCTACAGTCACCGGCATGGCGACACTTCCCAACCCGCTGCCCCAGCTGGCGGCCGACCCGAGCGGGCGTGTGCTCGGGCTTGAACTCCCGCTTCCGCAGGGGAGGCTGATCGACGCGACGGACGAGGGCCCGTGGCCCGAGCCGCTGCTGTGGTGCGCGGACGAGCCGGCCACGCCGGGCGTCTGGGCCGCCGTACGACCCGCGAGCCGTACGGCCGGTCTGCTCCCGGTGCTGCTGGACGTGGGCGACGGCCGGGGCGGGCCGCAGGAGTGGGAGTTGATGCCCGGCGAGATGTCCTACCCGGGCGACCACGAGGCCGACGAGGTCCTGGCGGAGTCCTGGGACGAGTACGCCACCGCCGAGGACCCCGACTGGCCCGGTCTCGCCGAAGCCCCGGCCCTCGACACCACCCCGGAGACGACCGCTTCCGCCCCCGGTGCCGTCGCCGACCCCGACGCCCTCGCCGCCGAGACCGCCGACGCCCTGGTGAAGGACCCCTCCCGGCTCAAGGACCCCCGCCTCGCCCTGGTCCCCGCCCGCCGCAGCGCGGACATCCCGGCGGCGATCGGCTGGACCGGCCCGGTCAACCACGAGAACGACGTGGCGAGGCTCTGCGCGGTCCTGCGTTCCTGGGAGGACCGCTTCGGCATACGCGTCGTCGCCCTCACCTTCGACCAACTCGTCCTCTCGGTCGCCGCCCCGCCCACCACCCGGGCGGAAGCCGAAGCCGTCGCCGCCGAACACTTCGCCTTCTGCCCGGACAACATCCACCAGGGCACGGCCGACGGCACCCGGCACGCCTACGCCCGCACCCTCCTCGGCGCACCCACCTGGTCCTTCTGGTGGGACTGAGACGCCGGTGAGACGGACGTCGGTGAGGCGTCGGCGCGGCGTGGGCCGACCGCGCCCCGGCGAGCCTCCCCGCCGTCACCCCCGCCGTCACCCCCGCAGCCCCGCCCCCAACCTCCGCAGCCCCTCCCGGATCTCCCCCGGCGTCTGCGTCACGAAGCACAGCCTCAGGGTCGCCCGGTCGGGCTCGCCGGCGTAGAAGGGCGCCCCGGGCACGTACGCGACGTCCCGCTCGACGACGCGCGGCAGGAGGGCGCCGGTGTCGTAGGACGAGGGAAGGCGGGCCCAGAGGAACATGCCGCCCTCGGGGCGGTTCCAGGTGGAGCCCGCCGGGAGGGCCTCGGCGAGGCCGTCGAGCATGGCGTCCCGGCGCTCCCGGTACGCGGCGGCGACCCGGACGACATGGGCGTCCAGGTCACGGTCGGCCAGATACCGGGCCGCGGCGAGCTGGTTGACGGTCGGGGTGTGCAGATCGGCCGCCTGCTTGGCGACCGCGCACGCCCGGCGCAGCCCCGCGGGCGCGCGCAGCCAGCCCAGCCGCATCCCGGGGGCCATCACCTTGGAGAAGGAGCCCAGCAACGCCGTACGGTCCTCGGCGCCCGGGTACGAGGCGATCCACGGCACCCGGTCGCCCTCGAAGCGGAGTTCGCCGTACGGGTCGTCCTCGACGACCCACAGCCCGCGCCGGGCGGCGACCGAGGCGACGGCCGCCCGCCGCTCGGCGGGGAGGGTGCGGCCGGTCGGGTTCTGGAAGGTGGGCACGGTGTAGAAGAGCTTGGGCCGGTGCCGCACCACCAGCTCCTCCAGCGCCTCCGGGTCCACCCCGTGCGCGTCGCCCGGCACGGCCACCACCCGCGCCCCCGCGAACCGGAACGCCTGAAGCGCCGCCAGATAGCAGGGGTCCTCGACCAGGACGGTGTCCCCCGGCTCCAGCAACGCGGTGGCGAGCAGCGACAGCGCCTGCTGCGACCCGGTGGTGACGAGCACCCCGTCCGCGCCCGTCGCCAGCCCGCGCGCCCCGTACCGCGCGGCGAGCGCCGCCCGGAGCACCGGCTCGCCCTCGGTCGTCGCGTACTGCAGCGCGCGCCCCGCGGACTCGGCGAGCACATCGCGGTAGGCGGCCGCTATCCCCTCCGTGTCGAACAGCTCCGGCGCGGGCAATCCACCCGCGAAGTTGACGACTTCGGGACGCGAGGTGACGGCGAGGATGTCCCGAACGGGGGAACCCCCGACCGCCGCGACCCGCTCGGCGAAGCCGGGCACGGCCGCCCCGGCGCCCACCACGTCCGCGCCCCCCGAACCGCCCCCGACTCCCGGCTCCACGACAAACCCCACGTCATGCGCGGCCCGCACGGCATCCACGGCACCCATCCCACGGCTCCCTCACCACTCGCGGACGGCACGGCCCCGCCCCTGCCCGCACCCTAGACAGGTGCATGCCCCTTACACCCACCAGTTTCGCGATGCGGACCGTGCTCCGTACCCCCTAGGCTGCGCCCATGCTGCCCAGCGTGGACACGAACGACGAGTTGGAAGAAGTCGTACGTGACGAGGCGCTGCTGCGACCGGCCGCCCAGGATCTCTGCGGTCAGCTCGGTCTGGCAGGCGCGCGGATCGTACGCTTCCCCGAGGGCTCGCTGCCGGTGTACGCCGTCGGCGACTCCCTCGTCCTCAAGCTCTATCCGGGTTTCGAAGCGGCGGAAGCCGTCAGAGAGGCCCGCCTGCTGTCCCTCCTGTGGGGCAAACTCCCCATCCCCACACCCAGGTTGCACTCGGCCGACCAGTACAAGAACGGCTGGCGCTATGTGCTGATGTCCCGCCTGCCCGGCGAGGACCTCAACGAGGCCTGGCCCCGGATCCCCCGCCCCGACCAGGAACGTATCGTCGTCGAGGCCGCCGAGGGCCTCGCCGCCCTGCACGCCCTGGACGCGACCCCGGTCATCCCCCTCACCGGGCCGCCGGACTGGGGCAGGTTCATCGCCGCACAGCGCGCGGCGGCGGTCGAGCAACAGCAGAGCGGCGGCCTCTCGGCCCCCTGGCTCGAACAGATCCCTGACTTCCTCCGCTCGGTCCCCCTGCCCGCCCCGCGCCGCCCGGTCCTTCTGCACACCGAGTTCATGCGCGACCACCTCACCGTCGACCCCCACGACGGCTGGCGCCTGACCGGCCTCTTCGACTTCGAACCGGCCATGGTCGGCGACCCCGCCTACGACTTCGTCAGCGTCGCCCTCTTCCTCACCCGGGCCGACCCCACCCTCCTGAAACTCTTCTACGAGGCCTACGGCCGGCCCCCGTTCGCCCCCCGCGAGCTGATGGCCTACACCCTCCTCCACGTCTACAGCGACCTGAACTGGTACCTGCGCAGCCTGCCGGCCCCGCCCAGTCAGACCTTGGACTCGCTGGCGGAGACGTGGTTCGGCACGGGGGGTTGAGCACCTGGTGACGGGGGCGGGGGCGGGGGCTCAGTACCTCTGAGGGGCGCGGGGAACCGCGCGACCGGCCCCCGCCCACCCACACCCGGACTCACACCCACACCCACACCCGCCCACCGACTGCTCAGGCCTTACGCCCCATCGCCGCATACACATTGATGTCCGCGTCGGTCACGTCATTGATGTCCCGATACCGAACCTTCTCGATGTCGTCCATCCCGGCCAACACATGCGGCTCCACCGCCGGAGGCACCGGCGCACCCTCCTCGAACCGCCAGTGATGCGCCGGCACCACCCCGGGCTCGTCCACCACGAGCCCGCTCTGCTCGAAGAACCGCGCGACCTCGTCCTTGGACCGCAGCACGAAGGTGAACCCCCGCTTGGTGTACGTCTCCTGCACCGCACGGATGCTCGCCGGATTGAGGTCCTCGGTCAGATGGCTGAGGACCAGCCGGCTCCCGGCGGGCAGCGCGTCCACCAGCTCCCGCACGACGGGGTAGGCCTCGTCGTCCTCGACGAAGTGCAGGATCGCCACCAGGCACAGCGCGATCGGCCGGTCGAAGTCGAGCGTCTTCGCGGCCGCTTCGACGATCCGCGCCGACGACTTGAAGTCGGCGTCGATGTAGTCGGTGGCACCCTCGGGCCCGCTCGTGAGCAACGCGCGCGCGTGGGCGAGCACCACCGGGTCGTTGTCGACGTACACGACCCGGGAGTCCGGGACGATCGCCTGGGCGATCTGGTGCACGTTCTCGGCGGTCGGCAGCCCGGTGCCGATGTCCAGGAACTGCCGGATGCCCTCGTCCTTGGCGAGCGTGGTCACCGCGCGGCGCATGAAGTCACGGTTGTGCCGGACGTCGAGGTAGCCGCGCGGATTGGCCGCCAGCGCCGCGCCTGCGGCCTCCCGGTCCACGGGGTAGTTGTCCTTGCCGCCGAGGAAGACGTCGTAGACCCGAGCCGGGTGCGCCCTGGTGGTGTCGATCCTCTTCCGCAGCTCGGCGGGGTCCTGACTGAGCGCGTCACCGGCCATAAAGCCTCTCCCTGGAGAGTCGCATCATTGAATGAACAACAACCTAACCTCCAGGGCGAGTTGCCGCCGCCCGGATACGAAGGCCCGCCCGACGCCGCGCGGGCCCACCCGGGCCGACCCGGGCCCACCCGGGCCCGGGTCGGCCCGGGCCAAGGCCCCACCCTGGCCCCGCCCCGCCCCGCCCCGCCCCGCCGCCGACGTCAGGCGCGCGCCGGATACGCCTTCGGGTCGGGGCCGTACCGGTTCGCGTCCGGCTGCCCCTCGGTGGCCATGAAGATGATCATAAAGATGGTGCCGAGGCAGGGGATGAGCCCGATGAGGACCCACCAGCCGCTGCGGCCGATGTCGTGCAGCCGCCGGACGCTGACGGCCAGGGACGGCAGGAAGATGGCCACGGCGAAGACGAGTTCGGGCACCTCCGTGTCCATGACCAGACCGAGGACGATCAGCGCGAGATAGATGAGCGACGCGATCAGCGTGAACATCCAGTACTCCTGGCGGCGCGCACGCCCGCTGAAGACCGCGTACTTCTTGAGCACCTCGACGAACCAGTTCATGACTTCCCCCCGACATTCGGCACAGGCCGGTCCTGCGCATCAGGACAGGCGCAGAAGCTATGCCGATTGACGAGAACTCGTCAATTCCATAACCACCTCACGTCGGCTGTCGCTCGTGGGCCACCGCAACGTGGGCCGCCTCACCGACTACTGCTGGTCGCTCTCGCCCAGCGTCGTCCCCTCCGGAACCCACTTCGGCCCGCCCAGCGGATACTCGTACGCCGGACGCCCGTTGTTGCCGCTCGTGCGGAACGGCAGGCCGTTGTCGTTCACCCGCAGCGTGCCGCTGCGGGAGCCGCTGGACCACTGCAGCTCCAGGTACCAACTGACGTAGTACGCCGAGGCGTCGGCCGTGACGTAGTAGACCTCCGGGTCGGACTCGCTGACCGAGTACGGGAAGTTCTTGCTGCCCGCCTTGGGCCGCACATCGGGGCGCGCGGCGTCCAGGGCGATCGTGAAGGACCGGGTCGGAACGCCGGCCCCGCAGCCGACACCCGGGTACCCCATGGCGTAGTCGTTCCAGGCGAGGGGCGACCGCTTGTCGACCAACCGGACCTTGAGGCTCCGTACGACCACGGTCTCCTCTCCCGTGCCCTGCAAGGTGAGCGTCAGAAACTGCTTCTCCGACGACACGGCCCCGGCCGCCCGCACCCAGCCCGCCGCGTCCTGCTCCGGCGGCGGTGGCCCCACCTTCGTCGGCGGCCGGTCGGCCAGATACCGCTGGGAGCAGGGGCTTTCCCAGGTGTACGGCTCCACCTTCACGGACAGCGGCACCGGGAGGGACGCGTCCTCGCCACCCCCGCCGCCGCCCGCCCCACCGGGGCTGCTCGGGGTGGTGCGTGCCGAGGGCGCGCTCCCCTTGTCGGCCCCCTTCTCGCCCTTGTCACCCGACGTGCTCGCGGAGACAGAGGGCGAGGCACCGGACGGTGAGGGCGATCGCCGGTCGCCCTCATCCTCCCCCTTGGCCGCCTCCTCCCCGACGGACACGTCCCCGGCCCACCGTGTGCCGGCCCCGTCCTCCTCCCCACCGGACGGCAGACTCACGGCGAGCGTGACCGCACCGAGCACGGCGGCGACCGCCAGCCCGGCCACCAGTGCCGACCGGGAACGCCGTCCGGCACGCGACCGGCCCCCCGAGCCGTCGGAGGCCGCTCCCCCGACCACCGCCCGCCGAACCGCGCTCTGCGCCGAACGCCTCTCCGAAACGCCGTCGTGCCCGACCACCGCACCGGCCGTCGCCGCCTCCACGGCCCCCGCCCCCGCCCCCGAAGCCGAAGCCGAACTCCGCTCGGACGCGACGCCCGCCCCAGCCTCGGAGGCCGCCCCCTTGGTGAACGCCTCACCTTTGGTGGACGCCGCGCCCCGCTCGGCCGCCGCACTCCCCGCCGCTCCCCCGGACGCCCCGGCGGAGTCGCTCCCCTTGCGCCGCCGCATCGCGTCCGCGAGCACCCACGCCCGGTGGAGTTCGACCAGTTCCTCCGGGGTCGCCTTGCAGAGGCGGGCCAACCGCTCCACGGGCGCGTAATCGGCGGGTACGGCGTCGCCGTTGCAGTACCGGTGAAGCGTCGACGTACTCATGTGGAGCCGCTTGGCGAGCACCCCGTAGCTGAGCCCCGAGCGCTCCTTCAACTCCCGTAGCGCCTCGGCGAAATCAGCCCCCATGCCGTCCCCGGCACCGCTCCCCGACACAGCGTCCTCCGTCCCCATGCGCCCCCACGTCCCGTCCGGCGTTCCAGGGGACCGATGTTTTTCCAGGTCAAAGCCGTTCTGGGCGTTCCAGCGTCCCTGATCGTCCGCAGAGTGTGGCGGCTGGGACGGTTCACCCCGCAAGCTCTTGTCATCCAAGCACGCCGCTCCCGGCAACCCGGTCGAGCGGCACGGCTTCGACCACTTGTTCTCAGCCTCTGCAACCGGCTTTGTCCGAAAAGGAATTGATGATGCGCACGTTCCGTACGGCCCGCCCCGTCCGTCTGCTCGCCGCCACCGGAGTCGCGGTCGCCGCCCTCGCCCTCACCGCATGCGACAACGGGATGGGCCCCCGGGACGAGGGCCGGGCGAGCGACTCCAACTCGACCTCGCAGACCACCGGTTCCACCGGCACGGGCACCACAGGCGCGGGCACCACAGGCGGCACGGGCACCACAGGCGGCACCGGTTCCACGGACACCGCCTCCACCACCGGCGGCACCACGACGACCGACAAGGCCTCCGCGAGGACGGGCACCGGCACGTCCAAGGCCGCCGCGTCCGACCCCTGGGACCCCGCCAACCGCGTCACCTGCAACGGCTCCAACACCACCGTCACCATGAAGCCGGTGGCCCGCCCGCTGAACCACATGCTGATCACCGTGAAGAACACCGGCTCGAAGTACTGCGACCTCTACTACAACCCGACGGTCCGCTTCGACCAGGCCCAGTGGGCCCCCGGCGTCTTCGAGGAGTCGCAGCCCCAGGCGGTGGTGACCCTCGCCCCCGGTGAGTCCGGCTACGCGGGCGTCCTCCTCGCCTCGGCCGACGGCAGCGGTGAGAACGGCACCACGGCCAGGAAGGTCACCATCGGTTTCCAGGGCAAGGAGCCGGGCAGCAACGGCGGCCGCGTCGCCGCTCCCGCCCTCCCCTCCGGGGGCGTCTACTACGACAGCTCCCTGACCGTCACCTACTGGCAGTCGTCGATCGACGACGCCCTCATGTACTGAGCCGGAGGGAGCGGGACCGTACGGACTGGGCCGGAGAGGCGCCTCAGCGCACCATCCGCGCCGCCTCGACGGCCCAGTACGTGAGGATGTTCCGCGCCCCCGCCCGCTTGATCCCCGTCAGGGTCTCCAGGATCGCCCGGTCCCGGTCGATCCAGCCCTTCTCGGCGGCGGCCTCGACCATCGAGTACTCCCCGGAGATCTGGTACGCGGCGACCGGCACGTCCACGGCGTCCGCGACCCGCGCGAGGATGTCCAGGTAGGGCCCGGCGGGCTTGACCATCACCATGTCGGCGCCCTCCTCCAGGTCGAGGGCGAGCTCCCGCAGCGACTCCCGTACGTTCGCCGAATCCTGCTGATACGTCTTCCGGTCCCCCGTCAGCGAGGAGGCGACGGCCTCCCGGAAGGGTCCGTAGAACGCGGACGCGTACTTGGCGGTGTAGGCGAGAACGGCGACATCCTCGCGCCCGATCTGGTCGAGCGCATCTCGAATGACCCCGATCTGCCCGTCCATCATCCCGCTGGGCCCGACCACATGTGCCCCGGCGTCCGCCTGCACCTGAGCCATCTCGGCATACCGCTCAAGGGTCGCGTCGTTGTCGACCCGCCCCTGGTCGTCAAGAACCCCGCAATGCCCGTGATCCGTGGTCTCGTCGAGACAAAGATCGGACATCACCAGCAGTTCGTCCCCGACCTCGGCCCGCACATCACGGATGGCGACCTGGAGGATCCCGTCCGGATCGGTCCCCGGCGTCCCGAGCGCGTCCTTCTTCCCGTCCTCCGGCACCCCGAACAGCATGATCCCGGAGACCCCGGCCTCCACGGCCTCCACGGCGGCCTTCTTCAGACTGTCCCGCGTGTGCTGCACGACCCCCGGCATCGCCGAGATCGGCACCGGCTCACTCACACCCTCCCGCACGAACGCGGGCAGGATGAAGTCCGCGGGATGCAGCCGCGTCTCGGCCACCATCCGCCGCATCACAGGCGTCGTACGAAGCCGGCGGGGCCGCGTACCGGGAAACGATCCGTACTTCGACATACACCTACGCTACGCCCGCGCCGACAGCCCCTTTGCCGACGGCCCGTCGGTGCGCGAGCCCTTCCTACGCCCCCTGAACGCCATCCCCCGGGGCACGGGCGCCCCCTTCCTCACCCCTGACAACCCGCAACACGGGCTCAGGCGCGAACTCACCGAGATCGAACGCGGCGTCCCGCCAGTGTGCCGCCAGATCCAGCAACTTCTGCGGGTCGTAGTCGACGGGCGGCGCCGGCTGGCAGGGCAGCAGCGGATAGAGGACGGTGATGGCGAACCGGACACCCCACATGGCGGCCCCGGCATGAGGTTCCACACCTTCCTCCACCCCCTCCTTCTTCAGGTACTCCAGGGTGGCCGACGCATCGCGCAGGGTGTTGTACACCTGCGCATAGGTGGCGTGAATGGTGTGGTCGGTCATGCGGCACTCCTCGGGAAGCCGGGTGGATCGGCCCGCCCCGAGTCCGGCTCAGGCGGTACGGGCGGTACGGGCGGGACGGGCCGGACGGGCGGGTCAGACAGGTCGGACGGGTCGCACAGTTCGGGCAGTTCGGACGGATTCGGGTCCTGCCACCCCGCGGCCTCCGCGGCCTCCGCGGTCCCCGCGACCCCCCTAGCCTCCGCACCCCCGGCGATACGCCGCTCCCGTTCGGCGCGGCAATCTCGGCACCAGGTCCCCTCGGGCCTGCGGAAGGCCCGGTTGCAGCCGCCCGCGCAGTCCACCATCCGGTACCACGGCTCCGGTTCGCCCTCTGGGGCCTGCCCCTCGGACACTTCCGGCAGGACCGGCAACGGCGGTGGCAGCAGTTCACTCAGCCGGTAGGCGAGGAACCGTGCCGGATTCCTGAGAGGCACGGGAAGATCGGCCGTCATGGCGTGGTGCACCGCCGTCCCACTGGCCCCGTTGTCGAACCAGGCGACGACGGCCGGAGCGAGACGGCGCACATCCTTCTGCGAGAGCGTGAACCGATCATCGGTCCGACGCAGCCCCACGAGCAGTGCGACAGCCTTGTCATAGTGATCACCGCGTTCCGACGACTCGGCGTCGGCGTCCTCCGCCGCAGGCGGCACGACGGAATCAACGGCGCCGAGATCGCCCTCCACCGGCTCCCCGTCCGCCACCACGTCCTCGACGGGCACCTCCTCGACGACCGGCCGAACAGGCACCAGGTCCACCGGACCGGCGACAGCGACCGACCCCTCCCTCTCCCCCATCACCCCACGGGCACGCGTGAGCGCCGGAGCGTTGTACGCGTACGTCCGCGTGACCACGCGCCCACCGTCGACGCGCTCCCGCACCCGCTCGACGTAGCCGTGCGCCTCCAACTCCCGCAGGGCGAAGGCGATCCGGTCCCGGCCTTCGGGAAACCGCTCGGCGAGCGTACGGATATCCGCGGAGGCACCCTGGGGCAGCGAGAGGATGTGGGTACCGAGCCCGATGGCGGTCAGCGACAGCTCACGATGCTGGGCGAGGTGATTGCCGATGATCGTGTACCGGTCGGGCTGGTACTCCTTGACGTGGATGACACCGGAACGGGTGGCACTTCGCCGGATACGGGACTGCGGGCGCACAGCGCCGCTAGGCTTGCTCTCAGCCATGAGGGAAGGCCTTCACTTCTCCTCGGTGGTCAGGCCCTCGCACTGGGATTGCAGTCCCGGCGGGGGCCGTCGCATGTCTGCGTCTGGTCTTCACCGAGCCTGCCCGCCCAACCCACCCCCGCGCCAGCCGACTTGGGACAGTTCACTCCCGCGAGTGACGAACACGGGGTTTGGATTGGTTTGGAGGGTTTCTCTCCCAAGAGTTCTTACTCCTTTACGGCCCGCACCCCCGACACACGCCCGACCGGGACCCGTGTTTCCGGGCTCCGGGGCAGCGCATGCCCTTCAACTCCTGTACTCCAGCTCGGCCCATACGGTCTTGGTCGGCACCGGCCCATCCACCACTCCCCACCGGTCCGCCAACTCCTCGACGAGCAGTAGCCCGTAGCCGCCTTCGGCCGGGGCTCGGCCACTGACCGGCGTACGCACAGGCAGCCGCTCCCCGCGCGTGTCCATCACTTCGATACGGAGCGTGGTCGGCGACGTGACGGCGAGGGTGAGCCGGAAGCTCCGACCGGCGACGCGCCCGTGCAGGGCGGCGTTGGCAGCGAGTTCGGCGACGACGAGCTGGGCGGGGTCCACCGGCAGCCCCCACGAGCGCAGTTGCTCCGCTGCCAGGAGCCGGGCCAGGCGGGCCCCGCGGCGGGTGGCCGAGAGCGGGACGGAGAACCGCTGGGACGGGTCGGCAACGGCGGCGGACCCGGCCGTCTCGGTGATGGAACTGCTGGATCGGGTGATTTGGTCGTTCACGTCACACAGAGTGGTTGCGCGTGCATAGCCTGTGAAGGTCTGACGCCCGTGCGGAGAGGGGCCGTCCGGGTGCGTTCCGGCTCTTGTCCGGGCGACACCGGGAGACGTGGCGCAGGCGCCCGGAGTTGGGCACTGGTGGCGTGACGGAAGGCGGCGGACTACGTGGGCGACTGGGACGCGGGACTGGAAGACGACGAGGCCGGGGCGGTGATGAAGACGGTCGCGCGACAGCTGAAGCTGTGGCGGGAGGCGGCCGGTCTCACCCAGGCGGAGTTCGGAGCGGCGATCGGGTACGGGGAGGAGTCGGTCTCCTCGGTGGAGCGGGGGCGGCGGATTCCCCGGCCCGAGTACCTGGACCAGGCGGACGAGGTACTGGGCGCGGACGGCAAGATCGCCGCGATGAAGCGGGACTTGGCGGAGGTCCGGTATCCGAAGAAGGTACGGGACCTGAAGAAGCTGGAGGCGGACGCGGTCGAGCTGTGCGCCTATAACAACTCGGTCGTTCATGGACTGTTGCAGACCGAGGAGTACGCGAGGGCCGTCTTCAGTTCGCGTCGACCACCGTTCACCCCAGATGATCTTGAGCAGCGGGTAGCGGCCCGTGTGGCGCGTCAGGAGATTGTCAGCGATGCGACCGCTCAGCCCGTCTTCAGTTTTGTCCAGTGCGAGTCGACACTTCGACGGCCCATCGGCGGCAGGATGGTTATGCGCGGGCAGCTCGAACGGCTGCTGGAGATCTCTGGGTTCCGCAATGTGGACCTACAGGTACTGCCGCTGGGTCACGAGGAGAACTCCGGTCTCGCTGGATCGTTCAGATTGCTCAGGCTCAAGGACGGCACCACGGTCGGGCACGTCGAGGTGCAGCACATCAGCCGTGTGATTGTCGACCCGAAAGAGGTTCAGCTCCTCGACATGCGTTATGGGACCATCCGGGCGCAGGCTCTCAGCCCACGGGAGTCGAAGGCCCTCATCGAGAAAGCGCTTGGAGAGACATGACCCTCAAGCCCTACGGAGCCAGTCCCGACTCGGAGTGGATAAAGAGCAGCTACAGCACGGACGAAGGCCCCGACTGCGTGGAGGTAGCAGCCATCCCCGACCACATCCTCGTCCGCGACTCCAAGAACCCCCACGGCCCTCGCCTCGCCCTCACTCCCACCGCCTGGGCGACCTTCCTGCCGTACGCCTCCGGGAACTGACAGAGCGAACGTATGGGGCCCGCACCCGAGTTGACAGGTGCGGCCCCATGTCGCGCGCCTTCAGTGAGCGACCAGCGCTTCCTCCGGTCGCCGCGCCTCGGCCCTCGCGTCGCCTCTCGCTTCAACGAGCCTCGCTATTCAGAGAGTTGCGCGGTGGGCTGCCTCATGACCGGTTTCTACTCGGCCGGCTCGGCGATCAGCGCCGTACCGATCTCTCGGAAGCCCAGTCGGGCGTATACCCGCGAGACGTCTTCGTCGCCTGCCGACAGGAAGACGGTCTCCGCTCCCCGCGACCGGGCGTCGGCCACCAGTGCCGCAGTGACCGCCGCCGCGAGACCGCGACGGCGAGCTGCGGGCAACGTTCCGACCCCTACGATCTCGCTGACGCCCGCGAGCGGTTGGTGCTGGCCGGCGGACAGTGCCGAGCCGTCCTCGACAGCTGCGGCGACCACCGTCAGACCTGCCCGGATACGCACGATCGCGCGTTCCACCGATCCATCGGCGACACGGGCGTGGACCGCTTCCGCCAATTGCGGGGTCCCCGCGAGACCGACGTGGGTTCCCGGCTCGGCGAAGGCGAGGTGAGGAACGGCCAGGGCGCTGGACAGAAGTGGATCGTCCGCGCCCACGATCCGCACCGACATGGTGCCGGACAGAGCCTCCACCGGCACTGCCGGAGCGCACGGATCGAGCACCATCAGCGGATGTTCGTGGACCACGAGTCCCGACTCCTCGACCGCTGCCCGCAGCGTGGGCGTGGTCTCGGCAACCCATTCGAACCTTTCCGGGATCCCCAGCTCCCGCTGACGGGCACGGACGTTCTCCACATCGGTGGCCCCCACCGGGCCGGACCATCCCCGCGCGGGACGTGCGTAGAACGGCCAGCCCTTGCCCTCCCGCACAAACAAAGTGAGCGGCCCGTGGTGCTCGACCCGGGCGCCGTGACGCGGGACCGCGTCGTAGTACTCCTCAAGCCGGTCCAGCAATGCCCGCTCGCGGCGATCGTCAAGATCGGCAGAAGTCATACCGGGCATCCAAGCAACAGGGCCCCGGCCGGCACCACTCCATTTCGAAAGTGACCCGGCATGCTTCGGCACTGCTGGGCCGCGCAAGGAAAAACGGCGTGAGGTCCCCGCGGACCTCACGCCGTTCTCCTGTCGGCCCGTGTCAGGTCGTAGACCGCCGCCTACGCGCCCCCGGCCGCCGCTCGCTCGGCCGAGTGACGGGATCCCCCGCCTCCACGGCAGCGGCCCGCCGCCGTACCCCGAAGTCCGCCAACGCCTCGGCCAGCTTGTGCACGGACGGCTCGGGAGCCATCACGTCCACCCGAAGCCCGTGCTCCTCGGCCGTCTTGGCCGTAGCGGGCCCGATAACGGCGATCACCGTCACGTTGTGCGGCTTCCCGGCGATGCCCACCAGGTTCCGCACGGTGGAGGACGACGTGAAGAGAACGGCGTCGAACCCGCCCCCCTTGATCGCCTCCCGCGTCTCGGCCGGCGGCGGCGAAGCCCGCACGGTCCGATAGGCGGTGACGTCGTCGACCTCCCACCCGAGCTCGATCAGCCCCGCGACCAGCGTCTCGGTGGCGATATCGGCCCGCGGCAGGAACACCCGGTCGATCGGATCGAAAACGGGGTCATAGGGCGGCCAGTCCTCCAGCAAGCCGGCCGCGGACTGCTCCCCGCTGGGCACCAGATCCGGCTTCACACCGAAGGCGATGAGCGCCTTGGCGGTCTGCTCCCCGACCGCCGCGACCTTGATCCCCGCGAAGGCACGGGCGTCGAGCCCGTACTCCTCGAACTTCTCCCGCACCGCCTTGACGGCATTGACCGAGGTGAAGGCGATCCACTCGTAGCGCCCCGTGACGAGGCCCTTCACGGCCCGCTCCATCTGCTGCGGCGTCCGCGGCGGCTCGACCGCGATCGTCGGCACCTCGTGCGGTACGGCCCCGTACGAGCGCAGTTGGTCGGAGAGCGAGGCGGCCTGCTCCTTCGTACGCGGCACGAGGACCCGCCACCCGAACAGGGGCTTGTTCTCGAACCACGACAGCTGGTCGCGCTGGGCCGCGGCGGAACGCTCTCCGACCACGACTATCACCGGCCGGCCGCCCTCCGGCGAGGGCAGCACCTTGGCCTGCTTCAGCGTCTGCGCGATCGTGCCGAGCGTCGCGCTCCAGGTCCGCTGCCGGGTCGTCGTACCGGCGACGGTGACGGTCATCGGCGTGTCGGGCTTACGGCCGGCGGCGACCAGCTCACCCGCCGCCGCGGCCACGGTCTCCAGCGTCGCCGAGACGACGACGGTCCCGTCGGACACCCCGACCTCGGCCCAGCACCGGTCGGACGCCGTGCGCGCGTCGACGAACCGCACGTCCGCGCCCTGCGCGTCCCGCAGCGGCACACCGGCGTACGCGGGCACGCCCACGGCGGCCGCCACTCCGGGAACCACCTCGAACGGCACGCCCGCGGCGGCGCACGCCAGCATCTCCTCGGTGGCGTACGTGTCCAGCCCCGGGTCCCCGGAGACCGCACGCACGACCCGCTTGCCGCCCCGCGCGGCCTCCATGACAAGATGTGCGGCATCCCGCACAGCGGGTGCACCAACGGTTGTTGACGCGCCGTCAACGACCGTCAGCTGAGGCGTGCCTGTGCCCGAGAACGTATCCGCTGAAGTAGCCGCGGAAGAGGCAGAGGACGCCGCAGTCAGTGCCGACGGCGGGCTCGAGTCGGTGTCCAGTAGGGCGACGCCTGCGCGGGCGTGCGTACGCACCACGTCGAGCACGTCGTGCTCGGCGATGAGAACGTCCGCGTTCGCCAGCGCCTCGACGGCGCGCAATGTCAACAGTCCCGGATCCCCGGGTCCGGCACCGAGGAAGGTGACGTGACCGTGGTCCGGACCGGCGGGAAGGGTGGTGGGGCTCAATGTGCTCGCTCCCCCATCAGACCGGCCGCGCCCTTAGCGAGCATCTCGGCGGCGAGTTCACGGCCGAGCGCCATTGCTTGGTCGTACGTCTCGGGCACGGGACCGGTGGTGGACAGCTGCACCAGCGTCGAGCCGTCGGTCGTGCCGACGACGCCGCGCAGGCGCATCTCCTTGACAGTCTGCCCGTCGGCCAGAAGGTCGGCGAACGCACCCACAGGTGCGCTGCAACCGGCCTCCAGGGCGGCGAGCAGGGACCGCTCGGCGGTCACGGCGGCCCGAGTGTACGGGTCGTCGAGCTCGGCGAGCGCGGCGATCAGTTCCGCGTTGTCCGCGGCACATTCGATCGCCAGTGCCCCCTGGCCGGGGGCGGGCAAAACGGTGTCGACCGAGAGGAAGTCGGTCACTTCGTCGCTACGTCCGATCCGGCTCAGTCCGGCGGCGGCCAGGACTACGGCGTCCAGCTCACCCTTCCGTACGTATCCGATCCGCGTGTCGACGTTCCCGCGGATCGGCACCGTCTCGATCGTGAGCCCGTGGCTGCGCGCGTACGCGTTCAGCTGGGACATCCGCCGCGTCGAACCGGTGCCCACTCGCGCGCCCGCGGGCAGCTGCTCGAAGGTCAGTCCGTCCCGGGCGACCAGCACGTCCCGCGCGTCCTCACGGACCGGCACGGCGGCCAGCGCGAGGTCGTCCGGGTGCGTGGTCGGCAGGTCCTTGAGGGAGTGCACGGCGAAGTCGACCTCGCCCCGCAACAGCGCCTCGCGCAGCGCGGTGACGAACACTCCCGTGCCGCCGATCTGCGCCAGCTGCTCGCGGGAGACGTCGCCGTACGTCGTGATCTCCACCAGTTCCACGGGCCGTCCGGTCAGCCGGCGGACCGTCTCCGCCACCTGCCCGGACTGGGCCATGGCGAGTTTGCTTCGCCTCGTCCCGAGCCTCAGGGCCCTGTCTTGCGGCTCACTCATGATCGCCCTCGGTTCTCGGCGTTCGCTTCGACGTTCTTGTCGCGGTCTGCGTGCTCGACGCTGTCCTCGGCCCGGGACACGGCGGCGACCGTCTCCTGGTCCAGGTCGAACAGGGTCCGCAGCGCGTCCGCGTACCCGGCACCGCCGGGCTCGGCCGCGAGCTGCTTGACCCGTACGGTCGGCGCGTGCAGCAGCTTGTCGACGACGCGCCGCACGGTCTGGGTGATCTCGCCGCGGTGCTTGTCGTCCAGGGCCGGCAGCCGGCCCTCCAGGCGCGCGATCTCGTTCGCGACGACATCGGCGGCCATGGCGCGCAGCGCCACGACGGTGGGCGTGATGTGCGCGGCACGCTGGGCGGCACCGAAGGCCGCCACCTCGTCCGAAACGATCCTCCGCACCATGTCGACGTCGGCGGCCATCGGCGCGTCGGCCGAGACCTCGGCGAGCGACTCGATGTCGACCAGCCGGACCCCGGCCAGCCGGTGCGCGGCGGCGTCGATGTCCCGGGGCATCGCCAGGTCCAGCAGCGCCAGCACGGGCGCGGGCCGGGGCACCTCGACGACCGGCTCGGGCCGACGCAGCTCGGGGATCCGCCCGGTGACGGCCACGGTCGCGACGAGCGCGGCGATCAGCTCGGCGTCGTCGGCCGGCGTACGCGGGGCCTCACGCTCCGGCGTACGACGGCTCGCGCGCCGGTCCACGGTCGCGTTGTCCACCCAGGCCGCGTGCTGCTCCAGCGTGGCCGCGTCCATCCCGGCCACCGCGGCGTCCCCGAGCACGGAGAAGCCGCCGCCCTGCGCGGCGGGCAGGTCCAGGGGGCAGTCGTCGTCGCTGCCGAGAGAGGTCGGCGGCAGGACCGGCCGTACGTCCGTGCGCGTCTCCGCCCCGGTGGCGAACGCGCCCTCGGGAACCCGGCCCTCGACGGCCGCCGCGATCATCCCGGCGCTCAG
Organism: Streptomyces sp. NBC_00104; assembly: GCF_045160825.1. Taxonomy (NCBI): domain Bacteria; kingdom Bacillati; phylum Actinomycetota; class Actinomycetes; order Kitasatosporales; family Streptomycetaceae; genus Streptomyces; species Streptomyces sp. NBC_00104. Next base: position 6,565,866 of record NZ_CP108215.1, on the reverse strand, counting down.
GACCAGGCCCGTGGCGCCCGTACAGGAGACGGCGACATCGGCACGTGTCAGCTCGGCCGGCACCGATTCCATCGGTACCGCGCGGGCCAGCACGTCCGTTTCGCCCTGTTCGGCCAGGATCTGTGCGAGTCGCTCGGCCCGGTCGTACGTCCGGTTGGCGATCACGATCTCGCCCACGCCCGCGCGCGCGAGGGTCGCGGCGGCCAGCGAGGACATCGACCCGGCGCCGATCACGACGGCCCGCTTGCCCCGGGCCCAGCCCTCGACGTCCGCGCCGGCGGTGAACTGCTCCAGCCCGAACGTCACCAGCGACTGCCCGGCCCGGTCGATCCCGGTCTCGGAGTGCGCCCGCTTGCCGACCCTGAGGCTCTGCTGGAACAGGTCGTTCAGCAGCCGCCCGGCCGTGTGCATCTCCTGCGCGCGGGCCAGCGCGTCCTTGATCTGCCCGAGGATCTGGCCCTCGCCGACGACCATGGAGTCGAGCCCGCAGGCCACCGAGAAGAGATGGTGGACGGCCCGGTCCTCGTAGTGCACGTACAGATACGGAGTGATCTCGTCGAGGCCCACCCCGCTGTGCTGGGCGAGCAGCGTGGACAGCTCGGCGACGCCCGCGTGGAACTTGTCCACGTCCGCGTACAGCTCGATGCGGTTGCAGGTGGCGAGGACGGCGGCCTCGGCGGTCGGCTCGGCGGCGACCGTGTCCTGAAGCAACTTGATCTGCGCGTCCAGGGACAGCGCGGCCCGCTCCAGCACGCTCACCGGAGCGCTGCGGTGGCTCAGTCCGACGACCAGAAGACTCATGCCGGCATCACGGCGGGGACATCCCCGTCGGGCCCTTTCCCGGACTCCTTGGGAGCCAGCGGTACGGCATCGGCCGCGGCCGCGGCCTCCTCGCCGGCCTTGCGCTGCTCGTGGAAGGCGAGGATCTGCAGCTCGATCGAGAGGTCCACCTTGCGGACGTCGACCCCGTCCGGCACGGAGAGGACGGTCGGCGCGAAGTTCAGGATCGAGGTGATCCCGGCGGCGACCAGCCGGTCGCACACCTGCTGGGCGGCACCGGCGGGGGTGGCGATCACGCCGATGGACACGCCGTTGGTGTCGATGATCTTTTCCAGCTCGTCCGTGTGCTGGACCGGAATACCCGCGACCGGCTTCCCCGCCATCGTCGGATCGGCGTCTATCAGCGCGGCCACCCGGAATCCACGGGAGGCGAACCCGCCGTAATTGGCGAGCGCGGCGCCGAGATTACCGATACCGACGATCACGACCGGCCAGTCCTGGGTCAGCCCCAGCTCACGCGAGATCTGGTAGACGAGATACTCGACGTCGTACCCCACACCCCTCGTCCCGTACGAGCCCAGGTACGAGAAGTCCTTGCGCAGCTTCGCGGAGTTGACCCCCGCGGCGGCCGCCAGTTCCTCGGATGAAACGGTGGGTACCGAGCGCTCCGACAGCGCGGTCAGGGCACGGAGGTACAGCGGAAGCCTGGCGACGGTGGCCTCGGGAATCCCTCGGCTACGGGTCGCCGGTCGGTGAGTTCGGCCAGTTGCCACGGTGCTCCTGCGGGTAGAGCGGGGCTGCGGGCGGTCATGCGTCCCCAGACCGCCCCGTCGACAGCAGGCTATGTCTTTGTGAACGCGTGCACAAAGATGGTGTCCGATTTGCCCGGCCAACGTGACCGGGGTCACGCACACTCGACGCACGCGTACGGAACCGGCACACCCGCACCTTCGTTCCTCACCTGACGCCTTGCGCGACGGGGGCAAAACCGCACACTCTCCTCACGAATCCCGCCCCCGAGACCAACCAGCCCGTCGATCCTAAGCGACTTTTGGGACCACTTGGACTGGTCGGTCAGGTCACATCTAGGAGAGGGCTTTGCGAAGGCGCTCCTCGTTCACACGCCAGAAGGTGTGCTGGGCACCGTCCACCAGGACCACCGGGATCTGCTCCCAGTACTGACGGTGGAGCTCCGCGTCCTCGGTGATGTCCTTCTTCTCCCAGGGAACGCCCAGCTCACCGCAGACCTTCTCGATCACCGCCTGCGCGTCGTCGCACAGATGGCACCCGGGTTTCCCGATCAGTGTGACGAGCCGCTCACCGGAATTCTTCGGCGTCCGCCGGAACATGGCACTCATGCGGGCCATTGTCGCTCCGCACCGGATATCCACACCTCTTCCCCACCATGAAGCGCACGACCTGCCCTTTTTCCCACCGGTTCCCCCTTCGTCGGCACGGGGACACGCCGCCGGGATCACTCCTTTAACGGCGCGGTCGCGGAGAGTTCACAGCCAGCAAACCTCTCGACTCCGGAAGTGCCGAACAGACTGGCTATGCTCACGCCATGGCCGCTCTCGGATGGCTCACTCCCCGTAGGCGCTCCGCCACGGCGCGGAGCGTTTTGGCAGGCGAGGCCTCTGCGGAGGCAGCGCGCAAGTCCTCCCAGGAGTTGGAGGACATCTCCCCCGCGCCCGACGCCGTCCAGGAACCGGAGTTCCCGGTCCTCGGTGACGACAAGGCCGCCGCGTTCTTCGACCTCGACAACACCGTCATGCAGGGCGCCTCGCTCTTCCACTTCGGCCGGGGCCTGTACAAACGGAAGTTCTTCGAGACCCGCGACCTCGCCCGATTCGCCTGGCAGCAGGCGTGGTTCAGGCTGGCGGGGTCCGAGGACCCCGAGCACATGCAGGACGCCCAGAACTCCGCGCTCTCCATCGTCCAGGGCCACCGCGTCGCCGAACTGACGATCATCGGCGAGGAGATCTACGACGAGTACATGGCCGAGCGCATCTGGCCGGGCACCCGCGCCCTGGCCCAGGCCCACCTCGACGCCGGCCAGAAGGTCTGGCTCGTCACGGCCGCGCCCGTGGAGATCGCCCAGGTGATCGCCCGCCGCCTCGGTCTGACCGGCGCCCTGGGCACGGTCGCCGAGTCCGTCGACGGCGTGTACACCGGCAAGCTGGTCGGCGAGCCGCTGCACGGCCCCGCGAAGGCCGAGGCCGTCCGCGCCCTGGCCGCCGCGGAGGGCCTCGACCTCTCCCGCTGCGCCGCGTACAGCGACTCCCACAACGACATCCCGATGCTGTCGCTGGTGGGCCACCCGTACGCCATCAATCCCGACTCCAAACTCCGCAGGCACGCCCGCGACATGGACTGGCGCCTGCGCGACTACCGCACCGCCCGCAAGGCCGCCAAGGTCGGCCTCCCCGCGGCGGCGGGCGTGGGCGCGGTGGCCGGCGGCACGGCGGCCGCGATCGCCCTGCACCGCCGCCGCCGCTGAACCGGGGCGTCTGCTCGAACTGAACTTTCTCGAACTGAACTGTCTGTCGTTTTTCGAACGCCGGAGGGGCTGGGAAACCAGCCCCTCCGGCGTTCGCGCGTCCGGCCCCGCGACCCCGCATTCCAGCCGTCCTACCCCCACTCCACCCCCCTCAGTCACGACGTCCGCACCCGACCACAACACGCCCCGCACCCAGACGGAACACGAACCCGATCGATCAACAACCGATCGCGAAACAGCACTTGAGCAGCCGTCAATCAGTAACAGAAGCGACGTAATCGATGATTTGAGCAACTGGGTGTAGCAGTGCCTGCACGAAGCGTTATTCTCCTCAGACGCAAACCGGTACCCCTCCGTCGCTACGACGGGTGAAAGGTTCCGCACTGCACGTGATGGAAGCTCTGCCTCTGGGAGTCCCGTGTACCCACACGTCGGGGTTGACGCCTCGGGCCTGGCTACGCTGCGCGCGACGGTCAACCAACTGTTGCGCGGCTTCGTCCCCACCGCGTACGCCGTCCCCGCCCTCGCCACCTCCGCCGCGCCCGTCGGCCCGTGCTACGCACTGGCCGACGGCGTCGAGCAGGGGCCAGGGCGAAGCGCTGTCGTCGAGGGGCGGTGGTCGGGTGACGGGCGGGCGGGCAGACGAGGCCGCTCGGGATCCACCGCCACGACCACCCGCCGTCCCGCCGCGGACAGCGACAGCGCCCGCATGATGGACCTCGTCGAACGCGCCCAGTCCGGCGAGGCCGACGCCTTCGGCCGTCTGTACGACCAGTACAGCGACACCGTCTACCGCTACATCTACTACCGCGTCGGCGGCAAGGCGACCGCCGAGGACCTCACCAGCGAGACGTTCCTGCGCGCCCTGCGCCGCATCGGCACGTTCACCTGGCAGGGCCGCGACTTCGGCGCCTGGCTGGTGACGATCGCCCGCAACCTGGTGGCCGACCACTTCAAGTCCAGCCGGTTCCGTCTGGAGATCACCACCGGCGAGATGCTCGACGCCAACGAGGTCGAGCGCTCCCCCGAGGACTCCGTCCTGGAGTCCCTCTCCAACGCCGCCCTCCTCGAGGCCGTACGCCGCCTCAACCCCCAGCAACAGGAGTGCGTCACGCTCCGCTTCCTGCAGGGCCTCTCCGTCGCCGAGACCGCCCGGGTCATGGGCAAGAACGAGGGCGCGATCAAGACCCTCCAGTACCGCGCGGTCCGTACCCTCGCCCGCCTCCTCCCGGACGACGCCCGCTGAACCGCGCCGACCGGGACCACCGCCGCCGAGCCACAGCGCGCCGGGCGCTCCGGGCGCATCGACCCCATACGCTCTGCGGCGCTCAACTGACCCTCCGTCGACGTACGTTGGCTTCCTCGTCCGATCATCCGCCGTCCGTAACCCAAGTGCCACGCCGCTCGTTGTGCGGGATACAGGCTCCCTGTGGTCGCGCCTGGCCGACACCGATCACTCGATCGTGTGGCTCGGTCAGGGATGTGCAACCCTCAGGACCCCCTGGGGAGTCGACCGTCATGACGAGAGGAGGTGCCGCCAGTGATCGCGAACGTATCGGCGCACCGGCGGGCGAACGCCTTCGCCCAGGCCCTGGAGGAGCTGTCCGACCGGGCCACGGCGGCCGAGCAGCCCGAGGGATCGGCACCGGCCCCGGCAGCGGAACAGACCGAGCAGGGCCGCCTGTTGGCCCTCACCACCGGTCTCGACGAGCTGCCCAAGCCAGTGCTCGACCCCGAGGTCAAGGTGGTTCATCGCGCCCAGTTGGTGGCCGCGATGGAAGCCATGCTGCGGGACGGCACGCTGCCGGGGCGTGAGGCGGACCCTTCGGTGCCCGAGCAGCGATCGGGCAGGGCGCGAGGCGCGCACCGGGCAAGTCCGCTGAGGAAGTTGCGACCACGGTCCCGCCTGACGAAGGGCCTCGCCGCGGGCGGGCTCAGCGTCGGTGTGGCCGCGAGCGCCTTCGGCGGTGTGGCCGCCGCCAGCTCGGACGCCCTGCCCGGTGACTCGCTCTACGGGCTCAAGCGCGGCATCGAGGACGTGAAGCTCACCCTGGCCGACGACAGCGACGACCGGGGCCGGCTCTATCTGGACCAGGCGTCCACCCGGTTCGGCGAGGCCCGCCGCCTCATGGAGCGCGGCCGGAGCGGACAGCTCGACCACGAGTCCCTCGGCGAGATCCGCCGCGCCCTCACCGGGATGCGGCACGACGCCTCCGAGGGCCACCGCCTGCTCCACGAGGCCTTCGAGCGGGATCCGGGCTCCCTGGGCCCCATCCAGGCACTCTCGGCCTTCTCCCAGTCCCACCGCGAGGCCTGGGGCTCACTCCGCGACCGGCTGCCCGTGCAGCTCGGGGACGTGAGTCAGCAGGTCTCGTCGGTCTTCGACGCCATAGACGACGAGGTCGCCCCGCACTCGTCGCTCCTGCCGCAGCCCCCCACCCAGGGCGGCGGCAAGCAGCGCTCCACGGGCACCGGCTCCCCCGGCACCACGGACCCCGACCGCCCGGCCCCGAGCGCCAGCGGCGGCTCCGCCGACGGCAGCGAGGACACCACCAGCAAGCCCAAGCCGTCCACCTCGGACAGCAGCGGCGAAAGCCTCGTCGGCGGCACCACCGGCGGCCTCCTGGACCCGCCCCAGGACGACACCAGCAGCACCTCCCCGTCCACCGGCAAGTCCACCCCGGCCGAAGAGCCCGACGTCACCCTCCCGCCCCTCCTCCCGGGCCTCCTGCCCGGCCTGGGCATCGACGGCGACGACACGAACTAGGCCTGTACGACGGTGGGGGCGCCCTTCTCGAAGAAGGGCGCCCCCACCGTCGTACGTCTGCTCGGAACCGCTAGAAGAACACCGACCGGCGCTGCACCAGCAGCTTGTACAGCGTGTGCTGGATCTGCTCGCGCACCTGGTCGGTCAGGTTGAACATCAGCATCGGATCCTCGGCGGCCTCCGGCGGATAGCCGTCCGTCGGGATGGGCTCGCCGAACTGGATGGTCCACTTCGTCGGCAGCGGGACCGCGCCCAGCGGGCCGAGCCACGGGAACGTCGGCGTGATCGGGAAGTACGGGAAGCCGAGGAGCCGGGCGATCGTCTTCGAGTTCCCGATCATCGGGTAGATCTCCTCCGCGCCCACGATCGAGCACGGGATGATCGGCGTACCGGACCGCAGAGCGGTGGAGACGAAGCCGCCACGGCCGAAGCGCTGCAGCTTGTACCGGTCGCCGAAGGGCTTGCCGAGGCCCTTGAAGCCCTCCGGCATGACCCCGACCAGCTCGCCCTGCTCCAGCAGCCGTGAGGCGTCCTCCGCGCACGCGAGGGTGTGGCCGAGCTTGCGGGCCAGTTGGTTGACCACCGGCAGCATGAAGACCAGGTCCGCCGCGAGCAGCCGCAGATGCCGCCCGGCGGGATGGTTGTCGTGGACGGCGACCTGCATCATCAGGCCGTCCAGCGGCAGCGTCCCCGAGTGGTTGGCGACGATCAGGGCGCCGCCGTCCGTCGGGATGTTCTCGATGCCCTTCACCTCGACCCGGAAGTACTTCTCGTACACCGGCCGCAGCAGGGACATCAGCACCTGGTCGGTGAGCTCGGCGTCGTAGCCGAAGTCGTCGATCTCGTAGTCACCGGTGAGCCGCTTGCGCAGGAACGCGAGACCACCCGCGATCTGTCGCTCCAGCCCGCCGCCGTCCTGTGCCTCGGCGGCCTCCTGGGGCGGCTCCGGCTTCTCCCGTGTCACAGGGACATCATCGGTGCTGGTCGGCCGTCCCGGGAGGGCCTGGACCTCGCCGGATTCACGGACGTCCCGGACGACCGCGCTCTCGCCCTTGCGCCGGCTCCCCGTACTACGGCGGCGCGGCGTGCGCTGCACGGCGCCTCCGCGCGTCCGGTCGTCGTCGAACGGAATGACCTTGGCATCCGCCATCGTTGATGCGCTCCTCAGTTGGCGCTCTGCGTCGGGGGGTGGCCGTCGCCCGGTACGGGCACGGGCAGGGCGGCGATCCGGTCGATGGCCCCGGCGAGGGCCTCGGGGGGCAGGAGGCCGGGCCCCCTGCTGCGCGCGAAGTCCGCGAACGTCTCCGCGGTCGTGTACCTCGCCCGGTAGCCCAGCGTCTCGCGCATCTGGTTCGTCGACACGACCCGCCCGTGGGTCAGCAGCCGCAGCTGCTCCGGCGAGAAGTCGGTGAAGCCCAGCGTCCGGACCATGGAGCCGACCCAGCTGACCGCCGGCATCAGCAGCGGCACCGTCGGCCGGCCGAGGCGCCGCGCGCACTGCGAGAGCAGCAGGACACCGTCGCCCGCGATGTTGAACGTGCCGCTGTTGAGCGTGCCCCGCTCCGGCTCGTGCGAGGCGATCCGCAGCACCTCGATCACGTCGTCCTCGTGCACGAACTGCAGCCGCGGGTCGTAGCCCAGCACGGTCGGCAGCACCGGCAGCGAGAAGTACGAGGCGAGCGGCGAGTCGGCGCTCGGTCCGAGGATGTTCGCGAACCGCAGCACGCACACGGCCACATCGGGCCGCCGCCGGGCGAATCCGCGGACGTAGCCCTCCACCTCGACAGTGTCCTTGGCGAAGCCGCCGCTGGGCAGCGACTTGGCCGGCGTGGTCTCGGTGAACACGGCCGGGTCACGCGGTGCGGACCCGTACACGTTCGTACTCGACTTCACGACCAGCCGCTTGATCAACGGGGACTTCTGGCAGGCACCGAGCAGCTGCATGGTGCCGATGACGTTGGTCTCCTTGAGCGTGGCCCGGCCGCCGCTGCCCAGCGGGGTGCCCGTGACGTCCATGTGCACCACGGTGTCCACGTTGTGCTCGGCCAGCAGCCGGGCTATGGCCGGCTGACGGATGTCGGCCTGCACGAAGTCCGCGCCACCCAGATGGTGTCCGGGCGGCACCGCGTCCACCGCGATGACCCGGTCGACCTGCGGGTCACGCTGGATCCGCCGCACGAAGCGGCCCCCCAGCTGACGGGCCACACCGGTGACGAGCACGACCTTCCCCAAGATCAGCGCCTTCCTTCCAGACGTCGGCTCACATAGGCGTAACTCTGCTCGTACTCTGCCGCGTTCTCCGCGTTCTCCGTGTTCCCCGTGTGCGGCCACGTTAGCGGGTCGATGTTGCACTGTGGTGACCGCGACCCCGTCAACGACCGGCAAAAAAACAATGACCGGCGAAGGCGATGACCGGCGAAAACACCGCGACCCCCCACCGCTTTCGGTGGGGGGTCGCGGCAACGCGCTCTCAACAGCGCTCGCGCAAGAAAGCAAGGCGTACGACCCCCTTACGCGAGGGGGGCCGGCCAGGACCCCTTCCGGGGCCGGACCGCCTTACTTCTTGTTGCGACGCTGAACGCGGGTGCGCTTGAGCAGCTTGCGGTGCTTCTTCTTAGCCATCCGCTTGCGCCGCTTCTTGATAACAGAGCCCACGACTACCCTCGCTCACTTCTCATCACTCGGTGTTTGGGCGCCATGGGCCCATACGACCTACAAGGGGCCAGCCTACCCGTCCGAGCGCTGAGGTCGTAATCGAGGGGGCGCCTCGGGTATCCCGGAGGTCTCGCAGGGCCTCCGGGAGCCCCTCGGCACCGGTGGCCGTCAGGCCGTCTCCACCCCCACATAGCTCTCGCGGAGGTACTCGTGTACCGCTTGCTCCGGCACCCGGAAGGACCTGCCCACCCGGATCGCCGGCAGATGACCGCTGTGCACCAAGCGGTACACGGTCATCTTGGACACTCGCATCACCGAGGCGACTTCCGCCACGGTCAGGAACTGAACCTCGTTCAGAGGCCTCTCGCCAGCTGCAGCCATGACACACCTGAACCTTCCGCACTCGACGGCCACCGGCTTCCCCTTCCGGTGACTCTTCGTCGTTGCGTGCTCACTCCCCAATGTAGGGGCGGGTGATGCGAGTGGGGAAGAGGGGATGCCATCGGCGGCCTACTGTGACAGACACGCCCGATTGAGTACGTAGCGGGTCAGTGGTCGGTAGTAATCAGACCGCACACCGTCATCAAGTGGAACGGCGACGGACACGCGCCCCTCCGCCTCCCCCACGAAGGGCGCCGGATCGTCCGTATCGGCGAGACCGATCGCCTCGAACCCCAGCTGACCTGCCCCGCAGACCCATCCGTGGTCCCCCACCACGAGTTGCGGGAGCGGCCCGCCGGCCTCCGCCGCGGCCGCCAGAACGGTCCGAACCGGGAGCGGTGAATGCGTGTGCACGCCGGTCGCACAACCGGAGCGCAAGGCGGTCGCCTCCCGGACGTGAGCGACTCCTCGTGCGTAGTCGAGGTTGTACGTGCGTAGACCGAACCGGGTCGTTATGTCGACACGTCTACCCGTCGCAGGGGTGAGAACCTCACACCCCGCCGCCGACAAAGCGTCCGCCAACGCACCGTAGAACCCGATCAGCCGGTGCGGGTGCCCGGTCCCGAAGAGCACCGCTCCACCACTCCGAGCGACCGCCGCGACACGTTCCGCGAAGCGGTCCAGCGCCCCCATCGTGCGCTCCGGATCAATCACATCCTGCCCTGTCGTGCACCCCGGATCGGCCGAAACCCCGCACTTCTCCGCCATCAGATCGAGCACATCCCGCTGCCGCCAGGACAGTTCAGGATCAAGCCCGATCAAAAACCGAGGGTCCCGGGCCGCGAACAACCGGTAACTCCGCAGACTCGCTTCCCGAGAAGTGCCGACCCGCCCGGCCAGCCCGGCAGCCACCAGGTGCTCCCGCAACGCCCCACCACTCACCACGCCCCGATGCTGACGTACCGCTCGGCCCACCACGGCCAAATCCCCGCCCGAACCACACAGTTGGCCTAACAACACCGTGGCACCGCCCGTCTTTCAGGGGCGCGGGGAACTACGCGAACGGCGTCCGGGGCGGAGCCCCGAGTCTTTGACGGGAGGGGCGAAGGGGCACAGCCCCTGGATGGGACGGGTAGGGGCGGCGGGGGCGAGAACACCCGCTACGGCAACAACCCCCGCAACGGAAACACGGCCTTCCGCGCAGCGAGCACCGCCTGGTCCAACCGATCCGCGGGGTCGTACCCCGCCTCCCAGCCCGCCCAGGACACCGGCCACCGCCCATCGGTCATCCGCGCCGGCGCCAACTGCCGCGTACGAGCGAACACCTGCTGCCGCCACTCCTCGGGAATCACCCTCTCCGGCGCGATCTCCCGCCCCGCCGCGATCGCCACCAGATGCGTCCACGACCGCGGCACCACATCCACCACCGCGTACCCGCCCCCACCGAGCGCGACCCACCGCCCGTCGGCGTACTCATGGGCCAGCTCGTGCAGAGCCACCTGCACCGCCCGCTGCGCGTCCAACGACACGGCCAGATGCGCCAACGGATCCTCGAAGTGCGTGTCGGCCCCGTGCTGGGTCACCAGCACCTGCGGCCGGAAGTCGGCGATCAGCTCGGGCACCACCGCGTGGAACGCCCGCACCCACCCCGCGTCCCCGGTCCCCGCCGGCAGCGCCACGTTCACGGCCGACCCCTCCGCGCTCGACGAGGCCCCGGTCTCCTCCGGCCACCCGGTCTGCGGGAACAGGGTCCGGGGATGCTCGTGCAACGAGATCGTCAGAACCCGCGGATCCTCCCAGAACGCCGCCTGCACCCCGTCCCCGTGATGAACGTCGACATCCACGTACGCGACCCGCTCGGCGCCCAGCTCCAGCAGCCGGGCGATGGCGATCGACGCGTCGTTGTAGATACAGAACCCCGAGGCACCTCCGGGCATCGCGTGATGCAGCCCGCCCGCGAAGTTCACCGCGTGCAGCGCGTCCCCCCGCCACACGGCCTCCGCCGCCCCCACCGACTGCCCCGCGATGAGTGCGGACACCTCGTGCATCCCGGCGAAGGCCGGATCGTCCAGGGTGCCGAGCCCGTACGCGCCGTCCGCACCCCCGGGGTCCGCGGAAGCGGCCTTGACCGCGGCCACATAGTCCTCGCGATGCACCAGCCGCAGGGTCGACTCCCCCGCCGGCTTCGCCGAGACGACGTCCATCTCCCGGTCGAGCCCGAAGGCACTCACCAGGCTCCGGGTCAGCGCCAGCCGAACCGGATCCATCGGATGGTCCGGACCGAAGTCATAGCCCGTTACTGCCTCGTCCCACATCAGCTGTGCGCGGCCGCTCATGCCCGCCACCGTATCGGTCCGGTTCAGTCTCGAACGACCGGGCGTACACCAACGTCACCAGCACCAGGACCATCGGTATGAGCATCGCCCCGCGGTAGCTCCAGAGGTCTCCCACCGCCCCCACCAACGGAGAACCGATCAAGAAGCCGACATAGTTGAAGATATTCAGCCGAGCGACGGCCGCATCCGAAGCTCCGGGGAACAGCCGCCCCGCCGCCGCGAACGTCTGCGGCACCAGCACACACAGCCCGAGTCCCAGCAGCGTGAACCCGAGCATCCCCACCCAGGCCCCCGGCGCCCCCGCCACCACGGCGAACCCGACGGCCGCCACCAGCGCCCCGGCCCGCACGACGGTCACGGCCCCGAACTTCCGCACCCCGAAGTCCCCGAGGGACCGCCCGATCAGCGTGGTGACCATATAGACGTTGTACGGAACGGTCGACAGCTGGTCGGAACTCCCGAGCACGTCCTGCAGATACTTCGCACTCCAGTTGGAGACGGTCGAGTCCCCGATGTACGCGAAGCACATCACCAGACAGAGCGGCAGCAGCATCTTGAAGGCGACGTTCCCGCCCTCCGCACCGGTGGTCGGGGCCTTGCCCTCGGCGGTTCCGGGGTCATCGAGGCGTCCCCCGTCGACATACCACCGGCTCCCCGCCAAGGCGGCCGGCAGCAGCGCGATCACCACCGGCAGATACAACGGGAGCAGCGGCACATCCCAGTGCGCCCCCACCCACGCCAGCGAGGCCCCGGCTATCCCACCCAGGCTGTACACGGCGTGGAAGCCGAGCATGATGCTCCGCCCGTACGACCGCTGCAGACTCACCCCGAGCATGTTCATGGACGCGTCGAGCGCCCCGACCGCCAGCCCGAAGGCCGCCAGTGAGGCACCGAGCACGACCAGCTGCTCACCGGCCCCCACGCCGAGCAGCGCCAGGAGCACGACGGGCTGGGACCACCGCAGCACCCGGCTCGGCGGCACCTTCTTCACGAGGTGCTCGGTGCCGACACTGCCGACCCCTGCGAGGATCGGCACGGCGGCGAGGAAGAGCGGCAACAGCGCGTCGGAGACCCCGTACCGGTCCTGAATGGCCGGAATCCGCGTCACGAGCAGCGCGAAGGCGACACCCTGAGCGAAGAAGCTGAACGCCAACGCGGCCCTACCGCGCCGCAGCACATCTGTCATGGCGGCACAGTAGGGGGCACGACCTACTGATGGGTAGAGGAAGTTGAATACTGCTCAACTAAGCAGGCCGGGCAGCTCTCCCATGTCCGAGAAGTACCCCCTGGCTCCGGCCAGCTTCCCGGCGGGCGTCATCGCCACATACCCGTACACATCCATCCCGGCCGCGAGCCCGGCCCGTACCCCGAGGGGGCTGTCCTCGACGACGGCACACCTCTGCGGTGGAACGCCCATCCGCTCGGCCGCGTGCAGGAAGAGATCCGGCGCCGGCTTGCCCCGCCCCACGTCCTGAGAACTGAACACGAGCCCCTCCCCGAACCACCGGTCGAGCCCGGTCGTCCGATGCCCCACCCGGATCCGCTCATGGCTCCCGGACGACGCCACGCAGTACGGCACCTCGTCCGCGACCAGCTTCTCCAGCACCGCGACCACACCCGGTACGGGTTCCAACTCCCGCTCGAACGCGGCGAACACGCGCTGGTGGAAGACGTCGTCGAACTCCCCCGGCAGTGCCTCGCCGGTCCGCTCCAAGACAAGCTCGTGAATCCGGTGCATGGCCGACCCCATGTAGTCCCGGATGGACTCCTCGTACGAGGTCGGGTGTCCGAGTTCGGTGAGGTAGTCGGCGAGAATCCGGTTGGAGATCGGCTCGCTGTCCACGAGAACACCGTCATTGTCGAAGATCACGAGGTCATAGCGCATGACTCGACCCTAAACGCAGAAAACCCCCGCCGGTTTCCCGACGGGGGTTTTCGCAATATTTGTTCGGCGGCGTCCTACTCTCCCACAGGGTCCCCCCTGCAGTACCATCGGCGCTGTAAGGCTTAGCTTCCGGGTTCGGAATGTAACCGGGCGTTTCCCTCACGCTATGACCACCGAAACACTATGAAACACTCAACCGCACCATCCCCCGTGACCAAACAAGGGAATGGGGTTGTTCGTGGTTTCAGAACCAACACAGTGGACGCGAGCAACTGAGGACAAGCCCTCGGCCTATTAGTACCAGTCAACTCCACCCGTTACCGGGCTTCCATATCTGGCCTATCAACCCAGTCGTCTACTGGGAGCCTTACCCCATCAAGTGGGTGGGAATACTCATCTCGAAGCAGGCTTCCCGCTTAGATGCTTTCAGCGGTTATCCCTCCCGAACGTAGCCAACCAGCCATGCCCTTGGCAGAACAACTGGCACACCAGAGGTTCGTCCGTCCCGGTCCTCTCGTACTAGGGACAGCCCTTCTCAATATTCCTGCGCGCGCAGCGGATAGGGACCGAACTGTCTCACGACGTTCTAAACCCAGCTCGCGTACCGCTTTAATGGGCGAACAGCCCAACCCTTGGGACCGACTCCAGCCCCAGGATGCGACGAGCCGACATCGAGGTGCCAAACCATCCCGTCGATATGGACTCTTGGGGAAGATCAGCCTGTTATCCCCGGGGTACCTTTTATCCGTTGAGCGACGGCGCTTCCACAAGCCACCGCCGGATCACTAGTCCCGACTTTCGTCCCTGCTCGACCCGTCGGTCTCACAGTCAAGCTCCCTTGTGCACTTACACTCAACACCTGATTGCCAACCAGGCTGAGGGAACCTTTGGGCGCCTCCGTTACCCTTTGGGAGGCAACCGCCCCAGTTAAACTACCCATCAGACACTGTCCCTGATCCGGATCACGGACCCAGGTTAGACATCCAGCACGACCAGACTGGTATTTCAACGACGACTCCCCCTGAACTGGCGTCCAGAGTTCACAGTCTCCCAGCTATCCTACACAAGCCGAACCGAACACCAATATCAAACTGTAGTAAAGGTCCCGGGGTCTTTCCGTCCTGCTGCGCGAAACGAGCATCTTTACTCGTAGTGCAATTTCACCGGGCCTATGGTTGAGACAGTCGAGAAGTCGTTACGCCATTCGTGCAGGTCGGAACTTACCCGACAAGGAATTTCGCTACCTTAGGATGGTTATAGTTACCACCGCCGTTTACTGGCGCTTAAGTTCTCAGCTTCGCCACCCCGAAGAGTGACTAACCGGTCCCCTTAACGTTCCAGCACCGGGCAGGCGTCAGTCCGTATACATCGCCTTACGGCTTCGCACGGACCTGTGTTTTTAGTAAACAGTCGCTTCTCGCTGGTCTCTGCGGCCACCCCCAGCTCGAGGAGCACGTCCTCTCACCAGTGATGGCCCCCCTTCTCCCGAAGTTACGGGGGCATTTTGCCGAGTTCCTTAACCATAGTTCACCCGAACGCCTCGGTATTCTCTACCAGACCACCTGAGTCGGTTTAGGGTACGGGCCGCCATGAAACTCGCTAGAGGCTTTTCTCGACAGCATAGGATCATCCACTTCACCACAATCGGCTCGGCATCAGGTCTCAGACTATTGCCAGGCGGATTTACCTACCTGACGTCCTACACCCTTACCCCGGGACAACCACCGCCCGGGATGGACTACCTTCCTGCGTCACCCCATCACTCACCTACTGCAAGTCTGGTCCGTCGGCTCCACCACTTCCCTTTCCCCGAAGGGTCCGGGACGGCTTCACGGACTTAGCATCGCCTGGTTCAATGTTTGACGCTTCACAGCGGGTACCGGAATATCAACCGGTTATCCATCGACTACGCCTGTCGGCCTCGCCTTAGGTCCCGACTTACCCTGGGCAGATCAGCTTGACCCAGGAACCCTTGGTCAATCGGCGCACACGTTTCTCACGTGTGTATCGCTACTCATGCCTGCATTCTCACTCGTGAACCGTCCACAACTCGCTTCCGCGGCTGCTTCACCCGGCACACGACGCTCCCCTACCCATCCCAGCCCCCGTTGGGGGTATGTGCTGGAATGACACGACTTCGGCGGTACGCTTGAGCCCCGCTACATTGTCGGCGCGGAATCACTAGACCAGTGAGCTATTACGCACTCTTTCAAGGGTGGCTGCTTCTAAGCCAACCTCCTGGTTGTCTGTGCGACTCCACATCCTTTCCCACTTAGCGTACGCTTAGGGGCCTTAGTCGATGCTCTGGGCTGTTTCCCTCTCGACCATGGAGCTTATCCCCCACAGTCTCACTGCCGCGCTCTCACTTACCGGCATTCGGAGTTTGGCTAAGGTCAGTAACCCGGTAGGGCCCATCGCCTATCCAGTGCTCTACCTCCGGCAAGAAACACACGACGCTGCACCTAAATGCATTTCGGGGAGAACCAGCTATCACGGAGTTTGATTGGCCTTTCACCCCTAACCACAGGTCATCCCCCAGGTTTTCAACCCTGGTGGGTTCGGTCCTCCACGAAGTCTTACCTCCGCTTCAACCTGCCCATGGCTAGATCACTCCGCTTCGGGTCTTGAGCGTGCTACTAAAGTCGCCCTGTTCGGACTCGCTTTCGCTACGGCTACCCCACCCGGGTTAACCTCGCAACACACCGCAAACTCGCAGGCTCATTCTTCAAAAGGCACGCAGTCACGAGATATGTGCAAGCACATATCCGACGCTCCCACGGCTTGTAGGCACACGGTTTCAGGTACTATTTCACTCCGCTCCCGCGGTACTTTTCACCATTCCCTCACGGTACTATCCGCTATCGGTCACCAGGGAATATTTAGGCTTAGCGGGTGGTCCCGCCAGATTCACACGGGATTTCTCGGGCCCCGTGCTACTTGGGTGTCTCTCAAACGAGCCGTACAGATTTCAGCTACGGGGGTCTTACCCTCTACGCCGGACCTTTCGCATGTCCTTCGCCTACCCATACGGTTTCTGACTCGCCGACCAGCCGGCAGACTGATCAAGAGAGATCCCACAACCCCGTATACGCAACCCCTGCCGGGTCTCACACGCATACGGTTTGGCCTCATCCGGTTTCGCTCGCCACTACTCCCGGAATCACGGTTGTTTTCTCTTCCTGCGGGTACTGAGATGTTTCACTTCCCCGCGTTCCCTCCACTTGCCCTATGTGTTCAGGCAAGGGTGACAGCCCATGACGACTGCCGGGTTTCCCCATTCGGACACCCCCGGATCAAAGCCTGGTTGACGACTCCCCGGGGCCTATCGCGGCCTCCCACGTCCTTCATCGGTTCCTGGTGCCAAGGCATCCACCGTGCGCCCTTAAAAACTTGGCCACAGATGCTCGCGTCCACTGTGCAGTTCTCAAACAACGACCAACCACCCGTCACAACCCGCTCACACGGATTTTTACCGGGGTCGGCACTGAAGGCAGCCATACGGCCATACCCTCAGACACCCAACAGCGTGCCCGACCCGATCGACGTCGGGAGATCATGCTTTCCACGCCCTTGCGGACAGTACTCACAGCCTCCGACCCGTGAACCGGTCGAATAATCAACGTTCCACCCTTGAGCTGACCACCGCAGAACATTTGCCTGCGTAGTGGCTCTGGATCTCTTGCGAGACCTAGATGCTCCTTAGAAAGGAGGTGATCCAGCCGCACCTTCCGGTACGGCTACCTTGTTACGACTTCGTCCCAATCGCCAGTCCCACCTTCGACAGCTCCCTCCCACAAGGGGTTGGGCCACCGGCTTCGGGTGTTACCGACTTTCGTGACGTGACGGGCGGTGTGTACAAGGCCCGGGAACGTATTCACCGCAGCAATGCTGATCTGCGATTACTAGCAACTCCGACTTCATGGGGTCGAGTTGCAGACCCCAATCCGAACTGAGACAGGCTTTTTGAGATTCGCTCCGCCTCACGGCTTCGCAGCTCATTGTACCTGCCATTGTAGCACGTGTGCAGCCCAAGACATAAGGGGCATGATGACTTGACGTCGTCCCCACCTTCCTCCGAGTTGACCCCGGCAGTCTCCTGTGAGTCCCCATCACCCCGAAGGGCATGCTGGCAACACAGAACAAGGGTTGCGCTCGTTGCGGGACTTAACCCAACATCTCACGACACGAGCTGACGACAGCCATGCACCACCTGTACACCGACCACAAGGGGGCGACCATCTCTGGCCGTTTCCGGTGTATGTCAAGCCTTGGTAAGGTTCTTCGCGTTGCGTCGAATTAAGCCACATGCTCCGCTGCTTGTGCGGGCCCCCGTCAATTCCTTTGAGTTTTAGCCTTGCGGCCGTACTCCCCAGGCGGGGAACTTAATGCGTTAGCTGCGGCACCGACGACGTGGAATGTCGCCAACACCTAGTTCCCACCGTTTACGGCGTGGACTACCAGGGTATCTAATCCTGTTCGCTCCCCACGCTTTCGCTCCTCAGCGTCAGTAATGGCCCAGAGATCCGCCTTCGCCACCGGTGTTCCTCCTGATATCTGCGCATTTCACCGCTACACCAGGAATTCCGATCTCCCCTACCACACTCTAGTCTGCCCGTATCGAATGCAGACCCGGGGTTAAGCCCCGGGCTTTCACATCCGACGCGACAGACCGCCTACGAGCTCTTTACGCCCAATAATTCCGGACAACGCTCGCGCCCTACGTATTACCGCGGCTGCTGGCACGTAGTTAGCCGGCGCTTCTTCTGCAGGTACCGTCACTTTCGCTTCTTCCCTGCTGAAAGAGGTTTACAACCCGAAGGCCGTCATCCCTCACGCGGCGTCGCTGCATCAGGCTTTCGCCCATTGTGCAATATTCCCCACTGCTGCCTCCCGTAGGAGTCTGGGCCGTGTCTCAGTCCCAGTGTGGCCGGTCGCCCTCTCAGGCCGGCTACCCGTCGTCGCCTTGGTGAGCCGTTACCTCACCAACAAGCTGATAGGCCGCGGGCTCATCCTTCACCGCCGGAGCTTTCCACACTCATCGGATGCCCGAGAGTGTTGTATCCGGTATTAGACCCCGTTTCCAGGGCTTGTCCCAGAGTGAAGGGCAGATTGCCCACGTGTTACTCACCCGTTCGCCACTAATCCCCACCGAAGTGGTTCATCGTTCGACTTGCATGTGTTAAGCACGCCGCCAGCGTTCGTCCTGAGCCAGGATCAAACTCTCCGTGAATGTTTTCCCGACTGTGCTTAATGAAAAGCGCGGGTCGACACCACGAGAGCGGAACAGTCAGGCGGAATAAGCCCGACCGTTCACAGCGTCCTCGCTGTGTTTTACTTCAAAGGAACCTCGCCCCAACCGATAACCGGCCGGGAACGGGGTATCAACATATCTGGCGTTGATTTTTGGCACGCTGTTGAGTTCTCAAGGAACGGACGCTTCCTTTGTACTCACCCAAGCTACTCTCGGGCTTTCCTCCGGGCAGTTTCCCTTCGGTCTTGCGTTTCCGACTCTATCAGATCGTTTTCCGATCCGATTTCCTCGGTGCTTTCCAGGTTTCCGCTTCCGCGTTTCCCTTTCCGGCGGTTCCGACTCTATCAGATCCTTTCGGGCCTGATTCCCAGTCAGCGGGAGTTGTCTTCGCGGCTGTTGGGCCGTTCCGACGAGTGAGACTTTAGCGGATTCCCGGCTCCCGAGCTAATCGGGGGCCGCGCCCTTTCGAACACGGATTCCTCATTTCGCAAATACACATGCCAAGGGCACGACGACGGATCGTCGGTTGTTGGTGGTTACCTGCGAATGGCTGTCCGGGGACCGACCGAGGTCGGCGCTCACGTCGGACAACCCGGAGAACACTACGTATGGGCCCGGGGTGTGTCAACTCGCTGTCGGCCGGTCTGCCCGCGGCGTAGCCTGGCCCCCATGACTACGCGTACGTGTCACCAGCAGTGGTGGGCCGCCTGACGGCGGCCGTGCTCACGTATGCACTCGACGGCCGCCGCCCCGGCGGCCGTTCTCGTTTCTCCCTCCTGAGGGGCGGCCGGCCGGTGGCGGCGGTCCTGAGCAGGAGGTGGAGAGATGACACGGGTCTTCAGCGGGGTCAAGCCGACGGGGCATCTGACGCTGGGGAACTACCTGGGGGCCGTGCGGCGGTGGGCCGAGGTCGACCAGCACCGGACGGACGCGTTGTTCTGCGTCGTGGATCTGCACGCGCTGACCGTGGACCACGATCCGGCGCGGGTGCGCAGGCTCAGTCGGCAGGCGGCGACCCTGTTGTTGGCGTCGGGGCTGGATCCGGAGCTGTGCACCGTCTTCGTACAGAGCCATGTGGATGAGCACGCGCGGTTGTCGTATCTGCTGGAGTGCGTGGCCACGGACGGCGAGATGCGGCGGATGATCCAGTACCGGGAGAAAGCCGCGCGGGAGCGGGAGCGGGGTGGGAGTGTCCGGCTGTCGCTGCTGACGTATCCCGTGCTGATGGCGGCGGACATCCTGGCGTACGGGACCGACGAGGTGCCCGTCGGGGACGACCAGACACAGCATGTGGAGCTGACTCGGGATCTGGCGGTGCGGTTCAACCAGAGGTACGGGCACACGTTCGTGGTGCCTCGGGCCACTCCTCCGAAGGTCGGGGCGCGGGTGATGAACCTGCAGGACCCGACGTCGAAGATGGGGAAGACCGACGACGTCGGGCCGGGGATCGTCTATCTGCTGGACGAACCGGATGTGGTGCGGAGGAAGGTCATGCGGGCCGTGACCGACAGCGGGCGGGACGTCGTCTACGACCGGGAGGAGCGGCCGGGGCTTGCGAACCTGTTGGAGATCCTCGCGGCCTGTGAGGGTGGGAACCCCGAGGACCTGAGCGGTGTATATGAATCGTACGGAGCACTGAAGAAGGACACCGCAGAGGCCGTGGTCGAGCTCCTCAGACCCGTACAGGAGAGGCACAAGGAGTTGTGCGCGGATCCTGCGTATGTGGAGGGGGTGCTGCGGTCGGGTGCGGAGAAGGCCAGAGAGATGGCTCGACCGAGGGTGGATGAGGCGTATCGGGCGATCGGTCTTCTGGCCGGTTGACCGCGGGCGGCGTCAGTTGTTGCCGGAGGCCAGTTCGCGGCTGCGGTCGCGGGCGGCCTCCAGGGCGGCGATCAGTGCGGCGCGTACCCCGTGGTTCTCGAGTTCGCGGATGGCACTGATCGTCGTGCCGGCGGGAGAGGTGACGTTCTCGCGGAGCTTGACGGGGTGTTCGCCGCTGTCGCGGAGCATCGTGGCCGCGCCGATGGCGGACTGGACGATGAGGTCGTGGGCCTTGTCCCTGGGCAGGCCGAGGAGGATGCCCGCGTCGGTCATGGCCTCGACCAGGTAGAAGAAGTACGCCGGGCCGGAGCCGGAGAGGGCGGTGCAGGCGTCCTGCTGGGATTCGGGGACGCGGAGTGTCTTGCCGACGGCGCCGAAGATCTCTTCGGCGTGCGCGAGATCGGCCTCGCTCGCGTGGCTGCCGGCGGAGATGACGGACATGGCCTCGTCGACGAGGGCAGGGGTGTTCGTCATAACGCGGACGACGGGGGTGCCTGCGGCCAGGCGCTCCTCGAAGAAGGAGGTGGGGATGCCCGCCGCGCCGCTGACGACCAGGCGGTCGGCGGGGGTGTGCGGGGCGAGTTCGTCCAGGAGGGTGGCCATGTCCTGGGGCTTGACGGTGAGGATGAGCGTGTCGGCGGTCTTCGCGGCCTCGGCGTTGGTGACCGGGGTGACGCCGTAGCGGGTGCGGAGCTCTTCGGCGCGTTCGGGGCGGCGGGCGGTGACCAGGAGGTCCGCGGGCGCCCAGCCCGCTCGGATCATGCCGCTGAGCAGGGCCTCGCCGATCTTGCCGGTGCCGAGGACTGCGACTTTCTGGCTCATGTGCGGGTGCCCTCCGGGGTGCGTCGTCCTGGGGTCATCCTCGCATTGGGGGTGGGGGTGTGGCTTTGGTGTCCGGTGGGCGGAACGCCGGGGATGGACGGGTGCCCGAGGGTGGGGCTAGGTCGTCCGGCGCCGCAGGGTGGCCGCTCCCAGGGTCAGGACCAGAAGGGCGCAGCCGGCGACGATCGCGATGTCGCGTACGAAGTCGGCGGTCATGTCGGTGTGGAGGAGGACTTCGTTCATACCGTCGACGGCGTAGGACATGGGGAGGACGTCGGAGACGGCTTCCAGAGCGGGGTGCATGTCGGGGCGGGGGGTGAACAGGCCGCAGAGGAGGAGCTGGGGGAAGATCACGGCCGGCATGAACTGGACGGCCTGGTATTCGGAGGCGGCGAAGGCCGAGACGAAGAGGCCGAGGGCGGTTCCCAGCAGGGCGTCGAGGAGGGCGACGATCAGGAGGAGCCAGGGTGAGCCGGTGACGTCCAGGTCCAGGAACCAGACGGCGAGACCCGTGGCGAGGGCGGACTGGATGATCGCCAGGGTGCCGAAGGCCAGGGCGTAGCCGGCGATGAGGTCTCCCTTGCCGAGGGGCATGGAGAGGAGGCGTTCCAGGGTGCCGGAGGTGCGTTCGCGCAGGGTCGCGATCGAGGTGACCAGGAACATCGTGATCAGCGGGAAGATGCCGAGGAGCGAGGCGCCGATGGAGTCGAAGACGCGTGGGCTGCCGTCGAAGACGTAGCGCAGCAGGAACAGCATCACGCACGGGATGAGGATCAGCAGGGCGATCGTGCGGGGGTCGTGGCCGAGTTGGCGTAGGACTCGGGCTGCGGTGGCGGTCGTGCGGGAGTAGCTGAGGGGCCGGGGGTGGGCGTGGGCGTGGGCGTGGGCGGCCGCGAGGGTGGCGGGCTCCCCTGTCCTTGCCTTCCCCGCCTTTGTCTTCGGCCTCGTCTGGTTCTTCTGCTCTGTTGGCGTGTCTGCGTTCGGTGTCGCGGTCATCGCGCCGGCTCCTTCTGGTGTGCGTCGGTCGCGGCCGGGGTCGTGGTGTCGGTCGTGGTCGCGGTGGCCTCGTCGACCAGGCGGAGGAAGGCCGCTTCGACTGTCTCCGCGTGGGTGCGGGTGCGGAGGGCCTCGGGGGTGTCGTCGGCGAGGATCTCGCCCGCGCGCATGAGGAGGAGGCGGTGGCAGCGCTCGGCCTCGTCCATGACGTGGGAGGAGATCAGGAGGGTGGCCCGGCGGTCGGCGGCGATGGTGTGGAAGAGGGTCCAGAGTTCGCGGCGGAGGACTGGGTCCAGGCCGACGGTGGGCTCGTCGAGGACCAGGAGCTCGGGAGCGCCGAGTAGGGCCACCGCCAGGGAGACGCGGCTGCGTTGGCCGCCGGAGAGGTTGCCGGCGAGGGCGTCGGCGTGGGTGGCGAGGTCCACGTCGGCGATGGCCCGGGTGACGTGCTCGTGGCGGCGGTCGGCGGCGGCGCGGCCGGGGTCGAGGATCGCGGCGAAGTAGGCGAGGTTCTGGCGGACGGTCAGGTCGTCGTAGACCGAGGGGGCCTGGGTGACGTAGCCGATGCGGGAGCGGAGGGTGGCGTCGCCCGCGGGGTGGCCGAGGACGTTCAGGGTTCCGGTGACCTTGGCCTGGGTTCCGACGATCGCTCGCATCAGGGTGGAATTGCCGCAGCCGGAGGGGCCGAGGAGACCGGTGATCTGGCCTTGGGGGACGGCGAAGTCGAGGTCGCGGAGGACCGTGCGGGGGCCTCGGGTGACGGTGAGGTTCCGGGCGTGGATGGCGGGGAGCGGAGGGGAGTCGGCGGGGGCGGGAGGTTGGGGTGGGGGCTCCTTCGGAGAGTAATTCATCATGCGATGAATATTGCGTAGGGTGGGTGCCTCGTCAAGGGAGGTGGCGCGGGTTCGGTACGGGGCGGCGCGGCGGTGTGCGGCGGCTGAGAGGAAGGGAGGGGCGCGTGCGGGCGGGGGCGCGGTTGTGGAGAGGGGGAGGGATGGCTGAGGGGAGATGTCGGGGGGTGGGGCCAGGGGGCGGCTGGAGGAGGAACCGGGAACCGGTTCAGGGGCGGATGGCCAGGAGTAGGTCTACGTCGTAGATCTCTTCGATGGTTTCGGTCGGGAAGAGCTTGCGGAGGTGGGCTCGTTCCTCGGTGAAAAACTCGGCGGTGGCTTCTTCGCCGAGGACCAGGAACGCCGAGTGGCTGGCGATGTTGGCCAGGTGGGTGTCGAGCGGGACCTCGCGGCTCCAGCGGATCTGACGGCGGGTGAAGTCGAGGCGGCCGGCGGTGTCGGTGAGGGCGGCGGCCGCGCCGGAGCCGCTCTTCTCGATCGGGATGTCGGGGTCCACGCCGAGGAAGTGGTGGATGCGGGTGGTGGCGTCGGCGATCCAGGGGACGTCGACGGCGTCGGTGTTCCACCACAGGGCGAGTGCGCCGCCGGGGCGGAGTACGCGGAGGGCTTCCGGGACCGAGCGGGTCGGGTCGGTCCAGTGCCAGGACTGGGCGTAGGTCAGGAGGTCGGTGGAGGCGGTGGCGACGGGGAGGGCGTTGCCGTCGCCTCGGACCAGGGGGAGGTGGGGGTGGGTGCGGCGGAACTGGGCGGCCATGCCCGCGCCGGGTTCCACGGCGAGGACGTGGGCGCCTCGGGTGTGGAGGAGGGTGGTGGATATGCCGGTGCCGGCGCCTACGTCGATGGTGCGGGAGCCGGGGAGGGGGCGGGGGGCCAGGGATTCGATGGTGTCGAAGAGGGTGGGCGGGTAGGAGGGGCGGTTCGCCGCGTACTGGGCTGCGGCGGTGTTGAAGGAGTGGGCTCGGGTGGAGTGGGCTCGGGTGGTGTGGGAGGGGTGGGGGCGGGGGTGGGAGGAGGTCATGGGGACCATGGTGGCTTGGCGGGGTGGTGTTGGGGGAGGGTTCTTCGCCCCCGCCCCCGCCGCCGCTGCCCGTCCCTCCCCCACTCTCGGCTTCGCTCGAGCGGGAGGTGCCCCCATCCAGGGGCTCTGCCCCTTCGACCCCCAGGTGCGGGTTCGTCGTGGTTGCTCGCGCAGTTCCCCGCGCCCCTGAAGGGGCGCTGTGTCCTCGGGCGGCTTAGCTGCGGTTCCGCTTCGCTGGGTTCCGTGTGCGCTTGGCTGTGCGGCGGTCGTACTGCTGGCGGGCCGTCGTGTATTCCCCGCGGTGGAGGGACTCGCCCGGGGCCTCCTTCAGGGAGCGGAGGAAGTAGGCGGTCAGGGAGCCGAGAAAGCCGATGGTGAGGAGGCCTCGTAGGGAGGACTGGCGGGCCGGGTCGGGGCGTTGGGTGAAGGAACCCCAGGTGTGACCGAAGGCCAGGGCGCTGCAGGTGGCGAACATGATGACGACCAGGATGCTGACGAATCCGCCGACCGAGGCCAGTTGCAGGCCCTCGTAGGCCAGGCGCAGCACCAGGCCGGAGACGACCAGGGCGGCGAGCGAGCCGGCGGTGACGGTCACGCGGCGGGCCGTGTAGGTGCCGTCGTGGTTCAGCCAGGTCGTCCCGAAGAAACGGATGGGCTCGGGGCGAGGGCCCGTGGGGGTCGCCTGGGTCGCCGAGGGCGCCTGGAGCTGGGACGGCTTCTGCGGCTCTTGCGGCTGCTGCGGCTCCTGCTCCGCCCGGGTGTTCTTCGGTTCGTCGCTCACGGGTCGATTATGGCGCTGGGGTGGGAGCGGTCTCGCGGCGGCATCGGAGGCGGGCGGTGATACCTGGCGGCATCGGGGGCGGGACAGACGACCGCGGGTGGTATTTGACGACTGCACGGCGACACCACACGGCCTCGGGCGATACGCGACGGGCTTCACGGCGGCACCACACGATCTCGAGGTGCAAGCAAGCGTCGGGTCAGACGACTCCGCAGTGTCGCACGGCGGCGGTGCAAGGCGGCCCCGCAGTGACGCCACGCAGCAGCGTCAGGTGACTTCACGGTGACACCCGGCGGCAGCGCGAGGCGGCCTCACGGGGTACCGCGCCCTCGTCCCCATACCTGGCGGCGATGCCGACCGCCGTCCCGGGATCCCGGCGGCTTCGTCGCGGTACCCGTGCGGTACCGCGACGTTCTCCGTGCCGCGCGCCGCTCCCGTCGGCACCGCCCGGCCGCACCCTCGTCCGTCAGCCGCAGCGTCCCGCCACGTAGCCGTCGCTGCCGGTGTAGACGTAGGCGTCGGAGATGTACTGGCCGTCGTCGATGTTGTCCCAGACGTTGGTGGTGCCGTAGGGGCCGGTGATGGTCTGGCCCGGGGTCTGGCAGTAGATCGGCACCCTGGCGCCCTCGGCGAGGACGCGGACGATGCCGTAGCTGGTGCTCGGACCGCTGCGGACGTTGACGCGGACGCCCGGAGCGACCGAGTAGTAGCGAACGGCTGCCGTCACCGTCGCGGCGGTGGCCGAGACCGTGGCCGTCCGCTCCCCCTCGCCGTCCCCCGCGATCTCTTCGACATGCTCGACAGACATGGCTGAACTCCCCCCGTTTGAAACCCCGTTAAACCCCGTTTGATCCCCAGGCAAGCCATGGGGACCCTTTGATACCCCTGAATCAGGACACACACACCTGTGCGTTTTTCGCACGTGCAGGCTAGCAAGCCGCCTCTGTCCCGTACGTGTCATCGACTAGGCTCCGTGCGTCGCGAGAGCGGCCGAAACAGCACGGGGGTGGACCCATGGCACCGCAACGGGGCACCGGGTCGGGAGCGGAAGCGGAACTTCCTGAGTACGCCGGTCAGTACCGTCTGGAGTCGTGTCTGGGTTCGGGTGGCATGGGCGTCGTCCATCTGGCCGCCTCGACCTCCGGCCTGCGGCTCGCGGTGAAGGTGGTGCACGCCGAGTTCGCCAAGGACCCCGAGTTCAGGGGGCGTTTCCGGCAGGAGGTCGCCGCCGCCCGGCAGGTCAGCGGTGCCTTCACCGCGCCCGTCGTCGATGCCGACACCGACAGCCCCCGGCCCTGGATGGCCACCCTCTTCATACCCGGCCCGACCCTCGCGGAGTACGTCAAGCGGAACGGCCCCATGCCGCCCGGGCAGTTGCGGCGGCTCATGGCCGGACTCGCGGAGGCCCTGCGCGACATCCACCGTGCCGGTGTGGTGCACCGGGATCTCAAGCCCAGCAACGTCCTGCTCGCCGAGGACGGACCCAAGGTCATCGACTTCGGTATCTCCCGGCCGAAGGACAGTGAACTGCGCACCGAGACCGGGAAGTTGATCGGCACCCCGCCGTTCATGGCCCCCGAGCAGTTCCGGCGGCCCCGGGAGGTCGGGCCCGCCGCCGACATCTTCGCCCTGGGCTCGGTGACCGTGCACGCGGCCACCGGGCGCGGGCCGTTCGACTCCGACAGTCCCTACGTCGTCGCCTACCAGGTCGTCCACGACGAGCCGGACCTCACCGGCGTACCCGAGAACCTCGCGCCGCTCGTCCGCGCCTGCCTCGCCAAGGAGCCCGAGGACCGGCCCACGGCGGACGAGCTGATGCACGAACTCCGTTTCGTGGCCGCCTCGTACGACACCCAGACCCTCGTACCGACCCAGCGGGAGAGGGAAGGAGCGGGTTGGGGGGCTTTCCCGGGCCGGGCCGCCGATCAGGGCACGGGCAAGGAGACGAGCGAGGACACCGGCGCGGGCAGGGAGACCGGCGCGGGCAGGGGCACGGGCGCGGGCTCAGCTTCAAACACGGGCTCGGCCTCAGGCACGGGCTCCGCCCCGAGCACGGGTACATCTCCGAGCACGGGTACGGGTACGGGTACGGGTACCAGCGGCGGCCGTGGCCGTTCCGTCGGGTGGCTGCGCAAGCGGGCCGTTCTGGTCGCCGCCTCGCTGGCGCTCGTCGCGGGTGGAGGGTTCGCCTCGGTGCGGGTGCTGGGGGACGACGGTGGACAGGCAGGCGGTGACAGGGCCACGCCGCGGGCCAGTGGGGCCGCGGCCACCGCCCCCGTCCTCCAGGCCTGGGCCACCAAGCCGGCGGCGAAGAAGAAGAGTGTGCCGCAGTGCTCGTACGGGGCGGGGAAGGTGCTGTGCGTGCAGCCGGGGCTGGTCTCCGCGCTGGATCCGGCGGACGGCAGTGTGCTGTGGCGGCACCCCGTCGACGGGGCGGGTGCGGTGGGCACGGGTGATCCGCCCGTCGAGTCGGGCGGGCTGGTGCACGTCCTCACGGAGCAGAGCAGCCGGGTGCAGGCGCTCGACCCGGACTCCGGCGAGGTGCGGTGGGAGCGGGACATCTCCGCGTACGGCGGCAAGCGATATGTGGGCGGCACGCTGCTGCTGACCGCCGCCGACGGGACGGTCACCGGGGTGGACGGCGCCACCGGCGACACGAAGTGGAGCGGACGGATCCCGGGGCAGCCGGAGGCGTACTTCACGTCGTTCGACGGGGACCGGCCGGCCTACCTGGCGAGCGTCACCGGCACGGGGCCGGGGGCACGGACGCGGATCACCGCGGTGGACCCGGACACGGGTGACGTGCGGTGGGACACCCGGCTGGAGGGCCGGCTGGAACCGGTGGGGGCCCAGGACGGCGTCCTCTTCCTCGCCGCGATCGGGGGCGCCTATCCCGACACGGTCGCCGTGGTCCGGTACGACCCCGGCACCGGGGCAACGGTCCGGGTCACGCTGCCCGTACGGCTCGAACAGGCCCGCGCGGTCGTGCGGGGGGACGTCGTGTACCTGCTGAGCGGCGTCGGCGGGGCGCTGACGGCTCTCGACATGGAGGCCCGCAAGCAGCTGTGGCGGACCGAGACAGGGGTCTCGCGGAGTTCGGCACCGGTCGCCGACGACCGGCATGTGTACTTCACCTCGTCCGACGGGCGGCTGCTCGCGGTGGACGTGTGGAAGGGCGGGATCAGCGGGGACACGCCGTCGCGGCTGGGGAAGTCGGACCGGGTCACCGCCGCGCTGCCCGAGCCCGTGATCATCGACGGTCGCGTCTGCGTGGGCGCGCTCGACGGAACCGTGCTCGGGCTGGACGGAACCGATCCGGCGAGCTGGTGACCCACCCGGGCACGGCGGCCGGACGGCCTGACGGCCCGCCGACTCCACGGCCGCACCGCCCGCCGACTCCACCGCCGCAAGGCATACGCGGCGGGCACGCGGCCGACTTCACGCCTGCGGCCGGCTGACCCCACGGCCGCACCGCCCGCCGACTCCACCGCCGCAAGGCATACGCGGCGGGCACGCGGCCGACTTCACGCCTGCGGCCGGCTGACCCCACGGCCGCACAGCCGGCCGCCTGCACGACGGCGACTCCGCACGGCCGGCCGCCTGCACAACCGCACGGCTGAGGGCCGCCCCCGCCCGGGGAACGGCCCTCGCCACGCAGTCCGTCTCCGCGCGGAACCTCAGCCCAGCAAGCTGACGTCCCGCACCGCGCCCTTGTCGGCGCTGGTGGCCATCGCGGCGTACGCCCTCAGCGCGGCCGACACCTTGCGTTCCCGGTTCTTCGGGGCGTAGACGCCGTTCAGGGCCTGCTCGCGGCGGGCCAGCTCGGCGTCGTCGACCAGCAGCTCGATCGAACGGTTCGGGATGTCGATGCGGATGCGGTCGCCGTCCTCGACGAGGGCGATCGTGCCGCCGCCGGCCGCCTCGGGCGAGGCGTGGCCGATGGAGAGTCCGGAGGTGCCGCCGGAGAAGCGGCCGTCGGTGATCAGCGCGCAGGACTTGCCCAGGCCTCGGCCCTTCAGGTACGAGGTCGGGTAGAGCATCTCCTGCATGCCGGGGCCGCCCTTGGGGCCCTCGTAGCGGATGACGACGACGTCGCCCTCCTTGATCTCCTTCATGAGGATCTTCTGGACGGCCTCCTCCTGCGACTCGCAGACGACCGCCGGGCCCTCGAACGTCCAGATCGACTCGTCGACGCCGGCCGTCTTCACCACGCAGCCGTCGACCGCCAGGTTGCCCTTGAGCACCGCGAGGCCGCCGTCCTTGGAGTAGGCGTGCTCGGCGGAGCGGATGCAGCCGCCCTCGGCGTCGTCGTCCAGGGAGTCCCAGCGCTCGGACGTGGAGAAGGCCTCGGCGGAGCGGACGCAGCCGGGGGCCGCGTGCCACAGCTCGACGGCCTTGGGGGACGGGGAGCCGCCGCGCACGTCCCAGGTCTTCAGCCAGTCGGCGAGGGAGGCGCTGTGGACGGAGTTCACGTCCTCGTTGAGCAGGCCCGCGCGGTGCAGCTCGCCCAGCAGGGCGGGGATGCCGCCGGCGCGGTGCACGTCCTCCATGTAGTACGTGCGGTCCTTGGCGACGTTCGGCGCGACCTTCGCGAGGCACGGCACACGGCGGGAGACCGCGTTGATCTCGTCGAGGCCGAAGGGGACGCCCGCCTCCTGGGCGGCGGCCAGCAGGTGCAGGATCGTGTTGGTGGAGCCGCCCATGGCGATGTCGAGGGCCATGGCGTTCTCGAACGCCGCGAAGCTCGCGATGGAGCGGGGCAGGACCGTCTCGTCGTCCTGCTCGTAGTAGCGGCGGGTGATGTCCATGACCGTACGGGCGGCGTCCTCGTACAGCGCCTTGCGGGCGGTGTGGGTGGCGAGGGTCGAGCCGTTGCCCGGCAGGGAGAGGCCGATGGCCTCGGTCAGGCAGTTCATCGAGTTGGCGGTGAACATGCCGGAACAGGAGCCGCAGGTCGGACAGGCGTTCTCCTCGATACGGAGGATGTCCTCGTCCGAGATCTTGTCGTTCACGGCGTCGGAGATCGCGTCGACCAGGTCGAGCGTACGGACCGTGCCGTCGACGAGCGTGGCGCGGCCGGACTCCATGGGACCGCCGGAGACGAAGACGGTCGGGATGTTGAGCCGCAGGGCCGCGTTCAGCATGCCCGGGGTGATCTTGTCGCAGTTGGAGATGCAGATCAGGGCGTCGGCGCAGTGCGCCTCGACCATGTACTCCACGCTGTCCGCGATCAGGTCGCGGGAAGGGAGGCTGTAGAGCATGCCGCCGTGGCCCATCGCGATGCCGTCGTCGACGGCGATCGTGTTGAACTCGCGCGGGATGCCGCCCGCTTCGCGGATCGCCTCGCTGACGATGCGGCCCACGGGCTGCAGGTGCGTGTGGCCCGGCACGAACTCGGTGAAGCTGTTGGCGACCGCGATGATCGGCTTGCGGCCGATGTCCGCGCCCGGTACACCGGAGGCGCGCATAAGGGCGCGGGCGCCCGCCATGTTGCGGCCGTGGGTGACTGTGCGGGACCTCAGCTCGGGCATCGCGCTCGCTCCTTCAGAGACTGCGATCAGAGACTTCTGACTGAGACGAGCGTACGCCCGTTGCTCCAGGGGTTGGACAGCTTGTCCGGAATGCGGGATGGGCGTCTCGGTTTTCGGCTGCGGGCCGGTGGGGACCTACGGAGGCCGACGGGGGCCGACACAGGCCGACGCAGGCCGGTCGTGCCGTGCGGCCGTGGCCCTAACGGGGCGCGGTCAGGTGGGCCTGCACCACAGGGGCCACCCTCTCGATGATCCGCTCCGGGTCCGCCGACGCCAACGGCTCGACCTTGATCACGTACCGCAGCATCGCGATGCCCACCAATTGGGCGGCTGCCAGCTCGGCGCGCAGCTCCGCGTCCGGGACGTCCAGGCGGCCGGCGATCCGGCGGAGCACCTGGGTGGCGATGATGCGGCGGAAGACGGCGGCGGCGGCCTCGTTGTTCACGGCGGAGCGGACGATCGCGAGGAGGGGCGCGCGGGTGGCCGGGTTCTCCCAGACGCCGAAGACGAACCGGGTGAGCCGCTCGCCGACGCCGTCGAGCGGGCCCTCCTCGACGGCCTTGGGGGCTTCCATGGCCGGGGCGAAGGAGAGCGTGACGGCCGCCTCGAACACCTGTTCCTTCGTACCGAAGTAGTGGTGCACGAGTGCCGAGTCCACCCCGGCGGCCTTGGCGATGCCGCGTACGGACGTCTTGTCGTAGCCGCGCTCGGAGAACTCCTCGCGGGCCGCGGCGAGGATGCGGTCACGGGTGGCGGGCGTGTCGGCCGCTTCCGTACGGGAGGGCCGGCCCCGGCGGCGGGGGGTGGCCGAGGTCACGGCCGGGGGACCTGCGCGGCGGAGGCCAGGTGCAGCCGGGTGAAGGCGAGGGCCTCCGCCAGGTCGGCCTCGCGCTCGGCGGCGGACATGGCGCGGCGGGTGTTGACCTCGATCACGACGTGGCCGTCGAAGCCGCTCAGGGCGAGACGTTCCAGCAGCTGGGCGCAGGGCTGGCTGCCGCGGCCCGGGACGAGGTGCTCATCCTTGGCCGACCCCTTGCCGTCCGCCATGTGCACATGCCCGAGACGGTCGCCCATACGGTCGACCATCTCCAGGGCGTCGGTGCGGGAGGTCGCGGAGTGGCTGAGGTCGATCGTGAAGTGCCGGTAGTCGTCCTTCGTCACGTCCCAGTCGGGGGCGTACGCGAGCATCTCGCGGTCGCGGTAGCGCCAGGGGTACATGTTCTCGACGGCGAACCGTACGTCCGTCTCGTTCGCCATCCGCCAGATCCCGGTGACGAAGTCGCGCGCGTACTGGCGCTGCCAGCGGAACGGCGGGTGCACGACGACCGTGCTGGCGCCGAGCTTCTCGGCGGCGGCCTGGGCGCGCTGGAGCTTGACCCACGGGTCGGTGGACCACACCCGCTGGGTGATCAGCAGGCAGGGGGCGTGTACGGCGAGGATCGGGATCTGGTGGTAGTCGGAGAGGCGGCGCAGGGCCTCCAGGTCCTGACTCACCGGGTCGGTCCAGACCATGACCTCCACACCGTCGTAGCCCAGGCGCGCGGCGATCTCGAAGGCCGTGGCCGTCGACTCCGGGTACACGGAGGCCGTGGACAGGGCGACCTTCGCATCCGGGATCCGCACGACGTCTGCCACGCGGGACAGCCTAAGGGGTGCGTTTCGTCGTGTGGGCCGGGGTGGGGGGTTCGGCCGGGTGTGAGGGCCCTCGCCTGTGCGCCGTTGGGGGTACGCGACGAGGTCGGCCACGGGTGGGTACGGGTGGGTGGGGGATGGTCGCGCGGTTCCTCGCGCCCCTGCTTTTCAGGGGCGCGAGGAACCGCGCGAAGCCCGCTCAGCCGCAGCCGATCACGCGACCGACCGGCCCGACGCCGTACCCATGTGGTCCAGCCGCTGCAGGATCACACCCTCTCTCAGCGCCCACGGGCAGATCTCCAGCGTCTCCACCTGGAACAGGTCCACCGCGGC
This sequence comes from Streptomyces sp. NBC_00104, assembly GCF_045160825.1. NCBI lineage: Bacteria > Bacillati > Actinomycetota > Actinomycetes > Kitasatosporales > Streptomycetaceae > Streptomyces > Streptomyces sp. NBC_00104. The sequence continues at coordinate 6,533,526 of NZ_CP108215.1, read as the reverse complement.
CTCCGCCACCAGCGCGCCCGCGAGGAGCTGGTTGGCGCGGCCCTCGGAGACGCCGGGGAGCGCGGCTCGTTGGGCGGTGGTCATGCCGGCGAGTTTGGGAACCCAGGTCTCGAGGGCGTCGCGCTTGAGGTCGCGCTGGACGTAGAGGCCGTCGGTGGAGCGGGCGGCACCGCCGATGCGGGCGAGCTGCTTGAAGGTCTTGGACGTGGCGACGACGTGGTCGGGGGCGCCGAAGCGGCTGAACTCACCGACCGTACGGGCTATCTGCGCCCGGACGTGGCGGCGCAGGGCGCGGATGTCGTCGGGGGCGGGCGGGTCGCCGGGGAGCCAGCCGGCGGTGAGGCGGCCGGCGCCGAGGGGCAGCGAGGCGGCGGCGTCGGGTTCCTCGTCTATGCCGTAGGCGATCTCCAGGGAGCCGCCGCCGATGTCGAGGACGAGGAGCTTGCCGGCCGACCAGCCGAACCAGCGGCGGACGGCGAGGAAGGTCAGCCGGGCCTCCTCGGCGCCGGCGAGGACCTGCAGTTCGACGCCGGTCTCGTCCTTGACGCGGGCGAGGACCTCGTCGGCGTTGCTGGCCTCGCGCACCGCGGAGGTGGCGAACGGGAGCAGTTCCTCGACGCCCTTGTCCTCGGCGGCCTGGAGCGCCTCGTGGACGACGGCGATGAGTTTGTCGACCCCTTCGGGGTCGATGGCCCCGGCCTCGTCGAGGAGTTGGGCAAGGCGCAGTTCCACCTTGTGCGAGTGCGCGGGCAGCGGGCGCGCGCCCGGGTGTGCGTCCACCACCAGCAGATGCACCGTGTTCGATCCCACGTCGAGGACACCGAGTCTCATGGGCGGAACGCTACTGCCAGCGGAGCCGTGCGCCGTCCTCGATCCGGCGTCGGGCGCCGTACCCTGGTCAGGTGCCAAAGACGAAAAAGGCAAAGGCCGACAAGTCGGCAGCGGGAGCGGCTGTGGCCGGCGGCTCCTCGCGGGCGAAGGCGGCGACCAAGCCACCGAAGTCGATGAAGGACTCGGCGGAGTCCACCGCCCCGGACGAGAAGGGTCTCGATTTCGCGCGCGCGTGGGTGGAGTTCCCTGATCCGGCGGACGACGAGCAGGTCTTCCGCTGCGATCTGACCTGGCTGACCTCTCGCTGGAACTGTGTCTTCGGCAGCGGTTGCCAGGGCATCCAGGCGGGCCGCGCGGCCGACGGGTGCTGCACCCTGGGTGCCCACTTCTCGGACGAGGACGACGAGAAGCGCGTCGCCGGACATGTGGCGAGGCTCACTCCGGAGATCTGGCAGTTCCACGATGTGGGCACGAAGACCGGCTGGGTCTCCAAGGACGAGGACGGCGACCGTCAGACACGCCCGTACAAGGGGTCGTGCATCTTCCAGAACCGGCCCGGTTTCGCCGGGGGTGCGGGCTGTTCGCTGCACATCCTGGCCCTCCAGGAGGGTCGCGAGCCGCTGGAGACCAAGCCGGACGTCTGCTGGCAGCTGCCGGTCCGGCGCACGTACGACTGGATCGACCGGCCCGACGACACGCGGGTGCTCCAGGTGTCGATCGGCGAGTACGACCGCCGCGGCTGGGGCCCGGGCGGCCACGACCTGCACTGGTGGTGCACCTCGGCGACCTCGGCGCACGGCGCGGGTGACCCGGTGTACGTCTCGTACCGCCCGGAGCTGACCGAGCTGATGGGCAAGGCGGGGTACGACCGCCTGGTCGAGCTGTGCGAGCAGCGGCTGGCCTCCCGGCTGCCGCTGGTGGCTCCGCATCCGGCGGATCCGACGGAGGCGTAGCGGAATCCGCCGGGCCCGTGAGCGGACCATCGGCTTCCCTCCCCTCCCCTCCCCTCCCGCTTCCCTTCCCCCCGCCGGTCTACGAGGCCGGTGGGGGGTCTCCGCCTCCGTCGCCCGGCGGTGTCGTCGGGCCGCCCGGGTCCGTGGGGGCCGGGTCGGTGGGTGTCGGGGTCGGGTCGGGCTGGGCCGGGCCGGTGGGGGTGGGGTCCGGGTCGGGGGTCGGAGGCGGGACGGTGGGTCTCGGCGGGCCGGGGTCCGGGACCGGCTGGGTCGGCGGGGAGTCGACCGGCGGCGTCGGCATCGGACCGTAGCCCTCGATCGTCACCACGGCCCCCGAGGGAGCCAGCGACACCTGCGCCGTCCAGTACCCGGCGGGTTCGCTCAGCTGGTCGACGTACACCTTGACCGTCGAGGACTCGCCGGGTTTCAGGGTGCCCGAGGACTGGCTGAGGTAGAGCCAGTCGGCGCCGGTGCGGGCGGACCAGCGGACGGGTGAGTCGCCGGTCGCCCTCAGGGTGATGACGGTGGTGTCGCCGTCGTTCGCGGCGGCGACGGAGAGCGTGCCCCGCCCCTTGCCCTGGGTGACCTCCACGGACACGTCGTCCGCCGCGCGCTTCCCCCTGCCCAGGCGGGCGCCGGGCTCGGTCCGGGCGTTGCCGGCGTTCTCGTACGCGTCGCCGCTGCCGTCGCCGACGGTCCCGTCGCCGTCGCTCTGCTCCTCGCCCGCGGAGACCGAACGGCCGTCGCTGCCCTCGCCGATGAGGGGGGCGCCCCGGTAGGCGGCCCAGAGGGCGAAGACGGGCGCGGCGACGACGGTGGCGACGACGGTCGTGGTGACGGCACGCGCGCGCAGCCGGTCCCGGCGGGCCGCGCGGTCCCTCGGGTCCATGGGGAAACCGCGCCGGTCGAAGCGGGGGGCGCCGCCCCGCGCGCGCGTGAGGTGGGCCGTCACCAGGCCCAGGGCCGCGCGCGGCGCTTCGAGGACGGGCAGCTCGGATGGCGTGACGCTGGTGCCGGGCCAGCGGCCGGGGACGGCGCGCTCGGCGGCGCGGCGGCAGACGGGGCAGTCGTCGACGTGCCGGACGAGCTCGCGGCGCAGGGGGGCGCTCAGGACGAGCAGGTGATCACCGGTCAGGCGGGCGACGCTCGGGCAGGCGCCGGACTCGACGACGGCGAGGGCCGCCCGGGTGCGCTCCACCTCGCAGGCCGCGGCGGCGAGCAGTTCCCGCGCGGCGGCCTGGTCCATCCCCAGCACGTCGGCGACCTCGTGGGCGGCGAGCTGATGCCGCACCGCCAACTCCAGGGCCTCGCGCTGCTCGGGTGTGGTGCCGGCGGCCTCCGGCCAGGCGAGCAGCGCGAGTTGACGCCGCCGCTGCCGCTCCTCGTCCTCGGAGAGGGCCGGGGTCCGGACGGCGGTCTTCGCTGCGCGCGGCTTCTCGGCCCCACCGCCATGTGCGGACTGGCGGCCGGAGGCACGCGCGCCGGGCTGCTTCTGCCGGGCCTCGGCGAGCTTGCGCAGACAGGCCCAACGGGCCAGCGCGTAGAGCCAGGCCCGGCGGTCGTCCGCGTCGTCCGGTCCCCGACGACGCTCGGCGAGCGCGAGCACCTCGGCGAGAGCCGCGGTCGCCGCGTCGTGGTCGCACAGCACGGACATGCAGTAGGTGAACAGGCCGTCCAGGTACGGCTCGTAGCGCGCCGGCGCGCGCTGCGCCACCGCGCGCGCCGCCGCTCGATCGCGCGCCTCGCGGTGCGCCCTGTGTGCGCCGGTGGTGCGGGGCGAGGTTTCCGGACCGATGCTCATCATTCATGGACGGTAGGCGCCCGGAACCTGCGCCTTCTCACCCCTTCAGCACATTTACTCCGTACGGGTGAAACGATCCCTCATAAGGGGACAGCAACCCCGAGTTTCGCGGCGCACGGCCGGAATGTTGTGCATTTTATTGACCATCACCAAAAAGTAGCCCTACATTCCCTGGGGTTCGAGTCACCCCCACGCACGAGCGAGCAACGTCCCCTCCTCCGCGTCGACAGGAGCTCCACTCCCATGGCCGTACGCACCCGTCGCTCCAGCACCCGCGCCCTCGCCGCCCTCGCCGCTGCCGTCGTCCTCTCTCTGACCGGCGCCTCCGTCTCGACCGCCACCCCCCGGGCGGCCGCGACCGCCGCCGCCGAACGTCTCACCGGCACGCTCCCCGACGGCGCCACCTGGATCGCCGACGTCCCCGAGAACTGGAACGGCACCCTGATCGTCTTCAGCCACGGCTTCGGCGGCAGAGCGGCCCAGAACGCGCCCCGCGAGGCCGTACGCCTGCGCCTCCTCGAAGAGGGGTACGCGCTCACCGGCTCCTCCTACGACGTGAGCGAGACCCTCTGGGGCCTGGAGAGCGCGGAGCGCGACCAGGTCGCCACCATCGCGGCGGTCACCGAGAAGATCGGCGAACCCACCCGCACCCTCGCCATGGGCCAGTCCATGGGCGGCCTGGTCAACGCCCGGCTCGCCCGCTCGGGGGACGGCGGGATCGACGGCGCCCTGGGCCTGTGCGGCCTCGTGGCCGGCGCCAACGACCTGCACGGCTACCAGCTCGACGCCGAGTACACGATCGCCCGGCTCCTGCTCCCGGACACGCCGGTGAAGCTGGTGGACTTCGCCTCCGAGGCCGAGGGCGCCGTCACCGGCCGGCAGCTCACCGACGCCGTCGTCTCCGCGCAGAAGACCCCCGAGGGCCGCGCCCGCATCGCCCTCGCCGCCGCCTACCTCAACCTGCCCACCTGGGCCTCGGGCGAGGACCGCCCGGCCGCGGGCGAATGGGAGGAGCAGCAGGCCCAGCAGTACTCGTGGCTCGCCCAAGGCATCCTCAACCGGGTCGTGCCCGCCCGCTTCCACATCGAGAAGGCCCTGGGCGGAAACAACTCCGGGAACAAGGGCATCGACTACGCACGCCTGCTGTCCACGTCGCAGCACGCGCCCCTGGTCAAGGCCCTGTACCGAGAGGCCGGCCTCGACCTCCAGGCCGACCTCGCGAACCTGACCGCCCACGCGAAGATCAAGGCCGACCCGGCCGCCGTCGCCGCCGGCGAACGTACCTCCTCCGCCGGCCAGGGCCTCGCCGTCCCCCTCCTCGACATCCACACCACCGCCGACGACCTCGTCCCCGTCGAACAGGAGAACCGCTTCGCCGACCGCGTCCGCGCCTCCGGCGACGGCTCGCTGCTCCGCCAGGCCTACGTGGAACGCCAAGGCCACTGCTTCTTCACCGTCGCCGAGACCGTCGCCGCCCTCCACGCCCTGGAGTCCCGTGTCGACTCCGGCCGTTGGGGCGCCGCCGCGACCCCGGGCGCCCTCCAGAGCGCCGCGACCGCCCTCGACCTCGACGGCGCCGCGTACGTCCCGTACCGCCCGGCGGAACTGACGATCGGTCGCCGCCCGTAGGGAGGCCGGCCGGGGCCCGGTTCCGGCCGGGCAGGGGGATACGCGTGATGCGCCACTGAGGCCCGCGCCCCGAAAGGGGCGCGGGGAACCGCGCGAGCAACCACACACCACCCGCGGCCGCCGCCCCCGAAACCCCACGGCGAACAGCTGCGCACCGGGGCGGGCGGCCGCCCCGAAGCCCCGGCCGAGCACGCGAACCGGCCCGACCGCCGGAGGCTGTCAGTGCACTCCGTTACGGTTCGTGCATGGCTGCCCGTACGAAGACCGCGAAGGACCGGCCGTCCTACCGCTGCACAGAGTGCGGCTGGCAGACGGCCAAGTGGCTCGGCCGCTGCCCCGAATGCCAGGCGTGGGGCACGGTCGAGGAGTACGGCACGCCCGCCGTCCGTACGACCGCCCCCGGCCGGGTCACCACCTCCGCCGTCCCCATCGGCCAGGTGGACGGCCGCCAGGCCACCGCCCGCACGACGGGCGTCCCGGAGCTCGACCGGGTCCTCGGCGGCGGCCTCGTCCCCGGCGCCGTGGTCCTCCTCGCGGGCGAGCCGGGCGTGGGCAAGTCCACCCTCCTCCTCGACGTCGCCGCCAAAGCCGCCGACGCCGAACACCCGACCCTCTACGTCACCGGCGAGGAGTCCGCCGGCCAGGTCCGCCTGCGGGCCGACCGCATCAAGGCCATCCACGACCATCTCTACCTCGCCGCGGAGACCGACCTCGCCGCCGTACTGGGCCACTTGGACGCGGTCAAGCCGTCCCTGCTGATCCTCGACTCGGTCCAGACCGTCGCCTCTCCCGAGATCGACGGCGCCCCCGGCGGCATGGCCCAGGTCCGCGAGGTCGCCGGCGCCCTGATCCGCGCCTCCAAGGAACGCGGCATGTCGACGCTCCTCGTGGGCCACGTCACCAAGGACGGCGCGATCGCGGGCCCCCGCCTCCTGGAGCACCTCGTCGACGTGGTCCTGCACTTCGAGGGCGACCGCCACGCCCGCCTCCGCCTGGTGCGCGGCGTCAAGAACCGCTACGGCGCCACGGACGAGGTCGGCTGCTTCGAGCTGCACGACGAGGGCATCACCGGTCTCACGGACCCCAGCGGCCTCTTCCTCACCCGCCGCGACGAACCCGTCCCCGGCACCTGTCTGACCGTGACCCTGGAGGGCCGCCGCCCCCTGGTCGCGGAAGTGCAGTCGCTCACAGTCGACTCGCAGCTCCCCTCCCCCCGCCGTACGACCTCCGGCCTGGAGACCTCCCGGGTCTCGATGATGCTCGCGGTGCTGGAGCAGCGCGGCCGTATCAGCGCCCTCGGCAAGCGGGACATCTACTCGGCGACGGTCGGCGGGGTGAAGCTCTCGGAGCCCGCGGCGGACCTCGCGATCGCGCTGGCCCTGGCCTCCGCGGCGACCGACACCCCCCTGCCCAAGAACCTCGTGGCGATCGGCGAAGTCGGCCTCGCGGGCGAGGTCAGAAGAGTCACCGGCGTCCAGCGCCGACTGTCCGAAGCACACCGCCTCGGCTTCACCCACGCGCTCGTTCCGTCCGATCCCGGCAGGGTTCCTCCCGGTATGAAGGTCCTGGAAGTGGCCGACATGGGAGATGCTCTGCGGGTACTGCCCCGATCCCGTCGGCGAGAGGCCCCACGGGACGAGGAGGACCGCCGGTAGACTTTGCCCAGGTCTCGCCCGTCCGTACGAACCACATGTGCGAAACGGAAGCGTCCCAGAACCTGCGACCGGAGGAGTGCAGTGGCAGCCAACGACCGGGCAGCAGCTCCCGGAAAGTCCGGTGGGAGCTCCGGTGCCGATGGCCTGATGCGCGCCTCACTGAGCGCCGTGGCACCAGGTACGGCCCTGCGCGACGGGCTTGAGCGGATTCTCCGCGGCAACACCGGCGGACTCATCGTGCTCGGCTTCGACAAGACCGTCGAGCCGATGTGCACCGGTGGATTCGTCCTGGATGTCGAGTTCACGGCCACGCGCCTGCGTGAGCTGTGCAAGCTCGACGGCGGCATCGTCCTGTCCTCGGATCTCTCCAAGATCCTCCGGGCGGGCGTCCAACTGGTCCCGGACCCCACGATCCCCACCGAGGAGACGGGCACCCGGCACCGCACGGCGGACCGCGTCAGCAAACAGGTCGGCTTCCCGGTCGTCTCGGTCTCCCAGTCGATGCGCCTGGTCGCGCTGTACGTCGACGGTCACCGGCGGGTCCTGGAGGACTCGGCGGCGATCCTGTCCCGCGCGAACCAGGCCCTGGCGACCCTGGAGCGGTACAAGCTCCGCCTGGACGAGGTGGCGGGCACCCTCTCCGCGCTGGAGATCGAGGACCTGGTGACGGTCCGGGACGTCTCGGCGGTCGCCCAGCGACTGGAGATGGTCCGGCGCATCGCCACCGAAATCGCCGAATACGTGGTCGAACTGGGCACGGACGGCCGTCTCCTGGCCCTCCAGCTCGACGAACTGATCGCGGGCGTCGAACCGGAGCGCGAACTGGTCGTCCGGGACTACGTCCCCGAGCCGACGGCCAAACGCTCCCGCACGGTCGACGAGGCCCTCCGCGAACTCGACGCCCTCACCCACGCGGAGCTCCTCGAACTCCCCACGGTGGCCCGCGCCCTCGGCTACACCGGCTCCCCCGAGGGCATGGACTCCGCCGTCTCCCCGCGCGGCTACCGCCTCCTGGCCAAGGTCCCCCGCCTCCCCGGCGCCATCATCGACCGCCTCGTCGAGCACTTCGGCGGCCTCCAGAAACTCCTCGCCGCCAGCGTCGACGACCTCCAGACGGTCGACGGAGTGGGCGAGGCCCGCGCACGCAGCGTCCGCGAGGGCCTGTCACGACTGGCGGAGTCGTCGATCCTGGAGCGCTACGTCTAGGCTCCGCCCGTTCGCCGACCTCAGCCCCCCTGAGCCGCCCTCAGGCACCCTCAGCCCGTCCGGCGTTCGAGGACGAGGCCGAAGGCCGACAAGGGGGGTCTGGGGGCGCAGCCCCCAGGGCCGGCTCCCCAGGGACGGCCGGGGTCGAAGGGGCAGCGCCCCTGGGGAGGCGAACGGGTAGGGGCGGCGGGGGCGGAGAAACCCCCGGCCGAACCCGCCCGTCAGTCCTTCTCCAGCACGAACGACGTCCGGGCCGTGGCCAGCCCCGGGCCCTTCGCCTCGACGAGGTACGTCCCGGCGGTGGCCGAACCGGCCGACGGGGTCGCGCAGTTGGGGGCACTGGGGTCGCGGTTCCACTCCACGGTGTAGGTGACCCGGTCACCGGCCGGCACCCTGAACAGCAGGCTGCCCGCGGTCTCATGGCAGTCGTCGGACGCCCAGAACGCGTCGTCGGCATCGGCCGCGGTGATCGTCACGACCGTGTTGTCCGGGCCGAGATCGAGCTTGCAGTCACCGCCGGAGGAGTTGCGGGCGATGAGCTCGAACGTGGGGTTCACCCCGGGCTCGTAGGTGTTACGGACACTGCGCACGGTCAACTTCACGGCCCCGGCGGTGCAGTTGGGCAGGCTCGACCCCGCCGGAACCTGCTCACCGGAACTGCTCCCGTTCTTGCCGCCGTCCTCGGACGTACCACCGCCCGCGGCACCGGACCCACCACCGGCGCCCCCGGCCCCGGAGCCCGAGCCCGAGTCGGAACCAGAACCAGAACCTGTTCCGGAACCCGAACCGGAGTTGTCGCCTCCGGAGCCGGACTCGTCGCCCGACTCGTCCCGCCCGCCCGGGGCTTCACTGATCGCGGGACCGGAACCGGAGGGCCCGGGGGTGATCGAGGTCGCGGGATTCTTTCCGTCGGGCCCGCCCGCGTCGTTGTCGCCGTTCCCACCGCCGCCGGTGACGACCCATACGACCAGGATCGCCAGCAGACCGACGACGGTCAGCAGAATGGCCCTCCGTCGCCAGTAGATGGTGGAGGGAAGCGGCCCGATCGGATTGCGCAGAGATCCCACGGCGCAAACTGTACGAGAGATCCGGCACTTCGCTGGCCCCACCCGCCGCCCGAAACCTCAACTTTTCCGGATCATCATTCCGGTCGTTCCCCCCACAGACCCGACCGGGCGGCCCATGATCGCGGTACGTGATCGTAGAGGCCGGACGGGCACGGTCCGTGACCGGAACAGCGCCGCGCGAGCGGCCCGAACTCCCCGGCCCCGGCCATCCGTTCACGAAATCCGCGCACGGGACGGACCGCTGCGCCGCGACGACGCGCGGGATCAGCCCGCGCCCGCCCCGCCCAAATCCTCTCGCCGTGCCCGCCTGCCCGCCTGCCCGCCTGCCCGCCTGCCACAATCGTCCCCACCACCGAAGTACGTCGGAGGACTTGGAGAAGACGATGGGCGGACCCGTGGAAACCGACGACGCCGCACCGGCGTCGAGGCCGTTGCGGAAGCTGGGGTTTCTGACCATCGGGCTGTTCGACGAGGCCGACCCACGCCGGGGCCACGAGTCGACGCTGGAGATCATCGAGCTGGGGGAACGGCTCGGCTTCGACAGCGCGTGGCTGCGCCACCGTCATCTGCAGTACGGCATCTCCTCCCCCGTCGCGGTCCTGGCGGCGGCCTCGCAGCGCACGCGCCGTATCGAACTGGGCACCGCCGTCATCCCGTTGGGCTGGGAGAACCCGCTGCGGCTCGCCGAGGACCTGGCCACGGTCGACCTCCTGTCCGGCGGCCGGCTCAATCCGGGGGTCAGCGTCGGACCGCCGATGCACTACGACACCGTCAAGGCGGCGCTCTACCCGGACACCGCCGACGCGGAGGACTTCGGCTTCGAACGGGTCCGGCGGCTCCTCGGCTTCGTACGGGGCGAGGCGGCCACCGACTTCAGCGGCACCGAGGGGTTCGAGGTCTTCTCCGAACGGGTCCAGCCGCACTCCCCGGGGCTGGGCGGCCGTATGTGGTACGGCGGCGGCAGCCTCCGGTCGGCGCGGTGGGCCGGCGAGAACGGGATGAACTTCCTGACCAGCAGCGTGGTGAAGGCGGAGGGACAGCAGACGGCGACCGCGGCCGGGGCGGTGGACTTCGCCGGCATCCAGCTCTCCCACATCCGGGAGTTCCGGGCGCACCACCCCGACGGGGAGCGGGCCCGGGTCTCGCAGGGGCTCGTCGTCATCCCCACCGACTCGGCGACCGCGGAGCAGCGCGCCAAGTACGAGGAGTACGCGGCGAAGCGGCTGCCCCGGACCACCGAGCCGCAGGGGCCGGGACGGCTCCTGTTCGCGCCGGACCTGGTCGGCACCTCCGCCGAGATCGCCGGACGGCTGCACGCCCACGCCGCCTTCCGCGAGATCGACGAGGTGGCCTTCGCCCTGCCGTTCACCTTCGACCACGAGGACTATGTGCAGATCCTCACGGACATCGCGACGAAGCTGGGCCCGGAGCTGGGCTGGCGCCCGGCCGCGTGACCGTACGCGGAGAGCCGGGGGGGGTCGGTGCGGGTGCGGGTGCGGGTGCGGGTGGGCCGGGGCTGGTCGCGCAGTTCCGCGCGCCCCTGAAATGCAGGGGCCGCGCCCCTGCTTTTCGGCCCCCACCCACCCGTGGCCACACACCCGCCTCAGACACCCCCCACCAGAACCCATCCCCGGCCACCCCCGCATGGCAGGATCGACGTGCCATGACTGCACCCACGAAGCCTCAGAGCAGCCCTGCCGACGTGACCCCGACCGCACTGCACACCCCGGTGATCGCCTGGTTCGAGACGCATGCCCGTGATCTGCCCTGGCGGCGGGCGGAGGCCGGACCGTGGGGGGTGATGGTCAGCGAGTTCATGCTCCAGCAGACACCGGTCAACCGCGTACTGCCCGTCTATGAACAGTGGTTGGCGCGCTGGCCCCGTCCGGCCGACCTCGCGAAGGAGCCGCCGGGTGAGGCGGTGCGCGCGTGGGGCCGGCTCGGGTATCCGCGGCGCGCCCTGCGGCTGCACGGCGCGGCGGTGGCCATAACGGAACGGCACGGTGGGGACGTACCGCGCGATCATGCGCAGCTGCTCGCGCTGCCGGGGATCGGCGAGTACACGGCCGCGGCGGTGGCGTCGTTCGCGTACGGGCAGCGGCACGCCGTGCTCGACACGAACGTGCGGCGCGTGTTCGCCCGCGCGGTCAGCGGCACGCAGTACCCGCCGAACGCGACCACGGCGGCCGAGCGGAAACTGGCCCGTGCCCTGCTGCCCGAGGACGAAGGTACGGCGTCCCGTTGGGCGGCCGCGTCGATGGAACTGGGCGCGCTGCTGTGCACGGCCAAGAACGAGACGTGCCAGCCCTGCCCGATCGCCGGGCAGTGCGCGTGGCGGCTGGCCGGGAAGCCCGCGCACGAGGGACCGGCACGACGCGGTCAGACGTACGCCGGTACCGACCGTCAGGTCCGCGGCAAGCTTCTCGCCGTACTGCGGGACGCGATCGCGCCCGTGCCGCAGGCGGTTCTCGACCGGGTGTGGGACGAGCCGGTCCAGCGCGCCCGCGCCCTCGACGGACTGGTCTCCGACGGACTGGTGGAACCCCTCCCGGGCGGCCTCTACCGCCTCCCCCTCACCTGACCTCCACCACACCCCACCCTCACCTGACCTGACCTCCACGCCCCACCCCACAGGCCACACATCGCCGAGGCCCCACCGCAACACGGCCCGCAACACGGCCCGCAACACAGCCCTCACCCACGCCCGACGGGGTAAACCGGACCATCTCCACCCCAAAGCCCGGCCCGCTTTACCCCGTTCCTGCTTCTGTTACACAACCGACGGACAGCCGAGCGTTCTCCGCAGGCTGCCTCGGACGTCCCCGTGACAACCCCTCCGTAGCTTCATTGGCGTACCGCAGGAACCCGCGAAAGAACCAGCGGATCCGGCGGAACGAGCGACCCGCACAGCGGATCGCACCAGCGACACGAAGCGTGGACAACCGGCACCGTGCGACAGCGCGGACGTCGGAAACGGGGAGCGGAGGCGGTTGATCATGGCGCACGGCGAGGTGCTCGAATTCGAGGAGTACGTCCGTACCCGGCAGGACGCGCTGCTGCGCAGCGCCCGCCGGCTCGTCCCGGACCCGGTGGACGCCCAGGATCTGCTGCAGACGGCGCTGGCCCGGACGTACGGCCGCTGGGACGGCATCGCGGACAAGCGGCTCGCGGACGCCTACCTGCGCCGGGTCATGATCAACACGCGGACGGAGTGGTGGCGGGCCCGGAAGCTGGAGGAGGTCCCGACCGAGCAGCTGCCGGACGCCCGCATCGAGGACTCCACGGAGCAGCACGCGGACCGCGCCCTCCTCATGGACATCATGAAGGTTCTGGCACCCAAGCAGCGCAGTGTCGTGGTCCTGCGACACTGGGAGCAGATGTCCACGGAGGAGACGGCCGCCGCCCTCGGCATGTCGGCCGGCACGGTCAAGAGCACGCTGCACCGTGCACTGGCCCGGCTCCGCGAGGAGCTGGAGTCGCGGAACCACGACGAGCGCGCCGCCCGTGCGCTCGAAGCGAGCGAGGAGCAGGAGCGTTGCGCGGCCTGAGCACAGCGGCCGGCCCGGGCCCAGGGGGCAGACGGGCCACGAAGGCGGTGATCACGGCGGTGGCCGTGCTCGCCGCCCTCGGCCTTTCCCTCTCCGCCTGCGGCACGGGCGGCACCGGTGCCCGCGACGAGGGGCCGGCCGACAGCGACTCCCTCGCGGGCGGCGCGGCCTCACCGTCCGTCTCCGCGTCGGTCGACGGCGACGGGGACGGTGACGGCGATCACCCGAGCGTCGAGGAGGTCGTCCGGATGGTCCGCGCGGACCCGGAGGTCAGTAAGGCGGTCAAGAGCGACCTGGAGCCGTGCGTGGCGGACGAGTACCCGGTGGACGTGACGTACGGGGACCTGACCGGGGGTTCGTCCGAAGATCTCGTGGTCAATGTGATGACCTGCACGGATGCCGTCGGCGTGGCGTCGTACGTGTACCGCGAGGACAAGGGGAGGTACCGGAGCGTCTTCCTCTCCGAACAGCCCCCCGTCTACGCGGAGATCGACCGGGGCGACCTCCTGGTCACCCGACAGCTGTACGAGAATGGCGACCCGTCGTCGTACCCGTCCAGCGAGGAAGTGACCACCTACCGCTGGATCAAGGACGACTTCGTCCAGCGCTCCAGTACGCGTACCGAGTACAGCAGCGCGGTGGGCGGCGCGGAATCGGCGACGCCCGAGCAGAACTGACACCGGCACCGGCACACCGGCACCAGCACCAGCACCAGCACCAGCACCAGCACCAGCAGCGAACGACCCTGAGTGGACCTGACCGATCCTGACTGGTCTTGACCGACCCCGACCGAGAGCGAGCGAGATCACCGGATGGCAGAGCAGACCCATGTCCTGTTCGTCGAGGACGACGACGTGATCCGCGAGGCCACCCAGCTCGCACTGGAGCGGGACGGCTTCGCGGTCACGGCCATGCCCGACGGGCTGTCCGGGCTGGAGGCGTTCCGCGCGGACCGGCCCGACATCGCGCTCCTCGACGTCATGGTCCCGGGCCTGGACGGGGTCTCCCTGTGCCGCCGCATCCGTGACGAGTCGACGGTCCCGGTGATCATGCTCTCCGCCCGCGCCGACTCCATCGACGTGGTGCTGGGCCTGGAGGCGGGCGCCGACGACTACGTGACCAAGCCGTTCGACGGTGCCGTCCTGGTCGCCCGGATCCGCGCGGTGCTGCGCCGCTTCGGCCACGCGAGCGGCGGCGACGGCAGGGCCGAGGAGTCCGCGGCCGCGAGCACCGGCGGAGTGCTCACCTTCGGCGAGCTGGTGATCGACACCGAGGGCATGGAAGTACTGAAGTCGGGGGTGCCGGTGGCGCTGACGCCGACCGAGATGCGGCTGCTGCTGGAGTTCTCGTCGGCCCCCGGCACGGTCCTCTCCCGCGATAAGTTGCTCGAACGTGTGTGGGACTACGGCTGGGGCGGCGACACCCGGGTCGTCGACGTCCACGTCCAGCGGCTCCGCACGAAGATCGGCCAGGACCGGATCGAGACGGTCCGCGGCTTCGGCTACAAGCTCAAGGCCTGAGCGGGGCGGGGCGACATGAACATGAGGGGGATACGAGAGGGGCGGGGGCCGGAGTCGTCGGGCGTCGCCGACCGCCGGTCGGGCGCGGGGCCCGCCTCGGGCATCCGGACCGGTCTGCGATGGCAGCTGAGCGCGGCGATCGCGCTGGTCGGCGCCTTGGTCGCGGTCGCGCTGAGCCTGGTCGTGCACAACGCGGCGCGCGTCTCGATGCTCGACAACTCGCGCGACCTCGCCGACGAGCGCATCCAGGTCGCCCAGCGCATGTACGAGTCGGGCCGCCCGCTGAAGTCCGGCGCCTTCGGGGTGACGCTCGACGACCCCGACATCCCCAAGGACCTGCTGGCCAAGGTCGGGGAGGGCCGCCGGGCCACGTACGTGTCCGAGGGCGAGAACGGTGTGCCCGACATCTGGGCGGCGGTCCCGCTGAAGGACAAGCGCGTCCTGTCCCTGCACACCGACTTCACCGACCACAGCTCGGCGGTGATGCGGGACCTCGACCAGGCCCTGCTCATCGGTTCCATCGCGGTCGTCTTCGGCGGCTCGGCCCTCGGTGTGCTCATCGGCGGCCAGATGTCCCGCCGGCTGCGCAAGGCGGCGGCCGCCGCGCACCAGGTGGCCAAGGGCGAGTCCGACGTCCGGGTGCAGGACGCGATCGGCGGTGTCGTCCGCGACGAGACCGCGGAGCTGGCACGGGCCGTGGACGCCATGGCCGACACCCTGCGGCAGCGCATCGAGGCGGAGCGCCGGGTGACGGCGGACATCGCGCACGAGCTGCGCACCCCGGTGACCGGTCTCCTCACGGCGGCGGAACTGCTCCCGCCGGGCCGCCCCTCCGAGCTGGTCCGCGACCGGGCCCAGGCGATGCGCACGCTCGTCGAGGACGTGTTGGAGGTGGCCCGCCTGGACGGGGCCTCCGAGCGGGCCGAGCTGCAGGACATCCTGCTGGGCGAGTTCGTGGCCCGGCGGGTGGCGGCGAAGGACGCGGGGGTGCGGGTACGGATCGTGCACGAGTCGGAGGTGACGACGGACCCCCGCCGCCTCGAACGTGTCCTGCTGAACCTGCTGGCCAACGCGGCGAAGCACGGCAAGCCGCCGATCGAGGTGTCCGTCGAGGGCCGGGTGATCCGCGTGCGCGACCATGGCCCCGGTTTTCCCGAGGACCTGCTCGCCGACGGCCCCCGCCGCTTCCGCACCGGCGCGTCCGACCGCGCCGGCCAGGGGCACGGTCTCGGCCTCACCATCGCCGCGGGGCAGGCGCGCGTCCTGGGCGCCCGCCTCACCTTCCGCAACGTCCGCCCGCCCGGCGCGCCGGACGAAGTACCGTCCGAGGGTGCGGTCGCGGTGCTGTGGCTCCCGGAACACGCCCCCACGAACACGGGCAGCTATCCGATGCTGCCGATGTCGAACGACGGGGCGGGGTGACGGGGACCGGGGGGTCGTGGGTCATCCGCGGGTCCGGTGGGGGCTGGCCGCGCAGTTCCCCGCGCCCCTGAAAGGACCAGGCCCTGCGGGCCTGAAAGACCAGGCCGTGCGGGCCTGAGGGACAAGGCCCCTGCGGGCCGAAGAGCTCGGGGCGCAGCCCCGGCTTTTCAGGGGCGCGGGGAACTGCGCGACCAGCCCCCACCGGACCCGCACCCGCCAACGAACCGAACCCCCCGTCCCCGCAGGCGCGCGCCATCTCCTCAGGCCCGCGCCACCCCTCAGGCGCGCGCCATCTCCTCATCCGCGGCCCCCGCCTTACCCGGCGTCTCCGCCGCGGAAGGCCCTCCGGCCCCCCGCAACGGCACCTCCTTCACGAACACCGCGGCCACCAACGCCACCACGGAGACGATCGCCCCCAGCAGAAACGCCGAGTGCGTCCCGGAAGAGACCGCGTACTGGTACGCCTCCCGCGCCGGCACCGGCAGCTTCGCCAGACTCGCCGCATCCAGCTGCGCCGACCGCTCGGTCACCTGCGACCCCAGGGCACCGGCCCGCTCGGCCATCACATCCTGCACCCGGCTGTTGAACAGCGCCCCCATGATCGCGACCCCGAAGGAGGACCCGAGTGTCCGGGCCAGCGTGGTCGTCGACGACGCGACCCCCATGTCCTTCATCTCGACGCTGTTCTGCGCGACCAGCATGGTGATCTGCATCAGACACCCCATACCGGCACCCAGCACGGCCATGAACACCCCGGACGTCACCCGGCTCGTACCGGTGTCCATCTGCGCCAGCAGGAACAGCCCCACGATCATCAGGACGCTCCCGACGACCGGGAAGACCTTGTAACGGCCGCTGCCCGTGGTCACCCGCCCGGCCACCATCGACACCGCGAGCATCGCCCCCAGCATCGGCAGCAGCAACAGCCCGGAGTTGGTCGCGGACGCACCCTGCACGGACTGCTGGAACAGCGGCAGGAACAGCACCGCGCCGAACATCACGAACCCGGTGAAGAACCCGATCACGGACATCAGCGTGAAGTTCCGGCTGCGGAAGATGTGCAGCGGTATCACCGGCTCCGCCACCCGCTTCTGCACGAACAGGAACCCGACGAGCGAGGCCACCCCGAGCGCGATCAGCTCCATGATGACGGCCGACCCCCAGGCGTACTCGGTCCCGCCCCACGTCGTGACCAGCACGATCGCCGTGATGCCGACGGTCAGCAGCGCCGCGCCCAGATAGTCGATGTTCCGCGCCGACCGCCCGTCCCGTGACGGCTTCGGCAGATGCAGCACGGCACTGACGGCGATCAGCGCCACGACGCCGAGCGGCAGGTTGATGTAGAAGGACCAGCGCCAGCCCCAGTGGTCGGTGATGGACCCGCCCACGAGCGGCCCGGCGATCATGGCGAGGGCCATGACACCGGCCATCATCCCCTGGTACTTGCCCCGCTCCCGCGGCGGTATCAGGTCGCCGATGATCGCCATGACGCCGACCATCAGGCCGCCGGCACCGAGTCCCTGCACCGCGCGGAACGCGATCAGCTGGCTCATGTCCTGGGCCATCCCGCTCAGCGCCGACCCGATCAGGAAGATCACGATCGAGGTCATGAAGATGCGCTTGCGACCGTAGAGGTCACCGAGCTTGCCCCAGATCGGAGTGGAGGCGGCGGTCGCGAGCGTGTACGCGGTCACGACCCAGGACAGGTGTTCCAGGCCTCCCAGCTCGCCCACGATCGTCGGCATCGCGGTACCGATGATCATGTTGTCGAGCATCGCGAGCAGCATGGCGATCATGAGCGCGAGCAGCACCACCCGCACACTGCGCGGCTGCGGCCCACCCGCCTCGGCCGCACCGTTCACTTCTGTCTTCGTCTCCGCACCCATCGCGGTCCTCCACTCCCCCCGGAGCTCCATGCACTTACTTGCCGACCGGCTAGTTGTCTACACTGAGGGAAACTAGGTCCCTAACTAGCCGGGCGTCAAGTAAGTTCTTCGGGCTTGGCCGAGGCTTGACCGACCCAGGCCATCCGTGACGGCGAGGAGTACGAGGATGAGCGGCACGACAGAGGACGCGACGACGAAGCGGCAGCGTCGCGGCAACACCCGTCAGCGCATCCAGGACGTCGCCCTCGAACTCTTCGCCGAACAGGGATACGAGAAGACCTCGCTGCGGGAGATCGCCGAACGCCTCGATGTGACGAAGGCGGCGCTCTACTACCACTTCAAGACCAAGGAAGACATCCTCATCGGTCTCTTCCAGGACCTTCAGCGCCCCATCGACGAACTGATCGAATGGGCCGGCACCCAGCCGCGCACCCTCGACACCAAGCGGGAGATCCTGCGCCGCTACAGCCTGGCCCTGGCCGACGTGGCCCCCCTCTTCCGCTTCATGCAGGAGAACCAGGCGACGGTACGCGAGCTGAGCGTCGGCGAGACGTTCAAGGAGCGCATGATCCGCCTGATCGACACCATCAAGGAACCGGACGCCGCCCTGACCGACCAGGTCCGCTGCACGAGCGCCCTGTTCACCATGCACGCCGGGATGTTCGTCCTCCAGGACGTCGAAGGCGACCCCGAGGACAAGCGCAAGGCGGTCCTGGAGGTCGCGATCGATCTGGTGACCCAGGCACACGCGGGCGCCCAGGGCTCTTGAAAAGCCTCGTATCCGGGTAAAACCTCAGAGCCTTCGGGGACCTCCCGGGCACTCGCACGAGGAGGCACCCGTGGACGCCGACCAGTACACCCGCATGTCCGACGAGGAGCGCGCTGAGTTCCTGCGCAGACGCCACGTCGTCGCCGTCGCCGTCACGGCAGCCGTGACGGTGGTGATGCTCCTGGTCACGCTCGTCCTCATCGACCACTACGCCGACACCCCGATGTGCGGCACGGGCCAGGACTACGGCCCGTGCTGACGCGGCTCGCCCTCGCGGGAGCGAAGTCAGACGGTGACGCCCTTGGCGCGCAGGAAGGCGACCGGGTCGACGGCGGAACCGTAGCTCGCCTTCGTACGGATCTCGAAGTGCAGGTGCGGCCCGCTGGAGTTACCGGTGTTGCCGGAGAAGGCTATGCGCTGCCCGGTCTTGACGACCTGCCCGACCTTCACGCCGACCTTCGAGAGGTGGGCGTACTGCGAGAACGTGCCGTTGCCGTGCTTGATGACGACGGCGTTGCCGTACGCGGGGCCGTCGCCGGCACCGTTGCCGCCGGCCTTCACGACGGTACCGCCGTGCGCGGCGGCGACGGCCGTACCGCTCTTGACGGCGAAGTCCTGCCCGCTGTGCTTCGCGGACCACATGTTGCCGGCCTGCGCGAACCGCGCGCTCAGCTTGTAGCCCTTGACCGGGCTGACCCAGGAGACCGCCTTCTTGGCGGCGGCGGTCTGGACGGTGGCGGTGCCGGCGCTCGCGGCCTGGGCCCCACCGGCGGCGGCCGCGACCCCGGCCCCCAGCACGCCCGAGACCCCCATCCCGACGGCCATCACGGCGGCCCGGACACGGAGCTGGGACGTACGGGTGCGGGGAGTGCGAACACGCTGCGACATGGATTACCTCACGGGGAACGGAGACAGGGACTGTGCCTCGACGGACACGCATTCCACCCGGCGCACCTCTGCGTCCGCCGAACGGGATAACCCTTGGTACCCCTGCGCCCCGAAACCCCCCAAACGTGTGATCTACGAACGAACCTCGTACTCCCCCAGAAATCCCCCCACTCCTTGACACCCACCCCCAAACACAGCCCCACCTGCACTCCACCGCCCGAAACCCGCACCACCCGACCTAAAAGTCCGTTTTGCCCACCACGCGTCACCCACTATTCCTCCTAGTACCGGACAAATCCCCTGTGCCCCATGTCACCGGCTCGTGGATCGGAGAACCCCGGAATGTGACGCGGACTACGCGATCCGCGTCACTCGGAACGCGGTGGAAATACTCCAGGCGGTCGGCTACCTCGGTGCCGACCAGCTCGGTGTGGTCCTCCACCCGAGCGGGCCGCGAATTCTCGTCATCCGCGACAACCGGGTTCTCGGCGGTCTGGGCTTCCTCTCGGGGCAGGACCGGCTGACGCATCCGGACGTCAGCGACGGCACCCCGCATCTGAAGGACCTGTCTGCGCTCATTGAGCTCCCGCTCACCGGCCGGCACGGGACTCCCTGCCCGGCCTGGAAAAACCGGCTGCCCTGCATTCGCCGGCGGCTTCCACCGCCTCGGAGGCGCTCGACCCGGGTTTCCCGCTCTACGCCGATTCCCTCGACGAAGCTCTTCCCGGGGCCTGCCGCCGGCCTATCCGCGATTCACCAAGGACGCTGTTGCGGTTCACCGGACTTCACGGCCTGAGCCGTATGCACTCGGTGAAGCAGCTCACCATCGCCAAGCTCCGGGAAACACTCACCCCGGAGGACTTCGCGGAGATCTCCCGGATGCCCGCCCTCACGGAATTGCGCGTCGACTTGATCGCGACCGGTGGGGAAGCCGCGCCGGTGCCGCCGAGCATCACCAGTTTTCGGCTCAACAACTTCTCCGGTGCCGAAGAGTCCCGAAACTCCCCGACCTCCTTCCGGATCTACGCCACCGGACCGCGGCCCGGAAGAACCGCCGGCCGGAATACAAAAAAAGGGGCTGCCCCGGGACCGAAGTCCCGGGGCAGCCCCTTCCGCTCGCTCAGGCCGAGCGCCGCGGTTACGCGTCCTTGCTCAGGTTCGGCCCCGGACCGCCGGCCGCCTGCTCGATCGGCGGGACGTCCGGCAGCGCCGACTTCTCCTCACCCCGGAAGGTGAAGATGGCCGCGTCGCCCTCGCCCTCGGTGTCCACGACCACGATGTGGCCGGGGCGCAGCTCGCCGAAGAGGATCTTCTCGGAGAGGGTGTCCTCGACCTCGCGCTGGATGGTGCGACGCAGCGGACGCGCACCCAGCACCGGGTCGTAACCCTTCTTGGACAGCAGCTCCTTGGCGGACTGGGAGAGCTCGATGCCCATGTCCCGGTCCTTCAGGCGCTCGTCAACCTTGCCGATCATCAGGTCGACGATCCGCAGGATGTCCTCCTGCGTGAGCTGCGGGAAGACGACGACGTCGTCGACACGGTTGAGGAACTCGGGCCGGAAGTGCTGCTTGAGCTCGTCCGAGACCTTGTTCTTCATGCGCTCGTAGTTGGTCTTCTTGTCGCCCGAGGCCGCGAAGCCCAGGTTGAAGCCCTTGGAGATGTCCCGGGTGCCGAGGTTGGTCGTCATGATGATGACCGTGTTCTTGAAGTCCACGACCCGGCCCTGGGAGTCGGTCAGGCGACCGTCCTCCAGGATCTGCAGCAGCGAGTTGAAGATGTCCGGGTGGGCCTTCTCGACCTCGTCGAAGAGGACGACGGAGAACGGCTTGCGGCGGACCTTCTCGGTCAGCTGGCCGCCCTCTTCGTAGCCCACGTAACCGGGGGGCGAACCGAAGAGACGCGACACCGTGTGCTTCTCGCTGAACTCCGACATGTCGAGGGAGATCAGCGCGTCCTCGTCGCCGAAGAGGAACTCGGCGAGCGCCTTGGACAGCTCGGTCTTACCGACACCGGACGGGCCGGCGAAGATGAACGAACCACCGGGACGCTTCGGGTCCTTCAGACCGGCACGCGTACGACGGATCGCCTTCGACAGCGCCTTGACGGCGTCGACCTGGCCGATGACCCGCTTGTGGAGCTCGTCCTCCATGCGCAGCAGACGCGAGGACTCCTCCTCGGTCAGCTTGAAGACCGGGATGCCGGTGGCGGTCGCGAGGACCTCGGCGATCAGCTCGCCGTCGACCTCGGCGACGACGTCCATGTCGCCGGCCTTCCACTCCTTCTCCCGCTTGGCCTTGGCGGCCAGGAGCTGCTTCTCCTTGTCGCGGAGGGAGGCGGCCTTCTCGAAGTCCTGCGAGTCGATCGCGGACTCCTTGTCGCGGCGGACGCCGGCGATCTTCTCGTCGAACTCGCGGAGGTCCGGCGGCGCGGTCATCCGGCGGATGCGCATCCGGGAACCGGCCTCGTCGATCAGGTCGATCGCCTTGTCCGGCAGGAAGCGGTCCGAGATGTAGCGGTCGGCGAGCGTCGCCGCCTGCACCAGGGCCTCGTCCGTGATCGAGACGCGGTGGTGCGCCTCGTACCGGTCACGGAGACCCTTGAGGATCTCGATGGTGTGCGGGAGCGAGGGCTCGGCGACCTGGATGGGCTGGAAGCGGCGCTCCAGGGCCGCGTCCTTCTCCAGGTGCTTGCGGTACTCGTCCAGCGTGGTGGCGCCGATGGTCTGCAGCTCACCGCGGGCCAGCATCGGCTTCAGGATGGAAGCCGCGTCGATGGCGCCCTCGGCGGCACCCGCACCGACCAGCGTGTGGAGCTCGTCGATGAACAGGATGATGTCGCCGCGGGTGCGGATCTCCTTGAGCACCTTCTTCAGGCGCTCCTCGAAGTCACCGCGGTAGCGGGAGCCGGCGACCAGCGCGCCGAGGTCGAGGGTGTAGAGGTGCTTGTCCTTGAGGGTCTCGGGCACCTCGCCCTTGACGATGGCCTGGGCGAGGCCCTCGACGACTGCGGTCTTGCCGACGCCGGGCTCACCGATCAGGACCGGGTTGTTCTTCGTACGACGGGACAGCACCTGCATGACCCGCTCGATCTCCTTCTCGCGCCCGATGACCGGGTCGAGCTTGGACTCACGAGCGGCCTGGGTGAGGTTCCGGCCGAACTGGTCGAGGACCAGGGACGTCGAGGGGGTGCCCTCGGCGGGGCCGCCGGCGGTGGCGGTCTCCTTGCCCTGGTAACCGGAGAGCAGCTGGATGACCTGCTGCCGCACCCGGTTGAGATCTGCGCCCAGCTTGACCAGGACCTGGGCGGCGACGCCCTCGCCCTCGCGGATCAGGCCGAGCAGGATGTGTTCCGTGCCGATGTAGTTGTGGCCCAGCTGAAGGGCCTCGCGGAGCGACAGCTCCAGGACCTTCTTGGCACGGGGGGTGAAGGGGATGTGCCCGGACGGGGCCTGCTGCCCCTGCCCGATGATCTCCTCCACCTGCTGACGGACCGCCTCGAGCGAAATCCCGAGGCTCTCCAGGGCCTTAGCGGCGACACCCTCACCCTCGTGGATCAGGCCCAGGAGGATGTGCTCGGTGCCGATGTAGTTGTGGTTGAGCATCCGGGCTTCTTCCTGAGCCAGGACGACAACCCGCCGCGCGCGGTCGGTGAACCTCTCGAACATCGTTAATCGCTCCTCAGAGCGGTCAGGCAGTGAGGGGACGCTCCCCTCGCTGTCCTTCCGCAGCTTAGTCCCGCAAGCGGGGACCGCTCATTCCAACTGCCGACACCGTCCTTGGCCTCCTGACCCCGAACGCCGACATCTGCTCCAACCCGATGGTGCGAGACGATGTTCCCGCAGGCCAGGCAGTTACCCCCACCATCAGTACGCCGATGGCGAACGTGAGACGGCCTTTCCTGCGTGTCGCCCCCTCCCACTAGGGATGTCTTACCCGTAGGCACGGACACTCCATGCCGGATGCACCGGTTCGCTCCGCTACGGGCGAACATCCTTGCGTCGCCACCCATCGCCGAACACCCCCTTTTCCGGCACTCTCCGCATCCGATCGGATACCCAGCGTAACTTCGGGCTCCTTCGCACGGTTTCTCCTGACATGGCCATCGTCCCCCTTCCTCGCCGACCGTTCGACCCGAGCGACGCCTCGGGTGCCGTCACGCGCGATGTTCCGGGCGACGACGCGTGCGACGCGGTGCGGCAGTGGTATGAGAACGAGCTCGGCTGGGCGACCGTGCCCGGGACGCCCGTACATCTCCTTACGGGCCTGCGCTTCGATGTGCTCGACGTGCCGGTGGAAGCGGGGGTCGCGGCGCTCAGGCATCTGGGGCCGGTGCCCGGTCCGGGCTCGCCGGTGGCGCTGCGCGGCGGGCGGATGCTGCTGCTGGTCGCGGCGGGCGGCGCGGAGGAGCTGCCGGGTCTGCTGGCCTGGCTGGACTGGGGCGGCCTCGACCTGGACCTCACGGCCGTCGGAACGGGCGGTCACATGGCGGCGCCGGCGCCTCCGGGCGGGGCCGAAAGGCTCGGGGGCGCGTGCGGGGAGGCCGGTTCACAGGGGGCCGCCGCATGGCTGCGGCCCCCCGAGCCGGGGTGCGAGGTGGAACCCTCGCTGCCGAGCATGTCGGCGTTGGGGGGCGGTGGGGGCGCCCCCGACCTCGTGCGAGTGGTGGACACGGTGGCGACGCACTGCCACCGCGTCCGGCTGCGGCGCGCGAGCACCGGGCCGTCGGAATCTCAGCCGTTGGCCTTCTCGTAGGCCTCGCGGATGGAGGCGGGGACGCGGCCGCGGTCGTTGACCTCGTAGCCGTTCTCCTTCGCCCAGGCGCGGATGGCCGCGGTGTCCTGGCTGCCGCCGGAAGCGGCACGAGCCTTGCCACGCCCGCCCGCAGCACGACCTCCGGTACGGCGGCCACCCTTGACGTAGGCGTCGAGAAGGCCGCGAAGCTTGTCCGCGTTGGCGGTCGTGAGGTCGATCTCGTACGTCTTGCCGTCCAGCGCGAACGTCACGGTCTCGTCCGCCTCGCCGCCGTCGAGGTCGTCGACAAGAAGGACCTGAACCTTCTGTGCCACCGGATTTCCTTTCATCGATAACTTCAGGGCCGGGGGCCTGCGGCGAGCGCCGCTGTTTCACGTCCCCTGTTATATGCAGTACTGCAGTACGTCGGAAAGCAAACCGCTTTTCCTGGAAAAACACAAACCCCTGGGAGAGACCGAGGAGAGACTGCGGAGAGGAGGAGGGGCCGGGGAAGACCGGAAACATGCGCGTTTCGGACATAGGGCACCCGGGCAGGGCGACCCGCACCGGAATAGGAGTCGAGGTTCTTCGAGGGAACCCTGGGTTCCTAGCGGATCCGTAGCGGATCCCTAGCGGATCCGTCCGCGATCACAGATGCAGAAGCATCCGGCTGTTGCCCAAGGTGTTCGGTTTCACTCGTTCGAGACCGAGGAACTCCGCGACGCCCTCGTCATAGGAACGCAGCAGCTCCGCGTAGACATCGGTGTCGACCGGAGTCTCACCGATCTCCACGAAGCCGTGCTTCGCGAAGAACTCGACTTCGAAGGTCAGACAGAAAACCCGGCGAACACCCAGCCAACGAGCGGTGTGCAGCAACTTCTCCAGCAACTGGTGACCGACGCCGAGACCCTTGGCGTCCGGGTCCACCGCGAGAGTGCGGACTTCCGCGAGGTCTTCCCACATCACGTGCAGCGCACCGCAGCCGACGACCTCCGCGTCCGAGCCGGCGCCCCGTTCCGCGACCCAGAACTCCTGGATGTCCTCGTAAAGCGTGACCGTCGCTTTGTCGAGCAGGATGCGGCGCTGGACGAACGAGTCGAGGAGGCGGCGCACATGCGGGACATCGCTGGTCCGAGCCCGCCTGACGGTGATGGCTTTTGCGGTGACTTCAGGACTCGTTGCTGGCATGAGCGGACGCTATCGCCCGGGGAGATCGGGGGATTCGCCGGGGGTCCCCTGTGTTTCGCCGGACGTTTCGACGGATTCGGCGACGGTTTCAACAGGGGTTTCGCCGGCCGGGGCGGCGGGCGCGGCCGGTTCGGGTTTGACGGGCTCGGGGCCTTGCACCATGCGTACGGCGTCGGTGAGAGCCTGTCGCTGTTCCTCGCTCATCATCCCGAAGAAGGCGACGAGAGCGGCCGCGGGGTTGTCGCTCTGCGACCAGGCTTCGTTCATCAGTGCGGCCGAGTAGGCGGCGCGAGTGGAGACCGCCTCATATCGATAGGCCCGGCCCTCCGCCTCCCGGCGCACCCAGCCCTTCTGATGGAGATTGTCCAGAACGGTCATCACCGTGGTGTAGGCGATGGACCGTTCCTGCTGAAGATCTTCCAGGACTTCCCGAACCGTCACCGGGCGGTTCCACTTCCACACCCGCGTCATGACCGCGTCTTCGAGTTCTCCCAATGGGCGAGGCACAGTTCCGCACCATATCCGGAGAAGTTGAACAAAAAGGGCGTACGACTCGAAAAACACACGAGTCGTACGCCGATGGGGCGGGTCGCGTCAGGCGCCGGTGCCCCTGCGGTCGGTGTCGGTGGCCTGCCGGGCGTTCTCCGCGCGGGCGAGCGCCGCGTCGACGACCGCGTCCTCCTTGGCCTTGTTGGGGCCACCCTGGGTCTTCACGATCACCCTGATGACGGCGATGAACAGCACGGCCATCACGAAGGGGGGCAGCAGCGCGGAGACGTAGTCCATGGGTCCAGGGTAGCCAGGGCTAGACGGCGGCCAGTTGTCGGGGCGGGTTCGCGGGTGGGGCGGCCGGTTTCCGCTTGGGCGGGAAGACCTCGCCGGGGGTGGGGATGGGACGGCGGGCGGGGCGCGGGGCGTCGGGACGAGGGACCGGGCCGGGTTTCTCGGCGGGCTCGGCGGGACGGGACGGGCGGGCGGGCTTGGGCTCGGCGGGCTCTCCGGCGGCGGCACGCGCGTGTGTGCCCGGTTCCGACAGGCCGCCGGGGAGAGCGGTGAGCCGGAGCAGGGAGCGGCCGGAGGCGGAGCGGGAGGCCGGGACGACCACCGCCGAGGTGGCCGCGCGCCCCGCGAAACGGGCGCGCACGTCCTGTTCGGCGAGCGGACGGCAGCGTTCCAGGAGGGCCGCGGCGGTGGGATTGCCGCGCAGGGCGCGCAGGGCGGCGAGGTCGTCCGGGTGGGGGCGGTACCCGGCGTCCAGGGCCTCCGCCAGGAGCGCCGCGTACCCCGTGACCGTGCCGGGGAGCGCGGCGCGGTAGCGGGCGAGGTCGGCCAGCAGGAAGGCCCTCCGACGGGCGTCCTCGCGGGTCGCCTCGTCGACGGACTCGGCGAGCCGGAGGCAGTCCTGCACCTCCTGGGCCGAGGCGGGACTGGGGTTGAGGGCGAGGGCGAGGGCACGACGGAGCACACGCAGCTCGTCAGCGCCGAACGCCATGCCGCCGCGGGTTCCGTGGGGCGTGGGCATGCGGCGACGATACGCGCTAATCAGACAAAAGAGATGCGCGGACAGCGCGTGGCGCCGGGGTTCCACCCGCGTGGGCGGATCTTCCTCGCCCCCGCCGCCCCTACCCGTCCCGTCCCCCGGGGGCGCTGCCCCTTCGACCCCGAGGGGGGTGGGTTGTCGGGTGCGGGTGGGTGGGGCTTCTCGCGCAGTTCCCCGCGCCCCTTTTCAGGGGCGCGGGGAACTGCGCGAACGGGGTCCGGGGCGGAGCCCCGGGGACGGGACGGGTAGGGGCGGCGGGGGCGCAAACTCCTCAGAGACGCGAGACGTTCCGCTCGTACACCAGCCGCAACCCGATCAGCGTCAGCCACGGCTCGTGCTCGTCTATCACCGAGGACTCGCCCAACACCATCGGCGCCAGCCCACCCGTCGCGATCACCGTCACGTCCTCGGGATCGTCGGCCAGCTCCCGGACCATGCGGCCCACGACCCCGTCGACCTGACCCGCGAACCCGTAGATGATGCCGGACTGCATGGCCTCGACCGTGTTCTTGCCGATCACACTCCGCGGCCGGGCGACCTCGATCTTCCGGAGCTGGGCGCCCTTGACGCCGAGCGCCTCGACGGAGATCTCGATGCCGGGGGCGATGACGCCGCCGACGTACTCCCCGCGCGCACTGACCGCGTCGAACGTCGTGGCCGTACCGAAGTCGACGACGACGGCCGGGCCGCCGTACAGCTCGACGGCGGCGACGGCGTTGATGATGCGGTCGGCGCCGACCTCCTTGGGGTTGTCCGTCAGGATCGGGACGCCGGTCTTCACACCCGGCTCGACGAGGACGGCCGGGACGTCGCCGTAGTAGCGGCGGGTCACCTCGCGGAGCTCGTGCAGGACGGACGGGACGGTGGCGCAGATCGCGATGCCGTCGATGCCGTCGCCCAGCTCCTCGCCGAGGAGCGGGTGCATGCCCATGAGGCCCTGGAGGAGGACCGCCAGTTCGTCGGCGGTGCGGCGCGCGTCCGTGGAGATGCGCCAGTGTTCGACGATGTCCTCGCCGTCGAACAGACCCAGGACGGTGTGGGTGTTGCCCACGTCGATCGTCAGCAGCATGGCCCGTCCCCGTCCCTACTCGGCCGCGCGCAGGTCGAGGCCGATGTCCAGGATCGGGGACGAGTGGGTCAGGGCCCCGACGGCCAGGAAGTCGACGCCCGTGTCCGCGTACGCCTTCGCGTTGGTCAGGCTCAGGCGGCCCGAGGCCTCCAGGAGGGCGCGGCCGTCGACGATCGCCACGGCCTCCTCGCACTCGGTGGGCGTGAAGTTGTCCAGGAGGATCAGGTCGGCGCCCGCGTCGACGACCTCGCGGAGCTGGTGGAGGGTGTCGACCTCGACCTCGATGGGCACCTCGGGGAACATCTCGCGCACGGCCTCGAAGGCCTGGGCGACGCCGCCCGCGGCGACCACGTGGTTGTCCTTGACGAGGGCCGCGTCGGACAGCGACATGCGGTGGTTGATGCCCCCGCCGCAGCGGACCGCGAACTTCTCCAGGGACCTGAGTCCCGGTGTCGTCTTCCTGGTGTCGCGCACCTTCGCCTTGGTGCCCTCCAACGTGTCCGCCCACGCGCGCGTGGCGGTCGCGATGCCGGAGAGGCGGCACAGCAGGTTCAGTGCGCTGCGTTCGGCGGTGAGGAGGTCCCGGGTGGCGCCGGTGACGCTGAGGAGCTTCTGGCCGTCCTCGACACGGTCGCCGTCGTCGACGTGCCGCTCGACCTCGAACTCGTCGGAGCAGGCCACCGAGAGGACCGCCTCGGCGATTCTGAGGCCCGCCACGACGCCACCCTCCCGGGCGGTGAAGTCGGCGGTGGCGCGGGCGTCCTCGGGGATGGTCGCGACCGTGGTCACGTCCACGCCGTGGTCGAGGTCCTCCTGGATGGCGACGTTGGCGATGTCCTCGACCTCCACGGGGTCGAGTCCGGCGTCGGCCAGGAGCTGGGCGAGCGCGGGATCGAGCCCGCACTCCAAATATTCCTCGCTGAGGCCGTCGTCGGCGCCGCAGGCGCAGCCGTCGCCGCAGCCGCCGCTCTGGGCGAGGGGAAGGTCGGGAGTGCTCACGTCTGTCACTGCTCCTGCTGGTGCTGCCGGGTCGGGGGGAAGTCTGCGGTATCGGTGGTGTGTACGGCGAGCGTCCGGTCCGGATTCAGCCGTACGACGATATGGCGGCGCCAGGCGGCGTCGTCGCGGTCGGGCTCGTCCTCGCGCCAGTGGCAGCCGCGGGTCTCCTCGCGCAGCCGGGCGGCGGCGACCAGGACCCGGGCCACGCACAGGAGGTTGGTGGTCTCCCAGGTGTCGACGCCGGGCTCGGCCGTCTTGCCGTTCTCGGCGAGGGCGCCGCGGGCGTCGGCGTGCAGCCGGTCCAGGGTCGCGGCGGCCGTCGCCAGGGAGGTCTCGGAGCGCAGGACGCCGGCGCCCTGCGTCATGGTCCGCTGGATCGCGAACCGTATCTCCGGGGCCAGCAGCGGGTGCGCGGGCTGCTCGGCGTACGGGACGGGCTGGGGCACGCGCGCGTGGAGGCCGTTCCCGGCGTGGGCCGCGGCGATGTCGGCGACGATGCGCTCGGCGTAGACCAGGCCCTCCAGGAGGGAGTTCGAGGCGAGCCGGTTGGCGCCGTGGACGCCGGTGCAGGCGACCTCGCCGCAGGCATAGAGGCCGGGGACGGTGGTCCGGCCGTGGGAGTCGGTGCGGACGCCGCCGGAGGCGTAGTGGGCGGCCGGGGCGACCGGTATGGGCTCGGTCACCGGGTCGAAGCCGTGGGCGCGGCAGGCGGCGAGGATCGTCGGGAAGCGGTGCTCCCACATGTCGGCGCCGAAGTGCCGGGCGTCCAGGTACATGTGTTCGGTGCCCTGCTCCTGCATGCGGCGCATGATGCCCTTGGCGACGATGTCCCGGGGCGCCAGTTCGGCGAGTTCGTGCTGGCCGACCATGAAGCGGGTGCCGTCGGCGTCGACGAGGTGGGCGCCCTCGCCGCGTACCGCCTCGGAGACCAGGGGCTGCTGGCCCTCCGCGTCCGCGCCGAGGAACAGCACGGTCGGGTGGAACTGGACGAATTCGAGGTCGGAGACCTCCGCGCCCGCGCGCAGGGCGAGGGCCACACCGTCGCCGGTGGAGACGGACGGGTTGGTGGTGGCGGAGAAGACCTGGCCCATGCCGCCGGTGGCGAGGACCACGGCGGGGGCGTGGACGGCTCCCACGCCGTCGTGCTGGCCCTCGCCCATGACGTGCAGGGTGACACCGGCGGTGCCGCCGTCGGCGTCGGTCAGCAGGTCCAGGACGAGCGCGTTCTCGACCGTGCGCAGGCCGCGCGCGCGTACGGCCTCGACGAGGGCCCGGGAGATCTCGGCGCCGGTGGCGTCGCCGCCCGCGTGGGCGATGCGGCGGCGGTGGTGGCCGCCCTCGCGGGTCAGCTCCAGGCCGCCCTCCTCCGACTCGTCGAAGTGGGCGCCGGTCGCGATCAGGCGGTGCACGGCGTCGGGTCCCTCGGTGACGAGGAGCCGTACGGCCTCCTCGTCGCACAGGCCCGCGCCGGCCACCAGGGTGTCGTCCAGGTGCTGTTCGGGGGTGTCGCCCTCGCCGAGGGCCGCGGCGATGCCGCCCTGGGCCCAGCGGGTGGAGCCGTCGTCGAGACGGGCCTTGGTGACGACGACCGTACGGAGGCCGGCGGCCTCGCAGCGCAGCGCGGCGGTGAGGCCGGCGACGCCCGAGCCGACGACCACGACGTCGGCGGCGATGGACCATCCCGGTGCGGGCGCGTGCAGTCGTATGCCTGTGCTGGTCACGAGGCGGCTCCGAAGGTCAGGGGGATGTTGTCGATCAGCCGGGTCGTCCCCACCCGGGCCGCGACGGCGAGGACGGCTTCGCCGGTGAAGTCGTCGGGGATGTCGGTGAAGTCGGACGGGTCGACCAGGGCCAGGTAGTCCAGGGCGATCGGCGGCTTCATGCGCAGGGCCTCGTCGAGGACCAGGCGGGCGGCGGCGCGGACGGCGGCCGGGCCGCCGGGCGCGGACTTCGCCATGGCGTGCGCGTCGGCCGCCGCGCGGGACTCGCCGATGGCGCTCAGGGCCTCGGCACGCGCGCGCGTGGCGGGCACCTCGCGGGCCCGCGCGCGCAGCGCCTCCTGCGCGGCGTGCCGGTCACGGCCCGCGAACAGCGCCTGCGAGAGCGCCAGGGCCGTACGGCGCTCCTCGGTGGACAGATACCGGTTGCGGCTGGACAGGGCCAGGCCGTCGTCCTCGCGGACGGTCTGCACGCCCACGATGTCCATGCCGAAGTTCAGGTCGCGGACCATGCGGCGGATCAGGGCGAGCTGCTGGGCGTCCTTCTGGCCGTAGAGCGCCACGTCGGGGCGGGTGAGGTGGAGCAGCTTGGCGACGACGGTGAGCATGCCGTCGAAGTGCCCGGGGCGGGCGGCACCCTCCAGGCGCTCGCCCATGGGCCCCGCGGTGATGCGGACCTCGGGTTCGCCACCCGGGTAGACCTCGTCCACGGTCGGGGCGAACACCACGTCGGCGCCCGACTGGTCGGCGAGCTTGACGTCGGCGTCCAGGGTGCGCGGGTAGCGGTCGAGGTCCTCGCCCGCGCCGAACTGGAGGGGGTTCACGAAGACGGTCACGACGACCTCGCCCGTGCCGCCGACGGTCTCGCGCGCGGCGCGGATCAGGGTGGCGTGGCCCTCGTGCAGGGCGCCCATGGTCATCACGACGGCGCGGCGTCCCGCACGCGCGCGGGTGTGCAGTTCGTCGGCGGTGCGCAGCACGGTGGTGGTCATCGGGCGTTCCCTTCGGTCCCGTCGGTCCCGCCTGCTCCGGTGGTCCCGTCCGTCCCGCCCGCGAGTACCCCGAGGAGGTCCTCGGCCAGCTCCGGCTTGAGCAGGCCGTGGGCGAGGGCCCGGTCGGCGGTCGCGCGGGCCATC
Organism: Streptomyces sp. NBC_00104; assembly: GCF_045160825.1. Taxonomy (NCBI): domain Bacteria; kingdom Bacillati; phylum Actinomycetota; class Actinomycetes; order Kitasatosporales; family Streptomycetaceae; genus Streptomyces; species Streptomyces sp. NBC_00104. Next base: position 6,501,971 of record NZ_CP108215.1, on the reverse strand, counting down.
GCCAGATACCCGGCGACCGTCGCCGGGGCGTGCGCGCGCAACTCGGCGACGTGCGCGGCGACCGTGCCCGCGTCCCCGCGCGCGACGGGGCCGGTGAGGGCCGCGTCGCCCGACCTGAGGGCGTTGTCCAGGGCGGCGCCGAGCAGCGGGCCGAGCATGCGGTCGGGGGCGGAGACGCCGGCCGTGCGCAGCAGTTCCATGGACTGGGCGACCAGGGTCACCAGGTGGTTGGCGCCCAGGGCGAGGGCCGCGTGGTAGAGCGGGCGGTTCTCCTCGGCGATCCACTCGGGCTCGCCGCCCATCTCGATCACCAGGGCCTCGGCGGCCATCCGCAGCTCGTCCGGCGCGGTGACCCCGAACGAGCACCCGGCGAGCCGTTGCACGTCCACCTGGGTTCCCGTGAACGTCATCGCGGGGTGCAGCGCCAGTGGCAGCGCGCCGGCCCGCAGCGCGGGGTCCAGCACCTTCGCGCCGTACCGCCCGGAGGTGTGCACGAGGAGCTGTCCCGGCCGAACGGAACCGGTCTCCGCGAGGCCCTCGACCAGCCCCGGCAGCGCGTCGTCCGGGACGGTCAGCAGGACCAGGTCCGCGTGGCGCAGCACCTCGGCGGGCGGCATCAGCGGCACATCTGGCAGCAGCTCGGCGGCGCGTCGCCGGGAGGCGTCGGAGACCCCGGAGACGGCCACCGGGCGGTGCCCGGCCAGTTGTAGGGACGCCGCCAGCGCGGGACCGACACGGCCGGCGCCGACCACGCCGACGGCGAGCCGCGCGGGGCGGTCCTTCGGCTCTGGTTGCTGGAATGTACTCACTCGGTGGAGGCCTTCCCGTTCCAGTCCGCTCTGGGTACCGGACGATTTCTCGTCATGTTAACGCGATTGGTTCGAGGGGCGTTCGGTTGTCCACAGGCTGTGGGTTGCCGTGGGCCGTTTCCGCAGGTCGCGTTCGCGAGGCCGGGGACGCGGGCCGCCGGCGCGAAAAGCGGGTGCCGGGCGGGACGGGGCCGGGGGATGATCCCGGGATGAGCGAAACGGCGGAGACGGCGGAGACGGCGGAGACGGCGGAGACGACCGCCGCAGAGGAAGCATCCGAGGAGTCCCCGACGGCTCTGCGGTACAAGCGGCGGCAGGCCGCCCATCGGGCGGCCGAGCGGGTGCTGGCGCGGACGAGCGCGCTGGCGACGCTCCGGGAGCGGCTGGCGCTGCTGGACTCGGCCGGGGACGTGTACGACCTGGACGAGACGGCCGACATGTACGGCAACGGGGTCGTCGAGGCCCTGGAGGAGCGGACCGCAGCGCTGCTCGGCATGGAGGCCGCCGCGTTCTTCCCGACCGGCACGATGGCCCAGCAGGTGGCCCTGCGCTGCTGGGCGGCCCGCACCGGGAACCCGACCGTCGCCCTGCACGCGCTCGCCCACCCCGAGATGTACGAGCGGCATGCGTTCAGCCAGGTCAGCGGGTTGCGCCCGGTCCGGCTGACGAGCGAGCCACGGCTGCCGACCGCCGACGAGGTACGCGGCTTCGACGAGCCCTTCGGCGCGCTGATGCTCGAACTGCCCCTCAGGGAGGCCGGTTTCGTACTCCCCTCCTGGGAGGAGCTGACGGAGGTCACCGAGGCGGCGCGCGAGCGGGACGCGGTGGTCCACTTCGACGGGGCCCGCCTGTGGGAGTCCGCCACCCACTTCGGTCGCCCCGTGGACGAGATCGCGGGCCTCGCCGACAGCGTCTACGTCTCGTACTACAAGTCCCTCGGCGCCTACGGTGGTGCCGCGATCGCCGGCCCCAGGGCCCTGATCGACGAGGCGAAGGCCTGGCGGCACCGGTACGGCGGCCAGCTCTTCCAGCAGTTCCCCACCGCCCTGTCCGCCCTCGTCGGCCTGGAGCGCGAGCTGCCCCGGCTGCCGGAGTACGTCCGCCACGCGCGCGTGGTCGCCGCCGGGCTGCGCGAGGGCTTCGCCGCGGCGGGGGTGCCGTGGGCCCGGGTGCACCCCGAGGAGCCGCACACCAACGAGTTCCAGGTCTGGCTGCCGTACGAGGTCGACGTCGTCGCCGAGGCCGCGGTCCGCCAGGGCGAGCAGACGAACGCGCTGCTCTTCGCCCGCCCTTGGGACCGGGGCGGGCCGGGGCTGGCCGTCACGGAGATCGAGGTACGGGCCGCCGCGCTGGAGTGGACGGCGGCGGACGTGCGGAGGGCCGTGGCGGACTTCGTGGCGCTGGTGGAGAAGGTCGCGGGCGCATAGGTGCCGGATGGGTTGGCGGCTTGCGGCGTGCGCGGGAAGAACGACGTCCCGGACGGCTGCTCGGGCAGGGGGCCGGCCGCCCACCGGGGCCGGGACCGGGACCGGGGACGTCAGTCGAACCGGATGTGCCGTACGCCGACCGCCGCCTGTCGCAGCCGGGTCCGCAGCGCGCCCTCGTTGTTCGGCCGCAGCCGGAGGCCGGCCAGAACGGCGATGCGGTCGGCCGTCCTGGGCACGGTCGAGTGGTCGGTCCACAGGTGCTCGGCGAACTCCGGTTCCCGCAGCCGTTCCAGGCAGTGGTCGAGTTGTTCGACGGCCCAGCTCTCCCGGCGGAGCGGGGCGTTCTTCCCGGCGACGTACTGCAGGAGGTGCCCGAAGCCGCGTTCGCGGAGCCGCTTCAGCACGGTCTCGCGCCGGGCGAGGAGCGTGAAGTGGCGTACGTCGTGGCCGAGTTCGCGCAGGCGTTCGACGGTCTCCGCGAAGTGGCCGGGATCGGTGACCGTCATGGGGGCGATCACCACGCCGTCCCGCTCGGTGAGGGCGAGGTCCAGGACCTCGACCACGCCCTGCCGCCAGGCCGCCAGATCCTGGAAGTCGCCTCGCAGTTCGGGCGGCAGCATGCGGTGCAGCCCGAAGCCCGGGTGCTCGGGATCGCAGATGACGCTGCCCGGCAGCCGCCGTTGGATCTCGTGCGCAGTCTGTGTTTTGCCGCCCCCGAAGGGGCCGTTGATCCACAGGAGCATGCGGGCACCCTAGTGCGCCGTGATGACGCCGGAGTCACGCTCTCCTGTGGCTCGGCCGGGACCGGTGGGCCCCGGGGGGCCTCAGCCCTGCCCTCCCGCCCGGACCAACCCCGTCTCGTACGCCAGGACCACCACCTGGACGCGGTCGCGCAGGCCCAGCTTGGTGAGGATGCGGCCGACGTGGGTCTTGACCGTGGCCTCGGAGAGGACGAGACGGGCGGCGATCTCGCCGTTGGACAGGCCCTGGGCGACGAGGATCATGACCTCGCGCTCGCGCTCGGTGAGGCGCTCCAGCTCCTTGTGCTTCGGTTCCGTGCCGGTGCTCGGGAGCATCGGGGCGAACCGGTCGAGCAGGCGCCGGGTGGTGGAGGGCGCGACGACGGCGTCGCCGCTGTGCACGGCACGGATCGCGGCCAGCAGCTCGCCGGGCGGCACGTCCTTGAGCATGAAGCCGGAGGCGCCCGCCTTCAGCCCGGAGAAGGCGTACTCGTCGAGGTCGAAGGTGGTCAGGATGAGCACCTTGGGCGGGTCGGGCTCCGCGCAGATGCGGCGGGTGGCCTCGACGCCGTCCAGCTTCGGCATACGGACGTCCATGAGGACCACGTCCACCTCGGTCGACCGTGCGACCAGCAGGGCCTCGACGCCGTCGCCCGCCTCCGCCACGACCTCCATGTCCGGCTGGGCTGCCAGCACCATCCGGAACCCGGTGCGCAGCAGCACCTGGTCGTCGACGAGCATTACGCGGATCGCCATCGGGTCCTCTTCCGTGTCCACAGCAGGTCTACAGCGGGTCTACAGATGCCAGCGAGTGGCATGACCGTGTCAGTGTGCGGGCTTCAGGGGCAGCAGGGCGCTGATCCGGAAGCCGCCGCCGGGGCGGGGACCCGCGTCCAGCGTGCCGCCGACCATACCGACGCGCTCACGCATACCGATGAGGCCGTGCCCCTGACCGTCGGCGCCGCCCTCCTCGTACAGCTCGTGGGGCGCGCCCTTGCCGTCGTCCTCGACGAGCAGGCCGAGGCCGTCGTCGAAGTAGACCAGCCGGACGCTCGCACCGGTGTTCGGGCCACCGTGCTTGCGGGTGTTGGTGAGGGCCTCCTGGACGATGCGGTACGCCGTCAGCTCCACACCGCTGGGCAGCGGCCGCGGGGTGCCCTCGATCTTGAAGTCCACGGGCAGGCCGGCCACCCGGCACTGCTCGACGAGGTCGTCGATCTGTTCGACATCGGGCTGCGGGACGTACTCGCCGACCTCCTTGTGCTCACCGGTGCGCAGCACGCCGAGCAGACGGCGCATCTCGGCGAGGGCCTGGCGGCCGGTGGAGGAGATGGTCTCCAGGGCCTTCTTCGCCTGGTCGGGGGCGGCGTCGAGGACATACGCGGCGCCGTCGGCCTGGACGACCATCACGGAGACGTTGTGCGCGACGACGTCGTGCAGTTCCCGGGCGATCCGGGCACGCTCGGCGGCGACCGCGACCTTGGCCTGTGCCTCGCGCTCCTTCTCCAGCCGGGCGGCACGCTCCTCCAGCTGCGCGAAGTACGCGCGGCGGGTGCGCAGGGAGTCGCCGAGCACCCACGCCAGGGCGAAGGGCACGGTCAGGACGACCGCGAGCACCGCGTTCCCCAGCGTGCTCACCTGATCCTCGGTCCAGCGCAGCTGCGCCAGTGACGCCGCGCAGAGGCCGCCGCCCAGGGCGAACCAGGAGGCCCAGCGGGCGCCGTTCGCCGCGACCGTGTAGATGACCACGAGCATCGCGAAGTCGGCCGGGATTCTCGGCACGTCGAGGATCAGCTGCGCGAAGCCCGCCGCGGCGGCCAGCATCAGCATCTTCTCGGGCATACGGCGCCGCAGGGCGATCGACAGACTGAGCGCGAGCGAGATCACCACGAACGCGGTGTCGTTCATGTCGTTCGCGTAGTCCGTGGCGATCGCTCCGCCGACGAGGGTCATCCCGAGCAGGACGACGGCCCAGAAGCTGTCGACCCATGTCGGGTGCCGGCGGAGGAAGTCATAGAGGCGCTGCACGTAACCCAGCGTAGGGAAGCGGGCGGTGTGCCGGGGTCAACCGGAGGGCCGATCCGTGACCGGGCCACGTACTCCCCAAGGTGGAGGCCGCCCTCCCCGTTCCGCTTAGCCTGGCGTGATGACGGATCGCCTGGGAGCTCGGGGGGACCTCTCGTCGTGCGGCTGCGGGTCCATCACGGCCGGTCACGCCCACACGGCGGAGCCGCACATGTCACACCCCCGCGCCCGTGAAGGGGCGAAGGCGTGGCGGTGTTGGCGCGCCGCGACGCGAGAAGCCCTGTACGGCCCCGAGGGCTTCTACCGGAGGCCGGAGGGGCCCGCCTCGCACTTCCGGACCTCCGTGCACGCCTCCCCGCTCTTCGCCTCCGCCGTGGCGCGGTTGCTGTGCCGGGTGGACGAGGCGTTGGGACGGCCGGGCGAGCTGGGGTTCGTCGACATGGGGGCCGGGCGGGGGGAGCTGGTGAGCGGGGTGCTGGACGCGCTCCCCGCCGAGGTGTCGTCCCGCACGCGCGCGTACGCCGTCGAGCTGGCCGAGCGGCCACCCGGTCTCGATCACCGCATCGAGTGGCTCGCCGAACCGCCGAAGGGGATCGCCGGGCTGCTGTTCGCCAACGAGTGGCTGGACAACGTGCCCGTGGAGGTCGTCGAGGTGGACGCGGCGGGTGTGGCCCGGCTGGTCCTCGTACGGCAGGACGGGAGCGAGCGGCTCGGGGAGGCCGTCGGCGGGGAGGAGGCGCGATGGCTGGGCCGGTGGTGGCCGTTGGCCCCCGAGGAGGGGCTGCGGGCCGAGGTCGGGCTGCCGAGGGACCGGGCGTGGGCCGCCGCCGTGGCGGGTGTCGAGCGGGGACTCGCCGTCGCCGTGGACTACGCTCACCTCGTCGGCTCCCGGCCGCCCTTCGGGACGCTCACGGGGTTCCGGAAGGGGCGGGAGACCTCGCCGGTCCCGGACGGGTCGTGCGACATCACCGCCCATGTGGCACTGGACGCGTGCGCGCTGCCGGGGGCACGGCTGCTCACCCAGCGGGAGGCCCTGCGCGCCCTGGGGGTCGGCGCCGGCCGTCCGCCGCTGTCCCTCGCGACCACCGACCCGGTCGCGTACGTACGGGCCCTCGCGGGCGCGGGCGAGGCCGCCGAACTGACCGCGCCGGGCGGACTGGGCGACTTCGGCTGGCTGCTGCAGACGGTGGGGATTCCGGACCCGCTGCCCCGCTCACCGGCATGAGCCGAACGACGGGGCCCAGGCCGTCCAGCCCATCCAGGCCGTCACGCCCTCACGCCCTCACGCCCTCACGGCCGTCCTACTTGTCGATGTCCCCCACCACGAAGAACAGCGAGCCCAGGATCGCCACCATGTCGGCCACCAGGGTGCCCGGCAGGAGTTCGGTGAGGGCCTGGATGTTGTTGTACGAGGCGGAGCGGAGCTTCAGGCGGTAGGGGGTCTTCTCGCCCTTGCTGACCAGGTAGTAGCCGTTGATGCCGAGGGGGTTCTCGGTCCAGGCGTAGGTGTGGCCCTCGGGGGCCTTGAGGACCTTCGGGAGGCGCTGGTTGATGGGGCCCGGCGGGAGGTCGGCGAGGCGGTCGAGGCAGGCGTCGGCGAGGGCGAGCGCGTTGTGGGTCTGTTCCAGGAGGCACTCGAAGCGGGCGAGGCAGTCGCCCTCGTCACGGGTGACGACCTTCAGGACGTCCTGCAGGTCGCCGTACGCGAGGTACGGCTCGTCGCGCCGCAGGTCGAAGTCGACGCCGGAGGCACGGGCGATCGGGCCGCTGACGCCGTACGCGTGCACGGCCTCCGGGGAGAGGACGCCCACGTTCCGGGTGCGGCCCCGGAAGATCTCGTTGCCGAGGACGAGGTCGTCGAAGACACCCATGCGGGAGCGGACGTCCGCGACGGCCGCCCGCGCGCGTGCGGTCCAGCCCGCCGGGAGGTCCTCCTTGAGGCCGCCGACCCGGTTGAACATGTAGTGCATGCGCCCGCCGGAGATCTCCTCCATGACGCTCTGGAGCTCCTCGCGCTCCCGGAAGGCGTAGAAGACCGGGGTGATGCCGCCGAGCTCCAGCGGGTACGAGCCGAGGAACATCAGGTGGTTGAGGACCCGGTTCAGCTCGGCGAGGAGCGTACGCATCCAGACCGCGCGCTCGGGGACCTCCATGCCCAGCATGCGTTCGACGCCGAGGACGACGCCGAGTTCGTTGGAGAAGGCGGAGAGCCAGTCGTGGCGGTTGGCGAGCATGATGATCTGGCGGTAGTCACGCGCCTCGAAGAGCTTCTCCGCGCCCCGGTGCATATAGCCGATGACCGGCTCGGCGTGCCGGATGCGCTCGCCGTCGAGGACGAGCCGCAGCCGCAGCACACCGTGCGTGGACGGATGCTGCGGGCCGATGTTGAGCACCATGTCCGTGCTCTCGGCGGCACCGCCGATACCGACCGTCGTCTCTCGGGTCTCCGTCGGGGGAGTCATGGACACAGTCTGTCGTACGTACGCTGGCGTAATGGAGACGGGGACCTTGGAAGACGGCGCCGAGCGCGCCGAGGGCGAGCCGGTCTGGACCGGACTGCCGCCCGGGCTGTTGCGGATGAGGCGGCTGTTGCTGGTGTTGTGGCTGGGGCCGATCACCGTCGGTACGGCGGTACTGCTGGGCTGGCTGGCGGAGCCGGTGTGGGCGGCCTTCGCGCTGCTGCCCCTCGGCCTGCTGCTGTGGGGCTGGCCGATGCTGGGCCGGAACTGGCGGTCATGGCGGTACGCCGAAAGGGCGGACGACCTGTTGATCAGCCGGGGTGTGCTCTGGCGGGAGGAGACCGTCGTGCCGTACGGGCGTATGCAGCTGGTCGAGGTGGAGTCCGGGCCCGTCGAGCGGCACTTCAACCTGGCGAGCGTGCAGCTGCGCACGGCCGCCGCCGCCACGGACGCCCGCATCCCCGGTCTCGACCCGGCCGAGGCCGAACGCCTCCGCGACCGCCTCACGCAACTGGGCGAGGCCCGATCGGCAGGGCTGTGACGGTGTCGGCGCAGGAAGCGGACGACGCGGTACAAGCGGAGAGGCCGGGGGACGGGGCCGAGCGCGAGCCGGAGCCCGCGGCGGTGAGCGGGCTGGGCGGGGTGCCGGAGGCCGGGGCCGGGCCGGGCGGGAAGGCGGAGGTGGGGGCCTCCGCATCGGCCTCCGTGGCCGAGAACGGCGGCGGTACTGCGAAGGCGGACGCCGAGGACGACGGCGGGACGGGTGAGGCGGACGCCGAGCGCCGCGGCGGGACAGCGGAGGCGGACGCCGAGAACGACGGCGGGACAGCGAAGGCGGACGCCGAGGACCACGGCGGGCGGGGTGAGGCGAGCGCCGAGAACGACGGCGGGACAGCGGAAGCGGACGCCGAGAACGGCAGCGGGCGGGGTGAGGCGGACGCCGAGAACGACGGCGGGACAACGGAGGCGGACGCCGAGAGCCGCGGCGGGACGGGTGATGCGGGCGCCGAGGACGACGGCGGGACGGGTGAGAAGCCGGTGGTCGAGCATCGGCTGCATCCGGTGACGCCGCTGCGGCGGGCCTGGGCGCCGGTGGCGGTGTTGATCGGGTGGGCCGTGCACGATCCGGACGGGGCGCAGCGGAACCTGATGCGGCTCGACACGACGACCCTGCTGATCGGGCTCGGTGTGTTCATCCCGGCCGCCGCCCTGTACGGCTTCCTGACCTGGTGGTTCACCCACTTCGCGGTGACCGACAGCGAACTGCGCATCCGTACCGGCCTGTTGTTCCGCCGTACCGCCCACATCCGCCTGGAGCGCATTCAGGCCATCGACGTCACCCGCCCACTGCTGGCCCGGATCGCGGGCGTGGCGAAACTCAGACTCGACGTCGTCGGCACCGACAAGAAGGACGAGCTGGCCTACCTCGGCGAGGCGCACGCCGGCGCCCTGCGGGCCGAACTCCTCGCCCGCGCGGCCGGTTTCGCGCCGGAGACCGCGCACGAGGTCGGCGAGGCGCCCGTACGGCGGCTTCTGAAGGTCCCGGCCGGCGTGCTGGCCATGTCCCTCGTCCTGACCGGCGCGACCTGGGCGACCCTGGTGGCCGCGGTCGTCGTACCGTCCGTGCTGTGGTTCGTCACGGAGAGCGTGTGGACCGTCCTCGCGACCGCGCTGCCGCTGCTCGGCGCGGCCGGGGCGAGCAGTGTGGGGCGGTTCGTCGCGGAGTACGACTGGACGGTCGGCGACTCCCCCGACGGGCTCCGCATCGACCACGGGCTCCTCGACCGGGCCCACGAAACGGTCCCGCCCGGCCGCGTGCAGACCGTCCGCGTCGTCGAACCGCTGCTGTGGCGGCGCCGCGGGTGGGTCCGCGTCGAGCTGGACGTGGCCGGTTCCTCGAACTCCGTCCTCGTACCGGTCGCGCCGCGCGAGGTGGCCGAGTCGGTGATAGCGCGTGTGCTGCCGGGGGTGGCCGTGCCGGACGCGGCGGCTCTCGTACGGCCGCCGGGGCGGGCGCGGTGGTGCGTGCCGCTGTGGTGGCGGGGGTACGGGCTCGCCGTCAGCGACACGGTGTTCGCGGCGCGGCACGGGCTGCTGCGGCGCCGGCTCGATCTCGTGCCGCACGCGAAGGTGCAGAGCGTACGGCTGTCGCAGGGGCCCTGGCAGCGGTCCAAGGGTCTCGCCGACGTGCATGTCGACACCGGCGCCAACAAGACCGTGACCGCGCGGCTGAGGGACGCCGGGGAGGCGGCTGAGCTGCTGCGTGCGCAGGCGGAACGGTCGCGGACGGGGCGGCGTGAGGCTCTGCCGGATCGGTGGATGGTGTAGCGCCGGGGGGGTGGGCTGCGTCGGTGCGGGGGCCGGGATGGGGCGTGGGCGCCCGGTGGTCGGGGTGGCGTGGGCGCCCGGTGGTCGGGGTGGCGTGGGCGCCCGGCGGCTTCGGCTGGGCGGAGGGCGGTTTCGCTCACCGGCGCTTGCGGGGTGCCGCCGCGCCCACCCTCGCCCACTCTCGGCTTCGTTCGAGCGGGAGGTGCCCCCATCGCCCCAGCGGCACGACTGCCCGCGGTGGCCGGGACGGCCGGGACGGCCGGCTGTACCGGCCGCCCGTGGCTAGGACGCTGCCGTGCGCAGGCCCTGTACGTCGATCTGTTCCGTCTCGTCGTGGGCGGTGAGGTCGATGACCTGGCCGACGCCTCGGGATGCCTCGTCGGGGCGCTTGAACCGGGCCTCGGACTCGGCCTTGTGCAGCGCGAGGGCCTCCTGGCCGATCACGTCGGCGAGGTCCTCGTTCTGCACGGCCTCCAGGGCGTCCGCACCCTTCTGCGTACCGAAGAAGTCGAACCCTCCCTCGACGGCCGCCCGCCGCTGCGGCGCGGCAGGAACCACGGCCACGGCCGTGGGCACCGTGAAGTGACCCGCCGGCGGGAGTGCGGGCATCGGCGCCGGAGCGGCCTGCTCCGCCTGCCGCACGTGCCCCGCGCGCCCCGACGGCTCCACCCGCGTCAGCTCGCCCACCCCCGTCGACCGTGTCGGAGCGGAGACCGCGGGTACGGGACCGGCGGCCGCGCGCTCATGACCACGGGCCGCCACAGACTTCCCCAGCGCGTCGTCCTCCTCGGCGGTGAGCACCGGAACCGGCTCCTCCGCCGCCTCGGCGGAACGTCCCTGCCGAGTGCCCCCGTCCGTCGGCCCGTCCGGGTCACCCTTGGGAGAAGGGCCCTTGGGGGAACCACCCTTCGGTGCCTGGCCCTTGGCGGTCGCCTCGGCGGACTCGGCGGAGTCCGGCTCGGCGACGGACGTCTCGCCCGGCTCATCGACCTGATCGACCTGTACGTCGACGGCGTCGTCCACGGGGTCGTCACCGGAGCCGTCTGCGAAGTCGTCGGCGAACTCGCCCTCGACCTCGGAGTCCGAGGACACGCTCGCTTCCTCGGCACCGGCCACTTCGGACTCGACTACGGCATCGGCACCAGCACCGGCCTCGTCCGCAACCCCGAACTCGGGCTCGGGCTCGGGCACAAACCCCGACGCGGTCCCGATCCCGATCCCGATCTCGGTCTCGGTCTCCGTCTCGGTCTCCGTCTCCGTCTCCGTCTCCGTCTCGGATCCAGCCGCGAACTCACCGTCAGCCCCGGGCTCAGCCTCGGCCTCGGCCTCGGCCTGGGCGACCACCCCGTCGCCACCGGCCTCGGCCGCACCCTCGCTCGCAGCCCCGGCCCCGGTCTCCCTCGAACCCTCCACCGAGCCCCGCTGGGTGATGATCCGGTCCAACGCCGAGTTCGCGCGCAGGAAGAGCGAGGAACCGGCCGGCGAGAACACCGAAGAGGCCGACCCCTTCGCCCCGGAGCCCTCGGCCTCGGCCGAGGCACCACCGTCGACGTCACCCTCGGCAGAAGCACCCCCGTCGGCGTCGGGATCGGCATCGGCGTCGGCATCGGCGTCGGCGTCGGCCGAGGCACCCCCGGCTTCGCCCTTCCCCGTCTTCCCCGCCTTCGCCGCCTCGGCCGCAGCCTTGGAAGCCGTCTCCCACGAAGCCCAGGGCGCCCCCGGTGAGGGAACCCCCTGCGGCGGCACCGGCGAAGCCTGGGCCACCGCGGTGGCCTCGTCACCCTCGCCGTCACCCGCACCCGCACCCGCACCCGCGTCCGAACCGGCCGCCTCCAACTCCCGCGCCCCCTCGGGAACGGTCGCCTCGATCTCCAGCAGGCGGCGGCCCTCCAGGGCGCTGGCCCGCTCGGTCTCGGCGGTGGCGTAGCGGCGCAGCAGCGCGGCGTGCTCGTTGCGGAGGTTGGCCAGTTCCGCACGCTTGGCCCGGAGCTTGTGCTCCAGCTTGGTGCGCAGCTCGCGCGACTCCTCGAGGTCGGTCTCCACCTCGGCGACCTTCTCCTCGTGACGCCACTCGTCGCTCGCCCGCGCACGCGTGAGGTCGGCGACGCGTTTGCCTGCCTCCACGTCCCAGCGGCGCATGACCGCCGCGCCCACGGCCGCGGTCGCCGCGGCGAGGGCGGCGGTGACCCGGAGCACCGACGGCTCGGTGAACACCCAGGGCCCGAGGGCGCAGACGAGCGAGACGCCTGCGATCGCCGTGGGGGGCAGCAGCCTGTGCAGAGGTGGTGAATGGCGGTGACGTCCACGTGGCATGGCCAGAAACTTACCGCGCGTAGGCGAATGATGGTGCCCCGGGCCGTAAAAACTCAGCCGCCCCTCTCACCTCTCACAAGCCCTCACAAGCTCCCTCACGGCCAGGGCACCAAGGCACCCACCGGCGACTCCTCTACTGGATCAAGCCGAGGGAATCCAGATACGCCTTGGCCACATCTGCCTCTTTCCCCAGACGGGGGAATTCCACGAATTGCCGCGCCGCCGACAGACCCCTCAGCAGTCGCACGCACGGGCAGCACGGACGGCACGCACGGACGGCACGCACGGACGGCACGCACCGTCGGCACTCAGCGGTCGCACTCCGCTCACACTCGGCGGTCGCCCTCGCCACCCGCACTCACCGGTCGCTCAACCGCCCGCTGATCCACTGCAGAGTCGCCGGGATCTCGCGCCGCCACGTGTTGAAGTTGTGCCCGCCGCTGTCGAGGATGATCGACGAGATCCGGGTCGGCCGCTTCTCTTTCGCCAACTCGATGAACTCGAGCGTGTTCCTGTAGTTGGTCTCCCCCTGTTTGCTGCTGGTGACCAGCAGAGAGGTGTCCGGCGCCGGCCGGTGCCTCAGATACCAGAAGAGGTCCGCCTCGTTCCGCAGCGTCCTGTTCCCCTGGAAGAGATCGCCGGTCGTGGCGTCGAGCGGCGCCTTGTAGTACGGCGAGAGGCCCGCGCCGGCGGCGTACACCCGGGGGTGGTGCATGGCGAGTTTCAGCGCACAGTAGCCGCCGGTCGAGTCGCCGATGATCCCCCAGCTCCCGGGCTTCTTCCCGACCCGGTAGTGGTGACCCACGGCGTCCGGCAGGTCCTCGGCGAAGAACGACTCGGTCCGCGGCCCGCCCGGGACGTCCACGCACTCGGTGTCGCGCGGCGGCGCCACGGTCGGCCGCAGCATGACCAGGATCATCGGCTGCGCCTTGCCGTCGCGGGCCAACTTGTGTGCCGTCTGCGGAAAGTGGAGGCCCTTGACGAGCGCCTCGGCCGTGCCCGGGTAGCCGGTGAGGACGACGGCCGCGGGGAAGGTGCGGGTGCGGTACTCGGGCTGGAAGTACTCCGGCGGCAGATACACGTACGCCGGGCTCGCGATCCGTGTCGTACGGCCGACGATCTCGACCTTCTGGATCTGGCCGCCGATGGTGGGGCGGGCGCCGCCGGCCACGTTCACCTGCTGGGTGTCGACGACCCGCAACGGCCCGCCGGTGTCGGCGCCGTCGTGGTCGACGACCACGCCCTGGCCGTTCTCCCGGCCGAGGAGGTCGGCCCAGCTGGCGTAGAACCCGAAGGCCTGGTTCGCGGCGAGGCCGACCGACGCGAAGACGGCGACCTGCGTGGCCAGCAGGACCACGATCCGGCCGCCGACCGCCCGCCAGCCGCGACGTGCCAGCCTCGGCCACAGCCACACCGTGCCGATGAACAGCAGCACGGCGGACAACACCACCAACGCCAGCACCTTGTTACTCGTAAGACCCATCGGGTTGTCCCCCGCCGCCCTTTCTTTCCTTGTCTTTCCTTGTCCTTTGGTTCAGCTTTCCGATGGAGAGTGAACCTCCGCCCTCAAGTCACCGTCCTAGAGGGCGCAATGTCGCCGGATGCCGGAAAAGGCACCGGATCCAAGCTCTCTCGCAGAACCACGGGATGCGATGTCTGTCAGGACAGATGGGGAAATGTCGGGTGGGGTTCCGGTCCGGTCGGGCCGACTCCACTCGAACGCCGGTCGGCGCGGATACGGCGTCGTGCGCGGCGCGCTGCGCGGGCCGCGCCCCGAGGCGGTACCCGCCCTGGTCGCCAGGGCCTGCACGCTCGTCGGGCTCGTGGACATCGCCGCGGGCGTGTTCCCCCGCTTCCGGAACAGTCGTATGCACGCGCTGGCCGAGGTGCTCCCCGGCGCGCTCGGACCGTTCGCGGCGGCCCTCTCCCTGAGCGCCGGCGTCCTGCTGCTCCTCCTCGCCCACGGCCTGCGCCGGCGAAAACGGCGGGCCTGGCGCGCGGCCGTGATCCTGCTCCCGGCCGGGGCGATCGCCCAGTTCACGTACCGTCACTCGGTCGTCGGCGTCCTCGTCTCGCTGGCGCTGCTCGTCCTGCTGCTGCGCCACCGTGACGAGTTCCGCGCCCTGCCCGACCCGACCAGCCGCTGGCGCGCCCTCGCCAACTTCGTCCTGATGGGCGCCGGTTCGATCATGCTCGGCCTGCTCGTCGTCAGCGCCCACCCCGGGCGCATGGTCGGCGACCCGAGCCTCGCCGACCGGCTCGAACACGTCATCTACGGCCTGTTCGGCTTCGAGGGCCCGGTCGACTACGCCGGCAACACGTCCTGGACGGTGGCCTTCTCCCTCGGCGCCCTCGGTCTGCTGACCGCCATCACCACGGTCTACCTGGCCTTCCGCCCCGAACACCCGGCGGCCCGCCTCACCGACGACGACGAGGTACGGCTGCGCGCCCTGCTCGACAAGCACGGCGGCCGCGACTCCCTCGGCCACTTCGCGCTCCGCCGCGACAAGGCCGTCGTCTTCTCCCCGAGCGGCAAGGCGGCGGTGACGTACCGCGTCGTCTCCGGTGTGATGCTCGCCAGCGGCGACCCGATCGGCGACGTCGAGGCCTGGCCCGGCGCGATCGAGCGCTTCATGGACGAGGCGAAGGCCCACTCCTGGACCCCGGCCGTCATGGGCTGCTCGGAGACGGGCGCGGAGGTCTGGACCCGGGAGACCGGCCTCGACGCCCTGGAACTGGGCGACGAGGCGGTGGTGGACGTCTCGGATTTCTCCCTCGCCGGGCGCGCGATGCGCAACGTGCGCCAGATGGTGAAGCGCATCGAGCGGCTCGGTTACGAGACCCGGGTACGGCGCGTCCGTGACCTCGGCGAGGCGGAGCTGGACCGGATCCGGCGCGCCGCCGAGGACTGGCGCGGCACCGACACCGAGCGCGGCTTCTCCATGGCGCTCGGCCGCGTCGGCGACCCGGCCGACGGCGACTGCCTCATCGCCACCGCCCACAAGGCCGACGAGGTCCCGGGCCCGTACGGCGACCTGAAGGCCGTGCTCCACTTCGTGCCCTGGGGCCCCGACGGCGCCTCCCTGGACCTGATGCGCCGCGACCGCGCCGCGGACCCCGGTATGAACGAACTCCTCATCGTCGCGGCCCTCCAGGCCGCTCCCCGCCTGGGCGTGAAGCAGGTGTCCCTGAACTTCGCGATGTTCCGCTCGGCCCTGGCGCGCGGCGAGAAGATCGGCGCGGGACCGGTGCTGCGCGCCTGGCGCGGGCTGCTGGTCTTCCTCTCCCGCTGGTTCCAGATCGAGTCGCTGTACAAGTTCAACGCGAAGTTCCGCCCGCGGTGGGAGCCGCGCTTCGTCGTCTACGCGACCTCCCGCGACCTGCCCCGCATCGGCCTCGCGGCGATGCAGGCCGAGGGCTTCGTCACCCTCGCGCTGCCCCGCGTCCTGCGCCGCCGTGCGAAGGCCCCGGCGCCGTGCGCGCACGCGGTGCGCTCCGCGGGCAACGCCGCGTAACGCTCCGCGGGGGACACCGTAGGACGCGGGGGACGCCCGTACGAACAGTGCGGGCCGGACGTGGCTGGTCGCGCAGTTCCCCGCGCCCCTTTACGGGGCGCGGGCGTCACATCGCCCGTGCCGCCCCGCCGTTGGTGTCGTCGTCCTCCGGGAGCTTGCAGACGCGCTCCAGGAAGAAGGCGGCCACTATGACGGCGATGCCCGCGAGGACGGAGAAGCCGGCGTAGATGGCCTGGTCGCGGCGGGCCGGGTTCTCCAGGGACTCCAGGAGGAAGACACCGACGCCGCCGTACATGCCGGAGACGAGGGCGGCGACGAGGGCGCTGGCCTGGCCGAAGACGACCGCGCGGGCGGCCATCAGGGGGTCGACGCCCTTGGCCTCCGGCCGCCGCTCCCGCTGGGCCTTGAGGCGGTTGCGGATGGACAGCGCGGTGGCCGTCAGGACGGCGGCGATCAGGGCGAGCACGATGGGGGCGGCCAGCGGGACGCTCGGCAGGGTGCCCACCGAGTTCCACAGCCGGGCCCCGGCCCAGGACAGCACTCCCGCCACGACGAACACCGCGGCCAGCGTCCTGATGCGCAGCTCTTTCACGATGCCCCTTCGACGAGCCCGATGGTCCACGGACGCCGGGAACCACGGGCGCCGGGTGGTCGGCCCGGCCGGTGATCCCGACGGCGTCGGGATGATCCCGACCCGGTAGACCTTAACGACTACTCGGGCAGGTGGAGTTCCAGGTCGGCGCGGGGCGACACACCTTCACGGGTGACGCCGTCGAGGAGCAGGGCGACCGGGCCCCGGCCGGCGAGCCGGGCCTCCGGCTCCACGTCGTGCCACGGGGCGAGGACGAACGCCCGCTCGTGCGCGCGCGGGTGCGGCAGGATCAGCGCCGGGTCGTCGGAGACCACGTCCGCGTACGCCACGATGTCGACGTCCAGCGTGCGCGGCCCCCAGCGCTCGTCCCGCACCCGGTGGAAGGCCTCCTCGACCGCCTGGGCCCGCTCCAGCAACGAGGACGGCGGCAGGGTGGTCTTCAGGACGACGACCGCGTTGTAGTACGACGGCTGGCTGCCCGGCGCCACCCCCCACGGCTCGGTCTCGTACACCGGCGACACGGCCTTGATGCGGACGCCGGGCGTGTCCTCCAGCGCGTCGATGGCGCCCTGGAGGTTCTCCAGCCGGTTGCCCAGGTTCGAGCCGAGGGAGATCACCGCCCGGCGGGGGTTGTGCAGGGTCGTGTCGGCCTCGTCCACCTTCTGCACGACGGAGGCCGGCACCGGCTGTACGGTCGGGTCGCTCTGACCCTCGGTGAAGAACGCGGTCATACTCGGCTCCGGGTGATGGTGACGGTCGTGTCGTCGAAGGGGACCGTGATCGGCGCGTTCGGCTTGTGGACGGTGACCTCGACCTCCTGGACCACCTCATGCCGCAGACACGCCCGGGCGATGCGCTCGGCCAGCGTCTCGATGAGGTTCACCGGCTCGCCCGCGACGATGGCGACGACCTCCTCCGCCACGATCCCGTAGTGCACGGTCTTCGCCAGGTCGTCGTCGGCCGCGGCCGGCCGGGTGTCCAGCCCGAGGACGAGGTCCACGACGAAGGTCTGGCCCTCCTCGCGCTCACCCGGGAACACCCCGTGATACCCACGGGCCCTGAGGCCGCGCAGCGCGACACGATCCACGCGAATCACTCCTGCAATCGTCGGTGACGGCCGATGTCGTCCGTATGCGGTCGGCACACCGGCCACCTTCGAATCTACCTGCGGGCACGGACAGCGCTCCCCCACGGAGGCTCGGCCCCACCCTTGTACGGGCAGGGTTCACCGAGCGTTTCCCGCAGGGAACACGGCGGCTCACAGGTCGGAAGCCGCCCATACCCGCGACCCCGTGTTCCCAATCACGCCTTGGCCCTTGGGGACCGCCCACCCACTCAGGAAGGTGACGCGTCGCCCTCGTCGTCATCGGATTCGGTCAGTACCGGGGAACCGTGGTGCGACCACAGCTTCCAGCCGTCGGATGTGCGGCGGAACACATTCGTGGCGACCACCAGCTGCCCCACGAGCGGCCCCAGCTCGTCACTGCCGTCCGGCGCCGGGCCCCCGCTGAGGATGTTCTCGGTGCAGGTGACGAGCGCGGTGTCCCCGGTGACCGACACATGCACGTCGGTGAGGAAGAACTGGATGTACTCCGTGTTCGCCATGATCAACGCGTACGACCGCAGCACCTCGCCGCGCCCGGTGAGGACCGGCCAGCCGGGGTGCACGCAGGAGATCACGCCGGTCTCGGCGGGGTCGTGGTACTCCTCGTCCACGCCCACGTCGGCCGGGGTCAGCCAGAGCGAGGAGAGCGTCTCGAAGTCGCCCTGCTCCATGGCCTCGTAGAAGGCCCGGTTGGCGAGTTCGACCTGTTCGACATCGGTGTGGGGAGCGCTCACCGCTCCCGGGCCCCTTCGATCGCGCGGGTCACGCGAACCGCGTCGGCGGTGGCACGGACCTCGTGCACCCGGACCGCCCAGGCGCCCTGCTGAGCGGCCAGGGCCGACACGGCGGCCGTGGCGGCGTCCCGTTCGCGTGCGGGCGGCGGTGAGCCCTCCGAGCCCGCCAGCACCCGGCCGAGGAACCGCTTGCGGGAGGCGGCGACCAGCAGCGGGTGGCCGAGGCCGTGCAGCCGGTCGAGGTGGGCGAGGAGGGTGAGGTCGTGCTCGGCGTCCTTGGAGAACCCGAGGCCCGGGTCGACGACGACGCGGTCCGCCGCGACGCCGCCCGCCAGAACGGCCTCCACGCGCGCGTGCAGTTCGTCCAGCACCTCGGCGACGACGTCCTCGTAGACGCCCCTGACGTTGCCGCCCTCCAGGAAGCCGCGCCAGTGCATCACCACGAAGGGGGCGCCCGCGTCGGCGACCACCGGGATCATCGCGGGGTCGGCGAGGCCGCCGCTGACGTCGTTGACGAGGGCGGCGCCGGCCGCGAGGGCCTGCTCGGCGACGGAGGCGCGCATGGTGTCCACGGAGACGGTGACACCCTCGGAAGCCAGCCCCCGCACGACGGGGATGACGCGCTTGAGCTCCTCGGCCTCGTCGACGCGGGCGGCACCGGGGCGGGTCGACTCACCGCCGACGTCCACCAGGTCCGCGCCCTCCCCGACCATGTCCAGGCCGTGTTTGACCGCCGCCGTGGTGTCGAACCAGCGGCCGCCGTCGGAGAAGGAGTCCGGGGTGACGTTGACGACGCCCATGACCGCACAACGGTCCCACCGGGGCATTCCGCCCACCTGGCCGCGCCGGTTCTGCTTGCTCATGCGTCAAGCCTAGGCCCCCGGCGGTGGGAGCGATCCGCCGCTCCCGGGGCGACGGGCCGGTCAGTGGGCCATGATGAGGCTCATCGCCTCGTTCCGGGTCGCCGCGTCCCGGAGCTGGCCGCGCACCGCCGACGTTATGGTCTTCGCGCCGGGCTTGCGGATGCCCCGCATCGACATGCACATGTGCTCGCACTCCACGACCACGATCACCCCGCGCGGCTCCAGGATCTCCATCAGCGAGTCGGCGATCTGCGTCGTCATCCGCTCCTGCACCTGCGGGCGCCGGGCGTACACGTCCACGAGCCGCGCCAGCTTCGACAGTCCGGTGATCTTGCCGGTGGTGGACGGGATGTACCCGACATGGGCGACGCCCCGGAACGGGACCAGATGATGTTCACAGGTGCTGTACACCTCGATGTCCTTCACGAGCACCATCTCGTCGTGACCGAGGTCGAACGTCGTGGTCAGCACGTCCTCCGGCCGCTGCCACAGCCCCGCGAAGATCTCCCGGTACGCCCGCGCCACCCGCGCCGGCGTCTCCCTGAGCCCCTCCCGGTCGGGATCTTCCCCGACCGCGATCAGCAGCTCGCGCACAGCGTTCTCGGCACGCTTCTCGTCGAACTCGCCGATGCGGCCCTCGCCGTCCAGCGTCACGGGGTCGGTCATGTCGTGCCTCGCTCCTGAGCCTGCGACGCGTACGGGTTACGCGTCTCATCTTTCGGCCATACGAAAATGCCGCGCCCCCCAGGCTAGATCCAGGGGGGCGCGGCATCCATCTCGGGCCTGATGAGGCGGCCGGGCCGGGAGCCAGGGGCTCCCGGTGGCCGGATCTCATCGGTGGGGCGTCAGCTCTCCGGACTCTCCTCCGGGGTCGCCTCGACGGGCGCCTTGGCGGTGATCGCCGGCGCCGCGCCGTTGGCGCCGTTCGTCAGTGCGAGCTCCCTGGGGGAGAGCACCGGCGGACGGGTGGAGGGGGTACGGCGGGAGGAGCCGGTCCAGGCGGGCCGGGGCGGACGCTTGACGATGGTGGCGAAGATCTCGGCGATCTCCTCCTTGCCCAGCGTCTCCTTCTCCAGCAGCTGAAGCACCAGGTTGTCGAGGACGTCGCGGTTCTCGACCAGGATCTCCCAGGCCTCGTTGTGCGCGTTCTCGATGAGCTTCTTGACTTCCTCGTCCACCAGCGCGGCGACCTCTTCCGAGTAGTCGCGCTGGTGAGCCATCTCACGTCCGAGGAACGGCTCCGTGTTGTCGCCGCCGAACTTGATGGCACCGAGACGCTCGGTCATGCCGTACTGGGTGACCATCGCGCGGGCCAGACCGGTGGCCTTCTCGATGTCGTTCGCGGCGCCGGTGGTCGGGTCGTGGAAGACCAGTTCCTCGGCGGCGCGGCCACCCATCATGTACCCGAGCTGGTCGAGCATCTCGTTACGAGTGGTCGAGTACTTGTCCTCGTCCGGCAGGACCATCGTGTACCCGAGGGCGCGGCCCCGGGACAGAATCGTGATCTTGTGGACCGGGTCGGAGTTCGGCGAGGCCGCCGCGACCAGGGCGTGACCGCCCTCGTGGTACGCGGTGATCTTCTTCTCCTTGTCCGACATGATCCGGGTCCGCTTCTGCGGGCCCGCGATCACGCGGTCGATCGCCTCGTCCAGCATGTGGTTGTCGATCAGCTTCTTGTCGCTGCGGGCCGTGAGGAGCGCGGCCTCGTTCAGGACGTTGGAGAGATCGGCACCCGTCATACCGGGGGTGCGGCGGGCGACGGCCCCGAGGTCGACGTCGGGCGCGACCGGCTTGCCCTTCTGGTGGACCTTGAGGATCTCCAGACGGCCCTGCATGTCCGGGCGGTCGACGGCGATCTGACGGTCGAAGCGGCCCGGGCGCAGCAGCGCCGGGTCGAGGATGTCCGGGCGGTTCGTCGCGGCGATGAGGATCACACCGCCCTTGACGTCGAAGCCGTCCATCTCGACGAGCAGCTGGTTCAGCGTCTGCTCGCGCTCGTCGTGACCACCGCCGAGGCCGGCGCCGCGGTGGCGGCCGACCGCGTCGATCTCGTCGACGAAGACGATCGCCGGGGCGTTCGCCTTGGCCTGCTCGAAGAGGTCACGGACCCGGGAGGCACCGACACCGACGAACATCTCGACGAAGTCGGAACCGGAGATCGAATAGAAGGGGACGCCCGCCTCGCCGGCGACGGCGCGCGCCAGCAGCGTCTTGCCCGTGCCGGGCGGGCCGTAGAGCAGCACACCCTTGGGGATCTTGGCGCCGACGGCCTGGAACTTGGCGGGCTCCTGCAGGAACTCCTTGATCTCGTGGAGCTCCTCGACGGCCTCGTCCGCGCCCGCGACGTCCGAGAACGTCGTCTTCGGGGTGTCC
Organism: Streptomyces sp. NBC_00104; assembly: GCF_045160825.1. NCBI lineage: Bacteria > Bacillati > Actinomycetota > Actinomycetes > Kitasatosporales > Streptomycetaceae > Streptomyces > Streptomyces sp. NBC_00104. Next base: position 6,480,688 of record NZ_CP108215.1, on the reverse strand, counting down.
TTGGTGATGAGCTTGGCCTTGGACTTCCCGAAGTTCATGACCCGGGAGCCGCCGCCCTGCATCTGGTTCATCAGGAACAGGAACACGACGACGATGAGGACGAAGGGGAGCAGAGACAGCAGGATGCCGACGAAAGCGTTCTGCTTGGTCGGGGAGACCGTGTAGCCGTCGGGGATCTGCTTGTTCTGGAACTTGTCCTGCAGGGTGTTGGCGAGGGTGTAGCCCTGGTCGCCGATATAGCTCGCTTGGATCTTCGAGCTGCCCTCGATCTTCTGGCCGTCCTTGAGCTGAACCTTGATGGTCGACTCTTCGCCGGTGGTCAGCTTGGCTTCTTTGACCTTGTTGTCATTGATCGCCTGGACCACCTGGCCGGTGTCCACCGTCTTGTAGCCGCCGGACGAGCCGACGACCTGCATCAACACGACCACGGCAAGGACGGCCAGCACGATCCACATGACTGGCCCACGGAAGTATCGCTTCACGTCCATCCATACGGAGCGGTGCCGCCCCGTCCCTCCTGCCATAGTGAGTTTGATAAAAGACTGTTCTTCGGACGGTACCCCAGCTTTGTCACCCGAAGCCGCAGGGGACTGTTGGCAATCCCGCCCACGCATGCTCCAACGGCGCGAAACCCGCTGGGGTTCCCGAGCGTCTTACGGGGGTTGGTTCAGCCGCCGTAGACGTGGGGCGCGAGCGTACCGACGAACGGGAGGTTGCGGTACTTCTCGGCGTAGTCGAGGCCGTAGCCGACGACGAACTCGTTGGGGATGTCGAAGCCGACCCACTCCACGTCGATGGCGACCTTGGCGGCGTCCGGCTTGCGCAGCAGGGTGCAGATCTTCAGGGACTCGGGCTCACGGGAGCCGAGGTTGGAGATCAGCCAGGACAGGGTCAGGCCCGAGTCGATGATGTCCTCGACGATCAGGACGTGCTTGCCCTTGATGTCGGTGTCGAGGTCCTTGAGGATCCGCACCACACCCGAGGACTGGGTGCCCGCTCCGTAGGAGGAGACGGCCATCCAGTCCATGGTGACCGGGGTGGACAGCGCCCGGGCGAGGTCCGCCATGACCATCACCGCGCCCTTGAGGACTCCGACGATGAGCAGGTCCTTGCCCGCGTACTCCGCGTCGATCTTCGCGGCCAGCTCGACCAGCTTCGCGTCGATCTCTTCCTTGGTGATGAGTACCTCTTTGAGGTCGGCACCCATGTCTTTCGCGTCCACCCGCATCACTTTCGGTCGGTCGTCCCAGGGCCGCTCCCGGACGCCCGTCCCGCACGAGGGGGTCGGGGGCCCGTGTGAGGGGCCCCTTCGGCGTCCGGTTTCAGCCTTGCCGAATCACCAGTCTGCCACCCTGCCGCTGGGCGACGACCCGGCCGGGGAGATTGATGGCCCCCTGACCGCGCCAGCCGGTGATGAGACGGTCGACCTCCTCGATGTGCCGGGCGAAGAGGGAACCGGCCGGGGCACCGGCCTCGATGGCGGCCCGGCGCAGGATCCGGCGGCGTACGGCGGGCGGCAGGGCGTAGAGCTTCGCGCACTCCAGCAGGCCCGCCGCGTCCCGGACGGAAGCCTCGGCCTGGCGGGCCCAGGAGTCGAGGGCGTCGGCGTCGTCGCGGGAGAGCTGGGCCGTACGGGCGAGGGCCTCGACGACGCCCTTGCCGAGCGCCTTCTCCAGGGCGGGCAGGCCCTCGTGCCGGAGCCGGGACCGCGTGTAGGCGGGATCGGCGTTGTGCGGGTCGTCCCAGACGGACAGCGACTGGACCATGCAGGCCTTGCGGGCGGTCTGCCGGTCGAGCTGGAGGAAGGGGCGGCGGTAGCGGCCGTCGGCCCCCGAGACCGCGGCCATCCCGGACAGGGAGCGGATGCCTGAGCCGCGGGCGAGACCGAGCAGGACGGTTTCGGCTTGGTCGTCACGGGTGTGGCCGAGCAGGACGGCGGTGCCGCCGTGGCGTGTCAGCGCGGCGTCCAGGGCGGCGTAGCGGGCGTCGCGGGCGGCGGCCTCGGGGCCGCCGTCGCGGCCGACGGTCACGGCCACGGAATCGACCGGGTCCAGGCCGAGTTCCCGAAGGCGCAGCGCGACTTCCTCGGCGCGCAGGTCGGAGCCGGGCTGCAGACCGTGGTCGACGGTGATGCCACCGGCGCGGACGCCGAGCTTGGGTGCCTCGAAGGCGAGGGCGGAGGCGAGCGCCATGGAGTCGGCGCCGCCGGAGCACGCCACGAGCACGAGCGGCTGCTCGGGTGCGGCGGGGCCCCGGCGCGCGGCACCCGGGCGCGCGGAAACGCCGGGCCCGACCCCGACGGACATGGCCACGGGGGATACGGCCGCGGAGGGCGCGGGCACCGGTTGTGCGCCCGTGCCCGAGGGCGCGCCGGAGGTCGCACGGGCGGGCGCGTGGGCGGGCGCGTGAAGGGTGGTGTTCGTGTGGTGTTCGGTGAGGAGGTCGTGGAGTACGCGGCGGACCGCCAGGCGTATCGCCGCGACCGCGGGGTGGGGACCCATGTCCGGTTCCCTTCATGAAATTGTCGGGGGGTGAGCCCGAGCTCGGTCACTCAGAGTGTGTAGATGGTGACAGAACCGGGCCGTTCCCCGAGCATTGCACGCCTACCCCTCGCTCACGGTCCCTCGGACGGGTGATTGGAGGGGCGTTTGCCTGCCGTCGGCCGGATTCGTTCACCACGCTCGCGCGCGGCTCACGACTCCGCCTTGCGATGCACCCGCGCGACCCAGTCCGCCGGTTTGGCGATCTCCGCCTTGGTCGGCAGGGTGTTCGGGGAGGTCCACACACGGTTGAAACCGTCCATGCCGACCTGTTCGACGACCGCCCGTACGAACCGCTCACCGTCCCTGTACTGCCGGAGTTTGGCGTCCAGACCCAGCAGCTTGCGCAGGGCCTGGTCCAGGCGCGAGGCCCCCTTCGCGCGGCGCTGCTGGAACTTCTCGCGGATCTCGGCGACCGAGGGCACGACCGCCGGGCCGACCCCGTCCATCACGAAGTCGGCGTGGCCCTCCAGGAGGGACATGACGGCGGTCAGCCGGCCGAGGATCTCGCGCTGGGCGGGGGTCTGCACCAACTCCACGATCGAGTGACCGTCGTCGCCGACCTCTCCCTCGGGCCGGCCACCCGCGAGTGACTGGGCGGCCTCCCGGACGCGCTCCAGGAAGGTCGTGGGGTCGACCTCGGTCTCCCCCAAGAACGACTGGATTTCACCCTCCAGGTGGTCCCGCAGCCAGGGGACCGCCGTGAACTGCGTCCGGTGCGTCTCCTCGTGCAGACAGACCCAGAGGCGGAAGTCGTGGGGCTGTACGTCGAGTTCGCGCTCCACGTGCACGATGTTCGGTGCGACGAGGAGCAGTCGGCCGCCGCCGTTCTCCCCGGCCGGGAGTTCGCGGGTCGCCGGGGCGAACGTCTCGTACTGGCCGAGGACCCGGGAGGCGAGGAACGACAGGAGCATGCCCAGCTCCACGCCGGTGACCTTGCCGCCGACCGCGCCCAGCACGGCCCCGCCCGGGGTGTTGCCGCGACGTTCCTGCATCTTGTCCAGCAAGGGCTTCAGCAGTTCGCGGAAGCCGGCCACGTTGGCCCGGACCCAGCCGGGCCGGTCGACGACGAGGACAGGGGTGTCGTCGCCCGTGTCGGGCAGCATCCGGGTGAAGGCGCGGACGTGCTGCTCCGACGCCTTCGCGTGTCGGCGGAGCTCGGCGACGATGGCCCTGGCCTCGTCGCGGCTCACCTCGGGGCCCGGCCGCACGAGCCGGGTCGCGGTCGCCACCGCGAGATTCCAGTCGACCATCTCGGCACCACCGATACGAGTCATGTTGTCAACCGTACGTGAGCGCTGCCGCTTGGGGCAGGCCACGACGGTGAGGGGTGGTACCGGTCGCGCTTCGCCTGCGGGTGCGTCGTGGTTGCTCGCGCCCACGCGGCGGAGCCGCATGTCGACACAGCCCCGCGCCCCTGAAAAGCAGGGGCTGCGCCCCTTTTGCTTTTCCCCGGCCCGCTTCCCCCTTCAGCGGCAGCCGCACGTCGCCAGGGCCGAGGTCGCGTCGGACAGGGCCTTCTTGGCCGGCTCCGTGTTCTCCAGTGCCGTCTCCGTGGCCAGGAAGGCGAAGGCGAGGAGGCGGCCGTCGGCGTCCACGACCGTGCCGGCGAGGGTGTTCACGTTGCTCAGGGTGCCGGTCTTGGCGCGGACGACGCCGGTGCCGGTGGCGTCGGAGGGGTAGCGGGTGCGGAGGGTACCGGTGAAGCCGGCCACCGGGAGGCCCGTGAGGACGGGGCGGAGCTCGGGGTGGGAGGGGGCGGCGGACTCGGCGAGGAGGGTGGTGAGGAGGGCGGGGGTGAGCCGGTTGCCTCGGCTGAGGCCGCTGCCGTCCGCGAACTCGACGCCTTCGAGGGGCAGTTCGAGCTTCTTCAGTTCCTTCTTGATGGCCGCCGCGCCGCCCTCGAAGCTCGGCTGCTCGCCCGTCGCGAGCGCGACCTGGCGGGCCAGGGCCTCGGCGATGTCGTTGTCGCTGTGGGTGAGCATGCGCTCGACCAGGGTCGACAGGGGTGGGGAGGCGACCTCGGCGAGTTCCTCGGCGTTCTTCGGGGCCGGGGCGGAGCCCTCGGTCTTCGCCTTGATGCCTCGCTCCTCCAGGAGGCGGGCGAACTTCGCGGTCGCGTCCGCCGCCGGGTCCGGGGCGCGGTCCGCGCTGCCGCTGGACGAGTCGTCGAGGCGGGCCTCGTCGGCCATCAGGGGGACGACGAGGGCGAGGTTGCCGTTCACGCCGATGGTGTGCTGTTCGGGGCCTTCGTAGAGGGAGGTGTCGTAGGTGAGGGTGATCTCGTTCAGGTGACGCTTCCGGAGGGCGGCGGCCGTCCTGTCGGCGAGGGTGCGCAGGCTCGCGTGGCCGCCCGTGTCCTCGCGGGCGGTGAGGGTGGGGTCGCCGCCGCCGACCAGGACGACCTCGGCGGAGTCGGGCTCCAGGACCGTGCGGGTCTCGATGCGGTGGTCGGCGCCGGTCGCCGAGAGGGCCGCGACGGCCGTGGCGATCTTGGTGGTGGAGGCGGGGGTCAGCGCGTCGTCCGCGTTCTGGGAGTACAGCTGCTCGCCGGTCTCGACGTCCACGACGGCGGCCGCGCGGCGGGGGCCCAGGACCGGGGAGTTCAGGAACGGGTCCAGGGCGGCCGACAATGCGGCGGACTCGGGGGCGGAGCCCGCGCCGGAGGTGCCGCCGAGGCCGGCGAGCACGGAGGGGGCGCTCGGCGCCGGTTTGGGCGCCCCCGCCGCCGCGCCGGGATCACGTCCGTGATCTGCGCCACCCTGGCTGTCCCGCGATGCCGCCCAGTCGCGCTCGGCCGTACGCTGACCGGAGGAGTCCCAAGGTCCGGCGGCGGCCACCGCCCCGGCCGAGAGCACCAGCCCCAGGGTGGCCGCGCCGGCGGTGAACTGGAGGGTCGTGAGCTTCTTCGTGCTCCCCGTGAGCTGCGAAGAGCGTGCCGTGACGGCGCTCGTGACGCGTACGGCGCCGGGTTTCACCACCTGCGCGACGCGCGCGGCACCGGGCTTCACGGCGCGCGTGACGCGCGCGACCCCCGGTTTCACGCCTCGCACCACCCGCACCACATGCGGTCTCGCGGCCCGCCAGACCTTCGGCTCCCGCACGACCACCAGCCCCTTTCGCGATCACCCACCTGCGTGAGGGACACTTAACCACCAGAACTATGTGTTGATCATGGAGGAGCCACCGGTGGAGTTCGACGTCACGATCGAGATTCCGAAGGGTTCGCGGAACAAGTACGAGGTGGACCACGAGACCGGTCGGATCCGCCTGGACCGTCGACTCTTCACCTCGACCGCCTACCCGACCGACTACGGCTTCGTCGAGAACACCCTCGGCGAGGACGGCGACCCGTTGGACGCGCTGGTCATCCTGGACGAGCCGACCTTCCCGGGCTGTCTCATCAAGTGCCGTGCGATCGGCATGTTCCGGATGACGGACGAGGCCGGCGGCGACGACAAGCTGCTGTGTGTCCCGGCGACCGACCCGCGTGTGGAGCACCTGCGTGACATCCACCACGTCTCGGAGTTCGACCGCCTGGAGATCCAGCACTTCTTCGAGGTCTACAAGGACCTGGAGCCCGGCAAGTCCGTCGAGGGCGCCGACTGGGTCGGCCGCACCGAGGCCGAGGCCGAGGTCGAGAAGTCGTACCTGCGCTTCAAGGAGCAGGGCGGTCACTGACCCCGGCTGCCTTGTCGGTTGTCTCGCGAACGGGCCGCGTACCCCCTTGGTGGGGTGCGTGGCCCGTTCGCGTACAGGTAAGTGTCGGTGCGCATACTGAGGCGTACCTGAGGTGTCGTACTGGGAGCGCGGCGGAGTGGGAGTGACGGAACCCGAGGCCCACGGGCCGGAGGAGGACCGCAAGCCGGTGTCGGATGAGGCAGGCAGTGCGTTCGTGCCGGTGGGCGTCGTTCTGGGGATCGACGGCGATGCGTCGGTGACCTCGGAGTTCGCGATCCCGGCCGGACTGGACGTACCGGCCACCGGGGCGGAGTCCGAGGCGCAGGCGACCTCCGAGTTCGCCCTGCCGGAGGGGCTGGCGCCGCCCGAGCCGGTGGCGACGGAGCAGGAGGGGTCCGCGTTCAGTCTGCCGCGGACCTACAGCGCGCGACACGCGCCGGTCGCGTTCACACCGGCCAGCGGGATCCCGGTCGTCAGCCTGACCAAGGACGTGCCCTGGCAGGACCGGATGCGGACGATGCTGCGGATGCCGGTGGCGGAGCGTCCCGCCCCGGAGGCGCCGACGCGCGTGGAGGGCGAGACGGGGCCCGCCGTGCCCCGGGTGCTCGACCTCACCCTGCGTATCGGCGAATTGCTGCTCGCGGGCGGCGAGGGCGCGGAGGACGTGGAGGCGGCGATGTTCGCCGTCTGCCGCTCCTTCGGCCTCGACCGCTGTGAGCCGACCGTCACCTTCACCCAGCTGTCGATCACCTACCAGCCGTCGCTGGTGGACGACCCGGTGACGGCGTCCCGGATCGTACGGCGCCGGGCCACCGACTACACCCGGCTCGCCGCCGTCTTCCAGCTGGTGGACGACCTCAGCGACTCGGAGAGCACGACCTCGCTGGAAGAGGCCTACCGGCGGCTCGCGGAGATACGGCGTAATCGGCATCCGTATCCCGGCTGGGCGCTGACCACGGCGAGCGGGCTGCTCGCGGGGGCCGCGTCCGTGCTGGTCGGCGGTGGGGTCGTCGTCTTCGTCGCCGCGGCGCTGGGCGCGATGCTCGGCGACCGGCTGGCCTGGGTGTGCTCGGGGCGGGGGCTGCCGGAGTTCTACCAGTTCCTGGTGGCGGCGATGCCCCCGGCGGCGATCGGGTTGGCGCTGACCCTGGTGCAGGTGGACGTGGAGGCGTCCGCCGTCATCACCGGTGGGCTCTTCGCGCTGCTGCCCGGGCGGGCGCTGGTCGCGGGTGTGCAGGACGGGCTGACCGGCTACTACATCACCGCCTCCGCCCGGCTGCTGGAGGTCATGTACCTCTTCGTGGGCATCGTGGTGGGGGTGCTGCTCGTCCTGTACTTCGGTGTGAAGCTGGGCGCCGAGCTGAACCCGGACGCGGCGCTCGGCAGCGCGGACCGGCCGCTGTTGCAGCTCGGGGCGTCGATGCTGCTGTCGTTGACCTTCGCGCTGCTGCTTCAGCAGGAACGATCCACCGTGCTGGCGGTGACCCTGAACGGGGGTGTCGCCTGGGCCGTGTACGGGGCCATGCACGAAGCGGGCGGTATCTCGCCGGTGGCGTCCACGGCCGTGGCCGCGGGGGTGGTGGGGCTGTTCGGGCAGTTGTTGTCGCGGTATCGGTTCGCTTCCGCGTTGCCCTATACGACCGCGGCGATCGGGCCCCTGCTGCCGGGATCGGCCACGTATTTCGGGCTGTTGGGGTTCGCGCAGAACAATGTGGACGCGGGGCTGGTGTCACTGACGAAGGCGGCGGCGTTGGCCATGGCCATCGCGATCGGGGTGAACCTCGGGTCCGAGGTGTTCCGGCTGTTCCTGCCCGGCGCCGCGCGGGCGGGGCGGAAGGCCGCGAAGCGGACCAGGGGGTTCTGAGCGCCTGACAGCTCGGGGGTACGAGTGCGTTGGCGGGTGCGTTGGCGGGTGAGGGTACGTCGTGGTTGCCCGCGCCCACGCGGCGGAGCCGCACACCGATACAGCCCCGCGCCCCCCAAAAACAAAAGCACCCGCGCCCCCGGGTGACGGGAGCGCGGGTGCGTGGCCCGCTGGGTCAGTACTGCGGGTAGTCCTGGCCCTGGCCCTGGTAGCCCTGCTGGTTCTGGTTCGGGGGGTATTGGTTGCCCTGGGGGTACTGCTGGGCGTACGGCTGCTGCGGGGGCTGCTGGTAGCCGTAGTCCTGGTGGCCCTGCTGCTGGTAGCCCTGCTGGTTGCCGTAACCCTGGTTGTCGTAGCCCTGCTGGTCGTAGCCCTGGTTGTCGTAGCCCTGGTGGGGGTCGTACGGCTGCGGCTGGGGGTCGGCCGGGGGGACGCGGCGGAGTTGGGTCGTGGCGTCGTCCATGACCGGGGCGGCGGGGGGCTGCTGGGACTGCTGGGGGTGGGACTGCTGGGGCTGGTTCTTCTTCGCCTTCCTCGCCTTGAGGAGTTCGACGATGATCGGCAGCACCGAGATGAAGACGATGAGGAGCAGCATCGCCTCGATGTTGGTCTTGACGAACTCGATCTGGCCGAGCCAGGAACCCAGGAGGGTGACGCCCGCGCCCCAGAGGATGCCGCCGACGACGTTGAAGATGAGGAACGTGCGGTACCGCATGCCGCTGACGCCGGCGATGATCGGCGTGAACGTCCGCACGATGGGCACGAAGCGGGCCAGGATCAGGGACTTCGGGCCGTGCTTCTCGAAGAACTCGTGGGCCTTGGTGACGTTCTCCTGCTTGAACAGGCGGGAGTCGGGCCGTTTGAAGAGCGCGGGCCCGACCTTCTTGCCGAACATGTAGCCCGCCTGGTCGCCCAGGATCGCGGAGACGCAGATCAGGACGATGGCCAGCCACAGCGGGAAGTCCAGCGTCTTGGCGGTGATCAGCATGCCCGCCGTGAAGAGCAGCGAGTCACCCGGCAGGAAGAAGCCGATGAGGAGGCCGGACTCGGCGAACACGATCAGGAGCAGGCCCCAGATGCCGAACGAGTCGAGCAGATAGTCCGGATCCAACCAGCTCGGTCCGAGGGCGATCGTCGTCACGGTTCCGGGCTCCTGGGGGGTGAGAGAACGTGGGTGCCTGTGGGTGAGGACCCACGACGGTGGGACCCATAGGGGTGACCAAAGCTATCAACGCACGGTCACCCCACTAGGTTCCACCGGCTCCTCCAGAGTGCCCTGTGCCCGCCCTGAGACCAAGCTGTGTGGTCAGCCGTGCGGTCAGGGGCGCCGCCGGGCCGCGTTCGCGACGATCGCGTCCCGCAGATGCTCGGCGAGACCGGGGCGCGTGGAGTCGTAGAACGCCTTGAAGCGCTCGTCGGAGACGTACATCTCACCGAGGCCCTGGTGCATCTCGTACGAGCAGTCGTAGAACCACGTGCCGATGTGCTGCCGGTGTTCCTCGGCCATGTTCATGGCCGCCTCGCCGGTCGGCTGCTCGCCGGCGGCCATCAGGGCGTCGTAGCGCGCGCCCCAGTCGGCCACCTCGTCCTGCATGCGCTTCCAGTCGACCTTGGTGTACGAGGCGGCGCGGCGCTGCGACTCGGCGTACGCCTCCGTGCCGCCCCAGCGCTGTTCCGCCTCCTCGGCGTACTGCTCGGGGTCCTTGTCGCCGAAGACCTCGAACCGTTCCTCGGGGGTGAGGTTGATGCCCATCTTGCTTGCCTCCATGGCGTGCTCCACGGCCGCGGCCATCTTCTGCAGCTTCTCGATCCGGGCGGTCAGCAGCTCGTGCTGGCGGCGCAGGTGCGTCCGCGGGTCCGCTTCCGGGTCGTCGAGCAGGGTCGCGACCTCGTCGAGGGGGAAGCCGAGCTCCCGGTAGAACAGGATCCGCTGGAGCCGGTCGAGGTCGCCGTCGCCGTAGCGGCGGTGGCCCGCGCCGGTGCGCTCGCTCGGTACGAGGAGGCCGATCTCGTCGTAGTGGTGCAGCGTGCGCACCGTGATCCCGGCGAAGCCCGCGACCTGTCCCACGGTGTAGCCCATGCTTCCGCTCCCTTTCTCGGTACGGGTTCCAGGCTGGGGCCTCACGTCGCGTGAGGTGCAAGTCTTTGAACGCCTGAGGGGGTGGGGGGTCGGTGGGGCGGCGGGTTCGGGTGCGTGGGGGCTGGTCGCGCGGTTCCCCTGCGCCCCTCAGAAGCAGGGCCCGATCTTTCAGGGGCGCGGCGTCCGTGCGAGGTGCGCGTCCCCGGCGGCGGACCTACCGTCGAAGACATGCCACTGCACCGATGGGACAGCGACGCCTCGCAGGACGACGGGCACCCCCGGAACGACGGGCACCGCCTCGCCGTGAACCCCTTCTACGGCCAGGCCAACCCGGTCGGCGGCATGACCGAGGCCCCGCCCAAGCACCGGCTCCCGGACGCTCCACTGGCCCCCTTCACGGCGTATCAGGTCGTCCACGACGAGCTCATGCTGGACGGCAACTCGCGGCTGAACCTCGCCACCTTCGTCACCACCTGGATGGAGCCCGAGGCCGGGGTCCTGATGGCCGAGTGCCGGGACAAGAACATGATCGACAAGGACGAGTACCCGCGTACGGCCGAGCTGGAGCGGCGGTGCGTGGCGATGCTCGCCGATCTGTGGAACGCGCCCGATCCGAGCGCCGCCGTCGGCTGCTCGACCACCGGTTCGAGCGAGGCCTGCATGCTCGCCGGGATGGCCCTGAAACGGCGGTGGGCCAAGCGGAACGCCGACCGGTACCCCTCGGCGGACGCCCGGCCCAACCTCGTCATGGGGGTCAACGTCCAGGTCTGCTGGGACAAGTTCTGCAACTTCTGGGAGGTCGAGGCCCGGCAGGTGCCCATGGAGGGCGACCGGTTTCATCTCGATCCGGCGGCGGCCGCGGCGCTGTGCGACGAGAACACCATCGGGGTCGTGGGCGTTCTCGGGTCCACCTTCGACGGGTCCTACGAGCCGATCGCGGAGTTGTGCGCGGTGCTCGACGACCTTCAGGAACGTACGGGCGTGGATGTGCCCGTCCATGTCGACGGCGCGTCCGGCGCGATGGTCGCGCCCTTCCTCGACGAGGAGCTGGTGTGGGACTTCCGGCTGCCTCGGGTGGCGTCCATCAACACCTCCGGGCACAAGTACGGGCTGGTGTATCCGGGGGTCGGCTGGGCGCTGTGGCGGTCCGCCGCGGAGTTGCCGGAGGAACTGGTCTTCCGGGTGAACTACCTGGGCGGCGACATGCCCACGTTCGCGCTGAACTTCTCGCGGCCCGGGGCCCAGGTGGTCGCGCAGTACTACACCTTCCTGCGGCTCGGGCGTGAGGGATACCGGGCGGTGCAGCAGTCGACACGGGACGTGGCGGTGGGGCTCGCGGAACAGGTCGGGAAGTTCGGGGACTTCCGGCTGCTCACACGAGGGGACGAGTTGCCGGTGTTCGCCTTCACGACGGAGGAGGGCGTCGGCGCGTACGACGTCTTCGACGTGGCCCGGCGGATGCGGGAGAAGGGGTGGCTGGTACCGGCGTACACGTTTCCGGAGAACCGGGAGGATCTGTCCGTGCTCCGGGTGGTGTGCCGCAACGGGTTCACGTCCGATCTCGCGGCACTCTTCCTGGAGGATCTCGGGCAGTTGCTGCCCGAACTTCGGCGGCAGTCCGGACCGTTGATCCGGGAGAAGGGGACGGCGACGGGGTTCCATCACTAGGGAGCGGCCTGGATCGGGCGGGTGCGGGTCCGTTGGCGGGTGCCGGCGCGGGGCCGTGTCTTTCAGGGGCGCTACTTGCTCAGCCGGCCACCCGGAGGTCGAGCCCGTCGAGGGCGACCTTTCCGCTCCTGCCGCCGTACTTCTTGCGTGCCCCTTCGACAGTGATCGCCGAATCCGTCATTGCGGGACCTCCCCAGGGGTCGAGATCATTAGTCAAAGTTGACTACATACTCAAAGTAACCCTTCGAAGCCCAGTGGTCAAACTTGATTAGTGGTCGTCCTCCGGATGCCGTTCCCCCGTCGCGTACGGGTTCTCCTGGCCCTCCACCAGGACTCCGACGAACGGCTCGCCCTCTCCCGCGAAGGTGTAGGCGCCGCCCCGGATGCGGTCCATGAGGCCGCGGGTCCACTCGGCGCCCGTGTCGGCGGAGTGGATCCAGAAATTCATGATCTCGCCGATGTGGCCGAGCTGACCGGGGCCGTCCTCGGGGGTGTAGTACTCGGTGACGGCCCCGCGCCACTGCTCGATGGAGCGCACGCGCTCCTCCAGGAGTCCGAGCACCTCCTCCCGGCCGAGGTCGACCATGGTGCCGAGTGCCGCGGAGAGGATGTCCGGCTTCTGGTCGTAGGCGGTGAGGGACTCGCGCACGAGCCTGAGGTACTCCTCGGTGCCCTTCTCCGTGATCTCGTACTCGGTGCGGGGCGGTCCGCCCGCGGTGGAGGGGGCGATCTCGTGCGCGACCAGCAGTCCCTGTTTCGCCATCTGCTTCAGGGCGTGGTAGATCGAGCCGGGCTTGGCGTTGGACCACTCGTGCGCGCCCCAGTACTCCAGGTCGTTGCGCACCTGGTAGCCGTGGGCCCGCCCGTGCTGGCGCACCGCGCCCAGCACGAGAAGACGGATCGCTGACATGGGCCCAGCGTAGAACCACGCGGGGTCACCCCCAGCTCGCGCCCTGCTCCTTCGCCACCAGCTCGAAGGCGGTGGCGCCGTCCAGCGATTCGCGGATGATGTCGGCGTGACCGGCGTGCCGGGCTGTCTCGCGGATCAGGTGCAGGCACAGCCAGCGCATCGAGAGCCACTCGTCCTTCGGGTTCCAGGACGTCTTCGGCAGTTCGAAGGTGTCGTCGAGGCTGGGCACCGTGCGGATGAACGCCTCCGTTTCGGCGGCCACCTTCTCGTAGTAGGCGAGCTGCGACTCCACGGTCTCGTCGCCCACGAGGGTGAAGCACTCGTGCCAGTTCGACTCGTCCCGGTGCGTCGTCGGGGGCTCGCCCTTGGCCCGGGCGATCCACCCCTGCTCGACCTCGGCGACGTGCTTGAGCAACCCGGCCAGGGAGAGTTCGCTGGCGCTCGGCCGGCTGGAGGCCTGCTCGTCGGTCAGTCCGAGCAGCGCGCGGCGGACGCCACCGCGCTGTTCGGCCACGAAGGCGAGCAGCGCCCCTCGCTCGTCGCCCTTCGCCTCCGCGCTCACGTGCGTGACCATGACCGTCTGCCTTTCGTCGGACCGAGGGCTTCGGAAGAGCCCCTCTGACACCGACGAAGCTACGGGCCCTTGCGGTCAGGTTCTGTCCGCAAGGACCCGTCGGAGAGGAACCGCGCGAGCGGGAGACCAGTGCCGCCTCACTAGAACGGGAAGAAGCTCCGCTTGTGCTGGACCGAGATCCACTTCTGGGTGGTGAAGGCGTCCACCGTGGTCTCGCCGTTGAGGCGGCCGATGCCGGAGTGCTTCTCGCCGCCGAAGGGGACGAGGGGCTCGTCGTGGACGGTGCCGTCGTTGACGTGGAACATGCCGGTGTCGATCTGCTTGGCGAAGTTCACGCCCCGCTCGATGTCACCGGTGTGGACGGCGCCGCTGAGGCCGTACGGGGTGTCGTTGACGATGCGGACGGCCTCCTCCTCGCCGTCGAAGGGGATGAGGAAGGCGACCGGGCCGAAGACCTCCTGCCTCAGGAGGGCGGAGTCGGCGGGGACGTCGGTGAGGACGGACGGCTCGACCAGGTTGGCGGTCGTGGCGCCGTGCACGAGGGCCGTGGCGCCCTCGGCGAGGGCCTGCTCGACGACGGACTTGAGGGAGTCCGCCTGGGAGGAGTTGATGACGGGGCCGATGACCGTCTGCGGGTCGCTCGGGTCGCCGACCTTCAGGGACTTCACCTTGGTCACGAACTTCTCGGTGAACTCGGCCTGGATCGAGCGGTCCACCAGGACGCGGTTGGCGGCCATGCAGACCTGGCCCTGGTGGACGTAGCGCGAGAAGACGGCCGCGTCGACGGCGTAGTCGATGTCCGCGTCGTCCAGGACCACCAGCGCGCTGTTGCCGCCCAGTTCGAGGATCGTGCGCTTGAAGTTCTGGGCGGCGACGGTGGCGACATGGCGGCCGACCTTGTCGGAGCCGGTGAAGGAGATGACCTTGGGGACGGGGTGCTCGATGAAGGCGTCGCCTATCTCGGCGATGTCGGTGACGACGACGTTGAGCAGCCCGCCGGGCAGGCCGGCCTCCTCGAAGACCTTCGCGACCAGGGTGCCGCCGGCGATGGGGGTGTTCTGGTGCGGCTTCAGCACGACGCCGTTGCCGAGGGCGAGGGCCGGGGCGACCGACTTGATGGACAGCAGGAAGGGGAAGTTGAAGGGGCTGATGACGCCCACGACACCGACCGGCACGCGGTAGAGGCGGTTCTCCTTGCCGTCGACCGGCGACGGAAGGATTCTGCCCTCGGGGCGAAGCGCCAGCTGAATCGATTCGCGCAGGAACTCCTTGGCGAGGTGCAGTTCGAACCCGGCCTTCAGGTGCGTACCGCCGAGTTCGGCGATGATCACCTCGGTGATCTCCTGCTCGCGCTCCTCGATGACCTGGAGGGCCTTCTCGAAGACCGCGCGCCGCGCGTAAGGGTTGACCTCGGCCCATTCCTTCTGGGCCGCCTGGGCGGCCTGGTAGGCCTCGTCCACTTCATCGACCGTGGCGATCGTGATCGACGCGAGCTTCGCGTCGTCGTACGGGTTGAAGTCGATGATGTCCCAGGAGCCTGAGCCCGGGCGCCACTCGCCGCCGATGTACTGCTGGGCCAGGTCGGTGAAGTAGGACGACATGTGATCCTCAATCAGTCGGCATCGATCAAGATTGATCACTCGTCATCGTACTGGTGGGTAAAGGGAGTTGGAGAGCTACTTGGGAGACTCTGTGAAGAGTCTCAGGGAAGCCGGTGGGCCTCCGTCGGGCCTCAGGAGAGCTGCAGCAGCCCGCGCAGCAGGTCCCGGCTCTCGGCCGGGGACGGGCTGTCGTCCTGGAGCTGCTTGATCGCCCGCTCGTACTGGGCGATGTCCTCGCCCTTGTCCAGGTAGAGCGCGCTGGTGAGCTGTTCGAGGTAGACGACGTCGGTGAGGTCGGACTCGGGGAAGCTCAGCACGGTGAAGGCGCCGCTCTCGCCCGCGTGGCCGCCGAAGCTGAACGGCATGACCTGGATCGTCACGTTCGGGCGCTCCGAGAGGTCGATCAGATGCTGGAGCTGACCCCGCATCACTTCCCGGTCGCCGTACGGCCGGCGCAGCGCCGCCTCGTCGAGGACGCAGTGGAACTCGGGGGCGCTCTCGGCCACCAGGTACTTCTGGCGCTCCATGCGCAGGGCCACCCGCTTGTCGATCTCCGCCTCGCTCGCGCCCTTCATGCCCCGGGCGACGACCGCGTGGGCGTACGCCTCGGTCTGCAACAGGCCGTGCACGAACTGGACTTCGTAGCTGCGGATGAGATGGGCCGCCGCTTCGAGGCCGACGTAGGTGGGGAACCAGCTGGGCAGGACGTCGGAGTAGCTGTGCCACCAGCCGGCGACATTGGCCTCCTTCGCCAGGGAGAGCAGCGAGGTGCGTTCCGCGTCGTCGGTGACGCCGTAGAGGGTCAACAGGTCCTCCACGTCACGGGTCTTGAAGCTGACCCGGCCGAGTTCCATCCGACTGATCTTCGACTCGGAGGAGCGGATCGAGTACCCGGCCTTCTCCCGGGTGATCCCCTGCGACTCGCGCAGCCGCCTGAGATGCGAGCCCAGCAGCATCCGCCTCACCACCGACCCGCTCGATTCACCGGCACCCACGTTCGTCCAGCCTCCCCAACTCTTCAAGGGCCGCAGTCTGCCACTAAACCACTCCGATCCGCACTCGCCCGGTTACAGAAATGGAAAGCCTTCAACATCTGAGACGGACGAGGCAGGGGAGAGAGGGGAGCAGAGCGACAGAAGAAATGTTGAGCAAGCGGTATGGTCAGGTCCATTTCGGGCGCGTGCACGTGCATCTGCCCTTGCATCTGCTGTACGCATCAGAAACCATGGTCCCGCGCCACCGCTGCATCGCAACGACCGCGAACACCCGGGAGTGCCTCGCATGGGGACGAATGGATCGACCATGCTCGAACCCTTACGGCAGGGACTTCCGCCACTTGATCCCGCGACCGTGTCCAACGCCGCGTCCTGTGCGCTGCCGCCCCGCTACGAAGCGGTGCGCGAGGCACGGCAGTTCACCCGGGGCACGCTCGGCCAGTGGCGGCTGGACGACCGTTTCGACGACGTCTGTCTCGTGGTCTCGGAACTCGTCACCAACGCCCTGCGACACGGCCTGCCCACGAGCAACGGGCTCCGCCCGGCCCAGGACCCGCCCGTCCGGCTGCACCTGATGCGCTGGACCGAGCGGCTGGTGTGCGCGGTGCGCGACCCCAGTCACGACAGCCCGGTCACGGGCGACTCCGAGGACTTCTCGGCGGAGTCGGGGCGGGGGCTGTTCCTGGTCGACTCGTTCGCGGACAGCTGGGGCTGGCATCCGCTGGGCGGCGCGCTCAGCGGCAAGGTGGTCTGGGCGCTGTTCCAGGTGCCGCCGGGGCCGGGCCTGCCCTCCGCCCACTGACGAACCGCGGCGCTTTTCGGCGCCGCGGTTCTACGCGTGTCACATCGTCGGGTCCGCCGGCCTCCCGCCGCCGGGCGGGCGTCATCCGACCAGGTGGTCGAACTCACCGTCCTTGATGCCCAGGAGCATCGCCTCGATCTCGGCGCGGGTGTAGACGAGCGCCGGACCGTCGGGGAAGCGGGAGTTGCGTACCGCCACCTCACCGCCGGGCAGCCGGGCGAACTCCACGCAGTTGCCCTGCGAGTTGCTGTGCCGGCTCTTCTGCCAGGCCACCGCGTGGAGCTCGGTCAGCTCCGTCGCGGCCATGCCGTTGTACACGTCATCCACGCCGTACACGTCGTGGTCCACAGGTCGCTCCCCGGGTGGTGCAGTGATGCGCGTGATGCGCATGGGCACTGGTGTGGCCAGTGATGCCAGTGATGCGGTGGTCAACTGCCCCGGATCATAGCTTTGTTCATGTGCTGACGCATGAGCGGATGCACCTGCGCATGCACGGGCAGATGCACGTGCACGAGGGGTGGCCCCACGGTTACAGCACTGGAGAGACGCATGTCGGGGCATTCCTGTTCCATCGGCGGCGCAGGCGGCTCATGTCGTCCTGATTCATGACCCCCTGTCCCTCCCTACGGGGGGCGGGTGCGCGCGGTTCAGGGGGTGGGGCGGCCGTGTGCAGGATGGCGGGAAACGAGTGCCCCCGGGGAGGTCGTGGAGCCTCCCCGGGGGCCGGGTGGGGGTGGTGGTTCGGAGGTTCGGGGTGTGGTGTCAGCGGGTGGAGTACGGGAGGAGCGCCATGTCGCGGGCGTTCTTGATGGCGCGGGCGAGTCGGCGCTGCTGCTGGGCGGTGACGCGGGTGACACGGCGGCTGCGGATCTTGCCCCGGTCGGAGAGGAAACGCCGCAGGAGGTCGGTGTCCTTGTAGTCGATGTAGGTGATCCCGGCCTGGTCCAGCGGGTTGGGGCGGGACTTGGCGGGCTTGCGCTCCGGCTTGCGGGGCATGGCGGTTCAGACCTCCAGGAAGGTGTCGAAGGGGCGCGGCAGCCGTTCCCAGGCGGTGCGGCCGGCGGCGTACTCGGCGTCGGTGAGCAGGCAGGACTCCAGGAGCTGTTCGAGTCCGTCGCGGTCCAGGCCCGGGGAGGTGAAGACGAGGTGCTGGCAGCGGTCGCCGTGTTCCGGGTGCCAGTCGAGGGCGGCTGCGGCCCGGCGGACCGGCGGCACCATGTCCCAGGCGGCGTCCGGGAGCGAGGCGAGCCAGGGGCCGACCGACTCCACGCACAGGGCGCCGCCGGCCGCGTCCCAGTGCAGCAGGGTGTCGGGGCGCTCGGCCAGCCAGAACCTGCCGCGGCTGCGGGCCGCCGCGCAGCAGAGGTCTTCGAGCGCCGCGTACAGCCTCTCCGGGTGGAAGGGGCGGTGGCGGCGCCAGACGAGGGTGGTGACGCCGGATTCGTCGGCGTCGGTGGGCAGGAGGGCGCAGGCGGGGTGCTGGGCGGCGGCGGCCGCGTCCACGTCGAAGCCGGCGAGCGCCGCGGTGATCAGGGCCGGGGGGCGCCGTGCGGAGTGCCGTGGGCTGCCGGGTGCGGGTTCGTCGTGGCTGGTCGCGCCCCGCGGCGGAGCCGCAGATCGATGCTGCCCCGCGCCCCTTTCAGGGCCTCCGGCCACTTCAGGGGCACGCCACCGGCCGCCGATGGGCACCCTCTGTGCCGTCGGGTGGAGTTGGGCCAGTAGGGCCCTGTCCTCGTCGTCCGCCTCCTCCGAGTCCAGGACGGCCAGGACCGGGGCGTATTCGAGTTGGCGGGCGAAGGTGTCGGCGACGGTGCGCTGGTCGGTGGTGGCGGCGGCGAGGCCCCGCTCGGCGAGGTCGTCGCCGTTGCCGAGGTAGGGCAGCAGCAGGGCCGGGTCGACGGCCGTGATCACCGAGGTGAGGCGGAGGCCGCCGGACGCGACCACCTCCGCCATCGCCTTCGGTTCCACCGAGTCCCAGAGTTCGACCACGGCGAGGCGGGTGAGGCCCGCGTCGGCCAGGCGCTCCAGTTCGGGGACGAGGTCCTCGCGGAGGGCGCAGCAGGCGCAGTCGTTGACGAGCGGGGTCTCACCGGTGGAGATGAGGCCCGCCGCGTCCCGGACGGTCCGGACGACCATGGCGTCGGGGCCGTCGGCGGCGGTGGAGAGGTCGTGGTGCAGCGCGACGCTGCCCGCGACCCCGGCGAGCAGCGCCTCGACGGCGGCCCGCCGGGCGTCGGCGTGCAGCCCGCCGACGATCGCGACAGACAGCTGGGTCACGTCGGTCAGCCTCGCTTCTTCCCGGCGCCGTACCGCTTCTCGAACTTCTCCACGCGCCCCGCCGTGTCCAGCACGCGCGCGGTGCCCGTGTAGAAGGGGTGGCTGACGTTCGAGATCTCGACGTCGACCACGGGGTAGGTGTTGCCGTCCTCCCACTCGATCGTCTTCTCGCTCGTCATCGTCGAGCGGGTGAGGAAGGTGTGGTTCGCGGCGCGGTCTCGGAAGACGACGGGCCCGTACGACGGGTGGATGTCCTTCTTCATCGTCGGTCAGCGCTCCTCTCGGAAGTCGACGTGGCGGCCGGCCCTCGGGTCGAACTTGCGCAGCGTCAGCCGGTCCGGGTCGTTCCGGCGGTTCTTGCGGGTGACGTAGGTGTAGCCGGTGCCGGCCGTGGACCGGAGTTTGATGACCGGGCGGAGTTCGTTGCGTGCCATGCTGATACCTTACTGAAAATGAATTCCATTTGCATCACCTGATCGAGAGAGGTGCATCACCTTGTCCGCCCACTGCATGCTGACCGGCGCCCGGCCCGGCTTCGGCAACCGCATCTCGCACTCCCACCGGCGAACGTCCCGCCGCTTCGACCCGAACATCCAGTCCAAGCGCTACTGGCTGCCCAGCGAGAACCGCCACGTGCGGCTGCGGCTGAGCACCAAGGGGATCAAGACCGTGGACGTCATCGGCGTCGAGGCCGCGGTCGCGCGGATCCGCGCCCGGGGGGTCCGGGTCTGATGGCGAAGAAGAGCAAGATCGCGAAGAACGAGAAGCGGCGGGAGATCGTCACGCGGTACGCCGAGCGGCGGGCCGAGCTGAAGGAGATCATCCGGCGGCCGTCCGCCACGGAGGCCGAACGCGACGCCGCCCGGCGGGAGCTGCGCGCACAGCCGCGCGACGCCAGCGCGACCCGCGTCCGCAACCGGGACCAGGTGGACGGCCGGCCCCGGGGGTACTTCCGGACGTTCGGGCTGTCCCGGGTGAGCCTGCGGGAGCAGGCACATGCGGGGTTCCTGCCGGGGGTGCGCAAGTCGTCCTGGTAGGGGCGGAGCGGTCGGGTGCCGTGGTGGCGGGCGTCGTGGCTTGCGACGGGTGGCGGGGCGTCGTGGCTTGCGACGGGTCGCGGGACGTCGCTCGCGGGACGTCGCCGCGTGCGACCGGTCGCGGGACGTCGCCGCGTGCGACTGGCGCCCGGCCGTCGCCGCGTTCGTCGTCCTCGGAGTCCTCACAGTTCCCGGCCATCTGCCGCAGAGCCGCTCCTGGTAGCTTGCCGCTGTCGCCGCGGCGACCGGATCCGGCCACAGCTTTGGGAGACCTCCAGTGACTACGGCGAGTACGGCGACTACGGCACAGCCCGTGACCAGGGCCTCCTCCGCCCGCCGGCGCGTGCGCGTCGCGGCGGCGGCGGCCGGGCTCGCGGCCGCGCTCGTGCTGACCGGGTGCAGCGGTGACGGCGGCGACTCCGACGCCAAGGAGTCGTCGACCGCCCCGACGCCGACAGACAGCGCGGACGGCGGCGGCTCCGGGGACTCCTCGGACTCCTCCGGCGCCGAGACCGAACTGCAGGGCAGCTGGCTGGCCACGACCGGCGGCAAGCCGGTCGCCCTGTTCGTCAACGGCGCCGAGGTCGCCGTCTTCGTGGGCAAATCCGTGTGCGGCGGCAAGGTCTCCGACGCGGCGAACATGCAGATGATCAGCCTCACGTGCCAGGACGGCAGCGACGACCGCACCGAGGGCATGGTGGACAAGGTGAGCGCCAAGTCCCTCACGATCACGTGGGAGGGCGGCGTCGGCGAGGAGACGTTCCAGAAGGCGGAGGGGTCCATGCCGTCGGGGCTGCCGACGGATCTGCCCACGGCGAGCGCCGGGTCGTAGATCGGGCGTACGGCGAGCCGCGGATCGTAGATCATGTGTCGGACGGGCCGCGGAACCTCCGGGTTTCGCGGCCCGTCCGCACGTTCACACCACCACCGGCTGTGCTGTGACAGCCACGAACTCCACCGGGATCCCCATGCGCACCGCTCCGACCGCCATCGCCGCCGCCCTCCTCGCGGCCCTCGCACTCACCGCCTGCGGCGGGGGTGACGGGGGTGACGGAGGTGACGACGGCAAGACCAGTGCCGCCACCCCCGAGAGCGCGAAGGGGAGCGCCTGTACGGCCGCGCAGGCCGGGTTCGAGGTCGGGCCCAGCAGCGCCGCCCCGGCCGCCGGCGACGAGGGCGGCGTGCCGGTCACCGTCACCAACAAGGGCGACGCCGCCTGCACGCTGAAAGGCCTCGCCGGGGTCGACCTGGTCGCCGGCGGCAGGTCCTGGGCGCTCCAGCCGCAGGAGGGCGCGTCCCCGGACACCGAGGTGACGCTGGAGGCCGGTCAGGCGATGACCTTCACCATCACCTACGTGCACGGGGTCGCCGGGGACTCGGAGAAGAGCGCCGCGGTGGACGAGCTGAGGCTCACCCTGCCCGGAGACAGCAAGGTCAGCAGCTTCAAGTGGCCGGACCCCGAGGTCGCGGTGAAGTCCGAGAGCACGCTGGACGCGACGGTGGGGCCGTTCCTGCCGGCGGGCGACTGAACCGCCGCGTACGGGTCATGACGGCAGCCGGGGCCGCGCCCCGACCTGGGCACGGTCGGCCGCCTCCGCCCCCTGCCGCCAGCCGGCCAGGTCGCTGACGCCCCGGACGCGGGTGGTGACCGTGTCCGGGAACATACGGGTGACCTGCTCGCGGACGGCGACATCGCGGGCGGCGAGCACGGGCAGCAGGTCCTGTTCCGGGGCGCCCGCCCCGCCCGTGCCCGCGCTCTCGGCCTCCGCCTCGGCGACCTGGGCCTCGGCGACCGCCGCCAGCCGGTCGCCGATGCGGTGGGCGTAGGCGGCCAGGAAGGACTGCCGGAAGGTCTTGGTCCGCTTGCGGCCGCCCTTGCGCTGGGCGGCCTCCGCCTTCGTCAGGGCGGTGGTGGCCTGGACGAGGAGCGAGGTGTGCAGCAGCTCGACCGCCTCCAGGTCGGCCTCGAAACCGACGACCGTGGAGAAGCCGAGGTCCTCGTTCCAGACGGCCTCGCAGCGGTTGGCCCGGGCGACCGCGTCCAGGAGCACCGCCTTGGCCGTCTCGTACGGCGGTTCGACACCGATCCGGCACGCGCCGGGCGCGTTCTTGCTGTGCGCGCGGGCCGCTATCAGCGCCTCGTCGATGCTGTGCCGCGCCATCAGCTCCTGCGCCTTCGCGCTGAGGGCCTCCGCCTCCTCCGGGAAACCGGTCGCCTCCGCCTTGGCGAGGAGCGCGCGGATCCGGCTGAGCATGCGGGATTCGGGGTGGGGCGAGTTCTGTGCGCCGCCGGTCGACTGCGGGCGGTCCAGGGGTTCGAGGGTGGGGAGGCGCAGGAGGAGGCGGTACAGCTCCAGGGCCGCGGTGGCGTGCGAGAAACGGTCCGCGCGGGTGGGGTGCGCGGCGAGTTCCCTGACCTCGTCGAGCTGGGCGGCCCAGCGGGGGCCGGGCGGTGGCTGTCGTTTGCCCGCCTCGGGCCCCTGCTCGTGCTCCTGCTCGTGCTCCTCGACGACGAGCCGCGCGAGGAGTCGTAGGTGCTCGTCCTCCAGCTCGCGCCGCACGAACCGTACGACGTCGGCGGGCTGCCAGCCGCGCCGCCAGGCCCCGGCGACGAACTCCCGTCCGCGCCGGGCGAGTTCCACGTCCGCCGCCGGGTCGGCGGCGAGCAGGGAGGCGCCGGTGTCGAGGGCGGCGTCGGTGTCGGCGTAGAGGGCCGCCTCGAAGGCGCGGTCCACCGTGCTGGTCGTACTCACGTGTTCGATCGTGTCATGGCGTGGGGGTGGTGGAGGGGGGCGGTCGCCCAAGGCGGTGGACGGGGACGGCCCAGGCGGTGGACGGGGGCGGTCGTCCAAGGCGGTGGACGGGGGCGGGGGTAGGGCCGGCCCTACCCCGAGGACGCCCCCCAGGGGTCGTGTGCGGGCGGGGCTCGGACGGTTCGCTTGGGGCATGACCACGACAGGGACGGACAGGGCCTCGGCAGGGGCGGAAGAGACGGGGTTCGCGGCCGTACGCGTACGCGGCCTGCGGCGGTCGTACGGGGAGGTCGTCGCCCTCGACGGGGTGGACCTCGACCTCGGGGCCGGGACCTTCACGGCGGTGATGGGGCCGTCGGGGTCGGGGAAGTCGACGCTGCTGCAGTGTGCGGCGGGGCTGGACCGGCCGTCGGGCGGGACGGTGCGGGTCGACGGGGTGGAGCTGGCCGGGCTGAGCGAGCGGCGGCTGACGCTGCTGCGCCGGGAGCGGATCGGTTTCGTGTTCCAGGCCTTCAACCTGCTCCCCTCCCTCACCGCCGCGCAGAACGTCGCCCTGCCGCTGCGGCTCGCCCGGCGGCGGCCCGCGCGTGGAGCGGTGCGCGAGGCCCTGGCCCGGGTGGGGCTGGCGGAGCGGGCCGGACACCGGCCGGCCCAGCTGTCCGGCGGACAACAGCAGCGGGTCGCCCTGGCCAGGGCGCTGATCACCCGCCCGGCGGTCCTCTTCGGCGACGAGCCCACCGGGGCGCTCGACACCACGACCAGCCGTGAAGTGCTGAGGCTGCTCCGGGAGTTGGTGGACCGGGAGGGCCAGACCACGGTCATGGTCACGCACGATCCGGTGGCCGCGTCGTACGCGGACCGGGTGGTGTTCCTGGTCGACGGGCGGGTGAGCGGGGAGGTGACCCGTCCGTCCGTGGAGAGGGTGGCGGCGTACATGGCGGGGCTGGAGCGGAGGGCCGCGGCGCCGGGCGACGGGGTCGCGGGGGCGGCCCGGGGCGCGGTTCGGGAAATCGCCGGGGCGGTCGGGGACGGGGCGGTCGGGGGTGTGACGTGCTGACCCTGGCGTCGTTGCGTACGCGGTGGGCGGCGCTGATCGGATCGTTCGTCGCGGTGGCGTTGGGGGTCGGGGTGATGACCGCCATGGGGCTCGGGCTCGCGGCGACGCTCGACCCGCCCGCGCGTGCGCCGGAGCGTTTCGGCTCCTCCCCCGTCGTGGTGGCGGGCCTGGACAGGCTCACGGTGGAGGTGCGGCGGGGGCCGGGCACGGCCCGGGTGTCACAGAAGCTGGCGTATCCACACCCTGTGGACGAACGACTGCTCGCCGAGCTGCGGAAGCTGGGGCCGGTGACGATGGGGTCGCAGGAGGAGATCCGGGCGGCCGGGGTGGACGCGGCCGGGGTGGACGCGGTCGGGGTGGACGCGGTCGGGGTGGACGCGGCCGGGGTGGACGCGGCCGGGGTGGACGCGGCCGGGGTGGACGCGGCCGGGGTGGACGCGGCCGTCGCCGACGTACGGGCGGTGGTCGGGGATCGGGCGCGGGTGCTGACGGGTGACGCGCGGCGGCGGGTGGATCCGTCGTACGAGCGGGACGCGGAGGCGCTGGTCGCCGTCAACTCGCTGCTGGGGACGGCGGGCGGGGTCACCACGTTCGTGTCGGTGTTCGTGACGGCGTCGACGTTCGCGTTCGTGGTGGCGCTGCGGAGGCGGGAGTTCGGGCTGTTGCGGATGGCGGGGGCGACACCGGGCCAGGTACGGCGGCTGCTGCTCGGGGAGGCTCTGGCGGTCGGGGTCGTGGCGTCCGGCGCCGGGTGTGCGCTGGGGGCGTGGGGGGCGCCCGTGCTGGTACGGGCGTTGGTGGACGGCGGGGTCGCGCCGACGTGGTTCGCGGTGCCGGGTGCGGTGGTGTGGCCGTACCACGTGGCCTTCTGGACGGGGGTGTCGGTCGCGCTCGCGGGGGCCTGGGTGGCCGCGCGGCGGGCCGGGCGGATCGGGCCCGTGGAGGCGTTGCGCGAGGCGTCCGTGGACACGGGGGTGCTGCCGCTGTCGCGCCGGGTGATCGGTGCTGTCCTGCTGGCGGGTGGACTGGGATTGCTGGCCTGGAAGGTGGGGACCGACCCCGCCGAACTGCTGAAGCGGAAGACGTACACCACCCAGCCCATGCTGCTGATCACGGCGGCGGCCGCGCTCGCACCGCTGCTCGTCCGGCCGGTCGTACGGCTGGTGGGGGCGGTGCTGCCCGGGGCCGCGGGGCTGCTGATCCGGGAGAACGCGGCCACGTCCGTACGCCGTACCGCCGCCGTCGCCGCGCCCGTGCTGGTGACCGTCGCGCTGGCCGGTTCGCTGCTGGGGGCCGCGGGGACCGTGGCACGGGCGAAGGGGGCGGAGGCGGAGGCACGGACCCGGGCGGACTTCGTGGTCACGGGTGAACCGGGTGGGGGGTTGCGGACCGACGTGGCCAGGGGCACCGGGGCGACGGCGACTGTGGCCGGGTCGGCTTCGACCGCCGTGTATGTGGTGGAGGAGGGGAGCGCGCTCGTGCGGTCGGACGCGCGGGCCGTGGCGGATGTGGCGGCCTTCGCGTCGGTGGCGCGGCTGCCGGTGGTCGCCGGTGACGTGCGGGAGCTCGACGACCGGTCGATCGTCGTGAACGAGGAGTGGGAACGGCATGAGGTCGGGCAGAGCGTGCGCGTGTGGCTCGGGGACGGGCGTCCGGTACGGCTGCGGATCGTGGCGGTGCTCGCGCGGGGCACCGGGGACAACGGGGCGTATGTGACGGCCGCGAACGCCGGCGGGGCGGTGGTGGACCGGGTCGAGGTGCGGGTGGGGAGCGGGGCGGACCGGGCGGGGGTCGCGGCGGCGCTGGAGGGGGCGGCGGCGGGGGCCGGCGGGACGGTGCGGTCGGCCGAGGAGTGGCTCGCGGCGAACCGGCCCGGCACCAGGGCGCACACCCGGCTGGGGTTCCTCGTGGTGCTGGGCATCGCCCTCGTGTACGCGGGGATCGCGCTGGCCGGGACGCTGTTGATGGCCACGTCGGCGCGGGGTGCGGAGCTGCGGTCGCTACGGCTGGCCGGGGCCACTCGCGGGCAGGTGCGGGTGGTCGTGGTGGGTGAGGCGCTGGTCGCGGTCCTGGTGGGAGTGGTGCTGGGAGTGGCGGTCACCGCGGTGAACCTGGCGGGGGTCGTGGGTGCGTTGGGGATGGTGTCGGCGCCGGTGGGGGTGGCTGTGCCGTGGGAGGTGGCCGGGGCGTGCGTGGGGGTGTGCGGGGTCGTGGCCGTGGTCGCGGTCGCCGGGGCGGTGGGGCGGCGGTGAGGTGAGGGGCGTCAACCGGGGTGGGTGTGCGTGTCGGGGGGGCGAGTGCGGGTTCGGGTGGCGAAGGCGTCTGGTGCAGGTGCGAGGACGATCGCCGCGGTGTTGGGACGGCCGGTGGAGACGGTGCGGGGCTGGCTGCGGCGGTTCGAGCAGCAGGCTGAGCACGTTCGCGTGTACTTCACGATGCTGCTGGTCGACACCGGACCCGATCCCGTCCCGCCCGCCGCGTCTCGTCAGCTACGAGCGGTGGGGTTCTGGAGTATCGAGTACCGCGCTCAACGCCCCTGGGTACGGCTGGACCTGACGTGCAGGACAAGCGAGACGACCGCACAGGTCACGACGGCGAAGATGGCGCCGCCATAGTTGTCCTGGATGCTGCCGGCTGCGATCAAGGTCCCGAGCCCGAGACCCGAGCTGACTCCGGCCCGCGTCGCCTCTGGTCTCCCCCGCTTTCCCGAGCGGCGCCCGGTTCACCCATTCGAAGAACTCCATCGCGGCCGCCCACGCCTGGCTGATGGGGCCACCGCCCGGGACTGGTTCGCCCGCTCACCCCGGCGGCTCTCCCCCGGTCGGCGGCGTCGGCAGCCTCACCATGATCGGCCTGGGCATCACCGTCGCCGCGACCGGCCGCAAGGGCTGAGGCCCGGACGCCCGCGTTGTCATGGCCATCCCCTAAGGTGATCGCCTAGTTACTGGATTTTCTCATGTGTGGTAACCGGGGGAGTAGCTCAATGAGGGATGGCCGACGGATCCGCGCGCCCAGGCGGTGGGCGTGTGCCGCTGTCGTCGTCATGACCGCACTGTCGGCGTGCGGCAACGGCGACACGGCGGACACGGCCGAAGCCGGAGGAGACGAGTCGCCGGCAGCGTCAGGGACCCCCTCGCCGGGCAAGAACGCGACCGCCCAACCCGAACCGAAGAAGATGCCTTCGGCGCGCGAGCCCGTGCTGCACGTGGACGGCAAGTACACGTACACCGTCCAGATCCTCAAAGCCGAGACCGCGGTGAACGTCCCAGGCACTCCTCCGCCGGCCGGCACGATGGCGCTCACCCTGCTCCTGCGCGTGGAGGCCGAGCCCCGCAACCGCAGCATTCACGCGCCCTACGCGGCGCTGGCGATCGACTATCCGAGCCTCAAGGACGAGCTTGATTCGCACATCGGGGGCGTACTCGACGGCGCAACGCCGTACATGACCGAGGACCAGATGCTTTACGGCGGCGAGGGAGCGAAGGGTATCGACTCGGTGTTCGGCACCCTCCAGCCGAACACCGTGTACTACCACTGGGCCTGGCAGATCGTGTCGGAGAAGGCGAACCTGGAGGGCGCCACACTGTGCGAGCGGGGAATCTCGGATGTCAGTTGCATCCCCGTCGGTGACATCACCGCCGCCGAATACTGACGCGGGGCGCCTGGCCTCAGCCGTCCTTCTCGGTGTCGGTCCCGCCGTCACCGCCGCCCGCCGAACTCCCACTCGTGCACCTCACCTTGGTTTTTATGGTCTGAGGTCGAAATGATTCTCGAACTAGGTCGCTCACCTGCGCGTTCGCCGGACGTAGGGGCGGCCTTCGTCTGATCCTGTCGCTCTGGCGTCTACGGTTTCAGCATGTCCGCTACAACAGCGCTGCCGCCGGCGATGGCCGAGGAACTCCTGCATCCCGTCCTTCCCACTGCGCCCGTCGGGGAGGTCGTTCTGCGTACTGGTGGGGAGCTGAGCACGATCTTCGAGATCCGGTTCGTCGGGGCGGCCGAGCCGGTCGTAATCAAGATCTATGACGATCAATGGCGCTGGAAACAGGAGAAGGAGATCTACGTCTACCAGCTGCTTCAGCAGCACGGTGTCGGGCCGGTGCCGGCCGTGTTGCACCATGGGGACGCCGACAACGCGCTCGGGCGCTGCTACACGGTGATGACGATGCTCAGGGGCCAGCCGTTGTCCGCCGTCAGCCACGCCCTCGACAGGGCATCGCTGCGGGAGATCTACCGCCAGATCGGGGGCTGCATGGCTGCGGTCCACCAGATCCCGCAGGGCGCCTACGGATACCTCACCACGCGGGTTTTGGATCCCGAGCCGACGAACACCGCCTATATGACAAGGCAGTTCCACAAGAAGCTCAGGGAGTACGCCGATCACGGGGGCGATGCAGCACTCGCGACGGCCATCGAAGCGAAGGTCGCTCGGCAGGCCGACCTGCTCGGCGCGTGCCGACATGCCGTGTTGTGCCACAACGACTTCCACGAGGGCAACGTCCTGGTCGCCGAGGAAGGCGGCGGATGGCAGGTCAGCGGCTTCATCGACGTGGAGAACGCGATCGCCGCGGACCCGCTGATGGACGTGGCCAAGACCGACTACTACTCCGTCCACGACGACCAGGACAAGCGCGAAGCGCTCTGCGACGGCTACGGCACGCTGCCCGCCGACTGGAGCGAGCGGGTCGGCCTCTACCGCCTCTACCACGCTCTGGAGCTGTGGGACTGGCTCGCCTCCATCCGCAACACGGCGCCGTTGGAGAGCATCACCGACGACATCCGGCGGATGACGGCCTGATCTTGAGTACCGAATACAGATGGTGAACCACCGGCATTTCGCCGATGAAAACGACACCTTGCCGACGACGGCCCCACCTGAACACCCAACGGTGGGGCGTCGCCGTCAGAGTCCATGGGCATCGTGAACGTCGCCTTCGTCGGCATCTTCAACGCCGGGCAACACCCGCGCCCCTTGCGGGGCCCCGTTGTTCAGCCTGCGTGCCATGTCCCAGTGGGTGGAACGGGGTCGCCCTCCCCTGCCCGAACTGTCAAGCATGGCCTCATGGTTGACGGATCTCTTTACGTGGCGTTTCTGGTGGCGGCGTTCGCGCTCTGTGTGACGCCGGGGCCCGACATGATGTTCATCGTGGCTGTCGGGGGGCGGGGCGGGCCGGCGGTCGGGGTGATGGCGGCGGCGGGCGTGGCGAGCGCGATGCTGGTGCACACCGTGGCGGCGGCGCTGGGGCTCTCGGTGCTGTTCGAGGCGCTGCCGGTGCTCTACTACGTGCTGCGGTGGCTGGGGGCCGCGTATCTGCTGTACCTCGCGGTGAAGGCGTTCCGGGACCGGTCGGTGCCGGGGGACGACGGCGGCGCCGGCTCCGGAACGGCGGCGGACGGCCGTGCGGGCGCCGGGCTGCGGCGGGCCTTCTGGCAGGGCGCCGTCACCAATCTCCTCAACCCCAAGGTGATCCTCTTCAACGTGGCGTTCCTGCCGCAGTTCGTGGACCCCTCCCTCGGCCACGTACCCGGCCAACTCCTGCTGCTCGGCTGCACCATCGTGGTGATGGGCTTCCTGTGGGACGGCTCGGTCGGGCTCGTCGCCGGTCGCCTCACGCGGGTGCTGCGCCGCAGTCGCCGGGTGGCACGGGGGCTGAACATCTTCACCGGGACGGTGTTCGCGGGGCTGGCGGTGCGGCTGGCGACCTCGCCGAAGTGAGGGCGGAGCCGGACGCCCGCCAAGTGTCAACTTCAGGTTGACACCCCTCCACCGTCAACCTACGGTTGACACATGACGACGAACCCGCGCATCACCGCGTCCATCCGTCTCGACGAACTCATCGACGCCATCAAGAAGGTCCACCCGGAACCGCTCGACCAGCTCCAGGACGCGGTGATCGCCGCGGACCACCTCGGCGAAGTGGCCGACCACCTGATCGGCCACTTCGTGGACCAGGCCCGGCGTTCGGGCGCGTCCTGGACGGAGATCGGCAAGAGCATGGGGGTGACGCGGCAGGCGGCGCAGAAGCGGTTCGTGCCGAAGGGCGAGGGCGATCTCGACCCCAGCCAGGGGTTCAGCCGCTTCACCCCGCGCGCCCGGAACGTGGTCACGGCCGCGCACAACGAGGGCAAGGCCGCCGGCGCCGTCGAGGGGCTGCCCGCCCACCTCGTCCTCGGCCTGCTCGCCGAACCGGAGGGGCTCGGGGCCAAGGCGATCGTCGCGCAGGGCGTCTCCCCCGAGGCCGTACGGGAAGCCGCCACAGCCGTCCTGCCGCCGGCCTCCGCCGAGGTGCCCGAGCTCATCCCCTACGGCTCCGAAGCCAAGAAGGTCCTCGAACTCACCTTCCGCGAGGCCCTCCGCCTCGGCCACAACTACATCGGCACGGAACACATCCTGCTCGCCCTGCTGGAGTTCGAGAACGGGGAGGGCGTGCTGAGCGGCCTTGGCGTGACCAAGGAGGCCACGGAGGCGGACGTGGCGGATGCGCTGCGGGCGCTGGAAGAGGGACGGGGTCACTGAGCCCTTGTCAGCAAGGTGCTGTGCGGAATCTCGCCTTGGCACCTACTGAGATCGTTTCATTCTGAATTGCCTGGTCAAGCCTATGGTGTGAGTCGAGGCTGAAGGACTCGTGCTGGCAGGGGGCGTAGAGCGGAGTTTCGCATGGCGGGGCGGCTTCCGGGCGCCTGCGGATCCGATGGGAACGGCGAGCCCAAATACACAAAACGTTCCTTGAGCTCGCCCGCTGCCTCATCGTCTGCCGGCAGCACAAGTCGATTTGTTAGTCGCTGCCTGTGGTCTCACCTGTCAGGATCACCCTCACACCGGCCTCACGCAGGGCCATACAGGTCGCATCGTCTTCAGATGCGTTGGTGATGAGCGCATCCAGGTCCTCGGGTCCGCAGATCTTCACCATGCCGGTTCCGGGGAACTTGCTCTTGTCGGCCAGGAGCACCACCCTGTCGCCGGCGGCAATCATGGCGCGTCGGGCTGGCA
Organism: Streptomyces sp. NBC_00104; assembly: GCF_045160825.1. Taxonomy (NCBI): domain Bacteria; kingdom Bacillati; phylum Actinomycetota; class Actinomycetes; order Kitasatosporales; family Streptomycetaceae; genus Streptomyces; species Streptomyces sp. NBC_00104. Next base: position 6,449,858 of record NZ_CP108215.1, on the reverse strand, counting down.
CCTCGGCCACTGTGGTGTCCATGATCTGGCCCCCGGGGCGGAGGCCACAAGCGCCCATGAACAGCCAGTCGACGTGAACTTGGCGGAGGTTGTCCTCCGTCATGAAACCGTCCAGCATGCGTGACTCACGGATGACCATGCCCCCGAGCAGCATCAGGTCGATGTTCTCGTCATCGATGAGTTCGTCATACACGGCGAGGTTGTTGGTGATCACGGTAAGTCGGCGACCGTGCAGTTGCAGTGCCAGCCGGTGAACCGTTGTGCCGCTGTCGAGAATGATCGACTGACCGTCCTCGATCATTGCGGCCGCTCGGGCGGCAATGGCGTCCTTCTCCGCCACCAGCATCTCGGCGGCCTCGTTGAAGGGAGCTCGCTCCTCGTCGATGACCGCTCCACCATGGACACGAGTGAGCAGTCCGTCCGCCTCCAGCTTGAGGAGGTCACGGCGGATTGTCGCTCCGCTGGCATCAAGCTGCTCGGCGAGGTCGGCCACGGAGGCGGTGCCGCCAGAACGGAGGGCCCGCAAAATGAGTTGGTGTCGTCGTTCAGCCAGCACGCAACGGGACACTACACGCCGCCGACCGACGCAATCCGCTGACTTCTAGCCGCAGTTGACGACTACTCATGTTCCTGCGGCGGTGCGGCCCTTGCACTGAAATACCGAACTCCGGGTCCGGTCGGTTCAAACCGTTTGAAGGCAGCTCCGGTCGCTACGCGTCGCAGAAGAATCGGTCGCCATGATGCACAGGGCAGGTGATTCTGGGAGCCGTCCGCCTCTGTCAGCCCCAGTAAGTCAACCGCCGTTCGTCGATGCCCGGGCGGCCAGGAGCGGAATGGATGCGATGCGACGGAGGTGGAGCTGATGCTGTCCCTGGTCGACGCCGAGCATCTGCACGCTGCCCTGTGCCGCGCCCTCGACGGGCACCCGGCGCCCCCGGCCGCGCCGGAGTGCCGCCAGCCTGTTCAGACCTCGCGCGGCAACGCCCACATCGTGGGCCGGGCGTAGCCGGTCCCCGTCCGGGGCCCAGCAGCACCCCCGACAGACGTGTGTGCCCGTGCTGTCGGGGTGCTCGCTCGTCCACGACGGCCGGCCCACCGCCGGGCCCGCCCGCCGCTCCCGGTCATTGTCAGACCCCCCTGCCACACTCGCACCCATGACCGACCGGTGGGCGCTCGCGACGACCGAGGACGGTGGCGTGGAGGTCGCCCCCCTCGGGGCCGACGGCGTGCTCGCGGGGCCGGTGACCTGGGAGGCGGATCCGGCGGAGGCTGTGCGACGGCGGCAGCCGGACGTCGGTCGGTGGGTGTGGCGGGCCACCACCGAGATCTACCCCCGTCTGCTCGCCGAGGGCATCCGCGTGGAGCGGTGCTACGACATCGAGGACGCCGAGAGCCTGCTCCTGGGGCACGAGGGGCGTCTCGGGGAACCCCGGTCCGCCGCCGCCGCTCTCGCCCGTCTGCGCAACGCACCCGTCCCGCCGGATCCGCCCCTCCGCTCCGCCGACCCCGGTGCCCAGCCCTCCCTCTTCGAACCCCGCCCCGTCCACGTCCCCCTCACCGACCTCGTCGAGGTGTACGCGGACCAGCAGCGACGGCACGACGCCACCGCCCACCCGGACCGGATGCGGCTGCTGACCGCCGCCGAGTCGGCCGGGATGCTCGTCGCCGCCGAGATGAACAGGGCGGGGTTGCCGTGGCGGGCCGATGTGCACCGGGAGGTGCTGCACGAGATGCTCGGCGAGCGGTACCCGGGCGGGGGCGAACCACGTCGCCTCGCGGAGCTCGCCGAGGAGGTGTCGAACGCCTTCGGGCGGCGGGTGCGGCCCGATCTGCCCGCCGATGTCGTCAAGGCCTTCGGGCAGGCCGGGATCCGGATCGGCTCCACCCGCCGCTGGGAGATCGAGACCCTTGATCACCCTGCCGTGAAACCCCTCCTCGCATACAAGCGGCTGTACCGGATCTGGGTCGCCCACGGCTGGTCCTGGCTGCAGGACTGGGTGCGGGACGGGCGGTTCCGGCCCGAGTTCCTCGCGCACGGCACCGTCACCGGGCGGTGGGTCACCAACGGCGGGGGCGCGCTCCAGATCCCCAAGGTGATCCGCCGCGCCTGCGTCGCCGACCCCGGCTGGCGGCTCGTCGTCGCCGACGCCGACCAGATGGAGCCGAGAGTGCTGGCCGCCATCTCCCGCGATCCCGGGCTCATGGAGGTCGCGGGCCGCGCGACCGACCTCTACCAGGCCGTCTCCGACCGCGCCTTCTCCGGGGACCGGGCGCAGGCCAAGCTCGCCGTGTTGGGTGCCGTGTACGGGCAGACCTCCGGGGACGGCCTCAAGAACCTCGCCGCGCTGCGCCGACGGTTCCCCCGCGCCGTGCGGTACGTCGACGACGCGGCCCGCGCGGGCGAGGAGGGCCGGCTCGTACGGACCTGGCTCGGGCGTACGTGTCCACCGGCGGCCGGGGCTTCGGATGCGGCGGGCGAGGAGGCGGGCCTCCCCCAGGCCGACAGCGACCTCGGACCCTCGGAACAGGGACAGGGACAGGGACAGGGGAGTGAGTGGGTGCCGGGGTACGCCTCCACCAACTCCCGCGCCCGAGGCCGCTTCGCCCGCAATTTCGTCGTCCAGGGCAGCGCCGCCGACTGGACCCTGCTCCTCCTCGCCGCCCTCCGCCGCGCCCTCGACGGCATGGCCGCGGAGCTGGTCTTCTTCCAGCACGACGAGGTGATCGTGCACTGCCCGGCTCAGGAGGCGGAGGCGGTCGTGGCGGCGATCCGGGAGGCGTCGCTACTGTCGGGACGGCTGACGTTCGGGGAGACGCCGGTGCGGTTTCCGTTCACCACGGCGGTGGTGGAGTGTTATGCGGAGGCGAAGTGAGCACGATCGACCGAGGAACAGCGGTACCGGCTCATGGGCGCGGGTTGCAGGGAACCGGTCGCGCCGTTCCCCGCGCTCGTACGTTTGTGGTGATCGGCGAACTCGATACTCCATGACCACCGGGAGCCGTGCCTTCGCGTGAACCTGCTGGTCCAGTGCGAGTCACCATCATGGCCGACAGGACCCGACCGGCTGCGCCGGACCGACCGCGAGAACGACGAAAGTCCAGGCCCTGAAGGGTACATGACGGCTCGTCAGCGAAGGCCAAGTGATCATTTGACACTTCAAGTATCAATGCGCAATTGTTTTCCTCACTTCCTCGATAACACCGAGGGAGCCCATGAGTGGGCCATTCAGCAGCACCTACCCCTGTTTATCTGGCCCACATAACGCCGCCACCCCCACAGAAAACGATCCTGGATATATCCAGGAGAGAGGCGTGTAATCAAATGGCGAAGATATTGCGCACGATTTCGGCAGTCGCTCTTACCACTGTCAGCATCACCGGCCTGGCCCTGTCCGGAACGGCCCAGGCCGCGACGTACCCGTCGGTCAAGGTCAAGGTCTGCAACGCGACGGACCGGGACCGCGTGTACCAGATCGAGGGGCTGAACCAGGACAACGCATGGACGAGCTACTACGAGGGTGACACCATCAAGGCGAACGGCGGCTGCCACACCGTCAGTTGGTGGTGGAAGACCGGCCAGAACGTGAAGATCAGCACCTTCCCCACCCGCTGGGACCCCGACACGGACAGGTGGACCGGCCGTGGCTACATCCTTCCGGCGGATGCGAAGAACGGCAGTACGCGAACCGCCACAGTCGAGTGGTAGAGAACAGAACCACATGGCGTAGTCGGTAAATAAGCCGACCCGTGCACAGTCAGGCACGGTCCTGCCGGATGCGGTGCGATCACCATGCCGCGCTCCGGGCAGGACCGTGCCCTGGTGATCCGCCGCGCCCGGGCTGGTCAACCACTCCCCGCGCCCCTTATACAGCGCGGTCCTTCAGCAGTTCTCTCAGCTCCACCGCCACCGTCGAGTCCGTGCCCTCCAGGATCGACTGTGCGCGCTCCCATTCGCGGTACGCCTCCTCCATACGGCCCCCGGCCCGCAGCAGCAGCCCCCGCTGGTGCCGGGCCAGGCCCACGGCGTACTGGTCGGCGCGGCGCTCGGCGAGGTCGAGGAGGACGGCGCACTCCTGGGCCGCGCGGTCCGGGTGGCCGAGTTCGCGCAGGGCCCGTACCAGGCCGAGCCGGGACTTGGACTCGCCCTGCCAGTCCTCGTCGTCGCCGAGGATGCGCAGGCTCTGCTCGAAGTTGCGTACGGCGGCGGCCGGTTCGCCGAGGCGGAGGTGGGCGTAGCCGATGTTGCAGTGCGCGGTGTGCCGTACGACGAGACTGTCAGCGATCTCGCCCAGCGCCAGGCTCCGTTCGTGGTGGGCGATGGCGGCGCGCGCGTCGGTGTGCTTGTACAGGTTGCCGAGGTGACTGAAGGTCACCGCCTCGCCGTAGGGGTCACCGAGTTGCCGGGAGAGCTCCAGGCTCTGCCGGAGCGTCTCCTCGCTCTCCTCGTACCGGCCGAGGCTCTCCAGTACGAGCCCCCGGTTGTTCAGGCAGCGCCGTACGCACGACACCACTCCGAGGCGGCGCCACAGCTTCAGGCCCTCGTCGTTGAGGGCGAGCGCCTCCGAGGCCCGGCCGGACATGAAGTGCAGCCCCGCGCGGTCGGTGAGGGCGAACGCCTCCGCCTCGTCTTCGCCGAGGGACCGCGCCACGTTCAGCGCGTGCCGTCCGAGCACGTCCAGCTCGGCGAGCCGGCCGCCCCGGTGCAGATAGGGGAAGAGGTGGCGGACCAGGGTGGGGACGAGTGCCGCCGCGCCCGTCCCGGCCGTGCCTGCGGTGCGGCCGTCGCCGTGGTCGCGGGCGCAGCGTTCCACCAGGGCGACGATGGTGGGGAGTTCGCGGTCGCCCCAGGCGAAGGCCTCCTCGGCGGAGGTGAAGGGCGGTTCCGTGGGCGGGCGTTCCTCGGGGGATTCCGCAGCCGGGGCCGCGCCCGCCGGCTCGGACGTCTCCGGCCTCGTGCGGAGGCGTTCGTCGCGCTCGTACCCCGGTGGCAGCATCACCAGCAGGCTCTGCCGGGCGCGACCGGTGTACCAGCGCAGGGCCTGCTCCACGGCCGCGGCGGTCTCGGTGGCGGTGGCCGAGTCGGCGAGTTCACGGGCGAAGTGACGTACGAGGTCGTGGGGGACGTACCGGCCATACGTCGTCTCCTCCAGGAGGGCCACGTCGACGAGGCGGTCGAGGGCGGCCTCGGCGCGGGACTCGTCGGTGCCGGTGAGGCGGGCGAGGAGGGGTGCGCCGTAGGCGGGCAGGTCGAGGGCGCCGATGCGGCGGAGGGCGTGGGCGGCGTCGCGGTCGGCCTCGCGGTCGGAGGCGTGCAGGGCCTCGTGGGCGACGGCGAGGGAGCGGCGGACGCTCAGGTCGTCATATTCGAGGTGCTGCAACCGCCCTTCCGTGGCGGCCAGTTGGCCTGCCAGCGCGTCCGGGGTGAGAGCGCGCCGGGCCGCGAGGCGGGCCGCGACGACGCGGAGGGCGAGCGGGAGGCGGCCGGTGAGTTCGACGAGGGGGTGCGCGGCGTCCAGACCCGCCGCGCGGCCCGAGGCGGCCCGCAGCAGGGCCGCGCTCTCGTCGTCCGACAGCGGGGCGAGCGGGAAGCGGTGGGCGCCGTCCAGCGCGGTGAGCGGCGAACGGCTCGTCACGATGACCGCGCAGCCGGGGCCCGCCGGGAGCAGGGGGCGCACCTGGGCGGCGTTCGCGGCGTCGTCCAGGACCATCAGGGTCCGGGTGGGGGCGAGGGTCGAGCGGAGTAACGCGGCCGCCGCGTCCGGGTGTTCGGGGATGCGGCGGGGGGCGGTGCCGAGGTCTCGGAGCAGGGCGGCGAGGGCCTGGGCCGGGGTGAGGGGGGTCATGCCCGGGGTGGCGCCGTGGAGGTTGATGTACAGCTGGCCGTCGGGGAAGTGTTCGGAGAGTTCGTGGGCGAGGTGGAGGGCGAGGGCGCTCTTGCCCACGCCGGCCATGCCGCTGATGACTGCCGTCGGCGAAGCGGGGCGCCTCTGGGCTCGGGGGAGACTGCGCGTCGGCGGATGCGGGCTCGTTGTGGCTGGTCGCGCAGTTCCCCGCGCCCCTGGCGGGGTGGGGGCGCAGGTCTCGTCACATGCGCCCCCGGCCAACTCCTGGCGCAGCTCCGCCAGTACCTCTGTCCTGCCTGTGAAATAGGCCGGGGGTGGCGGGAGTTGGGCCGGGCGGGGCGGGGGTTCCTCGGCAGGGGGGTCGGGTGGGGTCGGGCGGGGCTCGGCGGGCTGTTCGCGCAGGATCTCCACGTGGGCGTCACGTACGGCGTGGCCCGGCTCCACGCCGAGTTCGTCGAGGAGGCGGGCTCGGAGGTCGCGGTGCACGGCGAGGGCCTCGGCCTGGCGGCCCGTGCGGTGCAGGACGAGCATGAGGAGCCGGTGGAAGGCCTCGCGCAGGGGGTGCTCGGCCACGAGGGCGGCGAGTTCGGGGGCGAGCGCGCCGAGCGCGTGCGCCCCGGCGGGTTCCGCCTCCGCCCTGCCGGGTCCCGCCCCGCCGGGTCCCGCCCTGTCGGCCGCGAGGTGGAGTTCGGCGTCGTACCGTCGCTCCAGGAGCAACAGCCGTGCCTCCTCCAGGCGTTGGACGAAGGCCTGGGCGCGGAACTCCTCGACCGGCAGACCGCCGAGCGGTTTCCCCCGCCAGAGGGCGAGCGCGGCGGTGGACTCGCGTACGGTCCGGGCCCAGTCGCGCTCGGCGTGGGCGGTGCGGGCGGCACGGGCGTGGCTCTCGAAGACGCGGACGTCCAACTCGCCCTCGTCCACCCGCAGCAGATAACCGGGCGGGATCGCGCGCAACCGCTCGGGGTCGTCCAACAACCTGCGCAGCCGGGTCACATGGTTCTGCAGGGAGGCCTGCGCGGAGGGCGGTGGCGCCGCGTCCCACAGCACGTCCTTCAGGGTGTCGACGGAGACGACCCGCCCAGGTTCGAGCAGCAGTGCGACGAACAGGGCTCGCATCTTGCCGCTGCCGACGGACCGTACGCCGCCACCGGAGCCACCGGCCGCACGGCCGCCACCGGAACCCGCGGCGTCCCCGGCGACTTCGGTGTCATCCGCGCCCCCGGCCCCGTACAGAACCGGCGGACCGAGCAGTCCGAACCGCAGCCCGTCCCGCATAGAACCCGTCCGCTGCCTTTCCGCACCGTCGTTCCGGGCCCACCCCACGGCGACCTGCCGCCGCCTCCCGTACGGCTCCTCGTGGAACCGTTGGGCTCATGTTAGCGATCCGTTGGCGGGACCTGATGTGATCACTTCATCGGATCCGGCGACGACGGCGCACGCGTGAGACGCGTAGCTCGGGGGAGTGCCGCCGCCGTCGCCGGATCCGGGAACCGCACAAAGCGCTGTGCCCCGGTCGGCGGGGGTGAACGACCGGGGCACTCGTGTGTGCGGGATGTGGCGTGGGGCGGCCCTACGGGATCGACGGGCGGCTGTGCGCCACGGGATCGACGGGCGGTTCCGCCCTACAGAATCGGCGGACGGCCGAGCCGCGTCAGGCGCCAGACGGTCCGCCAGCTCATGGGCCGGCGCTCGCCGCCCGACTCGCGCCAACCCTCCACGAAGCCGCCGAACCACGCCTTCAGGCCGCCCGCCGAGCGCGTGCGCAGCAGGGTGATGAGGACCCAGACCCCCAGGTGCACGGGGATGAGCGGGAGCGGGAGGCGGCGGCGGGCGAGCCAGACGCGGTTGCGGGCGTTGACGCGGTAGTAGATGGCGTGCCGCGCGGGTGAGGTCTTCGGGTGCTGGAGCAGCAGTTCGGGGGCGTACAGCACGGTCCAGCCGGCGTCGAGCGCCCGCCAGGCCAGGTCGGTCTCCTCGTGCGCGAAGAAGAACTCGGCGGCCCAGTCGCCCGTCTCACCGAGCATGGTCATGGAGAGGGCGTGCCCGCCGCCGAGGAACCCGGTGACCGGACCGCCGCGCATCGGGTCCTTCGCGCCGACCCTCGGTACGTGCCGCCGCTGGGTCTCGCCGTGCTCGTCGGCGATCCGGAACCCGACGATGCCGAGGCGCGGGTCGGCGGCGTACAAGTCCCGTACGCGGCGCAGCACATCGGCGTCGACGAGCAGCCCGTCGTCGTCCAGTTCGACGACGACGTCGACGTCACCGAAGGCCCGCAGCCGCTCCAGGGCGACGTTCCGGCCGCCGGGGCAGCCGAGGTTCTCGTCCACCTCGATGAGGGTGACCTCGCCGGGCAGTTGGAGCCGTTCGGCGAACTCGGGGAGGGGGCACCCGTTCCCGACGACGACGATCCGCTCGGGCGCGACGTCCTGCTTGGCCACGGAGGCGAGCAACGCGTCCACCTCCGCGGGCCGATTGCCCATCGTCACCACGGCGACAGCGACCCGAGGCCCGGCCTCCACCACGACACCAACCCCATTCCGTCCACGGACCGCCGACGACGACCGGCGCGGCCGACGACCGTCGACCCGGTTCCCGTCCTCCACCGACTGTTTACGGCCGGGATGCTAGTCGTTCACGCCGGAGACTTCGCATCGACTCCTCGACTTCGCTGTTCAGGCCCTTCGCCGTCCCGCCGCGCGGCCCGCGCCACTCCACCGACTCCATTTGTCCCCCGCGCACTTGATTACGGATCAGGCCCCCGCCGACGCCGGTCATTCTCGGCCGTTTCCGCTCTGCGCGACCGTTTCCGCCCTGCGACGGTCCGCACGGCCCTCACCGCGTTCACGGCCTTCTCCGGAGCCGGCTGCCTGGATCTACGCTTCCGGCATGGTGGAGCGGAGATGGCGGAGAGAGCTGCGCGGGTCGCGGGTGTGGCGCGTGCCGGTCATGACGCCGGAGGAGGCGGTCCGGTGGAACGCTGTCAAGCGGTACGTCCAGCCGCGCGCCGACCGGCGGAGCATCGGCCGTTACGGGGAACTGCTGAGCGGCCGGTTCCTGCGGTTCGAGGGGGCCACCCGGAGGCGGTTCCTGCACCCTCTGCTCGCCGACGCCGCGTCCATCCCGGACGCCGACCTGGACGCCCTGCTCTTCGAGGGCTGGCGGCCCCGTCTCACCGCCGCGTGGCTGATCGGCATATCCCGGCGGACCTCCTACCGCCCCCGCCTCGGTGAACTGCTGCTGGCCAGCGAGACGGTGTACGCGGGCCTGGGCTACTGCTTCGCCCTGGCCCGTTTCGGCACCGACGAGGACGCGGAGATCCTCGCCGCCTACCTGAACCGTTATCTGCCCCGCACCGACCTCCGCTACGACCAGCCCGTGGCCATGGGGGCCCTCCTGTACGTCGACAGTCGTCTGGGCACGACCCACGCGGCGCCCTTCGCCGCGCCCGGCGGCCCCTACCAACGCTGGGTGGACACCGTCGTCCACGAGTCGGACCGCCCCGCGTACGCCTCCGACCGGGAGCTCACGGGCATGACCCGCCTCTGCGACTTCGCCGACGGCTGGACCACGCCGGACTGAGGTGACGACTTCCTCGACGGCGGCACCGCGTCGCCCGGCTGAGGTGACGGGAGGCCGAGGACGACTCCGGTGGACAGGTGCGAGCGGACCGGGGCAGTCGCGGCTCTGGTGGGGGTGTTGTTCCTCGGCTAGGGTCCCGCCCCATGATCTCTGGGGCAGAGCCGGCTGTCGACGCGACGGTCGTGCGGTACGGTCGGCGGCGGTTTCTCTGGAGCCTGTTGTTCGTGCCGGTGACGCTCGTCTCGGGTGGGCTCGGCGTGGTCGAGGCGGTGTACGGCCGCGACAGCGACGGCCTGTTCGCCTTCTGGGGCCCCGTGTTGTTCCTCCTGATGGCGCTGCTGTTCGCCGTTCCGGTCGTCTCCGCCTGGCGGACCCGCCGATGGGTGGCAGCCTTCGACGCGACGGGATTCTGGTGGATCCGGGGCAAGGAGATCGCGCTGATCCGCTGGGACTCGCTCGCCGGAGTGGGTGTCTACTGGACGCACCAGATCTCCACCGTCGAACTGTGCCCCCGGGACGAGATCGACCGCGACGACCCGCTGCTGTGGCAGTTCGTCCGTGACACGGAACCGCTCCGGCCCGGACTGCCCCGCCTGCGCTACCGCATCCGCCTCCCCCACGCCCACAGGCCCTACGAGCAGGCCCTGCGCCGGTGGGCGCCCGAGCTGTGGTTCGGCGTGGTGCCGCAGCCGCCGTCGTACGCGGGACGGCCCGACCGGGCGGGACACCGGGAGCGCACGGCGAGGCGCGGAGAGGGCTGACCGCCGGCGTCACACGCCCTCTCCCACGGTGACGGGACGTGTCAACTCCCGTGCCTGGAGCACTGGTCAGCGCTCCAGGTCCCGGTGCGGACGCAGGTATCAGGCCCGCAGTGGGTTCGCGCGGACCGCCGCCATCAGGTACCAGGCCGTGGCGCCCGTGTGCCGGTAGGGGTAGTAGCCGAAGCCGAAGCCCGTGTCGAGGGGGCTGCTGGCCGAGACGATGCCGGAGCGGGCGGGGAGGGGCCGGCCGCCGACGGTCTGGGCGGTGCCGAGGTGGTCCTGGGCGCGTTCGAGGGAGGCGAGGAGGCGCCGGGCGCGGGACTCGTCGCCGCGCGCGCCCCGGTCGCGCAGGGCGAGCGCGAGGTGGGCGGTGCCCTCGAACCAGACGCCGTTGCGGTTCGGCTTGGGCTGGAACTCGGCGATGGGCGCGTCCTCGTTCGCGAGGAGACTGGCGGAGCTGAAGGTGACGCCCTCGTACGACTGTCCTGCGGGGACCGTGCTGTTGCGCCGCTCGGCGTGGTCGAGGACGGCGAGTTCCGCGGCCGCCCAGTCCAGGGAGCGGGAGTAGCGGTCCGAGTAGCGGTTCGCGTCGAGGGCGAGGTGGGTCCAGGTCTGGGTGTCCTCGGGGATCGGCGACTTGTTGACGGTCACCCCGTCGTTGGTGCCGGTGTAGAAGAAGCCGCCGCCCGACGAGCCCTCCGACGGCTCCCACATCCGCTTCACGAAGGCCTCGGCCCGCGCGCGGCGCTCCCACCACACCCGGTCGCCGGTGAGCCGGGCGAGCCGTCCGAACAGGCAGACCAGGTCGGTGTTGTGTTCGGTCGAGGTGAACGGCAGCTTCTCGTTCGCCCCGTTCACACCGAACTTGTAGCCGCCGAGGGGCTCGTCCGTACGGCCGGTCCGCTCGATCCACTGCCCGATCCGCACCGCCGCGGCGAGGAAGCGCCGCGCCCCGGTCCGCCGGGCCAGCGCGCTCAGCGCGATCCCCGCCCAGGCCATGTCCCCGACGGCCGTCCCCGTGAAGCCGAACTGCGTGCCGACGTTGGCCGTCCCGTCCGCCCGGACGAACCCGTCCGGCTGCGGTACGCCGTCGTAGTAGACGTACGGCCCGACGTTGTACGCCTGGCGCAGCCGGCCGTCGTCGTACGCCGGGTCGTGCTCCTGGGCGTGGATCAGCGCGTCCCCGAGCGCCACCGCCCTGGCCCGTCCGTCCTCCGTGCGCACGGCGAGGTGGGCGAGGATCGCGAGGGCGTTGTCGTAGGTGAACGCCGTGCTGAACAGGCCCGCCTGGTCGGTGTAGCTCTGGGTCAGCCGGAGGTCGCCGTGGTCGGGGTAGGCGTCCATGGCGGCGGCGAGGAAGGCGTGCCCGCGCCGCCGGGCCGAGGCCTCGGCCGCCCGGGGCGCCGCGTGGGCCGGACCCGAGCCGACGACGGTGAGCGCCGCCGCCGTCCCGAGACCGGCGCCGAGGAGCGCCCGGCGGCCGAACGCCGGGGCACCCTGTCTGCGGGGGCCGCCGGTCATACCGGGACTGCCAGGACTACCGGGGCTGCCGGGACTGCCGGGACTGCCGATGCTGCCGGTCATGGGTCTCCCTTGGAAGTGCGGGCCTGAGGGCATGCCCGGAGTCGAGTTCTGAGAGCGCTCTCAAGCGCGTGCGGGCTCATTCTGCTGGTGCTCCTGGGACGGGTCAACGCCCGTGCCGCCCCTGCCGATTGAACGTGCCGATGGAGCGGGATGCGGGCGGAAGGGGGTGCCGTTGACGAGCGGCGGACCAACCGACAAGTAACCCGCCAGTAGCCTGCGGATCGAAGGTTGGACAACAGAGGGCCCACGGCAGCTTGATCGCCGGGGTCCTCTGCGTCGTCCTGGGCTCAGCCGCACGGGCTGCGGTCTGGGCGCAGTGCCCGGCCCACCAGCGAGCCGAATGCGTCGGGTCGACCGCGGCGAACACCGCACCGCCAGCGTTCGACCCGCACCTGGACGTCGACTCGACGCGGAGGAACCGAGCCGACCGCGGCACGAGAGACCCCGCGTCGGTCATGGACGGTGACGGTCGGCGAGTGTCCGGCAGCGTCAAGGCCGCGAAGTCCGGTATTGAGGTCAGGTCCGTGCTGTGAGGTCGAGACGCACGAAGTGTGCCTTGGAGACCGGGATTCCACCCTTCAATCGTGCCTCGGCCGCCTTGCCACGGGCCTCGCTGCGGCAGGCGAGGACCATCCGAGGGCCACGACGGGCCAGTTCCGTGCTCCGCAGAGTCGATGCCGCTGTTGGCGCCGGCGGCACGGCAGTGCGGCCGCTCTGGGCGGGATGTGGCTCGCGTTCCAGCCCGTCGTGGCGAAGTTCCGTGCTGGGGAAGGGTGTCGCCGAAGCCTACGAACCGTCAGGCCGAGGATCCACTGTCGATGACCAGGTCGGCGCCGACCACCGCGCCGGCCGCGGGCGAGGCGAGGTAGAGCACCGCGGCTGCCACTTCTTCTGCCTCCGCGACCCGGCCGAGCGGGTTTTCTGTCTTCACTCGCTCGGCACGGTCGGCCTCGGTCTCGCCTGGCCGCAGCGACATGGGAGCGGCGGAGGCGCCGGGGCTGACCGCGTTGATGCGGATGCCCTGGTGGATGTGGTCGAGAGCGGCGGCACGGGTCAGCGCAGAGACCGCTGCCTTGGAGGTGATGTACGCGGCAACGTGAGGGATCCGCAGGTGTGCGCCCAGGTTGGAGGAGATATTGACGATGGCGCCGCCACCGTTGTCCTTCATGTGGGCGATCTCGTGCTTCATGGCCAGCCAGACGCCGGTGACATTGGTCCGCAGCACCGCGTCCCAGTCCTCCTCGCTCACCTCTCCGACGGCCACGGTGCCGCGGAGTATCCCGGCGTTGTTGACCGCGATGTCCAGTCCACCGAAGCGGGTAACGCTCTCGCGTACCAGGTTCTGGAGCTGGCCGGAGTCGGTGACATCGGCGGTGACGGCGGCGGCCGTGCCGCCTTCGGCCTCGATGAGGCCGACAGTCTCGTTCAGTGTGGCCGCGGTGCGCCCGGCGGCGACCACGGATGCGCCCTCGGCTGCGAACGCGAGCGCGATTGCGCGGCCGAGGCCGGAGCCTGCGCCGGTGACGAGGACGGTCTTGCCGGTGAAGCGGTTCATTTCGGCGGCTCCCTTGAGTGATGGATTACTTGGTGCGGTGATTCAGGAGGGCGACGGCGGCGAGAGCGGCCCCTGTTGCGGCCAGGGACGAGGCATCGCTGCCGAGCGTGAGCAGGATCGCGAACAGGACGGTCGGGCCGAATTCCATCGCGGTGTTCAGCACGCCGCCCGCGAGCCCGGTCTGCTGCTGCGGCACGCCTTCGATGGCGAGCACGGCGGCTCCCGCGAAGGAGGCCGCCGTGCCGGCCGGCAGCAGCACGAGGCCCGGCAGCAGTCCATACCTGTAGGAGATGTGTGCGTCGATCCCGGTGAGCGCGAGGAGGGCGAGCCCGGCCGCGCCGGTGCCGAGCCCGGCGGCTGTGACGGTTCGGGCCCCGTACCGGCCGATGAGCGGTCCTGCCGCGCGGCCCGAGGCGATCAGCGCAACAGCGAACGGTACGAACGCCGCCGAGGTCTGCAGCTGTGACCAGTCGCGCGCCTGCTGGAGGTGGAGCGAGAGAACCACGAAGGCCATCGCGGTTCCGCAAGCGCTCAGTGCGATGGCCGCGAGAGCGAGGACCCGCCGCCGGTCGAGCAGGAAGCGGGGCGGCAGCAGCGGGTCGCGGGCGCGGCGCTCGGCGTACCAGAACGCGGCCAGCAGCGCGGCCCCGCAGAGCAGCGGCACGAAGACGCCGACCGACGACCAGGGGTGGGTATCGGTGACGACGAGCCCGTAACTGGCGAGGGTGATCCCGGCGGTGGCGAGCAGAGCACCCGGCAGGTCGAGGGTCCTGCCCCGGCTCGGCGTGGTGTTCGGCAGCAGCCGGGGCGTGAGGGCGAGGGCTGCGAGGGCCACCACGAGTGGTACGGCGAAGGTCCAACGCCAGGACAGCAGCGCTGAGATGACGCCCGAGAGCAGATTGCCTGCGGTCGCGCCGAGTACCGAGAGCCCGCCCCAGGTGGCCATCGCCCTGCCGTAGGCGGTGGGGGAGGGGAAGGCGGCGCGCAGCACGGCCATGGCGGCGGGCGCGATCAGAGCCGCCCCCGCGCCCTGCGCGAAGCGCGCTGCGAGCAGTGCCCCGATGCCGGGGGCGAGCGGGGCGGCGGCCGAGGCGGCGGCGAAGAGGACCAGGCCTGCGGTGAGGGCGCGCCGCCCGCCGCAGCGGTCCGCGAGGCGTCCGCCAAAGAGCAGCAGTCCGGCGAAGGTCAGTCCGTAGGCAGCGCTGAGCAGGATCAAGTCGGCGCGCCGCAGGTCGAATTCGCGCCCGATGAGGGGCAGCGGTATGGCGAGCGCGGCGAGCGTGAAGATCAGCGTGGTCTGGACGCTACCGAGGAGGACGAAGGCGCATCGCTGCTGCATAGCGGCAACGCGGGCAGCGCCTGTGGCGGTCATGCCTTCCTCCTGATATTTGACCGATCGGTTCATTATTTGGGCATGCGGAAGGGAGCCCGGTTGTTCCGGTGAGTGTGAGTCAGTCCAGCAGGGCCAGGGCCTGTTCAGCCGCGTCCCGCACCCGGGCGGAATCGTTCGACGCCTTGCCGACAATCCGCAGGCCCTGCAGCAGGACGAGCAGCATGCGGGCCAGTGCGCGCGGATCGCGGCCCTCGGGCAGCTCGCCCTGAGCCTGGGCCCGTACGAGCGCGGAGTACAGCGGGGTCTCGACGCGCTCCCAGCTGATCTCGACCCGGCGGGCCGCCTCAGGGTCGTGCGGGGCAAGCTCGGCCGCGGTATTGGTGACGAAGCAGCCGTTCAGCCGGCCTTCCGGGGAGGCGGCCTCTGCGGCGAAGCGGCGCACCACCGCCCGCACCGCAGGCAGTGCGGGGCCCGGCTGGGACAACTCGGCGAGGAGGGCCGGGTCGCGCGTCTCGGCGTACCGGTCCATGGCCTTCAGATACAGCTCGTGCTTGCTACCGAAGGTCGCGTACATGCTGGCGCGGCCGATGCCGAGGTGCTCGACGAGGTCCGTCATCGACGTCGCTTCGTAGCCGCGCCGCCAGAACAGCTCAAGAGCCGACTGCAGCGCGGCGTCCGGATCGAATTCCTTGGTCCTGGCCACGTCGAGGACCCTAGGCGTATCTAGAACGATCGGTCAAATAGCTGCACACTGCGGCCGGGTCGTGAGGGCTCCTGACTTCCCGCGCGCTCCAGGACCCGGTACACCGTCGCGCGAGAGACGGAGAACAGTTCGGCGAGGTCAACGATGGCGCGCTCGCCGGTGACATGCTGCTCGTCGTGCCGCCGAGGGAGAGATTCACGTTGCGGACGGTGAGGGAGTCGCCGATGCCACGGGCGTCAGGCACCGAGCGGGCGAGCCGGTCGAGCTTCGGTACGACGAGGGTGTCGCCGGCCCGGACCGCCGCCAGGGCCTGATCGAGGCCGGGCCGGTCGCGGTTGGTGCCGGTGAGTTCATGGTCGAGGTGGATGCGATCCTCGGCCACACCGAGACCGAGCAGGATCTCGCTCTGGGCAGTGAGGTCCTGCTTGTCGAGGCTGCACCTCGTGTAACCGATCAAGGTTGCTGTCATGACCGGGTGTACGGATAGCCCACGCTCACCACACAGATCACCGGACGCCCGAGATGAGACGCGAGCCGTGCAGGGTGCAGGGTGCAGGGTGCAGTCTTCGCCAGGTCCAGATCACGAGTGCGCGGTGGGGGATCCCCCGACGAACAGCCCCCAAACGGCGCACACCATCCGGTCCGCGCCTCCGCTTGCTCCCGAGGCAGCCCCGATTACTCCCGAGGCAGCTCCATCACTCCGGAGACAGGTCCGATTACTCCTGAGGCAGGTCCGACTTGTCCGTTTTCGGCGCAGCGCGCAGGCTGAGGTCTATGAGTGACACGTCCGGCGCGGAGTGAGCGGGAATGGATACAGCCAGGCCGGTTTCCGGTCACGCGTCCGGTCACTCCGCGGACGCGGCCGAAACCGCCACGGCCACCGTCAGCCCCCAGGGTCTCGTCACGGGCTGGAGCGAGGGGGCTCGACGGCTGCTGGGCCACCGCGCCGCGGAGGTGGTGGGGCGGGCCGCGGCCGAGCTGGTCGACGCGTTCGACGGGCCGGGTGTCGCCATGGGGCGAGGCGGCAGCGGTACGGCGTCGCTCCGCCACCGGGACGGTCATCTGGTCCGGCTGACCCTGCACTGCTCACCCTCGCTGGGCGCCGACGGGGAGGCACGGGCCTTCGTCGTCACGGCCACCGCCCCCAGCGCTTCCGGCCCCAGCGCTTCCGCTCCCAGCGCTTCCACCGCCCTCGCGGCCCCGGCCGCGCCCGCCGGGTCGTCCGAGCCGGGGCGCGGCCTACGGACGGCCGACGACCGGAGGACGACCGACAACCGACGGATGCCCGATGACCGACGGATGGTCGAGTGGTCGCACACGCAGTCCCCACTCGGCATGTCGACGTTCACCCGCGGGGCGGCAGGGTGGCGGCTGGACACCGCGAGGTCCGGAGAATCCCCGGCCGAGGCGGCCGAGGACGGGTTCCTGCGGCTGGTCCGGCAGGTGGCGGACGAGGGGCGGCCCAGGCGTTACGAGCGCACCGCACCCGGCCCGTTCTCCTCGCGTCAGCAGGCCTGGATCACCGAGATGTGGCCGGTCAGGGACCCCGCCACGGGCGAGGTGTGCGCCGTGGGCACCGCGACCTTCGACAGCAGTGAGGAGCACTGGGCCCGGCAGCGGCTGGCGCTGCTGAACGAGGCCGGCACTCGGATCGGGAGCACCCTGGACGTGACCCGCACGGCCCAGGAGCTGGCCGACCTGGCGGTCCCCCGGCTCGCCGACTTCGTCAGCGTCGACCTGCTCGACTCCGTGCTGCGCGGCCAGGAACCGGCCCCGGGGCCGCTCGACACGGCCGTCGCGCTGCGCCGGGCGGCGCACCAGTCCACGTACGAGGGCGTACCGGAGGCCGCCGTACCGCTCGGTGAGCTCGACGCCTATCCCCCGTTCTCCCCGCCCGCCCGAGCGCTCATCAGCGGGAAGCCGCTGATCAGCGGGGTCGACGACCCCGAGTATCTGCGGTGGGTCGACAAGGACGGGGTGCGCAGGGACCGCGTCCGGCGGTTCGGGTTCCACTCGGTCATGGCCACGCCGCTGCGGGCCCGGGGGATCACGCTCGGGGTGGCGTTCTTCGCCCGACGGGACGATTCGAGGCCGTTCGAGAAGGACGACCTGGTGCTCGCCGAGGAACTCGCGGGCCGGGCGGCCGTGGGCGTGGACAACGCCCGCCGGTACACCCGTGAACGCACCAACGCGCTCACCCTCCAGCGCAGCCTGCTCCCCCGCGACCTGCCCAGGCAGGCGGCGGTCGAGGTGGCGTACCGCTATCTGCCGGCCGGTTCGGGGGCGGGGGTCGGCGGCGACTGGTTCGACGTGGTGCCGCTCTCCGGCACCCGGGTCGCCCTGGTCGTCGGCGACGTCGTCGGGCACGGCCTGCACGCCTCCGCGACCATGGGCCGGCTGCGCACGGCGGTCCGTACGCTCGCGGACGTCGACCTCCCGCCGGACGAACTCCTCACCCACCTCGACGACCTGGTCACCCACCTCACCTATGACGACGAGAGCATCCCCGAGGACCTGGAGATGCCGTCCGCCGCCGAGATCGGCGCGACCTGTCTGTACGCCGTCTACGACCCGGTCTCGCGGATCTGCACCCTCGCCAGCGCGGGCCATCCACCGCCGGCGGTGCTGTACCCCGACGGCACGGTCGAGGTGGTGAAGCTCTCGCCGGGCCCGTTGCTGGGGGTCGGCGGTCTGCCGTTCGAGTCGACCGAGGTGGAACTGCCCGAGGGCAGCCTCCTCGCGTTCTACACCGACGGGCTGGTCGAGGCCCGCGACCACGACATCGGGCTGGGCCAGGACCGTCTCTGCGAGGCCCTGTCCTTCCCCGTCCCCTCCCTGGAGGCCGCCTGCGACACCGTGCTCGAGGCGCTGCTGGCCGAGACCCGCGCCGACGATGTCGCGCTGCTCCTCGCCCGCACGCGCGCGCTGCACACGGACCAGGTCGCCGCGTGGGCCGTGCCGTCCGACCCGGCGATCGTCGCGGACGCCCGGGCGCAGGCGTCCCGCCAACTGGCCGTGTGGGGCCTGCAGGAGGCGGCGTTCGTCACGGAACTGGTGGTGAGCGAACTGGTCACCAACGCCATCCGCTACGGCGCCGTCCCCATCGGCCTCCGCCTCATCCGCGACCGCACCCTCATCTGCGAGGTCTCCGACGCGAGCAGCACCGCGCCCCACCTGCGCCGTGCCCGCGCCTACGACGAGGGCGGCCGGGGCCTGCACATGGTCGCCCAGCTCACCCAGGGCTGGGGCACGCGCCAGACCTCCACCGGCAAGACCATCTGGGCCGAACAGCCCCTCCCGACCGCCTGACGATGACCGGCCACCTCACCTCCGCCGCCGCCTCCGCCTCCCCTGCGCCCACCCCTGCCCCCGAGCCCTCCGGCCGCGCCCTCGGCCTCGTCTATCCCCCCGCCGGACGGAACCGTGACTACACCGGCATGCAGCTGGCGTTCATCGGCGGGGTGGCGGAGGCGGCGACGGCGCACGACTACGACGTGTTGCTGTCGCCCGCCGACCGCGCGAGCGACAGCTCGTTCCGGCGGATGGTGGACAGGGGCCGGGTCGACGGGGTGATCGTGATGGAGATCAAACTGGAGGACGACCGGGTGGAGCACCTGGCGAGGACCGGGTTCCCGTTCGTGACGATCGGCCGCAACAGCCGGGCGGAGGAGACGAGCTGGGTCGACCTGGACTTCGCGGGTCTGGCCCGGGGCTGTGTGTATCACCTGGCCGACCTGGGCCATCGCAGGATCGCCTTCGTGAACAGGTCCGAGCAGCTCTTCCAGAGCGGCTACGGCTTCGCCCACCTCGGTCTGGAGGGCTACACCAAGGCCATGGCGGAGCAGGTGCTCACCCCGCACGCGTACCTCTGCGACGACGAGGTCACCGCCGGCGAGGCGGTCCTGGAGCGGATCCTGCTGGACGACCCGGCGACCACCTCCCTCGTCACCATGAACGAAGCCGCGCTGGAAGGCCTCTACCGGGGTCTCCTGCGGCGCGGCCGCAACGTCCCGCGCGACTTCTCGGTCGTCGGCGTGGCCGCCGGCCACTGGGCGGAACAGGTGAACCCGCAGCTCAGCGCCGCCGAGATCCCCGCGAAGGAGATGAGCCGGGTGGCCGTCGACCTGATCGTCCGCCGTCTCACCGCGCCGGACGCACCACCCCGGCACGTCCTCCTCAAGCCCCTGATCTCCCTCCGGGCCAGTACCGGCCCGTGCCGCCCGGTCCCCGGCTCGGAGCCCGAACGGGAGTTCCCGGACCTCGACCGGTTCCCGGACCTCGACCAGTTCCCGGATCTCGACCAGTTCCCGGATTCGCCCGACCCGCCCGACCCGCCTGGCCCGCCCGACCCGCCTGGCTCAGCGGGTCCACCTGGTCCGGCGGAACCGCCGGATCCGCGGGGGCCCGACTTCTGAGCCCCACGCCTGCCGAACCCGGCATCCTCCGAACCCCGCATCCTCCGAGCCCCGCATCCTCCGAGCCCCGCATCCTCTGGGCCCCGCGTCCTCTGGGCCCCGCGTCCTCCGAGCCGCACGCCTGCCGAACCCGGCACCCTCCGAGCCGCACGCCTGCCGAGCCGCACGTCTGCCAAACCCCGCGTCCTCCGAACCCCACGCCGTCCCCGACACCCCCAGGGAGCACCGCATGTCCCACCCCGTCGACCGCCGCGGTCTCCTGCGTGCCGCCGGTGCGGGAGCCGCCGCCCTCGGGCTCGGTTCCGCGCTGACCTCCTGCGGCTCGGACAAGGAGAGCGGCACGGTCACCCTCACCTGGTGGGACTACTTCACCCTGGACAACTTCCAGCCCGCTTTCACCCGGCTGATCAAGGACATCGAGGCCGAGGTCCCCGGCGTACGCATCGAACGCCGTACCTTCCCCTTCGCCGACCTCGAACGGCAGATCACCCTGGGCGCGGTCTCCGGCGACCTCCCGGACATCGCGATCGTCGACAACGTCTCCATGAACTCGCTGGCCGGCAGCGGCCTCCTCGCGGACCTCACCGAGCGGGTCGAGGCGTGGGGGCAGGCCGACCAGTACTACAAGGGCCCCTGGGACGGCTGCCAGGTCGACGGCAAGAGCCTCGGCATCCCCAACAACAGCAACTGCCTCGCCCTCTACTACAACACCCGGATGCTCGACTCCGCCGGTGTGGAGCCGCCGACCACCTGGGACCAGCTCGCGGACACGGCACAGCGGCTGACCAGCGGGGAGCGGTTCGGCCTCGCGATGAGCGCGATCAGGACGGAGGAGGGCGTGTTCCAGTTCCTGCCGTTCCTGTGGCAGGCCGGCGGCGACCTGGACACCTTCGCGACGTACGGAGCGACCGCGCTCGCCTTCCTCGACGACCTCGTCGCCAAGGGCTCGCTGTCCGAGCAGTGCGTGGGCTGGACCCAGCAGGACGTCAACACCCGGTTCGTCAACGGGCGGGCCGCGCTGCAGATCAACGGCCCGTGGCAGCTGCCGACCATCAAGAAGACGGACCTGGAGTACGGCGTGGTCGCGCTGCCCCGCGACAAGGAAGCGGCGACCTGTCTGGGCGGTGAGAACTGGGTGGTGATGGCGAGCAGCGACCACCAGGACAAGGCCTGGCAGGTCCTGGAGTACACCCAGCGGCCCTCGGTCCTGGTGCCGTATCTGGTGGCGCTCGGCAACCTCCCCGCCCGCGAGGACCTCGCGGACACCGGCACCTGGTCCTCCGACCCGGCCCTGCGGCTCTTCCTCAGCCAGCTGCCCCTCGCCCGTCCACGCCAGTACGGTCCCGGCTACGCCGACGCCTCCCAGGCCGTCGCCGAGGCCGAACAGTCCGTACTCACCGGCACGGCCTCCCCCACGGCCGTCGCCAGAACAACCGCGACGAAGATCGACAAGGCCCTGGAGGACCGGTGACCGGAGGAGGGTGGCGGGAGGAGGGGGCAGGAGGAGGGCCGGGAGCAGAGACCGGAGGAGAGACCGGAGGAGAGGCCGGAGGAGAAGAACCCACCGGTCCCGAGGGCCCCCGCTCGAAGCGAGGGCCGGACGAGGCCGCCTCACCCCTCCCGGAGCGGCGATGAGACGCCCCCGCTCCGGGCACCGCTCCCGGCCCCGCCCCCCGGTCTCCCTCGACGCCCGCCGCCGTCGCGCCGGTTACCTCTTCTCCCTCCCCGGTCTGGTCTTCCTGGCCCTCGTCCTGGCGTATCCGCTGCTCTACAACGTCTGGACGTCCGTGCACGACGTACGCCTCTCCGAACTCCTCGGCGGCTCCTCGCCGTTCGTCGGCCTCGACAACTACCGGACCGCCGTCGACGACCCGGACTTCTGGCACGCCGTACGTCTGTCGCTGGTCTTCACGGCGGGCTCGCTGCTGTTCCAGTTCACGATCGGCTTCGCCCTGGCGCTGCTCTTCGCCCGGCCGTTCCCCTTCAACGGCCTGCTCCGCTCCCTGCTGCTGGTGGCGTGGCTGCTGCCCCCGGTGGTCAGCGGCACCCTCTTCCGCTGGATGCTCGACCAGGACTCCGGCGCCTACAACGCGCTGCTCCGCGCGGTCGGCCCGGACACCCTCGCCCACGACTGGCTCACCGACCCCGGCACCGCCCTGGCCGGCGTGATCCTCGCCAACGTCTGGGTGGGCGTGCCCTTCAACATGCTGCTGCTCCTGGTGGGCCTGCACACCATCGACCCGGAACTCCACGAGGCCGCCGCCCTGGACGGCGCGAACGCCTGGCAGCGGTTCCGCTGGATCACCGTCCCGCTGATGCGGCCCGTCTCGGTGACCGTCCTTCTCCTCGGCCTGGTCTACACGTTCAAGGTCTTCGACCTCGTCTTCGTGATGACAGGCGGTGGCCCGGTCGACGCCACCAGCGTCCTGTCGGTCCACGTCTACGAGGTCTTCTTCAAGTTCTTCCGCTTCGGCGAGGGCGCGGCGGCGGGGCTGTTGCTGCTGCTGGTGCCCCTGGTGGCGGGCGTGGTGTACGTACGGCGGCTGCGCGGGGAGGGGGAGACGGCGTGAGACCCCCAGGGATCAGGGGGAGGCGTGGGGCGTGGCCGGTCACGGTGGTCGCCGCGCTGATCACCGCCGTCTTCCTCCTGCCGGTGTACTGGATGGTCAACACCAGCCTCACCAGGCCGGACCGCATCCTCGCCGAGACCCCGGACTGGTTCCCCGCCCCCGCCACCACGCAGCACTATGCGACCGCCCTCTCCGACGACGCCCTCCTGCGCGCCCTGCTCAACAGCCTCGTCATCTCCTGCGGGGTGGTCGCCCTGACCCTCCTCCTGGGCGTCCCCTTCGCCTACGCCCTCGCCCGCGTCCCCCTGCGCGGCTCCGGCACCATGGTGCTCGCCCTGCTGATCGCCCAACTGCCGCCCAGCATCGTGCTGGCGGCCCCGCTGTTCATCCTGGAACGCCGGGCCGGTCTCGACGACACGTACGTGGGTCTGATCGCCGCCGACACCACGCTCACGCTGCCCTTCGCGGTGATCGTGCTGCGGCCCGTCCTGCGGGCCGTGCCGAGGGAGCTGGAGGAGGCCGCCCTCGTCGACGGCTGCGGCCCGGTGGGCGTACTGCTGCGGGTGGTGCTGCCGATCATGGCGCCGGGTCTGATCGCCGTCGCCGCCCTCTCCTTCCTCATCGCCTGGGGCGAGTTCGTCTTCGGCCTCACCCTCGCCTCCGAACCCGACGTCCAGCCCGTCACCGTCCTCCTCAACGCCTTCGTCGGCACCCACGGCACCGCCTGGGGTGCCCTCATGGCCACCGCGACCCTCATCAGCGTCCCGGTGGTCTGCGTCTTCGCCGCCCTGCAGCGCTTCGTCGTGGGCGGCCTGACGGCGGGGACGGCCAAGGGCTGAGGTCGGCCCACGGAGCCGGCGGCGCCCTGTGTGCCGGGCCCTCTGACTCCGTCCGCAGCACGGCAGGGTCCCCGTCTCCCTACTGACCGAGCTCGACCGAAACGTGCCCGGACAGCGCGCGAAGGAAGTCGGCCGCGTCGAACGCGGCCCCGGCCGAGACGACCCCGACCGCCTTCGTCCGCCCCTCGACCACCCGCCGCACCGCCTCCACCGCGAGGGGCGCGCTGACGGCGTAGATGTCCTGCCCGCGCGCCGTGGCACGTCGTTCCACACCCCCGGAACGGACGACGACGTCGACGAGGAAGGTCTGTGCGGACCGCCCGTGCTCGTCGACGGCGGCCGGGGCGGGCGTGTCGGGGGCCGCCAGGTCACGCGCTGCCTCGACCGTCATGTACGTGTGCACCTCGGGGATGGACAGATGGCTGGGCACGGTCACGACATCGGCCATGCTGAACTCCCCGATCACGGCCCGGGTCCCCATCGGCTCGGGAAAGTCCCACTTCGTGGCCGGCGCCGCGTCGTCCCGGTACTCCAGCCGCCCGTTGCCGTACCGGACCCGCCGTCCGCCCCTGCGCCGCCGCGAGACCGCGCCCGCGTCACGCGTCCCCGCCGTGGGATGCCACCCGCTCAGCCCGTATGCGACGTGCGCCTCGTCGGCCGTCGCCCAGCCGGCCGCCTCCAGCGCGGCGGTGACCAGCAGATCACCGAGACCGCCGAAGAAGGCCATGGCGGGCACCACGACGACCCCCGCCGCGCGCGCCCTCTCCCCGAACTCCGCGAACGTATCGAGATTGGCCTCGATCTCGGCCGCCACGTCCACATACGGAATCCCGGCGCGCAACGCCGCCTCGATCACCGGCCCGGCCGTCTCCGCGAAGGGCCCGGCGCAGTTGACCACGGCATCCGCACCGGCGAACGCCCGGTCCAGCGAGGCCGTTTCGTCGATGGAGGCGACCCGCACGCGGTCCTCCGGCCCCGGCTGGTCCGCGGCGAGCCGCCGCAGCTTCTCCGGATCCCGCCCGACCAGCAGCGGCACGAACCCCCGCGCCCGCAACTCCGCCACCACGAAACGCCCGGTGTGCCCATACGCCCCGAACACCGCGACCGTACGCCCCGCACCCATCAGCTCTCCCCCACTCTCCTCGGGACGCCCACCGCCCCACCACGGCCATTCTTCCGAGGGCGGACCCCCACCACGAGTGTCCGAAACGACATGCCCCGTACAGTTTCCGACATGCCGTCAGCGAACCGGACCACCATCGCCCTGGCCGTCACCGACGGCATGCTGCACTTCGAACTGGCCCTGGCCTACGAGGTGTTCGGCGCCGACCTGACTGACCTGATCGCGCCCTGGTACGAGGTCGTGCTCTGCGGCCCGAACGCCGTGCGGGTCGGCCGCTTCCGCCTGGAGCCGGACCACGGTCTGGACCGACTCCCCCACGCCGACACGGTGATCGTCCCCGGCTGGGCCGACGTGGACGAGGCCCCGCCGGCCGACCTGGTCGACGCGGTCCGCGCGGCCCACGAGGCGGGCGCGCGGATCGCCTCCCTGTGCACCGGCGCGTTCGTCCTGGCCGAGGCGGGGCTGCTCGACGGCCGCCGAGCGACCACGCACTGGGCGCACACCGACGTGCTGGCGGCCCGCTTCCCGCAGGTGGAGGTCGACCCGGACGTCCTCTACGTCGACAACGGCAGCGTGCTCACCTCGGCGGGCAAGGCCGCCGCGATGGACCTCTGTCTGCACCTGGTCCGCCTCGACCACGGCTCGGCGGCCGCCAACACGGTGGCCCGCCGTCTGGTCGTGCCCCCACACCGTTCCGGCGGCCAGGCCCAGTTCGTCCCCGCCCCGGTCCCCACCCGGAACGACCATCCCCTGACCGAGCTGTTCCCCTGGGTGCTGGAACGCCTCGACCAGCCCCTGACCGTCGAGGACCTGGCCCGCCGGGCGAGGATGAGCTCCCGCACCCTGACCCGCCACTTCCACGCGGCCACCGGCACCACCCCCCTCCAGTGGCTCCTGACCCAGCGCATCCGCCGCGCCCAGGAACTCCTGGAAACCACCTCCCACAGCATCGACACGATCGCCGCCGGCACCGGCATGGGCACCGCCACCACCCTCCGCCGCCACTTCAACCGCACCCTCGGCGTCCCCCCGGACACCTACCGCCGCACCTTCCACGCCACCCGCTCCGACACCCCCTGACTACGTACCGCACACCGTCCGCAGGGGCGCCGGCCGGTCGCCCTGCGCATCCGCCACCTTCTGCACGTCGTTGAGCAGCCCCGGCAGGTCGAGGTCCTCCCCGGCGGCCGCGCGCGCGATGGTCAGGAGGACGGCCTCGTAGAAGGCGTCGCGGACGGCGGGTGGCATGACGTCGGAGGCGTCGAGGCAGAGGGTGCCCGGACCGGTGAGACGACGGGCGATCGCCTGTTCGACGGGGCCGCCTTCCGATCGCACCCGGCGGTTCGCCGAGAAGACGTCCGCGTCGTCGGCCCACTTCTGCTGGCCCTCCCGGGAGGCCAGCCGTTCGATCAGGTCACGGGCCTGCGGACGGTCACGGAACAGCGCGGCGAAGTCGCCGGTCACCTCGTGGGCCCGGACCGGGTAGCCGCCGCCGGGCAACAGGGAGGCGGAGTCCATCAGGCGGGCCTGCTGTCGCTTCCCCCGGTAGAAGGAACGGGCGAAGGAGCCCTGGTGCTCCAGGGCACACCTGTCGGAACCACCGGAACCACCGGAACCACCGGAACCGTCGAACAACAGCCCGTACCCGGCGGGGTCCCCCCGGTGATCGGTGAGCAGGGCGCGCCTGGCCGCCGCCCTGTCCTGGCGGAGCAGACCGGCCCACGCCTCCCAGGCGCCGAGCACCGGCTTGCCGGTCCACTTCACGTCCTTGTGGCCCAGCGCCCACTTCCCGTACGTGTCCGGGCCCTGCCGTTGCAGCACGAGGTCCTCGATCCAGTCGCTGCCGGGCCAGCCGGAGGCGCCGTCGTCCCCCATCCCGATGCACCAACTCGACAGCGGGGCCGACGGTCCGGCGGGCCTGTCGCCCTCGCGGTACCAGACGATGCTCTTCAGGTCCGCCTTGACCGGGACCCAGTACGCGTGGTGCGGGGGCTTGCTCACCGGCTTCCAGGGGGAGCCGTACTCCTCCTCGGCGTAGAGGCCGTCCAGCGACTCCAGGCGCTCCTGGTCGGCGTACTCGGCGAGTTCGCCGACGCCCGGCATGATCGCGATGTCCGGGGGCTCCCCCGATTGCACCTTGGACAGCAGTACCTCGCGCTGGGCCGCGGTGCCCTGGTACTCGAAGGGGATGCCGAAGCTCCGCAGCACGTTCTCGAACTGCTTGCCCTGTTCGCCGGTCCACGGCCCGAGGATGGTCACCGGCTCGTCGTCCCGCTGCGACCAGACCGCCACCATGCTGCCGGCGGAGACCAGCAGCAGCGCCATGAGCAGCACCAGCATCTTGAACCGCCGGGTCACCGTCGCCTCCAGTAGTCGCTGTCGAGCCGGAGACCGAGCCCCACCACGGGCAGGACGACGATCAGCAGGCCGCCGGTCAGGGTGCCCTGGTAGACCCGGTCGGTCCAGGCGTCGTCGGCCAGCACGCGCCGGACGTTCTCGGACCTCTCCGTGACGGTCTGCTGGGCGCCGGCCGGCGACTCCTCGCAGCAGGGGTGCCGGGAGACCTTGGTGATCTGCCGCAGGTCCCCGACCACGCTGTCGAGGTCGTCCTGGGCGGACGCCATCGTCAGCAGCGGGACGACGGCGAGCAGCGCGGTCAGCGCGAAGGCCGCGAGCAGGTACGGGTTCCAGTCACGGCCGCAGCGGTCGCGCAGCACGAACAGCGCGGAAAGCAGGGTCGACGCCAGCGCCAGCAGGGCGAGTTCGGCGATCCACCAGCCGCTCCGCTGCAGCCACCCCTCGGTGGCGGTGGCTGCGGCGTGCTTCATCTGGACCTGCTGCATGTCGTCCAGGCGGGGGACGAGTCCCACGCCCCGGCGGGTGAGCAGCGAGCGCGCCTCGGCGAGCTTCTGGTCGCGCATGAGCGGCTGGTCCCGGTACGTGGCCGTACCGAGGGTGATGGAGTTGCTGTAGGTGGCGAGCAGCCCGTTGACGGTGCCGAGGTCCTGGTCCGTCCGGTCCGCGATCCTGGACAGCCCCTGGTCGGCGGCGGAGAGCTGGGCCCGGTAGGCCTCGCCCGAGCCCGCGACGTCGACGAGTTTCATCTTCTTCAGCTCGTGGGCCTCGAAGTAGGCGCGCAGCACCGCGAGCCGGGTGGCGGCGAGCCCCTGCACCGCCGGCGCCTCCTTGGTGGCGAGTGCCTCGGCACCGCCCTGGATCTGACGACAGGACACGAACACGGCGCCGGCCGCCACGAGCGCGCACACCGTCAGGACCAGCAGATGCGCCTCCAGCAGCCGCCGGGTCCGCCGGCCGCTCAGCCGCTCGCGCCAGAACGCGGCGAGGGAGTAGCGGGAGGAACGGGAGTGTCCGCGCCGGGAAGCGGCGGATGAGCGGCGGCGCCGCGAGACGGCGAGGCGGTGCCCGCTCCTCGAAGGGGCGCGTCCGGTCGTCACGGCAGCTTCTTCCCGCAGGCGATGCAGTAACGGGCCTCGCCCCCGGCCGGGTGCTCGCACCCCCCGCACCGCGGACCCGGCTGCGGCCCGACCGCGTCGATCAGGGGCACGGGCCGGGACCCGGCGCGCAGGATCATCGGGCCGAGCGTGCCCGCGTCGACGGCGGGGCGGCGCAGCCGGACCCGTCCCCCGGCCGCGTCCTCGATGTCGGCGACCGCGCCGATCTCGCGCAGCACCAGCTCCGAGCCGAGCCGGGCCGCCAGACGTGCGGCCTGGCTCAAGTACTCCTCGGCGGCGTCCCATTGCCCTTCCCGGAGCGCGATGAGCCCCTTGCGCAGGGCGTCCCGCATCACGGTGGTGGACCTCTGCAGGCGCACGCTGTCACCACCCGCGGGAACATCGGGCGGCGGCTGCTCGGGGCGGTGCCAGCGGGCGGTGACGGACGCGTGGACGTCGCCGATGGAGACCATGGCGAACTGCAGGTAGGTGTCCAACGGGTCGTTGTCGGCGTCGGCGACGAGCGTGAGCAGGTAGTCGCGTCCGCCCTGCTCCCACTGGTAGGTCGGAAAGCTCCAGCGGTTCGGCCGGCCCGGCTGGGGCAGCCCGCCGAGCCGGTGCGGCCGGGGCGCCTTCTCGTTCAGCGCGACCTGCCGCACCGAGGGCCGTACGGTCACCTCGATGGGCAGCTGGGGAGTGTGCACCCGGCGCAGCCGCCGGACGGCCGCGGTGATCGCCCCGCCGAGGCCGTCGTCCACGAACTCGGCGGTGCCGTGCAGCCGTTCGGCGAGCGTCAGCAGGGGTTCGGGGGTCCAGTCCGCGCCCACTGCGAGGACATCGCAGGTGAAGTGCCCGGCGCAGGAGTCGAGTTCCTCCTCCAGCCGGGTCTCGCCGGGGGCGCTGCTGCCGTCGGTGATCAGCAGCAGGTGGCGTACGGACAGCGGGCGGGCGGCGAGCAGGGCGCGTGACCTGGCCGCCCAGACGGCGTACCCGGCGGGGCGCGGACCGTCCCGGTGCAGCGGGATCGCGCCCGCGGCGAAGGCGGCCCGGCGCTTCTCGTGCTGGTCGGCGACGGCCCACTCGGCGTCACCGCCCGGATGGAACCGGACGGGTTCGGGGCCTGCGCCGAGCACGGTGAAGGAGATGCCGTCGGGCAGGGCGCGCAG
Source organism: Streptomyces sp. NBC_00104 (assembly GCF_045160825.1). Classification (NCBI taxonomy): domain Bacteria; kingdom Bacillati; phylum Actinomycetota; class Actinomycetes; order Kitasatosporales; family Streptomycetaceae; genus Streptomyces; species Streptomyces sp. NBC_00104. Next base: position 6,420,935 of record NZ_CP108215.1, on the reverse strand, counting down.
GGCGGCCGAGAGGGCGCGCCGGACGACCGCCCGGAGGGGCTCGGCGACATCGACCGCGATGATCACGGCGAGTTCGATCGCGGGCAGCTCGGCGGGGGCGTCACCGGCGGTCACGTCGACCCGCAGATGCGCCTCGATCTTCGCGCTGCGGTGCGGTCGCAGATCGCCGGCGAGGTCGACGTGCAGCCGGATGTCCGGCCGCGGCGGCCGGGCGTGCCCGCTCATACGCCCACTCGCGTGGCCGCCCGCGTCCCGGCTCGGGTGACCGCTCATGTCGTGCGTCACCGTTCCCTCCCCGTCGTCGCCGTGCGGACGGCGGGGACGCCGTCCACCAGGTCGCTGCCGTACGGACCGCGTGGACGCCGTCCGCCGAGCAGTGCCGAACGGACCGCGTGGACGCCGTCCGCCGGGTGGTGCGTGTTGCGTGTTGCGTGTTGCGTGTTGCGTCGTGCGTGCGGTCAGATCACGGTCTGCGGCCGTACCGCCTGCAGAAGGTCCACGAGGTGTTCGTGGGCGGCGGCCGACGCCCCGTGCCGTGCGGCCAGTTGCCGGTAGTGCGACTCGATCCGTTCGCGCAGCTCCCGCTCCTGGGCGCTCAGGCGTCTCAGGCTGCCGGGGTCGAGCCGTCCGCCGCCCCGGGGGCCGGGCCGGTCGCCGCGGCTGTGGAGCGCGTCGAGTTTCCATTCGTGCAGCTCGGCGCTCAGGCGCAGCGCCTCGTCCTCGGACAGGCTCGGCCCGCCGGCCCCCGGTTCCCGGCGTACGAGGTCGCTCAGTTCGGCGAGCGCCACGTCGACCTCGGTGGGCGCGGGCAGCGGGTCGGCGTCCCGGGGCAGCCGGGCCGCGCGGATGCGCAAGGAGGCGATACGGGTGACGGTGTGGTCCAGGGTGCCGGGGCGGACCCGGCCGAGGACGTCGAGGGCGGCGCGGCGGTCGCCCGCGCGGAGCGCGAGCCGGGCGAGGCCGAGGGCGGCGCCGCCGTGCGCGGGGTTGCGGGCGAACACGGCCTCGTACAGCTCCTTGGCGGTGGGCCCGGCCGTGTCGTCGCCGAGCCGCTCCCCGCAGTAGGCGAGGGCCAGTTTGGGCGCGTACTCGCCGGGCAGTTCGAGGCGGACCTTGGTGAAGTGGCCCTTGGCGTGGGCGATCTGCCGCGGATCGTCGTCGAGGTCGGCGCGGCGCAGTGCGACCAGGGCGCGGTGCCACTCCAGCCGCCACCGGCGCACGGCGGACGGCCCGGGAATGGAGTCGGCGGTGTCGAGCTCCTCCTGGGCCCGCTCCAGGTCCTCCCGTGTGTCCCGGCCCAGCAGGACGCGCACGTTGTGCAGGCGGATCTCCACCGAGGGCGGTTTGCCGTCCTCCTGGTCGAGGAGCCGGCCCGGGTCGTAGCCGCTGCTGACCTCGAAGCGGGTGGTCTGCGGGTCGCCCGGGTAGCGCCTGGGCACCGGCAGGCGGCGGGCGATCTCGGTGGGGGTGGGGGCGCCGAGGTCGAGGGCGGGGGCGAGGGGCGGGTCGTACCGGTCGCGGCGGGGGCGGCCCAGCCAGTGATCGATGCCGGGCACCGTGCCGAGCCGGGCGCCGAGCAGTTGCGGGGACGGCCAGAAGTAGTCGGAGGGTTCGGGCGGGTCGTTCTTGCCGCGCAGGGCGCGGATCTCCCGCAGGGCGCCCCGCAGTTGGCCCGCCATCTCCCGGGCGTCGGCGAAACGCAGGCCCGGATCGCCGCGCGTGGCACGGTCGACGACCCCCCAGAAGGAGGCGGTGCCGAGGCCGGGCACCTCGTCGACGGCCCAGCCGGCGAGCTCCCGCAGGGTGACGCCGACCGTGTGCAGGTCGTGGGCGGTGGTGGGCACGGGCGAGGACGCCGTCTCGGGCGCCATGTAGTCGGGGGTGACGTGGGCGGGCGGCTGGCTCTGGCCCTGTTCGCGCATCCCGCCGAGATCGATGACCTTGACGCCGTCCCCGTGGTGCACCACGTTCGACGGCTTCATGTCCCCGTACACGAAGACCCGTTCGCCGCCGGCGTGCAGATGGACGAAGGCTTCGAGGATCTGGCAGCCGTACGCGGCGACGTCCTCGATGTCGAGGATCCACTCCCCGCGCCGGGTCTCCTTGACGACCTTGTCGAGGGTGCCGTCGCCGACGTCGTCCATGACGATGTAGCCGCCGGTGACCTTCCCGGTGTCGTCGCGCCGGGCGACGAAGTCGCGGATCTGGACGATGCGGGGGTGACGGATGGCGACGAGGTTGCGGCGTTCGACGTCGGCGAGCCGGGCCCCGTCCTGCTCGTAGCGGTTGAGCATGCCCTTGACGGCGACCACGTCACCGAGATGCGTGTCCTCGGCGAGATACACCCAGCCCTGGCCGCCGTGCGCGATGGGCCCCATGATCCGGTACTGGTCGTCGCGCAGCAGGTCGCCCTCGGCGAGTTCGGGCCGGTACGAGTAGGGCTCGCCGCAGGCCGGACAGTATCCCTCGACCGGCACCGGGCCGACGGTGTAGGGCGGCGCGAAGGTGATGCCGCACTCGGCGGACGAGCAGACCATACGGACGCGCAGCGGTGCCTCGGGATGGATGAGGCGTTCCTGCGCGGGGCGCGGCGCCCGTTCGGGCAGCGCGAGCAGTTCGGCGGGACCGAACCGGCGGGGGTCCTCGGGCAGGTCGGGCAGCCGGGGGCCGTTCTCCGCGCGGCCGCACACGGCGCAGTAGCCGGTGGGCAGCACCGTGCCGCCGCAGGGGGCGCCGGTGAAGCGCCGGTGCGGGCAGACCGGCACGCTCTCCCCGTCCGTTTCCTGACCGGGGCGGGCTGCGGGCCTCATGCCCGGTCTCCGGCCCGCCGCAGGTCGGCGCGCAGGGTCCTGATCAGCTCGCGCACCTGGGTGAGCCGCCACTGCGGGTCCGTGGTCTCGTCGATCAGGCGGCGCTCGCCCCGGCGCCGGTCGGCCGTCTCGGTCAGGGAGCCGAGGGAGGCGCTGTCGACGACGCCGTGCCGGACCGCGCGGCTGAACTCCGCGCGTTCCAGCCGGGCGAGCAGCGCGTCCGCGTGGGCGAGGAGCGCGGGCCCGAGGAGTTCGTCGCGGGCGGCGGTCCAGCCGGTGCCGCCCTCGTGCCGGAAGACGAGCAGCACCCGGAAGCCGAGCGACCGTAATCGGGCGAGCAGCGCGATCAACGGCCCCGGCTCGGACTCCTCGTCGACACCGTCGACCACGACCGTGACCTGACGTCCGGCCGGGAGGGCGGCCGCCCGCGCGGGCCGAGGCTTGGTGCCGAGCAGCCAGTCCCAGTACGCCAGATACTGGCCGGGCGGAAAGGCGATGTGGCCCAGGGCGTGATCGGCGAGGTCGGGTCTGCTGGAGCCTCCCCCACTGTCGGCTTCGTTCGAGCGGGAGGTACCCCCTCCGCGATAGACGAGACGAGCCCGGTGCAACAGATGACGCAGGGAACGGTCCTTGCCACTGCCCGGCGGCACCACGGTGATCTTCACCGGCTCCTCGTCGGGGTCCTCGAACCACCGCGTCAACCGCTCCTCGAAGCCGTGATCCCAGGCGTACGGGCTGCTCAACTCCTTGACCAGCGGGGAGAGTTCGGCGATGCGCTCGACGGGGATCAGATACGAGAAGGCGAGCCGGTTGTTCTCGGGCAGCAACTCGCCCATGTCCCCCCGCCAGCTGACGACGAGCCCGACCACCCGGGCGGGCCGCCCCTCTTCCGGCCTGGTGCACACGGCGGCGCCGCTGAACCCCCTGCGCACCACCTCGGCCTTGGTGACGGCGTCCAACTGCACCCGCTCACCGCTGACTCCGCCGATACGCCCCCACAGGCTCATGCCGTCGTCGAAGCCCTCCGCGTACCCGGTGGCGGACACCTCCATCCCGCCCCACAGCGTGGGCTCCAGCCGGGCGGGCCGCGCCTGCGGCCGCGGACTGTCCAGTCGCAGTACGGCGACATCCTCACCGCCCCCGGCACCCCCGGGGCCCCGGCCTCCCCCACCCCCCTCGCCCGCCGGCAGCCATCCGCCGGGCGGGACGCGCGCGGACACCGGTTCGAGGTCACCGTTCTCGGCGAACTCCAGCCACATCACGGCGTCCGGGCGGCGCACCACATGCGCGCAGGTCAGCGCCGTGTACTGGTCGACGAGCACACCGGCACCGCAGATGGGGCCGTGCGCGTCGTCGCGCCGCAGCCGGAGTCTCCAGTCCGCACGCAATTCCCCCATGCTGCCTCACACTACGCGCGGGGCATCGTGCGTCCCTAGACTTGTGAACCAACTTGGACAGGTCAATCACTGCAATCCGACGGGGTGTTGACATGGGCGATACCGAACCGGTCGGTCTCGCGGAGGCCATCGGCACGGTCCGCGCGGAGCTGGCCCGGGCCCAGGCCGAAGGCGCGGCGAGCGACTGGCGGTTCAGCGTGGAGCAGGTCAGCCTGGAGTTCTCGGTCCAGTTCCACCGGTCCGGCGAGGGCGGCGCGGGCCTGCGCCTCGGCGTCGTCGAGGCCCGCCTCGGCGGCACGGTGAGCCACGACTCCACCCACCGCATCCAGGTGGACCTCAAGCCCCTCCCCGGCCCGGGCGGCCACCACCACGAGGTAAGCCGCGAAACCCCCACTCCCCCCGGCCCCCCTCCCCCCGACGCCCTCTCCCGCGACTAGGGCCCTTCTGATGGATCTCCGTGGAGGAAGGAGCGGCGTTCGGTGCGTGCGATCGGCGTGCGGCGTGGAGGGTCATGTGGCGGAGCCACCTGTCCCTTCGCGCCGCACGGCGAGCGTGCGTGCCGGGCGTCGCGACGCCACAGGGCAATACACGCATGCGCTCCCGCAAGGTTGCGCACCCAACGCGCCCCGGAGTCTCCCGCAAGGCCACTGAGCCCGAACTCACGCCCGTCGTCGACTTCCTGTGCGAGCACAGCCCCAGCAAGCGCCGCTCATGGCCTTGATCGGCGCGGCAGGCCGTCAGCCTGCACGTGGACGCGTTCGCGGAGACGGTCGCAGAGGCGGCAGCGGAATACGCCCCCAGCTGAAGGCCGAGACCCCGAGCAGGTGGAGACAGTTGATCGCGGGTGGATACGTGACCCCGTACGAACTCGACGAGTTCTACGCCCTGTTGCAGGACGACACCTTCCGGGACCTGGCGCCCGCACTGGTCCAGTCCTGGGGCCGCAAGTAACCCCGCCTCCCTTCTGCACGAACCCGTCCACACCGACACCGCAGAAAGCGCCGCGCACATGCCGTCCAACGGGCTCATCACCGCGCGTCCGGACATCGCCGCCGACCGGCGGCCGCCACGCGTCGGGCTCATCTCGTTTCTCAACTGCCGGCCGCCACGCGTCGGGCTCATCTCGTTCCTCAACTGCCGGCCGATCCTCTGGGGGCTCGAACGCTTGGAGCTGCTGTCCGGCCTGAACCCGGTGGCGCTCAGCCCGGAAGAGGCCGGCGACCGGCCGGTCGCGGGCCGCCTGGACCTCGGGCCGGTCAGTCTCGCCGAGTATCCGCGGCACACGGACGACCTGCTGCTGCTTCCGGGGCTCGCCATTGCGGCCGAGGGGCCTGTCATGTCGTGCAGCGGGTGTCCGTCGAGGCCGCGGGTGCGTCCGGCTTCACCGAACCGCAACTACTCTCCGACCGCCATACTCCCTGGGAGACCCATTCGGCAGACCCGTGAGGCGCATCCTCCGGGCCTGGGGGCTTACGGAGTTCCGCGTCGACCGCCGAGAACACGGCCGCGGCCGACGCGGACACGGTCAGCACCGGCGCAGCGCCAGGACCGCGTTGTGGCCACCGAAACCGAACGAGTTACTCAGAGCGAGGTCGCCATGCCCGGGCAGCGGCCGGGCGATGTTCCTGACCACGTCGAGCGGGACGGCGTCGTCCAGGTCGTCGCAGCCGATGGTCGGCGGGATGACACCGTGATGGAGGGTGAGGGCCGTAGCCACGGCCTCCACACCCCCCGCCGCTCCCTGGAGGTGCCCCAGACTCCCCTTGAGAGCCGTGACCGGAACGGGGACGGCGCCGTCCGTTCCGCCGAAGACGGTGCTCAGCGCGGCCGCCTCCGCCAGGTCACCGTCCACGGTCGCGGTGGCGTGCGCGTTGATGTGCACCACGTCGGCGAGGTCCGCGTCCGCGTCGGCGACGGCACGCCGCAGGGCGCTCGCGACACCGTTGCCGGTCGGGTCCGGGGCGGCCAGGTGATGGGCGTCGGCCGACAGCCCCCACCCCGCGGCCTCGCAGTAGATCCGGGCGCCACGGGCCAGCGCATGCTCTTCCGACTCCAGCAGCAGGACGCCCGCGCCCTCACCGTTCACGAAGCCCGACCGATCCTTGGCGAACGGGCGGGAGGCGGTCTGCGGGTTGTCGTTGCGTGCCGACAGAGCGCGCATCGCGCTGAACGCGGCCATGACCTCCGGAGTCACGGCGGCCTCCGCTCCGCCGGCGAGCACGATGTCGAGATGGCCGTACCGAATGCGGTCGACGGCCTGCCCGATGGCCTCGGTGCCGGACGCGCAGGCGCTGACGACGGTGCGGGCCTCTCCGGTGACGTGCAGGTCGAGCGAGACCTGGGAAGCCGCCTGGGAGGGGACCGTCATGGGGGCGGTGAGCGGCGCGACCCCCCGCACGCCCCGGTCCCGCAGCCGCCGGTCGCCGGCGACGAGGACGGAGGCACCGCCGATGATGGTGCCCAAACTGATACCGACCCGCTCCGGGTCCAGGCAGCTGTCCCGGGTGCCGCCCGCGGCGAACCCGGCGTCCTGCCAGGCTTCGCGAGCCGCGAGCACCGCGAACTGGGCGGCCCGGTTCATGCGCCGGGCCTGCGTTTTGGGCAGCACCTCGGTGGGATCGATGGGAACCGTCCCCGCGATGCGGACCGGATGATCGGCGAACTCCGGGACGTCCAACGACCTGATGCCGCTGCGGCCGACGAGTAAACCCGTCCAAAGAGCGTCGCCACCCAGCCCCAGCGGGGTTACCGCGCCGAGTCCGGTGACCACTACGCGCCGGGCGGAGGAGCGGAGTTGAGCTCGTCCACCCACGGCCGCCCTGCCGCGCCGCCGGCTCTGCGGCATCTCCGTGTATGTACTTTCTTTACACCCCATGGCAAACGCTTTCCCTTCCGGATGGTTGGATGCCAGGTCAACGGGTGAAACTTCAGGCGTACTCACCCCTTTGGAGCCGACGACGCCTCCAACTAGATTTGAACTACGAGGTAAATGGCACGAACGGGGGCAGTCATGGCCGATTCCAATGAACCGGACATAGTTGATTTTGCAGATTTCCAGCTCGAATTCGCTGACCTACCCGCCCTTTTGCGGGCATGGCGCACCGAGGCGGGCGCCAAACTCGGACGCAAAAAGCCGTTGCCGCAAAAGGAAGTCGCGCATCGAATGGGCGTCAGCGAACGCTGGTACCGCGCGCTGGAGAGCGGGGCCCAGGTCCCGCTCACCCTGGATACACTCACGGGTCTTGCCGACGCCCTGGACCTCGGGCCGGATGAACGTACGGCTCTGTACTGGTACCGGTTGACCGAGGTGTCGGACGAAGAACAGCCGAAGGGCGAGGACGGCAGGATCGCCCGGCTCAAAGAGTTCGTGGACGCACAGACGGCCTTTCCTGTCTACCTCATCGACCACGCGTGGAACATTCTGGCCTACAACGCACTCATGGCCAGGTGGTTTCCCTGGGTCCGCGAGCCGAGGGCCAATCTCATGCGCTGGGTGCTGGAAAACCCGGACTCACGCGAACAGATCATTGACTGGAGGCAACAGGCCTCCCTGTATCTGGCCCAGTTGCGGTTCACTCTCGTCCGGCGCCCGGACGATCCGACGCTCAAGGGTTTACTGACCGGTGCACTGCTCGATCCCGCGTGCCGGGAATTGTGGGACGCCGGGCCACGCATCATCGCATTCCGGCAGGGCGGGAAATTCCGCCTGTCACTCCCGCATGTTTCACGGACCGAGCTGGTGGTCACCTCTCAGGTCCTCCTCCCCGCTTATTACCCGGGTGCCCGCTTCGTTGCGCTGATTCCGGTATAGCGTGGCGCCACCCCCGACTGCACTCTACACACAAAAACGTTGCTTCGAACCGGCAAATTTTTACCGCTTGACAGCTCTTCAATGCCCCCTGCAATCTCAGTCAGCGAGTCAGGGCAAGCGGTTGGCCGCAGCGGCCTTCATCGGCAACCCCTGACAGACGGGGGAGATTTACCTGTGTTACGTGCGAGAGGCGCCCGCGCTAAATCCGCATTTCTTTTCGGCACGGAGAGTTGACTTGGTAAGTCGATTGATGCCCGGACCGGACACCGCCCGGTCGGCAATGCAACCGCTGACCGACTCCGAAGCCCTCGTGGGCCTGCTGGACACACTGCGCCACCGTCCGGTGCGGGAGTTGCGGCTCGCGCTTCCCAGAAGACCGTACGAGCGCCGGGTGCGCGAGCAGGCGGCGCTACTGAGCGCGGAACTGGTGCGCCGTGGGGCGCAGGTGCGCGTCCTGCACCTCGAGGACGTCAGCCGTGATCCCGCCTACGCCGACGACACCCGGCGAATCGCCGCGTCGGGGGCCTGGATGCGGGCGGTGCCGCACCTGCCGGTGTGGATGGCCGTCGCCGACCGGGACTTCGCCATCGTCCCGTCGGACCCAGGTCTGGAGGACGCCCGCGCGACGCTCGTGCGCGGCAGGACCCTGGTGGGCGCCTACCAGGAGCTCTTCGACCAGGTGTGGGCGCGTTCCGCCGGGCCGGCCAGTGCGGCGGGCCCCGGGTGCGACGGACTCGACGAGCGGGAGCGGGAGGCCCTGGTGCTCCTCGCCGAAGGACTGACCGACGAAGGCATCTCGCGGCGCACCGGGCTGTCGGTCCGCACGATCCGCCGGACCATCGCGGGCGTGATGACCAGGATGGGAGCGCAGAGCCGCTTCCAGGCGGGCGTGGAAGCGGCTCGGCGGCAGTGGATCTGAGACCGGGTTCCGAGGGGGTTGCAGGCGAGCCGGCCGCCTACAGCCCCGTCCGGGCCAAGTCCCCTTCTGCGTACCGCTCACCGCTCGGCGGCATGAGCGCGTCGAGGCGGGCGAGCTGGTCGACGGTGAGGACGACCGCGTCGGCGGCGGCATTCTCTTCGACGCGGGTCACACGCTTGGTACCGGGGATGGGGACGACGTCGTGGCCCTGGGCGAGCAGCCAGGCGAGGGCGACCTGGGCGGGCGTGGCGCCGGCGTCGGCCGCGACGGACGCCACCTCGTCGACGATCCTCAGATTCCGTTCGAAGTTGGCTTCGGCGAACCGGGGTGTGGTCAGCCGGAAGTCGTCCGCGTCGAGTTCCCGCGGAGAACGGATCGCCCCGGTGAGGAATCCCCGGCCGAGCGGCGAGTAGGCGACGAGACCGATGCCGAGTTCACGGAAGAGCGACAGGAGCGACTCTGCGGGCTGCCGCGACCACAGCGAGTACTCCGTCTGCACCGCGGTCACGGGATGGACGGCGTGGGCCCGCCGGACAGTGTCCATGCCGGCCTCGGAGAGGCCGATGTGCCGGATCTTGCCCTCCCGCACGAGCTCGGCCAGCGCACCGACGGTGTCCTCGATCGGCGTGTCCGGGTCGACACGGTGCTGGTAACAGAGGTCGATGTGGTCCGTGCCCAACCGCCGGAGCGAACCCTCGATCGCCGTGCGCACGTTGGCCGGTGAGCTGTCGAGCACGTTGGGCCCCGCGCCGGCGTGCGAGACGAGACCGAATTTCGTGGCGATCACTACGTCGTCGCGGCGCCCGGCAACGGCACGGCCGACGAGTTCCTCGTTGACGAACGGGCCGTAGATCTCGGCGGTGTCGAGGAAATTCACGCCGAGGTCCAGCGCCCGCCGAATGGTGCGGACGGCCTCCTCCTCGTCGCTGCCCGCCCCCGTGTAGTAGTCGGACATCGTCATGGCGCCCAGGCCGATGCGTGACACATCGAGCCCGCCGAGCGAAACACGCTGCACTACGACCCGCTCCCTTGCTGTTACGTCTGCATCAAGTATCCGGTCCGGCGTCAACTCTACGAGAACTAACGCTGGTTGGGTGAATTGGGGGTTCGCCATGGCAGCAAGCGGCCATGCACCTGTCGACCGCCGCAGCACCGTGCTTGACTCGAATTGGCCCGCCGGTGTGGGCCACGGAAAAAACGGAGACCGTAAATGCCGAACATGATGCTCGGGCCAATGAACGTCGACGGCGCCTGCGAAAACGAACAACTCACCCGGCGTATGGGAATTGCAATCACCATCTGTGAACCGGGACTTGTGGTGGGCACGATGCCCGTCGCCGGAAATCGTCAGCCGATGGGAATTTTGCACGGCGGCGCGAACGCCGCGTTCGCCGAGACGCTGGGTTCGGTCGCCGCTTTCCTCCACGCGGGCCCCGGCGGGAACGCGGTGGGCGTCGACCTGTCCTGTACACACCACCGCTGGGTGTCCTCCGGGACTCTCACCGGAGTCTGCAGGCCGCTCGACGAGCGAACGGCGATGGCCTCCTACGAGATCGTCGTCACCGACGGCTCCGGGAACCGCGTCTGCACCGCACGGCTCACCTGCGCCGTTCGCCGCGCCGGCGGCCGTCGCGGGCCGGGCCCGCGCATGTCGCCCGCTCCGACGACGGCAACGGCAACGGAACGATCCATACGAACGGAGCACCGATGACCCCGATTTCAGCACGGACTGTGCTGTCGTCCGTGGACGACCAGCTGGGGCCGGCCGAGCAGCGCTTCTTCGGCCGTGGCTTCCGCCGGGTCGCCTACGACATCGGCGAGGTACACCTCGCCCGCAGCGAGGACGGCGCTGTCCTCGCACGCTCCGCGGTCGGCGTCCGCTACCCGGCCGACTGGTCGAAGAAGGCGGCCGGCACGGATCTGCGTCCGCACTTCAGCACCGTCGACGGGATCGTCGTCGCCGCCCAGCTGGCCGAGGCGTGCCTGAGCGGCCCGGGCGCGGACCTGCGCGACGCATGGTTGCGCAAGGTGCGGCTGACGGCCGGTTCCAGCCCTCAGGAGGAGCTCACCGGTCTGCCGGCCGAGGCGACGCTGCGCCGTACCGACCCGGTGGCCGGGCACCCTGCGCGCGTGGTGTCCGTCGTCGACTGCGCGGTCGGCACCATGCGGGTGCGGTGCGAGGTGGAACACTCCCCCGCCCGGCCCGTGGAGGAGGAACGCACGTCGTCCGGACTGGACGCGCTCCTCGGTCCCGCGGCGGACCGCTACTTCGGCGTCGGCTTCACCACGCGCCGACAGTACGTCCGTGATGTGGAGGTCGACCACCGGGAGCTGTGCGCCGACGCCACGCTCACCCTCAGCCACGAGGACGGGGCGGCGGTGCCCGGCGCGGGCATCGAGGGCGCGTACCAGCCGTCGGTGTCGGTGATCGACGCCTTCGTGACGGCCCTGCAGCTCGCCCAGATCATGCTCTACGACCTCGACGACATGCGCCGCCAGGACAGCAACACCCTGTGGATGCGGCAGACCACGCTGACCGCCTCCCGCCCGGACCGCCCCGCCGAGGGCGTGCCGGTGCGCACCCGGCTGGCCGATCCCGGTCTGCTGCGGATGAGAGACGGCACCTGGCGCACGCTTGACGTCGTGGCCGAACTCGCCGGCATCCAGGTGCGGTCCGCGGTGGCCCATCAGCTTCCGGAAGGACACCCGACGGCATGACCACAACGGCAGTGATCGCCGGGGTGGGTGGCTTCGTGCCCCCGCGCGTGGTGACGAACGACGAACTCGCCCAGCGCCTCGACACCTCCGACACCTGGATCCGCAGCCGGACCGGCATCGCACAGCGCCATGTCGTCGAGCCCGGCACCACCACCAGTGACCTTGCCGTCGAGGCCGGTCGGCGGGCTCTGAAGAACGCCGGTGCGGACGGCGCCGACCTGGTGATCGTCGCCACCACCACCCCTGACCGCCCCTGCCCGGCCACCGCGCCGACCGTCGCCACCCGCATCGGGCTGACCGATGTACCGGCGTACGACGTGGCGGCGGTGTGCTCCGGTTTCGTGTACGCCCTTCAGGCCGGCACGGCCGCCGTGACCTCGGGATTCGCCGAGCGGGTCCTGGTGATCGGCGCCGAGTCCTTCAGCACCGTCCTGGACCCCTCCGACCGCACCACCTCCGTCATCTTCGGCGACGGGGCGGGCGCGGTGCTGCTGCGGGCCGGCGACCACGACGAGCCCGGCGCCGTACAGGAGGTGCACCTGGGCAGCGACGGTGCGATGGCCGACCTGATCACGGTCCGCGGCGGCGGTGCCGAGGAGCGGTCCCGGGGCGGGGTGCCGCGCGAGGAGGACCGGTACTTCCGCATGGACGGCAAGTCCGTCTTCTTCGCCGCGGTGCGCCGCATGGCCGAGTCCTCGCGCACGGTACTGACCCGTACCGGCTGGGAGGTCGCCGACGTCGACCGGCTGGTCGGCCACCAGGCGAACACACGCATCCTGCATGCCGTCGCCGAACAGCTCGGACTGCCGCCGGAGCGCGCGGTGCTGAACATCGACCGCGTCGGCAACACCTCCGCGGCCTCCATCCCTCTCGCCCTCGCCGACGCCATGGCCGACGGACTGCTGAGAGCGGGCGACCGGGTGCTGCTGACAGCCTTCGGAGGCGGCGCCACCTGGGGCTCGGCCACCCTGACCTGGCCCGACCTGCCGGTCGGCTGAGACCCACCCGAAATCACAAACCCCCTTTTCCGTAAGACCAGTTGAGGTGACCCATGACCGGTTCCGTCACGACGATGATCATCGAGATACTCACCGGCAAGTTCGAGATACCCGCGGAGGAGGTGTCCCGGGGCACCGTCTTCGATGACCTCGCGGTCGACTCCCTGGCCCTGCTGGAGGTGTCGCTGATCCTGGAGAAGCGGCTTGGCGTCTCCATCGAGGAGGGCGTGCTGAACTCCCAGCAGACCATCGACGAGGCCGCCCAGGTCGTCGAGGGCCTCGGTGCCCCGGCAGCCACCGGGCCGGCCGCCGCCTGAACGGCCGGCACGGCTCCCGCCATGCGTATCGTCCTGCTCCGCCACGGAGAGACCGACCGCAACGCCACCGACCGATTCCAGGGGCAGGCCGACATCCCGCTGAACGACACGGGAGTACGGCAGGCGCAGGTGATCGCCCGGTCGTTGAGTCCGGACAGCTGGTCGGCGGTCTACTCCTCGCCTTCGGCGCGCGCCGCCCAGACCGCCGCGTACGCCGCAGGTCGGCTCGGCGTCCCCCATCGGCGCCTCGACGGACTGCGCGAACGCGACCTGGGCACACTCGACGGCCAGGACCGCGCCGAGTTCGCCCGGCAGCACCCGCGCACCATGCGGCGGCTGCTCACCGACCCCGACTATGCCCCACCCGGCGGCGAGACCGGCAGAGCCGTGCTCTCCCGCTCGGCCGCCGCCCTGCGCACCATCGCGGAAGCGGAAGCAGAGGCCGACAAGACCGGCCGGAACCCGCCCGCGCCCGCGGTCCTGACCGTCACCCACGGCGGTGTGCTGAACCTGCTGACGCGGGCCCTGGCCGGCGCCGTCGCAACGCCCGAGGTCCTGGTCGGCACCTGTGCCGCCGTCTGCGTGGACGTCGAGTGGTCACCCGCCGGCCGTCCGCGTGCCGCCCTGCGCCGGTGGAACGTGGCCCCGCACGAGTGCGAGGAAGCGCCCGCGCCCACCCCGCCCCCGTCCTTCGTCGACCTCGGCTCCCTCGTCTTCGACGAGCTCAACTCCAAGGAAGTGACCCGTACATGAGCATCGAGATCACCGTACTCTTCGACGTCGTACCGGACCGCCTGGCGGACACCGCGGACGCCTTCGTGGAACTGTGCGCCGCGACCCGTCAGGAGGAGGGCGCGTTGCGCTTCGACGCCTGGCGGTCCGAGGAGCACGAGAACGTGATCGTGCTGGTCGAGGAGTGGGCCGACCAGGCGGCCATCGACCTGCACATGAAGGAGCCGTACGTCGCGGACTTCCTCGCGAAGGTCGAGGGCGCCTATGTGCGTCCTCCTTACGTCCACCGCCTGCGCCCCCTCGCCGCCTGACCCATGGTGAGCGACATGCGGCAGCCGCGCGTCCTCGTGGTCGGCGCCGGTCCCGTCGGGATGGTCCTCGCCTGCGAACTGCTGGCGCACGGTGTTCGGGCCGACGTCATCTCCAAGCTCCGCAGGCAGAGCCCGCACTCACGCGCCACGATCCTGTGGCCCCGCATCCTGGAACTCCTGGACCGGGTGGGCGTGGGACGGAAACTGGTCGACAGCGGCCACTACTTCGACCAGATGAACTACTACTCCCAGAAGAAGCTGATCGGCCTGATCCGGTTCGACCGGCTGCAAGGCGTCGGTTATCCCTTCGCCATCACCATCCCGCAGTGGCGCACCGAGGCGATCCTCGAGGAGCACCTCACCGCGCTCGGCGGCACCATCGAGTACGACACCACCTTCGTAGACGGCACCCAGGACCCGGACGGGGTCCAGTGCCGGCTCCAGCTCGCCGACGGCCGGGCGCGGACCCGTACATACGACTACGTGGTCGGGGCCGACGGTTACAACAGCGCCGTCCGCGAGGCGTTCGGCTTCCGGTTCGCCGGCCGGACCCTGCGCACCCGGCTTGCCATCACCGACGCCGAGATCCTGGGCGAGACCACCAGCAGCGAAGCGGCGTACTACCTGACCCGGACCGGGAACATGGTGCTGGCGCCGCTCGGCGACGGAGTCTTCCGGGTCGGCGCCAGCGTGCCCGACGACTACACGGGCGACACGCCGGACCGCGCCTTCTTCGAGAGGCTGCTCGCCGAGCGCGTCCCCGGGGCGCGCAGGCTCGGCGAGATGAAGTTCAGCGGCATCTTCACGGCTCACGTCCGCTCGGCGGGCACGTACGGCAGCGGCCGGGTCTTCCTGGCCGGCGACTCGGCGCACGCGATGAGCCCGTCGGGCGCGCAGGGGCTGAACACCGGCATCCAGGACGCAGTCAACCTCGGCTGGAAGCTGGCCGGTGTGGTGCGTGGCGACTACCGCACGGACCTGCTGGACAGTTACGACACCGAGCGCAGGCCGGCGGTCGACGCGGTCGCCGGACTCTCCACCCGCCTGGCCCGGATCGGCCTGTACTCGACCCGGCGGCAGACCCTCGCCCGGGATGCCGTCTACCGGCTGGGCACCACCACTCAGACGCTCGAAACAGTGCTCGCGCCCAAGCTGGCCCAGCTCGACACCCACTACGGCCCCCGGCCGAAACGGCGCTCCCTGGTGCCGGGGGAACGCCTGCCCCTCGGCTGGCGTGAGTCGCCGGCAGCCCCCGTCCTCGCCGTGGACCGCTACACCGTGCTGCTGTGGCCCGGCCTCCAGTACCGGTACGAGCGCTGGACCGGGCTCGTCGACAAACTGCGCGAGCAGCTGACCGCGGTGACCGTCTCCGACCTGGGCGGTCGCCCGCCCGGCCCGCTGCTGGGCAAGCTTCCGCGCGAGGCACACGCCCTGCTGGTCCGCCCCGACGGCCACCTCGACGTGCTCGTCCCGCTGGACGACCGCGCTCCCGCCGCCGCCGTCCGCGTGGTCGGCCAGGCACTCGCCCGGCATGCACAGCCCCACACCACCGCCCCGCAACTGGCCGGTCAGCCGGCCTGACGCCTTGTTCCCGGCACAACCCGAAGGAGCCCGTCATGAGCACCACCCCCCGCGTCACCCTCACCGAAGTCGCCGACATGACGCCCGACCAGCTCGCGGTGTACGAGAAGTTCCAGTCCAACCTGACCCGCGCGCTGCTGCTCACCAAGAACTCCGCGGCCGCCCACCTCGCGCTCGGCGGCACCTTCACGGTCGGCCTGCTGAGCCTGCTGGACCGCGAGGTGGTCGTGCTGCGTGTGGCCAGGCTGCGCGACAGCGAGTTCGAGCGCCTGCTGCACTACCCGCTCGCGAAGAAGGCCGGTCTGGAGGACACCGAGATCAAGGCGATCGAGGAAGGCCTCTACGACCAGCTCCCGCCCGCCCGCGCCGCCCTGGTCCGCTACGTCACCGACTGCATGGTCGACCACAGGGCGAGCGAGGAGGCCTTCCTCGCGCTGCGCGAGCACTACTCGCAGAACGAGATCGCCGAGATCACGCATCTCGCGGGGCACAGCGCCATGACCGCCATGTACCTGGCCAGCCTGGACATCCCGCTCGACGAGGGCATCGCGTCCTGGGGCCGGCTCACCGAGGTACAGGACGAGGTCAGGAACTGATCCCGGCCGCTCGCCCGATCCGAGAGGAAGAACGTTGCAGTACGTCCGGCTGGGCTCGTCCGGCCTGAAGGTGTCGCGACTGGCGCTGGGATGCATGAGTTACGGCGAGCCCCGACTCGGCACCCATCCCTGGTCGCTGCCCGAGGAGGAGAGCCTCCCGTTCCTCGCCCAGGCGCTCGAACTGGGCATCAACTTCTTCGACACCGCGAACATCTACTCGCTGGGCACCAGCGAGGAGTTCCTGGGCCGCGCGGTGCGCAAGCTGACCCGGCGCGAAGACGTCGTCATCGCCACCAAGGTCTACGAGAAGCTCAAGGACAACCCGCTCTCGGGCGGGCTGTCCCGCTCGGCGATCATGCGCGAACTCGACGCCAGCCTGCGGCGGTTGGACACCGACTACATCGACCTCTACATCGTCCACCGCTGGGACCACGAGACCCCGGTCGAGGAGACCATGGAGGCGCTGCACGACGTGGTGCGCGCGGGCAAGGTCCGCTACATCGGTGCCTCCTCCATGCACGCCTGGCAGTTCGTGAAGGCGCAGTACGTCGCCGATCTCCACGGCTGGACGCGGTTCGTGAGCATGCAGAACCACTACAACCTCGTCAATCGCGAGGAAGAGCGCGAGATGCTGCCGTACTGCCTCGCGGAGGGCGTCGGCGTCACCCCGTGGAGCCCGCTGGCCCGCGGAAGGCTCACGCGCGACTGGGACGCCGAGTCGCCCCGCACCGGGGGCGACCCGATCCAGGACCGCTTCTACGGCCCCACCGAGCGGGCGGACCGCGCGGTCGCCCGCGTGGTCGCCGAGATCGCCGCCGAACGCGGCATCCCCATGGCCCAGGTGGCCCTCGCCTGGCTGCTGCGTCAGCCGGTGGTCACCGCGCCCGTCGTCGGCGCGACCCGGCCGCACCACCTCGAGGACGCCGTGGCGTCCCTCGACGTGAGGCTCGACGACACCGAACTCGCCCGGCTTGAGGCGCCCTATGTGCCGCACGCCGTCGTGGAATACGTCTGACCGACAGGCAGGTGGAGGAACCATGGGAATAGCCGACTACGCCCTGGCGATGCCGAGCGGGAAGCGATGCGTCGACGACGTCAGCCGGGAGTCGGGGTACACCGTCGAGAAGCTCGGCCAGATCCTTCCGTCCGGGAAGTTCTCGGTGCTGGCCGAGGGCGAGACCTCCTGGGGGCTCGGCCGGGACGCCGCGGCCAGGCTCCTGGCCCGCAACCCGGTACCGCTCGAGGAGATCGGACTCGTCCTGTACGCGGGCTCCAGCGAATGGGGCACACCCTTCTGGTCGCCCGCCGCCAAGATCGCCCAGGAGCTGGGGATCGCGGACGCGCACTGCTTCGAGGTCTCCAACTTCTGCAACGCGGGCATGGTCGCCGTGAAACTGGCGGACGACCAGGTGCGGGCGGGCACCCACAAGCACGCGCTGGTGATCATCTCGGACAGGCTCAGCCAGCTCGTCGAGTACGGCACCCGCTACATCGAGCTGTTCAACTTCGCGGACGGCGCCGCCGCCGTACTGATCTCGGCCGACGCCAAGTACGAGGTGCTGGGCGCCGCTCACCACACCGACCCGCAATGGGTGGACTCGTACTACGGCGAGATCAAGGAAGGCAGGGTCAAGGTCGAGCGGGGCGAGAAGCTCGACGGGCTCGGCGAGGCGTTCCTCGACAACTTCACGGCCCTGACCCACAAGGTCCTCGCCGGCCTCGGGCAGAAGGTGGCCGACGTGTCGTACTTCCTGGTCACGCACGGCAACCAGGACACCCACCGCAAGTACCTCGCCGCACTGGGCGTGCACACCTCCCGCAGCGTCTTCCAGTACGACCGCGACGGCCACCTCGGCGGTGCGGACCCGTTCCTCGCCTTGGAGGAGCTGGAGCGGGAGGGCCGGATCGCCTCCGGCGACCTGGTGGTCGTAGCGACCGCGGGATCGGGTTTCACCTGGGGTGTGACGGCGATCCGCCGGACGTGACCCGCGTATGGCAAGGGGAAGGGCTCCCGGTTCTTCTTGAGAACCGGGAGCCCTTCCCCTTGCCACGTGTTCAGCGACGGTGAACGGAGTTCAGATCCACCGTCAGGAGCTGCAGCGCCGCCTCGTGCGGTGAGTCGGGTTCCGCATGGTAGAACTTCAGGATGTTGCCGTCCTGGAGGTCGGCGGACTGGTACATCAACTCCAGCTCACCGACGACCGGATGGCTGAAGAGCTTGGTGCCCTCGATGCAGTTGGCCACCCGCTGTCGGCACCAGAGTGCCGCGAACTCCTCGCTCTGAATGGTCAGTTCACCGATGAGCTCGGCCAGTCGTGGGTCGTGCCGGTGGTTTCCGGAAATGAACCGCAGATAGGTCACGTTCGACTCGGACTCCGTGGCCCAGTCCGCGTACAGGGTCCGGACGTCCTCGTCGAGGAAGTTCATCTTGATGACGTTGGGGCGCAGTTCGGCGTCCTCGGTGACATCGAAATCGAGATGCGGCGCGAACAGCCGGTGGTACAGCGAGTTCCAGGCGAGGATGTCGCACCGGTAGTTCAGCACGGCCGCGGCCACGTTGCCGAGTGACGCCATCAGCATTTTGGTGCTGGGGCTCAACTGGTCGTCATGGGGCGCCTGCTGCTGCGGGTTCTGCACCGCAGTCCCGATCTTGAGCAAGTAGTCCTGCTCGTCGAGGCTCAGATCCAGAGCGCGGGCGATGGAGAGCAGGACCTGCGGGGAGGCGTGCGCGGTCTGCGACTGCTCGAGCCGGGTGTAGTAGGTCTGACTCACTCCCGCGAGTGCTGCCACCTCCTCCCGGCGCAGTCCGGGAACCCGCCGGGAGCCGCCGGCGCGCAGTCCCCGCTGCTCCGGCCGGACGCGCTCACGCATCTGCCGCAGGTAGCTGCCGAGGTCGGTGTTCACGATCTGTTCCACCCTTCTCATTATGAAGTGCCGTACCGCATCGGCAATATCGCCCCGTCCCGCGGTGACCGACGCCACGACGGCCGGGCGGGCGGTCACTGCTCCGCCCACCCGGCCGTGCGGGCCACCGCGCCGGGGGATTTACGCGGTGACGGATGCCGCCTGCCGGGCCCTCCCGCGCAGCACCAGCCACAGGAGAAGACCGACGGCGACCTGGGAGAATCCGGCCACGCCGATCGCCACGTGGATTCCGGTGAGCTCCTCGGCGGCGGTGACGGTGCCCTGTCCGATGAAAGCGGCGAAGACCGCGCTCACCAGCGGGATGCCGATCGCGATGCCGACCTGCTGGCTCTGGGTGGCCATGCCGGTGGCCATGCCCTGCGCGTCGGAGTCGACGGACGAGGTGGCGATGACCATGAAGCACAGGGCGGCCAGCATGGAGAAGAAGGCGTTCACGAACTGGGTGGCGATCAGCGGGATCAACCAGTACGAGTCCGAGGTGGCCCACAGCGCCGGCAGCATGAACGCGCCCTGCAGGAGCAGGGAGACGCCGAGCATCGTGCGCGGCGAGACCCGCTGGAGGATGCGCGGACCGACGGTGCCGGCGACGATCTGGCCCACACCGATGCCGAGCAGCACCAGGCCGGCGACCATGGACGACAGGCCGAGCACGTTCTGGACGTAGAGGCCGGTGAAGAAGATCAGCGCGGTCTCGCCGCCGAAGATGAACAGTGCTGCCAGGTTGCCGAAGGCGATGTCGGGCTTCTTGAGGATCTTCACCGGGACCAGGGCGTCGACGGTACGGCTCTCCACGGCCCAGAAGACGCCGAGCAGAACGGCGGCTGCGATCAGCGAGGCGCCCGCGACCAGATCGAGGCCCTCCTCGCCGACGCGGGTGACACCGTAGATCCCGGCGAACAGGCCCAGGGTGATCAGCAGCGCACCGGGCAGGTCGATGCGGCTGCGCTGCTCCGCCCGGCTCTCGTCGACGACGATCGGCACCACGACGATCGCGGCGATGGCCACGGGGATGTTGATGAAGAAGGCCCAGCGCCAGGAGAACACGTCCGTGAGGACACCGCCGAGGATCGCGCCGACGCTGAAGCCGGAGCTCATCATCACGCTGTTCAGGCCCAGCGCCCGGGTGCGCAGGCCGGGTTCGGTGAAAGCGGTGGTCAGCAGGGCGAGCGCGGCGGGCGTGACGGCGGCGGTGGCCAGGCCCTGCAGAGTACGGGCGACCAGCAGCATCGTGGGGGAGTCGGCGAGGCCGCCGACGAGCGAGGAGACGCTCAGAAGGACCATCCCGGCGGTGAAGATCCGCCGACGCCCCACGTAGTCACCGACCCGTCCGAAGACCAGGGTGCACCCGGCGGCGCACAGCGCGAACGTCGTGGTGATCCACTGCAGGCTCCCCGTCGAGAACCCCAGGGACGTGCCGACCTCGGGCAGCGCGACGTTCAGCACGGAGAAGTCGGCGGCCATCATGAACTGCGACGCCAGCAGCACCACCAGGGCGGCGACCTGACGGCCTGTCATACGGACACTGGTCGGCGGCGCGGCCTCGGAGGTCGTGGCGGTATCAGCGGTAGTCATGCGTCCCAGCCTCTGCCGCCCGCCGCCACCCAGCCAGATCCCTCTTGACGGCACTCCTGCGGAGACTGTCACTGGCAGTGCCACCCTCGCACCGCGCCCGATCCCGTCGGCGGCCGGCCCCGCAGCGCCTGCCGGGGCAAACCACGACGGTGTCCGAGCCGACAGTCATTGCGGCCTACCGCATCCGGGCCCCGCCTCCTGCGCAGCCACAGCACGGCGCCCGTCCTGGCGCCGCCGGAATCGCGCGCCGGATCCTGGGTGTGAGCAGCAACCGGTGCAGAGCCCTCTTCCTGGCTGTGGGCACTCGGACCCTGAATCTGTGAAGATCCGGAGTGGGTGAGTCTCTGTAGAGGGTCTACAAGCGAGGGCCTGCAAGTGCATGGCGGAGCTCCGGGACGATGCCGCCACGCCGTATCGTTCGAATCCGGGCCCCTCAAGGTGGTCGTGGTGGAGGATCTGGGCGCCAGCCACCGACACGCCGAATGCCACAAGACCTCAGTGGCGAAATCATGACTCACCGCAAAAAGCCCAGGTCACATGCCTGGATCACCGAGTTCCAATGCGCACCCCCTTGCGCTCCCCTCACCCCGCGACCACTCCGCAAGCTGACCAACCATCAGGAGCTCATCGCAAAAGACCAGGTCAGATGGCATCTGACCTGGTCATAAGTGGAGCCGCCTTCGGGATTCGAACCCGAGACCTACGCATTACGAGACCATGAGCGTTCGTGTTGCCGGGTGCCGCATGATGCCGCCGAGTGACGTTTTTCCTGATCAGATGGCATGCGGCACGTTGAACTGTGCTGCCCCGTGATGCACCGTCCAAAGGCGTCTGTCCACCGACTGTCCACCGGCGAAGCCGCCAGGGGAGGTTCGTAAGGCAACTGTAGACCTGCAAGCGTAACCCTTGAAAAGGTTAGACGGGCACGTGAGGGCGCCTGTCTGATCTCCACAAAGCGCCTTAATCAGCCTCCACCGCTTCGAACTCGACCACGTGGCTTTGTTCATCAGCTTCAGGTTTGAAAGAGCGGTTCATGTGGCGCGAATCCAAGATCCTGGAGATCAACGAGGGCGGAGCAAGGTGCAGCGGATACTGATCGCGGGGGAGCTGCTTACCGACGGGCTGACGACACGTAGCCCGGCCCTGGGTCACTTCTCCCGGGTGAAGCGGACGTCGAGGCCGCAGGGGACGTCGGGATCGTTAGACGCACAGAGGGTCTTGCCGTCGTCCACGACCGCGAGCTGGAGATTGCAGTCCCAGTCCCAGTACTCGCGGGCCAGCCCGAGACCGATCCAGGAGCCCGACTTTGCCGTCTTCGACATGTGGCTTCCGTTGGCGTCGTCGACGAAGAAACCCCAGCCGCCGCCGGATTTCCCGCTGGGGCAGTCGGCCGTGGCGAGCTCCTTGGAATCGAGGCCCGTGGCGGTGAATTTCCGGTCGTCAGAAAAGGAGATCCTTTCGCCATCGGGTCCCTTCCAGTTCCCCACGATGCGCGCTGCCGAGACCTTCGCCGTGTCGTCGGTGGTGGAGCACGCGGCCACCAACAGAAGGGGAAGCAGGGCGGTGGCGGCAAGGCGGCCAGCCCTCAGGTGATTCTTGAACACGCTGTGATCCTAGGGTTGGGGGTGGGAGGACCGTGGGGCCGGGGCCGGTGTGTGGCCCCGGCCCCACGGCCTATCTGTGCGTGGCTGCTAGTCGAGCCATTCCGAATAGTTCACGCTCTCGTTGACGGGCCACTTCTCCTCCCATGAGAAGTCCTCCGTCACGGCCGCGCCGAACGTGTCCTCGAAGGCCGGGTTCCACGACCGCGGGATGACGTGGGTCGCGGATCGCCAGTCGGAAAGGTTGGTGGCGGTGAACTTCAGCGTGACCGACTGCTCCTTCTTGTTGATCGACTTGATCCTGCCTGTGGCCGAGTAGCTGCCGAGGAACGCGTCCGCCTGGTTCTCCGTCCCGAGACCGCCGTTGGTGAGCACACCGCCGATGTCGTTGGCTGCCCCGCGTAGGGAGTTGAACTTGTACCAGGGGCTGCCCGGCTCGGGGCCCTTGTCCTTGTAGAGGAAGGGGATGGCTTCCTTTGCGGCCGGGGCCCTCATGCCCTTGTCCCGGGCCTGGCCCACCAGCTTCGTCCGCCATTCGCCGAAGGTCTCGTCCTGCGCCAGGATCGAGGTGAACGCGTCACCGCCCCGGAAGTTCTGCTGCTCCCCCAACGGGAAACCGCCGCCCCACAACCAGCCGAAGAACAGGCCGCGTGAGGTCTCCCAGTCATTGTTCGCCTTCGGATCGCTGACGATGCCCCAGTTGGGCAGGGTGGCCAGATATTCACTAAGGGGCCTGCCATTCACTTCCCATGGCGTGTCCCAGGATTTGGTGATGAGGTTGTAGGTCGCGCCGGGCTTGTAGTTGAGGAGCGGCATCCCGGAGGGGTTGCCGTAGGAGTTCGTCGGGGCGGTGCCGCCGGACGAGCCGATCGCGTCGATGGCGGACCCGATGATGTTGCGGAGGCCGCGCACGGCGCCACCAACGATCGCGCTGATGCCCCCGAGAATGCCACCGACGCCGTCGGACATGCCGGTCGGGTCGGAGTTGGTGATGGGGCTGTTGCTCGAGTAGGCGTAGCCGTTGAGTGTCTGCGGCTTGTCCGGTTCGAGCAGCGGGTCGACGCTCAGGAAGCGGCCCGTCGCCGGGTCGTACTGGCGGGCGCCGAGCTGGGTGAGGCCCGTCGTCTGGTCGGATGGCCTGCCCAGGAAGCCCTTGTCGTCGGGCCAGCTGCCGCTCGCCGTGCCACGCGGGGCACCGAACGGCTTGGTGTAGCGCTTGACGAAGGCCAGAGTGTCCGAGGCGATCGCCAGACTTGAGGTGCCCTGGTGGTTGCCGGCCAGGAAGGTCAGCTTGGTGCCGGACACCCCGGCGGCTGAGGTGCGCACCGCGAGGGTCGTGCTGCCCGCCGTGTAGCTGCGGGTGCCCGACAGTGCCTTGGTGGCGCCGTTGCCGCTGACCTTGAGCCGGACCTCGGTCGTGCCGAGGTAGAGCACGGTCTCGCCGTCGGTGGTGGTGGGCCGCTTGATGAGCAGCTCACCGCTCGCGTCGTAGAGGTATCCGGTGCCGGTGGCGGGCTTGCCGTTCGCGGCGGGTTCGCTCGCGGTGGCGACCCTGCCCTCGGTGTCCCAGGCCAGCGTCTGGGTGGCCTGGGTGCCGGGCCGGGTCCAGGTGTTGCCGTTCTCGTCGTAGGTGTACTTCACGGTCGTCGAGCCGCTGACCGTCGAGGACAGGGCGTGCGGCTGGCCCCTGTCCGTGCCGTACTTGTACTCGGTGGTGACGTCGCCCGAGGCGCTGTGCTCCACCTGCTGGGAGCGCAGGCCGGAGTCGTTGTACTGGTAGCTGGTCCAGTACGGCGCGGCCCCGCCCAGGTTGGCGGTGGTGCGGCCGGATGCGGCGCAGTCAGCGGCCTTCGGGGTCCAGGCCTCACTCAGGCGGCGGTAGCCGTCGTAGGTGAAGCACTGGTAGTCCTCCTTGCCGGTCCCACCGAGGGTGGTGCCGTCGTGGACTGCGGTGATGTTGCCCGCGTCGTCCTGGCTGTATTTCAGCTCCTGGAGCATGTAGCCGTGTACGTCGTCGGTGACGTACGACCGGGTGAGGCGACGGGTGCCAGCCTCGTAGTCGTGGTTGACGTACACCTTCTTCGCGGCGCTCGGGTCAGTGGCGAGCGTCAGCTGGCGCAAATCGCCGAGCGGGGAGTAGGCGACGCCCTGGAGGTAGCCGGTGGTGCCCTTGGCGGTCAGCACCTGGCCGAGTGCGTCGTGGGTGTAGGAAACAGTTTCCCCTGCCAGCCCGGCCACTGCGGGTGCGGCGGCCTGCTTCACCGTGCCGTCGAGGTTGTAGCCGGTGGAGAAGGACAGGGTGCTGGGCACACCTGCCGTCACCAGCGGGTCGTTGGAGGGCAGGATCAGCTGATTGTTGGTGACCTTGTACAGCGGGTCGTAGGCGGTGACCTTCTGGGTGTAGGCCTTTCCACTGACGCCGCCGTCGTAGCGCACGGCTGTGTCCTGCTGGCCCTTGGCGAGGGTGTCGAAGGTCCAGGCCGCCAGTTTGTTGGCGTCGGTCTTGGACGTCTGCCACATGCCGGTCTTGCGGCCGAGGACGTCGTACTCGAAGAGCAGCGCGTTGCCCGGGCGGCTGTCGGTCGACTTGATTGCCTGGTCGAGCTCGTTGTGGTCCGTGGTGGTCGTCCCCTTGTCGGGGTCGATCACGGTCCGCTGCCGACCGAAGAGGTCGTAGGTGTACGACCACTTGGACTTGTCGTGTGCGGTGATCGTCTCCTGCCGGTCGGCGTCGTCGAAGGTGTAGCGGGTGGTCATGTAGTCGGTGCCGGTCGGATTGCTGCCGGCGTAGTCACGGCGTTCGACGGTCTGGCCGAGCGCGTTGGTGACGACCGCGCTGGCCGTGCCACCAGCCGGGGCGCTCGCGAGGACCGTGTCGCCCTTGTAGGTGGTGTCGAGCGACCATTTGGTGACGCCGTAGCTCTTGGTGGTCACCTTGGTGACGCGTGCCATGCCGTCGAAGACGCTGTCGCTCTGCCTTGGCGCCTGTCCGCCGTCGATCTGCACAATCGAGGAGGACGGTGCGGCCGTACTGTCCCAGATGTCGCCTTGAGCAGTCACGGCGAGACCGCGGCCGTCATACAGGGTCTGGGCGATGACCCGCCCGCCCACAGCCGAGGGCGCCTGCACCTGGCGGGTGCGCAGCAGTGAATCGTAGATCTCGTAGGTGGTGTTGTAGCCGGAGCCGTCGCCCTTGAGGGTGGCGCTGGAGACCCAGGGCAGCGCGTCGGCCTTGACGCTGTACGCGTACACGTAG
Organism: Streptomyces sp. NBC_00104; assembly: GCF_045160825.1. Classification (NCBI taxonomy): domain Bacteria; kingdom Bacillati; phylum Actinomycetota; class Actinomycetes; order Kitasatosporales; family Streptomycetaceae; genus Streptomyces; species Streptomyces sp. NBC_00104. The sequence goes on along the minus strand of NZ_CP108215.1, from coordinate 6,395,391 downwards.
TTGGCGGTCTTTCCGAGCGCGCGGGAGCGGTTGGGCAGCCAGACGGAGGTGACCCGGCCAAGGCTGTCGTATGCCGTCTCCGTCACCCGGTTGTTGGGGTCGGTGACCTTGAGGTCCGTGCCCAGGGCGAAGTCCTTGACGGTGACCGTCTTGTAGGCCTTGGCGTTGCCGACCTTCGTCTGGGTCAGCGGACCGGCCGAGACCGGAACGTATTCGGTGGTGGACGTGGTGACGTTGTTGGTGTTCTTCATCAGGGTGGGGCGGCCGAGCGTGTCGTACTCAGTGACGGCCGTCTGCTGCCACAGCGGCTGGTCGTCACCTCCGTATCCCTGGGCACGCCCCGTCCACCGGGCGTCGCCCTTGGTGGGCTTTTGTGTGGTGGACCAGGTGGTGGTGTCGTACGCGGTCGCCGTGTCGGAGATGACATCGCCGGGGCGGGTGTGGTCGGCCGGCAGGTCCAGGGAGGAGTCGGCGACGGAGCACTCCTGGCCGACGGTCCGGGTCCGGGAGACCGTGGAGATCAGGTTGACCGTCTCGTTGCGGGCGTACCAGGTGCGGGTGCATTTCTCGTCGCCGGCGACGGCGTTGTCACCGGAGTCTTCGACGGTCTTCGGCATTCCGAAGTCGTCGTATGTGGTCTTCGTGGTGCGCACCCGGTCGGCCGGTGTGAGCTTGCTGGTGACGTTGGTGCGGGCGTGGGAGGCGCCGATGCGGACGTAGTAGGCCTCGGTGTTGGCGTAGGACTTGTGCTGGGTGGCTGTCTGCTGAGACCAGGGGTCGTTGACAGTGCCGGAGATTTCGGTGGCGCCGTCGTAGGAGACGGACTCCCGGTTGAAGCCGGCGTACTGCTCGGAGTCGGTGATCTCATCGGCCTTGATGCCGGTGACCTTGACGGTTTTGCGGGCGTCGGGGTCCAGCGTCTTGCCGTCGGCGGCAAGCACGCGGTCGCCGTTCATGCCGCGGAGGTATACCGAGACTGTCCTGGTCTGGGTGCCTTCCGACGGGCCGGTGAGGTGGGTGACCTTCTGGTAGCCGCGCCACTCGGACCAGGTGCGCTCCTTGGCTGGGGTCAGTGGGTCCTCGTTGTAGTGCCAGGCACCGCCGCCGGAGTACTGGTAGGTGTGCTGGACCGCCTCGGAGCCGCCGAGCGGGTCGGTGGTGCGCACCCCGCTGACCGGGTACTTATGGAACCAGTCGAGGATCGGGTTGTCCTGGCCGTAGGGCGACCAGTACACCGGGTAGCAGCGCTTGGTGTTTTCGTCGGCCTTGGGCATGGTCTGTCCAGCCACGCAGTCTGCGGCGAGGTAGTCGACGATCGTCTGCGCGCCCGTTTCGGATACGACCGTCTTCAGTCGTGGACGCTCGAAGGACAGGATGTCGTCGCTTGGGCTGTCCACCCGGTTGGGCAGGAAGACGTGAGAGAACTTCACCGGGTCGAGGTCGAGATCGGGGCCGCGCTTGCCGATGTGCTTGATCTGGTCGAGCCACAGCGACTGGTCGGTGGAGTCACCTGTGTCGCCCGGGTCGAGGTAGAGGTGCTTCAGCTCCCAGGTGTCGACCGGGGCGAAGGCGGGGGTGGCTGCCGCAGCTTCCCACGCGTAGGTGGTGACGGAGGTCAGCCGCTTGCGGGTGAAGAAGGACGGGCTGTCGAGGTAGGGGCACTTCTCGCCGTCCTTGCAGACCTGGTCGAAGGGCACGTCGGGCCAGTTGTCCCGGGTGTCCTTGGTGAGCGAGTCGCAGCCCGTGCCGGAGGCGAGGCAGCGCTCGGCGTAGGAGAGGACGACTTTGTGCGAGGCGGCTGGGGAAGCGCTGAACAGGGCGCCAGCGCGCTGTCCGTAGCGGATCTCCTTGAGGTAGCCGCCACGGGTGTAGGGCGTGCCGGTGTCGTCGTCGCCAAGCTTGTCGTAGTTGTTGGTTTCGTCTTCGTACCAGTAGCTCTGTGCGTTGCTGTGGGTGTCTTCGACGTAGTCGAGGTTCCATCGCCAGGCCTGCTGCTTGGCGCGGTCGGCGAAGGCATCGCCGGAGGAGTAACCGGGCTCACCCTCGTCGTCGCCGAAGACTGGCACGGTCCACACCGATTTGGTGCGGGCGTCGTCGGCGGCACCGTCGAGCTTGTTCAGACCGAAGACGAATTTGGTGCCGTCACCGGTGACGACGGTCCAGTACTCGCCGTTGTCGTCGCCGTTCTCGGCGTCAGTGGAGTGGATGACCTTGGAGGCATCGTCGTTCTTCAGCCGCCACTGGCCGGTGGTGTCGTCCTTGACCAGTTCGGTGGCTTTGCCGTTGAGCACCAGGGACGCGTTGTCGTACTTCCAGCACATGTCGTGCTTGTCGCTGTGGCCGTCGTCGGTGCAGGAGCCGTACTTGCGCTCGATGTACGACGAGGTGATCTCGAAGCCTTCACCGACCTGGGTGCCCTGGTTGTTGGTGGTGGAGGTACGGCCGTCCACGCTGGAGGAGTCGTAGGAGATCTCCAGCTCCACGCCCGGGCCGGCAGCCGGCTGGGGTGCCTTGAGCGGGTAGGACCAGGTGAAGCTGCCGGAGCTGCCGCCGGCCTCCCAGGTGGAGGAGGCGGAGAGCGGGGTGGCCTTGTAGTCGCCGTCGGCGGAGGCAGTGCCGGCTGCAAGAGCGAGCATCATGGTCTGTCCGGAGGCCGCGGACATTGTGCTCGCCGAGTGGGCGGTCTTCGCCGTCTTCGCCGCAAACGACAGGTCGGCGGTGATCCGTTCCTCGCCCCGGGTGTTGACGAAGCCGACCGGGGTCGCAGTGCGGCACTTCGCGGTCGCCGCTTTCTTCTGGGCGCAGTCGGGCAGCCGCAGCACCTGCAGCCGGCCGGCCCAGTCGCCGCCGTAGGCCGACGCGAACGCCGAGTAATCGATGCCGAGGCGGGCCTGACCGCCGGCTGTGGGGCCGGTCACCTTCAGGACCACGCCCTTGACGCCCAGGTCCTGGGCGGCCTTCTGATCCAGGACGTCGACCCGGACAGATTTGGCGCGCTTGGCCTTCTTGGCAGCCGGCGCGGTCAGGGTGACCGGCAGGGTGCCCGGTTCCGCCTTCGCCGCGCCGGAGGCAGGCAGGGTGAGGCGGGCCGAACCATCGGTCGGCCAGGTGGTGCCCCTGGCACGGTCCTTGGCTGCTCGCTTGGCCGCCGTCTGGTCGGCGCGGGCAGCCGTACGCATGGCGGCTGCGGTCTTGGTGTCCGTCTTCGCCTTGAACGGCTCGACCTTCTGGGCGCGTGGCTTGGACAGCTCGGGCCGGCCCAGCGGGTCGTCGGCGAACGCCACGGAGGGAGCGAGCAGGCCGGGCAGCATGCCGAGGCCGACGACGGCGCTGACGCGTCGCAGCCACGGCGTCCGTGAGGGCCCGCTCCGGTCCGGGGCAGGCCGGACCGGGGGTATGTGTCGCATGGAGTGCCTTTTCTGAGAAGGATGCGCGGGTCGCAAATGGATGCGGATCAGTGAGAAAGCGCAGATTCCCTAAGCCCGCGGTCTGCGCGTCTGACGGAGTGTCGGCCGACGCACGGGGGAGCCGGTCGGCTCGGAGCGGTGCACTCCGAGCCGACCGGTGGGTCTGCCTGGCGGGCGATCTGGGTCAGCCGCCGAGGACCTGCGAGCGGATCTGGTCTGCGGTCATCGCGCCGGTCCACACCCGCAGCTCCTCCAAGGAACCGGGCAGGTAGTTGCCGGTGGTACCGCTCTTGCTGCCGCGGCCCAGGGAGAGAGCCCCGCTGCCGTACTGCAGGGCTGTGAACCCGGAGGCTGTGTCGGAGGGCTGGTCGAACTCACCCACGAAAAGGTGGAGTCGGCCGTAGCGGGTCTCCGTCTTGGCCTCGTCGTTCGGGTCGGTCCACAGCCAGGACTCCTGGGCGTCGAAGACGCCGGTGACCTGTACCCAAGTGTCGGTCTCGGCGATGTCGCCGCCGGGCACCTCAGCGCTCTGGGTGACCTTGCCGTCGCTGCCGACAGCGGTGCGGGTGAACTTCCACTGGTAGACGCCGTCAGCGGGTTTGACCACCCACAGCGCCCACGAGGACTCACCGTTGCTCGCCTGCTGTGCGGCGACCTGCGCCTGATAGCCGACCGGCTTGGTGGCCAGCTTCTCGGAGTCCAGCTCGATCCGGGCGGTGGCGGTGAATGAGCCGCTTTCGTCAGTGACCGGGCCGGTGGCGGCGGCGTAGCCGGTGTTGCCGTCGAGGACGAGGGCGTTGTTCTCCGCGTCCAGGGTTGCGCCGGAGGATGACAGCGGCATGTTCGGCGCGGGGTAGGAAGAGACCTCCTTGACCTCGGTGCCGGTGGACGAGGCCGCGTCCCAGTGGGCGACCAGTTCGTTGGCTGGGACGCCGTTCTCCAGGACCATGGCCTCCTGGGCGATCTCGTCGGGTTGGAGCACTCGCTGCCACACGTTGATCTCGTCCAGGCGTCCGCGGAAGAACTCGCCGTATTCCCCGCCGACCAGGGAGCGTCCGAATTGGAGGCCGCTGGAGGAAACCCACGGCTGGTAGGCGGTCGCCAGGGAGTTAAGTACCACGGGCTGGCCCTGCGGGCGGCCGTTGACGAACAACTGAATGGTGTCGTTCGTCTTGTCGGTGTCCCTCTTGGTGTCGAAGACGGCGGACAGGTGCGTCCACACCTTCAGCGGCGGGTTGGTCGCATCGGCGAGCGAGCGCAGGTACACCGCGCCGGTGTCGACGTCGGCGGCGGTGCGGTTGAACACCCACTTCTTGTACGACGCCGAGTAGTACAGCGTGAACGCCGAGCCATGGGCGCCGGGGGCGGACATCACCACGTGGCTCTGCGAGGCGTCCGTGAGGTACACCCAGCTTGAGACCGTGAAGGAGTCCTTGGTGTTCACTGCCGGGGCTGCGGTAGCTGCATAGGCCTGCTGCTTGGCCGGGTCGGTGCTGTCCATCCACAGCGAGTAGTCCGTGTCGCCGCGACGAGCGAGCGAGGACCAGCTGGCGCCGTCCGTGTAGAGGGTGGCATTGTGGCGGGTGCCTTCGGTGGCGGTGTCTTTGGCGACGGTCACGCCCGAGCCGGGCGCGGCGTCGTCGAAGTGCCAGGTTCCCGAGGCGCCTTGGGCCGGGGCGACCTTGAAGGAGAACTCGGCGGGCGCGCCCCACCGGTTGCGGACGTCCTTGGCCTCTACCGACAGCACCTGGATGCCCGCGAGTGACGGGGAGACGTTGGTGGCGGTGACCGTGGAGCCGCTAACGATCTTGGTCTGCTGGGCCGAGCTGGTCAGCAGCCTCCAGCGGTAGCCGGTGATGTCGGTGTCGGCGGTGTTGGGCTTGAAGGTGAAGCTGCCGGGCTCGCCTGGGCCGCCGGCTGCATTGCACAGGTTGGTGGTGCATCCGCTGTACGGGGTGCCCGCGGTGATCTTCGGGGCCTTCGGGGCCGTGGAGTCGATTTTGAAGTAGCACCATCTGGAGTACGAGGAGAACAGGTCGCCAGCTCTGCCGTCGTACGACCAGTGCGACTGGGTGCGCGAGCGCAGCCGGTACAGGCCGCCATCGGCCCGATCTGACGTGCGCATCTTCTCCAGCGTGCCGTCCGGGTCCCAGCCGGTGTCGGGGCGGTGGCCGGACCAGACCTGGTGCCATGCGGCGTCGTCACCACGCTCGACGACGTACTCAGCCTGCAGGGAGCCCTCTTCGTCGCCTTTGTTGTGCTCGACCTTGGTCTGCACCCGCGCCTGGACCATCGGGTCGACCCGAGAGACGATCAGCGGGTCAGACGAGGAGGTCTTGCAGTACGCGGTCGTGCCGTCGCCTGGGATCACTCCGACGTCGGTGGGCACGCCCGGCTTGAAAGCGTAATTGACCTTCAGCTCGGCGTTGTCATCGAAGCGCTTCCACGCCTCGGGGTCGGACTCGTCCTTGGCCCGCAGCATCAACGTGAGCCGGGCGATCTTGCCGTCTGCGAAGCTGCGCACGGTGGATGTGAGGTTTTCGTCGCCCTCCTTCGTGCTGTCGTTGAACTCGACCCACTGGTCTGGCTGTTCAGAGCTGCACTGGGTGCCGCGGCCTGCCGATATATACCGGTCGCCCATCTGGTCCAACTGGGTCGGGCCAGGCCACCGGGTGCCCTCAGAGATGTTATCCGTGCGCTCCAGGTCGACCCACTTGGGGTCACAAGCGAACGACCAGGTCTCGTAAGCCCGGAAGGTAGCGTCGAGGACGTACTTGCCCGCCAGCTTCGACGGCGAGAACTCGAAGTACATGCGGTTGGTGTAGTTGCTGCCGCAGTAGTACGGGCCCGAGACGCTGCACCGGCCGACGCCGTAGTCGCCGTTGAACTGCCAGAACTTGTCGCCGTCCGAGGAGAGCACGGTCCGCTCAGACACACCGAGCCCTACCGACGGGTCGATGTAGACGGGATAGATGGTGCCCTTGCCGCGCAGCAGGTCCAGGTCCGGCTTGACCGAGACCGTGTCGCCATCGACCTGTACTGGCATCACGGCACTCGTGTCACCGGCGCGAGGCTGGGTCCCCTCCTCGACCGGGTCGGGGACCTCGGCGGGGGCGGATGTCTCGTCGGACACAGCGAGTTGCGTGCGCACGCCCTCGGCGCTCGGTTCCTCCGTCTGGCCAGCGGAGTCCCACATCTGGCCCGCCGGGCCCTTGAACACCGTGTTGCCATCCGCGTCGACCGCACGCAGACCGCCGCCCGCACCCGGCACCACATCCAGGTCGGTGGCCGAAACCTGCAGTTTGATGTGCTCAAGGGCCGGATCAGCGGCCGCCGCCGCAGACTTGACCACGAGAACCTCGCGGTAGCCCTCGGCCGTGGCGGTGAGTTCCAGGTCGACGCCCTTGAGGACCTCAGGGTAGATGGCCTTGGCTCCGTCGAGCCGGGGCTCGGGCAACGCGCCCGGCCAACTCAGCCGCATAGCCCCCTTGTCGTTGCCCAGGCTGATCAGCGGGGAGTCGCCGCCTTCGGAGAAGGACAGGTCCACCACAACGGACTTGGGGCCGACGGTGCCGTCGCCCCGCCGCTCGAGGGTGGCGTCCACTTTGTTCCAGGAACCGTCGTCGCTCTTCACCCGCTGCGGCACTGCGGACTGCACGAGTGTGTAGGTGCCGTCCGGGTTGGCCATGCTGGTCGAGTACTCAGTGCGCTCGCCAGTGACCTCGACCTGCTCGCCGGTGGCCGCCGCACGCTCCGAGGCTGTGCGGTGCGTGGTCTCCGAGGAGGCGGGCGCGGAAGGTGCGTCTGTCGTCGTTGCCGCCGCAGCGGTTGGTGCAAACGTCGGCAGTGGCGCGAGCAGCGCCATCGACATAACTCCGGTTGTGAATCCGGTCAACCACCAGCACGTTCTTCGCCGATCTCCTCCGGCCACATCACGCCATGGCATGCGCAAACCCCCCGCTTTCCTTATGTGATCTTCACTTTTTACTGAGACAGTAAATACGCATGCTCATTTCAACCACAAGTGTGGCCCTGCTCACCGGGCTTGAGCGGCACCGGGTGGTACGGCGGAAGCCATACAGGTGCGCATCGGGCCGCGCCGCGCGCTGTGTCATGCACGATGCAGCGCACTCCTCGCTCGGCGGTGCGTATCGGCATAGCAACGCACTTCAAGAAGCTGCTCTCTACGCGATGGAACGTTCCACGCCGCCAACGAGCACGCGGTACACGTCTGCTTGAGACCCGAGAACCCCACAAGGTCGGCGTCGCCGCGCATAACAACCACGACCTCGCGGCCGGTGCCCCCTACTCGTTCTGCTCACCACGGGGTCAGATTCCCCAGCCGTCCGTTTCGACGCTCCCGGCCACCAGTTCAACGAGCCCAATCAACTCGTCGAGGAGCCCGACGGAAATCTCGGCTTCCTCCGTGCTCGGGCCATCAGCCGCGATGATGGCCCCGACCTCGGTAGGCCCATGGCCTCATCTGCCGACCGGCCGTCTTCGTTCAGGCTCGCGCACGGTCGGCCTGGCCTCGCAGACGCGGCGGAGCAGTCATCACCATGTGTCCCAGGCTCCGGGTCAGCGCGTGGATCTTGCGTGCGTCCGCGTGGACCGGGCGCACCGAGTGCACGGACACTGCGCCTTCGATGCCCCTGTCGGGATCGGCTACTGCGCGCACTCAGCACTCACACCAGTCATCACCAGGCCCCTTGCCCGACATGAGATCTGTTCGGACCGGACAATCCCGACGACACCAATTGCCGCTTCGGGCACTGGTGGATTGCTCCCGTCGCCGAGGAGCAGCAAGAGTCCCCTGATGGAGCGTCATGCACGCTTGTCCACCGGATGTCCACCGGGACCCATTGCGTTCGTATGACCTGCCCTCTGCGAGCGAGTAAAGAGCCAGGTCAGAGCACTAGATCGTCAATCTCGTCACAGAAACCAAACCTCCGACCTACGCATTACGATGCACAGACAGACGGAGCCCGATTTGCCGAGATTCCAAGGTCACCAGAGATAAGAAACCCCAGGTCAAAAGCCTGACCTGGGGTTCACCATGGAGCCGCCTTCGGGATTCGAACCCGAGACCTACGCATTACGAGACCGTGAGTGATCGTGTTGGGTGGTGCCCGGTGGTGCTGCCTGGTGCTGTTCTGCCTGATCAGAGCGGCTGCGGCGTCCTGATCGGTGATGCCTCGTGCCGCGCCGTCCAAAGGCGTCCGGCCACCGGCTGGCCACCGGGGGCGTCACTGAGCAGGGAAGCGAGGTGTTGGGGTCGAGTTGTAGGTGACCTCCAACAGGCGACTTGCCGGTCTTTCACCAGCCCCGCCCGTGCCGTCCTGAATCGCCGGCCCCACAACCGCGCCGCCATCAGTTCGAGGCGAAGACCTCGATGCCACATTTCGCAGCACCGCTCCGTTCGATCCTCACATCACTGGTGATCAGCGTTGCGGCGAGAGCCTCGGCCAAGGCAACGTACTGGGCATCGTAGGCGCTCAGGTTCCCGTGGAGAGCCTGAACCCGATCCCAGAGGATGAGCGTCTCGTGTCGGACGAGTGGGAGCTGCCGGTAGGCATCAATAGCCTGGTCCACTTCACGCGCCGTGAGCTTGCCCCCTCTCCTCATACCGAGGAGCGCGGACTGGATCTCGTAGTCGATGAGCGTGAGCACGGCGACGGCATCGGCGGCACCCACCCGGGTGCGGACGGCAAGGCCGAGGGGGTCATGGTTGGTGAGGAAATGCACGAGAGCGGAACAGTCCATGACGACCGTCTCACTCACCTCCCGGTCCTGGCCTCGTCGATCGCGGCCAGCACGTCCTCCGTGCTGACACTGGCCGTGGTCTCCCGGTTCAGGCGCGCCACCATCTCCGCCATGGTGGGCTTGGACGTCTCGCGCGCGATGAGATCGAGGAAGTAGGCCTGGAGGGACTGGCCGGCCTGGGCGGCACGAACCTTCAAGGTCTGGATCTGGTCATCCGGGACGTCCCGAATCGCCAGAGCGCTCATGATTGCAGTGTAGCGTCAATGCATGCGAAATGCAGACAGCGGGTCCTGGGGTGACAGCGCAACTCGCAGCTCACACATCGGAGAGAGTCGCATCAGAGAAGCGCCGGGGGCTACTACACAGGCGGCGCTTCGTCGATACAGCGAACTGCGGCCGCGGCTGACCGCACCCTCGCGGGTCACCCGCGCCATTTGCCGCCGCGCTGAGCAGAGCGTCGGGGTACACGCAGCCCGTCGAAATCCCAGGGCCGTGCGTGACTCCAGATCTTCCAGGACGTACCTCTGCACCTGCTACGCCCAGCCTGCACTCGACAGAAACACGCTTCGTTACTCCCGCACGGCGATTGCAAGTTTCCACGATCCCCGAAACAGCGACACGTCTAACTAACAACTGGCCAGCCATGCCGTCGCCACCTGACGTTGTCGCCACCTTTGCCGTCAAGCAGCACAGAGGCCCAACAGGATGCCCTGGTGGAACCTCTGCCAGCTGCCTGACCCCGCATATCCGTGAAGCATCGCGCCGAGGCTGGTCAGACTCTATCCTCGATTTCCATCAAGTGGATTCGTCAAAATCGACCAGCCGTTCATAAATCTCCTCCACTGCATCCTCCCCCAATTCCCCAACCGTCCAATCTTTCAATGTCATACGATTGAGGAACTCGGCTGGGAGCTTAACGTGATACTTCTTCACGTAGTACACCAGACTGCTCGGCCACACCCAGACGCCATCCGTCCGAACTGAGTACTGGCAGATCCTCTTGGAACGCGCATCCAGCAGATCATCAACCCACTGGCTTGCAGCGACAACAATCTCTCCTTCTTCAAGGTACCGCGCCGCAGACCGCTCCCAAGGATGCTCGACAGAGGTCGCGACAGCGGAAACTTCCTCAGCAGATGCATAGAATCCTGCACGCCTAATGATTCCTCCTCCTGTCATCGTCCCCCTCCAGGAAGGAAACTCACCCATTCTCCGCCGAAGTGGGATCGACCAAGCGCCGCACCCTCACGACCAATGCTCATCCTACCGTTGGGGCGTACGTACAGGTAACCGTTGGGAGCTAGAACCTCCACTCCGAGCTTGTTGGCAAGGTCCTGCGCGAAGGTTCCTCTAGACGCACCGGTCTGGCAAGAACAGAGCCTAATAGGCCCACCAGTGTAGTTCGAATCGCTTTTTATCAGCCCTGCGAGCACTCGGTGGTTCATCAGAGTCGACCCACCTTCCGCAGCATTGAAACTGGGGGCGACCCCATCCGGGGAACCATGGATCCAGACGTCGTGATAACCGTCAGCACCCTCGACTTTCGATATAAAACCATTCAACTGGTCTTCTGCCGAAAAAAGATTGGTTGAGCAATTGTGGGCCAGGACCGGTGTTGCCCCCGCCAGCACATAGTACGTATGAATCTCGGTGATCGTGAGGTCGTGTGTGCGCTGTCGGCGCCCGAAGTAGCGGACGTCCTCGACCGTGGCCGTGGTGCCGGAGGCCGTGCGCAGGGTCATGCCCGGGGTGAGTTCGCCGGCCTGTAGCCAGCGGTTCTCCGAGACCACCCAGAAGGGGTGCGTGGTCGTCGCCGTCAGTGACTTGGAGTTGATCGTCAGGTCGACGAAGTGCTTGTCGTCCTCCGTGACGATCGTGCCCGAGACCTCGCGGACGACTGTGTGGCCGGTCTTCGGGTCCGTGACCGTGACCTTGTCGCCCGGTCTGATGTCCTTGATCTTCTTGCGTTTGCCGTCGGCCAGAAGGACTTCGGTGTCGGGCAGGAAGCTGTGGCATTTGGGCTTCCCACGACCAACTGCACTCTTGATCGTGTCGACGGCGAAAAGGGCCTTCTCCCGCGCCTTGGCCAGGTTGGCCCGTGCCTTGTTGAGCCGCTCGGACGCCTTCGACATGGCCTTGAGACCGCCGAAGAGATCCTTCAGCAGGCCGGTGACCTGTTTGGCGAGTTGGATGCCCTTGTGCATGTTCCAGGGCATGCCGTACTTCGCCAGGAGCTTGCCGGCGATGCCTCCTGCGAAGCTGCCCGCGATGGTCAGCATCGTCTCGCCGCAGGCGGCCAGATCCCCGCTGGAAAAGCAGTCCAGCGCGGCGCTGATGCCGAGGATGTCCATGACGATCTTGACGAGTTGCTTGCCTGCCGACTTGAACCGCTGCTGGGCCCGTGCCTGCTGGCCCTCCGCGGCGGCGACCTCGTTGGACGCCTTCTCCACCGCACCGCCGTTGCAGGCGGGGACCACGAGGCTGGGGCAGGGGTTGACCTGCTGGTTGCCTTTCTTGTCGCAGTTGAGGGCCACGCCGTTGTTGCAGTCGTACAGGCCCGTCGGGTCGGACAGCGTCACGGGGGTGTTGCTCGCGTAGGCGTAGCCGTTCATCTGCTGCGGCCGTGTGAAATCGATGATCGGGTCGGGCGAGATGAACTTGCCGAGGTCCGGGTCGTATTCGCGGGCGCCGATATGGACCAGGCCGGTCGAGGCGTCGATCGTGCCGCCGACGAAGCCCTTCTCCCCTGGCCAGGTGCCCGTCTCTGGCGACAGCTTGCCTCGGGCCGCGCCGTAGGGGTCGGTACGCCGTTGGGTGACGGCGCCGCTGACCGCGTCGACGGCGAGGTCGCCGGTGCCGTGGTGGTCGGAGGAGAGGAACGAGACCTTGTTGTCCGAGGTGCGGATCGCGATCGTCTGACCGGCGTACGAGTAGTGGCGCGTCGCTGTGACGGCGGTGGAGCCCGTCTTCAGCTCCAGTTCCATGCCCGGCAGGTAGAGCGTGGTCGCATCGGCGGTGGTGCGTTTGATCCGCGCGCCGCCCGCGTCGTACAGGAACGAGGTCTCGGCGCCGTCGGCCTCAGTGGCCTTGGTCAGCTTGCCGGTCGCGTCCCAGTCGAGGCTCTGGGTGTCGCCCCCGATGGTGCGCTTGAGGGTGTTGCCGGAGACGTCGTACTGGTACGTCTGCTGCCGGTCCCCGGTCGGGGTCGTCTCGGCGACCTTGGTCACCTGGTGCGGGCCGCCGTCGCCGGTCTCGCCCGGGGTGCCGTCCTGGTCGCCGTCCTGGTAGGTGAAGGTCCGTGTGGTGTTCTTGGCGGCGTTCAGGGACGGGTCGTGGCGGATCTCCTGGGTGCGGTTGCCTATGTCGTCGACCGACCAGCTCGTCCAGTAAGGGGACGGCCCGCCGAGCGGGTTGGTGCTCGGGGCGGCGTCGCAGGCGGTGGGTTTCTTGCCGGCGTAGTCGGCGGTCCCGCCGATCGTGCCCTCGCCCTCGGCCGTGGTGGCGGTGGCCGCCGGTGTCCAGGCGTCGACGAGTCGGGCCTGGCCGTCGTAGGCGAAGCACTGCACGTCGAGTGTCGAACTGCTCGCCGGGGCTGCGGTGTCGGTGATGGACAGGACGTTGCCGGACTGGTCGTAGGAGTAGTGCTGGTCCTTGGCGACCGTGGCGGTGGAGCCGACCTTCACCGTGGCCCGGGTGAGGCGGTCGGTGCCCTTCTCGTAGTAGAAGTTCTTCTCCGTGCGAGGGCCGCCGGTGCTCAGGGAGAGCTGGAGCAGCTGGCTGGTGTTGGACCAGACCGTGCCGGTGACGTAGGTGGAGGTCGCGCTGGCCATGGTGAGCGGGCGCTGGAGTTCGTCGTATGTGTACTTCAGGCTCTCGGTGGGCAGTCCGCCGGCCGCCGGCACGCCGGTGGAGGCGACCGTGCCGTCCCGGTTGTAGGCGGTGGTGAAGGGGTAGGTGCCCGCGAGCTTCCCCTCCGAGGCCGGGACCGTGTAGTTGGTCGTCAACGGCCGATAGAAGGTGTCGAAGGTGGCGACGACTGTGGAGTACGCCTCGCCGTTCGGCAGGAAGCGGTAGCTGGCGTGGGAGTAGCCGAGCGAACCGGAGCGGTCGTACCTGGTCTCCGTCAGCTTGGTGCCTTCGGACACCGCCCCTTCCCAGGTCGACTTGGGCCGGCCCAGGCTGTCGTACTCGGTGGACAGGATCCGTTGCTGGGCGTCCTTGGTGGACGTCAGGCGGTCGGACTCGTCGTAGTTGAGGATGGTCTCGCCGGCGTCCGGGTCGACCTTGCGGACCAGGCGGCCGCGCTGGTCGTAGTCGTGGCGCCAGGTGTTGCCCTTGGAGTCGGTGACGGTGGCCAGTTCACCGGCCGCCGTGTGGGTGTACTTGGTGACCGTGCGCTCGGAGCCCGGGCCGGTCGGGACGGGTGTGTGGCCCTTGTAGTGCCACAGCTCCTTGACCTTGCCCTCGGCGTCGGTGACCGTCGTGGTCGCCACACCGCCGGGAGGCGGGTCGCTGTGCGTCATGTTGCCGTCGTACGAGGTGGTGTTTCGCCACTGTTCGTATCCGGCGATGGTGAAGATCTCGGCGGTGGTGCGTCCCAGGCCGTCGTACTCGTAGCGCGTCTGGTTGGCGACGTCTCCGTTGGTCACGGTGAGCAGCTCGTCGGAGGCGGCACCGGCCGCGTAGTACGTCTCGTTGGCCCGCTTCACCGCGCCGGTGGAACCGTAGAACGAATCGGCCACCATCCGGCCGCCGGTGGGCCCCTCGGTGGCGACCCGCGAAGTCCGGGTCTAGGCGAACGACTTCGGCTCGCCCCAGCGGCCGTGGCAGACCTGCAGCTTGTAGAACATCCGCAGGCGGTGCCTGGGCTTGAAGCACACCGCGCCGGCGATGTTCACCTGCCCACCGCGGCGACCGGCCACCCGCACCACCGGCCGGGCCCCGCGCAGCGCCCACGTGCGCCCTTCGGCGGGATCAGCGACTGCCTGCTCTCGTCCGCGAAGCAGATATGGGCGCCCAGGTCGTGCGCGGTACTTTTACCCGCGGCCACACCTCGGCCTTCCACACCTCGATCGCCGCCTCGTCCCGTTCCAGCGCCCGACGGACCGGCGCCTGGCAGCTCCAGCCATGCCGCCGCAGCCGCCACACCCCCTGGACCGTGTAGCCGACGTGGAACAGCCGCCCGATCAACCACTTCACGCGCTTGAGCGTCCAGCCCTGGTCCTCGTCATCGAAGCCGTGAGCCAGCGGGCCCCGCTTCAACTCCCCCTCCAGCCTCTGCCACTGCGTCGGCGACAACCGTTTCGACCGCCATCGGCCCCGCCGACGCCAGCGCTGCTGCTCCACCCCGCCACCTGCGCACCGACCGTTCCGTCACCCGCAGCTCCGCCGCGATCCGCGCCGTGCCCGCCCCGGCCTCGAGCCCCTCGGCCTCCTCCACCCGCACGGCCTCCCGCTTCTCCTGCTCCGCGGGCGTCAGCCCGCCCCTTGCGCATACCGCATAAGGACGTCGTACCGCAGGGATCACCACTCGTCACGACCGCCCGGACATCGCCGATTCAACCTGAGTATCGACAGGGAATCCCCCTCGCCGGGCGACCAAGCTTCGCGCCAGAGATCAGTTTTCGACTTGGAGAGACGGGAAGTTCGCCGACACGACCTGCAACCGCGTCACGCACACAAAGGCTCCAACAGAAACGATGAGCTGCCCACACGTGTGGGCAGCTCATCGTTATTCCCTGCCAGGTCAGGTGACGAGCTACGGAGCCCCTATGCGTAGAAATTCGGCATAGATTTGATGCAGCAGAACTGCATATCGATAATGGGCGTCGACAACTTCTCGCTCTTCGACGGCCATGCTTTCGCCGAATCGTTCCAGGCGAGAGATAACCCCTTCAAGCAACCCCATGACGTCCGCCCTGCTCGGGCTGAATATCCCCTCGTCAACAAAAAGGATCACCTGGGTCACATGTTCGTCGGCGAGAGCTAGGTCGCCATGAATGAGTGCAAGGTTCTCTCCTGCGCGCAACAGATTCTCACCGCGGCGTAGACTGGGAAATGGCAAGGATCGCCAGAGGGCGTAGCTCTCCATGAAATCCGACAACGACTCGTCCTCTCATTGGTCGGCACCATACCAGAAGGTTACGGCCTTGCCGCCGGGGCCGGTGATCCCGCCCTTACCCGTCTGGGGATCCACGTATTTTATCCCGCGCGCACCGTCCGCCAGCGTCTCCAAGCTGGCGTTGAGCCCCTTCTTCCCTCCTGGCTGGGCAATTCCAGTCGCCCAGTCTTGCGCATCCTGGAGGTACTGCTCACGCGTGACACCGCGCCCCTTTGCATGCTTGTCCCAGTGGTATTCAAACTGATCCTGCGAAGATCTGCCGCTGGGGTTATGGAAGACGTCGTCGATCTTCTCGGGGCACAATCCCGAATTGTGCACCAGTACGGGCACTGTACCGGCGAGCACATAGTACGTGTGCAGGTCATCGACGGTGAGGTTGTACGTGCGGACGTTGTCCTCGTACGTACGGTTCGCCGTGACGACGACGGTGTCGCCCTCGTCCGTGAGCAGGCTCATGCCCGGCGTAAGGCCGCCTGCCTCGATCCAGCCCTGCTCCGACGGAGACCAGAACGGGTGCTCGTACGTCGCGGTCAGCTTCTCGATGCCGTCCTCAGTCGCAATGGACAGCTCGTTGAAGTGCTTGTCATCCTCGGTGATGATGAGGTGCGTGACCTTCCGGGAGCCGGTCTCACCGGTCTCAGGGTCAGTAGCGAGGACCTCGTCGCCGACCTCGATGTCCTCGATGTCCTTGGTCGAACCGTCGGCCATCTGGACGCCTGTACCGGCGAGGAAGCACTTGGTGCAGCCGCTGGCCTCCTTCTCTCTTCTCCTTTCTCTGTCCTTGGATTGCTTCCGCAGCTGCTTCTTGAAGAGCTGCTTCAGGGCGAACTTTCCGATCCCGAAACCACCGGCGAACACCGACCCGACATCCATGACGGTCTTCGTCCCCTGATACACGTCAGAGTCGGGATCGGCGCCAAACCCCTCAACCAGCTCCTGGTACTTGTCCTGGGTACCGCCGCAGTCCGGGTTCGTGCCGCTCCAGCACCAGGGCTCAACCATTTCGTATACATCCGCGCTTTCGGCGAAGAAGTCTCCGATGCCCCCCGCAAGGTCTTTCCAGCTACCCACAGATCTGGGATCCGCCGGTTCGACGTTGCCGCAGATTCTGGGCGGCATGCACGAGCTGCTGCCTGATGAGGCGTAGTTGGCGCTTCCTCCGGTGGACATACCACCCGAGCTGGATGAACCCGACTGCCTCATGCTGACGGCTTGGGCTGCAACGATGGCCCTCCCGACCTGGCGGGCCAAGAAAAGCAGGATGGCGGAGGCGCGGAATTTACCATCGGGGTCGGCGAAGGTGACCGGATTGTTGCTGCTGTAGGAGTAGCCGTTGACCTGTTGGGGGTCGGTGAGGTCGATGACCGGGTCCACGCTGACGAAGCGCCCGGTGGAGGGGTCGTACTCGCGTGCTCCGAGGTGGGTGAGGCCGGTCGGCTCCTTGGTGCCACCGACGAATCCCCGCTCGCCCACCCACGCCTTGGCGGCCTCGCCCCGGTCCTCGCCGAACGGCTTCATCTGGCGCCGGGTCACGGTCTGGGTGGCGGCATCCACCTGCACGCTCGCCGTGCCGTTGTGGTCGGCGGCGGTCCAGGTCAGACCCGCCGTCGTGCGCACCGCGACGGTCTGCCCGCTGTGGCTGTAGTAGCGGGTGGCCTCGACTTTGCCACTCGCCTTGTCCAGCCTCAGTTCAGTTTCGCCCAGGTAGAGCGTGGTGCCGGTGGTGTCCCGGCGGATCAGCCGATTACCGTCGGCGTCGTTCAGGTACTCCGTCGCCGTCTTGTCCGCCTCGGTGACCTTTTCGAGGCTGCCCTCGGCGTTGAAGTCGAGGTCCTGCGGCTTGCCGCCCAGCGTCCGTATGTCGGTGTTTCCGGCCAAGTCGTAGGTGTAGCTCGTCGTACCGGTGACCGTGCCGTCCGTCTTCTTGGTCTCGGTGGAGGCCAGGGCGTGCGGGCGGGGCTGGTCGGCCGTCTTGTAGGTGTACGAGGTGGTGGCGTCAGCCAGGTGGTCGGTGGCCGTCTTGCGGTTGCCCGCGCTGTCGTAGGTGAACGACTGCCAGTACGGTCCCGGGCCGCCGACGTTCGTCTTGGCGGGTGCGGTGGCGCAGTCGGCCGTCGTCGTCCAGGCCGTCTTCAGACGACGGTGGCCGTCAAAGGTGAAGCACTGCCGGTCACTGGGGCTGGTGGCCTTGTCCTCGACCTCGACCGGGTTGCCGGCCGTGTCGTAGCGGTAGTGGACGTCGGAATCCGTGCCGGTGTGCGTCTCGGAGACCACGCTCTGACGCGCGAGGCGCTTGGTGCCGGTCTCGTAGCTACGGTTGATCTCCGTCCAGTCCGCGAGGGGCGAGACACCGAGGGTGGTGCGGATCTGCTCACCGGCAGGCAGGTAGTCCGTGTTCTGGACGATGCCCGTCAGGCCCTGGAGGGTGTCCGGCATGCGCTGCTCGGTGTAGCCGTACGTCAGCACCTCCTGCGCGAGGCCGCCCATCGCGGGGATGGTCCGCTTCTGCAGCGTGCCGTCGAGGTTGTAGGCGTTGGCGATGGTCCACGTTCCGTTGGAACCGGCCAGAGCCCCCTCGGTCTTGCTGATCGTGTACTGCTCGCTGAGGACCTGATAGATCTTGCTGTACTTGGCGTTGGTCTGGGCGTAGACGCTGCCGCCCTTGCCCCCGACGTACCTGATCGCTGACGTCAACTCGCCCTTGGCGATGGAGTCGTAGGTCCAGCGCGCCAGGTACTTGGAGTCCTCGGGCGCCGGCTGGCCGTTGACCACGGGAATCTTGCCGTCGAGTCTGCCGGTCGGGCGGCCGAGCACGTCATACGTGAGCCCGATCGACTTGCCCCGTGCGTCGGTCGTGGAGACGACCTGGTCGAGATCGTTGAACTCGGACGAGCTTCCACCAGCGTCGGGGTCCGTGGTGCTGTCCTTGCGGCCCAGGAAGTCGTATCCGTACGCCCAGGTATTGCCGTCGTCGTCCCTGACACTGGTCAACCGGTCGGCGTGGTCGTATCCATAGGTGAACCGGGCAAACTTCGTGCTCACCGCGTTGCCGTCGTACTCCAGCTTCTCGACCGTACGACCCCGGGCATCGACCTTCTCCCGAATGGCCGAGGCACCCGCCGGGGGCTCCACAATCGTGGAATCGCCGTCATGGGTGTGCTTGGTCCGTGAGAACTCCTTGCCGTTGGCGAGGACCTTTTCGATCGTCACCCTCCCGGCGCCGTCGATCACCGTCTCCGTACCCGCTGGCGCCGCGGTGAGCAGCGTGGCGAGCTTGCCGGAGGGCGCGGTGGTGTCGACGTAGTCGGTCGAGGTCTCGACAGTCAGACCACGGGTGTCGTACTTGGCCTCCGTGATCATCCGTCCGGCACCGGACGCGGCGGGTGCTTGTGTCTGCCGCAGCCTGAGCAGAGCGTCGTAGATCTCGTAGGTGGTCTGGTATGTGGCGCCGTCGTTGTTCAGGGACTTGGTCGCCACCCACGACGCGGCCGTGTTCTGCAACTTGTACTCGAACTGGTAGCTGGCCGTCTGACCGGCGGCGCGGTCCCGGTTGGCGAGCCACACATCGGTGAGCTGACCAAAGCTGTCGTACGCCAACTCTGTGCGGTTGCCGTTGGGGTCGGTGGTCGAGGTACGCACTCCCCAGTCAGGGGCGATCTCGGTGGTAGTGGCGTGGTCGAGCGCGTTGGTCTCGACGGTCTCGGTGAGCGGCCCTCCCGCGGCCGGGGTGTACTCGATGTGCGAGACCCGGGTGCCTCTGGTGTCGTACGAGTCCGTCACACGGCCGAGCGCGTCGTACTTGGTGGTGTTGACGGTCTGGAGTTTGGCCGTGGAACCGTCGTAGCCAGTCACCCTCTCGACCCGGGTCACATCACCCTTCGTGGGCGACTTCCCCCAGTCCTGGTCGTCGTACGACGTCCGCACATCCGAGATCACGTCGGTTGTCTTCGGATCTGCGGTCCGCTTCGGGGTCGCGGCACATCCGGTGGACACCTTCTCCACCCGCTTGGGCAGGGCGAGAATCCACGCCGAGGTGTTGGTGGCGTACTCCGTGACGGTGCAGTCCTTTTCCCCTGCCGCGTCCGTCTCCACCTTCAGCGGCAGGCCGCTGGTCGGGTCGTACGTCGTCGTCTTGGCCGTCGTCACCTCTCCGCCGCCCGACAGCGCGGTACGGGAGACCGAGGTCTCGGTGCGGACCATGTACGCGTTGACCGTGCCGTAGGAGTGCTTGTCCGTGGCCGTCGTGCGGGACCAGGGGGTATTGACGGTCGCGGAGACCTCGGGACCGTTCACGCCGTTGTAGGTGATCTGCTCGCGCAGCTGGCCCGCGAACTGTTCCGCGTCCGTCTTCACCACACCCTTGGAGTCGGTGACCGTCTCCTTGCGGGTGGTGTCGTCGGACTGCTTGTCGCCGTCCATGCCCCGGTAGTAGAGGGATATGGACTTCGACTGGGTGCCGGAAGGTTCACCGGTGGTCGTGGTCACCTTCTGGTAGCCGCGCCAGATGCCCCAGGTCCGGTATTTGGCCTGGGTGATGGGCGACTCGTCGTCGTACGCCCAAGCACCGCCGCCGCTGTAGGTGTAGTCCGTCTGCTTCAGCGGGGCATCGCCGGTCGGGTCGGACTCGGTGACCTGGGTGACGACGTACTTGTGGAAGAAGTCGGTGCGCGGCTTGGGGTCGGTGCCCGGGGTCGGGTTGGACGGTGGGATCCACTTGACCGGGTAGCAGCGCCGGGTGTTCGCGTCCAGCTTGGGGGGGACGTCGCTGCCGGCGACGCAGTCCTCTTTGGAGTAATTCACCGTCAGCTTGGAGCCGGTCTCCGAAGTGACCGTACGGACTCGCCACTTGATGAAGGGGGCGACGTCGTCGCCGGTGCGGTCGACGCGGTTGTGCAGCTGGATGCCGCTGAAGGTCACGGCGGGCAGGGAGGCGTCGGTGCCCGCCTTACCGGTGCGCTTGATCGAGTCCAGCCACAGACCGGCGTCCGAGCCGTCGCCCGGGTCGGGGAAGGTCTGCCCCAGGTGCCAGGCGTTGACGGCGCGGTAGTCGGTGTCGGCGCTGCCGGAGCCGTCGTGCACCTGGGTGGTGACGTCGGTGAGGCGCTTGCGGGTGAAGAACGACGGGCTGGGCTGGTCGGTGCAGGGCTTGTCGGCCGCGCAGATCTGGTCGAACGGGACGTCCGGCCAGGCGTTGCGGTTGGACGAGGTGAGCGAGCCGCACGTCTCGCCGCCGGAGACCGGCAGACAGCGCTCGGCGACCGTGAACTTGACACGGGCTGCGGCGGGCTGGGTGGTGGAGAAGATCGTGTCGGTGCGCTGGCCGTAGTCGATGCGCTTGAGCCAGCCGTTGCGGACGTATTCGGTGCCGTTGCCGGTGGTGCCGTTCTTGGCGTAGTGGTTGAGTTCCTTGTCGTACCAGTACGTCATGACGTTGCCGTGGGGGTCCACGACGTAGTCGAGGTTCCACCGCCAGGCCTGTGTCTTGGCGCGGCCGGAGAAGGAGTCGCCGGAGGAGTATCCGGGCTCGCCGGAGTCGTCGCCGAAGACGGGGAGCGTCCATACGGAGTTGGTCTCGGCCTTGCCCGAACTCCAGCCGGGCAGCCGGTTCTTGCCGAAGACGTACTGGGTTCCGTCGGTCGAGGTGACCGTCCAGAACTCGCCCTTGTCGCCGTTCTCCCCGGTGTCACCGTCGTCGCCGTTGACGGCGCCGGTGTCGTGGACGACCCGCTCGCCGTCGTCGCTCTTGGGCCGCCACTTGCCGCCCTCCTTCACCAGGGGCGTCGACTTGCCGTTGAGGACGAGGGAGGCGTTGTCCTCCTTCCAGCACTGGTCGTACTTCTTGTCCTGGCCGTCGTCCTCACAACTGCCGTACGCCCGCTCGACGTACGAGGTCGACAGGTCGAAGCCCTCGCCGACCCAGGACGGCTGCGCGCTGGTGGAGGAGGTGCGGCCGTCCACGCTCTGCGCGGAGTAGCCGATGGACAGGTTCGGCGCCGGGCCCGCCGGGGCCGGCGGCGTCTCCAGCGGGTAGTTCCAGGTGAAGTCGCCGTTGGAACCGCCGGCGGACCAGGTGGAGGAGGCCGCCAGCGGGGTGGCCTCGTAGGTGCCCTGGTCGGAGCCGGCCGCGGCGGACAGGGCCATGACCATGGCGGCGGGCTTGGCGGCCATCGCGGTCCGGGTCTTCGTACCGGCCGTGGTCGCCTTCGGAGTGGTGATCTGCGCGGTGACCGTCTCGGCCTCGCCGTCGTTCTCCGACGCCACCGGGATGGTTTTACGGCACTCCGCCTTCTCCGGCGTGGTCAGGGCGCACGCGGGGAGCTGCACGAGACGCAGGCGTGAGGACCAGTTGCCGCTGTAGGCGTCGGCGAAGGAGCTGTAGTCGATCGTGGCGCCGAGACTTGCGGCGCCGGTGTCTCCGTCAGCGCGGGCGACCGTGAAGACCACGCCGTCGATGCCGAGCCGGTCGGTGGTCTTCCGGTCGAGAACGCGGACCTTGGCCTCATCGGGGGCCTCGGCGGTCTTTGTGACCCCAGCGGTCTTGTCGTTGGGCTGGGCGAGCGTGATGGGCAGCCCGGCGGCCTTGACCGACTTCTTGCTGTTCTCCGGCGGCAGGTCGACCGTCACCGCCGATGCCCCCGGCCACGTCACCTTCGCGCGAGCCTTGGCAAGCGTTCTGCGGGTGGCGGCCTCCGTCGGGTCCTTGACCTTGGTGACCTTCGGGTCGAAGGGCTCGGCCTTGCCGTACTTGGCCTTCTGCAGGGCTGTGTGATCGCGGTCCGCCGCGGCTGCCTGCGCCGGTGCGGCACTCAGCAGACCAGCGACGACCGCTGATGACAAAGGCAGGACAACGGCGGCCAGACGATGCCGGCTCGCTCTGCTCCATGCCCATCTTTTGGGCAGCAGTGAGCTGTTCCTGGACAACACTTGGGGGGTGCTCCTGGATTCTGAGTTGTGAGGGCGTACCGGGCCCGTGGCCCGGTACGCCTCTGGAGAGGAGGAAGGGAGGGGTTACTCGACCGGAACGGGCGGCTCGTCAACCGTCGCGAGCTGCGTGATCTCGTCGTCGGACAGGACACCGGCGTACACACGTAGGTCGTCGAGCTGGCCGGGCAGGGCGTTGCCCCACTCTCCGTTGTCGTGACGGCGTGCGCCGCCGACCATCAGAGGGCCTGTGGGCTGGAAGGCTTCCTCGCTCAGGACGCCGTCCTCGTCGCCCTGTCGTTGCCCGGACACATAGAGATGGATGGACTTGTTCACCGAGTCGAAGACGGCGACGACGTGCACCCAGCCACCGGGCGAGTTGACCTCGTCCGAGACAGCCGCGACGGCGGGGCCGCCCAGAACGTCCGTCTCGTACCGTCCGAAGTTCCAGTCACCGATGACCTGGCCCGCCTCTTGGCGGTACCAGAGGCGCAACGAGTTCCGCTCGGCGCCCGGGTGCGAGAAGACGCTCGGGGAATGCGCGACGGTGGTGTCGTCGAGCTTCGACTGAGCGGCCAGGTTGACCCAGCCGGCCAGACTGAAGCTGCCGGACTCGTCCAGTGAGACGGTGGAGGTGGCCCTGCCCAGTTTCTCGGCGTCGAGTTCCAGGACGTTGCCGTGGGCCGGATCCTCAGTTGCGGCGAAGGCTGCGCCCGTCTGGAGTTGGAGCGGGTTGCCCCGGCCGGTGGCGTCCGCCGCCGTGGCGCCGGATGCCTCGTCGAAGCCCCAGTTGGCGAGGAGCGCGGGCTCTGTCCTGCCGGTCGCCGGGTTCAGGGTGTTGGCAATCGACCACATCTCGTTCTCGAAGACCACACGGTCCCAGACCTGGACCTGGTCCAGGTCACCCTCAAAGTAGTCCGTGTACGTACCCGATCCCTTCATACGGCCGACCTCGAAGGAGCCCTTCGCCGCCCACGGTGTGGTGAACTCCGTGGCCGCCTGGAGCTGTCCGTTGACATACAGACGGATCTGCTTCTTGTTGTGGTCGTACACACCCATCAGATGGGTCCACGCACCCACAACCGGCGGCTTCTTGGCCACCGCGCGGACGATCGTCGGATCATCGTTGTCGGCCGAGTACCGGTTGAAGATCCAACGGTCATACGTCTGCGAGTAGTAGATCTGGAAGGTGCCAACGCGGGAACCGCTCTGTGAGACCACGGTGGAGATGTGATCCTTCGCGGTCAGCCGGGCCCAGGCGGAGACGGTGAAGCTGTTGGTGGTGTCCAGAACTGATGTACTGGAGCCCGCACTGCTTGTGCCGTTGGCTCGCAAGCCGCCACCGAGCCGGGCCTTGTCCGTCCAGGACGCTGAGGTCAGTGCCAGCGGCCGGTTCTTGCCCGAACTGTCGGCAGCAGTGGCGCCGCTGCCGTCGTCCAGTTTCCAGCTCGCCACGGGATCAGATCCCTTTGCCACCTTGAACAGGTAGTCGTAGTGGGCGCTCGGGTTCCCCGCCCCGTCGTAGGTCTGCACCCGCAGGGTGTTGGTCAGCCGTTTGTCGGGCGCCGCCTCGATCCCGTACGTCGAGGTGTTGGCCGTGAACGTCTTGCTGCCGAGCTTCGCCCCGTTGAGCCACCAGTCGTAACGGCGCACGTCACTGGCACCCGCGTCGATCTTGAATCCAGCAGTCATGCCGACGCTGCCCAGTTCCGGGTCGGCGGCCTCACAGACCGTGCCGCCGCACTCCTTGTACACGGTCGAGGACACCTTCGGGACCGGCGGCCCCTTGGAGTCCACCCTGAAGTAGCAGTAGCTCGACCAGGGCCCGAACAGAGAGTGGGTGTCACCCTGAAGCTCCCCCCTTGACCTGGACAGCCTGATACTGGGACGGAAGGTCCCGGAGGAAGCAGTCACAGGTAGTGAGCAAGAAGAGCAACATGAGCAAGCGGTACACGGCCGAGTTCAAACGCGACGCCGTCGCGCTGGCGCTGTCGTCGGACAAGACGGTCACCGAGGTCGCCCGGGACCTGGGGGTGAGCCCGGAGGGTCTGCGTGGCTGGGTGAAGCAGGCCAAGGCCGACCGGGGCGAGGGGCCCGCCGGGACTCTGACCAGCGCCGAGCGGGAAGAACTCGCCCAGCTGCGGCGTAAGGTCCGCGAGCTGGAGAAGACGGTCGACATCCTGGGAAAAGCGACCGCCTTCTTCGCGCAGGACAAGATGAGGTAGACACCGCCACGCGGTGCCGCTTCATCGACGCGGAGAAGACATCGGACGACAATCACGCAGGTCACAGCGTCGCGCTGCTGTGCCGTGCGCTCGGAGTGCCGCGCTCTACCTACTACGCGCACCGGGCGGCCGCGTCAGCGCGCCGGGTCGCGCGGCGCGAGGAGGAACGCCTGGTGGACGAGATCCGGGTGCTCCACGCCGGATCGCGCGGCGCCTACGGGGCCCCGCGGATCCACGCCGCCCTGCGGCGGGCCGGGCGGGCGGTGAACCCGAAGAGGGTCGAGCGGCTGATGCGCAAGTACCGGATCGTCGGGATCACCCGCCGCCGGCGTCGGGGCCTGACCAGGCAGGCCAGGCGGGCGGTGTTCGCCGCCGACCTGATCGGCCGGGACTTCACCGCCCCCCGTCCCGGGATGCGGCTGGTCGGTGACATGACCGAACTCGTCACACGGGAAGGGAAGTTGTATCTGGCGACCTGCATTGATCTCGCGACGCGGGAGGTGATCGGCTGGGCGATGGCCGACCACCACCGCGCCGAGCTGCCGGTCGCCGCCCTGCGGATGGCGGCCGGACGCGGTGGTCTGGAGGACGGCTGCATCATGCACACCGACCGCGGCAGCGAATACACGAGTGATGAATTCCGCACCGAGATACGCAAGTTGCGCATGCGACAGTCGATGGGACGTGTCGGCTCTTGTTACGATAACGCTGCTGCGGAAAGCTGGTTCGCCGTCCTGAAAGCGGAGATCGGAACCACCGTCTGGGAGACCCGCGAGGCCGCCCGGGCCGACGTCTTCCGCTACATCGAGATCGAGTACAACCGCAGCCGACTCCGCAGACACCCCGAGCATGGGTACGTCACCCCACTCGAAACGAGAACCTTGCTCAGGCAAGACCTCACCCCCGCAGCGTAAACACCCGCTGTCCAGGGCCCGGGGGGAACTTCACCCTGCCACGTGTACTTGTACTCAGTACGGGCGCGGAACTTGTAGGTGACAGCTTGGTCCAAGGCGGCCGTGACCACTGTTCCGGCCGTGCCGCTGTCCGTCCATGTGGACGGCTTCAGCGAGGTCTCCGTGGTGCTGCTGCCCTTGTACAACTCGAAGTTGGGGCGCAGCGAGGCGTTGGAGGCATCGCTTGATGTCGGTGTCGCGGTCAACCGCGGAGTGGTGTCCCGAATCTGTGCCGGGGCGGAAGAAGCCGAGCAGGAGACCTTGGGATCGGACATCTTCACCGAAGAGGGCTTGCTGTTCGGCGGAGTCACGTAGGTGATCGACAGCCGGGGCTTCCGGGAGGACGTGGCGTCGGGGTCCAGCGGAGACAGGAACTGCTTCCACGCGATCGGATCGTCCTCGTCGGCCCGCAGTCCAAGCGTGGTGAGAGTGTCCTTCGCCTTCGCGGTGTGCGCGACGGCCGCCGTGGCGTCGAACTCGATGTCCCCGTCCGGACAGTCGGAGGAGTGGCCCTTGGCAGCGGAGACCGTGTCGACCTTCGCAAGCCACTTCGGCGGCTTGTTCCACGTCGTCGAGGAGAAGATCTGGCTCGTGCGATAGAGGTCGACGTCATGCTTCACACAGTTCGCCGACCAGATCGCATACGGCGTGAAGGTCGCGTTCACGATCTTCTTGCCAGCCACCCTCCGGGTGTCGAACTGGAAGAGCGAACGCGACTTCTTGTTGTCCACAAACGCGTCATAGCCCACGCCCAGCGCGTGCTTGGTCTTCCAGAGGCTGGTGCCCGGCGAGTTGGACCACAGAGCCGTCCACCCTGTCAGGGTCGCTTTGACCGCCGGTGGATCGAGAACGACGGGGTACGCAGTCGCGCTGCTGGCAAGGAAGTCCTGATCCGGAACGATGGAGAGGGCGTCGTTGGTGACGTCTGTGTCCATGACAGCCGTACGCGACCGGGGACTCGCGCCGAGGGTGTCGGCTGCGCTCTCCGCGGCGAACCCGGAAACCGTGGAGGCGCTCTGCGCCGCACTGCCGACCTTCGCTGTGGTCGTGCCTGCGTCCCACATAAGAGCCGATCCACTGGAGATCACGGCATGTCCCGAACCATCCACAAAGGTGGCCGCGCCGGAGTCGTCCGTGCGCACGGACAGCCCCTTGGCCTCGACCGGGAAACTCACCTTCTCCAGGGCCGGGTTGGCGGCGGCCTCGCGGCTGTGGACCACCAAGTGGTACGTAAATCCGTCCGGGTGGGCCTGCACAGCGAGGTCCACGTCGGGAAGCACCGACCGGTACACGGCCGACGAACCGTCGACCTCCGGCTTCGGCAGCGCCCACGGGGACGACACCGCGTACTTCTTGCCGGCCGTCACCATCCGGGCCAGCGGTTCGCCGGTACCGCCGCCGGAGAAACGGATGTCCTCGGCGGCGCGCGGCGCGAGGCCGCCGTCCGGCCGGGTGACGAGCGTGGTGTCGACATCCGTCCACTCACCGGCCTTGAGAACCCGCTCGGGCGAGGCCGCCGTTTCGGCGGTGAATGTCCCGTCGGGATTGGCTACCACCCGGCTGGTCGACGACGTCAACTCGCCGATCTCCACGCTTTTGCCGGAGGCGACGGCCTTCTTGGAGGCCCGTTGCTCGGGTGTGGCGGCCGGAAGCGCGTCGTCCTCCCAGAACTCCTTGCCCCGCGCCCCCTCGTCAGCCGGAGTGCTAGAACCCCCCGTGTCCATGCCCGCCGCCTGGACCGGGACGGCCTGTAAGCCGCCCGCTAGTACCAGCACGGCCGAGGCGACGGTCATCGCCCCGCGCACGGCTCTGTTGCGACTGGTTGGTCGCACCTTCCCCCCTGCGTTCTTTATTTTTTGATTATTTGTTGAACGAAGGGAGGGTAGCTGGTGAGGAGATCTTTACCAAGAGTGCTCGGTGACGGTCATCTCACACTCCGCTTACGGCGCGCCGCCTGGCAAGCAGCCACCACTCACCCCGGGCCCCCCTCCTATCGTGGAGACCGTGACCGGCGGGATAGTTGGGGTCATGGCATCCAGGAAGCGCATCTACGACGCCGAGTTCCGCCAGGGCGCGGTGTGGAATCGCGGCGGAGACCGGTAAGCCAAACCCGGAAGTGGCTGAGGATCTGGGCCTCCACCCGAGGACGTTGCGCAGCTGGGTGTCGCAGACGCGCGCAACAGGTCGCCGTCGTAGGACTGGCCGGTGGCCGAGCCAGCGAGGGCAAGCTGAGCTTGGCGACGGTCATCGACCTGTCCTCCTCCCGTAGCGTGCTCGGCTACGCGATGACGGCCCGTCATGCGCCGACCTGGCCATCGCGCCCCTGGGTGTTCCGCGGGCCGGAACCGGTGCCGGTGCCGTTCTTGACCTGCAGGAGATCGGGATCGCGTACGCCGGGGCACGGCTCCAGTTCGGGCCACTTCACACCGGGCTGAGGACTCCACGGCAAGTCTCTGCACTATGCAGACCGCACAAAAGAAGGGGCACCTGGGACAGCACCTGCGGTGCCGAGATCGGATGCTCCCTGCACGCACGCTGCACAAATGGCCACCGGATGGCCACCGGCGATCACTCCGAAATTCGATGCAGAAGCCCTCAGGACCATGAACTCGCAGGTCACAGCGGCGCACCGAAAAACGGATACAAGCTGTGAACCGGAGACCTACGCATTTCGATGCGCAGACCAGCAGTGCCCGATTCGTCGGATATCCAAGGTCAACGAAAACAGAAAACCCCAGGTCAAAGGCCTGACCTGGGGTTCACCATAGAGCCGCCTTCGGGATTCGAACCCGAGACCTACGCATTACGAGTGCGTTGCTCTGGCCATCTGAGCTAAGGCGGCGTGCTGTCCGCACTATGGTGCGATCGGCAACGACGGTAAGTCTACACATTTTCCGGGGTGCTCCGAACCAAGGGCCGGAGCACCCCGGGGGCGGGCCCGGGCGGTCATCGCCCAGGCCGGCGATCAGGACGCTGAGCAGCGCTTTCCGTCGGTCGGGGGTGTGCCGCGCAGGAGGTAGGCGTTGATCGCGGAGTCGACGCAGGAGCTGCCGCGGCCGTAGGCGGTGTGGCCGTCGCCGTCGTAGGTGAGGAGGCGGGCGGAGGAAAGCTGGGAGGCGAGGGCCTGGGCCCAGCGGTAGGGGGTGGCGGGGTCGCGGGTGGTGCCGACGACCACGATCGGGGCGGCTCCCCTGGCCTCGATACGGTGTGGCGCGCCCGTCGGCTTCACCGGCCAGTACGCGCAGTTCAGGGAGGCCCACGCGAGGGCCCGGCCGAAGACCGGGGAGGTCTTCTCGAACGCGGGCAGGGCCCGTTCGACCTCCTCGGGGGTGTCATAGGCGGCCGGGAGGTCGAGGCAGTTCACGGCGGCGTTGGCGTACATCAGGTTGGAGTAGGTGCCGTCGGGGTCGCGTTCGAAGTAGCTGTCCGAGAGGGCCAGCAGGCCGGCGCCGTCGTTCTTCCTGACCGCCTCGGTGAGTGCCTGGCGCAGTTGGGGCCAGGCACCCTCGTCGTACATCGCCGCGATCACGCCCGTCGTGGCCAGGGACTCGCCGAGCCGTCGCCCGTCGGCGTCACCGGTCGGCAGCGGCCGCACGTCCAGCCGCTCGAAGAGCCCGCGCAGATTCTCGGCGACCTGCGCGGGCGTGCTCCCCAGCGCGCAGTCCTTCCGCCTCACACAGTCCTTCGCGAAGGACTGGAAGGCGGTCTCGAAGCCCGCCGTCTGCTCCTGGTTGAGCCGGTGGGCGGGCAGCGACGGGTCCAGCGCGCCGTCCAGCACCAGCCGGCCGACCCGCTCGGGGAACAGCCCCGCGTACGTCGCGCCGAGGAACGTCCCGTACGAGGCTCCGACGTACGTCAGCTTCTCGTCGCCCAGTACGGCCCGCAGGACGTCCATGTCCCGGGCCGCCTCGACGGTGGAGACATGCCGCAGCAGCTTCGGCGCACGCGCCCCGCACCCCTCTGCGAACCGCTTGTACGCGGTGGCCAGTTCAGCCGTCTCCCCCCTGTCGTCCGGGGTGAGATCCGTCTGCGTGTACCTGTCCATCTGGCGCCCGGTGAGACACTCCACCGGCTCACTGCCGGCCACGCCCCGGGGGTCGACGGCCACCATGTCGTACCGCGCCCGCACCTTGGCCGGGTAGCCGATGCCGGCGTACCTCTGCACATAGCCGACCGCCGACCCGCCCGGCCCGCCCGGGTTGACCAGCAGCGAGCCGAGCCGCTCACCAGGGCCGGTCGCCTTCCTCCGCGAGACGGCCAGCTTGATGTCGCCCTCGCTCGGCTTCGCGTAGT
The DNA here is from genome assembly GCF_045160825.1 of Streptomyces sp. NBC_00104. Taxonomy (NCBI): domain Bacteria; kingdom Bacillati; phylum Actinomycetota; class Actinomycetes; order Kitasatosporales; family Streptomycetaceae; genus Streptomyces; species Streptomyces sp. NBC_00104. The sequence continues at coordinate 6,365,708 of NZ_CP108215.1, read as the reverse complement.
CGAGGGGGGCCTTCATCGTGGCGCACTGGAAACCGGGGATCTCGCAGGTGCGCCAGCTCAGCTTCTGCTCGTAGTACGGGGCCAGCACCGACGGGGTCGCACGCGGCAGCGCGCCGAGGACGGGCCCCCCGTCCACCGTGCCGTCCACCGCTCTGGCCGCCGTACCGGCCGCCGTACTGGAAGCGCCGGAGGAGCAGCCCGCGACGAGCAGCGCGGCGGCAGCGAGCAACGCGCCGCCGACCCGCAGGGACCGGTTCGGCCGAGAAGTACGCCTGGTGTGCATCTCGCGAGCGTAACCAGAAGCACCCAATCGATCACGAACGGCGACGAATGCTCCTCGTACGAGTGACGGAGTCAACCGAACGCGCCACCCGCCCCCGCCGCCCACCGCCCCCCACTCCGAGCGGCCCACCCACCCACCCACCCACCCACTCTCCGAGCGGCTCACCCGGCCCGCAGGGCCATCGTCATCGCCTCCACGGCCAGCAAGGGCGACACATTCCGGTCCAGCGCCTCCCGGCAGGCCGCGACCGCGTCGATCCGCCGCAACGTCGACTCCGGCGTGCCGCCCCGCGCCATCCGCTCCAGGGCGTCCTGCACCTCGACGTTGGCGAGCGCGACCCGTGCCCCCAACTGCAGGGCCAGCACGTCCCGGTAGAACCCGGTGAGCTCGGTCAGAGCCACGTCCAGGCTGTCCCGCTGCGCCCGCGTGCGCCGCCGCTTCTGCTTGTCCTCCAGGTCCTTCATCACCCCCGCCGTACCGCGCGGCATACGCCCGCCCTGCACCGCGCCCATCGCCGTCTTCAGCTCCTCGGTCTCCTTGGTGTCGACCTCCTCGGCAAGCTGCTTCGACTCCTCCGACGCCGCGTCCACCAGCTCCTGCGCGGCCCTGAGACACCCCCCGATGTCATCGACCCGCAACGGCAGCTTCAGCACGGCGGCCCGCCGCTCCCGGGCCCGCGGATCGGTGGCCAGCCGCCGCGCCCGCTCGATGTGTCCCTGAGTGGCCCGGGCAGCCAGCGCGGCCGCCCCCGGCTCGATCCCCTCCCGCCGTACGAGCATGTCCGCCACCGCGTCCACCGACGGCGTGAGCAGCCCGACATGCCGGCACCGGGACCGAATGGTCGGCAGCACGTCCTCCAGCGAGGGCGCGCACAGCAGCCATACCGTCCTCGGGGCGGGTTCCTCCACCGCCTTCAACACCGCGTTCGCCGACTTCTCGTTCAACCGCTCGGCGTCCTCGACGAGAATCACCTGCCAGCGCCCGGTCGCCGGCGACGTGAACGACTTCCGCACCGTGTCCCGCATGTCATCGGCGAGGATCTGCGCGCCCACCGCCGCCACCGTGCTGACATCCGCGTGCGTCCCCACGAGCGCCGTATGACACCCGTCACAGAACCCGCATCCCGGGCTCCCCCCGAGCGCCCGGTCGGGACTCACGCACTGCAACGCCGCCGCGAACGCCCGCGCCGCCGTCGTCCGCCCCGCCCCCGGCGGCCCGGTGAACAGCCACGCATGCGTCATCTTCGACGCCTCCGGAGGCGCGATCCCCTGCTCCGCCGCCGTGACGATCCCGTCCGCGTCCCGAGCGGCCGCGTCAAGCTGCCCGATCAGCCGCTCCTGCCCCACCAGGTCGTCCCACACGGCCACGCCGCACCGCCTCCGTCCCACAAAGCCTCTCGGTCCCCCATTGTGCGCGCCCCCACCGACAACCAACCCCGCCCCGTGCCTCCTGGCCCCACCCGGCCCGCGTCCCTGCCCGCCACACCGGGCCCGCCGAGAACCGGGGAGAACGGGAGCCAAGGGGGTTGGGGGACTCGGAATGCGGTGAAGGCTTGGACGAAAGGCGACGTCGAGGGGACGACCGTTCCGCTTACCGGCGCGCCCAGGGGTGCCGCTGCGCCCTCCCGTGCCTCCCCGATGGCACGACTACGACTGCCCGCAGCTGAGTACAGGAAGCGGCCGGACGGAGCCTGAGCCGCGCACCATCCGGGCCGCCGGACAGAGCCTGAGCCGCGCACCATCCGGGCCGCCGGACAGAGCCTGAGCCGCGCACAGTCCGGGCCGTCGGACAGAGCGGTGGCATCGGTAGTCATCGGTAGTCATCCGGCGGCAGATCCGCCGCCCGAGACTCGGACGGCACCAGCATGCGGGGCCGCGACCCGCGCCGCCGTCGTTCGCCCCGCCGCGCCGCGCCGCCCACACGCAAAAGGGGCCGTGCCACCGGCACGGCCCCACCCCGGCCCGGCCCGGCCCACCACCGAGGGCGCACCGCACCAAGCAACAGGCTGACGCGTACGAGTACAGCCCCGACCCGACCCACGACCGGCACGCGACGCCGACTCACCTCACCACCGGGGCACCCGCCCCCAGCCGACCCACCCACCGCACGCGAACCCGGCCGCCCACCGCCCGGCTCCCGCCAACTCAGCGGCGGCGCCGCCCCCAGCCCCGCCTGCCATCGGTGTCGTCCTCGCCGTGCGGGCCCAACAGCTCGTCCGCGAGCGTAGGAAGATCGTCCAACGGCGTCTCCTCGGCCCAGTCCGACCGAGGCCGCCGCCGCGGCGTCCCCTCCTCATCGACCTGCGGAAGCTCCCGTGTCCGGCCCTCCGCCCCGTCCGGCCCGGAGCGCTCGTCGCGGAAGTACCCCGGCGGCACCCGGTCCTCACGCACCGGCGGCAGCACGGCCGTCTCATCGGCCGCCCCCGAAGGCACCTGCGGCAACACCGTGGTCTCATCCTCCGGAGCCGCCCCCGAGGACGGCACCGGCGGCTTCGGCAACTTCGCCGTCGTCTCCGAGTCCGCACCCGCCCCACGGGGCGAACCCGACGAACCAGCCCCACCCGGCCCATCCGCCCGCACCGGCGGAAGCACAGCCGTCTCATCCACAGGCCCGCCCGACGCGTTCGTCGGCGTCACGAACGGCGTCGTCACAGTCGCCGCGTCGTCAGCCGTCGAAGGCCCACCCCGCGCAGCCCTACCGCTCCGCGCAGCCTCGGCCCGAGCTCCCCGCTCGGCTTCCGCACCCCGCTCAGCCTCGGCGGCGCGCTCCGCCTCAGCCGCCGCCGCGGCCGCCCGCTCAGCCGCCGCCCTCTCAGCCTCCGCCGCAATCGCGGCCGCCCGCTCGGCCTCCGCCGCGGCGGCCACCCTCCGAGCCTCCTCGGCCCGGAGCAACGCCTCCTCGGCCTTCCGCTGCTTCTCCAGGCGCAGGGCCTCCGCCTCCGCCCGCAACCGCTGCTCCTCCGCGGCCTGCTGACGACGCCGTTCCTCCTCGACCCGCCGCCGTTCCTCCTGCTCGGCCCGGGCCTTCTCCTCCGCGAGGAGCCGCGCCTGCTCCTCCTCGGCACGGCGACGCGCTTCCTCGGCCCGCTGCCGGGCCTCCTCCGCCTGCCGCTCCGCCTCGCGCCGCTGAGCCTCCTCCAGCTCGCGCCGCTTGCGCTCCTCCTCCTCGGCCCGCAGCCGCGCGAGTTCCTCCTGACGCTCCCGCTCCAGCCGCTCTTCCTCGGCCTTCCGCGCGGCCTCTTCCTCGGCCTTGCGCCGCGCTTCCTCCTCGGCCTTGCGCCGGGCCTCCTCCTGCGCCTTCACCTCGGCCTCGGACAGCGGCAGCATCACATCGAGCCGGTGCCGGACAACAGTGGTGACCGCCTCGGGGTCCTGCGCGGCGTCAACGACGAGATACCGCCCGGCATCCGCGGCGGCGAGGGTCAGGAATCCCGCACGCACCCGCTCGTGGAACTCCGCCGGCTCCGACTCCAGCCGGTCCGGCGCCTCGGTGAACCGCTCGCGCGCCGCCTCGGGCGAGACGTCCAGCAGCACCGTCAGATGCGGCACGAGCCCATCGGTCGCCCACCGCGAGATCCGAGCGATCTCCGTGGGAGAAAGGTCCCGCCCGGCCCCCTGATAGGCCACGGACGAATCGATGTACCGATCCGAGATGACGACCGCGCCCCGCTCCAGCGCGGGCCGCACCACGGTGTCCACATGCTCGGCACGATCCGCCGCGTACAACAGCGCCTCGGCCCGATTCGACAACCCGGCGCTCGACACATCCAGCAAAATCGACCGCAGCCGCTTGCCCACCGGAGTGGCCCCCGGCTCCCGCGTCACCACGACCTCGTGTCCCTTGGCCCGGATCCACTCGGCGAGCGCCTCGACCTGGGTCGACTTCCCGGCCCCGTCGCCGCCCTCCAGGGCGATGAAGAACCCGGTCTCGGCGGGAGCCTGAACGGGATCGTCGCCCCCCAGCAAGGCATCCCGCAGATCCTGCCGAAGCGGGACCCCGGACCGGTCGTCGGCCTTGGCGAGCACCCACGCGGCCACCGGCAGCAGCAACGCTCCCACCAGCATCAACGTGAAGGCCGCACCGCCGTGCGCGAACACGAACTTGCCGCTCTCCAGCCGGTGCGGCCCGATGACCGCGGCGACCAGCGGAGCGACGAGCACCGCCAGCGCCACGAACACCCGTACGACGGCGTGCAGATGCTCGGTGGTCCGCGCCCGCCGGAAGTCCTCGGCCTCCTGGTCGAGCAGCGTGTGCCCGGTGTTCGCGGCGATTCCCGCACCGACGCCGGCCAGCCCCAGGATCAGCAGCACGCTCGTGACGTCCGGGGTCAGCCCGGCGGCGAGCAGCGCGACGCCGGTGAAGGCGATCGCGAGAGCGAGCAGCCGGCGCCGTGACAGCGAGGGCAGCACGGACGGCGCCCGACGGATCCCGACGACCACACCGCCCGTCAGCGCGGCGACGAACAGCCCGTACATCACCGGCCCGCCGCCCAGGTCCTTGGCATGCAGCACGGCCACGGCGACAGCGGCGGCGACCGCTCCGGCGACAGCCCCGCACGCGGGCACCAGGAGCGGGATCGCACCCGTACGCCCCTTGTCCACACCGGTGCCGGTCTTGGGCCGGCGCAGCCCCTCGAGCGGCGACCGCGCGCGCGGGGTGCGTGTCTTGGGCAGTTCGAGGAAGGTCACCAGGGACAGCGAGGCGGCGAAGAGCCCGGCGGCGACGTACGAGGCGAGCGCGGCCTGGTGCTGCCCGAACCAGTCGATGCCCGCGCCCAGCAGATTGTTGAGCAGCGCGGCGACGACGAGAACGGCGGCCGCGAGGGGCACGGCCACGAATCCGGTACGCAGCGCCAGGCGCCGCAGCGCGTCCATGTGGTCCGGCAGCGGCCGTACGGTCGCGCCCTCCGGCGGCGGCGCGGGCAGCAGCGCGGGCGCCGCGCTCTCCCGGCAGACCGTCCAGAACCGCTCGGCGACACCGGCCACGAACGCGGTGACCAGCAGCACCGCGAGCGCGTTGTCCGGCGTCCAGTCGATCCACAGGGGCGCGACGATCAGCAGCAGGACCCGCAGCCCGTCCGCGCCGACCATGGTCCAGCGGCGGTCGAGCGGGCCCTCCTGCGCGGTCAGCGACGTGAGCGGCCCGAGGAGTACGGCCCCGAAGAGCAGTGTCGCGAGGGCGCGTGTACCGAAGACGGCCGCGACCGTCAGGGCGACGCCCCGGTATCCGCCCCCGAAGGAGCCCTCGGCGATCGCCGCCTGGAAGGCGAGGAGCACCAGCACGAACAGCGCGAGGACATCGCCCACACCGCCCACGAGTTGTGCGCTCCACAACCGTTTCAGCTGCGGCCTGCGCAGGAGCGCCCGCACGGCGCGCTCCCTGGAATCGGCCGCCAGGGCGTCATCGGAGGCCGGGTTGTGGGCCGTAGGCTGCTCGGCTCGCATCATGCTTTCAGCCTATCGGCACCCACCGACACTCCGAAGCAGCGCCCGAACGCACGCACGCCGCACCACGAAGTCACACAAAACCCGCACACATTCAGCAAATCCAGGGCGAAGATTTCAGCCACGTCGAAGTGCGGCCGAGCAAGGGGCACGGGGCACTGCGCGACCAGCCACAACCAACCAGCAGCCGCGAGAGCACCCGCACCCCCGAGCTACTAGGAGCCTTCCCCAGCCGCCGTCGCCTTCTTCGCGGCCACCTTCTTCGCAGGAGCCGCCTTCTTGGCCGCGGCGGTCTTCGAAGTCGCCGTCTTCTTCGCGGCGGTCTTCTTGGCCGGCGCGGCCTTCTTCGCGGCGGCCTTCGTCGCCGTCTTCTTCGCGGGCGCCTTCTTGGCCGTCTTCTTGGCGGGAGCCTTCGCCCGCTTCTCCGCGAGCAGCTCGAACCCACGCTCGGGCGTGATCGTCTCCACGCTGTCCCCGGACCGCAGCGTCGCGTTGGTCTCGCCGTCGGTGACGTACGGCCCGAAGCGGCCGTCCTTCACCACGACCGGCTTCGCGCTGACCGGGTCCTCGCCCAGCTCCTTCAGCGGCGGCTTGGCGGCGGCCCGCCCGCGCTGCTTGGGCTGGGCATAGATCGCCAGCGCCTCTTCGAGGGTGATCGTGAAGAGCTGGTCCTCGGTCTGCAGCGACCGCGAGTCCGTGCCCTTCTTCAGATACGGCCCGTAGCGGCCGTTCTGCGCGGTGATCTCCTGCCCCTCGGCGTCGGCGCCGACGATCCGCGGCAGCGACATCAGCTTCAGCGCGTCGGCCAGCGTCACCGTGTCCAACGACATCGACTTGAACAGCGAGGCCGTGCGCGGCTTGACCGCGTTCTTGCCGGTCTTCGGGGTGCCCTCGGGGAGCACCTCGGTGACGTACGGGCCGTAGCGGCCGTCCCGGGCGATGATCTGGTGACCCGTCGCCGGGTCGGCACCGAGCTCGAAGTCACCGCTCGGCTTGGCGAGCAGCTCCTCCGCGAGCTCGATGCTCAGCTCGTCCGGGGCCAGGTCCTCGGGCACGTCCGCCCGCTGGTGCCCCTCGGAGTCCTTCTCGCCGCGCTCGACGTACGGGCCGTAGCGGCCGACGCGCAGCATGATGCCGTCGCCTACGGGGAACGACGAGACCTCGCGGGCGTCGATCGCGCCCAGGTCGGTGACCAGTTCCTTCAGACCGCCGAGGTGGTCCCCGTCACCGTTGCCGGCCTCGGCCGCCGTGCCGTTCGCACCCGTGCTCTCGCCGAAGTAGAACCGCTTGAGCCACGGCACCGCCTGGGCCTCACCGCGCGCGATGCGGTCGAGGTCGTCCTCCATCTTGGCGGTGAAGTCGTAGTCGACGAGCCGCCCGAAGTGCTTCTCCAGCAGATTGACCACGGCGAAGCTCAGGAAGGACGGCACCAGGGCCGTGCCCTTCTTGAAGACGTATCCCCGGTCGAGGATCGTGCCGATGATCGACGCGTACGTCGACGGGCGACCGATCTCGCGCTCTTCGAGCTCCTTGACCAGCGACGCCTCGGTGTAGCGGGCCGGGGGCTTGGTGGCGTGCCCGTCGACCGTGATCTCCTGGGCGGAGAGCGCGTCCCCCTCGGCGACCTGCGGCAGCCTGCGCTCGCGGTCGTCCAGCTCGGCGTTCGGGTCGTCGGCGCCCTCGACGTAGGCCTTGAGGAAGCCGTGGAACGTGATCGTCTTGCCGGAGGCGCTGAACTCGGCGTCCCGGCCGTCGGAGGCGGTGCCACCGATCTTCACCGTGACGCTGTTGCCCGTCGCGTCCTTCATCTGGGAGGCGACCGTCCGCTTCCAGATCAGCTCGTAGAGCTTGAACTGGTCGCCGGTCAGGCCGGTCTCGGCGGGCGTGCGGAAACGATCGCCCGAGGGACGGATCGCCTCGTGCGCCTCCTGCGCGTTCTTGACCTTCCCGGCGTACGTGCGCGGCTGCGCCGGCAGGTAGTCGGCGCCGTACAGCTGGGTGACCTGGGCGCGGGCGGCGGCGACGGCGGTCTCGCTGAGCGTCGTGGAGTCCGTACGCATATAGGTGATGAAGCCGTTCTCGTACAGCTTCTGCGCCACCTGCATCGTCGCCTTGGCCCCGAAGCCGAGCTTGCGCGAGGCCTCCTGCTGGAGCGTGGTCGTACGGAAGGGGGCGTACGGCGAGCGGCGGTACGGCTTGGACTCGACGGAGCGGACCGAGAAGCGGGTGTTCTCCAGGGCGGCGGCCAGCGCGCGGGCGTCTCCCTCGTCCAGGTGCAGGATGTTCGCGCCCTTGAGCTGCCCGACGGAGTCGAAGTCGCGGCCCTGGGCGACGCGGCGGCCGTCGACGGACTGCAGGCGGGCGACCAGCGCCGACGGGTCGGAGGCGTCGCCGGCGCGGCCGGTCGCGAAGGTGCCGGTCAGGTCCCAGTACTCGGCCGAGCGGAAGGCGATCCGCTCGCGCTCCCGCTCCACGACGAGCCGGGTGGCGACGGACTGGACGCGGCCCGCCGACAGCCGCGGCATGACCTTCTTCCACAGGACCGGCGAGACCTCGTAGCCGTAGAGGCGGTCGAGGATGCGGCGGGTCTCCTGGGCGTCGACCAGCTTCTGGTTCAGCTCGCGCGGGTTGGCGACGGCGGCCTGGATCGCGGCCTTGGTGATCTCGTGGAAGACCATCCGCTTGACCGGGACCTTGGGCTTGAGCACCTCCTGGAGGTGCCAGGCGATGGCCTCGCCCTCGCGGTCCTCATCGGTGGCGAGGAAGAGCTCGTCGGATTCCTTCAGCAGATCCTTGAGCTTCCTGACCTGGGCCTTCTTGTCCGCGTTGACCACATAGATGGGCGCGAAGTCGTGCTCGACGTCCACGCCGAGCCGGCGCACCTCGCCGGTGTACTGCTCGGGCACCTCCGCGGCGCCGTTGGGAAGGTCGCGGATGTGCCCCACGCTCGCCTCGACGATGTAGCCGGGGCCGAGATAGCCCTTGATCGTCTTCGCCTTGGCAGGCGACTCGACGATGACGAGTCGGCGGCCGCCCTTCGCGGTCTCGCTGGTCGGGGACAACTTCGCTCTTCTCTCCGGTCGACGCTGGGTTTCCCCAGGCTTGCTTCCCGGGGCGGGCGCCCCCGGAAGCCGTTGCCTCGCACGGGGCTCGGCGGTCGGCCCGGGGTCGGGTCATGCTGACGCTGCGGAGTGTGACGGTACATCCCGCCCCCGTGTCAAACGGGAAAAGCCCGCAACGGCCACTCGAACGGTAACCCGACTACCGCCATTCCTGCCGCCCGGCGTCTTCAGCGATCCGTTCGGGCCGATGCGGAGCGTCACATCCCGGTTACCCGCAGGCTCTCCGGCCCCGGCTCCCCCGGCCCGCTCAGATCCGTGTGAAGCACCACGCGCCGAGCGCGAGGGCGGTGACCGCCGTGACGCTCGCGAACGTCGCCGACATCACGGGACGCACCCCTTGGGCGACCGGCTCGCCCTGGCGCAGCCGCCTCGCGGTCCACAGCAGCAGCCCGCCCCCGAACAGGGCGAACACCACTCCCACGAAGATCGCCGGTCCGCTCTCCATGTCCCGTCCTCCCACCCCTCGGTTCCCCGGGACGGGAGGCTGGCACGGACGGGAAGCGGGCGTGCGAACCCGAGGTGAACGCGAGGCGTCCGGGCGCGGCCGGGGCCTCAGACCGAGCCGGGCGTGGGTATCTTCCCGGTCGTCTTCGACACATCGGCGTTGCGCACCGTGCACACCACCTTGCTGAAACCCTTCTTCCATTCCTCTTCGTCGGACACCCATCCCGACACGATCAGGTCAGCGCCGGGGGCCCAACTCGTCTCGAACCTGTTGGTGCACAGCTTTCCCCCTTCGGCGAGGGCTCCGTCGAAGGTCATGTTGGCGGGCGCCTGGACCGAGCCGACGACCTGGTCGGTGTGCGCTTCGGCACAGTCGGTCAGCGGGGCGTCGTACCCCTCGTCCCTGGTGGTGTAGTCCCAGCAGTCGCCGACGGCCATCTGAGTGGGCCACAGATTCATGCCCACGTCACGGAGTCGGCCCACCTCGCCGCCGATCGGGACATGCCGGCCGAGTACGAGACATGCCGTACCGCCCTTGGCCGCGGTGAAGCCCTCCTTCGTCGGGACGAGCGCGTAGACCCCCGCGTCGGGCAGGGCCTCGGCCAACCGGCCGGCCTGGCCCGCGCAGCGCCGCGATCCGTCGGCCCTGGCGTCCGCGTGGTCCGACGCCGTCTCCACCGCCACCACCTGGCCGTCCGGCCAGTCCTCGTCGCAGTCCACCACGCCGAGGTCGGGCACCGACTTGAAGGCCGTCCCCGTCCAGACCGCCTTGACGCAGTCCCCCACCTCCAGCGCCTTCTTGAGGGCCGCCTGCTCGCCGTAGGGATACTCCGACCCCGGCGGCGACACGAGCACCTCCGGGGTGTCGGAGGGCTTGGGGTCCGGACCGCCCGTCAGGTTCACCGCGGCCCAGGTCCCGCCGCCCGCCACCAGCAGCACGGCGACCACGATCGCGAGGATCGCCGCCGCGGGCATCTTCCGCTTCGGCGCGCCGGGCGGCGGGCCCCCGGCCGTGAGGGTCGGGAGCCCGGCGTACCCCGGCGGTTGAGCCCCGCCGCCCCCGTACGGCGTCGACGGGTTGGCCGCGTACGGCAGCGACTGACTGCCCACGGTGCCGCTGTACGCCGACGCCTGACCGCCGCCGTACGGCGTGGGCCGGCCGCCCGGTGTGCCTCCATAGGGCGTGGACGGGCCGCCCCCGTACGGGTTGTAGCTGTCGTAGGGACTCCGAGGCTGCTGCCCCTGCTGCCCCTGCTGCCACGGGTCGTACGGTGACGGCCCGCCCGGCGTGGGCGGGCCGCCCGCCGGGGTGTTCGGGGTGTTCGGCGCGGAGGGTGCACCGGGTGTGTGCGGGGCCCCCGGAGTGTGCGGTGCGTACGGCGTGTGGGGTGCGCCCGGCGTGTTCGGCGTGCCTCCCAGACCGTGCTGCCCGGCGGCCACGTACCCGGGCGGCGCGCTCCCCACGTATCCCGGTGGCGCACCGGCGCTCGCGTGACCGCCGGGCGTACCGGGCGTGGCAGGAGTGCCTGGAGCCGGTCCGAAGCCGCCGGGCGCCGAAGCGGGGGTGGCTCCCCAGCCCGGCGGGGTGGCTGCGCCGCCCGCGTCGGCGACCCGCTCCAGGCCGCGCGCCACCGCCTCCGGTGACAGCCGGCGCACCGGGTCCTTGATGAGCAGGCCGTGCAGAACGGAGGCCAGTTCCCCGGCGCGGACGGGCGGCGTCGGCTCCTCGCCGAGCAGCGCCGTGAGCGTCGCGTACTCGCCGTGGCGGTCGAAGGGCCCGCGCCCCTCGACCGCGGCGTACAGCGTGGCGCCGAGCGAGAACAGGTCGGCGGCCGGTGTCGGCGGCTCGCCCCGCGCCCGCTCGGGCGCCAGATACCCGGGCGTGCCGAGGATGCCGGCGGTGGCGGTGAGCCGGGGCTCGCGGGACTCCGGCTGGAGCGCGATGCCGTAGTCGGTGAGCAGCACGCGGGCGTAGGGGTCGCCCGAGGCGTCGGCGGCCAGCAGGATGTTGGCCGGTTTCACATCCCGGTGGAGTATGCCGATCCGGTGCCCCGCCGTGAGCGCGTCGAGGACGGCGATCCCGATCCGGGCGACCTGCTCGGGCGGGAGCGGCCCCCGCTGCCGTACGACCGCCTGGAGGTCGATCGCGTCCGGCACGTACTCCATGACGATCCACGGCAGGCCGTCGTGGATCACCACGTCGTGGACCGTGGCCACATGCGGATGGCCGCGCAGCCGCGCGGCGTGCCGGGCCTCGCTGCGGGCCCGGGCGATGCGCTGGGCGGGCTCGGTCGCGTCCGTCGGAACGTCGGGCAGGGAGATCTCCTTCATGGAGACCTCGCAGGCCAACTCCTCGTCGTACGCGAGCCAGACCCGGCCCATGCCGCCCGCGCCCAGGGTGCGCAGCAGTCGGTACCGGCCGTTGATGGTCCTTCCCTGGCCCTGCTCCGGCGAAGCCCCCGCCATCGCGATCCCCCGATCCCCCAGAGACAGCGCGTGCCTCCCCCGAGGACACGTCGCATCCGTCTCTTGAAAATAGCTTCGCACGCACCACTGACAGGAGCCCTTTTACGGACCAATCCAGGCAGAGGGGACACTTGCGCCCCAGGAGTACGAACACGCCCCGCACGTCACGGGGACGGGCGCCGCACGGGGTACCAGGACCGTCACCGGACGGTACGGAAATCGTCACCGGGCACGAAGCCCTGGCGCGGCTTTCTCACCGGGTGCCGGGTGCTGGGAACCGCTCTCCGGGCCGGCCCCTCACGTCGGCACGGCCGCTCGTTCGGCACGGCCGCTCAGGTCGGCACGGCCGCTCAGGTCGGCACGGCCGCTCAGGTCGGCACGGCCGCTCAGGTCGGCACGGCCGCTCAGGTCGGCATCAGCCGCTCAGGTCGGCATCAGCCGCTCACGGAGCCGGTTCGAGGAACCCCTGTTCGACAAGGAGCCGGATCTGGACCGGCGTACGGTCCCGCAGAGCGACGGGGTCCTCGCCGACGAGCTGGGCGATGGCGTCCAGAATCCGCCCCGCGCTGAGCCTGCCGTCGCACACACCGGCGAATCCCGCGCCGACCGTGTCCACCTTCGTGGCCCGGCGCATGCCCCGGTTCTGACGCAGCACCACATGCTCGGGGTCCTCGGCGCCGGGCAGCCCGACCTGCTCCTGGACGACCTCGGCGGTGAGCCGGAAGTGCGCGGCGAGAAGCGCCGCGTCGTCGTTCGCCCGCAGGTAGTCGACGCGCGCGAAGTGCTGCCGCACGGTATCGCCGAGCGGTTGTTCGACCGGATGCGGCCACTCCTCGACGGTGATCGAGGGCTCGGAGTCCGCGGCGGCCGACTTCCGCAGCGTGATCCACCCGAACCCGACGCCCTTCACCTTCCGCGCCTCGAACTCGTCGAGCCAGGCGTCGTACCGCGCCCGGTACTCGGCCACGTCACCGCGGTGGTCACCCGCGTCCCGCAGCCACAACTCCGCGTACTGCGTGACGTCCTGGACCTCCCGCTGGACGATCCACGCGTCGCACCCGCGCGGCACCCACGACCTGAGCCGCTCCTGCCAGTCCTCCCCCTCCACGTGCTGCCAGTTGGCGAGGAACTGCGCGAACCCGCCCTCGTTCAGCCGCTCCCCCGCCTGCGAAACGAGCGTGCGGCAGAGGTCGTCCCCCGCCATCCCGCCGTCGCGATACGTCAGCCGGGCGCCGGGCGAGATCACGAACGGTGGATTGGACACGATGAGGTCGTACGTCTCGTCCGACCGGACCGGCTCGAAGAGCGAGCCCTGGCGCAGATCGGCCGCCGGTGCTCCGGAGAGCGCCAGCGTGAGCGCCGTGATGTGCAGCGCGCGCGGGTTGAGGTCGGTCGCCGTCACGCGCGTGGCGTGGTGCGCGGCGTGCAGCGCCTGGATGCCGGAGCCGGTCCCCAGATCGAGGGCGGATCCGACGGCCGTCCGCACGGTGATCCCGGCGAGGGTCGTGGACGCCCCGCCCACCCCCAGCACGACACCCTCGTCCCGGCTCCCGATCCCCCCGGCCCCACCGACCGCGCACCCCAGGTCGGACACGATGAACCAGTCCTCACCGTCGGGCCCGCCGTACGGCCGCACATCGACGGCGGCGGCGACCTCGTCCCCGTCCTCACCGACGCGAAGGAGCCACCCGCTCTCCACGCACGCGTCGAGGGGCAGCACACCGTCCACGCGCGCGCCTGCGACCGGCTGCTGCAACAGAAACAGCCGCACCAGCGCCTCCAGCGCCGTCTCCCCGCGCGTCGCCCTCAGCGCTGGCACGACCTCACTCCGCGCCAGCGCCGCGTACGCGGAGGCGCCGAGCAGCTCGAGCAGCCCATCAGCGGTGAATTCGGCACCGATCAGCGCCTCCCGCAGCCGCACAGCGACATCGGACCGGTCAACAGAGGGCAGCGAAGACAACCTGGAGTCACTCACACCGCTCAGCGTAGCCGCGCGGGGTGACCCCACTCGGCTGCGGACAACCGCGCCGCAGGGCAACGACCATCCCCGCCCAGCGCCGGACGCCGGACGCCGGACCGACGGCCCAGTCACCCGCCGCCCGGCGAAACCCCGCTCAGCTCTTGGTCGAAGAAGCCGGCGCGGACGCCGACCCGGGGGTGGTCGCGGACGTGCAGCTCTTCTGCTCGGCCATCGCCTGCCCGACCTCCCCCTTCTCCAGCTCCTTCAGCGCGTCACTCCCGGTCTTGCTCAGCTTCTCCAGCTCGGTGGCAACCCCTTCGAGCCCGTCCGCGAACTTCGCCTGGTCCTTCGTGTTCAGCGCGTCCGACTTCTTCTTCAGCTCGCCGTACGCCGTCGACAGCTGGTTCAGCTCGGCGACCGCGGCCTTCTGCTTCTTCGCGCCGTCCTCGACATCCGGCGCCCCGGCCTTCTGAATGGCCGTCGCCATCGCCTTGTACGCGTCGGAGATGTCCTGGAAGCCCTGGGAGTCGGCCTTCTGCACGTCCGCCGGTGCGCTGTCGTCCGAGGTCTCCTGCTGGATCGAGGCGTTGGCCGCCGCGATCTTCTTGATCTGCGGCTGCACGGAGTCGCAGACCTCCTTGGCCCAGGAGTTCAGCTTGTCGTTCGTCTCGTCGTCGCCGCTGCAGCCGGACAGCGCCAGTACCAGTACCGCACCGCCGGACAGTGCGGCCGCGAGCTTCTTGTTCACCGGATTGGTCCCTTCCATGGCTCTCGGCCCCGGAACATACACGGCACATGGGCGACACCTGTGTGCCGAGCACCCCCAGTGCACCCTTTTGTAACCGTTTGCACCAAGAGAGAGAAGGCTCACGGAGACCGTCGGCACATACGAGGGCGGGCGGGCGGCGCGTCAACACGCGCCGCCCGCCCGCCCCTTGAGCTGGACCCTCGCAGGCCCGGCCGTAAGACCGCCTACGAAACCACCGCTGGATCCGCCGACTTGGCCACCCGCTCGGAGTTGTCTTCGTCACCCACGGCGATCCCGCGCCGCTTGGACACGTACACCGCCCCGACGATCACGGCGATCGAGGCCGCGGCGATCGCGACGCGCAACCCGACGCTCTTGTCCTCGCCGTAGCTGAACTGGACGACCGCGGGCGCGATGAGCAGCGCGACGAGGTTCATCACCTTCAGCAGCGGGTTGATGGCCGGTCCCGCGGTGTCCTTGAACGGGTCGCCCACCGTGTCACCGATGACGGTCGCGGCATGGGCCTCGCTGCCCTTGCCACCGTGATGACCGTCCTCGACGAGCTTCTTGGCGTTGTCCCACGCGCCACCGGAGTTGGCGAGGAACACCGCCATCAGCGTCCCGGTGCCGATCGCCCCGGCGAGGTACGCGCCGAGCGCTCCGACCCCGAGCGTGAACCCGATCGCGATGGGCGCCATGACGGCGAGCAGACCGGGCGTGGCCAGCTCTCGCAGGGCGTCCTTGGTGCAGATGTCGACGACCCGGCCGTACTCGGGCTTCTCGCTGTAGTCCATGATCCCGGGGTGCTCGCGGAACTGCCGCCGCACCTCGTAGACCACCGCGCCCGCCGACCGCGAGACCGCGTTGATCGCCAGCCCCGAGAAGAGGAAGACGACCGCGGCGCCCGCGATGAGCCCGACGAGGTTGTTGGGCTGCGAGATGTCCATCATCAGGTTCATCGGCGCGTCTTCGCCGGAGACCTTCTCGCCGACGTCGTTCGCGGCCGTGAGGATCGCGTCGCGGTACGAGCCGAAGAGCGCGGCGGCCGCGAGGACGGCCGTGGCGATGGCGATGCCCTTGGTGATGGCCTTGGTGGTGTTGCCGACGGCGTCCAGGTCGGTGAGCACCTGCGCGCCCGCGCCCTCGACGTCGCCGGACATCTCGGCGATGCCCTGCGCGTTGTCGGAGACCGGCCCGAACGTGTCCATGGCGACGATGACGCCGACCGTGGTGAGCAGACCGGTGCCGGCCAGCGCCACCGCGAACAGCGCGAGCATGATCGACGTACCGCCGAGCAGGAACGCCCCGTACACGCCGAGGCCGATCAACAGGGCGGTGTAGACGGCCGATTCGAGACCGATGGAGATACCGGCGAGGACGACGGTGGCCGCGCCGGTCAGCGAGCTCTTGCCGATGTCCCGTACGGGACGCCGGGTGGTCTCGGTGAAGTAGCCGGTCAGTTGCTGGATCAGCGCGGCCAGCACGATGCCGATGGCCACCGCGACGACCGCGAGGAACCGCGGATCGCCGGCATGGCCCTGGATCGCCGTGTCCGTGACGCCTTCGAGGTCGGCGTACGACGACGGCAGGTAGGCGTAGACGGCGATGGCGACCAGTACCAGCGAGACCACCGCGGAGATGAAGAAACCGCGGTTGATGGCGGACATGCCGCTGCGGTCGGTGCGACGGGGTGCCACCGCGAAGATACCGATCATCGCGGTGAGTACGCCGATCGCGGGCACGATCAGCGGGAACGCGAGCCCGGCGTCGCCGAACGCCGCCTTGCCGAGGATCAACGCGGCGACGAGCGTGACGGCGTACGACTCGAAGAGGTCGGCCGCCATGCCCGCGCAGTCGCCGACGTTGTCGCCCACGTTGTCGGCGATGGTCGCGGCATTGCGCGGATCGTCCTCCGGAATGCCCTGCTCGACCTTGCCGACCAGGTCGGCGCCGACGTCGGCGGCCTTGGTGAAGATGCCGCCGCCGACCCGCATGAACATGGCGATGAGCGCGGCCCCGAGGCCGAAGCCCTCCAGCACCTTCGGCGCGTCGGCCGCGTACACGAGGACCACGCAGGACGCGCCGAGGAGGCCGAGCCCCACCGTGAACATGCCGACGACGCCGCCGGTGCGAAATGCGATCTTCATCGCCTTGTGCGAGACGGCGGTGAGATCTTTTTCGGGCTCTCCTTCCGCCGGTGTCGCTTCCCGGGCCGCCGCGGCGACGCGCACGTTGCTGCGCACGGCGAGCCACATACCGATATAACCGGTGGCCGCCGAGAACGCCGCGCCGATCAAGAAGAACACCGACCGTCCGGCGCGCTGATTCCAGTCGTCCGCGGGCAGCAGCATGAGCAGGAAGAACACGACGACGGCGAATACGCCGAGCGTGCGCAACTGCCGTGCCAGGTAGGCGTTCGCACCTTCCTGGATCGCCGTCGCGATCTTCTTCATGCTCTCGGTGCCCTCGCCCGCCGCGAGCACCTGGCGCACCAGGACCCCGGCGACGGCGAGCGCGGCCAGTGCCACGACGCCGATCACCATGATGATGATCCGGTTGTCGTCGGTCAGCACCGCGGCTGCGAAGTTCGCGGTGTGGTCAAACCTTTGAGGGGTAGAAAGCCCCGCCATTCGTCCTCCTTGACGCTTGGGCTGAGCTCAAGATGTGGACGGATTGTAGGGAGCGGAACCTGATCAAAACAGTGCACGGCAAACGGAATTGGCCTTCACATGCTTCTCAGCAAATGATCCACGCACGGACACATTACTCGAAAGAAGTAACGCCTCAAAGGCATTGACGCTTGATCAAATTATCGCGCGATTGATCGTGAATTCCTTCACGAATTCCGGTGGTCCGATGGACGGTGATCGGAATAAATGCCCAACAAACACGAAGGGCCCTGCTCAGCAGGGCCCTCGCGGTACTACTTGAAGTTGTGAGGATCAGGGCACGACCACGATCGACGGCGTCGTCGGCCAGGTCATGCGGATCAGTCCGCCGTTCTCCCCGGCGGTGACCTCCACGTCGTCGACGAGGCCGCTGATGACCGCGAGGCCCATGTCGTCCTCCTCGATCTCGGCGTCCGCCTCACCGCCGGCGCCCGATGGATCGCCACCGGGGACGGCGTGCGGCGCCTCGTCGCCGACCTCGATGGAGAACTGCTTCTCCTCCTCGATCAGCAACACCCGCACCGGCGCCGAGATGCCACTGCTCTGATGCAGTCCGACGGCACGGGTGCACGCCTCGCCGACGGCCAACCTGACCTCGTCGAGGACGGCCTCGTCCACTCCGGCCCTGCGCGCCACCGCTGCCGCCACCAGTCGGGCGGTCCGGACGTGCTCGGGCAGCGCGCTGAAGCGGAGTTCAACGGTGGCCATGCATCCCCCTCGGAACTACGGGCGTGCTGTCGAAGGGCCGGGCCCACGGGCCCGGTCCCCCCTCACTTGTCTCTCGCCGTTCCGGACGCTGGGCCCGGGCGGGCGCGATCAGTCGGTGGCTGCCACCGCTTCGTCGACCGAGGTGTGAATCGGGAACACCTTGGTCAGACCGGTGATGCGGAAGATCTTCAAAATCCGCTCCTGGTTGCACACCAGACGCAGCGAGCCCTCATGGGCCCGTACGCGCTTCAGGCCGCCCACCAGCACGCCGAGCCCGGTGGAGTCGAGGAAGTCGACGCCCTCCATGTCCACGACGAGGTGAAAACTCCCGTCGTTGACCAGCTCGACCAGCTGCTCACGCAGCTTGGGCGCGGTATAAACGTCGATTTCGCCACCGACCTCGACGACCGTACGATCGCCGACGGTACGGGTCGACAGGGACAGGTCCACGGATCCTCCAGCACCTTGCTATCGAGCGTTCGCCCCTCGGGACACCTCGGCTTGAAAGCCCCCGGGACGGTTCGCCAGCCGCGATGGCATTCAATCACTTACCGGCAGGCGTGCACGACGCCTTGGCTCCATTGTCCGTCACGCCGGTGACACACTCGATGCCGATGGCCAAGAATCACCGATCCGATCGATCCCCGACGGACACCGCTTCCAGCCCCTCGCCGAGCACGGTCCTGGACCGGCTCGCCTCGGGGCCGAGCCGGGCTTCGCGCATCACTCATACGGAGCATGTGCCCCCGCGCGCGGGCCGCCATGCCGTCTGGCCCGACCGGATCCGGTCGGAGGTCGTCGCCGCCGTGCAGGCCGCGGGAATCGAACATCCCTGGGCCCACCAGGCACGCGTCGCCGAGCACGCGCTGGACGGCGAATCGGTCGTCGTCTCCACCGGAACCGCCTCCGGCAAGTCCCTGGCGTATCTCGTCCCGGTCCTGTCGCGCCTCCTGGACGGCTCCGAGGCCCCGAACGGCCGTGGGGCGACCACGCTCTACCTGGCCCCCACCAAGGCCCTCGCAGCGGATCAGCGCCGATCCGTGAAGGAACTTTCACAACCTCTCGGAAACGCCGTACGCCCGGCCGTGTACGACGGCGACACCCCCGTCGAGGAACGCGAGTGGGTCCGCCAGTACGCCAACTACGTCCTCACCAACCCCGACATGCTGCACCGCGGCATCCTCCCCTCCCACCCCCGCTGGGCCTCCTTCCTGCGCGCCCTCAAGTACGTCGTCATCGATGAGTGCCACACCTACCGCGGCGTCTTCGGCTCCCATGTCGCCCAGGTGCTCCGGCGCCTGCGCCGCCTGTGCGCCCGCTACGGCGCCGAACCCGTCTTCCTGCTCGCCTCCGCCACCGCCGCCGAACCCTCGGTCGCCGCCCGCCGCCTCACCGGCGTCCCCGTCACCGAGGTCGCGGACGACGCCTCACCCCGCGGCGAACTGGTGTTCGCCCTCTGGGAGCCCCCGCTCACCGATCTGCACGGCGAGAAGGGCGCCCCCGTCCGCCGCACGGCCACCGCCGAGACCGCCGACCTCCTCACCGACCTGACCGTCCAGGGCGTCCGCTCGGTCGCCTTCGTACGCTCCCGGCGCGGCGCCGAGCTGATCTCCGTGATCGCCCAGGAACGTCTGGCCGAGGTCGACCGCTCCCTCGCCCGGCGTGTCGCCGCCTACCGCGGCGGCTACCTCCCCGAGGAACGCCGCGCCCTCGAACGCGCCCTCCACTCCGGCGAACTCCTCGGCCTCGCCGCCACCACCGCCCTCGAACTCGGCGTCGACATCTCCGGCCTGGACGCCGTCCTCATCGCCGGCTACCCGGGCACCCGCGCCTCCCTGTGGCAGCAGGCCGGCCGCGCCGGACGCTCCGGCCAGGGCGCCCTCGCCATCCTCGTGGCCCGCGACGACCCGCTGGACACCTTCCTGGTCCACCATCCGGAGGCCCTGTTCGACCAGCCGGTGGAATCGACCGTCCTCGACCCCGACAACCCGTACGTCCTCGCCCCGCACCTCTGCGCCGCCGCCGCGGAACTGCCCCTGACGGACGAGGACCTCGGCCTGTTCGGCCCGGCCTGCGAGGAACTGCTGCCACAACTGGAGGCCGCGAAGCTGCTCCGCCGCCGGGCCAAAGCCTGGCATTGGACGCGCCGCGAGCGGGCCGCCGACCTGACCGACATCCGGGGCCAGGGCGGCCGCCCCGTCCAGATCGTCGAGACCGGCACGGGCCGGCTCCTCGGCACGGTCGACGCGGGCGCCGCCCACACCTCCGTCCACGAGGGCGCGGTCCATCTGCACCAGGGCCGTACGTACCTGGTGCGCGAACTGGACCTGGAGGACTCCGTCGCCCTCGTCGAACAGGCCGACCCGCCCTACTCCACGGTCGCCCGCGACACCACCTCCATCTCCGTCCTGGAGACCGACACCGAAGTCCCCTGGGGCGACGGCCGGTTGTGCTACGGCTCCGTCGAAGTCACCAACCAGGTCGTCTCCTTCCTCCGCCGCCGCCTCATCACCGGAGAGGTGCTCGGCGAGTCCAAACTCGATCTCCCCCCTCGTACGCTGCGCACCCGCGCCGTGTGGTGGACCGTCACCGAGGACCAGCTGGACACGGCCCGGATCAACCCCGAGATCCTCGGCGGCGCCCTGCACGCCGCCGAACACGCCTCGATCGGCATGCTGCCCCTCTTCGCGACCTGCGACCGCTGGGACATCGGCGGCGTCTCGGTCCCGCTCCACCCGGACACACTGCTCCCGACGGTCTTCGTCTACGACGGCCACCCCGGCGGTGCGGGCTTCGCCGAGCGCGCCTTCCACACCGCCCGCGCCTGGCTCACCGCCACCCGCCAGGCCATCGCCTCCTGCGAGTGCGACGCCGGCTGCCCGTCCTGCATCCAGTCCCCCAAGTGCGGCAACGGCAACGACCCGCTGCACAAACGGGGGGCCGTGCGGCTGCTGACCGAGCTGTTGCGGACAGCACCCGACGCTCCGCCGGCGGACCGGGCGGCCTAGTGAGCTGGTCCGGAGATCCTGTCGCAGTAGCGGCAGGATCTCCGGACCAGCTCACTAGGGCCCGAAGGCATCTCGGGGTTCGGGGACGGCCGCCGGCCCCGGCGGGCCCGCCCGTGCCCTGGACTCGGCGGTCAGTGGGCCCATGCCCGAGGCCGCCGTGACATCGGAGATCTCTCCCTCGACCTCGCAGAGCACGAGGCGGCCGCCCTGTGCCCTTGCCACCCGTTCCGCCGTCGCACAGGCCCCCTCGTCGCCCTTCATCCAGTGATCGGCGGCGGCGAGAGCCGCGAGGTCGGCCGTCGCCTCCGCCTGATGCCGGATCACGACGACCTGCCCCAGCGCGAGTACGGCCCCGAACACGGCGCACAACACCGCGATCGCCCCGACGGCCCAGACGGTCGCGGACCCTCTGTCCGAACCAGCCGAACCAGCCGCGCTGGCCGAGTTGGCCGCGCTGGCCGAACGGGTGACCCGCAGCCGCCCGCCGGACCACGAGAACGCGGTCACCCGGCCCCCTCCCCGACCGTCTCCTCCGCCAGCGCCACGGCCGTATGACCGAGATCGAGGCCCAGTCCGTCCGGGCCCGGCGCCGGGGCCGAGACCACGACGCGTACGAAGTCACCCTCCCGGCCCACGCTCACCTCCGCCCCGTCCGGCGCCGTCTTCCGGGCCGCCGCCACGACCGCGGCAGGCGGGTCCTGCCGGGCTGCCGCACGGGCCCCGGCCCGGGCGGCGTCCACGACCTGGATCTGCGCGCAGGCGGCGAACAGGGCCCACACCAGCGCCGTCGCGAACAGGAGCAGCACGGGCAGGACCATGGCCGCCTCGGCCGTCACGAACCCACCGTCGCCGCCCAGCACCCTGCGCCGCCGCCGTGGCCGGCCTGGCTCACGCCCCGCCATTGAGGGCCCGCCCGACGATCTGCTGCAGCTCCGCCTGGACCTGCCCGCTGGTCACCACCTTGTAGAGCACCGCGGCGAAGGCCACCGCCGCGATGATCCCCACCGCGTACTCGGAGGTCACCATCCCCGCGTCCCTCCGCGCCGCCCGCGCCCGGCACACCACGGCCCGCACCACCCGAACCCGCACCGCTTCCCGCGCTGCCTGCACTGCCGTTACTGCCTGCACTGCCTGCACTGCCTGCACTGCCTTGGACATCTCAACCCCCGTGAGGCTCTGTTGCATCGACTGTCGATCACTGATCACTGATCACTACTTGCTCTTCACCGCCGGTCGGCCCGCTCACCGCCCGCTCAAGTCCGCCCCGTCATCCCCCACCCCCTCCCAACAACCCGTCCGCCAGCCCGATGACCACCGGCAGCACGCCCACGGCGATGAAGGCGGGCAGAAAGCACAGGCCGACCGGTGCGGTGACCATCACGGCGGCCCGGCGGGCCCGCTCCGTCGCCGAACGGCCCCATTCGGCGCGGGCCTCGGCGGCGAGGCGGGCGACAGGGGAGGCGGCCGGTACGCCGGACTCGTCGGCGCGTTCCAGGAGCCTTGCCAGCGCTCCGGCTCCGGGGAGGGCCGCCAACGAGCGCCAAGCCTCGGCCGGTTCACCTCCGAGCCGGGCCTCTGCCGCGCCCCTGGCCAGCCTCTCGCCCACCGGGCCGCCCAGGGCCTCGCCCACGGCCTGCGCGGCCGCCACGGGGCTCGCCCCGGCCGTGATGCAGGCGGCGAGCAGATCGGCGGCGAGAGGCAGCTGGCGTGCGGCTGCCGCGACGTCGTACGCCTCTGCCGGGTCGCCGCCCAGGCGCCGGGCCCTCCGGAGCCACTGCCAGGCCCCGACGCCGACGGCCAGCCCCAGCAGCAGGCCCGGAAGGCCACCGACGAGCACCCACCCGGCGCCGACCACCCCGGCGACCGGCAGCCATCGCCGTACGGCGCCCCGTGACACGAGGTTCCGCCGGGGCGGCTCGGCCGCCAGGACGAGCACGGTGGCCAGCCGGGCGCGCAGCCTTCGTCGGCGTCGCGCGGTGTCGAGCGACCGGGCCGGCCACCACAGTCCCACGACCACGCAGAGGGCCACCCCCAGCCTGTGGACAACCTCCCCGCTCACGCCGCCTCAGCTCCCCGCACGATCCGCAGCGCCCACCACAGCCCGGCACCCTCCAGCACCGCGCCGACGAGCAGACAGCCCAGCCCCGCCGTGCTGTGCAGCACCACGTGCAGGGGGTTCGCGCCGAGCGCGGTGCCCAGCAGGAGCCCCAGGACCGGCAGGCCGGCGAGCATCACCGCCGTCGACCGGGCGCCGGCCAACTGGGCGCGCAGGTCGGCCCGCTGATCCCGCTCGGCGCGCAGGGCGCCCTCCAGCCGGTCGAGCCCGGCGGCGAGGCCCGCACCCCGGTCCACGGCCACCCGCCAGCACGCGGCGAGCCCCAGCAGCCCGTCGGCGCCCGGCTGCCGTGCCGCGGCCGCCAGGGCCCCCGGTACGTCCCCGCCGAACCGCGCCGCCGCCAGCACCACGGCTCGCGCCTCGCCGAGCCCGCCGGAGTCCCTCGCGGCCCGCGACAACGCCTCACCCGGCTGCCGCCCGGCCCGTGCCTCCCCGGCGAGCGCCGCGCACAGCGCGACCACGGCGTCGCCCCGCCGCTCCCGGGCCCCGCGCTCCTCCGCCGCCCGCCGAACCCGCCTCAGCAACGGCACCCCGGCCGCTCCCGCGAGGGCCGGCAGCACCGACGCCCCCAGCACCGCGATCACCGACCCGGCCACGGGCGCCCACCACTCGGCTCCCAGCCCCCGCACCCTGCCGACCACCCGTTCCCAGCGGGGCGGCCCCACAGCCCCGCCACCGGCCAGCAACAACCGCGCCCGCCGAACCCCGGCGCCCCGCCCGTCACCCGCCATCCAGGCCGCCGCCCCGGCGCATGTCACGGCCACCACCCCGACCGACACCTCTCCGACCCCCGTCACCGCCGCTCACTCCCTTCCAGAAGGCTGTCGCCCCGGCTCTGCAGCCCGTCCCGAAGCAGCCCCCGCAGCCGCTCCCAGCCCCGCTCGTACACGAACGCCGCCTCGCCCCAGCGGAGCGCCGGCACGGTCACCACCAGCCCCGACCCGTCCCGTTCCAGCACATGCACCTCGGCGATCCGCCGTCGTCCGTCCCGATCCCGTACGAGGTGCAGGACCACCGACAGCGCGGCCGCCAACTGGCTGTGCAGCGCGGCCCGGTCGAGCCCCGCGGCCGTACCGAGGGCCTCCAGACGGGCCGGCACCTGTCCCGCGGCGTTGGCGTGGAGCGTCCCGCAGCCGCCCTCGTGGCCGGTGTTCAGCGCGGCCAGCAACGACACGACCTCGGGTCCCCGCACCTCTCCGACCACCAGCCGGTCCGGGCGCATCCGCAGCGCCTGGCGCACCAGGTCCTGGAGCTCCACGAGACCCACGCCCTCCTGGTTGGCCGGTCTGCCCTCCAGCCGCACCACATGTGGGTGGTCGGGCCGCAGCTCCGCCGAGTCCTCGGCCAGCACGATCCGTTCGCCGGGGTCGACCAGGCCGAGCAGCGCGCTCAGAAGCGTGGTCTTGCCGGTCCCGGTCCCGCCGCTGATGACGTACGACGACCGGGAGCGGATCAGTGCTCGCAGGACGCGGTCGCCGCCGGGCGGCACCGTGCCCGCCGCCGCCAGTTCGGCGAGGGTGAAGGCACGGGGCCGTACGACCCGCAGGGACAGGCAGGTGGAGCCGACGGCCACCGGTGGGAGCACCGCGTGGAGCCGGGTGCCGTCCGGGAGCCGGGCGTCCACCCACGGCCGGGCGTCGTCCAGCCGGCGTCCGGCGACGGCCGCCAGGCGCTGCGCGAGCCGTCGTACGGCGGCCGCGTCGGGGAAGGAGATCCCGGTCAGTTCCAGGCCACCGCCCCGGTCCACCCACACCCGGTCGGGCGCCGACACCAGCACATCGGTGACCGACGGGTCGGCGAGCAGTGGCTCCAGCGGCCCGCTCCCCACCAACTCCGACCGCAACCGCTCGGCCGCCCCGAGCACCTCGGCGTCCCCGAGCACCCGCCCCCGCTCCCGCAGCGCCTGCGCCACCCGCGCGGGCGTCGGCTCGGCCCCGCTCTCGACGAGCCACTGGCGCACCCCGTCCAACAGACCGTCATGGGGCATCCCGTTCATGCGGCCCCGCCCCCGTTCAGGGACCGCCCGCTGCTCCCGGGGCCCAACGGCTGCCCGCCCGGCAGCCCGTCCTGAGGCACCCGGTTCACGCCGCCTCACCCCTGACCGCGACCCGCTCCCAGAAGCCTTCGCAGAACCGGGCGAGTGGTCCGCGTGGGATGCCTCCCGGTGGTTTGCCGCCGTCCGGCAGCCCGGCCTCGGTGGGTACTTCGCCCGCGAGCGGCAGCCCCAGCAGACGGGCCACCTCGTGGTCGTCGAGGCCGGGGGCGTACGGACCGCGGACCGCGACGCGGAGGTCGCGCAGGACCATGCCGAAGGCGGAGGCGACCCGGGAGGCGGCGGCGACGGCGCGCAGCTCGGCGGGGACGACCAGGAGACCCAGGTCCAGCTGGGCGAGGGCCTCGGCGACGCCTTCGTCGATACGGCGCGGCAGGTCCACGACGACCGCGCCGCCGCGCCGCCGGCCCGCCGCGAGGACCGCGCGGACGGCCTGGGGCGGGACGGCCACGGCATCGCCCCGGTCCCAGCTGAGGACGCGCAGGGAGTGCAGCTCGGGGAGCGACTCCTCCAGGGCGCCCCCGCCGACCCGGCCACGCGAGGCGGCGAAGGCAGGCCAGCGCAGCCCGTCGGCGCTTTCGCCGCCGAGGAGCACGTCCAGGCCGCCGCCCAGGGGATCGGCGTCCACGAGGAGCGTGCGCGTGCCCTGTCGCGCGGAGGTGACGGCGAGCGCGCAGGCCAGTGTGGACGCCCCCGCGCCGCCTCGGCCGCCGATCACGCCGACGGTGAGCGCGGGCCTGCCGACGCCTTCCGCCACGTCGGCGATGCGGTCGACGAGCCACTGCTCGCCGTCCGGCAGCATCAGGACGTGGTCGGCGCCGATCTCCACGGCCCGCTGCCACACCCCGGAGTCGTCCTGGTCCTTGCCGACGAGCACCACTCCTCGTCTGCGCGCGGCCCCGCGCAGCCGCCGCGCCGCGTCGTCCCCGACGAGCACGAGCGGCGCCGTCTCCCACCGGCCCCGGCCCTCCGGCACGCCGTGGTGGACCTCCGGCCGGGCGCCCGCGGCGGCGCACAGGCGCAGCAGGTCGTCCAGCAGTTCCACGTTCTCGGTGACGATCAACGGCCTGCCCTGCCGCCCCTCGGCGGCGGACGGCCGGTCGTTGGTGATGGCTCCCGCCACGATCTCCAGCCCCCTCGCTGCTTCCCCAGGGGCGCCCGGCTCCGGGCGCCCCTGTTCAAGTCCTGTGTGTAGAACCGGCGATCGGCCGCCATAGGGGCGCCGACGGAAACCGGTCGTACGCGTCCCGGAAACGGAACCGGCCATGAACCGGCCGCCGTCGGGACGCGCTGGAATCACGGTGCGGCGATCTCGGAAATCGTGTGGATCTTGGTCGATAACTGTGGACAACTCGGCGCTTGTGAATATCGCCATCACCCGAACAGGCGACTCCTGTGCGACTCCCGCAGCGCAGCCCGGCGGCTACGGACGGTGACGGATCCTGTGCCGGGGCAGAGGAAAGCCCACGAGGGCGCGAAAGCGCCTCGCGGGCTGGGGAGGAGAGGGGAAAACGCACCCGGACATGCGACGACCCCCACCGGGGGGGAGAGTGGGGGTCGTCTTCACGGCCGACTCGGGGGGGAGGAGCCGGACCGCGTTAGCACGGTCGCGAACGATCCGTGACTTCCATGGTGTACCCGAGAGGCCTCTCAGGCAAACCCACGCGCCCCACACTAGCCCGAATGGCGGGCGCATATGCTCGGGCCCGTGGAAAACCACTCCCTGCCCCGCACAGCGGCCTTCTTTGACCTGGACAAGACGGTCATTGCGAAGTCGAGCACGCTCACGTTCAGCAAGTCGTTCTACCAAGGCGGCCTGATCAACCGCAGGGCCGCCTTGCGGACGGCGTACACCCAGTTCGTGTTCCTCGCGGGCGGCGCCGACCACGACCAGATGGAACGGATGCGGAAGTATCTGTCCGCGCTGTGCCGGGGCTGGAACGTCCAACAGGTGAAGGACATCGTCGCCGAGACCCTGCACGACCTGATCGACCCGATCATCTACGACGAGGCCGCCTCCCTCATCGAGGAGCACCACGTCGCCGGGCGGGACGTCGTCATCGTCTCCACCTCCGGAGCCGAGGTGGTCGAACCCATCGGTGAACTCCTCGGCGCGGACCGGGTGGTGGCGACCCGGATGGTCGTCGGCGACGACGGCTGCTTCACCGGCGAGGTGGAGTACTACGCCTACGGACCGACGAAGGCCGAGGCGATCCGGGAGCTGGCCGAGTCCGAGGAGTACGACCTCGCGAACTGCTACGCGTACAGCGACTCGGCGACCGACCTGCCGATGCTGGAGGCCGTGGGCCACCCGCACGCGGTGAACCCGGACCGGACACTGCGCAAGGAGGCCCTCGCGCGCGGGTGGCCCATCCTCGACTTCCACCGACCGGTGCGCCTCAAGCAGCGCCTGGCCGTGCGGCCGCGGCCCGCCCTCCTCGCGGCCGCGGCGATAGGCGCCGCGGCGGCCACCGCGGGGCTCGTCTGGTACACGAGCCGACGCCGGGTGGCGACCGCCTGACCTGCGGTCCGCACACCGGCAGCCGATTCACCCTCTTTGAACCTAAAAGTAAAGAAGCACAACGAGGGGTTCCGCTTGCCCCGGTCCTGGAGTAGAAAGGATTCAAGGCCCGCGAGACCAAAGGACATCCGAGAGGATCACCTTTAATAACTCATTTTGGCCCCACGGACCTAGCATGAACACCGGGCACCCACGCGACGTCGACCCGTCGATTACGGGCCAGCCGCACCAGGTCACGGGCCAAGTTCCCGGCCTGATGGGCATATATCGAGGACGCTTGGTAACCGGGTGAACATGCCAGCGGCGGTACGAATTCTCGTACCGCCGCATCCCTTTTCCGGGGGTTGTCCGCCGCCCGAATCCAGGGCCTCTACGCCGCCCCGCGCTGCAGCGCCTCGCACACCGCCGTCGACTCGCGTGCGCCCAGTTCGATCGCCCGGCCGCAGTGGGCGATCCAGGCGGCCATGCCCTCCGGAGTGCCGGAGACATAGCCGTCGAGGGCGGCAAGGTAGCCGGCGCGGCCGAGTTCCGCGTGACCGACCTCCGCCGGGCAGACCGACTTGGGGTCGAGACCGCTGCCGATCAGGACGATCCGTTCGGCCGCGCGCGCGACGAGGCCGTTGTGGAAACCGAAGGGGCGCAGGGCGAGCAGTTCGCCGTGGACGACGGCCGCGGTCACCAGGGCGGGGGCCGAACTGCCCTTGATGATCAGCTCGGAAAGGCCGTCGAGACGGCCGGCGACCTCGGTGGCGCCCGGCAGAGGCAGCTCTACGAGGGGCTCGTCGACGGGCTCCCCGTCCTGTCGGGGCCGTCCCACGCGCGCGTCGTCACGACCGGCCGCCACCAGATGCAGCCGGGCCAGCACCCGCAGGGGCGACTGCCGCCAGATGGACAGCAACTGGCCCGCCTCGGCGGTGAGTCTCAGCGCGGCACCCACGGCGCGGGCCTCGTCGTCGCCGTCCTGGCCGCTGAAGTCCGTACGACGACGCACCTCTTCCAGGGCCCAGTCCGCACCGGAGAGCGCCGCCGAGCCGCGTGCGCCGCGCAGGGCCGCCTCGGAGGTGACCGCGTGGCTGCGGCGCCGCATGACGCGGTGGCCGTAGACCCGGTCCACGGCCTTGCGCACGGACTCCACGGACTCGGCCACACCGGGAAGCTCTCCCAGGGCCGCGAGCGGATCGGCGGCCGCACCTGTCGTACTCATGAGTACGACCCTACGCGCACCAGCGGCCAACCCCTCGAAGGAGTGGTCTTCCACCGTCGCGTGAGCACCCTTGGCGCTCACCCCACTACCGTTAGTGAACATGAAAATTGCTTTCGTCGGGAAGGGCGGGAGTGGCAAGACCACGCTGTCCTCCCTGTTCATCCGCCATCTCGCCGCCTCCGGAAGGCCGGTCGTCGCCGTCGACGCCGACATCAACCAGCACCTGGGCGCCGCTCTCGGCCTCGACGAGTCGGAGGCCGCCGAGCTGCCCGCGATGGGCGACCGGTTGCCGCTGATCAAGAACCATCTGCGCGGCTCCAACCCGCGGATCACCTCCGCCGAGACGATGATCAAGACCACCCCGCCCGGCGACGGCTCCCGCCTGGTGCGGATCTGCGAGCCCAACGCGATCTACGACGCCTGCGCCCGCCCGGTGGAACTCGACGGCGGCGCCGTCCGTCTGATGGTCACCGGCCCCTTCACCGACGCCGACCTGGGCGTCGCCTGCTACCACTCCAAGACGGGAGCGGTGGAGCTGTTCCTGAACCATCTGGTGGACGGCCGCGACGAGTACGTGGTGGTCGACATGACGGCCGGTTCCGACTCCTTCGCGTCCGGCATGTTCACCCGCTTCGACATGACGTTCCTCGTCGCCGAGCCCACCCGGAGGGGGGTCTCCGTCTACCGCCAGTACAAGGAGTACGCCAGTGACTACGGCGTCGCCCTGAAGGTCGTCGGCAACAAGGTGCGGGGCGACGACGACCTCGACTTCCTCCACGCCGAGGTCGGGGACGACCTACTGGTCACCATCGGGCACTCGGACTGGGTACGCGCCCTGGAGAAGGGCCGTCCGCCCCGCTTCGAGCACCTGGAGGAGACCAACCGCCAGTCCCTGCGCGCCCTTCACGACGCCGCCGACGCCACGTACGAGCTGCGCGACTGGGAGCGTTACACCCGCCAGATGGCGCACTTCCACCTGAAGAACGCGACCAGTTGGGGCAACGAACGGACCGGGGCCGATCTGGCCGCGCAGATCGACCCCGAGTTCGTGCTCGGCGAAAGGACCACCGCCGCCGTGTGAGAGCGGCTACGGCTTGGCCGCCGGAGCCCCGGGGACTCCCTTCGGGGCCGGTGCCGGTCCGCCGGAGAGGAAGGACCCCCATCCCGTCTTCGGGGACTCACCGACCCCCAGGGTGCGCAGCCTGTCCAGGACCTTCGGGTCCTGGGCGTCGAGCCAGTCGGCGAGTTGCCGGAAGGAGACGCAGCGCACCTCGGCCTTGCCACAGACCGCCTCGACGGTCTCCTCGACGGCACGCATGTAGACGCCGCCGTTCCAGGACTCGAAGTGGTTGCCGATGATCAGGGGCGCACGGTTGCCCTCGTAGGCGCGCTCGAAGCCCGCGAGCAGACCGTCACGGAACTGGTCGCCCCAGTGCTCCCGCTTGGCCGAAGCACCCGCCCGGGCCCCGGACTGGTTCACGTAGAAGTTGTAGTCCATGGTCAGCGTCTCGAAGTCCCGCCCGGGGACGGGGACGAGCTGCATCGACAGGTCCCACAGCCCGTCCTGCTTCTCGGGCCAGACCTGGTTCCTGACGCCGCTGGTGTCGTAGCGGAAGCCCAGTTCGCGGGCGGCCCGCAGGAAGTTCGGCCGGCCTTCCAGGCAGGGTGTGCGGGCGCCGATCAGCTCCTTGTCGTAGTCGAAGGGCAGCGGCTCGGCCTTCTCCGTGCCGATGTTGGTCTTCCACGCCTTCACGAACGACTTGGCCTGGGCGATCTCGCTCTTCCACTCCTCGACCGACCACTCGCCGACCCCGCCGCCGGGGCCGCAGAAGTGACCGTTGAAGTGCGTGCCGATCTCGTCGCCCTCCAGCCACGCGCCGCGCAGCTGGTCCACGGTGTCCTCGATTCCACGGATGTCGTTGAAGCCGATGTCCGAGCGGCCCGGTGAGTGCTGGGGCGGGCGGTACAGGTCCCGCTTCTCCTCCGGCAGCAGGTACACGCCGCTCAGGAAGTACGTCATGGTCGCGTCGTTGGCCCGTGCCACCTTGCGGAAGTGCGAGAAGAGCCGCTGACCGTCCTCCCCGGCGCCGTCCCAGGAGAAGACAACGAACTGCGGGGGTTTCTGACCGGGCTTCAACCGTTCGGGCCGGGGCAGGTGCGGCTGCACACCGGTGTACGCGGTGGAGCCGTCGCCGATCACGCGGACCGCGGTCTTGGGCGGCGCCGGCGCGCCCCCTTTCGTGGCGGCCACGCCCCGCCCGCCCGCTTTCTCCGTCTTGTTCGCGCCGGGCGGGCCGACGGTTCCGGTCGGCTCACCGATCCCGCATCCGGCGAGCGCCGCGGCGCAGGTCGCGGCGAGTGCGGCACCGACGGCGATCCTCTGGGTGACGGCCATGTTCCGCCCACCTTCTTCCTTCGCTCAGGGGCAGAGCGGCCAAGGTCACACAGAGTTCCGATCATGATTAATACGACAAGCCGATGAAAAGCTTCATTCACCCCCACGAGTGATCTAATGACCTATTTGCGGCTTATGTTCTTGCACATCCTTTACCCTGCATTACGATTCGTTTACTGAGCGTTGAGAAATCCCGCCGCTGTACGCCGTGCCCCACGGCCGCGAACCGACGCGACCGCGCAGCCCCGGAGGAGACGGGAGAACATGTCCGCCTGCGTCCCCACCCATGCCATCGACCCGGACTCGAACCGGACGGAGGGTGATCACCAGCCGCACAGTCCGCCGAAGGGACCGCGTCGCCGGTTCCGTGTCTCGGCCGCCGATCTGTCCGCTTCCCTCGCGGTCTTCCTGATCGCCCTCCCCCTGTCCCTGGGCATCGCCCTCGCCACCGACGCCCCGCTCCAGGCCGGCCTCGTCGCCGCCGCCGTCGGAGGCCTCGTCGCCGGGCGCCTGGGCGGCTCCCCCCTCCAGGTCAGCGGCCCGGCAGCCGGCCTCACCGTGGTCACCGCCGACCTCATCCACCAGTACGGCTGGCGCACCACCTGCGCCATCACCGTGCTCGCCGGCCTCGCCCAACTGGGCCTGGCCCACCTGCGCGTGGCCCGCTCGGCGCTCGCCGTCAGCCCGGCGATCGTGCACGGCATGCTCGCCGGCATCGGCGTCACCATCGCCGTCGCCCAACTCCACATCGTGCTCGGCGGCACCCCGCAGAGCTCGGTCAGCGCCAACGTCAGCGCCCTGCCCGCCCTGCTGGCGCACCTGCACCCCGCCGCCGTCTCCGTGAGCGTGCTCACCCTCGTCCTGCTGCTCGCCTGGCCCCGGCTCCCCGGCCGCGTCGGCCGACAGCTGCGCATCATCCCGGCAGCCCTCGTCGCCGTCGCGGGCGCCACCGCGGCGGCCGTGCTCGCCGCGCTGAGCCTGCCCAGGGTCGACCTTCCGTCGTGGCGGAGCCACGCCCTGGCCGGAGTGCCCGAGGGGCCGGCGCTCGGCCTGGTCGCGGCCGTCCTCACCACCACGCTGGTGTGCAGCGTGCAGTCGCTCCTCGGAGCCGTCGCCATGGACAAGCTGGCGGCGGGACGGACCGACGTGGGGCGTTCCGACCTCGACCGCGAGCTGCGCGGCCAGGGCGCGGCCAATGTCGTCTCCGGCGTCCTCGGCGGCCTGCCGATCGCCGGCGTCGCCGTCCGCAGTACGGCCAATGTCCGAGCCGGCGCCACCAGCCGGAACTCCACGATGCTGCACGGCGTTTGGGTGGTAGCGGCCGCACTGCTCCTGGTCCCCGTCCTGGAGCTGATCCCCCTCGCCTCACTCGCCGCCCTGGTGATGGCCGTCGGGATCCAGATGGTGTCCCTGCACCACATCCGTACGGTCACCCGCCACCGCGAGGTGCTGGTCTACGCCGTCACCACCCTGGGTGTCATCGTCCTCGGCGTCCTGGAAGGCGTCGCGCTCGGCATCGCCGTGGCGGTCGGCGTCGCCCTGCACCGCCTCACCCGTACCCGCATCACCCACGAGGAGAGGGAAGGAGTCCACCACGTCCACGTACGAGGACAGTTGACGTTCCTCGCCGTGCCCCGTCTCAGTCGCGCCCTGCACCAGATCCCCCAAGGCGCCGCCGCCGTGGTGGAGCTGGACGGCTCGTTCATGGATCACGCGGCATACGAGTCGCTGCAGGACTGGCAGCACGCGCACCACGCGCACGGCGGCTCCGTGGAGATCACCGGCCGATCCGGCACCCGTATCGCCGAGCCCGCCAGCACCTCGGCGGCCGGCTGTCGCTGCCGGCCCTGGACACCGTGGCGCAACCACCAGTGCGAGGCCCCGGCCACCCCGACCGCGGGCACCCCGCAGGAAGAGGCGGCCGAAGGTCCGAACAGCCATCAACTGGCGCGCGGCATCAGCGCGTTCCAGCGCAACACCGCTCCGCTGGTCCGCGGTGAGCTGGCCCGGCTCGCGCGCGAGGGGCAGCAGCCCTCGCAGCTCTTCCTGACCTGCGCCGACTCCCGGCTCGTCACATCGATGATCACCTCCAGCGGTCCCGGTGACCTCTTCGTCGTACGCAACGTCGGCAACCTCGTGCCGCCGCCCGGTGAGGAGAGCGGCGACGACTCGGTGGCGGCCGCGATCGAGTACGCGGTGGACGTGCTGCACGTGCGGTCCATCACGGTCTGCGGGCACTCCGGATGCGGAGCGATGCAGGCCCTGCTCAAGGCCGACCCGCACGGCGCGCAGACCCCCCTCAAGCGCTGGTTGCGGCACGGCCGGCCCAGCCTGGACCGCGCGACCGACAAGAACCGCCCCTGGGCCCGTCTCGCCGGCCGCGAACCCGCCGACGCCGTCGAACAGCTGTGCCTGACCAACGTCATCCAGCAGCTGGAACACCTGAGAGCCCACGAGTCCGTCTCCCGCGCCCTGCGCGAGGGCGCGCTCGAACTGCACGGGATGTACTTCCACGTGGGCGAGGCACAGGCGTACCTGCTCACGGGGGGATCCCCCGAGAGCGGAGTCTTCGATCAGGTCTCCGGTACGGCCGGGGCGGCCGACCCGACCGGGACGGTCCTGCACGACACGCGCGCGTGAACCGATCTCCGTCCCGGTCCGTGGAAACGGGTGGCGTCCTGCCCGCAGGGCCACCCGCCCACAGGTCTACACCAATCCGAGGAAGGCCCTTGTCATCGAGGGTCCGGGTCTGATGAGCTGTGGCCTGGGACACAACGGTCGCCCCGGCAAAGCACCGCAAGGGAGATGTCGTGAGCAACGAAAGCCTGGCCAACCTCTTGAAGGAGGAGCGCCGCTTCGCGCCGCCCGCTGACCTGGCCGAGAACGCCAACGTCACGGCCGAGGCGTACGAGCAGGCCAGGGCTGACAGGCTCGGCTTCTGGGCGGCTCAGGCCCGACGGCTGACCTGGGCCAAGGAGCCGACCGAGACGCTGGACTGGTCGAACCCGCCGTTCGCCAAATGGTTCGAGGACGGCGAGCTCAACGTCGCGTACAACTGCGTCGACCGACATGTCGAGGCCGGGAACGGCGACCGGGTCGCCATCCACTTCGAGGGCGAGCCCGGGGACAGCCGGGCCATCACCTACGCCGAGTTGAAGGACGAGGTGAGCAAGGCCGCGAACGCGCTGCTGGAGTTGGGGGTCCAGGCCGGTGACCGGGTCGCGGTCTATATGCCGATGATCCCGGAGACGGCCGTGGCGATGCTGGCCTGCGCCCGGATCGGCGCCGCGCACTCCGTCGTGTTCGGCGGCTTCTCCGCGGACGCGCTCGCGACCCGTATCCAGGACGCCGACGCCAAGGTGGTCATCACCTCCGACGGCGGCTACCGGCGTGGCAAGCCGTCCGCGCTCAAGCCGGCCGTGGACGACGCGGCCGACCGCGCCGGCAATGTCGAGCACGTCCTCGTCGTCCGCCGTACCGGCCAGGACGTCGCGTGGAACGACTCGCGTGACGTGTGGTGGCACGAGATCGTCGACCGGCAGAGCGCCGAGCACACCCCACAGGCGTTCGGGGCCGAGCACCCGCTGTTCATCCTGTACACGTCCGGCACGACGGGTAAGCCCAAGGGCATCCTGCACACCTCCGGCGGCTACCTCACCCAGACGTCGTACACCCACCACGCCGTCTTCGACCTCAAGCCGGAGTCGGACGTCTACTGGTGCACGGCCGACGTCGGCTGGGTCACCGGCCACTCGTACATCGTCTACGGGCCGCTGGCGAACGGCGCGACGCAGGTCATGTACGAGGGCACGCCGGACACCCCGCACCAGGGGCGGTTCTGGGAGATCGTGCAGAAGTACGGGGTGACGATCCTCTACACGGCACCCACGGCGATCCGTACGTTCATGAAGTGGGGCGACGACATCCCCGCGAAGTTCGACCTGTCCTCCCTGCGCGTCCTCGGCTCCGTCGGTGAGCCCATCAACCCCGAGGCGTGGATCTGGTACCGCAAGCACATCGGGGCCGACGCGACGCCGATCGTGGACACCTGGTGGCAGACCGAGACCGGCGCGATGATGATCTCGCCACTGCCGGGCGTGACGGCGACCAAGCCGGGGTCCGCGCAGACTCCGCTGCCGGGCATCTGCGCGACCGTCGTCGACGACGAGGCGAACGAGGTGCCGAACGGCGGCGGTGGCTATCTCGTCCTCACCGAGCCGTGGCCGTCGATGCTGCGCACCATCTGGGGCGACGACCAGCGGTTCCTGGACACCTACTGGTCGCGGTTCGCGGGCAAGTACTTCGCCGGTGACGGGGCGAAGAAGGACGACGACGGGGACATCTGGCTCCTCGGGCGCGTCGACGACGTGATGCTCGTGTCGGGCCACAACATCTCGACGACCGAGGTGGAGTCCGCGCTCGTCTCGCACCCGTCCGTGGCAGAGGCGGCCGTGGTCGGCGCGGCCGACGAGACCACCGGTCAGGCGATCGTCGCGTTCGTGATCCTGCGTGGTACGGCGAACGCCGAGGACGAGAACCTCGTCGCCGACCTCCGCAACCACGTCGGCGCCACCCTCGGCCCGATCGCCAAGCCGAAGCGGATCCTGCCGGTGCAGGAACTGCCGAAGACCCGCTCCGGAAAGATCATGCGGCGACTGCTGCGGGACGTGGCGGAGAACCGGCAGCTCGGTGACGTCACGACCCTGACCGACTCCACGGTGATGGACCTGATCCAGGCCAAACTGCCGGCGGCGCCGAGCGAGGACTGAGATCGGGTACGTCCCCCCCAGGGGAGGGCGTACGTCCGTGAAGGGGCACCCGGCGGGAAGCACGCCGGGCGCCCCTTGGCTAAAGTGAGAAAAAGGTGCGCCGGGAAGTCTGGTCGGCAAGCGATCCATGCTGCCCACCGACCGGAGGTCCCCATCGTGGCCGCGTCCCGCACCACCCCCACCCGCAAGGTTCTCGACCGGCTCTCCCTGCCCGAGCGGACCTTCGTGGCGGACGCGCTGCGCACGGAGACCGTCGGCGGTGTGCTGCTGCTCCTGGCCGCCGTCACCGCGCTGGTCTGGGTCAACGTCCCCGCACTGCACGACAGCTACGAGAGCGTCAGCCACTTCCGCTTCGGCCCCGAAGCGCTCGGCCTCGACCTGTCCGTGGCGCACTGGGCGGCGGACGGCCTCCTCGCGGTGTTCTTCTTCGTCGCCGGCATCGAACTCAAGCGCGAGCTGGTCGCCGGTGACCTCCGGGACCCCAGGACGGCCGCGCTGCCCGTGGTGGCCGCGCTGTGCGGCATGGCCGTACCGGCGCTCGTCTACGTGCTCACCAACCTCACCGGCGGCGGCTCCCTGTCCGGCTGGGCGGTGCCCACCGCGACCGACATCGCCTTCGCGCTGGCGGTGCTCGCCGTCATCGGCACCTCCCTGCCGAACGCGCTGCGGGCCTTCCTGCTCACCCTCGCCGTCGTCGACGACCTGTGCGCGATCCTGATCATCGCGGTGTTCTTCACCGACGACCTCGACTTCGCCGCGCTCGGCGGCGCGTTCGCCGGTCTCGCCGTCTTCTGGCTGCTGCTGAGGAAGGGCGTGCGCGGCTGGTACGTGTACGTGCCGCTGGCGCTCGTCGTCTGGGGGCTCATGTACAACAGCGGCGTGCACGCCACCATCGCCGGTGTCGCGATGGGGCTGATGCTGCGCTGCACCCGGCGCGCAGGCGAGGAGCACTCCCCCGGCGAGCGCGTCGAGCACCTTGTGCGGCCCCTGTCGGCCGGTCTCGCGGTGCCACTGTTCGCCCTCTTCAGCGCGGGTGTCGCGGTGTCGGCCGGCTCGCTGGAAAGGGTGTTCACACAGCCGGAGACGCTCGGAGTGGTGCTCGGACTGGTCGTCGGCAAGGCGATCGGGATCTTCGGCGGGACGTGGCTGACCGCCCGCTTCACCCGGGCCTCGCTCTCCGAGGACCTGTCCTGGCCGGACGTCTTCGCGGTCTCCTCCCTCGCCGGGATCGGCTTCACCGTGTCGCTGCTCATCGGCGAACTGGCCTTCGAGGGCGACCGGGTGCTCACCGACGGCGTCAAGGCGGCCGTCCTCACCGGTTCGCTCGTCGCGGCGGTCCTGGCGACCGTCCTGTTGAAGCTGAGGAACGCCAAGTACCAGGCTCTGTGGGCCGCCGAGGAGCGTGACGACGACCTCGACGGCATCCCCGACATCTACGAACAGGACGACCCGGCGTACCACCTGCGCATGGCCGAGATCTACGAACGCAAGGCCGCGGAACATCGCAGGCTTGCCGAAGTCGCGGGCGGGGCAGGCGTCGGCGACGACGGTCCGGCATGATCTGACAGGACCGTACACAGGACCGTACAAACGCATATGAGGGAGACCCCGATGAGCGCACCCGACGGCAGCCCGGTCGGAGCCGAACGCAGTGTCGGCCAGTTGTTCGCCTCGGCGACGGCCGAGATGTCCGCGCTGGTGCACGACGAGATCGCGCTGGCCAAGGCCCAACTCAGGCAGGACGTCAAGCGAGGCGTGGTCGGCGGCGGGGCGTTCACCGCGGCCGGCGCGGTGCTGCTCTTCTCCCTGCCGATGCTCAGCTTCGCCCTGGCCTACGGCATTCGCACCTGGAGCGACTGGAACCTGGCGATCTGCTTCCTGCTGTCGTTCGCGGCGAACGTGGTGGTCGCCCTCGTACTGACGGTCATCGGCGTCGCCTTCTCGAAGAAGGCCAAGAAGGGGAAGGGCCCGCAGAAGGTCGCGGCCTCCATGAAGCAGACGGCGGGCGTGCTGCAGAACGCCAAGCCCCACCCCCGCCGGCCCGCCCCGGCCGACGACGCCGTCGAGGCTGTGGCACGCTCGACGTCATGACCGACCCCGCGACCACCCCGGCCGCCCCCTCGAATCAGCCCGCGTCTCCCGTACGGCTCGACGTGCCCGGAGCCAAGGAGCTGATCCACCGGGACGTGGCCGCCAACGGCGCGCGCTTCCACATCGCCGAGGTGGGCGACGGGCCGCTGGTGCTGCTGCTGCACGGCTTCCCGCAGTTCTGGTGGACCTGGCGGCACCAGCTGGTCGCCCTCGCCGACGCGGGCTTCCGGGCCGTGGCCATGGACCTGCGCGGGGTCGGTGGCAGCGACCGCACACCCCGGGGTTACGACCCCGCGAACCTCGCCCTCGACATCACCGGGGTCGTACGGTCTCTCGGCGAGCCCGACGCCGCGCTGGTCGGCCACGACCTCGGCGGCTATCTGGCGTGGACGGCGGCCGTGATGCGCCCCAAGCTCGTACGGCGGCTCGCGGTCTCCTCGATGCCGCACCCGCGGCGCTGGCGCTCGGCCATGCTCTCCGACGTCAAGCAGACGTCCGCGGGCTCCTACATCTGGGGCTTCCAGCGCCCCTGGATCCCCGAGCGGCAGCTCACCGCCGACGACGGCGCCCTGGTCGGCCGGCTGATCCGGGAGTGGTCGGGGCCGCGGCTGCCGGACGACGAGGCCGTGGAGGCGTATCAGCGGGCGATGTGCATCCCGTCGACGGCGCACTGCTCGATCGAGCCGTACCGGTGGATGGTGCGGTCCATGGCCCGCCCGGACGGCATCCAGTTCAACCGCCGGATGAAGCGCCCGGTGCGTGTCCCCACCCTTCACCTGCACGGTTCACTCGACCCGGTGATGCGCACCCGCAGCGCGGCCGGGTCCGGGGAGTACGTCGAAGCGCCTTACCGTTGGCGGCTGTTCGACGGTCTGGGACACTTCCCGCACGAGGAGGACCCGGTGGCGTTCTCGGCCGAACTCATCAACTGGCTGAAGGACCCCGAGCCCGACCGGTGAGTCCGGCCAGGTCGCCCGCTATCCGGACGTGAACACCTGTTCCACGAACAGCTACTTGCCCGGCGCATAGGCCAATTGAGGGGCGTGGGGGTGGTTATCGACCTTGGGGCGGGGGCACACGTCGGGGTATGGGCTGGACGCACGACTACAGTGACGCAGCACGCAACCGCCGCTCGGCCGCGGGCCTGAGCTCCCACCAGAGGGGCGCCCCGCAAATGCCGGGCACGGATCCCCGGCTGGGCATTCCGCGCATCCTGCGCCGCCGGGCCCGCTGGGTCTCGGCCCGGCTGCGCCATCCTCGTCCCTGACCCGTTCGGGGCGACCCGCACAGGACCTCAAGGACACCGGCCCCACCCGGCCTCAGAGCGCGCAGCTGTCGCTGTCCACCTGCTGGTTGGCCGTACGGCCCTTGGTGATGTCCTCCTCGACCTCGTCCGCGGTGAGGGCGTAACCCGTGTCCGGGTCGTCGAGGGACTTCGCGAAGACCACGCCGTAGACCTTGCCGTCGGGCGTGAGCAGCGGGCCGCCGGAGTTGCCCTGACGGACCGTCGCGTAGAGCGAGTACACGTCGCGGTGGACGGTGCCGCGCTTGTAGATGTCGGCGCCGTTGGCCGTGATGCGGCCGCGCACGCGCGCGGGGCGGATGTCGTACGAGCCGTTCTCCGGGAAGCCCGCCACGATCGCGTCGTCGCTGCTCGCGGCGTCCTTGGTGGTGAACTTCAGCACGGGCGCCTTCAGGCTCGGCACGTCCAGTACGGCGATGTCGCGCTCCCAGTCGTAGAGGACGACCTTGGCGTCGTACTTGCGGCCCTCGCCGCCGATCTGGACGGTGGGTTCGTCGACCCCGCCGACCACGTGCGCGTTGGTCATCACCCGGCGCTCGCCGAAGACGAAGCCGGTGCCTTCGAGGACCTTGCCGCAACTCTGGGCCGTGCCCATGACCTTGACGATGGATCGCTTGGCACGCTGGGCGACCGGGCTGTTCGCGAGCGCCGGGTCGGGGGGCTGGACCTCGGTGATCGGTTCGTTCGAGAAGGGGCTGAAGACCTGCGGGAAGCCGTTCTGCGTGAGGACCGAGGAGAAGTCCGCGAACCAGGTGTCCGCCTGGTGGGGCAGGGCCCCGGCCACGCCCTGGAGCACCTTGGAGTTGCGGACCTCCTTGCCGAGCGTCGGCAGTGTCGTCCCGGCGAGTGCGGAACCGATCAGCCAGGCGACCAGGAGCATCGCCACGACGTTGACGAAGGCGCCGCCGGT
This sequence comes from Streptomyces sp. NBC_00104, assembly GCF_045160825.1. NCBI lineage: Bacteria > Bacillati > Actinomycetota > Actinomycetes > Kitasatosporales > Streptomycetaceae > Streptomyces > Streptomyces sp. NBC_00104. The sequence continues at coordinate 6,325,494 of NZ_CP108215.1, read as the reverse complement.
GGCGTCCAGGGCGCGGGCCGGCGACCAGGTGATGTACCGGCGCAGTTTGTTGCCGAGGTGGGTGGTCAGGGCCTGGCCGACCGAGGCGCAGACGATCACGACGACCACCGCGACGACGGCGGCGGCCGTGCTCACCTCGGAGTTGTCGGTCATCCAGTCCCAGATGACGGGCAGGGCGTAGACCGCGACGAGGCCGCCGCCGAGGAAGCCGATCACCGAGAGGATGCCGACGACGAAGCCCTGTCGGTAGCCCACGATCGCGAACCAGACAGCGGCGACCAGCAACAGGATGTCCAGCACGTTCACCGCTTCAAGCCTCGCCTCGTCGCTTCGCGATCACTACATGCCGACCGGGGGACCGGTCCGCCGCGCGGCGACAGGGGGACCCGACAGGCCCCGGGAGACGCAGCACGGCAGACACCCTGTCATGAGCGCCAGTCGAGCGGGACCTGCTTCTCGCGGTCCCAAGGCCGCTCCCAGCCCGAGTAGTGCAGCAGACGGTCGATCACTCCGGCCGTGAAACCCCACACCAGGGCCGATTCGACCAGAAATGCCGGGCCTGCGTAGCCGCGGGGGTGAATGGCGGTGGCTCTGTTGGCCGGATCCGTGAGATCCGCCACGGGGACGGTGAAGACGCGCGCCGTCTCGTTCGGGTCGACGGCCCTGACCGGGGTCGGCTGTCGCCACCAGCCCAGGACGGGGGTCACGACGAAGCCGCTCACCGGGATGTACAGCTTGGGCAGCACGCCGAAGAGCTGGACGCCGGCGGGGTCGAGGCCGGTCTCCTCCTCGGCCTCGCGCAGGGCGGCGCGCAGCGGGCCGTCGGTCCGCGGGTCGCCGTCCTCGGGGTCGAGGGCGCCGCCGGGGAACGACGGCTGGCCGGCGTGCGACCGGAGTGAGCCGGCGCGCTCCATGAGCAGCAGCTCGGGCCCGCTCGGCCCCTCGCCGAACAGGATCAGGACCGCCGACTGCCGCCCCGAGCCGTTCTCCGGTGGCAGGAAGCGGCTCAGCTGCAGTGGCTCGACCGTCTCACCGGCGCGCACCACCGGGTCCAGCCAGGTGGGCAGGCCCGTCTTGTCCAGGGCCACGCGTCCGTCGCGCGTGTGGTGCCCGCTGTCGGTGTCCGTGCCGCCGTCTGTCCGGCTCGCGCGTGTCATAGCCACCCCCGTCGTTCTTCCGGTCCCAACGCCCGGAGGACCGCTGATCGTTCCTCGTGGGCTTCGCGTCCCTCTTGAGGGTGGTGGGAGCCGGAGCGGGCAGGGCGCGTGCCGGAGTGGAGGCGCGCGGTGGCGTGCGCGCCCGGTCGCTTCGTGCGGGCCGTCATCCGGCGGCTCCCAGGGGCGGGGCCGGGATGCCGCCCGCGTCCAGGTAGGACTGTGGGGGCTTGAGGCGCTGGCCGGGGAAGCCGCCCTTCTCGTACTTCAGGAGCTTCCTGGCCTTCTCCGGGTCCGTCTCGCCCTCGCCGAACGCCGGGCAGAGCGGGGCGATGGGGCAGGCGCCGCAGGCCGGTTTGCGGGCGTGGCAGATACGGCGGCCGTGGAAGATCACGTGGTGCGACAGCATCGTCCACTCGCTCTTCGGGAAGAGCGCGCCGATGGCCGCCTCGATCTTGTCCGGGTCGGTCGCCTCGGTCCACTTCCAGCGCCGGACGAGCCGCTGGAAGTGCGTGTCCACGGTGATTCCGGGCCGGCCGAAGGCGTTGCCCAGCACGACGAAGGCGGTCTTGCGGCCGACGCCGGGCAGCTTGACGAGGTCCTCGAGACGGCCGGGGACCTCTCCCCCGTGGTTCTCCACCAGGGCCTTCGACAGACCCATCACCGACTTCGTCTTGGCCCGGAAGAACCCGCACGGCCGCAGGATCTCCTCGACCTCCTGCGGGTCGGCGGCGGCCAGGTCCTCGGGGGTGGGGTACTTCGCGAAGAGCGCCGGTGTCGTCTGGTTGACCCGCAGATCGGTCGTCTGCGCGGACAGGACCGTCGCGACGACCAGCTGGAAGGAGTTCTCGAAGTCCAACTCCGGGTGCGCGTACGGGTACACCTCGGCGAGTTCGCGGTTGATGCGACGGGCACGGCGGACGAGAGCCGTCCGGGACTCGGGCTTGGCGGGCCTCCTCGCCGGAGCCGTGGTCCTCTTCGCCGGAGCCGTGGTCCTCTTCGCCGGAGCCGTGGTCCTCTTCGCCGGAGCCGTGGTCTTCTGGGCGGGGTTCTCCGCCGCTGATGGATCGGACACCTTCGTCGCCTTTGCCGTTTTGTTCGCTCCCGTGGGGCCCTGTTCGCCCACAGCGGAATCGCGCCGTACAACCACCCGCCCAGCCCCCTTGGCCTGTGCTCTCACCGGCGATTTGGACACCCGGCCAGCCTAAAGCCCGGCACCGACATCCGCCCCGGGCCCAGAAGATCGGCCCCCAATTGGACCCCTGACGCTTACCCCGGGACATGTGTGCGGCATCCTTGTGACAGATCACACTGTTTGGTCCGTCCGGCAAGATGGGGAACACGGTCCCCTGGTAGTACGGGGAGCAAGATCCCCTGAGCAGGTCGACAAGGAGAGAACTCGTGGACGACGTTCTGCGGCGCGCCCCGCTCTTCGCGGCGCTCGATGACGAGCAGGCCGCGGAGCTCCGCGCCTCCATGAGTGAGGTGACCCTCGCGCGCGGTGACGCTCTCTTCCACGAGGGCGACCCGGGTGACCGCCTTTATGTGGTCACCGAAGGCAAGGTGAAGCTGCACCGCGCGTCGCCCGACGGCCGCGAGAACATGCTGGCCGTGCTCGGTCCCGGTGAGCTGATCGGCGAGCTGTCGCTGTTCGACCCGGGCCCGCGGACGGCGACGGCCACCGCGCTGACCGAGGTCAAGCTGCTCGGCCTCGGCCACGGCGACCTGCAGCCGTGGCTGAACGCGCGGCCCGAGGTGGCCGCGGCGCTGCTGCGTGCCGTCGCGCGGCGGCTGCGCAAGACCAACGACCAGATGTCCGACCTCGTGTTCTCGGACGTTCCCGGGCGGGTCGCTCGGGCGCTGCTGGACCTTTCCCGGCGGTTCGGTGTGCAGTCGGAGGAGGGCATCCACGTGGTGCACGACCTCACGCAGGAGGAGCTGGCGCAGCTGGTGGGTGCGTCGCGGGAGACCGTGAACAAGGCGCTGGCGGACTTCGCGCAGCGGGGGTGGCTGCGGTTGGAGGCTCGCGCGGTGATCCTGCTGGATGTGGAGCGGCTGGCCAAGCGGTCGCGCTGACGCGGGGAGCGGTTGCACGTCGGCTCGGCTCGGGTGCCGGTTCGGCTGGGGCTCCGTTCGGCTGGGGCTCCCTTCGGCTCGGGTGCCGGTCCGGCTCCGGTCCGGTCCGTAGGGTCGGTTCGTACGTCGATGGGGTTCGTCTCGTTCGCGGGGCGGGCCCCATTGTCTTCGCCCCGCCGCCCTTACCCGATCCCCTCCCCAGGGGCTGCCGCCCCTTCGACCCCGCCCTCACGGGGCTCCGCCCCCGACCCCGCCAGGGGCGCGCTGCGCCCCCTGAACCCCCGAGTGATTCATGGGGTTCCACGGATCCCTTCTCGAGGTCCCCAACCGATTCGGGGCGCCCTCTCCATCTGCCAGTCGCCCCCTCCCGCATAAATAACCTGCCCCCGCGGACCCCTCCGGTCACAGTGGTCCCATGGCCGAAATCGGGCGTCGTAGAGGGCTGGACAGTCGGGGGTATATCGAGCGGGAGGGGGCGTTGGGGCGGGTGGGTGGGGTGTTTCGGCCCGTGGTGGCAGTTGCTCGGGATCGGGTTCTGAACGGGTTCGGGGCGCGGCTGCACAGTGCGTACCTCTATGGGTCGATTCCCCGGGGAACGGCTCGCCCGGGGCGCAGTGACCTCGATCTGCTGCTGGTGTTGCGGGAGGAGCCCACGGAGGCCGACCGGGCGAGGGCGCGGGTGCTGGACGAGACGTTGGACGAGGAGTTCCCGCAGATCGACGGGGCCGGGACGCTGCTGGTCAGCAGGGCGCAGGTGCTCAGCGACCTGGAGCGGTACGACCTGGGCTGGTTCGTGGCCTGTCTGTGCACCCCACTGCTGGGTGAGGACCTGGCGGAGGACCTGCCCCGCTATCGGCCGGACTCGCTCCTCGCGCGCGAGACCAACGGCGACCTCGCGCTGCTTCTGCCGCGCTGGCGTGAACGGATCGCGGAAGCCGACACGGACGACGCCCGGCGGTCGCTCGTCCGCGGTTGCTCACGTCGGCTCGTCCGGACCGGGTTCACGCTTGTCATGCCCCGCTGGAACGGCTGGACCAGTGATCTGCACGAGATGGCGGAGGCGTTCGGCGAGTACTACCCCGAACGTGCTGCCCAGATGCGCGCGGCGGCGGTGGCGGGAGCGGGATACGAGCCGGATGCCGGGCCGGGCGGACGGGGCCACCCGGGTGGCCCAGGTGGCCCGAGCCTCCCGGGTGGCCCGGGTGCTCATGACGTCGTACTGCGGTCGTACGTGGAGGATCTCGGGCCCTGGCTGGCCGGGGAGTACGCGCGCGTGCACGGGGTCAAAGCGCCGCGCCCCGGGGACCGGTGAGGGCCCCGGGGCGCCTGGTGAGGCGCTGGGGGCACACCGGAGGCCTGCCTGGCGCCTCTGAGAGGGGCTGCTGGGGCCTGAGAGGGCTCTGAGGCCCTGTGGCGCCCCGCGGGCGGCCGTGGCGCCCCCCGGGCGGTCCGGGCCCGGAGACGGCCGCTCAGGTCCCCCGGGCGGTCCGGGCCCGGAGACGGCCGCTCAGGCCCGCCTCGGATCGGGTCAGATCAGGCCGTGCTCGGTCAGGTACTCGATCTGGGCCCGTACCGAGAGTTCCGCGGCCGGCCACAGGGAGCGGTCGACGTCCGCGTAGACGTGGGCGACGACCTCGCCGGGGGTGCGGTAGCCGTTCTCGACGGCCGTTTCGACCTGGGCGAGCCGGTGGGCGCGGTGGGCGAGGTAGAACTCGACGACGCCCTGGGCGTCCTCCAGGACGGGACCGTGGCCGGGGAGGACGGTGTGGACGCCGTCGTCGACCGTGAGGGACCTGAGGCGGCGGAGGGAGTCGAGATAGTCGCCGAGACGCCCGTCGGGGTGGGCCACGACCGTCGTACCGCGCCCGAGGACGGTGTCGCCGGTCAGGACGGCCCCGTCCGCCGGGAGGTGGAAGCAGAGCGAGTCGGCGGTGTGGCCTGGGGTGGGCACGACGCGGAGTTCCAGGCCGCCGACCGCGACGACGTCGCCGGCGCCCAGCCCTTCGTCGCCGAGCCGCAGCGCCGGGTCCAGGGCCCGTACGTTCGTCCTGGTCAGCCCGGCGAAGCGGGCGGCGCCCTCCGCGTGGTCCGGGTGCCCGTGCGTGAGCAGGGTCAGCGCGATCCGCTTGCCGGCCTTCTCCGCCGTGTCGACGACGTTGCGCAGGTGGGCGTCGTCGAGCGGGCCCGGGTCGATCACGACCGCCGAGTCGGAGTCCGGCTCGGACACGATCCAGGTGTTGGTTCCGTCCAGCGTCATCACGGACGCGTTCGGCGCGAGCACGTTGACCGCGCGCGCGGTGGCGGGCCCCGACAGGACTCCGCCCCTGGGCTGGCCGGGGAGGGCTGCTGCGTCGGTCATACGGGGGTGCCTTCCAGCGGGATGGGCGGAGTGTCACGGTGCCGGTCGCGGGCCCGCGACCCGTCTCGACGCCCGTGTGGTGGCGCGAGGGGCCGGTGAGGGAGCGGGGCCGCGGCTCCCGGCCTGCCCGGGAGGGCTGTCGCGTCCGTCATGGGGAGTCTCCGGCGGCCGCGATGCGCTTGGTGAACTCGTCGTGGCCGGGCCAGGAGAGCACCACGTCGTCGTTCTCCAGGCGGGCTCGGGCGAGGACGGGGGTCAGGTCGCGGGCGGGTGCGGCGGCGAGCGCGGCGGCGGCCGTGTCGTACTCCGCGAGCCGGCGCAGGGTCGCGATGGTGGGCGGCATCATCAGCAGCTCGCCCTTGTCGTAGCCGGCCGCCGCGTCCCGGGGGCGGATCCACACCGTGCGGTCGGCCTCCGTGGAGGCGTTGCGGGTGCGCTGGCCCTGTGGGAGGGCGGCCACGAAGAACCAGGTGTCGTAGCGACGGGACTCGAACTCGGGGGTGATCCAGCGGGCCCAGGCGCCCAGCAGGTCGGACCGCAGGACCAGCCCCCTGCGCTCCAGGAACTCCGCGAAGGACAGCTCCCGGGCGGCCACCGCCGCGCGGTCCGTCTCCCAGTCGTCGCCCGTGGTGTCGCCGACCACCGTGTCGGAGCTGGGGCCGGCGAGCAGGACGCCCGCCTCCTCGTACGTCTCCCGGACGGCCGCGCAGACGATCGCCTGGGCGTCGGTCTCGTCGACGCCGAGCCTGGACGCCCACCACGCGCGCGTGGGGCCCGCCCAGCGGATCTGGTGGTCGTCGTCGCGCGGGTCCACTCCGCCGCCCGGATACGCGTACGCGCCCCCGGCGAAAGCCATGGAGGCGCGTCTGCGCAGCATGTGCACGACCGGAGTGTCGGCCGTGTCCTTGAGCAGCATGACGGTGGCGGCCCGCCTGGGGGTCACCGGTGTCAGCGTGCCGGCCGCGAGTGCGCGGATGCGGTCGGGCCACTCGGCTGGGTACCACTGCCCGTTTGCCATGGTGCGGAGGCTAACTCGTCACGGGCTGATGTTCGAGTGAGCCTCCGCGATCTTGGTGTCGGCTACGCGACGGTGAGTTCCACCTGGAGCTCCACCTCGACCGGCGCGTCCAGCGGCAGTACCGCCACGCCGACCGCGCTGCGCGCGTGGACGCCCTTGTCGCCGAAGACGGCGCCCAGGAGTTCGCTCGCACCGTTCAGCACGGCGGGCTGGCCCGTGAAGTCGGAGGCCGAGGCCACGAAACCGACGACCTTCACCACGCGCGCGACACGGTCCAGGTCTCCGGCCACGGACTTGACGGCGGCGAGTGCGTTCAGCGCGCAGGTGCGGGCGAGTTCCTTGGCCTCCTCGGGGGTGACCTCCGCGCCGACCTTGCCGGTCACGGGCAGCTTGCCGTCCACCATGGGGAGCTGGCCGGCGGTGTACACGTACACGCCGGACTGGACGGCCGGCTGGTACGCGGCGAGCGGCGGGACGACCTCGGGCAGCCTCAGCCCGAGTTCCACGAGCTTGGCCTCGACGGCGCTCACGGCTTGGGCCGCTTCAGGTAGGCCACCAACTGCTCGGGGTTGTTCGGCCCGGGCACGACCTGGACGAGCTCCCAGCCGTCCTCGCCCCAGGTGTCCAGAATCTGCTTCGTGGCATGGACGAGCAGCGGCACGGTTGCGTATTCCCACTTGGTCATGTGGCCGACTTTATCCGCTGCCCGGCCGCTGTCCGGCACGGGTTCCGCCGCTGTCCCCGGTCGGCTCGGCGGCCCGGACAGGTGGGGGCCGACAGACGGGGAGGGCACAAGTTGTCCACAGCCTCCCGCGTACGCCGCGCGCGGACTGGTTAGGCTCGAATACGTGAGCAGGCTCCAGGTCGTCAGCGGCAAGGGCGGGACCGGAAAGACCACGGTCGCCGCCGCACTCGCGCTCGCCCTCGCGACCGAGGGGAAGCGCACCCTCCTGGTCGAGGTCGAGGGCAGACAGGGCATCGCGCAGCTCTTCGAGGCAGAGGCACTGCCGTACGAGGAGCGGAAGATCGCGGTGGCACCCGGGGGCGGGGAGGTGTACGCGCTGGCCATCGACCCCGAACTGGCCCTGTTGGACTACCTCCAGATGTTCTACAAGCTGGGCGGGGCGGGCCGGGCCCTGAAGAAGCTCGGCGCCATCGACTTCGCGACCACCGTCGCGCCCGGCCTGAGGGACGTGCTGCTGACCGGCAAGGCCTGCGAGGCGGTGCGCCGCAAGGAGAAGAGCGGGCGGTTCGCGTACGACTACGTGGTGATGGACGCGCCACCCACCGGGCGCATCACCCGCTTCCTGAACGTCAACGACGAGGTGGCGGGCCTCGCGAAGATCGGCCCGATACACAATCAGGCCCAGGCCGTCATGCGGGTCCTGAAGTCACCCGAGACGGCCGTGCATCTGGTGACGCTGCTGGAGGAGATGCCCGTCCAGGAGACGGCGGACGGCATCGCCGAGCTGCGGGGCGCGAAGCTGCCGGTGGGACGGATCATCGTCAACATGGTGCGGCCGGAGGTGCTGGACGCCGACGAGCTCGAGTTCGCGCGCGCGGTACCGCGGACGGCCGTCGCCAAGTCCCTGTCCACAGCGGGCCTGGGCGGCGCGCGGCGCGGCGGCAACGCCGAGCGGCTGGTGGAGCCGCTGCTCACCCAGGCCGAGGAGTACGCCGAGCGGTACACCCTGGAGCACGAACAGCGGGGCGTACTGGGCGAGCTGGACCTGCCGCTGCACGAACTGCCGTTGCTCGCCGAGGGAATGGACCTGGCGGGCCTGTACGAACTGGCCACGGAACTGCGTCAGCAAGGGATCTCATGACTCCGGACCCGGCCGCCGCGCACGATTCGGCGCACTCCCCCGACGGACACCGCGTGGTCAGCTCGACCCGCCCCCTCGCGGTCGATCCGCTGCTCGACGCCCCGGAGACCCGCATCGTGGTGTGCTGCGGCGCCGGCGGTGTGGGCAAGACGACCACGGCGGCGGCCCTCGGGCTGCGGGCCGCGGAGCGTGGCCGCAAGGTGGTCGTGCTCACCATCGACCCGGCCCGGCGGCTCGCCCAGTCCATGGGCATCGACTCGCTGGACAACACCCCGCGGCGGGTGAAGGGCATCGACGGGGACGGCGAACTGCACGCCATGATGCTCGACATGAAGCGCACCTTCGACGAGATCGTCGAGGCGCACTCGGACCCCGGCCGGGCCTCCGCGATCCTGAGCAACCCGTTCTACCAGTCCCTCTCGGCGGGCTTCGCGGGCACGCAGGAGTACATGGCGATGGAGAAGCTGGGCCAGCTGCGGGCCCGGGACGACTGGGATCTCATCATCGTCGACACTCCGCCGTCCCGTTCGGCGCTGGACTTCCTGGATGCCCCCAAGCGGCTCGGCTCGTTCCTCGACGGCAAGCTGATCCGGGTACTGCTGGCGCCGGCGAAGGTCGGCGGGCGGGCCGGCATGAAGTTCCTGAACGTCGGCATGTCGATGATGACGGGCGCCCTGGGCAAGCTGCTCGGCGGTCAACTGCTGAAGGACGTCCAGACGTTCGTGGCCGCCATGGACTCGATGTTCGGCGGCTTCCGTACGCGCGCGGACGCCACGTACAAGCTGCTCCAGGCGCCCGGCACCGCCTTCCTGGTGGTGGCGGCGCCCGAGCGGGACGCGCTGCGCGAGGCGGCGTACTTCGTGGAGCGGCTGGCCGCCGAGGACATGCCGCTGGCCGGGCTGGTGCTGAACCGCGTGCATGGCAGCGGCGCGGCTCAGCTGTCCGCCGAGCGCGCGCTCGCCGCTGCGGAAAATCTTGACGAGCCCCGCATTGTGGATCATATGGACGGGAAAGCAGTTCGTAACTCTCCCGACACGTACGGCAGTTCAGACAGTTCAGCCAGTCCCGACTCTCCCGCGACGACCGGCACCGAGGACGGCTCCCCCGCCCCGGACGAGCAGAACCAGGCCGTTGCCGACCAGAACGTCACCGACCAGGACGTCACTCCGGACCTGACCGTGGAACAGCTCACGGCAGGCCTGCTCAGGCTGCACGCCGAGCGGATGCGACTGCTCTCCCGGGAGCAGCGCACGCGCGACCGCTTCACCGCGCTGCACCCCGAGGTGCCCGTGGTCGAAGTGGCCGCACTGCCCGGTGATGTCCACGACCTGGCGGGTCTGCGGGACATCGGGGACCGGCTCGCGGCCATCGGGCCGGAGCTGCCTACCTCCGACAACTGAACCTCTGCCGACCGAACCCCACCGGCGAACTCCTGCCGGCGAACTCCTGCCGGACGACCGAGACTTTCGACAACGACCCGAAGACCTTCGACCGTCCGAGAACCGTACGCCCGTCCGAGCACCGAACCATGCCCGACCGCCGATCCACGTCTCGGGGCACCCGAGAGCCGGCACACCTGCCCGACGCGCCGACACCTCAAGGGCGCCCTCGACCGACGTGACCCGGAAGGGCCTCGTCCTCAGCCCACCGCCGCGTAGTTCTCGTACATCTCGTCATCGTCGAGCGGCAGAATGCCCGCGCCACGCTCGTACTCCGTGCGCGCGGTCTCCAGCAGCCTGCGCCACGACGTGACGGTCGGACGCCTGCGCAGCAATGCGCGGCGCTCGCGCTCCGTCATGCCTCCCCACACGCCGAACTCGACGCGGTTGTCCAACGCGTCCGCCAGGCACTCCGTGCGTACCGGGCATCCGGTGCACACTGCCTTGGCCCTGTTCTGCGCTGCTCCTTGAACGAACAGTTCATCCGGATCGGTAGTGCGGCAGGCGGCCTGCGCACTCCAGTCGGTTACCCAGCCCATACCGGCGCCGTCCTCTCCCGAATCGAGGCTCCCCCACGGCGGCAGCGGCATATTCACCGCCGCCAGTTGAGGACGTTACGGAAGGTGGGCACAGCGCAACACCCCCTTCGGGCCCAATCTTGAATGGCCCGAACGGACTATGCGTAAGCGGCAGATCACCCGCGGGAGTGACCTGAGGACATACATGACTATCCCGACAGAACGGGACAGTTGACATGCGTCACAACGGACACCGAATGACACACGAGGTGGATTCGGACACGGCTCCGGAAAAAAACCGTAAGAACGTCAGAACGATTCGGGCTCGCTGGACGTACTTGATACAAGGGCCTACGGCTGTGACAGTTGAGAGCAGCTTAGGCCAACGCCTGTGCGCGTGTCCGGCGAATGAGAACGTAGACAACCGTTCATGTTCGTTCACGCCTCCGCGCCGCCCACCCCCTCGACCAGCCCGGCGCGCACGGCCCGGTCGTAGAGCCGGTGGGACCACTCCCCCGCGTCCGCCGCGGGCCGCGTCGTCAGCACGGGGTTCGGGCCGGTCTCGATGAGGTGCAGCAGGCTCCAGGCGACGCCGTAGCAGTCGTCCGGCCCGAAACAGCCGGCCAGCGCCGCCGCCTCTTCGTGCGACACCGGCCCGTGTACGGCGTTCAGTTGCGCCACCCGTCTGTCGATCTCGTCCTCGCTCGCGTCCCAGTCGGGCAGGGGGCCGTCGGCGACGAACGTACGGACTTCAGGTCTCATGCGCCGGATCATCGACGGCCGCCCCCGTGAGCGGCAACGGATGTCACGATCCGGCACCCGTACCCCTCTGGACCCACCTGCTCCTTCGGAACGGTCGTCGCTACGGATTAGGCTGCCCTCATGCCAAACAAGCGCTCGGGTGGTGGTCTGTCCCCCACACAGCAGGCCGCCAAGTTCCTAGGTGTCAGCGTGCTCGCCGGTGCCGTGATGGCGGGCATCGCCCTGCCCGCGGTCGGCGCACTCGGGCTGGCGGCCAAGGGTTCCGTCGAGGGGTTCGACGAGCTCCCCGCCAATCTCAAGCAGCCGCCGCTGAGCCAGCGCACCACGATCCTCGACAGCAAGGGCGACTCGATCGCCACGGTGTACAGCCGCGACCGTACGGTGGTCGACCTCAAGGAGATCTCGCCGTACATGCAGCAGGCGATCATCGCCATCGAGGACGCCCGGTTCTACCAACACGGCGCGATCGACCTGAAGGGCATCCTGCGCGCGCTGAACCGGAACGCGCGGGAGGGCGGTGTCGCCCAGGGCGCGTCCACGCTGACGCAGCAGCTGGTGAAGAACGTGGCGGTGGAGGAGGCCGGTGACGACCCGACGCTGGTCGCCCAGGCCACCCAGCAGACCCTCGGCCGGAAGATCAACGAGCTGAAGAAAGCGATCCAGATCGAGGAGGAACTCGGCAAGAAGAAGATCCTCGAGAACTACCTGAACATCACGTTCTTCGGCCAGCAGGCCTACGGTGTCGAGGCCGGCTCCCAGCGCTACTTCTCCAAGTCCGCCAAGAACCTGAAGGTCGAGGAGGCCGCGCTCCTGGCCGGCATCGTGCAGTCGCCCAGCCGGTACGACCCGGTGAACGACCCGCAGGAAGCCACCAAGCGGCGCAACACCGTGCTGCAGCGCATGGCCGATCTCGGTGACATCTCGCAGACGGAGGCCGACAAGGCCAAGGAGAAGCCGCTCGGCCTGCACATCAGAAAGCCGAAGAACGGCTGCATCACGGCCGTCAAGGGCGCGGGCTTCTTCTGCGACTACGTGCGCGAGGTGTTCCTGAACGACCCGATCTTCGGCAAGTCCAAGGAGGACCGGGCCAAGATCTGGAACCAGGGCGGTCTGACGATCCGGACGACCATGGACCCGAAGGCCCAGAAGTCGGTCCAGGCCTCCGTCAAGAAGCACGTCAGGCAGAAGGACGAGGTGGCCACCGCCGCCACCATCGTGGAGCCCGGCACCGGCAAGATCCTCGCCATGGGGCAGTCGAGGCCGTACGGCCTCGACACCAAGAAGAACGAGACGTCGATCAACCTCTCGGTCGACGAGTCCATGGGCGGCGGAGCGGGTTACCAGCCCGGTTCGACGTTCAAGCCGATCGTCGCCGCGGCCGCCCTCGAGGACGGCATGGCCCCGACGAAGTCGTACTCCGCGCCGTACAAGATGGAGTACCCGAGCCCGATCTCGGTCTGCGGTGGCAAGAACTGGGTGAACACCGACGGCGCGGACCTCAGCAACGAGAGCGAGTCCGAGGTCGGCCCGTACTCGATGAAGAAGGCGACCGCGCTGTCGGTCAACACCTACTTCGTGCAGATGATCGCGGACATCGGCATCTGTCCGGTGACGAAGATGGCCAAGAAGATGGGCGTCGAGCGGGCCGACGGCGACAAGATCGGCCAGAACCCGTCGATCGCCCTGGGCACCCAGGAGATGTCACCGCTGACCATGGCGAACGCGTACGCGACCTTCGCCTCGCGCGGCATGTACTGCACGCCGGTCGCCATCGAGTCCATCACCCAGCGGGTCGGCGAGAAGTCGAAGTCGCTGGAGGTCCCGAAGTCGACGTGCTCGCGCGCCATGTCCGAGAACACCGCCGACACCATCAGCGCCCTGCTCAAGGGCGTGGTCGAGGACGGTACGGGTACGGAGGCGGGCCTCGGCAGCGGCCGTCCCAGCGCCGGTAAGACCGGTACGACGGACGAGCGTTACGCGGCCTGGTTCGTGGGCTACACCCCGAACATGGCCGGTGCCGTCTGGGTGGGCGACCCCGCGCACAAGCGCCGCATGGTGAACATCCCCATCGGCGGCCAGTGGTACGCCAAGGTCTTCGGTGGAAAGGTCCCCGGCCCGATCTGGCGCGACATGATGACCGGCGCGCTGGAGGGCAAGCCCAATCCCGACTTCAACCGCGTCTACATCCCCGACGAGCGGCCGGACCGCGGCCGCGGGGACGACGACAACGACAATGGGAACGGCAACGGGAACAACGACGACAACGGCAATGGTGACGACGACGGGTTCATCGGCGGCACCGACGGCGGCACCACCTTCCCGACCCCGGAGTTCTCCATCCCGGAGAACTGGATCCAGGGCCAGACCAACGGCGGGAACAACGGGAACGGCAACGGTGGGTTCGGCTGACAGCCGCGGTGACGGGTCGGCTGACAGCCGCGGTGACGGGTCGGCCGACGGTCACGGTGACGGGTGGCCCGACAGCTACGGTGACAGGCTCGGCCGACGGTCACTGAGCGGTTGAATGGATACGGCGGTGGGGGCGCCCCTGGAGAAGGGGCGCCCCCACCGCCGTTGTGCTGGAGAGCGGCGTCAGCCGGAAGGCTGCTCAGCCGCCCGCGAGCTGCTGCTTGACGAGGGCGGCGACCCGGCCGCCCTCGGCGAGCCCGGCCACCTTCGGGTTGACGATCTTCATGACCTGGCCCATCGCGCGCGGGCCCTCGGCGCCGGCGGCCCGTGCCTCCTCAACGGCCTGGACCACGATCTGCTTCAGCTCCTCCTCGGACAGCTGCTTGGGCAGGTAGTCGGCGAGGATCTCGCCCTCCGCCTTCTCCCGCTCGGCCGACTCGGTACGACCACCCTGGGCGAAGGCGTCCGCGGCCTCGCGGCGCTTCTTCGCCTCCTTGGTGATCACTTTGAGCACCTCGTCGTCGGAGAGCTCGCGCTTCTCCTTGCCCGCGACCTCTTCCTTGGTGATCGCGGTGAGCGTCAGCCGGAGCGTCGAGGAGCGGAGCTCGTCGCGCCCCTTGATCGCCGCGTTGAGGTCTTCCTGCAGCTTCGACTTGAGCGTGGTCATGGCGCCGATTGTCGCAGGTGTGGTGCGGGAAGCGCGCCTTGATTTCGCTGGTACGTGCGGATCGGTCGCCGCTCGGGCTGATCGGCTGGTCGCCGCTCGGGCTGATCGGCTGGTCATGGGATCCGTGGTCGGTTGGTCATGGGATCCGTGGTCGGTTGGTCATCGGATGCGTGTCGGTTGCTCATCGGATGCGTGGTCGTTGCTGATCGGATGCGTGGGCCGGAGTGAGTTGTCCACAGCGGGAGTTGGCGATCGGCCGTGATGGCCGGTGGTTGTCCACAGGCGGCGCTCGGGTTCGGCGGGGTCTGACACGATGGACGCATGCGAGCGCGATACGGAGTACCTCTGGGGATCGCGGCGGTCGGTGCCGCCGGTGTGGTGTACGCGGCGGGTTTCGAGGCCCGCTCCTTCCGGCTGCGGCGGGTGACGGTGCCGGTGCTACCACCGGGCATGCGGCCACTGCGCATACTCCAGGTCTCCGACATCCACATGGTGAGCGGGCAGCGCAAGAAGCAGCGCTGGCTGCGGTCCCTGGCCGGGCTGCGCCCCGACTTCGTGATCAACACCGGGGACAACCTCTCCGACCCGGAGGGCGTCCCCGAGGTGCTGGACGCGCTGGGTCCGCTGATGGAGTTCCCGGGCGCGTACGTCTTCGGCTCGAACGACTACTACGGCCCGAAGCTGCGCAACCCCGCCCGCTATCTCCTGGAGAAGGTCCAGGGCCGCCACGGCCTGAACGGCAACAAGCCGGTGGTGGGCGCCATCCACAACCCGTGGGAGGACCTCCGGGACGGCTTCGACGGGGCGGGCTGGCTCAACCTCACCAACACCCGCGGCACGCTCAAGATCGAGGGCATGTCGGTCGAGCTCACCGGCCTCGACGACCCGCACATCAAGCGGGACCGCTACGCCCGCGTGGCCGGCGGCCCGTCCGACTCCGCCGACCTCTCGCTGGGCGTCGTCCACGCCCCCTACCTCCGCACCCTCGACGCCTTCACGGCCGACGGCTACCCCCTCGTGCTCGCCGGCCACACCCACGGCGGCCAGCTCTGCGTCCCCTTCTACGGCGCCCTCGTCACCAACTGCGACCTCGACACGGACCGCGTGAAGGGCCTCTCCACGCACACGGCCGAGGGCCGGACCGCCTACATGCACGTCTCCGCCGGCTGCGGCACGAACCGCTACACCCCGGTGAGGTTCGCCTGCCCGCCGGAAGCTTCACTGCTGACGCTGGTGGGGCGGGAGGAATAGGGCTGCGGCGGGATTGTGGGGGCTGAGGGGGTGCGGGTGCCGAGGGGTGTGGGTGCATGCGTCTTGGCGAGGATCGCCGGTAGGGCCTGGCGGTAAGGCCTGCCGGTAAGGCCTGATGGTTCAGGCTTCCGCTGAGGTCCTGGTGGTTCGGTTCGGGTTGGCGCCGGGGCGTGACCCGTACGGATCGCCCCGAATAGCCCGTTTCATCCGGGCGTCTTAGCGTGAGCGCATGACCGCACCGATACCCAGGGACATCCCCGACCTGCCCGCGATCTCGGGCATTCCCGCGCCGGTGACGTCCGTCGTGCCCGCGACGGCGGTGGTTGAACCGACCCGACGCCCACTGGCAGCGACGTGCCGCGCCCTGGTAGCGCTGGCGGCGGCAGCGGCCGTGGTGACCGAGATGACGCTGGGCAGCCCCCTGCGCGCCCTCAACCATTTCTCGGTCCAGAGCACGGTCCTGGTGGCACTGGTCTTCGCCGCCTCGGCCCGCCGCGCCTGGTCGGCCCGCCGCCCCCTGCCGTCCCCGGTGACAGGCGGCACGGTTCTCTACGCCGTGATCGCGGCCCTGGTGTACCACCTGATCCTGATGAAGGACCCGACGGCCTTCTCCCTGACGATGACGCCGACGGGCGCCCCGGCCACCCCCACCGGCTGGCTCGCCTTGACGAACCTCGCCTTCCACACGGTGATCCCCCTCGTGGTGGTGGCGGACTGGCTGCTGTTGACCCGCCCGGCCCCGCCACGCCTGACCCACGCGGCGGCCTGGCTGCTCTACCCCCTGGCGTACCTGGCGTACACGCTCGGCCGAGCCGCTCTGGTGACCCCCGACTGGCCGGCCCCGTACCTCTACCCGTTCCTGGATGTCGACCGCCACGGCTACAGGAGCACCCTCGGCAACGCCCTCCTCCTGGGCCTCGCCTTCTACGCCCTCGCCCTCCTCCTCATCGTCGTCGACCACGTCCGCCCCGACCTCGTACACCCCCGCCGTGGCCGCCCCGACCGCCACGACCGCCGCCCCGAAAACCGGATTTCGTCTCAAGCCACCGGTGGGCTAAAGTAAACGACGTCGCCGCGACAAGCAGCGACAATCGGGGTGTAGCGCAGCTTGGCAGCGCGCTTCGTTCGGGACGAAGAGGTCGTGGGTTCAAATCCCGCCACCCCGACAGCTAAGCAGCAGGTCAGAGGGCCCTTACCGAATCGGTAAGGGCCCTCTGGCGTTGCCGAGAGGCGTGGAGAGACGAGTCGCCGGTGCCGCCCGAAGCCCTCGTTGAGACCCGGGGTCAGCAGTCACCTCAGGTTGTGTCGCGTGGCGGGTACGGCAGGTTGTGTCACGCGTCGGCGTGCCCCTCTGCGCGGTGCGGGGTCCGCTCGGCACGGTGCGGAAGGCGGTCATCCCGGTCCCGGGGAGGGCTCAGGGTTCTGCGGCTGGTCGTGATCAAGGTCACGCCTTGCAACGCTGGAACCGTCCCGGGCGTATGGACGTGCAGACAGGGGGAAGCGCGTGGGTGCCGTGCCCCATCGGGACAGGCCTGCATGGGCCGACGAGCGGATACGAGTACGGATTACATGGATTCGATCCACGACGACGTAGCGGAGTTCGCGTTGCTCCTGACGCGTCTGAAGGAGCGCACCGACCGCAGCTACGCGGCGCTGGCCCGCCCCCTGGGCATTCACGCCTCCACCTTGCACCGCTACTGCGCCGGAGAGGCAGTCCCGCACGACTTCGCTGGAATCGAGCGGTTCGCCGCGCTCTGCGGTGCCTCCCCCGCGGAACGCATGGAGCTGTACCGCCGGTGGATCCTGGCCGCCGCCCCGCGGCAACGGCCACGCCCGTCCCCTGCCCGGCAGGCACCAGCGCCCCACACCACCACAAGTGCGGTGGCCTCGGTCACGCCCGTGAGCGAGGCCGCATCGGCCGTCTCTGCGGGCGGCAGCAGGTCGGCCGTGGAGGCTCCCGAGCCGATCTCGCCGGCCGGCCAGCGCCCCGGGTCGGCCTCACCGCCCTCGCCTCGGCTCCACGGCGGGCGCCCTCGACGGCGAGCCTGGCGATCGATGACGCTGGCAGCCTCGCTCGTCGCCGCGCTCCTCGGTCTCACCACGTCCGCCGACGGTCCCCCCTCCGCCTCGGCCACGGCCAAGGGCGACGGCGAGCCGAACCGGGCAAGCGTCGGCACGGCCCCGCAGGCGGCCCCTCTCACCTGGACGGCCGACTCGCACACGCGCGGACTCAACGGGTGCGGCGAGGACTATGTCCTCGCCAAGCCTCCACAACAGGTCCCGCCGCCCCCGCACCCCGAGGACATCGCGGCGTGGGCCACCTCCCAGCGGGCGGTGCACGGGGGCTCCACGACCGTGCGGATCACGGTGCAGGGACGCGGCTCCGCCGCTGTCGTGCTGGAAGCCCTGTACGTGCGCGTGGTCAGCCACGCCACCCCTGCCGCCGGCCGGGGCTCCGTCTACTCCTTGAGCGACGGCTGCGGCGCCGCCCTCATCCCCCGCTTCTTCTCCGTGAACCTCGACGCGCAGCAGCCCCGGGTCCGTTCGATGCCCGGCGACGACGGGGCGGGCAAGTCGATCCCCGCGATCGACTTCCCCTACCAGGTGTCCTTGCAGGAACCCGAAGTCCTGGTGGTCTCCGCGCTGAACGAGTCCTGCGACTGCGACTGGTACCTCAACCTCGCCTGGTCCTCACAAGGCCGCACCGGCACGGTCCGCATCGACGACAACGGCCGGCCCTTCCGCACCATCGGCACCAAGGGGCTGCCGGGCTACCGGTACGACCGCATCTATCACCAACCCGGTCGCTGGGTCCCGCTCCCCGCCGCCAACATGACAGCGGGGAGCGGCGGCTGACGCATCAACGGGCCCTCGCTGAGCGGATGCGTCGTCAGCGGGCGCTCGTGGTGCGGATGTCGGTGACGCCCTTGAACGCGTCCGCCTTCACGACGAGGTGGGTGGTCGTCGTCGGCGACTCCCCGCCGCCGAAGCTGTGGGTGACGGCGATCTCACGGCTTTCGCCGTCGCCGGTCACCGTCCAGTCCACCGGAACGTTGCGGGCGCGGAGCACACCGTCCATCTTGTTCTTCTTCTCCCAGGCCGTCAGCTTCTTGGCGAGGGTGGGCGTCAGGTAGTGGGCGCGCAGCGCCTTGGCAAGTGCCTTGTCCGGGCCCCGGGGCGCGTCCTTCGCGTCGACGTACGCGCCGTAGAAGTCGGCGACCTGGGTCACCGAGTCACCGGTCCTGCCACTGACCGACCGCACCGCGGCGGACGCCTTGGCGGGGGCGGTGCTCGTGGTGCGGATGGCCTTGATGCCGTCGACCGGCTCCAGCTCCACGACGAACCGGGTCTTCGTCGTCGGTGATTCCCCGGCGCCGCCGAAGGTCAGGGTGACGACGACCTCCAGGCCCTTGCTGCCCTCGCTCACCGTCCACCGCGTCGGGACGTTCTGGGCACGCAGGAGCCCGTCCGCCTTGTTCTTCTTCTCCCAGGCCGTCAGCTTCTTGGCGAGGGTGGGCGTCAGGTAGTGGGCGCGCAGCGCCTTGGCAAGTGCCTTGTCCGGGCCCCGGGGCGCGTCCTTCGCGTCGATGTACGCGCCGTAGAAGTCGGCGACCTGGGTCACCACGTCACCGTTGAAGCCACTGATCGACCGCACCGCGGCGGACGCCTTCGCGGATGCCTTGGCGGGGGCGGCGGGGACGGCGGCGTGTGCCACCGCCTGCGCCGAGACAGCGAGCCCGAGGGCGAGGACGAGCCCGGCGGCGACGGCCGTACGGCGTCCCGGACGACGGAGTGCGTAGGTGTTCCTGCTGTTCCTGCTCATGTCGTGTCTTCCTTCTCATCGTGGTCCGTATGGGTCGCTCCCGGTCCGCGTCGGCTCTCCCGCCGAATGCGCCCGCCGACGTCTCGCCACCCGTCCGCGTCCGCTCCGAGGACATGACGGCCCGACCGCCCGAGCGGGCAGGAGCCGGCCGAATGTCCCCGCCCCCGAGAATTCGTGGGGGGCGGGCGCCGAAGGATGCCGAACGCCACGCGTCGGGCACCAGGGCACACGGATGCCCGGTACGCAGGCACAGGGCGGGAGTCGTCACCAGGCGCCACCGGAGTTTCGATCCACCCCGGCCGGTGCGACACCCATAGCTTCGAAGACACCGGGGACCCACCGCAATCACCGTCGCCCAACCCGCGACGACGCAACCGTCCCACCCACTCTGAGCTGCGCAAACAAGCACTGGCTGAGACGCCTTCCTGGGACGCGGAGACGACCCCGTGCCGTCTCGGCCGGACCGAGAGGCCGTGGGTTCCGGTTCCGGCACGCCGACAGTCGGCAGCGGTGCGGAAAGGCCGTTGCCGGACGCGGCGGGAAGCGCTTCGTCCGGCACCGGTCCCTCCCCTCGTGGGGACCGGTGCCGGACGGCGCGGGGGTCGCGTCCCACGTCGTTCCGCTCGGCAAGCCCCTCACCGGACACAAGGGCTACATTCGCCCTCGTCCTCAGTCCGGACGGCCGCACGCTCGCCAGCGGCAGCGCGGACGGCACCATCCGCCTGTGGAACGTGGCCGACCCGGCCCGGTCCACCCGGCTCGGCGGGCCGCTCACCGCCCACCGCGGCTCGGTCAGCGACCTCGTCTACAGTCCGGACGGCAGGACGCTGGCCAGCGGTGGCGGCGACGACACGGTCCGGCTCTGGGACGTCTCCGACCCGCGCGAGGCGACCCGGCTGGGGTCCCCGCTCATCGGCCACACCGAGGCGGTCGTCTCCCTGACCTTCAGCCCGGACGGCCGGACCCTGGCCAGCGGCGGCGACGACAGCACCGTCCATCTCCGGGACGTCGCGCACCCCGCCGACGCCTCCCCCATCGGCCAGGCGATGAGCCCCAACGCCAAGACCGGCCAGTTCCTGTCGTTCAGCCCCGACAGCCACATGCTCGGGGTGTCCAGCGGCGCCGACACCGTACGGCTGTGGAATCTGGCCGTCGACGACGCCGTACGGCACATCTGCTCGTCGACACGCGGGGTGCTCACGCGGGAGAAGTGGGACGAGTACCTGCCTCGGCTGTCGTACGAGCCGCCGTGTGAGGGTGTCTGACCAACGTTTGGGCGGCTCTCAACGGCCGCCTAACAAACGTTTGGCGGATCAGCATCTCGCACGTGATCCCGATCACAACTTGTCAACGCAGTCGAGCAGTCGGCTCCCGTCCAGGGACCAGCCTTGTTAGCCTTGGCCATAGCCCGGTCGCTGGTGCATCCCCCGTCGCCAGCGACCGGGCCCTTTCATGCCTCCGACGGGACGTTTCATACCTCGGACGGGCCTTTCACACCTCCGACGGCAGGGTCGTCTTTCATACCTCCGACGGCACGGTCGTCTTTCACACCTCCGACGGCAGGGTCGTCTGGGTCGTCTCGCCCCACGGCGTACCGGCCGGCCACGGGCTCTCGGGACGCGTCTGCACGGCGCTCATGCCCACCCCGTCGAATGCGGCGTTGCGGGCGACCCCAACTGACGGCCCCTCAGCCAATCAGGGCGCGGTCCGCCCGCCTCCCGACGCAGCCCGGCGAAGGGGCGCCGCCGCCCTCAGCCGTTCCAGGCCTCGTCGTAAGGGTCCTGGGGGGCCTTGACCGGCTTGGTGGTGGTGACGTGGAGGTAGGGGACGGCGGTGCCGTTGAGGGGGTCCTTGGTCCGCTGCGGGGTGTAGGTGCCGGTGACCTCGATCCAGGTGTCGGGCTGGAGGACGGCGGGGAGTTCGCCGGTGAGGGCGACCTTGACGGGCTGGGCGTCGGCGGCACAGCAGTTGAGGGCCATGCGGACGAGGTACGGCCTGCCGGACTCGTCGAACGCGAGGAAGCCGGTGACCTTGAGCGGGCGGCCGGCGAGGGCGCGGCCCTTGTCGTAGACCGCGCGGCCCGCGTAGTCGGCGACGCTCAGCCGGAGGGGGCCGTCGGCGGGGAGGGTGGGGTAGCCCCAGGGCTGCTGCTGGAGTGCCGTGCCGGTGCGCATGGCGGTGTAGGACCCGGCGGCGGGCGGGGCGACCAGGACGAGGGCGAGCAGCGGGAGGACGAGTAGCCAGGAGACCCGGGGTTCGTGAGGGGTGTGCGGCTCGTGGGCCTGTTGCTCGTGTCGCCGCGCCCGGCGTTCGTACCAGACCGTGGCGACGGCGGCGGCTATGAGGACGATGCCCGCGCCGATGAGGAGGGGGCGGAGGCCGGCCTTGACGTAGCGGAGGTAGAGGTCGGTGAAACCGGCGTGGAGGAGGGCGCCGCCGGTGAGGAAGAGGATGACGGTCTGGGCCTGACGGTTCACAGGAGCACCGCCCCGACGAGGGCCGACACCAGGATCGCGAGGGCGAAGGTGGCGGGGGCGAAGCGGAGCGCGAAGGCGCGGCCGAAGGTGGCGGTCTGCATGGCGAAGAGTTTCAGGTCGATCATCGGGCCGACGACCAGGAAGGCCAGCCGGGAGGTCAGGGAGAACTGGGTCAGGGAGGCTGCCACGAACGCGTCCGCCTCGGAGCAGATCGAGAGGAGGACGGCCAGCACCGCCAGGGCGAGGATCGCGATGACGGGGTGGTCGGCGGCGGCGTTCAGCCAGCTCGCCGGGACGACCGCCTTGAGCGTGGCCGCCGCCATCGCGCCGACGACCAGGAACCCGCCCGCGTGCATCACGTCGTGCCGCACCGAGCCCCAGAAGGCCGCGCCCTTGCTCTGGCCCTCGTAGGACGGCCGCTCCGGCGGGTTCATCCACTCGCCGCGCCCCAGCCGTTGCCACAGCCAGCCCATCAGGCAGGCGACCAGCAGGCTCGCCACGAACCTGGCCAGCACCATCTCGGGGTTCCCCGGGAAGGCCACGGCGGTCGCCGTGAGCACGATCGGGTTGATCGCGGGGGCGGAGAGGAGGAAGGCGAGCGCCGCCGCAGGCGTCACGCCCCGGCGCACGAGGGCGCCCGCCACCGGCACCGAGGCGCACTCGCACCCCGGCAGCACCACCCCGGCCATGCCTGCCGCCGGTACCGCCAGCGCGGGCCGCTTCGGCAGCGCGCGGGCGAAGAACGACGCCGGCACGAACACCGCGATGGCCGCCGACAAGAGCACGCCGATGACCAGGAACGGCAGGGCCTGCACGACCACCGCGACGAACACCGTCATCCAGCTCTGCGTCACGGGCGCGGACAGCAGACCGCGCAGGGGGCCCTGTGCCACGACGGCCAGGACCAGCAGCATGGTGAGGAGGAGGGGTGGGTCGAGGTGCCGACCGCGGTGGGGGGCTTCTTCCTTGGTTGTGGCCACGGGGGACGGTACCTCTACCTCCGTAGGGAACGGCTGTGCCGAGTGGGCCGGTTCGGCCCCCTCCCTCCCCATACGTCGCTCGAAGCGGGGTTGCTCACGGCCACCGAAAAGCTCTTTTAGTAATGGGATCCATTTTCATGTAGCGTTCCGGTCCACCACCTGTGGAGGAGGACCCCATGGCCGTACCCAAGCGGAAGATGTCCCGCAGCAACACCCGTCACCGTCGCGCCCAGTGGAAGGCGAGCACACCGCACCTGGTGCCGTTCACGGTCGACGGCGCCACCCACCTCGTACCGCAGCGGCTGCTGAAGGCGTACGAGCGCGGGCTGATCCACCCCGAAGGCTGAGAGCGCGGCCATGGCGTACGAACGGCTGCCCGTCACGGTCCTCTCCGGGTTTCTCGGCGCGGGCAAGACCACCTTGCTCAACCATGTCCTCGCCAACCGCGAGGGGCTTCGCGTGGCGGTCATCGTCAACGACATGAGCGAGATCAACATCGACGCCGCCCTCGTGCGCGGCGGCGAGGCGGCGTTGTCGCGCACGGAGGAGCGACTGGTCGAGATGACCAACGGGTGCATCTGCTGCACCCTGCGCGACGACCTGCTGGAGGAGGTGGACCGGCTGGCGCGGGAGGGGCGTTTCGACTATCTCCTCATCGAGAGTTCGGGGATCTCCGAGCCGATGCCCGTCGCCGCGACCTTCGCCTTCGCGCGCGACGACGGGGCCACGCTCGGGGATCTCGCCCGGCTCGACACCATGGTCACGGTCGTCGACGCGGTGAACTTCCTGCCGGAGCTGGCGGGCGGTGACGAGCTCGTGGCGCGGGGGCTCGACCAGTACGAGGACGACGAGCGCACCGTCAGCGATCTGCTGATGGACCAGGTCGAGTTCGCCGATGTGATCGTGCTGAACAAGCTCGACCTCGTCGACACGGCGACCGCCGAGCGGCTCGCGGCGACGCTGGCGCGGCTCAACCCGGCGGCGCGGATCGTGCCGGTCAGCCAGGGCCGGGTGCGGGTCGCGGAGGTGCTCGGCACGGGGGCGTTCGACCTCGAACGGGCCCAACGGGCGCCGGGGTGGGTGCGGGAGCTGAACGGGGAGCATGTGCCGGAGACCGAGGAGTACGGCATCTCCTCGACCGTCTTCCGGTCCGAACTGCCCTTCCATCCCGGGCGGTTGTGGACCTTCGTGACCGAGGCGCTCGACAGCGGTTCCTTCGGGCATGTGCTGCGCTCGAAGGGGTTCTTCACGCTCGGCAGCCGGCCGCGTGTCCTCGGGCTGTGGTCCCAGGCCGGGTCCGTCGCCCGCTTCGAGCCGTCCGCCGTCCACGACGAGGACGCCCCGTACGCGCAGGAGCTGGTCTTCATCGGGACGGGGCTGCGGGCGGATGCGCTGCGCTCGGCCTTGGCGGGTTGCCTGGTGAGGGAGGACGAGGCTGCTGCCACGTCGGCCCTCGATGACCCGTTCCCGGCGTGGGACACGTACGGGGTCGTCTGCGAGTGAGGGGGACTGGTCGCGCGGTTCCTTCCCCGCGCCCCTGAAAGGCAGGGGGTTACGCCCCCGTCCTCGTCCGTCTTCCCAACAGCTCCGCCAACCCCCGTCGCGTGGCCGCCAGGACCACGCGGTCCTCGGCGCGCAGGACGTAGGTGGGCGGCAGGTCCCAGACGAGGCCCGACCCCGCCGCCGCCCCCGGTGCCCGCTCGGTCCGCGACTCTCCGGGCGCGGCCGTGTCGAGCGCCAGCACACGCCAGGCCCCCGCCCGGAAGGCCTCGGCGACGGTGCGGCCCTCCAGGCGGGGGTGGCCGCGGACCTCGACGGCGGCGAAGAGGAGGACGCGGCGTTCGACGGGGATCGCGCCCAGGATCTGGCGGCCCATCATCGCGCCGGCGAAGGCGGGGGCCGCGAGGTGGGTGACGCTGCGGCTGCGGGTGAGGGCGCCCGGGTGGGCGGCGCGGAGGGTGCGGTAGACGGCGGTGGCGAAGTCGTCGTCGTAGAGGCGCAGGACGACGCGCAGGTCGGGGCGGACGGAACGGGCGTACAGGCCGGCTTCGAGGTTCGTCGTGTCGGAGCTGGTGACGGCGAGGAGGGCGTGGGCGCGGTGGATCTTGGCGGCCTCCAGGACGCCCTCCTGGGTGACGTCGCCCAGGATGACCGGCACCCGCAGGCGACGGGCCTCCGCGAGGCCGCGCGCCTCGGGATCCTCCTCGACGCAGACGACCGGGATGTGGAGTTCGCGCAGACGGGCGAGCACCCGGGTGCCGATCTTGCCGAGGCCGAGCAGGACGACGTGTCCGGAGAGGCCGCGCGGCGGCCTGCGCAGGGCGGTGCCGCTGCGGAACGTGCCGAGGGCCTCCAGCACGGCGGCCAGGAGCACGGGCAGGAGGAGTAAGCCCATCAGGCCGGAGAGGAGTTGGAGGATCTGGCGGGAGTCGCTCTGGTCGGTCGCCGGGTCGGCGATCCCGAAGAGGTCGAGGAGGGTCGCGTAGGTCGCCTGGAGCGGGTGCTCTCCGGTGATCACCATCTGGGCCACGGCCAGGGCGAACACACACCCGATCATCCCCGCGAGGGACCACCGCAGCCGGCGCGAGAGCAGCGATCCGAACGCCCCGAAGGCGCCCAGCGATCCGCCGCTCGCCCGGCCGGGCGGCAGCGCGGGTCCCGCGTAGCGCACGGTGTCGAGGACGACGGTTCCGCGTCCGGTGGCCTCGGCCACCGCCCGCTCGTCGGGCAGGAGTTGGGGGCCGCGTTCCCCGCTGCCCTCGGAACCCTCGGTTCCGGCCGGGTCGTTGGTGGTGGCCGACAGGAGCGCGAGCGTGCACAGGCCTCCCGGACTCTGGCCTCCCCGGCCCGGCGGGCGTTCCACGGCCCGCAGCATCAGTCCGTCCGTCTGGACGACCTTGCTGGTCCCGGCGACGGCGGTCGCGGCCAGCGCGGGCGCGGCGGTGTCGGCGTCGGACAGGACCGTCGTCGAGGCACCGAAGCCGTCGACCCCGTCGTCGGCGGCACCGCCCGCCGCCAACGCCGAGGCCTGGTCGAGGAGTTCCTCGATGTGCTGGCCCAACCGGCGGTTGTAGAGCCGCAGGACGAGCCGCAGACGCGGGTTGAGGCGCCGGGCGGTGAGGGCCGCGCGGATGTTGGTCTCGTCGTCGTCGTACACGAGCGCCAGCGCGGCGGCCCGCTCCACCCCGGCCTCGGCGAGCACCGCCTCGCCGGCTTCGGTGGCCTCCAGGACCCGCTCGCCGCCGTCCCGGGTGTTCGCCTCGCCGGCCCGGCTGTTTCTCTCGCCACGGTCGGCGGTGGCCGGATCTCCGGTGCCCGCTGCCCGGTTGACGGCCGCCGTGACCCGGTCGAGGAGCGCGGCGGCGGTCCGGGCGCGCCCGACGACCGGCCGCCGCGCGATCCGCGCGGTGGGCGGCACGACGAGTGTCACCTGTTCCCCGTACACGGTCCGCAGTTCGGCGGCGAGGCGGTGCGCCAGCCCGTCGTCCCCGCAGACGACCATGTGCGCGCCGGAGTCGGCGGCCGGCCCGCTCCGCCCGCTCGGCACGGGCTGCCGGCCCGCTCCGAGCGGACCGGACGGCGTGCCCGGTCCGGTCGTCCCGGGCGGGTCGGTCGGACCCGCCTGTCTGCCCGGACCGGTACGGCTGTTCTGCTGCGAAGGGCTCCCCACGAGGCAGAAGACTGCCTCATCGACGCGGCCGGTTCCTCGGTGATCCGGATCACACTCGACGGTGTGAGTGCGACGGCGGGTGGACATCCGTACTCAGGAGGGACGGGATGACGACGGTGTCCGGATGCGAGGATGGGGCGCCATGACCGCAGGGTGGGGTTCGCGCACGACACGCGCCGCGATGTTCGCGGCCGTCTGTGTGCTGCTTGCCGCCCTGGGCCACGTGATGATGTCCGGCAGCCATGTCCCCTGGTGGGCGATGGCCGCCGGGGCCGCCGCGACCGGTGCCGTCGGCTGGTGCCTGGCCGGACGTGAGCGCGGGCTGCCGCTGATCACGTCCGTCGTGGTCGCCGCCCAGACGGCCCTCCACTCGGGCTTCGAGTTGGCGCAGTCATCGGCCGCGACGGCCGCCAACAGCCATACGGGGGCGACGAGTTCGTCGGACTCGGCGAACCTCGTGGACATGGGTTCCGCCCACATGATTCACACGGTCCGCACGGGTGCGGCCGGTCACATGGACCATGTGGACCACACCGGGTACCTCCTGGACGGCTCGTCCGCGTCCTCCTCGTCGCTCCTGTCCTCGCTCGCGTCCCTGTACGCGTCCTCGTCCGGCATGCTCGCCGCGCATCTGCTGGCCGCGCTGCTGTGCGGTCTGTGGCTGGCGTACGGCGAACGCGCCGCCTTCGCCCTGCTGCGGGCCGTGGCCGGCCGGCTCGCCGCTCCGCTGCGGCTGCCGCTCGCGCTGCCCGTCGCGGCGGAGCGGCCGCGCCCCCGGGTGCGTCGCGGCCGTTCGGACCGTTCGCCGCGCGGGCTCCTTCTCGTCCATGCGATCACCTCTCGGGGTCCACCCGCCGGGACCGCTGTCATCTGACGACAGCCGGTGACCCGAGGCAGCCGTCGCGGCTCGCGCCTCGGGCTTCGGCCGTACGCCGCCCACGCGCGTGCCGTACGGCCGGCTTCCCTCCTCACCGGACCGCCGACGCGTTCCCACGTACGCGCCGCCCGCCCGTCTGCCTGTCCGTCTGCCTGTCTGCCTGTCTGCCTGTCTTTCGGGGTTTCGGTCTGTCGGTCTGTCGGTCTGTCGGTCTGCGCGGCTGTGTGCGCTCCCGTGCTCGTGTCGGTGGTCCGGATCCCGGATGACCCGAGAAGGACACCAAGGTGATCACCCTTACTCCCCCGCCCGCGTCGATCCCGCAGGCCAGGTCCACGACCGACGAGTCCATCACCGCGTGGGCGCTCGCCGCCCGCGGCGGGGACCCGGAGGCCGTCGAACGGTTCGTCGGAGCGCTCCACCGTGACGTCCAGCGGTTCGTCGCCCACCTCTGCGCGGACCCCCAGGCGGTGGACGACCTCGCCCAGGACACCTTTCTGCGGGCGCTCGGCAGCCTGCACCGGTTCGAGGGGCGCTGCTCCGCCCGTACGTGGCTGCTGTCGATCGCCCGGCGGGCGGTGACCGACAGCTTCCGGTACGCGGCGGCCCGGCCCCGGCTGTCCGACGTACCGGACTGGCGGCTGGCCGTCGAGCACGCCCAGCCGCGTGGGCTGCCCGGCTTCGACGACGGCGTCGCGCTCGCCGATCTGCTGGGCGCGCTGCCCGAGGAACGGCGTGAGGCGTTCGTCCTCACCCAGATGCTGGGGCTGTCCTACGAGGACGCGGCGGAGCTGACCGGTTGCCCCATCGGGACGGTGCGGTCCCGCGTGGCCCGGGCGCGGACCACGCTCGTACGGCTGCTGGCGGCGGCGGAGGGGCCTCGGGAAGAGGAGGTTGTGGTGGCTGCCTGAGGGTGCCCCGGGTATTCCTCGCCCCCGCCGCCCCTACCCGTCCCGTCCCCAGGGGCTGTGCCCCTTCGACCCCCTTGAGCGCCTGATGACTCGGGCAGGACTGTGGGTGGGCGGGTGCGGGTTGTGTGTGGTTGATCGCGCAGTTCCCCGCGCCCCTTCGGGGCGCGGGGTGTCGGGGGCGTCAGGCACGTACCCCCAGGTGGCGTTCGGCGAAGTCCAGTTCCAGGCGGAGCTGTTTGATGCGCTCGTCGACGACCAGGGAGCCGTGGCCGGCGTCGTAGCGGTAGACCTCGTGGACGGCGGAGCGGGCGGCGAGCCGGTCGACGTAGTTGTCGATCTGGCGGATGGGACAGCGGGGGTCGTTGACACCGGCGGAGATGTAGACCGGAGCCTTGACGGAGTCGACGTAGGTCAGCGGGGACGAGGCCTCGAAGCGCTCGGGGACCTCCTCGGGCGTGCCCCCGAGGAGCGTGCGGTCCATGGCCTTGAGCGCCTCCATCTCGTCGTGGTACGCGGTGACGTAGTCCGCGACGGGAACGGCGGCGATGCCGAGCGTCCACGCGTCCGGCTCGGTGCCGACGCCGAGGAGCGTGAGGTAACCGCCCCAGGAACCGCCGGTCAGGACGAGCCGGTCGGGGTCGGCGAAGCCGGAGCCCACCGCCCACTCCCGAACCGCCGCGATGTCCTCCAGCTCGATCAGGCCGACCCGGTGCTTGAGGGCGTCGGTCCAGGCGCGGCCGTAACCGGTGGAGCCCCGGTAGTTGATGCGGATCACCGCGTACCCGTGGTCCAGCCAGGCGGCCGGTCCTGCCGCGAAGGAGTCGCTGTCGTGCCAGGTCGGGCCGCCGTGGATGTCGAAGACGGTGGGGTACGGGCCGGACACCCCGGCCGGGCGCTGGACGAGGGCGTGCACCCGGCCGCCGGGTGTGTCCACCCAGACGTCCTCCACCGGCACCGAGCCGGGGGACTTCAGGCCCGGCGGATCCAGCACCACCTCGCCGGTCGTGGAACGGACGACCGGCGGTTCGGCGGCCGAGGACCACAGGTACTCGACGCTGCCGTCGGGACGGACCGTGGCCCCGGAGACCGTGCCTCGCGGGGTGTCCACCCGCTCCAGGCCGCGGGACACCAGGTCGTAGCGGAACAGCTCGCTGCGGGCCTCGAAGCTGTGGGCGACGAGCAGCGCGGAGCCGTCCGGATACCACTCGGCGCTCAGGTCGCCCTCCAGCCGGTCGGAGAGTCCCAGGTCGGTCTCCTCGCCGGACGCCACGTCCCAGACGAGCGGCTCCCAACGACCGCCCCGCTGGTGGCCGATGAGCAGCCGGGTGTCGCCGTCGACGGGGGCGAAGCCCAGCACCTCCAGGCCCAGCTCGATCGTGCCGCCCTTGGTGTCGTCGAGCTCGGCGACCGTCGTGCCGTCCGGCCGGACCACACGCAGCGCCGAGTGCATCGCGTCGCCGTGCTCGGTGTGCTCGATCGCGATCAGCGAGCCGTCGTGCGAGAGGTCGCCGACGCCGGCCGACTCACGGTGGCGGTAGATCTCGACGGGTGCCTCGCCCCGCCGGGACAGATGGATCGTGGAGCCGTCCTCGTCCGTGGAGCGGCCGACGATCGCCGTACGGCCGTCACGGCCGAGGGCCAGGCCCGCCGGATACGACGGGTCCAGGCCCGGGGCGGCCTCCTCGTCCGGGCCGCCGTGGAACGGCTGGCACCGCCAGACACCGAACTCGTCCCCGTCCTTGTCGTCGAACCACCAGATCCACTCACCGTCGGGCGAGAGCACACCGTCCGTCGTGCCGTTGGCCCGGTTCGTGGCCTGGCGCTGCTCGCCGGTGGCGCGGTCCCACGCGTACAACTCGTACGTGCCCGTGGCGTTGGAGACGAACAGCGAGCGGTGCGGCGCGTCCTCCGCCCAGTCCGGCAGGGACACCCTCGGTGCCCGGAACCTCTTCTCCCAGTCGGGCATGGACCCGCTCTGCTCCTGCGGGGTGGCCCCGTTGCTCTCAGTCATGGCCCCATACTGCCCCGCCCGCGCGGCAATGTGCCGCCGAGGTCCCCAGCCTGTGGATAACTTCGGCTCCCGACGGGTTCACCCGGGCCGACCGTCAGTGGTCAGCCGGACCGTGAGTGGTCAGTGGTCAGTGGTCAGTGGTCAGCCGGACTGTCAGTGGTCGGGTGCAGACTCGCTCCATGACCTCAACGACCCCAAGGGCCGATCTGCGCAGGACCGTCGAGAGTTTCTGGGCCGCCGCCGAGGGGCGGGACTGGGCCGCGTTCGCCGAGACACTGGCGGAGGACGTCGTGTACGAGCTGCCGCAGACACGGGAACGGATACGCGGCAGGGAGCGGTACGTGGAGTTCAACCGGGAGTATCCGGGCGACTGGCACGCCCGGATCGAACGGATCGTCGCGGAGCCGGGGCAGGTCGTCAGCCGGGTGCACGTCACCGTGGGGCTGGAGGAGATGTACGCGATCTCCTTCTTCACGGGGGACGAGGACGGCCGGATAGCGACCGTCACCGACTTCTGGCCCGAGTCGTACGAGCCGCCGGCCGGGCGTGAGCACCTCGTCGAGCGGTACTGAGGGGCGGGCCCACCGGGGCCGTGGGGGCCGACCCCGCGACCGGGCACCCGGCGCGGGCACCGTACGGTGGAAGGCGTGTACCGGTTTCTGCTGACGCCCCGATGGTGGGGGATCCACGTCTTCGTGCTGCTCGCCATCCCCTTCTGCGTGTTCATGGGGTCGTGGCAGCTGAGCCGGTTCGAGGACCGGATGCAGGACCATCGCGCGGCGACCGAGCGGATCGACCCGGCGGACCGGGCCCCGGCGCGGCCGCTGGACGAGCTGCTGCCGGTGGACAAGGAGACCTCGGGCGAGCCGGCCACCGTGACCGGGCGGTACGGCGAGCAGCTCCTGGTGCCCAACCGTGAGGTGGACGGCAGGACCGGCTACTACGTGCTGACGCTGCTGCGCACCGACGAGGGCAAGGCCCTGCCCGTCGTACGGGGCTGGCTGCCCGGCACCGCCGACCCCGACCGGGCCCCGGCGGCGCCGTCCGGCGAGGTCACCGTCACCGGTTCGCTGCAGGCGTCCGAGACCCCGGGGTCGAACGGCGTGCCGGTCCAGGGCGGGCTCCCGGCCGGGCAGACCTCGGCGATCAGCGCGGCGACGCTGGTGAACCTGGTGCCGGACGATCTGTACGACGCCTGGATCACCCTCGACAAGGCCGACTCGGGCATGAAGGCCGTCCCGGCGACCACCCCGCAGGGCTCCGGGCTCGACCTCAAGGCCTTCCAGAACCTCGGCTACACCGGCGAGTGGTTCGTCTTCGCCGGCTTCGTCGTCTTCATGTGGTTCCGCCTGGTCCGCCGCGAGGTCGAGTTCCTCCGCGACGCGGAACTGGGCCTGCTCCCGGCCACCGACCAGTCGGACGACAACCGCACGGACGAGAGCCGCGCGGAAGAGAGCCGAACGGAAGAGAACCGCACGGACGAGAACCTTCCGGACGAGGAAGCCGCGAGCGAAGGCCACCCGGACGAGAACCGCTCCCGGGAAGCCGAGCCGGCCCAGTAGGACCGAGGGCTCGGCCCCGTGGTCCGGCAAAGAACCTCGGTCACCGTCGGGCCGTCCCCGTCCAGGCCCAGTGGGTCTCCCGTCCAGGCCCGGCGGATCCCCCGTCCAGGCCCGGCGGGCTCCTCGTTCAGGCGCCCGCCAGGAGGCCCGTTCGGTAGACCACACCCGCGCAGGCGTTGGTGACGGCTGTCGTGAAGGTGGCGATGCCGCCCTCGGCGGTGTGGGAGACGAGGACGCTGCCGTCGACGGGCCCGTCCTCGGTGAAGAGCTGGGTGGAGACGGAGTTGGAGCCGTCGGTGGTGGTGCCGGGGGTCGCCTCCCCCGTGGGCGTCGGTTCCGTCGAGGGGTCCGTGCCGCCGGTGCCGCCATCGGTCGTACCACCGCTGGTGGTGGGGCAGGGCTCGGAAGGCACCCAGGCGAACCGCACCTCGTACGCCGCTCCCGGCGCCAGCACCAGCTGGGTCGGGGACAGCGAAGGATCGGGCAGTCCGGCCGCCACGTCCCCGGCGACGTGGTTCGCCACGGTGATCTTCGCCCCGTCCGCGGCACCCTGCGCGGTGGTGCTCACCCCGCCCGCGCCGGTGACCGTACAGCTCGTGCCGGAGACGTTGGAGACGCGGAACGTGCCGTAGACGGCGCCGCTGGAGTCCGGTGCGCCCACGCTGGCGCCGCCGCCGAGCTGGGCCGCCGTGCACAGGGCGGAGGCAGCGGTCGTGGGCGTCGCCTGGGCGCCGCCCGTGGAACCGCTGTTCTCGCCCTTGCCCTTGTCGCCCTTGTCCTCGTC
Source organism: Streptomyces sp. NBC_00104 (assembly GCF_045160825.1). Lineage (NCBI taxonomy): Bacteria > Bacillati > Actinomycetota > Actinomycetes > Kitasatosporales > Streptomycetaceae > Streptomyces > Streptomyces sp. NBC_00104. The sequence continues at coordinate 6,292,923 of NZ_CP108215.1, read as the reverse complement.
CTTGTTCTTGCCGGACTCCTTGGAGCCGCCGGAGGAGCCGCCCGACGAGCCGCCACCGCCGGTCTGCCCCTTGGACTGGCCGGCGGTCCCCTGCGTCTGCGAGCCGTTGCCCATGATGGAGGGGTTGACGTCGGAGCCGGTGGAGTTGGAGACGTGGACGAGGGCCGGGATCGCCGTGCCGATGAAGAGCGCGGCGGCGGCCATGCCGACGACGGCCTGCCGCTTGCGCGCCCGCCTCGCCGGTACCGCCCGCCGCAGATGCTCCAGCGTGCCGTCCTTGGGCTCGATCTCCGACACCGCGTGGTGCAGCAGATTGCGCAGCAGCAGCTCGTCCGACTCGAACCCGCCGATCCCCTTCGCCTCGGAGCCGTTCAGACCCGAGCCGTTCGAACTCGAGCCGTTCGAACTCGGGCCGTTCAAACTCGGGCCGTTCAAACTCGGGCCGTTCAAACTCGAGCCGTTCGAACTCGGGTTGTCCGTACCCGGGTCAGCCGAATTCAGGTCGGCAGACCGCGAGTCGTCCACACCCGAGTCGTCCGCACCCGAGCCGCCCGACCCTGAGCCGTCTGGCCCTGAGTCACCCGACCCTGAGTCGCCCGACCCTGAGCCGTCCGACCCCGGATCATCCGAACCCAAGTGGTCCGAGCCCAAGTCGTCCGAGCCCAAGTCGTCCGAGCCCAAGTCGTCCGAACCCGATTCGTCCGAACCCGATTCGTCCGGAGCGCGGCCTTCGAGATCCTGGCCCTTGGGGTGGGGGCCTTGTTCTTCACGGCCGTGATTCACAGTTCCGTTCCCAGCGTGCGATTGCGTTTCTTCGTGCTCTTCGAGCACGCGCCCCCCGGCGCGCCCGTCCCGCCCGCGCTGTTCCGCGCGTTCGTCCTCGCGCCCCTCGGCGCGTTCCTCGTCGTCCCGGCGGCCCCAGGAGGCGCGCCTGCGGGCACCGAGCCCGTCGCGACCGTCCCGTCCCTCGGGTCCGTCGCGCCCGTCGTCCTTGCCGTGCGTGCTCATGCCGGCGCCTCCATGGCGACGCGCAGTGCCGCGATGCCCCGGGAGCCGTACGCCTTGACCGAACCCAGCGATATGCCGAGGGTCTCGGCGACCTGGGCCTCGGTCATGTCGGCGAAGTAGCGCAGCACGAGGACCTCGCGCTGCCGACGCTGGAGCCCCTTCATCGCCTTGATGAGGGAGTCGCGCTCCAGCAGGTCGTACGCGCCCTCCTCCGCGCTCGCCATGTCGGGCATCGGCTTCGACAGCAGCTTCAGACCGAGAATGCGGCGGCGCAGTGCGGAGCGCGAGAGGTTCACGACCGTCTGGCGGAGATAGGCGAGCGTCTTCTCCGGGTCACGGACGCGCTTGCGCGCCGAGTGCACGCGGATGAACGCCTCCTGGACGACGTCCTCGCAGGAGGCGGTGTCGTCGAGGAGGAGCGCCGCGAGGCCGAGAAGCGAGCGGTAGTGAGCGCGATAGGTCTCGGTGAGATGGTCGACCGTCGTACCGGAGGCCGGCACCGTCGACGTGTCGTCCGCGCCGTCGCGCTGATTGGGTATGCGGGTCGGCCGCGCCGCGGGCATCGGCGCGATCACCGGCATGCCGCCGGCCGAACCGGGCAAGCGGGGACGGCGGGGTGGACGAAGGGCGGTGCCCCTCGTCTGTACCGCGGTGAAATCGAGTACCTCTGCCACGCCTGTTGGACCCGCGACCCCCCGTCGGGGTTGTACGCGACAGGCATCTCTTTTGCGTCAGACCGCACACGTGTCCGTACGGCATGTGCGCTGATCGGTACGGCAGCCGCGACGGTCGGCACGCTGCGCGCGACCGTCGGTACGACCCACCGAACACCGGACAGCGCGTCGAACGCCCTCATGCGTACCAGCTCTTCCCCTATGCCCCAAGTGTTGGCGCCCAGCCCCGCCGAAGGGCGCCCGTTAAAGACGCTCCCCGTCCGCCGCGCGGTTGCGGCGGACGGGGAGAAAAATCCTCGATCCCCGGGAGGCCTGAATCAACCCGGGAAAACTCCGCGACGGCACGGCCGGAAATTCTCCGCCCGCCGAACCGTCGACTCGAAGAACTTACACGCCACTACCGACAACGGCCCACGCCACTGTCGCCGCGTCTACGCGCGGCGACAGTCGATCTACGCACGGCTCCGGGCGGCCCGCAGCCGAAACGACGGACAGTGCACTCAGAGGCAACGGACAGTGCACCCTCAGGCAACGAACAGGACGCCCCGGGCAGCGGCGGCAGGCACTACGCCCGCTCCGCCGCCACCAGTTCCGCGATCTGGGCCGTGTTCAGGGCGGAGCCCTTGCGCAGGTTGTCGCCGCAGACGAAGAGTTCGAGGGCGGTCGGGTCGTCGAGGGCCCGGCGTACGCGTCCGACCCAGGTCGGGTCGGTGCCGACCACATCCGCGGGGGTGGGGAACTCCCCCGCGCCCGGTTCGTCGAAGAGGACGACCCCGGGGGCGGTGGCGAGGATCTCACGCGCCTTGGCGACCGTGACCTCGCTCTCGAAGCGGGCGTGCAGGGTGAGGGAGTGCGCGGTGACGACCGGCACCCGTACGCAGGTCACGGCGACGGGCAGCTTCGGCAGTCCGAGGATCTTGCGGGTCTCGTCCCGCACCTTCATCTCCTCCGACGACCAGCCGTCCGCGCGGAGCGACCCGGCCCACGGCACCACGTTCAGCGCCACCGGCTCGGGGAACGGCCCGGTGTTGTCGCCCACGGCCCGCCGTACGTCACCGGGCCTGGTCCCCAGTTCCGTACCGGCGACCAGGGCGATCTGCTGCCGCAGGGTCTCCACGCCGGCCCGGCCCGCGCCGCTGACCGCCTGGTACGAGGAGGCCACCAGCTCGCGCAGCCCGAACTCGGCGTGCAGCGCGCCGAGCGCCACGATCATGGAGAGGGTCGTGCAGTTGGGGTTGGCGATGATCCCGCGCGGCCGGACCCGGGCGGCGTGCGCATTGACCTCGGGGACGACGAGGGGCACCTCCGGGTCCATTCGGAAGGCGCCCGAGTTGTCCACCACGACCGCGCCCTTGGAGGCGGCGATCGGCGCCCAGTGCGCCGCCACCTCGTCCGGTACGTCGAACAGGGCGACGTCGACCCCGTCGAAGACGTCCTCGGCGCCCTCGGTCAGACCCGTCACCTCGACCTGCTCCCCGCGCACGGCCAGCTTGCGGCCGGCCGAGCGCGGGGAGGCGATCAGACGGATCTCGCCCCAGATGTCGGCCCGGTGGGACAGGATCTGGAGCATGACCGTGCCGACGGCACCGGTCGCGCCCACGACCGCGAGCGTCGGCCTGCCGGTGCGCCCGGCATCGACGGCCCTCAACGACCGAAGCCGCCGTCGCACCAGCAGCGCGCACCGTACGAGCCATACGAGCCGTACGAGCGGACCGTCATCGTCCGGTACCCCCGTAGACGACGGCCTCGTCGCTGTCGGAGTCGAGTCCGAAGGCGGTGTGCACAGCGCGCACGGCCTCGGGGACGTCGTCGGCGCGGGTGACGACCGAGATGCGGATCTCGGAGGTCGAGATGAGCTCGATGTTCACGCCCGCGTCGCTGAGCGCCTCGAAGAAGGAGGCGGTGACGCCCGGGTTGGTCTTCATCCCCGCGCCGACCAGGGAGATCTTGCCGATCTGGTCGTCGTAGCGCAGCGAGTCGAAGCCGATGCCCGCCTTGTTCTTCTCCAGGGCGTCGATGGCCTTGCGGCCCTCGGTCTTGGGGAGGGTGAAGGAGATGTCCGTCAGACCGGTCGTCACGGCGGAGACGTTCTGGACCACCATGTCGATGTTGACCTCGGCGTCCGCGATGGCGCGGAAGATCGCGGCGGCCTCGCCCGGCTTGTCCGGGACGCCGACGACCGTGACCTTGGCCTCGGAGACGTCGTGGGCGACTCCGGAGATGATGGCGTGCTCCACCTTGTGGTCCCCTTGCGACTCTGGCTTCTCGTTGCTGACCCAGGTGCCCGGCAGTCCGGAGAAGGACGAGCGGACGTGGATCGGGATGTTGTAGCGGCGGGCGTACTCGACGCAGCGGTGGAGCAGCACCTTCGAACCGGACGCGGCCAGTTCGAGCATGTCCTCGGAGGAGATCCAGTCGATCTTCTTCGCCTTCTTCACGACCCGCGGGTCGGCGGTGAAGACGCCGTCGACGTCGGTGTAGATCTCACAGACCTCCGCGTCCAGCGCGGCGGCCAGCGCGACGGCGGTCGTGTCCGACCCGCCGCGGCCGAGGGTGGTGATGTCCTTCTTGTCCGCGCTGACGCCCTGGAATCCGGCGACGATGGCGATGTTGCCCTCGTCCAGCGCCGTACGGATCCGGCCGGGCGTGACGTCGATGATCCGGGCTTTGTTGTGGACCGAGTCGGTGATGACGCCTGCCTGGCTGCCGGTGAACGACTGGGCCTCGTGACCCAGGTTTTTGATCGCCATGGCCAGCAGTGCCATGGAGATACGCTCTCCGGCGGTCAGCAGCATGTCGAACTCACGCCCGGCAGGCATCGGTGACACCTGCTCGGCGAGATCGATCAGCTCGTCCGTCGTGTCGCCCATCGCGGAAACGACGACGACCACCTGGTGGCCGTTCTTCTTCGCTTCCACGATCCGCTTGGCGACGCGCTTGATGCCCTCGGCATCGGCTACGGAGGAGCCTCCGTACTTCTGCACGACAAGGCCCACGTGCGCTCCTCGCTCCGTTTCGGTCCCTATATCCGCACATACACACGTACTCATTCGTATGGACACGTGCTGCGGCGGTCGGCTCAGTCTATCGAGCGGCCGAATATCCCTTCCCTGGTATCGCATGGTGAGATGTCCCGCTCACCCTTTGATCACCTGGGTTTTCTCCGGACCTTCCACCGGTTTCACCCGGCTTCTCGTCCGGACCTTCGACCGCTCCGGGAACGTCTCTGCCCAGGTCGTCGCCGAACAGTCGGCGCGGACGGGGAAAAGTGCCTGGAGTCACACCGAGAGCCCCCTGCGACGGCGGAACCCCAACTTTCAAGCACTAAGGTCATGGCCGTGCGCGTACTTCTGGTGGAAGACGACGAGCCGGTCGCCGAGTCGCTGCGGCGTGGGCTCCTGCGGTACGGCTTCGCGGTGGAGTGGGTCAACACGGGCGGGGCGGCGCTGTCGTACGACGGCCCGTACGACGTCGTCCTCCTCGACCTCGGCCTGCCCGACACCGACGGCCTCGACGTCTGCAAGGCCCTGCGGGACCGCAGCCAGGTGCCGATCATCGTGATCAGCGCCCGCAGCGACGAGACGGACCGCGTGGTCGGCCTGGAGCTCGGCGCCGACGACTACGTCTCCAAGCCGTTCGGCGTACGCGAGGTGATCGCCCGCATAAGGGCGGTGATGCGCCGCGTGCAGCCGCGCGCCGCGGACGCGCCCGCCGGGCCCGACCGCTACGGCACCCGTCTCACCGTCGACCGCAAGGCCGCGCGCGTCCACCTCGACGGTACGGAGGTGGGGCTCGCCCCCAAGGAATACGACCTCCTCGCCTTCCTCACCGAGGAGCCGGGGGCGCTGATGTCGCGCGAGCAGATCATGGAGGCGGTCTGGGACGCGAACTGGTTCGGGCCGACGAAGACGCTGGACGTCCACGTGGCCGCGCTGCGGCGGAAGCTGGCGGGGGCGATCACGATCGAGGCGGTGCGGGGTGTGGGGTTCCGGCTGATCGTGAACGAGGGCGAGACCGTCAAGGACGTCAAGGACGCTGACGTCAAGGGCGCTGCCGTCAAGGACGCCGACGTCGAGGACGCTGCCGTCAAGGACGCTGCCGTCAAGGGCGCTGAGGGCTCCGGCGCCTCATGATCCGTCAGCTGCTTCGCAGTTACGTCGTTCTCGTCGCCGTCGCGATCGCGCTGTTCACCGTCCCGGTGGCGTTCACGCTCACCTCGCAGTTGCGGGGCGACACCGTCAGTTCCGTCGGGCGCGAGGCCGAGACCATGGCCCGTCTGCTGGGCAACGGCGACGACGCCTCCTGCGAGGCGCTGAAACGGCTGGCCAAGGCGTACGAACCCGCCGAGGTCAAGGTCCAGGTGGCCACCACCAACGGGTGCACGCCCGAGGGCCTGACCGCTCCCGCCCGCGACACGGCGCTGACCAGGGCGCTGCGGGACGGCGAGAAGACGGAGGACTGGGGTTCGGACTTCATCTGGGGCAAGCACCTGGTGGTCACCGTTCCCGCCCGCGACGCGACGACGGGCGATGTGGTCGGCGCCGTACGCGTCGTCTTCTCCACCGACCACCTCACGTCCCGTCTCTGGCAGATCTGGGGCTTCCGGGCGGGGCTGGCCGTGCTCGTCCTCGGGGCGGCGGCGGTCATCGGTGTCTTCGTGGCCCGCCGGCTGACCCGCCCCCTCCTCCAGCTCAACGAGATGGCGAGCAAGCTCAGCGACGGCGACCTGACGGCACGCTCCCCCGTGACGGGCCCCCAGGAGACGCAGACCCTGGCGCGCACGCTGAACCAGGCGGGCGAACGACTGGACACGCTGATCGCGTCGCAGCGCATCTTCGTCGCGGACGCCTCGCACCAACTGCGTACCCCCCTGACGGCGTTGCGGCTGTCCCTGGACAACATCGCGGACGGCACGGACGACGAGTTCGTACGGGAGGACGTGGAGCAGGCCACCGCCGAGGTGGTCCGGATGAGCCGCCTGGTCAACGGCCTGCTGGTGCTGGCGCGGGCCGAGGCGAAGGTGACGGCGGCGGAACCGCTGTCCCTGCGCGACGTCATCCAGGAACGCCTCGACGTGTGGAGACCGGCCGCCGACGAGCGCGGAGTCACCATCACGCTCAGGGGGAGTGCCGACGGCCGGCCGCTTGTGCTGGCCAGTCCCGGTCATCTGGACCAGGTCCTGGACAACGTGCTGTCCAACGCCCTGGAGGTCTCACCGGACGGTGCGGCCATCACGGTCCTGGTGGAGCCGCGGGGCGATGAGGTGGTGCTGTCGGTGCTGGACGAGGGGCCCGGTATGTCGGACGCCGAGAAGTCCCGCGCCTTCGACCGCTTCTGGCGCGGTCAGGGCCTCACCGGGAGGTCCGGTTCGGGCCTCGGCCTCGCCGTCGTCAAGCAACTCGTCACCGACGACGGCGGAACCGTGGCCCTCAAGGACGCGCCCGGGGGCGGGCTGCGCGTCGCGCTCACGCTGCGTGCGGCGCGGCCCGGGGGTGGCTGAGCGGGAGGGCTGAGCCGGGGGGTGGTCGGCTCAGCCCCGGCTGTGGCCGGCGGGGGCTGCCGCTCAGCCCTCGGGCATCGCCGACGAGTGGTGGTTCACGATCTTCCACACGCCGTTCCGCTTCTCGTACTCGTACGTGTAGCGGGCCTCGACGACACGCTTCTTGCCGGTCTTCGGGTCGGTGAGCGTGAAAGCGTACGTACCGGTGTCGATCGCGGAGTTGCTGTCGAGCACGTTGATGATCGTCTGGATCTTCTTGCCCTGGGGCTTGTTCTCCAGGAAGTGGTCGAAGTAGTCGACGATGCCGGCACGGTTGGTGCGGACCTTGTTGGAGACGGTCGGCAGGAGCACCGCGTCCTTCGCGTAGCGATCCGCCACCTTCTTCGCGTCGCCGGTCCGCAGCGACTTGTTCCAGCCGTCGAAGAGCGCCGCGATCTCCTTCTTGGAGGGCTTCTTCGGCGTGGCCTCGGCACCGGCCGTGCTGACTCCGGCGGTGACGGTGCCTACGGTGACGACGGCGGCGGCTGTGACGATGGCGGCGCGTATGCGGTTCTTGCGGGTCATCGCGATCTCCCGTGCGAGGTTGGGGTGTTACTGCCTCCGCTTCCTGTGCGGTGGAAGTGACTCAAGATTCGCGTGACGCCGGTTAGGGGCCGTGCAGTGGACGTACAGGCCCGGGGCAAGGTTCGTACAAGGTGTCCCGGAGGGTGGGCGGGGCGGGGTCAGGGCGCTTCGTCCGGAGGGGGCCCGGCAACGAGCCGACGCACGTTCCTGCCGAGTTTCGAGTTGCCGAGCGAACGCAGGGCGTCGTCGCTCACGCCGGCCGCCAGTTCCTCGGCGCGTTCGTCCTCCCCGGCCCCGCGCAGCAGCACGACCTGGTAGGCGCGGACGAGGAGGGTCACGGGCGAGGTGACGCCCAGCTGACGGCGGGACAGCGCGACGGCGGCTTCGGCCAGGGCGACGGCCCGCTGGGAGTAACCTTCCTCGGCTGCGGTGCGGGCCAGAGCCAGCACCTGCACGGGGTCTTCCGGATCGTGGTCCGGGGACCCGCTGAGGGACCAGACCGCGTGTCCTGCCCCGTCGGCGGAGGAGTTGGTCGTCGGCGTCGCGCGGGGCACCCCGCGCGCGTCATCCGCACGCGATCGGTCCTCGCCCAGGGCACGCTCCGCCTCCCGGGCGTGCGCGAAGGTCGCCCCGAGAGCGCGCGTCTGTTCGTCCGCCTCCGCCAGCGTGCCGGCCAGATTGCTCCGCGCTCCGACCGTGTCCTGGTGGTCGGGGCCGAAGAGACGCTCGCAGTCGGCCAACGTCCGGATCCTCAGTTCCAGGGCCCGGTCGACGTTCCCGGTCATCAAGCAGACCTCGGCCAGGGCCTCCCGCGCGATCCTGGTCTCTTCGTCGTCCGGTCCGTTGGCGTGCAGCGCGGCGCCGAGCGCCCGCTCGCACAGCGCCACGGCGCGCGGACCGGGTTCGCTCAGCGCGAGCAGCATGCCGGCTCTGGCGAAGAGCATCGCGGTGTCCGCCGTGTCCCGCTCCGCCGGATACCGCGCGGCCAAAGCCTCCACATGCGTCGCCCAGACCCGTCTCCCGGGTCCGAGCAGGCCCCTCATGTCGCGCTCGTCGACTGCCTGATCCCACCGGGACGCGGCCAGGTTCAGCAGTTGGACGGCGACCCGGCGCCCCCCGGCGGTCTGGGCCTCCACCCGGTGCGGATCCCCGGGATCCGTCGTGCGGGTCACCGCCTGCACCAGTCGGTGCACCGAGATCGTCCCGTCCCCCAGGGTGATCATGCTGTGTGCGGCCAGCCGCCGGATCGCCTCGGTGGCGTCCAGCGGGTCGCCGGGCAGCTCGACGTACTCGCGGGGGATCCCTTCCGAACCCCACCAGGAGAGGATCTGCAGCAGCATCGCCACCCTCGGCGTGTCCGCGAGCCGGTCGAGGGTCACCCGCCAGACCCGTGCGAGGGTCCGCTGCGCGTCACCGCCCTCCGGGCCGGTGGCGTACAGGGTCGCCGGGCGCCGGGCGAGGAGACCCAGGTACGTCCGGGGCGTGATCCCCGCCTCGCGGCAGTACGCGGCGGCCTGGTCGATCGCCAGCGGCAGACAGCCCAGTTCGGCGCACAACTCCTCGACCCCGTCGGCCGGTCCGGCGTGGATGCGGGTGAACAGCTCCACGGCCTCGTCGAGTCGCAGAACATCCAGGTCCAGCGTCCGCCCGATCCCGCGCCAACTTGTCGCTCCCCGGCGGGTGGTGACGAGGAACCGGCCGTTCGCCGCCCGCGCGAGCAGCGGCTCGATGTCGGCGGGGTCGTCGACGTTGTCGAGGACGAGAAGCCAGCCGCCATGGGCGGACAGCCACTGGAGCGTACGTTCCCGGAGGGCGGCCTCCGGGAGCGTGCCGGCCAGCGCGGGCGTCAGGGCCCGGCCGAGGTCGGCGAGGCCCGCGTCCAGCTGGGCCGGGGACTCGGCGGCGATCCACCAGACGGGGTTGACGTCGACGCCCCGACCTGCGGCCCACTCCACCGCCAGGGTGGACTTTCCGACGCCACCGAGCCCGTGCACGGCGTGCACCACGACCCCGCCGGGCGCCTCGAACGCCTCTTCCAGCAGGGCGAGTTCACGTTCCCGCCCGACGAACTGCACGGTCCGCCGGGGCAGATACCGCACCGGCCCGGTCACCGCTCCGGGTGCGAGCGCCTCGGCGGGCAGTACGGTCGCCCGCTCGACCTGCGTGACGAAGTCCCCGGTGGCCACCTGCCGGATGTCCCGCCCGGCCGCGACGGCCCGCTCCCCCGAGGCCTCGACCGAACGCCCGCCGGACGCCTCCCCCGCCGATCCACCACTCACCGTTCGCCCCCGTCCGCGCGCGCGACCCGTGGGTCACATCATGACGGCTGTGGCGCGGCGAGTGGAGGTGCCGGGACGCCCGGACGGGACGAGGCGGCTCGGTCCACGTACTCCGGCACGTACCCCGGCATCGGCCCGTCCGCTTCACATTCCGCGCGACATCCACGGCGCGCCGGAGCCGATACACCCCGGCGTGCATCACCTCGGTCACCATCGAGCCTGGCCCGCCCCTCGCCGGGTGTGCGGCGGTTCGGGTCGGCCGCGAGGGGCATGTGGACGGTGACCCACGTCGGCACCCCGACCCTCGACGGCGACACCATTCCACCGCACCGGAACTCCGAACCGACCCCGCAAACTCCGTACCTGGCCCCTGAGTTGCTGCTGACCGCCGTGCGCACGGCTCAAGCCGACCGAGAGGAACCCCACCGTGAGTGAAGTGCGACTGACCGAGACCTTCCCCAGTGCGTCGGGGGACGTGCGGTGGGGCAGCCTCGGGGATCCCGGACTGGATCCGGTCGTCCTCCTCCACGGCACGCCCTTCTCGTCGTACGTCTGGCGGGGCGTCGCCAGCGCACTGGTCGGCACCGGCCGGTACCAGGTCTTCGTGTGGGACATGCCCGGCTACGGCGAGTCGGACATGCACACCGGTCAGGACGTCTCCCTGGCCGCCCAGGGCCGGGTCTTCGCCGAGCTGCTGAAGCACTGGGCTCTGGAGGAACCCCTGGTGGTGGCCCATGACTTCGGCGGGGCCGTGTCGCTGCGGGCGCATCTGCTGCACGGGGCCCGGTACCGCGCGCTCGCCCTCGTCGACCCGGTGGCGCTGGCTCCGTGGGGGTCCCCGTCCTTCCGGTTGCTCGGCCGGCACGCCGAGGTCTTCGAACAGCTGCCGCCCGCGCTGCACCGGGCCCTGGTGCGTGAGTACGTGGGTTCCGCGAGCAGCCCCGGGCTGCAGCCGGCGGTCCTCGACCGGCTCGTACAGCCGTGGCTCGGCGAACACGGGCAGCCCGCCTTCTACCGGCAGATCGCCCAGGCGGACCAGGCCCACACCGACGAGATCCAGGACCGGTACGGGGAGATCGGCATCCCGGCGCTGGTGTGCTGGGGCGAGGACGACGGCTGGATTCCGCTGGCCAAGGGGCGGGAGCTCGCCGAACGCATCCCGGACGCCCGATTCGAGCCGATCGCCGGTGCGGGGCACCTCGTCCAGGAGGACGCGCCCGCCGAACTCACGGCCCTGCTCCTGGACTTCCTGCGGGCGAAGACTGACTAGAGGGTCCCCAGAGCCGGTGCGAAGGCGATGAGGAGGGGGAGGAGGGCCAGGAGCGCGGCGGCCGTCGTGGTGGCGGCGCGGCGGGCGCGGTCCAGGCGCGGCGGCGGTTCCAGCAGCCGCTCCACCCGGTCGCCCAGCAGACGGCGGGTGTTGGAGCAGCTCAACACGCCCCGGTGCTGGTTGAGTTCGATGAGGGCGAGGGCCGTGGTGAGGTGGCCGCAGCGGCGGGACGCCGTGTCGTCGGCGGCCAGTTCGACCAGCCGGTGGGTCTGGTCGGCGAAGTGCGCGAAGAGGGGGACGCGCGGGAAGCCCGTGGCGAGGGCGGTGGAGAGGTGGAGCAGCCAGTCGTGACGGGCGCGGGCGTGACCGAGTTCGTGGGCGAGCACGGCGTCCAGCTGGCGATCACTCAGCTTGCCCAACGCGCCTGTGGTGACGACCAGTTGGGGCGGCGAGCCCGGCATCAGCCACGCGTCCGGGTACTCGTCCTCCAGGACCAGCAACGGGCCCTTCGCCTGCGGCAGGCCCGCCGGGAGGTCGGGGGCGCGCTCCCGCAGATGCGCGCGGCGGACGTGACGGCGACGCCGGGCCTCGACCAGCTCCCGGGCGAGCATCGCGCCGCTCCACGCCGCCCCACAGGCCAGCGCCAGCGTCAGTACGGCCGTCCAGGGCGGCGCGGCCGTGAGGTCGTACGCGGCGGTCACGGCCGGGGGTGCCGGGGCGAAGGCGTGCGTGCGGACCGTCTCGAAGACCGCCGCCGCGCCCAGCACCAGCGCCGCGAGGCAGCTCAGCAGCGCCGCCGCCACCAGGCACTGCCACGCCCACAGCGCGACCACGGGTTCCCGCTCGGGCCACACCGCCTTCAGCAGGGCTCGGGGGCCCAGCACTGCGGCGGTCAGGGCCACGGCGGCGAGAAGCAGCAGGAGAACGGTCACGTCAATGGGTCCGGTTCCTGTCGGGGGGCGAGGGCGTGCGGGTCGCTGACGTACGTATGCGTATGCGGCTACGGCCTCCGCAGCCGAGAGGACACGCTACCCGGGAACACGGCGGATGCCATCGGCGGAAGCAAGCCGTGAGCGAAGCGTCACGGCCCCCGGTGACGGACCCGGTGACGGACCCGGTGTTCGGAGCGGATCGCTCAGCGACCTGCGCACCGGCTGGGGTAGGCGGGGGTCTTCGACCAGGCGCTCCCACTCCTCACGGCGCCGATCCCGAAGTACCCGAGCCTGGGCGGCCTGTCCGCTCTCCAGCAGACCCCTCGGTCTCCGCCCTGATCCACCGAACGGGGTTGTACGCGTGCGCCCGCTCCGAGGCCCCATGAGCGGCCAGGGTCGACTTGCCGATGTCGGCCGACGAACATCGGAGCCGCGTGGTCCCCGGTGAACCGTGCCGATCGACCCGCTCGCCGCGATCGGTCTCTCGCCCGACGACTCCGCCGTCGCCCCCGTGTCCGCGCCCGTCAGGTGCCCGTGGACGCCGAACCGATGTCACCGCCCGCCGCGATGGAGCCGTGGCCGGAGGCGGTCACGTTCGTGCCGGGGCCGGGGCCGGGAGCGGCGGACGGGGCGGTCTGCGAGGTCTGCGGTGGCGCGGCGGGCGGGGCCGTGCCCCCGGTGGAGGCCGAGGCGATGTTGCCACCGGCCGCGATGGCGCCCTGACCGGAGGCGGCCACACGGTTGCCGGGGGCGCCCGGGTCGGGGGCCGGAGCGGGAACCGGGGCGGGGGCCGGGGCCGGGGGCACGGTCGAGGCACCGCCGGTCGACGCGCTGTCGATGTTGCCGCCCGCGGCGATCGCCCCGGCACCGGATGCGTCGACGTTCCGCGCGGGCGGCGTGGGGGCGGGGGGCGTCGACGGCGACGAGCCGCCGAACTGCGCGATGGCGGCGAGCATGAGCCCGATGACACCGACGGACCCTCCCGCCACGCTCGCGATCTGATCGGCCGATCCCAGGTCGACGAAGGCGAACCCGACCAGCGAGACCACACCCAGCCCGGCGATCGCAAGACCGGCCCATGCCCATGGCTTCAGTGTCATGGGGGAATTATGGCGTGCACCTGGGACGTATGGGCGGGAAAGGTCCAAGTCGGTACCCGGCAGGGCCGGTCGCTACCGGCCCGGGGGCGGGGGCCCGGCGGATTCGTGAGGCCCGGAAAGCCCAGGCGGGTCAAGGGGTTCGGGACGTTCGTCCACGCCCGCCTCCAGGACGGCCGGGGCATCCAGCCCGGCGGTCAGCATGGTCACCACGGGGTGGTCGTCGTCCAGAGTGGCAGTCGACCGACTCGGCCGGAGGGCACGCGTGCGGCGCCAGCACGCCGACGCTGTTGATGTGCAGGCCCACCGAACCGGCACCGGTGAACGCCTGCGCGATGTTTCCACCGGCGGCGATGGCATCCGCGCCGGAGGCTTCCACGCCGGGGCGACCCTCGAACAAGGCACTCATACGTCACATGATGACCGCCCGTGGCGTAAACCGTCATGCGTACGGCGGGAGTTGGACGCGCCGCGCTCTCGCGCCCGCCCCCGCCGCGCGACGTGTCCCGCCGTGAGAGCCGCACCTCGCCGTGAAGCGTGAAGCGTGCCCGTGCCCGTGCCCCGTCGCACGGACGGTGAGCGGCTACTTCACCTTCCGCAGGCCCAGCGGGCCCGCGATCTCCTCCTCCATGACCGCGCCCGCCTCGAACTCCAGGGTCTCGTCGCCCATCATTTCCTGGTCGGTGTCGAGACCGTCCAGCTCGGCGAGGGGCTGGTTGAGACGGACGTGGGCGACCAGGGACTGAAGGGCCCTGAGCGTCGCCGAGGCCGTGGAGCCCCAGTTGGAGAAGTAGGAGAACTGCCACCACCAGAGGGCCTCGCTGGTGCGGCCCGCGCGGTAGTGGGCCATACCGTGACGGAGGTCGGCGATGACGTCGGCGAGGTCGTCGGAGATACGGGCCGGGACCGGCGCCTTGCGGGGCTCGTAGGGGTCGAAGACCTCGGAGTAGACGTCGACCGGGTCGAGCATGACGGCGAGGCGCTCGCGCAGCTCGTCGACGTCCGGCTCGGGGCCCGGGTCGGGCTCGTAGCGCTCGTCCGGCACGATGTCCTCGTGCGCGCCGAGCCGGCCGCCGGCCAGGAGCAGCTGGGAGACCTCCAGGAGGAGGAAAGGGACGGCCGAGTCAGGCTCGTCGCCCTTGGCCACCTCGGTGACGGCGACCAGGAAGCTCTCGATCTGGTCCGCGATCTGGACCGCGAAGTCGTCCGGGTTCAGGTCCGTCGCGTGCAGCGTGGCGTCAGACATCGAGCAATCGTCTCCCCTCGAAGGCGCGGCCGAGGGTCACCTCGTCCGCGTATTCCAGGTCGCCGCCCACCGGGAGGCCGCTGGCCAGGCGGGTGACCTTGAGGCCCATGGGTTTGATCATGCGGGCGAGGTACGTGGCCGTGGCCTCGCCTTCGAGATTCGGGTCCGTGGCCAGGATCAGCTCGGTGACCGTCCCGTCGGCCAGACGGGTCAGCAGCTCCCGTATCCGCAGGTCGTCCGGGCCGACGCCCTCGATCGGGCTGATCGCGCCGCCGAGGACGTGGTACCGGCCCCGGAATTCGCGAGTGCGTTCGATCGCCACGACGTCCTTCGGCTCCTCGACGACACAGATGACCGTCGGGTCGCGGCGCGGGTCGCGGCAGATGTTGCACAGCTCCTCCTGCGCGACATTGCCGCAGGTCGCGCAGAAACGGACCCTCGCCTTCACTTCGAGGAGGGTCTGCGCGAGCCGCCGTACGTCCGTCGGCTCCGCCTGCAGGATGTGGAAGGCGATCCGCTGCGCGCTCTTGGGACCGACGCCGGGCAACCGCCCCAGTTCGTCGATGAGGTCCTGGACCACGCCTTCGTACACGGACTGCCGTCCTTCCTGGTGTCTTTCAGTACGTACCGTAGTCGGCCGCCGCCGTTCCGAGGAAGGCGGTACGGGGCACGGATGGGCTCGGAGGGGGGTCGCGTGGGAGTCCGGAGGGGGTTACGGACGGCTTGCCGAGCGGCTTCAGAAGGGCAGGCCGGGGATGCCCGCGCCACCGCCGCCGAGGCCCTGGGCGAGGGGGCCCAGTTTCTGCTGCTGGAGGGTCTGGGCGTTCTCGTTGGCCGCCTGGACGGCCGCGACGACCAGGTCGGCGAGCGTCTCGGTGTCCTCCGGGTCCACCGCCTTGGGGTCGATCTTCAGGGCGCGCAGTTCTCCGGAGCCGGTGACGGTGGCCCGCACCAGGCCGCCGCCCGACTGACCGTCCACCTCCGTCTGCGCGAGCTCCTCCTGCGCCCTCGCCAGGTCCTGCTGCATCTTCTGAGCCTGCTGGAGCAGCTGCTGCATGTTGGGCTGGCCACCACCGGGGATCACGTTCAGCTCCTCGCACGAGTTCTCTCACGGACGTCGCCGTGGACGTTCTTTCGGTCGCCACGAGCCTACGTGGTCGGCACGGCCTGTGCCGCGCCACTCTTTCGAGTGAGCCGGCGGGAATTCGTATACCTGATCAAGGTCCTCTTCCAGGGGGAAAAGCGGTGAAAACGGGGTCTTCGCCACCCATTGGGAGGTAGGAAGGGTCCGGCCGCGTCGGGGTGCCTGTACGTGCCTGTGAGTGCCTGTACGTGTGTCTCGCACTGTCGTCAGCAGCGTCGTCAGTAGGGAGTGCCGGGTGAGCCAGCCGGAGATGCAGCCCGAGGGGGGACCCCAGGACGGGCGGGGTGAGGGGTCCGGGCTGTGGGCGGAGCCGTGGGCGGCGGTGACCGGGCCGTGGGTGGGGGATCTGGCCGGGCGGCCGTTTCCCCGGGGGGACTGGGGGGCGCCGGCGGAGCGGCTGGAGGAGCTGTACCACTGGGTGGAGCGGGCGGCTCTGGAGACCGCCGCGTGGTATCTCGCGGACCGGGTGTGGAAACGGCTGGCGGCCCGCGTGCTGCGGGTCGGGGCGGCGACGGGGGCGCTCGCCGGGGCCGCGCTGCCGTTGCTCGATCTCACCGGGGCGGTGGGCGGGGTGGCTCCCTGGGGGTATCTCGCGCTGCTGTCCTGCGTCGCGTGCGTCGCGGTGGACCGGTTCTTCGGCGTCACCTCCGGGTGGATGCGGGACGTCGCCACGGCCCAGGCGGTGCAGCGGCGGCTCCAGGTGCTGCGGTTCGACTGGGCGTCCGAGAGTGCGCGGGAGGTGCTGGGACCGGCGGAGGGGACGGCCGGGGAGGCCGCCGAGCGGTGCCTCGGGGTGCTGCGGCGGTTCTCCGAGGACATCACGGAGCTGGTGCGGGCGGAGACGGCGGACTGGATGGTGGAGTTCCGGACGGGCGCCGCACCGCTGGGTGCGCAGACGGGGGGTTCCGTCTCCCGGCCCGAGGGGAGCGCCAACGGGCGGGTGCCGATGCCGCCGGGGTCTCGACCGAACATGCCTCGTCAGCGGCCGCCGGAGGCTCGGTAGCCGCCGGGGGGTGCGGGGGGCCTTTTCTCGCCCCCGCCGCCCCTACCCGTTCCCATCCGGCGTTCCCATCCCCCAGGGGCGCTGGCCCTTCGACGCCCGGGGGTGTCATCGGGTGCGTTGTTCGGCTGCCGGTGGGTGGGGGCTCGCCCGCCTCGACGAGATCTACGCGGCCTTCCGGGAGCGGGGCGCGGTGCTGCTCACCGCGTGTCCGCCCGACCCCGGGGCGATGCTCGGCCTGCCCGGGGCGCTCGCCCGCCCCCTCGCCCGGCGACAGCGGGCCGTCAACACGGTCGTGCACGCTCTCTCCGAGCGTCACGGGGGCCGGTCGCGCAGTTCCCCGCGCCCCTGATAAGACAACACTCAGTCGGCCTTCGCGTACGTCACCGACTTCCCCGCCGAGTCGACCCGTCGCAGCTGTCCGTCGGGCAGGAGGGTGACGGTGGTGGCGGCGCCCGGGGAGCAGGAGGCGGCCGGTTCGCCGGTGGTGACGGTGGAGGGGCCGATCCGCAGGGGGCCGTCGTCGGCGGGCTCGTCCGTCAGCGCGGCCTCGAACACGCAGTGGTACGTGCCGCCGCCTTCGAGCGGGCCGTCCGCCGTGAGGGAGAGCACGGTGTCGCCGACCTCGCCCTGCTGGATGACGAGTTGCCGGGTGTCCGCGCCGTCGGAGCCGGCGAGGGTGGCGTTCCAGGTGCCGAGGAACGCCTCCGGGATCGTGCCGGCGTCGGGCGACTCGGTGGTCTCCTCCGGGGAGACCCCCGGGTCCGTCGGCCGGTCGGTCTCGGGCCCCGGCGTCGGAGGCGCGCTCGTCGCCGGCCCGCCCTTCGCGTCGTCCTCCTTACCGCCGTCGTCCCCCTTCTTCATCAGGGCGTACACCGAGCCGCCCGCCCCGAGCGCGACCACCAGCGCGACCACGACGAGGAGCACGGAGGAGCGCCGGCTCCCGCGCGGGTCCTCGGGCTGCCCGCCCGGGCCCGCCCCGGCCCCGTAGAGGGGATTCGGCCCGTACGGCGGCGTCGAGCCCAGGCCCGGCCCGGCGGCGGCGCCGGGTCCCTGCCCTCCCCCGTAGGGCCCCTCGTAGGGCCCCTGCCCGTACGCCCCGTACGGAGCCTGCGGCGCACCCTGTGGATAGCCGTAACCGGGGGCGGCGCCGGGCTGCTGCCCGTAGCCGTGGGCGGGTTGCTGGGTGTACTGCTGCGGGAAGCCGTACCCGGCGGGCGCCGGCCCGGGCGGGGCGGTCGGCGGAGGCGGCTGCGAGCCCGTCCCCGCGATCCGCGTCGGCATCCGGTCCAGGGGCGCGGCACCCGGCGCCCCCGGCGGAGGCGGTACGGCGCCCCCGGACGCGGCGGCCGGATGCTCGGGCGGGGACGCGGGGACGCCGGACGGGGCGCCCGAGCCACCGTACGGAGAATGGGGGGCGCCGAGCGGGTACACGGGCGGAGCCGACGGCGGACCTGCGGGAGCGGGCGGGGTCGCGGAAGCGGGCGCCGCCGGAGCCGAGGGCTGGTCCGCGGGACCGGACCGCGGCGCGGCGGTGGGCCGGGCCGGTGCCGAGGAAGCCGCCGCGGCCGGCTGCCCGGCGGGACCGGACACCTCTGAGCGACCTGGATCCGCCGGACCTCCCGACCCACCGGGACCGCCCGACCCACCCGGGCCACCCGCGGCCGCCGCACCCGCCCCGGCCGCCGCACCCCCCGGAACCGCCGACCCGCCCCGACCTCCGGCAGCCGCCGAACCCCCTGCGGCCCCCGGGGCACCCGCCCCCGGCGCTCCCGCGCCCGCCGACTCCTC
This sequence comes from Streptomyces sp. NBC_00104, assembly GCF_045160825.1. Taxonomy (NCBI): domain Bacteria; kingdom Bacillati; phylum Actinomycetota; class Actinomycetes; order Kitasatosporales; family Streptomycetaceae; genus Streptomyces; species Streptomyces sp. NBC_00104. Next base: position 6,274,418 of record NZ_CP108215.1, on the reverse strand, counting down.
CGGATCCTCGGCGTCCAGCAACTGCACCGCGTGCCGCCCCAGTTGGGCCACGAGGGCACTCGGCAGCCACGGATCGCGCGACCGCCCCGCGAAGACCGTGTCCTCGGCGCCCGTGCGCTGGAGGATCTGGGCCAGGGTGGGGCGGGCGGCCGGGTCCTTCTTCAGGCAGTCGCGGACGATGTCGTAGAGGCCTTCGGGCAGCCCCTCCAGATCCGGTTCCTCCTGGGCGATGCGGAACATCAGGGCGTGGACGCCGGAGTGGGCGGCGCCGAAGGGGAGGTTGCCGGTGGCGGCGTAGGAGAGGACGGAGCCGAGGCAGAAGACGTCGCAGGCGGGGGTGATGCGGTCGCCGCGCACCTGCTCGGGGGCCATGAACCCGGGCGAACCGACGAGCGCGCCGGTGCGCGTGAGCCCGCCGTCCGTGACGGTCTCCAGCGCCCGCGCGATACCGAAGTCGATGACGCGCGGCCCGTCGATGGTCACCAGCACGTTGGAGGGCTTGAGGTCCCGGTGGATGAGCCCGGCCGCGTGGATGTCCTCCAGCGCGTGTGCGAGCCCCGCCGCGAGGATCCGTACGGACCGCTCGGGCAGCGCCCCGTGATCCCGCCCGACCACGGCCTGCAGCGACGGCCCGGCGACGTACCCGGTGGCGACCCACGGGATGGCCGCCTCGGTGTCCGCGTCCAGCACCGGCGCGGTCCAGTACCCGCCCACCTGCCGCGCGGCCTGCACCTCCTGCCGGAACCGGGCCCGGAACTCCTCCTGCTCCGCCAGTTCCTGCCGGACCAGTTTCACGGCGACGGTACGGCCCCGCTCGGACCGGGCCAGGTACACGTTCCCCATGCCGCCCGACCCCAGCCGCGCGAGCAGTCGGTACGCCCCGATGCGTTGCGGATCCCCCGGCCCGAGCTTCTCCATGGCCACCGTCCCCCGTCTCCCCCTGCATATGTGTACGCGTACGTACGGGTACGTCGCGTACGTGCGCAACGGACCGATCGTAGTGCGGCCGTACGGGGAGGCGGATGGAGCGGTGTCTACGGTTCCGTAACAGCGGCCGGTGCCGTGCCGGCCTCCGGATCCGCCGCGAGGTGGTCCAGAGCGCCCGACAGCGCCTGCTCGCGCAGTTCCCCGCGCCCCTGAAAGACACGGCCCCTGCGGGCCGAAAGCCCGGGGCGCAGCCCCCGCTTTTCAGGGGCGCGGGGAACTGCGCGACCGGCCCCCACCGGACCCGCACCCGCCAGACCACACGCATCCCCGAGCTCGCAGGCGCCCCACGCAGCGGCGCAGCCCCTCGCGGGGGCGACACACTGTCGTGCTCGGACGGCCGCACGCATACAAATCGCCCGTGCCCTCCCCCCACAGCCACCCCCTAGCCTCACTCCATGACCCCTCAGCCAAACCCCCAGGCCGGCGCCGCGGTGAAGGCCGCGGACCGTGCGCACGTGTTCCACTCCTGGTCCGCGCAGGAACTCATCGACCCGCTCGCCGTCGCCGGTGCGGAGGGCTCGTACTTCTGGGACTACGACGGCAACCGCTACCTCGACTTCTCCAGCGGCCTCGTCTACACGAACATCGGCTACCAGCACCCGAAGGTCGTCGCGGCGATCCAGGCGCAGGCGGCGACGATGACGACGTTCGCCCCGGCGTTCGCGATCGAGGCCCGCTCGGAGGCGGCCCGGCTGATCGCGGAGCGCACCCCCGGCGACCTGGACAAGATCTTCTTCACCAACGGCGGCGCCGACGCGGTCGAGCACGCCGTCCGCATGGCCCGGCTGCACACCGGCCGTCCCAAGGTGCTGGCCGCGTACCGCTCGTACCACGGCGGCACCCAGCAGGCCGTCAACCTCACGGGCGACCCGCGCCGCTGGGCCTCCGACACCGGCACGGCCGGGGTCGTGCGCTTCTGGGCGCCCTTCCTCTACCGGTCCCGCTTCCACGCGGAGACGCAGGAGCAGGAGTGCGCCCGCGCGCTGGAGCACCTGGAGACGACGATCACCTTCGAGGGGCCGTCGACGATCGCCGCGATCATCCTGGAGAGCGTCCCGGGCACGGCCGGGATCATGGTTCCGCCGCCGGGCTATCTGGCCGGGGTCCGGGAGCTCTGCGACAAGTACGGGATCGTCTTCGTCCTGGACGAGGTGATGGCGGGCTTCGGACGGACGGGCACCTGGTTCGCCGCCGACCTCTTCGACGTCGTGCCCGACCTGATGACCTTCGCCAAGGGCGTGAACTCCGGTTACGTCCCCCTCGGCGGCGTGGCCATCTCCCCGGCCATCGCCGAGACCTTCGCCCGGCGCCCCTACCCCGGCGGTCTCACGTACTCCGGCCACCCGCTGGCCTGCGCCGCCGCCGTCGCGACGATCGGCGTCATGGCGGAGGAGGGGGTCGTCGAGAACGCGGCCACCCTCGGCGCCTCGGTCATCGAGCCCGCCCTGCGCGAACTGGCCGAGCGGCACCCCTGCGTGGGCGAGGTGCGCGGCACGGGCATGTTCTGGGCGCTGGAGCTGGTGAAGGACAAGGAGACCCGCGAGCCCCTCGTCCCCTACAACGCGGCCGGCGAGGCCAACGCGCCCATGCTCGCCTTCGGCGCCGCCGCCAAGGCGAACGGTCTCTGGCCCTTCATCAACATGAACCGGACCCACGTCGTCCCCCCGTGCACCATCACGGAGGCCGAGGCCAAGGAGGGCCTCGCCGCCCTGGACGCGGCCCTGTCCGTCGCGGACGAACACACGGTATGAGGCCGTAGTCCTCCCCGTGCCCCCCGGTCCCCCCGCTATTTCCCCGCGTTTTCCCCGCGGGACCCGCCGCCGTGCCGAGCAGAAGGGCGAAAACCTCTCCGGAACCCGAACGCGTAAGGTGACGTGCTCGTAAGAGACATCGGAGAGCACGCACAGGATGCGTACGCGTACGCGGATGGGGGACCCAGACCACGATGCCCGGCACCGGCGGCGGCAATGGCGCCGTGACCCGCAGCACCCTGCGGCAGCAGCTCGCGGACGCGCTCCGTGACGAGGTGCTGGCCGGCAGACTCAAGCCGGGGCAGGAGTTCACGGTCAAGGAGATCGCCGAGCAGTACGGGGTCTCGGCGACGCCCGTGCGTGAGGCCCTGGTCGATCTGTCCGCGCAGGGGCTGCTGGACGCCGTGCAGCACCGGGGTTTCGAGGTCCACGCGTACTCGGTGGCCGACTACCGGAACATGGTCGAGGCCCGCGTCCTGGTCACCCACGGCATGTTCCGGCAGCTCGGCGACCGCAAGGTCGACCCCCGTACGGCCGCCGCGCTCGCCGGGGTCCGGCGGCGCGGCGAGGAGGCGCGGCGGGCCGCCACCGCCGGGGACCTGGACATCCTGATCGGCTACGACCTGCGGTTCTGGCGCGAGCTGAGCGCCCTGTTCGGCAACCCGTACCTCACCGACTTCCTGCACCGGCTGCGGGTGCAGGCCTGGGTGTGCGCGGTCCAGCACCTGCGCCAGGAGGACGACGCGGCCGACGATCTCAAGGGCCGGCTGTGGGCCGACCACACCGAGCTCGTCGACGCCCTCTCCCGCCGGGACGCGCAGACCGCGCAGGAGATCATCGCCGGTTACGACGAGCGGTCCCTGAGCCTGGTGGAACGCCTGGCGGACGGATGAGCACGACCCCGAAGGCGGGCGGCGCGAAGTTGAGCGTCGACCTCTCCGTCGTCGTCCCCGCCTACAACGAGGAGGACCGTCTCGCTCCGACGCTCGACGCGATCATCGATCACCTCGCGGCGACCGAGGCCGCCGCGCGCTGGGAGGTCATCGTCGTCGACGACGGGTCGACGGACGGTACGGCCGAGGTGGTGGCCGCCGTCACCGCCCGCGACGCCCGGGTCCAGCTCGTCTCCGGCGGGCCCCGCAACCGGGGCAAGGGCCACGCCCTGCGGCTCGGCGTCCTCGCCTCCCACGGCCGCCGGGTCCTGCTCACGGACGCCGATCTCGCCGCGCCCATCGACGAGTTGGAGCGGCTCGACAAGGCGCTGTCCGACGGGCACACGGCCGCGATCGGCTCGCGCGAGGCGCCCGGCGCGCTCATCGAGCGCCATCAGCACCGGCTGCGCGAGGCGCTCGGGCGGGCGGGGAACTTCCTGATACGCGGGGTCGCGGTGCCCGGCATCCGCGACACCCAGTGCGGCTTCAAGCTGTTCGACGGCGACCGCGCCCGCGAGGCCTTCGCCGCCTCCCGCCTCAACGGGTTCGGCATCGACGTGGAGATACTGCGGTACTTCCGGCGCAGCGGCTGGCCCGTCGTCGAGGTCCCCGTCCGCTGGTCCCACCAGCCCGGCTCCAAGATCCGGCCGCACGACTACGCCCGGGTCCTGGGCGAACTCGCCGTCCTGCGGGCCCGGTCCGTCCGCCCCGCCGACGCCTTCGCCGTCACCTTCTTCCTGCTGATGTCGGTGGCCCTCCATATCGGCCGCTGGCTCGACCCGAACGGCCGCTACCTCCCCGACTCCCTCCAGGACCAGAACCAGTGGGAGTGGTTCTTCGCGGTCACGGCCGACAACCTCGTCCACCTCCGCAACCCGCTCTTCACCACCTTCCAGGGCTTCCCCGACGGCGTGAACCTGATGGCCAACACGGTCATGCTGGGCCTGTCGGTCCCCTTCGCGCCCGTCACGCTCGCCCTGGGACCCGCCGTCACACTCGCCCTCGTGATGACCCTGGGCCTCGCCGCCACAGCCGCCGCCTGGTACTGGCTGATCGTCAGAAGAGTGGTACGGCACCGGGGCGCGGCCTTCGCCGGAGCGGCCCTCGCGGCCTTCGCGCCGCCGATGGTCAGCCACGCCAACGCGCACCCGAACTTCGTCGTCCTGTTCATGATTCCGCTGATCGTCGACCGGGCGCTGCGCCTGTGCACGGGCGCCCGGACCCGGCGGGACGGGATCGTCCTCGGCCTGATGGCGGCCTACCAGATCTTCCTCGGCGAGGAACCACTCCTTCTCGCCGCGATGGGCATGCTGATGTTCGCCGCCGCCTACGGCCTCCTGCGCCGGGACGTGGCCCGCGACGTCTGGCGCCCGCTCCTCAGAGGGCTGGGCATCGCGACCCTCGTGGCCCTCCCCCTGGTCGCCTTACCCCTCTCCTGGCAGTTCTTCGGCCCGCAGAGCTACGGGAACATCGCGCACGGCGACAACGCGGGCAACAGTCCGCTCGCCCTGCTGTCCTTCGCCGAGCGCTCGCTCCTCGCGGGCGACCACGACCGGGCGGACGCGCTCTCCCTCAACCCCACCGAGCAGAACGCCTTCTACGGCTGGCCCCTGGTCCTCCTGGCCCTCGGCATCGTCGTACGCCTGTGGGAGCGCCCCCTGGTGAAGGCGCTCGCCGTCACCGCGTTCGGCGCGGCACTGCTCTCCCTCGGCCCGGAGTTCCGTCTTCCGCAGACGGATCTGGTGCTGCCCGGCCCGTGGGCGCTGCTCGCCGAGAAGCCGCTGTTCGAGTCGGTCATCGAGGGCCGGGTGGCGATGGTCTGCGCCCCGGTCCTCGGCATGCTGCTGGCGATCGCCTGCGAACGGCTCGCCGCCGTGCCGGGCCTCGGCACGCGGTACGTCGGCTTCATGGCCGTCACCCTCGCCCTGCTGCCGATCGTCCCGGCCCCGCTGAAGTCGGTGGAGCGCGCCGAGGTCCCGGCGTTCATCGCGGACGGCACGTGGAAGTCGTACATCAACACCGACACCGACACCGACACCGACACCGGGGTCGGGGCCGGCGAGACCCTGGTGCCCGTGCCGCTGCCGGACCCGGGCAACGCGGAGGCGCTGCGCTGGCAGACCACGGCCGGCTTCGGCTTCCGGATGCCCGGCGGCTACTTCAACGGCCCGTTCGGCGAGGACCGCGTCGGCATCTACGGCGCCGTCCCCCGCCACACCTCCAACCTGCTGCGTGACGTCCGCTACACCGGCAAGGTCCCGGTGATCGGCGTGAACTGGCGGGCCCAGGCCCAGAAGGACTTCGCGTACTGGCACGCGGGCGCCCTGGTCCTGCGTCCGCAGCCGTACGACCAGCAGTTGCGGGAGGCCGTGGACAAGCTGGTCGGGCGACCCGGTAAGTGGGTGGGCGGTGTGTGGGTATGGGACCTGCACGAGGGGGACTGAAGGCGCCCTCAGCGACTACGCTTCCCTGACCACTGTGTGCCGTACGCGAACGTATCCCTACCGTGCGTGTGCGTGCCGGATGACCGAGGAGTTCTCCTTTGGCCTGTGACCTCTGGCTGGTCCCGCTCGTCGACGTGCTGTGCCACACGCCCGACAACCCCTTCGCCGAGGAACTCGCGCTCTACAACAAGCTGCTGGGTGAGGCCGGGCTGCCACCGGTTCCGGTGTACCAGTACATGCCGGGGCTGACCGGGGAGGTCGCCCCGGTCGCGGGCTTCGACTACGACGCGCTGCACTTCCTGCGCCGGGCCTATCTGCTCCAGGTGTGCGGTCTGGAGGTGACCCCGGTGGACGCGCTGGGCGGCGACTACGAGCAGTTGCTGGAGATGTTCGAGGGCACGGCCCAGCAGTCGCACCTGGTCTGGCACTACGACCACGCGGGCGCCTACGTCCCCGTCGACTTCCCGCAGCCCCTCTCCAGCGACGAACTGCTCGCCGGGGGCGGCCCCCTGGGCTCCGCCCAAGGGCTGCTGAGGGAACTGGAGTTCGTGGCCCCGGCCATCGGCATCGACCCGGCGAACCCGCCGGCGCCCCCCGAAGCACCGGTCGCACCCACGGAGTTGGAGGAACCGGCCGTCCCGGCGCCCTACGATCCGAGCCCCTTCGCCCGCGAACGCCATGTCTGGCTGGGCCTGCACGCGGCGGCGACCCGAAGTCTGGCGCAGGGTTCGATGATCGTGTTCAGCTGAGGACCTTCGGCGCTCAGCGGCCCAGCGCCGAGAGGCCCTTCTGCAGCTCCTCGGGGTTCATGACCGGGGTGTAGGTGACGTCGGCGCCCATGTCGAGGAAGAACGGTTCGGCGATCACCGGCATCTGCGAGCTGTCCTGCATGTCGAAGACCATGTAACAGGTGCGCTGCCCGTTGTCGGTGGTGAAGTAGGCCGCCTCCGGCTTGATCTGCTCCATGGAGGCCTGCATCAGCTTCCCCAGGGTGCCGTTGCGGATGGCCTCGTTCGACTTCTCCGTGTCGAAGCGTGCTTTGAACAGAACGCGCATCGCACTCACCTTCCTCGGATCGTCCGATATGCGCAGATCGCGCACCCTCTCAGGATAGGCCCGGTGGTCGCGCTCGACCCGGCGAGCCCGACGCCCGGCACGGACCGGACCGGGCCGGGCACGCCTGCGCGCGCCCGGCCCGTTGTACGTTGCCCGTTTTGTACGGTGCCCGTTGTACGTCGCCACCTGTCCGAACCGCTAGACGAACGAGTTGATCTCGATCGTCTCGTCGCGGCCCGGGCCCACGCCGATCGCGGAGATCGGGGCGCCGGACATCTCCTCCAGCGCCTTGACGTACGCCTGGGCGTTCTTCGGCAGGTCGGAGAAGGACTTCGCCGACGTGATGTCCTCGGACCAGCCCGGCAGGGTCTCGTAGATCGGCTTCGCGTGGTGGAAGTCGGACTGCGAGTACGGAAGTTCCTCGACACGCTTGCCGTCGATCTCGTACGCGACACAGACCGGGATCTGCTCCCAGCCGGTGAGGACGTCGAGCTTGGTGAGGAAGAAGTCCGTCAGGCCGTTCACGCGGGTCGCGTAGCGGGCGATGACCGCGTCGAACCAGCCGCAGCGGCGGTCGCGGCCGGTGGTGACGCCCCTCTCGTGGCCGATACGGCGCAGCGCCTCGCCGTCCTCGTCGAAGAGCTCGGTGGGGAACGGGCCGGCGCCGACACGGGTCGTGTACGCCTTGAGGATGCCGATGACCCGGCTGATCTTCGTCGGACCGACGCCCGCACCGGTGCAGGCACCACCGGCGGTCGGGTTCGACGACGTCACGAAGGGATACGTGCCGTGGTCGATGTCCAGCAGGGTGCCCTGGCCGCCCTCGAAGAGGACCACCTTGTCGTCTTCGAGGGCCTGGTTGAGGACCAGGACCGTGTCGGCGACGTACGGCGCCAGCCTGTCGGCGTAGACGAGCAGTTCCTCGACGACCTGGTCGGTGGAGATGGCCCGGCGGTTGAAGAGCTTGGTGAGGACCTGGTTCTTGACGTCGAGGGCCGCCTCGACCTTCTGCGTCAGGATCGACTCGTCGTACAGGTCCTGGACGCGGATACCGACACGGTTGATCTTGTCCGCGTAGGTCGGGCCGATGCCCCGCCCCGTCGTGCCGATCTTGCGCTTGCCGAGGAAGCGCTCGGTGACCTTGTCGAGGGTCACGTTGTACGGCGTGATGATGTGAGCGTTGCCGCTGATCAGGAGCTTGGACGTGTCGACGCCTCGCTCGTTCAGCCCGTTCAGCTCGGAGAACAGGACCGACGGGTCGACGACGACGCCGTTGCCGATGACCGGAGTGCATTCAGGTGTGAGGATTCCGGAAGGGAGGAGGTGCAGGGCGTACTTCTGATCGCCCACGACTACCGTGTGGCCGGCGTTGTTGCCGCCCTGGTAGCGCACCACATAGTCGACGGACCCACCTAGCAGGTCCGTCGCCTTTCCCTTGCCTTCGTCACCCCACTGAGCACCGAGCAGCACAAGTGCGGGCACGCGCGTACACCCCTTCCGGGCGGGGCATGTCCAAGGTCGGGGGCGTACGCGGTGGCTCATATCCGCCGCGTGCACCGCGACCGCCGTTGGTCGCACCTGTAGGACCCGGATGCCCCGGAATAGACGAAGCCCCTGGCGCAATAGCGCAAGGGGCTCTTGCACAAAGATGCTACCCGAGGAAGCGAGGCAGGACCGAGGTGGCGACTCCCGACCAGCTCCTCGTGGTCATCGACCCCCTCGCCCGTCACACGGACGGCGAGGCCGTACGGATCGCGAAAGACGTGCTCAGCGCGGGTGCGGCAAGTACGAAAGTATGCCTTCCCGCCGGGCCCGAGGAATTCGCGCGAGCGCTCTCGCGGCGCGGTTCGCGGCGGCCGGTGGTGATCGGCGACGACCGCGCGCTGCTGCGGGCGGTGGCTCTTCTGCATCGGCAGCGGGAGCTGGCCTCCTGCCCCCTCTCCATGATCCCCGTGGGCTCCGCCCTGGGTCTCGCCCACTCCCTCGGCGTGCCCACCGGCGCGGTCGCGGCGGCCCGCGCCGCCCTCGACGGTGTCGAGCGACGGCTGGATCTGCTCGTCGACGACAGCGACGGGGTGGTGCTGGGCGCGCTGCGCATCCCGGCCCTGCCGGGTGCTCCTCCGCCCGATCCGGCGGACGAGCCGGGGATGGCGGCGGACGCCCACCCGGGGCTGGACGGAGGAACGGGCCCGGGGACGCACGACGGCACGGGCGACGGCACGGGCGACGGCACGGGCGACGGCACGGGCGACGGCAGGGGCGATGGCAGGGCAACGGGCCGGAAAGCGCGGGCCGGGGGCGCGTCGGCCGACGACGGCGGGTCGCCCGGCCAGCACTTCTGGCTGCGCGCCTGGCCGCAGTCCCTCGCCCGTACGCTGTCGACGCGGCCGGCGCGGCCCGCCCGGATGTCCCGTCCGCTGCGTCCGTCACGCATACGCGTCGCCGCCGGGGGCGGCGCCGGGCCCTCACGGCTGCGGGTGGAGGTGGACGGGGTGATGCTCGTCGACCTCGACCAGCCCGTGGAGACCGTGTCCATCACGCCCGGCCTCGACGGCGGCGCCGACGTCGAGATCCGGCCGGTGTGCGTGGGCGCCGAGGCGGCCACGCTGCACGCGGTCGGCCACCGGGTGACCGTGTCCGGCGCGGACTTCCGCTACCGGGCGGACTCCCTGGTGTCGGGACCGGTACGAACGCGGACGTGGACGGTACGGGCGGGTGCCTGGGGGCTGACGCTGCCGAGGTGAGGGCCGACCACGGTAGACCCGGCGGAGCCCGTGGCAGCACGCGACACGCCGCTGTCGATCATTTCCCGGCGCGGAATTCACGCGACGGGACGCATCGGCACGCATCGCGTATTCGTCGCGGTCGAGGGATTCTTGAGGCGCCGTCAGCCCCTCTTGACCGCGCGTCGATCTGACGGTCGCTCAGACCTGAGGCCGCTCACGGCACGTCCAACAGGGTGACGATATGTCAGCGCGTTCCGAACGGGCGCTCTCCTCGAATCAAAGTACCAGCTCATTGACGTATTTTGATGAGGCGTCAGGCGCGCCGATCGTCACTCTCCGGGGCGACAATTCATGCGGCCGTTCGGACCTATTTTCACACTGCTCCGAACCTCCTCGAAATGACAGCGGAAATGGCCGTCATTACGTTCGTTCTCGTCGGCAGGTCCTGTCGACGAGAACGAAGAGAAGGGGAAGTGCATTGCGCACTCGTAAGATCACAGTGATCGCCGCCTCCGTCGGCGTGGCAGTCGCGGCCGCCACCGGTGTCACCTACGCCAGCTCCGCCCTGGAGTCGGCCCCCAAGTCCGCTTCGGCCATCACCGACGCCGCCCCGGCACCCCGCGGCGGCAACGGCACGGGCACCAGCGCCGGCTCGAACGTCGCCAACGCCCCGGCCGACGCGGGTTCGTCGGACAGCTACAACGGTCCCCGGAAGGGCAACGAGGGCCGCGGCGCGGGTCGTGGCGAGCACCGCCGGGACGAGGGCCAGATTCAGGTCAACGAGCGCGTGTACGGCGCCGAGCCGGGGTCCTGCATCGCCGTGGTCAACGTGCGCCGCGGGCAGGGCCAGAACCCGAACCAGAACCAGAACCAGGGCCGAGGTCAGCAGGGCGCCAGCAGCTTCAACATCCGGAACGACAGCGACAAGACCGTCGAATTCTTCAACGGAATCACCTGCGACAACGGGGCTCCCGTCGCCACGGTCGGACCGCACAGTTCCAGCAGCGCGGTCGAAGGGGACCGGGAGGGACAGCTCCTCATCGGCAGCTTCCGCGTCGTCGAAAACGGCCACTGGTGATAACCGAGAGGGCAAGCGCACACCCCGGAATACCCACGTATCGGAAACCCCGGCTCGCCGTAATCGAGCCGGGGTTCCGGCATGGGGGTATCCCTACGGGATGACCTTTTCCATGTTAGTCAGCGCGGCACGGCCGTCCCGGCGACGGCGCCGAGAAAAGCGCGCCATCCGGCGGGCGAGATGTACAGGAGAGGGCCGTGCGGGTTCTTGCTGTCGCGGATGACTCGGCCGCCGGTGCTTGTTGCGCCGACCTCGACGCAGTCACCCTGCTGTCCGGAGTACGAGGACTTCCGGAAGGGGCCTATGAGCTCAGGGGTCACGACGCATCGTCCTTGATTCTCTCGCCTGCGCGCCGAATGAGCTGCGCGCTCGCGTCCGGTGCCAGCGCTGCCGATCGTAGTTGGTCGAAGGCGAGCGTGTAAGCCGCGAGGTCTTCGGGGGCTTCGAGGATCGAGGTCCCCCGCAGGTTCTCCAGCGTCACGGCTTCCACAATCGGCTCCGCGTCGAAACTGAAGGACGCGAAAGCGGAGATCTCCCCCGCGAGTGTTCCGGCACTCAAGGGCAGGACTTGCACGGTCACGTTCTTCCGCCGGCCGACTTCGAGAATCTTGGCCAGTTGCTCCTGGTGAATGCCGACGCTCACCAGCGGGTGAATGATCACCGGCTCCCAGATGATGGCCGTGTACGCCGCCCCACCCTCCTCGATCTTCGCCTGCCGAGCCTCGCGCACCTTGACCAGTTGCGCCACTCGTTCCGGAGCAACGTAGTTGGGCCCCGACGTGATGACGGCCTCCGCATAGGCCGACGTCTGCAGGAGTCCAGGAATCAGCGCCTGCGCCCACGTCCGGATGTAAGTCGCGTCATCCTCAAGCGAGATGTGGTCGAGGTAGTCCGGCCGCAGGTGAGCCGCGTGTTCGAGCCACCAGCCACGGTGCTTCGACCTCTTGGCCAAGTCCTCCAGCTTGCTGCGGACTTCCGGATCGTCCTCGCCGTAGGCGTTCAGCAGCACGCGGATCTCCAGGATGCGCGCCGTCACGAGCCCGCTCTCTATGCGGCTGACGCGGGCCGGATCCACCCCGAGCACCTCAGCCGCCGCCAACTGGTCGAGCTTGGCGGCCTGTCGGTACCGCTTGAGCGCGGCACCGAGCCGCCTACTGCGCACCGTCGGCCGTCCCCCTGCGGGCATCGCATCCCCTCTCGGTCTGAACCGCTTCAACTCTAGGGTGCGCCGTCTACCTCACGAAGAAAAAATCGCATGCATGAGGTTCTTCCAGTTGCAACCTTCCGCGATTGAGGATCTAATCTCTCTGTGCACGCACCGCTACAGGGCGTGAACTTGGCCGCATGTCAGGGGGTCTATTCGCCATGCCCGCTCTCACCCCACGTCGCGACTCCTTCCGTATCCCCAAGCACGGAAGACACGTCCCCGAGGCCCGCGCCCGCGTGCGGCGGATCCTCAAGGACTGGGCGCTCGACGGTGAACTCGCCCATGACGTCGCCACCGTGGCCACGGAGTTGGTGACGAACGCGGTCCGGCACTGTCGGGTGACGCTCGCGGAGGTGGAGGTGGTGATGTCGGTCCGGGGATGCGGCTTACTGGTCGAGGTGTCGGACCCGGACAAGGGAAAGGTGCCGGCGTTGCGGGGCGGGGACGCCGAACGGGACGGCGGTCGCGGACTCGTGATGGTCGACGCGCTCTCCGAACGGTGGGGCCACGAAGCACGGCCGTTCACCAAGTGTGTGTGGGCGTACTTCGTGATCCCGGGGCGGGCACGGTGAGCTCGGCGGTGCTGAGCCCGTACCGCGGGCGGTGGCGGCGTTGGGCTGCCCGGGCGGAACGGTATCGGGCCACGTACGGCCGGTGGTTGCCGTTCCCGCCACGCGAACCCTGCTGGGAGAGGCGGTCGATGAGAGCGGCGCCCGTACGCTCCGTATTCATGGATGGTCCACACGTGGATGAAGGAGACGAGGGAGGCCTCGTGCGGGCGTATGTCACGGCGTACCTGGGGGAGGGACGTACGGCATGACCGACGAATCGACGAAACGAGCAGGGGGCTCCGCCCCGCCCTCCGACGCCGTCCTGGCGACGTTCAGCGACTGGCTGGACCATGCCGTGGCCTGCGTGGACGCGTGCCGGAGGGACGGTGTCTCGTGCCTGCACTCGATGCGGCTGGCCAAGCGGCACCGCGCGGCCAGGAAGGCGGCGGGAGCGGCGCGGCGGAACGCCTCGGACTGAGCCCTTGCCCTATCGCGTCGGCCGGGCGGGACATCGGGACGAGAGCGGCCGTCGGTAGGCCGCCGGGATCAGGGCCGGTCCGCTCGCTGTGGCGGGTGGGGCGGCCAGGGGCCGAGCGCGGGGAGTCCCCCCGGCGCCACGGGTGGGACCGAGGGCACGCGTCCGGCGAGCCATGCCGCAAGGTCGCGCAGCCGTCCGGTGATCACCGGACGGCTGCGCCGTCACCGGCGGTCCACTGGTGAGGCACGTCCTCGGGGCGCAGGCGGGTGCCCGCAGGCAAACGGCAGAGGAGGAAGTCGATGACGTCAGCGGCCAGTTCCTCGGGCCAGTCGTCCGGCCGTACGCCGAGTTCCAGGTCGACCATGTGGATCCACACCTCGCGCCACCGTGCCCGGACCGTCGCGGCGAGGTCCGCGTCCCGGAAGGTGACCGGGCGGCTCCGGTCCGTCTCGCCCGCCTCCGCCCAGGCCGCCTCCAACCGGGCGGTGTTCGCGGCGAGTTCGGCCCGGTGTTCGGCGGCGCTACGGCCGGCCGTGGTCTCGATGATCGCGTTGCGCTCGGCGACGCCGCCGTCGTACGTCGCTGATGTCGGCGACATCGTTCACGGTGGCGGTACGGATCATGCGGGGATCATGGGTCAGGGCGTCGAGCCGTGTCCACCGAGAAGATCAGGACGGCTGTGAATAATTCGTTGACAACAAAGTGTTTGCATCCACATGCTGGCTGCATGCCCTCACCCACCGATCCCTTCACGCCCCCGAGCGCGGACGAGGCGCGCGCCCAGCGCGTCTACACGTCCCTCTTCCGCATCGCCGAGCGGCACGCGGCCACGGACGGGCAGCGTCGCCGCCAGGTCCACCCCCATGTGCTCGGTCCGCACGAGGCGATCAGGCTGGTCTCGTATCTGCTCAGCGGTGCCGCCCTCCTCGACGACGGCGAACCGGAGATCGACCGCGCCGACATCACCGCCGCGCTGACCCTCATCCCCCTCGCCCGTGGCGAGATGGACGAACTGGAGGTCGGCCTCCTCGACATGGCCCGAGGTCGCGGCATGACCTGGCCGGAGATCGCCTTCGGACTCGGCCTCCAAACTCCCCAGGCGGCGAGGCAGCGCTACGAGCGCCTGGCGAGCCGCACGGAGCCGGGGACCGAAAAGACGGAGAAGACGGAGAAGGCAGAGGGGGCGGAGGGGGCGGAGGGAGCCGGCGAGTAGCGCATCCCCGGCGGCCGGTCGCCGGTCCACGGCCACCGGTCAGCGGTCGCCGGTCCGCGGTCGCCGGTCCGCGGTCAGCGGTCAGCGGTCCGCGGTCGCCGGTCAGCCCCCGCCGAACAGCTCCTCGCGGTGGACGCGCCAGCGGCCCATCATCGCCTCGACCTCTTTCTCGATGAACTCGAAGAAGGCGAGGGTCTCGGAGAGTCGGCGGCCCGCCGGGCTGTCGGCGCCCAGGCTGGTGACGCCCTCACGCAACGCTTCCTCCCAGCGCTTGATGATGGCCTCGCGGTTGGTGAGCGCCTCGTACCACTGGTCGCTGTGGACGCGGTAGCGCTCGCGGCGCGAACCGGGCTCGCGTTCGCGTGACACCAGGTGCACCTGGGCGAGATAGCGGACCGCGCCGGAGACGGCCGCCGGGCTGATCCGGAGCTGTTCGCCCAGCTCGACGGAGGTCAGCGCGCCGGTGTCGGAGGCGAGGAGCGCGGCGAAGACGCGGGCCGGCATGCGCGGCACCCCGGCCTCGACGAGCTGCGCCGCGAAGCCCTCGACGAAACGGGAGACCGACTCCGGGTCGCGTCCCACGGTCGCCGCTCCGGCCTTCGCTTCGGCCTTCGCCCCGGCCTTCGCTCCGGCCTTCGAATCCGTCATCCCTGGATCAACTCCCTCGGTATCCCCGCGATATCCCCTGGTCAGACACCACCGCCGAGTCTACCGGCGATTCATACGCTTCCTTAACTTCACAAATTTCTGAAGCAAGCGTACTTTCTGAAGCATGACGAAGGCCCACCCCGCCCTTGAGGTATCCGGACTGCACAAGTCCTTCGGACGGACCCACGCGCTGGACGGCCTCGACCTGACCGTCGAGACCGGCGAGGTCCACGGCTTCCTCGGCCCCAACGGCGCCGGGAAGTCCACCACCATCCGCGTCCTGCTCGGCCTGCTGCGCGCCGACTCGGGCGCCGCGCGGGTACTGGGCCGCGACCCGTGGACGGACGCGGTGGAGGTGCACCGCCGGATCGCGTACGTACCGGGCGACGTGACCCTGTGGCGCAACCTCTCCGGCGGCGAGGTCATCGACCTGTACGGCCGGCTGCGGGGAGGGCTGGACGCCGGGCGCCGCGCGGAGCTGATCGAACGGTTCGAACTGGACCCCACCAAGAAGGGCCGCACCTACTCGAAGGGCAACCGCCAGAAGGTCGCCCTCGTCGCCGCCTTCGCCTCCGACGTGGACCTCCTCATCCTGGACGAACCGACCTCCGGTCTGGATCCGCTGATGGAGGAGGTCTTCCAGCGCTGCGTACGCGAGGAGCGCGACCGGGGCCGTACAGTCCTGCTGTCGTCCCACATCCTCAGCGAGGTCGAGGAACTGTGCGACCGGGTGAGCATCATCCGCAAGGGCGTGACCGTCGAGAGCGGCTCGCTCGCCGACCTGCGCCACCTGACCCGCACCACCGTCACCGCCGAACTCGCCGGCCCGCCGGGCGGCCTGGCCGGTCTCCCCGGCGTCCACGACCTCGACGTCCAGGGCAACCGCGTCCGCCTCCAGGTCGACACCGACAAACTCAACGCCGTCCTGCTCTCCCTGACCGGGTCCGGCGTACGGTCCCTGACCTCCACGCCCCCGACCCTGGAAGAGCTGTTCCTGCGGCACTACCAGGCGGGAGAGGTGGTCGCGCGATGACCACCACCGCCGACACGGACACCGGCCCCGCCGCCACGAACGCCTTCGCCGTACGGTCCGGCGGGACCCGTCAACTGGCCGGTACGGGAACCCTGTTGCGGTTCGCCCTGCGCCGCGACCGCGTGATGGTCCCGGTCTGGGTCGCGGTGACCGGGCTGATGGTCCTCTCCATGCCGAACAGCCTGAAGAGCCTGTACGGCACCGCCGCCGAACGCGCCGACCTCATGCGCCAGATGACCACGAACTCGTCGCTGCGCGCCCTGGTCGGCCCCGTCTTCGACGACTCCCTCGGCGCCCTGACCGCCTGGCGCGTCGGCGTCTACGCCGGTCTCCTCGCCGCCGTCATGAGCCTCCTCGTCGTCATCCGCCACACCCGCGACGAGGAGGAGAGCGGCCGTCAGGAACTGGTCGCCTCGGGGATGGTGGGGCGCCGGGCGTCCTTGACCGCCGCTCTGCTGACGGCGGCGATCGCGAACGGCGGGCTGGCATCGCTCGTCACGCTCGGACTGGCCGGGGAGGGCGCGGTCAGTGCGCTGGCCTTCGGGCTGGGGATCGCGGGTGTCGGGATGGTGTTCGCGACGATGGCGGCGGTCGTCGCGCAGCTGACGGAGAGCGCTCGGCTGGCGCGGGGGCTGACGGCGGGGGTGCTGGGGGCGGCGTTCGTGCTGCGGGCGGCGGGCGACGCTTCCGAGAACGACGGTTCGTCTTTCTTGACGTGGGCGTCACCGCTGGGGTGGCTGGAGAACGAGCGTTCCTTCGCGGATGAGCGGTGGTGGGTGCTGCTGCTGTTCGTGGCGGCGACGGCGATCCAGGGCGCGGTGGCGTACGAACTCGCCGGGCGCCGCGATGTCGGCATGAGCTTCCTGCCGACCCGGCCCGGCCCCGCGGCCGGCCGACTGGGTACGGCCGGCGCCCTGGCCTGGCGGCTCCAGCGCGGCAGCGTCCTCGGCTGGAGCATCGGCTTCTTCCTCGCCGGGGTCGTCTACGGCGGCCTGACCGAGGGCACGGCCGACTTCGTCGGCGACAACGAGGGCGCCCGCGAGATCTTCGAACGCATGGGCGGCCAGTCCGGCCTGACGAACGCCTTCCTCGCCTCGATGATCGGCATGCTCGGCCTGGTCGCCGCGCTGTACATCGTCAGCGCTGTCCTACGCCTGCACGGCGAGGAGACCTCCGGGCGCGCCGAACCGCTCCTCGCGAACGCCGTGGGCCGGCTCCGCTGGGCCGCCGGACACCTGGTCGTCGCCTTCGGCGGCACGGTGTGGATCATGCTCCTCGCCGGTCTCGGCTTCACCCTCGGCTACGGCAAGGAGGCCGGCCCGATCCTGGGCGCGTGCCTCGTCCAGGTCGCCGGGGTGTGGGTCATCGGCGGCACGGCCGTCCTGCTCTACGGGCTCACCCCCCGAGCGGCGGGTGCTGCCTGGGGCCTCGCCGGCGCGGTCCTCCTCATCGGCTGGATCGGCCCCGCGCTCAACGCCCCCCAAGCCCTCCTCGACCTCTCCCCCTTCGGCCACCTCCCGAAGCTGCCGGGCGGGGAGATGGAGTGGACGCCGGTGCTGGTACTGACCGGGCTCGCGATGGTGCTGGTGGCAGGCGGTCTGGCGGGGCTGCGGCGGCGGGATGTGAGCAGCTGAGGGTGGGGTGGGGGGCCGGTGGGCTGGGGGTCGGCGGAGCGGCGGAGCGGCGGAGCGGCGGAGCGGCGGAGCGGCTTCGGAGGATCAGGGGGACGGCGGGGCGCGGGGTGCTGGGCGGCGAGGGGCGGTTGGTGGCGCCGAGACGTGGCGGCCCGTTGCCCGAAGCCGGGCCGTGTCTCTCCGGGCGGGAGAACCATGGCGGGACTCGGGCGCGTCCCTGCGGTCATGGGTCGACCGGAGTAGCCCGGGATGGCAGGGCGGGGCGGGACGAGGGGGCGGGGGTTGGATCGGGAGAGTGCGTTGGGGTGTGGTGGGTGTGCGCTGTCCGGGGTGGGTGCGGTGGCCGCGACGCTCGCGTGGAGCACCTCTGACCGCACCCAACGCCATCTCCAGGGCGGCTTCGAGGGTGAGGGCATGGACTACACCGTCCTCGCCACCGAGCTCCCCTTCGTCGCCCTGGCCGGAGCCGCCCTCCCGGCCGCCGTCTGCCTGCTGATCGCGCTGCTGTCGGCCCGGCGAAGGGGGCCGGGGCCGGGCGGGGAGGGCTCCTCAGATCTGGACGGATAGGCCGTCGAGGCCCCGGATCACGAAGTTCGGCTTCCGGGTCGGCTCGGTGGCGAGGGCGAGGGTGGGTGCCTGGTCCAGGAGCGCCGTCATCGAGGCCGCCAGTTCGATCCGGGCGAGGGGGGCGCCGATGCAGTAGTGGATGCCCGCGCTGAAGGAGATGTGCGGGTTCTCCTCGCGGGTGAGGTCCAGCTTCCCGGGGTCGGTGAACACGGCCGGGTCATGGTTCGCGGAGCCGAACAGCATCGCGATCTCCGCGCCCCGCGGAACCGTCGTCCCGTCGATCTCGATGTCGTCCAGCACCCAGCGCTCGAAGAGCTGCAGCGGGGTGTCGTACCGCATCAGCTCCTCCACCGCCGCAGGCACCAGCGAGTGGTCCGCCCGCAGGGACGCCAACTGCTCCGGGTTCCGGAACAGCGCCCACCAGCCGTTCACCGTGGCGTTCACCGTCGCCTCGTGGCCCGCGTTCAGCAGTAGCACACAGGTCGAGATCATCTCCTGCTCGGTGAGACGTTCGCCCTCGTCGTACGCGGCGATCAGGCCCGAGATCAGGTCCTCGCCGGGCTCCGCCCGACGGTGCGCGATCAGCTCCCGCAGATACTCCGAGAACTCCACCGACGCCCGCACCGCCCGCTTCGCCGTCTCCTCCGACGGGCTCAGCTCGTACATCCCGCAGATGTCCGCCGACCAGGGCCGCAGCGGTGCCCGGTCCGACTCGGGGACACCGAGCATCTCGGCGATCACCGCCACCGGAAGCGGCTCGGCGACATCCGTCAGCAGGTCACCCCCGCCGGCTTCCACCAGCCCGGCCACCAGGTCACCGGCCAGCTCCTCCACGTACGGCTTCAGCCGCTCCACGGTGCGTGGGGTGAACGCCTTCGACACCAGCCGCCGGATGCGCGTGTGGTCCGGGGGCTCCAGGTCGAGCATCCCGTGGTCGTTCAGCGTGTGGAAGGGCTCGTGCTCCGCCGGCGGTGCGCTGCGGGCGAAGTCCTCGTGCGTGAACCTGTGCTGGTACGTCCGCCCGAGCCGCCGGTCCCGCAGCAACGCCGAGACGTCCGCGTGGTGCGGGACGAGCCACTGGTTCGTGGGCTCGTAGTACTGCACTCGGCCCCGGGCCCGCAGCTCCGCGTACGCCGGGTACGGGTCGGCCACGAAGTCGGGGTCCCACGGGTCGAAAGCGAGGTCGGAAGCAGGTGCCATGACCGGACGCTAACCCGCGAGCGGACCGCCTGAACAGGGGGGACCGGCGCGTGACCTCGGCAAAGCGGCTGCCGCGGCTCCCGTCAGCCGGGCGTGACCAGCCGGGCCTCGTAGGCGAACACGGCCGCCTGGGTACGGTCGCGCAGGCCCAGCTTCACCAGGACCCGGCTCACATGGGTCTTGATCGTGGACTCGGCGACCACCAGACGCTCGGCCATCTCCGAGTTGGACAGGCCCTGGGCGATGAGGACCAGGACCTCGGTCTCGCGGTCGGTGAGTTCGCCGTATGCCAGCTGGGTGGCCGCCGAGGGGCGGGGAGACTGGGCCAGCTTGGAGAACTCCGTGATCAGACGCTTGGTGACGGACGGGGCGAGAAGTGCCTCGCCGGCGGCCACCACCCTGACACCGTCGGCCAGTTGGCGGGCGGAAGCGTCCTTGAGGAGGAAGCCGGAGGCTCCCGCGCGCAGCGCCTGGTACACGTACTCGTCGAGGTCGAACGTGGTCAGGACCAGCACCTTCGCCCCGCCGTCCGACGCCACGATCTCCCGGGTGGCCTCGATGCCGTTCAGCTCGGGCATCCGGATGTCCATCAGGACGACGTCCGGCGACAGCTCCCGGACCCGGTCGACCGCGTCCCGGCCGTTCACCGCCTCGCCGACCACCTCGATGTCCGGCATGGCGCCGAGCAGCACGGAGAAGCCCTCGCGGACCATCATCTGGTCGTCGGCGATCAGCACGCGGATCGTCATGCGTCGGCCTCGCTCGCGCTGGACACCGGCAGGAACACCGTCACCTCGTATCCTCCGTCCTCCGTCTCGCCCGTCGTCATCTCGCCGTTCAGCATCGTGACGCGCTCGCGCATGCCGGTGAGGCCGTGACCGGCTCCGTGGGTGGTCTTCACCAGGGTCGCCTCCGGGCGCGGGCCGTTGACTATGCGCAGGCCGAGACCGCCCAGGACGTAGCCGATCTCCACGCGGGCCGTCGCTCCCGGTGCGTGCCGCAGGGTGTTGCTGAGGGCTTCCTGCACTATGCGGTACGCCGACAGTTCCACGCCCTGCGGGAGTTCGCGGACCGCTCCGGTGACCGCCTTGTCGACCGTGAGACCTGCCTCCCGCACGTTGGCGAGCAGGCCGTCGAGGTCGGCGAGGGTGGGCTGCGGGGCGTCCGGGGCCTCGTAGTCCTCGGCGCGGACCACTCCGAGGACGCGGCGCAGCTCGGTGAGCGCCGCCACCGCGTTCTCCCGGATCGTGGCGAAGGCCTGCTCCAGCTCCGGCGGCGGGTTCTCCACGCGGTAGGGCGCGGCCTCGGCCTGGATGGCGACGACCGACATGTGGTGGGCGACCACGTCGTGCAGCTCGCGGGCGATCGTGGTGCGCTCTTCGAGGAGGGTGCGCTTGGAGCGCTCGTGCTCGGTCACCGTCTGCTGCGCGGTCACCTCGCGCTGGGCCGTGCGGCGTATGGTCAGGGCGGAGGCGGCCAGCAGGGTCATGGCGGAGATGACGAGGAGCGGGCCCGAGTTCGACGAGTAGTGGCCCATGCCGAGGGTGCTTTCCACGAACATCCCGTACGCCGCGGTCAGGCCCCACATCCAGGCGGCTATGCGCGGCCGGGTGCGCAGTGCCACGACCGTCATCACCACGAGGTGGGCCGCGAAGCTGCCGGCTGCCCACGGCCAGTCGTCCCACATGTCGCTGAACGCCCCTGTCAGGGGGGTCGCGATCATGGACGCCCAGAAGGCCGCCACGGGCCTGACCAAGGTCAGCAGGACCGGGATCAGGGCGAAGACGGCGGACACCGTCGCGGCGGACCCGCCGTCGTCGCTGGAGGACGCGGCGATGGCCATCGACAGCAGACCGGCGGCCACCACCGCCGCGTGCGGGGCCCAGGCCACGTACTCGCGGAGGCGGCCGGACAGCCGGCTGGTGAACAGGCCGTCCATCTTCATCGGGGGCATCGGCAGGTAGGCGAACGCGTCGTGGAACAGGTCCTGCCGCAGCCTGCGCCACGCGTCCATCGCCACCCGGAATTCCGGGCTGCTCGGCTTGCCCCCGCCGCGCGAGGGCATCGTCATCGTCTGCGTCTGGGTCGTCTCGGTCACGTTGAAAACGGTAGGCGGAGGGCGGGTGCGCCGTCGTCACCTGTGAGGAGGGTCTGCCCGGGTCCGTCTCAGGTACTACGGGTAGGGCGTGGGCGGCGTCCGTGGATCCGCCGGTGGCGTCCGTTCAGTAGCCCGTGGGGCGGACCAGGCCCGATTCGTAGGCGAAGACCGCGGCCTGGGTGCGGTCGCGGAGGCCCAGTTTGACCAGGATGCGGCCCACGTGGGTCTTCACGGTCTGTTCGGCGACGACGAGACGCTGGGCGATCTCGGCGTTGGACAGGCCCTGCGCGATCAGGCTGAGCACCTCGGTCTCCCGCTCCGTCAGATCACCGACGCGAGCCTTGAGGGGGGCACGGGGTGTGGTGCCGAGGCGGGAGAACTCGGCGATGAGGCGGCGGGTGATGCCGGGTGCGAGCAGCGCGTCGCCCGCCGCGATGACCCGTACCGCCTCGGCGAGCTGGTCGGCGGAGGCGTCCTTGAGGAGGAAGCCGGACGCGCCGGCGCGCAGGGCCTCGTAGACGTACTCGTCGAGGTCGAAGGTGGTGAGGACGAGGACTCTGATGTGCGGGTGCTCGGTGGTGATGCGGTGGGTGGCCTCGATGCCGCCGAGCTCGGGCATGCGGATGTCCATCAGGACGACGTCCGGGGCGAGTTCGGTGACCTTGTCGATCGCGTCGAGGCCGTGCACCGCCTGGCCGACGACGTCGATGTCGGGCTGGGTGTTGAGCAGCACCGAGAAGCCCTGCCGGACCATCTGCTGGTCGTCGGCGATCAGTACGCGGATGGTGCTGCTCGTCATGGACTCTGTTCTCCTGTCGTGTCCGGTGCGAGCTCCGAGGGCTCGCCGCCGGGGTCGCCGTTGCGGGGGAGGAAGGCCACGACGGCGAAACCGCCGTGGGAGGTCTCGGTCGCCATGAGCGTGCCACCCAGCATCGCGGCACGCTCACGCATGCCGAGGAGCCCGTGGCCGGCGCCCAGGGACGGCGGGGCCTCGCGGGCGGGACGGGAGTTGATGACCCGTACCTGCAGACCGCGCGGGAAGTGGGTGAGCTCCACCCGAACGGTCGACCCGGGCGCGTGCCGCAGGGCGTTGCTGAGGGCCTCCTGCACTATCCGGTACGCCGACAGCTCCACGCCCGGCGGCAGCGGCCTCTCCTCCCCGTGGATCTCGGTGACGACGGCCAGGCCGGCCGCGCGGGTGTTGTCGATGAGCGCGTCGAGACGGTCCAGGGTGGGCTGCGGGGCGTGCGGGGCGGTGCCCTCGGCCGCGGCCGCTATCCCGTGCGGGTCGTCGGGGTCCGCGTCCGGTGGGTTCTCGGAGCGCAGTACGCCGAGGACGCGGCGGAGTTCGGTGAGGGCCTCCAGCGCGTTCTGCCGGATGCCGTGGAGGTTCTCCTTCAACTCCTCGGACGGGTTTTCCACCAGGTGCGGGGCGACCTGGGCCTGGATGGAGATCACCGACATGTGGTGGGCGACCACGTCGTGCAGCTCGCGGGCGATGCGGCTGCGCTCCTCCAGGAGGGTGCGGCGGGCGCGCTCCTCGGCGGTGATGCTGGTCTGCTCGACGAGTTGGGTACGGGCCTCGCGGCGGCCGCGCAGGGCGCTGCCGAGGAGGACGGCACCGACGAAGAAGGCGAGGGCCAGCGGGCTCGTCGACGCGTACGCATGGGAGCCGGCGAGACCCTGCAGGGCGAAGGTGCCCAGCGTGGTCAGCACCAGCACCGCGATCACCACGCGGTTGGGCAGCCGCAGGGCGAGAAGGAAGAGGATGGTCGCGTGGGCGATCAGCCCCATCGGGCTCCATGGCCAGGGCACGTTGGTGTCGATCGTGCCCTGGGGAAGGGGTGTGGTGAGGCCGTCGGTGACTTCGGGGTGCACGGAGCGGGAGTCACGGACGGTCTGCTCGGTGAACAGCCGGGCTCGGACACCGAGAGCCACGACGGTCGTGACGACCGTGGAGGCCCACCACGCCGGTACCGGCCACCAGAGAGCGAGCACCACCGCTGCCGCCTGCGCCAGCGAGCACAACAGCCCGTACTGCGCGCCCAGTTGATAGGTCTCACCCATCTCGTCGAGGTTTCCGAGCATGGTGAGGCCCGCGACGAGGACGACCAGGCCGTGCGGGAGTCGGCGCAGCCGGGCGGAGGGTGGCAGCGGGTGGGGCTTGGCGCTCCACAGGTCCTCGCGCAGCAGCCGTAGTCCTCTGGTCAGCCGCTTCTCCACCGCACTCATTCGCATCAGCCTAGGCATGGCGTGCCGACGGGGTTGGCGTGTTCGGCTGTTGGGGGCTGGTTCGGGGGCGTATCGGCCAAGAGGCCTTCGGTGGTGAGGCCTTCGGTCGTGAAGCCTGCGGTGGTGAGGTCTTCGGTCGCAAGGGCTTCTGTCGTGAGGGCTTCGGTCGTGGGGTTTTCCTCGGGCGGTGGTTCTCGTAGCCGTGGAACGCTGACCGGCAGAGCAGGAGGGCGAGGGTGAAGACCGGGAGCCAGGCGAGGCGGGCCGCCACCCAGGTCAGGTCGTCGGGGAGGGTGTGCAGGCCGGGGAGGCGGCCCGCCGACAGGCCGGTGGCGGTCGTCGCCATCATCGCCGTCTGGTGCCAGAGGAACACGGTCATCGCGGAGAGGTTGACCAGGGCCACCGCCGCCCAGGCCATCGGCCTGCGCCGCAGGGTGCGGCGGAGGGGGCCGCGCAGCAGGAGGGCCAGGCCGCACTGGGCCAGGCCGAAGGTGACAGCGGCCAGGGTGGGTGGGTTCAGGTTGGAGATCCGTGCGCCGGGGACACCGACCATCGACGCCGGATAACCGGCCCAGAGGATCAGGGCCGCCGTCGCCGCCGTGCCGGACACCAGCAGGGTCCAGCCCGCGCGGAGGCGCTCCAGTTCGCCCCGGGTCCAGGCCGCGCCCAGGGTGTACGGGACCATCCAGCCGGCGGCCAGATTGATCCAGCCGAGGCCCTCGGGGCCGCCGAGGCCGAAGCGGATGAGGTCCACGTGGAGGACGACGGCCAGCGGCCAGAGCGGGTTGAGGCGGGTCAGGAGTGGGGTTGCCGCCGTCAGGGCTGCGAAGACCAGGAGGAACCACAGCGGGGACAGGGCCAGTTTCAGCAGGGTGTGGACCGTGTCGATGCGGGTGCCTGTGGCCAGGAGGGTGATCGTGATCGCGGTCCAGAGGGTCAGGAGGGCGGCGACCGGGAGGAACAGGCGGGTCAGGCGGGTGCGGAGCCATGGGGTGTACGTGGTGCCGTGGGCTCGGGCCGAGGTGTAGCTCTTCGTGGCTACGTGGCCGCCTACCAGGAAGAAGACGGCGAGGGTCTGGAAGAGCCAGGAGATGGGGGCCAGTTGGGGCATGTGTTGGAGGGGGCTGGTGGTGTGGAGGGTGTTGCCGTCCGCGACCAGGGCGGTTACCAGCCAGTGGCCCAGGATTATGCCGAGTATGGCGAGGGCTCGGAGGGCGTCCACTGCGCGGTCTCGGTGGGGTGGGGTGGCGGTGTTGATGTGGTGGGTGGCTCGGCGTAGGGCGTTGCGTGGGGTTCGTGCGGGTGCGTGGGGGTGCCGTCGGCCTTCGGCCGGGTTTGGTTTCCCACCCGCACCGCCCGTGCGGGAATCGTGGTCGGGTGCGGGTGGCCCCTGTGGGGGTCGAGCGCCGTCGGCGACTGCGGCTCGCACTTCGGCCGCATCCCGGACTCCGGCTCGGCTCCCGACTCCTGCCCCTGCTCCCGCTCCCGCTCCCGTTCCCGGAGTGTGTGCAGCCGTTGGCATGGGGGTGTTGTCACGCATGGGATACCTCCGAAGGGGCGCCCTGGGCTATGTGGGCGAGGTTGTTGAGGGAGGTGGAGTGGGGGGTGAAGTAGTCGCTGTGGCCGGCGGGGCCCGCGGTGAAGACGTGGGCGCCGAAGGAGGGGGAGGTGGGGTCGGGGCCGAAGCCGAGGGTGGTGCCGAAGAGGTCGGCTCGGGTGTGGGGGACCATGCCGATCCAGTCGTCCGCGCCTCGGGCCGCCCACACGCGTGCCGAGGTGTGCAGGGCGGCCGCGCTGTCCGCGCCTGTGCCGGGGCTGCCGATCAGGGCCATGTCGTCGATGTCGTCGAGATCGGTGGCGGCGCGGGCGCACACGACCGAGCCGTAGGAGTGGCACAGGAGAGCTATGCCGGTGGAGTCGCCCACCAGGCCTCGTAGTTCGCGGATGAACGTGCGGAGGTGGGGCGCCGCCCGGTCGGCTCGGGTGGGGGTGAGGGCCGTCGTGCTGATGGTTCCGGGTGTTTCGTAGCCGAGCCAGGCGATCACCGCCGTGTCCGGGCCCGTGCGGTCGTGCAGGGCCAGCGCGGCTTTGTGGAGGCGGCCGTAGGTGTCCAGGCTCGTGTCCGAACCAGGAACCAGGATCGCTATGCGGTCGGCTTTCAGCAGGTCGCCCAGGACTTCCACGGCCTGGCCCGGGCCCCGGCCGTCGAACGTCAGGAGTTGCCGGCCGGGTTCCGCCATCCAGCGGTCCGTCGCAGCTCGGCTTCGGTCGCCGTGGGCGTCGGCCATGCGGGCCGCCTCCGCGGCGTTCACGCGGTTGGCCTCGTACGTCGACCGGAGTGTCGTCGGGGTCGGCGGGGCGAGTGATGCCGGGGGTGGGGCGGGGATCCGCGGCCTGGCCGCGGCGGAGAGGGGAACGATGACGGCCGTGGCCACCAACAGGGCGAGGAACGTTCGGCGTAGCCGGGCCGACCAAGGGGTTCGAGACCAGGGGGTGGAGCGGCGAGGGCCTGTCGGTGTGGCGGCCGATGAGAGTGCGGGTGCGGGTGCGCTCGCAGGTGGGGGTGGGGGTGGGGGTGGCCCGGGCTGTGCTTGCGGGTGCGAGGGGCGGCGTTCCGTGGGTGGCCGGAGCTCTGCCTCCGGCCATGTCGCGACCCCCATGCCACCCGCCCCTTCCCGTTCGCGCCGCCCGTCCGTCGGGCCGCTCTGGGAAGGAAGTTATGGATCGGAGGTCGTGGTCGGCGTCACGCCAGGGAGCTCACCTGGGATGTAGCTCTCAGGTACTACGGGTATCAGCGGGGAGGGGTGAGGGCCGTGGTGCGGGGGCTCGCCGGGGCGCCGTTCACCAGGCCAGTTGTGCGATTTCCTCCACCACCACCGCGCACGCGTCCGCCGCCGGATCGATGAGGGGGAAGTGGCCCACCTCCTCCAGCAGGGTCAGACCCACGACCTCGCCCGCCTTGGCCGCGGCGTCGGCGTACGCCTCGGCGACGGCCTGGGGGACGACGATGTCGGCGCGGCCCTGTACGAGGGTGGTGGCGATGCCGGTCGGGAGCAGGAGCGCGGGGTCGGCGTAGGGGCGGCGCTCGGTGAACTTGTCCTGCCCGCCGAGGAGTTGGGCGGTCGCGCCACCACAGACGTCGAGCTTCTCGGCGACGGCGAAGTCGGCGATCGGGGCCAGGGCGACGACGCCGCGGAGGGGGGCGGGACGGGGGGTACGCCACGGAGCGTCGGCCGGGAGCACGTGGCGGCCGGCGGCCCACAGGGCGAGGTGACCACCGGCGGAGTGGCCGGTGAGGACCGTGCGGCGGGGGTCCGCCTGGGGCAGGGCCCGGCCTACGAGGGCGGGGAGGGCGTCGAGGGCTGCGGCGATGTCGTCGAACGTCTCCGGCCAGCGTCCTGCGATCGGGCCCGGGGTGCCGGTGGGTCCGGTCCGGGTGGGAAGTGAGCTTCCCCTTCTGTACTCGACGTTGGCTACCGCGAAGCCGTGGCGGGCCAGGAAGTCGGCGAAGGGGGTGATGTGGTGGCGGTCGTAGGGGGCGCGCCAGGCGCCGCCGTGCAGGACTACGACGAGGGGGGCGGTGCCGGTGGCCGCGGTGGCGGCTGTGGATGCGAATGCGGCCGCGTCGGGCTCGGAGGGTATGGCCGTACCCGGGGCGGTGCGGGGGGCGTAGAAGTCGATCACCTGGTCCGGGTGGTCGCCGTAGGCGGCCGTGATGTCGGGGGCGATCGGGGGGTGCGAGAAGGCGGATGCCTCTTCGGCGGCATCGCGGGCTGCGGCGTCGTCGTCCGGCATGCGCCAACCTCTCGGGGGTGAAACGGATTTGGAAGGGTTTGGGTGGGCGGGTCCCTGGGAGGGGGACGCCTGCCGTTGGCGGGGACGGTATCAGGCGGGTGACGTGCGCTGACACGGGGATGTGACGCCGGGTCAGAGAGGCGGGGCGGGGTAGCGGGGGCGGGGTGGGAACGGGTCCGGGACGGGACGGAAACGGAGCGGGACGGGAAGGGACGGGAGGGAGGGAGGGAGGGAGGGAAGGGAGGGAAGGGGCCCGGCGCCGAGACTGGGGCTGGGCGGGGGCGGGTTTCGCTCACCGGCGCTTGCCGGGTGCCGCCTGCGCCCACCCCTGCCGCCCCCAGCGGCACGACTGCCCGCAGGTGGGGACGGTGTGCCGCCGCAGCGGCACGACTGCCCGCGGCTGGGACGACCGGGCCACAAGATCTCCCTCTCTCTCCCCCCGTGCCCCTACCCCATCGACTTCAACGTCTCCCCCAGCACCCGAGCCGCTCGCTCCGCGTCCGCGAAGCCGACGTAGAGCGGGGTGAAGCCGAAGCGGAGGACGTCGGGGTGGCGGAAGTCGCCGATGACGCCCTGGTGGATGAGGCGTTTCATGACGTCGCCGGCGTCGTCGCAGCGGAGGGCGACCTGGCTGCCGCGTTCCGCGTGGGCGGTCGGCGTGAGGGACTCGACACGGCCTTCGGGGGCGTACGCCGACACGCAGCGCAGGAAGAAGTCCGTCAGGGCCAGGGACTTGGCGCGGACCGACTCGATCGTCACCCCCACCTCTTCGGCGGCGCCCCCGCCCCTCCCCCCGTACCAGACGTCAAGTGCCGCCTCCAGCGCCAGCATGGACAGGATGTCAGGTGTGCCGACGCGGCCCCGCGGCGCGCCCGTGGCCGGCTCGTACGACGGGTGCATGGCGAAAGGCCGGGCGTGGGAGGTCCAGCCGGGGAGGGGGGAGTCGAAGTGCGGCTGGAGGTCGTGGCGGACGTAGAGGTAGGCCGGGGAACCGGGGCCGCCGTTGAGATATTTGTAGGTGCAACCGACCGCCAGGTCGACCCCGTGTTCGTCGAGGCCGACAGGGAGGGCGCCCGCGCTGTGGCAGAGGTCCCAGACGACGCGGGCGCCGACCCCGTGGACCGCCGCCGTCAGGGCGGGGAGGTCGTGGAGGCGGCCGGTGCGGTAGTCGACGTGGTTGAGCAGGACGGCGGCCGTACGGTCGCTCAGGGCGGCCGGCACCTCCGCCGGGGTCACCGGACGCAGCGTGCGGCCCGTCATACGGGCCGCGGACTCGGCGATGTAGCCGTCCGTCGGGAACGTCGTCGCGTCGACCAGGATCTCGTCACGGCGGCCGTCGCCGGCCTCGTCCGCCATGCGTACCGCCGCCACGACCGCCTTGAAGACGTTGACGCTCGTGGAGTCGCCGACCACGATCTGGCCTGGCGCCGCGCCCACCAGCGGAGCGATGCGGTCACCGATCCGCTCGGGCGCGGTCCACCAGCCGCTCTCGTCCCAGGAACGGATGCGCAGTTCGCCCCACTCGCGGTACACGACGTCCGTGAGCCGGCCGGGAACGGACACCGGCAGCGCGCCGAGCGAGTTGCCGTCGAGGTACACGGCGTCGTCGAGGACGAAGCGGGTGCGCAGGCCGGACAGTTCGTCGGCCGCGTCCAACTCCCTTGCGAGGGAGGTCAGTTCAGTGCCGAGTGCGGTGGTTTCAGACATGGGAGCGCGCCGTCCACAGCTCGGGGAAGACGTTCTTCCGGGCGCGCTTCTCCAGCCAGGCCACGCCGGCGGAACCGCCCGTGCCGGCCTTGGAGCCCATCGCGCGGCGGGTGGAGACGAGGTGGTCGTTGCGCCAGCGCCAGACGAGTTCGGCGACATCGGTCAACGCCTCGCCGAGACGGGCGAGTTCGTGGTCCGGGTCGCCGGAATACAGCTCGGTCCACACCTCCTCGACCTCGGCGGAGGGCTCGTACCGCTGGGAGACGTCACGGCCTACGACGGACTCGGGGATCGCGTAACCGCGGCGGGCCAGGAGCCGCAGCACCTCGTCGTAGAGGCTGGGCTCGTGCAGCGCCTTCTCCAGTTCGGCGTGGACGCGGGGGGCGCCCCGGTGCGGTACGAGCATGGAGGCGGACTTCTCACCGAGCAGGAACTCCATCCGGCGGTACATCGCCGACTGGAATCCGGAGCCCTCGCCGAGAGCGGCACGGTAGGAGTTGAACTGGCCCGGGGTGAGCTGGGCGAGCGGGCGCCAGGAGGCGTTCAGGGCCTCCAGTTCGCGTACGGAACGCTTCAGCGCGTCCCTCGCGGTCGCCACGTCGTCGCCCCGGATCGCCGAGGTCGCGGTCTCCCACTCGTGCACGATGACGGTGAACCACAGCTCCATGACCTGGGTGGTCACCAGGAAGACCATCTCCCCGGGGTCGTCGGAGAGGGGGTGCTGGAGGTGGGTGAGGACGTCCGCCTGGACGTAATCCTCGTACGGGGTCGTTCCCTGGAAGTCGAGATGCGGGGTCTCGGGCTCCGAAGCCTCGTGGGGCTGAGCCGTAAGGGACATCGCTGTCTCCTGTTGTGTACTCCGGGTAGCGGTCCGCCCCTGCCGAATTCCGACACGGGGGCCCCGGTCCCCACTCGCATGTTCGGCGATATCCCCCCGCACCGCAAGGTCCGCCTGGTCACACCAGGCGGACCTGCACGAACAACCCCTCGGGTCAGCTCAGCCCAGTGTCTGCGCCGCCGTCGGGGAGGAGTCCTTCAGGAACTGGGAGCAGCGCTCGTACTCCTCCTGCTCGCCGATCTCTCCCGCGGCACGGGCGAGGGCGTGCAGGGCGCGCAGGAAGCCCCGGTTCGGCTCGTGCTCCAAGGAAAATGGTGGATGATGTACACGAGAACGTGAGGGGGCACGGTATGACCGAACAGGAGTGGCTGGACAGCCTCGCGGCCCAGCTGCCTGAGCGGGACCTGGAGTGGGTGGTGGAGCTTGCCAGGATTTGCTCCACGGAGTGGACGGGGAACAAGGCTCCGACAGGGGAGACTCCTCCACAACAAACGGATTGAGGTCCCGGCGTGATCTTGCGCGGTGATTCCGGACGCTTCTTCAGTGTCCGGAACCAATCGGTCAGGGCACGTGCGGCGCGATGCGCGGTCTTTTCGCTGATGCCCCGTGCGGCTTCGTCCGCTCGCGCGTCGCCCTCGCCGCTCCAGCGCGGTCGGCAGAGACGAGGAAGGTTCGTGGGCGTTCCAGCGCATGCCCACCACCCAGTCCGGCTACCGTGCGAGACGGCTGTCGAGCTTGCACAGATGGCAAGGCCGGCCAGCGCTTCAGGCAGTTCGACGAAGGCGTTTTCGCGCGGGCCCCGGTGGCGCAGTTCTTGGAGACCGGCCACGTACGGCAGGCTCTTCGATCGCCCTTGCCACGGAGCCAGAGTTCGCGGAGATTGCGGAAGTCACCAGTGGAAATCCACGGCCAACCGAAACGTACGTCCACTGAGAAACCGGCGGATCGTCCCGATAGACCGAGGCTATGCCGACGTACCCGAGACGTGCACCTCCGCGCCGTTCAACTCTGAAGGCTCGGTTGTCTTCTGGGCGGTGGTGGCGTTGGCGGCAAGGAACGCGCCGGCTGCGGCTGCGGCCTCCTCGCTGGAGTCATAGGTGACATGCTCGGGAGCCTCGTCACCCCGCCCGCTGGCTGCGGTCGCGATCCACCACCAGGTTCCTTCCTCCGCGCGCCAGGTGATGAGGGCCTCTCCGCCGAACGGCTTGACGTGGCTGGGCCCGGTATACGCCTTCTCGTGCCGCACTGGGGACCCGGCTTGCGTTTGTCATCTGAGCACCGGCTCGATGTCCGCCGGGTCGAAGATCGGTCCGTTGGACGCGGGCCTGATGACGACCGCACGGAAGACCTTGAGGACGGCGGCGCGCTGCTGCTCGATCGTCAGCTTCTCCCACCGCTCTCGTATGTCGATGGGACCGGTCGCAAAGGTCGCCGCCTCGGCTCGGTGCAGAGATCGCTCCCGGTGCAGCTCCGCGATCTGCTTCTCCAGGTCCTCGGTGAGCACGATGTAGCGAGCGGCAGACATGCGCTTCTCCTGCCACGCCTGCTTGAACTCGGCCATATCCCGTTCCAGGGAGGCCAGTTGTTCCTCCTTGGTCCATTCCGGCGCACGTTCGCGGACGTTCGCCAGCGCCTTGTCCGAGCTCAGGAACACGGCGTTCCTGATGAGACGGTCGACCGGTTCGCCGGCCCTGGCCACTCCCCCGCATCCCCCGTCGTTCTTACCGGGGCACGCGTACCTGAACTGCGATGACGTCTTCGACTTCCGGTACGACGGGAAGGCCCGCATCTTGGCACCGCACCTTCCGCAGCGAGCGATGCCGGAGAGAAGGTACTTGGTGGCGTAGTCCCGTACGTCCCGCCCCTCCCCTTCCCGCCGAACCTTCTCCTTGAGCAGGTACCAGTCATCGGGGGTGACGATCGGCTCCCAGTCGCCGACGACAGGCTCACCACTCTCGTCCAGGAACAACTCACCCTGGTGCATCCGATATCCGCAGATCCGCGGGTTCATCAGCATCCGCTTGATCTTGGAGTCGTCGAAGAGACCGCCGCTGTGCGACCTCACCCCCTTCTCCCGCCACTCACGCGCGATCGACGCCCAGCGGATGCCGCCCAGGAAGTCCTTCACCGCCTTGCGGAGGTTCTCGGCCTCTTCCGGCACCAGCGTCCTGCGGTCCTCGCGGTTCCATCCGTACGGCGCCCTGCCACCGGGGAGCTTGCCCTGCGCCGCCAGTTCCAGATGTTTGCGCTTCGTACGCCGCGAGGTGTCCGCCGAGGACTTGTTGGCGATGGTGACCTTGATCCGCGCGATGACCCGGCCGTTCTCCGTGGAAAGATCGATATCCGACGCGGATACCGAGTCGAAGACGAGGTGGCGCTTCCGGCGCTCGGCATCCTCGTACTCGTCGATCCACGCCTCCAGTTCACGCGGCTGACGCGTGAAGCGGTCGATGTCCCAGGCGACGACCCCGTCGATCCGCCCGGCCTTGAGGTCTTCCAACATCTGCCGGAACTCCGGGCGGACCGTCTTGCGCTTGTACGCGGAGAGGTCATTGTCCTCGTAGACCTTGGCGACCTCCCACCCCCGGGCAGCGCAGTGCAGTCGGCAGTCCTCTTCCTGCCGTGCGACGCCCAGCCCCTCGGCTTCGTCGTCCTTGCTGATCCGGGTGTAGATGCCCACCTGAATGGCCCCGGAGGACCCCCGCCGTGCCGCCATGCGCCGGATCGTCGCACATCGCGATCAGGTACATCAAGCGCCATTCTCATATCCACCTGGTCCACGGCCGATGTTCCGCGGAGGCGTCCCGGACGCCCACCCCTAAGTGGCAGACTGCTTACATGACGACGCACAAGAACCTGCTCGGCGGCCCGGATCCGACCTACCTGCCGGAGAACGAAGAGGCGTACCGCCTGCTGGGCGAGGAGTCCCAGCCCCCGGTCGAGGTCGCGGCGCACCACCCCACGTTCTCGCTCGCCTGGGCGATGCTCGCCGACGACGCCTTCGAGGCGGGGCGAGTTGTCGAGTCCTACGCCTACGCACGCACCGGCTATCACCGCGGTCTGGACTCGCTGCGCCGGGCCGGGTGGAAGGGGCATGGCCCCATCCCTTGGGACCACCGGGCCAATCGCGGGTTCCTGCGCTGCCTCGCCGCCCTCGCTCGTGCCGCGGGCGAGATCAACGAGAAGGACGAGACGGAGCGTTGCTGGCAGTTCCTCAAGGACAGCAGTGCCGAGGCGTACACGGAGCTGAAGCGGTAGTCACCGCAGTTGAACCGCAAGTGCCGCCGTCACTCAGAAGTGACGGCGGCACGGAATACAGAAACTGAACGATTACATGTAGCACTCTTCTCCCGGGGGACGGGGCCATGGCCCTTCCAGCCGTTGCGGCGCAGGGAGTCCAGGCCGCGGTGGGTGGGGTTTCGTCGGCGGGTGTCCGGCCGGGTTGAAAGGCGCCTCATGGCTCGGGGAGCAGCGTGATCGGGCGGGTGCGGGTCGTGGGTGGTTGCTCACGCAGTTCCCCGCGCCCCTTTCGGGGCTCCGCTAGTCCTTCGCCGCCTCGCCCCGTTGCTCCCCCTCCAGTGGCGGAGCCGTCACGCAGCCGTGTGTGCGGCATTCGGGGTGGTGGCAGTCGGGGGCGGGGCGGCGGACGGTGGTGTAGGAGAGGACCGAGGCGACCAGGAGGGCTGCCGCGCAGACGAGCATGGCCGTGTCGAAGGCGTCGTCGAACTGGGTGGGCGAACGGTAGGCCTCCGGGCCCATGCCCGCGATGAGCGGGAGCGCGGCCACCGCCAGGAGGCCCGCCGCCCGGGCGGCGGCGTTGTTGATGCCGCTGGCCAGACCGGCGTGGTCGGTGGAGACCGAGGCGAGGACGGTGGCGGTCAGGGGGGCCACGAGGGCGACCATGCCGAGACCCATGACGAGGAGGGCGGGCAGGACGTCGGTGGGGTACGAGGCGTCGGGGCCCACGCGGAGCATCAGCAGGACACCCGCCGCGCACAGCAGGGGGCCGACGGTGAGGGGGATGCGGGGGCCGATGCGTTCGCCGAGGGCGCCCGCGCGGGCGGAGAGGAGCAGCATCAGGACGGTGATGGGCAGGAGGGCCGTACCCGCGCCGAGGGCGGAGTAGCCGGAGACCACCTGCAGCTGGAGGGCGGCGAGGAAGAAGAAGCCGCTGAAGGCCGCGTACACGAACAGCGTGACGATGTTGACCGCCGTGAACTGGCGGGACGCGAAGATCTCCGGCGGCATCATCGGGTCGGGGCGGTGGCGTTCGACGTGGACGAAGGCCACGGCCGTCACCACGCCTGCGACGGCCGTGACCACGACCGCGACCGTGCCCGCTCTGGCCTCGACCAGCGCGTACGTGATGAACGCGAGGGAGGCGGCGCCGAGCGTGGCGCCGAGGATGTCGAAGCCCCGCTCGTGGCCGCGGCCTCCCCCACTCGCGGCTTCGACCGGCCGGGAGGTGCCCCCGGCCGATTCCGGTACGTGGCGGAGGGCGATCGGGACGCAGAGGAGGGCGAGGGGGACGTTCAGGAGGAAGACCCAGCGCCAGCCCGGGCCGTCCACCAGCCAGCCGCCGAGGAACGGGCCGACGGCCGCGCCGATGCCGCCGAAACCCGACCACAGGCCTACGGCCTTCGCTCGGTCGTCGGGGTGGAACGACGCCTGGATGAGGGCGAGGGAGCCGGGGGTGAGGAGTGCGCCGCCGACGCCCTGGAGGGCTCGGGCGGCGATCAGCACGCCGCCGGTCGGGGCGATGCCGCACAGGAGGGAGGCCGCGGCGAACCACACCACACCCACGACGAACACCTTGCGGCGGCCGAAACGGTCGCCCAACGCGCCGCCGAGGAGGATCAGGCCCGCGAGGGTGAGCGTGTACGCGTTGACGATCCACTGGAGGCTCGCGAGGTCGGCGTCCAGGTCCAGGCCGATGCGGGGCAGGGCGACGTTCACGACCGTCGAGTCCAGCAAGGCCATGCTGGAGCCGAGCACCGTGGTCAGCAGGATCCACTTGCCCTGGGAGGAGGCCATGCGTACGTCGGCCATGGAGGGATCATCCCGTGCGGAGGGCGATTGGGCCAGATGTGCGGGGGCGCTTACCACCGTGAGGGCCGGTGGCATCACCCTGCGGCGCGAGGCGGCCCGCGTGCCGCCGGCGTCCGGCTGGGACCGTGCCCCGAAACACGGCTGCCCGCAGCCGCTGGTGCGGCTGCGGGCAGGTGTGGGCGGTGCGGCCGCCGCGTACCGCTTCCGCTTACTTGATCTTCGTGCCCGCGGAGCGCAGGTTGCCGCAGGCCTCGACGACGCGGGCGGCCATGGAGGCCTCCGCGAGCTTGCCCCAGGTGCGGGGGTCGTAGGTCTTCTTGTTGCCGACCTCGCCGTCGATCTTCAGGACGCCGTCGTAGTTCTGGAACATGTGGGCCGCGACCGGACGCGTGAACGCGTACTGGGTGTCGGTGTCGATGTTCATCTTGACGACGCCGTTCTCCAGGGCGGTGCGGATCTCCTCCTCGGTGGAGCCGGAGCCGCCGTGGAAGACGAAGTCGAAGGGGGACTCCTTGCCGAAGCGGGAGGCCACGCCCTCGTTCAGCTCCTTGAGGAGGTCGGGGCGCAGGACGACGTTGCCCGGCTTGTACACACCGTGGACGTTGCCGAAGGACGCGGCGAGGAGGTACCGGCCCTTCTCGCCCAGGCCCAGCGCCTCGGCCGTGCGGATCGCGTCGTCGACCGTCGTGTAGAGGGAGTCGTTGATCTCGTGGGAGACGCCGTCCTCCTCGCCACCGGTCGGGGTGATCTCGACCTCAAGGATGATCTTCGCGGCGGCGGCGCGGGCGAGGAGCTCCTGGGCGATGGAGAGGTTGTCGGCGAGGGTCTCCGCCGAGCCGTCCCACATGTGGGACTGGAACAGGGGGTTCTCGCCGCGCGCGACCCGCTCCTCGGACACCGCGAGCAGCGGACGTACGTAGCCGTCCAGCTTGTCCTTCGGGCAGTGGTCCGTGTGCAGGGCGACCGTGACGGGGTACTTCTCGGCCACGATGTGCGCGAACTCGGCCAGGGCGACGGAGCCCGTCACCATGTCCTTGCTGTACTGGCCGCCCAGGAACTCGGCGCCGCCGGTCGAGATCTGGACGATGCCGTCGCTCTCCGCCTCCGCGAAGCCCCGCAGCGCGGCGTGCAGCGTCTGGGTCGAGGTCACATTGATGGCCGGGTAGGCGAACTTGCCTGCCTTCGCCCGGTCGAGCATCTCGTTGTAGACCTCGGGGGTTGCGATGGGCATGGTCCGCTCCTTGTATGTGCGGGTGGCGTTGTGCTTACGAGCCCTGACCTAGGGTTGCGACATCATCGTCGGCCCCATCCTTCCAGACGGGACCCGATGCTCCGGCCAGGGTGTCCAGAACTGTTCGGTAACCCCTGACCTTGGTGTTCGCCGGTGTTTCTACCGGTTCTTCCTACCGGTTCTTCCTACCGTCGGACGAGCCTCGGTCCTCAGTCGAGGCCCAGCTCGTCCTTCGAGAACGCGAAGAGGTACGGGACCCCGGCGCCCTGCTCGATCTTCTCGGCGGCGCCGGTCGCCCGGTCGACGATGGTGGCGACGGCGACGACCTCCGCGCCGGCCTCGCGCACGGCCTCGACGGCGGTCAGCGGGGAGCCGCCGGTGGTGGAGGTGTCCTCGACGACGAGGACCCGGCGGCCGGCGATGTCCGGCCCCTCGACGCGGCGCTGCAGGCCGTGCGCCTTGGCCGCCTTGCGGACGACGAACGCGTCCAGCCTGCGGCCCCGGGCGGCGGCCGCGTGCAGCATCGCGCCGGCCACGGGGTCGGCGCCCATCGTGAGACCGCCGACCGCGTCGAAGTCGAGGTCGGCGGTCAGGTCGAGCAGCACCTGACCGACCAGCGGGGCGGCCTCGCCGTCGAGGGTGACGCGGCGCAGGTCGACGTAGTAGTCCGCCTCCAGACCCGACGACAGGGTCACCTTGCCGTGCACCACGGCCTTGTCCTTGATCTGCCGCAGCAGAGATCCACGTACGTCCACGTCAGTCATGGCAGCCAGCTTAAGGGGGCCCTTATGTCCGCTTACAGGCTGTCCGCCTCCGGGCGCCGCCAGATCCCTCTCCGGGCGCCGCCAGGTCGCTCTACAGGCGCCGCCAGGTCCATGTGGTCGTGGCTTCGAGGGGGTCGATGGGGGTGACGAGGCGGGGGTGGGTGTTGAGGCCGTTGGGCGGCCCGGTCTGGGGTTCGACACACACGGCCTCCGCCTGTTCGTCGTAGATCACGACCCATTGCTCTCGGGAGGCGACCTTCAGTTCCAGCCGCTCCGGCCAGGTGAGGGTGACGTCGACGCCGTCGGGCATGCCGAAGCAGTCGTCCCAGGGGCCGGGCCCGGGGTCGAGGCGCTTGCCGGTGGGGAGGTGGTCCGCGCCGCGCTCCTCCTGCCACGCGGGCGTGAAGTCGATCCGTACGTCCTCGCCGCCGCCGGCCAGGTTCCGGTTGAACCAGGGGTGCCAGCCGATCTGCGCCGGGAAGGAGGAGTCGTACGCCTCCACGGACATGGTGAGGGTGAGGGCGTCCGGGCTGAGGGTGGCCACCTGGGTGACGCGGCCGGGGTAGGGCCAGGGCTCGACGAGGTCGTACGTGAGGACGGCCTCGGTGTCACCGTGGCTCGCGACGCGCCAGGCACCCTCGCGGGTCGTGCCGTGGATGGCGTGGGGCGGGGCGTTGAGGGGCATCTGCTGCACGCTGCCGCCGTCGCGGAACCGTCCGTCCCTGATCCGTCCGCACCAGGGCACCATCGGGAAGCACCCGAACCGCTCGCCCTGACGCAGCAGTTCGACCCCACCGACCCGCAGCCCCGCCACCCGGCCACCGTTCCCCGGCGCCAGCACGACCTCCGCGTCACCCGCGGCCAACGTGATCTCTTCGCTACTCACCCCTCGACCCTACTGGGCCCACGACTCGGGCAGTTGCCGGACCGCGCCTCGCCCGACGGGGCCGCCCGGCGGCGGGCGACGCCGACGAAGAGGGCCAGGGCGAAAACCCACCGGCCACACCGCAGATGCAGATACAGACAGATGCAGACGCAGACGACGGGGGCGGGGGCGGGGGCGGTTTCCTTCGCCCCGCGGGCCACGACGTCAGCGGCGTTTGCGCAGAGCGCGGCTCACGACGATGGCGGAGGCGACGGCGAGGGCCGCCGCCGGGGCCGCCCAGCGGAGGGTGGCGCGCGCGGAGACGGTTTCGGGGGCCGGGACCGGGGCGTAGCGGCCGCGGGGCGGGGCGTGGTCGACCTCCTCCGCGCTGCGGCCGATCATCGTCCGCCGCGCATGCGCGGCCTCCGCCGGCGGCTCACCCCCGGCGACGAAGTCCCCCTCGGTGAAGGGGTCCAGCGCGGACGGCGGAACGTCGGCGTCGAAGACGGAGGCCGCGGCTTCGTCCCCCGCGCCTTGCTCGTCAACCGCTTCCGCGGCTTCCTCGGCTTCCGTGGCGTCCGCGGCGTCCGCGGCGTCCGCGGCTTCTGCCGCTCCACCCGTGTCAGCCCCACCCTCGGCTTCGCCACCCTCGGCTGCCGCGCTCTCCGCTGCGGCACTCTCTGCTTCGGGAGTGGGACTTGGCTCGGGAGCGGGTTCTGACTCGGTCTCGGTCGCCGTCCCCAGGTTCTCCGCGAACTTGCCCAGCAGTCGCGTCACCGCCGAGGACACCGAGTCGGCCGGGAGTTCGGTGATACGGCCATCGGCGGTGGCCGTGGCGGTGTAGGTGAGGGTGGTGCCCTCAAGGGCCGGGCTGAGGCGGAGGGTGAGGGCGAGTTCTACGGTGCCGGTGCCTCGGACCTCGGCGGCGTCGCCCTCCACGGCGTAGGAGCCGTCGTCCCGGGCGGTGATCCGGAGGGTGCCGCGGTAGGTGATGGTGTGGCCGGCGACCCGTACCTTCAGGCGGCCGGCGACGGGTGGGGTGCCCGCGTCCTGCTGGAGCCCGGGGACCGCTCGGGCCACCCGCTCGGGGTCGGACAGCGCCTCCCGGAGGCGGCCGACGGGAACCGGAACGAACACCTCATGCTCCATGGAATCCGAGCCTACCCAGGTGGCACCGCACCGCACCCGTACATACGCGTTATTGCTCGTATTCCGCCCCACGCGGCCCCATCCGCCCCCGCGGCCTCATCCACCCCGCGCGGCCCTGTCCGCCCCACGCGGCGCCATCCGCGCCGCCCCGACCCAGTGCGCGCCACCGACCCCATGCGCGCCACCCGACCCATGCGTCACCCTCGGCCGCAGTCAGCTCAACCGGCCACACACGACTCACCCGACGTACCTCGGGTGCACCAGCGTCGACGGTGGCAGGTCCCGTACGCGGTCGGCGGCGTCGAGTCGCGCGGCCCCGGTGCCGAGGGCCGGCGGTGGGCGTCGGCCGCCCTCGGGCCGGGTCGCCAGGACGAAGCCCCAGTCGTGGGGGGACCGGGAGGTGTGGGCCGTACGGTCGGGGCCCGTGACGAAGCCGGGGTCGGCGGCGGTGACACGGTAGGGCGTGGTGCGCAGGCCGGTGGCACGGACGGTGGCGTCGACCGTCCAGAACACGTGCCGACGGGACGACACCGGGCCCGCGTGCACGACCATGCGGCCGTCGGGGGCGAGGACCTCGCGGGCCAGGCCGTAGAACTCCTGCGAGTAGAGCTTGGTGCTCGCCGTGATCTCGGGGTCGGGGAGGTCCGAGATCACGACGTCGTACCTCTGGGTCGGGCGGACGCCGCGCAGCCAGGCGAAGGAGTCCTCGGTGAAGACGCGGACGCGGTCGTCGTCGTAGGCGTGGCCGTTGAGGGCGGAGAGGGCCGGGTCCGTGCGGGCCAGACGCACCACGCCCGGGTCGAGTTCGACGATGTCCACCTGCCGTACGTCCTCGTGGCGGAGCACTTCGCGGGCGGCGAGGCCGTCACCGCCGCCGAGGACGAGGACGCGGGCGTGCGGGCCGGCGTGCAGGGCGGGGTGGACGAGGGCCCGGTGGTAGCGGTGTTCGTCACGGCCGCTGATGCGCAGCCGGCCGTCGAGGAAGAGGGAGAGCGGACGGCCGTCCCGGCCGCCGGTGAGGACGACCTCCTGGACGCCGGTCCGCAGCGCCACCCGTACGTCCTTGCCGTACACCGCGCGCCTGGCGGCGCGTTCGAAGTCGTCCACGTGTACGGCGGCGGTGGCGAGGAGGCCGAGGACGACGAGGTTGGTGACCAGCAGCAGCCAGCGGGCGCGGCGGGTCAGGTCGTGGCGGAACAGGCCGAGGACGAGGGCGCCGCCGACGAGGGCGTTGACCGTGCCGGTGAGCAGGGCGCCGGTCAGCTGGCCGAGCCAGGGCAGGAGGAGGAAGGGGAAGGCGAGGCCGCCGACCAGCGCGCCCACGTAGTCGGCCGCGAACAGGTCGGCGACCGCGCCGGCCGCGTCCTGGCGGCGGATGCGCTGGATCAGCTCCAACAGCAGCGGGACCTCGGCGCCGATGAGCAGGCCGATGGCCAGGGAGAACGCGACGAGGAGGTAGCGGGAGCCACTCGCCCACATGCCGCCCCAGTCGCCGGTCCAGGCGAACGCCGCGTACAGCGCGAGGGCGCTGCAGCCGCCGACGAGGGCGAGGGCGGCCTCGATGGCGCCGAAGCCGAGGGCCGCGCGGGGGCGCAGGCCTTTGGCGGCGAGGGAGCCGATGCCCATGGCGAAGACCATGACCGAGAGGACCACGGAGGCCTGGGTGACGGAGTCACCGATCAAGTACGCGGCGAGGGCGACGAGTTCGAGTTCGTACACGAGTCCGCAGGCCGCGCAGACGAAGACGCCGGCGAGGACGAGGAAGCGGCCGATTCCCGGGCGGACCGGCAGCCACGCCTGGGCGCCCGGGCCGCCGTGGCCGCGCCAGGGGGGTGGGGCGCCGGGGGGTGCGGGGGCGTGCGGCTCGATCACTCCAGGCACGCTACCGTCACGGTCGCGCTGCGCTGGGTCACCCACACGGGTGGTCTGCGACGCTTCGCCGGGTGCCTAATAGCTCGGGGGTTCGGGTGCGTTGGTGGGTGCGGGTGCGCGGGGAACCGCGCGACCAGTCAGTCCCACCCACCCCGTCGCTCCCGTCGCTCCCGTCGCTCCCGTCGCTCCCGTCGCTCCCGTCGCACCCGTCGCACCCGTCGCTCACAGCGTCACCGACACTCTGACCCCCACCCTCGTTCTTGTGGCCACCAGTTGGCCGTCCTGGGGATACGCGTGCCACGTACGCCAGTGCACCTGCCCCTCGTGGCGCTGCGCGAGCATCGCCGTGAAGGCGTAGGGACTGCCGGGGAAGACGCCCGCCAGACCGTGGGGGTGGTCGGAGACGAGGGCCAGGAGCTCCTGGGCGCGGCCGGCGAAGGAACCCGGTGACAGGACCTCGACGCGGGCGGCGAATTCGTACTCCCAGTCGCCCGCACGTTTGGCCACGCCGAGCGGGAGGGGCGTGCTGGATCCCGGGATGCACGCGACCGTCTCCGAACAGTGGCTGCCCTGCTCCTCCTCCAGGAGTACCTGGTGGGACGCGCCGAGCAGCCGCAACTGCAGCTTCGCGCCGGTGAGTTCGAGGTCGAGCGTGGCGAGGGCGGGCAGCGGTTCGCGCCCCAGGGCCCAGGCGAGGTCTGCCGCGCGCGTGTCGGTGTAGGCGGTGTTCAGGGTCGTGAGCATGGGTCGGCTCCGCAGCGACGCAAAGAGAAGAGGAGTGGGTCCGGCGCACCCCGGTCGGCACCGGGATCGTGGCCCGGTCAGCCAGGTCGGGTGAGGACGACGTCCCCGTCGGTCCGGTCAGCCGTGTCAGGCCTGCCGGGAGGGACGTCCGGGGGCTGCGTCGGCGATTTATAGGGAATCATGAACTGTGGCGCCACCACAGCGTTTTTACCCAACTTGACGTGCTTTCCATCCCCCCGAGGGCTGCCCAGCTCAACTGTTCAACCGGGCGTACGCCCCGTCGGCCGACGTGCTCCCCGCGCGCTCGCCGAGCCGGGCGTGCAAACCCCGGGGAGCGCCCACCGGACAACCGGGCCCACCCGGCGTACTCAGGCGTGAATCAGAAGTCGCCTCCGTGCGCCGCCCGGGCGTGGAGCGGGTGCGGGGCGGGTGCGGGGCGGGTGCGGGTGCGGGTGCGGGTGCGGGGCGAGCATGTCCTCTTGGGCGCCTGCCCGGTCCGAGCGGCCCTGCACACGCGAGCGCCCGCCGGGAGTTCGTCCCGGCGGGCGCTCGTGTCGTGGAGCTCAGCTGCCCCGTGTCAGCTGCCTCCACCGCATCCGCCCCCGCCTCCGCAGGAGGACCCGCCACCACAGGACGAGCCGCTGCTGCTGCCGCACGACGACGAGCTGCTGCCGCAGGACGAGCCGCCACCCCCGGACGACGAACCCCGGTCGTCGTTCGACGAGGAGTGCGACGAACCGCTGTCGCCGACGCCCGCGGCCCCCAGCACCCACCAGCTGTTGTCGGAGCCGCTGTTGTCGGAGCTGCTGCCGCCCCGGCTGCTCCGGTACGCGTTGCCGCCGCGGCCGGACGACCGACGCCGTCGTGCCGCGTTCCCCCTGCTGCGGTTGTTGACGGCCACCATGGTCAACGTCCCCACAAAGATCACCGCCAGGATGATGCCGATCACCGCGATCGCGTTCATGGCGCCACCCTCCCCTCTTTCTCCTGAGTCCCCCGAAGCGGCCCCCCGTGGGCGCCTCGCTCACTTGCGTGTGGCGGGGATGCCCCCGCCGGTGACCGCTCAAAGCCGAGTTGAGCAAGTCCAGAGCTTGTCGTACGCGTGACGAATCCGGAGCCTGCGCGTGCGCGGTCAGCCGCTGCTGCCGCAGGAGGAGGACGAACCACCTCCGCAGGACGAGCCGCCGCCGCTGCCGCCGCCGCACGACGA
The DNA here is from genome assembly GCF_045160825.1 of Streptomyces sp. NBC_00104. NCBI lineage: Bacteria > Bacillati > Actinomycetota > Actinomycetes > Kitasatosporales > Streptomycetaceae > Streptomyces > Streptomyces sp. NBC_00104. Next base: position 6,231,359 of record NZ_CP108215.1, on the reverse strand, counting down.
GGAGTCGCCGTGTCCGTGGCTGTCGCCCTCACCGTCGGGCCACGGCGCCCGCGCGGCGTTCGCCCACCAGCTGTCGTGCCGCCGGGGCGTACGGGGCGGGCCCAGGCCGGGCCCGTCGCCGATGCCGCCCCACTTGATCACCACGACGATGGGCACCACCAGCGACGCCACCACCACCACGAGGGCGACGAACAGCAGGACGCCGAGCGTGAGGAGTGCCACGGTCATCGGTCAGTCCCCTCCGCCGCCGCCACCGCAGCCACCGCCGCAGGAGGACCCGCCTCCGCAGGACGAGCCGCTCCCGCACGACGACCCCCCGGACGAGCCACCGCCGTCCGCCCACCAGCTGCGGCGCCGTCCGCGCCGCCTGGAGCTCCTGACGGCTCCGACGACGATGGCCAGACCGATGGCCACGAGTACCAGGATGAAGCCGACGTCCGCCATGGCCCACCCTCCCCTCTTCCTTGCTTGTGTCCCCCGAAGCGCCCCCGTGGGTGCCTCGCTCACATGTCGCGGGGATCCCCCCGCCGCCGACCGCTCCAAGCCGAGTCGGTCGGGTCCAGAGCTTCGTCGCGTCAGCTGCCGCCGCCACCGCCGCAGCCGCCTCCGCCGCCACCGCAGGAGGAGGAGCCGCCGCACGACGAGCCACCCCCGCAGGACGACGAACCGCCGCTCCCGTGGGACGACCCGCCGCCCGCCCACCAGCTGTGCGAGCGCCGACGGCCCACCCCCGAGTGACGGCCGAGCGCCGACACGACACCGACCAGGACGACGACGCCCATGAAGACGAAGAAGACCTCCATCTCGGCACCTGCCTTTCGTTCCCCCCTTGCAGGCCCCCCGTGGGCCGTGCGTGACGTGGGGATGCCCTCGCGCCTCACCGGTCAAAGCCGAGTTGAGGAAGTCCAGAGGTTCGGCGCAGGATGACGGCCATGACCTCCAGCGCAAGCCCCGCCCGCACCCCTCGCCCTCCGCTCAACCGGCGGCTCGCCGAGTTCGGGACGACGATCTTCGCCGAGATGTCGGCGCTCGCCCTGCGGACCGGGGCGATCAACCTGGGGCAGGGCTTCCCGGACACCGACGGCCCCGAGGAGATCCGCGAGGCCGCCGTACGGGCGCTGCGTGACGGCCTGGGCAACCAGTACCCGCCGGGGCCGGGCGTCCCGGAGCTGCGCACCGCGATCGTCGACCACCAGCGGCGGCGGTACGGGCTGTCCTTCGACCCGGACACGGAGGTGCTGGTCACGGCGGGCGCCACGGAGGCCATCGCGGCCGCGCTGCTGGGGCTGCTGGAGCCCGGCGACGAGGTGGTCGCCCTGGAGCCGTACTACGACTCGTACGCGGCCTGTATCGCGATGGCGGGCGGGACGCGCGTACCGGTGACGCTGCGGCCGTCCGAGGGAACCCGCGACGGAGTCGCGGATCGGCGCTTCCGGCTGGACCTCGACGAGCTGCGGGCCGCCGTCACCGACCGGACGCGGCTGCTGCTGATCAACACCCCGCACAACCCGACCGGCACGGTCCTCACCCGTGAGGAGCTGACGGCGATCGCCGAGCTGGCCGTCGAGCGGGATCTGCTGGTGGTCACGGACGAGGTGTACGAACACCTCGTCTTCGACGACGCCGAGCACCTGCCGCTCGCGACCTTCCCGGGGATGCGGGAGCGGACCGTCACCATCGGGTCCGCGGGCAAGACGTTCTCCTTCACGGGCTGGAAGGTGGGCTGGGTGACCGGTACCCAGGAACTCGTGACCGCCGTCCGGACGGCCAAGCAGTACCTGACCTACGTCAGCGCGGGCCCGTTCCAGTACGCGGTCGCCGAGGCGCTGCGCCTGCCGGACACGTACTTCGACGGCTTCCGCGCCGATCTCCAGCGCAAGCGCGACCTGCTCGGCGACGGCCTGCGCGCGGCCGGGTTCAAGGTCTACCAACCCCAGGGCACGTACTTCATCACCACCGACATCACCCCCCTCGGCGAGAAGGACGCCCACGCCTTCTGCCGCGCCCTCCCCGAACGCTGCGGCGTCGTCGCCATCCCCAACTCCGTCTTCTACGACGACCCCGACGCCGGCCGCAGCCAGGTCCGCTTCACCTTCTGCAAGAAGGACGACGTCCTCGCCGAAGCCACCAGCCGCCTGCAACGATTGGCGTCCTGAACTCGCGCTCCTCCCTCGCGAGTGAGGTCGAGGCGAGATCATCACCGGCGTGGGTGCCGGGTGGTCTGCACTCGATCGAGTGCAGAGCGGCCGATCAACCTCGGCAGCGGACAGCGCCCCATGGCGTCGCCCCAGTGAAGTACAGCTATGTCCACCCGCGCATGGCGGAAGACCGATGAGTTCGGCCTCGCCGCCCGGTCTGACCGTCTGGCTGGTCGACCACACACCGCGTGGAGAGGTAGTTGTCTCATGAGCAAGGTGGAACGTCACCATGTCGCTCGACGGCTTCATGGCTGGTCCGGACATCAGCGCCGAGCACCCCATGGGCCGGGGTGGTCTTCGTCTGCATGAATGGATCTTTGACACGTCAGGGAGCGAGGTGGATGCCGCGTCGCACGAGAGGTCTCGGACTCGACAGGTGCGGTCGTACTGGGCAGAAGAACATTCGATGTGGGTGTCGAGGTGTGGGAGGACACGGTCGCCGAGGCCCTGAGCCTGCCCGACTCGTACTTCGAGGAGTTCCGCGCCGACATGCGGGCCAAGCGCGAACTGCCGGCGGGCGGCCTGGAGCAGGCGGGCTTCAAGGTCTTCCGCCCGGCCGGCACGTACTTCATCACCGCCGACATCCGACCCCTCGGCGAGACCGACGGCTTCGCCTTCTGCCGCGCCCTGCCGGAGCGCTGCGGGGTGGTCGCCATCCCCAACGCGGTCTTCTACGACCACCGCGAGCAGGGCGCGCCCCCTTTGTCCGCTTCGCGTTCTGCAAGTGGACAGGCGTGTTGGAGGAGGCGGCCTCCCGACTCAAGACGCCGGCCGCCTGACAGCCACAGACGTACCAGCGTATGTACCGGCCACACGCGGCCTGGTTGCTCCGAGCCGCCGCGCACCCGCACCCGACTGCCGCCTGGTCGAGTCGGGACACCGGTGCTCGGCAGTCATGTCACGCAACCCGCCTGTCGGCGGACACGCTTCCATCAGCGACCAACCGGCGCCGCCAGGCCCGCTGACAGCGCCCCCGGATCATGCAGGACAGGGGCAGCAACGAGTCATACCGGCCCCGAAGGGTACGAAGTCGAGCTGGGCCCTACGAAGAAGGTGATGTGCGGGCAGTAGCCCTCCTCGGCCAGCCAGGCGCGGGCCCGTCCGCGCTGTCGCTCATCGCGGAACCGGTGGTACCGGCTCCAGAAGCGCTCGTCACCAGCGAGGACGTCCCTGAAGCGCCGGAAGGTACCCCGCCCGCCCATGGCGATCCGCAGCCTGTCGGCAAGGGCGACGTCCTCGACCTCTTCGATGAACAGCTCCATGTCCCGGTAACCGGCCCGGGACCCCAGAGCCGGAACGTACAGCCATCGCTCGGGATCGTCGTCCTCCTCAGCCTCGGGCCCAGGCCCCAGCTCGTCGGTGAACGCAGGCCGGCACTCCCCGGTGGACAGATCGATCCGGCCACCGGACTCGGCCGGGTCGCCCTCCAGCAGCATGGCGAGCATCTCCAGATCGACCGCGAGCGGACGCAGGAGGGGCACCGCCGCGTCTCCCGTGGCCGCGCGCAACCGGTCCGCCAGCTCCTCATCGCCCCGGAAGCCGCGCTCCTGGAGCGCGCCGAGAAACAAGGCCGCCAGCTCCGCAGTCCCCGGCAGGCCCTGCGCCGCGGCCCCGGCCACACCATCGCCGGCCAGCTGCAGCACCTCACGCACGGGTCCACGACGCAACGCCGCAAACAACGCCACTCCGTCCTGCGCGTGGAGCGCGCCACGCAGGGCCCGCAGCCCGTCCTCGCCCCACCCCTCATCCACGACCCCGACGGTAACGCGCCACCGAGGAGTACGACGCCGGGACCCATCGGTTTCCCTCCGCCCGGCTCCGTGCCAGTGCCGGCGCACCCGGCGCCTGGGGGCAGGCGGTGTTGCCCGGTCAGCTGCGCCGCTTGCGGCCGCTCTTGCCTGACGAGCGCCGGGCCTTCCGCACGCGGCCGATGCGGGCGCCGTGGGTACCCAGCGCCCGGGCCGCCAGCTGCCTGAGCTCGTCCAGTCCGGCCCGGTCCGGGTGCGCGGAGTCCAACGCGGCGGCAACCGCGTCCCTGGCCTGGGGACCCTGGGCGCGCAGCATCTCCTCGGCGCCGTCCCCGCCGCCCGCCAACTCCACGAGCTGGAGCAGGCTCTCGGCGAGCACCAGCAGCTGCTCGGCATCGGTCATGTCCTCGGGGGACAGCAACTCACGGTGTGCCAGCGCGTTCAGCGCCGGCGGCGCCAGCTGTGTGTCTCGCCGCAGCGTGCGCAGCAGCCGCTCGCCCTCACCGTCCGGCAACGCCGCCGACAGCACGTCGAGCATCGCCTGCGCACGCGTGCGGAAGGTCATGGTCCTTACGGCGTCGGTCAGTTGGCGCAGGGCACCTTCCCGCTCACCGCGGGCCGTGATCCAGTCGGCCAGCTCCGTGCGGGCGGCGTCCGGGTCGTAGTGCTCGGCCAGCACCCCCAGCAGGCCGGCCGCCGGCGCCTGGGCCAGTTCACCGACCAACGGTGCGTCCCTGCCGGCCGCCAGCAACCGCTGCCGTACGGCCCGGGTACCGAGCTCGGTGAGACGGATGAGCTCGACCGGCCCGGCGGCCAGCTCCTCTCGCCGGGCATCGGCACGCTCCCGGGCCGCCGGGTCCGTTGCCGCCCCCGCGACGCCCAGCAGCTCCGCGAGCTCCGGCGGCATGTCCGCGAGCAGCTCGGGACCGGCATCGGAGAGGTCGATGTCCAGGAACACCGGATCGGCCATCCCACGGTCACGCTCGATCGCGCCCAGGTCGTCCAGCAGGTCGAGCACCGCGCGCAGGTCCCGGTCGGCGTGCTCGAACCACATCCGGTGCTGAAGGTCCGACCCGGCGTCGAGCTGCAAGGAGGTCCGATAGGCCAGGTGTACCGTGTCGCGCAGCCGCGGCCAGGGCATCGGGTACGGCAGGCTGTAGAGCGTGTTCAGCACGTCGTCCAGGACGTCCTCGTAGACGTCGAAGAACATCGACTCGACGTGCCGGCCGCTGCGCGCCCCGATCAGAGCCTGCCGCAGTTCGAAGCACGCGTCGAAGGCGCGCAGCCACAGCTGGAGCGGGTCGGCCAGCACCGGCCGGGCCTTGGCCACCGCGTACAACCGCCCCTTGACCACCCGGACCAGACGCGCCTTCTTCGCCCACTCCACCAGCAGTCCCAGCCGCGGCAGGTCGGCCGAGGAGCGCACCCCCTCGATCTTGTCGCCGGTGCCGAGTACGTCCACCAGCTCGCGGGCCTCCGCCATCCGCAGCCGTCCCGTCGCCGTCACCGGTCGGCCGCCCTGCCCCGCCCATTCGGCGAGTCCGCGCAACTGCGCCACGGTCGTCGACGCCTCGGCCCGTCGGCGCAGTTCGTCGTCCGGGGGAAGCATCACGGGCAGTTGCGGCTCGGCCCGGGCCACGTCGGACAGCGCGCGGCCGGTCAGCCGCCGTTCCATGATCGTGGCGAGAGCCTGCTGATCGTAGGCGACCTCCCCGCGCTGCGCCCGGTCCGCGAAGCGCTGAAACGCCGCCCCGTCCTGGACGTCCACGCCCTGCTCCGCGGCCGTCATCGCCCAGAACTTCGCCAATCCCCAGCGCGTGCGGTCCGTCATCGCCGCCAGATGCCGGTCCGCGACCCTGTCGACCGCGGCAAGGGAATCCTGGAGTGAGGGGCCGCGCGGGTCCGCCAACTGCGCGGCGTGCAGATAGCGCAGCAGCGTGCGCAGGGTGCCCGGGGCGTCACCGCGTTCCTCCCCGGGAAGCTCGGTGACCTGCTGGGGAAGCCAGGAGAGCAGCAGTTCCTCCACATGGCGCGGCTCCCACAGCCCCAGCCGGCCGTCGGCAGTCGCCCGGTGTCGGTAGTCCAGGGCCGTCTCGGCAGTGAATCCGTCCACCGGCAGCCCCTGCTCTCCGGCCCACCGGACCAGGCGGTCGACCAGCAGCCCGCACGCCGCCTCGAACTCATCCTCGGCCTCGGGTTCGAACCGCGTCCGCATGAAATCCGTCCAACCTGTCAGCAGTAGTCGTTGCCGTGCCACGCTATCGGCGAACCGGCGCCGGCAACTCGGCCGAGGACGAGCGGGCCCGCTACCTCAGGGCAGCACGTGGTGGTGGTCGCCCGCAGCGAACGCGGCTTCGAACCTCCTTGCGGCGAACCGGACTTCGTCGCACGGACTCACTGCGCAGAACGGCACGCCCCCCTGCCGATACCGATCGACGAAGGGCCGGGCAAGCGCAGCCGACTGCCGCGACCAGGAACGACCACGTCCGACGGCAGCGGTGCCGACGGTACGGGCCTGGCCGCACCGGAGGTCCTTCGTCAGCGGCCGTCCGCCTCGGGCTCCGGGCGCGGGAGCTCGTCGAGGTCGAGGGTGAAGGTGCGGCCGTCGGCCAGGGGGATGGGGAGCTTGCCCGTGCCGTACTTGTGGGTGTGGGCCGCGATGTAACCCGTGGCGGTCGGCTGGGTGTGGAGGACGACTTCCTGGGCGTAGGGGTCCACGACCAGGTAGATCGGGATTCCGTAGCGGCCGTACTTCGCGGTGCAGTCGTCGTAGTCCTTGCGCGCGGAGGAGGTCGAGACGACCTCGGAGATCAGCAGGACGTCCTCGAAGCTGTAGCGCTTGCCCTCCCGGCGGGCGTCCTCGCGAAGGATCGCCAGATCGGGGGCGGAGTTCTCGTCGGCGGGGAAGTCGATGTAGACGTCGGAGGTGACCTTCGCGTGACGGCCGAGGGCAAGAGCGGAGTCGATCTGCATCGACCTGATGGTGCTGGAGTGCTCTTCGCTCTGCGGGGTCATGATCACCTTTCCGTCGGCCCCGAACAGAACCGTGTATCCCTTGGGGAACTCGGTGTGCACGATCGCGTCGACGCTCATCAACGGCTCCTTCCCGTGTGTGGTCAGGATACGACGGACAGTGCCGCGTCACCGAGCCCGTCGGGACGGTCGGCAGACCGGTCCGAACAGACCCTGCGGCCAGCCCACCGCCGGTGCCGGAGGCCACAGCCGGGCCTGTCGCACGACAGAGGAATAGATAGACCAACGAGGTGTCGCCTGGGTGACGGCCGCGCCCGCGCTGGTGACGGCCGTGCGTTCGGCGAAGCAGTACCTGACGTACGTGGCGTCGGGGCCGTTCCAGTACGCCGTCGCCGAGGTGCTCGCGCTGCCCGACAGCTACTTCGAGGCGTTCCGCACGGACATGCCGACCAAGCGGGACGTGCTGGCGGCGGGGCTCTCCGACACCGGGTTCGAGGTGTTCCGGACGGCGGGCACGTACTTCATCACCACCGACATCCGGCCCCTCGGCGAGACCGACGGCTTCGCCTTCTGCCGCGCGCTACCCGAGCGGGCGGGCGTGGTGGCCATCCCCAACGCCGTCTTCTACGACCACCGCGAGGCCGGCGCGCCCTTCGTGCGGTTCGCCTTCTGCAAGCGCACCGAGGTGTTGGAGGAGGAGGCGAAGCGGCTGAAGGCGGCGTTCTGACGACGCGACGCCACCGGCGGGATCGCCGCATTCCCGTCGACGTCGGCGCGGATTTCCCGTCGACGTCGGCGTGGATTTCCTCGACGTCGGCGCGGACGGCGAGAGCCCGGCCGTGGCACTCCACCATGCGGGTGGGGCGTCCTGGCCGGGCTCTCGTACGTCTGACGGGGTGTTTCGGGTCGTCGTGAACCCAGTCCCCCTGTAGCCGCCGGGGTCGATGACCGCCGGTGGCCACGGAAGCGCGCAGGGCGACTACTCGCCGTCGTCCTCGGGCTTCTCGGGCTTGTCGGTCTCGTCGACGTCCTCGGCCAGGCCGAGCTGCTCGACGAGCCACTTGTCGAACTCGATGGCCGCGCGCACCCAGCTGACCGTCGACGAGACGAAGTGCTCCAGGCTGACGCCGGTGCCGATCAGCAGCTGCGCCTCGCCGATGAGACGAACCGTGCCGTCGTCATGCGTGTGGCTGTAGACCTTGGGCCACAGGGTGCGCCGGTTCCAGTCGTCGATGGTCTCCAGCAGAGCCGGCTTCTCGTCGATCTGGTGCGGGCGGTCGTAGAACGTGCGCACCGAGAAGACCTGCTGGTCACCCTCTCCACGGAACATGAAGTACGTACGGAATTCCTCCCACGGCGCCGCGAGGTCACCCTCGTCGTCGACGACGTACTTCAGCTCCATCTGGTCCAGGAGCTGCTTCACGAGGTCCTGATCCGGGACGACGGGGCCCGCCGGCCCTTGGGGCTGCGGCTCGGGCTGGCCCCCGAAGTTCGGAATCGAGGACGGGTCGATGCTCACCGTGATTTTCCCTTCGTACGGATTCCGCCATCCTCCCCCATGCGGGGCGGGGAGTGGCAACCCCCGCCCCGCGTGGTTCGTCGCCCTTGGCCGGATCCTCCGGGGGATTCAGCTACGAGCGTGGCCGGGAACCTTTCGGGTACCCCCGATCACGGCTTCTTCTCCATCGACGGGGGCACCGGGGCGTCCGTGTCGGGTGCCGTCGTCGCGCCCGTCACCGGTCCCACGATCAGCCCCTCTCCTTCGCCGAACGTGGCCACCCGGACCGTGTCGCCGTCCTTGACCTCGCCGGCCAGGATCTCCTTGGCCAGACGGTCGCCGATGGCGGTCTGGACGAGGCGGCGCAGCGGGCGGGCGCCGTAGGCCGGATCGTTGCCCTCTTCGGCGAGCCAGGCCAGGGCCTCGGGGGTGATCTCCAGGGTGAGGCGGCGCTCGGCGAGACGCTTGGACAGGCGGTCGATCTGGAGCTTCGCGATGCGCTCCAGCTCCGCCTTGTCCAGCGCGGAGAAGACCACGAGGTCGTCGAGGCGGTTGAGGAACTCCGGCTTGAAGGAGGCCCGCACCACGTCCATGACCTGCTGCTTCTTCTCCGCCGCGCTGGTGACCGGGTCGACCAGGTACTGGCTGCCCAGGTTCGAGGTGAGGATCAGGATCGTGTTGCGGAAGTCGACCGTGCGGCCCTGTCCGTCCGTGAGCCGGCCGTCGTCCAGCACCTGCAGGAGGATGTCGAAGACCTCGGGGTGCGCCTTCTCCACCTCGTCCAGCAGCACGACCGAGTAGGGACGCCTGCGGACGGACTCCGTCAGCTGGCCGCCCTCCTCGTAGCCGATGTAGCCGGGAGGCGCGCCGACCAGGCGGGCCACGCTGTGCTTCTCGCCGTACTCCGACATGTCGATGCGGATCATGGCCCGCTCGTCGTCGAAGAGGAAGTCGGCCAGCGCCTTCGCGAGTTCCGTCTTGCCCACACCCGTCGGGCCCAGGAAGACGAAGGAACCGGTCGGGCGGTCCGGGTCGGCGATACCCGCGCGGGAACGGCGTACGGCGTCGCTCACGGCCCGTACGGCCTCGGTCTGGCCGATGAGGCGGCGGCCCAGCTCGTCCTCCATGCGGAGCAGCTTCTGGGTCTCGCCCTCCAGCAGGCGGCCCGCCGGGATACCGGTCCAGGAGGCGACGACGTCCGCGATGTCGTCGGCGCCGACCTCGTCCTTGACCATGGTGTTCTTGGAGGCGGCGGCCTCCTCCTCGGCCTCGGAGGCCTCCTCCAACGCCCGCTCCAGGGTGGGGATCTCGCCGTAGAGGAGCTTGGAGGCGGTGTCGAAGTCGCCGTCGCGCTGGGCGCGTTCGGCCTGGCCGCGCAACTCGTCGAGCTTCTCCTTGAGTTCACCGACGGCGTTGAGGGACTGCTTCTCCTTCTCCCAGCGGGCGGTGAGGTTGCGCAGGTCCTCCTCCTTGTTGGCGAGGTCGCGGCGCAGCTTCTCCAGGCGCTCGCGGGAGGCGGCGTCGGTCTCCTTGACGAGGGCCATCTCCTCCATGCGGAGCCGGTCCACGGACCGCTGGAGCTCGTCGATCTCGACGGGCGAGGAGTCGATCTCCATCCGGAGCCGGGAGGCGGACTCGTCGACGAGGTCGATGGCCTTGTCGGGCAGGAAGCGGGAGGTGATGTACCGGTCGGAGAGGGTGGCGGCGGCGACCAGCGCCGCGTCCGCGATCACGACCTTGTGGTGGGCCTCGTAGCGGCCCTTGAGTCCGCGCAGGATGGCGATGGTGTCCTCGACGGTCGGCTCGGCGACCAGCACCTGCTGGAAGCGGCGCTCCAGCGCCGGGTCCTTCTCGATGCGCTCGCGGTACTCGTCGAGGGTGGTGGCGCCGACCATGCGCAGCTCGCCGCGGGCGAGCATCGGCTTCAGCATGTTGCCGGCGTCCATGGCGGAGTCGCCGCCGGCGCCCGCGCCGACGACCGTGTGCAGCTCGTCGATGAAGGTGATGATCTGCCCGTCGGAGTCCTTGATCTCCGCGAGCACGGTCTTCAGCCGCTCCTCGAACTCGCCCCGGTACTTGGCCCCGGCGACCATGGCGCCGAGGTCGAGCGCGACCAGCCGCTTGTTCTTCAGCGACTCGGGCACGTCGCCCTTCACGATCCGCTGGGCCAGCCCCTCGACGACGGCGGTCTTGCCGACACCGGGCTCACCGATGAGGACCGGGTTGTTCTTGGTCCGGCGGGACAGCACCTGCACGACCCGCCGGATCTCCTGGTCCCGGCCGATGACGGGATCGAGCTTCCCCTCCCGCGCGGCGGCGGTGAAGTCGGTCCCGAACTTCTCCAGGGCCTTGTACTGCCCCTCCGGATCGGCTGTGGTCACCCGGCGTCCTCCCCTGGCTTTCTGGAACGCCTCCCGCAACTTCCCGGCGTTCGCCCCCTGCCGGGAGAGTACGTCCCCGGCCTGGCCGCCCTTCTCCGCGATCCCGAGCAGGAGGTGCTCGGTGGAGACGTACTCGTCGCCCAGCTCCTTCGCCTTGGCCTGGGCCTCGGCGACCACGCCGAGCAGCTCGCGGTTGGGCTGGGGCGGCGACACGGTGGAGCCGGTCACGCTGGGCAGGCCGGCCAGGATCTTCTCGGCGCCGGCGCGCACGACCGCCTGGTCGGCGTCGACCGCGGCGAGCAGATCGGTGATGTTCTCGTTGTCCTGGCCCTGGAGCAGAGCCAGCAGCAGGTGGGCGGGGGTGAAGTCGGCGTGTCCCTCGGACACGGCCCGGTTGCTGGCCGCGTTGATCGCGTCCCGGCTCCTGTTGGTCAGCTCGGCATCCACGTTCGCGTTTCCCTCCTTGCGTCAGCCGTTGCGTCGGTCATCGCGTCGGTCACCGGTCACCGGTGTCGGCGCCGGTCCCGGTCCCGGTGTCGGCGCCGGTCCCGGTCACAGTGACTTGAGCAACGTACACAAAGTTGAGTCTATTCCACTCAAGGTGGAGCCGGGGAGGGATCCCGCCAACCGGTCGGGGGCCGCACCCGAGAGGGGTGCGAGAGGGGCCCGGGAGGGGCCGGGAGGGGCCCGGGAGCCGGATTCCCCGCTAGATTCCAGGACCGTGAGCACCTATCGAGTGGATCCGGGAGACCCGGACGCCGCGTACCTCGCCTTCTGGCGGGAGCGCCACCTCTGCACCCTGACCACCCTCCGCGCCGACGGCAGCCCCCATGTGGTGCCCGTCGGGGTCACATACGATCCCGGGGCCCGGCTCGCTCGAGTGATCACCCGAACGGGGAGCACGAAGGCACGGAACGTGCGCGCCGCGGGGGCCGAGGGCGCCCGGGTCGCGGTGTGCCAGATGGAGGGCCGGCGCTGGGCCACGCTGGAGGGGCTCGCCCGGGTCCACGAGGACCGGGAGCGGGTCGCGGAGGCGGAGCGGCGGTATGCGGAGCGGTACGGCAGGGAACCGCAGCCCAACCCGCTCCGCGTCGTCATCGAGATCGAGCTGACGCGGGCACTGGGGCGCGGCTGACGGTCGCCGACCATTTCCGGTTGACCATTTTTCAGACAGATGAGCGGGCGGACGGGTTGGTTCCGATACCGCCGGACATCCTGAAATGTCCCCGTAAACCTGCAGCGGCGTCACCGTGTTCAGGTCACGGTGACGCCGCTGCTGGGGGGAAGCGCCTGAGCGATTTGAAACGACGGGGGAATCGCTTCAGGCACTGCGGGGGGTGGCTGATACGGCCGTGGAGGCCGGGGTCTCCGGCTCGGCGAGCCGGTGGTCGCGCTGGTCGAGATTGACGAAGACCATCCCGTACCGAATGGCACACCGCACTGGCTGCGGCGCGCCGCGCGGTCGCCGCAGACACCGGTACGCCCGGATGTCCTCGTCCTCGTCCCGGGTCACCACCACCGGTTCGCCGAACACGGTCACCATCAACGAGTCACCGCTGTGGGGGATGGCGGTGGCCAGGTCGATGAAGTGCCAACCGGAGCGGTAGGCGGTGGCCATTTCTCGGCGGAAAGAGCGGTCGTCGGGTGGAGTCGTCATGTCAGACCTGCACAGTCTCGTCCGAGCCCTGTGGCGCCACCGGCCAGATACTGTCGGCGAGCACGGTGGTGTTCACCGCACCCACCGCCGCACCACCCCAGAAGCTGTCCTCAGGCGAGTCGCCTCTCGCAGCGGAGTGAGCACTCACCACTCCGAAGGCCATAACGGCGGAGAAGGCGGCGACAAGCACCGAGCGAAGCAATCCGTTACGCATAGTCGGCTTCGTCCTCACTTGAAGGTCCCCTCTTCCCCCGTCGCCTACGACGATGGCTCATTCGGGCACGTCATGGCCACATAATCGGTGCATCATGTTCCTGCATGTTCAGGACCCTGGGGGGTGGAGATTTGGCAAATAGCTGGACGAAAGAGACACATCCCCACGCGGTGACCGAACTGTGTGAGGACGGCAGCCGTCTCTACGCGAATGCTCTTCGCGCGGGACGTATCGCCCGTACGGATGTGGAGACGACTCCCTGTTTGATGGAGTTCGGTCTGCTCCAGCCAGATCTCGACGACGCGAACTGGCTGCGCCCGGTTCCCCCGTCGGCCGCCCTGGCCCAGCGGCTGCACCCACTGGAACGCGAGATCACCGAGCGTCGGCGGCTGACCACCGAACTGGCCGAGACCTTCGAGCCGTTCATGGCGCTCAGTGCCCGGGCAACCAGCGACACGCACTCGATCACGGTGCTGGAGGGCAGCGACCGGATCAACGCCGCGCTCGACCTGGCCACGTCCCAGTGCCAGAGCCAGATGCTCACGGTCCAGCCGAGCACCAGCCGCCCCGAGCGCAGGATCGTTCAGGGGCTGGAGCGCGACAGGCCTCTGCTCGAACGCGGTGTGAGCATCCGTACGCTCTACCAGCACACCGCCCGCTACAGTCCCGCGAACCTGGCGTACGTGGACCAGGTGTCCGGCAAGGTAGAGATACGGACCATCGACGAACTGGTCGAACGCCTCATCGTCTGCGACGAGACGGTCGCCTTCATCCCCACCCGTGACGACCGGCAGGTCGCCCTGGAACTCCGCCACCCCGGCCTGGTCCGCTATCTGATCAAAGTCTTCGAGTTCATGTGGTCCCGCGCCGTCCCGCTGAACGCCGGCGCCCCCTACGAGACCGCCTCCGACGGCATCACTGAGATCCAGCACTCCATAGCCAAACTCCTGGTCGAGGGCCACGTCGATGAGGCAATAGCCCGCCGCCTCGGCATGAACGTCCGTACCTGCCGCGCCCACATCGCCAAGCTGGCGACGGCGCTGGGCAGCGGCAGCAGGGCCCAACTCGGCTACCTCATAGCCCAGTCCGGGATGCTGAACCAGGAGAGCTGACCGCCGTGGGAGACGAGTTACACGCGATCGCCGAAGCCCACGGGCACGGAGCCGACGAACTGTGCGAGGCCGGCACCGAGTTGTACGCGCGGGCGCTGGAGGAGGGGGCCGTGCCCGGCGAGGACGCCGCCGCGGCACCGTGCCTGATCGCCGCCGGGCTGCTGCACCCGGTGATCGGCGACCCGCTCCGGCTGGAGCCGGCGGCTCCCGCGACCGCCCTGCACCGGCTCCTGCGCGGCATCGCGGACCGGGTCGCCGAGGAGCGGCGCCGAGAGGAACGGCTGGCCGCGGCCTTCGAGCCGCTGCTGCGGATCGCGGAGCGGCGGACGGCACCGGGCGACACCGGCACCCCGGCCATCACCCTGCTCAGCGGCGTCGAGCGGATCAACGCCGCCATCACCGAGGCCATGGCCGAGGCGACCCGGGAAATGCTCTGTATCCAGCCGCACACCCACCAACACGGCCCGCGCGGCCAGGAGGGCCAGGCCGGCGCCCTCGGCCGCGACCAGGCCCTGCTGGCCCGTGGCGCCCGCATCTGTACGCTCTACCCGCACACCCTCAGGCACTCCCCCCTCATCCTGGCCCGCTACGAACAACTGCGGGGCGACGCCGAGGCGCGCACCCTGGACGAGGTCACCGACCGCCTCATCCTCGTCGACCGCACGGTGGCCTTCATTCCCGCCGACGCCGAACGGACCTTGGCCCTGGAGATCCGCCATCCCACGCTGATCTCGTTCTTCGCCACGACCTTCGACCGCCTCTGGCAGCTGGCGACGCCCATGTACCCCGAGGCCGTCCAGCTCCCCGTGGTCGACGGTGTCACGCCCCGCCAACGCGCCATCGCCCGTCTCCTGGTGGAGGGCCACACCGACACCGCCATCGCCGACCGTCTCGGCCTCAACGTCCGCACCACCCGCGCCCACATCGCCAAGCTCGCCGCCCACCTGGGCAGTGAGAGTCGAGCCCAACTCGGCTATCTCATCGGGCAGTCGGGGATTCTGGAGCGGGAAGAGGGGCCGTAGGGGCGGGGGCCGGGGAGGGGACGGCGGGGAGGTCGTCCGATGGGGTGGCACGCGGCGTGCCGTCGAGGCCGGCCTCGGCGATGCGGACGCCGAGCTGGGTACGGCTGGCCGCGCCGAGCCGTTCGGAGAGGCGGGCGATGTGGGCCCGGCAGGTGCGCACGCTGATGCCGAGCCGTTCGGCGACCACCGCGTCCTGGTGTCCCTCCGCGAGCAGCGCCGCGATGGACCGCTCGCGGTGGGTGATGCCCGCGACCCCGGTCGACGGGAGCGACGCGGCCAGCGGGACGCCGAGCCGCCACAGCCGTTCGAAGACGGTGACCAGGTACTCCACCAGCGCCGGATGGCGGATCTCCAGGGCCATGCTCCGGTCGGCGTTGGCCGGGATGAACGCCACCGTGCGGTCGAAGACGATGAGGCGCTCCACGACCTCGTCCAGGGTGCGGGCCTCCGCCGACTCCCCCATCAGCTCCATGTAGTTGTGCAGGCCCTGCCCGTGCCGGGCCACATGCGTGTACAGGTCCCGCATCCGCACACCCCGCCGGCACATCGCCAGCGCCCGGTGCAGCCCCTCGCGCAGCTCGTCCTCGCGCCGGATCCCGCCCGGCTGCACGGTCAGCACCTCCGTGGTGCAGCGGTCGGTGGCCTCGTCGATCGCCGCCCGGATCCGGGCCAGCCCGTCGAGCACCCGGATCGCCGTGCTCTCCGCCGAATCCCGGGCCCGGGAGCTGCCGAGGCCCGCGTACCACTCGACGGCGTCGACCGCCGCGCCCATCCGGGCCTGACTGGCGCTGACCTCCGCGTGGACGCCGCGCAGCAGCCGGGTCATGACCTCCTGCGGGGAGGTGGGCACCAGCCAGCCCATGTCGTCGGGGTCGGGGTGCAGCAGGGCGAGTTCGAGGAGGCAGGGCACGGCGTCGGCGTCCGCGCGCGGGACGCGGCCCCGCCGTACGGCTCTGGAGTACACGCGGTCCCCGGCGGCGCAGAGCCGGTCGGCACCGTGTGGATGCTCCTCGGTCGCGTGCCCGGCCATCACCCAATTCACCCCCGGTTCCAGCCTCTTCGGAGCGCAACTATGCGCGGCCCGCACCGGCACCGCAACACGGCTCTGCCATGTTTCCGCCCCGATAACATCCGTTGTGCCCGCCTCCTCCACCCCTCAGGCAGTGCGCTCTGCAACAAGCTGAAATCGGCGACGGAAGCCTCCGCACGACCCGGCGGGTCCCCTCGCCCGGCCGCCGGGACGGCCACGGAAACAGCGACGAAGACGGCCACGGAAACGGCCGGTTCCCCGGTCGTGCGCCGGGCCGGTCAGCGCGGCGGTCGCAGCCCCGCGTCCCCCGCCCGGCCGTACTTCAAACCTTCCGTTTCCGCAGGTCGCGATCGTCCCCGCAAGCTGCCCGAAATGTGCTGGTGATCAGGGTGTTACGGAGCGCGCTTACCGTCGGGCCATGGCGGACATATTTGACGCGTACGCGTTGGCCGACGCGTGGGACGAGATGTTTGCGCGGCCGGGTGAGGTCAGGGCCGCCTATGAGCCGGTGCTGGCGGCCCTGCAGCCCATCGAGCCGGCCGAACTGCGGTTCAGGGCCGACCAGATGGCCCGCGCGTTCACGGACCGCGGTGTGACGTACGCCTTCGCGGGCGAGGAGAGACCCTGGCCGCTGGATCTGGTGCCGCGCATCCTGGACGCCCTGGAGTGGGATCTGATCCAGCGCGGAGTGGCCCAGCGCGTACGGGCGTTGGAGGCGTACCTCGCGGACGCGTACGGGCCGTGCCGGGCCTTCGAGGACGGGGTCGTGCCGTGGCGGCTGCTCCTCAACTCCGCCCACTTCCACCGGGCCGCGCACGGTGTGGAGCCTCCGGGCGGGGTCCGTATCCATGTCGCCGGCATCGACCTCGTCCGGGACGAGGCGGGCGACTTCCGGGTGCTGGAGGACAACGTCCGGGTGCCGTCCGGGGTCTCGTACGTCATCGAGAACCGGCGGGCGATGACCCGCGTCTTCCCGTCCCTCTTCGCCGAGCAGCACGTCGTGCCGGTCGACGGCTACGCCCAGAAGCTGCTCGCCGCGCTCCGGGCCGCCGCGCCCGGCGGCATCGGTGACCCGCGTGTCGTCGTCCTCACCCCCGGCCCCAGCAACGCCGCCTACTTCGAACACGCCCTGCTGGCCCGGCTGATGGGCGTGCAGTTGGTGGAGGGGCACGATCTCGTCTGCCGGGGGAACCGGGTGTGGATGCGGACGACCCGCGGGGAGATGCCCGTCCACGTCGTATACCGGCGCCTCGACGACGACTTCCTCGATCCCCTCCACTTCCGGCCCGACTCGGTGATCGGCTGCCCGGGGATCATGGGCGCCGCGATGGCGGGCAACGTGACGCTCGCCAACGCGGTCGGCAACGGCATCGCCGACGACAAGCTCCTGTACACGTACGTTCCCGACCTCATCCGCTACTACCTCTCAGAGGAACCGATTCTGCCGAACGTGGAGTCCTTCCGGCCGGACGAGCCGGGGCAGTTGGAGGCGGTCCTCGACCAGATCGACCAGCTGGTGATCAAGCCGGTCGACGGGGCCGGCGGGCAGGGCATCGTCATCGGGCCGAAGGCGGACCGGGAGACGCTGGAGCGCACCCGGGAGGCCGTGCTCGCCGATCCGCGCGGCTGGATCGCGCAGCGGCCGGTGGCGCTGTCCACCTCCCCCACCCTCGCGGGCGAACGCATGGCCCCGCGCCACATCGATCTGCGGCCCTTCGCCGTGAACGACGGGAGTGACGTGTGGGTGCTGCCCGGCGGGCTGACCCGGGTCGCCCTCCAGGAGGGAAATCTCATCGTCAACTCCAGCCAGGGCGGCGGCTCCAAGGACACCTGGGTCCTCGCCGAGGGGCCCGCCGAGCAGCGGTCCGAGGAGACCGGTGGCCCGCTGCCGGAGAAGGCACCGCGCCAGCTCGGGCCCGACGGCGTCCGGACCGTCGTCCAGGAAGGGGCACAGCAGTGAACGACGTGATCCTCTCCCGGATAGCCGAGGCCCTGACCTGGACGGGACGGTACGTGGAACGGGCCGACGCGACGGGCCGCATCCTCGACGCCTACCTCCACCGCCTGCTCGAAGACCCCTGGCGCGACGAGGACGTGGCCTGCCGCTCGCTGTACGCGATCCTCGGTGTGGACGCGCCCGACCAGCACTGCGACATGCAGCAGGTGCTGGACCAGCTGGCGTTCGACGCCCGCTCGACGGGCTCGATCGAGGGCGCGCTCGGGGCGGCCCGGCTCAACGCCCGCAGCGCCCGTGAGGCCGTCTCCTCCGAGATGTGGGAGTGCCTCAACTCCACCTGGCACGCGCTCGCCGACCAGCGGACGGCAGCGCGCCGGACGGGCGGCCCGTACGCGTACCTGGAGCTGGTACGCCGGCGCGCGGCCCTCTTCTTCGGGCTCGCCGACTCGACGATGAGCCGCGACGACAGCTGGCGTTTCGTGGTGCTGGGCCGCAGCCTGGAGCGGGTGGACATGACCGTACGGCTGCTGTCGGTGCGAGTGCTGGACGCGGCGCACGCGCCGGACTGGCCGACCCTGCTGAGCGCGAGCGGCGCCGACGAGGCGTACGCGCGGGTGCACGGCGGCTTCGGCGACAGCCCCAAGGTCGCCGAGTTCCTGCTGCTGGACCGGGACTTCCCGCGCTCGGCGCTGCACGCGCTGACCACGGCGGAGGAGTGCCTGGCGGCGCTCGGCCGTCCCCGCCAGGACCCGGCCCGCCGCCCGATCGGCGCCCTGCGCACCCACCTCGAATATCTCGACTCCGAGTCCCTGGAAGCCGGGCTGCCCACGCTGCTGCGCGACCTGCAGCAGGCGTGCATGGCCTCGGCGGAGGCGGTGGCCGAGAAGTTCTTCCCGTACCAAGGCCCCGTCGAGTGGGCCCAGGAAGGCGCGTGAGCGATCCCGATGACACCTCCACCCCCACCCCCGGCCCCCGCCACGACGGCGACCCGGCGGCTGCGCATCCGGCACACCACCCGCGTCTCGTACGCCCAGCCCGCGGCCTCCTCCCACAACGAGGTCCGCATGACCCCGCTGACGCTCCCGGGCCAGACCACCCTGGACGCCCGCGTCCTGGTGAACCCTTCCACCCCCACCTGGTCGTACTGGGACTACTGGGGCACCCAGGTCACCGGCTTCGACCTCATCGAACCCCACTCCGACCTGACGATCACCGCGACCAGCCTGGTGGAGACGGCCCCGCCGGAGCCGCTCCCGGACGCGCCGGACTGGACGGAGATCCACCGGGCCACCGCCGACTCCCGCCTCCTGGAGTACCTGACCGCGACGGGCCGCACGACGCTCCCGGTCGAGCTCCTGGACCGGGCCCGTGAGGTGTCCGCCGGGCTCGACGTGCACGGCACGGCGACCGCGGTGTCGGCGATGGTCGCCGACCACGTCTCGTACGTGCCGGGCGCGACCGGCGTGCACACCAGCGCGGACGAGGCTTGGGAGCAGGGGGCGGGCGTCTGCCAGGACCTCGCCCACCTCACCCTCGGCATGCTCCGCGGCCTCGGCCTGCCCGCCCGCTACGTCTCCGGCTACCTCCACCCGGAGCGCGAGGCCGAACTCCACCGCCCCGTCGCCGGGCAGAGCCACGCCTGGATCGAGTACTGGGCCGGCGACTGGACCGGCTACGACCCCACCAACCGGGTCCCCGCCGACGAGTCCCACGTCGTCGTCGGCCGAGGCCGCGACTACGACGACGTGACGCCCCACAAGGGCATCTACCGGGGGGTGGCCGGGGGGCCGCCGGAGGTGACGATCGAGTTCACTCGGGTGGCCTGAGGCCTGAGGGGCCCTGGTGGCCCCTGGGGTTTCTGGGGTTCCTGGACCCTGACACACCGCGGGGCGGGGTGATCCCGGCCCAGTAGTGGCCTAGTAGTCCTCCTCCTGGTCCTCCCGCGCGTAGTCCGTCAGTACGCAGCCGGCCTCGCCCTCGTCCTGCCGGTAGGTGCTCGGTATGTCCACGCCCGGTTCGCAGACGAGGTAGAGGAGGCCCGCGTCGAGGAGGGCCTTGGCGTTCTCCTCGTCGTCGGCGTCGACGGCGAAGGTCATGCCGACCATCAGGCCGGTGTCGTCGGCGATCTCGGAGTTCGCCACGTCCTTCTGGAAGTCGCCCAGACTGGTGAAGTGCAGGAAGTCGATGTCGCTGTCGTCATTGACGTCGCAGTCGCCGGCACTGTCGACCGCGTAGCTGACCTGGGCGCGGAACTCCAGCAGCTCGTCGCCCACGTAGTAGTCGGTGTCCTGGCACCCGACGTGCTTCTCCAGGAAGAGGGCGACCGCCTCCCTGTCCTTGGCGACGGGAAGCATCTCGCCGTCGTCGCCACAGGCGGAGACGGTGACGGCGAGCAGCAGGGCGCACGCGGACGCGGCCAGCGCGGAGGGCGTACGGCGGGTACGGCGGGTACGGGCAGGGGTGCGCAAGGGAGGGGTCCTCTGGGGTTCTGAGTGAGCGGAAGGGAGGGTGTGGGGGGTGGGGGGTGGGGATCAGGAGGCCGGCACGGGGGCGGGGGCGAGGAGGGCCGTCTGCCGGGTGTCGCCGTGTCCGGTGGGCGGCGCGGCCGAGAGCGCCGGCGCCCTTCCGGTGGGCCGCGTGGCGGCAGGCACCGAGCCGGTGCGTCGCGCGGCGGCAGGCACCGAGCCGGTGCGTCGCGTGGCCGCAGGCACCGAGCCGGTGCGTCGCGTGGCGGCAGGCACCGAGCCGGTGCGTCGCGCGGCGGCTGTTCGCGCACGCGACGTAGGTGTGTCCCCACTGCTCTGAGGCATGTGACAGTCGTCCCCCGTGATCACGACATGACAAGCAGTAACCCTAGACCATGGGACATCCGCACGGCAGTCGAGGGCCGCCTCGCACGGACGGCCCCGCCCGGCCGCGAAAAAGCACGGCCCGGCAGGCCCACCGCCCGGCCGAAGCACTGGCGGTGGCCCTGCCGGGCCGGGGAACGTGGGGTGGCCGGGACTAGTCCAGGTTGACCGCGTCGCAGTCGGCCCTGAAGGCGGACGTGCAGATCTGCTTGACGGTGTAGATGCCGTCGGCGATGACCGTGTCCTTGATGTTGTTCTTGGTCAGCGCGACCGGGGGCACCAGCTGGGCGGGGATCTTCTTGGTGGTCGGGGAGTCGACGCTGTCCTTGGCGAGGGCGTCGAACTCGATGCCGCGGCCCTGGACCTTGGCGACGGCCATCTCGGCGGCGGCGCTCGCCTGCAGCGGGAACGACTTGTACACGGTCATGTACTGGTCGCCCGCGAGGATCCGCTGCACGGCGTCGAGGTCGGCGTCCTGCCCGGTGACCGGCGGCACCTTGGAGACACCGGCGGTCTTCAGCACGTCGATGACGGCACCGGCGATACCGTCGTTCGCGGCGTACACGGCGTCGATGTTGTCGGCCCCGAGCTTGGCGACGGCCTTCTCCATGTTCGCCTTGGCGACGACCGGGTCCCAGTCCTTGGTGTCGAACGACTCGGAGATCGTCACCTTGTCCTGGAGCTCGGAGAGCGCGCCGTCCTTGAACATGGCGGCGTTCGGGTCGGTGGGAGACCCGTTCATCATGACGATCTTGTTGGCGGCACTGTCACCCAGATCCTCCACCAGCGAGCGGCCCTGCACCTGCCCGACGAGCTCGTTGTCGAAGGAGACGTAGCCGTCGATCGGGCCCTCGGCCAGGCGGTCGTAGGCGATGACGGGGATGCCCGCGTCGTCCGCCGTCTGCACGGCGGGCGCGATGGTCTTGGAGTCCACGGCGTCGACGATGATGATGTCGACCTTGTCCTCCACCATCTGCTCGAGCTGGCTGTTCTGGGTCTCCGGGTCCTTCTCCGCGTTGGCGTACTTGGTGACGCCCTTGTTGTCGGTCAGCTCGGCGATCTTCTTCTTGATGTTCGGGTAGTCGAACTGCTCGTAACGCTTCGTGTCCTTGTCGGGGAACAGCACGCCCACCGTGATGTCGTCGCCCTTCGTGGGGCTCGCCTCCACGCTGCCGCCGGCGTCCATGACCCCGCAGGAGGCGAGGGAGAGGGCCGCGGCCGAGGCGGCGAGGGCGGTGGCGGTACGGCGCAGAGCGGTGGTGCGACGACGTATACGAGTGCTGGGGGTATTGCTGGTGGTACGGGCGTTCACATCAAGGGCCTTCCGGGCGTGGACGCAGCAATGCGTCCCATATGGCTGAAAGCCAACGCGGTGATCACCTCAGCGTCAAGGACTAATCACTTAACGAGATGACAACAGCCTTGTGTGGTCTCGGTGTGAAGAGGGTAAAGCAAGGGACCATGGGTGTCGCCGCTCGCCTTCACCTGACACGAGCCAACGGCCGCCGCCCCGGCCCTCATCGCCCCCATGACCGTCGTACGGCCGGACGTTGGGGGCGATGAGGGCCGGGGGCGTCGGTGGTCGAGGTCGACGGGTACGGGGTGCCAGGTCAGCGCCATGACCTGGCACCGCCGGAGCGGACGCGATCATGCCGACGGAGACCGGGATCACTTCCGATCCCGGCGTCCCGATGTCGTCCCTCCGGTCCATGACCCGGGGACCGGCGGGTGGCGGACCTCACGCGGGCGGCCGGCCCACTGTCCTCGGCCCGCTCTCCTCGGCCCACTCTCCTCGGCCCCGCCTCGGCCCACCGTCTGCCTCTGCCGTCTGCCGTCTGGCGTCTGGCGCCTGCCGTCTGGCGTCTGGCGTCCGCCGTCTGGCGTCTGGCGTCTGCCGTCTGGCGTCTGGCGTCTGGCGTCTGGCGTCTGCCGTCCGCTATCTGCCGCGCCGGTTGGGTTCGGGGCCGCTCGGTCCCTGCGGAGGCGTCGCCCGGCCGGGACCGGGGCGCGGTCCCTCGGCCCCCGGCGTCTGCGGGGTGGTGGGCCTGCCGGTGCGGGGGGTGCTGCGGGAGCGCGCGGCTGCGGCCGAGGGGGACGGTGAGGCCGACGGAGGGGGTGAGGCCGACGGAGAGGGTGGCTGCGTTGCCGACGGGGTCGTGGGAGCCGACGGGGTCGTGGGAGCCGACGGGGTCGTGGGAGCCGACGGGGTCGTCGGGGGCGCCTGGGGCGCCTGGGGCGACGTCGAGGGAGTCGTCGGCGGAGTGGGCGATGGTGCCGTGGGGCCCAGCTGGACGGCGGCGGCCGGCGTCAGCAGGGGGCGGGCCTGGTCCTCGATGCGGGTGAGTCTGTCCGGCCACTCGGGGCCCAGTGTCCGGGCGGTCTCGCGCAGGCGCAGTTGGGTGGTGACGAAGGAGTCGCTCTCGGCGGTCGTCCACGGCCGGCCGCGTTCCGTGGCGAGGGCCTGGCGCAGATCCGGCGGGCCGGTCCAGTTGCCCGTGTCGTCGAGGGAGTTGCTGTAGCGGGGCTTGCTCTCGCCCCGGCGGTAGACGCTCGCGAGGTCGGCGAGGGCTCCCCGGTCGACGCGGTCGGCGAGTTCGAGGATGCCGGCGTAGGACTCGTCGGCGTTGGACTGCACGGTCAGCCGCCCCTGGCCCCGGTCGGCGAGCTGCTCGAAGTACCGGTTGACGATGCCCTGGTTGCTCATCGCCTGCGGCACCCCCATGAACAGGGCCTCGACCCGCGCGCCGGAGTCCCGGTAGGCCCGCATCTTCTCCTCCACGGCCCGCGCGTTCTGCGAGGTCTCCTGGATGATCGCGTGCAGCCCGTGCTCGCGGACGTACGCCTCGGCCTGGGCCATCCAGGCCCGCCCGTCGGCGCGGGTGTAGGCGGCCATCAGGGTGTCGTCCTGGGCCATCAGCCGGGCGTACTCGGGGTGGTAGGGCTTGTAGAGGTCGCTGTCGACGTCCGCGAAGCCGCCGTGCCGGTCGAGTACACCGGCCACCATCTCGGTGACCCTGCTCTTGCCCGCGCCGGGCTGGCCGACCAGGAACACCACGGTGGGCGTCTCCTGCCCGACGCGGCCCGCCAGGAGGTCGGGGACGATCCGCTCGCGGAAGATCCGCTGGTTCTCGGCGTCGGACAGCCGGTGCCGCTCCACCTCGGCGGGGTCGATCGCACCCCCGGACGGGTTGGGCGCGCGCCCGGAGGGGCCGGGCACGCGCTCGGACGGGTCGGGCAGGCGCTCGGACGGGTCGGTCATGTGAGGCTCGCCAGGATCTCGCGGGCGAGCTGTGCGTAGCGTGAGCGGGCCTCGGCGATCTGCTCCCGGTCGGCCGAACGCAGCCGCTCACGCTCCTTCGCCAGCCGTCCCTGCTCGGTGCGCGCGGCCTCGATGACGGCGGGGTCGGGTGCGTCCTTCGCCTCCTCCGCCGCGATCCGCGCGCTGTAGGCGCCGACCGCCCCGTTGACGGCCTCGATCGCCGCCTCGTACGCCGCGGTCTCCTCGTTCGACCAGTCGTGCGGCTCCAGGTCGTGGGTCACCGAGATGCCGTTGTTCGGGGTGGTGTCACGTGCGGTGTTCCGTGGAGCGCCCTGTGGAGTGTCCCGTGCGGTCATGTGTCCCTCCGGTGTCCCGGTGTCCAGTGGTCATTGTGGGGGACGGTGGACGAGGGGAGTCGGGTTCCCGGGAACTCGGAGGGCGACGCGCGGGGTTGAGGGGGTCCCCGGCGGCTCAGCCCTCGGTCGCCCACGCCCGCAGCAGGGCCTCCCGCTCCTCGCGACGTGGGGTGCCCTCGGCGGCGTGGGCGCGGCCCCACTCCGCGAGGGTGTCGACCTGCGCCGTACCCGCCACCAGGCGCTCCAGCAGGGCGACGGAGAGGTCGTACTCGGACTCGACATAGCCGCCGAGGGAAGCGGCCGACTGTGCGTTCAGTTCGACGGTCCTGTCGGCGGTCTCCAGGTGCACCTCGAACGCGGCCGCGGCGTCACCGCCGCCCGCGACGGCGTTGAGGACGAGGTCGACGGCCGTGGTGGCGAGCAGTCGGGCGCCGGACCGGATCCGTACGTACCGCACGGCGACCGACCGGATCTCCGACCAGCCCCACACGGCGCTCTGGCCGGTCCCGAGCCCCTCCACCCAGTCCCGCGTCAGCCGCACCCCATCCCCGTACCCCTCCGGCTGCGCCCCGACGTACACCCCACCGTCCTCGGCGATCCAGAACAGTCCGACCATGGCCATGAGTGCCTCCCCGACAGCTGCGTACGTGTTTCTCCTGATGAGACGTCATCCCGCACCGGACGGTTCAGCGCCCCAACGCCGTCCGCAGGGTCACCCCGTGCCGGACCCGCAGACGCCGTACCTCCCACACGGACAGGGCCGTCACCGTCAGCGGGCCGCCGAGGATAAAGGAATACGGAACGGCCGGTGTGTGGGTGGGTTAGTACGCCGAGCCGCCTTCGGCTTTCGCTCCATGCTCACCGAAGGACCTGCTCGCACCGATTCCGCCTTGTCCGGTTCCCTAAAGCGCGGTGTGAGAATGTGAGTTACTTGATCAGTCGTGAAGGAGAGCCGGGATGAGCGGCCAGATGCAGCTTGCCGACGCTTACGACATCGTGTATTCGGCGGCGGCGCGGATGATGTGGATGCAGAAGAGCCGTGTGTGGCGCCTGGACAGCCCCGGGGGCGGGTGGCCGGAGGAGCGCCGGGAGGCGTGGCGGGAGCTGGAGGCGGCGCTGACCGTCTCCGAGGGACCCGAGCCGCAGGCCGGCGAACCGTCCGATCCCGTACGTCATTTGATCTCCCGTCGGGCCGCGGGCCCTGTCGACCGGCCGATCACTTTCGCGGAGGCGGTCGCGGAGTGGACGACCCGGATGGTCGAGGATCCGGGTCCCTACGAGCCCCGGATGGAGCCCTATCCGGACGACTACCTGGTGCCGGGGCGGGCGGTGGTCGTTCAGGAGGGGCACATGCTGGTGCTGACCGGCCCGCTGAGGGACCTTGTCCACCGGATGGCGCCGGGCCGGCCTGCGGTGACGATCGCCGGAGAGACTGCGGAGCTGAGCCGGCTGGTGCACCTCGCGGCCGACGAACTGCGCGCGGCGGTCGGCGAACGGGTGCCGACTCCGCACCCTGTCGGTGCGGTTGGCGTGGCACGGGTGTCCCGTCGGCCGTCCGACGTGAACGACTTGCAGGCTCGGTACGAGGTACTGGCCCGGGCGGCCTGGCGTGCGTCGGAGAGCCTGCCCAGCCTGAAGTACATGCGGGAATCCATGGATTTCTCGGTGAGTCCCGATACGTCGATCGCCGCTGAGGACCTCCAGAACCTGCTGGCGGGGAGGTCGGGCCTGTTCTGGCGGGAGGAGCACGAGTCGATCGATCCGAACGTGCATGTGACTTCCGGAGTGGACTGGCCCGACGACCGGCCGGTCGCCCGGCTGATCGCGGAAGAGGCCAAGGACTTCGAGCGCAGCGCGTCGGCGGGACAGCGGCTGCGGCCGAGGGCTCCGCACGCCGGCGAGCGCCGTTTCTACCGCGAGAAGGGAGAGTTGGAGTACGTCGCGATCTCCGCTGTCCGCGCGCAGATCCTCGCGGAGATTCTGGACGAGTACGCGGCGAGGATTCACCCGGGCGCGCACTCCGGCATCATGCACTTCTCCGCCTACGACTTGACGGATTTCATCACCTCGGAAATCGGCCGCGAACTGCGCGAAACCGTCGGCTTCTGACACGAGATCATTGATGGCTGGAGATTACGGGGGATCGGTGGCTGAAGCGCGTTACAACATTCTCGTTGTGTCGGACAACAGCGGCAGAGGCGAGGGAGGTGTGGAGGTATTCAACCAGGAGTTGTCCGAGGCTCTCGCTCGTCGGCACAACGTCACTCTGTTCACGGCCAACCCCGACATGCCCCGGCATGACGGCATACAGCAGGTGGTGACGACGCGCCCGCCCGTTCTCGACTTCGGGTCCGGGGCGGAAGGTACAGCGACCGAAATGGAGCGGCGGGACTGGATCAAGTATCTCGCCGGTCAGGAGCCAAGGCAGTACGGGTTGCAGGATCCGGCGAGCCGACCGTACGACATCATCATCGCGCACTCGCGCTTCTCCGGGCCGGCCGCTGCCGAACTGCGTGAGAACTGGTACCAGGACGCGCGTCTGGTGCACTTCCTGCACACAAGCCCCGAGCGGCTTCCCTTCGTCAAGGGTTTCGCGCCCGAGAAGGCTGAATACAAGGCTGCCAGGGACTCCGCGATCGAACGTGCCGCCATGGGGCGTGCGGACGTCGTGGCCGGAGTCGGTCCACTCCTGTCGGAAGTGAGCAGGGGGCTTTCCGCACAGGGCGTGAACGTTCCGCATTCCCACGAAGTCATCCCGGGAACCCGGGTTCACGATCCGGTCCAGCACGACCCCGCGCCGGAGACACTGAACCTCTTGGTCATGGGGCGGGTGGATGACCCCCTCAAGGGTGTGGACGACGCCGCAGAGGCAGTGAAGCTGCTGAACAGGGCCGGCACCTCCGTCCATCTCACCGTCCGCGGTATCCCCGACGAGCAGGTGCAGAAGGCGTGGGACGAGCTACGGAGACTCACCGGTGGCAACGTCACGGTCAAGCCCCGTACGAGCAGCGCGACCGAGCTCGACGAGGACATCAGAGGCTCGCATGCGGTGATCATGCCCTCGAAGCACGAGGGGTTCGGCATGGTGGCGCCCGAGGGGCTGGCTCATGGTGTTCCCGTCCTGGTGAACGAGGAGAGCGGCGCCGCGCAATTCCTTCAGGATCCCGATCGGGTCCCGCCGCGGATCGGCGGGCCGTGCGTGGTGGCCGAGCCGACCGACGGCAGTAGCCGCGTCCAGGCGTGGATGACGGCGATCGCTCAGCTCAAACAGGACCTCCCGCAGCGCCAGGCCGGTGCGCTGCACCTACGGGAGACTCTCCAGCAATACACCTGGGAGCACGCCGCCGAGGCCACGGTCCAGGTGGCAATGGGTCAGACGCCGCTGCCGCGCCGGGACCCCAGGGCCCTGCTCACGGCGCAGGAGCGGGATCTGGTCCGCACGGTGCAGGGGCCGAACGGGCAGTTGCTCAGGCCCGATGCTCCGGAACAGTCACCGCGGGCGCCGGGGCCGGCGCAGACCGAGGTCGGTGTGCGGCGCGACGGGCCCCAGCATGAGCATCGGACGACCGGGACTCCGGTCCCTGTGTGGCAAGCGGGTTTGGCGCAGAACCAGGCCGGGGCCGAGAGTGCCCGCGCTACCGCCCCGCCCGGGAGCCAGACACCCCTGTGGCAGGTCGGCCTTCCCCAGAATCAGCCCGGCACCGGGGGCCCTCGTACAGCCGCCCCGGCCGAGAACGCGACGCCCTTGTGGCAGGTGGGCGTCTCCCAGGATCCGCCCGCCGCCGGGAGTCGACACGATGCGGCTTCCCCGGGGCGCGGTGCCGGGGAGGGTGATCCGGGACGGCCCGGGGGCGTGCGGCAGCCGCCACCGGATCTGTCGGGTCCCCGTGACGGCGGAATCGAAGTGTGAGGTGCGGGCCGGGGCGGAGGTGCTGCCCCGGCCCAGCGTGTAGGTGAACGTATGGGCCCGGGAGAGGCGTTGTCGCCGAGGTACTCCTCGGGGGCGGAAACACTCCCGGGCCCGGACCACCGCCAGGGTGCTCCGGGCCCGGTCGCTCAGCGCGCCAGGGCCGTACTCACCGCGCCCCGGGGTCGTACTTCCGCAGCGACTCCTGGACCTCGCGGGCGTACGGGCCCTCCCACCACGGGATGGTCTCGACGAGGACCGGCTTGGTGCCGGAGGCGAGGACGAGGGCGCGGCCCGGGGGCATGGCGCCGAGGTCGGAGACGCCGAGGACGCGTTGGCGGCTGACGGACTCACTGACCGTGCGGTTGCCGCTCCAGCCGCCGAACTCCGACTCGCGGCTCGCCTGGTACTCGCGCTGGTCGTACTCGCCGGCCAGCTCGCTGAGGTCGCCCAGGAAGCGGGTGTCGGAGACACCGCCGCCGTAGACCCGGATGTTCGCGGCGGACCACAGCTTCTCCATGCCGCGCTCGCCCCACACCTCGATGCCCTGCGCCCAGGACTGGAGGATGGTCATGAGGATGATGCCGCGCGAGCCGTAGTGGGAGTACAGGTCGGGCAGGGTGCGCCAGCGGCAGACGTTGGCGGCCTCGTCGAGGACGCCGACGAGGGGGAGCGCGAGGCGGCCGCCGCGCTGGGTGGTGGCGTACTCCTCGGCCGCCTCGACGACGGCGACGGTGAGCGCGGTGACGAGCGGCCCGGCGGAGTCGCGGCCCTCGCGGGAGAGGGAGTACAGGGTGCCGGCGGTGCGGACGAACGCGTGCGGGTCGAACTCGGGCGCGTTCGGGTCGGCGGGCGGCGTCACCCAGCGGTTGACCTCCGGGTTGACCAGGCAGGACGCCATCTGCTGGGCGACACCGTAGATGCCGCTGCGCTGCTTGTCGGGGGCGGTGAGGACACCGTTCAGGCCGTCGGCGGCCATGACGTGCCCGGCGCCGCGCAGGATCCGCTCGGGGGTGTCGTCCTTGGGGTTGGACAGCCAGGTGTAGAGCTGCGTGATCGGCATCTTGCCGCAGGCGGCGGCGAGCAGCAGGTTGGCGAGCAGGTCCTGGCCGGCCGGATCGAAGAAGGCGTCCGTGGAGGCGTTCGCGTCCCGGGACCCGCTGGCGAAGTGGTCGGCCATCTTCCGGGCCTTGGCCACGTCGGTGACGTACGACAGCGGGTTCCACCACCAGCTCGGTGTCTCGGCGGCGACCTGCTGCGGGTCGAAGACCCAGACGGGTCCGCGCGCGGAGCGGGGGCCGCGGGTGGAGTCCACGATGTCCCGCTTGTTGGAGGTGACGAGGACGGCGCCGGGCCCGTCGAGGATGGCGGGGACCGCCCGCCGGGTCGTCTTACCGGTCCTGGGCCCCCAGATGTCGACGTGCATGTCCTCGTACGAACCGAACAGCGGCTGCCTGCCCTTGACGGACCGTCCGATGAAGACGCCCGGGGTCCGCGCCATCACCCCGAGCCGCTCGGCCGTGGCCGCCGCGCCCTTCATCGTCAGCTTGCCCAGCTCCTCCCCCTTGGCGAGGTGCCGCGCCGCCCCGTCCACCTTCGGCTTCTTCTTGAACCGCTGGACGACCCGGTACGCGGCGGTCCCCAGGATGCCGAGCAGCACGGCCTCGCCCGCGGCGACGGCGCTGGCCGGTGAACCCGGCCAGTTGTAGTCGCCCTTGACCATGGCGACGACGAACGTCAGCGGGTTCGACGCCGGCGCCGGCGCGTCCGCGAACGGCGCGCCGATCCTCGCCGCGAGCCAGGCCCCGACGACCCCCAGGAGCACGATCGCGACCACGATGACGATCTCCATCGTCCAGTCGTCCTCGGCGCGGGGCTTCTTCTGCTGTTCTGCGGTCACCCGCGGGTCCGTCCTTTCTGGGGGTGGGGGTCGGGGCTGCGGTCGCCCCGGCGCCTGCCGCGTCTACGGCTTCTCTTCCGCGGCTACTGCTTGCCTTCCGGGGCGAAGACGAAGAGGTCCGCCTGCGCCAGCACCGCGTAACCGTCCGTCGTGAACTGGAGGGGTTCGGCGTCCGCGGTCAGGTTGGCAACAGGATCCGGGGCGAGGTCGGAGGCCAGGACCTTCTTGGTCTTCAGCTCCAGCGCGGTGATCCCCATGGTGTCGACGGAGCCGTAGAGGACGCCCCCGGCGGTCAGCCCCAGGGGCGTGATGATGTGCTCGTCCTCTTCCTGCCGCCACAGCTCGGCGCCCGTCTCCGTGTTCCAGGCGACCGCACCGCCGCCGAACTGGGTGACCACGGTGCCGCCGTCCGGAGACAGGACGGTGCTGCCCCAGCCACGGGACTTCTGGTCGAGGTCCTGCTCCGGCCCTTCGGCGATCAGCCGGCCGGTCCCGAGATCGACGACGGTCAGGATCTCGTCGTCCGCGTCGTCGCCCGGCTGCTCCCAGGCGAGGATGCCCTTGTCGTCGGTGAGCGGGAGGAGTCGCACCTTCAGATCGTCGGAGTCCTCGACATCGGTGAGGGCGGCCGGGCGGTCGACATCCTCCAGGTTCCACAGTTCCTTGCCGGTGAGGCGGTCGCTGACGGACAGCCGGCTGCCGCTGCCGTCGACCACGGACCAGGTCGAGACGGCACGGTAGCCGAACCCGGCACCCAGCGGCGCCTGATCGATGCCCCGGTCGCGGACCTCGACGGGGGCGCCGCCGCCGATGGGGGTGTATGTGTCGCTCTTGTACGCCTCCTTCGTCAGCAGATGGCCCGCCTCGACGGTCAGACCGGAGCCGTCCTCACCGCTGAGGGTGGAGCTGCCCAGTTCCTTCCCGGACGGCGCGTACATGGTGTACGTCGTGGTGATCGAGGCCTTCTTCAGACCGTCGCCCTCGACCACGTCACCGGAGACGACCAGGAGCGCAGGGGAGCCGTCCTTCCACTCGGAGATCTGCATGAACTGGTCAAGGGCACGGTCGCGATCGCCCTGCCACTCGGCCGGGACCGTGACATCGACGGTCCGGCGGACCTCGCCGGTCGCCGGGTTGTAGAGGCGGGCCCGGAAGCGGCTCTCCGTCGTCTCTGCCGGGGACGACTCCGACAGGTCTTCGGTCAGGACCACGGCGTCCCCGAGCACACAGGTCTGCGCGTCGAAGTTGACGACCTCGGTGGCGGCGGCCTCGGCCGGGTCGTCGGCGCAGCCCTTGAGACCTCGGCCGTTCAGACTCCATGCCGGTTCCGCGGACAGGCCGGGCAGTTCGGCGCCCTCGTAGGCCGGGCCCGTCCCCTTCTTCGCGGAGGAGGACGCCTTGGGCTTCGCCTTGCCGGTGGCGTCCGCGTCCTCGGGCTCGGTGTCTGCGCCGCAGGCGGTGACGAGCCCGAGGGACAGGATCGTCCCGGCGACCAGGAACGTACGGGTCTTCGTCAACTTGCTTGCTCCGTGGGGTCCTTGATGCCTGGGAGAGGATGAGTACGGGGTGTACGGGGTGTACGGGGTGCGTCTCACGCGTCCTCCGTGCCGGTCTTGCCGTCGCCCTCGACCGCGTTCGTGCCGGCCGGGATCGGCACGCGGTAGACGCCGGTGATCTCGTCCTGGACGTCCCAGGTACTGAAGGAGACGGACTTGCCGGGACGCGGGGCGTGGATGATCTTCTTGGTCTTGGGGTCCCAGACGATGCCCACGTGCCCGGAGAAGCCGCCGCCCTCGGGCCGGAAGAAGATCAGGTCACCGGGCTGCGCCTCGGACAGCGACACCTCGTACTTGCGGAGCCGGGGTTCCTGATCACGGGTCGTGGCACCGATGTTGATCTTTCCGTCGCTGGCCATGTAGTACGCCCACTGCGTGAGGCTGGAGCAGTCGAAGCTGGTCGGGTTGCGGCCCTGGAGACGCGGCGCGCCGTACACGTACGGGACGCCGATGCCGCGCTGCGCCCAGCCGAGGACCGCCCGGATGACCGGGTCGTCGGAGTCGGGGAGGACACCGGAGGCGCCGGCGCCGTCGGGGGCGACGGCGGCGCCGCCGTTGTCCTCGGCGCACTCCTCGTACTGCGCGTTCCGGCCCTCGCTGCCGCTGTCGCCGGGGACGGTGCCGTAGTCGGGGTTGGCGGCGACCCGGCCCGCCATCCACGCCGCGGGGTCAACCATGCCGGGGCCCTGGTCCTGACCCCCGACGAACGGGTTGTCGACACCCGGGACGAGGACCTCCCAGTGCAGGTGGGGGCCGGTGACGTTGCCGGTCGCGCCGATGGTGCCGATCTGGTCACCGCGCTTGACGGACTGACCGACGGACACCTTGATCGAGGTCTGGTGAGCGTAGAGCGTGATGACGCCGCCCGCGTGCTGAAGCTTCGTCATGTTCCCGTACGACCCGCCGGGGCCCGCGGTCACCACCTTGCCGTCGGCCGGGGCGTAGATCGGAGTGCCGGTGGGGGCCGTCAGGTCGAGGCCGGTGTGGTAGCCGAGGCTCCACATATTGCCCTGCTTGTGGTAAGGCGTACCCATTTGGTACGTGCCCTGCTTCATGGGCCACTGCCAGTCCTTGCCACCGGGTATGGGCTTGGCGGCGGGGAGGGCGAGGGTCGTCGTACCGGTGGAGTACGCGGCCAGGGACATCGCGGTGGTGGTGTCGTCGCCGACGTCGTCCAGCGGCGGTGTCGACCACGAGCGGGCCGGGGTCGCGGCGATGCTGAGGGCCCGGCTGGGCTGGGCGCCGTTGCCGACCGGCTCCGGGATGTCCGACTGCTTGCCCAGGGTGGGGAAGCCGGGGTTCTTCTCGATCGTCTCCGCCAGGTGGGCGTACCAGCGCTTGATGAGGTCCTTGTCGCCGGTGAGCACCCCGCGGTAGCGCGCGGACTGGGTGAGGACGACGCGCGGGTAGATGCTGTTGGAGGAGGACGAACCGGAGTAGATCTGCAGGGCTTTGAAGGGCTGGGTCTCCGCCTTCTTGGCGTGCAGGAAGTTGGCCGCTGCGTAGGCCGCGTCGTCGATGTTGTACAGGTCCTTCTTGCCGTCGCCGTTGCCGTCGTCGCCGTAGTCCGTCCAGGCCGGCTTCCCGAACTGCAGGATGCCCATGTAGCCGAGGGAGTTGGCGCCGCCGGGCGCGGCCGACGGGTCCTGGCCGTACTTGGTCTCCTGGTACATCTGCCCGGCGATCATCGTCCAGTCGAGGCCGTCGTAGCGGGCGGCGGCGCGCATCGAGGCGAGGATCATCTTCGGCGGGATCTCGTTGCGCGCGGTCGTGCTCGGCATGTACATCTTGCCCGCCGGCATCACCGGGTTGGTGGCCGCCGCGTCGTCGGTGTTACCGGCCTCGGCGTTGTCGGCGTAGTCGTCGCAGGCCGCCGCCGCGGCTCCCGCGCCCATACCTCCGAGGAGCGACCCGAGAAGGACCAGGACGAGGGTGCCGACCCCGGCCAGGGGCAGAAAACCGACGCCGGCGGCTATCCACAGCCACTTCTTGTTGCCGTTCTTCTTGCCGCCGCCCGAGCCGTTCTTGGCCTGGGCCACCGCCTTGGCCGCCTTGGCGACCTTCGCCGCCTTGGCGGCGGCGGCCAGTACCGCCGGAGCAACCATCGCGCGTCACGCCCCCGAGTCGTCGGAGGCGCCCACGTCACCGAGGCCGAAGATGTCGAATCCCGAGACGACCCACTTGCCGTTGACCTCCTGGACGCTGACCAGCCACTGGTTCGACTCAGTGGTGGTCTCGCCGCCCTCGGTGCGCGTGGCCTTCACCTCGACCAGGCTGGAGATGGAACGGCCGCTGTCGCGCACCAGGTCGTCCGAGATCACCGCGTCGCGCTCCACGACGGCGGTGCCCTTCGAGGTGCACTGTCCGGCCTGGCAGGTGGCCCACGCCTTGCCGGTGGGCAGCACGGTCAGCTCCTTCATCCGCGCGTCTTTCACGGTGAGGTCGAGGAGCGGGGCCTGCCAGGCAGCCGACTTGGCGGTGTGGTCGTAGGTGTTGATGCCGGCCATGTACCGCGTCATGACCTCGTGGGCCTCGGCGGCTTCGGCGACCGAGACGATCGGGACGGTCGCCGCGCTTTTGCCCCCGCCCGCCGTGTCCTCGTCGGAGTCGGAGGTGTCCTGTCCACCCGCCCCCGTCCCGCCGCTCTGGCCCGCAGTGGCGGTGGGGGCCGCCGAACCACCGTTCTCGTCGCTTCCGTCGTCTCCGTCGAACACGGTGAACACAGTCAGGACGGCGATCAGGAGAACGCCGAGCACTCCCAGGGCCAACAGCCCTGTGCGCTTGTTCTCCTCAGGCAACTCCACGCTCCCGCGCCTCCCCTTGTGCTGAGCCGGTACGGCGGTCGACGGGTGACCGGGACACGGTAGGGGGAGGTGTGGGGAGGGGTGTCGGGGGAATTCCCGGCGGGGAAACCACGGGGCGGCGTCGGGACAGCGTGGGAATCCGGCCGGTGGACCGGGCGGGTGCACCCGCCCCGGCCGACGCCCCTGCGTCACTCCTCCTCGACGGGCTGAGCCCACTACACGGCGGTGCCGTACGCGATGTAGCGGGGATCCCCAATGGGCCAGGTCACCGGATGTATCGAGACACCCATCTCTCCGTGGGCGCCGAGGGCACGCGAGTACGTGTGCGGGGCCGTCACTCCGGCCGCGGATCCACCGGCAGCGGATCGAACGGATAAGCCGTGTGCCCGTCCTTGGGTGAACACGCCGCGAACGGGCCCGAGTCGGCGTCCATCAGCACTCGTAGATGCGGGTCGGCGTGGTGGAGCCACCACGTCGACATGCCGAGCGCCGGGTCCTGACGCAGGTGTTCCCAGGCCAGCCAGAGCGCGGAGAGCCGGGCGCCGGCCTCTGGGTGCTCCCACCACTTGGGGCACCAGGTCGCCGACGAGCCGTTGACCCGGCGGCGGACCATCTGGGCGAGGTAGTCGGAGACGAAGACGTAGACATCCGCGAAGTAGAACTCCGGCTGCTCGGAAGGTGTTTCGGTACCGCTCATCGCTCCACTCCTGCGGGCTGCTGTGGGGGCCGGGCGACGGACGGTCAGGTCAGGATGATGCCGAGGAACAGCAGCACGACCACCACCGCGCCCATCACGATCCGCGCCGTCGGATCCTCTCGTTCCCACAGGTCGTGGACGAGGGCCCAGCCGGTCAGCCGGGCGGCGCGACCGCCGTGGAGACCGGCGGCCTGCCCGTGCTGCTCCTCGTCGGCGTCCACGCCGTCTTCCGCGGGCGCCCCGGTCTCGGGGTCGGCGTCGAAACCGACCGGCAGCCCCTGCTGCTCCTGGGCCACCAGGACCATCTGCTCAAGGAGTTCGGGGATCGTGTGCGGGGTGAGGGGGTAGGTGAAGGTGCCGTACGGCGTCTCCATGCACAGCCGCGCCTGCCAGGGGTTGCCGGGCTCGTAACCGTCGACCCAGGCCTGGTCGGCCTGGAAGACCTGGGGAGTCTGCGGGGCTTGAGGGGGCTGCGGGACCTGGGGAGCCGGTACCGGGGCTGGAGCCGGAGCGGGCGCCTGCTGGACCGGCGGGTTCTGCTGGGCCGGGGCGCTCTGCTGGGGAACGTCCCACGTGCGCGGGTCGGGCTGCGGCTGCTGCGGGTGCCCGTTGTGGTCGGTCAACTCTCGTCCTTCGCCGGGTCCATCGGATGCAGGGGTTCCGGGCGTCGTGCGTACGGCAGACGTGCCCAGCGCATTGTGGGCCCAAGGCGGGGCAGGACAGCGAGCCCGCTTTCCCGTCATGTCCCTGACGGTTCTCCCGGCCGGTTTCCCGAACTCGGCACCGGCGGGAATTCCTGGTCTCCCGACGAGGAAAGTGGCGGCGGTCCCGTGACAGGTCTTTGTCACACTGCCTGCGCACCTGGCTGGGCCAGGGCCCGTCGTGCGGTGCGGT
The DNA here is from genome assembly GCF_045160825.1 of Streptomyces sp. NBC_00104. Classification (NCBI taxonomy): domain Bacteria; kingdom Bacillati; phylum Actinomycetota; class Actinomycetes; order Kitasatosporales; family Streptomycetaceae; genus Streptomyces; species Streptomyces sp. NBC_00104. Next base: position 6,195,347 of record NZ_CP108215.1, on the reverse strand, counting down.
CGTGACCCGCCCAGGCGGACGGGGAACCGACTCGCTGGAGTAACCGACTCGATGACAGACCACAACAGCCCTGCTGGCGCGGTCGGCGGAGGCCAGCCTTCCGGCCAGCCCGGGTCCTTCGGTCCTCCCCAACAGCCCCAGCAGCAGGCATGGCAGGCGCAGGGTCAGGGGCAGCACCCCCCTGCCCCGCACCAGGCCCAGCCGGCGACCCCGCAGGCCTCCCACCCCCAGCCGCAGCAGCTTCCCTCCGACGCGGCCCGCGCGCAGGTCGCCGCCGCCTGGGTGCGCAACACGCCCCAGGCCGGGCAGGCCGCCGTACCGGCGCTGCCGCCGCGCGAGACGCGCCCCGCGAGCGAGTCGAAGAAGGAGAAGCGCGAGCGGGAGCGGGCGGCCCGCAAGGCCGCGTACGAGCAGAAGAAGGCGGCGAAGGAGCAGCGCAAGAAGGGCGGCTCGGCATCGGCACCCGCCGCGGTCGCCCCGTCCGCGCCCCACGCCCCCGGCCCTGCGACCGCACCCCAGGCTCCCACTCCCGGCAACTCCACGCTGACGCTCAGGACCGGGGCCGCCGGCGCGGCCGCCGCCCCCGCCTCGGCCCCGGCCACCCTCGCGGCCGGGCCTTCCACTTCCGCCCAGGGCTCCGGCAGGCCCGCACCCGCCCGCGACTTCAACGTCCCCAAGCCCGGCGGCCGGATCCCCGCCGGTGGGCGCAGTACGCATGTCGCGCTCCGCGCCACCCTGCTGATCACCACCTGTGTGTTCGCGCTGGGCTCCTGCGGTGTGATGGGCCTGGTCATCGGCAAGTCCTCGACTCCTGCGACCGCCGGGCTCGACCCCGCCGACGCGGCCAAGTACCGACTCACCGAGTTCCCGACCCGGCAGGCGGCGACGTTCGCGGAGCAGTACGCGATGCTGTGCATGACGTACTCCCCCGAGACCGCGTCCGCGCGCCGCGACGACCTCGCCCGTTACACCTCCGCCGGCGTCGACGGCGAGTGCGGCTGGGACGGCAAGGGAACGAGCAAGGCCGTCTCCGCCACCTGGGACGGAACCGCCGAGACGCTGCCCGAGTACGGCGACAACGGCCGCTACCTGGGGGTCCAGGTCCGCAGCGAGGGCGGCAAGCTCACCACCCTCACCGTGCCCGTCTATGTGAAGGACCTCGCGACCGGCGAGGGCATGCGCGTCGCGGGCGACGTCGGCCAGATGCCGTTGCCGCCCCGCGCGGACGTGCCGCCGGTCGACCAGGACGCCGAGGTCGTCGACGACACCTTGTCCGACCAGCTGCGGGAGCAGGTGCTGCCGGGTTACTTCGAGGCGTGGGGCGCGTCCGACACCACGGCGATGGCCCGTTTCACCACGTCCGACGCCTCGCAGGCCGCGACCACCGGTCTGTCCGGCGAGCTGACCGACCCCACCGTCAGCGAGGTCGACGCACTGGTGCCGTCGAACGTCCAGGGCACCGACCCGTACACCTACGGCAACGGACAGGCCGTACAGCTCCGGGTGGTCGTCGCGTGGACCGGCCCGGCGGGCGGGGCCGTGAACCGCTCGTACCGGATGACCGTGGTGAGCACGGCACAGGGCTGGTTCATCAAGGACGTCCGCGGCGGTGTGCTGGACGCGGAGGGCGGCCGGGCCGACGTCGACGAGGAGACCGCCGCGCCCGACGAGGACGAGGACGCGGCGTCCGACGACGACACCGCGCCCGACGAGGGCGATGCCGTCTCGCCGTCGGGTTCACCGTCCGCCTCCAAGTCTCCTCAGTCCTCGAAGGACAAGCAGTCCGACAAGTCCTGACCGGCACCACGTCCCTCGCTCCACAACGCTTCGCACTCCCTGATCGAGAGGAACCACCCGTGTACCTGGCAGCCACCCTGGATTCGATGTTCGGAGAGATCCAGGACATCCTCACCAACGTGGGCACGATGGTCGCCGTCATCGCCCTCCTCGTCCTCGGCATCCGCATGCTGCTGTCGATGAAGCGCGGCGACGGTATGCGCGAGGCCTTCCAGGGCTTCGGCATGATCGCGCTCGCCGCCCTGATCATCGGTGGTGCCAGCGGCCTCGCCGGCGTGCTCATCGACCTCGGCAGCCAGATCGGCGGCGGGGAGGGCGGCCAGGGCAACTGACGCCCGACGCACCGTCAGCCGCCTTAGTAACGAGGGGAGTCAGCCGCGATGGCCCAGGATGCACCCGAGCCGCTGGTCGCATACGACCACACCGATCTGGTCAACCGCCCCAAGCGGATCTGGAACTGGGGCAACATCCCGCTGCCCGGCCTGTTGCTGCCCGCGCTGGGGGCGGCCTTCGGCTTCGGCCTGGTCTGGCTCATCGCGCTGTTCACGCTGTCCGCGTTCCTGCCGTTCCTCGGCATGTCGATGTGGACGTCGATCCTCTACTTCGGGCCGCCGTTCGCCGTCTACTTCGTCTGGGGCCGGCCACTTCCCTCGGCGCTCACGCTGAGCCAGCAACTGGTGGTGTGGACCGACTGGTGGTTCCAGCCCAAGCGGTTGCAGGGGCTCTCCGCCGACCAGGAACCGGAGGAACTGCGCTGGCAGGTCATCCTCTGGGCCCCGGGTTCACCACGCTGGCAGGCCCGTTACGACGCCGCACGCCAGGCGGCGGCGGAACGCGGCACTGCGTTCTCCGCGCACCGCTGAGCCCGCACCACCCCACCCGACTCCACCGCCGCCGCATCACCGCTGACCACCCCGGTCAGCCCCTGACTCACCGCAAACCGACCTCGATTACCGCAGGGTGACTCCTCCATGTTCATGATGATCCTTCTGGGCGGGGCGGCCGCCTTCTTCGTGGTCGCCATGATCATGGCCGCCTCGTCGGGCAAGAAGCAGGGCCAGGGCGGGGGCGGCAATCGTGCGTCGTCCTCCCGCTCCAAGTCGTCCGGCTCCTCGGCCTCCGCCCGCCGCGAGGACCTCCGCCTCCCCTACCGCTACGCCGACGACATGATCTTCGTCCACGGCGACTCGGTGTGGACGGGCCTCGTCCTGCCCACCGCCATCGACGAGTACCTGAACGCCGGCGAACTCCAGGCGATGGCCGAGGGCCCGCCCCGCGGTCTGCTCAACCTCGCCCGCGGCGACCGCAACGTCGAGTGCCACTACCGCAAGGTGTACCAGCCGATCACGGCGCTCACCTGGGCGGAGGACCTCAACGCGGTCGCCTGGGACCCGACCGACAACTACAAGGCGTACAACCTGCGCAAGGCCGAGTACCAGGAGCGCATCGGCGCCAAGCGGGAACGCAACATCCTGCTGGTGAAGCTGGGTTCGGTGAAGCGCACCGGTGGTGGTACGGGCGTGATGTCCCAGGACGACGAGCCGCACGACGACGCCGGTCTGCTCAAGGGCGTGAGCGGCGCCGCCGACCAGGTGACCGCCACCGCCACCGGTGTCGCGGACGAGTACCTGTCCCCGACCGTGGTCGCCGAGTGGACGCAGGTGGCGGCCGAGGTTCACGAGAGCCTGGAGAACCTCCACGGCACCCCCCTCACCCGCGAGGAACTCGTCTGGCTGATCCGCAAGCCCCTCCACGGCGACCTACCCGTGCCGCCCGAGCCGGTGCTCGGCTCCCGCGCGTGGGGCCCCAACGCGTTCGACCTGGTCGTCGACTTCTCCGGCGAGAACCGCAAGACACACATCGTCCTCAACCAGTACGACGAGGTCACCGGCGAGCAGCAGACCAGCTACACCACCACTCTCGTCGCCGCCAACTGGCCCGCGGAGACCCGCTTCCGCCAGTCGACGGCGTGGGCGCGCTACGCGGCCCAGCACGTCGACTTCCCCGTCGAGATCGACATGCGGTTCACGCTCATCCCGTATCTGAAGTTCAAGGACCGCGCCGACAAGATCCGCGGCAACCTCGTCGACGAGATGAACGACATGGCCAACTCCGGGCGCAGCCCGGACACCAAGCTGGCCCACCAGGTCACCCGCGCCCAGGAACTCGTCGACGACATCGAGGAGCACAAGATGCCGGGGATGGAGGCGCAGATCCGCTTCACGATCTCGGCTCCGGACCTCAAGGAGCTGGAACGCCGCCGCCGCGTCCTGGAGATGCAGTTCAAGCAGGACCTGAAGGTCACCCTGCTGCGTCCGACCCGTCAGCAGTGGCGTCTGCTCCAGTCCCAGCTTCCGGGCGACGCACCCAAGTTGCCCATCGCGCCGTACATCCGCCTCCAGGAGGTCGAGCAGCTCGGCGCCGGACTCCCCACGGCGGGCACCGAGTTGGGTGACAACCCGGAGCATCGCTCCGGCAAGCGCCTCGGCTGGGTCGGCAACCTGGTGGGCTGGGCGGGCAAGATGCCGGTCCACTACTCGCTGCACGTGGGCCCGGCGCGGAATGACGGCGGTGGGCTGGCGATCGTAGGCGCCTCGGGTGGGGGAAAGTCGTCGTTGGCCCTCCAGAAGTTCTACGAGGAGTCCGAGTCCGGCGTCCGTTGCCTGGTCATCGACCCCAAGACCGACTTCGCCCAGCTCTGCTACTACCTGGCCTTCGGCTCCCAGGTGAACGACCCGGCCTTCGCGAGCGACGCGGAACAGGGCCTCCTCGGCACTCCGCAGAGCAAGTTCCAGCCGGTCAACCCGGAGTTCTGGGCGGAGACGGAGGTCGTCGACCTCCTGAAGGGCCAGGCGGGCGTGCTGGACCCCTGGGTCATCGCCCGTGACGTCCCGGCGGGCCGCCTGCTCGCCGAGTCGATGCTGCGCGGCTTCCTCGGCGACGAGGACTACCAGCGCGTACGCCTCCCCGTCATCGAGGGGATGGCCACGGTCATCGGCCGCTACAACTCCGCGATCCGCCAGGCGGTCGACCAGGGCCTGACGGCACGCGACGCCGACGCGCAGGTACCGCGGCCGACGCTGTGGCAGGTGGTCGACGAGGTCGTGGCGGCGTACGACCACGCCATCGCGACGAACGACCGTGAGGCGGCGAAGGATCTGAAGCTCGCGCAGATGCTCCTCACCGAGCTGCGCACGCTCCCCTACGCCCGGCTCGCCTTCGCCGAGCGCCCGCAGTCGCTGTCCAGCATGCGCAAGCGCCGTACGGTCATCACCCTCCGCGGCTTCCAGTCGCCCGCGGCCTCCGACCCGCGCAGCTGGAACCCGGCGGAACGCCTCGCGGCGACGGCCCTGATGGCGGTCGTGGAGCTGGGCAGCCAGATGCTCGACGTCGGCTACGAGAAGAACCCGGTGACGGGCGAGATCGGCCTGCGCCCCAAGGCGCTGTTCGTGGACGAGGCGTACGTCGTCACGGCCACGGAGTCGGGCCGCGACCTGATGCGCCGCGCCCTGAAGCAGGGTCGCTCGTATCTCGCGGTCACCGTCCTGATCACCCAGCAGGCCATCGACCTCGTGCAGATCGAGGACTCCGAGGCCCGCAGCGGTGGCGCCAACCAGATCCACACGGTCTTCGCCTTCAAGCAGAAGTCCGCACAGGAGGCCTCCCTGGTGGCCCCGCTGCTGGGCCGCCCCGAGAACGACCAGAAGGTCATCGCGGCCCTCCAGGAACTCCGTACCGGTGTCTGCCTCCAGCGGGACGCCGACAAACGTGTCGGCACGGTCGCCGTCGACCTGGTCTTCAAGGAGATCCTCGCGGCCACGGACACCAACGGCACGACCCGGCCGGCCCGACAGGGCATCAACCCGCCGCTCAGCGTGTGGGACTGGACGTTCCTGCAGGAGGTGGAGGACGACCCGGCACGGCCGACCGCGCCGGAGACGGCCGCCCCGGAGACAGCCACCGTGTGACCTCCCGCCACCCCGTCCGCCGATCCCCCCACCCGATGCCCCCCAGTCGAAGAAGGACCATGCGAATCAAACGAGCACTTACCATCGGCGCCCTCCTCCTGATGTCGGCGTCGGTCACGGCATGCAACGGCGACGACGACAAGAGCCAGTCTTCCGAGAAGGCGAGCGCTGGGGCGGGCAAGGAGGCGGGCGGCGGGGAGACGAGCGGCGAGGAGCCGAGCGGGGGCCTGCCTTCGGCTTCGGACATGGCGTCGATCGAGTACTTCCTCAACCAGTCCGTGGGCTGCTTGGACCTGATGACAGGCAGGGATTACGACAATTCCTCCCTGGCGGAAAGGGAGCCCGCTTGGGGTGACTCGGACATGCTCAAAAATCCTGCATGGGCCATCAAGGAACGCGCTGTCTGCAAGGACAAGTACGACGACATCGTCACGCTGGTCCTGACATCGGACATGAAGCAGTTCCAAACCACCATGAAGGAAAAGGGCTACAGCGGCATTCTGGTCGGCAAGGACTTCGCGGTGGACCCGGACGATGGCCAGACAACCCAGGACCTCAAGACCTCCGGCCTCGTGTACCTGTCGTGCGATCCGGAATTCGAGATCCCCAGCGGTTACAAGCAGGAGCCCGCACTGGTCGACGGATGTCTCCTGACCGACCACTTCCCCTCCTGATCGGCCCCGAAGGACTTCTCATGCTGACCCTCAGCCGGCCCCGCGCCGACCGCCCGGCACGGAGCCGGCCGAGGCGCTCCCTCCTCAAGGCGCTGATCAATGCCGGTGTCGCGGCACGCGCCGCACTGTTCGTGGCACTCGGCGTGATCGCACTCTCGCTCTCCACCCCGCAGTCGGCGAACGCCATCTTCGACACCTGCGACTGGACGTCCGACAGCATCAACCAAAAAGCCGACATGCCGGGCGCCGCGGAGAACATCTTCCCCTCGGTGCAGCAGTGGAGTGGCAAGCGTGAGCTCGTCTCCGGTGCCGTACGCCTGCCAGGCGACCCGGGGGACTACACCGTCTACGAACTCGGCGCCATGCGTGGTCTCAACTGGGCCTCGACCCAGCAGAGTCAGGACCAGGCGAAGGAGGGCGAGCGCGGCGAGAACGCGGACGACGACGACTGCAGCGTCCAGAACGAGATCTACAACTCCATCGCCCAGATGGTGTTCGACCTCAGCAAGTTCATCACCCGCGCCTCGATCAGCATCAAGGAGATCTCCTCCAACCCGAGCCCGCTGGCCGCGCTGTACGAAGGCACCGTCGAGGGCGACAACAGTGTCGTCGACCGTCTGAACGACAACGTGTTCAAGCTGGCCGTACCGACCATGATCATGCTCACCGGGATCTGGGTGTTCGGCAAGTGGCGCAAGGGGGACATGCGTGAGGTCTGGGCGGGTGTGGGATGGGCCGCGTTCGTCGTGATCGCCGTATCGGCCTTCCTGGTCGACAACAACTACACACGCGTGGTCGAGACCGCCGACTCCGGAATCGCCCAAGGTAACGCCGCGTTGACCGAGGCGGTACTGGGCGGCGCGGTGGACGACATCGATCCGCCGTGCGACCTGGCCGCCAACGCGCCGCAACGCGGCATGCGGATATCCAGCTGCGCCATGTACGACACCCTGGCGTTCCGCCCGTGGGCCATCGGCCAGTTCGGCGACCCGGGCAAGAAGCGCATGGAATACAAGGGCTCCGATACCTGCGATTTCGGAGACAAGGCGCGGTGCACCGATCTGCGAGCCAAGCAGGTCAACGTCCAGTCTGTGACGAACTTCGACTACTACAAGGACTGGTCGGGGGTGGACGGCGGTGTCATGAAGCACAAGGAGAACCAGTACGGGGAACTGCGCAACTACATCGCCAAGAACGAGAAGTCCCGCGTGTACGAGCAGTGGAGCGGTCACAAACCCGGTAACCGCATCACCATGGGGATCTACGCGCTCATCGCCTCCCTCATCGTCGGCATCATGGTGGTCGTGCTCAGCGCGCTGACGCTGTTGTGGCACTCGGTCACGCTCATCATGATCATCCTGCTGCCCCTGGTCGCGATCATCTCGATCCATCCGACCCAGCAGAAGCTGCTCAGGGGCTGGTGGCAGACCTTCGTCCACAGTTTCGTCCTGCGCGCCGGATTCGGCGTGATCCTCACCATCCTGCTGCTCTTCTACCAGCTGATCCTGCCGCTGTCGGTCCCGCTGGGCATGCAGCTGCTGATGCTGTTGCTGGTCACGATCTCCGTCGTCATGCTGCTGAAGAACCTGCTGTCCGGGAAGTTCTCGCCGCAGGTCGCCGGGGCGGAGGACGCGCTGGGCGTCGGGGACGCCGCGAACGCGACGTTCAACAAGGCGGCCGCCGTGGCCCCCGGCCTCGCCGTTTCCACGGCCCGTACCACCGGCCGTGTCGCGGGCAGCACCGCCAAGGGCGTGGGCAGGACGGCCGGCAGCACGGCACGCGGTGGCGCCTGGGCCGTGGACAAGGTCTTCGCCAAGGGCAAGTACCGGGACAAGATGCAGCAGAGGGGCTGGCTCGGCCAGTCGAAGCGCGAGCAGCGAAAGGACGCCTACCTGGCGAGGGCGGACGCACGCGATCTCCGCGAGAGCAGGGCCCGGGACAGTGGCGACGGCGCACAGCCGGAACCGGAGGGTCAGACGTCCACCGCCCCCAGGCGCAGCGGGCGCGTCAGCGGCTCAAGTGGCACACAGACCACCACCCAGCCGACGCCCACACCCACACCCACACCCACGCCCGCGCCCGCGCCCGCGCCCGCTGCGACGCCCCCCGCCCCCGCACCGCGGCCCCAGCCGACACCTCCCCGGCCCACACCGGCCGACCCGACCCCGCCGGCAGCGCCGACCCCTCCCCCGCGGGACCCCCGTGGGCCGAGCGGCCGCGTCTGACAAACCGCCGCCGACCATCTGACGCACCGCCCCACACCGAGGAGCCGCCCCATGCCCGCCCTGACCGCCGACCGCACCCCCGACCAACTGGTCGGGGAAACGCAGCGGTTCTTCGGCGTGGACCGGCCCACGGTGGGGGCGGGCGTCCCGGAGGACGAGGGCAAGCGTGCCCACTCATGCGCGGGCTTCGGTGGGCGCCCGCTGTGGTCCGAGGCAGGGCCACGGGTACGTACGGCCCTGGGAAGCCACCCGCGTCCGGCCTCGACCGCGCCGGGGCAGCCAGCGACCCGGGTCGAGCACACGGACCCGTACGGGAACGGCATGTGGGACGCCCTGCCCTGCGTCAACCCGCCGACGAAGCAGGTCGCCACCCTTGACGGGCACGACGCTCCCGCGACGCCCCCGCAATCCCATCCAGCCTTTGCGCAGTCGCGCGACGCGGGCGTGGAGGTGTGCCCCAACCCATGAGCCGCGCTCCGCTCCCTCCCCGCCCCGAGGCCAGTGCCACCCGACAGGCGCGGACCTCCGCCACCGGCACCACCTCCAGGGCGCGGTCCCTCCTCCGTCTCGTCCGCCAGGACAAGAACGACCCCTGGGCCGTCCGCCTCCTCCCCCGCATCGTGTTCGCCTTGGCCGCCGCCTACACCCTGTTCGCGATCGCCTCGCAGAGCGGCTCATCCTTCGTGATGGTCTGCGCCGTGCTGCTGCTCGGCGGAGCCGTCTGGCTGCTCCGCCGCCGCACCCAACTCCTCCTCGCCCTCGCCTCGACGATCCTCGCCACCGCCTTCACCGGCTACTTCTCGGCGGTGGGTGAATCGGCCCGGATGACCACGAGTACGGCCGTCACCGGAACCGCAGCGTTCGGGTACTGGGCCCTGGCCGGAATGGCCTTGCTCGGCGCCTGGATGGTGAAGGAGCACCCGGGCCGGCGCGGGGTCACGGTCGTGATCGCCGATGTGATCCTGGTCATCGGCTCGCTCATCGGCATGTTCGTGCCGGAGGCGGGTGTGCCGATCGGATTCCTCGGCGTGTTCGCGGTGCTCGCGGTACGCGGCTCGGGTGCGAAGGCCGTGCGGGCCAGGTTCAACAGGGTTCGGCAGGTCATCGGCCGGGTACGTCGGCGCGACTCCCGGGAAACGGCGGACAGTTGAGGCTCTTGTGAATGGTTCGTCGCGGCACTGTTCGTTTCCGGCCAGTACTTTGCACATGCGTTGCACCAGTTTGACAATTTGTTCTAGAGTCCCCCGCGATCACAGATCATCACGGGGGATATTACTCATGCGTATGGCGAGCCATACGACGCTGGCCAGGCTGCCCGCCCGACCTGCCCACAAGGCGGTCGTACGGGAAGCCCACATACCCGACGCGGCCCTGCCGTGCCGGCGTCGGCCGGACGTCTTCCAGCACCCGCTTCTGGACAACTCGGAGAACCCGCACGGCCTTTACGGCCCCGAAGGTACAGCGGCAGCCGCAGTCACGGGCGTCTCGCCCGACCAGCGCCGGCAGTACCTCGTCCTGCTCCGCACCGCCCGCGACCTGTGCGCCTCCTGCCCGCTCTGGGCGGAATGCCTGCAGGATGCCGTCGCGTACGCCGAGCCGTACGCCTACACGGCGGCCACCACCCGGGAGGACCGGCGTGCGCTGCGCCGCATGCTCGACATCGGCGACGAGAACGGCGACCTGCCGGCCCACGCCGCGGTCCGCTTCGACTCCGGCTCCGTACCCCGGCGGCTGACCCGGCTCAGGTCTCGCGCCGACGACTCCTCGGCGACGCACTCCGGAGCCCGCCGCCCGCTCGCACCGGACCTTCCCGAACTGGAGCGGATCCTGGATGCGTTCGATCTGCTTCAAGCTCAACTCGCCCATGATCAGGGTGCGTTGAGGGAGCAGGCGCGGCGCGCCGCGTTGACACCGCAGTTGCACTCGCACATCGACCCACAGACAACTCACAGACAGGCGCCCGGACCGGGTGCGTCGTCGCACATGCCCGGACCGTCGAACGACAGGAGCGAGGAACCCATGGCAGCGGCCGAGGCCGGGCAACGGATCACCTTCTCGTACGAGGATCCCGCCCTGGCCGTACGGCAGGCCGTGCTCGGCCCGCTGGTGCGCTCCGCCCTCCCCGCGCTCACCAGCCTCGAACAGCTCGTCGCCCTGCTGACGTGCATGCCCGGCGGCGCGGACACGGCCCCCGAATCCCCGCGGAACCTCCCGGCCGTACGGGAGGCCGTCGAGTCGCTGCTCCCGGACGGCGCCGACGCCCCCGAGGACGCCGAGGGCGCACCCCTTCCTCCCGGGCGCCCGCTCACCGGCTCCGTCTCCGTCGAACTCGCCACCACCGACCCGGTGGCCGCGCTGCGCCGCGACTTCCTGGAGCCGCTGCTGCGCGAACTGGCCGCCACCCTGGGGAACATAGAGAAGGTCGCCACCATGCTGGCGGCCACCTCGGACGACGCAGGCGATGCCCCCCTGGAGACCATCCGCACGGCCCTGCGTGAGATCCACGACCGCCTCCCACGATCCGTCACCCCCACGCCCCGCCCGGCGGCCCACCCCCTGCACGCCGACCACCCGGCCGTGGGCACAGGAGCGGGACCCGCGCGCCGGACCCCCTCCGCCCCCAGCATCCGCGCCGCCGTCGAGAAGGCCGTGGCCACCTTCCCCGGCGCGTTCTCAGCCCGCGACGTGCTGCGCGCACTGCCCGCGGGCGTCTACGGCGACCCGTCGAAGACCATCAGCAACGTCCTGTCCGCACTGGTGAAGTCGGGCCGCCTGCAACGGCTTTCGCGCGGCACGTACGCTCGCGTCCTGGACGTCCTGAACGCCGAGGACATCGACGACACCCTCCTCCCCGAGCGGGGAGAGGCGAAGAGCGCCTGACCCGAGCCGGAAGGAACCCCCGACCCCGATGACCGAACCGATGCCGAGCCAGGGTCCGCCCCCGCCCGCCGCGAACCCCCACGCCTCGGACGCCCAGGTGCACGTCTTCTCCCCCAACGCCGGCCTCATCGACGGCGTCCCCGTCACCGCCCCGCCCTACGGCGACATCCAGGACGTCGTCCTGTCGATCCTCCAGCAGCGCGCCCAGCAACTCGGCGCCCCCACCCCGGCGACGATCACGGACAACCGCTACGGCGGCGCCATCCGCCTGCTGATCCACCCGGACGGGACGACGGAACAGCTGGACTGAGGTCCGGCGGCTCCGGAACGGACGGGCGTCGCGGAGGGAACCTGCCCTGAAGGTGATGCCCGGCGCCGAGTTCTGGCGTCGGGGGTCCGCCGGCCCGTCCGGGGAGTCGAGCGGCGAAGGCACCGTCCGCGCCTCGGCGACGGGTGCCATGTCACGCCGCTCCGACCGATGCCCGAACGGCCCCGCCGCTCACTCCACCCGGGAGAGAACGACCGTCCAGTCGCCCGTCGGGGAGTAGAGGTTTTCGATACGGTCAAGCTTCCACTGCTGCTCCTGGACCGGGAAAACGTCTCCCGCTGTCAGCGAGTGGCGCGCCTCCTCACCGGCGGATTCGACGGCGAGCCGGACCGTCGTGGCCTGTCCCGGAGGTGCGTGGACATGGGTGACGCTGAAACTCCCGATAGGCCTGTTCGCCTGCGTGTTGGGCGCGAGCGCGATTTCCTGAGTCGCCATTTCGGTCACTTCGTCCCGTCGTCCCGTCGTCCCGTCGTCCAACCGGACTCCAGGTCGGCATTTCTCCCTAGGTCGAGCCCTGCGATGCAGAGGCCCTGCACACGCTGCCGGAAGCGACCCCTAACGGGCCAACGCCGTCCGCAAGTTCATCCCGTACTTCGTGCGCAGACGTCGTATCTCCCACACGGACAGTGCCGTCACCGACAGCGGCCCGCCGAGCAGGAAGGAGTACAGCACGGCCGGCGGAGCCGCGACGTCGGGGCCGTCGGAGAGGCTGATGAAGAACAACGACCAGACCAGCAGCGGTGAGAGGAGTCCGGGCAGCAGCTCGTGCACATCACCGACGCGGAAGCACGAGTTCAGCGCCTTGAACGTGGTCATCAAAGTGAAGAACGCGGCGGCGAGCATCAGGAGGAAATAGGCGATGGGAGCGACGAACGCCAGCAGGCCGAGCGCCACCCCGACCATCAAGGTACCGGTCCCCGTTTCGGAACTTCTGGATTCGTAGTAACGGGAATTGAGGTCATCGAAGGAAAGGATGTTGCCGTGCACCGCCTGGAGCATGAGCCAGAACATGCCCATCTCCAGGGCTATTACGCCAAGCACTGCCAGCGGACTCACAAGGCGACGTGCGTACACGCGGCGCAGCGGCGGGCGCGCCGCGAGGATGAAGACCGTGATCCCGACGGCTCCGGCGGTCACCAGAACGGCACAGCCGATCATCAGGTTCTCCACCTTGCCCAGGACGAAGTCCTCTCGGCCCTTCCGCATCGGGTAGACCATCACCAGCCAGACGCCGGCCAGCAGCCCCAGAATGGTCCGGGCCTGCTGGAGCCGGTCGATGACGGGGTCCGCGATGCGGTCGGGGCGGATCGGGGTGGCCCACAACGCCGGGGCAGAGATCGCCATGCGGACGAGTCCCCGCGTCCTCAAGCCAGTGCTCACGTGTGTCCTCCCCCGAGTCGGCCCAAACTGCCGCAGGTACGCGCGACGCCACCCGACCCTATTCGATCATGGCCACGTCATACATCTGGGGCTGTCCACGGGCACCGCTCACCGTGCGGCGGTTCGGACAAACGCTCGCCGAGACACGGCGGAGGATCGAGCGGTGGGTGCCCAGGAGGAACCCCTAACCACCCACCGCCGTTACGGCCCTACGGCCCTACGGCCCTACGGCCCCACGCTCCTCCGCCATCACCCCCCGTCCATGTCCGCGGTCATCATGCCGACGCATTCTTCGAGCGCCGCGTACAACGCCGGTACGAAGGCGGCGAGCTCGGCGTCCGATGCCTTCCCTGCCTCCAGTACCGCACCCACGACCGTCACCAGCACGGCGGCGGCCTTCAACGCCTGTGCGCCGGCCAGCACTTCGAGGAGACCACCGGGGCGCGTGTCCGCGAAGGCCTCCCGGCCGGTCGCCTGGTCCACGCCGAGGCTACGGAGACGCGGCCCGCTCATACGGCGGCCTCCCAGGGGCAGTAGTCCTGGCCCAGCGTCGCCAGGACGGCCGCTCGACGCCGCGCCCGCTGCAGGCGCCGACGATCGAGTTCGTCCCGCTCGCGCTCCCACACGACGACGTACGGCCGGACCAGGGGCGACCCATCGACCCTGATGATGTCGCCGAGGAACGGACACGGAGGTGCAGGCCGGTGGGATGGCCCGGCCGGGCCGGAGGGGACGGGTGCAGAGGGTGCCATGACCGCGCGGTGCGCTCCGCGACCAGGCAGGAAAAGACTCAGGACCGCGGCCAGTAGGCTGCGCATAGGTCGACTCCTATCAGTCGGCTCAGGCCCCGACACGGAAGTAGCCGCTTCCCGTCGGGGCCGCTGTACGTGCGGAGTCCACCATACCCGTGGATAACCGCAGATAACCACGGATGCACGGAATGCCATGGTCACCCACGCTGAGCCCATGGATCTTGACCGTACGCGCCCACTGTGGCGGCAGATCGCAGCGGAGATCATCCGGCGCATCGAGGACGGCACATACCCACCGGGAAGCCGCGTGCCGTCCACTCTGGAGATCGCCCAGGAGTTCGGCGTGGTGAACGCGACGGCGGCAAAGGCCATGCGGCATGTCCGGGAGCAGGGCTGGACGCGGGGCGAAGTCGGGCTGGGGACGTTCGTGGCCGACACCCTGCCGCCCTCCTCCGAAGTCCCCCGGCCCCCGGCTTAGCCGGGCACGGCCCGGTTCACGGGCGACATGCCCGGACAGGACGTCCAGGTTCACGTCTTCCCTCCCTGACGGAGGCGACCGGTCAGGCTCCGGGTCCGGTGCCACCGGGTGGGGTGCTGTGCTTGTCGATGTTCGCGAGCACCGCGCGGGCGTTCGCGATGTTCATCTCGAGAATCTCCCGCTCGAAGTCACGCGGCTCGCGCCGGTAGCGGGCCTTGCCCACTTCGGAGACGAAGGCACTGGCCGGAACGGCATTCTCCCCCGGGGGAATGAACTTGGGGATCTCCTCGAATGCCGCGACGGTGTAGGCCACCGCGCCCCGCATTTTGTGATGCTCCGACTTCGGTGTGTTGAGGATCTGGATTCCGGCGGACTCGGAGATACGGAAGGCGACCTCGGCGAATTCCCCGGGATCGATGATCTGCGACGGCTCCGCACCACCGAACGCCGGCGCGGGCGGCGGAATATCCGCAGTCATACGGAAGGTGAAGCGACGCGTCGTGTCGCACTGCGCGCACGCACCCTCGTACACCGCGACCAGATCGTCACCGTGCAGTTCCAGCCGGTGTTGGCGGTCGAACTCGCCGGATCCACAGTCGCAGCCATGCAGGTCCATGTACAGATGTGCTTCGGCCGATGAGCGCGCTGTCAACATGACATGATCCTAAAGGTTGTTCGGCGCATTCGTCTGAGCGAAGACGGGGAGGAACATCACGTGGACACGACGGTCACCGACGCTCAGTGGCGAGCCCAGCAGGCGACGCTGATCGCGACAGTGAAGCGTGAGCTGCGCACGGTGACGTCCGTCGTCCTCGGCGAGCGATTCAGGTCGATCGACGAGAGACTGTCGGAGGACGGAAGAGAGCACTTCGCCCTGCAGGACACCCAGGGCGGCTCGGCGAATCTCTGGCTGGACGCCATTCCCATGGTGTCGGGAATGATCGCCAACACGATGACGAACACGACGACGGATCAGTACGTCGTGCAGATATCCGACCGCCTTCCCAGCGAATTCCTGACCCGTGTCCTCGCGCACGAGGTGGGTGAACTCATCGCCGCGCGCGACCGGTCGAGCCAGGGGCTGGCACCGATACGCGAGAACCTCCTGAACCAGGAGGCAGACATAGGCGACCGGCGAGAACTGTCGAGCCAGGACCATGGACGCATCGCTGAGCTGAACTGGCTCGCCGCCCGCGCTTCCGCCGCGGAACTTCCGGAGCCCCAGCGGACCGAGGCACGTGCCGACCTCTCGGCTCTGATCGACCAGTGCGGTATGCGGCCGGTGTCCACGACGGCCGAGACAGAGTCGTACGAAGCCGAATCGGAAGCAGCCGACACCCGACGCTATGTGTCGTGGGACTTTTTCTCCTACGAGGCCAAGCACCTGGTCGCCACCCTCGCCCGCCCCATAGAACACCTCGACCCCACCGACGCCGCCGTCCTCCAGGCCTCCCGCGACGCCGCCCTACGCGCCGAGCGCCAGGTCGAAGCCTTCATCGGCCGGCGCGAAGTCACCATGCCCATGCCCGGCTACGACCAGAACGGGCTCCCCCTCCCCCGCGATCAGCTGGAGGCGGCGGCCTCGCAGTGGGCCGAGTACCGCGCCCAGGTCAGCGCACGCACCGCGCAGGCGGTCGAAGGACACCTCGCGCAGGGGCAGTTCCCGTCGCGCCGCGTGGTGATCGGCGGCGGGGCGAGCCTGACCGGCCGGGACCCGGACGCGCTGTTGATCGACGGGGCGGGCCGGTGGCATCTGGACCCCGGCCGGGGCATCGTGCAGTCGGCGGACCAGGACCGGGACCTCGCCGAGTGGATGGGCGTCGACCCGCACTCCACGGTCGAGAGGCCCGGAGACCGGCTGCCCATCCACGCCGTACGGGTCTGGGAGGACCAACTCGCCACCCGGGGCGACGTGGTGAACGGCCACGCCCGGCTGCGGCTCGGCCGCAACGGCGAACTCCTCACCGAGATACAACGGTTGGGCGAGGACGGCAAGGAGGCCGCACCTCCGCTGTGGGTAGCGTGCCAGGGCACCCCGAGCATCGCGACCGGTCTGACCCCGGAGGTCGTGCCCGGCATGCCACGAGGGGACTTCGCCGTGGAGAGCCGCGCCGAGGCCGTACGCCTGATCGGTGACCGGCTGCGGGAACTGGAGGGGCAGGGTCTGACCGGCGCGGGCGAGATGCGCGCCTGGCTGACCCAGGCCGAACGGGGCGGCGCGGATGCCCGTACCGTGCTCGGCGCCCTGAAGTCCTCGCCGCTGATGGACGCCCTCACGGCCGGCCTTGGCCCCGACAAGGCCCGCATCGGCAACTGCTTCGGCGCCCTCGACTCGACGGCGAAATGGGAGTCGGCCCGCAATGAGGCTCCCGGACGGGTGCTGCTCGGCGACGAGGTCGCCGAGAACCGCTTCGACGCGCACCAGGCCGAGCACTGGGTCGTCGCGGGCTCCGGCGGCACCGGAGTCGCCAACGCGGAGATCATCCTGACGCAGAACCTCGATGCCCGCGTCACGATCATCGGCTCGCCGCCGCCACCGGCGCTGGAGCACCAGGTCCAGTTCCCGGAGATGCAGAAGAAGTACGGCGAGGGCGGTGAAGGGCGCCTGACCTTCATCCAGGCACGGGTCGGCGCCATCGAGACCTACTTCGACGAGCAGAAGCGCAAGACCTGCTTCCAGATCCCGTACGTCGATGGAGCAGGGGAGAACGAGCGGCAGCAGGTGCTCCGGGCCGACGGCTACGTCACCAGCCTCGGCCGCACCAACCCCCTCCCGCCCGCCCTCCAGGTCCTCGCGAACGAGGTACGGGACCGGGGCGGGGAGATCTCCGGGGCCCTGCAGTTCGACAAGGACGACCAGTACATCGGCTACGGCCTCACCTTCACCGTGGGCGACAAGGAACACCAGGTCGACGTGGACGGCGCCGCCTCCTGGCAGCTGCCGCGCGAGATCTTCGCCCCGGAGTCGGGCCTCCAACGGCAGTTGAACACGATGGGCGCCCGAGGCCTGCCCGCCGAGACCGGCAACGCCGCTCCCGGCTTCGCCCCGATCGCCCGTCAGAGCGCCCTGCGCGCCCGGGCCGTCGCGGCGGCCGAGGCGGGCGACGTGAACGCCATACGCCGCCTGTCGGCCGTCCCGGCACGCTGGCAGCGCCCGGAACGGGGCCCGGAGACACGGACAGAAGCAGGAACGGGCACGGAACCACCGGGCGCAGGCCCCGGAAACACCATCCCCCTCCGGGAGAAGGTGCCCCTTTCGGAACACGCCCCACCACGGGCAAAGGCCGCCGAGGCAGAGCAGGATGCGACACCGCCCGCCACGCCCAAGCCCGCACCCGACAAAGGCGTACCCGGTTCGGATCTGTGGCAGTTGGGCGTGCCCCAGGGCCGCCCAAGCCGACCGCCCGGCCCCAGACAGCAGCCGCATCAACCGCCGCCGGGCCACCAACGACCGGAGCCGGGGCTCGGCATGGGCGACTGACGGCCCGCGCGCCTCGACTCCGCTTCAGCCTCGCTTCAGCCCCGCTTCGGCCCCGTGACCGCCTCACCGATGACGAAGCCCTTGGCGGGCCCTTCGGGGATGACGACCTCGGTGCCGTAGGGCACGCGGTGGATGTCCTCCCAGTCGGCCTCGTCGAGGCGGGGCTTGGTGAAGAGCGTGACGGCACCCCCACCGTCGTAGTCGTCGATGATGACGTACACCGGAATGCCCGCACGGGCGTACTCGCGGCGCTTCTTCAGGCGGTCGCGGTCTTGATTGCGCTTGCCGGGCGAGACGACCTCGGCAATAAGCCGAACAGCCGACGCGACGATACCGAGGCCGTCAGCTGTCACGAACCGCTCGATGTCCCTGGGCACGACGAACACATCAGGCACCCATGCGCGGCCTTCGTGGATGATGTTCCCGTCCTGTCTCGCGGCGAAGTCCCCGCCTCTCAGATGGTCGGCCAGGTCGTCCCGGAAGAGGTTGGCGGTCTGGCTGTGCGAGTGACGTCCAGTGGGCGACAACTCGATGGCTCCCTCGATGATCTCGGCGTGGTAGCCCTCGGGGAGTTCGATGGCCTTCCATGCCTGCCACACGACCTCGTCCAGCTCGGAAAGGGACGAGACGGGCGCGGACTCGGTCCTGATCTCAGGCATGGCCTCCGGCCTCTCGTGCATGAGCGCGGTCATGGTGTGGAACCTCCTCTCAAGTGTGGGCTTGGCGTGCCCAGGGCACAAGCAACATCGTCACGCTAGGCGCCCATACGGGCTCACCTGCGGAAACGTCCTCAGTTCACTCAAACTGGTGACGCAGGAACGACTCTCCCAGGAAGCCCCGACTCGAACCACACCCCCCTTCGCGAACCGCCCGCCCGCCCCTCCGCGCCCCCACCCGTCCGCCACCTCGCCCACCAGGGCCGGCCCCCCGCCCCCAGCAGGCGGCACCCCCGTTCGCCGACCGCACCAGGCATCGTGGTGCTCGAATACCCCTCCGGAGTCCAGTACTTGAGCGACCGCGACAGCCACGCCCCATACGCGGCGCTGTTCGACGGCCTCACCACGTACGCCTCGTACGCCCTCTCCCCCCGTCGACGCCTCGTCGGCCGCGGACGCGCACTCCGTGAAGGACTCGCCGACTCTCATCCAGCACGTGCTGCAACCCTCTGAGGAGGTCCGAATGCCTGAACACACCTGCCAGAAGTCGACGTTCAGCGACGGCCCCCAAGGCAACTGCCCCTACATAGCCACCGCCGGACGGTAGCGGGCCGTCGCGCTTCCCGGCTCCCGGCCGGTCACGCCCGCGCCCCGCTCCCTTCTCACCATCCGGGCCCCTGGTTCCCACCCAACAGCCTCATCCCTTATCCTCCCCGCACGCACACAGCTCCCTCAGCAGCCCCACCTGCGCTGTTGCACCTCATCTCTCACATCCCCATGCCGACGTCGTTCGTCGTTCGTCGTTCGTCGTTCGTCCTGTCTCCATGGGCCGAAAGGGTTGCCACTGATGACCGAGGGTTCCTCTCCCCGGCCGGTGCGACACCGTCGCCGTCGCGGCCGTGGTCGTCTGCGCACCACCGCCGTCGCCACCGCGATCGCCGCCACCACCGGCACCGTCTACGCCCTGACCGCCGAAGCGGCCGTGACCTGCAACTCCCCCACGTTCAAGCGGCAGTTGTACGCGAACACCACCTTCTCCGGTACGCCGAGGAAGACGGACTGCGACGCGAGGATCAGCGAGAACTGGGGGACGTCGGCGCCGGCCAAGTCGCTGCCGGCGAACAACTTCGGCGTCCGCTGGACCCTCACCCGGGACTTCGGCTCGGGCGGCCCCTTCACCCTCACCGTCACCGCCCGCGACGGCATCCGCGTCTACGTGGACGGCGAACGCGAGGTGAGTATCTGGAAGAACGTGTCCTCCACCCGGCGGAAGACCGTCGACCTCACCATCCCGTCCGGCCAGCACACCCTCCGCGTCGACTACGTCAACTGGACCGGCGCGGCGAACGTCTCCTTCGCCTACGCCCCCCGCACCCCCGCGACCGTCGACAAGACCGCCCCCCTGACGCCCGCGAGCCCGAAGGTGTCGTACGACGAGAGCAGTGGGCACGCCAAGCTCACCTGGCCGGCCAACAAGGAGATGGACCTCGCCGGTTACCGCGTCTACCGGCGGCCGCAGGGCGGCGAGTTCGGGACCACCCCGCTCGCCACGACCACGGCCAGCGCCACCTCCCCCTCGTACACCGACACCACCCTCCCCAAGACCGGCGACACGTACGAGTACCAGCTCCGCGCCCACGACAAGGCCGGCAACACCTCCACCGGCTCGGCCGCCAAGCCCGTCACCACCGTCGACGAGACCGCCCCCGCCCTGCCGTACGACCTCGCCGTCGCCGACGCCACCGACGGCAACAGGCTGACCTGGAAGGGCGACGGCGAAGCCGAGAGCCACCTCGTCTACCGGGCGACGGCCGCCGACGGGACCTACGCCAAGATCGGTTCCTCCCTCGGGACCTCCTTCTACGACGACACCGCCGCCGAGAAGTCGACGTACCACTACGCGATCGCGTCCGTCGACACCGCGGGCAACGTCAGCGAGCGCACCGCCCCCGTCGTCTCCACCCGCGCCGACCGCACCGCCCCGGCCGCGCCCACCGGCCTGGCCGCCGAGGGCACCGCCGACGGCAACCTGCTGACCTGGACGGCCAACGCGGACGACGCCACGGCCTACCAGATATTCGTCAGGCGCCCCGGCGCCACCGCCTTCGCCTACCTCGACTCCGCCACGGGCGGCGCCACCACCGGCCACCTCGACACCTCCGCCACCCCCGGCACCGAGTCCGCCTACCTCCTCCGTGCCGTCGACGAGGCGGGCAACGTCTCCGCCGACTCGGCCCCCGCGTCCGCGACCCGGCCGCACAAGGTCGCCCCCGTCCCGGGCGCCGACGCGGTCGTGGACGCGGACGGCGACGGGGACCACACGAGCGTGCAGGCGGCACTGGACGCGCTCGGCGCGGGCACGGCCGCCGACCCGAAGGTCATCCAGGTGAACCCGGGGACGTACAGGGAACTGGTCCAGGTCACCAACAAGTACGTCCGGCTCGTCGGGGCCGGCGACGACCCGTCCCAGACCGTCATCACGTACGACAACGCCGCCGGCACCCCGACCGCCGACGGCACCGGCACGCTGGGCACGCAGAACAGCCGGACCATGTACGTGAAGGGCTCGGACTTCCTGGCCCGCAACCTCACCGTCGAGAACTCCTTCGACGAGGCGGCCCACAGCTACGCGAGCGAGCAGGCCGTCGCGCTGCTCACCCAGGCCGACCGGCTCGTCTTCGACAACGTCCGCTTCCTCGGAAACCAGGACACGCTCTTCCTGAAGTCGACGACGACCACGACCCCCAACCGGGTCTACTTCACCGACTCGTACGTCGAGGGTGACGTCGACTTCGTCTGCGGCTACGCCACCGCCGTCTTCGACACCTCCACCTTCAAGCTCCTCAGCCGGGGCTCGAACAGCAACAACGGCTATGTGGCCGCCCCGTCGACGGACGCCTCCACCACCTACGGCTTCCTGATCACCGACTCGACGCTGACCAGCGACGCCCCCGTCGGCACGTTCCACCTCGGCCGTCCCTGGGTCACCGCCTTCGGCGGCGCGAAGGGCAGCCTGGTGATCCGTGACTCGTCCCTCCCGGCGGCGATCAAGGCCGCGCCCTACCAGGACTGGACCTCCGGCTCCACGACGTACCCCTGGAAGGACTCCTTCTTCCGCGAGTACGCCAACACCGGTGCGGGATCGGTCGCCTCGGCCACGGCGGACCGCCCGCAGCTCACCGCCGAGGAGGCCGCCTCGTACGAGAAGGCCGACTACCTGGGGGACTGGGCACCGGTCATGGACTGACCCGTACAACCAAACCCCCACCCCGACGGTCTGATCGTCGGCGGCACACGTCCCCGGCCGCCGACGATCAGACAGGCACCAGCCCGGGCACAAACATCGGCCCGGCACAGACACCAGCCCGGGCCCAGACATCGGCCCGGCACAGACACCAGCCCGGGCACAGGCATCAGCAGCCCAGGACCTCCGAGGACCTCAGTGACCCCACCCAGACGTACGACGGCCGCCACCGCGGCCGTCGTCGTGCTCGCGACCGCCGGCGGTCTGCTCGCCGCGACCGCCGCACCCGCGTCCGCCGCCGTGACGTGCGCCTCGCCCGTCTTCAAGCGGCAGTTCTTCGCGAACACCTCCTTCTCCGGTACGCCGAAGAAGACGGACTGCGACAGCGCCGTCGACCAGAACTGGGGCACCGGCGCGCCCGCCACCGGCCTGCCGTCCAACAACTTCGGCGTCCGCTGGACCGTCACCCGCGACTTCGGCTCCGGCGGCCCCTTCACGCTCTCCGTCTCCGGCCTGGACGGCATCCGCGTCCATCTGGACCCGGGCACGACCGACGCCCGCAAGATCAGCCTCTGGAAGAACGGCACGTCGACCGTCTCCAAGACCGTCAACGTCACCATCCCCTCCGGCAAGCACACCCTCCGCGTCGACTACGTCAACTGGACCGGATCCGCCAAGGTCGAGTTCGCCTACGCCCCCCGGACCTCGGCCACGGTCGACAAGACCAAGCCGCTCGCCCCGGCCGCCGCGGAGGCGACGTACGACAGCGCGACGGGCAAGGCCAAGCTGACCTGGTCCGCCAACAAGGAGATGGACCTCGCGGGCTACCGGGTCTACCGGCGGCTGAAGAGCGACTCCTTCGGGGCCAAGGCCCTCTCCACGGTCGCGTCCGCCACCACCTCGTACACCGACACCCCGCCGCCGACCGGAGGGACGTACGCCTACGAGGTCCGCGCCTACGACAAGGCCGGCAACACCTCCACAGGGTCGGCGGACCAGAGTGTCACCACCGTGGACAGGACCCCGCCCGCCGCACCGTTCCTGGAGATGGACGTGTGCCCGGACGACCAGCCCTACTCCGCGCCGGAGCTGGTCACCACCGCCGCGAACGCCGCCGACATCGCGTGGTACGAGCTGCAGCGGCTGGACTCCGGCACCTGGAAGACCGTGCACACCGGCGCCAAGGGCGCGGCCTGCGACACCGGCCACCCCGCCGACGGCAGCAAGGTCACCTACCGGGGCCGCGCCCGGGACGCCGCCGGGAACTGGTCCGTGTACTCGGCGGCCACCACGTTCACCACGTTCGACATGACCCCGTCGGCGACCGCCGCCGACGCCCGGCTGGACTACCGCTCGGGCGTCCCGCACCTGGTGTGGTCGGCCGTCGACGGGGCCGCGAGGTACGAGCTCCTGCAGTACGACCCGGCGACCGGCGGCTGGCTCGACGCGCTGCCCGGCGCCGTCGGCACCACCACGCAGACCGACGTCGTGCCGCGCCAGCTGCTCGCCGCCGCCGACTCCTACCGGTACGCGGTGCGCACCCAGGACACGAAGGGCAACGCCTCCGCGCCGGTGGAGGTCACCCTGAGGATGGCGGACCGGCCGGAGGCGATCGCGCCGTACGAGACCACGGCGACCCGCTCCGGTGAGGGCGTGTACGTCTCCTGGGCGAGCGCCGACCCGTGGACCCACGACACCGCCCCGCTGCTCACGTACCGGATCGAGCGGACCGACCCGGCGACCGGCGAGACCGTCGTCGTGGACAAGTGCAAGCCGGGCAGCTCTTCCGACGGGCCGCTGACGGATCCCACCGTGGACTGGTGGTGGGCGGGCGACGACGCCCCGTCGTACGCCGGCCGCCAGGTGCTGCGCGGCAGCTGCCACGACGTCTCCGGCGCCTCCGAGACGAGGTACGAGTACCGGGTCGTGACCGTCGATCCCCACGGGCATGCCTCGCGGCCCGGCCCGGCGGCCACCGAGACCACCCCGGACACCAAGCGCCCGGACCCGGTCCAGGACCTGACCGCCGAACAGATCCCGCTCGGCGTGCGCCTGTCCTGGACGCCGCCCGCCGACGACGACGTCCTCACGTACTACGTGTGGCAGGGCGTCACCGACCCGGACACCGGCGAAACCGTCTGGAAGCGGAACTGCTGGAAGGGCGATTCGCTCGCCGAGACCGAGATCCTCTGCCCGACCGTTCCCGACGGCGCGACCCACGTCTACCGGGTGGCCGCCACCGACGCCCTCTACGACGAGGGCCCGGAGTTCTTCCACACGGCCGACGTCTCCGTCACCCTGCCCGACACCCGTCCGCCCGGCTGGACGGGCACCGAGATCATCGACGACAGCTACCCGAACCTCTACGTCGGCTGCTCCGCGAGCTCCGGCCTCGGCGACTGTGCCCGGTTCACGGGCTACCGCGTCGAGCGCTGGGACCCGGTCTCGGCCGCCTACGTCACCCTGACCGAGGGGACGGCGGGCGACGCCACGTTCTCCATGGACACCACGGTCCACGAGGACGAACGCGGCCTGTACTACTACCGCGTCGTCCGCCTGGACTCCACCGGCGCCGAGGCCGCGGTCACGTCGCGGGCGTACGGCATCTGGGAGTCCTGGTTCTGAGCCCTCCGCCTCACACACGAAAGGGGCCCGGTGGTTCGGAGACGAACCACCGGGCCCCTTTCGCGCAGGTGCGTGATGTCGGCATCAGTCCGACGACGGCTGCCGCCCCTTCGGCCGCCACACCACCAACGCGCTGCTCTGCTGCACCTCCTGGTACGGCACCAGGTCGCGGCGATAGGAGGCGTGGACCGCGGCCTCGCGCTGGCGCATGGTCGCGGCGGCGCCGTCGAGGGCGGCTTCCATCTCGACCACCCGCGCCTGGAGCGCGGCGACCTGGTTCTCCAGCTCGATGATGCGCTTGATGCCGGCCAGGTTGATGCCCTCGTTCTGCGACAACTGCTGGACGGTGCGCAGCAGTTCGATGTCGCGGGCCGAGTAACGGCGGCCGCGCCCGGCGGTGCGGTCCGGGGAGACCAGGCCGAGACGGTCGTACTGGCGCAGGGTCTGCGGATGCAGGCCGGAGAGCTGGGCGGCCACCGAGATGACGTACACCGGTGTCTCTTCCGTCAGCTCATAGGCCCTGTTGCCAAATGCGTTCTGCCGTCGGCGGCCGTCCATCACATTCATGCTCCCTTCGCGGCCTGGAACAGCTCCGCTCGCGGGTCCTCGCCCGCGGTCGCCTCGCGATACGCCTCCAGGGCGTCACGAGCCTTCCCCGACAGGTCCTTCGGAACACTCACCTCGACGGTGATCAGCAGGTCCCCTCGGGTGCCGTCCTTACGGAAGGCGCCCTTGCCCCGGGCTCGCATCGTACGGCCGTTGGGGGTGCCGGGAGGCAGTTTCAGGGTGACCGGCGGTCCGCCCAGGGTCGGGACCCGGACCTCGCCGCCGAGTGCCGCCTCGGGATACGTCACCGGCACGGTCACCGTGAGGTTGTCGTCCTTGCGGCCGAACACCGGGTGCGGGTCGACGTGCACGACGACGTACAGGTCGCCTGCCGGTCCGCCCCGTTCGCCGGGGGCGCCCTTGCCGCGCAGTCGGATCCGCTGGCCGTCCAGGACGCCCGCCGGGATCCTGACCTGCATGGTGCGGGACGACTTGGCACGGCCCGAGCCCTTGCAGATGTCGCAGGGGTGCTCGGCGATCAGGCCCCGGCCCTTGCAGTCCGGGCAGGGGTCCGTCAGGGAGAAGCCGCCGCCGGAGCCCCGCGCGACCTGGCCGGTGCCGACACACGTCGGGCACACCCGGGGGGTGCCGTTGGCGTCGCCGGTGCCCGAACAGACCTTGCAGGGCGACTGCGAGGACATCCTCAGCGGTACGGTCGCGCCCTCGATGGCCTCGGTGAAGCTCAGCGTGACCTCGGACTCGATGTCCTGGCCGCGCCGGGGCTGCACCCGCGTGGTGCCGGAGCTGCCGCGGTTGAACAGGCCCCCGAAGACATCGCCGATGCCCCCGCCGAAGCCGCCCGCCCCCTGGCCGCCCTGGGCGCCGCCTCCGAAGAGGTCGCCCAAATCGAAGTTGAACGAGCCGCCGCCGGCGCCGGGCCCCGGGCGGAAGCCGCCGTTGCCGAAGAGGGTGCGGGCCTCGTCGTACTCCTTGCGCTTCTTGGGGTCACCGAGGATGTCGTTCGCCTCGGAGATCTCCTTGAAGCGCTCCTCGGCCTTGGCGTTCCCCTTGTTGGCGTCCGGGTGGAACTCGCGGGCGAGCTTGCGGTACGCCTTCTTGATCTCGGCCTCGGTGGCGTCCTTGGGGACGCCGAGGACCTTGTAGTAGTCCTTCTCGATGAAGTCCTTGGTACTCATCCGCGACGTCCCTCCTTCCACTCACCCTGCACGCCGTCGGCGTCAGCCCTCGTCCGGGCCACCGCTCTCCTTGTCGTCGGCACCGGAGGCGCCTTCCGCGGTCTCCGCGGAGTCCGCCTTGGCGGGCTGCGCCCCCGGCTGGGGCTCGGCCACGGCCACCCGCGCGGGGCGGATGGTGCGCTCGCCGATGCGATACCCCGGCTGGAGAATCGCCACGCACGTCGTCTCGGTGACGTCGGGCGCGTAACTGTGCATCAGGGCCTCGTGGATCGTCGGGTCGAAGGGCTCGCCCTCCTTGCCGAACTGCTGAAGGCCCATCTTCGCCGCGACGGTTTCCAGCGACTCCGCGACGGACTTGAATCCGCCGACGAGTTCGCCGTGCTCCCGCGCGCGGCCGATGTCGTCGAGCACCGGCAGGAGTTCGGTCAGGAGGTTCGCGATGGCGATCTCCTTGACCGTGATCCGGTCGCGCTCCACCCGGCGACGGTAGTTCTGGTACTCGGCCTGGAGGCGCTGGAGGTCCGCCGTGCGCTCACCGAGCGCCGTACGCACCTGGTCCAGCTGCGCCGTCAGACCGGCCACCTGGGCCGTCGCTGCCGCGTCCCCGGCCGGGGCCGCCCCCTCCTGGGGGGCGGCCTTCGGCTCGGCGTCGTCAGAGCCGGAGGGGACGTCGGGCTGCTGCGGCTGACCTTGCGGCTGCTGCTCGTCGAAGCCCGGGGTCTCCTCCGTCACGCGGCACCGTCCTTGCGCTCACGGTCCTCGTCGACGATCTCGGCGTCGACGACGTCGTCGTCGGCCTTGGCTTCACCGGCGCCGGCGCCGGCCTCGCCGCCCGCGGCCTGCGCGGCCTGGGCGTCCGCGTACAGGGCCTGGCCGAGCTTCTGCGAGACGGCGGCGACCTTCTCGGTGGCCGTGCGGATCTCGGCGGTGTCCTCGCCCTTGAGCGCGGCCTTGAGCTCCTCGACGGAGGCCTCGACCTCGGTCTTGATGTCGCCCGGGACCTTGTCCTCGTTGTCCTTGAGGAACTTCTCGGTCTGGTAGACGAGCTGCTCGCCCTGGTTGCGGCTCTCGGCGGCCTCGCGGCGGGCGTGGTCCTCCTCCGCGTACTTCTCGGCCTCCTGGCGCATCCGGTCGACCTCGTCCTTCGGCAGCGAGGAGCCGCCGGTGACGGTCATCTTCTGTTCCTTGCCCGTGCCGAGGTCCTTCGCGGTCACGTGCATGATGCCGTTGGCGTCGATGTCGAAGGCGACCTCGATCTGCGGGACACCGCGCGGGGCCGGCGGCAGACCGGTCAGCTCGAACATCCCGAGCTTCTTGTTGTACGCCGCGATCTCGCGCTCGCCCTGGTAGACCTGGATCTGCACGGACGGCTGGTTGTCCTCGGCGGTGGTGAAGATCTCGGACCGCTTGGTCGGGATCGTCGTGTTCCGCTCGATGAGCTTGGTCATGATGCCGCCCTTGGTCTCGATACCCAGGGACAGCGGGGTCACGTCGAGGAGCAGGACGTCCTTGACCTCACCCTTGAGGACACCGGCCTGGAGGGCGGCGCCGATGGCGACGACCTCGTCCGGGTTGACGCCCTTGTTGGCGTCCTTGCCGCCGGTCAGCTCGCGGACGAGCTCGGCGACGGCGGGCATACGGGTGGAGCCACCGACGAGAACGACGTGGTCGATCTCGGAGAGGGCGATCCCGGCGTCCTTGATGACGTTGTGGAACGGGGTCTTGCAGCGCTCCAGCAGGTCGGCCGTCAGCTGCTGGAACTGAGCCCGGGTGAGCTTCTCGTCCAGGTGCAGCGGGCCCTCGGCGGAGGCGGTGATGTAGGGCAGGTTGATCGAGGTCTCGGTGGACGAGGACAGCTCGATCTTGGCCTTCTCGGCGGCCTCACGCAGACGCTGCAGCGCCATCTTGTCCTTGGCGAGGTCCACACCGTGGCCGGCGCGGAACTGCTGCACCAGGTAGTCGACGACACGCTGGTCCCAGTCGTCACCACCGAGGTGGTTGTCGCCGTTGGTGGCCTTCACCTCGACGACGCCGTCACCGATCTCCAGGAGCGACACGTCGAAGGTGCCGCCACCGAGGTCGAAGACGAGGATCGTCTGGTCGTCCTTGTCGAGGCCGTAGGCGAGGGCGGCGGCGGTGGGCTCGTTGACGATGCGCAGGACGTTCAGACCCGCGATCTCACCGGCCTCCTTCGTCGCCTGACGCTCGGAGTCGTTGAAGTAGGCCGGGACGGTGATGACCGCGTCCGCGACCTTCTCGCCCAGGTACGCCTCGGCGTCGCGCTTCAGCTTCTGCAGGATGAAGGCGCTCATCTGCTGCGGGTTGAAGTGCTTCCCGTCGAGCTCGATCTTCCAGTCCGTGCCCATGTGCCGCTTGACGGACCGGATCGTCCGGTCCACGTTCGTGACCGCCTGGCGCTTGGCGACCTCGCCGACGAGCACCTCACCGTTCTTGGCGAAGGCGACGACGGACGGCGTGGTCCTGGCGCCCTCTGCGTTGGTGATGACGGTGGGCTCGCCGCCTTCAAGAACGCTGACGACGGAGTTAGTCGTGCCCAGGTCGATGCCGACCGCACGTGCCATTTCAATTCCTCCAGCAATGACTTGAGTGGAACGGACTCAAGTGTGCATGACGCCCACCGATGGGTCAACAGAGCTGAGTCGAGGGGGCTCAACTCTTATGTTTTCCTTATACGCAAGGCGGGCCTGACCTGCGAAAATACTACTGCCCGGCCCTCTGTACGGCGTCGAAATCGTGGGACGGTCCGGGGCCGGACGGTCCGGGGCCGGACGGTCCGGGGCCGGACGGTCCGGGGCCGGACGGTCCGGGGCCGGACGGTCCGGGGCCGGACGGTCCGGGGCCGGACGGTCCGGGGCGGGACGGTCCGGGGCGGGACGGTCCGGGGCGGGACGGTCCGGGGCGGGACGGTCCGAGGCGGGACGGCCCGAGGCGGGACGGCCCGAGGCGGGACGGCCCGAGGCGGGACGGCCCGAGGCGGGGCGCCGGGGTTACCGCGCCCTACCCCACCCGCCCCCGCCGCCCCAGCTCCGCCGCCTCCTGCTCGTGGATGCGGCTCGGCCGGGACGCGGGGCCGGGGGCGCGGCCTCCCGGGATGGGGCGGGTGGGGGCGCGGTGGACGCCGGTCGGGGCGGGCCGGGCGGCGGTGGGCAGGGGGCGGCCGGCGGCGGTGGCGGGAGCCGAGCGGGTGGCGGGGCCGGTGGCGGAACGAGGGGCAGGGGCGGAGGCGGCCGGGCGGGGCGGGCCGGTCGGCACGAAGAGCATCCCCAGGACGACCAGCCCGGCCGCCCCCGCCACCCACCACGCGGAGCGAGGCTGTGTCCACAGCATGTGGATGGCGAGACCCACCCCGGCGGAGCCCGCCGCGGCACCCCCCAGCACGACCACCACCCCCGGCGGCGTGAGACCGATCCGCCGCAGCCGGTGGGCGAGATGGTCGGGCCCGCCGCGCCACAGCTCCCGCCCCGCCCGCTTCCGCGAGACGAGGACGAGGACGGCGTCGGCGGTCGCCACGGCCGTGAGGGCGAAGGGCGCCCCGACACCGGCGCCGTACCCGACGGCGTACACGTGCAGCACACCCCCCGCGAGCAGGAACCCCACGAACAGGGCCCCGCTGGTGCCGGTCACGACCCGCGCGGGCGGCCAGTTGTGCATCAGGAACCCGGTGAGCGCGGCCGCCACCACGCTGAACAGCGTCGCCAGACCATCCATGACCTCGGCCGCCGCACACCCGCTCAACGCGAACGCCGTGACGGCCCCGACCACCCCGAGCACCCCGTCGGAACGGCCCATCCCCTTGAAGCCGTGCACCACGAGAGCGATCCAGACGACCCCCAACACCCCTGCCGGCACGCCCAGTTCGCGGTACGGCACGACCAGCGCGGCGGCGACGACCACCCCCGCCGCCCGCACCACCGCCGGAAGCCGCCACACATCACCGACCAGCCCGAAGACCCCGAGCCCGGCCCCGACGACGATCAGCCATCCGGCCTCACGTCCCAACGGAGCGACCCCGCTCCACTCCCCCACCCACGCCACGGCGCCCACCCCGCCCATCACCGCGACACCCCCGAGCAACGGCACCCGCCGCCCCCGACGCCGCTCCACGATCCCCAGCCGCAGCGCGGGCACGCGGACGGCCGCCGAGAGCACGGCGGTCAGCAACAGGGCGGAGGCGGCGGCGAGGATTCCGTACAGCACGGATCCAAGTTAGGCGCGAGTGTCACAATTTCTGATGAATAACACGATCGTTTTGAAATAGCACGATCGTCCGGGATGCGACAGGGACGCACTCAGGCAACCCTCAGCGACGCAGATCACCGCCCCCCTGGCTACAGTGCGGCAGGAGAACTGGGTAGTCTCAGACGGACTGCATAAGTTACCGCTTAGTAATGATCTCTCCGAGGGGCCCCGGCAGGCACCCGGAGGAAAACCCTCGCAGGCCCGAGGAGCCCCCAATGCAACTCGCCGCGATCATCGTGTCGTTGGTCCTGACCGTGGTCGGCGTTGCGCTGATCTCGCGGGCCGTGGCGCAGATCTACCGGTTCGTGAAGCTCGGTCAGCCCGTACCGGCGGGCAGCCGTACGGATGACCCGAAGGCGCGCTCGATCACCCTGGCCCGGGAGTTCCTCGGGCACACCCGGATGAACCGGTGGGGGATCGTCGGCTTCGCCCACTGGTTCGTCGCGATCGGCTTCCTGACGCTGCCGCCGACTCTCGCCCAGGCGTACGGCCAGCTGTTCCAGGCGGACTGGACGCTGCCGGTGATCGGCGGCTTCCTGCCGTTCGAGATGTACATCGAGTTCATCGGTGTGATGACGATCCTCGGCATCCTGGTGCTGATCGCCATCCGGCTGCTCAACCTGCCCTCCCGGGCCGGCCGCAAGTCGCGTTTCGCGGGCTCCAAGGCCTGGCAGGCGTACTTCGTCGAGTACGTCATCCTCACCATCGGTCTCGCGATCTACGTGCTGCGCGGCCTCGAGGGCGCCATCCACCACGTGGACCACTACGAGGCCGGGTACTTCGCCTCGTACCCGCTGGTCCTCGCCTTCAAGGACCTGGACCCCTCCACCCTGCAGAACCTGGTGTACTTCGTCGCGATGATCAAGATCGGCACCTCGCTGATCTGGATGATCACGGTCTCGCTGAACACCAACATGGGTGTCGCCTGGCACCGCTTCCTCGGCTTCCCGAACATCTGGTTCAAGCGCAACGCCGACGGCGCGACGGCGCTGGGCGGTCTGCAGCCCATGACGTCGGGCGGCAAGCCGATCGACTTCACCGACCCCGGTGACGACGACGTCTTCGGTGTCAGCCAGGTGGAGCAGTTCTCCTGGAAGGGCATCCTCGACTTCTCGACCTGCACCGAGTGCGGCCGCTGTCAGTCGCAGTGCCCGGCCTGGAACACCGGCAAGCCGCTCTCCCCCAAGCTGCTGATCATGTCGCTGCGGGACCACGCGCACGCCAAGGCCCCCTACCTCCTCGCCGGTGGCGGCAAGACCATGGAGGGCGAGGAGAAGGCGTCCGAGGAGCAGCTGGCCTCCGTGCCCGCTTCGGCTCTCGCCGAGGCCGAGCGGCCGCTGATCGGGACCGTCGAGGAGAACGGCGTCATCGACCCGGACGTCCTGTGGTCCTGCACCACCTGCGGTGCCTGCGTGGAGCAGTGCCCCGTCGACATCGAGCACGTCGACCACATCGTCGACATGCGCCGCTACCAGGTGATGATCGAGTCCGCGTTCCCGTCCGAGGCGGGCACGATGCTCAAGAACCTGGAGAAGAAGGGCAACCCCTGGGGCCTGGCGAAGAAGCAGCGCCTGGAGTGGCTCAAGGAGGTCGACTTCGAGGTCCCGGTCGTCGGCAAGGACATCGAGGACCTCTCCGAGGTCGAGTACCTGTACTGGGTCGGCTGCGCCGGCGCCCTGGAG
The DNA here is from genome assembly GCF_045160825.1 of Streptomyces sp. NBC_00104. Classification (NCBI taxonomy): domain Bacteria; kingdom Bacillati; phylum Actinomycetota; class Actinomycetes; order Kitasatosporales; family Streptomycetaceae; genus Streptomyces; species Streptomyces sp. NBC_00104. The sequence goes on along the minus strand of NZ_CP108215.1, from coordinate 6,163,175 downwards.
GACCGGGCCAAGAAGACCACCAAGGCCTTCGCGGAGCTGCTCCACATGGCGGGCGTCAAGTTCGCCATCATGGGCGGCGACGAGAAGTGCACCGGCGACTCCGCCCGCCGCCTCGGCAACGAGCCCCTGTTCCAGGAGCTCGGCATGGAGAACGTCATGGCACTGAACATGGCGTTCGGCGAGGAGATGGACGACGACGGCAAGGTGACCGAGGAGTCCCGCAAGCCCAAGTCGGCCAAGAAGATCGTCGCCACCTGCCCGCACTGCCTCAACACCATCGGCAACGAGTACCCGCAGCTCGGCGGCGACTACGAGGTCATCCACCACACCCAGCTGCTCCAGCACCTCATCGACGAGGGCAAGCTGATCCCGGTGACCCCGGTCGAGGGCCTCATCACCTACCACGACCCCTGCTACCTGGGCCGCCACAACAAGATCTACACGCCCCCGCGCGAGATCATGACCGCCGTCCCGGGCCTGCGCCAGCAGGAGATGCACCGCCACAAGGAACGCGGCTTCTGCTGTGGCGCCGGCGGCGCGCGGATGTGGATGGAGGAACGGATCGGCAAGCGCATCAACAACGAGCGCGTCGACGAAGCCCTCTCCCTCAACCCGGACATCGTCTCCACCGCCTGCCCGTTCTGCCTCGTCATGCTCACGGACTCCGTGAACGGCAAGAAGAACGACGGCAAGGCCAAGGAGTCCATCACGGTCGTCGACGTCGCCCAGCTGCTCCTGGAGTCCGTCAAGACCCCGGTCCCGGACGACGAGCCCCCGGCGGGCACGGCCGAGACGGAGAACGAGCCGGAGCCGCAGCCGGTGAAGTAGCCCCGCCGCCGCTCACCTGCGCGTACGACCGACACCCCCGGAGCTCATCGCGAGTCCTCCGGGGGTGTCTCGCGTCTCGCGGCGATCTCCATGACCTCCTCGGGCAGGTCGCCCCCGTCGCGCACCATCATGAACGGCGACTCCTCGAAGTCGGGGTGGACCGAGAAGGCGTCCGCGACGTCGACGCCCTCGATCTCGTAGACCTCGTACCGGGTCGGCTCCTCGGTCCGGGTGTCGTCCCAGCCGTCCCCGCCGGTGTCCTGGCAGGGCGGCGAGAGCGCCGTCCCCACCTTGGCGCCGACCTCGAACGCGCCGCTGTCCATGCCGTTGTACTGGCGGCCCTCGTACTCCACCACGAACGCGCATGAGGCAGAGCCCTCCCCGCCGCCGTCCATCGACACCGCCGTACAGCCGGCGGCGAACGGGGTCAGCGCGAGAGCGGCCAGGACGGTCCGCACACGGGAACCGATCATCGTCACGTCTCCTTGCCACCGGTCCGGCTGCCACCGGACCGGCCGTCGGCGGTCGGGCTGCGGCGGCCCTCGGCCGCCGGCCCCCTCGCACCCTGGACGCCCGACCCCAGCGAAACGTTCGGCCGCCTCCCGGCCGACCGCACCCATCCCTTCGTACGCCGGGTGCCGCGCCCCACCCGCGCCACCCGCTCCACCGGCCCAGCCAGCCCTACCCGCCCCGCTGGCCCCACCGGCCCCGAAAATTCTTCGAATTCCCTGGAGTCCCGTACAACCCTCCCCCACCTCCATCGGTCTCCTGTTCGCCAACTTCCCTGTGAACGCCCGGCCAACCCTGGGCGAACACGGACAGGAAGGGCACCCCATTGACTGTGGACGTCCGTACCGGGCGTCCCGCATGCAGCAGGAGATTCCCGCATGCACAAGCATCTGCGACTCGCCCTCGCGACGGCCTCCGCGGCCGCGCTGACCGGCGGTCTGCTCACCTTCTCGGCCGCGACGGCGACGGCGGCCGACTCGGTCCACCACCCCGTGGCGGACTTCAACAACGACGGGTACGGCGACGTCGCGTACGCGGCCGGCAACGCCACCGTCGGCGGCAAGGCCGGCGCCGGCCAGATCGTCGCCCTGTACGGCTCGGCCAGCGGTGTGACCTCGACGAAGCGCACCACGATCAGCCAGAACACCACCGGCGTCCCCGGCAGCGCCGAGACCGGCGACGGCTTCGGCTGGGTCAGCGCGTACGGCGACTTCAACGGCGACGGCTACGACGACCTCGCCGTCTCCGCGCTCCTGGAGGACGTCTCCGGCGACGCGGACGGCGGCACGGTCGTGATCGTGTGGGGTTCGGCGAGCGGCCTGTCCGGCGCCACGACGATCAACGACCCGGCGCCCTCCTCCCACGACAGGTGGGGCAAGACCCTGGCCGCCGGTGACTTCGACGGCGACGGCAAGGAGGACCTCGCGGTCGGTGCCACGTCGAGCACGATCCACGTCTTCAAGGGCGGCATCACCAAGTCCGGCACGACGGGCGGCCGCTACACCGTCAAGCCTCCCATCATTTCCGGCGACGGCACGGGCCCGTTCAACCTCACCGCGGGCGACGTGAACGGCGACACGCGGACCGACCTGATCGTCGACGGTTTCGAGACGGACAGCGAGTACGGCTGGAACGCCAACTACTACGTGCCGGGCACGGCCTCCGGCCTGAGCGCCGCGTCCGCGCAGAAGCTGAAGCCCGGCATCATCACCGGCATCGGCGACGTCAACGGCGACGGCTACGGCGACATCGTGACCGGCGAGGAGTGGGACCCGTCCAAGGACGGCAGCGAGCCGTCCGTGCCCGAGTCCGCCACCGGCGGCAAGGTCCACCTCATCAAGGGCTCCGCCTCCGGCCCGGCCGGGGCCACCTCCATCACCCAGAACACCGGCAACGTGCCCGGCTCCTCCGAGCGCGGCGACTTCTTCGGCAACGAACTGTCGCTCGGCGACATCAACGGCGACGGTTTCCAGGACCTGGTGGTGGGCGCGGCCGGCGAGAACCTCGGCGGCGTCGTCAACACGGGCGCGGTGACGGTCCTCTACGGCTCGGCCGCCGGCCTCAACACCTCCTCCGGCACCCAGTACTTCGCCCAGTCCACGGCCGGTGTCCCCGGCTCCGACGAGACGGACGACTTCTTCGGCTCCGAGGTGAAGCTCACCGACGTCACCGGCGACGGCAAGGCGGACCTCACGGTCGGCGCGTACGGCGAGAACGACTTCAACGGCTCCGTGGTCTACCTGCCCTCCGACGGCACGAAGATCACCACGGCCGGCTCGCGCTCCCTCGCCCCGTCCGCGGTCGGTGTCTCCACCTCCGGCCAGCCGGTCCTCGGCGGGAACGCGGCCAACTGACGACGGCCGACAGCCTTACGCACATCCCGAATCGGGCCCGCATCCATGCCGGATGCGGGCCCCTCTCCGGCTGGGGCCCGTCCACCGTGTCCCGTGTCCCGTGTCCCGGCAATCCCAAGAATTCACCGACCTCCCGAGCAACCCTCCCGCCCCGTCACCGGTCTCCTGCTCGCACACCCTTACGACGGCAGTTGGGTCCGCCCCACTCGGTGCGAGCCCTCTCCCTCCTGGAGTCCCCTTGCGCACTCGCTCCTTCCTCCTGGCCGCAGGCCTTCTCGCCTCCGGTCTGACGCCGCTCGCCCTGGCCACACCCGCCGGCGCGGCGGTCGCCAAGTACGCGGACGACTTCAACGGCGACGGCTACCGCGACCTCGCGGTCGGCGCGCCGGGCACCGATGTCGGCAGCGCGTCGTCGGCCGGCGCGGTGGTCGTGCTCTACGGCTCGAAGTCCGGCGTCTCGGCCGCCAACCGGAGCGTGATCACGCAGAACACGAGCGGGGTCGCCGGTTCGGCCGAGGACCAGGACTCCTTCGGCGCCAGCCTCGCCTCCGCCGACTTCAACAAGGACGGCTACGCGGACCTTGCCGTCGGCGCGACCGGCGAGGGCCTCGGCGGCCGGTCGTACGTCGGCCAGGTCACCATCCTGTGGGGCGGCAAGAAGGGCCTGTCCGGCGGCACCGCCCTCCCGCAGCCGGCCAAGATCGCCGCGGAGCGCGGCTACGGCCAGGGCCTCGCGGCGGCCGACTTCAACGGCGACGGTTCGCCCGACCTGACGGTCACCGGCCAGGCCCAGACCCGCCTCTACAACGGCCCGTTCAAGAAGAGCACCGGCGACGCGGCGAGCGCGAGCTACGTCGGCACCGTCGGCTCCACGCTCGACGTCGGCGCGGGCGACATCAACGGGGACAAGGCCGCCGAGCGCGTCTACACGTACGCGACGACCTCCGACCCCGGCGGCCAGGTCAGGTACCACACGTACACCGGCACGAAGACCTCCGTCGTCGACATGCCGCAGGCCGAGGGCGACGGGCGCGTCGTCGTGGGCGACATCAACGGCGACGGCTACGGCGACCTCGTCCTCGCCAACCCCGAGGACCCGGCCAACCAGGGCGGCGCCGGTCACCTGGGTGGCCAGCTGGAGATCTGGTACGGCGGCAAGGGCGGCCCCGACCTCACCCAGACCCCGACGGTCGTCAGCCAGGACACCGCCGGCGTCCCCGGCACGGGCGAGGAGGGCGACTACTTCGGCGGCGCGCTCTCCATCGGCGACATCAACGGCGACACGTACGCCGACCTCGCGGTCGGCGCGCAGAACGAGGGCTGGAACGGCAAGCGGTACGCCGGCACGGTCACCGTCCTGTACGGCTCGGCCGCCGGCCTCACCACCAAGGGTGCCAAGGCCTACAGCCAGGACACCGCGGGCGTCCCCGGCACCGCCGAGACCCAGGACGGCTTCGGCGGCGCCGTACGCCTGATCGACCTCGACAAGAACGGCAAGGCCGAACTGGTCACCGCCGCCCCCGGCGAGGACGCCAAGGGCGCGCTCTTCGTCCTGGGCGGCACGGCCTCCGGCCTGACCACGAAGGGCGCGAAGAGCATCTCGGCGGCGAACGCCGGGCTCAAGGAGACGGCGTACAGCTTCGGCGCGCAGCTCGCCCAGTAGCTGGTAGCTGCGCCCTCCCCTCCCACTTCGAAGGACATTCATGCGATTCCGTAGCGCCACGATGGCCGCGACGCTCGTGGCGGCGACCGTGACCCCCCTCGCCTTCTCCCTCTCCATCGGCCCGGCCGCCGCGGCGGCCGCCAAGTACGCGGACGACTTCAACGGCGACGGCCACCGCGACTACGCGGTGTCGTCGTACGGCCCGGACGGCGCCAGCAAGGGCGGCGGCATCCTCGTCACCTTCGGCACGGCGACCGGCCCCGGCACGAAGACCCAGTTCATCGACCAGGCGAGCCCCGGCGTCCCCGGCGCCGACGAGACCGACGACTTCTTCGGCGAGAACCGCACGGCCGCCGACTTCAACAAGGACGGCTACGGCGACCTCGCGGTCTCCGCCAACGGCGAGAACGTCGGCACGTACAAGAACAACGGCACGGTGACCGTCCTCTGGGGCGGCAAGAAGGGCCTGTCCGGCGGCACGACCGTCCCGTTCAAGGGCCCGAAGGGCGCGTCCGGCGAGGCCACCGACTTCGCCACCGGCGACTTCAACGGCGACGCCGAGCCGGACCTCGCCCTCGTCCGCGCCGGCAAGACGTACGTCTACCGGGGCGCGATCGCCAAGTCGGGTGTGAAGGGCACGGTGACGGTCCTGGACAAGGCCGATTCGAGCTTCTACTCCACCGCCCTGATCTCCGGCAAGGTCGACAAGGACGGCAAGACCGACCTCGTCGTCATCGGCGACGTCGTCACCGACACGACCCTCGCCTCCGACGCCTGGTTCGTCTCCGGCGGCAAGGCCAAGCTCTACCCCGGCAAGACCCTCCGCATCGAGTCCGTGAAGTCCGACGGCGGCCAGGCCGAACGCGGCGGCGACGGCGTCATTGCCGACTTCGACAAGGACGGCTACGGCGACATCGCCATCGGCACACCGGTCTACGACAAGACCAAGGGCCGCGTGACGGTCTGGTACGGCGCGTCCTCCGGCCCGTCGAAGTCGGCCCGCTTCACCCAGTCCACGTCCGGCATCGCCGACACCCCGGAGTCGTACGACGCCTTCGGCGACGCGATCACCTCCGGTGACGTGAACGGCGACGGCTACCGCGACCTCGCGGTAGCCGCACCGGGCGAGAGCCTGAACGGCAAGGGCGAGGCAGGCGCCGTCCACGTCCTCTACGGCGGCAAGTCGGGCCTGACGGCCAAGGGTTCCCAGTTCCTCACCCGCAACACGGCTGGCGTACCGGGTGACTTGACGGCCGGCGAGTACTTCGGCCACACGATCCGCCTCCGCGACACCGACCGCGACGGCAAGGCCGACCTGTACGTGCTGGCCGAGAACGGTTCGCTGGTACTGCGGGGTTCGTCAAAGGGCGTGACCACCACCGGCGCGACGGTGGTGGACGGCGACACGGTCCGGGGGATGCTTCAGTAACGCGGAGCGCGTATCGCACGTATGAGGGCGGCGAGCCCGGCGGGGGTTGTGCGAACAACCTGGCCGGGCTCCTCGCTTTCGCGGAGGAGGACAGTGCGCGGGTGGGCCGCGATTTGCACGCAGTCGTCATGGTCACCTCCGCCGGAGAAGGTGGACTTCTGCCAGGCGTCCTGTGCCATGTCGAGGCCTCTCACATCTGCCGCACGAGGTGGTGGATGAAGTCCCTCGACTCTACGGCGCCCAGGGCCATCTTTTCGATCGTGCGGAGGAGCGCCCGATAGCGGCCGAGCTGTGACTCCCCGTCCAGATAGGCCCCACCATGCGTGCTGTCTGCCAGAACGGTGTCCAACTGCGGAACCGGGCCACGCGCGTACACCAGTGGAGCGCTGATGCCGGCGAAGCCGTCCACGTCGAAAGGCACTACGCGCACGGCCACTCCGGGCGACTCCGACCGCTCAAGGATGTGCAGCAACTGCTCCCGCGCGACCTCGCTGTCCGCCGCGCGGATCCGCAGTGCCGCTTCGTGAATGACGGCCTTGTAGCCGACCTTGCCCAAGATCTCCTGACGCCGCAGCCGAAACCGCACCCGGGCTTCGCGCTGCTCCTCGGAGAGCGACGGCACCGACGAGGCGAACGTGCCCCGCATCTGCTCCTCAGTCTGCAACAGCCCTGGGACGTGCACGGGCTGGAAGGTCTTCAACTCGGCCGCATGGTGCTCCAGTTCGGCCACCCGTAGATAGCCGCCCGGCACGACCTCCCGGTACTCCTCCCACCAGCCTTGCCCACGCTCGGTCGCCATGGCCACCAGTGCGTCGACGAGAGCGGCATCGTCACACACGTAGCGGTTGGCCAGGTGCCGTACCCGTTCGGCGCTCACCCCCACACGTCCCGCCTCCGCGCTGGACAGCTTGCTCTCCGCGATCCCCACTGTCTGCGCAGCAGCGCGCAGCGTCAGCCCCGCCCGTTCCCGAAGCTTGCGCAGCTCGGCGCCGAGCCGTTCCTGACGCGCGGTGATGACAGCCCTGGATGCCATGCGCCCCTTCTCTCGCAGGAGTTGTGAACCCGAGTATCCCAGTTCGGGTTGACCGAGGGAAAGTTTTACCTCTACCGTCAGTGACGCGACGCACACGCTGCGGAACACCGGGACCCTGGAAGCGCACCGCCCCGCCCTGCCACGGCGGCGGCGACAAGGCCACCGCCCGACGCCCCAGCGCCCCCACCCCTCCGTACCGGGAGACCCCATGCGCAACGACTGGGAGTACACCCTCTACATCCCCCACGACCCCCGAGCCGTAGCCATCGGCCGCCGCACCCTCCGCGACATCCTGACCACCCACACCCTCCCCGCCCTCATCGAACCGGCGGAGCTACTGGCCTCCGAACTCCTCACCAACGCCCTCCGCCACACCACCGGCCCGGCGGCCCTGAAACTCAGACAGTCCGGCCCCTCCTTCCGCGTAGGCGCCTGGGACACGGACCCCACACCCCCGACGATCACCGCCCCCACCGACACCGCCACCTCGGGCCGAGGCCTCCACCTCGTCAACGCCTACGCGGCCGACTGGGGTTGGTTCACGGTGAACGGAAACCTCGGCAAGTACGTCTGGTGCGAACTGGGTACGGAGCTGAAACCGGACTGACGGTGGACGACACGGGGGTGGGGATGACGGGCGTACGCGGAGTGCTCCGAACCCTGGGCGGGGCGGCGCTGACACTGGGCCTCAGCGTGACGGCGAACCAGGTCCTGTCCGAGGGAAAGCTCAGCTGGACCTGGTCGTACGTCTCGTACGCCGTGGCCGTCGTCAGCCTCCTGTACGCGGAGCTCGGCCCGTCCCCGCCCACCACCGACCCCTCCCCCCGAGGCCGCCGCAGGATCTACCTCCGCCAACTCCGCGCGAGCGTACGGGACATGGAGACCGTCGGCATCGCCACCCAGAGCGAGTTCGTGTTCCGGATGCGCCAGGTGTACGTCGATGTCAGCGTCGTACCGAAAGTGCTCCACGACGCCGCCAGAGAGCCCTACCTCGGTTCGGTGTCCGGGGAGGAGCGTCGAAGTCTGGAGTCGGTGCTGCGGAAGGCCGGACGCAACGGGGGATCCCGGATCCTGGCCGTGCTGGGAGGGCCGGGGTCGGGCAAGACGACGCTGGCCCGCAACACCGCCCTGGAACTGTGTGGACACCGCTGGCGCCCGTGGAAGCGACGGTTGCCGGTGCTGCTGTACCTTCGCCGCCACGCTGCGGACCTACTGGCCGGTGATCCCCCGACGTTGGCCGAGTCCGCGGTCAGGGCCGCCTGGCTGGACGGGAAGGTCTCGGCCCGGTGGTTGGACCACAGACTCGATCGCGGCGGGTGTGTGGTCCTGCTCGACGGCTTGGACGAGGTCGCCGACCCCGCGGAGCGGGGCCGGGTCGTGGACTGGGTCGGCAGGCAGATCCAGCGCTACCCCCGCAACATCTACGTGGTGACGTCGCGTCCCCACGGCTACAAGTCCAACCCGTTGCCGGGTGCGGAGGTGCTCCAGGTGCGTCGCTTCACCTGGGAACAGATCGACCGGTTCCTGCGACGGTGGTCGTATGCGACCGAGAGCCGGGCGCGGGGCGGCGGCGGCCGGGAGGTACGGGCAGCGGCGGACCGCAACGCGGCGAATCTCCTGACCCGGCTGCAGACACAGGGAGCTCTGTACGACCTCGCGGCCAACCCTCTCCTGCTGACGATGACGGCGAACGTACACCGCTATCGAGGCCAACTACCGGCAAGCAGAGCTGAGTTGTACGACGAGATGTGCGACGTGCTGCTGCATCGCCGCTCCGAGGCTCGCGGGCTGGTGGACGCGACCGGCCTGACCGGTCCTCACAAACAGCACGTCGCACAGCACCTCGCCCTTGCCATGATGAAGGCCGAGGTCAAGGACTGGCCCGTACGCGACGCCGCCAGGGCGATCCGCAGATCCCTGCGCCAGGTCCCCGGCAGTGTGACCCCCAAGGTCTTCCTGGAAGTGGCCTGCGCGAGCGGCCTGTTGGTCGAACGCGAACACGAGGTGTACGGCTTCGCCCACCTCACCCTGCAGGAGTACCTCGCCGCCGCCCAACTGGGCACTCCGCGCGCCGACACGAGCGTACTGATCGACCACGTCGAAGACCCGTGGTGGCGCGAGGCCATCCTGCTCTGGTGCGCGGCGAACGACGCCACGGACATCATCACCGCCTGTCTGGACCGGGCCACGGTCCCCGCCCTGGCCCTGGCCTTCGACTGCGCCGACCAGGCCAGAACCGTCGAGCCCGAGACCCGGGACCGTCTGGAGGAACTGCTGGGCCCGCCCGCGCCGAACGCACCCCACGACCCCGCCCGGCAGCACCTCCTGGACGGAATCCATGGCACGCGCATCCTGCGTGAGACCGTCCGGCTCCAGGACAACACCACCCTGTGCGCACAGCCCGTCCCCTTGAGCCTGTACCTGTCGTTCGTTCACGAGGAAAAGGCGGCCGGACTTCATCATCCCGACCCTTTCGACAGGCTCGGGCACGACGTCGACGCGGCAGTGGGCATGCGGGTCGGAGACGTCGAACGCTTCGTTGAATGGCTCAACACCGTTACGGGGGACGCCGTCTACCGGCTGCCCACCTTGGCCGAGGTCAAAGACCCGGCCGCCGCATCGATCACCGGCCTCGGCCGTCACACGGTATGGGCCCACGACGGCGCTCACACCGTTCTCCATCAGCCTGGAGACGCCCCTTGGCCCTACGCCACGGACACGGAACACCTTCCCGGCATCCCCGCAGCCGACCGCCTGCAACTCAACCCCTACCTGCGACTGCTGACCACCCCTGCGACCCAGCGCAGCCAGGTGGAACCCTGGACCAGGGTGCTCAGCGCCGCCCTGGCCCACGCACCCGAGTCACACGGAACACCCGAGTTCGCTCCACTGGAACTCCCCCTGGTCCTCGCCCTGTCCGTCGGCCTTCACATTGCCCGTGTCCATGCCCGCGCCTTCGACAGCGACGCCGACGTCGTTTCCCGGGCCAGCCTCGAACGCCTGATCGTCCGCGCGTTGGGCTTCGCACGGCACCTCGACGTCGCACGGGCCACAGGTCTCGCCCGCGACCTGGACGCCGGTCTCGCCACGATGCTGGGCGAGGCCCTCGGCACCGTCGGCGACCTCCGCGACTGGATGACCCAAACCCTCGATCCGAATCGGGATACCCGTGCCGGCCTCACGGACTCCGACACCAGCCTCCTCCTGGCCCGCAGCATCCTCATCGAACTCACCCTCGGCAACGCCGTCGACCTCGCTCGCCACCTCGACCTCGGCCCAGCCCTCGGCCTCGCCCGCGACCTCGACCCACCCCTTCACCCCGACGGCCTCGACCTCGTCTTCGGCACCGCCCCGCTCCCTCCTGATCTGGCCGGTGATCTGGCCCACCGACTCGACTCCCTCTACACCCTCACAGCCGAACGTGAACAGGACACCGATTCCGGCTTCGTCTCCAGCCTCGACCTCGCTCTGGATCTGTCCCACGACCTCACCGCTTCCGTCCACACCGAAGCGCTGATGCTGTCCCTCGACGCCTTCCGCCTCCTGTTCACCCACTCGACCGCCGTCATCGCGTCGCCCTCCGCTCTCAGTCGCCTCGACCACGTCCTGACCCGCACAGCGGCCGCGATCCCCGCCCACCAGAGGACCTTGTCCGATCCGGCCACCGCCGTGCGCCACGCCCACGACATCCTCAGAACCACGCAGGCACCCGTCCCGGACCATCCGATCACCGAAGTACGGCATCTGACGGACAGCATCGGGCAGTTGCTCACCTCCATGCGCTCCCGGAACACGCCCACCGACTCCCGGACTCTCTCCAGTGCCCGCACCGCCCTTCTCATCGCCATCACGGTCCTGACCGAGGCGGACCTGCGTGACCGCGCAGCCATTCGTCTCCTGGAACTCGCATGGCTGAGCCTCACCACGTTCGACACCCCTGCCTCGCGCCGACCCCACCCCAACCAACTCCTCGTCCTCGCCCGCACCCAGCCGTAGCCCCTGCCCCGGGCAGCGCGCTCGCGAAGGCACCCGCCGACGGGGATAATTGCCCGTACAGTCCGAAACGCCCTACAAAGGTTGAAAGCCGGCGATCCCCATGGCCGAACACCCGAACGCAACCCTCGTCCGCAAGGGCTACGACGCCTTCATGCGCGGCGACATGGACACCCTCCGTGGCCTGATGGCCTCGGACTGTACGCACCACGTCCCCGGCAGCCACCTCCTGTCGGGCGACTACAAGGGCCAGGACTCGATCATCGGCCTGTACCAGCGGCTCTTCGAGGAGACCGGCGGGACCTTCAGCGTCGACCTCAGCCATGTCTGCGTGGACGGCCGGGGCCACGCGGTCTCCGTGCACCGTTACACCGCCGAGCGGGGCGGCAAGCGGATCGAGCAGAACGGCTGCCTCGTCTTCCGGATCGTCGGAGAGAAGTTCACGGACATCGACGAATGCCAGGAGGACCTGGACAAGGAGAGCGAGTTCTGGTCGTAGCCCCGCCGAGGCGAGGCGCTTTCGTTCGCGCCCGCACAACCCCATACGGCTTCCAGGTGTCACACAGGTGAACCAGCCACACCCCCGACATCCGGCCACCCACCTGGAGCCCCCCGTGCACAGACGGACGTACGCCCTGGCCGCCGCCACCGCCGCCACGGCGGCGGCACTGACGCTCGCCCTCGTACCCCACCCGGCCGCCGCCCAGCCCACCCCCGTGACCAGCGACTTCAACGCCGACGGTTACGCGGACCTCGCCGTCGGCGTCCCCGACGCGACCGTGAACGGCAAGGCGAAGGCCGGCTATGTGAACCTCCTCTGGGGCGGCCCGAAGGGCCTGGGCAGGCACGGAAGCATCCGGGTCAGCCAGGCCACCGCCGAGGTCCCCGGCACCCCCGAGGCGGGCGACCGCTTCGGCGCGTCCGTCGCGCTGGAGGACCTGAGCGGCGACGGCGACGCGGAACTGATCGTCGGCGCACCCGGTGAGGACGTCGACGGGCGTGGCACGGACTCCGGCGCGGTCACCGTCGTCGGCGGTGCGAAGAGCGGCACGGGCCCCGGGTCCACGGCCCTCACCGGCCCGTCGGCGAAGTCGGCGTACGGCTGGTCGGTCGCGGCGGCGGACCTCACCGGCGACGGCGGCCGGGACCTCGTGGTCGGCGGCCGGGACAAGGTCGTCGTGCGCGCCGCCGTCAACAACGGCGAGGATCTGGTCGTCACCACGGTCCTCGCCACCCCGATGGGCGGCCGCGCCCCGCTCCTCGCCACCGGCGACTTCACCGCCGACGGCACGGACGACCTCGCCCTCGCGTACCACACGATCAACGCCCCCTACACCCGGTCGCACGTCCGGCTGTGGTCGTGGGACCCGGCCGAGCAACGCATGGCCAACACCTGGAACTCCGACAACGGCGCCGCCTCCGCCCTCGCCGCCGGCGACTTCGACGGCGACGGCCTGGACGACCTGGCCCTCGGCGAGTGCCGTGAGATAGCCGACGAGAACATCGACGACCCGTGCGGCCCGGAGTCGTACGCCAAGGGCGGCGGCATCCACATCGAGTACGGCGACGAGAACGGCTCCTTCGGCTACCGCTCCCAGACCCTCAACCAGGACACGGTCGGCGTGTACGGCGTCGCCGAGGACGGCGACCGTTTCGGCGCCTCCCTCGCCGTACTGGACTGGAACCGCGACGGCCGCGACGACCTGATCGCGGGCGCCCCCGGCGAGGCCATCGGCACCCGCGGGGCGGCCGGCGCGGCGACACTCCTGCTGGGCCACACCAGCGGCATCGTCGACCCGTTCGGCGAGGCCACGTCCGTGCAGTACCACCAGGACCGTCCCCGGGTCCCCGGCGCGGCGGAGCCGAACGACGCCTTCGGCGCGGCCGTCGCCACCGGCGACTACGACAAGGACGGCACCCCGGACGCGGCCGTCGGCACCCCGGGCGAGAACGCGAACTCCGGCGGCGTCTGGATCTTCCCGAAGACCTCCGTGACGAACTCCTACGCCCTCACCCCGAAAAACCTCGCCCTCCCGTCCCCGACGACGGCACTGGCGTACGGCAGGTACGTGAGCAGCCACTGAGACCGGGTCCGGCCCGTGGGATGACCTGCGAGATGACTGCGGGACGACTGCGGGACGACTGCGGGACGACTGCGGGACGATCTCCCTGACGAACCCCTGACGATCCCTTAGGGGATGTCACAGCTCGGCAGCAAAGCCGGGCCGGTTGGCCCCGGCCCGGCACGCGGCCGCCCGGGAACAGGTACGTTCGATGACGTGGCTGGATTCAGGATCGGACGCGGCCGGGACAACGGCGCTCCTCAAGCGCGACCGCACAACCCTCCGTACGGACAGCAGGCCCCGCAGCCCGGCGGCCCGTCGTACGGCTACCCCCAGACGCCCCCCGGGCCGCCGTACGGCGGCGGGAGGAGCGGCGGTCAGGGCGGCTGGCCCCAGACGCACGGCGGCGGGCACCCCGGCAATCACGGGACCCGCGGCAACCACGGGGGGCATGGCAACCACGGCGAGCCGGAGTACTTCGGCGACGACGGCGGGCACCCCCACGGCGGCGCGGACCCGTACGCGGCCAACAACCCGGGGAGCACGCAGATGTTCGCCGTCGGCGAGGACCCGTACCAGCAGGGCGACACCTATCGCGCGGGCAACGCCCCGGCGGCCCCGCTCGGCCCGCGGCTGCCCTGGAAGGCCCTCCTCAAGGGCATCTTCACCAGCCCGAACCAGACCTTCCTGGTGATGCGCGACTACGCGGTGTGGGTCCCCGCCCTGATCGTGACGTTCCTGTACGGCCTGCTGGCCGTCTTCGGCTTCGACACCGCCCGCGAAGACGCGATCAACGCGACGCTCTCGAACGCCGTACCGATCGTCCTCGTCACGGCCGTGACGATGGTGGTGAGCACCTTCATCCTGGGCGTGGTCACCCACACCCTGGCCCGCCAGCTCGGCGGCGACGGCGCCTGGCAGCCCACGGTCGGCCTCTCCATGCTGATCATGTGCCTCACGGACGCGCCCCGCCTGGTCGTCGCGATGTTCGCGGGCGGCGACGCCTCCTTCGTCCAGATCCTCGGCTGGATCACCTGGGTGGCCGCCGGCGCCCTCCTGACGATGATGGTCTCCAAGTCCCACGACCTGCCCTGGCCGAAGGCCCTGGGCGCCTCGGCGATCCAGCTGGTGGCGATCCTGTCGCTGATCAAGCTGGGCACGTTCTAGTCGCTGACGACGCGTGAGGGGCTCCCGGCTTGTCGCCGGGAGCCCCTCACGCGTAGGTCCGTAGGCGGCCGGACTCGGGCACTGTGGAGCAAGGGCAGCCGGCATGTCAGGCGTCGACAACCTGCCCGGCCCTGTGTCGACCAGGGAACCAGTCGACGACAGCAGCCGGACCGCGCTCGGAGCGAACTCCTTGAGCGGTGCTCGGCTCGGCGCAGCCGCACGGAGTTCCCGTGGATCACCGTGGATCACCATGGATCCACCGGCGGCGATCACGGAGCCATCTTGAGCCGTGTGATGATGCACGAAAATTTCCGGCCCCGGGGAGGGGCCGGGTACGGGAGAAGGGAACGGGGGCCGTCGTGGGCAAGGGCGGGGAGTCCATACCGGACGAGGAGTGGGAGCGCTTCCTTCGCGAAGCCGAGGCGGGGACCGAGGACGCGCCCGAGGAGCCGTCGGCGCGGGCCCGCATGGTGGCGGGGCGGCTGCGGGAGGGGACCGCCCGGCCGGAGCCGTGGCGGAGTCACCAACCGGCCCGGCGGCGGGGAGGCAAGGGCTGGTACGCGATCGGTCTGCTGGTCGCGGTCGCCGTGCTGGTCGTGGCGCTGGCTCCGGGGCGGGTAGCTGGATGGTTCGGCGGCGGGGGTGGCGAGAGCACGCCGCTCGCCGTGGAGTCGGACCGTCCGGATCAACCGCCGCCGGCGGAAGCGGCGGCCCAACCTGCGACCGTGGAGGAGCCGTTCAGGGGGTCGCCCGCGGCACGGTGGGGTGACGGGACGGCTGGGATCGGCGTGCCCGAGGCACGGGCGACCGGCTGGATGAGCAAGGGGCAGGTCGCGCAGGCGGTGAAGAAGACCCGGGACTTCCTCGCCGCGTCCAGTCTGGATCCTGGTGTGCTGCGTGGGGAGCGGCCGAAGAAGGCGATCGCGTTGATCAATCCTCATCAGCAGGATGTCCAGGACTACCTGGCGACCGCGTTCCGTGCACCCAGCCGCGAGAACGATCCTCTGCTGCTGTTCAGCCGGTTCGAGAACACGAAGGTCCGGCTTGTCGGGGATGTGGTCAAGACACGGGGGCGGATCACGTACCGAGAAGGCAAGCGCGGTGCGGTCGAGGTGACCACCGATGTCACGTACGTCTATCCGTCCGTACGCGCCGCAGCGGGAAGCGACGAAGTCGCGCGCACCATCGTGCGCCGCGAGGTCGTGATGAGCTGGGACGACCCGGCGAAGATCGTCATCGATCCGGGCACGTTCTCCCTCGTCTCCTACAAGGTGGACACCACCAACGGTGGCTGCGACACCTTCACCGGCTACCTCACCCCCGAGTTCGGCGCAGAGCGCGCGACGTCGTCCCCGGGAGACGGCCCGGAGGTCGACCCGTACGACCGGAGCACCTCGATGGAAGCGCGCATGCGGGAGGCCGACGGTGCGGGGTGCGGGACTGCCACACGGTCGTGACCGGCAGTCGCGGGAAATTCCCCGGTAACCGCATGGTCGGGAGCCTCAGGCGTCGCGGGTGACGGCCCCTCGATGATCAGTCGAGGGGCCATCGTGGTGGCCGGCGGGTCAGAGCGCTTCCCTGTTCACCTTGGCTGCCTCTCCCGACCTGTGCACGGGAGGCAGGACACTCCACGGGAAGTTGATCCAGTCGTCCGTCCGCTTCCACACGTACTCGCACTTCACGAGGGAGTGGGACTTCTCATAGATCACGGCGGACCGGACCTCCGCCACGGCGTCGAGGCAGAAGTCGTGGACGAGCTTGAGCGTCTTGCCCGTGTCGGCGACGTCGTCCGTGATCAGGACCTTCTTGTCGGAGAAGTCGATCGTGTTCGGGACGGGGGCGAGCATGACGGGCATGTCGAGGGTCGTGCCCACGCCGGTGTAGAACTCGACGTTCACGAGGTGGATGTTCTTGCAGTCGAGGGCGTAGGCGAGGCCGCCGGCCACGAAGACGCCGCCCCGGGCGATGGACAGCACGATGTCGGGCTCGTACCCGTCGTCGGCGATGGTCTGCGCGAGCTCACGGACGGCGGTGCCGAACGCCTCGTAGGTGAGGTTCTCGCGGACGGCCGCGTCGCCGCCGCTCGTCCCGGCCGTCTCCGCGCTCACACCTGGGTCCGGTGGAAGTTGAGGAAGGACCGGGAGGCGGTCGGGCCGCGCTGCCCCTGGTAGCGGGACCCGTACCGCTCGCTGCCGTACGGGAACTCGGCCGGCGAACTGAGCCGGAACAGACACAGCTGCCCGATCTTCATGCCCGGCCAGAGCTTGATGGGGAGGGTGGCGAGGTTCGACAGTTCGAGCGTCACGTGCCCGGAGAAACCGGGGTCGATGAACCCGGCGGTGGAGTGGGTGACGAGCCCGAGTCTGCCCAGGGAGCTCTTCCCTTCCAGCCGCGAGGCGAGATCGTCGGGGAGCGAGATGACCTCGTACGTACTCGCGAGCACGAACTCGCCCGGATGCAGGATGAACGGCTCGTCCCCCTCCGGTTCGACGAGCCGTGTGAGGTCCGCCTGTTCGATGGAGGGGTCGATGTGCGGATAGCGGTGGTTCTCGAACACCCGGAAGAAGCGGTCGAGACGCACGTCGACACTCGACGGCTGCACCATGGATTCGTCGTACGGATCGATCCGCACCCGACCGGCGTCGATCTCGGCCCGGATGTCCTTGTCTGAGAGAAGCACGCCCCGAGGATACGCAAGACGCGCGGACCGCCCCTAACCAGATGGGCGGACCCGCGCGCCTCGGTCCCTGCTATAGCTGCCTCTGCTACCGCTACTGCTACCGCTTCTCCAACGCCACCGGCACGACACTGCGCAACCGGGCGCAGCGTGGGCAGCGCATGAGCCGACCGGGGCCGAGGCGTTCGGCCTGCTGCATCGGGAATGTAGCGGTGCTGAACACGTGCCCATCGGCACAACGGACGACGGTGCGCTCCATCAAGTCCAAGAGTCCCTTCCCCAAGAGCCGCGTCTGGCTGTCGACCTACGTGCTACGTCGACCTGACGACGAAAGCCACATTACGGGATCATTGGGACGGCTCTCCAGGCGGCACTCCGATCCCGTCGAAGGCCCACCCAGACCCTCTTCCGCGCCCCCACCGTACGCCCCAACTCCCGCGCCCCGCAGCCCCATCCCCACCCCGGAAACACCACCGGACCCCACGCCTTCAGCGCGCGGGGCCCGACATGAGGTAAAGTGACGACGCGTTCCGACACCGGCACCGACCGGCGTCTTACGCGGGTGTAGTTTAATGGTAGAACATCAGCTTCCCAAGCTGAGAGCGCGAGTTCGATTCTCGTCACCCGCTCCACGAAGAAGGCCCAGGTCACAGACCTGGGCCGTTTTGCTGTCCGCTGCGATCACTCGCCGCGTGCCAGATTCGTGCCAGAACGCCTGTCGGGCTCTTTCTCCCTGGCAGCGGCCCGCGCCTTCCGTACGGTGGCGTCCAGCCCGGCGGCGACCTCCTCCTGCCGCTCGTCGTCGGAGTGCTGATAGATCAGCGCCGCCTTCTCCGAGGACTGACCGGCACGGACCATGGTGTCTTTGAGCGTGGCCCCGGAGCGCGTGGAGAGCGTGTGCCCGGTGTGCCGGAGGTCGTAGAACCGGAAGCCCTCCGACATCCCGACGGCCTCACGCGCCTTCCGCCACTTCCGCCCGAAGGTGCTGCGCCGGAAGGGAGCGCCTTTCTCCCCTACGAAGATCAGTCCGTCCGGGCCCGGCTCGGCGTAGCTCTCCAGGTGCCAGCGGAGCTCCCGGCGGAGGAACGCGGGAAGAATCACAGTCCGGGTGCCCGCCTCGGATTTGGTGTCGCCCTGGACGCGCCGCCCGTTCATCCGCTCCGGCTCGGCGAGACGGACGCGGACGCGCAGGTTGTCGAGGTCGACGTCTCGGCGGCGGAGGCCGGCCAGTTCCTCGGGTCGCATCGGACCGTACGCGCCGAGGTAGACCATGAGCCGCCACCGCATCCCCACCGCTTCGGCGAGGGCATCGACCTGGGCGACGGTGGCAATGCGACGCTCAGCCGCCCTCTCCTTCCCCGCGCCCTTGATCCGGCAGGGATTGCGCGTGATCAGCTCGTCGTCCACGGCCGTTTCCATGATGGCTTTGAGGAGTCGGTACGCCTTGGCCGTCATCGTCTTGGCGTTCGTGGTCCGCAGTCGACCGGCCCGCCACTCACGGACGCGCGGCGCGGTGATCTCGTCCAAGTCCAACTCGGCGAAGGCGAACAGGTGCTTGTCGAGGAGGTAGCGGTAGAGGTCGCGGGTGAGCGGCGCGAGTTCCCGTTCGTCGACCCACTTGTCGGCGTAGGCCCGGAAGCTCACCGCGCCCGCCTCTGGGTCGCGCCACTCGCCCCGGCGGATCTCCGTCTGACGTTCTGCAAGCCAGTCGTCGGCATCAGCGGTCGTCTCGAAGGTGACGGGGCCGGACGCATCACGCCGTCAGGGCCCGGGTAGCGAGCCTGGTACCGGCCGGAGGGAAGCCGTCTGATCGCGCCGAAACGGCGTCGCCTGCCCCTGTTGTTGGCCATCAGGCAGCAGCCCTTCCGAAGCGGGAACGAGGCCGCCTCAGCGGCTCTACGGTGCGAGCGGCGAGGTACTCGCGAAGGGCGCTCTCCGGGATGCGGACGTACCGGCCGACCTTCACATATCGAATGCGCCGCTCCTCGATGAGCCGCCGGGGAAAGCGGGCGGTCGTGCCCAGCAGCTCGGCGACCTGGTCGACGGACAGGTAGCGGTCGTTCATGTGGTCGGCTCTCCTTCCGTTCCGGGAGCAGGTTCGAGGGATGCGGCCAGCCAGGTCTCGCCCGCGCTGAGGCCCGTGCCGGCGAACACCCAGTGGGCGAGGACGAGCGTGGTTTCGCCGTCCTGCGGGGCCGGCGGGGCGGCTTGCGCGCGGCGCCATTCGGCGCGGGCGTCGCGGAGGGCGCCGAGGGTGGTGGAGTAGCGGCGGGACTTGGTGGAGAAGTGGCCGCGGAAGCCGAGCATGTGCGCCCAGGCCCGCAGGCGGAGGTCTGCCAGCTCGGGGCGTGCGCCGAGGGTCCAGGCAGTTCGGATCATGCGGCGGGCGTGGTCGGTGATCCGGGCCCCGGCCAGCTCGGCGAGGAAGCGGATCGGCCGGTCAAGGGTGCCGGTCGTCGTCTCGGCGCCCTTGGTGGCGTACTTGGCGATGTACGCCGCTACGGCCCGCTCGGTCAGCTCCTGGCCGCCGTCGAAGTCGGCCGAGCGGATCGGGCGGACGTCGAGCTGACGGCCGAAGGTGAAGGTGTGGGCCCGTCCGTCGACAGTCGGACCGCCGACGCGAGCGGCGGTGGCAGCGGCGTGGATGGCGTCGCTCAGCAGCTCGGCCGTGGCCCAGGCCGGGGGCGAGGTGTCGCCGCCCTCGGGGCCGTCGAGGCGGATGACCGCGTGGAAATGGACAGCCCCGCGCTTCTGGTACTCGGCGACCTTGGCGAAGGAGATGCGGGCGTGATCGCGGAAGGCCCGTTGCGTGAGGCCGGCGCGCTTGGCGACCTCACGGCGGAGGTAGATGGAGAAGCGCCGCCACAGGGCCCCGGCGTGTGCGTTCCAGAGCACGGCCGCTTCGTAGTCGTACCTGTCCGGATCGAGGGGCGTACCGAGGACCGGGGCTGTGTCCTCGTGCCGGACACCGCAGCGGCAGGGCCGCCCGCTGGAGGGGCGGTTGTGGACCGGGCCGAAGCTCGGCGCGGTGAAGGTGGCGAAGACGCGCGGGTGCGTGCCGACCTGCTCAGGGGTGCCCTTGCCGCCGCGGAGTCCGGCGGTGATCAGGTGGAAGGTGTCGCGGCGGTAGACCTCCGCGCAGGCCGCGCAGCGGGTGGCACGGCGGTTGTTGCAGCGGACGAGGAGGTTTCCGGCGGGGAGGGCGGTCGAGTCGAGGTGGTGCAGGACGCGCCCGACCTCACCGGTTGTCGTGTCGACGGCGTACTCGGTGCGGTGGCCGTCGAGGCGTACGGGGTGGGTGCAGCCGCCCAGGCCGGAGAGTTGGCGGGCCAGTTCGGGCAGGGTGCCGAGTGAGGCGAGCATGGAGAGTTCCGCCAGCGGGGGCGGAGTCTGCCGGGTGATGATGGGTCTTCCCTTCGGCTGTTTCGGCGGTTGGGAGGGACGGCCCCGGGGCGGCGGGATGCTTGGCGGCTTGTTGCCGCCCCGGCGGCCGGTCAGCGCTTGTTCGTGCTGCTGACGAGGGAGCGCAGGACGACGGCGGCGATGGCCACGGAGATGGCCGAGACGGCGACCGCCGCCAGGAGCGCGGTGAGGACGACGCCCACGACGACCACGGCGGCGACCGCGCCGACACCGACGCTCATGAACGGGGCGATCGGGCGGCCGGCGGAGTGAGCCGGAACCGGGGCGTGGTTCTGCGGGATGTGTGTGGTGATGCTCGGGACGTGCGGAGTGTCGGGCAGCTTGGGACGGAACACGGCAGGTCTCCTTTGCGGTTGCTTGCGGTCGTTGGCTCAGTCGCGGGTGCCGTTGACGACGTCGACCCCGGAGCGGGTGCCGGACTCGATGGCCGGGGCGAGGACGGTGTGCGAGAGCCAGAAGCCGAACAGCGCGATCACGGCGGCGACCCACAGGCGGACGCCGAGGAACTTGATCGCGGCCCAGGCGATGACGCCCAGGACGAAGACGAGCGGCAGCGAGATGGTCACGGGATCTCCTCGGGTGGGTCGTCTTGGATCAGCGGACGGCGCAGCGGTGGGTGCGCGCGGCCAGCTCGGCGGCGGCCCGGCTGTCGTAGTCGGTCGAGAAGCCGCAGCGCGGGGCCGTGCAGGCGGCGGTGTGCTTCTCACGGCCACGTCCGTCGTAGTACGTGCCGACCTGGACGGGACCGATGCGGACGAGGTTGCGGAAGCGGCGGTTGGCGGGCATCAGGGGTTCTCCTTCTGGTCGTTGGGGGTCTCGCCGGTGAAGTCGGTGACGTGGTCGGCGAGCCAGCGCAAGATCTCGTCGCCCTCGTAGCTGTCGGCGGCGAGGATCACCGGTTCGGCGATGAGCACGGCTTCGGTGAGGCGGTTCTGTCGGGTCAGCTCGGCGGCACGCTTGAGCGCGCGGAGCGTGGACGGTCGCAAGGTGGAAAGTCCTCCGGGGTCAGGTGAGTTGAGCGGCGATGGCTTCGGCCAGCGGCATGGGGACGCCGAGCCGGGCGCGAAGGGTCGAGGTGTCGATGGGGGTGCCGGTCCGGGCGTGGTGTTCGTCGGCGACCTTCCGGGCGAGGGCGACGAGGGCGGGCGGTACGGGGGCGGGTGAGGGCGGAGCCGATCCGGCTTCGACGGATGGCAGCTCGGCCACCGCCACGGGCGGATCCACCTCTGTGGAGGGCGGTCGGGGTGCCGAGTCCGTGACCGTCGAGGGCGGTTCGGTGTCGGCCATGGCGCGGGGTGTCTTCGGTGCGCCGTGGGCGAGGAGCGTCCCTCCGAGGAAGGCCACCGCAGGCCACCCGGCGACGACGATGCGCAGCCAGGCAGGCACGTTCTCCAGGTCGAGCAGCCCGGCGGTGGCAACGTTGGCACCGAGGGAGGCGACCAGCGCGACGAGGAACCAGCACCACCCGGCGGCTTTCGCCTCCCCCGAGCGGAGCCGCCGCCAGGCCGCCACCATCAGCAGGTCGACTGAGACCGGGTAGGCCCACGCCTTCCAGCCGTCCTGTCCGGCGGCGGAGGCAAGGTCGTGCAGGTGGGCGAAGGACAGCGCGGCGGCGATGAGCGCCTGGACGAGTACGGCGTCCACACGGACGGGCAGGGCACGCACGGCGCGACTCCTTCCGGTTTCAGGCATGGGTGGGGTAGGGACGTGGCGCGGGACGGTCGCGCCGACCGTGGGAGCGAGTGCGGCTACTCGGCGACAGGGCGAGGAGTGGCTACGGGCGGCCCGGACGCCTCCACGGGCGCGGGCGGAACGTAGGGGCGGAAGGGCACGAGCGCGGGCACGTCGGGTGCGAGGTGGGCCGTCTCGCGGCAGATGGCCGCCGCTTCGGCGAGGGAGAGGTGAGGCGTGCGGATGCGGGACCAGCCGCCGGACGTGTCGCCGACGACGGCGAGGCCGGGCAGCTCGGGCGCGATGCCGCAGGCCGCGTATACCGCCTCAGGGGCGATGTCGCCGAGGGCCATCTTGGCGGAGGCTTCGTCGTTGACGCGGTGGCAGACCCGGCCGGTCAGCTGGGCCCGCAGCATGGTGGCGCCCTTACCCAGCTCGGCGCCGAAGCGCTGCCCACACACCTCCAGATAGATGCCGGCCGCCCGGCCCAGCTGAGCGAGGCGGATGAGCTGGGTGACCATCTCGTCCCGCCGTTCCTCCTCCTTCCTGGTGGCGACGAGGAAGAGTTCCGCCACCTCGTCGATGAACAGCACGATGGGAGCCGGGCGTTCGTCGTCCGGCAGGCCCCAGATGTCCGAGGTGATCAGCTCATCCGGGGTCCCGGGGCCGATGCCCTGCCGTGCCTTGATCAGGTCGTAGCGGTCCTCCATTTCCTTCACCAGCACGGGCAGCAGCTCGGCCGCCTGTACCGGGTCGGTGGCCAGGGCGGAGAGCCGGGCCGCGAACGGCGCCAGCTCGACGCCGCGCTTGCAGTCGATCCCGACGAGGACGACCGGCTGAGCGGCCAGGCCGGTGAGCAGGTTGCGCAGGAACATGGACTTGCCCGACAGCGTGGCGCCGAGGACGAGTTGATGCGGAACGGCGCGGTAGTCCCGTACGAAGGCCGTCGCGTCCTCGCGCAGAGCCACCGGCACCCGAAGCGGCCCGGATCCGGTCCTGCGAGGCATCCGCACCTTCCGCAGGACGTCGAAGCCGACGAGCCGCAGTTCCACGACCCCGGGCTTGACGTCCCGCACGTACACGGCGTGAACGCCCCAGGCGTGCCGCAGCCGTTCGGCCGAGGCCGCCACATCCGCGGGTTCCTGCCCCGGAGCGAGCCGCAGCCGGAGCCGCATGCCGGTCGAGGTGGGCCGGATCATGCCCCGCCGAGGCGGTACCGGCCGGATCTCCCGCCGGGTGGTCGCCTTGACGGCCAGCGCCCGCCACCGGGAGGGCGGGACCGTCAGGCCGCACGCGTCCATGGTCGAGGAGTACGAGGCCAGCAGCCGGGCCACCGAGACCGGCAGCCCGACTGTGGACCAGTACGCCGCAGGGTGGGCGTGCCGGGCGTAGAGCGCGCCGCCGCCTATCGCAGCGAGCGGCGCACCCCACTCGGCCAGCGTCACCAGGTCGGTCACGGTGATCAGCCCGCCTGTGCCATCGGGAAGGCGCCCGGAGCCACGGCAGTGGCCCGGTAAGCGATCCCGTGCCGCTGCTGACCGTTGAACACGCTCTCCCACGGCCGGGCGATGAGCCCCGGCAGCGAGACGGGAGCACCGACCGTCAGCCCATCGGTCACCCCGCTCTCGGGGATGGTGACCTGGATCAGAGACGACTCGCCTTCGTCGATGAAGACGACGCCGACCGTCATCAGTGCCTCACCGCTCACGGCGTCCTTGGCGATCTCACCGGTCTGCCGGTCACGCACCTTCGGCGCCGGTGCTTCGGTGAGCAGGATCGTGGCGGACGAGGCGTCAATGCGGATCACACGCACAGAGGTTTCTCCTTCTGAGTCGACCAACTCGCCACCTGACAAGTTGACTTAGCAAGTTCGAAGTTAGAGATGCCAAGTTGACTTGTCAAGCGGTTTGCTGGCGACCAACGAGCGGGATCGTCAACGCAAGCGCACCATGAACCCAGGCAGCACAGAGGAGGGCGCGCCATGGACGAACAAAACCGCGCTCAGGAGCCGCAGTCATGGGGTCCCCGCAACTCGCAGGGATCCGCGCCACCACCGAACGCGTGGTCCGCGCCACCACAAGGCCCCCTGCCAAGCGGCCCCTACCAGGGCGTGACGCCACCCCGGCCGAAGAAGCGACGCCGCGTCTTCCTGTGGATCTTTCTTGCAGTCCAGATCTTGTTCCTGATCGGGGTGATCATGGGCGCGTCGACCGGCAGCGGCACACCCGAAGAGTGCCAAGGCCAGACCGGTGACGCCTTGAAGCTGTGCGAGGACGCGAACGACGTCGGAACCACCATCGGCGTGGGACTCATCATCGGCCTGTGGGCAGCCGTCGACGTCATCCTCGGCTTCTCCTACGTGGTCTACCGACTCGCCAGCCGCCGCACTTGAGACAGGCCATCGCAGCCGAGCAGCAGGCGGCCCGCAGGTTCAAGGTTCAGGTGAGCCGGTAAGTGTCTTCGAGTTCCTGCCGATCAGCGGGCAGCAGCACATCAGCGACTTGCAGAGCTTGACCGGAAGCGTCGCACGCGACGACCAGGACACTGAGAACGGGCACGCCGTCGGGCAGTTCCAGAAGCTCGGCTTCACCACTCTCAGGCAGTCGAGCCGAGATCCGTTCCGTCACGTGGTCGTAGCGGACCTTCTTCCTAGCCTCCACATGCTCGCGCACACTGCCGCTCAGGACCTCAGCGCTCGCCAACTCCGTACCCTCCACCAGGCCGGCGGGGAAGTACGTCGATACCAACTCGACCGCTTCGCCGTCCTCCTCCACCAGGAAGCGGCGCATGAGGACCTTGGCTCGCTTCGGGAGCCCGAGCGCGGAGGCGACCCTCGCGGGAACAGGAACTTCAGCGACTTCGACCAGGCGCCCCGAGGCTTGCGACTCATCGCGATTCAGGGCCTCTCGCCCCCGCCGGTCCTGTCCCTCAACAACTTCCGGACGCCCCCGGACGATCGTGCCGTACCCCTGCCTGGACTCCAGCCAGCCATCGCGCTTCAGCAGCTCTAGCGCTCTTACGACGGTCGGACGGGACATCCCGAAGGACTGAACCAGCTGGTTCTCACTGGGCACCCGTGTGCCAGGCGGATACGTGCCGTCCTGGATGCGGCGCTGGATCGTCTGCGCGAGGCGTACGTACTTCGGTGCCTCCACTTCATACGCCATGAACGCCGCCACCTGTCGAGATTGGCCAAGTCAACTGGTCAACCAGACTAGCGACAACTGGGCCGTCAGAACAGAACGGGCCCGAAGACCTCATCGGGCGACCAAGCGTCGGCCATGGTGAACGAGACAACCGTCCCGCCGAAGCGGCTAGGACCGGAGTGCCACGAGTCGGCGATGGAGTCGACGAGGAGCAGCCCGCGCCCGTGGGCGTCGCTGGCCTCCGGTTGCCGCATGCGCACACTCGCCGGGAACCCCGAATTGTGCACCTCCACCCGAAGCGACGTCTCCACGCGGTACCACGCAACGCGCACCATCCAGGTCTCGTCAGCCCGCCCGTAGAGAATCGCGTTGGTCACCAGCTCCGAGATCATCAACACGCAGTCGTCGACCGAGCAGGCCGGGTTGTACGGGGCGATGAACTTCCGGAACCAGCGCCGGGCCCGAGGCACGGACTCCGCGACGGGGTGCAAGGTCATGGCACCGAGTCGCGGCGAGTCCGCAGAGGGATAGCGGTCGATCGAGTAGGCCATCCGCACTCACTCCTTGCCGCTGCCGTCGCAGTCGAGGCAGCGTCGTTTCGACGTGGCACGGACGCGGTCATTGGCCGTCGAGAGCGCCAGAGCCGTACGGGAGCCGACGCGCTTCCAACCGCGCCCCCGACATCCCCGGCAAGTTGCACGCGCGCCCTGGTCCGGCCGCCGACTCGTCACTCCGCGCCCCCTTCCAAATCCAAGTGGCATTAGCCACTTCCTGGATAGTGGCATTAGCCACTTGGACTGTGCAAGCGGTTCGACGCAACTCCCAGGCCATCAGGTGAGCGGGTAGCCCTGCTCGAACGCCCAACGATGCGGCGGGTAAGTGGCTTCGGCGAACTCCAACGGCCGGTCCTGGAGGTCGAAGACGACGTGATGAACGATCAGGGCAGCGGATCCGGGTTGCAGTTGAAGATCCGCAGCCTCCTCCTCCGTCGCATCGCGAGCGCACATACGATCTTCGGCATAACTACCCTGACGCCCCGTCATGTTCTCGACGTACATGAGCGTCCCTTCCTGAATCCGCTCCGGCTCCAGGAGCTTTGGCGCACGCTGGCCGACGTCCGGAGCGAACCACGAAGTGGACAGCGTGATCGGCCCGTCCTGGTTGTTCGTCACCCGCCGCCGATGCACGGCCCGGCGGTCCTTGACCAGGCCCAAAGCCTCAACGACGTGATCCGGCGCCTCCATCCAACCGGCCGAGGTGATCACGGCGTACTCACCAGTCGTGTAGATCTTCCCGGTCTGCCGAGCCCGCCCGTACAACTCACGCGCCCGCCGGTTGACCTCCAGGCTCCGCACGTACGTGCCCGACCCCTGACGCTTCTCAACGAGCCCTTGATGGCTCAGTGCCTCCAACGACCGCGCGGCAGTCGGACGGGACACGTTCCAGCTCGCGGCCAACTGCCGCTCCGAGGGAACCTCGTCCCCCGGCCGCAGGTCACCTCGAAGAATCTGATCACGGATGTAGTGCGCGATCTGGAGATACTTCGGCTGAGCCTCCTCGATCTGTGGCATGCCTCCTCCTTACCTTTCCCGTAGCCAAGTGGCTATGGCCAGTAGCCACTATAGGATGAGTGGTCAACCCCCGACCCCGTAGGCTGAACCGCATGAAGCGGTTGATCGTCGCAGCAGGAGGAGGGGGCGACGCAGTCGCCGCCGCAATGCTTCACGCCGCCCTCTACGGCGACGAGGACCCGGCGGTGATCCTCACGTATGCGTGGGACCGCCTCTTGATCGACCCGGTACCGGGCCCCCGAAGACCGAACAACTTCACCGGCCTCCAGCACCTCACCCCAGCAGTCCGGGCAGTGCCGGCCGAAGCCCAACCGATCGCTCCAGCAGGCTCCACCCTCCCCCGCCTCGCGGCAGAGCTCCCGCACACCTTCGCCCTGATCGACCCACACCACGGAGTCGAGGGCATCACCCGCCAACTCGAAGAATTGGTAAGCCACTTCTCACCGGAGTCGATCGACCTCCTGGACGTCGGCGGAGACATCCTCGCCCGAGGCGATGAGCCGACCCTCAAGAGCCCGCTCGCCGACGCCGTCACGCTCGCCGCGTGCTGCCAAGTGAACGCACCGATCCGCCTCCTGGTGGCAGGCCCCGGCCTGGACGGCGAACTACCTCCTGATGACCTGCACGGCATGCTCGGCCCGCTCGTTCACACCTTCACAGCAATGGATGTGGAGCCGATCAGCTCGGTCCTGGAGTGGCACCCCTCCGAGGCAACCGGGATGCTCGCGGCGACAGCCCGAGGCCTCCGCGGAACGTGCGAGATGCGGGACGCCGGCCTTCCCGTCCCTCTCACCGACAGCGGTGCGACCGTCCATGAGGTCGACCTGGACGAAGCACTGAGCCGCAACCAACTGGCCCGCGCCATCTCGACGACCGCCACCCTGGACGAGGTGGAGGCACACAGCCGCAAGATCTGCGGATACTCAGAGATCGACTACGAGCGCAACAAGGCCGCATGGCTCAAGGACCAGCCACCAGTGCCACTCGACCCCGAGGCAGTCCTGTCCCAACTCGAACAGTTCGAGGCCGACGCCCGGAACCGCGGAGTCACCCACACGACGTTCCGCCGCAT
This sequence comes from Streptomyces sp. NBC_00104, assembly GCF_045160825.1. Classification (NCBI taxonomy): domain Bacteria; kingdom Bacillati; phylum Actinomycetota; class Actinomycetes; order Kitasatosporales; family Streptomycetaceae; genus Streptomyces; species Streptomyces sp. NBC_00104. The sequence continues at coordinate 6,135,076 of NZ_CP108215.1, read as the reverse complement.
CACCGAGGCGCTGAACTTCAACGGCTCCCTACGCGAGGACCTGCGCCAACTGCTCATCAGCAGTCGTCCGGAGAAGTACGACGCACCCTTGTGGCGAATCGCATCCACTTGTCGGGTCCCAGTTGATGGCTGACGTTCTGGTCCCAGCTGTTGTTTGACGGTGGGCCTAGACAACTTGGGAAGCCCCGTGGGGCTTGTTCGCTTTCACGTTACGGACCGGGACGTCGGTCGTGCGCCGGATGACCCGGATCTGCCCGTCCAGCTCGACGGTGATCGTCGTGTCCGACACATGCACGGTCACCGTCTGGCCTGCGTAGGGGCGGCCGAGGGAGACAGTCTGGCGGCAGACCATGACCGTGCCCACCGCGCTGACCCGCCGCTGCACGCGGACCGGCTCCACCCGGGGCCGGGGCGGCGGACCCGCGGGCCGCAGGCCGTGCAACCGCTGCACCTTCTCGCTGGTGAGCGGGTTGGGCCGCACCCGCAGCAGCTCCCGCGACGAGGGATCGAAGAACGACAGCGTCTCCTCGTCGATCCGGATGCCCACCTGACGGCCGCCGAGGATCTCCGCCGCAAGCACCTGGCGCCCGCCCAGGTTCACCAGCCCGCTGTTGTTCACCACCCGGTCCACCTCGAACGCCTCCCCGTCCCCGGCAGGCAGTGGAGAGGGACCGGCCGCGCGACCTCCCCGGGCGGCCAGCTGCACGAGATCCGCCACCGACAGGTGCGACCGCACACTCTTGATCCGCGCCCCGGCGACCAGCAGATGGATCACCGATGTGTCCGCCCAGAACGTCACCGTCAGCCCCGAACGGGACGGCCCCAGCCAGAACTGCTTCCCCGCGACCTGCAGATTTCCACTCGCAGGCACCACCCGCTCGAACTCCACCGGCCCACCGGGCTCCATCGCCGCCGATGCCGGGACCTCCTCGGGCAGCCCGGCACGGACGGCCATCGCCTCAGCCGGACCCCGCTCCGCAGGCGCAGTCCGCTGCTGCGGCACCAGAGCCAGCACCCCCGGCACCCTCAGCCCCAGCACATCCCGCTCCTCCTCGGGAACCGGCGTGAACCGATCACCCGGAGAGTGCATGTCCAGCGCCTGATGCGGCCGGACGGAGTTGTACTCCTGCACCCACGCGTCCAGCGCCGACTGCGCCGCCTGGATGCTCTCGAACGCACCGCAATCGTCGAGAAGTTCACGTCGCAGCGTCTGATGGAACCGCTCGACCTTGCCCGTCGTGGTCGGCGAGGCCGGCTGGGTGAGCCGGTGCGCGATCCCGTTCTCCCGGCAGATCCGGTCGAACAACACCTCACCGCCATGCCCGAACCGGTCGGTGAACTGCTTGCCGTTGTCGGTGAGCACCTCCTCCGGCACCCCGAACGCCTGCAAGGCCCGGACGAAGGCCGCGCAGACCGCCCGCCCGGTCGCCCGCTCCACCACCGACGCGATCACGCAGAACCGGGAATGATCGTCCACACCGGTCACGATCTTCGCCTCGGTCAGCTCGCCAGTGACCGGGTTGACCAGCATCACCCCACCGACGATGTCCATCTGCCACAACTGCATCGCTCGATCGCGCTGCCAGCGCTTGTAATCCGACCGCTTCCGGCGCCGCACCCCCGGCTCCACCAGACCATGACGGACCAGGATCCGATACACCGTCATCCGCGACGGCACCGGCGCCACCGCCCCGGACCGCTCCAGCACATGAGCGATCCGCCGCGGACCCCACCGAGGATGTTGACGCCGCAGCTCACACACCGCCGTCTCCACCTCGGCGGATGCCTGATGCGGACACGACGCCGGCCTGCGTGACCGGTCCGCCAGACCCGCCAGCCCCTCGGCCTCATACCGGGACTTCCACCCGCTGACCGTCTGCCGCGACACCCCGAGCGACGCAGCGACCTCGGTCACCGTCGCGCCCGCCAGCACTGCCAACACAGCCCGGTATCTCTGCTCGACAACCGACAACTCCACCAGCGCCAATCCCGGCCTCCTGCCACACGCCGCAACGACGTGCACAGAAAAGCCGATCACGGCCACCGTCAACCATCAGCTGGGATCGAACTGTCAAGCATCACCCGGGATCGGACACGAATCGCATCCACTGCTGAGTAACAACCTTCTTCACGGGTTCAAGGCCCGCGCACGGCGCGGGCGCGCGCCGCCTCTGCGGCGCGGCCTGCCTCCTGTCTTCGCCCCGGCTGGCCGCGCCCGGCGGCGCGCTCGGCGGCTGCGGGCACATCATGGGAGAAACCCTCTGTGGCTGGGGCGGTCGGCTCCACGGCTTTAGGCAGCCAATTTGGCGCGAGCCTCGAAGATCATGGCCCAAGATCGGGCACTAACGGGCAGGCTCACAAACCTGCCCGATCCGCTGGCTAGCGTAATGGGCCATGATCACTCGCGCCAAATCAGCTCCAGCCCAAAGCCGCTACGCCGACCTCGTCTGCGGCCGGTACGACGTGTTCCGGGGAGAGCAGGAAGAGACAAGTGAAACCACGGCACTCATGCAATAAGCTCACAGAGATCCGGCACGGCTTTCCAACCAAGGCAAGGTTGACCCATGGACACAACATTGATTGCGGCAATTGTAGCTGCGAGCGTTTCTGTCACCGGATGGGCAATTAATCACGTTCTAAGCCAGGCAGCTGAGCGAAACAGGCAGCGACATCAGACACGACTCGCTCATGTTGAAAAACAGCTGGAGCAGCTATACGGGCCGCTGTTCTTTCTATTGCACGAAGGAACGTCATCCTTTCGAGATTTCTGTCTGACCCTAGGCCGCAACCACGTATTCGCGGAGAATGATGAAATTAGCCCAGAAGATCTAGAAACCTGGCTCTTCTGGGTGGATAACGATTTCATGCCACGAAACACGGCGATTCAAGAGCTTCTGGCATCGAACGCGCACCTCATTGAGGGTTCTCGCATGCCTGACTCTTACATTCAGTTCATTGATCACCATAATTCTTGGCATATAAGTCACCAGCGCTGGAAAGAGCAGGGCGTATCCTACAGGTGGCGCGCCAGGCAAAATTGGCCCATGGCGTTCGAGCGCGATGTAATTTCAACTTACGAACAGTTGAAGAAGCGCCAGGCTGAGCTAGGCGGAATTCTCTCCGGTAACCAGTAGTCAAGGACGGAACATGTGAGCGCCCTCCGGGCCGTCCTCGGGCCGCGGAAGGGCGCTCAATGGTGACCAACGCCGACAACTGCCGACAGCTCAGCAGCAGGTCAGGGCGCTGACCGTTCAGATGGCCGCAGGTCACGGCCGCCGGTGATCAGTTGTGGCTGAACCGAGACTGCAACCGGCTCACCTCACAGCAACCACCTCAAGCCTTGGAGAGGCATGGCAACTCGCTATGAGAAGACCGCACCATTTCCCAGGCCGGACTGCGCATCCTGGGCATCTTCCTCCGATCCCGCCAGGTGATCTAAGAAGCTGTTGTCTTTTCGATCTTGAGCGGTGGCGGTCGAACGGGGATTCCCTGTCGGGTGATCCTGTTGTGGCCAGAGCATGAAAACGGGGCCTCCTGAACAGCTCGTGGGTGTCGAATCCATAGAGCAACAGGAGGCCCCTGTGCTGCAGTCTTCCGTGTCGATGGCCGGGCGGTCCAACTCGGCCGCTCCAACGTGTGATTGCCTCGCGCACGTGTACGGCAACGCGGCCGACCGGCCCGAACGGCAGCGCCGGTACCCGACGGACATGACGGACGCGGAGTGGGCCGAGGTCCGGCCACTGCTGCCGGTGCCGGGCTGGATGCGCGGGCGGGGCGGTCGGCCGGAGGGATACTGCCACCGCGCGCTGCTGGACGCGATCCGGTACCTCGTGGACAACGGCATCAAGTGGCGGGCGATGCCGGCCGACTTCCCGCCGTGGGACCGAACGTATGCGTTCTTCCGCCGCTGGCGCGACCACGCCCTGGTCAGAGAGTTCCATGACCGGCTGCGCGCCCGGGTCCGCGAGCGGCTGGGCCGGGACGCGGAGCCGACGGCCGGCGTGATCGACTCGCAGTCGGTCAAGGCTGACGCCATCGTCGGCACCGACAGCCGCGGCTTCGACGGCGGCAAACAGATCAACGGCCGCAAGCGGCACGTCGTGGTCGACACTCTCGGCCTGCTGCTGGGCGTGATGGTCACGAGCGCGCATGTCGGCGATCGAGCCGCCGCCCAGTTCCTCCTGCGCCAAGTCGCTGACGCCCACCACCAATTGGAGCTGATCTGGGCCGACGGCGGCTACACCGGCAGCCTCGTCGAGTACTGCCTGGCCACGTTCGCCCTGGTCCTGGCGATCGTCAAACGCAGCGACGACATGCGTGGCTTCGTGGTGCTGCCCAAGCGGTGGATCGTCGAGCGTCTTTTCGCCCACCTCATGCGCACCCGCCGCCTGGCCCGCGACTTCGAACGCCGCACCACCAGCGCCGAGGCGATGATCTACTGGTCGATGACCCTGCTCATGACCCGCCGCCTGGCCCGCTCACGCCACGGGCGGGCGTGAACCGGCCCGGCGCCGGCTCGGCCAGCCAGCCGCGCGCGACCAGGCGTTTCGCCTTCGACCTCAGCGCCTCCACCCGCGCCGGAACCACGTCCATGCCGAACGAAGCGGCCATCTCCTGGCAGGTCATCGGCCCCTGCCCGAGCCGGGCCCGGTCCGCGAGCGCGGTGAGGATGCGCTGGTAGTCCACCGACAACGCCGACCACCCAAGCCCGTCACGCCACACCGGCACCTGCGATTTCGTCTTCGCCGCTTCCGGCGTCGGCGATACCTCCCCGGCCTGCCCGTCGGCAGCCGCTGCTGTCCGGTCGGCCTGGTCGTGGCCATGCCCGGTCTCATCCGCCGGGGCAAGCACCTCGCCCACCCGTGAGCGGGCGATGGCCCATTCCTTCCAGTCCCGCTCCGCCACGGCCAGTTCAGCCTGGACCCGGTCGGCCTCCTCCCGCAGCTCGTCCACGCGACGGCGAGCGACGAGCTCGCGCTGTTCCAGCAGCCCCACGACCGACGGCATCCATGACCTCCACAGCAGCGGCGACACAACAGGCCACCACTCCCACAGGACCGCCGACCCTATGCCTGACCAGCGGAAACGTTGTCCTCAAGGCCGGAAAGGCAACAGCTTCTAAGTCAAGAATCTTAGTTGTCGCGGTGGGTAATCACGATGCGTGCCGCTGCGGACTTGTCGGCTGCGACAGCTTGACTGAAGAGGCTCATGAATTCTGTGCCTGCCTCAGGATGACCCATTTGTCCGACTAGCTGGCCGTAGTAGCGAGCCAGAGCGGCCATCAGGGGCCCGTCACCGCTTTGGACCTCTGCGGCACCGTTGCGCAGACCCGTAAGAAGGAAGGGCAATGATGAAGCGGAGACCCACGGCTGGGTCACGGCTTGGATGGAGAGCGTTTGCAGGTTGGCAGCCCTGTGAGAGGGGAGCGTTGCTCGCCAAAGGCCCACATACGCAGCTGCCAGCCAGGCAGCAGCATGGTTCGGTTCAGGAACGATGACCTGTGCGGCCGCCTTGAGGACCAGCCGCACCACGGCCTGGGCATCAGCCCAAGCCGTCGGCCGTGCGATCGCTGCAGCTACGGCTCGCGCCTGCCACCCGTCGGCTTGTGCGGCGAACCCATACAGCTCGCTGGAGAAGGGTATGTCCATGTAATAGTGCCGGAGGAGTTCGGCCCTCAGAACCATTGCCTCCTGCGGTGCCACGGTCTCCTCGCGCTGGCAAGCGTCGATCAAGGCAAGCGTTCCGAATGCGGCCACGCCCACCGACCGGGCAACTGTGCGCAGAGCTCGGTCGTCGCACCACAACACCAAGTTGTGCTCCTTGGCGTGGTCCAAGGCCGTAAGCCATGCTTGCGGGGCCCGGTCCGCAGGCATCCCCGGCAACGCGCGCAGCTCCGGCCGGGCCACCCGCGGTAGTCGTCGAACTAGGTCAGCGGCACGCTCGAGTGTCCTGCGCAGGGCACTCATCTGTTCCTCTGGAGCAACATGAAGAGTTGCCTGTGCCTCGTCCTCATTCCAAACCACCATGGCATCGGACCGCAGGGCGAAGGACTCGAGGGCGTGGAAAGCGTCGCCAACGATCTGGTCAGTTGTCACAATGCTCTGGCAGGAGCCAAGGAGCCGTTCGGCGGCACCCGGCTCCAACAGGGCGAGAGACACCGCTGCGCTCGAATCCATGACCACCCGCCCGGTCAGCGCAGCCTGGACGGCATTTGCTTCCCACGCGGCCGACGTCGGGTCGGATGCGAAGAGGCCGGGAGGTTCCTCGGTGAGCCGCACACACACCTCGGCGTAAGATCGGCCGTTCATCAAGGCCAGCATCCCTACAGGGGACTGGCCCTGCGCGATGCGTTCTCGGAGCTCGCGGCGGTCCTCATCTTCGTACTCGCGACGCAGACTCCGGCCAAGTTCTTCGAGTAACACGCCCGGATCGCTGGCATCGAGAGCGCGGAAATACACACTATCGGGGAAGCGTTCCAAGTAATCGGAGCTCGCCTCACGCAGAAGTTCAGCCGCCTCGGCGGTCATGGGTTGCGTCGTAGTTGTTCGCCAAAGGAGAGCTGCCAGGAAGCGCCCCAGCAACTCTTCATCCTGTGGCCAGTTCTGCATCAGCTCCAACGCACGGCCCACAAATTGCGGATCAGCAGAAAAACGGGCGCCGAGTTGGACCCATAGGATCGCTTCGTCGCGGCGTCGTGGCGCGGCCGCTTCGCCCAGTTCGGTGAGTGTCTGCCACGCTTCGTCGGGCTGTGCCCGTGTGACATAGCACTTCACTAGGGCCCAGCGTGCGTCGAGGTTGTGCGGGTCCAGACGTAGGAGTGTGATGGCCGCGTCTGTGGCCTGCTCCCAGTTTCCTGTGGCGGATTCCGTCTCAACAAGCAACTCGTACATGGCACCCTGCGCAGCCCAACCCGGGCCGGCAATCCGCAGGGCACTATCAGCGCATTCTTTGGCCTTCTCGTAGTTCCTGGCGCGTTGGAAGCCACGAGCGGCCAATGTCATCAGCTGCGGATCACGCCAGTGTGTCGCGGACTCCTGCAGGGTGACCGCAGCCTTCTCCAGGTCGCCGAGTTGCTGGTAGCGCTGCGCCAGTTTCACGGCGATGGTCGGGTTCTGGTTCGCGTTGGCACGCAGAAGCGACAGGCCGGCGCCTTCTGTGCCGCTGACGACGTGGGCGAGCTTCTCTAGATCAGCTACCGCCTCGGGATAGTCGTCCTTCAGGTGAGAGAGATCAGGCAGGGCCTGCCCGGACTCCACCAGCCCCATGGCCGCCATCAGCTGGTCGGGTCCCGATCTCGCTGCGTCCCAAGTGCGTTGCCAAGCCTCCGCTACCCGCTCATCCTCGCTGCTGTCGGCACGGCGTTCCTCGAGCACAGCTAGCACCTGTGCGCGTGTAAACCGGCTAGTCACCACGGCCAACAATTCATGCGCACGCTGTTCGCGGCCCGTCAGCGCCGCAATCAGGGCACTTTCCCCCAATACTCGAGGATCATCCGCTTCTTGTGCGTTAGCATCCCCTTCTGGAGCCGGCTGGCAGATCGCCCACGCGGTTGCCAGATCCTGGCAGGACAATGCGGCCCGCATTGCAAGGACGACTGCCTCCGCGCTGTCACCGAACCATTCTCGACGTGCGTTACGCACTCGGAGTGCAACAGCCAGAGCTTCCTGCGCGTCAGCGAGCCTATTGCGAGTGGCACGGCGCCTGGCTCGCTGGAGCAGAGCCTGTGCGAGTTCCAGCCCAAGCTGAGGAAAACGTGCGAAATCTGCTTCACGCAGAGCTGGCAGAGCTTGGTCGATTTGATCCTGTGCCAGGAGGATCCGCGCCCGTAGGAGACGTTGCAGAGCCTGTCCGCTGCCAGCAGGAGCAGTCCACCGGTTCAGTTGATCCAGGGCTGCGTCCCAGTCCTTTTCGAGGGCGGATCGCACGGAGTGGACCAACGGCGAGTCGAGGTCTACATGGGCCGCTAGGTATGAACGAGCGCTGCCCTCGGTCAATGTTTCTGCCTTTAGGGCAGCCTGGACGATCAAGAGGTCGCGAGGATAGCCCCCCTCGCGTACGGCCCGGTCATAGAACGAGAATGAGGCACTCTCGGCATCGTAAGCCGAGGCCAATTGGCCAAGCCACGGAAGCGCGCGGATAGGGGCGCTGGAGAGCCAGCGTGGCTCATGCTTGGCCCATTGCTCGAGTATGTCGTTCCGCGCAGACCTACCAGAGGGAAGGTTGTTGACGGCTGCTTCCACGTCAGGCCAGTGATCACACAACTGGCGAGCTTCCTCTTGGAGCAACGGTGGCAACGTGGCTAGCGCCTGCTCGAAAGCGGCATGAGCCGCCTTTAGCGAGGTGCCGCCGTCGGTCACGTACTGCTTATCGATGTATGTGACGTTGTTGTTGTCACCCACCGCAGAACCGATGATTGCTCCGCCAGCCGCCACCGCGCCGGGGCCAGCAAGAACCGTCTGCGCGACCTCGACGGGTGCTTCTTCACTTCCCAGAGAAGAGGTTTTGCCCTTGCGTCGAATCCAGGGGAACGGCGTCACCGTTCACTGCCTTCCCCGAGAGCGCTGTCTGTGATGTCACCACCAGCGGCGATCCCGTCCCGACCCGCTCGCACGTCATCCGCGTTCCGCCTCGCCGCAGTACGACTGGGCGACGACTGGGGGCCGGTCACCTTTGAGTTCTTCCCGATCGCGGAGCCAGTGATGTCACCGCCAGCCACGACCGATCGGCGGCCACCCCGCACGCGCCGCCCACCCGCGGTCCCGCCTCCTGGACTGCGGAACAAGGCAATCAGAGAGACCAGCAAGCCGAGCATCGAGACAACCGCACCTGCCACCCCTACGGTCCGCTCTGTCGTGTCAGGGTCCGCGAAAACGGCGACCAGGACCAGCCCAACAGTCGCCACGCTGGTCAGCGCAACCGTCACCGCTATCCAAATGCGCCCAGTCCCCGCCATAGCCACCTACTCACCGATCCTTCGTCAACGCCCGTTCTGTACCGAAGAACGGTGAGTGCCTTCATCAGCCCTCTAATGAGAAGATAGCGGCAAGACGCCTGATCAAGTAGTCAAATCAGTAACAGTGGAAAAGCAGCAGTTACGCGCTGGCTAGGTAGCGAAGCACCGCAACCACAGCAACCTCTAACCTCGATCCAGCTGTCCCATCTGGGAACATTGGACTTCATCACGGCCAAGGACAACGTCGTTTTCCTCGGGCCGCCGGGCACCGGAAAGACACACCTGGCCACCGGCCTGGCCATCCGCGCCTGCCAGGCAGGCCACCGCGTGGCCTTCGCCACCGCCGCACAGTGGGTCGACCGCCTCGCCGACACCCACCACACCGGACGCCTGCAGACCGAGCTCACCAAGCTCGGACGCTACCCCTTGATCGTGATCGACGAAGTCGGGTACATCCCCTTCGAGGCCGAGGCCGCCAACCTGTTCTTCCAGCTGATCTCCAACCGCTACGAGAGAGCGAGCGTGATCGTCACCAGCAACAAGCCCTTCGGACGCTGGGGAGAGGTCTTCGGCGACGAGACCGTGGCCGCCGCCATGATCGACCGACTCGTCCACCACGCCGAGGTCCACTCCCTCAAAGGCGACTCCTACCGCATGCGCGGACGCAACCTCGGACGCGTCCCCGCCCCCACCAACGACGACTGACCAACAACAACCACCCAGCGGGTCAGAATTCAACCGGCCAAACTGGGTCAGATTTCAGCCGCCGCCGACAGCGCCTGCGCCGCCGTCCGCACCCCTTACGGCCACCGCGAACTTCCGGAGCTCTACCAGCAGTACAACCGCGCCCACGCCCGTCTCCGCGCTCCAGGCAAACACACCTTCGCCCGCCTCAAGTCCTGGCGACTCGATGGTGGCCGGCTGGGGAGGATCGTCGGTCCATGGATATGTGGTCCTCTCCCGCCCCCGCCGATACACCCCCATAGTCGAAGCTGCCGGGCGCCCGGCCACTGCGGCGAAGGAGAGCATCGCCGAGGCCAACGGCGCCTACGACCAGGTGCTGGCCATGCCGAGCGGCGCCAAGACCTGATCCAGCAACGCAGAAAACGGAGAGCTGAACGTGAAACCCACGAATGAAGACACCGTCGAAATCAGCAGGGCCGTGGCGCTGTGGGCGCACATCATGGACGACCACGAACTGGACCGTCTCGGCGAATGCCTCACCGAAGACGCGGTGTGGGACGGCAGCGTCTTCGGCGGCGACCCGGTCGTCGGGCTGGACGCGATCGTGACCTTCATGAACGCCCCCGGACACGCGAAAGCCCACCACACGACGAACATCGTCGTGTCGGAAGGCCCGGGCGACGAGGTGCGGGCCCGATCCAAAGGTCTGAGCCTGCTGGAGGGCGGCGGTGTCGCCAGCGTCGTCTACGCCGACGACCTGCGACGCACCGATGACGGCTGGCGCATTTCCAAGCGGGTCATCCATCTCACTTGGCCACGTCGCCGCTAGCTAGCACTCATCGCCGGACTCGCCGCCCTGGTCACCTTCGGGACAAAACCGCGCCAACCAGCTGCGAAGCGGTAACGGAGCCGTAGTCATGACCAGGCAAGCCGGTCAGAAGTGCTGCGAGATGGGCTTTGACCGTCCGGCCAGGTGAATGAACTACACAAGCCCGCGCACCTGCTCTGGGGCGCTCCTTGGCTCACCTCTACGAGGACTGGGCAGATCGGGTACTTCGAAGCCCAGCGGTCCGCTTGGTCATGGAGACACCAGCAAGTCTCACGGCGTCGGCTTCTTGTGCCGTTGCTGTGCGACGGGGCAGCCGTTCATTCTCGGGAATGAGTGTCCGGCCGATACTGGCGCACCGATCGGCTCAGCCGTCGCGCCGATTGTGCTCGCGTACTCCGGTGATGAGTACTCCGACGGCGAAGACGACCGGTTCGGGCGGATCGACGTCCTGGTCAACAACGCCGGCGTCGGCTCGATAGGCGCGGCCGAGGAAACCTCCCTCGCGCAGGCCCAGGGCGTCTTCGACATCAACGTCTTCGGTGTCATGCGCATGGTGCAGGAGGTCCTGCCGCACATGCGCTCCCGGGGACGCGGGCGCATCATCAACCTCTCGTCGGTGCAGGGGTTCATCCCCGCTCCCTACATGGCCGTCTACGGCGCGTCCAAGCACGCGATCGAGGGCTACTCCCAGTCCCTGGACCACGAGGTGCGGCAGTACGGCGTCCGGTCGCTCCTCGTCGAACCCGCCTACACCAGGACCGGATTCGAGGCCAACAGCGCGAAGCCCGACACGCCCCTGCAGGTCTACGCGGACCAGCGGCACGTCTTCGACCGTCTGATGACGGAGGCGATCAGGGGCGGTGACGACCCCGCCGTGGTCGCCAAGGCGATCGTCACGGCCGCCACCGACAAGAAGCCGAAACTTCGCTACGCCGCCGGCCCCATGGCCGGACGCGCACGCATGCTCCGCTTCGTTCCTGCCTGGGTCCTGGACAAGCAGATCCGCACGATGAACAAGCTGGCCGGCTGACCCCCGCCACCCCACGCACTCCGTCGCGCCGTTGATACCGGGAGAGACTCATGTCCGAGACCCCGCACTCCGCCGCCGCTACCGTCGCGAGCTGGCGCGCCGCCTCAGAACGCGGTGACGTCGACGCCGCAGTCGCGTGCCTGAGCCAGGACGTCGTGCTCAGCTCGCCACTCACCGAACAGTTCCGCTTCGAGGGACCTGCCCAGCTGCGCGATTTCCTGACCTCGGCGTTCACGGCGGTCGAGGACATCCGCTTCCACACCCAGACCGGCGAGGGCGACACGTACGCGCTGTTCTACCGGGCGAGGGTGGGATCCCAGCCGTTCGAGGAAGCGCAACTGCTGCGGCTCGACGACGAGGCACGCGTCAAGGAGATCACGCTCTTCGGGCGTCCGATGCCGGCCCTCACCGCCCTGATGATCGGCGCGGGGTCGGAGCTCGCCCGCAGGCAGGGCCGCCGGGGTGTCGCGGCGCTCATGCGCGCCGGCGCCGCGCCCGTACACGCGATGGTCACCTTCGGGGACCGCCGCTTGGTCCCGCTGACCCGGCCGACAGCCCCGCGGACCTGATCGCACCAGGTCCACCGGCCGTTTGGCCCCGTTCCCCTTCCAGGAATGGCGGTAGCCGCAGGCGATGTCCTCGGCGGACAGCTTCGGGTCGCATCCGCCCCGTACGGGCCCGGCGAGCGTACTCGTGGTCGGCGAGCCGGCCGCGTCCACGAACACCTGCTGAAGGTCCCCGCCTCAGCCTGGACCCCGGCCGTCGAGACCGACGGTGAGGCCCGTGACGGGGCCTGGGTCGCCGAGCTCACCGGCAAGCTCCTGGACGGCCTGCTCAAGGGCGTGCGGCTGATCATCCGAAAGGAACGGCCCTATCCTGGCGCCCAGTTGAGGTTCACGGACGCGGACGGCATTCGGATCACGTGCTTCGCGACCAACACCCCTGACCGGCCGATCGCCGCACTCGAGCTCCGTCACCGGCTGCGGGCCCGGGCCGAGGACCGGATTGACGGGCGCTCGGCCGGTTCACACCTCCAGCACCAGCCGCTCTCCTTCCGGTGCACGCGAGACGCAGGGCAGCATGGCGCCGGCCGCACGTTCGGTGGCGGTGAGCCGACGGTCACGGTGATCGACCTGGCCATCGGCAACCCGTACCCGGCAGGTGCCGCAGAACCCCTGGCGGCAGGAGAACGGCAGGTCCGGCAGGGCCTCGTGGAGAACGTCCAGGGCGGAGCGGTCGTACGGCACCGGCAGAACCCGTCCGGTGTCGCCCAGCTGGAGTTCGAAGGGGCGGCCGTCCGTGATCGGGGGCGGAGCGAACCGCTCGAAGTGCAGGGCCGACGCGCGGCTGCCACCGAACGCGCGCCGAACGCCGTCGATCATGGGCGCGGGCCCGCAGCAGTACACCGCACCCGTCGCCGGGATCGAGCGCAACAGATCGGCGGCTTCGGGCACCCCGGACTCGTCGTCAGGACGGATGGAGACCCGGCCGGGGGCCGCGGCCGCGAGTTCGGCCAGCTCTGCCGCGAAGGGCATCGAGCCGCGGCTGCGGCCGGTGTGCACGAGCCTCCAGTCCAGCCCGCGCCGGGCTGCTTCCCGGGCCATCGGCAGGATCGGGGTGATGCCGATGCCGCCCGCGACGAGCAGGACGGATGCTTCGGCGGCGAAGGGGAAGGCGTTCCGGGGCCGCCCGGTGACGGCGACCCGCGTACCGACTCCGAGGGTGTCGTGCACCTCGGCCGAACCGCCTTTGCCGTCGGCGATGCGGCGCACCGCTATGCGGTACCCGTACCGGTCGGCGGGGTCGCCGCACAGGGAGTACTGCCGCCTGCGGCCGGAGGGCAGGCGCAGCTCGATGTGGGCGCCGGGCTGCCAGGGCGGGAGCACTCCCCCGTCGGATGCCCCGTCGGATGCCCCGTCGGGTGCTGCCAGCCGCAGGGAGACGACATCCTCGGCCTCCTGGTGCCTGGCGGCGACCACCAGTTCCCGGATCACGGGCGTCCCGGTGGCCGGCGGGCGCTTGGGAGGAGTGCTGCGCCGCGCGAGGCGCGTGACCGCCTTGTCGCTGAAAGCCGCCAGCTTCCGCATGTAGGAGTCGCCGCGCAGTCTGCCGTAGAGGTCCGGCGGCGGGGTGCCGGGTGTGCCGATGTCCATGGGATGCCTCACTGGTTTCCGGGTCATCGGGCAGCCGCTCGGGCAGCAGGAGACACCGCCAGGTAGGCGACCGCCAGCTGGGTCGAGCCCTCCTGGGTCGGGTGGTAGCCGGGGCGGAAGTAGCGCAGCACCGAGCGGGCGAACGCTCCCGGCCGGGGCAACAGGTCCTTGCGGGCCGCGGCCAGGTAGTCGCGGAAGCGGACCTCGACCCGGTCGTCGAGTTCGGGGTCCGCGTTCATCAGGAAGCGGACTCCGCGGATCCACAGCCGGGTCAGCACCGGAGCGGTGACGAGCATGCCGACCACGCGGCGCCGGTACCGGGGATCGAGGTGCACCAGCAGGTCGAACGCGACCGAACGGTGTTCGACCTCCTCCGCGCCGTGCCAGCGGAACAGGTCGAGCATCGCGGGGTCCACGCCGGTGTGGTCCAGGTCCCCGTTGCTGAGAATCCAGTGACCCATGTACGCGGTGAAGTGCTCGAAGGCCGCTATGAGGGCGAGCCGTTGGAGGAGGTGCGCGTGCGCGGCGGCCGGCGTCAGCTCCGGCCTGTCTCCGAGCACCCTTCGGAAGATCCATTCGGACTGCAGGGTGTACGGAGTCGGGTCCAACCCCTTGGCGAGCAGGTGCTCCAGGACCTCCTGGTGCGCCTCGGCGTGCATCGCTTCCTGGCCGATGAAGCCGCGTACGTCCTCGCGCAGTCGGTCGTCGGTGATCAGTGGCAGTGCCTGCTCGAAGGTGCGCACGAACCAGCGTTCGAGCTCGGGGAGCATGAGGTGGAGCACATCGAAGGTGTGGGTCGCGAAGGGCTCACCCGGCACCCAGTGCAGCGGCGTGGTGCTCCAGTCGAAGGTGACGTCCCGCGGTTGCAGCACCAGGTCGTGGTGGTCGATGGGCTCGGACGGACGCTCCGGGTGGGCATGTGCGGCTCGGAACATGACAGGTTCCTCCTCCGTCGGCGATCGGTGTGTGGGAAGGGGCGGTCAGGCAGTCGTCCAGTACTGCCGGTCTGTTACTGCCGGTCCGTCAGATCGGGTGCGCGGTGTGGTCCGGAGTGTGAGTGCGGCGGGAGCCGTTTTCGACGCGGTGGGCGAATTCCGCGATCCGGGACGCGACCTCCTCGGGGTGGCTGAGCTGTACCCAGTGCCCGGCGTCGATCGGGCGCCGTCGCATCTGGCCCGTCCAGTGCTCCACTCCGTACGACAGCACCGGGGTGACGCAGAAGTCGCGGGTGGGGATGATGAGTTGAACCGGGACGGTGGTCGGCCGGTCCCGGGGACGCAGCAGGCGGGGCAGCATGTTGGCGCGGTACAGCGCGGTGCCGGACACGGCGTCGCGGGCCAGCGTCGGCGCGGGGTAGGAGGTGTGCCCGGGCACACCTTGGGAGCCGGTGAGGAAGGTACGCCAGCGGTGTCCCAGTGCTCTCCAGGTCAGGGCGGGCAGGAGCGGGACATGGAAGTAGGCGATGTACCAGGACCGTGCGGCCTGCCTCAGCAGCTTCGGCAGATCCGGATGCCCCGGTCGGAGGCGGTCCCGGATCAGGTGGCCGACATGGTCCAGACAGGGTCCGGAGATGGAGGTGAACGAGGCGATCCGCCCGGCCAGGCGGGTGCCGGTGACGGACTCCCAGGAGTGGATCGATCCCCAGTCGTGTCCGACCAGGTGCACCGGGCGGTCGGGGCTCACGGCGTCGAGAACCGCCTCCAGGTCGGCTTCCAGGCGGGACATCCGGTAGGCGCGCGGACCTCTGGGCCGGTGGGAGGCACCGGCTCCCCGCACGTCGAAGGCGGTGACGTGGAAGCGGTCGGCCAGTCGCTCGGCGACCGGGCGCCACACGGCGCTGGTGTCCGGATAGCCGTGGACCAGCACCACCGCAGGAGCCGTGGACGCTCCCCATTGGTAGGCGGCCAACTCCACGCCGTCCGCGGCGTCCACGGTGATTCGGCGGGCGGCCGGGCCGGTCACCGGCCACCACCGGCAGGGGTCAGTTCGCCGTAGTTCAGACCGCCGTGGAAGAAGCTGGGCAGCACCGGCCACTGCCGCTTGAAGCGGGCCAGCTCGGAGGAGGGCAGGATCTGCAGCCAGCGCGGATCGCGCCGGCTGGGGTCGGCGAGGGTCTTCTCCTTGACCATGGAGTCGTACTGGTCGAGGGAGTCCTCCAGGGTGTTGGCGTTGGGCACCACCTCATGGCCGTAGAACGCGGCGTGGCGGCGTACCCCGGGGATGCGGGAGAGCTCGGGCTGCCAGTTGTCGGCCGAGATGCCGTTCTCGGAGGAGACCCACACGCCGTCGGGGGTGTTCAGCACCAGGGAGTGGTTGCCGTCCGTGTGGCCGGGGGTCCACAGCAGGCTGACGCCGACACCGAGTTCGACATCGCCGTCGAAGGCGGTGACGCGCTCGTCCGGTACCCCGTCCATGCCTCCGTCGACGTACCAGGCCCACTGCATCGGATGCACGGATTGGAAGGTGCCCAGCTCCCTGCGGTGCACCAACAACCGGGCGCGCGGGAACAGCGCTTCGCGGGGCGCCCGTTCGCCGGGAATGGTGCGGGTACTTCCCATGATCATGCGTACGTCCTGGACGTGCAGGTGGTCGAAGCTGACGAAGTCCACGTCCTCGGGGCGCAGCCCGCAGGAGGGCAGGACGGTGTTCGGGTCGTGGTAGTAGCGGGCGAAGACGTGCTCGGTGAGAAAGTCCCCGGCCAGCCGCTTGAGCTGGGAGTAGAACGGCGCTTGAGCCGTTCCGGCGGCGACGGTCGGCTCCCACACCAGTGTTTTCGGCTCACCGTCGAAGCCGTCGAACTGCACGACGAGCATCCGGTTGACGATGCTCACGAACGGGTTGACGGCGAGCGCGGCGCCGTGGAAGCCGAACCGGGTGGGGTACGGGGCGGCGGCGATGTCGAAACTGCGGACGGCGTGGATGCGGCCCTGCTGGACGAACCGCTCACGGTAGGCGGCCGCGGCGCCGCGCACGGCGCGCAGCCGGTCACCGCGGGGCCATACGTCGTGGACACCCTCGAATTCGGGGATGGGACGCGGAGCGGCGGCGTCCTCGACCTTCTGGGCCTTCTTCGTGCTGGGCGCCGGCTTGGGCGTGGTGGTCACGGGCTCATCCTTCGGGCAGGCGGGCGGTCCGGGTGCGCTGCTCGTAGGCCGCGCGGACCGTCCGGTCGGACAGGGCGGCGAGCTGGTCGGGGACAAGGAGGTGATGCAGGGCGTCGCGGGCACGGCCCGGCAGCAGCGCGGCCAACCGGGTCAGGGCGGCTATCCGGCGTGGAACGAAGACCTCGAACCGCGGGCGCAGTACGACGTCGAGCACCGCGTCGGCCACCTGATCCGTCGTCAGGCGTCGGGTGGGGCCGGTCGCGGTGCCCACGGCCAGCTCGGTCTCCACGACGCCGGGCATCACCAGGGACACGTGCACGCCGGTGCCGCGCAGTTCGGCGCGGACGGCTGTGCTGTAGCCGTGGACGGCGTGCTTCGTCGCCGCGTAGGTCGCCTCCCCGGCCGGGGCGACCTTGCTGGCGGCGGAGGCGATGTTCACCACGTGGCCGTGACCGCGTTTCCGCATCCCCGGGATCACGAGTTTCATCCCGCGCAGTACGCCGTGGACGTTGACGTCGAACTGGCGCAGGGCGGCTTCCTCCGGTTCCTCCTCGAAGGGGCCCACCCACATGATTCCGGCGTTGTTGATCAGTACGTCGATCGGCCCCAGCTCGGTCTCGACGGTGCGCAGGAAGTCATCGAAGGAAGGTGTGTCGGTGACGTCGAGAGACAGCCCGAGCAGTCGGCCACCGGGACGCGCGCCGATGGCGTCGGCCGTCTCCCTGGCGAGCTCCGCGTCGAGATCGCCGATCGCCACGGCGGCTCCGGCCGCGGCGAGCCGGGCCGCGACGGCACGCCCGATGCCGCGGCCCGCCCCGGTGACCGCGATCACCCGGCCGGTCAGCGGTTGTGTGCCGGAGAGCCTGTCGCGGTCTCTCCGGCTGAACGTGTACGGGGATTTGGGCGGTGCTGCCACGGTCGAGCCCCTTCCTTGCCCTGAGCACGAGCGGACCGCCGAGCGGCAGGCGGTCCCCACACATTTCTGACACGAGACCATGTCAGATGAACTGACAAGCTAGAGTGTCAGTTCGGAGCACACCGGTGTCAACACCTCTGCGAAGGGGAAAAATGACCGGCACACAGACCGCCGGGCGGCGCTACGGCGGACGCGACGCGGCGCAACGACAGCAGGAGCGCCGCACCCGCCTCATCCAGGCGGGCCTCGACCTGTTCGGCACGGCCGGATACGCCTCGGTCTCCGTCAAGCAGGTCTGCTCGCACGCCGGACTGACCGAGCGCTACTTCTACGAGTCGTTCCGCGACCGCGAAGACCTGCTCGCCGGGGTCTACAACGAACTGATCGCCACCATCAGCGCGGAAACCGCGCAGGCCGCCGCCGCTGCCGCACCCGATGTGGACGCCCAACTGCGGGCCGGCCTCGAGGTGTTCATCCGCACACTGGCCGGCGACGCCCGCAAGGCCCGCCTGGTGCTCATCGAGGTCGTGGGCGCCAGCCCCCGCCTCGAAGTGCGCCGCCGTGAGGTCCTGCACGAATTCGCCGCGATGGTCGCCGCCGTCGTCGCACCGCTCCCTGGCCCGGAAGCCTCCTCCAGCCGGCTCACCATGACCGCGATGAGCCTGGTCGGCGGAGTCAACGAACTCCTCGTGGACTGGACGCTCGGCCACCAGAACGCCACGGTCGAAGAACTGATCGACCTGTGCCACACCCTGTACATCGCGGCCTACCGAGCCATCAGCGATCAGCCCTGATCACACGGGCCCCGATTCCATCAGGAGCTCTCCGTACCGGACGGCGGCCCACGCCCATCACCTTCCCAGTAGAGCCCGGTTCGGGCTCGTGACCTCCTGGGCCGGTATGACTCGTCGCCCTCGCCTGCCGACGCGACGAGCCATCCGGCCCTCCCCGACAGCGCTGGTGACGGGGTGGCGGGACATCGAGGAGCCGGTCGCCGGGCTCGCGCAGGTGACGTGATCCCGGCCGGGTCGCACCTCTCGACTCGGGCTTGCATGCGGAAACCGATCAGTTTACAGTGACGAAACTGATCGGTTTCTCGCCGTGAGGGCGAGTCTCGACCCCCGAGTCCCCAGGAGTACGGATGACTGCCGCGCGCGACGCCGAGGGGCAACCGACGGCCCCGGCTCCCAGGCTTCCGGCGAAGCTGGCCGCCCACCCGTCGGTGCAGGCCGTACTCGCCCGGCGCGGGACCGGTGACACGGTGAGCCCGGCGCCGGTGATCGACGCGGCCTGGCTGCGCGAGCTGTGCCTGGCGGCCGGTGCGGACGACGCGGCCGCGGTCAGCCTGGACCACCCCGACCTGGCCGGCGAGCGCGAGCACGCACAGTCCGCGCTGCCCGGCACCCGCACCCTGATCGCGATGGCGGTCCGGATGAACCGCGACAACTGCCGCTCCCCGGCCCGCAGTGTGGCCAACCAGGAGTTCCACCAGACCGACGAACAGGCCAACCACGCCGCCCGCAGCGTCACCCGGGCCCTCCAGGACGCCGGACACCGCGCACTCAATCCGTCCGTCGGCTTCCCCCAGGAGATGGACCACTTCCCCAGCGAGCGGATCTGGGTCGTGGCGCACAAGACGGTCGCGGTGGCCGCCGGGCTCGGCGTGATGGGCCTGCACCGCAACGTCATCCACCCGAAGTTCGGCAGCTTCGTTCTGCTGGCCACCGTCCTGGTGGACGCGGAGGTGAGCGAGTACGGGCAGGCGCTGGACTACAACCCCTGCATCGACTGCAAGTTGTGCGTCGCCGCCTGCCCGGTCGGCGCCATCGCCAAGGACGGCGCCTTCGACGGGCTGGCCTGCACCACGCACAACTACCGCGAGTTCATGAGCGGGTTCACCGACTGGGCGCAGACCGTGGCCGACAGCGAGGACGCCGCCGACTACCGCTCCCGGGTCACCGACTCCGAGAGCGCCTCCATGTGGCAGAGCCTGTCCTCACCCCCCGGCTACAAGTCCGGCTACTGCCTCGCCGTCTGCCCCGCCGGCGAGGACGTCCTGGGCCCCTACCTGGACGACCGCAAGAACTTCATGGACACCGTCCTGCGCCCCCTCCAGGACAAGAAGGAAACCCTCTACGTCCTGCCGGGCTCGCACGCCCAGGAGTACGCCCGTCGCCGCTTCCCCCACAAGCCCGTCAAGGAAGTCACCGGCGGCTGGCAGCCCCCGGCGAAACGCCCCGCGTCCACCGACCGAGAGACACGTACGTCATGAGTGGCACTCACCCCTTCCGCGTCCTGCGCGCCAAGCCTCTGTGGATCGCGAACGGCGTCATCACAGGCGTACTCGCGCTGCTGTTCGCCGTGTTCTACGTCGGCGCGAACATCGACCCCGTAGATCACATGAAGAACCTGCCCGTCGGCCTGGTCAACGCCGACGAGGGAGCCGCCGTCGGCGGCAAGCAGGTCAACCTCGGGGCGCAGATCACCGAGTCGATCAAGAAGTCGACCGCGAGCGGGGACAGGATCGACTGGAAGGTGATGGACGAGAAGGAGATGAAGGACGAGCTCGGCAAGGGCAAACTGTTCGGCGCGCTCGTCGTGCCCGCCGACTTCACCACCTCCGCCACCGCACTGACCGGCACCGCGCCCACCGGGACCCCGGCCCGCCCGACCCTGACAGTGCTGACCAACCAGTCCGCCGGCAGTCTGGGCTCCGGCCTGGCCCGGACGGCGACGACCCAGGCGGCCGAGAACGCCTCGCTCCAGGTGGGCAGGGAACTGGCCGCCCAGATCGGACCCGGGCAGGCGAAGCTGCCCGCCGCGGCACGCGTCCTGCTCACCGACCCGGCCGCCGTCACGGTCGAGGACGGCCACCCCCTCGACTCGCACAGCGGCCTGGGCCTGACGGCGTTCTACTACGCGCTCACCCTCGTGGTCGTCGGCATGCTCTCCGCCAACGTCATCAGCGGCCAGGTCGACCACGCCCTCGGCTACACCCACAACGACATGGGCCCCCTGCGCCTGCACCGCCCGCTCATCCGGGCCACCCGGGTCCAGACCCTCACCATCAGCAGCACCCTCATGGCCGCCCTGTCCCTGCCGATGGGCACCCTGGTCATGGTCGGCGCGGTCGGCATCATGGGCATGGACGCCGCCCACCTGCCGCTGTTGTGGCTGTACTCGGTGTGCGCCATCGCCGTCACCGGGATCGGCGCGCTCACCCTCCTCGCGGTCTTCGGCACGCCCGGCATGCTGGTGGTCACACTGGTCTTCATCGGGATGGCGGTGCCCACGTCCGGGGCCACCACCCCGATCGAGGCGCTGCCCGGCTTCTACCGCTTCCTCGCGGAGTTCGAGCCGCTGCGGCAGATCACCGGCGGCATCCGCTCGATCCTCTACTACGACGCCCAGGGCGACGCGGGTCTGACCCGGGGCTGGGTCATGATGGCGGTCGGCCTCGTCGCGGCCGGACTGTTCGGCTTCGGCGTACTGGGGTGGTACGACCGCAAGGGACTGCACCGCATCCCGGAGGAGACGAAGCCCGGGAAAACCGCCGCCCCGGCGTAACGGCAGGCCACCCAGGACGGGCCACTACTCGAAGTGGCCCCGGTGTGTGTGTCGCCCTGCCGGGAACGACAGGCGCGCACACCATCATGGCTCGGCGACGGTCTTTCCCCCAGGCCCGCCATGCCCATGCCTCTACCCGGAACCCCCCAGAAACCGATCGGTTTTCATTTCGTCCGCTTCAGGTTAACCTCGCGATATGACCACCGAAGTGAAACCAAGCCCCAGGGAGCGACTGCTGGAGGCTGCGGCCACGCTCACCTACCGAGACGGTGTCGGCATCGGCGTCGAGGCACTGTGCAAGGCGGCAGGGGTGTCCAAGCGCTCCATGTACCAGCTGTTCGAGAGCAAGGACGAACTGCTGGCGGCGAGCCTGAAGGAGCGCGCCGCCGCCTTCGTGGCGAGCCTCCTACCCCCGGCGGGCGACGGCCGGTCACACCGCGAACGGATCCTGTACGTCTTCGCGCAGGTGGAATCGCAGGCAGGGGCGCCCGAGTTCCGAGGCTGCCGGTACCTGGCCGTGCAGATCGAACTCAAGGCCCAGACCCACCCCGCCAGCCGGGTGGCCCATCAGATCAAAGCGAATCTGACGGCCTTCTTCCGTGCCGAGGCCGAGCAGGGCGGCGCGAGCGATCCCGACCTGCTGGCCCGGCAGCTCATCCTGGTCTTCGACGGCGCAAGCGCCCGCGCGGGAATTCAGGCCGACAAACTGACCGGGCTCGTCGCTCCCACGGTGACCACCCTGCTCGACGCGGCAGGGGTGCGCTGACGCATCACTCGTCCAGAACACTCCCTCACCGCCCGACACCCGAGGGAAGCCCAACACCTGAGGGAAGCCCGACACCCGAGGGAAGCTCGATGACCGAGGGAAGCCCGATGGCCGCAAGCGTGTTGCCGAGCACGCCGCAGGCGAGGAAGCTTGCGGTCTTGTCGGCATCAGCGCCCAGCGACTGGTGCACGGTTTCCCAGATCCTCATCCAGCCGGCCCGGACGACCTCCCCGATCACGTCATCGCCCCGCACCTCGGCGGCCGCCACGGTGACGTACCCCTGCATCCGCATCAGGAGCGTTTCGGGGCGCGTCGAGATCAGCTGCGCGTAAGCGTTCGTGATGGCCTGAAGAACCCGCTCGCCGCCCTCCACACCGTCGGCCGCCCTCTCGAAGCCAGGCGGGTGTCTTCCATACTCCGCATCAAAGCGGCGACGAAGATCGCCTTCTTGTCCGGGAAGAGCCGGAAGAGGTACGGCTGCGTGACACCGACCCGCTTGGCGATTGCCGCGGTGGTGGTGCCGTGCTAGCCGGCGATCGCGAACTCATTCTCCCTGCTTGAACTTGCATGCGGAAAACGATCGGTTTACTGTAGCGGAAACTGATCGGTTTCGAGAGAGTGTGGGAGTCCATGATGGCGACAGATCGGCCGGTGGCCCTGGTGACGGGTGCGTCATCCGGCATCGGGAAGGAAACCGCGCTCGCCCTGGTCGCAGCCGGATTCAACGTGGTCGGCACAAGCCGCGACACCTCCCGCGTCACCCCGCTCGGCGGTGTGACGTTCCTCGGCCTCGACGTGGTCAGCGACACCTCGGTCACCGCAGCGGTCCAGGAGGTGAGCGAGCGGTTCGGGCGGATCGACGTCCTGGTCAACAACGCCGGCGTCGGCTCGATGGGCGCTGCCGAGGAAACCCCCCTCGCGCAGACCCAGGGCATGTTCGACACCAATGTCTTCGGGGTCATGCGCATGGTGAACGAGGTCCTGCCGCACATGCGTGCTCAACGACGCGGGCGCATCATCAACATCTCGTCCGTGCTCGGGTTCCTGCCCCAGCCCTACATGGCCGCCTACGCCGCCTCCAAGCACGCGATCGAGGGCTACACCGAATCCCTGGACCACGAGGTACGTGACCACGGCGTCCGGGCGCTCATCGTCGAACCCGCCTACACCAGGACCGGGTTCGAGGCCAACAGCGCGAAGCCCGACACCCCCCTACATGCGTACGCGAAGCAGCGACAGACCGTCGACCGCGTGATGACGGAGGCGATCAGGGGTGGCGACGCCCCGGCCGTCGTCGCCAAGGCGGTCGTCGCGGCAGCGACCGACACCAGGCCGAAGCCGCGCTACACCGCCGGCCCCCTGGCCGGACGCGCACGCGTACTGCGCCGCCTCGCTCCCGCCGGGGTCTTCGACAAGCAGATCCGCAAGATGAACCAGCTGGCCGGCTGACGCGCAGGCGCTGCCGGGCTTTCCGAGCAGTTGCCCCACCCCCACCAGACAGAGGACGCCTTGATGCCAGAGCGCAATCCCATCCTGATCACCGGTGCCGCCGGCGAGATCGGTGGTGTGAGCCGGACGATCGTCGCCATGCTGCTTGAACAAGGGCACCCGGTACGGGCATTCGTGCGCCAGGACGACGAACGCGCCCACTCGCTCCGCCAGGCAGGGGCCGAGGTCTTCGTCGGTGACCTGCTCACCATCGCCGACGTGACCGCCGCGCTGAAGGGCGTCCGCCGCATCTACTTCAGCATGAGCCTGTCGCCGTACTACACCGACGCCGTCAGCCTCATGGCCGCGGCGGCGCGGGCCCAGGGCGACATCGAGGTGTTCGTCAACATCTCCGAGTACGAGCAGTCGTTCATGACGTTCGACAAGATGACCGCGCCGGAGGAGGAACGGCGCGCGTGGCTCGGCGGACTCATTGCCAACTGGTCGCCGCAGCAGCGTGCCCACTGGGTCGCCGAGCAGGTGCTGGACTGGTCCGGCCTCCCGACCGTCAACATCCGGGGGGCCATGTTCGTCGAGAACCCGCTGATGACCTGGCTGGCACTGGAGCCCCTGAGCAAGGGTGAACTGCGCCTGCCCTTCGGCGACCACCGGCTCGCGCCCATCGCGGGGTACGACGTGGCGGAGCTGTGCGCGAAGATCCTGACCGACCCAGTGCCGCACATCTCGAAGTCCTACGACCTCAACGGCCCGGAGTTGAAGGACATGCACGGGTTCGCCGAGGACTACGCGGCCGTGCTGGGACGCCCGGTCACCTACGTCCCCGAGGACGTGGAAACCTGGAACGAGACCTACGTCGACACCGCCCTGGCCGCGTTCCCGCACACGGCGGAGCACCTGAAGACCCTGACCCGGCTGATGGGCGGCGGGGGCTACCGCGGTGCCACCGACCAACTGGAAACCCTCCTCGGACGCCCGCCGAAGACCGTGCGCTGGGCGTTGGAGAATCATCCGCGCATCCGGAAGCTGGCGGCTGCCTGAGCCGCTGACCGGTCCGGGGCAGAACGAGAACACCACACCGGAGTCCTCGAACCGCACACTTCGATGAGCACTTCGTCGAGCCTCATCCGGTGTAGTTCGTCCAGCGACCGCCCAGGCACTTCCGCAGTGCTGGTGTGTCAGCGTTGCTGGTTGGCGATGCCGATGTAATGCCCGAGGCGGTACTCGAAGTCGATGCCGGCCTGCTCGACGACGGCCTGCGTGCCGGCGGCTCGGGCGAGGAACCCGGGGAGGGTGAGGGAGTGGGCGAACTCGCCGTAGGCGGCGACCAGATCCGCGTCCGGGGGCAGGGAGGCCCGGTTGATCTGGGCTTTGGCCGAGGCGAGTGAGGTGCGGTCGAAGGAGGCGAGCCGGCCGACGATCGTGTCGACGAAGGCGTCGAGTTCGCTGTCGGGGAGGGCACGGGTGATCCAGCCCCAGCGTTCGGCGGTGTCGGCGTCGTAGTCGTCGCTGGTGAGGATGGCTTCCAGGGCGCGGTCGCGTCCGATGGCGCGTGGGAGGCGCTCGGTGCCGCCACCGCCGGGGAGCAGTCCGCTGCCGACCTCCGGCTGCCCGAAGATCGCCTTCTCCCGGCTGGCGTACCGCAGATCGAGGGCGAGGGCGAGTTCGTTCCCGCCGCCGCGGGTGCGTCCGCGGATGGCCGCGATGGTGATGTAGGGCGCCTTGGAAAGTTGTAGGACCAGATCCGTCCAGACCGGCACCTCGTTCTCGTCCTCGGGGGCGGGGAAGTCGGCGGCGGCGGCCAGGTCGAAGTGGTTGTAGAAGAAGTCGGGGGTGGCGCTGTCGAACACCACGACCTGGATGTCAGGGTCGGTGGCCAGTTCTTCCACGATCTGGATGAGGCGCAGGACGGTCTCGCCGACGATGAGGTTGACGGGCGGGTTGGCGAAGGTGATCTTCGCGACCTGGGGTGAGGTGCGCTCGTAGTGGAGGGTGCTTTGTTCGCTCATGGCCTGGTTCCAGATGCGTGAGGGATATCGGATGGCGACGGGGCGTGAAGTGGGGCGGGGACGCCTGGGGCGGATGGATGTGCCGAGCAGGTCCGGCGGACCTGCTCCCGGCCGTTGCCGCTCACTCCTGGTAGTGCGGGAGGATGTCGCCGTTCTTGACGTAGGTGAGGGCGGCGGTGACGTCGTAGGCGTGGATCGCGGAGACCGGCGGTGCCAGCTGGTGGGACATGTCCTGGATCACGTTGCCGGTGAAGAAGGCGTCCCGTGCCGCGGTGTCGGTGAACCCGAGGATGAGGGAGGCGTGGAAGCGCTGGTCGTGGGGGTTGTCGTGGGCGACGTTCGGGGTGTCCCAGAGCTTTTCGATCCAGGGCAGGAACGTCTGCGTGCGCAGCTCCTTCAGCACTCCGGTGCCGGCGAGTGCGGGGACGAGCTGCGTCTTGACGAACTTCCGGAACTCACCTGCGCCGGCCCCGTCCCTGCGGCGCAGGTAGACCATGACGCGGGAACCGACCTTCTCTCCCGGGCCTGCGACGTCGTACCAGCGGGATGAGTTCGGCGGGCCGGCGTAGAGCAGGGTGCGGCGGAACACGTTGATCTCGTCCTGGTAGGCGAGCTTCGTCTGTTTGCGCCCCTGCGAGGGCGCGAGCACCGACTTGAAGGTGACTTCCGCGACGCCGTCGATCTTCCGGTCGACGGGGATCGAGGTCTCCACTCCGTCGGTCGCCGGCCACCGGCCGGGGTTGTGCTCGGCGAGGTGGATCTGGCGGTACTCCTCCAGGCCCGGGGTGGCGGAGATGATCCCTGAGTGCGGGCCCTTCCAGTAGTCCATGCCGGTCTGGCGGGGCTGGTCGTTGCGCACCCACAACAGGATCGATGAGGTGAGGTGCTTCTTCACGGCCGGTGGCGCGGCGGCCGGTGGCATGCTCATGGTGTTGCCTCTTCTTCCTGGTCAGGCGGTGGTCATCGGGCGAGGAACTCGACCGCGACCGGGGCGAACTCCTCGTAGTACTGGAAGATGCCGCCGTGGCCGGAGTCGGGGTAGATGATCAGCTCGCTGTTCTTGATGCGCCGGTGCAGGTCCTCGGAGAGGACCGAGGGGACCATGCGGTCGTTGTCGCCGTTGGCGATCAGCGTGGGCTGGGTGATCTTCGACAGGTCGTCGGGGGCGGAGAGTCCCCACTTCTTGATCGCCTTCAGCTGCGTCTGGAACGCCTTGACCTTGATCTCCGCGTCGCGGTCGACGGTGCGCTCCTCCAGCCGGTCGACGAACGCGTGCGCGGCGGCCTTGCCGGCGGGGTCGCGGTTGAAGAACAGGAACTCCTTGGGGTCCGACCGGGTCAAGGTGGCACGCAGCGTGTCCCAGTACGTGGTGGCGACCACCTTGTCGATGTCCTTGCCGCCCTTGGGTCCGGTGCCGGTGAGGACGAGTTTGCGGACGAGTTCGGGGTGCTTCACCACCAGGGCCTGGGCGACCATGCCGCCGAGCGAGAAGGAGAAGATGTCGATCTTGTCGAAGCCGAGCGCCGAGATGAAGGTGTGGGCGTCGTCGGCCATCGCCTCGACGCTGTCCGGCACCTGGCCGGTGGAGGCTCCGATACCTCGGTTGTCGAAGGCGATGACATGACGGCCCTTGGCGATGGGGTCGATGATGCGCGGGTCCCAGTTGTCCAGGGTCCCGGCGAGGTGGACGAAGAAGACGACGGGGATGCCGCCCTTGGGCCCCAGCTCGCGGTACGCGTAGGTGACGCCGCCGGCGGTGACGGTGCGGGCCGGGGCATTCGCGTAGGAGGTGATGACGGGTTCGTTCGGGGTGGCGTTGGTGTTCATGGTGGCTTCTCCTTGCTTGTTCTGTACCGGTGCGGTTCGGGCCGCCCGTCGCGGTCGGGCGGGATCAGTAGTCGCCGGTGATGACGTGCTTCGCGGCGGACGCCCCCATGGGGCAGGGAGTGTGCGGCCACCCCTTCCGAGCCCGGACTCGCAGGTCACGAGTGCCATCACCGGGAGGGTGAATCTCATTGGCGTACGATCGTAATGTTATCGGGGTGACCGGGAGGCCGCAAGCAAGTTCCGAGGTGAGTCGGATCGTGTGGCGGCCTACCGGTCGAGCTCCAGCGCATGCCGTCAGCCGGAAACGTCACGACGGAGAACGGGGTGCAGCGTGTGCGGCAGGCGAGCGCGCGGCGACGGCGACGGCGACGGCGACGGCGACGGCGAACGCTTGAGGATCACCCGGAAGACCGTCACTGCTCTCGCGGACCGCCTCCCGGCCCGGACCGCCGCGACCAGCGCCCTGCCTCAACGTCACCGAGAAACGGACATCACCCCGACGAACCGCCCACTGAGTGGACTGGGCGGGTGTGGAAGCTCTCCTCCGGCAGGGAGCTTCCAAGCATTTCAGGCCATGCGCGCCGGCGACAGATGCGGCAAAGCGTGCTGAAACAGCCGGCGCGAATCGACATCGAACACCCGCTGAGATCTTGGTGATTGCTTCACGGTCGACAGTCGGCCGGCCCGTTGAGTGTGCGGAGTCGCCTGTCGAAGTCCCGGGCGGGAACGACATGGCGGGGCGTGCTGATGCCTCCGGCTTGTCGGGCCGAGGGCGTAGGGCAGTTTCGCGAATGCGCTGATCACGTTTCCGACACTACTGATGAAGGGATGGCAGCGAATCCGTCACCATATCGGTCACGGAGGCCGGGCTCTCGCCGGCCACCGTGACCCGGCTGACCAAGCAATGGAGCGATGACCACGCCGTCTTCCAAGCCCGCGACCTGTCGGAATCCGACTACGTCTACGTGTGGGCCGACGGCGTCCACCCCAAGATCCGCCTCGGTCAGGCCCGCTCCTGCGTCCTGGTCCTCATGGGAGTGCGCACCGATGGCTGCAAGGAGCTCATCGCGCTCGCCGAAGGACTGCGCGAGTCCATCGAGTCCTGGGCCGACCTACTACGTGACTGCCGGCGGCGCGGCATGCAGGCCCCCGAGCTCGTGGTCGGTGACGGCGCGATGGGCCTGTGGCGAGCTCTCACGGAGGTGTTTCCGCAGGCCAGGCACCAAAGATGCTGGGTTCACAAAACCCGGAACGTGGTCAACGCCCTGCCGAAGTCGGCCCAGCCCGGAGCGAAGAAGGCATTCGATCAATGGCTACTGCCGGCTTGAGATTCTCCGCGATGATCCACAGGATCTGACAGTTGCTCGTGCTGTCGCATTCCGGGGATCCGATGAGCCGGCCCGTACGCCGTCGGGTCCTGTGCCACAGGGGCCGTCACGCTGCCGAGGAGCCGCAGAGCGGCATCCGACGGCGAGTCGGGCTCGGCCGTGTAGGCGATGAGGCGCTGGCCGGAGGCGCCGGGTATGACGAGGTTCTCGAAGCTGAGGTCCATCGCGCCGACCAGCGGATGACGCAGGTGCTTCACCCCGGACGTGCAGGTGCGCACCGGGTGCCGGGCCCAGCGAGAGGCGAACTCTGCGCTGTTCAAAGCGAGTTGGCCGACGAGCTCGGCGAGGGCGCGGTCATGGCGGTAGCGGCCGGCGACCAGGCGCAGGGAGGCCACGCCGAGTTGGGCCTCCTCGTTCCAGTTCGTGAACAGCTCCCGGTACCGCTCGTCCAGAAAGAGCATCCGGGTCAGGTTGGGGCGGGTGGCCGGGGTGTCGGGGCTCTCGGGCGCCAGATGTCCGGCGAGCAGCGCGTGCCCCATACGGTTCCAGGCGAGGACGTCGTTGTGCCGGTTCAGGACCAGGGCCGGCACGTCGCTCATGGCCGCCAGCAACTGCCGGGCCGAGGCGCCGGCGTGGGCCACCCGGGGCGGAGTCGGCCGGGACGAAGCGGCAGCGGGGCGGGCGAGGTCCTTCAGATGGGCCGTCTCGTCCTCGGAGAGGCGCAGCGTACGCGCTATCGCCTCCAGCACACCGTCGGAGGCGCTGGTGGCACGGCTCTGTTCGAGACGGGTGTAGTGGGTGATGCTGACCCCGGCCAGCATCGCCAACTCCTCACGGCGCAAACCGCTGACGCGGCGGCGGGTCGGGTGCGGGGTGATGCCGACGTCCTCGGGGCGCAGTGCGGCGCGACGCGACTTGAGGAAGTCTCCCAGCTCGGACCGGGCGTCCATCCATGCCTCCAGGTCGGCGGTGTGCGACAGGCCGTGGCCACTGACGTCCCATGATGCCCGCCCCTCCCGAAGGCCGGAGGCCGTAAAGGTGGTCATGTGATGACTACCCTCACGCCGGCTGTGCGCGACAGGGTGCTGGCTGGGATTCCGGGTGTCGACGAGCCTCTTCCTCCGTAACCGCGCGTGACGCGACCGAGCGCGCCGGATGTCAGGAAACGTGAGGAAACCGTGAAGAAAGGGACTCGACGTCATGTCTGTCACTGATTCGGAGGCGGCCCGTACCGTCTCCGGCACCGCCGCCGGCACGGCCCCGGCCGCGCTCACCCCCCGGCTCCGGCTGATGCTGGTGCTGTTGCTCGCAGCCCAGTTCATGCTGGCCGTGGACTTCTCCATCCTGAACGTGGCGCTGCCGGTGATCGGTGAGGGACTGGGCTTCTCGCTGTCACATCTGCAGTGGATCGCCACATCGTTCGCGCTGTGCGCCGCGGGCTTCACCCTGCTGTTCGGCCGCGTCGCGGACCTGTTCGGCCGCCGCCGGCTGTTCCTCGGCGGCCTCGTCGTCCTGGGCGCGGCCTCGCTCGTGGGCGGCCTGGCGCAGAACCCCGAGGTACTGATCGCGGCCCGCGTCCTCCAGGGCCTGGCCACCGCCGCCGTCACCCCCGCCGGACTGTCGCTCCTGACGACCTCGTTCCCGGAGGGCCCGCTGCGCGAGAAGGCGCTCGGCCTCAACGGGGCGCTGATGTCGGCCGGCTTCACCACCGGCGCCATACTCGGCGGCCTGCTGACCGACCTGCTGTCGTGGCGCTGGGCGTTCTTCATCAATGTGCCCGTCGCCCTCGCCGTGCTCGTCATCGCCCCGACGGTCATCAAGGAGTCCCGCCCCGACGAGCGCCCCAAGCTGGACCTGCCCGGCGCCGTCAGCGTCACGCTCGGTCTGCTGGCCATCGTCTTCGGCCTCACCCAGGCGGGCGAGAAGGGGTGGGGCTCGGCCGAGGCCCTGTTGTCGCTGACCGTGGGTGCGGCCCTGTTGCTGGTGTTCTACGCCGTCGAGCGCAAGGTGTCCGCGCCGCTCGTACCGCTCGCAGTGCTCGGCAAACGGTCGGTGACCTGGGGAAACATCGCCGGACTGATCGCGTTCCTCACCGAGACCTCCCTGGTCTTCCTGCTGACCCTCTACCTCCAGGAAGTGCTCGGCTTCTCGCCGCTCGCCGCCGGCCTGTCCTTCGGCGTGCTGGGCGTCGGCACGGTCGTCGGCGGCACGATCGCCCCGAAGGTCATCGGGCGGATCGGCAGCAGGTCGACGCTGATCACCGGCGGCATTCTGCAGACCGCCTTCACGGCCGCGCTGCTCGGCCTCGGCGACGACCGCTCATGGATGTGGCTGCTGCTGATCGGCACCTTCGTCGGCGGGGTCGGCAACATGCTCGTCATCGTGGGCTTCATGGTCACCGCCACCTCGGGCCTCGCCGATCACGAACAGGGTCTGGCCACCGGCCTCGCCACCATGACCCAGCAGGTCGGCATCACCATGGGCACGCCGCTCATGAGCGCCGTCGTCACCGCCGCCGTGACCGGTACCGGATCCTCGGCCCTCCTCGGCGGTCTGAAGGTCGCGATCGCGGTGAACGCCGCCATCGTGCTCCTCGGCACCCTCACCAGTGCTCTGTTCGTGCGCACCCGGTCGAGTACGCGGTAACGGCGATCCTCCCCCGTTCCCCGGCACCGTGCCCAGAGCCGCGCACCGCAGCCGCAGCCAGAACGCGTCCGGTGCCTTGAAGTACCGCCGAATACAGATGCGGACGTCCCCCTCGTCGAGGTCCACGTCTTCCCGGTGCGGGCCGAGCTCCTCATCTCGCCGGAGGGTGGTCGTGGGTCAGAACCGCGGGGCCCGTGCCCCCGTCGCGATCAGGATGAACTGGGCGTAGGAGTCGGCGTTCATCAGGGCGCGCCGGCCCATGGCGTACCAGTTCGGCTGCCGGTCGGAGTCCTTGTTCTGGCCGCTGTACTCGGAGGGGTCCCGCAGGGCGCGCTTGCCGAGCATGGCCGCTTCGCTCGCCGCCGCCGTGTCGGGCATGACCGACGCCATCTCGGCGTTGAAGTCCTCCTCCTGCAACTCCGAATCGCGCGCGCTGTACTGGTAGTCCAGCGTGCCGGCGAACCGGTGGGTCGCCTCGTGGATGATGTACCAGGCGTTCTGGCCCTCGTCGGTCAGGTTGATCGGGCCGCTGCGGCCGGCGTCCAGGGTCGGAAGGGCCTCGCTCTTCTGCTGGTTCGGGTTGGTCACGCGGTTGTACATGTCGCTCATGCTGGGGGCGACCCAGCCCGCGACTCCGCGGGGGACGTTGCCGTCGCCGACCAGGGCGATCTCCGCCCCCTGGGCGTTCAGCCCTGCCTGGATGCGCCGCACGACCTCGACGATCCGCGGCAGGAAGGTGGCGATCTGCTCGGGGGTCGCGGCCCGGAACGCCGGGAAGCCCGATTGGAGTCCCGTCAGCAGCGGGCCGCCCGGAGCGCCTCCCGCCGCCTGCAGCATGGCGAGGGCCGTCGAGATGGCCTGCTTGGCCTCCACCAGGGCCCGGCGAGTCTGGGACTCGCGCTTCGGGTACTGGTGATCCGGGATGGTGCCGTTCTTGGAGAACTTCGCGTTCGCGCTGCTGTGCACCTGCTGGGTCGCGTCGTCGTAGATGTCCCCGTGCCGCGGTGTGCCCTGGCCGTTGATGCCCAGCTGTGTGGAGGTGCGGAACTCACCGGGGTTGCTCCTGTTGCGCCAGCGGGTCTCCCGGCCGGAGCGGGGGTCGTTGAAGCTGGCGCCCTGGTCGAACTCCCAGACCGTTCGCTGGACCGCCGGGCCGCCGTGGGGCCCACCGTCCAGCGCCTCGACCGTCCCGGCGGCCGGGACCCGCTGGGCCGTCCGCTCCGCGCCGTCCGCCTCCTGAGCGACCGCGTGCCGCGCGACGACCGACGGCGCGGTGGCCGCTCCCGCCGTGAAGGCGGCGCCGTCGGCGACGGCCGCGCGCTCCGAGCCCTGCCCCGGGTCGGTCACCGTGACACCGGCGCCGTTGTCGTTGCCCGTCTCGCGGATTCCCCGGAGGTTCTTGTCGAGGTGGCTGGTCTCGTGGGCGAGGGTCTCGGTGTCGCCGACGGCCGACGAGCCGAGGAAGATGTGGCTTCCGATCGTCATGGCCCGCGCGCCCAGCGCCGCGGTGGCGCGCTGGGCGGTCGCGTTGTCGTGGACCCGGCCCGCGGAGAGGGCGTCGTTGCCGTAGAACGCCTTCGCCTTGGTGAGGAAGGGGCCCGGCAGCGGGCTGCTCGGCGTTGCCATCGCGGCCTCGATGAGGCTGCGATGGTCTGTCGGGTGGGTGTCCTCGGCGACGTCGTGCCCGCGGCTGTGGCCTGTGGTCTCCCGGCGCTGGACGGCCGGGTCCGCGTGCTCGCATCCCGGGCCGTGCTGGTGCCGCTCCCGCTCGACCATGCGGGCCACCGCGGTGTTCCCCGCCGTCCGCTGGAGGTCCAGCATCCGCTGGACCGGCGCACTGGGCTGGATCACGCGGTGGGCAGTGTCCAGTTCGCCCGACGACAGGTTCCGCTTTCCCCGCGCGTACATGACGTTCCCTTCGACACCCCGGACGGCTGACCGTCCATCCTTACCGGAGCCGCGCCGCCGGCCACAGGTCCGCGAGGGCAGTTCCCGGGGCAGCCGTGACGGAGGGAACGTCCGGGTCCCCGGGTCCCCGGGCATCGGTGAGGGCGGGAGCAGATCCGGCGTCCGGCCGTCGCCGGGGCCGTGCTCCCAGAGCCCTGGCTCCCTAGGGCGTGCTCCACGTTCCGCGGCGGGCTCGCGCATCACCGCCGATCGCGGGGGCGTGTCCCTTGTTCTCCTGAACCGGCCGCACCGGGCTCATGCCGAAACGGCGTGGCCAACTACACACCGGCCCGATACCCCACCACCACAGCTGGAAAGCGTGCGCTTGTGGTCGACGTACAGCAGTGCTGCGCGGCCAGTGTCGTGCCCTTGTGTGCCCTGGGGCGCCCTTTCCACGGGTGTCTGACGACCCCTCACAGTTGAGGTTCCTCCGGCCCGGACACACGGGGCAGCCGGACGGTGAACACCGCTCCGCTGCCGGGGGTGTTGCCGACGGTGACGGTTCCGCCGTGTGCCTCGACGAACTGGCGCACGATGGACAGGCCGAGACCGCTGCCCCCGGTGCGTCTGCTGCGGGATTTCTCGGCGCGCCAGAACCGTTCGAAGACATGGGGCAGGTCTTCGGGGGAGATGCCGTCTCCCGTGTCGCGCACGGTCAGGACGGCCTCGTTCGCCGTCCGCCGGGCGCTGAGGGTGACCGTGCCCTGCGTGGGAGTGTGCCGCAGCGCGTTGGAGACGAGGTTGCCCAGGACCTGGCGCATGCGCACCGGGTCGGCGTCCATCCAGAGCCCTGGGTCGGCCTCCGCCCGCAGGTGTACGACCGCGGCTTCGGCGCGGCTGCGATGGGCGGCGGCGACCTGGCCGATCAGCTCGTCCGCGGCCAGCGGTTCCCGGTGCAGCCGCAGGGTGCCGGCGTCACCCGCGGCGAGGTCGCACCTCTCCTCCTCCGTGGGCTCCCGCGTGCCGGTTCCCGCCGCGGTCCTGGCCCTGGCCCTGGCCCTCACCCTGGCCGGGTGCGGCGGCCCCGGTACCGGGACGCCGGGGGACGCCACCTCGGCCACCACCAGTGCGCAGGACACCCGGCCCGTCACGTCCAGCACGGCTCGCGCCCGATCCCGGCCGAGCGCGGCCGGCGAAACGAACGCGGCCGGCGAAAGGGCCCCGGACGCCAAAACCGCGGACCCGAGCCCTTCCGCACCGGCCGACCTTCCGGGCCTCGGCCCGAGGACTCTCGCCGAGATCCCCGACAACGCCCGGCAGGTCGTCGTCGTCACCGGGCAGGACAAGAACTCCCGAGCGCTCAGGCTCCGAGACGGCAGGGGGCCCGGTACGCGAGTGCCGGCCGTGAGTGGCTGATGCGGGGGCTCCCATCCCGTCTGCCGCCGACCCGAGCAGAGCCGACCAGACGCGGCTCCTGGCGTCCAGGTCGTTCGTACAGTGGTGGGTTGAGGCGGATGATGCCGCGGCCACGGCAGACCCACAACATCCGGAAGCCGGGAATGGGAGCCGCCTCGATGGGGTGACTTCGCTCGGAGAAGATGTGTGGGGTGGGAGTGTCCGGAGCACGGTCACGGCTGCCAGCCGATAGGTTGCGGCAACCTGCTCACAGGCGACGGCCGGACTCGGGCCGGCAGCCTTACCCACCCGACGGCGAGTAGGTCGAGCGGGTGCCACGGGCCGGGTGCCTCTTGGTTGGGCGCACCAAGCGTGTATGGCCTTGCCTGCGCGGGCCGACGGCGTGGAGGGCCGCGATGAGGGTGCCGAACATGGGCGACGACAAAGAGGCTGCGCCGACGCCCGACGAGATCCAGGCCAGGGTCGGAAAGCGCCTGGACGACGTCGCCAAGATCCTGGCCGGTGCGCTGATCACCGTTGCCGGGATCATGACGGCTCTCGGGCTGTCCAGCGACGTCGTGTTCGTCGCTCTCAACAACAAGTCATGGCCGATCTACGTGGCCTCGCTCTGCGCCATCCTCGCCATCGTCTGCAGCATCGTCGCCCTACTCATCCACCCCACCCGGCGGGGCAATCTGTGGGAGACCTGCGTTCTCATCCTTGGAGTGGTCTTCTACATGGTGGCTCTCAGCGTGGCGGTGATCGGCGCGGCCAAGGCTGCCGGCGGGAACGGACGACCCAACATCACCGACGTCAAGATCGAAGGCCCTCGGTCCCATCTGCAACTCAGCTTCGACGTGCATGCCGACGGCGTAGAGATGTCGGCGACCATC
This sequence comes from Streptomyces sp. NBC_00104, assembly GCF_045160825.1. NCBI lineage: Bacteria > Bacillati > Actinomycetota > Actinomycetes > Kitasatosporales > Streptomycetaceae > Streptomyces > Streptomyces sp. NBC_00104. The sequence continues at coordinate 6,099,643 of NZ_CP108215.1, read as the reverse complement.
CAGGTGTACGTGACCGCCACCAAGGCTGACTTGGACACGCCCATCCGGGGCTCGGTCGACGACTACTCAAGTGAACTCAGACCTGACGAAACGGGCACGGTCGAGCAGCGAGTCAGCATGCCGATGACCCTTCCACCACAGGCGGGGGGCATCAGCATCACGGCCCTCAACGCGAGTAACGGAACCGACGATCTGTGTGAATCACGCAGCCAACGCGGGCCGACCTGCACACGTATCCGAATCCCGTGAGGCGTGGCCGTGAGGCTATGACGTGGCGGTCACGGGCATGTCCGGCTCCGACTCCGGCTCCGGCTCCGACTCGGACTCCGACTCGGACTCAGGCGACGGCCGGTGGGCCGCCGCCATCGGCAGGCTCAGCACCATCGTGAGGCCGCCGCCCGGTGTGTCCTCGGCGTGGAGGGTGCCGCCGATGGCCTCGGCGAAGCCGCGGGCCACGGCCAGCCCCAGCCCCACACCGGCACCACGCGGGGCGTCGCCATAGCGCTGGAAGGGTTCGAAGATGCGGTCCTTGGCCTCGTCGGGGACGCCCGGGCCGCGGTCCACGACGCGTACCTCCACCCGGTTCGCGATGGCGCTCGCCGAGACCAGGACCGGGGTGCCCGCGGGGCTGTACTTCACCGCGTTCTCGACGATGTTGGCGACGGACCGCTCCATGAGGCCCCGGTCGACGGCGACCATGGGCAGCGTCTCGGGGATGTCCAGGTCGACGCTGCCCTCGGGGACGCCGCCGAGTGCCATCGGGATGACCTCGTCGACGTCGGTCTCGCGGATGATCGGGGTGACGGTGCCGGTCTGGAGACGGGACATGTCGAGGAGGTTGCCGACGAGGAGGTCGAGGCGGTCGGCGCCCTCCTCGATGGCCTCCAGCAGTTCCGCATGGTCCTCCTCCGACCACTCGACGTCGTCCGAGCGCAGGGAGGTGACGGCCGCCTTGATGGCGGCGAGCGGGGTGCGCAGGTCGTGGCTGACGGCGGCCAGCAGGGCGGTGCGGATGCGGTTGCCCTCGGCGAGTTCCTTGGCCTGGTCGGCCTCCTGCTTCAGGCGTCGGCGGTCCAGTACGACGGCGGCCTGGGCGGCGAAGGCCGCGAGAACGCGGCGGTCCTCGGCGGGTGGGACCCGTCCGGTCAGCGCGAGGGTCATGTGGTCGCCGACCGGCACGTCGACGTCCGCCTCCTCGGGGGTGGCACAGGGCCCAGGGCCCACGCTGCCGGCGCAGGTCCACGGGTCCACGTCGCTCGCGCGTTCGAGCAGGGCCGCCGACTCCATGGAGAAGGTCTCGCGGACCCGCTCCAGCAGGGCCTCCAGACTGGTCTCGCCGCGCAGGACGTTGCCGGCCAGGAAGGAGAGGATCTCCGACTCCGCCCGCAGCCGGGCGGCCTGATGGGTGCGGCGGGCGGCGAGGTCGACGACGGAGGCGACGGACACCGCGACACCGACGAAGATCGCGATGGCGACGATGTTCTTCGGGTCGGCGATGGTGAGGGTGTGGACGGGTGGAGTGAAGTACCAGTTCAGGAGCAGGGACGCGGCCACCGCCGAGGCCAGTGCCGGGAAGAGCCCGCCCAGCAGGGCCGCCGCCACCGTCGTCGTCAGCAACAGCAGCATGTCGTTGGCGAGCCCGACGTCCGGGAGGACGCCGCTCAGCAGCCAGGTCAGCAGCACGGGCCCGCCGAGGCCGACGAGCCAGCCCCAGATCAGGCGGGCCCGGCCGAGGCGGGCGCCCCGGCTGACCGGGAGTCCGCGCCCCTTGCCGGCCTCGTCGTGGGTGATGAGGTGGACGTCGAGGTCGGGTCCGGAGTCCCGGGCGACGGTCGCGCCGACGCCCGGTCCGAAGACGTACTGCCAGCCCTTGCGGCGGGAGACGCCCAGCACGATCTGGGTGGCGTTGACCCCGCGCGCGAAGTCGAGCAGCGCGACCGGTATGTCCTCCCCGACGACCTGGTGGAAGGTGCCGCCGAGGTCCTCGACAAGGGTGCGCTGGACGGCCAGCTCCTTCGGCGAGGCCGCGGTCAGGCCGTCGCTGCGGGAGATGTAGACGGCCATCACCTCACCGCCCGCGCCCTTCTCCGCGAGCCGCACGGCCCGGCGGATCAGCGTCCGGCCCTCCGGTCCGCCGGTCAGCCCGACGACGATCCGCTCTCGCGAGCCCCAGATCTTCGACACCCGGTGCTCGCTGCGGTACTCGGTGAGATAGGCGTCCACCCGGTCCGCCACCCACAGCAGCGCCAGCTCGCGCAGCGCGGTCAGGTTCCCTGGCCGGAAGTAGTTCGACAGGGCCGCGTCGACCTTGTCCGGCTTGTAGATGTTGCCGTGGGCCATCCGCCGCCGCAGCGCCTGCGGGGACATGTCGACCAGCTCGATCTGGTCGGCCCGCCGTACGACCTCGTCCGGCACGGTCTCCCGCTGCCGTACGCCGGTTATCGACTCGACGACGTCGCCGAGCGACTCCAGGTGCTGGATGTTCACGGTCGATATCACGTTGATCCCGGCGGCCAGCAGTTCCTCCACGTCCTGCCAGCGCTTGTCGTTGCGGGAGCCGGGAACGTTGGTGTGGGCGAGTTCGTCCACGAGCACCACCTGCGGGTGCCGGGCGAGGACGGCGTCCACGTCCATCTCCGTGAAGACGGTGTCCCGGTACTCCAGTTCCCTGCGCGCGGTCTGCTCCAGACCGTGCAGCATCACCTCGGTACGCGGACGGCCGTGATGCTCGACGAAGGCCACCACGCAGTCGGTGCCCCGCTCCACGCGGCGGTGCGCCTCGGACAGCATGGCGTAGGTCTTGCCGACGCCGGGGGCCGCGCCGAGGTAGATCCGGAGCTTGCCGCGTGCCATGTTCATCCTTCGAAGCGATAGCCCATACCGGGCTCGGTGATGAGATACCGGGGGTGGGCGGGGTCCGTTTCCAGCTTGCGCCGCAGCTGGGCCATGTACACCCGCAGGTAGTTGGTCTTGTTGCTCTGGGTAACGCCCCAGACCTCCTGGAGCAGGTGCTTCTGTGTGATCAGCCGTCCCGGGCTGGTGACCAGGATCTCCAGCAGATGCCACTCGGTCGGGGTGAGGCGTACGTCGTGACCGTCCCGTACGGCCTTCTTGGCCAGCAGGTCGATGGTGAAGGCGTCCGTCTCGACGAGCGTCGTCTCGGGCGCGAGCCCGATGTCCTCGGTGCGGCGGACGGCGGCCCGGAGCCGGGCGAGGAGTTCGTCCATGCTGAACGGTTTGGTGATGTAGTCGTCGGCGCCGACGTCGAGCGCGGCGACCTTCTCCTCGGACGCCTGGCGGGCGGACAGCACCATGATCGGCACCCGGGTCCAGGCCCGCAGCGCCTTGATGACCTCGACCCCGTCCATGTCGGGCAGCCCGAGGTCGAGCAGAACCACGTCGGGCTGCCGCGCGGCGGCCAGCCGGAGCGCGGTGGCACCGTCGGGGGCCGCGTCGACCCCGTACTGACGTGCCTGGAGATTGATGATGAGGGCCCGTACGAGCTGCGGGTCGTCCTCCACCACCAGCACCCGTGTCATGGGTGTGCGCCTTCCTGTCGTACGTCGGGCCATGAACGCCGGGAGCCGTGCGACCGGCACTCATGCGGGCGGGAGTCGGCGGTTCCCGGCTCCCGCCCCGACCGCCGACTCCCCTGTGGACCGTGCGCTGCCGTCAGCTCTTGGCCAGCAGGTCCTTGAGCGCGATGTTGAGTTCGAGGACGTTGACGCGGGGCTCACCGATGAAGCCGAGGGTGCGGCCCTCGGTGTGGTCGTCGACGAGTTTCTGCACCTGATCGGCGGAGAGGCCGTTCTGCTCGGCGACCCGGTGGACCTGGAGGTCGGCGTAGTCCGGGGAGATGTCCGGGTCCAGGCCGGAGCCGGAGGACGTCACCGCGTCGGCCGGCACCTCGGAGGGCTTGACCTTGTGGTCGGCGGTCGAGTTGTCCTTGACGACGGCGGCCTTGGCTGCCTTCACCCAGTCGATCAGGTCCGCGTTGTCGGCGGACCGGTTGGTGGCGCCGGACAGGATCAGCTTGTACTGGGTGTTGACGCTGTTGGTGCCGAGACCGTTCTGGGGGCGGCCCTGGAACCACTTCAGGTCGGGCTCCGGGGTCTCCTGGCCCTTCTTCAGCGGCAGGTTGTACGACTGCCCGATCAGCGAGGACCCGACGACCTTGCCGGCGTGGTCCTTGATCTCCGAGCCGTTCGCCTTGTCGCTGAACAGCGCCTGGGCGAAGCCGGTGACGACGAGCGGGTAGATGACGCCCGTCACCAGGGTCAGGACGAGGAGGGCGCGCAGGCCCGCTCCGAACAGCCGGGCGGTGTTGATGACCGTGTTTTTCATGGCGCTCAGCCGATTCCGGGGATGAGGGAGATGAGCAGGTCGATGAGCTTGATGCCGATGAAGGGGGCGATCAGTCCGCCGAGGCCGTAGACGGTGAGGTTGCGGCGGAGCAGCTTGTCGGCGCTGACCGGCCGGTACTGCACGCCCTTCAGGGAGAGCGGCACCAGCGCGATGATGATCAGCGCGTTGAAGACGACGGCCGACAGGATCGCGGAGTCCGGCGAGGACAGGCCCATGATGTTGAGCTTGTCCAGGCCCGGGTAGACGGCCGCGAACAGCGCCGGGATGATCGCGAAGTACTTGGCGACGTCGTTGGCGATGGAGAACGTCGTCAACGCGCCCCGGGTGATGAGGAGTTGCTTGCCGATCTCGACGATCTCGATGAGCTTGGTCGGGTTGGAGTCGAGGTCGACCATGTTGCCGGCCTCCTTCGCGGCCGACGTACCCGTGTTCATGGCCACGCCGACATCCGCCTGGGCGAGCGCGGGCGCGTCGTTCGTGCCGTCACCGGTCATCGCGACGAGCTTGCCGCCCGCCTGCTCCCGCTTGATGAGAGCCATCTTGTCCTCGGGGGTGGCCTCGGCGAGGAAGTCGTCGACGCCCGCCTCCTCGGCGATCGCCTTGGCCGTCAGCGGGTTGTCGCCCGTGATCATGACGGTCTTGATGCCCATGCGGCGCAGTTCGTCGAACCGCTCGCGCATGCCCTCCTTGACGACGTCCTTGAGGTGGATGACGCCCAGCACCCGGGCGCCCTCGGAGTCCTCGATCGCGACCAGCAGCGGGGTGCCACCGGCCTCGGAGATCCGGTTGGAGAGCGTGTCCGCGTCGTCTGCGACCGTTCCGCCCCGCTCCCGCACCCAGGCGATGACGGACCCGGCCGCCCCCTTGCGGACCTTGCGCCCGTCGACGTCCACACCCGACATCCGGGTCTGGGCGGTGAAGGCGATCCACTCGGCGCCGGACAGCTCGCCCTGCACGCGCTCGCGCAGGCCGTACTTCTCCTTCGCCAGTACGACGATGGAGCGGCCCTCGGGCGTCTCGTCGGCCAGTGAGGAGAGCTGGGCGGCGTCCGCGACCTCGGCCTCGGTGGTGCCCTCGACCGGCACGAACTCGGCAGCCTGCCGGTTGCCGAGCGTGATCGTGCCGGTCTTGTCGAGGAGCAGGGTCGACACGTCCCCGGCCGCCTCGACCGCCCGCCCCGACATGGCGAGCACGTTGCGCTGGACCAGCCGGTCCATGCCCGCGATGCCGATCGCCGACAGGAGCGCGCCGATCGTCGTCGGGATCAGGCAGACCAGCAGGGCCACCAGCACGACCATCGTGAGATGGGTGCCCGCGTAGTCCGCGAACGGCGGCAGGGTCGCCACCGCCAGCAGGAACACGATCGTCAGCGAGGCGAGCAGGATGTTCAGCGCGATCTCGTTCGGTGTCTTCTGCCGGGCCGCGCCCTCGACCAGGTTGATCATCCGGTCGATGAAGGTCTCGCCGGGCTTCGTCGTGATCTTGATGACGATCCGGTCGGAGAGGACCTTCGTGCCACCGGTGACGGCCGAGCGGTCCCCGCCGGACTCCCGGATGACCGGGGCCGACTCGCCGGTGATCGCCGACTCGTCCACGGAGGCGACGCCCTCGACGACGTCACCGTCGCCGGGGATGATGTCGCCGGCCTCGCAGACGACCAGGTCACCGATCCGCAGTTCGGTACCGGGGACGCTCTCTTCGGCGTCCCCGGCGAGCCGCCGGGCCACGGTGTCGGTCTTGGCCTTGCGCAGGGTGTCGGCCTGCGCCTTGCCCCGCCCCTCGGCGACGGCCTCCGCCAGGTTGGCGAAGATCACCGTCAGCCAGAGCCAGGCGCTGATGGTCCAGCCGAACCAGTCGGTCGGGTCCTTGAAGGAGAAGACCGTCGTCAGCACGGACCCGACCAGCACCACGAACATCACCGGCGACTTGATCATCACCCGGGGGTCGAGCTTGCGGCAGGCGTCCGGCAGCGACTTGACCAGCTGCTTGGGGTCGAAGAGGCCCGCTCCCACGCGGCCCTCGGCGGGCTTGTGCCCGGTGGGGACGTCGCTGTGCGGCGCCCGGGTCGGGGTGGCTGTGGACATCGCGTCCTCTTGCTTCGTTACGTCGGTGGTCATGACGCCAGCCCCTCGGCCAGCGGACCCAGCGCGAGCGCCGGGAAGTACGTCAGCCCGGTGATGATCAGGATCGCGCCCACCAACAGCCCGGTGAACAGCGGCTTTTCGGTGCGCAGGGTGCCCGCGGTGGCCGGGACCGGCTTCTGCTCGGCGAGCGAGCCGGCCAGCGCCAGCACGAACACCATCGGCAGGAACCGCCCGAGCAGCATCGCGATGCCGAGCGTGCTGTTGAACCACTGGGTGTCAGCGTTCAGCCCGGCGAAGGCCGAGCCGTTGTTGTTGGACGCCGAGGTGTAGGCGTACAGGATCTCGGAGAACCCGTGCGCGCCGGAGTTCGTCATCGAGTTGCCCGGGGTGGGCAGGGCCATCGCCGCGGCGGTGAGGACGAGCACCAGTGCCGGGGTGATGAGGATGTAGCAGGCCGCGAACTTGATCTCGCGGGTGCCGATCTTCTTGCCCAGGTACTCGGGGGTGCGGCCGACCATCAGCCCGGCGATGAACACCGCGATGATCGCCATGATCAGCATGCCGTAGAGGCCGGAGCCGACACCGCCGGGCGCGATCTCGCCCAACTGCATGCCCAGCATCGTGATCCCGCCGCCGAGACCGGTGAAGGAGGAGTGGAAGGAGTTCACCGCGCCGGTCGAGGTGAGCGTGGTCGCCACCGCGAAGATCGAGGAGGCGCCGACACCGAAGCGGTTCTCCTTGCCCTCCATGGCTCCGCCGGCGATGTCGAGCGCCGGGCCGTGGTGGGCGAACTCGGTCCACATCATCAGGGCGGTGAACCCGAGCCAGATGGTGGCCATCGTGGCGAGGATCGCGTAGCCCTGCTTGACCGAGCCGACCATGACACCGAACGTGCGGGTGAGGGCGAACGGGATGACCAGCAGCAGGAAGATCTCGAAGAGGTTGGTGAAGGGGGTCGGGTTCTCGAACGGGTGGGCGGAGTTGGCGTTGAAGACGCCGCCGCCGTTCGTGCCGACCTCCTTGATGGCCTCCGTCGAGGCGACCGCGCCGCCGTTCCACTGCTGGGCGCCGCCCATGCTGTGCCCATTAAAGAATTGGCCGACCTCGTGGATGCCGGAGAAGTTCTGGATCGCACCGCACGCGACCAGCACGATCGCCGCGACGAACGCGAGCGGCAGCAGGATCCGGGTCACCCCGCGCACCATGTCCGACCAGAAGTTGCCCAGCTCACCGGAGCGGGAGCGTGCGAAGCCGCGTACGAGCGCGACCGCGACCGCGATGCCCACGGCGGCCGAGACGAAGTTCTGCACGGCGAGCCCGCCGACCTGGACGACGTGGCCCATGGCCTGTTCGCCGTAGTACGACTGCCAGTTGGTGTTGGTGACGAAGGACGCGGCGGTGTTGAACGCCTGGTCCGCGTCGATGGAGGAGAAGCCCAGCGAGCCGGGCAGCACGCCCTGCAGCCGCTGGAGGAGGTACAGGAACAGGACACCGGCCGCCGAGAAGGCGAGCACGCCGCGCAGGTACGCGGGCCAGCGCATCTCGGTGTCGGGGTTGGCGCCGATGCCCTTGTAGATCCACTTCTCGACGCGCCAGTGCTTGTCGGTGGAGTAGACCTTGGCCATGTAGGTGCCGAGGGGAACGTAGGCGAGCGCCAACGCCGCGATGAGGGCCAGCAGTTGGAGCACGCCGGCGAGTACGGGACCCATGTCAGATCTCAGAACCTCTCCGGGAAGATCAGGGCGAGGACGAGATAGCCCAGCAGGGAGACGGCCACGATCAGGCCGACGATGTTCTCGACGGTCACAGCTTCGTCACCCCCTTGGCGACGAAGGCCACCAGCGCGAACACGGCGATCGTGGTGACGACGAAGGCCAGATCGGCCATCGCGAACTCCTGGAGTGAGGTTCGGGAAGAACGGACAGTTAGAGGAAACCGCGACTCTGGCCGGATTCGGTCACCCGTTGACGGCTCTCATACGGCGGCCCGCACACCTTTGACGGGATCCATACGGCCCTGGTCGGCATCGGTGGCGGAGCTCACGTGACGGTGCGGAGCGTCCCGCTCACAGCAGCCGGAAGCGCAGCCGGCAGATCACCGCGTCGGTCTCGCGTCGTACGGCGTGGGCGACGACCGCGCCCCGCTGGTTCTGCAGCAGCCGCTGCCACAGCCGCTCGGGCTCGGCCTCCGGGATCAGGACGGTGACCCGCGTGGCCGGCTCCGCCGCCACCTCACGGACGTACGCGGCGATGGGGCGGCCCAGGCTGCGGCGCTCGGACGGAGGCCCCGCACCGCGTTCGGCCCGGGCGAACTCCACCAGCGTGGTGGCGGTGTCGTCGCCAACGACTGAGTGGTAGCTGCCGCCCAGGTCCTCCACCAGCCTGCGCTGCCGGGCGAGACCCCGGCCGCGAGCCAGTCGCTGCGGGCCATGTGCACGGCCAGCAGCGCACCGCCGGCCGACCGGGCGGCGATCCGGGCGGCCCGCCGGATCAGGGTGTCGCCCTCCGGCCCGCCGGTCAGCGCCACGACGACCCGTCGAGCATCCGGTAGGTCTTGCCCACTCCCGGGGCCGCCCCCAGGTAGACCTTCAGTCGTCCGGACCGTACGTCACTCATCGCCGCCGACGCGCTCCGCTCACTGGTTCAACTCCCTCAGGAGGCGGGTTACTTCTCCCCCTGGATCCCTTGGATCCCTTGGATCCCTTGGATCCCCTGGATCCCCACGGAACCGCTTCCGGGGACGGAACGGGCGCGTGTGAGCGCTTCCTTGGCGCCTGGGCCCGGGACCTTGACACGGTCTTGACACCTCCGGGCCGGACAGGGTGAAAGCGGTGCGTCGGAAAGCCCGGCCGGCGGGGAGCCCGCCGCGGCTCCATCGAAGCCCCGGGGACGGCACAGCTCCGGAAACAGACGCGCTCCGGGCGCGGCCTCGCTTTCACACGGAGCAGCCGGGGAGCCGCGTACGGCATGACGCTGGGTGTCCGCCGCCGAGACCTGCCGGCATGCGTCCCCCGTACGGGCCAGTTTCCGCTCGTGCCGTGCAAACGCCCTCATCATGATGCGCCCCCGGCGTTCTCACGGTAGGTCTTAACGGAAGCTTGACGCGCTCACGTGACGCATCCCATGGGCCCTGACGTCACGCTCTGCTTACGCTGATGCGGCCGTCCGCCGTGATGGCTCGAAACCCATCCTGAGCCGCACAACGGGAGAGCACGCCGATGGCCACCACCGAGCACCCACCGCCGAGCCGACTGCGGACCTGGATGCTTCAGGGCCTGTCCGACATGGGCAAACCCGGCGGCCACAAGGGTCCGCACGCCGAACCGGAACCGCCGCACAAGGGCCAGCGCTGGTGGCGGGTGATGTGCCTGACCGGCGTCGACTACTTCTCCACCCTCGGCTACCAGCCCGGCATCGCCGCCCTCGCCGCCGGCCTCCTCTCCCCGGTCGCGACCATCGTCCTCGTGATCGTCACCCTCGCCGGCGCGCTCCCCGTCTACCGCCGGGTGGCCGAGGAGAGCCCCCACGGCCAGGGCTCGATCTCCATGCTGGAACGCCTGCTGACGTTCTGGAAGGGCAAGCTCTTCGTCCTGACCCTGCTGGGCTTCGCGGCGACGGACTTCCTGATCACGATCACCCTCTCGGCCGCGGACGCCTCCACCCACCTCGTGGAGAACCCCCACCTGTCCGAGGCCCTGCACGACAAGCAGCTCCTGATCACCCTGATCCTGATCGCCCTGCTCGGCGCGGTCTTCCTCAAGGGCTTCCTGGAGGCGATCGGTGTCGCGGTGGCCCTGGTGGGCGCCTACCTCGCCCTGAACGTCGTGGTCGTCGTGGTCGGCCTGTGGCATGTGATCACCGAGGGCCACGTGATCACCGACTGGTCGACCGCGCTGACCGCCGAACACGGCAACGTCTTCGTCATGGTCGGCGTGGCACTGATCGTCTTCCCCAAACTCGCGCTCGGCCTCTCCGGCTTCGAGACCGGTGTCGCCGTCATGCCCCATGTGCAGGGCGACGAGGGCGACACGGAGGAGAACCCCAAGGGCCGTATCCGGGACACGAAGAAGCTGCTCACCGCCGCCGCCGTCATCATGAGCGTCTTCCTGGTCACCACCAGCTTCATCACCACCCTCCTCATCCCGGAGAAGGAGTTCGAGGACGGCGGCGACGCCAACGGCCGCGCCCTCGCCTACCTCGCACACGAGTACCTGGGCAACGTCTTCGGCACCCTCTACGACGTCTCGACGATCGCCATCCTCTGGTTCGCCGGCGCCTCCGCCATGGCGGGCCTGCTCAACCTCATGCCGCGCTACCTCCCCCGCTACGGCATGGCCCCCCACTGGGCCCGCGCGGTCCGCCCCATGGTCATCGTCTTCACCCTCGTCGGCTTCCTGGTCACCTGGATCTTCGACGCGGACGTCGACGCCCAGGGCGGCGCGTACGCCACCGGCGTCCTGGTCCTGATCAGCTCGGCGGCGATCGCGGTGACGATAGCCGCGCACAAGGCCGGCCAGCGGAACTGGAGGATCGCCTTCGGAGTGATCTCGGCGGTGTTCCTGTACACCACCATCCTCAACGTCATCGAACGCCCCGACGGCGTGAAGATCGGCGCCTGCTTCATCGCGGGCATCATCCTCGTCTCCCTCCTCTCCCGCCTCGCCCGCGCCTTCGAACTGCGTGTGACCAGCGTCGAGCTGGACGACATGGCGGAACGATTCGTCCGTGACATGTCCCACCGCCGTATCCGCTTCATCGCCAACGAGCCCGACCAGCGCGACAAGGCCGAGTACCGCGACAAGATCGAACAGATCCGGCAGGACAACGACATGCCTGAGCAGGAGGACTTCGTCTTCGTCGAGGTGACGGTCACGGACCCCTCCGAGTTCGAGGCGGGCCTGACCGTACGCGGCGAGGTCCTGCACGACCGCTACCGGGTCCTGACCCTGGAGTCCTCCTCCGTCCCCAACTCCCTCGCCGCCCTCCTCCTCCACTGCCGCGACACCACGGGCCGCACCCCGCACATCTACTTCGAGTGGACCGAGGGCAACCCCTTCGCCAACTTCCTCCGCTTCTTCCTCTTCGGCCAGGGCGAGGTCGCCCCCGTCACCCGCGAGGTCCTGCGCGAGGCGGAACCGGACCGCGCCCGCCGCCCACGCATCCACGTGGGCTGACACCGGCGCGCCCTCTCGGCCCTCTCTCGGCCCCCTCAAGCCCGTCAAGATCTCGCCAGGGCCCCGTCAGGACCCCGTCAGGATTCACCTGTACGCCGTCAGAATCCCGTCAGCGGCAGTCGCCTGCCCCGCCCGGCCGCCTAGCGTCGGCGGCATGCAGCGGAACAGACCTCCGAGCTCGCCGGTGACCGCCACCGGCGCGGCAGCGCCCGGTTCGCGACGACCTGCGCCCTGCTGTTCTGCGCCATGTCCCTGCTGGTCGGCTGGGACGCGGGAAGCCTGACACTCCCCCGCGCCCTGCTGTGGATCACCCTGTCCGCCGTCGTCCTCACGATCCTGCTGCCACCCCGGGTGACCGCGGGCCCGGGCCGGCTGACGGTCACCAGCCCCTGGCGCGAGCACACGGTATGGACGGACGCCTTGGTGGCAGCACGCACCAAGATGACACAAATAATTGTCATCTCAGCTGAAAGTGATACCTTCGAAGCGTGCCGAACGACGCTGACCTACTCTTCGCCGACCACGTCGGCCGCTTCTACGCCCGCCAGTACGGCTTCCCACCCATGGCCGGACGCCTACTGGGCTACCTGTTCGTCTGCGATCCCCCGCAACAGTCGATCGACGAGCTGGGCGAGGCACTGCTGGCAAGCCGCAGCGCCGTCACGGGCGCGGTCAAGCTACTGGAGAACTACGGGATGGCCCGGCGCACCCGTACCGCCGGTGAGCGCATGGACCGGGTGAGCCTGAACCCGGACAGCCGGCAGCCGCAGAACTTCGACGGTGCGCTCCACCATGAACACGCCGCGCTGTTCCGGGAGGGCCTGGCGCTCCTCGCCGATGCCCCGCCGGAGCGCCGCGCCCCGCTGGAGGAGATGGTCGCGCTGGCCGAGTTCCTCGCCGAACGCCTGCCCCGGCTGGTCGACGAGTGGCAGGCACACCGCGACGACCTGCGCACCTCGGGACAACTGACCGACCCCCGCGAATAGCCCCGCACAGAGAGGTTGTCCCTGATGACCGAGCATGACCCGACCACCCTGTCGGCCCTCTCCGCCCTACGGGAGCGGGCGGAGCACGGCGACCACAGCGCGGTCGACGAGCTGATCGAGCTCGCCGCCGAACTCGGTGACCTGAACGAACTGCGCCGCCTCGCGGACGCGGGCAACTCCGACGCGGCCGATGAGCTCATCCAACTCGCCGCGGAACAAGGCGACCTCGCAGAACTTCGGCGCCTTTCGGACGGCGGCAACGCCACAGCCACCGACCAGCTGATCGAACTCGCCACCGAACAGGACAACCTGGACGAGCTACGACGCCTCGCCGACCGGGGTAACGCCACCGCGGCCGAGCAATTCGCGGAACTGACCGCCGGGTGACAGCCGAGTGACAGCCGCCTGCCGATCGCGACCTCTCCGAGTGCGGTGACCGCGCCGGACACCATGAGCAGACCAGACCGGCCGGTGTGAAGTGTGCCGACTGCCCAGGCGTGTCCGGCGGCAAGGCATCCATGAACCATGAGGCTCAGCAGGCGGCATGGACGCGCGAAGCAGGAATCCCTGCACGGTTGTCCAGGAACGGCCGTGGTGGAGGCCGTGATGTGCGCACTGTGCCGCGAGAACCGCGAAACACCGGATGCCCGAAATGTGCATCAGGCATAGCATGAAAGCGGGTCGGCACACTCTCACGTGCGACCGGCCCGGAAGGGCGACCCCGGTGTGCATACGCCGGGGTCGTTGTAGCACGGCGGACGCGGGCGGCCCAGCACGGCGTGATCGTTCCGCCGATGTCCGGAGTGGCGCGACCACGACGTCGTGGACCCGAAGGGGCGCAGGATCGGCACTCTGGAAACGGTCTACCCGAACACCGCTACCGACCAGCCGGCGATGGCCACCGTCGGCCCCGTCGATCAAGACCGGCAGCCCAGACCCGGCCCGCTGACCGACCGGCCTCCCCATGTCCCCGTCGACCCGATCCCCTTGTGGTGAACGGCATTCGGGGGCGACATGCTGCCCATGGCGCAATCGGCTCGTCGGACCGGTCGGCGATGCGAGCCTGTGCCGGTCGACGGCGTCGTCCCACGCTGATCGCGGTTGCCCGCTGGTGGATCCGAGAGGAACGGGGTGTGCGTTGCGTCGGGGCACCGCATCCGGAAACGTGGTCGGGGTGCTAAGGCGCCGGCGCCGTTCCGGCCGGCGCCGCCCCCACACCGGCAGCCCGTGCGCCGCAGCCGGGGCACCGGGCCGCCTGGCGAACACCGCGTGGACGCAGCCACCCCGCTGAGTTCCCCATGTCAGGGGACGAAGGGAAGCAGACAGCGATGACGGACGGTGGGCGTAGGCCGGACAGGGTCGGGGTGGACCGGTCCGAGGGGTTCGGCGAACGGCTGCTCGGGGTGCTGCTGGACCGCGCTCACGAGATGCCGCCGGAGTTGATCGCCCCGCTCGTCGCGGAAGAGGTGGCCAGGGTCGGAGGGCGGGATGTCTCCATCCTCCTGCAGGACTACGAACAGGTGCTCCTGGTGCCGCTGCCGGGCCGGAGACTGAAGGTCGGCGGCCCCGAGCCGGTCGAGGACTCCCCCGCCGGCGAGGCGTTCCTGAGCCGCAGAACGGTGGAGGTGCCGAAGGACGGCAGTGTGCGGATGTACCTGCCGCTGCTGGACGGAAGCGACCAGATCGGGGTGATGGCCGTCACCCTGGACCGTGTCGATGACGACGACCGGCGGCTGCTGCGCAGACTCGGCGGTCTGGTCGCGGACATGATCGTCACCAAGGACGCCTACACCGACCAGTTCTTCCAGGCCCGCCGCAGCGCCCCGATGAGCGTGGCCGCGGAGATCCAGTGGTCGTTGCTGCCCCCACTGTCGATGACGATTCCGCAGGTCGAGGTGGCCGGGATCCTGGAGCCCGCCTACGACGTGGCCGGCGACAGCTTCGACTACGCCCTCAACGGCGACGTCCTGCACATGGCCATGATCGACGCGATGGGCCACGGGCTGGACGCGGCGACCATGGCGACCGTGGCCATCGGCGCCTACCGCCACACACGGCGGGCCCACACCGATCTGTCCCAGGTGTACGCGTTCATGGACAGGGCCATCAACGAGCAGTTCGGCCCCGACCACTTCGTCACCGCACAGATGATGATTCTGGACATCACCACCGGCCGACTGCAGTGGGTCAACGCGGGCCACCCGGCCCCGTTCCTGATCCGGGACCGCGCCGTGGTGGACCGGCTGGAGAGCCCGACCACGCTGCCGGTCGGCTTCGGCGGTGAGGAGCCGTCGGTCAGCGAGCGGACGCTGCGCCCCGGCGACCGGTTGCTGTGCTTCACCGACGGCCTGATCGAGGAGCACCACACCGGCGGGGAACAGTTCGGAGAGGAACAGCTCATCGAATGGACCAACCGGATCCTCCGCGAGCGCACCGAGGTACGGGCGGTGGTGCGAGCCCTCTCCCACGCCCTGAAACACGAACGCGGCGGCACCACGACCGACGACGCGACCATCTTCCTCGTCGAGTGGCGAGGCGGCGACGCCGATCACCTCACCACCCTCGACTGAGCGCGACGATGCACCGGCTCCCTCGCTGAAGCCTGCCGCCGACCTGGGGTTTCGCGCCCAAGGTCGCAAGTACCGCGGGCGACAACCCTCGCCCGGTCGAGCGGGCCGCGCCTCCAGCCCGGGAAGCGCTCCCTCGGGGCGCCGAGCCGATGGCGGAATCGGGGGGCCGTCACGACGCACCGACCGAGGCGGCGGGAACCCGGTGTGAGGGCGATCGAACGGTCAGACGCGGCGATCTCCTGAGTGTGGGAAAGGCGGTGGCGGCGGATGAGACGCACCCTGGCCTGGCCGTCAGGCCGCGGTCGGTAGCGTGGCCGGGCAGGACTTCATGGTCGTCGAACCGTTCGAGGTCAGCCAGTGACGTGAGGAACGGGTCGGGCCCCTGGCATCTGTGACGGAGACTTGGGCTGAGTGTCTTCGGCGATCATGCGCTCGTCTTCTGAAATCGGCGGATCAGTGCGGCCTGGCCCGTCGCTGCGGGCTGCGGGTCAGATGCCGACCGTGTGCCGGGAGGCGGCGCGGCGGTACTCGGCGTTGATGCGCTGGGCTTCGTCGAGCTGGTCTTCGAGGATGATGACGCGGCAGGCGGCCTTGTTGGGTCGACGAGTTCCCGGGCGCGGGCGGCGATTCGCAGCCGGTAGTGGGAGTAGCGGCGATGTCCGCCCTCGGAGCGGAGCGTGGTGATGAGGCGGGCTTCGCCGAGGGCGCGGAGGAAGCTGGGGGTGGTGCCGAGCATCTCGGCAGCTCGACCCGTGGTGCAGGCGGGGTAATCGTCGTCGTCGAGACGGCCGAAGGAACCGTCTGCTGTCATCTCACCTCTCTGCGGAACGCGTGGAGGGGCCCTGGTGCCTTACGGCACCAGGGCCCCGAAGGAACTGCTACACCATCTGCCGGCCCTAGTACTGCGCCGGCCTTCTGTGTCCGCTGACCCGAACGTGACGCTGTCGGGGGCGCGGGGATCGCGGTTGCTCGACCGGAGACCACCTCACTATCGATGTCCTGCGGTACCCGGGCTCAACACCTCCGCCCGGGCGATCCTGATGGCGCTCGGCTCCTCCGTTCTTCCCTCTGAACCAATCACTTGCCGAACGGGTACTGCGTACTGCTTGCACTGCTGATACTGCGAACCGCTGGTGGCCTCGCGAAGGGCCACTCTTCGGCAGCCAGCCCCGTCGCCCGTCCTGCGTCTGCCCTGGCTTGGAACCCCACTGCCGAACCTCCCGATGCGCGCGCCCGCAGCCGACGCCTTCACCGAGGTGCTGCTCACTGACTTCACTGCTGGGTACTGCGAACTTTCACTTACGGGTACTGCCACTGCGGTACTGCTCATGGCGGCCCCTGATCACTGCGGGCCACCCGGTCCGGCCGTCAGCCCCGTCGCCGTCCTGCGACAACCCTGGCTTCGGAACTCCACCACCGCACCGTCCTGCGAACTGCAACTGCGTAACTGCGTAATGCTGCCCGGCAGTTCGTGTCTGCCGGGCCCTTCCGCCTCTCTGGGCTACGAGAGAAACCATAACCATGGGACCACCCAATGTCTACTTCAGCCACTATAGATTTTCGCGCGTTCGACGGTGAGGTAATCCACCTCGAACGGCGATGGAGGACTGGGCGCAGACGATGAGAGACCGGGGTGACCTGATGCGTGGCCGCCACGGCGGAACTGCAGGGACTTACCCTCCTGCACCGCGACCGGGACTTCGAGTTCATCGCCGCCGTCACCGGACAGGCACTCCAGTGGTACGGCCCAGAAACCGGCAAGTGAGTCAGGCAAGGGACCACTGCACCGTAAGGCTGTGCACGGGCGAAGGTTTCCCGAGCCGAGAGTGCAAACGAGTCGGCAGCCGACTCACCTGCTCTTCGGGGGCGCCTGGGGGGACGCGGGCTCGGTGGCGAGCATGTCGTCCGTTCGCCCTTCGGGGAGTACGACTCGATGCTTCGAGCCGAGCACGCCGGGCCTGCCTTGCGCGGGTACCGTTCCGGCTCCTGCCGCTCGTCCGGGTGCCGGATGCCGTCCGTCCGGCCGCCGCATCGCGCGTCGGCAGAGGTGGGACAGGAAGGTGTAGAAGCGGTCGGGAAGGAACGCGGCGTCCGCAACGATCATCGCGCCGGAAAACAGAGGCAGCCCCATGAGTGCGGCGATGCCGATGTGCATGCCCAACAGCAGCGCGAGAACGGGGTACTTGAGCCTGCCGAAGAGGACGAACGGGAAGGCCACCTGCAAGAGCACGGTCATGTAGCCGGCGATGGCGACAGCGAGTGTGTGCTCGTCCACGAAGTGGGAGAGCGCGGGCCAGGGCCGGAAGAGTTCGAGGTTGAGGACGTAGTGAAGCGCGGTGCCGCTGCTCCAGGAAGGTCCCTGGACCTTGTACAGGCCGGCCGATCCGTAGAGGAAGCAGACCTGTGCCGCGATGAGGAGCATGCCGCAGTTGTGCACCACCGTGATCAAGGTGGTGCGGGCGTCGCGGAGTTGCGGCGTGAAGGGACTCCTCGCCGATTCCGGCGCGGTCCCCGCGCGCACCGTCTTCAGCCTGTTCCTGCGCGCGTCCAGCGACCAGCGCCGACCGCAGGCCGTCAGGGCCAGGTAGAAGGCCATCAGCAGGATCAGGTTGTCACCCCCGTCCGTCATGAAGATCGCCCGGGCATGGAACGAGGTCACCACGAAGGCGAAGAGGACGGACAGGACGCGGGTCCGCCAGCCCAGCATGAACAGCGCGGACGTGACGAGGGCCAGCACGTAGCAGAGCTCGAAGTAGGTGCGGCTGTCGGACAGGGTCAGGATGCTGAACCAGCCTGTCTGCTCGAAGAGTTGGCGTGCCAAGGCGGGCGTCCACGCGGACCCGGGACCCCAGATCTCGGCACGATGCGGGAACTCTCGCAGCAGAAAGAGCAGGTAGAGCAGTCCGTAGCCGATGCGCAGCACCGACGCGGCGTACAGAGACACCGGGTGGCCGGTCAGGAGGTCCCATGCGGTTGTGATCCGGGCGGCGAGCCACGGGCCGACGCCGGCGGACGCGGTCCTCTGGGCCTCATTTTCCATGGCGGGTCACCTTCCACCAGGGCAGGAGCCGGTTCTCGACCGGCGTCGGCGGGCGCTTGTCGGCGGCGGAGCCGGGCGCGTCGATGGGCAGTGTGACGACGCGGAGCTGAATGAAGTCGAAGGTGCCACTCCTGTGGGCGGCAACGCGGTCCGCGGCAATGTTGGTCAGGTACTTCTGCATCATCAGGGCGCGTTCCGTGCGCGCCTTGTCGTCTCCTCCGTGCGTGTCGACGTAGCCGGTCCAGGCACGGCGCAGCATGTTCTGCGCCGTGTGGCTCGGGAACGGCTGATGTTCGACTGCGGAACCATCCACGGCCGTCAGGTCGAACCAGGGGCCCACTTGAACCGATCCGTCGGAGCCAGCGCGTGCGGTTCTGGCCAGAATCTGCCGGTTGACGGATTCGGGGTCCGGGGCGAAGAGCCGCCAGTTCTGTTCGAAGAAGGGGTACACCCATGCATTGATCAGTGGGCTGTATCGCTTGGAGACGGTGTTGGCCGGTGCCACGTGAAGGAACACGAGAAGCACGTGGACGACACTCGCCGCCAGGCACAGGACCAGGGCGGCGCGCAGTCCTGATTTCAGCGCACGGGCACCACCCCTCGGCTCCTTGTGCGGCGCGGCCGTGGCGTCAGGAATTTCCTGCGTGGCCGGACCGGAGTGGGACTGTTGGATTTCCTCCACGTCCGCTGAGTCGATTCCACTCGACACCGCCTACCTGTCTTTCTCTAACGGCTGCTCGCACCTGGCTTTATCGCTGACTGCCACCGACGGCGCACAGCGGATTCGATAGGAATTCCGCCGCGCGCCGTCATCAGGTGAGCGGACTGACCGCAGTACGGTGCCTAGCTCTCGTAGCCCTTGGAGTGGTCGTCGCCCTCGTAGCCCTTGGGAATCTCGTCGTAGCCGTAGTTCTCGGCGGACTGCTTGCCGTGGTCGGGCTTGCCGTGGTCGGGCTTGCCGTGGTCGGGCTTGCCACCGTGGTCCGGCCCTCCGGGCTTGCCACCGTGGTCCGGTCCTCCAGGCCTGCCACCGTGGTCCGGTCCTCCAGGCCTGCCACCGTGGTCCGGTCCTCCAGGCCTGCCACCGTGGTCCGGCCGGCCTGGCGCGTTGTCGTGGTCCGGCCGGCCCGGCGCGTTGTCGTGCCCGCCGCCGCCGTCACCGCCGGAGGTGTTCCCGGCCGTGTTGCCCGAGGTGTTCCCGGAGGTGGTGTTCCCGGCTGTGTTGCCCGCAGTGTTACCAGCGGTGTTGCCTTCGGTGTTCCCGGACGTGGTGCCGGCGACGTTGCCCGAAGAGGCACCGGGCGAGAGGATCGGCCCGCCCAGGACGCCACCGGTGACGAGGCCGCCGCTGAGCAGCCCGCCGGTCGTGGCGCCTGCGATCGTTCCGGTCGTGGTGCCGGTGGTCGTTCCGGTCGTGGTGCCCGTGGTAGTTCCACCAGTGGTGGAGGTAGCGCAGCCGCCGAGGAAGATCCTGTTGTTGTCGAGCGTCACGGCGCCGTTACGGGCCAGCGCCCGCCCCTCGATGTTCGTCCCTGTCGTCACGCTGATCGAGGTCAGAGCCATGAGGGTGCCCACGAATGTGGAGTTGGTGCCGAGCGTGGCCGAACTCCCGATCTGCCAGTAGACGTTGCACGGCGAAGCCCCGTTGGTGAGGAGCACTCGGCTGGAGGAGGCAGTCGTCAGAGCTTCAGGGATCTGGAACACCCAGACGGCGTTCGGGTTCCCCGCGGCGTCCAGGATCAGGTCACCGGTGAGTCCGACACCGAAGACAGCGGTGTGGACGCCCGGAAGCAGAGTCTGTCCGCTGCCGATTGCCGACGCGAGCGCGAAGTCCGTGGCCTGGCCGGCCGCGTTGTTGTACGCCGTGACCAGGTCGGACTTGGCCTGAAGCGCGACAGCGTCCGCCGCGTGCACGGCGCCGAGTACCTGGCCGGGCGGGAATCCGGTGATGGACGGATTCGGGTGCGTCCCAAGGTCGTGGCTGATCAGCGAGGGGCCGGTATTGGTGACTCCCTGACCTGCCAGAACGGAGAAGCTCGCGGCCGTGGCCAGAGGCACAGGCGTAGCGATGGCCAGCGCCTGAGTCGGCATCAGGGCGACCAACACGGCGGCAACCGTCGCGGCAAGGGCCGAGGTCACAACTCCGGACAAAGAACGGCGGTCAGCCGCTCGAGGGATTTTCAGCTTCATCGAAAGGCCATTTCCTGTGGGGGCCGCGCGAACCGGACCTACCGAACATTCGGCGAGCCTTGTTGCCGTTTATGTCGCTGCATATTACGCAGCGATATGCGCTCATCAGCCTTAAGCGGGGCAGAGGAAAAATGCCGATCATTCAAACAGCGCACAATGCTAAGTAAATACTTTGATTACGCTTCCGGCTATTGGCCATACCCTCGAATGGGCGGTGTCGCCGACAACCGAACCCTCGCCAGGCACCGCACAGACGCGGTTGGTCAACCGGGCGGCTGGGTGCGGTTCTCGTGGGCGAGCCGACCGAGTTGGTGGTTCCGGGCGGCCCGAACCGGAGGCCTCAACCTGTGCGGCGGCCCTCGCACACTCCATGGGACCGGTCTACTTCGCCCCTCAGGAGAACCGGCTGAGGCCTTGAGGCTGAGGGGCCGCGCTCGCGTCTCACTTTCCGTCTCATTCAGCGCCGTTCACGGCCGTTCACGGCCGTTCAGACGAGGCCGAGGCCCGCAATCGAGCGGGGAACATTCTCGTCACCCGCGCTTCCAGAAGCCCCAGGTCAATGGCCTGGGGCTTGTGCATGGGCGGGGATTTTCCCGCAGGATCCGCCCTCCGGGCGCACGAAGAGGGGGCACGTGGAGGGCACGAGTTCCCGGCGGCCGTGGCAGGCTCCCCGGCTCCGGCGCGGACGCCGCAGCACTATTGGTTGCCCAACTCCTGCCGAGGAGACAGGACTTCAGCGAGTGCACCGCGGTGGACACGGACGGACCCGGCGGCACCGAGGTGATGCTCCGCCCTCTCCGGTATGACGACGCGGGCCGCCACCCTCGCCTGACGAAGGCTCGGCGGAAATCTCTCACAGAACGCGCCGGGACCGCTCAGCGGCCGAGGGCCAGAGCGTCGGGACGTCGGACGCACGGTGGCCGCTGTGGTGTGTGTCTCTTCTCAGCCCTTGGCCTCGGCCTCGGCGTCGGCGACCGCGATCGCGATGCCCATCGCCTCGGCGATGTTGCCCGCCGCCGTCATCACACGTGCTGTGCCCACGATGGGGGCGACGGCCACCAGGACATCCTGCAGCTGGGCGGCGGTCAGGTCGGCCCGGAGGGCGGGGTCGATGTGGGCGAGGTAGGAGATGGGGGGCGCGTCCGAGGCAGCGAGCGCGGCAATGCGCGTGAGGATGAGGGTGTCCGGGGGCAGACCGCAGCGCTCGAGAGAGTCGACGGTCATGGCGGCGAGGGTGTCCAGCACAGGGGTGTCGGATGCTGTGGACATGCCGAGTGACCTCCTTCAGCCGTTGACGGCATGGAGATGGGGTGCGGCGGAGGCGGACAGAACGGGCATCCACGGGCGCCACGCTGTCCTTCAACCCTAGAAGCACTCCGGGCTGGACGCGCGGGGGAGCCGGAGCGCATCCACCGAGCCCGGACACCGCTGCGCGTACCAGGGCACGAGGTCACGCCGGAGCCACCGGAGCCCGTACACCTCGCTCGCGGAAGCGACAACAGCACCGCGTCCCCCGCCCGCTCCGCGGTCCCGTGCAACGACCAAGGCCCAGGTCATCGAGCCGGGCCTTTCGCTGTCCGCCGTGATCAGCGCTCGCGTGCCAGATTCGGGCCGGCACGCTGATCGTCTGGGTCGCCGATGTCCTCATCGGGCAGGGCCGCAGCTTCCTGCGGGCCCTGCGGACGGTTGCTCACGTAGTTCACGCCCGCCGCATACGCCGCAGGGCGACGCGGGCCGGGAGGACGGTGGCCGCCGTGCCGAGCAGCAGTAGGCCTGTCACCACGCCCGTGAGCCAGGGCCGGGCCGGCGACAACTCCACTGGCAGGCCCAGCTCCTCGCGAAGGCCGTGGACCGTACCGAACAGGGCCGGGGCTGCCACCCGCCAGGCCCAGGGCCGCGCCCAGGGTGACGACACAGCACGTTTCGGCGGTGAGGGCCCAGCAGCACCTGGCGGGGCGTCGCACCGGACAGGCGCAGTACGCGGAAGTCGCGCACCCGGCCCGCGGTGGCCGTCAGCAAGGTGGAGGCGACGGCGATCGCCGTGTAGCCCGCCGATACGGCGACGAGCATCAGGGTGAAGACCCACACAAGCCGGTCCTCTCGGCGTCGTCCGAGGCCGCGTACGCCTCCACGGAGATCTCGTCGGCGCCGAGCCCGGCCGGGAGGCGCGTGGGGGCGTGGGTTGTGCGGTAGGCGACGTCCGCCAGTGCGGACGGGTCGTGATCGCGTACCAGGTCGCGTGGGAGGAGCACCTGATACGGCATCGAGTCGTCCACCACGGCCGTCACACGCAACTTCCGCGTACGGCCGTCCTCGAGGGTGAGTGGGGCGACCTGGGCCTTCCGCCAGCCGTGCGCGGCCGCCACCGCCACCGTGACGACGACCGTCTCGCCACGGGGCGCGGGCGCGGCGTAGACCTGCTCGAAACCGGACGACACCCCGGCCGCGGACAGGGCCGCTCCGCCGTCAATGACCGTGGGGCGTCGCCGGACCAGCACGATGTGGTCGGCCGGGCGGACGGGTGGCGTCCGCCATCGCCGTAGCGGCCGGAGTGCGGCTGCCGGAGACCGGCTCAGCCGATCTTGCTGAGCATGGCCAGGACGTCGTCGTACGTGCCGTTGGCCTCCGCGTCGCGTACGAACCTGGCCTGCTCGACGATGTTCTCCTTGGCGTCGGGCTTCTCGCGCAGGAGAGTCAGGGTCTCGGAGAGGAAGTCGTCCAGCGGCATGGACGTCTCGCTGTCCTGCTGGCCCAGCAGGGTCGTGCGCACGGCCGGCGGGGCCACCTCGATCACCTGGACGCCGGCGTCGGCGCCCGCGAGCTGGACGCGCAGGCTCTCGGAGAAGGAGTGCAGTGCGGCCTTGGTCGCGTTGTAGGTCGGGGTGATCGGCAGCGGTACCCAGGCCAGCGCGGACGTGACGTTCAGGACGGCCGCGTCGGCCTTGCCCACCAGGAGCGGCAGGAAGGCGTACGTCATCCGGATCGTGCCGAGCAGGTTGACCGTGACGTGATCCTCGGCGACCGGAAGGGAGGCCGGGTCGAGGAGGTTCTCCGGCAGCATGATGCCCGCGTTGTTGACGAGCACGTTCAGCTCCGGATGGCTCGCCGCCACCGTCTCGGCGGCGTGGGCGATCGACGCGGGGTCCGCGACATCGAGGAAGAGCGCCTCGATGCCCGGGTTCCCGGCGGTGATCTCGTCGAGCAGTTCCTTGCGCCGGCCCGCGACGATCACCTTGTTGCCGGCCTCGTGCAGGCGCAGGGCCAGGCCCAGCCCGATACCCGAGGTTCCGCCGGTGATCAGGATGGTGTTGCCGGTCATCTTCATGGGGGTCTTCTCTCCTTCGCTGGCCGCGGGCCGGTGAACGCCCCGCCCGCGGCCTCGACCGTAGGAGCGGCGGCGCGCAGGCGGGAGAGGAGGGTTTATCCATGGATCGGCGGTCCCTGGCTGGGACTACGGAAAGCGGCGACCATGAAGGGCATGGACAGGAAAGAGCTGGCGGAGTTCCTGCGTCGGCGGCGCGAGGCGCTGCGCCCACGCGATGTCGGGCTGGTCGAGGGCCCGCGCCGGCGTACCCGGGGGCTGCGCCGCGAGGAGGTCGCCCAGCTCGCCGGCATGTCCACCGACTACTACGCCCGCCTGGAACAGCGGCGCGCCCCGCAACCGTCCCTCCAGATCACCACCTCCCTCGCCCGGGCCCTGCGCCTGACACCGGACGAACGCGACCACCTCTTCGCCCTCATCGGCCACAACGCGCCGGCCCGCTTCCAGCGCTCCGAGCACGTCAGCCCGGCCCTCATGCGGGTCCTGGAGCGCCTGAACGACGACACCCCGGCCCTGGTGCTGTCCGACATGGCCGACACCCTCGCGATGAACCCGATCGCCATCGCGCTGCTCGGCGACCAGATGCGTCACACCGGCCTGGCCCGCAGCGCCTACTACCGCTGGTTCACCGACCCCGCCGAGCGGCTGGTGTACCCCGAGGAGGACCACCCCCGCCACAGCCGCGCCCAGGCAGCCCGCCTGCGAGCCGCGCTCACAGCCGGCAGCTCGGACCCCCGGGCAGCCCGGATCGTCGCCGAACTCCAGGAACACAGCCCCGAGTTCGCCGGCCTGTGGGAACTCCGGGAAGTCGCCCAGCGCTACGGCGACAGCAAGACGATCCTCGACCCCGACCTCGGCCGTATCGACGTCGACGCCCAGGTCCTGTTCACCGAGAACCGCGCCCAGACCCTGGTGGTCATGACCGCCCGCCCCGGCACGGAAAGCCAGGGAAAGCTGGAACTGCTCTCCGTCATAGGACACCAGCAGCTCACCCCCTGAGCAGTCGCGAGCCGGGGGTGACGGCCCCGACCGGCGGGACATCCATGTGCCCCGCTGGAAGGAACGCGCGCGTCGAAAGCGGCAGCATCCCCGGAGAGAGCCACCCGACTTCCCGGCCGGTGCTCCCAAGTCCCGGTCGGGCGCGCGGACTTCATCCGGCAGATCCTCGACCGCCTCGGCGACGAAGGGAGCCTGTCGGCTTGGAGTCGCGGGGAGCCAGAGCGCGTCCACCGAGCCCGGACACCGCTGCCCGTACCAGGTCACGAGGTCACCAGGGCACGAGGTCACGACGTCACGCCGGAGCCCGTACACCTCGCTCGCGGACGCAACCGGGGGTCGTGAAGCGTCAGGGCGAGCGCTGGGCGAGCGTCGTGGGGTCCCGCAGCGAGCGCTGGGCGAGCGCTGTGAGGGGGGCGGGTCCGGTCAGCAGCCGACGGCCGGAACGGCCAGCAGCAGACAGCCGGACCGGTCAGCAGCAGACGACGGGCCGTACGACGTCGTCGGCGCCGTAGCCGAACCGGGCGCGATCGGGACGTGCACTCGGATCGCGGTTCGGGAAGCGAAGGGCGTCTCAGGCGTTCGGTAGTGCCTGCTCGGCCCAGATCACCTTGCCCTGAGGCGTGTACCGGGTTCCCCAGCGCTCGGTCAGCTGCGACACCAGGAACAGGCCACGGCCGCCTTCGTCGGTCGTCGCGGCATACCGCAAGTGGGGCGAGGTGCTGCTGCCGTCAGCCACCTCGCAGATCAGCGAGCGGTCGTAGATCAGTCTGAGGTGGATCGGCTCGCCGCCGTAGCGGACGGCGTTGGTGACGAGCTCGCTCAGCACCAGTTCCATGCTGAAGCCCAGTTCGGACAGCCCCCACTCGTCGAGCTTGCCGGTCGCCGCGGCGCGCACCCCGGCGACGGCGGCCGGATCGGGGGGCACGTCCCACTCGGCGATCCGATCCGGTGGCAGCGCATGGGTACGGGCGATGAGCAACGCCACGTCATCCGTGGGGCGTTCGGGCAACAGCGCATCCAGCACCGCCTGGCAGCTCTCCTCCGGCGCGCGATCCGTGTGATCCGTCAGGGCTTTGCGCAGGAGTTCCATTCCCTCGTCGAGGTCACGGGTCCGGTCCTCGATGAGGCCGTCGGTGTACAGGACGAGCTGGGAGCCTTCGGCGATGTCCAGCTCGGCGGTCTGGAAGGGCATGCCGCCGAGGCCCAGGGGCGGACCCGGCGGCAGGTCGGGAAAGATGACCTTCCCGTCAGGCTGGACCAGCGCGGGAGCCAGGTGCCCCGCGCTCGCCATGGTGCAGCGGCACGTCGCGGGGTCGTAGATCGCGTACAGGCAGGTGGCACCCACGACGGCGGCGGGGCTGTCCGTGCACGCCTCGTCCTGGTCGATACGCCCGACCAGCTCGTCCAGATGACTCAGCAGCTCGTCGGGGGGCAGATCGAGCGTGGAGAAGTTGTGCACCGCGGTGCGCAGCCGCCCCATGGTCGCAGCGGCGTGCAGGCCGTGGCCGACCACGTCACCGACGACCAGCGCCACGCGGCTGCCCGGCAGGGGAATCACGTCGAACCAGTCCCCGCTCACACCCGACTGCGCCGGGAGGTACCGGTAGCCGACGTCGAGGGCGCTCTGCTCGGGCAGGGCCCGCGGCAGCAGGCTGCGCTGGAGGGTGACCGCCAGGGCGTGCTCACGCGTGTAGCGGCGGGCGTTGTCGATGCTGACCGCGGCACGGGCCACCAGCTCCTCCGC
This sequence comes from Streptomyces sp. NBC_00104, assembly GCF_045160825.1. Taxonomy (NCBI): domain Bacteria; kingdom Bacillati; phylum Actinomycetota; class Actinomycetes; order Kitasatosporales; family Streptomycetaceae; genus Streptomyces; species Streptomyces sp. NBC_00104. The sequence continues at coordinate 6,073,170 of NZ_CP108215.1, read as the reverse complement.
CAGCGAGAGCTCCTCCTGGTCGAAGGGATCGTGCTCCTTGGAGCGCCAGAAGTTGACCATGCCCAGCACGACACCGCGGGCCTGGATCGGAGCGGCGATGAGCGAGTGGATGCCGAAGTCCACGATCTGCTCCGTGCGCTCCGGGTCCTGCAGATGCCAGCCCGTCGCGGTGGACAGGTCGGCCACCAGTTCCGAGCGGCCGGAGCCGTAGCCGCGCGCCTGGGGCGTGGAGGGCAGGAAGTCGATCAGCCGGCCCTTCTCGTAGAGCGGTTGGTCGTCGCGGATACCGCATACGGCAACCCGTCGCATTCCCTTGGCTGTGGCCGCCGGTTCCTCGCCGTGCAGTACGGCGTCGGCCAGGTCCACGGTGACGAAGTCGGCGAAGCGGGGGACGGCGATCCGGGCGAGTTCGTCGGCCGTCTGGATCACGTCCAGGGTGGTGCCGATGCCCAGTCCGGCGTCGTAGAGGAGCTTCAGCCGCTCACCGGTGATCTCGGCCCGGCCGGACACGGCCCGCAGCTCCGTGGAGTCGCGCAGCGTCACGACGGTGCCCCGGGGACCTCCGCCGCGATCCGTGGGCCTCTGGTTGACCACCAGCAGCCGCGGCCCGGCCAGGTGCACCTCGTCCGTGGCCTCGCGGCCGGAGCTGAGCAACGACGCCATCTCGGGTTCGAGGGCCGGCATCCGGGACACCTGCTTCCCCTCCGCGTCCGGGGCCAGCTCCAGGAGGCGCCTGGCCTCGTCGTTCGCCAGCAGCAGTCGCCCCTCACCGCTGACGATGAGCACCCCTTCGCGTACGGAGTGCAGTACCGCGTCGTGGTGCTCATACATGCGGGACATCTCGTTCGGGGCCAGGCTGTGAGTCTGCCGTCGCAGCCGCCTGCCCACCAGCACGGTGGCGGCGGTGGCCACTCCGAGTGCGCCCGCCCCGGCGGTCAGGATGATCGGTATCTGCCGGTCCACCAGACTGGTCACGTTCTTGACCTTCAGCCCGGCGGAAACGAGGGCCACCACCTGGCCCCTCGTGTCCCGGATGGGCACGGTCGCCTGCACCTCGTCGCCGAGGGGGCCCTGCACGCTTTCGGTATAGACCTTCCCCGCCAGCGACGGCTCGATCTCTCCTACGAACCGCTTGCCGATCCGGTCCGGCAGGGGATGGGTGTAGCGGATCCCTTTCGTGTCCATCACCACGACGAAGTCGACGCCCGCGGACTTGCGTCCCGCTTCGGTCAGCGGCTGCAGGACCTTCGCGGGCTCGGGGGCCTCCAGTGCGGACAGCACGCCCGGGGAATGCGCGAAAGTCTGCGCGACGGCTATGGATCGCCGTTTGGCCTCGGCGTTGGTGTGCCGCTGCGACTGAAGGACGAGGGCGAAGACGGCGAATGCCACGAGCAGCACCACCAGCGCCACCTGCAGGAGGAATATCTGCCCCGCGACGCTTCGTATGTTCCTTCGTGCCAGTGACCACAGTGGCGATATGTGACCAACTCGGACAAAGCGGTCTTTCATCTGGCCTTTCTAGCATCCATCCTCCGTGCAGTCACGGGCCTGCCCTCGAAACCGTCCCCGCCCGCCCGCCAATCCATCGCCTCTGTAGCCACTTCAGTCACTTCAGTCACTTCAGTTGCGGCGCGGCCACCGTCTCCTTCGTTCGGTCTTCTCCGGTTCGCACGGCCCGGACGGCGATGGCGACCAGCAGGCAGGGGGAGATCGCCGACCCGCGAGGACATCACATCGTTATCGGCGATCCATCCTGGGAATCCGCTGATCAGCATAGGTTCACGGCCATGGACAGCCCCCAGCGGAACGCGATCGGTGAGCCCGAGGTCATCGAGGGCTTCCCTGAGGCGCCGGCGCCGGCGCCGGGTCCGGACGCCGCGGGCGACGAAGCCCCGTCGGCGCCCGGCACACGCCGGGTCAAGGCCTGGATGCGGGGCGGGCTGGGAGGCGTCGTGGCGGCGTCGATCGTGTGGGGTTCGGGGCTCTACGCGTTCGGGCTGCCCGGCACACCCGGCACGGTCGGCTATCGCGTCGCGGACAAGCTGTGCGCCAAGACCCTCTGGCCGGGGCTGAGTACCCGGTTCGTCAAGGGCACGGACTGGCTGTCCTCGGTGACGAAGCACCCTGCCATGGACACGGCGGACTGCTTCGGTGAGCTGCGGACCTTCGGAGGGGGCATGCACAGCGGCCAGCTTCACTTCTCGGTCGTCCTGCACAAGCAGACCGACCTGACAGCCGAGTTCGAGGCCCGGCGGGCGGGCACCAGGAAGCGTTTCGCGGCGGGCGGCGGTGGCGGAGTGACCGAGGTGCACCGTGTTCCCGGCCTCGCGGACCATGCCTATCTGGTGACCAACGACTTCGGAAACGGCTCCCACTGGATGCAGCTGAACGTGCTCGACGGCAGAGCCGAGTTCACGCTGGGGCTGACCACCAGGGCCCTGGGAGACGTGTCCCCGCCTCCCACTCCCAAGGAAATCGAACCACTCCTGATCAAGGACATGAAGGACGTCATGAGCAGCCTCGGCACGAGCGGCTGAACCGCACGGCCGGGACAGGGTGAGGGCCCGATACACCCAGCGTCCCGGGCCGGGTGGCGCGCTTCCGCCGCGATCGTACGAATCTCCGCGCCGTACGCGAAGGACACCCGTCGACGACGTGCCGGGCACGCCGCCTCACCGCTCTCGTCACCCGCTCTCCATGACGAAGGCCCAGGTCATCGACCTGGGCCTTGTGGACCGTGGCGTGGAGGCCCTCACCCGCGCGGGGACAGCGCGTACCCGGGCACTCCCTAGCGTGAGGGCCGCGCGGGGTCCGCCGGTGCGGTACGGCGACGGGCCATCCGTGTGTACGTGACCGCGATCGCGAGGGACAGGCCGACGAGTGCGGCGGGAGCTGCGGCCGTCAGCCAGTCCGGGCCGTTCCCAGGGCCGATGGTCGGCAGGAGTGTCGCAGTGGCCACGGCGGTGGCCAGTCCGGAGCCGACGAGCAGGGCGACGGCGCTTCGGGAGCGGTCGGGCGCCGGGGGCCGGCACCGACCCAGCTGTGCCCAGTGGCGGGCCGCCTCCCGCGCCTCACGTCGGTGCTGCGCGGCCGCACGTATCCGGAAGCCGACCGTGACGGCGGTACCCGCCACGGCGGCGGCGCAGGGGATCCACCACGCCTCGCTCACCATGAGCAGGGCCGCGATGATCCCGGCCGTGCTCCAGCCGCTCAGGCAGGCCGTCGCCGCGGTACGGCGGGACAGCGGGCGGTCGGTTCCCGCGCGCAGATCGGCGAGGGCCGGAACGTACCAGACACCACCGGACACGGTCAGCAGCGCGGCACCCAGCGCGAGGACGGGCTGCGACACGGCTCACCTCACCGCCTCGGTCGCGGCGATCTCCGGATGGTGCAGGTCGAACGCCGGCGACTCGGACCGGATCCGCGGCAGGGAGACGAAGTTGTGCCGGGGCGGCGGGCAGGACGTGGCCCACTCCAGCGAACGGCCGTAGCCCCACGGGTCGTCGACCTCGACCGGCTTTCCGTACTTGGCCGTCCGCCAGACGTTGTAGAAGAACGGCAGGATCGACAGGCCCAGCAGGAACGACCCGATCGAGGAGAGGGTGTTGAGGGCGGTGAAGCCGTCGGCCGCGAGGTAGTCGGCGTAGCGACGGGGCATGCCCTCGGCGCCCAGCCAGTGCTGGACGAGGAAGGTGAGGTGGAAGCCCACCGTGAGCGTCCAGAAGGTGATCTTCCCCAGCCGCTCGTCGAGCATCTTGCCGGTGAACTTCGGCCACCAGAAGTGGAATCCGGCGAACATCGCGTACACGACCGTGCCGAAGACCGTGTAGTGGAAGTGAGCCACGACGAAGTACGAGTCGGAGACGTGGAAGTCCATCGGCGGCGAGGCCAGGATGACACCGGTCAGACCACCGAAGGTGAAGGTGATCAGGAATCCGGTGGTCCACAGCATCGGGGTCTCGAAGGACAGGGAGCCCTTCCACATCGTGCCGATCCAGTTGAAGAACTTCACCCCGGTGGGCACCGCGATCAGGAACGTCATGAACGAGAAGAACGGCAGCAGCACGCCACCGGTGACGTACATGTGGTGCGCCCACACCGTCACCGACAGACCGGCGATCGCGATCGTGGCTCCGATCAGCCCCATGTAGCCGAACATCGGCTTGCGCGAGAACACCGGGATGACCTCGGAGACGATGCCGAAGAACGGCAGCGCCAGGATGTACACCTCGGGATGGCCGAAGAACCAGAACAGGTGCTGCCAGAGAAGCGCGCCGCCGTTCGCCGCGTCGAAGACATGGGCGCCGAACTTGCGATCCACCTCCAGGGCGAACAGCGCGGCCGCCAGCACCGGGAAGACGATCAGGATCAGCACGGCGGTCAGCAGCACGTTCCAGGTGAAGATCGACATGCGGAACATGGTCAGGCCCGGGGCACGCATGCAGATGATGGTGGTGATGAAGTTGACCGCGCCGAGGATGCTGCCGAACCCGGACAGGGCCACACCCATGATCCACATGTCGGCGCCGAGCCCCGGCGAGTGCACCGCGTCGGACAACGGCGCGTACAGGAACCACCCGAAGTCGGCGGCGCCGCCCGGCGTGAGGAAGCCGAACGCCGCGATCGACGAGCCGAACAGGAACAGCCAGTAGGCGAGCATGTTCAGCCGGGGAAAGGCCACGTCGGGGGCGCCGATCTGCAGCGGCATGATCCAGTTGGCGAAGCCGGTGAACAGCGGCATCGCGAACATCAGCAGCATGATCGAGCCGTGCATCGTGAACGCCTGGTTGAACTGCTCGTTCGACAGGATCTGCGTGCCGGGACGGGCCAGTTCGGCGCGCATCAACAGCGCCATGACACCGCCGAGGACGAAGAACACGAACGCGGTGACCAGGTACAGCGTCCCGATTCTCTTGTGATCGGTGGTCGTCAGCCACTCCACCCACGACGGACGGGCGGCCGTCCCTCCGGTCCGTCCGGCGACCTCGTCGGCCGCGGGGACCACGGCGCGCGGTCGCGCGGTCCCCCTCTGGTGTATCCGTGCCTCGTCCACCGGACGCTCCCTCCCTGTCGGCTCATGCGCTGTGCATGTCTCCGCTCATGCCGTCGACGAGCCGGGAAGTGCCGTGCGCATGGGGGCGGACTCAGCGTTTCCCGGCCGCCGCCACATGATCGGCTCCGGGGTACCAGGGCCGCATAGGGCCGAACAGCCCCCGCGGGGCCGATGAAGGGGGTCGAACGGCCCCCTCTTCTCTCCGTGCGGCGGCCAGGACACGGGAGGCCCGGCTCTCACCACAACGTGTGCCAGTAACTCCACCAGCGGGTGGCGACCAGCATGACGATGGTCAGGTACCACGTGACCGGCACCGCCCAGTGGAACTCCAGCACCCCGGCGACCAGCCCCCGCGGGGCACGGATGATCCCGTGCCGCAGGTTGTGCACGGTGGTGTACCAGAACACGGCGATGGTGACCGCCCAGGCCAGACAGCACCACAGGCACAGCGCACCGATCTCGTACAGCGCCTGGGTCATCAGCCACATGCAGAAGGCCGCGCCGAACAGCGTGCCGGCGTTGAGCCCGAGCCAGAACCAGCGGCGAAACCGGGCCCCGGCCAGCAGCGCCGCGCCGATCGCGACGACGACCGGGTACGTGAGCAGGCCCAGCAGCGGGTTCGGAAACCCGAACACGCCCGCCTGGTCGCTGCGCATCACGTTCGAACAGGACAACACCGGGCTGAGGTTGCACGAGGGCGAGAAGCTCGGGTCCCGCAGCAGTTCGAACTTGTCGAGGGTGATCACGAAGGAGGCGAGGATACCGAGGCCACCGGTGATGACGAGCAGCCAGGCGAAGGCGCGGGAGGCGCCGGTCGAGCCCACCGACGTCGTCTCCCGCCGGCCTCCGTCCCCCGTCACCCCCTGAGCCGTGGTGGTGAGGTGGTGCACGGCGGCGATGTTGCTCGTCATCGGGGTTGTTCCGCCTCGCTGGAGTTCCGGATGGGCTCCGGGCCCACGGTGAGCAACGGGTGACCGCCACCGCGCGGACCGCGCCCGCCGTCCCGCTCCGGTGCGCCGGGTACGGCCTCGCGGGCGGCCCCCTCCGGCCACAGCACCTCCACCGGGACGCCGCGGGCACGGGCGTACGCCACCAGATGCGCCGTGGCATCGCGACCGTTGGACGGCGAGCCGTCCCACACGGCCAGCACCTTCCGGCATCCCGCGATCAGCCGCTCGTCCGCGCCGACGCACGCGTCCCGGTCGGCCGGGTCGTACGCCAGCAGGCGCACCTGCCGGGCCAGGGACAGCAGTTCGCCGGCCGCCGCCCGATCACGCTCCGGCGGCACCACGGGAACCGCCGCCTGCGTGGGGATCACCACGACCAGCTGCCGCCCCGCCGTCCGCACGGCCCGCCCGAACGCCACCGGCACACCAGCACCCACGCGCACCACCCCCGACGCCCTGACGAACAGCCGCTCCAGCCGTTCTCGCAGCTCGGACTCCACGAGCTCCAGCGTGTCCCGGGTCAGGTCGGCATGCCCCACGGCCGCGATCATCTCCCCACTTCCCTTCCCGCCATACGACGCTCTCCGCTTCGTCCTCGCACCGCGCGGCCCCGCCCGCGTCGCCCGCGTCGCCCGCAGGTGGGACCGTGGACCGAGCCCACGTGACGGGACGGCGGGATCAGTGAAGTCAGTACGCCCAAGGGGCGACAAGGGCCGAACGGCCCCGCCGAACGGCCCGCCGAAGAAGGTGGGGCGGTCCGGCCCCGAGGCCCTGGCCGACGCCCTCCTGGCCGATGCCCTCCTGGCCGACGCCCTCCTCAGCCAGGCCCACGCCGGGGCGGAAGGTATGGAGCGGAGTCACTCCCGATGTGGCTCCGCGGGCAACTCTGCCGCTTCGTCACCGTGACCTGCCTGTGCTCGGCGCCGCAGCCGTCGCGCGGAAAGGCGTCGACAAGATCCGCAGCGTCGGTCCGAGGTCCCCGCACGACTCACGATGACTCACGACGTCTTCGTGGCGGACCGCTTCGCGCTCTTGGTTCCCCTGGTGCCTGTGCTGCCGTGTCCTGGCTTCGCGGGCGCGCTCTTTCGCCTTGTGGTCTCCTCCGTGCCTGCGACCGTCCGCGATGACGGTGTCCGGGTCGGCGCGGTCGGCCACGTGAACTCGATCTCCAGCTCGATCTCCCCCTCGCCGATCTCGACCTCGATCTCGCTGCGCAGGTCGTCGGGGATCCGCAGGCTCAGGGTTCCCGGGCCGAGTTCCAGTTCGGCTTCCCCACCTTCCCTCAGCGCGGCTGCGAGTTCTGTGAGCTGGTCAGCCGCCTCAAGGCGTGACAGCGAGCGCTTCTGCTCGAACTTGAGGTCCTTCATGCGCCGGCTCCTTCGTGTCGTGCCGCCCCGCGCGTGCGCGCGATCGCGCGGTCGCGTTCGGCCGGTCGGGCTACTTCCAATCTCGGCCCACCAAGGCCACTCCGCACTTCGGGGTGTCCGACCGGCAACGCTCGACGAGCAGTTCCATGCCCGTCCGCACATAACGGAACGGTGTCGTCGCGGACGCCGTCGTCGGGAGGCAGCGCGACGACTCCGTCCGCCGGTCGCGCAACCGGGAGGGATCGCCATACCGGAGTAGCGGCCGATCGCCATACCGGAGTGGCGGCGACTCGTTCGACCGAGCACCCGTCACTGCGCCAACCGGTCGACCTCCGGGGCAGGTCGGGGTCCGCGCTTCAGGGCGGCTGGGACGATGCGCGGATGGCACCCAGGACAAAAACCGCCGAGAGTGCGGCAAAGGCGCGAATCGTCCTGCTGACACTCGCGTCCGGTCAGTTCCTGATGGCGCTCGACAGCTCGGTCATGAACGTCTCGATCGCGACGGTGGCCGAAGACGTCGGCACGACGGTGACGGGTGTCCAGGGCGCCATCACGGCCTACACCCTCGTGATGGCGATGTTCATGATCCCCGGCGGCAAGGTGGGGGCGCTGATCGGCCGCAAACGCGCGTTCATGATCGGCTGCGTCATCTACGGCTGCGGCTCCCTCACCACGGCGCTCGCACCGAACCTGCCCGTGCTGCTGCTCGGCTGGTCGTTCCTCGAAGGGATCGGTGCGGCTCTCATCCTGCCCGCGATCGTGGCGCTCGTGGCCGGCAACTTCGCCACGGAACGCCGTCCCGCCGCCTACGGTCTCGTCGCGGCCGCAGGCGCCGTGGCGATCGCGGTCGGGCCCCTCATCGGCGGCGTCGCGACCACGTACTTCTCCTGGCGGTGGGTCTTCGCCGGAGAGGTCCTGGTGGTGCTCGGCATCCTGGTGCTCGCCCGCCGCATCGCCGACGCCCCGGTCGGCGAACGCCCTCGCATCGACCTCGTCGGCACCGTACTGTCCGCGCTCGGGCTGGGAATCTTCGTCTACGGCGTGCTCCGCTCGGACGAATGGGGCTGGTTCCTGCCGAAGCCCGACGCGCCCTCATGGCTCGGAGTCTCGCTGACCGTGTGGCTGATGCTGGCCGGTCTTCTGCTGATCTGGCTCTTCCTGCGCTGGGAGGCCCGCGTGGTGGAGCGGCACGGGGAGCCACTCGTCGACCCGGCGATGCTGCAGAACAGGCAGCTCACCGGCGGACTGACGATGTTCTTCTTCCAGTACCTCGTTCAGATGGGTGTCTTCTTCCTCGTCCCGCTCTATCTGTCGGTCGCCCTGGGTCTGTCCGCGCTCAAGACCGGCGCCCGCATCCTGCCGCTCTCGGTCACGCTGTTGGCGGCCGCCGTCCTGATCCCCCGCTACTTTCCGGACGTCTCGCCGCGCCGGGTGGTACGGCTGGGAACCCTCGCGCTGTTCGCGGGCGCGGTGGTGCTGATGGCCGCGCTCGACGCGGACGCCGGTGCGGAAATCGTCACCATCCCCCTGCTGTTGATCGGGCTGGGCATGGGCGCGCTGGCGTCCCAGCTCGGGTCGGTCACCGTGTCCGCGGTGCCGGAAGCCCAGAGCGCGGAAGTCGGCGGCGTCCAGAACTCCGTCACCAACCTCGGCGCCTCGATCGGTACGGCGCTCGCCGGGTCGATCCTGATCGCCGCGATGACGACGTCCTTCCTCACCAGCGTGGAACAGAATCCGGCGGTCCCGGCCGAGGTCAAGAGCCAGGCGACTGTCGAACTCCAAAGCGGCGTACCGTTCTTGTCGGACGCCCAGCTCAAGTCCGCGCTCGACGAAGCGGGCACGAGCGAGAAGGTGACCGAAGCGGCACTCGACGCGAACGAAGACGCCAGGATCGACGGTCTGCGCGCCGCAGTCGCCGTTCTGGCCTTCGTCGCGCTCCTCGCGATGTTCTTCACCTCACGGATCCCGAAGACCCAGCCCCGTTCGCCGGAGGCGGAGGCGGAGGCGGAGGCGGAGGCGGAGGCGGAGGCGGAGGCGGAGCCGTAGCCGCAGGACGGCTGGGTGCGAGCCGTCCTGCGGCCGCGGCTCCGCGCGAACGCACGGCTCCGTGGGGCCGTCGCACCGCTGCGGCCGGGGCAGGCTCGGAGCGTCAGCCGACGGAGCCCGGTCACCCGCTCTTCGGGTCCCGTCGCCGCCCGGTATCGACGGCCTTGACCACCACCCGGGCCGCGACCCCGACAAGCAGGATCCCGCCGGTCATCTGGATCATCGTCATGACGCGTGCCGTTTCGGTGTGGGCGGTGATGTCGCCGAAGCCGACGGTGCTGATCACGGTGAGCGCGAAGTACAGGGCGTCGGTGCGGGTGAGGGGCTCGGTGAAGCTGCCGGGTGCGGACCGCTCCAGCAGGAAGTACGAGGTGGCGAAGAGCAGGACGAACAGGGGGACGACGGCGGCGAGCGCCTCCACGGCCCGCAGTACGGGGTACGGGGAACGGACGATCGCACGAACCTGCCAGAGGAACAGCGCCGTCACCGCGATCAGACCGAGGACGAGACCGGCCACCGTTCCGGCGTCGACCAGTATGTCCATGGGCAACAGGTAGTAGGCGAGGACCAGTCCGGCCGACAGACCGATCGCCCGCGCCGCGGCCGAGAGGGTCGTGCGAGGGCCGGGTCCCGCGCGGTCATCCTCCATGTCCCGCGGCCCTCCGGATCGTCGTCATGGCCAGCCGCCGCACCCGGCGCCAGTCCATCGGGGGTCTGCCGCGCGGCACGCCGGGCCGGTCGCGGGGGACCCGCACGCGCAGGGCGCGCGGGTGGATCCGGCACCGGACCGGGGTCGGCAGGGTGAGGGCCTCGCCGTCCACGCCGACCGGGATCGCGTCGGCATCGGCATCGACGACGACCTCCCGAGCGGTCAGTTGCGCGAGCCCGGTCGCCCGGTGCCCGCGGAGCATCCCCGCTGCCTGTGCCGCGCTGTCCACCGTCACGCCCAGCACCCCGAGGACGCCGGAGTCCAGCCGTTCCCGGCGGCCCAGTCCCGCCGGGTCGTCCGTCCGGTACGGGTTGTTGCTGACCAGTACGGCCTGCGGCTGGTCGACGGTCACGCCCTCGGCGCGTACGGCGAGGTGCGGGCCGTACTGGTGCGTGAGCAGGTCGGGCAGCATCTGCAGGGTGGTGCGGACCTTGTCGTCTCGGTAGGCGGGGCTCTGCACGACGGACGCGTAGGCGCCGAACGACGCGTTGTTGACGAACACCCGGTCGTTGATGACACCCAGGTCGATGCGGAGTTCGACGCCGTCGGTGAGTGCGTCGAGACACGTCGACGGGTCGTCCCTGTCCAGCCCGAGGTCCAGGGCGAAGTGGTTGCGGGTACCGGCGGAGATCACCATGAACGGCAGGTCGCGCTCCGCGGCCACGGCCGCGACGAGAGCCTGTGTGCCGTCGCCTCCCGCGACGCCGAGCAGGTCGGCGCCCGTGTCGGCGGCCCGGCGGGCGAGCGCGGCCACGTCCTGCCGGCGGGCCACGTCCAGGACGCAGACCTCGGCGCCGAGTGCCTCGGCCTTCTCCCGCAGCCGGAACCGGCCGACCCTGCCGCCACCCGAGAGCGGGTTCATGATCAGGTACGGGCGGCGCGGCGGCGCCAGTGCGCGTTCCGGGGTCCGTGCCGGGGTGGTCTCGGCGCCTGCCAGCGCGACCCTGCCGCAGAAGCCGGCCAGGACCCACAGCGCGAGCGAGACGAGCACCACCCACAGCAGCCCGGACGCCACGTAGAGCACGACGACGGCGGCGGGGGCGGCGAAGGCCAGGACCCCGGCCAGCACCCGGCCCAGGCCCGTGAGGACGAGCGCCCACCACACGCCCGCCGCCGTCACCGCCAGCCCTGCGGCCCCCACGAGGACGAGCAGCAGGCTGTCGAGCCCGGCGAACAGCAGCAGCACGACGATCGCCCCGAAGCCCGCGGCCAGAGCCGCACGTGCGGCCCAGCGTGGAGCGGGCGCGGAACGGCTTCCGGCCATATCGACCTCCCGCGGGCGGGGTGCCCTCGGTTCATGTCACCGTGCCTCCACCGGGTCCGGCATCACCCGCTCCGGGGGATTCTCCGGAACCACGGCCGCCGTGCGGTCCGGTTCGGCACGGGTCCACCCGGCCGAAGTGATGTCCACCCGGCCGAAGTGATGTCCACCCGGCCGAAGTGGTGTCCACCCGGCCGAAGTGGTGTCCACCCGGCCGAAGTGGTGTCCACCCGGCCGAAGTGGTGTCCACCCGGCCGAAGTGGTGTCCACCCGGCCGAAGTGATGTCCGGCTCGTCGGCGCCAAGTGAGCGTGCTCAGGGGGGCGTGTCCGAGCCGAGGGCACCGTGGGGGACCGAGGGCCGGAATCCGGCGACGATCTCGGCCATGGGGGCGCGGTCCGGGCCGAGCGGTATCCGCCCGGAGTTCTCGCTCGCGTGGTGGTCGGCGTCCTCGTCAGCACCTCCTGAACCGCTCCAAGTGCCGCTGGCTTCCTGCCAGTTGCCGGACCGCAGCTTGAAGTGGTCTCCGTCCGCGCCGACGGTCCAGCGGCCCCGCGTGCTGAGCGGTGGCGTCCAGTCCGCTGCGGCGGACACGGCGGACACGGCGAATGCGACGGACACGGCGAACTTGACGGGCGCGTGTCCTCGAAAAGCGGACAGCCACGGTCAATCAACGGCTCGCAGACGCCTCAAGGGTCGATGAACCGCATGCGAGGATGTCGCCCGTGACCGGATCGTCATCCTCGCCTGCCCCCGAGGGCACGCCTCGCGACCACGGCCTGGGTCCCCGCGCCGCCGCCGCGCTCGTGTTCGGGTCCTCGGCCGCGGTCCTGGTGGTCGAGATCGTCGCTCTGCGGCTGCTGGCTCCGTATCTCGGCCTCACCCTCGAGACCAGCACCATGGTGATCGGCATCGCCCTCACCGCGATCGCCCTCGGCTCCTGGCTGGGTGGGCGCCTCGCCGACCAGGTCGAGCCACGCCGGCTCATAGGCCCCTCGCTCGGGGTGTCGGGAGCGGTCGTGGCGCTCACCCCCGCCCTGCTGCGCACCACCGCGGAGTGGGCGCCGGTGATGCTCTTGCTGATCGCGTCGCTGACCATCCTCGTGCCGGGCGCGCTGCTCTCCGCGGTGACGCCGATCGTCACCAAGTTGCGTCTCACCAGCCTCGCCGAGACCGGAACGGTGGTCGGCCGCCTTTCCGGCGTCGGCACCGTCGGCGCCATCGTCGGCACCGTCCTCACCGGCTTCGTCCTCGTATCCCGGTTGCCGGTCAGCGGCATCCTGATCGGCCTCGGAACACTGCTGGTGGTCGGCGCGGGGCTACTGGAGTGGCGAACGCGCGGGTGGAGCGGCACCCCTGCCCTGACCCTCGCGGTCGTGGCCGGCGGCCTCGCCACCACGGTCGCGCCCGGTGGCTGCGACGCGGAGACCAAGTACCACTGCGCACGGGTCGTCGCAGACCCCGACCGGGGCAGCGGCCGCACACTCGTTCTGGACGGCCTGCGGCACTCCTACGTCGACATCGACGATCCGACCTTCCTGGAGTTCGCGTACGTGCGCGCCCTGGCGTCGGTGGTCGACGCCGCCTTTCCCGAAGGCGAGCCACTTGCCGCCCACCACGTGGGCGGCGGCGGGCTCACCTTTCCCCGTTACCTCGCGGCCACGCGGCCCGGGACGCACAGCGTCGTGTCCGAGATCGACAGCGGGGTCGTACGCATCGACCGCGACCGGCTCGGTCTGCGGTCGGGAGCCGGTATCGACGTGCGCGCCGAGGACGGCAGGCTCGGCCTGCGGCGACTGGACACCGGCAGCCGTGACCTCGTCGTCGGCGACGCCTTCGGAGGCGTCAGCGTGCCGTGGCACCTCACCACGGTGGAAGCGATGACTGACGTACGGCGGGTCCTCGACGAGGACGGCCTGTACGTCGCCAACCTCATCGACCACGGTGCTCTGGCCTTCGCACGTGCCGAAGTGGCCACCCTCGGCAGGACGTTCGAGCACGTCGCCCTCGTCGGCGAACCCGCCGCTCTCGGCCTCGACCCGACCGCCACCGCCGAGGGCGGCAATCTCGTGGTGCTCGCCTCCGACCGACCGGTCGACCTGGGCGCGGCCCAGGAAGCGCTGGACGCCCGGCAGACCGGCTGGAGGATCGCCACCGGCGACGACCTCACCTCCTGGATCGGCGACGCCCGGCCGCTCACCGACGACTTCGCGCCCGTCGACCAGCTCCTCCAGCCGTCCGCCACGCGGGGCAGCCAGTGACAGGACACACGCCCCCATCCTGCCGACGCACCTGAATCCGTCGAACATCCCGCTCACCGAGACGGTGGTTGCCCCGGTGGTCGCCGACGAGGCGGGAGCCCGGCGGCAGCTCTCCGACCAACGGGCCGCCCACCTCGCGCGGATGCGCGAACTCACGGCCGTGAAGACGGCCCCGGGCTCGACGGTCGCCGACGTACTCGCCGCCGACCTGGCGATCGTTCACCCCGCCGCCGACCTGGCGATCGTTCACCTCGACGCCGACCCGCGGTGGATGCAGACCGCAACGGACCGCGTCGCCCACCTGCGCCTGGAGGTGCACCGATGAGTGCGGGCTGGTCGCGTACCGCAGGCGCCAACACGGTGACCCGGTGACTCGGCCGCCGACATCCGGTGCACGAGAAAGCGGAGTGCTTCATCGTGCCCGTGGTCAGAACGAATCGGCCGCGACGGCCAGTACGTAGCCTCCTCCCCCTGGTACCGGACGGCCGCCGCGCCCCGCCGTACGCGGGCCGAACCCTGATGCCGCCGCGCAGGAGCGCGTCCATCGCGTGCCGGCCGCCGGGTGGCCTCACCCGCGCCGGGTGAGGCCACCCGGCCCCGGCCGTGTCCACGCTGAAGGCAGCAGGCAACGGCGGCCGGGCGAGCGCCCGGGACGGAGGAGAGACATGGGCGTGCAGACGTACCTCGCGTACGACTATCCCCTGCTGAGCGTCTTCTGGAGCATGCTCGTGTTCTTCCTGTGGATCATGTGGTTCGTCCTGCTCTTCCGCGTCGTCGTCGACATCTTCCGTGACGACGACCTGAGCGGCTGGGCGAAGGCCGGCTGGCTGGTGTTCACCGTCCTGCTGCCCTTCCTGGGCGTCTTCGTCTACGTGGTCGCCCGTGGCAGGAACATGGGCCGCCGGGAAATATCCCAGGCCCGAGCACAGCAGGAAGCCTTCGACGCCCACATCAGGGAGGCCGCAGGCGGTATGAGCCGGCCCAGCAGCACCGACGAGCTCGCCAGGCTGTCGGAGATCCGCGCCCGCGGCGACATCACGGACGAGGAGTTCCGCCGGGCCAAGGAACTGGTCCTGAGCGGCTCCGGCCCGGCGGAGCACGCCGGCTCCACCACCCGCACTCCCGCCCGCTGAGCATGCCGGACCCCACGAATCGAGGTACAAGATGACCGCGACACACACCCGGCCGGCGCACACGGCGAAGCAGGAATGGGCGACCGGCCTGACCGCCTTCGCGGCGGTGATGCTCTTCCTCGTCGGCCTGCTCGACATCTTCCGGGGCGTCATGGCCATCGCCGAGGACGACATCTTCGTCACGACGCGGCAGTACGTGTTCGAGTTCGACCTGACGGGCTGGGGCTGGGTCCACCTCGCGCTGGGCGCGGTCGCCGTGATCGTCAGCATGGGGCTGCTCCGGATCGCGATGTGGGCGCGCGTCGGCGGCGTGGCCATCGCCGGACTCGTCATCATCGCCAACTTCCTCTCCCTGCCGTACTACCCGGTGTGGTCGGTCGTGATGATCGCGATCTCGGGCTTCATCATCTGGGCGCTGTGCGTGGTCCGGCGCGACAACATCTCCGACCTGCCCGAGGAGCGCCCGGTGGCCGAGGAGCGCCCGCCGGAGAGGATCTCGTATCCGCGCGGGCCCGCTTGAGCACACCGCGGTCGCGGTGTGCGGCGTAGGACAAGGGCCCCCAGGTGGGACCACACGGCGGCGGGCCCATGAGGGCACCGGGTGAGGCAGGGGCCGCAACCGCTGCGCGAGGTCGGTCCCGGACGGGCTCGCCTCGCCCCGGACGCGACGTCCGGCATGCCGTGGGGCGGCCTGCCCGCCCCGCCCTGGGGGTGTCGGCCGTCGCGACGGCGCGTGGCGACACCTCAGGGAGCGGTGGTGGCCCTGGATTCGGTGGCGGCCGGGGCGGATCCGGTGTCGAGGAACTCACGGATCGCGAAGCCCACCAGCACGATGACCGTGGTCCACACCACGACCATCGTGGTCGGGTAGTCCCAGGTGAACAGGACGATCGCGGCGACCACCACGATCGCGGCCCCGATCCAGCGCTTGAAGCGGTGTACGAACCGCCCGACCGCCCCCAGTCGAAGCCCTCCGGAGACCGCCACGTCGCGCAGGGCGCCGATGCTCCTGCGGCAGCCGTTGCGGACGAGAACGGCGATCCGGGACGGACCGCTGAGGAAGGCGCCGACGGCGGTGATGAGGGCTACGGCACCGAGCGCCCGTACACCGGCGCGCAGGAACTTGATCAGCGCGTCGTACACCGCTCCGGCGGCGGCCGGCGACGCACCGGAGGGCAGATGGTCTAGGTAGACGTCACGGAAGACGGTGAGGGTGATCCCGAGAACCAGCATGGCCGCGAACACCGCCAACGCGGCCCCGATCAGCGCGTGCCGGCGGTTGAACGCCGTGTACACCCCCGCCGCGGCCACCAGCAGAGCGATGACGGGCAGCCAGGTGCCCATGATCTCCAGGACCCTCATATAGGTCTTGATCTTGCCGATGTCCTTCGACTGGACCACCACGAAGTCCGTGTGGACGTCCGGGATGTTCGCGGCCACTCCGAGACCGGCGTCGACCAGCCGCTCCTTGACCTGGGCCACGATCGGTGCCACGTCGATGGCCACCTGGTCGTTCTCCAGCGAGACCGCGCTGTCGGCCTCGCCCGTCAGGGCCTTGTCGACGGCCGAGTGCACCTTGCGGTTGGCCTCCACCCAGACCGTCTCGAAGGCACTGCTGGTGACCACCCGCTCCACGGTGCCGCTGACCAGCTGCTTCAGACCGCTCGTGATCGGCGCGTCCAGGTTGCCGACCAGCTGGGCCGCCTTCGGCGGGACGCCCTGCTCCGACACGACGTCCTGCAGCTGTTTGACCAACGCGTTCACGTCGATCTGTGCCAGCACCACGTCGGTGACCCGGTTGGTGACCGCCTTCTGCACATCCGGATCGGACGCCAGCGGCCCCACCGTGGCGACGTAGCGGTCCGTGTCCCGCACGATGCTGTTCGCCCAGACCGCGATGACGGACAGCAGCGACAGCAGGGCCGCGCAGAGGATCAGCAGGACGGAGCCCGTGGACCGGAAGGGGTGGTGCCGGGCCGCCCGCGGACGCGCGCCACTCTCCAGGGCACCGACGCGGTGCCGCAGTTCATCCAGTTCGCCGCGCTCCCGGTTCGAGAGCGGCTCGTCGCCTGTGTGGGCCATGGGCACCAGAAGATCCGTGCGACGCCGACCGCGCGACCCGGGTGCGCCCGACGAGTGAACCGCGTACGACGTGCGGCCGCCCCGGTGCGGTGATGCAATGACATGGGGAAGCAGCCACGAGCCCAGAGGTGACGCCGTGAGCGACGCATTCGACGAAGACGACGGAGTCGACACATCCGGCGAGATGGGACCGATCGACTATCTGGTCGTCGAGTTCCCCGGCAACCGAATGACCGGCGAGGGCTTCCCCCTCCTGGTCGATCTGGTGGACCGCGGTCTCATCCGGATCCTCGACCTGACGTTCATCCGGAAGGACGCCGACGGCACCGTGACCGGGCTGGAGATCGGCGATCTCACCGGCGACGGCGAACTCGACCTGACCGTCTTCGAGGGAGCGTCCTCCGGCCTGCTGGGCCAGGACGACCTCGAAGAGGCAGCCGCCGCCCTGGCACCCGGCAACTCCGCCGGCGTCCTGGTCTACGAGAACCTCTGGGCCGCGCCGTTCGCCGCCGCCCTGCGACGCGGCGGTGCCGAGCTGGTCGCCTCCGGGCGCATCCCGGTGCCCGCGGTTCTGGCCGCGCTCGACGCGACCGAGACCGCGCCCTGACCTGAAGGGCAAGGGCAAGGGCAAGGGCAAGGGCAAGGGCAAGGGCAAGGGGAAGCGAGAAGGGAGATCGCCATGCCGGGACTCATCCGAGGGGTCGCCCGTACGGCCGTCGTCGCCGGAACGGCGACCGCCGTGTCGAACCGTGTATCCCGCCGACAGCAGGGGCGATGGGCGGCCCAGCAGGAGTACCAGGCGCCCCCCGCACCGCAGCCGGCGCCTCCTGCCGAGCGGTCCGCTCCGGCCGCCCCCGACATGACCAGCAGGATCGAACAGCTGAAGCAGTTGGGCGAGCTCAAGACCCAGGGCGTCCTCACGGAAGCGGAGTTCGAGGACCAGAAGCGCAAACTCCTCGGTTCCTGACCCGCTCCGGCGGTGCTCCGTGATCACCACCGTCGGCACTCACCGTCGGCACTCACCGTCGGCACTCACCGCCGGCACTCACCGTAGTGCGGAGGAGGCGCGGCTCCGGCGGAGATCCACTCCGTAAGGGGAGGGCGTGAGGACACACTTCCCCGCAACCAACCAGTCCGCGGGGCCCGCCCCTCGGGCGGACGACGGGAAGGGACGACAGGCCTGGCGCGGCGCCTCACACGTCCCGACCGGCTGAGGATCAGCGGGTTTCGCGTGCCGCGTGCCTCAGCTCGGCAGCCACTTCACCACCGCGTCTCCGCACTCGGCCGTCTGCGCGTAGAACTCCGTCAGCTCCCGGTGCGCCGCCGCGAAAGTGCCCCGTGTGTCGGGCTCCGCGGCGCCGCCGTAGCGCGACAGCAGTTCGTCGCGAGCGAAAACCCACAGCGCGTCGAAGTCGGCCGTCATCAGGAAGCGGGCCACCCGGTGCGCCTGGCCCGCCGTCAGCACCAGGAACGGCGGCTTGTACCGATCGGGGTGGAACACCGGCCGGCCACCGAGCACCACCTGGGCCTGGGGTCGCTCCCCCGCGCGATGCGGGGGAGCACCGACGTAGAGGAGTTCCTGATCCAGATATCGCTTGTCCAGCACCTCCTCTCGATGCCGGTCGACGCGGTGCCGGACGGTGTCCCGGTCGTCCCCGAACAGTCGTTCCAGCCAGGTCGCGCTGTTGCGCAGTGCCGGGGGCGGCACCGCTCGCAGATGGAAGTAGTCGCTCATCACAGAAGGAGCGCACGGGGGCGCCGGAGCATCACTCCGCCCGGCGGACGCCGCGTTCCGGACGCCCACGGCCGTCGTGCGGAGAGGCGGGAGGCGGCTGGCGGGAGGCGGGAGGCGGCTGCGCACCAGTGGTCGTGGTCGCGCGCCCGCCCGCCGCTGGTCCGAACGGGTGTGTGGGGCGGCCGGACCCCGTGCGGTGGTCGGGGTCCGGCCGCCCCCGTCCCTCTCCTTGTCGCTCCCGGGGGGAGTCGGAGCGGCGCGGAGAGAGGTCCGGGAGTGGTCGTGGCATCGACGGCGGGCCTGGCGATCACCGATCACCGATCATGGATCACCGATCACCGTCGACCTGTCCGGAGCGGACTCGGTACTCACACAGCGCACGGCCGGCGCGCAACGTCACCCGGTCGGGACGGCGCGGGTCACGTGCAGGTGCCCGAACACCGGATCCGCCGGGCGCCGCCGAGCCGTAACGCCGTCCGGCCTCGGCGTACGGATCGGCTCAACGTCCGTACGCCGCCCTTTCCTTGGACCTGCCGACGGCCCTCGCGGCTTCACCGGCCACGCGACAGGGGCCCCGACGACGACGTGAGGGACGCCTGATGCGTGGTGACACTTCCGTGAGCACGCACGCTGGTCTCCATGGGGCCGTCGATGCCATCGGGGCTCGTCGGACGAAACGGACTCGCTTTTGAACCAGGTGCGAACGAGGACAGTCTTGGGCCAGGCACGGCAACCCCGCCGCGTACAGACGTACGACGGGGAATTGGGCGCGGCAGTCGCGCGGGCCCAGGACGGGGACGAGGCCGCCTTCGCGGTCGCCTACCGGATCGTGCAACCGGGCCTGCTCGGCTATCTGCGCGGATTCGTGGGCGAGGACGCGGAGGACGTGGCGTCCGACGCCTGGCTGGAGATCGCCCGTGACCTCGGACGGTTCAAGGGGGACGGGGCCGGTTTCCGCGGCTGGACGGCGACCATCGCCCGGCACCGGGCACTGGACCATCTGCGCCGCCAGCGCGTGCGGCCCCGGTCGGCGGGGACCGAACAGGACGTACTGGACATGCCCGGCCCGCACAGCACCGATGTCCAGGCGCTGGAGACCCTCTCCACCGAGCGGGCCCTGGAACTGGTCCGCGGGCTGCCGAAGGACCAGGCCGAGGCCGTGCTCCTGCGGGTCGTGGTCGGCCTGGACGGTACCGCCGCCGCGCGCGTCCTCGGCAAGCGCCCGGGAGCGGTCCGCACCGCCGCCCACCGAGGCCTGAAACGCCTCGCCCACCAGCTGGGCGTCGGGGGCCAGGCGGCGGAGGGTGTGACGGATGAGGCTTCCCGGACGCTGGGGGAGTCGAAATGAACGACGCCCGCGGCAGTGGGCCGGCGGACAGGCATCAGGGCCCGGAACGCCAGGTGAATCGAGCATGTCGGACAGAATCGGACAGGAACGGAAACGAACATGGGTGAACGGCTGAGCGGCGACGGAGTGCCGGGCCGTCGGCGTGTGCACCCTGACGACGCCGCGTCCGGCCCGTGGGAGCCGCGTGACGGCTCCGCGCTGGAGACGGTGCTGGCCGCGGTTCTGCGCGAAGGCGATCGCACCGCCGAGGCCGAACAGCGGGCCGTGAGCGCCTTCCGGGCCGCCCGCTCCGCGGGCGCGCCCCGGGCGCGTACCCGGCGCCGGGACGACTGGCGGCTGCCTGCGGGGCGGCGCACCGGGCGCCCTGTGAAGGCGACGTTCGCCGCCGTGTTCGCCAGCCTCACCCTGGGCGGTGTCGCGGTCGCGGCCATCGGTTCGGCCGGCTCGTCCACGGACGGCGCCGGTACCGACCGGAGGCCCGAGCACCCGTCGGCCTCCGCCCCGACCCGGCCGGGCGGTGAGACCTCGTCGGCCTCCTCCGGCGGCGCCGGACCGACGGACGGCCCGGCCACCGCCCAGGACACCGAGGCCCACTGCCGCGCCTACGAGCAGGTCAAGGACAACGGCAAGGCACTCGACGCCACGGCCTGGCAGCAACTCGCCGCGGCGGCGGGCGGCGAGGGCAAGGTCGCCGCGTACTGCGCCGAGCAGCTGGCGCGGGCGACAGCCGGACCGAACGGGTCCGGCGACACGGGCAAACCGGGCGAGGGCGCTGCGGGAGCCGGCACGGGCACGGCGGGCACGGCGGGCACATCCGGGAACACCGGCACGTCCGGGAACACCGGCACATCCGGGAACACCGGCACATCCGGGAACACCGGCAGTTCCGGGAACAGCGGCACATCCGGGAACAGCGGCACGTCGGGCAACGGGAATCCCGGCAACGACGCCGGCGGAGCGGACAACGGGGCCGGCAACGGCCAGGCAAGCGGCGGGAAGGGCGAGTAACTCCCGAGCCCTTCGGCCGGGCGAGTAACTCCCGCGCCCCTCGGCCGGGCCGCTCACCGTTCGGGTTCCGGTGGCCTCCTTCGCCCCCTCGTGGTGCCCGCCCTCATGAGCCGGCCACCGTCTCGGCGCCCGCACTCCGACCGGGACACGCTGCGGTCGTGGTCGGAGGCCGGTGCGCCTCTCGCCCCCTCATGGAAGCGCCGCGGAACGGCACAGGCCGAGGCAGTGCCCCATCCGTGCCCGTAGGACCGGACAACCACGGTCACCAGCGGTGCGTTGGCCCGCTCGACCACGAGTCGCGTGCCACCCGCGGCGCCGTCGCGGTGTCCACACCGGCGGCGTGCCCATGCCCCCGTCGACCCAGGCCTCTTGGGGTGACAGGCGTGGGGAAGCGACATGCCGCCTGCGGCGTAATCGACTCGTCGCACCGGTCGGCGATGCAAGCCTGTGCCGGTCGGCGGCGTCGTGGCATGCCGATCGCGCGCGTACCCCACGCGGCAGCCCACGATGGGAACCCGGCCGAACACGCGGAGCTGGTCATGACGGGATGGCGGGTCCGGGACTACTCCCCGGACGATCTCGAGGGAGTGCTCCGTGTCGACATGGAAAGCGGCACGACCGAAGAGCCGCCTCTCTTCCCGCTCGCGGACACCGTGACGGCCCTCCAGGCCCTCCACCCCGCTGTGGTGGCCACGGCGGACAACGTGGTCGTCGGCGCCGCGGTGAGCAGGGTGGAGGGTGACCGGGCGTGGATCGTACGCATCTGCATGGCGCCCGCCTGGCGGCACCAGGGGCTGGGCAGCGCCCTGATCTCGGCCCTTGAGCGACGGCTCTTCACCGACGGCGTCCGCACGTTGCACGCCGCCCTGCCCGAGGGCGAGACCGGTGCCGCCGCGCTGCGCAACCGCGACTTCGGCGCCCGGTCGGACCTGGTCCTGTTCGAGAAGCGCAGACCAGTGCCCCCGCCGTCGGCCGACATGCTCTCCTCGCTCGGAGCGGAGCTGCCGCCCGACGGACTGTGGCAGAAGGTCGCGGGTATGCAGAAGGAGAAACAGCTCATCGAGCGCCGTCTGGTCCTGCCACTGGCCCGTCCCGGACTCGCCGCGGAACATGGTGTGGAGCTGCCGCGCGCGGTGATGCTGTTCGGTCCGCCCGGGACCGGCAAGAGCACCTTCGCGCACGCCATCGCCGGCCGCCTGGGATGGCCGTTCCTGGAGCTGTTCCCCGCGCGGCTGGCCGCCGAGTACGGCCTGGCGAGCGGGCTGAGCCGGCGCTTCGACGAGATCTCCCGGCTCGACCACGTTCTGGTGTTCATCGACGAGGTCGAGGAGGTCGCCGGCGCGCGCGGCGGCGCGGACGCGACCGCGGTCGGCGTCGTCAACGAGCTGCTCAAGGCGATCGTCCGGTTCCGCAGCCAGGACGGGCGACTCCTCGTCTGTGCCACGAACAACGTGACCACGCTCGACTCCGCGTTCCTGCGGCACGGCCGCTTCGACTACGTACTGCCGATCGGTCCTCCCGACCACCTTGCCAGGACCGCGCTGTGGGAGAGCTACCTGGCCCGAGCGGCCGCGAAGGCCGACAGCGAGGTACTCGCATCCGCCAGCGAGGGCTTCACACCCGCCGACATCGCCCACGTGGCGCGCACCGTCTCCCAGGCCGGATTCGAGCGCACGTTCGACACCGGAACCCGTGTCTTCCCCACGACGGACGACTACCTGGACACGATCCGCGACACCCAGCCCACGGTCGGCGCCGCCATGTCCCAGGAGTTCGCCGAACAGACGAGGCAGTACGCCCGCCTCTAGGGCCCTTCCCGGGAAGCGCGGCCTGCTCGGCGCCCCCGGACTCGGTCGGCAGCCGATGTACCCGGCCGGCGGATGGGCCCCGCCTGCGGCGGTGTCGACGCGTGTCCGTCCGCCCTCGGTGAGGTTGCCGCCGCGGACGGCCCGTGCGGACACGGCGTGCGCGGGACGCTCGCAAGACCGGGCTGCCGGGCTGCCGGGCTGCCGGGCTGCCGGGCTGCCGGGCTGCCGGGCTGCCGGGAGGATGCCGCGGTTTCCGTCACTCTTCACCGGTGGGGAGCCGGACGGTGAACGTGGTCGATCCGGGGCCGCTGTCGAGTGTGACGCTTCCGTCGTGGGCCTCCGCCACCGCCGCCACGATCGACAGGCCGAGGCCGGCGCCGGTTCCCGCGCCCTCGGTGCGGCGGCGGTCCGCGCGGGTGAAGCGTTCGAAGACCTTGGGCCGGATGTCCTCGGCAACGCCCGGCCCGTCGTCGTGGACCGTCAGTACCGCCGTGCCGGCGTCGGTCCGCAGGGAGATGGTCACCGTGCTTCCGACGGGTGTGTGCAGACGGGCGTTGGCGAGCAGGTTGGCCAGTACCTGATGGAGGCGGTGGGCGTCGCCCGGCACCGTCACCGGCTCCTCGGGCAGCTCCAGGGCCCAGCGGTGTCCGGGGCCCGCGGCCTGCGCGTCCGTCACGGCGTCCAGGACGAGGCGGGTCAGGTCGACGGGACGGCGTTCCAGGGGGCGGCCCGCGTCGAGGCGGGCGAGGAGCAGGAGGTCGTCGACCATCTCGCCCATGCGGGCCGCTTCGGCCTCGATACGCTCCAGGGCCCGCACGACCTTCTGGGGCACCGGGTCCGGGTGCAGCAGCGCCAGTTCCGCGTGCCCCCTGATCGATGCCACGGGTGTGCGCAGTTCGTGGCTGGCGTCGGCGGCGAAACTGCGCAGCCGTTCCTCGCTCGTGTGCCGTTTGGTCAGCGCCTCCCCGACATGGCCGAGCATCATGTCGAAGGCGCTGGCAACGCGTCCCACCTCGCTGCGCGGGTCGCTCTCGGGCGCGCGTGGCGGGAGCGCCACCTCGCCGCTGGAGAGCGGTAGTTCGCTGACCCGGGTGGCGGTCGCGGCCACACTGCTGAGCGGTCGCAGCGACCAGCGCACCCACAGGGCTCCCGCGACGCCGGCGACGGCGAGCGCCGCGCCGAAGACGATTCCGGCGACCAGTTCCAGCCGGTGGACGGTGGCCTCGACGGGCTCCATGGGCAGCCCGGTGATCAGGACGTCGCCGTCCCGGCCCTCGGCCGCCATCACGCGGTAGTCGTCCAGCGACGAGAGATCGATCGTGTGTCCGTCGCCATCGGCCGGCACCGCGGCGAGCTTTCTCCGGTCCGCGGCGCCGAGCGGAACGGGCACCGCACCCGTGCCGCTGCTGGATCCCACCACCGCGGCGTCGGTGACCGTGTCGCCGACGAGCCGGCAGCCGAAGGTTCCGACGGCCTGACGGCGGGTGTCACCGTCCTCGTCGCCGTCCTCGTCGCCGTCCTCGTCGCCCATGGGGGTCCCCCCGGTCGAGCCCTTTCGAGACCGGGGGAGGTCCGACGGCAGGCTCCCGCCGTGTTCCAGGCTCGCCGGGAACCGCACACCCGCATCGCGCAACTGCTGGTCGAGCCGGCCGGTGAGGAAGCCGTTCAGCTCCACCACCGCCGCCACCCCGACGGCCGCGCAGCTGACCGCGAGCAGTACGACGAGGCCGACGGTGAGCCGCGCCCGCAGCGTGTGCATGCGCGGCAGACGAGGCAGACGAGGCAGACGAGGCAGACGAGGCAGCCACCCACGGGGCCTCACCTGGGGCCTCACCTGGTCACCGGCTTGAGCACGTATCCGGCGCCCCGCACCGTGTGGATCATGGACGGGCGGCCCACGTCCACCTTCTTGCGCAGGTAGGAGATGTACAGCTCGACGACATGTGCCTGCCCGCCGAAGTCGTAGGACCAGACGCGGTCGAGGATCTGCGCCTTGCTGAGGACGCGTCGCGGGTTGCGCATGAGCAGGCGCAGCAGTTCGAACTCCGTCGGGGACAGCTCGATCAGGTCGCCGCCGCGGGTCACCTCGCGGGCCTCCTCGTCCATGACCAGGTCGCCGACGGTCAGCCGCGGACCGTCCTCCGTCTGCCGGGCCATGCCGGCGCGGCGCAACAGTCCGCGCAGGCGGGCGACGACCTCCTCCAGGCTGAACGGTTTCGTCACGTAGTCGTCGCCGCCCGCCGTGATGCCCGCGATACGGTCCTCGACCGCGTCCCGTGCGGTCAGGAAGAGCACGCACACGTCGGGCCGCAGGGCGTGCAGCGAGCGCAGTACGGCGAAGCCGTCGGTGTCCGGGAGCATGACGTCGAGGACGACGGCGTCGGGCAGCAGCTCACGTGCCTCGGCGACGGCCGAGACGCCGTCGCCCGCCGTGCGTACCTCCCAGCCCTCGTATCGCAGGGCCCCGGAGAGGACCTCCGCGAGGTCGGGGTCGTCGTCGACGACGAGGACCCGGAGCGGGGCGCCGTCGGTTCGGGTCAGCACGGGGCGGGCCGAGCCGCGGGGTCGGGGAGCGTTCATCTCACGTACCAGGATGCGGCCTCGCCGCGTTCCGGGCCGCTCCCTCGACCTCTGAGTTCGCTCTGAGTCCGCCGTGGCGTTGGACCACCCCGGCCGCCCTCCCCACCTGCGGCGGGGCCGCACCGCAGGCCACGCGGCTGAGAGCGGGCTCAGAGGTTGTGTCGGCACTGTGGCGTCCCGCACGGCGACGGACGTACGGATGGCGAGAGGGACATACGGATGACGACGGCGTACGCACAACGAAGGGTCGCCCCCGCGCCTCCCGCGCCACGGCGCTCTCCCGCGGGCCCCGTGCTCGCCGTCCTGTGGGGCGGGGCCGTCGCCGTGACCGCCCTGTGGTGGCACGACACGGGGTCGGTCGTGGGCACCGCGGGCTGGCTGACCGGCGCCGGGCGGATCACGGGACTGCTGAGCGGGTACGCCTGCGCGGTCCTCGTCGGTCTGATGGCCCGCGTCCCGCTCCTGGAGCGGCGGATCGGGTCGGACCGGGTGGCTCGCTGGCACGCGATGGCGGGCCGCTACACGATCTGTCTGCTGGTGGCACACGTCGTGCTGATACTGCTCGGGTACGCCGCCCAGGACGGCTCCTCGATCCTGGACGAGACGCTCACCGTGGTCCTGGACTACCCGGAGATGCTCAAGGCCACCGCCGGTACCGCCATCCTGTTCGCGGTCGGACTCGTCTCCGCCCGCGCGGTGCGCCGCCGGGTCAGCCATGAATTCTGGTACTACGCGCACCTGCTCACGTACGCCGCGGTCTTCCTCTCCTTCGGCCACCAGCTCGCCCTGGGATCCGACTTCACCGGCAACCGGCCGGCTCAGGCCGCCTGGTACGTGCTGTACCTGGGCGTCGCGGCCCTGGTGGGGTGGTTCCGGATCCTCGCTCCGATCCGGCTCAACCTGCGTCACCGGCTGCGGGTCGACTCCGTGCGCAAGGAGGCGCCGGGCGTGTACTCCGTCGTCGTACGCGGCCGGCGGCTGGACGAGATGGGTGCGCGGCCGGGACAGTTCCTGCGCTGGCGGTTCCTCACCGAGGGCATGCGCTGGACCTCCACGCCGTACTCCCTGTCGGCGCCACCGCGCCCGGACCTGCTGCGCATCACCGTCAAGGCGCTCGGCGACCACAGCGCCGCCGTCTCCCTGCTGCGGCCGGGCACCCGTGTGTGGGCGGAGGGCCCCTACGGGGCGCTGACCGCCGAACGGCAGACCTCGCACAAGTCGCTGCTGATCGCGGGCGGTGTCGGCGTCACCCCGCTGCGGGCCCTGTTCGAGACGCTGCCCGGCGACGTCACCCTCCTCTACCGCGCCCGCACGGCCGAGGACCTCGCCCTGGGAGGCGAACTGGAAGCGGTCGCGCGGTGGCGCGGAGCGAAGGTGCTGTACGCGCTCAACGGTCCACACGGCCGGCGTCCGGACCTCACGGCCCACTCCCTGCGCACGGCCGTGCCCGACCTGGACGCCCACGACGTGTACCTGTGCGGCCCGCACGGGTTCGCGCGGGACCTGTACGAGGCGCTGCGCACCGCCGGGGTTCCCGACCGCCGCATCCACCACGAGTCCTTCGAGCTGTGAGGCCGACTTGCACACGTTGAGGAAGAACCGTCCGCTCCGCCGCATCGTGCTGGCGAGTGCCGCGACCGTCTCCGGGATGGTGCTGCTGCTCTCGCTCAAGCCGCACACGACGCCGGGCGTCGCCGGGCTCGCGACCACTCCCGTGCCCTCCAGCAGTTCCAGCACGTCGAGCGGAACGAGCGGAACGACCGGGTCGGGCGGATCGAGCGGCTCGTCCACGGGCACCCGGACCCTCACCGGGGACTCGGTCCAGACCCGCTACGGCCCCGTCCAGGTCCGCGTCACCCTGAAGGACGGCAGACTCACCGACGTCACCGCGGTCACCTATCCGCAGGAGAACCCGAGGGACCAGCGGATCAACAGCTACGCCATCCCGCAGCTGACCAGGGAGGCGCTCACCGCCCAGAGCGCCGACATCGACACCGTCTCCGGAGCCACCTACACCAGTGAGGGCTACCGTCAGTCGCTCCAGTCGGCGCTGGACTCCGCGAGCCGCTGACGCCGGCCCGGCCGGAGCCCGCGTGAGGGCACCGGTCCGTGCCCCGGAGGGCGCCGACCCGTGCCGTGGTGACGCCGGAACCGGGCGACGATCGCGCACCGGCCCGGATCGGCCACTCCCGGGTAAGCCGGTTCGCCGGCGCCCCTGGGCTGGGCGGACCTGTTGCTCCGCCTCCTTCATCGTCCGTCTTCGTCGTCCGTCTTCATCGTCGGTCTTCGTCGTCGGTCTTCGTCGTCCGCCTTCATCGTCCGCGCCCATGGCCCGCGCTCATGGCCCGCACCCGTCCGTCGCGTGCCGGTGGCCGCGGCGGGGCCGCCGCACCGGGAGAGGCCGTCCCTGCCTTGGCCCGGAGCTTCCCGCCCGTTTCCGTCGTGGCGGACCGCATCCGCAACCGGTCGCCGACAGGAATCCACTCCAGAGTCGTCAGACGGCACGACGGAAGGAGAAGGCGTGGTCACAGCTGCACGGCCTGGCCATCCGGCCCCTCGGGAAGGGAGGCACACACACCCGCCCAGCGGTGACGTGAACCCGCACCTGACGGACATCGACGAGGTGCGCGCGCTGGGGGAGGCCGCCTGCTTCCCTCGTCGGCTCGAACCCCTCGGGGCACGGACGGACGGGGGCGGTGTCCGCGCCATCCCCCTTCACCTGCGCTTTCATCGTCATCAGAACCAATCCGCCACCTCACCGGAATCGGATTACGTCCGGAGATGTCCCAACCGCGGAGGCCCCCGGTGAAAGAAGTAGTACACATCGGCAGAAACCCGTCGACCGAGCCGGACCTGGAGGAGCTCGTGGGCTGTGTGGCCCTGGGCGACGACCAGGCGTTCGCCTCGGTCTACGACGCCGTCGCGAGTCCGGTCCTGGGGGTCGTGCGCGCCGTACTGCGTGACCATGCCCAGTCGGAGGAAGTGACCCAGGAGGTCCTGGTGGAGGTGTGGCGCACCGCGCCCCGCTACCGCCGCGACCGGGGGACCGCCATCAACTGGATCCTCACACTGGCGCACCGCCGGGCGGTGGACCGGGTGCGCTCGGTGGAGGCCGCGGCCGTCCGGGACCACAAGGCCGCCCTGCTGGAGCGGACGCCCGAGTACGACGACGTGGCCGAGCGGGTCGAGGCGCGGCTGGAGCGGGAACAGGTACGGCGCTGTCTGCGCACGCTGACCGAGATCCAGCACCAGGCCGTCACGCTGGCCTACTACCGCGGACTGTCCTACCGGCAGGTGGCGGAGGCGCTGGCGCTTCCGCTGGGCACGGTCAAGACCCGGCTGCGGGACGGACTGATCCGGCTGCGCGACTGCCTGGGAGTGACGGCATGACGGCCACCGACCTGCACCGGATGACGGGCGCCTACGCCCTGCACGCCCTGCCCGACGGGGAACGCGACGCGTTCGAGCGGCACCTCGCGGGCTGCGAGGCGTGCGCGCAGGAGACGGACGAGCTGGTCGCCACCGCGGTCCGGCTGGGACTCGCCGTCTCGGTGACGCCGCCCGCGGCACTGCGCGAGCGGGTACTGCGGCGGATCACCACCGTCCGGCAGGAGCAACCCGGCGGACCGGCCGAGTCCCGCCGGGGCCGTACAGGGCTGCGGGCGCGACGCCTGTCGCGGTGGACGCTGGCCGCCTGCCTCGCGGCCGCCGCCGCGCTCGGCGGGACGACGGTGTGGCAGCACGAGCGGGCCGAGGACGCGCTGAGCCGGGCGCGCCAGGCCGAGCGGGGAACGGAAGAGATCGCCGCCATACTGGCCGCACCGGACGCCAGGACCCGGGCCGCCGCACTGGCCGGGGGCGCCACCGGCACGGTCGTGGTCTCCCGGAGCCGGGACAAGGCCGTCTTCCTCGTCTCCGGGATGACGAGCCCCCCGGGCGGAAAGGTCTACCAGCTGTGGTTCGACGACGCCGGCGCCATGCGGTCGGCCGGCCTGATGGACCCCGCCCGCGCCGATCAGGCCGTCCTGATGCGAGGTGCCGTGGACACGGCCTCGGGCATGGGCATCACCATCGAACCCAGCGGCGGCTCGAAGCGGCCCACCTCCGCCCCGGTCGCCCTGATGGACTTCCCGTCCTGAGCCGTGCGGGTGCACTTCACGCACATCACCTCGCCCTGCCGGACGGGGGCGGTGCGCCCCCGGAATTCACCGGGCCGCCGGTCAGAGCACGGGGGAGTCGGCCCCCGGCCCGTAGCACCGTGCGGGCAGCGGGTCGGGGGCGTCGGGGTCGAGGAGGTGGGCGACGGTGGCCGCGGCCGTGCGGTGCCAGAAGCCGTGGCGGCGCAGCATCGCGTGGTCGCCGCCGCCGACGAGGGCCATACCCGTCCGTGCCCCCGCGCCCCGCGCCAGGCGCACGTAGGCGGCGGAGTCGGCGGGCGAGGTGACGCGGTCCCGTTCGCCGTGCAGGACGACGAGGTGACGGCCCGCCAGTTGCCGCACCGGCTCGCCCGGCGGACACCAGGGCGCCAGGGCGAGTACGGCGCTCACCCGCGGGTGGCCGGCGGCGCGCAGTGCGGCCCGGGCGCCCATGGAGTGACCGACCAGCACGGTGGGCACCGGGCCGGCCAGCTCGGTGAGGCGGTCCAGCGCGCGACGGGTGTCGGCCACCGGGTCGGCGCGGGTGCCGTTCCAGCCCCGGAGGCGGTAGCGCACGCAGGCCAGCA
Organism: Streptomyces sp. NBC_00104; assembly: GCF_045160825.1. Lineage (NCBI taxonomy): Bacteria > Bacillati > Actinomycetota > Actinomycetes > Kitasatosporales > Streptomycetaceae > Streptomyces > Streptomyces sp. NBC_00104. Next base: position 6,043,110 of record NZ_CP108215.1, on the reverse strand, counting down.
GGACGTCCTGGCCGGGCAGTTCCGCCGACAGCGACCACAGGAACGGGTGCATGCGCAGGGCGGCGAGTTGCCACGGCCGGGAGAGACGGCGGTCGGTCTCCCGCCCTCCGTGCAGGACCAGCACGGCGGCACGTGGGCGTGTCGGAAGTCGTCGCGGCACGAGCGCTTCTCCGGGCCGGGGCGGATACCCGGCGTCGTCCTGGTGGGGCACAGCGGGCGCTCCTGACTTCCTCACAGACCTCACAGACCTCACAGGCCTCACAGGCCTTGTCACGGCCATGTCGGCACGGTCGTGTCGGCACGGTCGTCTCCGCCCCTCACCGACGCGGAGGGCGCGGGAAGAAGCCACTGGTGCGCGCCACGTACTCGGCGTAGCCGGGACGGTCCGACATGTGCCGTTCCAGCAGCCGCTTCCCGCTCCCCCGCACCAGCAGCAGGCTCATCACCAGCGGGGAGACGACCGACACGACCGCCGCCTCCGGCGCGTCGCAGGCGAGCAGGAACAGACCCCACCACACACAGAAGTCCCCGAAGTAGTTGGGGTGCCGGGTCCAGGACCACAGCCCCCGGTCCATGATCCGGCCCCGGTTGGCGGGATCGGCCTTGAACCGGGCGAGCTGGGCGTCCCCGACCGCCTCGAAGCAGAGCCCCACCGCCCACACCGCTCCCCCGACCCAGGCGAGGAAGGACGGCGGGCCGGGCACGTACTGCGCCGCCTGGACGGGCAGGGACACCAGCCAGACCAGGGCGCCCTGCAGCAGGTAGACCATGCGCAGGGCGTACAGGTTCCGGTCACCGGGCGCCTTGGCGAGCATCGCCTCGTAGCGGGGGTCCTCGCCGTGCCCCCGGGCGCGGCGGGCGATGTGCGCGGCGAGCCGCAGCCCCCACACCGCGGTCAGGACGGTCACCAGCACCCGCCGCGTCGGATCCCCGTACCCGGCGGATGCGGCGAAGGTCACGGCGGCGACGGCGGTGAAGCCGATCCCCCAGGCGATGTCGACGATCCGGTGCACGCCCGCACGCACCGCGAGGGCGAAGGTGACGAGCATGACGGCGAGGGCCGCGCCGGCGGCCCAGGCCAGGTTGAGCGCGAACGCGCTCCACGGAAAGCCGCTCACAGCCGGTCCACCCCCTCGTTCCAGGCGGGCATGGCCGCCGGTGTGCCCCGGTCGCCGCCGGGGCCGGGCCGCGCGCTCAGGATCTGGTCGACACCCATCCGTCCCTCCTCGAAGGCCGGCGCCCCGCCGACCAGGTACAGCCGCCACCCACGCGCGGTCTCCTCGCCCACCGGCCCCACGAACCGCTCCCGGCGCTCCTCCGGGGCGCGGTGCCGGGCGGTGACCGTACGGACGTAGTACTCACGCGGGGACTCGACGTGCCGAGCCTCCGGACCCGCCTCCTCCAGCAGACCCACCGTCTCGCCGAGCGGCCGCATACGCAGGTCGGGAGCCGTGCCCGCCTCGATGAACGGGCCGCCGCCGTGGGCGTTACGGCCGCGCGGCATCTGGTGCACGAGCACCCGCCCTCCCCGCCGGACCGGCCGGTGCGGGGCGGCGGCGAACGCCGGGTACGCGGCGTCGCCCACGTGCTCGCCCATCCCGACGGTGGCGCGGGCGGTGAGCCGGTGGGCGGCACCGGGCCGGGCAGAGGCGCGGGTGCCGGTCATCGGGCGGGGTTCCCTTTGGTGAACAGGTACTGCTGGACATCGAGGTAGCCGGAGCGGAACCCCGCCTCGGAGTAGGCCAGGTAGAAGGTCCACAGGCGGCGGAAGGTCTCGTCGAAGCCGAGCGCCTCCACCTCCTCGGCGCGCTCGGTGAACCGCTCCCGCCACAGGCGCAGCGTCTCGGCGTAGTGGGCGCCGAAGCCGTCGCGGCGGGCCGGGCGCAGCCGGGTGTGGTCGCGGACGGTCTCCTCGATCGCCCGGGTGGACGGGATCAGCCCGCCGGGGAAGACGTACTTGTGGATCCACGTGAAGGTGGAGCGGGTGGCGACCATCCGCTCGTGCGGCATGGTGATGGCCTGCAACGCCGCGCGGCCCCCCGGCGCCAGCCGTGCGTCCAGGGCACGGAAGTACACCGGCCAGAACTCCGCGCCGACCGCCTCGATCATCTCCACGCTGACCACGGCGTCGTATGTCCCACGGGCCTCGCGGTAGTCGCACAGCTCGATCGAGACCCGTTCGTCGAGCCCCGCCGCGCGCACCCGTTCCCGTGCCAGGGCCCGCTGTTCCCGGGACAGGGTGAGCGAGGTGACGCGGGCGCCGCGGGCGGCGGCCCGCAGGGCCAGTTCGCCCCAGCCGGTGCCGATCTCCAGCAGCCGGGTGCCCTCGCCCACGTCGGCGAGGTCGAGCAGCCGGTCGATCTTGCGGTGCTGGGCCGCGGCGAGCAGGTCCCAGTTGGCCGGGAAGCCGCGGAAGAGGGCCGAGGAGTAGGTGAGGGTGTCGTCGAGGAACAGAGCGAACAGGTCGTTGGACAGGTCGTAGTGGCGGCTGATGTTGGCCCGGGAACCGTCGGGCGTGTTGCGCTCCTCGTGCGGGTGCCGCGGCGCCCACAGGGCGCGCAGCCGTTGCAGGGGGGCCGGGACCAGGTCGGCGGCGTGCCCGGCGAGCACGGTGAGTACGGCGACCAGGTCGGGGGCGTCCCACTCGCCCGCCATGTAGGACTCGCCGAACCCGACCAGCCCGTGGGTGCCCACGCGGGCGTGGAAACCTCCCGGATCGCGCACCTCCAGCAGCGGCCCTCCCCGGCCGACCGGCTCCGCGCCGCCGAACCGGGCCCGCAGGGGCAGCTCCCGCAGGGCGTGCCGCACGACGGCCCGCGTCACTGCGGTCCGGGGCCACGAGGCCCGCGGTACGGCGGCGACATCCGGCCCGCGGGTGGTGGTGTCGACATCCGGCCGACGGGTGGTGGTGTCGACGGGAGCGGTGTGCCTGTCCGGCGTGGCGACCGGAGCGGCATCCGCGCCCACCGTCTCGACGGGAGCGGTGGTCTGCCCGCCGGGGATGCTCTCCCCTCCGGGGGCGGTGCGGGGTTCTGTCGTCCTCGCTGTCGTCATATGGCTTTCTCCGTGGTGCGGTGTCCGGGGCGGGGCTGGACGGGCAGCCCCCGCAGGTACAGGCGGATGCCGTGGGCGCGGATCGCGGCCGCCACGGCGAGGGTGGACCAGGGGTACCGCAGCACCAGCCGCAGCAGGGACGCCGTGCTCACCGCGCGCCGGGTGCCGCGTACGGTCGCGGTGAAGGCCCGGCCGCCCTCGCGGTCCAGGTGCACGGTCAGGTCGAGCCGTGCTCCGGGAGGCGGCAGGCGCATGCGGTAGCGGCCGTCGACGGGGAAGAACGGCGAGACGTAGAACTCCTTCTCGGCATGGAACTGCGTCTCGGCGTGGAACTCCTGCTCGGCATGGAACTGCTTCTCGGCATGGAACTGCTTCTCGGCATGGAACTGCTTCTCGGCGTGGAACTGCTTCTCGGCGTGGAAGCCCTGCTCGGTCCGTGCGTCCTTGGTACGCGCGGCCCCGGTCGTGTCCGGTCGCAGCAGGTAGGCGTGCCGGCCGCCGTAGGTGTTGTGCACCTCCGCGACCACGCAGCGCGTTTCCCCTTCCGGGCCGTGGCACCAGTACAGGGTGAGCGGGTTGAACACGTAGCCCAGCACGCGTGCGTGGGTGAGCATCAGCACGCTCCCGCCGTCCAGGTCCACGCCGTGCGCGGCCAGGAAGGCGTCCAGGCCCGCCCGGAGCGTGGGCCGGTCGCCGGTGAAGTGGTCGCGCGGGTCGAACCGGGCGAACGGCCGCAGCAGGGGCGGGAGCCGGGGCGGGCGGTCGGGGTCGACGAGCCACATGTACGTGCGGTGGCGCAGCGCGTACCGCCAGGGCGTGGTCCGCACGTGCGCGATCGTGCAGGGATACAGGGCCGGTACGGTGCTCACCAGCGGACCCCGAACGCGGCGGCGGCCTCGACGCCGGAGCGGCAGCCGTCCTCGTGGAACCCCCAGCCGTGGTAGGCGCCCGCGAACGCGGTGACGGGGCCGTTCAGTTCGTGCAGGCGCCGCTGGGCGGCCACCGACTCCGCTGTGTAGACGGGGTGTTCGTAGACCATGCGGGCCAGCACCCGCCCGGGATCGACTCGGTCCTCGCCGCCCAGCGTGACCACGAACGTCTCGGCGGCGTCGAGGCGTTGCAGCCGGTTCATGTCATAGCTGACCCGTACCCGGTCGGCGCCCGCCGTGCACGACGGCATCAGATAGTTCCACGAGGCCCGGGCGCCGCGCGCGCGTGGCAGCAGCCCGGTGTCGGTGTGCAGGAGCGTGGTGTTGCGGGAGTACCGGAACGCGCCCAGCACCGCCCGCTCCCGCTCGGTCGCGTCGGCCAGCAGCCGCAGCGCCTGGTCCGGGTGGACGGCGATCACCACGGCGTCGTACGGCTCGGTCGTGCCGTCCGCGGCGGTGACGTCCACCCCGTCGGCGTGGCGTCGCACGGACCGGACGGGGGTGGCGGTGCGGACGTCGCCGATGTGCTTGGCGATCCGGTCGACATACTCGCGCGAACCGCCGGTCACCGTGCGCCACACCGGCGAACCGCCCACCGAGAGCATCCCGTGGTGGGCCAGGAAGCGGAACAGGTAGGCGGCCGGGTAGAGCTGCGCGGTGGCGGCGTCGCAGGACCACACGGCGGACACCACCGGTGTCATGAAGTGGGCGCGGAAGTAGCCGGAGAAGCCTTCCCGGTCCAAGAACGCGCCGAGAGTGAGCGGATCCTCCGGGCTTTCGGCCAGCAGCCGGCGTGCCGCCCGGTGGAACGCGGGAACCTCGGCCAGCAGCCGCAGGTAGGAGCCGCGCAGGAGGGTGCGTGGCCGCGCGAGCAGTCCGGCCGGGCCGCGGGCGCCGGCGTACTCTAGTCCGCACCCCTCGCACCGCACGGACATACTCATCTCCGACTCCTGCGTGGCGACGCCGAGCTCGTCGAACAGCCGCAGCAGATACGGGTAGGTGCGCCGGTTGTGCACGATGAAACCGGAGTCGACGCGGTGCACCCGCCCGTCCTGCGGCGAGGTCAGCTCATGCGTGTGCGCGTGTCCGCCGAGCCGGTCGTCGGCCTCGTACAGCGTGACGTGACGATTCAGTCCCAGGACGTACGCGGCGGTCAGTCCCGCCACCCCCGCGCCCACCACGGCGGTACGCCGCCCCGCGCGTTCCGGGCTCCGCGACGCCTCCCTCGACGTCCGCTCCATCGCCCTTCCTCCCGTCGGCCGCGATCTGTGCTGTCGCGCGTAATCCGGATCTGCTCGGGCATCGGATTGGCCGTACGACGGATCACTTGCCGACGGACGTGACCCGCGCGGCCCACGTACGGCGTACGTGGGCCGCGCGGGGTGCGGCGTACGGGAGCCGGCGGCGGTCGGCGGTCGGCGGCGGCACGAAGGCTTGCACCGGTTGGGCTGGGTGGACTGGGTGGACTGGGTGGGTCTGACGACAGCTACGGCCGGGGAGGCCGGGCATGCGGTGTGCGTGCCCGGCCTTCCCGGCCCCGGAGGATGGATGTGGTCACTTGCCGCCGGCGCGTGGGGTGCCGATGTGGGTGATCTTGTGGTTGCGGTCCAGGCCGACGACGAGCTTGGTGGTGACCCCCTGACCCCAGGTGAGGGTGATGCCGACCTGGCCGGCGGTGGCGCTGTTCTTGACCGTCCACTTCAGCGGGACGTTCTGGGCGCGCAGGATGCCGTCCGAGTGGTTGCGGTCCTCCCACTTCTCCACCTCACGGAGGGAGTCGGCCCGGACGTAGAACTCACGGAGTTCGGTGGTCAGCGTCTCTAGAACTCTGTGTGTGCCTGTGGTTTCCAGGCTTTTCGGGCGCGGCGTGGCCGTGTGCGGTTGCCGTCCGGTGGTCCGAACCTCGGGGTGAGGGGGTGGACTTCGGTGGCGTGCAGGTGGTGGAAGCCGGTCCGCTGGGCGGCGCGGGTGCGTCGTCGACAGGTTCTGCGTGAGAGCCGCACCCGGCCGGATCGTGGAAGGTCTTCCTCGGTTCGGTGGGGTGCGGGTACTCCATGACCTGGCACCGGCCCGGGTGTGGCGGCTGGTGTCGTGGTGTCATGCCCCGCCGGACGCTGGACTGCCCCCGGGGTGGGGGTGGTGGCGGGGACCGTACGCACATCGGGCGTACGGCGGGAAGTCGTGTGGGCGGGGCCGGGGCCTGTGGCAGCGTGGCGAGGGCTCGGCCTGGCAGGGGTGGGGCGTCCCTTGCCCGGGGTGGTTTTCGGCCCGCGGGGGCGGGGCGGGGCCGTTTGCGCGTGGCGCTGTCGGTGCAGGCGGCGGGTGGTCTTCTTCGGACGCCGGACCATGGTCACGGTGCCCTCGATGGTGGTGCGGATGGTCCGGGTGCCTGTGGTGCGGTCGGTGGTGGTGTGGGTTTGGGCGAGCAGGCCGCGGGAGACGATGCGTCGGGCGGCGGCGTGGTCGCGGTCCATGGACAGCCCGCACCCGGTGCAGTGCGCCCACTTCCAGCCCCGCTCACCGAGTCGGTCGGGGGCCGGGTGGTGGGTGAGTGTGGTCAGGCAGCCGGGGCAGAGTTTGGAGGTGCCCCGGGCGGGAACGGTGACCACGGTGATCCCGGCCTTCGCGCCCAGGTGCCGGATTGCCTGGGCGACAGCGCCGCGGACCTGCCCGGACAGGCGGGCGTTGCCCTTGCGGTGGCCGCGGGCTTCCAGGGTGGCGAGATCCTCCAGGTAGATGACGCTCGCGCCGAGCGCGGCGGCCTGGTCGACGGCCCAGCGGGCCGCCGCCCGGGCCAGCGCGGCGTTCAGCTGCCGGATCCGGGCACACACCCGGACATGTTCCGCCTGAAGTGCCCGGGCCCGCTCCAGGTGTCCGCCCCAGGCCAGGTGCGGGGAGCCGAGCCCGTCGGCCAGCGCCCGGTAGTGGTCGCGCTTGGCCGCGAGACGCTCGCGCACACCGCGCAGCCGGTGCAGAGCGGTGCTGATCACCGTGGCGTCAAAGACCAGGGGACGGCCGTCGGTGACGACCCGGGAGGTCTGCCCTTTCCCGGCCAGGCGGCCGAGTGTGCCGGTGAGGAGGGTGTTGACACCCCAGTCGAAACCGACCGCCCCCCGATGCCCGGTCGGCTTGGTGGCCGGGGTGGGCCGTGAGTGCGGCAGGTCGACGGCGATCCTCCCGGCCGGGGTGGGGCGCAGGGTCGGGGTGTGCAGCACCGCATCAGGCGCGACGGTACCGGGCAGCCGGATGTCGAGCATGTGCCAGGCCCAGTCACGCCCCGTGGCGGGGGCGGCCCGCAGGGGGAGTTTGACCCGCAGCCGGGCGGTGGCCGCATCCACCCGGGTCAGGGTGACCTGCTGGCGGTCCATCGCGGCCAGGAGTACCTGGCCGGCCACCTGTGGCGGGCCCTCCAGGGCGCACAGCCCGGCGGGCAGCTGCCCGTGCTCGGCCACGTGGGCGCGGATCTGGCGGGTGCGGTTGCGGATTTCGGCACCCGTCACCCCGGCGGGCAGTACCGCCCTCAGGGCCGTCCACTCCGCCACGGTGCGCCGCCGGGGATCGGCGGGCCAGGCGGCCAGGACGGCGGCCACGATGCTGCGCCGGTGCAGGGCCAGACGCAGGGTGCGCGCGGCGTACTCCTGAGCGCCCCGCCGCACCCGGTCCGGGACATACACCCCCGCCGGGAGCACAACATCCTGCGGCCAGTTCAAGCGACGCAGCGCCATCCAGCCCTTGGACGGCAACGCCTGACCCTGCCCGTCCACCCCCGCAGCCAGCACGTCAAAGGAATCCTCGTCCCACCGCGCGGCCACCAGAGCACCCGTCAGCTCCCGGCTCAACTCGGCCAGAAAACCCACCCGTTCCAGCAGCACCCGCTGCCCGACCCGCTCACCCGTGGCCTCCAGCACCCCCGAGAAGGCGGTACATGTCGCCGTCGCCATCAACCTAGCCACGCACCTCACCCGCAACACCGGCTCCCGCTCCCGCTCCCGCTCCCGCTCCGGCTCCCGCTCCGGCTCCGGCTCCGGCTCCGGCTCCGGCTCCGAGGACAGGCTGCTTCATGCGGCGCCCGGCTTCGTCCAGAAGCCGTCGACGCGCCTCACGCGAGCGCATCCCGTACATGCGGCCGGCGAAGGTGGCCACCAGCGACATGAAATCGTCCAGCAGTTCCTCCATCCCCCCGGCCGCTCCCTTGGAATGCAACACCTCGACCGTAACGCGGTGATGAGCCAGAACCTGGATCAACCAGCCCGCACCGAACCGGGCCAACCGGTCCCCGTGCGTGACCCGCACATGGGTGAACTCCCCCTTCGCGGCCCGTTTCACCAGCCGGTCAAGCCCCGGCCGTGACTCCCGCAGCCCCGAAGCACGGTCTTTGAAGACCGCGACCACCACCCCCGAAGCGGTTGCCCGCAGTTCGGCCTCCTGCGCGGCCAGCGAAGACCCCTGCCCGCTGCTGCCCGAAACCCGCACATACAGAGCCTCACGCCGCCCGGCCGTATCCGGGCAGCCGGTCAGAGCGTCCAACGCCTCACTGGAGAAGCGCCGTTCACGCCCCACCCACACCACCGCAACCCTGCCCTCGTTGGCCCATAGCCGCAGCGTGCCCGGATGCACACCCACCCGCCGCGCAGCCACCGCCAACCGAAGAAGTTCCATGCCGAGGAACCTACGGCCCCACACACACCCACCACCCCAAACCGGCACGACATCACACCATCGCTGGAAGCAGGGGGGAATCACCCACAGATCCATACACGCTCTGCTATGCAGCATCCACAAGGATCCCTAAGCAAAAACCCCGACAGTTGAAGACCCTCCCCGGCTTGTCGCGCGAGCACGACGAGGCGTCGCGCCCCGCCTCGCGAAAGCCCTGGTACAGACACCGCGTCGCGGTCACGGCGGCTCTGGTGACCGCGCTGGTCGCCACCCTGGGCAGCCTGTCGGCCCTGCCGTCCGGGCGCTCCTCGGCCAACGGCACCGACCAGGTGTCCGGCACGACGACCGCGGGCGCACGGCACGGCTCCCCGTCACCGTCCGCACCCACCTCCGCCTCCGCCACGCACAGCAGGCCGACCGGCTCGCCCTCGGCGAAGGCTCCCGCCGCGGACGACCACTCGTCGAGCCCGTCCAAGAGCCCCTCCGCCAAGGCCGTCCCCGCCGTCCCGCCCCTCACCTGGACCGTGAACTCCCAGCTCTGGGCGTCCGGTTGCGATCACGACTACGTCATCGACAAGGCGCCCCAGCGGGTACCGCCTCCCCCGGCCCCGCAGGACGCCACCCCGTGGGCGCGTACACAGGGCGCGGTACACGGCGGCCAGACACTCGTGGACATCTCCGTGCAGGGGCGGACGGACGCGGCCGTCGTCCTGAAGGCGCTGCGGGTCCGCGTCGTGGGACGGGCCGCCCCGGTGAAGGGCACCGTCTATTTCACGGGCCAGGGCTGCGGCGGCGACCTGGACCCCCGCTCGTTCGCCGTGGATCTGGACATGGACCGGCCGATCGCCCGCTCGGTCCAGGGCCCCGAGGACGGAACGGGCACCCCGGCGAAGCGCATGCCCTACCAGGTGTCCGCGAAGGATCCCGAGGTGCTGATGGTCGACGCCCGGACCGTCGACTGCGACTGCCGCTGGTATCTGGAGCTCGACTGGTCCTCGCAGGGGCGTACCGGCACCGAGCGCATCGACGACCACGGCCTGCCGTTCCGCACCAGCGGCACCAAGGGCCTGCCCCACTACTGGTACGCGCACGACGGCTGGACCCCGATCGCGAGCTGAGCGGGGTCAACGGCGCCGCGACCGCGACCGCCACCGTCGCCGTCACCGCGCAGCCGCTGGCGCAGACCGCCGTGGAGCAGTGGCGGGCGCCTTCGCCTGTGCGTCGAGGACGACGGCCGGGGCGGCGCGGACGCGGACGCGGACGGCGGCTCCGGACTCACCGGCATCCGCCGCCGGATCGCGGCGCACGACGGCACCCTCTCCCTGGCCGGCCCGCCCGGCGGCCCCACGCACGGCGGCGCTTCGGCGAACGCCGCGCACGGGAAAGCGGACGAGGAGGCGGGAGAGCGGCTCGCCGGCCCCCGGTCCACTCCCCGGTGCCGGCCGTGGCGCAAGGCGGCGCGTCGACGAACCGCCGTCCACAGCCGATGTGTTGCCGTGTAACGGTGTCGCTACGGCGGTGTCCTGAAGGACGGACGGGCGTGACCTCGGGGCTCTGGGGCCCCTCCTCATCAGTGTCTTACGCAGTGCAGGACCGGGGAGCCGGTGGAAACGCCGCCGACTCCCTCCTACCCGCACCACCCCCACCTCGGAAGGAACCTCCTCTGATGAACCGCCACCTGCGCAGGGCCGTCGTCGCCACCGCCGCGATCACCGCCGGGCTGCTGATGACGGCGTGCCAGAACGGCACCGACACCGACTCGTCCGGCACGAGCGGAGCGGACAAGGCGGCCGTCGCGGAGAAGGCAGCGGACTCCAAGAACTCCAAGGGCGTCAGCGGCACGTTCAAGAACGGCGAGGTCACCTATCTCGCCCCGGGCAAGTACATCGTGTCCGTGCCGGGCAAGCAGGACCAGCAGTTCTGGGTCGCCGAGGACACCGAGGTCTACGGCGCCGGCACGATATGCGGCGAGGCGGGGGCCAAGGTGGACGCGCCCTGCACGCTGGACCAGCTGGAGTCGGCCGTCAAGAAGAACGCCGTGAACGCCGACGTGGAGATGAAGAAGGGCATCGCGACCCTCGTGACCGAACGCCGTAGCGCGCAGCAGGACACCGGCACCGGCTCGGGCTCGGGCTCCGGCAGCGACTCCGACAGTGGCTCCGGCGACGACTCCGGCTCCCGCGAGACCGTCGTCGAGGACATCAACAAGGGCAAGGGCGTCAACGGCACCTGGTTCGGCAACGTCTCCTACCTGGCACCGGGCAAGTACACCGTCTCCGACATGAAGGGCGTCGAGCAGCAGTTCCTCGTCGCCGAGGACACCGAGATCTGGGGTTACGACGACATCTGCGACGCCGTGAACACGGGTCAGGGCGGCGAGGGTGGCATCGAGTGCACCGAGGCCCAACTGGAGACGGCCGCCAAGAAGGGCTTCAGCGCCGAGGTCGTGATCAGCAACGGCATCGCGACCACCATCCGCGACGACCACTGAGCCACACCCCACGGCGAGCCGGTGGATGGCCCCGCGCCCGATGCGGGGCCGTCCACCACCCTGCCGGACGGGCGCGGAGCCGAGTCATGGCGGCGGAGGGAGGCTCCCGTCGGGCTCACGGCTGCCGTGGCCCGGCCTCGGTCGTCGCCCCGGCTCCGGGGGCCGGAGGAACGGTGAGTCTCGCCGTCGTGACGTACGAGACCACGACCGCGACGATCACCAGCGGCATGACGGTCAGCCCCTGTGCCCCGAGCAGGAGGGTGGCCAGCAGGACGGAGACCAGCGGAAGTCTCAGCATCGCCGTGCCCATCGCTCCGATACCCATCGCGAACCCCGCTACCAGGCTGAGCCCCGGCAGGTGGGAGAACAGGATGCCGCCCGCCGCTCCCACGAACATCGCGGGAAAGATCGGGCCTCCCCTGAAAGCGCTGAGCGAGGTGCAGTAGGCCAGGCCCTTGCACACCACCAGCAGCGACAACGCTCCCACCGAGTACGCGGCGTGGTGCGTGAGGAGCGGATCCAGCGCCGACTGCCCCGAGTACAACACGTCGCTCGCCGCTTTGCCGGTGCCCTCCGCGTAACCGATCGCCAGCCCCGCCACGACCAGGCCGATGACCACCGTGGCCGGCACCCGTCGCCTCTCGACGTGCGTCCTGAGCCGGACGGCGAGCCACCGGATTCCCGCACCGGCGAGTGCGGCCGACACTCCGATGACCAGAGCCCACCCGAATTCCGCCACGGTCGGGGACGTGGCCTCGGGTACGTCGTGCAGGGTCAGCGAGTAGGTGCCCAGCCCGGTCCAGGATCCCAGCCCGACGAAGATGAGCGCGCCGATGCCCGCGGCCAGCAGGCCGGGCACCAACACCAGCGCCATCATCGGCCCGCCCAACCCCGAGGCCTCCATCAGGAGGAACGCTCCCAGCAGGGGGGATCCCAGCAACGAGCTGACGGCCGCGAAGCTGCCCGCCGCGCCCAGCACCTCGATCATCTGCTTCGGGGGGTCGCGCTTGACCATCCGCACGGCGCCGGCGGCGAGCCCGCCGCCGAGCGCCAGCAGAGGTGCCTCGGGTCCGAGGACGGCGGCGAAACAGAGCGTCGCCAGGGCGGCGGCGAAGATGCCGGGCAGCTCGATGGGGGTGGGCGTGCCGCCGGGCTTGAACCCGTCCGTCGGTTCATGGCCGCCGTGTCCCGGCAGGTACTGGATCGTCAGTGCCACGAGCAGCCCCCCTACGGCGAGCAGCGGCAGCGGCCACCAGGAGGGCGTTCCGTCGAACCCCAGCGACTTGGGCAGATCCGTGTAGAGCAGCGGCTGGACCTCCCCGACCAGCGCGAGGAAGCCGAACGCCGCCGCGGACACCGGCCCGCCGATCAGCGCGGCCATCAGCAGAAGCACCAGGTACGCGCGGCTCCGAAGCAGCGTCATCGGGTCCGGGAGCGGCGACGGGGCCTCGGACCCGGTCGTGGCAACCGGCATGCGCATTGCCTCCTCGCGAATGCGGACCCCGTCGGGGTCTCACCGGCTGCTTTCGGCGAACCCGGAAATCCGGAAGACGCCGCCGCCTGGTCCGGCGGCACGGATTCGAGCCTGGCACGCCGTTCTCACGCGGGCACGTCGACGCCGCCCATGCGTGTCTGCGTGTCACTGCGATACGTCTCCGGACCCCGTCCAACGCCCCTCCTACAACCCTTTTGGGGCCTTCCACGGCGAGTCCGGTCCGGTCAGGGGCATCGGTAGGTGAGGTGGGTGGTGAAGGTGCGGTCGGTGGGGGAAAGGATGCGCAACTCGACCTGCGCCGCGTACCGGCCCTGGCCCTGGAAGGTCCACAGCAGGTGCAGACGCGCCTGTCTCTGGCCCCGGACCACCACTTCGCGCAGCACGCCCGAGGCGGTGCCGTCGCTTCGGATCCAGCGGTAGGAGAACGTGCCCGGCCTGCCGTTCGTGGTGACGAGACCGACGATGTCCGCTGTGTCACCGCAGCCCAGGACCGTCGGCCGGGCCGTGACCGCCGCCGTCCGCACCGCGACGGACGGCCCGAGGCGCTGCCAGGCGAGGAGGGCCATGACGGAGATCAGCACCAGCGCGGGCAGGGCGTGCCGGCGCAGTCGTCGGCGTCGGGGCACGGGGGGCGGCGGCGGCAGCGCGGGCAGCGTCCGGTGGGTGCGGTGCGCGAGGGCGGCCGTCACCCCCGGGCCGAAACGCAGCATCGTGCCTTCGGTGCGGTCCGGCGGCGTCGGCAGGTTCTCCGGGGAGAACGGCAGGCCCTCCGTGGAGAACGGACCGACGAGGGTGGCGTCCGGCTCGGGTCTCTGGATCCAGTGGCTGTCCAGCACGGTGGCGCTGTACTCGGCGTCGACGGAGCCGGGTTCGCCGCTCGGGGCGCGTTCGACGCTCGGGGCGCGTTCGTCGGCGCGGTCGAGGTCCTGGGTGGGGTCGAGGTCCTGGGTGGGGTCGAGGACCTGGGTGGGGTCGAGGACCTGGGTGGGGTCGAGGACCTGGGTGGGGTCGAGGACCTGGGCGGGGTCCCCGTCCTCGGCGGAACCCAACACCCGGCTCGGCTCCCCGCCCTCGGCAGCATCGAGCGCCCGAGTGACATCGAGGACCTGGGTCGGCTCCCCGCCCTCGGCGGAACCCAACACCCGGCTCGGCTCCCCGCCCTCGGCAGCATCGAGCGCCCGAGGGACATCGAGGACCTGGGTCGGCTCCCCGCCCTCGGCGGAACCCAACACCCGGCTCGGCTCCCCGCCCTCGGCAGGTGCGGACGCGGATGTGGACGCGGATGTGGAAGCGGACGCGGGAGTGCGGTCGTCGTGAGTGGTCATCTGAGGTCACACCGCCTGGTCAGAAGCTGCTGCGAGGCGCCGCCGTCGGCGGAGGCCGGAGTGGTCGTGGCCCGGACCGCCCAGTAACAGCCGAGGTTCCGGAAGGTGTGGTCGACGGTGAGCGTGTACTGGGTGGCGCCGCTGCGCTCCAGCGTCTGGACCGCACCGTCCTGGGTGCCGAGCTGTCCGCCGGTGTCGCCCGCGAACCACGAGACGGTGAGGGAGAGCGGCCCGGTGCCGTCCGTGGTGATGCCGATCGTCGCCGTGGCGGTCGTCGGACCCGTCTGCCGGAAGCCCGACACCACGACGTCCTTGATTGCGGGGGCGGCCGGCGAGGCGGGGGGAGTGGTCGTCGGCGTCGTCTCGGGTGTCGCCTCGCCGGGCGTCGTCGTCTCCGGGGCCGGGTCCGGGTCCGTGGTGCCGGATGCCGAGGGCGTGCCGGTGTCGGCGGTCGCCGGGTCCGAGGCCGACGGGCCGGCCGACCCGGTGGAGGTCGGGGACGGCGAGGACGACGGGGACGACGTCGACGATTCGGTGGTCGTCGGGGTCGGAGCCGTGGGCCCCGCCGACGCCCCGCCGGGCTGGGCACTGGTGGTGGCCAGGGCCTGCGCCGCCTGCTGCGGAGCCGCTCCGGGCGTGTGCTGGATGCCGTAGGTCAGGAGGACGCCCAGAAGCGCGGCCGCACCGGACACCAGCATCCCCGGCCGGCCGGGCCGCCACGACCGCGCCCAGCCGTCTCCCCGTTCCGGGCTCAGCAGCGTGCGCGCGGTGTCCGTGGTGGTGTGCGGGGCGCTGCGGGCCGAGGGCAGCAGCAGCGGCAGCAGGGCCACCAGCGCGGCGAGCCGACCGCGGCCGCGTTCCTCCCAGTCGGGCCCGTAGGCGGCGCCGGCGGCCGTCTCCAGGTCCGTGACGAACGCCTCGGCGTGCGTGGGCCGTTCCCGCGGGTCCTTGGCCAGTCCGCGCCGCACCAGGTCCCGCACCCCCTCGGGGACCTCCTCGACGGGGACGGGCGCGTCGGCGTGCTGCAGCGCGAGGGCGGCGAGATTGTCGGCCGGGTACGGCTTGTGGCCGGTGAGGCACTCGAAGAACGTGGCCGTGGCCGCGTACACGTCGGCGGCGGGCGAGGCGGGCGCGCCGGTCCACTGCTCCGGGGCCATGTAGGAGGGGGTGCCCGCCGCTCCGGCGCTGGTGCCGACGTCCGCCGCGATCCCGAAGTCGACGAGCTTGGACGCTCCGTCCGGCATGACCAGGACGTTCGCCGGCTTGTAGTCGCGGTGGACGACACCGATGCGGTGCGCGTCGGCCAGACCGAGCAACGAGCCCTTGAGGACCAGGAGGGCGGCCTCGGGATCGAGCGGGCCCTGACCGTTCAGCAGGGCCCGCAACGAGACACCGTCCACCAGCTCCATCACGATGGCCGCGCCGTCCGGGCTCTCGACGTATTCGTACAGCCCGGCGACGTACGGGCTCTCCAGGCCGCCGAGCAGCCGCGCCTCCGCCCTGAAATCGCGGACGAAGCCGGGCCGGGTGCGCAGTGACTCGCTGAGGTACTTCATCGCGACCGGCACGCCGGTCTCCTGGTGCACGGCGAGGACGACCCGCCCGCTCGCCCCCGCTCCCAGTTCCGACGACTCGGTGTATCCAGGCACCGCCCATGTGTTCATTCCAGCCCCCCAAGGCTGCAGTGCTGCCGGAAACCTCACTCGCCCCGGAGCTTCGGACCACGCCCCCAGAGACACACTTTCGGCCACGGTGGTTGCGGTGCGCCACCCCCAGGAGCCCCGCTCCGGGGATTCCACGGCCGGACCATCCGGACGCTCCGGCCGAAAACGGCCAGGCCGGCGCCATCCTGCACATCCGGTCCTGGGGGGCGCCGGGCCGAAAAGTGACCGATCCACAGCCGCCCGACGGACCGGAGCAGCCTGCGGACAGGAGCGGCCTGCGGACAGGAGCGGCCGGAGAGCCAGAGCGGCCGACGGTCGGAGCAGCCGGAGAGCCAGAGCGGCCGACGGACCAGAGCGCCCGGCCGACCGGAGCAGCCGGAGCCAGAGCGGCCGACGGTCGGAGCAGCCGGAGAGCCAGAGCGGCCGACGGACCAGAGCGCCCGGCCGACCGGAGCAGCCGGAGCCAGAGCGGCCGACGGTCGGAGCAGCCGGAGAGTCCGGCCGTGTCGGTCCGGCCGTGGTCAGGCCGTGTCGGTCCGGCCGTGGTCAGGCCGTGGCGGTCAGGCCGCCTCGACCGGCTTCGGCCCGGTCGAAGCCACCTCGGCCGGCAGGGCCTGCTCGCACCAGATCGTCTTGCCCGTCGCGGTCTGCCGTGTCCCCCACCGCTGCGTCAGCTGGGCGACGAGCAGCAGGCCCCGGCCCCCCTCGTCGAACACCCGTGCCCGCCGCAGATGCGGCGCGGTGCTGTTCGCGTCCGAGACCTCACAGGTCAGCACGTGGTCATGGATCAGCCGCAGCTGGATCGGGGGCACGCCGTACCGGATGGCGTTCGTCACCAGCTCGCTGACGACCAGTTCGGTCACGAACGCGGCCTCCTCCAGGCCCCAGGACACCATCCTGCGCACGCTCTCCGAACGCACCCGCGACACGGCCGCCGCGTCCGCCGTCACATCCCACGCCGCGACCCGCCGCCCGTCCAGCGCCCGAGTCCGCACCAGCAACAGCGCGGCGTCATCGACGGGTCCGTCCGGCAGCGCCGTCCTCACCACGTGTTCGCACACGTCCTCCAGCGAGCCGGCGGGCGCGGTCAGTGCCGTGCGCAGCGCCTCCAGGCCCGCGTCCAGGTCGCGCTGCCGGGACTCGACCAGGCCGTCGGTGTACAGCGCCAGCAGACTCCCCGGCGCCAGCGCCACCTCCACCGACTCGAACGGCACCCCTCCCAGGCCGAGCGGCGGCCCGGCCGGGAGTTCCAGGAAGCCGGCCGCCCCGTCGGGTGCCACCAGGACGGGTGCCGGATGTCCGGCCCGGGCCAGCGAACACCGCCGCGACACCGGGTCGTACACCGCGTACAGACAGGTCGCACCGATGTCCGCCGCCGTATCGGCGTCCCGGCCGGCCCCCGACTCCGCGGCCAGCTGGATCACCAGGTCGTCCAGTCGGGTCAGCAGTTCGTCCGGGGTCGGATCGACGTCCGCGAGCGTGCGTACGGCGGTCCGCAGCCGCCCCATCGCCGCCGCCGCGTGGATCCCGTGTCCCACCACGTCCCCGACCACCAGGGCCACCCGCTCGCCCGACAGACGGATCACGTCGTACCAGTCGCCCCCCACCCCGATGCTCGGTGACGCGGGCAGATAGCGCGAGGCCACCTGCACCGCCGACTGGTACGGCAGCCGCTGCGGAAGCAGGCTCCGCTGCAGCGCGAGTGCCGCCGTCCGCTCCCGGGTGAACCGCCGCGCGTTGTCCAGGCACACCGCCGCCCGGGCCACCAGGTCCTCGGCCAGGGAGAGGTCGTCGGACTCGAAGGGCTCGGGGGTCTCGCGGGTTCGGGTGAGCATGACCACGCCGAGCGTCGTGCCCCGGGCCCTGACCGGCAACAGCATCCACGAGTGCGTCCCGAACCGGGCGATCTTCGCCTGCCGGGCCGGGCTCAGGGCCGCCCAGGCGCGGATCACCGGGTCCTCGGTCAGGTACATCGCCGAGCGTCCGCTGGCCAGGCACAGCGCCGCGGGAGAGTCGGCGAGATACACGTCGGAGTCGCCGGCGGTGGTCTGCGCCTCCAGGACACCCTCGAACAGGTTCAGCTCCGCGATCCGGCGCAGCCGGACGGCCCCGGCGATGGGCCCGGGAGCGGGCTCGTCCCCCCGGAGCAGGACCTCCAGCAGGTCGACACGGGCGAAGTCGGCGAACCGGGGCACCACCACCTCGGTCAGCTCCCGGCCGGTCCGGGTCACGTCCAGGGTGCTGCCGATGCGGACGCTCGCGTCGTTCAGCAGGGCCAGGCGTTCCCGGTCGCGGCTGGCGCGGGTGACGTCCGTGACGGTGGTGCAGACGCCGAGCGTCCGGCCCCGTTCGTCCCGCAACGGTGTCGCGGACACGTCGAAGACCCGGGAGGAGGACCCCGCCGGGAGGCTGCCTCTGACCTCGCCGGCCTGCTCCTCACCCGTCAGCAGAGCCCGCCGGGTCCGCTCCTCCCACTCCGCCGCGTCCGGGCCGACCAGGACGTCGGTGAGGCGGCGCCCGCGCCGTTCCTCGTCGGAGAGTCCGCTCAGGCGGCGCATCCGCTCGCTCTGCCACACGCAGCGCAGATCGGTGTCGTAGACCGTGAGCGCCAGCGGCGAGGCTTCGAGGGTCCACGTGGACAACGCCTCCCGCTCCCGCTCCCCCACCGCGAACCCGGCCGGCGGCGGGCCGATCACCAGGATCGAACCGGGCCCCGTCGCACGCCCGGCCACGTCGGTGGCCAGCGGGTAGCCGGAGACCGGCAGCGTCAGCAGGCTGCCGTCCCTGTGCCGCACCGGGAGCGCCCTGTGGCGTTCCTCGGAGCCCGCGGCGTCGTACACGTTCGGCCCCAGCAGTTCCGCGACCGGCTGCCCCACGGCCTCCGCGGCCGTGTGGCCCAGCAGGCGTTCCGCCCCGGGGCTCCACCCGGTGATCAGACCGCGCCGGTCGGTCACGACCAGCCCGAGGACGCGCGACGTGTCCATAGCGTCCAGCGTGGTGCCCGTGATGCCCATAATCAACCCGTATGGCCGCCGTCGGCCGAGGGGGCCCGGCCTGTGGGTCCCGGCCGCCGCGGGCCGGGGTCGAGCCCCGCGCAGGCGGCCAGCGCCCGGCCGATCGCGCGGCCCGTCCCGGTGAGGAGCCGGTCGTAGGTGACGGACAGGACCAGGCGCAGCGTCTGCTCGGCGTCGAGGCAGAACCAGGAGCCGACCGTCCGCAGCCCGTGCGGGGTGAGCCGCCACAGCTTGTCGGCGTCCTTGACCACCGCGTCGTCGGCGTTGAGGGCGTGCCGCCGGGTGTCGTGGCCGTCGACGATCTCCGTGATCCGCGCGGTGACGTCCGGCGGGTACCCGAGGTCGGTGAGGATGCGGTGGGCGATGACGGCACCCTCGGTCTCGTGTCTGCGGACGGTCCCGGGGTCGTGGGAGCCGGGGGCGATGGCGGGCAGGATGCGTGCCGGGTCGACGGTCTTCCAGCCGGTGTCGTGCAGCAGGATCGCGGGGAGCACCACGTCGGCGCGGGCCAGCGGCACCGCGGCCAGCAGCACGTCCGCGAGGCCGTAGGCGTGGAGCGAGTGCGTGGCGTTGTCCCGCACGTCGAGATACGGCAGGGCCCGGTCCCAGATCTCCCGTTCGACCCCGGTCAGGCGCACCAGCGCGGGCACCTCGTCCGCCGGGGGGATCATCGACGGGGCGAGCGGGAGGACGGGAAGCGGTGTGGGAGGCATGCCGGTCTCCTTTCGGCGCGAGCGCGCTCAGTCGAGGAGAGTGACGGTGCCGGCCGTGCCGTCGACGCGGATCCGCTGCCCCGTCCTGATACGGGTGGACGCCGACCCGGTCCCGGTCACCGCGGGCAGGGAGTACTCGCGGCAGACGATGGCGGCGTGCGACATCACCCCGCCTATGTCGGTCACGGTGGCCCGCACCCGCCCGAACACCGGGGCCCAGCTGGGCGCGGTGACCGGCGCGACGAGGATCTCCCCGTCCTGTACGAGGTCCAGTTCGGCGGGGCTGTGGACGATCCGGGCCGGGCCTTCCGCACGTCCGGGTGAGGCGGCCAGGCCGATCAGGTCGCCGGTGGTGTCGAGGTCGGCCAGCCAGGACCGGACGCGTTCGCTGGTGATGCCCCACAGCATGATGCTGAAGGGTTCCGTGACGGCGGCGGGCGGCCGGTTCAGCGCCGGTTCCGGGCGCCGGGACGCGAGGGCGCGGACCATCCGCCGCCGCCGTGCCACCTCGGGCGGCCAGTGGTCGGGGCCGATGGGCGCACTGCCCCGCGCCCAGCCGGACGCGAAGTCGAACAGCGCGCCGCGGGCCTCGTCGCGCGTGAGGTACAGCATGTCGTTCTCGCCGGGCCAGAAACCCGCCCGGTGCAACAGCGCCGACAGCTCACGGGTCTTGCGCCAGAAGACGCCCATGGACCAGTGCTCGATGTAGAAGTTGTGGTTCTCCACGTACGGGTAGACCTGTCGGGCGAGCCGCAGTTTGGCGTCGAAGTCCGTGCGCTGAGCGGGGTCGAGCAGGGCGGCGTACTCGCCGGTGATCCGGTCCCGTTCGGCGACGAGTTCGCTCACCCGCCGGTCGATGTGCTCGCCCCGGCGCAGCCGCCGGACGTAGTCGCCGATGTAGCCCAGGGGCAGCGCGGGTTCGTCCCGCCAGTACCGGTCCTCGGCGTAGAAGCCGTTGCCGGAGGTGAAGTTGAACCACGGGTCGCGGGCCGTCTCCCAGGCGTCCAGCCAGTCCCGGCCCCCGGGCGCCGACGCGACGGAGTCGAGGGTGTGCCGTCCGGGGCCGGGGACGGTCAGCAGGTGGTCCAGGTCCAGTTCGACGGCGAGCTTCGCCAGTCGCTTCAACTCGTCGTCCGGGCGGAACAGTTCCATGTCCACGCCCTGGACCATGGCCGCGACCGCCTGGTCGGGGATACCGGGGAACCACTGTCCGCACGCCTGGAAGAGGTCCAGGTAGGCCGCGTAGCCGAGGTTGAGGAACTCGAAGTGGTGCTGCCAGGCCCGGTGGCACAGCGCCAGGAGCCTGTCGTACCCGCCGAGCAAAGTGTCGGCCGCGTCCAGCCCGACGCCGCGCTCGACCTCCTCGTACGGCTGGACGTCGGGCAGTTCGGTGAACCGGAGCGCCTCCAGCTCCCCGATCGTGGCGAGGACCTTGCCCTTCCAGGTGTCCAGCAGCGCGTCCCAGTGCGCGAAGTAGTACCCGGCGCGCCGGAGGAACTCCGGCACCCTCGCCGCCGCCTCGTCCCGCTCCACCGTCACCGGGTGGTGGTAGACGTATCCCTGGTGGACGCGGCATTCCAGGCCGCCTGCGGGCGGCACGAGGAAGTACCGGGTGTTGAACTGCCCCAGGCACTTCGTCGACAGCTCCGGGCCGATCGTCTCGAACGGTTTGAGCACCGTGGGCCAGTGCTGGCTGTCGCAGAACCAGAACTTCGCCTCCTCCACAGCCCGCCGCTCGGGCTGGAAGAGCACGTTGTACGGGTACATGCTCCGCCAGTCCTCGGCCCCCTCGGGCGCCCGCTGCTCGTAGGGGCTGGGGAAGCTCGTGCGCCGTGCGGACGACGTGTGCCGCCGGGTCGGGGTGCGCTGCTGGGTCGCCATGCGAGGTCCCTTCGTCGGGCCCGTGCGGGCCGGGCCGGGCCGGGCCCGGGGCTCGGGTCGCTCGGGTCGCTCAGGTCGGGAGGGTCCCGAGTCCGAGCATGGTGTCGGCGATGCTGGAGACGCCCGCCCCGGGCACCACCTCGGCTCGCGCGCGTGGTCGACGGCTCCAGAACGTCTCGGGCCGCGCCTGGAGCAGCAGCACGCGGGGGCCACTGTCCGGGAGCGGGGCCGCGTCACGGGCGATGACCCACTCGACGTCCTGCGGGCAGCCGTAGTGCCGCTCGACGCGCTTGGCCAGCTCGGCGACGGCGGTGACCTCGGCGGGCTCCAGGCACGCCCTCCCGCGGCGGGCGTCCTCGACCGCGCGCCGGAGGAGGCCGTGCCCGTCCGGCGCGACGACCAGCTCGTGGTGCTGCGGCGACAGGGTCGTCTTCAAGGGGACGAGCAGCACCTTGTCCACGACGTAGTGGTCGGGGGTCGTCTCGCCGGACATCACCGGTTCGCCGAGTCCCCAGGCGGCGTCGATGACGATCTTCGACGGGTCGCCGTCGGCCGGGTTCACGGTCATGGCCACCCCGGCGGTGCGCGCGTCGACCATGCTCTGCACACCCACCGCCATGCTCAGCCCCCGCTCGGGCATCCCGCCCGCAGCGCGGTAGGTGATCGCCCGCGCCGTCCACAGGCTCGCCCAGCAGCGGCGTACGGCGTCGACGACGGCGTCGGCCCCGCGCACCCCCAGGTACGTGTCGTACTGCCCGGCGAAGCTGGCCGCCGGCAGGTCCTCCGTCCCGGCGCTCGACCGTACGGCCACCGGGACGTCCTGGGCCGCCCCGAGGACCCGGTAGGCCGCGGTGACGGCCGTCGCGACCGGGGGCGGCACGGGCCGGTCGGTGACCAGTCCACGGACCTCGGCGGCACGTCTCTCGGTGTCGGCCGTGTCGGAGAGGTCGAGCCCGGCGAGGAGGGAGCCGATCCGCGCACGAAGGCCGCCGCCGTCGAGCGCGGCGTCGAAGGCGTCGGTGGTCACCGCGAACCCGGGCGGCACCGGGACCCCGCGGCCGGTCATCGTCAGCAGAGCGGCGCATTTGCCCCCGACCCGGGCGGTGAACGGAGCGGCGCCGGAATCGAATGCGACGGTGTACTGGTCGGCCATGGAAGGGCTCTCCGCACGGGCAGGGCTGCACGGCATCCCCCCACCGAGCTTACGGCGTCCCGGGCGACCACGGCATTCGGCGACCCGGCAGACGCCGCGCCCGCCCGACCGGAGCGGCCCGGCAGCCGCCGCACCAGCCCGACCGACCGGAGCGGCCCGGCCGCAGCCGCGCGGCCGCGGCCGCCGGAACGCCTGCGGGGTAGGGGTTCGGGGAGCACAGGCACGGGCCTGCGGGGCGGTCGTACGCCGCCGTGAGGCGGGGCCGACGGACCGATGCGCCGGACGCGCGGCTCACGTTCCGGCCGGAGTCCGGGGCACCCGGCCTCGGAGCCACCACCGACGGCCCCGGGCAACGACGGCAGGCGCCGTACCAGCCCGACCGCAGCGGCCCGACCGAAGCGGCCCGACCGCGGCCGCGCGGCCGCGGCCGCCGGAACGCCTTCGCGGGGTACGGGTACCACCCGAGACGGTCGCACGCAGCGCCAGGGGTGCGTCCGGCGTACGGATCCGCCGGACGCGCGGCTCACGTTCCGGCCGGAGCCCAGGGCACCCGGCCTCGGAGAAGGCCGCCGACGGCCCCGGGCAGCGACGGCAGGCGCCGTCCAGCCCGGCCGAAGCGGCCCGGCCGCAGCCGCGCGGCCGCTCACGCCGGAACGCCCGCGGGCCCGCGGCCGCGCACGCCGGACCGCCCGCGGGGGTACAGGTGCCGCCGGGCCCACGGGGCGGTCGCGCGGCGCTGGGGCGCGTCCGGCGGAGCGGGTCCGCCGGGCGCGCGGGTCACTGTCCCGCCGGAGCCCAGGGCACCCGGCCCCGGAGACGGGCCGCGGCGGCGAACGCCGCCAGCGTCCCCGCGACCAGCAGGGGGTGCCCGACCAGCCAGGTCTGGACGCCCTCGAACGGGTCGACGGCGGTCAGCGTCGCGCGCTCCAGCGTCCAGGACACCGAGAAGACGAGGCCGATGACGGCCACCCCGACGCGGAACGCGGGATAGAGCGGGGTGCGGGCCAGCACGACCAGCGACGGCATCATCAGGGCGACGACGAGCAACTGCGTCAGTTCGATGCCCAGGTTGAAGCCCAGCAGCGTGGTCACGAGCGATCCCCGGTCGAGGCCGAGGTCGCCGATGAGCGAGGCGAACGCCAGCCCGTGGACGAGGCCGAACCCGGCGGCGATCAGCACCTCTCCGCGGGCCACCAGCGGCCGTACCGCATGGACCGCGGACACCGCGATCGAGACGGCGATGAGCGTCTCGACCGGCCGGGACGGCACCTGGACCGCTCCCGAGGCCGCGAGGGCCAGGGTGAGCGAGTGGCCCACGGCGAACGCCGACACGACGTGCACGACGCGTACGACGGCGCGGCGCGGCGAGGTGTCCGAGGCGCGCCACCGGCCGCCGGCCGCCACCAGCGGGGCGGGGATGAGCAGCATCAGCAGGAACAGCAGGTGGTCGGCGCCCTCACCGACATGCTCGATGCCGAGCCCCGCCGTGGTGGCGAGACCCGTCAGCCAGGAGCCCTCACCGGCCGGGACCCGCAGGCTCCCGGTGTCCCGGTCGAGGACGCCCAGGGTCTCGGCGTCGTCCGCCCTGAGGATGCCCCGGTCGAAGTCGTAGCGGACGGTGGCGAGGACCTTGTGGGTGAGGAGTTCCTCCACGATGACGTCGTAGCGCAGCCGGAAGTCGGTGACCTGTCCGTCCGGCGGGCGGATGGTGAGCGGGTAGACGAGGTGCGCCGTCCCGTCGATCGTCCGCACCGAGCCGGTGGCGAGCGTGACGGTCCACGCGTCGCCGTCCTCGCCGACGGCGCCGATGTGCTGGGCCGTGTAGCGCTTGAGGAAGGACCGGTCCTCGCCGAGCACACCGGTGCGGGTGAGGTCACGGTCGACGGCGACCGCCAGGCGGTCGACGGGGAGTTGGACCTCGCCCTCGACGTGGTCGTCCCGGATGTCGAGCAGGACGGCCGAGGTGCTCATCGGGTGGGCGCCGGCCGGCGACACGAGGCCGCCGACCAGCAGGAACGCCGCGAGCAGGAGGGTGTGGCAGACACGGCGCACGGACGTCATTCCCAGCCGTAGTCGGAGGTCTCGTCCCGGAAGACCGTGTGCTGGTGGATCTGTTCGGGCGTGTCGCCGGCCTGGTTGGAGAACTCGATCCAGGCGGACGGCCCGTCGAGACGGACGTACGTCTCGTTGTTGTCGATGGTGTTCCCGCCGCTCCAGCCGATGTACGTCTCGTCGTACTCGGAGACGTACTTCTTCAGCAGCCGTCCCGCGGCCTTCTCGTCCAGGTCGTCGACCCAGGTGCGCAGCATCGCGGTCACCTTGGCCCGCTGCTTCTTGGTGAGGCTGCTGACGAGGACGCCCTCGGGTTCGGCCGGGAAGGGGCCGTCGTCGCCGGGGCCGAGCAGCAGGTCGTCGAAGCTGCCGTCGATCTCGGCGGCGGCCAGTTCGTCGACGGTGAGCGACTGGACGGCGCCGATGGTGGCGGCCCGCTTGTCCGCGAGCGGGGCGTACTCCTTGTCCTCCCAGGTGAATGCCATCGGCTCGACGGCGGTCAGAGTCGGCGACATGGTCACGTTCTTGCCGGCGTAGGTGATGTTGTACGCCGCGTGGTGGCCGCCGTACTGGACCATGAACTCGCCTGTCTTGCTGGGCTGTCCGAAGAAGGCGATGTAGTACCCCTCCGAGCCGAAGTCGGCGCCGCCACCGCCACCTCCGCCACCGCCGGGACCGCCGCCGGGGCCGCCGGTGGGGGTGCCGGTCGGAGATCCGGAGGGAGGCGTGGGCGTCGTCTCGTCCTCGTCTTCCTCGCTTTCCTCCTGCGCGGCGAGGTAGTCGTCGGCCTCGCGGATCTCGACGAGCTCCTGGTAGCCCTGCTTGCTGAGTGCGGCCTCCATGACCTTCATGGCCGCCGCGTCCTGCTCGGCGGTGAGGTCGCCCAGCTTCAGGCCGTTGCGGTCGACGACGCCGTCCGGGAAGTTCGACCAGCCGGTCTTCTTCACCTCGTCGCCGAAGTCGTAGAGGGCGGTCTCCTTCTGCTCGTCGGACAGCGTGGCGAGGAAGGCGTCCGCGGCCTTCACGACCTGGGCGGTGTTGGCGCCACCGGCTCCGGTGCGGGCCGCGGCGGCCGGGATGGCCTGCTCGGCGACCGTCGCCGAGGCGGACCCGGGGTCGAAGGCGAGATAGCCGACGGTGCCGAGGGCGATGCTCAGGCACGCGGCGAGTACCACGGACCGGCGCAGTACGGGGCGGGTGTGGGACGGCATGACGCTCCTGTGGTGTGAGGGTGGTGGAGCCCTCATCGTGGAAGAGCGGTCTCAGCGCCCGGCGGGAGCGAGTCGGGAATTGGATGAGAAGCGGCTGACAGAACGCTGTGCGACGATGCGCGCATGCCGGAACGTGTCCTCGTCGCCGACGACGATCGAGCCGTCCGCGAAGCCGTCGAGCGGGCACTGGAGTTGGAGGGCTACGACGTCGTCACCGCCGGCGACGGTGTGGAGACCCTTGTCCTGGCCCGCCGGGACTCCTTCAGCGCGCTCATCCTCGACGTGATGATGCCGCACATCGACGGCGTGGCCGTCTGCCGGGTGCTGCGCGCCGACGGCGACCGCACCCCCGTACTGCTGCTCACCGCACGGGCCGGCGTCCCGGACCGGGCGGACGGGCTGGACGCCGGCGCCGACGACTATCTGCCCAAGCCCTTCGAGGTGCCCGAACTGCTCGCGCGGCTACGGGCGTTGCTGCGCCGGGCCGCGCTGACGGCGCCACCCGCCGCATCGACGTCACCCACCTCGCCGACTTGGCCGGCCTCTTCAGCCTCCCCGGCCTCGCCCGCCTCGCGGGCCGGGCAGGGCGAGCGCGCGGGTGACCTGCTGCGAATGGCGTCCCTGCGCGTCTCCCCGGGCACCCGACGCGCGTGGTGGGGCGCGGCCGAACTCCGGCTGACGAGAACCGAGTTCGACCTGCTGGAGCTGCTGGTGCGCAACGAGGGCCTCGTCCTGGACCACGCGGAGATCTACCGGACGGTGTGGGGCTCCGACGCCGCCGTGGACGCGAAGAACCTCGCCGGTTACGTCGGCTATCTGCGGCGCAAGCTCGCCGAGACCGGAGCACCCGACCTCATCCGCACGGTACGCGGCGTGGGTTACGCGGCGCGGCGGCCATGAGTCTGCGCTCGCGGTTCGCGCTCGCCTTCGCCGCCGTCGGTGCCGCCGTGGCGGTGGCGGTCGGCGCGCTGAGCTACCGCGCCGCCTCCGACCGCGTCCTCGCGGAGATCGACCGGTCGCTGAGGTCGACCACCACGGCCCTGGCGCACGCGGCGGAGGAACAGCAGGAGCAGGCCGTGGCCGACGCGGTCACCCACGGCACCGGCCCCGACCTCTATCCCGGACCGGACCTGCCCGGCCCGGGGGACGAGGAGGAGCGGCGGCCGGTCCTGCAGGCCGTGGCCCGGGACGGCACGCCCACCCTCCTGGGCGGCCCGCTCGACGAACTGCCGGTGTCCCGGACCGCGCGCGCCCTCGCCGCCTCCGGCCCGGCCGGCCGGTCGGACACCACCGAGACCGACGTGGGCGGCCACACCTACCGGCTGCTGACGACCGCGCTCGGCGGCGATCGCGGCGCCCTGCAGGTGGCCGTCCAGGTCGACCAGACCCACTACGTACTGGGCGGCATGAAGAGGCAGATCGCCGCGGCCAGCCTGGCGGTCATGCTCGTCGCGGCGGGCACGGGCCGGCTGCTGGCCGGACGCATCACCCGTCGTCTCGCGCGGCTGGCCGAGGTCGCCGAGGAGGTCAGCACGGACGGCCGTGTCGGCGGCGACGCACCGGAGTTGACGGGCGGCCGCGACGAAGTCGGGCGGCTGTCCGCGTCGTTCAGCAGGATGCTCGGCCGCATCGCCGCCGCCCGTGAGGCCCAGGAACGGCTGGTGCACGACGCCGCCCACGAGCTGCGGACCCCGCTGACCAGCCTGCTGGCCAACGCCACCGTGCTGCACCGCGTCACCGAACTGTCCCCCGACTCCCGCGACCGGCTCCTCGACGACGTCCAGGACGAGACGCGCGAACTCGGTCACCTCGTCGACGAACTCGTCGAACTGGCCCTGGCGGGCGGCCGCGAGGAGGCCGAGGAACCCGTCGCCCTGGCCGAGGTCGCCCGCCGCGCGGCGCGGCGCGTGTACCGGCGCACCGGACGCCTGGTCCACATCGACGCCGACGACTGCGTGGTCCGCGGCCGCCCCCAGGGCCTCGAACGCGCGGTGGGCAACCTGCTGGAGAACGCCGCCAAGTTCGACGCCGACGGCGACGAGCCCATCGAGGTGCGCGTCCGCCGGGGAGCGATCACCGTCCGCGACCGGGGCCCCGGCATCGCCGCCGCCGACATCAACCGTGTCTTCGACCGCTTCTACCGGGCCGACGGCACGCGCGGTCTGCCCGGGTCCGGACTCGGCCTCGCCATCGTCCACGACGTCGCGGAGGCCCACGGCGGAACCGTCTCGGCGGGTACGCGGCCCGGCGGCGGCGCCACCGTGGGCTTCACCGTGAGCCGGTCACGTCTTCTGCCCGGCCCCGGCCCCGGCCCGCGCACCCCGACCACCGCGACGGACTGACCGCACCCGTCCGCCCCGCCGACGGACCGACCGCACCCGTCCGCCCCGCCGACGGGACCGACCGCACCCATCACCCCGCCGACGGACCGACCGCACCCGTCTGCCCCGCCGACGGGACCGACCGCACCCGTCCGCCCCGCCGACGGACCGACCGCCCCCATCACCCCCGACGACAGACCGCCTGAGGTCAGCCGTCCTGCGACGGGGTCTGCTTGATGCCGTCGACGATGGCGCGGTTCATGATGGCGCTGGTGAAGACCACCGTGCCGGGCTTGATCAAACCGCCCTCCTCGGTGGTCCTGTTCACCTGAACCGTGCGGTCGCCCAGGTAGACGTGGGTCTTCCTGTCGAAGATCCACTCCTCGCGCTGACCGCTGGTCTCGTCCAGCCGGGCCACGGCCACCCCGTGCCGGCCCGCCGCGTCCACCGCGTCGTCGACCACGACGACACCGGGAATCTTCGCGGCGGCCTTGAACAGGGCCGAGGACAGCTCCGCCGGGGGATAGCTTTCGCCGAGCAGGTCACCGATGGTGGTGAACGCCTGCTGGTCGGGGGAGTTGCCGGCCCCCTCGGTCTCCTTGTAGATCTTGGCCAGCAGGGCGTCGGGGTCGGTGGTCAGCTTGGCCAGGTAGTCGTACGACGGGGCGTTCAGGTACGCCTGCGGGGTGTTGCCCTGCTCGTCGGGGAGGCTCAGGGTCTCGCCCTCGGGGCTGTCGTTGACCGCGGGGTCGATCAGCCAGCCCTTGGTGCCGTCCGGCGACTCCCACACCTGGCGGGTGTGCAGCGCGTGGCTGGCCAGGGTGGTCCTGTCGTCGACGGTCTTCAGGAAGATGCTGGACGTCTTGGACTCGATGTAGATGTACTGGCCGGGCTTGACGGCCGGGTGCTCCCCCTCGGCCGCCGTGAGCGCGATCTGGTCGAGCAGCTGCGGTACGCCCTTGGTCGTGGCGGTGCCGACGGTGGTGGTCAGGGCCGGTCCGCTGGCGAGGCCGCCGTCCTCGACCCCGGTGCCGCCACCGGACGCGGCCACCCCGACGACGACCACCCCGGCGAGGGCCGCGGCCAGTGCGGGCAGGGCGATCGCGGGGCGCGGCAGCCGGAAGCGCCGGGTCTTCGCCGGGGCGGCCGGCTTCGTCGCCGCGCGCTCGTCCGCCTGGGTCTCGTGAATCTGGGCCATCATGCGCTCCTTGTGGAACTGGTGACGGCCCGGCGGCAGGTCGCGCGTCGTCCGGTCGAAGAGCTGTGCGCCCTCTGCAGACTCGGCAGCGTTCTGCCGGGACGTGTTCGCGGTCATCGGTTTCCTTCCTGTGCGGGCCGGATCGCGTGTGCGTGATCGCCTCTTGTCTGTCTGCGGGGGCTGCCGACTTCCCGTTTCCCGGGACTTTCCCCGAGATTTCTCTCAAGCGCTGTCGCCGCGGCCTCCCCTCCCAAGTGCCTTCTACGGCTTGGCAGTTGAGGTAGGGCCAGGGCGGCCTCGGCCTTCCTGCGGAGCTTCTTGCGGGCACGGGAGAGGCGGGAGGCGACCGTACCGACCGGAATGCCGAGCGCCTCCGCCGCGGCCTCGTAGTCCAGGCCCTCCCCCAGGCAGAGCACGATGACCTCGCGCTCCGGACGGCGCAGTGACGCCAGGGCCGTGAGCGCCTGCGCGAGGCGCTGCCGGCCGTCGAGGCGGTCCGCCACCTCCTCGGCGTGGTCGGGCACCGACAGTTCGGCCGCCGCGGCCGCCTGCGCCGCCGCCCGGTACCGCCGGTTGCTCCGGTACTGGTTGCGCGCGGTGTTGGTGGCGATGCCCAGCAGCCACGGCCGCAGGGAACCGCCCTCCGGGTCGACCCTGTCCCGCAGGCGCCACGCCTCCATGAAGGTCGCGGCCATCACGTCCTCGGCCGTCGACCAGTCCGCGGTCAGCCGGAAGGCATGGTTGTAGACAGCGCGGGCGTAGTCGTCGAAGAGCTCGGCGAACGCGCTCGAATCCCCGGCCCGTACCCGGGTTCGCATATGAGTGCTCACACCCATGAGCTGTCCGGCACACCGCACCGACTTCCCGTGACCTGCGCCACACTCGACCCGACACGCGTGATCGGCCCATCGAAGCACCTCCGCTTTCGGGCGTTCGTTTCCGCATGGTTCGCCCGGGCACTCGCGAGGTGAGCGTGAGCGACGGGAGGTGTCCCGTGTCCGGGAAACAGCGACCGCGCAGGGGCGACCGGGTGTCGTGGAGGAGTCACGGGGCCGAGGCCACGGGCAGGGTCGAGAAGAAGATCACCGAGAGGACCGCGGCGGCCGGACGCACCGTCGACGCCTCCGCCCAGGACCCGCAGTACCAGGTCCGCAGCGAGAAGTCCGGGCGCAGGGCCGTACACACACCGCAGGCGCTTCGCGTGACGAGGGACGTGAAGAAGAAAGGGTGCCGCGTCCACCCGGACGCGTCCCGCCCACGAGACCGGAGGGCCGTTCGATGGCCGACGGGAGCGGTGCCGGCCTACCGCGCGGGGCTGTGGCTCCCGCCGGTAGGTGAGTCACCGCTCCGGTCGGAAGGCGAGTCGCCTCCCCGGCCGGCACGCGAGTCACCTCCCCGGTCGGCACGTAAGTCGCCGCTCCGGTCGGCACGTGAGTCGCCTCTCCGGCCGGAAGGCGAGTCCCCGCTCCGGTCGGATGCCGGCCAGACGTACGGCAGATCGTCCGGCACGCCTGGGAAGGCCGGTGTGTAGGTGACCGGGTCCTTGCGTACCAGCGCCGACCGGTGGCTGCGGTGAAAGGTGTCGTCGCCGAGCCAGGGAGGCAGTTCCCCGGCGGCCGCCAGTCGCGGCTGGTCACGTATCGGCGCGTCGGGGCGGAACTCCGCGAGGTCGGCGACCAGCGTGGCCGCGCAGCTGTCCCGATGGCCCTGCTCGGACCACACCTGGCAGACCTCCAGGCCGTACCGGACCAGCGCCTCCTCGTATCCCGCCCACATGCGCACGGCCGGATGCCGACGCCACCCGTAGCCCGGCAGGATGAGGCCGCGAAGGACCTGCAGGGCCTCGACCCGCTGCTTGCCCAGCCGGCGAGGGTCCAGGACCAGCGCCGAGGCCCGGAAACCTGGATAGGGCAGGAAGGTCTGCACGCGTCGTCGCCCCTCTCCGCACGGAGTTCCCCACGTCGGCCTCGCCGAGCCGGCCGGACAACGCGCCGGGTACCCCGCGTACGGCACCCATTCCCTCAGGTTCCCTCAGGCGCTCCGCCCGCCCGGCGCGCCGAGGCTCCCGCTCGAACCCGACCGTGAGCGGTTCACCTGCCGGCTTGTTCGGCGAGCGTGTGGGCCACGAGCGCGTTGGCGTGGCCGTGTCCGAGGCCGTGCTCGTTCTTGAGCCAGGAGACGAGCTCCATGTGCCTGGTCAGCGACGAGGCCCGGATCAGGTCCTTCCACTCCGCCACCGGACGGCCGTACTTCTTCTCGATCGAAGGGAAGTAGCCGGCGGGGCCCTTCACAGGTGCGGTCATGTCGGTCGCGTCCTTTCCTCGGCCGGTCGAACGACTCCGTCGACTCCGTGGTCATGACCGGTGGAGGCGGGAGAAGTGATCGGCCTTCGGAAGTGATCCGGGTCACTCGCCGGGGGGCGCCCGTGAGGGGCGGTTACTTGAGGTCCTCGGCTGTGTAGTAGTCGCTCCCGAGCAGGATGTACTCGTAGTTGCTCTTGTCGACGCTGATCGGCTGGAGCAGGTAGGCGGGCACGGCCTTGACGCCGTTCTTGTAGGCCCTTCTGTTGTTCAGCTCCGGCGTCTTGTCGTTGAGTATGTCGTCGGCCATGTACGCGGCCCGCTCGGCGAGCTGACGGAGGTCCTTGTAGACGGTCTGCGACTGCTCGCCCGCGATGATCGACTTCACCGAGGCCAGTTCGGCGTCCTGGCCGGTGATCACCGGGAGGGGCTTGCCGGCCGAGCCGTAGCCGTCCGCCTTCAGCGCGTTCAGGATGCCGATGGAGATGCCGTCGTACGGCGACAGGACCGCGTCGACCTGCGCGCTCCCGTACGACTTGGCGAGGACCTCGGTCATGCGCTTCTGCGCGGTGGGCCCGTCCCAGCGCAGCGTGGTGATCTCGTCGAGCGCGGTCTGACCGGACCGGACGACCAGTTGCTCGCTGTCGATGTACGGCTGCAGAAGGTGCATCGCGCCGTCGAAGAAGAACTTGGTGTTGTTGTCGTCGGGGGAGCCGGCGAACAGCTCGATGTTGAACGGCCCCTCGCCGTCCTCCAGGCCGAGCTTGTCGATGATGTGGCGGGCCTGGAGCCGGCCGACCTGCTCGTTGTCGAACGAGACGTAGTAGTCGACGTTCTTGGAGCCGAGGATGAGCCGGTCGTAGGAGATCACCGGGATCTCCGCGGCGGCGGCCTGCTGGAGCACACCGTTCAGCGACTTGTTGTCGATGGCCGCGATGATCAGTGCGTCGACGCCCTGCTTGATCAGTTTCTCGATCTGCGAGACCTGGGTCTTCGGGCTGTCGTCGCCGTAGAGCAGCTCGGTCTTGTACCCCTTGTCCTGCAGGTCGTCCACGACACTCTTGCCGTCGGTGAGCCACCGCTCGGAGGCACGGGTCGGCATGGCGATACCGATCGTGCCGCGCTCGGAACTGGCCTCGCTCTCCTGGCCGCCGCAGGCGGTCGTGGTGAGGGCGAGGGACACCGCTCCGGCGATTGCGGCGAGGGCGGCTCTTCGACTGAGCATGGTGATCGTTCCCTGTTCCTGTCGTCGTTGAGAGGATGACGGCGAACCAGACGTCGCTGGGGAAAGCGGTGGAGCGGGCGGGGTGAGCCCGCGGGGAATCCGCTCAGCGGCCTCGTGGACGCGCGCGCGGCGCCGAGGTCGTCGGGGCGCGGCGCACCCGCTTCAGCGGCGGTGAACAGCGGACGGCACTCTCCGAGCTCATCGCGAACCAGCTCGCCCGGCACGTTGCTCGACCCCTGGACGTGGGTCAGGCCGCGCCACGGCGTCCCGGCCGCGTGTGCGCTGGTTCCGGTGATACGCAGGGCACTCGGCTTTCCCATCGTTCGAAATCTCGTCACACGGTCGGAATGTCTGCGCGACAGTAAGAGGGGATGTGCGGAGTGTCAACGGGGCGAACACAATCGGTTCCAGAAAGTGGCGAAGCTCGCTCCGGTCGCGGGCGGCATCTCGACGGCGGCATCACGGCCACCGTCCGCGACGACCACCGGGCCGCGACGGCGGGATGATGGGCGTCATGCGCATCCGCATCGACGCCGTCGACCTGCCCGGCCTCACCCGCCCCGCCTCCGCGGACGGCAGAGCCCCCGCGTACGGCAACATCCACGTCGCCGTGCAACGCCGCGACCGCCCGGCCGAACTCCTCGACCCACAGCCCGGCGACGCACCGTCCGCGACCTGGACCCTGGAGTGCGCCACGAGCACCTCGCCGACCGGCACCGAGGTCACCGGCCCCCATGTGCAGGACCGTCTGGGCCGGCGGTTCATCTACCTGTCGTGGGGCACGGTCGACGAGTCGGGCACCTTCACGATGTTCCGCCGCGCCAAACTCATGCTCGACGTCGTCCCCGCCGACATCCTCGCCACCGCCGCTCGCGACGGGCTGCTGGTCGGACGCCTCGGCCTGACCGACGCGCAGGGCGGGCCCCTGTGCGCACGGGTCGAGCCCCCGCACATCACCTGGACCGCCGAACGACAGGCCCCAGGCTCGCCGGCCTCGCGTCGCCCCTTCGGGCCTGTGTGACCTTAATCGCCGTAGTGAGGTCTCGGCGCGTGCGCCGCCGTCCCGTGCGCCGGTGCCGACGACGGTGGCGCACGGCCCATCGGCGGAGGTCATGGCGCTGCGGCCGGAACCGCCCGGCGGGAACACCGTACGGGCGCGGATCAATATCTGTGGTCGCGGGATGAGAAATAGAGGCGGTGCGCGGCGAGTATTCCTGGACCGCCGAGCGGATCGGAATTGTTGACCGCACGGGGCCGATGACACCGTGCTAATGTCGATCTCAGTTGCAGGTGTGGTTGCCAGAAGGTTCATTTTTCCGACGGTTAATCAGCACGGCGACGCGGAATCCGCACAGGGCGAATTCCGGAAATCGTCTCCGAAGGAGAAATGACATGGCTACTGGCACCGTGAAGTGGTTCAACGCGGAAAAGG
The DNA here is from genome assembly GCF_045160825.1 of Streptomyces sp. NBC_00104. Lineage (NCBI taxonomy): Bacteria > Bacillati > Actinomycetota > Actinomycetes > Kitasatosporales > Streptomycetaceae > Streptomyces > Streptomyces sp. NBC_00104. The sequence continues at coordinate 6,008,993 of NZ_CP108215.1, read as the reverse complement.
GCTTCGGCTTCATCGAGCAGGACGGCGGCGGCGCCGACGTCTTCGCCCACTACTCGAACATCGCCACCCAGGGCTTCCGCGAGCTGCAGGAAGGCCAGAAGGTGTCCTTCGACATCGCTCAGGGCCAGAAGGGCCCGACGGCCGAGAACATCGTTCCCGCCTGACACCGCAGCAACGCATACATCGCAGCTGGGGCCCGCACCTAGGGGTGCGGGCCCCGGCTCGCTGCTTTTCAGGGCGCACGACGGGACAGCCCCACCAGCACACGCACGGTGACGCATTCCCCGTCGATCCGAATCGGCGCCCATCTTCATCCGGCTCGTTCTCGCGATTCTCTGCGCCGTTCATTTCAGCTGCGGACATTCCTTGCTACGTGCCCACGTGCTCACATCGAGGAAGGTTCCGCTTGAACCGCGCACGCACCCCCCGCTCCACCCGCTCCAACCGCCCCACCGGTGGCTCCACCCGCTCCGGCGGTGGCTACGACCGTTCCGGCGGTGGCTACGACCGCTCCCGGGGCTCCGCCCCCCAGCGCTCGTCGGCTCCGCGGCGTTCCAAGGGCTACGACCGCCGCCCGACCGCGCCCCAGGGCGAGTTCGCGCTGCCGGTGACGACCACGCCCGCGCTGCCCGCCGTCGAGTCGTTCGCCGACCTCGCCCTGCCGGCCCCGCTGCTGGCCGCGCTCGGCCAGCAGGGCGTGACCACGCCGTTCCCCATTCAGGGCGCCACCCTGCCGAACTCCCTCGCCGGACGTGACGTGCTCGGCCGCGGCCGTACCGGGTCGGGCAAGACCCTCGCCTTCGGCCTCGCGACGCTGGCCCGTACGGTCGGCCGGCGCGCGGAACCGCGACAGCCGCTCGCCCTGGTCCTCGTCCCCACCCGCGAGCTCGCCCAGCAGGTGACCGACGCCCTCACCCCGTACGCCCGCTCCGTGCGGCTGCGGCTGGCCACCGTGGTCGGCGGCATGTCCCTCGGCAGGCAGGCCGGGGCGCTGCGCACCGGGGCCGAGATCGTCGTCGCGACGCCCGGGCGGCTCAAGGACCTCATCGACCGCGGCGACTGCCGACTGGACCAGGTCGACATCACCGTCCTGGACGAGGCCGACCAGATGGCCGACATGGGCTTCATGCCCCAGGTCACCGCCCTGCTCGACCAGGTGCGCCCCGACGGGCAGCGGATGCTCTTCTCGGCCACCCTGGACCGCAACGTCGACCTGCTCGTCCGCCGCTACCTGACCGACCCGGTGGTCCACTCCGTCGACCCGTCGGCGGGTGCGGTCACCACGATGGAGCACCACGTGCTCCACGTGCACGAAGCGGACAAGCACCGGACGACCACCGAGATCGCGGCGCGGGACGGCCGGGTGATCATGTTCCTGGACACCAAGCACGCCGTGGACCGGCTGACCCAGCACCTGCTGAACAGCGGCGTCCGCGCCGCGGCTCTGCACGGCGGCAAGTCCCAGCCGCAGCGCACCCGAACCCTCGCGCAGTTCAAGACCGGCCATGTGACGGTCCTGGTGGCGACCAACGTCGCCGCCCGTGGCATCCACGTCGACAACCTCGACCTGGTCGTCAACGTGGACCCGCCGGCCGACCACAAGGACTACCTGCACCGCGGCGGCCGTACCGCCCGTGCCGGCGAGTCCGGCAGCGTCGTGACCCTCGTGACACCCGGCCAGCGCCGCGGCATGAGCCGGCTGATGGCCTCGGCCGGCATCGCGCCGCAGATCACCTCCGTGCGGTCCGGTGAGGAAGAGCTGACCCGCATCACCGGCGCCCAGGCCCCTTCCGGTGTCCCGGTCGTCGTCACGGCGCCCCCCGCGGCACCCGCCCGCCGCTCCGCGGCCTCCTCGTCCCGGGGCCGCCGCGGCAACCCCTCCCAGGGGCGCACCACCGGACAGGCGCAGGCGGGGCGGCGGCGCAGCGCGCGACGGCCCGCCTTCGACACCGCGGCCTAGAGGCGTCGCCCAGGCTGCCCGGGCAGCCTGGGCATCGCCCAGGCGTCGTCTGGGCGCCGCAAGAAGCTCACCCATCTCCGAGGAGGCAGATTTGACACCGGTTCGGCCACTGCGACACCAGGCGGACCTCTCCCACATGACCGTGGTCGACGACATGGACGCGTCCGGCCTCCGGGTCCGGGACGACATGACCATCGAGGTCGCCCTGGCCGTCATGGCCGGTGCCCGTGTCGAGTACCTCCTCCTGTGCGACGGCGACGACCAGCGCACGGGCTCGATCACCCGGGCCGAACTCGGCGTTCACCGCACCAGTTCCGCGTACACGGACCGGCTGCGTCTCCGGGACGTCCTCGACGGCTCCTTCACCCCGCCCGTCCCCCGGCCCGTCGCGGCCGGGGGGCGCCTCCGGGCCCCGGGCGTCCTCGCCCTCTCCCGCTGATCCCTCTCCGCCCGGATCAGCCCGTTCTCCTTCTCCCTGTGGGGGCATCATGCGCTGTGTCATCGCCCGGTACCCGTTCGACCTGACCAAGGACGGAGTGCTGGCCCTGATGAAGGGCGTCACGCCCGGACTGATCACGGGTGAGTCCGTGACCATCGGCCGCCGCCGCTATCCCGTCAAGCAGGTGGGGCAGGTCATCACCCGACAGGACAGCCGCGACTTCACCAGCGGCGAAGTCGTCCGGGCCATGACCCGCCTCGGCTTCACCTGTCACGACCACCTCAGGGCCGCGCCCGCGCCTGCGGCCACCGCGCTCCAGACCGCGTCGGCACTGCTCGGCGGCGCCGCTCTGGACGCGTAGACGTAGAGAGATCAGGCGCTCAGCCGCCATCAAGATCCCGGAAGGGCCCTGCCGACGCGCGTCGGCAGGGCCCTTCCGTCGTGTGCCCGTCCCTTCAGGACCACCGACCGTGACGGGTTCCGCCACCCGTTGTCGCAGGTCACAGGCTATCTGGTCCCCCAGAGGGCTGAAATCTGTTCTCGCCACAGTAGACATTGGGCGGCAGCGCGGTTAGTCTTCTTCTCGTCGAAACGAGTCGAGCGAAACCCGGCAGACACGAACTGGCGGGGTTGCAGTACACGAAACACACAGGTCAGTACGGCTCTGGAGCCGTTGGTTCAGAGAAGGACGGAGGAGCAGACGCCATCAGGATCGCCCGGCCCGAATGCGCTCGGCCCGGGTACCGCAAGACCCCGGATTGGAAGGTGGTCCCCGGTCAGGCAGCCGCGATCCCCGCACCCCCCTTCTGAAGGGCTGGTAGCGGAAGCAGAAGGTCGGCAGAGCACGAGAGCCGACAGATGGTGTTGAATTTCCTTCGGGGCCCTGGTGCCGTACGGCGCCAGGGCCCCTCGACGCGTTGTACTACGAGGTGACATGACAGCAGATAACCCCCTCGGTAATCGTCTGGACGACGACGACTACCCCGCATACACGATGGGGCGGGCCGCCGAGATGCTCGGCACCACCCCGGCCTTCCTCAGAGCCCTCGGCGAGGCCCGGCTGATCACTCCGCTGCGCTCGGAGGGCGGACACCGCCGGTACTCCCGCTACCAGCTGCGGGTCGCGGCGCGCGCCCGCGAACTCGTCGACAAGGGCACCCCCATCGAGGCCGCCTGCCGCATCGTCATCCTCGAGGACCAGCTCGAGGAAGCCCAGCGGATCAACGCCGAGTACCGCCGCCGTGCCGGACACGAAGCGCCCGGCAGTTCCGTCGCCGGTTCCAGCTGATCATGTGGCGCGGGCCGGCCCGCGACCCCGGCGAGCCGTGCACACGGGCTGACGCGACCGGGGGTTCAGGCGGCCTGCCGCGTAAGGACTGCCATCGCGCCGGTCACGGCCGGTAGGCGCCGCGGTTGTGGTACGTGACCTTTCCGGTGGGCAGCTTGGCCGGGGCGAAGAGCTGGTCGACGGTCACGAAATGGAAGCCGCGTGCCGTGAGGGCCTTGATGATGCCCGGCACGGCGTCGACCGTCGTCCGGTGGATGTCGTGCAGGAGGACGATGTCCCCGGGCCTGGTCTCCGCGTTGACGTACTTGATGATCCGGGCGGAATCGCGGTACTTCCAGTCGAGGGTGTCGACGCTCCAGTGCACCAGCGGTCGCCCGGCGGCCGAGCGAACCGTCGCGTTGTGGGCGCCGTAGGGGGCGCGGACGGTGGTGGGCTTCTTGCCGGTCGCCTGCTTGATCGCCGTGTCCGTGCGGGCGAGCTGCGACTTGATCTTCGCGGCGCTGAGCTTGGTCAGATTGGCGTGGTCCCAGCTGTGGTTGCCTATCTGGTGGCCGGCGAGCGCCGCGGCACGCACCGTCGACGGGTTCCTCTGGACGTTCGTGCCGACGGCGTAGAAAGTCGCTCTGACCTTGTGGTCGTTCAGGATGCGCAGCAGCCGCTGGGTGTCGGCGACCGGCCCGTCGTCGAAGGTGAGGGCGACGCACTTCACCTTGCGACAGTCGACGGCCTGAGGTGCGGCGGAGGCGGACGTGGCGGTGCCGGCGAGCGTGGTGCCGCACAGGGCGGCCGTGATGACGGAGATGACGAGGCGTCGGTGCATCGGATCCTCCAGGCGCGGTGAACTGCCTTTGCCGGCAGCGGACTTGCCTGTAAGACGCACTCGACACGGGCTTGGATGTACGTACGATCCGGATATGTGCGTTCCATATATGTGCGCTCCGTATAGGCGGTTCGGTATACGGAGTCGGGGGTGCGGCCTCGTGACCACGGCGGAGCGCAAACGTGCAGGGCACAGCGGAGCGCATACGTGCGGGGCACAGCGGAGCGCATACGTACCGGGCACACAGGGGCGGTGGAAGTCAGACCTGCCGCGAGCGCTTCACCGGCTGGCGCGGACCGCTGAGCATGACGGACCATCACGCCGTTCGCGGTCACGCGTTTCGAGGGATACCACGGGCGGCGGAACGGCATCGCGCGGCTGATCGACGGGTCGGCCGGACCGTGCACCAGGGGCGGCTGTTCTCCGAGGGGGCCGCCTGTCGGCCGGACTGGCGCGGACGGTCCGGACCGGGGCCCGCCGCCCCGGCGGCCCTCAGGTGTCGGCGTGGGAGGACGGCGACCAACTCGCCTGGCTCGACGCGGTCCTGGCGGACGGCGGGGCCGCCCGGCGTGAGGCGTCCGAGCGTTACGGCGGCGGGCACCGGCCGATCGAGGCCGCTGTCGTGCCCGCGGTCCTCGACCACGCCCGCTCCGTCGGACCGCCCATCGACGTCGCGGTGTTCGGCCCGGCGGCCCGGCGGCCGTGCGGGCATGCGGGCATGCGGCGGCCCCGTCCACGTCACCGGCCGGACCGTCGGCGGTCGCGTGTTCGCGGCGGGCGCGGGCGGCTCCGTGGGGATCGGCCTCGCGGGTGTACGGACCTGCCACCTCGCCCGCTCCACGGCCGCCGCCCACGGCCCGGCCTCGGCACCCGAACGAGAACTCGAACTCGACGACTAGCAGGGGCGCTGCGTCGCGGTCATCACCCGGTTGCGCGTCGTCGGGGAACACGCGCACGCGGCGTGGGAGCACCTCACGGTGTCACTGCCGGACGCGGGGCCCGGCCGTTCGTCCGTTCGTTCGTTCGTTCGTTCGCCAGTCCACTCGCTCGTTCATCCGTTCGTACCGGTTCGCGCCCGGTCAGTGGGGCGTACGGGTCGGTTCGGGGGCGGTCGATTCCGCCGCGGTGGCGATGTTGCGGGCCATGCCGCCGAAGACCGCGGCGTGGAAGGGGGCCACGCTCCACCAGTAGGCGTGTCCGGCCAGGCCGTGCGGATGGAACAGGGCCCGCTGCCGGTAGACCGTGCGTCCCTGTGGATCCCGGTCGACGGTCATCTCCAGCCAGGCCAGGCCGGGCAGCCGCATCTCCGCGCGCAGCCGGAGCAGCCGGCCCGGCTCGATCTCCTCCACCCGCCAGAAGTCCAGGCTGTCGCCGACCCGCAGCCGGGTGGCGTCCCGGCGGCCCCGGCGCAGACCGACACCGCCCACCAGCATGTCCAGCCAGCCCCGCAGGGACCAGGCCAGCGGCGCGGAGTACCAGCCGTTCTCGCCGCCGATCGCCTCCACCACCCGCCACAGCGCCTCCGGCGACGCCGCCACCGTGCGCTCGCGGTGATCCGTGTAGAGGCTGCCGCCCGCCCAGTCCGGGTCGGTCGGCAGCGGGTCGCTGGGGGCGCGGGGAGCCGAGGCCGAGGACCACCTGGTGGCCACGTCCGCGTCCTGTACGCGCCGCAGGGCCAGCCGGATCGCCCGGTCGAGGGTGACCGGGCCCTCCGGCGGGTCCGGCACGTAACGGACGATGTCCCGCTCCGCGCAGACCACCTCGTGTTTCAGTGACTCGACCAGCGGGCGCGCGAGGGCGCCCGGCACCGGGGTGACCAGACCGACCCAGAGGCTGGACAACCGGGGGGTGAGCAGCGGAACGGGGACGATGGCACGCTTCCGCAGCCCGGCGACGACGGCGTACCGCCGCATCATCTCCTCGTACGTGACGACATCCGGTCCGCCGATGTCGAAGGTCCGGTTCACGTCGTCCGGCAGCCGCGCGCACCCCACGAGGAGGCGGAGCACGTCGCGGACGGCGATGGGCTGGATGCGGGTGCGCACCCAGCTCGGCGTCACCATGGCGGGGAGCCGCTCGGTCAGATGGCGCAGCATCTCGAACGAGGCCGAACCCGACCCGATGATCACGGCTGCCCGCAGCACGGCGGTCGGCACACCCGAGGCCAGGAGGATGCGGCCCACTTCGGCGCGGGACCGCAGATGGGGGGAGAGCTCGTCCTCGGGTACGCCGGCAGGGGTCAGCCCGCCGAGGTAGACGATCCTCCGGATTCCGGCGGCACGCGCCTGCTCGCCGAAGATCCTCGCGGCGCGCCGGTCGGTCTCCTCGAAACCCCGCCCGGTGCCCAGCGCGTGTACGAGGTAGTACGCGATGTCGACGCCCTCCATGGCCGCGCGCACGGACTCCGCGTCCGTCACGTCCCCGCGCACGACCTCCACCTGCCCGGCCCACGGATGGTCCCGCAGCTTCCCGGGCGAACGGGCCAGACAGCGCACCGAGAACCCGGCGCCCACCAACTCCGGCACCAGCCTGCCCCCCAGGTAGCCGGTGGCACCGGTGACCAGGCAGCGCGGGGGGTGGTCGGCGGCGGTCATGCCGGTCGCCCGCGCACCGGTCGCGTGCGCCTCGTCCGACGACGACCGGCGGACCGGACCGCGGAAAACATCATGGCTGCCCTCCGAAGGGCTCTGTCACCGCTCCCCCGAGCCCATGCTCAGGGCCGGAACCGAGCACCGCAACCTCGGAGACGACCGGCCACCGGCCGCTTGGCTACGCTGGACGAGAGTCGTCCATAGCGGGATAAGATCGGTCAAATTTCCCTAAGGAACCGAAAATGGGTCTCGGCGTGGGCCTTCGGGCCGTGAAGCGTAGGTCTCTCGGTCGGGCGGGGGCGGCGGTCGTGGTGGCCGTCGGTCTGGTCCTGACCGGAGCGTGTGGTGGTGGCGGGGACGGCGGGAGCGGGGGTGACAGCCTCACCGTCGGCGTGCTGCTCCCGGGTGGCGGAGCCTCTCGCTTCGGGCAGTTCGACAGACCCCTGATCGAGAAGAAGCTGAAGGAGTTCTGCCCGGACTGTCCGGCGGCGACCGTCGCCGCCACGTCCGAACCGGCGGTCCAGCGGCAGCAGCTCGACGCCATGATCACCAAAGGCGTGGACGTCCTGATCGTCGCCGCCGTCGACGCCAAGGCGCTGCGCTCGTCGGTCGAGGCCGCGGACCGGGCCGGCATCCCGGTCGTCGCCTATGACCGGCTCGCCGAGGGACCCATCTCCGGTTACGTCACCTTCGACGGGGAGACCGTCGGCAAGCTCCAGGCCGAGGCCCTGCTGAAGGCCATGGGCACGAAGGCGGACGGCGGCCAGATCGTCATGATGAACGGCGCCACGACCGACCCCAACGCCGGCTGGTACAAGCGCGGGGCGCTCTCCGTCCTGGAGGGCAAGGTGAAGATCGGCAAGTCCTACGACACGGTCGGCTGGCGGCCGGAGAACGGCTACGTCAACATGGCCGGCGCCATCGCCGCCCTGGGCGCGAACAACATCGACGGCGTGCTGGCCGCCAACGACAGCCTCGCCGGCGCCGTCGTCTCCGCCCTCAACGCCAGCGCGGTGCGGCCACTGCCCCCGGTCACCGGACAGGACGCCGACCTCGCGGCCGTGCAGCGCATCGTCCAGGGCAGCCAGTACATGACCATCTACAAGCCGTTCAAGCCCGCGGCCGACGCCGCCGCGGAGATGGCGGTCGCCCTGGGACGCGACGAGCCGATCGACTCCATCGCCACCGGCACCGTCGACAGCCCCACCACGAAGGACGTTCCGGCGGTCCTGCTCCCGTCGATCTCGGTGACGGCCGACAACATCGAGGACACTCTGGTCAAGGACGGTATGTACACGATCGACCAGATCTGCACCCCGAAGCTCCGGCCCGCCTGCGACAAGGCCGGACTCAGCCCATGAGGCTCATGAGCTTCATCAGCACCCTGAGCCCCATCAGGAGGTGGCCCGGTGGTTCAGCCCTTGCTGGCGTTGCGCGGCGTCTCCAAACGCTTCGCCGCCGTCCAGGCCCTGGTGGACGTCGAACTGGAGATCAGGGCCGGGGAGGTGGTCGCCCTGGTGGGCGACAACGCCGCCGGGAAGTCCACCCTGGTCAAGGTGATCTCCGGGGTGGGCCCCGCCGACCGGGGCGTCATCGAGTGGGAGGGCGCCGCCGTCCAGATCCGGCGCCCCCAGGACGCCCAGCTCCTCGGGATCGCCGCCGTCTACCAGGACCTCGCGATGTGCGGCAACCTCGACGTCGTCGGCAACCTCTTCCTCGGCCGGGAGATCCACCGGTACGGCATCCTCGACGAGGTGGAGATGGAGCGCCGCACCCGTGAGCTGCTGCGCACCCTGTCCATCCGCATCCCCGACGTACGGGTGCCGCTCGCCACCCTCTCCGGCGGACAGCGCCAGGTCGTCGCGATCACCCGCTCGTTCGTCAGCGCGCCCCGGCTGCTCCTGCTCGACGAGCCCACCGCCTCCCTCGGCCTCGAACAGACCAACCAGCTCCTCGACCTCATCGAGGAGCTGCGCGACCGGGGCACCGGGGTGCTCCTCATCAGCCACAACATGGGGGACATCAAGGCCGTGGCCGACCGGATCGCCGTTCTGCGCCTGGGCCGCAACAACGGCCTCTTCGACGTGAGCACCACCTCGCAGGAACAGATCATCTCCTCCATCACCGGCGCGGTGGACAACGCCGCCAACCACCGCCCGACCGACCCGGAGGAGACATGGCCGTGAGGTGGGGGCGGTGGCGGAAGGCGAAGGAGACGGGGAGCCCGCGGGAAGGCGGGCACCCATGGCACGACGAGCGCCTCAGGGCGTACGCGCAGGCCGCGCGCCGCAGACTGCACGAAGGTGAGCTGGGCCCGGCCCCGGCCCTGCTCGCCCTCGCCGTGACCTGGATCGTCTTCCAGAGCCTCAACGAGAACTTCCTCTCGCCGCGCAACCTGTCCGTCCTCAGCGTGGAGATCGTCGGGACCGGCATGGTCGCCGTCGGCGTCGTCTTCGTGCTGCTGATCGGCGAGATCGACCTGTCGGTGGGCTCGCTGGCCGGCCTCTCCGGCGCCATGTTCGCGGCACTGAACGTCAACCACGGCATGCCGGAAGGGCTCGCCGTGTTCATCGCGGTGCTCTGCGGCGCGGCGGCCGGGGCGGCCCACGGGTTCATCTTCACCAAGATCGGCGTACCCGCCTTCGTCGTCACCCTCTCGGGCCTGCTGGCCTGGAACGGCCTGATGCTCTATCTGCTGGGGCCGGAGAGCTCCATCAGCTTCAGCGACGACGGGCTCGTCGCCGAGCTGACCAGCCGCTACTTCAGCGCCCCCCTCCTCACCTACGGCCTGGCCGCGCTCGGGCCGGCCGCGTACCTCCTCCTGTGCCGGCGCGACCGCAGGCGTCGCGCCGCCGCCGGGATGCCGTACCGGGCGAGGGGCGAGATCTGGGTGCGTACGGCACTCCTCGCGGTGGTCGCGGTCGCCACGGTCTATGTGCTGGACCGGTTCGAGGGCCTGCCGCTGGCGCTGCTGATCTTCCTCGGGGTCATCGTCGCCTCCGACCTCCTGCTGCGCCGCACGGTGGCCGGCCGGCAGGTCCTGGCGCTGGGCAGCGGTGCGGAGGCGGCCCGGCGGTCCGGTGTCGACGTGGCGCGCGTACGGATCTCGGTGTTCCTGGTGTCCGGGACCCTGGCCGCGGTGGGCGGTCTGTTCGTCGCGTCGCGGCTCACCTCGGCGACCCAGGTCCCGGGCTCCGGCATGCTGCTGATCAACGCCATCGCCGCCGCCGTCATCGGGGGCACCAGCCTGTTCGGCGGCCGTGGCTCGGCCTGGTCCGCGCTGCTGGGGGTGCTCATCATCCAGTCGATCGCCTCGGGCATGGCGCTGCTGGGGGTCCAGCCCGCCGTCCAGTTCATGATCACCGGTGGGGTGCTGCTCGTCGCGGTGGTCTTCGACTCGCTGGCGCGCCGCGCGGCGGAGTCGCGCGGACGGGCCTGACGCGCGCGGACGGAGCTGACCCGCGCGGACGGGCCTGACCCGCACGGACGGGCCTGACCCGCACGGACGGGCCTGACCCGCACGGACGGGCCTGACCCGCACGGACGGGCCTGACCCGCACGGACGGGCCTGACCCGCACGGACGGGCCTGACCCGCACGGACGGGCCTGACCCGCACGGACGGGCCTGACCCGCACGGACGGGCCTGACCCGCACGGACGGGCCTGACCCGCACGGACGGGCCTGACCCGCACGGACGGGCCTGACCCGGGTGTCAGGCGCCTGAGGCGTGACCTTGGCGTCGCGGGGTCACACCGGGGTCCCCGCGTCACTCATCCGCAGGACGAGCCGCAGGGTCTCGGTCAGGACGGCGGTGGGCACGGTCGGGTCGGCGACGCGCTGGACGCCGAGGCCGATCCCCAGGCTGAGCAGCGTCATCGCGGCCCGGTCTGCGGGCATGGCCGGGGCAACGCCCAGCTCCCGGGCCAGCGCGTCGAGCAGCTGGGCCAGGACCTCGCGGATCGCGGCCACACGAACCGTGATCTCGCTCCGCAGCTCGTCGTCGTGACGCGCGCTGGTGAGGAACTCGACCTCCAGCGTGGTCCACGCCTCGTCGCCGATGTGCGCCTCGGCCCACGCGGCGAAGGCCGCCAGGCGGTCGTCGATCCCGGCCTCGCCCATGACGGCGTCCGTGAGCAGCGTCAGCTGTTCGGCCCGGATGTCGTCGAGAGCGGCGAGGCACAGATGGCCCTTGCCGCGGAAGTTGGAGTAGACGGCGCCCTTGGAGAAGCCGGCCGTCTCCGCGACGTCGCTGAGCGAGGTGGCGGCGTACCCGTGGGAGAGGAACAGCTGCCGCGCGGTGGCGACGAGCCGCTCGCGCGTGCGCTCCTGACTCTCGACGCGGCTGAGGCGGGCCATGTCTCGCTCCCTCTCCCGTTCGCGGTCGCAGTTCTCGGGGGTTCCCGGAGTTCCCTGAGTTCCCTGAGTTCTCGAGGGTTCCGGGCGTTCTCGGGGTTCCGGGCGTTCTCGGGGTCCTCGGGGTCCTCGGATCTTATCTCCGGCAGGCCCTGTCCAAGGATTTCGGATACCGCTAGTATCCGGATCTCTTCGGTATCCGGATCTCGCCGGTACCCCGAATGGGCGGAGACCCCCAGTGACCGCGACGGGCACGCGAACGGCCCCTTCCCGAAGGCCCCCTTCCCGAGGACTCGTCCTGGGCTGCGGCGGAACGCTCGGCGCGGCCTGGACGATCGGCGCCCTGCACTCGCTCCAGCGGGCCACGGGATGGGACCCGCGCGAGGCCGAGGTCCTGGTGGGCACCTCCGCCGGAGCGGAGGTGGCGGCGATGCTCGGTGCCGGCCTCGGCGTGGCGGAGCTGCTGGCCGCGCAGCTGGGGCAACGGGACGCCCGTCCGGAACTCCTCCGGCACTTCGCCTCCCCGCCCCGGCCGCTTCCGCCCCGGCCCGCGGCCTTCCCCGGATCACCCCGGCTGGCGCGCCACGCGCTGGGCCGTACCGCTCCCGCCCTGGCCGGGCTGTCCGGCCTGTTGCCCCAAGGCCGCGGCGACGCGCGCCGGCTGGCGACCCTCGCGGACGCTCTGACGCCTCCCGGACAGTGGGTCCGGCATCCCGCGACCTGGCTGGTGGCCACGGACTTCGACACGGGCCGCCGTACGGTCTTCGGACACCCCGACACCCGGCCGGCCGCCCTGCGGGACGCGCTCCGGGCGTCCTGGGCGGTGCCGGGCTGGTTCCCGCCCGTACGCGTCGGGGGCCGGCGTTACGCCGACGGCGGCATCCTCTCCACCGCGTCCGCCGACCTCCTGATCCCGAGCGGACTCGACGAGGTGTACGTCATCGCGCCGATGAGCTCCCGCTCCCCCGGACCGCGCCGAGGACTCGGCCGCGCGGAGGCGCTGCTGCGCCGCGTCATGACCCGCACGCTCGACGCGGAGTGCGCCGCGCTGCGGGCGGCGGGCACCCGGGTCGTCCGGATCGAGCCCGCCGCCGCCGACCTGGAGGTGCTGGGCGGCAACTTCATGGACCCCCGGCGTCGCCTGACGGTCCTGGAGACCTCCCTGCGCACCACACGCGCCCTCGTCCGCGAGGCCGTGGACACCCCCGACACCACCGACGCCACCGACGCCACCGACACCCCCGACGCCACCGCCGACGCCCGGTCAGGAGCCTGAGATGCCGCCCCTCGAAAGCGCCGACAGTCCCGAAAGCCGCCCCGAGAGCCCCGAGAGCCCGACCGGGACCGTCACCCGCGAGACCCACCACGTCGAGGCGCTGATCATCGGCAGCGGTCTCTCCGGGATCGGGGCGGCCGTCAAGCTGCGCGAGGCGGGGGTGCGCGACCTGGTCCTCGTCGAGAAGGCGGACGACCTGGGCGGCACCTGGCGGGACAACACCTACCCGGGCTGCGCCTGCGACGTGCCCTCCGCCCTGTACTCCTACTCGTTCGCACCCAACCCGGAGTGGACGCGGGCCTTCGCCGGCCAGCCGGAGATCCGCGCCTACCTCCGCGACACGGCGACCGCGTACGGCATCACCCCGCTCATCCGCTTCGGCACCGAGGTCACCCGGGCGCGGTGGCACCCCGCCGACGCCCGCTGGCACGTCGAGACCAGCCGCGACCACTACACGGCCCGGTTCCTGATCTCGGCGGCCGGCCCCTGGCACGAACCGCTGCTGCCCGACATACCGGGCCTCGCCGACTTCCCCGGCGAGATCTTCCACTCCTCGCGCTGGCGCCACGACCACGACCTCACCGGCGCCCGCGTGGCCGTCGTCGGCAGCGGCGCCTCGGCCGTGCAGTTCGTGCCGGCGATACAGCCCCGCGTCGGCCGGCTGCACCTGTTCCAGCGCACCGCCCAGTGGGTGCTGCCCAAGCCGGACCACCCGGTGCCGCGTGCCGAACGGTGGCTGCTGCGGAACGTCCCCGGTGCTCAACGGGCGCTGCGGAAAACGGAGTACGCGGCGCTGGAGGCCCTCGGCGTGGGCTTCCGCCACCCGGCTCTCCTGCGGGCGGTGCAGAAGGTGGGCACCCTCCATCTCCGAGCCACCATCAAGAACCCCCACCTGAGGCGGGCGCTGACCCCCGACTACACCCTGGGCTGCAAGCGGCTCCTGCTCTCCAACACCTACTATCCCGCCCTGACCAGGTCCAACGTCACCGTGCACGCCACGGCGGTGAAGGCCGTCGAGGGCGGTCGGGTCATCGGCGCCGACGGCAGCGGCGCGGACGTCGACACGATCATCCTGGGCACCGGCTTCCACATCCTCGACATGCCCATCGCCCAACGCGTGTTCGACGCCGACGGCACCAGCCTCGACGGCCACTGGAAGGGCAGCCCGGACGCCTATCTCGGCACCACCGTCAGCGGCTTCCCCAACGCGTTCGTCCTCCTCGGGCCGCACCTGGGCACCGGGCACTCCTCCGCGTACGCGGTCCTCGAAGCGCAACTGGAGTATGTGGCAGGGGCGGTGCGGCACGTCCGCTCGGCCGGCTGGGCCGGCATGGACGTACGGCCCGAGGTGCAGGCCGCCTTCCGCGCCGAGGTCCAGCAGGCGCTGCCGTCCACGGTCTACAACGCGGGCGGCTGCTCCAGCTACTACCTCGACGACAACGGCCTCAACAGCTTCAGCTGGCCCTGGTCGACGGGCCGGATGCGCCGGCGGCTGGCGCGGTTCGACCCCGAGGCCTACGCCGTGACGGGTGCCGCCGGCTGAGGCCGCCGCCCGATGGACGCGATCAGGAAGGAGAGGCCCGTGGTCACGGCGGCCGTCCCCAGCATGACCAGCGTGACACCGACGCCGTAGAGGCCGCTGGCGTCGTCCGACCAGTCGTAGAAGGAGGCGACGGTCAGGCCGGCCGTGGTGCCGACGACGGCGCCCGTGATGTGCCGCCGGGACGCCGCCCAGTACACCGACGGCAGCAGGGTCAGCACCAGGCCGATCACCTGCCACGCCTCGTACGGGCCGGTCGACGAACCGTCAGGATGCACGTCGCGGTGCTGGTCCCAGCCCAGCCAGACGGCCCACAGGGTCAGTGATGCCACGGCCGTCACCAGCGTCGACAGCGGCTGAGGAAGGGATTTCAGGAGTCCTGGTCGCATGCCCCCCAGCCTCTCGGCACGCCCCTTCGCCGACCAGAGCGCGTGTACTCACTTCCACCCGAGTACCTGAGCGAATCAGGGCCCCTAAGCGGGTGAAGCCCGGTCCCGGGTTCGTGGCGCGGGGCATGGATGAAGCCCCCGGCCCTATGCGGCCGAGTCGGCGGACACGACGCGCTGGAGTTGAGCGATGCAAGCGATGAAACAGAGCCCTGATCGGACCGATCCCACCGGCAACCCGGCCCACCACGTTCCGGTCCTCATCGTCGGCGGGTCCCTCGTGGGCCTGTCGACCTCGGTGTTCCTGGGCCGGCTGGGGGTGCGGCACACACTCGTGGAGCGGCACTCCGGCACCTCCATCCATCCGCGCGGCCGGGGCAACAACGTCCGCACGATGGAGCTGTTCCGGGCGGCCGGCGTCGAGGGCGGCATCCGGCAGGCCGCCGCCACGCTGGCGGACAACCACGGCATCCTGCAGACGCCCACCCTGGTCGGCGACGCGGGCGAGTGGCTCTTCAAGGAGATCGACGCGGGCGGCGGACTGGCCCGGTTCAGCCCCAGTTCGTGGTGCCTGTGCAGCCAGAACGACCTGGAGCCGGTGCTGTTCGAGCACGCCGAACGACTCGGCGGCGATCTGCGGTACGGCACCGAACTGCTGTCGTTCGACAGCGACGCCTCCGGCGTCACCGCGATCGTCAAGAGCCGGGAGACCGGCGAGCACACCACCCTCCGCGCGGACTACCTCGTCGCCGCCGACGGCCCCCGCAGCCCCGTCCGCGAACAGCTCGGCATCAGCCAGAGCGGCCCCGGCGACCTGTTCCACAACGTCAGCGTCACCTTCCGCTCCCGAGGCCTCGCCGAGGTCGTGGGCGACCGCCGCTTCATCGTCTGCTACCTGACGAACCCGGACGCCGACGGGGCGCTGCTGCCCGTGGACAACCGGGAGAACTGGGTCTTCCACGCCCCGTGGCACCCCGAACACGGCGAAACCCTGGAGGAGTTCACCGAGGAGCGGTGCGCCGAGCACATCCGCCGCGCGACCGGGGTCGCCGACCTCGACGTCCGGATCACCGGCAAGGCCCCCTGGCACGCCGCCCAGCGGGTCGCCCGCAGCTACCGGTCGGGACGCGTCTTCCTGGCCGGCGACTCGGCCCACGAGATGTCCCCCACCGGGGCCTTCGGCTCCAACACCGGTATCCAGGACGCGCACAACCTCGCCTGGAAGCTGGCGGCGGTGCTCGGCGGCTGGGCCGGCGCGGGCCTGCTGGACACGTACGACGCCGAGCGCCGCCCGGTGGCGGAGGCGACCAGCGCCCGCGCCGCCGCCCGGTCGGTGGAGCACAGCCACCCCGGGTTCGCCCCGGCTCCGGGCGTCGGCGGTGGCGGCGGCCCGCAGCGCGGCATCCTCAACGTGGCCCTCGGCTACCGCTATCCGCAGGGCGCCGTCCTCGGCACCGACCCCGCGACCCCGGTCGTCCCGGAACGCCTCGACCTGTCCGGCGAACCCGGCAGCAGGGCGCCCCACATGGCGGTACGGCACCGGGGCGAACGCATCTCCACGCTGGACCTCTACGAACGCTCGCTCGTCCTGCTCAGCGACGCCGACGCCGATGCCGAGGCCGACGCCGAGGGGCCGGGCGGCTGGCACGAGGCCGCCCTGCGCCTGGCCGAGGCGATGTCCGTCCCCCTGGTCCCGTACCGGTTCGGCAGGGCATCCGCTGCCGAACTGACCCCCGAGGGCGACGCGGACTGGGCGGCCGCCCACGGGACGACGCCCGGTGGCGCCGTACTCGTCCGGCCCGACGGGTTCGTGGCCTGGCGGTCGCCCGGGCCGGTCCCGGACGCCGAGTCCGCCCTGCGCGACGTCCTGACCACACTGCTGACGACGGCCTGATCCCCGCAGCCCACACAGCCGGCCGGCCCCCGCACACTCCGGGGGCCGGCCGGCTGCTTCGTGCGCCCAGGCGTCCCGCCGAGAACGTGAACCCGCTTGCCGGGAAGGCCTGTTGAGGAGCGCCCACGGTGGCCGGGCGGATCGGCCGCCGACCACCGGAAGGCGCGGCGGTCACCCGAGTGAACGCCTTGAGTGGTGGCGGAAGGGCGACTGGCTGACGGTGGATCACGTCGGGGGCGGGTCACCACAGCTGACGAAGCGCCAGCTGCCCGCCCGTCGACGGAAGGATCGTCAGATGCGCTCTGCTCGCATGCTCATGGCCACGGCGGCGGCTTCGGCCGTCCTCGCGCTCGGCGCGCCCGGCGCGTACGCGGCCGGGGACGACTGGGACCACACGGACTCCTCCTACGGCAAGGAGCACGACAAGGGGAAGGACGAGAAGAAGGAGTACGGCTCGGAGCACGGCAAGAAGGAGTACGGCTCGGAGCACGGCGAGAAGGGTCACGACGCGCCGCGCGGTGGCGTGCACGCCGGTGGCGGCGCCCTGTCCTCGGTGACCGAGGACAGCTGGAGCGGCAAGCAGGACGGCGGCTACCCGACCGGGCAGCCGGACGCGACCTCCGGCACCGCCGGGCAGAGCAAGGGCTCCGGCACCGCGAAGCAGGACGGCGGCTCCTGGAGCGGGAAGCAGGACAAGGAGTCCTGGGGCGGCGGCCACGAGAAGCCCAGCGGCGGGGTGCACACCGGTGGCGGTGGCCTGGCCTCGCCCGCGGTGACCGCCGGCGGGCTGGCCGTCCTGGCCGTCGCCGCGACCGGCCTGTACGCGGCGCGCCGCAAGAAGACGGCCGGAAGCGTGGCCTGACCCGTGCCGGGCGCGATAGCCGCCGTGACCGGCCGTGCCGCGTGACGGCCCGGCCGGTCACCCGCCTGATGCACCGGTCACCCACGTGATGCAACGGTCACCCGCCTGGTGCACCGGTCACCCGCGTAGTGCATACGAGTCGCGCGCCCGAGGGGCCGGGCTCAGGATCGAGGCACGCCGACGTCACGCCGACGTCGCGCCGATCCGGCCGACGTCCGTCCGTCTTCGCCCCCCACCGAGGAGATGTGCGCAGGATGACCACCACGTCCGAACGTGTATCGAAGACCCCGAAGCGACAGGTGTCGCAGCGTGTCTCCCAGTCCGTCTTCGACGGCTCCCGGCTCCGTGTCGTCCTGCTGGTGGACGTCTACGACGGTGCCCAGCAGCAGTTCCTGGAGGCGTACGAGCAGCTGTGCAACCAGGTCGCGTCCGTTCCCGGGCATGTCAGCGACCAGCTGTGCCAGTCCATCGAGAACCCCTCCCAGTGGCTCATCACCAGCGAGTGGGAGAGCGCCCCGCCCTTCCTCACCTGGGTGAACAGCGAGGAACACGTGCAGATGGTGAGGCCCCTGCACGACTGTGTGCGGGACACCCGCTCGCTCCGCTTCCACATCGTCCGCGAGACCGGCGGCCCGGCGCAGGACGCCGCGCCCGGCAAGCGCCGGCTGCAGACCTCGCCCCGGATCGGTGACGGCCTGATCCGGCACGCGCTCACCTTCACGGTCAAGCCGGGCAGCGAGGAGAAGGTCGCGAAGATCCTCGCCGACTACGCCGCACCGGAGCCGAGGGTCGACGACACCACCCGGCTGTGCCGCACCTCCCTGTTCATGCACGGCAACCGGGTGGTCCGGGCCGTCGAGGTACGGGGCGACCTGCTCGCCGCGCTGCGGCACGTCGCCCGGCAGCCCGAGGTACGGGCCGTGGAGGAGGCCCTCAACCCCTATCTGGAGCAGGACCGGGACCTCGACGACCCCGACTCGGCCCGGGTCTTCTTCACCCGTGCGGCGCTGCCCGCCGTCCATCATGTGACGGCAGGCCAGGAGAGCCCGGACGCCGTACGGCACGCGCTGTACTACCCGGCCCGCGAGGGCTGCGGTCTGCGGCTGGCCGAGCTGCTCGCCCGGCAGGACGAGGCGGCGGCGGACGACCCGCAGGGCCCGGTGCTGCGCAGCACGATCTTCCAGCGCGACGACATCGTGGTGCGACTGGTCGACGTACGCGGCGGGCTCGACGCCGACCCCGGCCCCGTGCTCGGTCTCACCGACCGCGCCCGGGCGGCCGAACTGACGGCGCTCCTCGACGGCACCGCCCTCGGCATGGACGGCTCGCCGAAGGACAGCGCCCCCGCCCGCCTGCTCACGGTCGCCCGCATGGACCTCGTCACCGACCGCCGGGCGCCCGACGCCTGACCCCCCGGCAGCCGGGCCGTACCGGTCCCGCCCCATGCCGGCCCCGCCCCATGCCGGCCCCGCCCCATGCCGATGCAGCACCTGTCCGATGCAGCTCATGTTCGGAGGAACGTCGTGATCAAACGCCATCCCGGAATCGTGGATGTCAGCGAGGTCGAGCCCAACACCCGGCGCGGCGGCGATCTGCGCGCCATGCTCACCCCCACCACAGTCGGCTCCACCAGCGGTTTCATGGGCGTGGCCATCGTGGCGCCCGGCGACCGCATCGCCGAGCACTACCACCCGTACTCCGAGGAGTTCATCTACGTCATCTGCGGGCAGCTGGAGGTGGACCTGGACGGCGAGCCCCACGAGCTGCGGCCGGAACAGGGGCTCCTGATCCCCGCCCACATGCGGCACCGCTTCCGCAACGTGGGCAACGTGGAGGCCCGTATGGTCTTCCACCTCGGTCCGCTGGCCCCGAGCCCGCCGCTCGGCCACGTCGACACGGAGGACGCGAACGGCGTACCGATCCCGGTGGAGGTGGCCCACAAGAGTGCGGGACGGGCGGCCGAACGAGCCCAGGTCCGCTCATGACCAGGCGCGTGGCGGTCACCGGCATAGGCATCGTCGCCCCGGGCGGCATCGGGGTCCCGGCGTTCTGGGACCTGCTGGCAGGCGGCCGTACGGCGACGCGCGGCATCACCTTCTTCGACCCGTCCGGGCTGCGTTCGCGGATCGCCGCCGAGTGCGACTTCGACCCGGCGGCCCACGGACTGGACGCGGAGCAGACCGCCCGCTGCGACCGGTACATCCAGTTCGCCCTGGTCGCGGGCGAGGAGGCGGTACGCGACTCCGGGCTCGACCTCGCCACGGAGAACCCGTGGCGGGTCGGGGTCTCCCTGGGCACCGCGGTCGGCGGCACCACCCGACTGGAGCACGACTACGTCCTGGTCAGCCATCGCGGGCAGCGCTGGGACGTGGATCACCGGGAGGCCGGGGCGCATCTGCACCGGGCGTTCGCGCCCAGCACCCTCGCCTCGACGGTCGCGGAACGCTTCGAGGCCCGCGGGCCGGTGCAGACCGTCTCCACCGGCTGCACCTCGGGTCTCGACGCCGTCGGGTACGCCTTCCACACGATCGAGGAGGGCCGGGCCGACATCTGCATAACCGGTGCCTCGGACTCGCCGATCTCCCCGATCACCATGGCCTGCTTCGACGCGATCAAGGCCACCTCCCCCAACAACGACGACCCGGCCCACGCCTCCCGCCCCTTCGACGCCGACCGCAACGGGTTCGTCATGGGCGAGGGCGGCGCCGTACTCGTCCTGGAGGAGCTGGAACACGCCCGGGCCCGGGGCGCGCACGTGTACTGCGAGATCGGCGGCTACGCCACCTTCGGCAACGCCTACCACATGACCGGTCTGACCACCGAGGGCCTGGAGATGGCCCGGGCCATCGAGGACGCCCTCGACCACGCCCGGCTCGACCGTACGGCCGTCGACTACGTCAACGCGCACGGGTCGGGCACCAAGCAGAACGACCGGCACGAGACGGCCGCCGTCAAACGGACGCTCCGCGCGCACGCCTACGACACCCCCATGAGCTCCATCAAGTCCATGGTGGGCCACTCCCTGGGCGCGATCGGCGCGATCGAGGTCGTCGCCTGTGCGCTGGCCCTGACCCACCAGGTCGTCCCGCCCACCGCGAACTACGAGACCCCGGACCCCGAGTGCGACCTGGACTACGTCCCGCGCGTCGCCCGCGAGCGGCGGCTGACCCATGTGCTCTCCGTGGGCAGCGGGTTCGGCGGGTTCCAGTCCGCGGTGGTCCTGAGCCTGCCGAGGGAGAAGACACGATGAGCGAACGGCGTCCTCGGCGCGCGGCCGTCACCGGAATCGGCGTGGTCGCGCCCAACGGAACCAGCACCGCGACGTTCTGGAAGTCCACCAGGGAAGGCATCAGCGTCCTGGACCGGGTCACCCGCGAAGGGTGCGAGCACCTGCCGCTGCGGGTGGCGGGCGAGGTCCGCGACTTCGACCCGCCGTCGGCGGTCGAGGAGCGCTACCTCGTCCAGACCGACCGGTTCACGCACTTCGCGATGGCCGCCGCCGACCAGGCGCTCGACGACGCCCGCCTGCACCGGCCCGAGACCGACGCCGCGCCGTTCTCCGTGGGCGTGGTCACCGCGGCCGGCTCCGGCGGCGGCGAGTTCGGGCAGCGGGAGCTGCAGCAGCTGTGGTCCAAGGGCAGCCGCTTCGTCGGGCCGTACCAGTCGATCGCCTGGTTCTACGCCGCGAGCACCGGCCAGATCTCCATCCGGCGCGGCTTCAAGGGCCCCTGCGGGGTGATCGCCTCCGACGAGGCGGGCGGCCTGGACGCCCTGGCGCACGCGGCGCGGGCCGTGCGGCGCGGCACCGACGTGATGGTGGCCGGCGCGACCGAGGCGCCGCTCGCCCCCTACTCGGTGGTCTGCCAGCTCGGCTACGAGGAGCTGAGCGCCGTCGACGACCCGGACCGCGCCTACCGCCCGTTCACCGCGGCGGCCTGCGGATTCGTGCCCGCCGAGGGCGGCGCCATGCTGGTCGTGGAGGCCGAGGGCACGGCCCGGGAACGGGGCGCGCCCGTACGGGCCCTGCTGGCGGGCCACGGGGCGACGTTCACCGGCGCCTCCCGCTGGGAGGAGTCCCGGGCGGGACTCGCCGAGGCGATCCGGGTCGCCCTGGACGAGGCCGGCTGCGCCCCCGAGGAGATCGACGTGGTCTTCGCCGACGCCCTCGGCGTACCGGCGGCGGACCGTGCCGAGGCGCTGGCGATCGCGGACGCCCTCGGCGCGCACGGCACCCGCGTCCCCGTCACCGCGCCGAAGACGGCCATCGGCCGGGGCAACGGCGCGGCGGCCGTGCTGGACGTCGCGGCGGCGGTGCTCTCGATGGAGCACGGCGTGATCCCGCCGACCCCCAACGTCTTCGACGTCTGTCACGACCTCGACCTCGTCACCACCCGCGCCCGCGCCGTCGAATCGCGCACGGCGCTGGTCCTCAGCCGAGGACTCATGGGGTCGAACTCGGCGCTGGTGCTCCGGCTCGGCACCGGCGACGCCCCGTAGCACCACCAACAAGGGAGAAATCGCATGAGTGACCGCATCACCGTGGAAGAGCTGTCCGAGCTCATGAAGAAGGCCGCCGGAGTCACCGTCGGCCCGGAGGAACTCCGGCAGCGGTACGAGTCCGGCTTCGACGCCCTCGGTATCGACTCGCTCGGTCTGCTCGGCATCGTGGGCGAGCTGGAGAACCGGTACGGGACGCCGATGCCGCCGGACGCGGAGAAGAGCAAGAGTCCCCGGGAGTTCCTCGAACAGGTCAACAGCGCGCTTCTGGCGGGTGCCTGACATGGCCGGGCACACGCGGAACGAGATCGTCATCGGCGCGCCGGTCGACCTGGTCTGGGACATGACCAACGACGTCGCGAACTGGCCCCGGCTGTTCAGCGAGTACGCCACCGCCGAGATCCTCTCCCAGGAGGGGAACAAGGTGACGTTCCGGCTGACCATGCACCCCGACGAGAACGGCAAGGTGTGGAGCTGGGTCTCGGAACGGGAGACGGACCGCGACGCGCTCCGCGTGCGGGCCCGTCGCGTCGAGACCGGACCCTTCGCCCACATGAACATCGTGTGGGAGTACGAGAAGGTCCAGGGCGGCACCCGGATGGTGTGGACGCAGGACTTCGCGATGAAGCCGGACGCGCCGGTCGACGACGACTGGATGACGAACAACATCAACCGGAACTCCAAGGTCCAGATGGCCTTGATCCGGGACCGCATCGAGAAGGCCGCCGCCGAACGCGGTGCCGCGCCGGGCCTGACCGACTGAGCCGGACGGAGAACACCCCCATGCACCAGACCCTGATCGTCGCCCGGATGGCCCCGGGTGCCGCCCCCGACATCGCCAAGATCTTCGAGGAGTCCGACCGGGGGGAGCTGCCGCACCTCATCGGGGTCTCCCGGCGCAGCCTCTTCCAGTTCGACGATGTGTACCTGCACCTCATCGAGTCCGAGCGCGACCCCGGCCCCGCCATCGCCAAGGCGGCCGGGCACCCGGAGTTCCGGGACATCAGCGACCGGCTGACCGCCCATGTCAGCGCGTACGACCCGGCGACCTGGCGTTCCCCGAAGGACGCGATGGCGCGGCGCTTCTACCTCTGGGAGCGCGACCCGGCCGGCTGACCCGCCGGCCGAACACCGCACACCGAACACCGGCCGCCGGGCCCGCGATGGCGCGGGCCCGGCGGTCAGTTCTTCCCGGGTTTCCGGGGTTCCGGGTTTCCGGGGTTCCGGGCTTCCGGGGTTCCGGGGTTCCGGTGCTCAGCCCGGCACGTGGCAGTCGAACGCGTGGAGATAGGCGTTGACCGGCCGTACGTCGTCGATGACCAGCCCCGCGTCCGTCAGTCTGCGGGTCATGCTCTCGGTGGTGTGCTTGGCCCCTCCGACGTTGAGGAGCAGCAGCAGGTCCATGGCGGTGCTGAACCGCATCGAGGGCGTGTCGTCGACGAGGTTCTCGATGACCACGACCCGCGTGCCGGGACCGCCCGCCCCGATGACGTTGCGCAGCAGCCGGGCCGTGCTGTCGTCGTCCCACTCCAGGATGTTCTTGATGACGTACACGTCGGCCCGGACCGGGACGGCCTCGCGGCAGTCGCCGGGGACGACCCGCATCCGGTCCGCGAGCGCGCCGCCCGGACGCAGCCGGGGGTCGGCCTTCTCCACCACGCGCGGCAGATCGAGCAGGGTGCCGTGCAGCGCCGGGTGCTTCTCCAGCAGGCTCGCCACCACATGCCCCTGACCACCGCCGATGTCGGCGACGGACGAACTCCCCGACAGGTCGAGGAACTCGGCGACGTCCCGCGCGGACTGCACACTGGACGTGGTCATGGCGCGGTTGAAGACGTCGGCCGACTCCGGGGCGTCCTCGTTGAGGTAGACGAAGAACTCCTTGCCGTACAGGTCCTCGACGACGTTACGGCCGGAGCGCACCGCCTCGTCCAGCCTCGGCCAGGCGTCCCAGGTCCACGGCTCGGTGCACCACAGGGCGATGGCGCGCAGGCTGTGCGGATCGTCCTCGCGCAGCAGCCGGGACATGTCGGTGTGCGTGAACGTCCCGTCCGGCCGCTCGGCGAAGACGCCGTGGCAGGACAGGGCCCGCAACAGCCGCCGCAGCGGCTTCGGTTCGGTCTTCACCGCCGCGGCGAGGTTCTCCACGGACAGCGGGGTGTCGCCGAGGGCGTCGGCGACCCCCAGCCGGGCGGCCGCGCGGAGGGCGGCGGCGACGGCCGCCCCGAACACGAGCTCCCTGAACCGCATGGGCGCCGGTGGCACCGGTGCCGCGGGTACGGCCTGTTGGGTCTGCGCGGCCTGTGCGGCCTGTGCCGTGGGTACCGCTTTCGCGGTCCGGGCGGTCGTCATGTGACGCCTTCCTTCTTCGAGTTCATGAGCGACCACGGCCGGTCAGCACAGTCCCGCGGGCTTGGACGCCCGGCAGGTGTTGCCCGTGAAGGTGTTGCCCTTGCCGGCGGTGTCCGTGTTGACGATGTCCGCCGGGGCGTTGCCCTCCAGCACGTTGTCGGTGATCCGGTTCCGCTCGCTGGTGGTGCCGACGAAGCTCTTCCACACGACGATGCCGCCCGACAGCGGGGAGGTACCGGCGTTCCCGATGATCCGGTTCCGTGTCACCAGGGTGTCCTCGGCGCCGGTGAGCACGATGCCGGTGCCCTGCAGCGCGTCCAGTCGCGCGGTCTTGGGGCAGGACTTGTTGTTGCGCGCGATGTGGTTGTCGCGCACGGTCAGGGCGCCGGCTCTCGGCTTGTTCTCGTCGCCCACGACGAAGATGCCCGCGCAGTTTCCGGTGAGGTGGTTGTCCGCGACGATGAGGTTGCGCAGGCGCCGGACGGTGAGGCCGATCCGGTTGCCCTCCAGGCGGTTGTGCGCGACCACGGTTCCGCCGGTGTCCGTGGCGCCCTGCTCGGCCTTGATGGTGTTCGCGAGGAACAGACCGGCGTCGCCGTTGTCGCGGGCGGTGTTCTTGTGGAACACACCGCGCACCGAGCGCTCCTGGGCGATGCCCCACACGCCGTTCTTCACGGCGACCACGCGCCGCACGGTCAGCCTGTCCGTGTCCAGGGCGAACACCCCGGACCCGGCGAAGCCGGTCACGGTCAGGGAGGCGACGGTGACGTCCTCGACCTTGCGATCCTTGGTCCCGATCACGCAGATGCCGTTGCCGCTGTCGCCGCAGCCGTCGGCGGCCTTCTTCACGGCCGGTGCGACGACGGTGCCGGGGCCCATGCCGCGCAGGGTGATCCCGGGTGTGCTCACCTTGACGCTCTCGCGGTACGTGCCGGAGGTCACGAGCACGGTGTCGCCCGCCCCGGCGGCGTCCACCGCCTTCTGGATCGACTCCCCCGGGAAGACCACATGGGTCTGATGGTCGGCGACGGCCTGCGGGGC
Organism: Streptomyces sp. NBC_00104; assembly: GCF_045160825.1. Classification (NCBI taxonomy): domain Bacteria; kingdom Bacillati; phylum Actinomycetota; class Actinomycetes; order Kitasatosporales; family Streptomycetaceae; genus Streptomyces; species Streptomyces sp. NBC_00104. The sequence continues at coordinate 5,983,693 of NZ_CP108215.1, read as the reverse complement.
GGCCCCGAGCCCCACCCCGATGACCGCCACGATGCATGCCAGATAGCCAATATGCCATTTCTTCATATTCCGCAAGATATGACCAGAGACCTCACAAACAGGCGGATAGTCCATCCGACGGCGTGTCCCGCGCCCGCCCTCGACACAACCGCCGCCCTCGACACAACCGCCGCCCTCGGCACGACCGCCGTCCGCGAATCGGCCACGGTCCGTGAGGGGGACAGCCGGGCCAGGCCCCGGTCAGGCGAGGGTCGCGGCGGCGCCGCCTCGGTCGACGACGGCTTCGACGACGGCGAATATCGCGCCCTGGAGGACAGCCGCCTCAGGATCCGAGGCGGCGGCGGTCCTCGTCGTCCCACGTGCGGGTGTCGCGCGGCCGGACGTACGGCTCCTCGTCCGGCGGGTGGCCGCCCGCGATGGCGCGCCGGCGGGCCAGTTCCGCGTCGAACTCCAGGCCCACGAGGATCGCCAGATTCGTGATCCACAGCCACACCAGGAAGATGATCACGCCGGCGATCGCACCGTACGTCTTGTTGTACGAGCCGAAGTTCGCCACGTAGAAGGCGAAACCGGCCGAGGCGATCATCCAGATCACCAGCGCGAGGAAACTGCCCGGTGTGATCCAGCGGAAGCCACGGATCCGCGCGTTCGGGGTGGCCCAGTAGAGGACCGCGATCATGATCGTGACCAGGAGGACCAGTACCGGCCACTTCGCGATCGACCACACGGTGAGCGCCGTGTCGCCCACCCCGAGCGCGGTGCCCACCTCCCGGGCGAGGCCGCCGGTGAACACCACGATCAGGGCGCTGATCACGGCCATGACCATCAGCACCACCGTCACGCCGACCCGGACCGGCAGCACCTTCCACACCGGGCGGCCCTCGGGGATGTCGTACACCGCGTTCGCGCTCCTGATGAACGCCGCGACGTAGCCGGAGGCCGACCACACCGCGAGCGCCAGACCCACGATCGCCATGACGGAGCCGAGCCCGGCGTTGCCCTGCATCTGCTGGACGGCGTTGGTGAGGACGTCCCGTGCCGCGCCGGGGGCGAGCGTCTGGATGTTGTCCAGCACCTGCTGCGTGGCCGACTGCCCGACGATCCCCAGCAGGGACACGAGCGCCAGCAGAGCCGGGAACAGGGCCAGGATCCCGTAGTAGGTCAGCCCCGCCGCCCGGTCGGTCAGCTCGTCCTTCTTGAACTCCTTCAGGGTGCCCTTCAGCACCGATCGCCAGGAGCCCTTGGGCAGGTCCGTGGGGCTGTCCGGCGCCCGCCGCTCCACCTGCTCGTCCGGCCCGGCGTCCGACGCACGCGCGGTCTCGGTGACCTCGCCGTCCGTGACGGTTCCGCCCTGCCCGCCATGTTCGGCGTGCCCGCCATGTTCGGCGTGTTCGGCGTGTTCGGCGTGTTCGGCGTGTTCGGCGTGTTCGGCGTGTTCGGCGTGCCTTCCGTGCCGCCTCAATGTCCGCATCATGCCGTGCGGGTATCCGACCCGGAGCGGCTTATACGCATATTTGCGGCATTTTGCTCAACGCGGGGGCGCCGGGCCGTCGTAGACGTTGTCCGGGGTGACGATCTCCGTGATCGCACGGGCGAGCAGCGAGGACGGCTCCTGGCCCTCGTAGGTGACGTCGGTGTTGAGCAGGAGCACCAGGGTGGCCTTCCGCGACGGCAGGTGGACGGTGACGCTCTGTTAGCCCGGGATGGAGCCGTTGTGCCCGATCCAGCCGTCGGAGTCGAAGATGCCGAGGCCGTAGCTGGTGCCGGGGAAGCCGGTCGGCAGCATCGTGAGCCGCTCCCGCTGGGTCTGCGGGCTGAGCAGCGTCCCGGTGGCGACGATCCTGGCCCAGCGGCGCAGATCGCGCAGGTCCGAGATCATCGCCCCGGCCGCCCAGGCCCAGCTGGGGTTCCAGTCCGTGGCGTCCGCGATCTCACCGCTCAGCGTCTGGTTGGTGTATCCGTGCGCGCGGCTCGGGGAACTCGCGCCCCTGGGGGAACAGCGTGTGACGCAGGTGGGCGGGGCGGAGCACTCGCTGGTGGATGAAGTCGGCCAGGCGCTGACCACTGACCTTCTCGATCACCAGGCCGAGCAGGGTGAGGTTGGTGTTGGAGTACTGGAACCGCTCGCCCGGAGCGAAGGGGTTCGCGTGCCGGAAGCCGTACGCGAGCAGTCCCCGGGGCGTGAACGAGCGGGTCGGGTCGCTCAACAGGGCCTTAGTGAAGTCCGGGTCGGCGCTGTACGGGAACAGGCCGCTGCGCATCTCCGCGAGCTGACGCAACGTGATGCGGTCACCGCCCGGCACGCCGCGCATATAGCGGGAGATCGGGTCGTCCAGCCGGATCCGGCGGTCGTCGAGGAGTTCGAGCAGCGCGGTGACCGTGAAGGTCTTGGTCTCGCTGCCGATCCGCATGAACAGGTCGGTGGTCATCGGCCTGCGGGTGGCGGTGTCGGCGACCCCGGTCGCCCGGACGCAGCACCCCTGGCCCGGCATCCACAGCCCGACGGCGGCGCCGGGGATGCCGGCCTCCCGGCGGACGCCCACGACGGCCTCGTCCAGCCGCGCGGTCAGTTCGGGGCCGAGGCCGTCCGGCGGGCACTCGTCCCTGTCGTACCGGTCGACGGCCGTGGGGGGCGCGGCGTGGACGGCCGTGGCGGGCGCCACCGCCGTCGGGGTCAGCACGGACGCCACCAGCAGGGCGGCGGCGAACGGACGGCGGGAGGGGGTACGTCGCATGCCGGGACGCCTCTTCCGGATCAGGGACCAGAGGGGCCAGGCTCACCAGCCGGGCCCGGGCGGAGACGCCCGGCCGGTACGCGGTCCGGCGAGTCCACCCGTTCGGAGGCACGCGCACGTTCACCATTTCATCGGCAATTCACCGGGATTCGAAACTCGCGAAAATCCCCGCTGATCGCTATTCTCCCGAATGCCAAAAAGCGGGCGTCGACCCCTCTCGTGCCGGTCGGAAAAGCGGATCCCGAATGGACAGGTGTCATCATGCGAACCGATTATGATGCGGTAGACCAAAACCTTGACGGGACCCAGCCGCTCGAGACGCTCGAGACGCAGTCCATCTGGCTCCCTGGCCCGAGGGCCTCGTCCGGCGTATGGGATCCGATCGACGAGCTGATCCACATGCCGTACACGGCGCACACCATGGGACCCGCCCCTACCCTGCAGGGCGTCCGCGATCGTCCGCGCCGCCCGGTCAGCCGACGGCGGCCACGCCCGGGTGCTCACATCTTTTCCGGGAACCAGAAAATCATTCCTGTGGCGATCTTAATCACGACGATCGCCCTGTGCGCAATGATTATGTTGTACTGGTCCCTCTCTTATTCGTACAGTCAGCTACGCGGCATCGCCGTGCTGGTGGTGTCGGAGAATCTGGCGCGCTGGTGGCCGCTGACCGTGTACGGGCCGTGGCTCCTGGCGGGTCTGTCCATTATCCGGGCATCCGTTCAGCACCGGACCGCTCGGCGGTCCTGGGCGGTGATACTGCTCTCCTCCGGCACGGCGGTGGCCCTGTGCATCGGTCAGTCACCGAGTTCGATGCTGGCCATGGTGATCGTCGGAATTCCACCGATCACCGCGCTGGTCTGTTTCCGTGAGCTCGTCGGCCAGTTCTCGTCCGGGCGCGGCCCCCGGCATGCCGCCGACACCCTCAACGGGCCCAAGCAGGGCAGGCCGTGACTCACCACGGGGTCCCGAGGGTCTGTTCCGTCCAGATCGTCTTGCCCGTGGGGGTGGGGCGGGTGCCCCAGCGCTGGGTCAGCTGGGCGACCAGGAGCAGGCCCCGGCCGCCTTCGTCGTAGGTGCGGGCGCGGCGCATGTGGGGTGCCGTGCTGCTGGCGTCCGAGACCTCGCAGATGAGGCTTCGGTCGTGGATGAGACGCAGTTGGACGGGCGGCTCGGCGTGCCGGATGGCGTTGGTGACCAGTTCGCTGACGACCAGCTCGGTGACGAAGGCCGCGTCGTTCAGGCCCCAGCTCTCCAGCCGGCCGAGGGCGTTCTTGCGGGCCTCGGCGACGGCGGAGGGGTCGGGGGACACGTCCCAGGTGGCGACCAGGTCGGGGTCGAGTGCCCGGGGGCGGGCGATGAGCAGGGCCACGTCGTCGGTGGGCCGCTCGGGCAGTACGGCGCCCAGGACCCGGTCGCACAACGCGTCCAGGGAGGCGGCGGGGCCGACGAGGGTCCGACGCAGCCGGGTGATGCCGTCGTCGATGTCATCGAGGCCGGCGCTGTCGCCGTTTCCGGTCGCGGTGTTCCGGGATTGGATCAGACCGTCGGTGTAGAGGGCGAGCAGGCCGCCCTCCGGCAGCTCGGTCTCCAGCGACTCGAAGGGCAGACCGCCCAGACCCAGCGGGGGCCCCGCCGGAAGGTCGAGCAGTTCGGCGGCGCCGTCCGGGCTCACCACGACCGGCAGCGGATGCCCCGCCCGGGCGAGCGTGCACCGGCGCGAGACGGGGTCGTACACGGCGTACAGACACGTCGCCCCGACGACACCGGCGGTCACGTCTCCCATGCCGAGGCCCGCACCCGCCCCCAGGCCACCCACACCCACGCCTCCCGCGCTCAGGCCACCCACACCCACGTCTCCCGCGCCCACGCCTCCCGCACCCGCGTCTCCCTTGGTCGGGACCCCCGCGCCCAACCCTCCCGCGCTCGTCCCGCCTCCGCTCGTCCCGCCCGGGCTCGCCTCTCCCGTACTCCCCCTCCCCCCACCCATGGCCACTCCCTCAGCGGTCCCCCCTCCCCCCGCGGCCCGTTCCGCGCCCTCCGCCTCGGTGGCCAGGCGGGCCACGAGGTCGTCGAGGTGGGTGAGGAGTTCGTCGGGGGGCAGGTCGATGTCCGCGAGGGTGCGGACGGCGGTGCGCAGTCGGCCCATGGTCGCGGAGGCGTGGATGCCGTGCCCCACGACGTCGCCGACGACCAGCGCCACCCTCGCCCCGGACAGCGGGATCACGTCGAACCAGTCGCCGCCCACCCCGGCCCGGGCGCCGGCCGGGAGGTAGCGGGAGGCGACTTCGACCGCCGTCTGCTCGGGCAGGCTCTGCGGGAGCAGGCTGCGCTGCAGGGTGACGGCCGTGCCCCGTTCGCGCGTGTAGCGCAGCGCGTTGTCGATGCTGACCGCCGCCCGGGCCGCCAGTTCCTCGGCCAGGACGAGGTCGTCCTGCTGGAAGGGGTCGGGGTGCCGGTGGCGGGCGAAGACGGCGACCCCCAGGGTGGTCCCGCGTGCCGACAGGGGCACGGTCATCGCCGAGTGGAACCCGTACTCACGGATACGGGAGGTCCGGACCGGGTCCTGGGCCACCCAGTCGGCGATCGCCGGCTCGGTCACCCGGTACAGCACGGCGCGCCCCGAGCGCAGGCTCTCCACCGGCGGCGAGCCGTCCGGGTACTCGTCCACCTCGCCGGGCGCGACGACCGCCTCGGGACTCCCCGGATACACGGACCGGTGCGCGACGCGCCGCAGGGCCAGGGCGCGGCCGGCCGCGGGGACGTGCGGAGGCGGTTCGCGCAGGTCGTCGAGGGACGCCAGCAGGTCGACGCTGATGAAGTCGGCGAGGTCCGGGACCGCGATGTCCGCCAGTTCCTGCGCCGTCCGTGTCACGTCCAGGGTGCTGCCGATGCGCCGGCCGGCCTCGGCGATCAGCTGGAGGCGTTTGCGTGCCCAGTACTGCTCCGTCATGTCGTGCCCGGTGGTGGCCACGCCGAGCACGCGGCCGTTGTCGTCCTCCAGCCGGTAGAGGTGGACCGACCAGGCGTGCTCGCGGGTCTCGCCGGGGGCGCGCGCGTGGTTCTCCATGTACTGCGGTTCGCCGGTCTCCAGGGCCCGCCGCATCAGCCGCTCGACCTCCGCGATGGCGGGGTCGTCCACCGCCTCGGCCATCCGCAGCCCGCGCAGGTCGTCGTCGCTCAGGCCCAGGGCGCCGCGCGAGCCCCGGTTGGACCGGCGCCAGCGCAGGTCCATGTCGTGCACCGAGGTCGCGCAGGACGGGGAGTCGAGGAAACCGTGCAGCGCGAGCGCGTCGTCGGCGGGGCGGGGCCGCGTCCCGGTCAGCGCGGAGACCAGGAACCAGTCACGGGTCCCGCAGTACGACGTGCGGTGATGCGCGAGGACCTTGACCTCCACCCGGCGGCCGTCGCGGTGCCGGAGGACGAGGGTGCCGTGCCACCTCGGCAGGTCGGCGAAGGAGGGGAGGTCGCCCGCCGGGGGATCCTCGGCGAGCAGGGAGGCGGCCGGCCTGCCCAGGATCTGCGTCGGCGTGTATCCGAGGAGGTGTTCGGCGCCGGCGCTCCAGCCGGTCACGGTGCCGTGTTCGTCGACGGTGGCCCGCGCGGTGAGCGCTTCACCGACCGCGTCCGGGCCGGGGCCCGCTCCCGATTCGCCGACGACCCGACGTTCCATGTCCGCTCATCTCGCTCTCACCGAGCTCTCCACCCATGTTCCGATCGCTACCTTCGGTATGTCCCCTCGCATCCCTTTCAATCTATTTCGCGACCGTCGCGTGAGCATCAGACCCCCGGGGCGCCCCCGAGGTCACCCCGGGACGCCGGGCCGTCCGCCGCCCCCACGGGGAGGCGGACCCCTGGGACCGGCCGACTACACGGACTCGGAGATGACCTCGCCGGTCAGCCATCGCGCGACGTCGGCGGGGTAGGGCACCGGCAGGCCGAGGACGATGTGGGGGAAGCCGGCGGCGAGGGCCTGGCCGATGGCGGCGCGGGGGGCATCAGCGCCGAGAACAATCCCCACCACGACGCCCGCCGACTCGCCGGAGCCCTCGTCGCGGGCCTGCGCCGACCGCATTGACGGCGCCGACCGGGCAGCTGACCGGAGCCGGGCGCCGCGCGGACACGGACGGTCGTACGCACCCGAACAATCTGTGGCCCTACACGTGTCACTCCCTTGCCAGGCAGGCGCGTTGAGGCAAACATGGGGCAGCTCGTTTGAGCCGAAACCACATCCTTCTCTTCCGCCCGACAGGTGAGGCATGTCTACAAGTGCGTCCAGAATGCGGCACGCGGCCGGCGACGGCTACGCGTCCACCGGCTCCCTCAAACAGAACGCGCTCGGCGTCCTGGGCATCCTCTTCTTCGTGCTCTCCGCACAGGCGCCGCTGACCGGTGTCGCCGGAGCGGCACCGGTCGCGATAGCCATCGGCAACGGCCCCGGCGTCCCCGCGATGTACGTGGTGGCCGGGGTGGTCGTCCTGCTCTTCTCCGTCGGCTATGTCGCGATGGGCCGCCACGTGGTCGACGCGGGCGCCTTCTACTCCTACGTCGGCAAGGGTCTCGGTGGGACGGCCGCCGCGGGCAGCGCGGGCGTGGCGCTGCTCGCCTACCACGCCATCCAGGCGGCGGTGTACGGCCTGTTCGGTGCCGTCATGAACGGACTGGCCCTCCAGTACCTGGAACTGGACGTGCCCTGGTGGCTGTTCGCGCTCGGCACGATGGTGGTCGTCCAGGGCCTCGGCGCGACCGGCGTCGACGTGGGCGCCAAGGTGCTCGCGGTGTTCGTGCTGGCCGAGATCAGCCTGCTGCTGGTCTTCGGCGTGGTGATGCTCCTCAAGGGCGGCGGCCCCGAAGGACTGGCCCCCGGTGCCTCCTTCTCCCTGTCGGCGGCGCTCGACGGCGCGCCCGGGGTGGCGCTGATGTTCGCGGTGGCGTCGATGTTCGGCTTCGAGGCGACCGCGATCTACGGCGAGGAGGCGCGCGAGCCGCACCGCACGGTCCCCCGGGCCACCTATCTCGCGGTCGTCCTGGTCACCGCGTTCTTCGCCTTCACGTCCTGGATGCTGATCTCGGCCCACGGCGCGTCCGCGAGTGCGGCGGCCGCGGGCAAGGCCCTGGAGGCCGGGGACGGCGCCGCGTTCGTCGCCGCGCCGGTCTCCGCGGAGCTGGGCGCGTGGGCGGGCGACGCGCTGCCGATCCTGCTGGCCACCTCGCTGTTCGCCAGCATCCTGGCCTTCCACAACTCCGCCAACCGCTACCTGTTCTCCCTCGGCCGGGAGGGCCTGCTGCCGCGCGGGCTGAGCTCGCTCAACGGCCGCCAGTCGCCGTGGCTCGCGGGTGTCGTGCAGACCGCGATCGCCGCCCTGCTGGTCTTCCCCTTCGCCCTCGCGGGCGAGGACCCCGTCCTCACCCTCTTCTCCTGGCTCAGCGGTCTCGCCGTACTGGCGATCATGCTGCTGTATTTGCTGACCTCCGTGTCGGTCATCGTGTACTTCCGCCAGGAGCGGTCCGGCGACACCCGGCTCTGGAACACCCTGATCGCCCCCGCCCTGGGCGCCGTTGGCATCGCCGGGGCCATCTGGCTGATCATCTCCAACTTCACCACCCTCATCGGCGGTGACACCACCACGGCGGTCTGGCTCGCCCTGGCCGTGCCGGGCGCGCTGCTGGCGGGCATAACGATGCCCCTACTGGCCGGTACACCCAGCCGACGGTAGGAGCGGAGGGTCGTTTGCGGCTGCGGGCGCGGGTGCGGGCGCGTGGGGGCTGGTCGCGCAGTTCCCCGCGCCCCTGAAGAGCCGGGGCCTGCCTTTCAGGGGCGCGGGGAACTGCGCGAGAAGCCCCACCGGCCCCGCACCCACCGACGCAACCGCACCCCCCTCGCCCCCAGCCCCCAGCCCCCCGCAGGGGACCCGCGTCCGGTCAGCCCGTCGCGCGCTGCTGCCAGCCGCCGAAGGACAGCAGGGGGTCACCGCTCTCCAGGGCCCAGGGGTACGGCGTGACCATGCCGCCGATCGCGCGGAACACCTCGCCCGCCTCCCCGGCCCGCTTCGCCTGCACCAGCGCGTACGCCAGCAGGTTGAGGTCGGCGACCGCCGCGGCATGGGTCAGATAGCCGGGGCGGGGCCAGTCGGCCAGCGCGCGGCCCAGGGCCGCCACCGCGTTCGGGCGGCTCCACAGCTGGACGGCGGTGAGGGCTTCCAGCCCGCCCTGGTCGACGGTGCCCTGGTAGAGGTCGACGAGGGCGGCGATCTCCAGGCCCGCCGTCGGGGCCGTGGGCGCCGTTCCCGCGCGCACCCGGTCGAGGAAGTCGACGGTCTGCGCGTGCGAACCGCACTCCCACGGCGACAGATAGCCGAGCATCTGGAAGTGCGCCTCGCGATGCCAGGGGTCGCGTCGGACGATCTCGTCCCAGAGCGGGAAGACCTCCGCGCCCGGCCGGCGCCACAGCCGCAGCAGACCGAGCCGCACCACCCAGGGGGTGGGATCCTCGGGCCGCAGCCCGGCGGCCCGCTCGCAGGCGTCGAGCGCCTCCCGGGTCTCCCCCGGGACCGGCTGCTCCTCGTACCGCGCCCGCAGCAGGACACCCCAGGCGAACAGCAGTCGCGCGTCCGGGTCCTGTGGCTGCTCCTCGGCCCAGGAGCGCTGCAGGGCCGGTGACGTCGACTCCGCGAGGACGCTCAGCCGGTGGGCCCTGCGGTCCCAGTCCCGGCCGGTGTCGCGCAGCAGCTGCTCGATCATGGCCACCGCGAGGCTGCGACCGCCCGAACTCCCCCTCTCCACAAGACGCTTGCGCACCTTCCCGAGGTCCGTGTCGTCGAGTTCGGGGGCGAGTCTGGTCGTGCTTCGTCGGCGACCGAGGAGAGACATGCCCGGAGAGTAACGAATTTCGGTCGCACAGTGATGGTTCGAGGTGGACGTATGCCGATCCGATATCCCGACCACGGACCAACCATGAACGAGGGCGAGCACTGTAGCCCCAACTCGCCTATCCGGCAGGGTATTTCACCTTATGCACGCGATCTCCGCTCCCTATCATCGGAAGATGACGGAACCGACGCAGTCCGGCCCGTACGCGGGTCACCCCGCACCTCCGCACCCCGGCTACAGACCGACCGCCCCGCCGGGCGACCCGGCGGCGGTCCTGGACCGGGTGTCCGGCTCGCTGCTGGTGCTCGGCGCCCTCCTCGCCATCGGCGGTTCGTTCGCCACGCTGGACACATCGGTCCAGTACCTCAGCGAGGAACGGGATGAGCCGATCTACCACAACGTCGCGAAGGCGTGGTCCTACTCCAGCTGGGCAACCGGGGAGGAGACGACCACGGTCACGCAGTTCTCCGGGATCCCGCTGCTCATCGGCGGTCTGCTGGCCGTCGCCGCGGCCGTACTCCTGCTGACCGGCCGCAGCCGCCGGCTCCCGCTGGGCCCCGCACTCGCCGTCGGGAGCGCGGTGCTGCTCCTCGGCACGACGCTCATGGTGGTGACGGACGCGTTCAACGACACCCAGTGGGACACGGGCGAGCGGACCACGACCTACGGCGCCGGTTTCTATCTCCTGACCGTCGCCTGTCTGCCGGCACTCGGCGCGACCGTGACGACCGTCCTGGCCACCCGCCGCCCCGCCGCGACCTCCCCCGGGCCCGCACGGTCCTGGCAGTCCCCGCAGCCGCCGCAGCCGCCGCAGCCGCCGCAGCCCTGGCAGACCCCGCAGCCGCAGCCCGCGCAGCCCTGGCAGGCCGCGCCCGCCCCCCAGCCGTACCCGCCGGACCGGCCTCCGGCCCCGCCCGCACCGCCCCAGGGCTGAAGTTTTTGCTCGGGGTGTCCGGTGTCTCACACCACTCACCCCGAGCCTGTGCTACCTTGCCATGAAGTGGCAGTTTTGGTTACCAGAGGCTTCTGAGTGCTCTTCGACCTTCCGTCGACGAGCACTCTTTGTTGTTTCCGGGACTTTCCGGGTCAGATCTTCCCGTGGGTCGAACCGTGCTGCGACACCGGGTCCGCAAAGTGCGGCTCCGGGCACTGCATCAAGGGAGTTTCAGCATGGCATCCGGCACCGTGAAGTGGTTCAACTCGGAAAAGGGCTTCGGCTTCATCGAGCAGGAGGGTGGCGGCCCGGACGTCTTCGCCCACTACTCGAACATCGCCACCTCCGGCTTCCGTGAGCTTCAGGAAGGCCAGAAGGTGACCTTCGACGTCACGCAGGGCCAGAAGGGCCCCCAGGCCGAGAACATCGTTCCCGCCTGACTCTGACGCGTACGCATGAGCCGGGGCCCGCGCCCGAAAGGTGCGGGCCCCGGCTCGTGTGCGACAGGCGCCGCCGCATCGAGGAAGGTCCCCATGAACCGCACGGCTCGTACGAACAGCAGCAGCTCCTCCTCCCGCCCCCGTACGGAGAAGGGCTCTGCCGCCCGCACGGACAAGAACTCCGCCGGCACCGGCACGTCCCGGGGCAACCGTGCCCGCTCGCAGGGGACGGGCGCGGCGGCGGGCAACCCGGGCGCTCCCTCCCGTGCGGCGAAGAACGGTGCGGCCAAGGCCGGTGCGGCGAAGAACGGTGCCCCCAAGAACGGTGCGCCCAGGAACGGTCGGAGCCGGCGTGGCGGTGGACCCGCCGTGGCCGCCGCCGGTGGGGAGTTCGCTCTGCCGGTCACGGTCACGCCCGCGCTGCCGGCGGTCGACGCGTTCGATGAACTGGACCTGCCCGCACGGCTGCTGGAGACGCTCCGCGCCGAAGGGGTGACCGCCCCGTTCCCCATCCAGGCCGCGACCCTGCCGAACTCACTGGCCGGGCGGGACGTCCTGGGCCGGGGCCGCACCGGGTCGGGCAAGACGCTCGCCTTCGGTCTCGCCCTGCTGGCCCGTACGGCGGGGCAGCGGGCCGAGCCCCGGCAGCCGCTGGCCCTCGTCCTCGTCCCCACCCGTGAACTGGCCCAGCAGGTCACCGACGCCCTCACCCCCTACGCCCGTGCGCTGCGCCTGCGGCTCACCACGGTGGTCGGCGGCATGTCCCTCGGACGTCAGGCCAGCGCGCTGCGCGGCGGCGCCGAGGTGGTCGTCGCGACACCCGGCCGGCTCAAGGACCTCATAGACCGTGACGACTGCCGGCTGGACCGTGTCGCGATCACCGTCCTGGACGAGGCCGACCAGATGGCCGACATGGGCTTCATGCCGCAGGTGACCGCGCTGCTCGACCAGGTGCGTCCCGACGGCCAGCGGATGCTGTTCTCGGCCACCCTGGACCGCAACGTCGACCGGCTGGTCCGCGACTACCTCCACGACCCCGTCGTCCACTCCGTCGACCCGTCCGCGGGCGCGGTCACGACGATGGACCACCACGTGCTGCACATCGAGGACGACGACAAGCACGCCACCACGACCGAGATCGCCGCCCGTGACGGCCGGGTGATCATGTTCCTGGACAGCAAGCACGCGACGGACCGGCTGGTCAAGAAGCTGCTGGCGGTCGGCGTGCGCGCCGCCGCCCTGCACGGCGGCAAGTCGCAGTCCCAGCGCAACCGGGCCCTGAGCCAGTTCAAGGACGGTGACGTGACGGCCCTGGTCGCCACGAACGTCGCGGCACGCGGCATCCACGTCGACGACCTCGACCTCGTCGTCAACGTCGACCCGCCGGGCGACCACAAGGACTATCTGCACCGGGGCGGCCGTACGGCCCGGGCCGGCGAGTCCGGCACGGTCGTCACGCTCGTCCTGCCGCACCAGCGCCGTGACATGACCCGGCTGATGGCCGTCGCCGGCATCACCCCGACGACCACGAGGGTCCGCTCGGGCGGCACCGAACTGAACCGCATCACCGGCGCCCAGGCCCCCTCGGGCGTCCCGGTCGTCCTCACCCCGCCGGTCACCGAGCAACCGGCCGCCCGTCCGGCCTCCGCGTCACGCGGCCGCCGGAGCCGTCCTTCCCAGGGCCGCCGCCGCGCCCCCGCGAAGGGGAACGGCCGCTGACGACGGGCGCGTGAGCCGCGCTCAGCGGCGCAGGGCCTCCGCCGACTGGATGCGGGAGGCCCGCCAGGCCGGCGGAGACCGACGATCAGGCTGATGGCCCGGGCCCACGACCAGACCGGTGGCCCCGGGCAGGCGATCAGACGGGTGGTCGGACCGGTGGTAAGGCCGGTGGTCAGGCCGATCGGCCGGGGCCGCCGCGACCGTGGCCGGGTGGATCACCGGCGTCCAGTCGCGCGAACCCGATACCCCGCACGCGCACGCGCACGCGGTACGGTCCGTGGCAGCGTCCGCGTTCCCGTCGGCATCCGCGTCCGCGAGGGCATCCGTGTCGATCCCGTCCCGCGCGGATACGTCCCGCCGGTCCCGCCGTCCAACAGCCCCGCGCCATCGAGGAACGTCGACTTCCCCACTCCCTGTCCCGACGGCCCCACCACCGCCACGAACCCAACTCCCCACGCTCCACGGTCGGTCCACACGGGATGATGGCTACGCGGCCGTCGCCGGACGTGTTGACGACCGTCCTCGACCCGGCCCACCCACCGGACGCACCGGACGCACCGGTCGCGGAACTCTGGAGGGGGCGGCAGCCGTTCACGGGGGGACGTGCGGAACGCACGCGGACGACCGGAACGACCGGCACGACACGGGCTCTAGCCGAGGTGGCACGCATGGCGATGTGGGATCGGATCAAGGACCAGGCCAAGGGTCTGCAGCAGGCGCAGGCGGCGCGGGGCGGCAGCACGCACGGGCGGCCGGGCACGGGGCCCATGGGCTCCACCGGGTCCTCGGGGTCCGGTCGGTCCGCCGGCGGATCGAAGGCTCAACTGGTGAGCGCGCTCAAGTCCCAGCTCACTTCCCTCAAGACGGAGCTGAAGAGCGGGGCCTACCGGGACGCCAGCATGGCCATGTGCGCCCTGGTCGCCGCCGCCGACGGGAACGTGGACCAGCACGAGCGGCAGCACGTGGAGTCGCTGATCCTGAACAACGACGTCCTGCAGAACTTCCCGGCCGACCAGCTGCGGCAGCGCTTCAACAAGCACGTCGACCAGCTGTCGTTCAACTTCCAGCAGGGCAAGACCGAGGCCCTGCAGGAGATCGCCAAGGCCGCGAAGAAGCCGACGGAGGCCCGGGCGGTCATCCAGACCGGCTTCGTGGTGGCGGGCGCGGACGGCTACATCGCCCAGAGCGAGGAGCAAGTCCTCCGCGAGGCGTGCGCGACCCTCGGCCTGTCCCCGCAGGAGTTCGGCCTCTGACAGCGGGGGCTCGCCCCTGACAGCGGCGGCTCGCGAGTCGTGGGCCGCCGTGCCGGGCAGCTGGTCGCGGCCCTTCTCCCGCTGTCGCCGGCCGTTCCGCTGAGCCCCGCCGCGGGCAGGCGCACGCGCGGCCGGAGGGGCAGGCGGAGGAGCGGGCGGAGTGGAGTGCGAGACCCGGCCGGTCGTCGCGGTCGCGCCGTCCACAGGCTGTGGATGCCCGTCCTCTCGGCGGCTCACGCCGGGCGGCACCGGTGCGGGACGATTGGGCGCTCGCGGACGTCGCCGTACCCCACGGACGCCGGCCGTCCCCACTGCCGGCGTCCGTGAGCCTTCGGGTGCGGGCGTGCTACGCCCAGCAGCCGTTGACCGTGGCCGCGAGGCCGTCCAGGGCGTCCTTGATGTCGGACGGGCCGGCGGCGGAGTCGTTCTCGATGAAGGAGAAGACCTTCCACTGGCCGTCCTGGGCCTTGGTGAGGCCGCTGAGGGCGACGGCGCCGGTGAGGGTGCCGGTCTTGGCCTTGACCTGGCCGACGGCGCACTGGGAGTCGGCGGTGTCGAAGCGGCCGAACTCCGGGCCCAGCGTGGCGCCCGCCTCACCCGAGACGGGCAGCCCGTCGATGATGTACTTCAGCGTCTGGGCATACCGGGGGTCGGCGGCCAGGTCGACGATGTCGGCGATGGTCCGAGCCGGGATGCGGGTCGCGCGGGACAGTCCGCTGCCGTCGTACATCGCGAAGTTGTCGAGCGAGATGCCGTACCGGGTGAGGACGTCGCGTACGACGGCGGTCCCGTCCTCGAAGGTGGCGGAGCGGTCGGCGCCGAGGGCGGTGAGCCGCAGCAGCGACTCGGCGATGTCGTTGTCGCTGACCTTGAGCATCCGCTTGACGATCGTGGACAGTTTGTCGGACGTGTGCGAGGCGACCGGCACGTCCGCGTTGCCGACGACCCCGCGCGTGACCTCGCCGTCGACCGTCACACCCCGCTCGGCGAGGAGCCCCGCGAAGACGCCGCCCGCGTCGAGGGAGGTGTCGTCGACGTTGTGGGAGTCGACGACCAGCGCGCGTACGGGGGCGATGGAGTCGGGGTAGTAGCCGGTGTTCCAGCCGTTCGCGAGGGTCGGCTCGGGGAAGAGGCTGTCGTCGACGCGGACCTTCACCGAGGTGAGCCCGGCGTTCCGCAGCCCGGCGACGGCGGTCTTGGCGAGCGCGTCGAGGTCGTCGGTCGTCAGGGTGCGGTCGCCGCCGCCGACGAGGGTCAGCGTGCCGTCGCCGTACACGACCTTCGTGGTGAGCCGGTGGTCCGGGCCGAGCACCGTCAGCGCGGCGGTGGAGGTGGCGAGCTTCGTGTTGGACGCGGCCATCAGCGCGGTGTCCGCGTCGTGCCCCCACACCACCTTGTCGGACTTGGCGTCGATGACGACACCGCTGAGCGTGCTGCCGAGGCGGGTGTCCTGGCTGCGTGTGTTCAGGTTGTCCGCGATCTTCTGCTCGGCGGCGTCGAGTTCGGTGGCACCGGCCTTCGCGGTCGTCTCGTCGGCGGCGAAGGCGGACGTCCCGGCCAGGATCGTCCCGGCGACGGGGGCGACCACGGCGATCACGGCCGCCCGCCGGAACGCCGGGTTCGGAGCCTTGGCCTTACGGTGCCGGCCGCCGGCGCGAAGACCAGAGGAGGTGGAGGGGGAGGGTGAGGAGGAGGACAGGGAGCTGGGCATGCGGGCCTCGGTGGGGGAGGTTCGTGGGGGTACAGGGAGCTTCACTAAATCTTGAAAGTGAAAGTAACAGTCGGGACTCCCGCTACCGATGGGTACTTTGTGAAGACTTGACGCACCGTCCGCCGCGGATGACGGCGACCACGGCATGCCGTTGTCAGTGGCGAGGGCTACGCTCCGGACAACTGACCGTTTGCTCCTTTTCCAGGAGTTTCAGCAGTTTCAGGAGGTTCTCGTGGTCTCGCGACTCAACCCCTACCTCAGCTTCGACGGCGACGCCCGGCAGGCGATGGAGTTCTACAAGGAGGTCTTCGGCGGCGAGCTGTCGCTGCACACCTTCGGCAATCTCGGCCAGCCCGGCACCCCGGAATCCGACAAGATCATGCACGGCATGCTGGAAACCCCCAGCGGCTTCACCCTCATGGGCGCCGACACCCCGCCCGGCATGGAATACACCCCCGGCGGCAGCTTCTCCGTCAGCCTCAGCGGCGACGACGACACCGAACTGCGCGGCTACTGGGAGCAGCTCTCCGCCGACGGCACCGTCTCCGTCCCCCTCGACAAGCAGATGTGGGGCGATGTCTTCGGCATGTGCACGGACCGCTTCGGCATCCCCTGGATGGTCAACATCAGCGAGCCGCAGGGCTGAGCGGCGGCGCGTCGGCGAAAACCCCCGCCCGTAACGGCGAACCGTCCCGGGCGGGGGCGCCACGTCACCCGCTTCTCATCCGAAGGTGACGTCGAGGCTGCCGTCGCTGCCGAACGACCAGTTGAGGCCGCCGGAGTACGAGGAGCACCGGGACCCGTTCGACCCGGACCAGAACTGGTTGGAGCTGTCGGAGCTGCCGATGATCCGGTCGTTCGTACCACTGCCGCTGCGGCACGAGGTGTTGTCGCGGAACACCGACGTACCGCCGTCGAAGTTGAAGTTCCGCTCGGTGTTGTCGATGCTCACGTTCCCGGAGACCGCCATCGTGCCCGGGTTGCTGTTCCACGTGAAACCGTGCTTGCCGTTGTCGTAGGCGATGCTGCGCCGGACGACGTGGTTCACGGCGATGTCGTCGCCGCCGAGCTTGTAGCCGTTGCGGTCGCCGTTCCCCGCCTGCGAACCGTCGGTGAGTGTGCCGTTCTCGTAGGCGAGCGAGTCCTCGATGGTCACCGGTCCGATGGGTCCGGTGTCCGGCTTGGTGTAGAGGTCCCAGCCGTCGTCGATGTTGTTGTGGGCCACGGCGTACCGGAACACGTTCCCGGTCCCGGTCGTCAGCTTCGCCGCGAACCCGTCCGCGTCCTCCCCGTCGGAGTCGGCGTTGTCGTGCGACTCGGCGCTCAGGATCAGGTTGTCCGACGGCCAGTCGGCGGTGGGTGTGGTGGAGGCCATCCGCCCCAACTGCAGCCCCGTGTCCCGGTTGAACCGCGTCACGGTCCGCTCGATGACGTTGTCGCTGCCGCCGACGTAGATCCCGTTGTCCCCGGCACGCTCGACGACGATCCCGTACACATGCCAGTACGAGGCGTTGAGCTGAAGCCCCCGGTTCGACGAACTCTCGCTCTGGGCCGAGAAGTTGAGGATCGGCTTCTCGCCCGGATAGGCGGACAGGGTCGTCCGGGCGGAGGCGGTCCCGGAGCTGCCGGCCGGGATGGTGACGGTCGAGGCCTGGGCGTACGTACCGCCGCGCAGATAAATCGTCCCGCCGGCGGCGATCCGGCTGATCGCCGAGGTGAGGGTGGTGGGGGACGAGACCGTACCGGCCGCGGAGTCCGTCCCGGTCGGCGAGACGTACAGCGCGGAACTGGACGGCGGCGGTGTGGTGGTGCCGTCGGGCACGTTCGCGTCGAGGTAGTCGATGTTGGGCAGACCGGTGGACGAGGTCGGGTTGATCCGGATGACGTTGCTGCCCGAAGTCACCGGCACGGTCAGCGTCTTGGTGGTCCACCCCGCCCAGGTGCCGGTGCTCTCGAAGGACGCCGTCGCGGCCGTCGTACCGTTCACGAGAACGCTCGCGGCCCGCGCTCCGGTGGTGCCGTTGGCGAACCGGACGGACAGTGTCGCCGTGCCCGATGCGGGTGCGGTCACGGTGAACTGGGCGTACGCGCCTGTGGCGTTGGTGCCGTTGCAGAATCCGCTGCCCGAGAATCCGGCCCAGTCGGAGTCGATCGTGCCCGTGCAGACGGCCGGTGACGCCTCGGCCTCGTACCGGGTGGTCGCGGCCTGCGCCGCCGTACCGGACAACGCGACCAGCAGGCCTGCCACCAGACCTGCGCTCGCCGTCGCCATGACGGGTCTCACGTGCGTCGTTTGCATCGTCGGTCTCCAGGGATGAGGTCCAGAACGATCCAGAAAGCGCTTTCCCTGTGGGCGAGTGTCGGGGGGTGACCTGGGCACGTCAATAGAGTGGGACGTAGATTCTGTTCACATGGATGAACTGAGGGTGAGGGAAGGGGGATATAACCCCCGGAAAGCACCCTGAGACCTGAAACTCATTCGAGTACGTGAACGCCGGGTGACATACGGCGCCCCCGGCGACCTGGCGCCGAACCGCCTCCGGGTGCCGGGCCGCCGGGCAGGAAGAGGGAGCCGGTCAGGCAGGAAGCGGGAGAGGGCAAGAAGAAAGGCAAGGAGGTAAACCACTCCTTGCCACTCTCAACGTATAGCGCACCGGGGGGCTTGCGGCAAGGCCCCCGTCGTGCCGCAGAATCTCCGGCCTGAGCCAGTATCGACGGAAACCGGGGCGCTTCATGCGTGTGCTGTTGGCGAACTACGACTCGCGCGGGGGCGTCGAGCCGCTGGTGGGACTCGCGGTCCGACTGCGCGAGCTCGGCGCGGAGGTGCGGGTGTGCGCGCCGCCGGACGAGGAGTTCGCGCGGCGGCTGGCCGGTGTCGGCGTACCGCTGGTGCCGTTCGGCCGGTCGGTGCGCGCGTTGATGACCGCGGCGACGCCACCGGGCGCGGACGGCGTGCCCCGGCGCGCGGCCGAGCTGCTCGCGCAGTTCGACACGGTCGCCGAGGCGGCCGAGGGGTGCGATGTACTGGTGGCGACGGGCCTGCTCCCGGCCGCGGCCTGCGTCCGGTCGGTGGCCGACAAACTGGGCATCCCGTACGTGTACGCCAGCTTCCAGTCCGTCTCCCTGCCGTCGCCGCACCATCCGCCCATGCAGCGGCCGGGGCGGCCGTTGCCGTCGGACGTGAGCGACAACCGGGCGCTGTGGGATTTCGACGCCTGGAGCGCGAACGACCTGTTCGGCGAGGTGATCAACACGCATCGGGCGTCGGTGGGGCTGCCGCCGGTGAAGGATGTGCGCGACCACGTCTTCACCGACCGGCCGTGGCTGGCGACGGATCCGGTGCTGGATCCGTGGGGGGAGCGGGCGCGCTCCGCGTCGGGCTCCGCGTCGGGCTTTGCGTCAGGCTCCGCGTCGGGGCTGTGGCAGGCGCCGTCGGGCCCCGCGTCGGGGCTGTGGCAGGAACGGTCGGGCGCCTCGTCGGGTCGGCAGGAACCGTCGGGCCCCGCGTCGGGCCGGCAGGAACCGGGAGACCTCGCCCCGAACCTGCGGCAGGAACCGTCGGGCGCCGCATCGGACCCGAAGCAGGAACTGGCCGCCCCCACCCCGGACCTACGGCAGGAACCGGGCCACCCGGCGTCGGACCCGCGGCAGGGGTCCTCCGACCACGGCGTCGTACAGACCGGCACGTGGATCGTGCCGGATGAACGGCCGCTGCCGGCCGAGCTGACGGCGTTCCTGGATGGCGGTACGCCGCCGGTGTACGTCGGCTTCGGCAGTATCGCCATCGGCGGCTCCGAGGGTGTCGCCCGGGTGTCCATCGAAGCCATCCGTGCGCAGGGGCGCCGCGCGATCGTCTCCCAGGGCTGGGCCGAGCTGGCTCTCGTCGACGACCGGGACGACTGCTTCGTCGTAGGCGAGACCAACCATCACGCGCTGTTCCGCCGGGTCGCCGCCGTCATCCACCACGGCGGCTCGGGCACGACGACCACGGCGACGTGGGCGGGCGCGCCCCAGGTGGTGGTGCCCCAGGGCGGGGACCAGCCGTACTTCGCGGGCCGCGTCGCCGCGCTCGGCATCGGCGCGGCGCACGACGGCCCGACCCCGACGTACGAGTCCTTGTCGGCGGCGCTGGAGGTGGCTCTGGCCCCGGAGACGCGAGCGCGGGCGGCCGAGGTGGCCGGGATGGTCCGGACGGACGGGGCGATGGTGGCGGCGCAGCTGCTTCTTGACACGATCGGCCAGGACGGACGGCGGCAGCCGGCACAGGCGGCACAGGCGGCGGGACAGGCGGCAACACAGGCGGCGGGATAGACGGCAAGTGTCCGCGTGAACGAGGCGAGCCCGTCGAGAGTCGAGAAAGGATCGATCCCCCTCGTCACAGCAGTCCCAGCCAACGGTCCCACCGACCAGCCCCACCCAACAGTCCCACCCAGGAGTCCCACCCAGGAGTCCCACCCAGCAGGACCCCGTGAGCAGAACCCATCGAGCAGGACCCATCGAGCAGGGACCATCGAGCAGGGACCGATGGTCGCAAGCGACCTCATCTTCGGAGCGTTCGGAGCGATTGACATGAACCCCCCGACCACCACCAGCGCGTTCGACCTCCCCGACCGCCTCTCCGCCAAGGCCGACCCGGCCCTGATCGCCGCCGACCAGCGGCACTTCACGGCGCTCGCGCAGTGCCTCGAACAGTCGATCGCCGAGGTGTCCGCCCAACTCGACGCCGCGCGCAGAGCCCCCGGCGGCCTGGGCCGGCACGCGATGGACCGGGACACGGAGATCCACCGCCTGACCGCCCGCCTGCGGACCCTGCGCCGCTTCGGCCTGGACCTGTGCCTCGGCCACATGGTGAGCACTGACGATCCGGAGAACCCCGTCTACGTCGGCCGCCTGGGCCTCACGGACAGCGCGACGGGCCGCCGTCTGCTGATCGACTGGCGTTCCCCGGCGGCCGAGCCGTTCTTCGGCGCCACCCACGCCAACCCGATGGGCCTGACGAGCCGCCGCCGCTACCGCTGGACCAACGCCCGCATCAGCGACTACTGGGACGAGGTCTTCTCCCCCGACGAACTGGACGGCCTCACCGACCACCATGCCGCCGCCCTCGACGACCAGTCCGCGTTCATCGCCAGCCTGGGCACCACCAGGTCGGAGCGCATGCGGGACGTCCTCGGCACCATCCAGGCCGACCAGGACGCCATCATCCGCGCGAGCTCCCGGGGCGCCCTGGTCGTGGACGGCGGCCCCGGCACCGGCAAGACCGTCGTGGCCCTCCACCGCTCCGCCTATCTGCTCCACTCCGACCCCCGCCTGGGCCACCGCCGGGGCGGCGTCCTCTTCGTGGGCCCCCACCGCCCGTACCTCTCCTACGTCGCCGACGTCCTGCCCAGCCTCGGCGAGGAGGGCGTACAGACGTGCATCCTGCGCGACCTGGTCACGGAGGGGGCAGGGGCCGGGGTCGAGCCCGACCCGGAGGTGGCCCGCCTGAAGTCGTCCGCGGCCTTGGTGGGCGGCATCGAGAAGGCCGTCCGCTTCTACGAGGAACCCCCCACCCAGGGCATGACGGTCACGACCCCCTGGTCCGACATCCGGCTGAGCCCCGACGACTGGACCGCGGCCTTCGACGCGGCGGAACCCGGCACGCCCCACAACGAGGCCCGTCACCAGGTCTGGGAAGAACTCCTCACGATCCTGACGGACAAACACGAAGCCGAGGCCGACCCCGACCCGGACGCCGACACCGCCGTCTCCCCCGCCCTCCTGCGCAGGGCCCTCCTGCAGAACAGGGACCTCGTCACGACCTTCAACCGTGCCTGGCCCCTCCTGGAGGCGGCGGACCTGGTCGGAGACCTGTGGACCGTACCGGCGTACCTCCGCATGTGCGCCCCCTGGCTGAGCCGCGAGGAAGTCCAGCGCCTCCAGCGTGACGACCCCCGGGCCTGGACGACGTCCGACCTCCCCCTCCTCGACGCGGCCCGCCAACGCCTCGGCGACCCGGAGACGGCCCGCCGCAAGCGTCGGCACGAGGCCACCCTCGCCGCTCAGCGCGAGCGCATGACCCAGGTCGTGGACAACCTGATCGAGGCGGTGTCCAACTCAGGCGCCGACGCCGACGACGGCGAGGGTCTGGTGACGATGCTCCGCGGCGAGGACGCCCAGGTCAGCCTGGTCGACAACGCCGAACTGCCCGCCCTCGCCCCGGACCTCCTGGCCGGCCCGTTCGCCCACGTCGTCGTGGACGAGGCGCAGGAGCTGACGGACGCGGAGTGGCAGATGCTGCTGCAGCGCTGCCCGTCCCGAAGCTTCACGATCGTCGGCGACCGCGCCCAGGCCAGGCACGGTTTCACGGAGTCCTGGCAGGAACGCCTGAAGCGGGTGGGCCTGGACCGGATCACCCAGTCTTCCCTGACCATCAACTACCGCACGCCGGAAGAGATCATGACGGAGGCCGAACCGGTCATCCGAGCCGCGCTCCCCGACGCGAACGTCCCCACCTCCATCCGCAGCGGCGGCATCCCGGTCGTCCACGGCTCGACGTCGGACCTGGACGCGACCCTGGACACCTGGCTGGCCGCCGACGCCGACGGAATCGCCTGCGTGATCTCCGCCCCGGGCTCCGCCGCGCCCTTCCGCCCGACACCCCGGGTCCGCTCCCTGACCCCCGAACTGTCGAAGGGCCTCGAATTCGACCTGGTGGTCCTCATCGACCCGGAGAACCTCGGCGAGGGCATCGAGGGAGCGGTGGACCACTACGTCGCGATGACCCGGGCGACGCGGCAGCTGGTCGTCCTCACGACGACGGCCATCTGAGGCCGGACGGGAACGGTCATCCGAGGCCGGACGGGAGCGCCGGCCAGCTGAGGCCGGGCGGGAACGACCGCCGGCTGAGGCCGGACGGGACCTGGCCGCGAGCCGCGCGCGACCGACCTCAAGCCCGGGAAGCCCGGGCCTCGGCCAGTCGGTGGAAGGCTCGCGTAGTACCGGGGTGGGCCATCTCGTCCAGCAGATGCCGCCAGTCGGGGTCGGCGACGGGGGCGGGATGCGCCAGGTCCCACGCGGCAAGCAGCGGAGCGAACCCGCCCTCGTCCCGCACCTCGCCCGCACTCTTCGCTGGAGGCCGCTTCGACTTCATGGGAATCTCCCTCCGTCCGGGAACCCTGCGCGTCCGGAATCCGACTCGCTTACCTCAACGGTCCCGCATCCTTACTAACTCAACGGTCCCGCATCCGGGTTCCCCGAACCATGCGGTCTCCTACCGAACCGGGGGTGGAGCTACCTGCACCCGGCCGGGACCGCTCTCCCCCGCACCCCTCTCCCCCGCACGCCTCTCCCCGTACCCCTTCTCCCCGTACCCTCAGCCCCGCCGAGCGGCCCCGTCCGGCCACACCACGTCCACGGGGACACCGGCCGCCCGCGCTCCGAGCACGGCATCGGCGGTGCCGCCGCCCTTGCCGGTGGGCGGTGCGCCGTTCCATACGGCGACGAGACGATCGGCGCGCTCGATGAGTACGGCGTTCGCGGCCTCGTACGCATGCCGGTCGGCGGTCTCGTAGGGAAGGACGACGACCTCCTCGGCAGCCTCGACGAGCCGGTCGTAGGCGGCTCCGTGCTCGGGCTCGACCATGTTCCGCCGGTAGTCCCGGGAGGGTGTGACGACGATGAGTCGCCCGCCGAGTGCAAGGGCGACCTCGGCGAACAGGGTGTCGGCCCCCTTGGCGATACAGGAGACCCCGACGAGTCGCCCGTCCCCGGCGTACGGCCCGAGCAGCTCCTCCAGGGCGAGTCGAACCAGCGGAACGGTGCCCTCGGTCAGGTCCAGGTGCCCGGTCACCGCGATGGTCGTCACGGCGTACTCCCCCCTCGCCAATCGCCGTCGGACGGCGTGGAGCGGCTGTCCGATGCCACCACCCCTATGGAAGGCGGCACGTTGACCTGCACGAGTGTAGGTGGGTTCCGCACGCGCGAGGTGCGTTGATCAACGGGATCTTGTCGCATGAAATGACCCGTCTGTGCTCCGGAAACCGGGGCACGCCCCGTCCGACCCCTGGGAGGATCCATGCCCGCTGCCCATGTCCGTCGCGCCGTGACCGCCGCCGCCCTGACCGCCGTCTTCACCCTTCCGTCCACGTCCGCCCTGGCGACGGCGGATGTCGGGGACGAGGACATCGTGCGAGTCCAGCTCACGGGGGTCCCCTCGACCGACACGAAGCCCTGGTTGGTCGAGACCGGCGACAGCTGGGTCACCTACCTGAATCTGTACGACACGAAGAAGCGGTTCGCCGGGGACGCCAGCGCGCGGTGCAGCGCCGTCGAGGCGACTCATCAGCGGGTGACCACCCAGTGCACGCGCGTACTGCGTCTGAAGAAGGGGGAGATCACCCTCCACGACGTGATCACCCGCGTGGACGACTCGCCCATCACCGCCAAGACGGCCATCGCGGGCGGCACCGGCATCTACAACGACGCCGAGGGAGAGGGCTACATCACCCTGAAGCGCGACTGGGTCCACTTCGACCTCCACGTCGATGACTGACGTCGAGCGCGCTCCCTCGTCCCCTCACAGGCCGGTCGTTCCCCTGGAGATCCCGTGATCAATTCAGCTGCCCGTGGCGCCGTCGTCGCCGCCCTCACCACCGCGTTGGCCCTTCTGCCCGCCGCGACCGCACAGGCCGAGCAGTCCGACAAGGACAACGACATCGAGAAGGTCGTGCTGACCGGCGTCAACGTGGTGGACACGACACCCGAACACATCCACACCGGCGACAGCTGGGTGACCCATCTGAATCTGTACACGGCGAAGGGGAAGGGGAAGGGGAAGGTCGCGTACGCCGGTGACGGCGAGGCGGAGTGCAGCGCGGTGCGGTTGGCCGACGGCGAAGTGACCACACAGTGCACGCGTGTACTGCGTCTGAAGAAGGGGACGCTGACCCTCAGCGACATGATCACCTACAGGCCGCACGAGCCGGTGACCGCCAAGACCGGCATCATCGGCGGCACCGGCCACTACCGTTCCGCCTACGGTGACGGCTACATCACCCTGCACGGCCCTCACACCCACCTGAAACTGAACGTCGACGAATAACGCATGAGGACACGGCTCCCGGTACGGCCACCGTTCGCGCTGCCGCACCGGGAGCCTTCCGCTGTCCTCCGTTGTCCTCCGCTGTCCTCCGCTGCCGTCCACTGCCTTCCGCTGCCTTCCGCTGCGCTCAATCGCCGATGTTCGCGGTTTTCTCGATGAGGCGCGTGAATACAATGAGAACTCCCAGGGCGGGAGGGAGGCTGGCCAGCGTCCAGAGAACAAAGAATCCCGCCAACGCCCCGGCGATCATGCGCAATTCATCCGGGGCTTCCTCCGAAACTCCCGCCAGCACCAGCAGTGAAGTCGTGGCAAGAATACCCATGGCCACGATGGTGAAGAACGGCCACAGGTAGTCGGTCATGGGGAGGATGCGCGCCTTTTTCGCTTTCTTCAGGAAAGCCGTGTCACAGGCTCTCGTGATCATCGCCAGTACGGCGAACACAGCCCCGATGATGACACCGATCATGGAGGCGGCGACTCCGAGCACCGGCTCCACCGGCAGGTCGTCGTCATGGCCGAGCCAGGCACCGCCCATGGCTCCCAGGACGGCGCCCAGTGGCTCCCCCCACCAGAAGCTTCTCAGGCTCACATGCACCAGCCTCGCGAACTCCGAGAAGTACTTGTCCCCCAGGGTCCGCCCTCTGGGCTCGTCCGGGTACGGGTCAGATCCCTCACCCATCTCCGTGTTGATCACAGCCACTCCCGCTCAGCGGCAGCCACTCTCATCGAGCCGTGCTTCCACGACCCCGCCTCGGTCGCCTTCACCCTTCTCGCGGCTTGCGCAAGAGACCCTCACCGTCATTCCGCCGCTTCCTCTCTCCGACCGCCGATTCGTACCCGTGCATCTCGCGTATCGCGTCGTACAGCGACGCGCGCCGGACGGCCGAATACCGCTGTGGCTTCTCCGCTTTCGACGTCTCGGCAACTCCGTCGAGGCCAGTGAGGGTGATCTTCGGATCGCGCTGAAGACTCAGATTTAGTTCACGCGTATCGACCTTGCACTCGGCGATCCGTCGAAGGTAGTCATCCATCCGGTTGTGCCGCCCTTCACGGTGCGTACCCGACTGTGCTATCGGGCATTGGACCTGACACATGGGCTCAACGGTAAGCCGGTCCCCGTAATCAGGCCTCTCGTCGGCGACATTCCAGTGAAAGGGTCGCCGCGTGTGGGCCCGTCACCCGCGACGGCGCCCGTCCGGCCCCCGCCCATGACCCGCCACGCACAGGTCCGTCCGACGAATCGCGCCACGGTGCTCACCGGTCCGAGAGACCGAACCGGCTACGCCACCAGGGTGACCCGCGTCGCGCGGAACGTGACCGTGCACACCCACCGCAGCCACCGCAGCCACCGCAGCATCGAATAGGTGGCGGACACCCCGGTCTGCGCCGATACTTCGACATGAGCAAACTCGCGCAGGCCTCGACATGTTCGTGGGCGGGTGGCTCATGGAGATTGGTTCAACCGAAGAGGCGCGCGGAAGGGCCTGGTGGGGCTCACTCAGGGCTGCGGTGCAGGGCGAGGACCATGACGTCATACAGCGGAGCGTCAGGGAACGGCAGTTTCTCCCCCGCCTGCTCGTACCCCCAGGTCTCGTACATGGCCCGCAACCGCGGCCGCTCCCGGCGTACAAGCAGTTCGGCGCGCTCTTCGCGCCGCTGACTCACCAACTCGTCGTGCATGACCCGCGAAATCCCGCGCCCGCGCCACGTCTCGCGGAGCATGTTCTCGCACAGCTTGAACGTCGTCGCGTCATCGCGTGCCGTGAATCCGTAGGTGAAGCCGGCCACTTCACCACTGATCTCGGCGACGACACAGCCCCAGCCGCCGGCTGAGACATGGGCCTCCAGACGTTCCTCGAAGCGCTTGATGGAGAAGAAGGGGTTGGCGGCGATGTCCTCCGCGTACACGTCGGCGTAGACATCCAGGAGGGTGCCCCGGATCTCGTCCAGCCGCCCGCCGGTGTAGTAGCTGGTCGTCAGCAGGTCTACGGTCATGTGGCCACCGCCTCGTATCGTTCGGAAAAGTCCATTGCGTCGGGTGCGACCCGGTCGACCAGTTCGTCCCGCAGCTGCTTCAGGCGTCCTCCGATCCGGGGACTGTGCACCTCCGGCAGAAGCGCGAGTGCCTCGTTGCCGACGGCCACAGCCTCTTCCAACTCGCCTGCCGCTGACAGGGCGCGCCCAAGACGTACCTGCGAGGCGAGCTGATTACGGCGGAACGGGCCCGACTGCACGGCGCACAGGGACTCGCGGGCAGCGCCGACAGCCTTGTCGTACTGCCGCAGGTCCATGAAGCACAGGGCCGCCGTGGCTGACAGCTCGCCGACGCTGTAGAACGCCAGCCATCTCTGCGGTTCGACCGGCTCCCGGTCGAACTCCTTCTCCACGCGTAACAGAGACCGAGCACACCAGCCGGACTCACCCTGGAGAGCGTGTCCTTGGGCAACCCTCGAATGCAGCAGCGACGAGAGCTGCCCGTCCCGGCGGCCCCGGGTCTCCTCCAGCGCCGCGCGAGCGATCGAGACAGCCTCGCCTCCGTGTCCCAACTGCCATGCCTGGTGCGACATCGACGACCAGATCCGGGCCTGGAGCGGCTTGTCCCGACCCAGCAGCGCGTAGCGCAACCCTGCGTCCCACCGGCGACGGGCCTTGTCCTGCTGCCCCGCATCGAACGCGAACCACCCGGCGCTGGTGGCCATTTCACCGAGTGCCCGATGAAGACGCGCCTCCACGTTCCCGCCGTACGTACACCGACGGGCAGCGTCTTCGACGTACTTGATGTACCGCGCTGCGACGTCCGACAGCTGCGCTCCCCCGTGCAGGTCGTCGATCTGGTGAAGCCTCGCGGCGGCGGCCTGCACACGGTCCACGTCGCTCACACCGAGCCGCCCCGACTCCGGCAGCGGAGGCAGGGCAAGCAGGCTTCCGGTCAGGCCGATGATGAACTGACGGCGTCGCACAGGCACATCCTGGGGCGAGGTGCGGGTTCTCCTCCGCACGGTAACGCCCTCTCCCCGAGGGGCGGGAGCCCGGAAACCGAGTTCTTCGGCGGTACGGCCGAACACCGTCTCCCGTGGGATACGGCTGCGTTCCCTCAGCCAGGAGACCCGCCCGCTCAACCAGTAGCCGACGAGGCGCGCGCTGCAATGGCCGGGCTCACCGGTGGTCTGCTCGGCCGCCTCGTTCACGGCCTCCGCGAGACCTTCCCTGGTGAACCCGTACTCGGCCATGAGCCGTCGCAGCGTGAGATTCGGCTGTTGGTGAGCCGACATGAGTCCTCCGCCCCTGCGGTGACCGAATCCACCGTAGTGACGCGACAGCACACCGTGAAACAGAAGTTTCCCGCTTCTGCGAAGTTGCCCGTCCCGAACTTTCCTTTTCTCCCGCTTCACGGGGGCGAGACCGTGGACTCCGCACCGATCAACGCCAGACCCCGGCGAGGCTGCAACCTCCCGGGGCACGGCCGACTGCGATGGGTCGACAATGCAGTGTGCATCACGGGCGCTTGTGTGGGTGAGGAAGGTCCTCTTCGGACCGTCCCCGCCAGACTGGCGCACACCCCGGGAAACGACCGCGGTTCTGAAGATGATCCTGGCACCCTCCCTCCCCAACCCCTCACCCGAGTTGTGGGCCGCGATCCTCGCCGGCGCCCGGCGCCGCAGAGCCTCATGCCCCTGGCCACCAACCGACGTGCCCGCCATCACCGCCGAAGACATCACCAGCACCCTCGTGGGCGCCTATCTACTCCCGCCCGTGGTACGCCAACGCGCACGGGCTGCGGCCCGGTTGGCAGAGGAGTCATGCCGATGACCGCCGTACAGAACGACCGGCCCGCCACACCCCACCCCGAGATCCCCATGCTGCGCGCCTACCGTCTGTGGTTCGAGCACACCCGCAAGTGCACCCTCGGCTGCAAGGGCATCCCCAAGGCCCAGGACGGCTGCGAGAACGGACGGCAACTGTGGGGCACGTACCGCCTCACGCGCATCGGGAAGGGCGGGATGACGTCATGAACTGGACCATCGAGCGCCCGCCCGGCTGCCCGGTACGCCGCACCGACGACAACCGCCTCGCCGTACCGCTCCGCCTGTCCCGTACTGACGGCCACTCCACGGACACCGAGCTGCCCCTCACCCTCGCCGAAGCCGAGCATCTGCACGCCGCGCTGTGCCGGGCCCTCGACGGCGAACCCCCGCCTCCAGCCGCACCGGACTGCCGCCAGCCGGTTCAGGCCTCGCCCGGCGCTGCGCACATCGTGGGGCGCGCGTAGCACGCCCACAGCACAGGTAGGTCGTCGGACTACGCCCGGCAGACCCCTCAGCGGGCCTGCCGGGTGTAGTCGTGGCGCAGAGTGAACGAGTAGTCCCCACGCTCAACGCAGGCCGCGCAAGAAATCCACCGCCCGCCGGCACAACGGAATCAGACCTTCTCCGCCATCACTCGCGGATGCTCCGCAGTCAGCAGACCAACGTCTTCGACGTCGGAAGTCAGGATCGTCACCCGGCCCGGCTGCTGCAGAGCGGTCGCGCACAGCATGGCGTCGATGGCGTACTTATGACCGCGTAGACCCGCATCACGAAGCAACGCGGCAGCCGACTGAGCCAGAGCCTGGGTCACCCGAGTCCCGCTAGTACACGTCGAACGATCCTTCTATCGACGTACTGGACACCAGAAAATCTTAAGTTTCTGGAACTCCGACCACCTGCAACATTTCAACGAAAAAGTACTGGATGGCCACCCGTCGCGGCTTCCTCTGGTCGACGATGAGCCAGAAGCCGACTTTCCTCGGTCGAGGTTCGTGCCACAATCGCGCTACGTGTTGAGTTCAGCCGCGCAATGCCCTGCAGTCAAGGTGCCGGGTGTCTCGCCAGGTATCAAGCCCCAGACCACAGGGGCAGATCACGCATGATCAAGACCCAGCTGCGATCGAAACACGTCTCGAATGGCAGCCCGGTCCGTAGGAATCGTGTCCAGCGGCACCATGCTATGCGTACGATACTGCTCCCCTTGATTGCCAGAGATGAAGAATCCTCGGTCAGGCAACCAAACTCGCTCTTCTCGGCGGAAACGGACGATCCCGAAACCGATATACGCCTTCTCGCCTGATTCAACCAGCGTGCTAGAAAAAATGTAATGAAATGTCCGGGTCGTTTTGTCTAAGTAGCTGGCCTCGGTGATCCAGTGACAGAACGGCCTACCGTCATTGTGATAGTTAGTTCCGTCAAATGCCCACATGCCTCGACGCTTGTCGAATCTAATCTCACCCATGCTGCACCGCTGCTCGCCTGGAATACTGGCCAGTTCTCCCCATTTACCTTCCATCTCGATGGGGTCGAACATCCTGTCCGTTTTGGATTTAAAGAATTCGTAACTGTAACTCGCCAAAATACCGAATGGGACACCCGCGATCAGCAGCAAGAAGTCTTTCACGTCGGCTTCCCTTCCGGCGCTCTACGTTCGGCGAGCCGAGCAGTAGGAGTAGCAGTTCTGGACTACCCACGCCAAGCGACGCGGAAGCCCCTGGCGTCCTCAACGTCCCTGGGGTGCATCCCTTGATTGGCACAACCAACTGCACGCCGGGCCCGGCTCCTAACCAAAGCGGTGCTGGCCCGGCCGTGAACTATCCGTGGCCTCGTCCCTCCTGTGCCATGGCCAGGGCTGCGACCTGCTCCGTTGTCCAGGACTCAAGTGGCCTCCGGAGCCGTGTGACAGCCCAGCCTCCGGGTGACAGGCCAAACACACCCGACAACTTGGCTGAGGCTGGTGGGGTGGAGCCGAGGCACACGCGCGTCCGATCGGTTGACGCACCCGCCATCGTGGCTGACTGTCGTCGGCTGAGGCTCACACGATGGCTACGCTCCCTGGACACCCCGCAGAGAAGGGACGGACGCGGGATGGCAGGTCTTGGGGAGGAGCAATCCGTCGTCGTGCACATTCGGCTGGCCGGTGAGGGCTATGGGACGGATGACCAGCGTGCGTTGGTCTACGAAGCCGGGCGGGTGATGGCCGCCGCGGTCGAGGATGCCCGCGTCGGCGAGGTCGACGGCAATGAGTTCGGGGGTGGTGAGGCTGTCGTGTTCGCCTATGGGCCGGATGCCGATGCTCTCTTCAAGGTCATGGAACCGGCCCTGCGTCGCTTGCCGCTACGGCCCGTGTACGTCGTTCTGAGGCGGGGCGGCGACGACAACGGATCGCGTGTGGAGTTGTAGGGCGCGGGCATGAGGAAGCCCCAGGTCGCTGCCTGGGGCTTCCTGTGGGCCGTAGGGCCTCAGTTGTTAAGTTGTCTGTTGTTCTGTCGAGGAGAGTTACCTGTCCCTCCCGTCGGCTCGGTTACGAATCCGTCGCGGACTTCGTCGCCGTCGTACCCGTCACGTCCGTCAGCTTCCAGCGCTGGTTCAGGCCCGAGTTCGGGGTCCAGACTCCGATTCCCGCGCCGTCCGTCGTCGACTGGCCGTAGACGTCCGGGAGTTCGCCGGTGGCCACGTTCACCAGGGTCCACGTGCTGTCGCCCGTCGAGGACAGGATCCACTGGGCGGCCTCGTCGCGGGTGGCCGTGTCGCGTTCGGCCACCAGGGAGCCGAAGCGGATGGCCAGGCGCTTGTGCGACGTCGTCTCCGTCAGGGCGTAGCGCGTGCGGTTGTCGGTCTTGCCCTTGCCGATGCGGTCCAGGGTCCACTGCTGGGTGTTGCCGGCCGCGGTGCTCGGGGTCTTGATGACCAGGCTCTTGCCGTCGGGGCCGACGGAGAGGTTCTTGCTGCTCTGGACGCCCGTCAGGGTGTACGTGTGGTTGTCCTGGAGTTCGGCCTGCGACTTGGCCACGCCCGAGACGCCCTTGACCAGGAACGACGTCACCGACTGGGCCGGGACCGTGATCGTGGCCTGCTTGCCCGTGACCTTGACGGCCTTCTTGCGGATCAGCTTGCCGGCGGCGTCCGTGATCACCGGGGTGACCGTCGCCTTCTTCGAGACCTTGCCGAACTTGGACAGGTCCACCGTCACCGCGCGGGACTCCGTGGTGCTGTTGACGTGGACGACCGTCGCCTTGTCGCCCTTCTTCGCCACCGCGGCCGTGCTCGACGTGTCGTTCGTCTTGATGAGGCGGTCGCCCGGCTTGATGTAGTGGGTGAAGTTACGTGCCGTGTCGAACTTGGTGTTGGTGTAGATGGGGCACGACTTCAGGGTGTCCGCGGAGGTGCAGGAGAACGAGAGCTGGATGGAGCCCCAGTTGCCGCCCTTCTCCGACTCTCCTCCCGGCTTCATGTTGTCGTAGTCCTCGACCGGCTGCCAGAAGACCCAGGCCTGGGGCTCCAGTTCGCGCAGGTCGTCGACCATGCGCTGGGCGAGGCCCAGGCCGGGGCGCATGTCGGTGAAGCTCTGGCCGTCGCCCCAGTCGCCCTCGACCTCGCTCATCCACAGCGGCTTGTCGGCGGCCTTGGCGAGGTCGCGGACCGTGGTGCGCTGGCTGGTGCCGTAGGTGTGGACGTTCATCTGGCCGACGAGGTCGCGGACTTCCTGGGGGTAGGAGTTCCAGTTCGTGGCGAAGATGCCCGGGTTGGTCTCGTCCATCGCGGAGATCTCCGCTTTCGTACGGGACTTCGCCAGGGTCGGGCCGAGCGCCTTGATGACCTTCTGCTGGAGCTCGGGGCCGATGTGGGCGCCCTCCTGGCGGCCTCCGGTGGGCTGGCCGTCGGCGCCGAGCTTGGTGCCCCAGTAGTTGGTGTTGGGCTCGTTGAAGGGGTCGAGGGTGTCGACCTTGATCCCGTGGGCCTTCTCCAGGCGCTCGGTGGCGCCGACCAGGTACTGGGCGAAGGCGTCGACCGAGTCGGCCTTCAACTGGTCCTTGGACGCGTCGAAGTTGCCGGAGACGTAGCCGCTCTCCGTCATGAACCACGGCGGGGAGTTGCTGAAGGTCTCCCAGCGGTCGATGTCCTTCTTGATGCGGTCCACCCACCAGCGCTGGGTGGCGTCGGCCTTGTTGTTCCAGTCCTTCTTGTCGTCGGCGCTCCACCAGTCGACGTCCTCGCGGGTGGTGCCCGCCGGGGCCTTCCACCAGCCCTCCACCGCGCCGCCGGCGCGCAGGTAGTCCTTGACGTCGGGGGCGTTGCCGCCGCCGATGTTGTAGCGGGCGATGTTGAGGTTGAGGCCGTCCTCGCCGAAGAGGAGCTTGGCGAGCTTCTCGCGTATCGGCTTGGGGTAGTCGCCGGTGGCGTTGGCGAACCAGACCAGGCTGGTGCCCCAGCCCTCGAAGCTCTGACCCTTGTAGGAGGGGTCGGGGCGGACCGTCACCGCGGCGGGGGCCGCCGGGTCGGCGTGCGCCATCGGCAGGGAGGTCGTGGCCATGGCGGTTCCCGTGGCCAGGGCCGTGATGCCGATGGCCCCGAGGAGCCGTCTCGTACGGGTGCGGTGTGCCATTCGAGTACTCCAACTCTTCCGTGTGCGCGTCCCGGCGAGACACGGAGATCGGGGTCGGCGTTCAGCGTGGTGCGGTGCGGTGCTGTGCGGTTCAGCGTGGTGCGGTGCGGCGCGTTCTAAGGCGGTTCGATGCGCTCTCATATGGTTTGTCTCAGTGAATGTTTACGTAAACATCACTGAAGCGGATGTCTACACTGTCCGAATCTCGGCGGTCAAGGATTCGTAAGACATCGATGAGCCGTTCCGGCAGCGGCGCGGGAGTCGCGAGGGCCGGAGCAGCCGGAAGAGTCGAAAGAGTTCGGAAGATTTCGGAAGAGTCGGGGGAATCAGGTGGACACGACCGACGGTCGTACGAGGAGACGGAGCGCCCGGCCCCGGCAGGGGCCCTCCATGGGTGACGTCGCGCGGCTCGCCGGGGTCTCCTCCCAGACCGTCTCCCGGGTGTCCAACGGGTTCGCCGGGGTCAACGCGGACACCCGGCAGCAGGTGCTCGCCGCGATGCGGGAGCTGGGGTACCGGCCCAACAGCGCGGCGCGGGCGCTGCGGCGCGGGGAGTTCCGGACGCTCGGCGTGATCACCTTCTCCCTCTCCACCCTGGGGAACATACGTACGCTCGACGCGATCGCCACGTCCGCCGCGCGGGAGGGGTACGCCGTCACGCTGCTGCCCGTCGCCGTGCCGACGCAGGACGAGGTGAACGGGGCGTTCTCGCGGCTCGGTGAGCTGGCCGTGGACGCCGTGATCGTGATCATGGAGGTCCATCTGCTCGACGCGGCGACCGTGTCCGTGCCGCCCGGGGTGCAGGTCGTGGTCGCCGACTCCGACGCCGGGGACCGGTACACCGTCGTCGACACCGACCAGGCGGGCGGCGCGCGGGACGCCGTACGGCATCTGCTGGACCTCGGGCACGGGACGGTGTGGCATCTGGGCGGGCCCGAGGACTCGTTCGCGGCGCAGCGGCGGGCGAACGCGTGGCGGGCCACCCTCGCCGAGGCGGGTGTCCTGGACGCGCCGCCCCTCGTGCGGGGCGACTGGTCGGCCGAGTCCGGGTACCGGGCCGGGCTGCGGATCGCCGAGGAGGCGGACTGCACGGCCGTGTTCGTCGCGAACGACCAGATGGCGCTGGGGTTGTTGCGGGCCCTGAACGAGCGCGGGCGTCGGGTCCCCGAGGACGTCAGTGTCGTCGGCTTCGACGACATTCCCGAGGCCGCGTCCTTCCTGCCGCCCCTGACCACCGTCCACCAGGACTTCGCGGAGGTGGGGCGGCTGTGTGTGGAGGGGGTGCTCCGCAAGATGCGGGAGGGCGCGGGAGAAGGACCGGAGGACGGGCAGGGGAACGGGCGGGGGGACGGGCGGGGGGACGGGCAGGGGAACGGGCGGGGAGAAGCGCGGGAGGGCGAGGAGCACGGGACGACTCTCGTGCCTACCCGGCTCGTACGGCGGCGCAGTACGGCACCGCCGCCGGCGCAGAGTACGGCACCGCCGTCGGCGTCCGCCCGCTGAGCGCTCAGCGGGCGCTCGTCGTCGGCTCCCGTCGCTGCTCGGACCGCTGCTCGTTCCCGGGGCCGGTGTGTTCGCCGAACGCCCGGTGGAGGCGGCCGAGCTCCCAGAGCAGGTAACCGCTGGCTCCGGCGAACGGGAACCAGGTGCCCAGGTGGAAGAGGAGCACCGGCATGTACAACAGGCCGACCAGGACACCGAACTTGAACAGGATGGCTGTGTACGGCTGATTGCGTTCGACCATGATGTGCCCTCCCCTGCCATGGATCCGCGGTCAGCGCGATCTCATGTGCGGCCCCCCTTGGCCTCATCCTCGCCATGATGCCTTCGGGGCGACGGGTTCGCGAGGGTCGGCGAAGGCTGCGCCACGTATCTTCACAACCGCTCAGTTCTTCTTCCGAGCCGACTGGCGCAGTTGTGCCATGCGGGTGTGGCGGCGGCCGGCGTAGCGGGCTATGGCCTGGTCGAGGGCTTCGGGGGAGGTCTCGACGCGGTAGTCCTCCAGGGTCAGGATGCGCAGGCCGCCATGGGTCTTCTGGGTGGGCAGCCACAGCGCCCGGGGGATGGTGGCTCCGTGGCGTGGCCACAGAACGAGGGCGTGCTGCTCGGGGTCGGCGCGGACGACGATGCCGATGCGGTCCACGTCGCCCCAGGGGATGTGGAGCTGGTGGCTTCCGAAGGCTCTGAGGGTCAGCCCTGCGGGGCCTACGTGGACGTGGACGTGGTGGCGGCCGGTGAGGAAGTACGCGCAGAGGCCGAAGACGAAGACGGATGCCAGCAGGTCCTCCAGGACGGGAAGCCAGTCGGGAGCCCAGTCCAGGTCGGCCACCTGCCCGGCGAGCACGAAGGGTGCGAGGAGCGCCCCACCCACGAGTGCGGAGACATCGGCCGACTGACGGCCCCGGAACGTGAGACCGGTCCTGGGGAGGGCCGGCCCTCCGGGCGCCGTCCGCAGCCAGGCCTCGCCGGGCAGAGCGAGTTGGCTCTCGTCCGCGAACCGTGCGAGCGCGGCCTCCAGACGGCTGCGGTCAAGCGTGATCTCCGGGAGGGCGCACAGGGTCAAGGCGCCCGGCGCCAGCTTCGGCAGGAGCACGTTCGTACGGTCGATCCGGCCCACCGGACTCCCGGCGGGCCGGATCACCAGGAGCCCGAAATAGCGGGCTCCGCTGGGCCAGTTCACGACGCCGATGTGCTCGATCTCCGACCAGGCGTAGGCCATCTCCAGGTCCCCCCGGGTCAGGAGCAGCCCTGCGGCCCCGACCCTCAACCGTACGGGTCGGACGGCACGGGACCCGGCGAACCAGGCCGTACCGAGGAACAGGACGCACGTGACCAGGGGCACAGGTGCCAAGAGGATCTCTGCGGGCCGGACGAGCACGTTGAGCGGAACGGCGCGGCAGCCCAGGACCGCGCACACCACCGCCAGGACCGTGAGCAGGCGGCGGTCGGCGGTGAAGACCCGTTCCGCCTGGGTGGCCTGGGCCGGGTCGGCGGCAAGATCGGCGCTCGGGGTCCATGCCGCGCCTGCGTACAGGGCGAGCGCGGCCTCGACGGCCTCCGGGGTCGTACGGAGCCTGTGCAGGTCCGCGAAGCGGAGGGTGCCCTCGGTGTCGTGCTGGTGGGGCCCCGGGGTACGACGGCTCGCCGTGTGCGGGTAGGCGCCGGGCATGGGACGGACCATCAGGTCGTACCGGGGACCGCGCAGTCGGCTCGGCGGTCGCTGCCGTATCCAGGCCCGACTGATCCGGTGCCACGGGTAGGAGAAGTGCTCTGACCCCCCGTACTGCACCTCGACCCCATCGGCGCTCAGGACCAGCGAATAACCGCCGGGATTCCGCTTTCCGAGGGCCGAGAGCACCACCACGATGCCCAAGAGCGAGAGCATCGCGGCCCAGTGGCGCCAGTTGGTCGGGTCGATGTCCTTGTCCTTGGCCGGTAGCAGCGGGCCGGCGACCAGCAGCAGGCCGAGGGAGAGCGGCAGGCCGATCCCCCAGTTACGGAGGCGATGAAAGACGCGGCTCGGCACGAACCGGATCTCGCCGCTCCGGGGGCGGCCGTCCGGCGTCCCCTCCTCGGGCCCGGTGCCGTCATCGGCCACCGCCTCGGCCGCCACCCCCGCCCCCCGGTTCCGCACCAGCCCCAACCGCGCGTGCCCGTCCGAACTCTGCTGGCGCGGGGTCGGGTAGCCGCGGCGGGTCAGGGACTTGGTGAGGGGGTCGTAGAGGGTGCTGAGGGTGAGGAGGTCGGGGCCGCCGGGGAGGCCGTCGCGGAGGAGGCGGATGAACTCGCCGGTGAAGGCGGTGTAGCGCTCGCCGACGGGGGCGTAGGAGGGGGCGTTCGCGGAGGACGTGAGGATGTAGGTGCCGCGGATGGTGAGGGCTTCGGTCGGCTCGGGATCGTTACCCATGAGCGTGTCCAGGACCCGGCCGCTGTTGCAGCAGTCGAGGATGAGGATCTTGTTGGGGCAGGGCGACGCTTCGAGGATCTCCCGGATCGCCTCGAACGGGATGGACGTCCAGCGCAGATCGCTCTCGTCCGTGCCGGTCAGCGCCAGGTGGAGGGTCAGGTCGTCGTTGAGGACGCCGTGGCCGGAGAAGTAGACGAGCAGGGTGTCGGTGGCGGTCATGGCCGCCTCGCGGATCGTCGCGCAGACCGCACGCGGGTCCGGAGCGTCCTGGACCACCTCGCAGCGCTCGCGCGGAAACCCGCCGGACGCGTCGGACGTCAGCAGTTCCTGCAGGACCTCCAGGTTGTTGCGTACGGCGAGGAGGTCCGGCAGGTCGCTGTCGTACCGGGAGGTGCCGATGAGGACCGCGCGGGAACCCCGGGGGTCGGGCAGTCGAAGCGTCACGGCTGGCGGTGGTCGCGCAGTGCCGCGTCGAGGAGGGTGTGGGCGTCGTCGGCGGAGTCGGCGGTGACCTTCACGGTGCGGCCGTCGGGGAGGGTCAGTTCGACCGCGGCCGCCGCCCGCCGGGCCTTGATCAGCGCCGGGAGCGAACGGACGAGGGCGGTGACGGCACCGCTGCTGCCGATGGCTATCGCCAGCAGTTCGATGCCGGATCCCATCTGGCCCTCCTCCGGGGCCCGGGTCACCAGGCGTACCCGGCCGCGCAGTTCGGGCTCGGCGACGAGGCCTCGGCGGAGGACGGAGAGGTCGTCGTCCGGGGTGGTGGGGGCGTTGGCGAGGGTGTCGTCGGTGGCCTCGTCGGTGAGCAGTGTCAGCGTGACGTCCAGCATGTCGCTCATGTGGTCCCCCGTCCGTTGTGCCTCGATCTTGTGGAGGACAGTGTGCAGTACGGGACGTGGTCCGGCCCAGACCTGTGCGGTGGGTGAGGGCGGCTCAGGAGTGTGTGCGCGCAGGGCAGTTGGGCGATCACGGTCGCCCACTTCTCCAAGCCCGTTACGGTGTGGGGTCGTGGGTGGCATACGGGGTGCGCGGGGGTGGTGGGAGCGGGGGCGGGTGCTCGCGGGTGCCCATCCGTGGGTGGTCGACGTCGGGGTCGCGCTGCTGGTGCAGGGGGCCATGACGATGCCGTTCGTGGTGCCGAGGGCGGCCGGGCTGGCGCCGGCGACATGGGCTGCGTACGGGCTGATGACGCTCACGGTCGTGCCGCTGGTGTGGCGGCGGCGGGCTCCGCTCGCCGTGCTGCTGGGGATCCTGGTGACCAGCATGGTCTACAAGCTGGCGGTGGACGGGCCCGGGCAGCCGTTGCCGTACCACGGGCTCGTGATCGTCTACACGGTCGCCGTGCTGTCGCCACCGTGGAAGCGGCTGGTCACCGGGCTGCTGGTGCTGGTCGCGGTGCCGGTGGGGGTGTGGCTCAACACCCGGAGCGCGCGTGAACTGACCTTCTCCGCCTTCGTGTTCGCGGCGGCGTACGTCTTCGGGCGGCTCACCGACGCCCGCCAGCGCGCCCATCGCGTCGAGGCCGAGCAGGTCGCCGCGCGTGAACGGGCCCGCATCGCACGGGAGATGCACGACATCCTCTCCCACGCGGTGAGCCTGATGATCGTGCAGGCGGAGGCGGGGCCGGTCGCGGTGCGCACCGCCCCGGAGCGGGCGGAGGCCGCCTTCGACGCGATCTCCGAGACGGGGCGGGACGCCATGGTCCAGCTGCGGCGGATGTTGGGTGTGCTGCGGGACGGGGACGACGGCCACGAGGGACCCAAGGGGTCTGAGCGGTCCGAGGGGTACGCCATGTCCGAGGGGTACGCGCCCGGGCTCGCGCCTCGTGAGCCGCAGCCGGGGGTCGGGGATCTGCCCGCGCTGCTCGATCGGGTGCGGGGCAGCGGGATCGAGGTCGGGTACGAAGTGGTGGGGCGGGAGCGGGAGTTGCCGGGTGCGGTCGGGGCGGCCGCTTTCCGGATCGTCCAGGAGGCGTTGACGAACACGGTCAAGCACGCGTCCGCCCGCACCGCCTCCGTGCAACTCCGCTACGGGGAGGCCGACTTGCACATCGAGGTGACGGACGACGGGCGCGGTCCGCAGGCCGGGTACGGCGGTGGGCACGGGCTCATCGGGGTGCGGGAGCGGGCGGCGGCGCAGGGGGGCACGGCCGTCGCCGGGGCGGGGCCGGGCGGGCGCGGGTTCGAGGTGCGGGTGCGGATACCCGTACCGGCTGTGGTGCCGACGGCGGAGGTGGGGCGTTGACGATCCGGGTGGTCGTGGCCGATGACCAGGAGCTGGTCCGCAGCGGGTTCGCGATGATCCTCGATGCCCAGCCGGACATCGAGGTGGTCGCGGAGGTGGGTGACGGGGCCGAGGCCGTGGCGGCGGTGCGGCGGTACGGGGCCCACGTGGCGCTGCTCGACGTCCGGATGCCCCGGATGGACGGGATCGAGGCGTGCCGGACGATCAGCGCGGACATCACACGGGGCGGACGCAGCACACCCGGCGGACGCAGCGTCCCCGGCGAGGGCAGCGCACCGGGCAGAGGCAGCACACCCGGCGAGGGCAGCGCACCGGGCAGAGGCAGCACACCCGGCGAGGGCAGCGCACCGGGCGAGGGCAGCGCACCGGGCGAGGGCAGCGCGCCGGGTACGGTCGGCGCGCCCGGCGGGCGTGACGCCTGCCGTGTCGTGATGCTGACCACCTTCGACTCCGACGAGTACGTCTACGAGGCGCTGCACGCCGGCGCGAGCGGGTTTCTGCTCAAGGACGTCCGGCGGGACGACCTCGTGCATGCCGTACGGGTCGTGGCGCGCGGCGACTCGCTGCTCGCGCCGTCCGTGGCGCGGCGGCTGGTGGAGCAGTACACCCGGCCCGCCGCCGCCCGGCCCCGGCGGCCCGATCCCCGGCTCGACGCGCTGACCGTGAGGGAGCGGGAGACTCTGTTGCTGCTCGCGCGGGGGCTGTCGAACGCCGAGATCGCCGCGGAGCTGGTCGTCAGCGATCACACCGTCAAGACCCATGTCGGCAACGTGCTCTCCAAGCTCGGGCTGCGGGACCGTATCCAGGCGGTGATCTGCGCTTACGAGACGGGGCTGATCGCGGTGGGTGAGGCGTCGCTCGGGACGGGCGGCACGTCGCTCGACGCGGCCACGGGACCCCTGCCCGGAGACACGGGTCCCCCGCGCGGGGCCGACCGTCGCCCGCCCGGGGGAGTCTCCCGGGCCTGGTCCTCCCCCGTGTCGGCGAGGAAACGGCGCCGCTAGGACCGCTCGCTCGGGCGATCCGTGCGGAGCCGCCGGTCAGAAGGATGGAGTCGACCAGAACACCGGCTCGCATCCACGGAGTTGATCATGCCGAGCGCGAAGCACCCGACGAACGCGAAGAACGCGAAGAGTCCGAAGAGTCCGAAGAACACCCGCCGTGTGCTGATCGCCGCGGCCCTCCTCCTGGGGGTGTCCGCGGGGCCGACGGTCCTGCCCGCCACCACGGCGACCACGGCGACCGCGGCGACCGCGACCGCCGACACCGCCTCCGCACGGTCGCAGTCACAGGCGCAGTCACCGCCGCAGGCGGACCCCGACCTCGCCGCCGCCATGGAGGCCGCCATCGCCGGCCTGCCCTCCGCCGACGCCACCGCCGCCCTCGTTCGAGTCGGGGGGAGCGAGGGCGTGTGGCGCGGCAGTTCGGGCGTGCACGATCTCGCCACCGGCCGGGCCGCCGATCCGAACGCCCGCTTCCGAGCCGGTTCCGTGACCAAGGTGTTCACGGCGGCCGTGGTGCTGCAGCTGGCCGCCGAGGGCAGGGTCGACCTCGACCGGAGCGCCCGCTCGTACCTGCCGGAGCTGGTTCCGGCATCGTACGGCGGTGTCACCGTGCGGCAGTTGCTCAACCACACGCACGGCATCCCGGCGCCCGACTTCCCGTGGACGACCGTCGAGGGGGCGTACGCGAACCGTTTCCGCATCCACGACCCGGAGGAGATGGTCCGGTCGGCGACGGCGAAGGAGCCGGAGTTCGCGCCGGGCGAGAAGCAGCACTACCTCAACATCGGCTACACGATCGCCGGGTTGCTGGTGGAGCGGGTGACCGGGGACGCGTACGAGGACCAGGTCGCCCGGCGGGTGCTGAAGCCGCTCGGGCTGCGGGGCACGTACTTCCCGGGGACCGACCCGCGGATCGTCGGCCCGCACAACCACGGCTACCAGCGGATGACGCTGGACGACGGGACGACCGGGCTGCGGGACGTGACCGTGTGGGGGACGACGGACGCGTGGGCGGCCGGTTCCCTCATCTCGACCACGGCGGACCTGGAGCGGTTCACGAACGCGCTGTTCCGGGGGCGGATCGTGCCGCGGGGGCCGGTGCTGGAGGAGATGTTCACCGTGCCGGAGGTGGCGGACTTCACGACGGGCAAGCCGGCCGAGTACGCCGTCGGGCTCGCGAGGAAGGTGCTCGGCGGGCGGGAGGTCTGGGGGAAGACGGGTGGCCGCTGGGGCTACAACACGGTCATCGCCTCCACCCGCGACAGCTCCCGCACCCTCGTCTACAGCGTCAACTCGACTGACGCCAAGGGCAAGGACGTGAGCAAGGTGGCCCTGAAGGTGATGGTGGCGGCGTACGGCCTGCCGTCGTAACGGGTGGGAATCGCACGCCAACTACCATTGTATGAGAGCACGTTGGGGTCCGTAGATCGTCGCCGCCGTTAGCATCGGCGCCATGCGAATGCGACGGCGCGATGGCAACCGGAACCTCGATCCGACGGCCCCGCCACGGGATCCACGCGCCGACGAGTATCCGATGCCGGCCGTGCCGTACGGGTGGTACGCGGTGCTGCGGAGCAGGGAGTTGCGGGCGGGGAAGGTCGTCAGTCTGCACTACTTCGGGCGGGCGCTGATCGCGTTCCGCGGGACGGACGGGCGGGCGGCCGTGCGGGACGCGCACTGTCCGCACTACGGCGCGCATCTGGGCGTCGGCGGGAAGGTCGTGGACGGGACGGTGGAGTGCCCGTTCCACGGCTGGAGGTTCGGGCCGGACGGGCGGTGTGTGGAGGCACCGTTCGCCGTCCGGACCCCCAAGGTGTCGATCGGCGGCCTCCCGGTGCGCGAGCACAGCGGGCTCGTCTTCGTGTACGTGGGGCCGGGCGAACCCTCGTGGGAGGTCCCGGAGATCGAGGAGACGGGGTCCCGGGACTTCGCCTCGCCGATCGACGACGTCTGCCGGGCGCGTATTCACATCCAGGAGATGCGCGAGAACATCGTCGACGAGTCCCACTTCCACTTCATTCACGGCCAGAGCGAACCGCCGGTCCAGGAGTGGCGGGAGGACGGGCCGTTCGCCGAGGCGCGGGGGACGATCAGCCGGCGGGTGTTCGGGTGGGACATCCACAACACGTTCGACGCGTACATGTACGGGCCGGGGGTGATGGTCGTCCGGGCCCATGGGCCGGTGCTGTCGGTGACCGCCGTCGCGCTCAGCACGCCCGTCGACGACCGCACGAGTGAGCTGCGGATGCTGTACTACCTCCGCAAACCGGCCCGACTCCCGTTCCTCACGCCCTTGTTCAAGCTCGTGTTCCGCGCCGAGGCGCTGGGTGAGGTGCGCGAGGAGGTCCGGATCTGGGACCACAAGATCCACCAGGCACGGCCGGTGCTGCTTCCGCACGAGAAGGGGATCAGGGCGTTGCGGCGGTGGTACGC
The DNA here is from genome assembly GCF_045160825.1 of Streptomyces sp. NBC_00104. NCBI lineage: Bacteria > Bacillati > Actinomycetota > Actinomycetes > Kitasatosporales > Streptomycetaceae > Streptomyces > Streptomyces sp. NBC_00104. The sequence continues at coordinate 5,940,949 of NZ_CP108215.1, read as the reverse complement.
GCAGTTCTATCCGGCGGGGGGCACGGGCGATGTCCCGCTGCCGGCCCGGTCGGTACGGCCGGCGGAGGGCGCGGCCGGGGCGGCGGGGTTCGAGGAGGCGAGCCGGGCTCACTGAGAACCCGTTCGGGCAGGCGAACCCGGCGTATTCACCGTACCCGTCGACGCGACCACTCCTAGAAGGCCCAAGATCTTCATGGGCCTTCTAGGCTCCACTCATGGAGCAATCCGAGATCATGCAGCGAGTCGTCGGCATCCTCACCGAAGCGATCGAGATGCGGCGGCAGGCTCGCGAGAACCCCGGCGCCGAAGTGGCGTTGACGGGGGCCATCTCCGCGCTGCTCGCGGAGACCCTGCCCAAGATCGAACTGCCCGCCGAGGCAAGCGCCCAGGAAGCCGCGGGCATCATCACGGAAGCCCTGGGACCGGCCATCGTGAGCCTCGCCAACTGCTTCTCCTACGCCTTCGTCCACCTTGCCGAGGTGCACGACCAGGGGCGGCCCGATACGACGACGACCGATGTCCTGCGGTCCCTCTCCCTGCAGTTCGCACGGCGGGACGGGGAGGAGGAGTAGAGGACCACCCAGGGCCGACCGGGCCCGGCCGACCCCGCGCAGGCCCACCCACCCCTTCGTTCCCGGGATTTAACCTGCGACCCCTTGGCGACTCCCCCTCTACGCGCGTAACTTGAGCCGACTCCCCCACACCACCCTTCGACGTACCCGACGTACGAGGAGACCGCCAGCGTGTCCATATCCGACCGGTCCGACAGACCCGCAGGAAGCGGCGCCCGTGCGCGCCGCGTCGCCTATCCGCTGATATCCGTGGGCGCGGCCGGCGCTCTCGCGTTCGGTGTGCTGCCCGCCGCGTTCGCCGCGCCGTCGGCGAGTGCGGTGATCGGGGAGGTGTACGGCGGCGGAGGGAACTCGGGGGCGACCCTGGTCAGGGACTTCGTCGAGCTGGGGAACGCCGGGGCCGGCGCCTATGACCTGTCGGGCTACAGCGTGCAGTATCTGCCGGGGTCGCCGTCGGCGTCCTCGCAGTGGCAGGTGACCGCGCTCAGCGGTGCGATCGCGCCCGGCGGCCGGTATCTGATCGCCGAGGCGGCGGGCACCGGCGGTACGACGGCCCTGCCGACCGCCGACGCCACCGGGTCGATCGCGATGGGCGCGAGCAGCGGGACCATCGCCCTGGTCGCCGGTACCACCCCGCTGACCTGCAAGACCGCGGCGGACTGCGCGGCGGACGGCAGGGTCGTCGACCTCGTCGGGTACGGCAGCGCGCTCGTCCGGGAGGGCAGCGGCCCGGCCACCGGCGCCTCCAACACCGCCTCCGTCGCCCGCGCCGCCTCCCTCGCGGACACCGACGACAACGCGGCCGACCTCGCCTCCGGTACGCCCTCCCCCGTCAACTCGGCCGGTCAGACGCCCGGTTCGGGCGACGGTGGCGGAGACGGGGATGGGGACGGCGGCGGTGGCTCCACCGAGCCCGGCCCCCTCCGCGTGCACGACATCCAGGGCACCACCCGGCTGTCGCCGCTCACCGGGCAGACGGTCACCCGTGTTCCCGGCATCGTCACCGGCGTACGGAAGTCCGGTTCGAAGGGGTACTGGATCCAGGACCCGCAGGCCGACAGCGATCCCCGTACCGGTGAAGGTGTCTTCGTGTACACCGGGTCGGCCGAACCGGCCGTGGCGGTCGGTGACTCGGTGCTGGTGAGCGGCAAGGTCACCGAGTACTACCCGAGCAGCACCAGCCAGTCGGTCACGGAGATCACCGGGCCGACCACGACCGTGCTGTCCGCCGGCAACGCGCTGCCCGCGGCCGTGACGCTGGACGCGTCGACCGTGCCGGACGCGTACGTGCCCACCGCCGGCGGTGGCAGCATCGACGCGCTGCCGCTCGAACCGGCCGTCTACGCCCTCGACTTCTACGAGGCGCTGGAGGGCTCGCGGGTGCAGGCCTCCGACACCCGGGTGGTCGGCGCGACGACGGAGTACGACGAGGTGTGGGTGACGGTGAAGCCGCAGGAGAGCCCGACCGTGCGCGGCGGCTCGCTCTACTCCTCCTACGACATGCCGGGCACCGGCCGGATGAAGGTGATGTCGCTCGACACGACGACCGCCTTCCCCCGGGCGAACGTCGGTGACGAGCTGTCCGGCACGACCAGCGGGCCGCTCGACTACGCCTCCTTCGGCGGCTACAACCTCCAGGCCACCCAGCTCGGCACGCTCGTCGACAACGGGCTGAAGGCCGAGCGGACCCGGCGCCAGAAGGGCGACGAGCTGGCGGTCGCCACGTACAACGTGGAGAACCTGGACGCGCTCGACGCCCAGGAGAAGTTCGACCGGCTCGCCGAGGGCGTCGCGGACGGCCTCAGCTCGCCCGACATCGTCGCCCTGGAGGAGATCCAGGACGACAACGGCGCGACGAACGACGGCACGGTCACCTCCGAGGCCACGCTCACCCGGTTCACCGACGCCATCCGCGCGGCCGGCGGCCCCCGCTACCAGTGGCGTTACCTCGCCCCCGAGAACAACAAGGACGGCGGCGAGCCCGGCGGCAACATCCGCCAGGTCTTCCTGTTCAACCCCAAGCGGGTCTCCTTCACCGACCGGACCGGCGCTGACGCCGCGACGCCGACCACGGCCACGAGTGTCGTGAAGACCCGCAAGGGCGTCCGGCTCAGCTACTCCCCGGGCCGGATCAATCCCACCAGCGACGCCTGGGGCAGCAGCCGCAAGCCGCTGGTCGGCGAGTTCGTCTTCCACGGCGAGCAGGTCTTCGTCATCGCCAACCACTTCGGCTCCAAGGGTGGCGACCAGCCCCTGCACGGCCGCTACCAGGAGCCGGCCCGCGGCTCCGAGGCCAAGCGCCACGAGCAGGCCGCCGAGGTCAACACCTTCGTCACGTCCCTGCTCAAGGCCGACCGGAACGCCAAGGCCGTCGTCCTCGGCGACCTCAACGACTTCGAGTTCTCGCAGACGATGACCGCGCTCACCGCCGGCAAGGTCCTGAAGCCGCTGATCAGCACGCTCCCGGCCGCCGAGCGCTACACCTACGTCTACGAGGGCAACTCGCAGACCCTGGACCACATCCTGACCAGCCCGGCCGTCACGCACTTCGACTACGACGTCGTGCACATCAACGCCGAGTTCGCGGACCAGGCGAGCGACCACGACCCGCAGATCGTGCGGATCGACGTGGGCAGGTGCCGCCGGAACTGACCTCCAGCGATGTCGAGCCCCCGGGCCGTTCCGTGGAACGGCCCGGGGGTTCGTCGTGTGTCGTCGAGGGGTGGGTGGCCCCGGTCAGCCGAGCATGCCGACCTGGTAGTCACCGGCCGGCTGCTGCACCATGACGTTCAGCCGGTTGAAGGTGTTGATGAGGGCGATCAGCGCCACCAGGGCGAGGAGTTGGTCCTCGTCGTAGTGCTTGGCCGCGTTCTCCCAGACCTCGTCGGGAACACCGCCCGCCGCGTCGGCGATCCGGGTGCCCTGCTCGGTCAGCTCCAGCGCGGCGCGCTCGGCGTCGGTGAAGACCTTGGCCTCCCGCCAGCCGGCCACCATGTGCAGTCGCTGGGCGGTCTCCCCGGCGTGCGCGGCCTCCTTGGTGTGCATGTCGAGGCAGTACCCGCAGCCATTGATCTGGCTGGCGCGAATCTTCACCAACTCCTGTGTGGAGCGGGGCAGTTCCGTCCCGGTAATCACCTTGTCGGCCCCGACGAGGTGCTTGACGAGCTTGCCGGTGATGGGGTTGGCGAGCAGGTTCAGACGCGCTTCCATGGCGGGCTCCTTGTGTCGTCGTATGCGGTGACAACACAAGGACGGAAGGACCCCGGGCGGATGTGACAGAGGGCGGGTGTGACCCCCGTCACCTCTGGCGTCGCCGTCCCCGTCGCCGTCACCGTCACCGTCGCCGTCACCGTCACCGTCGCCGTCGCCGGACGGTCGCATGGAGGGAGCCCAGCGGTTCGAGGGCCTGGGCGCCGGGAGCGCCCGGTCCGGCGGGGCCCCGAGCTCGGTCGGTCCCGGGCGGCTACGGCAGGTCCGGGCTCTGGATCGTGCGGGTCGCGCCGTCGGTGAAGGTGAGGGTGACCGTGCCGGTGAGCAGGCCGTAGCGGTCGCCCTCGGGCCACCAGGCGGTCCAGCGGCCGTCCTGGAGGGTGGCGTGGACGGTGTGGCCGCGGTCGCGGACGGTGACCTTCTCGACGTCCGAACCGACGGACCCGACGGCGTAGTTGACCTGGCCGGAGCCCTCGCCCCGAGCGCCGTAGGTGTCCAGCTCGATGCCGTCGGCGGGGAGGTCCAGGGCCGGGGAGACGGACATCGTGATCCCGTTTCCGTCCGAGGCGGCCAGGCAGTACGCCGCGTCACCGCCGCGGCTGACCACCATCGAGGCGACGCTGCCCCGGATGTCCGCGTTGCTGACGTCGGCGGGTCCGGAGCCGTAGTCCTTCGTCAGGTCCAGGCACGCCTTCTCGGCGGCCGAGCCCTCGGCACCGGCGGAGTCCAGGCTGCGGGGCGTGCCGGTCCAGCTCGCCAACTCCGCCGAGGACAGGGGGCCTTGGGGGCCGACACCGGGGAGGCCGGACAGTCCGCCCGTGGCGGTGAGCACGGCGAGGCCCGCCGCGAGCGCGCCGGCCAGGGTGAAGGAGACGCGGCGTACGAGGGGGGCGCGGGAGGCGGGGCGGACCGAACGGCGCGCGGGCTCGGTGTCGTCGAGGATCGTGCGCAGCAGCGTCTCCTCGCGGTCGAGTTCGGCGGCGGTCGGCTCGGTGCGGGGCGCGGCGTCGAGGGGGGCGAGGCGGGACAGCAGGGTGTCGTTCGTGGCGGTGTCTCCGGGCTTGGCGGTGCCGTCGTTCATGGCCGTGTGGTGGTTCATCGCGGGGCTCCTGTCAGAACGTCGTGGCGAGGGCGGGCGTGGTGGCGGTGGGCCCGAGGCGGGCGGCGAGACGGCGTTTGGCGCGGGTCAGGCGCATGGCGTACGCGGCGCGCGTGCAGCCGAGGACCTTCGCCGCGTCCTTGGCGGAGAGCTGTTCCCACACGTGCAGGGCGAGGACTTCCTGGTCGGCCGGGGCGAGTGCCTGCCAGGCGGCGGCGAGGTCGGTCCGGCCGTCCACCAGCGCGGCCGGGTCGGCGGCCCGGGTGTGGCCGCCGGTCTCGGCGGCCTGCTGGACGCGCACGGCGAGCGCGGTGTGCCGGCGCATGCCGCGGTTGGCGTTCAGCATCACCTTGCGGGCCGTGCCGAACAGCCAGGGGCGCGGGTCCTCGGGGAGTTCGCGGCGCCTGCGCCACGCCGCGAGGAACGTCTCGCCGACGATGTCGTCGACGTTCATGGGATGGGCGCGTCGGCGCACGAACCTCAGCACGTCCTCGTAGTGGGCCCGGTACACGTCCGTGAACTGGGCCTCGGTGTCGATGGGCATGGCTTCCTTCCGTAGCTTCTGCCCCTACGTGTCCACGACGGCCACAGGTGCAACAGGAGAGTTCGAGCGAAAGCCGCCCCGGCCCACGCGAAAGGGCCGGGCCCGCTCCGAGGAGCTGGGCCCGGCCCTGTTCATGGGCGGTGCGGGAGTGTGGCGGGCCGTCAGTAGAGGGCGATCCTCGGGTGGACGGTGCCCTGGGCCGCCGGGTCGGTGACGGTGACGCGGTAGACCTCGGTGAGGGTGGCGCCGGCCGGCAGGGTGCGCCGGGCGGTGGTCAGGTCGGTGAAGAGGGTGCCGGTCTGGCTGCCGAGGTCGACGGCCTTCCAGCAGCCGCCGGCGGTGCGGCGCTCGACCTTGACGTCCGACGGGTCGAGGAACGGGCCGGCGTCCGGCGACTCCACCAGGAGCTGCGGGGCGACGGTCCGGTCCGCCGCCGAGTCGTTGCGGTAGGTGAGGGTGACCTCGTGGCTCTCGCCGTCCGCCGCGAGCGGGCCGGTGGCGAGGTCGACGAAGTCGACGGGTATGGCGGACGTCTGCTGGGTCATGGCGACTGTGGTGGCGGCCTGCGGCGTGGCCGCCGCGGCGGGGCCCGCGAGGGCGAGACCGGCGGCCGCCAGGGCCACGGCGAGGAAGGCGACCCTCAGACGGCTGTTCTTTGATGACACGTGCGCGGATCCTTCGTGAGGTGGGGGGTCCGGCCGGCCCCATCGCTGGACACCGGCCGGGGACGTTTCCAAGATTACGAAGGGATGCCCGAAGACGGTAACTACCGTCGGGTAGTGGAGAGATACCGTGGAATGTCGGCCACCGTGGCACCCGCCTGGCCAATTTCCCCTCTCTTGAGCTAGACAGTCTCCGACCCCACCTCGACCAGTGGGGTCCAGGGGACTCAACAGCCCAGGGGGGCAACACCCATGACCACGTATCACCACGCGACGAGACGCTTCTCGCGTCTCAGACTCGCCGGGGCCGCGCTGACCGCGCTCGTCCTCGCCGCGACGGGGACGGCGACGCAGGCGATGGCCGCGCCGGACACGACGCGGCAGGCCCAGTCGACGAAGACACCGCCGCCGCCCGTGCCGACGCTCACCTGGTCCGACTGCCAGGGCGGCTTCGAGTGCGCCAACGCCGACGTGCCGCTGGACTACCGGGAGCCGCAGGGCACCAAGATCACCCTCGCGGTGGTCCGCAAGAAGGCCGCCGACCAGACGAAGCGCAAGGGCACGCTCTTCATGCAGCCCGGCGGACCGGGCAACTCCGGGGTGGACTTCGTCCGCAACAACTACGCGGGCCTCCCGGCCGCGCTGCGCGACTCGTTCGACGTCTTCGGCTACGACGTCCGCGGCGTCGGCCGCAGTTCGGCGCTCACCTGCTTCGACGACGCCCGCTACACCAAGGCCGTCACCGACGCCAAGGGCGTCCCGGGCCCGGACGCCTACGGTCCGGCGCTGAGCGAGGCCGCCGAGTTCGACCAGGCCTGCCAGACCAACTCGGGCGCGCTGCTGCCCTACGTCGGTACCGAGTACGTCGCCCGCGACATCGACCTGCTGCGCCAGGCCCTCGGCGAGGAGCAACTGACCTACTACGGGCGGTCGTTCGGCTCGTACATCGGCACCGTCTACGCCGCGATGTTCCCGAAGCGGGTGCGGGCCCTGACGCTCGACGGGGCGTACGACCCCGACCACTACGCCAACCGCCCCTACGCCTACGACCGGTCGCAGTACCTGGCGCTGGACGGCGCGATGAGCCGCTTCCTCGACTGGTGCGCCGCCGACCAGGCGATCTGCGGCTTCGGCGACGGCGACCCGCGCGGGGCGTTCGAGCAGCTGAAGAGCGACCTCGACGCGAACCCCGTGACGACCGCGAGCGGCGGCAAGGCCAACGGCTACACCCTGGTCTACCGGCTGATGTTCAACATCAACGAGGGCAAGGTCATCTGGCCCTCGCTGGGCGCGGCGCTGAAGAAGGCGCAGCTGCGGGACAACACCTCCTTCCTGCTGCGTCCGCCGTCCCCGGCCAGCTTCGACTTCCTCGGCCCGAACGTGGTCGTCGAGTGCGTCGACAAGGACTACCCGAAGAGCCTGCGCAAGCTGCAGCGGAACGTCACGGCCAACGCGAAGGCGGCGCCGCTGCTGGGCCCGGCCATGGCGTTCGGCCCGCCGACCTACGACCACCAGCACGCCACCGCGTGTGTCCAGTGGCCCGCCGAGAAGGTCAGCCGCTACGACGGCTCCTTCCGGGCCAGGGGCTCGGCGCCCATCCTGGTCCTCGGCACCACCGGTGACCCGGACACCCCGTACAGGGACGCGATCGCCCTGTCGCGGCAGCTCGACAACGCCGCGCTGCTGACGTTCGACGCCGAGGGCCACACCGCGTTCGGCCGCAGCGCCTGCGCGACGGACGCGGTGATCAACTACCTCGTCGACCTGAAGGTCCCGGCCTCCGGCGCGACCTGCGCGGACGAGACCCAGCCGCCGTCCTCCACCCCGAAGGTCGCGCCGCCCGGCACGACCCTGGGCGAACTGCGCAACGGCGTCAACGAGCGCGTCGACCGCATCGGCGACGTGAGCTGACCGGCTGACCCGTTCGGTGAACAGATCGGTTCGGCGAGCAGATCTGCTCGCCGAACCGATCGACCGACACGAACCCCGGGGCGCCCGCCCCTCCACGGCGGGCGCCCCGGGGTTCCGCACGTCCGCGGCACGTCCACGGCACGTCTACGGGGCCCGCCCCACCTCGACGCCGTCCTCCGTCACCGCTCCTTCTCCTGCTCCTGCTCCTTCTCCGGGTCCGGGTCCTTCTCCGGGTCCGGGTCCGGGTCGATGTCCAGGTCGTCGAAGGGGAGCGCGTCCAGGTCCCCGTCGAAGTCCTCCGGGACCAGGAACAGGTGCTCCAGCGGGTCGGCCGGCGGGGCGCGGTGGAGGTCGGGGCCGGTGAGGGACTGTTCGGTCCAGATGCACTTGCCGGTGGCGGTGTAGCGGGTGCCCCACCGCTGGGAGAGGGCGGTGATGAGCTGGAGGCCCCGGCCGCCCTCGTCGGTGTCGGTGGCCCGGCGTATGCGGGGCATGGTGAGGCTGCCGTCGAAGACCTCGCAGACCAGCGCGGAGTCATGGAGGAGACGCAGGCGGACGGGTCCCTTGGCGTGGCGTACGACGTTGCCGACGAGTTCGCTGGCGAGGAGTTCGGTGGTGGGGGCGAGGTCGTCCAGGCCCCAGGCGGCGAGCTGGTCGCGGACGTGGCGGCGGGCCTGTCCGGCGGCCTTCGGGTCGTCGAGGAGGGGCCAGGAGGCCATCCGGTCCGCGGTCAGGGCGTGCAGTCGGGCGACGAGGAAGGCCGCGTCGTCGGCCGCCGCGAGCTCGGCGGGGAGCAGGCCGTGCGTGAGGGTGTCGCAGAGGCGTTCCAGGTCGGCGGCGGTGCCGTCCTCGTGGGCGGTGCGCAGCAGCCGGGCCAGATCGGCCATGCCGTCGTCGATGCCCCGTTTCGCCGACTCGACCAGGCCGTCGGTGTAGAGCACCAGCAGGCTGCCGTCGGGCACCGACAGCTCGACCGTCTCGAACGGCGGCTCGGCCGCGCCGAGCGGCGGGTCGGCGGTCCACTCCGGGAAGCGCACCGTGCCGTCGGGGAGGACCAGGGCGGGGGGCGGGTGCCCGGCGCGGGCGATGGAGCAGACCTGGGTGGTGGAGTCGTAGAGGGCGTAGAGGCAGGTGACGTACGAGTCCTCGCCCAGGGAGCCGACGATGTCGTTGAGGTGGCTCATGATCTCGTCGGGGGGCAGTTCGAGGTCGGCGAGGGTGTGGACGGCCGTGCGGAGGCGGCCCATGGTGGCGGCCTCGGACAGGCCGTGGCCCATGACGTCGCCGACGACGAGGGCGACCTGGCCGCTGGAGAGCGGGATGACGTCGTACCAGTCGCCGCCGACGTCCATGCCCTGCCCGGCCGGGAGGTAGCGGGCGGCGGACTCGCAGGCGGCGAGGTCGGGCAGGTCCTGGGGGAGCAGGGCGCGCTGGAGTTCGCGGGACCGGGTGTGTTCGAGGTCGTAGAGGCGCGCGCGTTCCAGTGCCTGGGCGAGGAGGGCGCTGATCGCGGTGAGGAGTGTGCGTTCCTCGTCGGTGAGGCGGCGCGGCCGGTCGAAGGAGACGACGCACACGCCGAAGGTGTGGTCGGACGCGGTCAGCGGCAGGAACGCCCAGGCCTGTTTCCCGGCCCGGCCGGGCAGGTCGGCGTGCTGGGGGACGTAGGCGGCGTACTCCTGCGGTGAGGAGATGAAGATCGGGGTGCCGGTGTTGATCGCGTCCCAGGCGGGGCCGTACGGGGTCCTGGGGCGGTGGTTGACGAGGGCGATGAAGTCGGCCGAGTAGCCGACGGCGCCGACGTTGTGGAGCCGGCCGCCCTCGACGGCCTGGACGAGGAGGCCGGTGGCGGCGAACGGCGGCAGCACCCGCAGGGCGACCGCGTCGACGACGTCCTCGGAGGTGGTCGCCTTGGCGAGCGCGGTGGTCAACGCGGCGATGCGGTGGGCCCGTTCGGAGGCCGCGCGCTCGGCGTCACGGCGCTCCTCCTCGTGCCGTCGTATCTCGGTGACGTCGGTGAAGTAGATGGTGCGGCCGTCGGGGCCGGGGACCAGCCGCAGGTGGCAGACGCGGTCGTGGCCCGGCATGTAGACGTCGAACCCGGCGGGTTTCTCCTCGGCGGCGGCCTCCCGGCAGCGGTTCTCCAGGCCGGGGGTCTCGCGCACGGAGGGCAGGTCCCACAGCAGCCGCCCGAACAGTTCCTCCTCGGAGAGGCCGAGGGTGCGTTCCGCCTCCAGGTTGGCGAAGGTGATCCGCCAGTCGTCGTCCACGGCGAGGAAGCTGTCGCTCATGTGCCGCAGGGCCCGGCTGAGCGCGTCCCGGGCGGACCGCGACTCGTTGCTCTCCCAGCCGACGCCGATCATCCGGTGGGGTTCGCCGTGCTCGTCGTAGGTGGCCCGGCCGCGGGCCTGCGTCCAGCCCCAGGTGCCGTCCAGGCGCCGTACGCGGTACTCCGCCTCGTACACCGTGCGGTCGCGGATCGCCCGCTGTGCCGCCGCCAGGGTGGGTGCCAGGTCGTCGGGGTGGACGATCCGCATCCAGTTCTCGATTTTTCCGGTGAACTCGGCGGGCCGGGTGCCGTAGAGCTCCAGGGCGGCCTCGTCCCAGATCAGGTCGCCGGTGCGGATGTCCCAGTCCCAGGAGCCGACGCTGACCTCCTTCAGCGCCTGCCGCAGCCGCTCGCCGTTCAGCTCGGTCTGCGCGGGGCGGGACGGCGGCGGCGCCTGCGCCATGCGCTCCTGGGTCCAGTCGACGACCGCCCGCAGGAAGTCCCATTGCGGGCCGGTGGGTTCGCCCCCGTCGCCGGTGAGGACGGTGAGCGCGCCTATCGTGCGGTCGCAGCCGGACACGGGTAAGGCGGCGAGACCGGTGCCGGGCCAGGCGATGGCCATGGAGCCCAGCGGCGACCACACTCCGCTGCCCGTGTGCAGGGCGCGGGCCGGGGGCAGCGGGCCCTCCTGGTCGATGATCTCCCAGGGGCGGGTGAGGGCGGGTGGCAGGCCGGTGACCGACACCAGACGCAGGGCGGACATGGGGCCCCTCAGGTGGATCATCCCCCCGAGGGCGCCGAGTTCGCCGACCGCGTGCTGGAGCGCCAGCCGGAAGACCTCGCTCTCCGCGAGGCCGGGATCCACCGTGCCGAGCAGGGCCAGCCGTGCGTTCATACGGCAGACCCTAACGTTCTACCCACACGTAAGGCAGACCGCCACAGGAATTCCACAGCGACTCCCCCGGCCCGTCCCCCACGGTCCGACACGCACGTCGACTGCGGTCCGACATGCACGTCAACTGCGCATATTCCAGAGCCAGTTGACACATGGATCATGGATCATGGATCACGGGCGGTACCGCGCGGCGCTCGCGCAGACGGCCGGCGCATCCGATCCGGACACCACCGCCGACGGCTCCTCAACCGCCCGCACGCTCGTCCTCCCCGAGGGCGCGGTCAACTTCACCATGGGGACCCCCGGTCGGCTCCTACGAGCCCGTCGGGCGGGGAGGCGGGAAGGCGGGCCCATTGACACACAAGCCCATTGATACATAAACAGGGCGGTCGGCGTGACCAGGATCCGCCGACCGTCGTTGGGCCGCTGCGACACCAGGCTGTCGCGACCCCAGCATGTCCGGCCCGACCTCAGCAGGCGCCATGTTCCAGACGTTGGTCAAGACGTTCGTCGAGCAGTACGCGAAGAACCAGCAGCTCAAACGAGATCTGAAGGCTCAGCGCGGTGAGCAGGAGACGCGCTGGCGGGAGGAGGACCGCGTCATCCTCCAGGCCGCCCTCGCCGCGAACCGGGTCGCCCTCGAACAGCACAACGACACACTCCGGCGCGCGGCCGGCGTCTCCTACCTGACCCTGCGCTGCCACGAGGACACCTGGACCTTCCTGGCCCGCACGGCGTTCGGCGTCTGGGAGCCCGGCTGGACCCAGAGCACCCGCGACCCGTACGACCGGGTCGGCCCGACCGCGACCAGGGCGGCCCACTTCACGGCGGACCCCAATCTGCCCGCGGGCCGCATCACCAAGGCCGACGGCGGCATGCAGGACGTCCAGCTCTCCGGCCACAACCTGGTCCTCGTGCTCGACGCCCTCCGCGAGGCCACGGCCTCGGAGCTCACCGCCACCGGGGCCCGCGCCAGGACCCTCTACGACCGCCTGGCGTCCTTCACGGCCAAACTCGACCCGGCGGCCCCCACGGGCCGCACCACGGGCATCCTCTGGCGGATCGACGACAGCCTGCACAGCCAGTACGTGAGCCGCCCGCCCGGCACCGGGCCCGGACGCCCCGCCACCGCTCCCCTCCTCCACACGGTCCCGTCCCCCACCCCGACGGCCCGCCGCCGCCATCCGGAGCGCAGCGGCTCGCCCGTGGCCCAGAAGTAGCCGGCCCGGGAGCCGTGGGGCGGCCGGGCCCGCTGTTACATCCCTGGGACACTTCCGCGGGCCCCGGAGTACAACCTTCCGCCATATCCGGTCGTCTCACCCGATACCAGCGCCACCTCAGCGTTGCGTCACCAAGGGGGGCATCATGCGACGAATCGGAGCAGTGGTCGTGGCACTCGCGCTCGCGGGAACCGCGATAGCGACGACGGCGGTCACCGCGAGCGCCGCGCCGGGGGGCGCCGCGCGTGCCGCAGCGGCCTGTCCGACGGGCTGGGGCAGTGGCGTCAAGGGCAGCCCCGACAGCGGCGCGGTGCCGCTGTCGGACATCAGGACCGGCCGGCACGACTGCTTCGACCGCATCGTGTTCGACGTCCCCGGCGGCGGGGACAGCCTCGGCTACTGGGTCCAGTACGTCGACCAGCTCCACCAGTCCGCCTCCGGCGCGCTCATCCCGGTGACCGGCGGGGCCATCCTCGAAATCCGGATCGCCGCGCCGAGCTACGACCCCGAGACCGGCGGCGTCGCGTACCCGGGCAAGGTGGCCAAGCCCCTGCCCGGCGTGAACCTCACCGGCTACCGCACCTTCCGTGACACCCGCTTCGCCGGCAGCTTCGAGGGCGAGACCCAGATCGGCGTCGGTGTCCGCGCCCGCCTGCCGTTCCGGGTGCTCCAACTCCCCGACCGCCTGGTCGTGGACGTGGCGCACAGCTGGACGTAGCAGGGGGCTCGGGAGTTCGAGGCTCGGGGGCTCGGGGCTTGAGGGCTCGGACGGGGGGGTGGGGGCGGACGCCGTACGGTCGCGCGGTGCGTCCGACGCGGCGGACTACCCCCTCCCGTACCGCTTCCACGGCCTCCCTGACGTCCGGATGCGGGTCCCCTCGGCGAGGTGGTCCAGCAGTTCGGCGACCCCAGCGGCTCGGACACGCGGGCGCTCGGCGGCGACGATGCTCCGTACGAACCGACTTGTAGGGTCCGGACGGTGGAGAGATCGAATGAACGTGTGAACGGCGGAGCGGCGTCGACGCTGCTGGACGTGCTGCTCGGGGCGGCGCGGGAGGCCCCCGGCCAGACCGTCGTGCACGTCCGGGGGGACGGCGGCGAGCACACGGTCACCTTCGCCGAACTCCACGACGACGCGCTGCGCGTGGCGGGCGGCCTGCTCGCCGCGGGCGTGACACCGGGCACCCCGCTGCCGCTGGTCGCCGACCGGGGCGACGCCTTCCAGCCGATGTTCTGGGGCGCCCTGGCGGCGGGAGCCGTACCCGTCCCCCTCGCCCCGGAGCCGCGCCGGATCGGCCCGGTGTGGGAACTTCTCGGCAGGCCCCCCGTGGTGGTGGACGAGTCGACGGCCGCCGTCGTCACCGGCGTGATCGGAGGAAGCGCCCAACTCGGCGGACACATAAGCGTGTTGAAGCTCGACGAGCTCCGTCGCGGGCGCCCGCCGCGGCGCCTCCCCCGCCCCTCCCCCGACGACATCGCCTTCCTCCAGTTCTCCTCCGGCAGCACCGGCGCCCCGAAGGGCGTGGAGCTGACCCACGCCGGCATCCTCGCCAACCTGCGCCAGATCCGCTCCGCGATGGCGATCACCCCGGACGACGTGCTCGCGACCTGGATGCCGTACTTCCACGACATGGGGCTCATCGGCACGCACCTCGTCCCCATGGCCGCGCGCCTGAAGCAGATACGCATAGAGCCGCTGTCCTTCGCCAAGCGGCCCGCGCTGTGGTTCGAGGCCGTGGCCCGCCACCGCGCGACCCTCCTCTCGGCCGCGAACTTCGCCCTCGCCCTCGCGGTCCGCCGCGTCCCGGCCACCACGCTCGGCGGCCTCGACCTCGGCTGCGTACGTCTGCTGCTCGTCGGCGCCGAGCCGATCGCGCCGCGCGTCTGGCGGGAGTTCACGGCCCGTACGGCCGCGGCGGGGCTGGACCCACGCGCGCCGCTGCCGGTGTACGGGCTGGCCGAGGCGACGCTGGCGGTGACCGTACCGCCGCTGGGCGAGACCGCGACGCCGCTGTCGCTGGACCGGGAGGCGCTCGGCCGGGGTCGGGTGGAGGAGGCCGAACCGGGGCCGCACGCCGTGGAGTTGATGGACCTGGGGCGGCCGGTGGAGGGCTGCGAGGTCCGGATCACCGGTGCGTCCGGGGGCGTGCTGGGTGAACTGCGGGTCGGCCATGTGGAGGTGCGGGGGCCGCAGTTGGGGCGCGGGTACCACCGGGCGCCCGGGGCGAGCGCGGAGGCGTTCGGGGGTGACGGCTGGCTGCGTACCGGTGACCTCGGCTTCCTGCGGGAGGGTCGGCTGTGCGTCACCGGGCGCCACAAGGACGTGGTGTTCGTCAACGGCCGTACGTTCCACGCGGCGGACCTGGAGGAGACGGTCGCCGCGACGCCGGGGCTGCCCACGGGTGTGGCGGCGGTCGTGGGGTCCACCGATCCGGACGGCGGGGGCGAGCGGGTCGTCGCGTTCGTGCAGTGGGCGCGGCCCGAGCCCTCGGTCGCCGCGCCGGTGCTCCGTGCCGCCGCCGGGCGGCTGCGGGAGGCTCTCGGCCACGACGACGTGCGGGTGCTGCCGTTGCCGCCGGGGGCGTTCGCGCGGACGACCAGCGGGAAACTGCGGCGGGGGGTGCTGCGGGGGCGGTTCGAGGCCGGGGAGTACGCGGCGGTCGAGGGGCGCTGGGCCGACGCCCCGCGTACGGCGGTGGGGAGTGCGGCCGGGGTGGGAGGGGTCGTCCCCCGTTCGCTGCGTGAGGTCCAGGAGGCGGTACGGGGGGTGTGGGCGCGTGTTCTTGAGGTGCCCGCGTCCGAAGTCGGGCTCCGGGAGCGGTTCTTCGACCTCGGGGGGTCCTCGCTCAAGGCGATGGCCGTGCTCGCCGGGTTGGAGGACGTCTTCTCGGTGACGGTGGAACCGGGCGCGCTGCGGGACCACGACACGGTGGTGGGGCTGGCCGGGCATGTGGTGGGGTTGTTGGGGCCGTTGGGGCCGTTGGGGGAGAGGGGTGCGGGTGCGGTTGCCGGTGGGCGCCTCATGGGTCGGGGGGAGCTGTCCGATGGCGGGTGCGGGCACGTCGTGGCTGGTCGCGCCCACGCGGCGGAGCCGCACAGGTCAGAGCCCCGCGCCCCTCAAGGGCCTGCGGCCCTTGAGGGGGTTGCGGGTTCGCTGAGCGAGGGTGAGGCGAAGACGAGACCCGATGCCGGTCCCGACGCCTCCGCCGGTCCCGACGCCTCCGCCGGTCCCGACGCCTCCGCCGGTCCCGACGCCTCCGCCGGTCCCGATGCCGCCGCCAGGCCCGAGGGCGACGCCGGTGCCCAAGGTCACGCCGCTCCCGAGGGCGACGCCGACACCGACGCTGGTCACCTTGCTCACGCGGGTCCCCGTGCCGCTGCCGAGGCCCACCCCCGCCCGCGCGCCGACGCCGGGCCTCCCGGGGCTGTCGCCGTACTGGCTGTGGCCTGTCGGTTTCCCGGGGTCGGGACGCCTGAGGGTTTCTGGGAGTTGCTCGTGGCCGGGGGCGAGACGGTGGGCGAGGTGCCCGAGGGCCGGTGGGGGAACGGAGTCCGCCCGGTTTCCCGCTCCGGGGGCTTCCTCCTCGACCCCGCGGCCTTCGACGCCGGCTTCTTCGGTATGGACGAGGCGGAGGCACGGGCGACCGACCCGCAGGCGCGGATCTTCCTGGAGCTGGCCCATGAGGCGCTGGAGCGTGCCGGGTACGCGGGCCCCCGGCGGGCCGGCCGCAGGGTCGGGGTCTTCGCGGCGGCCGGTGACAGCGGGTACCGCGAGATCCTCGCCGAGGCCGCCGACGGGGACCTCGCCCGCCACCCGGCCGCCCTCACCGGCAACCTCCCCAACCTGATCGCCGCCCGCGTCTCCCAGGTACTGGACCTGAACGGCCCCGCCCTCGCCGTCGACACGGCCTGTTCCTCCGCCCTCGTCGCCCTGCACCTGGCCCGCCGCAGCCTGCTGTCCGGCGAGTGCGACCTCGCCGTGGTCGGCGGCGTCAACCTCGGCCTGACCCCGACCGGCCACCGCCTCCTCGAAGCGACGGGCGCGCTGTCGCCGACGGGCCGGTGCCGGGCGTTCGCCGCCGACGCGGACGGCTTCGTACCGGGGGAGGGCGGCGCGGTGATCGTCCTCGCCCGCCCCGCCGACGCCCGCACCGCCGGTGACCCGGTCCTCGCCCTCGTACGCGGGACGGCCGTCAACAACGACGGCCGCTCGCTCGGCCTCCTCGCCCCCACGCCACGCGGGCAGCGCGAGGTGATCGGCCGGGCGTACGAGGAGTGCGGCGTCGATCCGGACGTGGTGTCGTACGTCGAGGCGCACGGCACGGGTACGCCCATCGGCGACCCCGTCGAGGCCCGGTCGCTCGGCCAGGCGTTCCCGCCCCGCGCCGACGGGGTCCCGCGACGGCTCGGCTCGGTCAAGGCGAACCTCGGGCACCTCCTCAACGCGGCCGGCATGCCCGCCCTCGTCAAGGTCGCCCTCGCCCTCTCCCACCGCCGGCTCCCGCCCTCCCCCCACACCACCCCACCCGCCCCCTTCCTCGAACACACCGCCCCCGGCTTCCGCCTCGTCACCGCACCCGAGGACTGGACCGACACGGAGGGCCGCCCGCTGACCGCCGGCGTCAACTCCTTCGGCTTCGGCGGCACCAACGCGCACGCCGTCCTGGAGGAGGCGCCGAGCGGTTGGGGCGGGGAGACCAGGCGCGGGGAGATCAGGGGCGGGGAGATCAGGGGCGGGGAGACCAGAGGCGGGGCGATGACAGGTGGGGCAATGACGGGTGGGGCGGCGAGGGGCGGGGCGGCGGGGCCGACGTCCGCCGTCCCGCTCAGCGCGACGCCCGCCGTCGCCCGCGCGTCGGCCGACGCGCCCGCGACACCACCGGCCACCACGGCACCCCGTACCACCGACGGTCCGCACCTCCTGACCCTGTCCGCGCGTACCGATGGCGCACTACGCGTCGCCGCCGCCGAGTTGGCCGCACATCTGCGGGCCCACCCCGAACTGGACGAGGGCGACGTGTGCGCCACCGTCAACACCGCCCGGGACGAGGGACCGTACCGGCTGGCCGTGGTGGCGGACGGCGACCTCGCGGAGCGGCTCGAAGCGGTGGGAGAAGCCGCTGCCGCCGGAGCGGTGGAAGAGGCCGCTGCCGCCGGAGCAGTGGAAGAGGCCGCTGCCGCCGGAGCGGTCGATGCGCTTCGGCGGGCGGGTTCCGTGGGCGCGGCTACGGGGCCTGTTCGAGGCCGGCCCCGCACGGTGTTCGTTCTGCCCGGTCAGGGAGCCCAACGGCCCGGTCTCGGGCGGGAGTTGTACCGCTCGGCGCCCGTGTTCCGTGACGTCCTGGAGGAGGCCTCGTCCCTCACGGGGCCGGTACTCGGCCGCACCCTGGCCGCCTGGTGTCTGGACGAGGACGCCGACCCCGCCGCCCTGGCCCGGACGGAGGTGACGCAGCCGTTGCTGGTCGCGTTCGCGGTGGCGTTGGCCGGGCAACTGGCCGCGTGGGGGGTGACGCCGGACGCGGTCGTGGGGCACAGCGTCGGTGAGATCGCCGCCGCGTGCGTCGCGGGGGCCCTGCCCCTGGCCGAGGCGGTCGGCTTCGCCGCCGAACGCGGACGCCTGGTGGGCGAGCTCGCCGCGCCGGGCGCCATGGCGGCCGTACGGGGTGACGAGGGCACCGTCGCCGCCGTGGTCGCCGAGTCCGGCGGCACGCTCTGCGTGGCCGCCGTCAACTCGCCCACGCAGGTGGTGCTGGCGGGTGGGGCGGAGGCCGTCGACCGGGCGGTCGCGGCGCTCACCGCCCGTGGCGTGGCCGCGCGGCGCCTCCGCGTCTCGCACGCCTTCCACTCCCCGATGCTGAACCCCGTACTCGCCCCCCTCCACAACGCGGCGAAGGCCCTGACCGTGCACCCGGCCACCGTGCCCATGCTGAGCACCGTCACCGGCGAGTGGGCCCCCGACCTGACTCCCGGCTCCGGCCACTGGCGCGACCACGCCGTCCGCCCCGTCCGCTTCGGCCCCGCCGTCGCCCGGCTCCTCGACGAGGGCTACGACACGTTCGTCGAACTCGGCCCCGGTGCCTCCCTCTCCGCCCCGATCCACGCGGTGGCCGCCGCACATCCCGGCGTCACACCCTCCGAGGTGGAGGTCCTGCCCGCGCTGGCCGCTGCCGCCTCGGACCGCCGGGGGTACGGGAGAGGAGCGGCGACGGGGACGAGAAGGGGACCGGAGGAGGAATCCATCAGGCTGCCGGTCGCGGGCGCCGAGGCACTGCTCGAAACGGTCGGTCGGCTCTGGACCCGCGGGACCCCGCTGTCACCGCTGTCACCGCTGTCACCGCTGTCACCGCTGTCCCCGACCGCCCCGACGGCCCCGGCCCGGAGCACGGGACGGCGACGGGTGCCCGTCCCCACCTACCCCTTCCAACGCGGCCACCACTGGCCGGAGCGCCT
Organism: Streptomyces sp. NBC_00104; assembly: GCF_045160825.1. NCBI lineage: Bacteria > Bacillati > Actinomycetota > Actinomycetes > Kitasatosporales > Streptomycetaceae > Streptomyces > Streptomyces sp. NBC_00104. The sequence goes on along the minus strand of NZ_CP108215.1, from coordinate 5,922,120 downwards.
CGCCCCGGCACCCGAGCCCGTCACGACGACCGCGCCGCGTACGGCACTCCCCGCGCCCGACGACATACCCACCCCGCGGCCCCTCCTCTGGCGCGACGCCCCGCTGACCGCCGCCCCCGGCCCCCGCGTCGTGCGCCTGACCGGGGCCGACACACCACTCCGCCGCTCCCTGGCCGAACGGCTCACCGGGCGCGGAGTGACCGTGCTGGGACCGACGCCGACGCCGGGCCCGTCCGCAGCCCCGGCGGAAGCCGAGGAGCGGTCGGTCGCCCCGGAAGCCGTGCTGTGGTTCGCCGATGACACCACGGGCCCGGAGTCGGAGACCAGCACGGCCGTCTCCGCCCTGCGCGAGGTGCTGCCCTCGCTCGGCACGTCCCCCACCCGCCTGCTGCTCGTCACGGAGAACGCGTACAGCACCGGCACAAGCACGGGCACGGGCACGGGCACGGGCACGGGCACGGGCGCAGGCACGGGCACGGGCGCAGGCACGGACACCGGCACCGTCACCGTCACCGGCGACCCCTCCCCCCAGCACCGCCCCCGCCCCACGCAGGCCCTCCTCCACGGCTTCGCCCTGGCCCTCCCCGAGGAACACCCGGGCCTCTCCTCCCTGAGCGTCGACCTGTCCGCCCAGGACACCCTCGACGCCCGACTCGACGCGCTGGAACGCGAGTTGGACGCCCGCCCCACCGCCCCTCCCGGCTCCGGCGCGGGCGGTACCGTCGCCTGGCGGACCGGCCGCCGTCTCGCCCGTACGGCCGTGCCCCCCGCCCCGGCCCCCTCCCTCACCCCGCTGCCCCCGAACGGCACCTATCTGATCACCGGCGGCGCGGGCGGCCTCGGCTCCGCGCTCGCCCGTGACCTCGCGGAACGCGGCACCCCCACCCTCGTCCTGACCGGTCGCACGACCACCCCGCCCCGCGCTCTGCTCACCGAACTCCGCGCCCTCGGCGCCCACGCCCGCTATCAAGCAGCCGACGTCACCGACGCGGCCGACATCGACGAACTCGTCGCCGGCCTGCCGCCCCTGGACGCCGTGTTCCACGCGGCCGGCACGGCCCGCCCCGGCAGCCTGCGCGGCAAGCCCGACGACGAGATCGAGGCCGTACTCGCCGCGAAGGTGCGCGGCACGACACTCCTCGCCGAAGCACTGCGCCGGCACGGCCAGGAGGGCGCCGTACGCGTCGCCTTCTCCTCCGTGTCCGCCGTCCTGCCCGGCCTCGCCGGCGCCCTCGGCGACTACGCCGCCGCCAACTCCTTCCTCGACGCCTTCGCCACCGCCGAACGTGCCGCCGGCCGCCCCTGGCAGTCGATCGCCTTCGGCCCCGTCACCGACACGGGCCTCGCGCACGGAACAGCCCCCCAACCCCGGCTCCGGTCACACGGGCCCACCCACGCACACGGCCCCACCCACGCACACGCACTCACGCTCGCCCCCATGACCGCACGGGCCGCCCTGGCAGGCCTTCACGCGGCGCTCCGCCTGGACGCGGCGCACGTGCTGGTGACGGGCGTGGGCGCCGCAGCCCCGGCGCCCCTTCCCCCGGACGCCGACTCCGCCACGCCCCGCCCCGCCACGCCCCGCCCCGCAACGGCCCACCCCCAGCCTGTCGTTCGGCGGCCTCCCGGCCCGGCCGGGACGTCCCACGTCGCCACCCTCATACGCCGTCTCCTCGCCGAGGCCCTGCACCGTGCCCCGCAGGACATCGGCGACGACGAACAGTTCCTCACCCTCGGCCTGGACTCCCTCAGCGCCGTCGACCTCGCCCGCCGCCTGGAACGCGAACTCGACCGTCCCCTCCCGGCCACCCTCCTCTTCGAACACCGCACGATCGGCGAGCTGGCCACCCACCTGGCCACCACCACCCCACCGACCCCGATGCCGACAGCGATCGAAACTCCAACTCCGATGCCGACGTCGAGCGTCGTTCCGAACGACCCCTCATCGACGGCCACAGCCGACGACCGCCCGCCCCTCCCACTCCCCCTCACCCCCCTCCAACTCGCCTTCCACACCACCGAAACCCTCCACGAGGGCATCACCGCCTACGGCTACGTACGCCAGAGCGTCAGCGGCCCCCTCGACACCGTCCTCCTGGGCCGGGCACTCGCCCACCTCGCCGCCCGCCACCCCATGCTGCGGATGCGGATCACCGACGACGATGACGCCCGCCCACGCCAGTACGCCGCCCCCGCCGGCCCCGTGTACACGGCGCCTCGCTGGTACGAGGTACGGGAGCACCCCGACCTCCACCGGCTCGAACACGACCTCTGCAACCGCCCGTTCGACCTGACGAGGGAGGACCCGGTACGAGCCGTCCTCGTCCACGACCGTGACGACGCGCACCTCGCCCACCTGCTCCTGGTCGTCCACCACGCCGCCGCCGACGGCTTCAGCCTCAAGCTCCTCGCCGAGGAGCTCTGGACGCTCTACACGTCCCTGGCACGCGGCGACGAAAGTACCCAACTCCCGCTCCTCAAGGGCGAGTTCGGTGACTACGCGGCCGCGATGACCGCCGAGCGCCGGTCCCCGGCGTACGCACAGGACCAGAACTACTGGCGCGACCGGCTGGCCGCGCACATCCCCGCCACCCCGGCCGCAGCCCCCTCCCTGCCGTACGACGGCGACCCCGAAGCACCGCCCGCCCCGCCCCTCACCCACCACCGCACCGGTATCGACGAGGCGCTGACCGCCGCACTCCGCGAGACCGCCGCGCGGCACGGGGTCTCGTTGTTCCACCTGTTGCTGGCGGTGTACGGCCGTTGTCTGGCGCGGTGGAGCGGGCGGCGGGCCGTGGCGGTCAACGTGGCGCGGGCCCGGCGGGAGTCGCCGATCGCCGGCATCGACCGTCTGGTGGGGCCGCTGGCCGACACGCTGCCGGTGTTCGTGGACGTCGACCCCGAGGAACCGGTCACCGCGCTCGCCGACCGGCTGCGCCGGATCTGGCGGGAGGCCGAGGCGCACGCGACCCTGAGCAGCACCGACGTCGCCCGGCTGCTGTCCGAGGTACGGGCCACCACCGGCCCGGCACCCCGCACGGCGGCCGAAGCGGGGTTCAGCTTCTCCCGCTTCCCCGTGGTCCACGGCCCCGACTGGCCGGTCACCGTCACCCCGACGGCGGCGGCCACCGCCTCCGCCGCCACCCGGCTCGGCCTCCTCTGCTGGGAAGCCGACGCCGCCCTGCGCCTGTCGTGGAACTACCCCGCCCGCCTCTTCCGCCCCGAGACCGTCCGCCGCCTCGCCGACGAGTACGTCACGGAACTGCACGCCACCGTCGCGGTCCCCTCAGCCACCCCGCCCTCCGTCACGAACAACACGAACGACACGACCGGCACGGAGGACGCGGAGGACGCGGAGGACGCGGAGGACGCGGAGAGCGCGGACAGCACGGACAGCACGTCCTCCACGAACACCACCACCACCGGCACCGGCACCGGCACCGGCACCGGCGGGATCGTGGACCGTCTCCGCGCCCGGTTCCGCGCCACCCCCCGGTCCATCGCCGTCGCCACCGCCGGCGGCCGGAACACGCTCACCTATGCCGCGCTCGACACCGCCTCCGCCGCCCTCGCCGCCCGGCTGCGCGCCCACGGCGTACGCCCCGGCGACCTGGTCGGGCTCCTCACCGAACCGGGCGGCACGGCCACGGTCACCGGAGTCGTCGGCATCCTGCGGGCGGGTGCCGGCTGGGTACCGCTGGACGCCACCCACCCGACCGCCCGGCACCGGGACCAGTTGTCCCGTACGGGAGTTCGCGTACTGGTCTGCGACCCGGCGACCCACGAAGCGGCCACCGGTCTGGAGGGCGTCACCCCGGTCCCGGTGTCCGAGCCGGCCGACACCCCACCGATCGACACCCCCGAACCCTCCCTCTCCGCCTCCCCCGAACTCTCCCCCTCCGCCTCCCCCGAAGCCATCGCCTACGTCATCTTCACCTCCGGTTCGACGGGCCGCCCCAAGGCCGTCCCCATCACCCACCGGTCGATGACGAACTACCTCGACTGGTCGCTGACCACCTTCGGCTACGGCCCCGGCGACCGGCTCGCGCAGACCGCCTCGGTCTGTTTCGACGCCTCCGTACGGCAGTTGCTGGCCCCGCTGCTGGCCGGCGCCACGGTGCACCCCCTCTCCCGCGACCTGCTGCGCGACCCCGACGCCCTGCTCGACCGCGTCGTGGCGGACCGGATCACGGTGTGGAGCTCGGTCCCGACGCTGTGGGAACGCCTGCTCACCGCCGCCGAGGACCGCACCCGCGACAACGGCACGCCCCCCGACCTCTCCGCCCTGCGCTGGGTCCACGTGGGCGGCGAGGCCCTGCCCGCCGCCCACGTACGCCGGTGGTTCGACCTCCTGGACACCCTCGACGGCACCGGCACCGGCACCGGCGGCGGCCCAGGTCCTCACCGCATCGCCAACCTCTACGGCCCCACCGAAGCCACCATCAACGCCACCTGCCACATCATCGACACCCGCCCGGGCGACGACGCACGCCACCTCCCCATCGGCCGCCCGATCTCCGGCACGGAACTGACCGTGGTCGACGAGGACGGACGCGAACGCGCCCCGGGCGAACCCGGCGAACTCCTCATCGCCGGCACCGGCCTCACCCCCGGCTACCTGGGCGACCCCCACCTCACGGCCGCCGCCTTCACCGAACGGGACGGCCGCCGCTGGTACCGCAGCGGCGACCGCGTCCGCCGTACGGCCGACGGGACTCTGGAGTTCCTGGGACGGCTCGACGACCAGGTCAAGGTCCGCGGTCACCGCGTGGAACTCGGCGAGATCGAGGCCGCCCTGCTCACCCACCCGGGCGTGGCCCGCGCGGCCGTCCTGCTGCGCGACGGTCGGCTGGAGGCGTACGTCGAGCCCAGGACCGGCACGCACACCCCCGACCCCCGCCGACTCGACCCCCGCCGGCTCGACCCCCGCGAGGTGCGCGCCTTCCTCTCCCGCACCCTCCCCCCGTACATGCTCCCCGCCCGTGTCCACTCCCTCCCGGCCCTCCCCCTGACCGGCACAGGCAAGATCGACCGCAACGGCCTCGCTCCCCGAAGCGAAGCCACGCGCCCCGACCCGCCGCGCACGCCCCCCGCGACCCCCACCGAGCACCTGCTGGCACGCGCCTGGTCCGCCCTGCTGGACGTGCCGGAGTCCGAGATCAGCCGCCAGGACGACTTCTTCACCCTCGGCGGCGACTCCATCACCGTGCTGGAACTGTTCTCCCGCCTACGCCACGAACGCCCCGCACTGCCCCGCCCGACCGCCGTCTACACGCACCGCACCCTGACCGCCCTGGCGGCAGCCATCGACGCCACCACAGACGACACCACCGCCGACACCACCGCAGTCGCTCCGGCCGAGAGCCGACAGGCGGTCGACCCCGTAACCCCCTACCCCCTCACGCCCTCCCAACAGGGCTTCCTCCTCGCCGACGCCCTCGCGTCGGGCCGCCCTCGTACACCCGACGCCCCCAACACCCCCGACGTCCCCGGTACTCGCGGTATTCACGGCACTCGCGGCACTCACGGCACTCACGGTGCCAACCCCGCCTGGCTGGCCCGTTTCCGTATCCGCGGCCCCCTGGACCCCGACCTGTTCCAACGCGCCGTCGACGTCCTCATGGCCCGGCACCCCATGCTCCGCACGGTCTTCCCGGCCGGCGCCCGCCCGCCCGTGCAGCAGGAACTCCCCGCCTCCCTAAGGCTCCCCGTCGAGACGGAGACCCTGGCCCACCCCGGCCTGCTGGAGGAACGGGCCGCCGAGGAGGCGGGCCGCCGCTTCGAACCCTGGGCCTGGCCCCTGCTGCGTCTGCGCCTCTTCACTCTCGCGCCGGACGAACACGTCCTCCTCGTCCACGCCCACCACCTCATCGGCGACGGCTACAGCGCGGCCCTCCTCACCCGCGAACTCCTCACCGTGTACGGCCGTTTCGAACGCGGCCTCCCGCACGGCCTGGAGCCCCCGCACTCCACCTTCCGCGACCACGCGCTCCACCGCACCGCACCCCGGGCGTGGGACGTACCGCCCACGACACCGGAGGCCGAGGAGTACCGCGCCCGCCACCTCGCCCCCTACACCCCGCCCGTCCTGCGCGCACCCCACCCGGACGGCACCGCGCCCGCCTTCCACACCACGTCCTTCACCGTCGACGCCGGCCGCACCCACGCCCTGCGCCAGCTCGCCCGGACCAACGGCACCACGCTCCACGCCCCCGTCCTCACCGCGTACTACCGCGCCCTCACCACGCTCACCGGCCGCCGCGACCTGGTCCTCGGCCTGGCCGTCACCGGCCGGGACGAGAGCACGCGGGACGCCCAGCACGTCTTCGGCCCGTTCGCCGAGGCCGTGGCGCTGCGCCCGGCGTCCCCGTCCGACAGCACGCACCCGGCCCCCGGCTTCGACGAAGACCTGCGCCGTATCACCGCCGAGACGATCGCGGCCCGCACCACCGGGCCCCTGGACCTCCGTACGCCCCAAGGCCTCCCGCGCACCGCCCAGTTCTTCTTCACGTTCCTCGACTTCACCTCCCTCGGCACACCGCCCGACAGCAGCCTGACCCTCCACGCCGACGACACCGACACCGCGCTCGCCCCACCGCCGGTGGGCACCGACGTTCTCCTGGCGGTCCGTCCGTCACCGACCGGCGAAGGCCTGCGCGTCACCGCCCGAGCATCGGCGACCGCTCTCACGCTCGACGAACTCGCGCGTTTCACACGGGAGTTGAGCCGTCGACTGGAGGAGGCACCGCACGACGACGCCACCACCGCCCGCCCCTTCGACCCCACCCCCGAACCCGCCCTCGACGCCGCCCTCATCGGCTACCTCCCCGCCCCTCACCACCTCGCCGCCTTCGCCGGGCTCCCCCCGGACGCGGCACCCAGCCGTGAAGCGATCCGCGCCCTGCTCTTCCCTGACGGCCGCGCCAGGCTCCTGGAAAGCGTCACCACGCCCCTCGGCAGATCCGGTTTCGTCTCGCTCCCTCTCTTCGCCGACGAACTGACCGGCCCACTCCCCACCGGCGACCCGGCCACCCGGGCCACCCCGACCACCCCGACCACCTTTGCCGCCCCGACCACCCTGGCCGCCATGACCGCACACGCCGTGGACCACGCCGCATCCCTCGGCGCCCGCTGCGTCTCCCTGGCCGGCATGATCCCGTCCCTCACCGGCTACGGCTACGAAGTCCTCCGGGAGATCCCGGCGACCCCCACCACCCAGACCACCCAGACCACGCTGACCACCGGCCACGCGGCCACGACCGTCGCCGTGGTCAAGACCGTCCGCAGCGCCCTCGACGCGACCGGCCGCGACCTGGCCGACCTCACCCTCACCGTCGTCGGCTGCGGCTCCATCGGCACGTCGTCCCTGCGCCTGCTCCTGGCCCGCAGCCCCCGCCCACCGGCCCGGCTCCTGCTCTGCGACGTGCCCGGCAGCGCTCCCCGCCTGCACCACCTCGCCGAGGAACTGTCGGCCGACCATCCCGCCACGGCCGTAGGGGTCGTCGAGTCGGCCGACACCCGGACGCTCCCCGCCGAGGTCTACGAGGCGTCCGACCTCATCGTCACGGCGGTCAGCGGCGGCCCGACGACCCTGCTGGACGTCGACCGGCTGCGGCCCGGCACGATCGTCGTGGACGACTCCTTCCCGCACTGTTTCGACACCGCGCGGGCCCTGGAGCGGATGCGGCACGAGCGGGACGTACTGATCGTGGGAGGCGGCCTGCTGGCCCTGGAGTCCACCGAGACGCACCTGTCACCGGACCTCCCGGCCGCCGCCCTCACCGGCCACGCGGGCGCCCGCACCCAGCACCACCTCGCGCTCCACCTCCCCGGCACCCTCGCCTCCTGCCGCCTGGAGTCCCTCCTCCACGCCCACCTCGCCGACCGGGCCTCCGGTACGGAACCGCCCCTGATCCACGGCCTCGTCGACCTGCCCCGCGCCCTGGCCCACTGGGACGCCGCCGAGGCCGCCGGAGTGCGCCCGGCCCCTCTCCATCTCCTCGACCACACCGTCCCACCGGAGGCCCTGACCGCCCTGCCCCCGCCCCGGCGGTCGCGCTGATCACCCGCACCTGCTCGACGGCAGCACGGGCGGGCGGCACGGGGTGCGGGAACGGCACCCCGGGACTGCCCTCTCTCAGACGTCCAACTGCCGTACCAGTTCCCGCGCGAACGCCTCCGCCGCCGGTGCCGTCCAGCGTCTGCGGTGCCGGGCCAGCCGCACGGGGACATCCGCGAAGCGCGGCCCTCGCACCCGCGTCAGCCGCCCCTGACTCAGATGCTCCTCGACGGTCGTCAGCGGCAACAGCGCCAGCCCCAGCCCGGCGGCGACGCAGGACCGCGCCGCGTCCACACTGCCGAACCGGGTCAGCCGGGGACCGGCCCCGGGCACGGCGAGCAGCCGCCGCTCCAGCTCGTCGCTGTACGAACACCCCTGCTCCAGCAGGAAGAAGGACTCCGTCGCCAGCTGCGCCCAGGTGGCCGTGCGCGTACGCGTCGCGAGCGGATGGCGGGGAGCGCACACGAGGGCGAGTGGCTCGCGCGCGACCGGCTCGGCCGTCACCTCCGGAAAGTCGGCCTCGCCCTCCAGCAGCAGCGCCAGATCCAGCCGCCCGGCCCGCAGCCCCGCGACACACTCCGCCGTACCGGCCGCGTACAGGTCGACGTCGACCTCGGGGTGATGCGCGCGCAGGGCCACGATCACGCCCGGCAGCCTGGTCGAGCACAGGGACTCCGGGGTGCCGACCCGCACCCGCCCCCTCACGACCCCGTCTCCGTCACCGCCACCGGCCCGCAGCCGCTCCACGGCGTCGAGGACCTCCTCCGCCCCCTCCAGCAACCGCCGGCCCGCCTCGGTGAGCAGCGTTCCCGTGGGCAGCCGGTCGAAGAGCCGGGTGCCCAACTCCCGCTCCAGGGTGCGGATGTGCACGGTGACCGTGGACTGGGCGAGGTGCAGTTCGGCGGCGGTGGCGGTGAAGCCGCCGGTCCGGGCGAGGGTGGTGAAGGTGCGCAGCAGTCGGGTGTCCACGGCGCCAGCCTAGGCCTCCCATCGACATAACCGATGGACTGGATCGAAATCAATCGTTGGACGCGATCGCCACGCGGTGACAGCGTGGAGCCATGACCAACAACATGACCAACGACATGACCGACGAAGCGACCGAAGACACGACCGACGACATGACCGACGAGGCGACCGAAGACACGACCGACGACATGACCGACGAGGCGACCGAAGACACGACCGACGACATGACCGACGAGGCGACCGAAGTCACGACCGACGACGCGAACGGAACGAGCCCCATGAGCCGCCCCCGGCCGTGGGCCGGGCCGCCGCGCCCCGAGACCCTGCGCTACTCGGCCTTCACCCATGACCCGGCGGGCGGCAACCCGGCCGGGGTGGTGCTCGACGCCTCCGGCCTCGACGACGCGACGATGCTCGCGATCGCCGCCGAGGTGGGCTACTCCGAGACGGCCTTCGTCACCGCCGCCGACGAGACGGCGCGCCGGTTCCGGGTGCGCTACTTCAGCCCGCTCGCCGAGGTGGCCTTCTGCGGGCACGCGACCGTCGCCCTGGCCGTGGCGCTCGCCGAGCGGCTGGGCCCCGGCGAGGTCCTCCTCGACACCCTCGCGGGCGAGATCCCCGTCGCGACCACGGTCGACGCCGCCGACGGCACGGCCCGCGCCACCCTCACCAGCGTGCCGACCCGCTCCCGCCCCGCCACGGGCCCCGAACTGGACGCGACCCTGAAGACCCTCGGCTGGTCCCCCGACGACCTCGACCCGGCGCTGCCGCCGCACGTGGCCTTCGGCGGCAACGACCACCTGGTCCTTGCCGTCGGCTCCCGCGCACGCCTCGCGGACCTGGACTACGACTTCGACGGCCTCGCCAAGGTCATGCGGCGACACGACTGGACGACCGTCCACCTGGTGTGGCGCGAGTCCCCGGACCACTTCCACGCCCGCGACCCGTTCCCCGTGGGCGGTGTCGTGGAGGACCCGGCGACGGGCGCTGCGGCAGCGGCCTTCGGCGGCTACCTCCGCGCTCTCGGCCTGGTCACCGCCCCGACCACCCTCACGATCCGCCAGGGCGAGGACATGGGCCGCCCCAGCGACCTGCGGATCGACGTGTCACCCCAGGACCCCCGCACCCGGGTCACCGGCCAGGCCGTCCCGATCGAGTAGGCACACGCGTCACGGACCTCCTCCGAACGCACTCCCCCTCTACTTCCGACTACTCCGAACGGAGTACTTGCCTAACTCAAGCAAATCTATATAGTTGAGTGAGTTAAGCAAACTAGTGCCGCCCTCCCCCGAGCCGCGACACACGGAGCGGACGGAGACCGCCATGGACGACGCGCCCCAGACCCCCGCGGGCCCGGGCCCCCTCGCCTCGTTCGCCCGCTTCGTACTGTTCGGCGGCGGCGTCGGTCTCCTGTCCAGCGGCGCGGTGGCCCTCCTCGCCGACTCGATGCCCTGGGCTGTGGCCAACGCGATCATCACCATCGCCTCCACCCTCCTCGGCACCGAACTCCACGCCCGCTTCACCTTCGGCGCCGCCCACCGGCCCGGCTGGCGCCAGCACTGGCAGTCAGCGGGCTCGGCCGCCGCCGCGTACGTCGCGACGAGTGCCGCGATGCTCGCCCTCCACGCCGCACAGACCTCCCCCGGCACACTGACGGAACAGATCGTCTACCTGAGCGCCTCCGGCCTCGCCGGTACAGCCCGCTTCCTGATCCTCCGGCTGGTCGTCTTCGCCGCGGACCGCGGCCGCAACGCGACACCCGCGCCCGGCCCGCAGCTCCGCATGCCGACCAAGTCGGCACCTTTGCCCACACTGACCCTGGCGTAGGAGAAGGTTGTGCACTGCTCGAACGAACGGCGCCGGCCAGCCTTTCGAGTGATGGCGCCAGGGCGAGTTTCGAAGTAGTTTCAAAGTCGTGACCATCGAGAACGCAGCCGTGAACTTCTCCGAGCTGGTGAACAGGAACAGAAAGACGCTTGCCCGGCTCCAGGAATCGCCGAGGTTGCTCCTGCACCGCAGAGACGGCGAGGATCTGGTCCTCACCACCGCGGCGCGGGCCGAGCAGGACCAGACCGTGGTGTCGGCCGCCACCCGGATGCTGGCCGCGATGGCACGCCGGGAGCCCGGCAGCATGGAACTGCTCCTCGACATACTGCCGGACGCCTTCCCGTGGGTCCGTTTCCTGCCCGACACCGATCTCCACGCTTTCGCCGTCGAACTGGTCGACACCATGCGCGCCGCCGACTCGCTCGGCAACAGCGCGTCCGTCGCCCAGCTGCTCATCGCCTGGCAGCACACCGCTGAGGTCTACTCCGACCCCGAGCTGCTGGCCGCCCTGACCAGGGACCACGACGAGGACTACGGACCGGCACCCGACCCGCGGGACGTCGCGTGACCGCGGGCCGCGGGCCGCGGGCCGCGGCGACCGTGCCGCGCCCCCGGCACCGGACGGCCACTGGGACGTCCGGTTCGCGGACGCGGCCTCGGCCAAAGGCTGGGAGAGCCTGGCCCAACAGGCCCGCGAGAACACCTACCGCGCTTGGATCACCATGCGCACCGCCCCCAGACCGGCCGCCGAGTCATCCCGGCACCACCGACTCAAGGGCGGCCTGGCACATGGCACCCACCGCGGACAGACCTGCGAACAGTGGCAGATCGAGGTGACCGGCAGCGGCCGCATCTGGTACCTCGTCGACACCGCCCGCGACACTTCTTGGATCACCTTCGCAGGCACTGGGCACCCGCGAGCCACAGACCGACGCCGAGCCGGGCCAGCGGGGCCGTCGGCGGATCGGGACGGCGAGGATCCGGCCGTTCGACGCGGCCGGTAGACCGATACGGCCCTCCTCCTCGGCCGGGTCGACCGACAGCCGGCCGAGGTGTCACTGGAGCGTTCGGGCCGTCCTCGCCTGGACGAGCGAGGAGACGTGGGTGGGCGTGACGCGCCTGGTGCCCACCCACGGCCGAGCCCAGTGCCGTCAGAACCCGCCGAAGTCCACGTCCTTCGTCTCGACGGTCCCGGCCGTCCGCCCCGGCGCCTTCTGGTAGGTCCAGTACAGGTTCGTGTGGGCGATGACCTGGTCCGGGGACGGCGCACCCCACGCCGACTTGTCGCCGGTGGTGTGGGCGTCGCCGACCAGCGTCGCGTCGTATCCCCTGACGAGCGCGCCATGGAGCGTCGAGCGGATGCAGGCGTCGGTCTCCGCGCCGGTGACGAGGAGCCGGCCGACCCCGAGACCCGCGAGCACGGCCTCAAGGGTGGTGTCCTCGAAGGAGTCGCCGTAGCTCTTGTGGACGAGCGGTTCGGTATCGCCCGGGGTCAGCTCGGGGACGATCCGCCAGCCGTCGCTCCCCTCCACAAGGCCCTCGTCGGAATGCTGCACCCAGACGACGGGGACCCCGCCCCGCCGTGCCCCTTCGACCAGCGCGGCCACGTTCGCGACGACCGTGTCGCGCTGGTGGGCCTCCTGTACGACGTCGCGCTGCACATCGACGACGAGGAGTGCGGTGTTCGGGCGGCCTTCGAGTGTGGTCACGGTGTCCCCCTGAAGCGTGCCGGATTGACGTCTCACACACGCTAGCCCCACCCACTGACATCGACAGCCGGGAAGGCCTCCCGCGAGCCACCGACAGATGATTGCTTGACTTAAGTAAGTCGATTGTGATTGCGTAAGTCAAGCAATCAGAAGGGGCCCGGTCGAGCACGCCGAGCCCATGGACCGGGGTCGCCAAGAGCGGAGGCGGCCCCAGCGCGCCGGACCCGTGGGGACGGGGCACGGCGCGATCGGCGGCCCGGCGGCCGGAACACTCCCCCCATTCCGCCGCCGGGCCTGTCGGTATCGACACCGCCCTGCCACCGACCCGATACCGGCACCGGCACCGGCACCGGCACCGGCACGGAAACCGACGACGACTCGGACAGGACCTCACCCGCCATGGACCCCTCCAGAATCCCTCCCGCGGCGAGCCCCCATCCCTCCGCATCCACCCGCACCCCCACCACCGACCACCCGCACCGGGCCGCCCCCCAAGGCCTCCGCCGGGCTGCCGACGCCACCCTCGCCACCGCCCTCTTCGCCTGCGCGTTCCCCGGGAGTCTGATCGCGTGGCCCGGGCAGGGGTTGGGGGTGCCGTGGTGGCCGGGCGTGGTGCTGGCCGGGGTGTCGTGCGTGGCTCTGCTGTGGCGGCGCGATCGCCCGCGCACGACGGCGGTGGTGACCCTCGGGGCCGCGATCACGGCGTGCGCGCTCGGTTACCTGCTCACCGTTCTGCTGCTGGCGCCGTTGATGGTCGCGTTGCACTCGCTGGCGGTGCGGACGAACCGGAGGACGGCCAACTGCTTCACCGTCACCGGTATCGCGATGCTGGTGGCGACGGGGCTGTTCGCGGGGCCCGACGGGGAGCCGTGGGTGCTGAAGCTGATCGGGCCGACGGCCTGGCTGTTGCTGCCGACCTCGCTCGGCACGGTGACGCGCCTGCGCGGGGCGTACGTGGAGGCGGTGCAGGCGCGGGCCGAGCATGCCGAGCGGACCCGGGACGAGGAGGCCAAGCGGCGGGTCGCCGAGGAGCGGATGCGGATCGCGCGGGATCTGCATGACGTCGTCGCCCACCACCTCGTGCTGGCCCACCTCCAGGCCGGCGCGGTGGGCCGGTTCGTACGGACCCGGCCCGAGGAGGCGGAGCGGCTCGTCGCCGAACTGGCCGGGACCACGACCTCGGCCCTTCGCGAACTCAAGGCCACCGTCGGGCTGTTGCGCGCCGAGGGCGACGACGACGAGCCCGCCGGGTCCACGCCCGGTCTCGCCCAACTCCCGGAACTGGCAGCCTCGTTCGAGAACGCCGGGCTCACGGTCACCGTGACAGGCGAGGGAGAGCCCCGGCCGCTGTCCGCCGGCGCCGAGCTCACCGCGTACCGCATCGTCCAGGAGGCCCTCACCAACGTCACCAAGCACGCGGCCACCCGCACCGCCGAGGTCCGCCTCGCCTACACCTCGAAGCAGCTCCGCCTCACCGTCTCCAACGGCACCGCCGGCCGCGGCGGCACCGGCCAGGACACGACCGGATCCGCGACCCCCTCCCCCGGTGGCGGATACGGCCTCCTCGGTATGCGCGAGCGCGCCCACTCGGCGGGCGGGCGCCTTCGGGTCGGACCACGGCCCGACGGCGGCTTCGAGGTGGTCGCCGAGCTGCCGCTGCCCGGCTGACGGGGAGATCGGGATCTCCACGAGAAAAAGTAACTTGCGTAAGTCAAGCAATCGACTTATGGTTGAGTAAGTCAAGCAAAGGGAGTGCCTGACGGCTTCCTCCCCTTCCTCCCCATCCCTCGCTCCCGTCGGAGGCACACCATGTCCCACCCCCTTGCCCGACCCGCCGACGCGGGGTCCGGTACCCCGCCGCGGCCGAACGCCGTGGTGGCGGTGCTGGCGCTGGCCGGGATCGTCGTCGCGCTGATGCAGACGCTGGTCATCCCGATCGTGCCGGAGCTGCCGAAGCTGCTGGACGCGCCGGCCTCGGACACCGCCTGGGCGGTGACCGCCACCCTGCTCGCCGCCGCCGTGGCGACACCGGTCGTGGGACGGCTCGGTGACATGTTCGGCAAGCGGCGGATGCTGCTGCTCAGCATCGTGCTGCTGGTGTCCGGCTCGGTGGTCTGCGCCCTGGCCGACTCGCTCGTCCCGATGATCATCGGCCGGGGTCTGCAGGGGCTGGCCGCCGCCGTCATCCCGCTCGGCATCAGCGTCATGCGGGACGTGCTGCCCGCCGAGCGCCTCGCCGGGTCCACCGCCCTGATGAGCGCCTCCCTCGGTGTCGGCGGCGCCCTCGGTCTGCCCGCCGCCGCGTTCATCGCGGACAACTGGGACTGGCACCTCCTGTTCTGGACCTCCGCCGCCCTGGGCGCCCTGTCCTTCCTGCTGGTCCTGATGGTCGTACCCGAGTCGAAGGTGCGCACCGGCGGCCGTTTCGACCTGGTCGGTTCGCTCGGGCTGTCCGCCGGACTGGTCTCGCTGCTGCTGGCCGTCTCCAAGGGCGGCGACTGGGGCTGGACGAGCGGGACGACGCTGGGACTGTTCGCCGCCGCGGTCGTGATCCTCACCTCGTGGGGCGTCTACGAACTGCGGGCGAGGCAGCCGCTGGTCGATCTGCGGACCACCGCCCGGCCGCAGGTGCTGTTCACCAACCTGGCCTCGATCGCGCTCGGCTTCTCGATGTTCGCGATGTCACTGGTCCTGCCGCAGCTGCTCCAGCTGCCCGAACAGACCGGCTACGGCCTCGGCAGGTCCATGATGACCGTCGGTCTGGTGCTGGCCCCGCAGGGTCTGGTGATGATGGCCATGTCCGCCGTGTCCGCGGCGCTCACCAAGGCCAAGGGGCCGAAGGTGACGCTGATGGCCGGCGCCCTGATCGTCGCCGCCGGCTACGGCCTCAACATCGTCCTGATGAGCGAGGTCTGGCACCTCGTCCTGGTCTCCTGCGTCATCGGCGGCGGTGTCGGCTTCACCTACGGCGCGATGCCCGCCCTGATCATGGGTGCCGTGCCGGAGTCCGAGACGGCCGCCGCCAACAGCCTCAACACGCTGATGCGCTCGCTGGGCACCTCGTTCGCCAGCGCCCTCGCCGGCGTCATCCTCGCCCAGATGACCACCGACTTCGGCGGCTACGCCCTCCCCTCCGAGAACGGCTTCAAGGTCGTCATGGCGATCGGCGCCGGCGCCGCCCTCCTCGCCTTCCTCCTCGCCTCCTTCATCCCGAAGCGCCGCGCGGCCGTCCAGGCACCGGCCCCCGAGGGCCCGGCGGAGCGGGCGGAGGTCGCCGGGGCGAAGGCGTAACACCCCCGCCCAGCGCCACACCCCCACACGGCACACTCCCCACACAGCGAAACCCCCAGGCCCAGGGCCTGGGGGTTCGTTGCCGTCTCGTCGGCGAAGCTCCGGCTACTTCGCGTCGACCAGCTCGTGCGGCGGCACCTGGACCGTGCGCTTGCCCGGGTCGCCGCCCAGGATCACCTTGCGGAGGGCGATGTTGTTCTTGTGGTTGGTCTCCTGGAGACGGTTCTCCGGGTTGGCGATGACCTGGATGTAGTACGTGCCGTTCGGCAGGTCGGTGACGTCGAAGGACTGGCCGGGACGGTACTGGGTGTACGTGTCGCCGGAGCCGACGTCGAGGACCTCACGCACGGAGATGGCGTCCTGCGAACCGCACGCGGTGGACAGGTCGGTGTTCTCCGGGTGCCAGTTGGCGTTCTTCACCGTGTAGTCGACGGCGTCGGTGTTGGCCAGGCAGAACGCCTCCTTGCCGGAGCGCACCTCCTTGGTCTGGTCCTCGCTGAGCAGGCGGTAGCTGGCGAAGTCCGTGAAGTGCCAGTGCTCGTGGCCCTCGCGCGGGTCCCACTCCATGGTGCCGGTGGGGGTGTAGCCGACCTGCTTGCCGTCGGCGTCGTAGAAGTACTGGTACGCGTCCATCAGGTCGGCGCCCGGCTTGCGGAAACCGTCGACGACGAGGGGCGCGGGGCCCGCGTTCCAGACGTTCGCGCTGAAGGCGAGGTAGTCCTTGCCGGCTACGTCGCCGTCCTCGCCGTCGGTGATGGCGATGTCCCAGGCGGGCAGCGACCGCAGGTCCGGCTTGGGGGTCTTCGCCGGGGCGCCCGCCTTGCCGGTGGGCCGCTTGGGGGCGGCCTTCAGGGCGGGAGCGATACGGGAGCCGTCGGTGTGGCCGGTGCCGTCGCCCAGGTGGTTCGCCAGCCCCCGGTCCTGCAGGGCGTAGGACAGCTCGGGGGGCGTCGGGGCGTCGGCGCCGCGCGGGCCGTAGTGGTGATTGTCCTGGGCCGGCTGACCGGCCGGGGCCGACGGCGCGGCGTGGCCGCCGCCGTGCCCACCGCCGTGGTGGGCGGAGGACGACGAGGACTTCGACGTGGTCAGGCCCGCGCCCGCGCCCTCGCCCTCCTCGGTCTCCTCCCGCACGGTCACCTTGATGGTCGGCCGGTCGTCGGGGATGCCGAAAAGGTCGCGGTACTTCTTCGCCACCCCCACCTCGGCGGTGTACTCGCCCACCGGCAGGTCCACCGTCTTGTCGTAGTCCCAGTTGGTGGTGTTGGTGGCCCAGCCCTTCTCGACGCCCCACACCGAGCCGAGCGTCCACGGGTTGGTGGGGCAGCTCTGCGGATAGTGGTTGGTCGCCGGGGCGTCCGGGCGGATCCGGCCCGAGGCGTTGTTCGGACAGAAGTTGCCGTCGCTCGTCGCGACCTCCTCCCCCGCCGCGTTCTTGACCGAGACCTCCAGGAAGCCCTTCAGCCCGGAGAAGTCGTCGACGGTGCCCGCCGGCAGGGTCTTCGTCTTCGTGGTCTTGCCGTCGCGGAGGATCTGCTTGGCGACGATCGGGTCCTTGTACGACTTCCGCGTCACCTGGAACTCCAGGGGCGCGTTGTCGACCGAGACATACGTCCCCAGCTGCAGCTGGACACCCGCGTCCCACTCGTAGCGGGTGAGCGTCACGGAGTTCGACGCGGCGATCAGCTTGAGCTGCGGCTTGCCGGGTGTCGCGGCGGGCGCGGCACCGGCTCCGGGCGCGGCTCCGGCGACGGCGGCCACCACGGTGAGCGACGCCAGGGCGGCGAGGCCCGGCCGCTTCAGGCGGCTGCGGCGGTCCCGACCGCCCGTGGGGCCGGTCGCCCCCTCGGCCGCCCCGCCGGTCTCCGGACTGTTCGGGCTGTTCGGGCTGTTCGGGCTGTTCATCTGGTTGGTCATCGGTTCCTCGTCTGCGAGTGCCATGGTCAGAGGCATCGGACTGGACAGCCCACGGACGACGGCCGGCCGACGGCACGGGCGCACCCCAACACGCCTCGGCCCGGGCCGGACTCGCCCCGGTCGCCCTGTGAGCACCCTGTGAGATTGGTAAATGGTGTGCACGGGTTGCCTGTTGAGGCGGAATTCGACGCAAGGAGTGGCGAGCACGCGTCAAACACATGCCGGCACATCCCTGCGAAACGGGCTCCAAGTCCCCGGCGGATCCACGCAGGAGCGTCACACAGCCTGCACACAGCCCTGAGAATGGCTCGTTAGCGTTGCTGACCGCTCGATCCGCTCGATCCCACGTGCGAACGTGACCGGGCCGCGGCCCGGCGGGTCGACGGCATGCCAACACAGGAAGACCTCGATGGACTACTGCTCCTCATGTCGCCGACATCTCAACGGCGCCCTCGTGTGCCCCGGCTGCGGCGCCTACGCGCCCGACATAGCCCCGACCACGATCGACAGCCGCGTCGCCCCGTCCCGGTCGGCCGGGACGACGACCGGGTCGGTGATGATCCCGCTGCCTCCGACGACACCGGCCGCACCGGTGCCGGCGGCGACCTGGGAGTACGGGGTGCGGGCGGGCGACGGTTGGCACGACGCGGCGCCGGTGGAGGGATTCCCGGCGGACGGGGCGCCGATGGAGGGGTTCCCGGCGGACGGGTCTCCGACGAAGGGGCTCCCGACGGTAGGGGCGATGTCCGGCAACGGGTACATCGACGCAGACGCCGACCTGGACGTGGACGTTGACGTGGACGTGGACGTCGAAGGTGTTCCGGTGGCGCCGCAGGGGCGGGCCGCGCGGCGGCGCCAGTTGGCGCGGTGGAAGAAGAACCAGCGCCGGGCCGTGGTCGCGACCGCCGTCGCGCTGGTCGGCGGCGGGCTGACCGTCATGGGGATGGACCGGCAGTCCACCGACCGCACCCAGGCGGCCACGGCCCCGGACGCCGAGAGCCTGGGCTCCGTCGAGGAACAGGGCTCGCAGCGCGGCCGTACGCCGGCGACGGAGACCGACGACGCCAAGCGCACCTCGGACACCCCCACGACATGGTCCCCGTCCGGCGACACCTCGCGCGACCGCTCCGCCGCGGACAAGCCGAACGCCCGTGCGGACCACCCCAACTCCCCCCGTACGGCCTCGGCCACGCCGCCCGCTCAGGGGTCGCGGTCCGGCTCCTCCGGCACCGGCAGGACGGGCACCGACGCCGCCACCGGCACCGGCACCCCGACGGACGAGACGACCACGCCCCCGGCCACGGACGACTCCGGCTCCGCGGGCGACACGGGCAAGGGCACCGGCTCGGACACGGGCACCGGCACCGGCACCGGCTCGGGAAGCGGCAACGACTCCGGCTCGGACACGGGCTCGGGCACCGGCTCGGACACGTCGGACGGTTCGGGCTCCGACACGGCGACGACGTCACCTTCGGGGCTCTGCCTGCTCGGGATCGTGTGCGTGAACTGACGTAGGACCGGACGCATGCGGGCTGACCGTCGCTCCGGCGGTCAGCCCGTCCCCGTCCCGTCGGCGGTCAGCCCCTCCCCGAGCCGTCGGCGGTCATCCCTTCCCCCGAGCCGTCGGCGCTCGCCCGTCAGCCGTCAGCGCTCGCCCGTCAGCCGTCGCCAGCGGCCTTCGCCGTCAGTGTTCGTCGGCCATCGGGCGTGGCCAAGAACGTCCGCTGACGCGTTCGATGTCGGTGTTGAACTGCTCCAGGTCGGCGACGAAGCGCTGGAGGCGTTCGGCGGGCCAGTCGGCGATGACGCCGGTGAGGCCGGCGACGAACTCCTCGCGCTGCTCGGCCAGACGCGTCGACCCCTTGTCGGTGACACGGAACTTGCGGGCCACTCCCCCGTCGGGGTCGAGGGTCCGCTCCACCAGGCCGTCCCGCAGGAGCGCCGAGGTCTGCCGGGTGAACGTGGACGCGTTGAACCCGAACGCCTCCACGAAGTCCGGGATGGACATGGGCCCTTGGGCCTCCAGCCTGCTGAGCAGCACATAGGCGCTGCGGTCCAGGGCACCGCCGTCGCGGACACCACGGGGCGTCGACGTCTCGCGGTTCCGCGTCAGGATCAGCAGCTCCCGTTCGATGCGCTCCCCCGCCTCTCGGGCATCCACCGGTCTCCTCCTGGCTGTGCGGCCTCCATGGGCCCCTCACCCTACGTCGAGATTGCGCCATGCAGGGAGAGTGCATGATGCACCATTGATGCATGATGCACTACCTGTGTAGCGTGCATTTCCGTCTCCCTCCCCTCCCCCCCACCAGGAGATGCCGCGATGAGCCAGGTCGAGACGAGCAGGAACAACCAGGACAACCAGGACCGGACCGGCACGGGCCCGGACGACGAGGTGGTCCGGCTGCCGATGACCAGCGACGGCCCCCTGGACCCGCCCGCCGCGTGGGAGCGGCTGCGGGCGCGGTGCCCGGTGGCCACGGTCGAGCTGCCGAGCGGCGACCGGGCGACGTTCGTGAGCCGTTACGACGACGTCCGCGCCCTCCTCTCCGATCCCCGTTTCTCCCGTCCGCGCGCCGGGGACGACACCGCGCGGCTCTCCGCCGACGGCGCAGGCGGTGTCGCGGCCGACGCGTCCCCCGAGTACACGCTGGCGATCCCGGAGACCGGCGAGCCCCATCTGCGCTGGCGGCGCCAGGTCGGCCGGTACTTCACCGCGAAACGCATGGCGGCCCTGCGCCCCGGCATGGCGAGGGTCGCCGAGTCCCTGCTCGACGACATGATCGAGCGCGGGCAGCCCGCCGACCTCAAGGCGGCCCTCGGCTTCCCGCTCCCGGTCTACGTCATCTGCGACCTGCTCGGCGCCCCGGCCGAGGACCGCGACCGCTTCTCGCACTGGTCCGACGCGTTCCTGAACGTCAGCCGCTTCTCGAAGGAGGAGACGGGGGCGGCGTTCACGGAGTTCGCGCGGTACATGTCCGACCTCGTCGCGGCGAAGCGTGCCGCGCCGGGCGAGGACCTGCTCAGCATGCTGATCGCGGAGAGCACCGCGCTGCCGGAGGCCGAACGGCTCACCGACGCCGAACTCCGCGCCACCGGCATGGGGTTGCTGGTGGCCGGCCACGAGACCACCGCGAACATGATCGGCAAGATGGCCGCACTGCTGCTGGCGGACCGGAGCCGGTGGGAGCAGCTGCTCGCCGATCCCTCCCTCGTCCGTACGGCGGTGGAGGAGGTACTGCGTTTCGACGCCAACCTCGGTGGTTTCGGGATGCGGCGCTATCTGAGCGAGGACGTGGACCTCGACGGGGAACTGCTGCCCGGCGGCACCACGGTGTTCTGCGGCATGTCCTCCGCCAACCGGGACGACCGCGTGTTCACGTCCCCCGCCGAGATGGACCTGACCCGCAGCCCCAACCCCCACCTCACGTTCGGTGCCGGGCCCCACTCCTGCCTCGGCCAGGCCCTCGCCCGCACCGAGCTCCAGGTCGTCCTCGACGTCCTCCTCCGCAAACTCCCCACCCTCGAACTCGCCGTACCCGTAGACGAGTTGCGCAAGGTCGAAGGCCTCCTCGTCGGCGGCCTGCGCGAGGTGCCGGTGCGCTGGTGAAGAAGGGAGGTCTGGTGAAGAAGGGAGGCCTGATGAAGGTCCACATCGACGAGACGAAATGCTGCGGCGCCGGCCAATGCGTCCTGATCGCCCCCGAGGTCTTCGACCAACGCGACGAGGACGGCATCGTCGTACTCCTCGACGCGACCCCGCCCCCGCCGCACCACCCGGCCGTCCGCGAGGCGGCGGCGGTCTGCCCGGCGGCGGCGATCACCGTCGACGACGAGGCGTGAAAGGCGTGAGAGGTGTGAGAGGCGTGAGCCATCGGCCCGCCGGTGCGTGAGTCGGTCCCCTCATCCCCTCGCCGCCCGATGCGGCCCCAACTCCGCCAGCACCTCACCGAGTTGCTCGGCGGTGAGGGGCGGCTCGGGCAGGGGTGGCGATGGTGTGGCCGTGGACCGGGGCGGGCGGAGGCTGTCGAGGAGGAGGGCGAGAGGGCGGCGCCAGGCGTCGGGGGTGGTCGCGGCGGTGAGGGCGGGGACGGCGCGGCCGAGGGCGGCGAGGGCGAAGAGGACGTCCTCGGTGGTGACGTCCGCACGGACCGTCCCCTCGTCGCGGCCGCGCCCCAGCAGGAACTCCACGGTGCGCCGATTGTGCGCGTGCACGTCCTCCAGGACGTCGACACCCCGCACATGCGTGGTCATGAGGTCGTTCGTGCCCCGGTCCGCCGCCAGTGTGTCGAAGACCGCCCCGAGGTATTCGTTCAGCCCGGTCCAGGCGTCCGGCGCGTTCCGGACCCGGTCCCCGACGGCCATCGTGCCCGTGAGCTGGTCGTGGAAGACGGCGTCGATGAGGGTGGCACGGCTCGGGAAGTGCCGGTAGAGGGTCGCGTTCCCCACCCCCGCCCGGCGCGCGATCACATCCAGCGGCGCTTCCAGGCCCTGCTCGGTGAACACCTCGTGGGCCGCCGCCACCAGCAGCTCCCAGTTGCGCTGCGCGTCACGCCGCCGTGGCGGCGGTGTCGCACGGCCCGCACGGCCCGCACCGACGGTCATCCTGATCCTCCGCGATAAGCGGGGACTGCTCCCCGGCGTCGATGCCCCGATGTTATCGTCGAGCGACAAAACGGGGACCACTCCCCGAATAGCTCCCGCACGGCTGACGGGCCGGAACCGGTGACCCCCGGCCCACCCCCGGCCCACCGACGGCCCACCACCCACGGCCGCCACGAAACAGCCGCCGCTCCCTCTCTCCCTCCCTCCGCGAACCGAAAGGCGACGACCGGACCATGCGAGCACCCACGCTGGACGAATTGGCCCCCGCCGGCCACGACTTCGCGACCGACCCCTACCCGGTCTACGCGGCTCTGCGCGCGAAGGGCCCCGTGCACCGGGTGCATCTCCCGCAGACGGGTGACTGCTGGCTGGTGGTGGGCCGGGACGCCGCGCGGGCCGCGCTGACGGACGCCCGGCTGAGCAACGACATCCGCCACTCCGCCTGGGACACCGACGGCGGCCACGCCATCGGCGTCAACATGCTCCAGAGCGACCCGCCGCAGCACAGCCGCCTGCGCCGGTCGGTCGCCGCGCACTTCACGCCCGCCCGGACGGCGGCCTTACGCCCCCGGATCGAGGAGATGGCGACCGACCTGCTGGCGGAACTGCCCGCC
The DNA here is from genome assembly GCF_045160825.1 of Streptomyces sp. NBC_00104. Lineage (NCBI taxonomy): Bacteria > Bacillati > Actinomycetota > Actinomycetes > Kitasatosporales > Streptomycetaceae > Streptomyces > Streptomyces sp. NBC_00104. The sequence goes on along the minus strand of NZ_CP108215.1, from coordinate 5,899,135 downwards.
GAGGGCACGGCCGACCTGGTGAGCCGGTACGCGCTGCCGCTCCCGGTGGCCGTGATCTGCGAGATCCTCGGCATCCCCGACACCGACCGGGACGTCTTCCACGACTGGTCGACTGAGCTGGTGATGCCGACGTCACCGGAGGCGGCGGCAGGAGCGGCCGCGGCACTCACCGACTACCTGACGGACCTGATAGCCCGAAAACGCGCGATGCCGGACGAGACCCTGCTGAGCGAACTGGCGGCGACGGACACCGAGTCCCTCTCCCCCGAAGAACTCCTGGGCATGGCCTTCCTGATCCTGGTCGCGGGCCACGAGACGACGGTCAACCTCATCTCGGCGACCGTCCACAGCCTGCTCACCCACCCCGACCAACTGGCTTCCCTGCGCGCGGACTTCACCCTCACGGGGGCGGCGATCGAGGAATCCCTCCGCTACAACTCCCCCGTCCACGGAACGGTGTTGCGCTTCGCCGCCGAACCCCTGGTCCTCGCGGACACCCCCGTCTCCCCCGGCGACGCCGTCCAGGTCTCCCTGGCCGCGGCCTCCCGGGACCCCGCCCACTTCCCGTCCCCGGACCGCTTCGACCTCACCCGCCGCCCCACCTCCCACCTGGCCTTCGGCCACGGCCTCCACCACTGCCTCGGCGCCCCCCTGGCCCGCACCGAAGCCACCATCGCCCTACGCCTCCTCCTCCGACACCACCCCCACCTCGCCCTCGCCACCACCCCGTCCGCCCTCACCTGGCGCACCAGCACCCTCCTGAGAGGCCTGCCCGAACTGCCGGTCCGCCTGGGGTGATCGCCGTGACACCTGGGCCCCGGCGACAGCCCGCTGCGCACGCCGGAGGAAGCTTGGCCCAGTGTCGTTACCCCCCAACTTTCAAGGAGACGACCGGAGATGACGAAGTGGCCGGCGCGTAGGGCGATGTTGCGTGGTGGGCTGGGCGGAGGGCTGGCTCTGGCCGGGGTCGGGGCCGGAGGCCGGAGTGCCTGGGCGGCTGTCGGTGGGCAGGGGCGTGGTGGGTCGGTCGGCGGGGGCGGGGAGGTGTATGTGCCGATCGCGGTCGGGGCCGGGGGCGGGCCCGTCGGGAGTGATCGGGTGCATGTGCTGAAGGTGGGGCCGCGGGACGCGGGGACCGTGGTGGTGTTGGTGCCGGGGATGTTCGGGGCGGCGAACGACTTCCGGCTGATGGCTCGGGATCTGGTGGCCTCGGTGCCCGGGATTCAGGTGTGGGCCGTCGACCGGCGCGAGGAGAACCTCGCCGACCGAAGTGGGTTCGGGGGCGGGAGCGGGGACCCCGTCGGGTACTACCTCGACGGGCGGTATCGGTCCCTGGAGCCCGCCGCCGCCGGGTTCATCGGGCGGTGGGGGCTGGAGCGTGCCCTCGACGACCTGCGGTGCGTCGTGCTCGCCGCTCGCGCGGGCGGGCGGCGGCGGGTCGTGCTCGGCGGGCACTCCTGGGGTGCGACCACCGCGTCGGCGTACGCGGCCTGGGACTTCGACGGACGGCCCGGGTACCGGGATCTCGCGGGGCTGGCGGTCCTCGACGGGGGCGTGCGCGGGGCGTTCGAGGGGACCGGGGCGCCCGTGCAGGACTCGCCGGAGGAGGTCCGGGACCGGCTCGCGGCGATCGCCGGCGGGCGGGTGTTCGACATGACGCTCAGCGGGGTCGGACTGGGCAGCCGGGCGGAGAGCACCCAGATCTGGTACCAGCTCGCCGGGTGGTACGCCCATCACGACCCCCGGGGGCGGTCCGTACTGCAGGACCGGGTGCCCGAGGCACTGCGGGTGCCGTTCCCGGTGACGAACGCCGCGCTCCTCGGCTCCTTCGTCGACGCCGGCTTCGGCTGGCCGAACGACATCAGCGTCCACTCCGGGCACCTCGCCGCCGAAGCCGACGCCGACGCCGGTGGCGTACGGGGGTGGGTCGACGACGGGATCACACCGATCGGGCGGGTCGCCGAGGCGTACGCGGGGCCCGTGCCCGGGGTGTGGGAGTGGTACTGGCCCGCCCGGCTCTCCGTCGACCTGGACGTCAGCGACGCCTACGCCGACACCGACCTCGCCCGGTCCCTCGGGCTGCGCCTGCGCCACGCCCCCGGGCTCGACATACCCCTCTACGCCTTCCAGACCAGCTACTCCAAGGGCACCGTCGTGGAGAGCGCCCGACGCGTCGTCGCCGAGTCCCGCATCCCGTACGCCGCGTACGAGTCCGACGAGGGCATGAACCACCTCGACCCGCTCTTCGCCGCCACGGCCCACAACACGGCCACGCGCACCCTGGCGGAGTTCTTGGGGAGGGTGGTCGGCGGGCGGTGACACCCGCTCGGTGACCGCGGTGGGGCCGCGCACGACAACCACGGCGTGCGCGGCCCCGGCTCAGTACCCCTGGCCGTCCGTACCCGTGCCGTCAGTGCCCATGCCGGTCAGTGCCCGTGCCGTCAGTGCCCATGCCGGTCAGTGCCCGTGCCGTCAGTGCCCATGCCGGTCAGTGCCCCCGGCTCGCCCGTACCCGCGGCCCGCCCGTACCCGCGGCCCGTCCCCCTCAGAGGTTGCGCGCCAGCAGATCCAGCAGGGCCGTCCAGTGGCGTTCCGTCGCCTCGGGGCTGTGCATGGCGGTGTCGGCCTGGGTGAAGCCGTGGTGGGCGCCCGCGTAGACCTCGCCGCGGTGGCGGACGCCCGCGGCGGTGAGGCTCCGGTCGAGGCGGCCGATCTGGTCGGCGGGGTTGGTGGAGTCGTTGTCCGCGTGCCCGAAGTACAGCTCGGCGGTGATGCGGTCGGCGAGGAGATGGGGGCTGTCCGGCGCGTCGGTCGCGAGGTACGCGCCGTGGAACCCGGCCGCCGCGGCCACCCGCTCCGGGTACGTCCCTGCCGTCCGCAGCGCCAGCCCCGCCCCCATGCAGTAGCCGGTGACGCCGGCCGGGCCGCCGTTCGTCAGGGGCGAGGCCGCCAGCCAGTCCAGGTAGTCCCCCGCGTCCCGCATCGCCGCCTCCGGCGTCAGCCCCCGTGTCGCCGGGCGGATCTGCTCGATGATCTCCGGCCGCTCCGCCGGGTTGATGAACGCGGGCAGCTCCACCAGGGGCGCCCGCCCGCCGCGGTACAGCACGTTCGGCAGCAGGACCACGTATCCCGCCGCCGCCAGCCGCTCCGCCATCCCCTTGAGATGCGGGCGCACCCCGAACGCGTCCATGTAGAGGAGGACGGCGGGGTGCGGCCCGCCTTCGGCCGGGTGGAAGACATGCGCGTCGACGGTCCCGTCGGGGGTGGGGATGTCTGTCGCGAAGGTCTGTACGGAGGTGGAGGGCAGGGCGGAGGTCATGGGCTCTTTTCCTGGTGCGAAGGGCGAGTTGGCCAGCAAAAGCAGAATCCAGAGGTGGAACTGAGTGTCACGCTAGCCACCGAGCGCCATACCCGCAAGCGAGGGTCGGCCGGGAGGTAGCATCGGGGAGTGAGCGAAGAGAGCGGAGCGGCACGTACGGGCGCGAAGGGCGCGGCGAACTCGGCGAGCGCGGCGTCCGGGAGAAGGACGGACCCGGCCCGGACGAACACCAGGGACATCGCGCGGGCCGCCGTACGGGCCCAACTCGCCCAGGTCGCCTTCGAGTTGTTCCTTCGCGACGGCTTCGACAAGGTGACGCTCGACGACCTGGCGACCGCCGCCGGGGTGTCCCGGAGCACGTTCCTGCGCTACTTCGGCACCAAGGAGGACGCCGTACTCGGCGCCTTCGACGCGCACGGCGCCTGGGTCGCCGACGCACTGCGCGCCCGCCCCGCCGACGAGGACGACTGGACGGCGCTGCGGCGGGCGCTGGACACGGTCATCCAGCGGTACCACCATGACCCGGTCGGTTCCCTCGCCACCGCCCAGCTCGTCCGGGACACCCCCGCGCTCTGCGCACGCCAGCTGGAGAAGCAGCACGGCTGGCGGCCCTCGCTGGCCCAGGCCCTGGCCGAACGCCACGGCTCCTCGGACGCCCCGGCCCTCGCCGACACCGTACGGGCCGCCGCCGCCATCGACTGCCTCAACATCGCCCTCGACCACTGGACCGAATCCGACGGCGACCTCGACCTCGTCACCCTCCTGGACGAGGCCTTCGAGACGCTGGCGCGTTAGCGGGGACCGGGGCGGGGCCGGGGCTGGGGAGGCCCGGAGACCGGGGAACCGGGGAACCGGCAGCAGGGTGGTGCGGGCCCGCGCCCCGCGTCAGGAGTAGACCATCGGGCAGCCGCGGCGGATCGAGTGCTGGGCGGCGCGCAGGTACAGGGCGACGTAGAAGGCCGTGTCGAGGTCGTCGGCCCAGGGGCCCGGCCGGGTCGCGGCCAGCTCCTTCGCCTTTCCGTCCAGGAACCACATGGTCAGGCCGAGGTTGTCGCCCATCTCCGGGGTCTCGGGCGGCAGTTCGACGGCCGCCGCCAGCCGCTCCGCGAGGGCCAGCACCCGAGGAGCGCCGGCGACCATGGTCGGCTCCGTGTCGCCCGCGTCGTAGCCGGACTCGACGTCCAGCCAGATGTCCTCCTCCAGCGGCATCGGCACCAACACCGTCCAGCCGCAGAGGGTTTCCGCCTCCGCGCGCGTGAGGACGGCGTCGCACAGCCTGGCGAACCCGTCCATCGGCGGGACCAGCTTCTCCTCGAAGGCCGGCCCCGATCCACGGACGAAGGCCGTCTCCCCGGGCACCGGCGTATAGGCCGGCAGCCCCCGCCGCCGCAGCTCCTCGTTCAACGCCGCGGCCAGGTGCCCCCGCCCCTCCTCGTCCTCACGGAACCAGTCCTCCGCGCCGACGCTCACCAGATAGATACCCATGGCCTGAAACGTACTGCGCGCTACTGACACCAACGGGGGTGTAGCCGGCTACACCCCCGTTCCGGGAGAGCACTCCCTCGTGGCGAACGCCGCCGAACGGGATCGTTGAAGCACGAGGTCAAGCGGACCTCCCCGGCTCATCTCCGCGAAAGGACACCTCCCATGAAGGCCCTGCTCGGCTCGAAGCCCGTCCTGTGGTTCCTGTTCCTGTTCAACCTCGCCGTCGCCGCGGTCGCTCCCTTCGCCGTCGACGGCGCCCAGGGCATAGCCACCGCCGTCGGTATGGGCGTCGTCTCGCTCGGCGCGGGCGCCGGCCTCCTGCGCGGTCGGGGACAGCGGCAGCGCGCCTGAGCGGGGTTTCCGCCGCGCCGATGAGTTCGAGCGGCGCGCCCGGTCTCTGTGTACGAGGTGTATGAGGTCCGCCGAGTACGTCGTGCCGATGATGGCGTCCATCGGCGCGCTCGTGGTCGGGCGGCACGTGTTCGACATTCGACATGACCAACGGCTGGGAGGGGACGCCCCCGGCGGGCGAGCACATCGTCGTCGTGTCGCACCGGCCCAGGCCGGAGGGGTGGCACCCGGAGGCGCCGTTCCACTTCGTCGACGGTGTCGCCGAGGGGATCGCGAAGGCCAGGGAACTCGCCGGGGACCGCAACGTCGGCGTGGCGGCGGGCGACGTCGGCGGCCAGGCCTTCGCGCACGGCCTGATCGACGAGGTGGCGATGGACGTCGTCCCCGTCGTCTCCGGCTCCGGCTCCGGCTCCGGCTCCGGCTCCGGCTCCGGCAAGCGAGCCCGGAAACCGACCATCACACGATCGAGCTACTCGACCTCATACGCACTCCTTGGCAAGCAGCGCATACCCCCACACGGTGATCCAGGGAGACCGTGTCCTCCACCTGCGCTACCGGGTACGGCGCAAGGTGTGCTGTCCCGTGGCGCACACGGTGGACGCGCCGCCCTCGTCCCCGTCGAGCCGCCTGAGAGTATGGCGCGGACCATCACACGAAGAGGGGTCGAGCATGCTCGTGCTCATACTGTCCGCCGTCATCCTGCTCGTCATCGGCGGTTGCGTCTGCGTCTTCTGGGCAGCTCGGGGCGACGCCCCGCGCTGGGTACGCGGCGTGGCCACCGCGACCCTGGTCGGCGGCGAACTGACCCGCCGGGCGAGCCGCAAGTCCCGCACCCAGCAGAACGGCCAGGACAGCTCGGCCGTGAGCGGTTCGGACAGCTAGGGCAGCGGGGAAACGCCGATCCGCCAGTTTCCCCGGACCGGACCGGACCGGACGGGACTTGACCGCCGCGCCGCGCAACTCCTGAGTCGTCCCGGCAGTCGTTCTCGACGACGGGTCCGTCCGACCGACGGTTTCAGGGGATCCAAGGGGGCGCGCATGGTGGCCGTACGCCGCCTGATCGGCCACCCCTCCGACGAGGTCGGGTCGACCGTCCTCTCCCAGGGGCCGGACCCATGCGGAAGGCCGGCTCGACAGGGGGATGTCGAGCCGGCCTTTCGCGCGTGCGGTCCGTGGACGATCAGTCCGTGCCGAACTCCATCGCGGCACGGTCCAGCAGCTCGTCGTCGTCGGAGCCGGTGATCGCGCCGCGGGAGGCGATGGCCTCGGCGCCGCCCTCGGGGAGCTGGCCGATGAGACCGGTCGCGGCGGCCTGGGCCGCGCCGATCGCGGGGCTGCCGGAGCCGAGGAGGCCGAGCACGGAGTACTGCTCCAGCTTGGCGCGGGAGTCGGCGATGTCGAGGTTGCGCATGGTCAGCTGGCCGATGCGGTCGACGGGGCCGAAGGCGGCGTCCTCGGTGCGCTCCATGGAGAGCTTGTCCGGGTGGTAGCTGAACTGGGGGCCGGTGGTGTCGAGGATCGAGTAGTCCTCGCCACGCCGCAGCCGCAGGGTGACCTCGCCGGTGATCGCGGAGCCGACCCAGCGCTGGAGCGACTCCCGGATCATCAGGGCCTGCGGGTCCAGCCAGCGGCCCTCGTACATCAGCCGGCCGAGACGACGGCCCTCGGAGTAGTACTGCGCGAGGGTGTCCTCGTTGTGGATGGCGTTCACGAGGCGCTCGTACGCGGCGTGCAGGAGGGCCATGCCGGGGGCCTCGTAGATGCCGCGGCTCTTGGCCTCGATGATGCGGTTCTCGATCTGGTCGGACATGCCGAGACCGTGGCGGCCGCCGATGGCGTTGGCCTCCATCACCAGGTCGACGGCGGAGGCGAACTCCTTGCCGTTGATCGTCACCGGGCGGCCCTGGTCGAAGCCGATCGTCACGTCCTCGGTGACGATCTCGACCTCGGGGTCCCAGAACCGGACGCCCATGATCGGCTCGACGGTCTCCAGGCTCGTGTCCAGGTGCTCCAGCGTCTTGGCCTCGTGGGTGGCGCCCCAGATGTTGGCGTCGGTGGAGTACGCCTTCTCCGTGCTGTCCCGGTAGGGCAGCTGGTGGGCCACCAGCCACTCGGACATCTCCTTGCGGCCGCCGAGCTCGGTGACGAAGTCGGCGTCCAGCCAGGGCTTGTAGATCCTGAGGTGCGGGTTGGCGAGCAGACCGTAGCGGTAGAACCGCTCGATGTCGTTGCCCTTGAAGGTCGAGCCGTCGCCCCAGATCTGGACGTCGTCCTCCAGCATCGCCCGGACCAGCAGCGTGCCCGTGACGGCACGGCCGAGGGGGGTCGTGTTGAAGTACGCCCGCCCGCCCGAGCGGATGTGGAACGCGCCGCAGGTCAGCGCGGCCAGGCCCTCCTCGACCAGCGCGGCCCGGCAGTCGACCAGGCGCGCGATCTCGGCACCGTAGGTCTTCGCGCGGCCGGGCACCGAGGCGATGTCGGGCTCGTCGTACTGGCCGATGTCAGCCGTGTAGGTGCACGGGACAGCACCCTTGTCGCGCATCCACGCGACGGCGACCGAGGTGTCGAGCCCGCCCGAGAAGGCGATGCCGACGCGCTCGCCGGCCGGAAGAGAGGTGAGGACCTTGGACATAGAAATATTATGCATGCCAATGCATGATCATGCAAAGTGCTACGCGTGATTCAGCTCCCGTCACCCGCGTCGCCCCCGTCGCCGAGTTCGGTGAAGAGGGTCAGCTGGAGGGCGCCGGGGGCTTCGAGGCGGGCGTTCAGGGAGTTCCAGGGGGTGCGGGTCGGTTCGGCGACCACCTCGGCGCCGGCCGCCGCCAGCTTCGCCGTGGTCGCGGTCGAGTCGTCCACCTGGAACGCGACCCGGATGTGGCCGGCCACACGACGGCCGACCTCCACGTCGTCGATGAACGCCGCGTGGTTCGGATCGGTGATCTCCAGCGTCGCCCGGCCCGCTTCGAGGATCGACACCCGCCCGCCGTCGGACGAGAACGCCGCCCGCTCGGGAAGACCCAGCACATCGCGGTAGAAGTGCAGCGCGGCGTCGTAGTCGGCGGCCGTCACGACCAGGCGGAGTTCACGGACAGCGGGTAGGGAATCGTCGGACACAACAGCTCCTGGACGGTTCGGAGTTGGGCAGCGGGACCGTGATTGTAAGGTCGCCGGTCACGGGTCGGGCGTAGGCGGAGGGGCGGGTCGGAACGTGGGCGGGGACTGGCGGGGCGATCGGATCGGGAGCGCGCTCAGGGGCGGGAACCCGACGGTGCTGCGAAGGCTCACGGCCGGGTTCGCGGTGATCGGGGACGTGCAGTTCCTGCCGGGGTACTGCGTGCTGCTCGTGGACGATCCGTCCGTGGGGCGGCTGTCGGAGCTGCCGGGGGACGGGCGGACGGCGTTCCTCGCGGACATGGACCGGCTGGGCGAGGCCGTCGAGCGGGCCTGTGGGCGGCTGGATCCGGCGTTCCGGCGCGTCAACCTGGAGATCCTCGGGAACAGGGACCCGTTTCTGCACGCGCATGTCTGGCCGAGGTACGCGTGGGAGCCGGAGGAACTGCTCGACAAGCCGGTGTGGCTGTATCCCCGGGAACGGTGGAGCGACGACCGGTACGCGCTCGGACCGCGCCACGACGAGCTGCGCGAGGCGATCGGCCGGGAACTGGACCACCTCGCGAGCTGAGCGGTTGAGTGGCCGAGCAGCTCAGTAGCTGAGTGGTTGTTCGGCTGACTCGCTGGCCGCCCGGCCGACTGACCGACTGACCGGCTGACCGACCCGACCGACCGGCTGACCGGCTGACCGACCGGTCAACTGCCCGACCGACCGACCGGCCGACTACAGGAGGAGCCCCTTCGGCAACGCGACCCCCGTCGCCGCCAGGTGCCTGAGCGCCGCCGCGATGGAGTGGCAGTCGAAGAGGGCCGAGTGTTCGTCGCCCGGGGCCGGCCGGGGCAGACCCAGGACCTGCCACAGGCGGCCCGAGTTGGCGGCTGCCGTGGTCGGGGCGACGGTGTTCAGCCAGGGGCGGATGTTGAGGAACCCGGGAGTGAGGGCGTTGTGCTTGATCTCCTCACCGCGGGCCCGGGCCCAGCCGATGTTCTCGCCGAGGACGACCATGTCGTTGCCGTAGGAGAGGACGGACCGCCCCTGAGGCCGCCCCTGGCAGAAGGCGAGGAAGTCGCTCAGGGCGCGGGCCGGCGCGAGGCCGTCCCGGTCGACGGTCCGCTGGTCGATGCCGGTGAGGTCGGTGAAGAACGGCGAGAGGATCGGGTTCACCACCGGCCGGACCAGCGCCTCGTACTCCTCGACGACGGCGTACTCCTCGCTCAGCCGCAAGGCACCGATCTGCACGATCTCCCGCAGCTGGCCGGGGGCCGACCAATCCTGTTCCATGGCCCCCGTCCAGGTCGTGAACTCCAGGTCGAAGATGACGAAGGTGGGCAAAACGCTACTCTCCCTGTGGCACGAGGGCGGTTACGGAAAGCGTTCCACCCACCAGCCGCCGTGACTCCATGACTCCATGACTCCGGGGCTCCGGGGCTCCGAGGCTCCGGGGCTCCGGGGCTCCGGGGCTCCAAGGCCCCAACGCCCCAACGCCCCAACGCCCCAACGCCCGGTTACCGGTTCAGGGCCACCAGCCGGCTCCCGGTGGACAGGTCCGCGCCCAGCAGGCCGTCGGGGAGGATGCGCCCGGCGTCCGCCGCGGCGATCCCGGACTTCAGCGCCGCACCGGAGCCCGCCGTGGAACCCGCGCCCGGCTCCTCCCCCGTCCCCGGCGTCGGGCAGAGCGCCTCCGCGAGGTGGCCGTTGATCGCCTCGTCGATCGGGCTCGGCTCCAGGGCCGTACCGTCCGCGTTGAGACGCTGGTACTTCATCAGGTTCCAGCCCATGGAGAGCTGGCGCTTGCCGTCCTCGCGGGTGAGGCTGATGGTGCCGGCGCCGAAGACCCCGCCGTCATGGCCCCAGAAACGCCCGCAGCCGGGGAGGTCGAGTGTGTAGATGCCGAGGCCGTAGTCGATGGCGGCCCCCGGGGCGACCTCCACCGGGACCGTGCGCTGCATCTCGGCGAGAGACGCGCGGCTGACGAGGCCGCCGGTGAGCAGCGTGCGGTAGAAGCGGTTGAGGTCGTCGGTCGTGGAGACGATCGCGCCCGCGGTGTAGGCCCAGGACATGTCGTAGACGCTGTAGTCGCGGGGCGGGTCGATGATGCCGTAGAAGGACTCGTACATCTTGGCGTGCGGGCCCTTGATGTGGGCGGTGCGCGGGTACGAGGTGTCGCGCAGGCCGGCGCGGTCGATGACGTGGCGGGTGATGTACGTCGACGCCTTCTGGCCGGTGACCTTCTCCAGGATCAGGCCGGCGATCACGTAGTTGGTGTTGGAGTACGAGCCCGGCTGCGCGCCGGGGCGGCCCGTGGCGTCGGCGGCGAGGCCCAGCCGTACCAGTTCCCCGGGGGCGATCGAGCGGAAGCGCCCCTCGTCGAGGCTGGTGGTGGAGTTCTGGGCGAGGGAGGGGAAGGCGCCGAGGACGTAGTCGCCTATGTGGCTGGTGTGGTTGAGGAGCATGCGTACGGTGATGGCGTCGCCGCGCTCCCGGTCGGCGTCGCTGGCGTCGAACAGGTCGGGGACGTAGTCCGTGACCGGGGCGTCGAGAGCGATCCGGCCCCGCTCCACCTGCTGCATGATCGCCACCGACGTGAACGTCTTGCTGATGCTGCCGACGCGGTGCCGCATGTTCGGGGTGACCTCGCGCCCCGTGTCCACGTCGGCCAGACCCGACGCGCCGGTCCAGCGCTGCCGGCCGTCACGGACCGACGAGTACGTGCCGTACATCCCGGCCTCGTGGATCGCGTCGAGCGTGGCGCGCAGCTCGGCCCGGTCCAGCCCGGTGGGCGCCGAGGCGGTTCCCGCCGCCGCTCCGGGCGCGGCCGACACGGCCGGCGCCGCCGTGACGAGCAGGAGTGTGGTGCCCAGCGCGGTCCCGACGAGATGTTTGATGCGCACGGCTGTCCCCGTTTCTGACGTTCCTGACGTTCCCGATGGCCCCGGACGGTCAACTCCCGGGCCCTGTCAGGTGATTGTCGCGAGGTGTCGGTGCTCCTTACATCCGTCGCGGGGACGATCATCTTCACAGCGGGGCCATGACATCTGTCATGGCCCCGCGAACGTCGGTGAAGGGTGGGTGTCAGAGACCGTACCGGGACTTCATGTGGCGCCAGAAGTCACGGAACATCCATTTGTCGAACTCGGTGATCTGGGTGGCGCTGCCGGCCTTCATCAGGAAGCAGCACTGGCCGGTCGGGGACCAGTCGTAGAAGTCGTCGAGGCCGAAGGTGTGGCCGACCTCGTGCAGGTAGATGTGGATGTTCTCCTGGTTGAGGGCGCCGGTGAAGTAGGAGCGGCCCATGCGCTGCCCCCAGTCGCCGCCGGCGCCGCCGCCGAAGCCCTCGGTGAGCCAGAGGGACTGGTCGTAGTGGCGGGCGGCGCCGCCGGGACAGCGGGAGTAGTTGCCGTCCTGGTGGAAGAAGCGGCCGCAGTCGGGGGCGCACTGCGGGGCTCCTCCGCCGTCCAGCATGTTGGTGTAGATGTCGACGGAGTTGTCGGTCCACTGGAGGGTGGAGCGGTTCTTCACCGCCCAGCCGACGATGTTGACGGGGACGTTGGTGTACGGCCAGGCGTTGTGGCCGGCGCCGTTGTCGACCATCGCCGCCATCCACTTGCCGAACTGCTTCTTCAGCGCGGCGTGGATCTGGTCGCGCAGGGCGGCGCTGACCGGCTGGTCCGACTCCCAGCGGACGCAGTAGTTGACGCTGCCGCGGTTGGCCATGATCTGGTCCCAGCCGTAGTTGCGGAAGCCGTACAGGTTGCCGTAGGTGGACTCGACGTGGTTCCAGACCTCGCCCAGGGGCTGGACCAGGTTCGAGGGCGGGTTCCAGACGTCCGCCGCGGCGGCCACCGCCCGGGCCTCGACCCTTGCCCGGTCGGAGCTGTCGTTCGCCGCCTGCGCGACGGACGGCGTCGTCAGGCCGGGTGCGAGCAGCACGGCCAGGACGGCGGCGAGCACGGTGAGCAGTCTCGCGATGCGGGTGCGTGGGGTGTGCATGGTGAACTCCCTTGGTGGGGGCGGGATTTCACGTGCCTTCACTTCACCTCTCCGTTGCCGCCGACCGCCCCGGAGGTTGCCTCCCCGAACCGCGCCGACGCCACCCCGCCCTCCACCCCCCCGGAATGCCCACCGCACGCGCCCATAGGCCCCCTCACCGCACCCGGGCGGCCGCCCTCCCCCACCCTCACGACCGCACAAAGTCCGACAGAGTCATTGATCCGCTTCTGTTCGAAGTCCTAGGGTGGGCCCGGTTTTTCAACAACATCGGACAGCATCCGACGCTCCTCAGTACATGCCCCCCATGTCGTCGCGAGGAAGGCCCCGGTCATGCACCACCCGCACCCGCACCCCGTAAGCCGCCGTCGACTGCTGGAGGGCGGCGCCGCCCTCCTCGGCACCCTGGCCCTCTCCGGCGGCGACGCCTACGGGGCCCCACGCAGGGGGACGAAGGCCGACGGCACCCCCGAGTGGTCCGGCAACATGGCGCTCTTCCAGGTCGGCGCGGAGCCGGCCCACACCACCCTCATGCCGTACGCGGACGTCAGACAGGCCCTCACCGGTGACCGCACCCGCTCCCCGTACCGGCTGAGCCTCGACGGCACGTGGAAGTTCGCGTACGTCGACCGGCCGGGCGACCGGGACGAGGACTTCTACCGGACGGACGTCGACGACAGCGGCTGGGACACCATCCCGGTCCCCTCCAACTGGCAGCTGCACGGCTACGACTTCCCCATCTACATCAACATCACCTACCCGTGGTGGGGCCCGAACGGCCTCGGCGAGGAGGCGCAGCCGCCGACCGCGCCGACCCGCTACAACCCCGTCGGCCAGTACCGGCGCACCTTCCACCTCCCCAAGGACTGGACGGCCGGCGACCGCCGTACCTTCCTGCACTTCGAGGGCGTCAAGTCGGCCCACTACGTGTGGATCAACGGCGAACTCGTCGGCTACCACGAGGACTCGTACGACCCGGCCGAGTACGACATCACGAAGCACCTCAAGCCGGGCAGGAACCAGATCGCCGTCGAGGTCTACCGGTACTCGGACGGCGACTGGCTGGAGGACCAGGACATGATCCGGCTGAGCGGGATCTTCCGCTCGGTCTACCTCTACTCCACCCCGGCCGTGCACCTGCGCGACTTCAAGCTGGACACCCCGCTCAGCGACGGCTACACGGCCGCCGACCTGTCCGTCACCGCGAGCGTCCGCGCGTACGAGGCCGGGCACGAGGGGGCGTACTCCGTCGAGACCCAGCTCTACGACGCCCGGGGCCACGCCGTCTGGTCGCGCCCCCTCGTCCAGTCCGTCGCCGTCGAAGCCTCCGCCGTCGGCGAGGACGTGACCGTGCGGGCCGCCAAGTCCGTCCCTTCGCCCGAGCTGTGGTCCGCCGAACACCCCACCCTCTACACGGCCGTGCTCCGCCTGCGCGACCCGCGCGGCAGGGTCGTCGAGACCCTCTCCCACCGCGTCGGCCTGCGCGAGTTCGCGCTCAGGGACGGGCTGATGCGGATCAACGGGAAGCCGGTCTCCTTCCGGGGCACCAACCGCCACGAGATACACCCCGACCGGGGCATGGCGCTCACCCGCGCCGACCTGGTCGAGGACATGCGGATCATCAAGCGGCTCAACATCAACTCCGTCCGCACCTCGCACTACCCGAACAACCCGCTCTGGTATGAGCTGGCGGACGAGTACGGCCTCTACCTCGTCGACGAGACGAACCTCGAAACGCACGGCATCCGCGACCGCTACCCCGGAAACGCCGCCGACTGGACGACGGCCTGCGTGGCCCGCGCGCGGGCCATGGTCCACCGCGACAAGAACCACGCCTCCGTCGTCATCTGGTCCCTCGGCAACGAGGCGGGCGGCGGCTCCACCTTCGTCGCCATGCGCGACTGGATCGAGTCGTACGACCCCACACGTGTCATCCAGTACGAGGGCGACGACCGGCCGGCGATCAGCCAGATCCGCTCGGAGATGTACGACAGTCCGCAGCGGGTCGAGCAGCGGGCGAAGGACACCTCGGACACCCGGCCGTACGTGATGATCGAGTACTCGCACTCGATGGGGAACTCGACCGGCAACTTCAAGAAGTACTGGGACCTCGTCCGGCGTTATCCGGTCCTCCAGGGCGGCTGGATCTGGGACTTCGTCGACCAGTCGCTGACCTGGCCGGTCCCGCGACGGCAGCTCCTCACGGAGGCCGGCCCGAGCGGGCTGCAGGGCCAACTCCTCACCGCCGCCGCCCGGTTCGACCGTGACAAGGGCGTCTCCGGCGCCACCGGATTCCCCCGCGACCCGGCCCTCGACCTCACCGGCTCCCTGACGCTGGAGGCCTGGGTCACCCCGCACGTCACCGGCGGCCACCAGCCGATCGTCGCCAAGGGCGACACCCAGTACGCGCTGAAGCAGAGCGAGCGGAGCATCGAGTTCTTCATCTACGGCGGCGGCCAGTGGGTCAGCGTCAGCTGGGCGCTCCCGGCCGACGGCTGGACCGGCCGCGAACACCATGTCGCCGGTGTCTTCGACGCCGAGGCCGGTTCCCTCACCCTCCACGTCGACGGCGAGGTGAAGGCGACCCGCACCACCACCCGCCGCCCCGCCGTCAACACCGCGCCCCTCGCGCTCGGCACCGACACGGACAACCCGACGCGGGAGTTCAGCGGCACGATCCGGCGGGCCCGGGTGTACGCGCGGGCCCTGAGCGGGACCGAGCTGGCCTCCGACGGCCGTGGCCCCGGCGACGACGGGGTGCGGTTCTGGTTCGACGCGGCGACGGTCGAGGTGGAGGAGAGGAAGCGGAAGGAACGTTCGTTCCTGGCGTACGGCGGTGACTGGGGCGACAACCCCAACGACGGGGCCTTCGTCGCGGACGGCATCATCAAGGCCGACCGGGGTCACACCGGCAAGGCGGCCGAGGTCAAGCGCGTCTACCAGGCCATCCACGCGGCACCGGCCTCGGGCGCCGACACCCTGACCTCGAGGACGGTCACTCTCACCAACGAGTACCTCTTCACCAACCTCCGCGAACTCGACGGCGGTTGGACCCTGGTCGCCGACGGCAGGGAGATCCAGCGAGGCCGCCTCACCCGCGCCCAGCTGGACGTCGCCCCCCTCTCCGCCAAGGACATCACCGTCCCCTTCCGCCTCCCCTCCTCCCCCGCCCCCGGCACCGAGTACTTCCTCGAACTCTCCTTCACCACCAAGGACGCCACCCCCTGGGCAAGGTCCGGCTTCGAGGTGGCCCGGCAGCAGCTGCCCGTCGACGCGGGCGGCCCGGCGGTGACACCCGTACCGCTGGCGGACGTCCCGAAGCTGACGTACGCGGACGGGACGGACGAGATCACGATCACCGGCAAGGGCTACCGGGGCGGCTTCTCCGTCACCGTCGACAAGACCGACGGCACCATCACCTCCTACCGGGCGGCCGGCACCCGGCTGATCACCTCGGGCCCGGCCCCCAACTTCTGGCGGGCCCCCACCGACAACGACCACGGCAACGGACAGCACACCCGCAACCAGACCTGGCGGGACGCGGGCGCGAACCGCAAGGTGACCGACGTGACCGTGCGCGCCCTCGGCGGCCGGGCCGTGGAGATCAAGGTCGGCGGCACGCTCCCGACGACCACCGAGTCGACGTACACCACCACCTACACGGTCTTCGGCAACGGCGAGATCAAGGTCGACAACACCCTGCACCCGGGCGCGGCCTCCCTGCCATACATCCCGGAGGTCGGCAACCTGCTCCTCCTCCCGCGCCGCCTCGACCGCCTGCACTACTACGGCCGCGGCCCCGAAGAGAACCACTGGGACCGCAACAACGGCACCGACGTGGGCCTCTACTCCGGCACGGTCGCCGAGCAGTGGTCGGGCTACATCCGCCCCCAGGAGAACGGCAACAAGACCGACGTCCGCTGGGCCGCCCTGACCGACCGCGACGGAGTGGGCCTGCTGGTCTCGGGCGACTCCTTGATCGAGGTCAACGCCTCGTTCTTCACCCCGGAGGACCTCTCGACCGGCCTCCGCCACGACTACCACCTCACCCCCCGCGACTCCGTCGTCCTGCGCGTCAACCACCGCCAGATGGGCGTCGGCGGCGACAACAGCTGGGGCGCCCACACCCACGACGAGTACAAGCTCTTCGCCAACCGCGACTACACGTACACGTACCGGCTGCGCCCGCTGACGGACGTGGACAGGGCGACGGCGGCGTCCAGGAGGCCGACGGCGACGAAGTAGCGCTCCGCCCCGGTGAGGGTCCCGCCCCGCTTCGAGGCGGGACCCTCCTTCGGCCGACCGTCGTCGACACGGCGGCCGGTCAGCGCGTCAGCAGGTCGATCACCCCCGTCAGGTCCTCGTCGCCGCCGCCCTCGGCCAGGCGGCGGCGCATCAACGCGAAGTAGGGGCTGAGCAGTTCCGGGCTGACGCCCTGCTGCTCGGCGGTGCTCAGGAACGTCGGCGTGCCCGCCACCTGCATGGCGAGATTCGAGGCGACCCCGTCGGTGTAGTCGCCGCTCCGCAGCCGGCCGGCGGTCTCGTGGACCGCCGGGGCCATCGCGACGAGCCAGTCGGCGAGCAGCGGGGCGAGGGAGGCGGGGTCGATGTCCTCCTTGCGGATCAGGGCGAAGGCGTGCGCGGCCCCGGCGAACATGCCGTACATGGCGCTGAGCAGGGCCACGTCGTACAGGGCCGCGAAGCCCGCGTCCTCGCCCACGTAGGTCGTGCCGAGCGGGACGCCCAGGGCCTCGTGGTGCCGCGCGAACAGCTCTCGTGAGCCGCTGTAGAAGACGTAGCCGCCGGCCTCCGGGACGCCGACCATCGGAGGGACGGCCATGATGCCGCCGTCCAGGTAGCGGGCTCCTCGCTCCCGGGCCCACTCGGCGCGGACGCGGGCCTGGGCCGGGGTGCCGGTGGTCAGGTTGACCAGGTCGCGGCCGGCCAGGTCGGCGTCGGCCAGCGCCTCGGCGACGGAGTCGTCGTCCAACAGGCAGACGACGACCAGGGTGCTCGCCGCGACCGCCTCGGCGGCACTGCCCGCGACCCTCGCCCCCTCGGCGGCGAGCACCGCGGCACGGGCCGGGGTCCGGTTCCAGACGGTGAGCGGGTGGCCGGCGGCGAGCCAGGCACGGGCCAGCGCGGTACCCATCGCACCGAGTCCCAGCAAGGTGACGGAATTCTTCTCGACGTTGTTCTCGACGTTCTTCTCGACGTTCTTCTCGACGTTGTTCTCAACAGGGTTCTGTGTCATGCCGATCAGGCTGGTCACAGGCCCAAAGATGATCAAGTACGCACTTCGGAGTGGGTGGTTACCCTGAGGTGAGGGAGCACGTCAGAGGGGTGGGGGGCATGACGACGCTGAACCGGCCGGGCGCACCGGACGGACACGCCTGCGGGATCGACACCGCGATGGAGGTGATCGGCGGCAAGTGGAAGGTCCTGATCCTCTGGGCGCTGCACGAGCACCCCTGCCGCCGCTTCGGTGAGCTGCGCCGGCTGCTTCCGGGGGTCAGCGAGAAGGTGCTGGCCTCCCACCTGCGCGAGATGGAGGCGGACGGCATCGTGCACCGCGTCTCCTACGACGAGGTGCCGCCCCGCGTCGAGTACTCGCTGACCGAGGACGGCGCGCGCCTCAACGACGCCCTCCAGCCCTTGGCCGCCTGGGGACGCGAGCGGCCGACGGGCCGGTAGCGGCGGCTGTGCGCCGTCTGTGAGCATCTGTGCGTCAACGATGAACCCTCTACAGCCTCCGCCACGAGGGCAGCGTCGGCGCACGGCTCGACAGCGACCTGCCCGGGACGCTGACGCCGTTCCTCGCGAAGGCCGCCCCCCCCCGGCGCGCCAGGCACTGGTGGATCCGCGTCGGCACCAAGGACAGCGACACCTCGCTCAGCGTCGTCGGCAATCTCGCCGCGAAGCCGGAGAACCTCGGTGACGACGTCAACGCCTCCATGTACTGGGACGGGGGCCACGGCGCGAACGAGGACGCGGCCGACTTCATCCAGTGGATCGCCGACGTGACCGGTCACAAGGGCTGACCGGGCCGACACCACGGCTGACCTGCCCTCCCCCGACTCGGCGCGTCTGTGCTCCCGTCATGAGACCCGACCGCCGAAGCGCGACGCCGAGCCCGCACCGGGCTCGGCGTCGTCGCGCGGTGCCTCCACCTGTGAAAACCGCGTGTGTCACACCCGTTGACTTCCGCCCCCTCCGGCTCTACTTTCGGCCAGCCAATATGTTCGGCGAGCCGATCCTTGTTCGAGATATCGACCCCCGGATATCCATCGAAGGAGCCGCATGTCCTCCCCTCCCCGCGCCAACTCCCTTGGTTTCAAGCGCCGTTGCAGAACCGCCGTCGTACGGTCCCTGGCCCTGGCGACCACCGCGGCCGCCGCCCTGCTCTTCGTGCAGCCGTCGAGCGGCACCCCCGCACCCGTCACCGAACTCGACGCCGCACCGGTTGCGGTGACGAACCGTCAAATAGCCGTCCCCGAAGCACCGATGGGCTGGGCCTCCTGGAACGCCTTCGCCGCGAAGGTCGACTACAACGTCATCAAGAAGCAGGTCGACGCGTTCGTCGCGGCCGGGCTGCCCGAGGCCGGCTACGACTACATCAACATCGACGAGGGCTGGTGGCAGGGCACCCGCGACAGCGCGGGCAACATCACCATCGACGAGGCGGAGTGGCCCGGTGGCATGAAGGCCATCGCCGACTACATCCACAGCAAGGGTCTGAAGGCGGGCATCTACACCGACGCCGGCAAGGACGGCTGCGGCTACTACTTCCCCACCGGCCGCCCGGCCGCGCCCGGCAGTGGCAGCGAGGGCCACTACGTGCAGGACATGACGCAGTTCTCCCAATGGGGCTTCGACTTCGTGAAGGTCGACTGGTGCGGCGGTGACGCCGAGGGCCTCGACCCGAAGACGACCTACCAGGCGATCAGCGACGCCGTGGCCACCGCGACCGCCACCACCGGCCGCCCGCTCGCCCTCTCCCTGTGCAACTGGGGCTACTCCAACCCCTGGAACTGGGCCCCGGGCATGGGCCCGATGTGGCGGACGAACACGGACATCTTCTACCACGGCCAGACCTTCACGTACGGCAACATGCTGACGAACTACGACCGGAACGTGCACCCCACGGCCCAGCACACGGGCTACTACAACGACCCCGACATGCTGATGGTCGGCATGGGTCTCACCGCCGCCCAGGACCGCACCCACATGAACCTGTGGGCGATCTCCGGCGCCCCGCTGCTCGCCGGCAACGACCTCTCCACCATGACCACCGAGACGGCGAACATCCTCAAGAACTCCGAGGTCATCGCCGTCGACCAGGACCCCCGCGGCCTCCAGGGCGTCAAGGTCGCCGAGGACACCACCGGCCTCCAGGTGTACGGCAAGGTCCTCTCCGGCACCGGCAACCGCGCGGTCCTCCTCCTCAACCGCACCTCGACCACGCAGAACATGACGGTCCGCTGGTCCGACCTGGGCCTGACGAACGCGGCGGCGACCGTCCGTAACCTCTGGACCGCCACGAACGTCGGTACGCCCGGCACGAGTTACACCACCAGCGTCCCGGCGGGCACCTCCGTGATGCTCACGGTCAAGGGCGGCACCGAGCAGTCGGCGAGCACGTACAACGGCACGTCGAGCTTCTCGGGCGTCGTCGCCGGAAACACCGGCCTGAAGACGGTCGACGTCTCCTACACCAACAACACGTCGACGGCCCGCGTCGGCACGCTCACCGTCAACGGCCAGACGTCGACGAAGGTCTCCTTCCCGCCGACCGGCTCCTCCCCCGGCAACATCTCCGTCGCCATGTCCCTCACCAAGGGCAGCACCAACACGATCGCGTTCTCCGGCGCCCCGACCCTCGAAGGCATCGTCGTACGACCGCTGCCGGGCACGAACGGCACGCTGATCACCGGCACCGGCTCCGGCCGCTGCGCGGACATCAACGACAACACCATCACCAACGGCACCGACGCCCAGCTGTGGGACTGCACCGGCGGCCAGAACCAGGCCTTCACGTACACCTCCCGCAAGGAACTCGTCGTGTACGGCAACAAGTGCCTGGACGCCTACAACCACGGCACCACCAACGGCACCCGCGTCGTCATCTGGGACTGCACCGGCGGCAACAACCAGAAGTGGAACGTCAACACCGACGGCACGCTCACGAACGTCACCTCCGGCCTCTGCCTGGACGCCTACAACGCCGCCACCGCCAACGGCACGAAGCTCGTCCTGTGGTCCTGCAACGGTCAGAACAACCAGAAGTGGAGCCAGACGTGACCCCCGTGAACAGAACCCCTGACGCGAGCGGGCTCTCCCGCCGCACGTTGCTCGGCATGGCCGCGACCGTCCCCCTGGCCGCGACCGGCGTCATGACCCTCGGCGCCGGGGCCGCCCACGCCGCCGACTCGGCGTACGCGATGGTCTACTTCACCGAGTCCAACACGATGCTGGAGGCCAACTACGGCCTCCACCTGGCCGTCAGCCAGGACGGCCTCAACTGGACCCCGCTGAACCAGAACGCTCCCCTGGTCACCCCGACCCAGGGCGCCGGCGGCCTGCGCGACCCGTTCCTGATGCGCAAGCAGGACGGAACGTTCGTCGTCCTGGCGACGGACCTCAAGGGCACCGACTGGAACTACGCCAGCACGTACATCCACGTCTGGGACTCGACCGACCTGCGGACCTTCACCGGCTACCGGCGCGTGAAGCTGCACGACATGACCACCACCCACAGCTGGGCCCCCGAGGCCTACTGGGACGCCTCACGCGGCCAGTACGGCATCCTCTACTCCTCGGTGAACAGCAGCGGCCACAACGTCATCATGGTCAGCTACACGACCGACTTCGTCACGACGTCCAACCCCCAGGTCTTCTTCGACCCCGGTTACGACATCATCGACGGCAACCTCACGGTCGGCGTCAACGGCGTCAACTACCTCTACTACAAGAGGAACCAGACCCTGGTGGGCGCCCGCTCGACGACCCTCAACCCGGGCAGCTTCACCCCGTTCAGCACGGCGGCCTCCCACGGCGGCACCGAGGCCCCCACGGTGGTGAAGTCCCTCTCCTCGTCGAACTGGTACCTCTGGGGAGACACGTACACCCCCAACGGCGTCTTCTACGTCTGGCAGTCCAGCGACCTCGCCGCCGGCACCTGGACGGCCCTCGACCAGAAGCTCTACACCCAGCCGCTCAACTCCAAGCACTGCGGCATCCACCCGATCACGTCGACCGAGTACAACAACCTGCTGACCAAGTGGGGCGCCCCCACCTGGAACCGCCTCAAGTCCTACAACTACCCGTCCCGCTACGTCCGCCACAGCGACTACGTGGGCCGCATCGACGAGTACCCCTTCGACCCGTTCCCGGACTCCCAGTGGAAGCTGGTCCCGGGCCTGGCGGACTCCTCAGCGGTCTCCTTCCAGTCGGTCAACTACCCGACCCGCTACCTCCGCCACTACAGCTACAACCTCCGCCTCGACGCGAACGACGGCACGTCCACCTTCGCCGCGGACGCCACGTTCACCCGCGTAGCGGGCCTCGCGGACTCCACCTGGTCCTCCTTCCGCTCGTACAACAACCCCACCCGCTACATCCGCCACAGCGGCTACCTGCTCCGCATCGACCCGATCTCGACAACGACGGAACGAGCGGACGCGACGTTCAGAGTGGGCTACTGATCCCAGCCACCACCTCAAACGCTGCGACTCCCCGGTGCCCCGCGCCCCCTGTCCCCAGGGTGCGCGGGGCACCACCCGTTTCCCAGGGACGCGGGGCACCGCCCGTTCTTCAGGACGCGGGGCACCACCCGTTCTTCAGGGGCGCGGGGAACTGCGCGTTTTTCAGGGGCGCGGGGAACTGCGCGAACGGGGTCCGGGGCGGAGCCCCGAATCTTGAACGGGGGCCGAAGGGGCGCGCAGCCCCTGGGACGGGACGGGTAGGGGCGGCGGGGGCGAAAAAACCCCGAGCGCACCCGAACCCTTCACCCCCCTCCCACGTCTCAGTACCGACCGCGGCCCCGCCCACGCGGAGCCCCACGCGGCACGAAGACCCGGGAGGCACCCATGCGAGGCCGAACCCACGCAAGAACCAGCACAGCAGCATCCATCACCGCGGCCATCGTGGCCCTCGGCGCCCTCCAGGGCTCAGCAGCCGACACCCAGAACGTGGAACTCACCTCCACCCCGTCAAAAACCTGCCACGGCACCCGCCCGACCGGCAGCCTCACCGACCCCACCGGAGAAGGCATCCCCGAGGAGACCCCCACAGACCGCACCCTGGGCTACGTGGACAACCTGACCGCCGGCCGTCACTCCGCCATCTTCACCGGCCTCGTCCTCGACGAGGACGCCAAAGCCATCGACATCTACCGCATCCCCTCCGCCCCCTTCGACACCGCCGTCTGCGCCACCGCCGAGAAGGGCGTGACCGTCCGCTTCCACGACCGCGACATCAACGAGAAGGACCTCACCGCCCTCCTCGACCTCATCACCGAGGACATGAACCGCTGGGACGGCACCTTCAACCTGCGCGAAGCCGGCCTCGACGGCACCGGCCACATCACGATCGGCGTGGACGACCCCGGCACCGCCGAGCCCATCCTCCGCAAGGCCCTCGGCGAACGGAACGCCAAGTACCTCCGCGTCGAGTACGCCCCACAGGCGTACTTGCAGTGACCCGGATCCGAGCCGTATCCGCACCGCATCCCAGCGCATCCGAGGCGGGATGCAACACCCCCGCAGATCCGCTATAGTTGATCACGAGCCGCTCACCGGAACACGAACTCCCGGTAGTACTCAATGCGTTGGTGGTCCAAGGAAAGACGCCCCGCTTCCTGCGGGGAAATGCAGGTGCAAGGCCTGCCCGGCGCTCCAGTTACGAGAACCCCACTTCGCTCACGCGAGGTGGGGTTCTCGCATTGCACGAGGCCGGCAGTCGCCCCCTACCGAACAGAGCCGACACCGCATCCCGAGCGACCGGCGAGCGGCGACCGGCGCGATGTCCGTGGACTTCCCCACGACCTTCCCCACGCGACGAGCCCGTGCCCCTGGTGGCGGTCTCCCGCAACGGGATCAGCTGCTCCGGACTCCAGGCGGCGTACGGCCCGGAGGAACTCCTCGGCGCCTGGCGCAGGCTGTAGGCCGGTCTCGTCGAACGTTGCCGCCCCGCCCCGCGTCTCAGTGGTGACCGTCTTCGAAGGGTGCCACCATGCCGACGACCACAGCCGCGCGAGTCCGTCGCCGTGCGCTGCTCACCACGTTGGCCGGAGCGTTGGCCTGGGGAGCCTCCGCGTGCGGGGAGGAGTCGACGGCGGCGAAGGGGTCGGCACCCGCATGGAAGGAGCCCGCCGCGTACAGCTACACGCTCAAGTCGAGTGAGGGTGAGCGGTCACTGATCGGAACGTTCGACGTGACGGTCCGGGACGGGAAGGTCGTGAAGGCCGTGGGGATCGACGAGAGCGGCCGACGGGTGGTCGACCAGAGGACGACCGAAGTACCCACCATCGCCGCGCTGTTGGAGCAGGCGGAGGCGGCGCGCGAAGAGGGCGCCGACGTGGTGGAGGTCGAGTACGCGAAAGACGGCCGTCCGACCGGCATCTCCATCGACTGGGAGGAGAACGCGATCGACGACGAGGAGGCGTACACCCTCAGCGGCTACGAGGCGCTCGGCTGACTCAGGTCCCGGATCGTGCCGCCGACCTTGACCTTGAGCTTCTTGAGCACGGCGGGCTTGGCGGAGATGGCCCATTGCGGTCCGACCAGGTACTTCCCGCCGTAGATGGAGGCCGACTCCAGCCAGACTTCCTTGAGTTCGTCCTTGGGGAAGGTGGTGATGAGGTAATCCCCCACAGCGGTCTGGCACACGCCCTCGCGCAGTTCCTCCGCCTCGGTCCGGATCTTCACCTCGCACCCCGTGAGCTCGGCGATCACCTCGACCTTGGCCGGCGCGACCACCGCGGCCACCGGGCTGGACTCGCCCGTCGCCTTGCCGTCAGCCTTGTCACCACCACCGCTGCACGCCGCCATCAGGGGCAGGACAGCCAGGCTCGCAGCCAGCGCGACGCCACGGGACAGCTTCCTCACCATGCCCTGATCTCCGTTCGCTTTCGGGGCCTCGGCGCTCTTCCTAGTGAGTGCACTCGACGAGGGGTACGGGTGACAACCGCGGATTACTCAATCCCAGGGCTCCCGAGGGGGCGGTGACCTGGTGCACCGCCGCAGGCCTCATCCCGCCTCCGCGGTCGGCCCTTGGCGCATGAACCCGGCCTGCCATATGAGTGATTTATGATGACTATGGACATTATGCGGATATCTATTCCCGCATGAGCACACCTGACATAGGCGTTTCGCATCGACGGTCTGCGGTCATCTGCGCGGCCATAGCGTTCCTTCCCGTCCCGACGGCCATCGCCGCCGTCCTGGCGAACGGCTGGGAGCGGGTCGAAAAATCAGCCCTGGCATCGGCACCTCCTCCACCGCCGGCCACAGCGCCGATGGTGCCCGAGGCGCCGCCCGCCGACGTGGCTCGCACAGAACTCGCGACCCTCACCGTGGAGACTCCGCACTCGCTGGAGGGGTACAGCAGGGAAAAGTTCGAGCATTGGATCGAGGACCATTGGCCCCGGACGCGCCAAGTGGTCCTGATCCGCGACAGCAAGCACGTCGGCGTTCAGGCAAAGGCACAGACGGCATCGAAGAACTGGCACAGCCCCTACGACGACCGCATCCTCACGATGCCGTCGGAGGTCCACGTGGATCACGTCGTCCCCCTGGCCAACGCGTGGCGGTCCGGGGCGGACGAGTGGAGCGCCGCCCGGCGCCACAAGTTCGCCAACGACCTGTCCACCACACAGCTCATCGCCGTCTCGGTCGTGGCCAACAGGGCGAAGGGCGACCAGTCGCCCGACCAGTGGGTGCCCCCGAACACGGCCTTCCACTGCGTGTACGGCAGGGCCTGGACCCATGTGAAGTTCACCTATGGGCTCTCGGTCACCCAGAAGGAGAAGGACGCACTGCTCTCCATTCTGGACACCTGCCGCTGAGCCGGGGGACCACGACCGGTGGTCAACCCGTGGGGGCGTCACCCGCGGCAGCGGGCCTTTCGGCGACGAAGGAGCCCATGCCCGGGGTCGTAGTGATCAGGCCGTCCGCTCGCAGGGCGGCCGTCACCTTGCGGACGGTGACGCGTGCGACTCCGAACTCCTGCTCCAGTCGGACCTCGGAAATCATCCTTCGGGGCGGGTACTCGCCGCTCTCGATCCTCTCGCGGAGGACGTCGGCGATCTGCACCCACTTGGGCCGGGTGGGGTCAAACTCGATCACGGGTTGACTGTAGGCATCGAATGACATTCGAACATAGAGACTTACACTAGCTAATAGCTATAGACAGGCATAGCCTGAACGCAGAAAACCCCGGCGAGGTGGCTAGACCTCCCGGGGCATGGCCAACGCTGACTGAGGAGCGTCGACAATGCTCGACCTTATCCGTCGTGTCGCCCTGCGACTGCGGCTCCTGTTCATCTCCGGTACCGGCAGACGGCGGGCCGGTGTCCGCCTCGTCGTCGCGCCCACCCCCGCCGACCGGACAGAGACTCCCCCGACCCCCCTCCCGGCGCATCGATCCCCATACGGGCTCGACGAGGTCTTCGACGGCGCCTCCACCGTCGCCGTACGCCCCTACCTCGCCGTCCATGAGCAACGGTTGCGGCGGCGGGAGTTGGCCATGGCAGCGATGGGGTTGGATATGCCCGGTGCGTGCTGGATCCATGGGGTGGAGGTCGCCTGATGGGCACGGAATCGGGGGGCGAGGTGCGGTTGTTGCCGTGGGCCGGGGACGAGGGGAAGGCCTGTTATCTGGTCACCGACGGGGAGGGTGGGCCGGTGTCGCGGCTGGCCGAGGCCACGGAGGCCGTTCAGCTCGGGATGGGGAGGGAACTGCTCGCTCACGCGCGCGAGATGGTGGCGGACGCTCCCCGTGGTGAACTCCGTTTCCTCGCCGAGCGGTTGGGCGAGGCGCTCGGGGACGCGCTTCGGGTTGCCGAGAGCCGCGGGCAGCGGCTGAGGCGGCGGCGCGACTGACGACGCGGGGGGGCCGCTCGAGGAGGCGTAGCCGAGTCTCTAGCGGTCCTCGGCGCACAGGGCCGCGTCCACAGCGCCCCGCAGGTGGCGCAGGCTGTCGCCGGCGGCCGACCAGGTGGTGGTGTAGACGGTCACCGTGGCGCGGCCGGTGGTGGACCGGCCGCCGGCCACCGAGTTGCCGGGGAGGTCCCCGCCGTGGCCCCAGTAGGCGCCGCCGCAGGTGAGGGGGGTGGAGGCGACGCCGTAGCCGTAGCGGCTGCCGGGTGGGTAGACGTCGCGGCCGCTGACGTCGGTGGAGTCGTGGGTCATCAGGCGGACCGTGCGGGCGGGCAGGAGGCGGCCGGTGAACAGGGCGTCCCAGAACGTGTTGAGGTCCTTGGGCGTGGAGACCAGGCCGCCGGACGCGCCGAACTCGTGGCCGGGGAGTTCGGTCACGTCCACGCGGCCGGCGTGCGGGTCCGCCGGGTGGATCCCGTAGTTGCGGGCGTGCGGGCCGCGCAGGGTCAGTTCGCCGGGCGCGGGCCAGTAGGTGTCGTCGAGGTGCAGGGGGCGCAGGATCGTGCGCTCGACGTACGTGCGGAAGTCGACGCCCGTGACCTTGTCGATCACCATGCCGAGGACCAGGTAGTTGGAGTTGGAGTAGCCCCAGTCGGTGCCGGGCTCGAAGACGGGCTTCTCGGCGAGCGCGAGGGCCAGGTAGTCCTCGGCCGTGCCGGGGCGGGTCCAGTCGACCAGGCCGGTGTACTCCGGGAGGCCACTGGTCTGTTTGAGCAACTGCCGCACCGTGATCGCGCGTTCGGCGAGCTGTGGCACGTATGTACCCGCTCGGGCGTCGAGACGTATCCGCCCTTGCGTCACCAGGCGCATCACGGCCGTCGCGGTGAACGCCTTGGTGTCGCTGGCCAACCGGAACCGGGCCCGTTCGTCGACCCCGGCCATCGGCAGGCCCGACTCCAGGTCCGCCAGGCCGGCCGTACGGGTCGTCCTGCCGTCGTACGCCAGGACTCCCGGGACCCCGTCCCGGTCGACGAGCAGGTCCAGCTGCCGCTGCACCGGGTCCGGTTGGCCGGCGGCGGCCACCGGGGCGAGTACCCCGGTGAGTGTCACGGCGAGCAGTACTGAGGCGGCGAGGCGCTTGCGCTGCATGGATTCCCCCTGGTCACGGCCCCGGCCCGGACGTGAGGCGCGGGGTGGAACGTCGGTCGCCGACGACCTTGCCAGGACTCCGCTCCGAGATCAGTACGCCCGGCCCCCGGATCGAAGCTGGGGCCAGCCCCCTTGACCGATGCCGACAGGCACACTGCGTTCATGCAGCTTCCCGCACCAGCCGTCGCGGCCACCGCCCTGATCGAAGTCGTCAGGATCTCCGGCCTGCCGAGGAGGCGGGACGACCCCTACCCCGGTGCGGTGGTCACTCACTGGGCCGGGGACGAGGCCGCCGACGTACTGGCCCTGATCGAGACCCTGCCCGGCAGCGCACAGCAGCGCTGCGGCTTCTCGCCGGGATGGGGTATCCGGGCGTACGACGACGCGCTCGACCTGGCGTTGTTCGAGGCGGCGTTCTGCTTCACCTGCCATGAGGTGCGGATGCGGGGGACGGCCGTGTCGCCCGCGTCGGCCACGCAGTTCTTCGACGCGGACGCCGAGCGGGCTCAGGCTCTCCTGGGCCGCTTTCGCGGGGCGGCACATTAGCCGGGGTCGCAGACTTCGTCGACGTTCGCTGAACCGGCGGGGCACACCGACATCGACACGGCGCCCGGACCTCGGAAGAGGCCGGGCGCCGCGAGGGTTCAGGTGCGGTTCGCGCTCGTTCTGCGGCGTCGCGTCACGAAGCCGTGCGGTTCGTGCCCTTGCGTCGTGTCACGACGAAGATGGCGCCGCCCGCGGCGACCAGGCCCGCCGCGCCGATCGCGATCGGGATGGCGTTGCCGCCGCCCGTCTCGGCGAGGTCGCCGGGCTCGCCGCCGTTGGGGGTGGGGGCGGCCGGGGTGGAGTCGGAGGGGGTGGGCTCCGGGGAGTCCGTCTCCGGGGTGTCGGCCGGGGGCTTCTCGTCGGCCGGCGGGTTCTCGTCCGCCGGGGGCTGCTCCTCTGCGGGCGGCTGCTCCTCCGTGGGCGGCTGCTCCTCGGCCGGGGGCTGCTCCTCCGCCGGAGGGTTCTCCTCGGCAGGCGGCTGCTCCGTCGTGCAGTCCTTCGTGCCGCCGTTCCAGGCCGCGATCAGCTTGTCCTTGATGACGGGGCGGTCGGGGCCCTTGGGGACGTCGCCGTGCTCGAAGCCGTCCTTCGCGTCGAGCTTGCCGTCGAACTTCACCTTCCCCCGGTAGAGGTCGATCTGGGCGTAGCAGCCCGCGTCGGGGACCGCGATGTCCAGGGAGTCCGTCGCGCCCGGCTTGACCGTGACCGTGTCGAAGTCGACGAAGACCTGCTCGCCGGAGGTACCGAAGGTCGGGCCGTGGGCGAGGTAGGACGCGAGGGAGACCGTGCAGGTCGTGGCGTCGGCGGCGGCGCGGACCTTGATGTGGACCTTGCCGTCCTCGGTGGGCTTGAGGTTCTGGTCGTCGAGCTTCACCCAGTCGGCGAACTTCACGCCGTCCAGCGAGAACTCGCAGCGGTCGGTCTCGGTGGGCGTGCCCGCGCCCTGGCCGGGGGCGTAGCTCTTCTTGCCCCAGCCGTCACCGCCGGGCGTGCCGGTGGCGAACGCCGGACCGGAGACCGCCGCGCTCAGCGCAAGAGCGGCGATGCCCGTCCCCACCAGGCGGCTCACGATGACACGTCTCGCTATGGACATGCAGATCCCATTCTCGAACTCGGAACGTACGAGACCCGGGGCGCGGCGGCATGACGGCAGCACGAGGCCACGCCGGGGCCGCGCCAGGGTGTGAGTGGTCGAAGAAAACACCGGGCTCATAGGTCACTTGAGCCACAGGGTCTGCACATCGTTTACCAACGGGTAGGGGCTGTCAACCTCGGGAAACGTCCGCCCGGCGGCCACCTTGCGCGGCCCCTGGGGCACACCTGCGCCACACGCGAGGCACATGGAGGGCACATATGGGCCACAAAAGGAATCAACCCCTCCGGTGACCTCGAGAAGCCCGGCGGGGACCTCCAAGAACACCCCAACGCCGGGTCACCGAACGGCAATGAGTTCACCAACTGCCCGCTTTACCCAGGGGAGTTGATATGGGGCGGATTTGACAACCCGCCCCCCGCTCCCGAACCTACGTTCATGACATCCATTTTCATTATCGGCGTCAAGGGTGCCGCCGAGAGCGAGCGGGGTGACGGTCCATGCGCGTGGCCTTCGTAGGCAAGGGCGGCAGCGGCAAGACGACGCTCTCCGCGCTCTTCGCCCGGCACCTCGCCCGGTCGGGCGCGCCGCTCGTGGCGATCGACGGTGACATCAACCAACACCTCGCGCACGCGCTCGGCCTCGACGAGGACGACACCTTCGGCGCGCCGCCGCTGAGTTCGCGCACCGGCGAGATCAAGGACCGGCTGCGCGGCACCAACCCGCGGATCGTCTCCCGCGAGGCCATGGTCAAGACGACCCCGCCGGGCCGGGGTTCACGGCTGCTGCGGCTCCTCGGCGACGACGACGTCCACACCCGGCACGTCCAGCGCGTCGGCGGCGTGCCGCTCATGGTCACCGGCGCCTTCGACGAGAGCGACCTCGGCGTGGCCTGCTACCACTCCAAGCTCGGCGCGGTGGAGCTGTATCTCAACCATCTCGTCGACGGGCCCGGTGAGTACGTCGTCGTCGACATGACCGCCGGTGCGGACGCCTTCGCGTCGGGGCTCTTCACCCGGTTCGACATGACCTTCCTGGTCGCGGAGCCGACGCGGAAGAGCGTGTCCGTGTACCGGCAGTACCGGGAGCACGCCGCCGAGTTCGGCATCCCGATCGCCGTCGTCGGCAACAAGGTCACCGGCGAGGACGACCTGCTCTTCCTCAAGGAGCACGTGGGCGACGACCTGTTGGCGTACTGCGTGCAGTCGTCGTACGTCCGCGCCCAGGAACAGGGCCGCGAACAGGGCGAGTTGGAGGCGCACAACCTGCACGCGCTGACGCGGCTCAAGGACGCCGTCGACGCCCGTACGAAGGACTGGGCCACCTTCCAGCGCCACGCCGTCGAGTTCCACCTCCGCAACGCCGCCGCCTGGGCCAACGACGCCACCGGGCACGACCTGGCCGCCCAGGTGGACCCCGATTTCCGCCACGGACCGGAGGCCCTGGCCGCCGCCGAGCCCGGCACCCGGTCCGGAACCCGGTCCAACGGCACCGGATCCACCGCCCCCTCCGTAGTCTCCTTCTGATCAGAACAGGAACACCCATGTCGCTCGACGTCTCCCCGCAGCTGCTCGCCGATGCCGAGAACGGCGAGGTGCGGGAGGTGGAGTTCGTGGAAACGGTGCGTACGTCGCTGCCGTACGCGTACGACCTGATCGCCTCCCTCGTCGCCGAACTGCGCGCGGGCACCGCCGAGTTCGCCGACAACCAGACCCCGCCACCGTCGGAGCGGGAGCGCGGGCAGCTGCTGCGGGCGTTGTCCAGCGACGCGATCCGGGGGAGTCTGGAGCGGCACTTCGGGGTGGCGCTCGCCTTCCAGAACTGCCACCGGGTGGCGGTCTTCCCGACCGAGGCGCGCGGCGGTGAGACGTACGCCCGTTTCACCTCGCTGCGGTCGCAGATCCTCAACCAGTCGCCGGAGTTCCGGGACTGCTGACGCCCGGGTGCGGGCCCGGTCTCGCGCCCGAGCACGCGGCCCCACCGCCGGACCCGGCCCCCGCCGACCTCCCGGTCTCTCCGGAACCTCCCGCCTCTCCGGCCCCTCCGACAGGCCTGAATCGGCCAGCCACCGCCCCCTCCGCACCCCTCCCGCGGAGGGGGCGGTCGGTTCGACACGCCGGAGCTCGGGGGGCGTACGGGGGCGCATTACCGGCGTACGCCTGCACTGACGGCCGGGGGTGCACGCGTCCATGTGGGCGGCTTCGGGCTGTTCGCGCGGGCAGTTCGTCCCGATCACGCCCGATCGCGCCCGGTCTCGATGGGCTCGCGCAGGGCAGTCGTGTGCCTGGTGGGTGATCGGTGAGTGCCGGTCCGTGCGCCACGGCGTGCGGCCGTGTGATGTGCGCCGTCACCAGGTGGCCTCTCTGCGATCACACAAGGTGAATAATGGGGCCTGAGGGCGTCTCAGCGACAGAGAGGGTCGCCGTGGGGACCGACAGGGACAGTGCCGTTTCCCGTCAGCGCTTCGACGTGGCCGACGCCGCGCCGTTGCTGATCGACGCGGACGGGTTCGTGACGAGCTGGACGCGGGACGCCGAGCGGCTCTTCGGGTATCCGGCGGCCGAGATCCTGGGCCGCAGCGTCCTGACGCTCCTGGTCGACGAGGACGGCGAGCGCATCGGCCCCCTGGCCGAAACCCGTCGCGCCCTCGGCGGCTGGTCCGGCATCCTCACCGCCCGCCACCGCGACGGCCACCACGTCAAGGTGATGGTCCGCGTCGTACCGACACGGGAAGCGGCCACGCCGACTCCCGCGGCCGACGCGATTCCCTCCGCCGACGCGACTCCCGCGGCCGGTTCCACCCTTTCGACCCTGTCGGCCGGTGTCACCGGGTCCGCCGGGTCCGCCGGTGTCACCGGCTCCGCCGACGTGAAGACCTCGCCGTCGGCACCCGGCGTCTGGCCCGCGCCGCGCCCCGGCTATCCCGACGCGCCCCTGTCCGTCACGCCGCCCGCGCCCCCGACCCCCTTCGCACCCCCTGCTCCGACCTCGCCCGAGGTCGGGCGGCCCCCCGCCCGGGAGGCGGGCGCCTGGCCGGCCGCCGGGAACACCGGAAGCCCGCCCCGGCAGAGCCCACCCGCGCCCAAGCCCGCCCCACCACGGAGCACGTCACCCCGGGCGCGCACCACCTGGCCGGCCACCCAGGGCCCCGGCAGCCCATCGGCCCGGCAGACCGCGCCCGCCCCCGGCTTTCCGCCCCCACCCGCGTCCCCGTCCGCGCGCCTGCCCTTCTCCCCGTCCCCGTCCCTGCCCCCCTCCTCACCTCCACCCCCGTCCTCGTCCCCGCTCCCCTCCCCGCCCGCCCCCTCGCTCGGCACCCCCGACTCCCTCAACCCCGCCCACTGGGTGGCCCTCGTCTCGGACGCCACCCGGGCTCCCGGCTGGGACATGAGCAGGACCGTGCTGGAGCGGATGACGACGTGGTCGCCCGTGGGCATCGCGATCGTGGACACGGAGTTGCGGTTCGTGTGGTCGAACGCGGCGCTGGAGCGGTTCGGGGGCGGGCAGGCGCACGAGAGGGTGGGGCTGAGGCTGGCGGAGGTGCAGCCGGGGCTGGACGCGGAGCGCATCGAGGCGCAGATGCGGCAGGTGCTTCGGACGGGTGTGCCGGTGCTCGACTACGAGCACGTGGGCCGGGTCCGGTCGTCTCCGTACCGCGAGACCGCGCACGCGATGTCGTTCACGCGCCTGGAGGACGATCACGGCCGGCCCATCGGCGTGTACTACACGGTGGTCGACGTGTCGGAGCGACACCGCGCCCGCACCCGGCTGGCCCTGCTGGACCGGGCCGGTGAGCACATCGGCCGGACCCTCGACGTACGGCGGACCGCGCAGGAGCTGGCGGACGTGGTCGTACCGACGCTCGCCGACTTCGTGACCGTGGACCTGCTGGACTCGGTGCTGCGCGGCGCCGAGCCGGGCCCCCTCGGCGACGGTTTCGTCCCGCTGCGGCGGACCGCCCAGCAGTCCGTGCACGCCGGGGTGCCGGAGGCCGTCCTGGAGGTCGGCGCGGTCGCCTCGTACGCGGCCGGTTCGCCGCCCGTGCGGGCGCTGGTCGACGGCCGGTCGTGGTCGGAGCCGAGGCTGGACCCGCTGTCGACGGAGTGGGCCGAGGCGCTCCCGGGCGGCCGGGCGGTGCCGGTGGAGGCGCTCGGGCTGCACAGCGTGATGATCGTGCCGGTGCGGGCGCGGGGCATCACGCTCGGCATCACGACGTTCTTCCGGCGCGACCGGCTGGACCCCTTCGACGCGGTCGACCTGGGCCTCGCCGAGGAGCTGGTCGGCCGGGCCGCCGTCTGCGTCGACAACGCCCGCCGGTACACGCGCGAGCGCGACGCCGCCCTCGCCCTCCAGCGCAGCCTGCTGCCGCGCCGCCTGCCCGAGCAGGACGCGGCCGAGGTCGCCGCCCGCTACCGGCCCGCCGACGAGCTGACCGGGCTCGGCGGTGACTGGTACGACGTCATCCCGCTCTCGGGTGCCCGTGTCGCCCTCGTCATCGGCGAGGTGGCGGGCCACGGCATCGACGGCGCCGCCGCCATGGGCAGCCTCCGTACGGCCGTACGCACCCTGGCCGACCTCGACCTGCCGCCGGACGAGGTGCTCGCCCACCTCGACGACATGGTCGCCAAGTCGGCGCGGCAGGAGGGTGCCGAGCCGGGCGGGGGCAGCGTCCAGACGGTCGGGGCACGCTGTCTGTACGTCGTCCACGACCCGGTGTCCGGGACGTGCGCGATGGCCGCCGCCGGGCCGTTCGCCCCGGCCCTGGTCGCCCCCGACGGTACGGTCACCTTCCCCGAGCTCCCCGAAGGGCCGGCGCTCGGCGTCGACCAGCGGCCCTTCGAGGCGCTGGAGATGGACCTCCCCGAGGGCACCGTCATCGCCCTGCACACCGACGGGCTGCTCGCCGACGCCCCCCGGGAGGCGCTGTGCCGTGCGCTGGCCCGGCCCGAACCCTCCCTGGAACGGCACGCCCAGCACGTCCTCGACTCCCTCGCCCCGGCCCGCCCCAACGACGACGTCGCCCTCCTCCTGGCCCGCACCCGGCGCCTGCCCGCCCACCGGGTCGCCTCCTGGGAACTGCCCGCCGACCCGGCACTGGTCGCCGAGGCCCGCAAGACCACCGCCCGGCAGCTCGGCGTGTGGGGGCTGGACGAGCTGGCGTTCACCACCGAACTGGTCGTCAGCGAGCTGGTCACCAACGCGATCCGGCACGCCGCCGGGCCCATCCGGCTCCGACTCGTCCTCGAACGCACCCTGATCTGCGAGGTGTTCGACGGCGGCGCCACCGCGCCCCATCTGCGTCATCCGCGCACCACCGACGAGGGCGGCCGCGGCCTGTTCCTCATCTCCCAGTTCACCCAGCGCTGGGGCACCCGCTTCCTGCCCGACGGCAAGGTGATCTGGGCGGAACAGTCCCTGGCGAATCCGCCCGCCTGACGTACCGTCAGTCCACGCGGTAGGCCATGCGGGGACGCCACCGCTGACCCGACCGGATGAACTCGCCGGGCCACGCCCTCCTCCCGCCTCCCCCGAATCTCCACAATTACGGCGTATCGCCCCTCTCTTGCGCCCGCCCATGCCCCGTTCGGCCTGATTAGTGGCGCTTGCCACTTCATATGAATGCAGGGGTCGGCTTCGGGCACCGGGCTCCGTCGCCTCGGCAGGACATCAGGAGAAGAGGGACGTGGCGTGAAGCGAAGAACACCGGGCGGCGTGGGTCTGACCCTGGCCGTCTCGGCGGCGTTGGTGGTGGGACTGACCGGCGAGGCGGTCTCCGCCGCCCCCGGCGCGAGGAGCATCGCGGACGGCAGGGCGCCCGGCGACGGCGCCGTGACCGTGCGCGTCGTCAACGAGGTGGATGCCGACGGGACGTACGACCAAGGCCTGGAGAAGGGCTGGCTCGGTGTGCGGGTCACGCTGACCGACGACCGAGGAACCGTGGTGACCCAGACCACCAACTCCTACGGCGTCGCCTGGTTCCAGCCGTCGGCCTCCCCACTGCGCGGCGGCAGGTACCGCGTCCAGGTCTACAACCCCGACCCCCGCACCTTCCAGCCGGCGATCGCGGGCCTCGGCGACGGACCGAAGGTCATGCGCAGCAACGTCGGCTTCGTGAACGTCTCCGGCAACCGCAGCACGACGTACACGACCGGCTTCTGGGAGCCCGGGGTCTACTGCCAGGAGAACCCTGACCTGGTGACCTGCAACCTGACGAAGGGTGACGCACCCGACACCCACAAGGGTCTGGTGCGGTTCGCGGGGAACCTCTCCGACACCCACCCCGGCGGCACGGTCCGCCGGCTGACCAACAACCAGCAGCAGGGCTCGGTGTTCGGCATCGGCAACGACCGGGTCGGCAACACGTACATGGGCACGCTGGTCAAACGGCACGCGGCGTACGGCCCGGCGGGCGCGACCAACACGATCTACCGCCGCAACAGTGCCTCCGGGGTGAGCACCTTCGTCACCCTCCCGGGCCTGCTGACCGAGCACGACGAAAGCGACGACTGGCTTCGTGACAACCCGGTCTACGGCAGGGTCGGCCGGGAAGGCATCGGTGACGTCGACGTATCCGGCAACGGCAGGACCCTCTACGCGGTCAGCCTCAACGACTCCCGGCTGTACACCGTGCCGATCCGCGGCACCGGCGACGGGGTCTACCCGGGCACCTACCGGTCGCACGTCATTCCCGAGCCGGAGCACTGCGCCGGCCACTGGCACCCGTACGGCATCGGGGTGCGCGGCGGGCGCGTGCTCGTCGGCGGGGTGTGCGGCGCGGAGAACACGGTCACCAGGAACGCCCCGTGGGGCGACCCGTCCCAGGTCACCGCGCACGTCTACGAGTTCTCCCAGGGGTCGTTCCGCCATCTGTTCCGCACGGCGATGAACTACCCGCGCGGCTGCGCGTACCGGTTCACCGGACTGCCCGCGACCACCGCCCGCTGCACCAAGCCCGCCTCCGTCGGCCGGCCGCTGAGTGCCATGTGGGAGGCGTGGAACCAGCGGGTCCCCACGCCCGGGCACCTCTCCTTCGTCTCCGCGCCGCAGCCGATCCTGTCCAACATCGAGATCGCCGACAACGGCGACCTGGTCCTGGGCTTCCGCGACCGCTTCGGCGACATGCAGGGCACGGCGACCTACCCCTTCAACGCCCGTACGAACGCCCTGGTCAGAGCTGTCGCCGCCGGTGACGTGCTGCGGGTGTGCAAGTCCGGTACGACGTACACGCCGGAGAACAACGCCCGGTGCGACGCGCTCCACGGCGCACAGCCCAACAACGACGAGGGCCCGGGTCACGGCGAGTTCTACGCCGACTCGACGAGGCTCGCGGACGCCCACGAGGACCAGGTCACCCAGGGCGGCACGGCCCTCCAGCCGTTCCGGAACAGGCTGTGGAGCACGGTCTACGACCCGTTCGACCACCACCCCTGGGAGCAGGGCGTACGCCGCTGGAACACCAACAAGGGCACGGCCGAGGGCAACCTCACGATCCAGCGCACCTGGAGCGGCGACGCCAGGCAACGCGCCCTGCTCTTCGGCAAGGGCAACGGCCTCGCCGACCTGGAGCTGATCTGCGACCGGGCGCCCATCCAGGTCGGCAACCGCGTCTGGTACGACGTCGACGGCGACGGCGTCCAGGACCCGTCCGAGCCGCCGGTCAAGGGCGTGAAGGTGACGCTCGACCCGATGTCTCCCGGCCCCGACCTCAGGGCGTACACCGACGCGAACGGCGAGTACTACATCGGCGGCGACCGGGGACTGCGGCCGAACACCACCTACCGGGTCTCCTTCGACTACAGCCGCGCCGACACGTCCGCCCTGCCGGGCCGTCCGAGCCGCTCCGCCCTCAAGTGGACGGTCAGAAACGCCGGTTTGAACCGTGCGATCGACTCCGACGTCGACGCGCAGGGCCGCACCACGGTCCGTGTCGGCGACCCCGGCCACGTGAACCACACGGTCGACGCCGGCCTCACCCCGTCGGTGCGGCTGACGCTCGTGAAGCTCGACAGGAAGAACAACAGGCCGCTGCCCGGCGCGGTGTTCGAGCTGTGGCAGGACACCAACGGCGTCCGCGGCCTCCAGCGAGGCGGGCCGAAGAGGGACCGGTTCGTCAACGACTGCGCCAGCTCCCGCACCGGCCGCTGCTCCTTCGGCTCGCTCCTGCCCGGTACGTACTACCTGGTGGAGACGGACGTCCCCGAGGGCTACCGCAAGCCGCGGCGGCCGGTCACCGGCCCGTACGTCCTCACCCCGAGGAACGCCTCGAACGGCAACGGGCTGTTCGTGAAGCTGTTCAACCTGCGGGGAGAGCGGTGCAAGGGAAGGAAGTGCTGATCCCCTGAGTCCCCCGCCCCAGGTCCTGGGACCCGGGAGGGTGACGTGGGACGGGCCGTCCACCGGTCGACAGCGGTGGGTGGCCCGTCCGCGTGAAGAGACGCGGGGTGCCTTCCCGTTCGGCCCAGCAGGACGTCTCCGGGGTGCGCGGGATGCCGTATCTCTGGGAGGGAGTACGGCGAGTGCGTGAGTGAGTACCGGAGGCCGCGTTGACGGAACGAAGGACACGGAAGAGCCGGATACGGATGGTCGCGGTGGTGTCGTCCGCCCTGTTGGGCTGGACGGCGGTCCCGGCCGCCGCGTCGGCCCCGGCGGCGGCGTGCACCGCGCGCACCGGCCCCTACCAGTGGGACCTGGAACGCCATCTCAAGCTTCCGGCGGACGGCCGGCAGTCCACCGCCGACTGCGTGGCGATCCGCGCCTTCCAGCAGCGCACGGGTGTGAAGCCGGCGAACGGCTACGCGAACGTGGCCACGCACCGCACGATGCTGGTGGTGCGGGCCCGCGCCGACCCGAACGCCGCCGGGAAGTGCCCGGTGCGGTCGTACCAGGTGACGTGCGTGGACCTCGACCAGCAGCTGGTGTGGGTGCAGCGGGGGAAGCGGGTGATCTACGCGCCGGTGCCCGCGCGCACCGGCAAGGACGGTCAGGAGACCCGCTCCGGCTGGCACACGGTCTACTGGAAGAACCGCGACCACCACTCCGACCTGTACGACCACGCCCCCATGCCGTTCGCCCAGTTCTTCAGCGACGGCCAGGCCTTCCACGGCGTCCTCGACGACCTCTTCCAAGGCGGCTCCCACGGCTGCGTGAACCTGCGGTACGCGGACGCCGAGCGGCTGTGGCGGATCATGCACAAGGGGGACTCGGTGTACGTGTGGGGTGTCAAGCCGGGGACCGGGCGGTCCCTGCGGCCGTCATCGGCGTCCTCGTCCGCACCGGAACAGGGCTGAGCCCGGCGGCGCGGCACCCCGGATGGGGCCGGCCCTGACCAGGGGCCGGGGGTGCCGCGCCTTCCCCGGTCGGAAGGGGCTGCCCAGGGGAGAGAGAGGGGAGCCTGATCCCGGGGCCGGGGGCGCAGGGACCTCGGATCAGCCGTGGATGAGGGAGGCGGTCCAGGTGTTGAGGTGGCCGGTGACCGCCTGGTCCTTGAGGACCGGCTTGCCGACGGCCTGGACCTTCGGGGTGGCCTTCCAGGTGACGTCGGCGCGGGCGATGCCCTTGACGGCGACCTTGACGCCGCCGCCCTTGATGGCGAGGGCGGCGTTGACGTTGGTCACCTTGGCGACGGCGCGGGCGTTGCGCTGGACCTTGCCCTTGACGATCTTGTAGTGCAGGGTCAGCTTCTCGCTGGTGACCGGGATGCCGTAGATGGTCTCGGTGGCGGTGTAGGAGACCGCGACGGCGCCCTTGGTGTGCTTCGAGGACGAGACCTCGTGGACGAACTTCACGTCCTTGTTGTACGGGGTCACGGTCTTCACCGGATGGTTGACGTTGCCCTTGAGCTGCCGGAACAGGGACGCGTAGATCTTGCCGTTCTGCAGGTGCCCGACGAACGCGGTCTTCTTGGCGGCCGGCAGCGCGGAGAAGCTCTTCAAGGTCCGCTTGGCCTCGGGTGTCCTCTGCGCCTTGAGGTAGGCGGTGTAGCTCTTGACCGTCAGCTTCGCCGGCAGCTTCGCGGCGGCGGTCTGGGAGGCGGCGGTCTGCGTGCCCTGGTGCGGGCCTGCCTCGCTCGCCGACGCCGCCGGGGCCAGTACCGCCAGGGACGCCGCTCCCGCGACGACGACGGTGGTGAGGCGACGCGTGGTGACGCTGTGCACAGTGTTCTCCCTGCGGTCTGAGTGTCCGTCGGTGCGCGGCAACGAGCCTAGGGAGCGGTCGGCCCGGCGGTAATTGTCTCTTGGGGCAGTGCCCTCCGGGGATGTCCCACTGTGACGTGGCCGTGTCATTTCGGGGGTGCTTCTTGTCGGTAGCGGACGCTAAGTTGGGGGGGAGATCGCCGCCGCACCCGGGGCACGGGGCTCTGTCGGGAAAGCGGCATCGGGAAGGGCCGACCAATGACCAAGAGGTCTGACGTAGGAGACACGGCTTGCGCCTACCGGCGCACGGGGGCCGAACCGGTTCGGGACATCAGCAGGCTCAAGACGCTGACGGAACGGGAGAAGGAAGTCCTGCTTCTGCTGGGAACGGGCCTGGGCAACCGGCAGTTGGCCAGGGAGCTCGGTATCGCCGAGCGGACCGTGAAGGCACATGTCGCGCGAATAGTGGAGAAACTGGAGCAGCAGACACGGCTGCAGGCCGCGGTGCTCTCCGTCCTCGCCCACGAGCTGCTGTGCGCCGATCCACGGTGCACGTGCGACTCGGCCGCGCCGACGTCCCGTCTCGTCGGGGCGTCCGCCGTCTGACCGTCGACCGGTCGTTCACTCTTGAAAATCACCACCGCTCAATGACCAGCTGAGCACACGCAACCCATGTGCGGCGCGAGCGACTTACGGGGGTAGATGCGCGTATGACCACGAGATGACGAGCAAGAGGCGAGAAATGTGAAGAAGGGCCCGCCATCCGGCGGGCCCTTCGTTCCACGGGCCCCTTCTCCGCCGATACCCGCCCTCCCGCGCCACCGGCCGGACCCGTGATGTGCGGGGCGCCGTCGACGCGGCGCCCGCCGCCCCACTCGCAACAGACTCCCTGGCTCCGATGTCACTCGCCACGTCAGTCAGCAACTGTCGCTTCCAGCTCGGGAGTTACGCCGCTCACTGTACAAACCCGAGCCGTGGGCCGAGACCGACGGAACACCGATGAAGGGCCGACGGGGCACTGTCGCCCATCACCTTCGTCGTAGAGCCCGGTTCTGACGGCGTCGTCGCGTCCGGTGTCGATCACCCGGCCGGCGTCGGTGCCACCGGGCGCACCGACCCGATTCGATGACTGAGCAGCCTTGTGGCGACACCCGATGACACCATGTTCACGCCGGGGCGGAGGCGGAGACAGGTCAGGAAAGGCCCCACTCCTGCTTCACTCGCCCCTTGTTCGACCCGTCGGCCGGGGTGATCGTGATCTTCTGCCCGGAGCTGCTGCTGGCGGCCGTAAGCACCTTCTTCGCGGACACGTTCTTGATCCTGCTGCCGGCGAAGTCCCACTGCTGCGCCTTGGACTTGGTGTTGCAGCTCGTCTGCTCCACTTGAGTCTTCGTCTTGGCGGACCGCACATACAGGCACTTCTTCGAGTGCTTGTTCTTGATCACGAATATGCGCGACTGGTTGGGCTTGTTGTCATTGATCCACACCAGGTCCCACCGCTGCGTGGTCGCCTTCTTCGCGCACTTGCGCAGCTTCAGGTCCGCCTTGTTGGCCTTGGAGTTGTCCATCGACAGGCACATGCCGTACGTGCCGAACACCTTCTCCAGGCGCACATTGCCGTAGCCCTTCGGAACCTTGTCCTGCGCCCCGGCGCCCGCCGCCGACGCCGGCAGCGCGCCGCCCGCCAGCAGAGCGCCCGCCGCACCGGCGAGCACAAGCCCCTTCACCGCGTTCTTCATGAAGCCACCGCTTTCTCGAGATCACGTACTCGGTGACCAGGACCGTAGAGTCCTGGCCGGTGGCGGCGGTATTGACTGTTTGGGCACTGCCTCAAGGGACACTCACACCCACCCCGTACGATCCCGCCATGTCCCGCCGCACCCGAATCGCCGGTCTGACCATCGGCGCCCTCGCCCTCACCACCACCGCCGTGATCACCGTGCACATGCTGAGAGAACCCACCTTCAGCTTCGCCGCCGCCCCACTGGCCGACGATCCCGCCTGCACCCGGGTCGGCGAGCGGTACCCCAACCGACTGGCCGGGCTGGAGCGGTCGGACACCACGACGAAGGGCGCGGCGGTCTGGGGTGACGGAGCCGTCGTCGCGCGCTGTGGCTTCCCCCGGCTCAAGGCCACCGCCGACGCGTGTGCCGAGGTCAACGGGGTGGACTGGGCATGGCGTACGAGCACGGACGACGACGGACGGGAAGTGCTGGTCACCTACGGTCGTGAACCGTCCGTCGAGGTGCAGCTCACCGTCGGCGAGGCGGCCCCCGACTCCGTCCTCGTCGGCCTCTCCCCTGTCGTGAAATCCCTCAAGCAACGCAACGAGTGTCTTTCCCCCTCCGATGTGATGGCACCCCCGAGCCCGACGCACAGCACCCACTGAGGGAGTTGGAGTACCCGATGGCCACGACGAAGACACTCCGGCTGGCGGCCATGTGCGCGATCGCGGTCGCGGTCGCGCTGTCCGGCTGCTCGACCAGCGAACCGCTGGTACTCGATACG
Source organism: Streptomyces sp. NBC_00104 (assembly GCF_045160825.1). NCBI lineage: Bacteria > Bacillati > Actinomycetota > Actinomycetes > Kitasatosporales > Streptomycetaceae > Streptomyces > Streptomyces sp. NBC_00104. The sequence continues at coordinate 5,857,350 of NZ_CP108215.1, read as the reverse complement.
GACACGGCACAGTCGGGACGGTCCCAGCCGTTCAAGAGCGTTCCGGTGACCGAGCGCGCGGACGCTCCCGAATTCTCCGGCAGTACGGTCGACGACGATCCGGTCCACCTTTCCGACTACCGTGGCAAGGTCGTCGTCGTGAACGCCTGGGCCACCTGGTGCGGTCCGTGCCGGGCCGAGTCGCCCGCTCTGGAGCGCACGTATCGGAAGTTCAAAGACCAAGGCGTGCAGGTACTAGGGATCAGCACCGACGTCGAGCGACAGAACGCGCGGGCGTTCCAGCGGGAGTTCGCCCTCTCCTACCCGAGCCTGCACGACCCGGACGGCAGGCAGTTGTTGAAGCTGCCGCGCGGCATGGTGAACCCGCGACTCCTCCCCTTCACCCTGCTCGTCGATCGGGAAGGCAGGATCGCGGGGGCCGTCCAATCCCCGTTGACCGAGAAGGAGTTGCAGGCCATTCTCACTCCGATACTGAAGGAGACCTCGGGGAAGACACATGAGTAGGGGTGGCTGCGGCTGGGGCGACCGAGAGTGGCAGGATGAGAGCGTACGAGCCGCTTCATGTACGGCGCAGGACGGCGACGCCCCACAACAAGGGACCCGAGTCATGGCAGCTGGAACCACCGACAGCCCGGCGACGCTCTACGGCCCGGTGTCTCTCGGTCTCGGGGTCATCGCGCTGATCACCGCGTTCTTCTTCGGTATTTTCGGCATTCTGGCCGGCGCCCTCGCCATCACCTTCGGCATCCTCGGCCTGACCAGCAAGGTCAGCCGGACCAAGAGCACCATCGGGCTGGTCACCGGCGCCTTCGGGTTCCTCTACCCGCTCTCCTTCTTCTTCGTCTTCACCGGCGGCTTCTGAAACATTCCCCCAGGCCCTCAGGGGGTGAGGACCGATGTCCCCATCAACGATGGTGACTTGGGCCCCGTACTCGCCGCTGCGACCGCTTGTGATCTGAACTCCCTGCAATCGTCGGCGAGTTCGCGGAGGTGCTTCATCCGCGGGTCGACGGCGGGCTTCTCGTACGCATTGCCCCGGTGGCGCGATGGGACACCGCAATAGTTGTCATCGAATCCGGTGGCCTCGGCCTACGGCCGCACCGTGCGGGCCCGCCCACCAGTGCCTTGCCCTTTCGGGCACTGCCCAAGAGGGCGCTGCCCCAGGAGTCACTTACACCCCTCCCCCCTCCTCCCTAGGGTCTTTGGCAGGCGCCTGACAAGAAGCTATCCGCTCCCATCAGGTCGCCTGGCATTGACGGGGACGAAGGGACAAACATGCAAATCTCTCGATTCGCGAAGGTGACGGCGTTGTCCGTGGCTCCGCTCACGCTGGTCGCGGGTGGTTTCCAGGCGTCGGCTCTCGCGGACCAGTCCGCTCAGGACGCACGGCCCGCCGCCGCGGCGTTCTCTGTGTCCGCGCTGTCCGCCAGGTCCGACGGCGGGCTGAAGGACGTCTCCGGCTTCAGCTCGAACAGCACCCAGGGCAAGACCCTGAGGGCGGAAGACTTCGGCGTCATGCGGGCGGCCTCAGGGGAGGCCGCTGTCGTCGACAGCTCCATGGCACGCCAGGGCGTCACCACGGCTGCCGGCAAGGGTTTTGTCGAGCTGTCCTGGAAGGGTTACACGAAGGACGCCCGGTACGTCGTCACCCGAGACGGCAAGAGCATCGCCACCCTGGGCGCGGGCGTGACCTCCTTCCGCGACACCAGCGTAAAGGCGGGCGCCGACTACGCCTACCAGGTCATTCCTCTGCTGCCGAAAGGCGGCAACCCGAACTCCAGGCTCTACGGCATGAGGGTGGCCGTCCCCCACTCCGGCTCGCTCACGGGGCTGCGCGAGTCGGCGGTCGAGCGGGCGTCCACCGCGGCCGTGGCCAAGACGTCCACGCTGAGCTGGGTCGGCTTCATCCCGCAAAAGTACGTCGACGCTCCCTTCGCCGGCTGTGACTACGGCAAGAGCTTCAAGTTCGGTGGTGACAACCACAAGGACTTCAACTGGAAGTCGAACAAGTACCGCTTCGCGCTCCACGCCACCATCACCTGGAAGACCAAGAAGGTGGTGAGTAACAAGCACATCAACCCCACCACCGTCTACGTGAAGAAGACGAACAAGTACGTGGGCTCGAAGACCGCCACCGCCAAGAACACGTACGCGAAGAAGCTGGCGTCGAGCGGCAACACCGTGGGCATCCGGATGGTTGTCCACGCCACCAACCCGTACTGCAAGGGCCTGGGCGGGTTGAAGGGCGCGGCCTCCGGTGCCTTCACCATCAATATGTCCAAGAGTGGTAACTATGAGATCCGCTCCGGCACGCACCGCCAGTACCCGAACAACTACATCTACATCTACGACGGCGGTAAGGTCACCAATGTCCACAAGAAGAAGCACGGCAGCACCAAGTGCCTCGTCGGCTCGGTCTTGTGCCCCCAGGTGGACATGACCGGCCTCTACGGCAAGTTCTGACCTGACCTTCGGGCTTTCCTTCCTCACACCGATGCTGGAGGAAGGAAAGCAGGAGCATCACCGACTACAGCGAGCCGCCGGGCCTCGGAGGAGTCCCCTTAGGCGGAGGACTCCTCGTCCGCGGACGGCTCGTCGGGGGCGCCCTCCTCGGCGGGACTCCCCTCGGACGGCGTCTTCTTCTCCCCCTTCTCGGCCTCCTTCGTCTCCTTCGCCTTCTTGGCCTTCTTCTCTCGCTGCTCCTTCCTCTCCTTCTGTTCCTTCTTCAGGAGGTCCTGGAGGCGTTGGACGCCGGCCTGGGCGGCGTCGCGGGTGGCGGTGTCGTCGATGCCGTAGAGGCCGCCGTGGGTGAGAAGGGCGGCGGTGTCGCCGACGCGGACGGTGGCGAGGTCGAGGGTGAGGGCGCTGTCCTCGCCCTCCACGGCACCGCTGACGACCAGCCGCAGCCCCTGCCGGGCGTCGCCCAGGCCGCCGGGGAGTTCGACGGGGGTGACCTCGGCGCCGTACTCCTGCCCCTGGGCACCGGTGATGGTGAACTCACCGCACTTGTCGACGAGTTGACGGAGCCGGCCGAGGCGGGCGTCGACGTCGGCCTTGTCGTACGCGCCGACCTGGTAGCGCAGCTGGGCGCCGTACTCGTAGTCGTCGAAGCCCGTGACGGCCGTACCGCCCTTGGGTTCGCCGAGGATGTCCTCGGCGTAGACCGCGTCGAGGAGTGCCTGGCACTCGGGGCGGTCGGTGCGGCCCTTGAGGAGACCGTCGCGCCAGGTCGCCGCGCCCTGGGTGCCGGCCCAGGCGTCGCCGAGGTCGTCCTGGCGCAGCAGGGCGCTTCTGGCCCGGGCGTCGGTGAGGGCGGGGACCGTCGAGGCGGAGGGCGAGGCGGGGGCCATGGTCTCGTCGACGGAGGCGGCCTCGGGGAAACCACGCGGGTGCCCCGGGTCGTCCACGGCGCAGGCCGCCGCCCCCGCGAGCATCCCGAGGGCCACGGCCCGGGCGAGAACACGGTACGGACGACGCATGGCGGAGCCTCCCGAGAGCACGACGTTTCCGCTCCTACGCCAACACCCCTCGGGCCCGTCCACCAGCGCACGAGGGCGTACGGGTGAGCGGCTCCCCCGGACGGCTCTCCCGGACGGCTCTCCTCACAGCACCGCGGCGCGGGGGTTCGGTTCAGGGCAGGGGGGTGGGGAGGAAGGACTCGTCGGCCGTCGTGGGTGTGGGGAGGGTCGAGTCCGGGGCCGGGGTCGGTGCCGTGCCCCGGATCTCCACGAGCGCGCCCGTCGTCAGCCGGTCGTACAGCCACCGCGCGTCGTCGGTGCGCAGGCCGATCCAGCCGGAGGTGGTGTCGAGGTTGCCGGGAGCCTTGTCGTTGTAGGTGAGGGCGGCGATCCAGATGCCGCTCCCGGCCGGGCTCCGCGTCGGATCCCCGGTCGCCTTCTCGCTCGTGCCGGTCCCGTCGGTCGCCTCGGTCCCGTCGGTCGCCTCGGTCGTGCCGCGCGGACCGCCCGTACTGCCGCTGCCGTCGGCGGTAGGAGTCGCACCGTCCGCAACGTCCGCACCGTCCGCACCGTCCGCACTGTCCGCACCGGGTTCGGCGCTCGCCTCGACCGGGGCCAGTTCCAGGACCCACGGGAGCTTCATCTCGTACTCGTCGGGGAAGCGGACCGTCGCGGCGGAGACGACCATGACGCTGTGCTTGGCGGTGACGGTCATCAGGCCGGTCGGGGTCGGCGTCCTGGCCGTGCCACTGGAAAGTGGCAGTTCGCGGCCGTCGACGGTGAGGACGCGGCGGGAGAGGTCCACGGTGACGTCGGGCGCCGCCGTAGCGCTGGGCAGGGAGGTCGCGGTCGTGGACGGGCCCCGCTCGGTGCCGTGGGAGGCGACGTTCAGCGTGAGGACGGCGGCCAGGCCCGCCGCCGCGCAGCCGCCCGCGAGGGCGGCGGTCGTCCGGCGCCGCCGCCGACGGCGTCCGGCGGTGGCGCGGACGTCGGCGCCGGACCCGGGCGGAGAAGCCTCGGCGGTCTCGGCCAACTCGCGCAGCCGGACGGTGAGTTCATCGGACACGACCGTCCTCCTTCGCACCCTCGGCGGGGGCCAGTTCGCGCGCCAGTGCCGCCCGGCCGCGGGACAGCCGGGCCTTGACCGTGCCCACGGGGGCACCGGTCTCGGAGGCTACCTGCTCGACACTCAAGTCGCACAGATGGTGCAGAACCACCGCCATCCGCTGGGCCTCCGGAATCCTGCGCAACGCCTCGACCAGCACCGCGCGCTCGGGATCGGGTCCCGGCGCGTGTTCCGGGGGCGGAGTGCGGCGCACCAGCTCCAGCCAGCGGCGCGCCCGGCGCCACCGGCTCACCGCGAGCCGCATCGCCACGGTCCTGATCCACGCCTCGGGCGCCCCCTCCGCGAGGAAGTCCCGCCGCCGGTCCCAGGCCCGCACGAAGGCTTCCTGCACCACGTCCTGCGCCTCGCCGTGGTCCCCGGTGAAGGCGTAGAGCTGGCCGGTCAGCCGGGGGAACGCGGTGGCGTAGAACGCGTCGAACTCTGCCTCGGTCATGCCCCCGCCGTTGTCCGAAGTTCCCTGCGTCGCCATGCAACCCGGTCGCCCCCGTCGTGCGTACAGGTCCCGTACGTACGCCCGCACATCGAAACACATCGCGAATCACATCATCGCGAAACACATCTGGGGGAGACCATGACCACGAGGAGCAGGGCCGCGAGAAGCAGGGGCACGGGAACGCGGCGGCGCCGACGTCTCGTCCACGTGATCGCCGCGACGGCCGCGTGCGCGGTCGCGTTCGCGCTCACGGGCTGCGCGGGGAGCGGCGAGGGCGTGCGGGTCGAGGGGCCGAGTGGGATCCCGAGGGCCCATTCCCAGGCGGACCAGGGGGCGGACGCCGGGGACGGGGACGGAACCGGGGACGGAACCGGCGCCGAGGCCGTGAACGTGAAGCCCGGCCCGCCGCCGCCCAAGGCCTTCGAGGGCGCGCGCGTGAACATCGCCGACGGGCAGACCGTGGGCGTCGGCATGCCGATATCCGTCACCTTCGACCGCCCGGTCCCGGAGGCCGAACGCGCCGAGGTGGAACGGCGGTTGAAGGTCGAGACGGACACCGGCACGGAGGGCTCCTGGAGCTGGGTCAAGGACCGGAACCTCGCCGACGGCCAGCGCGTCGACTTCCGTCCCCGCACCTACTGGAAGCCCGGTACGAAGGTCACCGTCGAGGTCGGGGCGGACCTCACCCGGCACTTCACCATCGGCCGCTCGCTGATCGCCACGGTCGACGTACGGCAGCACACCATGACCGTCGAGAAGGACGGCTCGACCCAGCGCATCCCGGTCACCACGGGCGCGCCCGGCATGGAGACCTGGAACGGCACGATGGTCGTCTCCGACAAGCAGCCCAAGGTCTTCATGGACTCCCGCTCGGTCGGCTACGGCGACTCGTACGCCGACTGGTACTCCTACGCCGTCCACCTCACCGCCTCCGGCACCTACCTCCACGAGAACCCGAAGGCCAACACGTACGCGGGCCGACAGAACGTCACCCACGGGTGCGTGGGCCTCGCGGACGACGGCACGGCGAAACGGTTCTACGACCAGGTCATCCCGGGCGACGTGGTGAAGGTGACCGGCTCGAAGGAGACCGTGGCCGTCGGCAACGGGTACGGCGACTGGAACCTGAGCTGGGAACGGTGGGTGGCGGGCAGCGCACTGCGCTGAGAGCGCGGCGAAAAAAAACGTACGCCGGTGTCATCCGTCCCGTACGTCTTGTGAGTTTGCAGAGGTGTCAGACCAACACACCAATGGGGGTTGTCCGTTCATGACCATGACGCGGATGCACAAGTACGTCGCCGTCGCAGCGCTGACCACGGTGCTGGCGGGGGTGCCGTCGATGTCGTACGCCGTCTCGCGGGGGGAGACGGCGCACGGCACCGACACGGCGGCGGTGGCGGCGGCCAGGAAGGCGCCGACGCCGCGCATCGTCGCACCCGGGGAGCACGTCGTCGCCGCGCCCGGCTTCGAGCTGTGGCTGACGGCGGAGGGCAAGCACTGGACGGACCCGGACATGCCCGACGACCCGCAGTTCCGCAGCGTCGTCGACGGCAACATCGACCCGACCCGGCCCGGGGTGTCCCTCCAGGGCAGCGGCTTCGAGGGGCGCTACTACCTCTCCGGCCTCTACTACGGCGGCAAGGGCACGGCCTCCCGTGTCGAGGTCGCGACCAGCACGGGCAAGGTCCGCGGCAAGCTGATCGAGCTGGCCGGGAAGCCGGGCTGGGGTGTCTGGTACGCCATCGCCGACCTGCCGTCGGGCGACAACGGGGAGGACTTCCTCCGCGAGGTCACCGTCTACGACACCAGGGGCCGCGTCTACTCCCAGCTGCCGCTGAGCTGAGCTGAGCTGAGCTGACCTGAGCCGACCCGCTCCGTACCGCTCTGTCGGCCGGAGCGGTCGGCGGCTCGAAGTGACCGTGCGGGCGGAGGACCTGACCACTCCCCGCCCGCACGGGCACGCTCCCCCACTCCCGACCCCGAGGACCGTCGTCCGTGCCGCACGAGAAACCCGGACCGCCCGAGCAGCCCGAGCAGCCCGGACCGCACGAGCAGCCCGGACCGCCCGAGGGCGGCGACTTCGCCGCGTACGCCACCGTGGCCTGGCCCCGCCTGGTGCGTACCGCGCACATGCTGACCGGTGACTTCCACGAGGCCGAGGATCTCGTGCAGACCACCCTGGCGAAGGTGTACGCCCGCTGGCGGCGCATCCCGCGCGACGACGTCGACTTCTACGTACGGCGCTCGCTGGTCAACAACAACATCAGCCGCGTCCGCAAGAGACGCGTGGCCCATCTGCTGACGCCGTTCCTGCCGGAACGGGTGCACGAGCGGCACGCCGGGCACGCCGACTCGATCGCCCAACAGGCCGCCGTCACCCAGGCGTTGGCCGGACTGTCGGCCCGCCAGCGGTCCGTGCTGGTGCTCCGCTTCTGGGAGGACCTCAGCGAGAACGAGATCGCCCAGTTGCTCGGCTGCTCGCTCGGCACGGTCAAGACCCATGTACGGCGCGGCCTGCAGGCCCTGCGCACCCACCCGGTGTTCGCCGCCTCCCGTACGGACGGCGGCCACGGCTCCACCGCCTCCGCTCCCTCTCCCCCGTTCGCCCAGGCGCCCCCCTCGCCCGTCCCCGGAGCCCGCCCATGAACCACCCGACCTCCGGGACCGGCCCGACCGGAACCGGCACAGACACAGGAACAGGCGCGGGCGTCGGCGTGGACGCGGGCGCGGAAACGGGCGTGGGCTCGGGTGCCGACTCGGGCGCGGCGGGCTCGGGCGTGGGTGGCGCGTACGCCGCCGACACCGGGCAGTTGCTGCGGGAGGCGTTCGCCGAGGCCGCGTACGACGTCACGCCGCCGCCGGTACCGCTGGAGGCGATCGAGCGGGACGGCCGCAAGCGCCGACGGCGGCGCCGGGCCGCCGCACTGAGCACCGGCTGCGGGCTGCTGCTCATCCCGCTCGTCGTGCTGGCCCTCCGCCCCGACGGCCCCTCCTCCACGGTCCGGCCGATGGCCCCGCCGAGCCCGAACCCGAGCGCCGGCGCCTCGCCCTCACCGACGCCGACCCCGACGCCCGCCCGGACCTCCGAGACCTCCGCGCCACTCGCCGGGCAGGTACGGGTCGTCGCGCCCGAGGAACGGGTCACCACCGAGCAGGGCACGGAGCTGTGGCTGACCGCGGACGGCAAGCACTGGCGGGACCCGGAGCCGGAGCCCGGCGTGACCGGGCCGGACCAGTTCCGCAGCCTGGTGGACGGCAACCTCGACACCAGCGAACCGGGCATCTCCCTGCAGGGCTCGGGCTCGGCCACCGGCGGCTACACGGTCCACGGCCTCTTCTACGGCGTCCGGTCCGCGGCCGCCGGCGTCAGGATCACCACCTACGACGGCACGGTCCTCGACGGCACGGTCCTGCGCCTGAAGGGCACCACCAACTGGGGCGTCTACTACGGCCATGTGCGGGTCCCGGAGGACCTCGCGCGCTCCCTCGACTTCCAGGACCCCGTGCACGAGGTGATGGTCTACGGCACCGACGGCGAGGTGCTCGCGGAGAACTACTTCGGCCCCTGACGCTCCGCGGTCTCACCGCTTCTCGTACGGGTTCTCCGGCTCGGCCACCCGCCGCACCGACCCGGCGTCCAGGACGGGCGGCCAGGCCTTCTCCGAGCCCGGCTCGCCCGTGGGGTGCCAGATGCCGGTGACGGTGACCCAGGTGTCGGTGGTCGGGGCGTCGGCGTCCCGGATCTCGACCTTGTACGGGCCGGCGTCGGCGGCGCGGCAGGAGACGAGGAGGCGGGTGAGGTACCAGGCGCCGTCGCCCCCTGGGTGACGAAGCCGGTCGTCCGGACCGTACGGCCCTTCAGCGACCGCCCGCTGTCGTGGACCGCCCGGGACGAGAACTCACCGAGGGTCAGCTCGACCGGGTCCGCCTTCGGCAGCGCGGGGAACGTCCCGACGCCGCGCGCCGCGTACTCGGCGGCCTCCCGGTCCGCACGACCACCGGGCCGAGGACGGAGGCGACGGTCGCGACGGCGACGAGCGCGAGACCGCCGGGCACGGCGCAGAGCAGCACGCGCACGACAAGCCGCACGGCGACGAGAACGCCCCCGCGCTGCCCGGCACTCCGCCGCTCCCCGACGGCCGGTCGCTCGCCGACGCCCGGCCGCTTCCCGACACCCGCCCGCTCCCCGACGCCCGGTCGTTCTCCGGGCCTCGGCCGTGTCCCGGCGGTGTTCTGTCTCTCGGCGCTCCCCTGTTCTTCCTCTTCCTCGGTCTCCACATGAGGAAGCTAGGGCGCGGGGCTGTGGGGGGGGCGAGGAATCGTCACAGAGGGGGCTGTGCGGGGGCGGGGCCGAGAGTGGTGGTGCCGGGGGCGGTGTGGTGGCCGAGGCCGGTGCGGTAGGCGTCGAGGGCGGCCTCGACGCGGCCGGTGCGGCGGTACAGGTCGCCCAGCAGACGGCACAGGTCGGCCAGGTCGCCGGCGGCGCCCGCCCGTTCCAGCAGGCTCAGCGCCCGTACGTAGTGCTCCTCGGCGGTGTCCGCGTCCCGGGTGTCCTCGGCGATGATGCCGAGGAGGCGGTGGGCGGCGGCGGAGTGCAGGGCCCCGCGTTCGGAGCTGAGGTCGCTGAGCACCTCGCGGAGCAGCTCGGCGGCCTCCTCGGACTTGCCGCGGCGGTGCAGGACGTCGGCGAGCTCGACGGCGACCTGGCTGGTGTAGAGGGCGGCGCGCTTGGCGGAGAGCATGCGGCGGGCCTCGCGCAGCTCTTCCTCGGCACGGGCGTAGTCGCCGTTCTGGGCGTGGAGGTAGCCGCGCATCCAGTGGCAGTTGGCCAGCTCGGTGCGGATCTGGAGCTGCCGGTAGAGCTCGGAGGCCTTGGCGAGCGACGCGTCGGCCTCGGCGATCCGCCCCTCGGCGATCATCGTCCGGGCGACGGACCGGTGCATACGGGCGACGAGGGCCGGGTCGCCGGACTGCGGGGCGAGGGCGAGGGCCAGCTCGGCGGCCTGGGCGGCGCGGGCGTGGGCACCCATGTCCATGTAGGGGGCGATGACCCCGGTGTAGAGGAGGAGTAACGCGTCGGGATCGTGCATCCCGTTGCGGTTCAGTTCGTCGAGTGTGGACTCGAACAGGTAGCAGGAGTAGCGGAGTTCACCGGCGAGGTAGTGGGCGGTCGCACGGCCGCGCAGGGCGGGGACGCGGGCCGGCAGCGGGGCGTCGCCGAGCCGCTGCTCGGCCTGTTCGAACCGCAGCTGGGCGGTCTCCAGGTCGCCGGTCTCCAGGGCGCATTCACCGAGCCCGAGCAGTGCGTCGGCCTGCTCGGCGACCAGCCCGTACTCCTCCGCCTCCGCGAGGACGACCGTGAACCCCTCGGCGGCGGCCTCCGTGGCACCGCCGGCGAGGGTGCGCTGGGCGCCGGTGAGGCGCAGCCGCAGCTCGGTGGCGAAGCCGGCGGGGCGGCCGGTGGCCAGTTCCTCGTATCCCACGCCGAGCCGCTCGGCGATGTGCCGCAGGGCCGGTTCGGAGGCCCGGACCCGGCCGGCCTCCAGCGTCGAGATGTACGCCGGGGTGTACGCCGGTTCCGCCAACTGCCGCTGTGTGAGGCCCCGTTCCGTCCGCAGTTGTTGCACTCTGCGCCCGATGACCTCGGGGTCGTCACGCTCGGCCATACCTGCCATGACGTAAGCATGCCAGTAACCCCCCTTACACCGGCCGCTTTACCCAACTCCCCAACGTCCTCTTGCCGTTGGCAGGCCAAAGCCTTACGTTAAGTGGCACGTTAAGTGCGCTTAACTCGCTTGATCAGCCACTCAGTCGCCGCCGCAGTCACCGTCACACAGTCACCGTCACCGTCGTACCGTGCCGCCGCCATCGCCGCTGCCGTCGCCATCGCCGCCGCTGGGAGGTCCCCGTGATCCGAGACCTGCTCACCCGCCACGCCCGCTCCGTGGCCGCCGCGCTCCTCGCGATCACCGCCCTGATGACCGTGGCCAACGCCTTCCCCCGCTGACGGGGGGCGCGGCCTCGCCGACCGCCGGCTCAGAACTCGGCGGTGTCCAGGTCGAAGCCGAGAGGCGCGGGCAGCGGCACAGCGAGCCCCATCTTGTGCTGGGCACCCTTGGCGTACTCGTCGCCGGACGGCTCCGAGTACACGGTCACTTGCCCCTCCTCCCGGTCGATGAGGAGGTAGACGGGGATCCCCGCCCGGGCGTAGCCACGGATCTTCTTCTCGCGGTCGTGGGCGGCCGTGCTGTCGGAGGTGACCTCGGCGACGAGGAGGATGGGGGAGGGCTCGTGCCACTCTTCCTGGTCTCCGAAACTCCCTTTGGGGGCGATGACCAGGTCAGGGACGACATGACCTGTCGCGGAGGAGCCGGGGACGGTCAGGCCGATGCCGGTGAAGTTCCGCAGCGAGTCGTCGCGGACTTTCCGGCCGACCTGATGGTTGACCTCCGACACAATTTCCTCGTGCTCCCCGTTGGCCGGAGGTGTCACGCAGATCTCCCCTTCGATCAGCTCCACGCGCCAGCCCTCGGGGGCAGCCGCACTGAACAACTCGAAGGCCTGCTCCACGCTTACGCCGCCCATACGCAAGGGCTCCTCGTACTCGCCGTCAGGGTCGTCATAGGGACCGTAAATGTACTCGCCCTGGTACCCCGGCATGATGATCGGCTCCGCCGTCGGCATGACAGACCTCCGTTCGCTCAGCGCGACCCTCTCAGCGTAGGCCGGAAGCCCGCACAGGGAATCCGGAGCCATTCACTCGAACGAGTGTGCTGTTACGTTTCTGTGCGGGCCGGGGAACCGTGTTCGGCGGAGGGCCGGTGGTATCAGTCGGCCCAGTGCCGCCGCCGTCGCGCTTACGAAGGCCTCCGGGTTGTCGAGCATGACGTTGTGGCCGCAGTCCGGGATCGGGACGACGGACACCCCGGCTTCTCTGAGGGCGTCCGTGCCGGGGAGCGGGCCGTCGGCCCCGGGATGGAGGTACGTACGGGGGATCTTCAGGTCGAGCAGCAGCTCACGCATGGTGGGGTGGGTGCCCCGGGCCAGCCCGGCGGCGCTGCGGTACAGGGCCTCGGGACCGGCCAGCCGCATGGTCGACCACCACTGGGCACCGGCCAGTTGGGCGAACTCCTCCCGGCCCCCCGCGAGGAACTCCTCCTCGGAGTACGCGGCGATGCCGTTGCTCCCGACGACCCCGTGCGTGGGGGTGAGCGGATCGAGGTTGGAGTCGATCATCACCAGCTTCCGCACCAGCCGCGGATGCCGCGACGCCAGCACGATCCCCACCGAGCCGCCCATGCTGTGCGCGACCATCTCGGCGCCGGTGACGTCCGCCGCCGTCAGCGCCCGGGCGAGCGCGTCGGCGTGCGTCTCCAGGCTGTAGTCGAAGTCCGCGGGGCGATCGCTGATGCCGTGCCCGAGCAGGTCGACGAGCAGCGAGCGGCGCCCGGCGAGCAGAGGGTGGACCGCCACCTCCGTGAAGTACGCGGGCGAGGTGGCCCCGAGCCCGTGCACATACACCCGGCTGGGCTCCTCCCCCGGCAGCTCGACCCAACGGATCCGGTCCCCGGCGTCCGTGACCACGGCTTCACGCATGTGTCCCCCCCCTCGCACCGGCCGACACCCTTTATCGGTCCGGCAGTTCAGCCCTCTCTCTTCTCTATCCTCGCCTCTGCCGTAGCCTCACCCGTCGCCTCACCGGTCGTCTCGCTCGTCGTCTCGCTCGTCGTCGAACTCGATGTGGACGTCGGTCAGCGCGAACACGTCGTCCTCCTCATCGTCGTCGTCCTCGTCGGCCTCGTCGGTCTGGTCCCCGTCGGTGCGGTGTTCGTCGCCGTCCCAGTCGGTCTCCGGGTCGCCGGGGCGGCGCACCCGCAACGCGCGGTAGGAGTAGCCGTCCTGGTCGGCCTCCTCCCAGGTGAAGAGGACGGACTCGCCGGGTTCCAGGGACGCGAACGCGTCCGGGGCCGGGGTCTGCACGGCCGAGAAGTGCGCCCAGACCTCGCCGGGCACTTCGGGTGAGGTCAGCACACCCCAGCCGGACTCGTCGTCCCACGACCGGACGGTGCCATGAACCGGATGACTACTGATCGCTCCCCCTACGGACCGACTCTGCACGATGGCTCCACAGGCTAGCCCCTCGACTTTCGCACTCGCATTGTCCCAAAGGACCTACCGCGGCCCCCGCCCCCTCTGATGAGCTGTCGGTGACCAGGCAACACACCCGGTCTCACGCTTTTCTGAAACGGGGACACCTTGCAGAACGAAATGAACAGGATCGGCCGCGTGGCCGTCGTGTCCGGTACCGCCCTGGCCCTCGCCTTCGGCGCGCTCGGTGCCGCGGAGGCCGCGCCGACGGCCGCGGCGGCACAGGAGACGACCGTCTTCACACCCAAGAAGCAGGGCTACAGCACACCCAAGGCGAAGCAGAAGGCCGGGATCCTCCACGCCCAGGTCAAGCTGACGGGCAAGTACCCCAAGTACTACCCGATGCCCTGGTCGTTCAAGATCACCAACAAGAAGCTGAAGGCCATCGCCACGAGCAAGATGAACTGCAAGGCGACCGGGCTCAACGGCAAGTACCACGACACGCACGCCGCCATACCGGTCGGCTACGTGTGGCACTCCAAGGTGGGCAGCAAGGCCCACCCGCACACCAAGAAGAAGACCTACAACCTCTCCGCCACCTGCGTCTTCGCGGTCCAGGTCGGCGGCAAGCCGGGCAAGGCCACGGTGGGCTTCACCTTCAAGTACGCCATCAACCCCGACAAGAAGAAGTCCGCGACCGCCACGCCGAACGCCGCGCCGGTCACCACGACGAAGATCGTCCTCGACCGCTGAACCACCACGGCCGACCAAGGGTCTTTCAAGGGTGCCGCTCCCTGCGGGGCGGCACCCTTGCCGGTCCTGCGCAACGTAAATCCATTGAGTTGCCCACCACCCCCTGTGACCCTCTTGTCAGTGACATGACTTAATCTTCACTCACGCGTCACACGCGCCGCACAGGTCGAACACACCGGCCCCGCGCGACGACGCGCCCATTTCTTTCGTTCCGGGGGGTTCGAAACTCGTGCGTATGCGCACTCTTCCGGCTGCCACCGCGCTGGCAGTCCTCTTCAGCTCGGCCGCGCTCACCGTCGGCACGGCCGCACCCGTGTCCGCCGACAGCAGCAGGGCCATCGCCGTCTCGCAGCCGTACGACACGGTCGTGGACGCCGAGCACCAGCGGCTCTTCATCAGCGATCCCGGCAACAACAAGATCGTCGTCACCACGTACGCCGGTGTCGTCGTCAGCCAGATCACCGGCCTGGCACAGGTCAGGGACCTCGAACTCAGCCCGGACAACACCACCCTGTACGCGGCCCTGTACGGCGCGGACAAGATCGTCGCCATCGACACGGCGACGCTGACGAAGACCGCCGAGTACGCGACCGGCGCGAACACCGATCCCTCACGGCTGGCCTTCGCCGAGGGCAAGCTGTGGTTCGCCTACGGCGACCAGTGGGACTCCGGGCTCGGCGCGGTCGACCTGACCGCCGAGACCCCGACGGTCACGCTGGACCTCGCCGCGGGCCACGACTACGCCAGCCCGCCCCAGCTGTACGCCGACCCGGACAACCCGGGCACGCTGGTCGCGCTCGACGCGGGCATCAGCTCCGGCCCGGTCATCGTCTACGACATCGCCTCCGGTACGCCGGTCGTCCGGGTCTCCGCGAACAAGGGCGGCTTCCCGAACGACGCGGCCCTCACCCCGGACGGTACCCACCTCGTGATGGCCGGCCCCGGCAACCGCGCGCTCACCGAGTACCGCCTCTCCGACCTGGAGCAGACGCGTTCGTTCCCGGTGCCGGACGAGCCGATGGGCGTCGACATCGCCCCGGACGGCACGGTCGCGGCGACGATCTCCGACTTCGAGCGCACCGGCGACACCTACGTCTTCGGCAAGGGCGCGGAGCAGCCGGCCAGCGTCCGCAAGCTGCACGGCGCCTCGCTGTGGAACGACAACGGCGTGGTGTGGGACCCCGACGGCAACAAGCTGTTCGTGCTGACCTCGTCGTCGGGCGCGACCACGTTCCACGTCGTCGACGAGCCCCGCAAGTACGTCAGCACCGCGACGGTCAGCGCCCCGGCGACGGCCACCCGCGCCAAGAAGCTCACCGTCTCCGGCAAGCTCACCGCGGACCTGGCGCTGCCCGCCGGCACCCCGCTCACGGTCACCCGCACCGACATGGAGTCCCCGAAGGGCAAGTCGCTCGGCACCAAGACCCTGGGCACGGGCGGCAAGTTCTCCTTCACGGACACTCCGCCGGCCGGCGGCAAGGTCACGTACAAGGTGTCGTACGCGGGCGACGCGGACCACACCGCCACGTCCGCCTCCGACACCGTCGAGGTCTCGCGCGCCGCGACCACCCTCACGCTCGACAAGAACCGCAAGACCTACGCGTACGGCGCTGACGTCAAGTTCACCGCGCACCTCGGCAAGACGTACAAGAACCGCAAGGTCGAGATCTGGGCCGACCCGTACGGCTCCGACAGGCCGAACAAGCTGGTGAAGTCGGGGACGGTGAACTCGAAGGGGAACCTGTCGGTCACCGTCGACCTCAAGCGCGACACCAAGCTCTCGGTGAAGTTCGCGGGCGACGCGCGCTACAAGGCGAAGACGGTCACGAACACCGTCTACACCAAGGTCAGGATCTCCTCGTCGATCGCGGGCCACTACAAGACCCGGTCGGCCTGGGGCCAGAAGTATCACTACCTCCGCAAGTCCAAGGACCCGGTCCTCAAGACCACGATGACGTACTACGAGGGCCGCAAGCAGCGTCTCCAGCTCCAGGCCTACTACCAGGGCGCCTGGCGGGACGCCGGTTCCGAGTACTTCCCCCTCGGCACGGCCGGCAGGTCCGACGTCACCCTGACCGGCACCCCGACCACGAACATCCGCTTCCGCTTCCGCTCCGAGTACCGCGACACCAGCTCCGGCGACAACGTCAACACCACGACGTCCGGCGCGTGGAAGTACTTCATCTTCACGTAGTCCGGGGCACGCTGTTTCGGCACACCGGCCGGGCACCACGGGACTCGTACCCGGTGTGCCCGGCCGTTCCGTGCCGTGGTGCGTCAGGCCGACGGGGGTGGCGGCGGCTCGATCGCCTCCTCGCGGGCCGCCAGGTCGCGGTACAGCGCCTCCAGCTTTCGCACCCGCACGGCCAGGTCGTCCGGTGGCCCACCCGCCGGGCGACCGGAACCGGGACCGGGATCGAGGAAGTATGTGTCCTCGTACTCGTCGTGCAGTTGCAGGAGCTCGGCCCTGCGGAGTTCCCGGATCGCGAGGTGAACGTCTTCCTCCGGCACTCCGTAACGGTCCCGTATCTCGGGAACCGTCGGCAGGATGTCCGCGAGGACGTAACGGCGTTTCGCCAGGCCGTCCCGGATGTGGTCGACGAGTTCCTCACAGGACTGTTCCGGATCGCCCGTCGTGGGCCCCGACAGGTGGACCGCCTTCAGTCGCGCGGGCCTCGCGTACTTGTTCTCCGGCATCGGTTCAAGGCCTCTCGTCCGTCGTCGCTCGCGGCCTCATGAGCCGCGAACCTCATCCACATCACCGCGGACTACGCTCTTCAACAGATCGCGGGTGCCGATCAGTTGGTCGTCTCACACAACGTGCGCACCGGCGACAACGTCGGCTGGTCACTGGCGACGACGCCGGACAGCCGCAGCCGCCACGGAGGGAGCCGCAGATGTCCCTCGGCCGCTACCTCGAACGCCCCACGTATCTCTCCCTGGCCATGGTGGCCTGCTCCCCGAACCGCTCCCTATCCGACCTGCGATGCCCCACAGGGTGACCCGTCGCACCGGTCCGACGAGCGGCCCACGAGCTCGCGACGCGGGACGGGCTCTGCCTGCCGGTGGATCGCCCACCGGGTGGCCCGCGACATCGACCGTCGCGGGCCACAGTGCCGTTGGGGCGGTCAGAGGCACTGGAAGTTGGAGCCGCCGTTGGACAGCAGGGAGTCGCTGACCCAGCCGTACGTGTTGTCGGTGACGTTCCTGAGGTACGTCCAGGTGGAGTTGTCGGCGTTGCGGGTGTAGCACCAGTAGTCCAGGACATTCTGGTTGTCGGCCCAACCTCGGACCGCACAGCTGGTGCTGGAGCCGCTGCGCATGTTCGCGGCGACGCCCGCTGTCATCCTCACGTTGGCACTCGGGTCCCTGTTGCTGCTACCCCCTGTGCCACAGGTGCCGTCGCCGACGCCGACCCGGCCACTCCCACCAGCGTTACCGGAACGGCGAGTACCACCACAGTCGCAGCCAGCGACCCGAAGCCTCCAACCAGGCAAGCAACACGCAACTGCACGCAACTCGTGCGCGTCACGCCTCGATGACCAGCCCGTCCTGCGGGTCGTAGGTCACAAGTCCTCGGTTCTTCGCCATGGTGATGAGCGCGTCGGCGACTTCGCTTCTTCGGGACCAGGCGATGGTGACCAGTACGCACTCTCCGTTGAAATACACGGAAGAAGTCCAGGGAGATTGTTCCGCTTCCTCTTCCGAGGTGTTCTCCGTGAGGTCCTGATACGCGTTCAGGACGTCCCGATGGAATGCGGCGACTCTCGGACTCCCAGCGGTGACGCCGGACTCACCGTCCACTGTCGCGTCATATTTCCGAAACGCCGCCTTCGAGTCGATGGAACCGCTCTCGTACCAGAATGCGAGGTCGTAGCTCATGACCGTCCTTCTTCCCATGAGGTACTCGGGATGAAGTCCAGGAACGGGCGGCTGTGTTCGCGCATCAGCTCGATCACCCGGGCATTCAGGTTGTCGTCCTCGATCAGGAGAGCCATCTGCGTCCTGGTGTTGTAAATGGCACCGAGTCCAAGATCAGAGGTGATCACGGCCCAGCCGCCCTCGGACCCGTCCCAGAGAAACGCGTACTCATTGATCTCGTCCGTCATTCGAGTTGGCCTCACTCCGAGATCTTGTCCTCCGTACGCCGATGGTCCGTGCTTCCCGCCGATCGCGCAGCGAGAAGCACGGCACCACCATTGCCTGTCTCAGCGATCCCGAGCCGAACGCTTCTCGTCGGCTTCCAGTTTCGCCTGGCGGGCGGCCTCGACATACCGCGGTGCGAACTTCACCTCGAACGCCTCGGGCACGTCGTACGGAGACCGCCAGTAGTCCGGTACGAAGGTGTCGCCGTCCTCGTAACAGAGGTGGCACGAGGCACACCACTCGACACGCCAACCGTAGGCGACGGCACGGACCCCGTCGAACGTTTCGTCCAGCGGGTCTTCCACCCTGTACCAGCGATGAAGATCCGTCGCACCACACTGCGGACAGGCGGATGAGAGGTCGGCAGCGGCCGGCTCCGCGTCGAAGGCGGCCCGCCAGGCATCCAGTTGTTCGGGCGCGACGATCCTCCAACCGCCCGGACCGAAAAGTTCAAACTCATCAACCTCGAACAGATCCATGTCCATGGCCTCAAGAGAGCCGAGCATCCTGCACTCGCCCGTCACCAGATCGACGCGGATGGGGCCGATACCGATCGCCATCTGGGACGGGTCGCCGGTCTCCAAGTGGCCACGGGTCTGATAGCCGAAGTAGGCGGCTTCTCCGACTACAGCCACGTAGCCTTCGATCGGGATCAAGTCCACCTCAGAGTTGAGTGGATCCTCGTCCACGTATTTCTGGGCCAACTCTGCTGCTCGTTCGAGACTGATCATTTGTTGGTACCCAGTCCGAGATCGGAGTTGATGATGATTCCGCCCCTTGTATGGGCCGAGGAGAACAGCTGGAGAACACGCGTCCGCACGAACCTGGTGTGGTTCGTGCGGACGCATGGCGCTCATGCGAGGGGGCGGAGCCCGCGTCGGTGCCTGAAGGCAACTGCTCTGGCCATGTCCTGGCCCATCAGGTGGGCGGGAGCGTCGGCTTCCCCCGTGATCACCCTGGCCCCAACGCGTGTGGTAGTTGTCACGCCTGCCGAAAAGGCGACGGCGAGAACTTCTGCCAGCATGGAGTTGGCTCCCGCTTCCGGGAACGGTGTGATCTCGTGGAACGCCTCGTGCTCGTAGGGTTCCAGCCAGTCCTTGTCGGCGGTAACGGTCATCCACTCCCTGTGAGAGTGGATTCGGACGTTGTCCGCGCCCAGCATCAGAGCCTCGGTGGCGATCATTCCCGCCAGCTCGATGGAGTTGTAGCCGCCTGAGCGGAAGAACTGCCTCTCATTCCTCTGCAGGTAATCCATCACGTGGAGTTCGGTGATGTCGTCAGGGTGATACTTCAATGTCGCCATCCCGCCTGAGTCGGTTGAAGAGGTCGAACGCTGAGGGAGGAATGTGGAACTCGTACCCCTGGAATGTCGGTGACTTCGGCGATTCCGGGATCTTACGGGTCACGGCTCCGGCCTCCTCCAGCCTCCTCATCGCCGCATCCGTGATCTTGACCTTGATGATTCCGCTCTGTCCCGAGCTGCGCAGTGCGAAGAACTCCGCGTCAGCGCGATGGGTGGCGATGAAGAACCCTCCGGGCCCGTCGGTGTGGCCTGCGGCCGCCGCGGACGCATCCAGTCCCTTGTTGAGGATATCGACCAACGACTTCACGTCGGAACCGTGGAAGAACAAGCCACCGCCGGCGGCGCTCTTCGATAGTCCCTCGGCTCCCAGTATCGACGTCTCGGCCTCGTAAGCCTGTCGCCGCCACCCGGTGAGCCCGCCGACGCCCGTCAGGACCAGTTGCTGGAGGAATTCGTCCGCCGCGTCCGCGTACAGGTCGGCCAGGGCGTCGCAGCCCTGCTGGCGGAGTAGGTACTCGGCGCGGTAGAGCCGGTAGGCGGGGCGGACCGGGAGGTACTTGTCGGTAAAGGCTCCGACGCCACCATTCTCGCCGGTCACGGCGTCCTGGGCGTCGCCCATGAACTCGAACGGCGCCTTGAAGACGTCGATGAAGGCGTCGCCGAAGATCTTGAGGCCTTCTCCGAGGCTGTCGACGCGGTCGTTGTTGGGATCGTCGGGGGTCAGACCGCTCGGGTCGGTGTAGAGGGTGGGAGTGTTGTCGGCGTAGGCGTACGGCGATACGTACGGAGTCGTCATGCTCCGCGTGGCCGGGTCCGGGCGGGTGAAGCGGCCCGTGCCCGTGTTGTACTGCCGGGCGTGCAGGTCCAGGTTGCCCGTGGTCGGCTCGTAGCGGGCGCCCGTGTAGGACGGGGTGCTCGCGGGGGCGCCGCTGGTGACGGTGCTCAACACCCGTGTGCCGAACGGGTCGTAGGCCCAGCGCTGATGGACGGTACCGGTGCTGCCGGTGACGTCGACCGGGGAGCCCTGGGTGTCGTGGTGGTAGGAGAAGAGGGTGCCCGAACCGGTCTCGGTGGCGGTGGGCTGGCCCAGCGGGTCGTAGCGGTACGACTGCTTGATCGCCCAGGCACCGTCGTACTCGGTGGCCAGGATCGGCAGCGGGGCGTTGGGGTCCCACTGGGTGCGGCTGGTGACCGTGCCGTCCTTGGCGGTGGTGACCTGGTTGCCGCTGGCGTCGTGGCCGTAGGTGTAGCTGCTGCCGGCGATCGTGGCGGCGGATATCTGGCCCGCCAGGTCGTAGGTGTAGGTGTCGGCTCCCGCCTTGGTCTGATTGCCCTCGCCGTCGTACTCATAGGTGGTGGTCGTGGTGCCGGTGGTGGCAGACGTCAGCTGGTCGGCCGCGTCGTAGGCGTAGCCGGTGCTCGTGGCGCCGAGCGTGGAGGTCAGGCGGTTGCCGACCTTGTCGTAGGTGTAGGACGTGGTGCGGGTCGAGGCGCAGCCGCTGACCCAGGGCTGCGGGAAGCAGCCGGAGGTGAGGCGGGCCGCGGCGTCGTATGTGAGATCCCAGCCCCCGGTGGCGACACCGGCCCGGGTGACGTCGACGTGCGTCGGCAGCCCGGCGGCCGACAGGGTGAGCGCGGTCTTGGTGACCGTGGCACCGGACTTGGCCGAGGTGACGGCGGTCAGTCGGCCGGCCCGGTCGTAGGCGCGGTCCTCGGTCTCGGTGTTGGGCAGCGTGGAGCGGGTCAGGTTGCCCGCCGCGTCCCAGGTGTAGTTGGTGGTGACCCCGTCGGCGGTCATGGACGACGTACGGCCGTCGTTGTCGTAGGAGTAGCCGATGGTGTTGCCGTCGGAGTACTTGCGCGTGAGCATCTGCCCGGCGGCGTCATAGGTGTAGGAGAAGGCACGGGTCTTGGTGAGGTTGCCGACCGCGTCGTAGCCGAAGTCCTCGGAGATCGTCGAGTTGGCCCGGCTCGTCATACGCCCGGCGGCGTCGTACGCGAGCGTGATGTCGGGCGTGGTGTCCGAGTAGTCGACCTTGGTGAGCAGCCCACGCGCGTCAAAGGCGTAGCTGGTGGAGCCGCGCGGGGTGGTCTTCTTGGTGAGGTTGCCGTCGGCGTCGTACGCGTTCGAGGTCACCCGGTCCAGAGGGTCGGTGGCCGACGTCAGCCTGCGGGCGGCGTCGTAGGCGTAGCCGGTGGCGTGGTTGTTGGCGTCGGTGCGCTTGGTGAGGTTGCCCGCAGCGTCGTAGTCGTAGGCCGTCTTTCCGCCGTCGGGTGCGGTGACCGTGGTGAGCCGATCGAGCCTGTCGTAGCCGTAGGTGGTGACGCGCTTGTCGGCGTCGGTGCGCTTGGTGGCGTTGCCGACCGCGTCGTACTCGGTGCTCGTCACACCGCCGAGCGGGTCGGTGACGGTGACGAGGTTGCCGGCGACGTCGTACCTGTTGGTGGTGGTGTATTGGGCCGGGTCGGCGCCGGACGCGTTTCCGCGCGGATCGACTGCGGTGAGCGGGCGGCCGTCGCCGTCGTAGGTCCAGGTCTCCTTGTTGCCGAGGGGCGAGGTCCGGCTGGTCAGGTTGCCGTCGGCGTCGTACGCGTAGCCGGTGGTCTTGCTCAGCTGGTCGGTGGTGCTGGTCAGCCGGTTGTTCTTGTCGTAGACCGAGGAGACGCTCTTGCCGAGTGGGTCGGTGGTCTTGGTGACGTTGTCGACGGCGTCGTAGGTGTAGGTGGTCGCGTTGCCGAGCGGATCGGTGACCTTGACGGGCCGGTTGACGGCGTCGTACTCGGTGGTGACGGTCGCGCCCGTGGGCCCTGTCACCTTGGTCAGGTTGCCCGCCGCGTCGTAGGTGTGGCTCGTCGTGTGGGCGGCTGGGTCGGCTCCGGAGACATTGCCGCGCGCGGAGACCGTGGTGAGGAGTCGGCCGACCTTGTCGTAGGTGTAGGTCGTCTTGTTGCCGAGCGGATCGGTCTCCGAGGTGAGACGGGCGCCGTGGTCGTAGGTGCGGGTGACCGACTTGCCGGCCGCGTCCGTGGTGCGCGTCAGGTTCCCGGCGTCGTCGTAGCCGTACGTGGTGGTGCCGCCCGCCGGGTCCTTCGCCGAGGTCAGCTGCTCGGCGCCGTTGTAGCCGTAGGTGGTGGTGCGGCCCAGCGGGTCGGTGGCGGTGCTGAGCAGCCCCCTGCCGTCGTAGGTGTACTTGGTGGTGTACGCGGCCGGGTCGGCGCCGGAGACATTGCCACGCGGGTCCGTCTTGGAGGTGATGCGGCCGGCGCCGTCGTAGGTGAACGTCGACTTCTCCCCGAGCGGCGTGGTCACCGAGGTCCGGTTGCCCGCCGCTTCGTACCCGTACGTCGTCGTCTTCCCGCGTGGGCTCGTCACGGTCGCCAGGGCACCCAGCGAGGTGTACGTGTACGACGTCTTCCCACCCGCCGGATCCGTGCCGGACGTCAGCTGGTTCTTGGCGTCATAGGTGTACGACGTCTTGTTGGCGCGCCCGTCGGTGTGGCTGAGCACATTGCCCGCGCTGTCGTACGTCCAGCTCTCGGAGTAGCCGAGCGACGACGGCGATGTGCGGGTCAGCATGCGCCCGGCGCTGTCGTACGTCATCGCCGTGGTGTTGCCGCGCTGGTCGGTGATCTCGACCGGGCGAAGATACCGGTCGTAACTGTAGGAGACGCGCTTGCCGTACGGGTCGATGCTCTCCATCAGGACGTTGCCGGAGTAGATGTCTGTCCACACACCCCCATCCGGGGCGGTGGTGTGCGACTCACGACTGCCGTCCCAGGTGAGGGTGGTCTTCTTGCCGTTCTGGTCCGTCTGGGAGTTGACCCGGCCGCTGGAGTCGTAGGTGTTGGCGACCTTGCCTCCGGCCGGATCGGTGAAGGACGACAGCCGCTTGTCGGCGTTGTAGGCGTACGACGACACCTTGCCCGCCGGGTCCGTGACCGAGGTCAGCAGACCGTCCGTGTAGGCGTATGAGACCGAAGTGGAGTCCGGGAGGCTCACCTTCGTGACCTGGCCGCCGGAGTTCAGGGTGAAGTCCGTGGTACGGCCCCCCGCGTCCTTGACGGAGGAGAGCTTGCCGGACGAGTACGTCAGCACCAGGCCCTGTCCTGCTTCGTCGACGACCGACGTCAGCTGACCGGTGCTGCTGAATGTCCGCTTGGTGTGGTCTGGCGTGCTGACCGTGTAAGTGCTGCCGCCCTTGACGAGCTTCGCCGCCGAACCCGCCGGCGCGGTGTAGGTGCCGTCACTCGCCTGCGTGAAGACGAACTTCGCTCCGTCGTCGGCCTGGTAGGTGACCTTGTCTGTCGCGATGGCCAACTTCACGTCGAAGGGCGTCGCCCAGCCGCGGCCGAGCAGACCGGTCGTGGTGGAGTCGGAACGGTAGGTGCGCTCCAGGGACACCTGCGTGCCGACACCGACCAGCTGGGCGTCGGTAAGCTGCTCGAAGAACATGCCGGTAGCCGTGTTGATGGGGTCGGCACGGTGGGCCTGCGCGTAGCAGGAGCAGATACCGGCCTGCGCGCCGGGGATGTCCGGCGTATAGAAGGCCTCCACCAACGGGGAAGTCGTCCCGTTCGGGCTCCAGGTCCCGTCCGAGCCCTGAACGAAGATCCAAGCGTAGTATTTCTTACCGTCCTGAAGGTGTCCGCCCAGTGCGCTACCGCTCCACCAGAAACACTGGTCGGCGGGATAGGAATTGCTCGGCCACCAGCCGTAGCACCAGGCTCCGTTCTCCACATACCGGCCGCTGGGATCGTCCGAAGCTCTCTTGATCTCCTGCTGATGGACGAAGTTGCCTGCCTCGTCCAGGACATACAGCCACATCCCCGTGTACGACGCCCCTGTGCCCGAAGGGAGCTTCATCTGCCCGCCGATGGACAGGAGTCCCGGGTATGCGGTCGCCCAGGCCGACACCCACGCGGGGTCCCCTGTCGCCGCCGAGAAGGGCGTCGCGCCTGCTTCGGTCGCGGGACCGCGCTTGGCGTCATCACCGTCAGGCCGACTCTGTGGCTTGCCCCGGGGTTTCCTGGTCGGTGAGTCCGCGTAGTCGCGCATCGGCGACAGTTCGTCCCGGGACTCCTTCACCTGCTTGCGCCGCTCGGCCAATGTCATGGCTCTGGGCGGCTTCGGCAGGTCTGCCGCTGTACGAAGCCCGGGCGGTGCGGCGGCAGGGGCGCCGGGCTGCGCTGCCGAGAGCCGGTCGGGAAGTGCCCAAGCCGGGACTACGCCCGCGACAGCCAGTAAGGCCAGGGTCAGGACAGCGATGACGGATCTTCGTACCGTTCCATGTATTCGTATGCGCACCGTGCATCCCTTGTGTGATGACCGTGAACGGAGTGTCGAGTGATCACTGATCAAGGGTGCGCACGAACTAACTCGCGCCGCACAAGTACGACTTGAAACCGAAGCCGTGGCGCGCACCCCGCCCAGGGAGCCCCTGGCCAAGCGGCGTATATGAGCGCGCAGCCCCACAGAAATGGCGTGAACACGATCACGAAAGAGCCGAAAGTGGCAGGTGAACGCAGTGCCACCAATCACCGAACTGCAGAAGACTCTTGATCAAACGTGGGGTCCGAATCGCCGATTATCCGGGCGCGGAGGACGGGCGGGCAGGAGAGCAGGCCCCAGGGGGAGACAGGAAGGAAGGAAGGAACGACCCTTTCCCCATTATTGCGAAAGCGCTCCCTCCACTCCTGTGCCCACTGTTGCCACCTCAGAGCCCCGCCCCCCTCGTAGTGGACGCCGAAGAGAGCATCCGCTCGATGCTCGCCATGGTCCGAAAGTTTCTCGGCCACCAGGCGCCCGGTGCCGCCACCGGGCGGCCGGGGCTCCAGGGCCGCCACACGCCACATCCCCGACCTGATCCTGCTCAACGTCAGCCTCCTCGACATGGGCGGCTTCGACACCTGCCGGACGGCGCGCGAGCGCGGCAACTCCGTGCCGGTGCTGTTCCTCACCGGGCTCGGCGGGGTCGACGACCGGGTACGCGGCACACCTCAGTCGGGCCCGGCAGCGCTCCGTGTGACGCGTGGGGAATTCGTCGGGCCGCAGCAGTCGTCGGGTTCTCGAACACCCCCCGCGGAGTTCCTGTCGGTGGCGTGATCTAGTCGGTCGGTGGCGTGATCTAGTCTTCTCTGGCACGCCACCCGCGCCCCACACGGTCTCCCCACGGTCCACGGATCAGGCACGTCCTCGATGATCGGGCACGTCCTCAATCCCGCACACCGGCCGTATGCGACGGCGGCCGTACCGCTGTCCCTTCGTTTTCCTTCCGGGGGTTCGAAACACCGTGCGCAGACGCACACACACTCTTCCGGCCGCCACCGCGCTGGCCGTCCTCTTCAGCTCGGCCGCGCTCGCGGTCGGGACGGCCACGCCCGCCGTGGCCGAAACGAGCGCGTTCCTGCCGGTGACGTCGTCCGGCGACATCGTCGTCGACGGCGTCCACCAGCGGATCTTCGTCTCCGACCCGAACGGCGGCAAGGTCGTCGCGACCGACTACACGGGCACGGTCGTCGGCACCGTGCCTTCCCTGCCCGGGGCCAAGGGCCTGGAGTTGTCGGCCGACTCGGGAACGCTGTACGCGGCGGTGCCCGGCGCCGACGCGATCGTGGCCGTCGACACGGCGACCGTGACCGAGACGAAGCGGTACCCGACGGGCGAGGGCACCGACCCGCAGTACCCGGCGTGGGCGGGCGACAAGCTGTGGTTCGGCTACGGCGCCGCGACCCAGGGCAACATCGGCTCGCTGGACGTCTCCGGCGCCGACCCGGTCGTCGTACTGAACCAGGAGCCGAACCGCACCTGGTACGCGGCCCCCGTCCTGGAGACCACATCGGGCGCACCGAACACACTGGTGGCGGGCATCAAGGACCTCAGCCCGTTCTCCCTGGCGGTCTACGACGTGTCCTCGGGCACCGCCGCCAAGACGGCGAGCGGCCCCGACACCGACGATTACGCCGGCAGCAACCTGCAGGACCTCGCGCTCAGCCCCGACGGCTCCCAGGTGGTCACGGCCAGCGGATACCCGTACAACCACCAGGTGTTCAAGACGTCGGACCTGACCCGGGACGGCGTCTACCCCAGCACCCATTACCCGACGGCCGTCGAGATCGCACCCGACGGGACGGTCGCGGCGGGCGTCGACAACTGGAGCGAGCCGGTCGTTTACCTCTACGAACCGGGCGCGACCACGCCCATCCGCACGCACGCCTTCAGCGACAACAGCGGCTTCGGCAACGGCCGGGTCGTGCCCGGTGGCCTCGCCTGGACGCCCGATGAATCCCGACTGTTCGTGATCACCACCGACAGCGACGGCGGCTTCACGTTGCGCGTGGTCGCCGACCCCACCAGGGTGGCGACGGCCGTCACCGTGGACGCGCCCGCCACGGCCACCCGCGCCAAGGAGCTGACGGTCACCGGCAAGGTGACCTCGAACCTGGCGTTCCCGGCCGGGGCCACCGTCGCGGTGACCCGCACCGACATGGAGTCCCCGGCCGGCAAGGCCCTCGCCCCCGTGACGGTGACGGCCGACGGCTCGTACTCCTTCAAGGACACCCCGCCCTCCGGGGGTTCCGTCACGTACACCGTCTCCTACGCGGGCGACGCCGACCACGCGGCGAGCTCCGGCTCCGACACCGTCACGGTCTCCCGCGCCACGCCCACGCTGACGCTCAACAAGAACGGCAACGTGTACGCGTACAGCGCGGACGTGGCGTTCACGGCGCACCTCGGCACGACCTACAAGAACCGCAAGGTCGAGATCTGGGCCGACCCCTACGGCTCCGACAAGCCGAACAAGCTGGTGAAGTCCGGCACGGTCAACTCCGAGGGCAACCTGTCCGTCACCCTTGACCTGACCCGTGACACCAAGCTCACCGCCAAGTTCGCGGGCGACTCGCGCTACGCGCCGAAGACGGCGGAGAGCCGCGTCCACACCAAGGTGAGGGTGTCGACGACGCCGAGCCGCCACTACAAGACCAACTACGCCTGGAACCACACGTATTACTACTTCCGGAAGTCCGTGGACCCGCTGTTCACGACCTCGATGACCTACTACCCGGGCCGCGAGTACCGGGTGCAGATCCAGGCGTACTACGACGGCGCCTGGCGGACCACGGCCACGCAGTACTTCGCGCTGGAGTCGGGAGGCGTGGGCGCGGTCGAGCTCACCGGCACCCCGAGCACCGGCGTCCGTTTCCGGATCCGCTCCTCGTACGTCGACACGAGCTCCGGCGACAACGTGAACACGACGACGCACGGCGCCTGGAAGCACTTCGTCTTCACCAGCTGATCACCCGCGGGAACCGCCGAGAGCGCGTCCGGTCATCGACCGGGCGCGCTCTCGCGCTTCGGGAACGAGCCATTCCGAATGATTTCGAAAGCGGTCTCCCTTACCTGCCGGTACGTGTGACGATACGGATCTGCCGAAACTTGAGACCTCAATCTGGGGTCACGGCCGCAAAGGAACAGGACATGACCACCCCTGTGCCCTCCGCCCACTCAGCAGTCCAACCCGCGCCCTCGGGCGGGCAGTTGCTCGTCGTGGACGACGAGGAGGGGATCCGGTCCATGCTGACCATGGCACTGGAGTTCCTCGGCTATCAGGTGACCGCCGCGGCGACCGGGCGGCAGGCGCTGCAGGCCGTCACGCGGTACGACCCCGACCTCATCCTCCTCGACGTCAACCTCCCCGACCTGGGCGGCTTCGAGGTGTGCCGGACCCTGCGCGACCGGGGCAACGCGGTCCCGGTGCTGTTCCTCACCGGGCTCGGCGGTGTCGACGACCGGGTGCGCGGGCTGGACATGGGCGGTGACGACTTCGTCACCAAACCGTTCGAGCTGAAGGAGGTGGCCGCCCGCGTCCGCGCCCTGCTGCGCCGGGCCGGCGGCGGCCATCCCGCGCCCGACCGCAACCGCCTCCGCGCCGGCGCGGTCCAACTCGACGCCGACGCCCACCAGGTCTGGGCCGCCGGCCGCCCCGTCGACCTCACCACCACCGAGTTCGCCCTCCTGCGCTACCTGATGGAGAACCCCGGCCGCGTCCTCTCCCGGGGCCAGATCCAGGAGCGCGTCTGGAACCACCGTGACGAGGGGTCGGGCGTCGTGGACACGTACATCTACTACCTGCGCCGCAAGCTCGGCGAGCCGGGCCAGTCCCTCATACGGACGGTCAGGGGAGTGGGCTACCAACTGTGCGCGAACTGAGCCAGCGCCCCTCCGGGGGAGGGGCGGGCGGGACCGGCGGGGGCGACGGAGAGCTGGGCGGCGTGGACGGGTTGGGCGGATGAGTGGGTTCACCGGGCTGGGCGAGAACATCAGGGCGGCCGGGCTGCTCGCGCCGAGTGACACGTGCCGTCGGCCCCACCCCGGCCGCGCCCTCCCCTCCCTCGAACAGCCGATCCGCCCCCACCGCACCGGCCGGCGCACGGTCGGCTTCTGGCTGGTCGCCACCCTCACCACGCTGGGCGCGGTCGCCACCCTCTCCGCCCACACCCTCGCCCACCACCTCACCACCCGCACCGATCAGGAGATAACGAGGGCGAGCGGGTTCGGCGGCCCGGGCGGCCCGGGTTCCGCCTCGTACGCGGCACCGGCACCAGCACCGGAGGCAGAGGCGAAGGCGGAGGCAGAGGCGGAGGCGGAGGCGGAGGCGGAGGCGACGTCGGGCTCGACCTCGACATCAACGTCGACGTCATCCTCAGCCTCAGACCCGGCCTCGGTCTCGCCGTCATCCTCTGTCTCGCCGTCCGCGTCGGCAGCCGCCCCCGCGCCGGGCCCCCGTGCCCCCGTATCGACGACGCCCATCGACAAGTACGGCCTCGTCCTCGTCCTCGACGCCGACGGCAAGGTCGTGGAGCGCTACCCGGGGTCCGACGGCCTCCCCGCGTTCCCCGCGCTCACGCCCGCCCGGCTGAAGGCGTACGCGGCTCGGGCGACACCGTCGGCGTTCGGGGAGAGCTACCGGGCGAAGGTGGTGCGCGTGGCGGAGGCGGGCCGGAATCGTGAGGGCGGCTACATCGTCACGGCCAGGTCGACGGCGGAGGACCGGCGGGCGGTCGAGCGCCTGCTCCAGGTCGAGACGGCCGCCGCGCTCCCCCTCCTCGCCACCGTCCTGATCGGCGCCCGCCGCCTGGGCCGCCGGGAGGTCAGGGAGCGGCAGGGCACCGAGCGGCGGCTGCGCGAGTTCATGGCGGCCGCCGGTCACGAGCTGCGCAACCCGCTGACCACGATCTCCGGTTACGCCGAACTCGCCCGGGTCGGCGACCCCGCGTACGAGCCCATGCGGCAGGAGGCGCTCGGCCGGATCACCACCGAGGTCGGCCGGATGAGCACCCTCATCGACGAACTCGTGCTGCTGACCCGCCTCGACCTCGGCCAGCCCCTGCAACTGACGTGCGTGGACCTGGCCCAGCTGTGCCGGGACGCGGTCTCCGCCGCCCGTGACTGCCACCCCGGCCGGCCCGTACGGCTGCTGCTCGCCCCCGGGGACCACACGGTCACGGGCGACCCGTTGCGGCTGCACCAACTGGTCGCCAACCTGCTGGCCAACGCGCGTGTCCACACACCGCCGGGTACGACGACCACGCTGGGGCTCGGCACGGAGGACGGGTACCGGGTGATCGAGGTTCTGGACGACGGTCCCGGAATCCCGGGCGAACTGCGCGAGCGGCTCTTCGACCCCTTCGTACGCGGTGAGGAGACGCGGGCCGCCGGCAGCGGGCTCGGCCTCAGCATCGTCACGGCGATCGCGACGGCCCACGGCGGCATGGTCACGCTGGAACCGCCCCACCCGCCGCACCAGGGGGCGTGGTTCAGGGTGCGCATCCCGGCCTCGTCCTGAGCGGCTCGACATAACCCACGGGTGGTGGCGGGAGGTGGACTTTGCCAACGGCAGGGGAGTTTCTGATCATTCTCTGATCAAACTCCGATCTGTTCCGGAGCCACGACCGCTTAAGTGATCAACGTGCGGTGTCCACCCTGTGTGCTGATGGTGTGACCTCGTACAACTCCCCTCCGAGGTCGGCCCGGTATTCGCCCTGATCGACGGCTCATCGATCTACGACGAACGGAACGACGGCTCATCGACCGGCTCGGCTAACCGGGTACGTGCTGGGCCGACCTCAACTCCGCGAGCCGCTGCCGCAGTTCGGCCAGATGCTGCCGAGCGTGCTCCAGGGCTCCGGGTCGGCGCCCCGGGACGCGGCCCCGCAACTCCACGAGGGCGACGCCGAGTTCACCTGCCCGCCCCGCGTCCGCGACGAGCCCCCACTGATGATGGGCCCGGTCGACCGCCGACTCGACCATCGGGTCCTGCGCCGGACGCCCCGCCGCGAGCCGCGCCCGGGCGACCCCCATCCAGGCCTCACAACTCCCGGCCGGGTCCCCCGCGAACATCGCCAGATCGGCCCGCACCTCCCGCCAGTGCAAGACCTCCTCCGACCCGTCCCCGAACTCCCGCAACGCCCCCTGCTCCCACCGAGCGGCGAGCTCATCGGCCTCACCATGCCGCCCAGCCTCGACGGCGACAGCGATGGCCCCATGGGGATCGGCCACCGCCACCGCCACGGCCCCGGACAACCGTTCCACCGGGCCCTCGGACGAGCCGCCCACCACAGGCCCGGACGAACCGACCGCCGGAGTCCCGGACGCACGGTCCATCTCGGGCCCGGACGAGCCGTCCACCGGAGTCCCGGACGAGACGCCCACCACAGGCCCGGACGAACCGACCGCCGGAGTCCCGGACGCACGGTCCATCTCGGGCCCGGACGAGCGAGCCACCGCAGGGCCGGATGCACCGTCCGCCTCGGGCCCGGACGGGCGAGTCACCGCAGGGCCAGACGAACCGTCCATCTCGGGCCCGGAGCGAGCCACCGCAGGGCCGGATGCACCGTCCGCCTCGGGCCCGGGCCAGCGGTTCACCGCGGGCCCGGACGAGCCGTCCGCCGCAGGCGCAGGCGCAGGCAGGGACTTCGCCAAGGTCTCGGACGCGGCATGCGCTCCAGCTCCGGGGGCCCGGACCACCAGCACAGGCCGGTCGTTCGCCGCCGACAACGCCGAGGCGCCCGCCACGGCCCCGGGCAGACCCTGCGCCACCGGCACGGGCAGGCCGGCTCCCTCCGGCCCGGGCAAGCTGTTCCCGCCCGGCCCGGGCAAGCCGTTCTCCGCCGGCCCCGTCAGGCTGTTCCCCTCCGGTTCAGGCGTGCCGTTCTCCGCCGGCCCCGCCCCACTGCTCTCAGCCCGTCCGGCGGGTGAGGGCGAGGCCGGAGGGTGGCTTCGGGGGGCCGGGGGCGGAGCCCCCGGGGACGGGATGGGACGGGTAGGGGCGGCGGGGGCGAAATCGCCGTGCCGGACACCCCCGCCGGGCGCCGTCGCGTCCCAGGCCAGGGCCAGGTCCCCGTACCCCCCCGTCCGCGCGAGCACCTGCTCGTGGAGGACCGCCGCCCCCGGCCGCTGCCCGCTCCGCAGTATCGTCGCCAACGCCTTCATGTACCCCGGCACGGCCACCCCCCGCCGCACCCCCGCCGCCGGCGGCGCGATCCGCCCGTACACGCTCACCCCGGGCCCGGCGGACAGCGGCTGCCCTGCCAACTGCCGCCACACCTCCGCGTCGGCGTGCAGATCGACGAACAAGGTCGTCGACCCGGGCGTACGCAGCCGCAGTTCCTCCACGATCCAGTGCCAGGGAAACGCCGTGTACCGCACGGTCGCCGGCGTCGTACGCGCCAGCGCCAGATGCACGAGCCGCTGCTTGCGGTCGAGTTGGAGCTGCCCGGCGAGGTACACGGTGAGCGGCCCGGGCGCGGTCGCCGCGGCGCGCAGCCGGGTGAGGACGGCCTGCGGTTCCAGCGGATCGGCCAGCTCGACGACGTTCGCCGTACCCGTGCCGGACAGCACCTCGGGCGTGACGGCCGCCAGTACGGGAAGCACGGAGGCCGCGTCCACCAGGCACCCCTTGCCCATGGGCGAGGCCGCGATCAGCAGCACTGTTCCGGGCATCGTTCCCTCCCCATCGATCACGTACGCCAGCCAGCACGGTAACCGCTGCGCGTGCAAACGGGGAAAGGAGCGCCCCGTTCGGGTCGCCGCGCGACGAACGGAGCCGGGCCCGCACACCGGCCGCACGCCCCACGGACCCGCACCTCACGCCCCACGGACCCGCACCTCACGCCCCAACCCGCTCCCCACCTCACGACGCCCGCTGTGCCGCCCCCGGCCCCCGTCGCATCGGCTCGGACGCCCGGCGTACCGCGAAGATCGTCGTGTCGTCGTCGAGGCCGCCGCCGGTGTGCGCGAGGACGCCGTCGCGGACGAGGCGGACCAGGGACCCGGGGTCGAGGACGGGCGGCCCGGCGGCGAGGGCACGGGTGAGGTAGTCGCGGAGGGGGAAGAAGACCCCGCTCCCGTCGCGCGCCTCCGTCACCCCGTCCGTGACCAGGAGCAACGTCTCGTCGGCGGCGAGCCGGACCGTCGCCGCCCTGGGCGGCATCGGTGCCAACTCACTGAGCCCCAGCGGGAGTCCGTCCCACAGCGGCAGGGGGCGTACGCCGTCGGGGGAGACCAGGAGCGGGGGTTCGTGGCCGAAGTTGACGACGTCCACGGTGACCGCGTCGAGCCCGGTGAGGTCCGGGCCCCAGTCGGTGCGCTCGCTGCGCAGGTCGGGGAAGTCGAGCAGCACGGCGGTCGCGAAGCGCTCGGCGTCGTCGCGGCCGACGTGCTCGCAGTAGCGCAGGTGCCGCACCATGCGGGTCTCCAGCCGCTCGGCCACCGTGGCCGGTTCTGCCTCGTGGTAGGCGGCCTCACGGAACGTGCCGAGCAGCACGGACGCCGCCTCCACCGCCTCGAGCCCCTTGCCCTGGACGTCGCCGATGACGACGCGGGTGCCGTACGGGCTCGGCTGGATGTCGTAGAAGTCGCCGCCCACTCGGGCCTCGCTGTCGGCGGCGAGATAGATCTCCGCGTGGTCGAGGCCGCCGACGTCGGGCGGCAGCTGGCGCAGCAGGATCCGGCGGGTGGTGTCGACGACGGCCCGCATGTGCAGCATCCGCTCCTGCGCGCGCAGCCGTACCGCGCAGGCCAGCACGGACAGGATCCCGCCGAGGGCGACGAGGATGAAGTCGGGGAGGCCGGCGCGGTACTGGTGGGGCCAGGAGTTGTCGCCCAGGACGTACATGAGCATCGCGAGCGCCGCGAACAGCGCCGTCGTCCACACCCGGCAGACCGCGGCGGCCACGCCCGGTACGAGCACCAGCCACGAGATGATCCGGAAGTCGCCGCTGGTGTACCAGTCGACCACCGGTACGGCGAGGAGCACCACCAGCGGCGGTAGCCAGGCGATGTCGCGCCCGCGTACCCGCAGCGGCTGCCGCCGCTCGACGGGGTCCGGCTCCCGGCGCCCCCGCGGCACCGGTATCCGTATCCGCATGCCCCACAGCGAAACACGCCCCTACGCCCCCCGCATCCCGACCCGGCCACATCCGGAGCCCGGCACGGCCCCGGCCCGCCCGGCCCCGCGTGACCCCGTCCCGCCGCCCTGTCACGCCCCCGCCCCGCCCTGTCACGACCCTTGCCGCCCGACTTGCCAGGGCGCCTTCCCAGGTGTGCTCTGGTAGTCGGGGCGGAGCGTTGCGGGGGAGGGGGAAGAGAGGAGTGCTCCCATGGCTCAAGCGGCACCCACTCCGGGCCGGCCGGTGATTCCGGACAGGCCCTCGGCTCCGGGCAGGCCCTCGGCTCCGGGCAGGTCGGCGGGGCCGGCCACACCCGATGTCTTCAGCGCGCGCACCCACGTGCTCGCGAACCGGATCGTGCCCGTGGTCCTCGGCCTCGTCTACGGATACTGGGCCGCGGCCATGGACCGCGACGCCGGCCCCATCACCGGCTGGAACCTCCTCTTCGGCTTCGTGACGGCGTTCGTGTTCGCGGCGCTCCACATCGCCGTACTGACCGTGGCACCCCGCCTGCGCCGCGAGGCGCACGCCCTCCTCTGGGCCGCCTTCGCGGGCTGCGCCTTCGGCTTCCTCTACAGCCAGGCGTCCCAGCACAGCGTGCTGCGCTCCACGGTCATGTCGCTCGCCATCGCGGCGGCGGTCTTCGCGGTGAACTTCTACCGCTACTACACCCACGAGGACGCGACGGGCCACCGGCAGCGGTGATCAGCCCGCATCCGCCTCCGCAGCGGTGATCAGCCCTCATCCGCCAACGGTGATCAAGCCGCTTATCCGTCTCCGCAGCGGTGATCATCCGGGTTCAGGTCACCGCGGGCGGTGATCGTGCGGGTAACCCCCGTCCGGGTGAGCGCTCCGCCGGAGGGGGCGCCGGCCCCGCACGGGGCTGTCGGCCGGGACCTCCGCGCGGGGCCGCCGCACGGGACTGTCGGTCGGTCACCCCGTTCGGCTTGTCCTGGGGGGCCATTCGCAGTCACGTGGGGCGGGAGCGCTCGCGCGGTGGTGGGCGGAGGTCTTGCCTGGAGGGGTGTCCCACCGTGCCCGCGGCACCCTGTCGGCCGCGCTGACCGTGCTCGCCTGCCTGCTCACGCCGGTGGGCGCGCTGGCGGCGTGGGCGACGTACGAGATAGCGGACCGGACGCGCTACGAGGCGGTCATGGCGCCGCTGGCCGCCGACCCGGACGTACGGGAGGCGCTCGCGGACGCGGTCGCCGCCGGGATCCTGCGCGAGGTCCGGGTGCGGCCCCCGCTGCGGCGTCCGGTCCAGGACTTCACGCACGACGCGGCGCGCTCCTTCACCCAGACCGAGGCGTTCCGCACGGCGTGGCACACGGCGAACCGGGCGGCACACGACGCGGTGCTGGGGGCGGTGCGCGAGGAGGACGCGGGCGCCGGGGCCGCGGACGGCCCCGGTGGGGGCGCGGCGCGGGCGGTGACGCTCGACCTCGCGCCGGTCGGCGAACGCGTCAAACGTCAACTCGTCCGCGACCACGTGCCGTTCGCCCATCGCATCCCGGTCGCGCACACCGAGGTCGAGGTGCTGTCGGCCGCGGAACTGGTTCAGCTTCGGAAGGGGTATCGCGTGCTCGAAATCGCCGCGTTCTGGCTCCCGGTCGGCGCGCTCGCGCTGGCCGCCGGTGGTGTTCTCGTCGCGACGCAGCGGCGCCGGGCCGTCTGTGCGACGGGCCTCGGCACGGCGCTCGGCGGCGCGCTCCTGGGGGTCGCCGTGGCCCTCGGCCGCCATCTCACCCTCGCCGACCTGCCTCCGGACGTCTCCCCCGCGGCCGCCGGCGCCGTCTACGACGCCCTCACCGCCACCCTCCGCACCGTGACCTGGGGGCTCCTGGGCCTCGGCGCCACCGTCGCCGCGGCCGCCTGGCTCACGGGCCGCCTCGCGCGACATCGCCGAGTGCCCGCAACGCCCCCGCCAACTCCGGCAGAGGAACCGACGCGAGCCCAAGTCTGACGCAGTCGGACGCGGGCGCCGCCGCCCGGAGCCGCCCCGCCCGGGAAGGCTCGCCCTCCTGCGCCACCGCCCCACCCGGCCCCGGCCACCCGGTCCGCGTCCAGGGCCCCGCCGCGGCCGACCCCGGCGGCACCGACCACCCCGGCTCTCCCGTCTGCCCCGCCCAGCCCGACCGCGGGCGGGCGGGCCGCTGGGGCGATGCGGGTCCCCCCGCTCGATCGACGCCGAGAGCGGGGGAGGGTGGGCGCGGCGGCACCCTGTCACCGCCGGTGAGCGTGCCCGGTCCCCGCCCCGCACCGACCGCCGGGCCGCCGCCTGCCGCCCCCCGACCCGCACCGGCCGCCGGACCACTGAAGGCAGGCCCCCGCCCCACCCCCACCACCGGAACGCTGAACGCCGACCCCGGGGTCACCGCCACCCCCCGCTCGGCCGCCGCCGCGCAGAACGTGTCGGCACGCCAGGGCTCCGGCAACTCCCACCACGCGTAGTACGCCCGCGCATCCCCCCGTACGGCGAACCCCGCGAGGTGCTCGGCGACCAGCCGCTGCCGTGCCGCCGCGTCCGCCCGCTTCGCCTCGACCAGCCGCCCGACCGTCCCGTCCCCGATCCACCGCGCCCCCGCCTCCAGAGCGAACCGCCCCGCCGTCCAGCCACCCGAACGCAACGCGTCCGCCACCCCCTCGACCCGCCCCTCCGGCACCACCAGGAACCCGACCGTCAGCCCCGGCGCCACCCGCTTGGACAGCCCGTCCACGACGAACACCCGCTCCGGCGCGTACGCGGCCAACGGCGGCGCCACCCCCTCACCGGAACCCGAATCCCCGCCCGCATCACCATCCGCCAGGAACGACCAGATCCGGTCCTCGATCACCGGCAGGTCCAACTCCCGCACCACACGCGCCAGTTCGGCCCGCCGCCCCGTCCCCATCGTCACGGACGTCGGATTGTGCAACGTCGGCTGCACATACACCGCCGACAACGGCGCGGCCCGATGCGCGGCCACCACGGCCTCCGGCCGCACCCCCTCCCCGTCCGTCGCGAGCGGTACCAGGGTCACCCCCAGCCGCCCGGCGATCTCCTTGACCAGCGGATACGTGAGGGCCTCGACACCGACGCGGCCCCCGGGCCGTACGAGATGGGCGAGGGCCGCGGCGATGGCCTGGCGGGCGTTGCCGGCGAAGAGGAAACGGTCCGGGTCCGGGCGCCAGCCGGCCGTGGCGAGCAGCCCGGCCGCGGCCTCGCGCGCGGCGGCCGTACCGGTCGCGGGGGCCGTGCGCAGCGCGTCCGTCAGCACGTCCGGCCGCAGCAGCGGCGCCAGTCCGGCGGCCAGCAGCTCCGACTGGCCGAGAGCGAGCGGGGTATGGAGCTGCTGTCGCTGGAGTGCGTTCAGGAGCGTTTTGGTGAGCGGGAGTGAGTGCTGCTGGTCTGTGTTGTGTCATGCGCCTCGGTGGTGGTGTCGGTTTCAGTGGGGAACTGACGTTCTTTCATCGAATGCGTGACTTTCCTGGGTGGTGCTCGTTTCCCTTAGCGACGGGTTCTTCGGGTGGGGCCGGGCGGGGGTGACAGAGTGGGTGGGCTGAGGAGCATCGCCGCGCCGTTCGTTGCGTCCGGTCCGCATGGTGTGGCTGTCCGGACCCGCCTCAAGCAGCTGACGCCCGGGGATGAGAAGGTGCTGCGTCTGGTGGGTGCGCATCTGGGGTCGCTGGCGGCGAAGGATCTCAAGGCGCGCTGCCGGGACGGTCTGGAGCATTCCGGTCAGGCGTGGGCGGTGCGTAAGCGGGGGCTGACGCCGCTG
Source organism: Streptomyces sp. NBC_00104 (assembly GCF_045160825.1). Classification (NCBI taxonomy): domain Bacteria; kingdom Bacillati; phylum Actinomycetota; class Actinomycetes; order Kitasatosporales; family Streptomycetaceae; genus Streptomyces; species Streptomyces sp. NBC_00104. Next base: position 5,819,837 of record NZ_CP108215.1, on the reverse strand, counting down.
TCGTCGTCGCGGTGGGCGGGCAGTATCACCAAGGCCACGCACGACCAGTGGGCGCTCGCCCGCCGCTGCCAGTCGGCGCACATCCACAACCTGGAAGCCGGCATCCGCACCATGGAGGACCGCCTGTCCCTGCCGGTCGGGCAGAAGGGGACGAAGAAGGCGCCCGGAGGTTACCGGTCCCCGCGGGAATGGCACGCGAAGTCGCGGCGCCTGCGGGTGCTGCAGGACCGGCTGACCGCCGCGCGGGCCGAACGCGAGGCCGGCATCGTGCACGTCGTGCGCGGCGGCAAACGGCTGGCCCGTACCCGGCATCACCTGGAGGAGGCCGGGCTGACCGAGTCCGCGTGGCGCGGGCGGTGGGAGGCGGAGCGCTGGTTCTGCCAGGCGGACGGTGAGTCCGGCAAGCGCCACGGCAACGAAACCATCCGCATCAGCTCGGAGGGCGAGGTGAGCATCAAGCTCCCCGCACCGCTGACGCATCTGGCGAACGCTCCGCACGGCCGGTACGTCCTGGCCTGCAGGGTCGCGTTCGCGCACCGGGGCGGCGAGTGGGCCGACCGCGTCGCAGCGGACCGGGCCATCGCCTACCGCATCCACCTCGATACCGGCCGGGACCGCTGGTATGTGACCGCCTCCTGGCAGATCCCGCCCACCCCCACCCTCCCCATCGAGGCCGCGCTCGCCCACGGAGTGATCGGCGTCGACATGAACGCCGACCACCTCGCCGCCTGGCGCCTCGATCTCCACGGCAACCCGACCGGCAGCCCGCGCCGCTTCTTCTACGACCTCACCGGCCCCGCCGAACATCGCGACGCCCAGGTCCGCCACGCGCTCACCCGCCTCCTGCACTGGGCCCGCACCTGTGGAGTGAAGGCGATCGCGGTGGAGGACCTGGACTTCGCTGCCGAGAAGACCCGGGAGAAGCACGGCCGCCGCACACGCTTTCGCCGACTCATCTCCGGCATGCCCACCGGCAAGCTCCGCGCCCGCCTGGCCTCGATGGCCGACGCCACCGGGATCGCGGTCATCGCCGTCGACCCGGCCTACACCAGCCGCTGGGGTGCCCAGCACTGGCAGAAGCCCCTCAGCACCACAAGCCGCACCACCACTCGCCATGACGCTGCTGCCGTGGCGATCGGAAGGCGCGCCCAGGGACACCCGATCCGGCGACGGACGACACCGCCCCCACAGCACCGGAGTGATGCGGTGGGGCATCGGACCGTCCAGGCCCGACCGGAGGTTCCTGGGCGTGAGGAACCCCGTCCCCGCATCCCCGGACCACGGACACGATCCGTGCCGCCCGGACGCGGAGCGAACGCGGGCAACCAGAACGCCCAACACCGTCCGGGGCGTTCGGCCGAGCACGAGACCTGGCAACAGGACTCAGCCCCGCTCAGTCCCTAGGAACGGTAGTTGAGCTCCAGGTTTCACCGAGCCAGCCGGCTCGGCCAGCGCCCACCCCGCCGACACCGGCGGCGCCGCCCGTACGAAGGTCCCGCGCCCGACCTCCCCCACCGCCAGCCCGCGCCGCACCAGCTCCGCGTACACCCGCCCGGCGGTCGACCCGGCGATGCCCCGCCGCCGCGCGAACACCCGCCTTCACCACATTGCACCGAGGAGTTGGGGAACCCTAGGGTCGAAGCCATGACCGCCTTCCTCGCATACGAGGACAAAGGGGAAGCAGGCGCGCCCCTCCCCCTCGTCCTCATCCACGGCCACCCCTTCGACCGCACGATGTGGCACCCCCAGATCACGGCGTTCGCCGCCTCCCGCCGTGTCATCGCCCCCGATCTGCGCGGCTACGGCGCGTCCCCGGTGGTCCCGGGCGTCACCCCGCTCCAGACCTTCGCCGAGGACATCGCGACGCTCCTCGACGGCCTCGGGGTCTCCGAGTTCGTCCTCGGGGGCCTCTCCATGGGCGGCCAGATCGTGATGGAGTGCTACCGCCAGTACCCGCACCGCATCCGCGGCCTCCTCCTCGCCGACACCTTCCCCGCCGCCGAGACCGAGGAGGGCAGGCGCACCCGCAACGCCATGGCCGACCGGCTGCTGCGCGAGGGCATGACGGGGTACGCCGACGAGGTGCTCCACAAGATGGTCGCGCCGTACGCGGACGCCGACGTCGCGGCCCAGGTGCGCCGCATGATGACGGCCACCGACCCCGAGGGCGCCGCGGCGGCCCTGCGCGGCCGCGCCGAACGCCCCGACTACCGCGAGCTGCTCACCCGCGTCGCCGTCCCGGCCCTGGTCGTCGTGGGCGCCGACGACGAGTACACCCCCGTCTCCGACGCCGAGGCCATGCACGCCGCCCTCCCCGACTCCACCCTCCACGTCATCGACGGCGCCGCCCACCTGCCGAACCTGGAGCGCCCGGAGGAGTTCAACAAGGCCCTGGAGGGCTTGCTGGCCCGGCTGGACTGAGCCGGGGCGCGGGGCGGGGCGCGGGGCCGCCGTTCACCCGTTCGGCCTACACCGCGTGCGGCCCTCCCCCTGCCGCGTGAGCATGCGGATGAGCTGTCCATCCGTCGGAGGAGACCCTCATGGCCCAGCACAGCACCGCACCGCGTTCGAACCGCACGTCGCAGGAGACGCCGACGCGTCAACGGGAGACCGGCTCGGCGATGGCCCACGGCGGGATGGTCTTCGCCGGTGTCCTGATGATGGTCATCGGCATCATGGGCATCCTCAACGGCATCGCGGGGATCGCCACGGACGACGTGTACACGAACATCGGCAGCTACGTCTTCGAGTTCAGCCTCACCACGTGGGGCTGGATCCACCTGGCGATCGGGCTCGTCGTCCTGGGCACCGGCTGGGGCGTCATCCAGAACCGCCCCTGGGCCCGTGCCCTGGGCATCGCCCTGACGTCCCTGTTCGCCATCGAGTACTTCATGTTCCTGCCGTACGCCCCCGTCTGGTCCGTCATCTGCATCGGCATCGCGGTGTTCGTGATCTGGTCCCTGGCGACGTCTCCCGACTCCGCGGCGTAGGCGCATGCGGGCGCGGCCCCTGAAAAGCAGGGGCCGCGCCCCGTTTCGGCCCGCGGGGCCACGTCGTCCAGGGGCGCGGGGAACCGCGCGAGCCACCACGAACCACCCGCACCCGCACCCGCACCGGCACCGGCACCGGCACCGGCACCGGCACCCGGCACCCGGCACCCCCACCCGCACCCGCACCCGCACCCGCACCCGCCCAAGCGCCCCCGTTCCCGCCCCCGTCGCAACCTTCCCCCCACCCCACCCGTCCTTGAAGGGGAACGACGAACCCCGCAACAGGAACGAGAGGCACCGGCCGTGGAGAGCACGACCATCGAGCGGCCGGAGCCCCTCCCGGAACCGGCACCGCCGCCACGGCGCACCCGGCACCGGGGCAAGGCCTTCCTCGCCGCGCTGCTCCTCCTCGGAGTCAGTGTCGTCGTCGCCTCCCGCGCGGCCGACATCGACGCCTTCACCCCGGTCCCCCAACTCCTCGCGTTCCTGCCCTGGCTCCTCGCCCCCACCGGCCTCGCCCTCCTCTTCGCGCTCCTCGCGCGCTGGTGGATCGGCCTGACCTGGGGCGTGGTCGTCCTCGGCGCGCTCGCCTGGTACATCGAGCCGTACGGCAAGGCGAGCGAGCCGACCGGGACGGTGCTCGCCGAGGTACGGGTGATGACGTCGAACGTGCAGTTCGGCCGGGGCACCGACGCCCTCGTCAAGGCCGTCCGCCGTGACCGCCCCGACATCGTCTTCGTCGAGGAGTGCGAGCTGACGTGCTCGGCCGCCCTCCGCGACACCCTCGGCGACCTGAGCGGGAAGAACCCGGCCTACCCCCACCGCCGGTCCATCGAGGGCTACGGCTCCACCGGCTCCGTCATCCTCAGCCGCTACCCCCTGAAGCCCGCCGACCCGATCCCCGGCTCGATGGGCATGCCCGGCGCGGTCGCGGACGTCGAGGGCCACCCCGTACGGCTGCAACTGGCGCATCCCATGCCCCCGCTGCCGGGACAGCTGGACACCTGGCGGCGGGAGCTCGGCGCGCTGCGGGCGTACGCGGCGAAGGACACCCGGACGCCGACGGTCCTGGCCGGGGACTTCAACGCCTCCCAGGACCACGCGGCCTTCCGCGCCATCCTCGACACGGGCATGAGCGACGCCGCCCGGCTGGTCGGGGAGGACCGGACGCCGACCTGGCCCGCCCGGACGACCCCGAGGCTGGGCGCCCAGATCGACCACGTCCTCGTCTCCGGCAAGGACTTCTCCGCCCGCGAGGTCCACTTCCGGGAGCTGTCCGGCACCGACCACAACGCCGTCACCGTGGACCTCGCCCTCCACCAGCGCGGGTGAACGAGCGGGTGAACGAAAGGGTCACACCAGCGCCCCAGGAACCCCATTCACCCCCGTCCATAATGGGCGCATGCCCCGCCCACTCCCCATCGGCCTCTCCCCTCCCGACTGGCTGGTGCGGAACCTTCAGCCGCTGCAGGCGCCGCCGGTCAACCGGCCGGCCGTCGCCCGCGCGGCGATCGCGCTGACGCTGCCGCTCGTGCTCGGCCTCGCCGCCGGGCAGCCCGGGTACGGCGCGCTCGCCTCCATGGGCGCCGTCTTCGGCGTCATCAGCGACACGGCGGACGCGTACCGCATGCGGTTGCTCAAGATCGCCGTTCCGCAGCTCTTCGGCGTCGTGGGCATCACGCTCGGCTCGCTGGTGTACGGCCACGGCTGGGTGACCGTCGCGGTGCTCACGGGGGTCGCGCTGGTCTCCGGAATGATCTCGTCGATCGGCGCCGTGGCCTCCGTGTCGGGGCTGCTGCTTCTGCTCAACTCGGTGATCGGCGCCGGCCTGCCGATGCCGGGGGAGTGGTGGCTCGCCCCGCTGCTGATGTCCGGCGGCGGCCTCCTCGTCCTCGCGCTGGCCCTGCTCGCCTGGCCGCTGCGGGCGGGCGTACCGGAACGGACCGCGGTCGCGGACACCTACCGCAAGGTCGCGGACCTCCTCGCGACCACGACGGCACCCGCCCCGGACGGCGACAAGGGCACGGACGACGCGGACGACGCCAAGGACACGTACGACGACAAGGACACGTACGACGACGCACGGCGCATCGTCACCCAGTCCCTCGACCAGTCCTACGACCTCGTTCTCGCCCGCCGCGCCCGCCACCACGGCCGCAGCCCCGAACTGGTGCGGCTGCTGGCCCAGTTGAACGCGATCACCCCGCTGGTGGAGGCCGCCCCGGCGGTACGGCTGTCCGGCCTGCCGCTGCCCACCGAGATCCCGACGGCCGTACGCCATCTCGCGGAGGCCGTCGAGACGGGATACTCGGGGCCGCTGGGGCTGCGGCTGCCCGAGCCCGGGAGCAAGATCGGGCGGGCGGTCGACCAGGCGCTGCGGCACGCCGCCGACGTCGCCACCGAGAAGTCGCCGGACGCGCTGAAGAAGGCCGGCGACCGGGCCGGCCGCCCCGCCCCGCTGGGCGTGCGCGCCCTCCGGGTCGCGCGGAACGTCGCCCTCTCCGGCACCTCCTGGCGCTACGGCCTGCGCCTCGCGCTGTGCATCGGCATCGCCCAGGCCCTGGTGTCGCTCGTGCCCGTGCCGCGCTCGTACTGGGTGGCGCTGACCATCACGTTCGTGCTGAAGCCGGACTTCGGGTCGGTGTTCTCCCGGGCACTGCTGCGGGCGCTCGGCACGGTCGTGGGGCTGGTGGTCGCGGCCGGGATCCTCTCCCAGGTGCCGCGCGGCTGGTGGGACGTGCCGGTGATGCTGCTCCTCGCGCCGCTGATCCCGGTGTTCACGCCCCGGGGCTACGGCTATCAGACGGCGGCCATGACCCCGGTGATCCTGCTGCTCTCCGACATCCTCAACCACCAGGGCACGGGCCTGCTGGTGCCGCGTCTCGTCGACTCCCTCATGGGCTGCGCGATCGCCCTCGTCGCGGGCTATCTGCTGTGGCCCGAGAGCTGGCACGCACGGGTCGGCGCCGGTCTCGCGGACGCCGTCGCCGACACGGCCGCGTACGTCGAGCACGCCTTCGGAGACGGCCCGGCGGACCCCGCCGGACGGGCCCGGATGCGCCGCCGCCTCTACCGCGACCTGTCCGCCATCCGTACGGAGTTCCAGCGGGCCCTCACCGAACCGCCGCCCGTCGGGCGACGGGCCGCCGCCTGGTGGCCGCTGGTCGTGGCGGTCGAGCGGATCATCGACGCGACGACGGCCGCGCGGGTCCGGATCAAGCAGGGCGCGGAACCGCCGTCCACCGCCGAGGTCGACCAGGTCGTCGTTCAGCTGCGGGAGCTGGCGGACGGACTGCGGAAGACGGAGACCCTCTACGAGGTCCGCTCCGACCTGAGCGGACCGCCGGAGAGCGTGCTGGAGCCGCTGCGCCAGGAGGTGGCGGCGGCCAGGACGATCACCTCTCCCCTCTGAATCCCCCGCGTCAGTGAGTCCCCAGGTCAACTCGACGCAGGGCGCTGAATCGTTACGTCATCCCCGCACGGGTGACTGAGGGCGAATTCGCAGCCGAAAAGCAGACATGATCAATCCTGTTCAACCGCCCTACCTATAAGGGGATTTTTCATGCGTCGCACCGCGACCGTCCTGCTCGGAACCCTCGCCCTCGCCGGCACCATGGCCCCGGCGGCCCACGCGATCCCGGACCCGGTCGGCACCGTCACCTGTGTCGCCGAGACCCCGGCCGGCGTGACGGAGCTCGTCGACCCGGCCGTGCTGCTCGACCCGGCCGGCCTCGTGGACCCGGCGGGCCTCCCGGGCGTCGGCTGCCTGGCTCCCTGACCTCCGGCCGCGAGAACCGGTGCGGGCCGCCCTCCCCGACAGGAGGACGGCCCGCATTCGCATATGCGTACGGGATCAGACGTAGCAGGGGGTGCGTACGGGATCAGACGTACGCAGGGGGTGCGTACGGGATCAGACGTACGCAGGGGGTGCGTACGGGATCAGACGCCGATGTCGCAGCCGTCCGCGCGCCACACCGCGACGACCGCCGGGCGGACGTACGTGCCCGCGCCGTCGGGCCAGGCGCTCTTGGGGTTCTCGACGGTGGCTCCGTCGAGCTCGCCCGGGTGCTGGACGGCGACCAGGACGCGGCGTTCCTGGATGATCGGGCCGCAGGTCTCCGCGCCGCTCGGCACCGTCAGGAACTGCTTCAACTCACCGCGCCGCTCACCACGGGTCGCCACCCCGAACAGACCGTCGTGCGAGCCGAGCTGGGCGCCGTCGGTGGAGATCCACAGGTTGCCGTGCGGGTCGAAGGCGACGTTGTCCGGGCAGGAGATCGGGCTGACGTGGTCCTTCGGGAAGCCCGCGAAGTAGGTCGCCGGGTCCTCGGGGTCGCCCGCGACGAGGAACAGCAGCCAGCCGAACCTGGTGCTCTCGGGACGGTTGCGGTGCTCGGTGAGTTCGAGGACCTGGCCATGCTTGTTGGCGTTGCGCGGGTTGGCCTCGTCGGCGGCCGGGAAGCCGGTCTTGCCACGGTTGGAGTTGTTGGTGAGGGCGACGTAGACCTTGCCGGTGACCGGGTTGGGCTCGATGTCCTCGGGGCGGTCCATCTTGGTGGCGCCGACCTTGTCCCCCGCGAGCCGGGTGAAGACGAAGACCTCGTCGGCCGTCATGCCGTCCACGTGCGAGACGGCGCCCTCGGCGGTCGCGGTGGCCAGCGGGATCCACTCGCCGCCGCCGTCGAACTCACCGTCGGCCGGCAGCTTGCCCGTGCCGTCGATCTCGATGGCCGGGGAGTCTCCGGTGAGCCTGGCGACGTAGAGCGTGCCCTCGTCGAGCAGCGAGAGGTTGTGCTCGCGCACCGCGCGGCCCGACCCCTTCCTCATCCGCTTGGCGCTGACGAACTTGTAGAAGTAGTCGAAGCGCTCGTCGTCACCGGAGTAGACGACCGGACGCCCGTCCGAGGTCAGCCGGATGGTGGCGGCCTCGTGCTTGAACCGCCCGAGCGCGGTGTGCTTGCGGGGCGTGGAGGAGGGGTCGTACGGGTCGAACTCCACCACATACCCGAAGCGGTGCGCCTCGTTCGGTTCCTGGGCGACGTCGAACCGCTTGTCGAACCGCTCCCACTTGCGCTCGGAGGCGCCGGTGCCGATGCCGTACCGCTTGTCGGTCGTACGGCTGCTGTTGGCGAAGTACTGGTTGAAGTTCTCCTCGCCGTGCAGCGTGGTGCCCCAGGGGGTCGTACCGCCCGAGCAGTTGTTGAGGGTGCCGAGGACCTTGGTGCCGGTCGGGTCGACGGAGGTCTTGAGCAGGTCGGAGCCGGCGGCGGGCCCCGTCAGCCGGAACTCGGTGGTGGCGGTGACGCGGCGGTTGAGCTGGTGCCGGGTGACGGCGGTGAGCTTGCCGGTGCGCCGGTCCTCCTCGACCACGACGGCGGACAGCCCGTGCGCGGCCCAGGCGACCTCGACCTGGTCGCGGGTCGGGTTGGCGGCGTCGTAGCCGCGGAACATCAGAACCTCGTCGGTGTACTCGTGGTTCGCGACGAGGAGCCGGCGGCCGCGCTCACCGGGGAGCGGGAGCAGCGCAAGGAAGTCGTTGTTGTAGCCGAACTGGCCGGCCTGGGCCTTCGCCGTCTGGTTCTCCGGGTCGAAGGCGGGGGCGCCGCGCAGGATCGGCTCGCCCCAGCGGATGACGACGTTCTGCTTGTACCCGTCGGGGACGGTCACGGTGTCGGCGGTGTTGGGCTCGACGGCGGTGAACCGCAGACCGCGGGCGGCCCTGCCCTTGCCCTTCCCCGTGCCCGTGCCCGTGGCGGCTTCGGCCGTGGCCGCGGCGGCGGGCGGGGCGGTGCCGAGCGTGGCGGCCGTACCGGCCGCGGTGGCCACGGAGACGACGGCGGCGGCTCTCATCACCGAGCGGCGGCTCAGCGCGCTCGCGATGACGTCGCCCACGTAGGGGTTGGTGCTGGTGTTGGGCACCTCGTGGAAGCAGGCGTCACCACAGCGGAACCGACAGGTCAGGGCGGAACGGCCGCCGGGATGCGAGCCGATCATGGGCAGCAGCTTGCGCACAGCGCGCTCCTCGATGCTCTTATGTGCCTTTTGGGTGTCAGCGTGACGCTAGGCGGGCGTGTGTTCGAGAACGGGGACGCGAGGTGAACACAGGGTGAACCTGCGGGAGTTGAGGCGGTGTTGACAGCGCGGGGTGGCGGGGATAGAGAAAGGCCCCTGCCCCACCCCAAGATCGCCACGCCCGGCCGCTAACCTTACGTGTCCGTCCTGGCCAGGGATTGACGGGCTTCAACTCACCCGAAGGGTTGCGCACATGGGCATTCTCTCTCTCCTGCGGAATGCGTTCAGCCGCTCACGCAAGGGGCGCGACACGGTTCCTTCGCAGGAGGCGGAGCGGGTTTCCTCACCGGAGGCCGCCTCCACGCGGGAGGCCGAGCCGAAGGTTCCGGCCCCGTCGGCCGAGCCCGAGCCGACGACCACGACCACCGAGCCTGCGGTCCCGACGCCGCCCGCCTCCGTCGCCGACGAACTCGTCTCCGCGGCGTTCGACAACGTGACGGTACCGAAGCCGCGAGACGGCGAGACGGAGGCTGGGGCTCCGCCCGAGGCCGAGACGAAGCCGGAGGTGAAGCCGGAGGCGGAGGTAGCGCCGAAGGCGGAGCTGGAGCCGGAGAAGGAGCCCGAGGCGGAGACGCCGGCGGTCGAGCCCGAGCCGGTCGTCGAGCCCGAGCCCGTGGCGTCCGCCGAGCCCGAGCCCGTGGCGTCCGCCGAGGCCGAGGTGGAGGCTGCCGCCGAGGTGGAGGCCTCTGCGCCGGCCGCCGAGGCCGAGCCGGAGCCGGTGGCCGAGCCTGCCCCGGTGGCCGAGCCCGAGCCCGTCGCCGACCCCGTCGCCGACCCTGAGGCCGAGGCTGCCGCCAAGGCCGAGCCGGAGCCGGTCGCCGAAGCCGAACCCGAGGTACCCGCCGAGGCCGAGGTGAAGGCCGACGCCGAGGCCGAGCCCGAGCCCGCTGCACCGGCCGCCGAGGTCGAGCCGGTGGCCGAGGCCGAGCCTGTGGCGTCGGAGAGTGAGGCTGAGACGGAGGCCGCCGCTGACTCCGTGGCGCCGACCGCCGACACGGAGCCGAAGGCGGACGCCGAGACGGTGAAGTCGGCCGCGGAGCCGGCCGCCGAGGCGGAGGCCGAGGTCGCGAAAGCCGAGGTCACGAAGGCCGAGGTCACGAAGGCCGAGCCGGTGGCTGCGAAGGAGGACGAGCCCAAGCCCGAGGCCGAGGCCAAGCCCGAGGTCGAGGCCGAAACCGAGCCTGAACCCGAGGCCGTGCCGGAGCCGGAAGCCGTGAAGGAGCCGGAGACCGCGCCGGAGTCAGACGCCGCCCCCGAGGCGGAGCCGGCAGCCGCCGACGAGCGCGAAGCCACCCCCGAGGCCGCGGCCTCTCCCGCGCCCGAAGCCACAGCCACCCCTGAGCCGGTGGCCGCCGCCGAACCGGAAGCCGCTTCCGACCCGGCCCCCACCACCGAGCCGGCCACCGCCCCCGAGCCCGTGGCCGCAGCCGAGGAAGCCGCCCCCGTACCGGCGGTCGCCGACGGTGGAGGCGCCCCGCAGGTGGCACCCGCTGCCGACGACGAGAGCGGCACGGGTGGTGCGGGCGGGAAGGCGAAGGCGAAAGCGGCCGAGGTCTCCGTGCCCGCGAGCCTGCGTACCGCCTACGACGCCGCACAGGCCGTACTCGCGAAGCGCGACCTCACCGACGCCCGCGCCAAGGTGTACCTCGTGCTCGACAGGTCCGCGTCGATGCGCGGCTACTACAAGGACGGCTCGGCACAGGCACTCGGCGAGCAGACCCTCGCCCTCGCCGCCCACCTCGACCCCGAGTCCCCCGCCGTCCCCGTCGTCTTCTTCTCCACGGAGCTGGACGGCACCGGCGAGCTCACCCTCGACGCGTACGACAACAAGGTCGACGACCTGCATGGCGGCCTCGGCCGCATGGGCCGTACCAGCTACCACGTCGCCGTCGAGGAGGTCCTCGCCCAGCACCAGAAGGCGGCGGCCTCCGGCACCCCCGCCCTCGTCGTCTTCCAGACCGACGGCGCGCCGGACGCCAAGACCCCGGCGAACCAGGCGCTCGCGGACGCCGCGAAGAACCACCCGGCCGTCCACTTCGCGTTCGTCGCGTTCGGCGACCCGGAGAACAAGGCCTTCGACTACCTCCGCAAGCTGAAGACGGCCAACACGTCGCACTTCCTGGCCGGCGAGACCCCGCGCGAACTGACGGACGCCGAGGTCTACGAGGGCATCCTGGCCGCCTGGCGCCCGTAACCCCGTCCCCGCACCACCCCGCACCACCCCGTACCCGGCTCGTCCCGTGCCGCCCGCTTCCCACCCGTCAAAACGGGAGGCGGGCGGCACACCCATGTCGGCTACGATTTCAAGGTTCCGGAAATCCCCCGCACGATTCCGCGACCATCACCTCACGTAACGACCTGGGAGCAGCCCGCGATGGCTCGACACCTCATCACCAGCGCCCTTCCGTACATCAACGGGATCAAGCACCTGGGCAACATGGTGGGGTCCATGCTCCCGGCGGACGTGTACTCCCGCTACCTCCGCCAGCGCGGCCACGACGTCCTGTACATCTGTGCGACGGACGAGCACGGCACCCCGGCCGAGCTGGCCGCGAAGGAGCAGGGCCTGCCGGTCGCCGAGTTCTGCGCCCAGGCGCACGACGCGCAGAAGGCCGTCTACGACGGTTTCGCGCTCGCCTTCGACTACTTCGGCCGCAGCTCCAGCCCGCAGAACGTCGAGATCACCCAGCACTTCGCCCGCCGGCTGAAGGAGAACGGGTTCATCGAGGAGCGGGCCATCCGCCAGGTGTACTCGCCGGCCGACGGCCGCTTCCTCCCGGACCGCTATGTCGAGGGCACCTGCCCGCACTGCGGCTACGACAAGGCCCGCGGCGACCAGTGCGAGAACTGCACCCGGGTCCTGGACCCCACGGACCTCATCGAGCCCCGCTCGGCGATCTCCGGCTCCACCGACCTGGAGGTCCGCGAGACCAAGCACCTCTTCCTCCTCCAGTCCGAGCTGCAGCACGAGGTCGAGGCCTGGGTCAGCGCGCACGAGCACGAGTGGCCGCAGCTGGCGTCCTCCATCGCCCGCAAGTGGCTGACCGAGGGCCTGCACGACCGCGCGATCACCCGTGACCTGGACTGGGGCGTCCCGGTCCCCGCCGACACATGGCCGGAGCTGGCCGCCGAGGGCAAGGTCTTCTACGTGTGGTTCGACGCCCCGATCGAGTACATCGGCGCGACGAAGGAGTGGTCGGACCAGGACCCGGAGAACCGCGACTGGAAGTCCTGGTGGTACGACGTCGACACCGACGTCCGCTACACGGAGTTCATGGCGAAGGACAACGTCCCCTTCCACACGGTGATGTTCCCGGCCACCGAGCTGGGCATCCGGGAGCCGTGGAAGAAGGTCGACGTCGTCAAGGCGTTCAACTGGCTGACGTACTACGGCGGGAAGTTCTCCACCTCGCAGAAGCGCGGTGTCTTCACCGACCAGGCCCTGGAGATCCTCCCGGCGGACTACTGGCGCTACTTCCTCATCGCCAACGCCCCCGAGTCGGACGACTCGTCCTTCACCTGGGAGCACTTCACCGCCACGGTCAACAAGGACCTCGCCGACACCCTCGGCAACTTCGTCAACCGCGTCCTGTCCTTCTCCCGCAAGCGCTTCGGCGACGAGGTCCCGGCGGGTTCCGCGGCCGGTGAGGCGGAGACGAAGCTGGGCGAGGAGATCGCCCGCCTCCTCGCCGAGTACGAGGCGCAGATGGAGGCCCTCCAGTTCCGCAAGGCGGCGGCGGCGCTGCGCGCCCTGTGGTCGGCGGGCAACTCCTACCTGGAGGAGAAGGCCCCCTGGCTGGAGATCAAGACCGACCAGGACGGCGCGGCCCTCACCCTCCGCACCGCCATGAACCTCATCCACCTCTACTCGGTGGTCTCCGAGCCCTTCATCCCGGCGTCCTCGGCCGCCATGCGTGCCGCCTTCGCCCTCAAGGACGACACGGCGACCTGGGTCACGGCAGCCGAGGCCAAGGCCCTCGACTCCGTCCCGTCCGGCACCCCGTTCACCGTCCCCCCGGTCCTCTTCGCCAAGCTGACGGAGGACGACCTGGAGGCGTACAAGGAGCGCTTCGGCGGCGAGCCGGCGTAACGCCCAAGCATCAGAACAAGGGCTCGGTGACGTACGGCGTCACCGGGCCCTGCGTCGTCATGGGAGACACCGCCGGTGTACCGGCCCCGGTCAACGCGTCACCGTGCGCCGCCGCCCCTGGGTGGTCACCGACGTCGTCCGCTCGACCGCCGCAAGTGACGACCCTTCGCGTGCCGCCGAAGCCGCCACCACTACAGCTGGACGGCGAAGCCCAGCGCCTCGTGGCGCCGGTCCTGTTCCTTAACCAGCCCGCCTCGTCGCCGGACAGGGTGAAGTGGTCCACCACCCCGTCCAGACCCAGATCCCGCCCCACTGACAGCCCCTTCTGCATGCCGTGATCGGTATTCGGGCTGGACGGTAGAAGCACAGCTGTACACGGCGCACGAACATCGGCGAAGCGGTCCGGCGGGGTGGGCGGGCCTGGTCGCGGCGTCGGACGATCAGTTCAGGCGAAGGCTGTATGCCCAGCGGCCTTGCCCGTGGCATCCCTGCGCATGGCGGTCATGTCCAGGTCCGCCAGATCGGGGAACCGGCGACAGTTGAATACGCGAGCTCATCAGTATGGATCCCTGTGCAGTCGACGAGGGCTGTCAAACGGCGCGCTGTGGGAACTTCGTGAGGACTGGGCGAGGCTCGCGGTGGCCCGGCAGCGAATATGTCGGGCCACCTCCCGGTCAGTGAATCTCGGTGCGTTTTTCGAGGCGAGTGCCGTGGCGAAGGGTGATCGACATCAGGTCGCTGGGGGCGTTCAGCTCCAGGCGGTGCCAACGGCCGCGGGGGACGATCACTGCGGTGCCTGCCTGCAACTGCACCATGTCCTCGGCGCCACCGGGCGTGGTGGCACGGAAGTAGAGGCGGACGCCGCCAGTCAGGCAGCACACCGCCTCTTCGGCCTCCGGGTGCATCTCCCAGTGGTCGGCGTGAACGTCGACGTCGGTCTCCACGTGGAACGTCGTGATCTGCCAGGCGCAGTCGCTGCTCGTCATCTGCCGTTCGGCGGCTCGGACATCGCCGTCGGGGCGGAACTGCAGCGCGGAGACGAACAGGTCGATGGGGGTCGTCGTCATGATGGTGTTCCTTCCAGTCGGTTCTTTGCGGGGGCGGCGGGTTGCGGGTCAGGCAGGGCGGCATGGCGTCGGGGCAACACCCCGATCGCCACGACTGCCGCGAGCACGAAGAGGCCGGCGGTGACGGCCAGGCCCAGGGCGTAGCCGTCGTTGAGCGCGGCAGGGTCGGTGGCCGTGCCGGTGCGGTATGCGGCGATGGTGGCCAGGGCGGCCAAGCCGACGCAGCCGCCGAGTTGGCGGGAGCTGTTGAAAAGGCCGGAGGCCATGCCGGCCTCGCGGGAGGCGACGCCGGTGGTCGCGGCGGCGGCGACCGGGGCCAGGACCAGTCCGACGCCGACGCCGGTGATGAGGCAGGGACCGAGCACGTCGGTGAGGAAACCGCCGCCGGGGCTGATGAACGCGAACCAGGCCAGGCCCACGGCGGCCAGCAGAGCGCCGGGCACCAGGGCAGCTCGGGGGGTGCGTGCCGTGGTGACGCGGGTCGCGATGACGGTGCCCGCGACCAGGCTCACGGAGAACGGCAGGAACGCGGCGCCGGTCTCCGCGGCACCCATGCCCAGGACCTGCTGCACGTACAGGGACACGAAGTAGAACGCCGTGAACTGCCCGGCCGCGGCCAAGAAAACCAGCACGTTGGCGCCGGCCACCCAGCGACTGCGCAGCAGGCCGAGGCGCAGCAGCGGCGCGGGGGCTCTGGATTCGGCGAGGATGAAGGCGGCCAGGAGCGCGGCCGCAGCGGCGAGGGTCGCCACGGTGGCCAGGCATCCCCATCCTCGGGCGTCGGTGCGGACGACACCGAACACCAGCAGCCCGACTCCGCCGGTCGCCAGGACAGCGCCGAGCACGTCCAGCCTCTCGCGCCGGTCGGGCTGTGCTCCCGCGGGCACGCCTGCCGGAACCAGCGCGAGAGCCGCTGCCACGATGGGCAGGTTGACCAGCATCACCCAGCGCCAACCCGCGTACTCGGTCAGCAGACCACCTGCCAGTACTCCCACCGCTCCCCCTGCGGCGTTCACCGCGCTCCACACCCCGAGCGCCCGGACACGCCGAGGGCCCTCAGAGAACGTCGTGGTGAGCATGCCCAGCGCGGCTGGGGCGGCCGCGGCAGCCCCCAGCCCCTGGCCGGCACGGGCCGCGATCAGTTGCCAAGGCGCCTGGGCCAGCCCGCCCGCCAGCGAGCACAGCCCGAAGACGGCCAGGCCCACCACGAACAGCCGACGGTGACCGTACAGGTCACAAGCGCGGCCTCCCAGTAACAGCAGGCCGCCGAATGTGAGCGCGTAGACGTGCACGATCCACGACAGGTCGAGCGGCGCGATTCCCAGCGCGGTACGGATCGCGGGCAATGCGACGTTGACCACCGACATGTCCAGGGCGAAGACGAACTGGGCGACGGCCGCCGCCGCCAGCACCACTCCAGGTCGCCCCTGTTGGTTTTTATACACGTAAAGAAACTAGCGCCAGGAGATCGCCGTTGTCGACACCTGGGGAATGATGGGGGCATGCCGCAGCCGTCCGCACCGCGCAAATCTCCTGGCCGACCTCCCCGCATCTCCCGCGAGGAGGTCATCGGGACGGCCCGCCGAATCGTGACCGAGGAAGGCGTGGACCGTCTGACCATGCGGCGGCTGGCCACGGAGATCGGCAGTACGCCGATGGCGCTCTACCACCACGTCCGCAACAAGGAAGAACTGCTCGTCCTGCTGCTGGATGACTACGCGGCGCAGGCGCTGCGCCGATCCGAACTGCCCGCCCACCCTCGCCAGCGGATCGTCGTTGCCGCCGCCGCGATCCACGAGGCGCTCGCCGCCTGTCCCTGGATCGTGGAAGTGCTGACCGCCGATGACCTGATGTCCACGTCAGCGCTGTGGTTTGTCGAGCAGATCGTCGACGGCCTGGTCGAATGCGGACTGTCCCCCGAGCAGGCCGTGCACGGTTACCGCGCGATCTGGTACTACACCGCTGGAGAGATCGTGGTCCGGGCGACAGCGGCCCGGCGGCGCGCAGACGACGACCGAGGGACCTACCGGGAGCAAGTCTTCGGCAATCTCGACCCGGGTGAGCTGCCCCGGTTGGCACAGATCGCGGACCGCTGGGCACCGCTGACCGGCGAGGACACTTACCTTGACGGGCTCCGAGCTCTGGTCGATGGCCTTCTCGCCCCCCGCTGACGATTTTCCGTCGCCGATGATGTGCGCCTGGCCCTTGGCCGGACACTCCCCACTGGATCCCATGTGTCCTTGAGTGTCGGCAAACGACCGTCTGTCGACACTCATACGCGTGATCACGAACCCGCAGGTGGGCACTGTTGACAACTCGCGTCGGAAATCAACGTCGGTGAACGGTCGTCGGAGTCGTTTCCGACAATGCTTCTTGGCTACTGCCGCACTTCGACGGCCGATCAGAAACCCGACCACCAGATCGACGCACTTCTCCGCAACGGCGTCGACCGCGACAACATCCACGTCGACGTCGCCAACGGCGCGAAAGCCTCCCGCCCCAAGCTCGACCTCGTCATGCAGTTGATGCGCGAGGGTGACACGTTGAAGGTCACCCGGCTCGACCGGCTCTCCCGCTCCGTGCTGCACCTGGTGACCCTCGGCGCCGAGCTGCGGGAGCGCGGGATCGGGCTGCACGTCATCGGGCAGGGCATCGACACCTCCACCATGGAAGGCCGGGCCATGTTCGGGATGCTCAGCGTGCTCGCGGAGCTCCAGAGAGAGCTGAGCGTGGCGAACACGAACGACGGGCTCGCCTCCGCGCGGGCCCGCGGCCGGATGGGCGGGCGCCGGCCGAAGCTCACGGCCGACCAGGCCGAGCTCGCCCAGCAGCTCTACGACGCCCGGGAGAAGACCGTCCAGTAGATCGCCGACATGTTCAACGTGCGCCGTTCCACGGTCTACGGACACCTCGACAAGGCCAAGGCCGTGCCCCGCCAGCCGAAGAAGACCGCTGCGGCGAAGCCCTGAAAGCTGCCGGCGGGTTACTTGTCACTTGGTTCGCTACTCGTTAACAACACGACGGCCGTGGGTTCAGCGTGACTGAGGAACTTTCACCGGGAACCCACGGCGTCTTCGGCAGGCAGGCTCGGAAGTGCGGTGGGTTCGTCGCTGCTGTTTCGGTTATGGCCGGAGCTTCCGTGCCTGCGAGTCGAAGCAGTTGATCGTGGCCCCTCAGTCGATACAGAACTCGTTGCCCTCGATGTCCTGCATCGGGATGCACGAATCATTGCCGTCATACAACGTTCGTACGTGTACTGCGCCGAGCGGGACCAGTCGTGCGCATTCAGCTTCAAGTGCGGCGAGTCGCTCTTCACCCACGAGTCCAGTGCCGACCCGCACGTCAAGATGCAGCCGGTTCTTGGCGGCCTTTCCTTCGGGGACGCGCTGGAAATACAGTCGCGGGCCCACACCTGAGGGATCTATGCAGGCGAACCATGAATCCCGCTGCTCAGGTGGCTGCGAGCGCTTGAAATCGTCCCAAGTGGCAAACCCCTCTGGTGGCGGCGGTACGACATACCCCAACACCTCGCACCAGAAACGAGCGAGGCGCTCAGGTTCTGCGCAGTCGAAGGTGACTTGGAACTTCTTGATCGATGGCATCGGTCCACAGTAGTGGCGCGTGCTGGTCACCGAGATCCCGGGGTTTCATCGCCGTGCGGGTCGAGGTCTCGCGTGACATGAGTAGCGCCAACAGACCAGGTCGCCTGAGCCGACGAGCGAATCGGACCAGATCACCTGTGACAGGGGTCAATTAGCATGAGACGAGACAGTACGAAGTCCGCGGACAAACCCGCGCTCTTCGCGGCGATCCGACGAGACGCTCAAGCTGAACAACTGCCTGTCACACACCTGGTGAGACGCCACCGCGTCAGTCACGCCACCGTCCGGCAGGCCCTGAACTCGCCCACGCCACCACCCCGCAAGAAGCGACCTCCCACCGTGGGCCCGGCCAAGGGACGGATCCGCCCGGTGATCGACGCCATCCTCGACGAGTACGCCGCCACCCACGCCGGCCAGTTCCCCACCATGAGGGTGATCTGGGAGAAGTTGCTGGACGACCACCATGTCACCGCCGCTTACGCCACCGTCCACCGATACCTGACTAAACATCCGCACTGGAGCCAGGACACCCTGGTCCGGCAGCCTGACCAGCGTTCGGGAGACTTCCTTGCAACGGCCCAACTGCCCTTCCAGAGCAACGTGATCAAGCACTACCGGGCACTGCTGGCCGCAGTCCGCCGAGACCCGGCACGGCACGGACTCGACGGCTCCTAAGCCACGACGACGGCCTTCATCCTCGGCCTCGACGCCGGAAGCTCGTGGAGCATGCTCACCGGATTCCAAGAATGGCTCGTCGTCCGACTCGGCAAGGGACACGACCTGACCTGGCCCGTTCTCGTCCGCCACCTCGCCCCCGGAGGCTGGACCCACCCCACTCTCCGCACAGACCGACATTGCAGCCGTGACTACGCTCTACCAGCTCATCGGGGAATTCTTCACCACACGAGAACAGCCGGACGGCCCTGCCCGGGTCTTCCGGACCTACCAGTCCTGGGAGATCACCCAGGACTGGTATCACCTCGAAGACCTGGCGAAGTTGCCGGGCTCACGCGAGGGCCTACGGCCTGACTAACCCGGTCGAATTTCGAGCAAGGAGCCGCAGACCACATCCTGTCCATCGTCTCCTGCTGACTTGATACTGATCAGCGGGTGGGGAACGAAGCCAGAGCAAGATCCCACTGGTCAGCTGCGCGAAGCAGAGCAGCCATATCTACCTGGGCCTCGACGAAGTACCGGTAGAGGTCTGCTCCGTTTTCACCCTGCTGCCATGGGGGTGCCGCCTCCATAGACAGATGCACACGAATCACCGCACCATCCTCGCTTCGATCGACGAGGCTGAAGGCCAGGACCGGCTCGACGAACTGCATGTCCGGGGACAGCGAGCCGTCGGCATCCGGTCCGGTCACCACAACCGTCCCCGCCGCCACCGCGCGCAGCCAAGCGGACACCTGGCGGGCCTCATCGATCAGCAGACAAGGATCAGTGAAAGCCCAGATGCCCTCCGGAGTCATCACCGAGCCACCAATGACCAGCCAGTTGTCATCGTATGAGTCGCCGCGGACCGCGGAGAACTGATACCGCAACGGGCAAAGCTCGACACTGCTTACCTGATCACCCAAGAGCATTGCCAAAGGGTGTCACAGACCTCCTCGACGCTGCACAGGCCCTCACAACACGTCACCACAACCCCGTGGGTGAGCTGGGCAAGACGGGCCGTTTGACATCCAACTGAGTCGCTCCAGGTCAGGGCGACGATCTGGACTAAATTCCTTGTCAAAGGACATTCACCCTCGGCGGCCTGCTCGACTGATAGTCACCAGTTGAGATCCCCCCACTGGCGGTTAGCTGGCGGGGAGTTGTCTGGCCGCCAGTGATCACTCCGCGTGAGGGGGCCGCGTCGGCTTGCCGCAGTGGAGCCCTGGCCTCACCGGGCCGGGATGTGCGCCGCTCCGAACCGACGCTTGGCCATGCCGAGGCGTTCATACGTGGCGATGGCCGGCGCGTTGCTGGTGAGCACCATGAGCGCGGCGCGGCCGTAGCCGTTGACGAGGGCGTCCAGGACGAAGCCGGACACGGCCCGGGCAAGACCGCGGCCGCGGGCGGATGGGTGGGTGACCACCCCACCCATGAACATTTCCGCTGGCTTCTGGCACCTGAGAACGACGTCATGCGCCTCGCGTGATGCCGGACGGAGGCGGACGACCTGGTCGCCGGGTCCCGGCGGAGGGGCTGTGCCCCGTCACCCTCCCGCACCCGTCGGCGACCCGGTTCTGCGGACACGGTGCCACCGCCCGGCCACCGGAGAAGGGTGGCCGGGCGGTGGCACGTCCACAGGGGAGCGGTCAGGAGAGGGTGCCCGCGCCCGTCGTGCCGGTCAGGTCGGTCAGGAGGCTGGTGACCGTGGTCTGGAGGCCGGCCGTGAGGGCCGGGGTCCAGTTGACGGTCGTCTTCAGCTTCTTGGAGTTCGCGGCGTTGTACGCGGCGACGATGTCGGTGGCCTTGCCGTTGACGAGGTTGCCGGTGCCGGCGACCGAGCCCGTGCCGTCGCCGCTCAGCAGCTTGGCGACCTTCGCGTCGGCGGGGATCTTCCAGACGTTGCGCTCGGCGACCACCTGGGCCTTGGCGCGGGAGTCGAGGCTGTACTTGGGGGCGTAGCCGTTGACCGTGGTGGTGTCGTAGACGTTGTTGTAGAGGTGGATCTGGCCGATGCGGGCCAGGGGCGCCCGCTGCACGATCCCCTTCCACAGGTTGTGGTGGATCGTCACGCGCAGCTTCCCGGTGGAGTCGGTGTCGCTGCTGCCGATCAGCATCGTCTTGTCGTGGTTGAGGAACTGGTTGCGCTCCACGGTCACCAGGTCGGAGCCGTTGGTGATGTCGAGGGCGCCGTCGTGGACCTGGTACTTGCGGCCGTAGTACGTCGCCTCGGTCTTGTCGAAGGTCGGCGCGTCGGTGAACGTGTTGTGGTCGGCCCAGACGTTGGTCGCGCCACGCAGCGTCACGGAGTCGTAGTTGGAGTTCCACTCACCGGCCGAGCCGTCGGTCGGGTCCCACTGCGGGAAGCAGTCCTGGGTGTCCGCGAAGGTCAGGTTGCGGATGATGACGTTCTTGACGTTCTGGACCAGGACGCTGCCGCCGAGGATGCCGGCCTTGGTGCCGGGGACGCCCACGATGGTGGTGTTGGACGGCACCCTGAGGACGATGTTCTTCTTCTGCTTGTCCTGAGCGGCCTTGCGGGCGGTCTCCTGGGTGCCCGACGGGGCCTTCTTGCCGTACGTCGCCGGGTCGAACGCCTTGAGGTAGGCGGAGAGCGAGTAGCCGGTGCCGGAGGCGTAGTCCGCGCAGGTCAGCTTCTTGCCGGAGTCATTCGTGTTGGCGTCGATCGTGCCCTTGACCTTGATGATGCGGGGCGTGGTGTCGGTCGCGGAGCCGAGCGCCTTCACGAGCTGGGCCCGGGTCGACACCGTGAAGGTGTGTGCCGCGTCGGCCTTCGCACCGCCGGTCGTACCGGAACCGGACGCCGCCCAGCCGTCCTTGGCGGGCAGCACCTGGTGGTAGAGGTCCACGGGATAGGCGTTGGCGTTCATCACGAGGACGCCGGCGCCGACAGCGGCGGCCACGGCTGCGGCGGAGACCACGAGGGTCCGGCGCGTGCGAAGGGACCGGCGGTGGGACGGGCGCGGGGAGGCAGAGGCCACGGATGAGTCCTTACGTAACGTACGTGGTTCGGGAGAACACGTGGTTCGTGTGGAGCCCCCGTGAAGGGGGTTCCGACTCATGTGTGGTCGCCGTGTCGGGAAAGGTTGCCTCCAACTTCCCTGTCCGCCGGGGGATCTGAGCCGCGGTCAGCCGAGGTTCGACTTCACGTGGCTGATGACCTGCTCGAACTCCTTCTTGGGCGAGAAGTCCACGTACTCGCAATCCTCAAGCGCTTCCGGTGCGTGCCCGGGCGGCCAGTAGAAGGCCTCGCCCTCCTCGTAGGTCTTGTCGCCCTCCTTGGTGTGCATCACGAGCCGGCCCTTGAACATGTAGCCCCAGTGGGGGACCTGGCACAGGCCGTCGGGTTCGTCCTTGAGGGCCGGCCGCATGTCCGTCCCCTGGGGGAACCGGACGAAGGCGACCTCCGTGCCGCCGCCGATGTCCCGCATACGCAGTTCGACGCCGTCGCCCTCGATCTCGACGGGTGTATCCGCCCGCGTGACTGCCGTCATGATTCCTCCACGACCGATCCGCCGCGGGGCCTCGGGAAACTCCCTGCCGGGGTCCGCTCTCTCGGGAACCCCGCACTTTCCAGTCTGCGCCCGCCTCACGCACACCTCGAATCGGGGTGAGTTGCGTCACGACCGAAATGCGCCTGATGGAATCGATCGACCTGCTTTTCCGAAGCGACAAATGCCGCCTCCTCGATATCTATGGGGCACTTGCCGCCACGAGTGGCAAATTCACCTGATCATCCGGTTCACGATGCCCCCACCCGTCACCCCGGCAGGGCGGCCTTCTGCCTGGTCCCGCTTGCGCGCGAGGGGCCTGAGCGGGTGCCCCGACGGCTGGGTCAGTCCGTCCTCACACCCCCGGGAAACGCGATCGACACCGCCCCGACAGTCGCACGGGCGTTCGTTGCCCGGTGCGCTCGGCGGTCCCCATAATGACCGGGCTCGCCAGGGCGGCGGCCAACCAGGGGGTCATTCAGGACCAGAGCCGGACGAAGTCGGACCACTCAGTGAGGCCACGCATGTCACGTATGAACAGTCATCGCCGGAAGACGAAACGCTCGGGGACGAAAGGGTCGCAGACCGCGCGCTCGGAAACCGGGCGCTCGGAAACCGGGCGTCCGAGAACGAAGCGCCGGAAGATAGCCATCGCCACCGCCGTCGTGCTGGTCGTGGGTGCCGTGGGCATCCCCACCGCGGCGCTGGCCGGCGGCCACGGGCTGGGCGGCTGGAGCAGTGTGGCGTCCTCCTGGTGGGGAGGGAACACGTCGGATCAGGCTGCCCCGGAACCCGCGCGCACACCCACCCCGTCCGCGACGGAAGCCTCCGCGAGCGCCTCCCCCACACCGTCGCGCAAGAAGCGCCCGTCGCGCTCCCCGAGCCCGAGCGCGTCCCCGTCGAAGTCCGGCAGTCCGGCCGCCAAGTCCACCCCCGACACCGCCGACACCCCGGACAGGACCACCTCACCTCCGACCGCCCCCAAGGCGACGAAGGCCACGAGGTCCGACACCACTACTCCCACCACCTCCACCGGCGACACGGACTCCGGCCCCACGGCCCGTGTACTGACCCTGGTCAACGCCGAACGCGAGAAGGCGGGTTGCTCGCCGGTGACCGTGGACTCCAAGCTCACCAAGGCCGCGCAGGACCACAGCCAGGACATGGCCGACCACACGAACATGTCCCACACCGGCTCCGACGGCTCGTCCATGAGCGACCGCCTCGCCCGCGTCGGCTACCGCTTCAGCACGGCGGGCGAGAACGTCGCCGCCGGCTACGGCACCGCCGACACCGTCATGGACGGCTGGATGAACAGCCCCGGCCACAAGGCCAACATCCTCAACTGCGCCTTCAAGGAAATCGGCATCGGCCTGGCGGGCCCGGGCAACTACTGGACCCAGAACTTCGGCTCACAGGCATAGCCGCCGAGGTGCCGTATGAGGGCGGCGACACCGTGACGGGTGACGGGGAGTATTCGGGCGGGGTCGTCGCTCTCGCGGAGGAGGATGCGGGAAGGGGAGAGGGCGAGTTCGACGCAATTCGTGCCGTCGGATCCGCTGGAGAAGCTGGACTTCTGCCACTGGGTCACGTCCTACAGCTCCTTCGCAAGACGGTGGATGTAGTCCCGGGACGGTGCGGGGTCGAGCGACACCCCGGCCACTCTATGAAACAGCGCGCGCATTGCCTTCAGCTGTGCGGGAGCATCCATGAAGGCGGGCCCGTACGGCGTGTCCCGCTGCGCCGTGTCCAGCGCGGGGACCCGGCCTCCCGCATAGATCAACTCCGCGCTCGCCCCCGCGAATCCGTCGACGTCGAACGGAATGACTCGCAGGGTGACACCGTGATTCTCGGACAGCGCGAGGAGCGAGTCCAGTTGGGTCCGCGCCACACTCCGGTCGGCGACCCGGGTGCGCAGCACGGGCTCATGCAGCACCGCCGTGTACGGCGTTTCCTCGCGCCCGAGAACGACCTTGCGGCTCATCCGGTGCTCGACGCGTAGCTCCACTTCGCTCGGCCGAAGCTCGGGGCGCCAGTACGTGTACACGGCCCGCGCGTACTCCTCGGTCTGCAGCAACCCCGGGACATGGGCGGTGGCGATGTCCTGGAGGTACGTGGCGTGGTGCTCCATCTCCGCCAGATCCGCGAAGATCGGAGGCAGCACACCCGCGAACTTCTCCCACCAGCCTCGCGTCCGATCTGTCGCCATGGCCACGAGTGCTCCGACCAACTCCTGGTCGGTGCAGGTGTAGTGAGCCGCCAGCTGTCGTACACGCTGTTCGCTGACGCCCGCGATGCCCGCTTCCATGTGGCTCATCTGCGCCGATGTCGACCCGAGGAACCGCGCCACATCCCGGGCGGTCAGACCGGCGGCCTCCCTCAGCCTGCGCAGCTCCGTGCCCAGTCGCACCTGACGCTCGGTCGGCTGACTCCTCGGCGGCATGCGGACCTCTTCCTCAACAAGCCGTACCGGCATCCCACTTATGGGGGTCAGACTACGCAACCGGCTTGCGGTGGCACAAATTAATGCCATACCGTCGGTGACGCACCGCACACCCTGCGGAACCACCGGCCCCCCGGAAGCGCACCGCCCCGTCCTGCCACGGCGGGTGCGGCAGGCCACCGGTCGCCCCCAACTCCCCCGCCAGCCAGAGGAGTCACGCATGCTCGACAGCGGAGAGTTCACCGACGAATCGACGCCCCGCCCCGACGAACCCTGGACCTACACCCTCACCATCCCCAACGACCCCCGCGCCGTCACCATCTGCCGCCGCACCCTCCGCCTGATCCTGACCCTGCACGGCCTCCCCCACCTCACCGACGCCGCCGAACTCCTCGCCACCGAGCTGATCACCAACGCCGTACGGCACACCAAGGGCCCGGCGGCCATAAAGCTCCGCTGGGCCGACCCGGTGCTGCGGATCACCGCATGGGACACGGCACCCCGACGCACCGCGCGCGCCCTCGCTCCCCGAGCCCCCGGCCCCACCTCCGACACCGGCCGCGGCCTCGCCCTCGTCGAGGCCTGCGCCGAGAACTGGGGCTGGTTCAACTCGATCCACACCGCCGAACCCCACCGCACGGACGGCAAGTTCGTCTGGTGCGAACTGACCACGGCGGTGTGAACGTTTCTTCCTCGCTCGAAAGAGTGATCCCACCTCAAGTGACCCCATAACGGTGCGAGATGGCCCGTAGGTTCCACCACATGGTCACTTCAGCCCACGAGGGCCTGCACCGCATCTTCCAGGAGAAGCCCGAGATCCTCGCACCCGTCTTCGGAGTGCTGGGCCTCCCCTTTCCGGAGAAGGCGACCGTGGACGCGCTCACCACCGACGTGACGGAGACCAAACCGATGGAGCGGCGCGTGGACACCGTGCTGCGCATCGGCCCGTCCGGCGGGGAGGACTTCATGCTCGCCGTCGAAGTACAGGGCGAGCGAAAGCCGGACAAGGAGAGGAGCTGGCCGTACTACGTCTCATACCTCCAGTCCAAGTACCGTCTGCCCGTACTGCTGCTCGTCGTCTGTCAGGATCGGCGCACCGCGAAGTGGGCGTCAGGCCCCTTCGACTGCGGTACTCGCGGCTGGATCACTCAGCGAACCCACCCCATGGTCGTCGGGCCGGACAACCTTCCGGCGATCACCGACCCGAGGACCGCGGCGAACAACCTCGCCATGGCCGCCTTCTCCGCTCTCGCACACGCCCGCAGCGCTCAGATCGACGACATACTGGACGCGATGGGCCGCGCCCTTCAGGAGACGGACGGGAAGGCAGCCGACTACTTCTACGAGTTCCTGGAAGTCAATCTGCGGGGCACTCCCGCCGGAGAAAAATGGAGGGACATCATGAGCTTCGTCAGCTACTTCCCCGGTCGTGGGACCGTCCGCGAGACGGCTTACCTGGAGGGCGAGGCCAAGGGCGAGGCCAGGGGCGAGGCCAAGGGAGTCCTGCGCGTCCTGGAGGTGCGTGGCATTCCCGTCACCGACGACGTCCGCGAACGCATCACCACATGCTCCGACCCCACCCGAGTCAGCGCCTGGCTCGACCGGGCCGGCACGGTCACGCACGCGGAGGAACTCTTCGCGGAGGAACTCTTCGCGGAGGACCCGGAGAACTCAGGGGCCGCCGATGCCCCGTCCAGTAAGAACCCCTAACGGAAAGCAGCCGTGCCGCCCTCCGCTTCCTGGTGGCTCGGTCCGGCCGCGTATGCCAGCGGAGGGGCGATTGCCTGGGCATCCGCTCCTTCGCCGACCCACAGCGCGATGAACAGCGCGGCGGTCGCTTCCAGGAGTCCCGCACGTTCGAGACCGCCGCCAGCCACGGGTTCACAGCCCACGTCCCGCACCAACTCGCGTGCACGCACGAGAGCCGTCTCGTCGTCCCCGCAGACCGGAACGGCCAGTGGTCGCCCATCGAAGACAGGCGGCCGCATCCGCCACACGTCCTCGTGGCAGAGGTTGAAAGCTTTGACCACGTCGGCGCCCGGTGCTGCCGCAGCCAGTTGCTGCGCGGCTGAGGTGCCTCCTTCCGTCAGCAGCCGGAAGCCCGGCCCCACCGGGTTGGAGCAGTCGAGCAGCACCTTGCCCTCCAGTGCCGCGTGCAGGTCCCGTGCCACGTCTACTCCCGCCCCGAAGGGCAGCGCGGCCAGCACCACCTGGCCGGACTCGGCCGCCGCGCGCAGACTGCCAGGCTTCGCGCTGCCTCCGATGCGCGTCGCGAGCCGCTCCGCCTTGTGTGCGTCCCGCCCCCCGATGGTCACGTCGTGCCCGGCCCGCACCCAGTGGGTGGCGAGCGCGTCGGCCATGTTGCCCGTGCCCAGTACGCCGATTCTCATCACGTGGTCCCTCTCCGCGCCTGCTTCGACCGTTCACACCGACGCTAGAAGGCCGTTCGGGCACCATTTGGTACGTGACGACCGACGCCTTCCTCGCCGACTGCCGCGCCCGCCTCGCCTTCGACCTGCTCTCCAACACCTGGAACGCCGTGGTGCTCTGGGCACTGCGCGACGGTCCCAGGCGCCCGGTCGAATTACGGGAGCGGATCGGGGGCATCAGTTCCAAGGTCCTCACCGAGACTCTGCGCCGGCTGCAGTTCAACGGCCTGGTCGACCGGCAGGCAGACCCCGACGCGCCATCACGGGTCGAGTACCAACTCACCGCTCTGGGACGGACCTTGCTGGCGCCCATCGACGCCGTCGGCGCATGGGCCTTCGAGTACGGCGATGAGGTTATGGCCGCCCAGGAAGCAGCATGCACTCCTGACGCGCAGTCCCCTCGTCCAACTTGCTAGTGCTCTGACCGCATAGGTTCGCCGGGTTGGCGACGTCGGTGCTCGGACCGGCTGGACTCGGTGTGGGAACAATGCGAGCGGTCGCGGAGCCGATCAAACTAGGCTCCCAGCATGTCTGGTCCGACGTTGGTGATCGAGTTGGCGGAGCCGCTCTCCCCGGCTGCGCTGCGGGAGTTCCGCGCGTTGATGGTGGGGCTCTCCTCCCACTTCGACGAGAAGCGGCCCGGGTTCTTCGACGTCAACGTGCCCGCAGAGCGACTGGGCGTCGAGGACAGGCGAGAGAAGGACTGGCGAAAGCCGTTCCCGCTGCCACTCCTCGGCAACACCTCCGCGGACGAGGAGCTCACAGCCCTGGTGGGATTCAATCCGCAGCGCGAGGACTGGCGTCGGCCCTTCCTGGTCAACTTGATGGGGCCGGGCGTCGGCGACGAGAGCACCTTCGAGGCTGAGCACGCGGACGAGCCCGAGGTGGAGGCCATCCTCGGCTTCAGGCCGACCCATGCCGTCAATGTCAGCGCCGGCTGCAATCGCGAGATCGACCACGTGACCACGGCCCTGCTGACCGCCGCTGTCATGGACGTCATCGGGGGCGTGGCCAATGTCGAGCTGCTGGATGGACAGGCGTCGGTCGTCGCTGGCCTTCCGGGGGTGTTGGCGATCGCGGGCGACGACTGGATGGCGCTGGGATCGGCGGAGTTCCTGCGGGCCTGGGTTGGGCACCCCGCCTTCCGGCTGGTCAAGTAGTCCAGACAGATTCGCTGCGGAGGTGGTGCTGTGACCTGGAACGTTCGCCAGGTCGCCTGATCATGCAGCGAGAGCGGGTCGGCCGCCCCAGCGGATGCCTTTCTCGCTGCGGATACGGGCGCGTTCCTTGCGTTCGGCGACCAGGACGTCATGGTGGCGGGCATTGGCATTGCGCCAGCGGAGGTAGGCGTGCAGGGCCCGGGTCTGCACGGTGTGGTTGGGGTGGTTGGAGTTGGCGATGGTGAACTGCCGCAGCGGTCCGAAGTGCGCTTCGATCGGGTTCGCCCACGAGGCGTAGGTCGGGGTGAAACACAGCTCGACCTTGTGCTTCTTCGCCCAGCGACGGATGTCGGCGCCCTTGTGGGCGGACAGGTTGTCCAGAATCACGTAGATCGGTGCGCCGTCGGGCCGGGCGGCACGGATCGATCTCAGCGCGGCCAGCGTGTTCACGGCTCCCTTCTTACGCCGGTTCACGTCCCACAGCCGGTCGTCGCCGACCGAGTAGCAGCCGTGGAAGTACCGGACTCCGTGGGTGTGGTGGTAGGTGGCCGGCAGCCGGTCGGGACGCCGTTGTTCGGCCCAGCCCGCGCCCGCGGTGGGCCGGATTCCGAGTGGGCCGAACTCGTCGAAGGCGAAGACCCGGCCCGGGAAGCGGTCCAGGACGTGCTCGATACGGTCCAGCTTCGCCTCCCGTTCGGGGTCCGGGGACTCCTTCCAGGTCTTGGTGCGCTGGAAGGTGACGCCGCGGCGGGCGCGAGCAGGCACCGTAACGCCTCACGGCCGATACGGATCACCCGGCCGCGCACTTTGCGCAGGTAGGCGACCAGCTTGCGCAGCGACCAGCGGGTGAACGGCTGGCCGAGCTGGACCGGGCGGGTAGTGGCCGTCGCGATGACGAAGTCCTCGCCGTCATCGCTGAGTCGGCGGGGACGGCCTCCCGCCCACAGAGGGTCCAGGCAGGCCAGGCCCTTCTCATTGAACGCGTGGATCACATCCCTGACGGTGTCCTCGTCGGCCTGCACCAGCTGGGCAATCACCGGCACTCGGTTCCCGCCGGCCGAGGCCAGCAGCATCATCGCCCGCCGGTAGTGAACCGAACCGGCGCTGCCCCGGCGCACGATCTGCTGCAGCTTCTGACCCTCCTGGTCGGTCAGTCTGCGCACACGGACGGGCTCGGCCACCGCGCCTCCAGCGGTCGGATCGGACGCCCGGATGTGGGAGCCGTCGACCGCCGCCCGGGAGAAGTCCAGGGCGTTCGCGCTGCGGAGCTTGGCAAGGAGGACCTCGTGCAGCCGGGGCCACACCCCGGCC
This sequence comes from Streptomyces sp. NBC_00104, assembly GCF_045160825.1. Classification (NCBI taxonomy): domain Bacteria; kingdom Bacillati; phylum Actinomycetota; class Actinomycetes; order Kitasatosporales; family Streptomycetaceae; genus Streptomyces; species Streptomyces sp. NBC_00104. The sequence continues at coordinate 5,790,507 of NZ_CP108215.1, read as the reverse complement.
TCGGACCACTCGGCCAGGCGGCGCCAGCAGGTCATGCCCGAGCCGAAGCCGAGTTACTGCGGCAGATGCTCCCACGAGATTCCGGTGTGCAGGACAAACAGAATGCCCTGGAAGACCAGCCGGTCCGGATGCCGCTTGCGTCCCGGGTGCCGGGTCCGACGCTCCACCTTGGGCAGCAGCGGCTCGATCACCGCCCCCAGCTCGTCGTCGACTTCCCACGGCTTCGGCCGCGCCACCCAGCACCCCCGGTTCATCAGTCCCGGAGTGATCCAACCTCCTCGAAGATCATTTCGTTAGGGATTCCAAGGGCCTCGTATAAGCCCCGGTCGGCCCCCTGCGAGGTAATCGGGGCCATCGCGGCATCGAGCGGCTGAGTCCGGTCACGTGTGGCAGCACCACTGTCGCCGCCGGACCGACAGGGCCCGGCGGCGATGGCGGACTTCCGGCTCCCCTTCTCCCTTCAGCCCTCAGTCCTCAGCCCCGGTCCCCACCCCCGCCCGGACCGCCCCTGAAGCCGCCGCCCTCCGGGGCCTCGCCCGCCGTGACCGTGGCGATCTTCTTGGCCGAGCCGAGCTTGCCGGAGCCGGCGAGGCCGCCGGTGTCGGAGCCGGAGGTGGAGCCGCCGGAGTAGACGGTGTACTCCTCACCGCTCTTGATCGACTCGCCCGAGTAGACGACGTTCTGGATGGTCTTCGAGGTGACGTACGACGCCACGACCTTCCCGTCCGCGTCGACGATGTGCAGGGTGGTGCCGGCCTCGACCGACGCGTCCAGCGTCGCCGACAGCCAGCCCTGTTCCGATTCCTCGTCCGGGGCGACGACCATGCCCGCGCTGCCGGCGGCGAGGAGGGTGCCGCCGCTGACGGTGAAGCTGCCGTTGACGTCGAGCGCTCCGTTGCCGCCCATCTCGGGGCCGTTGACGACGACCGTGCCGCCGGTGATCTCGGCGGTGCCGTTGGAGTCGAAGCCGTCGCCCTGGGAGTTGAGGACGAGCGTGCCGCCGCTGACCTTGGCGGAGTAGTCGCCGACGTTCTCCCCGCCGCCGCCCCCGCCGGGACCGCCGCCGCCGAAGCCGCCCTGCCCGCCCTGCTCCTCCTCGGACGTCGCCTCGCTGCCCGACGCGTTGACGCCGTCGTCGTCGGAGGTGACGTTCGAGGTGCCGCCCCGGACGAGGATGTCCTTGCCCTCCAGGCCCTCGTTGGAGCGGGTGATGTTCAGCGTGCCCTCGCTGATGACGAGGTCGCCCTCGGCGTGGATGCCGTCGTCGCCGGCCGCGAGGGTGACGTCGGCGCCGTTGAGGTGGACCGCCGCGTCGCCGTGCAGCGCGTCGGCGGAGGCGGAGACGTCGACCGTGCCGCCCTCCAGCACCGTGATCACACCGGACTTCAGGCCGTGCGCGGAGGTGTCGTCGGAGGCCTCGGTCTTCACGGTGAGCTTGCCGCCGGTGACGACCAGATCCGTGGCGGCGTCCACGGCGTCACCGTTCGCGGTGACGGAGAGCGTGCCGCCCGCGACGGCGATGTAACCGGCGTCCTCCTCGTCCGCGTTGTCGGACTTGAGTCCGTCGCCCTTCGCCGTCACGGTGACCGTGCCGCCGTTCACCACCAGGTAGTCCTTGCCCCGGATGCCGTCGTCGGCGGCCTCGACGGTGATGTTCCCGCCCTCGACGACCAGGCCGTCCTTGCCGGCGATCGCGTCGTTGCCGTTCCCCTTGACGGTCAGCGAGCCACCGCCGCCGATCGTCAGGTCGCCCGCGCTGTACAGGGCGGCGTTCGCCTCGGCGTCGTCGGCGTAGGAGTCGGCGTCGCTCAGCTTGTTCTCGCTGCCGTCCGCGAGGACGACCACGAGCCGCTCCGCCTCGGTCGCGGCGATCGCCGACCCGGAGGAACTGGAGATGTCGACCCCGTCGAGGACCAGCTTCACGGTCGCCTCGGGCGCGGTGATCACGATCTGCCCGTCGTCCAGGGAGCCGCTGAGCAGGTACGTCCCACTGGAGGTGATAGTGACCGTGGACCCGTCGACATCGACCCCCTTGCCGTCCGCCTCCGCCGAGTCCCCCTTCAGCTCGATGCCCACGGCCTCCGACTCGTCGGCCTCGTCGTACTCCGTGTCGCCGTCCTCGGCGTGCGTGTCCTCGTTGTCGGCGAGGACGGCCGCCGCGTTCCGCGTCCCGTCCACGGCCGCCGCCGCGCTCGCGCTCGACGACGAGTCGGACGACGCCGTGCCGGAGTCGCTCCCGGAAGAGCACCCGGCCAGCGCGGCGGTCGCGAGGACGACGGAGGCGAGCGCCGCGGCCGCCTTCGTACGGAACCCCCGTGTCCTGCTCTTCCATGAGTTCATACGGATGTTCATGCGGGGCTCCCGTTCAGTGCCGGTGCGGTGGGGAAGTGGCGCCGCAGTACGGGCAGCCAACGGTTGGCGGGCAGGTCGGGCCGGAGCGCGGCGAGCCCGGTGCCGTACTTGGAGACCGGGCAGGGCCGGTGCTTGAGCGACCACAGCAGCCGGTCGGCGCCGGACCCCGCGCGCCCGGCCTTGGTCTCGACGATGGTCCGCTCGGGGGTGCGCAGTTCGGTGCCGTCGGGCAGTGCCCAGGTCAGGTCGGTGTCGACGGTGACCCGGCTGCCGCTGCCGGGCAGGAAGAGGGTGGTCCGGCGGTAGAGGGTGGTGAGGGTGGGGACCAGGCGGAAGTCCCGGGAGTCGATGCCCGCCGCGCCGAGGACGTCGTCGGCGTACGCCCGCGCCTCGGGGCCCAGCCGGCCCGGGTCGCCGTCGTACGGGACGCGCTGCTTGACCGTGGTGCCGCGCGGGCCGCGCGTCTTGACCTCCAGGAAATGCTGTCCGGACGCCAGGTAGGTCCGGATCCGCAGCTTGAAGCGGCGTCTGCGGCGGCGGGCCGCGCCCAGGTAGCCCTCCATGTCCGGGGTGTCGAAATACACGGACCGGTACGCGAACTGCCGCTCCCCGTCGACCTCCAGGACCTGTACGTCCTCATCCAGCCCGGCCACCACGAAGGGCAGGTCGGTGAGGGGCAGCATGTACTTGCGGTCCAGACGGGTCAGCAGCTCGGCGCGGTCGACGAGTTCGCCGAGGCCGATGGGGCGCAGCGCCCCGACCACGGGGGCGACGGCGTCCAGTGCCGTCATGCCCGGACCCCGCGTCCCTGCTCGACGCGGCGCCCTGTCTCCCGCGGCTCCTGGGGCGCACGCGATCCGGTGCCCGTGCCCGTGCCGGTGCCGGTGCCCGTGCCGGTGCCGGTGCCGGTGCCGGTGCCGGTGCCGGTGACGACGTACCGGACGTCGACCAGGGTCATGTCGTTGACCAGGTCGACGCTCTGCACGGACAGGTTCACCACCCGCCCGCCCAGCAGCACTTCGAGGTGGGCGCGCAGGGCGTCCTCGTCGGTGTAGGCGGCGTCGAGACGCAGGCTGCGCTGCCGGTAGCGGCCGAAGAGCCTCGGGTGGTCGCCGACGTACATCGTGGCGACGATCAGTGCCATGAGGAGGGTCGACAGGACGTTGACCTGCTCCGGCAGCCCGGCCAGCAGGCCGAGGGCGAGCGCGGAGAAGTAGTACGCGATCTCGTGCTGAGCGATCTCGTTGGACCGCAGCCGGATGATCGACAGGACGCCGAACAGCCCCATGCCGAGGCCGATGCCGACCGAGGAGGAGCTGAGCGTCATCGCCACCGCGAGAACACCGACGTTGACGCCGAGGAAGGCGGCGATGAGGTCCCGGCGGTGGTGGCGCGGGAAGTAGACCGCGAAGGTCAGCACGGAGATGGCAGCCAGATCGGCGACCACAAGAAGGGTCTGGTCCATGTCAAAAGACAATCCGGGGTCAACCTTTGAGCGGGCTTTGCCTTCCCTTAACTGAACTTGAGAAGTTCCGCGGGCCAACGGGGGGTGAACCCGCTGGACCCGCTCCACCCCGGCTCGCCGCCCCCGTGCGGTTCTGAACCGCCTCTTGTGAAACGACTGTGGAGACCCGCCAGTATTTGAGATTTCAAGATTGTTACTGACTAGTCGTCTGTGACATTGGGGTCCTCGGGGGATCGAGATCTTTCGGATCGATCGACATGGACCACAGTTGACGAACCATCACATAGGCCCGAGGGCGGCCGTCACCCTGCTGGCGCCCCTCCTGGCCGGAGCCCTGACCCTGACCGCGGTCACCGCTCCCACCTACGCCGACTCCGCTGAGAACAGCGGGAGTTACGACGACGACACCTACATCGTAAAACTCGCCGACGCGCCCGTCGCCGCGTACGAGGGCGGGCTGCCCCGGCTGAAGCGGACGGCGCCCACGGCGGGCAAGCGGCTCGACGCCGACTCCGCCACGGTCGAGAAGTACGTGGCGCACCTGGACGACCGCCGGGAGCGCGTCCTCGACGCCGTGCCCGGGATCGAGACGCTCCACGACTACTCCTACACGTTCAACGGATTCGCCGCCGAACTCACCGGCAGACAGGCCGCGAAGCTGTCCGCGACACCGGGAGTCGTCTCGGTGACCCGCAACACGGTCGCCCAGCTGACGGACACGGGGCCGGACCACGGGCCGGGGGCGGATGTCTTCGGCCGGGCAGGAGCCGATGGAGGGACGGAGACCTACATACGGGTCGTGGCCGACGGCCGCGCCGAGGACGAGGCCGAGGACGAGGCCAGGTTCCCGGCCCCGGAGGCCCAGCAGGCTCCTTCGCCCCTGAAGGACGAGCGGCCCGCAGGGCCCCCGCCTTCAGGGGCGCGGGGAACCGCGCGGGAAACCCCCACCGGCCCCGCAGCCGCCGACGCACCGCACACCCCGAGCTCCAAGACCCCCGGAACCACCCGCTCCGCCCGGTTCCCCGACACCCCCCGCCTCCTCGGCCTCTCCGGTGAGAAGGGCCTCTGGGCGAAGGCCGGCGGCCCCGAGCACGCCGGAGAAGGCGTCATCGTCGGGATCGTGGACACCGGGGTCGACCCGTCGAACCCGATGCTCGCCGCGCTGCCGGAGCCGCGCCCCGACGCCGAGGCCATCGCCAAGAAGTGGCACGGCGACTGCGTCCCCGGCGACGACCCCGCGCACAAGGGGACCTGCAACAACAAGGTGATCGGCGCCCAGTGGTTCGGCGCGGGCAGGCCCGACCCGGACGGCGAGGACATCCCCTCGGCGATGGACACCGACAGCCACGGCACCCACACCGGCACCACCGCCGCCGGGAACCACGGCGTCGCCGCGTCGGTCCCCGGCAGCAACGCCGAGGGCACCCTCAGCGGAGTCGCCCCGGCCGCCCGCCTCTCCTACTACAAGGCGTGCTGGAGCGCCGGCTGCCCGAGCGTGGACACCACGGCCGCGATCGACAAGGCGGTGGCGGACGGCGTCGACGTCCTCAACTACTCCATCGGCGGTGCGCTCCCCGACCCGGTCTCCATGGAGGCCATGTTCAACGCGGCCAAGGCGGGCGTCTTCATCGCCGCGTCGGCCAACAACGGCGGCCCGGACACGGTGGAGCACACCGGCCCGTGGGTCACGACGGTCGCCGCGGCGACGCACGACACCGAGTACACCGCCTCCCTGGTCCTCGGCGACGGCCGCCGCTACACCAGCCTCAGCCTGAACCCGGGCGTCGGCTCGGCCCCGCTGGTCGAGGCCGCAGCCGTGAGGAAGGACGGCGCGGACGCCGACCAGGCCGCGCTGTGCGCGCCGGGCACGCTCGATCCGAAGCGGGCGAAGGGCAAGCTCGTCGTCTGCGACCGGGGCGGTGACGGCATCTGGGTCGAGACCAAGGCGGACGAGGTCGCGGCGGTCGACGGCGCGGGGGTCGTGCTCACCCACACCCCGACCAGCGCGCAGGACTTCTTCGCGTACGTCTTCGCGGTGCCCGTGGTCCAGGTCGCCACCGAGGACGCGAAGGCCGTCCACGCCTACGCCTCCGGGGCCGGCGCGACCGCCGAGTTCACCCCCACGAAGAGCAGCCACCGGGCCACCCGGGAGATCACCTCCTTCTCCTCCAGCGGCCCGGACCACTACAGCGACGGCGACCTGCTCAAGCCCGACATCGCCTCCTTCGGCGAGAGCGTCCCGGCGGGCGTGGTGCCCGGCAGCGGCGGCGGGTACACCGGCCGGTTCGGCTTCGCCGACGGCACGTCGATGTCGTCCCCGCACATCGCGGGCCTCGCCGCCCTGCTGCGGCAGCTCCACCCCGACTGGTCGCCGATGGAGATCAAGTCGGCGCTGATGACGACGGCCACGACCACCGACGAGAACGGCGACCCCATCGGCCGCGCCCTGGCCGACTCCGCCTCGCCCCTCGACTACGGCGCGGGCCTGCCCCGGGTCGCCCGCGCGGCCGACCCCGGCCTCGTCTACGACTCCACCTCCGCCGACTGGACCGCGTACCTCTGCGCGATCGGCCAGCAGCCGGTCACGGAGAACGGCGACGACGCCTGCCCCACGGCGGCGAAGACCGACCCCAGCGACCTCAACCACCCGTCGATCTCGGTCGGCGACCTGCTGGGCGCCCAGACGGTGACCCGCACGGTCACCAACGTCTCGTCGGAGACCGCCACCTACCAGGCGAAGACGCAGACCCCGCCGGGCTTCCGCGCCGAGGTCACCCCGAAGCGGCTGACCGTCGCGCCGGGCGGGTCGGCGTCGTACCAGGTGACCTTGGAGCGGACGAGCGCGGACCGCGGCACCTGGTCCTTCGGCTCGCTGACCCTCAGTGACACGCACAGCCGCCACGAGGTCACCAGCCCGATCGCCCTGCGCGCCGTGCTGTTCTCCGCCCCGAACGAGGTCACGGTCACCGGCGGTGACGCGGCGACGCTGACGGCCGGGGTCGGCTGGACCGGCGAACTGACCGCGGAGGCCTCCCTCTACACCGGAGAGAAGACCACCGGCACCCTCACCGGCACCGACCAGTCCCCCTTCTGGGAGAGCCAGCACACCAACGACGCCGCGGTGAAGCACCGCGTCCACGTCCCCGAGGGCGCCCCCTTCACCCGGTTCGCCATCACGTCCGCCGACCACCTCCCCGGCAGCGACATCGACCTGTACGCCTTCGACACCCAGGGCAACCACGTCGGCGAATGGGCGGACGTCGGTTCCGACGAGTACGTCGACCTGCCGCCCGGCGACTACGACGTCTACGTCGTGCAGTACGAACTGCCGGCCGGCACCACCAGCCAGCAGTACACCCTGTGGAGCTGGAAGGTCGGCCAGGGCACACCCGCGGTGACCCCCACGGTCACCCCGGCCGGGCAGAAGGTCTCGGCGGGCGACCATCCGGAGATCACCGTGTCATGGCCGGACGCGACACGCGGCGAACGGTACGTCGGCGTCGTCGAGTTCGGCGACGGCTCGGCGGCCGTGGGCCACACGCCGCTGACGGTCACGCCGTAGCCGTCACCCGGTAACCGCCGTCGACCGATCGGCGGTCGAGCGATCCGCCCGCGAACTCCCCTGAGTTCGCGGGCGGTTCGCGTCAGCCCGAAACCTGGACCCGCCGTGATTCCCCGGCCCGTCTGTGGCGCGACGAGAAGTCCGACTACGACCTCCCTCCCCTCCAACGCCTGCGTCAACGGCCGGGAGTGCCTCCACTACACCCAGCTGGTCTGGCGCACCTCGACACGCGTCGGCGCGGCCGGGGCCAGATGCGGGAACGCTGGACCTACGTGGTGGCCCACTTCGATCCGCCGGGGAACCGGCTCGGCCGACGGCCGTACTGACCGGAGAAGCCGGGGAAGCCGGGAAACGCCTCAGGGGCCGTGATAATCCCTCCATGGCCCCGCACCCGCCCCTCCCCACACCGCCGCAGGCCCGCGCGTGAACGACCGCTCCCCGGACCCACGCGTACACGACCTCCCCGAACAGCTCCACCGTCTCCTCGCCGACGTGCTGGCCATCGGCGCGCCGTACGCCCTCGCCCTCACCGGCGATCACGCGGCGCAGGCACACGGACTGGTCGAGGCCAGGCCGCCCGGCCGCGACCTGGAGGTGGCGACGGAGCACGCGGCCCCGATGGAGCAGATCGCCGCCACGGTCCGGGTGGGCCTGGCGGAACGCGGCTGGCTGGTGCACGCGGTGGAGACGGCCCCGCTCTCCGCCCGCCTCCTCGTCACCGACCCCACGACGACGGAGGAACGCACACTGGACCTCCTGAAGGAAACCCTGTGGCACCCGCCGGTGGAGACCTCGCTCGGCCCCACCCTCTCCCTGGAAGACGTGGTGGGCACCAAGGTCCGGGCGGTGGCGGACCGAGGCGCGGCCCGGGACCTGATCGCCGTCCACGCGGCCACGGCCCACTGGACCGTCGCCGAACTGGAGGAACTGGCCCGCCGCCACACCTCCGCGACGTCCACCACCTTCGACCTCACCGACCTACAGGCGCGCCTGGAGGGCACCGAGTGGCTCGACGACCGGGAATTCGCTCGCCACGGCCTGGGCACCGACGCCATCCTTGGACTCCGCCGCTGGGCCCAGACCTGGGCCGACGACATCGCCGAACGCCTCCTGGAAGAGGAGGCCCTGGCATCCCCACCGGAGGAGGAACCCGAGTGAGCCGGAGACGGTACGTCGCCCGGGGCGTCCCCGGCGGCTACCGCGTCTACGACAACCGCCGCCGGGGCTGGTGGGGCGACCTCTACGAACTCTGCCCGGACGACCTCCTCACCGAGCTGAACGGCGCGAAGGACCCACGGAGACTGAACGCCCTGCTGCAGCGGTACCGGGCCCTGAAGCGATAGCCCCTGCGACCGAGGGGAACCGGCCTGCCCTCATCCGGCGTTTGCGACTTGGGGGAAGTGGCTTATCCCTACGCTGTGTTGCTACTGAGCCGTGGTGCGAGAGGGCTGGGGACGGGGTACCGGGAATGAGCACGAGCATCGCTGAAGTCGTGGGCCAGGCAAGCCCGTACCTGACGGCGGCCGTCGTCGCGTACGGCACCGGGGTGCTGACGCGAGAGGAGAGCGCGGCGGTCGAGACCACGGCGAACATCGGCCGCCGGATGCTCCGGGCGGCGTGGCAGCACCGGGACGAGCAGGGCCGGGCGGCACTGGAGTCGGCGGTGGCCGACGCAGCCGCCGAACCGGAAGACGAGGACGCGACGGGGTCCCTGCGCCAACAGATCAAGAAGGCGCTGCGGAACGATGCGGAGCTGCTGCGCGAGCTGGCGGCCCTGTTGCCGTCGCCGTCCGGCAACAGCGGGGGTAGGACGGTGACGGCATCGGGCCCGCGCTCCATCGCCGCGGGGGGCAACATCGGCACGGCGATCACGGGCGACGATCACTCGGCGCCACGGTCGTGATCGGCGAGGAGTGGCCATCGTCTCCGGGTGGTGGGGCGGAGGCATCGGGTGACAGATCGATCGCCGCTGGCGGTTCGATCAGGGTGGCGATCACTGGGGACAACACCCGCTTCGTGATGCTGCCGGCCGAGGCCGTGCATTGGGCGCAGACGGTCGACGCCCCGGCTGCGGCCGGGTACTTGCCGGGGTCGGCATCCGGAGTCTTCGTCGGCCGGGAACACGAACTCACCAACCTGCGCGAGATGTTGACCGGCGAGGGTGCGGCCACGGTGACCCAAGCGCCGGTCCGCGCGATCCACGGCCTGGGCGGCGTCGGCAAGAGCAGGCTGGCCCTGCAGTACGCCCATCGCTACCGCGACGAGTACACGCTGGTGTGCTGGATCACGGCCGAGTCAGCAGAGTCGATCGTGAAAAGCCTGTCGGGGCTGGCCCTGTCACTCTGCCCCCAGTGGGCGGGAAGCGCCGGACCGGACGAACGAGCGGCGTGGTCGATCCTGTGGCTCCAGGAGCACCCCAACTGGCTCCTGATCTTCGACAACATCGAGAACCCAGCCCACTTGGGCCCCTACCTGGGCACCCTCCACCGAGGCCACCACCTGGCGACGAGCCGCAAAGCGACGGGTTGGCACGCTCTGGCCCCGGTCATGCATTTGGGCCTGCTCCCGTTGGACAAAGCCACCGACCTACTGTGCACCCTCGCGTTCCCGAACGACACGGCCACCGACGAGGACCGTGAAGCGGCCCGGCGGCTGGCGCGGGTACTGGGCTGCCTTCCCCTGGCTCTGGAACAGGCCGGCGCCTACGCCTTCCAGACCGGCATTGACCTCGAGACGTACCGCGTGTCCTTGGGCCTCGTCTTGGACGAACCGACCGAGGGCATCGACTCCGAGCGCACCATCGCCCGTATTTGGGACCACACGATCACCGCCATCGCCGACCGCGACCCGCTAGCGGTGACCCTCCTGAACGCCATGGCCTGGCTGGCCCCGGACGACATCCCCCGCAGCCTCCTGGCTTCCTTGGCCCCAACCCCCATCGCCCTCGCCAATGCCTTGGGCGTGCTGCACACGTACAACATGGTCGCCTTCACCGACCAACGAAACGTCAGCATTCACCGCCTCGTACAAACCGTCCTGCGTACGCGCGGCACTCCACCCCGAGGCCGCGACGGTGCGGAACGCGCCGTCCACAAGGCCCTACCGGCCGACGCCGAAGACCGCGCCGCCGCCGAACAGTGGCAACAGCTCCTCCCCCACATCGCCGCCCTCGCCGAAAGCGTCCCGCCCGACCACACCGACGCAAACGAAACCCGATCGGCGTACATCGAGGCCGCCCAGCACCTTCGCCGACAAGGCCGGGATGCCCACACCATCCTCCTGCGCCAAGCCGTTCTCGCTCACAACAAGCGGGTACACGGCGACACCCACCTCAGAAGCCGTTGTCTTTCCGAGAGTGACGGGCGTGTTTCTGCTGGTCAGGTGTAGGGGTGGTGTTTCGGCGGGAGGGACGGGTTGTTGTGTCGTCTCTTCGGTGGAGGTGCCGGGATGCCGTCGGTGATGGGGTTGCTGGAGGAGCGTGAACGCGTCGCTCGGCAGCGGGTGGATGCTCTCCAGGCCGAGCTGCGGGAAGCGGAGGCGGTGTGGGAGCGGTTCGTGATTGCCCGTGAGACGGTGGGTGAGGTTCTGGCGGAGCCTCGCGGAGGCGAGGACGTGGCGCCGGTCGTGGTGGCCGGCGAACGGCCGGTGCAGGTCAGGCAGGCGGTGCCCGGCTCAGTGGTGCCTCACTGGGAGGAAGGGCTCGCCCCGGCGGTTCTCGCGCCGGACTACCAGCGGATCATGGACGTGCTGGCCGGCGGGAACGGGATGCGCGGGGAGGCGATGGACTGTCGTCAACTCGCGGCAGGCCTCGGGCTGGAGCCGGTCCCGGCGAAGGTGGAAGGGGTGCGGTCGAAAGCCAAGCGGCTGGCCGCGCGGGGCTGGCTGGCTGAGGAACGTCCGGGGCTGTTCAGCGTGCCCGTCGGGCGAGGCGGCGGCTCATGACTGTGCTCATCGCCCACTTGATCACTGCCTCCGAGGTGTCGGTGCGCGTCTCGTAGTCGCGGGCCAGCCGGCGTGAGTGCATCAGCCACGCGAACGTGCGCTCCACCAGCCACCTCTTCGGCAGCACGATGAAACCGCTGGTGTCGTCGCTGCGTCTGACCACGGTCAGCGCGATCCGCCAGGCGTCGCGGGCGAGGTCGACCAGGCGCCCGGTGTAGCCGCCGTCGGCCCACACCCGCGTGATGCGCCAGTGCCGTTCACGCAGCCGGGCCAGGAGTGTCTGCCCCGCGTCCCGGTCGGTGACCGAGGCCGCGGTCACCGTCACGGCCAACAGCAGTCCGAGGGTGTCCACCACGATGTGCCGCTTGCGGCCGTTGACCTTCTTCCCGCCGTCGAAGCCCCTGGTCGCGCCCGGCACCGACGCGGCTGCCCTCACCGACTGCGCATCGATGACGCCGGCCGTCGGCTCCGGGTCCCGGCCCTCAGCCCGGCGGACCCGGTCGCGCAGCCGGTCGTGGAACTCGGCGGTCAGGCCCTTGTCCCGCCAGCGCCGGAAGAAGGCGTAGACGCGGTCCCACGCGGGAAAGTCCGCAGGCATCGCCCGCCAGGTGATACCGCCCGCGACCAGATAGCGCACCGCGTCGACCATCTGCCGGTGGCAATAGCTCTCCGGTTGCCCGCCACGGCCCTCCAGCCAGCCGGGAACCGGCATCGCCTCACGTACGACGGCCCACTCCGCGTCGCTCATGTCGGACGGATACTTCGGTCGCCTGTACGGCCGGTCCCTGGCGTTCCCGAACCGGTGTGCGAGGCAATCACACTCCAGGGAAGCTTGGTTGGACGCCATCGACGCCGGCACGGAAGACTGCAGCACCAGGGGCCTCCTGTTGCTCGGTTGGATTCGACACCCACGAGCTGTGCGGGAGGCCCCGCTTTCATGCCCGGTTGGCCACGAGATCACCCGACCGAGTCGACAACCTCGAACTCACGCCCACCAAGATCGATAGAGCAACAGCTTCTCAGCACCCTGACCAGCCGCAACAACCTCGCACTCGCCTACCAGGAGGCCGGAGACCTGGACCAAGCAATCCCCCTACTCAAAACCACCCTCACCCAATGCGAACAGACCCTCGGCCACACCCACCCCGACACCCTGGCCAGCCGCAACAACCTCGCAGGCGCCCACCGGTCGGCCGGAGACCTGGACCAAGCAATCCCCCTGTACGAAACCACCCTCACCCAGTACGAACAGACCCTGGGCCACACCCACCCCAACACCCTGATCAACCGCAACAACCTCGCAGCCGCCTACCAGGAGGCCGGAGACCTGGACCAAGCAATCCCCCTACTCAAAACCACCCTCACTCAATGCGAACAGGTCCTCGGCCACACCCACCCCGACACCCTGACCAGCCGCAACAACCTCGCAGGCGCCTACCGGGCAGCCGGAGACCTGGACCAAGCAATCCCCCTGTACGAAACCACCCTCACTCAATGCGAACAGGTCCTCGGCCACACCCACCCCGACACCCTGACCAGCCGCAACAACCTGGCAGCTGCCTACCGGGCAGCCGGACACCTGGACCAAGCAATCCCCCTGTACGAAACCACCCTCACTCAACGCGAACAGATCCTCGGCCGCACCCACCCCAACACCCTGACCAGCCGCAACAACCTCGCAGCCGCCTACCAGAAGGCCGGACACCTGGACCAAGCAATCCCCCTTTTCGAAGCCACCCTCGGGCAGTGCGAGCAAGTCCTCGGCCCCACGCATCCCACCACCGTGGTCATCCGCGACAACCTCGCCCACGCTCGCCAACAGCTCAGCCCCTGACCACAATCGAGCCCCGTCTCACCCTCCCGACGGCTCCTCACCACACGACAAGCGACCGCCCCGCTCCGAGGACACGCCCACACCGCCTCGCTCTTCTCCACAGCCGCCGTCAACGGCTGTATATCCGGATACTCAGGGCACCGCCGGCACACCGCTGCCCACAACGCCTCCGCCGCCCACCCCTGCACGTGATCAGCCACGTCGGCGAGCAGCATCGCCGACCGACCGTCCAACTCGGCTTACACTCCCTGCCCGGAGCCGTCGCCTCGCCCGTGGTGTCGTCGAGGGAGAGAAGGAGGATCTCCTCGCCGAGGGTCGTGGGCGGGGGGGACGGGGGCAGGGCTGGGAGTGGGCGCGGTCGACGTGGTCATGATCCGTACGACGCGGGCGGGAGGCCGGGCAGTTCCGCACACGGGACGTCGCCGGTTCCGAACAATCCGGTTGAGGCCGCCGCCCCCGCGCGCCCAGAATCCCCGCATGGACGACTTCCCCAGGCTCAGCCAACTCCCCTCCTCCCTCACCGAGTTGCAGGAGGCCGCCCGTGCCGCCGGGTTCACGATGTCGTGCGAACCCCGCACCGGCAGCCTGCTCGCCACCCTCGCCGCCACCCGCCCCGGCGGCCGGATCCTCGAACTCGGAACCGGCGTCGGCGAAGGCACCGCCTGGCTCCTCAGCGGTATGAACGAGACGGCGACGCTGGTCACCGTCGAACTCGACGACTCCGTGCAGGCCGTCGCCCGTGGGCAGTTCGGCGGCGACGAACGGGTCGGCTTCGTCACCGAGGACGGCGGCCGCTGGCTGGAGGAGTACGACGGCGCCCCCTTCGACCTGGTCTTCGCGGACACCTGGCCCGGCAAGTTCACCCACCTCGACGCCGCCCTGGCCCTCGTGGCGCCCGGCGGCGCGTACGTCGTGGACGACCTGATGCCCGTTCCCGGCTGGCCGGAGGGTCACGAGGCCGCGGTGACCGACCTGCTCGCCGTTCTGGAGGGGCGCTCCGACTTCCGGACGACCCGGCTGACCTGGTCGAGCGGCCTGCTGGTCGCCGTCCGGACCGGCGACGCCGCGGACACCTCGGCCTGACCGTCCGCACCCGCACCCGGAGCCGGAGCCGGACCCGGACCCGGACCCGCACCCGGACCCGGGTCCATCCCCAGCGCCGTACGCGCCGCCCGCACATGGTGCAGTCCCTCGACCGCCGTCCGTGTGACCTGCGCGTACTCGTCGGGTGTGCGGGCCCTGGTCAGCTGGGCGCGGGCGGTGCGGAGGCGTTCGGTGGCGTCGGTCAGGGACTCGGCCGCGCTGCCGCCCGCCCCGGCCTGCGCCCGTACGTCGATGCCGGCCAGGCTGCCGCCCAGCCGTACGACCCAGCGGTTGGCATCGGCCTCCGCGTCCAGGTCGGACGACGGACCGGGCTCGTCCACGGACCGCCGCCGCGCGACGATCGCGACCACCGCCCCGACGATCAGCAACACTGCCACCAGCACGGCCAGCTTCATGGCCTCCTCCAGCATTCCGACGTTCCGTCCTCGTACGGGCTCCAGCGGACCCCGACGGACCCCGCCGGACCCCAACGGGCTCGTACAGGCTCGTACGGGTTCCTCACCCTGTACGTCCCATCACACCCCCTGCCGCTGTGATCGTCCGTCGAGAAACCTGTGCGTCCCCTGATGACTTCCCCAGCGGGTACCCAAGACGGACACGAGCGCACGGCAGAGGCCCGGAAACCCAGGGGGAGGGGTTTCCGGGCCTCGCACCGAGCCGTACGTCGTTCGGCCGCTCACCGACGACGTACGCCCGTCGGGGTCAGCTCGCCGAGGCGGACTCCGACGCCGTGTCCGTCCCGCCCGGCTGGACGGAGTCGCCCGTGCCGGTGTTCGTGGCCTCCGGGTCGACGCCGACCGTGAGGGAGCCGACGACGCCCTTGGCGATGTCGCTCTTCTTGTACTTCAGCTTCAGCAGACCGCCCTGGACGCCGCTGCCGTCGTAGATCGTGTCGTCGTCGAGGGTCGTGCGCTCGGTCGTGGAGGTCGAGTACGGCTCGACCTCGGCGGACGCCAGGACGGACTCCTCGTCGAAGAAGAACTGGCCGGTGTGGCAGGTGGTGCCGCCCTCGTAACCGGCGTCCGTCCACTCGCCGTTGACGTGCACCTTGGTGTGGATGTGCACGCAGCGACCCCGGTACCAGCCCGGGAAGATCGTCTCGAAGGTGACGAAGCCCTGCTTGTCGGTCTTCCAGGTGCCCCGCAGATAGCGGGTGTCACTGGTCGGCTCCTCGTGCACGCCGCCGCCACCGCCGCCACCGGCCGGGGGCTCCCCGGTCGGGGCGCCGGACGGCACGTCCGTCGGGGTGCCGGAGGGGGCGTCGGTGGGGGCGGTGCCGCCGCCCTCGGAGAAGCTCTCGTAGCCCGAGTAGAGACCCAGCGCGTCGCAGTGCCAGATGTCGACGGCCGCGTCGCGGATCGGCTTGCAGGTCTCGGAGTCGATCACCTTGAGGCGGAGGGTGAGGGGGATGCCCTCCTTGTCCTCGGTGATGTCCCGGCGGAGCTTGTCGGCGTCGATGTAGTACGGACCCTCGGTGGTCTCCGAGGTGAGCTTGTAGCACTCCTCGGCGGCGCTCGCGCTCGTGGAGGCGAGGGGCTTCGCGCTCCCCTTCTTGTTCGTCCCCGCGCTCGCGGTCGCGACGACCGCTCCGCCCACGCCCACGGCGGCCACGGCGCCCGCGCCCGCCACGACGACCTTGCGGCGCGTCAGGTCCCGCTTGTGCTTCGGCCCCTGGGCCTTCTCGTTTCCGGTCTGGTTTCCCGTCATGGGCAGGAAATTAGGGAGTCAGGCTGTCAAAGCCGTAAGAAAGGACTGTGGTTCGCCATGTATTCCCATACGGAAGGAAAGGGGGCCCGAAATCGCCGTCCATTTCGGGCCCCCTTTCGGCAAAAACTCTGGATAGTCTTACCTTACGTGTGCTCTAACTCGCGGACGGCGACGCCGAGGTGCTCGGCCGCGGCGGCGTCCCCGTCCCCTCGTTGGTCGCCTCCGGGTCCACGCCCACCGTGAGGGAGGCCCGGACACCCTGGGAGATGTCCCGCTCGTCGTAACGGAGCTTCAGCAGGCCGCCCTGGGCGCCGCTGCCGTCGTAGAGAAAGTCCTCGTCGAGCGTCGTGCGGTCGGCGGTGTTGGACGCGTACGGCTCCACGACCGCGGAGGCGAGAACGGACTCCTCGTCGAAGAAGAACTGTCCGGTGTGGCAGGTGTTCCCGCCCTCATAGCCCGCGTCCGTCCACTCGCCGTTGACATGGACCTTCGTGTGGATGTGCACACAGCGGCCCGTGTACCAGCCCGGAAAGACGGTCTTGAAGGTGACGAACCCCTGCCGGTCCGTGCGCCAGGTACCGCGCAGGTAGCGGGTGTCGTCCGTCGGCTCCTGGTGTCCACCGCCCGGGGGCGGGCCGGAGGGGTCGCCACTCGGGGGCGGGCCGGTGGGGGCCGGGCCGCCATCGCCGTTGCCCACGTCCTCGTAGCCGGAGTAGACGCCGACCGCGTCGCAGTGCCAGATGTCGACGGCCGCGTCGCGGATCGGCCGGCATGTCTCGGAGTCGATCACCTTGAGGCGGAGCAGGAGCGGGATGCCCTCACGGTCCTCGGTGACGTCCCGGCGGAGCTTGTCCGCGTCGATGTAGTACGGACCCTCCATGGTCTCCGACGTCAGCAGGTAGCACTCCTCCGGGAGGGGAGCGCGACCGCCGGGTTCCTCTCTCTGCTCGTCGGCGACGGCGTTCGCCGCCATGGCACCGCCCAGACCCACCGCCGCGACGACACCGACGCCCGCCACGACGACCTTGCGGCGCGTCACATCCCGCGAGTCCGTCACATGCTCCCTTCCGGCCGGCTCCTGGGGCTGCTGTTCTTGTTGATTCGCTGTCATGCGCCGGGAAGTTAGATAGGAACCCTGTCAGCGAGCTGAGAAAACGATGCCTTTTCCCCACGCACGGAAAAGGGTCCTGAAATCGACGGACGACTTCAGGACCCTTTTCACCGACAAGCCAAGAAAGGCTTGCCTTACTTCATTGTTCGCCTCATTGCCTACTTCGGCTGCGGCTTCCGCACCGACAGGTGCAGCTCGCGCAGCCGGGTCTCGTCCAGCTCGGTCGGCGCGCCCATCATGAGGTCCTGGGCGTTGCCGTTGAGCGGGAAGGCGATGGTCTCGCGGATGTTGGGCTCGTCCGCGAGGAGCATGACGATGCGGTCGACACCCGGCGCGATACCGCCGTGCGGCGGGGCGCCGAAGCGGAACGCGCGCAGCATGCCCGCGAACTGCTCCTCGACGGTGTCACGGTCGTAGCCCGCGATCTCGAAGGCCTTGAGCATGATCTCGGGCTCGTGGTTCCGGATCGCGCCGGAGGACAGCTCGACGCCGTTGCAGACGATGTCGTACTGCCAGCCGAGGATGTCCAGCGGGTCCTGGGTCTCCAGGGCCTCCAGGCCGCCCTGCGGCATCGAGAACGGGTTGTGCGAGAAGTCGATCTTCCCGGTGTCCTCGTCCTTCTCGTACATCGGGAAGTCGACGATCCAGCAGAACCGGAAGACGCCCTCCTCGAAGTGCCCGGCACGCTTGGCGGCCTCGACCCGCACAGCGCCCATGATCTTCGAGACGTCCTCGAACTCGCCCGCGCCGAAGAACACCGCATGGCCGGCGGCCAGCGACAGACGCTTCGTCAGCTCGGCGACGTTCTCCTCGGTGAGGAACTTGGCGATCGGGCCGGACAGCGAACCGTCCTCGGCGACCCGCACCCAGGCCAGGCCCTTCGCGCCCTGCTCGATCGCGTACTCGCCGAGCTGGTCGAAGAACTTGCGCGGCTGGGAGGAGACGTCCGGCACGGCGAGCGCGCGCACGTGCTTGCCGGCGAACGCCTTGAACTCCGAGCCCTCGAAGACGTCGGTGATGTCCACCAGCTCCAGCTGGGCCCGCAGGTCCGGCTTGTCGGAGCCGTACTTGAGCATCGCCTCGCGGAACGGGATGCGCGGGAAGGGGGAGGTGACGTGCCGACCCTTGCCGAACTCCTCGAACAGCTCGGTCATGAGCTTCTCGATGGGCTGGAACACGTCCTCCTGCTCGACGAAGGACATCTCCACGTCGAGCTGGTAGAACTCGCCCGGCGAACGGTCCGCGCGCGCGTCCTCGTCACGGAAGCAGGGCGCGATCTGGAAGTACCGGTCGAAGCCCGAGATCATCAGCAGCTGCTTGAACTGCTGCGGAGCCTGGGGGAGGGCGTAGAACTTGCCCGGGTTGAGGCGCGACGGCACGACGAAGTCGCGGGCGCCCTCCGGGGAGGTGGCGGACAGGATCGGCGTAGCCATCTCGTTGAACCCGAGGGCCGTCATCTTGTGACGGATGGCGCTGATCACGGCCGTACGCAGCATGATGTTGCGGTGCATGCGCTCGCGGCGCAGGTCGAGGAAGCGGTACTCCAGCCGCCGCTCCTCGTTGACCCCGTCCTCGGCGTTGATCGTGAAGGGGAGCGGGGCGGCCGCGCCGAGCAGCTCGACCTCGCCGACCTCGACCTCGATCTCGCCGGAGGGCAGGTCCGGGTTGATGTTCTCGGAGCCTCGCGAGACGACCTTGCCGTCGACACGGACGGTCGACTCCTTGGAGATCTTGTCCAGCGCCTCGTACGCCGGGGTGCCCGGACGGGCCACCAGCTGCGTGATGCCGTAGTGATCCCGGAGATCGATGAAGAGGATGCCGCCCAGGTCGCGCCGATTGTGCAGCCAGCCGCTCAGCCGGACGTCGGTGCCGACGTCAGAGGCGCGGAGCTCGCCGCAGGTGTGGGACCTGTACCGATGCATCGTCGTTCATCCAGCCTTCGCTGATCGGGGATCTGGCGGGTGTCTCACGGCCGGTGGTGTCTCACGGCCGGTGTTTCACGTGAAACAACCCCAAGCGTACCGGGCACCCCGAGATCGCCTCCCCACCATTTACCGCTGGGCGGCAGGGCCCCGACCCCGCGGCCGCCGCCGCACTGACCGGATACGCACGGTCATAGCCATGGGCAGGACCGTAAGCGGTTACTGTCGCTAGCGTCGATTGCCGTCACCTCCGTCGCCGCCGGTCGTGGTTACTTGTCATGGCCTCCGGTACCGCTCGGTGCCCGGAACGGCTTCGGTGGCACGGTCCGATCAGCTGTTCTTAGAGTGGGTCAATGCGCACTGGTGAGCCCCCGCCCACCGTGGGGGACGTCCTGTCCGCCCTCGCGACGGGACTGTGGACCTGGGACAGCGCTGCCGGAACCGTCACGTTGGACGCCGAAGCCGCCCGGCTCATGGGTCTGCCCGCGGAACCGACGACGCTCACCCAGGCCGGGGCGCGCTCGCGCCTGCACCCCGTCGACTGGAACGAGATCGTCTCGGTCGTGCAGCTCGCCGTCGCCGAGGACACCCTCGCCGAGGTACGGATCCGGGTCATGGACGACCGGGGCCGGGTGATCCGCACGATTCGCAGCCGTTCCAAACCGACCTTCGACCCGGTCCGCAAGTCCTTCGAGCTGATCGGCACCATCCAGGAGGTCACCGAGCCCTCGCCGGAGACCGCCGCCCGCGCCCCGTCCGTCACCGGCGACTGGCGGCGCTCGCGCGAGGCGTTCCTGCTGGACGCGGGCCGGGCGCTGGCCGAGGCGCGGTCCACCGCGGAGGTGCTGCGGGTCGCGGCGGGCCTGGCGATGCCCGGCTTCTCACCGGACGGACTCGCGGTCTTCGGTGTGGAGGCCGACCGGCTCACCGTCATCGGACACCACGGGCACAACCAGGGCGACGAGGGCCCCTTCACCCATATGCCGCTAGAGACGGACTACCCGGCCGCCGAGGTGGTCCGCACCGGCCGCGCCGTCTACCTCTCCTCCCCCGAGGACTACAAGGCGCGCTACCCCACGGCCTGGCCGCTCGCCGAACAGTTCGGCCGACAGTCCTGGGCGTTCCTGCCGCTGACCGTCGCCGGCCGCACGATGGGCGCGTGGATGGCGGGCTTCACCCACCCCGTCACCTTCACCCCCGACGAGCGCTCGGTGCTGACCACCGTCGCCCGCATGCTCGCCCAGGCCCTCTCCCGCGCGGGCGCCGCCGAGACGGAACGCGAGCTGACCGACGGCCTCCAGCGCACGATGCTGCCCACGCTGGGCCCCGAGATACCCGGGATGAGCGTCGCCGCGCGCTACGTCCCCACCGGGGGCGGACTCCAGGTCGGCGGCGACTGGTACGACATGATCGCCCTGCCGAGCGGCCGGTTCGCCCTGGTCATCGGCGACGTCCAGGGCCACGACGTACGCGCCGCCGGCCTCATGGGCCAGCTCCGCATAGCCCTGCGCGCCTACGCCTCCGAGGGCCACCGCCCCGACGCCGTCCTCTCCCGCGCCTCGCGCTTCCTGCACGGCATCACCAACACCGACGAGGACGCGTACGCCGACCTGCGCTTCGCGACCTGCCTCTACGTCGAGGTCGACCCGGTGTCAGGCGTCCTCGACATCGCCCGTGCCGGGCACCCCGACCCGGTGGTCCGCATGGCCGACGGCACGGTCCTCGTCCGCCCGACCCCGGGCGGCCTCCCCCTCGGCATCGACCCCGACGCCGACTACCCCACCACCCGCCTGGTCCTCGAACCCGGCGAAACCATGCTCCTGTGCACCGACGGCCTCATCGAAACCGGCGGCCACGACCTCGACACGGGCTGGCGCCGCATCCGCACGATCCTGGAGTCCTTCGACGCGAGACCGTACGAGGGCGAGGGGGAGCACGAGGGCGCGGACGAGGGGGACGGGGGGCCGGAGGCGGGCCGTGTGGGTGCGGAACGGCTGATTGCGGAACGGCTGAGTACGGACCGGCTGAGTACGGAGGGTCGCGAGGTCGGTGGGCTCGACGACGGTGGGCTGATCGTCGAGGGCAGGTACGGCGACGGGCGGAGTGCCGGTGGCCAGGGTGCCGATGGCCGGGGTGCCCTTGGCCAGGGTGCCGATGGCCGGGGTGCCCTTGGCCAGGGTGCCGATGGCCGGGGTGCCCTTGGCCAGGGTGCCGGTGGCCGGGGTGTCGATGGCCGGGGTGTCGATGGCCGGGGTGTCGATGGCCGGGGTGTCGATGGCCGGGGTGTCGATGGCCGGGGTGTCGATGGCCGGGGTGTCGATGGCCGGGGTGCCCTTGGCCGAGGTGTCGATGGCCTGAGGCGGGGCGGGCACCGAACCGGCGGCGACGAAGCACGTGGTCCTGAGCCGGTTCGCGTGGAAACGAGTCACCTGGGACCGGGTACGCCCGCGGCGGGCGCCCCGGAGCCTGCTGCCCTCACGCCGCACCGCCCGGAACCCAGCGGAGCCACGCCGAGCCAACCGGAGCGCGCCGCCCCCACGCCGACCCCCCAGGTGGCCGGTGACCCCACGCCGGGCCACCCGGAGCACGACGACCGTATCCCGGCCCACCCGGAACCCACTGGCCTCGCGCCGAGGCGGCCTCAGCCGGCCCCCCTCGTATCGGCTCGGCTGGAGGCGGTCGGTCTGGCGCCGGGGAGGCTGGAGGCGTTGGCCGACGCGCTCGTCCAGGGCGTGCACGGCCCCTCCTCGCACCACACGCCCGGCCCGCTCGCCGACCGGCGGGAGGACGACATAGCGATGCTGTTGCTGTGCCGGGAGAGCGAGGGCTGCGGCTGCGGCGACACCACCGCCGTACGGCCGCCCGTCCGCCGCACCGCCCTGACCATCGCCCAGGCGGAGCCCGAACGCATAGCCGGCGCCCGCCAGCAGGTGCGCGAACTCCTTCACGACTGGAGCTGCGGCGACCAGGTCGACTCCGCCGTGCTTCTCGTCTCCGAGATGCTCACGAACGTGCTCGTCCACACGGACGCCGACGCCCTCCTCGTGGCCGAGATGACCGGCGACGGCGGCAAACGCCGGATGCGCATCGAGGTCACCGACGCCAGCGACGACCTCCCCCACAAGCGCCACCCCGGCGAACTCGCCTCGTCCGGCCGCGGCCTCGTCCTGATGGACATGCTCGCGGACGCCTGGGGCGTGGACCCCCGCGGCGAGGGCAAGAGCATCTGGTTCGAGCTGTACGAGACGGCACCACCGGACGGTGCCGGCGCGAACGGGGGATCGACGAGATAGGACGGCCAACCGCTCAAGCGGCGTCGGATCGTGCCCCGTCAGGGCCGCGGGGAACCGCGCGACCAGCTCCCACACGGCGACAGCGCCCGGACCGTGTCCACAGCCCGACGGGAGTCCCGCAGAATCGATGCATCGGTCCCCTAACGGGTGAACATCCTTGCTAAAGACATGAGTTACACCCCCGCTTGCCTAGCTTCCGGAGCGGAGGTGATGCTCGATGTACGAGCAGAACAACACGCCGCCGAAAGAAACGACGGCACACCAGGACGCGATCGACATCAACGACTTCGTCTTCGCGGCTACGGGCGCGCGACTTCGGAGGCTCACACTGCCGGACGGGACGCACTGGTTCCCGGCGGTGGACGTGGCGGGGAACCTCGGCTACGCCAACACACGAGATGCCGTGCGCAACATGGTTTCGCAACAACATGTAACTACGCTCGGTGATATTGCGCGAAGCGTCGATCAGAGCGACGCAACGCGCAATATCGCAGGTCACGGGCTACGCAGAACCATGAAGATGGTGAACCTGCAGGGCCTCGTCCAACTCGTCAACGGATGCACGAAGCCCGAGTCCCACCCCTTCAAGACCTGGGTCTCCGAAGTCATCGTCACCATCCAGCGCGACGGCTCCTACGCCCTCGAACCGGCCCCCGTACAACCCGCCCCCACCGGCGGCACGGCCTACGCCATGCCCCGGCAAGTTGCCGATGCCATCGTGCGGCTCGAAGAGCGGAACATCCGGGCGGACGAGATGCTGACGGCGTTCCAGGAGGAGCGGAACGACCTCCTGCGCCTGATCAGTCGCAGCCAGAGCATCATGGCCGACGCCCTGCAGGACATCGCCACAAGCATCAGGCACCCCACCGACCACCCCCGCCCCACCCCGGAACCGGAGTTGACCCCCCAGGCCCTCCTCGCCACCTGGAAGGCGAAGAACCTCGTGGTCACCGAGGACATCCACGCGGTCGCGGCCTACCTCGCCCCTGCGCTGGTACGCGGCGAGGCCCGTTACCGTATGGAGGAGATCTCCACCCGTACAGGGTTGCCCCGGGAACGCGTCAACGACTGCCTGAGGATGCTACTCAAGCGCGGATGCGTACGGCAGGCGGGCTGCGCTCCGGACGGGGCGCAGGTGTACGTCCTTCCGTAGCCCCCACCCCCCAACCCCCGCAGCCCCGCAGCCCCGCAGCCCCGCAGCCCCGCAGCGGAATCCACACAGGACAGGCCCGAAGTCGCAAATCGAAGTTGCGGCTTCGGGCCTCGTCCTACCGTATCTGAACTCAACTACCCCTGGACGGCGAACGCAGCACAAGCACCACCCCCGCCACGACCACCCACACCCCCATCAGCGGCGCGGTGAGCCACGCGCTGAACGGCCCCGCCAGGCACAGCACCGCGATGACGAACGCGAACCAGCCGAGCCAGGCCGGCAACGCCCCCGTCGTGACGGAGACCCGCCACACCGCGAACAGCAGGACGGCCGCGGCGGCCATGGCCGCGATGAACCCGGCGTAGGAGACGTCCATCAGCAGCATGGCCACCATCGCCGTCTGCGGCCCCACCAGGAACGTCTCCGTGTGGTTGGCGGACAGCGCGTAGATGGCACCGGTGATCGTCGCGATCATCACGAGCACGACGAACGCGGTCCCGCCGACGAGCACCAGGGAGGACCGGGCCCCGGCCAGGCGCGCCAGCGCCGCCAGGAACCAGAAGAAGAGCAGGGTCGCGGCCAGCATCACCAGGCTCATGGCCTCGGTGAGGTCGAGGTTGCCGCTGTCGCGGTAGAAGGTGACCGTGTCCCGGAGGCCGTCCGCACCCGTGTAGTCCGGGCTGTTGCCGTAGCTCACGAGCAGCGCGACGAGCATCAGTACGCCGGACGCGATCCCGGCGATCCCGGGCCACAGGTTTCTTCGAGGGGCCTCGTCCGCGTCGAGCTGGGGCGCCATCTGCGACGTCGGTGTCGGAATCGTCATGCCGGCCTCCCACGTGACGAGACTCACGCGAGGGTCCCGAATCAGGACTCTTCTCCAGTATGCGCGGTATGGGGGATACGCACCTCGCCGCCTCACCGTCTCGCCGGAGCGCCCGTCCGATCAGAGCCGCTCGTACACGAGCAGTCGCCGCCCGCGCACCGCCTCGTCCGCCACCACGGTGAAGTACTCCCTCAGCACCGCGGCCTTCGTCCTGTCCCGTCCCCCCGACAGCGGCCGGGCCACACCGGGCGCGTCGGTGATCAACAGGATGCGCCGCTGAGCCAGCATCGCGGTCCGGATCCGGGCCGGATCCGCCTCCACCCCCTTCAGCGTCCCGGAGGCGACGGGGCTCTGGGCCAGCGCGATGTCCCGTAACCCCGCGAAGTCGTCGGGGGAGACCAGCGCGGTGTCGCGCCGGGCCGACGGCGCGAAGAGCACCGCGTCACCGGGCTGCTTCAGGCGTCGTACGTGCACGGCGGTCGCCAGGACGTCGTCGACCCGGCTGGCGGGGGACCGCTTGGCCAGCGACTGCGGCAACAGCGCCGCCACCGCGACGGCGACCAGCACCGGGACGAGCCACGGCGACGCCCTCGGGAACCCCGGCCGGACGGCCCGGACCGCCGCGCCCAGGGCCGCCCCGATCAGAAGGGCCAGACCCAGCATGCTGAACAGGACATAGCGGTCCAGGAACAGGGGGCGGATCAGGGAGAGGCCGAGCAGACCGAGCTGCGGCACCACCAACAGCGGCAGTCCGACCGCCGCCACCGACACTCGCCCCGTCCGCGGCCGGTCCAGCAGGGCCCCGAGACAGCCGATCGCCAGCAGGACCGCGGGGCCGATCAGCATGTGCCAGGTCAGCGGCGGTATCCAGGACACCTGGCCGGACTGCTGCCGGCTGAACAGGATCAACGGCAGGACCCCCGCCACGCCGACCGCGGAGGCCGTCGCCCAGCGCACCCACACCGCTCGCGGTGCCCGCGCCCACGCCAGGGTCGCCGCGTGCGCGGGCACGATCAGCAACGACAGCCAGTTCAGCAGCCCGCACACCAGGATCGCGCCCCCGTACGCCGCCCAGTGCGCCCCTCGGCCACCCCGCTCCCGCTGGAGCACGGTCACCAGCAGCAGGGTCGAGATTCCCGCGCCCGCCGCTATCAGCGCATAGGGGCGGCCCTCCTGGAGATGGAACTGCACGGCCGGCAGCAGCCCGAACACCAGTCCGCCCCCCAGGCCCGCCCAGGCCCCGGCCAGCCGGCTGCCGATGACCGTCACACAGGCGGCCGCCACCGCCATGGCCAGCACCGAGGGCAGCCGCAGGGTCGTCGTGCCGGGTCCGAAGCACGCGAAGAGGCCGTGCATCAGCAGGTAGTAGAACCCATGTACGACATCGACCTGCCCCAGCATGTGCCAGATGTCGGCGGCCGACCGCCGTGCCACCTGCCAGGTCGCGGCCTCGTCCCGCCACACGCTGTACTCCCGCGACAGCCCCCACAGGCCGAGAGCGAGGGTCCACACCACCGGAACCGACCAGATCGGAAGGCGCCGCACCACGGCCACAACCGCCGAGCAGGCAGCGATGACGGCCACGCGGAATCTCAGGAGTGACAGCGCATTCGTACTCAAGCGAACGGAGAATGGTCGACCGGACGGCGATATCCGCGATACCCGCAATATTCGCGACACCGTTGATTTCGGCGATATCGGTGATGTCGGCGATATTCGCTGTCGTCAGGCACGCTGCGCATGAGTTCTCTCCCCGTTTCCCCGTTCATGCGGCGGGGCAGCGGGCACGCCGAACCACGCCCTGGCCGCAGGCCAACGCGGGATCTGAGTGCTGTCTCCCCCGAGAGCCACCCGTCTCGGAAGTCAGCCGAGTGGGTGGACACGCCAGAATGTACGCGGCGGAAACAAAGCCGATCCAGTCATCTCCGGGTGGGCATGATCACCCGGAAGACAGTGAACCCGGAGAACTCCCCGCAGCCCGATTGGGGAAGATGCACCGCATTTATCGCCTTTGGTGGCGCCCCCTGTCGAGTGCGGAAAAGCCCGGAAAGAAAGCCCCGTCCACATGTGGACGGGGCTTTCTTTCCGGGCTTCGCAGGTCTACAGCCCCTCGGAGGTCATCCCGTGAACCGCCGGGATCGTCCCCAGCCGCCCCTTCTGGAAGTCCTCGAACGCCTGCTGCAGCTCGTCGCGGGTGTTCATGACGAACGGACCGTAGTGGGCCATGGGCTCACGGATCGGCTGTCCGCCGAGAAGCACGATCTCCAGGTCGGGCGCGTCGGAGTCCTGCTGCTCGTCCGCGCGGAAGGTGATCGAGGAACCCGCTCCGAAGACGGCCGTCTGGCCGAGGTGGATCGGACGCCGGTCCGCACCGACGGTGCCGCGCCCACCGAGGACGTACGCGAGGGCGTTGAAGTCCTCGCGCCACGGCAGGGTGATCTCCGCGCCCGGCGCGACGGTCGCGTGGAGCAGGGTGATCGGGGTGTGGGTGATACCCGGCCCCTCGTGGCCGTCCAGCTCACCGGCGATGACGCGGAGGAGCGCGCCGCCGTCGGGCGTGGTGAGGAGCTGGACCTGGCCGCCGCGGATGTCCTGGTACTTCGGGGCCATCATCTTGTCCCGGGCCGGGAGGTTCACCCACAGCTGGATGCCATGGAAGAGACCGCCGGACATGACGAGGGACTCCGGCGGCGCCTCGATGTGGAGGAGGCCCGAGCCGGCCGTCATCCACTGGGTGTCGCCGTTGGTGATGGTGCCGCCACCGCCGTGGCTGTCCTGGTGGTCGAAGATCCCGTCGATGATGTAGGTGACGGTCTCGAAGCCGCGGTGGGGGTGCCAGGGGGTGCCCTTCGGCTCTCCCGGCGCGTAGTCCACCTCGCCCATCTGGTCCATCATGATGAACGGGTCGAGGTGGCGGTAGTTGATCCCGGCGAACGCACGGCGGACCGGGAAGCCCTCGCCCTCGAAACCACTGGGCGCGGTCGTCACGGTGAGCACCGGACGGGCCACCGCGTCGGTCGGTGCGGCGACACGGGGCAGGGTCAGCGGGTTCTCGACGGTCACTGCGGGCATGTCGGTACCTCCTTGTGCGCTCAGTTTAGTTGATTGTTGAACTTTCTGCCAGCCCTAACAGCGCACGGACCGCATCTCATTCCCGCCCGGCCGTAGGCGTCTCATTCCGCTCCGGGCCAGGGGAACAGGGCCACCACTCCCACGACCACGAACACCACCCCGGCCGCCATCGCCCCCCCCGACCAGCACGACGAGCAGCCACGTCCCGGCCAGTCGCGCCGCCGTCCCGCGTCCGGCCATGTCGTCCTCCGGATCCTCGGAGCCGTAGACGATCTCGACCCGCTCGGCACCCCCGGCCCTGCGCGCTGCGCGGCGCGGCGGCCTTCCCCTTCACCCCCCAGCCGTCCATCACCGCCCAGACCCCGATCCCAGCCACCACGGAGCCCAGCGGCCACCGGGCCCAGCAGCCACCGGGCGAGCGGCGTCACCCTGTCGGCGAACCACAGCACGAGCGGCGCCAGCAGACAGACGGCCGGACGGACGGACGGACGGCCGGACGGCAGCCCCGCCGCGACCCGGTGCCCCCGGCTCGGCGACCACGCCACGGCCTCACCGCCTCCTCCGACACCAGCCCCAGCCCCAGCCCCGCCCCGTCGACACGACACGCGGCCCCTCGGCGTCCCGCACGGGTAGCGCCCGGCCCGCCCGGCTCATGGCCGCCGCGCACTCCCGGAGCATCGGGAGCGCTGCGGACCCGACGCGCATACGTCACAGGAGGAGGGAGCCACGGCGGTCAGCACGACGGTCAGCCCCTGATCCCGAGGACCGCCCACCCCCCACCCGTTCGACCGCCGCCACCCCCACCCGCTCGACCGCCGCCACGGGCACCCCCCGACACGTCCGCCCCCGATCCAGCAACAGCACCCCGGCCTCCAGCCGGGCAACAGAACGCCGCCGGCCATGCAGGACCAGCGGCGATGTGTCGATCTCGGTCACCGGTCACCGTAGGGGACCCATGGACCGGAAGAAACGCTTCAGCAAGCCTCTACGGGGCAGCGACCCCCAGGGGGCGCGGGGAACTGCGCGAGCAACCACACACCACCCGCACCCCGCGACGAACCGCACCCCACCGAACCGCACCCCACCGAGCCGAACCCAGACCCTGCTGAAGCCGGACCCTGCCGAAGCCGGACCCTGCTGAACCGGCGGAACTATCCGTACATCCGCCGCATCGCGAACTCCACCATCTGCTCCACGGCCTTCGCGTCGAACACCATCCGGTGCTCCCCCTCCATGTCGAGGACGAAGCCGTACCCGGTCGGCAGCAGATCGATCACCTCCGCACCGGTGATCACGAAGTACTTGGACTCCTTGCCGGCGTACCGGCGCAGCTCCTTGAGCGAGGTGAACATGGGGATCACCGGCTGCTGGGTGTTGTGCAGCGCGAGGAACCCGGGGTTGTCGCCGCGCGGGCAGTACACCTTGGACGTCGCGAAGACCTGCTGGAAGTCCTCCGCGGCCATCTGACCGGTGGTGAAGGCGCGGACCCCGTCCGCGAGGGAGGGCGGGGACGGCTCCGGGTACAGCGGTTGCTGCTGCCCGTAACCGCCCCCCATCTGGCCGCCGGGCATCTGCCCGGGCATCTGCTGCTGCGGCGGCGGGGCGTACTGCTGCTGAGGGCCGGCGCTCTGGTCGTAGCCGTACATGCGGCAAAGCGTAACGAGTCACAGATGACCCGCTCGGGGTTGCTTCTTATTACTGATGGGTAGCATCATCGACACAGAAGCTACTTGTTGGTACGTGAACTAGCGCGAGGAGCCAGTGCCTCGCCGATCTCTCTTACGGAGCCGTCGCCATGGGGCACTACAAGTCGAATCTCCGCGACATCGAGTTCAACCTCTTCGAGGTCCTCGGGCGCGACAAGCTGTACGGCACCGGCCCGTTCGCGGAGATGGACACGGACACCGCCAAGAGCATCCTGGAGGAGCTGGCCCGTCTCGCGGAGAACGAGCTGGCGGAGTCCTTCACGGACGCCGACCGCAACCCGCCGGTCTTCGACCCGGAGACGAACACCGCTCCGGTACCGGCCACCTTCAAGAAGAGCTACAAGGCCTTCATGGACTCCGAGTACTGGCGGCTCGGCCTCCCCGAGGAGATCGGCGGCACCACCTCGCCGCGCTCCCTGATCTGGGCGTACGCGGAGCTGCTGCTCGGCGCGAACCCGGCCGTGTGGATGTACGCCTCCGGCCCGGCGTTCGCCGGCATCCTCTACGACGAGGGCAACGACGTACAGAAGAAGATCGCCCAGATCGCGGTCGACAGGACCTGGGGCTCCACCATGGTGCTCACCGAGCCGGACGCCGGTTCGGACGTCGGCGCCGGCCGCACCAAGGCGGTCCAGCAGGAGGACGGCTCCTGGCACATCGAGGGCGTCAAGCGCTTCATCACCTCCGGTGAGCACGACATGGAGGAGAAC
This sequence comes from Streptomyces sp. NBC_00104, assembly GCF_045160825.1. Taxonomy (NCBI): domain Bacteria; kingdom Bacillati; phylum Actinomycetota; class Actinomycetes; order Kitasatosporales; family Streptomycetaceae; genus Streptomyces; species Streptomyces sp. NBC_00104. The sequence continues at coordinate 5,760,751 of NZ_CP108215.1, read as the reverse complement.
ATCCTCCACTACGTCCTCGCCCGCCCCGAGGGCCACGGCCCCGGCACCAAGGGCCTGTCCCTCTTCCTCGTCCCGAAGTACCTCTTCGACTTCGAGACCGGCGAGCTGGGCGAGCGCAACGGCGTCTACGCCACGAACGTCGAGCACAAGATGGGCCTCAAGGCCTCCAACACCTGCGAGATGACCTTCGGCGACCGCCACCCGGCCAAGGGCTGGCTGATCGGCGACAAGCACGACGGCATCCGCCAGATGTTCCGCATCATCGAGTTCGCCCGCATGATGGTCGGCACGAAGGCGATCTCCACCCTCTCGACGGGCTACCTGAACGCCCTGGAGTACGCCAAGGAGCGCGTCCAGGGCCCCGACCTGGCGAACTTCATGGACAAGACCGCCCCCAAGGTCACCATCACGCACCACCCCGACGTCCGCCGCTCGCTGATGACGCAGAAGGCGTACGCGGAGGGCATGCGCGCGCTGGTCCTCTACACGGCCTCCATCCAGGACGAGATCCAGGTCAAGGAGGCGGCGGGCGAGGACATCTCCGCCCTGGAGGCCCTGAACGACCTGCTCCTGCCGATCGTCAAGGGCTACGGCTCCGAGAAGGGCTACGAGCAGCTCGCCCAGTCGCTGCAGACCTTCGGCGGCTCCGGCTTCCTGCAGGAGTACCCGATCGAGCAGTACATCCGCGACGCCAAGATCGACACCCTGTACGAGGGCACCACCGCGATCCAGGGCCAGGACTTCTTCTTCCGGAAGATCGTCCGCAACCAGGGCGCCGCGCTGAACACCCTCGCCGAGGAGATCAAGAAGTTCCTGGCGCTCGGCGAGGGCGGCGAGCAGCTGGCCGGCGCCCGCGAGCACCTCGCCAAGGCCGCCGTCGAGCTGGAGGCCATCGTCGGCCTCCTCCTCACCGACCTCGCCGCCACCGAGCAGGACGTCAAGAACATCTACAAGGTGGGCCTCAACACCACCCGCCTGCTGATGGCCTCCGGTGACGTCGTCGTCGGCTACCTGCTCCTCAAGGGCGCCGTCGTCGCCGCCGAGAAGCTGGAGAACGCCTCGGCGAAGGCTGTGTCCGCCAAGGATGAGGCCTTCTACACCGGCAAGATCGCGGCGGCGAAGTTCTTCGCGGCCAACGTCCTGCCGGGCGTCACCCTCGCCCGCAAGATCTCCGAGGGCGTCGACCTGGACCTGATGGATCTGGACGAGGCGGCGTTCTAGACAGCCCCTCCCCGGCCGCACCCCGGTCGTGGCGCCGGACGGACCCTGCCCGTCCGTCCGGCGCCCTTTCCTCCACACGCTCACTACGAGGGCCCGCTCCCGTCCCCAGGGAGTGGGCCCTCGTACGTCGTTAAGGTGAACCCATGCGCACACCCCCACGCTTCGATCGCGGCCACACCGACGACCTCATGACCTTCCTGGCGAGCAGCCCGTCCCCGTACCACGCGGTGGCGAGCGCCGCCGAACGGCTGGAGAAGGCAGGCTTCAGGCAGGTCTCGGAGACCGACGCGTGGGACGGCTCGCTCGGCGGCAGGTACGTGCTGCGCGGCGGCGCGATCATCGCCTGGTACGTGCCGGAGGGGGCCCGACCCCACACCCCCTTCCGTATCGTCGGCGCCCACACCGACTCCCCCAATCTGCGGGTCAAGCCCCGCCCCGACAGCGGCGCGCACGGCTGGCGCCAGATCGCCGTCGAGATCTACGGCGGCCCGCTGCTCAACTCCTGGCTCGACCGTGACCTCGGCATCGCCGGCCGGCTCTCCCTGCGCGACGGCACCAGCCGCCTCGTCAACGTCGACAGACCTCTCCTGCGCGTCCCCCAACTCGCCATCCACCTCGACCGTACGGTCACCTCCGAGGGCCTCAAGCTCGACAAGCAGCGTCACCTCCAGCCCGTCTGGGGCCTCGGCGACGACGTCCGCGACGGCGACCTGATCGCCTTCCTGGAGGAGGAGTCGGGCCTCCCCCAGGGCGAGGTCACCGGCTGGGACCTGATGACCCACTCCGTCGAGCCCCCCGCGTACCTGGGCCGCGACAAGGAGCTGCTCGCCGGTCCCCGCATGGACAACCTCCTCTCCGTGCACGCCGGCACGGCCGCACTCGCCTCGGTCGCCGCCTCCGGTGACGAACTCCCGTACATCCCCGTCCTCGCCGCCTTCGACCACGAGGAGAACGGCTCCCAGTCCGACACCGGCGCGGACGGTCCGCTGCTCGGCGGGGTGCTGGAGCGCTCGGTCTTCTCGCGCGGCGGCTCCTACGAGGACCGGGCGCGCGCCTTCGCCGGCACGGTCTGTCTCTCCTCCGACACCGGGCACGCCGTCCACCCCAACTACGCGGAGCGCCACGACCCGACGCACCACCCCCGCGCGGACGCCGGCCCGCTCCTCAAGGTCAACGTCAACAACCGCTACGCCACGGACGGTTCGGGCCGCGCCGTCTTCGCCGCCGCCTGCGAGAAGGCCGGCGTGCCGTTCCAGACGTTCGTCTCCAACAACTCCATGCCCTGCGGCACCACCATCGGCCCCATCACCGCCGCCCGCCACGGCATCCGCACCGTCGACATCGGCGTCGCCATCCTCTCGATGCACAGCGCCCGCGAGCTGTGCGGCGCGAAGGACCCCTACCTCCTGGCGAACGCTCTGGTGGGCTTCCTGGAGGGCTGAGCCCGCCGCCCGTGCCCTCAACGGCTGTTACGGACGGGCCTGTCCGGGTACCCGATGTCGACCGGTAGGACCGAACGACCGGAACGACCGGCCGACCCAACCGGACACTGGGAGGAACACTCATGGGCCTGGGCGGGTGCATCATTCTGATCGCCGTGGGAGCCATTCTCACGTTCGCCACCGACTGGGACATGCAGGGGGTCAACCTCGACCTGGTCGGCATCATCTTCATGATCGTCGGACTCATCGGAGTCGCGACGTTCAGCAGCATCGCCAAGCGGAAGCGGGTCGTGGTGCCTCCCACGGCTCCGGTCGTCGACGAGAACGGCCAGCAGCGGGGTGGGTACCAGGGGTACTAGGACACGGAGGCCGGCGCCACCGGCTGGCCGAGGAGCGGAAGCCCCCGTGTCCCTAGAGGCCCTCGTCCATCCCCGCCGGCACCAGCGGCAGCCGGTCCGTCCCGCCCTCCGTGAGCCGGACCGGCACGCCCCGGTCCTGCTGGTGGACGTGGCAGGCCGGATGCACCTCGGCCTCCACGGCGGCGCCGGTGGACGCGGTGTCCTCGCAGGAGGCCGCCATCGCCGAGACGTGGAGCACGCCCTCGGCTATGGACGGGTCGAGTTCGAGCGCGCGGGACAGGGCCGTGTCCGCGCCCCCGCCCCCGCCCCGGAGCAGCAGCTCGGGCGGGGTGGCGGAGACGCCCGTGTTCAACCAGCTGCCCTTCCCGATCAGCTCAGGGGCGCGGACACGGACGCGGCGGGGTGCCGGGTGCTCGGTCGTGGAATCGCTCATGGATCAAGAGTGCCACTTGCCGACGGCCCGCTCGCGAGCCTGTGGACAACCTCGCGCACGGCCTGTGGAAAACTCTTGCTGCGCTGCGCTGCGCAGTGCCACCGGCCGGTCAGCTCAGCGCATGCCCCGTGGTCGCGTCCACATGGTCCGGGATCTCGTCATGCCGGTCGCCGACGGTACTCGTACCGCTCGGTTCGATGACGAGGATGGCGGCGCGGGACGGGGCGTACGGCTTGTGCTCGACCCCTCGTGGGACGGTGAAGACCGAGCCCTGAGGCAGGACGACCGTGCGTTCCCCCTCCGGTTCGCGCAGGCCGATGTGCAGTTCGCCCTCGAAGACCAGGAAGAACTCGTCGGTGTTCTCATGGACGTGCCAGAGGTGGTCGCCCTCGACCTTGGCCACGCGGACGTCGTAGTCGTTGACGGTGGTGACGATGCGGGGGCTCCACAGGGCGTCGAAAGAAGACAGCGCCTTGGCCAGGGAGATGGGTGCCGTGGGTTCCATGAACTCATCGTCGGTGTGCGCACACCACCGTGCGAGTGCTAGGAATCGCACATGTCGAAAGGATCCTCGCAGCACCCTCTGCCGAGTCCGCATCGCGTCGTGGTGGTCGTCGACGAGGCCACCAACCCCTTCGAAGTGGGCGTGGCGACCGAGTTGTTCGGGCTGCCGCGGCCCGAACTGGGGCTGCCCGCACCGCTGTACGAGGTGACGCTGTGCACGCCCGGGGCCCGGGTCCGGATGAACCACGGGTTCTTCACCATGACCGGGGTGGCGGGGCTCGACGCCGTCGACGACGCCGACACCCTCGTCGTACCGGGCCGACCGGACAACGTCGTGCCGCGCGGGGCCGCCGTGCTCGACGCCATCCGGCGCACCCACGCGCGCGGGGCGCGGATCGTGAGCTTCTGCACCGGCACCTTCGCGCTGGCGGAGGCCGGGGTGCTCGACGGCCGTCGGGCCACCACCCACTGGCGCTGGGCGGAGACATTCCAGCAGCTGCATCCGAAGGTCCGGCTGGAACCGGACGTGCTCTACGTCGACGAGGGCGACCTGCTGAGCTCGGCCGGCAGCGCGGCCTCGCTCGACCTGGGGCTGCACATCTGGCGCCGGGACCACGGCGCGGAGCTCGCCAACGCGGTGAGCCGACGGCTGGTGTTCGCGGCTCATCGCGACGGTGGGCAGCAGCAGTTCGTGGAGCGGCCCGTTCCGCACATCCCGGACGAGTCCCTCGGACCCGTGCTGGCCTGGGCCCAGAAGCGCCTCGCCGCCCCACTCACGGTCTCGGACCTCGCCACCCGCGCGGCCGTCTCGCCCGCCACCCTGCACCGCCGCTTCCGCAGCCAGCTCGGCACGACGCCTTTGGCCTGGCTCATCGGGGAGCGCGTGACCCTGGCCCGACGACTCATCGAACGCGGTGAGGAGCGTCTCGACGTGGTCGCCGAGCGCAGCGGTCTCGGGACCGCCGCGAACCTCCGCGCGCGCCTGCGCCAGGAGACCGGGCTGAGCCCTTCGGCCTACAGGCGACGTTTCGGAGCGGGCGCGGGGGAACGCCTGTAGACATGAGATTCCTCGTACGCGACCGGCTCCTCGGCATCGGTGACGACTACTGGATCGAGGACGAGCACGGCACAAAGGCCTTCCTCGTCGACGGCAAGGCCATGCGGCTGCGGGACACCTTCGAGCTGAGAGACACCCAGGGGCGGGTACTGATCGACATCCGCCGCAAGATGTTCGCACTGCGCGACACGATGGTGATCGAACGGGACGGTCACCCTCTCGCCACCGTCCGCCGCAAGCGCCTGTCCCTGCTCCGCAACCACTACCGCGTCGCTCTCACGGAGGGCACCGAACTCGACGTCAGCGGCAAGATCCTCGACCGTGAGTTCGTCATCGAGTACGACGGCGAACTCCTCGCGCACATCTCCCGCAGATGGCTGCGCGTCCGTGAGACCTACGGCCTCGACGTCGTACGTGACGACGCGGACCCGGCCCTGCTGATCGCCGTCACGGTGTGCGTGATCAACCTGGCGGAGAAGGAGCGGGACGACTGAGACCACTCGTCAGGCCGCCGGACGCCCTACGAAGATCCCGATGAGAACGCGGTCGTCCTGCTCGGCGAGCGGCAGGGCCCCGGTGGCGCCACCCACCGGCCCGACCCTAGGGGCGGGTGTTCGAGCGGGTGGGGGCGTGGCGCCCATCGCCTCCACCCGGTTCGGGCGTGGGACCGCACTGACTGGCGGCGATCCTGAGGACCTCCGCCAGGGACTCGACCGGACGGCGGGCGATCCAGCGCAGTTGGTCGGCCGTGAGGCATGCGCCGTGGTCGACCATCGGGCCGCGCGAGGCCCAGGACGACGGCCGCCGATTCGAGTTCCCGCCGCCTGTCGGGCGTTCGCGGCTCGTCGGTCACAGCACCGCCCTTCGCCGTACGGGCAGGTCCACCGGCTGATCCCCGGGCAGGTCCGCGGGCAGGTCGAACCACACCGCCTTGCCCACCGGGTGCGTCGGGCCGCCGTACGGGATGTCCGGGCCGTGCCCCCAGCGGCCCTCGGTGAGGGCGTCCACCAGATACAGCCCCCGGCCGCCGCCCCGCTCCCAGGTCTCAGTCGTCAGTTCCCTTATCACCGGCGGGTTTTCGTCCCCGTCGTACACCACCACCCGCAGTCGCCCCTCCTCCACCGCCAGCCACAGCACGGTGCCGTCACCGCCCTTCGCGTGCACGCAGGCGTTGGTGACGAGTTCGGAGGCGCAGAGGACCGCGTCGTCGACCAGGGTCCGGTCCAGGCGCAGCGCGTGAAGGACGGTGGCGACGAAGTCGCGGGCGATGTGGGGGGAGGTTTCGAGGGGTGGGCAGATGAGGGTGTACGAGGGCATGGGGCATCAACTCCGGTGGAGGTGAGGGGGTTGCACGCGCCTGTCCGTCCGCGTTGCTGTCCGGCGCCCCGGTGTCGATGACCGGGGTGGCACTTCCAACGGGAGCTGGGCGTGCAGGAGTTGCGAATGAGTGACCTTATGGGCACTCTCCGTGAGGTACGTTACGACCATAGCGCCTCAACTTGAGGTACCTCAACAATTCCCGATAAGTCAGCATCAACGACAAGGAGCACGGCATGGCATCGAGGCCCAACCCCACGGCACGTCAGCAGCGATTGGGGACTGAGATAAGGAAGTTGCGCGAGGCCGCAGGCGTGTCGAACCGGGACGCCGCCGCATTCCTGAACACGAGTCCGACCCAGGTCAGCCACATCGAAGCCGGTCGGTTCGGCATCAGCGAGGAGCGGTTGCGCAGGCTCGTCGGCCTGTACGCCTGCACCAACACCCAACTCGTGGACGCACTGGCCGAAATGGCGAATGACCGCATGAACAAGGGCTGGTGGGAGGAGTACCGCGGGCTTCTGCCTCCCCCGGCCCTCGACCTTGCCGAGTTGGAGCACCACGCGTCGTACGTCCGGGCCTTCGAGATGGTGCACATCCCAGGCGTTCTCCAGACGGAGGAGCACGTATACGCGGCCTCGGTCTTCACGGAACCGAACCGCCCGATGGACCAGCGCGAAGTCCACGTCTCGTTCCGGATGCGCCGCCGACAAGTCCTCGCTACGGGCACGCCGTACGACGTGATCATCCATGAAGCCGCCCTGCGCATGCGCGTCGGCGGCTCCAAAGTGGCCCGCGCCCAGCTTGAGCACCTTCTCAAGGCAGCCGCCAGCGAGACGGTCAGCCTTCGCGTCATCCCCTTCGCGGCCGAAGGCTTTGCGGGGGCCGGGCTCCCCATGCAGTACGTCGGAGGGATCGTGCCCCAACTCGACACCGTTCAGATCGACACGCTGCACGGTGCAGAATTCATCGAGGCCCCGGTGCGACTGAGCCGCTACCTAGCCCTCTTCGAGAGCATCGACAGCGCGGCCCTCCCGGAGGATGCTTCCCTTGACCTCATCCACCGCATCTCCCAGGAACTGTGAAGGTATCTCGTGTCTGAAACCCTCCACTGGCAGAAGTCGTCGTACTCCGCCGGCGGCGCCGACACCAACTGCCTGGAGATAGCCACCGCCCCCACCCCCTGGCAAAAGTCGTCGTTCTCCGGAGGCGGCGAGGACACGTCCTGCCTGGAGATATCCACCACCCTCCACCTACGCGAGAGCGACACCCCCGCCACCATCCTGTCGCCCTCGGCCACTGCCCTCCACGCGCTCCTCAGCACGCTGCGGAACGGGTCCCGAACCTCACTGGAGGGCTGAGCGGCAGTTCAGCGGCGCGGCGGCTCCAGCCCCAGCAGCCGGTCCTTCAGCGCGGGGAACTGCTCCCGGGTCGCGGCCACCTTCGCCGGTTCGAACTCGACCGTGAGGACCTCCTCGTCGGGGCCCGCCTCCGCCAGCACCTCGCCCCAGGGGTCGACCACGATCGAGTGACCCGCCTGGGGAACTCCCGCGTGCGTGCCGGCCGTTCCGCAGGCGAGGACGTAGGCCTGGTTCTCCACGGCCCTGGCCTGCGCCAGCAGGGTCCAGTGCGAGCGCCGCCGCTCCGGCCAGCCCGCCGACAGCACGAACATCTCCGCGCCCGAGTCGACGAGTCCCCGGAACAGCTCGGGGAAGCGGAGGTCGTAGCAGGTGGCGATGCCGATGGTCGTCTCGGGCAGGCGGAGCGTCACCAGGTCCGAACCCGCACCCATCAGCACGGCCTCGCCCTTGTCGAAGCCGAAGCGGTGGATCTTGCGGTAGGCGGCGGCGAGGTCGCCGGAGGGTGAGAAGACGAGGGAGGTGTTGTAGAGAGTTCCGTCAGGGTCCCGCTCCGGGATCGAGCCCGCGTGCAGCCAGACGCCCGTGTCGCTCGCCGCCTTGGCCATCGCCTCGTACGTCGGTCCTTCCAGCGGCTCGGCCGCCGTCGCGAAGGATTCGAACGCGAAAGCGCCGGTGGTCCAGAGCTCGGGAAGGACGACGAGATCGGCGCCGGCCTGGTCCCCTACCAGCGCGGCCACACGCCGCCTGCGCGAATCGACCGATTCGTCCTCGTCTACGCCGATCTGGATGAGCGAGGCGCGCACACTACCACCGTCCTGGCATTCGAGACGTCCACACCGGCCTACGATCGTCACACGAAAGCACTGCCGGGGTGCCTCACGGCAGCGTAACTTAACGTTCCACAGCACCCACTGACAGCCGCCGACGCCCGCTCACCGCCGTCAACGCCGACGCCCGACCGAAATCAGCCGCCCCCCTACCGATACGCACCGACCGTACTGACACGTACCGACCGCCCGAGGGGTCCCGTTCCGTGAGTCTGCATCCCACTCTTCAGCCCTACGCCGACGCCTGGACCCACTCCGTGGACGCGATATCCGAGCTGGTGACGCCGCTCGTGGAGGGCGAGTGGAACCGGCGGACGCCATGCCCCGGCTGGTCGGTGCGCGATGTGGTCTCGCATGTCATCGGCCTGGACTGCGAGATGCTCGGCGACCCGCGGCCGATCCACACCCTCCCGCGCGACCTGTACCACGTACGGACCGAGCACCAGCGGTACATGGAGATGCAGGTCGACGCCCGCCGTCACCACACCGCGCCGGAGATGACCTCCGAGCTGGAGTACACGATCATCCGGCGCAACCGCCAGCTGCGGAACGAGTCGCGGGACCCGGGGCACAAGGTACGTGGTCCGCTCGGCACGGAGCAGACGCTCGAACAGGCCATGCGGAACCGCGCGTTCGACGTATGGGTCCACGAGCAGGACCTGCGCGCCGCCCTGGGCCAGCCGGGCAACCTGGACTCCCCGGGCGCGTACGTCGTCCGTGACGAGCTGCTGTCCGTGCTGCCGAAGGTCGTCGCCGAGGACGCGCAGGCGCCGCGCAGCTCGGCCGTCGTCTTCGACGTGCACGGCCCGGTGGAGTTCATCCGCACCGTCCGCGTCGACATGCAGGGCCGCGGGACCCTGGAGACCACCCCCGCCCTCGGCCCCGCCGCCACCATCACCCTCGACTGGGAGACCTACGTCCGCCTCGCCTGCGGCCGCGTCACCGCCGACCTCGTCGCCGACCGCATCAAGGCCGAGGGCGACCCCCACCTGATCGCGGCGATCCTGCGCGCGTTCGCGGTGACGGTGTAGCCACCAGGTCACAGGGCTTCCGAAAGCCCGGCGGCCGCTACGCCGGTACGTGCACCGTCTCCACCCGGCTCGCCACCAGCCGTTCCCGTTCGCGGCGGGCCGCACGGGCGCGGAGGCGGAGAATCTGGGTGAGGCCGAGGGCCTGGAGGACGAAGACGGCGGAGAAGGCGACGCGGTAGTCGTCGTCGGTCAGGTCCAGGAGGACACCGACCGCGAACAGGGTCGTCATGGAGGCGACGAAACCACCCATGTTGGTGATGCCGGAGGCGGTGCCCTGCCGCTCCGGCGGGTTCGCGGGGCGGGCGAAGTCGAAGCCGAGCATCGAGGCCGGCCCACAGGCCCCGAGGACCGCGCAGAGGACGATCAGAAGCCACATCGGCGCGTGCTCGCCGGGGTAGAGGATCGTGGTCGCCCACACCACCGCCGTCGTGAGGACCGTGCCGAGCGCCAGCGGCAGCCGCGCCGCGTGGTGCCGGGCCACGACCTGGCCGTACACCAGCCCGACGACCATGTTGGACAGGACGACGAGGGTGAGCAGCTCACCGGCGGTGCCACGGCTGAGACCCTGCGCCTGGACCAGGAACGGCAGCCCCCACAGCAGCAGGAACACCATCGCCGGGAACTGGGTGGTGAAGTGCACCCACATCCCGAGCCGGGTACCCGGCTCCCGCCAGGACGCCGCGATCTGCCGCCGCACGTACGCCGCCCCGTGGTGCGGGAAGGGCTCCGGCTCGTGCCCCTCGGGGTGGTCCTTCAGGAACAGCAGGGTGAGGACCAGGACGACGAGGCCGGCGACCGAGCTGCCCGCGAACGCCGCCGTCCAGCCCACCCCGTGCAGCAGCCGGGCCAGGAGCAGCGTCGAGACCAGGTTGCCCGCCATACCGACCAGGCCCGCCATCTGAGCGACCATCGGCCCGCGCCGGGCCGGGAACCAGCGGCTGCCCAGCCGCAGCACGCTGATGAACGTCATCGCGTCGCCGCAGCCCAGCAGGGCCCGCGAGGCCAGCGCGGTGCCGTACGACGGAGACAGCGCGAAGCCGATCTGTCCGGCCGTGAACAGCAGGATGCCCAGCGTCAGCACCTTCTTGGTGCCGAGCCGGTCGACCAGCAGGCCGACGGGGATCTGCATGCCCGCGTAGACCAGCAGCTGGAGTATCGAGAAGGTCGACAGGGCGGAGGCGCCCACCTGGAAGCGGTCGGCGGCGTCGAGGCCGGCCACGCCCAGCGACGTACGGAAGATGACGGCGACGAAGTAGACGGAGACGCCCACACCCCACACGGCGAGCGCGCGACGGCCGCCGGGCGGGTCTCCGGGCAGGGACCCGGCGGACGACTGTATGGCGGGGCGGCTCACCGGACCTCTCCCCGCGCCAGCATGGAGAACCAGCTGACGTGCCGGTGCACGAGCGCCACGGCCGCCTCCGCGTCACCCGCGCGCAGCGCCTGGAGGATCTCCTCGTGCTCGCTGAGCGTCTTGGTGATGCGGTCGGGATGGGCGTGCATCACGGCGACGCCCATCCGCAGCTGCCGGTCGCGGAGCTGGTCGTAGAGGCGGGAGAGGATCTCGTTCCCCCCGCTGCGGACGATCTCGGCGTGGAAGCAGCGGTCGGTCACCGCGGCACCCGCCAGGTCCCCGGCGGCGGCCTGCGCCTTCTGCTGCTCCAGGAGAGCCTCCAGACGCTCGATCAGCCGCGGCGTGGCCGGGACCGTCTTGCGGACCGCGTGCTCCTCGACCAGCTGCCGGGTCTCGACGACGTCCGCGATCTCCTGCGCGGAGACGGACAGCACCAGGGCGCCCTTCTTGGGATAGAGCTTGATCAGCCCCTCGACCTCCAGCCGCAGCAGCGCCTCCCGCACCGGCGTCCGGGACACGCCGACCGCCTCGGCCAGCTCGCCCTCGGTGAGCAGCGTGCCGCCCTCGTAACGGCGCTCCAGGACACCCTGTTTGACGTGGGTGTACACGCGGTCGGCGGCGGGGGGCTGCTTCACGGCGGGGGCGGGAGCTGTGGGCATGCCCACAGCTTAGATACAACACGTACGCATCGCCGCACCCGTCCACGATCCGGGACGGCACCCCCACCCTGAACCCGTCAAAAGACAGTGAGATGGACTTGAATTGACCCCCGCCCCACCCAAGGCACAACCTTTTGTGCTACTCACTTGTCACACGAGAAGCGGCCCCGCTTGCCCGAAACCGGAGCCCAAGTGGCCGCGCTCCACAGACATTTCACGCAATCGGGGTACTTGACTTGATTACCGCCATAAAGGGCGCACGTGTCCGCAGAGCCGCTGCAGTCGTCGTGACCACCGGTGCGATGATCGCGACCGGAGTCGTCGGCTCCGGCACCGCGCAGGCAGCTCCCGCCAAGCCCACGATCACCGCCAAAGGCGGGTTCGTGTGGAACAACGCCAACAGCAAGGCCCTCTACACGAAGGCCGCGGACACCAAGCGGTCCACAGGCTCCACCACCAAGATCATGACCGCCAAGGTCGTGCTGTCGCAGAAGAACCTGAACCTGAACGCCAAGGTCACGGTCTCGAAGGCGTACAGCGACTACATCGTCAAGAACCAGGCCTCCCACGCCGGCCTGATCGTCGGCGACAAAGTCACCGTCCGCCAGCTCCTCTACGCTCTGATGCTCCCGTCGGGCTGCGACGCCGCGTACGCGCTCGCCGACAAGTTCGGCACGGGCTCGACGCGTGCGGCGCGGGTGAAGTCGTTCATCTCCAAGATGAACTCCACCGCCAAGAGTCTCGGCATGAAGAACACGAAGTTCGACTCGTTCGACGGCATCAGCAACGGCTCGAACTACTCGACGCCGCGTGACCTCACCAAGCTCGCCAGCAACACGCTGAAGAACTCCACATTCAAGTCGATCGTAGGTACGAAGACCACCAAGCAGAAGGTGACCACCAAGAGTGGCGGCTACCGCTACTACACCTGGGAGAACACCAACAAGCTGCTCGGCTGGAAGGGCACCTTCGGTGTGAAGACCGGCTCCGGCGCCCAGGCCAAGTACTGCCTCGTCTTCTCCGCGACCCGCAACGGCAAGACGATCGTGGGCACCGTCCTCACATCCACCAACGCGACCACCCGCACGGCGGACGTGAAGAAGCTGATGGACTACGGCTTCGCCACGCTGTAACCGCACCAGCACGAGGAAGGGGGCCGTCGCTGTCGAGCGACGGCCCCCTTCGTCCTACTTGCCTGGATCGCAAGCCGAACAGGCGGGCTTCCCTCGCAATAGTGAACATCGTTGCGCTGGCTGGCATATGCCCATTCCTCCCCCCTACGTTCCGGGTTGGAGGTGGTTCAGATGATCGAACCCAGCAAGCACCAGCCCGACCCCCGCACGCAGCAGGACGCGCTCGACGTCGGCGACTTCGTCTACGCGGCTACCGGAGCACGCGTCCGCCGACTGACCATGCCGGACGGGGCGCACTGGTTCCCGGCGGTGGATGTCTGCAAGCAGTTGGGGCACACCAACTCGCGGCAGGCACTCTCCGACCATGTTCCAGAGGAGCACCGAGAGATTCTCGAGACCGTAACTGGAGCTTACGGTCTCAGCGTTCCCGCAGGTCGGGAGTGGCGCCGAGACCTGAATCTCATCGATCTCCAGGGTCTGATCCTTCTCGTCAGCGCCTGCACCAAGCCCGAATGCGCACCCTTCAAACAGTGGGTCGCCGAAGTGATCGAGACCATTCAGCGCGAGGGCTCCTACTCGCTGGAGGAGGCCGAGGTACAGCCCGCCGAGCCGGGCGCCCCCATCGCGTACGCCATGCCCGAGCAGGTCGCCGAGGCCATCGTCCGGCTCGAAGAGCGCAACCTTCAAGCGGACGAGCAGCTTGCGGTCGCACAGCACAAATCGCTGGCACTGCAACAGGAGTTGCTGGAGACACAGCGGACCATGCTGGAGACGCAGCGCGCCACGCTTGGCGCCCAGCAAGCCATCGCCCAGGCCATGGAACGCATCGCGAACCGTCTCGACACCCTCGCGCTCGACCGGCCGGCGCCCGTTCCCGATTTCTCGGCGCAACCGACCACGGAGTCCGTGCTGGCCGACTGGCGGAAGCGGTTGTCGGTGACGGAGGACGTGTGGACGGTGGCCGTGGTGATCGCCCCGGTGCTTGTCCAGGAGGGTGAGTTGCGTCAGCCGCTGGAGGCGATCGCGGCCCGTACGGGGCTGTCGGTGCACCGCGTCAACGAATGTCTACGGATGCTGCGCAAGCACGCCTGCATCCAGTCTCGGGGCGCCGCTGAGGACGGGGCACCGGTGTACGTGCTCAACCAGCGCTGACAGGCGGGGACTGAGCAGAGCCACAGCAGAAGGGGGCGGCCGCAAGACGAATTTGCGGCCGCCCCTTCACATGGAGCCTATCCAGTCGAGGGCCTCACGCCCAAGTGATCAGCCTCTTCGGCTGTTCCAGGATCGCCGCCACGTCCGCCAGCACCTTGGAGCCCAGTTCCCCGTCCACCAGCCGGTGGTCGAAGGAGAGGGCCAGGGTGGTGACCTGGCGGGGCTTCACCTTCCCCTTGTGGACCCACGGCTGGAGCTTGATCGTGCCGACCGCGAGGATCGCAGACTCCCCGGGGTTGAGGATGGGCGTGCCGGTGTCGATGCCGAAGACACCGACGTTGGTGATGGTGACCGTGCCGCCCTGCATGGCGGCCGGGGAGGTCCGGCCCTCCTTGGCCGTGGAGACCAGCTCGCCCAGTGACTCGGCGAGCTGGGGCAGCGTCTTCGCGTGGGCGTCCTTGATGTTCGGGACGATCAGGCCGCGTGGGGTGGCGGCGGCGATGCCCAGGTTGACGTAGTGCTTGAGCACGATCTCCTGGGCGGCCTCGTCCCAGGAGGCGTTGACCTCCGGGTTGCGCTTGATCGCCACGAGGAGTGCCTTGGCGATCAACAGCAGCGGGTTGACCCGCAGGCCCGCCAGCTCCTTGTCCTGCTTCAGCTCCTCGACCAGCTTCATCGTGCGCGTCACGTCGACCGTCACGAACTCCGTGACGTGCGGCGCCGTGAACGCCGAGCCGACCATCGCCGCCGCCGTCGCCTTCCGGACACCCTTGACCGGAACACGGGTCTCGCGGGCGCCGTCGTACGACGTCACCGGCGCCGGGGCGACGGCAGGCGCGGCGGGGGGCGCGGGCGCCTCCACCACGGGCTCGGCAGCCGTCTGCGGGGCCACCGCGGCGTGGACGTCCTCGCGGGTGATGACCCCGTCGGGGCCGGACGGGGTGATCGTCGCCAGGTCCACCCCGAGATCCTTGGCCAGCTTGCGGACCGGCGGCTTCGCCAGCGGACGCGGGACGGTGATCCCGTGCTGCCCGTGCCCGTTCAGCTCACCCTGGATGCCCTGGACGCCCTGGATCGCGGTGGCCGCGTACAGGGTGTCCTCGGCGGGCGCGGCGGCGGCCGGGACCCCCCTGCGGGGGCGGCGCTTCGTGGAGGACTCGGCGACCCCGTAGCCGACGAGGACCGGCTTGCGGCCCTCGGGCTTCTTGGCCACCGGCTCCGCCGCGGGCTTCGCCGCCGGCTGGGCGGGCGCGGCCGCCTCGGCGGGGGCCTGCGCCGGGGCCGCGCCGCCCGCCACGTCCACCGCGATGATCGACGTGCCGACGTCGACCGTGGTGCCCTCGGGGAAGTGCAGGGCGCGCACCACACCGTCGTAGGGGATGGGCAGTTCGACCGCGGCCTTGGCCGTCTCCACCTCGCAGACGATCTGGCCGTCGGTGACCGTGTCACCGGGCTGGACGTACCACTTGAGGATCTCGGCCTCGGTGAGTCCCTCACCCACGTCGGGCATCTTGAACTCGCGCGGAGACGTGTCTGTCATCGTCGTCACGACCCTCTCCCTCAGAACGCCAGCGAGCGGTCGACGGCGTCGAGCACCCGGTCCAGATTCGGCAGGTACTCCTCCTCCAGCCGGGCCGGCGGATAGGGGGCGTGGTACCCGCCGACGCGAAGGACGGGGGCCTCCAGGTGGTAGAAGCACCGCTCGGTGATGCGGGCGGCGATCTCCGCGCCCGAGCCGAAGAACACCGGCGCCTCATGGACCACCACCAGACGGCGCGTCCTCTCCACGGACGCCTGGATGGAGTCGAAGTCCAGGGGGGACACCGACCGCAGGTCCAGGATCTCCAGGGCCTTGCCCTCCTCGGCGGCCGCGTCGGCGACCTCCTGGCAGAGCTTCACCATCGGGCCGTACGCGGCGAGCGTGAGGTCGGTGCCCTCGCGCACGACACGGGCCTTGTGCAGCGGGCCGGGAATGGCCTCGGGGTTGACCTCGGCCTTGTCCCAGTAACGCCGCTTGGGCTCGAAGAAGATCACCGGGTCGTCGCTCTGGATGGCCTGCTGCATCATCCAGTAGGCGTCGGAGGCGTTCGACGGCGAGACCACCTTCAGGCCCGCCACGTGCGCGAACAGCGCCTCCGGGGACTCGGAGTGGTGTTCGACCGCGCCGATGCCGCCGCCGTAGGGGATCCGGACCACGACGGGGAGCTTGACCTTGCCCAGCGAGCGCGCGTGCATCTTGGCGAGCTGGGTGACGATCTGGTCGTACGCGGGGAAGACGAAGCCGTCGAACTGGATCTCGACCACCGGGCGGTAGCCCCGCAGGGCGAGGCCGATGGCGGTGCCGACGATGCCCGACTCGGCGAGCGGGGTGTCGATCACCCGGTCCTCTCCGAAGTCCTTCTGCAGGCCGTCCGTCACCCGGAACACGCCGCCGAGCTTGCCGACGTCCTCGCCCATGACGAGGACCTTGGGGTCGGTTTCGAGGGCCCTGCGCAGCGACTCGTTGATCGCTTTGGCGACCGCCATGCTCTTCGGGGCGGAATGCCCGGCGGTCTGCCCTGCCGTCTGCGCGGCTGTCTGCGTGGTCATCGCTACTTGCCCTCCTCTTCGTCCACATCGGCGAACGACGCCTGGTACGCGGCGAACTGGGCGCGCTCCTCGTCCACGAGCGCGTGTCCGTCCGCGTACGCGTTGTCGAAGATGGCGAAGTGGTCCGGGTCGGGCATGGCACGCACCACTTCGCGCACTCGCCTTCCCAACGCCTCGCTCTCCGCTTCGAGTTCCGCGAAGAATCCCTCGTTCGTGTCCGTTTCGGACTCCAGGTAAGCGCGCAGGCGCGCGATCGGGTCCTTGGCCTCCCAGGCCACCCGCTCTTCGTCGTGGCGGTAGCGGGTCGGGTCGTCGGAGGTGGTGTGGGCGCCCATGCGGTACGTGTACGCCTCGACCAGGGTGGGGCCCTCGCCCCGGCGGGCGCGCTCCAGCGCCCACTTGGTGACGGCGAGGCAGGCGAGGACGTCGTTGCCGTCGACGCGGACGCCGGGGAAGCCGAAGCCCTGGGCGCGCTGGTACAGCGGGACGCGGGTCTGCTTCTCCGTGGGCTCCGAGATGGCCCACTGGTTGTTCTGGCAGAAGAACACGACGGGCGCGTTGTAGACGGCGGAGAAGGTGAACGCCTCGGCGACGTCGCCCTGGCTGGAGGCGCCGTCACCGAAGTAGGCGATGACCGCCGAGTCGGCGCCGTCCTTGGCGATGCCCATGGCGTAGCCCGTGGCGTGCAGCGTCTGGGAGCCGATGACGATCGTGTAGAGGTGGAAGTTGTTGCTGTTCGGGTCCCAGCCGCCGTTGTTCACGCCGCGGAACATGCCGAGCAGATTGGTCGGGTCGACCCCGCGGCACCAGGCGACGCCGTGCTCACGGTAGGTCGGGAAGACGTAGTCGTCCTCGCGGGTGGCCCGCCCGGAGCCGATCTGGGCGGCCTCCTGGCCGAGCAGCGAGGCCCACAGGCCCAGCTCGCCCTGGCGCTGCAGGGAGGTGGCCTCGGCGTCGAAGCGACGGGTCAGCACCATGTCCCGGTACAGGCCACGCAGCTCGTCGGTGGTGATGTCGGCGACGAACGGCTCGTACGGCGCGTTCTCCGCGTTCTTGACGCGCTTGCCCTCGGGCGTCAGCAGCTGAACGAGTTCGGGCTGGGCGTCGGTCGGCTTCTTGGCAGCGGCGCGCCTGGTGCCGGTGGTACCGGCCGCCTTGCTGCCGGTGGTGCCGGTCTTGCCTGCGGCGCTGCGTCGCGGCTTGCGCGCGGCAGTGCTCTCCACGGTCACGTGTGCTCCTCCGTCGGTCCGGCCCCCGGGATTGCCGGAAGACCAGTGCGGCTCGCCTGATCCCGGTGCCCGTGCACGGGGTGGGTGCCCTTGGCCGGGAACAGACGTGACAGGTGCCCCGGCGAGCGCCCTGCACGAGGCACGTTACCCAGTGCTCCACATTCCTGTGAAACCCCTATTGACCTGCGATTTTCCTTGGATTTCCAAGTAATTCGGTACTAGGGGGTCCAAGTAAGTCGCGTCCGTCGGGAACAGCTGCTGGTCACAGCGCTGGTTAACAGCCTGGCAGGGGGCCGGAACACCGGCACGTTATCCCGGCCACCCCGGCCACGGGAAGACTTCGCCGGGGGCGGGCCGTGAGATCGCCCGTGGAAGTTGCTCCATCCGTGAACCCGGCCGAATCGCCCTGTTTCCTCTCGGGCGCGGTGGATATCCGGCCCGCATGTCTGCGCGTCGAGCCGCAGTTCGGATCTGCGCACTCCGTGATCGGTAACGACTGTGTGTGACAAGCGTCAGGTCAGCGGCGTGGCGCATGCCCTAACATCTGGCGCGTGCTGCGCTCATCTGTACCACCCCCTGTGCTCCACGCGCCCCCTCTGGGCCCTCTGCTGGAGCGGTACGCCGCCGGGTCCGCACTGACCTGTGAACCCGTCGACGAGGGGCTCCTCAACCGCGGCTACCGGCTGTCCACCACCCGCGGCCGGTACTTCCTCAAGCACCACTTCGACCCCGAGACCGCCGATCCGGCCGCGATCGTCCGCCAGCACCGTGCCACCCAGCGCCTCGCCGACCTGGGCGTCCCCGTGGCCCCGCCGCTGGCCGCTCGCGACGGGCGCACGGTCGCGGTCGTCGGCGGTCACGCCTACGCCCTGCACCCGTGGATCGACGGACGCCACCGGCACGGCGGCCAGCTCGACCCCGGACAGTGCGCCCGCCTGGGGGCGCTCCTGGGCGTCGTCCACGCGTCTTTGGAGCGGGTGATGCCTGCGCAGGAACCGGAGGTGTCTGTGCGGGAGCCTGACGTGCCGGTGCCGGTGCCGGTGCGGGAGCCGGCGGTGCCGGTCGTGCCGGTACGCAAGCGGCTGATCCCGGCCCAGCGGCAGGCTCCGCCCGCGCGGTCGCCCCAGGCTCGGACAAGGGCGGCCACCGCGCCTCACGTCGCATGCGGGGCGGGAGGCCGAGGGGCCGCAGGGACTGTCGGGGCTGTCGGGGCTGTCGGGTCCGTCGGGGCTGTCGGGTCCGTCGGAACCGAGAGCGCGGATGCCGTCGACACCTTCGCCCTCATCGACGATCTGCTCGACCGGGTACGACGTCATCGGCCGGCCGACGCCTTCGACGCGCTCGCCCGGCATCGGCTGCTGGAGCGGCGGGATCTGCTGGAGCGGCACGCGCAACGGCGCCCGCCCCGGGGCGGTTCGGTGGGGTGGGTGCACGGGGACTTCCACCCGTTCAACGTGCTCTACCGGGACGACGTCCCCGATGTGCCCGCCGCGATCCTCGACTGGGACCGGCTCGGCGTGCAGCCGCGCGCGGAGGAAGCGGTCCGGGCGGCGGTGATCTTCTTCGTGCGCCCCGTCGGCGCCCTGGACCTGGCGAAAGTACGGTCCTACGCGCGCGCGTACCGCCGTTCCGCTGGCGCCGCCCCGGCCGAACTCGCGGCCGCGGTGCACCGCGTGTGGTGGGAGCGGCTCAACGACTTCTGGATGCTGCGCTGGCACTACGAGCGCGGCGACCTCCGCGCCGACCCGCAGTTCCCGGCGGCCTCGGCGCTGGTGGTGTGGTGGACGCGGGAGTACGACGCGGTGTGCGAGGCGTTCGTGGAGTGACCCGGGGAGGGTCACTCCGGTCACGCCGCCGGATCACTCCTCGCCGTCGCCGCCACCGACCGTCAGGCCCCCGGCGGCGTCCCCGCCGCTGCCGTCGTCGGTCGGCTCCTCCGTCGTCGGCTCCTCCGTCGGCTCCTCCGTCGTCGGTTCCTCGGTCGTCGGCTCCTCCGTCGGCTCCTCCGTCGGGCTCTGCGTCGGCGACTGGCTGAAGGACGGGGACTGCGAGTACGGCGGCGTGTAGTCGGGGTCGTTGCCCGAGCCGGTGTTCTCCTCCGTCGTCTCCTCCGCGGTCTCCTCGTCGCTGGGCGACTCGCTGGCGTCCTTGTCCTTGCTCGACGTCGAGGCCGTCGGAGACTTCGTGGTCCCGGTGTCGCCGCCGCTGCCGCCACCGTTGTCGTTCAGCGCCAGCGCGACACCCGCCGCGATGGCGACCACCGCGAGAACGGCGAGGATCCACAGCTTGCCGCGGCCGCTGCCCCGGTTGCCGCGGCCCTCGAAGCCGCCGTCGTCCCGGCCGCCACCGCCGTACCCGGGCAGGATCGGCTGCGGGGTCTGCGAGGTGCCCGGCTCCCCGGGGTGCGACATGACCGCCGTACCGGACATACCGCCCGGCGGCGTGTTCCGGCCCTCGTGCATGGTGACGGGCCCGGTGTTCCAGGTGCCGGTGTGGCCGCCCTGGTCGTACAGCATCTGCAGGCCGTACTGGACGAGGCCGCGCATCTCCTCGGCCGTCTGGAACCGATCGTCCGGCTCCTTGGCGAGGGAGCGCATGACGAGGCCGTCGAGCTCCGGCGGCGCCGCCCCCTCCGAGACCTCGGAGGGGGGCACCGGGATGTCCTGGACGTGCTGGTAGACCACCGACAGCGGGGTCTCGCCGATGAACGGAGGCCTGAGTGAGAGGAGTTCGTAGAGCAGACAGCCGGTGGCGTACAGGTCGGAGCGGTGGTCGACGGCCTTGCCGAGCGCCTGCTCCGGGGAGAGGTACTGGGGCGTGCCCATGACCATGCCGGTCTGCGTCATCGTCGTCGACGCCCCGTGCAGGGCGCGGGCGATACCGAAGTCCATCACCTTCACGGCCCCGTTGTGGGTGATGATCACGTTCGCCGGCTTGATGTCGCGGTGCACGATGCCGTGCTGGTGGGAGTATGCCAGCGCCTCCAGTACACCGGAGACGATGATCAGCGCCTGCTCCGGGCCGGGCGCCTCCGCGTTGATCAGCAGATCGCGGATGGTGCGGCCCTCGACCAGCTCCATGACGATGTACGGCACGGGGGTGCCGTTCACGACGTCCTCGCCGGAGTCGTAGACAGCCACGATCGAGTGGTGGTTGAGACCGGCCACCGCCTGGGCCTCACGCGTGAAGCGGGCCTTGGAAATGGGGTCTTCGGCGAGGTCGGAGCGGAGCAACTTGACCGCGACCGTACGACCGAGGCGCACGTCCTCGGCCGCGAACACCTCGGCCATACCGCCCCGGCCGAGTCTGTGGGTCATCCGGTATCGACCGTCACCGACAAGCCCGCCGTTGCCCCACAACTCCGGCGCGTCCGACATGCCGCCGCCAGTCGCCTCGGGGTCGGACGGGCCCTGAGAGCGCTGCTGCTGTGCCATCAGTCCTCGCCGTCATTTCTGCCCGCGGTCCGCGCGGTACTTGTTACGGTCTCCGTCGGCCACGCTACAGCCTTCACGCAAGAGGCCGGTCCGGGTTGGCCACGCGACGGGTTCACGACGGATTCAAGGTGGATTCGAAGGTTGATCGGCCATGAAACCCGCAGCGCGCGCACTCGTGCAAGTTCTGTGTACCGGGCGTACGCCCCCTGTAACGCTTCCGCGACGCTTCTTTCGCGTACGGTCACGGATCGGGCACCGCGCTTGACGTGTCAGTGCCCTGGGGCAGACTTGGCCGGGAATAGCACAAAGGATCACCAGGATCGTCGGGGATCACCATGATCACCGATCGCGGGAGCCACGCCAGCAGCTTTCGCGCGCGCCGATGGGGGACGCAGGAAGATGAGCCAGGACGCCGCACAGGGCCGGTACGCGGGGCGGTCGCTAGCCGGTGGCCGCTATCAGCTGCGTGACCTGCTCGGCGAGGGCGGCATGGCCTCCGTCCACCTCGCATATGACTCGGTGCTCGACCGACAAGTCGCGATCAAGACACTCCACACCGAGCTGGGCCGCGAGCAGGCCTTCCGTGAGCGGTTCCGCCGTGAGGCGCAGGCCGTGGCGAAGCTCACCCACACGAACATCGTCTCGGTCTTCGACACGGGCGAGGACGAGATGGACGGCATGACGACGCCGTACATCGTCATGGAGTACATCGAGGGCAAGCCGCTCGGTTCGGTGCTGGACGCGGACGTCTCGCAGCTCGGCGCGATGCCCTCCGACAAGGCGCTGAAGATCACCGCGGACGTGCTGGCGGCGCTGGAGATCAGCCACGAGATGGGCCTGGTCCACCGGGACATCAAGCCGGGCAACGTGATGATGACCAAGCGGAACGTCGTGAAGGTCATGGACTTCGGCATCGCCCGCGCCATGCAGTCGGGCGTCACGTCGATGACGCAGACCGGCATGGTCGTCGGCACCCCGCAGTACCTCTCGCCCGAGCAGGCCCTCGGCCGTGGCGTGGACGCGCGCTCCGACCTGTACTCGGTCGGCATCATGCTGTTCCAACTGACCACCGGTCGGTTGCCGTTCGAGGCGGACTCGCCGCTGGCCATCGCGTATGCGCACGTCCAGGAGGAGCCGGTCGCTCCCTCCTCGATCAACCGTTCCCTGCCGCCGGCCGTCGACGCGATCATCGCCCGCGCGCTGAAGAAGAACCCGAACGAGCGGTTCCCGAGCGCGGAGGCGATGCGGGACGAGTGCCTGCGGGTCGCCGCGTCCCTCCAGCCCGTGGCGCCGAGCATCGTGCCGGGCGTGCAGACGTCCAGCGGCGCCGGGGTCTCCTCCGCCGTCTTCCCGCCGATCGACCAGACCGGGGCCCCGCAGTCGGGCAGCGTCCAGACGCCGTACCAGCCGCACGCGACGGGCGGATACGGTCCGCCGACGCCCACGCCCGCCCCGTCCTACGGCTACCCGCAGCAGGGCGGCTACCAGACGCCCCCGCAGACCGCCGCGTACGCGCCGCAGCAGGGGGCGTCCACCCCGCCGCCGTACAACCTCCCGCCCCAGCAGTCCTCCCTCTCGGCCGGACGTTCCGGGGGCGGCAAGAGCAACAAGGGCGTCATCGTCGGCGCGATCGTCGTGTCGGTCCTCGCGGTCGGCGGCCTAGTCACGGCGCTGAGTCTGAACACCGGCAGCGAGGCGTCGAGCGGCGACGGCGGCACCACCCCGTCCGCCTCGCCGACCGTGGTCGAGGGGCACAAGGGACCGGACACGTCGAAGGTCATCGACTCGACCGAGTGCACGGAGCCCTCGGAGTCCTACAACGACCCCGACAAGATCCTGCTGCCGGACTTCACCTTCAAGAACATCGACTCGGTGAAGAAGTGCTTCCAGGCGGCGGGCTGGCAGTACGACGTCCAGAAGGTCGACGAGAACACGTACGGCGAGGGCACGGTCATGGAGCAGTACCCGGCGGCCTCCGACGACGTCGACCCCAAGGACATGCCCTCGATCATCCTCAAGGTCTCGACGGGCAACCCGGCCTGATGCCCCGGGCCCCGGGCCCCTGGTCGTAGGAAGGGCCCGGCACTTCGTGTGCCGGGCCCTCTGCGTACGTATGGGCGGGGGGTGGGTGGGTCGGAGGCGTCGGAGGCTAGAGGTACGGGCCGCCCGAGCGGCCGATCGTACGGGGATCGTCGTCGCCCTCGAGGCCGCCGCCGACGCCGGGCGGCAGCGCGCGGCGCATCTGTTCCAACTGGGCCCGGGCCGCCATCTGCTGGGCGAACAGCGTCGTCTGGATCCCGTGGAAGAGGCCTTCGAGCCAGCCGACCAACTGGGCCTGCGCGATCCGCAGTTCCGCGTCGCTCGGGATCACCTCGTCGGTGAAGGGCAGGGAGAGCCGCTCCAACTCCTCGACCAGTTCGGGCGCCAGGCCGTCCTCCAGTTCCTTGACCGAGCTGGCGTGGATCTCCTTCAGCCGGGCCCGGCTGGCATCGTCGAGGGGGGCGACCCGTACTTCTTCGAGCAACTGCTTGATCATGCTGCCGATGCGCATGACCTTGGCCGGCTGTTCCACCATCTCCGTCACCGGGATCTCGCGGGAGTCTTCGTCTCCGCCGCCGCCCACCGCCATTCCGTCCTGGCCCACGACCAGGATCTGGGGCTGTTCGGGCGACCGTTCGTTCCTCGGCATCTCCATGCCGCCATTCTCTCGCACACGTACACCTCATCACCCAGGTGCCCCCGACGCAGGGTGATCCACCGTTTACACGGCAGCGGCTCGTGTCCCGGACGGGGATTCGTGCCCGCCGGGGGCCTTCGGCGGGCCTGGGCGGGCTTCGGCGGGCGCGGGGACGATGGCGGGCGCGGGGACGATGGCGGGCGCGGACTACTGCGGCGCCGCTGCCGGCCTTCGACCGGGGCCGTAGTCGGATCGGTTCGTCAGTCCGGCAGTCCGGCGGTCGAATCGGTCCGGCAGTCCGGCAGTCAAATCGGTCCGGCGGTTCGGCGGTCCGGCGGTTCGGCGGTTCGGCGTCGAGATGCCGGTGTGTGGGTGGCGTGTGACGCTGAGGGCGTGGCTCCTTGGCTCCGCTCAGCGCGCGTGACGGGACTGGTTCTCGTCACGGGACTGCTCGTGGTTCTGGTGACCGGGGCCGTGCCGGCCGTGTACGCGGCCGAGCCCGACCCCGCGACCTCCTGGGCCGGCAGCCGCGCGGGCGAAGGGCGGGAGCGCCCGGGGCGGCAGGACGCCGAGCCCGTGGAACCGGAGGACGACGCGTACGCGCCCCCGGAAGAGCCCCCTCCCGTCCCGGACGCCACCGGCGTCCCCGAGCCCTCCCAGGACGCCGCCCTGCCTGTCCCGGCCGTCCCACCCGGAGCCGGCACCGTGACCTCCGAGGAACCCGTCCTGCAGGTCCTCTCCCTCGGCAGCGGCCTCATGCTGCTGGGCCTGGGCCTCGGCCTGGCCTTCGTCGGACTACGGATACGGCGGGACTGAGCCGGGCTGAGCGGGGGCTCGTACAGCGTTTCGGCCGGCCGGTCTACGGCACCACCAGGAGCACCTTGCCGATGTGACCGCTCTCCTCCAGCACACGATGGGCCGTGGCCGCGTCGTCCATGGGGATCTCGCGGTCGACGACGGGGCGTACGTGGCCGCCGGCGATCAGCGGCCACACGTGTTCGCGTACGGCGGCGACGATGGCGGTCTTCTCCTCCAGGGGGCGTGCGCGCAGCGAGGTCGCGCTGATCGCGGCCCGCTTGGCGAGGAGGGCGCCGATGTTCAGCTCGCCCTTTATGCCGCCCTGCATGCCGATGATCGCCAGGCGGCCGTTGACGGCGAGGACCCGGACGTTGCGGTCGAGGTACTTGGCGCCCATGTTGTCCAGGACGACGTCCGCGCCCTTGCCGTCCGTGGCGTTGCGGACCTCCTCGACGAAGTCCTGCTCGCGGTAGTTGATCAGGATGTCCGCGCCCAGGGCGGCGCACTGTTCGAGCTTCTCCTTGGTACCGGCCGTCACGGCGACCCGCGCGCCGACCGCCTTCGCGAGCTGGATGGCCATCGTGCCGATCCCGCTGGAGCCGCCGTGCACGAGGAGGGTCTCACCGGGACGCAGGTGGGCGATCATGAAGACGTTCGACCAGACCGTGCAGACCACCTCGGGCAGCGCGGCGGCCCGGTTGAGGTCGAGGCCGGAGGGCACGGGCAGCAGCTGGCCGACCGGGACGACGACCTTCTCCGCGTAGCCGCCGCCCGAGAGCAGCGCGCACACCTCGTCGCCGGCGTTCCACCCGGACACCCCGGGCCCGAGCTCCGCGATCCGGCCGGAGCACTCCAGGCCGGGGTAGGGAGAGGCGCCGGGCGGCGGGTCGTAGAAGCCCTGCCGCTGGAGCAGGTCGGCTCGGTTCACGGCACTCGCCGCCACCTCGATGAGCACTTCGCCCTCGCCGGGCACCGGATCGGGGACCTCGTCCCACACCAGGGCCTCGGGTCCACCGGGTTCGGGAATCGTGATCGCATACATGAAGGGGACGCTACCGTTCCTGTGGACTGAGCATGAGTGAGCCCGCTCAGCCGCACGCCCCGAACGGTCTTGGGCGCTCCCCCACTGCCTTAAGGGCGTGGGAGGTGCCCTCAGGTCCCTGGCATTCTCAGCCCCGGGGCGGCGACACGCATCCTGTGCCTGGTCCGGGCCCGGGAGGCCCCCGCGGCCGGAGGCCGCTGATGAACCAGCCCTGCGCGACCTGGCCACAGAGGTACGGCCAGAGGCGACGGGGAGACCCTGAACCATCCTCTGGTGGAGCAGGGGCCCCGCACGCCGACGCCGTACCCGGTGTCCCAGGTCGCAGGACCACGTCAGCCCGATCAGCCCAGGGCACCGCAAACTCACAAGTGGACGATCACACGAGCGAGCTAATTCGGCCTCGTGCGCACTCTGCGGCAAGCAGCTACCCCCTCGGCCTCCGCACCGAGTCCCCGCCCCGGTGGGCCCACGCCCCGGTCCCGGTCGGCCTGCGTCCCGGTCCCGGTCGGCCTGCGTCCCCGGTCCGATCCTCTTGCGCCCTTGGTCCCGATGGGGGTGCAATCGGTCGCCATCGGAGAGACCGTGGAGACCTCGCGGCCGCACGGGTTCTCGCCGACGCGCTCCGCCCCGATGCCGGGGCAGTCGCGATGTCCCGCGCGGTGACCGATGAGTTTCGGCGGTCCCGGCGGTCTCTCCTTGCATAGCCCCGGACACGGGCCCCGCACGCGGAAGGATCCCAGACATGAGCGCACAGACGTCCGGCCTCGCGATCGAGACCGCGGGTCTGGTGAAGACCTTCGGCGAGACCCGGGCCGTCGACGGCGTCGACCTGGCCGTGCCGGCCGGCACGGTCTACGGCGTCCTCGGCCCGAACGGCGCCGGCAAGACGACCACGGTGAAGATGCTCGCCACCCTGCTGCGCCCCGACGGCGGCGAGGCGCACGTCTTCGGTCACGACGTCGTGAGCGAGGCCGACGAGGTACGCGGCCGGGTGAGCCTGACCGGGCAGTACGCCTCCGTGGACGAGGATCTGACCGGCACCGAGAACCTGGTGCTGCTCGCCCGTCTCCTCGGCCACGACAAACGGGCGGCCCGCCATCGCGCCGAGCAGCTGCTGGAGGCCTTCGGGTTGAGCGAGGCGGCCGGAAAGCAGGTCAAGCACTACTCGGGCGGCATGCGGCGCCGTATCGACATCGCCGCGTCCATCCTCAACACCCCCGACCTGCTGTTCCTGGACGAGCCGACGACCGGCCTCGACCCGCGCAGCCGCAACCAGGTGTGGGACATCGTGCGCGCGGTGGTCGCCCAGGGCACGACGGTGCTTCTCACGACGCAGTATCTGGACGAGGCGGACCAGCTGGCGTCCCGGATCGCGGTCATCGACCGGGGCAAGGTGATCGCGGAGGGCACGAAGGGCGAGCTGAAGGCGTCCGTGGGCGCCGGTTCCGTCCATCTACGGCTGCGCGACGCGGCCCAGCGGCCGCAGGCCGAGGAGGTGCTGCGGCTCGCCCTCGACGCCGATGTGCAGCGCGAGCCGGACCCGGTGGCGCTGACGGCACGCGTGGGCGCTGGATCCGCCAACGGGCAGGGTGCCGCCGAGGCCGCCGCCCGGGCGCTCGCCGAACTGGCCCGTACCGGCATCACCGTCGACAACTTCGCGCTGGGGCAGCCCAGCCTGGACGAGGTGTTCCTCGCCCTCACCGGACACGACACCAGGACAGCGGCCACGCAGGCCGCGGACACCTCCGAGACGAAGGACGAGGCGGCGGCATGAGCACCGCGACCACCACCGAGAACAAGGAACTCGCCCCCGTCAGTGCCGAGTCGCTCGCCGCGCTGCTGATCGCCAAGGAACGACCGCCGCGGCCCAGCGCCCTGTCGGCGTCCCTGACCTTCGGCTGGCGGGCCATGCTCAAGATCAAACACGTGCCGGAACAGCTCTTCGACGTCACCGCCTTCCCGATCATGATGGTGCTGATGTACACGTACCTCTTCGGCGGGGCGCTGGCCGGCTCCCCGGAGGAGTACATCCAGTTCCTGCTGCCGGGCATCCTGGTGATGTCGGTCGTGATGATCACGATGTACACCGGTGTCTCGGTCAACACGGACATCGAGAAGGGTGTCTTCGACCGGTTCCGCTCGCTGCCGATCTGGCGGCCGTCGACGATGGTCGGCTATCTGCTGGGCGACGCCCTGCGCTACGCGATCGCGTCCTTCGTGATGCTCACCGTCGGCATGATCCTCGGCTACCGCCCGGACGGCGGGGTGCTGGGCGTGGTCGCCGGGGTCGCGCTGCTCATCGTCTTCTCGTTCGCGTTCTCGTGGATCTGGACGATGTTCGGCCTCATGCTGCGCACCGAGAAGTCCGTGATGGGCGTCAGCATGATGGTGATCTTCCCGCTGACCTTCCTGTCCAACGTCTTCGTCGACCCGAGCACCATGCCGGGCTGGCTCCAGGCGTTCGTCAACAACAGCCCGGTCACGCATCTGGCCTCGGCGGTCCGCGAGTTGATGGCGGGCGAGTGGCCGACGGCGGAGGTCGCCTGGACGCTGGGCTGGTCCGCCCTGTTCGTGCTCGTCTTCGGACCGATCACGATGCGGCTGTACAACCGCAAGTAGCGGTCCACCCGGGCCGGTCGGTCCATACAGGTCCGCCCGGACCAGTCGGTCCATACGTGAGGGCGCCCCGGGGACGTATCCCTGGGGCGCCCTCACGCTGCTCCCGCTCCCGCTCACATCGCGGCCGGCCCGTCGCCCCGCCGGCCCGCCGGCTACGGCAGGTGCTTGGTCTCGGGGGTGATCTTCGTGCTCGGGGTGGCACGGACGATGGTGATGAGCCGGTCCGTCAGCTGGAGCGCACCGATGGACGGATCGTCATAGCCCAGCACCCGATGACCGCGCAGCACGCTGACCACGAGATCCTCCGTCTCCCGCACGCCACGCCCCACCTCGGCCTTTATGACCGGCCGTTCGGCGATGTCCAGCCCGCTGCCCTGCTGGATGAGGTCCTCCATCACCATGCCGGCCGCGGGGCTGAGGACGGAGAGCCCGAGGAGCCGTCCGGCCGCGCTGGCGCTGGTGATGACGACGTCGGCTCCCGACTGCTTCAGCAGCGGCGCGTTCTCCTCCTCCCGCACGGCGGCCACGATCTTCGCCCCGCGGTTGAGCTGGCGGGCGGTCAGCGCGACCAGTACGGCGGTGTCGTCCCGCGCGGTCGAGATGATGATCTGCCGCGCCTTGTGCGCTTCGGCCTGCAACAGCACATCACTGCGGGTCGCGTCCCCGACAACGCCCGTGTACCCATCGGCCGTCGCGGCGTCGATGACCTTGGAGCTGGGATCCACGACCACGACCTGTTCCTTCTTCAGCCCTGTCGCACAGACTGTCTGGATCGCCGACCGTCCCTTCGTCCCCCAGCCGACTACCACGGTGTGCTCCCTCAAGGCCGCCCTCCAGCGTTTCAGTCGCCATTCCTCACGCGTGCGCTCCGTGAGGACCTCCAGCGTGGTCCCGACCAGAATGATCAGGAACAGCACACGCAGCGGCGTGATCACGAAAATGTTGGTGAACCGGGCAGCGTCGCTGACCGGAGTGATGTCGCCGTACCCCGTGGTGGAGAGGGTGACGGTGGCGTAGTAGAACGCGTCGAGCAGGTCCACGGAACCGTCGGAGTTGTCGTTGTACCCCTCGTTGTCGGCATAGACGATGAACGCGGTCGCGATCAGCACGAACAGGGCCATCGCCAGCCGCCTGCCGACCTGCCGCATCGGCCGTTCGACCTCCCGTTTCGGCAGTCGCACCTGGTGGGTCACCAGTCGCTCGTCCGCGTTGCGGGCGATCGCGTCCTGGCCCGGCAGTTTCACGTGAAACACTCCCCGTTTCGACGTACATCCCCTGGCTGTACTCCGCTGCCATCTACCCGTTGTTTCACGTGAAACGTCGTCGGCCGCAAGGCCAGTTGGTCATATCGACGTTTCACGTGAAACACACCTGGATCCCCGCGGTCGCCCAGGGCAGGTCGAGTAGTTCCAGCTCCTGGCCAGGGCGGGCGCCGCCGG
This sequence comes from Streptomyces sp. NBC_00104, assembly GCF_045160825.1. Taxonomy (NCBI): domain Bacteria; kingdom Bacillati; phylum Actinomycetota; class Actinomycetes; order Kitasatosporales; family Streptomycetaceae; genus Streptomyces; species Streptomyces sp. NBC_00104. The sequence goes on along the minus strand of NZ_CP108215.1, from coordinate 5,731,074 downwards.
GCGGTACGACGGCAAGGGCATCGGCTGTGGCGATGCCGCGGAGCATAGCGGGACCGTTGTAGTGCAGCGGCACGGCGTCGTCACCGCGCAGACCGACGGGGATGAGCCGGGTGTCGTACGGGTGCCCGTGCACCGCCTCCCGCAGCGGCATCGTGTACGGCTCCGGGGCGGCGCGCCCGGCGAGGGTCCGCAGCAGGGGCTCGGCGAGCGTGAACAGCCCGGAGATGGCTGCCAACGGGTTACCGGGCAGGCCGACGAGATGCTGGTCCCGCTTGATACGGGCCAGCAGCATGGGGTGCCCCGGGCGCACCTTCACACCGTCGACGAGGAGTTCGGCCCCGACACGACGCAGGGTGGGGTGGACATGGTCGACGGGCCCGGAAGCCGTGCCCCCCGTGGTGACGATGAGGTCGGCGGAGGATTTCTTCACGGCCCGGTACAAGGCCTCGGCATCGTCCCCGAGGCGGCGTACGGCGGTGACCTCGGCGCCCAGTGCCCGGAGCCAGGAGGGCAGCATCGGGCCCAGTGCGTCCCGGATCAGGCCTTCGCGCGGGCGGCCTTCGGTGAGCAGTTCGTCGCCCAGGACGAGCAGTTCGACGCGCGGGCGGGGGAGCACGCTCACCGTGTCGTACCCGGCGGCCGCCGCGAGTCCGAGCGCGGCGGGGGTGATCTGCGTGCCGAGCGGCAGCAGTTGGTCGCCGTAGCGGCACTCCTGGCCTCGTGGGCGGATGTCCTGCCCGTGTGCCAGGTCCCGGGTCGGGTGCAGCCGCCCCTTGTCGTCGGTGCGGCCGTGCTCGCTGCGCAGGACGGCGGTCGTGTCGGCCGGGATGCGGGCACCGGTGGCGATCCGGACCGCCTCCCCGTCGGTGAGCCGCCCGGGCTCGGCGTGCCCTGCCAGCACACCGTCCTCCCGTACGTCCCAGGGACCGGGGCCGGCGACCGCCCAGCCGTCCATCGCGGAGGTGTCGAAGGAGGGGAGGTCGGTGAGGGCGGTGAGGGGGGCGGCGAGGACGAGGCCGAGGGCCTTGTCCACGGTGACCGACGCCGGGGCCCGGCGTCCGGCCGAGCGGGCGGCGCGTTCGGCGACGGCTCGGGCCTCGGGCCAGGAGGTGGCCCGGTGGTGGGAGTCGTCCTTGGCCCGGTGCGCGCCGGTGTCACCGGTCGTGGGCGTTTCGCGGGGGGAGCGGGGCTCGCCCGGCCCCCGGACGGCCCTGTCGTTGGCCACGGCCAGCGCCTCCTCCACGTCGAGTTCCTCGGCGTCCTGGGCGGTCATCCGGCGGCCGGGCCGGTGTCCTGGCCGGCGCCGGTGCCGGTGCCGGTGCCGGTGCCGGTGCCGGTGCCGGTGCCGACGGCCGGTCCGGCGTCGGGGGTGCCCTCGTCGGCCCAGCTCAGGGCCAGGGCGGAGGCCTTCCTGGCGGCCTCGGTGACCGCCTCGGGGCCTCCCCCGGCCTGGGCGGCGGCGTAGCCGATGAGGAACGTGGTCAACGGGGCGGCTGGCCGGGCCACGCTGTGGGCGGCGTCACGGGCGAGGTCGAGCAGCTCGGTGATGTCGACGTCGAGGTCGATCCCCAGCTCGTCCTTGACTGCGGAAATCCATTCATCCAACACGTGGCCATGCTCCCTGATCCGTGCGCGGGCGGCGGCGATGTCGTCCCAGGTGTCGCAGTCGAAGGACGCGAGGGGGTCGGTGATACGGGTGAGGCGCAGCGCGGCGGTCAGCCGCCGCAGGGGGAGCCCGGTCAGGCCGTCGTGCTCGTCGGCGAGCCGCGCGAGCTCACGACGCAGGGCCTCGGCCCGGTAGACGGCCACGAGGGGTTGGTCCCGGCCGTCGGGGTCGGTGACCAGGACGCCGTCGGCGGGCTCCGCGCCGCCCTGGAGGGCGTCGAGGAGCCTCCGTACCGTCTCGTCGTCCAGGAACGGAAGGTCGGCGGAGAGGACGACGACATGCGGGGCGGTGGTGTGCCGGAGTCCGGCGCCCAGCGCGGCGAGCGGGCCGCCGCCGGGGGGTTCCTCGCGGGCCCACAGCACGGGCCGGGCCGTGGGGCGGGGGTCGGCGACGACGACGGTCGCCCCGGCCCCGGCGCAGGCGGTCAGGACCCGGTCGAGCAGGGCCCGTCCGCCCACGCGTACGGCGGGCTTGTCCGCGCCGCCGAGCCGCCGGGCGGCGCCGCCGGCGAGCACGACGGCGTCGAACGCCTCGGTACCGGGGCCGCCCGGGGGCTCGTACGGGGTCACCCTCCGAGTATGCGTGCCTCCGCGATCACAGGGAACGCGGGGCGGCGGCGCAATCACGCCCCGGTCGGGTCCGATGGCTCGAAGCGATCGGGTCCGACCGGACGACGCCGGTGATCAGAGCGTGCGCAGCAGCACCGCCGGCTGTTCGACGCAGTCCGCCACGTACCGCAGGAAGCCTCCGGCCGTGCCGCCGTCGCACACCCGGTGGTCGAAGGTGAGCGAGAGCTGTACGACCTGCCGTACCGCCAGCTCGCCCTCGTGCACCCAGGGCCTGGGGACGATGCGGCCGACGCCGAGCATGGCGGCCTCGGGGTGGTTGATGATCGGCGTGGAGCCGTCGACACCGAAGACGCCGTAGTTGTTCAGCGTGAAGGTCCCGCCGGTCAACTGGCCGGGTGTCAGCGTGCCGGTGCGCGCCGCCTCCGTCAGCCGGGCGAACTCGGCGCCGAGCGACTCCGCGTTCCTGGTGTGCGCGTCCCGTACGACGGGCACGACCAGCCCCCGTTCCGTCTGCGCGGCGAACCCGAGGTGCACCTGGTCGAGCCGTACGACCTCGCGGGCCTCCATGTCGACCGTCGAGTTGAGCTCCGGGAAGCGGGCCAGCGCTGCAGTGCAGACGCGTGCGAGCAGTGCGAGGAGGGAGACCTTCGGGCCGCCGGCCGCGTTCATCGCCGTACGGGCGTTCATCAACTCCGTCGCGTCGGCGTCCACCCAGCAGGTCGCGTCGGGGATCTCGCGCCGGCTGCGGGAGAGCTTGTCGGCGACGGCGCCCCGGACTCCACGCAGGGGCACGCGGGTACCGGAGGGGCTTTCCGCGCGCGCGGGCGCCGCGACGGGGGCAGGCTGCGCGCCTGGCACGGTGACCGGCTGCGGCGCCCGAACCGGGGCCGCGACAGCCCGCAGCGCGTGCTCCACGTCCGCCCGCAGGATGAGGCCCTCGGGGCCCGAGCCGTGCAACTCGCGCAGGTCCAGGCCGTTCTCGCGGGCGAGGCGGCGGACCAGCGGGGAGATGACCGGCACGGGTCCGTCCGGGCGCTCGGGGGCGGCGACCTGGGCGGCCGCCGTATCGACGGCGGTGGGCCGAACCGCCGGTGTCGCGGGCGCCCCGGACCGGATCGGCTCCCCCGGCCGCACCCGCCTGCGCCGCGCCGGTGGCGCCCCGGTGCCGTATCCGACCAGCACATTGCCGGAGCCCTCGTCGGCGAGGGCTCCGGAGGCGGGCGCTCCCACGGCCACGGTCAACAGCGGTGCCCCCACGGGCAGCTCCGTGCCCTCCTCGCCGAAGCGGGCGGTGACGACACCGCCGTAGGGGCAGGGGACCTCGACCATCGCCTTGGCCGTCTCGACCTCGACGACCGGTTGGTCGATCGCGACGACGTCCCCGACCTGGACCAGCCAGCGGACGATCTCGGCCTCGGTCAGCCCCTCACCGAGGTCGGGCAGCTTGAACTCCAGCACCTGGGCCATCAGTTCTCCGCCTCCCACTGCAGGCGCCCGACGGCGTCCAGGATCCGGTCGACGCCGGGGAGGTGGTGCCGCTCCAGCATCGGCGGCGGATACGGGATGTCGAACCCGGCCACCCGCAGCACGGGCGCCTCCAGGTGGTGGAAGCAGCGCTCGGTCACCCGGGCCGCGATCTCGCCGCCCGGTCCGCCGTAGGAGCCGGACTCGTGGACGACCACCGCGCGCCCGGTCCGCCGGACCGACACGGCGACCGTCTCGTCGTCGAAGGGCACCAGGGAGCGCAGGTCGACCACTTCGAGGTCCCAGCCCTCGGCCGTGGCCGCCTCGGCGGCCTCCAGGCAGACGGGCACGGACGGGCCGTACGTGATGAGCGTGGCGCTGCGGCCGACGCGGCGGACGACCGCGCGGCCGATCGGGTCGACGGTCTGCGGTTCCTCGGGGTTCCAGGAGTCCTTCGACCAGTACAGGCGTTTGGGTTCCAGGAAGACGACCGGGTCGTCGGAGGCGATGGCGGCGCGCAGCAGCCCGTAGGCGTCGGCGACGGTGGCGGGCGTGACGACATGGAGCCCCGGAGTCGCCATGTAGTACGCCTCGGAGGAGTCGCTGTGGTGCTCGACGCCGCCGATGCCTCCGCCGTAGGGGACGCGGATGGTGATCGGCAGCGGCATGGCGCCGCGCGTGCGGTTGCGCATCCGGGCCACATGGCTGATGAGCTGCTCGAACGCCGGGTAGGCGAACGCGTCGAACTGCATTTCCACGACGGGCCGCAGCCCGTACATCGCCATGCCGACGGCCGTGCCGAGGATGCCCGCCTCGGCCAGCGGGGTGTCGGTGACCCGGTCCTCGCCGAACTCCTTCGCGAGCCCGTCGGTGACCCGGAAGACGCCGCCGAGGGCGCCGACGTCCTCGCCCATGACGTGCACGGTGGGGTCGGCGGTCATGGCGTCGCGGAGGGCGCGGGTGAGCGCCTGCGCCATGGTGGCGGGCTTGAGGGCGACGGTGGTCATCGGTGCGCCCCTTCTTGTTCCGCCGCCAGCTCGGCCCTGAGCAGGGCCTCCTGTTCGCGCAGGTGGGGGGTGGGTTCGGCGTAGACGTGGGCGAAGAGGTCCATGGGGTCGAGGACCGGGTCCTGGTTCATGCGCTCGCGCAGGTCGGCCGCCATCGTCTCGGCGGCGTCGCGGGCGGCCCGGATGCCGTCCTCGTCGAGGAGGCCGCGCTCGGTCAGCTCGTGCTCCAGGAGCGCGATCGGGTCGTGCGCGCGCCAGGTCTCGACCTCGGCGTCGCCCCGGTAGCGGGTCGCGTCGTCGGCGTTGGTGTGGGCGTCGATGCGGTACGTCACCGCCTCGACCAGTGTGGGACCGCCACCCGCGCGCGCGTGGGCCACGGCTTCGGCGAGCACCTGGTGCACGGCGGCGGCGTCGTTGCCGTCGACCAGGCGGCCCGGCATCCCGTAGCCGACGGCCTTGTGGGCCAGCGACGGGGCGGCGGTCTGCTTGGCGAGCGGGACGGAGATCGCGAAGCCGTTGTTCTGGACGAGGAAGACGACCGGGGCCTGCCAGACGGCGGCGAAGTTGAGCGCCTCGTGGAAGTCGCCCTCGCTGGTGCCGCCGTCGCCGACCAGGGCGAGCGCCACCACGTCGTCGCCCTGGAGACGGGCGGCGTGCGCGAGGCCCACGGCGTGCGGGAGCTGGGTCGCGAGCGGGGTGCACAGGGGCGCGACGCGGTGCTCGTGCGGGTCGTAACCGGTGTGCCAGTCGCCGCGCAGCAGCGTGAGCGCCTGCACGGGGTCGAGGCCACGGGCGACGGCGGCGAGCGTGTCGCGATAGCTCGGGAAGAGCCAGTCCCGGTCTTCGAGGACGAGCGCGGCGGCGACCTCGCAGGCCTCCTGGCCGGTGCTGGAGGGGTAGACGGCGAGCCTGCCCTGCTTGGTCAGGGCCGTGGCCTGCGTGTTGTAGCGGCGGCCGCGCACCAGCTCGGCGTAGAGCCGGCGCAGCAGCGCGGGGTCGGCGTCGGCCGCCGCGTCCGTGCCGAGCACGCGGTACGGCAGGGCGTCCGGCAGCAGCGGCACGGGGTCCGTGCGGGGCTGCCAGGCGGGCGGCGGTGTCGGGCGGTACGCGCCCCGCTGCTCCATGACCGTCATACGGCACCTCCTCGTGGGAGTGGCTTCTGGGACGCGGCACGGTTGTGACGCGTCTCACCTACCGATTGTTCGGTCGTTGGCGCATTTTGGCTACAGGCGCCCTCAGGCTGTGGACAAACGGTTCTGCACAGCCTCAAATGAACGCAGGACGTCCATGGCAGGGAGGCGGGGGCACATGGCATCTGAACAAATGGCCGAGCCGCCGGAGCACGGCCCGGCCCTGCCGCCCCCTCGACCGCTGGACGCCATAGATCAGGACATCCTGCGCATGCTGCAGGCCGACGGCCGCGCCTCGATACGGTCCGTCGCCGAGCGCGTCCACGTCTCCCGCGCCAACGCCTACGCGCGCATCAACCGCCTCATCGAGGACGGCGTGATCCGTGGCTTCGGGGCGCGGGTGAACCACGAGCGCGCCGGAAAGGGCACCTCGGCCTACATCACCCTCAAGATCGTGCAGAACTCCTGGCGCACGGTCCGCGATCAGCTGCGCCAGTTGTCCGGCGCCGCCCACATCGCGCTGGTGGGCGGCGACTACGACGTCCTGCTCCTGGTGCACACCTCGGACAACAGGGCCCTGCGCGAGGTCGTCCTCACCAAGCTCCAGGCCATCCCGGAGGTGCTCAGCACCCGGACGCTGCTGGTGTTCGAGGAGGAGGACGTGGAACCGGAGGGGTGATCGGCGCCCCGGGCCGCAGGTCCCCGCGGGGATCGGTCAGTCCTGGGCGCGAAGCCCCGCGAAGACCAGGTGTGTCACGGCCTCGGACACCTCCCGCTCGCCCATGCCCCGCCCGTCCGGCCGGTACCACTCCACGATCGAGTTGATCATCCCGAAGACGAGCCGGGTCGCGAGCCGCACCTCCACGTCCCCGCGTACGTCCCCGTCGGCGGCCGCGGCCTTCAGCAGCTCGGCGACCCGGTGGTCGAAGTCGCGGCGCCGCTCCAGCGCCCAGCGCTCGGTGCCGGTGTTGCCGCGCACCCGCAGCAGGAGGGTCACGTAGGGGAGCTCGTTCATCAGCACCTCGACCATGCGCCGCACGACGTGCTCCAGGCGTTCCACCGCACGCCCCGTGCGCGCGGGTTCCTCGTCGAGGATCCCGAAGAGCCCGTCCAGAGCCCGGCTGACGGCCCGGCGCAGCAGCTCCTCCTTGCCCGTGACGTGGTGGTATATCGACGACTTGGAGATACCGGCCGCCTTGGAGAGGTGCTCCATCGACGTGCCGTCGTAGCCGCGCTCGTTGAAGACCCGGACGGCGACGGACAGCAGTGTCTCCGGGGTGTACGTGTCGCGCTTGGCGGTGGTCATGAGGAGGTGCCCTCCCGCTTGTCGGAGGCGTAGGCGTGGCGGTAGAGCGCCAGGGACGGCGCGTAGCGCCCGGAGGGGTCGCGCAGGTGCAGGTCGTCCAGGAGGGAGTACGCCCAGTTGCGGCCCAGCCTGCGGCTCCATTCGAAGGGCCCCAGCGGGTAGTTGACGCCCAGGCGCATCGCCGTGTCGATGTCCTCCTTGGTGGCCACGCCCTTGGCGACGGCGTCGTGCGCGAGGTCGACGATCCGCGCCACGATGCGGGCGACGATCATGCCGGGGGCGTCCCCGATGACGCTGACGTCCTTGCCCAGCGCCTGGAAGAGCCCGGTGGCCTCCGCGAGGGTCTGCGGCGAGGTGTCCTGGGAGGCGGACAGCGCGATCCGGGTGGCCCTGCGGTAGTCGAGCGCGAGATCGAAGTAGACGACGTCCCGGAACTCCACGGAGGTCTGCCCGTCGGCGAGGGCCAGTTGACCGCCGCTCGGCAGGACGAGCCGGGTGCCGTGGTCCTCCTCGTCCTCGCGGACGGGGATGCCCGCCTCGCGGATCAGCGTGAGCAGTTCGGAGGCGGGGCCCAGGTCGCCCTCGACGACGACGTACGCGGGCGCCGGGACCGGTTCGGCCGTGTGCGGCTCGGGGCGCTCGGCGTCGTCGGTGTAGTCGTACCAGCCCTGTCCCGTCTTGCGGCCGAGCCGGCCGGACTCGACGAGCCGCCGCTGGGCCAGCGAGGGCGTGAACCGGACGTCCTGGAAGAAGGCCTGCCACACGGAGTGGGTGACGGACTCGTTGACGTCCTGCCCGATGAGGTCGGTCAGTTCGAAGGCGCCCATCCGGAAGCCGCCGCACTCGCGCAGGACCGCGTCGATGGTGACGGGCTCGGCGGCCTGCGACTCGTACACCGCGAAGGCCTCCGCGTAGAACGGCCGTGCGATGCGGTTGACGATGAAACCGGGGGTGTCGGCGCAGGCGACCGGCGTCTTGCCCCAGACGCGGGCCATCTCGTACGCGCGCGTGGCCGACGTGACGTCGGTCGCGAACCCGGAGACGACCTCGACGAGGGGCAGCAGCGGCGCGGGATTGAAGAAGTGCAGGCCCACGAAACGGCCCGGGTTGCGCAGGGCGCCGCCGATGGCCGTGACGGACAGGGAGGAGGTGTTGGTGGCGAGCAGGCAGTCCTCGCCGACGACGTCCTCCAGCGCGCGGAACAACTCCTGCTTGACGTCCAGGCGTTCCAGGACGGCCTCGACGACGAGATCGCAGTCCGCGAGGTCGGAGAGGCTCTCGGCGGCGTGCAGCCGGGCGCGCGCGGCGTCCCGGTCGGCGCCGGTCATGCGGTCCTTCGCGACGAGCCGGTCGAGCCGGGCGCCGATCGCCTCGGCCGCCTCCCGCGCACGACCGGGCATGGCATCGAACAGGCGTACGAGGTGGCCCGCGGCCAGCGCGACCTGGGCGATGCCCTGGCCCATGGTGCCGGCGCCGACGACGGCCACGGGGCTGCTGAGGTCGAGTGCTGTCATGTGCGCGATCCTCCCGCACGGGGTTGTCCACAGATGCGGCGGACCCCCTTGTCCCGACCGATCGTTCGGTTACTCTAACTCTGTCCGCCCACCCGTCGCCCACCACCGCCCTGACCTAGGCGCTCAGCGCCACCCCTCTCGACTCTGTCCTGCCCAGGTCAGAGCTCGAAGAAGAGCCCCCTGACGTGAGGAGTTGGTCAAGCATGGCCGCCGAACCGTCCGCGCACACCCTGATCGCCAAGCACCGGGCCACCCTCGACCAGGCGCTGGAAGCGATCCGCACGCGCGCGTACTGGTCGCCCCACCCCGAGCACCCGAAGGCGTACGGAGAGAACGGCAGCCTGGGCATGGCAGAGGGCAAGGCCGCCTTCGACGCCCTCCTCGGCACCCGCCTCGACCTCGGCCAGCCCGGCACCGACGACTGGGTGGGCGGCGAGGTCTCCCCGTACGGCATCGAGCTGGGCGTCACCTACCCGCACGCGGACGTCGACACGCTGCTGCCCGCCATGAAGGCGGGCCAGCGCGCGTGGCGCGACGCAGGCGCTCAGGCGCGCGCGGCGGTGTGTCTGGAGATCCTCAAGCGGATCAGCGACCGCACCCACGAGTTCGCCCACGCGGTCATGCACACCAGCGGTCAGGCCTTCATGATGGCCTTCCAGGCAGGCGGCCCGCATGCCCAGGACCGAGGCCTGGAAGCGGTGACGTACGCGTACGCGGAGCAGGTCCGCACCCCCGACAACGCGGAGTGGATCAAGCCCCAGGGCAAGCGCGACCCGCTCACCCTCACCAAGCGGTTCAAGCCGGTGCCGCGCGGCATCGCCCTCCTCATCGGCTGCAACACCTTCCCGACCTGGAACGGCTACCCGGGCCTGTTCGCCTCCCTCGCCACCGGCAACGCGGTCCTCGTGAAGCCCCACCCGCGCGCGGTGCTGCCGCTCGCCCTCACCGTCCAGGTCGCCCGCGAGGTCCTCACCGAGGCCGGTTTCGACCCCAACCTGGTCGCGCTGGCCGCCGAACGCCCCGGCGAGGGCATCGCGAAGGACCTGGCCACCCGCCCCGAGATCCGCATCATCGACTACACCGGATCGACGTCCTTCGGCGACTGGCTGGAAGCGAACGCCCGCCAGGCGGAGGTCTACACGGAGAAGGCCGGCGTCAACACGGTGCTCGTCGACTCCACCGACGACTACCAGGGCATGCTCTCCAACCTGGCCTTCTCGCTGTCCCTGTACAGCGGCCAGATGTGCACCACCCCGCAGAACCTGCTCATCCCCCGCGACGGCATCACCACCGACGTGGGCCCCAAGTCCTACGACGAGGTCGTCGCCGACCTCGCCCAGTCGGTCGGCGGCCTGCTGGGCGACGACGCACGCGCGAACGCCCTGCTCGGCGCGATCGTCAACCCCGACGTCAAGGCCCGCCTCGAAGCGGCCACGTCGCTCGGCGAGGTCGCCCTCGCCTCACGGGAGATCACCAACCCCGAGTTCCCCGGCGCGGTCGTCCGCACGCCGGTGATCGTGAAGCTCGACGGCGCGCGAAAGTACTGGGAGCGGACCGACGACGAGGCCGCGTACATGAGCGAGTGCTTCGGCCCGGTGTCGTTCGCCGTCGCCGTCGACTCGGCGACGGACGGGGTGGAGTTGCTGCGCCGGACCATCGCCGACAAGGGCGCGATGACCGTCGGCGCGTACACCACCTCCGACGCGGTGGCCGATGCCGTCGAGGAGGTCTGCCTGGACGAGTGCGCGCAGCTGTCGCTGAACCTCACGGGCGGCGTGTATGTGAACCAGACCGCGGCGTTCTCCGACTTCCACGGGTCCGGTGGGAACCCGGCGGCCAACGCGGCTCTCTGCGACGGGGCGTTCGTCGCCAACCGGTTCCGGGTGGTCGAGGTCCGGCGCGAGGCGTAGGGGTTGCTCGTGGCGTGGGGCGACCGCGGGTCCGTGACGGCTGGTCGCACGGTTCCCCACGCCCCTGAGAACGGGTGCGCGGTTCAGCTGGACCGCCCTCAAGGGGAACCCGCGCTCCAGTGGTACAGCGTCATCGCCACGCTGGTCGCCAGGTTGTAGCTGGAGACCTGGGGGCGCATCGGCAGGGACAGCAAGTGATCGGTCCGGGCACGGAGTTCGGTGGACAGGCCACTGCGTTCGGAGCCGAAGGCCAGGACGGCGTCGTCCGGGAGCTTCACGCCCCGGATGTCGTCGCCCTCGGGGTCGAGCGCGAAGAGCGGCCCCGGGGGCAGATCGGCCACCTCCAGGTGCTCGACGGCGGTGGCGAAGTGCAGGCCCGCCCCGCCGCGTACGACCGTGGGATGCCAGGGATCCAGAGTCCCCGTGGTGACCACACCGGTCGCGCCGAAACCGGCAGCCAGCCGGATCACCGCCCCCGCGTTGCCCAGGTTGCGCGGATGGTCGAGGACGACGACGGGAGCGGTGCGCGGGGTGTGGGCGAGCGCCGCCAGATGGGCCGCGCGCGACGGGCGTACGGCCAGGGCGGCGACGGCGGTGGGGTGCGGGCGCGGCACGAGAGTCCGGTACGTCTCCTCCGGAACCTCCTGGAGGAGATCCACGAGCCGGTCCCGTACGTCCGGGGCCAGATCGTCGGCGAGGGCCAGCGCCGCCGCGCGGTCGGCGGTGACGGCCACCTGTACCTCGGCACCGAAGCGCACGGCGTGCTTGAGGGCGTGGAAGCCGTCGAGCAATACGGCGGTGTCGGCGAGGCGGTGCCAGGTCCGCACGGTGTCGCCCGCCGGGCGAGCGGTCGATCCGGTCACCGGGCCACCTGCCGGTCCGTCCTGTGGTGCGCTCACCGGATCGTTCATGCGGTGAAGCCTACGTGGGCCCGCTCGGCCGTCTCCTTCTCCCGGGGGAGCGGTGGCTGCTCCGGGTCGCGCGGGCCCGGGACCGTACGGCCGCGCCCCGGCAGCACACGACGGACGACGCGGTCCCGCGCGCGTGCCACCAGGCCGCCCAGGCGCTTCAGGAAGGGCGTCGGCAGGAAGACGGCGTCGGCGGCGATCATCGCGAGCGAGAAGAACGGCAGTCCCAGCACGACGGCGATCACGGCGTGCTCGGTCATCATGACCGCCAGCAGGACGTTCTTGACACGCCGGTTGAAGAGCGTGAACGGGAAGGCGACCTGCACGATCACCGTCCCGTACGTCACCAGCATCACCATCGTGCCGCTGGAGGACATCAGGTCGGACAGCGCGGCCCAGGGCGAGAAGTAGTCCAGGTGGAACGGGTAGTAGGCGGCCGTGCCGTCCTGCCAGCGCGAGCCCTGGATCTTGTACCAGCCGGCCGCCGCGTAGATCAGACACGCCTCGGCCATGATCACGACCAGGGCGGCGTTGTGCGCGAGGTTGCCGACGATGTCGAGCAGCACCCGCGGCTTGGTGTCCGCGTCGATGCGGCCGACGGCCCACCACAGGGCGTGCACCGCCCACAGCCCCCAGAAGAACGTCAGCCAGCCGCCCAGCAGACCGCCGGGAATCAGACCGCCGAACGTCGCCACCAGCAGCGCGAACCCGAGCACGCACCACAGGGCGGGGCCGACCCGGTCCACCGGCGCCTCGCCGACCCGCGCCAGGCGCTCGCGCGTGCGCCGTGCGCGCCGCGCGTCCAGCGACCAGACCTGGGCGCAGCGGACGAAGACGAGATACATCGCCATGAGGTGGATGACGTTGTCGCCGCCGTCGCCCATGAAGACACTGCGGTTCTGCAGTGAGAAGACGCCCACCATGAAGAGCACGCTCGCGGCGCGGGCGCGCCAGCCGAGCAGCAGCGCAAAAGTGGACAGGATGGCGACGGCGTAGACGATCTCGAACCACACCATGCTGTCGGACCACATCAGCACCGTGAAGGCGTCGTTGTTCGCGGTCAGCTGCTGGGCCAGCTCCCAGCTCCAGGGCCCGTCGGGGCCGTACAACTCGCGCCGGTGCGGGAACTCGCGCAGCAGGAACAACAGCCAGGTCAAGGAGAAGCCGATACGGATGATCGCGCTCTGGTACGGGCCCAGCGCGCGATCCGTGACGCGGGTGATCCCGTTGCCCATCGCGGCGGCGAGGCGCCCCATCGGGCTCACCGGCCGGGCCGGGTCGGTCGTCCTCAGGGAGTTCATCCGGCGCTCGCCTCCGTCCGACCCGTGACGGCCGGACCGACGCCGGCCGCGTTGGCGGCGGCGTCCGTGCGGTCGTCGTCGGTCACCGGCCACCAGGGCAGCTCACTGACGACGGGCTTGTCGGACACCTTTTCCTCGCTCCAGTCGGGCGGCTCCACATTGGTGGTACGGGAGCGGAGCTGGATCCGCTCGATCACACCGCCCGGGCCGTCGGCCTGCTCGCGGTCGAGGCGCATCACCACGATGCGGCGCACATAGCGCTGGGACAGATCGCCGCGCGACGAGGTGGCGCGGTGCTCGCCGTCATGCGTGGCCGTGTAGAAGTCCCAGGCCCGGCGCAGTTCGTTCTGCTGCGCGTGGCTCGGCACCGGATTGCGGTCGATCGCGGCGCCGTCCAGCGCCGACAGGTCGTACCAGCCGGTCGCACGCACCTCGCCGTCAGCGGTGCGGATCTCGGCGCGCGCCTGCACCGCGATGTTCTGCTGCAACGGGTTCGGCGCGAACAGCTTCCAGTTCTGCTCGAATTCCGGGTACACCCACTCGTCCACCGCCCGGCCGTGCTGCTTCGTCAGCGTGTTCGAGGGTGCGATATGGAGAAACACCAGCCCGAGATGCGCGCAGGTCGCCACCGCCACGACCGCGAGCACGAGCGCCACGGCGATCTGGTACGGCAGGGTGAGGGCGGCGATACCCGAGGCCGGCTGCGCCGGCTCGGCTATCTCCGCCGGTCGCGGCGGGGGAGGCGACTCCGACGGCAATTCCGATGGCAATTCCGATGGCGATCCCGACGGCTCCCGACGCAGGGACGAGGCCACGGGTTCCTGGGCCGGATGCGGATCCGGATCCTGGTCGGGCAGCGGATCCGGGTCGGAGTTCTGCCGGGGAGGCCGGGGCTGCGGGTTCGCATCGCTCGTGGAGGCGGAGCCCTCGGGCTCGTCCGGCCCTGGCCGGGCGTTCGAGACCTCGTCGTTCGCGTCCATTCCGCCCAGCTCCCCGATTCCCACTACCCGGTCCACTTCCCCACCGGAACCTACTCAGCCGCGTTCCTCCGGCACAGCCCCGATAGCCACAGCAGTCACATCGTCACACCGCTCGCACGGCACTGATGAGGTTATCCACAGCGGGGGACACCTTACGGCGCGGTGTGGTCCGCCTCTCCCGAAAGCCACCTCGCCGCTCTGTCGCCTGCCCTCTGCCTGCTCTGCCCGCTCTGTCGCCTGCCCCCTGCCCGCTCTGCCCGCTCTGCCTGCGGCTCGGCCACCGCCTCGACCCACGCCATTCCCTTCTTCTAGAACCTGTTCTATCTTGACGCCCCGTCATCGGCGACACGGAAGGGGCGGGACCGTGGACTTCACCTTCACCGAGGAGCAGCAGGCGGCGGCCGGGGCGGCGAGGGCGGTGTTCGCCGGGGTCGCCCCGGACGGGGTACCGAGTCCGTCGCTCGTGCCGGGGGCCGTGGCCGACGACTTCGACCGGGCCCTCTGGGCGAAGCTCGCCGACGCGGACCTGCTGAGCCTGTTACTCGACCCCTCGTACGGCGGCTCGGGCCTCGACCCGATCGCGCTGTGTCTGGTGCTGCGGGAGTCTGCGAAGGTACTGGCCAGGGGACCGCTGCTGGAGAGCACCGCGGCCGCGGTGGCCGTACAGGCGCACGGGAGCGAGGAGCTGAAGGCGGACCTGCTCGCCCGCGTAGGCCGGGGCGAGGTCGTCCTGACCGTCGCCGCGCAGGGCCGCACCGGCCACGACCCGGCCGAACTCGCCGTGACCGCGCGACGGGACGTCGACGGCGTCTGGGTCCTGGACGGCATGCAGACGGCGGTGCCCTGGGCCCACAACGCGGACTTCGTCGTCGTCCCCGCCACGGTCGCCCCGGAGTCGGTCACCCCCGGTGTCTCCGCCGACGGCGGCGAGCAGGACTCGGCCACCGTTGCCGACGGCCGGGCCGTGCTCGCTCTCGTGCCCCGCGTCCACGCAGGGGTGACGCTCGCCGACCAGGTCTCCACCGCCGGCGAACGCCTGGCGGAGCTGCGGCTGGAGTCGGCACGGATCGCCGCGCGGGACGTCATCGACGCGGAGGGCGCGTGGGAGCGGCTGCGGGAGCTGCTGGCCACCGGAACGTGCGCGCTGGCGCTCGGGCTGGGTGAAGGCGTACTCGGCATGACCAGCGAATACGCCGGCAAGCGAGAACAGTTCGGCTTCCCGATCGCCTCGTTCCAGGCCGTCGCCGTACAGGCCGCCGACCGCTTCATCGACCTGCGCGCGATGGAGGCGACGCTGTGGCAGGCCGCCTGGCGGATCACCTCCGGAGCGGGCGGCGCGCTACCCGCCGCCGGAGATGTCGCCGTGGCCAAGATCTGGGCCTCGGAGGGGGTACGACGGGTGGTGCAGACCGCACAGCATCTGCACGGGGGCTTCGGTGCCGACGTCGACTACCCCCTGCACCGCTATCACGCCTGGGCCAAGCACCTCGAACTGTCACTCGGCCCCGCAGCGGCCCACGAGGAGGCGCTGGGCGACCTTCTCGCGGCACACCCACTGGGCTGAGCGTCGCGCACGCCACGCCCCGGGGCGCGCACATCCGGCCTGCGCGCCCCCGTCCACCTGCGGTTCCGCCGCACGTGCCCCGGAGAACGACGTTCCCTAGAGAACGAACCCGGCCCCGCCCTTGTCGTCCACCACCGGACGACCGGCGGCCGCCCAGACCTGCATGCCGCCGTCCACGTTCACGGCGTCGATGCCCTGCTGGACGAGATACGTGGTGACCTGTGCCGAACGCCCGCCCGAGCGGCAGATCACGTGGATCCTGCCGTCCTGCGGGGCCGCTTCGGTCACCTCGCCGTAGCGCGCCACGAACTCACTGATGGGGATGTGCAGCGCCCCTTCGGCATGACCCGCCTGCCACTCGTCGTCCTCCCGGACGTCCAGCAGGAAGTCGTCGTCCTTGAGGTCTCCGACCTCGACCGTGGGCACACCAGCTCCGAAATGCATGCCTACGACGCTACCCGACCGGACAGCCGACGGCCCCCGCCCCCGACCGTCCGACCGGACTGCCGACGGCCCGCGCCCCACAGTCCGACCGGGCAGGACCAGACCTCGGCTATTCCTGTCGGCCGAGCAGTCCCGCCAGCTCGGCTTCCCGCTGTTCGACCTCCGCCAGCAGCTGGTCGGCGATCTCCTCGAGGAGGCGGTCGGGGTCGTCCGGGGCGAGGCGGAGCATCGAGCCGATGGCACCCTCCTCCAGATCCCGGGCGACGAGAGCGAGAAGCTCCTTGCGCTGGGCGAGCCATTCGAGCCGGGCGTACAGCTCCTCCGCGCGACTCGGCCTGCGCTCCTCCGGCACGGGCCCGGCCGCCCACTCCTCGGACAGCTCCCGCAGCAGCACTTCGTCACCCCGGGCGTACGCGGCGTTCACCCGAGCTATGAACTCGCCCCGCCGCTCCCGCTCCTTGTCGTCCTGCGCCAGGTCGGGGTGGGCCTTGCGGACCAGCTCGCGGTAGAGCCTGCGGGCCTCGTCGCTGGGGCGCACCCGCTCCGGGGACCGTACCGGCTGGTCGGTGAGCATGGCCGCCGCCTCGGGGAACAGGCCCTCCGAGTCCATCCAGCCGTGGAAAAGTTCCTCCACGCCCGGCATGGGCATGACCCGGGCCCGCGCCTCCTGAGCCTTGCGCACATCCTCGGGGTCGCCGGTGCGCGCCGCCTTGGCCTCGGCGATCTGGGCGTCCAGCTCGTCCAGCCGCGCGTACACGGGGCCGAGCCTCTGGTGGTGCAACCGGGAGAAGTTCTCCACCTCGACCCGGAAGGTCTCCACGGCGATCTCGTACTCGATCAACGCCTGCTCGGCCGCCCGCACGGCCCGCTCCAACCGGTCCTCAGGACGCCCCGAGCCCGCGCCCTCGGTGGAAGCCGCCCCCTCGGTGGAAGCAGGCCCCTCGGCGGAGGCCTCCTCGTCAGCCGAGGCCGCGCCCTCGTCAGACGCCGCGCCCTCAGCGGGGATCGTGCCCTCAGCCGGTGCAGTGCCTTCTACAGGCTCCGTGCCCTCATCGGGCTCCACGGGCTCGGCGGGGCGCTCGGACGGTGTCTGATCGGCTTCCGGGGTCGTCACCCGACCCAGCCTAGGCCACGGCTCCAGGCCCGACCGAAAGCCACCGAAGACGCCGGTACGGAGTGAGAACACCCACGCCACATCCGACCGCCCGGCCGACACAGCCCGGGACTCAGCCGCCGCATCCGGACACCGTCCCCTCGGCCACCCCCGACCACCCCGGACACCCTGACCACTCCGGACACTCTGACCACTCCGGACACCCTGGACGCCTGTCGGCCGCCCCGACCGCCTCGACATATTCCGCGTGCTCAAGTACCCCACCGACCTGGGCGCCCCGGCCGACCGAACACCCCCAGCCGCCCCGGCACCCCCGTCAGCCCTCGCCTCAGACCCCCGTCTCCGCAGCGATCCGCCCCGCCCGCACAGCCTCCACCAGGTCCGCGTGGTCCGCCTCCGTGCGGTCCGCGTAGGTCACGGCGAACGTGGCCGTCGCCTCGTCGAGTTCGTCGTTCTTGCCGCAGTAGCCGGCGATGAGACGGGGATCGGCGCTGTGGGCGTGAGCGCGCGCGAGGAGAGCGCCGGTCATGCGGCCGTAGTCGTCGATCTGGTCGGCGGCCAGGGCCGCCGGGTCGACGCTGCCCTTGCGGTTGCGGAACTGGCGTACCTGGAAGGGAAACCCGTCGACCGTGGTCCAGCCCAGCAAGATGTCGCTGACGACCTGCATGCGCTTCTGGCCGAGGACCACCCGTCGTCCCTCGTGGTCCACCTCCGGCACCTCGAAGCCGGCGGTCGCGAGGTGCGGCTCCAGCGCCGAAGGGCGGGCCTCCTTCACCTGGAGGACGAGCGGTTCACCGCGATGATCCAGGAGCAGGACGACGTACGAGCGGGTGCCCACACTGCCGGTGCCGACCACGCGGAACGCCACGTCGTGCACGGCGTACCGGGCGAGCAGCGGGTGGCGGTCCTCCGAGAGCGTGGTCAGGTACTGCGTCAGAGAGGTGGCCACCACCGCCGCCTCCTCGTCGTCCACGCGGCGCAGCACCGGCGGAGCGTCCACGAAGTGGCGGCCGCCGCCCTCCACCTGCCGGGTCGCCCTGGCCGCGAACCGGCCGCTCGTGTTGGCGCGCGCCTTCTCCGAGACCCGCTCCAGTGTGCCCAGCAGGTCGTGGGCGTCGGTGTGGGAGACCAGTTCCTCGTCCGCGATGGCGTTCCAGGCGTCGAGCGCCGAGAGCTTGGCGAGGAGCCGCATCGTGCGCCGATAGGCCCCCGTCGCGTCGTACGCCGCCTTGCGGCAGATGTCCTCGTCGGCGCCCGCCTCGCGGCCGGCGAGCACCAGAGAGGCGGCGAGGCGCTTGAGGTCCCACTCCCAGGGACCGTGCACGGTCTCGTCGAAGTCGTTGAGGTCCATCACGAGGCCGCCACGGGCATCCCCGTACAGGCCGAAGTTGGCCGCGTGGGCGTCGCCGCAGATCTGGGTGCCGATGCCGGTCATGGGCGTACGGGCGAGGTCGTGGGCCATCAGGCCCGCCGAGCCGCGCAGGAAAGCGAAGGGGGTGGCCGCCATCCTGCCGACCCTTATCGGGGTGAGGTTGGCGATCCGGCCTCGGTTGGACTCCTCCACCGCGGACACCGCGTCCGGCCGGTCGGTGGTGAGCGTCAGGTCCGCGTGCGCACTGCGGGGCACCCGCGTACGCAGCGCCTTGCCCTCGTCCTTGGGCGACCCCACCGCGGGCCACCCGGCGAACCCCGCCACCCCCGGCACCCGCGCACCGGACGACCGCGGCACCACCGCCCCGGTCTGTCCGGAATCCGCCGGCACCGCCGTCGTCGTATCGGTCTCGGTCACGCTGACCGCCTCCCCCGCACATGTCCCCGCACGAACATCAACTCGTGAGACGGTACAGCCGGTGGCCGAAACGCGTCAGACCCTGTGGACAACTCCGCGCCCCACCCGTCCCCACCTGTGGAAAACCCGGCCCGCGCACCACTGAGTCGGCCCGCAGACGCTTTTGGAGGCTTCTCGGACCAAAGTCCTTGACGACGCCGTCGTCAAGGCCAAGGAGCTGGCCGAACGCCTCGCCGCGTAGACCTTCCGGAGAACGCGAACGCGAAGGGCGGCCGCCCCCACCGAAGGAGCGGCCGCCCGTGCCGTCAGGCGGCGTACGTGGCGTTCTGCGCGGTGGTCACCACCTTCTGCCCGTCGGCCTGGCTCAGCAGCCCGGCCGACACCCACGAGCCGACGGTCGACTGCACGCGCGCCACCAGCGCCCCCTTGTCGGCGAACGGCGCCCCGGCCCAGATCTCGTCGAGCAGGGTCGTGCCGTTCGACTTCGCCGGGTTGGCGACGCCCGAGTCGGTGCCTCCGAGGACGACCTTCGGTTCGGAGCGCTTGACGTACGCATGGGTCGGGTCCTCGTTCCCTTCGTAGAAGGGAACGAATTCGATGCCGCCCAGCGTGTAGTGCAGCGGCTTTCCGCTCACCGGGGCGAGGGAGGGCAGCAGATCGCCGGAGAGGCCGGCGTTGCGGTACAGCCCGACCGACAGATGGCTCGTACCGCTGCTCCTGCCGACCAGGTTGACCGGCCCGTAGAACAGCGTCTGGAGCGACGGGTCGTCGAGGGCCTTCTCCACCCGCAGCCGGAACGGCATCGTCACGCGTACGACGTCCCCGCCGCGCCACGTGCGGGAGGGGATCGTGAAGTAGCTCCCCGCGGCCGGTGTGCCGCTCACCGCACTGCCGTTGACGGTCACCCGGAAGCCGGCGGTGGCCCAGGACGGCACCCGCAGCCGCAGCTCGAAGGCCGCGCTGCCGCCCCCGACGGTGATCGTGGAGCCCTGCTCCCGGGGATAGTCGGTGCTCTGGGCGACCGTCACGCCCTTCGCGGACCAGTTCAGCGTGGCGGCGCTGTACAGGTTGACGTACAGCGCGCTGCCGTCGGCCTTGGTGAAGTACACCGAGTCCTGGTACTTGGTGGCGCTCTCCATGCCGGTGCCCTCGCAGCAGGTGGTGCCCTGCTTGGGGGTGTAGTCGCGCACATGCCCCGGGGTGAGCCCGATGAAGTACGTGACCAGCGGCTTCTCCGCGTCGGCCTTGTCCTGCTTGGAACCGAGGACCTGGTTGAGCAGGGCCCGCTCGTAGTAGTCCATGTACTTCGGGTCCTGCTCGTGGAAGAACAGGCTCCGGCTCAGCTTGAGCAGGTTGTACGCGCAGCAGGTCTCGGCGTTGGTGTCGCTGATCGTCCCCGAGATGACCCCGCGCGCCTTCCAGAACTCGCCCGTGCTGGTGCCTCCGATCCCGTACATGCGCTGGGGGATCACCATGCCCCAGAAGTTCTTCGCGGCGGTCAGATAGCGCGCCTCGCCCGTGACGTCGTACAGCCGCGTGAGCCCGGTGAAGATCGGGATGTGCTGGTTGGCGTGCAGACCGTCGAGCGTGTCCGTGTTCGCGGCACAGGCGTCGATGAGCTTGTCCAGGTCGAACAGCTTGGCCAGGGCGAGATGGTCGGCCTTGCCCGTGATCGCGTACAGGTCGACGATCGCCTCGACCAGGCCCCCGTACTCACCGCTGGAGAAGATGCCCCACATCCGCTGCAGCGTGGCGTCCGGCAGCTTCGACAGCCTGGAGTACATCCAGTCGCACAGGCCCGAGGCCAGGTCGAGCGCCCGCGCGTCGTCGACATGCAGGTACGCGTCCAGCAGACCACGCAGGATCTTGTGCGCGGTGTAGTACGGCGCCCACACGCGCGTGTAGTCGCCGCTGGTCATCGACTCCAGCTCGATGAACTGCGTCTCCGGGTACGCCGCCAGGAACCCGGCATGGCTGGGCGCGCCCCAGGTGCGGCGCAGGGTGGCGGTCAGGCCGCGACCGGAGCCGTCCGCGAAGGTGCCGCCACTGGTCTCGAAGAAGTCGTACGAGGCCAGGTTGCCCCGCCCCGCCGAGGTGGCGGGCGCCCGATTGCTCTGGAGGGAGGTGATCTCGGCGGCCGTCAGCGCACGCGACCAGACGTTGAACTCGTCGAACGCGCCCGCGAAGACGGGGTCGGTGGAGAAATTGGACCGGCCCAGCCAGTTGTTCGCCAGGGTGCCGAGGGCCGCCGGAGTGAGGGACATCGACGTGTTCTGCGCCACGGCCGTGCCGTTGACGTAGAGCGTGCCGGTGCCGCCGCCGATCGTCACCGCGAGGTGGCTCCACTGGTTGAGCGGCAGCGCGGCGGTGCCGTTGAGGCCCTGCTCCCCTCCGGGCCCGTTGGTCGTGACGGCGAAGCGCGGGAAGCCGCTCGCGTTGCGGGAGGCCAGGTACATGTAGCGGGTGGTGTTGTTGCCGAAGTCGAAGACGCGGGCCCAGTTGGCGTTGTGGGTGGGCTTCACCCAGGCCGACAGGGTGATCGCCGAGGCGCCGCCGAGCACGCTGTTCGGCAGGTCGACGTACTGGTACGAACCCCGGCCGTTCTCCTGCGCGGTGCCGAACTTTCCGGTGACGGCGAGCATGCGCGGGCCGGTGCGCAGCGCGGCGCGCACGTCGGTCAGGGCGCCGATCATGTAGCGGATCTTGTCGGAGTAGGCCGTGTCCTTGGTGCCGGCATAGGCCTGCGCGAGCATCGTCAGGAAGTGCCCGGTGTAGTGGCCGCGGAGGTTGCCGTTGGCCTCGCCGTCGAGGCCCTCCCAGCCGCCGGGGGCGACCGCGCCCTTGGTGGAGAGTCCCGCGTTGGCGCGGAAGACCTGCAACAGCCGGTCGACGTCGTAGCCGCGACCGTGGTCGAGCATCAACTGCCGTTTGTCGGCGAACAGCCCTTGGCCGAGCGTCACGTCCTTGAGCTCGAAGGGCCGCACCGACCAGGTGGAAGGCGTCGGCACCGTGGCGGCGACCGCACGGCCGCCGCCCGCCGCGAAGGAGACTCCGGGAGCGGCCGCGGCGAGTATCGCGGCCTGGAGGAGGAAGCGTCTGGAGAGGGGCGGAGCCATGTGCGCCTCGTCTCTGGCAGGTGTGGGGGTGTCGGAGCGTTGAACAAAGCCGATCACGTTCGAAATGGCGAACGATGTGCGAATTACCGACCAGAAGATAGGTATGCGACAGCCGAGCGTCAACGGTACTGACGGGTTTGCCGGGGCCGACACCCAGGACAGAACGGCTCCATGCACGCGCTCGGGACCGTTTCACGTGAAACATCGTTCGTATCCACATCTACGGCGATTCACGTGATGCTGACTCCGACGACACTCCCGACCGCGCACGCGTTAAGCGGCACGCCCCCACGCCGTCCCGCGCCACCGGATACCGAAAGCCCTTACCGAATCCCTGAGAGACTCCTCACACTCCAGAGCCCCACAGTCGCCCCACCCGCCCCCTCCCCACAAAGGGTGAGCGGACAAAAAAAGAAGCGGTCCCATCGTGATCACGATGGGACCGCTTCGCTGTGCGCGAGGGGGGAGTTGAACCCCCACGCCCTTGCGGGCACTGGAACCTGAATCCAGCGCGTCTGCCTATTCCGCCACCCGCGCATTGGGTGTGTCCTGGGCCCCGTCCTTGCGGTGCTGGCGCCTTCCGACATCGAGAAGATTAGCACGATGGGAAGGGTGGCTTCACATCCCTTATCGGCGGCCGGCACCACGCCACAGCGACGTGACCCGGCCGACCAGGACGGACCGAACACGCACCCCTTCCGGCCACGTATCAACGAGTGCTGGTTCACGTATCAACCTCGTACCGGTCCCGGCCATCTCCACTGGAGAAGGACAGGGTGCACAGTCCGGTGCGGGACACTGGTCTCGCGCCGCCTCTACGATCCTTGACAGAGTTCGCGCGGAGTAGTTCGAAGAGGAGCTCCGGAGGGAATCCGGGAGGGGACTTCAGTGGGCGTCGATACCGGGTGACACCGGTCGACCGGGCCGACAGGGGGAACCAGCCGATTTCCCGGCGCGTGGATACGATCAGTAAGCAGTACCGATGCGGTACGCAGAGCGGTGACGACGGAGGAGGTGCCCCATGGGAGTCCTGAAGAAGTTCGAGCAACGTCTCGAAGGTCTGGTCAACGGCACCTTCGCCAAGGTGTTCAAGTCCGAGGTCCAGCCCGTGGAGATCGCGGGAGCACTCCAGCGGGAGTGCGACAACAACGCGACCATCTGGAACCGCGACCGGACTGTCGTCCCCAACGACTTCATCGTGGAGCTGAGCACGCCCGACTTCGAGCGCCTCAGCCCCTACTCCGGCCAGCTCGGCGACGAGCTCGCCGGAATGGTGCGCGACTACGCCAAGCAGCAGCGCTACACCTTCATGGGCCCGATCAAGGTCCATCTGGAGAAGGCCGACGACCTCGACACCGGTCTCTACCGCGTGCGCAGCCGTACGCTCGCCTCCTCCACCAACCAGCAGGCCCCCTCGGGTGCCCCGGCGAGCCCCGCGGCGGGCCGCCCCGGTGGCTACGGCTACCCGCCCACACCGGCGCCCGCGGGTGCCCCACCCATGCCGGCCGCCCCGCCGCCCGGCGGTGGCCGTCCCGGCGCCGCCCAGCTCGGCCAGCGGCCGCCCGCCGCTCCCGCGGCCGGTGGGCGCATGCGCTACTGGATCGAGATCAACGGCACCCGCCATCAGATCTCCCGCCCGACGCTGGTGCTGGGGCGCAGCACCGAAGCAGACGTGCGGATCGACGACCCCGGCGTCTCCCGCCGGCACTGCGAGATCCGGACCGGAACGCCCTCGACGATCCAGGATCTCGGATCCACCAACGGCATCGTGGTGGACGGGCAGCACACCACCCGCGCTACGCTCCGCGACGGCTCGCGGATCGTCGTGGGCAGCAGCACCATCATTTACCGGCAAGCCGAAGGGTGAAGCGGGGGCAATGTCAGAGCTGACCCTCACGGTCATGCGGCTGGGTTTCCTAGCCGTACTGTGGCTGTTCGTGATCGTGGCCGTGCAGGTCATCCGCAGCGACCTGTTCGGTACGCGCGTCACCCAGCGGGGGTCGCGCCGGGAGGCCGCGCGGCCACAGCAGGCCGCCCGTCAGGCCGCGCCCCCACAGCAGCGCGGCCAGCAGCCCGCGCCCGCCACCGGAGGCGGCGGCCGCCGCGGGCGCAACGCCCCGACCAAGCTCGTCGTCAGCGAGGGCACGCTGACGGGTACGACCGTGGCGCTACAGGGCCAGACCATCACCCTGGGCCGCGCACACGACTCCACGATCGTGCTGGACGACGACTACGCCTCCAGCCGACACGCCCGGATCTACCCGGACCGCGACGGCCAGTGGATCGTCGAGGACCTGGGGTCCACCAACGGCACGTATCTCGACCGGAACCGACTGACGACTCCCACGCCGATCCCGCTGGGCGCGCCGATCCGCATCGGCAAGACCGTCATCGAGCTGCGGAAGTAGTGCTACATCATGAATAGGCGCGAGCGGAGCGAGCACGCAGCGGCGGCCCCCACCAGGGGTCCCGGCGCGCTCCCGACCGGAGGGTGGGCACCGTGCGGATGTACCCGGAGCCGACGGGCGAGGTGCGCATGAGTCTGTCACTGCGCTTCGCCGCCGGATCGCACAAAGGCATGATCCGCGAGGGCAACGAGGACTCGGGCTACGCCGGTCCCCGCCTGCTCGCGATCGCCGACGGCATGGGCGGCCAGGCGGCCGGCGAGGTCGCCTCCTCCGAGGTGATCTCCACCCTCGTCACGCTCGACGACGACATCCCCGGCTCCGACATCCTCACCTCCCTCGGCACCGCCGTGCAGCGCGCCAACGACCAGCTGCGCGCGATGGTCGAGGAGGACCCCCAGCTGGAGGGCATGGGCACCACGCTCACCGCCCTGCTGTGGACCGGCCAACGACTCGGCCTGGTGCATGTCGGCGACTCCCGCGCGTACCTCCTCAGGGACGGCGTCCTCACCCAGATCACCCAGGACCACACCTGGGTCCAGCGTCTGGTCGACGAGGGCCGCATCACCGAGGAGGAGGCCACCACACACCCGCAGCGCTCCCTGCTGATGCGCGCGCTGGGCAGCGGCGAGCACGTCGAGCCCGACCTCTCCATCCGCGAGGTCCGCGCCGGCGACCGGTACCTGATCTGCTCCGACGGTCTGTCCGGCGTCGTGTCCCACCAGACGATGGAAGACACCCTCGCCAGCTACCAGGGCCCGCAGGAGACCGTGCAGGAGCTGATCCAGCTCGCGCTGCGCGGCGGTGGCCCGGACAACATCACGGTCATCATCGCCGACGTCCTCGACCTCGACACCGGAGACACCCTCGCCGGGCAGCTCTCCGACACCCCGGTCGTGGTCGGCGCGGTCGCCGAGAACCAGCTCCACCTGCAGGACAACGGCATCATGCAGACCCCGGCCGGCCGCGCCTCCGGTCTCGGCCGCCATGGGCACGGCCAGGGCGGCGGCGAGTTCGGCCCGCCCGGCTCCGGCGACACCACCGGGTACGTGCCGGCGGCGGGCAGCTTCGGCGACTACTCCGAC
Source organism: Streptomyces sp. NBC_00104 (assembly GCF_045160825.1). Lineage (NCBI taxonomy): Bacteria > Bacillati > Actinomycetota > Actinomycetes > Kitasatosporales > Streptomycetaceae > Streptomyces > Streptomyces sp. NBC_00104. Next base: position 5,705,802 of record NZ_CP108215.1, on the reverse strand, counting down.
GACGACTTCGTCAAGCCGCGCAAGAAGCGCAGGTGGTTGAAGAGATCCTTCTTCGGCATCCTCGCCCTCGCCGTGGTCGGCGGGGGCCTGTACAGCGGTTACCGCTGGACGCAGACGCAGTACTACGTCGGCTCCAACGACGATCATGTGGCCCTGTACCGCGGCATCAGTCAGGACCTGGCCTGGATCTCGCTCTCGAAGGTCGAGAAGGACCACCCCGAGATCGAACTCAAGTACCTGCCGCCCTACCAGCAGAAACTGGTCGAGGCCACGATCGCCGAGGGCGGTCTGAGCGACGCCGAGAAGAAGATCACGGAGCTGTCCACCCAGGCGTCGGCGTGCAAGAAGAACGCCGAGCGCCGCGAGGCGGCGGACAACAACGCCAAGACCGGCGAGGGCGAGGCCGGCGGAGTCACGGGAACCACGAAGACCTCCCTCACGTCCAAGGCCACACCGTCCCCGACGTCGAAGCCCTCGACGTCCCCGACCCCGACCCAGACCGCACCCACACCGTCGACCGGCCCCAGCCTCTCGGAGGAGGAGCAGGAACTGGTCTCACGGTGCGGTGAGCAGTAGGCAAGCCGCGAGGGGCCCACTCACACGATGAGCAGTACTACCAACCCATCGACGCAGCACACGTCCACGATCGGCGCGATCGGCACCCCGAGCCGACGCAACACCGAGCTGGCCCTGCTGGCGTTCGCGGTCGTCATCCCGGTGTTCGCCTACGTCAACGTGGGTCTCGCCCTGAACGACGAGGTCCCGACCGGCCTGGCCGCGTACGGCGTCGGCCTCGGCGTGCTGGCCGGCATCGGCCACCTCGTCGTACGCAAGTTCGCGCCGTACGCGGACCCGCTGCTGCTGCCGCTGGCCACGCTGTTGAACGGCCTGGGGCTGGTGGCCATCTGGCGGCTGGACCAGTCGGAGCTCCTGCAAGGCCTCGGCGTGGCCGGTGGAAAGGCGACGAACCAGCTGATCTACACGGCGATGGGCATCGCTCTCCTCATCGCCGTGCTGATCTTCCTCAAGGACCACCGCACCCTCCAGCGCTACACCTACATCTCCATGGCCGGTGCGCTGGTCCTACTGTTGCTCCCCCTGGTCCCGGGCCTCGGCGCCGAGCTCACCTACGGCGCCAAGATCTGGATCCAGGTCGGCAGCTTCACCATCCAGCCCGGCGAGTTCGCCAAGATCGTGCTGGCGATCTTCTTCGCCGGCTACCTGATGGTGAAGCGCGACGCGCTCGCGCTGGCCAGCCGCCGATTCATGGGCCTCTACCTCCCGCGCGGCCGCGACCTCGGTCCCATCATCGTCGTCTGGGCGATGTCGATCCTCATCCTGGTCTTCGAGACCGACCTCGGTACCTCGCTGCTGTTCTTCGGCATGTTCGTGATCATGCTGTACGTCGCGACCGAGCGGACGAGCTGGATCGTCTTCGGTCTGCTGATGTCCGCGGCCGGCGCCGTCGGCGTGGCCAGCTTCGAACCGCACGTCCAGACCCGTGTGCAGGCCTGGCTCGACCCGTACCGCGAGTACAAGCTCAGCCGCGCGGGGACCACCGACGGCATCGTCCACTCCGAGCAGGCCATGCAGGCCCTGTGGGCGTTCGGCTCCGGCGGCACCCTCGGCACCGGCTGGGGCCAGGGCCACTCGGAGCTCATCCGCTTCGCCGCGAACTCCGACTTCATCCTCGCCACCTTCGGTGAGGAGCTGGGTCTGACCGGGGTGATGGCGATCCTGCTGATCTACGGCCTGATCGTGGAGCGCGGCATCCGAACGGCCCTCGCCGCCCGCGACCCGTTCGGCAAGCTGCTCGCAGTCGGCCTGTCCGGCGCGTTCGCCCTCCAGGTCTTCGTCGTCGCCGGCGGTGTGATGGGCCTCATTCCCCTGACCGGTATGACGATGCCGTTCCTGGCATACGGCGGTTCCTCGGTCATCGCCAACTGGGCACTCATCGGCGTCCTGATCAGAATCAGCGACACCGCGCGCAGGCCCGCCCCCGCCCCCGCACCCAACCCCGACGCCGAGATGACCCAGGTGGTCCGCCCGTCATGAACAAGCCTCTGCGCCGCATCGCGATCTTCTGCGGGCTCCTGGTCCTCGCCCTGCTCGTCCGCAACAACTGGCTCCAGTACGTCAAAGCGGATTCCCTTGCCACCGACAAGGAGAACCGGCGCGTCTCCATCGAGCGTTACGCCACGCCTCGCGGGGACATCATCGTCGACGGCAAAGCCATCACCGGGTCCGTCGCGTCCGAAGGCGCCGACTACAAGTACAAGCGCACCTGGAAGAACGGCGAGATGTGGGCGCCGGTCACCGGCTACTCCTCCCAGATCGTCGGCGCGACCCAGCTGGAGAACCTCGAGGACGGCATCCTCACCGGCAACGACGACCGGCTCTTCTTCCGGAACACGCTGGACATGATCACCGGCAAGAAGAAGGAGGGCGGCAGCGTCGTCACCACCCTCAACGCCGCCGCGCAGAAGGCGGCCTTCGAGGGCCTCGGCGACAAGAAGGGCGCCGTCGCCGCGCTCGATCCCAAGACCGGCGCGATCCTCGCCCTGGCCTCCACGCCGTCGTACGACCCGTCGACCTTCGCCGGGATCAGCAACAAGGACAGCGAGACCTTCGGCAAACTGGAGAAGGACTCCGACAAGCCGATGCTGAACCGCGCGCTGCGCGAGACCTACCCGCCGGGCTCCACGTTCAAGGTGGTCACGGCCGCCGCGGCGCTGGAGAACGACATCGTCTCGGGCATCGACGACAAGACGGCCACGCCCGACCCGTACCAGCTGCCCGGCACGAAAACCGACCTCACCAACGAGCACGGCGTGTGCAAGAACGCCACCCTGCGCTACGCGCTGATGGTCTCCTGCAACACCGTCTTCGCGAAGATGTCGGACAACGTCGGCAACGAGAAGATGCGTGAGCAGGCCGCGAAGTTCGGCTTCAACGAGGACAAGCTGGACGTCCCCGTACGCGCCGCCGAGAGCGTCTACCCCGAGGACAACGAGCCGCAGAACGCCATGGACGGCATCGGCCAGGCCTCCAACCGCGCCACGCCGCTGCAGATGGCCATGGTCGCCTCGGCCGTCGCCAACGACGGCGAGCTGATGAAGCCGTACATGGTCGACCAGCTGCGCGCCTCCAACCTCGACGTCATCGAGACGCACGACCCCGAGACGCTGTCCCAGGCGGTCTCGCCGGAGACCGCCCAGAAGCTGCAGGACATGATGGAGACCGTCGTCAGCGACCCGCAGGGCACGGGTGGCAAGGCGAAGATCGACAACGTCACCGTCGGCGGCAAGACCGGTACCGCGCAGCACGGCGTGAACAACAAGGAGAAGCCGTACGCCTGGTTCATCTCGTACGCCAAGCTCAGCGACGGCAGCTCGCCGGTCGCCGTGGCCGTGGTCGTGGAGGACGGTGCGGCCAACCGCGGTGACATCTCCGGTGGCGGTCTCGCCGGCCCGATCGCGAAGAACGTGATGGAGGCAGTGATCAACAGCAAGAAGTGACCCCGCTCACGTCGCCTTCACATCGGTGCACGTTGCGATACCGGTCCTGTATCGGGTGACGCGGTTGGCCAGGTCACAGAAGGCGAGCCGGGTACCGTATGCCCGGAGCACAGCCGCCGGACCACACATGGGTGCGGTCGGGACCGACGGAGAGGGCTGGTAGGAAGCTATGGAAGAGCCGCGTCGCCTCGGCGGCCGGTACGAGCTGGGCCAGGTGCTCGGCCGTGGTGGCATGGCGGAGGTCTACCTCGCGATGGACACCCGCCTCGGCCGCACCGTGGCGGTCAAGACGCTGCGAGCGGACCTCGCGCGCGACCCCACCTTCCAGGCCAGGTTCCGCCGGGAGGCCCAGTCGGCCGCCTCACTCAACCACCCCGCGATCGTGGCGGTCTACGACACGGGCGAGGACTACATCGACGGGGTCTCGATCCCGTACATCGTCATGGAGTACGTCGAGGGTTCCACCCTCCGTGAGCTTCTCCACAGCGGCCGCAAGCTGCTGCCGGAGCGGGCCATGGAGATGACCATCGGCATCCTCCAGGGACTGGAGTACGCCCACCGCAACCAGATCGTCCACCGCGACATCAAGCCGGCCAACGTCATGCTGACGCGCAACGGCCAGGTCAAGGTCATGGACTTCGGCATCGCCCGCGCCATGGGCGACTCCGGTATGACCATGACGCAGACGTCCGCGGTCATCGGCACCGCCCAGTACCTCTCTCCGGAGCAGGCCAAGGGTGAGCAGGTGGACGCCCGTTCCGACCTGTACTCGACGGGCTGTCTGCTCTACGAGCTGCTGACCGTGCGCCCGCCGTTCGTCGGTGACTCCCCCGTGGCGGTCGCCTACCAGCACGTGCGGGAGGAGCCGCAGCCCCCGAGCGTCTTCGACCCGGAGATCACGCCGGAGATGGACGCCATCGTCCTGCGTGCGCTGGTCAAGGACCCGGACTACCGTTACCAGTCCGCCGACGAGATGCGCGCCGACATCGAGGCCTGCCTCGACGGCCAGCCCGTCGCGGCCACGGCGGCCATGGGCTCGGTCGGCTACGGCGGCTACCCCGACGACCAGCCGACCACCGCCCTGCGCGCCGATGCCGGTGCCACGACGATGCTGCCACCGGTCGGCCCGGACGACGGCTACGGCTATGACGACCGCCAGGGCCGCCGCCGCCAGCAGAAGAAGAACAACACCTCGACGATCCTGTTGGTCGTCGCGGGTGTACTGGTGCTGGTCGGCGCGGTCCTCATCGGCCGATGGATGTTCGCGGGCAACGGCACCGGCAACGACACCCTCAAGGCGCCGAACTTCGTGGGCCAGAGCGAGGCCGAGGCCAGACAGGCGGCCGGGAACGTCGACCTCAAGGTGACGACCAGCAAGGCCGAGTGCGAGGACCAGAAGACCGGAAACGTCTGCGAGCAGACCCCGGAGGCCGACACCGAAGTCAAGAAGGGCGACACCATCGCCCTGGTGATCTCGACGGGTGCGCCGAAGGTCACGGTTCCCGATGTCCAGGGCATCAAGTTCGACGAGGCCGAGGCTGAGCTCAAGGACAAGGGCTTCGAGGTCGAGAGGAAGACCGAGGAGTCCGACCGCACGGCTGGCATCGTGATCGACCAGGACCCGGCGAGCGGCAAGATTGAAAAGGGCTCCACGATCACGCTGACGGTCGCCAAGGCGCCGGACAAGGAAACCGTCCCGGACGTCTCCCGGCAGAGCTGTGACGCCGCCAAGGCTCAGATGGAGGCCAACAACCTCGTCGGCACCTGCACCGAGGTCGAGACCGACGACAACAGCCTCGTCGGCAAGGTCATCGCGACCAACCCCGCGGCGGGCTCCGAGCTCAACAAGGGCGACACGGTCACCATCCAGATCGGCAAGGCCGCCGAGAAGGAGGAGCAGAAGGCCAAGGTCCCGAACGTCGTCGGACGGACCGTGGGCGAGGCCAAGCAGATCCTGCAGGCCTCCGGCTTCACCAACATCCAGTTCGCCAACGGCAGCGACCAGAGCGACACCGCGCTCGTCACCGACCAGGACCCGGACGGCGGCAACGACGCCGACCCGGCCCAGACGACGATCACCCTCGCCTCGGTCGGCTTCGGCAACAACGGCAATAACAACAACGGCGGCGGTGACGGCGGCGGCTTCTTCGGATAGCGCCACCAACACCCCGCGACGAGGAGGGATCCACCACCTCGTCCCCGTATGACGAAGGAGCCCCGGCCCCCTCCTCAGGGAGGGGGCCGGGGCTCCTTCGTCATCCCGATGTTTCACGTGAAACCGGGTGTTTCACGTGAAACATCCCTACGAGCGAGCAATCCCCCGCACAACTAGCGCAGCTCCTTCGGCAGCGTGCGCTCCGCGTTCACCCGCTCCACGCGCTCCAGCTCGCCCCACACGATGTACCGGTACCGGGACGTGTAGACGGGCGTGCAGGTGGTGAGGGTGATGTATTTGCCGGCCTTCTTCTTGCCGGACTCCTTGGGGATGTTCGAGAGGACCTTGACGTTGTACTTCGAGGTCTCGGCGAGGGTGTCGTAGACCTTGTAGACGTACCAGTTGTCACGGGTCTCGAAGACGATCGAGTCGCCCTTCTCGAGCTTGTCGATGTTGTGGAACTTCGCGCCGTGGCCGTCGCGGTGGGCGGCCAGGGTGAAGTTGCCGTCCTTGTCGGAGGCGGGGAGGGTCGCCTTGACCGGGTTGGTGTAGTAGCCGGCGACGCCACCGTTGAGGATCTTGGGCGAGGTGCCCTTCTTCACCAGGACCTCGCCGCTCTTCATGGCGGGGACGTGCAGGAAGCCGATGCCGTCCTTGGTGTCCAGGGCGCCCGGGCTGTCGTCCGACGCCCAGGTGTCGCGGACCTTGTTCGCTTCCTTGTCCGCCTCGCGGTCGGCGAGCACGTTCGTCCACCACAGCGAGTAGACGACGAAGAGACCGAGCACCAGGCCCGCCGTGATGAGGAGTTCACCGAAGACACTGACCGCCATGGCGATCCGGCTCATGCCGCGGCGCCGCGGCGCGGTCTCGGGCGCGTCCGTCTTCTCTTCGGTGCCGTCGGTGGTCACTGCCACAGTTCTTCCGCCCTTGGTCGAGCCCCTACTGGACGAGCGCGTCGGGCTTCCCCTCGCTGCGCGGCCGTTCCTCCACCATCTTGCCCCACACGATCATGCGGTACTTGCTCGTGAACTCCGGCGTGCACGTGGTCAGCGTGATGTAGCGACCCGGTTGGGTGAAACCCGATCCCGGGGGCACGGGCTCGAGCACGCTGACGTTCGACGGCGGTGTCACCGGCAGGATCGAGGCCATGTCGTAGACGTAGTACGTGTCCTGCGTCTCCACGACGATCGGGTCGCCCGGCTTGAGCCGGTTGATGTAACGGAAGGGTTCACCATGGGTGTTGCGGTGGCCCGCGACGCCGAAGTTGCCCGTCTTGTCCCCAGGCATCGCCGTCTTGATGCTGTTCTCGTCGTAGTGCCCGACCATCCCGCGGTCCAGGACTTTCGACTTGTTGATGCCCTCGGCGATCGGCACGACGACGTCCAGCTTCGGAATGTGGAGGATCGCGAAGCCCTGCCCGGGCTCGAACGCGCCCGGCGCGCGCTTGCCGCTCTTCCACTCCTCCTGAAGGCTCGTCGCCTCCCGGCCCGCCTGCTGGTGCGCCCGGATGTTCGACCACCAGAGCTGGTAGGTGACGAACAGCAGCATCACCACACCGGTCGTGATGAACACCTCGCCGATGACCCGGCTGGCGATCACTCCCGCGCTGGGCTTCCGCGCCCGCGCCGCCCGTCGCGCCTCGATCCGGGAGCGAGGCGATGTCCGCCCGTCCTCCTCTAAGGCCTCCTCGGGCCCCTGAGCGGCTCCGGAGCCCGCGTGGGCTCCCGGGGAGCCCCCGTGTCTCCCGTGCCGTCTCGCGGCCTTACGGCGGGCCGCACGGCCTCCGGGAGCCGGGGGCGCGGGTATCGGCTCGACCGCGGCGGCTATACGCCGCGCCTCCTCGACCCGGAGCGCCACGGTCTCCTCGTCGATCGGAGGGTGCTCCTGGGCGGTGTCCATCGAGGTGCCCTCATGGACGCCCGCCACTTCATAGGCCTCGTACAGACCTCCGTACGGGGCCTGGGGACGTGGCTCGTAGGCCTCGTACGGCTCGAACGACGGCTCCGCGTACGGCTGCTGCTGCGCATACCAGTCGCCCTGGGCGTACTGCGGGGCCTGCTGGGCGGCCCACTGCTGGGGCTCGGCCGGGTCACCGAAGGGCGCGCCCGGCTGGAAGGCCTCCGCCTCGAACGACTCGGCGCCCCCGTACGCGGCCTCGCCGCCGTAGGGGGCACTCTCGCGCTCGGGGCGCAGTGCCGTCACGCCGTGGCCCTGCCCACCACGGGGGCGAGCCCCGTCGACCTCGCCACGGCCCCTTGGTCGCCGCACTCCGCCAGCCAGTTGGCCAGCATGCGGTGGCCGTGCTCGGTGAGCACCGACTCGGGGTGGAACTGCACACCCTCGACGGGCAGTTCACGATGCCTCAGGCCCATGATGATCCCGTCGTGGGTGCGCGCCGTGACCTCCAGCTCGGCCGGCACGGTGGTCGGCTCGGCGGCCAGGGAGTGGTAGCGGGTCGCGGTGAAGGGGGTGGGCAGGCCCGCGAAGACGCCCTTGCCCTCGTGCTCCACCAGTGACGTCTTGCCGTGCAGCAGTTCGGGCGCGCGGTCGACGACACCGCCGTACGCCACCTGCATGGACTGCATGCCGAGGCAGACGCCGAAGACGGGGACACCGGTCGCGGCGCAGTGGCGGACCATGTCGACGCAGACGCCGGCCTCCTCGGGGGTACCCGGCCCGGGGGACAGGAGCACACCGTCGAAGCCGTCCTGGGCGTGCGTGGTCGCCACCTCGTCGTTGCGCAGCACCTCGCACTCGGCGCCCAGCTGGTACAGGTACTGGACCAGGTTGAAGACGAAGCTGTCGTAGTTGTCGACGACGAGGACCCGGGCGGGTCGGGCGGCACTCACTGGTCGTTCACCGTCACATCGTTGAAGGGGAGCAGGGGCTCCGCCCAGGGAAAGACGTATTGGAAGAGGACGTAGACGACGGCCAGGGTCAGCACGATGGACATCAGCGCCTTCAGCCACGCGTTACCCGGCAGATGTCGCCAGATCCAGTCGTACATGCCGTCCCTTCCTTCACACCACCGCACCGGACTCACGCCGTACCGTCACCAGACTAACGGCGCAGTGCCTCCGGTTTCCCTGACTCCACAGGCTGCGTGGATTCCAGATGGCCCCAGACGATGAGCCGATGGCTGTGTCCCCACTCCGGGTCGCACGTCGTCAACGTCAGATAGCGCCCCGCGCGCGTGAACCCCGACTTCGTCGGCACGGGGTCGATGACCTGGACGTCCGTGGGCAATGTCCGATAGGGGCCCTTGTCGATGACGTACGTGAACCAGTCCGCCCCGTCGCTCAGGACGACCGCGTCGCCGCGGCGCAGCTTGGGAAAATCTTTGAAGGGGTCGCCGTACGTACGGCGGTGGCCGGCGACCGCGAAGTTCCCCTTCTGTCCCAGCTGCGCGGTGTTCGCGTAGTGCCCGAGCCCTTTCTGGAGAGTGTCCGTCTTCGTGCCCTCGAGGACGGGCTTGTTCCACGTGGAACCAAGACGAGGGATGTACATGAGGGCGAAGGGCTTGCCGTCCTCGTACGGGGCGGGCGGCTCCGGAGCGGCCGAGGCGCCCGGACCTGACGTCGGTCTCACCGGCTGCTTCGCCCACTGGTCCTGAAGCAGGTCGACCTGGTGGTCCATCTCGGTGTCGGCCTTCACCCCGGTCCAGAACAGCACGTAGACGACGAAGAGCACGATCAGGGTCCCGACGGTGATGCAGAGTTCGCTGACGGTCCTCACGATCACGCGCACCGACACGGGTCCCCCGGCTGCCGTTACTCCACGGGCTTCGCGTACTTCAGATCCACTGTGCCCGAGTAGCCGGGAAGAGTCACCGGCCCGTCCTCGGTGACTTTCCAGCCCAGGCCGTAGACGTTGACGTACACCATGTAGTTCTGGATCGCCTCGCTCTCGGCGAGTGCCTTCTGCAGCTTCTCCGGGTCACCGACCGCCTGGATCTTGTACGGGGGTGAGTAGACGCGGCCCTGGAGGATCAGGGTGTTGCCGACACAGCGGACGGCACTGGTGGAGATCAGCCGCTGGTCCATGACCTTGATGCCCTCGGCGCCGCCCAGCCACAGGGCGTTCACCACGGCCTGCAGGTCCTGCTGGTGGATGACCAGGTAGTCGGGCTGGGGCTCGGGGTAGCCGGGGAGCTTGGCGGTGGCGTCCGGCGGGGCGTCGTCGAGGGTGACCGTGAGTGCCTCGCCCTTGAGCTTCTGGGTGCCGGCGTTCTTCTCCAGTGCCTTGAGCCGGGCGTCCTCGGCGTCGGTGCTGCCGTCGTCCCGCTCGGCGAGGGCCTCGACGTCGTCCCGGAGCACCGCGTTGGACTCGTCGAGCTGCCCGTTCTTGTGGCTGCGTTCCTGGATCAGGTCGGAGAGCTTCAGCAGCGAGGCGTCCGTACGGATGTTGGTGCCCTTGGCCGTGTCGAAGCTGGTGAAGAAGATCAGCCCGGCGAGGGCGAAGACCCCGACGGTGAGCACCCGCATGGGGCGGACACCGCCTCGGGAGGAGGTGTCGCCGTTTCGGGCGGTGGGGTCGGAGCCCGTCCCGGAGGAGTCGCCGGACCCGGCTTCCGGGGAGGTGCCGGAACCGGCCTCGGGGGAGTCGGCTGAATTGCTCAACGTACCCTTATCTCCTTAGGCGCCACGGAAGCACTACGCTAACGGACGCCCGGGGGAGCATTCAGTGTCCCCTTGTACGCTGCCCCGGAGCCCGCCACACTTCCCTGCGCGGCCACGCAGCGCATCGACAGGAGAGACCCTCGTGCCGAAGTCACGTATCCGCAAGAAGGCCGACTACACGCCGCCGCCGTCCAAGCAGGCCACGAACATCAAGCTGAACAGCCGCGGCTGGGTGGCTCCGGTCATGCTGGCCATGTTCCTCATCGGGCTGGCATGGATCGTCGTCTTCTATGTGACCGACGGTTCGTTGCCGATCGACTCGCTCGGTAACTGGAACATCGTCGTCGGCTTCGGCTTCATCGCCGCCGGATTCGGCGTCTCGACCCAGTGGAAGTAGTGGTCTCGGCTCAGTGGAGGTAGCCCTCCCCAGAGCTGTCCACGGAGTTATCCACAGGTGTTTTCCACAGTGGGGAAAAAGAACGACGATCTGTGGATAACTCACTGGGCGTTGACGCCGGTATGACTGACCTACCGGCACACGCAAACATGTTCGCCCCCTGCCTGACCTGCGAAAACACAGGTGAGCGACAGGGGGCACACCTGTTCCCGCACCCTATGCACAAGATCCGCCACGGTCTGTGGACAACAGTGCTGTAACGGTGCCGACCGAGCGCCGAACCGGTGACGGTCCGACATCACCTCAGGTCAGCTGCGCGGTCCTGATCACCGTCATGGCGACCACGGCGGCCAGTACCAGAGCGCATGCGCCGTACTGGATCAGCGCCCGCCGCTCGCGCGGTGCGTGCACCATCGCGTAGCCGATCAGCACACCGCCGACGAGGCCGCCGACGTGGGCTTCCCAGGCGATGTTGAACATCGGGCTGAAGGTGAAGATCAGGTTGATCACCAGCAGGATGATCAACGGGCGCATGTCGTACTTGAGGTGGCGCATGAGGACGCCGGTGGCACCGAAGAGACCGAAAATGGCGCCGGAAGCACCGAGGGACCGTTCGGTCGGCGCGGCAAGCAGGTAGGTGAGGGCGCTGCCGGCGAGGCCGGAGGCGAAGTAGAGCGCCAGATAGCGGGCTCGGCCGAGGGCCGCCTCCAGAGGACCACCGATCCACCACAGGCTGAGCATGTTGAACAGGATGTGCGTGACGCTTCCGTGCAGGAACATCGACGTCACCAGCCGGTACCACTGGCCTTCCGCGACGCCCTGGAGCGAGGAGCCCAGTTCCGGGACCCAGTCCCTCCCGATGAGGTAGAACCGGTCGGTGAAGGTGTCGCCCGCCGCCATCTTCACCAGGAAGAGCACGAGATTCACGCCGACCAGGATCTTGGTGAGGAGCCGGGGGTCGGTGGCGACCGTGCCGCCCGCGAGGGTGCGTGGAGCGGAGGCGGAGGGCGCGTGGCCCGTGCCGGAGCCGCCGCGGACGCATTCGGGGCACTGGAAGCCGACGGAGGCGCTCACCATGCACTCGGGGCAGATGGGGCGCTCGCAGCGGGTGCAGCGGATACCCGTCTCGCGGTCCGGGTGCCGGTAGCAGGTGGGCAGGCTCCGCGCGTCCTGCGGGCTGCTCGGCGCCTGGTCCATGGATCCCCTCCATGTCGTGTGTGCAACACATCGCCCCGCCCATCCTTACGGATGAGCGGGGCGATTGGTTCCCTTCGGGACCTTGTGAACCTTTCGGGTCCGGCCTCACGGTGGACCCGGCGTGCTCGGCCCTCGCGGTGAACCCAGGAGGGCTCAGCCCTGGCGGGTCTCGACGACGACGGACTCGATGACCACGTCGTTGACCGGGCGGTCGGTGCGCGGGTTGGTCTGGGCCCCGGCGATGGCGTCCACGATCTTCTGGCTGGACGCGTCGACGACCTCACCGAAGATGGTGTGCTTGCGGGTCAGCCACGCCGTCGGGGAGACGGTAATGAAGAACTGTGACCCGTTGGTGCCCGGGCCCGCGTTGGCCATGGCCAGCAGGTAGGGCTTGTCGAAGGCGAGGTCCGGGTGGAACTCGTCCGCGAACTGGTAGCCGGGACCACCGGTGCCGTTACCCAGCGGGTCACCGCCCTGGATCATGAATCCACTGATCACCCGGTGGAAGACCGTGCCGTCGTAGAGCTTGTCCGTGGACTTCTGGCCGGTGGCCGGGTTGGTCCACTCACGCTCGCCCTGGGCGAGCTCGACGAAGTTACGGACCGTCTTGGGCGCGTGGTTCGGCAGCAGCCGCACCTCGATGTCGCCATGGTTGGTCTTCAGGGTGGCGTACAGCTGCTCTGCCACGATCTGCCTTCCGTTGTCCTCTGTGACTCCCCCGATCCTCGCACGGCCGACGCCGTCCGTCCCCCGACGCCCACGCTCTCGGTACTGCGGGCGCACGGAAAACCGGTCGAGTACCCCCGGTACCGGCGCGCTTCGCGGCGATCCGTGGCATTGTCGGCACTGTCGTGGACAAGTTCCCGTTGCCCCGCATTCATCCCCTATTGCACGTGACCGGATTCATGAGCGGCTCCTGCTCGATGATCAGCCGGAGTCGGCGCCCATGACCCGGATGCCCGCCCGCACATGCCTCGGAGCGCTCCGGGAGGCATGATCCCCAAAAGGGTGGAAAGTCGAATTACGTACGCCACCGAGGAGGAGGATCCCGTGACCCGCATTGACAGCATGCGCGCCGCGACCGGCTCGGCAAAGGACAGCGTGCTGCACGCCGCGGAAGTGGTGGCGCCCTACGCCGACACGGCCAAGGACAAGGCCTCGCACTACGCGCAAGAGGCACGCGTACGACTCGCGCCGAAGGTGTCGCAGGCCGCGGAACAGGCACGCGTCCAGTACGGCGCCCATGTCGTCCCGCGCTTGGAACAGGCCCGCACACATGTACCGCCGAAGGTGGACCACGCGGCCCACGAAGCCGCCGTCCGCACCCGTAAGGCGGCCCGCCAGGCCGCCGACTACTCCCGTCCACGCATCGAGCAGGCCGTGGCCGCCGCCGGCCCCGTCCGCGAGGAGGCCACCGCCCGCAGCGTCGCGGCGCTGGCCGCACTGCGCGGGCAGGTCTCGCCCCAGCAGATCCAGAAGCTGGTCCGCAGGCAGCAGCGTCGCGCGAGGGCCGGCCGAGCCTTCAAGGGCCTGGCCGTCCTGGGCGTCGTGGCCGGCGGCGCCTTCGCCGCCTGGAAGTGGTGGGACAAGCAGGCCAACCCCGACTGGCTGGTCGAGCCCCCCGCCGCGACCGAGGTCTCCGACCCCGGTCATCTGTCCTCCGTCGACGGCAGTGGCCAGTCCGCCCTCGACCCCGAGGTCCAGGCCAAGCAGGCCGAGGACGAGGCCGCCGACCGCGACAACCGCCGCTGAGAACCGGCAGCCGAGGTCACTTTTCCGAGGCCGCCGACGTCCCAGGCCGCGTCCCCTCTCGGCTCGGCCTTGCCCGAGAGCGCGTCCGACAGGACACCTTTCAACAGCCCTGTGGGGCAGAAGACTTGGAGGTCTTCTGCCCCACAGGGCTGTTTCACGTGAAACGTCCCAGCCTCCAGGCGCACTGCAACCCCACCGCCCGGAATGTATTGGTCCGATTGCGAAGGGTGACGTACACATCCCGCCGAGCGCGGGCGTGATCCAGGCCACTGGTTTCGCATATGCGCACGTCGACACGCGCCACCGGCCGTCGCCCCGTTACAGCGGGCCTCCCTGCACGAAGTGCACAGATAGCGATCGCGACGAGGTTCATCTGAAGCGTCACCGACGACCTCGGCGATGGAGGCAGAAAAAAGGCCGGGTCGGATGTCCTACGACATCCGACCCGGCCGATCCGCTGTGGAGCCTAGGGGAGTCGAACCCCTGACATCTGCCATGCAAAGACAGCGCTCTACCAACTGAGCTAAGGCCCCGAAAGGGAAGCACCCACCCGGAAGAACCGACCACCGGGGGGCTTCGCAGACCAGAGTACCGGGTCACCCCCGGGATCTCGCAAAAAGATTGGGGGTCCCCGTGAACGACCACTCTCCGTAAGATGCTCGTCGTGGTTCGCTACAGCGAACCACGGTATTTGGGGAAGCGATGGGGAGACGCAATGGACGCCGCACAGCAGGAAGCGACCGCAAGAGCCCGGGAGCTGCAGCGGAACTGGTACGGAGAGCCGTTGGGGGCGCTCTTCCGTAGGCTCATCGAGGACCTGGGTCTCAACCAGGCCCGTCTCGCGGGGGTGCTGGGTCTGTCGGCACCGATGCTGTCGCAGCTGATGAGCGGTCAGCGTGCCAAGATCGGCAACCCGGCAGTGGTCCAGCGGGTGCAGTTGCTGCAGGACCTGGCGGGGCAGGTCGCGGACGGCAGCGTGAGCGCTGCCGAGGCGACCGAGCGCATGGACGAGATCAAGAAGTCACAGGGGGGATCGGTGCTCAGCAACACCACGCAGTCGACGACGAGTTCGGGGGCGCCCACGGTCAAGCGGGTCGTCCGCGAGATCCAGTCGCTGCTTCGCTCGGTGGCGGCCGCGGGCGACATCATCGAGGCGGCGGACACCCTCGCCCCGACCCACCCGGAACTGGCAGAGTTCCTCCGGGTGTACGGCGCGGGCCGCACCTCGGACGCGGTGGCGCACTACCAGTCCCACCAGAACTGAGCCCAAGGCCCGGTCCCCGAAAGGGGGTTCGGCGACCGGGCCGAAGCCGAAGCGGGGGACGAGGGGTCTGTAGGCCCCTCGTGAGCCACGGAGACGTGGACGTAGGCTCCAGAAGAGTCGGCAAGTACAGCGGAGCAGAGCGGTAGGGGGCAGAGGCGGGGAACAAGCTCCGAGGGGAGCCGGGCACGTGCGTGCCGGCTCCGCGGAGGGCGGCGCGAGCGCCGTGTCCTCCGCCGACGGGCAGCCAAAGGGGGGGAGCCGAAGGGGGAACGACGCACAGCCATGGGTGAGGTCTTCGCCGGCCGGTACGAACTGGTCGACCCGATCGGGCGCGGGGGAGTCGGCGCGGTCTGGCGCACCTGGGACCACCGCCGCCGCCGCTATGTGGCCGCCAAGGTCCTGCAACAGCGTGACGCGCACGCCCTGCTGCGCTTCGTCCGCGAGCAGGCCGTACGGATCGACCATCCTCATGTGCTCGCGCCCGCCAGCTGGGCGGCCGACGACGACAAGGTCCTGTTCACCATGGACCTGGTGGCCGGAGGCTCCCTGGTCAACCTTGTCAACGACTACGGTCCCCTTCCGCCCTCCTATGTCTGCGGCCTGCTCGACCAACTGCTGTCCGGTCTCGCCGCCGTACACGCCGAGGGCGTCATCCACCGTGACATCAAGCCCGCCAACGTGCTGCTGGAGGCCACCGGCACGGCTCGGCCCCGCCTGCGCCTGTCCGACTTCGGCATCGCCATGCGCCTGGGCGAGCCCCGCCTGACCGAGACCAACTACGTGGTGGGAACGCCGGGTTACTTCGCCCCCGAGCAGATGCTGGGCGCAGACCCGGATTTCCCGGCCGACCTCTTCGCGGTGGGTCTCGTCGCCCTGTACCTCCTGGAGGGCGCGAAACCCGACGCCAAGGCCCTCATCGAGCACTTCGCCGCCCACGGCACACCGAACGCCCCGCGAGGCATTCCCGAACCGCTGTGGCAGGTCATCTCCACGCTGCTCCAGCCGGACCCCAGCGCCCGCTTCCGCACCGCCACAGGCGCTCGCAAGGCCCTCGCCGCGGCCGTCGAGCTCCTGCCCGATCCGGGGCCCGACGACGAGTTGGTGGAGGTCTTCGACCAACTCGGCCCACTTCCCAAGGGATTCGCCCTCGAAGGCCCCCTGCAGAGGGCATCGGGGCTGGACAAGACGGGCACGGGCACGAGTCCCGGCGGCACGTCCTCCCCGGCCTCCGGACCGACGGCGGACGCTCCTTCCAACTTCCCCGGCCGGCACGCCCCTTCATCGGCTCCGGCTCCCGCTGTGTCTTCGGCTCCCGCCGTGTCTTCGGCTCCCGCCTCGTCCCCGTCCACTGCGTCGCCGCCCTCACCTCCCTCGCCCTCCGGCGCGGACGCGACACCACCGCCGCCTCACCATCCGCCCGCCTACAGCCCGCCGCCCCAGAACCTGCCGCCCCAGCCCGGGGCGGGCACCGCACTCCCGGCACCGCACACAGACGCCGTGCCTCAGCCGCCGTACACGGGCTCCATATCGCCGCCCCCCATGCCCACCAACGCCCCGCCCCAGACCGGCTCCACCGGCACCGGCACCGGTGCCGGGCAGTGGTCCCAGGATTCCGGCACCCTGTCCTCGCCACCTTCGGCGTCTTCGACGCACACCGGTCACATATCGCCCGAGTCGCCCCCCGCCGCCGCACCACCTCGGCCCGAACGCGCTCCCGTACCGCCGCAGCCGTCCACGATGTCGGACACCGGCAGTTTCCATCTGCCGCCGCCCCAGGTACTCGCCGCCCACACACCCTCGCGACAGGCGGAACAGCAGCACGCCCCCGGCCTGGGCAACCCACAACACCAGCCCGAGCAGCAGGCCGCTCCCCCCGCCGCGGCGCCCGTCCAAGCCGCTCCAGCGCAACACCCCGAACCCGCGCATGTGCCCTCCCCCCAGCCTCACCCGTCGCTGGGCCTCTCTCAGGCCCCGACCGCCGCGGCGCAGCAGCACGTGTACGCCTCTACTGGTTCATACACCGCTCGTCCACCGCAGGTTCCACGTCGGTCGAGGGCACTTCCCCGGCGCCGTCCGGGCCCGCCCGTCAAGGTGGTCGTACCGGTCCTGCTGATCGCACTGGCCTGCTTCGCGGTGGGGTTCTGGGCACTGAGCCGGCTCTGATCCTGCTCACCGGTGCCCACTGACGCCCTCGGCGCATCCGTGTCTGTCCGGCCTTCCCTCCGGCGGCGCTCGCCAGCCGCATCAGCCGCATCAGCCGCATCAGCCGCATCAGCCGCATCAGCCGCATCAGCCGCGACAACGACCTCGAAGAACAACCGGGCATGGGCCAGTACCTGCCACGCCCGCTGCCGGCTCGGCCGGGACCCGTCGCCCACCCATCGTCCCCACCGATGCCCAGCCCCAGTGCGGCCGATCGTCCTACCGCCCCCGGGACGCTCCATGCCGCCCCCGGGGAGCCGCAGCGGGCCTCAGCCGTTCCGGCTCCGCGTCGACGGGCGCCCGCCTGCGCGCCACGAGTGTCCACACCAGGAGCACGAGCACCAGCAGGCTCCCGGTGCCGATGCCACCCGCCGCGACGACCGTCATGGCGAGACGCTGATCTCCGGCGCCCGAGGAGTCGCCGGAGCCCTCCCCTGCGCCGGACGTCTCCGCGTCCCCACCGCCGCCGTCCCCCGCGCCGTCCAGCGTGTCCCCCGTGGCCCCGCTCTCCGCGGCCTCCTGGTCCTCCCCGGTGACCTCGAAGACCCCCCGCGGCTCGGAAGCACCCAGATATCCCGGCCCGGCGCCGGCCTCTCCCTCCAGCCGCACCCGCAGGGTCAACCCGAGAGGCTCCTCTCCGAACCGGTCGGCGACCGATGTCCCGAGGTGCAGTGCCAGGTAGTACCAGCCGGCGAACCGCATCCCGCTCACCTCGTCGTCGAGCGAGGAACGGTTCTCGTACGCGACAGGCGGGAGCGGGTCCAGACTGGCGGAGCGTTGTTCGCCCCCGTAGTTGGCGGTCCTGTCGTCCACGAAGCCACGTACGGGGTTGTAGAGCGACATGACGAACGCGTTCCCCACGTATCCGTCCCCACCCGTCGTGCTGCCCAGTTCGGCGGTGGCGTAGAGCTGCTGCCCCCAGCCGACGGGCACCTTGTAGAAGAGCGTCTCTCCGGCTCTGATCCCGGCCTCGTCCTGCCAGACACCCTGTGCCACGGGGCTCGCCGTGGCGAAGCCGCTCCCGCCGCGACGACTCTCGGGATCACCGGACAGACCCTCGGGCGATGCGGAGTTCCAGCTCTGAGGGGCGCTCGTCGGACCCCCCTTCGTCACCGCGGGCTCCGACACGAAGCCGAGCTCCAGCCCCCACTCCTCCGACGAACCCTCCGAGGGGGAGCCCGTCACCGCGCCGGAAGCCGAGCCCGTACTCGTCCCCGTACCGGTTCCCACGGCCGTGCCGACCCGTTCGACGACGACGTAGAACACCCCGGCCCCCTGGCACATGTACTCGTCGCTGCCGACCTCGCGCGAGGCCCAGGCGGTGACAGGGTGTGCGCTGCGGGTCGGTCCGAAGCGGGCGGTCTCGTAGGAGCAGCGATGTGCGTCGGCGTCCTGCAGGGACACCCTGACACCGTCCGCGGAGGCGACCGCGGCTCCCGCCGCGGGTACGGCCGTCGCCGAGACGTACGCGTTGGCCGCGGCGCCGAGATCGAGGCGGTAGTAGAGCTTGTCCCCCGGGCCGATGGAACTCCGGTAGGTCTCGCCGGCCGCCAGCCGTACGGCTCCGGTGCTGCTCGTGGCGCCCTCGACCGTCGTCGCGCCCTCGGCGTAGGCGTACGGGGTGAGCGTGTCGGCCGCCACGGCGGATGGGATCGCCGCCGTCGTCGCGCACAGGGCCGCTCCCACGGCTGCCGCAGCTCGCCACCAGACCGTGCGCCGCCCCATCACGCGCCACCCCTCGTCGTAGACCGTGATTCCGAAGCCCCGGCTCAGTGGTCGCGGCGCCGAACGCGCCCATCCTGCCGGGCAGCGGGCGCCGATGCCTGCCTTCCTGGGAACAAGCGGCCGGAAACGGCCTCTACGCAGACCTCGACTTTGCTGTCGCAAGCACGTCGTTCGCCAAGGCGAATCCAAGCTCGATGGCAGGCGCCCACATGTCCGAGACGATGTGGCCGATGCGCCCGAGCGACACAAAACCCCGACCGCGAGCGCGGCCGGGGTCTGCTCTGAGACTGATGTCTATGGTCACGAACCCGTGGGCACGGAGTCAGTCGCCTCCGTCCACAGATCCTGCTCGGCGCGATCCGCCTGGATCTGGCGGTACACGAGGAGCCCGCCGATGGCGGCCAGTGCGACCAGGAGAAGCTTCTTCACCGCGCGACCTCGTCTTTCCTTGACGTAGGGGACCTCTGGCGCCCGACTATACACACCGACCGATACCGATCGGTGACCTGCGTCGACCCCTCAACTCCCGTGGGGAAGACCGCAGTAGAACCGGACTCTGCTCTTCCGATCGCAACTTCATCACACAGGTCCATCACATCACGCACACCTCGACGGACCCATAGCTTCCCCCAGGCGCACACCCGGTCTCGCCCCCCTTTCCCCTGCCTCTCCTTCCCTTCCGGCGACTTCCGGCGACTTCCTGCGGCTTCCTGGAACCCTCCGGCCCCCTTGCGCCCGTCCGAGTGGTGTTCATCCGAAGATCGACGCGCCGCGGGCGTCGGTCCTCGGTTTCGGAGCCCACATACACATCATGAGGAAAGTACGCAAATCGCCCGACCCGAAAGTGAGGGGCCATGGCCCAGAACAAGGTCATGAAGCTGTGGACCGCCATCGTCACCGCCTTCCTCGCGCTGTGCACGGCGCTCGGACTCATCACGACCACGGCGTCGGCCGCGGTACCGCGGACCGAGACCACCCGCAACGGCGCCGCCCTCACGACGGCGCCGGCGACGTCCCTTCCGGCCCGCCCCCACGACCGCGCACTGCCCCCCACGATGAAGCAGCGCATCCGCGCCGAGGCCCACGGCTCCTCACCCTCCTGCCGCCACCACACGGCCCTGCACACAGCCACGGGCACCGCCTTGGACACCGCCACGAACGTCACCGACCCGGCCATCGCCCCGGACGCCCCTCTCCCACAGGCAGAGCATCCATTCGCACCCCTCCAGCGCTGATCCCCGGTCGGAAGACACTCACCCAGTGGCGATCTTGCGTACGACGCCCAGGAGAAGACCGTGAACGACGAAGACCCTCAGCCGATACACGGCTGAGGGTCTTCTTGCTGGTGGAGCCGCGGAAGATCGTTCTTCAGCCTTGCGAAGCCCCCCGGACGATCAGTCCTGGGAATCCTGGCGCCCCTGCGCGCGGCGAACATCGAACAGCGGATCACAGACGGTGGCCGTGGCAGGGTCGAGGCGTGGGTCGTACCCCTGATGCACCCGGGGATCGGTGTGGCTGCACGCGGTGGTCGTGGTGGCTTTCGTCCAGGTGCTGGAGGCGACGGGGCCGCCGGTGAGGGGAGCAACTCGCCATTTCCATGTCCTTGTTGGCGGACCAGGAGACGGTCGTCCTGCGGGCTTTGGTGCTCTTGGAGCGGGCCGTGTGTGTCACTGGTGTGCTTCGACGGATCGATCTTGCGGACACCGTCCAGGAGGACGCGGACGCCCTCGGTCCGCACGGGGAAGCCGTAGAACGAGGTGTTCTCGTAGAACGTCCGCCTGTGGACGTTGATCGAGCAGGTGACGTCGACGGCTGCAGCCTGCTGAGCGGTGACCAGCAGGCTGCCCAGACGACGGCGGAGTGGCAGCTCCAACCGGGCGCCAGGTCCGCTCCTGGGGCACGGAGCCGTCAGAGCGGGTTGAGGCGGGCCTTGAGCAGGCAGAACTCATTGCCCTCGGGGTCAGCGAGGACGTGCCACTGCTCCTCGCCGGTCTGGCCGATGTCAGCCGGGCGCGCCCCGAGCTTCAGGAGGCGTTCGAGCTCGGCATCCTGGTCACGGTCGGTGGCGTTGACGTCGATGTGCAGCCGGGACTTGCCCGGCTCCGGCTCGTCCCTGCGGCTGAGGATGATCGTCGGCTGCGGGCCGCCGAACCCTTCGCGCGGCCCGATCTCGAAGCAGTCGTCCCCCTCGCGGTCGAGCACGACGAAGTCCAGGACCTCGCACCAGAACCGCGCCAGCACCTCGGGGTCGCGGCAACCGAGCACGAGCTCACTGATACGACATGCCATTGACGAAACCTACTCTCAGCGTGGGAACTGCCGGTGCGGCCGCGCGCGGAGCTCCTGGGCTCCCCACAGTGGACGCGCGCTCGAGACCGTACCGGCCGAGGCGAGTGGGTGCGAAGGCTTTTCGGGAGCCTCGCAGCCTCAGCCCACCCCCTTCCCCAGCTACCGTTCCCCGCACCGAGAGCCACACGGTCGGCGAAGAGATCCTGACGCGCAACGTCGCGCCTTCCTGGTCGACATGCCCGAGGTCAGCCGGACAAGGCAAGCCGTGGAACGCCCCCTGACCCGGTAGCGCGTCAGGGCCGTCGGGCTGGTCCCCAAGCTTCCCAAGACCAAGTAGTCACGGGCGGTGTGCTCCCGCTGCCGGAGTTCTGCGCCCGTGCCCCGGAAGAGCGCCAGGAGCTTCAGGAGGTGGAGCGGAAGATCGCCGGTGGCCACGGGTCGCACGAGCCTGAAGGTGCATCCCAAGTCGCTCATGCGATCCCCCGTCACGATGCTCACCGAGCTTCTGGAAGATCCACTCATCGGCTGATGTCAGCCATGGACGGCAAAGACCTCCTACTCATGTGAGTAGGAGGTCTTTTCGCTGGTGGGGCTAACAGGATTTGAACCTGTGGCCTCATCCTTATCAGGGATGCGCTCTAACCAACTGAGCTATAGCCCCGCCGCGCTCTGCGGTGTGTGTCCCGCGCGCTGACTCCTGAAGATTAGCGCACGACGTGGGCAGTCCCAAAATCGATACCTGGAGGGGGTCCGTGACGCGGTGGGGCGTCGTCACTCGTCCTCGGCGAGCGTCAGCTCGATGCCGCCCACGAAGCCCGCGGAGAGGTTGTAGATGAAGGCGCCGAGGGTGGCGAGGGCGGTGGCGAGGACGACGTCGATGACCGCGATGATCGTGGTGAAGATCAGCACGTTGGGCAGCGACAGGAACGACTGCAGATCGAATCCGTTGGACTCGTTCGAGCCGGTGGCCTCGGAGATCGTGGCGCCGACCGTGGAGAAGACGCCCATCGCGTTCATGACCATCCACAGCACCGCGGCCGCCACGACCGTGCAGATGCCGAGAGCGATGGAGAGCAGGAAGCTGACCTTCATCACCGACCACGGGTCGGCCTTCGCCACCCGCAACCGGGCCTTGCGCGTACGAGGCGTCGTGCGCGCTCCCGTACGCGGCTTGCGGGACGAACCCTCCGGAGCCGGCTGGTAGGCCTGCGGCGGGTGGTACGGGCCCGCCTGCTGCTGCGACTGCCGCTCACCGGGCAGCGCGGAGCCACCGGCCTGCGCCGGAGCCTGGGCGTGGGGCTGAGGCTGGGGCGGCGCCGAAGCCTGGCGGCCGGGCCCTCCCGGAGCCGCGGCCGGAGTGCCCGGCGCGGGCTGCTGGGTCTGCGGACCACGGGTGTCCGTCACGGTTCCCCCCTGGGGTCCAGACTTCTCGGGCGACGTCTCGGCCGAGTCGGTCGCGCTCGGCTTGATCGCTTTCAGTTGGGTCGTGTGCGTGTCCATCGCACGCGCGGCGGAGCCACGGCCGCCGCCGTCCGCCTCCGACCCGGTCGAAGTGCCGGCCGAAGTACCGGACGATCCGGCGCCCGTGGCTCCGCTCACGCTGACTCACTCCTCGTGCTACTCGGACGAGGGCGCCTCACCCTCGTCCGTACCGGTCGTCGCGGCACCCTCGGCGGTCTCGTCCACGGCGTCGTCGCCGTCGACCTCCTCCGCCTCCCGCCCTGCCTCGGCGTTACGAGCGATGCCGACCACGGCATCGCGCTTGCCCAGGTTGATCAGTTGGACGCCCATGGTGTCACGGCCGGTTTCCCTGATCTCGTTGACTCGCGTACGAATCACACCGCCCGACAGCGTGATGGCGAGGATCTCGTCGGTCTCCTCGACCACCAGCGCGCCGACGAGCGAACCGCGGTCCTCGACGATCTTGGCGGCCTTGATGCCGAGGCCGCCGCGACCCTGGACGCGGTACTCGTCGACGCCGGTCCGCTTCGCGTACCCACCGTCTGTGGCAGTGAACACGAACGTACCGGGTCGAACAACATTCATCGAGAGCAGCTCGTCCCCCTCACGGAAACTCATGCCCTTGACACCCGAGGTGGCACGGCCCATGGGCCGCAGTGCCTCGTCCGTCGCCGTGAAGCGGATCGACTGTGCCTTCTTGCTGATCAGAAGGATGTCATCCTCTGCCGATACGAGTTCGGCTCCGATCAGTTCGTCATCAGAACCGTCCTCCTTCTCACGGAGGTTGATCGCGATGACGCCGCCGGAACGGGGCGAATCGTAATCCTTCAGAGGCGTCTTCTTCACAAGACCGCCCTTGGTGGCGAGCACCAGGTAGGGCGTGGCGTCGTAGTCGCGGATCGCGAGGATCTCGGCGATCGCCTCGTCCGGCTGGAAGGCCAGCAGGTTGGCGACGTGCTGTCCACGCGCGTCACGTCCGGCGTCCGGCAGCTCGTACGCCTTGGCCCGGTAGACGCGGCCCTTGTTGGTGAAGAACAGCAGCCAGTGGTGGGTCGTGGACACGAAGAAGTGGTCGACGATGTCGTCTTCCTTGAGCTTCGTGCCGCGCACGCCCTTGCCGCCGCGCTTCTGCGCCCGGTAGTCGACCGCCTTGGTCCGCTTGACGTAACCGCCGCGCGAGACGGTGACGACGATGTCCTCCTCGGCGATGAGGTCCTCGATGGACATGTCACCGTCGTAGGGCACCAGCATCGTCTTGCGGTCGTCGCCGAACTTCTCGACGATCGCGGCGAGTTCCGCGCTGACGATCCCGCGCTGGCGGACGGGGGAGGCGAGGATCGCGTTGTACTCGCGGATCTTGGCCTGGAGTTCGTCGTGCTCCTGGATGATCTTCTGGCGTTCCAGGGCGGCCAGTCGGCGCAGCTGCATCTCGAGGATGGCGTTGGCCTGGATCTCGTCGATCTCCAGGAGCTCCATCAGGCCCGTGCGCGCGATGTCGACGGTGTCGCTGCGCCGGATCAGCGCGATGACCTCGTCGATGGCGTCCAGGGCCTTCAGCAGGCCGCGCAGGATGTGCGCCCGCTCCTCGGCCTTGCGCAGCCGGAACTTCGTACGGCGGACGACGACCTCGATCTGGTGCGTCACCCAGTGGCGGATGAACGCGTCCAGCGAGAGGGTCCGGGGCACGCCGTCGACCAGCGCCAGCATGTTGGCGCCGAAGTTCGTCTGCAGGTCGGTGTGCTTGTACAGGTTGTTCAGCACGACCTTGGCGACCGCGTCGCGCTTCAGGACGATGACCAGGCGCTGGCCCGTACGAGACGACGTCTCGTCGCGGACGTCCGCGATGCCGCCGATCTTGCCGTCCTTCACCAGGTCGGCGATCTTCTGCGCGAGGTTGTCCGGGTTGACCTGGTAGGGGAGTTCCGTGACCACCAGGCACTGGCGGTTCTGGATCTCCTCGACCTCGACGACCGCGCGCATCGTGATGGAGCCGCGGCCCGTGCGGTAGGCCTCCTCGATGCCCTTGCGGCCGACCACCAGGGCGCCGGTCGGGAAGTCGGGGCCCTTGATGCGCTCGATCAGCGCGTCCAGGAGCTCCTCGTGGGAGACCTCGGGGTTCTCCAGGTACCACTGGGCACCGGACGCGACCTCGCGGAGGTTGTGCGGCGGGATGTTGGTCGCCATGCCGACCGCGATACCGGCCGAGCCGTTGATCAGCAGGTTCGGGAAACGTGCCGGGAGGACGGTCGGCTCCTGGGAACGGCCGTCGTAGTTGTCCGTGAAGTCGACGGTGTCCTCGTCGATGTCACGGACCATCTCCATCGACAGCGGCGCCATCTTGCACTCGGTGTAGCGCATGGCCGCCGCCGGGTCGTTGCCCGGAGAGCCGAAGTTGCCGTTGGAGTCCACCAGCGGCATCCGCATCGACCACGGCTGCGCGAGGCGGACCAGCGCGTCGTAGATCGAGGAGTCGCCGTGCGGGTGGTAGTTGCCCATGACGTCGCCGACGACGCGGGCGCACTTGTAGAAGCCCTTCTCGGGCCGGTAACCGCCGTCGTACATGGCGTACAGGACACGGCGGTGGACGGGCTTGAGACCGTCCCGTACATCGGGCAGCGCACGCGACACGATGACGGACATCGCGTAGTCCAGGTACGAGCGCTGCATCTCGGTCTCGAGCCCGACGGGCTCGATGCGCACGGTCGTCTCGCCGGCCTCTTCAGGCGTGAGGGGGGTGTTCTCGTCGGCCATTGCTGGTGGGGATCCTTCCTGGTGCGGTCAGCTGAGACCGACTCAGATGTCGAGGAAGCGGACGTCCTTGGCGTTGCGCTGGATGAACTGGCGCCGGGCCTCGACGTCCTCGCCCATGAGGACCGAGAACAGCTCGTCGGCCTGGGCGGCGTCGTCGAGCGTGACCTGGCCGAGGACGCGGTGGTCCTGGTCCATGGTCGTGATGCGCAGCTCCTCGGCGTTCATCTCGCCGAGACCCTTGAAGCGCTGGATCGAGTCCTCCCTGACGCGCTTGCCGTTCTGTCGGCCGAGCTCGATCAGGGCGTCGCGCTCGCGGTCCGAGTAGGCGTACTCGAAGTCGTCGCGGCCCCACTTGATCTTGTAGAGGGGGGGACGCGAGAGGAACACGTGTCCGGCCTCGACCAGCGGCCGCATGAAGCGGAAGAGGAAGGTCAGCAGCAGGGTGTTGATGTGCTGGCCGTCGACGTCGGCGTCCGCCATCAGGATGATCTTGTGATAGCGGAGCCTGGAGATGTCGAAGTCCTCGTGCACACCCGTGCCGAAGGCGGAGATCAGCGCCTGGATCTCCTGGTTCTGCAGGATCTTGTCGATCCGCGCCTTCTCGACATTGAGGATCTTGCCGCGGATCGGGAGGATCGCCTGGTACTGCGGGTTACGGCCGGACTTGGCCGAGCCGCCGGCGGAGTCACCCTCGACGATGAAGATCTCGCACTTGATGGGATCGTTCGACTGGCAGTCGCTCAGCTTGCCCGGCAGGGACGCCGTCTCCAGCAGGCCCTTGCGACGGGTGAGGTCACGGGCCTTGCGGGCCGCCACGCGCGCGGTGGCCGCCTGGATGGACTTGCGGATGATGTCCGCGGCCTCGACCGGGTTGCGGTCCAGCCAGTCCGTGAGGTGCTCGTGCACGACCTTCTGCACGAAGGTCTTCGCCTCCGTGTTGCCCAGCTTGGTCTTGGTCTGGCCCTCGAACTGCGGCTCGCTCAGCTTGATCGAGATGATCGCGGTCAGACCCTCGCGGATGTCGTCACCCGTGAGGTTGTCGTCCTTCTCCCGCAGCAGCTTCTTGTCGCGCGCGTAGCGGTTGATCAGACCGGTCATCGCGGCGCGGAAGCCCTCTTCGTGCGTACCGCCCTCGTGCGTGTGGATGATGTTGGCGAAGGAGTAGACACCCTCGCTGTAACCACTGTTCCACTGCATGGCGACCTCGACGGACAGGAGCTTGTCCTTGTCCTCGGCCTCGAAGTCGATGACGGACGGGTGAACCGCCTCTCCCTTACGGGAGTTGAGGTGCTTCACGAAGTCGACGATGCCGCCCTCGTAGTGGTACGAGACGGTCTTGACCTCGTGCTTCTCGTCCTCGCCGGCCTCGTCCGCACCGGCCGTGGCCTTCGCGGACTCGCGCTCGTCCGTGAGGTTGATGGTCAGACCCTTGTTGAGGAACGCCATCTCCTGGAAGCGCCGCGAGAGCGTCTCGAAGGAGTAATACGTGGTCTCGAAGATGTCGGCGTCGGCCCAGAAGGTCACCGAGGTACCGGTCTCCCCGGTGGCCTCGTGCTTGGCCAGCGGTGCCGTCGGAACGCCCAGCTTGTAGTCCTGGGTCCAGCGGTGGCCGTCGGTCTTGACCTCGACGGTGACCCTGCTGGACAGGGCGTTCACCACGGAGACACCGACACCGTGCAGACCGCCGGAGACCGCGTAGCCGCCGCCGCCGAACTTGCCGCCCGCGTGCAACACCGTCAGCACGACCTCAAGGGCCGGCTTCCCCTCGGAAGGGACGATGCCCACCGGGATGCCGCGGCCGTTGTCGACGACCCGGACGCCGCCGTCGGCGAGGATCGTCACACTGATGGTGTCGGCGTGGCCGGCCAGCGCCTCGTCGACGGAGTTGTCGACGACCTCCTGCACCAGGTGATGCAGCCCACGCTCACCGGTCGAGCCGATGTACATGCCGGGCCGCTTGCGGACCGCGTCCAGCCCTTCGAGGACGGTGATGGCACTGGCGTCGTACGAGGCTGTGACCTCGCCGTTGGCGCCGGCGCCGGTGGACGGGATGTTCTCGTTGGGGTTGCCGGAATCGGCCACGAAGCGCCCTTTCTGGCACAGCACAAGCCCGGCTCCCGGCGGGTTTGCCGGAGCGGCTGCGGCATGTTGCGGTGGAAGCCTTTGTCAGCGGTGAACAGTGTTTCCGTAGCGGTCCCCACGAATGGGGCGGGATTAGCTTCCAGTCTACCGGTAGCGCCGACCGTGATGGGGGTTTGCCGGTACCTGAGTCCGCATGTGCCGCCCTGAACCGGTCTCTCCCGACTCCCCATATGCGGAGCGGGGCTCCAAGAGGCTCACAGCGGCACTCAGCGCTTCCGGGTGTCAACCCTTTGCTACTCCCGGGTCAGGTCGACGTTCGCAACCGCATGCGAGCGTCCGCGCCGGAGCGCACCGTCGTCCGCAGACCCTCGAAGGACGCCCGGTCACGAGCGCGGAGGCGCCCGGAAATGTGACTACGGTCACCCGTAGGTATCGCCGGGACCGGTGCTTCCCGGGGCGCGCAGGGGCCCGTAGCGTCGAGCGGCTCCGCCGGGGCCGTGGACCTTGAGCAGCCGCACGGTGCCGTGGCCGAGGTCCTCGTTGAGCCGGGCGACGAGCTGAGGGGCGAGCAGCCGGACATTCGTCGCCCACGCCGTCGAGTCGCACCGCACGTGCAGGACCCGCTCGTCCTCGTCGTACCGCTCCGGTACGCATCGTCTCGCCAGGTCGTCGCCGACGATCTGCGGCCAGCGACCCATCACCCCGCCGACGGCGGCCGGCGTCTCCCAGCCCCGCTCGGTGATCAGGCGGTTGATCGCGGGGCCGAGGGGCATCGGGTCACGGCCGTCGGCACGCGCGCCGGAGCGCAGCCCGCCACCGCGCCTGGCCTGCTTCTGCTGCTGGGTGGCCTCGCCTCGCGCGCGTGCCGCTTCCTTCGCGGCGCGCAGCGCCACGCGCGCGAGGTCCACGCCGGAGGGCTCGGGAGGCTTCTGGGCTCCCTCGGATCCGCTCATGCGCGCTCCACCGTCCCGTCGGCCACGGAGTACCGCGTCTCCGTCAGTACGTCCGGTACGTCGTCGTCGACGGCTGCGGTCACCAGGACCTGCTCGCCCGGCGCGACCAGCTCCGCCAGGCGCTCCCGCCGACGAGCGTCCAGCTCGGCGAAGACGTCGTCGAGGATCAGCACCGGCTCGTTGCCCTCGGCCCGCAGCAGGTCGTAGGAGGCGAGCCGCAGGGCCAGGGCGTACGACCAGGACTCGCCGTGGGAGGCGTACCCCTTGGCGGGCAGCTGCCCGAGTTTGAGCATCACATCGTCCCGATGAGGGCCTACAAGGGTGACGCCCCGCTCGATCTCCTGCTTGCGGCTCTCGGCGAGGGCGGCCATCAGCTGCTCGTACAGCTCCTCACGCGCGTGGCCGACGATGCCGGGCGAGGAGGGCTTGTACTCCAGACTCACCGGGCCGCCGCCGGGTGCCAGTTGCTCGTACGCCTTGTCGGCGAGCGGCTGGATCGAGGCGACCAGGTCCAGGCGCTGGGCGAGCAACTCGGCTCCCACGCGCGCGAGGTGCTGGTCCCACACGTCGAGCGTGGACAGGTCCATGGAGCGGCCGCCGTGCCGACGGGCCAGCGCGGCCGTCTTGAGGAGGGTGTTGCGCTGCTTGAGGACCCGCTCGTAGTCCGAGCGCACGCCCGCCATCCGCGGAGCCCGCGCGGTGATCAGCTCGTCGAGGAAGCGCCGCCGCTCACCGGGGTCGCCCTTGACCAGCGCGAGGTCCTCCGGCGCGAACAGCACCGTCCGCACGATGCCGAGCACATCACGCGGTCTGACCTGCGACGACCTGTTGATACGCGCCCGGTTCGCCTTGCCGGGGTTCAGCTCCAGCTCGATCAGCTGCTGCCGCTCGCCCTGCCGCACCTGCGCGCGGATCACCGCCCGGTCGGCGCCCATGCGGACGAGTGGCGCGTCCGACGACACCCGGTGGCTTCCGAGGGTCGCGAGATAGCCGACCGCCTCGACCAGGTTCGTCTTGCCATGCCCGTTGGGGCCCACGAACGCGGTGACGCCCGGGTCGAGCGGGACCTCGACCCGGGCGTACGAGCGGAAGTCGGCCAGCGACAGATGCGTGACGTGCATGGTCGGGTGCCGACCTCCCCCAGGGTTGTGGACCGCCGTGCGGCCCTGTGGACGACTTCTCGTCGACCGTAGTGTGTTCGTTCTCGTCTTCTGTGCCGCGGGTTACTTCTTCTCGACCGCGTGGCCGCCGAACTGGTTCCGCAGCGCCGCGATCATCTTCATCTGCGGAGAGTCCTCCTGGCGCGACGCGAACCGCGCGAAGAGGGAGGCCGTGATCGCGGGCAGCGGCACGGCGTGGTCGATGGCGGCCTCCACCGTCCACCGGCCCTCGCCGGAGTCCTGTGCGAACCCCTTCAGCCCGTCCAGGTGCTCGTCCTCGTCGAGGGCGTTCACCGCCAGGTCGAGCAGCCAGGAACGGATGACCGTGCCGTCCTGCCAGGAACGGAAGACCTCGCGGACGTCCGTCACCGAGTCGACCTTCTCCAGGAGCTCCCAGCCCTCGGCGTACGCCTGCATCATCGCGTACTCGATGCCGTTGTGGACCATCTTCGCGAAGTGCCCGGCGCCGACCTTGCCCGCGTGCACCGCGCCGAGATCGCCCTCGGGCTTGAGCGCGTCGAAGACCGGCCGCACCTTGGCGACGTTCTCGGCGTCACCGCCGTACATCAGCGCATAGCCGTTCTCCAGGCCCCAGACTCCGCCGGAGACACCGCAGTCGACGAAGCCGATGCCCTTGGCCGCCAGTGCCTCGGCGTGCTTCTCGTCGTCCGTCCAGCGGGAGTTGCCGCCGTCCACGACGACATCTCCCGGCTGGAGCAGCTCGGCCAGTTCGTCGACGGTCGACTGGGTGGCGGCGCCGGCCGGGACCATCACCCACACGACCCGCGGGCCCTTGAGCTTGCCCACCAGCTCTTCGAGGCTGTGAACATCGGCGAGATCCGGGTTCCGGTCGAATCCGATGACGGTGTGGCCTGCGCGGCGTATCCGCTCGCGCATGTTGCCGCCCATCTTGCCGAGGCCGACGAGACCGAGCTCCATCAGTTGTTCCTTAGGTTGCGACGTGGCATGAGGGCACCTGCGTACCCAGCACGAGCCTAAACCCGGACGCTCACGCACACCTGTGGGCATACCCGCTCAAACGTATGCCCCGACCTGCGGCTTCGCACCGAGGGCCCGGTGCTCCACCGGGCCCCGCGGAGCTGTGGACACCCTCCGGCGCCTCGGCCGGGGCGGTGTCCGGCCGGTCAGCCGCTGAGCCGCACCGGCATGATCAGGTACTTGTAGGCCTCGTCCGCCTCGGCGTCCACGGCCGGCTTGCCGCTGAGCAGCGCGGGCTTGGTGGACGTCGTGAACGACAGCTGCGCCACCGGGGAGTCGATGGCGCTCAGGCCGTCCAGCAGGAACGTCGGGTTGAAGGCGATCGAGATGTCGTCGCCCTCCAGCTGGGCGTCGACCCTTTCCACAGCCTGTGCGTCGTCGCTGGAGCCGGCCTCCAGGATCAGCACGCCCTGCTCGAAGCTCAGCCGCACCGGGGTGTTCCGCTCGGCGACCAGGGCCACACGCTTGACGGCCTCCACGAAGGGGGCGGTCTCGATGACGGCCACGCTGTTGAACTCCGTCGGGAACAGCGTGCGGTACTTCGGGAGGTCGCCCTCCAGCAGCCGCGTGGTCGTCCGACGGCCCGCGCCCTCGAAACCGATCAGGCCCTCGCCCGAGCCCGAGCCGGAGAGCGCCAGGATGACGCTGTCGCCGCTCGTGAGGGCCTTGGCGGTGTCCAGGAGCGTCTTGGCGGGCACCAGTGCGACCGCGGACGCCTCGGGGTTCTCCGGCTTCCACAGGAACTCGCGGACCGCGAAGCGGTAGCGGTCGGTGGAGGCCAGCGTGACCGTGTCGCCCTCGATCTCGATGCGCACACCGGTGAGCACGGGCAGCGTGTCGTCGCGGCCGGCGGCGATGGCCACCTGGGCGGCGGCGGAGGCGAAGACCTCACCCGGGACGGTGCCTGTGGCGTTCGGCATCTGCGGCAGGGACGGGTACTCCTCCACAGGCAGTGTGTGGAGGGTGAACCGCGAGGAGCCGCAGACCACGGTCGCCCGTACACCGTCCGTGGAAATCTCCACCGGGCGGTTGGGGAGAGCGCGGCAGATGTCGGCAAGGAGCCGGCCGGAGACGAGCACCGTGCCCTCCTCGTCGACCTCGGCCTCCACGGAGACCCGCGCGGAGACCTCGTAGTCGAAGCTGGAGAGGCTCAGCTGGCTTTCCTCGGCCTTCAGAAGGAGGCCGGCGAGGACCGGCGCCGGCGGACGGGCCGGGAGGCTGCGCGCCGCCCAGGCCACTGCCTCCGCGAGTACGTCGCGTTCCACCCGGATCTTCACTGTTGCCGCCTCCTGCTGTTGCCGGCGCTTCTCGCCCTGCCTGGCTTCGTCGTCTGTCTCGGTGTCGCTGATTCCGGTGAGGGGAAGGACACCGGGGAACAGTCTGACGCACACCGCTGACACTCGGAGCCTCTCGGGGTCAAGTCGTGACGAGGCGCGGTCGGGCAGCCCAGAGCGAGTTGTGCACAGGACCCACTTCGAAACGGATTCCCAGCTCTCTCTAGTTGTCAGTAGTAGTAGGGCCTGTGGAAACCGTGGATAACCCCGTTTTCGCAGCTCAGGCGGCAAATTTTGTCCACCGGGCCTGTGGGCGGAGGCGGTGGACAACCGGGGGTATCTGTGGAGAACAGAAAGTTCTGCACACACCGTGCACAGCCCGGGGGTACTTCTCCCCAGCGGCGTCCCCAGGTTTACCCACCTTTCCCACAGCCCAACCAGGCAACTTCGTGTGACGCCTTTCACTCGACACGGTGAGAAGGCGCGTTGGCTTGCCGAACAGTGGACAGGCATGTGGAGAAGCCGACGATCACTGGGGACAACCGGCCGCAGCCTGTGGGCCGTCGGTGGACAACTCCGTCCACAGTCTGTGGATCCCCATTTCGTCCACAGCCTGTGGAAAACTTTCGTCCACGAATCCACAGGGGGTTGACCTGGATCGATGATCCCGCAACCGCCTGCCCTGTGGACACGATCTGCATAACTTCCCGGTCCCCAGGGTGTGGACGGCAAAAAGTCCCCGAATCTGTGGAGGGAGGCCGTAACGCGGCAGGTATTCGAACACCCGATGACGGTGCGGCGACGGACGAAGCCTCCCCGGAACGCCGAAGGCGCCCTCGGGAACTCGTCCCGGGGCGCCCTCAGCGACGTACGACGGCCTTCTGTCAGCCGTTCTTGATGCGGTTCGTCAGCTCCGTCACCTGGTTGTAGATGGAGCGCCGCTCGGCCATCAGCGCGCGGATCTTGCGGTCGGCGTGCATGACGGTGGTGTGGTCACGGTTGCCGAACTGCGCGCCGATCTTGGGCAGCGACAGGTCGGTCAGCTCACGGCACAGATACATGGCGATCTGGCGGGCGGTGACCAGGGCGCGGCCGCGAGAGGTGCCGCAGAGGTCCTCGACCGTGAGCCCGAAGTAGTCGGCCGTGGCGGCCATGATCGCGGTGGCGGTGATCTCGGGGGACGCGTTCTCGCCGCCCGGGATCAGGTCCTTGAGGACGATCTCGGTCAGACCGAGGTCCACCGGCTGCCGGTTGAGCGACGCGAAGGCCGTCACCCTGATCAGCGCGCCCTCCAGCTCGCGGATGTTGCGCGAGATCCGGGACGCGATGAACTCCAGTACCTCGGGCGGGGCGTTGAGCTGCTCCTGCACCGCCTTCTTGCGGAGGATCGCGATACGCGTCTCCAGCTCCGGCGGCTGGACATCGGTGATCAGACCCCACTCGAAACGGTTCCGCAGCCGGTCCTCCAGGGTCACCAACTGCTTCGGCGGCCGGTCGCTGGAGAGCACGATCTGCTTGTTCGCGTTGTGGAGCGTATTGAAGGTGTGGAAGAACTCCTCCTGCGTCGACTCCTTGTCCGCCAGGAACTGGATGTCGTCCACGAGCAGGATGTCCATCTCCCGGTACCGCTTGCGGAAGCTGTCGCCCTTGCCGTCGCGGATGGAGTTGATGAACTCGTTGGTGAACTCCTCCGAGCTCACGTACCGCACCCGCGTGCCCGGATAGAGGCTGCGCGCGTAGTGCCCGATCGCGTGCAGCAGGTGCGTCTTGCCGAGCCCCGACTCCCCATAGATGAAGAGGGGGTTGTACGCCTTCGCCGGCGCCTCGGCGACGGCCACCGCGGCCGCGTGCGCGAAACGGTTCGAGGCGCCGATGACAAAGGTGTCGAAAAGGTACTTCGGATTCAGACGTGCCGTCGGCTCACCCGGACCGGGTGCCGGCGCGGGCTGCGCCGCCAGCGGGCCGGGGGCGCTACTGGCCGGTCCACCCCGGTGCACATGCCCCGAGCCCGGACGCGGCTCGGGGCGCTCGCGCCGGTCCGGCCGCGGATAGTCGGAGTCGGAACCCTGCCGGTCGTACTCGGAGCGCTGCTGGTCGTACGGCGGCCGGTCCATGGACTGCGAACGGTAGTCCGACGACGGCGAAGCGTACGGGTCCCTCTCCGGGAACCCGAGCCGCTGCTGCTGCCAGCCGTAGTCGTCCTGCGAAGGCCGTGGCCAGGCGCCCGGCTCGGGCCGCTGGTACTCGGACGGATACGCGGGGCGCGCGGTCGGAAGCTGGTCGGAGCGGCCGGAGGGGTGCTGGTCCGAGCGAGGGGGCGGCAGCAGGTCACCGGGCCCGCCGCTCAGCTGGTCGCCGCGTCCCGGGCCTCGGTCGTCGGCCCGGTGGCGGCCGTACCCCTCGTAGGGGGCGCGGGCCGGGCCGTCGTATCCGTTCTGGTTCTCGTACGCGTTCTGGTTCTCGTACCCGCCGCGGGCGTCGCGCCCCTGGCTGTCGTACGCGTCCCTGTTGTCGTAGGCGTCACGGCTCTGGGACGGGACGGAGGGGAGCTCGGGCTCCTCGAAGCGGTGCCGGGTCGGAGGGGGCGCGGGCTCGCCGACGGAGCTGTCCACGGTGATCGCGATACGGATCGGCCGGCCGCACTCCCGGCTCAGGGTCTCGCTGACGATCGGCGCGAGACGGCCCTCGAGTACGCCCTTCGCGAACTCGTTCGGGACGGCGAGAAGAGCCGTGTCCGCGACCAGTGCGAGCGGCTGGCAGCGCTTGATCCAGCGCTCGTCCTTCACCTCGACGCCCTGACCGTGGCCCTCACCGAGGAGCTTCTCCAGTACTCGTGGCCACACTGCGGCAAGATCGGCAGGTACGTCAGCCACAGGGCACGCTCTCTCACAGGTCCCACGAACGTGTGGTTCTGGGACAGGTTGGTTTGGAACTCGGGTGGGGCGCTCGAAACGAGGTGCTGGTGGGTGGGTCGGGTCCCAGCAGCCAAAGGAAAGGGAACGAATCGGAGTTCAGTCACGGTAGTCACGGCGACCGGTACGGTTCAAGTTGTTGTCCCCAGCCTGTGGATAGTGTCTCCCTGTGGCCTCCGGTTTGACCGAATGGCGCAGCCGCGCGTACCGTAACCAGGTCGAGTTGTCGATGGCTGCTGCCGCCTGCCTCCGATGGGCACAGATCGCGTCAGGTGATCGGACAGCGGTGCACTCGGGCGTTTATACGAGCTACTCGTGGGCGCACGGTGACAGCCAGGACGGCACCCGCAAACACCGATTTCTTTCTGGAGCCCCCGAGTGAGCAAGCGCACCTTCCAGCCGAACAACCGTCGTCGCGCGAAGACCCACGGCTTCCGCCTGCGGATGCGTACCCGTGCCGGTCGCGCGATTCTCGCGAACCGCCGCAGCAAGGGTCGCGCCAGCCTGTCCGCCTGATCCCGATCAGGTCATGACGTCGTGCTGCCTACCGAGCATCGGCTGAGGCGGCGCGAGGACTTCGCGACCGCGGTACGACGAGGACGCCGGGCCGGACGCCCACTCCTCGTCGTTCACCTACGTAGCGGTGCCACGGACCCGCACGCGCCTGGGGAGAGCGCTCCCCCGACGCGTGCGGGTTTCGTCGTGAGCAAGGCCGTCGGTGGCTCGGTCGTACGCAACAAGGTGAAGCGCAGGCTTCGCCATCTGATGCGCGATCGAGTCGCCCTGTTTCCCCCCGGTAGCCTGGTAGTCGTACGAGCGCTGCCCGGAGCGGGTGACGCCGACCACGTACAACTGGCCCAAGACCTGGATGCCGCCATAGGGCGGCTGCTGGGAGGGGGCGCACGATGAAGTACCCGCTGCTGGCGCTGATCAAGCTGTACCAGTGGACGATCAGTCCGCTGCTCGGGCCGGTCTGCAAGTACTACCCGTCGTGTTCCCACTACGGCTATACGGCCATCGACCGGCACGGTGCGATCAAGGGAACGGCACTCACAGCCTGGCGCATCCTGCGGTGCAATCCGTGGTCGCTCGGCGGTGTGGACCATGTCCCGCCGCGCAAGCGCCCGCGGTGGCACGAGATGTTGCGTGGCACGTGGCGCGCACGCAAGGGCGGGTCCTCCGCCGCCGAACCGGCCACCGAGGGGCATGTTCCTTCGAGCCCGGCCGCCGAGAGCCCGTCCCATGCCCAAGGAGCATGATTAGTGGACACGATTGCCAGCCTCTTCAGCTTCATCACGACACCTGTCTCCTGGGTCATCGTCCAGTTCCACAAGGTGTACGGCGCCCTCTTCGGCGATGACACCGGGTGGGCCTGGGGCCTGTCCATCGTGTCCTTGGTGATTCTGATCCGTATCTGCCTGATCCCGCTCTTCGTGAAGCAGATCAAGGCGACCCGGGCGATGCAGACGCTGCAGCCCGAGATGAAGAAGATCCAGGAGCGCTACAAGAACGACAAGCAGCGTCAGTCCGAAGAGATGATGAAGCTGTACAAGGAGACGGGCACCAACCCGCTCTCCTCGTGCCTTCCCATCCTGGCGCAGTCCCCGTTCTTCTTCGCGCTGTACCACGTGCTCAACAGCATCGCGAACAACGACACCATCGGCTCGATCAACCAGAGCCTGCTGGACAGCGCGCAGAAGGCGCACATCTTCGGTGCCCCGCTGGCCGCGAAGTTCACGGACAGCTCCGCGGACGTCACGGCACTCGACGCCTCGCTGACCACGGTCCGCATCGTGACCGCGGTCATGATCGTCCTGATGTCGGCTTCGCAGTTCTACACGCAGCGTCAGCTGATGACGAAGAACGTCGACACCACGGTGAAGACGCCGTTCATGCAGCAGCAGAAGATGCTGATGTACGTCTTCCCGATCATGTTCGCCGTCTTCGGCATCAACTTCCCGGTCGGTGTCCTCGTCTACTGGCTGACCACCAACGTGTGGACCATGGGCCAGCAGATGTACGTCATCCACAACAACCCGACCCCGGGCTCCAAGGCCCAGGCGGCTTACCTGGAGCGCCTCCTCAAGCACGTCACGCGGCACGGCAAGACCCGCAACCGCCGTGAGCGCGCCATCGTCAAGGCGATCGTGGCCAAGGGCCGTGACCGCAACGAGCACGAGCGGAAGTTCATCACGGGTCTGGGCAAGGAGGGGCTCGCGGCCCAGGGTGACGGCACCGTGCTCAAGAGCGAGGTCTCGACCGTCGCGACGGCCGAGGACGGTACGCCGGCGACCCCCAGGCGCCAGCAGCCCAAGCGTCAGACCAAGGCCCAGCGTCAGTCCGGTGGTGCGAAGACCGCCGACGACGCCGAGCCGGAGACCGAGCCCATCTCGCTGAGCAAGTCCGACGAGCCGGAGGACGCCAAGCCGGCGGCCGCTGCCAAGAAGGCCGCGCCCAAGCCCGGTGCCGGTGGCCGCAGCAAGGCTCAGTCCGGTCAGCGCAAGGGTCAGCAGCGCCCCAAGTCCCCGTCCAAGAAGTAAGAAGGAGCCCATCCCGTGACGGAAGGCACCACCTCCGCCGCCTCCGAGGGTGGAGACACCCTCACCCGCCTGGAGCAGGAGGGTGAGATCGCGGCGGACTATCTGGAAGGTCTGCTGGACATCGCCGACCTCGACGGCGACATCGACATGGACGTCGAGGCCGATCGTGCCTCTGTCTCGATCATCAGCGACTCCGGCGGCCGCGATCTGAACAAGCTCGTCGGCCGGGAGGGCGAGGTGCTCGAGGCGCTCCAGGAGCTCACGCGCCTGGCCGTGCACCGCGAGACCGGCGACCGCAGCCGACTGATGCTGGACATCGCCGGCTATCGGGCCAAGAAGCGCGCCGAGCTCTCCGAGCTGGGCGCCAAGGCGGCGGCCGAGGCCAAGAGCACCGGCGAGCCCGTGAAGCTGAAGGCGATGACGCCCTTCGAGCGCAAGGTCGTGCATGACGCGGTCAAGTCCGCGGGCCTGCGCAGCGAGTCCGAGGGCGAGGAGCCGCAGCGCTTCGTCGTCGTGCTGCCTGTCTGATTCGGTAGGTACGTTCCTCCGGCCCCGTCTGCCCGCAGACGGGGCCGAACTTTGTCAGCCTGTTGTTCTGATGTCAGCGCCCCAGTGCGCCCTTGCGGTACGGAAGGACGGTCCCCGTGACGGAGTCAGCGGAGCTCCCCCCTGCGCCCGAGCAGGCGCGCGACGTATTCGGCGATCGCTATGCGGACGCGGTCCGGTACGCCGAGCTCCTGGCTGAGGCGGGTGTGCAGCGAGGGCTCATCGGCCCGCGAGAGGTACCCCGCCTGTGGGAGAGGCATCTGTTGAACTGCGCGGTGCTCTCCGAGGTCGTGCCGGAGGGGGTGACGGTGTGCGATGTCGGTTCCGGTGCCGGGCTGCCGGGCATTCCGCTGGCCCTCGTCCGGGAGGATCTGAAGATCACGCTGCTGGAGCCACTGCTGCGGCGCACCAACTTCCTGACCGAGGTGGTCGAGCTTCTGGGTCTCGACCACGTGACAGTCGTCCGTGGCCGAGCGGAAGAGGTCCTCGGGACATTGCAGCCGGTCCATGTGGTGACGGCTCGGGCCGTGGCCCCGCTGGACCGACTGGCCGCCTGGGGCATTCCGCTGCTGCGCCCGTACGGAGAGATGCTGGCGCTCAAGGGCGACACCGCGGAGGAAGAGCTGAAAAGTGCCGCCACAGCCCTGAGCAAGCTCGGTGCGGTGGAGACCTCCATCCACCACGTCGGTGAAGGCGTGGTCGATCCACTGTCCACGGTCGTCCGCGTGGAGGTCGGAGAGAGCCCGGGCGGTGTGCGCTTCGCGGCGAAGAGGGCAAAGGCGGCCCGGACCGGGCGGGTACGCCGACGCCGCTAGGCACTGATCTGGACGTTCACAGATCCGTCCTGACGACGATGAGTACTCCACACAAGCTTCCCAACCTATGCATCTCGGAGTGTCGCGCGATCGTGGGCCGTGCCGCTAGGCATCGTGTTTCACGTGAAACGTCGCTCACTGCTGCACGGCATCATCAGCCGTGGCCGCGCCGCGGCCGAACCGCGCGACCGGAAGCCTCTTGGGTCACTCGGAGAGGTAACGGAGTTTTCCACAGAGGTGGAATTCTCCACAGAACACCAGGCCTCACTGGTTCACGACCCCGAAGGCATGGGAGGCTCTGTTCATTGCGAGCCTGAAGTCGAGGAGAGTGAATCCTTGCGGTCCGACGCCAACATCGCGGGACCGATGACCGATCCGGTCCCCGGTCCCCGTACCGAGTCGATGGGGGACGATGTTTCACGTGAAACACCGCCCCCGATGGACGACACTCCCATCGGTCGTGCTGCCCAACTGGCGGTAGAGGCTCTGGGCCGTGCCGGCGAGGGACTGCCCCGGCCCGAGCAGACCAGAGTCATGGTCGTCGCCAACCAGAAAGGCGGCGTCGGAAAGACCACGACGACGGTCAACCTCGCCGCTTCGCTGGCTCTGCACGGCGCCCGGGTCCTGGTGGTCGACCTCGATCCTCAGGGCAACGCGTCCACCGCGCTGGGAATCGACCATCACGCCGAGGTACCGTCCATCTACGACGTGCTGATCGACAGCAAGCCGCTGTCAGAAGTCGTGCAGCCCGTTCCTGATGTCGAGGGTCTCTTCTGCGCCCCCGCCACGATCGATCTCGCCGGTGCAGAGATCGAGCTGGTGTCCCTGGTGGCACGAGAGAGCCGACTGCAGCGAGCGATTCAGGCGTACGAGCAGCCCCTGGACTACATCCTCATCGACTGCCCGCCCTCGCTCGGACTGCTGACGGTGAACGCGTTGGTCGCCGGCCAGGAAGTCCTGATCCCGATCCAGTGCGAGTACTACGCGCTGGAGGGCCTCGGGCAACTGCTCCGCAATGTCGATCTGGTCCGGGGGCACCTCAACCCCGTCCTTCATGTGTCGACCATTCTGCTCACCATGTACGACGGCCGGACGCGCCTGGCGTCCCAGGTCGCCGACGAGGTGCGCACCCACTTCGGCGAGGAGGTGCTGCGGACGAGCATTCCCCGCTCCGTCCGTATCTCCGAGGCGCCGAGCTACGGGCAGACGGTGCTGACCTACGATCCAGGATCGAGCGGTGCCCTCTCCTACCTTGAGGCGGCACGAGAAATCGCGCTGAAGGGCGTGGGTGTCGGATACGACCCGACGCACGCCCATATCGGTGCTCAGAACAATCCGAGTGTGGTGGAGGGGATCCAGTGAGTGATCGACGGAGGGGGTTGGGCCGTGGTCTCGCCGCACTGATCCCAGCGGCCGCGACAGGAGAGAAGGAGTCCCCGCCAGCCGGAGCGCCCGCACCACAGGCGGCGACTTCTGTCTTCACCCCTGAGCGTGGGTTGGCGGCTTCGAAGGTGGTGACTCTCCCGCCTGTTTCACGTGAAACAGAGGAGCTGTCGCCGAACGGCGCGGCGGAACTGCCCGCAGCGCCCATCGGTGCCTACTTCGCCGAGCTGCCTCTCGACTCCATCACCCCGAACCCGCGCCAGCCGCGTGAGGTGTTCGACGAGGACCTTCTCCAGGAACTGGTTACCTCCATCAAGGAGGTCGGCCTTCTCCAGCCCATCGTCGTACGGCAGGTGGGCCCGTCCCGCTACGAGCTCATCATGGGTGAGCGGCGGTGGCGAGCCTGTCATGAGGCCGAGTTGGAAGCGATCCCCGCGATCGTGCGGGCCACGGACGACGAGAAGCTCCTCCTGGACGCGCTCCTGGAGAACCTGCACCGTGCCCAGCTGAACCCGCTGGAAGAGGCGTTCGCCTACGACCAGTTGCTCAAGGACTTCAACTGCACGCACGACCAGCTGGCGGACCGTATCGGTCGGTCCCGCCCGCAGGTCTCCAACACCCTGCGTCTGCTGAAGCTCTCGGCGGCGGTCCAGCGCCGTGTGGCCGCCGGTGTTCTCTCCGCCGGGCATGCCCGGGCGCTCCTCTCTGTCGAGGACTCGGAGGAGCAGGACAAGCTGGCTCACCGGATCGTGGCCGAGGGACTGTCGGTTCGAGCGGTCGAAGAGATCGTCACACTCATGGGCTCGCACCCGAAGAGCACCGCACGGTCCAAGGGGCCCCGGGCCGGCTCCGTGCCCTCCCCGGCGCTGGGCGAACTCGCAACCCGGCTCTCGGATCGCTTCGAGACGCGCGTGAAAATCGATCTGGGCCAGAAGAAGGGCAAGATCACCGTGGAGTTCGCCTCCACGGAGGACCTTGAGCGGATCCTGAGCACGCTCGCCCCGGGCGAGAAGCTCGCTCTCCAGAAGAGCCTCCTGGACGACGACTCGGAGGAGACGGAGGCCTGAGCCTCCGAATGACAGGAGGCCTGCGGCCCGTCGACCGCATGAGCGGGCTGTGTCCGATGTATACCGGACACAGCCCGCTCTTTGCTTTGAGGCGGTATCGAGGCAATCACATCGTGGATACGATGCGTTCGGGTATCGCGCATCGGCCTGGCGGATCTTCTTGGAGAGGCGGGGGCATGCGAACCGTGAGCCGTTCCGGACTGGTGACCGCAGGCCTGGGACTCGGCGCGGTCGGCGGATTCGTCGGCAGTCTGCTCAGGGAGCGGAGCGCTCTGACAGCCGCTCGCGACGCTGCGGGCGAAGGAAGCGAGGAACAGCCTTCATGGGGCGTCGGCTCGTACCGCTCACGCTGGACAACCTTCAGGACCTTCCCAAGCGCTGTCGCTCGTGTGTCTTCTGGGAGTTGGACCCAGTCAGCGGCGAGGCCGCGGTGAAGGGGGGCACCCCCGCACTGGAGAAGGAAGCCTGGATCTCCGCCGTCCTGCTGGACTGGGGGTCCTGCGGCCGGGTCGTCTACGTGGACGAGGTGCCGGTGGGCTTCGTGCTGTACGCGCCTCCGGCTTATGTGCCCCGCTCCACGGCGTTCCCCACGAGTCCGGTGTCGCCTGACGCGGTCCAGTTGATGACCGCCTTCATCATGCCGGGCTACCAAGGGCAGGGGCTGGGTCGTGTGATGGTCCAGACGGTGGCCAAGGATCTGCTGCGACGGGGCTTCAAGGCCATCGAGGCTTTCGGTGACGCCCGCTGGGAGGAGGCGGCGTGTGTCCTTCCAGCCGACCATCTGACGGCCGTGGGCTTCAAGACGGTCCGCCCTCACCCCACCTATCCCCGGCTGCGGTTGGAGCTGCGGACGACGCTCTCCTGGAAGGAGGACGTCGAAATGGCTCTGGACCGACTTCTGGGAGCAGTCCAGAAGGAACCGGCGTTGCGACCGCT
Organism: Streptomyces sp. NBC_00104; assembly: GCF_045160825.1. Taxonomy (NCBI): domain Bacteria; kingdom Bacillati; phylum Actinomycetota; class Actinomycetes; order Kitasatosporales; family Streptomycetaceae; genus Streptomyces; species Streptomyces sp. NBC_00104. The sequence continues at coordinate 5,663,805 of NZ_CP108215.1, read as the reverse complement.
CTAAAACGAAGGGGCCGACCCGCTTGGGTCGGCCCCTTCATGTTTCACGTGAAACATCACTCGGCGATGAAGTCCTCGAGGTCCCGCACGATCGCCGCCTTGGGCTTGGCGCCGACGATGGTCTTGGCGACCTCGCCGGCCTGGTAGACGTTCAGCGTCGGAATGGACATGACGCCGTACTTGGCAGCCGTGGCCGGGTTCTCATCGATGTTGAGCTTGACGATCTCGATCTTGTCGCCGTACTCCTGGGCGATTGCTTCGAGGGACGGCGCGATCTGGCGGCACGGACCGCACCAGGCGGCCCAGAAGTCCACCAGGACGGGCTTGTCGTTCTTGAGGACGTCCTGCTCGAAGGAGTCGTCGGTCACGTTCTTCAGAGTGCCGGCCACTGAGGGCTCCTAACTGGTTGGTGCGGTGGGGCGGACGGGGGTCAGACGGCGGTCTTCTCGGGCTCGGCGGCCTGCTCGCCGTCGGCGAGAGCGGCGAGGAAGCGCTCGGCGTCGAGGGCCGCGGAGCAGCCGGTGCCGGCCGCGGTGATCGCCTGGCGGTAGGTGTGGTCGACGACGTCACCGGCGCCGAAGACACCGGTCAGATTCGTCCGGGTCGACGGGGCGGCCACCTTCAGATAGCCCTCGTCGTCCAGGTCGAGCTGACCCTTGAAGAGTTCCGTGCGCGGGTCGTGGCCGATCGCGATGAACAGCCCGGTTACCGGCAGCTCAGAGGTCTCGCCCGTCTTGATGTTGCGCAGCTTCAGTGCGGCGAGCTTCTGGTCGCCCTGAATCTCGGCGACCTCGCTGTCCCACACGAAGGAGATCTTCGGGTCGGCGAACGCGCGCTCCTGCATCGCCTTGGAGGCACGCAGCGTGTCCCGGCGGTGGACGATGGTCACGGACTTGGCGAACCGCGACAGGAAGGTGGCTTCCTCCATCGCCGTGTCACCGCCGCCGATCACGGCGATGTCCTGGTCCTTGAAGAAGAACCCGTCACAGGTGGCGCACCAGGAGACACCGCGGCCGGAGAGGGCGTCCTCGTTGGGCAGCCCGAGCTTGCGGTGCTGGGAGCCCGTGGTGATGATGACGGCCTTGGCACGGTGCACCGTGCCGGCGGTGTCCGTGACGGTCTTGACCTCGCCGCTCAGGTCGACGGCGACAATGTCGTCCGGGATGAGCTCGGCACCGAAGCGCTCGGCCTGGGCGCGCATGTTGTCCATGAGGTCGGGACCCATGATGCCGTCCCGGAAGCCGGGGAAGTTCTCCACCTCGGTGGTGTTCATCAGGGCGCCGCCTGCGGTGACGGCGCCCTCGAAGACCAGCGGCCTCAGCGACGCGCGCGCGGTGTAGAGCGCCGCCGTGTAGCCGGCGGGCCCGGAGCCGATGATGATCACGTTACGGACGTCGCTCACGGCTTGATTCCTCGTCTCTGGGGACTGCTGCGTACTGCCGGTGGGAGCTGCTCTCGGAACTCTCACCCCACCCAACGGATCCTAAGGGGCGTGCATTCCCGGTGTGTCCGGGCACACGGAGACGAGACACCGCACAGGGATGCCAGGGGTGGCACAGCGCGGGAGACAGTCCTCAGGGGCGAGAGTACGACCGCTTCACGAGAACGTCGCCGGCGGGTTCCGAACCCTTGTCCAAGCAGGAGGCATCGACGATGTATGCGGTGACGCGGGAGTCGTCGGAACGATGGGGAAGCAGCACGAGATACGCGTCGGCTCCCCGGTAGGTACCCGGCTCGGAAGCGATCGCGCCCGTGGTGTCGCCGATGCCCTTCGCGATGCAGACGGGCACATCGATCTTGAAGAACGTGTTCGTGCTCTTGTCCGGTGACGCCGCGGTTCCGAAGGGATCCTTCTGAGGTGACCTCTGGGCCTCGGTCTTGCCCAGGAGATCTCCGACCCGCTTCTCCAGCTTGACGCCGGAGAACGTGTCGGCCGATGTCGGAATCGCGCTCGTGGGACTGTCGCTCTCACCGATCGATTGGACGAGGACGGCACCGAAGCCCAAGGCGGCGATCGCGAAGACGGCACCGATGGCTGTCCTGCGACGGTTTCGGCGCTTGTGACTCGTGCGGCCCGGGCCGGTGGACGCGCGTGGATGGCCGACAGGGCGATCCACCACAGGCGATGTTTCACGTGAAACATGAGCGTCGCCCTCGCTCGCCGTCGTGCGGGAGCCCTCGGCAGGCTCATCGTCGGTCTCGTGCTCGGGTGCCGTGGCGTTCAGCAGGGCTTCGGCGGCCAGTGCGGCATCGATCCGTCCCGCCACGTCGTCGGGCATGCGGGGAGGGCCGGGCAGGGTGCCGAGCAGACCGCGGATCTCCTCCAGCGAGGCGTACACGTCGGCGCAGAGCAGGCACTCGTCCAGGTGCTGACGGACATCCGCGGTACGGGACGGCGGGAGCAGACCTTCGCTGAGGTCGGAGATCTCCGCGACTTCCGGGTGTCCGGCCGTGTCGGTCGTCGATGTCACGCTCGCCCACCTCCGCCCTTCACAGCAGCTGAATCGCTTGGCCCTGCATCATGTGGTCCCGCTGCGGGTGGGACGGATGTCCCCTGCGCCCGGTTCCTTCCCGTCCCCGACTTTTTGCCGCCGTCGCCCTCGCCCTCCGTACGGAGATGGGTCAGGAGCGGCAGAAGTCTGGCTCTGCCACGGGCGCAGCGGCTCTTCACCGTGCCGGTCGGCACATCGAGGATCTGCGCCGCCTCCGCCACCGGGTAGCCCTGCATGTCCACCAGGACGAGCGCCGCCCGCTGATCCCGCGGCAGGGTGCCCAGAGCCTCCAGCAGCTGGCGGTGCAGATCGTTGCGCTCGGCGGGAGCGGAAGCCGACTCGTGCGGCTCCAGCAGCTGCTCCAGGCGCTCGGTGTCGTCGACGGGCGACGTCTTGCGGGAGGCCGCCTTCCGGGCACGGTCCAGGCAGGCGTTCACCGTGATGCGGTGCAGCCAGGTCGTGACGGCCGCCTGGCCACGGAAGGTGTGGGCGGCCCGGTAGGCGGACACCAGCGCGTCCTGGACGGCGTCAGCGGCCTCCTCGCGGTCCCCCAGCGTGCGCAGAGCCACCGCCCAGAGCCGGTCCCGGTGACGGCGTACGAGTTCGCCGAAGGCGTCGGGGTCGCCCTCGACATGCCGGGCCAGGAGATCCTGATCGCTCACCCCGCTGTGATCAGCGCTGTGCGCCAATGGACCCCCTCCCTCGGTGAAATCTCAGCCCGTGAACTTCACGTCGGTGATCGCCTGCTTGTAGCCGGCTCCACTGAACTGGTCACCGTTCGCCCTCGGCACATCGGTGAGCCAGACGAGAACGTACTGGGTCTTCACCGACTTCTTGGCGGAGATCCTCAGTTCCGTGCCACTTGTCTTGTTCGTGGCGATCTTCGTCATGGAGCTGAGCGGAGCCGACGACGACAGGGAGTCGGCCGCGTACAGCGTGGCCGTCGTGTGGTCGCCGGTGTAGTACAGCCCTATCGAGGCCGCCGACACCTCCTTGACCGAGCCCAGGTCGTAGACGATGCCCACACCCTCTTTGAACGGCGCCAGGGTGGGGCCGTCGTTGTAGGAGTAGGTCCGCCAGTACGTCGACGAGCTGGCGTCGTACGTCAGCTTCGCGTCGTCTGCGTGCTGGGGCTTCCCGTCCGGGAAGTACTCCGCGGCGTCCTTGATGCTGAGCGTCGTGACGGGCTTGGCCTTGTCGGTGCCCTTGTCGTTGCCGTCCGTCGTCTGGCTGGTGTCCGGCTCGCTGGACTGGCCCCTACTGTCCATCAGCGCGTCGGCCAGCTGCCAGCTGCCGAGACCGAGTGCGGCGATCAGCAGTGCCGAGACGGCCCACTTGAGGGCCTTGCCGGTCCGGCTCTGCAGCGGGGGCGGCGGGGTCTGCAGTGGCTGGGTGACGCCGACGTGGGGGGCCTGACGGCCGTAGCTCCCCTGTTGGTACGTCGTGTGCTGGTAGTCGGGCGGCGCGGTGAACGCGGGCTCCGGCGGGCGGATCCGTGGCATCTCACCGATGGCCTTCACCAGCTCCTCCGGCGTCGTGCACGGAGACTCGTGGCGGGATGCGGTGGCACCGTCGTTGGCGAGCGCGCGCATGGAGAGCTCCGACAGCCCCCGGTGGACGCCCGCACGGACCTGGTCGGGTGCGATGAGCCCGACGCCCTTGGGGAGCCCGGAGAGGCCGTGCGCGTCGTTCTCGTACGGCCAGCGCTGGGTGAGCGCCGCGTACAGCAGCGCACCGATCGCCTCAGTGTCCGTGCGCTGCGGCGTGTCCGAGCCGATGCCGCGCAGCGCGGCGTTCACCGCGAGACCTCGGATGCGCCACTGCCCGGCGGCCGAACGTAGCACCGCGCTCGGGTTGAGCCGCAGATGCGAGAGGCCCTCGCGGTGCGCGGCGGCCATGGCATGGGAGAGCTGCGTGACCATCTGGTACGCGTCATGCGGCTCCAGCGGACCGGAGGCCAGCAGCGTCGTCAGCTCCGTGGCGTCGGGCAGCCATTCGTGCACCACGTACACGAGGTCGTTCTCCTCGACCGCGTCCAGTACCTGGACGAAGCGGGGATCACCCAGCAACGCCGAGGAGCGGGCCGCCGCCAGCACGGAACGAGCGCGCGCGTGGTCGGCGGGCAGTACATGCACCCCGACCGCGCGGCGCAGCTTCTCGTCCACGGCGCGCCAACTGCTGAAACCGTCCAGACGGGTGACGCACTCTTCGAGGCGGTAGCGCCTGGCGAGTTTGTGGCCGCTGTGCAGTTCGGGCGGTGTCGTCTTCGAAGGGCTCTCGGTACCGCCGCTCCCCTGTGCCTCTTCGCTCGCCGAGCTTTCCGTGTCCCGCTCCCGGTTCTGGGCCTCCCCGTCGGCCGTGGACTGGTCCGCTTGTGCGGTCAGCGGCTTGTCGCCGCTGTTGTCTGCCACGTCGACGGCAGCCGTGCTCCGTTCCGCCACCGTCGTTCCTGCCTCCCCATTCGTTGAGCGCTCCAAGGCGCCAGAGCCAATTGTGCCCACAGTCCGCCGCTATGAGCGACACGCGTCGGCGGACGATGGTTGTGCGCGTACCCCAGCCTCAGCGCCCCAGCCGTCCGCGAACCATGCCGACCATGGAGTTGAGCTCTTCGATCCGCATGCGTCGCGCGGCGACGTAGAAGACACCGAGCAGGACGATTCCTCCCCCGACGAGTGCGAGCATCGAGCCGCCGACTCCCTGTCCCAGGCTTCGGCTGATGCCGTAGCAGGCCGCGCCGCTGACCAGCGCCGCGGGCAGCGAGGCGATGGACAGCCGCGCGTATGTCCGCATGACCTTGGAGCCGTCCAGGTCCCCGCCCAGCCGCTTCTTGAGGCGCCGCCAGGCGACGCCGACACCGATCATGTATGCCAGACCGTACGAGGCCGCCATGCCCACCACGGCCCAGCGGGCCGGGATCACGAAGAAGCAGATGGCGGAGGCGCTCGCGTTGACGGCGGCCACTATGACCGTGTTGTAGAAGGGCGTCCGGGTGTCCTCGTACGCGTAGAAGGCGCGGAGGACGACGTACTGCACGGAGTACGGGATCAGGCCGAGCCCGAAGGCCATGAGCATGAAGCCCATGTTGGTGGCCGCGCCCGTGCCGGACGAACCGAAGATCAACGTGCACATCGGGATGCCGAGTGCGACGAAGCCGAAGGCGATCGGCACGATGGCGACCGCCGTGGTGCGCAGGCCCTGTGAGATGTCGTCACGAACGGCGCCCGTGTCGTCCTCGGCGGCCGAGCGCGAGATGCGCGGCAGGAGAGCGGCCATGAGAGAGACGGTGATGATGGCCTGCGGAAGGCCCCAGATGAGCTGGGCGTTGGCGTAGGCACTGAAACCTGTGCCGGCGATGTTCGTCTCCGTGACCGCTGCGGTAGCCAGCTGGGTGACGACGAGGGCCCCCGCCTGGTTGGCGAGTACGAACAGGATCGTCCACTTGGCGAGCATCGCGGCCTTGCCGAGGCCGTGGCCCTTCCAGTCGAAGCGCAGCCGCATCCGGAACCCGGTCTCCCGCAGGTACGGGATCATCGCCAGGGCTTGGACCACGAGCCCCAGGAGGATGCCGATACCGAGCAGCCGCTCGCCCTCCGGCGGGATGTTCTCGACCGACATGTGGGAGTCAGCCGCGCTGCCGTAGACCCAGAGGAACGCGCCGAGGGTGACGATGATGACGATGTTGTTGAGGACCGGGGTCCACATCATCGCGCCGAAGCGGCCACGGGCGTTGAGGATTTGCCCCATCACCACGTGGATGCCCATGAAGAAGATCGAGGGCAGGAAGTACCGAGTGAAGGTGACAGCGACGTCGTTGGCCTCGGCGTTGGTGGCGAGGGGGGTCGACAGAGCGCGGACGAGTAGCGGAGCGGCGAACATGGCGAGCGCGGTGAGGAGGCCCAGGATCACCATGACCAGGGTCAGCAGCCTGTTGGCGTAGGCCTCTCCGCCGTCCTCGTCGTCCTTCATGGCACGGACGAGCTGTGGCACGAAGACGGAGTTGAGACCACCGCCGACAGTCAGGATGTAGATCATCGTCGGCAGCTGGTAGGCGACCTGGAAGGACTCACCGAGAAGGGCGAGACCGAGCGCCGAGACGATCATCGCCGAGCGGATGAACCCCGTCAGGCGCGACACCATCGTGCCCGCCGCCATGACGGCGCTCGACTTCAACAGGCCCGAGGCCCGCCCGCCCTTCTTCGCGGCAGGCGTGGGAGCCGGTGCGGGCTCCTCGTACGCCGGGCGGCCCGGACCGGGCGTCGGGGCGGGGGCCGGCCCGGGAACGGAGGGCTGCCCCATGGGGGCGTGGCCGCTCTGCTGCTGGTCGCGGAAGAGGTGGGCGAACGCGTCCGGCTCGTGGCGCTCCTCGCCGGCCTGTGTCACCAGGTCGTCCACGCCGACGAACTGGGTCGTACGGGCGTCGTCGCCGTACGGCAGATGCCGTGTCGGTCCCTCGGGCTCGGGTGCCGGTGTCTGGGCCCAGACCCGGGGGTCGGGCGCGTACTGCGGTGCCGACGGCTGGGAGTAGAGCGGCTGCTGCGGCTGGTAGGTGCCCGGGGCCGGCGGCGGGTGTGCGGCGCGGTCGTAGAGCGCCTCAGCCACCGGGTCCTGGGCGGCGAGATCCCGTGCGCGATAGGGGTCCTGGTCGTAGGCGTCCTGGAGGTACATGTCCGCGGGAGGCTGCGGCGGCACCTGGCCCGGCCCGGGCAGCGGGCCGTCGGGATACCCCGAGTCGGCCGCGCCCTGGCCGCGGTCACCGTCGTACGGCGCGTTCATGGTTACCCCACCTCATCGTCCCCGGGCCAACCGGCCACGACAATCGCTCAACGGTCCACTCTCTCACCCGTGCCGGACGGGTCGGCGCTTTCCGGAGCGGTGTCCGGTGCCGGGTCACTCGGGTGCTCCGGCGCGTCTGCCCCGGCCTTCACCGGAGACTCCTCCTCGGCAGTGTGTACGACTGAGGCCGCCTTGGCGTTCGCGTCCTCGTCCGTCGGAACGCCTTCCGACGAGTCGTCGTCCGTCGAGGCACCCTCAGCCTCCAGCCGGGCGGCGGCGCGCTTGCGTTGCGTGTACATCCGGAATCCGGCGAGGACGAGGAGCAGGACGCCACCGGCGATGACCAGCATCACCGTGGGCGTGATCTCGGTGACGTTCACCGTGAATCTGACCTCGTCACCATACTTCTCGCCGTCCGCCGTGTAGAGCTGGGCGACGACGGTGACCGGCCCGTTGGCCTCGGCGTTGGTGGTGAACTTCACCGACTCGCTGTGCCCGCCGGAGATGTCGACGGACTGCTCGTCGAAGTCGTCGTCACCGATCTTCAGACGCTTCGGGGCCTTCGACGTGAGGCGCAGTGTCAGGTTGTCCACGCCCTGCACGAGGTTGTTCTGCACGGTCACGGGGATCGTCGCGCTGCGGCCCGAGAGCTTCGTCTCGGACTTTTCGATCAGCCGGACCTGGTCGGTGAGCGAGTTGAGGTACGACTGGACGTCGTTGCGGTAGACCGCCGCCTCGACGGAGTGGTCCCGCCAGGAGGTGGACATCTCCCGGTCCATGGTCCTGCCGAACGGCGTGACCACGCGGGACTGGTCGGAGAGGATCACCTTGAAGCGGTCGAGGTCGGCCTGCGTGGCCCGGATCTCTTCGAACGCCGACTTGGGCAGCGCCCGCTTCCGCAGCGGAGAGGGGTATGCCGAGGCCGACGGGATCCTGGTGCTGGCGCTCGGGTCGGGCTTCGCGGCGGCGGCAGCCGACAGCTCCTGGGGCTGTGACCAGTTGCCGCCCTGGAGCGCCGTCAGAGCCTGCGCCATCGTCTGCGCCTGGCTCGCCGTCGGCATGCGCTGCGGGGCGATCACGATGCTGCGCTGCTTGTTGTTCTGGAGGTCCGTCACCAGGCTCTGCGCGAGGAACCTCTGCACCGCCAGCGTGGAGCTCTCGGCCTTCGTCATATCGCCCTGGAAGGCGGTCGACAGCCGGGCGTCCGCGACCACGGCCGTGGTGCCGCCGCCGATGGGCCGGGCCGCGTTGGGCGTGTAGGACAGGCTGCTGCTCTCCTGCAGGCTGTCGCTGCGGGCGATCACCTTGTCGGCGCCCGCGGAGATGGCGACCTTGACGATCGACGGGTCGACGGCGCCGTTCACGGGCCAGGCGAAGTCCGTCTCCGGTACCACCCGGAGGATGTTCTCGACGGTGTCCGAGGCCACATCGGTGGCGTCCTTCAGCCGGCTGAGGGAGCCGGTGATCGTCTTGCCGTTGTGGGCCAGCGACGCGAGGTCGGGGTCGGCGAAGGGGAGAGCGATCACTTCCTCGCCCTGGACCGCCGTCTCCAGTTCCGCCAGCCACTCCTTGGCGACGGCCTGGTTCTTGCCCGTGACGGTGGTGCCCCCGCTGCGGACCCGGTAGCCCTCCGTCATCGCGACGACCGACGCCAGCAGGTCCGGATCGATCACCCAGGTGATGTCCAGATCCTTGCCCAGCGTCAGCATCTGCTCCAGGCGTCCGCCCGCGGAGATCTCCTTGGCCAGGTCGTCGTTGAGGAAGACGGGCGTCTGCTGCTCGCCGGGACCGGTCTCGGCCGTCAGGTGAGTGGTGGAGATCAGCGGCCAGAGGTACGTCGTCTTCGTCTTGGCGCCCGCCTCGTCGGGCTGCCAGGGCAGGAACGTGCGCTGGATGCCGAGCACCTGGTCGTACTGGGCGGCGGAGGTCTTGCCCGAGAGCGTGACACCCAGCTGATAGACACCGTCCGAGCCGAGGTCCAGCTCCTTGACGGGCACCGAGATGGTGAAGGGCTGAGCCACGCCGGAGGCGAGCGTGGAGAACTTCTCCACGTACTTCCCGCCGACCTCCCTCCCGTCGGTGTACTGGTCGAAGCCGGTGCGCTTGGCCGCGTCGTCGATGGCCGAGCGGCCCGTCACGGTCGCCGAGGCCACGCGCAGGCCCACATGGGCGTCCGTGACCGTCTGCTTGCCCTTGTTCGTGACCGTGCCGGAGACGGTGACCGTGTCTCCGTCGGTGGGCACGCTGGGGGTGAGCGAGTCCAGGGAGACCTCGACGGTTTTCGACCCCGTGGCCTTGACCAAGGAACCCTTCGGCGCCGCCTGCGCGTCCGGGGCCGCGGGCAACTGGAACAGACCGGCCAGCAGGGGCGCCCCGGCGAACAGTGCCCCGGTGCGCAGCAGCCACCGGCGGGCAGGTGAGGGACTCGTCCCCTGGAAGTCTGCCGCCTCGGCCACGCGCTCGCCCGTCCCTCGTCGTCGTCAGTGGTCGTCGGAATGTGCGTCCACGCATGGTAACGATGTGCGCTGAGGGGAAGTGCCGCGGTCCGCTCCACAAGATCGGGGGAGGAGGCCGTGCTGTCCCCGTATGTGCACGTATCAAAGGGGTCGGTGATGGGGTCACCTGCGCGAAGCCGTTGTGCACGTTCAATGGAGGCGACTGCTGCCACCGGCGCCACGTACCCTTTTCTGTTGTGCCGAACGCCAACGAAGACATCAGTGCCCTGAGCCAGGTGCAGCGCCGCGCGGTGAGTGAACTGCTGCGGGTGTCGCCTGTCGCCGACGACCTCGCCCGCCGTTTCCAGGAGGCCGGGTTCTCGCTCGCCCTGGTCGGTGGTTCGGTCAGGGACGCGCTGCTCGGCCGGCTCGGCAACGACCTGGATTTCACGACGGACGCCCACCCTGAGAACGTGCTGAAGATCGTGCGTCCTTGGGCGGATGCCGTCTGGGAGGTCGGGATCGCCTTCGGCACGGTGGGGGCGCAGAAGGACGGCTACCAGATCGAGGTCACGACCTACCGCTCCGAGGCGTATGACCGGACCTCGCGCAAGCCCGAGGTGTCGTACGGTGACTCGATCGAGGAAGATCTCGTACGCCGTGACTTCACTGTGAACGCGATGGCGGTGGCCCTCCCTGAGAAAGAGTTCATCGACCCCCATGGCGGGCTCGAGGACCTCTCGGCGCGCGTACTGCGGACTCCCGGCACCCCTGAGGAGTCCTTCTCCGACGACCCGCTGCGGATGATGCGGGCCGCGCGTTTCGCCGCTCAGCTGGACTTCGAGGTGGCCCCTGAGGTCGTCTCGGCGATGAGCGACATGGCCGGCCGTCTCGAGATCGTCTCGGCGGAGCGGGTACGGGACGAGCTGAACAAGCTGATTCTGTCCGCCCACCCCCGGGAGGGCCTGAGCCTGCTGGTCGACACCGGGCTGGCCGAGCACGTCCTGCCCGAGCTGCCGGCGCTGCGGCTGGAACGAGACGAGCACCATCGCCACAAGGACGTATACGACCACACGCTGATCGTCCTGGAGCAGGCGATCGCGCTCGAGGAGAGCGGACCGGACCTCACGCTGCGGCTCGCCGCGCTGCTGCACGACATCGGCAAGCCCCGCACTCGTCGATTCGAGAAGGACGGCCGGGTCTCCTTCCACCACCACGAGGTGGTGGGCGCCAAGATGACCAAGAAGCGCATGGCGGCCCTCAAGTACTCCAACGAACTCGTCAAGGATGTCTCGCGCCTGGTCGAACTCCATCTGCGCTTCCACGGGTACGGCACCGGTGAGTGGACGGACTCCGCCGTCCGCCGCTACGTGCGAGACGCCGGCCCGCTCCTCGATCGGCTCCACAAGCTGACCCGCTCCGACTGCACCACACGGAACAAGCGCAAGGCGAACGCTCTGTCCCGCGCGTACGACGGCTTGGAAGAGCGCATCGCCCAGCTTCAGGAGCAGGAGGAACTGGACTCCATCCGCCCGGACCTCGACGGCAACCAGATCATGGAGATCCTGGGCGTCGGGCCCGGCCCGGTGATCGGGCAGGCATACAAGTTCCTGCTGGAGCTGCGGCTGGAGAACGGGCCGATGGAACACGGCGAGGCGGTGACAGCACTCAAGGAGTGGTGGGCTCAGGCATCGCAGGTTTCGTGACGAGAGGTATTCCGTCGCCTTCGGAGGACAGCGCGGTGCGATGTTTCACGTGAAACATCGCACCGCACTGCTATGTCGCGCAGTCGACTCGGGCGTCATGGACGCCGGAGCGTCGATGTTTCACGTGAAACATCGACGCTCCGGCGTCAGCGCTGTCTCGCTACCCCGAAACGGGCCATGACCGTAGCGATCACTCCGTAGATCACGGCCACAGTGAGCACCAGAGCGACTGAGCGGCCGTCCGGGGGGAGCATCAGGGCGGCCATGGCGGCGGCGCCGACGAAGGCGACGTTGAACAGGACGTCGTAGAGGGAGAAGATCCGGCCCCGGTAGCCGTCCTCGACAGAGGACTGGACGATCGTGTCCGTCGAGATCTTCGCCCCCTGTGTCACCAGACCCAGGACGAAGGCCGCGATCAATATGGGCCCCTGCGTGAAGGGCAGGCCGAGGGCCGGTTCCAGCACGGCGGCGGCCGCGGAGCAGGTGACGATCCAGAGGCCGGGACCCAACCGCCCGGCTGCCCAGGGCGTCATCACCGCCGCGGTGAAGAATCCCGCTCCCGATATCCCCACGGCGAGACCGAGGAGGGCCAGCCCCTCTTCCGGGTCGGACGCCCCGGAGCCGGTGGACGACCAGGCGTACCGGCAGAGCATGAGCACCATGACCGTCAGCGCGCCGTAGCAGAACCGCATGAGTGTCATCGAGATCAGTGCCCAGGCGGCCGCCCGTCGTCCAGGCTCGGCGAGATGTCGCACGCCCGCTGCCAGACCCCGTGCGGTCCCGGCGAGCGCCGCACCCAGGCGCGGTTGCACCAGCTCGGGGTCCGGGCCGAGCAGTTCCCGGGCCATGCGCAGTGAGGCCAGGGCCGCGCAGAGGTAGAGGGCCGAGCCGAGGAGGACCACCGCGGCGTCGGAGTCCGAGGCCACCAGCCGTACGACGAAGGCGAGTCCGCCACCGGCGGTCGCGGCGAGCGTTCCGGCTGTCGGCGAGAGCGAGTTGGCGACCACGAGACGGTCGGCGTCCACCACACGGGGCAGCGCGGCGGAGAGTCCCGCCAGGACGAAGCGGTTGACCGCCGTGACGCAGAGCGCGGAGACATAGAAGAGCCAGTCGGGCACATGGCTCAGGATGAGGACGGCTGTCACCGATGCCAGCAGGACGCGCAGCACGTTTCCGTACAGCAGGACCTGGCGGCGCCGCCAGCGGTCCAGCAGGACGCCCGCGAAGGGGCCGACGAGGGAGTACGGAAGAAGCAGGACCGCCATCGCGGAGGCGATCGCGGCCGCCGACGTCTGCTTCTCGGGCGAGAACACGACGTAGGTGGCGAGCGCGACCTGGTAGACGCCGTCGGCTCCCTGGGACAGCAGTCGTACGGCCAGCAGCTGCCGGAAGTCCCGGAAGCGGAGCAGGATGCGCAGGTCGCGCACGACGGACATGGGCCACAGCCTCACATACGGGGAGGGCCCCCGGGCGCATGACCCGGAGACCCTCAACAGCCCACTACGAACGCCTGGTCAGCGCTCGACCTCGCCCTTGATGAACTTCTCGACATTCTCGCGGGCCTCGTCGTCGAAGTACTGCACCGGCGGGGACTTCATGAAGTACGACGACGCCGACAGGATCGGGCCGCCGATGCCGCGGTCCTTGGCGATCTTCGCGGCGCGCAGGGCGTCGATGATGACGCCGGCGGAATTCGGGGAGTCCCAGACCTCGAGCTTGTACTCCAGGTTCAGCGGGACGTCACCGAAGGCGCGACCCTCAAGGCGGACGTACGCCCACTTGCGGTCGTCGAGCCAGGCCACGTAGTCGGACGGGCCGATGTGGACGTTGTCGGCGCCGAGCTCACGGTCCCGGATCTGGGAGGTGACGGCCTGCGTCTTGGAGATCTTCTTGGACTCCAGGCGATCACGCTCGAGCATGTTCTTGAAGTCCATGTTGCCGCCGACGTTCAGCTGCATGGTGCGGTCCAGGACGACGCCCCGGTCCTCGAACAGCTTTGCCATGACGCGGTGCGTGATGGTGGCACCGACCTGCGACTTGATGTCGTCACCGACGATCGGGACACCCGCCTCGGTGAACTTGTCCGCCCACTCCTTGGTGCCGGCGATGAAGACCGGAAGGGCGTTGACGAAGCCGACCTTGGCGTCGATGGCGCACTGGGCGTAGAACTTCGCCGCGTCCTCGGAACCGACGGGCAGGTAGCAGACGAGGACGTCGACCTGCTTGTCCTTGAGGACCTGGACCACGTCGACCGGGGCCTCGGCGGACTCCTCGATGGTCTCCCGGTAGTACTTGCCGAGGCCGTCCAGAGTGTGGCCGCGCTGCACGGTCACGCCGGTGCTCGGCACGTCACAGATCTTGATCGTGTTGTTCTCGGAGGCGCCGATGGCGTCCGCGAGATCGAGACCGACCTTCTTGGCGTCGACATCGAAGGCGGCGACGAACTCCACGTCACGGACGTGATACTCACCGAACTGCACGTGCATGAGGCCGGGGACCCTGGACGCCGGGTCGGCGTCCTTGTAGTACTCGACTCCCTGCACCAGCGACGCGGCGCAGTTGCCCACACCGACGACGGCTACGCGAACCGAACCCATTCCGGTTGCTCCCTGTGTGTACGAGTGAGGTCCTGGCAGGGACCTCACGTGGTGGTGTCGCCGGGCGCATCCGGACCGGGGGTGTCCCCGGGCCGGGGCAGGGCGCCCGGCGCTCCCTCTGTGGTGTCGCGAGCGGGTTCTCCCTGGCTGGGACCCTTCAGGTCCCGGCCGGCCCGCTCGCTCTCGATGAGCTCGTTCAGCCAGCGCACTTCGCGCTCCACGGACTCCATCCCGTGGCGCTGGAGCTCGAGCGTGTAGTCGTCGAGGCGCTCGCGGGTGCGCGCCAGAGAGGCGCGCATCTTCTCCAGCCGTTCCTCCAAACGGCTGCGACGGCCCTCCAGGACGCGCATGCGCACATCACGGGAGGTCTGCCCGAAGAATGCGAAGCGAGCGGCGAAGTGCTCGTCCTCGTAGGCGTCGGGACCCGTCTGCGAGAGCAGTTCCTCGAAGTGCTCCTTACCTTCCGCCGTCAACCGGTAGACGATCTTGGCGCGGCGACCCGTGAGCGGGGCGGCGGCAGCATCCTCCGGGGTACTCCCACCCGACTCCTCGATCAACCAGCCGTTGGCGACCAGCGTCTTTAGGCAGGGATAGAGCGTCCCGTAGCTGAACGCACGGAACACACCCAACGACGTGTTGAGTCGTTTGCGCAGCTCATAGCCGTGCATCGGGGCTTCGCGGAGCAGGCCGAGGACGGCGAACTCGAGTATCCCGGAGCGCCGGCTCATCGTCGCCTCCCCTCTCCCGCTGACCCTGCCGACACGTTTTATGCCGAGCTGATGTATCGACTCGATACATCCAGACCATAGAACGCCCCTACGGATGCGACAAGTGGGGATCCGGTGAACGGGGTCACATCACCGATTAGTAGGAAGCAAGTTGCCTGTTTTGGGGTGAAGTTCGGTGCTCCGTGGGTTTTGACGGTGCGTAGTCTGTGCGGCATGCACACCACTGGGAAACGCGTGACGTTTGATCACGTCGTCGTCCTGGGTGCGGTACGGATGAATGCCAACACGACCGCATCCGTACTTCGGGGGGACCGGAAACCAGCCGCCGTTTCCAGGCGCGCACGGGTGCGCCTGCCCGAGGAGTAGTCGTTCGATGAGCGAGCACCGTCGCAAACCGCCGCAGCCGCAGGGAGGCGGACGTGCCGCGGCCCGACGCGGCCAGTCGGCATCCTCCGGCCGCCGCGCGGCACCGCGGGGCGCCACCGGGTCACTTTCCGAGACCTATGGCTCGGGAGGTGAGGAGACCCAGTACGAGGGCCGCGCCGCTTCTCGACGGGCGGCGCAGAGAAGCACCGGCGCAGGTCCGGGTGGCGGCCGACGTAGGGTTGCCGAACCCGCGGGGCGTGGGCCCGGTCGTGGCCGTGGGCGCCCCGCTCCGCCCGGCAAGAAGCGTTTTATCGACTATCCGCGCGCCGGTAAGTACGGGGCGATGCGCTGGGTGCCCTCGTGGCGCCAGGTGACAGGGCTGTTCATCGGGTTCTTCGGATGCCTGGTGGCAGCGGCCGGCATCGGATACGCGGTCGTGGCCGTACCGAACCCGGCTGAGGCCGCGACGGCGCAGAACAACGTCTACTACTGGTCCGACGGCACACAGATGGTCGCGACGGGTGGTGAGGTCAACCGCCAGATCATCGCGTACGAGAAGATCCCCAAGGAGATGCGCTACGCCGTCATGTCGGCCGAGAACAAGACGTTCGAGACCGACAGCGGCGTCGACCCGATGGGTATCGCCCGTGCCGTCGTCAACATGGCCAAGGGTGGTCAGACGCAGGGTGGTTCGACCATCACCCAGCAGTACGTGAAGAACGCCATGCTCGACGACCAGTCGCAGACGCTGTCCCGGAAGGTGAAGGAACTCTTCATCTCGGTGAAGGTGGGCGCCTCCGTCGACAAGGACGAGATCATGCGCGGCTACCTGAACACGGCCTACTTCGGCCGCGGTGCCTACGGCCTTCAGGCAGCCGCCCGCACCTACTTCGGCGAGGACGCGGAGAAGCTCGACGCGAGCCAGTGCGCCTTCCTCGCCGCGGTCCTCAAGGGCGCGACGTACTACGACCCGGCCGGAGCGACGTCGATCGACCCGGCGGCCTCGGCACAGGCGAACACCAAGCGGGCCACGGAACGCTGGCGCTGGATCCTCGGCGAGATGGTCAAGGACAAGCATCTGTCGGCATCCGAGCGTGCCAAGTACCCCGATTTCCCCAAGATCCAGTCGCCTCGCTCCAACGCGCAGCTGGGCGGCCAGATCGGCTACCTCGTCGACACGGCCAAGGGCTACATCCTCAACAACACCGACATCACGCAGAAGCAGCTCGATCAGGGCGGCTACGAGATCCACACGACCTTTGACAAGAGCAAGGTCAAGGAGCTCGAGAAGGCCGTGAACAAGGTCCGCAAGGAGAACATCAAGCCGGACCTGCGTCCGAAGACCGATACCCATGTTCAGTTCGGTGGAGCGTCGGTGAGTCCGAAGTCGGGGGCCATCGAGGCGATCTACGGCGGTGAGGACGCCACCAAGCACTTCACCAACAATGCCGACGTCACCGGCGCGCAGGTCGGTTCGACGTTCAAGCCCTTCGTCCTGGCGGCAGCCATGACCTGGGGCAAGCGTGACCCCGCTCTCGACCCCGAGCAGGCTCAGGACGAGCGCACCATCGTCTCGCCGAAGAGCCTCTACAGCGGCAAGAACAACCTCAAGATCAGGGATTACGACGGCGAGATCTGGACCAACGAAGAAGGCAAGGAGTGGCTGCAGGCCAACGACGACGACGCGTCGTACGGCAGCCCGCCGAAGTACCAGATCGACCTCCGCGAGGCGATGCGGGTCTCGGCGAACTCCGCCTTCGTGCAGCTGGGCATGGACATCGGTCTGAGCCGGGTGAAGGAAGCGGCCGTGGAGGCGGGCCTTAAGAAGGGAAGCCTCACCGGTACCAGCTACCCGTCCTTCTCGATCGGCATCTCCGATCCCAGCGCGATCCGTATGGCGGGTTCGTACGCGACCTTCGCAGCCAGCGGCAAGCAGAACGACCCGTTCTCGGTCAAGACGGTCGAGCATGAGGGTCTGACCGTGTTCGACCACGACGGCATCGCCGAGGTCAAGCGGGCCTTCACGTCCGAGGTCGCCGACAACGTCACCGACGTCCTCAAGACCGTCGTCGACGAGGGAACCGGTACGTCGGCCCAGCTGACCGGTCGTGAGGTGGCGGGCAAGACCGGTACCACCGACGGCAACAAGTCGGCCTGGTTCGTCGGGTACACCCCGCAGTTGTCGACCGCGATCAGCATGTACCGCATGGACGACAACGAGTCGAACAAGAACCGCACGTTCTTGGAGATGTACGGCACGGGTGGCCAGGAGACGATTCACGGTGCCTCGTTCCCGGCCGAGATCTGGCACGACTACATGGAGGACGCTCTCAAGGGTGAGCCGGCGGAGGACTTCCCGGAGCCCCAGCCGATCGGTGTGATCGTCAACGACGACCCGGACCCGACGCCGACCCCGACGGTGACCGAGTCCGAGGAGGAGAGCCCCGAGCCGAGCCCGACTCCGTCCGAGAGTGAGATCCTGCCCTCACCGACGCCCAGCGAGACCTGTAAGAACCCGTTCAATCCCACCTGTGAGGACACGGGCGGTACGGACACGGGCGGGACAGACACAGGTGGCACCGACGGTGGGGTGACCGCGACACCGACGGAGTCGGTGGACGATACGAGAGGCAACCAGAACGGTGGTCTCTTCGGGGGCTCCACCGGGTAATTTCCCGCCCGGCAGAACGTGTTTCACGTGAAACAAGGGCCACCGCACCGATCAGGTGCGGTGGCCCTTGCCCTGTCCGCCGAGAGATTCGGACCAAGCGGTTGAGATGTGTTTCACGTGAAACATGGGCGGGTCGCACACGACGGGATGCGGTGGTCCTCGGCGTATTCCTGGAGACGTACGGCAGGATGTGCGGCATGCCCAGTGCAGAGACGACGCGAGTGAGCATGGACGAGCCGGAGCCTGTGCGGCCGACCAGGGAGGACGAGGTCGCTTCGACCGGCAGTGAGCTGATCGGCGGCCCGATCGGGCGGCGTGCGCTGCTCGGCACGTCCTGGTGGACGCCGGTGCGGGTTGTCGCGCTCGTGGCGATCGGCATGTTCGCGCTGGGCATGGTGCAGAAGCTGCCCTGCTACGACGGCGCCTGGTTCTTCGGGGCCAGCTCCCAGTACACGCACGCGTGCTACTCGGACATCCCGCACCTCTATCAGGGGCGCGGTTTCGCCGACGGACTCGTGCCGTACTTCGACAAGATCCCCGGCGATATGGAGTACCTCGAGTATCCGGTGCTGACCGGTGTGTTCATGGAGGTCGCCGCCTGGCTCACCCCGGGCAGCGGGACCATCCAGGAACAAGAGCAGTGGTACTGGATGGTCAACGCCGGGATGCTGATGGTGTGCGCGGCGGTCATCGCCGTCTGCTGCGCGCGCATTCACCGCCGGCGCCCCTGGGACGGCCTTCTGGTGGCCTTGGCGCCCGCTTTCGCGCTGACCGCCACCATCAACTGGGACCTCCTCGCCGTGGCTCTGCTGGCCGCCGCGATGCTGATGTGGTCGCGTCGGCGCCCTCTCGCCTTCGGTGTGCTGATCGGGCTCGCCACGGCCGCCAAGTTCTACCCGTTCCTGGTGCTCGGGCCGCTCTTCGTGCTGTGTTGGCGGGCAGGTAAATGGCGCGCGTACATGACCGCGCTGCTCGGCGCCGTCGGGGCCTGGCTCGCGGTGAACATCCCGGTGATGCTCCTGGCGCCCGACGGATGGGCGAAGTTCTACCGCTTCAGCCAGGAACGCGGCGTCGACTTCGGCTCCTTCTTCCTCGTCATCTCGCAACGGGTGAACATCCAGATCACCGCCGAGACGGCGAACGCGTATGCGATGGTCTCGATGGTGCTCGTCTGCGCCGGCATCGCCGCACTCACGCTCACCGCCCCGCGTCGCCCGCGCTTCGCGCAACTCGTCTTCCTGATCGTCGCGGCCTTCATCCTCACCAACAAGGTCTACTCGCCGCAGTACGTGCTCTGGCTGGTTCCCCTGGCCGCGCTGGCCCGGCCCCGCTGGCGTGACTTCCTGATCTGGCAGGCCTGCGAGGTGGCGTACTTCCTGGGGATCTGGATGTACCTCGCGTACACGACCAGCGGGGACGCCCACAAGGGCCTGCCCGCCGAGGGCTACCAACTCGCCATCATGGCGCACCTGCTGGGGACGCTCTACCTGTGCGTCGTCGTCGTGCGGGACATCTTCATGCCCGAGCGGGACATGGTGCGCCGGGCCGGTGACGACGATCCCTCCGGCGGAGTGCTCGACGGCGCGGAGGACGTTCATGTGTACGGTGCGGCGGCCCATCCCCCGCGGCACGCGATGCACTTCGATGGACCTCAGGTGGAGTGGGGCAGCCGGGGCCCGGGAGATGGTTCGCTCTGAGCGAACATGGTGCGGGAGGCGCAACGCGGAAGGCCGGACACGAGAACCTCGTGTCCGGCCTTCCGCGTGGACTGCGGGCGGATCCGCCCGGTGACCTGCTCGTCCGCCTCCTCGGGAGGCAGGGCTCAGCGGTCGACGATCCGGTCGAACTGTGTGGTGGTGTGCCGCAGATGGGCCACCAGTTCCTCGCCCACCTTCGGCTCGGGGGCGTCCGACGGCACGAAGAGGATCGACACCTGCATGTGCGGCGGCTCGGCGAACCAGCGCTGCTTGCCGCCCCAGACGAAGGGAGAAAGGTTCCGGTTGACCGTGGCGAGGCCCGCCCGGGCGACGCCCTTGGCGCGCGGCATGACGCCGTGCAGCGCCTTCGGGGCCTCCAGACCCACCCCGTGCGACGTACCGCCCGCCACGACCACCAGGAAGCCGTCGGAGGCCGCCTTCTGCTGCCGATAGCCGAAGCGGTCGCCCTTGGCGACGCGGGTGACGTCCAGGACGGCTCCCCGGTACTCCGTCGCCTCGTGGTCGCCCAGCCACAGCCGCGTACCGATACGGGCCCGGAAACGGGTCTGCGGGAATTGCTGCTGAAGACGGATGAGGTCTTCGGACTTGAGGTGGCTGACGAACATGGTGTGCAGCGGCAGGCGGGCCGCGCGCAGCCGGTCCATCCAGCCGATGACCTCCTCGACGGCGTCCGAGCCGTCGGTGCGGTCCAGCGGTAGGTGGATGGCGAAGCCCTCCAGGCGCACGTTCTCAATGGCCGCGTGGAGCTGGGGCAGCTCCTGTTCGCTCACTCCGTGCCGCTTCATCGAGGACATGACCTCGATGACGACACGGGCGCCCACGAGGCCGTACACGCCGTCGACGGACGACACGGAGCGGATGACACGGTCGGGTAGGGGAACGGGCTCCTCAGCGCGTCGGTAGGGCGTCAGCACCAGCAGGTCGCCGCTGAACCAGTCCTTGATCCGGGCGGCCTCGTACGTGGTGCCGACGGCGAGGATGTCCGACCCGAGGCGCGTGGCCTCTTCCGCCAGCTTCTCGTGCCCGAAGCCGTAGCCGTTGCCCTTGCAGACGGGGACGAGTCCCGGGAACTGCTCCTGAACGTGCTTGTGGTGTGCCCGCCAGCGCGCGGTGTCGACGTACAGCGTGAGCGCCATGGACGGTCCCGGAACCTTTCTGGTGGCTGCGGTGTATCAGAGGTATGGAAGCAAAAACGGGGGCGTCAGCGGCGCGACATGTAGATGTCGAGCGCCTTGTGGAGCAGCTTGTTCAGCGGGAAGTCCCACTCACCGAGGTACTCGGCGGCCTGTCCACCCGTGCCCACCTTGAACTGGATCAGGCCGAAGAGGTGATCCGTCTCGTCCAGCGAGTCGGAGATGCCGCGCAGGTCGTAGACGGTCGCGCCCAGAGCGTAGGCGTCGCGCAGCATGCGCCACTGCATCGCGTTCGAGGGCCGGACCTCACGGCCGATGTTGTCCGAGGCGCCGTAGGAGTACCAGACGTGCCCGCCGACGACCAGCATGGTCGCGGCGGAGAGGTTCACGCCGTTGTGCCGGGCGAAGTAGAGCCGCATGCGATTGGGGTCCTCGGTGTTGAGGGCCGTCCACATGCGCTGGAAGTACGACAGCGGGCGGGGCCGGAAGCGGTCACGCACAGCCGTGATCTCGTACAGCCGCTGCCACTCCTCCAGATCCTGGTAGCCGCCCTGGACGACCTCGACGCCCGCCTTCTCGGCCTTCTTGATGTTGCGGCGCCACAGCTGGTTGAAGTTCTTGTGGACCTCTTCCAGGGAGCGGTTGGCGAGCGGCACCTGGTAGACGTAGCGGGGCTGTACGTCACCGAAGCCGGCGCCGCCGTCCTCACCCTGCTGCCAACCCATTCGGCGCAGCTTGTCGGCGACCTCGAAGGCGCGTGGTTCGATGAAGTCGGCCTCGATGTCGCGCAGGCGCTTCACGTCCGGGTTCTGGATGCCCGCCTTGATGGAGATGGCCTCCCAGCGCCGGATGATCACCGGCGGGCCCATCTTCACCGAGAAGGCGCCCTGCTGCTTCAGATGCGCGAGCATCGGCTCCAGCCAGTCGGTGAGGTTCGGCGAGAACCAGTTGATGACCGGACCCTCGGGCAGATAGGCGA
Organism: Streptomyces sp. NBC_00104; assembly: GCF_045160825.1. Classification (NCBI taxonomy): domain Bacteria; kingdom Bacillati; phylum Actinomycetota; class Actinomycetes; order Kitasatosporales; family Streptomycetaceae; genus Streptomyces; species Streptomyces sp. NBC_00104. Next base: position 5,642,207 of record NZ_CP108215.1, on the reverse strand, counting down.
GGTAGCGCTTGATCTTGGGCAGCTGGCGGTACAGCACCAGGCCGGCACCGACCATCTCACCGGTCTTGTCGTCGAACCACCCGAGGCTCTCGGAGCGCCACTCGGCCTTGACGTCGGCCCAGGCCGGGACCTGCATGTGGCTAGCCGCAGGCAGGCTCTGGATGTACGCCAGATGCTGCTCACGGCTGATCGTCCTCAGGGTCAGGCTCATTCGGGGCGCTCCTCGGGCTGGTGTGTCCCCATGGGTACAGGGGCTCCGGCTCTCGCGCCGAAGCCTATAGCGCCCTGCGGGCGCCTCGAATGGCCGTATGGAACCTGGAAGCCCGGCCGGGAGGCGGCCGGGAGTCCAGGCGGTGTTATTCGGCCGCTTGGTCCGATGTGGGACAGCGGACAGCGAGAAGCACGGCCCTCCGACCGCGCGGTCGGAGATACGGAGTCAGCCGATGAGCCCGCCGAAGAGCCCTCCATGGGCCATGCCGAGGAAGAAGCCGACGGCTGAGGCACCGAGACCCACGATCAGGCCGAAGCGCTCACGGGTCGTCTCCGAGATGAACTGTCCGTACGCGCCGGTCAGAATCCCCACCAACCCTGTCCATGAACTGAGCAGGTGCAGATGGTGGAACATCGCCGTGATGAAGGAGACCGCCCCGAGTACGAGCGTCACGGCCAGCAGCGTGTCCTGCACTGGGTGGGGCTTGTCGTCGGTGGCGAACAGAGAGCCGGCGATGTTGGGTCGCAATGTCTGTGCCATAGGGCACCTCCTGCGGAAGGCGGCGCATCGTAGCGCCATACACACCCGATGTGTACAGATTGACGGTCACCGCCACCGGATTTCAACCGGAAGCGGGTGTGCGGGTAGTCTGTACCGTCTGCACGAGTGTCTGCCCAGGCCATGACAGGAATCCCCGGCGGGGATCCCTGATTGTCAGTGGCGGCCGATACCGTTGCGTACGCATCACGACCCTCCTGCCACGGAACGACCGTGGCCGCTGAGTCCAAAGGAGGTGGGTTCTACATGCGTCACTACGAGGTGATGGTCATCCTCGACCCCGATCTGGAGGAGCGCGCTGTCGCCCCTCTGATCGAGAACTTCCTCTCCGTCGTCCGTGAGGGCAACGGAAAGGTCGAGAAGGTCGACACCTGGGGCCGTCGTCGTCTCTCGTACGAGATCAAGAAGAAGCCTGAGGGCATCTACTCGGTCATCGACCTGCAGGCCGAGCCTGCGGTCGTCAAGGAGCTCGACCGCCAGATGAACCTGAACGAGTCGGTCCTCCGGACCAAGGTCCTCCGTCCCGAGACCCACTGAGCTCTCCCGCTCAGTTGATCCCGGGATCCGAGTAGCAGCACAAGCAGCCAGCAGCAAACCCGCCGAGAGGTACCCCCATGGCAGGCGAGACCGTCATCACGGTCGTCGGCAATCTTGTCGACGACCCCGAGCTGCGCTTCACCCCTTCCGGTGCGGCGGTCGCGAAGTTCCGTGTCGCGTCCACTCCCCGTACCTTCGACCGTCAGACCAACGAGTGGAAGGACGGCGAGAGCCTGTTCCTGACCTGCTCGGTCTGGCGTCAGGCGGCGGAGAACGTCGCCGAGTCGCTTCAGCGAGGCATGCGCGTCATCGTGCAGGGCCGGCTGAAGCAGCGGTCCTACGAGGACCGTGAGGGCGTCAAGCGCACGGTCTACGAGCTGGACGTCGAGGAAGTCGGCGCCAGCCTGCGCAGTGCCACGGCCAAGGTCACCAAGACCGCCGGAGGCGGCCGCGGTGGCCAGGGCGGTTACGGCGGTGGTGGCGGTGGCGGCCAGGGTGGTGGCGGCTGGGGCGGAAGCCCCGGTGGCGGCCAGCAGGGCGGCGGCGCTCCCGCCGACGACCCGTGGGCCAGCGGCGCTCCCGCCGGTGGCAACCAGGGCGGTGGCGGCGGCTGGGGCGGAAGCTCCGGCGGCAGCGGCGGCAGCGGCGGCAGCGGCGGCGGTGGCGGCTACTCGGACGAGCCCCCCTTCTAAGACTTTCGAGGCCGGATCACCGGTCGTCGAGGTCGAGGGCGGGGGTCTTACCCCAAACTTCTTGATCACACAGGAGATACACCATGGCGAAGCCGCCTGTGCGCAAGCCGAAGAAGAAGGTCTGCGCTTTCTGCAAGGACAAGGTCACGTACGTGGACTACAAGGACACGAACATGCTGCGGAAGTTCATTTCCGACCGCGGCAAGATCCGTGCCCGCCGCGTGACCGGCAACTGCACGCAGCACCAGCGTGACGTCGCCACGGCCGTCAAGAACAGCCGTGAGATGGCGCTGCTGCCCTACACGTCCACCGCGCGATAAGGGAAGGGTGACCGACACATGAAGATCATCCTCACCCACGAGGTCTCTGGCCTCGGCGCTGCCGGCGACGTCGTCGACGTCAAGGACGGCTACGCTCGCAACTACCTGATCCCGCGGAAGTTCGCGATCCGCTGGACCAAGGGCGGCGAGAAGGACGTCGAGCAGATCCGTCGTGCTCGCAAGATCCACGAGATCCAGACCATCGAGCAGGCCAACCAGGTCAAGGGCCAGCTCGAGGCCGTCAAGGTCCGTCTGGCTGTCCGCTCCGGCGACGCCGGTCGTCTCTTCGGTTCCGTCACCCCGGCCGACATCGCTTCCGCGATCAAGGCTTCCGGTGGCCCCGAGGTCGACAAGCGCCGCATCGAGCTGACGGCTCCGATCAAGACGCTGGGCGCCCACGAGACGTCCGTGCGTCTGCACCCCGAGGTTGCCGCCAAGGTCAACATCGAGGTCATCGCGGCCTAAGGGCCGTGCTCGCTGAAGCGGTGTATGGGGCCGCACCCTGTGAAGGGTGCGGCCCCACATGCTTGTCGGGCGATGTTTCACGTGAAACAAAGCCGGGCTTCGGTCACGCTCTCAGCGCGTCGCTCCGGTGACGATCCACAAGCCGGAGCGGGATCGCAGCCAGAGGGTCGACATGCGCGTCGCCATCATCAGCGTCATGGCACCCCAGAGCGCGGTCAGACCGCCGCCGAAGGCAGGGACGAGCAGGGCGGCCGGGATGAAGACCGCCAAGGTCAGCAACATGGCCCGAGCAAGGTAGGGGCCGTCGCCCGCGCCCATCAGTACGCCGTCGAGCACAAAGACGACGCCGGAGATCGGCTGGGCGAGCGCCACCACGATGAGAGCGGGGAGCGCGGCTTCCTGGACTGCCGGATCGCCCGTGAACAGTGGGATGAACAAAGGGCGGGCGATGATCACCAGGAGTCCGAGTATGGAACCCGTGGCGATTCCCCACTGAACCATCCGGCGGCAGGCTTCGCGGGCTCCCTGGGTGTCGCCCGCGCCGAGGTAGCGGCCGATGATGGCCTGCCCGGCGATGGCGATCGCGTCCAGGGCGAAGGCGAGCAGGCTCCAGAGCGAGAGGATGATCTGGTGTGCGGCGATGTCCTCGTCCCCCAGCCGGGCGGCGACCGCGGTGGCGATCATCAGGATTGTCCGCAGTGAGAGCGTGCGGACCAGTAGCGGCATTCCTGCCTGAGCCGAGGCACGTATGCCGACGACGTCCGGTCGCAATGAGGCGCCATGCCGTCGGGCACCGCGGACCACCACCCAGAGATACGCGGCAGCCATGCCGACCTGGGCGATGACCGTGCCCCAGGCGGATCCCGCGATGCCCAGGTCGGCACCATAGACGAGGCCTGCGTTCAGGGCGCCGTTGGCGACGAAGCCCGCCACGGCGACGTAAAGGGGAGTCTTCGTGTCCTGGAGGCCGCGCAGGACGCCGGTGGCGGCGAGCACGATGAGCATGGCCGGGATGCCGAGGGCCGAGATCCGCAGATAGGTCGTCGCATACGGAGCCGCGGTGTCCGAGGAACCGAAGAGAGCGACCAGGGTGGGAGCTGTGGGGACGACGACAGCGACGACGGCCGCGCCCAGTACCAGTGCGAGCCAGATGCCGTCCATGCCCTGGCGGATGGCGGCCCGCAGATCTCCGGCTCCGACGCGCCGGGCGACTGCGGCCGTGGTGGCGTAGGCCAGGAAGACAAAGACGCTCACCGCGGTGACGAGGAGGGCCGAGGCTACGCCGAGACCGGCCAGTTGCGCGGTGCCGAGGTGGCCGACGATGGCGGTGTCGACCATCAGGAAGAGCGGCTCGGCGACGAGCGCGCCGAAGGCCGGAACGGCCAGCGTGATGATCTCTCGATCGTGCCGACGCCGAGTGGCCTTGGGGGTCGCGGAAGCCTGTGTCATGAGCACCAATCTAATCTTCCACAGGTAAGTGACGCAATGAGCTTGTGACTATTACATGATGCCCGGTCGGGTGTGTTCTTGTGTACCGATAGTGATGATCTTGATCCGGTCGGGAAAGTTTTTCTTCTGCACAGCCCGTGGACGGTAAAGATGCAGGTCAGGGCGGTTCTTTCGGTAGGGGCGAGGTCTTGTTCACAGGCCTGTCCACCGAGTCGTGCACAGGTTTTGCGGGGTTCTCCACAGCATCTGGGCCGTCGTCCACATGGCCTGTGGATAACCAGATTGGCTGACGGTGCCGACGGGCCTACGGTGGTGCGGCGCCCGCTCCTTGGCAGATCACGGAAACCTCGCAAAACCGACGTGCCAGAACCGGAGTTGGGCCTCTTATTTGTCAGTGTCGTGCCGTAGAAATGAGAAGCACGGCGAGGTCCGCTCGGCGGACGGGAGGAGGTTGCTCGGTGAGCATTTCCGAGCCCCTGGACGACCCGTGGGCCGACAGCGGGCCCAGTGATCGTCTGCCCTCTTCCCGCCGGCGTCCGGACGGCGGCCGGAGCAGGGACGAGCGGCACGACCGCGGCCGGGACGACGGGGAGTGGGACGGCGGAGGTTCGGCCTTCGAACGCGTACCACCGCAGGACCTCGATGCCGAGCAGTCCGTCCTCGGCGGCATGCTGCTGTCCAAGGACGCCATCGCCGACGTGGTCGAGATCCTCAAGGGCCCCGACTTCTACAAACCGGCTCACGAGACCATCTACCAGGCGATTCTCGACATCTACGCCAAGGGTGAGCCCGCCGACCCCATCACGATCGCCGCCGAGCTCACCAAGCGCGGCGAGATCACCAAGGTCGGCGGCGCCTCCTATCTGCACACCCTCGTCCAGACGGTGCCGACCGCGGCGAACGCCGAGTACTACGCGGAGATCGTCCACGAGCGTGCCGTCCTGCGCCGCCTGGTGGAGGCCGGCACCCGCATCACCCAGATGGGATACGCGGCCGACGACGACGTGGACGAGATCGTCAACAGAGCCCAGGCCGAGATCTTCGCGGTCACCGAGCAGCGCACCACCGAGGACTATCTGCCGCTCGGCGACATCATGGAGGGCGCGCTCGACGAGATCGAGGCGATCGGTTCGCGGTCGGGGGAGATGACCGGTGTGCCAACCGGCTTCACCGACCTCGACCAGCTCACCAACGGACTGCACCCGGGACAGATGATCATCATCGCGGCCCGGCCCGCCATGGGTAAGTCCACGCTGGCGCTGGACTTCGCGCGCGCTTGTTCGATCAAGCACAACATGCCGAGCGTGATCTTCTCGCTCGAAATGGGTCGCAACGAGATCGCGATGCGACTGCTGTCCGCCGAGGCGCGCGTGGCCCTGCACCACATGCGGTCCGGCACGATGACCGACGAGGACTGGACGCGGCTGGCCCGCCGCATGCCGGACGTCTCGGCGGCGCCGCTGTACATCGACGACTCCCCGAACCTGTCGATGATGGAGATCCGCGCCAAGTGCCGGCGTCTGAAGCAGCGCAACGACCTGAAGCTCGTCATCATCGACTATCTGCAGCTCATGCAGTCCGGCGGCAAGCGGTCCGAGAGCCGCCAGCAGGAAGTCTCGGACATGTCGCGAAACCTGAAGCTGCTGGCCAAGGAGCTGGAGCTGCCGGTGATCGCGCTGTCACAGCTCAACCGTGGTCCCGAGCAGCGTACGGACAAGAAGCCCATGGTCTCCGACCTGCGTGAGTCGGGATCGATCGAGCAGGACGCCGACATGGTGATCCTGCTGCACCGCGAGGACGCGTACGAGAAGGAGTCGCCGCGCGCGGGTGAGGCCGACATCATCGTGGGCAAGCACCGAAACGGTCCGACGGCCACGATCACGGTCGCCTTCCAGGGTCACTACTCGCGATTCGTGGACATGGCACAGACCTGACCCGGCGAAATGCGCTCGACGCGTGGTGCCGGGCCCGATGGACTGGGCCCATGACAACACCTCAGGAAGAGCTGCTTCCCGCCACGCGTCGGGCTCTGCTGCACCGCATCGCCGTCGCTCAGGCCGACGGACGGGCGCCGTCACTGGTGGCGGCTGTGGTGCGGGGCGGGGAGACGGTGTGGAACGGGGCGCGGACCTCGGTGGAGGGGCACGCGCCGGACGCCAACGTGCAGTACCGGATCGGCTCGATCACCAAGACCTTCACCGCCGTACTGGTCCTGCGGCTGCGTGACGAGGGCGTGCTGGACCTCGGCGACCCGCTGGAGAAGCACCTGCCGGGCACCGGTGCGGGGGAGGCGACCATCGCCGAACTGCTCGCGCACACGGGCGGACTGGCGGCCGAGTCGCCATCGCCCTGGTGGGAGCGCACCCCGGGCTCCCTGCGCCCGGAACTCGCCGATGTGCTCGGCGAGCAGCCTCACCGCCACCCTGTCGGCCGCCGCTTCCACTACTCCAACCCCGGCTTCACGCTCCTCGGCGCGCTCGTCGAACAGTTGCGGGGTGCGCCCTGGGAGGACGTCCTGCGTCGTGAGGTGCTCGAACCGCTCGGCCTGCGCCGCACGACGTGGCACCCGGAGGCGCCGCATGCCGGCGGCTGGGCCGTCCACCCCTGGGCCGACGTGATGTTGCCGGAACAGGTCGAGGATCTGGGCCGCATGGGTCCAGCTGGCCAACTCTGGTCCACGACAGGCGACTTGGCGCGCTTCGCGGTCCTCCTGGCCAAGGGCGACGACCGGGTGCTCAGCGCGGAGTCCGTCGCGGAGATGCGGACGCCGGCCGCACCGGGGGAGGCCGCCGATGTGTCGGCCGGTTCGGCGTACGGGCTCGGGATGCAGCTTCAGCACCGGGACGGACGGTTCCTCGTCGGTCACGGCGGTTCGGTTCCCGGCTTCCTCGCGCAGCTCCTCATCAGTGTCGAGGACGATGTGGCGGCCGTCGTGCTCACCAACTGCACCTCCGGGCCGGTTGTCTCGGAGGTGGCCGCCGACCTCGTACGCATCGTGGCGGAGGCCGAGCCTCGGATCCCCGAGCCGTGGCGACCGTTGCCCGAAGTGGACCGCTCGGTCCTGGAGCTGGCCGGCCCTTGGTACTGGGGGACGTACAGCTTCGTGTTGCGGCTCGTCGCCGACGGAGGTCTCTCACTGGATCCGCTCTCCGCCACCCTGCGCGGCGCTCGGTTCCGGCGCAACGGCGACGGCAGTTGGACGGGGCTCAACGGCTACTTCGCCGGAGAGCTTCTACGGGCCGTACGAAGGCCCGACGGGACCGTGAGCCATCTGGACCTCGGGTCGTTCGTGTTCACGCGTCAGCCGTACGACGAGGGGGCTCCGGTGCCGGGTGGGGTGGAGCCCGAGGGGTGGCGCGGGATCTCGTAGGTGCGAGTCTGATGATGGTGGGGTTCTGGCGCGCGTTGTTTCACGTGAAACAGGACCCCACAGGTGTTCCTGGACCGCTTCTCAGAGCGGCAGTTTGAAACCCACGTGGGTGGCCTCGAAGCCGAGCCGCTCGTAGAAGCGGTGGGCGTCGGTGCGCGTGACGTCGGACGTCAGTTGCACCAACTGGCAGCCCTGGGCCCGTGATGAGTCGATCGCCCACTCGATGAGTCGTGTGCCGAGACCGCTGCCGCGCTCATCGGTGTGGACACGTACGCCTTCGATGATCGAGCGGGTGGAGCCACGCCTGGAGAGGCCGGGGATGATCGTCAGCTGGAGCGTACCCACGACACGGCCCGCGCGGACGGCGACCATCACGTGCTGGTTGGGGTCACCGCTGAGCCGCTCCAGCGCTGTGAAGTAGGGGGCCAGGTCGTCCGACGACTCGCGCTCGGCGCCCAGAGGGTCGTCGGCCAGCATCGCGACGATTTCCGGGACGTCGTCCTTGGTCGCCGACCGTATTCCAAGATCTCCCATGCCCGCACCCTACGCAGGTGCCTTCAGCGACTCCACGGCGCGGACCAGAGGTGCCAGTTCGGGGTTCTCGGCCGCCTCGTCGAGAGCCTCGCGCAGGGCGGCGTCATTCGTGGGGCGTGCCGCGCGAGGAGTTGCAAGACCGGCTGCGGAGACATCGGTGTAGATGCCCCGGCGGTCGGTCGGGCAGAGGTAGCGCGCGAGGAGGCCGCGGACCTCGAGCCGGGTGACCAGCCGGGTCGTTGCGCTCTGGCTGAGAACGACCGCGTCGGCGACCCCTTTCATCTGGAGGTGCCCGACCTCGCCGTCGTGCTGGCGGCTCAGCACGTCGAGCAGGGAGTACTCGCGCACGCCTGCTCTCCGCGCTCGCCCCCGTCTGCTCCGTCATGCTGCTCGGTCGTGTCGTCGCCTTGGCATGGTCGGCGCCAACCTCGTGGACGGCACGTACGCGGACCGCGCGCTGATGCCCATGCTGTACGTCTCACTGGGCGCTCTGGCCGTCGTCCTCGCACTGTTCTCGTTCACCGCCCAGGACAAGATCGCCGCGGCCGTGACCATCGCGCTGGTCGGAGCCTTGGGTTTCGCGACCGTGCCGCCGTTGCAGAAGCGCGTTCTCGACCAGGCGCACGGCGCCCCCACACTGGCCTCGGCCGTGAACATCGGTGCCTTCAACCTCGGCAACGTGCTTTCCGCCTGACTCGGCGGCCTCGTCATCGACGCGGGCCTCGGCTACACGGCACCCAGCTGGGTCGGAGCCACCCTCGCCGTGAGCGCACTGGTGCTGGCGCTCATCGCGACGACGCTGGAGCGCCGGGAGAGCGCTGCCGGCACGGTCGTCGCGGGAACGGTGGGAGCGGGCGATCAACGGACCGCCGTGCATCACTGACAGCCCGATGAGCGGAACGTGCGGGACGTGTGGTCTCAGCCCGCCGCCACGGTCAACGGGGCGTAGCGCCGGGTCCAGTCACCCGGTAGCTCGGAGAGCCCGTACGTCATCACCGAGTTGAAGGCGACCGACACCAGGCCGCGTGCCTTCACCCACGTCAGCAGTTCTTCATGGCGTACGTCGATGTCGGTGCGCAACGGTCGGTCGGTGTGGGAGGCCAGGGAAACGATGAGCGCCTTCGCTGTCTCCGTGTCACGGGCGATCAGTGGACCGACGACGTGATCGTCCATGTTGGGCCAGGCTGCCGTGTATCCGATGATCCGGCCGTTGTCCTCGGCTACGCGCAGATGGTCGGCGAAGGCGGGGAGCCGGGTGAGGATGTGGGTCCGGTCCGAGCCGAAAACCTCTCCGTCGAGTCGGAGAATCGTGGTGAGGTCCTCGGCCGTGGCCGGGCGCGTGGAGACCGCAGGATGAGGCCCCCCTGACGTGAAGTGCCCGCGAACCATCTCGGCCCGTCCGGTGACCTTGAAACCCAGCTCCTCATAGAGCGGACGTCCGTGCGGTGTCGCGTGCAGGGTCAGCGGAGTCGTTCCCATCTCCGAGACGACGTGGCGCATCAGGCGGCGGCCGATGCCCTGGCGGGCGTGCCGCTCGGCGACCAGAACCATACCGATCGCACCCAGGTCGGGGCGCCCCACCGGCCCGTACTCGGTCACCACACAGGCGGCGACAAGGCCGCCCTCGGGGTCATCGACGCCGTACCCCGTGCCGGCCGCGAGAAGCAGCCCCCACTTGTGCTCCTCGCGGGGCCAGCCCCGGTCTTCGGACAGAGCAGCGCAGGCGGTGAGATCGCGATGCGTCAGACGGCGGATGGACAGAGCGGCGGGGGAAGGTGTCGGCACGCAGGTCAGGCTGTCCGACACGCACCCCGGACGTCCACCGGTTTGCCTTCAGACGTACGCCCTTTTGGCCATCCCGTGCGCAACCGCACAGGCGCGGACGGATGTTTCACGTGAAACATCCGTCTCCGGGCATAGGCGTGCAGGCGTGGCTGGCCGCGGCTCCCATGACGAGACTGCACCTGTTCGGCCTGGACGGCACCCTGCTGTGCCGCACGGCGGCCCCGGTGGAGATCTCGCGACAACTCGGCCTCGACAAGGAGACAGCCAAGCTCGAACGGGACGTCGTGACGGGGCGCATCCTCGAGCGGCTCACGACTTGCGGCGTGCCCGCCGCGTACGGCTCGCGCTTCCCGTGTTCCCATTACCGAGCCTGTCGATCGGCCGGGATTCTCACGTCGGCGGCCAAGGCGGAGATCGCGGACCGGCTCTGTGCGGAGTTCGGGGTGACCCACGCCGACTGCGTCGCTCACGGCGACTCTCTCTCGGACGCGGAACTCGTCGGTACGGTGCCGATCTCGGTCGCCGTGAATGCCGACCGGCATCCGATGGGGCTGGCCACTCACTCGTGCACGGGGCAGGATCTGTGGGATGCCTATGAATTGGTGCGACGCGCCCGGTAATTGAAGGAATTGTTGATTCGCCCCCGTTGAATTCCCGGTAGGGCAAGGGGGGACTTGTGTGTGGCGGCCCTGCCGGTAGGGTCGAGTCCGGTTCGTGTCCGAAGCGAGATGCAGTCGTCTCATGGCGGGGGTGCGAACGCAGCTCAATGCAGCCTAACCGGACAGGGAGATCGAGGACCTGCGTTTACCGTTACGAGGCGGGGGCGTTCGCGTGCTGTGGAACGCTGGTGAGTGCTGCGGCTCACGTCACACTCTCACCTACTTGTCCGTACGGAGCGGGAACCCGGGTTGAATGTGGCCGCGTTGGTCGACGGGGAACGAACGGGGAAAAGCAAGGCCGTCCGCGGGGGAAAGCGTGCGACTTCCGAGTGGGGGCGCACGCAGATCGACCGAAAGATGCTCGAGGCGAGGCAGACCATGGACGCTCCGACCACCACGTCGGCCGGCAACGGTACTTCGGAGGGCACTGACGGAGGCGGCTGGTTCACGCCGCGCACGTCTCCGCCGTCCCCCGGCGCAGACCAGGAGCCAGAGGGCAACCGCCTCGCAGCCCTGCGGCCCGTCGGCCGTTCCCAGGAGCCACCGAAGGGCTCACAGCAGAACCGGGAAGGCACCGTGCGGGAGCGAATACAGACCTCCGCGGACCTCCCTCCCAGCGCCCCGCCGAGCCCCCAGCCCGCCCCGCCCGCCGCGGAGCACGCCTCCGAGCACTCCGTCTTCGACACCCGTGTGCCCGTCCAGCGCGGCGGCACCGACGCCGCCGCCTCCCCCGACGCCGTTCTCATCCGGCGGACTATGGACGAGGTCGGACCCGTCGCCGACAAGGTCACCTCGTACTTCTACGCGCTGCTCTTCGTCCAGCACCCGGAGCTGCGCTCGATGTTCCCTCCCGCGATGGACGCCCAGCGCGACCGCCTGCTCAAGGCGCTGCTGACCGCCGCCGAGCACATCGACAACGCCCCGGTCCTCGTCGACTATCTGCAGAACCTCGGTCGCGGCCACCGTAAGTACGGAACCCAGGCCGAGCACTACCCGGCCGTCGGCGAGTGTCTGATCGGTGCGCTGAGCCGGTACGCCAAGGCGAGCTGGAGCGGCGAGACCGAGGCGGCCTGGGTCCGGGCGTACACGACGATCTCCCAGGTGATGATCGACGCGGCCGCGGCGGACGAGCTGCGAGCCCCGCCCTGGTGGCTCGCCGAGGTCGTCTCGCACGACCTGAGAACGTCGGACACAGCGGTCATCACCGTCCGCCCGAATCAGCCGTACCCCTTCCTCGCCGGGCAGTACACGAGCCTGGAGACCCCTTGGTGGCCGCGAATCTGGCGGCACTACTCGTTCGCATCGGCGCCCCGCTCGGACGGACTGCTGTCGTTCCACGTGAAGGCGATCTCCGCGGGCTGGGTCTCCAATTCGCTCGTGCACCGTGCCCGGCCCGGAGACGTGCTGCGACTGGGACCGCCGGCCGGCGCGATGACCGTCGACCACACCAGCGACAGCGGACTGCTCTGTCTGGGCGGCGGCACCGGTATCGCACCCATCAAGGCCATCGTGGAGGACGTCGCCGAGCACGGGCGGCACCGCCCGGTCGAGGTCTTCTACGGAGCCCGCACCGGCCAGGACCTCTACGACCTCGACACGCTGCTACGGCTGCAGCAGAGCAACTCGTGGCTCGAGGTCCGCCCCGTCGTGGACCGGCACGGGCTGCTCCAGCTGCCCGACGCCATACGTGACCACGGACCCTGGAACGGGTACGACGCGTACCTCTCGGGCCCTCCCGGCATGATCCGCAGCGGCGTGGACGCACTGAAGGGCGCCGGGGTGCCCTCGGATCGCATACGCCACGACTCGGTGGAGGAACTGGTGGCGGCCGGGGACTGACCGCCGAAGTTTCCCCGGCGCGCGGCCGGGTGACCGTCGGCGGAACGTCAGCCCAGGTCGGGCGCGTGCATCGCTCGTACGCCCTCGATGTTCCCGTCCAGGTAGTGCCGCAGGGACAACGGGACGAGGTGCACGGAGGCGATGCCGACCCGGGTGAAGGGGATGCGCACGATCTCGTACTCGCCCTGAGGCTCGTCCACCTCGGGGCCGTGCCGCTTGGAGGGGTCCATGGACTCCAGGCGGCAGACGAAGAAGTGCTGGACCTTCACGCCGGTGGCGCCGCCGTCCTCGCCGATGTGTTCGACGGTGTCGACGAAACAGGGGACCACGTCGGTGATCTTGGCGCCGAGCTCCTCGTGCACTTCTCGGTGGAGCGCGTCGACGACCGTCGTGTCCTCCGGCTCGACGCCGCCGCCCGGCGTGAGCCAGTAGGGATCCATGCCCGGCTTGGTCCGCTTGATCAGGATCAGGTCGTCGCCGTCGAGCAGAACGGCGCGGGCGGTGCGCTTGACCACGGGTCGTACGGTCATGGGAGAAATGTGGCCCTGCATGTTCCACGTGAAACATCGCCGGAGCGACGAAGAGGGGCACCCCGGAGCTCGCGAGCGGTCCGCCGCCGCCCCTCCCCGCCGCCGAGGGGCATCAGCGCTGCCACAGGACCCACGTCAGGCCGCCTCAGGACCAGTTTCCGGAGGACTCCAACAGCCACTCATGCGCCCGCGCGATGTGCGGCATGGCCAGGGTGCCCGTTCGGACCACCAGGAAATAGGTCCGCAGCGGGGGCACCGCAGGGTCGAGGAGCGTGACGAGGTCTCCGCGTTCCAGGGCGGAGGCGCACAGGTAGTGGGGCAGCACGGCCAGTCCGGCGCCCGAGATCGCACAGGCGAGGACCGCGCGCAGGTCCGGGACGACGACGGTGCCGGAGACGGCGGGCCGGGAGTCGAAGACCGAGGCCCAGTAGCGGGCGATGAAGGGCAGGGACTCGTGCACCTCGACGAGGGGCAGGTCCTCCAGGGCGTGTGCCCCCTTACGGCGCAACCTGCCAGGACTGATCTCGTCCGCCCAGCGCGGGGCGGCGACCAGGACGTGTTCCTCGTCGCAGAGGGGAGCCGCGGTGAGCAGGGCACCACGCGGCTGGGCGGTGGTGATGACCAGGTCGTGGTGCCCGGCGGCGAGGCCTTCCAGCGTCTCTTCGGCGTTCCCGAAAGAGACCCGCAGCGTGAAGCCCTGGCCGTCGTCCCCGGTCAGCTCGGTGAGGGCGGGCAGGGCCCGCTCGGCGGTGAACTCCGGTGGACCGGCGAGATGGAGGGTCCGTAAGGAGGAGTCGTCGTCGAGGCCGGTCTCGGCGATCTCCACCAGCGCGTCCAGATGTGGCGCCGCCTTGTGGGCGAGTTCGTCGCCGATGGTCGTCGGGGTCACTCCCCGGGCCTGGCGCAGGAAGAGGGGGCGGCCCAACTGGCGTTCCAGGGTGCGTATCTGCGAGGTGACGGCCGGCTGCGAGAGGCCGAGCAGGGCAGCCGCGCGGGTGAAGGAACCGGCCCGGTGCACGGTCACGAACGTTCGCAGTAAGGCCAGATCCATGGTCGATCCTCTCCTCTCGCCTCACCGCCTCCGGAGCGCCCAACTATAAATATGTCGATAGGTCTCTGTCGTTACTGTGATTGGACACTGACACAGAGTCAACTAGCCTTGTTCGCGCGGTTCTTCGCGCGCAGAACCGGGGGCGGTCCGAGCCACGAGGGGGGAGGCTCGGACCGCCCGTTGTGCGTGGTGCAGTACTAGTAGGACTCCGTTAGGTCTGTCTCGCGGTGCTGTTTGGGGGCATGGTGGGTGTGTGGATGCACATGAAGTGAACCGTGCCCGGGCGAAGTTGGCGTTGTTCGTGGCCGATGTGTTCGCGTCGGTGCCGCGCAAGGATCAGCGGGCCAAGAGTGACTGCTATCTGCGGGGACTGATGGTGGACGGTCGCCGCAAGTCCATCCAGGCCATGGCCTCGCGGCTGCCGGACGGCAACGAGCAGAACCTGCAGCAGTTCGTGAACCAGTCGACCTGGGATCCCGTGCCGGTGCGGCGGCGGATCGCGGAACGGATGGTGCCGAGAATCGGCCCGGATGCCTGGGCGGTCGACGATGTGTCGTTTCCCAAGGACGGGAAGATGTCGGTCGCTGTCGCTCACCAGTACTGCGGGGCTTTGGGCAAGCAGGCCAACTGTCAGGTCGCGGTCAGCGTGCACGCGGTCTCCGACACCGCGTCCTGTCCGCTGCAGTGGCGCCTGTTCGTGCCCCGGGAGTGGGCGGATGATCCGGTCCGCCGACGCAGGACGGGGGTTCCTGAGGAGGTCGGGCACCGGGAGAAGTGGCGCCTGGCCCTGGACGTCTTCGACGAGCTGGCCGGGTGGGGGCTGGTGCCGCCGGCGGTGGTGGCCGACGCCGGCTACGGGCAGAACGCCGACTTCCGCGACGGGCTGGAACGTCGGAACATCGGCTACGTGGTGGCGATCCGCTCGGACGTGACCGTCCACCCGCACGATGCGGTGCCCGCTGCCCCGCCCTGGTCCGGCAACGGCCGCAAGCCTCAGCCCCGCTACCGCGACAAGCCGTCCCCGGTGGCCGCGCTCGCGGCGGACCAGGGGCGGCAGGCCTTCACCGAGGTGACCTGGCGTGAAGGCTCACGCGGGCCGATGCGCTCGCGCTTTCTGGCGCTGCGCGTGCGGCCGGCCGGTGTCCGGTCCCGCCGCCTTGCCCAGGCCGCCGCCACCGCGCAGGAGGGTTTGTGGGACGGTGTCCTGCCCGACGTCACGCTGCTGGTCGAATGGCCCGAAGGCGCCGAAGCACCCACCGATTACTGGCTGTCGAACCTGCCGGCCGACACCCCGCACGCTGAACTGGTCCGCCTGGCCAAGATCCGCTGGCGCATAGAACACGACTACCGGGAACTCAAACACGGCCTCGGCCTGGACCACTTCGAAGGACGTTCCTGGACCGGCTGGCACCACCACGTCACCCTGGTCACCGCCGCCCACGCGTTCCTCACCGAACAGCGCCTGGCCCCAAAAGCCGATACAGCGGACTCACCCTCTACCAGATCCTCGACACCATCCAGGACCTGCTGAACTGCTGGACCGGCACCTGCACCACCTGCCACCGCCCCCTGCCCAGAACATCCACCACCAGCCAGAACCCAAGAGCCAGAGCAACTTAACGGAGTCCTACTAGCCGGTAGCAACAGCGAGCGCCCGCAGCACGTCCGCCACCAGATCGTCGGTGTCCTCCGCGCCGGCCGAGAAACGAATGAAGCCCTCCGGCACCGCGTCGCCTCCCCAACGGCCGCGCCGCTCGGCGGTGGAGCGCACCCCGCCGAAGCTGGTGGCGTCGTCCACAAGGCCGAGTGCGTCGAGGAACACGTCGGCACGCGCGCGCGTGGGCAACGCGAACGACACCACACACCCGTAGCGCCGCATCTGCTGCGAGGCGATCTTGTGCGAGGGATCGTCCGGCAGCCCCGGATACCGCACCCCGGTCACCCCGGGCCGGCCCTTGAGCGCCTCGGCCACCGCCAGGGCGTTGACGCTCTGCCGGTCGGCGCGCAGTTGGAGCGTGGCGAGCGAGCGGTGCGCGAGCCAGGCCTCCATCGGGCCCGGGATCGCTCCGACGATCTTGCGCCACCGTCGTACACCGGCCATGAGTGAGGCATCGCGTCCGACGACGTATCCGAGCAGGACGTCCCCGTGACCGGTCAGCTGCTTGGTGCCACTGGCCACGGCGAAGTCGGCGCCCAGGTCCAGCGGCCGCTGCCCGAGCGGGGTCGCCAGGGTGTTGTCGACCGCCACGAGACAGCCACGCGCGCGTGCCGCCTCGCTCAGCCGCCGCACGTCGCACACGTCCAGCCCCGGGTTCGACGGCGTCTCGAGCCACAGCAGCCTGGCACCGTCGAGAGCGTCGAGCTGGGCGTCGCCGCCCGTCGGGGCGCTGCGCACCTCGATGCCGTATGAACGCAGCTGTTCACCGGCCAGAGGCAGCACGTTGTAGCCGTCGCTCGGCAGGACGAGGACGTCTCCGGAGCGCAGCTGGGAGAAGAGCACGGCCGAGATGGCGGCCATGCCGGATGCGAAGACGAGAGTCTCTGCGGCGTCCTGTCCGGGTGCCTCCAGTTCGCCGATGGCACGCTCCAGGAGCGTCCAGGTGGGGTTCTGATCGCGCCCGTAGGCGTACGGGCCGGTGGGCTCACCAGGCAGGTGGTAGTGGGCGGCGAAGACCGGTCCGGGGAGGGTCGGCTCGTGCTTGACGGGCTCGGGCAGTCCGGCCCGCACCGCGCGGGTGCCGTCACCGGGGCCCGACGCGAGGTCGTCCGTGCTCATGTGATCCCAGCCTCCACCTTTTCGCGTACGGCGGCCAGCAGACCGGGGCTCGCCGCCTCCACGAGTTCCAGGCACTCCTCGAACCCGTCCATGCCGCCGTAGTAGGGGTCCGGAACATCGAGGTCGTCGTCCGCGGCGGGGTCGTAGGAGCGCAGAAGCCGGATCTTGTCCGCGTCCGCAGCGGTCGGCGCGAGGCGGCGCAGGGCCTTGAGGTGGCCTTCGTCGAGGGCGATGACGAGGTCGAGGCGGGAGAACCAGGAGACCTGGAACTGCCGGGCCGCGTGCATGCTGCCGTAGCCGTTCGCCTCCAGAACGGAGACGGTACGCGGATCGGCGGCGTCGCCCTCGTGCCAGCCCCCGGTGCCCGCGCTGTCGACCTCGACCAGGCCGTCGAGCCCGGCCTCCTCCACGCGGGCACGGAAGACGGACTCGGCCATCGGGGAGCGGCAGATGTTGCCGGTGCAGACGAAGCAGACTCGGTAGGTCATGCCGGACCCTCAGTCCCCGTCGGGCAGGACGAGGGAGAGCGCCCAGGAGACTATCGAGATGATCAGGCCGCCGAGGACGGCGGTCCAGAAGCCCTCCACGTGGAAACTCAGGTCGAGCTTGTCGGCCAGCCACGAGGTGAGCAGCAGCATCAGGGCGTTCACGACCAGCGTGAACAGGCCGAGTGTCAGGATGAACAGCGGGAGGGTCAGCAGCTTCAAGAGCGGCTTGACCACCGCGTTCACCAGGCCGAAGACGAGGGCGACCAGCAGCAGCGTGCCGATCTTCTTGCCCGTGCTGTCCCCGGTCAGCGTGATCTTGTCGAGCAGCCAGACAGCGACCGCCAGGGCGCCTGCGTTGGCGATCGTCTTGACTAGGAAATTCATCATGTGTCTGATCGTGGCAGAAGCGATCGGTACGAGCACCGGGCAGGGGCGACTAAGTCGATGAAGGCATTCCGGTTGGACGAACTGGAGGCGGAGCGCGCCGCCAATGACGGTGCCTATCTGCAGTTCCTGCGCGAGCGGAACATGTCGGTCGGCCTGTACGCGCTCGATGCCGGCGAGCTCGATCCGCAGAGGCCGCACAGCCAGGACGAGGTGTACCTCGTGGTGAGCGGCCGGGCGGCACTCACGGTCGGCCTGGAGACCACCCAGGTCGCGCGCGGCAGCGTCGTGTACGTGCCCGCCGGGGTCGCCCACAAGTTCCACCACATCTCAGAGGACTTGAGGGTCGTGGTGGTGTTCTCTCCGCCGGAGGGCTGACGTCCGCTTCGGTGTTCCCTAGGGGGACGATCAGGGTCGGACAAGGGGTGCGAAGCCCCCGGATGGCCCCTGCGCGGGCCTAGCATCGATGGCAGGACAGCAGTAGGCCCGGAATGAGTGCCCCGGTGGCGGGGCGACGGGTGGAGAAACAAGGAGCAAGGGCCATGCGGGAGATCTTCGCGGGGATGCCGTGGTGGGTGAAGTGGATCGCGGTGCCGGTCATCGCCCTGCTGGTGTTCGGAGGCCTGATAGTCAGTGTCGTCCAGGTCGTGGTGGGCCTGCTCTTCAAGCTGCTGGTCTTCGTGGCGCTGGTCGGCGGACTGATCTACGTCGTAAGGAAGTTCACGGCGGGTTCCTCGTCGCGCGGCGACTGGTGAGGCGTCAGCACCGTGCAACAGTTGAGGCGTGAGTGGGTGAGCCCCGGTCAGGGCAGGGCGGTAACAGGAACGTGAGGTTCCCTCGCCCGAGGGAAGTTTCCCGGCGGGGCGGTCTGCGGGCGGTGACGGGCGGCTAGAGTCCGGGAACTCGTCGCGGGCTCGACCCCGCGGGCGGCGCATCTCCCTCCCGTGTCCCCCGCACGGGCGGCCCTCCTCGCGCTTCGGGAGTGACCCTTGGCCACGGCTGACACCGCACCCGCAGAACCGCTCTCCCCATCCGCCAGGCCGCGTTCCCGGTCGGCACAGAGCGCCCTTCCTCCCACGCAGCCGGGCCCGCGATCGACACCGACAGCCGCCGAGCAGCCGCGTGTCCGGGCCGCGGAGACTCACGGTGCGCCGCCACCGCCGCGTACTGCGCCTTCGAAGACCTCGGCTCCCCCTGTGCAGCCACGTACCTCGCCGGGCGAGGAGAACGAGCGATGTCCCGAACTTCCCGCGCCCCAGACACGGACGCGGCCACCGGCGTCACCGGTCCTGCCGCAGGCGCAGGTGGCGGCATCATCGACCCGTGCACAGCCACCGGCACCACCGGCCCGGACCCAGCCGCGGACCGCCGGGCTCGACCGCCCTGTGCCATCTCATGGGCACGGTCCGACAAGGGGAGCGCGGATCCCGGCCCCGGCGTCGCCGACCGTGTCGGAGGCGAACTCCGGCACTCTGATCGGCTCCGTGCAGCGGGCGATGCGGCTCCTGGAGGCCGTCGCCGAGCGGGAACACGGGGCGCCTGCCAAACAGTTGGCGCGGGACGCCGGGCTCGCGCTCCCCACGGCGTACCACCTGCTCCGCACGCTGGTCCACGATGGCTATCTCCGCCGGGAGAAGGGGCTGTTCTTCCTCGGTGAGGCGGCGGAGCGGCTGAGCAGCAGTGGAGCGCAGCAGAAACGTCGCAGCACGGTGGGCGAGGTCCTGGCGCACTGGCGGGACGCCCTGGGTGTGCCCGTGTACTTCGCGATCTACCGGGACGGCGAGATCGAGGTGAAGTGCGTCGCCGACAGCCCGAACACCCCGGCCGTCGAGGAGTGGGCCGACTTCCGTGAGACGGGTCACGCACACGCCATCGGACAGTGCCTGCTGTCCCAGTTGAGCGATGAGGCCCGCCGTGACCACCTGGATCGTTATCCGGTGCAGTCGCTCACCCCGTACACGGTCCGTGACGACGAGGCGCTGCTCCGGCGCCTGGACCGGATCGGGCGGATGGAGCCGGTCGTCGAGCGGCAGGAGTACGCCCTGGGGACGGTCTGCGCAGCGATTCCCATCACCGTGGGGACCACCGCCGGGACCCTCGCCATCTCGTTGCCGTCGCACCAGGCGGACAGACTGCTGCCCGTCGCCCGTCAGTTGCAGACCGAGATCGGAAAGCTGCTAGGGACACTCGCGATCTCTATCAGCATCTGAAAAATCACTCCTTGTGATCTCTCGTGTACTTTCAGCAAACTTCCAGGGGTGTCAGGCGGATGATTCCTGGCCAGTCGACGAACACGGCGGGGTAGGCGATGCACGAGTCGGTACAGGCAGAGGTCATGATGAGCTTCCTGGTCTCGGAGGAGCTCTCCTTCCGCATTCCGGTGGAGCTGCGTTACGAGACCTGTGATCCCTATGCCGTGCGGCTGACCTTCCACCTGCCCGGTGATGCTCCGGTGACCTGGGCTTTCGGGCGGGAGCTGCTCATCGACGGCGTGGGTCGGCCGTGTGGGGACGGGGACGTCCACATCGCGCCCGCCGATCCGGAGACGTTCGGCGAGGTCCTGATCCGGCTTCAGGTGGGCACCGACCAGGCGATGTTCCGGGTCGGCACGGCGCCGCTGGTGGCCTTCCTGGACCGTACGGACAAGCTCGTGCCGCTGGGGCAGGAGCGTTCCCTCGCCGACTTCGACACGCTGCTCGACGAGGCTCTGGACCGCATCCTGGCGGAGGAGCAGAGCGCGGGGTGAACCGTTACGGCGCCGGGGTGCCGTAACGCTTCAGCGCTTCCGGCGGCGGCCCTTTCCGCCGCGTGCCGGAGCCGGCACGGCCGCCGCTTCCGGGGCCCCCGGGCGGTCGGCCGAGACGACCAGGGCGGCCAGCGCGGTGGTCACGGGCACTGAGGCCACGAGGCCGATGGAGCCGACGAGCGTGCGCACGATCTCCTCGGCGACGAGCTCGCTGTTGGCGACCGTGCCGACACTGCTCTGGGCGATCGAGAAGAGCAGCAGCAGTGGCAGCGCGGCGCCGGCGTAGGCGAGGACCAGGGTGTTGACCACCGACGCGATATGGTCCCGGCCGATCCGGATGCCCGCGCGGTACAGGTCCCGCCAGCCCATCGCCGGGTTGGCCTCGTGCAGCTCCCAGACCGCCGATGTCTGCGTGACCGTCACGTCGTCGAGCACACCCAGCGAGCCGATGATGACGCCCGCGAGCAGCAGACCACTCATGTCGATCGTCGGGTACAGCCCGTGGATCAGGCCGGTGTTGTCGTCCGTGTTGCCGGTCAGATAGGCCCAGCCGATGAATCCGGAACCCAGCAGGCCGATCAGCAGCAGCGAGATCAGGGTGCCGATCACCGCCACGGATGTCCGGGCCGAGAGCCCGTGGCACATGTAGAGAGCGATCAGCATGATGGCGCTCGCCCCGACCACCGCCACCACCAGCGGGTTCGAGCCCTGCAGGATGGCCGGCAGGATGAAGAGGGTCAGCACCAGGAAGCTGATGGCCAGTGCCACCAGGGCCATGAGGCCACGCAGTCGGCCCACCACCACGACGGCGAGCGCGAAGATCCCGGCGAGCAGCGCCATCGGGAACTTCCGGTTCACGTCGGTGACCGAGTACTGCAGGTCCTTGGGCGCGGCGGGCTCGTAGGCGACCACGACCTCCTGGCCCTGCTCCAACTGCCGTGACTGGTCCGGCTGAACGATCTCCGTGAACGTACGGCCCTTGTCGTCGCCCGTATCGACTCGGATCGTGGCCTTCTTGCAGGTGCCGTTCGCCTGCTGCTGGGCGGATGAGCCCTCGGCGGTGGACGTGTCGCCGGTCGGGGGGACACCCGAGGCGTTCACCGACGAGCAGTCGACCTCGTCGACCTTGGTGACGGTGGCCTGCTGCGTCTGCCGGTCGAAGCCCACCCCGGTGCGCTCGTGTGCCGGGGCGCCGCCGGGCCAGAGCACGACGAGGCCCACGACGACCGCGGTCGCGAAGGGGATCAGCACCGCCGCGATGACCTTGCGCAGATGTTGCGAAACGGGCGCGGCGGGGCCATGGCTGTGACTGTGGGAGTGGCCGCCGCCGGAGGACGGGCCTTGGCCATGTCCGTCACCGGGGCCATGACCGCCTCCGGAACCGTATCCATGACCGTCTCCGGGGCCGTGGCCGCCCCCGGAACCGTATCCATGGCCACCGTCGGAGCCGTGCCCATGACCGTTTCCGGGGCCATGGCCGTGGGGTCGCTCGGGGGGCGGAGGCGGGGGCTGCTGCGTCGTGGTCACCGACCGATCATCGCAAGAACGAGCGATGCGCACTGTTCACCGCGCCACATCTGCCGCTAGCGTGGAGGCACCTTTGCACACGCGGGAGCTCGGAGCACCGGGCTGAGAGGGCGCTGACCTCCGCAGACGCGATGTTTCACGTGGAACATCGTCGGGCGGAAATCGCTGCGTCGACCGCTGAACCTGTTACCGGGTAATGCCGGCGTAGGGAGTAGGTCTCATGACCATCGAGGACACACGCACGCCTGCCTCCAGCCAGACAGACGGGGTATCCACCGCGTCCGAGGGCGAAACGAACCAGGGCGAACAGCCTCTGGAGGCCGGGAAGTCCATCGGCTGGCACAAGGCGTACATCGAGGGCTCGCGCCCCGATCTGCGGGTGCCGGTCCGCCAGGTGCACCTCACCAACGGGCAGTCCGTCACCTTGTACGACACCTCCGGCCCGTATACCGATCCGACAACGGAGACCGACGTCAGGCGGGGACTCCTCCCCCTCCGCGAGAACTGGATCATCGCCCGGGGAGACACCGAGGAGTACGCGGGCCGTCCTGTCCGCCCCGAGGACGACGGGGTCAAGCACACCTCGCCGCGTGGCGGGCTGCGCAACCTCGACGCGGTGTTTCCGGGGCGGCCGCGCCAGCCACGCCGTAGCCGTGACGGCCGGGCGGTGACCCAGCTCGCGTACGCACGACGCGGGGAGATCACCCCCGAGATGGAGTACGTGGCCGTACGGGAGAACATCTCGCCGGAGGTCGTCCGCGAGGAGATCGCGGCGGGCAGGGCCGTACTGCCCGCGAACGTCAACCACCCGGAGATCGAGCCGATGATCATCGGCAAGAGGTTCCTGGTGAAGGTCAACGCCAACATCGGCAACTCCGCGGTCACCTCCTCCATCGAGGAGGAGGTCGAGAAGATGACCTGGGCGACCCGGTGGGGCGCCGACACGGTCATGGACCTGTCCACCGGCCGGAACATCCACACCACCCGCGAGTGGGTGCTGCGCAACTCCCCCGTCCCCATCGGCACGGTGCCGCTCTATCAGGCGCTGGAGAAGGTCGACGGCAAGGCCGAGGAGCTGACCTGGGAGATCTACAAGGACACGGTCATCGAGCAGGCCGAACAGGGCGTGGACTACATGACGGTCCACGCGGGCGTGCGCCTCGCGTATGTGCCACTCACCGCGAACCGCAAGACCGGCATCGTCTCGCGCGGCGGCTCGATCATGGCGGCCTGGTGCCTGGCGCACCACAAGGAGTCGTTCCTCTACGAGAACTTCGAGGAACTGTGCGAGATCCTCGCCGCCTACGACGTCACGTACTCCCTCGGTGACGGCCTTCGGCCGGGCTCCATCGCGGACGCCAACGACGAGGCGCAGTTCGCGGAGTTGCGCACGCTCGGGGAACTCAACACGATCGCCAAGAGTTTCCACGTACAGACCATGATCGAGGGCCCGGGACATGTCCCGATGCACAAGATCAAGGAGAACATCGACCTGCAGCAGGAGATCTGCGATGAGGCCCCGTTCTATACGCTCGGCCCGCTGACCACGGACGTCGCGCCGGCGTACGACCACATCACCTCAGGCATAGGTGCCGCGATGATCGCGTGGTGGGGCACAGCGATGCTCTGCTACGTCACGCCCAAGGAGCACCTGGGACTGCCCAATCGTGACGACGTGAAGACCGGCGTCATCACCTACAAGATCGCGGCTCATGCGGCGGACATCGCCAAGGGACATCCGGGCGCACAGGAGTGGGACGACGCGTTGTCGGACGCCCGCTTCGAGTTCCGCTGGGAGGACCAGTTCAACCTGGCCCTCGACCCCGACACGGCTCGTGAGTTCCACGACGAGACGCTCCCGGCCGAGCCGGCCAAGACGGCCCACTTCTGCTCCATGTGCGGACCGAAGTTCTGCTCGATGAAGATCTCCCAGGACATCCGTCGTGAACACGGTGGTTCCCGGTCCGAGATCGAGGCGGGTATGGCCCAGAAGTCCAAGGAGTTCGCGGAGGCGGGGAACCGGGTCTATCTGCCGATGGCGGACTGAGGCGCACCTCCGCCGAAAGCCATGGGCGGCGAAGTGGTCCGGTCGCGGCCGCCACCGCTCGTGCGGCGAACTGCTGCCTGTGCGACGAGCGGTGCTCTTCCGGCCGGTTGCCGGGAGAGCCCGCCGCCGCGGGTTGGGCGGTGCCGTGGGGCCTGTTCCGGCCCGCGGGCCGGGGGCGTGCCAGATGGCCGCCGAAGCCCGGTTGCTTCCGGGTGGCGGCCGCAGCCCGGGTGCTACTCGGGCTGGTGCTCCGGCCCGCCGAAGTCCGGGCTGGAGAAGTCCGGGCTGCTGTAGCTGGGGCGGGAGCCGGCGCCGCCGCTGTCCGGGCTGCTGCTGAAGCTCGGGCGGTTGTAACCGAGGTGGGGCATGCGGCTGGGCCGGGCCGGCTGGTCCGGCTCGCTCAGCACCGCCGGGCCCGGGTTGGCGAGGGCATCGCGGAGGAACGGCAGGATGCCGCGCTCCAGGAGAGCCTCGCACCAGGCTTCCCTGGCCCGGGTCACCTCCTCGTTCAGCTCGCTGCGCGCTCCGTCGTCCAGAAGGGCGGTGGCGTTGTTGCGCAGGGCGGTGAGCAGGAGGCCGATCGCGGCCACGAGGATCGCCGCCGCCGTGACCGCGCCGAAGACCCACCCCGTGGTGAGGAGGGTCTCGGCGATCGCGCGCTCGGGGTCGAGCACCTTCATGACGTACCCCACGAGCAGGAAGAGCACTGCGGCGGTTCCGGCGAGGACGGGAGCGAGCACCGTGGCTATGGCACCGGCGCCCGCGCCGACGGCCTCGGTGACCTCGCCCACGGTGGCGGCGAGTCCCACCGCGGTGCCGTCCGGTTCGCTGGACCCGGACGCCGTCCCCTCACGGGCGGGCGTGGTGGTCGACGGCGGGTTGCGGAATTCGTCGCGGACCTTGACGTAGTACTGGTATTCGGTCGTCGCGGCGGCGGTGATGATCGCCGTGGCGTTGAGAGCCATGGTGCGCAGCTGTTCGCGGTTGAGCCGCTGGAGGCCGGCGGCGAATTCCGGGCGCTGTGGTGCGGAGCGCAGCGCCTCGCCGAGGATCCGCTCGTACTCCTGGCGGTCCTCACTGAGCAGGTGCTGCGGAACGCTGTTCATGTGCATCCCCCGATGCTCCGTAGGGCTTGTGGCTCGGCATGCTGACGAGCCGTCGGGCAGAAACGGAGGGGAGCCTGCTACGGATAAGCCGATGGTAGAGCGGTGACGGCAGGCGGTGACAGGGGGTTTGAAGAAATTGGCCCCTGGCCAGCCAAGTCTTCCGACGGGGGACGCCTGCCCGTTGAAGGCTCAGCTACGCAACGGGAGTTCCTGGACCAGCAGCTTTCCGGCCATGGTCACGCCGCCGTCCATGGCGACGGCCAGACCGTCCGCATACGTGTACGGTCCGTTCACCGAGGGGCCCGAGCGGTCCTCGCCGTCCTCCGAGCCGACCTCGCCCAGGAGGTACGGAATGGGGCTGTGACCATGGACGATGCGAGTGCCACCGTAGGTCTCCAGCAGTGAGCGCACGGCATCGGCGCCGCCCTCGTCGCGGAAGGAGAAGCGCCGGGTGAACTTGCGGAAGAGGTCCCAGACCTCGTCCGGGTCGTTGCGCGTGATCGTCTCGCGGACGGTGTCGTTGACCGCCTCGATGGAGTCGCCGTAGTCGCGGTAGGCCGTGGTGTCGGAGTGCACCAGGAGGTGGCCGTCGACCTCCTCCATGGCGTCCAGGCGGGCCATCCACTGGAGGTGGTGGTCCTGGAGGCGGTCCATGTCGGTCTTCTGGCCGCCGTTGAGGAGCCAGGCGGCCTGGAAGGTGGCGGTGCCCGCGCCGGAGTTGACGGGGGTGTCGCCGAACCGCTTGGCGCCGAGCAGCAGCAGCTCGTGGTTGCCCATGAGGGCCTTGCAGTAGCCCCCTGCTGCGGCGGCCTCGGCGGACAGGCGCATCACGAGATCGATGACGCCGATGCCGTCCGGGCCCCGGTCGGTGAAGTCTCCGAGGAACCAGAGCCGGGCGGTGCCCGCCGACCAGTTGCCCGCGGTGTCGACGAGGCCCTTCTCGCGCAGTGCGGCGAGGAGTTCGTCGAGGTAGCCGTGGACGTCCCCGACGACGAAGAGCGGACCCGGCCGGGCGGAGGACTGCTCGGCCTCCGCGGTCTCCGGGTCGATCACGACCTGGAGCGTGTCACCCCGTTTGATCACCGGAAGGTCCCGCTGGGTCGGGGTGTATCCCTCGGGGTAGCCCTCGGGTTCCTCGGAGGGCCTGGAGGCCTCTCCGGGGTCTGCGGTGTGGCCGTACGGACCGGCCTCGTGGACGTACGCGGGCACGCGGAAATCGCGCACCGTCGGCGTCCGCACCTCGGGTCCCTGACCGGCCCCCTGAGTCATCGACCCCTCCACCACCATCGCCCGCATCTGCACCGCATCGGACTGCCTGGTCGCAGCGGCCCACGGTGTGTGCGCCCATCATAGGAATGCGGATCGCGCCATGTGATGACCCAGGGGTGGTGAAATGGCGCAGGGCCCCAGTTCGCCGCGGTTTTCTCCCGAATTGGGCGGGGCTCTCCCGCCCAATTCCCGTTCGGATCCTCAGCTCGGGCGTCAACCCTCTTCGGGTGATCGTGGCGGGCTGACCGTCGTACGCGGTGGACGCCGCTCGGACGAGGTCCGCACGATCAGCTCCGTCGGTATCACCTGCTCGACCGGTTGGTCCGATTCGACTCCCTCGATGGCGTCGATGAGGAGCTGGACCACCGCCGTGCCGATCCGGCGAGGCTTGAGCGAGAGCGTGGTGATCGGCGGCTCGGTGGTCGCGTACACGGCGGACTCGCTGCAGCAGACGAGCAGCAGGTCCTCGGGGACGCGCAGGCCGTACCGCCGGGCCGCGGCCAGCAGGTCGGTGCCGTTCGGGTCGAAGAGGCCGTAGACCGCGTCCGGGCGGTCCGGCCGGGCCAGCAGCCGGTCGGCGGCGACGGCTCCGGCGCACGGATCGTGCGCCGGGTAGGCCTCGTACACCGGATCCTGGCCCACTCGCTCGCACCAGCGCAGGTACGCGGTGGTGGAGAGATGCGTGTACGTGTCCGTCGTCGTGCCCGTGAGGAGCCCGATCCGCCGTGCTCCCGCGGCGGCCAGGTGGTCGAGGATGCCGAGGACGGCGGCCTCGTGGTCGTTGTCGACCCACGCGGTGACCGGCAGCGAGCCGGCCGGGCGGCCGTCGGAGACCACCGGTAAGCCCTGGCGGACCAGTTCGCTGACGACCGGGTCGTGGTCCGAGGGATCGATGACCACGGTGCCGTCCAGGGCGACGTTCGACCACACGTCGTGCCGCGAGGTCGCGGGGAGGATGACCAGGGCGTAGCCCCGGGCCAGCGCGGCCGAGGTGGCGGCCCGCGCCATTTCCGCGAAGTACGCGAACTCGGTGAAGGTGAAAGGTTCATCCCCGTATGTGGTCACGGTCAGGCCGATGAGGCCTGACTTGCCGGTTCTGAGGGTTCGGGCCGCCGCCGAGGGGCGGTAGCCAAGTCGGTCGGCGACCTCGCGTACATGGCGTCGGGTGGCGTCCGGGAGCCGGCCCTTGCCGTTGAGGGCGTCGGAAACGGTCGTGATGGAGACTCCGGCGGCGGCGGCCACGTCCCGGATGCCCGCCCGGCCCGACCGGGTGCCTCGGCGGGGAGTTTCCGCGCGGCTCACCTGGTGCTTCCCTGCTGCTGTCATGGCGAGCCGATAGTAGGGCTCATGCGGTGGGGTAGTGCGGACGCATATGCACTCGTTGACAGGCACGTTTCTGCAAGGTCATACAGGGGCAAGTGCCTTGGATTGTAAGGGAGTTGAACGATCCAATGGCACTACGTGACTTGTCGGCGCGCATAGGCCTGCCAAGTAGCTGATGTTTCGAAGAGGTCTCAACTCACCTGCACGGGTGATGCGCGCTACGGCGTGAGCCACCGGCGCGTGCGTCCGCGAACGGCACGCCCCCTGATTCGTACCCCTTCGTGTGCTGATGCCCGTGGGGCTGGTGTGACAGCAGAGGTGTGGATGCGGGACGGACGCGGTTGTCCACAGGCCATTCGCAGGGGCGCCGAATCCTCATAAGGTGAGAAGCATTACGTCGACGAGGAGGACTGCGGTGAGCGAGACGAGCCCCAAGCTGCGAGCCGAGCTGGAGGGGATCCCCACCTACAAGCCCGGCAAGCCGGCCGCGGCGAGCGGCCCGGTGGCGTACAAGCTGTCCTCCAACGAGAATCCCTATCCGCCGCTGCCCGGGGTGCTGGAGAGCGTGACCGGGTCGGCCGCGTCCTTCAACCGGTACCCGGACATGGCGTGCACGGGACTGATGAGCGAGCTCGCGGACCGCTTCGCGGTGCCGGTCACGCACCTGGCCACGGGTACCGGCTCGGTCGGTGTCGCCCAGCAGCTGCTGCAGGCGACCTCGGGGCCTGGTGACGAGGTGATCTACGCCTGGCGGTCGTTCGAGGCGTACCCGATCATCACGCAGATCAGCGGCGCGACGTCCGTGCAGGTGCCGTTGACGCCGGGGGACGTGCACGACCTGGACGCGATGGCGGACGCGATCACCGACCGGACCCGGCTGATTTTCGTCTGCAATCCGAACAACCCGACCGGGACGGCCGTCCGCCGGGCCGAGCTGGAGCGGTTCCTCGACCGGGTGCCCGGTGATGTGCTGGTGGTGCTGGACGAGGCGTACCGCGAGTTCGTGCGGGATGCCGAGGTGCCGGACGGCGTCGAGTTCTACCGCGAGCGCCCGAACGTCTGTGTGCTGCGCACCTTCTCCAAGGCATACGGCCTCGCGGGACTCCGGGTGGGCTTCGCGATCGCCCACGAACCGGTGGCGGCCGCCCTGCGCAAGACGGCCGTGCCGTTCGGTGTGAGCCAACTCGCACAGGACGCCGCGGTCGCCTCTCTGCGCGCCGAGGACGAGCTCATCGGCCGGGTCGGTTCGCTGGTCTGCGAGCGGAACCGGGTTGTCGAGACGTTGCGAGCCCAGGGCTGGACGGTTCCGGAGACGCAGGCGAACTTCGTGTGGCTGCGGCTGGGGGAGCGCACGGTCGAGTTCGCCGGTGTGTGCGAGCAGGCCGGTGTCGTCGTGCGGCCGTTCCCGGGCGAGGGTGTGCGCGTGACGATCGGCGAGACCGAGGGGAATGACATCTTCTTGAAGGTGACGGAAGGGTTCCGCAAGGAGCTCTAGCTGTATTGCCCTGTGAGGTTGGGGACGCGGCTGGCGGGTGGTTTGCCTGCGAGCGCGGTGTGTCCGCGGTGGTGATTGTAGGTGTGCAGCCAGTCGGGGAAGGCGTCGCGTCGTTCGGCTTCTGAGCGGTAGGGGCGGGCGTAGGCCCACTCGTCGAGCAGGGTGCGGTTGAAGCGTTCGACCTTGCCGTTCGTCTGCGGCCGGTAGGGCCGGGTTCGCTTGTGGGTGATCCCGGCCGTGGTGAGCAGGTCGCGCCAGTCGCGTGAGCGGTAGCAGGAGCCGTTGTCGGTCAGGACGCGTTCGACGGTGATCCCGCACGCCGTGAAGAACGCCTGGGCGCGGGTCCAGAAGCCGGTGGCGGTCTCTTTCTTCTCGTCGGTGAGGATCTCGCTGTAGGCGAGGCGGGAGTGGTCGTCGACGGCGGTGTGCAGGTAGCTGTAGCCGGCGTTCGAGCGGGTCTTGCGGCCCGCTTGGCGGCCCAGGATCTTGTGTCCGCCGCCGTCGGGGATGTTGCCGAGCTTCTTGATGTCGACGTGCACCAGCTCGCCTGGCCTGTCGCGTTCGTAGCGGCGTATGACACGGCCGGTGGTCCGGTCCAGGTGCGTCAGGCGGGCCAGCCGGTAGCGGGTGAGCACGCGGTGCACGGTCGAGGGCACCAGGCCGAGCAGGTGCGCGATGCGGGCCGGTCCCCAGCGGCGCAGCACGCGGACCTTGATGATCCGCCGTTCTGTGCGGGTCGGGGTGCGGCGCGGGCTGGAGTGGGGACGGCTGGAGCGGTCGGCCATGCCTGCCTCGCCGAGTCGGCGGTAGCGGTCGGCCCAGCGCCGGGCGGTGGTCGGCGAGACCTGGAAGCGTTCGGCGGCCCGGCGCAGGGGCCAGCCGTCCTCGACCACGCAGCGGGCCAGACGCAGACGGCCGGTCTCGGTCAGGGGTGCATTACGGTGGGGCACGAGGGCCTTTCTGTTGCTGGTGCAGATGTCGCAATCCACACCAGGCCAGAAGGCCCTCACCCATTTCAAGATCAATCAGCCGTGATCCCTGTCACCGTCCACAACCTCCCGGGACAGAACATCTAGCTCTCGGTGCTCTCGGCGGTGAGGGGTTCGGGATCTCCCGAACCCCTTCCGCGTGCGCGATAGGGCTGACGTGCCTGTTTGCGCCATAGGCCCATCGGCACGGACTTAGGGACCCCCCACCCATCGATGCTCGAACGGGTATGCGTCATAATTGCTTGTGAATGTGAACGCGTTCACAAGCGCGTCCCGGTTGTCCTGAGATGTACGTGGCAGGCGGGACAAACTGCCGCAGTGCCACGGCATGTAAGGAGAAGACGTGGACCTCGCTCTGGCGCCGGAGACTCTGGCGCGATGGCAGTTCGGCATCACCACCGTCTACCACTTCCTCTTCGTCCCCCTCACGATCTCGCTCGCCGCGCTCACCGCCGGCCTGCAGACCGCGTGGGTGCGCTCGGGGAAGGAGAAGTACCTCAAGGCCACCAAGTTCTGGGGCAAGCTCTTCCTGATCAACATCGCGATGGGTGTCGTCACCGGCATCGTGCAGGAGTTCCAGTTCGGCATGAACTGGTCCGACTACTCCCGCTTCGTCGGTGATGTCTTCGGGGCCCCGCTCGCCTTCGAGGCGCTGATCGCCTTCTTCTTCGAGTCCACCTTCATCGGCCTGTGGATCTTCGGCTGGGACAAGCTCCCGCAGAAGATCCACCTGGCCTGCATCTGGATGGTCTCCATCGGCACCATCCTGTCGGCGTACTTCATCCTCGCGGCCAACTCCTGGATGCAGCACCCCGTCGGCTACCGGATCAACGAGGCCAAAGGCCGGGCCGAGCTCACCGACTTCTGGCTCGTCCTCACCCAGAACACCACGCTCACCCAGGTCTTTCACACCCTCACGGCGGCCTTCCTCGCCGGCGGTGCCTTCATGGTCGGCATCGCCGCCTTCCATCTGGCCCGCAGGAAGCACATCCCGGTGATGAAGACCTCGCTGCGACTCGGTCTGGTCACCGTGGTGATCGCCGGCATGCTCACCGCGATCAGCGGCGACCTGCTCGGCAAGGTCATGTTCAAGCAGCAGCCGATGAAGATGGCCGCCGCCGAGGCCCTGTGGGACGGCGAGGCGCCCGCGCCCTTCTCCGTCTTCGCCTATGGCGACGTAGACAAGGGCCACAACAAGGTCGCCATCGAGGTTCCCGGTCTGCTGTCCTTCCTCGCCAACGACGACTTCGACTCGTACGTCCCCGGCATCAACGACGTCAACAAGGCCGAGCAGGAGAAGTACGGGCCCGGCGACTACCGGCCCAACATCCCCGTCGCCTACTGGGGTTTCCGGTGGATGATCGGCTTCGGCATGGCGTCCTTCGCCATCGGCATGGTCGGACTCTGGCTCACCCGCAAGAAGTTCCTGCTGCCGCAGCACCTGCGGGTCGGCGACGACGAGGTGCCGCATCTCGTCCTGCTGCCGAAGAAGGCCCTCGGCCCGACCCTCACCAAGTGGTACTGGCGCATCGCGGTCCTGACCCTGGGCTTCCCACTGATCGCCAGCTCCTGGGGCTGGATCTTCACCGAGATGGGCCGCCAGCCATGGGTCGTCTACGGCGTGCTGCGCACCGAGGACGCGGTCTCCCCCGGTGTCTCCCAGGGCGAGGTCATCACCTCGATGATCGTCTTCACCGTGCTGTACGCCATCCTCGCCGTCGTCGAGGTCAAGCTGCTCGTGAAGTACGTCAAGGCGGGGCCACCGGAACTGACGGAGGCCGACCTCAACCCGCCCACGAAGATCGGCGGCGACTCCCGTGACGCCGACAAGCCGATGGCCTTCTCGTACTAGGCCGCACCGGGCCAAGGGAGCACAGTCATGGAACTTCACGACGTCTGGTTCGTTCTCATCGCCGTCCTGTGGATCGGCTACTTCTTCCTGGAGGGCTTCGACTTCGGGGTCGGTGTCCTCACCAAGCTGCTGGCCCGGAACCGTCCGGAGAAGCGGGTCCTCATCAACACCATCGGGCCCGTCTGGGACGGAAACGAGGTGTGGCTGCTGTCGGCGGGCGGCGCGACCTTCGCCGCCTTCCCCGAGTGGTACGCCACCCTCTTCTCCGGCTTCTATCTGCCGCTGCTGCTCATCCTGGTCTGTCTGATCGTCCGGGGCGTCGCCTTCGAGTACCGGGTGAAGCGGCCCGAGGAGAAGTGGCAGCGCAACTGGGAGACGGCGATCTTCTGGACCTCGCTGCTCCCCGCGTTCCTGTGGGGCGTGGCCTTCGCCAACATCGTCCGCGGAGTGAAGATCGACCGCGACTTCGAGTACGTGGGCAACTTCGCCGACCTGCTCAACCCGTACGCCCTCCTGGGCGGTCTGGTCACGCTGTCGCTGTTCACCTTCCACGGGACGGTGTTCGTCGGCCTCAAGACCGTCGGTGACATCCGGGAGCGGGCGCGGACGCTGGCGCTGCGCGTCGGTGCCGTGACGGCCGGACTGGCGCTGCTCTTCCTGCTCTGGACCCAGATCGAGAAGGGCGACGGAGCTTCGCTGGTCGCTGCGGCCGTGGCGGTCGCCGCGCTCGTGACGGCGCTGGTGGCGGTTCGAGCGGGGCGCGAGGGCTGGGCGTTCGCTCTGTCCGGGGTCACCATCGTGGCTGCCGTCGCGATGCTCTTCCTGACGCTCTTCCCGAACGTCATGCCTTCCTCGCTGAACGAGGACTGGAGCCTCACGGTCACCAACGCCTCGTCCAGTCCGTACACCCTGAAGATCATGACGTGGTGTGCGGCAGTCGCCACACCAGTGGTCATGCTCTACCAGGGGTGGACGTACTGGGTGTTCCGCAAGCGGATCGGTACACAGCACATCGCCGAGTCGGCGCACTGAGTCCCGGTGGGAGGTGTGTTTGACGATGTTTCACGTGAAACACACCTCCTCAGGCCGAAGAGGCATGTTTCACGTGAAACATGCCTGCCGAGAAGAGGGTGTTTCACGTGAAACCGATCGATCCGCGACTGCTGCGGTACGCCCGCGCCACCCGGCTCTTCCTGGTGGTGGTCGTCGGCCTGGGTGTCGTCGGGGCCGCGCTCGTCATCGCGCAGGCCATGCTCATCGCCGAGATCGTGGTCGGCGCCTTCCAGCACGGGATGGCGGTCGCTGAACTCCGTACTCCTCTGCTGCTCCTGGCGGCGGTCGCGCTGGGAAGGGCCCTGGTCTCCTGGCTCACCGAGTTGGCCGCTCACCGCGCGAGTGTGGCGGTGAAGTCGGAGTTGCGGGGGCGCCTGTTGGAGCGGGCCACCGCTCTGGGGCCCGGTTGGCTGAGCGGGCAGCGCACCGGTTCGCTGGTCGCCCTCGCCACCCGGGGGGCCGACGCGCTCGACGACTACTTCTCGCGCTATCTGCCGCAGCTGGGCCTGGCCGTCGTCGTGCCCGTCGCGGTGCTCGCGCGGATCGTCACCGAGGACTGGGTGTCGGCGGCGATCATCGTCGGGACGCTGCCGCTGATCCCGGTCTTCATGGTGCTCATCGGCTGGGCAACCCGGTCGCAGATGGACCGTCAGTGGCGGCTCCTGTCACAGCTGTCGGGGCATTTCCTGGATGTCGTCGCCGGGCTTCCGACGCTGAAGGTGTTCGGCCGGGCCAAGGCGCAGGCCGAGTCGATCAAGCGGATCACCGGCGAGTACCGGCAGGCGACGATGCGGACGCTGCGGATCGCCTTCCTGTCGTCCTTCGCGCTGGAGCTGCTCGCCACGATCTCGGTCGCGCTGGTCGCGGTCACCATCGGCATGCGACTCGTACACGGTGAGATGGATCTGTACATCGGGCTGGTCATCCTCGTGCTGGCCCCCGAGGCCTATCTGCCGGTCCGGCAGGTGGGCGCCCAGTTCCACGCGGCCGCCGAGGGACTCGCGGCGGCCGAGGAGATCTTCGCGGTCCTGGAGACACCGCTTCCGGCGTCCGGGACCGAGGCTGTGCCGTCCGCCGGTGCCCTCCACTTCGACGGGGTCACCGTCCGGTACCCCGGGCGCTCGTACGATGCCGTCTCGGACGTGTCCTTCACCGTGTCCCCCGGGGAGACGATGGCCCTCGTCGGACCGAGCGGTGTGGGCAAGTCGACGCTCCTGAACGTCCTGCTGGGGTTCACGGAGGCCACGGCGGGCGGGGTGCGGGTCGGAGGCACCGATCTCGCCTCGCTCGACCTGGACGAGTGGCGCTCGCACGTCGCCTGGGTGCCGCAGCGGCCGCACCTGTACGCCGGGTCGATCGCCGAGAACGTACGGCTGGCACGTCCGGACGCGGACGACGCGGCGGTACGGCGGGCGCTCACCGACGCGGGTGCGCTGGAGTTCGTGGACGCGCTGCCGGCCGGGGCCGAGACGGTCCTCGGCGAGGACGGGGCCGGTCTCTCCGCCGGACAGCGGCAACGGCTCGCCCTCGCCCGTGCGTTCCTCGCCGACCGGCCCGTGCTGCTCCTCGACGAGCCGACGGCCTCACTGGACGGGGAGACCGAGGCGGAGGTCGTGGAGGCGGTACGGCGGCTGGCGGTGGGGCGGACCGTGCTGCTGGTGGTACACCGGCCGGCTCTGCTGGGCGTGGCGGATCGGGTGGTGCGGCTGGAGGGACGGGCGGCTGAGGCGCTGTCCACCCGGGAGCCCTTGTCGGGGGAGCCCGCCGGTGCGCTCAGGCCTTCCGAGGGAGCCGAAGGGGAGGATCGGGGAGAGTCCGGCTCTTCTGGAACGGCAACGGCGGCCGGACGGGCCGTCGACGCGAGGGCAATCGAGAAGACTGCTGCTGCGCGGGTGCCCCTCGACGCGGCTGCGACTGCGGCTGGGGTTGCGACTGGGGCTGGGGCTGGGATCACGGTGCCACGCCGCGATGCATCGAACCACGCCGCCCGGCAGGGTGTACTCGGCCGTGTTCGCCACATGGCAGGCCCGCGCCGGGGCCGGCTGACCCTCGCGTTGTTGCTCGGCAGCCTCGCACTGGGGAGCGCCGTCGGGCTGATGGCGACTTCCGGCTGGCTGATCTCGCGGGCCTCGCAGCAGCCTCCGGTGCTGTACCTGATGGTCGCGGTGACGGCGACGAGGGCGTTCGGGATCGGGCGGGCCGTGTTCCGGTACGCGGAGCGGCTGGTGTCGCACGACACGGTGCTGCGGATGCTGGCCGACACGAGGGTGGCCGTCTACCGGCGGCTGGAGCGGCTGGCACCCGCCGGGCTGCGGACGACCCGGCGCGGCGATCTGCTCTCGCGGCTGGTCGCCGACGTGGACGCCCTGCAGGACTACTGGGTGCGTTGGCTGCTGCCCGCCGGGGCCGCGGTGGCCGTCTCCGCCGCTTCCGTCGGGTTCACGGCCTGGCTGCTGCCCGAGGCCGGAGCGGCTCTCGCCGTCGGGCTGCTCGCCGCCGGCGCCGGGGTCCCCCTCGTGACCGGGTCCGTGGCCCGGCGGGCGGAGCACCGGCTGGCGCCGGCCCGCGGGGTGCTGGCCACCCGCGTGGCCGATCTGCTCACCGGCACCGCCGAGTTGACGGTCGCGGGTGCCCTGCCCGCGCGTACCGCCGAGGCGCGGCGGGCGGACCACGTACTCACCCGGATCGCCTCCCGAGCCGCCACCGCCACGGCGCTCGGCGACGGACTCACCACGCTCGTCTCCGGGCTCACCGTCGCTGCCACCGCGCTTCTCGGCGCGCAGGCAGTCGTCGGCGGGCGGCTGAGCGGTGTGGCCATGGCCGTCGTCGTACTCACCCCGCTGGCCGCGTTCGAGGCGGTGCTGGGGATGCCACTGGCCGTCCAGTTCCGCCAGCGGGTCCGCAGGAGCGCGGAGCGCGTGTACGAGGTGCTGGACGCCCCCGACCCCGTACGCGAGCCGCGGGAGTCGGCCGAGGCGCCCGTGTCGCCGTTCCCGCTGCGGCTCGCAGGGATCGGCGCGCGGTACGCCGGGCAGGACCGGGACGCGCTCGCCGGGCTGGACCTCACCCTTGAACAGGGGCGCAGGATCGCCGTGGTCGGTGTCTCGGGGGCGGGCAAGACGACGCTCGCACAGGTGCTGCTGCGGTTCCTGGACGCGCGGGACGGGACGTACACGCTGGGTGGGGTGGACGCGTACGCGCTCGAGGGTGACGCCGTACGGCGGTTCGTGGGGCTGTGCGCCCAGGACGCTCACCTCTTCGACAGCACGGTGCGGGAGAACCTGCTGCTCGCCCGGAAGGACGCGGGCGAGGCGGAGTTGCGGGACGCGCTCGAGCGGGCACGGCTGCTCGACTGGGCCGACGAACTCCCCGACGGGCTGGACACCCTGATCGGTGAGCACGGGGCACGGCTGTCCGGCGGCCAGCGTCAGCGGCTCGCCCTCGCCCGTGCTTTGCTGGCCGACTTCCCGGTTCTCGTCCTCGACGAGCCCGCGGAACATCTGGACCTGCCGACGGCCGACGCGCTCACCGAGGACCTGCTGGCCGCGACCGAGGGCCGCACGACCTTGCTGATCACCCATCGGCTGGCCGGCCTCGAGGCCGTGGACGAGGTGGTCGTGCTGGCGGAGGGACGCGTCGCGCAGCGTGGGACCTATGCGGAACTGGCCCTGGTGGACGGCCCCTTGCGGACGATGGTGGAGCGGGAGGCGGCGGGAGAGCTGCTGGTCTCAGTCTGATCGATCGCGGCTTCGCCGGAGAATCTCGTCGCGGCTCTGACGGACGGTCGGCCGGGCGCCCGACCGACCGTTGCGGACGAACGGGTGGGGCGGCAGACGGTGGTGTGGCCGGAGCTTCGCTGAGTGCGGTGGCCGTCCCGGCCGACGCCGACTGCCCGCTGCCGTCGGGCCGCTGTCGTGTGGCCGACTGCTGGCACGGCCCGTCTGAGCAGGACCGCCTCGCGGACCGTCTCGTACGGCTCAAACTGGCCCGCGAGTGACCGGGCCGAACACACCTGAGCCGGGCCCCTGTTCGGCCTAGTCCCTTGGCCCGTACGGGGGCAGCGTGTCCCCCGGCCGTACGACTCGAACAGGACTGGCGCGGGGGGCCGGGCCACGATCGCATATGCGCTTCTCTCGCCGACACTCGCTGTTCGTCGTCGTGCCGCTGTGTGCAGCGGCGGTTCTCGTGGTCCGGCCGACGGCGGCCGACAGCGGCGGCGGTGGGACCCCGGGTGGGACCGGCGAGGCAGGGCTCAGCGCCCAGGTGGTGCGGTTGTTCGAGGAAGCGGCGGTGGCGACGCAGCGGTACGAGGCGGGGCGGCGGGTGGCGGAGGCGCAGAAGGTGAAGGCGGAGCGGCTGGAGAAACTGCTCGCGCGGGAACGGAAGCAGATCGGGGTGCTGAACACCGACCTGGGCCGGATCGCGCGCGCCCAGTACCGCGAGGGCGGCGGGGTGCCGTACACCGCGCAGATGCTTCTCGCGGCTGACCCGGAGCAGCTGATGCGGGGGCACCGGGCTGTCTGGCAGGCCGATCTGGCGGTCAACAACGCCGTGGCCAAGAGCCGCCGCGCGGAGGCGAGGCTCGCCGCGGACGAGGCGAAGGCCGCGACGGCGTGGCGAGCGCTGGAGGAGTGGAAGACCGGACTCTCCGAGATCAAGCAGGTGATCCAGCAGAAGCTCGAGGTGGCGCAGTGGACGCTTCAGGGGCAGGCCGACGAGGCGGTCGCGGCCGGCGCCTGCCGGGGAGCCGTCCGACTGAAGCAGCCGGCCGGCGGGCCCTCGAAGGCGTGGGTGGCGCCAGTGGGCACGTACGAACTCTCCGCGGGCTACGGCAGCGGTGGTGAGCACTGGGCCAGTCAGCACACCGGGCAGGACTTCGCGGTGCCGATCGGCACGCCGGTGCGGGCGGTCGGGGCGGGGCGTGTGGTGAAGGTGTCGTGCGGGGGAGCCTTCGGCATCGAGGTCGTCGTCGAGCACGCCGACGGTTACTGCACGCAGTACGCGCACCTCGCCGCCGTCACCGTCGACCAGGGCGAACGAGTGGCGGCGGGGCAGTGGATCGGCCAGTCGGGCACCACCGGCAACTCCACCGGACCGCACCTGCACTTCGAGGTACGGGTCACCCCGGAGCTGGGGTCGGCCGTGGATCCCGTGCCGTGGCTGCGGGAGCACGGGGTGGAGTTGTAGCCGGGCGCTCCGGCACGGGGGTGGCCGTGGGCGGAGCGGCGGTCATGGGTTCGGCGGCGGTGGTGGCGAGCTCGGCGGCGTCGCTGATGCGCCCGGTGACGGTGGTGAGCCCGGCGGTCGCGGCTACAGCCGCTCCGCCAGCAGCCGCTCGATCACGACCGCCACCCCGTCCTCGTTGTTGGCCACGGTCCGGCCGGACGCCGCCGCGAGGACGTCCGGGTGCGCGTTGCCCATGGCGTACGACTGCCCCGCCCACGTGAGCATCTCGACGTCGTTCGGCATGTCACCGAAGGCGACCACCTCCTCGTGGGAGATACCGCGCTCGGCGCAGCACAGGGCGAGGGTGCTGGCCTTGGAGACGCCCGGTCCGCTGATCTCCAGCAGGGCGCTGGGGCTGGAGCGGGTGATGGTGGCACGGTCGCCGACGGCGATACGGGCGGTGGCGAGGAAGTCGTCGGGGTCGATCGACGGGTGGTACGCGAGGATCTTCAGTACCGGCTCGTCGTCGGCCGCACCGCCCTGGGCCAGCAGCTTCTCGGCGGGCGCGAGGATGTCGGGGATCTCCATGTGGAGCTTCGGGTACTCGGGCTCCTGGTTGAAGCCGAACGTCTGCTCGACCGCGTACACCGTGCCCGGTGCCGCCTCGCGCAGCAGTCGTACGGCGTCGAGCGCGTTCTCCCGCGCCAGCTCGCGGACCTTGACGAAGCGATGGGCGCCCGGGCCGCCGTGCAGGTCGACCACGGCGGCGCCGTTCCCGCAGATCGCGAGGCCGTGGCCGTGGACGTGTTCGCTGACGACGTCCATCCAGCGGGCCGGGCGGCCGGTGACGAAGAAGACCTCGACGCCGGACGCCTCGGCGGCCGCGAGGGCGGCGACGGTGCGCGGGGAGACCGACTTGTCGTCACGGAGCAGGGTGCCGTCGAGATCCGTGGCTATCAGCCGGAGCGGGA
The DNA here is from genome assembly GCF_045160825.1 of Streptomyces sp. NBC_00104. NCBI lineage: Bacteria > Bacillati > Actinomycetota > Actinomycetes > Kitasatosporales > Streptomycetaceae > Streptomyces > Streptomyces sp. NBC_00104. Next base: position 5,603,015 of record NZ_CP108215.1, on the reverse strand, counting down.
CGGTCGGGGCCGGGGTCTCGGGCTGTCTCGTCGCTGAGGTCACGGACCCCATTGTCGCGCATATGCGCGCACGGTCGTGCGGGCGCCCGCACGGGTGAGTGATTACCGCTCCGACCCGCCGACTAGCTGCGTTGTTACGACCGACCGCGCTCGCGCTCCTACGAGCCGCCGTGTGCACCCCGGTCGGGACTGCTCCGGGAAGCGCTCACGCCAGCTGGGCCAATGCCTCCATGGCGATCCGCTCGAAGACCTTCTCGTCCGCGGCGAAGTCCGAGTCCGGGATCGGCCAGTGGACCACGAGGTCGGTGAAGCCCAGCTCGGCGTGGCGGCCCGCGAAGTCCACGAACGCGTCCAGCGACTCCAGCGGCCGGCCGCGGTCCGGGGTGAAACCGGTGAGGAGGATCTTGTCGAGCCGGGCCGCGTCGTGGCCGAGCGCGGCGGCCGTGTCGGCCAGCCTCTCGACCTGCCCACGCATGGCTTGAACCGACTGCTCGGGGGTGCCCGTCTCGAACAGCTTGGGGTCCCCGGTGGTCACCCACGCCTGCCCGTACCGTGCGGCCAGCCGCATCCCGCGCGGCCCGGTGGCGGCGACCGCGAAGGGCAGCCGGGGACGCTGGACGCAGCCGGGGATGTTGCGTGCCTCATGGGCCGAGTAGTAGTCGCCCTCGTACGAGACGGAGTCCTCGGTGAGGAGCCGGTCGAGCAGGGGGACGAACTCGGCGAGACGGTCGGCGCGCTCGCGCGGCGTCCACGGTTCCTGGCCGAGCGCGGTGGCGTCGAAGCCGGTGCCGCCCGCGCCGACGCCGAGGGTGATCCGGCCGCCGGAGATGTCGTCGAGGGAGATCAGTTCCTTGGCGAGGGTCACCGGGTGCCGGAAGTTCGGCGAGGTCACGAGAGTGCCGAGGCGCAGATGGTCGGTGACGGCGGCTGCGGCGGTCAGGGTCGGCACGGCGCCGAACCACGGCCCGTCCCGAAAGGTCCGCCACGACAGGTGGTCGTACGTGAACGCGGTGTGGAACCCGAGCTGCTTGGCGCGCTGCCACGTGTCACGGCCGCCCTCGTGCCAGCGGAGGTACGGCAGGATCACGGTGCTCAGACGCAGACTCATACATGGAGCGTAAGGGCAGTCGTGGGGTGGTCCCGCTCAGTGCGACGCGGGGAACCGCAGGTACTGAGGCGGAACCGCCTCGGTCAGCCACACCCCGTTGTCGCTGACGCGGAAGACGTGGCCGTCGCGGTGCATGGCACCCGCGTCCACGGAGAGCACGACGGGACGGCCGCGGCGGGCGCCGACGCGGGTGGCGGTCTCGCGGTCGGGTGAGAGGTGCACGTCATGCCGGTTCATGGCGCGCAGGCCCTCGGCCCTGATCGCGCCCAGATAGGCCGCCACGGTCCCGTGATAGAGGTACGCCGGCGGCGTCGCCGGGGCCAGGCCGAGGTCGACCTCGACGGTGTGGCCCTGGTTGGCGCGGATCCGGTCGCCCTCGACGGCGAAGCGCTGCTTGTCGTTGGCGTCGACCACGTGGTCGAGTTCCGCCCTGGTGAAGTGGAAGTTGTGGGCGGCGGCCGCCTCGATGAGCGTGTCGATCCCGACCCAGCCGCCCTCGTCGAGCGTGAGCCCGATCCGCTCCGGCTGGTGTCGCAGGTGTTTCGAGAGGTACTTCGACACTCTCACGGTACGTCGTTCGTTCATCCCACCAGCGTGCCTGGAGAGACCTGCGTCACGCACGTGATTTTGATCCGGATGTTTGATCCACAGCCAAGTGGAGTTATCCACAGGTGAATTGAAGATTCTGTGGACAACTACCTTTCTGATTCAGGGTGGTTCGTGAACTTTGTTGGTTTCGCGCATATTTGCAGTGAGTGAGTCCAAGGTGCGGGACTGTACCTCCCGTTCGGCTGCCGCCGCGATGAAGGCCGATACCTGCTCGGGGCCAACCAGCCTTTCGACCGCTCGCATTGTCGACGCCGGGATCCGTACGGAACACGACTCCTCCGCAGATGTGGCGGCGGGGACGGAGCCGAGATGGCGGCGCAGCTGACGCGTGGCGAACAGTCGCATGGCGCGCGCGAGTTCGGCGTCCACCGTCTGCTGTGCCAGCGGTCGCAGACGTCGTACGAGCGTCGCCGCCTCGACCGTGTCGGCCTCGGTCGGTGGCTGGTGCTGCCCGATATAGCGAGCGAACACATGCTCGGTGGTGAACTCCAGGAAACGGGTGGCGATGTGCTCGACCTGTCCCCTCAACTCCCTTAGATGACCGGCGATCGCGGACAGGGGCACCCCGGCCTCATGCAACTCGGCTGCCACGGCCAGCTCTTGTGGGCTGGGCACGAGGAACAGGTCCGCCTCGCCGGGCACCGGCTCCAGCACGCCCAGCTCGACCGCGTCCGCCACCGCCGCCTCGTCCGGAGCGCCGCCGAATCGCTCGATCAGCTCGGCCCGCGAGATCCGTACGGCCTCCTCGTCGGTCCACGGCCCCTCGACCTCCGCGGCCAGGCCGAGCACTCCGCCGAGGCCGCGGCCCGTGTCCCAGGCCTCCAGGAGCTCCTTGATGGAGGCCAGGGTGTAGCCGCGGTCGAGGAGGCCGGCGATCTGACGCAGTCTGGTCAGATGCATGTTCGAATACACGTTCGCCCGGCCGCGTCGCTCGGGACGGGGGAGCAGTCCGCGGTCCTGGTAGGCGCGGATCGTCCGGACCGTGGCGCCGCTTTGGTGCGCCAGATCCTCGATGCGATACGCGGCCCCGGCCGGTTCGTGGTTCACGGTCCTCGTGCCTCCTTCTGTCACCCGTGCTGCCGTGCTGCCCTGGGCGGCTACGCCACCGCCGGCGCGATCGCGCCCGCGCCGAGTTCCTTCCGCGTGGGCGACGGGCCTTTGTGCGCGGCGCGGTTGTGCGCGGCGAGCGAGCAGCCGGGCGTCCGGCGAGCTCAGGGCCCTGCCATCGGAGAGAGACGGCGCCTCCGCGTCCGCAGGCGTGGCGCCGGGGACGCGGCGACCGCCGTGCCCGTGATCCGTCGGACGTACGAGGGCTGCACGCTGCCTCGCGAAGGCTGGAACCGAGCGGCGGCACTGCTCCCGTCCGAGGTCCGGCTCCGAGCGGACGAAGCCCTTCGCAGCCCATTGACGGCAGGGGGGTGGCGCTGGGTTCGTCGGGGAACCGGTGCGGCCGGGTCTTCTCCCAGTCGAAGGGGAGACTGCGTGGGGCCATCACGTGTTGCCCGTTCTCGTGCTGGGCGTCCCGGGGGCTCACAGCGGCGGGTCAAGTCGGGCGAGCCGGCGCAGCACTCGCGGGGCGAACCGGGACATGAAGCGGCCGCCGTGGGCCTCCGGTGTGACGGGCACGACTGCCTGGTTCCGGACGACCGCGCGCAGGACGGCTTCCGCGACCTTCTCCGGCGGGTAGTTCCGCAGTCCGTACAGCCGCGTCGTCTTCTGCTGTCTCCGCTTCTCCTCCGCGGCATCGACGCCGGCGAAGCGGGCGGTCGAGGTGATGTTGGTGTTGACGATGCCGGGGCAGATCGCCGACACCCCGATGCCCTGCCCGGCCAGCTCGGCGCGAAGACACTCGCTCAGCATCAGGACCGCCGCCTTGGAGGTGCTGTACGCGGGCAGCGACCTGGAGGGCAGATACGCGGCGGCCGAGGCGGTGTTGACGATGTGTCCGCCCTGGCCGCGCTCGGCCATCTGCCTGCCGAAGAGCCGGCAGCCGTGGATCACGCCCCAAAGGTTGACGTCCAGGACCTTCCGCCAGTCCTCGGGGGTGGTGTCGAGGAAGGACCCGGAGAGTCCGATCCCGGCGTTGTTCACCAGCACGTCGACCACGCCGTACTCGGTGGCGACCCTCTCGGCGAGCTTCTCCATCGCCCGCTCGTCGGAGACGTCGACCGTCTCGGCCCAGGCTTCGGGCGCGCCGATCAGCCGCGACAGCTCCGCGGTGCGGGCCGCTCCTTCGGTGTCCAGGTCGACGGCGACGACGCGTGCCCCGGCCTCGGCGAACGCGAAGGCCGTGGCCCGGCCGATGCCACTGGCCGCGCCGGTGACCAGGACCAACTGCCCGCCGAAGCGGTCCGTGTACGTCCCGGTGGCTTCCGGTGCGGGGCGTCCGCCCTCGGCCGCCGTGACGAACGCGGTGATCCAGGCGGTCAGTTGATCGGGCCTCGTGCGCGGGATCCAGTGCTTGGCGGGCAGGGTGCGACGGGTGAGCCGGGGAGCCCACGACTCCAGGTCGTCGTAGAGCTGCTCGGAGAGGAACTGGTCACCCAGGGGCGTGATGAGCTGCACGGGCGCGTGGGCGTACGCGTCGTCACGGGGGCGGGCCAGACGAGCTCGCATGTTGTCCCGGTACAGCCATACCCCGTGCGCCGCGTCCGTGGGCAGCGACGGGCTGGGATAGCCGCTCCGGGGCAGCTTCTCGGCCCGCCGGACCAGGCCGGGCCACTGCTTGCCGAGGGGGCCGCGCCAGGCGAGCTCGGGCAACACGGGTGTGTGCAGCGCGTAGATGTACCAGGCCTTGGCGCCCTGGCCGAGGAGTTGAGCAAGCCGGCGCGGGGTCGGGCGCCTCACCCGCTGCTTGATCCAGTGCCCCAAGTGGTCGAGGGAAGGCCCCGACATCGAGGTGAAGGACGCGATGCGCCCCGCGGTGCGCTCGACCGTCACGAACTCCCAGCCCTGCACCGAACCCCAGTCGTGTCCCACCAGGTGCACGGGGCGGTCGGGGCTGACCGCGTCCACGACCGCGAGGAAGTCGTCCGTCAGCTTTTCCAGCGTGAAACCGCCGCGCAACGGCTTCGGCGCCGTCGACCCGCCGTGGCCGCGCACGTCGTACAGCACCACGTGGAAGCGCTCCGCGAGCCGTACGGCGACCTCGGACCAGACCTCCTTGGAGTCGGGGTAGCCGTGCACCAGCAGCACGGTCGGCTGTTCGGGGTCGCCCAGCTCGGCGACGCACAACTCGACTCCGTCCGCACGCACCCGGCGCTCCCGCGCGCCTTCGAGCGTCACCGCATCCGTCATGTCTCCCCCTTCGGTCATCGGCACTTCTCCTCCGCCCACCGCCGGACGTGCGGCAGGTCGTCGTCCAGCCAGAACGCGCTCTCCTCGGCGTCTGCGGAGTCGGTGACGACGAGGATCTCCTCGAACTTCGCGCCCGTGCCCCGGAAGCCGAGATGGGGCTCGACCGCCCACAGCCCCGGCCGCGGCGGGTGGTCGGAGAACCGGTACGGAGACCACAGCGGCGACCACCCGTCGCGGTGCCCGCGCAGCGCGTCCGCGGCGAGGCCCTTCAACGACTGTGTGCCGAACCCGAACACATGCGGTGACCAGCGGCGTTGCTTCACACGGTCCACCTTGTGCGCGATGACACCGAAGGGATAGGCGCGATGCCGGTTGGCATAACCCTGGCGGACCATGAGCCGGTCCACGTCCTCGTAGATCTCGCGCAGCGACCGGCGCTCACGCACCTCGGACAGGATCAGCTCGCGGTGCGCTCGAAGATCCGCCATCAGCTTGTCGTGGAGGGGACTCGGCCCGATGCAGCCCGAGTAGCCGATGTCCGCCGTGTAGCCCTTGTATATGGGGGCCATGTCGAGGATGAAGGGCATGCCCGCTTCGAGACGGCGGTCGGTGGGGAAGAACTGCAGCGGTACGCGGAAGTTCACGAACGCCGTGCGGTCGCCGAACCAGGCGAACGGCAGGTGGAACCAGTCCCGCACGCCACGCTCGCGCAGCCAGCGGCGCTGCATCCGTGCCGCCTCCCGCTCGGTCACGCCCGGCCTCAGCTGGGCCGCGACCGCTTCCGCGCAGTCGTACGCGAGGGTCTGCACCTGCCTGAACCCTCGCAGCTCCGTGGTGAGTCCGCTTGTCAGTGCCGAGGTCATGTCACTGCCCCACCCGTCTCCATCGACTACAGTCCGTGTTCGCAAGGTGACATCAATGAATGTGACAGTGATTGGCGGCTGCGTCAATGGGGGTACGCGAGGGCTGTGGACAACCGGTGGACACGAAGACAGGCGTGAACGTGGGCACGAAACGGCGAGGCCGCTCGTTCCCTCCCATGACGGCCACCGCCGCGCGTTCCGACTCCGTCGGGTCGTTCGACCTCAGGGTGACCCCTAGGGGGACCGGCGGTGGATGTCCCCTACGGACCCCTACGACTCGAGAGTGACGTCGAGACAGCTCTGCGGGGTGATGACCGTGGCGGCCCCCGCCCCTAATGTCTAAATCGTGACTGTGATCGCGACCGAAAGCCTGAGCAAGCGGTTCCCGAGGGTGACCGCTCTTGACCGGCTCTCCGTGGACATCGGACCCGGTGTGACGGGACTCGTCGGTGCCAATGGCGCCGGCAAGTCCACACTGATCAAAATCCTGCTGGGTCTGTCCCCCGCCTCGGAGGGCCGTGCCGAGGTGCTCGGCCTCGACGTCGCCACCAAGGGCGGCGCCATCCGCGAGCGCGTGGGGTACATGCCGGAGCACGACTGCCTGCCGCCCGACGTCTCGGCCACCGAGTTCGTCGTGCACATGGCCCGCATGTCCGGACTCCCCCCGACCGCCGCGCGAGAACGCACGGCGGACACCCTGCGCCACGTCGGCCTGTACGAGGAGCGGTACCGCCCCATAGGCGGCTACTCCACGGGCATGAAACAGCGGGTGAAGCTCGCCCAGGCCCTGGTGCACGACCCGCAGCTGGTGCTCCTGGACGAGCCGACGAACGGCCTGGACCCGGTCGGCCGGGACGAGATGCTCGGCCTCATCCGCCGCATCCACACCGACTTCGGCATCTCGGTCCTCGTCACCTCACATCTGCTCGGCGAGCTCGAGCGCACCTGCGACCACGTCGTCGTGGTCGACGGCGGCAAGCTTCTGCGGTCCAGCTCCACCAAGGACTTCACCCAGAGCACGGCGATCCTCGCGATCGAGGTAACCGACAGCGACGAGCACCCCGACGGCACCAGCGCGCTGCGCGAAGCGCTCAACGCACGCGGGGTGACCGTCTCCGACGGCAGCGGGCTCCCGGGCGCCGGACACATCCTGTTGCTCACCGCCCAGGGGGAAGAGACCTACGACCTGGTCCGCGATGTCGTCGCCGACCTGGGCCTCGGTCTGGTCCGCATGGAGCAGCGCAGGCACCAGATCGCCGAGGTCTTCCAGGACCACGACGAGCAGACGGGCACCCGGAGCGCCCAGGACGCAGGAAAGGAGGCGGTCGGCCATGGCGGTTGAGCAGCACGGTGCACAGGCACCGGCCCTCGCCGGTGGACAGCCCGCCCGCACGGGCGAGCAGAGCCGTATCCACAACATCGGATACCGCTCCTACGACGGCCCTCGCCTCGGCCGCGCCTACGCCCGCCGCTCGCTGTACTCGCAGTCCCTGCGCGGCGCGTACGGACTGGGCCGCTCGGCCAAGTCCAAGGTGCTGCCCATGCTGCTGTTCGCGGTGATGTGCGTGCCGGCGGCCATCATGGTGGCGGTATCGGTCGCCACCCAGGCCAACGACCTGCCCATCAAGTACACCGACTACGCGGTCATCATGCAGGCCGTCATCGGCCTGTACGTCGCCTCCCAGGCGCCGCAGTCCGTCTCGCGCGACCTGCGTTTCAAGACCGTCCCGCTGTACTTCTCGCGCCCGATCGAGACCGCCGACTACGTCCGCGCCAAGTTCGCGGCGCTGACCTCGGCGCTGTTCATTCTCACCGCGGTGCCCCTGCTCGTGCTCTATGTGGGCGCGTTGCTGGCCAAGCTCGACTTCACCGACCAGACCAAGGGATTGGCACAGGGACTGGTGTCCGTGGCGCTGCTGTCGCTCCTCTTCGCCGGCATCGGCCTGGTGATCTCGGCGGTCACCCCGCGCCGCGGCTTCGGTATCGCGGCCGTCATCGCCGTCCTCACCATCTCGTACGGGGCCGTGTCCGTCGTCCAGGCCATCGCCGACGTGCAGTCCAGCACCGAGGCTGTCCCCTGGCTCGGCCTCTTCTCGCCCATCACTCTGATAGACGGCGTACAGACCGCCTTCCTGGGCGCCACCTCCGCCTTCCCCGGCGGACACGGCCCCTCCAACGGGCAGGGAGTCCTCTATCTCCTCGTCGTCCTGGGTCTCGTCGTCGGCTCCTACGGCCTGCTGATGCGCCGCTACCGAAAGGTCGGGCTGTGACCACGCTCAACATCGACCACGTCTCACGCTGGTTCGGCAACGTGGTGGCGGTCAACGACGTCACGATGACGATCGGCCCCGGTGTCACCGGCCTGCTCGGCCCGAACGGCGCCGGCAAGTCCACCCTCATCAACATGATGGGCGGCTTCCTCGCCCCCTCCACGGGCTCCGTCACCCTCGACGGCACGCCGGTGTGGCGCAACGAGCAGATCTACAAGCACATCGGCATCGTCCCCGAGCGCGAGGCGATGTACGACTTCCTCACGGGCCGCGAATTCGTCGTCGCCAACGCCGAGTTGCACGGTCTCGGGGCGAAGGCCGCCCAGCGGGCGCTCGCCACGGTGGAGATGGAATACGCGCAGGACCGCAAGATCTCGACCTACTCCAAGGGCATGCGCCAGCGCGTGAAGATGGCGTCCGCGCTGGTCCACGAACCGTCCCTGCTTCTGCTGGACGAGCCGTTCAACGGTATGGACCCGCGCCAGCGCATGCAGCTCATGGACCTGCTGCGGCGCATGGGCGACGAGGGCCGCACGGTGCTCTTCTCGTCCCACATCCTCGAAGAGGTCGAGCAGTTGGCGTCCCACATCGAGGTGATCGTCGCCGGACGGCACGCGGCCAGCGGTGACTTCCGGCGCATCCGCCGCCTCATGACCGACCGCCCGCACCGCTATCTGGTGCGTTCCAGTGACGACCGGGCCCTGGCCGCCGCGCTGATCGCCGACCCGTCGACGGCCGGGATCGAAGTGGATACGGCCGAGGGCGCGTTGCGCATCCAGGCCGTCGACTTCGGCCGGTTCACGACGCTGTTGCCGAGGGTGGCCCGGGACCACGGAATTCGTCTGCTCACGGTCTCGCCGTCGGACGAGTCCCTCGAGTCCGTCTTCTCGTATCTCGTCGCGGCGTAGGAGGCCGAACATGTACGACCCCACAGTCGCCCGGCTCACCTACCGGGCCCTGCTCGGCCGCCGTCGGGCCCTCATTCTCAGCGCGCTGCCTGCCCTGTTGATCGTGCTCTCCGTGGCCGTGCGTGGCCTGAGCGGCGCCGACGACCAGGTGGCCGCGGACCTCCTCGGCGGATTCGCGCTCGCCACGATGGTGCCGATCATCGGCGTCATCGCGGGAACGGGCGCGATCGGGCCGGAGATCGACGACGGCTCGGTGGTGTATCTGCTGGCCAAGCCGGTGAAGCGGCCGACGATCATCTTCACCAAGCTGATCGTGGCGATCGCGGTGACGATGGCGTTCTCGGCCATACCGACACTGCTCGCCGGCCTGATCCTGAACGGCAACGGACAGCAGATCGCGGTCGCGTACACGGTGGCGGCGCTGGTCGCCTCGATCGCGTACGCGGCGATGTTCCTGCTCCTCGGGACGGTCACCCGGCACGCGGTCGTCTTCGGGCTCGTGTACGCGCTCGTCTGGGAGACCCTCTTCGGGTCCCTGGTGGACGGGGCGCGCACGCTCAGCGTCCAGCAGTGGGCGCTCGCCGTCGCCCAAAAGGTCACCGACGGGGGCCTGGTGACCTCGGACGTGGGGCTGCCGACCGCGGTGGTTCTGTTGACGGTGGTCACAGCGGGCGCGACCTGGTACGCCGGGCAGAAGCTGCGGACGCTGAAGCTGGCCGGCGAGGAGTGACGGACCCTCCGGGGCGCTCGGCCCCGGAGGCTCGCCCTCTCTTGATCTTGACCGGGGCTTCACACACGTCCAGGCACACTGGGCAACGCGGAATCGAAGGGGCATACACGGCCAGGAAGGGCGGCCAGGAGACAGGAGGAGCGGGGATGCCGGCGGAGTTGTCGCCCGACGGAGGCGAGACGCAGGGCGCGGTGACCGACAGCACGGTTGGGGACGGAGCAGGCGCTGGGGCTGGACCGGGCGCCGAGGGCGGATCCGGACCGGTGCCGGGATCCGGAGCCGGGAACACGGGCGAGGATGTCTGGGACGACCTCGTTCTGGACGAGGACTTCATACGGTCCGCTGAGACGGACGAACCTTCGGCGCGGGCCCGGATGCTCGCCGCGCGTTGGCGGCAGCAGGCCCCCGACCCCCAGCCTTGGCGCTCGGACGAGCCGCCCGCCGGGTGGTTCTTCAGCAAGGCGCGACGCCGCAAGTGGCGCCGCCGGTGACCGTCCCGCGCGCCGGAGGTCCAGGCGACGGATATTCGGTGGCGGGCAACTCGGCTGCGGGGCACAGTGGTTGATGTCCAGGTCGCCGGGTCGAGCCGGCGCCATGTTCTGGGAGAGGAGCCCGGCCATGCTGTCCTTCAGGCGCAGTACGTCGAGTTCCCGACAGGGCAGCCCACGGCGGGCTCCGGAGTAGTTACCCCTCCGTCGAGTCCGTCCCTCCCCCAGCGGGGAGCTGCCCGGGGCGGCCGCTTCGAGCGCGCGAATCGCTTCGCGTGGGCCGCCCACCCGGAGGATTGGCCGAGTGGTAAGGCACCGGCTTGCTAAGCCGTGGTCGGGTTTTGCCCGCGCACGTTCGATTCGTGCATCCTCCGCCGTTTCGCTGTCGCTGTGACTTGGCCGGGCTTTTGGGTTGGGGGTTCGTGTAGAGAGGTTCACGGGGCTGTGTTGGGCCTCGGGGGCTTTTTTGAGGGTGCCGGGCGGTCTGCTGGGCGGGGTGGGCTTGGTTTACCGGCGCTTGCAGGGTGCCGCTGCGCCCACCCGTGCCGCGCCCCTTGCGGCACGACTGCCCGCAGCTACGACGGCCGGGTGGACACCCGTTCCTCGCGGTAGGACTTGCCCGCAGTCGGGAGGGCCGGCAGCGGGCAGTTGGGAGGGCGGCGGCAGCGGTGGTGGGCGTCGGCCGACCGTGACTGCCCCAGCTGTGATCATCCGCTCCAGAACGCTGCCCCTGGGCGGCGCCCGGGTCACCAGCGCGTCAGCCCTGGGCGGCGCCTGGGCCCACCGCGCCGGCTCCAGGTGCCGTCTGCTTCGGCAGGTGCTGCTGCAGGTCCTGCCTCAGGTGCCGTCGGCTTCGACAGCGTCGTCCCTTGGCGTCGTTGGCCTTGCCGGACCGATGGGCCGCGGTCGAGTCACGCTGATGTCGTGGCGTCGTGGCGTCGTGGCGGTCAGCGTCCGTCGAGCCCCTCGCTCAGCAGCCGTTCCAGTACTTCGGCGATGCCGTCGGCCTCGTTGGAGGAGGTGACTTCGTCGGCGATGGCCTTGAGGGAGGGGTGGGCGTTGGCCATGGCTACGCCGTGGGTGGACCAGGTGAACATGGGGATGTCGTTGGGCATGTCGCCGAAGGCGATGGTGTCGGTGCGCTTGGCGCCGAGGCGGCGGGCGGCGAGGGAGAGGCCGGTGGCTTTGGTGAGGCCGAGGGGGAGGAGCTCGACGATGCCCTCGCCGGCCATGGCGACCGTGACGAAGCCGCCGGCGGCCTGACGGGCGGCTTCGGTGAGCTCGTCGGAGGTCAGGGTCGGGTGCTGTATGTAGATCTTGTTCAGCGGGGCCGCCCAGAGGTCGGAGACGTCCGTGAGCGGGGTGGTGGGGAGCGAGCCGTGCAGGGCGTAGCCGGGGCCGATCAGTATGGCTCCCTCCAGGCCCGCGCGGCTGGCGGCCAGGTGCAGGGGGCCGACCTCCGCCTCGATCTTGGCGAGGGCCACGGCGGCGAGCTGCCGGTCCAGGGTGACGGCCGTGAGCAGACGGTGCTCTCCGGCGTCGTACACCTGTGCGCCCTGGCCGCAGACGGCCAGTCCCCGGTAGCCGAGGTCGTCAAGGATGTGGCGGGTCCAGGGGACGGCCCGGCCGGTGACGACGATGTGGGCGGCGCCCGCCGCGGTGGCCGCGGCGAGCGCCTCACGGGTGCGCCGGGAGACCGAGTCGTCGGAGCGCAGGAGCGTTCCGTCGAGGTCGGTCGCGATCAGTTTGTACGGGAAGCCCGAGGGCGTCACGGATGTGTCGGAAACCTCGGATGCCTCGGACGCATCCGGATCCGTGGTCGTCCTGGAGTCCGTGGAGCCCTCGGTGGCGGCCGCTTCGCTCACTTGGCTACCGGCTCCAGCACCTCGCGGCCGCCCAGGTACGGACGTAGAACCTCGGGGACGCGGACGGAGCCGTCGGCCTGCTGGTGGTTCTCGAGGATCGCGACGATCGTGCGCGGGACGGCGCAGAGCGTGCCGTTGAGCGTGGCCAGCGGCCTGACCTGCTTGCCGTCACGGACACGGATCTGCAGGCGGCGCGACTGGTACTCGGTGCAGTCGGAGGTCGAGGTCAGCTCGCGGTACTTGCCCTGGGTCGGGATCCACGCCTCGCAGTCGAACTTGCGCGAGGCCGAGGAGCCGAGGTCGGCGGAGGCGACGTCGATGACCCGGAAGGGCAGTTCGAGCGACGTCAGCCACTGCTTCTCCCAGTCCAGCAGGCGCTGGTGCTCGGCCTGCGAGTCCTCAGGCGCGACGTACGAGAACATCTCGACCTTGTCGAACTGGTGGACGCGGAAGATGCCCCGGGTGTCCTTGCCGTGCGAACCGGCCTCGCGGCGGAAGCAGGGGGAGAAGCCCGCGTAGCGCAGGGGGAGGCGGTCGGCGTCGATGATCTCGTCCATGTGGTACGCCGCCAGCGCGACCTCGGAGGTGCCGACCAGGTACAGGTCGTCCTTGTCGAGGTGGTAGACGTCCTGGGCGGCCTGGCCGAGGAAGCCGGTGCCGGCCATCGACTGCGGGCGGACCAGTGCCGGGGTCAGCATCGGGGTGAAGCCGGCCGCGGTGGCCTGGGCGATCGCCGCGTTGACCAGGGCGAGTTCGAGGAGTGCGCCGACGCCCGTCAGGAAGTAGAAGCGCGAGCCGGAGACCTTGGCGCCGCGCTCGGTGTCGATGGCGCCGAGGATCGTGCCGAGCTCCAGGTGGTCCTTCGGCTCGAAGCCCTCGGCCGTGAAGTCGCGGATCTCGCCGTGCGTCTCCAGCGTGACGAAGTCCTCCTCGCCGCCGACGGGGACGTCGGGGTGGACGAGGTTGCCGAGGCGGAGGAGGAGCTCCTGGGTCTCGGTGTCGGCCGCGTTGCGCTCGGCGTCGGCGGCCTTGACGTCGGCCTTGAGCTGTTCCGCGCGCTTGAGCAGCTCGGCCTTCTCGTCGGCGGAGGCCTTGGGGATCAGCTTGCCGAGCGACCTCTGCTCGGCGCGGAGCTCGTCGAAGCGGACGCCGGACGACCTGCGCCGCTCGTCGGCGGACAGGAGAGAGTCGACGAGCGCGACGTCCTCTCCACGGGCGCGCTGGGACGCGCGCACACGGTCGGGGTCCTCACGGAGCAGGCGAAGGTCAATCACCCCACAAGGCTACCGGTGCCTGGTTCCGGCCCACGACTTGAATTCGCGGTACGCCGTTTCTGTGGCGCTTTGACCTGAATGTTGATCACGGTGGTCGGGCCCGCCGGCGCCGGTGAATGTCAATGAATTGCGGTCCGCCCCCTCGAAGGGGGCATGCGGGTGGCGCCTGGTTGACTCGACTCCCTTGTTTCGTACAGGACTTGGCATTCGGTCGTCCACAGGAATCCGCAGTGTCGCAAAGTTATCCACAGGCTGTGCGAAAGATCTGTGGACTTCGGGGAAGATCGCAGGCGAAGCCGGACGCCGACTTGAGGATTCCCGACTCAAACCGCCTTCACGCCCACTTTCGAGTGGATTCGCACGGAAATGGGTCGCCCTAAAGGATTGACGGGGGGAGACACATGGGCGAAGGGTGACCTGCGGGGGTGTGGACACAGCAGGGCTCGCGAAGGGGATTTGTCGACCGAGTGGCACCGTGTTGTCGACTTGTCCCCAGGTCGAGAAGCAACCCTGTGGATAACTTCTGTGGACAAAGAAAATAGGCAGGTAGCACCGGCGAGCGGGCCGCGCTAGAACCGACCGTCCTGGCAGCGCGCCACCCAGTCCGACGCGGCCACGAACTCGGCGTCGGAGGTGCCCGGCAGAGTGGGCCGGATCTTCGCGGTGGCGGCATCGGCGCGCGGGTACGAACCGAGGAAGCGCACCTGGAGGCAGACCCGCTTGAGACCCATCAGCGCCTCGGCCACCCGGCGGTCGGAGATGTGGCCCTCGGCGTCGATGGCGAAGCAGTAGTTGCCGATCCCCTCGCCGGTCGGTCGGGACTGCAGCAGCATGAGGTTGACGCCGCGGACGGCGAACTCGCCGAGCAGGTCGCGCAGTCCGCCGGGGTGGTCGTCGCGCTGCCAGATGACGACGGAGGTCTTGTCGACCCCGGTCGGGGCGGCGGGCCGGGCGGGACGGCCGACCAGGACGAACCGGGTCTGGGCGTTCTCCGCGTCGTGGATCTCGGTCTCCAGGGCCTGAAGGCCGTACCGCGAGGCCGCGAACTCACCGGCGAAGGCGGCGTCGTAACGGCCCTCCTGGACCAGTCGGGCGCCGTCGGCGTTCGAGGCGGCGGACTCCCAGACGACGTCGGGCGGGAGGTTGGCCTTCATCCAGTTGCGGACCTGCGGCTGGGCGGCCGGGTGCGCGGTGACCGTCTTGATGTCGGAGAGCTTGGTGCCCGGGCGGACCAGCAGCGCGAAGGTGATCGAGAGGAGCACCTCGCGGTAGATCATCAGCGGCGCTCCGGCGACCAGCTCGTCGAGCGTGGTCGTGATGCCGCCCTCCACGGAGTTCTCGATCGGGACGAACGCGGCCTCGGCCTCGCCGTTGCGGACGGCGTCCAGTGCGGCGGGCACGGAGACCATCGGGACGAGCTCGCGGGTCGCGGACTCCGGCAGCGTGCGCAGGGCGACCTCGGTGAAGGTGCCCTCGGGACCGAGGTACACGTAGCTGGCTGGCATGGACTCACCCTAATGGCCTTGCGGCGCCCCGGCGCACGTATCTCGCCCCACCACCCCTGAGAGCGACGTACGGCCTTGTGGGCGCCCTCACGCCTCCCTGGAACCCGACGCAGGGGCTGTGGGCGGGGTCGGTCGCGCTTGCCGACGCCGACAGGGCGCCGCCTGCGGGCAGCCGAGCCGCTCCAGCAGCTCGGCTGCCCGCAGCCAGGGGAGTGAAGGAGGGGTCAACCCTCCAGCAGGTGCTGCCCGACATAGCCCCCCTCCGCCGCGCCCCCCGGCACGGCGAAGAGGCCGCTGGATTCGTGGCGGATGAACTTGGAGAGGGCGTCGCCGCGGTCGAGTTTGCGCTGGACGGTGACGAAGCCGCGGAGGGGGTCGGCCTGCCAGCAGACGAAGAGCAGGCCCGCGTCGGGAACACCCTTCGCGTCGATGCCGTCGTGGAAGGAGAACGGCCGGCGGAGCATGGCCGCGCCACCGTTCTGGTCGGGGCGGGTGATCCTGGCGTGCGCGTTGATCGGCACGAGGAGATTGCCCTGGGAGTCGGTCTTCTCCAGGTCCATCGCGGTCGTCTCGGTCGCCTTCGCGCCCCCGCTCAGGGGCGCGCCGTCGGACTTCCGGCGCCCGATGACCCCCTCCTGTTCCTTGACCGAGAGCTGCTCCCAGTCGTCGAGGAGCATGCGGATGCGGCGTACGACGGCGTAGGAGCCGTTCGCCATCCAGGCCGGGTCGCCGGAGGTGGCCGGTGAGGCGGACGCGGGGACGAAGATCCGCTCGTCGAAGTCGGACTCGGTCGGCTTCGGGTTGCGAGTGCCGTCGATCTGCCCCATCAGGTTGCGGGCCGTCATGGGGTGGGCCGTGGCGCCCGGTGAACGGTTGAAGCCGTTCATCTGCCACCGCACCCGGGCCGCGCTGCCCGCGTCCTTCTGGAGCGCGCGCAGGGCGTGGAAGGCGACGAGCGCGTCGTCGGCACCGATCTGCACCCACAGATCGCCGTTGCTGCGCGACGTGTCGAGTTGGTCCGAGGAGAAGTCGGGCAGCGGGTCCAGGGATTCCGGGCGCTGTTTCTCCAGACCGGTACGGGCGAAGAAGCTGTGCCCGAAGCCGAACGTGACCGTCAACGACGACGGTCCCGCGTCGCGGGCGATGTCGGTGTCGTCCTGTGCCGTGGGCTCGCCCGCCATCAGCCGGCGAGCCGTGTCCGACCAGCGGCGCAGCAGAGCGGCCGCCTCCTTGCGCCCGGCCCCGGCGGCCAGGTCGAACGCGACGAGGTGGCCGCGGGCCTGGAGGGGGGTGGTGATCCCGGGCTGATGTTTCACGTGAAACCTGACCTCCCCCGCGCCGAGGGAGGCCAGCGGGGTGACCCTTTCGGCCGAGGAGGACGAGGCAGCGGAACCGGCCGCGTATCCGGCGGCGCCGCCTGCCGCGCCCAGTGCGAGACCCGTCGCGCCGGCGGTGCTCAGCAGGAGGCGACGCGAGATCGTTCCACCAGGGGATGGGGTGGCGCCGTCTCGCCGGGACTCCGCAGGGCCGGACGGCGACCGCGAGTCGTCCGTGGTCGCTCGGGCCCGTGCGGTGGTAGCCGCATGGTCACCACCGCCCCGCGCCCTCTTGGGGGCGGCGGAGCCGTCTTCGACAAGGTCCTGGTCAGCCATGGTGTGTTTCAGCCGATCTTCGCGTTCTTGCTGACGGTCACCTGATCGATCTCAGATGTCCGTACGGTGATTTCGATCTTCCAGTCGCCCGCCATGGGGAGCTGCACGCCGTTCGCCGTCCAGTGGCCGGCGGTGACACGGTCGGGCACCACGGGCAGGGGCCCGATCTTCTTGGCCTCCAGGGTGAAGGCGACCTTCACCTCGGGGACGTCGAAGGGCTTGCCGTCGGGGCGCTGGACGTAGACGTGCATCTCGTTGGCGCCCACGCGCGCGGGGTCGATCTCCAGCCGTGCCACGCCCTGGCCGTCCTTGCCGCCGGTGTCGAACGACATGTCCAGCGCCAGCGCTCCGGACTGCTCGGCCTCCTGTGTCAGAGCCGCGTTGGCTGCCTTGGCCTCCTCCACCGTGCGCCCCGGCTCGGTGGCCGTCAGCACCGTCGTGACGGCGAGCAGCACGACGGCGACGCCCGCCTCCGCCAACACCGACCGGCGCAGTCCCGTACGGCCCGGGTCGGCGTTCCGCATCCGCTTCTCACGGGCGGTCGTCATCGCCGCCTGCTGCCGGGCGAGCTGAGCGGCCCGCTCCGAACGCTCGGCGGTGGGCTCGGAACCCTCGCCGGCGCCCCGTGCGGAACCGCTGCCGACGCCCGACGCGGAACCACCCTCGGCGACCTTCGTGGAACCCTCCTTGGCGACCCGCGCGGGAGCTCCCCCGGTGGCCTGCCCGGAGCCGCCGCTCGCGTGCGCGGCCGCCGGTACCTTCTCCACCGCGGCTTCCGCTTCGGCCTCGGCCGGTGCCTCCGCAAGCTGCGAGGTCCACCGACGTGAGATCCACGCGATGCCCACGAGCAGGGCGACCAGGCCGATTTTCACGAGGAGCAGTTGTCCGTACGACGTGCCGGTCAGCGCGGACCAGGTGCCGACCTGGCGCCACGACTGGTAGATCCCGGTCGCGGTCAGCACGAGCACACTGCCGAACGCGACCCGTGAGAACCGTCGTACGGCCACGGTCTCGATCTGCGCCTCGACGGGTGCCCGGAACAGTGCCACGAGCAGCGTCGCCAGGCCGCCCAGCCACGCGGCGACCGCCAGCAGGTGCAGGACGTCCAGGGGCATCGAGATGCCCGTCTGGATACCGGTCGAGGCGTGCTCGGCCATCGCCCAGCTCGCGGCGAGACCGGCGGCGACCACGCCCCCGCCGATGGCCAGCCCGAAGGTGAGGTCTCGCCGGAGGGAGTCGTCGTCGTCCTCGTCCTCTTCGCCGTCCTCGACGCTCTCGACGGTGTCCCCTTCGAGTTCGTCGATTCCGTCGATTCCGTCGACCTCGTCGACCCCCTCGATCTCCTTCTCCTCGGCCTTCGCGGGATCCTCGGCCTCCCCGTCGTTCTCGACCTCCTCGTCCCGTCGCGCGAACGCCCCGAACAGCACCGCGATGAACAGTGCCGCCGCCGCGAGCAGCAGCAGACGGGAGACGAGGGCGGCGCCCGTCTTCGTCTGGAGAACCTGGCCGAGGAGGTCGAGGTCGAACACGTCGCCGAGCTTGCCGGAGCCGGTGTAGGAGCCGCGCAGGAGCAGCATCGCGAGGGTGGCGGTGGTCAGCGCGAGCCAGCCGGAGACCACGAGCCGCTGCACGGGTCGTACCCCGGCACCGCGCTGCCAGCAGGCCAGCACGAAGGCCGCGCCGCCGACCAGCAGGATGAAACCGGCGTACGACAGGTAGCGCGCGAACCCGTAGAGACCGCCGACGACCCCGCCGCCGACCTCCTGCTCGGGTACCGCGACCGTCGTCTTGGAGGGCGCTCCCACGGAGAAGGTGAAGGCGCCGGAGACGGGGTGGCTGTCCGCCGAGACGACCTGGTAGGTGACGGTGAACGTGCCGTCGGGCAGGCCCGAGTGCAGCCCGACCGCATAGCTGTTGCCGCCCAGGTCGGTGACCTCGCCGGTGTCGGCCTCCTTGCCCTTGGGGTCGTACACGCGCACCGAGCCGTCGGACATCGCGACCTTCTCGGAGAAGGTGAGCGACACCTGGTCCGGTGCCTCCTGGACCACCGACCCCTGCTGCGGGTCGCTGCCGGTCAGCGCGGCGTGCGCGGAGACGGGCACGGCACCGGCGAGCAGCGCACCGACGGTGGCGAACAACAGCAACAGCAACGGCCTCAACCGGCTCAACGGTGCTACCTCCCTCAGTGCCCGCTGGTCGGCTGGTACGTCGCCGACTTCACGGGCATCTCGACCGTGATGGCCTCGGACTTGGTGAAGTTCAACCGCAGGGACACCGTCTCGCCTTCCTTCGGCTTGCGCTTCAGGTTCTCGAACATCAGGTGGTTTCCGCCGCTCTTGAGCACGAGTTCGCCGTCGGCGGGGACCTTCAGGCCCGCGACCTCCTGCATCGACTGCCCGGTCGTCTCGTGGACGGTGACGTCCTGGGCGATGTCGCTGGTGACGGAGGTCAGCTCGTCCGCCGTACCGCCGTCGTTCTCGATGACGAGGTAACCGGCGGCCAGGGAGTCCGTGACGGGCTGCGGCATGTAGGCCGACTTCACGGACAGCTTCGCGGCGGAGGACGAGGGGTCGGAGGAAGAGGAGTCGGAGGAACCGCAGCCGGTCAGGACCAGCGCGGCGGTGGTGATCAGGACGGGGCCGGCGAGTCGTCTCACGGGTTCTCGCCCTTGAGCAGCTTCGGCAGGTCCTTCTCGTAGTCCTGCACGGTGGCGTCCTCGCCGTACAGCACATAGCCGCCGTCGGTCTTCGGCGAGAACGCGATGACCTGGGTGCCGTGCTCGGAGACGGGCTTGCCGTTCTTGTCCTTGGTCGGCGGGGCGATGGAGATACCGAGCTTGCGGGCGCCGGCCTGGATGTCGTCGAAGTCGCCGGTCAGACCGACGATCTCGGCGTCGATCCCCTTGAGCCACTTACCGAGCTCCGCCGGGGTGTCCCGCTCCGGGTCGGTGGTGACGAAGACGAGACGGAGGTTCGCCAGCTCCGACTTCGACACCTTCTTCGCCACCTCCTTCTTCGCGACCGCGAGGTTGTTCATGGTCAGCGGGCAGACGTCGGGGCAGTTGGTGTAGCCGAAGTAGATCAGCGTCGGCTTGCCCTCGGTCTCCTTGCGGAGGTCGTACGCCTTGCCGTTCGTGTCGGTGAGGACCAGATCCGGCTTGGTGAACGGCTGGTCGAGGACCGTGGAGGCCTTCCGCGGGCCGGTGTCGGAGACCTCGGCGACCGACGTCGTGGAGTCGTCGCCCGTGCCGCAGGCCGAGAGCGTGAGGAGGGCCGCGACGAGCAGGGCGCCTGCCGCGAACGTCTTCTTCTTCGTGTTCGTACGCATAGAGAAATGTCCCAGATGGTCGAGCCCCGGCGCGCACGGGACGTACGCCGTCGCGGACAGCACGGTCTACGAAGTTCTGCACCAAAACTTCTGTCCGAACTTCTGTCCGAACTTCTGTACGGGACCGCGTGCGCGCCGAGGGGGAAGGGGGCCGAGAAGCCGGAGGCTCAGGCGTTCGTGCGCCGGCGGCCGGCCAGCACGCCGTACGCCACGCCCGCGGCACCGACGACGATGCCGACGATCCCGAGGACGCGGGCGGTGGTGTCGCTGGTGTCGGCGGGCGCGGCGGTGGTCTCGTTCGACGCGGCCTTGGCGTCGTCGGTGTCCTCCGACTCGTCGGAGGCGGTGGAGGCGCCGGAGCCGTGGTGATCGTCGGACGCGGCCGACAGCGCGAGCACGGGCGCCGGGTTCTCGGGCTCCTCCTCGCCGTCCTTGGGCACCTCGATCCAGCGGACGACTTCCTTGTCGGAGTACGTCTGGATGGCCTTGAAGACCAGTTCGTCGGTGTCCTCGGGAAGCTGGCCGATGGAGACCGGGAACTTCTGGAAGAAGCCCGCCTTGATGCCGTCGTCGTCCGCGGTCCAAGTGATCTTGGAGACCGCCTCGTCGATCTGCTCACCGTGCAGGTCGACCGGCTTGTCGAGCTTGGACTTGGTGACCTTGATGTCCCAGCCGGGGATGGCCTCCGGCTGCGCCGAGGCGAGCGGGTGGTCGGTCGGGAAGTTCACCTCGAGCTTGGTGGTCGTGGCGTCGTCGCGCTCGTTGGGGACCTTGAAGTTGACGGTCGCGTACCCGCCCTTGGCCGCTGTGCCCTCCGCCGCGACACTGACGTGCGCGAACGCGGGGCCGGACAGGAGGAGGACGGCCGAACCGGCGAGGGCGCCGACGGCGGCGATACGAGAAACCTTCATGACTGGTGACACTCCACAGTGCGTGAGGGAGACGAGAGGAAGAGGGACGACGCGCGCGGAGAGCCGACAGCCGAAAACCCAATAGCCGAAAGCCCGACAGCCGACAGCGACAGTCGATAGCTGGCAACTGGGAGCCGGCAGCCGACAGCGACCGCTGGCATGGCATGGCATGGCATGGCATGGCGCTGGGGCCAAGGGCCGGGAGCGGATGCGCGCGCGTTCTCGACGCCGTACGACGGACTCCCCCTCCCAGGTGGGGAGTGAGCGTGCGTCGTGTCAGGCGGCGAGGGCGAAGGCGGGCGCGGCGGTCGGCGGGCCGCGGCGGACGAGCGTGTGCTGGAGCGCGGTCGTACGCAGCGCCGCGGGCGCCGCGTACACGGTGTGCGAGGCGCGCGAAATGGCCTCCGGCACACCCGGGAGCCCGGAGCGCAGGACCCGCGCCAGCGCGAGCGCCCCGCGCAGGGACCGTACGAGCGGCTCCTGGGCCGACAGCTGGGCCAGGCGCAGCAGTGCCAGGTCGCCGTGGCGGAGCATCCACCCGGCGGCGACGGCCGCGAGCACGTGGCCGAGCAGCATGGGCAGGGACGGCAGGAGGGCGGCGGGGGAGCCCGCCGCGGTCGTCATGGCGTCCGCCGGATCGTGCGCGGCGTGCGTGCTGCCGACCCCGGCCTCGGTGAGGATCCGCCGGGCCTGCGCGGGACTCAGGGCCGCGGCGGTCGCGCCGCACACGAAGCGGGCGGCGCGCTCGATGAGCACCGCGTCCATCGTCTCCGTGGTCCGCGACGCGGCTGTCGTCCCGTGCTGGTTCAGCCCGAACAGAACGTGCAGCGCGGTCTGGCCCACCGCCAGCATCGCCGCGATGCCCGGCAGCGAGCGTTCCCGCCCGGCCAGCACTGCCGCGACGGAGAAGACGCCGACGAACCCGACGCCCAGGCTCCACAGCGGGATCGTCGCGCACGAGGCGAGCGCGTGCCCGGCCCCGGCCAGCACGACGCAGACCGCGGCGAACACCGCGGCCCGCAGAACCCGGAGATCGCCTCCGGCGCGCGACCGGCGCGGGGCGCCTGGCCGGTGTGGGTGGGGGGCAGTCATGGCGGGCCCATCATCGCACCGGGGCGCTCCGCTGGGTTCGGCGGGTTCATGACGGGAGGTACGGGGGGAGCGGGGCCGGTGTTCAGGTGGGGGTTTGGGCGCGGGAGGGGGTGGGTGCGCGGTCGAGTGGCGGGTGCGGGTCGTGGGTGGCTTGTCGCGCAGTTCCCCGCGCCCCTGAAAGACGTGCGGTGGCCCGCGGTCCTGAAGCGTGCCGTGGCCCGCCCCCCCTGAAAGACGCGCTGCGCTCCCCGCTCCCGTTCCCCGCCCCGCGCTCCCCGTGCCCGTTCTCCGCCCCGTTCCATTGAAGGCCGCGGGACCTCCTCGTTCCTTTGAAGGTCGCGGGACCTCCTCGTTCCTTTGAAGGTCGCGTGACCGCCCTGGCCCCCTGAATCCCGAGGTCGGCCGTGGTCGTACACGTGGGGGTGGGGTGTCAAAAGTGGTGGGTGATTCGGAAGGGTTCGGTCCGCATACACCGATTGTGGGGTGGACGCATCCGCCGTATGGGCGGAGAGACGGCCTCCGGGCGATTGCGCACGGCCCTCGGCGGCAATACGTAACGGTATGTCGAGCCGCGGCCAGGAGGCTGGAGCATGAGCATCTGGTGGTCACTCCATTTGCGGCGTGAGGCTGCGAGCGTGCCGCTCGCCCGGCGACTGTTGATCGGCACGATGGAGACGGCGGGCGTCGACCCGGACGTCTCCTACGACCTCTCCATCGCCCTCAGCGAGGCCTGTGCCAACGCGGTCGAGCACGGCGGTGCGGTCCCGGCCGGCGCCACCACCGAGGCCTACCGGGTCACCGCCTATCTCGACGGCGAGAAGTGCCGTATCGAGGTCGCCGACTCCGGCCCCGGCTTCCCGCACCGCCACCCGGTCCGCCCGGCCCACACCGACGCCGAGAGCGGCCGCGGCCTCTGTCTCATCCGGGAACTCGCCGACCACGTCCACATCGGCAACAAACCGGGCCGCGGCGGCGCGATCGTCAGCTTCGACAAGATCCTCAAATGGCGCGAGGACGCACCGCTGGTGGCGGTGTAGACGCCCCGCCCTCCCCCTCGGTCACTTCCCCCCCCCGGACACTCCCTCCCGGCGGACACCTCCCTCGGCGGCTCGGTTCCTCGGACTTCTCCGTGTCGCACCCATGCCCCCCCGATGCCGGTGACTTTCCTCGGTGTAGGAACGGGGCAGGGGCACGTGGAGTATGACGAACGGGCTCAATCTTCCGGCCCCGGCCGCCGCGACACAGCTCTCGAACAGGCAAGCGGGACGCGCCGGGCACGTCACTCTCCTACGGCCGAACGCCCCGCCGGTGTTCTTCCGCCACCCGCCGGGCGGCCCGCAGGGCGTCCGCGCTCACCTCGTCCCCCGCCAGCGCCTCCCGGAGCCCCGCGACGAACCGCTCCCCGGTCACCGTCAGCGCCTTCGACCCCACCAAGGTCCCCATGGCCTCCGCCGTCTGGTCGCGCCACCGGGAGAACTGCACCTCGGCCTCCCGCCCGCCTCCGCTGCGCCACCGGGCGAGCCAGAAGTCCACCACCGCAAGATGCGCGTACGTCCCCTGCAGCAACCCCTCCAGCGGGCGCGGGTCGGGGCGCCAGGGGGCGTAGAACAGCGTTGCGCAGGCGGGGTCGTGCAGGTCGGCCAGGTCCAGTACGGCGCCCAGCTTCACGTGCTGGAACTCATGGACGAGGAGCAGCGCCAGCGTCTCCGGTGCGGCAGGGCGGGCGATGGCCACCGCGCCGAAGGCGTCGCGGGCCGCCGAGCTGATGTCGGCACCCTCGGGGGAGGGAAGGAGCGGGGTGATCACGCGGAGGCCGGCCGCGATGCCCGGCGCGTATTGGGGCAGTTCGCGGCGGATCCAGGACCAGGCCGCGGTCAGGTCCGCCCGCCACGCCTCGGCCTCGTCCTCGGTGAGCCGGGGGTGCGCCGGATGGCCGTGGCCGTCCCGCCAGGGGTCGGTGTCCTCCAGGGCCACGGTCCAGCCGTCCAGTTCGAACCGC
Organism: Streptomyces sp. NBC_00104; assembly: GCF_045160825.1. Taxonomy (NCBI): domain Bacteria; kingdom Bacillati; phylum Actinomycetota; class Actinomycetes; order Kitasatosporales; family Streptomycetaceae; genus Streptomyces; species Streptomyces sp. NBC_00104. The sequence goes on along the minus strand of NZ_CP108215.1, from coordinate 5,579,117 downwards.
CGACTCCCCCGCCAGGCCGGGTCGGCGGGGCCGTTCCGGGCCATCGTGTACGTCCGGTCGCCCGCCTGGACGGTGAAGCCGTCGGTGTCCGTGCGCACCACGGCCCGCTCGACGCCCGCTTCCACCGTCAGCGCCCCGAGCGTGGGCAGCCGCAACAGCCCGTCGTGGACCGGGACGACGACCGCCGCCCGGCGCCCGGCGCGCAGCGCGGCGGCGGCGGCGATCTCCGCGATCCCGCGCGTGGCCGGCGCGGCGCCTCCGGGCGGTCCTACCGACGGACGGGCCCCGAGGGAGCCGAGGGAGTTGAGGGAACCGAGGGCCCAGGATCGTACGTAGGGGTGGGCCAGGACTCGGTCCACGGCCTCGGGTGCCTCGCTGTCGAGGGCGGACAGGGTGTTCCAGGCGTCCTCGGCGTCCTCGGCGGCTTTGGAGTTCTCGGTGTTCTCGGCGTTCATGGCGTCTATGGCGTTCTCGGCGTCGTCGGTCGGCGGGGTCCGCGTCGCCTCGTGCCGTACCAGGGCCAGCAGTTCGCGGGCCAGGGCGAGTTGGTGGCGGGACAGCAGGTCCACGGTGGCGCTCGTGCCGCGACCGGTGGCCAGGTCGGCCAGGTGGTGGTCGGCCAGCACCGGCCGCGCGGACTGGTCGGTCATGTGACGGTCCCGGAGGTCGGTGATCAGGGACAGCAGGTCGGAGCAGTACACCGACGGGTTCAGGAATCCGCTGCCGTCGGACCGATAGCGGTGGGCGTAGAGGCCGCCGCCGCAGGAGCGCACCACCGGGCAGGCGCGACACTGCTCGGCCAGCCCGTCGAGGCCCTGCTGCCGGGCCACGATGCCCGGATGCGCGGCGACCTCGTCCAGGGAGTGGGTGAACACGTCCAGGCCGGTGGCGGGCGCTCCGTCGTGCGCGGTCTTCAGGGAATCCGCCTGTTCGAAGGTCCCGTCGGTCTCGATCACGGCGAGGTCGGCCGGGGACAGCCCCAGCGACTCGGTCAGGCTGCTCTCGCCGCGCAGGGTCCGCAGGACCGACTCGAAGACGCGGACGTCCATGGAGCGGCCGGTCGCGGTCCAGCGGTCGTGGACGGCCAGCAGCCAGCGCGCGTAGGCCGTCCCGTCGAGGTCGTCGGACGGGCGCGGGGGCGGATCGTCCCAGGTGGCGTGCGGGAGGAGGAAGTCGACGCGGGGTGGGGCGAGTTCGGCGAGCGCGTCGTGGACGGCGACCGGGTCGTTGCGCAGGTCGACGGTGCACAGGATGCCCGCGAAGAGGTGGCGGTAGCGGGGCCGGTTGAGCAGGGCGACGGCCTTGAGGACCCGGTCGTGGCTGCTGCGTCCGTCGGCGTAGCGGCGGTGCAGGTCGTTCGCGGCCCTGTCGCCGTCCAGCGAGACGCCGACCTTGATGTCGAACTCGTCGAACAGGTCGAGGAACCGCTCGTCGAGCGTGACGGCGTTGGTGTGGATCCGCAGGTCCAGCTCGCACACGCCGCCGAGGGCGGCCGTCAGTTCCGTGGCGGCCCTGCGCAGCCGGGTCCGGCCCGCGAGGAGGGGTTCGCCGCCGTGCAGGACCACGTGGACGGCGGCGAGCTCATGGGTCTTCGCGTGCTCGGCGATGCGTTCCGCCGTGGCGCGCAGGACCTCGTCCGACGCCACCAGGGGCCGGCCGCGCCAGCTCTGGTCCGCGTGTTCGTACACGTAGCAGTGGTCGCAGGCGAGATCGCAGCGACTGTGCATCTTCAGCACGAACTGGCGTAGCGGCAGGAGCGGTCGGCCCATGACGGTCATGTGGATGTCGGGGAGTCGCGGGGGTCGGGGTGTCAGACGGAAGACTGGAAAGCCGCTACCGCGACCCTTCCCGGCCCCCTCTGTTCGACTCCGTTCGACACGGCACGGGTCAGAGCGGGCGACAGCGCGCCGCCGCTCCGCGCCGCCAACTGCACCAAAGACACCCGCTCCGGACCGACGGCGGCCGTAGTCCCTGACTCTTCGGCCGTGGCGTCGAGCGATGCGTTCATGGAGACCTCATCAATCTGTGCGTGGAAACTGACGGGGTTGCGGAGTCTTGCGGCTCGATGAAACAGATGCCGACAGGAATTTCTCACTTGAGCACCGACCGCAGAAGAAGTTAGCGGCCGACCAGGCGAACGGCGCCGAATATTCGGTCAGCTGCTGGTCGCGACCAGAACATAGCCGAAGCCGAGGAGTGCTTCGAACGGCAACACAAGCCTCGTCCGTATTCGGGGCGGCAAACGTGAGAACCGTCTCATCGCCCGCCGCGAGCACGGCGGTTGGGCCGGAGCGGCCGCGAAACCGGGCGGCTTCAGGCTTCTCGGCGCTCTCCGCACTCTCAGCCCCCTCACAGCCACGCCCCAGCCCCCTGACGGACTGCGTCCCTAAATTCGCTGCCATGACGGGAATCCACAAAAGCAAAACGATCACCCGGCGTCGCGCCCTCGCGGTGACCGGAGGGACGGTCGCCGCCGGTGGTCTGGCGGTCGCGGGGTACCAGTCGGCGTTCGCGGACGAGGCGGCGAGCAGCACCGAGGCGACGGCCGCGGCGTCTGCGACGAGTACCGCCGACGCGTGCATGACGCTGATGACGAGCGTCACCGAGGGCCCCTACTACCTGGACGGCGCCCTGGTCCGGAAGGACATCACCGAAGGCAAGAGCGGTGTGCCGCTGACGCTGCGGCTCACGGTGGTGGACGCCACCGACGGCTGCACCCCGGTCCCCGGCGCGGCCGTGGAGATCTGGCACTGCGACGCCTGGGGCTACTACTCCGGCTACACCACCGCGAATCCCGGCGGTTCGGCGCCCGCCGAGAGCGAGGACGGCTCGACCGCCGACGACGCCACCTATCTCCGCGGCTACCAGATCGCGAACGCGAACGGGGTCGTCAAGTTCGAGACCGTCTTCCCCGGTTGGTACACCCCGCGCACCTGCCACATCCACGTGAAGGTGCACACCGGCGGTGAGAAGGAGGACGGCACCTACGAGGGCGGCAAGGTCAACTACACCGGCCAGTTCTTCTTCGACGACGACATCGCCCAGGAGGTCTTCACGCTGGAGCCGTACTCCCGGCACAGTGGCAGCTACACCACCCTCGACGACGACATGGTCTACGACGGCGGCGGCGCCTCCAGCGGTCTGCTCACCCTCAAGGCCGTGAAGAAGGCCGACCCGGCCCGGGGCTACAAGGGCTTCCTCACCCTCGGCATCGACCCCGACGCCGAGAACACCGGCGCCGGCGGCGGTGGCGGCGAAGGCGGCACGCCCCCGTCGGGCGAGCCCCCGGCGGACGCTCCGACCGACAGCGCCACGGCCTCCGAGTCGGCCTCGTAGGGTACGCCCATGAGCAGCCGCGAGGACGAGACGCTCGCGCGGGCCGCGGTGGCCGCGCTGACCAGGCAGTTGGAACTGGCGCCCAAGCCCGGCCTGCCCGACCCGCGCGATCTCGGCGCCCGGGTCACCCGGCAGGACCACCGCGCCCTGCGCTGGTCGGCCAAGGCGCTGATGCCCGGCCTCACGGCGATGGCGGCCTGCGCCCGCCGCAACGGTGCGCCCACCCCCGAACTCCGCGCCGAACTCGGTGCGATCGGGCGCTGCACCGAACACTCCGTGCAACTCGCCGGTGGCGGCCATCGCGGCGCCACGTGGGTGCTCGGCCTCCTGGTCGCCGCGGCGGCCATGGAACCCGGCGCGCGGGGGCTTGAACTCGCCGCCACCGCGAAGAAGATAGCCGCGCATCCCGATCGGCGGGCGCCCAGGCGGCCCTCCCGGGGGTCGTCGGTCTCCGCCAAGTACGGGGCGGCCGGCGCCCGGGGTGAGGCCCGCGCGGGCTTCCCCCATGTCCGGCGGGCGTTGGACGTCCTGAGCAAGGCCCGCACCGCCGGCACACCCGAGCCGGACGCCCGCCTCGACGCGCTCCTCACGGTCATGTCGACGCTCCAGGACACCGAGTTGCTCTATACCGCCGGGCCCCACGGGCTGCGGCATGTGCAGGCGGGGGCGCGGGGCGTGATCGAGGTGGGGGGTACGACGACCGATGCGGGTCGTGAGGCTCTGACCGCGTTCGACACGGACCTCCAGGGCAGGGGATGGAGCCCCCGCGGGAGTGGCTCGCTGCTCGCCGGGGCCCTGTTCGTGGACGCCCTGCCGATCACCGCGCGGGTGCCCGCATAGGGGTCCGCCCCCGCCGCCCCTACCCATTCCCCTCCCCAGGGGCTGCGCCCCTTCGACCCCCGGGTGGGTTGTTCGGGTGCGGGTTGTGCGTGGTTGCGCGCGCAGTTCCCCGCGCCCCTGAAAGCGCCGGGCGCGACCCACGCTGTTAAGGGGCGCGGGGAACTGCGCGACCAGCCCCCACTCGCCCGCACACGACAACGCCCGCACACGACAACGGCCGGGCACGACAACGGCCGGGCACGACAACGGCCGGGCACGACAACGGCCGGGCACGACAACGGCCGGGCACGACAACGGCCGGGCACGACAACGGCCGGGCACCCCGCGGGTACCCGGCCATCAACCTGTCGTCAGCTCTTCAGCGACGCCATCCACGCCTCGACCTCGTCGGAGCGGCGCGGCAGTCCGGCGGACATGTTGCGGTGGCCGTCGTCCGTCACCAGGATGTCGTCCTCGATGCGGACACCGATGCCCCGGTACTCCTCGGGCACGGTGAGGTCGTCCGCCTGGAAGTACAGACCGGGCTCGACCGTCAGCACCATCCCCGGCTCCAGCGTCCCGTCGACGTACGACTCGACGCGCGCGGCGGCGCAGTCGTGGACGTCCATGCCGAGCATGTGGCCCGTGCCGTGGAGGGTCCAGCGACGCTGGAGGCCCAGCTCCAGGACCCGCTCGACCGGACCCTCGACGAGCCCCCACGCGACCAGCCGTTCGGCCAGCACGTGCTGCGCGGCGTCGTGGAAGTCGCGGTACTTGCCGCCGGGCCGCACGGCGGCGATACCGGCCTCCTGGGCGTCGTACACGGCGTCGTAGATCTTCTTCTGGATCTCGCTGAAGGTGCCGTTGATCGGCAGGGTGCGGGTGACGTCGGCCGTGTAGTACGTGTGCGTCTCGACGCCCGCGTCCAGCAGGAGCAGGTCGCCGGAGCGGACCGGGCCGTCGTTGCGGACCCAGTGCAGCGTGGTGGCGTGCGGACCGGCGGCGCAGATGGAGCCGTATCCGACATCGTTGCCCTCGACCCGGGCGCGCAGGAAGAACGTTCCCTCGATGTAGCGCTCCGACGTGGCCTCGGCCTTGTCCAGCACACGTACGACGTCCTCGAAGCCGCGCACGGTCGAGTCGACGGCCTTCTGCAGCTCGCCGATCTCGAACCCGTCCTTGACCAGCCGCGCCTCGGACAGGAAGACCCGCAGTTCCTCGTCGCGCTCGGCGGTGACCTTGTCGGTGAGCGCCGCCTCGATACCGGCGTCGTACCCGCGGAGGACCCGCACCGGGCCGGTGGCCTCGCGCAGCTTGTCGGCGAGCTCGCGCACGTCGGCGGCGGGGATGCCGTACAGCTCCGCCGACTCGGTCAGCGAGTGCCGCCGCCCGACCCACAGCTCGCCCTGTCCCGACAGCCAGAACTCGCCGTTCTCCCGGTCGGAGCGCGGCAGCAGGTAGATCGTCGCCTCGTGGCCCTCGCCCACCGGCTCCAGGACCAGTACGCCGTCCTCCGTCTGGTTACCGGTGAGGTACGCGTACTCGACCGACGCCCGGAAGGGGTACTCGGTGTCGTTCGAGCGGGTCTTCAGGTTGCCCGAGGGGATCACCAGGCGGTCGCCCGGGAAGCGCGCGGAGAGCGCGGCGCGGCGGGCGGCCGTCTCGGCGACCTGGGCGATCGGCTCCAGGCCGTGCAGCTCGGTGTCGGCCCAACCGGACTTCATGTTCTCGGCCAGCTCGTCGGACACGCCCGGGTACAGTCCGTTCTTGCGCTGCTTGATCGGCTCCTCGGCTTCGGTCGCCTCGGTCTCCGGGATCGCCGGCTCGAGCTCGTCCGCCACGGTCATCCTCCTAGGTACGGCACTGGACCCCGTCCATCGTACGGTCGTACCGAAGGCGGCCCAGGAGGCCGAGGCACCTCTCACGACGGGTCACCAAGCCCTCACGGGAAGCAGCCGCGAGGGCGCGACACCTCCGCGCGCGGTGACCGCAACCCCGCACCCCGCACCCCGGGCACGAAGCGACCGCGCCCGCCCGCCCGGCAGGTGGCCGGCCAGGCGCAGATCCATCGACGCCGGCCCGCCCGACACACGGCCGTCGGCGACACACGGCCGTCGGCGATACACAGCGCCGGGCTCACCGACACACGAGGCCGGGCTAGGCGGCACGCGGCGCCCCGCCCGACGGCGCCCCGCCACCGTCCCTACTCGAACCGCGCCGCCAGCAGCACCACGTCCTCCGTGCCGTCGGCCTCGTCGAGGCCGTCCGGGAGGACGGTGCGCAGGATGTGGTCGGCGAGGGCGCCGGGGTCGGTGCGCAGGCCGCGGGGAACGCCCGCGGCGGCCGCGTGGAGGCGGGCGAAGGAGCGGTCGACGGTTTCGCCGGTGCGCTGGAGGAGGCCGTCGGTGTAGAGCAGGACGGTTTCTCCTGGCTCGGCGGTCAGCTCGACGCTGGGCGCCTCCCAGCAGGCGAGCATGCCGAGGGGGGCCGACAGGGACGTCTCCACGTACTCGGTGCGGCGCTCGCCGATCACCAGGGGCGGACTGTGTCCGGCCCCGGCCAGCGTGATCTTGCGCAGTGCGGGCTCGATGTAGGCGAAGAGCGCGGTGGCGGAGCGGGCGGGCTCGGTGAGCCGGAGGAGCAGTTCGAGGTCGGAGAGGACGGCGACCGGGTCCTCGCCCTCCATCACGGCGTACGCCCGCAGGGAGGCCCGCAGCCGGCCCATCGCGGCGACCGCGCTGGGCCCCGACCCGGTGACCGAGCCGACCGCGAGGCCGAGCGCGGCGTCCGGCAGCGGCAGCGCGTCGTACCAGTCGCCGCCGCCGCGTGGCCCGGTGCGGTGCCGGGCGGCGAGCTGGACGCCGGCGACGCGGGGCAGCCGGGAGGGGAGCAGTTCCTCGGCGATGGTCGCCATGCACGCGCGCGTGCGCTCGACCTCGACGAGCCGCGCCAGGTGCTCGGCGGCGTACCGCGTGTACAGCCCGACGAGGTGCCGCTGCCGCTCGACCGGCTCCGCGGGTTCGTCGTACAGCCAGACGGCGGCACCGAGCCGGCCGGCCCCCTCGGCGGACAGGGGGAGCGCGTAGCTCGCCGCGTATCCGAGCCGGGCGGCGACCTCGCGGTGGCGGGGGTCGAGCCCGTCCTCGGCGAACAGGTCGGGCTGGGCGATCTCGCCGTCCCCGCCGGGCAGTCCGTCGAGGATGCGGCCGTACGGCAGGGAACTGCGCGGCACGGTTTCGATGTGCCCGAGGTCGGCGCGGCCGAGGCCGAGGCCGATGGTGGTGTCCGGGCCGAGTCCGTCACCCGGTTCCAGGACGACGAGACCGCGGCGGGCGCCGACCAGGGCGGCTCCGGCGTGCAGGGTTTCCTGCAGCGCGCTCTCGAGTGAGTCCGTGCGGGTCAGACGCTCGGTGAGCTCGTGCAGCGTCGTGAGGTCCGAGACCCAGCCCGCGAGTCTGTCCTGGAGAACGGCCCCGGGAGCGGTGCCCGGTCCGGTGGCGGGAGTGGCCGATGGGGTGCCCGGGGCGGCGGGCGCGGGCGCGACAGTGTGTGCGGGGGAGGGAACCGTTGAATCGATTCCAGCCACTTTCGGAGGGTGAGGGGCGTTCATGGTGTCCGGCTTTCCGACCGGTGCGTATTGCTCAAAAGCATCGCAAACCCCCATGTCATTCTGCGCCGCTAGCAGTGTCTCCACATGTACACGCACTCGTGAGGAGATGTCCAGCATTGTCCTGCTGGGATATCTGGTGTCCGTGAGGCGGTGTTGGACGACTGTCGGCTTCTTGTACAGTCCTTTGGAAAAAGCAAAGTTGGCTAAAAAGTGTTGTGGTGAACGGTGTATTGAGGTCGACTGGCCTTGTTCAACAGAGCGTCACAGCGGTCGTGATGGGTACGTACTCGGTGAAGACCAGGGGCGGCGGAGGCCACCCGGAACCTGGCGACGGACCCGGGCGTCCTATCCACCGACGACCGAGCCCCATCCTCCCGTGGCGGAGGCGGCGAGCACATGCGGGACAGTAAAACGCCAGGCGCCGCCACCCCTACGCCATGCCCATGCTTTTGACAGACGCAAGTCGACGCAAGCGAGGGACGCGGACGTAACCGAGCTCGGCCCGCAGGGGTTCCCCTTGTCCGCGACAGGGGTGTGATGCGCCAGCAGGTACGCACAGTGCAGTGAACGACACATGTTGTGATGTGACCCACGGTGTTGCCATGCGTGCAACGGAAAGGACGAGCGCTCATGCGCGAGATCCCCGGAAAGCGACGCAGGCTCCTGTCCAAGCGCAACGGCGGGAGGCCCGAGCTTCTTGAGCAGGCCCTGACGTTCGCCACGGAATGGCAGTGGCCCGTACTCCCGGGGGTGGCGCCGGACCCGCAGGGGCGTGCTCGCTGCGGCTGCCCGGACCCGGAGTGCGTGGTGCCCGGCGCTCACCCCTTCGACCCCGGCCTGCTGGCCGCCACCACCGACGAGCGCATGGTCCGCTGGTGGTGGACCAACCGGCCGACGGCACCGATCGTGCTGGCCACCGGGGGCAGCGCCCCCTGCGCGGTGAGCCTGCCGGCCCTGGCCGCCTCCCGTGCCCTCGCCGCGCTCGACCGCACCGGTATGCGCCTCGGCCCCGTGGTCGCGGCCCCGCACCGCTGGGCGATCCTCGTCGCGCCGTACTCCATGGAACAGCTGGGCGAGCTGCTCTACGCCAAGGACTTCGTCCCCGGCTCCCTCCGCTTCCACGGCGAGGGCGGCTATCTCGCCCTGCCCCCCTCGGAGACGGGCCACGGCCTGATCCGTTGGGAGCGGGCGCCGCTGCCCGGTTCGGCCGCCCCCTGGGTGCCCGGTGTCGAGGCGGTCGTGGACGCGGTCGTCGACGCCCTCACTCGTACGGGTGTGAGCGCGCCCGACTTCTGAGCCCGCCCGGCGCGCGGGGGGCCTGGTGCTCCCGGTCGGTCGTTATCTTCCGCACATGCAGCGTCTTCCCGGGGGCCGCGGGGCCCCGCCGCGCGGCCGCCACAGCGCTCTCCCGCCCCGGAGCCGTAGAGCACCCGAGTCGGCGCGCGGCGGGCCGGACCCACGCCGGCTCCGCCTCGCGGGACTGACCACGGCGGTCGCGGTCGCGCTCGGCCTGCCCCTCGCCGCCTCCGCGGGCCCGCTCGGTGACGTACGGACGTCCGAGCGCGCCTCCCGGTCCGAGCGCACCCTCCCCTCCGAACTCGACCGTGCCGCCGACCGCGTCGGTGAAGCCGCCGGACTCGGAAGCGGGGCCGTGGGGCCGGCGCACGGCGCCGGTGAGGACGCCGAGGGTTCGTCCAGGCGCGTCGATCCGAAGGCGGGCGGAGCGGGCGAGGCGGACGGAGATCCGGCGGGCGGCGCCGACGCGGCGGACGATGCCGCGCTCTCCTCGCGCCCCCTGCTCGGCCTCGGACTCGCCACCGCCGCCCGCTGCGGCCCCGAGCTCACCTCCCCCGACGGCATCGAGGCGCAGACGTGTGTCCTCACCCAGGGCGAGCGGACCTGGGCCCGCACGTACTACCGCAACGCCACCGGGCGGGAGCTGAGTTCGGTCCTCAGCATGATGGCGCCCGGCGGGCACACCGTACGGATGCACTGCGCCGTGAGCGCACACGACGAGCCGGGGGCGTGCGAGACGCCGAGGGAGCGTACGCGGGGCGCTACGGGGGCGTACACGGCCGTCGCGGAGTTCGCGGCACCGGACGGCGATGGGCCGCTGTTGCTGCGCTCAGGGAGCAACTCGGGCCGCTCGTAAGGGCGTTGACGCCGATCGCGGGTTCCGTACAGCGGAGCCGCTCCGATCCCGGGCATGAAAAGACCCGGTTGCTGGCGACGGGGGATGCACCAGCAACCGGGCTAATGGAACCGTAACAAGAGATCGGCGCTTCGCAAATTCGATCTCGGCTATTCGGACACGAATTCGCCTGTCACGTAGGGGAGTTGTGACAGGAGTCACCACACTTCGAACGCACTCGGTCAGCCGGGTGTCCGACCGGCCCGGAAATGTACGTCAGCTGAGCGTGACCTGTCGGTTGGTGAGGCCGCCGCGCGCCCGGCGCTCGTCCGGGGTGAGCGGAGACTCGTCGGCCAGGGCGGTGGCGAGCCGCTCGGCGAACTCGGCCGCCGGCTTCTCGACGTCGTCCGCGCCGACCCCGCTGGGGAGGTCCCAGACCGGCACGGTGAGGCCGTGAGCACGGAAGGAGCCGACCAGGCGGGTGCCCTCGCCGAGGCTGGAGCGCCCCGCCGCGTGCAGCCGCGCGAGGGCGTCCAGAAGCCGCTCCTCGGCGTGCGGCATGACCCACCGCAGGTGGTTCTTCTCCGGGGTCTCGCACCAGTACGCCGCGTCGACGCCCGCGAGCTTCACCGTCGGGATCGCCGCGGAGTTGGCGCGCTCCAGGGAGGCGGTCACCTCCGGGGTCGCGTTCTCCGAGTCCGGGACCCAGAACTCGAAGCCCGAGTGCACGACTGGCTCGAACTCACCTTCGGGGTCGAGCAGGTCCTGCAGACGTGGACCGTCGGCCGGGGCGCGCCGGCCCTGAACCGGAGTGCCCGGCTCGGCGGCGAGGGCGCGCTGGAGGGTGTCGGCGAGGTCGCGGCTGATGTCGCCGGACGCCGTGTCGTTCTGCAGGCCGAGCAGCACCGAGCCGTCGTCGCGGCGCAGCGCGGGCCACGCCATGGGCAGGACGGTGGCGAGCGTCACCGACGGGACGCCCTCGGGGAGCGCGTCCTTCAGCTTCAGCTCGACGGTGGCGGCGGGCACCAGCTCGCGCAGCGCGATCCAGTCGCCCTCGCCCGGCAGCCCCTCGAAGGGGCGCTGCACCAGCTCGGTCACCGCATGGGCGGCGGCCCGGCCGTGACAGGCCTTGTAGCGGCGGCCGCTGCCGCAGGGGCATTGCTCGCGCGCGCCGACAACCGGAACCTGCCCATCGGCGCCTGCGGCACCGACTCCGCCGGTGCCCTGCGGGCGCTTGGCCTTCGTGTGGGGTCGCTTCTTGGCCATCGTGGGTGTCTCCCGATCACGGCTCGTCTCGTACTCGCGCGAGCCTAGCCGCTCGTACGACGCCCGACGGGACCCTGTGGACAACGCACCGAGTCGTCCCGGAACCGGCGGTTCGGGCCAGGTTGCGCACGCCTGGCCCGGGCCGGCCCGTCAGTCCATGTCCTCGAAGGCGTCCGCGAAGTCCAGATCGGGGATGCCGGAGACCGAGGGGGCGACGACGCGGCTGGCGAAGTCGTCCCGGCGGTGGGCGCGGTAGACGTCGTCCTGGACGACGACCCACACCGTGACCTCGCCGCGGGCGTCGTCGCGCACGCCCCAGTCGTCGGCCAGTGCCGTCACGATGTTCAGCCCGCGGCCGCCGTGTGCGGTGACCGAGGGCGTGGACGGAACCGGGCGGGTCGGACCACCGCCGTCCGTCACCTCGACCGTGAGCCGCCCCGAGGGGTCCATCCGCCAGGAGCAGCGGACGTCGCCGTCACCGGCCAGCGCCTCGCCGAGTGGCCTGCCGTGTTTGCAGGCATTGCTGAGTAGTTCGGAAAGGATCAGTAGGGCGTCGTCGATGACCGATTCCGCCACACCACCATCGCGCAACTGATTGCGCATCCGATGCCTTGCTTCTCCCACGCCCGCAGGGCCATGGGGTACGGCCATGCTCGACGACGTGGGCACCTCCTGTGCCACCACCAACGCCACCCCCGAGACCTCCTTCGCCCCACGCCACGGTGTGAATGCCCCATTGGACTGGACTGGAAACCGGCCAACACATGTGCTCTGACGCACTCGCCACGGTCGAATACGGATCGAACGCGCCGGTGTACACCCCGTAGTCGCCTGGCTGAATTTCGTCCCCGATATGCCGACTTGTCCCCGGGCGTTGTTTCGCCGCCTTGGCGGAATTCTTACCTCCGTCAAGAGGCGCGCGGCGGCGGTGACGGGGGTCGGCGAGGTGGTCGCAGGTGTGAACAGAGGCGTGTTCGGAGCTGCCCGGGGCGAAGTGTTGGAAGCTGTGGGAATCGGTGTGTTCGAAGGTGTCGGAGACCGTGCCCTCGAAGGTGTCGGAGACCGTGCGCTCGATGGTGTCGGAGACACCGGGGTGCGAGGGTGCCCGGCGGTCTCCGGGGTGTGGTCAGCGGCCGAGTCGGTGGAGAACCTCGCGTGGGCGGTTGGTGATGATGGCGTCGACGCCCAGCTCGACGCAGAGGTCGACGTCCTCGGGCTCGTTCACCGTCCACACGTGCACCTGGTGGCCCGCGCTCTTCAGGCGCTCGATGTACGCGGGGTGGTTGCGCACGATCCGGATCGAGGGGCCCGCGATCCGGACACCGGACGGCAGCCGTCCGTCGCGCAGCCGGGGCGAGACGAACTGCATCAGATAGACCGACGGCAGCGTCGGGGACGCGGCCCGGACGCGGTGCAGCGAGCGCGCCGAGAAGCTCATGATCCGTACCGGTGACTCGGCGGCCGACTCCGGGGCGTCCAGGCCGAACCGCTTCAGCAGGACCAGCAGCCGCTCCTCGACCTGGCCCGCCCAGCGGGTGGGGTGCTTGGTCTCGATGGCCAGTTCCACCCGGCGCCCGGCGTCGGCCACGAGTTCGAGCAGACGTTCAAGGGTGAGGACGGAGGTGTCCGCCCGGTCCTCGGGGGCGACCTCCCAGTCGGGGGCCTCGTCGCCGCTGTGCCAGGAACCGAAGTCCAGGGCGGCCAGGTCGGCGAGCTCCAGGGCGGAGACCGCGCCCCGGCCGTTCGAGGTTCGGTTGACGCGTCGGTCGTGGACACAGACGAGGTGGCCGTCCGCCGTCAGCCGGACATCGCATTCGAGGGCGTCCGCGCCGTCCTCGATCGCCTTCTTGTACGCGGCCAGGGTGTGCTCGGGGGCTGCCTCGGAGGCCCCCCGGTGGGCGACGACCTGAATCGGGAGCTGTCGTGCGTGGGTCACCGCGTCATGGTGCCACCGTGGAGGGGTACGCGTGGGGCGGTGGTCGTGGAGGGCCGGGTTCATACGCACAGTACGCGCCATTAGTCCTATAGATCCTATATAAAGGATGGCCCCGGACGCACAGTCACCGCTTATGGTGCCCTGACGGCTCGTGGGAAAAGCTGACCCCATACAAAACTCAGGCACAGCCGGATGTGCGACCAAGAACAGTCGACCGCCGACAAGGTGAAGCCGTGGATCGAGGAGAAAAGCTGTGAGCACCGAGAACGAGGGCACCGCGGTACCCCCGGCCCCGTCCGCACCTCCCGTGCCGGTGGAAACTCCCGCTGCCTCCGCGCCGGCCCCGGCGCACGAGCCGAGCGCGGCACCGGCGGAGACCACCGCCCCGGCGGCCCCGGCCGGAGCCACCGCCGACAACGAGCCGACGACGCAGCTCCCGCCGGTCCCGCCGACGGCCCCGGAGCCGGGTGCGACGGCGGTACAGCCGCAGGTGCCGCAGGCGGAGCAACCGACGGCACAGCAGCCGACACCCCACCAGCCGACTCCCCACCAGCCGCAGCTGGTGTCCGCAGGGGCGCCCGGTTACGCGGCGGCCGCGGGCCAGGGTCAGGGTTACGGCATGGGCCAGGCCCCCGGAGGCTACGGACAGGCACCCGGCGGTGCCGGGTCCTCCGCGCCCGACTCCGCCTGGCCGCCTCCGGCGCCACCGGCCGTCCCGTCGTACGCGGACAACGGCGGCGGCGCGTACGCGGACAGCGGCGGCGCGTACGGGAACGCGGGCGCGGCCGGAGGAGCCGGCGGCGCCGGCGGTCCCGGAGGCCCCGGTGACGGCGGCTGGGGCTCCTCGTGGCAGCAGACGCAGCAGCCGGCCCCCAAGCCGGCGGGCAACAAGCGGGGCGGTCTGATCGCCGCGATCCTCGTGGCGGCGCTCATCGCGGGCGGGGTCGGCGGCGGCATCGGCTACACACTGGCCGACCGCAACGACAACTCCACCGGCTCCACGACCGTTTCGGCCTCGCAGAACGGCGGTGACGTCAAGCGCGCGGCCGGCACGGTCGCCGCCGTGGCCTCCTCGGCGCTGCCGAGCACGGTCACCATCGAGGCGTCCAGCAGCGAAGGCGAGGGCGGCACGGGCACCGGCTTCGTGTTCGACAAGGAAGGCCACATCGTCACCAACAACCACGTGGTGGCGGAAGCCGTCGACGGCGGCAAGGTGACGGCCACCTTCCCGAACGGCAAGAAGTACAACGCCGAGGTCGTCGGCCACGCGCAGGGCTACGACGTGGCGGTCATCAAGCTGGAGAACGCCCCGTCGAACCTGCAGCCGCTGACGCTCGGCGACTCCGACAAGGTCGCGGTGGGCGACTCGACGATCGCGATCGGCGCGCCCTTCGGCCTCTCCAACACGGTCACCACGGGCATCATCAGCGCCAAGAACCGCCCGGTGGCCTCCAGCGACGGCTCCTCCGGCAGCAAGGCCTCCTACATGAGCGCCCTGCAGACCGACGCGTCGATCAACCCGGGCAACTCCGGCGGCCCGCTCCTCGACGCGCGGGGCAACGTCATCGGCATCAACTCGGCGATCCAGTCCGCCAGCAACGGCAGCTTCGGCTCCGGCCAGGCGGGCTCCATCGGCCTCGGCTTCGCCATCCCGATCAACCAGGCCAAGAACGTGGCCCAGCAGCTGATCAGGACGGGCAAGCCGGTGTACCCGGTGATCGGCGCCTCGGTCTCCCTGGAGGAGGGCACGGGCGGGGCGAAGATCACGGAGTCGGGCGAGGGCGGCGCGGGCTCCATCACCTCCGGCGGCCCCGCCGACAAGGCCGGCCTCAAGCCCGGTGACGTCATCACCAAACTCGACGACCACGTCATCGACAGCGGCCCCACCCTCATCGGCGAGATCTGGACCCACCTCCCCGGCGACAAGGTCACCCTCACCTACACCCGCGACGGCAAGACCCGCACGGCGGACGTCACCCTCGGCGAACGCCAGGGCGACAGCTGACCCCGCTCACCGCCGCCCCTTCGTCCCGTCGTCCCCGTACCCCTCGGCCATCCGCCTCGGGGGACGGGGACGGCGGCATCAGGTCGACATCAGGTCGACATCACGTCGGCGTCAGGTCGGCGTCAGGTCGGGGGCTCCCACGGTGGGATCAGCACGGCCCTGAAGTTCTCGCCGCCGTACATCGACTCGTAGTAGATCTCGACCATCAGACGCTCACTGACGAGCGTCCAGAACCACGCGTGCTCGGCGCGGTCGAAGTCGTCGAAGAACAGCAGGTGCACGACTTGGCCGGAGAGCACGGGAACACCTGGCTGCAGCGTCGACACCTTCGGGCGGACCGAGTGCCCCTGTGTGAGCCGCCGGTATGTCTTCAGGTCCCACTCCCCCAACACCTCGCCGTCCACCCGCACCACGCTGCTGGTGACTATGGCCGGACCGAGACCGGCGTTGACGAGCTGGATCCCCGTCCTCGATCCTTCGAAGGTCAGCACCCGCCGGATCTGCAGGAGCGGTCTCACCGACTGACGATTGTGCGACCGGATGCTTCGCGATTCCGTGAAACTCACCCAGAGCGAAGCGAGTGCGATCACGGTCGCCGACACAGAAATCACGGTCTCCGGCTTCATGGGCCCCTCCCCCCACCACAGTTGTAGCCGGTCACCGCGCCGCCGTGCACCTGTCGCGGACCGCCATCCCATGATCATGACCGCAGCCGGTAGTCTGTAGCCGCTCCGGGCCAGGTGGGCCGGGGCGTAGGTGGGTTGCCCGAGCGGCCTAAGGGAACGGTCTTGAAAACCGTCGTGGCGCGAGTCACCGTGGGTTCAAATCCCACACCCACCGCCAGGTGAACGGTCCCTGACCAGGTAAGACGGTCAGGGGCCGTTGTGTTGACGGCTGCTCGCCGACAGCCCTGACGTTCCCGTGATTCCCCGGCCTGGCGCACGAGTGGGGCACGCGATCCGAGCGGTAGGGCACTTGCCGCTTTCAGGGATGTCCCGGTTGCGGGGCGCCCCTTCGTCGGCGGTTGGGCGGGGTTACGAGATGCGGTCTGTGGGAGGGGCGCGGATTCTGGTGGGGACGGTGTAAACGGCGGAAGGAGACGCTATGTCTGTGATGGGCAAGCTCAAGCACATGCTGAAGGGCCATGAGGACCAGGCCGGGCAGGGCATCGACAAGACCGGTGACTTCGTCGACGGGCGGACGCAGGGGAAGCACAGCGGTCAGGTCGACTCGGCGCAGGAGAGGCTCAGGCGGCAGATGGGCTCGGAGCAGACAGGGCAGACAGGGCAGACAGGGCAGACGGGGCAGACGGGGCAGACCGACACCGGCCGCGAGGACCCGCCCCGGTAGTGGTGGCGTGATGGTGCCGTGGTGGCGGCGCGGCTGACGGGGCCGTCAGTCCTACTCGCCCTCGTCGGCCGCGGCCGTCTCTCGCGCCGTGATGATGTTCGAGCGACCGGCGACCGGCGACCGGCGACCGATGAGAGACCACCGGCGACCGGCGACTGGCAACCGGCAACCGGCGACCGATGACAGACCACCGGCGACCGGCGCGCGGAATCGCGGGTGCCGGCCGGTCGCGCGTCGCGGCTGGGGCACGCCTTCACGCCCGTCGCCCCGACATCCGTGCCGCCGAAGCGATCGTCGACCTCGCCTCCCGTTCCGTGAGCCCCGTGTGTACGGCGGCCTCGACCAGCGCGTTCGTGAGGTCGGGGCCGAGGCCGTTCTCGTACGCGCGGCAAGCCGCCCAGAAGAGGCGGGTGTTGCGCTGGCCCTCCTGGGCGGTCAGGACGAAGTGGACCAGACCGTGGCCGTCGCCCCGGCCGCCGGATGTCTGGGAGGGGCTCGTGCGCGGCGGTGGCAGCAGGAGGCGGAGCAGGGCTGGCGGGCAGGGGGCCGGCGGCAGGTGGGCCGTGCCGGGGGCCGTGCTGTAGACGCCGTGGTCGGTGCGGGAGCCGGGGCCGACGAGGTAGCCGCCGGCGCCGCGGATGTCGATGCCGGGGGCGAGGCGGCTCGCCGAGTTCGGGACGACGACGTCGGGCGGGCCGGTGAGCCAGAGGTGGCGGCCGCCGCTGGGGGTCACGACGACGACCGTCTCGGGGATCGTGAAGAGGTGGCGGAGCGCGAGCTCGCGCAGGGCCGTCGAGGAGTCCGTGCCGGATTTCGTGTCGAGGTCGATGCCGATCAGATGGTGGGGGCGGAGGCCGCAGGCGATGCCATAGCCGGTGGCCCAGGGGGCGGCGGTGAAGAGTTCGCGGATGCGGCGGGGGTCGGTGGAGGCGTCGTGGACGCCGTGGCCGAAGCGGCCGCACTCGCCGTGACAGGGGGAGGGGGAGGGAGACGGGTCGTCTCGGTGGGGGGAGCGCAGGGCCGGGAGCTTCGCGCGGGACAGCGGGATCACCGCCAGTCCGCGTTCGGCGGCGGAGAGGGCGTGGGCCAGAGCCAGGGTGCCGGCCTGCCGGTCTGTGGTGGCCATGTTTCTATGTTCGTACGTGTGTTCGATAAAGGGAAGGGGGTGCGAGGAGCGCTTTCGGTCGTCGGAGGTCAGTGCGCGGGGTGGCTGGAAAAGTGCCGGAACGCTTCGCCCCTTGCGTCACTTGATCTTGCTGCCGCTCGATGGGCGCATCGCTCCTGAACTGGGAGTTCCTTGATCCATGGGGGTTTATCGACTTGTCATCACGCTTCAGGGGGAATAGGGGCTTCCGGGGTGGTTCGCCGGGGATTCGGTGGGCAACTCTGGATTCGCGACGTCGAAGACCCGCACCGAGGCGGTCGGCCAACTGCCCCGGGGCAACCCGTACTTGCGTGAAGGACCCCTGGAGGAAGTGCACATGGCAAGCATCCGTACAGCCCGCGCTCTCGCCGCCGTCTCGGCGCTCCCGCTCGCCGCCGCCCTGTTCACCGGCGTCGCGTCGGCCGACAACGGCGCCATCGCGGACAACGGATCGAACGCCGGCGTGGCGAACATCGTCGGCAGCGGTGTCGGCCGCGACAACAGCGGCAACTCGTCGACCTCGCAGCAGCAGGCGAACGGCTCGGGCGCCTCGAACCAGAACAACACCGCCCAGGTCAACGGCTCCGGCCTCACGGCGATCGACCAGGAGAACGCCGTCGTCAGCTTCACCAACCTCTGGTGAGCGGGCCGAGGGCGGGCCGGGCGGCCGAGGGTGGGCGGATGAGGTCGCCCCGGCCCTGAGGCCTCAGGGCCCGACCCTCGGGTGCGGGACGTGTGGGACATGTTCGTGGGGTGAAACACGCCTGTGTGGCGGTGCTTCGGCACCGCCGCACAGGCGTTTCCGGCGACGTCGTGACCTTGACAGTTGGGGCGACCGCTCCTTCAATCTGACGGACAGTCAGAAACGTGGAGGGGGCTGCGGCACGATGGTCGAGGACCTGTCCGTACGGCTCAAGGCCTACGAGGGGCGCGCGGCCGTCCACGGCGGCCGTGGCAAGGATCCCGTCAACTCGCCCATGATCCGGCACTGGTGCGAGGCCATGGGGGACACCAACCCCGCGTACACCGGACCGGGGGCCATCGCGCCGCCCACCATGCTCCAGGTGTGGACGATGGGCGGGCTGAGCGGGCACGAGACCCGCGCGCCGGCGTACGGCGAACTCCTCGCGCTGCTCGACGGCGCCGGGTACACCTCCGTCGTCGCCACCGACTGCGAGCAGGAGTACCTACGGGCGCTGCGGCCCGGGGACGAGATCACGTTCGACTCGGTCATCGAGTCGGTGTCGGAGCGGAAGACCACCAGACTCGGCACGGGGTACTTCGTGACGACGCGCATGGATGTGCGGGCCGGTGAGGAGGGCGACGAACTCGTCGGCACGCATCGCTTCCGGATACTCAAGTACGCGCCGGCTGGTGCCTCCGGGAATCACGAGTCCCGGGAGCACGAGTCCCGGGAGCACGAGCCCAGGGAGCGAGAGCCCCGGCCCCAACCGCAGGAGCGGCCCCGCCGTCCCCGCCCCGTCGTCAATCGCGACAACGCCGGCTTCTGGGAGGGCGTCGCGCGGCACCGGCTCCTCATCCAGCGCTGCGCCGACTGCGCCACGCTCCGCCTCCCCTGGCTGCCGGGCTGCAACGCGTGCGGTTCGCCCGAGTGGGACACGGTCGAGGCCTGCGGCGAGGGGGTCGTGTACTCGTACGTCGTCATGCATCACCCGCCCTTCCCGGCCTTCGATCCGCCGTACGCCGTCGGGCTGATCGAGCTGGCGGAAGGGGTGCGGATGGTCAGCAACGTGATCGGGGTGCCGTACGACAAGGTGCGGATCGGGATGCCCGTACGGCTCGAATTCGCACGCTGTGACGAGGAGTTGGAGTTGCCGGTGTTCCGCGTGGAGGAGGAGGTGGCGCCGGTATGAGGGCCGAGGCCGGACAGGCGCTTCCGCCGCTGGAGATCGAGATCACCCGGACGCTCGTCGTCGCGGGGGCCATCGCCTCGCGCGACTACCAGGACGTGCACCACGATCCGGAGCTGGCCCGGCGGCGCGGGTCTCCGGACGTCTTCATGAACATCCTGACGACGAACGGGCTGGTGGGACGGTACGTCACCGATCATTTCGGTCCGGCCGCCGTCCTGCGCAAGGTGGCGATCCGGCTGGGCGCGCCCAACTACCCGGGCGACACAATGGTGTTGACCGGCACGGTCGAGACGACCGCCGGTCGCACGGCCACGATCAAGGTCGTCGGCGAGAACGGCATCGGCCGGCACGTCACCGGCACGGTCACGGTCACGCTCCCGGAAGCGGACGACACCCTCCCGCCCCCGGCCGGAAGCGACCCCGCCCTCCCGGCAGGAAGCGACCCCGCCCTCCCGACAGGGGATGTCGTCCTCCCGGCAGGGGGTGCCGAATGAGCGTGCGAACCAAGGACCGGCTCGGCGGGCGGGCCGCGATCGTCGGTATCGGCGCGACCGACTTCTCCAAGGACTCGGGGCGTAGCGAGCTGCGGCTGGCCGTGGAGGCGGTACGGGCGGCGCTCGACGACGCGGGGCTGGCGCCGGCGGACGTGGACGGGATGGTGACGTTCACGATGGACACGAGCCCGGAGATCACGGTCGCGCAGGCGGCCGGTATCGGCGAGCTGTCCTTCTTCTCCCGTGTCCACTACGGCGGCGGCGCCGCGTGCGCGACCGTGCAGCAGGCGGCGCTCGCGGTCGCGACGGGCGTGGCGGAGGTGGTGGTCTGCTACCGGGCGTTCAACGAGCGCTCGGGGCGGCGGTTCGGGTCGGGCGTACGGCATCGGGAACCCTCGGCGGAGGGCGTGGCGCTGGGCTGGACGCTGCCGTTCGGGCTGCTCACGCCCGCCTCGTGGGTGGCGATGGCGGCACAGCGCTACCTGTACGCGTACGGGCTGACCCCCGAGGCGTTCGGGCAGGTGGCCGTGGTGGACCGGAAGTATGCGGCGACGAACCCGGCGGCGTACTTCCACGGCCGTCCCATCACCCTCGACGAGCACGCGGCCTCGCGCTGGATCGTCGAGCCGCTGCGGCTGCTGGACTGCTGCCAGGAGACGGACGGCGGCCAGGCGCTCGTCGTGACGTCCGTGGAGCGCGCGCGGGATCTGCCGAAGCCGCCCGCCGTGGTCGTGGCGGCCGCCCAGGGCGCGGGCCGGGCGCAGCAGCAGATGACCGGCTTCTACGACAGCGACCTCACCGGGCTGCCGGAGATGGGCGTCGTCGCCCGGCAGCTCCGGCGGACCTCGGGGCTCGGTCCCGACGACATCGACGTGGGCATCCTGTACGACCACTTCACGCCGTTCGTGCTGATGCAGCTGGAGGAGTTCGGGTTCTGCGGGCCGGGGGAGGCGGCGGACTTCGTCGCGGAGGAGCGGCTGCCGCTCAACACCCACGGCGGGCAGCTCGGCGAGGCGTATCTGCACGGGATGAACGGCATCGCGGAGGCGGTACGGCAGCTGCGGGGCACCGCCGTGAACCAGGTCGCCGGCGCCGAGCGGGTGCTGGTCACCGCGGGTACGGGGGTGCCGACCTCGGGGTTGGTGCTGGGGACGGACGGGTGAGCGGTGCGCAGGTGACGCCCGGGGCGAGCTCCAGGCCTCCTCGGGTCCGGTGCCGTACACCCTGGGCAGGTGGTCTCAGGGGTACACCCTCAGTACCCCGGGGCTGTTCATCCACCTTCAGTAGGTCGGGTGTGCCCCACTCCTACAACCTGAGGGGGATTCGCCTTCGGGACCTGCGGCCGATTTGCCGGGCGGGGCCCGCTCCTAGCGTGGAGCCATGACCACACCCGTCTGCACCAGCGCTTCGAAGGCCGCTGCACCAGTGACGCGGACCCTGTCGCCCTCGGCACGATCGACCTCGGCCCGGCCGGCCCTGTCGAGCCTGACGAACCTGTCGTACCCGTCGTTCTCGGCGTACGTGAAGGCCCGCCAGCCGGTGCTGCTGCGGGCCGCCCGCTCGCTCACCGCGAACCCGTGCGACGCCGAGGACCTGCTGCAGACCGCGCTGGCCAAGACGTACGTGGCCTGGGAGCGCATCGAGGACCACCGGGCACTCGACGGCTATGTCCGTCGGGCGCTGCTGAACACCCGGACGTCCCAGTGGCGCAAGCGCAAGGTGGACGAGTTCGCGTGCGAAGAGCTGCCGGAGCCCGAGGGGGCCCAGGCCGCGGACCCGGCCGAGCAGCAGGCGCTGCACGACGCGATGTGGCGGGCGATCATGAAACTGCCGGCGCGCCAGCGGGCCATGGTCGTCCTCAGGTACTACGAGGATCTGAGCGAGGTCCAGACGGCCGAGGTCCTCGGCGTCTCGGTCGGCACGGTGAAGTCGGCGGTGTCCCGGGCGCTCGGCAAGCTGCGCGAGGACCCCGAGCTGGAACCCGTGCGCTAGCCGGGTCGTTGGTGTGTCAGGTGGCTCCGGCACGCGCGGGCTCGGGCTCGCCCGGGTGACTCCGTCTGATCGATCATCTTGCCCTCTAGTGACATACCGAGCGGTATGTGAGCAGAATCAGCACATCCGTTACCACCGCGTAGGCAGAGCCGCCCCGGGAGGACGCCGTGCTGAGCACCATGCAGGACGTACCGCTGTTGATCTCCAGGATCCTGACCCATGGACAGGTCATCCACGGGACGTCGCAGGTGATCACCTGGACCGGTGAGGGTGAGCCCGAACGCCGCTCCTACGCCGAGATCGGCGCCCGCACCGCGCAGCTGGCCCACGCCCTGCGCGAGGACCTCGGAGTCGACGGCGACGAGCGCGTCGC
The DNA here is from genome assembly GCF_045160825.1 of Streptomyces sp. NBC_00104. NCBI lineage: Bacteria > Bacillati > Actinomycetota > Actinomycetes > Kitasatosporales > Streptomycetaceae > Streptomyces > Streptomyces sp. NBC_00104. The sequence goes on along the minus strand of NZ_CP108215.1, from coordinate 5,556,787 downwards.
GACTCTCATGTGGAACAACTCGGAGCATGTGGAGGCGTACTTCGCGATCCCCTCCATGGGGGCCGTCCTCCACACCCTCAATCTGCGCCTGCCCCCCGAGCAGCTCGCCTGGATCGTCAACCACGCCGCCGACCGCGTGATCATCGCGAACGGCTCGCTATTGCCCCTCCTCGCGCCGCTCCTCCCGCACCTCAAGCCGGTGGAGCACGTCGTCGTCGCCGGACCCGGCGACCGGTCGCTGCTCGCCGGAGCGAGCGTCCAGGTGCACGAGTACGAGGACCTGATCGCCGGGAAGCCGACCACGTACGACTGGCCCGAGCTGGACGAACGCTCCGCCGCCGCCATGTGTTACACCTCCGGCACCACCGGCGACCCCAAGGGCGTCGTCTACTCCCACCGCTCGATCTATCTGCACTCCATGCAGGTCAACATGGCCCAGTCCATGGGCCTGACGGACGCGGACCTCTCGCTCGTCGTCGTCCCGCAGTTCCATGTCAACGCCTGGGGCCTGCCGCACGCGACCTTCATGACCGGCGTCAACATGCTGATGCCGGACCGGTTTCTGCAGCCCGGCCCGCTCGCCGAGATGATCGAGACGCAGAAGCCGACGCACGCCGCCGCCGTCCCCACCATTTGGCAGGGCCTGCTCGCGGAGCTGACCGCCCGCCCGCGCGAGGTCTCCTCGCTCACCCAGGTGACCATCGGCGGTTCGGCCTGCCCGCCCGCCCTCATGGAGGCCTTCGACAAGCTGGGGATGCACGTCTGCCACGCCTGGGGCATGACGGAGACCTCCCCGCTCGGCACGATCGCCCGGCCGCCGGCCCATGTCGAGCCCGACTCGGAGGAGGAGCTCGCCTACCGCCTCACCCAGGGCCGCTTCCCCGCCTCCGTCGAGGCCCGCCTCACCGGCCCCGGCGGCGAACGCCTCCCCTGGGACGGCGAGTCCGCCGGTGAGCTGGAGGTCCGTGGCCCCTGGATCGCGGGCGCCTACTACGGCGGTTCGGGCGCCGAACCCGTCCGCCCCGACGACAAGTTCAGCGAGGACGGCTGGCTGAAGACGGGCGACGTCGGCACGATCAGCCCCGACGGCTTCCTCACCCTCACCGACCGCGCCAAGGACGTCATCAAGTCCGGCGGCGAGTGGATCTCCTCCGTCGAGCTGGAGAACGCCCTCATGGCTCACCCGGACGTTGCCGAGGCCGCCGTCGTCGCCGTACCGGACGACAAGTGGGGCGAGCGTCCCCTCGCCACGGTCGTGTTGAAGGAGGGGTCCACCACCGACTTCGCCGCCCTGCGTTCCTTCCTCGCCGACGAGGGTCACATCGCCAAGTGGCAGCTGCCCGAGCGCTGGACGATCATCGAGTCGGTGCCGAAGACGAGCGTGGGCAAGTTCGACAAGAAGGTGCTGCGGAGGCAGTACGCGGAGGGCTCGCTGGATGTGACGCAGATCTAGGACGCGTCGCGGTCAGGTGAGGTGATGGTGGGGCGGTGTTTCACGTGAAACACCGCCCCACCGCCATGCGTGGGGGGATCAGTTCGTGCCGACTCGTGCCAGCAGGTCCACGATGCGGGTCTGTACTTCGGGGCTCGTCGAGCGTTCCGCGAGGAAGAGGACCGTCTCTCCCGAGGCCAGGCGCGGGAGTTCGGACTGGTCGACGGCGGCGGTGTAGACGACGAGCGGGGTGCGGTTCAACTGGCCGTTCGTCCGCAGCCAGTCGATGATTCCGGCCTGGCGGCGGTGCACCTGCAGCAGGTCCATCACCACGAGGTTCGGCCGCATCTGCGCGGCCAGCGTGACGGCGTCCGCGTCCGACGCGGCCCGTGCGACCTGCATGCCACGCCGTTCCAGCGTCGCGGTCAGGGCGAGCGCGATCTCCGCGTGCTCCTCGATGAGCAGGACGCGCGGCGGGTGCTGCTCGGAGTCGCGCGGCGCGAGCGCCTTCAGCAGGATGGCCGGGTCGGCGCCGTACGCCGCCTCGCGCGTCGCCTGGCCGAGTCCCGCCGTCACGAGGACGGGGACCTCGGCGGCCACGGCGGCCTGGCGCAGCGACTGGAGGGCCGTGCGGGTGATGGGGCCGGTCAGCGGGTCGACGAACAGGGCGGCCGGGTAGGCGGCGATCTGGGCGTCCACGTCCTCGCGGGAGTTCACGATGACGGGCCGGTAGCCGCGGTCGCTCAGCGCCTGATGGGTCGACGCGTCCGGCGCGGGCCACACCAGCAGCCGGCGCGGGTTGTCCAGCGGCTCCGGAGGCAACTCGTCGTCCATCGGCTGCGGATGCGGCCGGTCGGGGACCTCCACGGCGCCGCCGGGCCCGTCCAGCGGCTCGGGACCTTCGGCCGCGTTCTCGTCGGGTGCCCCTATGGCGTACGACCGCCCGGCACCCTCCGTACGGCCCGCCAGCCGGGACTGCCCGGCGAGGGAGGGCTGCGGCGGGAGCGGGACCTGCCCGGCGAGGGAGGGCTGGGCCGGCAGCGGGGTCTGGCCGGCGAGGGAGGGCTGCGCCGTATGCGCGGCTGCCTGCTGGGGCTGGGCCGCCGCCTGGGCGGGCGGCGGGGTCTGGCCGGTGCCGGTGCCGGTGCCGGTGCCGGTGCTGATACCGGTGCCGTTGGTCGGGGTGGACTGCGGGTGGGGGCGCGCGGACGTTTCGGGTCGGCCGACCCCCTGGGGCGGTGTCCCGAGCTTGCGGCGCCTGCCGGAACCACCGGGCTGATTCGGTGCGGGTGTGGCTCCGGTCTGGGGCTGCGTCTGTGCGCCTGCCTGTGCCTGTGCCTGTGCCTGGGCTTGCGCCTGGGGACCGCCCTGGCGGGAGAACGGGACGCCCTGGCCGAGCGTCCGCACGCTGATCGACCGTCCCTGGGTGGAGTTGGGGTCGACGGGGGCGGGAGCGGCGGCGGGGACCGGGGCGGCCTGGGCCCGAACCTGGGCTTGGGCCGGAGCCGGAGACGGAGCCGGGGCTTGGGCCGGGGCCGGGGCCGCGGCTTCGGCGGGCAACGGCTGTGCGGCGCGCGGCTGTTGCTGTACGGCGACCTCCGGCGGCAGCGGAGTGCCCGAGGAGGGGGTGGACTGCGGGGGCAGCGGCGCCTGCGGAGCGGCTACGGGGATGGCGGCCCCGGAGGTCTCCTGGCGGGGGTCCGGCCAGGACTGGGGCTGCTGCGGCTGGGGTGCGCCGGGGGCCGCGGCCGCACCCTGAGCCGGGACGGGCTGCTGGGCGCCGGGCACCCCTGGTGCGGGCACGGGCTGGGCGACGCCCTGAACCGGCTGCGCGCCCTGCACTCCCGGTACGAGGACGGAGTGACCGAGGGCTCCGGCGTGCGCGGGCACCTGCTGTGCGCCACCGGGGGCACCTTGCGGCGGGACGGCGCCTTGCGCGGCGACGGGATGTCCGACGGCGGTCTGTCCGACGGCGGTCTGTCCGACGGTGTCGGGTTGTCCTGGAGCGGCCTGGGTGGCAGCGGCCTGGCCTGTGGCCGCCTGCCCGGCGGCTGCCTGAGCGGCGCCCCCCGGGGCCCCCTGCGGAGAGACGGACTGCGCGGCCGCGATTCCTGCCGCGGCGGGCTGACCGGGAGCCACGCCAGGGGCCTGGGCGGGGACGGGCTGCGCGCCCTGTACACCCTGAACGGCTTGGACCCCTTGTACGCCCTGCACTCCCGGTACGACGACGGAGTGGCCGAGGGCTCCGGCGTGCGCGGGCACCTGCTGCGGGCCGCCCGGGACACCCTGGGCGGGCACGGGCTGTGCGGTGGCCACGGGTGCGCCCTGTGCGGGCACCGGCTGTTCCGGTCCTCCCTGCGGGGGAATCCCCTGCGCGGGAGCACCCTGGGGCGGCACCCCTTGTGCGGGAGCCATCGTCGCCACGCCGTCACCCTGCTGGGGAGCGGTCTGCCGTGCCGCCCGGCGGCGGCCCGTCGGCGTGGGCACCGGGTGCGGCTGCGGCGGGGTGTGGTCGGTCGGGTCGTGCAGCGCGGCGTCGTGGCGACCGTCGTCGGCACCCCCGGCCGGGGCACCCGACATCTGGCCCTCGACGGTCACTTGGCCCGCACCCGGGTTCTGCCCGGCACCGGCGCCTTGACCAGCGCCAGGAGCCTGCCCCACACCGGCGGCCTGACCCGCGCCGGGGGCCTGACCCACACCGGCGGCCTGACCCGCGCCGGGGCCCTGCCCGGCACCGGCCACCTGGCCCGCACCCGCACCCGCACCGGCGACGCCACCCGGCGCCCCCGGACCATTCTGGGGGACCTGCTGCCCGGCTCCGGCGCCCTGCTGTCCTCCCCCACTGACCTGCTGCCCGATCCCGGCGGCAGGCACCGGCTCTCCGGCAGGCACAACTCCCGCGGCCTGCACGGGTCCTCCGACCTGCACGGGCCCTCCGGCGGGCACCGGCCCTCCGGCGGGCACCGGCCCTCCGGCCGCAGCAGCCATACCCCCGGCCGCAGCGGCCACACCCTGGCCGCCCTCACCGTCGTACCCCGCACCCTGCGCGGGCACGGGCACGGCGGGTCCGGCCGGGCCTGCCGGCAGCGGCATGGGCGTGCCGGGCGCACCCGGTCCCGCGGGCAGGGGGAGCGGACCGAGTCCGGCCGCCTGTGCGTACTCGGGCCCCCGGTCGGCCTCGGCCGGCGGCAGCGCGAAGACCGCTCGCGCACCCGGTGCGGGCGCTGCGGCGCGCTCCTCCCCGCCCCCGAGGGCGCGACGACGGCGTCCGGTGGGCTGCTGGGCGCCGCCCGCCTCGCCGGACGCGGCGTCGTCGGCGGTCGCCTCGGTGACCGGGCTCGGCCCCGCCGGCAGCGCCGGAGGCAGAGCGTTCTGTGCCACGGGCTCCCGGCGCGCGCGCCGTCCGCCGGGCGCGGGCACGCCCTGCGGCGGCACCGTCCCGCCCAGGCCGGAGGCGGCGGCAGCGGCACCCGCCGCGTGCTCGGCCGCCGTGACGACCGCGCCCTCGGTGGCCACGGACTCACCGGCGGCTTCGGCCGAGGCGGCACGTCCACGCCGTCGCCCGGTACCTCCGGAGCCCTCGGCCTCGGCGCCCTGCGCGGGTCCGGCGGCCTCGCCGGACCCGGCTGCCGCACCGGCCGCGGCCGCCGCGTCCTCCGCCCTGCGCCTGCGCCGCCCGGTCGGGGCGACAGCGGTCTCGCCCTCCCCACCTTCGGGAGCGTCCTCGCTCTCCAGGAACGCGTCCACCGACGACCGCCGTGCCCGCCGCCGCCCGCCGCCGCCACCGGCGGCGGCCTGGTCGGGCAAGGAGACCTCGGCACCGGTCGCCATGTACTCGGGTTCGGCCTCGACGCCCGTCTCGGCGGGCAGCGCCTGCGAGGGGACCGCCCCGGCACCGCCACCCAGCGGCACCTCCAGCACATACGCGCTGCCGCTCATCCCCGGCACCTCGACCGTCTGGAGCACACCGCCGTGCGCCCGCACGATCCCCTGGACGATCGGCTGGTGCACCGGGTCTCCCCCGGCGTATGGCCCGCGCACCTCGATGCGGACGACCTCACCGCGCTGCGCGGCCGCCACGACGACGGTGTTGTCCATGTAGCCGCCGGTGGACATGGGCGCGTTGCCCGTCGCGTCGACACCGGCGACATCCGCGACGAGATGGGCGAGCGCGGTCGCGAGCCGCACCTGGTCCACCTCGGCCTCGATGGGCGGCGCGTGCACGGCGAACTGCACCCGTCCCGGCCCGACCAGTTCCACGGCCCCGTCGACCCCGGCCGCGACGACCGCGTCGAGCATGACGGCCGTACGCACCAGGGTGTCCTCGCCCGCGTCGATCCGCTGGTAGCCGAGCACGTTGTCGATGAGCGTCGTGATCCGCGAGTACCCGGCGGTCAGGTGATGCAGCACCTGGTTGGCCTCGGGCCACAGCTGCCCGGCGTCGTCGGCGGCGAGCGTGCCCAGTTCACCGCGGAGTTGGTCGAGCGGGCCGCGCAGCGAGGTGCCCAGCACGGCGAGCAGCTGCTCGTGCCGCGCGGCCAGCGCCTCGTACCGGTCCTTCTCGCGCTCCCCGAGCGCCGCGTACCGCTCGTCGCCGGCGGCGAGCTCCTCGGCGTGCTGTTCGGCCAGTTCGGCCAGCTCGGCGGCGTGCTCCTCGCGTACGCCCGCGAGTTCCTCGGCGTGCTCCTTGGCGAGCCGCTCCAGCTCCTCCGCGTGCGTCTCGGCCTCGGCGTCCTTCTCCTCGGCGAGCTTGTCGTACGGCCGCCGGTCGGTGAACGTCATCACGGCGCCGACGAGCTGATCCCCGTCGCGCACCGGCGCGGTCGTCAGGTCGACCGACACCTTCTCGCCGTTCTTCGACCACAGCACCTGCCCGCGCACCCGGTGCTTGCGCCCGGACTTCAGGGTGTCCGCGAGCGGCGACTCGGTGTACGGGAATGGGGCGCCGTCCTCGCGGGAGTGCAGCACGAGGGTGTGCAGCTCGCGTCCGCCGAGGTCACTGGCCCGATAACCCAGTATCTGGGCGGCGGCCGGATTGACGAGGACGATCCTGCCGTCCGTGTCGGTCCCGACCACGCCCTCGGACGCGGCCCGCAGGATCATCTCGGTCTGCCGTTGCGAACGCGCGAGTTCGGCCTCGGTGTCGACGGTGCCCGAAAGATCCCGTACGACCAGCATGAGCAGCTCGTCGTTGGCGTAGCCGTAACCGTCGTACGCCTGCTGCCCGTTCTCCAGATTCGCGCTTGTGACCTCGACCGGGAACTCGCTGCCGTCGGTCCGGCGGGCGGTCATCCGGGTCGGCTTGGTCCGCCCGGTCGGGTCCATGGTGTCGGGCCGCCGCATGGAGCCCGGGATGAGCCGGGAGTCGAACTCGGGCAGCAGGTCCAGCAACCCGCGCCCGACCAACGCGGTCCCGGGGGTCTCGAAGGCCTCCAGGGCGATCGTGTTGGCGTTGACGACGGTCCCATTGGCGTTGACCAGCACCAACGCATCGGGCAGCGCGTCCAGTATGGCTGCGAGGCGAGCAGCGCCTCGGGATGGCCTGCTGCTCACGAGACGCTTCCTCCCTGTTACCGCACCTTGCCGACCGCTGGGCCCATGGCCATCTTGCCAACCGGCCCGCAACGTGTCACGCGAGGGAGTCTACGGGCAGAGGTTGCGCTCGCGACGCCGGATGAGAGGGAGGTCGCACACCGAACATACGGAGATGCCGTGACTGTGCGGACGGGGGTGCCGTGACCGTGTGTTTTGCCCGACGGACTTGCCCGCGGCACATATGTACGGGCTGTGCACGGGTGTCGAGGGGGCTGTCGGCGCCGCGCGTCGGGTGGCTGGTTTCTCTTCCTCCCTCTCTACCCCCTCTATACGCGCTCCTAGGCGCGGAGGTCCGGCAGCACGGGCACCAGTGCGTCCCAGCGGGCGATCTCGCAGCCGTTGCCGCGGTCGAAGCGGGCGTCGACGCGTCGCCCGGCCCAGGTCCCGGTGACGTACGCGGTGGCCGGCCCGCCGTACTGCATCGTGCAGACGGCGTCGGGCCGGACCGGCGCGAACGGATCCTTCCCCCAGACCGTCCGCCGATCGAGCCGCCCGCACGCCTCACGCGCGTCCGGGTGGCTGCCGCCCTGGGGGTGGCACCGCAGCTCGAACGTCCCGTCCGCCCCGCCGCCGGCCTCGCGCACGGTGACGGTCAACCGGTCCCCGGTCTCGGGCGCGGGCGTGGGTGTGGGCAGGGGCAGTGACGCGTGCGACACCGCTTCGGCGGCGTACGCGTCCGGCGCCACCGGCGCGAGCGTGCCCGCGGCGGCCGCGGCGAGCGAGGCGGCGGCACCGAGGAACAGCCGGCCCAGGGCGGCGGCGGGACGGCTGGGGGACGCGGCGGGAGGGGTCTGCGACATGACCTGACTAACGTCACGCCGGCCTCACGGTTGCGGCGCCACGTCCGCCGTTCCGCGGCGCCCCGTCAGGCCGTCGCACCACTCCCGACGTGCCATACGGCTTTGCCCTGCGGCCTCTCCGCCTAGTACCGTGGGAGGCGATTGGTGACAGCCCACCCGGCTGTGTCATCATCTGCACGCACCACTCGCGCTCGCGTGGGCGGTTGTGCTGGAGGCGTCGCCTAGTCCGGTCTATGGCGCCGCACTGCTAATGCGGTTTGGGACTTCAATCCCATCGAGGGTTCAAATCCCTCCGCCTCCGCGCTTGATCACCGAAGCCCCGGTCCACCCGACCGGGGCTTCGTCGTCCCCACCCCGCTCCGAGAGCGCCCCAGAAGCTGTTTCCCCAGGTCACAAGGGCTATGGCAAACGGATTTCACATGGCGACGGCAGTCATGTAATGTTCTTCCTGTCGCCGAGAGCGGGCCGAAAGGGCCAGGATCGGCGGGAAAACAGAACAAGCACTCGTAGCTTAACGGATAGAGCATCTGACTACGGATCAGAAGGTTGCAGGTTCGAATCCTGCCGAGTGCACACAAGCAAGACGAGGGCCCCGGAGAGATCCGGGGCCCTCGTCGTTGGCGCATACTGGTCTCAATGACAAAGCCAGGTGCACCGAAGCGCTATCTGCCCACCAGTCCCTTCAAGGCCCCGGTCGCTCCGCCTCCCAAGCACTTCGCGGTGGGCGACCAGGTCACACACGACATGTACGGCCTCGGCCGAGTGATCGGCATCGAGGACGGGATCGCCGCCCTCGTCGATTTCGGCTCCGCGCGACAGCGGATCCTGAGCCCGTACACCAAGATGAGCAAGCTGTAGGCCCGACCGCCGGGTTCCGCCCCTGAGGGGGGCGCGGCCGGCCGCGTCGCCGAGCCATGCCGCCCCGCCTCCGGCTTCGCCATGCCATCGCGGCATCGCCGCCTTCCGACGACGAACCTTCCCGAGGTCCGGACCGCCGGGCGGAGGCGCTGTCAGTGGTGCCCTCTAACGTCGTGGGGGATGGCACGCGTGTGGAGATGTACGGGGCTGCGGTGGAGCGAGGACGGGCCGCTGTTGGGGTGGGCGGGTGGACGGGGGAGTCCATTGCCCCAGGGGAAGGTGGTGGCTTTCGGAGTCGTGAGCGAGGGGCGTCGCACGTGCGTCGGCGCCAGGGGGAACCCGTGTCCGGTGCGTGCGGGGGTGCCGGGGCGGAGTATCGGGGCTCGGTGTGAGGAGTGTGCGCGGCTCGACCGGGCGCATTCCGTGGCCGCCGACACGATCGCCGATGACCCGCGGCCGTATCACGTGTACCTCGCGTGGTTCGGGCCCGCACAGGTGAAGGTCGGGATCACCGCGGTCGAGCGGGGGCCGGCGCGGCTGTTGGAGCAGGGGGCGGTCTGCTTCGGGTGGCTCGGGCGGGGGCCGCTGATGGCAGCGCGGCGGGTGGAGGAGATGCTGCGGGCCGCGCTCAAGGTGCCGGATCGGATTCCGTACGCCGAGAAGCGGCTCGTGCGGGCCGACCTGCCGGGCGTCGAGGAGCGCGTCGGGGAGCTGGCGGAGCTGCATGGGCGGGCCCTGGGGCTCGCCGGGTGGCCCGAGTCGTTGGAGCCCGTGCCCTTCCAAGCCGTCGATCACTTCGGCGTGTTCGGACTCGGCGGGTTGCCGGCCGCCGACGGTGTGGTGACCGAGCTGGTCGCCGGTGGGGTCGTGGGCGGTGAGGTCCTCGCCGTCGCCGGACCCGATCTGCATCTGGCCACCGGGCGAGGCACCGTCGTCCTCGATACGCGGCTCATGACCGGCTGGGAGTTGACCGCTCCCGTCGGCGAGGGCGCCCGTGACGTCCTCACCGTGCCCGTACGGGAGTTGAAGAGCCCGGGGGACGGGAGCGTGCAGGACGGGCTGTTCTGAGGGGGGCCGAGGGGCCTGAAGCGCCTGAAGGGCCTGAGGGTGCCTAAGGGTGCCTAAGGGGCAGGGCGCCATGGGCGCGGTGGGTCCGGGGGCGATGAGCGCGATGGGCGCGGCGGGTGCGGCGGGTAAAGACTTCGATCCCTTTGGGATCCCGTTCGGAAAGGCTGTGGACGTCGGTCGCGGCCCGGCCCGAGAGTGTTGCCATGAGTGATCAGCGGATAGCGCCTGACGAAGCACCGGACAACGCACCCGACGAAGCACCGGACAACGCACCGGACAACGCACCGGACGACGTATCTGCCGTAGCGCCCGTACCCGCCCACGAACCGCCTTACTACGCCGTCGTCTTCACCTCCACGCGGACCGAGGACCAGAGCGGGTACGGGGAGACCGCCGAGCGGATGGAGGAGTTGGTGAAAGGCGTGCCGGGGTTCCTCGGGATGGATCAGGCTCGGACACCCGGCGGGATGGCCATCACCGTGGGGTACTTCCGGGACGCCGAAGCCATCGAGGCGTGGCGGGGCGATGTCGAGCACCGGGCGGCGCAGAAGCGGGGGCGGGCCGAGTGGTACGAGAGCTACACGCTGCACATCGCCAAGGTCGAGCGGAGCCATGGTTTCGTGAGGGGAGGGGGCGAAGCATGACAGCGCTTGCATAAAGCCGGGGTCAGGGCAGGGGTGCGAGGAGGGGGCCGCTGTGTTCGTGAGGCTGTGGGTTCGCGGTGAGGCGGCCTGGCGAATGCCGTGGGAACGATCAGGAACGTACTGGTCGGCGCGGGTGGTGTCCGAGAAGTCGGGGATCTTCCCAAGGGTTGCCTGAGAGGCGCCTGTGCGTTTCTCAGAAAAATCACAGGTTCCGGAAAGGGTGTTCTCAGGGGGCCCCGACAAGGTGTCCAGCATGACCACGACCTCGCCCCAGGGGCGCACCGAACTGCTGAGGCCGGACGGGAGCCCCGTCCGAGTGCTTGTGGTGGACGACGAGCTGTCGATCACCGAACTGCTGTCCATGGCCCTGCGCTATGAGGGATGGCAGATCCGGAGTGCGGGGGACGGCACGGGTGCCCTCCAGACCGCCCGGGACTTCCGGCCCGACGCCGTCGTCCTCGACATGATGCTGCCCGACATGGACGGGCTCACCGTCCTCGGGCGGCTGCGGCGCGAGCTGCCGGACGTGCCGGTGCTCTTCCTGACCGCGAAGGACGCGGTCGAGGACCGGATCGCCGGGCTCACCGCCGGCGGTGACGACTACGTCACCAAGCCGTTCAGTCTCGAAGAGGTCGTCGCCCGGCTGCGCGGGCTCATCCGCCGCTCCGGTGCCGCCGACCGCCGCTCCGACTCCGTGCTCGTCGTCGGTGACCTCATGCTCGACGAGGACAGCCACGAGGTGTCGCGCGGCGGGGCGAACATCCACCTCACCGCCACGGAGTTCGAGCTGCTGCGGTTCCTGATGCGGAACCCGAGGCGGGTGCTCAGCAAGGCCCAGATACTCGACCGGGTGTGGTCGTACGACTTCGGCGGGCAGGCCAACGTGGTCGAGCTCTACATCTCGTATCTGCGGCGGAAGATCGACGCCGGGCGCGAGCCGATGATCCATACCCGGCGTGGGGCCGGTTACCTGATCAAGCCCGCCGCGTCATGAGCGGGCGACGACGGACGCGTACGCAGAGGCAGCTGAAGCTGAGGCGAGGGCGAGGACGACAGCCGCGCACCCTGCGTACGCGGCTCGTCGTCTCCGTGGTGGCGTTGGTCGCGGTGGTGTGTGCGGTCATCGGTACGGTGACCACGGTCGCGTTGAGCGAGCGCCTGAACGACCAGCTCAACGATCAGGTGACGGAGGTCGCCATGCGTGCCTCTGGCGGTCCGCTGAAGCCAGAGGGCGCTGGTGACGACAACCGGCCCCCGCCGGACGGCCCCTTCGGGTTCGTCACGAAGGGCGGCACCGAGGAGAACACCGTCGTCGCCCAGGTGAGTACCTCCGGCGGGATCACGAAAGCTGTGGTGGCCAAGGAGAAGACCTCCGACAGCGAGGGCTTCGAGGGCATGACGGCCGTCGCACTGAGCGCCGAGAAGGTGGCCGCTCTCGCCGACGTGTCGAAGACAGGCACCCACACCGTGGAAATCACTGGCCTCGGTGAATACCGGGTCCAGTACGTCGAGGGCAACCGGGGCAACTTCTACGTCGCGCTCCCGACCGATTCCGTCACCAAGACCCTCAACACCCTCATCGCTGTCGAACTCAGCGTCACCGGCGCCGGCCTCATCGCCGCCGGTATCGCCGGCTCCGTCCTCGTCGGCGTGGCCCTGCGCCCGCTCCGCAAGGTCGCCTCCACCGCCACCCGGGTCTCCGAGCTGCCGCTCCACACAGGCGAAGTCACCCTCAACGAGCGGGTGCCCGCGTCCGAGACCGACCCGCACACCGAGGTCGGCCAGGTGGGGGCGGCGCTCAACAGGATGCTCGACCACATCCACGGCGCCCTGCACTCGCGGCAGGAGAGCGAGACGCGCGTACGGCAGTTCGTCGCGGACGCCAGTCATGAGCTCAGGACGCCCCTCGCCTCCATTCGCGGCTACGCCGAGCTGACCCGGCGCGGCAGGGAGGAGATCGGGCCCGACACCCGGCACGCGCTCGGGCGGATCGAGTCCGAGTCCGGGCGGATGACCATGCTCGTCGAGGATCTGCTGCTGCTGGCGCGGCTCGACGCCGGCCGGCCGCTGCAGTTCGAGCAGACCGATCTCATCCCCCTCGTCGTGGACACCGTCAGCGACGCGCGTGTCGCCGGGCGGAGTCACAACTGGCGGCTCGACCTGCCGGACCTGCCCGCGCTCGTCTCGGCCGACGCGGCACGGCTTCAGCAGGTGCTCGTCAACCTGCTGGCGAACGCGCGCACGCATACCCCGCCCGGTACGACCGTCACCGCGCGCGTCCAGCGGCGTGGGCCGTGGATGTGCGTCGATGTCGAGGACGACGGGCAGGGCATCCCGGAGGAGTTGCTGCCGCACGTGTTCGAGCGGTTCGCGCGAGGGGACTCGTCGCGCTCCAGGGCGTCCGGGTCGACCGGGCTCGGGCTCGCCATCGTGCAGGCCGTGGCCGACGCGCACGGTGGTGCCGTGACCGTCGACAGCGTGCCCGGCAGGACCGTGTTCACCGTGCATCTGCCCGCCCTCGGCCGGGATGTGCCGCCGCTCGACGACGCCGCGAACTGGCAGCTCGACGACGCGCAGTACGACGGCGGGCATGACGGAGAGTTCGACGGGAACGACCTGGTGACCGGCGCGACAAACTGGCAATCGGACTCACAGGCACACCACAGTGTGAGCACACGGGCATAACAGAGCGGCTCGCGAATGTGGTTGTCATGCGAACCGACTCTTCTCCCGGCACCCTGCCGGCGCGGGAGCACCTCCCGGCCGGAAACGCCGGTACGCCTGTCCTGGACGTAGTGATCCCCGTCTACAACGAGGAGAAGGACCTCCAGCCGTGCGTGCTCAGACTGCACGAGCACCTCGCGCGCACCTTCCCGTACGCCTTCCGCATCACGATCGCGGACAACGCGTCCACGGACACCACCCCGCAGGTGGCCGCGCGGCTGGAGGCGGAGCTCCCCGAGGTCACGTCCTTCCGACTTGAGCAGAAGGGGCGCGGGCGGGCCCTCAGGACCGTGTGGTCCGCGTCCGACGCGCCGGTCCTCGCCTACATGGACGTGGACCTGTCCACCGACCTGAACGCCCTGCTGCCGCTGGTGGCCCCGCTGATCTCCGGTCACTCGGACCTCGCGATCGGCTCCCGGCTCGCCCGCTCCTCGCGGGTGGTGCGCGGCACCAAGCGGGAGTTCATCAGCCGTGCGTACAACCTGATCCTGCGCGGCTCGCTGCAGGCCCGCTTCTCGGACGCGCAGTGCGGGTTCAAGGCGATACGCCGCGACGTGGCGCAGGTGCTGCTGCCGCTCGTCGAGGACACCGGGTGGTTCTTCGACACCGAGATGCTGGTGCTTGCCGAGCGCGCCGGGCTCAGGATTCATGAAGTGCCGGTGGACTGGGTCGACGACCCGAACTCCACCGTCCACATCGTGAAGACCGCCACCGACGACCTCAAGGGTGTCTGGCGGGTCGGCAAGGCCCTGGCCACCGGATCACTCGCGCTGGACCGGCTCGCCCGGCCGTTCGGGGACGACCCCCGGGACCGCGAGATCCAGGACGTACCACGCGGCCTCGCCCGCCAGCTCCTCGGCTTCTGCGTGGTGGGCGGCCTCTCCACCCTCTTCTACCTGCTCCTCTACAGCGGCTTCCGGACCTTCTCGGGGTCGCAGATCGCCAACGCGCTCGCCCTGCTGGTCTCGGCGGTCGCCAACACGGCGGCCAACCGGCGGCTGACCTTCGGCGTCCGCGGCCGCGGCGGTGTCATCAAGCACCAGGCACAGGGCCTGGTCGTGTTCGGCATCGGACTGGCCCTCACCAGCGGCTCGCTCGCCGCCCTGAACGCGGCGACCTCCGACCCCGCGCACTCCACGGAACTGGCGGTCCTCATCGCCGCCAACCTCGCGGCGACGGTGCTGCGGTTCCTGCTCTTCCGGGCGTGGGTGTTCCCGGACCGGGGCGACGGGTCGTCCCACGACGGGACGCCCGCTGCTCCGGGCTCGACCGTCGTCGCCTCGCACCAGCCCGCCGACGCGGCCTCGCCCCCGTACCCGACGTCGATCGGGGTGCGACCCGGTCAGCCCGGCCCGTATGGCCACCAGGACCGGTTCCACCCGCTGCCGCAGCGCCCGACCGTGAGCCAGAACAACCGCGCCGAGTACGCGACGGCGCCCCGAGCCCCGTACGGGAACGCCCCGTACACCACGACCCAGTTCCGCGCCGGTGAAGCCGCGGACCGCACCTGGGGGGACGCGACCATGCCGATGCGGCCGGTGCGCCCGCACGATCAGGATTCGAGGAACGCACGATGACCACGCAGTTCGAGACGACGAGCCGGGCGGGGGATCCCGGCCCCGACCGGGACCCGTCGACGACGGCCCATCAGGAACCGGTGGTTCCGGAGGCACCCGCCGAGCCCCCGGCCCCCGGGGCCGGTGAGCCCAAGCAGCCCTTCGCCAAGCGGCTGTGGAGAGGCCGGCCGGAGGACAACCGCTGGACACGCCCCGGCTTCCTCCTCACGCTGCTGCTCATCGGCGGCCTCTACACCTGGAACCTCACGGCCTCCGGCTACGCCAACTCCTTCTACTCGGCGGCCGTGCAGGCGGGCAGCCAGTCCTGGAAGGCCTTCTTCTTCGGCTCGCTGGACTCCGCCAACGCCATCACCGTGGACAAGCCCCCGGCCTCGCTGTGGCCGATGGCGCTGTCGGTGCGGCTCTTCGGCCTCAACTCCTTCGCGATCCTGTTCCCGCAGGTCCTGATGGCGGTCGCCACCGCCGGGGTGCTGTGGGCGGCCGTACGCCGTCGCTTCACCGCCACGGCCGGCTTCCTCACCATGGCGGTGTTCGCGCTCACGCCCGTCGCCGCGCTGATGTTCCGCTTCAACAACCCGGACGCGGCCCTCGCGCTGCTGATGGCCGCCGCGGTCTACTGCACGCAGCGCGCGATGGAGAAGGCGCGGACGAAGTGGCTGGTCTGGGCGGGTGTCGCCATCGGCGTCGCCTTCCTCGTCAAGACCCTCCAGGCGTTCCTGATCCTGCCGCCCCTGGCGATCGTGTACGTCGTCCTCGCGCCGGCCCCGGTGAAGAAGCGGGTCGGTCAGGTGCTGCTCGCCGGGCTCGCGATGGTCGTCGCCGGCGGCTGGTGGGTCGCGATCGTCGAGCTGTGGCCCGCGTCCTCCCGCCCGTACATCGGCGGCTCGCAGAACAACTCCTTCCTCGAACTGACCTTCGGCTACAACGGTCTCGGCCGTATCAACGGCGAGGAGACCGGCAGCGTCGGCGGTGGCGGAGGCGGAGGCGGTGGTGGCGGCAACTGGGGCGAGACCGGCTGGGACCGGATGTTCAGCTCCTCCATCGGCGGCCAGATCTCCTGGCTGATCCCGGCCGCGCTGATCCTGCTGGGCGCCGCGATCTGGGCGACCCGCAAGTTGAAGCGCACGGACACCACCCGCGCGGCCTTCCTCCTCTGGGGCGGCTCGCTGCTGATCACCATGGTGGTCTTCAGCTTCATGCAGGGCATCTTCCACGAGTACTACACCGTGGCCCTGGCCCCCTACATCGCGCCGCTGATCGGTATGGGCGCGGCTCTGCTCTGGGACCGGCGGAGCAAGCTCTGGGCGTCGATCACCATGGCGGCCGCCATGACGGCCACGGCCGTCTGGGGTTACGTCCTCCTCAACCGCTCGTCCGACTACCTGCCCTGGCTCAAGTGGGTCGTGCTCGTCGGTGGCCTGGTCGCCGCGCTCGGCCTGGTCTTCGTGGCCAGGCTGGGGCGTCAACTGGCCCTGGCGGCCGTGGGCCTGAGCTTCGTCACCGCGGTGGCGGGTCCGACGGCGTACACCCTCACCACCCTGGGCGAGGGCCACACCGGCTCGATCGTGACGGCCGGTCCGTCCGTCCAGGGCGCCCGCGGCGGTCCCGGCGGCGGCATGGGCGGCGGTCCCGGTGGCGGCGGTGGCGGTATGCCGGGCCAGAACAACCAGCAGGGCAACGGCCAGAACCAGCAGGGCGGCCAGAACAACCAGCAGGGCAACGGTCAGATGGGCCAGCCCCCGACCGGCGGCTTCGGCGGCGGCCAGAACCAGCAGCAGGGCCAGGGCAACGGCCAGACCCGGAACGGTGACGGCGGCGGCATGGGTGGCGGCGGTGGCGGCATGGGCGGCCTGATCAACGGCACCTCCGTCAGCGACGAGGCCAAGAAACTGCTGGAGAAGAACGCCGGTGACTACACCTGGGCCGCCGCCGCCATCGGCGCCCAGAACGCGGCGAGCTACCAGCTCTCCACCGGCGACCCGGTCATGGCGATCGGTGGCTTCAACGGCACCGACCCGTCCCCGACCCTCGCGGAGTTCAAGAAGTACGTGGCGGACGGCAAGATCCACTACTTCATCGCCGGCGGATCCGGCGGCGGCATGGGCGGCAGCAGCGACGGCACCTCCTCGCAGATCACCTCCTGGGTCCAGGAGAACTTCGAGTCGGTGACGGTCGACGGCACGACGTTCTACGACCTGACGCAGGCGAAGTGACCGAGGCCGCGGCGTGAGCGGGGCCGTGGCGTGAGCGGGGCGGTGGCCCGGGGGCGGACGAACTCCCGGGCCACCGCCCTTTTCGGACGTCGGAGAAATACACGTTGTACGCCGTATAGGAACTGTTCTACGGTGTAGAGCATGTCCACCCCCACCGCTTCCACCGCGCCCACCGCGCCCTCCACCCAGGGCCACCCGCAGCGCTGGCTGATCCTCGGCGTCATCTGTCTCGCGCAGCTCACCGTCCTGCTGGACAACACCGTGCTGAACGTGGCGATCCCCTCCCTCACGGAGGAGCTGGGGGCGGCCACCTCGGACATCCAGTGGATGATCAACGCCTACTCGCTGGTGCAGTCGGGGCTGCTGCTCACCGCGGGCAGCGCGGCCGACCGCTACGGCCGCAAGAAGATGCTGATCGCGGGCCTGGTGCTGTTCGGCATCGGCTCGCTGGCGGCCGGACTCGCCCAGTCCACCGGGCAGTTGATCGCCGCGCGGGCCGGGATGGGCGTCGGCGGCGCGCTGCTGCTGACCACGACTCTCGCCGTCGCCATGCAGATCTTCGCGCCCGAGGAGCAGCCGAAGGCGATCGGTATCTGGGCCGCGGTCAACGCGCTCGGCTTCGCGGCCGGCCCTCTCCTCGGCGGATTCATGCTCGGCCACTTCTGGTGGGGTGCCATCTTCCTGATCAACCTGCCGGTCGCCGCGCTGGGCGTGGTGGCCGTGATCGCCCTGGTCCCCGAGTCGAAGAACCCGCAGGGAGACCGGCCGGACCTGCTGGGCGCGCTGCTGTCGACCATCGGCATGACGGCACTGGTGTACGCGATCATCTCGGGCCCCGAGCACGGCTGGACGTCCGGCCGGGTGCTCGCCACGGCCGCCGTCGCCGTGGTCGTCCTCGCGGCCTTCGCATCCTGGGAGAGCCGTATCCCCTACCCCATGCTCGACCCGCACTTCTTCCGCGACCGGCGCTTCACGGGTGCCGTGGCCGGCGTGGTCCTGATCACGTTCGGCATGGGCGGCGCGCTGTTCCTCCTCACCCAGCATCTGCAGTTCGTGCTCGGCTACGACGCGTTGGAGGCGGGGCTGCGGACCGCGCCCCTCGCGCTGGTCGTCGTCGCGCTCAACTTCTCCGGCCTCTCGGCGAAGTGGACGGCGAAGCTCGGAACGCCGGTGTCGATCGCGCTGGGCATGGTGCTGATGTCGGGCGGGCTGGTCTCCGTCGCGACGATGGCCTCCGGCGGTTACGCGGGGACCCTGCTCGGGCTGGTGCTGATCGGGGTGGGCTGCGCGATCGCCAACCCCGCGATGGCGCACGCGATCATGAGCGCGATTCCGCCGGCCAAGGCGGGGGTGGGGGCCGGGATCAACGGCACGCTCGCGGAGTTCGGGACGGGGCTGGGGGTGGCCGTGCTGGGGGCGGTGCTCAACTCCCGGTTCGCGGCGACGGTTTCGGTGGCGGCGGCGTCGTTGCCCGCGGCGTTGGGAGCGGCGGACACGGCCGCGGAGAGGGCCGGGGTGCTGTCCGCGTTCTCGTCCGGGCTGGAGGCGAGTCTGCTGGTGGGGGCCGTGGCCGTGCTGCTCGGGGGGCTGGTGGCGGCGGGGCTGCTGCGCAGGGCGGAGAAGGCGGATGCGGAGGTGGTGGTCGCCTCATAGCTCGGGGGTGCGGTGTTCTCGCGACCGCGGGTACGTCGTGGCTGCTCGCGCGGTTCCCCGCGCCCCTCACGGGGCGCGGCACGCCTAGCATCGTCACCAGTGAACGGACGATCGTCGTCGTGTTTCTGGGAAGGTGCTCATGGTGAGGGCAGCCGGTCGGGCCGAGGGGTCCGCGCGAGCCAGTGTCTGGCTGGAAGGCAAGGCGCGGGACGGGCGGGGTCGGCAGCCGTCGGGGCTGGACCGGGAGCGGATCACCGGGACGGCCGTGCGGCTGCTGGACGCGGAGGGGCTGGGCAAGTTCTCGATGCGCCGGCTGGCCGCCGAGCTGAACGTGACCGCGATGTCGGTCTACTGGTACGTCGACACCAAGGACGACCTGCTGGAACTGGCCCTGGACCAGGCGTTCGACGAGATGCGGCTGCCCCCGGCGGACTCCGACGAGGACTGGCGGGACCAACTGCGCACGCTCGCCGGGGAGTACCGGGCGATCCTGGTCCGCCACCCCTGGGTGTCACCGCTCGCGGGCACCTTCCTCAACATCGGCCCGCACGCGCTCGACTTCTCACTCGCCGTGCAGCGCGTGATCCGCCGCACCGGCCTGCCCGCGCGCGGCCAGGCCGGTGCCATCTCGGCGGTCTTCCAGTTCGTGTACGGCTTCGGCACCATCGAGGGCCACTTCGTCCAGCGCTGCGCCGCGGCCGGCATGACCCAGGAGGAGTACTTCCGGCACGCCATGAGCGCGGTGTCCGACACCCTCGAACCCCACGAGGTCATCCAGCACTCCGCGGACCTCATGGAGGCCCGTGGCGGCGACACGGTCGAGGAGATGCGCGCCTATGACTTCACCTACGCCCTGGACACCCTCGTCGCCGGCATCGAGGTGATGGCACGGCGGGGCTGACTACTCCCCGGACGCCAGCCGCGCCGGGAAGCCGCCGGTGGCCACCGGCCCCCACCTCTCCGGAGTGACCCGGATGATCGACTTGCCCTGCTTGACCATGGCGGCCCGGTACTCGTCCCAGTCCGGGTGCTCGCCCGAGATGTTCCGGAAGTACTCCACCAGGGGTTCGACCGAGTCCGGCGAGTCGATGACCTCCGCCGTACCGTCGATCTGGACCCAGGGGCCGTCCCAGTCGTCGCTCAGCACGACGACGCTCACGCGCTCGTCCCGCTTGGCGTTACGTGTCTTGGCGCGCTCGGGATACGTGGAGACCACGATCCGGCCCGAGTCGTCGACGCCGCAGGTCAACGGCGATGCCTGCGGGCTGCCGTCGGCCCGCCGGGTGAGCAGGAGCGCCCGGTGCCGGGGGCGCACGAAGTCGAGCAGCTCTTCGAGGGAGACCGAGGTGTTGGTCGCGATGTTCCGTGCCATGGCGGTCAGCGTAGGCCCTCGGCCCGCCCGTGAGGCTGACCCTGTCGTGCGTACCCACGCGCCACGCGCCACGCCCACGCGCCACGCGCCACGCGCCACGCGCCACGCGCCACGCGCCACGCGCCACGCGCCACGCGCCACGCGCCACGCGCCACGCGCCACGCGCCACGCCCACGCCCACGCCCACGCCCACGCCCACGCCCACGCCCTGTGCCTACGGCAGCGTCTCGCCCTGGACCGCCTGCACGTCCAGCTCGGCCTTCAGCGTCGTACCGATCGCCGCGATTCCCGCCCGCACCACCTGGTTGTGGTTCATGGCGAAGTCCTCGCGGCGGAGTTCGGTGGTGGCCCGGAAGGCGGCGTGCGTGCCGCCCCAGGGGTCCGCGCCGGTCCGAGACAGGCGAGGTCCAGGTCCACCGGCCGGACGACCCCGTGCATCCCCAGCTCGCCGTGGACGGTCCAGCGGTCCGGGCCGACGGGGGTCAGACCGGTCGAGACGTAGGTGATCTCGGGGTGCCGTTCGACGTCCAGGAAGTCCGGGGACCGCAGATGCCGGTCCCGCGTCGCGTTCCCCGTGTCGATCGAGGCGGCCCGGATCACCGCCTCCACCCGGGACTTGGTCCCCTCGTCCGGGGCCGGGGCGATCTCGATGGAGGCCGAGAAGTCGGTGAAGCGGCCGCGGACGCTGGAGATGCCGAGGTGCTGGGCCACGGCGGCGACGGAGGAGTGGGCCGGGTCGACGGTCCAGGGACCCGGGCGGGGGCAGTTCCGTGTCGACCGGCCGGGCGAGGGCGACCGTGCCGACCTCCGCCCGGCGACTCGCCGTCACCAGGGCACCGGCGGCGAACGGCGCGTAGCCGACCGCCGTGACGATCACCGTGACGATCACCGTGTACGCGCCGGGCGCGAGCGGTGTCGGGTCGTGCACGCCCCCTTCGGCGTCCGCCTCGGCCCGCAGCACCTGCGTACCGCTCCCCCACTCTCGGCTTCGCTCGAGCGGGAGGTACCCCCACCGGTCACCGTGACGACCGCGTGCGACACGGCCCATCCGTCCCGGGTGCGGATTTTCGCGGTCTCAGTCCCATGTCGATGTCGATCCCATGTCCGTTCAACTCCTCAGCACGCGACCGGCCGGTGGAGCGGGGGGTGGCTCCACCGGCCGGTGGTCCAACGACTCGCCGGGCTACTCGCCGGGGTGGGCGAGTTCGATGTCGTGGCCGTCGACGCCGGGGCCACTGACCGTCAGAGCCGTGGCCACGGGCGGGTAGCCGGTCGCGATGACCGTGTACTCGCCGCCGTCCAGGTCGGTGAAGGCGTACGCCCCGTCCGAGCCGGTGGTGGCCGTGCCGACCACGTTGCCCGCCGCGTCGAGGAGGGTCACGCGGGCGTCGGCCAGAGCCCCGCCCGGCGCCCGTACGACCCCCTGGAGCCGGGCCCCGGCCGCCAGGTCGATCTCGATCCGGGTGACCCCGGTGCCGCCAACCTCGACGGGCAGGGCCCGCGGACGGAACCCGGTGGCGTTCACCGCGACGGTGACCCCGCCCGGCACCAGCTCGCCGAAGCCGAACTCGCCCTGCTCACCGGTGAGCCCGCTGGCCAGCACGTCCCCGCGCACATCGGTCACCACGACCATGGCGTCCTGCACGGCCTGCCCGGCCCCGGCGGCCCGCACCACACCGCTCAGCCCGCCGGTACCGCTGAGCAGGATGTCGTACGCGACCGGCTCGCCGGTGACGACCACCGTGGACGCCTGCGGCTGGAACCCGTCGGCGGCCGCGATCAGGACGTACGATCCGGCGGCGGGAGCGTCCACCGCGTAGGCCCCGTCGATGCTCGCGACCGAACGGCCGAGCTGCCGCCCGCCGAGCGAGATGAGGGTGACGGCGGCCCGCGGCACGGACGCGCCCTCGGCCCCGCGGACATGACCCCGTACGGGAATCCCGCCGCCGCCCGACACCGGTGCGGTGGCCGGTGCGGTGGCCGGAGCGGTGACCGAAGTGGTGGCGGGAGCCGCGGTGGGAGCCGCGGCCTCGGCGGAGTCGGCGGTCACCGAAGCCATGGCCATGGCCATGGCCGGAGCAGGCGATGTCTCGGGCACGTCCGTCCCGTCGTCCGTCCCGGTCCCCGTCGCTTCGGCCTGCGCCGCCTGGGCGAGCGCTCCGTTGGTCCGCAGCGGGACCTCCTTGATGAAGAAGGAGAAGACGAGCGCGAGGACGGCGAAGGGCGCGGCGTAGAGGAAGACGTCCCCGATGCCGTGGCCGTACGCGCTCTCGATCACCGTGCGGATCGGCGTGGGCAGCGCGTCCAGGTCGGGGATCTCGCCGTGGCCCGTGGCGGAGCCGGACACCCCCAGCTTGGCGAGGCCCTCCTCCGCGTAGTGCGAGATCCGGTGGCTGAGGACCGCGCCCAGCGCGGAGACGCCGATCGCGCCGCCGAGGGAGCGGAAGAAGGTGACGACCGAGCTGGCGGCACCGAGGTCGCTCGGGGCCACCTGGTTCTGCGTGCACAGCACCAGGTTCTGCATCATCATGCCGACGCCGAGCCCGAGCAGCGCCATGAAGATCGCCACGTGCCAGTACGGGGTGTCGTACCGGAGGGTGCCCAGCAGTCCGAGACCGGAGGTGACCAGCACACCGCCGGCGAGCAGCCAGGCCTTCCAGCGGCCGGTGCGGGTGATGACCTGCCCGGAGACGGTCGACGAGACGAACAGACCGGCGATCATCGGGATGGTCAGCACACCGGACATGGTGGGCGACTTGTCGCGGGCCAGCTGGAAGTACTGGCTGAAGAAGATGGTGCCCGCGAACATCGCGACACCGACGAACAGCGAGGCCAGCGAGGCCAGCGCGATCGTCCGGTTGCGGAACAGCCGCAGCGGCATGATCGGCTCGCTGGCCTTCGACTCGACCAGCAGGAAGACCGCGAGCAGCGCGACCGTGCCGCCGACCATCGCGTACGTCTGCCACGACACCCAGTCGTACTTGTCACCGGCGAAGGTCACCCAGACCAGCAGCAGGCAGACCGCCGCGGTGATGAGGAACGCGCCCGCCCAGTCGACCTTGACCCTGCGCTTGACGACCGGCAGGTGCAGGGTCCGCTGGAGCACGATCAGGGCGATGACCGCGAAGGGCACGCCGACGTAGAAGCACCAGCGCCAGCCCAGCCAGTCGGTGTCGGTGATGACCCCGCCGACCAGCGGGCCGCCGACCATGGCGGTCGCGAAGGTGGCACCGAGGTAGCCGTTGTACCGGCCGCGTTCGCGCGGGGAGATCATCGCCGCGAGGATGATCTGGGCCAGCGAGGAGAGCCCGCCCATGCCGATGCCCTGGACGGCGCGGAATCCGATGAGCATCCCGGCGTTCTGGGACAGCCCGGCGGCGGCAGACCCGAGCACGAAGATCACGAGTGCCAGCTGGATCAGCAGCTTCTTGGAGAACAGGTCGGCGAGCTTGCCCCACAGTGGGGTGGACGCGGTCATCGCGAGCAGCGACGCGGTCACCACCCAGGTGTAGGCGCTCTGTCCGCCGCCCAGGTCCTTGATGATGTCCGGCAGCGCGTTCGACACGATCGTCGACGACAGGATCGCCACGAACATGCCGAGCAGCAGCCCGGTCAGCGCTTCCATGATCTGCCGGTGCGTCATCGGGGCGTCGCCGCCGCTGTGGGGGGCACCCTTGGCGGCGCCTCCTCCGTGCTTGGCGTGAGCCCGCACACCGGCTGGTGTGGTCGTTGCCATGGGGCTTCCTTTTCGTACGTGGTCTTTGCGGGTGTACGGGTTGTGGTGGTGGTCTCTACGCGGGTGGGACGGTCGGCTGTACGGGCGTACGGCTCGGCGCAGTGGCGTCGAAGCTCTCCCGCAGCCGGCCCAGGAGCCGGGCGAGCTGTCCGACCTCGTCGTCGGACCAGTCGCTCAGCCGGTCGGCCATGAGCCGGCTGGTGCGCCGGTACAGCTCGGTGACCACGGCCCGGCCCTCGGGGGTCAGGCGCAGGATGCGCGAGCGTTTGTCCGCCGGGTCGGGGAGGCGTTCGATCCAGCCCCGCTCGGCGACGTGCGCGACATGTCGGCTGGTCACCGACATGTCCACGGAGAGCAGCTCGGCGAGCTTGCTCATCCGCATCTCGCCGTGCCGGCCGAGCAGCGTCAGGACTCCCGCCGAGCCGCCGGGGCACTCGTACGGCAGCATCCGTGCGATCTCCCGGTTCACGGCCCCGATGGCGCTGAGCTGACGGGCCAGCTCCTCGTAGTGCGCTTGCCCGGCCATGGAGCCCCTCCCGTGTTTGTTGCTTAGGGCAACCATAGGTCTGGATGGTTGCTACAGGCAAATGAAATCGGGGGTGGGCGGCCCAAGTCTTGGCAAAGGAGAACGTTCGGACGGTCTCGGACGGAGAACCCCGCTTGGGCGCGTCCTCCCCGATTCGCTAAGGTCTCGGGCCATGGCTGACAACCAGGGCCCCCAGGGCAACTACGACCCCGCGGGCAGTACGCAGATGTTCCGCGCCTTCGTCGACGAGACGCCTTCCGGGGGCCGTCAGGCCGCCGCGGCCGCGGCCGGGTCCTCCGGGCCGCGGGTGGGTGTGATCATCGGCGTGATCGCGGCGGTGGCTGTGGTGGCCGCCGTGGTGTGGCTCGCGCTGGCGTAACCGCTTGCCCGGTGCTTCGGGTACCTACCCGTCTGCCGGGTTCTTGTGATCCTGTGGCTGTGGCTGTGGCTGTGGCTGTGGCTGTGGCTGTGGCTGTGGCTGCGGGTGCGGCGGCGTCGGCGGGTGCGGGTGCGGTGGGGGCTGGTCGCGCAGTTCCCCGCGCCCCTAAAGGACCAGGCCCTGCGGGCCTGAAAGGCTACGGGCCTGCAGGCTGAAGGACCACAGGCCTCTGGGTCTGGCGACGACGGGCCGGCGGGCCGAAGAGCACGGGGCGCAGCCCCTGCTTTTCAGGGGCGCGGGGAACTGCGCGACCAGCCCCCACTCACCCGCACCCGCCGAAGCACCGCCCCCCCACACACACACCCGCGCCCACTCACCCATACGCACGTACGACAACCGCCGGGCTGCCCCCTGCGAGGGCACCCCGGCGGTCACGTGTCAACGCGTCGCCGTACTCAGTCCGAGATCAGGCCCTCGCGGAGCTGGGCCAGGGTCCGGGTGAGGAGGCGGGAGACGTGCATCTGGGAGATGCCGACCTCTTCGCCGATCTGGGACTGCGTCATGTTCGCGAAGAAGCGGAGCATGATGATCCGGCGTTCGCGGGGCGGCAGCTTGGCCAGCAGCGGCTTGAGGGACTCGCGGTACTCCACGCCCTCCAGCGCCGTGTCCTCGTAGCCGAGGCGGTCCGCGAGGGAGCCCTCGCCGCCGTCGTCCTCGGGGGCCGGGGAGTCCAGCGACGACGCCGTGTAGGCGTTGCCGACCGCGAGGCCGTCGACGACGTCCTCCTCCGAAACGCCCAGTACGGCGGCGAGTTCGGTGACCGTCGGGGAGCGGTCGAGCTTCTGCGACAGCTCGTCGCTGGCCTTGGTGAGGGCCAGGCGCAGCTCCTGGAGGCGGCGTGGGACCCGGACCGACCACGAGGTGTCGCGGAAGAACCGCTTGATCTCGCCCACGACCGTCGGCATCGCGAACGTCGGGAACTCCACGCCCCGTTCGCAGTCGAAGCGGTCGATCGCCTTGATCAGGCCGATCGTTCCGACCTGGACGATGTCCTCCATCGGCTCGTTGCGCGACCGGAAACGTGCGGCGGCGTAACGCACCAGCGGGAGGTTGAGCTCGATGAGGGTGTCCCGGACATAGGCACGCTCGGGGCTGTTCTCGTCCAGTGCGGCCAGCCGCAGGAACAGGGAGCGGGACAGGGTGCGGGTGTCGATGTTCGCCGAGGCCGACGAGGCCGGAAGGTCAGTCACCGGCGGAGCCTGGGGACCGGGAAGGTCCTCAAGCGCCTGAAGGTCCTGAGGGGCCTGGATAGCGTCGGGCGCGGTCTCGCTCTTGTCGAGCGTGAGCACCTTCGAGCTGCCCTGGTCTGCGGACATGCCACCCCCTTTGGGTCGCGGACGGTCGCGGCGGACGCTCCGTCGTAAGGAACGCAGCCTCCACCTCCACCTGAATACCGGCGGCGAGGCCACGGCAAACGCGCTGGGGAGAGAATGTCACACGTCGGCAACGCGATGTAGTGACATGTCGACATGGAGAGGGTGAATAAGCCCTGGAAACAGGTGGTCTGACGGGATTTCAGCGCAGATCAGCCTGAAGAAGCATCAATAACCGATTCGCTCCCACCGGTGACACCTCGACAGCGCATTCGGTCACGCCCATGGCCTGCACTCGCGCCCCGCTGGCCGATTCTGTGCGCCCCGCCTGCCATCGTGCGCCCCGCGTGCCCCATGGTCCGACCGGGAATGTACGGGGGGTTTCTGGTTACCGAAGGTCACCCACCCCGCTGCGGTTGCAGCGCCCCGAAGGGGCGCGAGGAACCGCGCGACCAGCCACGACCGAACCGGCACCCGAGCCCGCACCCGAACCGGCACCCGAGCCCGCACCCGAACCGGCACCCGAGCCCGCACCCGAACCGGCACCCGAGCCCGAACCGGCACCCGAGCCCGAACCGGCACCCGAGCCCGAACCGGCACCCGAGCCCGCACCCGCACCCGAACCGGCACCCGCACCCGCACCCGCACCCGCACCCGCACCCGCAAACCATAGAAACCCGGCAGGCGAGTAGGCACCCGGCGCCGAGCGGAGCGCCTACGCCTCGATCCGGTTGGCCGAGCGCAACCGCGCGAAGCTTCGGGCCAGCAGCCGCGACACATGCATCTGGGAGACCCCCAGCTCCGCGCTGATCTGCGACTGCGTGAGGTTGCTGTAGTAGCGGAGCAGCAGGATCCGCTGCTCGCGTTCGGGCAGTTGGACGAGGAGATGCCGTACGAGGTCGCGGTGTTCGACGCCGTCGAGTTCGGGGTCCTCGTAACCGAGCCGGTCGAGCAGCCCCGGCATCCCGTCGCCCTCCTGGGCGGCTTCCAGGGAGGTCGCGTGATACGAGCGGCCCGCCTCGATGCAGGACAGGACCTCCTCCTCGGTGATGCGCAGCCGCTCGGCGATCTCGGCGGTGGAGGGGGTGCGCCCGAAGGCTGTGGTGAGGTCCTCGGTCGCGCTGTTCACCTGGACCCACAGCTCGTGCAGCCGGCGCGGGACGTGGACCGTGCGGACGTTGTCGCGGAAGTACCGCTTGATCTCGCCGACGACGGTCGGCATCGCGAAGGTCGGGAACTGCACGCCCCGGTCCGGGTCGAACCGGTCGATGGCGTTGATCAGCCCGATGGTCCCGACCTGGACCACGTCCTCCATGGGCTCGTTGCGGGAGCGGAAGCGGGCGGCCGCGTACCGCACGAGCGGGAGATTCGCCTCGATGAGCGCCCCGCGCACGCGGTTGTGCTCCGGGGTGCCCGGCACCAGATGCTTCAGCTCGCCGAACAGCACCTGGGTGAGGGCCCGGGTGTCGGCGCCGCGACGTTTCTCCGGAGCGGGGGCGGTGGCCTGGGCCGTGACCTGGGCCGACGCGGGGTCGGGAGCCGGGACTTCTTCCTGGGGAGGGGCAGTACTGGCCGACACGGTCAACGCCACCTCTTCATCCATCAACTCAACCGTCAAAAGCGGTCATAGCATCACAAGACATGTGCACTGTGATCAAGCACCGCATATAGCCGTGTTGAGCAAGAGTTGGGGGAGCGAAGGGTAATTGGGTGTAAAAAGCCCCGCACTGTTCGAATGCGGGGCGTCGGGGGCGCGGCCGTACGGCTCGGAACCCCGGGGCTACGGCTCGGAGTCCGGCGTACGGCTCGGAACCCCGGGGGTACGGCTCAGAACTCGTAGTCGGCGATGATCCACGTGGCGAACTCGTGCCACAGGGCCACGCCCGCCTGGTGGTCCGGGTGCTCGACGTACGTGCGCAGCGCGTCCACGTCGTCGAACGCGGAATTGATCGCGAAGTCGTAGGCGATGGGGCGGTCGCTGAGGTTCCAGCCCAGCTCCCAGGAGCGGATCTCCTCGATCCTCCCGTCGAGCGCGCGGAAGGCGTCCACGCCCTTCGCGACCCGCGGGTCGTCGCGCTCGACGCCCTCGTTGAGCTTGAAGAGGACCAGGTGGCGGATCATGGGCGCTCCGGGAGGGTCGTACGAGGGCTGGGGGCTACTCGGCCCCGTCGGCGATCCAGGTGAAGAAGTCGCCGATGGACTGGGCGGCGTTCGAGATGCCCTCGAACCCTATCTGGACGTAGCCGGCGGCCCCTTTCGGGTCCGTGATGATCACGTAGGCCACGAAGACCACGAGCACATACAGCGCGATCTTCTTCCCGTGCACCGCCACCGCGGCCTCCCCCGCCTCTTGTGCCCCGTGGGCCCCATGGGTCCTCTTTGTCGGCGGCGAGTGTAACCCGATCATCCGTTCGCAGGAGAGGCCGCAAACGCACGAAGGGCCCCGTCTGACGACGGGACCCCTCTTCGGCGGTAGCGGAGGGATCTGAACCCTCGGTGACTTGCGCCATACTCGCTTCCGAGGTCTGTTCGTGCTGGTCAGGGCATGATCCAGGGCTGTTCAACCCCGTTCGTTCCCGTACTCCCGCCCGAGGCGCGAACGGCTATGAACGGCGCTGGAGCGGGGTGAATGAGACGGGAACTGAGACGGACTGAGACGGCGCCGGTCGTTACTGACCTGCGGCAATCACCACTGGCAGAAGGCGATGGAAGCGTCGTCGCCCGACTTGTAGCGCGGCCACCGTCGCCCCGTCGGGTCTGTGGCTTCGACCTTCCGGACGGTGTCGATCAGCTCGCGCGGTCCCCCGGTCCGGAGCGTCGTGAAGACTTCGCGCCACGTCGCCATGGCGTACTCAGTGACGAGACGCGACGCGCCATCGGACAGGACCGTTGCGGCGCGTACGTCCTCGGTGGGGGTGCTGCCCACAAGCGCGTGATGCTCCGGCGGAGCCGCCGCCGACCGCGCTACGCCCACGGTTGCGGCGACACCTGCGGCAGGAAGGCCGGCTACTGCCCGCAGCGCCTGCGGACGAACCCCGAGACGGCCGACACGAAGTCTCGTGCGGGGCGGCGCGTGGTCGGTCTGCTCGCCCAGCTCGTCGATCTGCTCCGGGTGCATCAGGCCAAGCAGACCGCCGAACGCGCGGCGGCTGGAGACGACTGGACGGATGAGGGGTGGCTGTTCGCGACGCCGACCGTTCGGGGCACGTCTCCCCGAACGGACTACGACGACTGGAAGGAACTCCTCACCGACGCGAAGGTACGAGACGGCCGACTCCACGACGCCCGCCACACTGCCGCCACGGTCGTGCTGATCCTCGGAGTCTCCGAGCGGGCCGTCATGCGGCTCATGGGCTGGTCCACCACGGCCATGGCCGCGCGATATCAGCACATGGTGGATTCCGTCCGCAGCGACGTCGCCCGGCAAGTCGACGGACTCGTCTGGAAGCCCGGTGAAAACGGACAAGATGACGAGGGTGATGGGTTCGCGGGGCATTGACGCCAGTCCCGTGAAAACACGGGGGCGGGCTCGGCGCCCGCCCCCGCCGTTTAGTGATATGTGCCGCTTTGTTCCTGTCTGGAAAGTGATCGCTCTTTTGTGGGACTTCGGCATGCGGAGCCGCTTTCATGCCGAACCTCCCTTTGGTCGTCCAAGACGGCCAGGCAATCCGACCCCTCACATGAAGGAACTCGACGATGAGCTTCATTCAGACCGGCAAGGTCGATCTGAGGTCCGACGACCCCATCGAGACGAGCGGCGGCAATACCTCGACCTTCACGCGCGTCACGTTCCCCAGTCCGTTCCCGCCGGGTTCCAACGTCGTCGTCTTCCCGCTGACCCAGACCTTCAACGGCCCGGAGACGCCGGGCATCCGTGTCCATGACGTCACCAACACGGGCTTCCTCATCCGCCTGAACGAGGTGTACGCCGGCGCCGCCAAGAGCGACGGCAAGCACACCACCGAGACCATCGGCTGGCTGGCCGCGACCGTCTGACGCACGCGCTTCGGCCGGGAGCTGAGACTGTCTCCTTCGGCCGGCATCCGGCCGGAGCGTGGTTGCGCACTCGGGTCACAGCGAGCATGGAGGCTGCTCAGGCATACGCGGCAGTAGGCGTGTGCTGGTGTCGCAACTGAGACGGAAACTGAGACGGAGCAGCGCGAAGGGCCCGGTCCATCGGACCGGGCCCTTCGTCTACCTGCGGTAGCGGAGGGATTTGAACCCTCGGTGACTTGCGCCACACTCGCTTTCGAGGCGAGCTCCTTCGGCCGCTCGGACACGCTACCGAGGGAGACCTTACAGCAAGGTGGGGCGTGCTTTGAAATCGATATGGCCGGGGTCTCAACGGGTGCGAAAGAAGTCGGTGAGGAGCCTGGAGCAGTCGTCGGCGAGGACTCCCTCGACCACCTCGGGGCGGTGGTTGAGGCGACGGTCGCGTACGACGTCCCAGAGGGAGCCGGTGGCGCCGGCCTTCTCGTCGCGGGCACCGTAGACGACCCGGTCGACCCGGGACTGCACGAGCGCGCCCGCGCACATCGTGCAGGGTTCGAGGGTGACGACCAGGGTGCAGCCGGTCAGCCGCCACTCGCCGAGTGCCGCGGCCGCGCGGCGGACGGCGAGCACCTCCGCGTGGGCGGTCGGATCGCCGGTCGCCTCGCGTTCGTTGTGCCCGGTGGCCAGTACGGTCGTGCCGTCCGGGGACAGGACGACCGCACCGACCGGGACATCCCCGCCCTCGGCGGCCCGCCCGGCCTCGGCCAGGGCGAGCCGCATCGCGGCCCGCCAGCGGTCGCGTACCGGATCGGGTCCGCCCGGTGCCTCTGCGTCGGTCGCGTCGGTCACCGGGGGCACGTAGCCGATGGACTCAGCGGACTCAGGGGAAACACGGGACTCACGGGACTCAGCGGACCGTCTCCAGGACCTCCGACGCTCCGAGGGCGTCGGCGATCGAGCCGAGGGCGTCGTCGGCGTCGAGGGCGCGCAGCTCCTTCTCGCCCACTCCCAGGTCGTCGAGGATCTCGGTGTCGCCGACCGGGCTGTGCGGCACGGACTCGGCGCCCGTGTCGTCGTCATCGTCGTCGGGTTCACCGTCCTCCGTGCCGTCCAGGTCGAGGGAGTCCAGGTCGGCGACGTCGTCGCCGGGCTCCCTTCCGAGCAGTTCGTCGGTGAGCAGGATCTCGCCGTAGCTGCTGCGGGCAGCGGCGGCGGCGTCCGAGACATAGATACGAGGGTCTTCCTCGCCATCGATGCGGACGACGCCGAACCAGGCGTCCTCCTGCTCGATGAGCACCAGCACCGTGTCGTCGCCGGGCGAGGCTTCACGGGCGAGGTCGGCCAGATCCGACAGGGTTTCCACATCGTCGAGCTCTGTGTCGCTCGCTTTCCACCCGTCTTCGGTGCGCGCGAGCAGTGCGGCGAAGTACACCGTGACTCTCCCACTGGTCATAGGTGTGCCGGTTGGGGGTCCCCCCGGCGGAGGTTGTGGGTGGGGAGGCTTGCGGTCCGAGCCCCACCCACTCGGAATCGTGGCAGAAACAGAGCGCTCAGGGGACGTCTTCGGCTCCCTGTGTCCGGCTCTTTTGATCGCCGGTGGGTCCGCTGTTCACCTGCGCACCTGTTGCCGCCACCAGCGGATCGTACGCGGAGTTCCCGGCCGCATATGCACGACCACCCCGTGAACGCCCCACACATACCCCACGAACCCGCCACCCGGTCCCCACGTAAGGGTCCGGGAAGAGCCGGTGACGACCGGGGAGGGGGTGGGGAGCGTCTGACGAGGGGGGCGGGGTGGGGCGTGGAGGAAGAGAAGAGGGGCATGGGCGGGGCGGACCATGCGACGGGCAGCGACGGCCGGTGGAGGGGCCGGGCGCGCCGAGGGAGGGGGCCGGGAGAAAAGGGGCGATGGAGGCCGCAGGGCGGGGCGGGGCGCGGTACGGAGCGGAAGAGAGCGGAGCGTGGTGGTGGTGGGGGGGCGGTCAGGGAGCGGCTGGGGCGGAGCCGTTGGAGGGATGGAGGAAGCGCACCGGAAGGCTGGGGAGGGCTGGGGAGGCTGGGGGAACGTAGGGAGGGCCAAGGAGGGGCGGGGCTCGATTCGGCCGCCCAGGTCACCAGCGGAAGGTACGCATGCGCATGGCGTGGCGGAGGCGGGCGGCCTTGGCGCGGCGCGGCTGGACCCGGTCGCGCAGCTCCCGCGCCTCCGTCAGCTCCCGCAGGAACTGTGCGCGCCGCCGCCGACGCGCGGCATCACTCTCCCACCCGTCCCGCTGCGCCCCATCGACCGGGCGCGCCCCCTCACCGGCCCCCTGCGCCGCCTCGCCGGTCCCTTCCGTCGCCTCGCCGGCCCTTTTCGTCGTCCGGCCAGCCCCTTCCGCCGTCCCACCGGCCCTTTCCGCCGCCCGTCCGGGCCTCGGCGCTGCCCCATTGCCTGCCTGCGCTGCCCTCCCACTCGTCCGCGCCGCTTCGTCGGCCGTTCGCGCCGTCCCGCCAGGCATCCGGGTCGAGCGCCCGGCCGTGCGCGCCACCTCGTCGGCCTTGGGCGCTGCGCGGTCGGCTGTCCGTGCTGTTCCGTCGGATCCTCGCGGTGTCCCACCGGCTGTTCGCGCGGCTCCACCGGCTGTTCGCGTGGCTCCACCGGCTGTTCGCGTGGCTCCACCGGCCGTCTGTGCTGACCTGCCGGTTGTCCGTGCTGACCCGTCGGCTGTTCGCGTCGCTCCATCGGCGGTCTGTGCCGTCCCGCCGCTCGTCCGTGGCGTTCCGCCGGCGGTTCGTGTCGTCCTGTTGGCCGTTCGCGCCGAACCGCTGGTCGTCCGCGTCGTCCGCGTCGTCCTGTCGGCCGTCCGGCCGGTGGTTCGGGCTGTCTTGTCGGTCATGTGCCCCCGCTTGGCCGTCTGTCTGCTGTCGGTCGGCGGCGGGTTTTCGGGCGGGCGCCGTGTTGGTGGCCCGGGGATGGGGGAGGCGTCGTGGTTGTCTGGCATGGGTCACCACCGTCAGGCGTCGGCTCGTTCAGTCGCCGCTCTGTTCATCCCACTTTCCCTCCGATAGCGGGTTTGATGCCATCCGGAAGACGAGGTGGGCGGCGGACGGGCGGGGGCGCTCGAAGGTGTGGCCCCGGTTACTGTTGTGGACATGCGTCTCCACGTCGTCGACCACCCCCTGGTCGCTCACAAGCTCACCGCGCTGCGCGACCGGCGCACCGACTCCCCGACCTTCCGTCGCCTCGCCGACGAGTTGGTCACCCTGCTCGCCTACGAGGCCACGCGGGACGTGCGCACCGAGCTCGTCGACATCACGACGCCGGTCGCCACGACCACGGGCGTCAAGCTCTCCCACCCGCGCCCGCTCGTCGTGCCGATCCTCCGGGCCGGCCTCGGCATGCTCGACGGCATGGTCCGGCTGCTGCCGACCGCCGAGGTGGGCTTCCTCGGCATGATCCGCAACGAGGAGACGCTCGAGGCCTCCACGTACGCCACCCGTATGCCCGAGGACCTCTCCGGGCGCCAGGTGTATGTCCTCGACCCCATGCTCGCCACCGGCGGCACCCTCGTCGCCGCGATCCGTGAGCTGATCGCCCGCGGCGCCGACGACGTGACCGCCGTGGTGCTCCTGGCCGCCCCGGAGGGCGTCGAGGTCATGGAGCGCGAGCTGGCGGGCGCCCCGGTGACGGTCGTGACCGCCGCCGTCGACGAGCGTCTCAACGAGCACGGCTACATCGTGCCGGGCCTGGGTGACGCGGGCGACCGGCTGTACGGCGCAGCCGAGTAACCCGTACGGGCAAGGTCTCTTACGGGGTCTTGTCAGCAGGT
Organism: Streptomyces sp. NBC_00104; assembly: GCF_045160825.1. NCBI lineage: Bacteria > Bacillati > Actinomycetota > Actinomycetes > Kitasatosporales > Streptomycetaceae > Streptomyces > Streptomyces sp. NBC_00104. The sequence continues at coordinate 5,523,035 of NZ_CP108215.1, read as the reverse complement.
CTTCGTGGCGGTGGGCGTCGGCTCGGGACTGGTCAGGTCGGCCAGTGCCTTGTCGGCGTCCTTCTGCTTGCTGAGGGCCTTGAAGCCGGTGCCGATGACGAGGTCCACCTCGGTGGCCTTCGCACGGCCGTCCGTCTTCAGCCGCGCACCGGTGAGCTGGGTGTTGAGGACGGGCAGCGCCGCGCCCTCGGCCGCCTTCGCGCCGAGCAGTATGGCGACGCCCTTGACCTTCTTGTCGTACTCCTCGGTCGCGTTCCCCACGTTCCCGATGCGGAAGCCGCGCTTCTTCAGCTCGTCCGCGGTCTCCTTGGCGAGACCCGCGCGGGGCGTGGCGTTGAGGACGTTGACGGTGATCTTGCCGGGGGCGGGGAAGCCCTTCGCGGACGCTCCGGCCCTGCCGGGCTTCCCGGCCGGCCCGCTCGCCTTCGGCGACGGGCTCACCCGGCTCGCGCAATCCGCCTTGGGGCCGGCCGCGGCGGCCTGGTCCTCGTCGCCGGTGAAGACGTCGATGAGCTGCAGGGTTCCCCAGCCGACGAGGCCCAGTGCGGTCACGGACGCGACGACCGTGAGGACGAGCCTGCGACGCCTCTTGGGCCGGCGCAGCCTCGGGTACTTGTCCCCCGTGATCCGGTACTGGCGGCCCATGCCAGGAGGAGTCAGCATGCTCATGGGCGCAGCGTAGTGCCGTTGGACGGTGATGCCTACTAGATGATCATTCACCGCGCTGCAGTCCAACCCGAAAGGTCCAACGGGCGTCCGTCAGGGCACGGGTCGGAACCGCCTGGGGGCGGTGGCCGGGGCGACTGTCGGCAGGTGACTGCCGGTCAGGCCGCCGACGGTGAAGGGCTAGCCCAGTTCGAGGACGCGGGCGTGGAGCACCTGGCGTTGCTGGAGGGCCGCGCGGACCGCGCGGTGGAGGCCGTCCTCCAGGTACAGATCGCCCTGCCACTTCACCACGTGCGCGAAGAGGTCGCCGTAGAAGGTGGAGTCCTCGGCGAGGAGGGTCTCCAGGTCCAGCTGCCCCTTGGTCGTCACGAGCTGATCGAGGCGGACCGGGCGCGGTGCGACGTCCGCCCACTGCCGGGTGCTTTCCCGGCCGTGGTCGGGGTACGGCCGGCCGTTTCCGATGCGCTTGAAGATCACACGGAAAGCCTACCGGTCGAGACGTTCCGGGCGCAGCCATGGCGACGGAGTGCGAGCCCGGAAAGGCGTCGCGAAGCGGGGCAAAACGGTGATTCTGTGGGGGTTCGGTGGTGGTCGTGAACGCTCGGCGGGGTTCTTTCGGGGGCGCGGAGAGTTCACCGCGCGGCGTGGGCGGGGATTCTCCCGGATCTCGGTCCGGCTTCGCCGGGGCTTTCTCGGGGCTTCCTTGGGGCTTCCTCGGGACTTCTCCCGGACTTTTCCGGGCTTTTCCCGGGCCTCTCCGGAGGGGCGCCGCGAAGTCGCTGTCGCCGGGAGGCCTCCCGGAAGCTACCGGTGGTTCTCCCCTGACTGGGCCGTGGATCAGCCGGGGGCTGTGGGTCTGGGGCCGCGGCGACTCTCGTTCCCGGCGCCCCTGTTGACGCCCCTTACCAGGGGCGTTGCCCCTCGACCCCGGGGCTTGTGCGGGCTGCCGCCCGGGGGAGGTGGTGGGTGCTGGGTGCGGGGCAGGGCGGGTGGTGGTCAGGTGCCGGATGCCTTCGCCGCTTTGGCTGCTGCCTTCATTTCCTGTTTGTGGGAGCGGACCTTGGCCAGGGAGTCGGGGCCCTTGATGTCGGCCACGGAGCGGAAGGAGCCGGGGTCGCCGTAGGAGCCGGCGGCTTCGCGCCAGCCGGTGGGGTGGACGCCGAGTTGTTTACCGAGGAGGGCCAGGAAGATCTGGGCCTTCTGGTGGCCGAAGCCGGGGAGGGACTCAAGGCGGGAGAGGAGTTCCTTGCCGGTCGTCGCGTCCTGCCAGACCGTGCTCGCGTCGCCGTCGTAGTGGTCGACCAGGTACTGGCACAGCTGTTGGATCCGCTTCGCCATGGAGCCGGGGTAGCGGTGTACCGCCGGTTTGGTGGACAGCAGTGCGGCGAAGGACTCCGGGTCCGCCGCCGCGATCTCGTGGGCGTCCAGGTCGTCCGCGCCGAGCCGTTGGGCGATGGTCCAGGGGCCCTTGAACGCCCACTCCATCGGCACTTGCTGGTCCAGCAGCATGCCGACCAGCGCGGCGAGCGGACTGCGGCCGAGGAACTCGTCCGCCTCGGGGTCCTGGGCGAGGTGAAGGGTGACGTCCATGCCCCGATGATCGCCTGCCGGGCGACCCACCGCAGCCCGGCCTCGGCTCTTGCCCGGCTTCGGCCCCGGCGTGTGCTTGGAGGCGGGGGTGCGGGCCGTAGTCCTGCGGGCGGTAGTCCTGCGGGGCCGGGCCGGGCCGGGGCCGGTGCCGGTGCCGGGGGCTGTGGGGTGTGGTTACGGCCGCCAGTACCCCAGGGCGTGCATCCGTTGCTTCGGGAGGCCCAGTTCCTTGCGGAAGTACGCAGTCAGGGATCGGGTCGTCGCCGTGTCGCAGGCGATCCAGACGTAGGGGTCGGGGGTGTTTTCGAGGAGGTCGGGGGCGTCGGTCTGCACCTGGGTGAGGAGGCGGGCGCCGGCGTCCTGTCGGGGGATCGGGCGGAAGTCGTGGCGGGCGGGGTCGATACGGAGGGGGAGACCCTCTGCCACCGGGGCTTGGAGCAAGGCTCGGACTTGAGCTTCGGCTCCGGCTTCGGCTTCGGCTTCGGCTTCGGCTTCGGTTGTGTGCTCGGCTTCCGTGAGCGGCTTGGTCCTCGCCCCCGTCACGGCCGCCCCCGTCACGGCCGCAGCCGTTACCTCCGTATCTGTCTCCGAGGCTGCGTCCGTCTCCGTCTCCGTCTCCGTCTCCGTCTTCGTCTTCGTCGACGTCTCGAACCGGATCGTCGCCGGGGTCGACGGGAGGGCTCTGAGGAGGGAGTTGATGGCGGGGAGGGAGGCCGGGTCGCCGATGGCGAGGATGTGGGAAGGCGCCGGGTCGGGGTCGGTGAAGGCGGTGCCGTGGACCGTGGCCTCGATGGTGTCGCCGGGCTGTGCGGCGCGGGCCCAGTCGCTGGCGTGGCCGTCGTGGAGGGCGAACTCCAGGCTGCAGGTGCCGGCCGCCGGGTCGGGGTCGACCAGGGTGTACGCCCGTTGGTGCGGCTTGCCTGCCGCCTCGAACCAGAGGCGTACCCACATCGTCGGGTGGACTCCGGTCACCGCGAGCATGCCGCCGTCCGTGAGGTGGATCCGGCGGTAGTGCTCGGTGACTTGTTCCGCACCGGTCACCGTGAAGACGAAGTCCTTCCCGCGGAGCAGTTTGAGGACCGCTCCCTCCCAACCGTGCCCCTGCCCCATGGCTTCTGCACCCTTCGCGTACGCTTTGATCACAGACCGCTTAGGTGAGGCTAACCTAAATCACAGGTGGGATAGAGAGATGCGGGAAATCGGCGGTGCTCAGGGGCATGCTCAGGGGAACGGTTTGAGCCACGGGGCATACGGGACGTATCGCGACGCCTGGGGTATTCCGCACCTTCGCGCCGCCGACGTCCGCACGCTCGCCCGTGCCCAGGGCCGGGTCACCGCCCTCGACCGTGCCTGGCAGCTGGAGGTCGAGCGCCACCGCGTGCAGGGCACCTCGGCCGCGTTCCTCGGTGCCGGCTCCCTCGGCTGGGACCGGTTCGCGAGACGGGCCCGCCTGGAGGACACGGCCCGAAGATGCTTCGCCCGGCTGGAGAGAACGGACCCGGAGACCGCCGACTGGGTCGGGGCGTACGTAGAGGGTGTGAACGACGGGCTGGCCGAGGGCGGCCGGCGCGCGCCCGAGTTCGAGCGCGCCGGGCTCGTGCCCGGGCGTTGGGAGGTCTGGCATCCGCTCGGCGTCTGGCTCGCCACGCACATCCTGTTCGCCGGGTTCCCCGCCAAGCTCTGGCGTGAGGAGGCCGTACGGCATCTCGGCGCCGACGCGGTCGGGCTCTTCGCCACCGACGGGCCCGCCACCTCGGGCAGCAACGGGTGGCTGGTCGACGGGACCCGTACGACCACCGGCCGGGCCGTCATCGCCGGTGATCCGCACCGGTTCATCGAGGAGCCCGGCGTCTACCAGCAGATCCGCCTCTCCTGCCCGGAGTTCGACGTCGTCGGCCTCGCCGTCCCGGGCCTGCCCGGCATCGCCCACTTCGGTCACACCGGCGACGTGGCCTGGGCCATCACCAACGCCATGGCCGACTACCAGGACCTGTACCGGGAGCGGCTGCGGCTCCGCCGGACAGGCGAGGGAGAGGGCGACGGGGACGGGAACGGGAACGGGAACGGGAACGGGAACGGGGACAAGTACGGGGGCGAGGGCGTCGTCGAGGCGCTCGATCCGGACGGGGTGTGGCGGGTCGCGCATCGGCATGTGGAGGTCATCGAGGTCGCGGGTGGGGAGCCCGTGGAGGTGGAGGTGATCGAGACCGCGCGGGGGCCGGTCGTCATCGGCGGCCTGGACACCGGCGAGCATGCCGATTCCGACGGTGATGACCGGGACGACGACCACTCCCACTCCCGCTCCCACGCCAACGCCAACGCCAATGACCGTGACCGCGGCGATTCCGGCCCAGTCGGTCCCCTCAGCCTTCGCTATCCGCCCCGCGTCACCGAGGACCTCGGGATCGGCGCGCTCCTTCCCCTCCTCCGGGCCCGGGAAGTCGCCGATGTGGACCGGGCGTTCGATCAGTGGGCCGAGCCGGTGAACGTCGTGCAGGCGGCGGACACGCGGGGTGGCGTGCTGCACCGGGTGGCGGGGCGGGTTCCGGTACGGAGCCGGGACAACCGGACACGGGTCGTGGCGGCCTGGGAGCCGGGACACGAGTGGGAGGGGTGGCACGAGACGCCGTACGGCGCGTTCGAGGACGGCGTCGCGGTGATGGCCAACCAGCGTGGTCCGGCGACCCCGTTGGGCGTGGAGTTCGCCCCGCCGCACCGTGCCGAACGCATCCGCGCGATGCTGAACGAGAAGCGGGTGTGGTCCGCGCAGGACATGCCCGCGATCCACATGGACACCCATCTGGCCTCCGCCGGACCTTTGTTGGACCACTTGGCCACCCTCACAGAAGCCCCGCCCGCTGACCCGGTGGGCCCTGCGGAACCTTCCTTCGGCGCCCTGGTGGATCACCCGGCGGACCTTCCGGCCGATGACCTGGCGGAACCGGCGGACGTCCCGGCCGATGACCTGGCGGAACCGGCGGACGTCCCGGCCGATGACCTGGCGGAACCGGTGGACCTCTCGTCCGATGACCCGGCGAGTCCGGTGGACCTCTCGGCCGATGCCCCGGCGGGCCGTCAGGCCGAAGCTCCGGCGGATCGCCCGGCCGATGACCCGGTGGATTGTCCGGTCGAAGTCCCGGTGGCCCGTTCGGCCGATGATTCGACGGATCACCCGGTCGAAGCCCCGGCGCATCGCTCCACCGGGGCGCGCCCGGTCGGTGTCCCGGCGCGCGCCCCGGAAGGACCTGCGGCTCTCAGCCCGGCCGCGGTCGAGCTCCGGGACCGGCTCCTGCGCTGGGATCGGCGGATGGAGGCCGACAGCGCCGACGCGGCGGCGTACGCGGCGTTGCGTGGGGCGGTCGTGCGGCGGCTCGCGGCGGAGCCCGCCTTCGCGGCGCTGGCGGTGCCGCCGACGTACCCCGAGGTGTTCCGGCCGTGGCTGTCGCTCACCGTACGGATCGGGTTCGCGCTCGAACATCTGCTCAGGGCCGAGGAGTTGTACGGGATCGACCGGGCCGCACTCGTGCGGGAGGCGCTGGAGGAGGTCGCAGGCATCGACTCCGGGACCGGGCGCTGGGGCGAGAGCCACCGGCTCGTGCCGTGGCGGGCGCTTCCGGACGACGACCCGAACGCGTCCCGGGACGAGCCGGGGCTGGCCGGTGACCACGACTGCGTGCTCTGCACCTCCGCTGTCCCCGGCATCACCGACCTCAGCGCTCGCGGGCCCGCCGCCCGGTACGTCTGGGACCTGGCCCGACGCGAGGACAGCCTCTGGGTGGTGCCGTTCGGAGCGTCCGGCGTAGAGGGATCTGCCCACCACCGCGATCAACTCCCCCTCTGGCTGCGGGGAGACCTCGTCCCGGTCGTCACCGACTGGAACCGCCTCACCAAGGACGACGAGAGCAACTGCAACAGCAACAGCGACCAGAACAGCGACCACAACAACAACCACAACAGCAACGAGGAGCAGCTCCATGACCGTTGAGCCGCATGAGCCGCATGAGCCGCATGAGCCGCATGAGCCGCATGGGTCGTACAGCGGCCGGGTGGCCGTGCATGAGCAGGTGGCCGATGGGTTCGGGGTCGTGCGGATCCTGCCGTTGGACGCGAAGGCGGACGCCGAGGTGATCCATGGCTGGGTGAGTGAGCCGAGGGCCGAGTTCTGGGGGATGAACGGGCTCACGCAGGAGCAGGTGCGGGAGATCTACGAGGGCCTGGAGGCCTTCGACACGCACCACGCCTACCTCGCCGTGCACGAGGACGAGCCCGTCGGGCTGTTGCAGACGTACGAGCCGGAGGCCGACCGGGTCGGCGAGTGTTACGAGGTCGAGCCCGGCGACATCGGCGTCCACGTGCTGCTGGCGCCCGCCGGGGACGCCGGAGGCCGGCCGGGGTGGTCGTCCTCGGTGCTGACGGCCTTCACGTCGTACGTGCTGGTGGGGCTGGACCGGCGGCGGGTCGTCGTCGATCCGGACGAGCGGAACGAGCGGGCGATCGCGCGGTTCAGGCGGCAGGGGTTCGAGTGCGGGCAGGTCGTCGTACTGCCGGAGATCGACCTGCCGGAGGTGTATCTGCCCGAGAAGCGGGCCCGGTTGGCGTTCCTGCGGAGGGAGACCATGCTCGCTCAGTAGTTCGGGTGGTGGGCGTAGCCTCGGGCGGATGACTCCCGAAGACCTCATAGCGCACTACGAGTTGGAGCCCATCCCGCGCGAAGGGGGCCGTTTCCGTCAGACGTGGGCGGGGCCCGAGCGGGGCGACGGGCGCCCGGAGGGGACCGCGATCGTCGCCCTGCTCACCAGCGAGCCGGGCGACTACTCCGCGCTGCACCGGCTGCCCGGCGACGAGATCTGGCACTTCCACCTCGGCGATCCGCTCGGGATGCTGCTCCTCGCCCCGGACGGGTCCTCGCGGGACGTCGTCCTCGGGCCGGACGTGCTCGACGGACAGCACGTGCAGTACGTCGTGCCCGCGGGGACCTGGATGGGGGCGCGGGTCCTGGGCGGTGGTGGCGGGGGCTGGACGTTGTTCGGGTGCACGATGGCACCGGGGTTCACCTACGAGGGGTACGAGCACGGGGACGCCGCGGAGCTGGCGCGGCTGTACCCGGACCGGGCCGCCGCGATAGGGGAGCTGGGGCGGGCGTAGGCCCGGGGAGGCGGTGCGGGTGCTTGCACGGAGGCGGGTGGCCCGGTGCGGGGTGGCCCCGTGCGGCGTGTGTTGAACGCGACGTTCGTGCCGTGCGTACCTGTTCGAGGAGTTCGAGAGCCGGCGACCGTGGATCCGGAGCACTACGTGGACCGAGGCAGGTACAGCGACCCAGTCGAGGACCGGGCCAGGAACAAGGCCCGGGACAGGGCCGGGGTCCGGGAGCGGAACCGGGACGAGGCTCGGGGCCGGGTCGGGAACAGTGGCGGAGACAGAGGCGCGAGGCGACATGGCGGGATCGGCGGACCCGGCGGACCCGGCGGATCCGGCGGGGCCACGCGTGGACACGTCGGCCGGACCGTCGGCCGGACCGGAGGCCGGGCCGGTGGCCGGGGCCGAGGAGTTCAGCGCCTGGTGCTGCTGGGCGCCGTGCTGGTCCTGTTCCTCCTCGGCGGGGCGGGTACCGCGTCCGCGCACGCCGCTCTCAAGGGAAGCGATCCCGTCGACGGCAGCGTCCTCGACGCCGCTCCCCGGGAGGTCACCCTCCGCTTCACCGAGTCGGTAAGCCTCCTGGAGGACTCCATCCGCGTCGTCGACCCGGAGAACCGGGCCGTCGACACGGGCAGGCCGGGGCGCGCGGGCGGCCGTGCCGACACGGCTCGCGTCACCCTCCCCACCGGCCTCGACGACGGCACCTACACGATCGCCTGGCGGGTGGTCTCGGCCGACAGCCACCCCATCTCGGGTGCCCTGCTCTTCTCGATCGGCGAGCCCTCCGCGACCTCCGCGGTCCTCCCCGCCGACCTCGCCGAGGACCCGCTCACGTCCTCCCTCTACGACATCACCCGCTACTTCGCCTACGGCGCCCTCGCCCTGCTCATCGGTGTGACCTTCTTCCTGGCGGTCGTGCTCGGGGGCCCGAGCGAGGTGCTGCGCAAGCTACTGCTGGCGGGCTGGCTCGCCCTGCTGCTGGCCTCGGCGGTACTGCTGCTGCTCCGCGGACCGTACGAGCGGGGCAGTGGCGTCGGGGCCGCACTCGACCTCTCCGTCCTGCGCGACACGATGGTGAGCCGGCCGGGACTCGCCCTGCTGGCCCGGCTGGCGCTGCTCGCGGTGGCCGCCTTCCTCCTCGTACGCGTACGGCGGCAGGGGAACCACGGCAAGCACGGAGAGCAGGGAGCGCAGGGAGAGCGGCAGGAGTGGGGGAAGAGCGCGCTTGTCTGCGGTGCGCTGGTCTCCGTCGGGCTTGCCGGGACCTGGGCGGTGGCCGAGCACGCCTCCGCCGGTATCCAGGTGCCGGTCGCGATGACCTCCTCCGTGCTGCATCTGCTGGCCATGGCCGTCTGGCTGGGCGGGCTGACCGCGCTGCTCACCGTGTTGTACCGGGCGCCGCGGACCTTGTCGGCGGCCGTGGTCGACCGTTTCTCCCGGCTCGCCTTCGTCTCGGTGGTCGTCCTCGCCGTCACCGGCGTCTACCAGTCCTGGCGCGGCCTCGGCTCCTGGTCCGCCTTCACCTCCACGGCGTACGGAGAGGTCCTCGTCGCGAAGCTGGTCGCGGTGCTGCTCCTGCTGGTGGCGGCGGCGTTCTCACGGCGTTGGACGGGGCGGTTGGGGGCGGTTCCGGGGGAGGCCGGTGCCGGTGCCGGTGCCGGTGAGGTGTCCGGAGCCACTGGGGCGACCGAGGGCACCGGCTCGGCCGAGGCCGCCGCGTCGACGACGGTCGTCGAGCCGGTGAGGACCGCCGAGCGGGCCGGGGGCACCGAACGCGCGGCCGTCGCGGCCGTGGCGGTGGCGGCGCGGGTGACCGAGCGGGTGGGGGGTGTCGACACCGACGCTGCGACCCATGTCGCCGACCGGCCCTCCCGGGACGCGGCCGACGCCGACGACCGTCACTCCGGTGACGCGCGAGGTGCGCGGGACGGCGACCAGGGTGGCGGCGAGGACGCGTCGGCCGCACAGGCCGAGAGCTCGCCCGCAGACATCGCGGATACCGCGGATACCGCGGATACGGCAGATCTGCGGCGCCAGGGCCTTCGGCGTTCCGTGCTGGCGGAGTTCACCGTCGCGGTCGTCGTGCTGGTGATCACCACCGTGCTGACGGGGACCCTGCCGGGCCGGGCGGCGGCGGAGATCGCCAAGGAGGGGGCGGGCGGGGCGGCCGGTGAGGTCACGGCCTCCTCGTCGACGGTTCCGTTCGACGTCGGCACCCCGAACGGTCACGGCAAGGTCCAGATCGACCTCGGTCCGGGGCGCGTGGGCAAGAACTCCGTGCAGGCCGTGGTCTTCGGCCCGGACGACGGCATCGCGACCGTTCCCGAACTGCGTCTCACCTTCACTCTCAAGTCCCAGAAGATCGGCCCGATCGACGCGAAGCTCACCAACCGCGGCGGCTACTGGGCCACCGACACCCTGCAACTCCCTCTGCCGGGCAAGTGGACGATGAGACTCACGGTCCGTACGACGGAGATCGACCAGGTCACGGTGGAGAAGTCGGTACGGGTGAGCTAGCCGGTCCGCCGAGTGGAGGCGGAAGCGGGAAGCGGGCCGGGGGCCGGGTCATCGGGCGCCGACGGGGGCGGGCCGGGCCCGGAGCGTTGGGGCAGCGGGGCAGCGGGGCAGCGGGGCGGCGGATCGGCTCGGCCGGCGGGGCTCACCGCCCGGCCAGGATCCGCCGCATCGTCTCCGCAGCGCGTACGGCGGCGTCGGCGCAGCAGTTGTGGAAGAGGACGTGCAACTCGTCGACCTGTTTGGCAGCTGCCCGCAGCCGGGGCGCCCACGCGGTGAGTTCGGACTCGGAGTAGGCGTAACGGAGTCGGGGCCCGGGGTCGCGGTGGCCGCGTGTATACCGGCCGCTGGCCAGCAGCGCGCGGTCCGTCCAGGAGCAGGTTCCGGCGAGTACGTCACCCATGCGATGCCGGTTACCCGGGCTCGGCACTTACCCGGGCTCGGCACTTACCCGGGCTCGGCACTTACCCGGGCTCGGCACTTACCCGGGCTCGGCACTTACCCGGGCTCGGCGACCTGACCACCCGTTCGCCGGGGGCTACTCGCTCCGGTCGTGCAGCGGCGTGCCGCAGAGCGACTTCGACGGGGTGCCGTCGACGCCGACGGGCGGGTCCCCGGCGACCATGACACGGTGCATGATGCGCGGGAAGTCCAGATGGGCGGTGTCGTTGGGGGCGAGGTGGACGGTGGCGCGGTTGTCCCAGAGGGCCACCGAACCCGGCTCCCACCGCAAACGGACCGTGTACTCGGGACGGGTGATCTGCTCGACGAACATCTCCAGGAGCAGCCGGCTCTCGGCCCGGGTGACGTCGACGATGTTCTCGACGTAGTACGGGTTGACGTACAGGATCCGTTCGCCGGTCTCGGGGTGGACGCGGACGACCGGGTGGACGGACGCGACCTGGTGGTCCTGGAGGTGACGGAGGTAGGGGTCGGGGCCGGAGCGGGCGAGGTAGCCGACGCCGAGGCGGTGCTCGGCGCGCAGTCCGTCGGCGAACCGGCGCACCGGCTCGGACAGGCCCGCGTAGGCGCTGGCGAGGTTGGCCCAGGTGGTGTCGCCGCCGTACGGGGGCACGCGTTCGGCGCGGAGCAGCGTCAGGGCGGGCGGGTCGATGCGCGCGGTGTGGTCGGCGTGCCAGCCGCGGAGGGTGGAGTGGCGGCGGCGCTCCAGCCATTCGGCCTGGTCCATGCCGTGCTTGCGGCCCAGCTCCTGGCGGTCGGCCGTCGTCTCGATCTCGGGGTGTCCGGCGGGTGAGACCGAACCCCGCGAACGCAGCCGGATCGGTTCGCCGAAGCGGCGCGCGAACGCGATCTGACCGGCGTGGTCCAGCTTCTGCTCCCGGAAGAACACGACCTTCCAGCGGAGCAGCGCCGCGCGGATACCGGCGACGGTCCTGTCGTCGAGCGGGGCGGCGAGGTCCACGCCGTGGATGTCGGCGCCGATGTGCCCGGAGGCCGGCCGCACGTCGAGGCCGCCCGTGGGTCCCTCCGAGGACGGGGACGTGTTCGTGTCGATGCTCATCGCTCGCCCTTCGACGCCGGTCGCTTGTATCGCTTGTATCGCTTGTCGTGCTGGGTGCTGGGTGCTGGGTGCTGGGGCTGGGCTGGGGCTGGATGCCGGGTGCTGTGTGCCTTGACGGTTGCGGTCCGGCTTTCGTGGCCCGGTCTTCCCACGGTGCCGTCCGTGCATGCGGTCCGACCGGGAAAGTGTCCTGAACGACCGCCCGCCACCGACCCCCACGCGGCAAGCGAACCCGAGCGAACCCGAGCGAACCCGAGCGAACCCGAGCGAACCCGAGCGAATCCGAGCGGGTTCGAGCGGGCGCGCCGCCCGGTGTCGTAGCACCCCCGAGCCCGCACCGGGCTGCGAAACTGCCAACGCACTGTACGCGGCAGGAAGTTGACGTCATGACCGACAAGCTCACCGTAAGTGTCCTGGGTACCGGCATCATGGGGGCCGCGATGGCCCGCAACCTCGTCCGTTCCGGTCACGCCGTACGGGTGTGGAACCGCACCCGGGAGAAGGCCGAGCCGCTCGCCGCCGACGGTGCGCAGATCGCCGAGAGCCCGGCCGAGGCCGTGCGGGGCGCCGATGTGGTGCTCACGGTGCTGTACGACGGGGCCGCCGCCCGGGACGTGATGCGCGAGGCGGCGCCCGCGCTGAGCCCGGGCACGGCATGGGTCCAGTCCACCACGACCGGTCTCGAGACCGTCGCCGAACTGGCCGCGCTGGCCGGCGAACACGGACTGGTCTTCTACGACGCCCCGGTCCTCGGCACGCGGCAGCCGGCGGAGGCGGGACAGCTGACGGTGCTGGCCGCGGGGCCGGTCGCGGGGCGGGAGACGGTCACCCCCGTCTTCGACGCCGTCGGCGCCCGGACCGTCTGGACCGGCGAGGACGGCGCGGCGGGCACCGCGACCCGGCTCAAGCTGGTGGCCAACAGCTGGGTGCTCGCCGCCACCAACGCGGCCGGGGAGGTCCTGGCCCTCTCCCAGGCCCTCGGCGTCGACCCGCAGTCCTTCTTCGAGATCATCGAGGGTGGCCCGCTCGACATGGGCTATCTGCGCGCCAAGTCCGCGCTCATCCTCGACGGCCGCCTCTCCCCGGCCTCCTTCGCCGTCTCCACCGCCGCCAAGGACGCCCGCCTGATCGTCGAGGCCGGACAGCGGCACGGCGTACGCCTCGACGTGGCCGCCGCCGGCGCCGACCGCCTCACCCGCGCCGCCGCCCAGGGCCACGCCGACGAGGACATGGCCGCCGCGTACTTCGCCAGCTTCGACGAGGGCGGGGTCGAGGGCGGGGGCGAGGGTGGGGTCTAGGCGAGGGCGAGGGCGAGGGCGAGGGCGAGGTTGAGGGATGGGGCGCGCATGGGTGATGCGGCCGACCCGGTCGACGGCACCCCGGTGCACGGCTCCCTCGTGCACGGCTCCCCGGTTTCCCCGGTCGACGGCACATCGGCCGCCGCCCGGCCCGGTGCCGTCCCGCCCGACGCCGCCGTACGCGATCGGCTGACCGCGGAGAAGAACGTCTGGCTCTGCACCGTGCGGCCGGACGGGGCACCGCATGTGACGCCGGTGTGGTTCGTGTTCCTGCGGGGCAGCTGGTGGATCGGCGCGGACGGGGGGTCGGTCAAGGTCCGGAACATCGAGAGGTTCGCGCGGGTGTCCTTGGCTCTGGAGGACGGCGGGTCCCCGGTCGTGGCGGAGGGTACGGCGGTGGTGCGGCGCGGCCCGTTCCCGGCGGACCTCGCGGACCTCGCGGACGTCACGGAGGCCTTCGCCGCGAAGTACGGCTGGGACGTCACCGCACCCCACCGGCCGGGCGAGACCCGCGTACTGCTCGAAGTCCCCGTACGGCGCTGGCTGTTGGCCGGTACGGCTCAGTGAGCACCGGAAACGCCGACCGAGCCCGCCTCCGCCTCCGCCGCCGTGGCCGTCGCGGTGACTCGGACGTACGAACCTGCCCGGACCTACCGCCCTGCTCGCGCGCGCTGCCCCGCCCGACCACGCCCCTTCATGCCTGCCCGACCACGCCCCTTCATGCCTGCCCGACCACGGCCCTCATGCCTGCCCGACCACGGCCCTCATGCCTGGTCGGCCGCGCCCCTCACGCCGCCCGACTGTGTCCCTCAGGTCCGGTCGGCGGCACCCTGCCCGTCCAGCGCCTCGTGCGCTCCCGCCGCTCCCGCTGAAGCCGCCGAAGCCGTCGGCGGCGTGCCGCCCTCTCCCGGGCCGGCTGCCGCGTGCCCGCGTAGCCGTCGGCCCGTCACCCACATCGCCACCGGCTCGGTCCACCGCGCGGTCAGCGGCCCGGCGATCACCAGGATGAGGACGTACGCCGTGGCCAGCGGCCCGAGGGACGGTTCGATGCCGGCGGTGACGGCGAGGCCGGCGATGACGATGGAGAACTCGCCGCGGGCGACCAGCGTCCCGCCCGCGCGCCAGCGCCCCTTGGCGGAGATCCCGGCCCGGCGCGCGGCCCAGTACCCGGTGGCGATCTTCGTCAGGGCGGTGACGACGGCCAGGACGAGCGCGGGCAGGAGCACGGGCGGAATGCTGGCGGGATCGGTGTGCAGCCCGAAGAAGACGAAGAACACGGCGGCGAACAGGTCCCGCAACGGCGCCAGCAGACTGTGCGCGCCCTCGGCGACCTCACCCGACAGCGCGATGCCCACCAGGAACGCACCCACGGCCGCCGACACCTGCAACTGCTGCGCGAGCCCGGCGACGACGAGCGTCACCCCCAGCACGACGAGCAGCAGCTTCTCGGGATCGTCGCTGGAGACGAACCGGGATATGTGCCGCCCGTACCGCACCGCCACCAGCAGGACGACCCCGGCCGTACCGAGCGCGACGGCCAGCGTCGCACTGCCCGCCGCCAGACCGACCCCGGCCAACAGCGCGGTGACGATCGGCAGATAGACGGCCATGGAGAGGTCTTCGAGGACCAGGATGCTGAGCACGACGGGCGTCTCCCGGTTGCCCAGCCGCCCGAGATCGCCGAGCACCTTGGCGATGACGCCGGACGACGAGATCCAGGTGACGCCGGCGAGCACGACGGCGGCGACGGGACCCCAGCCGAGCAGCAGCGCCATGGCGGCACCGGGCAGGGCGTTGAGGGCGGCGTCGACGAGTCCGGCCGGGTACTGGGTCTTGAGGTTGGAGACGAGATCACTCGCCGTGTACTCCAGCCCGAGCATGAGCAGCAGCAGGATCACGCCGATCTCGGCGCCGATCGCCACGAACTCCTCACTCGTCCCCAGCGGCAGCAGCCCGCCCTCCCCGAAGGCCAGCCCGGCCAGCAGATACAGCGGTATGGGCGACAACCGGAAGCGTCCGGCGAACCGCCCCAGCAGCCCCAGCCCGAGGATGATCGCGCCGAACTCGACCAGAAAGACGGCGGAGGAGTGAGTGGCGGACGACTCGGCGAGGAACTCCCCGGCGGACCGCATCACGGACTCCCCGGCGGAGCCCACCACGGACTCCCCGGCGAACCGCACGACAGACTCCCCGGCCGACTGTCCGACGGACTGAGCGGAGACGTACATGAACCGCTCACTCCCGCCCGAGAGTCGCGGCGGCCGCCTCCACACCCTCCCGGGTGCCGATCACGATGAGCGTGTCACCGCCGGCCAGCCGGAAGTCCGGAGTCGGCGACGGAATCGCCTCGGCCCGCCGCAGGACGGCCACGATGGACGCGCCCGTCTCGGTCCGCATCCGGGTGTCGCCCAGTACCCGCCCGTTCCAGTGCGACGTCGACGCCAGCTCGATCCGCTCGGCGACCAGCCCCAACTCCGTGGTGGACAAAAGGGTCGGGCTGTGGTGGTCCGGCGCCAGCGCGTCGACGAGGGCGGTCGCCTCTCCCGACGTCAGCCGCACCGACAGCGCGCACGCGTCCGGGTCGTCCTGCCGGTACGCGCTCAACGTCCGTGCGCCGTCCCGATGGGCGACCACCGAAATCCGCCGCTGCTCCCTCGTCGTGAGGTCGTAGCGGACCCCGATGCCGGGCAACGGCGTACTGCTGAGGCGCGGAGCACCCACGGCTGGCCCCCTGTCTGATTCGGATATGTCATCGGACAACCGTCGGTGCCACCCTAACGAGACCCCGAAATCCGGCCGCAGGCCGCCGGGTCTGCGCCCCGGTGGAACAATCCCCCTTCAACTCGACCCGGACCGGCCCCACCCCGCCCCGGCACCGCGGGATGACCGAAAGGAACCACCACCATGATCCCCATGGGTGCCCCCACAACCCACCCGGCGAACCCCCTGACGGCCCGCCACCCGGCGAACCCCCTGACGGCCCGAGGCACGGACACCCCGACCTCCAACGAACCGGCCGCCCCGACGCTCCGCGAAGCGAACGTCCCGACGAACTCCCGCGCGGGCGCTCCCACGGCCCGCCGCGACGCGGGCGCTCCGACGGCCCGTTGGGCGGGTGCCTCCGCGAGCCGCGGAGCGGTCGCCCTCACAAGCCATGGCGCGGATGACCTCAAGCCCCACACCGAGGGGATACCGATTCCCCCGGGAGCGGAAGGCCCGGCGAGCCCTGGACGATGCTCGGTCCTCGGCCGACGCTCGGTCCTCGGCCGACGCTCGGTCCTCGGACGATGCTCGGTCCTCGGCCGACGCTCGGTCCTCGGCCGACGCTCGGTCCTCGGACGATGCTCGGTCCTCGGCCGACGCTCGGTCCTCGGCCGACGCTCGGTCCTCGGACGATGCTCGGTCCTCGGCCGACGCTCGGCCCTCGAAGGATCCTCGGTCCCTGAAGGGTCCTCGCCCTCCGAAGGAAGCTCGGTCCCCAAAGGACTCTCGCTCCCCAGACGATCCTCGCCTCGCGGACACCCCTCACCTCTCCGACGCCCCTCACCTCTCCGACGCCCCTCACCTCTCCGACGCCCCTCACCTCTCCGACGCTCCTCCGCCCCCGAACGACCCTCGACCTGCGCAGGCCCCACATCCCCCGGACCGCGGGCCCCCAAGACCCCCGGAGCGTGCCCGTGATCCAGTGGGTGTCTCTGGGGAGCGGCCCCCGCCCCGTCCCCCAGCCGGTGGCCACCCCGTTGGTGTGGGCCACGGCCTTCGGGGGCGCGATGGCGTTGGTGGCCCTCCACAACGCGCTGGTCGGCACGGACCGCCCCGGTCCGGCCCTGGCCGCGCTGTCCCTGCTCTCCGCACTCCTCGGCGGGTACGCCCGCTTCACCGCGGCCCCGGGCACGGCAGCCCTGTGCTGGCTCTTCCTCAACGGCTTCGCGATCCCGCCCGCAGGCGTCCTCACCTGGACCAACCCCCGCGACACCTTCTGGCTCGTCTGCCTCCTCACCGCCGCCCTCACCGGCACCGCCCTCGCCCGCCTCCTCCAGGCCCGCGCCGCCTACCGCCGCCTCAGCACGGCCCGCCCCCCATCCCCCGGAGACGCCACCGACTGGCCACCCGGCCCCTGAACGGCCCCGCCCCGACTGCGCACCGCCCAGCCGACCGCCCAGCCGACCGCCGCGCCGGCGCCCTGGGGTGACGTCTGATGTGGCGTCCAGGCCCCGCGCGCCGTGCCCAGCGGGCGCTCCCGAGCACGAACCGAGACGGGAACCGAGACCCGGCTCGCGTCGTGAGGGTGACGTGACGTACTCGCTCTGCGCATGGGCGGGACGCCCCGCAGGCCGACGGGTCGGCGGCCCGCAAGGCAACCCCCGACCGAGTGTGTCCAGCTTCTGCTCGTGGTTCCTGGTCAGCGGGGGGCCGCCTCCTTACTCCCCGTTCTGCGACCAGGCCGAGGTGAGCGCGATGACCGGGTCAGTGTCGGCTGGTGCCGCGGGCCACCATTCGCCGTCGTCGTCCTGGAGGTAGGGGTACCAGCGGGCGTCGGGGCCCAGACGCAGCTGGATGCCGTGGTGGGTGAGGGTGAGTCGATTGCGCCAGGCTCTGAGGTGTGTGGGGGAGTCGGTCATCTCGGCGAGGGCCGCGTCCAGGGCGGTGCGGGCGGCCTTCATCACCGTCGGGTCGGGGGCGTAGGGCTGTTCGGCGACGGTGATGCCCGTGGGGCCGCCGTGGCGCCAGGCGCGGGTGAGGCGTGCGAAGGCAGTGGGTTTGGTGCCGGTGTTCTGGATCAGGTGGTGGAACCACTCGGGTCCGGGGTTGTTTGCGGCGATGCGGACGGCGTCCTGGTGCTGGGTCAGGTGCAGGTCGGCGGTGTCGCCCGCGAGGAGCCGGGCGGCGCGCACGGTGACGTCGGCCATGAGGCGTTCGAGGTCCGCGGCGGCCAGGCCGGTGCCGGATGGCGGGGCGACGGGCAGTGCTGTGGTGTGGGCGGCGGGTTCCGGGAGTTCGGGCAGTGCGGGGGGCTCTTCGGCCCAGTGGGCGTACGCGGCGGCGGCCGGGATACCGGCCGGTGCCGGTGGGGCGGCGGTCTCCTGTGCTGCCGTACGGAGTGCGCGCAGCTGGGCGAAGACCTCCTCGCGACCGCGGCCGCGCAGCGCGAAGAGCACGAACGGGTCGGTGTCGATGGTGGCGGCGATGGCGTAGCAGAGCGCGGCGGCGTGCTTGCAGGGGTATCCCCAGTCGGGGCAGGAGCACTCCGGATCGAGCTCGGTGGGCAGGGGGAGCAGTGGGACGCCCGCGTGCCGGGCGTCGTCCACGAGTTCGGCGGGCATCTCGTCGTCGAGAAGTGCTGCGAGATGTCCGGCGCGGGCCGCGATCGTGTCGAGCAGGGTGTCCCACTGAGGGTCGGTGAGGACGGGCAGGTGGACCGAGGAGCGGTACGGGCGCGGGCGGCTGCCCTGGACAGCGGCACTGACCTTGCCCGGAGCGACGGTGACCGGGCCGACCATGCCCTTGCGGGCGTAGGTGCGTCCGCGCGAGAGCCGTCCGGCGTCCAGGGTGGAGTCCTCCAGGGCGGCCACCCATGCCTGGCCCCACCAGGTCGCGGCGAAGGCTCGCCTGCCGCGGGTGGGCGCCCGGCGCGGGCCGGGGACAGCGGGGCTCATGACCGCCTTCCCAGGGCGACGAGTTCGGCGAGGTCGGCGTCGGACAGTTCGGTCAGGGCTGCCTCGCCGGAGCCGACGACGGCGTCGGCGAGGGCGCGCTTGGCTTCGAGCAGCTTCGCCACCTTGTCCTCCACGGTTCCCTCCGCCAGGAGTTTGTGTACCTGGACGGGTTTGTCCTGGCCGATGCGGTAGGCGCGGTCGGTGGCCTGGTCCTCGACGGCCGGGTTCCACCAGCGGTCGTAGTGCACGACGTGAGTGGCGCGGGTGAGATTGAGTCCGGTGCCCGCCGCCTTCAACGACAGCAGGAACACCGGCACTTCACCGCGCTGGAAGCGGTCCACCATCTCCTCGCGCCGCGTGACGGGGGTGGCACCGTGCAGGAAGAGAGTGGGGACGCCTCGCTCGGCGAGATGCTTCTCCAGCAGAGCCGCCATCTGTTTGTACTGCGTGAAGACCAGCACGGATTCGCCTTCGGCGGTGATGGTGTCGAGAAGTTCGTCGAGCAGGTCGAGCTTGCCGGAGCGGCCCCGCAGGGGAGTGGACCGGCGCAGGCTGTGCTCTTTCAAATACTGGGCGGGGTGGTTGCAGATCTGCTTCAGCGCGGTGAGCAGCTTGAGCACCAGACCGCGTCGGGCGATGCCCTCCGACTCCGCGATCTTCGCCATGGTCTCGCGGACCTGTGCCTCGTACAGGCTGGTCTGCTCGGCCGTCAGCGGGACGACGTGGTCGGTCTCGGTCTTGGGCGGCAGTTCGGGCGCGATGCCGGGGTCGGACTTCTTGCGGCGCAACAGGAAGGGACGTACGAGACGGGACAGGCGCTCGGCTGCCTCGGGATCCTCGCCCGCCTCGATGGCGCGGGCATGCCGGTCACGGAAGGCGGTGAGTGAGCCGAGGAGCCCGGGGGTGGTCCAGTCGAGCAGGGCCCACAGCTCGGAGAGGTTGTTCTCCACGGGGGTGCCGGTGAGAGCGACGCGGGCGCGGGCGGGCAGGGCACGCAGTTCGCGGGCGGTGACGGCGTAGGGGTTCTTGACGTGCTGGGCCTCGTCGGCGGCCACCAGCGACCAGGCTGTCTCGGCGAGCACTTCGCGGTCGCGGCGCAGCACCCCGTAGGTGACCAGGACGATCTCGTCGCCGGCCAGGTCCCCCAGGTGTCGGTCGCCGCCGTGGTAACGGCGTACGGGGGTGAGCGGTGCGAATCTGGCGGCCTCGCGCTGCCAGTTGCCGAGCAGGGAGGCCGGGCAGACGACAAGGGTGGGGCCCGCGGTGGTGGGGTCGTTCTGGCGGTGCAGGTGCAGAGCGAGCAAGGTGATGGTCTTGCCCAGGCCCATGTCGTCGGCGAGACAGCCGCCGAGGCCGAGTGCGCACATCTCGGCCAGCCAGGCCAGGCCCCGCTTCTGGTACTCGCGCAACGTGGCCTTGAGGGCGGCGGGCTGGGGCACGAGGGTGCGGGACTCGGGGTCGCGGATACGAGCGACCAGGTCGCCGAGCGCACCGACCGCCGCACAGGGGACCCGGTCACCGTCCCTCCCCCAGCCTCCGGCCGGGGGGACCCCCATCTCGCTTCGCTCGGCCTCGCCGGTCAGCGCGGCGCTCAACGCCTCCATGGGGGTGAGCGGTTCCATTCGGCGGCGCTTGGCGCGGGCCACCAGCTTCGGGTCGGCGACCACCCACTGGTCGCGAAGCCGGACGAGGGGACGGCGTGACTCTGCGAGAGCATCCATCTCGGCCTCGGTGAGCGGCTCGCCGCCAAGGGAGACCTGCCAGCGGAAGTCGAGGAGGGCCTCGGTGTCCAGCAGGCCGCCCGCGGCGGAACCGGGGGCGGTGCGCTGCCCGATCTCCGCGGTCGCGGTGAGCGCCTTGACCAGGTCGCGCGGCCAGTGCACGTCGACACCGGCCGCGCGCAGCGCGTCCGTGGCGTCCCCAAGGAGATCGAAGGCTTCGTCGTCGGTCAGCCGGAGCTGATCGGGAGCGGCATCGTCGAGCAGCCTCCGCAGCGGGGGCCAGGCGCGGGCGCCGCGGCGCAGGGCGAGAAGGGTCTCGGTCTCGGCGCGTGGGCCGAGCAGCCGCTCCACTTCGGTCGGCTCGCTCCAGAGTCGTGCGGCCTCGATGACGAGCGCCGGGTCCGCCGCGGTGTGCAGTTGCAGGACGGCCCGGAACTGCCGTCGGCGTCCTTCGGGTACGTCGACGCGCAGGGAGACACTGACGTCGGCGGTGAGCGCCGCCTGGGTTTCCTCGGCCCATTCACGCAAGGTGGGCACGGCGCGGGCCTCGCGCCAGGCGTACGGCAGCGCTCCCATGGCGAGCGGCGCGGCCGGCGTACGGACCAGATCATCGGCGACCGCGTCGCAGAACTGGCGTACCAGCGCAGCCGGTTCGGCGATCCGTACCGGAGCAGGGCCAGGCTCGGGCAGGCAGTGGGCGTGTGGCGGGAAGGCGGCGGCCAGGGCGTCCAGCGTCCGGCGCTGGGCGGCGGTGAGGGGACCCACCTGCCAGGTGTCGTAACCGGCGGGGGTGAGGGCCGGGTGGAGGCGGCCGTCGGCGAGCAGCCGCAGCGCGAAGCGAGTGGCGGCCTGCCAGGCGGCGCCCGAGGGATGCGTCGGCTCCGCATTGACCAGGGCGGAGACAGCGACGGCGACAGGCAACGCGTAACCCTCGACCCTGCGCCGCCTGACCGAGCGGCCGTGCGGCAGGACCAACTCCACCGCCTCGGTCTCAAGGCCGGTGGGCACCGTACTGTCTCCGGCTGCTGCCCCGGTCGGCCTCCACAGCAGGAGGCGCCCAAGGCGGGCGGGCTCACCGGGCAGGAACACCGCCGCCCAGCCGGCGCCGAGCAGCTCCCTCACGAAGGCGGATGTCTCCTGCCGGGCCAGCGGCGGTGTGCTCCTCGCGCCCGTACTCGGCTCTCGTACGACGACTCGTGCCACTCTCTTCCGCCCTGTCGCTCGCCGGGCCCTCCCCTGGGCCGCCTCACTACCGAACCCCACCAGGCAACGTCACACACTGGCAACCGCGAGCCTTGGCTTGACTGCCGGCGACGGCGCCACGACGGAAACGCCGCTGCTGAACACACCGGTCCTCAGCCGTACGGTGCAGCGCTACGGTGAGGTCATGAGCACCTGGACCCCAGCCGCGCTGGAGGCGTTGATCGAAGAGGCCACCGTCGACGCCTACGGCGAGGATGAGCAGCTCACCGGCTTCTTCACGATGATCGAGGAGAGCCTTGCTGTGCCCTTCACCACGACTGTTCTCGGCGTCGAGGTGAGCGTGGTCGGTGTCGATCTGGTCGAGGACGGACGCATGGTCGCACGCTGCGCCCGGGGGCCGGTCCGACAGGACATCGGAATTCTGGACCTGCAGCTGCCGGAACCCGCCCCCGAGGGCTGGCAGTGGATCGAGGCATACCGCTCCTGGGCCCGCTGAACCGGCGCGTCGTACAACTGGCCGGCTGAGCCCCTGCTCGAACGGACAGTCGCGCCGACTGCCGCTGACCGGACCGGCTGCGGGAACAGACAGCACGTACCGCGCATACCGCAGTATGCTTGCGGCTATGGCTGACACCACGCGCATCACGGTGACACTCCCCGCCGAGCAGGTGGCGGAGCTGAAGAAGATCACGGACAACATCTCCGGCTACGTCGCCGAAGCGGTCGCCAGGCAGATCCGGCACCAGCTCCTGGGGGCCGACCTGCGCAGCCACACGGACGAGCACGGGGCCTTCAGCGAGGAAGAGCTGGCCGAGGCGCGGGCGCGCGTCTTCGGTACGACGTCGGCCGCCGGCGGCGCGAGCGCCGCGTGAGCGGGCACATGGAGACCGTGGTCCTGGACAGCGAGGGACTGTCGGCCTGGGTGGCGCAGGACCGGAAGGTTCTGGCGATGTTCCAGGTGTTCCATGACATGGGGGCGGACCTTGTCGTCAGCGCCAACACCATCGTGGAGGTGAGCCACGCCAGGGTGGACCTGCCCCGACTGCAATGGGCGCTCTCCCGGGTCAAGGTGGAGCCGATCACGGAGGCGGCGGCCAAGGCGGCGGCCCAACTGCTCAAGGGCGCCGGTCTGCACGGACACAAGTACGCGATCGACGCCACCGTCGCGGAAGCGGCCTTGCGTCAGCCTGGCCCGGTCGCCATCCTCACGTCGGATGTCGATGACATGACCCGGCTGTGCGGCAGCAAGGTCCGGATGATCGGGCTATGACCGCGACATCGTCCCGGGAGCATGGACAGTCCGCGTGGATCCGCCGAGACCAGAGTCGCCGCAGACCAACCCGTGATGGGTGAATAAGGCATCGACGGATGCGGGGGATGACTGAGTGACGCGTCGACTCTCCAGCACTTCGAGTGTTTCCGGGTCGTAACGGCACGAAATGAGGGTGGAGAAGCGCCGCGTCCGGACCCCTCGGTAAAGCTCTGGTCATGGGATGGGAGCCGGGAACGTCCGCAAGCATGCGGGCCCGGTACCTCCACGTGCCGGACGCCATGCTCAAGGACGCTGCCCGGAAGATCGCCGATGCCATCCGGGGAACCCCGGAGACACCCGCTGTGGACAAAAACCAGGACAACGAGGGCTGAGAACCGTCGAAGGGCCCCACCGCGAACGGTGGGGCCCTTCGACATCGTGCCCGGTGAGGCACTGGCGGAGGATACGAGATTCGAACTCGTGAGGGGTTGCCCCCAACACGCTTTCCAAGCGTGCGCCCTAGGCCTCTAGGCGAATCCTCCGCCGGGAACATTACATGACGGTGGAGGGTGGTTGCGAACTCGTTCGAGGCCGGGTGATCCGGGCGGGAGGGGGAGGTGGGGAGGCGGGTCGGCGGGCCCCGGGGATCGGGTAGGCTGGGGCCAGCCCCTCACGCGGCGCTATCTGACTGAACTCCCCCAGGGCCGGAAGGCAGCAAGGGTAGGTTGGCTCTGGCGGGTGCGTGGGGGGTCTTCTGCGTCCCAGAGCCCCGCGCACGGCCTGAGGCCGACCGCGGGGCATGGCGAGGGGCGGGCGAGCGACGGCCGGGAGGCGGTCCGCGCTCTGCTGCCCCTTCGGTCCTGGTCTCCGGCGGGGGTCCGTGTTGTCAGTGGGCGCCTATAACCTCGTAGGCGTGTCGTCTCTCGCGCTGTACCGCCGCTATCGCCCGGAGTCGTTCGCCGAGGTCATCGGGCAGGAGCATGTCACCGACCCGCTGCAGCAGGCGCTGCGGAACAACCGGGTCAATCACGCGTACCTGTTCAGCGGGCCGCGTGGGTGCGGGAAGACGACCAGTGCGCGGATTCTCGCCCGGTGTCTGAACTGCGAGCAGGGGCCCACGCCGACGCCGTGCGGAGAGTGCCAGTCCTGCCAGGACCTGGCACGGAACGGACCGGGGTCGATCGACGTCATCGAGATCGACGCGGCCTCGCACGGTGGTGTGGACGACGCCCGTGAGCTGCGGGAGAAGGCCTTCTTCGGGCCCGCGGGCAGCCGGTACAAGATCTACATCATCGACGAGGCCCACATGGTCACGTCGGCCGGTTTCAACGCGTTGCTGAAGGTCGTCGAGGAGCCGCCGGAGCACCTCAAGTTCATCTTCGCGACCACCGAGCCCGAGAAGGTCATCGGCACGATCCGGTCGCGTACGCACCACTATCCGTTCCGGCTGGTGCCGCCCGGCACGCTGCGGGAGTACCTCGGCGAGGTCTGCGGCAAGGAGAAGATCCCGGTCGAGGAGGGTGTCCTCCCGCTGGTCGTGCGCGCCGGAGCCGGCTCCGTGCGTGACTCGATGTCCGTCATGGACCAGCTGCTGGCGGGCGCGACGGAGGAGGGCGTGACCTACGCCATGGCCACGTCGCTGCTCGGATACACCGACGGGTCGTTGCTCGACTCGGTCGTCGAGGCCTTCGCCTCGGGGGACGGGGCCGCCGCCTTCGACGTCGTCGACCACGTGATCGAGCGCGGCAACGATCCGCGGCGGTTCGTCGCCGACCTGCTGGAGCGGCTGCGGGATCTGGTGATCCTCGCCGCCGTGCCCGACGCCATCGACAAGGGCCTCATCGACGCCCCCGCCGAGGTCCTGGAGCGGATGCAGGCCCAGGCCGGCGTCTTCGGCGCCGCCGAGCTCAGCCGCGCCGCCGACCTCGTCAACGAAGGCCTCACCGAGATGCGCGGCGCCAACTCGCCCCGCCTCCAGCTCGAACTGATCTGCGCCCGCGTACTCCTCCCCGCGACCTACGGCGACGAACGATCCGTCATGGCCCGCCTGGACCGCCTGGAGCGCGGGATCAACTTCTCCGGCGGCGCCGGACCGGCCATGGGGTACGTGCCCGGGCCCGACGCGCATGGGGGAGCGGCCCCGCCCATGGGCATGGCCCCGCAGGCCCCACAGGTTCCGCACGTTCCGCAGGTTCCGAACGTCGCGCAGGTGCCGCCGGGTGGTGGGCCCGCGGCGGCGCGGGCAGCGGTTCGCGGGCCGGGCTCTGGCTCAGGCGGCGGAGCGACAGGTGCGCCAGGTGGTGGTCCGGGTGCCGGTGGTGCAGGCTCCGCGTCGGCTTCGGGCCCGGGTGCGGATGCGTACGGTGCCGGGGGCGCCGTCGGCGGGCCGGCGGGCCCGGGCGGCGGTGGTCCTGCGGGGGTGCCTCCGGCCGCCCCGCAGGAGGCACCGATCGCCCCGGCCGCCGCGCCCGGTGCTCCGGCCGCGCCGCCCGCCCACCCGGGCGCGAGCTCCACGCCCCCTCCCCACCCCAACGCGCCCGCCGCCGCGCCCGGCGGCTCCGCCCCCGGCTCCTGGCCCACCCCGGCCGCCGCGGGCAGCGGGCGCCGGCCCGGCGGATGGCCGACCGCCGCGCCCACCGGTGGTGGCTCCGCACCCGGGGCCCCGGCCGCGTCCGCCCCCGGCCCGGCCGCGCCCGCCGCCTCGGGCCCGCCCCCGGCGTACGCCCAGCCCGGCCCTCCGGCGCCTGCCCAGGCCCCCGCCGCCTACCACCCCGCCCCCGGCGGACCCGACCCCCGCACGCTCTGGCCGAACATCCTGGAGACGGTGAAGAACCGCCGCCGTTTCACCTGGATCCTGCTCAGCCAGAACGCGCACGTTGCCGGGTTCGACGGCACGACCCTCCAGATCGGCTTCGTCAACGCGGGCGCCCGGGACAACTTCGCGAGCAGCGGCAGCGAGGACGTACTGCGGGCGGCCCTGGCCGAGCAGTTCAACGTCCACTGGAAGATCGAGGCGGTCATCGACACGTCGGGCGGCTCGGCATCACCGGGCGCCCCCGGCGGTTACGGGTCTCCCGCTCCGGCCGCCGGCGGATACGGCGGCGGTGGTGGCGCGGGCGGTGGCGGATACGGCGGTGGTGGCGCGGGCGGTGGCTACGGCGGCTCCCCCGCCCCGGCGTCACGCCCCGCCGGGCCCCAGGACTCGGCTCCGTCATCCCGCCCGGCCTCCCCGGGCCCGGCGGCGTCCCACCAGTCGACCCCGACCGCCCGTCCCGTCGCCCCGGCACCGCCCCCGGCCCCCGAACCCCCGCCCGTCTCCCCCGAGGACGACACCCCCGAGGACGACGACCCCGACCTCGACGAGTCCGCCCTCTCCGGCCACGACCTGATCGTGCGCGAACTCGGGGCGACGGTGGTGGAAGAGATCGTGAACGAGTAGCGAGCACGCGCGCCGCGAGCACGCGCGCCGCGAGCGGGCGAGGAAGAGCGAGCGGGGAGAGGAGCGGGGCGGGAGTGCCGCCGTGAGACTCGCGGCGGGGTCCCGGCTGACGCTGCGGTGCGGTCGGCGCTTCGCCGACATGGGGGGCGCGGAGCCGGGGTTCGCCGACGCCGCGCCCAGTCCCGCTTCGGCTAACTCGTCGCGGGTTGCGGACTGCGCTGCCGCAGGGCCCCGTTCATCCGCCGCTGTCCGCGCTCTTCCGCCCTCAGCCCCCGATCCCCTCCCCAACCTTCCCTTCCCCTCCCTTCCCCTCCCCTCCCTCCTTCGTACGATCCGACAACCCCCCGCCGTCCCACTCTTTGGAAGCCCCCACAAAGCCACCCGCCCCCTCCGGCTAGGCTGGCCCCCGTGAACGTCCTCGTCATTGGTACCGGTGCTCGTGAGCACGCGCTGTGCCGCTCGCTGTCCCTCGACCCCGATGTCACCGCACTCCACTGCGCTCCCGGCAACGCGGGCATCGCGGAGGTGGCCGAGTTGCACTCGGTCGACGCGCTGGACGGCGCCGCCGTGACCGCGCTGGCCACGCGGCTGGAGGCCGACCTCGTGGTCGTGGGGCCGGAGGCCCCGCTGGTCGCGGGTGTCGCCGACGCCGTGCGCGAGGCGGGCATCCCCGTGTTCGGTCCCTCCGGGGAGGCCGCGCAGCTGGAGGGCTCCAAGGCCTTCGCCAAGGAGGTCATGGCCGGGGCCGGCGTGCCCACCGCGCGGTCGTACGTCTGCACCACCGCCGAGGAGATCGACGAGGCCCTGGACGCGTTCGGCGCGCCGTACGTCGTGAAGGACGACGGGCTCGCGGCCGGCAAGGGCGTCGTCGTGACGTCGGACCTCGCCCAGGCCCGCGAGCACGCGCTCGCCTGCGGCCGGGTCGTCATCGAGGAGTTCCTGGACGGCCCCGAGGTCTCCCTCTTCGCGATCACCGACGGTGTGACCGTCGTCCCGCTCCAGCCCGCGCAGGACTTCAAGCGCGCGCTGGACGGCGACGAGGGCCCCAACACCGGCGGCATGGGCGCGTACTCGCCGCTCCCCTGGGCCGACCCGAAGCTGGTCGACGAGGTCCTGGAGACCGTGCTGCAGCCGACGGTCGACGAGATGCGGCGCCGCGGCACCCCGTTCTCCGGCCTGCTCTACGCGGGCCTGGCGATCACCAGCCGCGGCGTACGGGTGATCGAGTTCAACGCCCGGTTCGGTGACCCGGAGACCCAGGTCGTCCTCGCCCGCCTCAGGACGCCGCTGGCCGGTGTCCTGCTCGCCGCCGCCAACGGCACCCTCGGCGACCTCGAACCCCTCCGTTGGAGCGGCGACGCGGCCGTCACCGTGGTCGTGGCCTCGCACAACTACCCCGGCACGCCGCGCACCGGCGACCCCATCACCGGCCTCGACGAGGTCGCCGCGGTGGACGCCCCGCACGCGTACGTCCTGCACGCCGGCACCAAGCGCGCCGGCGACGAGATCGTCAGCGCCGGCGGCCGCGTCCTCTCCGTCACGGCCAGCGGCAAGGACCTCACCCAGGCCCGCGACCGTGCCTACACCGCCGTCGCCCGCATCGGCCTCGACGGTTCCCAGCACCGTGCGGACATCGCGGCGAAGGCGGCAGCCGAGGCGTGACCGACTGACGGCCGGTCGCCCGAGGGCCACACGGTCGTCCGGCAGGGGTGGGGTGGGGTGCGCTCGACGGACCCGGCGGACCATTTCAGTCCGGCCGCGCGACCGTGACCTCCCACCCCCCTCCAGGCCCCTCCAGGCCCCTCCACAACCCTCCACTCCCTTTCGTACGCGTCGCCCTTTCCGTACGCATCCACACGTAAAGGGGTACGAACCCCAGGCCCCGGAAGCCCTCGGAGACTCCCCCAGGAACCCCTGGAAAAGCCGTCGGAATCCGGGGCCCAATCCGTGCCCAGCGTCATTCACCTCTCCCCAAAGCCATTCGATCGAGTGAGCGATGGCCCATCCGGCTGACGGCGGCCGGGGCCCCAACTAGGGTGCGGCGCAAGTGTTCCGGCACTTGGCCCACCGGCATTGCGATGTCAGTGGTGGGTGCCACAGTGGGGGAGTGAGCAACGTCAGGGCATGCGGCGGCGACCACTTCGACGAGCAGTCGTCGCAGTCGTCGCGCCGTGCGCCGCACAGGACAGCAGGGGGTGACGTCGGGTCGTGACCGGTATGGCAGGTGGTGAGGAGGCGGGCGCGCAGGCCGCGCGCTCCCGGGCCCTCGCTGTGCTGCGTGTCCGCAGCAGGGCGCTGGCCGTGGCATTGCTGCCCGCGGCCGTCGCCGTCGTCCTGCTCGTCGGCGGGTCGACCGGTCATCTGACCGGCCGGGGCTGGTCGACGGCAGGCTGGGTCGTGTCCGGCCTCGCCGCCGTCGTGCTGCTCGCCACCGCCGGCATCGCGCTCGTCGTGGCCCGCGCCCGGCCCGCCATGAGCCCCACGGTCTCGATCACCGAGGAGGCCGCCCCCGATCTCTACCGCCTGGTCCGGGATCTGGCCGACCGCCTCGACGTCCCGCCCCCCTCCGCGATAGCGCTCACCCCGGACTGCGACAGCTGGCTGGAGGACCGCACCCACCCGTCCCACACCACACCCGCCAAGCAGTCCTCGACCACCGGGGCCGACGCGGCCGACAGCGGTACCGGCCTCGCCGACGGCGAACGGTCCGACGAGAGGGCGAGCGCCCACGGCTCTTCGCCGGACCCGCGATCCGGTCCGCGATCCGGATTGCAGTCCGGTCCGCAATCCGGTCTGGAGTCCGGACTCTCCTCCCCCCGGCGGCACCGTGCGCCCACCGCCCCGGTGCTCGTCATCGGCTCGCCGTTCCTGTGGTGGATGCGGGTCGGTGAGCTACGAGCGGTGCTGGCACCGGTCGTCGCGGGTACGGGACCGTCGGCGCACCCGGACATAGCCGCGGCCCGCCGTTTCGTCCGTGGGCTGGACGCCGCAGTGGCCGTCACCTCGTCGCCGACGCGCGGCCCGCTCTTCCGTACGGTGCTGGGCGGTGTCGGCTGGGTGACCCGGCTGCTCCTGCGCGGCTGCCGGGGGCACGCGGCCGAGATGGAGCGCGGGGTCGCCGCCGCGGCGGCCGAGCGTGCACAGGCTGTGGACTACGGTCTGCGGATTGTCGCCCAGGAGCAGGTCGGCCTGGCCTACGCGGGCTGGGACCGCCTTCTCACCCGGGTCGCGCTGCCCGCCTGGCGGATGGGCCGCTGGCCGTCCCGCCTGGACGCGGGTGTCGTCGCCGCGCTCACGGAGCTGTCCCGCCGCGACCGTCTGGCCGAGGGCTTCGCCTCCCGGCTCGGCGAGCGCCCCGCCTGCGACCTCCTCGAAGAGCCCGGCACGGTCGACGAGGCCGCGTCGCTTCTCGCCGCCCGCCTCTTCCACGGCGGCCCCGCCGAGTCCGGCCCCGACTGGTCACCGGTCGACTGGCACGAGTACCCGGACGAGGTCGTCGACCGCAAGTGGCGCACCGACGCCGCCCGCCTCCACCGCGTCCTCGACACCCTGGGCGTCCACCACACGACGACCGACCCGAGCCGCGACCCCACCGGCCCCACCCTCGCCCGAGTGCTGAACCACCTGGCACACGCACCCACAGCCCGGACCCACGCCCCCGAAGGGCACGAGCGGCACTCGGGTGTCGCCACCGGCCATGAGCCGCGCCCCGGAGCCGTCGGCGGGCGCGAGCCGTTCCCCGAGGCCGCGGACGAGCACCGGCCGGATGCCGACGCGACCACGCACGAGCCGCGCCCCGGAGCCGTCGGCGGGCGCGAGCCGTTCCCCGAGGCCGTCGACGGGCACCGGCCGGATGCCGACGCGACCACACACGAGCCGCACCCCGGGGGCACCACCGGGCCGCTCTCCGAAGCCCCCGCCGCCCCGCAGGACCGCGAGCACGCGCACAACCCCGCCCAGGAACCGGACCGGCAGCACATATCCCGTCCTGACGACGCCGATGACGACGACGAACCCGGTCTCGTGAACGCCCAGTCCGCCGATCTCGCCGCCGCTCTGACCGCCGAGCTGGCGCGGGAGGAGGCGGCGGCCCCGGCCGCCGTGGCCGGCGCGGGCGGCGGAGCCGAGGCGCAGGGACCGGACCTGGCGCTGTGGGACGACGGGCTGTTGCCGCTGTTCCCGATGCAGCCGCCCCGGACGGGCCGTGAGCTGCTGACCGAGCACGTCACCGCGATGGTCTGCTGCGCGGCGATGGACACGGCGGGCGCCGCCCCGGGCCTGGACTGGCTGGACGGCCCCTCCCTGCTCGTCGACGGCGAACGGACGGCCGACCTCGCCCCCCGGGTCCTGACCCTCGTGGAGGACGGCGACCCCGTCCCTCTCCGGGACTGGCTCCGCCGCCTCGGCGTCCGCCCGGAGAAGCCCGTCCGCCTGGTCTGAGCGCGACCGACCACCACCACGCCCCGCGCCGCCCCGCCTCGCCGGGCCGACCGTGCCCCCGGCCCCGAACCAGCCCACGACCAGCCTCCGACCAGCCACAACAACCCGCACCCACCGCCGACCATCCACAACCGGACCCCGGCTCACTCCCGCTCTCCCAACTCCCCATCCGGAGCTCACCGTTCCACTCTCGCCCATTCGCAACGAACGGTGACGGAGTGCGTGCGTAATGTGATGTGCTGGGACCGATCGCGTACGTAGCAAGGGCTTGCGACAGCTCACGGGGACGAGGGAGGGACCACTCATGAGCCCGGAGCACCACATCCGCCGTTGGGAGTCGGGCGCACTCGCCCACGCCGTGACGGACCCCTTCGGCCAGGGCCCCGTCCCCTGGCTGCGGGGCAATGTGACGTACTTCGACGACACCGGCCACGTGGTCCCCTGGTACGTGGAGCCGGGCCCGCCCGAGTCCGACGCCGCGGCCAAAGGCACCCGCGCCCGCGTCCCCGCCCCCCGCACCCCGGCGGGCCCCCGCTCCGCCGACGACGTGCGGCGGCAGATCAAAGGGTTCACGGCGACCGGTGCCGCCGCGCCCGGCCAGTCCATCGACTTCCACATCACCGTGGACCCGCCGCAGGAATTCGGCGTCGACGTCTACCGCATCGGGCACTACAGCGGCGACGGGGCGGCGAAGATCACCACCAGCCCCCGGCTCTCCGGCATCGTCCAGCCCCCGCCCCTCACCGCCGACCGCACGGTCTCCTGCCATCACTGGTGGCTCTCCTGGCGGCTGCAGATCCCGAGCTACTGGAACACCGGCGCGTATGTCGCGGTCCTGACCACCGCCGACGGCTACCGCTCCCACGTGCCGTTCACCATCCGCGACGACCGCCCGGCCGACCTGCTGCTCCTGCTCCCGGACATCACCTGGCAGGCGTACAACCTGTATCCGGAGGACGGCCGCACCGGCGCCAGCCTCTACCACGCCTGGGACGAGGACGGCCGGCTGCTCGGCGAGTCCGACGCCGCGACGACCGTCTCCTTCGACCGTCCGTACGCCGGCGCCGGCCTCCCCCTGCATGTGGGTCACGCCTACGACTTCATCCGCTGGGCCGAGCGCTACGGCTACGACCTCGCCTACGCCGACGCCCGCGACCTGCACTCCGGCCGTGTCGACCCGTCCCGCTACCGGGGGCTGGTCTTCCCGGGCCACGACGAGTACTGGTCACCGCAGATGCGCCGCACCGCCGAGCTCGCCCGCGACAGCGGCACCTCGCTGGTCTTCCTCTCCTCCAACACCATGTACTGGCAGGTGGAGCTGAGCCCGTCCCCGTCCGGGGTCCCCGACCGCCTCCTCACCTGCCGAAAACGCCGGGGCCCCGGTAAATCCGCACTGTGGCGCGAAATCGACCGCCCCGAGCAGCAGTTGATGGGCATCCAGTACGAGGGCCGGGTCCCCGACCCCCACCCCCTGGTCGTGCGCAACGCCGACCACTGGCTCTGGGACGCGACCGGCGCCCACGAGAACGACGAGCTGGAGGGCATGGTCGCCGGCGAGGCCGACCGCTACTTCCCCCGCACCCCGCTCCCCGAGCACCAGGGCCGCATACTCCTGGCCCACTCCCCGTACCGGGACGCCCACGACACCGTCCGCCATCAGGAGACGTCGCTGTACCGCGCCCCGTCCGGTGCCTGGGTCTTCGCGTCCGGGACGTTCGCCTGGTCCCCGGCCCTGGACCGTCCGGGCCACGTCGACACCCGTGTCCAGCGAGCCACCGCAAACCTTCTGGACCGCATCTGCAAACGCGACTGAGCCCAGTCGGCACGACCCCTGGCCAAGATCGGTTGCCCGCATACGGGAGAATCGAGCCACTTGGACATCACCACGGGGAGGAACCGTGTCCGGATTCGTAGAAAAGCCCGAGCCGATCCAGATTCCGGGCCTGGTACATCTGCACACCGGCAAGGTGCGCGAGCTGTACCAGAACGAGGCGGGCGACCTCGTGATGGTCGCCAGCGACCGAACGTCCGCGTTCGACTGGGTGCTGCCGACGGAGATCCCCGACAAGGGGCGCGTCCTCACGCAGCTGTCCCTCTGGTGGTTCGACCAGCTCGCCGACCTGGTCCCGAACCACGTCCTGAGCACGGAGCTCCCGCCGGGCGCCCCCGCCGACTGGGCGGGCCGCACCCTCGTCTGCAAGTCGCTCACGATGGTCCCGGTGGAGGCCGTGGCCCGCGGTTACCTCACCGGCTCGGGCCTGCTGGAGTACAACGACTCCCGTACGGTCTGCGGTCTCGCTCTCCCGGAGGGCCTGGTCGACGGCTCGGAGCTGCCGGCGCCGATCTTCACCCCGGCCACCAAGGCCGCCGTCGGCGAGCACGACGAGAACGTGTCGTACGAGGAGGTCGCCCGCCAGGTCGGCGCGGAGACCGCAGCCCAGCTGCGCCAGACGACCCTCGCGGTGTACGGCCGTGCCCGGGACATCGCCCGGGACCGGGGCATCATCCTGGCCGACACCAAGTTCGAGTTCGGCTACGAGGGCGACACCCTCGTTCTCGCCGACGAGGTTCTCACCCCGGACTCCTCCCGCTTCTGGCCGGCCGACCGGTGGGAGCCGGGCCAGGCCCAGCCGTCCTTCGACAAGCAGTTCGTCCGCGACTGGCTGACCTCACCGGCCTCCGGCTGGGACCGCAAGAGCGAGCAGCCCCCGCCGCCGCTGCCCGAGGAGATCGTCGCCGCGACCCGGGCCAAGTACGTGGAGGCGTACGAGCGCCTGACGGGCATCAGCTGGAGCTAGTGAAACGAGGAAGGCCCCGGTCCAGTGGACCGGGGCCTTCTTTCGATCTATCTCACGAGCGGACGACCAGGTTCGAACTGGCGACCTCAACCTTGGCAAGGTTGCGCTCTACCAACTGAGCTACGTCCGCGTTGCGCCGTGGCGCGAGGCCCACTATACCCAACCTCGCTCCCGTGCGAGACGCACCGCCGCGTGCCGGTTCTCCACCCCGAGCTTGGACACGGCCGACGACAGATAGTTCCGGACGGTCCCCTGGGACAGCGCCGCCCGCTCGGCGATCTCCGCGACGGGCGCCCCGTGGGCGGCCAATTCGAGCACCTCGGCCTCCCGCGCGGTCAGCGGCGAGTCCCCGGACGAGATCGCGTCGGCCGCCAACTC
Source organism: Streptomyces sp. NBC_00104 (assembly GCF_045160825.1). Taxonomy (NCBI): domain Bacteria; kingdom Bacillati; phylum Actinomycetota; class Actinomycetes; order Kitasatosporales; family Streptomycetaceae; genus Streptomyces; species Streptomyces sp. NBC_00104. The sequence goes on along the minus strand of NZ_CP108215.1, from coordinate 5,489,421 downwards.
CGGGTCCACATAACGGTTCCCCGCGTGCACGGTCCGGATGATCTCCGCGAGCCGTTGCGCGCTGACGGTCTTGGGGACGAACCCGCGCACACCGGCCTCAAGCGCCCGCTTCAGATGCCCCGGCCGCCCATGACCGGTCACGATCAGCACCCGGCAGCCGGGCAGGTCGGCGCGCAGGGATGTGGCGACCCTCACACCGTCCGCCCCCGGCATCTGCAGATCCAGCACCGCCACATCCGGCTCGTGGGCCCGCGCCATCGCCAGCGCCTCCGGCCCGGTCGCCGCCTCCGCGACCACCACCAGGTCGTCCTCCAGCGCCAGCAACGCGGCCAGTGCCCCCCTGATCAGATGCTCGTCGTCCGCGAGCAGCAGCCGCACGGGCCGCCCCGCCTCCGGTACGCCGGTCATGACGCGCTCTCCCGTACGACAGCCGGGCCGGCCGCCGCGGCGCTCCTCGAAGCCGAGCCCGAGGCCGCCCCGGAGGCCGCTTCCGACCCCGCCGACCCCGCCGCCCCCGTCGCCCTCGACGTCCTCGGCGAGCCCGTCGACCCGAGCGGCACCCTGGCCACCACCCGGAACGCCTCCGCGCCCACCGGCCCCGCCTCCAGCGTCCCGTCCACCACCGCCAGCCGCTCCCGCAGCCCGGCGAGCCCGGACCCGGCGCCGACAGACCGCCGGGCGCTCTCGTCCCCCACCGGCTCCTCACCCTCTCCGACGGCCCGTATCCCGTCGTTCTCCACGGTCAGCACCACCTGCCCCTCCATCACCTTCAACCCCACCGCGCACTGCACGGCGTTGCCGTGCCGCAGCACGTTCGTCGTCGTTTCGCGCACCACCCAGGCGAGCGCGGACTGCACCTCGCCGGGCAGCCCGGCGGCGACCGCCCCGTCGACCGAGCAGTCGATGCCGGCCGCAGCCAGCACGCCCTGCGCACCGGCGAGTTCGACCCCGAGGTCGGCCTCCCGGTAGCCCCGGACGACCTCCCGCACCTCGCGCTGCGACTCCTGCGCGATCCGCTGGACCTCGATCATCTGCTCGACGGCCTCGGGCCGTTCCCGGCGGGCCAGCTGGACGGCCAGCTCGCTCTTCAGGGCGATGACCGCGAGGTTGCGGCCTATCACGTCGTGCAGGTCCCGCCCGAAGCGGAGCCGTTCCTCGGCGACGGCGAGCCGGGCACGGGTCTCGCGGGCGTCGTCGAGTTCGTAGACGGCTCTGAGGAGCCAGACGGAGAAGACGGAGGTGAAGGCGAAGAACGAGGTGCCGAACAGCACCGCGATCGACGTGCCCAACGCGGCGGTCCAGGAGGCTCCCACCGCGAGGACCAGCACTCCGGAGCCGCCCGCGAAACCCGCTATCAGGTACAGCACGCGCCGCCGCTTGTGGATGCCGAGCGTGATCATGCCGAGGCCGAAGACCAGCACCCCGCCGAACATCCCGCCCAGCGCGGTGGCGGTGTCCTCGCCGTGCCCGGCGTCGGCGAGCGCGAACGCGGCGATGCCGAGCACCACGGTGGCCACCCCGAGCGACCACATGAGCCGCAGCGGCTGCTCGCGGGTGCCCCGCACCCAGTCGAGCGCCCGGGACCCGGTCACCGAGGCGAGCACCGCGTGCCCGCACAGCAGCGTGAACAGCCAGCCCGCGTGGACCATCGGCACGTTGCCGAAGAGCGGCAGTCCGAACGCGGCGACCTCGATCACCGGGAACGAGTGGAACGACCACCGCGTGTACGTCTCCACCTTGGCGGGTGTGCTCTTGCCCCGCCACCACGCCCCCGGCCCCCGCATGCCCCAACTCCCCTCATCGGCGCGGTTCCCAGCGGAACCACCGCCGTACAGCAAACACCGCGAGCACGGTCCAGGCCAGCGCGGTGGCGAGGGCACCCAGGGCGTCGTACGCGGACAGGTCGCCGGTCCAGCCGCCGCGCACCAGCGTGATGACGGGGCTGAGCGGCAGCAGTTCGCAGACGGACGCCAGGCGCTCGGGGAGCACTTCGAGCGGCACGGTGATGCCCGACCCGAGCAGCGAAACGAACATCAGCGGCAGGCTGGTGACCTGCGCGCTCTCGGCGGTACGGCTGAAACTCGCGGTGACCGCCGCCAGCGCCACGCACAGGACGATGCCCAGCAGCACCCCCAGCACGGCCAGGTGGGGTGCGGGCGGCGCCCCGAGGTCGAGCAGGACCGTGCAGCCGATCGCGAGGAGCACGCACTGCCCGAGCGCGATGCCCGCGGCGGGCAGCGCGGCGCCGACCAGGATCTCCGGGTCGCGCAGCTCACCGGTCCGCAGCCGCTTCAGGACGAGTTCCTCGCGGCGTACGACATAGATGTTGGTGAGGGCGGTGTAGACCGCGAAGAGCAGCGAGAAGCCGATGGCGGCGGGGAGCATGACCGTCCCGACGCTCAGCCCGGCCTTCCCCAGGTCCATCTGGTCCGTCGCCGACCGCACACTGAGCGGCAGCAGCAACGGCACGAACAAGGCCGTGAACAGGGTGGCCCGGCTCCGCCCCAGCAGCGTCAGCTCGGCGCGGGCGAGCGCGGTCATCCGGCTCCTGAGGGTCGTCGTCCCGGCCGTGACGACGGGCGCCGCGCCCGCCCCCGTCGCCGTACCCGTGGTCGTGCTCATGCCGCCACCCCGTCCTTGCGTGATCCCGTGCCCGAGCGCGATTCCGTGGCCGTACGGGATTCCGTGGCCGCACGCGATGCCTCCGCGGACTCCCGGGCGATCCGCAGGAACGCCTCCTCCAGCGAGGCGGACCGCACCTCCAGCCGTCGCAGCTCGACCCGCGCCCGCTCGGCCCACAGCAGCAGCCCGGTGGCCGCCCGCTGGAGTTCGTTCGTGCGCAGCACCACCACGCGGTCGTTCTCCTCGTGCCCGGTGACGCCCAGTTCGCCGAGCGGCGGCAGGTCGCCGAGGAAGTACCCGGCGGGCAGTTCGAAGGAGATGCGGGACGGCTGGGAGGCGGTCACCTCGGCCGGGGTGCCGGTCGCGGCCACGGCGCCCTCGTGGAGGATGGCGAGCCGGTCGGCCAGGTCCTCCGCCTCCTCCAGGTAGTGCGTGGTGAGCAGCACGGTCGTACCCCCGTCGCGCAACTCCCGTACCAGCTCCCACGTGTCCTGGCGGCCCTCCGCGTCGAGGCCCGTCGTCGGCTCGTCCAGGAAGAGGACCTCGGGGCGCCCGAGGAGCGCGAGCGCCAGGTCGAGGCGCCGCTTCTCACCCCCGGACAGTTGCTTGACCCGTACGTCGGCCCGCCGACCGAGTCCGACGATCTCCAACGCCTCGGCCACGGGCCGCGCCCCGCTGGTGCAGCCGGCCCACATCCGTACCGTCTCCGCGACGGTCAGCTCGGAGGGGAAGCCGCCCTCCTGCAGCATCACGCCGATCCGGGGGCGTACGGCCGCGCGCTCCTGGTAGGGGTCGTGCCCGAGGACCCGCACCCTGCCCCCGGACGGCGGCGCGAGTCCCTCCAGCAGTTCGACCGTCGAGGTCTTGCCCGCTCCGTTGGTGCCCAGAAGCGCGAAAAGTTCTCCCCGGCCGACGGAGAAACTGATTCCCCGCACGGCCTCGAAACCGCCCCCGTACACGCGCCGCAGGTCGGTGACCTCGATCACGTTCTCGTGATCGTGAGGGCTCACGCCGTCGTGCCCGCTCGTTTTCATGCCTTCAGCGTCCCGTCGGTTCGGGCCGTGAGGCAGTGCGCGGTGTCATCACTCGGCATGACAAATGTCAGACGCGCGATACGTCGGAGGGAACACGCGGAGGAAACACGAAGAAGGCCCCGGTCCAGTGGACCGGGGCCTTCTTCGATCTATCTCACGAGCGGACGACCAGGTTCGAACTGGCGACCTCAACCTTGGCAAGGTTGCGCTCTACCAACTGAGCTACGTCCGCATTGCCTCCGACCGGCTCCCACCGATCGGCGCGAGGACTACTTTACCTGATCCACAACAGTGGTCGGTAAGCGATCCAGAGCGGGTGACAGGAATTGCACACTGCGCCTTCCCCCTGGAAGGGGGATGTTCTGCTACTGAACTACACCCGCGTGACTCCGGTGAGCCGGGCCTTTCGGCCTTGCCCTTCGGCGTGCTCCAGACTCTAGCCGATCTGCCGGGGGGCAACGCAAGTCGGTTGTCCCCGGGGTCCAAGTCGGCCGTCCCCGGGGCCCGCTGACGAACCCTGAGGACCGGCCGACCGGAGCGCGTCTACTGCGCCTCGGCGAACGCCTCGTAGACCCTCTTGGGGATCCGGCCGCGCGCGGGAACCTCCAGCTTGTTGGCCTGGGCCCAGGCACGGACGGCCGCCGGGTCCGGAGCGACCTGGGTCTGCTTGTACGCCTTGCCCGACCTCGACCGCTTGCGGCCGGCGTCCACGTAGGGCGCGAGCGCCTTACGCAGTTTCTTGGCATTGGCTTCGTTCAGGTCGATCTCGTACGACTTGCCGTCGAGTCCGAAGGCGATCGTTTCCGCCGCTTCCGAGCCGTCGATGTCGTCGGAGAGAGTGACCACGACACGCTGCGCCACGAATATCGGTCCCTTCGTGCGACATCTCTCCGTTGACGTGCCCTGACGTCAGGAGGATGTCGGCTGTCCGGCTGTTATTTGGGCAAAGTATCGGCTATTGCCAATTCATTTGTACAGTGCCCGGCATTGCAATGTGAAGACAGACTTAATCCGCCCGCGTGTCCCTCGCGCAATAGGGATCCGGGATCTTTCCCGGAAGTTTTCGTGAGGGTGATCGCCCGATACCGGATCGTGACCGCCGTCACCCGGAATCCCTGTAGTTTCCTACGAATCTACCCGCGTAGAAATTTTGTACGGGTAGTCTGAAGGAACCTGCTCAGCACCACACACCGGGAGTGCCAGTGGCACGCGTCGTAGTCGACGTCATGCTCAAGCCGGAGATCCTCGACCCCCAGGGCCAGGCGGTGCAGCGCGCGCTGCCGCGCCTCGGTTTCGAGGGCGTCTCCGACGTACGTCAGGGAAAGCGATTCGAACTGGAAGTTGACGGACCGGTGGACGACGCCGCGCTCGCCCGCATCCACGAACTGGCGGAATCCTTCCTCGCCAACACCGTGATCGAGGACTTCACCGTCAAGGTCGAGGAAGTCGCGGAGGCGGGAAAGTGACCGCTCGTATTGGCGTCGTCACCTTTCCCGGCAGCCTCGACGACCGGGACACGCAGCGTGCGATCAGGCTCGCCGGTGCCGAACCCGTCGCTCTCTGGCACAAGGACAAGGACCTCCACCAGGTCGACGCCGTGGTGCTGTGCGGTGGTTTTTCCTACGGTGACTATCTGCGCGCGGGAGCCATCGCGCGCTTCTCGCCGGTGATGGAGACGGTCATCGAGCAGGCGAAGGCCGGACTGCCGGTCCTCGGCATCTGCAACGGCTTCCAGATCCTCACCGAGGCCCACCTCCTCCCGGGCGGGATGCTCGGCAACGACCATCTGCACTTCATCTGCCGCGACCAGAAGCTGCGGGTGGAGAACGCGGAGACCGCCTGGACGACCGACTACACGGCCGGCCAGGAGATCCACATCCCGCTGAAGAACATGGACGGCCGCTACGTGGCCGACCAGTACACGCTGGACAAGCTGGAGGCCGAGGGCCGGGTCGCGTTCCGCTACCTGGACTTCAACCCCAACGGCTCGCTCAACGACATCGCCGGCATCTCCAACGAGGCCGGGAACGTCGTGGGCCTCATGCCGCACCCGGAGCACGCCGTGGAGCCGCTGATCGGCACCGGCCGCACCGACGGCCTCCCCTTCTTCACCTCGATCCTCAAGAAGCTGGTCAACGCATGAGCCGGACGCCTCTGGACACGGTCGAGCACGCGGCCGCGACCCCCGACGTCGAGCTGCCCTGGGCCGAACTGGGCCTGAAGAAGGACGAGTACGAGCGGGTCGTCGAGATCCTCGGCCGCCGGCCCACCGGTGCCGAGCTCGCCATGTACTCCGTCATGTGGTCCGAGCACTGCTCGTACAAGTCCTCGAAGGTCCACCTCCGCCAGTTCGGCGAGAAGGCGCCCCAGTCGGACGCCCTGCTCGTCGGCATCGGTGAGAACGCGGGCGTGGTCGACGTCGGCCAGGGCTACGCGGTCACCTTCAAGGTCGAGTCGCACAACCACCCCTCCTACGTCGAGCCCTACCAGGGCGCGGCCACGGGTGTCGGCGGCATCGTCCGCGACATCATCGCGATGGGTGCCCGCCCGGTCGCGGTCGTGGACCCCCTGCGGTTCGGCGCGGCCGACCACCCCGACACCAAGCGCGTCCTGCCGGGCGTCGTCGCCGGCATCGGCGGCTACGGCAACTGCCTGGGCCTGCCGAACATCGGCGGCGAGGTCGTCTTCGACGCCTGCTACCAGGGCAACCCGCTGGTCAACGCCGGTGCCATCGGTGTCATGCGGCACGAGGACATCCACCTCGCCAAGGCCTCCGGCGCCGGCAACAAGGTCATCCTCTACGGGGCCCGCACGGGCGGCGACGGCATCGGCGGCGCCTCGATCCTGGCGAGCGAGACCTTCGACGACGCCAAGCCGTCGAAGCGCCCCGCCGTCCAGGTCGGCGACCCCTTCCAGGAGAAGCTCCTCATCGAGTGCACCCTGGAGGCGTTCAAGGAGAAGCTGGTCGTCGGCATCCAGGACCTCGGCGCGGCCGGTCTCTCCTGCGCCACGTCCGAGCTGGCCTCCAACGGCTCCGGCGGCATGCGCGTGACGCTGGACGACGTACCGCTGCGCGACTCGACCCTCTCGCCCGAGGAAATCCTCATGAGCGAGTCGCAGGAACGCATGTGCGCGGTCGTGGAGCCGGAGAAGGCCGACCGGTTCCTGGAGATCTGCGACAAGTGGGATGTCATCGCCACGGTGATCGGTGAGGTCACGGACGGCGACCGTCTCGAAATCTTCTGGCACGGCGGCAAGATCGTCGACGTCGACCCGCGCACGGTCGCGCACGACGGCCCGGTCTACGAGCGCCCGTACGCCCGCCCCGAGTGGCAGGACGCGCTCCAGGCGGACGACGCGAACAAGCTGCCGCGCCCGGCGACCAGCGAGGAACTGCGTGAGCAGGTTCTGAAGCTGGTGGCCTCCCCGAACCAGGCCTCCAAGTCCTGGATCACCAGCCAGTACGACCACTTCGTGCAGGGCAACACGGTGCTCGCCCAGCCCGAGGACTCCGGCATGATCCGCGTCGACGAGGAGAGCGGCCTCGGCGTCGCCATCGCGACGGACGGCAACGGCCGGTACGCCAAGCTGGACCCGTACCACGGCGCCCAGCTGGCCCTGGCGGAGGCGTACCGCAACGTCGCCACCACCGGTGCCAAGCCCCTCGCCGTCTCCGACTGCCTGAACTTCGGCTCGCCGGAGGACCCGGCGGTCATGTGGCAGTTCGCGGAGGCCGTACGCGGTCTCGCGGACGCCTGCCTGCAGTTGGGCACCCCGGTGACCGGCGGCAACGTCTCCCTCTACAACCAGACGGGCGAGGTGGCCATCCACCCCACCCCGGTCGTCGCGGTCCTGGGCGTCATCGACGACGTCGCCCGCCGCACACCCGTCGCCTTCCAGGAAGAGGGCCAGCTCCTCTACCTCCTCGGTGACACCCGTGAGGAGTTCGGCGGCTCGGCCTGGTCCCAGGTCGTCCACGACCACCTCGGCGGTCTGCCCCCGCAGGTCGACCTGGAGCGTGAGCGCCTGCTGGCAGAGATCCTGATCTCCGCCTCCCGCGACGGCATGATCGACTCCGCGCACGACCTCTCCGACGGCGGCCTGGTCCAGGCGGTCGTGGAGTCGGCCCTGCTCGGCGGCAAGGGCGCGCGCCTGATCGTCCCGGACGGCCTGGACGCCTTCACCTTCCTCCTCTCGGAGTCGGCCGGCCGCGCCGTCGTGGCCGTCCCCCGCTCCGAGGAGGTCCGCTTCAACGATATGTGCGGCGCGCGGGGCCTGCCCGTGACCCGTATCGGTGTCGTCGACGGCGACTCCGTGGAGATCCAGGGCGAGTTCACCCTCCCCCTGGAAGAGCTGCGCACGGCCCACGAGGGCACGATCCCGGCGCTGCTGGCGTAGTCCCGCGTACGACGGCGAAGGCCCCGCCGGATGGGGAAGCATCCGGCGGGGCCTTCGCCGCGTCCTGGGATCAGCGGACGTAGTTCTTGAGGATCTCCGTGTCGAGTTCGATCCCGACCGGATCGGGAAGGGACACCTTCTCGCCGAACTTCGCGGTGTGCACGTCGCGGTAACCGCCGACCAGCCGGTCCGGGCCGCTGTGCACGGTGACGGTGCACGAGCCCCGGTCGATCAGAAGGTACAGAGGGATCCCGGACTGCCCGTACGCGGCCGGCTTCTCGTGCCGGTCCCGCCGGTCGGTGTCGGAGTCGTAGGACGTGACCTCGACGACCATGAGCGCCCCGTCGGGGTCGGCCCACTCGCCGTGTCCCGCGAAGTGGGCTTCGGGTGCGATCACCGCGTCCGGCTTCGCCCTGCCCTCACGGTACGTCTCCACCCTGAGCCCCTGGCCCTGATACAGGTCCAGGTCGGGCCTTGACTGCATACAGCGCCGGGTCAACCAGGACACGATGGTGCTGTGGTCCCCGTCCGTCACTTGCTTGACTCCGATCCGTCCGTTGATGAACTCCAACGTGACGGTCTCGGGAGCGGCGGAGGCGATCGTTTCGAACTCCTCCACCGACATCTGAGACGTGCGCTCGGCCATAACCGTCATGTTGCCCCCCTTTCCAGGCGAAGGCCAGTGTCGCCAGTGGGCGTCGGAGCGAGGCGTACTTCGCCGTCGATCACACTTTCGGGTGACCTCTCTCCCGGGTCCGCGCAGTCCCGGCACGCGTACTCCGTACGGCCCGGACCCGTGGCGCCGTGCACGACGGCCACGGGGACCGGCTTCTCGGCGGGGGGCTGGCACCGTACGCAGATCCGGGTCCGGCGCAGGCACTCCGAGCACATCCGCCCCATACGGTCCACGGTCCCGTAGCGCAGGAAGGGCGCGCGGCCGGTGCCGCAGACCGTGCACGGGAGTTCGGGGCGCGGGTCCTCAGCAGCGGCAGGCATGGTCGCGGTCCTTCCTGCCGTTCGTGGGCACGTGGGGTCCGGAGACGCCCCAGCCCCGATGTGCGCCGGCGGCGAGGCCGCCGCCCGGTGTCCCCCTGCCGATCCGCCGGCCGAGCCGACGCAGCAACGCCCTCACGCCCGCCCCTCCCGGGCCACGAGTTCCGTCTCCTCGACGAGCGACTGCCGCTCGGTGTGGTCGGCCAGCCGCGTCCAGAGGTACGCCCGCCCGGCATCGACCTTGTCGTAGCCGGACCCGATCCTCGCCCTCGCCCTCGCACCCCAGGCCTTCACCGCCTTCGTCGGCCATGTCAAAACCGCCCGTACGGACCCGGCGGTCCGTACGGGCGGGTGAGCGTCAGCCAAGCCGTTTGGTCAGCTGGGCGTGACCGGGCCGCTCGGCCGGGCGGCCGGGTCAGTTCGTCAGTGACGTCCAGAGCGTCAGTGGCCGGTCGCCGACCGACTCCTGGTCCGGGTGTCCGGCACCGCTCTTGATCGAGATGATCCGGTACCTGTCCTGGTGGAAGACCCAGAACAGGCTGAAGCCGTTGATCATCTGCATGTCCGGCACGGCCAGGAACTCGTCGACCTTGTCGATCCCGGCCAGCGACTGCCAGAGCGACAGTGAACGGTCGCCGCGCTCGATCACGTCGGTGTGCGCCTTGCCGTCGGCGATCGAGATCAGTCGGTAGACCTGCTGGCCCATGAGGGTGTGGAAGACCCAGTACCAGCTCCTGCCGTTGTTCCGGAACTCGCCGCTCCAGTCCGGCACGGGCAGGAAGGCGTCCACCTGCTCGATGCCGTTGAACGAGGTCCAGGCCGTGATCGCCCGGTCCCCCCGGTCGACGGTGCCCGCCTGGTCCGGCGGCAGGCCCGACTCGGCCCGGTCGTTGATCGAGATCAGCCGGTAGACCTGGCGGCCCTCGGTGGTGTGGAACAGCCAGAACCGGCTGCGCCCGTCGATCCGCTGCTCGTCCGGCACCGGGAGCACCGCGTCCACGCGGCCGACCCCGCTGTAGAGCTGCGGCCAGGTGGAGAGCGGCCGGTCGGGCCGCTCCAGCCTGTCGCTGTGTTCGTCGCCCTCGGCGATCGAGACGGTGCGGGCGACCGGGCCCGAACCGCCCGTTCCGTACGCCCAGTACCAGCTCTTGCCGCCCTGGCGGTAGAGGTCCGGGACGCCCAGGAAGGCGTCGGTGGGCCGGACGGTGCTGGGCAGCTTGTCGGTCAGCCGTCCCTCGCCGAGCAGCCGGAGCGTGGTCAGCGAGGGCGCGAAGCCGTACACCGAGCCCTCGGTGGTCACGAACTGGTTGAACGTCAGCTGGGTGGAGGCGCCGGGCGATTCGTACGTCACGGTGCCGGTCGGGCCGACGTCCGGGTCGGGGCCGGGCTTGTTCGTCCGGCCCGGGGGGAAGTTCGGGTCGTTGATCCAGGCCTTCTGGATGAACTCGAACTGCTCGACGAGGTCGGACTGGTAGCTCACGAAGAGCAGCCCGCGTGGGTCGTCGGGCCCGCCGGGCCCCTCCGAGGCAGGGTCGAAGGGCGCGCCGTACGGGGAGCCCCGGCGCATGATCCGCCGGCGGTCCATCACCGGGTTCTCCGGGAACGGTTCGGCGCCGGGTTTCTCCTGCAGGCCGTCGCGGGGGTTGGTCTTGCGCAGGTGGGAGAAGAGCGGGGTGACGAATCCCTCCGGATCGTTCTTGAAACCGAAGTCGTTGTCCGCACCGGCCTCCGCGTTGCCCGGCCGGTCCGCGTGCGGGCACTTGGCCACGGGGGTGCCCGAGCGCCAGCGGCCGACCACCCGGGCGGCCAGCCACTCGGGGGTGGCCTCCGGCGGCACCACCTTGGCCTTCTTCAGGACCTTGAGCTGCGCGGAGATCTGGGCCCACCAGCCGGGTACGTCCTGGGCCAGCCGGCGCACCACGTGGAAGCTGCCGTTCACCGCCCAGTCCGGCATCTCGTCGTAGGTGATACCGCCGATCCTCGGATGTCCGATCACGAACTCGCCCGCCGGGATCAGCCGGGTGCCGGGCTTGCCCTTCTCGTACTCGGGCCGCTCCGGGTCCGGCTCGTCGAAGCCGATCACGGCCGGCTCGCTCACGCCGTCCTTGAAGCCGAAGTGCTCCTTGCCGCGGCGGGAGCCGGTCAGGGTCGCGCCGTTCTGCTGGAAGACGATCACGATCTTGGCCTGGGCGGTTGCCTCGCGCTGCGCGGTGACGGCGGCCTGCAGGTCCTGGACGGTGTCCGAGGCGATGGTCAGTACCGCGTGCACGGTCTGGCCCTTGCCGTTGCCGAACAGCCAGTTCTCCGGCGAGCTGTCGCCGACGTCGCCAAGCGCACGTTTGTTCGAGCCGTCCTTGAACGCCTCCAGTGTGCCGCCCGGCCGCGTGCTGGGCAGCGGGTCCTTGCCGATCAGTTGCCAGATGCCCTCGTGGGTGAAGCTGACGTTCATCCAGGTCGCTTTCAGCTTCTGCGGATCGTCGCCGCCCGAGGCCTGCCTGGCCTTGCGGAACGCCGCGTTGAAGGTGGCGACCTGTCTGGTGGTGGAGATCTGCGGTTCGAGCTGCCGCACCCACGTCCTCGCCCTGGCCGCGTCCTCGAACTTGAGGAAGAGCAGGGTCATCTGGTCCTTCTTGAAACCCGCGAGGACATCGCCCTGGATGTCCTCGCTCTCCCGCAGTTTCAGTTCAGTCGGCATCTCGTCTCCCGATGACGAAGCGTTACTTTAAGTTGCCATACAACTACGTCATGTGTTCGTAAGTCGACGGGCTGTGCTCCGGGCTGACCCGACCGGGCGAACCAGCCGGACCGGCTCACCCGGCTGCCCGCTCGGAAACGACAGCCAGTCGCGGTGAACCAACACTGGGTGACGGTGCGTCGGCCCATCGGCCGGCCCATGCCATCGATCCCAGCTTCGCTAGGAGTTCCATGTCCCGCGGTAATCCCTCGACCGTCCCCCGGTGGCTGCTCGCGGCCGCACTGGCGGTCTGCACCACCTCCGCACTGACCGTCGGAGTGACCGGACCGGCCATTGCCCATGGCACCGACCACGACCACGACCGGACCGCCGGCACCTCCGCCAGGGCGCCGGTGAAGGCCGATCCGGACGAGGCCGCGGCCCTCGGCGAGGAGCACGCCGAGGAGCACGCCCACACCAGGAGGGCGCTGGCGGCGCTCGGCGACTACCCGCAGACCACCCGCACCGCGCGCCTCAAGGCGCTGGGTGAGTCCCAGGCCGCCGCCAACACGGGCTTCGACCCGAGTGAGTCCGGGCGGTTCCGGGAGTACTTCCCGTCCCCCGACTTCGCCGCGCACGTCGCCCAGCTGCCCACCGGCAAGGTGCTGCTGTTCTCGTTCGAGCGGGTCGAGAAGAACCCGCAGAAGGAACCCGCGCCGACCGACACCATCGGCAAGGAGAACGCGGGGCGGGCCTACCTCTGGGACCCGGCCAAGGGCACCGGATCGGACGCCTTCACCAAGGTCACCCCGCCGACGGTCAACGTGCCGGACGGGCTCAACCAGCCGCGTCCCGCGCCGTTCTTCTGCGCCGGGCACTCCTTCCTGCCGAACGGCATGCTCGGTGTCTTCGGCGGCAACCTGGGCGGCAACGGCGGCACCGGGGCCAAGCTCTCGCTGGTCTTCGACCCCTGGCAGGAGGTCTGGTACCAGAACAAGGACATGGCGGTCGGCCGTTGGTACCCGAGCGTGGTGACCGGGATGGACGGCCGACAGCTCATCATGTCCGGCCAGTCCGAGCTGGGCTGGGGCACGCCGACCTCGATCGTCGAGCGCTTCCCCGCGCTCGACAGGCCGGTGCCGGTGGCCAGGACCGACAAGCCGGAAGGCTGGTCCGTCGGCGGGTTCCGGGCGGACGCGCCGTTCAAGCGCGACTACCCGCACCTGTTCTCGTTGCGCGACGGCAAGATCTACGGGCTCGGCCGCAACCCCGACCAGCAGTGGACGTTCGACATCAACACCGAGACCAGAAGCGACCTTCCGGCCCGCCCGGACATCCCGCACCCGCCGGGTGCCATGGTCCCCCCGCAAGGCATCGGCCGTAACTACGGTTCGGCCGTCCCGCTCCCGGCCGGCTTCCGCGGCCCGGACTCGGTGCTGGTCCTCGGCGGCGACCGTGACGACCCGAACACCTACCAGCTGGTCGGCGGCCAGTGGAGCAAGGAGAAGCCGCGCGCCTTCGGCCGCACCCAGGACAACACCCTGCTGCTCCCGGACGCCAACCTGCTCACCGTGAACGGCGCCTTCGACATCCGCGACTACGGCAACGGGCCGTACAACCCGAACGCCGACCTGAAGTACCGCCAGACCGAACTCCGGGACGCGAACGGCAACTGGAAGCTCGGCCCGGCCCAGCGGCTGCCGCGCGGCTACCACTCCAACGCGGTGGTCCTCCCCGACGGCCGGGTGATGGTGACCGGTGACGAACTGCAGCAGCTCGCCAACGACCCGAACATCGACGACGACATGAACGGCAGCATCGAGATCTACGAGCCGCCCTACCTGCACCAGGGCGGCCGCCCCAACCTCGGCATGGTCTTCAACCCCTCGGTCGGCTACAACGAGCGGATCACCGTCAGCAGCACCACCGCCGCCGACGTGACCCGGGCAGTGCTGCTCGCCCCGACCACCGCGACCCACTCGGTCAACACCAGCCAGCGCCACCTGGACCTGCGGATCAAGAGCCGCTCCGGCAACTTCGTCGAGCTCCAGGCACCGCCCTCGGCCGCCGCCGCCCCACCCGGCTACTACATGATCTTCCTGCTGAACGAGGAGGGCGCCCCGAGCAACGCGGGCTGGGTCCAGCTCAAGCCCACCTCGGGCGGCCAGACCCCCTGACGCCACACCGGCACGTCGCTGCGGCCCGCCGTCTCGGACAGCGGGCCGCAGCGACGTGCCCTCCGTCGGGCGCAGCTCCAATTACGCTTCCCACCATGCCCCCGGCCAGGAAACGCCCCCGCACCTACGACCCCGCCAAGACCCGCAAGGCCGTGCTGGCCCAGTTCGGGAACGTACGGGAGGCCGTGGGCACCCTCACCGCCGAGCAGCTCGCGCTGCCGACGCGGCTCGGGGCGTGGACCGCGCGGGACCTGGCCGCGCACCTCACCATGGCCGTGGAGAGCGTCAGCCGTGCCCTGGAACGGCCCGAGCCCCCGAAGGCCGGGCTGAACCCGTTCGACCACGCCTCCGCGACCGCCACGTACGCCGGTGCCATCGCCGAGGGCAGCCGCGGCCTGGCCGAGGCCGACCCCGACCTCGTCGCCCTCTACGCGGGGGTGGAGCAGCGGATCACCGAGGGGCTCGCGGCCGCCCCGCAGGACCGGGTCATCGACACCCGCGCCGGCGGCATGATGCTCGACGACTACCTGCTCACGCGCACCATCGAACTCGTCGTCCACACCGACGACCTGAACGCCGCCGTCCCCGGCCTCGACATCCCGTACGACCGGCACGCCCTCGCCACCTGTGTCCGGCTGCTCGCCGACACCCTCGCCGCGCGGGCGCCCGGCGGCTCGACGGAGGTGCGGATCCCGCCGTACGCCGTCGTGCAGTGCGTGGAGGGGCCGAGGCACACCCGGGGTACCCCGCCGAACGTCGTCGAGACGGACCCGCTGACCTGGATCCGTCTCGCCACCGGCCGCCTGGAGTGGGCCGCCGCCCTGGACGGGGCGAAGGTCAGCGCGAGCGGCGAGCGCGCCGATCTGAGCAGGCTGCTGCCCCTCATGAGCTGATCCGGGCCGCACCATCCCGGTGGAGTCATCCCGGTGGAACCACCCACCCACCTCACCCGTCCCACCGCCATGGACAAGCGACTGACCCTCACCGCCCTGGCCCTGCTCCCGCTCCCGCTGCTCGCGGCCTGCGGAACCGAGTCGGCCGGCGACTCCGGCAGCGGCAACGTCGGCTCGACCGCCACGAAGGCGGCGGTCACCGGCGTCCGCTGGAAGGTCGACAGCCTCACCGTCGGCGGGAAGACCGAGCAGGCCCCCGACGGCGCCTATCTGAAGATCGCCGACAACGGCGAGGTCGACGGCAACTACGGCTGCAACACCTTCGGCTCGACCGCCGCCTTCAAGGACGACGGCATCGACTTCGAGACCGCCCGGTCCACGGAGATGGCCTGCGGCGACGTCCCGATGAAGTTCGAGGAGGCCTTCGCCCGCACGCTCGACGCGGAGAAGTTCACGGCCGAGACCACCGACGGCGGGCTCACCCTCACCACGGGCGACGGCGACACCGTCAAGATGAGCGAGGAGAAGCCCGCGGAGCTCTACGGCACGAAGTGGCGGATCGACTCCCTCATGGACCACGACGTCGCCACCTCGCTCCCCGAGGCCGCCCAGGGCAAGGCCTGGTTCACCCTCGACAAGAAGGCCGGAACCCTGAACGGAAGCCTCGGCTGCAACGAGGTGTCGGCGAAGGCCACGGTGAGCGAGGACCGAATCACCCTCGGCAACCCGCGGACCACCCGCAAGATGTGCTCCGACTCACTCATGGCCGCCGAGCGCAGCCTTCTGGAGCTCTTCAAGGGCACGGTGGAGTATCGAATCGATCACCGCAGCATCACGCTGACCAGCGAAAACAACGCGGGCATCGGTGCCGTCGCCGACAAGTGACCGGAGACGGCCCGCAGTCGGGTACCGGGGCGGGCGAGATCACCGGATTCGGACCGGTGCACGATCTCGCCTACACTCGGTGGCGTGCCACGTGGTGACGGACGACTCAACCACGACCTTCTCCCCGGCGAGAAAGGCCCCCAGGACGCTTGCGGCGTCTTCGGTGTCTGGGCGCCGGGCGAAGAGGTCGCGAAGCTCACTTACTTCGGGCTCTACGCCCTCCAGCATCGGGGCCAGGAATCCGCGGGTATCGCGGTCAGCAACGGCTCCCAGATCCTCGTCTTCAAGGACATGGGCCTCGTTTCCCAGGTCTTCGACGAGACCTCGCTCGGTTCCCTCCAAGGTCACATCGCGGTCGGTCACGCCCGCTACTCGACCACCGGCGCCTCCGTGTGGGAGAACGCCCAGCCGACCTTCCGTGCCACCGCGCACGGCTCCATCGCACTCGGCCACAACGGCAACCTGGTCAACACGGCCCAGCTCGCCGAGATGGTCGCCGACCTGCCCAGGCAGGAGGGCCGTACGCCCCGCGTCGCGGCCACCAACGACACCGACCTGCTCACCGCGCTCCTCGCGGCCCAGGTCGACCCCGAGGGCAAGCCGCTGACCATCGAGGAGGCCGCCCACACGGTCCTCCCGAAGGTGCGCGGTGCCTTCTCCCTCGTCTTCATGGACGAGCACACCCTCTACGCGGCCCGTGACCCGCAGGGCATCCGCCCGCTGGTCCTCGGCCGCCTGGAGCGCGGCTGGGTCGTCGCCTCCGAGTCCGCCGCCCTCGACATCTGTGGCGCCGCCTACGTCCGGGAGATCGAGCCGGGCGAGTTCATCGCCATCGACGAGAACGGTCTGCGCAGCTCCCGATTCGCGGACGCGAAGCCCAAGGGCTGTGTCTTCGAGTACGTGTACCTGGCCCGCCCGGACACCGACATCGCCGGCCGGAACGTGTACCTCTCCCGTGTGGAGATGGGCCGCAAGCTCGCCAAGGAAGCCCCCGTCGACGCCGACCTGGTCATAGCGACCCCGGAGTCCGGCACGCCGGCCGCCATCGGCTACGCGGAGGCCTCGGGCATCCCGTTCGGTGCGGGTCTGGTGAAGAACGCGTACGTCGGACGTACGTTCATCCAGCCCTCCCAGACGATCCGGCAGCTCGGCATCCGGCTGAAGCTGAACCCGCTGAAGGAAGTCATCAAGGGCAAGCGCCTGGTGGTCGTCGACGACTCGATCGTCCGCGGCAACACCCAGCGCGCGCTGGTCCGGATGCTCCGCGAGGCCGGCGCGGCGGAAGTCCACATCCGGATCTCCTCACCTCCGGTGAAGTGGCCCTGCTTCTTCGGCATCGACTTCGCCACCCGCGCCGAGCTCATCGCCAACGGCATGACGATCGACGAGATCGGCACCTCCCTGGGCGCCGACTCCCTGGCGTACATCTCCCTCGACGGCATGATCGCGGCGACCACCATCGCCAAGCCGAACCTCTGCCGTGCCTGCTTCGACGGCGAGTACCCGATGGAACTGCCGGACCCCGAACTGCTCGGCAAGCAGCTGCTGGAGACCGAGCTGGCGGCCGGTCCCGCCGCCACGGCCGCGGCCGACGCGATCCGTCGTCCGTAGACGGTCCGTAACACCTGCCGTACGACACGAAGGTTCTCACTAGCCATGTCTGAGACAACTGGTGCCAGCTACGCAGCCGCGGGCGTCGACATCGAGGCGGGCGACCGCGCCGTAGAGCTCATGAAGGAGTGGGTGAAGAAGACGCAGCGCCCCGAGGTCCTCGGCGGCCTCGGCGGTTTCGCCGGCCTCTTCGACGCCTCCGCCCTCAAGGGCTACGAGCGCCCGCTGCTCGCCTCCGCCACGGACGGCGTCGGTACGAAGGTCGACATCGCCCGGCAGCTCGGCGTGTACGACACCATCGGCCACGACCTGGTCGCGATGGTGATGGACGACATCGTGGTCTGCGGCGCCGAACCGCTGTTCATGACCGACTACATCTGCGTCGGCAAGGTCCACCCCGAGCGGGTGGCGGCCATCGTCAAGGGCATCGCCGAGGGCTGTGTCCTCGCCGGCTGCGCCCTCGTCGGCGGTGAGACCGCCGAGCACCCCGGCCTCCTCGGCCCGGACGACTTCGACGTCGCCGGCGCCGGCACGGGCGTGGTCGAGGCGGAGCGGCTGCTCGGCCCGGACCGTATCCGTACGGGTGACGCGGTGATCGCCATGGCGGCCTCCGGCCTTCACTCGAACGGGTACTCGCTCGTCCGCCACGTCCTCCTCAACCAGGCGGGCCTCTCCCTGGACGCCGAGATCGCCGAACTCGGCCGCCCCCTCGGCGCGGAACTCCTGGAACCCACCAAGATCTACTCGCTGGACTGCCTGGCCCTCACCCGCACCACCGAGGTCCACGCCTTCAGCCACGTCACCGGCGGCGGCCTCGCCGCCAACCTGGCCCGTGTCATCCCCGACACCCTCCACGCCACGGTCGACCGCTCCACCTGGACCCCGGCCCCGATCTTCGACCTCGTCGGCAGGACGGGCCAGGTGGAACGCCTGGAGCTGGAGAAGACCCTGAACATGGGCGTGGGCATGATCGCCATCGTCCCCCAGGAGTCGGCGGACGTGGCCCTCACGGCCCTGGCGGACCGCGGGGTGGACGCCTGGGTGGCAGGCGAGATCACCGACCGCGGCGACCACACGACAGGCGCGGAACTGGTGGGCGACTACGCGCGAAGCTGAACAGCAACGCGCCCCTGATGGGCCGAAGGCCCAAAAGGGGCGCGAGGAACTGCGCGAGCGACCACGACGAATCCGCGGCCGCCCAAACCACAGGGGCACCTAACCCACGAGGCGCCCCTGCCCCAAGCGGAGCGCAACCGCGCAAAACCCGGTCCGGTGGTGGAAACCCCCTCGGACCGGGCAAGCGCAGCGAAACGGCGTCAAGCTCCGCGACGATGTGACGCCGGACCGGACTGGTCGTCCTCGTCCTCGTCGTCGTCGTTGTAGAGATCCGCGTACTGGGAGTACGGGTCGTCGTCGTCTTCGTCATCCTCGAACGGCTCGCCATTCGGCGGCTGGCTCGAAGTCGAAGCGCCCAGCTCATTGGCCAGACGCGACAGATCAGTCCCGCCGCTGCTGTACTTCAGCTGGCGGGCGACCTTCGTCTGCTTGGCCTTTGCCCGGCCGCGCCCCATGGCTCGACCCCCTCGGATACGGGGCTCGGTGGCCCCAGAGTCTTGACACGCGTTCATGATCTGGAACGGGCTCTCCGTGGAGAGACCGGTCCGTAGGGCTTCCACGGTACCTGAGCCCACGCCCATACGGTACGTCGCCCGCAGGACGTGCCCGAGCCCAGAACCTGCGAGGAGCCCTTTCCTCGCTGGTCAACCGCGATTTTAACCCTTTCTCGGCGAGCGACCCGCCGACGGAAGTGAGAGTTCTCTCTAAAGCCGCCGACGGGTACCGGCCGCCGCCGCGCGAAGGCGGCGCGACCCGGCCGCTCGGGCTCAGCGGCCGCGCGCCGCGGCCGCCTCGTGCATCCGCTGCTCGGCGATCCGGTCGGCCGCGGCGGCCGGCGGAATACCATCCGTCTTCGCACGTGCGAAGATCGCCAGGGTGGTGTCGTAGATCTGCGCGGCCTTCGCCTTGCACCGCTCGAAGTCGAATCCGTGGAGCTCGTCGGCGACCTGGACGACCCCTCCGGCGTTCACCACGTAGTCCGGCGCGTAGAGGATCCCGCGGTCGGCGAGGTCCTTCTCGACACCGGGGTGCGCGAGCTGGTTGTTGGCCGCGCCGCACACCACCTCGGCGGTCAGGACGGGCACGGAGTCGTCGTTGAGGGCCCCGCCGAGCGCGCAGGGGGCGTAGATGTCGAGCCCCTCGGTCCGGATGAGCGCGTCGGTGTGGGCGACGGCGGTGACCCCTTCCGGATGCCGGTCGAGAATCCGCCGTACGGCCTCCTCACGCACGTCCGTGATCACGATCTCGGCGCCCTCGGCCCGCAGATGCGTCACGAGGTGGTGGCCGACCTTGCCGACGCCCGCGATCCCGACCCTGCGGCCGCGCAGCGTCGGATCGCCCCACAGGTGCTGGGCGGAGGCCCGCATGCCCTGGTAGACGCCGAAGGCGGTCAGGACGGACGAGTCGCCGGCGCCGCCGTTCTCGGGCGACCGGCCCGTCGTCCAGCGGCACTCGCGGGCCACGACGTCCATGTCGGCGACGTACGTGCCGACGTCGCACGCGGTGACGTACCGGCCGCCCAGCGAGGCCACGAACCGTCCGTAGGCGAGCAGCAGCTCCTCGCTCTTGATCCGGTCGGGATCGCCGATGATCACGGCCTTGCCGCCGCCGTGGTCGAGCCCGGCCATGGCGTTCTTGTACGACATCCCGCGCGCGAGGTTCAGCGCGTCGGCGACGGCCTCCGCCTCGGTCGCGTACGGGTAGAAGCGCGTGCCGCCGAGAGCGGGGCCCAGCGCGGTGGAGTGGATGGCGATGACGGCCTTGAGGCCGCTGGCCCGGTCCTGGCAGAGCACGACTTGCTCGTGGCCGCCCTGGTCCGAGTGGAACAGGGTGTGCAGGACGCCGTCAGATACGTCGGTCACTGTGGTGACTCCTGGGTAAGAAGCGGCGGTGGGTGACAGGCTCCCGTACGGGTGGCGGGGCCTGTGGGGATGAGATTAGAGCCTGCGTCCGCCGTACAGCGGCGCAGCCTCAGGATCACCCCACTTCCGGAGTACGGCCGTGGTGGGATCCGCACAGTTTTCCGGCCCGCCGGTGTGCGGGTTCGGCAGGTTTCCCCGGTGGCAGCCGGGGGAGGGAGCAGGCGTGCCCAAGGTGTCCTCGGTGATCGTCCCGTACGCGTCCTACCTCCGCGTGTACGAGCCGCTGGCGGCCTTCCCCGAGCCCGAGCGCGGCCACTGGGCCCGCTACGCCCGGCGCACCGACCGGCCCTCGTACCAGGACGAGCTGCGCCGCTCGCTGGCCGACCTGCTGCCCACCCCGCCCGTCCCGGTGCCGGTGCACGAGAGCGGCGACGCCTTCGTGCTGGACGTCGACGGGGTGGTCTGCGTCTGCCCCTGGCGGACCCGGCTTCGCGGCTGGCAGGCGCTCGGCGACCTGGCCGAGGAGCTGCCCACCCCCGTCCTGGACGCGGTGCTGCCGCCACTGGTGCGCCACCAGGCGAGCCAGGACTACGAGCGCTGGATGGCCGGCAACCCGGACGCCCGGCCGTGGATCCGCACCGCGACCTGGCACGTGCCGCTGAACTGGTTCGTCCTCGTCTCGGACGAGGAGCGGACCTACGAGAAGGGTTCGGGCGAGACCTCGCCCGTGCTTCGCTATCGCACTCCGATGGTGGAGGCCCGGCGGCGCGTGGCGCGCGGGCTGCGGACCCTGCGGGACACCCTCGACGAGGGACCGCTCATCGACGGTCTGGTCGACGTGGGCCGCTGGCTGGAGGAGTTCCACCCGCGCTCGCTCGTCGAGCTGGACTACGGCGGCCTCGTGCACGTCCTGCCCGCCGCCGAGCTGGACGGCGACCACTCCGCCGCCGACGTCGCCGAGGGCATCGAGGCCCTTCGCGGTGGCGACGGCCTCACGGCCGGAGAGGCGTACGGGCGGCTGGTCGAGCGCTGGCGGGCGGTACGGGACCGGCGCTCGGCGAACTGAACCGGTCCTTCGCGAGCAGAAACGGTCCGAACCGGTTGAACCATCTCAACCTCGCAGCCGTACTTGTGACTTGTGGGGCCAGCGAGAAAAGGCTTTCCACGCAAGCTGAAGCATGGTGAACTGTCCACTCTTGGCCCAGGCCTGACGCACCGAAGTTCCACAGGGACGTCATCACGGGACGTAGGCCGCCGATCCGGGCTTTTGTGTCAAGCAGGCGCCAAGCGTGACGGATTGCACTTACGCGGGCCTTGCCTCTTACGCACCTCCTCGTGTCAAAATAGGACAAGGAGCCCGGGGGAGGCTCCTTCTGCCCACGTATGGGTGGAATCTCAGCATTGCACGCTATTGGGGGGTCTCGTGACTCCTGCGCGCCACTGTGACTGATCGTCACAGTGGCGTGACTGTCCGCTATGGCATGGTCCATCGGCATCCGTCGCTGATGAACACCTGGGAGGGCAATTCCATCGGTTTGGCCGACGCGGCTGGACGGATGGTGTAGTTGTAGTGCCGAGGACAAGCCGTTCGTCCTATAACCGACTCGACTCGCGTCCGCCATTTCGGGCAACGCGGGTCAAGGTGCAGAATTTAGAGGAAAGAACCGAGAAGGTTCGGTTCTCCCGAGGAGGCCGCTCATGACCGCTCGCACCCCTGATGCCGAGCCGCTGCTGACCCCGGCTGAGGTCGCCACCATGTTCCGCGTCGACCCCAAGACGGTCACGCGGTGGGCGAAGGCCGGCAAGCTCACGTCCATCCGTACGCTCGGCGGACACCGCCGTTACCGCGAGGCTGAGGTCCGCGCACTGCTCGCGGGTATTCCGCAGCAGCGCAGCGAGGCCTGACCACTCGCATAACAGGGCATTTCGGCTGGTCCCCCAATCGGCCGGAAGCTCGAAAGCACCGCTCAAGCAGCTTCAAGCGACGCGGGTTCCGCCCCAACGGATCCCACGCCCGAGCCACACACAGCTTTCCGGGAGGCCCCAGGCCCCCTGGACATCGTCAGGCAAGCAACAAGGGTGTGTCGTAGATCGCGCTGGACTCCGCCGGGTCCAGCGCGATCTTTTTTGTGCGCGGAACGGGGCGCTTCAGGTCCGGAAGCGGCCGGTTGTGCTCGGGCTTGTCGGACTCTGGGGAGGGGTGTCGGATCTCCTGTGCAGGCCCCCGGGGGAGTGGTGCAATTGCACATATTAAATTGACTAGTTGTAGGGGACCTGTAAGAACCGGCGTTCTGAAAACTCATACGGTGACACCCGTCACACGCCGGGATCCTTGTTGACCGACCGGTATGTGCGATAGGGGAGGCGGGAGTTGAGCGCGCCGCGCCCTCGCCGAGTGTGTTCCCTGCCGGACGCGTCTCACGCCTTGGAAGGGGTCTCGTCCTCCGTGGGGCCCTCCATGCCGTCCTCGTCGCCCGTCGCGGGGTCCGTCACCAGCCGCAGCAGGCGGTGGCAGATGGGGCAGTGAGGGGTGAGGTGGCGGTACGAGGAGGCGGCCGACAGATGGGCACGGAGCAACGCGCGGGTCTCGTGCCGAGCGGACGCCGCCATGCGCCACCTCCGGGGGTGTCTGGGCCCTGAATCTGAGGTACCGGCGGAATGTGACGCCGTCAACCCCCGGCGCGCCCGTGGAGGGCCGCGGGCCCCTCCAGGGGGCGCGGGAACCGCGCGACCAGCCCCACGCGCCCCGTACGCGCCCAACAACCCCAGAGTCCCGCGCTCTTGGGCGGCGGCGGCCCGGCGGCAGGGTTGGCGGCGGGGTCGGCGCTGGGGGAGGGGAATCCCGCTGCCCCAACGACAAGAGGCCCGCATCCTCATCGGATACGGGCCTCTCACGATCGTGCGGTCCTGACGGGATTTGAACCCGCGGCCTCCACCTTGACAGGGTGGCGAGCACTCCAAACTGCTCCACAGGACCAGGTTTCGCAGTCCGCGCCTTGTTGCCGCGCTGGCCTGCGAGAAGAGACTGTACAGGAGCCGGAGCCCGTCGGTCGAACTCACCCGGAGTGCACGGCCCGTTACGGAACCGCGGCGTCGATCGCCTTCACGATCCGCTTGTCGGAGACGGGGTAGGCCGTGCCCAGCGCGTGGGCGAAGTAGCTGACGCGCAGCTCCTCGATCATCCAGCGGATCTCCAGGACGGAGGACGGGACGGGCCGGCCCTGGGGGAGCTGTTCGAGCAGCCAGGCGTACTCGTCACGCATCTCGTGGACCTTCTCCATGCGGGAGGTGTCCCGCTGGACGCCGGTCGGCATCTGCTGGAGGCGGCGGTCGGCCGCCACCAGATAGCGCATCAGGTCCGGCAGCCGGCGCAGCCCCGCCTCCGTGACGAACCCGGGCTTCACGAGGGCGTCCAGCTGCCCCCGTACGTCGGCGAGGTTGGCGAGGAGGGCCGGGCTGCGGGTGGACTTCAGGCGGCGCTCACAGGCCTGCCAGGCGGCCAGCACCTGCTGGACCTGGCCGACCGTACGGACCGTGGTGTCGACGATCTCGGCGCGCACCTTGTCGTACAGCTTGCGGTACGACGACTCGTCCCACGCCGGTCCGCCGAAGTCGGCGATCAGCTTGTCGGCGGCCGCCATCGCGCAGTCGTCGAACAGGGCCTGGATCGAACCGTGCGGGTTCGCGGACAGCGCCAGCTTCTGCGCGTTGGTCAGCTTTTCGGAAGCGAACTTCGCGGGGTTGACCGGGATGTTGCGCACGATCAGCCGGCGGGTGCCCTTCCACATCGCCTCCGCCTGCTCCGCCTCCGTGTCGAAGAGGCGCACGGAGACGGTGTTCGCCGTCGGTCCGTCGTCGACGAGCGCCGGATAGGCCTTCACCGGCTGCCCGGCCCGGCGGGTCTCGAAGACACGGGTGAGCGAACCGATCGTCCAGTCCGTCAGACCCGTGCGCTCCAGGGACTCGCCGCCCTGGCGCTCGGCGGTCGCCGCTGCCGCCTGGGAGAGGGCCTGGCGCGCCTTCGGCTTCAACCGCAGCCGCAGCGACTCCAGGTCCTTGTCCTCGGCCAGCTTCCGGCGCCGTTCGTCGACGATCCGGAAGGTGATCTTCAGGTGGTCGGGGACCCGGGACCAGTCGAAGTCCTCGGGCGTCACCGGCACGCCCACCATGCGCTTGAGCTCGCGGGCCATCGTCACCGGCAGCGGCTCCTGGAGGGGGACCGCCTGGTCCAGGAAGCGCTGCGCGAAGTTCGGCGCGGGCACGTAGTTCCTGCGGATCGGCTTCGGGAGGGAGCGGATCAGTTCCGTCACCACCTCCTGCCGCAGGCCCGGGATCTGCCAGTCGAAGCCCTCGTCGGTGACCTGGTTGAGGACGTGCAGGGGGATGTGGACCGTCACACCGTCCGCGTCGGCACCCGGCTCGAACTGGTACGTGACGCGGAACTTGAGCTGCCCCTGGCGCCAGGAGTCCGGGTAGTCGGCCTTCGTGACCGCCTCCGCCGACTCCCGGATGAGCATCTCCCGCTCGAAGTCCAGGAAGTCGGGCTGGTCGTGGCGCTTGTGCTTCCACCAGGAGTCGAAGTGGGCGCCGGAGACGACATGCTCGGGGACCCGCTGGTCGTAGAAGTCGAAGAGCGTGTCGTCGTCGACCACGATGTCCCGGCGCCGGGCCCGGTGCTCCAGCTCCTCGACCTCGCTGAGGAGCTTGCGGTTGTCGGCGAAGAACTTGTGGTGCGTACGCCAGTCGCCCTCGACGAGCGCGTTGCGGATGAACAGCTCGCGGCTGGCCTCCGCGTCGATCCGGCCGTAGTTGATCTTCCGCTGGGCGACGATCGGCACGCCGTACAGCGTGACCTTCTCGTACGCCATCACGGCCGCCTGGTCCTTCTCCCAGTGCGGCTCGCTGTACGTCCGCTTGAGGAGGTGCTCGGCGAGCGGCTCGACCCACTCCGGTTCGATCTTCGCGTTGACGCGCGCCCAGAGGCGGCTGGTCTCCACCAGCTCCGCCGACATCACGAAGCGCGGGGGCTTCTTGAAGAGGGCCGAGCCGGGGAAGATCGCGAACTTGGCGTTGCGGGCGCCCAGGTACTCGTTCTTCCCCGTGCTTCTCCCGGCCTCCCCTCCGGCGTCCTTCACATCCTTCATGCCGATGTGGGAGAGCAGGCCGGCGAGGAGGGAGACATGGACGTGCTGCTCGGGGGCGTCGTCCTCGTTGAGATGGATGTCCATCTGTTTGGCGACGGTGCGCAGTTGGCTGTAGATGTCCTGCCATTCGCGGATCCGCAGGAAGTTCAGGTACTCCTGCTTGCACATCCTGCGGAAGGACGACGAGCCGCGTTCCTTCTGCTGCTCGCGGACGTACCGCCAGAGGTTGAGGAAGGCGAGGAAGTCGCTGGTCTCGTCCTTGAAGCGGGCGTGCTGCTGGTCCGCCTGGGCCTGCTTGTCGGCGGGGCGCTCGCGCGGGTCCTGGATGGAGAGCGCGGCGGCGATCACCATGACCTCGCGGGCGCAGCCGTTCTTGTCGGCCTCGACGACCATGCGGGCCAGGCGCGGGTCGACGGGCAGCTGGGAGAGCTTGCGGCCCATCGGGGTCAGGCGGTTGCGCGCGTCCTTCTGCGTCGGGTCGAGCGCGCCGAGCTCCTGGAGCAGCTGGACGCCGTCGCGGATGTTGCGGTGGTCCGGCGGGTCGATGAAGGGGAACTTCTCGATGTCGCCAAGGCCGGCCGCGGTCATCTGGAGGATGACGCTCGCGAGGTTCGTACGGAGGATCTCGGCGTCCGTGAACTCCGGGCGGGCCTCGAAGTCGTCCTCGCTGTACAGGCGGATGCAGACACCGTCGGACGTACGGCCGCAACGGCCCTTGCGCTGGTTGGCGCTGGCCTGGGAGATCGCCTCGATCGGGAGCCGCTGGACCTTGGTGCGGTGGCTGTAGCGGCTGATGCGGGCGAAGCCCGGGTCGATGACGTACTTGATGCCGGGGACCGTGAGGGACGTCTCGGCGACGTTCGTGGCCAGAACGATCCTGCGGCCGGTGTGCGGCTGGAAGACGCGGTGCTGCTCGGCGTGCGAGAGCCGGGCGTAGAGGGGGAGTACTTCCGTGAAGCGGTACTGCTTCTTGATGAGGGCGTCCGCCGTGTCGCGGATCTCGCGCTCACCGGACAGAAAGACGAGGATGTCGCCCTTGCCCTCGCCCTGAAGCTCCTCGACGGCGTCGCAGATCGCGGTGATCTGGTCCCGGTCGGCGTCGTCGCCGTCCTCCTCCAGGAGGGGGCGGTAGCGCACCTCCACCGGATACGTACGGCCGCTGACCTCGACGATCGGCGCGTCGCCGAAGTGGCGGGAGAAGCGCTCGGGGTCGATGGTCGCGGAGGTGATGACGACCTTGAGGTCGGGGCGCTTGGGCAGCAGCTGGGCGAGATAGCCCAGCAGGAAGTCGATGTTGAGGGACCGCTCGTGGGCCTCGTCGATGATGATCGTGTCGTAGGCGCGCAGCTCGCGGTCCGTCTGGATCTCGGCGAGCAGGATGCCGTCCGTCATCAGCTTGACGAAGGTCGCGTCGGGATTCACCTGGTCGGTGAACCGCACCTTCCAGCCGACGGCCTCGCCCAGAGGCGTCCGCAGCTCCTCCGCCACGCGCTCGGCGACCGTACGGGCGGCGATACGACGGGGCTGCGTATGCCCGATCATGCCGCGTACGCCGCGCCCCAGCTCCATACAGATCTTGGGGATCTGGGTCGTCTTGCCGGAGCCGGTCTCGCCCGCGACGATGACGACCTGGTGGTCGCGGATGGCGGCCGCGATGTCGTCCTTCCGCTGGCTGACGGGCAGTTGTTCGGGGTACGAGACGGCCGGCACGCGCGCGGCGCGCTCGGCCATGCGGGACTCGCCCTTGGCGACCTCCGCCTCGATCTCGGCGAGCACGGCGGCCCGGGCCTCGGGCTTACGGATCTTGCGCGCGCCTTCGAGCCTGCGCCCGAGCCGGTGCGCGTCGCGCAGGGACAGCTCGGCCAGACGGGGGGCGAGGGCGCCGAAGGCGGGGGCGGGGTGAGTGGACATACGCGACCCAGGATCTCACCTCAGGGAAACGAGGGGCGAACGCTTTTGCGTCCGCCCCTCGCCCGATGCCTGTGATGCGCGTTACCGCACGTCGACGTAGTCCTCTGTGTCCTTTGTGTCGTCTGTGCCGCTGTCGACGAAGTGTTCGCTGTCGGGCTTTCGCCGACCGTCACAGGTCTCCTGGTGATGGGCTCCAAGAAGCCCCTCAAGGCTTCCGTCAAGGCTCCGTGAGCGACGAAAACCCCCTCCGGGCATCCGGAGGGGGTTTTCGTACGGTGTGGCTGGGGCCGGGGTCGAACCGGCGACCTATCGCTTTTCAGGCGATCGCTCGTACCAACTGAGCTACCCAGCCGCGATGTTTCACGTGAAACACCAGCGGTCCTGACGGGATTTGAACCCGCGGCCTCCACCTTGACAGGGTGGCGAGCACTCCAAACTGCTCCACAGGACCAAGCTTGTGCGGGACTAGTCTCGCACAGTGTGTTGCGTGCCCCCAACGGGATTCGAACCCGTGCTACCGCCTTGAAAGGGCGGCGTCCTAGGCCGCTAGACGATGAGGGCTATCGGCCCGCCTGGGCGCTTCGTCAGCGCGTCGGGGACGTGAGAAGCATACGGGGTGGCGGGAGGTATCGCCAAAACGGTTTACGGGCCACTCGGGGAGGCCCCGGTTGACGTGCTTCCCGAGGGCGACGGGGACTGCTCGTCCCCGGGTTCGGCCCCCGGCTGGTTCTCCTTCGGCAGGTGGCGGCTGACCTCGGCCGTCGTCAGGCCCAGGCCGCCGAGCTTGATCTCGTCCCAGGCCTGGAGGCGGCGGGTGTCGCGGTCGAGGTACAGGACCGAGGCCTCGATCGGGTCGGGGTGCTTGCCCTCCACGGCGCGCAGACCGCTGCCGCCCGTCGAGCCCTCGATGCGCAGGCGGGTGCCCTCGTCGAGGACCTCCATCTCCGGGTGGTGCAGATGCCCGGCGAGGACGAGCGGGACGTCGCCGTCCGTCTCCCGGGCGGCGTCCGGGTTGTGGGCGATCGCGATGTCCACGGGGGTGCCCGCCGCCTTCTGGGCGCGCAGGGCGTCCGCCAGCCGCCGCCCGGCCACCTCCTCCGAGGGCAGGCCCGACTTGTCGGTCGAGCGGTCCGGGGTGAACTGCGGGTCGCCCATCCCCGCGAAGCGCAGCCCGCCCACGGTCACCGCCCTCCCCTCGTCGAGGACGTGCGCGTTGTCCATGCCCTCCAGATAGCGCTGCGTCGCGCGCGAGTCGTGGTTGCCGCGCACCCAGACGTACGGGGCCCCGAGGTCGGCGATCGGGTCGAGGAAGCCGTTCTCGGCGGCGCTGCCGTGGTCCATGGTGTCGCCGGAGTCGACGATGACGTTGATCTCGTACTGCTCCACCAGCGAGGCGATGATCTTCCAGCTCGCGGGGTTCAGGTGAATGTCCGAGACGTGCAGGACACGGATGGTGGTCGGGTCCGGCTGGTACGCGGGGAGGGTGGACGTGACGTCGTACAGTTTGGTCACGTTCGTCACCAGGCGGGCCAACTCCTGCTGGTAGACGTCGAATTCGGTGACGATGCTGCGCGCGTTGCCGACGATGGAGGGTGCGGAGGAGAGCAGACCCGAGAACTTCGGCTCCAGGACGGAGTTCGGGTTCCAGGTGGCGGCGGCCGTCCCTCCGGAGCCGGCCAGGAGCACGAAGGCGAGGCCGCCGGCGGCCAGGGCGCGGCGGGGGCGGCGGTACACGGCGAGGCCGAGCGTGGTGGCCCCTACGACGACGGCGACGCCCGACCGTACGGCCAGGTCGATGGTGCCGTGCTGCACGTCGGAGGCGATCTCCTCCTGCAGTCCGGAGATCCGTTCGGGGTGGTCGACCAGGGCCTGGGCGCGCTCCGGGTCGAGCTGGTCGACGTTCACGTCCAGGCGTACGGGGGCGTGGTGGCTCTGCAGCTCCAGGGCGCCCAGCGGGGAGACGTTGATCTTCGTGCCGCCGGTGAGGGAGGGGCGCAGGGTCATCGTCGTGTTCATGGGGCCGACGGGGGTGCGTACGTTCCCCACGATCAGCAGGCCCAGCCAGGCGCCGAACAGGACGACCGCGACCAGACCGAACGCGCGCCCCCAGGGGTGGGGGTGGTGGACCAGCTCGACGGTCGGGGGGGTGCGGCGGGAGCGATAGTGCCGGGCCAGGGCGCGGGGGGCCCGCGGCAGGGCCCGGCGGATGCGGCGCAGGGCCGTACGCGGGGCGGTGTCGGAGGCGTTGGCGGCGGTGGCTGGGGCGGCGGGGACGCGGGCCATTGGTCCCGTATGCCCAGGGGTGGGGGCGGATATGCGGTGGCGGGTTGTGGGGGTCGGGGGCCGGGGCGTCGTGCTTCGTGTGCCCGCCCGTTGTGCCGTGTGTGGCTTTCGTGCTGCTCGGAGCTCTCGTAGTCGCGTGTCGTGCATGACAATGGCCGTGTGCTGGAGATGACGCGCGAGGAGTTCGAGGAACTGGTCGCCGAGGCGTTGGACCGGATTCCGCCGGAACTGACGCGGCTGATGGACAACGTGGCGGTGTTCGTCGAGGACGAGCCGCCCGCCGACGACCCCGAGCTGCTCGGGTTGTACGAGGGGACTCCGCTCACGGATCGCGGGGAGTGGTACGCGGGGGTGCTGCCGGACCGGATCACGATCTACCGGGGGCCGACGCTGCGGATGTGCGAGACGCGGGAGGACGTGGTCGCGGAGACCGAGGTGACCGTGGTGCACGAGATCGCGCATCACTTCGGGATCGACGACGCGCGGCTGCATGCGCTGGGGTACGGATGACCGCCGGGTGGGGTGGGGGACGGTCGGGCCGTTCCCCGCGCTCCTTCGGGGGCACCGCTTCGGCCGGGGGCTGTGAAATGCGGCACTCGTAGGGGGCTTCGGGCGGCGCGTGTCTTCTTGCGGGCGGCGGGAGTTGGGCAGGGGGACTCCTCTTCCCGCCCCCCTCGGAGGTGGCCGCCGTGCGCGCCTTGAACGTATCCGCCCGTCTGGCCGCCACGGTCATGGCCGTCGCGGCAGCCGCCGGCTGTATGAGCGTGGGGGACGACGGGCGGAAACCCGGGCCGTCGCCGTCCGCGGGGCAGCGGGGCGGGGAGAAGCCGGACGGGGGCTCCGCGGTGACGGGCGGAGGCGGTACGGGGTACCAGGCCGGGCAGGGGAAGCGCCGCGGCTCCGCCTCACCCGACCCTTCCGCCTCCCGGTCCGCGTCCGCCTCCGCGTCGGCCCCCGGGGCCGCCGAGCCGTCCGGGAAGGCGATGCCTCCCAAGGGGGGCGAGGACGAGGGGAAGGGGGAGTGGCCGGAGGAGCCCGAGCCCACGCAGGGGGAGCCGACTCCTCCGCCGACGGTGGTGGAGCCCGAGCCCGAGCCGGAGCCGACGAAGCCGGTGGAGTCGCCGTCGCCCGAACCTTCGGCCGAGCCGTCGTCGTCCGCGCACGAGCAGGGGGCGCAGCTGGTGGAACGGGAGCCGGCGCCTGAGGCGGGGGATGCGGCGTAGGGCTTGGGGAGTTGGGGTGGGGGGTGGGGGTGGGCCGGGTGTGTTCGGGTGGGGTGTCCGTTCGGTTGTCCGTGCTCGATGTCGAGGGTTCCGCACCCGCTTGTCGCCGGCCGTCGCCCGCGCCCGAGGTGTCAGCGCCTGACCTGCGGGTATCCGCCCAGTTTGCCTTGGTGGGTGGTGGGTGCGTATGGTGGTAGATCGTTTGATCCCATTGCCCGGCGCCACTGCAGAGCGCGCCGCGTGGCGCGTACTCTCCCTTGCCGTGGCTGACCGCATTGAGGCGGTCGTTTGCGAAATCACGGAGTTGACGGGCGCGTGCCGACGAGACTCCGGAAGGTTTCGCATACGCATGTCCATTTCCAGTACTGATCACGTCGTCGTGCCCGAGAACGGCGAAGACGTCGAGAACATCGAGAACGTCTCCGCCGAGGCGGCAGCACCCGAGGTCACCTTCGCGACCCTGGGTCTCCCCGAGGGCGTCGTGCGCAAGCTCGCGCAGAACGGCGTGACCACCCCCTTCCCGATCCAGGCCGCGACCATTCCGGACGCCCTGGCCGGCAAGGACATCCTCGGCCGTGGCCGCACCGGCTCCGGCAAGACCCTCTCCTTCGGTCTGCCGCTGCTGACGCAGCTGTCCGGCAGCCACACCGAGAAGAAGAAGCCCCGCGGCATCATCCTCACGCCGACGCGTGAGCTCGCGATGCAGGTCGCGGACGCCCTCCAGCCCTACGGCGACGTCCTCGGCCTGAAGATGAAGGTCGTCTGCGGCGGTACGTCGATGGGCAACCAGATCTACGCCCTGGAGCGCGGCGTCGACGTCCTCGTCGCCACCCCGGGACGGCTGCGCGACCTCATCAACCGCGGCGCCTGCTCCCTCGAGAACGTCCAGGTCGCCGTGCTCGACGAGGCCGACCAGATGTCCGACCTGGGCTTCCTGCCCGAGGTCACCGAGCTGCTCGACCAGATCCCGGGCGGCGGCCAGCGCATGCTGTTCTCGGCCACGATGGAGAACGAGATCTCCACGCTGGTCAAGCGCTACCTGAGCAACCCGGTCACGCACGAGGTCGACAGCGCCCAGGGCAACGTCACGACCATGTCGCACCACATCCTCATCGTGAAGCCCAAGGACAAGGCGCCGGTCACCGCCGCGATCGCCTCCCGCAAGGGCCGC
The DNA here is from genome assembly GCF_045160825.1 of Streptomyces sp. NBC_00104. Lineage (NCBI taxonomy): Bacteria > Bacillati > Actinomycetota > Actinomycetes > Kitasatosporales > Streptomycetaceae > Streptomyces > Streptomyces sp. NBC_00104. The sequence goes on along the minus strand of NZ_CP108215.1, from coordinate 5,457,424 downwards.
ACGATCATCTTCGTCCGCACCCAGCTGGGCGCCGACCGCATCGCCGAGCAGCTGCGCGACGCCGGTGTGAAGGCCGACGCGCTGCACGGCGGCATGACCCAGGGCGCCCGCACGCGGACGCTGGCCGACTTCAAGGACGGTTACGTCAACGCGCTGGTCGCGACCGACGTGGCCGCCCGCGGTATCCACGTCGACGGCATCGACCTGGTCCTGAACGTGGACCCGGCCGGTGACCACAAGGACTACCTGCACCGCTCCGGCCGTACGGCCCGCGCGGGCCGGAGCGGCACGGTCGTGTCGCTCTCCCTGCCGCACCAGCGCCGACAGATCTTCCGCCTGATGGAGGACGCGGGCGTCGACGCCTCGCGCCACATCATCCAGGGCGGTACGGCCTTCGACACCGAGGTCGCCGACATCACCGGCGCCCGGTCGATGACCGAGGTCCAGGCCGAGTCGGTCGACAACGCCGCGCAGCAGGCCGAGCGCGAGGTCGCCCAGCTCACCAAGGAGCTGGAGCGGGCCACGCGCCGCGCCGCCGAGCTGCGTGACGAGGCCACCCGGCTGACCGCGCGTGCCGCGCGGGAGCGGGGCGAGGACCCGGAGGCGGCCGTCGCCGCCGTCGTGGAGGCCGCGGCCGCCGTCGTCGAGGCGGACGGCGCGCCGGTCGAGGCCCCGGTCGCGATCGTCGAGCAGCCGGCCGAGCGTTCCTCGTACGACCAGCCGCGTCAGCGCCGCGAGGAGCGGGGCAACAGCGGTTACGAGCGTCGTGACAACGACCGTGGCGACCGCGGTGGGTTCCGCCGGGACGACCGCCGCGACGGTGAGCGCGGTGGCTTCGACCGCCGTGACGACCGTCGGGACGGCGACCGTGGTGGGCGTTCCTTCGAGCGTCGCGACGACCGTGGCGGCAGTGGCTTTCGTCGGGACAACGACCGTGGAGGCCGCTCCTTCGAGCGTCGCGACGACCGTGGCGGCAGCGGCTTCCGCCGCGACAACGACCGCCGTGACGACCGTCGGGACGGCGACCGTGGTGGGCGTTCCTTCGAGCGTCGCGACGACCGTGGTGCCAGTGGCTTCCGCCGGGACAACGACCGTGGCGGCTTCGAGCGCCGGGACGGCGAGCGCGGTGGGCGTTCCTTCGAGCGTCGCGACGACCGTGGCGGCAGCGGCTTCCGCCGGGACGGCGACCGTGGTGGGCGTTCCTTCGAGCGTCGTGACGAGCGTGGCGGGCACCGGGGCAGCGACCGTCCGTTCAACCGCGACCGGCAGGGCGGCGACCGTCCGGGCTTCCGCTCCGGCGGCCACGAGCGCCCGTACGGCCGTCGTGACGAGCACCGCGGCACCGGGACCGGCACCGGCACCGGCACCGGCTCCTCCTTCGGCCGTCGTGACGACAAGCCGCGCTGGAAGCGCAACGGCTGATGTCGATGGCTGATGGCTGATGTCGATGGCTGAGGCCTGAGGCTGACGCCGACTGACATACAACTGCCATGCAGAAGGGCCCGTACGACTCCTGTCGTACGGGCCCTTCTGCATGGCTTCCCCTTGTCCCCGCCGGTTTTCGGCCACGGTGTGGCGCATGTCACGCCGCCCGGGAGGGAATTGCTGGGGGCATGACAGATGACGACATAGCCCGTGGGGCGGCCGGGGCTTCGGCTCCGGACTCTGTGTCGGTCTCGGTGTCCGACGAGGAACGGCTCGCCCAGCTGGGCTACACGCAGGTCCTCGCCCGCCGTATGTCCGCGTTCTCCAACTACGCGGTCTCCTTCACGATCATCTCGGTCCTGTCCGGCTGTATGACGCTCTACCTCTTCGGTATGAACACCGGCGGGCCCGCGGTGATCACCTGGGGCTGGGTCGCGGTCGGTCTGATGACGCTCTTCGTGGGTCTGGCCATGGCCGAGATCTGTTCGGCCTATCCGACCTCCGCCGGCCTGTACTTCTGGGCCCATCGACTGGCGCCGGAGCGCAGCGCGGCCGCCTGGGCGTGGTTCACGGGCTGGTTCAACGTCCTCGGCCAGGTCGCCGTGACCGCCGGCATCGACTTCGGCGCGGCGTCCTTCCTGGCGGCGTATCTCAACCTCGAGTTCGGCTTCGAGGTGACCCCCGGCCGGACGATCCTGCTGTTCGCCGCGATCCTGCTGCTGCACGGCCTCCTGAACACCTTCGGCGTCCGCATCGTCGGCCTGCTGAACAGCATCAGCGTGTGGTGGCACGTCGTGGGCGTGGTCGTCATCGTCGGCGCGCTCGTCGTCGTCCCCGACAGTCATCAGTCGGCGTCCTTCGTGTTCACCGAGTTCGTCAACAACACCGGCTGGGGCAGCGGGCTGTACGTGGTGCTGCTGGGCCTGCTGATGGCGCAGTACACCTTCACCGGGTACGACGCCTCCGCCCATATGACCGAGGAGACGCACGACGCGTCGACGGCCGGCCCCAAGGGCATCGTCCAGTCCATCTGGACGTCCTGGGTGGCGGGCTTCGTCCTCCTCCTCGGCTTCACCTTCGCCATCCAGTCCTACGACGGTGCTCTCGCCTCGAAGACCGGGGTGCCGCCCGCGCAGATCCTGCTGGACGCGCTCGGCGCGACCGGCGGCAAACTGCTCCTCCTCGTCATCATCGGCGCGCAGCTCTTCTGCGGTATGGCCTCCGTCACCGCCAACAGCCGCATGATCTACGCCTTCTCGCGCGACGGCGCCCTCCCGTTCTCGCACATCTGGCACACGGTCAGCCCCCGCACCCGCACCCCCGTGGCGGCGGTCTGGCTGGCGGCGGGCGGCGCGCTCGTCCTCGGCCTGCCGTACCTGATCAATGTCACGGCGTACGCGGCGGTCACGTCGATCGCGGTGATCGGCCTCTACATCGCGTACGTCATCCCGACCCTGCTGCGGCTGCGCAAGGGCGACGCGTTCGAACGGGGGCCCTGGCACCTGGGCCGTTGGTCGCGGGTGATCGGCCTCATCGCGGTGCTCTGGGTCTTCGTCATCACCGTCCTGTTCATGCTTCCGCAGCTGTCCCCGGTCACCTGGGAGAACTTCAACTACGCCCCCGTCGCCGTGCTCGTGGTGCTGGGCTTCGCGGCGATCTGGTGGGCCGCCTCCGCCCGCCACTGGTTCCTCAACCCCGAGCACGAGCGCAGCGTGGCCCGGGAAGCGGCACGGAAGGGGGCACCGGAACCGGTGGATCCGTAGGGGCGGGCGCACCAGTCGACTCGCCCGACTTCCGCCGATCTTCCGCCCGTTCTGTTCTGCGGCGGACCTTTTTGCGGCCCTCCGACGCGGCCGGGTCACCGATACCCGATCGGACTCCCGGCCACGTCCGGCTATGCTCGGGGAGGCAACATCGCCTGGGCCCTTAGCTCAATTGGCAGAGCAGTGGACTTTTAATCCATTGGTTGTGGGTTCGAGTCCCACAGGGCCTACCGGTGCGGGGGAGAGGAAACCTCTCTGACCTGCGAAGAGGAGCCTCGGTCGGCGGGAGCCGGCCGAGGCTCCTCGCGGGTTTCCGGTTCTGTCGCGTGAGCGCTTGTGCCGCGATGACCGGACTCCTGGCCGAAGGTCCGACGTTTCCTTACCGGCCCGTGTGCGCGCTCTGCCCGCTCTGGGGGTCGAGGGCGCCGCCCCTCACCATGTGCGTCACGAAGTCGGCGGCGTTGCGAGCGGCCGGTACCTGCGCGTCGTCGGTCTTCCCCGCGCCCCAGTCGGAGACGGCCTTGACCACGATCCAGGGAACGTGGCGCCTGGCAGCCGCCGCGTGGATGCCGCCGCCCTCCATCTCCGCGCCCAGGGCGTCCCGTTCCTCCTCCACCATGCGGTCCCGGAGCGGAGCGAAGTCGATCAGGACGCTGGAGGACAGCATCAGCCCGAAGTGGACCTTGGCGCCGGTCCAGTCGATCTCGGCGGCCCGCAGCCGGTCCAGCAGTACCGGGGAGGCGGACACCTTGTCGCCCCGCAGGACGACCAGCGGCTCTCCGTCGGCGTCACCGACACGTCGGTGGTCCATCATGCGGAGCTGGGTGGAGACCAGGATGTGACCGAGTTCCTGCCGCTCGGGGCGCGTGCCGCAGCAGATTCCCACCGCGACGAGGAAGTCGGGCGCCAGGTGGTCCAGTACGGACGACACGACGAGTGCGGAGCCGGAGGGGCCGCCCGAGGCCTGCTCGCTCTGGACGACGTAGAGGTCGACTTCGCTGATCCGGCCGAGGGCGAAGGCCGTGTGGTCGCCCAGGCGACGGCGTTCGGGGCCGGTTCCGTTGACTGCCGCCACCGATCGGAACACCGCATCCCGTTCGTCCGAGGTCGCGACGACGAGCAGCAGCTTCGTGGGCATCATTCTCCTGTTCAGCCTGCGATGGGGTTCGGTCGCGATCCGTAGCGCTTTCGCCTGCTGACGGACCGCCACGTAGGTGACGGGGACGGCCATGAGGGCCATGAGCCCGAGCAGCCAGCCGATGGTCTGGGTCTGGGCGGTGGCCGGGCTGAGACCGTCGGGCTCGGTCAGCAGCAGTCGATGGGACAGCCAGCGCAGTGCGCTGGTGTACGTGACCGGACGGCCGGGACACTCGCCGGGGCATTCCGCGCGCTCCCAGCCCACCACGAGTTGGGCTCCCACGAGTACCGAGACGGCCGCACCACTGACGTACCAGAGCAGGAAGGACCCGGAGACGACCCTGCGGTCGCTCGGGTCGGAGGCCGTCGACGGCGGGTGCAGGACCAGGACCTCGACCGGGTCACCGGCCTTGTCGTCGTGCGCGTCGAGGCACCGCCGCACCGCCTCGGTGGTGATCCCGCGCCGCAGCACCACCAAGGTCTCGGCCGAGTCCCCCCGCTGTACTCGGAAACCGAGGTCGGCGGCGGCTGCCTCCGCGTGTACGGCGACCAGTGTGCTCAGCCGCCCGGTGGTGCGCCGGAGTAGTTCGTCCGTGCGGTGCACGTCCTCCTGGTGGCACAGCGGCACGGTCCAATGCCGGCCCGCCAGGGACTCCGCCACGGCGCGTGGTCCGGCTCCCGCCGTGCCGAACGACCGCCACAGGGCCCAGCCGCTGGTGACGACCTGGGCGGCCATGAGCACGGCGACGTGAGCGACCGCGGCCAGCGCCAGCAGCAGGACGGCGAGACGCGCGCCCGGAAACGGCAGCAGAGACGCGGCGACCGCGAGGGCCAGTGTCGGCGGACCCGCGAACAGCAGCGTCTGCCAGTGCCGGTCCACGAGCCGAAGGAGCCGGAGACCGACGCCCGCTCCGTGGAACCGCCGAGAGATGAGCAAGGGCGGCTCCAGCACCATGAAGCCTCGCTCGCCCTGCCACACCAGCCGTCCCTCGCGCGCGGCGACGTACAGCAGCACCGTCAGCGGGCCGCGCGCACGCAGCAGGCTGGAGATCCCCCGGCCGCCGCGCACCGTGGCCGTTGCCCGCCGCCCGTATTCCGCCGCCCGTACCGCTCGCGCCGCGCGGCGGCACTGTGCGAAGGAAACAGAGGCGGATGTGCTGTCGGTCACGGTCTCTCCCCCCGGGCTGGAACCCCGGCTTCCCTTGATACTTCATTGCTCCTCGGGTGTGTCCCGGAACGCCCGGGTGGGCGCGTGCGACGGCGGGTGGTCAGCCGCGCGGAGCGTCCCGCCGCGACGGTTCCAGGACCTGGGCAGGACGTTTTCGTCCGGATGGCGCACACGACGTCAGGATGTCACGCTATGTGATTCTCGATCATCCGACTGTAGTGATCAGGTCCGTGGGTCGCCTCGGGATTCCCTCCCGTGCATGGAGCTGACGCATGCCCCGCAGCCGGTTCCCTCTTGTCCTCCTTCTCATCGGCTCCACCCTGGCGACCGTGCCGGGTGCGCAAGTCCCGAGCCGTTCGAACGGCTCGGACGGAGGTGGGTCCGGCAGAGGTGTACCCGCTCCGGTGTGGCAGGGGGAACCCGGACGGCATCCGGGTGGGCTGCTGCCGTCCGGCGAGCCGTTGCCCCACCGACGGCCTCCCGCCGGGGACAAGAGGGACGCGACCGCGAGCCGGACCGAGCGCCCACCGCGCGGAGCGACCTACGTCGCGCCCGCCACTCCACGGCGCTGGATCCCCGGCGACAGGGCCGAGGTGCGGGTCACGGTGACGGACACGGGCCAACAGCCCTGGCGGGCGCGGGACATCGCCCTCGGTGCGCGGTGGTACCGGCCGGACGGCTCGGAGTACGCGTACCGGCGGGGCGAGCAACCTGTGGATCACCTGGCCGCGCTTCCGCGGGACCTGACGCCGGGCGAGTCCGCCGAGGTCCGGGCCGATGTGCGAGCCCCGGCTCTGCTCGCCTCTTCGCCGGCCCGCTCCTCGCTGCTCCTCGCCTGGGACCTCTACGACCGGCGCGGTCGGGTCTGGCTCTCGGATGCCGAGCCTCCCAGCGGCCCGGTGCGCCAGGCACGGGAGCGGGTCGTCGTCGAGCGGTCCGCCTCCGACCGGCTGGGGTTGGAGCGGTTCTACCAGTCTCGGAGCTGTGACGAGTCGTCCGGAACCACCCGCCACACCCCCACCAGGACTTTTGATACTGACCTGCGGTGCGGCGCTCGGGTTGGCTTCGGTCGGATCGGGCGCTGTGGCGTTCTCGGGGTGCTGCGTGAGAACGTCGGGACGGCCCGATCCCCGAGCTGGGTGACGGTCAGGCCGCAGGGGCAGCCGCGGTCAGCATCTGCCCCATCGCTGCCACCACCGACGGCTCCACCCGGTAGTACACCCACGTGCCGCGCCGCTCGGAGGTGAGCAGGCCGGCCTCCCTGAGCTTCTTTAGGTGGTGCGAGACCGTCGGCTGCGAGACGCCCACGTCGGAGATGTCGCACACACACGCCTCGCCGCCCTCGTGCGAGGCGACCAGCGAGAACAGCCGCAGCCGGACCGGGTCGCCGAGTGCCTTGAACATCGCGGCGGTCCGCTCGGCCTCCTCGGCTGTCAGCGGCCGCTCGGTGAGCGGCGGGCAGCACGGCACGACACCCTCTGCAACCTCGGGCTCCACCAGCGGCAGCACTTTGATGTTCGACATGCATCTATGTTGACATACGTCGAACCAGGGTGGGCAGGGTCCGCGGTTTCATCGGTCCCGGCGCACGTACGCCGTGCTGCTTCGTGCGATCCGGTTCGCGTCCCTGCCGACCTCCGAAGGGAGTTCGAGGACGGGTCGCGCTGCCACTCCGGCCCGGCGTAGGCGAGGCCGGGGTGGAGGAGCTGTACGCCTTGCCGGTGGATGGGGTGGCCGTGTTCGTTGAGCGCGCCGAGCGGGGTCAGGTAGCCGAGGTCGAGGCGGTGGCCGGTGGCCGGTGGTCGGCAGGGTCGTGTCGACCTCCTCGCTGCTGCCGTCGACCCGAGAGGGTGAGGCTGTCGTGGTAGCGCGGCCATGATCCGGTCGGCCGGACGGGTGCCTTCAGGGCCACCGGCTGAAGCCCTGCCGGTGCAGGGCGGTTGCTGCGGCCGGTCCGGACTGGCCGGCCGGGCCAGCCGGGCCGACCCGGATCACCGCTACGTCTGCCTGTTCCACACCGCTCCATGAATTCGATGGATGTCTATGTTGACGCTTGTCGATACAGGTGCCATGCTGGCAGCGCAGGAGATCGACGAATATCGAAACAAAGGGGAATCCAGTGGCTGCGTCCATTGACAGCGTGCTCACCGTCGACCGGCTGCCCGTCGTGGTCATCGGTGCCGGCCCCATCGGTCTGGCCGCTGCCGCCCACCTCGTCGAGCGTGGCCTGGAACCCCTGGTTCTGGAGGCCGGCCCGGTCGCGGGCAGCGCCGTACGCGAGTGGTCCCACGTTCGCCTGTTCTCGACCTGGGGCGAGGTCATCGACCCGGCCGCCGAGAAGCTGCTCGCCCCGACCGGCTGGATCCGCCCCGACGCCACCGCCTACCCGACCGGCGGCGACTGGGCCGAGCGCTACCTCCAGCCCCTCGCCGACGTCCTCGGCGACAAGGTCCGCTACGGCACCACGGTGACCGGCGTCGCCCGCGCCGGCCGCGATCGGATCGTCGACGCCGGCCGCGACGAGCAGCCGTTCACCGTGCACATCCAGTGTGCCGACGGGCGCGAGGAGCGGATCACCGCCCGCGCCGTCATCGACGCCTCCGGCACCTGGTCCGTCCCGAGCCCCATGGGCGCCGACGGCCTGCCCGCCCTCGGCGAGAAGACGGCCGCCGACCGCGTCTCCTACCGCGTCCCCGACCTCGACGACCCGGCCGTACGCGCCCGTTACGCGGGCAGGCGCACCGCCGTCGTCGGCTCCGGCGCCTCCGCCTTCACCGCCCTCGCCCTCCTCGCCGACCTGGCGAAGGAGGAGGACGGGACGCACGCGGTGTGGATCCTGCGCCGTGGCATCGGTGCCGGCACCTACGGTGGCGGTGAGGCCGACGAACTGCCCGCCCGAGGCGCGCTGGGCCTGCGGGCCAAGGCCGCCGTCGAGGCCGGCCACGCGTCCGCCGTCACGGGCTTCCGCACCGAGGCGGTCGAACGAGACGGTGACCAGCTCGTCCTGGTCGCGGAGGACGGCCGCCGCCTCGACCCGGTCGACGAGGTCATCGTCCTCACCGGCCTCCGCCCCGACCTGTCCTTCCTCTCCGAACTCCGTCTCGGCCTCGACGAACGCCTCCAGGCCCCGACCGCCCTGGCCCCGCTGATCGACCCGAACGTGCACTCCTGCGGCACGGTCTACCCGCACGGTGTGAACGAGCTCTCCCACCCCGAGCAGGGCGTCTACCTGGTCGGCATGAAGTCCTACGGGCGTGCCCCGACGTTCCTCGCGATGACCGGCTACGAGCAGGTCCGCTCCCTCTCCGCCGCGCTCGCCGGCGACCGCGAGGCCGCCGAGCGCGTCGAACTCACCCTCCCGGAGACGGGCGTGTGCGGCGGCGCGGGCCTCTTCGACGAGCCGGACAACGTCGAGCAGTCCGGCGGCGGTTGCTGCGCCGCCCCCTCCACCCTCCAGATCGGCATCGGCACCCCGGCCACCACCTCCGGCGGCTGCTGAACATCCCACCCACTCCAGGAGGTTCGCCATGACATCCCGCGTACAGCTCGCCCTCCGCGTCCCCGACCTCGACGCGTCCATCGCCTTCTACACGAAGCTCTTCGGCACCGAACCGGCCAAACTCCGCGACGGGTACGCCAACTTCGCCATCACCGAGCCCCCGCTCAAGCTCGTCCTCATCGAAGGCACCCCGGACGAGGCGACCCGCATGGACCACCTCGGGGTGGAGGTCGCGACGACCGAAGCGGTCCACGCCGCCACCGCCCGCCTGGGCGAGGCCGGCCTGGCCACCGACGTGGAGAACGACACCACCTGTTGCTACGCCCTCCAGGACAAGGTCTGGGTCCACGGCCCCGGCCGGGAACCCTGGGAGGTGTACGTCGTCAAGGCTGACGCCGACTCCCTCGCCAAGCAGCAGGGCAGCACCTGCTGCACCGGCACGGCGGACTCCGGCACGGCGGACTCCGGCACGGCCGGGTCGGGCACGGGCACCGGCGCGCAGGAACCGGTTCCCGCGGGCGGCTGCTGCTGATCCGCCGATGACCGACCTCCGTGCCAGCGGGGCCGTGACCGGGACGGGGGTCCTGTCACGGCCCCGCGCCGCGCTGCCCGCCCTGTGCGCCACCTGATCCCATGGTCGGGGATCAGGTGGCCGCCGCGTCCTGGGCGCGGGACAGGGCGATGTCGAGTACCACCAGCAGCGCGTCCCGGACCGAGCCGGTCCTTCGTGCGTCGAAGACGATCAGCGGTACGTGCTCCGGGATGTCCAGTGCCCACCGCACCTCGTCCAGATCGTGCCCGACCTCCCCGTCGAACGCGTTGACGGCGACCGCGAACGGGAGCTCCTTGTGCTCGAAGTAGTCCACCGCCGCATAGCAGTCGTCCAGACGGCGGGTGTCGACGATCACCAGACCGCCGAGGGCGCCCTCGACCAGGTCGTCCCACATGAAGCCGAACCGGTCCTGGCCCGGTGTGCCGAACAGGTACAGCTTCAGCGTCGGGTCGATGGTGATGCAGCCGAAGTCCATGGCGACCGTGGTGGTGGTCTTGCCCGGGGTGTGCGTGAGATCGTCCACGCCGGCCGCGACCTCGGTGATCGCGGCCTCCGTGGTCAGCGGTCGTATGTCGGAGATCGCGCCCACGGCCGTGGTCTTGCCGACCCCGAAGCCACCGGCGATGACCAACTTGACCGGCAGCGGCGGCTGTTCAACCGGAGTCACGGAGTGTGCCCCGTGAATCGGGGACGGCGCGGAGACCATCGATAACCCTTCGCAGTACGGAGAGATCCTGGGCCGCTCCGGCGTTCGGCCTGTGGATCGCCAGATGCCCGGCGGCACACAGGTCCTCGGCCAGCACGCGGACGACGTTGAGGTGCAACCGCAGCCGGGCGGCGAGTTCCGCCGCGGACTGGGGCTGCCGGCAGGCGGCGATGATGTCGCGGTGCTCGAAGGTGAGCGTGTGCAGGACGGACAGCCCGGCCGACGTCGACACGACCTGGGTCTCGATGGGGATGGGCAGCCCGGTGCCACCCCCCGACACCCGGCCGGCGGTCAGCAGGAACGGACGGATGGCGGGGGCGCGCCCGACCGGCTCCGGTGCATGCTCCGGTGAGTTGCCGGCGGCCGCCGCTGCCGCTGAATGCTCCGGCGAGTTACCGACAACTCCTGCCGCATCGTGTGGTGCTGGTCCACCGACGGCCATCACGATCCCTTTCCGAAGTCCCTGCAACCGTGCCGTGGCGTTCGGACGGTCAGCCGGCCGGCGTGGCACCGACGCTCTTCTTCAGCTCCAGCACCAGTTGGGGGGTGAGCGCGGCCCCGGCCCGGTTGGCGAAGAGGGTCATCTCGTAGGCGATGTTGCCGAGCTTCGCCTCCTTCGAGGTCACCACGCCGAGGACCGCGCCGCAGCCGATGGCCGACACCAGCACGTGGCCGCCCTCCAGATCGATGATGACCTTGTTGAGGCCGCCCAGGCCGTAGTTGCCGGAGGCGCCCGCGGCGAGGCTCGTCATGCCGGACACGATCGCGGCGAGGCGCTCGGAGTCGGCATGGTCGCGTAGCCGGGAGGCTGCGATCAGCAGGCCGTCGGACGACACCGCGATGGCGTCGACGACGCCGGCCGTGTCCGAGGCGAACCGGTCGAGGAGCCAGGTGAAATCGGCCGCGGCGGTTCGCAGATCGGTGGGTATCGCCTGTTCGGAACTGCTGTCACCTGTCGACGTGGTCACTGCCCGACTCCTTCTGGGTTTCCTGGTGCGCTGATGGTGCCGACTCCGTCCTGCTCAGGGCGCTGTCCTGCTCCGCCCTGCGTACGGCGGCCTCGAAGTCGTCGAGCTCCGCGCGGACCGCGTCGGCGTCGACGGGGGGCCGTACGGCCGGATTCCCCCGGTCGGCCGGTGGGCTGGTCCTGGCGAGCGTCGCGCCACGTACCCGCCTGCGCAGCGGTCGGGAAGCATCCGTCGCGGACTCCTCGGCGTGGGCGACCCCGTCCGCGGTGGTGCGGGTGCGGGCCGGGACGCGTCGGGGGAGGCCCTGCGGCGACGGAGTCGTCGGCCGCCCTTCGGTGGCGAGGGCCGCCCGTGCGGGCTTGGGTTCCCGGATTCCGTTGCCGTGTTCGTCCGGGTCCGGGTGATCGTCGTTCGGGGCCGGGGCCGGGGCCGGGGCCGGGGCCGGGTGATCGTCGTTCGGGTTCGGGGCCGGGGCCGGGTGATCGCCGTTCGGGTTCGGGTCCGGGTGATCGGTTCCGGTGCTGACGCTTCCCGGGCCCTGCTCGTCGTCCGCCGCGTCCTCGTGAGCCGTGTGCGCCGAGGTCACGTCCGTGTGCGCTCGCGTCGCGTCGATCAGTGGCTCCGCCGCGGGCGGCGTCGCCTTCGGTGTGCTCACGAGTGCGACGGCCTCCTGCTCGTGCCCCGCTACGGCTCTCGTCGGGAACGCCGCCACGGTCCCGGTCGGGCCCGTGGCCCGGGGCGGGACGGGGTCCACAGAGCTCATGGTCAACAGGAGAGCGGAGGGAATCCAGACGGTCCCGGTGACCCCGCCGCCCGGCGTGCGGCTCAGCATCACCCGTATGCCCCAGCGCCGGGCGATGGTGCCGACGACGAAGAGACCGAGCACCCGGGTCGGTACGACGTCGAGCCGTTCCCGGCGGATGAGGCGGGCGTTCTCCTCGGCGAGGCGTTCCGCGCTCATCCCGAGGCCGTGGTCGATGACCTCGACCAGCGCACCGCCGTCCGACGTGACGTCGGTGCCGGGGCGGACGGCCACCTCGACGGGCGTATGGGACGGGGAGAAAGCGACCGCGTTCTCCAGCAGTTCGGCGAGCATCAGGGTGAGGTCGCCGATGATGTCGGGGGCGATGGTGACGTCCGCCTCGGCCCGCAGCGACACCCGCTGGAATCCCTCGATCCGGCCGAGCCCCGCGCGGATGACGTCGGCCAGGGGGGTCGGCCGGGCCTCGACACCGGTCTCCCGGATGCCGGCGAGCAGCATCAGGCTGTCGGCGTTGCGCTGGAGGCGTACGGCGATGTGGTCGATGCGGTAGAGCTGTTCGAGGAGGTCGGGATCGGTCTCCTCGCGTTCGGCGGTGTCGATCAGCAGGAGCTGACGTGATGTCAGGTTGCTGACTCTTCGGCCGACGTTGCCGAACATCTCGGCGATGTTCCGACGGCTCAGCACCTGCCGCTCCAGCAGCGCGGCCGCGGTGACCTGCACCTGGTTGAACGCCTCGGCCAACTCACCGATCTCGTCACGTACCGGGACCGGGATCGCCCGCGGACGCAGCGGGGTGCTGTCGGCGGCCTCGTCGTCGGCGACGCGGGCCAGTTCCTCCCCCGCCACGTCGACGACCTGCTGGGCGGCGCCGGTGAGTGCCGCCAGCGGGCGTACGACCGAGCGCCGCACCAGGATGGAGAAGGCCAGCCAGGCGGCGAAGCCGAGCAGGGCCAGGCCGAGCAGCACCAGCGCCTCCCGCAGGGCGCTCGCGGAGGTGGAGTCGGCCTGGGCGGCGATCTGACGGATCAGCGACCGGGTGATGCCGAGGCGGGTTTCGGCCTGCTGTGCCCCGGCGGCGATCTCCTTGCGCAGTTGCTCCGGTGTCTGGTTCTGAAGGGAACTCGGATCGATCTGCAGCTCCGCGAACTGGGACTCGATGCCGCTCTCCTCGGCACTGCGCTCGATGCCGCTGAGGCTCAGGACCTGGTCCGGTGTGGCGATCCGGCTGAACCGGTCCGACTGGTGGTCGAAGAGCGCGTGGGCGCCGACCGCGCGGGTGTACTCGGTGAGAGCGTTGGCGTCACGGGTCTGCGCGGAGAACACCGCGCTCTCATAGGCGGCGTGGGCGGAGTCGGCGCGCAACACCGTGTCGAGCAGCGTGGTGACCGAGGACGACGAGGTGCCGGAGAAGCGGTCGAGGCCGATGCCGTCGATCAGATAGTCGACCGCGGAGGCGTACGCGGGGTCGATGTTGGCGGCCGGGACATAGCCCCGTCCGAGTTTGTCGCGCAGGACGGCGAGACTGTCGATGTACTCAAGGGCCTGCGTCTCCTCGGCCGGCAGGTTCGACCCGAACGCCGAACGCACGGCGGCGACCTGAGCGTCGGTGTCCTCTTGCGCCCGGCGGTAGTCGGTGGGCGAGGGCAGCGCGGCTCCGGGGCGGGCCGACTCGTACCGCACCGACAGCACGAGCGCCTGCCGGTGTTCGGCCTGTACGTCGTTGATGAGCCTCGCGACCTGCTCGCTGTCGCGTACGAGATCAGCGATCCGGCCGGCGTCCCGGGCCCGGTCCACCTGGTCGACGACACCGGCGCCGAGCAGCAGGCCGACAACCAGGACGGGTGCGCTCACCAGGACGTTGAGCTTCCGCCGGAACGGCCATCGGTCGAGCACGGCCCCCGCTCTCCGGCGCAACGGCGGCGTCGCGTCCGCAGGCCCTGGCGGGGCGGATGCGAGGTGGTGGTCCCCCCGCTCGGGCGAAGCCGAGCGTGGGGGAGGGTCCACTGTGGTCGCGGACACCCGGGCCTCCTTCGTCGTGTTCCTGAGCGGTGACCGAGGGGTTGTTCGTGCCGGACCGCGAGCCGCTGGGAGCGGAGGGTGACACTATGGGCCCGCCCATCGCTGATAGGTACGAAGTGATTGCGCCACGTGTCTGAATCCGGCCGTGCGGAGACTATCGTTCGGGCGGAGGTTCGACTGGCCATATGCCATCAAGAGTTGATTACAAAATGTTTCTTGGTTTATGTGCAGACATGGACGCTTCGTCGTGGGAGAGTCCGCCGTCGGCCCATGTCCGATGCGGGGCGGCGGAGTTGCCCAGGGTCGACGTGTCCCGCGTGGTCTGCGCGTTCCTCGTGTCCTTCGTGCTCTTCGTCGTCTTCGTCGTCTTCGTGTTCTTCGTTTTCCGCGTGAGCTTCGGCGCCGACGGCGCGTAGGTCGTCGACGTCGTCGGTGTCGTCGGCGCCTTGTTCGTCGCGGCTCGGCTCGGCCCGGTGGCGGATCGTCACCTCGGCGTCGTGCGGAGGCGCGAGGCGTCCTGCCGGCGGACGGGCACCGCGCACCCTGCTACATTCCCCCGGCACACGCCCCGGCCGCCTTCGAGGGCACGGAACCGTAGGCGTCTTTGTCCCTCTCCTCCCCCCACTCCCCGTACCCTCTTTTGCCCTGTTCTGAGGAGACCCCAGTGCACGCCACCCGCCAGGCGACCGCGTCGGCCGCCGCGTTGCTGGTCTTGGCCACCGCCGTCGTCGGCTGCGACAGTGGTTCGACCACCGCCGCAGCCACCGCCGGCTCCGCCGAGCCCGGCTGCCCCGCTGTCCTTGCCCGTGCCAAGTCGGCGGTCAAGAAGGCCGAAGACGTCGACGCACCGTGGGACGGTCCCACCACCGGTCCCCGGGCGGTTCCCGGCAAGACCGTCGTCTTCGTCGCCCAGACCCTGGCCAACCCCGGTGTCACCGGCGTCGCCCAGGGAGTCGAGGAGGCCGCCAAGGTCATCGGCTGGAAGGTCCGCGTCATCAACGGCCAGGGCACGCCCGCCGGAATCAAGGCCGCCTTCGACGAGGCCGTGGCCCTTGAGCCCGCCGGCATAGTCATCGGCGGTTTCGACCCCAAATCCACTGCCCAGCAGGTCCGTCGGGCCAATGCCGCGGGTATCCCGCTGATCGGCTGGCACGCCGTCGGCGCCCCCGGCCCCAGCGACGACCCGGAGCTCTTCAGCAACGTCACCACCAGGGTCGAGGACGTCGCGAGGATCAGCGCCGACTGGATCATCAGCCGGTCCAACGGGCGCGCGGGCGTGGTCCTGTTCACCGACGCCTCGATACCTTTCGCCAAGCGCAAGTCCGACCTGATCAAGAAGGAACTCGCCACCTGTTCCGACGTCAGGCTGCTGAGCTACGAGGACATCCCCATCCCCGAGGCCAACAGCCGCACCGTTGAGGCGGTCTCCTCCCTGCTCTCCCGTTTCGGCAGCGAGTGGACCCACTCCGCCGCCATCAACGACCTCTACTTCGAGCACGCCGCCACCGCTCTGCGCGCCGCCGGCCGGCAGGGCGCCGACGCCCCGTTCAACATCGGCGCCGGCGACGGCGACCCCTCGGCATTCCGGCGCATCAATGGCAGGGAGTACCAGGCCGCCACCGTGCCCGAGCCCCTCTCCGAACAGGGCTGGCAGATCATCGACGAGCTCAACCGTGCTTTCTCCGGCAGAGCCGACAGCGGATACGTCGCCCCTGTCCACATCGCCACCGCCTCCAACAGCGGCGGCGCACTGTCCTGGGACTCCGAGGGCTACCGCCAGGCGTACCGGAAGATCTGGGGCAAGTAGGCCACCGGCCCCAGCGGTCCCACCGGCCAGCCACCGCTGACCGGTGACCGCTGGCCGGTCACCGGCCAAGCCGACGTACGCAGCAGCACGCTTCATGGAAACGTGCCCTCCGACCTGCCTGCAGCGCTCGATCGGCTTCCCTGGACGGCCTGTTCGCCGTGACCAGTCCCGTCGGGGGACCGACCATGGTCGCGGTGGAACTGCCGTACGGGTGGTGACGGGGCCCGCCCGTCCACCCTCCACCTCCTCCCTTCCCCTCTCGCGCCTTCGCGCTCTCGTCTCTCCACCTGTGAGCGCCCCACTCCGTCTCCCCTGACGCTCGGTCGGAGGGGACAGTAGGAGGGAGGGGGAGAGGGGGAGCGGTGTGGAAGGAGAGGAACGGGTCGTGATCGAGGCGGAGTTGAAGGCCCGGGTCCGTGCGCCGGAGGCGGTCGCGCGGGCGCTCGACGAGTGGGCCGAGGGCAGGTCCGAGACGTACCAGGACACGTACTACGACCTGCCGGACGGCAGCCTGCGCGCGCGGGACGAGGAGTTGCGGCTGCGGTTCCTGGCCGACCACGGCACGGGCGACCGGCGGACGCTGCTCACCTTCAAGGCGGCCGCGGTGGACGAGGCGTCCGGTTCCAAGCCCGAGTACGAGACGCGGGTCGGGGACTCACAGATCGCGCACGCCATCCTGGAACATCTCGGCTACGTGCCGGCGATCGTGTTCGAGAAGCGCTGCCGCAGCCACGCCTTCGAGGCGTACGGCCGGCCGATGCTCGCCACCCTCGTACGGGTCCCCGAACTGGACGGCACGTTCCTGGAGATCGAAACCCTGGTCATGGAGGAAGCCGAGGTCGGCGCGGCCCTCGACGACATCCGCGCGGTGCTCGACGAGCTGGGCATCGCCCCGGAGGACCTCACGCGCGAGCTCTACACGGACGCGGTGGCGGCGGTCCGTCGGGCCCACAGCCCCGGCCGGTGAGCACAAACACCTGGGGCCGGAATCCTCATCGGATTCCGGCCCCAGGCCTTCAGTAGCGGGGACAGGATTTGAACCTGCGACCTCTGGGTTATGAGCCCAGCGAGCTACCGAGCTGCTCCACCCCGCGTCGTTGAAACCAGTGTACGCCATCTGCGGGACCTCACGCACACGGCTTGATGGCGACCGCCGATCACCGTGAGTTCACTCAGCCGCCCGGACATCTGCCAGGCGACCGGGCCACGCGTGTGTCAGGTGCGCACAACGTCTGTCAGGTCCGCTCCAACGCGGGGCCGCCCGCTCCCACGCGGGTCCGACCCGGCCGACGAAGCACCTCCGACCACACGCCTCCGACCACACCCCTGCTCAGCCGACCACATGCTTGTTGGGCGTCTTCGCCCGCTCCTCGTACTCCGGCAGGACGACGACCTCGGCCCCCTCCGCCGAGAGCACCGCGTTGCCGACGGCGGCGTCCTCGACGAACGTGTCCGGCTCGCGCCAGGCCGTGACGACGCGGCGGATGCCCGCGTCGAGGACGAGCCGGGCGCAGGGCGCGGGGCGGGAGGCGCGGCGGGCGCACGGTTCCAGGCTGCTGTAGACCGTGGCGGAGGCGAGTCGCGGGTCGGCGGGGTCGAGCTTGGCGAGGGCGGCCTCCTCGGCGTGGGCCACGGGGTCGCCGCCTTCGCGGGAGTGGCCGCGGGCCAGCTCCGTACCGTCCGCGGCGACCACGACCGCGCCCACGCTGAACGCGGTCTGCGAGGGCGGGCACTCGGCGGCCAGTTCGCAGGCCAGCGACAGCCAGTGCCGGTCGGCGGCGGAGACGGCCGGGCCGGTGCCGGGGACGGTGGGGGCGTACCGGATGAGGACGACGTCGCCGACCGGCCGGGTCTCCAGCAGGCGCAGCCGGCTCTTCGGCCCTCCGGGGTAGGCGCCGGTCCCGAACATCCGCGGCGCGTCCGCCTCGCCCACGAACACCGGCGCGACGGCCAGCTGCACCTCGTCCGCGAGCCCCTGCTGGAGCAACTGGGTGTGCACGCGGCCGCCGCCCTCCACCATGAGGCGCCGGATGCCGCGTACGTCCCCGAGGTGGTCGAGGAGGGCGGGCCACTGCAGGTCGGGGCCGACGGACACGACGGCCACGCCGTTCGGGCCGGTCGGCAGGCCGAGTCCGCGCAGCCGGTCCGCGCCCTTGTCCGTCGTGTAGAGGACCTTCTCACCGCCGGTGTGCCAGAACTGGGCCGCCGGGTCGAGATCGCCGGACGCGCTGACCGTGACCTTCAGCGGGTACTCCGGGAGCCCGGCGGCGACGCGGGCCGCGCGGCGCTCCGGGGAGTTGACCAGCAGCCGGGGGTTGTCGGTGCGCAGGGTGCCGGCGCCGATCAGGATGGCGTCGCTCGCAGCGCGCACCTCGTCGACCCGGTCGAAGTCGGCCGGACCCGAGAGCAGCAGCCGCTCGGGCCCGGTGTCGTCCAGGAAGCCGTCGAGGGAGACGGCGGCGGACAACAGGACGTAGGGCTGGGGCATGGACGCGCTCCCTGGCGGTGACGGTGAGGTGACGGCGGTGGGGTGACGGCGGTGGTGGCCTGCCTCACCACCGGGCTTGGTTCAAGTTTTAAACAATAACTACACTGTACGTATGACGACCCGCTGGCTCACCCCCGAGGAACAGCGTGCCTGGGGTGCCTACCTCGCCGCGACCACGCTCCTGGAGGACGCGCTCGACCGGCAGCTCCAGCAGGAGGCAGGCCTCCCGCACCTCTACTACTCCGTGCTGGCCGTCCTCTCCGAGGCGCCGGACCGCCGTATGCGGATGACCGATCTCGCCGAGTACCTGAAGATCACGCGCAGTCGGCTGACGTATGCCGTGACCAGGCTGGAGAAGGACGGCGTGGTGCGGCGCGAGGACTGTCAGTGGGACAAGCGCGGCAGCGTCACCGTGCTCACCGACGAGGGCATGGCCCTGCTGGAGCGTACGGCGCCGGGGCATGTCGAGACGGTCCGCAAGGCCGTCTTCGACCACCTCAGCGCCGAGCAGATCAGTCAGTTCGAGGAGATCTGCGCGGCCATCGCGACGGCGATCCAGGGCGGGGAGCCGCAGGCGACCGCCGGCTCCGACGACCTGCCGTGGCGCCGCCGCGCGTGCCCGTCCGGCCGGCCGGGGCAGTAGCGGGCGCTCCGCGATCCGCCCGGTGGCCCGCCAGGTGGCCGGTCGGGCGGCCCTCCCCTCGGTTCCCGTGTGGCGGGAATGTGACGCATCCCCAAACCGGTTGCTTGAATTTTGAAGCACGGGTTAGAGTCGCTGCGAGCGCTGTGCTTCAAAACTGAAGCACAGCGACGCCCCGCCCCAGGACCGGAGAACCCGCATGCCCGACTTTCCCGCTGCCACCCCGCGTGCCCGCGTCCGGGTACCGCTGCGTTTCCACGACGGCTACGGCGTCGACGCCGACCTGGTCACCTTCCACGGCCTCGTCGACGGCCAGGAGCACCTGGCGATCGTCCTCGGCGACCCCGCCCCCGGCGCGGCCCCGCTGGTCCGGCTGCACTCCGAGTGCCTGACCGGCGACGTGTTCGGCTCGGCCCGCTGTGACTGCGGTCCGCAGCTGCGCGAGGCAGTGGAGCGGATCGCCGACCGCGGCGGTGTCCTCCTCTACCTCCGCCAGGAGGGCCGGGGCATCGGCCTCTACAACAAGCTCGACGCGTACGCCCTCCAGGACCAGGGCCTCGACACGTACGAGGCGAACGCGGCGCTCGGACTGCCGGAGGACGCCCGCGACTACACGGCGGCGGCCCAGATGCTGGGTGCCCTCGGCATCGACGAACTGGACCTGCTCTCCAACAACCCCGACAAGGCGCAGCAGCTCCGCGACCTCGGCGTAGGCGTCGGCCGGCGCGTCCCGACGGGTGTCTTCACCACCGCCCACAACGTCCGCTACCTCCGCGCGAAGGTCCTCCAGACCCAGCACACCCTCCCCCTACCGGAGCTGCCGGAACTGACGGAACTGACGGGACTCGCGGGGCTGACGGCGGGCTGAGCCCCGCGCGGCGCGGCCTCCCCGTCCCCTCACTAGCCCACTCGGCCCGGCCGACTAGCCCCGTTCCCCACCGACGGAAACCCTGTATCCGTGGGCAGCCAGTGGGAGTGGAGGGGTGTGCGGGAGCCGGGTGGGCGGCGGTTCTCGTATGCCCGCGCGCTCGTTCGCGTCCTGCCCGCCCTGCTGATCGCCACGGGCCTCTTCTACGACCACTTCACCCCGCGCGAGTTCACGGCGGTCCCCTTCTTCACCGCAGCGCCCCTGGTGGCGGCCCCGCTCTTCTCGCTGCACGGCACGGTGGTCACCGGGCTCGCCTCGATCGCCGGCATCACCGCCGTACGCCTCTACTACGGCGACACGAGCAGCGTGGACGCGATCACCGAGATCGCCACGGTGGCCACCGTCGCCGTACTGGCCGTACTGATCAACCGCCTCGTGCGCCGCAGCGACGCCCGGCTCGCCACCGCCCGTGAGATCGCCGAGGCGGCGCAGCGCGCCGTACTGCCGGTGCCGCAGGAGCGGATCGGCGGACTGGAGATCGCCGCGCGGTACGAGGCGGCGCAGGCCGGGGCGTCGATCGGGGGCGATCTGTACGCGGTGCAGGACTCGCCCCACGGCGTACGGCTGATCGTCGGCGATGTGCGGGGCAAGGGGCTGGGGGCGGTGTCGGCGGTGGCCGTGCTGATCGGCGCGTTCCGGGAGGCGGCCGAGCAGGAGTCGACGCTCGAAGCGGTCGCCCAGCGCCTGGAACGGGCGCTGGCCCGGGAGGCCACGCGCCGCGAGGCCGCGCGACGGGACGCGACGGTGGAGCACGAGGGGTTCGTGACGGCCGTCCTGGCGGAGTTCCCGCACGGCGCCGGCCGTGCCCGGATCGTCAACCGGGGCCACCCGTCCCCCCTGCTGCTGTACGCCGACGGCGTTCTGTGCGCCCTGGAAGCCCCGCAGCCCGCGCTTCCCCTCGGCATGGACGACCTGGGCACCTGGCCCGACCGCGCGGAGGAGACCGGATTCCCGCCCGGCGCCACGCTGCTCTTCTACACCGACGGCCTCTCCGAGGCGCGGGACGCGCGCGGCGCCTTCTACGACCCGGCCGAGCGCCTGTCCGGACGCACCTTCTCCGCCCCGCGTGCCCTGTTGACGGCCCTCGCGGAAGAGGTACGCCGTCACACGGGTGGCCGCACGACGGACGACATGGCCCTCCTCGCGGTCCGCCGTCCCTGACGTCGCACACGCCCCTCTCACATCTCTCCCGCTCGATATCACCGAGCGTGTCCGTCCGACCGTCCTCCGTATAACAACTGACGTACCGTCAGGCCATTTGTTACTCCTGAGGAAAGGTCAACTCGCCCGTTTTACGCCCCTCATGACCCGTAAAGTCCAGCGCGAAAGCCGGAACGATCATTAAGAACAGCTTGGAATGGAGTACTCGCGTCTATTAACGTTCGATAACGCAGCGCGGTCGTCCCAGCCGTCACAAGAGACGGCTCCGTGCTCACGCGCCGAATCCCGCAAGGGAACCGGGGAACCACCACCCTGGGGTGAATCGCACGGAAGCCGTCGTGGCAGTACGCACGACTGGTTTACGCGCGTAGGAGACCTTCCTGCTCCGAACCCGTCAGCTAACCCGGTAGGCGAGGAGGAAGGAAGGAGCACGCCCACGTGGCGTCGAACCGGTCCGCGACCGAAGCCCCGTTCGTACCGAGCCAACGAGACGGCGAGAGCCAGACGTTCGGCTACGGCAGCTACAACAGCGACAACGAGGGCCCCTGGCAGGAGTGGAATCCCAGCGAGGAGACCCTGCGCCCCGTTCGCGGTCGGCACCGCGTCGCCAAGCCGCGCGGTGGACTCGCCCGTGGCGGACTGGCCCGCAGCTCCACGGTTCTCGGCGTCGGTGTCATAGCCGCCGTCGGCGGCGCCGGCATGGCCAGCGCGCAGTCCGGCAAGGCCCCGGTGTCCATATCGCTGCCCGACATGCCGAACGTCGGCTCGGTCTTCGAGGACGAGAAGCCCGACGAGCCGGAGCCCCAGGCCTCCACCACCCCGCTCAGCAGTGCCGGCCTGACCACCGCCGACACCGAGCAGGGCACCGCGGACGCCGGCGAGGCGCTGCGCGCCCGCATCATGGCGCAGGCCGAGTCCCAGCAGGAGGCCTTCGACAAGGCCGCCGCCGAGGCCGCCCAGACCGCCGCCGCGGACAAGGCCGCCGAGCAGGCCGCCCAGGAGAAGAGGGAAGCCGAGGCGAAGGAAGCCGCCGCCAAGAAGAAGGCGGAGGAGGAGGCCGCGGCGAAGAAGGAGGCCGAGCGCCTCGCCGCCCTCGCCAAGCAGTTCACGCTTCCCACCTCCTCGTACACCCTCACCTCGACCTTCGGCCAGGCGGGCCCCTACTGGTCCTCCGGCTACCACACCGGCCTCGACTTCGCGGCCCCCACCGGCACCCTCATCAAGGCCGTCCACAGCGGCACCATCACGCAGGCCGGCTACGAGGGCTCCTACGGCTACAAGACCGTCCTCACCCTCGATGACGGCACCGAGATCTGGTACGCCCACCAGTCCTCCATCGGCGTCAGTGTCGGCCAGAAGGTCGCCACCGGCGACGTCATCGGCCGCGTCGGCGCCACCGGCAACGTCACCGGCGCCCACCTCCACATGGAGGTCCACCCGGGCGGCTCCGCCAGCGGCATCGACCCGGCGGCGTGGCTGCGCAGCAAGGGCCTCACCCCGTAGCCGGGCAGAACCAGCGACCACTCCCGCCGGGCCTCGCACCCGCCCGCGGAGACCACGACGCCGCGTAACCCCACGGGGATTACGCGGCGTTCGTCATGCCGGGGGAGCGACAGTACGGTGCGGCGGCGGGGCGGGCGTCCCTACCGCAGGAGGCACCTGGCGCCAGGCGACGGGGGACACACCGGCACGGCCCCGACCACGCCACGCACCGGCAGCCCGCGAACCGCTACGGCTCCCGCTGCCGATACCGCTAGTACCGATACGGGTTGTACGAGGGATACGGAGCCATCCCGTGAACCACCGGCTGCGGATAGGCGGACCCGTACCCGCCGTACCCGCCGTATCCGTATCCGCCGTATCCGTATCCGTACCCGTACCCGCCGTACCCGTGCTTCGGTCCGGCCTCCCGCCCCGCGTACCCCAGGGCCGGGCGGGCCAACTCCCGCCTGCGCCACAGCTCGAACAGCAACTCCCGCTCCCGCAGCGCGAAGTCGCCCCCGGCCCGACCCCGTCGCCCCCGGTTCCGGAGGAACGCCAACCTCGTCGCGTACGCCTGGTACTCCGCGACCGACCGAGCCCCCGCCTTCCCGAAGTGGTGCGCCGCATACTCCCGCGCCACCCGCCGAGCCCGCATCGACCCCAGCACATACGGCTCGGCCGGCGTCAGCCACCCCGCGGCCGCGTACGCCGGCAGCTCCTCCCGCACGGTCCGCAACTCCCGCTGCCGAGCCCAGATCACCAACCACGTCAGCAACCCGAACGCCGGCACCATGAACGCCGCGTACACCGCGAAGAACCCGTACTCCCCGAACGTCGCGGACCCGTTCCAGACCGCGTGCATCCCCATGGCGAGCAACAGCCCGCCCACGGGCACGAGCACCCGCCGCCCCCGCTGCCACTCCGCGGAGAACGCCGCCACCCCGAACCCGATCCCCGTCAGCACGGTGAACAAGGGATGCGCGAACGGCGACATGATCACCCGCACGAAGAACGTCGCCGCGGTGACCGACGCCAGCCCACTCCCTCCGCTGAGCTGATCCGTCCCGAACGCGGTCCCCAGATACAGGATGTTCTCGGTGAACGCGAACCCGGTCGCGGTGAACCCCGCGATCACCACCCCGTCCACGATCCCGGTGAAGTCCCGCCTCCTGAACAGGAAGACGAGCAGGACGGCCGCGGCCTTGGCGGTCTCCTCCACCACGGGCGCTATGACGGTGGCCCCCAGGGTGTCGGCATGCGAGGGGTCCGCGGTCGCCGTGGCTATCCACCGGGTCGCGAAACTGTTCGCCACGATGGCTATCAGCGCCGCCGCGCACGCCCCCCAGGCGAACGCGAACACCAGGTTCCTCCAGGGCCCGGGCTCCACCCGGTCCAGCCACCGGAACGCGGCCATGAGCAACGGCACGGGCAGCACCGAGAGCCCCAGCCCGACGAGAAACCCCTCCGTGCCGGTCTGTTCACGGACGAGCGCGAGGATGACGAGCCCGGAGATCCCGAGCAGTCCTATCAGCGCCCCGTACGTGACGCTCTTCCGCTGCCACCAGCGCGTGGGCCTGAACGCATACCCACCGGCAGGGCCGCTGGGGTGCGTCGGGTAGGGGGGACTGGTGGCCATTGCATTGACCCTAACGAGGGAGGGGCGCCGCCCGCGACGGCGCGTGGTACGGCCCGCCGGACCGCGCCGGCCGGCCCGGCCGTAGGACCGCACGCGCCGGCCCGGCCGCCGGACTCTGCCCGCCGAACCGCGCCCGCCGGACTGTGAACGACGGCCTTCAGACGCCTGTGGGGGGGTGTTCGGACTTCCGCATCTGTTCCTGCATCCGCATCCGCATCCGCTTCTGCGTTTGCTGTTGCTCCTGCTCACGCTGCTGTACGCGGCGGAAGAGCAGATCGTTCACCACATGACCCTTGTCCAGTCCCTGCCCCTCGAAACGGGTCAGCGGCCGGAAGCCGGGACGTGGCGCGAACCCGCCGTCGGTCCGGGTGTTCTCGAAATCCGGATGGGTGGTGAGCACGTCCAGCATCTGTTCGGCGTACGGTTCCCAGTCCGTCGCACAGTGCACGATCGCCCCCGGCCTGAGCCGTGACGCGACGAGCGTGAGGAATTCCGGCTGGATCAGCCGCCGCTTGTGATGCCGCTTCTTCGGCCAGGGGTCGGGGAAGTACACGCGCAGCCCGTCCAGTGAGCCGGGTGTCAGCATCTCCCGCAGCAGAATGATCGCGTCGCCGTTCGCGACCCGGATGTTGGACAGTCCGTCCCGGTCCGCGAGATTCAGCAGGTTTCCCTGGCCCGGCGTGTGCACATCCACGGCGAGCACGTTGGTCTCCGGATCGGCGGCCGCCATCCGCGCGGTCGCCTCTCCCATCCCGAACCCGATCTCCAGCACGACGGGCTTCTCGTCGCCGAACAGCTCGACGAGATCCAGTGGACGCCCGTCGATATCGAGCCCCCACTTGGGCCACAACCGCTGCAGCGCGTCCGCCTGCCCGGCCGTCACCCGACTGCGCCGGGGCTGAAAACTCCTGATCCGCCGCTCGAAATGCGACCCGGCGGGATCCGCCTTCGGCCCATCGGGAAATCGCGGCTCACCCTTGTCCCGGGTACGCCGAAGGGAGGCACCGGTGGTGCGGGGCTCAGGGGAATTGGCGGAGTCAGACACAGTGCCCCCGATTTTACGACTCCCCGAGCCCGCGTCCCAGCCTGCCCGCCGCCCCCGCGCGCAGCTGCGGGCAGTCGTGCCGCTCGGGGCGGCACGGGTGGCCGCAGCGGCCACCCGCGGGCGCCGGTGAGCGAAACCCACCGACCATCGCGCGGCCCCAGCCGCCGGGCACCGCACGAGCGCCCGTCCCACTCCGGCCAGGACGGCCAGCGCCCGTCCCACTCCGGCCAGGACGGCCAGCGCCCGTCCCACTCCGGCCAGGACGGCCAGCGCCCGTCCCACTCCGGCCAGGACGGCCAGCGCCCGTCCCACTCCGGCCAGGACGGCCAGCGCCCGTCACACCCCGGCCAGGACGGCCAGCGCCCGCCGCCCCACCTCTCGCCCGATCGGCAGCGAAGCGGTCGCCGCAGGCGAAGGCGCGTTCAGTACATGGACGGCCCGCGCCCCCTCCCGAATCAGGAAGTCGTCCACCAGCGTGCCGTCCCGAAGCACGGCCTGAGCCCGCACCCCGGCCGCCGCAGGCACCAGGTCCCCTTCCGAGACCCCCGGCAACAACCGCCGCACCGCCCCGGTGAACGCCTTCTTCGACACGGACCGCCGAAGCTCCCCCGCCCCGTACCGCCAGTGCCGCCGAGCTATCCGCCAGGCCCCGGGCCAGGCCAGGGTCGCCCCCAGCTCCCGTACCCGCACGGTCCCCCACCCGTACCCCTCGCGGGCCAGGGCGGGCACGGCGTTGGGCCCGACGTGGACGCCCCCGTCGATCCCCCGGGTCAGATGCACCCCGAGGAACGGAAACGCCGGGTCGGGCACCGGATACACGAGTCCACGCACCAGCTCGGGCCGCGCCAGCTCGTAGTACTCCCCCCGGAACGGCACGATCCGCATCCCGGGCTCGTCCCCGGTCATCCGGGCCACCTCGTCGCAGTGCAGCCCGGCGCAGTTCACCAGCACCCGTCCCCGTACGACGTCACCGCCCCGGATCCGCACGGCGACGCCCAGCGAGGCCCGCCGGTCGATCCGCTCGACCTCGGCGCCGTACCGGATCTCGGCGCCGGACGCCCGCGCGAGCTGCCGGGCGACCCCGACGAAGTCGCAGATCCCGGTGGTGCCGACGTGTATGGCCGCGAGCCCGCGCACCTCCGGCTCGTACTCGGCGATCTGGGTGGCGCCCAGCTCCCGCACCGGGATCCCGTTCTCCCGCCCGCGCTGTACGAGGGCGTGCAGCCGGGGGAGCTCCGACCTCTCGGTGGCGACGATCAGCTTTCCGGTGACCGCGTGGTCGATGCCGTACTCGGCGCAGAACTTGACCATCTCGGCGGCGCCCTTGACCGCGTACCGCGCCTTCAGCGACCCCGGCCGGTAGTAGATCCCACTGTGGATGACGCCACTGTTCCGCCCGGTCTGATGCCGGGCCGGTCCCGGTTCCTTCTCCAGCACGGTGACCCGCGTGCCCGGCGCCGCCCGCGTGATCGCATACGCGGTGGACAGCCCGACGATCCCGCCGCCGACCACGAGCACATCACAGTCGTACGCGCCCTGCCTCCGCACGCGCCCCACCTCCCGACTCCGATAGTGCACTGCACCACTGACAATGCCCTCAAACCCGGAAGCCGCCTACATGGCGCTGGTCACGTTCTCCGATGCCGTTCCTCGATGCCGTTCTTCGATGCCGGGCGCCCAAGGCCGCGCCCCAAAGGGGCGCGGGGAACCGCGCGACCAGCCACAACTCACCCGCACCCGCAAAACCCTCACAAACCCGGCAGACGAGTAGGCGCCGACAGCCAAGCGGAGCGCTCACGCAGGCGTCATCAAAAGAGGCCGCGCCCTCTCCCGCAGCTCGATCACCCGCGGCTCGTCCCCGTACGGCTCCAGCCGGTGCAGCAGATCCTTCACGTACTCGGTCGTGCGGGCGGACGAAATGCGCCCCGCGACCTCCACCGCCCGTACCCCCTGCTCGCACGCCGCATCGAGGTTGCCGGACTCCAGCTCGGCGACCGCCGACACGACGAGCCGCAGCCCGTGCGAGCGTACGAACTCCTCCGTCGGCCGCGACAGTGCCTGCTCGGTGAAGCGGCGCACCTGACGCGGCGCCTTGAGGTCGCGGTAGCACTCCGCGGCGTCCGCGGCGAACCGGTCGTAGCCGTAGAACCCGAGCCAGGTCGGATCGTTGTCGCCGTCCCGGGCTCGCTCCAGCCACCCCTCGGCGGCCTTGAGGGCCGCCCCGGCGGCCGCCGCGTCACCCGCGCGTGCGTGTGCCCTCGCCTCGACGAGCCGGAAGAAGCTCATCGTGCGCGCGGTGGCCAGCCCCCGGTTGCGTTCGAGCGCGGCCTGCGCGAGATCGACGCCCTCGTCGCCGAAGCCGCGGTAGGTCGCCTGCAGGGACATGGTGGCCAGCACATATCCGCCCAGCGGCACGTCGGCCGCGGCCCGCGCGAGCCTCAACGCCTGGATGTAGTACCGCTGCGCCGCCTCCTGTTGACCCGTGTCAAAGGCCATCCAGCCGGCCAGGCGGGTGAGTTCCGCGGACGCTCCGAACAGCGCGCGGCCCACTTCGTCGGAGTACGACCCGAGCAGCAGCGGCGCCGCCTCGACCCGCAGGCACTCCGGCACCATGGACGAACGCCAGTCGCCGCCTCCGTACTTGGAGTCCCAGCGCCTGGCGTCCTCGGCGGCCTCCCGCAACTTCTGCACATCGCTGTGGCCGACTTTCAGCGGCGACCCGGAGCCCTCCGCGGAGCCCGCCTCACGCGCCACCGAACTGTCGGCCGGGGTTATCAGCCATCGTGAGGCGGGCGTTGCGTATGCGCTCACTGCGAACGATCCGGCGAGGGACTGCCAGATGCCGCCGGTGCCGGCGCGGCGGCCGGCGAGGTCGAGGCGGTAGAGCTCCGTCGCCGCGCGCACCGCCTGCCCGACGTCCCGGGGGAAGGCGAGGCCCACTTCGGGGGCGGGATCCGCGTCCGCCAGGCCGATCTCGTGGAGCGGCACCGGTCGGCCGAGCTTCTGGCCGATCGCGGCCGCGATGAGGTGCGGCGCGGCGCCCTGGGGGACCATGCCCTTGGAGACCCACCGCGCCACCGAGGTCTTGTCGTAGCGAAGTGTCAACCCGCGTTGAGCGCCAAGATCGTTGACGCGACGCGCGAGTCCTGCGTTGCTGATTCCCGCGAGGGCGAGAACGGTGCCGAGTTTTTCGTTCGGCCCGCGTTGCTCCCTGGACATTGCGCCACCCCTCGAACAGACGGCTGCCGCGGCGGCATAGGCACGCGGCATTCGTAAACCCAGCGTAGTTCGCCGCATCCCAAGCGTTAAGGGGCCCAAATCCGGATGGCGGGATTGTGGTCCGTACGAAAGTGCGGACAGAGTACGGAGTGTGGTGACGTGCTCCCGCTGTGTGGCCGTGCGCCTGTCCGTGCGCTCTTCTCCGGCCACCGGGGGAGCGCTTCCATGGTCGTGCGTGGGTCGGCCCGCTGTACTGGATCCAGTGGGCTGGGGGACACCGCCGCCTACATCCCCGCGGGCGGCGGACCGGTCCGGGAGGCGAACTCCGCCTCCCGGACTGTGCGTTGACGCTGTGTCGTCATCGGGGGCGGTACGGCGGGTGGGCCAACTCCGCCCTTCAGGGCCGATTTGGCCGAAAATCGACGGTGGTCGTCGAGCGTGAATACCGCTCCGACCACGTCTCTTGAGGGCGCGTTAGGTGTTCTGGGGGAGCGTACCGGGGGCGCATTCACGTCGTAGACCCGGGGTCCTCCTTTGTCGACCTCCCCTCTTCAAGGGCGACTTGAGGGTGTGGCGGGGGAGCGCTCAAGGCTCCCCAGGGGCGCACTCACCGGTGTGCAAGCCGCGCCACACGCCCTCCGGCAAGCCTCCTTCGTGGCAGCATGGGAGCCGTTCGTGCGGTGCCCTGGTTGTCCACAGCCTGTGGAGGCGACGATGCGGTGGTTGGTGGGATGGAGCAGTACCGCCGCTGGCGCACCCGCCTTCGGCTCCGCCGGCGCCACCGGACCCGACGGCGAGACCGTGCACCCGGTCGGCTCGCACCTCCTGTGGGGCGACCCCGATCCGCTGTGGGCCGTCGGCGACTGGCGCCCCGACGAGGTGCGCGTCGTGACGGCCGACGCCCAGACCAAGATCGCCGTCCTCGGCATCTGCGGCGCCTCCGACGAGCAGCTGCGCGTGGGCCTGTTCGCCGCCCGCGGCGGTGCCCTGCGCCACCTGACCGCCTGGCCCGGCAGTTACACCGCCGTCGTCCAGGTCGGCCGCCGGGTGACCGTCTGCGGCGACATCGCGGGCGCCCGCCCGGTCTTCTACACCCCCTGGGCGGGCGGCACGGCGTACGCGACCGCCGCGCTGCCCCTCGCCGACCTCATCGAGGCCAACCTCGACTTCGGGCACCTGGCCGCCCTGCTGGCCGCCCCCGACGTACCGGACGCCCTGCACGACTCCACCCCGTACGACGGCGTGCGCCGCATTCCTCCGGGGCACGCACTGATCCTGCGCGCCGGGGCGCGTGAGGTCGCCGGCTACGAGCAGGTCGCCTCGCTGGCCGTCGCCGCCCCCTCCGCCGACCCGACCAGCGCGGTGGACGCCGTCCGCGACGCCCTCGTCGAGGCCGTACGGGTCCGGCTGTCCGCCCCCCGGCACGTCCCCGACGTCGACCCCGGCCCGGTCCCCGGCATGGGCCCGGCCGAGCGCCGCGCCGCCCGCGGCATGCCCGTCCCCGGCATCGGCGCCGATGTCTCGGGCGGCCCCGCCTCCGGCACCCTGGCCCTGCTCGCCGCCGGCCTGCCCGGCGCCCCCGGCACGGTCCTCGGCCACGGCACGGGCGCCGGCGAACGCCTCCTCGCCGTCACCTTCAACGACCTGGCCACCTCCGGCCGCGAGACCGAACTGGAACGCGCGGGCACGCTGGCCGCCAACCCCCGCCTCCACCACGTGGTCGTGACGGGCGGCGAGGAGGTGCTCCCGTACGCCGACCTCGACATCCCCCTGACCGACGAACCGGGCCCCTCCCTGGTGACGGCCGCCCGCCACCGCGCCCGCCTCGCCGCCGGCAGCGCCGACCACTTCACCGGCTACGGCGCCCGCCAGGTCCTGGACGCCCACCCCGCCCGCCTCGCCGACCTCCTCATGGACCGCAAACGCCGCCACCTGGTCCGCCCGGTCGCCGCCCTCACCAAGGCCGACGGCTCGGTGATGGTCCCCGCGCGGGTGTACGGCGCCGCGCGGAAGCTGGCCCGCACCCCGTACCGCTCCGGCGTCGAAGTCCTCGCCGACCGCCTCATGCAGCGCCGCTTCGAGGAGCCCGGAGGCGCGGTGGGCGCCTCCCTGGCGGCGCTCACCTGGGCCAGACCGGGCCCCGCCGCCCGCTGGCTCACCGGCGAGGCCCTGGCAGAAGTATCGATTCGCCTGGGAGCGACGACGGGCCGTTCCACCGTCGGCCCCGGCCAGCGTCCCGGCGACTTCCGCGCCCGCGCGGCCCTGGCCCGGCATGCGGCGGACCTGAGGATCCTGGAGCAGGCGGCGGAGATCCGCTCCCAACGCCTCCACACCCCCTTCCTCGACAACCAGGTCGTCCGCGCCTGCCGCGCCCTCCCCGAGGCCCTGCGCGTCCAGCCGGGCGCCCGCGCCGCCATCCTCCGTACGGTCCTGGAGGGCGCCGGCGTCACCGACCTCCCGCCCGGCTGGGGCGCCCCCTCCCACGCCACCTCCGCCGCCGCGGCCCGAACCGGCCTGCGCGTGGCCGCCGACACCCTGATCAGCCTCTTCGACACACCGCTGCTCGCGCAGGCGGGCCTGGTGGAGGCCCGCGTGGTCCGCAAGGCCCTCCGAGCGGCGGCGGAGGGCGAGCCCCTCCCCCTGGACGGCCTCGCCGACCTCGTCTCCCTCGAACTCTGGCTCCGCCGCCTCCTCTCCCGCCGAGGCACCTGCTGGACGGGCACCCCGGCAAGACAGCGAGCGGTACCGGCCGGCATCACCCCCCAGAGGGGCGCGCTGGGCACGGGGGCGACGGCGCGACGGGCGTAGCCGACCTTTCGGGGCGCGAGCCACCTGCCCCGATGCCCCGCTGGACGAGGCGACGGCGGCGGCCGACCGCTTCGGCGCCCCGGACCCCCACGCCTTCGTCCACCTCCCGCGCCCCCATGGCGTTGGTCGACGGCGAGACCACCCACGCCCGTGATCTGTGGCGGCTCGCCCACGAGGTGCCTCACCGGGAAACAGTCCCGCCCCGGTTCCGGGCCTTCCCGGACCTGGTCGACGGGCTCCTCACGACCGCAGAGTCCGGCCCGGAACCCGGCCCGCGCGGAATGACCGACGCCCTCCGCACCGCCGTGGACATCCCTGCGCCGAGACCGTGACGGCGGCCAACCCCGGCCGAGCACCGCGACCGTACTGTCCGGCCTCGGCGACCACGCCCGCACCGCACGCCTCCTGGCCGCCGGAACCAGCCGGCACGGTGGCCACCCGCTGTAACCCGCGCCCCGAAAGGGGCGCGGGGAACCGCGCGAGAACCCCCACGAACCCGCACCCGACAACACACCCCACGGGGTCGAAGGGGCAGCGCCCCTGGTGGAGGGGAAGTGGAGGGGAACGGGTAGGGGCGGCGGGGGCGGAAACCCACCCCACGCCGCCCCTGGCGACAACCTCACCCACCCACCATCAGGCAGGCCGAGACCGCAACCCCTCCAGCAGAATGTCCAGCAACCGAGCCGACGCGGCAGCCTGCTGCGCCGCATCCGGCAACGCGGGCGCACCCGTGGCGATCACGAGCAACACATCCGCCACGGTCACGTCCTGCCGCAGCTCCCCGGCGGCCCGCGCCCGCTCCACCAACTGCCCCACCACCTCGAGCAGTGCCGAAGCCCCGGCATCGTCCACCGGTCCACCGACGCCACCGGCACCGGCACTCGCACCGACGCCACCCGAGGCGCCGAGCGAACCCGCGCCCGAATCCGCCGACACCAACCGAAGCTCGGCCGTCGGCTGAGCCCGCTGCTGCGGCACCCGCGCCTCGTCGACGACGAATCCGCCGACCGTGTCGGACCCGTCCTCCGCGACCCCGACCCGCAGTACCTGCGGCGGCAGCAGCCGCCCGGCACCCGAGGCCACCGAGGTCCGCAGGAACCGCGACAGGGCCTGCCACGGGTCCTGCTCCTGCCCGAGCGCCACCCTGGCCTGTTCGGTGAGCCGGGACGTCTCCTCCTCGGCTATCCGCCGGACCAGGACGTCCTTGCTCGGGAAGCGCCGGTACACCGTGCCGACACCGACCCGCGCGCGGCGGGCCACATCCTCCATCGGCGCGCCGTATCCCAGCTCGCCGAAGACCTCGCGCGCCGCGCGCAGCACGTGCTCGAGGTTGCGCTGTGCGTCCACGCGGAGCGGAGTGGACCGCACTCCGTCACCGCGTCCGTTGCCGCCCGCCGAGCCCATCGCACCACCGGGTGCGATGGTGGACGCGGACGACCAATGGGATTCCTGAATATGCATACGTGTTCCCCCGGTAATGACGTCTCCCCCCGGAGACTCTCCCCGTCATCGGAAGCCGGAGCGGCGGAACAAGCGTCCAAGGTCCTCGGTGGTCTCCGATTTCCTTCGCCGGAGACCCGGTCCCCGAGCCGAACCGCCCGTCGCGGACCACTCGGAACCCGGACCCGAACCCGGAATCCACAACCCGGAACCGGACCCGACCGAACCTCTTGAACGCATCCCCCTACACCCCGTCGACACACGAACATAGTTGAGAGGGAGTCAATTCAGAAGGGGCACGTTCCGCACGGAGCGCCCCTCGATCGGAGTACGGGCGGTTTACGTCCGGTTTGCGCCCCCTCCTGCCACCCCGCTCACACCATCTGACCTGCGCATCTGCCGCACACGCCGGTAAATCGGCCAACCCCGCGCTCCTGTGGAGACCGGTCACACAAATTGCCGGGCCTGTGGACAAACCAACGAGCAAGGTGCGTCATGGGATGGTGAAGGAACCGATGCGCATCCTTATCGTCGGCGGCGGATACGTCGGGCTGTACACAGCGCTGCGCTTGCAGCGACAGCTGAAACCGGAACTCGGACGCGGTGACGTCGAGATCGTCGTCGTGTCCCCCGACCCCTATATGACGTATCAACCCTTCCTTCCGGAGGCGGCCGCGGGCTCGATCTCGCCCCGCCATGTCGTCGTGCCGCTGCGCCGCGTCCTCGACCAGTGCAAGGTCGTCATCGGCGAGGCCACCGCGATCAACCACGCCAAACGCATCGCGACCCTCGACACCCTCGCCACCGCGGAGGAGGGCACGGGCTCCGAGCAGCTGACGTACGACGAGCTGGTCCTCGCCCCCGGCTCGATCGCACGCACCCTGCCCATCCCCGGGCTCGCGGACCACGGCATCGGCTTCAAGACCGTCGAAGAGGCCATCGGCCTGCGCAACCACGTCATCGAACAGATGGACATCGCCTCCTCCACCCGCGATCCCGCGATCCGTGACGCGGCCCTGACCTTCGTCTTCGTGGGCGGCGGCTACGCCGGCGTGGAGGCGCTCGGCGAGCTGGAGGACATGGCCCGCTACACCGCGCGGTACTACCACAACGTGAAGCCCGAGGACATGAAGTGGATCCTCGTGGAGGCCTCCGACCGCATCCTCCCGGAGGTCGGCGAGGAGATGGGCCGCTACACGGTCACCGAGCTGCGCCGCCGCAACATCGACGTACGCCTCCACACGCGTCTCGAATCGTGCGCCGACCGCGTCGCCGTCCTCAGCGACGGGGCCCGCTTCCCGACCCGGACGGTCGTCTGGACGGCCGGTGTGAAACCGCACCCGATCCTCGCCGCGACCGACCTCCCGCTGAACGAGCGCGGGCGCCTGAAGTGCACGGCTGAGCTGACCGTGGAGGGCGTCGCGCACGCCTGGGCCGCGGGCGACGCGGCCGCCGTCCCGGACGTCACCGCCGAACCCGGCAAGGAGACCGCCCCCAACGCCCAGCACGCCGTACGCCAGGCCCGCGCCCTCGGCGACAACATCGCCCGTTCCCTGCGCGGCGAGCCGCTTCAGACGTACTCGCACAAATACGTCGGCTCGGTCGCCTCCCTGGGCCTCCACAAGGGCGTCGCCCACGTCTACGGACGGAAGCTGAAGGGCTACCCCGCCTGGTTCATGCACCGCGTGTACCACCTGAGCAGGGTGCCGACCTTCAACCGCAAGGCCCGTGTCCTCGCCGAATGGATCCTCTCCGGGCTCTTCAAACGGGAGATCGTCTCGCTCGGTTCACTCGAACATCCCCGTGCCGAGTTCGAACTCGCGGCCGGTGGAAAGCCTCCTGAGGACCCGAAGGGGTCGTCCTGACCGGATCCAGGAACTCCACCGTTCAGGCCGACGTCTGACGGATGTCGGTCCTGTCGGCCAGACTGGTCCGCGACGTGATCCACAATCTCGGGCGGGGCCACCGCCCTGCCCGCACAGCACCCACGACCAGGCGTCCCCCCACCGCCGTACCCCGGGGCACCACCCGGGGCCATCGGCAGGATCCGGAGCCGGCCACAGACGACAACACGAGGCACGAGGCAAGGATTCGGTGAACTTCACGCGCTGGAGCGCCCGGCTCCCCGGTACGCAGCGCCGCGCCGCAGCGCGGACCGACCACACGGTCACCCCGGACCGGCGGGGGGAAGGCTCCGTGCCCGCGGCCCGCGTCGAACGGCAGACCGACGACCCCCCGGACGACACACCGACCGTGCCCGTCGTCGACGACCTCCCCACCCGCGAGATCCTCGACCGCATCCCGGCCCTCGTCGCCCTGGTCCACGGCCCGGACCACCGCACGGCCTACGTCAACGACGCCTATGCCGCGGCCTTCGGCGTACGCCCGCTCGGCGAACCGGCCCGCGAGGCCCTGCCCGAGCTGGACGCCCTCGGCCTCCTCCCGCTCCTCGACCAGGTCCTGCGCAGCTCCAGACCCCGCACGGTCAAGTCCCGCAAGGCCGCCGGCGGCCGCAGCTACACGATCACCTGCACCCCGGTCGACGTACCGAGCGGCGCCGAGCAGAGCGACGGCGGCGTGCTGATCTTCGCCGCCGATGTCACCGACCACGCCGAGGCCGCCGAACGCCTCCGCGCGAGCGAGCGCCGCCAGCGCGAGACCGCCGTCACCCTCCAGCGCTCCCTCCTCCCGCAGGAGCTGGAACAACCCGACGACCTGCGCATCGCCGCCGTCTACCACCCCGGCGGCACCGAGACCGCCGTCGGCGGCGACTGGTACGACGTCATCACCCTCGGCGGCGGCCGCACGGCCCTCGTCATCGGCGACGTCATGGGCCGGGGCGTCCGCGCGGCCGCCGTCATGGGCCAGCTCCGTACGGCCGTCCGCGCCTACGCCCGCCTGGACCTCCCGCCGCACGAGGTGCTCCAGCTGCTGGACGGTCTCGCGACGGAGATCGACCCCAACCAGATCGCCACCTGCGCCTACGCCGTCCACGACCCCAACGAGGGCCGCCTGGTCTACGCCTCCGCGGGGCACCTCCCCATCCTCGTCCGCGACGAGAGCGGCACGGTCCTGCGCGCCGACGAACCGACCGGCCCCCCGCTCGGCACCGGCGGCTGGACCCACTCCTCCGGTTCGATCCCCCTCGGCCCCGGCTCCACGGCCGTCTTCTACACGGACGGCCTGGTGGAGCGCCGCAACGAGGACCTGGACGAGGGCATCGCCGCCCTGGAACGCGCCCTGTCCGGAGCCACCGGCACCCCGCAGGTCGTCTGCGACCGCCTCGTCCGCTCGACGGGTGTCACCGCCGACCACGACGACGACGTGGCCGTCCTCGTCCTCCAGCACCCCGCCCGCGTCGGCCCCGACAGCGAACTCTTCCGCAACGCCGCCCTGGAACTCCTCGGCGGCGTGGAAGCCGCCCCCCGGGCCCGCGCCTTCGCCTCCGGCGTCCTGAGCAGCTGGCGCTTCCCGCCGGAACTGCACGACCTGGGCGTCCTGGCAGCCAGCGAACTCGTCGCCAACTCCCTCCAGCACGGCACCCCACCCATGCGCCTGCGCCTGCGCCGCACCGACCGCCGCCTGATCGTCGAAGTCACCGACGGCGACGACCATCTCCCGCGCCGCCGCCGAGCCGACCCCGCCGACGAGTCCGGCCGCGGCATCGCCATCATCGCCACCATCGCCTCCAACTGGGGCAGCCGCCGCGCCCCGGGCGGCGGCAAGGCGGTGTGGTGCGAGTTCGCCCTGCCCCGCCCCACGCCCTCATAGGGGCGCGGGGAACTGCGCGAACGGGGTCCGGGGCAGAGCCCCGAGTCTTTGACGGGGTCGAAGGGGCACAGCCCCTTGTGGACGGGTGGGATGGGTAGGGGCGGCGGGGCGAAACCTCAGGCCCGCACCACCCCGCTCTTCCGGGAAGCCGCCCCACCCCGAGCCACCACCCGACTCCTCCCCGAGGCGGGCTGATCCTGTACATCGCTGAGCTGCCGCCCAAGCCGCAACGCCAGCACCGTGATCCCCAGCGAGAAGAGCAGAAACGCCACGATGTACGGGGCATGCAGCGAGGCCCCCATCGGCCCACCCACCGCTGGCCCAACCGCCAACGCAAGCTGCTTGACCAGCGCGAACGCGGAGTTGTACTGCCCAGCCATCCCCTCCGGCGCAAGATCGGCCACCAGCGGAGCAACCGTCGGCGACAACATGGCCTCACCGAGCCCGAACAGCGCGTACGTCGAGACGAACGCGGCAGTCGCCATGGTCTGGCTCGTCTGCCCCAGCCCGGCGAACCCGGCCACGCCCCACGCCACGGCCCAGATCAGCCCCACGGCAGCGATCACGCGCGACCGCCGACGCCGCTCCACGAACCGCAGCACGGCGAACTGCGCGATCACGATCACCGCGGTGTTGGCCGCCAGCGCCGTCCCGAGCGCGGATGTCGATATCCCGGCCGCCTCGACCCCGTACGCGCTGAGCCCCGACTCGAACTGCCCGTAGCAGGCGAAGAACAACACGAACCCCAGCACGCACAGCTGCACCATGGCCCGATTCCCGAGCAGCTGCTTCCAGCTCCCCTTGGCCGTCGCCCCTGTGGGCACGCCCTCGACCTTCGGAGCGCGAGGCATCCGCACGGTCGCCATCACTCCCACGAGCAGCAGGAACATCGCCGCCTGTATGGAGAACAGGAGGACGAAGGAACCGGCGCGCGTGGCATCGACGAGATGCCCGCCTATCAGCCCGCCGACCCCGAGCCCGAGGTTCTGCAGAAAGAACTGTGTGGCGAAGGCCCGCGACCGGTTCTCCGCACGCGAACAGTCGACGATCATCGTCGCGAGCGCCGGCTGCGTCACGGCCTGCCCAGCCCCGAGCGCCACCGCGGACAACAGCACGGTCGTCGCACTGGAGGCCAGCCCGAGGCTCAGCGATCCGACGGCGGCGGTGACCAGGGCGGTGAGCAGCACCGGAAGCGCGCCGCGCCGGACTATGGCCCGCCCCGCGAAGGGCAGCACCACCAGCGCGGCCACGGCGAAGACCGCCAGCACGAGCCCCGCCGTCGTGGCACCGAGATCCCGCACCTGCGCCACGTAGACGTACAGATACGGGACCGTGAAGCCGAGTCCGAACGCGCCGAGCGCGTTGCCCACGTGAATCCGGCGCATCGCTGCGCCCATCCCCCTGGTCACGTTCACCTGCCTAGGTAAGGGAAGCCGTTCAGCTCAAGCGTTAACACTGAAGACTTCGAAGCTAAAACTTAGAAGCTAAACAGTACACCTCGAAGGACTTCGACGCCAAGCAGCGGCGTGCCATACTTCGCCCATGGGCGACACCCCCGGCATCTCCGACAGCGCCGAGCCGACACTCGAGGAGCAGATCGCCGCCTACCAGCGCGAGTTCCAGGACCTCGACCCCCAGGTCGAGAAGATCGTCTCGGCCCTCTCCCGCCTCAACCGCCGGATGAACGTCGCCTACGGCCGGCAGACCTCGGCGCTCGGCATCAGCAACGCCGAGTGGGAGGTCCTCAAGGCCCTCGTCCTCTCCGGCGCCCCGTACCGCATGGGTCCGAGCGAGCTCGCCAAGCGGCTCGGCCTCACGCCCGCCGCCATGACCCACCGCATCGACCGCATGGTCGCCGAGGGGTTGGTGACGAGAGAGCGCGACGAGACCAACCGCGTACGCGTCATCGTCGAGCTCAACCCCGAGGGCCGCGAGAAGTGGCTGGAGGCCATGCGCCTCGCCTCGGTCTTCGAGGAGGACCTCCTCCAGGACCTCTCGCCGCTGGAACGCACCGTCCTGGGCGAGGTCCTGACCCGTCTCCTCCGCCGCGTCGAGCACGCTCAGCCGGACGCCGGCGGCCGCCTCACCGACCTCGACTGAGGCCGTACGCTTGAAGGCGCCCGAGGTTTGGCCGCGGGTGCCCCGGGGGAGGCTTGACAGTCCACCCCGCGATACGTAGAGTTCTTCGGGTTGCCACGGAGCCGTAACGGTTCTGCGACAGCACCTCCGCCGCTCAAGCGGCACCCAAACCAAGCAGCACGACCTCCCAACCGGGGTGAATTCGGCACGCCCGAATGCAATTCGATTTGGGTTCGACAGCCCCGATTGGGAACTGCCGAGCAGATCCGCTAAGGTTTGGAACGTCGGAACGGCCCAACAGTCGCGAAGACAACTCCCGCTGACTGGGAATCAGGCCCGAAAGGATCTGATAGAGTCGGAACCGCCGGAAAGGGAAACGCGGAAGCGGAAACCTGGAAAGCACCGAGGAAATCGGATCGGAAAACGATCTGATAGAGTCGGAAACGCAAGACCGAAGGGAAACTGCCCGGAGGAAAGCCCGAGAGTAGCTTGGGTGAGTACAAAGGAAGCGTCCGTTCCTTGAGAACTCAACAGCGTGCCAAAAATCAACGCCAGATATGTTGATACCCCGTTCCCGGCCGGTTATCGGTTGGGGCGAGGTTCCTTTGAAGTAAAACACAGCGAGGACGCTGTGAACCATCGGATCATTCCTCCGGTGGTTCCGCTCTCGTGGTGTCGACCCGATTACGGGTAAACATTCACGGAGAGTTTGATCCTGGCTCAGGACGAACGCTGGCGGCGTGCTTAACACATGCAAGTCGAACGATGAACCACTTCGGTGGGGATTAGTGGCGAACGGGTGAGTAACACGTGGGCAATCTGCCCTTCACTCTGGGACAAGCCCTGGAAACGGGGTCTAATACCGGATACAACACTCTCGGGCATCCGATGAGTGTGGAAAGCTCCGGCGGTGAAGGATGAGCCCGCGGCCTATCAGCTTGTTGGTGAGGTAACGGCTCACCAAGGCGACGACGGGTAGCCGGCCTGAGAGGGCGACCGGCCACACTGGGACTGAGACACGGCCCAGACTCCTACGGGAGGCAGCAGTGGGGAATATTGCACAATGGGCGAAAGCCTGATGCAGCGACGCCGCGTGAGGGATGACGGCCTTCGGGTTGTAAACCTCTTTCAGCAGGGAAGAAGCGAAAGTGACGGTACCTGCAGAAGAAGCGCCGGCTAACTACGTGCCAGCAGCCGCGGTAATACGTAGGGCGCGAGCGTTGTCCGGAATTATTGGGCGTAAAGAGCTCGTAGGCGGTCTGTCGCGTCGGATGTGAAAGCCCGGGGCTTAACCCCGGGTCTGCATTCGATACGGGCAGACTAGAGTGTGGTAGGGGAGATCGGAATTCCTGGTGTAGCGGTGAAATGCGCAGATATCAGGAGGAACACCGGTGGCGAAGGCGGATCTCTGGGCCATTACTGACGCTGAGGAGCGAAAGCGTGGGGAGCGAACAGGATTAGATACCCTGGTAGTCCACGCCGTAAACGGTGGGAACTAGGTGTTGGCGACATTCCACGTCGTCGGTGCCGCAGCTAACGCATTAAGTTCCCCGCCTGGGGAGTACGGCCGCAAGGCTAAAACTCAAAGGAATTGACGGGGGCCCGCACAAGCAGCGGAGCATGTGGCTTAATTCGACGCAACGCGAAGAACCTTACCAAGGCTTGACATACACCGGAAACGGCCAGAGATGGTCGCCCCCTTGTGGTCGGTGTACAGGTGGTGCATGGCTGTCGTCAGCTCGTGTCGTGAGATGTTGGGTTAAGTCCCGCAACGAGCGCAACCCTTGTTCTGTGTTGCCAGCATGCCCTTCGGGGTGATGGGGACTCACAGGAGACTGCCGGGGTCAACTCGGAGGAAGGTGGGGACGACGTCAAGTCATCATGCCCCTTATGTCTTGGGCTGCACACGTGCTACAATGGCAGGTACAATGAGCTGCGAAGCCGTGAGGCGGAGCGAATCTCAAAAAGCCTGTCTCAGTTCGGATTGGGGTCTGCAACTCGACCCCATGAAGTCGGAGTTGCTAGTAATCGCAGATCAGCATTGCTGCGGTGAATACGTTCCCGGGCCTTGTACACACCGCCCGTCACGTCACGAAAGTCGGTAACACCCGAAGCCGGTGGCCCAACCCCTTGTGGGAGGGAGCTGTCGAAGGTGGGACTGGCGATTGGGACGAAGTCGTAACAAGGTAGCCGTACCGGAAGGTGCGGCTGGATCACCTCCTTTCTAAGGAGCATCTAGGTCTCGCAAGAGATCCAGAGCCACTACGCAGGCAAATGTTCTGCGGTGGTCAGCTCAAGGGTGGAACGTTGATTATTCGACCGGTTCACGGGTCGGAGGCTGTGAGTACTGTCCGTAAGGGCGTGGAAAGCATGATCTCCGGACGTCGATCGGGTCGGGCACGCTGTTGGGTGTCTGAGGGTATGGCCGTATGGCTGCCTTCAGTGCCGACCCCGGTAAAAATCCGTGTGAGCGGGTTGTGACGGGTGGTTGGTCGTTGTTTGAGAACTGCACAGTGGACGCGAGCATCTGTGGCCAAGTTTTTAAGGGCGCACGGTGGATGCCTTGGCACCAGGAACCGATGAAGGACGTGGGAGGCCACGATAGGCCCCGGGGAGTCGTCAACCAGGCTTTGATCCGGGGGTGTCCGAATGGGGAAACCCGGCAGTCGTCATGGGCTGTCACCCTTGCCTGAACACATAGGGCAAGTGGAGGGAACGCGGGGAAGTGAAACATCTCAGTACCCGCAGGAAGAGAAAACAACCGTGATTCCGGGAGTAGTGGCGAGCGAAACCGGATGAGGCCAAACCGTATGCGTGTGAGACCCGGCAGGGGTTGCGTATACGGGGTTGTGGGATCTCTCTTGATCAGTCTGCCGGCTGGTCGGCGAGTCAGAAACCGTATGGGTAGGCGAAGGACATGCGAAAGGTCCGGCGTAGAGGGTAAGACCCCCGTAGCTGAAATCTGTACGGCTCGTTTGAGAGACACCCAAGTAGCACGGGGCCCGAGAAATCCCGTGTGAATCTGGCGGGACCACCCGCTAAGCCTAAATATTCCCTGGTGACCGATAGCGGATAGTACCGTGAGGGAATGGTGAAAAGTACCGCGGGAGCGGAGTGAAATAGTACCTGAAACCGTGTGCCTACAAGCCGTGGGAGCGTCGCGTATCGAGCTTTGCTCGGTGCGTCGTGACTGCGTGCCTTTTGAAGAATGAGCCTGCGAGTTTGCGGTGTGTTGCGAGGTTAACCCGGGTGGGGTAGCCGTAGCGAAAGCGAGTCCGAACAGGGCGACTTTAGTAGCACGCTCAAGACCCGAAGCGGAGTGATCTAGCCATGGGCAGGTTGAAGCGGAGGTAAGACTTCGTGGAGGACCGAACCCACCAGGGTTGAAAACCTGGGGGATGACCTGTGGTTAGGGGTGAAAGGCCAATCAAACTCCGTGATAGCTGGTTCTCCCCGAAATGCATTTAGGTGCAGCGTCGTGTGTTTCTTGCCGGAGGTAGAGCACTGGATAGGCGATGGGCCCTACCGGGTTACTGACCTTAGCCAAACTCCGAATGCCGGTAAGTGAGAGCGCGGCAGTGAGACTGTGGGGGATAAGCTCCATGGTCGAGAGGGAAACAGCCCAGAGCATCGACTAAGGCCCCTAAGCGTACGCTAAGTGGGAAAGGATGTGGAGTCGCACAGACAACCAGGAGGTTGGCTTAGAAGCAGCCACCCTTGAAAGAGTGCGTAATAGCTCACTGGTCTAGTGATTCCGCGCCGACAATGTAGCGGGGCTCAAGCGTACCGCCGAAGTCGTGTCATTCATACAATAGGGCCAACGCCTGTATGGATGGGTAGGGGAGCGTCGTGTGCCGGGTGAAGCAGCCGCGGAAGCGAGTTGTGGACGGTTCACGAGTGAGAATGCAGGCATGAGTAGCGATACACACGTGAGAAACGTGTGCGCCGATTGACCAAGGGTTCCTGGGTCAAGCTGATCTGCCCAGGGTAAGTCGGGACCTAAGGCGAGGCCGACAGGCGTAGTCGATGGATAACCGGTTGATATTCCGGTACCCGCTGTGAAGCGTCAAACATTGAACCAGGCGATGCTAAGTCCGTGAAGCCGTCCCGGACCCTTCGGGGAAAGGGAAGTGGTGGAGCCGACGGACCAGACTTGCAGTAGGTGAGTGATGGGGTGACGCAGGAAGGTAGTCCATCCCGGGCGGTGGTTGTCCCGGGGTAAGGGTGTAGGACGTCAGGTAGGTAAATCCGCCTGGCAATAGTCTGAGACCTGATGCCGAGCCGATTGTGGTGAAGTGGATGATCCTATGCTGTCGAGAAAAGCCTCTAGCGAGTTTCATGGCGGCCCGTACCCTAAACCGACTCAGGTGGTCTGGTAGAGAATACCGAGGCGTTCGGGTGAACTATGGTTAAGGAACTCGGCAAAATGCCCCCGTAACTTCGGGAGAAGGGGGGCCATCACTGGTGAGAGGACGTGCTCCTCGAGCTGGGGGTGGCCGCAGAGACCAGCGAGAAGCGACTGTTTACTAAAAACACAGGTCCGTGCGAAGCCGTAAGGCGATGTATA
The DNA here is from genome assembly GCF_045160825.1 of Streptomyces sp. NBC_00104. Classification (NCBI taxonomy): domain Bacteria; kingdom Bacillati; phylum Actinomycetota; class Actinomycetes; order Kitasatosporales; family Streptomycetaceae; genus Streptomyces; species Streptomyces sp. NBC_00104. The sequence continues at coordinate 5,414,352 of NZ_CP108215.1, read as the reverse complement.
CGGACTGACGCCTGCCCGGTGCTGGAACGTTAAGGGGACCGGTTAGTCACTCTTCGGGGTGGCGAAGCTGAGAACTTAAGCGCCAGTAAACGGCGGTGGTAACTATAACCATCCTAAGGTAGCGAAATTCCTTGTCGGGTAAGTTCCGACCTGCACGAATGGCGTAACGACTTCTCGACTGTCTCAACCATAGGCCCGGTGAAATTGCACTACGAGTAAAGATGCTCGTTTCGCGCAGCAGGACGGAAAGACCCCGGGACCTTTACTACAGTTTGATATTGGTGTTCGGTTCGGCTTGTGTAGGATAGCTGGGAGACTGTGAACTCTGGACGCCAGTTCAGGGGGAGTCGTCGTTGAAATACCAGTCTGGTCGTGCTGGATGTCTAACCTGGGTCCGTGATCCGGATCAGGGACAGTGTCTGATGGGTAGTTTAACTGGGGCGGTTGCCTCCCAAAGGGTAACGGAGGCGCCCAAAGGTTCCCTCAGCCTGGTTGGCAATCAGGTGTTGAGTGTAAGTGCACAAGGGAGCTTGACTGTGAGACCGACGGGTCGAGCAGGGACGAAAGTCGGGACTAGTGATCCGGCGGTGGCTTGTGGAAGCGCCGTCGCTCAACGGATAAAAGGTACCCCGGGGATAACAGGCTGATCTTCCCCAAGAGTCCATATCGACGGGATGGTTTGGCACCTCGATGTCGGCTCGTCGCATCCTGGGGCTGGAGTCGGTCCCAAGGGTTGGGCTGTTCGCCCATTAAAGCGGTACGCGAGCTGGGTTTAGAACGTCGTGAGACAGTTCGGTCCCTATCCGCTGCGCGCGCAGGAATATTGAGAAGGGCTGTCCCTAGTACGAGAGGACCGGGACGGACGAACCTCTGGTGTGCCAGTTGTTCTGCCAAGGGCATGGCTGGTTGGCTACGTTCGGGAGGGATAACCGCTGAAAGCATCTAAGCGGGAAGCCTGCTTCGAGATGAGTATTCCCACCCACTTGATGGGGTAAGGCTCCCAGTAGACGACTGGGTTGATAGGCCAGATATGGAAGCCCGGTAACGGGTGGAGTTGACTGGTACTAATAGGCCGAGGGCTTGTCCTCAGTTGCTCGCGTCCACTGTGTTGGTTCTGAAACCACGAACAACCCCATTCCCTTGTTTGGTCACGGGGGATGGTGCGGTTGAGTGTTTCATAGTGTTTCGGTGGTCATAGCGTGAGGGAAACGCCCGGTTACATTCCGAACCCGGAAGCTAAGCCTTACAGCGCCGATGGTACTGCAGGGGGGACCCTGTGGGAGAGTAGGACGCCGCCGAACAAATATTGCGAAAGGCCCACACCTTATGGTGTGGGCCTTTTTGCGTTTCCGGAGGGAAATTGGGTGGAGGGTGCGGTACCCCGGTACTAGCCTCGATCTTTCGTGACGGTCCGCCGACGGAGTCGGTGGGCCGTTTCGCTTTCGGTGGCTGATGCCGGGCAGGCCGTGGGCCCGAGTGTCGCGTCGGGTGGGCGCCGGGTTCCACTGCTCCGGGTGGGGTGGTGCTACTCGCAGGGGTAGGGAAGCTGCTGGTCAGCCGGGGTTCGGCAGGAGTGCGAGCCGTGCGAGGGCGTCTGTGATCTCCCGGGTCCAGGGCCAGTGGCGGGCGAGGCGGAGGATGCGGCGCCGGCCGGTGGTGACGAGCTGGGCGGCTGCGGAGAACAGGCGGAAGCGGAGGCGGCGGGGTTCCCAGAGCCGGGTCTGGCCGGTCAGGGCGAGCATGGGCATCCAGGCCAGCAGGTCGAGAGCGATCTGGACGATCTCCAGCCAGACCTTGTTCTGTGCGGTGTCGTGCAGGGGCAGGTTCCGCAGGCCCGTCGCGCGGGCAGCTCGGATGCGGTCCTCGGCCCGGGCCCGCAGCCGGTGACGGAGCTCGAGTTCGGCGATGGGACGGCCGGCGGTGTTGGTAGCAAAGCAGGTGATCCGCATGCCGTCCGCATCCGTGATTCTCAACTGGGCCCCGGGATGCGGCCGTTCCTTGCGGACGATCAGCCGCATGCCCTTCGGCCAGCCCTCAAGCAGGTCGCCGGTGAGTTCGGCGACCCAGGCCCCGTCGCGGACCTCGCCGCCGGTCTCGACGGCCGGCGTCCATGCCGATGCCGGGATCTTCAGAACGTGCTGGTGAATGGCCTCGGTGATCACCATGCCGACCGAGTAGGACAGCCAGCGCCCGCGCTGGGCGAGCCAGGCGACGAACTCGTGGGTGCCGCCCGCGGAATCGCAGCGGATCAAGGTCTGCCGCCCGCGCCGGTACTTCGTGGGCAGCTGGGCGAGGGAGAGGCGGGCGGCCTCGATGTGGTCGGCGGCCGTGTTCGAGCCCGCGTTGCCCGCCCTCAGAAGGGAGGCGACAGGTTCACCGGTGCCACCGGGGCCGTGGTCGACGAAGCCCATCAGCGGGTGGTGACCGTAGGTCTTCTTCCAGGTCGGGGCGGCGTCCTGCTTGTCCGAGTGGGCGATGACCAGCACTCCGTCCAGATCCACGGTGACCTGCCCACCGGCGTCCGGAGCCCGGTCGCGGGCCAACGTCCAGACCCGGACGCGGACTTCGGACCGGGCCGCGCGGATGGCGGTCAGTGCCTTCTCGCTCGAGGCGGCAAGGGTGTCGATCAGGCGGGAGACCGTCGGGTCGGAGGCGACCGGCCCGAACACGGCCGGCTCGGCCCGCAGCGTTGCGATGTCGGCGAGACAGTCCCCGCCGAGTGCGACCGCCAGCGCGACGTCCAGGAGGATCTTGGCCGGGTCGTGGACGGCCCGCGGCTTCCGCCACGGAGCAAGCGCTGAGGACAACACCCGGTCGAGACCGGCTTTGCGGACCGTTTCGACCAGCAGGACGGACCCGGCCTGGGAGAAGACCTGACGGCCGTCACCCTGAACACGCACACGGGGATAGGAACCTATAGGCTGGTCGGGTAGCCGGAGTCCATTGCTGGACTCCGGCCCCCTCAGAACCGTACGTGCACGTCATCCGCGCATACGGCTCAAGCAAGCCCCGAAGGCTCTCCGGTGTGCAGGGTTTCCTCGCGGCCGTCCACGTATAGGCGTTGACGGCATGAGGCGTGGGTGAGGCGGAGTTGAACCCCATCCGGCGTCTTCGTCCCCTGGTAAGCGATGTTTTGGGTCTTGATCGCTTTCCGGGTGGTGCGGAGCCACTGCTCCCACTCCCTTGGGGACTGCGGGGACCGGTCTGCGTGCAGGAGCAGTTGCCCGCACCGATGGCAGCGGCCCGCCTGCATCTTCAGTAGACGCATGGTGGCCCGGTCCAGCGGCAGCGGGGCGCCCTTGCGACGGCGGTCGGCCCAGTAGTCGGTCAGAGCAGGGTCATCCGGGGACGCCCCACCCCTGACCAGCTGATGCCGGATGATTTTCGTCCAGGCGAACCGGACCAGGTAGGCGCCGCTGTCGCGGTCACCGAACACCCAATTGTCCTGACGTGCAGGATTGAAGCGACCGAAGTACCGCCTCATGATCCAGCGCCTCGGCTTCTTCGGGTGCCTGGGCAGCGCCCACCGGTAGGTGAGCTGCCATAGGTAGGCGTCCAGCGAGGCGAAGACCTCTTTGGACACCACCGTCCGGTAGTAGGCCGCCCATCCGCGAACGATCGGATTGAGCGTCCGCAGTACTGCCGCAGGCTCCGCGCCACGAAGGGCCCGGATTTCCTCCCGCAGTCTGCCCCGGATCCGCTTGACGGCCGCTTTGCTGGGCTTGATCAGTAGCTTGCCGCTGCGGTAGCGGCGCACGTTGAACCCGAGGAAGTCGAAGCCGGTTTCCGCGTGGACGATTTGCGTCTTGTCCTCGTTGAAGACCAGCCCCCGGGGCGCGAGCCACTCGGCAAGCCGTGCCTTGACCTGCTCAGCCGCAGCGCGGCTGTGGCATATCGCCACGAGGTCGTCAGCGTATCTGACCAGCACAGGAGCGTTCGGCATGATTTCTCCGGCCCGTCGGCCCGAAGGGTGATACCGCACGCCCGCAGCCATCTCCATCCCATGCAGAGCGATATTCAGCAGCACGGGGCTGATCACGCCGCCCTGGGGAGTCCCCTCCTCGGTCGGTGTGAATCTCCCGCGTTCCACGACCCCGGCCTTCAGCCATTGCCGGACCAGTCCCCGAGCGGGGAAAGTGCCGAGCCCGGCCAGAAGCTGGTCGTGATCGATGCGGTCGAATGCCGCCGCCAGGTCCGCGTCCAGGATCCACACGCGCTGCGGGTTCTTGCCGCTGAGCGTATTGAAGATGACCCCGATCGCGTCATGGCAGCCCCTGCCCGGGCGAAAGCCGTACGACCTTGCCTCGAACCGGGCCTCCCACTCAGGTTCCAGCGCCGCCGAGACACGGGCTTGGTGAGCCCGGTCGACGATGACGGGGATGCCGAGCGGGCGCCGCTTGCGTCCTCCCGCCTTTGGGATGAACACCCGCCGGACCGCGCGAGCCTGCCAGTTACTGCCGCGCTGCTGGATGAAGCGCACCAGTTCCGACTTGCCCGAGGCGGTGAGTACGACCTGATCGTCGATCCCCGCCGTCTTGCGTCCGGCGTTGATCTCCGTCACCCGCCGCACGCTGACCAGCGTGTTGCTCAGGCTCCGGAGCATCAGCTTCTGCAGGTTCCTGACCTTCGCCAGGTCCCCTTCCTTCGATGCCGTGAAGATGCGTTGGCGCAGACGGCGTACGTCTTTGTCCGCCTGGTCCCAGTCGATGCTGGGCCAGTCCACGAAGCCGCCCTCCGGTCCGTTCACCCCGGCCGGGGCCGGGGCGTCCAACTTGTCCTTCAGTGCTGTCGCTGCTGTCATCGTCCCTCCTCACAGGCTCACCCGGCTCACGTCAGCGTCCTTTCGGACTCGGACATCGGTCCGTATCCGGCGAGTTGGCCAAAGCGGCGGCGGAGAGTCCACCGTCCGTAGCTGCCTTGGTTTCCTCCGGCCTTTCGGCGTGCCGGCCTTCGCTTCTTGAGCCGTCCTTTCCCGCCGGAAACATCAGCCTTCCTCACGGTCAGCCCACCGCCCGTCCGGTATGGACGGGCGGCTTCCGTCGGGGTTTCCACGTTCCGTGTGCCTGAGCTGCGACCGGGTTGGGTGCCCTCTATATCCCGGGGCGGCGGTGTCCTCCCGGGCGGCGTGAAGCATCCGCCCGGCGCCTGCCGCGTTCCAGCGGCCTGCCCTGCACCCCGCTGTTGCTTCCCACCGGCGGGGCTTTCTCTCACGAGACGTCATCAAGGGTTCACGGTTATTCACCCGTCCGGTCTTCCCCTTGCCTGTTGCCCTCGGGTGGAACGAGGGCACTTGGGCTTTTCCCCCGGAGCTTCACACCCCGCCGTTACCAGCGACGCATGTCCGGGTGGGGACAGGTCATCGGACACTGACCCGGGGCTACTCTGTCGCCGACGCCATCGCCGACCCCCTCTCCAAAAGAGCCCACTCAACACACGCGACCTCGTGTCGCACCTTCACCTGGAAAGTGCCTCTGGTTTCAGCGGGAACAAGGACCTCGACAATCCTCATTCTTGCTGGTCAGGGGCACTTTTTGCTGAGCTGACCACCTGCCGGACAGCCTGCTTCAAGAAAGCGTGAGGCTAGCGTCGCCGGTATGGATCTGCTGAGGGGTGCCGAGGGCGCTGTGCCCGAGGGGTATGTGGTGCGGGCCGTTCGCGCTGATGAGTGGCGGGCCGTACGGGAGTTGCGGTTGGCCGCGTTGTTGGACCCGGTGGCGCATCTCGCGTTTCTGGAGACCTACGAGGATGCCCTGGCGCGGTCCGACGCGTTCTGGAAGGAGCGGACGGAGAAGGCCGCGGAGGGGGTTCGGGAGCGGCAGCAGTTCGTTGTGGAGAGCGAGGACGGTGCATGGGTCGGGACGGTGACCGTGCTCGTGGAGGAGGCCGGGACGCGGGACTTCTTCGGAGGGATCGTCGAGCGGCGGCAGGGGCATCTGGTGGGGGTGTTCCTGCGGGACGGGCATCGGGGGAAGGGCCTGGGAGAGGCGATGTTCGCGGTCGCGGTGGAGTGGGCCCGAGGAGTCGGCGTCGAGCGGGTGCGGTTGTTCGTGAACGAGGGGAACGGACGGGCCGCGGCGTTCTATCGGCGGGCAGGCTTCGTGGGCAGCGGGGTGACCGTAGAGGGGGACGAGGGGCGGGAGTTGGAGTACGTGCTGGAGCCGGCGTAGGCGCGGGCGCCGGACGGGCTGGTGTTAGCTTCGGCGGCATGGACGACAGCGTGTACGTGGGCAATGCGGGCAAGGACGCGGCCATGGACCGGGGCTGGCTGCTCGGGCATTTCAAGGCGGACGGTGATCCTCGCCGGAGTGAGGCGGTGGAGATCAAATGGGGTGTTCATCCGCGGGGCGACACACGCGCGCAGTGGGTCCGGGGCGAGGAACGTACCGCCCTGCAGGTGCTGATCAGCGGTCGCTTCCGGGTCGACTTTCCCGGCCGTAGCGTCGTGTTGGAGCGCCAGGGCGACTATGTCGTCTGGGGGCGCGGGGTGGACCACTCCTGGGTCGCCGAGGAGGAGTCGGTGGTGCTGACCGTGCGGTGGCCGTCCGTGCCCGGGTACGCGGTGTCTCAGGAGGGTGAGCACGAGGGCGAGTATGAGGGCGAGAGCGGGGCGTCGGCCGGGTGACGGTCCCCGTGGCCTTTACGGCAGCGGGAGTTCGTGGTGGGGCCAGCGGGATCTGGCCTGTTCGCGGGAGCGGAGGAGGGCCAGGGTGGGGAGGCCCTGGTCGGGGCCGCTGGTCAGGAGCTGGGGGAGCTGGGGGAGCGGGGCCACGGCTGCCACGTCGTCCAGGACCAGGGTGAGTGGTGGGTCGAGGCGGCCGGAGGATGACCGTTCGGCCATGCGCCGGCCGCGCTCGACCACGCTTGAGGCGAGGGCCGTCAGAAGCGGCATCGCGGAAGGGTTCGCCTTGGGGTCCTCGATGGGGTCGCCGACCACATAGAGCGTTCCCCCCTCGTGCACGAAGGAATCCAGGACGAGGGAGTCGGCTCGGTTCGGGGTGCAGGATTCCCGGACGTTGACCGTGGAAAGGGCCGAGAGGGCTCGGGCCGTCAACTGCTGGGCGATGTCCCGGCGTTCGGGGTGCGAGGTGAGCGCCGACTCCAGTTCGCCCGCCGCGCCGGGAGCCGCTTTCGGGTTCGTACGGAGGGTGCGTACCGCTTCCTGGACGTTGCTGCCCTGGGCCCAGCGGTGCAGGTGGCGGATGGTGCGGGTGTCTATGGCGGCGGCGTGGAGGTAGCTGCGCAGGAGGGTTTCCGCCGTGTCCGCCATCGCTTGGTCGAGCCTGGCGGTGGGGCGGATGGGGGCGAGGAGGGCGATCGCCCTGGCCAGTGCCGTCGGCTTGTCCTCGCAGCCGGCGATGGGGGACCAGTGGAGGCGGGCCGGGGTGTCGCAGCGGTGTGCGGGGTCGTAGAGGAGGACCGGGCCCAGCTTCGCGCGGGCGTCCTTCGTGTCCGACCAGAGGGTGGGGTCGGACGTGACCACCAGGGCAGGGCCCTCGGCGTCCCGTACGGCCTGGGTGGCGGCGGGGCGACGGGATTCGGCGGGGCCGAGGACGACCGAGGGGGGCGCGCTTGCCCAGCCGCCGGTGTGGAGGGCGGCCGGGGCTTCGGTTCCTCCGGGCCGGGGGTGGGCGGGCGGAGCGGCGGGTTCCGTACCGGTCGCGAGGGTCAGGGGGGTGGTGGGGTGCGGGCCGGGCGGGGCCGCGCGAGGAGCCTCGGTCGCCGGGACGAGCGGAGCAGAGGGCGCGCCGTGCCGCGGCTCGGGGACCGGCGTGGAGGGTGTGGAGGGCGCGGCAGGGAACCCGGCGGGGGGAGCGAGGCCGCCGGTGTGTCTTCCGGTGTGCGGCGGGACAGGTGGGGTGGCCGGCCCGCCGGGGGCGTCGGCCGTCGGGTCCGGGCTGTGGGCGTACCCAGCGGCGTGCGGTGTGGCGTACGGCGTGGTGTGTGGTGTGGTGTGGCCCTGGGCCTCGGTCGGGGCAGTCGTCGACGCGCCGCTGCTCTTTCCCTGGGCTCGTGCCGCCTTCTCCCGGGCTCGTACGGACCGCCAGCGGGCCAGTGTGCCCATCACGAAGACGGTCAGGACGAGGAGGATCATGAGCTGGCCGATGAAGAGGCCCCAGAAGAGGCCGTAGCCGGAGAGCTGGGCGGCGGGGGTGTCCGGCCAGGCCGCGGCGAGGTCCTGGGGGTTCGAGACCAGGCTGCGTACGGCCAGGGGCGTACGGGTGAAGGTGATGGCGTCGGGCCAGGCGCCGTGGGCGAAGAGGCCGGCCAGGCCGGTGGCGGACCAGACCAGCAGGGTCAGGCCCACCAGGAAGCCGAGGAGGGCGATCAGCAGCCCGTCGGGGACGCCGCCTCCGCCCTGCTCGGGGCGCCGGTCGCCCGGTCTCATCGCACGCCGCCGTTCACGCCGTTTCCTCCGCCGCCGTTCACGCCGTTCCCTTGCCCTGCCTGCTCGGTCCCGCTCGTTCCTGGTCCCGCTCGTTCCTGGTCTCGGTCAGGCCACCGTCGACTCGGAGGAGCCGTATCCGTCGACCTCGCTCAGTTGCTGTGCGACGAACGCGGCCGCCCGTTCCTCGGCCTCCAGTTCGGCGGCGTGGAAGGCGTCGTCCTGGTCCATCAGGTGGTCGACGGACGATTCGGTCATCGCGCGGTCGGTGAAGACCAGGGGGCGTTCGGTCTCGGTGATCAGGTGTTTGACCACCTGTACGTTGCCGTTGACGTCCCAGACGGCGATACCGGGGGTGAGGGTGGGAATGATCTCCACCGCCCAGCGCGGCAGGCCCAGTACGCGTCCCGTCGCTCTCGCCTCGTCCGCCTTCTGGGCGTAGATCGTCCGTGTCGAGGCCATCTTGAGGATGGCCGAGGCCTCCTTCGCCGCCGCGCCGTCGACCACGTCGGACAGGTGGTGGACGACCGCGACGAAGGACAGACCGAGGCGTCGGCCGAACTTCAGCAGGCGCTGGAAGAGCTGGGCGACGAAGGGGCTGTTGATGATGTGCCAGGCCTCCTCGACCAGGAAGATGCGCTTCTTCCGGTCGGGGCGGATCCAGGTGTGCTCCAGCCACACGCCGACGATCGCCATGAGGATGGGCATGGCGATGGAGTTGCGGTCGATGTGGCTCAGGTCGAAGACGATGAGCGGCGCGTCGAGGTCGATGCCGACCGTCGTCGGGCCGTCGAACATGCCGCGCAGGTCACCGTCGACCAGGCGGTCCAGGACCAGCGCCACGTCCAGGCCCCACGCCCGTACGTCGTCTATGGCGACGTTCATCGCCTCCGCGGACTCCGGCTCGGGGTGGCGGAGTTGCTCGACGATGTCGGTGAGGACCGGCTGACGTTCGACGATGGTCTCGTTGACGTAGGCGTGGGCGACCTTGAGGGCGAAGCCGGAGCGCTCGTCCAGGCCGTGGCCCATCGCGACCTCGATGATCGTCCGGAGCAGCGCGAGCTGGCCGGTCGTGGTGATCGAGGGGTCGAGGGGGTTGAGGCGGATGCCGTGGTCCAGGGCGGCCGTCGGGTCCAGGCGGATGGGAGTTATTCCCAGCTCCTCCGCGATGAGGTTCCATTCGCCGACGCCGTCCTCGCCCTGGGCGTCGAGGACGACGACCTGGCGGTCGCGGAAGCGCAGCTGCCTCAGGACGTACGTCTTCTCCAGGGCCGACTTGCCGTTGCCGGACTCGCCGAGGACGAGCCAGTGCGGGGCGGGGAGCTGCTGGCCGTAGAGCTGGAAGGGGTCGTAGATGTAGCCCTTGCCGGAGTAGACCTCGCGGCCGATGATCACGCCGGAGTCGCCGAGGCCGGGGGCGGCGGTCGGGAGGTAGACCGCCTGGGCCTGGCCCGTGGAGGTGCGCACGGGAAGGCGGGTCGTCTCGACCTTGCCGAAGAGGAATGACGTGAAGGCGTCCGTGAGGGCGGACATCGGGTCCCGCATCAGCGACGTACCTCCTGTCCTTGCCGCGGCACACGAGCGGCCTCTGGCACTCGGCCGGTCTCGGAAACCGACCCTGGGGGTGACTCCTGCTGGTGCTGGTCCGGATGATCCCGCATCGCGGTGGCCCTACCTTCGGATTCCGGTGGCGAACGGGAGCGTGTTGACGAAGGCCCGGTGGTGTTCGCGGTCGCACCACTCCAGCTTCAGATACGACTTGCCGGCCGAGGCCCTTATCGTCCGCTTGTCACGCGCCAGCGCCTCCGGGGAACGGGAGGAGACGGTGATGTAGCCGACCAGGTTGACGCCGGCCGCGCCGCTCGCGAGGTCCTCGCCGCGCTGGTCGAGGCGGGAGTGGGAGGCCACGTCACGGGGGTCGACGGTCCGGTTCATCTTGGCGGCGCGGGATGCCTCCGCCTCGTCGTTCGTCTTCTCCGTCAGCATGCGCTCGATGGCGACCTCGGTGGGTTCGAGGTCCATCGTGACGGCGACGGTGCGGATGACGTCCGGGGTGTGGACCAGGAGCGGCGCCAGGAAGTTGACGCCGACCGGGGTCATCGGCCACTCCTTCACCCAGGCCGTGGCGTGGCACCAGGGGGCGCGGGTGGAGGACTCGCGGGTCTTGGCCTGGAGGTAGTCCGGCTCCATCGCGTCCAGCTCGGCCGGCCAGGCGTTGCGCTTGGTCATGGCCTGGATGTGGTCGATGGGGTGGTCCGGGTCGTACATGGAGTGGATGAGGGAGGAGAGGCGGCCCTGGCCCAGCGGCTGCCGTACGCGGATGTCGGCCTCCTGGAGGCGCGAGCAGATGTCCGTCAGCTCGCGGGCCATGACGACGGCGAGGCCCGCGTCCTTGTCGAGCTTGCGGCCCTGGTGGGGGCGGGCCGCGCGGGCCATGGCGTGGCCCTCGGCGGCCAGTTCGCGGGTGTAGTGCATGCAGGCGACGAGGTACGCGCGGTGCTGCTCGCTGCTCGTGGAGACCATGGACTGCAGCTGGTCGTACGACTGCTGCAGCCAGCCCGGGGCGCGCTCGTCGCCGCGCTGGGCGACGTCCTTGGCGTGGGCGTCGGGGTCGGCCGGGAGGGTGCGGGCGAGAATCTGCAGGCGGGTGACGAAGCCGTCGCCGTTGGCCACGTGCTTGAGGAGGGTGCCGAAGCGGTCGACGAGGGCTTCCTGGTCCTCGGAGTCGCGCAGGCCGACGCCCGGGCCCTCGATCTCGATGGCCGCGGTGACGGTCCGGCGGTCGGCGTGCAGGAGGACGGCGATCTCGTCGGGGCCGAAGGGCGCGGCCAGCCAGGTGATGCGGCCGATACCCGGCGGGGGCCCGACCTCGACCTCACGGCCGTCGAGGCGCGTTCCGGCCTCCATGTTGGCGGAGCGGTACGTCGTGCCGCGGCGCAGGCTGCGCTTGTAACTGCGGTTGATCTCGAACCACTTGTAGAACGTCCGCCGCTTGTACGGCACGTACACGGCGGCCAGCGCCAGCATCGGGAAGCCCGTCAGCAGGGCGATGCGCGGGACGAGCACCGGGACGAGGAGGCCGCACATCATGCCGAGGAACGCGCCCGCGATGATCAGCGCGATCTCGCCGGACTCGCGGTTCCGGCCGATGATCGCGTTCGGCCGGGCGCGGCCGATCAGATAGGTACGGCGGGGCGTGACCGGATGGGACAAATGGGCCGCGTGGGAATCAGCCGTCAACGCCCTTCACCTCCCGTGCGATTGCTGTTGCGGGTGTTGCCGGCGTGGGGGGTGTTGACCGGGCTCGTCCGGGGCGGGGGTGCGGCGGAGGGGACAGTTCCGCCGCCTCCGTTCGCGGGGCGCGAGCTGTGGGCGGCCACGCCGCCGGATACGGGGTTGGCGGGGCGGGGGGCGCTGCTTCCGCCGCCGCCGCCGTTGTTGTCGGCCCGGGAGCTGTGGGTCTTGATGCCCTGGGCGACGAGGCTGGCCGGAGAGCTGATCACGGCCGCGGCCTTGCCCTCGGCGCCGCGCATGATGCGGTTGTTGCGGGAGTTGGCGATCTCGTCGCCGAAGCCGGGGACGAAGCGGTAGATCATGCCTGAGGCGAAGATGGCGAGGAGGATGATGGCGAGGCCGGAGACGATCGCGGCGAGGGAGTCGGGGCCCTCCTCCGTGGTCAGGGCGCCCGCGAGGCCGAGCACGATGACGATGACGGGCTTGACGAGGATGATCGCGATCATGATGCCCGCCCAGCGGCGGACATGACCCCACAGGTCCTTGTCGACGAGGCCCGCGTAGACCACCACGCCGAGCAGGGCGCCGACGTAGAGCAGGACGGCCCTCAGGAACAGCTCCATGTACAGCACGCCCGCGGCGACGATGGAGATCAGCGACACCAGGATGAGCATGATCGGGCCGCCGCCGATGTCGTTGCCCTGCTTCAGGGCCTCGGAGAACGTGCCGAAGAACGTGTCCGTCTGGTTGCCGGTCGTCTGGGCGATGATGTCGCTGACGCCGTCGGTGGCCGAGACGACGGTGTAGAGGATCAGTGGGGTGAAGGCTGACGCCAGCACGGTCAGCCAGAGGAAGCCGATGGCCTCCGACATCGCGGTCATGAGCGGCACGCCCCGGACGGCTCGCTTGGTGACCGCGAGCAGCCACAGCACGAGCGTGAGGATCGCCGAGGCCGCGAAGACGACGGCGTACTGCTTCAGGAACGTGAGGTTCGTGAAGTCGACGTCCGCGGTCTCGTTGACGGCTTCGGAGAGCTTGTCGACGGTCCAGGAGGCGGCGTCGGCGCAGCCTTGGGCGAGGGAGGAGAGGGGGTCGAGGGTGGTGGTTACGTCGTTGGGGAGGGTGCTGGTGTCGCCTTTTTCGCCGGATTCTCGCTCGCAGTACTTCTTGGCTTCGCCGACGATGAGATCGCAAGGGTTGTTCGACGACGAGGGCGACGGCGACGGGGTGGGAGCCGCGTAGGCGCTCGACGCCAGCAGGACGACAGACGTCTGCACGGCGGCTACGGCTCCGGTGAGCCTGAGCGCACGGTTCGGGCTACCGGGCATACGTGAACCCTCCGTACTCTTCGACGGCCTTGCTGATCTCTTCGGAGGTGGCGGCCTGGTCGTCGCCCGGGACCGGGGCGGGGCCGTCCTTCTGAGAGTCCGTGACGATCTTCCAGTCACCGTTGGACCACTGGAGATCGAAGGTCCACGTCTTCCAGGTGGAGGTGACGGGATCGGTCGAGCTCTTCCCGGACATGCCGATGAGGCCCATGTACCAAACCGCGACCTTGGCGCCGGTGTCGCCGTAGTCCTGGACCGTGGTGCCCAACGGCGTCACACGCGAGACGAACGTGCTGCCCTCGGGCGGGTTGCCGTCGGAGTCCAGGCCCATATTGCTCAGGAAGTCAGCCGAGTAGGCCTCGTCCAGCGGTGTTTGCAGTTTGGCGGCCGCGTCGGAGGTGTAGAGGGCGTCGACGATGGAGTGCCGGCTCTCTGTGTGGAACATGCCGGTCGAGCCGAGTGCCACGGCGTAGTTGGCCGCGGCGCTCTGCACGCCCTCCTCGCTCCGCGCGAACCCCGTAGGAATCCCGGCTGTCTTCGACTCCACCGGCCGTTCCCCCGAAGCCGCCGTAGGCGCCGTCTCCGTCTTGGCGTCGCCGGAACCCGTGTCGGTGTCGCCGCCTCCCCGGTTCGCGAAGGCGATCGCGGCGATGAGGAGGACGACCACGCCGACGATGGTGACGAGGCTTCTGGAGGAGGAGCGGGGGCGGCGGGGTGCCCCGCCGTAGGGGGCGTCGCCTTCGGGGAGGCGGGTCCGGGTCTGGCCGGTGCCCGCGTACCCCCCGTACGCCCCGTACGCCCCGTCGTCACCGGTGCGCGAGGACTCGTACCCGTGCTCGTCGCCGAGACTCATGCCGCAGTCGCCCCTTCAACTTCGACGTCGTACCGAAAGGCGTAGCAGTACGACGGTAGCCGCGCTGGTTCCCGCGCGGGCGCGGTGTGGAGACTCGACATCAGGGAAACGCAACCTCAGCCGGTGGGCACGACGGACGGGTGGGGTGGGAGGGGGAACCGGGCGAAGCTGGCGTGCCCGGCCGGGACGAGGGCCGGCCGCGGCGCTACACGGCCATGCCGTACACGATGGTGAAGAGCGTGCCCAGTGAGCCGATGATGAAGACGCCGGTGAGGCCGGCGATGATGAGGCCCTTGCCCTGTTCGGCACTGAAGGTGTCGCGGAGGGCGGTCGCGCCGATGCGCTGTTTGGCCGCACCCCAGATCGCGATGCCGAGGCAGAGGAGGATGGCGATCGCCATCACGACCTCGATCATCACGCGTGCTTCGTTGCCCAGGCTGCCGAAAGGCCCCCAGTCGGGGGCGATTCCGCCGATGATGGTGGTGATGTCGCCCTTGTCGGCCGCAACGAACATGTAAGTCACCGCCCCTAGTGGGTAGTTCTGTTGTCTTCGGTGCTGTGCGGCGCGTGCGCCTCGGCGTTCGCACCGCACACCTCCGCGCGGGTGCGCAGAGGTCGGGCCCATTCTCGCCGACAATGACGCTGTCGTATGTCGACTTGGCGTCATTGATTGGCGGTTTTCGTACGGATCCCTTGCCGCCGACCCGCGTGGGCCCCTAACGGGGGGTGCGGAACGGTAAACGAAGGGTCGTATCGTCACTCTGTGTATCACGGCGGGTCACGCCGGGCAACGAGGGTGAACCGGAACCTGTGGTGTGGTTCCGTCGTTATTCCCCTTTCGTGGCCTCAGGGGGCTGGCCCGTCCCCGCTTCTGACGGGGTGTCGGCCCTGTTCGCCCCTGTTCTGTCGATCCGGTGTTCTCCGGAGTTCGAGTGTGCCTGATGTGGACGTAAGGGTCGTGTGTGGGGGCCGGTTCGCCCTGAGGATCGAGCTTTGGCCAGAAGTGCATGGGATCGCGATCGCAATTTTGGTACAAATGATCGACTGGGTGTCCTTGTCTGTCCTTGCGTCAGGTGCGCAGGCTGGGCGCCGAGTTGAGGGAACGTATCTGCGAGGCGTCCACGGGGGTAGGCGTGAGCGAGGACAGGCCCGTTGTCTCAGCCGAGATACCGGAGTTCACGGGGAATCTGGAGCAGCTGGAGACGGACGCCGGGGACATCGCGTTCGACGGGATGGCGATCGGTGCCGCGGGTCTGCTGATCGACGCCAACTTCAATCTGCTGGAACCTTTCTACAAGGCCCCCGAGGCCGACCAGCTCTTCGCGACGACCGCGCCGGTCGCGGCGGCCGGCCACGACCTGCAGACCGAGCTGGGCACGGTCTCCAAGGCGCTGCTCGACTACGCGGCAGAGGTCCGGCCCCTGGTCGACAGGCTCAACTCGCTCCGCGAGGAGGCGGCGGCCTTCGAACGGCGCGTCGCGGACGACGACGACTGGGTCGCGGACGGCGACCTCATCGACGAGAACACGGCCCGCCGCAACGCGGTGAACGCGGCCTGGACCGCGTTCCAGGCCGCCGAGCGGGCCTGCTACAACAAGATCGTCGCGCTGGTCGGCGGAGAGCCGCTCGTCGTCGGCGACGGGTCGGACAAGGAGAACACGTACGGCTACCGGGCCGAGGACCTGAACAACGCCGGCGGTCTGCCGTGGGGGGACGTCGTCGAGGAGTCCAACCCCTGGTACTACTTCCACGAGCACGCCTGGGACTTCACGGTCGGCTTCGTCGTGGACGGCGTGTGGGGCACGATCAAGGGCCTCGGCACGCTGGTCGGCTTCAACGGCTGGGACGCGGCGGGCCAGGCCTGGGTGGGCCTCGGCAAGCTCGCGACCGGCATCCTGATCACGGGAACGCCGCTCGGTGCCGCGTACTGGCTGACCCCGGCCGACAAGCTCCCCTCCTGGCTGCGCGACTCCCGTACGGCGGTCGTGGAGACCGGGAAGGCGCTGATCGCGTACGACGAGTGGGGCAAGAACCCGTCGCGGGCGGCGGGAGCGGTGACGTTCAACGTCCTGACGACCGTTTTCACGGGTGGGGCGGGAGGAGCGGTCGCGGCGACCGGTAAGGCCGGTGCGATCGCGAAGGCCATCTCCTTCGCGGGCAAGGCGGGGCGGATCGTCGACCCGATGACGTACATCGCGAAGGGCATCGGCGGGACGGCCGTCAAGATCAGCGATGTCATGGCCGGGCTGCGGGGGATCACGAACGGCACGCACATCAGGCTGGGCGAAGGCACGTATCAGATAGCCGATCCCCCGAACATCGCCGACGACCTCCCGGCCGGGCTCACGCCCGAGAACTCGGTCCGCATGAAGACCCCCGAGGGCGAGGTCGTCTACCTCGACACCAAGACGCTGGTGATGCACAACGCCGACGGGACGGTACGGGAGTCGCTGGACAGCATTCGGCACGAGGCGAGCGCGGAACAGCGGGCGGGGGAGGCCGGGGGACGGCAGCAGACGCCGGGATCTCTCGGCGAGCGCGAGCTGGTGGGGGCCGGGGCCGGGACACGGGTGGGCGACTCCGTGGCTGTGGGTGGGCGTGGGGGTGATTCGGCGGCTGTCGGTGGGCGCGGGGGAGACAACCTGGGCGGCGGCGGGAGCCGTAGCGGCGAAAACACGCCATCGGGGCGCGATGGGGGGTCTGGCGGGAGCGGGGGCCTGGACGATCTCGGGCGAGCCGGTGAAGACGGGCTCGGTGACGCGGGGCGTGCCGGGGATGAGGCTGTTGGGGCCGGGCACACGGCGGACAACGGGGCCGGGGCCGCTGACGAGGGGCAGCAACCGCCGAAGCGGACCCCGGAAGAGGCGAAGAAGATCGTCGAGGAGCAGATCCGGAAGGCGAACGACCCCAACAAGACCTGGTTCGACAAGTACTACCGCTCGGACGGCCACCGTTGGAGCACCAAGGCGACCGACGAGAACGGCGACCCGCTGCCCATCCTGGCCAAGGACGAGCACGGCAACTGGATCGCGAAGGACTCCCTTCCGGCCAAACCGGGCGAGCGGAGCTGGGCGGACGACGGGACATACGACTGGGGGTCTGCCCCGGCCCATGAGATCGACCACCTTGAGGACGCGGCGAGGAACCGTCAGCTGTCCAAGGACCTCACGGCCGCCGAGAAGGCGTACGAGGCGCATCCCACGAAGGCGAACGCAAAGGCTCTCGCCGACGCGCAGGAGGCGTTCCGGAGTGCGATGCCGGACCGGCCCAACAACAGCTCGATAGCCGAGGCACTGGGCGAAGAAGCGGCCGCGCGGCACGTCATCCCGACCAAGTATCCGGACGCCCAGTGGATCGACCTGCCCAAGACCTCCAACGGCGCCAACATGTTCGACCAGCTCTACCGGCTCGACGACGGAAGTCTGCTCATCGTGGAGGCGAAAGCACCGCAGAGCGGGCTGATGTGGCGAAAGGGCGCCGGCGCCGCGAAGGGCTGGATGGTCAAACAGGGAACGCAGGACTACGTCCTGACCATCATCAGCGAGATGCAGAAGAACTCGGAGCTGGTGGCGCGGGACAGCGCCGGCAACCCGGTCCGGAACAGTGCTGGGGAGACAGTGACCAACGGCGACATCGCGGATGACGTCCTGCGAGCGCTTGT
The DNA here is from genome assembly GCF_045160825.1 of Streptomyces sp. NBC_00104. Classification (NCBI taxonomy): domain Bacteria; kingdom Bacillati; phylum Actinomycetota; class Actinomycetes; order Kitasatosporales; family Streptomycetaceae; genus Streptomyces; species Streptomyces sp. NBC_00104. The sequence continues at coordinate 5,396,893 of NZ_CP108215.1, read as the reverse complement.
GGGCCGCAAGCTCAAGTACGTCATGGTGAAGGCCAACGAGAGCACCGGCTCGTACGCTGGTGCGAAGCTTGAGCACTTCGACCTTTACTGATGGGGAGAGAACCAGTGGTCACGAGCATTCCTCGCCACGACCACTCCATGGCCGACAAGGCTGCGGGCATCCGGTCGCTCGACAAGACCGCCACCTGGCTGCTGGAGGTCATCGAGGAATCCGACATCGCCCGGGCCCAGGTGATGGAGTCGACGCTGATCCTCGCCGAGACGCGGTGTGCCGCGGATGCCGAGGGGGCGATGTTCGAGACCTGGGAGGCCTGGGTCACGGCTATGCAGCTGGGATCCGCGCTGTTCGCCGCCGCTGTCGCGGACGAGGGCACCACGGTGACGTGTCGAATCAAGGAGAAGGACTGGCGCATCCCCGCCACCGGCCCCCAGTCCCATCTGAACGCGGGGACCTGGGTCAACTCGTACTACCTGGCGCTGATCTGCCGTGACAAGGAGCGCCTGACGCAGTTGGCCCGAGTGCCGGTGTCACTGCTGCGTGCCTCGGGTGCGGTCTTCGACGAGTACATCTACTCGTGGGTGGAAACCCTGCAGCGTCATTGGCTCCGCGAGGGAGACGTCTCCTCGAAGCTGGTCGAGGCCGTCGACGGAACCGGCCCGGATGCCGCCCGGTACGCCGACCAGGAGGTGATGACACATCTCCTGTCCCCGCCCATCATCCTCTTCTATCGCATGCTGCGTGGGGATCACGACCAGTTCAACGAGGCACTGGTGGACGCCCTGCGGCACCACAAGTTGTACTGGAGCGCCGACGACGAACGAGCCGTCAACAGCGACGGCCTCGTCGCCCTGGGCCCCCTGGCCATCGCTTGTTTCGCCCGCGAGCGTGGCATCCCCATCGAGGTCGAGTCCGAGTATCTGCCGAAGGCGCTGCTGGAATTCGCCTGGGAGGGCGAGATCGACATGTGAGCCGACCGTTGGCGACTTCACCGAGAACACGCGAGCCAGCGTGCTGCCGGTGGGTACGGCCGGTCATGGATCACGAGCTGGCCCGATCACGTGCGCATAGGGGCGCCGTCGTCCCGCCACCCCTCAGGGAGCAGTACTACTGACGGATACGCTGCCTGGCATGATCACCCGCATTCGTCGTCTGCCAGCGCCGCGCGCGGCTTCGTTGCTTCTCCTGTTCACCCTCGTCGGCTGCGGTGCCGACGACGGGGCGGGTCCCTCTGCCGACAAGCCTGCGCCGCGTGTCTCCGCCTCTGGTTCCCCCGAGTCCTCGCCGTCCCCCACGTCCAGCGTGAACGAGGACGGTACGGCGAAGGCGGGGACCAAGGCGAAGCTCGGAGAGCCGACCCTGCTCAGCTACGAAGGGGCGACGAAGGCGGGCATTCTCGAGGTCACCGTCACCGGCATCGAGAAGGGCAGCAAGGAGGATGTGGCCCCGCTGGGGCTGAAGGGCGACGCCAAGAAGATGACGCCGTACTACGTGCGGTCGACCATCAAGAACGCGGGCGAGAACGATCTCTCCCACGCGGCTGTCGACCCGCCGGGCGGGCTGCTCGACGACGGGACCGCCGCCCGGCAACTCCTGCTCATCGGGACCTTCGCCCCCTGCGACTCCTACCCGAAGACCAAGAGCTTCCCGCCCGGCGCCTCGTACGAGACGTGCGCACCGGTTTTCGCCGACCCGGGCACCGAGGTCACGGGCGCGGTGTGGACGGGTCAGGGCTACCCCGACTTCCCGCCCTCCTCAGGAGTGACATGGACACCGTGAGGCGGCGGACGCCGGACGCCGACGTACGGCCAATACCGCAGGCCGATCCAACGGGCCGTTTCGCGCCCTGAGTTCCGGCTGAGGCGCTGTCAGTGGCCGTGGCTACGTTGGGGGTATGAGTTCTTCTCTGAGTGTGTATCTGCTGGATGTGGCTGCTACCCGGGCGTTGGTCGGGTCCGCGGACGAACAGTTGCTGGAGGCTGTGCGCGGCGGGTTCGGGGACGATCTTGCGCGTGACGACGAGTGGTTCGCGTCCGAGATCGAGGACGGGGCGCCGACGGCGTACGAGGCGTTGCGGGCGGTCGTGCACGGGGGGCCGTTCAGTGAGGATAAGGAGCACGCCTTCCAGTACGGGTATGCGTACAAGCGGCTGTGTTCCCTCACGGGGTCGTTCCTGGACAACAGTTGTTTCACCCCGCACCGCGGCGACTGGCTGTCGGTGGTCGACGAGGGGCTGAGCGCACTGGGGGTCACCGCGGTGTCCGTGGAGGAGTTCGGGTACGGAGGTCTGCCGGCTCCGCTGCCGTCGACGTACATGCCGGGCTGCGGTGAGTGGGGGCACGAGCAGTGTCTGCGGGCGTTGGAGCAGTTCGAAGCGACGAAGGCGAAGGGCGAGGCGCCGCCGCCGCTGGAGCCGGAGGTCGTGGAGGCGGTCATGCAGGTCCTGCAGTGGCTGCGGCACGCGGAGTCGCGACCCGGGTTCGGGGTGATCGGGTTCAAGTCCTGAGGGCAGCGGCTCTCCCCACACTCTCGTAGCCTCCCGGCATGGGTGACTACCACGAGCTTCAGCTCAATCTCGATCTTCCTGCGTCCCTTCCGGCCGAAGATCTCACCTTGCTGCGCCGGCACTTGGGTGAGGGAGGCAACGACAGGGACGGAGACGACGGCGACGGTGAGGGCCAAGGCGCGTACGAATTCCCGTTGTTGGCCGAGCGAGGGGCGGCTTGGCGGATCGGCGGGGTCCTGGTGGGGGAGCTGGTCGGGCGGGAGTCGGGGTGGGCTCTGACGGTGCGGCAGGAGGTGCATCCTGACCAGTTCGACGACCTGCGGCGGCTGGTGGGCTGGCTCGGGGCGCGTACCAGCACGGTAGGGGTGGTGGGGCATGTCCGTTTCTACGAGGAGTGGTTGCCGGATCTGCTGATCGTGGAGGCCGGTGTCGTGAGCCGTATGACGCCGAGTGCCGGGCCTCGGATCGACGGGATCTTCGAGCCGGTCTAGCCTGCCCGGTCTTCGGAGGGGTCGGGCGGCCGGTCGGTGTTGCTCTGCTCAGGCCTCCGGCTGCCGCACCGTCGGTTCGAAGCCCTCGACCCCCTCCACGAAGTGGTCGAACTCGCCCGCCTGTACGCCCAGTACGAACGCGTCCCACTTGCGGCGGTTTGTGGTCACGACGTTGTCCGGGTCGCTCGTCTCGCGGATGTAGACGGGGGCTTCCGGGTCGTCCTCGCCGTTCCCCTCGCCGAAGGCGAGTTCGATCCAGGGGCCGGGGCCGGTGGCGTCGTCGGGGGCGGCGCGGATCCAGTCGAGGTCCGGGGGGATGTCAGACACGGGCGGGTTCCTTGTCGAGTTTGAGTGCGTGGAGGAGGGCTCGGAAGGAGGCGGGGGTGGTGGTGAGGGTGGCTTGGGTGGGGTCGGCGGATTCGGTGAGTTGGATGGTGGCGGGGCCGGTGGATATGTGGACGCAGGCCTCGCCTTCGCTGCAGTAGGAGGACTTCTGCCAGTACGGCGTCATGGGCGTTCCCTCACAGGTCTCGCATCACGTTGTGGATGAGGTCCCGGGTCTTGTCGGGGCTGAGCGCGATCGCCTCAACCCGGTCGAAGAGGGTCCGGTACTTGTGCAACTGGGCCTCGGCGTCGACGAATGTGGCGCCGTGGGACTGGTCCAGTTGGACGGTGTCCAGCTGCGGTACGGCGCCGTGCAAGTAGTAGATCGACTGTCCCGATCCCGGATAGGCGCCGACGTCGAAGGTGACGGCGCGCAGGGTGACGTGGTCCCGTTCGCTCATGTCGAGCAGATGCTGCAGCTGCTGCCGGGCGACCGTGGGGCCGCCGACCTTCATGCGGAGAGCCGCCTCGTGGACGATCGCCGCGTACGGAGTGGGGTTCTCCCCGCGGAAGAGGACGGCCTGCCGCTTGATGCGGAACGAGAGCCGGTGCTCGATGTCGGGCGGCGAGAGCTCGACGACCGCCTGGCGGAAGATTTCGAGCGCGTACTCGCGGGTCTGGAGCAGGCCGGGGACGCGGGCCGTGGTCGTGCTGCGCAACGAGTGGGCATGGTGCTCCGCTTCGGCCAGGTCGAGCAGACCGCTGGAGAGCAGCTCGCGGTACTCCTCCCACCAGCCCCGTTTGCGGTCGGGGGTCATCGCGGTGAGTGCATCGACCAGGGCCTTGTCCGAGCAGTCGTAGTGGCAGGCGATGGTGCGCAGGCGCTCGGGGCTCACGCCGTGGCGGCCGGCCTCGATGTTGCTGACCTGGTTCTGCTTGATGCCGAGCAGTTGCGCGGCCTGGGTCGAGGTCAGGCCTGCTCGGTCGCGCATCTTGCGGAGTTCGGTACCCAGCCGGAGTTGACGCCCGGTGGGGCTGCCTCTCATGGCCAACGTTGCTCTCCTTCGGCGGGCTGTGTCACCCACACGTATGAACACTGAAGAAGTTCGCGCTTCTAGGTCTAACAACTTACAACTCGACGCTACCTTGTTCCCAGGAGCAGTATCCGACCAACTCCCCTCAGTAACCGGAGACTTCCATGGCCACCGTATCCCCGTCCTGGAACTACACCCTTCGTCTCCCCCGGGACCCCCGCTCCCCGGGCGTCGGCCGCGCCACTCTCCGGGCCGTGCTCGACGCCCATGGTCTTTCCGAACTCACCCCCACCGCCGAACTGTTGGCCGCAGAGCTGCTCACCAACGCTCATCGGCACACCACGCAGGAGTACGCCCTGCGGGTGCTGGAGATCGGCGGGAGGCTGCGTGTGGGGGTGTGGGATCGGGACTGGCGGGTGCCGGTGGGGTTCACGGAGGACGCCCGGCCCGTCGACCTCGACGCCGAGCGTGGGCGTGGGCTGCAGCTCGTGCGCGCCTGTTCCCAGGAGCGGGGCGTGTCCGTGTTGCGCGACCTCGGTGTCTCACAGGGTGGGAAGCTGCTGTGGGTCGACTGTGGGGCCGCCGGGTGATCATTCCGTCGGGGCGGGGTCCGCTCTACACTTGCTGGCGGCGGACTGGCGCGCGGTGAGGGGCGGTTGACGGTGCGTAAGGCGTGGATCGTGGCGATCGCTGCCGGCAGCGCCGGGCTCGGCTTCGTGATGGTGCTGGTCGTGGGTGTCTATCTGGTCGCCGGGAATCTCGCGGGCGGGATCGCCGGGAAGTCCGTCGGGCTGGCCAAGGGGGCCGTACCCGCCGCCTATCAGACGCTCGTGCAGAAGTGGGGCAATCTGTGCGACGCCATCAATCCGGCGTTGCTCGCCGCACAGCTGTATCAGGAGAGCGGGTTCAATCCGAAGGCGCAGAGCCCCGCCGCCGCGCAGGGGATCGCGCAGTTCATCCCGGGGACGTGGGCCACGCACGGGCTCGACGGGGATGGTGACGGGGATCGCGATGTGTGGGACCCGAATGACGCGATTCCGTCGGCCGCCTCGTACGACTGCTCCCTCGCGAAGTACGTGAAGGACGTACCCGGTGATCCGACGGCGAACATGCTCGCTTCCTACAACGCGGGGGCGTACGCCGTCATCAAGTACGGGGGCGTCCCGCCGTACAAGGAGACCCAGAACTACGTCAAGACGATCACGACGCTGTCGGAGAGTTTCGCCGCGCCCACGTCCCGGGTCGATCCGAGCGAGCAGGCGGCCGGGGCCATCGCGTACGCGCAGAAGAAGCTCGGGACGCTGTATCTGTGGGGTGGTACCGGTACCGCTGAGCAGGGCGGACGCTTCGACTGCTCGGGCCTGACGCAGGCGGCGTACAAGAGTGTGGGGATCACGCTGCCGCGGGTCGCGAACGATCAGTACAACGCCGGGCCGCATCCGTCGCGGGACGAGCTGCTGCCCGGGGATCTGGTGTTCTTCTCCGACGACCTCACCAACTCCCGCGCCATTCGGCACGTCGGGATTTATGTGGGGGGCGGATACATGATTGACGCGCCGCGGACAGGTGCCGTCATCCGGTTCGACCCGATTGACACCCCCGACTACTTTGGTGCCACCCGGGTTACCGAAGATGGCGCGAAAGCGCTGCCCACGACGGTCTGAGGGTGCCGCAATTCTCCGTGAACCCCTGCCCTGAGCTGCGCAGACGTGTCTCTCTTCGATAACGTCTGAGTGATCATTCAGTGGAGGGTGGAACGCATTGGAGAAGAGTGTGCGTTCCTATTTGACGTAGCCCGTTGACGCTCACGCGGAAGCACTACGTACACCACGGGGGTGGCAGAGCGCGGCGCACGTAAGGGTGCGGTCGCGAGAACGATGACGAAAGGGCCGCAGCACGATGGCTGGACTCGCCGCGCATGCCGCACTTGCCGCTGAATCCGGATCGAACCCCGACGTCGAGCTGCTGTACGACATCAATGGTCTGGCCAAGGATGCGCCGACCTGGCTCGACCGGGTGATGGAGTTCGTCGGCGAGTACGGGCTGCTCTTCGCGATGGTGCTGCTGATCCTGGGGTGCTGGTGGGGGGTGCGGAAGCGGGGCGGGGAGGATGCCGCCCCGTCCGTGGCCGCGCTGGTGTGGGCGCCGTTGGCCGCCGGGATCGCCGTGCTGGTGAACGTGCCGATACGCGGGTTCGTGGAGCGGCCCCGGCCCTTCCTCGATCATGAGGGGCTGGAGGTGCTGGTCTCCGGCAAGACCGACTACTCGTTCGTGAGCGATCACGCGACGCTGATCATGGCGATGGCGGTGGGGTTGTTCGTCGCCAACCGGAAGTTCGGGATGGTCGGGCTCGTCATCGGACTGCTGGGCGGGTTCATCCGGGTCTACATGGGTGTGCACTATCCGACGGACGTGATCGGTGGGTTCGCGCTCGGGACCGCGGTCGTGTTGTTGCTGTCGCCCTTGGCGATGGCTCTGCTCACACCGCTGATGAGGGCGGTGGAGCGGTCGCCTCGGGTGGGGTGGGTCGTGCGGGCTCGGGGGCGGGGCGGGGAGCGTGCGGTGATTCCGGGGGCGCGGGTCGAGTCGGTGCCGGCGGAGGAGCGGGATCTGGCGGCCTGAGGGATCTGGTGGCCTGAGGGTGCCCGGGATTCTTTCGCCCCCGCCGCCCCTACCCGTCCCATCCATAAAAGGGGCTGTGCCCCTTCGACCCCCTTGAGCGCCTCATAGCTCGGGGGGTTCTGGTTTTCGGCGGGTGCGGGGTGTGTGTGGCTGATCGCGCAGTTCCCCGCGCCCCTGACGGGGCCTGCGGCCCGTCAAGAGGGCCCAGGGGCTCTACAGCGCCTGCGGGAAGGTGAAGAAGCGCTGGGGGTCGTACTTCTTCTTCAGGGTGGTGAGGCGGGGGGCCGCGTCGCCGTAGTAGGCCTTCTTCCAGTGGGTGAGGGTGGGGTCGGCGTAGTTCTGGTAGGCGGCGCCGGAGGCGTGGCGGGTCATGGACTTGTGGGCCGTGTCGAGCCAGGACTGGGCCGTCGTACCGGAGGTGCCCGGCTTCCAGGAGGCGAGGTACTGGGCCAGCATCCGGGAGCGGCGGTGGACGAAGGCCGTGGCCGTGGGGGAGACGCGGTTGACCTGGCCGCCGAGGGCGGTGAGGGCGATGCTGCCGGCCCCGCCCTTCACGCCCGTGACCTGGGTCAGGAGGGTCTGGATGCCCGCCGACGAGATCGAGCGGTCGAAGAAGTCCGAGCGGGCCGCGTACGTCTCGCGGCCCAGCGCGCCCTGGGGGGAGCGGCCCGGGGTCGAGCCGGGCAGATGGCACTGGGCGTCGGTCGAGAAGGAGGAGCAGCCGGCGTAGCCCTCCATGGCGGCCTCGTACGAGCGGCGCTTGAGGAAGACGCTGCGGGCCGGGGTGCCGACGCGGTCGGCCAGGCGGTCGAGGGCGTTCTCCAGGTCGCCGTAGGTGCCGAGGGAGAACGCGGCGATCGCGACGGACGGGGTGCCGCCGTTCTGGAGGTGGCAGGAGGACCAGATCTCGTCGGGCTGTGTCGGGCCCCACTCCTGCCAGGCCTTCAGTACGGCGGCGGCCTTGGACCACGGCCAGGTGAGGTACGCGGTGACGCTCCGAGGGGCCGCGTGGGTCTTGAAGCGGAGTTCGGTGACCACGCCGAAGTTGCCGTTGCCCGCGCCCCGTAGGGCCCAGAAGAGGTCCTTGTTCGTCGTGGCGTTCGCGATCAGCTGTGTGCCGTCCGCCGTGATCAGCGTGGCCTGGGTGAGGCTGTCGCAGGTCAGGCCGTAGGCGCGGGAGGTCACGCCGTGGCCGCCGCCGAGGGTCAGACCGGAGACGCCGACGGTCGGGCAGGAGCCGGCCGGGATGGTCACGCCCTTCGCGGCCAGGGCTCGGTAGACGTCGATGAGTTTCGCGCCGGCGCCGACGACCGCCTCGTTCGCGGAGGCGCGGACCTTGTTCAGCTTCGAGACGTCTATGACCAGGCGGCCGTTGTCCGAGGACCAGCCCCCGTAGGAGTGGCCGCCGTTGCGGATCGAGACCTTGATGTCGTGTGCCCTGGCGTAGGCGAGGGTGGTGCGGATGTCGTCGGGGTGGGCGACGTAGGCGACGGCGGTGGGCTTGAGGGTGTCGAAGCGGGTGTTGTAGAGCAGGCGGGCCGTGGGCCAGGCCTTGTCGCCGGGGCGGATGAGGGGGCCGTCGAGGTCTCGGGCGAGGGCGGACCAGTTGGCGACGGTGGCCTTGGAGGCGGTGCCCGCGCCCGTGCCGGTGGCCGTCGTGCGCAGGGTGGTGTCGGTTTCGGTCGCGCGGGTGCCGGGGCCGGGGCCGGGGTCGGTGCCTGTGCAGGCGGCAGCGGTGAGGGTGGTCAGTGCGGCTGCGCCGCCGCCTATGAACGTGCGTCGTTCCATGTGCGTCTCCGGTGCGCCGCGTGGGGTGGGTCGTGGAACGAGACGAGGTGGGTGGGGGTGGGGTTCCCGGATTCTCGCCCCCGCCGCCCCTACCCGTCCCCATCCTCCAGGGGCTGTGCCCCTTCGACCCCCTTTTTCCGGGGGCTGCCGCCCCCAGGCCCCTGCCGGGGGAGGGGGATGGGCGGGTTTGTACGTGTCGGAGCGTCGTGGCTTGTCGCGCCGTTCCCCGCGCCCCTTGCACCAGGCCGGGGTGGGCGAGTGCGCGTAGGGGCGGGTTCAACCGGGGATGGTGTCTCCTTGTAGTCGGTTGAGTGCTTAGAGTTATGGACTGAGTGGGGGTGGTGAGGATGACATGGAACACCCGGGTCCGTTGGTGTGGGTGGGGTGAGGGGGGCGAGGCCGCGACATCGGGACCCGTGCGTGCTCTCCCCGTGAGCATTCCGTGACCTCACCGCACTTTCGGCAGGGGTTCACTCGCCGTTCACTTCCGTCCATCGGCGGCTTCACCTGATCTGCCTAATTTCGGCCTTACCCGGTGCGGGGTGTGGGCCTGAATGCGGCCCCACGGCCCGTGACGACAGCAGTCTGAGGGACTGAAGGCATCAGCTGGATGCGCCCCGAGGCTGATACGACGACTTCGCACGCCGCCATGTGGACGGCGGCTCCTGGAAGGAACCCCCGAAAGTGAAGCTTCAGCGCAAGAACCGACTGCGCGCCCTTTCTCTCGGTGCTGTCGCCGTCACCGGCGCCCTGACCCTCACCGCGTGCGGGTCCGACGACACCGGCGGCACGAGCGGCTCCGGCGACAGCACGGCGTCCGCCAACAGCAGCATCGACTGCGGCGACGCCAAGGGTCAGCTGCTGGCCGACGGCTCCTCCGCGCAGAAGAACGCGATCGACGCCTGGGTGAAGCAGTACCAGAGCACCTGCAAGGACGTCGTGATCAACTACAAGGGCAGCGGCTCGGGCGCGGGCATCACCGCGTTCACCCAGGGCCAGGTCGCCTTCGCGGGCTCCGACTCGGCGCTGAAGCCCGAAGAGGTCACGGCCTCCAAGGAGGTCTGCTCCGGCGGTCAGGGCATCGACCTGCCGATGGTCGGCGGTCCGATCGCCGTCGGTTACAACGTCCCGGGTGTCGAGAGCCTGGTCCTGGACGCCAAGACCCTGGCCCTGATCTTCGACAGCAAGATCACCAACTGGAACGACAAGGCCATCGCGGCGCTGAACCCCGACGCCAAGCTGCCCGACCTCAAGATCCAGGCCTTCCACCGCTCGGACGAGTCCGGCACCACGGACAACTTCACCAAGTACCTGATCGCCGCGGCCCCCGACAGCTGGAAGTACGAGGGCGGCAAGGCCTGGCAGGCCAAGGGCGGCCAGTCCGCGCAGGGTTCCTCCGGTGTCGCGCAGGGCGTGAAGGAGACCGAGGGCGCGATCTCCTACATGGAGCTCTCCTACGCCAAGGACGGCATCAGCACGGTGGACGTCAAGACCGGTGCCGCCGAGCCGGTGAAGGCGACCGTCGAGAACGCCACCAAGGCCATCTCCGAGGCCCAGGTCGTGGGCACCGGCAAGGACCTGGCGCTGAAGCTCAACTACACGCCGACCGCCGAGGGCGCCTACCCGATCACCCTCGTCACCTACGAGATCGTCTGTGACAAGGGCAACAAGGCGGAGACCCTGCCCGCCACCAAGTCCTTCCTCACCTACGTCGCCTCCGAGGACGGCCAGGCGCTGCTCTCCGAGGCCGGGTACGCCCCGATGCCCGAGGAGATCATCACCAAGGTCCGCACGACCATCTCGGAACTGAGCTGACCTGAGTGCGGTCCGGCCCCCACCGGGGCCGGACCGCATCGTCCGGTGCACCGCCGCCAGGAGCCTCCCGCCACCGCGGGCGGCTCCGCCCCGAGTCGCCGCCCGTATTGCGACGGCTCCGCAGACCGGAGAACCTGATGGACATATCGACCAAAGAAAATCCCGCTCCCCCCACCCCACCGACGTCCGAGACCGCCGAGCAGAAGCGGGCCGCCCGCGGCGCCACCCGCCCCGGCGACCGGATCTTCCTCGGCCTGTCCCGGGGTTCCGGCATCTTCATCCTTGCGCTGATGGCGGCCATCGCCGTGTTCCTCAGCTACCGCGCCGCCATCGCGATCAGCAAGGACGAGGCCAACTTCTTCACCACCTTCGAGTGGAACCCCACCGCGGTCCCGCCGGTCTTCGGCATCGCGGTCCTGGCGTTCGGCACCGTCGTCTCGTCGATCATCGCGATGGCCATCGCGGTCCCGGTCGCGGTCGGTATCGCCCTCTTCATCACGCACTACGCCCCGCGCAGGCTGGGCGGTCCGATCGCGTACGTGATCGACCTGCTCGCCGCCGTGCCGTCCATCGTGTACGGCCTGTGGGGCGCCCTGGTCCTCGTACCGCAGCTCGACGGCCTCTACGGCTGGCTGAACGACTACCTCGGCTGGACCGGCATCCTCTCGTGGCAGGGTGGCGCCCCCCGCTCGATGCTCACCGTCGGCATCCTGCTCGCGATCATGATCCTGCCGATCATCACCAACGTGAGCCGTGAGGTCTTCCGGCAGGTCCCGCAGATGCAGGAGGAGGCCGCGCTGGCCCTCGGCGCCACCCGCTGGGAAGTGATCCGCATGGCGGTGCTGCCCTTCGGGCGCTCCGGCGTCATCTCCGCCTCGATGCTCGGCCTCGGCCGCGCGCTCGGCGAGACCATGGCCGTGGCGATGGTCCTGTCGTCCAGCTTCGAGATCAACCTCAGCCTGCTCGACCCGGGCGGCGGCACCTTCGCCCAGAACATCGCCAGCAAGTTCAGTGAGGCCACCGAGATGGGCCGGGACGCCCTCATCGCCTCCGGTCTGGTCCTGTTCGTCATCACCCTGCTGGTCAACGGCGCGGCCCGGCTGATCATCGCCCGCCGCAAGGAGTTCTCGGGGGCCAACGCATGAGCAACGCAACTCTCTCCCCGAAGGGCCCCAGCACGCTGCGGGCCGCGTCCCTGCCCAGGTGGTTCGCGTGGGCGGTCGCCGTCGGCTCGGTCGCCCTGGGCCTCGGCATCAGCACCGTGGCGGGCCTGGAGAGCTCGATCCAGTGGGCCCTGATCGCCGGCCTCCTCTTCGTCCTCGGCACGTACGGCATCGCCGCGCGCGTCGAGGGCAAGCGGCAGGCCAAGGACCGGGTCGCCACCAGCCTCGTCTGGGTCGCGTTCCTGCTCGCCGTGCTCCCGCTGGCCTCCCTCGTGTGGGAGACCATCAGCCGTGGTGTGAAGGTCCTCGACGGATACTTCCTCAGCCACTCGATGGGCGTGGTCGCCGACACCGAGCCCGGCGGCGGCATCTACCACGCGATCCTCGGCACCCTGGAGCAGGTAGGCATCGCCACCGTGATCTCCGTGCCGATCGGTGTGCTGACCGCGATCTACCTGGTCGAGTACGGCCGGGGCAAGCTCGCCAAGGCCGTCACCTTCTTCGTCGACGTCATGACGGGCATCCCGTCGATCGTCGCGGGCCTGTTCATCCTCAGCACCTGGATCCTGCTGCTCGGCATGGGCCCCTCCGGCTTCGCCGGCGCGATGGCGCTGACCATCCTGATGCTGCCGGTCGTCGTCCGCTCCACCGAGGAGATGCTCAAGCTCGTCCCGAACGAGCTGCGCGAGGCCTCGCTGGCCCTGGGCGTGCCGAAGTGGCGCACTATCCTGAAGGTCGTGCTGCCGACCGCCATCGGCGGTATCACGACCGGTGTGATGCTCGCCGTCGCCCGTATCGCCGGTGAGACCGCTCCGGTACTGCTCCTGGTGTGGGGTTCGAACTTCATCAACGCGAACCCCTTCGCCGACCCGCAGGCGTCGCTGCCGATGTACATCTACCTGCAGTACGCGAACAGCGGCGGCTCCGGTGCGGCCTACGACCGTGCGTGGGCGGCGGCCCTGACGCTCATCGCCTTCATCATGATCCTGAACCTGGCGGCCCGCGGCATCGCCCGCTGGAAGGCGCCGAAGTCCGGTCGCTGACGCGGCCATGACAGCGACCAGATTCCCTCGAATTCCCCGCGAATTCCTCGCGAAAGAAGCAGTGATCCCCATGGCCAAGCGAATCGACGTCAGCGGCCTCAACGCCTATTACGGCTCCTTCCGGGCCATCGAGGACATCTCGATGACCGTCGAGCCCCGTACCGTGACGGCCTTCATCGGCCCCTCCGGCTGTGGCAAGTCCACGTTCCTGCGCACCCTGAACCGGATGCACGAGGTGACGCCGGGCGGCCGGGTCGAGGGCAAGGTCATGCTCGACGACGAGGACCTGTACGGCACCGGGGTCGACCCCGTCTCCGTGCGGCGTGAGGTCGGCATGGTCTTCCAGCGCCCGAACCCGTTCCCCACGATGTCGATCTACGACAACGTGGCGGCGGGCCTGAAGCTGCTCGGCACCAAGAAGAAGGCCGAGCTGGACGACGTCGTCGAGAAGTCCCTCAAGGGCGCGAACCTCTGGAAAGAGGTCAAGGACCGCCTGGGCAAGCCGGGCTCCGGCCTCTCCGGTGGCCAGCAGCAGCGGCTGTGCATCGCCCGTGCCATCGCGGTCGAGCCGAAGGTGCTGCTCATGGACGAGCCGTGCTCCGCGCTGGACCCGATCTCGACGCTCGCCATCGAGGACCTCATCGGTGAGCTGAAGGAACGCTTCACGATCGTCATCGTGACGCACAACATGCAGCAGGCGGCGCGGGTCTCCGACCGGACGGCGTTCTTCAACCTCGCGGCCGTGGGGCAGCCGGGCAAGCTCATCGAGCTGGACGACACGGAGCGGATCTTCTCCAACCCGTCCGTCCAGGCCACGGAGGACTACATCTCCGGCCGCTTCGGCTAGGCCGGCGGCGTTCGCCGACCCTCAAGACCCCTCCAAGACCCCTCACGGTGCTGCATGGCGGTGCCACCGCGAGGTAGAGAAAGGGCCCGCCCCCGGTGTTCCCGGGGGCGGGCCCGTCCTCGTGCGGTCAGAGGACCGTCGTGCGGTCAGAGAACCGCCAGGTTCACGATCCAGAAGCTCGTCGCGGCGACCAGGGCCGCGGCCGGCATCGTGATGAACCAGCCCAGGATGATGTTCTTGGCGACGCCCCAGCGGACGGCGTTCACCCGCTTCGTGGCGCCCACGCCCATGATCGCCGAGGTGATGATGTGGGTCGTGGAGATGGGGGCCTTGAAGATGAAGGCCGTGATGAACATGATCGACGCGCCGGTGGTCTCGGCCGCGAAGCCCTGCGGCGGGTCGAGTTCGATGATCTTCCGGCCGAGGGTGCGCATGATGCGCCAGCCGCCCGCGTACGTGCCGAGGGAGAGCATGACCGCGCAGACGATCTTCACCCAGACCGGGATGGGATCGCCGTAGTCCTCGACGTCCGCGATGACCAGGGCCATCACCACGATGCCCATCGTCTTCTGCGCGTCCTGGAGACCGTGGCCGAGGGCCATGCCCGCCGCCGACACGGTCTGCGCTATACGGAAACCGCGCTTCGCCTTGTGCGGGTTGGCGCGGCGGAATATCCACATGATCCCCGCCATCACCAGATAGCCGACGACCAGGCCGACCACCGGTGACACGAACATCGGGATGACGACCTTTTCGAGGACGCCGGACCAGTAGACCGTCGTACCGCCCGCGAGCGCCGCGCCCACCATGCCGCCGAACAGCGCGTGGGAGGAGGAGGACGGCAGGCCGAAGTACCAGGTGACGAGGTTCCAGGTGATCGCGCCGACGAGTGCCGCGAAGAGGATGCCCATCCCCTTGGAGCCCTCGGGCGTGGAGATCAGGCCCTCGCTGACCGTCTTGGCGACGCCGCTGCCGAGGAAGGCGCCGACGAGGTTCATCACCGCGGCCATGGCGAGGGCCGCCCGGGGCGTCAGCGCGCGGGTCGACACCGAGGTCGCGATCGCGTTCGCGGAATCGTGGAAGCCGTTGGTGTACGTGAAGAAGAGCGCGACCCCGATGGTCACGACCAGAGCCAAGGTGTCCATGAAGAGTTCAGGACTCCTTGACCGCGATGGTCTCCACCGTGTTGGCCACGTGTTCGAAGGCGTCCGCCGCCTCCTCCAGCACATCCACGATCTGCTTGAGTTTCAGCACCTCGATGGCTTCGTACTTGCCGTTGAAGAGCATGGCCAGCAGCTTGCGGTGGATCTGGTCGGCCTGGTTCTCCAGCCGGTTGACCTCGATCCAGTACTCCGTGAGGTTGGCCATGGTGCGCAGGTTCGGCATGGCCTCGGCGGTCAGCTCGGCGGCCCGCGCCAGCACCTCGATCTGCTGCTCGACGCCCTTGGGCAGTTCCTCGACGTTGTAGAGGACGACCAGGTCGACGGCCTCCTCCATGAAGTCCATGATGTCGTCGAGGGAGGACGCGAGGTTGTAGATGTCCTCGCGGTCGAACGGCGTGATGAACGAGGAGTTCAGCTGGTGGAAGATCGCGTGTGTGGCGTCGTCACCGGCGTGTTCAGCGGCCCGCATACGCTCTGCGATCTCGGCCCGGCCGGCGGTGTCCGCCCCGAGCAGTTCCATGAGGAGTTTCGAGCCCGTGACGATGTTGTCCGCGGACGCGGCGAACATGTCGTAGAAGCTCGTCTCCCTGGGGGTCAGACGAAAGCGCACGTGGGGTCCTCGGTATGCATTGGTTTCGGTCAGGCTGATGCTAGGCGCATCATCCGGCCACGGCTAATGGGCCGTCCCCCAGTGTCGCCCATCAGCCAGATTCACCGGCAGGGGGGCTGCCCGCAGGGCGTATACCCGCCAAAGTTCGATACGATATACCCGGTAGGGGTATATGTCTGGAGGCTGCGATGACGACCACAGGGGCCGGCGCTGAAGTGCCCTCCGCCGTAGACGGAGTGGAGCCGGGTGTCGTGACCGACCACGACCGTGGAATCCACGGGTACCACCAGCAGAAAGACGAGCATCTGAAGCGCCTGCGGCGCATCGAGGGACAGATCCGCGGGCTCCAGCGGATGGTCGACGAGGACGTCTACTGCATCGACATACTCACCCAGGTCTCCGCCTCCACCAAGGCCCTGCAGTCCTTCGCGCTGCAGCTTCTCGAGGAACACCTGCGGCACTGCGTCGCCGACGCGGCCCTCAAGGGCGGCACCGAGATCGACGCGAAGGTGGAGGAGGCCACGAAGGCGATCGGGCGGCTGCTGCGGACCTGAGGGTCGGAGGGCCTGGGGCCGCCCGTGCCGCCGGGGGTCTTTTTCGGCCATCGGGGACGGTCGTCGGGTACGGCCGCCGGACGCGGTTGTCGGGTACGGCGGCCGGGTACGGCGTCCGGCGCGGGGGTCCGCTACCGGCGCGGTTCGTCCTCGTGGGAGCGTTCTTCCCGGACCCGCAGGACCTCGTCGATGCGGTCGGGGCTGAGGCGGTCGCCGTCGGTGGCGGAGGCCGCGATGATGAGATCGCCGCAGAGCTCGATCTCGGCGAGGGCCACGTGGTCCTGAACCGCCGTACCGCCTGCCGGAGCCACGTGCATCACCTCTTCTCCGCCGTCACCGACCCCTAGGGTAGGCAGCGGCCCACAGCCCGCGCATGGCACCAACGGACCATTTCCGGCCCCGTACTTTCCGCTACCCCTCGGGGCTACTCCTCCGCGATCTTCCCGGCGTAGATGTCCTCGGGCCGCGGCAGGCGTACGTCGACGGGGACGCCGAAGTCGTACAGCAGGGTCGTCGAGGCGACGGCGATCGTGTCCTGCCGGGCGCCGTTGACGAAGCTGAAGCGGTGGCGGACCTTGCGGATGCGGCCCTCGTCGTCGAGGTAGGCGTCGAAGGGGACCCGGGCGGTGGCGAAGCCCTCGGCGGCGGCGCGCAGGGGGGCCCGGTTGCCCTCGGAGGCCGCGCGGGAGGCCATCGTGAGGTCGGCGGTGCCGCGGTAGTGCCGGACCCGTGTGCCGTCGACCTCGGCCTCGCCGACGAAGCTCGCCGTACGCGTCCCGCGCAGCACCTCGGCCGCGGCGAACGGGTCGGTGGCGCCGCCGGTGACCAGATTGCCGTCGGAGAGGGCGCCCGTGTCGACGCGGACCCATTTGTCGGCGGGGACGCCCGCGCCCCGGTTCTTCATGAACAGGGCGCCGGGGGCGAGGAGTTCGGTGATCGGGCGGTGTTCGCTGCGGCCGGCGGGGTCGTGCGGCAACAGCACCCTGAGCCGGCCGAGCTGTCTGCCGTAGTCGTAGACGCCCTCGCCGCGGATGGTCACGCGGGTACCGCCGGTGGCCATCTCCATCTCCGTACGGGCCCTGGAGCTGCCCGCGCGGACGAGGGCGGGGGCGGCGCGGTGCAGCAGGTCGACCGGGTCGTAGGGGAGGGGGTCGTCGGCGAGGCCGCCGAACGCGCAGCCGGTGACACCGGCCGCGCCGACGATGAGTCCTGCCGCGACGAGCACCGCGCCCGTCCTGCCGTGCCGCCGCGTCACCATCGCCTGCCAACCCCCTGGCCGGGTCCGTACCGGGTCCTCCCGCTTGTCCGGATAACGACGAGTGCGGAGGGTTGTCACGCGGTGCGCCCAATAGCCCGTGGCGGGAGGGGGGGGACGCTTACTTGCCCTGGGTAACGTTGTGGGTGTGGCGCACCAGGACGAGCCGGTACCCCCGCAGCAGCACCGTACGAACACCGTCGAGCAGGGCCGATTCTGTGTGGCGAGATGCAGTTGTGGGTGGCGCGGGCCGGCCAGACGGGCGCGGAGCCTGGCCCGGACGGACGCGGAGGGGCACGCGGCGGGCGGGGTGTGAGGGGTCGCGTGGTGAGGGGTCGCGTGGTGAGGGTTACGCGTGGCGGAGGATCGCCAGGAACTCGTCGATCAGTTCCCGGTCGCGGGGCTGGGTGAGGCGGGCGCGGGCGTCGGCCGGGTCCAGCCAGAGGATGCGGTCCACCTCGCGGTTGGGTGTGAAGTGGCCGTCGAGCGCCTCGGCCGCCCAGTAACTCACCCGCTTGGCGCGCCCGTTGACGAAGTAGTGGGTCGTGGGCAGCCGGGGGCCGGGCGCGCAGCGGTGGCCGGTCTCCTCCTCGACCTCGCGCAGCGCGCCGGCGAGGGCGTCCTCGTCGGGCTTCAACTTGCCCTTGGGGTGCGACCAGTCGTCGTACTTCGGCCGGTGGACCAGGCAGATCCGCAGGTCCCCGCCGTCGGGGGAGGGGCGCCACAGGACGCAGCCCGCCGCCCGGATCACGGCGTCGGTGTTCTCGTTCACGACGTGCTCACCGCCTCCTTCTGCCAGGACTGCTGGAACGCGAACCGGGATGCCTCCACCTCGTGGCGCTGGTCGGCGTGGAGGACGCCGAGGGCGTAGGCCGTGGCCGGGGCGATACGGGGGGTGCGGGCGGCGGCGGCCGCCGCGGAGGCCGCTTCGGAGGCGTCGCGGTGGCGGTTGAGGGCCTCGCCGGCCGCGAGGAGGCGTACGTCGACGGGGACGGCCTCGGGGTACAGGACCTCCAGGGCGTAGCGGTGGAGGCGGAGCAGGAGCCGTACCTGGTGCCAGGGGGCGTCCTGCGGGTGGGGTGCGGTGTCGGGGGAGAGGCCGTGGATGAGGGCCTCGGCGTTGTAGGGGTGGCCGGCGGTGTGCAGGGGCAGGCCGGTGACCGCGTCGCGCAGGCGGTCGTGGGCGGCGGCGGCCAGGGGGCGCAGGTCGGCCGTGGGGGCGGTGGGGGTGAGGGGGACCTCGCTGGCCAGTACGGCGACGCTGTCGGCGACGGCGTGGAAGCGGGAGGAGCCGAGGGCCTGGAGGGCCGCCGAGTGGGCCCGGGTGCGGGCGAGGGTGAGCTGGCGGTCCAGGAGCGCGCCGGCCTTGGCCGCGCCGACTGTGAGGTTGCCGCGATCGGGGGCGGCCGGGGGGCGGGTACCTGGGCCGGCGGTCCCGGGGTCCGCTGTGCCCACCCGTTCCGCCCCAGCGGAACGACTGCCCACAGCGGAGGCTGAGGTGGCGGAGCGGCTGCCCCCGGAGGCGGCGGTGGTGGAGCGGCTGCCCCCGGAGGCGGCGGTGGTGGAGCGGCTGCCCGTAGAGGCGGTGGTGGTGCGGGTGGGGATCGCCGTCTGGGTCGGGAAGTTCGTGGCTCCGGACAGGCGGTTCAGGGCCGTCACCAGGCGGTGCAGGCGGGCCGCGTACGCGTGCTCGCGGCCCAGTGTGCCGGACAGCCAGGCCAGTTCGGGGCGGAGGGATTCCGACCAGTCGGCGTCCAGGAGGGGGCGGAAGGTGTGCAGCGTGCCGCTGATGCGGCGGGCCGAGCGGCGCAGGGCCAGGGCCGCGTCGGTGGACTCCTCGGCGCCCGCCGCCGCGCCCCCACCGGTCTCGCGGTGGGTGCGCAGCGCGCGGAGGAACTCCGTGGCCCGGGCCCGCAGATAGCCGGCGACGGCATCGGCGGGTACGACCGTGGGGTCCGTGGGGTCAAGGTGTTGCTGTGCCACGCCGGCGCCTCCGGGCGTCAATGAGCATCTCCTGGACGTTGCGCAGGGGCTGGCCGTCGGCGTCGGTCGCGTGCCGGGTCCACTCGCCGTCGGGACCGAGGTGCCAGGAGGAGGTCGTGTCGGACATACCGGTCTCCAGCAGGCGGTTGAGCGCCGCCCGGTGGGCCGGGTCGGTGACCCGCAGCAGGGCCTCGATCCGGCGGTCGAGGTTGCGGTGCATCATGTCGGCGCTGCCGATCCACACCTCCGGCTCGCCGCCGTTGCCGAAGCCGAAGATCCGGGAGTGTTCGAGGAAGCGGCCGAGGACCGAGCGGACCCGGATGTTCTCCGACAGGCCCGGCACGCCGGGGCGTATGGCGCAGATGCCGCGCACCCACACGTCGACCGGAACACCCGCCTGCGACGCCCGGTACAGGGAGTCGATGAGCGCCTCGTCCACGATCGAGTTGACCTTGATGCGGACGTGCGCGGGACGTCCGGCACGGTGGTGCTGGACCTCCTTGTTGACGCGGGCGATCAGGCCGTCGCGCAGGGACTTGGGCGCGACGAGGAGGCGGCGGTAGGTCTCGCGGCGCGAGTAGCCGGAGAGGCGGTTGAAGAGGTCGGAGAGGTCCGCGCCGACCTGCGGGTCCGACGTCAGCACGCCCAGGTCCTCGTACAGCCTCGCCGTCTTCGGGTGGTAGTTGCCCGTGCCGACGTGGCTGTAGCGCCGGAGCGTCTCGCCCTCCTGGCGGACCACCAGGGAGAGCTTGCAGTGGGTCTTCAGGCCGACCAGGCCGTAGACGACGTGGCAGCCGGCCTCCTCCAGCTTGCGCGCCCACTTGATGTTGGCGTGCTCGTCGAAGCGGGCCTTGATCTCGACCAGGACGAGGACCTGCTTGCCGGCCTCGGCGGCGTCGATGAGCGCGTTGACTATGGGGGAGTCGCCGGAGGTCCGGTACAGGGTCTGCTTGATCGCGAGGACGTCCGGGTCGTCGGCCGCCTGCTCCAGGAACGCCTGCACCGACGTCGAGAACGAGTCGTACGGGTGGTGCAGCAGCACGTCCCGGTTGCGCAGGGCGGCGAAGATGTCGGGCGCGGACGCCGACTCGACCTCGGCCAGGTCGCGGTGGACGCCGGCGACGAACTTGCGGTACTTCAGCTCCGGCCGGTCCAGGGAGGCGATGCGGAAGAGGCCGGTGAGGTCCAGGGGCCCGGTCAGCGGGTAGACCTCGGACTCCTTGATCTTCAGCTCGCGCACCAGCAGGTCCAGGACCTCCTGGTTGATGCTCTCCTCGACCTCCAGGCGCACCGGCGGCCCGAAGCGGCGCCGCATGAGCTCCTTCTCCAGGGCCTGGAGGAGGTTCTCGGCGTCGTCCTCCTCGACCTCCAGGTCCTCGTTGCGGGTGACCCGGAAGGCGTGGTGCTCCAGCACCTCCATGCCCGGGAACAGCTCCTCCAGATGGGCGCCGATCACGTCCTCCAGCGGGACGAACCGGCCCGGGGAGGCCTCCAGGAAGCGGGACAGCAGCGGCGGCACCTTGACGCGGGCGAAGTGCGAGGTGCCGGTCACCGGGTTCTGCACGCGGACGGCCAGGTTCAGGGAGAGACCCGAGATGTACGGGAAGGGGTGCGCCGGGTCGACGGCCAGCGGCGTCAGCACCGGGAAGATCTGGTGACGGAAGAGCGTGAAGAGCCGGGCCTGCTCCTTCTCCTCCAGTTCGCTCCAGCGGACCAGGTGCACGCCCTCCTCAGCCAGCGCCGGGGCGACGTCCTCGTGGAAGCAGGCGGCGTGCCGGGCCATCAGCTCGCGGGAGCGGGCCCAGATCATCTCCAGCACCTCGCGGGGCTGGAGACCGGAGGCGGACCTCGTGGCGACGCCGGTGGCGATACGGCGCTTCAGGCCGGCCACCCGGACCATGAAGAACTCGTCGAGGTTGCTGGCGAAGATCGCCAGGAAGTTCGCCCGTTCGAGGAGGGGGGTGTTCGGGTCCTCGGCCAGTTCCAGGACGCGCTCGTTGAAGGCGAGCCAGCTGCGCTCCCGGTCGAGGAAGCGGCCCTGCGGCAGCCTTTCGCCACCCTGGTCGTCCTCCTCGTACGCGTCGAGGTCGGCGTCGATGTCGGGTTCCAGGTCGGACACCACGGCCGACACCGTGTGGGGGCGGTGGCCGGTTATGGAGCCGACGGACGGCTGCGCGTGCTGGACCTGGGCTGCCTGGGTGTTGGACTGGCTCATAACACCATTGTTCCGCGCCGCGAGCATCACAGGCGCGTCGGACAGGGCCGGTGGAAGTGCGGGGAGGGGCGAGGCGGCGTTCACGGCGTCGTTCTCGGCGATGTCCGCGTCGATGCGCGCGACGACATCGGCGGCGTGCGGGGCGCCGGGCGCGGTCGCACGGGGGCCGCTCCCCGCGCTTTTCCCGTTGCTGGGGCCGCTGCGTGGGGGAGGCGAGGGCTCGGGCACGACGGGGTTCATTGCGGAAGCGTCGCAAGGCCGTCTGAATGACCGGTTACGGAGACCTTACGTATGGGATAGCGCGGGGAGGACCGCCGGTTCCGCGGAGGCCAGCGTGCGCCCCCGGCGCACGCTCCTTCGTCCTCGCACGCCGTCGCACGCTGTTCACCGGGCGTACGCCTTCGGCACGCCCATCCCCCCGTAGGAAGGGCGTGCCGGGTCAGGGGGCCGTCAGCGGGCGCGGCGGCGCAGTGTCCCGTAGGCGGCGGCGGTGGCGAGGACGGCGACGGCGAGGATGACGCCGGTGGTCATGAGGTGCAGGGGCCAGAAGTGGGATACCGGGTGCACCTCGGCGTACAGGTCGGTGAAGCCGTTCTGGCTCATGCAGCGGGTGTAGTCGACGTCGGCGTCGGCGTCGAAGCAGCTCAGGTCGGCGGCGCGGCTGCCCGGGCCGGTGATCGCGCCCAGGTCCAGCTGTTCCGCCGTCATCGGCAGTCGGCTGGCGGCGGTGCCGGTGAGCGTCTTGGCGGGCCACAGCTCGTTGGAGTGGTCGTCGAGCCACAGGTGGAACAGGAGCATGAAGCCGAAGGCCACGGTCAGGGCCGGCAGCGCCCGCTGCAGGGCGAGGCCCGCCAGGGCGCCGACGGCCAGTGCGCACAGGGCGTACGCGAGGACGGCGGGGCCGCGGTTCACGAAGGGGTCGGTGTAGTACCACTCGTCGCCGCTCAGGTCCCGGTCCGAGGACCAGGCCCAGCGGTAGACCAGCACCAGGACGGCGGTGCCGGCGGTCAGCGCGACGGCGGACACGGCCAGCTTCGCGGTGAGCCAGCGGACCGGGGTGACGGACTGGGTCCAGGCCAGCTGGGCCGTGCCCCGCTCCATCTCGCGGCCGGTGAGCGAGGCGCCGGCCCAGGCGGCCACGGCGTAGGAGAAGTAGGCGATGAGGGTGCCGACCCAGCTCATGGCCTGGGAGTAGGCGAACGCCGACTCGAGGTCGATGCACCCGCTTTCCAGCTTCCGGCAGGCGGCGCGCTCCGCACGCGCCTCCGCCCCCGTGACGTACTGCAGCCAGAGCATCCACCCGACCATGACCAGCACGTACGCGGCCCACACCAGCAGTGCCGAGCGGTGCAGCCGCAGCACGGTCCAGACGATGCCCCGGGGGCGGGGCCCGCCCCGGGTGACAGGGGCGGGCGCGCTGGTGGTGGCGGTCATGGGGTGCCTCCCGTACGGGTCGATGAGGGGCCTTCCGTACGGCGCCGGAGCAGGTGGAAGGCGGTCAGGACCAGCAGGGCGGTGAGGGCGAGGAGGATGCCGGTCTCGACGAGCTGGAGGGGCCAGAAGTGGGAGGAGGGGTGGAAGTCCGCGTAGAACCCGGCGACGTCGGTCCGGTCGCAGGAGATGTCCTCGCACCCGGCGCTGGAGACGCGGGCGCCCGAGGTGGTGATCAGGCCGCGGTCGACCAGCTCACCCGTCCAGGCCCGGTCCGGCGTTTTGGAGACGAGGGTCTCGACCGGCCACAGGGCGTGGCGCCACGTGCGGAGCGTGCCCATGACGACGATCACGCCCAGGAACCCGGCGGCGAGCCCGGGCAGCGAGCGGCGCAGCACCACGCCCGCGAGGACGCCGAGGGCCAGGGCGAGCAGGGCGTAGGCGGTGGCGAGGGTGCCGTTGCCCATGAAGGTGCTGTACTCGAACCAGTCCCGTGTCCCCAGCTCGTGCCGCAGCCGCTCCTCCCGCCACCACACCAGGCGGTTCAGCAGGGTCAGCAGGACCGTCCCCGAGACGATCAGGGCGGCCGGGACCGCGAGCTTGGCCGCGAGCCAGCGGGCCGGGGAGACGGACTGGGTCCAGGCCAGCCGGGCGGTGCCGCTCTCCAGCTCGCGGGCGACCAGGGCGCCGCCCGCCCAGGTGCCGATCAGGGCAGGAGCGAGGGTGAGGAGGTCGGAGCCCAGGGTGACGGCCAGCCCGTAGCGGGTGTACGCGGCGCCTGTCGAGCAGTAGTCGGTCCTCTCGCAGCCGCTCTTCGCATACTCGGTCCAGGCCGCGTCGAGCCCCGGTCCGGCGGCCCACACCAGCCCGCCGGCGATGAGGACCACCAGCAGCCCCCAGAACCACAGCGCCGACTGGTGCAGGCGGAGCGTCGCCCGGATCAGCCCCCGGACCGGGGTCATGGCCGGGGCGGGGGTCGGGTGCTCTGAGCGGGCGGCCGGGGTCGCGGCGGTCCCGGTGGTCGTGGTGCTCATACGGCCGCCTCCCGCGCCTCGGTCCCATCGGCGTGGTCGCCGTCGCCCTCGTCGAGGACGAGGGCCGGTGCCTGAGGTGCCCTCAGGTGGGCGAGGACCAGCTCCTCCAGGGTCGGCTCGGCGGTCTGCCGGCCGGTGCCGATCGGGCCCTGCGGGCGGATGAGCGCGGTGAGCTGACGCCCTGTCGTGCGGGACTCGACGACGGTGTGCGGGGCGAGGTCGCCGGCCGGGCCGGTGACCAGGGTGTGGGCGGCGAGGAGCTCGTCCAGCGGGCCCGCGAGCCGGACACGTCCGGCGCCCAGCAGGAACAAGTGGTCGCAGGAACCCTCCAGTTCGGCCACTACGTGCGAGGACATGACAACAGTGGTGCCGTGCTCGGCGGAGTCCGCGAGCAGGGTGCCCATCAGCTGGTGCCGGGCGAGCGGGTCGAGGTCGGCCATCGGCTCGTCCAGGAGCAGCAGTTCGGGTCGCTTGCCGAGGGCGAGGGCGAGCGCGACCCGGGTGCGCTGGCCGCCGGAGAGGGAGCGGATCTTCGCGTGCCGGTTCAGCTCGCCCTCGTCCACCACCCGCTCGGCGACGGCCGCGTCCCAGCGCCGGGGGTTGAGCTCACGGCCCAGCCGCAGGGTCTCGGCGACGGTCAGCTGCGGATACAGGGGCTTGTCCTGGGCGACGTACGCGATGCGTTCGCGGGCCGCCGCCGGGGTCGTCCCCAGCACGCTGATGGCGCCCTCGGTGGGGACGAGCAGCCCGGCCGCGTGGGCCAGGAGCGTCGACTTGCCCGCGCCGTTCGGTCCGACGAGCGCGCAGATCCGCCCCGTCGGCAGCCGCAGCGTGCAGTCACGCAGTGCCCAGTTCCCCTGCCGCCACCCGAACTTCTTTCCGAGCGCGGCCGCTTTCATCGCGGTCCCCGTCATGCCTCGTCCCCCTGATCTTTCCGGTCTCGCTGATCTTGTGTGAAGTGTTCGTCCAGTACGGACGTGAAGAGCGCCTCCACGTCGTCCCGTTCGAGCCCGGTCTGTCTGGCTCGTACGGCCCAGGTGTCCAGCTCGGCCCGCAGCGGGGAGTCGACGGGCGTGCTGCCCAGTGACTTCCGTACGAACGTGCCGAGACCGCGGCGGGCTTCGACCAGGCCTTCGCGCTCCAGCTCGCGGTAGGCCTTCAGCACCGTGTTCGGGTTGATCGCGGTGGCCTCCACGACCTCGCGGGCCGTGGGGAGTTTGTCGCCGGGCTCCAACAGGCCGAGCCGCAGGGCCTGTTTGGTCTGCTGGACGATCTGCACGTAGGTGGCGACACCGCTGCGCCGGTCGATGCGGTACTCGACCACTCGGACAACCACCCTTTCACTAATTGAGTAGTGAAAGGGTGGTGCAAGAGAGGGGGCGGTGTCAACAACACCGCCCCCAGCCTGTGGACAACTCCGCGTACGTGCGGATGCGTGAGGATGTGTCAGGTTTCGCTGCGGTACATCAGATCCGTCTCGTACGTCACGAAGCCGAGGCGTTCGTACACGGTCACCGCCGCCTTGTTGTCGGCGTCGACGTAGAGCATCGCGGTGGGCAGGCCCTGGGCCCCGAGGTGGCGCAGGCCGATCGTGGTCAGGGCCTTGCCGAGGCCGCCGCCCTGGGCGCCGGGGCGGACGCCCACGACGTAGACCTCGCCGAGCTGTTCATCGGCGTGCGCCTTCGTCCAGTGGAAGCCGATCAGTTCGGCGCCGCCGGTCCCGCCCTCGCCGCCCTGCCGTTCGGCCAGGAAGAAGCCCGCCGGGTCGAACCAGGGTTCGGCCATGCGGTCGTCGAGGTCGCGCTGGGTGAGGGAGCCCTGTTCGGGGTGGTGGGCGAAGGCCTCCGCGTTCGCGGCGAGCCAGGCCGCGTCGTCCTCGCCGGGGACGAAGGCGCGGACGGTGACGCCGTCGGGGAGCACCGGCTCGGGCGGGTCGAAATCGGCCAGCGAGCGGCGCATCTGGCGCAGTTCGCGGAAGAGGGTGAGGCCGAGGACCTGGGCGAGGTGCCGGGCGGCGGAGTGGCCGCCGTGCGCCCAGACGCGCAGGCGCTTGCCGGACTCGGCGAGCAGGGCGGAGCCGAGGGCCCGGCCGTGGCCGTGGCCCCGGTGGGAGGGGTGGACGACCAGTTCGGCGGCGGGGGCCTCGACGGGGTCGTTGTCCTCCAGTTGGGCGTAGCCGACCAGGTCGTCCCCGGCGCTGAGGAGGAGATGGCGCACGCCGTCGCGGGGGCCGCCGCGCAGTTGGAGGCGGCCCTGCTCGGACACCGCCTGTTGGCCGTCGACCTGGGCGGCCTCGTCCAGCAGCGCGAGGACGGCCGCCTTCTGGTCGGGGGTGAGTTCCAGGCGGGTTTCGATACTGCGGGCGGCTGCGCTTGCGGCTGGGCCGGGCCGGGCGGTGTCGTCGCTGGTCATGGGTTCGAGGTTAGTCGTGGGGAGGGAGGGTGCCTACGAGCTCGGCTGGAAACCGTTGACACGCGGCCACTGGCCGGATGTGGTCGATCGCGCGATTCCCCGGGCCTCTCCGGGGCGCTGAATGTCCAACTTCGTTGCGAGTCCTCCTTGATGGCAACCAGGTCGTAACCATGAACCCCCTGCCGCGCTACGCGCGTTGACCCTAGGCTTCGGCCGCACGGGGCCTGTTCTCACGTTTCTCACACTTCTCACGAATCCAGGGGGGCACATGTCAGCCACACCCCAAGCGCACCGCCGTAGAAGCCGCCGTAACCGGATCCTCGCCGCCGCGGCCGGCCTGGCGACCGTCGGGGCGCTGGCCGCCGCGCTTCCGGCGAGCGCCGGTGAGGCGAAGCCGAACCAGCCCGGCAAGGAGAAGCCGAGCCGGTACCAGGACGTGCAGTTGCTGTCGTTCAACGACCTGCACGGCAACCTGGAGCCGCCGGCCGGTTCCTCGGGCCGGGTGACCGAGCTGCACGAGGACGGTACGACCACGACGATCAACGCCGGTGGTGTCGAGTACCTCGCCACGCACCTGCGCGACGCCCGCCGCGCCGACGACTACTCGATCACGGCCGCCGCCGGTGACATGGTCGGTGCCTCCCCGCTGATCTCGGGCCTCTTCCACGACGAGCCCACCATCGAGGCGCTGAACGGGCTCGACCTCGACGTCACGAGCGTCGGCAACCACGAGTTCGACGAGGGCGCGAAGGAACTGGCCCGTCTGCAGAAGGGCGGCTGCCACCCGACCGCCGGCTGCTACGTCAAGGGCAAGAAGTTCAAGGGCGCCGACTTCCCGTACCTCGCGGCGAACGTCATCGAGAACAAGACCAAGAAGCCGCTCCTGAAGCCCTACTGGGTGTGGAAGAAGAACGGCGTCAAGGTCGGCTTCATCGGTGTGACCCTGGAGGACACCCCGGGCGTCGTCTCCGCCGAGGGCGTCAAGGGCCTCACCTTCAAGGACGAGGTCAAGACGATCAACAAGTACGCCAAGGAGCTGGAGCGCCAGGGCGTCAAGTCGGTCGTCGCGCTGATCCACGAGGGCGGTGCCCCCGCCTCCACGTCGTACAACTACGACTGCGACGCGCCCGGCGCCGGTGACGGCATCTCCGGTCCGATCGTCGACATCGCCAAGAACATCACGCCGAAGGTCGACGCCCTCGTCACCGGCCACACGCACGCCGCGTACGCCTGCACGATCAACGACCCGGCGGGCAAGCCGCGCATGGTCACCTCGGCCGCGTCCTTCGGCCGCCTCTACACCGACACGACGCTGACGTACGACCGCAAGACCGGCGACATCGCCCGCACGGCCGTGGATTCCGCGAACCACGTGGTCACCCGTGACGTCGAGAAGGCCGCCGACATGACGGCCCTCATCAGCAGGTGGAACACCCTCGCCGCCCCGATCGGCAACCGCGCCATCGGCTACATATCCGCCGACGTGCCCAACGCCGGAACCGAGTCCCCGATGGGTGACCTGATCGCCGACGCGCAGTACTGGTACGGCAAGGCGCTGGACCCCGAGGTCGACCTCGCGCTGATGAACCCCGGTGGTGTGCGCGCGCCGCTGACCTACGCGGCCAAGGGCACCGAGGGCGACGGCGTGGTGACCTACGCCGAGGGCTTCACCGTCCAGCCGTTCTCCAACACGGTCAACCTGCAGAACTTCACGGGCGCCCAGCTCGTCTCGGTTCTCCAGGAGCAGGTCACCGGCGTCAACGCGGCCACCCCGAAGGTGCTGCTGCCGTCGTCCGGTCTGACCTACACGCTCGACCTCACGAAGACCGGCGCGGCCCGCATCGTCGTCGACAGCATCAAGCTCAACGGTGCCACCATCGACCCGGCCGCCACGTACCGCGTCGCCACCAACAGCTTCCTCGCGGGCGGCGGCGACGGCTTCACCACGCTGGGCCAGGGCACGAACGACCTGGTCGGCGGGGACGACCTCGCTGCCCTTGAGCAGTACCTGCTGGCCAACTCCTCGGCCGCGAGCCCGCTCGCGCCGCCGACGGCCAACCGGATCACGGTCATCAGCTAGGCGCCCACGCGGCGGAGCCGCACCTGTCACAGCCCCGCGCCCCTGGAAGCGAGAGCGACCAGGGGCGCGGGGAGTTCTTTTTTACGGCTTCCCCGGAGCTTCCCCGGAGGAACGGGCCTCAGCGGGCGCAGCTCTTCGGGTCCAGCTTCTCCTCCCACTTGTCCTCGCGGCCGTCGGGCTGGCCGTTGGGGAGGAGCTTGTCGGAGGTGCCGTCGATGTAGTAACCGTGCGAGTAGATCGTGCGGTAGGAGCGGTTGCGCCAGGTGTGGACGGTCTTCTCGCCGTTGCCCTTGTTCCAGGAGTAGTCCTCGACGTAGAAGACCGGGGTGACGCGGACCACACGCTGGTACGGCGTCCAGGTCACGGCGATCTGGGTGCACGGCGGGATCGCCTTCTCGCTGCGGCGCTCGAAGCTCGCCGTCTTCTCCCAGCCCCACTCGTACGAGAAGCTGCCGCCCGCACTGCCGGAGAAGATGCTCTTGGCGACGGAGAGGCTCAGCTGGGCCCCGACGCTCTTCTTGGCGAACGTCTTGGTGCTGTAGCTGCTGACGAAGGTCTCCTTGTCGGCCTGCGACCCCCGGTTGCCGATCCAGGGGGAGGTGCGGACGGGGGCGCCCTTGATGGACCAGGTCGACGCCTGCACGTTGCCGCACCAGCCGCGGAAGGTCTCCCAGTCCCCGGCGGGCACGAACAGCCCGAAGACGTCCCGCAGGTACTCGTCCTGCGTCTTGAACTCGCCGGTCCGGACGTTGAGCGCGCCGTACACGCCCGTCATGCTCGTCTTCTGGGCGCAGAGCCGCTCGATCATCGAGTCGGTGTTGCCGGGGTCCACGCCCCGGATGTTCGTCGCGCCGCCCGGCCCGGTGGCCGCCTGGGCGGAACCGGCGCCGGCCAGGGCACCGGACACGGCCAGGGCGGTGGACGCGGCGACGAGTGCGGTCTTCTTCAGCGTGCTCTTCAGGGATGCCTTGACTGCAGTTCGCATGGGTGTGCGCTCCTACTGCTGTACGCCGGCGTCGGCGGCCACCGGTTCTGTCGTCTGGGGGAACGGAGAACTCGAAGAACTCAACTCACCAGTAGCGAACACGACCGTCATCACAGGCGCCTCAGAGGTTTCTCGGAGTCCTCTCAGAAACTTGTCACGAACACGTCACTCAAGATCCACAACGCGTGCGCGTCGGTACGCGGCGGCGCTTCCGGTCAAGGGCCGGCGCTTCGTGCACGGGGAGCGCCGCTTCGCGCACGGGGGGCGGCGCTGCACGCTCAGGGGTCGGTGCTTCGTGCTCAGGGGCCTCTGCCGAGCAGGCTCACGTAGTGGCTGAGGTGGGTGGCCGCGTCGAGCATGGCGAGGCCCCGCGCGGTCAGCCTGCGCCGCCAGTCGTCCAGGGCGTCGGAGAGGGTGTCGGTGCCGCCGGCCGTCCGGATCTGCCGGACCACGGTGGCGATGTGGTCCAGGGGGTAGCCCCCGCGCCTCAGGAGATGGGCCAGCTCGGCGTCCCGGACGTCGGTCGCGCGGTAGAGGCGGTAGCCGGTGAGCGGGTCGCGTGCGGGGGTGAGGATGCCGGCGTTCTCCCAGGTGCGGAGGGTCGCCGGAGTGACCTGGAGCCGGTGGGCGAGTTCGCCGATGGTTCGTCTGTCGGCACCTGTTGACCGGCCGGGACCTGTTGGCGGGCCGTCACCTGTCGACCGGCTGGCCCCTGTTGGCCGGTCGGTGGCGGGCGTGGTGCCGGCCTCCGCCATCAGGTGATCCACCGCCCTCCGTACCGCGTCGAGGGTCTCCCGGTCGCGGAGCAACTGGTGGTGGCCCCGGTCGATGATCGTCAGGGCGTCGTCGAGGGCGTCGGCAGGGGCGTTGCCGGGGGCGTCCGCGTGGAGGGCGCGCATGATCTGTCCCGCGGCCGAGTGGCCGTGGGCCGGGACGAGGGCGAGGAAGGCGCGGAGGGCCGCCGCGTGCACCTCGGTGTAGATCCGGTAACCGCTGTCCGTGCGCTCGGCGGCCGGGATGAACCCGTCCCGCTCGTAGTTGCGGACCGCCTGGGTCGAGAGGCCGTGCTCGCGGGCGAGGTCGGAAGGTCGCATGGTGGTCACCGGTTTGAGACTTTACGGGACGTGGTCGCTGCCGTCATGCGGCTTGGGCCTCCCAAGGCTCAACCGACCTTTCAAGGATACGATCGAGGCTCATGAGTCAGGACATTCGAGACTTCGTGACCCCGTCGTGCGACCTCTTGGCCCTCGGCGAACCGACCCACCAGGAACCGGCCTTCGCGCGCGTCCGCAACGAACTGTTCGCCCAACTCGTCGATCAGGGCTTCCGCTCGATCGCCCTGGAAACCGACCGCGTGCCCGCGCTGGCCGTGGACGCCCATGTCCAGGAGGGGGCCGGCGACTTCGACGAGGTGATGAGCGAAGGCATCGCGTTCGGCCGCGGCGAACTGGCCCCAAACCGGCAACTGATCACCTGGATGCGCGAGTACAACCGGACCCGCCCGCCCGCGGAACGCCTCGCCTTCCACGGCATCGACGCCGAGATGGAGAACATGAGCGCGCCCAGCCCGCGCCGCTACCTCGAACACGCCCGTGCCTACCTCGCCCGCGAAGCGGGCCCCGTCTCCCCCCTCGCTCTCGCCTCCGATTCGGCCGTCGACATCGCGAGCCTCGCCGGGGACGACGAACGCTGGAGTCGTACGGAGGCGGTCATGGACCCGGCCATGTCCCTCGGCGCCACGGCGGAGGCCGAGACGCTCCGCTGCCTCGCGGACGACCTGCTCACCGAGTTCCACGCCCGCGCACCGGAACTGATCGCGGCGACCTCGCGTGCCGAGTGGTTCAGGGCGAAGGCCCACCTCACCGCCGGTCTCGGCCTGCTGCGCTATCACAGGCAGTTGGCACAGCCCGTCGAGGAGAGCACCCGTATATCCCGCCTGCTCGCCACCCGGGACGCCCTCATGGTCGAGAACCTCCTCGACATCCGCACCCTCGAGGCCGGCCGTGGCCCGACCCTGGTCTTCGCCCACAACGTGCACCTCCAGCGCAGCCGCAGCCATATGCGCATGCGCGACGACCTGGACCTCCACTGGTACGGCGCCGGCGCCGTATTGGGCCCGCTGGTGGGCGAGCGGTACGCCTTCATCGCGGGCAGCCTGGGCCGCAGCGAGGCGCTCGGCCTCACGGACCCCGCCCCGGACACCTACGAGGCCGCCCTGCAACGCCGCACCACCACCTCCTGGTCCCTGATCCCGGCCCCCGAACCGGCCTCCGCCCGGACCCGCACGCACCCCTCCGCACAACAGTCGCGGTACTTCCCCCTGGACGAGGTGACCCTCGACGGAGCGGACGGCGTCCTGCACCTCAACGCCGACAACTAGGGGGCGCCGTAGCGGACTTCGGCACCGACCTCGGCATCGGCACCAGTATCGGTATCGGCCTCACCGATCCGCTGCCCCCTGCTGTCCGCGATCCGCAGTACGTCCTCCAACGACTCCGCCGCCCGCGTCAGCGCGAACCGCACGGCCCGCTCCCCGGCCGCGGGGTCTTGGAGCACGGCCCTGCTCCCGGCCAACACCTGCTCCGCCGAACCCAGTTGGGACGCCTCCACACTGTCGGCGAGGAGGGAGAGGACCCCGGGGTGGGCCGTGTCCTGGTCGAGATAGCAGGGCTTGCCGTCGGGGGTGGTCCACGGCAGCAGACGCAGGCCGGTCATCATGCGGGGACCTCGATGCCGTGGATGCCATGACTGGCGTGGAAGCCGTGGCTGTACAACTCTTCCGCGCTGAGCACGTAGGGCCGTACGAAGTTGTCGTAGGGCTCGAACGGCCAGATGTCGACGGTTTTCCGGGGCGGCGGGGGCGGGGCGGGTTCCAATGGCTCCTCCACCTCGGGCGGCGGTGGGCCGGGTGCGGCCCACCGAACCAGTGCCTCGCAGAGCCTCACGACGAGTGCGCGCATGCCGGTGCCCCTCTTTCGTCTCAGGGTTATTTCAGGGTCGATCTGACGAGCGGTGATTACCGTTCGTGTTCCGATCGTCACTGCTGCGACGTACGTTGGGGAAGAGGCCTGGCGTTGTCTGGAGCGCCAGACAACGGTGAGGGGTGACATGGGCGAACTGGTTGACGTAGACGTGGATTCGGGCCGTGTGGTGCTCGGTCGGGCGCTGCGGTTCCTACGGGAGAAAGCGGGCAGGTCGCTGGGGCAGTTGGCCGAGGAGACCGGTTACGACAAGAGCTACCTGAGCCGTCTGGAGTCGGGTGAGCGGCTGTCCAAGATGACGGTCATGGAGGACCTGGACGGGTACTACGACTCCGGTGACCTGCTGGTTTGTCTCTGGAGGTCAGCTCGGATCGACGCCTTCAAGGACAAGTACAAGGAGTTCATGCGTCTGGAGGGGACGGCACGGCTGATGTACAAGTACACGCCGAACGTGCCTGGACTGCTTCAGACGGAGGAGTTCGCCCGAGAGGTGTTGTCCAGGCCTCAGGCAACGGCCGAGCAGGACACCGACGCGGTCGAGGAGCAGGTGGCGGCACGTCTCGGACGGCAACTTCTCCTGGGCAAGAAACCGGCGCCCTGCGTTCGCTTCGTCATCGACGAGAACGCGCTCCGTCGCCCCTCTGCCAGTGCGGAGACCTGGGACGGTCAACTGCTCCGCATCGAGGCTGTCGCGGAGTGGCCCAACGTCGTCGTCCAGGTGCTGCCCTTCGCCGCCGGCATTCACCACCTCATGGGGAAGGGATCGCTGACCCTCCTCTGGCAGAAGGACGGAAGCGCTGTGGCCTACACGGAAGGCCTCAGCAGCGGCATGCTGATGGACGATCCGGAAGACGTTCTGCACCACAGCCTGTCCTACGATCGGCTTCGGGATCAGGCACTGTCCCCGTCGGACTCGCTGGCGTTCATCAGGGATGTACTGGAGGAGCACAGGTCATGAACCGCACCCCCGACCTCAGCACTGCCACCTGGCGCAAGTCGAGTTACAGCGACGGGGGAGACAACAACTGCCTCGAAGTCACCGACGAAGTCCCCGGCATAGTCCCCGTCCGGGACAGCAAGGTCCCGGACAGCCGCCCGCTCCTGTTCTCCGCCGGGGCCTGGTCCGCCTTCGTCAAGGTCGTCGCGGCCGGCTGAGCACCCTCGGGCAGGTGTGTGGCCGAGGTGCGGGCAAGCCGTCAACGTGTGGGCCGGAGCGCATCCCGTCGGGTGAATCGGCGGGGAAACCGGGACGGGCAGGCACGCGGTTCGGTCACCGTGGCGTCATGACAGTGAATGCGATCTTCGATGGAGAGTTCGACCGAGGGGTGGACGCCTCGGCCGACCCCTACGCGTCGTGGCCGGAGCCGGTGCGTGGACGCACCGCGCGGGGGCGGTGAGCGCGGCTATGGTCGTAGACACGGCAGGACGAAGGAGGACCCCGGTCATGGCTCCCCACGCTGCGGAATCCGAGTCGGTCATCCCTCCCATGCCCGAGCGGACCCCGATGGCGCTGCGCAGGGCCATCGCCCAGCACGCTCCCGTGCTGCTCCCTGATTTCGATGCCCACTGGAAGTGGGCGATCGCTGACGCGTACGACCCTGGTCCTGTGCCTGCGTTCATGGCTCGCTGGTGGTGCGAGTACGCGATCGCCCGTGATCCGCAGCTCGACGCCCATGTGACCGGGCTCCAGCACCGTGCTGCAGAGGCGACTGACATCGCTGAGGCCAAGGCTCTGATCGACGAGGTGGCGAAGATTCGCTACAGCACGCGGAAGCTGGAGCCCGGCGAGTGACCGATGAGTTCATGGGGCCGCCTTGGCAGATGGACTGGCGGCTCGATGCCCTCGTCGGCCGTGATGCGCTGCCCGAGAATGCGCGGAATATCGTTGACGAGGCTCGCGCTGAGCTGGTCACTGCAAAGGACCCGTATTTCCGGGGCATCGACGCCGATGGCAATCTCCCAGAGGGCATGCGCGTCGAGCCAGTGCGGTCCAGCGACCCCAAGGGGCCGCGCATCCTGTACTTCGACAAGGGCTATGGCTGGCTGGTCTATAGCTTCGATCGGCGCTGAGAGGATCCGCAGATCCTGGTGTACGAGGTCTTCTGGCAGGAAGCTGACCCGCTTGAGTTCCCTACACCGCCTCCGGCGGCGGAGTAGCCGCCCCCGGCAGCCGCACCGTGGCCAGCGTGCCGTCGCCCTCGGCCCGTGACAGGGACACCTCGCCGCCCGCCTGTTCGACCGTGCGGGCCACGATGGACAGGCCCAGGCCCGAGCCCGGCAGGGCCCGCGCGCTGGGGGAGCGCCAGAAGCGGTCGAAGACGTGGGGGAGTTCGTCGACGGGGATGCCGGGGCCGTGGTCGCGGACCGTGAGGACACCCGTGTCGAGCGAGACCTCGATCGTGCCGCCCTCGGGGCTGAACTTCACCGCGTTGTCGAGGATGTTGACTATCGCGCGCTCCAGCGCGGACGGCTCGGAGCGGACGTACCAGGGCTGCAGGTCCGCCGTGATCGTCAGCTCGGGCCCGCGCAGACGGGCCCGGCGCAGGGCCGCCTCCACGGTCTCCTGGAAGTCGACCACCTGGAGGTGCCGGCCTCCCTGTTGGCCCGACTCCGAGCGTGACAGCTCCTGCAGGTCGCCGATCAGGGCCGCCAGTTCGGTCATCTGGGCCTTCACCGAGGCGAGCAGGGCCTTGCGGTCATCCGCCGGGATCGGACGACCCGTCTCCTCGCTGCGGGTGAGGAGTTCGATGTTCGTGCGGAGGGACGTGAGGGGCGTACGGAGTTCGTGGCCCGCGTCCGCGATCAACTGCTGTTGCAGTTCGCGGGAGTTGGCGAGTGCGCTCGTCATCGAGTTGAAGGAGCGGGACAGGCGGGCCACCTCGTCCTCGCTCTCCTCCTCCACCGGGATGCGGATGCTCAGGTCCTCGGTGCGCGCCACGTGTTCGACGGCTTCCGTGAGTTTGTCGACCGGGCGGAGCCCCGCGCGGGCCACGGCCAGACCGGCCGCACCGGCGCCGACGACTCCGATGCCGGAGACGAGGAGGAGGATCAGGGCGAGGTCGTTGAGGGTGGCTTGGGTGCCGTTGAGAGGGAGGGCCGTGAGGAACGCCGCGTTGGCCGGTTCTCCCGTCTGCGGGTCGTAATAGCTCACGGGCTTGGACATGACGCGTACGTCGGTGCCGTCCGAGGCGACGCTGTTGTGGTAGATGGCCTCAGTGCGCTTGGTGTCGTTGACGACGTCCTTGTCGGTCTGGGTGACCTTGATCGCGCCGGCGGAGAAGTCGAGTACACAGGCCTTTCCGTCCTTCAACACCACCTGGAAGTAGATGCTCCGGGGACGGGGATCGTCTTCGTCGACGGTCTGTGTGCAGTAGGCGATCGCGTCCATGGCCTGCTGGTCGAGGCCCCTCATGGCCATCGACTTCTTAAGCTCGTTGTCGATCTGCTCGTACAGTTTCCCCTGCACGATGAACCAACAGGTCACCGACACCGCCGCCACCGCGAACGCCACCGCCGCCGCGACCAGCATCGACAGCCGGGCCCGGATAGGCAGGGAGCGGTAGCGGCTCAGGAGCTTCTTCACTCCGCGCCGCCTTGTCGCAGGACGTACCCGACACCCCGCACGGTGTGCACGAGCCGGGGCTCGCCGCCCGCCTCGGTCTTGCGGCGCAGGTACATGACGTAGACATCCAGGGAGTTGGAGGACGGCTCGAAGTCGAAGCCCCAGACCGCCTTCAGGATCTGCTCGCGCGTGAGGACCTGGCGCGGATGGGCCAGGAACATCTCCAGGAGCGTGAACTCCGTGCGGGTCAGCTCCACCGGGCGTCCGCCCCGCGTGACCTCCCGTGTCGCCAGGTCCATCCGCAGGTCCGCGAAGGTGAGCGCCTCGTCCACCTCGGCGGTGTCGGCCGCGGCGGCCGCGTACGTGCTGCGGCGCAGCAACGCGCGGACGCGGGCGAAGAGTTCGTCCAGCTCGAAGGGCTTGACCAGGTAGTCGTCCGCGCCGGCGTCGAGGCCGGTGACACGGTCGCCGACCGTGTCGCGGGCCGTGAGCATCAGGATCGGGGTCGTGTCGCCCGCGCCGCGGATCCGGCGGGCGGCGGTCAGCCCGTCCATCCGTGGCATCTGGACGTCGAGGATCACCAGGTCGGGCTGGTACGCGGTCGCCTTCTCCAGCGCGTCCGCGCCGTCGACGGCGACCTCGGTGCCGTAGCCCTCGAAGGCGAGGCTGCGCTTGAGGGCGTCGCGCACCGCCGGCTCGTCGTCGACGATGAGGATGCGCTGGGGTTCGTGGGCGCCTTCGGCGGGGCTCATGGTGGTTTCGTTCCTCGGATGCGGTGGTTTACAGGGCCGGGGGCGCCGTGGGGGTTCTTTGTGCGTTGCCTGGTGCGGGTGCGTTGGGGCTGGTCGCGCAGTTCCCCGCGCCCCTGGAGGGGCGCGCGCGGTACCGCCCTAGCCTTGCACGTCCCCTGGCCGCGCAGTAGCCCGTGAGAGTCCCGTGAGGATCAGCCGCGAACCGTACGCCGACGCGGGCGCGCCGACGTGGTGCGGCGGGCCGTGCCTCGGGCGGCGGACGCCACCTCGGGGGCCCGGGTCACCGGCGTGTGCAGTTCGGCGGCCACCGCGAGGGCGAGGCCCAGCCCGGCCGGGTCGCCGGCGGTCGCGGCGTCGTGCGAGACCTGTGTGATCTGCGCGCCGTTCCTGATCTGCGTGATCATGTCGAACTCCTCGGACTCAGCGGGACGGGAAGGGGCCCGGCTTGAAGGGGCTGGAAAGGACTGGGAGGCACCGGAAGGGAACTGCCTGGTCGGAGAGGCGGACCTCAGTCCGAGCCGCCCGCCCGCAGCGTGCTCAGGTCGGCCTTGACCGTGTTGACCGGGATCGCGAAGCCGAGGCCGACGCTGCCGGCGCTGGACGAGGTGGCGTCCGCGGCGGAGTACATCGCGGAGTTGATGCCGATGATGTTGCCGTTCATGTCGATGAGGGCGCCGCCGGAGTTGCCGGGGTTGAGGGAGGCGTCCGTCTGGAGGGCCTTGTACGTGGTCGTGGAGGAGCCGGTGTCACCGTTGAACTCCTGGCCGCCGAACTCGAACGGCCACTGGCCGCCGCCGCCCTGCTGTTGCTGCTGCTGACCCTGGCTCTCGCCCGTCGAGACCGTCACGTCACGGTCGAGGGCGGAGACGATGCCGCTGGTGACCGTGCCGGTCAGGCCCTCGGGGGAGCCGATCGCCACGACCTGGTCGCCGACCTTGACGCCGGCGGAGTCGCCGAGGGTCGCGGCCTTCAGCCCGGAGGCGTCCCGCAGCTTGATGAGGGCGAGGTCCTTCTTGCTGTCGGTGCCGACGACCTCGGCCGTGTAGGACTTGCCGTTGCTCGTCGTCACCTTGATCTGGGAGGCGCCGGAGATCACGTGGTTGTTGGTGATGATCTCGCCGTCGCTGGTGATGATCACACCGGAACCGGTGGACTCGCCCGCGTTCGACGTGGCGCTGATCTCCACGATGCTCGGGCTGACCGCCGTGGCGACCCCGGAGACCGTGCCCTTCTGGCTGGTCGGCACCACGCTCGTGCTGGTGGAGCTGGAGGCCACGGTGCCCGTACCGGTCAGCTCCTGGATGCCGTACGCCGTACCGCCGCCGATCGCCGCCGCGACGAACGCCACGGCCGCCAGCAGTGCGATGGGACCCCGGGCACGCCTTCTCGACGCGGGCGCGGACCCGGCGGAGTCAGGGGTGGCGGCGGAGGACACCGGCTCGGTGAGGAGCGCGGTGGGAGCCGAGGTCGCCGTGGCGGCGGGCTGCCCGTAGCCGGCGTGGCCGGTCGTAGACGCCACCGGGTCGTACGCCGGCGGGGGCGGCCACTCCGGGTTCACCGGGGCGGGGGCCTGCTGCTGGGGGTACGCGGGCTGCTGCTGGGTCTCGCCCTCGGCGTACCCGGAGTGCTGCTGCCCCTGGTAGGGGTTCTCGTACTCGCCGCTGCGGCGGAAGCTCTCGGTCATGACTCAGAGCCTGCCGCCCGACCATGAGACGTTCCTGAGCGCTCCCTGAGAACCCCACCAGAACCTCGTTCGCCCCATATAAAGGCGCCGGGGCCGTCAAGGGGCGCGGGGAACTGCGCGACAAGCCACGACGCACCCGCGGCCGACAACGCACCGAAGCCCCTACGGCGCTACCCGCACCCGCGCTACTCGCACCCGCACGACCGCCGAGCCACCAGCTTCGACGGGAACAGCTTCACCCGCTCCCGCCGGGACCCGGGCACCCGGATCCCGTCATCGAGCACCAGATCCACCGCGGCCCGCGCCATCCCCGTACGATCCGTCGCGATCGTCGTCAGCGGCGGATCCGTCAACGCCGCCTCCTTGACGTCGTCGAACCCGGCCACGGCCAACTCGCCCGGCACCTCGATCCGCAGCTCCCGCGCGGCCCGCAGCACACCGATCGCCTGGTCGTCCGTGGAGCAGAAGATCGCCGGTGGCCGAGCCGGCCCCGACAACAGCTCCAGCGCCGTCTGGTACGCGTCGTACCGGTTGTAGAGCGCGTGGAAGAGCCGCCCCTCGGTCGGGATCCCGGCCTCGTCCATGGCCCGCCGCCAGCCCTCGACGTGGTCGGAGACGGGGTCACCGACGAGCGGGGTCTCGGCGATACCGCCCATACAGGCGACGTACTCGTAGCCGTGGGACAGCAGATGCTCCACGGCGAGCTTCGCGCCGCCGACGTCGTCGGTCACCACGGCCACGTCGTCGATCGCCTCGGGCCGCTCGTGCAGCAGCACGACCCGAGCGTCCCACGCCTCTATCTCGGCGGCGGCGTTGTCGTTCAGGGCGTGGCTGACGAGGATCAGCCCGGAGACACGCATCCCGAGGAACGCCCGCAGATAGTGGACCTCGCGCTCGGCGACGTAGTCGGTGTTGCCGACGAGCACCATCTTTCCGCGCTCGGCGGCGGCCTGCTCGACCGCGTGGGTCATCTCCCCGAAGAAGGGCTGGCGCGCGTCCGGCACGATCATGCCTATGAGATCGGTGCGCCGTGACGCCATCGCCTGGGCGACGCGGTCGGGCCGGTACCCCAGTTCCTTGATCGCGGCGAGGACACGCTCGCGCGTGGCCGGGGCAACCGGCCGGGGTCCGTTGTTGATGACGTAACTGACGACGGCGGTCGACGTACCCGCCAGTCTTGCCACGTCATCCCGAGTCACCTTGGCCACGCGCGGAGTCTACGCGGATAAAACGCCCCTGGGCAGGGCGTACGGGAGCCTCCCTGTGCGGTGGCTGTGCGTATGCCGCCCCACAGGGACCCGGCGCGGTCGGCCACTACGCCTCGGCCGTGATCTCGACGCTGTCCAGGGGCGCCGTCTCGTCCGCATCCTCCGCCTTTGAGGAGGCGGGCTTGCCCTTGGCGTCGTCGGTGGCGCGCTCCGCCTTCTCGGGCGTAACGAATCGATAACCGACGTTCCGGACGGTCCCGATCAGCGACTCGTGCTCGGGGCCGAGCTTGGCGCGCAGCCGTCGTACGTGGACGTCGACCGTCCGCGTACCGCCGAAGTAGTCATAGCCCCAGACCTCCTGGAGCAGCTGGGCGCGGGTGAAGACGCGGCCCGGGTGCTGGGCGAGGTACTTGAGGAGCTCGAACTCCTTGAAGGTGAGGTCGAGGACGCGCCCCTTGAGCTTGGCGCTGTAGGTCGCCTCGTCCACCGAGAGGTCGCCGTTGCGGATCTCCATGGGGGAGTCGTCGTTGACGATCTGCTGCCGGCCCATGGCCAGCCGCAGCCGGGCCTCGACCTCGGCGGGGCCGGCCGTGTCGAGGAGCACGTCGTCGATGCCCCAGTCCGCGGTGACGGCGGCGAGACCGCCCTCGGTCACGACGAGGATGAGGGGGCAGCCGGGGCCGGTGGAGCGGAGCAGCTGACACAGGCTGCGGACCTGTGGGAGATCACGGCGTCCGTCGATCAGGATGACGTCCGCACCGGGGGTGTCGACGAGAGCGGGGCCTTCGGCCGGGGCCACGCGCACGTTGTGCAGCAGCAGGCCGAGGGCCGGAAGCACCTCGGTGGAAGGCTGGAGGGCGTTGGTCAGGAGCAGCAGAGAACTCATATGTCTGGTTCCTCCTCGGTCCCTGCGAGGACGTTTACGGCACTGCGGTACCGCGATTGCGACTGCGGGGTTCACAGTGTTCTGCTCTGCGATCCCGGGGCCCGTACACCTGCGGTCACCTGGCGTTTCCCGCTCGTATACAACGCTTCCGAAAGCACAAAAGGACCCGGGGGCGACATTGCCCGAGTCCTCTGTCCAGCAGAATAGCCCACATGAGTGCTGGTCCGGCAGGTCATGTGACGCGATCTTTCGACATTCCGAACTCTGAGACGGCCGATCGAACCCCCTCGAGGGCGCCCCGAACCCCTTTGCGCAGGTTTCTACGCACTGACGACGGGGTGAATATCGAGGCCGTATACAACCGGAAGTCCGTCGTATACAACGCCTCCGACGACACCGGAACTCCATCCTCCGGCCACCTCGCCGTCGTCGTCGCCCACGGCTTCACGGGCGACATTAATCGTCCGCATGTTCGAAGGGTGGTGGACGTGCTCGCCCGGTACGGGGCCGTCGTGA
Organism: Streptomyces sp. NBC_00104; assembly: GCF_045160825.1. NCBI lineage: Bacteria > Bacillati > Actinomycetota > Actinomycetes > Kitasatosporales > Streptomycetaceae > Streptomyces > Streptomyces sp. NBC_00104. The sequence continues at coordinate 5,355,951 of NZ_CP108215.1, read as the reverse complement.
CGTTCTCCTTCCGGGGCCACGGACGGTCCGGCGGCCACTCCACGGTCGGGGACCGCGAGGTGCTCGACCTCGCGGCGGCGGTCCGCTGGGCCCGTGAGCTCGGCCACGAGCGGGTCGCCACGGTCGGCTTCTCGATGGGGGGCTCGGTCGTCCTGCGCCACGCGGCCCTCCCCGACGGCCCCGACGGCCCCGACGCGGTCGTCTCCGTCAGCGCCCCGGCCCGCTGGTACTACCGAGGCACGGCCCCGATGCGCCGCGTCCACTGGCTCATCACCCGCCCCGCCGGCCGCCTGGTCGGCCGCTACGGCTTCCGCACCCGTATCCACCACCGCGACTGGGACCCCGTCCCCCTCTCCCCGGTGGAATCCGTCCCCCTCATCGCCCCCACCCCGCTGCTGATCGTCCACGGCGACAGGGACGGCTACTTCCCGGTCGACCACCCCGAGATGCTGGCGGCAGCGGCGGGCGACGACGGCGAACTGTGGCTGGAGAAGGGGATGGGGCACGCGGAGAACGCGGCGAGCGAGGAACTGCTGGACCGGATCGGGGCGTGGCTGGCGAAGAGCGTGCCCCGATGAGCGTGCACCGACAAGGGACGCGGGGCTGTATCGATGTGCGGCTCCGCCGCGTGGGCGTGACCGGCCCCCGCCCGCCCGCGGTTTCCCCACCACGCCGACTCCCCCGTAGCCTGACCCCCGTCACGACTAATCAAGAGGAACGCAGATGCCAAAGGGCACCGTCCGCTACTGGGCCGCAGCAAAAGCCGCGGCCGGCATCGCCGAGGAGCCCTACGAGGCGGTCACCCTCGCGGAGGCCCTGAACGCGGCCCGCGACCGACACCCCGGCGAACTCGTCCGCGTACTGCGGCGATGCTCGTTCCTCGTCGACGGAAACCCCGTGGGCACCCGTGAACATGAGACGGTACGTCTGGCCGAGGGCGGCACGGTCGAGGTGCTCCCGCCGTTCGCAGGAGGGTGACCCCCACATCATGAGCAACCAGCCGTACGGGTACGAGGGCCACCAGGGACAGCAGGGCTACGACGCCTACCAGCAGCCGCAGGCGGAGCCTCAGCAGTACGCGGCCCAGCCTCAGGCACAGCCGCACTGGCAGGGCCACGACGAGAACCAGGCCGCCCACGCCCAGCAGTACACCCAGCAGTGGGAGGGCCAGACCTGGGAGACCCAGATCCAGCCCGCCACCCCACCCGCCGCCAACCTGACGGAGACGGCGTACCTGCCCCCGCAGCCGGAGGGCCGCCCGTACGGGCAGCAGGGTCAGCAGGGCCCGTACGGCCAGCACGGGCAGCAGGGCCAGCACGGCCAGCACGGGCAGCAGGGCCAGCACGGGCAGTACGGACAGAACGAGCAGTACGGGCAGCACGCGCAGCACGCGCCCCAGGTCCATCCGCAGGCCCAGCAGGCCCAGCAGGCCCAGCAGGCCCAGCCGCCCCAGCAGGCGCAGCCCCGCATCCAGCCCCCGGCCGACCCCGCTCCGGTGGCCGCGCCCGGCTACGGCCCGCCCACCCTGACCGGCAACACCCGGGTCACCGACGCCCAGCGGGCGCGGGCCGAGGGACGGTCGCCGATCATCGAGCCCGGGATGCAGCCGGCGCTGATCACGGCCGCACTGGGTCTGCTGCTGGCCGGCGCGGCGGCGATCGGCGCGTACGCCCTCGCCGTACCCCTGGTGATCCTGCAGGCCGTGACCGCGGCGGGCTGGTTCCGGCTGAACGGCATGTGGCCGGCCCGGCAGGGCATCGTGCTGGCCTTCGCGGGCGCCCTCGCGGCGGACGCGGCCCTGTTCGCGGCCGGCCGGGAACACGCGCCCGCCGCGATCCTCGGCACGCTCGGCGTCTGGGTGCTGCTCTGCCTCGTGCTGGGGCTGCGCAGCCACGCGGACCCGGACGAGCGGATGTACGGCCTGATGGCGACGGTGGCCTCGTCGGCGCTGTCGATCATCGCGACCGGCTATCTGGGGGCCGTGGCGGACGCGGTGACGGTGGGCGGAGTCGCGGTGGCGGTGGCCGTCCTGGCCCGCGCCCTGCCCCTGCCCACGCCGGCCTCGGTGATCGTCTCCCTGCTGGCGGCCACCGGCGCGGGCATCGCCGTCGGCGGTGCGACCGACCTGGGTACGTCCGGCGCGCTCCTCGGCGCAGTGGCGGCCCTCTGCGCCCTCGTCGGCCACCGCGTCGCCGCCTACGACTACCCCTCCCGCTTCGTCCACTTCACCGCGGGCGTCGCCCTTCCCCTGACGGCGGCGGCCCCGGCGGTGTACCTGCTGGGCCGCGCGCTGGGCTGATTCCAGGGGAGCGGGGAACCCCGGGGACGGCCGCGCCGAACCCGCGCCCGCCCTGTCACAGCTGATCAACAAGGCTTGACGAACCCACCCCGACCCACACCCGCCGGATTACTCTCGCGTAGAACGGCCACTCTGGTCGTTGAGGCCGGAACGACCGCCGAGTGGACTACGTGGGGAACACCGAGACATGCGCGCACTGCGAATACTTGTCATCGTCGCCGTGATCCTGGGCGGCCTCTTCGTGATCGCGGACCGCGTGGCCGTCGGCTTCGCCGAGGACGAGGCGGCCGAGCAGCTGAGGACCAGCGAGGGGCTGGCGAGCACCCCGGACGTGTCCATCAAGGGCTTCCCGTTCCTCACCCAGGTCGCGGGCGGCGAACTGGACGACGTCGAGGTCGGCATCGAGAACTTCGAGGCGAGCACCGGCAAGGCCGACGAGAGCATCCGCATCGCCGATCTGAAGGCGAACATGCGCGGCGTCGCCTTCTCCAGCGACTACAGCTCCGCCACGGCCGCCAGCGCCACCGGCACCGCGACCATCGCCTACGACGAGTTGCTCAAGGCCGCCAAGTCCGAGCCCACCGATGTCGGCCTCGGGTTCACCGCCCGCGTCGTCGGCCTCTCCGACGGCGGCAAGGGCAAGATCAAGGTCGCGGTCGAGATCGACCCGCCGGCCCTCGAACCCCAGACCGTCTCCGTCCTCAGCAGCGTCAGCGTGAAGGGCGACACGGTCGAGGTGCAGGCCGACTCCCTGCCCGCCCTGGGCGGTGCCGATCTCGCCGAGAACGTGGTCCGTTCGATCACCGACTTCCAGCAGGCCATCGACGACCTCCCCGGCGGCATCAAGCTCGACAAGGTCGAGGCGGCGCCGGACGGCGTGGAGATCACGGTGCGGGGTTCGAACGTCAGGCTGGCCGGGTAGGACGTCGGCGACCGAACCGGCGGCGTCCAGGAAGCGAGACGCCGCCGTCCGTACCGTAGATGTGATGACGGCTACACCGGCCCGTCGGGCCTGGCACGGCGGCTCCGTCGGCCCACTCATCCCGCATTCCGGACGATCGCGTCTCAGAATACGACATGCCGGTGACACGCCCGCCTGTCCGTCCCTACGATCGACCATCATGAAGCGACAGGCGGATCTCACGAAGCGGCGGGCAGTAGACCTGTGCCGCGTCGCCGCCATGCTCTGTCGCGCTTTCTGAGTGGCAGCCACGACTGCCGCATTCCCCGTCGCCCTGCCCAGCCAGGGCACACCCGTGCGCGCCCGGCCCGACCGCCGTCAGGCGCCTCGCACGCCCCGCCGCAACTGCCCCGGAGGAGAAAGAGCATGAGCCGCAGCGACGTCCTGGTCGACGCAGACTGGGTCGAGGCCAACCTCGACGACCCGAACATCGCCATCGTCGAGGTCGACGAGGACACGACCGCGTACGAGAAGAACCACATCAAGAACGCCATCCGGATCGACTGGACGAAGGACCTCCAGGACCCGGTACGCCGTGACTTCGTCGACCAGGAGGGCTTCGAGAAGCTCCTGTCGGAGAAGGGCATCGGCAACGACACCCTCGTCGTCCTCTACGGCGGCAACAACAACTGGTTCGCGTCGTACGCCTACTGGTACTTCAAGCTGTACGGCCACGAGAACGTCAAGCTTCTCGACGGCGGCCGCAAGAAGTGGGAGCTGGACGCCCGCGAGCTGGTCGACGAGGTGCCGGCGCGCCCCGCGACCGCGTACAAGGCCAAGCCGCAGAACACCGCGATCCGCGCCTTCCGTGACGACGTCGTCGCCGCGATCGGCTCGCAGAACCTGGTCGACGTGCGCTCGCCCGACGAGTTCTCCGGCAAGCTGCTCGCCCCGGCCCACCTGCCGCAGGAGCAGTCGCAGCGTCCGGGCCACGTGCCCAGCGCCCGCAACATCCCGTGGTCGAAGAACGCCAACGACGACGGCACCTTCAAGTCGGACGAGCAGCTCAAGGAGCTGTACGCCGAGGAGCAGGTGGACCTGGCGAAGGACACCATCGCCTACTGCCGTATCGGTGAGCGCTCCGCGCTGACCTGGTTCGTCCTGCACGAGCTGCTCGGCGTGGAGAACGTCAAGAACTACGACGGCTCCTGGACCGAGTACGGCTCCCTCGTCGGCGTCCCGATCGAGCTCGGCGCCAACAAGTAGGACCGGCGGCCGGCAGCACCCGTAGTACCGGTAGCACCCGCAGCACCAGCAGTAAGCGAACACCCCGTTCATCCCGACCGGCCTTCCTTCCGGTCAGACCCTTTCAGGAGAAAGACATGTGTGGAGCGAAGGCCGGCGGCCCGGACGCCTCGACGATCAAGCCCGGTGAGACCACGATCCAGGGTCAGGTGACCCGCGACGGCGAGCCGGTGACGGGTTACGTCCGTCTGCTGGACTCGACCGGCGAGTTCACGGCGGAGGTCCCGACCTCCGCGACGGGCCAGTTCCGCTTCTACGCGGCCGAGGGCACCTGGACCGTCCGCGCGCTCGTCCCCGGCGGCACCGCCGACCGTACCGTCGTCGCCGAGAAGGGCGGCCTGGCGGAGGTCGCGATCGCCGTCTGAGACAGCCGCCGCGAACGGCTGAGGCGTTCGTCCGAACGGCTGAGGGCCGTACCCCGGGTTCCGACCCGCGGTACGGCCCTCAGCCGTGAGCGGGCCTACCCTGGACACATGTACGCCCGCCGGCGCCACGTGTACTTCGCCATGATGGGCACGTGTCTCGCCCTCTTCGTCCTGGCCTGGGGCGTCGTGCGCCTCTGGTCGGTCCAGGTCGCGGTCGGCATGTGCGTGGTCGCCATGGTCATCCCGCCGCTCGCCGCCGTCGTCGCCAACCGGCGCGGCCCCGACGACCGCTGGTGGGACGACCCCTCCGGCGACCCGAAGTCCGACGAGTGGTGGGACGAACTGGACGGCAAGAAGCGCCCGAGGAAACAGCCTTGACCGTTCCTTTGCAGTGAGCGGGAGTGAGTCCGCCCACTGGCACGCCCCGAACGGTCTTGGGCGCACTGGTCGTCCGCTTTCACAACCGGGCGGCGACACGGATCCTGTCCGTGGTCCGATCCGGAAGGGCGGAGTTCCTCACGACCTGGCCTGTGGATGCAGCCAGAGGCGACGGGGAGGCCCTGAACCATCACTCCGGTGGAGCAGGGGCCCCGCACGCTGGCACCGCACCCGGCGTCCCAGATCGCACGATCACGCTAACCCGGACGGCCCAGGGCACCGCAAGCCTGCGGGCTGACCATCACACGATCGAGCTAACTCGACCTCGTGCACACTCCCTAGCGAGCAGCTACGAACCCTTGCTGGACGGGCGTCTCAGTAGCCGGACGCCAGAAGGATGCCAGAAGGACGTCAGCCGGGCGTCTCAGTAGACGAGCGCCTGGGTGTCGTCCGCCAGCGCCTCCTGCACGAACACCTGCGCGCCCGCGATCCGTACGCCCTTGATGACGTCCTGCTCGGTGATGTCGCGGCGGGCGGCGCACTGGGTGCACAGGGTGAGGCGGCCGCCGGCCAGGATCGAGTCGAGCAGGTCGGGGAGCGGGGCGGCGTGCGGCAGCTCGAACTCGGCGGCCCGGCCCGGCAGCGCGAACCACGCGGACTCGCCGGTCAGCCACAGGGACACCTCCACCCCGCTGGCCACGGCCACGGCGGCCACCGTGAAGGCCTGGGAGCAGCGTTCGGGGGCGTCCGCCCCGGCCGTCACCTTGATCACGAGCTTCTTCGCCATGGCCGAATGGTAGTCCGAATCGTAATCAATGCCCGCGCAACCCGGTGCGTCGGCCGTGGGTCTCCTGTGCGCGGATACGGAATCCGCGCTTCACGTTCTGTGGGGGATCGCCTTGGAAGTCGCGGAAGTACCTGAACTGCCGGAAGCGCCGGAAGCGCCGGAAGCGCCGGTAGTACCGGTAGTGCAGGAAGCACCGAGAGTCTCTGAAGTGCCCGATGCCGCCGAGGTGGTCGTGGCGCCGGCGGAGATGGCTGAAGCTCCTGTTCCCGCCGACCGGCCGCGGCGGCGGCGTGGACGTACGGCGGCGCTGATCGCCGGGGCGGCCGCCCTCGGGCTGGTGGCCGGGACCTGCGCCGGCTTCCTCGTACAGGCCGACCGGGAGCCCACCAAGCTGCCCCCGCTGTCGCAGCCGGTGCTCGCGCAGGCGAAGGGGAAGGGGCCCGAGCCGCTCTCGGCCGAGCAGGACCGGAAGGTGCGCACCGACGGTGACCTGCGCAAGCTGCTGCTGAAGAAGCCGAAGGGCGCGACCGAGTCCGGGACCGTGACGGGTGGCGACGGCTGGGTGGACATGGCCGGCTACGCGGGCTTCTTCAAGAAGCCGGACGGCGCGTTCACCTCGCTCGTGGAGGAGGAGTTCCGTCGGGCGGCCGTCACCGGCTGGCGGGTCGGCAGCACGTTCCAGGTGGAGATCCGCCTCGTCCAGTACCACCAGGAGGAGTTCCTCGGCGCCTCCGGCAATGCCGAGAACGGGTACTACTGGGCCGGCGACGAGGACGACACCGACAGCTGGCCCATCCCCGGCACCGGCGACGGCATGGCGTTCGTCCACAACCAGCCCGAGATCGAGTCCGGGTATCTGCCCTACTACACCGCCGAGGCCCACGCCTGGCGTGGCGACATCGCCCTCGAAATCTGGCTCACCGACACCAAGCCCATCCCCAAGTCCAAGATCCTCGACGTGGCCGAGCGCCAGATGGAGCGGCTGTGAACGAGACTTCTCCGAAGGTTCCGGCCGATTCAGGCCGTCCGCCATTCGAGGACGCGGCCGAAGGCCGAGCCACCACCCACGCCCCCGCGGACGAATCCGCCGAGCCGCAGCTCCCCCGCGGGGGTCCGGAGGCGCGGCCCCCAGGGAGGGGAACGGGTGAGGGCGGCGGGGGCGGGAAGACACCCCGCCGACGCGGCCGTATCGCCGCCCTCGCCACCTGCGCGCTGCTGCTCGCCACCACCATCGGCGCCGTCGGCTACACCGTACGAACGGTCGACGCCGCCGACCGAGACCCGGGCGCCCCCCTCTGGAAGTTCCCGAAGGCCACGGCCGAACAGAAGAAGGCCCCCGCCCGGACCGGCCTCGCCGCCATGCTCGTCCCCTACGACGACGCCTGGACCCGAGGCCCGGACATCGGCGAGTTCGGCTCCGACGCCGCGCTCAGCGGCGCCCAGGCCACGGACCTCCGCAAGGAGTCCCTCCGCGACCTCCCCCGCTCCCAGCGCCGCCAGCTGGAACGGCAGATCGACCGGCAGGACATCCAGGGCATGGCGATGCGCAGCTATCTGGGGCAGGCCGAGTCGCTCTCCTCGGAGGACACCTTCACCGCGAGCGTCGAACTCGTCCAGATGGACAAGGGCACGGTCAACGACGTCGCGACGTTCCAGAAGGACTTCCTGGAGATCTTCGACGTCTTCCGCAAGGGCCCGAAGATCGAGGGCCGCAAGAACGCGAGCTGTTTCCTGCCGCCGAAGGACGCCGACGTCAAGCTCGACGCGGTCTTCTGCATCGCCGCCCAGGGAGACGTCCTGGTCACCGTCGACGCGTACGGCGTCAAGCCGATGGACACCAAGGCGGTCGCCCGGCTCGTCCGCGAGCAACTCGACCGCATCGACGAACCGGGGGAGGCGGTATGACCGACCAGCAGACGACGACGGACGGGGAAGGCCCCACCGTGGACCAGAGACAGGCCCCGCCCGCCGGCCGGCAGACAACCGCACAGGCCCCGGCCATCCCTGCTGAGACGCCGACGGCCGTACAGGACCAGCCGGCCGCCGTCGACCAGCAGGCCGCTCCCGACGCGCAGTCGGCCGCCGTACCCGTACAAGCGCATTCCGCTGCCGACGCGCAGGACACGGCCGCCTCCGTCCAGAAGCAGCCGACCCCCCAGCCGTCGGACGCCGTACCACCGGCCTCCGCGTTCTCCGTCCCCGAACCTCCGCTGCTCCCGCCCTCGCCCCTCCCCACCGCATCCCCGGTCAAGAAGGACCGCCGCGCCCTGCGGGCCGTCCTGCGCTGGACCGCCGCCGTCGTCGTGTTCGCGGCGGTCGGGACGGCGGCCGTGACCGGGGTCATCGGCATGGAACGGACGGACGTGCCGGGCCTGGCGACGGAGTCGGACGGGCGGTGGGAGTACCCGACGCTGACGAAGCCGGTGTTGCCGTCGGGCAGCCCGGGCCCGTTCGCGGAGACGAACAAGGCGGGGACCCACCACGTCGACCTGCGGGACCTCGTCCTGCCGGCGCCGAAGGGCGCGAAGCCGGACACCGTGCTGGGCGGCGCGGACGGCTGGCTGCCGACGAAGGACTTCCTCGCGGAGTTCGCGCCGGAGGACGACGCCGTGGACGAGCTCGACCAGGTGTTCACCGACTACGGCCTACGGCACATCGCCGCCCGTGGCTGGACCACGCCAGACGGCACCCGCACCCGTATCTACCTGCTGCAGTTCAACACGGCGGTCGTCGCGGACGCGGTGTTCTCGGTAGAGCTGACCGGGTACGGCAGCCCGCGCTACGACCTGCGTGGCATCGACGGAACCGTCTCCCGGGACGAGGACTTCCCCGTACGCTCCGAACTGCTCGACATCGAGCGCGCCGCGTACGTCGAGAGCAAGCCGTACGGTGAGGAACAGGTGCGGCAGGCGTATCTCTCCGCCGCCGACACCCTCGCCGTCGTCGTCCAGTCCAGGAAGGGCGCCACCGAGGCGATCCCCTTCCAGCAGACGGTCGTCCTTCAGAGCCAGCTCCTCGACTGAGCAGAACGCGGAACCCGGCGAACCGCCCCGGGCCCCAGCACGTAAGCTGGGGCCCGGCCTTGTGTAGTACCGAACCTCCGCTCATCCGAGGAGCACCCCGTGGAGATCTTCTTCGAAGCACTGCTGGTCCTGGTCTGCGTCGGCGTTCTCGCCTTCACCGGCCTGGCCGTGAAGAAGCTGTACCAGGGCCAGCGCTGACCCACGTCAACGACTCCAGGAACCGCCACTCATGATCGAGATCCCGTCCGACCTGCACAAGGACCTCGTCCCCCTCGCCTTCCTGCTCGGCGACTGGGCGGGCGCGGGTGTCCATGACTTCCCCGGCTCGGAGAAATGCAACTTCGGCCAGGAGGTCACCTTCTCCCACGACGGCCGGGACTTCCTGGAGTACCGCTCCCACACCTGGGTGCTCGACAACGACGGCAACAAGGTCCGCCCGCTGGAGACCGAGTCCGGCTTCTGGCGTGTGGACGCCGACCGCAAGGTCGAGATCGTCATGACCCGTCACGACGGCGTCGTCGAGGTCTGGTACGGCGAGCTGGCCAAGCAGAAGCCGCAGATCGACCTGGTCACGGACGCGGTCGCGCGGACGGCGGCCTCCGGTCCCTACAGCGGCGGCAAGCGGCTGTACGGCTATGTGCACAGCGACCTGATGTGGGTCGGCGAGAAGTCGACCCCCGACGTCGAGCTGCGCCCCTACATGTCCGCGCACCTGAAGAAGGTCGTCACCCCCGAGGACGTCGAGCGCTGGGCCAAGGCCCTCCCCGACGACATGCCGGACGACGGCATCGCCTTCTTCAAGTAGGCCCACACCGAGTGGGTCCACCCGAAGTGGTCCTAGACTCGTGGTGTGGTGAGCACCGACTGGAAGAGTGACCTCAGGCAGCGCGGCTACCGGCTGACGCCGCAGCGGCAACTCGTGCTCGAAGCCGTGGACACCCTTGAGCACGCGACCCCCGACGACATCCTCGTGGAAGTGAGGAAGACGGCGTCGGGGGTCAACATTTCCACGGTCTACCGGACCCTGGAGCTCCTGGAGGAGCTCGGGCTGGTCAGCCACGCCCATCTGGGGCACGGGGCGCCGACGTACCACCTGGCCGACCGGCACCACCACATCCATCTCGTCTGCCGCGACTGCACGAACGTGATCGAGGCGGATGTGTCGGTGGCGGCGGACTTCACGGCCAAGCTGCGCGAGACGTTCGGCTTCGACACGGACATGAAGCACTTCGCGATCTTCGGCCGCTGCGAGGACTGCTCCCGCAAGTACTCCACAACCGAGAGCTCTCCCACCAAGAGCTCGACTGCCAAGAGTTCAACTACCGAGTCGTAGGCTTAGGCGTATGAAGAGTCCTCTGCTGTCCCTGCCCGGAGCCGTCGCCGCCGAGGGCGTGGACGAGGATGTCGCCGCCCACTACGGCGACCTGTTCCGCGAGCAGCGCGCCCTCGCCGACGGCACCGGCTTCGTCGACCTCTCCCACCGGGGCGTCCTCGCCGTCTCCGGCGAGGACCGGCTCAGCTGGCTGCACCTGCTGCTCACCCAGCACGTCAGCGAACTCCCCACCGGCGAGGCCACCGAGGCGCTGATCCTCTCCGCCAACGGCCACATCGAGCACGCGCTGTACCTGGTCGACGACGGCACGACCGTATGGGCCCACGTCGAGCCCGGCACCCAGGAGGCGCTGCTCGCGTACCTGGAGTCGATGAAGTTCTTCTACCGGGTCGAGGTGGCCGACCGGACGGGCGACGTCGCGGTCGTCCACCTCCCGGCCGGTTCGATCGCCGACATCCCGGAGGGGACGGTCGTGCGGGAGACGCCGTACGGCCGTGATCTGTTCCTTCCGCGGACGGACCTGGAGTCGTACGCGGAGAAGGCGGGCCCCGCGGTGGGCCTGCTCGCGTACGAGGCGCTGCGGGTCGAGCACCACCGCCCCCGGCTCGGTTTCGAGACCGACCACCGCACCATCCCGCACGAGCTGGGCTGGATCGGTACGGCCGTCCACCTGCAGAAGGGCTGCTACCGGGGCCAGGAGACGGTCGCCCGGGTCCAGAACCTCGGCAAGCCCCCGCGCCGCCTCGTCTTCCTCCACCTCGACGGCAGCGAGGTCCATCTCCCGCCGCGCGGCGCGGAGCTCCGCCTCGCCGACGACGGCCCCGACGGCCGCAAGCTCGGCTTCATCACGACGTCCGTACGCCACCACGAACTGGGCCCGGTGGCGCTGGCCCTGATCAAGCGGAACGTCCCGGTGGACGCCAGGCTCCTGGCCGACACCACCGCGGCGGCCCAGGAGACCGTGGTCGAGCCGTAGGCAGGGCTTCCCGGGGCGCGGGGGCGTCCCGGAGTGGCGGCCTCCGGTCCCGGAGCGGCGGCCTCCGCCTACATCTCCAGCAGCACCGTGAACGGCCCGTCGTTCGTCAGCGACACCCGCATGGACGCCCCGAACCGCCCCGTGGCCACCGTCGCCCCCAGCGAGCGCAGCTGCGCGACGACCTCCTCCACCAGCGGCTCGGCGACCTCCCCGGGGGCCGCCGCGTTCCAGGTGGGCCGCCGCCCCTTCCGCGCGTCGCCGTACAGCGTGAACTGGCTGATCACCAGCAACGGCGCGTCCACATCGCTGCACGACCTCTCGTCGTGCAGCATCCGTACCGACCACAGCTTGCGCGCCAGCTGCGCCGCCTTCTCCTTGGTGTCCTCGTGGGTCACCCCCACGAGGACGCACAGCCCCTCGCCCTCGATCTGCCCGACCGTCTCACCGTCCACGACGACGCTCGCGCCGTCGACCCTCTGCACCACCGCACGCATGCCGACCATCATGCCGCCGACGTCCATCGGACGTGCGCGAGGGGGTCCCCCTTACGGGGGGTTTGTGATCACGGGGGTTTGAAGAGTGCTTTGCCCGGTCTTTCTCATTGATCCATTACCGACCATTCGGGGTGGATCGCGGGGACTCGGTCACCTGGTGGCCACCGAGAGTGGCACGATGCTCACACACACCGGTCGAGGGGACGGTTGAGGCGCATGAGCACATCGAGTACCGGGCAGCCCCCGGGCACTGCGACATTTGACCGTACAAGTCCGGGGCCCGGCCCCGGCGTCCGCCGGCCACCGGTCCAGCGCACGGACAGCGACCCACTGCCGCCGCCTGACCCGGCCGAGCGCGACCTGCCCCGGCTGCGGCTGCCCGAACTGCGCACCCTGCGCCGGGACGCCCAGCGGGACGAGGCGGACCTCAGCTATCTGCGGCGGCTGCTCCAGGGCCGTATCGACATCCTGCGTGCCGAACTCGCCCGCCGGGGCGGCGCGGCGGACGGGGCCCCGGGAGAGCCCTCGGCGCTGGTCGACCGTCTTTCGGCGATCCTCACGGACGCCCCGGCCCGGCACCGTTCCTCGGCCCGCCACGTCACCGTGGGGACGCCGTACGGCGAGGAGTTCCGCCGGCTCGCCGCCGAGATGCTCGACGAGGTCGGGCTCTCCGACCTGGAGGCACGCACCGACGACGAACTCACCGCCGGCCTCGCCCGCCTCGTCCACCACGAGCGACAGATCTCCGGCCGCCGCCAGCACCTCCAGCGCACCGCGGACGACTGCAGCGCCGAAATCGGCCGCCGCTACCGCGAGGGCGAGGCCCAGGTGGATGACCTGCTCATGTGACCGGCGGACACGCACCCTGGAGGACAGGCCCGAAGGGCCGTCCTCCAGGGGCGCGGGGAACTGCGCGACCAGCCCCCACCGGACCCGCGCCTGGGGGTCGAAGGGGCGCAGCCCCTGGGGGGAGGGACGGGTAAGGGCGGCGGGGGCGAGGAAAACCCCGAGACACACCGCGGAGCGCCCCCCTAGCGTGGCCCCATGAGCTCCTCCCACGACATAGCCGTGCGCCCCGTCACCGAGGACGAGATCCCGGCCTGGCTGAACGCCCTGAACACCGGCTTCCTCCGCGCCCCGGAATCCCTCTCCGAGCAGGAGCTCAAGGACCGCTCGGCCCACATCGACCCACCCCGCACCCTCGGGGCGTTCGACGCGTCCCGCTCCCGCACTCCCCTCACCCCCGCCGACACCACGCAGGTCGTCGCGACCTTCCGCTCCTTCCCGCAGGAGCTGACCGTGGTCGGCGGCCGGACCGTCCCCGCCGACGCCATCTCGAACGTCACGGTCAGCCCCACCCATCGCCGCCGAGGCCTGCTGAGCCGGATGATGGCCCACGACCTCACGGCCGCGAAGGACCGGGGCGACGTCGTCGCCACCCTGATCGCCGCCGAGTACCCCATCTACGGCCGCTACGGCTTCGGCCCCGCCACCTGGACCACCGAGTGGACCGTCGACGTACCCCGCACCGGTCTGGACCCCCGCTGGTCCGGCCCGGCGGACGGCGGCCGGGTCGACCTCGTCGACGGCGCGGCCGTACGCGCCCTCGGCCCCGCCCTCCACGACCGGCTCCGCCGTGCCCAGCCCGGCGCGGTGAGCCGCGACGAGCGCTGGTGGCGGGTCAACACGGGCGACCTGCGGACCCACACCCCCTGGACCGACCCGTTCTACGCGGTGTACCGCTCGGCGGCCGGCGAGATCGAGGGCCTCGTCTCGTACGAGGCGG